>CAVQTI010000022.1:0-337493 GCA_963716405.1 uncultured Acidobacteriota bacterium | reverse complement strand
GCCGGTCCAGTCTCGGGACTGCATTCTTCGGAACAAAAACTGAACGCCATCGAAGGTTTAAGCGTTCTGCACCTGCGCGCCGCGTATTTCATGGAGAACAATCTGGCGGCGATTGGAATGATTCAGGCGATGGGAATCTTCGGAAATGCGTTGCGACCCGACCTGAAGATTCCCATGGCCGCGACGCGCGACGTTGGTGAGTACGCCGCGCAGCGCCTCCTGCATCTGGATTTTTCCGGCAAGCAAACGCGCGAGTTGCTTGGCGAACGCGACCTCTCGATGACGGAAGCCACGGCGGTGATTGCGCGCGGCATCGGTAAACCGGATGTGCGTTACCAGCAGTTCCCGTATGACCAAGTGCAGCAGGCATTGACGCAATTGGGTGTTCCGCCGAAGGGAGCTGCCATGTACATCGAAATGTACAAATCCATCAACGCAGGAGTCCTCGTTCCGCTGGAGCCGCGCTCGCGGGAGAACACCGCACCGACTTCGTTTGAACGATTTGTGCAGGAAGTTTTTGCGCCCGCGTATCACGGGAAGGCTCAAAGCGTTTAGCCCCGGGCCGGCACCGGTTGCGCCTGTTTGCAGGCGAGGGTTCTGGAGGGATCAATGACAACGATAAAGGCGGTGCGACTGGCTTCGGTGGTACGGCAAGCGATGTCCTGGTCGCCAGCGGCTTTTCGATCGTGGGGATCATCCGTCCGCAATACCTGGTCCCTGCGGGATCAGTTCCAACGCAGGCGGCATTGATATTGGCGATGTACGCGGCGGCACGCACAATTCCTCTGGCTTTGTTCGCGTTGTGGGCGATCTACAAGCAGGCGTTGCCTGCGTTGGTGCTCCTGGGTGCGCTCGCCGGCGCCATGCAATTGTTGGACGCCGGAATCGGTCTGTTTGAGCATGATCTTGGGAAATGCGCTGGGCCGCTTTTTATTGCTGTCCTCCAATTCCTCGTCGTGTATCTGCTCCAAAGATCCGTGCGGATCACGCCGCAACCAAACGCGGACAGCCTCAGCCCTGATGCAGTAGGGGCTGCGGCTCATTGCAGACGAGGGTTCCCCGAACCCTATAGACGATACCGACTAACTGATTGTCAGAGACACGAGAATACACATGAAAAACGCCAAGGAACTCATGCTTGAATACACCGCCTTCTCGTTCAGAGATCCGAAGAAGGCGGCGGAGATGTTTGCGGAAGACGGCGCCTTTGAGCTGCCGTATCTTGCGACGTTCGGACTTCCTACGCAGTACACGGGCCGAGACGCGATCGCCGGCTTTTTCCAATCCGTGCTCGACATCTATCCCGGTTTCCAATTCGAGAATACCAAGGTGCTGATCGATACTCCTGACCAAGTCTTTGCAGAATTCGAGGCCACTGCGGTATCAAGCAAAACGGGACGAACTGTTCATCAACTCTTCTTTTCGCGGCTGGTTGCCGAGAACGGAAGGATCAAGTTGTTTAGAGAAGCTCTGAATACTGTCGAAGTGGCCCGGGCCAATGTACAGGATAGCGCGGGCTTGTTTTGAAAAGGATTCGGTAGGTCGCGACGGGTGCCTCCATCCCAGCCGATAGAAATGATCGCCGACTGCGACGGCTCGAATCAAATTGCCACGAATGGGTGTGGCGCGCCTTCTGGAAAAGATGGCAGTCGTTGAGAGGAGAAGGAACCATGGGAAACGAAGGCTCTTATACAGCTCTCGGGCTGAAAGCATGGAAAGCCCAAGTCGATCGGGCGGACAAGCTTTTTGGAGCCCTCTCGCCCGAGCAGGTTCTGCAGGAAATAGCGCCTGGCAGAAACAGGCTGCTCTACTTGTGGGGACATCTGACAGCCATTCACGACGCGATGCTGCCGCTGCTCGGGCTGGGAAAACGAAGTTATCCCGAGTTTGACGTTGCCTTCGTCATTAATCCTGACAAGTCGCAGACCGTCACTCCTTCGCACGAAGAGATTCGCCGAGCATGGATTACCGTAAACGGAGAATTGTCGAAAGGGTTCGAAAAAATGTCGCCGTCCGACTGGCTCCAGCGTCACTCTGCCGTGTCGGAGAAAGAGTTTGCGAAAGATCCCTCGCGTAATCGCTTCTCCATCCTGCTCAGCCGCACCAATCATCTCTCTTATCACCTCGGCCGGGCGGTGCTTGGACTCAAGTGATTGAACGTGAAGCATCGGAGCTGGAGGGTTTCAGCCCAGTAACAACGGAGAAAAGCGATGACTAAAAAGCTCGAAGGCAAGACCGCCGTCATCACCGGCGGAACAGAAGGGATTGGGTTCGCTACGGCAAAACTTTTCGTCGACGAAGGTGCCTATGTCTTCATAACGGGCCGTCGCCAGAAGGAGCTCGACGAGGCCGTGAAGGCAATCGGCACCAACGTTTCTGGAGTTCAGGGCGACGTCTCACAGGTGGCCGACCTTGATCGTCTTTACGAGACCGTCTCTAAGGTGACCGCGGCGAAATTCTTTTCGATCTCGGCGACACCAACATCCCTTTCTTCGTCATCCTTTCCGGCAGCATGGAAGTTGTGCAGCCGGGCCTTGACCGGCGAACGCCCCATCACCGTCCATCGTGCGGGCGGCTTTACCGGCGAACTCACCATGATTTCCGGCCGCCGCATCTTCGTTCGCGGACGCGTCATCGAACCCGGCGATTTCGTCGAACTCACTGGCGACGCCCTCCGCTCGCTCATCGCGAAAGACGCCGAGCTCAGCGAAATTTTCATGCGCGCTTTCATCCTCCGCCGCCTCGAACTCATCAGCCGCGGCTACGGGAGCCTCATCCTTCTCGGCTCCCGCCACTCCGCACAGACCCTCCGCTTGCGCGAATTTCTCACTCGCAACGGCCATCCGTACACGTATATCGATCTCGATACCGACAAAGCCTCACAGGAGCTCCTCGATCGCTTCAACGTCAAGCTTGACGAAATTCCCGTCATAATCTGCGGCCAGGGCTCTGTCCTCCGCAATCCCACAATTCAGAAACTCGCCGACTACCTCGGCTTCAACGCCGACATTGACGCCGCGCAACTCCGCGACCTCATCATTGTTGGCGCCGGTCCCTCTGGACTCGCCGCCGCCGTTTACGCCGCCTCCGAAGGTCTCGACGTCCTTCTTGTCGAGACCGAATCGCCCGGCGGACAGGCCGCATCCAGCTCCACAATCGAAAACTATCTCGGTTTTCCCTACGGCCTTTCCGGCCAGGAACTCGCCAATCGAGCCATCACCCAAGCCGAAAAATTCGGCGCCAAGATGATGATCGCACGCAACGTGGTGCGCCTCGAATGCGCCCGGCGACCCTACAAAGTCGTGCTCGATAACGGCGTCGAACTGGCCGCGCGCTCGGTCGTCATCGCCACCGGCGCGCAGTACAACAAACCGCGCATCGCTAATCTCGCCCTTTTCGAAGGACAGGGCGTCTATTACGGTGCCACCTTCATGGAAGCCCAGCTCTGCGGCGACGACGACATTATCGTCGTCGGCGGAGGCAATTCCGCCGGCCAGGCCGCCGTTTACATGTCGCAGACTCAGCGCAAGGTCCACATACTCGTGCGCTCCGGCCAGCTTTCAGACACGATGTCCCGCTACCTCATCCAGCGCATCGAGCAGAACCCCAACATCGAAATTCATTACCGCACCGAAATCATCTCGCTCGAAGGCGATTCGCACCTCGAGCACGTCACATGGCGCAATAACCAGACCGGCGAAATGGCCACAGTCCCCATTCGACACGTTTTCATCATGGCTGGCGCATCGCCGCGAACCGAATGGCTGAAGGGTTGTGTCGCGCTCGACACCAAAGGATTCATTCTCACGGGACGCGATCTCGACGGTTCCACTGACCAACCCGCCTGGCCGCTGGCCCGCAGTGCGCAGATGCTGGAAACGAGTCTTCCGGGCGTATTCGCCGTGGGCGATGTTCGGTCGGGGAACGTAAAGCGAGTCGCTTCGGCCGTCGGCGAAGGTGCAATCGCTATTCATCTCGTCCACCGAGCGCTTGCTGAACTGTAGCAGCCCACAAAGGCGATACACGCCTGTTTAAGGAACCCGATTGGCGATCGACACAGCAAAAGATTCAACGACACGAGAGCCGACAGGCTTAGGGCGGCCACTTCGGGTTCCGGTATTTCGCAATCTGCTGATAGCAGATCTTGTCTCCGATATTGGCACTTTCATGCAGAACGTTGGCGCCGCGTGGTTGATGGTTTCGCTGCACGCTGGCCCGGGTTATGTCGCTCTTATCCAAACTGCGGCTTCCCTCCCTTACTTTTTACTCGCACTACCTGCGGGTTCCGCTGGAGACATCTTCGATCGCCGCAGACTCGTTCTATTTACCGAAGTCTGGATGATGGCAGTGGCGCTGATTTTGGCTGTTCTCACCATGAGCGGCATTACCTCACCCTGGCTGCTGCTCGCGCTGACATTTGCCCTGTCCGCTGGAGACGCGTTCGAGACTCCAACGTGGCGCGCCATCCTTCCTGAATTGGTATCCAGGGACGACCTGCCGGCTGCGTCCGCCTTGAACGGCATCGAATTCAATCTTGCCAGAGCCGTAGGGCCCGCGGCGGCAGGTATGCTGATCGCGGTTGCAGGTGTCACCACCGCCTTTGCCGCGAACGTCATATCGTTTTGCGGGGTTATTCTCGTTGTCGCCAGATGGAAAAGACCAATTCGAAAGCAGACAACGCCGGCCGAAACCATGACAGGAGCTACGGTCGCTGCGGTTCGCTACGTCCGCAATTCCCCTGCGATACTAACGGTCCTAGTCCGAACGGGGACCATTCTGTTTTTTTCAAGTTCTCTGTTTGCGCTGCTACCTTCGGTGGCCAGAAGTGTGGATGAGAGGGCGATCGGGTATGGGCTGTTACTGGGTTGCTTTGGGGCGGGCGCGATAGGAGGGGCCCTCCTCATGCAGACGTTACGCGCCCGCTTCTCCACAGAAATGATCGTCTCGGCAGGCGTCGTGATCTTGGGTACAGGGATCGTGGCGATCACGTTGTTGCACCGGTTGAGCACTCTTGCGCTCGATATTTTCGTGACCGGCGCGGCATGGGTTCTCTTTATCTCTCTTATCAACGCCTTGGTGCAGAACCTCGCTCCAGATTGGATTCGAGCGCGAGTGTTGGCAATTTTCACGCTTGTATATATGGGGAGTTTCGCCCTCGGAAGTGCTGCCTGGGGCGGGGTCGCCCAGCATCGGAGTGTTCAGTTGGCTCTAGTTTATTCGGGGGTTGGGACTATCGGGAGCGCGATCATTGCCCTGTGGGCTAGGCTCCCGGATTCCACGGCTGATCTCAGTCCGTGGAATCATTGGCGCACGCCGGTCATCGTCAAAGAGGTTGGCGATGAACTTCTTGATGGCCCGGTGTTGGTCACGATCGAATATTCCGTCGTTGCAGAGCAGGAATCGAAGTTCGTAAGGACGATGCGGCAATATGCCCGCGTTCGGCGTCGTGATGGCGCGTATAGATGGGGGATCTATCGCGATATCGAGGTAGCAAATCGGTTTGTAGAAATATTTCTGGTCCATTCGTGGGCGGAACATCTGCGTCAACACGAGCGGCAGACAAAAGCGGATCGTCACCTGGAGCAACTGGTCTACAGTTACGTCGCCGGTGAGCCAAAAGTGCGACATCTTCTCTACGCGGATTCCACCAAACTAGATAGCCCGTCCACGGTACAACAAAACGACCCAAGGCTTATCAATCCTATCGAAACCCACCCCAAAAGAACCTAGAGTGCCAAGTGAGGAGAGGATTTCTGACGCGCCAGCCCCGTCCAGCCACTGCCGCGACAAGGCAGAGGCCCGGAGAAAAGACTTCACTCCTGCAATACCCAACCTTATTAATGCTAATGACAGACGCCAAGCCCTTCTGGTCTGCTCTCTTCCACTCGTTAACCCTAACGGACAGAGAGGATTACGAATATCGAACAGGATCGATTTACAAGAATATCAGCGCGATGTATCGGATTAAGGATGAGAGCTAAACTATTGAAGATCAATGATTTGGTGGCCAGGGAGGGAGTTGAACCCCCGACGCCAGCCTTTTGAGGGCTGCGTACTAGCAGCTTATCCGCCTGGTTATTCAACAACTTAACTATGCAGAGTGGCCCCAGTTTTGTGACCATTCTGTGACCAGCGCCGATGTTCGCCTAAGCGTCGGCGTAGAAAATGTTCAGGATTGAAAGTCAATAGAACGGGGTTAGTGGAACTGCGGCCTCTGCTGTGACAGGGCATAGGAAAGTCGTAACTTTCTATGGCGCATATGAGAATCTCGAAGGGCCTGTCACCGAAGGAACAGTACTCATGGAATTTCTGGCCTGGCTAACGCTACGTCGGCATCGCCGCCGGGTCAGCTTTTCTTCGGCGCACGTCCCGCCGGCAGCGCCTTCCGCTCTGCAATCACCCGCTTGCGCTCGCGCACCGGCATCGCAAGCACATCGCGCGTCCGCTTCGGTAGCTTCGCCGAGATGATCGCGTGCGCCGCCTCCATCTCGCTCTGCCACTCCGCCTGCCGAAACACATCCCAGCGCTCCACCTGCACCCATTGCGACCGCGGAAATTCAACAGAAGGCGACACGCCCTCCCGCTCCAGCAGTTCGGCGTACCGCTCCGGCCCGGCTGCATAAGTGATCACACCGTTCGTCTCATTCACCGGATTCATCATCGCGAACAGCTTTCCGCCGATCGATTTATCCGCCGCCCAGAACAGAAGGTACGTGCTCCACGCCACTGTCTCCGCCACATGCGGCAGCTTCAACATCATTGCGCGCATCCGCTCAGCGTCCATGGTTGCCCCCAAACTGAGAGCATCGCCGCCACCCTCGATGCGTATGTTCTCTCAAATCCCTGGCTTTACCGCTTGCGCCGAATACCACAAGACCGCCGGGTTCACACGGTCGGGATATATCGCAATCATCTCGTTGTAGAGCTCAAGCGCGGTCTTGGTCTGGGAAGCAATCTTGTCGAAATCGCGAATGTATTGTCGCGTCGCTTCGATGTTGTTTGGGGTGTCTGGCGCGTCGGGTCTTTTGTGTCCAGCAATCGCGGCCACAGGCTTGAGCGACTCTATCATATCGAGTGCGGCGATCCACTCCTTGCGGCCTTCGGCATCTGATTCGCCAAGATGAAGATGGACATCGTTGTAGAGGGCATCGCCGCAAACGGCCAGCCTGATCGAGGGGACGTGAAGGCACGTCGTGCTCTCCGTATCGGTATGCCCGAGAGGAACGCTGACGAGCTGTTCTCCTTCGAGTTCGAGAACGCCTCCCACGAGCTCATCCGCGATCACCAGGGTCGAATCGATCTGGCCGGGGAACCGTGGTTCCCAATATGCGCTGACGACGGGAACCGATGCCTGCTTTCGCATGACCTCAATAGCCTCCCGCGTCGCAACGAAACGCGCGTTTGGAAATCGCTTCTGGATTCTGTTCACACCAAAGAAATGATCGCCGTGGCCGTGAGTCGCATAGATCGCCGTCAAATTCTTGCCGCTGCTTCACGATCCAATCGACAAGTTTCAGGTTTTGGTCGACCGTGATCGGCGTATCTACGAGCACGGCATCACGCGTACCCGAAATAAGCGTGGAAGAAATCGGCGACCATTTCATTTCGGTTGCACCGGGCGGAAGGTCGTTGGTGACGACCGGAATCTGACCGCTGACAAAAACTTCCCACTGTCAAGCGATTGCTCATCACTCTTCCTTCACTCTTTCGGTACGCCGAGATCGCCGAGTACCTCAGGCCAATTCTTTTCAAACGTCGGTGTCGCTTTGCAGTCCGCGTTCCAAGCACCGCTCTTACGCGGTTCTGGGCCGCGGGCCAGCCGAGTGCCGTCCCAAATGATCGTGAAGGCGGCGAGAAGCCGGTCGGCTGAGGGCAACGAGACTTCGTTAACGAGATGTTTGGCCGCAGCGAGAGCCGGCCGATCGAAGGAGCCGATCCGGCGCGCAAGAGCATCGACGAAACCGTCCAGTTCGGCGTCCGGGAATGAACGGTTCACATAGCCATATCGTTCTGCCGTGTCTCCATCAAAGTCGTTGGCGCTGAGGACGATTTCAAGTGCCCGCCCGCGTCCGACCAGATGGGGAAGACGCTCTGTGCCTCCGCCACCGGGATGCAAACCGACCCCGAGTTCCGGGTGACCCAGCTTCAGATTCTCCCGCGAGGCGAAACGAATGTCGCAAGCAAGAACGAACTCGCTGCTTACGCCACGCACGCAGCCCCTGATCTTTGCGAGGCTGACGACCGGCACCTTCGTGAGCCGCACGAAAGTGTCCATCAGAACGGGCAAGCCCGAGGGCCCGATACCCGTCATGACATTTCCGAGCTTGCCGGTCAGATCGAAATGCGATAAGTAGAAGTCGGGAAGCGCACTCTCGAATACAACCACACGCAGAGTCTCACTCGTCTCCATCCGGACAAGAAGGTCCTGGAGCGCTTGAAAGACATCCCCATCGACCACATTGAAGGGTGGATAGTCGAACACCGCTCTCCAGTAGCCAGGCGTTTCCTCGATCACCCGTATCGGCGTCGCATTCGGTTTTGACATGACTAATCCTCCTTTAGGCTTCGAGCGAGCGGGACGGGTCTGTGATCTTCTTTGCTTCGTAAGAGCGCATGCGCGCCAGGCTTGGTCCGAGACGCACAATCTCATGAAGAGATTTCGCTCAAGAGCCAGTCCTTCCGCGAGAGGGGTATCGATCGCACTGCGGACGAGACGCTTGATGTAGGCGAGGGATTCAGGTGTATGCGAGCAGAACCGTTTTGCGATCTCCATCGCGCGATCAATAGCCTTTCCGCTCACGGTTTCGTGCACAAGACCCTTCTTTTCGGCCTCTCTCGGAGAGAGCGGGTATCCCATAAGGATGTGCCACAGGGCCGCCGCTGGGCCGATCGTACGCGGCAGTCTCTGTGTGCCGCTCGCACCAGGCAGTAGACCGAGCTCGGTCTCGGGCAGGCCGATCAGATAGTCGCCGTCTTCTGCGATGCGAATGTCGCACGCAAGCGTGAACTCGAAGGCTCCCGCAAGAGCGGTCCCAGAAATCGCGGCGATGACGGGCTTCGGCATGGTCTCGCACAGCGCCAGGGCCTTGTCGAAGAATCCCGCCGTGGTAGGCCGCATTGTCGGGCCACTGGCGACCGGAGGCGCGCACGGCTTCGGCGAAGTCGATAAGAGCAGGAATGCTGAAATGACGATTGAAATATCCCGGTGTGCCGCCGGTCACGATCACGACGCGGACTGTTGGGGTCGCCCGCGAATTCCTGCAGGCTCTCTGTTAACGCGTCGCCCATTTCGGCGTCGAAATACATGCGCTTCGCGCTACCTAAGGTGATAACGGCAATTCCTTCAGTAACTTTGGTCGACAAGACGTCCGCGTTCATCGTGATCTCCCTGCGGTTTGAGATGTTCCGACGAATCGTAGCTTCGTCGCTCAAAGGATATGAAACCGCTTGGCCAGCGGTATTGCTTCTTTAAACCAAGATTGCTCACTACTACCAAGAAAGACCTTAACGCAACGGACCTAATCATTCGTGTTTGACCGAGGATTGTCGAAGGGCTGTCCACGCCCCGGTACTCCAAAGCGCCCAGGCGACCAGAACAGGCTGAAAGAAAAGTCGGACAAGTCGAGCCGTGTCCGTGTCCAACCCAAATGCCGCGCGGTGTTCTGTGTATTGAGCGATGTTGCCAGGGAAAACCGCTACAAAGAACAGAGCGGCAGTGATGCCGACGTACGCCTTGCGTCGATAGAGGGCCATGAGGGAAAGCCCAAGTATGATCTCTACACAGCCTGAGAGCACTACGACAAGATCCGGGGTTAGCGGAACCCAAGGCGGTACTTGGGCCTGAAATGGCTCTCGCAAATAGGTTAGGTGAGACACACCAGAGCTGACGAGCATCAGTCCAAGCAAAATGCGGCCAAGCAGTTGCGCTTTTGATGTTTTCGGTGCTGCGTCAAGCATATGTAGTCCGTCCTAATTCGGTCCTTAGCTCTCCACTCCTGGATTGCTTTGAAGCTATCCTCAATACTTTTTCCGAAGAGCGATACTCATTTCGAACAAGTTTGGAAATTCAATGTGCATCGGCGACCGCCCTCATGAGTTCTTCATGGCGGAAACACTCAACGAGATGATCGTTCACTAAACCAGCCGACTGCATGTACGCATAAATGACCATAGGTCCGACGAAACTGAATCCCCGCCGTTTCAGGTCCTTGCTAAACGCCTCGGATTCCTTAGAGGTCGCAGGTATCTGAGTGTTCGCCCTCCAATGATTGAACTTGGGCCGCCCGTCGACAAACCTCCAGCAATAGGAATCAAAACTGCCAAACTCTTCACGAACCTTGAGGAACGCACGGGCATTGGTCACCGCGGATTTGATCTTCATCCGGTTACGAATGATCTCCGGATTACCGATGAGACCGCGAATTCGCTTGTCGGAGTAGCGAGCGATCTTTTCTGGGTCGAATTTGTCGAAGGCACGTCGATATCCATCGCGTTTTTTCAAAACGAGCGACCAGTTCAAGCCGGCTTGCGCGCCTGAGAGCACCAGGATTTCGAAATGCTTTTTGTCGCCGTGAGCAGGGACGCCCCATTCTTGATCGTGATATTTCAGCAATAATGGATCGTCTTCATTCACCCAGGAACACCGTTTACGTGTCGTAGGTGCAACGCGCATAAGGAGGTTCCTCCCCGAGTACGAAGCAGAAGTCTTTGATGCAGCTCTACTTCTTCCCGAGAGCTGCGTCTTCGATCACCTTTGCAACTTCTTTAGGATGGGAGAGCATGGCGACATGGCTTGACGCCAGAACAGTAGTCGTCGCGTTCATCTGCTTCGCCATACTCTTTTCTTGCTCTGGTGCGATCATCCGATCATTGCTGGAAACGACGTACCACGTCGCCTTGTTATGCCATGCCGCTGCGGTAGGCTTCGCGCCAAAGATTGCGCCGGCGGTCTGGGGCTGAACCGCAAGGACGAGTGCCTTTTCTTCCTTGGTCAGGTCCTGAGCGAATGCCGTCTCGATGCCTTCAGGCGTGAGCAGAATGAACCCATCAGTTAGCGGCTTCACCATGCTTAGGCCGGGAGGCGGAGGGAAAGGCTTGCTGATCTCTGTGATGTTCTGGTTTGCGTCTGGGGCAAACGCCGCGACGTAGACCAAGCCAGCCACTTTCGGGTCGTTTCCTGCCTCAGTGATTACGACTCCACCATACGAATGGCCAACGAGAATCACTGGGCCATCTTCTGCCGCGATTGCGCGCTTGGTGGCTGCGACATCGTCGGCGAACGCAGTTAGCGGGATCGCAACTGACGTGACGTGGTAGCCCTTCGCCTGAAGCAAAGGAATTACCTTCGACCAGCTAGAGCCGTCAGCAAAGGCGCCGTGGACTAGGACAATGTTCTTTACGGGGGCACTTTGTGCCATGACCCAACCTCCGCTGACGATTCCTCCGAGTGAAACAAATGCCAAGATGCCTTTCAGATACCAGCGCATGCTGCCTCCTCTATGTTCCACAAACTCGTTCGTCTGAGATTTTTCGCCATCTGCTCGGTGCCCTGATGCTGATTACATCTCTCTACTCCACGCGAGTTCTTTCCCTCGACATCCACTCCCTGATATAAGCCGGACAGTTCAACACAGCGACGCCGTTCGCCTCGCATCGGTTGAGGAACTGAACCCCGTCGAGGTCGACAAGGGCCACCTCTTCAACGTCCAATACCGCCGAGGTCCCGCAGCGCTCAATCTCAGTTTTGACTTGATCCAAATCCTCGGATCGAAGGTCCCCGCTGAGCCGAACTCGCTCTCGGAACCGTTCAATCTTTAGGGTCACGATTGGCGGCTCCCGGCTTCGGCGCTTGGGTGCACTCCGACTACCATTTGCAAGCTACTGAAAAGAAGCAACCTGTACGGTCCGGATATCCGGATTTTTCAGCAATTCCTGATATTTAAGGATTTATCCAAAGCGAAGGGGTTAATTCGATTAGACGGCTCGGGGGTCTTTGAATCGAAATTTGTTGATTCCAAGGCGCTTTATTTTCGAGTCGAGAGTCTTTGTTGGAATGCCCAGTTTCACCGCGGCCCCGTCTGGACCAGAAACTCGGCCACGAGTTTCGGCCAGGGCGGATTCGATCATTTCTCTTTCCTGTTGATCCAACACGTCGTGCAGTGCAATTCTCGGATCACGGATTTGCGGGGATTCCCAATGTCAGCCACGCTTCATCGATCGAGATGCTGTCTCCCTCACTCAGGATTACAGCTCTTTCAATCACGTTCTGAAGCTCTCTGATATTGCCCGGCCAACTGTAATCTTTGAATAGTTCGAGCGTTTTCTTATCGATTGTCCTGAACTTCTTTCCAACTCTATTTCCAAAGCGGCCAATGAAATATTCGACCAACAACGGAATGTCGTCTTTCCGTTCGCGTAGTGAAGGCATTTTGATCGGCACTACATTGAGCCGATACAGGAGATCTTGACGAAATCTTCCTTCTGCGGCGAGCGCAGTCAAGTCGCGGTGAGTGGCTGCAAGTATCCGCACATCCACCGGAATCGGTTTGCTTGCGCCGATGCGCTCGATTTCACGTTCTTGCAGAACTCGCAATAGTGCGATCTGAATGTCGGCGGGTAGGTCGCCAATCTCATCAAGGAAAATTGTTCCGCCATTCGCCGATTCAAAACGCCCCAGCCGCCTTTGACTCGCGCCAGTGAACGCTCCCTTTTCGTGGCCGAATAGCTCGGAAGCAATCAACGACGGGGGTATTGCGGCACAGTTCACGCCAATGAAAGCTCGATCCGCGCGACTCGATCGCTTGTGGATAGCACGAGCTATCAGTTCCTTGCCGGTGCCCGTATCGCCCAGGATCAAAACTGTGGAATCGGAAGGGGCGACCTTGGCAACCTGGTGGAGCACTTTACGAAGCGTTTCAGAAGACCCAACAATCTCCTCAAACATCGATTCCCGATCAATTTGCTCGCGTAGAGCCAGGTTTTCGTTGCGTGTTCTCTCTTCCGCGCGAACCCGCTCATCGATGTCAGTTCCGGTCGCGTACCAGCGAATTACCTCGTTGCTTTCATTCCGAAAGGGATTGTAACGAATCAGGAACCAACGGTATTGCCCGTCCTTACGCAGCGCTCGTTGCTCAATCTCAAACGGAAGTCCGCGCGCCAAAGCAAGCTTCCGAAAGTCGCGGAGTCTCTCCAGATCGTCTGGATGAAAGATTCTTTGTCGAAAGCCCGGAGATATTACGTCTTCAGCGGTAAGGCCCGTATAATCGAGCGTCGCTTGATTGGCGTAAACCGGCGTGCCGTAGGGATCCTGAACGACAATTGCTTGCGGTATCGCGTCTGTGATCCGGCGGAGTTCGCGTTCTTCTTCACGGAGTTTTTCTTCGGTTTGCTTGAGACTCTCAATGTCGGTACTTGTTCCGTACCAGCGCAAGAGTTTGCCGGTCTCATCGCGAAACGGTTCGACTCGTATCAAAAACCACCGATACACTCCGTCGTAGCGACGGAGGCGTGCCTCTATTTCGCCTGACCCTCCGGACGTTAATAGCTCGCGCCATCGTTCCATTAACGGAGGTAAGTCATCGGGGTGAAAAGCCGTTTGCCATCCCCAGCCATTCGACTCTTCAGGCGTGAGGCCTGTGTATTCATGCCAACGTTTGTTGAGAAACTCGTTTGGGCCGTCCGCCAGATTGCACCAGGCTAGCGTCGGAATAGTGTCGATTACCTGGCGAAGTCTCGTTTCCGAGTTCTCTATTCTTTTCAGAGCTACTCTGAGAGATTCCTGTGATCGCTGACGTTCAATTGCAATTCGAGCGATGTGTCCCGCGCCTTGAATGAGCGCGAGATCCTCGTCATTCGGAACTCGCGATTCGTGCGAGTAGAGCGCAAAAGTACCGAGCACTTCCTGATCCTTTGCGAGGATCGGCTCGGACCACGCAGCTCTTATGCCATTCCGAATCGCTAGGTCACGATATTGATCGGGCCAGTTTGGGTCCGTCGCGACATCTGGAACGATGACCCGTTCTTTCAAGAATGCCGCTCTCCCGCATA
Source organism: uncultured Acidobacteriota bacterium (assembly GCA_963716405.1). Lineage (GTDB taxonomy): Bacteria > Acidobacteriota > Terriglobia > Terriglobales > Acidobacteriaceae > JABDBE01. The sequence goes on along the minus strand of CAVQTI010000022.1, from coordinate 323,447 downwards.
ATCCAGCTTCAGCGATGGGAACCGGAATAATCGCTGAAATCCATTCGCGTGAGACACCAAGGCCGCCCCCATGCCAAAGGCACTCTCGATCACCTTCCTTTAAAAGAACCGTTGTGACAGATGGCGCGACCTGTACATCGATGGAACTGCACAACTGATCTAGAACGTCCTTGAGGCTCGCCCCATCAGCAATCAACTCCATTGTTCGCTTTTCCGCAGCGTGCAGTGTCTCGCGCTGCTTGATGGCTTCGATATCAATTCCTGTTCCGAACCATCGAGTCACCATCCCGCTTTGGTCGAGTAGAGGTTCTCGGCGAAGTGAAAACCATCGGAACACCCCGTCGAATCGTCGCAGCCGTACTTCACAAGTGTCGGTGACGATATCGCGAGATCCCTTCCAACGCTTCAGCAGTCCCGGTAGGTCTTCGGGTTGAATCGCGGCCTGCCAACCTTCGCCGTACGATTTTTCTGAAGATAAGCCGGTGTACTCTTCCCATCGGTTGTTAACAAAGTCCACCGAACAGTCTGGGCGACTGGACCAGGCAATCGCAGGAATACTGTTGATGATGGTTCGGAGTTCGCTGCGCGAACTCCAAATCTCACCGAGCGCCGTTCCGATCTTCTCTCGGTCGTCCATATGGTGCCGTCGTAGATTTTCGCACGCCGAAGCAGGTCCGGGGCAGAACCCTTTATAATTCCGCACGAAACTGAGGAGAGAAAAGGCTGGCTCAGGTCTATACCCACGCAGTCAGCCGCGATCGCATGGTCGCAGCGGGGAAAATGCTAACCGCGATTCTCAGCCATGCGCCAACAAAAACGGACTGACAGCGGACTGAATTGGAAGCCAGTTCAAGGTAAGTTCTTCAAGGACATGGACGAAGGCGTCGATCTCCTTGCGCCACCTTCTAGATGCGGACTGAGAGCGGACTGGAATACCATGACGCGGGTCACTCAAGTTCTTTAGAATATGGTGGCCAGGGACGGAGTTGAACCGCCGACGCCAGCCTTTTCAGGGCTGCGCTCTACCACCTGAGCTACCTGGCCACTTTTGTCGCTCCACTGCCGAAGGCTTGCGAGCTGGGGGCTACGCCAAGTTAGGCGGAATCGCCGGTGGTCGCGGGCTCTTTCAATGCGGAAGCTTGTGGAACAGCACCGATTATAGCAATCAAGCTGGATTCCCTCAATGCGCGCAAGCGCGCTCGTGCTTTGCACGACTTCATATTACCTATGTTTTACTTCGGCTTGCGTCTGCATTAGTCAAACCGTTGATGCTTGCGGGTCTCCGCTGTGCACCGCCACGCACCGTAACTCCCGTCAGTGAGTGTTAGAGAAATGGGTTCACGATTTGGACGCCGTCGATTTCGCGAGCTTCCTGTATGCCTTCTGAGAAAACCACGCGACAGCGGATTGAATTGTTTGGCGTAGCGCGGCACCAGCGGCAAGCCTGGCTGCGCAAATCATTAACTCTAATAGCCGGAGAGTTGATTCACTGACTGAAAACGACCTGAGTTGTTAGGCGGTGACTGGCATCGGAGCGGTTGAGGTTTTTTGTGTCCGCTGTTTCAAGTAGCGCGGCAGCGCGTCCTTCCACGATGGCAGCGACACTCCTACCGCTCGCGCTTTTGCTTTGCTTAGCACGGAATATGACGGCCTTTTCACCGGGCTGGCGAATTCGGTGCTCTTTACTGGCGAGAGTTTTGCCTGGATGCCGGCGCTTTCGAAAATGTGGCGGGTGAAGTCGAACCAGGAGCATTCGCCTTCCGAGGTCAGGTGATAGAGTCCGTACTTTTCTGTCAGGACCAGCTTGCGAACCGCTTCCGCCAGGTCGACCGTGTAGGTCGGGGTTAGCACCTGGTCATCGACTACGCGAATGTTGTCTCCGGCCATGCCTTTTTTCAGCATGGTCTCGACGAAGTTGCCGCCTTTGCCGCTGCTGCCCGCGACTCCGTAGAGTCCGCAGACGCGCAGGACGAAGTAGCGATCGGTGTAATCGGGGATGAGAAATTCTCCGAGAGCCTTGGACGCGCCGTAGACGTTCAGCGGGGCTGGGCGATCGGTCTCTTCGTACGGAGTGTTTTTGGCGTAGCCGCCGAAAACGTAGTCGGTGCTGAAGTGCACCAACGTTGCGCCGGCTTTCTGGCAGGCGATCGCCAACTGCATCGGCGCGGTTCCGTTCACTTGAAATGCGAGGTCGGATTTTTTCTCGCACTCTTCCACGCGATGATAGGCGGCGGTGTTGAGCACGAGGTCGGGCTGGGTTTCGTCCAAAACTCTAGCTACGCTGTGCTTCCGAGCAGACGTCCAGTTGAGCGTGAACGTACGGGAAGACAGTATCGCCGGCATCGCGGAAGACGCGGTTCATGTCGGTTCCGAGTTGTCCGTTGGCGCCAATCAGCAACACCTTCATCGGCGATTCATCGCGCCACCTCGGCCAGCGAGCGCAAGGCGTTGTTCGCGGAGAGCAACTTCAACGTGTCGATGTTGTAGTACTGCGGATTATCCCAGTCTTTGAATTCGTCCATGTGCTCGATCAGATTTTTCACGATGGCTTTGACGTTGTGATTGGGATGGAAGCTGAGAACGTTCTCCGCCTTCTCGATGCTGACTTTGTAATTGCGGAAATCGGTTTTGTGGTTGATGGTCAGATGGACGCGAATGCCGAGTTGTTCCTCGATCGCCATTTTTACCAGGTCGCCGACTTCGCCGACCGTGTAGTTTCCCGAGGCGATGTTGAAGATGCCGGAGATCTTCTGGCTGGCTTCGATGGCGCGGATGTAGGCGTTGGTGGCGTCCTCGATGCTCATGATCGGACGCCAGATTGACGGATTGTTTACCGTGATTTCGCGGTTGCGCACGCCGTTTTTGAACATGGTGTTGACGATCAAGTCCAGGCGCATGCGGGGGCTGTATCCGGAGATAGTTCCTTTGCGGAGAGAGATGACGGAGAACTCGTCGTCCACCAGATTCATGGCTGCTTGTTCGCCTTGCAGCTTGGAAATTCCGTAGGGATAGAACGATGAGACCGGCCGGGTTTCGTCGAACAGCTCGTTGACGGTGTATCCGTATACTGAGCAGGAGCTGGCATAGACGTAACGTTTTACTTTAGCTTTCTTCGCTACGTAAGCGAGGTACGCAGGAGCGGCGGCGTTGAAAATGAAATTCTCGCTGGGCGAGTATTCGGCCATGGGATCGTTCGACAAGCCGGCCAAAAATACGACCTGCTGGTACTGCTCGAGATCGGGCACGGCGATGTCGAAAATATCTTTGCGAATGATTCCGGTTTCGGACGGCAGATGATTGCCGAACCAGAAAAGGTCGAGCACATCGACCTCGTAGCCGCGATCAAGCAGCTTGGGCACTAACACCGATCCGACGTAGCCTGCTCCGCCCGCAATTAGAATCTTCATTGTTGTTATCTCCCCACCGTGGTTTGTGCTTCAGTTTCGGAATACTTGAAATTGTTGGACTCTGGCCGCGCCAGCCATTCTTTCAAGGTTTGCGCCTTGCGATCTTTGTCGGAAAGTTGAACATCGCGAATGGGCCACTGGATGCCGATCTCGGGATCGTCCCAGCGAATTCCAGACTCGCCCTTGTTGTTGTAAATGCCGGTGCATTTGTACTGAATTTCGGCGTAGTCGGAGAGCACGCAGAATCCGCGGGCAAAACCGGCGGGCGCCCAGATCTGTTTGTGGCTCTCGGCAGAAATCTCCGCGCCGAACCATTTGCCGAGCGTTGGCGAGCCTTTGCGAATATCGACGGCGACCAGGAATGCCGTGCCTCGCGTTACCCGCATCAGCTTGCCCATGGGAGGTTCCCACTGGAAGTGCAATCCGCGCAGCACGCCGCGCACGGAGCCGGAATGGTTGTCCTGCACGAACTCAGTCGGCAGTCCGAGGGATTTGAACTGGTCGGCCTTGAAGACCTCCATGAAGAAGCCGCGCTCATCCTGAAAGACCTGGGGAGCGAGGACACAAACCCCGTTTAATGGCTTGGATTCGATTCGAAGTTCCATGGTGATCTAAGTGTACGACATGCGGTAATGCGGCTCTCCCAAGGACAAATTGACAGCTTGATAATGACGAATTGTCGCGTCTGGGAAGTTTCTTGCGTATCTAATGTACGGTCATGCCTAGGGGATAAAGCCTGAAGCTGAAGTCCAATCGGACTACAGAGGAGAGATCGACAACGTTGTAATTCTGCCTTATTTCTGGCTGGGAATCAAGAAAGAAGCGCTTACGCAGGAATCGGCGGCGGTAATGGCCCGAAAACCCTTGCTGGGAGCGCGAATGTGCATTCGCCAAGGTGGCCGGGGGAACTTTACGTGGACACGGGTTCCGGATGGGGATAGTATCGCTAAGCCCGCGCTGCTCCTGCCTTCTCTCGACGGCGGCAGTATCGCGTTTGCTCTATGAATCGCAACCCTTGCTGTCATTTTGCTGTCCGTCTGTTGGCGCTTATTCTCGCACTGGGCACAGTCGCTTCGGCCGAGTGGAAGGAGAAAGTGCTGTACAGCTTTCAAGGTGGCGCAACTGATGGGGCTCTACCCGCAGGCGGCGTGGTCTTTGATTCGGCCGGCAATCTCTATGGAGCCACCCAGCAAGGCTTCGGGTTTTGTCCTCCGATCGATTGTGGATCGGTCTTCCAACTCTCGCCCCCGGCAAAACAAGGCGATCCTTGGACTGAGACCGTGCTCCACGTTTTTGCGGGCAACAGTGACGGTGACGGAAACGTTCCGGTTGGCGGATTGATAATTGACAACTCTGGCAACCTCTACGGAACTACCGGTTACGGCGGCACGGGCGAGTCCGCAGGCGTGTAAAGTCCGCAAACAAAGCGGTTAGCTTGGGAGCGACGATGGAGCAGTCCGACAAAGTTCGCCTGCCGGTTGGGATTGGAACTCAGCGTCGAGGTTCTGGGGGCGGAGTCGACGAATGGAGCAATCGACAAAGTCCGCCTGCCGGTTGGGATTGGAACTCAGCTTCGAGGTTCTGGCGGCGGCGTCTTCACGTTGGCAGCGGATCTTAGCTTGATCAGAGTAATTTCCGGCGGACAATTTAATCGGACGGGAATACGAATCGTCCCCAGCCCGACATTTGTATAGATGGTGAGTGGACCAAGCCGGTAAAGCCCTTTCGGAAACCTGCGGCCGAGCGGCGGCAAATACGGAGGACCCACGAGCGGCAGAACAATTTGTCCGCCGTGCGAGTGCCCGGATAATTGCAGATCAACTGGATGCCGGGCGACGCGGCGAGCGTAATCCGGTTCGTGAACCAAGGCGACAACTGCTTCATCCGTGGGAATTCCCTGCATGGTTAAATCGAGGTCCGGATTCCCTTCTAAGACGTCGTCTACTCCGGCAAGCCACAGGCGTTTTCCTTGCCGCTCCAATGGCAACGCACGGTTGCGCAGCGCCTGGATGCGATTCGCCTGGAGATTTTCTACGATAAACCCAGGATCGCTGGCCGCGTCATGGTTTCCAAGAACCGCGAAGACGCCCTAATGGAGCGGTCAATTGACTAAGAAGCGCGGCACAAGGCTCTGCAACCCTCGCGGCATGTTTTTGCGTGTGAAAAACCTTAGAGAAAGGAGGTACGGTAACAAAATCTCCGGTCAGAACGATTAAGTCTGGCCGCAGCCGATTCGTAATTTCAATGGCTTTGCTAATCGGAGGCAATGTAAGGTGCGGGTCGTAATGGAAGTCGCTGAGTTGCACGATGGTCAATCCATCCCAGGCAGATGGGAGTCGGAGTAATGGAATTTCAATCGATACGAGCCGAGGGTCTTCTGTACCCGTAATGATTGACTTGCCTTCTAAGGCGAGGGCACTAATAGCAATCGCTGCAGCGCCGGCTTTAAGGAAATTTCTTCGGGTGAACTGTGACAACTGGCTCCTGTGCTTGCGGGTTCGTTCTTGAGATCTTTTCTAGCGTACAGGCGCAGAGGAAATTTCCGCAAATGGCGTCTTCAGTTAGAGCGCGTCAGTCGGGAAACATGGCAGTGATGTCGCGATAACTCACTGCTTGCTCGGCGAAACTGAAAGTGCCGTGCTGACGCATTTCTTGCGCGGCACGAAGAAAGGCACCGAGAGCGGCCCGAGACAGTGCGCTGCCTACGCTGACTCGCTTGACGCCAATCTCTGACAGCGTCGCCAGCGGCAATTGCACACCTTGCAATCCCATCACCACATTTACCGGACGGTCAACCGAGCCCACCACCGTGGCGATATCGTTTTTGCTGGTTAGGCCGGGAGCGTACAGAACATCGGCGCCAGCATCCTGATAAGCCTGCAGACGCTTGATAGTGTCCTTCAAATCGGGATTGCCTACCAGATAATTTTCTGCACGCGCCGTCAACGTGAAGGTAAATGGGAGGCTGCGCGCCGCTTCTACGGCTGCCTGTACACGCTCAACGGCGCGCTCAAGCTCGTACAATTCAGTGTCCTCGCCATTTCTGATTGCATCCTCAATCGAACCTCCGACTAGTCCGGTTTGCGATGCTAGCTTGATGGTTTCTGCCACGTTTTCCGGCGTGTCGCCAAAACCATTTTCAAGATCGGCGCTGACTGGTAAGTCGGTCGCGGAAGCAATCGTGGCCGCGTGTTGCAAAGTTTCATCCCGACCAATCGTACCGTCGCGTTTACCGACGGAGAAAGCATAGCCGGCGCTGGTGGTAGCCAGAGCTTCAAAACCCAGATGGGCAAGCAACCGCGCTGTGCCGGCGTCCCATGGATTGGGAATGATGAATGCGTCGTCACGTTGATGGAGCGCGCGAAAGCGGCGTCCTTTTTCAGCTTGCGTCATACGGATTCACCTCTGAGCATTGATGGAAGTCCGAGCGTGCCTTCGACTGCCTCTACGAAATTTCTTTCTTCACGAAGGATAAACTGCCCGCTCTGTGCCGTGGCGAAATTCTCGCGTGCTTCAGGATCGGACCGCAAGCGGGCGCGGTAGGCTTCGTAAGCGGCAAGGCTATCAAATGCGATCAGGCCCCATGCAATATCATTCGTGCCTTCGTGCGGGAGGAAATACCCAATGAGATGGCCTCCGCAACGGGGAATGATGCGGCCCCAGTTTTCTGCGTATTGTTTGAATGCGTCTCTTTGGAATGGATCGATCTGGTAGCGGATGATGCAGGTGATCGTCATTTAGTCCTCTATCGCGAATATGGCACTTGTTGCACATCGATACTTCGTTTATCATCAAACTATGAATGTAGCGGATGCCGCAGTATCTAATATTGCGGCGTGCATTGGCGAACCGGCACGCGCACGCATGCTGTATTGCCTGATGGATGGCCGCGCCCGCACCAGCACCGAACTTGCGGTGGTCGCCGAGGTGAGCCCGTCGACCGCTAGCGTGCACTTGCAGCGGCTTACCTCGCAGCGATTGCTGAAAGTATTGGCGCAAGGAAAGCATCGCTATTACAGTCTCGGAGGAGTCAGTGTGGCCGCGGCGCTCGAAGCCTTGAACGTGCTCGCTGGCGGATCCCGTGAGGCGTTCGTGCCCAACACTCCGAGTGGCTTGAGGGCTGCGCGAACTTGTTACGATCACATCGCTGGCACCGTGGGCGTCTTGCTGCATGACCGCTTTCAGGCGCTAGGCTGGACTGTAGCCGGCTCAAACAATGCGTGCGACTTGACTCCGAGCGGAACAAAAGCAGTAGAAGCTCTCGGCATTGATGTCCAAGCAGCGCGGGCGTTGCGGCGCCGCTTCGCTTATCCATGCCTCGACTGGAGTGAGCGGCGGCCTCATCTTGCTGGCGCCTTGGCCGCGGCCATTTTGCGAATCGCGCTGAAGAAGAAATGGATGCTGCAGGAACTCGACAGCCGGGCCCTGCGCGTTACAAGTTTTGGCCGACGCGAAATGAAGTCACGATTCGGCCTTCAGGTCTGAGAGATGACATGATCAGTCGCACACGTTTAGGCTGGAGCAGACAATGAACACTTTGGCATTCATTTCTGCAGAAAAACCGCCAAGTCGCCGGGCTGCTGGAAAATGAAATCGAGTAACCCGTCGGAATTGAAATCCGCAGGCACGATACCAAGCTCAGCGTTGTAATTCGGCGCTCCCGGCAGGTTCACGATCTTCTTTTTTTGAAACGTCCCGTCCCCATTGCCCAAGTAGAGGTCGGTCTCAGTTCGATCGTTTGTTACGTTGTAGTTGGTGACTAAGTCCGTCTTACCGTCAGAGTTAAAATCGCCTGCGGTAAATGAAAACCCATACCTGCCACAAGGTATCGGAATGGCAACCGGCTTCGTGAAAGTTCCATCTCCCCTGCCAAGTGTGATCCAGAGCTTCCCGTTCGTCTGCTCTCTCTCGCCAACCGCCAGATCCAGATTTCCATCGCCGTTAAAATCATTGGCCAGAAGCCCACCGACGGCATGCCGAAACGACGCAATGTTCCGGGCTTTTTGAAAAGTCCCATCCCCATTGCCGAAAAGAATTTGCAGACCGTAGTCACTGTCAACGATAAGATCGAGCTTGCCATCGCCCTTGAAGTCGCCAGCTACTAGGGAGAACGGGTAATAAGCAGTGGCATAGTTTTGAGGGGGTTGGAATGTGCCGTCGCCATTGCCCAAAAAAATCTGGATGCTCGTGCCGGCGGCAGCGACCGCAAGATCGAGATTGCCATCGCCATCGAAATCGCCCACCGCGATGTCGAGCGGATACAGCTCAGCGAAATGCGCAAAGCGTGAGCCGAACCGAAACTTGCCCTCCCCATCACCCAAGTTCACCTGAAGCTGCGTGGGTGGCCCCTGCCAATCGGCACCGAAAACCAAGTCCTCATTGCCGTCATTGTTGAAGTCGCCGGTGGCGATAGCGCTTTGAGAATACGCGTTATACGCGGAAATCGAGCCAAAGCGGAAGGTACCGTCTCCGTTCCCCAACCTAACCTCCATGTCCCTCCGACCTTGTTGCGCGGCAAAGTCGAGTATGCCGTCGTTGTTGAAGTCGGCCAATGGCAGGTAAAGAAGGCCGCGGTCCTTTAAATAAGGAATTGGCCGCTTCGCAACAATCGAGGACGTCGGCGTGTGAACTTCCACTAGCGCGTAGCTGGAACTCGAAACTCCGCCGCCTGGAACAGGATTCGTCACGGTAATGTAGCCCGCTGTAGCCGTGGCCACATCCGAGGCGAGAATCTGGACTTTCAGTTCTCGGGCCGAGACAAACGTCGTCGAACGCGGACTGCGATTCCAATTGACTACCGCCCCCGAAACGAAGTTCGCTCCATAAACAGTTAGCGTGAATTCACCACTGCCAGGAACGACAGCCTGCGGGACCGGCGGACCGACAACCGTAGGAATGGGATTGTTCGCCAAAGCCGACGTCAAAAAGAGAAAACAGCAAACAACGGACATAACATATTGGATGGATGTTAACTGACGAATTCCGGGATTCACCGGGTTACCTCCGGCACTCGATACCAACAATGCCCCTGCAATCCGTAAAAGCGGGATTGCCGGACGGAGCGCAGTCGCCCGTATTTCTTCGCGTTAGCATGTTATCCCGTTCCGAGCAGCAGCGGTAGGGTTAGGAAGGCTGGGAGCAATTCTTCTCTGCAGATGACGATCTGAGGCTGTGCCGAGCCAACTCGGATATCAAGCTAACCCCCATCAGCGAATCTTTCCTTCAATGCCTCATCCCTTGCAGCCGCCTATGTGACCTTATGCGCGATCTCCATCCGTATAATTACTGAGTCATGGACAGGCTTACGGCTGCCGCCCGATGGTTATTCTCCTCGGAGCAGGGCGCGGCTGACCGCCTGATTCCACGCTGGCTGTTCTTGCGGGCTCTCGGCTTAATTTATTTTTCTGCATTCTTCTCGCTCATCTTTCAGATTCGCGGGCTTATCGGGCCTGAAGGCATTCTGCCGGCAAACCAGTATCTGCAAGCTGTCGCCCATGCGCTTGGGCACGCCCGCGGGTTATGGTTTGCCCCTACGGTCCTGTGGCTTTCAAGCGGCCCGCACATGCTTACAGGGCTGTGCTGGGTCGGGATGATCGCTTCCCTGCTCTTGGTGCTGAATGTTTGGCCGCGCGGAATGCTGGTGATTTGCTTTATCTGTTTTCTTTCTTTCGTGAGCGCCGCGCAAGATTTTTCCAGTTATCAGTCGGACGGCATGTTGCTGGAAGCCGGTTTCATCGCATTTTTCTTTTGCTCCGCCAGGATTTCGTCCAGGCTTCGGCATCGCTTCTCCGCCATCGCGTGCCAGCCTTTTCCTGCTGCAGTGGGAATGGTTTCGCATCTACTTTGAGTCCGGCGTCGCGAAAATTCTCGGCGGCGACCCAGAGTGGCGCAACTATACCGCAATGGACGAGTACTACCAGAACGGTCCGCTGCCCACTTGGATCGGCTGGTACGTGCAGCATTTGCCGCACTGGTTTCATGCTGCCAGCGTCTTTGCTACGCTCGCTCTGGAGTTGGGTTTGGTGTGGATGATGTTCTTGCCGCGGCGCTGGCGCATCGTTTGTTTTTTTATTGTGACTCCGTGGGAGGTCGGGGTGATTCTCACCGCCAACTACACTTTTCTTAACTACCTTGTCCTGGCGTTGGGAATCCTGTTGCTGGACGATCGCTTTCTGTTGCGATTGTTCCCGGAGCGATGGAAGAAATCTTTCGTTGAAGCTCTGGGGACAAAGCCACCCCAGACGCAGGGTGATGGTGATTTCCGTCGTCAGTTCAAAATCGTGAAGCTGGCTTTGGTTGCCGCTATGCTCAGTTGGATTTTTTATGCGACCACGGCGGAAATGATCTGGATGTTCGCCAGAGTCCCTCTGCCTGCTGCGCCGGTTGTTGCGCTCGATCCCTTTCGCATCGCCAATCGATACGGGCTTTTTGGCATCATGACGCGGGGACGTTATGAGATCGAATTTCAAGGTTCTGAGGATGGAAAAACCTGGGTCGCGTATCCGTTTCGCTACAAACCTCAGGACCTTGATAAGCCGCCGGGAATCTACGCGCCCTATCAGCCGCGCTTTGATTGGAACCTTTGGTTTGCTTCATTAGGCTCGTGGCAGGATTATCCGATCGTTTTAAGAACCGAAGTGCAGCTGCTGTCCAATAATAAAGATGTGCTCAATCTGTTCGCGAAAAATCCTTTCCCGCAGAAACCGCCCAAGGAAGTACGCGCGGTGCTGTGGCAATACTGGTTCACATCGTTGGCTGAGAAACGTGCCCAGGGCCTGTGGTGGCGGCGTCAATTCCTCGGCCTGTACGCACCGACAGTTGAGCGCGAACCAGACGGCACCATTCGCGGCATCGAACTTCCTACAGTTGGCCAACGGCCTTAACCGCGTTGCCATCGCGATAGCGCCATTTTCGCCGCATGATAGCCGCACATGCCATGCACTCCTCCGCCGGGAGGAGTTGATGCCGAGCAAATGTAAATGTCCCGAGCCGACGTAGCATAGTGTCCCCAGGTTGGTCGAAAAACAAAATGGCGAATGTCCATGAGACCGCCTGCGATGTCGCCGCCGACGAGATTAGCGTCCATGCTTTCCAAATCTGCCGGAGAAAAAACATGCCGCGCCAGAATGCAGTCGCCAAAGCCCGGAGCAAAACGCTCAATCTGATTCTCGAGTCTTTCAAGCATGTTCACCTGAGATCCGTTCGGCACGTGACAGTAAGCCCAGGCCGTGTGTTTGCCTGCGGGAGCTCGTGAGCTGTCGAACAGACTCGGCTGAGCGAGCAAAACGAATGGGCGTTCGGCATGTTGCCCGAGGCGCACCGCCTTTTCCGACTCTGCAATTTCATCGAAGCTGCCACCCAGATGCACAGTCGCCGCGCGGAGGCATTCGGGAGCTCGCCAAGGAATTGGAGCGCGCAGCGCGTAATCCACTTTGAAGACAGCGGATCCGTAGCGATATCTTCGGAGTTGACGCTTGTAGTTATCGGAAAATTTCTGACTGCCGACCTTGAGCAACTGCCGCGGCGTCAGATCACAGAGAAATACGTTGTAGTTCGGCAGCGCGGATAAATTTTCGACGGGCGACGAAGTAATTATTTTGCTCCCTAAGCTTGAGAGAAATCCGCAAAGCGCATTGGTCAATGACTGCGCTCCCCCGCGTGGAATCGGCCAACCGACGGCGTGCGCTGGCACAGCCATGAGAATTCCAAAAGCGGCGCTTAGCGGTTCGTCCAAACTAAGGAAGGAATGGGCGGCCAAACCCGCGAATAGGGCTTGGGTTCGGGGGCTGCGAAAGCGGCGAACTACCGCGCGCGCCGACTGCAACCCGACCAGCCCGAAACGTGCCATCAAAAATGGATGCCGCGGCAAGAAAGAAACCGGGCCCAGTACTGCTGGAGCGAATTCACTCCAGTGCGCAACGAAGGGACGCATCAGCTTGTCCCAAGCCGGTCCATCGATCCCGAGCGAATTCTTGGTCGCCTCCAGGTCACGTTCCAGAACTACTGCAGTGCCATCGTCGAGAGGATGGGCTAGCACCGCGGGCGAATGAATCCATTCCAAGCCGTAATCGGCCAAGGGCAGCGATGAGAAAAATGGCGAGCCGGCGCCGAGCGGATAGACCGCCGATCCGAAATCATGCTGAAAGCCGGGCAAGGTTAACTGCATGGTACGCACCGCACCGCCGACGGTTGACTGCGCTTCGAGCACATCAACCTGCAGTCCGGCCTGCGCCAACACAATGGCTGCTGCCAGCCCATTCGGACCCGCGCCGATCACACATGCGCTAAGGCTCAATGTGAATCACCATCACAGCCACTCGTCATAAACATCTAGCATAAGTGATTCCTGGCTGCTGCGGGTGGGTTCTACTTTGTGGAGGCGCTTGCCGGAGAATTGTTATTTAAGTCAGTTGCGATAGTGCTTGGCGGGATTCCCTTAGCGCCGATGATTGCCCAATGCCAATCTTGCTTATCGTCGAGAGCAGCGTCGAGCTTCTCCCGGTAGATGGTGGACGCTAAGGGAGCGGTTGTGCCTTTCATGTGCAGAAGCACGGTTGAGTCAGAACGCTTTTCCGACTGAAACGTGTCTTTATCTTGCGACACATCTTGCGCAGCTACCGGTAACAGTTTCGGAACTTCAGGGATCGTAGCAACCGCGTCGCGGGGCCGCACAATGGTCAGGCCCACGGTTATCTCTTTCACATTCCACGCGCTCGCGTTATACACCGAAACCTCGAGTGTGTCTCCGTGGAGGTTCGCCGGACCATCCAGCTTGGCGAGTTCACTCGGCGGAAGATCCTGAGAGACGTACGGGTTGGACAGCAGAGCCGTAGCGTTGGCATTGAAAGATAGGCTGCAGGTTCCATCAGGCGAAGACACTCGGAAGTTGGTTCCCGCACTGTCGAAAGAAAATATTGGCTTGCCATCTTGCCGGAAGTGCTCGACGTCGTCGATGACCTGGGAAAGATTATCGTTATCGATGATCTCCGCCGCGGCTGGCTCTTTCGGAGTTTTGCTCTGCCGCAACGAGCGCGCCAGGTCGCCGAGGGATACCGGGTTGTCCGCTTGCGCTTTCGCGTGAGCCGGAAACATTACTCCTACAACGAGTAAAAAGACGCGGAGATAGCGCAGCTTCCTCATGGATATTCGCGCGCGTGGCTGTCCCAGCGCAAATTGCCTTAACACAAATTGTAGTCAGAAAGTGACGCAGGATTGAGCACCGACGGGGAACGTTGGTCGTAGAACCTTCAGCGGCGAGCTAATGCCAGCAGGGTTAGATCACGGACGTGCGGGACGAAGTAGCCGGCGCAAACGGGGCACCGTACGTCCGTGAATTCTAAAGCAAGCCCGAGGAGCGGAAACGATTGACTGGATCAACCAGCGACATGGGTTCTCGCTTAAAAATCCAGCGAGCCACCGCGAACCCCAAGGCCGCGTAACACAGATGAACAAGTTTCATAACTCACCCCCAGAGAGATGCAGTGAAGCACCTAAGGGGAGGCTCAATGAGCACAAGGTAGCAGCCCCACACCATCAGTGCAACGCCCGAACGGGCCATAGACGTAGCACGAAAGTTTAGGAAGGTAACCCGCGAAGTAACCAGGATAGCCAGTATCAGAGCGGTTGCAATGCTTTGCGAGCAGAACATCCCCGCTCTTTCTGGAGCACTCTTCTAAAGGGTTGGGTTTGTCCCACCCTTCTCGTCAGGGAACGAAAAGGGTGGGCGCATCGCTGATGGTGCTACCTTCCTTTAGCCTTTGGGGGCTGTTGCTTCTGCTGCAAGCGCTGTTGCTGTTGGGTGTGTTTCTGTTCCAGTTGCTGAGTCTGCTGCTGGTGTTTTTGCTCCAGCTGCTGGGTCCGGGCAGGATTCGCGTTTTGGGCTACACGTTGATGTTCCTGCTCCTGCTGCTGTTGGAGTTTCTGATGTTCCTGATTCTGCTTTTGCGCCAGCTTTGCCTGCTGCTGCTGATATTTCTGATCGCGTGCAGCATTTCCCGTGCTCGGAGGAGTGGCTGGTTGGTGCGGTTGCAGATCTTTGGCATGAGTTGCATTCGGTGGCTTCGGAACATTGTTTTCCGGCCGGCCAGGGTTTTCCGGACGAGCTTCATTTCCCGGACGCGGCGCGCTTTCCGGCCGACCGGCGGGTTCATTGCGAGCCGCCGGCGTCCGGCCGCGTTCGGCTGGCGGATGGTATGGCGCTCCGGCTTCTTTAGCTGGCACTGCCGCCTTGAAGTCTGTAGGTCTAGCCGTCGCTGCTACCGGCGGTCTGCCCTGATTAACTGATGCCCGTTGCTGCGGGTTAGTGCGTGCGACTTGCTCATGCTGCCTTTGCACAGGAGCTGGCGGGAGGTGTCTCTCACGTTCAGCCTGCTGCTCTTCAGGGCGCGGACGCTCCTGAACTCCTCCGGGCCCGTTGTAGCTGACACGATTGACCGTCGTGTTGTTGATCACCGTGGTGTTGTAGACGTTGTGAATGTTGGTGACGTTTATGTTGTTAACGGAACGATTGTAGAAAAAGCGTCCGCCGTCCCAGCGCCCGCCTTCATAACCGTGGCCGAAGTAGCCGAACCCGTAAACGATCCCGCCATAGAATCCGACATGCGGACCCCAGAACCCTTCATGGAAAAGATACACGCCATCACTCCAGCCCCACCACGGCGGGGTCCATAGGAAGCCGACTTCCGGAGCCAGCACCCACGTGCCTGGCACCCAATAGTAATCGCCGTCATCGGCATCCCAGGCCCAGTAGCCAGGAGTCCAGATGTAATTCTCAGCGGGGCATGGAGGCTGCTCGTATACAGGAAGCGCCGGCGGAGCGAAATTGACCGATATTCCTATGCCCACCTGGGCGTACGACGCGGCCGACAGCGCGGCCGACAGCGCGACCAGTACCAGTGCGAAAAACAGAAAACGACTGTAGGATGCAACACGCATTGCGTTTCCTCCGCCTGACGTCCTTCGTTTTCCCGGTGATGCTTTGCTGCTGCGGGTTGCGTGGATCGCGAGGCGATTGCTTCAGACCTAATAAAAATCCAGTTTCCGAAAACCTTTCGGCGCATCATAACGAAAGCCCAAGGTAATAAACCCTGGGCTCCTGATTTTGTAGCGCGGGCTTATCGAATCCTCATCATGCAGTGACTTCTCTTTGAAAAGATTTGTAACCCGACTTTGGTTGCGCGATAGAGCTTTGGGGTTGTCTGGTTTTATTTGACTAAACCTCAGCGACGGCACGGGGTTGCGTAATATAGACTGCATCTTTCGCGCAACAGTAGCAGCAACGGAGGCGATGAAATGAGTTGGGCGAGCAAGTTAGTCAAGCCTTATCGGGTGGAAGATGGAGCGAAGTTCCGGCTGAAGGATTTCGATCCTGAAGATACAGGCGACATCCATTCCAAAGAAGACGCAGAAGAACTATTGGCGAATGGCATTGCCGCGATGTCAGAATTGCAAGACAAGCTCTACGCCCAGCATCAATGGGGTGTGCTGCTTATTTTTCAGGCCATGGACGCGGCTGGGAAAGACGGCTCCATTAAGCACGTGATGTCAGGCGTGAATCCGCAAGGGGTTGAGGTTTACTCGTTCAAGACTCCATCGGCTGAGGAACTGGATCACGACTATCTGTGGCGCACATCGCTGCGTGTTCCAGGACGAGGCCGGATTGGCATCTTCAATCGCTCTTATTACGAAGAAGTGCTGGTGGTGCGGGTTCATCCCGAGTTTTTGAAGAATGAAAAACTTCCCCCTTCGCTCGTGACCAAGGACATTTGGAAAGAACGTTTTCAGGACATTCATTCCTTCGAGCGTTATCTTACGCGCAATGGAATTGTGGTCCGCAAGTTTTATCTCAATCTTTCGCAAAAGGAGCAGAAGAAGCGATTTCTCGAGCGCCTGGATCATCCGGAGAAGAACTGGAAATTTTCAGCGTCTGATGTCCGCGAGCGCGCCTA
This sequence comes from uncultured Acidobacteriota bacterium, assembly GCA_963716405.1. GTDB lineage: Bacteria > Acidobacteriota > Terriglobia > Terriglobales > Acidobacteriaceae > JABDBE01. The sequence goes on along the minus strand of CAVQTI010000022.1, from coordinate 307,093 downwards.
TTGGAAAGATTATATGAAGGCCTACGAGGACATGATCGTTAATACGGCCAGCAAACATGCTCCCTGGCACGTCATTCCAGCCGACCATAAATGGTTTACCCGCGCGGCGGTCGCGGCGGTAATCGTCGAGACACTCGAGGATTTGAAGGTGGAATATCCGAAAGTCGATCCCGCCCAGCGCAAGGAATTGGAGGCCGCACGGGCGATACTGGAGGGGAAGAAGAAAGCGTAGAGTCAGCTTTCGTCAGAGACCTCTCATCTTTAAAGTTGGTAATCTCGAAGTCCCGCGCCTTCACGGCGAGAATTCCGACGAATATTTTGCGGTACACTAAGCCTTCCCTTTTTCCTGGAGATGCCCAATGAATTTTGTCGGATTAACCGTCTCGTCGGACTGCGTGGATCGCAATTCTTTTTCTAATAACGGTCGCGAGCACTGCTTTCGCACAGACGCGAGAAAAAGAGCGCAAGCCGGTTGAGCCAGAAACTGTCGCGCAGAATACTTCCTCAGTTGATAGCGAAAACGAAGACCCGCAATTCAAAGGCATGAAGTACCGGTTGGTTGGGCCGTTTCGCGGCGGGCGCTCGCTCACCGCCTCCGGAGTAGCCGGTGATCCCACAACTTATTATTTCGGTTCGACCGGCGGCGGAGTTTGGAAATCTACTGACGGCGCAATGACGTGGTCTCCGGTGTTCGACAAGCAGACCGTCGGCTCCATCGGAAGCCTGGCGGTTGCGCCCTCCGATGCAAACGTCGTGTATGTGGGAACGGGCGAAGCTTGTATTCGCGGCAACATCTCCCATGGGGATGGAATTTACAAGACAGTAGATGGCGGGAAGACTTGGAAAAACGTGGGCTTGCGAGACTCGCGGGCGATTGGCAAAGTGATTGTCGATCCTAAGAATCCGGACATTGTATATGTTGCAGCGCTGGGCCATCCGTTCGGGCCGAACACCGAACGTGGAATTTTCCGCACTACGGACGGCGGCAAGACCTGGGAAAAAGTTCTGTACAAAGATGAGAACACGGGCGGGATCGATGTAGCCTTTGATCCCCACAACTCGCATATTCTGTACGCGTCACTGTGGGAAGCGCGTCGCAGTCCGTGGGGGCTTTCGAGTGGCGGTCCGGGCAGCGGGCTCTATCGCTCCGACGATAGCGGAAGCACGTGGAAACGGCTGGAAGAACATGGCCTACCCAAAGGTCCGTACGGCCGCATCGGCATTGCTGTGGCCGCGAATTCCGATCGCGTGTATGCGCTGATTGAAGCACCCGAAGGCGGTCTTTACCGATCGGACGACAGTGGCAAAACCTGGGAGTTGTTGAATAACGACCGCTCCTTCTGGCAGCGAGCCTGGTATTACATGCACATCATTGCCGACCCGCAATCTGCGGATGTGGTCTACATCGCGAACGTGGAGTTTTACAGATCAAGCGATGGCGGCCACACTTTCAATAAAGTAAAAGTGCCGCACGGCGACAATCATGCCATGTGGATCGACCCGCAAAATACGCGGCGCATGATCGTCTCCAACGATGGCGGCGTCACTGTGAGCCTGGACGGCGGCAAAACCTGGTCGCGGCAGGATAATCAGCCAACCGCGCAGTTCTATCACGTCATCACCGACACGCGTAATCCTTATTACGTGTACGGCTCGCAGCAGGACTTGGGTTCGGTTGCCATTGCCAGCCGTAGCGACGAAGGGAAAATCGAGCGCTCGGACTGGTACTCCGTCGGAGGCGGCGAGGCTGGCTACATCGCGCCATATCCGCCCGATCCAAATATTGTTTATGCGGGCGAGTATGAAGGCGTGATCACTCGTTTCGACAAGCACAACGGACAGTTAAAGAATGTCCAAGAGCAACCGGAAATCAGCGATGGCGGCGGTGCAGCGCAGTTGGAGCATCGATTCCAGTGGACCGCCCCGATCCTGATTTCGCCGCACGATCCCAACACGCTCTACCACGCCGGCGAGCGTCTCTTCAAGACCACCGATGGCGGCATGCATTGGGAAGCCATCAGTCCCGATCTCACGCGCAACGATAAGAGCAAAGCAACAGGTCTCCGGCGGTCCAATCGACAAAGACGACTCCGGTACCGAATATTACGACACCATCTTTGCGGTCGCGGAATCACCGTTGACGAAGGGTTTGATCTGGGTGGGCGCCGACGATGGACTGGTGCACATCACTCGCGATGGCGGGAAGAACTGGACCAACATCACGCCCAAAGACTTGCCGGATTGGAGCCGCATCAGCCTGATTGATGCTTCTCCGCATGATCCGGCAACCGCTTATATGGCTGTAGATCGACATCAATCGGATGATATGCATCCCTACATTTACAAGACCAACGACTACGGCAAGACGTGGGTGAAGATAACCAAAGGCATTCCAGAAAATACATTCGCCCGCGCGGTGCGCGAAGATCCTAAGAAGCGCGGGCTGCTGTATGCCGGCACGGAATCGGGCGTGTATGTCTCATTCAATGACGGAGCGGACTGGCGCGCTCTTAAACTCAATCTCCCCACCACTCCGGTTCATGATCTGGTGGTAAAGAATGACGACCTCGTACTGGCGACTCACGGGCGCGCATTCTGGATTCTCGACGATATCTCGCCTTTGCGGCAGTACAGTGACGAGATTGCGAAACAAGATTTGCATCTTTACACTCCCGCGACGGCAACGCGGTTTCAGACTCCGAGCGAGGACGAGGGTGCTCCGAAGCCCGTGCTGGTGGGCGAAAATCCGCCAGCGGGAGCTTTGATCTATTACTTCCTGAAAGAAAAACCCAAGGGCGAAACTGCCATTGAGATTCTCGATGGCAGCGGCAGTGTCATTCGCAAATATTCCAGCAACAAGACGGATGAGTTGGAAGAACCTCTGCTTCCCGAGGATAAGAAGCCGGAAAAACAGATTAAAGCAGAAGCGGGGCTGAATCGTTTTGTCTGGGATCTTCGCTACGCGGGAGGCACTCACGTACCCGATTACTATCTCTGGGAATACAAAGACGGCAGCCGCGGTCCGCTGGTGCTGCCGGGCAAGTATCAGGTGCGTTTGACCGTGGATGGAAAAAGTCAGACCGCGCCTTTCGAAGTCGCGCTGGATTCGCGAGTGAATGCATCTCCGGCCGATCTGCAAAAGCAGTTTGACCTGCTGATTCAGGTGCGCGACGAACTCAACCGGGTTTATGAAACCGTGAATCAGATTCAGGACGTCCGCGCGCAAATGGATGGACTGCGAAAACGGCTGCCGGAAAGTTCCACGGTCAAGCCAATGCTCACGGCTGCTGTTGACCTGGATAAGCATCTGGTCTCGGTACGCGACGATCTGGTGCAGATGAAGATCAGGTCCAATGAAGATTCGCTGGCCTATCCTCAGCGCGTCGATAGCAAACTAGCCGCTCTGGCTATGGCCATTGGGTCGGGCAGTGATTCCGCTCCAACCGAAGCTGAATACCGCAGCTTCGACAAATTGAAAAAACAAGCGGACATCTCAATCGCGCATTGGGCAGAAATCCAAAAAACCGAACTCGCCGATTTTCAGAAAATGATGGCTGGACAAAACATCCAAGCCATCGTGGTGCCTGCGATAGAAAACGCGGGTTCGGCGGGAGAGAGTCCGAGGTAAGCCCGATCGGGACCACGGGATCAAACAAGTGATCTATTTGTAGTTTGGCCCTACGAACTCTCATTCCTTCTCCACACATTTGTGGTGACAAGGCCGCGACACAGTTATCTCACCCGCCCGTTTTCCCCGAAGGAGTGAGCCCAGGTTAGCGTCCAAAAAACGGGCCTGGGGCGCCCGGACAAAGTGAAATCGTAGTGTTGACTACTCACCTGAGCAGACAGATAATGAAATCCTTTTCCCGGAGGTCTCACCGATGATCAAAACAACTGTGTTCGTGCTGTTGTTTGTGGGTAGCTGTTTGATCGCACAATCCGGCCAAGCTCAGTCTCAGCCGCCAACCAACGCGAACGGGCAAGTGACAGTGCAGGGATGCGTAAGTCGGCAGAGTGGCGATTACATACTGACGCAGTCTGATCCAGGCAACAGTTACGTGCTGCACGCTGCCGACAAAATCAAGCTGGGCCAATACCTCGGACAGCAAGTGAAGGTGACCGGAACGAAATCGCCGACTATGAACGACACCTCAGACGCCGGGCGCTCAACTTCCGCCGTCACGCTCACGGTCAGCTCGGTCAAAACCATCTCCAAGGAATGCGGCAGCAGATAAGCGATCTAGCCCGGCAGATACTGCGGTTTCGCCGGGCTGGACCAGGCTTGCACCCCGCACAAAAGCGGGTGCCCTGCCCTTCTCGCGTTCTTTGCGAGAGGGCGGGGCTCTTAGCTGACATCCCTGCGGCGGACCACCGGATGTAAGCCAAGGTGCTCGCGGCAGCGCGCCGTCCAGTGAGATTCAATCGCCACGCCGCATTCTTCCCCGGTCGCATAGTGTCGGGCACTGCTCCACTTCCAATCCTCAGGACGCGCGACCAATCCGCGTCGCACTGGGTTACTGTGTGTGGGGGAAACCGGGGACAGACGGGACTGACCCCGATTTCTCGCGGCAAGAACTAGGTGAACGTCCCGTCTGTCCCCATATTCCCATCATCGCCCGAAACACGATTTGCGAAATCACGATTAACGGCCACACAAAGCTGCTTGCGTTACGTGGGAACAGAGATAAACAGCCGCACATGCTTTTAGACTCAACCACGCGTCATGAGCTTGACGTTGAGAACGGTTGTACTTACGACGTCGAAATTCATACGGTATCTTGGTTCAGCTATTGGAAGTGGGCTTGGGGCGCAGCCGATCCCGGTTATCGGCTTGCTATGCAGATCAGTCTGATCTCGTTTGCGCTCGGATTGATCGGGCTGATCCTTGGTCTACTACCACTCATAACGCATCACTAAGCTGGGCCAGCCCCCGGCCCTCCCAGGTCTCGCAAACCCAGCGAGACCTGGGGCACCCGGCACTTCAACTAACCGGTCCCGTCCCCTGGGTCGCACAAAAAGACAATTTCTTCACAGCTTCCTGTCCCCAGTCTTTGTTCGTCCCCAGTCTTTGTTCCAGTCTTTGTCCCCAAGCCAAAGAACGGCTTGGGCGGGTCGCCTGTCCGGTGAAAATCTCAGAGTTGGATCCCGGCGATCCTCGCCAGCATTGCTTGCCTTTCCTCGGCCTCCTGGATTCGTTGAAGTCGCGCCCTTTCTCGCGCGGCGAGATTATCCCTGTGCTTTTTTGTAATTACCTCCGCATACCTTTTATTTGCAAGCTCCACGAAGTTCTTCGCATAGTTGGTCATCGCCTGCGGGTCTTCACCAGCACTTAGAGGAATTTGAGCTTTGTCATTTTGGAAGTTGAAATACTCGGGACCTTTTCCCATATAGGAGGAAAAGCCTGAGCGCGGATCACGGAAAGCCATTATCCAGTCGGGGGGAGGTGCAGTCGAGAGCTTATAAATAACGTAAGGCTTATGGTAGTCAACAGCAGTGATCCGTATGGGATTTGTAATGTACGGATCATCGACCTCGGTTTCTGGAATGACCTCTGATTTCAGTGAATTCAGGCGTTGGGCCGCGACAAACTCGTTGCCGCGTGCCTTGAGCTCGCCTTTTACCTGTTCGATGTTGGGTCTTGCTGTCGAGTCGTGCCGCAACATTAACTCGATTAATCCGTCAACATAAGCAATATTTGGCGCAATATCAGAGACTTTTCGGAACCCAGTTCCGTGCGGCACTGTGCCCGTGAACATTTCATTCAACATCAACCCCAACGCGTATATGTCTGCCTTGCTATCAACCGCCTGACCGCGCCGTCTCTGCTCGGGTGCTGCGTACTCGAAATTCGCGAGTCTATCCTGGCTTTGGGTTTCGACGGCAGTCAGCAATTCCTCTTCTTCGAAGTGCGCGATCCCGAAGTCCGCAATAACCAAAGTTCTTTCAGCAGTAGAAAAAAGTATGTTCTCGGGTTTAAGGTCTCGGTGCCAGACGCCGAGTAAGTGAGCAGCCTCCACGCCATCCAGAATTTGCGAAAAGTATGGGAGAACAGCCTCTGGTTCTATGTGTTTCTTTATCAGGTCGCGCAAAGTGCCGGAGTATAGAGGCATCACGTAGAAGCTTTCGCCTTTACGCGTAATGCCGTGACCAACAACTGCCACGATATTGCGGTGAGAGTTCCTGGAGCAGAAGTGGATTTCGTTTTTGAACCGGTTTAGGCGAGATCGCGTTGCCTTATCTCGGTCAAGAACCTTGATGGCATAGTTCGCACCCTCGGGGTCACTGGCTTCGTAAACCTCGCCCGATCCGCCTGATCCTTTTTGACCTCGAATGGTGTAGGTTTCGAACGCGGTTCTCAACTCCTCATCTTTTTTGTAGCCCATACGTAGAACTCTTTTCCAACTTTGGCGCTACAACATGCCAAAAGTTATCTTTGCTTGACATCGTACATTTCTCGTAACCGGTGAGCACGTTGTCTAGAAAGACTTTAAATCGTCGGGAGACTGCTAATTTGGCCGCCGTTTCTGAGGCCAAGTTTCTCGGGTTCGACACCTGTAGCATCCCAGCTCTTCCAGTCCCGGAAACAGCTGCTTTTTTGGTAGACCTACCGCATCCTCCTTATCCCCTTCCGCATCTAAAACCTTGACAACGATTCACTCAAGTCTTAGGATAGTGTCGTTCGTAATCATAAATCAATTGATTACACAGGACTTATCAAGTTCAGGAGGAGCCAGTTATGGCCAAGATTATTGGAATTGACCTCGGAACCACCAACTCTTGCGTGGCGGTCATGGAGGGTGGCGAGCCGAAGGTTATCCCCAATGAAGAAGGTGGGCGCACTACCCCGTCGGTCGTCGGATTTACCAAGACCGGCGAGCGGTTGGTGGGGCAGGTGGCGAAGCGGCAGGCCATCACCAATCCGGAGAATACGGTTTATTCGATCAAGCGGTTTATGGGACGCCGCTACGACGAAGTTGGCGAAGAGATCAAGATGGTGCCCTACAAAGTCGTGAAGCAGGGCGACGGCGTCGCGGTGCTGGCGCAGGGCAAGGAATATACGCCTCCGCAGATTTCCGCCATGATTCTGCAGAAGTTGAAGAAGGCGGCGGAAGATTATTTGGGCGAGAAAGTTAACGACGCGGTGATCACCGTTCCTGCGTACTTCAACGACGCCCAGCGGCAGGCCACGAAAGATGCGGGCAAGATTGCCGGGCTGGATGTGAAGCGCATCATCAATGAGCCCACGGCGGCGGCGCTGGCGTACGGTCTCGATAAGAAGAAGGATGAGACCATCGCGGTTTACGACTTCGGCGGCGGAACGTTCGATATTTCGGTGCTCGAAGTCGGCGAAGGCGTGATTGAAGTGAAAGCCACCAACGGTGACACGCACCTCGGCGGCGACAACCTTGATCAGCGCATCGTCGATTGGCTGATCGACGAATTCAAGAAAGACGAAGGTCTCGACCTGCGCGGCAAGGGCAACGAGATGGCGTTGCAGCGTCTGCGTGACGCGGCGGAGCGGGCGAAGATCGAACTCTCCACGACCATGGAGACGGAGATCAATCTGCCGTTCATCACGGCCGATGCCAGCGGTCCGAAGCATCTGGTCAAGAAGTTGACCCGGGCGAAGCTGGAATCGATGGTCGAAGACATCATTCAGCGCTCGGTCGGACCATGCAAGCAGTGCATGAAAGATGCGGGCGTGGATAACAGCAAGATCAATGAAGTCGTGCTGGTCGGCGGACAGACTCGTATGCCGCGCATTCAGGCGCTGGTAAAAGAGCTGTTCGGCAAAGAGCCGCACAAGGGCGTGAATCCGGACGAAGTAGTCGCGATCGGCGCGGCCATTCAAGGCGGCGTGCTCGGCGGCGAAGTGAAGGATCTGCTGTTGCTCGACGTGACTCCGCTGACCCTGGCGATTGAAACGCTGGGCGGCGTGGCGACTCCGATGATTCCGCGCAACACCACGATTCCGACCCGCAAGACGGAAACGTTCTCGACCGCGGCCGATAGTCAGACTTCGGTCGAAGTTCACGTGTTGCAAGGCGAGCGTCCGATGGCAGCGCAGAACCGCACGCTGGGCAAGTTCCACTTGACCGGATTGCCACCGGCTCCGCGTGGCGTGCCGCAGATTGAGGTGACGTTCGACATCGATGCCAACGGCATCCTCAACGTGACCGCGAAAGACATGGCCACGGGCAAAGATCAGAAGATCACGATCACGTCGTCTTCGGGTCTGAGCAAAGAAGAAGTCGAGCGCATGGCCAAAGAAGCCGACGCACACGCAGCCGAAGACAAGTCCCAGCGCGAAGCCATCGACGCCAAGAACCAACTCGACTCCATGGTCTACGGCGTAGAGAAAATGCTGCGCGAGCAAGGCGACAAAATCTCCGGCTCAGAACGCGGCGACGTAGAAAACGCAATCGCCGACGCCAAGAAAGCGCTGGAGAGCAACGACAAAGCCACGATGGAAAAAGCCCGCGAGACCCTAACCCAGGCCTCGCACAAACTAGCGGAGCAAATGTACAAAGCAACGCAAGCGCCGCAAGGCGCACCAGGCGCGGGTCCGCAAGCAATCCGCAGACAATTCGTCCAACGGCAACGCCAAAAAAGACGAAGGCGTAATAGATGCGGAATATGTGGATGTAGAGGACAAGAAGTAAGAATGGCGCAGAGCTGGCCACGGATTGGCACGGATCGTGGCGGATACAAAACGAATCCGTGACGTCCGTGGCTGGTTTTATCTTAGAGGGAGATTGAAATTGCAATTTGAAGCTAATGGGCAGGTATATTTTTTGAATTACGCGGAGGACGAAGGCCGCTGGTACGTCTTCGCGCAATCCCTGACCGGGTTCAATCGGATTCCGGTTTATGTGGATGCGCCGAAGTACGAGCGTATCGGCGTGCTCGAAGCCGGACGACATAAGATCCAGAATTAAAGATCGACGCCGAGGTCCTTCGACTGCGGCGTCGTTCGCTTCGCGAACGACGCCTTCGCTCAGGATGACATAGGAGCGCTCAGGACGACATAGGGACATAGGAAAGAGATGGCTACTGCGACCAAGAAGGACTATTACGAAACCCTTGGGGTCAAGAAGTCCGCTTCGGCGGAGGACATTCGCAAAGCCTTCCGCAAGCTTGCGCGCAAATACCATCCTGATGTTAATCCCGGAGACAAGGGTGCTGAGGAAAAATTCAAGGCCTTGTCTGAAGCCAACGATGTTCTAAGCGATCCCAAGAAGCGCAAGATTTACGATCAGCTCGGGTTTTACTCTGACAACATTGATCCGGCAACTGCCGATGCCTACGCCCGCGCGGGCGGAGGGACCGGAGGCGGAACTTCTTCTGGCTTCCCAGGCGGCGGCTTCCCCGGCGGACAGCCCCGCAGCAGCGGTGGCGGAAATTCGGGCGCTAATTTTGATTTTGGGGGCTTCGACTTCTCCGATCTATTTGAAGGAGCCGGCCGCGGTCGCACGTCCAGCACCAGCACGGGTGGTGGAGGTTTCAAAGACATCTTCTCGGGCATGTTCGGCGGCGGGCGCGGCGGAGCCGTTAGTGACGAGCCGGAGCCGGGGTCGGATCTCGAGTATCAGGTCAATGTTCCCTTTTGGACGGCGATTCGCGGCGGCGTCATGCGGCTGAACATTACTCGGCGCGACGTTTGCGCGACCTGCCATGGCAAGGGATACACCGAATTGCCGGGCACTTGCCCGCAGTGCGGCGGCACCGGTCAAGTCACTCAGACTGGCGGACGGATGAAGTTCAACGTAACCTGTCCGCGCTGCCACGGTACTGGAAAGAACATAACTACCTGCTCCACCTGCCATGGCGAAGGCACCGTCGAAAAGACCGAACCGCTTGAGGTTCGCATCAAGCCTGGGACGCGCGACGGCCAGCGCATTCGCATTCCCGGCAAAGGCAATGCCGGAGCGCATGGAGGACCAACCGGGGATCTCTACGTGATTATCCGCACTGGAGACCACCCTATTTTCCGGCGCGAAGGCGACGATATTCATCTTACTGTCCCCGTTTCCGTCTCCGAAGCTGCGCTCGGCGCTAAAGTCGAGGTTCCGACCATCGATGGCCGTGCCATGCTGAAAATTCCGCCCGGAACCCAGTCCGGGCAGAAGCTACGACTGCGCGAGAAGGGCGTTCCATCGGCCACTCAGGAAGGGAAACGCGGAGATGAGATCGTCGAAATCAAGACCGCAGTCCCCATGCCTCGCGACGAGCGTTCCAAGGAAATCCTGCGCGAGCTGGCAAAGCTGAATCCTGAAGATCCACGCGCCGAACTGTTCAAGAACGTCTAGCCTGAAATCGGACGAGTGCCGCCATTATGCCGGAGGGTCTGCTCCCGTCGGCACTTGATGGCTGAATTGCTTTCATGGATAATTTCGCATGTCGACCGTCCTGCGGAAAATGGGGTTTTTGCTTCTGTGATGTGCCTTTCAGGGCTTTTCGCTCTATATGTGCTCGGTAGAATCGTTGGCTATCGCCCGAGTGGTCAGGATGGGCGGCAGTCGTTGGCTACCGCCACATTTATCTGGGCATTCCCGTCTCCTTGTTCTTCTCCTGGAAGGTCTACCGATCACACCGGGCTGGCCGACGCGCTATGAACGGCCATCTTTTCTTGAAGTTTGAAACCGCGATCCGGGGGGCAATTGCCATCGTCGGCACTGCCGTCCTCACTTCTGCTGCTTGTTTTGCCGTGGGGATTGCGATCTCGCTTGCTGGCAACGCGGGGTGGTTTCATCTTGGAGAGTATCAGCCTTGGTTGCCGCTCATCGGACTCGAAGACGGTTTCGTTCTCGGTTTGGTTCTCGGTGTCATTTTAAGAGTTAGGTCCCGCCGATCCCCGTAGCGGCAGTTTTTTGCGGAGATCAACGAGTGGGCCGCGGATTACTTCGGTACCAGTCCGCCTTCAAAAACTTTTCCAAGAAATGCAAGAAAAATGTTGCATCCCTGTGAATTTCTCGTAATCTCTACAGTGCGAACTAACTTCAGCGCAGCTTCTGGAATCTTAGTTACCAGAAGGCCCAGAGCGACGGCCAAGCGACGGGGTGGCTGAGAGTGATTCGCCCCAGAGGAGGAACACATAGAAATTGGCAACAGCTAGCGCACCGCGCCAAACATTCCAGCCCGTCGTGATCCCCCCTCACCGGAAAAAATCCGTTCGCCTCACACTATGGCCACTCGTCGCCGCTACCTTCTTTATGGTATCGGGCGGCACTTATGGCACTGAAGACATCGTGCACGGCGCCGGCTATGGAAAAGCCATTCTTATTCTTTTGTTGACTCCGATTCTCTGGAGCCTTCCCACTGCATTCATGATTGGCGAACTGTCGAGTGCCCTGCCCTTCGAAGGCGGATACTACGCATGGGTGCGCCGCGCCATGGGCAACTTCTGGGGATTTCAGGAGGCCTGGCTCTCGCTGGTGGCGTCGATTTTCGACATGGCGATTTATCCGACGCTGTTCGTGCTTTATCTCACGCGGCTTTTTCCCTGGTTTGCTGTGGGATCTCGCGGATGGGCAGTCGGATTCGCAGTAGTCGTGGTTTGCGCGCTGTTGAATATTGCCGGGGTTCGCGTGGTTTCGACGACTTCGCTCTGGCTTTTCTTCGTGCTCTCCGCGCCGTTTCTTTTGATCGTAGCCATCGCGCCATTTAAATTCGGAGCGCTCGCCCATGTTGTGACCAAACCTACAGCTTCATCTGTAGACATCCTTACGGGTCTGCTCATTTGCATGTGGAATTACATGGGCTGGGACAATGCTTCGACCATCGCTACTGAAGTCGAGCGTCCGCAGCGGACTTATCCTCGCGCCATGCTGGTTGCGGTCGCGATCGTGGCGTTGAGCTACATCGTGCCCGTAGCCGCGATGTGGATGACCGGGCTTTCCTCGAGCGCATGGGAGACTGGATTCTGGGCGGACATCGCTGGCCTGCTGGGTGGACCGCTTGCTGCGCATCGGACTCGCGCTCGGCGGCATGATCAGCGGCTTCGGAATGTTCAATGCGCTGGTGATGAGTTATTCGCGACTGCCTTTGGCCATGTCGCAGGACGGAATGCTGCCTCGCGCCTTTGGCAAACTGCATCCGCGTTCGCGCGCGCCTTGGGTTGCGATTGTGGTTTGCGCGATTGGCTGGGCTCTTTGTTTGGGTCTCGGTTTCGAGCGCCTGGTGACGATCGACATTCTTCTCTATGGCGTCAGCTTGTCGCTTGGAGTTCATCGCGCTGATTGTTTTGCGCGTCCGCGAACCGGAGCTGCCTCGCCCCTTTCGCGTTCCCGGTGGAATGCTTGGAGCGATTGCAGTCGGGATTCCACCCGTGCTGCTGCTTGGATTCTCCGTAGTGCGGAGCGAGACGGAGCAGGTGCTGGGAATGAGTTCTTTTGCCTTCGGAATGCTGCTCATTGGCGCAGGTGTGGTGGCCTATCTTCTTAATCACGCGCTGAAGCCCGAAGGCTGGGCGCCGGCTTCGCAAGAAAAGCCGGAAGCGGCAGCCTAACAACAACGGCCACGGATTGCGCGGATGAACGCACATCAGAAAAATCCGTGATATCCGTGGCCGCTTGCGTGGTTAAGGTTTTATCTCGAACACCGTACCCTCCACATAAACGCCGCCGTTCTGGGTTGTGCCGTAGAGATTGCCGGCGTTGTCGAAGACCAGGTTGCAGGTCGGGAAATCCCCGTCTTTGCCGTTCTTGGTGAAGCGATGCAGCACCTTTTCCCTCCAGCTGCCGCCAGCCTTCGGTGTCAACTCGAAAACCACGCCGCATCCTAGGAAGCAACTATCGCTACCGCCCCCGAGAGTCGTGCCGTAAAGATTGCCCGCTTTGTCGAAGATGACGCCGGCTTGAGGAGAGACCCCATCCGCGCTGGTGTTGAAGTAATGCAGCACCTTTGTTGTCCAGCCTCCACGCTTGTTCGGCATTAGCTCGAACACTGCGGATCCGTTGGGAATGTTTCCAGTGGTCGTGCCGTAGAGATTCCCTGCGCCATCGAAGATTAAATTTCCCATCGGATAGCTGCCGTCGTTGCCATTGAAGCTGTGCAGGATTTGTTCGGTCCAGCTTCCTGATCCAGGAATTAACTCGAAGACTGTGCCAAAGGTAGAGGCGCCGCCGGCAGAAGTGCTGCCGTAAAGATTGCCGGCAGAATCAAGAATCACGTTTCCCTCGGGATAATTCCCGTCCCCGCCGCTGGGGCTGAAGGTGTACAGCACGGCTTCTGTCCAGCCTCCGCCTGCTTGCGGAGTCAGTTCGAAGACGACGCCGCAGCCCGTGCTATTCCCGTCATTGCAGGAGCCGGAACCGCCATAATAAGTTGTGCCGTAAAGATTGCCGACGGCGTCTAGAGTCAGGCCAGTGAGCGGATCTGCGCCATCACTGCCGCAGCCGAAGTTGTGGAGAATGGTTTCTGTCCAATTTCCATTTGCTTTCGGCGATAACTCAAATGCTATGCCTCCGTCGCAGGTGCCGCTGCCGCTCGCCGTACCGTAGAGATTGCCGGCACTGTCGCGGGTCAGGGCGCCCCAGGGATCGGAGCCGTCGCCATTTTTTTGGCCCTTGAAGCTATGCAGCACTTTCTCGGTCCAGCCTCCACCGGCTTTTGGCGACATCTCGAAGACCGTGCCCCAGTTGAACGTACCGCCCAGCATGGTAGTGCCGTAGAGATTGCCAGCAGCATCGCGAATCAAGCCGGCATTAGGGTTGGCGCCTTTGGGGGATTTGTATTTGAAGTTGTAAAGTACCTGCTCCGTGGAAGCGGCTTGCGCGCCAGTCGCGGCCAAGGCGATGGTAATGATCAGTAGCGCTGCGTACATTCTTGTAGAAAGTTTCTTGCTTGTCATAAGCGAATTCCCCTCATTGGAAACTTACGCAGAGCCGAGTTTCGGGGGAGAAAACGAAGTTTCATCTTGCCACTACAATAGCCGGACGGCTCTCCCAGCTGGAAAGCAGCCGACAGTCTACACCGTTTTCCACGCTCACAATACTGTGAAACAATTTTCACTGGCTGCCCGCAAATGTGGGGCACCTCAGTGGGGCTCGCATTTTGTTGTAAATTAGAGGCGATGACCAAGCGCAAATCCAAGGGCGCGTACATGATTTCGTCGGTGGCGGAGATGTATGGCATCCATCCGCAGACGCTGCGGTTGTATGAGCGCGAAGGCTTGCTGAAACCGTCGCGCACCGAGGGCAACACGCGGCTTTATACCGACGAAGATTTGCAGCGGCTAGAATTCATATTGTCGCTGGCGCGGGACTTGGGCGTGAACATCAGCGGGATGGCGATCATTTTGCAGATGCGCGAACGCATGGAAGAAATGCAGCGCCAGATTCAGGACTTTGTGAAGTACATCCAGGAAGAAGTGCTGGCGCGGGCCAATGCTGCCACTGATCCGGCGCGCGGGGCGATTGTGCCGGTGCGGCGGGCAATTGTGGCGTCGCCTCAGCAGCCTAATCGTAAGAAGTAGCACCGCCGAAACACTGATTACCCGAATTTTTAAGTTGATGCCGCATGGGCGAGTGCGGAAGACTACGCTGCGTCGTGCCGGCGTCTGTGTTTAAGACCCGCCCCTACAATTACTCTCGGATCGATACCATACTGGTAGATGGGCGAACCGGCGGTCGGATTGGTACAGACCGAGGCCCCGGTGACGAAACTGTAGGTGTTGTCCGCTCCGTGGATCGTGCCGAGGCAGAACGTCCAAGCCCCGTCGGACGAAGGATTCGACCAATACGGTTGCTGCTGCTGCGGGCTGGCAAACTTCAGTTGCAGACTGTCGATCACGGTGCGCGGCAAACCATTCACTAGCAGTGGAGACTGCGGTCCAGGGCTGGTGGGTTGCGTATCTGATCCCTGACCAAAAACCGTGTTCAAGACAAGCGTGTAGGCGGGCGATGGCGGGGTGTCCACTTGGAATATGCGAACCAGGATGTTGTACTGCCCATCTGCTTCTGTTTGCAATCCGCTTCCGGCTGCCTGGGCAAAAGCCCAATCGCTCTGCGGCAGCGCTGACGTGATCTGGTAGAAGTTGTCCTGCAAAGGCGGAAGGTGAGCTCCCCCTGACAGCCAAACGGCGGAGCGAAGCAGGGGATTGGGATTGGAATTGTCCGTGTTAAAGTTTGCATTATTCGTGGCAGCGAGGGAAAAACCCAGGTTGAGAAGATAATTCATCGTCGTCTCCCTTGTTTGCAGAAGTTGTCTTGGGCCCTGTAGGTGCGGGGTTGAGTCTTATCCGCGAGCGTTGAAAAGTCAAGGAAAATCCCGGCGGTGTTTATGGGGAAGGCTTGGCGGCGGCGTTTAGGATTTGGAGATGGTAGCGGGGATCGGCGCGTAGGGAGACGAATTCCGGTTCGTTCTTAATGTCGTTAAGGTCCTCGCCGCCCTGTACTGCCGCCAGCAGTGAGTTCAGAGCCTTGTCTCTCTGACCGCACAGCTCATAAACCACGGCGGAATCATAAAGAACGATAAGGTCCTTGCTGCGCGCTTCCTCGACCGGTTCCATTGCCTGCAAGGCCGCACTCTTTTCGCCGGATTTAGCAAGATACATCGCCAGGTCCGCCTTCAGGTATGTCTGCGTGGGGTTTTTGACGATTTCGTCGCGCACCAATTGAATGGCCTGCTGGTAGGCGGCTTTGGCTTTGTCCTTGCTCCCGCTGGACCAACGGTAAGCATCGGCTAAATTAGCCCAGATCTCAGAATTATTGGCTTTGAGGGCCAATGCCTTCTCGAAGGCCGGTACCGATTCGTCGTACTTGCCCCGATAGAACAAAATTGTACCCAGATTGGAATACACGTCTGGGTCAGGTTTCACTTCGATGGCATGCTGGAGCGCCGCAATGGCGTCATCGTCGCGTGCGAGCACATGGTAGACCGCACCCAGGTTTCGCAGGACTTGCACGCTGTCGGGCTCGAGACGTAGCGTTTGTTCCCAGGCCGTAGCCGCGAGTTTGTAATTACCGCCAGCGTACGCGTTCATCCCCGACTCCAACGGAAGTTGCCAATCGGTGGGATTCAATTGGCTTCCCTGAGTCAACTCTTTTCTCGCATCTTCTAGCTTGCCATTTCGGTCATACACGCGAGCCAGCCAGCGGTGGGGTATGGCGCTCTTCGGGTCTAGATCGGATGCGGTGTGCAGTTCCTTCTCAGCCCCGGCTGAATCACCCGACTCCATCTTCACTAAACCCAGAGAAATGTGGCCGGCGGCAAGATAGTTGTCGAGGGCAACCGCCTTGTTGGCATTCTCGGAGGCCAGCTTCATCCACTGCGGATCCGGGTTCGCCCGGTTCTTCAGATAGTAAGCCTCTCCTAAAGCGGAATAGCTTGCCGCAGACTGAGGATCAAGCTGTACCGCCCGTTCCGCGAGTTTGATAGCGTTATCAACATTGCCTTCGCGATCCCAATGGTCCAAATCCTGCCGGGCGCGGCGATAAAGCGCGTAGGCATTGTCTTCTACCGGCACCTCCTGGTTCGCAGCCGGTTGAGGTGGTTGCGATTTTTTGTGCCAGCGCCAACCTGCGATTCCTGCCACGACCAGGAGCACGAATAAACCAGCGGCCAGCCACAGATGCCACTGTGAGAAGCGCTTCTTGCGAAAATTCGGCGATCCTGTGACATCAATCGTGGCCTCGCTGGGATGCCACGTCAGCGGTCCATCGACCAAACCTGCAGCTCCTCGGCGCAACTCGCTGCTAACTTCGGCCATAGTCTGAATGCGCTTGTCGATGTTTTTCTCCAGCATGCGCGATATCAGCGACACCAGCGGTTTGGGAACATCTGGACGTAATTGCGTCAGGTCGCGTGGGGGGCTGAAATGAAGGTGGTGTAGCAGGGCTACGGAATTCGCACCGATAAAAGGCAGATGTCCGCTGAACATTTCGAACATCACGATGCCGAAGGAAAAAATATCGGTGCGCGTATCCACCGGCTCGCCGCGCGCCTGCTCGGGAGACATATAAGCTACGGTGCCGGTCAGCGATCCCGGCAAGGTCAAAGTGAATTGGTTGGTCCGCTCTGCGTCATTGGTGTCGCTGTCAATGGTAGCCATGGCCGGATCGAATTTGGCCAAGCCAAAATCTAGCACCTTGACCAATCCGTCTTCGGTCACCATGACGTTCCCCGGCTTCAGATCGCGATGAATGATGCCTGCGGCGTGGGCCTTGGTGAGCGCGTCGGCAATCTGAATGCTGTAACGAATGGCTTCAGGGAAAGGCAGCACCCGCTTTTTCAGAATGGAAGCGAGCGTCGCGCCGCGTACGTACTCCATTACGATGAACTCAGTGTTGTCCTCCGAATTCACCTCATAAATCGTAATAATGTTGGGATGGTTCAGGGCAGACGCGGCCATGGCTTCGCGCTGAAATCGGCGACGTGCAGTATGAGTGAGCGGGCGATCGCTCGGTAGAACCTTAATGGCCACGTCGCGATCCAGCCGGGTATCATGAGCGAGATAGACCACGCCCATGCCACCGGCTCCTAGATCCGCGAGCACGTTGTAATGTGAGAGCCTTCGGCCAATCACGGCGGTGTGCCTCGATGATACGTCACCCGCGATTTTACACTCAAGCCAGAGTCGCTGCGTGATGATCAACAGCTCGGAAGCCTACATGGAAATACCTAAAAGATCGGCCCTCTCGGCAATCGCGCGGCAACTGTGCCCGCGATGCCGAGCCGCGGGAATTTTTCGCACCTCAATATTCAGCGGATTTCCCCGCATGCACGAGAACTGTCCGAATTGCGGTTTGAAGTTCGAACGCGAGCAGGGCTATTTTCTCGGAGCCATGTACATCAGCTATGGCCTGGCTTTGATCACCATCGTTGGGCTTTGCCTTTTGCTTTGGGCTCTGACTTCGTGGTCGCTGCAGAAAATAACTGTGTGGGGAATTTTGCTGTTTTTGCCGCTGGCACCTAGCCTGGCATTATTGTCGCGCGTGCTTTGGATTTATCTAGATCGCGCGATTGATCCGGAATGAGCGTCATGGTGTAGCGATGTATGGCCAGCGCAGCATCGCAATGTCATCCTGAGCGCAGCAAACTCTCCGCGAAGCGGAGAGTTTGCGGAGTCGAAGGACCCCATGAATGATTGTGTCACGATGAGGTGGAAAGCATTCTAACGAACCTGCCGAACTCCCTGCATTGTGAGAATTCCCTGATTCTTCTGCGCCGAACTAGCAGTACCGGGGTCCTTCGACTCCGGCATCGTTCGCTTCGCGAACAACGCCTGCGCTCAGGATGACGAGACTCGGTTTAAGATAATCAACGTCATGAAAAACCCACATTCCCATTCTGTGCTCGCCGCGTTCGTTCTGCTCTGCACAACTGTGTCGATCGCTCAGTCGCAGCCACAACCAACGCACTCCGTCGTGCTGCATGCGGCGCGACTACTCGAGATTGAGAGCGGACACATGTTGACTCCCGGCGAAGTGCTGGTGCAAGGTGAGCGCATCGCCGAAGTAGGAACAAGGGTGGCCCACCCCACAGGAGCGGAAGTCATCGATCTGGGCGACAGCACTTTATTGCCGGGTTTGATAGACGCTCACGTGCATTTGTTTCTGCATCCCGGCGCGGAAGACTTGCAGACAGTGGAAGAGTCGGTACCACAGCGAACGATCAGTGCAGTGTTGGCCGCCCGCGCCGATCTCATGGCCGGGTTCACCGCGGAGCGCGAC
Organism: uncultured Acidobacteriota bacterium; assembly: GCA_963716405.1. Lineage (GTDB taxonomy): Bacteria > Acidobacteriota > Terriglobia > Terriglobales > Acidobacteriaceae > JABDBE01. The sequence continues at coordinate 288,419 of CAVQTI010000022.1, read as the reverse complement.
ATGGGCACCGAAGGCGCCGGCTCAGCCGATACTGCGGTGCGCAATGCAATCGATCAAGGCTTAGTTCCGGGGCCACGTCTGCGTATCAGCGGTAACGCCATCGATATTCTCGGCGGACACGAAGATGCCAACCACTTCAATCCCGCGCAACACGTGCTGTCGAACGCGACCTATGCGAACAACATTCCGGAACTTGTGACCGCAATTCGCGGGGAGCTTAAAGAGGGCGCGGATTTCATCAAGATTTATGAAACCGGTCCCGACACGGTTCGCGATGGCCGCTTCTCTACGATTTATCAATACACAGAATCGGAACTCAAAGCTGCTATCGACGAAGCCGCCCGCTCCGGTAAGCGGGTTGCGGTTCACGCTACCGGAGAACCGGGGACGCTCTATGCGGCGCAAGCTGGCGTGGCCTCCATCGATCACGCCAACCAACTTGGCGACGAGACCATGCGGCTTATGCGTGAAAAGCAAATCTTCGCCGTACCGACTTTCACCATCTTCGAATACTTCTCAGAACATGCAGCCTCGCCCGAGCAGGGAGCACATGATCGCCAGATGCTCGACTTGCATGCGATCGAATTTCGCAAACAGCTAGCGGCAGGAGTGCCCATGGCAGTCGGATCGGACGTTGGCCCGTTTCCTCACGGCACCCAGGCACGCGAGTTTGAACTGATGGTGAAATACGGCATGACCCCGCTGGCCGCTCTGCAAGCCGATCTTATAAACGGAGCCAAACTGCTGGGCTGGCAAGGACAGATTGGCGAACTAAAGCCCGGCTACTTCGCCGATGTGATCGCCGTCCCAGGAGACCCGTCGCGCGACATTGCCGTGCTACAAAAAGTGAGTTTTGTGATGAAGGGTGGCGTAGTGTTTCGGAAGTGACCCAGCAGAAAGCGCTGGATCGGTGGCGTGAGGGACCGGTTTGCAGCAGTCAGAGTTCGCTTGGCGACCTGGGCGTACAATCTCAAGGCTTGGCGAGGGGTATTCCCGAGCTTGTAGTGCCTTTCTGGCGATAGCGTCTAAGGAGGGGATTTATGTCACACAATAAGAGTTGGGAGACCTTGACCGCGACGCTGCTTGTGATTGCGGTAATTGTGTTGTCGACATTGCGGGCCTCAGCGGCCGCGGAGTATAGGACACTGCACCGGTTCACTTTTGGCGGCAAGGACGGAAACTATCCACGTGCCGGTCTTGTCCTCGACTCGGCAGGAAACCTCTATGGCACGACGGCGTATGGCGGAGCGCATGGTAGTGGCTGTGTGTTCAAGCTAACACCGAGTGCGAGCGGCAAGTGGACGGAGAGCAGGCTCTACAACTTCACGGGCCGACAGGACGGGGGCAATCCCTTTGCTGGTCTAGTCTTTGACCGCGCCGGAAATCTGTACGGCACGACGTCCGGTGGAGGCGCGGGCTTCGGTGTGGTCTTCGAGATCACCCCGACCAGCGACGGAAGCTGGAAAGAAAAGGTGCTCCACAGCTTCACAGGCGGGGACGGATCTTCGCCCGTGGACGGCCTGATCTTCGACGGAGCAGGAAATCTGTACGGCACGACGTCGGCGGGAGGCGGCAATTGCGGCGACGGCTGCGGTGTGGTCTTCGAACTGACCCAGAACGCGGACGGAAGCTGGAGCGAGAGCGTGCTCTACTCCTTTACCTACGGGAACAATGGTTGTTTGCCCCGTGGCGGCCTCATTTCTGACCCAGCCGGGAACCTTTACGGCACCACATGGGCGTGCGGTGTCTACGATGAGGGCACGGTCTTCGAACTGACACCGAGCGCAGGCGGAAGCTGGACCGAAGCTGTGCTTTACGCCTTTGAGAGCGTGGGAGAGGCCCCTGTGGCTGGCCTGATCTTCGATGCAGAGGGAAATCTCTACGGCACGACCCCCCTTCTCATTGGCGACTCGGGCTTCGGCACCGCCTTCGAGCTTGTGCCACATTCGGACGGAACTTGGACAGAGAGCACGCTATACAGGTTCTGCCAACTTGAAGGGTGCCCCGACGGAGCCAACCCCGCTGCTGGATTAACATTCGACCAAGCGGGCAATCTCTACGGTACTACGCTCAGCGGCGGCTACGACGATACCAACTGCTGTGGCGTCGTCTTCAAGCTAACGCCTACCTCAGGTGGCGGATGGAAAGAGACCGTCGTCCACGTGTTTGCTGACCATCCTGGGGCCTTTCCCTATGCAGGGCTGATCTTAGATTCAGCTGGGAATCTCTACGGGACCACTTCCGGCGACGGCAGGACGACGTTCGGGTCGGTGTTTGAGATCACGCCGTAGCGTGATTTGTTACGGTTCAGGTCTGAATGCAGTGTTCCGGCGCATGATGTTGGCGAAATCGCGTTTATATCAACAACTGCCGAACATCCGATAGATGGAATAGTGGAGGAGGACTCTAGCCCGAGCGGGCAAGCACCTGACGCAGAATCATCAACTCAATCTTCCGGCGCGATTCTCTGATCTGCTGAATCTCGTCGCGCAATCTTTTGATCTCCATCTCTCTTTGACGAAGATAGGTTTCATGCCTTTCCAGAAACAGCGCCAGTATCTCGTTCTCTCCACCGATCGCTCGCAGTGATCTGGCATCGGGGGATGCAGCCGCCAGTGAGTTCTTTTCCGCCGTTTGAGCAAATCGTGCTTCGGCGTCTTCTATATCGTCGTTTGGCAGGAGCCCAAGAAATTCCAAGCCGAAACAATAGCCGTTGCGATCGCGAATCGATGCGGCCACGCGAACCCGCTCGGATGTTTCAAACTCCACTTGCATCAGATCGCCCGGCTGCAGCGGCACACCGCCATAGAGCGCCATGCCTCCGCGGCTGATCTCCGTCGTCAAACCGGGCACCGCTATTTCGGAAATATCGTTGGCGGTAATGATGCGGACGGGTAGCTTCACCGGATGTCGCTGCCAACGGCGAGTGTTTTCGGGGGCCATCGCTATTTGAGTGGGTGCACCTGCAGAAAATAAAGAGCGCCACCCAGGCAGAGCATTCCGAGTGCGAATACTCCGGCGGCAAACCGCAGATACCGCCGGCGCGGACGATTTTCGCAGCTTGATGCTTCCCGCAACTTCTCCATCCACTTATGTTCGGCGGCCTCCTGATTCGCAGCGTCCTTGTTTAAGGACGACTGGATCGCCGCGCCCAATCTGCGGCGATCGTCCACCGGAAGCGCCACGAAACGAAATGGTTGCTGCGTGCTGGTAACTGGACTCAGCATTTCCGCAGCGCCCAGAACCGCCCCGGTGCGGGTCAGAAACATCAGCTTCACATGCGAGCCCTGATCGATTGGTCCGGGCACGGAAAGTAATCCGCCATTGAGCGAAAGCACTTGTAGATGCGCGGAAGCGCGTTGACCATCCTGGAATCGAAGCACCGCTGGGGTTAAGTCTGCGAGATGCACTCGCGGTGCGCGGAGTTGAGCGTGCACTTGGGAGAGGCCGTCCATAATCCAAGACAGTATGTTACGCAGCCGCTTGCAGCGGGAGATTACGAAAGATGCTGTACGAATTCCATTCGGGGAATTCGTCCCCCGGTCTCTGCTTTCGTAATGTGTTCCGGCAGCGGCACAGGTGACATAGTTAACCCAATGGCCAAGTTCCCCCAACCGAATCGAAAAATCCGCGCTCCACGCGTCAACTTGTGGGGAACGGCTTCTGCGACAATCCAACTGGAAAATGGAAGGCAATTCTGGGCCAGGGCGCTTCGGATTTCAACCACCGGGGGATTGCTCGAGGTAGCAAACTGCCTTGACGAGGGTCTCAGCGTCAGCCTGACCGTACATTTTGGCGGCTGCACGGTACGGGGCAAGGCAGGAATGCTTTTTCCGATGTCGGCAGAGCAGGGTTATCTGCAGCCTTTCCACTTTACCGATCTGCGGAACGACCAGCTTCTCGCACTGCAAGCCGAAATCGCAGAACGGCTGAAGCAGGCGAAACCATCACTCCACCGCGGTTACGGATTCAAGCCACGGCCATTCTGTGAAGCCATCCTAAGTCTGAATAGCAATTCAACCGAGCTAGGATTCTGCTGCGACAGCCATCAATGTTGCGACTCTTCCAGCAACTCCTTCAGATACTGCTGCCACACCGCCGCCCAAGTGTGAGTACCGTGCCCATGAGTTTGATCGGAGATTGGAATCAGCACGAAACGTCCATTCTTGACCCGTTTGATTTCCCGTTCCGCAATTCCGAGTTCCGGAGGATTGATGAAATCGTCGGCTGAGTTCACGAACATCACCGGCGCGACGATTTTCTCCAGTTGCGGCGAGGGATCATAATTGCGCGAGGCATTCACTGCGTAGAGCAGGTCGTTGGCGTCGTGGCTCGGCACTGAATCGCTTGGCGAAGTCGTCAGCCGCGGCGTCGGTGGCCTCGCGTGTGGGATAGTTCTTCTGCATCTGCAGGGCTGATCCGCCCGCGATAGAAAACATTTCTGCCGCGGTCACCATCGCCGCGTGCGGTTGAGCAGTGTAGTCGCCGTTCTTCCAATCGGGATCGTTGCGAATGCCGTCCATCACCATCTTGCGCCACATTCGATTCCGTCCCGCGATCTGCACCGGTTGACAGGCCAACGGCATCATTGCGTCCATAAAATCGGGATAAGTTTCGCCCCAAACCCAGGAATGCATGCAGCCCATTGAGGTGCCAAGGATCAGGCGCAGATGGTTTACGCCCAAACCTTTTTCCAGCATCTCATGCTGCAATGCAACCATGTCGTCGTAGTCGTATTGCGGAAAATGAGCGTGCAGGCCGTCGCTGGGCTTGCTGGATTTTCCGTGACCGACGTTATCCGCCAGAATGACGTAGTAGCGCGTGACATCAAGCAACTGCCCCGGCCCAAATAGCACTCCGGCAAACTGTGGCGCCAGGAATTGTTCTCCGGTACCGCTGGTGCCGTGTAAAAGCAGCACGGCATTTGTCACCTTGCCCTTGGCGTCGCGCGCAGGAGTTCCGAAGGTGGCATAGTGCATTCGCAGCCCGTGTAGCTCTTCACCTGACGCGAAATGAAAATCGGGGATAACGTAATCGCCTTGCGTCGGCGCAAGCAGCAGGCCTGTCTGTTGCGCCCGCAAAAGCGCTCCGCACAAAAGTAGTACGATTAAAGACGCGAACCTGGCTGCGTTGATATAAGCACGCATGCTGGCACCTCGTTTCCGCGGCAGAGTATCACAGAAGCGACACAGCTTACTTGAAAGCCTCGACGTAAAGGGAATGGGGAAGCTCCCGCGAATCTCCCGGATCGTAAGCGGGAACACTTTCTTTATACAGTCGGCTGCGGCCCTCCGCCGATTCCTCCACATCACGGAATCCCGCAGCCCGGAGGACTTCGTCGAGGTAGCTCAAATCGAAGGCCGTCCGGTGCTGGCCGTCGCAGAAAACAAAGTTGGAAAACCTGCCTCCCAGAGAGTCAAAGTGTCGCGGATAGTCAGCAAACCAATCGCAACGTTTTTGGGCATACGCAACCATCGCGCTGGCCAGGCTGGGAACGACCAGGCGGATTCCACCGCCCGGCCTCAAGACTCTGCGGCATTCCTTCAGAAGTCGCGGTAATTCGTCCGGATAAAAATGTTCGAACATGTGCGTGGAATAAATCGAATCGGCGTAACTTGCGGGAAACGGCAACCCATTTCTTACGTCCAGCCACAAGTCAATTTTGTTGAAGGGATTGGCGTCGATGTTCACGTAGCCCGGAAGATACTTGGGCCCGCAGCCCAGATGAAGATGTCGCGGCCCATTGGATGAGCGAACGCGACTAAGAAACCTTCGCGCGAAATGATTGGGTAGAGTCGCCTTGCCAATGCTCCAGAACACCATGTCCTTGTAACGTTGGTGAAGCAACCCACCTCCATGCCAGCGCAGCTGAAATGCCAGGCGCCCTCGCTCAACCGATTGAAATTTGGCGGAAGCGAGTGGGAGTCGAACCCACCATCGCCGCCGAAAGACGACGACCGCCGGTTTTGAAGACCGGACCCGACACCCGCCAGGTTTCGCTTCCGCTTCAACATCTTACTTACTTCCTTGCAAAAGTTCGAAATCGCCAACCGAGGCTGCACCCTCCGGCCCCTCTGTAGCGTTTCCTAATGAAAATCGCTGGTTGGACGATAGGTCTCGATAGGAACTGGGCAGTGTGCCTCCCACAGGGAAGCTTGTCCGCTCCCATGTCTCGCAAAAACTGCGAGACATGGGGCACCCCACGACACAGACCGCCGCACTGGCATGTGTCGCAAAAACGGGTGAGACATGGGCCACCGTTTGACTTTGGAAAGGAACTTCTGCGATGAGTGACAGCGAAATCGTCCAAGATTTTCTGGTGGAGAGTTACGAGAACCTGGATCGGCTGGACCGCGATTTGGTCGGCCTGGAGAAAAACCCGCAGGACAAAGACGCACTGGCCGGCGTGTTTCGCACCATTCACACCATTAAGGGCACTTGCGGCTTCCTGGGTTTTAACAAGCTGGAAAAGGTGGCGCACGTCGGCGAGAATCTGCTCACGCGGCTGCGTGACGGTCAGTTGACCCTGAATCCGGAGATCACTACGGCTCTGCTGAGTATGGTGGATGCAATCCGTCATATGTTGCAAGAGATCAAAGCGACTGGTCAGGACGGCGATGCCGATTATCCGGAACTGCGGGAAACTCTAACCCGGCTGCAAACTCCTGCCGGAGCGCATGCGAAAGAATCCTCGGCAGATCCTTCCAATTCCATGGCGGTGCCACGCGCGGATTTGTCTGCAATCATAATTTTGGCGCCACCAGAACCTGCCTCGCCCACACCAGTTGAACCGCCTGTAGAGACTCAAAAAAGGAAGGACGATGCGTCGCACAAACCGGTGCGAGGAAAAATCGGAGGCGTGCTGGTAGAGCGTGGACACGTGCGGCCTGAGGACATTCAGAGGGCGCTGGCAGAGCAGGAACACGGCGACCGCCGGCGCCTGGGTGAAATTCTCGTGGCTTTGGGATTGGCTAAGCCCGAAGACGTGCTGGCAGCCCAGCAAAGTCTGGAAGTGAAAACTCACAGCGATGCCCCTGACACCATTCGTGTGGGGGTCAACTTACTGGATAAGTTGATGACGCTGGTCGGTGAACTGGTGCTGGCCCGCAACCAGCTGGTGCAACTCACCAATGCGCTGGACGACACCGGCCTGCAGGGCGTCTCCGAACGCATGAATCTCATTGCCACCGAACTGCAGGAGCAGGTGATGAAGACGCGCATGCAGCCCATCGGAAATATTTGGGGACAGTTCCCGCGAACGGTGCGCGATGTTGCGCTCGGTTGTGGCAAGGAAGTGGAGATCGAAATGGTGGGAAAGGAGACGGAGCTCGACAAAACCATTATCGAGGCAATTAAAGATCCGCTGACGCATCTTGTACGTAACTCTGTCGACCATGGCATCGAGCTTCCCGAGGCGCGCGTGAAGTCGGGCAAAGACCGCGCTGGACGGCTGGTTTTGCGGGCTTTTCATGAAGGCGGGCAAGTCAATATTGAAATCAGCGATGACGGTGCCGGCTTGAACCTGGACCGCATTCGTAAGAAGGCGGTGGAACGTAGTTTGATCACCGCTGAGCAGGCGGCACGCATGCCGGAGCGCGAAGTTTTCAACATGATTTTTCTTCCCGGATTCTCCACCGCAGAAAAGGTGACGAATGTTTCCGGCCGCGGTGTGGGTATGGATGTGGTGAAGACGAATATTGAAAAGATTGGCGGCAACGTGGAGGTTCATTCCACGAGGGGCGCGGGCACTACGGTTCGGGTAAAGATTCCCCTGACGCTGGCCATCATACCGGCTCTGGTGGTGACCTGCGGCGGCGACCGCTATGCCATTCCACAAGTCAGTTTGCTGGAACTGGTGCGGATCGAAGCCGAGCAGGCGCATAACGCCGTGGAAATGGTTCACGGCGTCCCGGTTTACCGCTTGCGGGGAAGACTGTTGCCCCTCGTCTATCTGGATCGCGAATTAAAAGTTGCCATGGGCGGCCAGATAGAGAATGCGCAACCAGAGGAGAAGCTCGAATTGCAGAATGTCAGCATTGTGGTTTTGCAGGCTGACGACCGGCAATTCGGCCTGGTGGTCGATGAGATTAACGACACCGAAGAAATCGTGGTGAAGCCGCTGCGCAAACAGCTCAAAACGATCAAGACTTTTGCCGGATCGAGCATTATGGGTGACGGCAGAGTGGCGCTCATCCTGGACGTGCTGGGTCTGGCGCAGCGAGCCAGCGTGGTGACTGAAACCCGTGACCGCACAGCGACGAAGGCTGCAGAGTCGGCGGGCAGCGCCGCTGAGAAGCAGACCTTCCTGTTATTTGCCGGGCCTGGCGATTCCCGTATGGCGATCCCACTCAGCACGCTGGCGCGACTCGAAGAGTTTCCCGTGGCGCAAGTAGAAATGTCGGGCAGCCAGTGGGTGACACAGTATCGCGGGCAGATTTTGCCGCTGGTTCGTTTGGAAGTAGTAATGGAAGAGCGGCGTCACAAACTGCTAGCCGCGCGAACCTTACCCTCCGCCGATTCGGGGCCGATTCAGGTGCTGGTGCTCAATCACGAGGATCGATCGTTTGGTTTAGTGGTAGACCGGATCCTGGATATTGTCGAAGACCGCGCCGACGTAAAGACCGCGGCGACACGGAAGTCGGTTCTCTATTCCGTGGTAATCGGCGACCGGGTCACGGAATTGCTGGACATCCCGGCCATTCTGCGCAGCGCGGATGTATACGCTACACGGTCCGGCCAGTCGGCCAGGGCAGCCGAGGCTGCGCACTAAGCCCTGCGAATGATGACGTAACAGTTAGAGAAGGCAGTGCGGCAAGACTTTCGCCGCCTGCTTTTCCCCTCCATGATTTCGCGTGTCGTAAGCCAATAGAATTCCACTTTCCGACAAAGCTCAAAGTCTGCAACCTGCACACCGATGAACATTGGACCCCGGTCTTAAGTAAGTCCGTGTGCGCGACGGGAGACTGATCCCCAAAGTGATTCTCGCCGACTGATATCTACAGGGGATACTCATGCGCGCTCGATTGTCACTGCAGCTTTTCCTCATGGTTCTGGTCCTTGAGGTTGCACCACTTGCTCAGGAGCCATCGAGTGTATCGGAAAGTTCTTGCGTCGGCTCAGCTGTCATTTCCGTGCCCAGTCGGCCAACCGTAACCAGCGCTACCGACACCACCCAGTGCGGCGTAGTCGAACTCGAATATGGCCTGGAACGGCAGTGGCCGGGCGGTGGCGCGAATCGAGACGACCTATCGGGCGGTCTGCGCCTTGGGCTTACTCATAACCTCGACTTCCACTGGTCTTCTGCGAATTTCCTTCACATCATGGACGGGGCTGGCGATCGAACCGGCTTTGGCGACACCTGGCTGGGTTTGAGATACCGCTTCCTCGGGCAAACAAAACATCGGCCCAGCCTGGGTTTGTTTTATGCGGCGAAGGTGCCCTCGGCGAGCGCGGTGCTCGGATTAGGTTCGGGCCAGGTTGATCACTCCATATCTTTTCTGGCGAGCAAAGATCTTCGCCGGCTCCACTTTGACTTCAACTTGATTGCACTGCTGGCGGGCCGTCCGGGCGAATCCGGATTTGATCACGACACTGGATTCGCGCTGGCGTCCTGGTTGCCGATCACACATCGCTTGAGCGCAGTCTTGGAACCCTACGGGTACACCGCCCTCAATCAAGCCAGTCCAGCGTTTGCTTCGGCCATGGCCGGATTCAATTACAAGGTGCAACCGCGGTTGTATTTGGATAGCGGTCTGGACATTGGAGCCACGTCTGGCGCACCCAGGAAGCGAGTTTTCGTTGGCATTACGTACGCCGTCGGGAATGTCTATTTGTGGATGAGACGGCCGCAACCGTGATTTCCGTCTTCCCCCAAAATACGCGGACAGGATGGGGCCTGTTCCCAGGAGCAATTCGGAGGGTTGGGCGGCTTACGAACCCGTCGTAGTAAAGTCCGCCGCTCGTCCGCCGATGAAAACCTAGTACCGGTAAGCAGGCGCAGGTCGGCTGGCCTTCGGAGGCAAGCCTGCGCCACTGACTCCGAATGTGATTCCGAAAGGTAGGTGCTTTGTGGCTTGGTTCAGCAAAATGAAAATTACCTCGAAGCTGGGGGTGGGATTTGGTGCGGTGCTGATGCTGGTTGTCGTCCTGGGAGCTTTTTCTCTTTTTCAACTCTCGAAGGTAAACAGCAACACCGTGGATATTGCGACCAACTGGCTGCCGAGTATGCGTTCTATCGCCGAACTCAGATACGATGCCGCAGCCCTCAGACGCGACACATTGAATTACGTCGTTGCTACCGATAAGAAGCAGCACTATGCAGAGAAGGTCAGCGGCGAACTGAGTGAAATCGGCGATGACGAAAAACAATACGAACCCCTGATCTCTTCCGACGAAGAACGAAAGCTCTATCAAGAATTCCGCGATCAATGGGATAAATACATTGTCGTGAATGCACGCATAATGGAGTTGGCGAAACAGAATAAGAATACAGAGGCGATAACCCTCGCGCAGTCAGAAGGTAGCCAGTTCTTCGAAGCTGCGACAAAATATTTGCAGGATGACGTTGACCTCAACAATAAGGGCGCGACGGAATCCGCAACCCAGGCTGCCGCGACCTACTCCCGCTCTCGTTACTGGGTCGGCGGTCTGCTTGCCACATGCTTCGTGGTCGGCCTAACGATCGCCCTAATCATGGTGCGCGCTCTAACCGCAGCGGCCGTCCGAGAGAAGTTGGCCGCCGACGAAGCGGCCCAGGGGGCGGAGCGCGAAAGGCTTGCAGCCCAAGAACTAGGGCAAAAAGTGGACAGCATTCTGTCCGTGGTCTCCGCTGCCGGACACGGTGACCTCACCCAGGAAATCCAGGTACGCGGCAGCGATGCCATTGGGCAGATGGGCGAAGGATTGGGAAAATTCTTTGCCGACCTGCGTAAAAGCATCGGCAGCATCGGAGCCAGCTCCATGAATCTGGCGTCGGCTTCTGAAGAATTGACCACGGTCAGCCAGCAGATGAGCGCTAATGCGGAAGAAACTTCCGCGCAGACGAAAGTGGTGTCGGGGGCGACGTTGCAGGTCAGCCAGAATCTTCAGACCGTAGCCACCGGGGCGGAAGAAATGGGCGCCAGCATCAAAGAAATCGCCAAGAACGCCACCGAAGCCGCCAAGATCGCAAACTCCGCGGTACGAGCTGCCGAGACAGCAAACACCACTGTTTCCAAACTCGGCGAATCTTCCGCCGAGATTGGTCAGGTGATCAAGGTCATCACTTCCATCGCCCAGCAAACCAATCTATTGGCTCTCAACGCAACCATTGAGGCCGCCCGTGCTGGCGAGGCGGGCAAAGGATTTGCCGTAGTGGCGAACGAAGTGAAAGAGCTGGCCAAGAAAACTGCCAAAGCTACCGAAGACATCAGCCGCAAAATCGAAACCATTCAGGTCGACGCCAAAGCGGCAGTCGATTCGATTGGAACCATCAGCGAAGTCATCAATCAGATTAACGGCATCTCCAACACCATTGCGACGGCTGTGGAAGAACAGAACGCCACGACCAACGAGATGGCGCGCAACGTCAGCGAAGCCGCGCACGGAAGCGGCGAGATTACCAGCAACATTGCCGGCGTGGCGGAGGCTGCGGAGAGCACCTCGCGGGGCGCAACCGATACGCAGAAAGCGGCCCAGCAGTTGGTGGAAACTTCAACTGAGCTTCGCCGCCTGGTCGAGCAATTCAAAATCGATGAGAGCGGAAATGGCCATGGCGCGGGAGTGATCCAAGCCCATAGCAAGCGGGCTCGCGCGGGCGTGTAGAAGCGGCGCTTGGAAACCATGTCGTCATTCTTCTCAAAACGAGGAATGTCGCGGGTCCCAGTCGGAATGCAGATCCCTCGCGTTGCTCGGAATGACAAAAAAGTGGGGTTTTAGTCGACGTCGCCCTGTTGCCGCTCTACCGGCCAGATGCCGGCTTGATCCTTCTCGAAAGGATAGACGTGCCCATCCAATCGGATGGAATGTTCCTCCGGCAGCATCGCAGACTTCCTGCGTTGTGATTGAACCGCGCAGACCGAACTGCGGATGCGGCGCCATCAATTCCCTCTTCCCGCCTGCTGGCGGTGCGCAGAAATTCACCTGTTCGTGCCACTGGGTGAGAATTGCGACGAGTCTGCCCCGCATAGGATGCCCCACCTCTTTTGCTTGATATTAAGCCTCTCGCAGTGACTTGGTTTCGGCAATAAAACGCTCGCGCAAGTGATTAAAGAGGTAACGAAGAAAAACCCTATCATCCCGAGCGAAGTCGAGCGAAACCTTGCGTTTTCCTCTGCCGCCGGATGTGACTTCATCACAGACGCATGCTTCGCCAACACGCAAGACATACACAAGCTCCCTCGACTCCGCATCAGATTCGCTTCGCGAACCTGATGCTCCCCTCGGGGATAACAGGTCAGATGGATCTCTACAGCTTGGCTCGCAGCAGGCTAATTACGTCATCGGAAGTGATCACGCCAGTCAACTTATTGTGCTCATCGACAACCGGCAGTGTTATCAGGTTGTACTTATCGAACAGTTCGGCGAATTCCATCTCTTTGGCGTGCTCGCGGCAGGAGATTAGCGGTTCCTGGGTTAGTGAAAGTAATGCGGTCTCTGGCGAGGCCAGGACTAATTTTGCCAACGGTACGGCGCCTGCGAGCGTGCCCTTCGAGTCGATCAGATAAATCGTGCTGGCGGTTTCGATGCCGCCTTCAAACCGACGCAGAGCTTCGACTGCGTCGATCATACGGGCGTCGAGGCCGAGGGCCATGTAGTCGGTGTTCATTCGTCCGGCAGCGGTGTTCTCGCGATGCTCGAGGAGCTCTTGCATTTCTTGCCGCTCCCGCGGAGCCATTTCTTGCAGGATGTCCGCGGAAGTCTCCTCGGGTAGATCGGCTAACAGATCGGCAGCCGCGTCCGGATCCATTTCTTCTACGATGTCAGCGGCCCGATCGGAATCGAGCGACTCCACAATCGCCTTCTGTACCTTAGGATGCACTTCCTCCAATGCCTCGGCGGCAACTTCCTCGTCCAGGGTCTCAAATACCGCTTCGCGTTCATCAGGCGCCAGATCTTCGACGATGTCGGCAATGTCGGCCGGATGCAGGCGGGCCAGTCGCTCGTGGGAAATCTTGAGCTTCACCCGGCGAGCTGGATCAGTCTCGATGAGATCGACGAAATCCCACGGAATTGCACGTTCCGGGATCTGGCGTAGTAAAGCGCGCAATGCCGCCACCGGAACCACACCCTTCAGCAAACGGCGAACTGCGCCGCGCGCGCCGACGTCAACCGAACCGACTCTCAGCACGGGATGCTTGCTATCGGGGTCTCTATGCAATTCGACGTCGTTGACGCGAACTACCTTGCGGCCGTGAACATCGATAATCTGCTGATCGAGGAGATCGCGCGCCAAAAAGAACAGACCCTCGGAGCCATTCGCAATGGGCCAACTAGAAGCCGAACTGGCAACCCGCAGGCCGTCGTCGATGGAGTCCACGGCACTGAACGGGAGCACCCGGTCGCCGGTTTTGGTGCGAACGATCAGCACCGCGACCCGAGCCCGATCCTCCTGTGGCGCGACCGCCAGTTCGCGCACCCGTCCGCATTGCCCGCCAGCCGGATCGAATACCGGCTGTCCCAACAATTCGGTAAGCGCCACGGTGGACATCGCTCAGTGAGAATACCCAAGTGCGAGACAGGAAGCCAGAAGCCTTTTACCTGTTTTTTTCTGCTCGGGGTCACGGAAAACCGGGGACACTTCTATTGTGGTATGACAAAAAATCAGCCTTGCGTTGACATTTCCACAGCAGCAAGGCAAACTACCCAATCCGCTGACCGGAGGCTTTTTAGCACACGCTAAGCGAAACTGCGGAGCCAAAACTGGGTCAGCGGAGGTTGCGGGTCTGCGAACTGGGTCGCGAACATTTTGCCATGACCGAACTGCGGGTCTCCTATACGCTCGATTCGACGCTGGAGACCGTCGACAATGCCGAGCAGACAGCCAGCCGAATCGCGGCTGAAACTGGCTTCAATGAAGATCAAGTCATGCAGATTTCCATGGCCGTACGCGAGGCCGCAGTGAATGCCGTGTTGCACGGCAATGCTTATGATCCGGAAAAGAAAGTCAAACTCGATTTCGAACGGACCAGCAAACAACTGGTGATCACCATTCGTGATCAGGGCAAAGGGTTAGACATGGATAAGATTCCCGATCCCCTGGCCCCGGAAAATCTTTTGAAGACTTCAGGACGTGGAATTTTTCTAATTCGCTCGTTCATGGACGAAGTGCAGATTCATCCGTCCCAGACGGGCACCGAAATTAAACTAGTAAAGCACGTCCACGGCCCAGCCGAGGACGTTAAGGAGGCTTCTCAGTGACCATGAAGAGCACTACTCGTCAGGTGGATGGAGTGAGCATCGTCGATTGCAGTGGCCGAATCACGCTCGGCGAAGGCAGCGTGATCCTGCGTGACACGGTGCGCGAACTGCTGTCGAAAGGCCAAAAAAAGATTCTGCTTAACCTCGGCGAAGTAAGCTATATCGACAGTTCGGGGATTGGTGAGTTGGTCAGCGCCTTTACCACGGTTCGCAACCAGGGCGGAGAACTCAAATTGCTGAACCTGACCAAGAAAGTTCACGACCTGCTGCAGATCACCAAGCTGTACACCGTCTTCGACGTCAGAGATGACGAGGCTGGCGCGGTGAAAGCGTTCAGCTAGAAGTTCAGCCTGGTTTGCCAATGTAGGCGCGGGCGTCCCCGCCCGTGCCTTTTTCTGTTTCGGGAACACGTGGGGTTTATTCCATCCTGCTGCATGGTCAGTCGCACTGCCCGCCATACAATGATTCTGTCCGACAACTTTCATGCAGTCGGGTTTGTGTGCCCATTCTGCCCAACCAACTTCGCCGCGCATGCCAAACGTTATCGCTCCATAGAGTGATGCCGTTATTCCTGACGCTGCTCTTCCCTGCTTCCCTATTTAGCGATTGCATTCCGATTACCGAAGCTCGTCAGCACATCGGTGAAGATCAGTGCGTCACTGGCAAGGTACTGCGCGTAAAACATGTTGGCCGGGGCGTAACGCGGTTCGATTTTTGCCAGGATTCCATGGTGTGTCCATTTACGGTGGTGGTTTTTCCGCACGATCTGAAACGCATTGGAAATGTCAGCCTGCTACAAAATCAGGTAATCGAGATCCATGGGCCGCTGAAGGAATACGATGGACGGGCCGAGATTGTGCTTAATCAATTGCGCCAGCTCGGCGGGACCGGGCTGCGCATTCCACCTCTGCCGAAAAATTTCGACGTAGAGAATAAAGGCAAATACAGTGCAGGAACGTTCAGCCAGCCCAAGGCGCCTTATAAAACCTATCCGAAGAAACAGACGCCGACTATCCCGATAGCCGTTCCGTCGGACCCTGAGTCTGAAGGTACCAGCCCACCGCAATAATCCCTTGCTATCTGGAATGATATTGTCATTCCGAGCGAAGCGAGGAATCTGCAGTTCGCTCGACCAGAAAAATGCAGATCCCTCGCGTTGCTCGGGATGACAAACGCTTGTGGTCGGCAGTTAATTCACGACGATCCGCCTTATACCATCCCTTTTCTTAATTCTTCCAGCGAGTAGAACGTGCCGCGCCATACCACTCCACCGCGAGCCAGAGTCAGAATCATAGAACGCAGCATGATGTAAACGAACAGAGTCGCGCCAATGGGATGCAAAACGAAGTAATAAGCGGGAACATCAGACTCCCATGACATTCCCACGTAGATTGCGAATATCGAGGCCAGGGCTGCTGCGTA
This sequence comes from uncultured Acidobacteriota bacterium, assembly GCA_963716405.1. Classification (GTDB taxonomy): domain Bacteria; phylum Acidobacteriota; class Terriglobia; order Terriglobales; family Acidobacteriaceae; genus JABDBE01. The sequence continues at coordinate 272,600 of CAVQTI010000022.1, read as the reverse complement.
AGGCAGTCGTGCCCATCCGTGAGCAAGGCAGATTCCCACAAAGGGCATGAGGTTGAGGAACGCCAGTGCAAACGCCGACATCAACGCGCGCCACGACTGAAACGACATAATGGCGAAGAAGTTCTTGGTGAGATTGTTTACCATGCCCATGGCGCCGTGCGCCCATCGTAGCGAGATCAGGTCCGCGCCATAGACATTGCGTTGCGCGTAGCCGGAGTTCTTCACGATTTTTCCCAGCTTCATGTCATCGAGAACTTCGAAGCGTAACGCCTGGTAGGTGCCCACGGCGTCGTAGACGCGGCGGCGAATCAGGTTGAATGCGCCCACTCCCATGTGGTCTTTCGTCTTCGGATCAGCCACCTTCCACGGCCGATGCCCGAAGACGAACAGCGTCTGGAAGAATGCAATCATCATCCGCTCGCCCGGACTCTTCATGATCATGCGCGGAAACAAAACCACATGATCTGCTGATTCAGCTTCCGCGTAGGCTAAGGCTCGCTTCAAGACGTCAGGGCGAAAAAGCACATCGGCATCGGTGAACAGCAGCCAGTCACCATTCGCCTGATTGGCGGCGGTCCACATGGCATGTGCCTTTCCCAGCCAACCAGAAGGCAGTTCAGCGATGTGAATAATTTTGAGGCGGCCTTGGGCTTCCGGCGTGAGAGCAATCTGATTCATGACTTCGCCGGTGCGGTCGATGGAACGATCATTCACCGCAATCACTTCGTAGTTGTCATAATCAAGTTTCAACAGCGTGGTCAGAGCGGGCGCAATGTGCGCTTCTTCATTACGAGCCGGGACAATGATGCTTACACGAGGATTTCCCGCCGGTTTGCGATTCCACTCCGGTCGCGAGATGTCCGCGACCTTGGACATGCCCAAAGCGGCATCCAGCAAACGCGAAAACCATACCAGCGCGAGAATGCTGCCTGCGACCCAATGGAAGATAGCCCAATGAAAATGAATCATTCCGGCTGGCTGCGGAGTGCAAGCTGGTTATCTATTCGTACCTGGGGGGCGAATCGCATGCCGTAAAACAGTATGGCAGAAGAGACGGCCATGGCGATGACCGGAAGAATGAACGCGGCCTGAAGCGAGCGTCGATCGGCGACGTATCCCATAAGCGTCGGCGAAGGAACATCGCCCAAAAGATGGAAGATGAAAATATTAACCGCAATCGCGGTCGCGCGGATGTGGGCTCCTACCGCGTTAACCAGCGCGGTGTTCAGAGGCGAAGTATTCAACAGCAGAAGGAACGCAGCCAGGGCGATAGCGGGAATCATCAACCGTCCTTTATTAAACAATCCGACGATCATGACCGGCACGCCGAGTCCCATGCTGACGGCAGACACAAAATAGTACGAACCTTTCATTCGAGGCAGCAGGCGGTCGCCGAGCCAGCCTCCCGCTAGAGACGCCAGAATGCCATCGACTACCACAATTTTGCCGAACATCAAGTTCGCCGACTTCCAGGCTGTAGCCGCGCACTCGCGATAGAAATGTGGGCATCCAGACCTGTATTCCTCCCAGCGAAAACGTCCCCGCAGCCATACCCAGAGTGACCATCCAGAAAGCAGGATTGTGAATCAAGCCGCGAATGCTTGCACGCTCCGGAGTCTCCTGCAAGGAGTCGAATTGGCCGCGAGGCGGCTCGGGAATGAACAACAAAGAGAGCGCCAGCAGGAAGCCCGGAATCGCCGCAACGTAGAACGGAGATCGCCATCCAAAATGAGGACCGAGCTTGCCTCCGAGCAGATAGCCTGCAGCAGTGCCGACCGGGATCGCCAGATAAAACACGCCAAAGATGCGGCCGCGCTGGCTTTCCGGAAAAAGGTCGGCAACAAAAGTCGGCGCGATGGTGACGAAGGTCGCCTCTCCCACTCCGACCAGTGTGTGGCGAACCAGCAGCTCCCAGTACGTATGCGTGACCGCGGTGAGCAACGTAAGTCCACTCCAGAAAACCGCGCCCAGAATGATGATCAGCTTGCGCGAATACCGGTCAGCTAGCGGTCCGGTAAAAGGCGCGGCGATCATGTAAAAGCCCAGAAACGCGCTGGTGAGATAACCCACCTGAGTGTTGGTGAGATGGAATTCGCTCTGCACCAGCGGCTGTACCGCAAACAAAACCGAGCGGTCGATGTAGTTGAGAAGGTTCAGCGCCGTGAGCAGCACGAGCGCAGTCCAGGGATAAAGTTTCGTCGGGGGCACTTGGCGAAGAAATATATCACGGTGGGGCGGCCCCTTAGTCCCTCGAGCAATGAAGAAGTCAAAAGCTTATCGCAGAGGTCGCTGAGAAAAGCCGCAGAGATCGCCGAGAACACTCTTCAGAAAGTCGGTTTACTACGCGCTTTCCTTTTCGGACGGGGCCACCGCGCTAGGATCACGGTCGAAATCCCGCCGCGCGGGCGAAAATCTCCTTTTACCTCGGCCCACACTGGACGCGCCCATCGCACCACGTCATCCAACACCCTGTTCACGATGTTCTCCTGAAAGATCCCCAGATTGCGGTAAGTCTGCAAGTACTCCTTTAACGATTTCAGCTCCAGGCACTGTTTGTCAGGCATATACCGAATGGTGAGCACCCCAAAGTCGGGTAGGCCCGTTTTCGGGCAGACTGACGTGAACTCCGGGTCATCTACTACAATTTCGTATCCCACAAACTGATTTGGCCAGGTCTCGATCTCGGGGAAGTCGGCATTCAGACCCGCCTGGGCATGTACGGACGTGTAACGAGGTGTTTTGGGCATCCTGATATTGTAAACAGTACCTGTACCAAAGCTCCAAATGGGGCAACGATTTGCGCGTCAATTTGTCCGGGTGGCGCATCTAAGTTGATAGGTTCCACCTGAGATTCCAGAGATTGCAAGTGATACATTAATTGGTCAGCTATTCTGCCAATTAACAGGGACGATGACGAGCAATAATGCCAGTTTTTTATCCCGGCACCGTTGGATTGCTGCGACCATTGCAATTGTCGCGGCAGTGATATTGTTTGCGTCGTTGTCGCGGGATCCGGCGGTTCCGGTGCGGGCAGTGGCCGCGCAGCGAGGCACGATTCGTAGCCTGGTTTCGACCAACGGAAAAGTTGAGCCGTTGGAGAACTTTGAGGCTCACGCGCCAATTGGAACCACGGTGAAAAAGCTTCTGGTACGTGAAGGCGATCACGTTAAGAAAGGTCAGCTCCTGGTGCAATTGAATGACGCCAAAGCGCATAGCCAAGCGGCGCAGGCCAAGGCCCAAGTCTTGGCTGCTGATGCCGATTTTAGCGGTATCCAAAGCGGCGGCAATCGCGAGGAAGTCCTGACTCTCGAATCGCAAATCCTGAAAGCGCGGGCTGACAGCGATACCGCACAGCGCAATCTTGACGCCCTGCGGCATCTACAGCAAGAAAATGCCGCGTCCCCGGGCGAGATAAAAGTTGCGGAGGACCAGGCCCAACGCGCCAACGCAGACCTGAATCTTCTTTTGCAAAAGCAGAAGGGCCGTTATTCGCAGCCGGAAATCAGCCGCGTGGAAGCGCAGAAGTCGCAAGCCCAAGCGGCTTATACAGCAGCCCAGGATGTGCTGAGCGAATTAAATATCCGGGCTCCATTCGATGGCGTGGTCTATTCGTTGCCAGTGCTGCAGGGCGCGTACGTGAATCCCGGCGACCTGGTATTGCAAGAAGCCAACCTCGCCAAGGTTCGGGTTCGAGCTTTCGTCGATGAACCTGATATTGGACGCCTCGCATCCGGAGACAAGATAGACGTCACCTGGGATGCCATGCCCGAAAGGACCTGGCAGGGCATCGTGACCGTAACTCCAGCGGTCATCAAACTTCATGGCACCCGGAATGTTGGAGAGACGACCTGCGTGGTCGATAACCACGATTTCAAACTGCTGCCAAACGTGAATGTTGGAGTCACAATTATTACTGCGGAGCATCGCGACGTCCTAACCGTACCGCGAGAGGCGGTGCGTCAAGAGGACAGCAAAACTTACGTCTACCAGATCGTGAACAACGAATTGCGACAACGCTATATACAAACTTCTATTTCCAATTTGACCGAAGTGGAAGTGACCGGAGGCCTGAGTGAGAATGCTTTGGTTGCGCTCGGTCCTACAAATTCCAAGCCGTTGCATAACGGTTTAGCCGTAAAGGTGGTTCATTAAAAAGATGTCTTTAATCAATAAACTGTCGATTATTTTCGTGCTTGCACTTCTGCCCTCCATTGCCGCCGCCGATGCTGCGGACACCAAACTATTGGCTGAAGGGCATGTGGATGATGCCATCGCGTCACTGCAGCACAAAATCAGCAATTCGCCCAACGATGCCGAATCGTTCAATCTGCTTTGCCGTGCGTACTACTCGCTGAGCGATTGGGATAAAAGCGTTTCCCAGTGCGAAAAAGCAGTAGCGTTGGATCCCGGGAATGCTCATTATCATTGGTGGCTGGGACGCAGTTATGGGGAGAAAGCGGAGCGTTCGGGCCTGTTGACTGCGGCTAGACTGGCAAAGAAAGTTCGCAACGAATTCGAGACCGCAGTACGGCTGGATCCGAATGATGTAGAAGCGCGCGTCGATCTGGCGGAGTTTTATATGGAGGCTCCGGCAATCATGGGCGGCGGACGCGACAAAGCTGAAGCTCAAGCCCAGCAGCTCGCTGGTAGAGACCTAGTCAAAGCTGGCTGGCTCAAGGGACGCCTCGCCGAAAAGTATAAGGACCACGTCGCGGCGGAGAACGAATATCGCGCCGCCATCCAGGCCAGCCATGGCGCGGCTGGCGCATGGTTGAATTTGGCCTCCTTCTATCGCCGGGTTTCGCGCCTGGATGCAATGGAAGATGCCATCGCACATGCCAGTTCCGCTCCCGTGCATCAGCCACAGATTCTCATTGAGTGCGCGCAGATGCTGCTTCGCTCCAATCGCAATCTACCGCAAGCGACCGAATTGTTGCGCCGCTACTTGACCTCGAGTCCCAACGTGGAAGCCGCTCCGGCATTCCAGGCACATTATCTGCTGGGCACGGCACTCGAGCAGCAAGGCAACAAATCAGCAGCTGCGCTGGAGTACCGCGCATCGCTCTCCCTGGCGCGAAGCTTTACGCTCGCTCAGAGCGCGCTGGACCGCCTGAATAGTCAAGTGGCTCAAATAGGAAATTAGGATTTGCGATTCTTTTCTGCAGCGCCTGTTCGGCGTTGCCGAAATCCGATGCTGCCTGCTATCTCGGCACAATGCGAAACGGTCGTTTGCGGGCGGAACGATAGACAGAAAAGTCGCGGCGATCGAGGGTGAAGATAGTGTCGATGCCTTCGCGGTCAGCAAGGTAAACCAATGCGGCGTCGGCAAGCTGAGGCCGCATGTCCTCATACCTTTTCATCACTTTCGCGATCCCCGTGGCCTCCTTGCCCCCCAGCGACAGAAGTTCCAGGAAACCGCTGTCTATGCTTCGGAGAAGTTGCTGAATTGCTTTGGGATGCGCGCGCAGCAACCACGCCGCTTCCGTAATTACAGGCCAACAGGAAAGCAGCGGACCTGGCAGATGGCGCAGAGTTTCGACACAACTCCCGTGATGCTGGTCTACGCTGGAAAGAATGGCGACCAAAGGCCCGGTGTCGACTAGAACTCGTCTCATTTGTCTTTGCCGAATCCTTTAAAGTGGCGGGGATTCGTGCTCAGGTCTTTGGCTGGCGCACCACGGCCGCGTGAGACGCAACCGATCAGTCCAGCCTCCTCCGCCAGTTCAAAAGCCGACGACTCGCGGTTGGAACCACCAAGATAGTTCTCAAGCGCTGCGCGGACCAGGTCCGATTCCGTTTGTCCGTTGCTGCGCGAACGATGGCGAAGACGGCCTCCCAACTCCTCGGGGATTCGTATCGTAATACGCTCAGAGCTCATGTCAGACATTCTAACATAACTGTCAGACAGTTATTGGGATTGGCATTCCGCTCGATTTTTCCCTTCTCGTGTCATTTACAATCGCCTTTACTGCCATGCCCAAGAACTGGAAGACCAAGCTGATTCATTCTGACGCCCGCGCGCCAGAAGGATTTCGTTCGTTATCCACTCCGGTGTATCGCGGCTCGACCGTGCTATTTCCAAACGCATCCGCAGTGCGGGATACGTGGGATCAGTACGATGTCGGCTACACCTACGGCCTTTTCGGCACGCCAACTACCTTGGAATTGGCGGCCCGGGTTTGCGAACTGGAAAAAGGCTTTCGAACTTTCATCACGCCTGGCGGACAAGGTGCGATCGCCCTTATCAATTTTGCCTTTCTCAAAGCGGGTGATCATGTTCTGGTTCCGGAAAGCATTTACACTCCAAACCGTCAGTTTGCCGTGGAAGTTCTGCGGCGTTTCGGCGTCGAAGTTAGTTTTTACCCGCCAACGATTGGCGCGGGAATTGAATCGCTGTTCCGGAATAACACGCGCTTGATCTGGTGCGAAAGCCCGGGCTCTATAACCATGGAAGTGCAGGACGTGCCCGCGATCGTTGACCTCGCGCATCGCATCGGAGCCATAGTGGCGCTAGACAACACCTGGGCCGCGGGCATTTATTTCGACGCCTTTGCCCACGGGGTCGACGTCACCATGCAAGCCCTCACCAAATACATCGGCGGGCACAGCGATTTGCTGCTCGGGTCGATCACCGTGCGCGACGAAGCCGCCTATAAACAACTGGGCTCGACCCATCAACTCGTGGGCTGTGCAGCCTCGCCTGACGATTGCAGCCTGGCGCTTCGAGGTATGAAGACTCTTTCCGTTCGTCTGAGTGCGCTTGAGCAGTCCGCTCTGAATTTGGCGAAATGGCTGGCGCAACGACCTGAGATCGAATTGGTGCTGCATCCTGCGCTTCCATCTTGCCCCGGCCATGAAGTCTGGAAGCGTGACTTCACCGGGTCGAGTGGGCTCTTTTCCATTGTCTTTCAGCGGCAATTTAGCAAGCAGCAGGTTTTACATTTTGTGGATGCCTTGGAGTTATTCGAGATCGGATATAGCTGGGCAGGCGTGACTAGCCTGGCAGTCGCTTACGACTTCCACTCCGCGAAAAACCGTCCAGACTACGGCCATCGCATCGTCCGCCTCAACATCGGCCTGGAAGATGTAGAAGATCTACGCGCAGACTTGACGGAGGCGTTGCACTCGATGCGATGAGATGCTTGCTTGAAAAATGGGGAGGAGTCAACAGTAGTGTATGCGTGAGAACTCGTCTTTTCGTCCGCACCCGGGACTTTCCTGGGTTACCACTTTTCCGGCACGGCTTGCATCGTGGAAGCATTCTTACGCGCCTCGCGGCTAACAATGTGGACCATGTTCCGGCGGGCTGCTGAAATTATGGTTCGTGGAGCTTCATCGGGTCTTGGCGATGAATTCGAGATAAATTAAGACACACGCTACCCACGCCACAACAATAATTGCGACCTTTTTCAATAGCGACATGAGACAAATTTTACTCCGCTTTGTCACGATCCGCCGCACTCACGATATCCTCGCCGCGATGGCTGAGTAGGTTCGCACCTGCGGCCGGCGCACGCACTCATTTACAATCGCGTTTCAGTTCCGAATTTTTGGAGGATGAATCCATGAAGGCTCACCGTTGCAGATCGCGTCTCTTAGTCTGTCCTGTGCTCTCGCATTTTTATCCGGAGTTCTTTCGGCCGAGCAGGTACCACTCAAGCGAGCGGTCGAGTTGGCGCTGGCGCACAGCACCACGTTACAAGCCTCGCAGATCGATGAGCAGCGCGCCTTTGCCTCGTACCATGAAGCCCGCTATCAATATCTGCCGCAGTTGACGGTTGGATCAGGTTTAGGCAAGTCCTACGGTTATCCGCTGAGCCTGGAGGGATCGGCGCCTTCGATCGTCAACACCACAGCGCAGTCGGCGTTAATCAACCCGGCGCTGAAAGATTTTGTTCGGGCCGCCAGAACTGAATACGAAGCCAGCGGCGTCCAGACCAAAGATCAGCGCAGTCAGGTTATTCAAGACACGGTGCTGAAGTATGCGGAGCTGAGTAAGTGGGAGACGCTTATGGCTCACCTGAGTCACGACTACGAGGACGCGCTCAAGATGGAACAGGCGGTCAATGAGCGGATTTCAGCAGGCGTGGACAACCCCTTGCTGCGCAATCAGGCTCGCCTCAACGCCGCTCGGGTTTATTTGCACATCTCGCAGGCCCAAGGTGCAATTGATGTGTTGCGCAATCAACTTGCGCAACTGACCGGGCTCCCCGCGGCTGCGATCGAAACCGTGCCCGAATCCATTCCGCCTCTGCCCGAGGTAAAGCAGGAAGACAACCTTGCAGCCAGGGCCGCACAGCAAAGTCCTTTGATTCAACTTGCGGATCTGCGCGCTAGCAGCGCTGCTTTCCGTGCCCGAGGCGAGCACAGGGCAATGTGGCCAAGCGTCGATTTCGCCGCTCAGTACGCGCTGTTGGCAACCTTCAACAACTATCAGCAGTTTTTCCAGCCGCACAGCTTCCAGGCAAACAATGCCACGGTTGGGGTGGAGATCCGGTTTCCTTTCTTGAATCCTTCGCAACATGCCCATGCGCAGGCTGCCGACGCTGCCGCGCTGCATGCCAAAAAAGACGTTGAGGCAACCAAGAATCAGGTGTCAGAACAAACTTTGAAGTTGCAACGTTCGGTTGCGCAACTGGCGGCCGCGCAGCAGGTCGTCGAACTCGAATACCAGATCGCGAAGTCCAATCTCGATGCGTTGCAGATTCGCGTCGATTCGGGAAGCGCGACTTTGCACGATTTGGACGACGCCCGCAACCAGGCTCATGAACGCTACGACTCGCTGCAGGACACGAACTTCGAACTGCAACGCGCGCGCATCAGTCTGCTCCGGGTGACGGGCGAACTGGAGGCTTGGGTTGGCGTGGGAAAATGAAATATGGCTTGCGTAGAGCGGACACTCTTGTCCGCTCCCCTTGTAACGTCGGCCTGCGGCCAACAGGACGCCAACTCTCCTATTGAGAAGAATGGATTCGGTTGCGCACCGCCGCTACCAGAGGTTGTGGCAACTCCGCATAGCCTTCCTCGATTACGTATTGCTGGCCGTCTGTGAACATCCAACTCAAGAGGTCAGCCAGAGGATCGAGACGGTGAAAATCAGGACTTCGCAGGTAAATCCAACTGAAGCTGGTAATGGGGAACGAACCAGGGCCCGGTGCATTGGTAAGCGAGGCTGAAAAGTTATTCCAGTGCCCCTGCTCCACCGCAATGCAAGCTGCGCTGAGGGACTCTCTCGAAGCCTTAATGAAATGCCCGGATGAGTTCAGGACAGTGGCTTGCTGCACCTGCTTCTTCACCGCATATTGAAGCTCGACATAGCCGATGGATCCGGGTTCACTGACTACCATGTCTACCAGTTCCGAGCTAAACTGCACCGGGGTTCCCACCGGCCAGTTAGGCGAGCTCGTGGTTCCGATCTGGCTTCGGAACCTGGGATTCGTTTTTGATAGAAAGCTCGTGAAAACGTAGTTCGATCCCCTGCCGCCCAGCCGGTAAACCACTTTGATAGGCGAGCTTGGTAATACTGCATCGGCATTAAGCCGGGTGATGAGCGGATCGTTCCACGCTTTCACGTTGCCCAAAAAGATTTCCGCCAAAACCTGCCCCGACAAATGAAGATCGCGGCCCGCCTTGGGCAAGTTATAGATCGGCACAATCCCGACCAGCACGACCGGCAAAGCCACTAGGCCGTGCTCGATTTGTTTGTCGCTGAGCGGCTCTTCCCCAGCGCCAAAGTCGCCGTTGCCGAGCTGAGACTTGTTTAAGGCCTTCGCTGGTTCCAACTGGCAGATATTGCATCTGTACCTGAGACTTGCGCTTGTTGTATTCCCGCCCCCACTTGGCAAAAAGAGCCACCGGAATAGTCGACCCGGAGCCCACCAGGATGGTGCTTGGCTGGGTCGAGCCAGCGACACCAAACGTTGCGAGGCAAAGAATGAGTACGAACCAAGCACGCACGTTTGCGGAACCGGTTTCTCGTCGCATCGCCCAGGAATAAGTTCTTTTCACCTGGTTCCTCTTTCGGAATAGATCGGGAAAACTTTAGGCTCGCCGTCCGCAGTCAGGTTTCGCTTTTGAGGGCATGAAACTCTCCATTCACTAAAAACGCATTGCTTAAATCGAGCGTCGCCTATTAAAGTCAATTACTTACAGCATCGGCGTGCGGATCCTGACAGCAGGCGTGCAGTTTACTCGAAATAGCCTGTCTCCGGTCCGGCGTCGGGAGAAGTGTTAAAATAGCAAATACGCCTATGCCATTAAAAACACTGTTTTTGAATCCGCCGTCATTCGAGAATTTCGATGGGGGAGCCGGTTCGCGATGGCCCGCTACCCGTGAAATTGAAAGTTATTGGTACCCGGTTTGGCTGGCCTACCCTGCCGGCATGCTTGAGGGTGCGCGCCTGCTGGACGCCCCTTCGCATCACGTCTCGGCGGAAGAAACCATTAACATCGCCCGCGACTACGAATTCCTCGTGCTGTTCACCAGCACTCCGGGGTTCCCTGGCGACATCCGCCTGGTAAAAAAGATCAAGGAAACCAATCCTAAGATTAAGATCGCTTTCGTCGGACCGCATGTCAGCGTGCTGCCCGAGCGGTCGCTCAAGGATTGTCGTGAAATCGATTTTGTGGTGCGCAAGGAATTCGACTATGCGGTCTGCGAATTCGCGAATGGCAAGCCACTGGATGAAATCCTCGGCATCTCGTTCCTGAAGAATGGCTCGGTCGTGCATACCCCGGACCGCCCTGAGGTTCAGGACCTTGATTCCCTGCCTCACGTCACCGAGATCTACCGTCGTGACTTGGATGTCACCAAATACAACGTGCCATTCCTGCTCTACCCTTATGTTTCGCTGTACACCACCCGCGGGTGTCCCGCGCAATGCACGTTCTGCCTGTGGCCGCAAACTCTAAGCGGACACCCGTGGCGCAAGCGTTCTACCGATGACGTGGCCCGCGAAATGGCGAAAGCGAAAGATTTCTGGCCCGATGTCCGTGAATTTTTCTTTGACGACGACACTTTTAATATTCAGAAAGTTCGCACCATCGAGCTGTGCGAGAAATTGAAACCCCTGAAGCTGACCTGGTCGTGCACCTCGAGAGTCACAACCGATTACGAGACCTTGAAGGCCATGAAGGAAGCAGGATGCCGTCTCCTGATTGTAGGATACGAATCCGGCGACCCGCAGATTCTGAAGAACATCAAGAAGGGTGCGACCATCGAACGCGCCCGGCAGTTTACCAAGGATTGTCACAAATTGGGCCTGGTCGTCCACGGTGATTTTATTCTCGGGCTGCCGGGAGAAACCCACGAAACCATTCGTAACACGGTCGCGTTCGCCAAGGAATTGGACGTGGAAACCATTCAAGTTTCCGTGGCCCACGCCTACCCCGGAACCGAACTGTACGATTATGCGGTGAAGAATGGATTCATGGTCGGCGACAATAAGATGGTGGATGAGGGCGGCCACCAACTGGCACACATTCAGTATCCCGGTTTGCCGGCGGATGACATTCTCGAATCGGTGCATCGTTTTTACGACGAATATTATTTCCGACCGAAGGCAGTGTTCCGCATCCTGCGAAAAGCGGCTTTCAACAGCGTGGATCGCAAGCGCCTCTATAAAGAAGCGAAGACTTTCCTCAAGGTTCGCGCCATGCGCCATAAATGGGTGAAAGACAAACGGGAGAAGGACGATTCCGCTACAGCCGTGGCCGCCGCGAAGGCGTAGCGGGCTGAGATTCGTATCGGGGATACCTTCAGGCGTGACGGTAATTCGCTTTATCAGCTCGCCTTCAAGCGCTGAATTGCAGATCCAGACGATGCAATCTTGACACCGCACGGGCGAGGACGCTCGCGCCTACACTAGCACTTAATCACATCGCCGCTGGGGAAAAACAGTGTGACCTTCCGCAAGTATCTGGTGCTCGCCGGCGTGACGCTGTGCGCGTCCATTGGCGATTCGCTGCTCTCACGGGGCATGAAGCAGATGGGCAGCATTTCCTTGCATCACCCTTCTGATTTGATCCTGGCTGTACTGAATCCTTCAGTGGCGGTGGGAATTTTGCTTCTGCTGGGATTTTTCGCCTCCTACATGACGGCTCTGTCCTGGGCTGACTCTGACTTACGTTCTTCCGGCAACTTCGCTCGGCTACGTGCTGCTCACGCTGATTGCAAAATTTTATCTGCATGAAGCGGTAACCACTTCCCGCTGGATCGGGGTCCTTTTGATCTCTGCCGGCGTGGGGTTCGTTACGCGAGGCCCCGCGCTGACCAAACAACCATCGAACGCTCAGCTCGATGGCGCGAAATACGGAACTGCTTCCGTGGGGAACCGGCCATGAAGCAAGCCTACGCATGGGGTGCGATCGCAGCGATTGTATTGTCGTCGACTACCGGCGATGTCCTCCTCTCCCGTGCTATGAAGCAGGTCGGAGACGTAGGCGCGTTGTGGCGCCAGAGCGGACTGTGGACGGTGCTGGCTCGAGTGTTACGCAACCCGAATTTTCTGCTCGGCGTTCTTGCCATGACTACCGCGTTTTACAGCCTGCTGTTCGGACTTTCCTGGGGCGACGTCAGCCTGATCGCGCCCGCCTCTGCGTCTCTCACCTTTGTGACCAATGCAGTCGCGGCGAAGATTTTTCTCCATGAACGCGTAGACCGCCGTCGGTGGATGGCGGCGATCCTGGTGGCGGGTGGCGTCGTGCTGCTGGCCGCGTGATCCGAACGGTGCCGCTTGTTCTATGCTTTTGGCTTCCCGCGTTGTTTGTCCTACCGACCCGTATACTATGACCAAACCCAACGATGTTTGCTGACCTCGCATTATCGAGGCGTTTGGAGCGCGCAGAAGGCCGGTCGTGTGTCGAGTTTGCCGAAGCACTGCGTCGCTTGCACCCTGACAGCGGTGCTGCCTGGATCGAATGCGCCGGTGCCTACGCCGTCTTTAGTGGCGTCGACTCTCCTATTACACAGAGTTTCGGGTTGGGAATATTCGAAGAACTCAGCCCAGTCTCTCTGGAAGTGATTGAGAGTTTTTTTCTCGATCGTGGCGCGCCGGTGCTTCATGAAGTAAGCCCGCTCACCGGAGTCGCCGCGCTGGACTTACTCTGCAGACGCAACTACCGGCCGATCGAGATCAGCAACGTCCTTTTCCGGTCGGTCGAACCTTCCGACACTAAATGCGATAGTCATATCGGTGTGCGCGTTATCGCGCCCGAGGAAGCTCAAATCTGGAGTGAAGTAAGCGCCAGAGGCTGGGCGCACGAACATCCGGAACTTCTGGATACCGTGCTGCAACTCGGCATAATAATTTCTGGCCGCCAGCAAAGTTCCTGCTTCCTTGCCGAAATTGACCACAAACCCGGCGCTGCCGGAGTGCTGAGCATGCACGACAAAGTTGCGCTGTTTGCGGGCGCGTCGACCGTTCCAGAGTTGCGGCGTCGTGGCCTGCAAGCCGCGCTCCTCCAGGAACGCATGCGCTACGCCTTCGATCATGGATGCGATCTGGCAATGATGGTGGCCGTGCCGGGCAGCGATTCCCAACGCAATGCCGAGCGCAACGGATTCCGCATTGCATACACGCGCACGAAGTGGAAGTTGTATTCCTAGATCGTGTTTTAGATATCGCAACCGAGTTCGGGTGCTCCCGCCCCTCGCGGCTTTTCGCCAGGGGTGGGTGCTTGCGTGGCATGCGCGGCAAGCCGGAAGTGACCGCCGTAGACTATCCGAACAAGCGCATAAGTCCAGCCGCGGGAAGATTTGGCGCAAGGAACGATGCATCTCGTATCCCAGCGCATTCGGGCCACAGATTCAGCCGCGATGTATCCACTGCGGACTGCGCCTTCCATGGTTGCCGGCCATCCGGTCGCAGTCCAGTCTCCAGCCAGTAAAACTCTTGGCCAAACAGTTTCCGCATGCGGACGGTAGCTGTCTACACCGGGCTGCGGCGAATAGGTTGCGTGGACTTCCTTGATCACGGTTGACTTTACCAGCTTCGCGTCACGCGCTCCGGGGAAGAATTCACACAGCTCTGCCAGCGCGACATCGATAATTTCCGATCGTGATTTTTCGACCAGAGTTTTCGACGAGCTCACGACCAACTCAACATAGCTACCGTTCCCATTGTCATTTCGTCCCAGCAATTTCGACTTGTGGAACATCCACTGAATGGTTCGGTCCAATAACACGGCATGATCAAGATCGGTGATTTGACGATCAAACCACAGGTGAATTCCAGTGATGGGCGAGGTCTCGAACCGCGCCAGCACTTGCCGCAACGGCTCTGCGTTTGGAGTCTGAGGCAATATGCGGGACAAAATATCAAAGGGTACGGCGAATACGACGTAGTCGAAGTTCATCTCATCGCCCGCCACCAGCAGCTTCACCTCGTCGGACTCAGGCGTAAAAGAATCTACACTGCACCGGTATCGTATTTCGCCGCCGCGTGCGCTAATGTAATCGCCAGCCACGCCATATAAATCGGTCAAAGGAACGCTGGGCACACCCATCCGTCCCGCAGCCGCCGATTTCAAAAACGATTCACGCACCACCTGCGCGGCGTAAGGCACCGACATGCGATCCAACTCTTCGTTCAACGCGCTCACCAGAATCGGCTTCCAGAACCGCTCGATGGCTTGCTTCGTCTGTCCATGACGTTCTAACCACGGAAGAAAAGATTCGCCGGTATCACGCATTTTCGCAGATGCGAGAAACGTCATGGCTGCGGCAATACAAAGTTTGTCAGATAGGCTGAGACAGTGGGCACGCAGGAACGCTGGCGCATTATGGAACGGCGCGGGCAGTCCGGACGGGGCGATCACCGAGCGGCGTCCGCCCGGTTCCAGAAAAGTTAGCCGGTCGTACCAGCGGATCTTGTTTTCAACGCCAAGTTGTTCGTAGAACTTGATCAGGTTAGTGCAGCAGCCGAGCAACACATGCTGGCAGTTGTCCACCACTTCGCCAGTCCCGGGATGCTGATAAGAAGAAGCGCGTCCTCCGAGATAAGGACGGCGTTCGAAGAGACTCACGCGAAAGCCGCTGCTGGCAAGGGCGCAGCCAGCAGCGAGCCCTGCCAATCCACCTCCCACCACTGCTACTCGGGAATTTTGTGCCGAGCTCTGGTTCATCAGGAGAGGCGTTTCAGGAACCCTTTAGCCAGAATCCCGAGCTTCTCACGGACGGTGAGGCTGACCTTAACACTAAACACGTCGTATTGGCGCAGCGCAATTTTTTCCAGCAACCGCCGATAGATGGTCATCAGCACCCAAAGCGCGGGCTGGCTGTCCTCTTCGACCAACGGAATAAGTTCATCTCCCGCCCGATAGTACTCGCGGGCGCGGTCCGCTTCCATCTCTAGCAGGGAGCGAAACATCGCAGGGTCAGTAGCAGAGCGCAGTGCGGAAAGTGAAATCCCGAATTTCTCCATATCCTCCTGCGGCAGATAAACGCGCCCCATGGCGGCGTCTTCTTTCACGTCGCGAATAATATTGGTGAGTTGGAAAGCCAGCCCCAGACGTTCCGCTAGCGCTTCAGCGGCCGGATCGCGATAACCGAATACATGAATGCAAACCAATCCCACGACAGAAGCCACGCGGTAACAATATTGATAGAGATCGTCAAACGTGCGGTAGTGAACGCTGAGCCCTTCGCCTGGTGCGGACGCCCCTGCCTGCTGACCCTGATCGATGGACGGATCTGCTGCGAGATCCATCGCCGTACCGTACGCCAACTGATCGAGCAATCCCAGACGAATATTATAGCGGCGCTGTGCGTCGGTCAAAGCCAGCAGCACGGGCTCATCGGTCGGCTGGCCCGATTGGGCGCGGTGAAACGCATCCAGCCATGCGGTAAGTTTCTGCCGCCGGTCATATTGTGAAAGAGATTCATCGTCGGCAATGTCATCGCATCGGCGCATGAATGCATAAACCGCGCACAGCGCCTGCCGCTTCGCCCGCGGCAGCACCAGGAATGCATAATAGAAATTCTTGGCGGCTGACCGCGTAATGCTGCGGCAAACCGAATAGGCAACCGCAAGCTGCGATTCCGTGGGCGCGAAAGGTGTGGGAGCGGACTGCACGGCGGTACTCATTTCCGTTTGCCCCGCAGCATCTTTCTCCATGCCACGCGTCGCCACCAGCGCCAGTTTGCGCGATTTTGCAATCGACGGACGCCTGCCGAGCACGTTGAACCCCTGCGCCTCGATGGCGTTTAAAATTTCCTGCCCGCCGCGGCTGAACAATTCGATGTCAATCGACAAGTCGCGATCCACCTGCTCCACCAGCGGCAAACCACGGCGAAACCAATCGCGCGCCCGATTTACCTCGAAGCGCATCATGTCGCAAAAAGCCGCGGTATTGCGTTGCGCCGCAATGTCATCTTCGGTGACACCAAAGCGTCGCAGGTCTTCCAGCGGAAGATAGATGCGCCCATTCGAATAATCGACGCTCACGTCCTGCCAGAAATTCGCCAGTTGCAGTGCGGTGCATGTGAAATCGGAAAGCGCCTGACGCTCCGCATCGCGGTAGCCACAAACGTAGAGCACCAAACGTCCCACGGGATTCGCGGAGTAATGGCAGTAATTGAGAACCTCGTTGAACGTGGCATAACGCGAAACGCGTTGATCTTGACGAAACGCGGTCAACAGATCAACAAAAGTCTGCTTGGGAATTTCGCACTTACGCACCGTCTCAGCCAACGCCACAAACACCGGATGCCGCGGGCTTCCGGCATAGCAAGCATCAAGCTCGGCCTCCCACTGATCCAGCAATTGCAGCGAGGCGGTAGGATCGCCGACTTCATCGCCCAGATCATCCGAGATGCGGCAATAGGCATAAACATTGAAGAAATCCTGCCGCAACCGCTCGGGAAGAAACCAACTGGCCACCGAAAAATTCTCGTAATGCGACCGCGCCAGACGGCGGCAGTATTCTTGCGCTTCGGCCAGCGAAGGCGCGTACGCAGGAATCGCGTACTCCCTCGGAAGAGCGTTCCACCCTGACTTTGAAGGAATTGCCGCTGTCCGGGAATCGCTGGCAAGGGATGGCATAGTGATCAGTGTAGGCGCGGGCGTCCACGCCCGTGCGCGAAAGACTCCTCAGTGCCCGGGAATGATGGCAGTCTTGATATCGCCATTGCGATTCAGCATGTGATGGAAAACCTGCTGCAGCCGCGAAAGCGGCGCCTCGCCGGTAATGTAATCGGTGGAACGAATTTTCTTCTCCGCAATCAGAGCAAATGCCCTGCGCACGGTCTCCGGCGTGTGATGGAACGTGGCTTTAAGTGTGACCTCAGAGTAATGCAGCCGGTTGGTATCAAGCTGTACTTTGGTGCCGCTGGCGCAGCCGCCGAAAAAGTTCACCGTGCCGCCTTTGCGCACCATGTCAATTGCCATTTCCCACGCATCCGGACGTCCCACTGCCTCGATGACCACATCGCTGCCGCGGTTCTCAGGAGAAAGCCTGCGCACCGCTTCCACCGGATCTTTCACTTTCGTGATCTGCACCACATCGTGCGCGCCCATGTGTTTCGCCGCCTGCACTTGCGCATCCCGTTTCACCAAGGAGATCACATTGCAGCCAACCGCTTTGGCGACTTGAATGAACATCAACCCAATGGGCCCGCCTCCAACCACGGTGACAGTGTCGCCGATCTCCACACCGGTTTCATGCAGACCGCGCAGAACGCAGGCTAGCGGCTCAACCATCGCCGCTTCTTCGTAGCTCACATCCGGCGGAATGGCCAGCATATTGATTTCGACAATGCGCCGCGGAATGCGGATGTACTCGGCGTAAGCCCCATTGTTGAACAACAAGTCTTCGCAAAGGTTGGCCTGATGCTTTGAACAATAGAAACACATCTGGCACGGCGCGGAGTTCAACGCGACTACGCGCATGCCTTTCTTGAACCCGCGAACGCCCGGGCCGACTTCTTCAATCACTCCGGCCAATTCATGTCCAAACAACGCCGGAGGAACGATCATGCGCGCATGGTAGCCGCGCTGATACACCTTCAGATCGGTGCCGCAAGTCAGCGCGACCTGCACCTTGACCAACACTTCCCCTTCGCCCACGCGGGGAATGGGAACTCGCTCGATTTTCACGTCCTCTTTGCCATAGAGGACGGCTGCTGTCATCTTTCCGTTCACTTATTTCCTTCCCACGAACTGCCCGCTTGAATCACAACCTTCATCGAATCCGGCTGTGGTCGCGCTGCCAGTTGCAGCGCCTTCACACTGTCCGACAAAGAGAAGCGGTGGCTGATCAAACCTTCCAAGTCCATCTCTCGGCCCATCACAAAACTCACCGAGGCTTCCTGCAACTCCACAGATGCGCTATAGGACCCCAATAGTTTCTTTTCGTCCACGCAAACCGAGGCTGGATCAATCGTAACCTCGCCTCGAACCGTCTGCGCAAATAGCAAAACCCGGCCCCCCGGACGCACCGCATCGATTGCAGTCCGAATCAGGGCGTTGCCCCCTACCGCTAGAATCGCGGCATCGGCGCCCCGGCCTTCTGTCTGCTCCCGCACCGTTTTTACTGTATCGGCGCATGAAGCATCAATCACATTGGTTAAACCGTACGTTACAGATATTGTAAGCCTCTGAGGATACAAATCGGAAGTCATTACCCGAGCCCCTGACCTTTTGGCCAGTGTACTCAATATGATACCGATGGGTCCCTGTCCAATAACGAGAACACTTTCGCCCCGCATAAGTTGCAGCGTTTCGATCCCCTTCATGCACGTGTTCACTGGTTCGACAAAGCATGCTTGTTCGAACGAAACTCTGTCTGGAATACGAACCGTACCCTGACGAACAATCCAATCCATCACTCGAACATACTCGGCAAAGCCGCCGCCGGCCGGCTCAAAGCCCGCAGTACAGCCTACTTTCTTGTAGGTCTCGCACTGCGCAAAAGTCTTATGCTGGCAATAAAAACATTTGCCGCATGGAATGTGATGGAAGACGACGACGCGGTCGCCTGGCTTGAACTGGCTGACTTCCTCGCCCACTGCCGCCACCACGCCCGATGTTTCATGTCCGAAAATGCGTGGTGCAGAATGCGATCCTGTGGCGATTTTCTTGAGATCCGTCCCGCAGATGCCGCAAGTGTGTACACGAAGCAGTAATTCCCCGCGACCGATCTTTGGTACCGGGACGGTATCCACGCGAACATCGTTCACGCCACGATAAACCGCCGCCCGCATCGTGGACGGGATCGCACGCTTGGTTTCGTCCAAAGTAAATTGTTCTGCAATCGCCATGAGTCAGTTCAGTGCTTTGCTTATTGGATGCAATTCGCTAGCCGACATGTCTGGTTTCTTTGCATTGTTAAGGTTTCGCTCTAAGACAACACACAGAGCCCTCGACGCCTTCGCGCTATTCGCGGCAAGCTGAATCACCCTCCGCCAAAGCCAGGGGCGGAACATGGCAAAGATCACAAACCTGCCACTCCGAAATTTACCCTCTCGGTCGACGAAGCGATCCATCGGAGGCATTGCGAAGTCGCTTTCGTCGGAAATAGCCTTCACCGCCACGAAGCAAATATTTCGCGCCTGCGCGCCGCGAGCCACGGCGGCTGCTTCCATGTCGACCGCCTGCGCACTGTATGATTCAGCCAGTTTCCGCTTTTGTTCCGCGCCTACAGTCTCGGCAGCGCTGACCAGCACGCCACAGCCTGTCATCATTTCCACGCTGCTGCCGTCTCTGGCGTCCACCACTCGCCTCGGAAAAACAATCGCGCCGACTTTCAATGCGGGATCAAGTCCACCCGCAAATCCTACCGACTGGATCAACTCCGGTTGATACAACGCGATCACAGCTTCGGTAGCGCGCCGCGCAGCTTCCGCCCCAATGCCGCCACACACCAGCACGGCATCGTCAAACTCAAAAAACTCAAATTGCCGGCCGTCATGTTCGCGCTCCACTCGCCGCCAACGCCTGATCAGCGGCCGCACTTCACGTTCAAGAGCAGCCACCATAGCGACTTTGGCCAACTGTCCCATGCAATCCCAGCAAACAATGTCATCCTGAAGCGACTTAAACAAATGTCATCCTGCCGATTAAACAAATGTCATCCTGAGCGCAGTAGCTGACCCGCGAAGCGGATCAGCTACGGAGTCGAAGGACCCCGAGTTCGTATGCACCGCTGCAACGCTTCAAGGCATTTCACAGGTGCAAGCGTTTCCCAAAGAGAGCGCCGCAGCGTGCAGCAGCAGATCCCTAGCTTCATGGACGGCAGCCTCAAGTCAGCTCGTAGCGTATCCATTCGCCTGAAACCACTCCACCGCCCGCCGTAAAGCATCATCCACCGGAACAATATTCCATCCCAGCTCCCGCTCAGCCTTCGCGCACGACACAAACATCTTCTTTCGTCCCATGCGAACCGCGTCAATCGTAGCCCGTGGCTCGCGGCCCAGAATGCGACCGGTCACAATTTCATCAACCACGCCCGCTGCCAACGCCACCGCATAAGGAAGCTTAATCTTAGGCGAAGGCAATCCGGTAATCGCCGCCAGTTTGTCCAGAATCTGCTTCAACGTAAGATTCTGTCCCCCTAAAATATAGCGCTCGCCGCTTCTTCCCTTTTCCAAAGCCGCGACATGCCCGACGCGCGCACTCCGTAACATCCACCAGATTCAACCCCGTATCCACATAAGCGGGAAATTTCTTTTTCAAAAAATCGACAACGATTCTTCCCGTAGGCGTAGGCTTGATATCCTGTTCGCCCACCGGCGTAGTGGGATTGACCACCACCACATCCATCCCGCCGCGTCCCGCCTCCAGTGCCACTTCCTCGGCCATGAACTTCGACCGCTTATAGTGGCCAATCATGTTGTCGAACGAAACCGGAAAATCCTCATCCGCCGGACGGCCATTGGAGGTGAAGCCCATGGTTGCCACGCTTGAGGTATAAACCACGCGCCGCACTTTATTCTTTCGCGCCGCGTCCAAAAGCCCCCGCGTACCCTCGACATTGGCGCGGTACATCTCCATCGGATCGCGCACCCACAACCGGTAGTCAGCCGCAACATGAAACACAACGTCGCAACCAGACATGGCACGTTCGATGGACACCGGATCGCGCAGATCGCCGACGACTCGATCCGCATTCAAAGTCTGAATATTTCGCAGATCACTGCCGGAACGAACCAACAAACGCAGGTCAGCACCCTGCTCAGCCAACACACGGGCCACATGACTACCTACAAACCCGGTTGCGCCAGTGACAAAAGCTTTCATCAGCTGTCAGCCCTCAGCTATCAGCCGAGGAATTCTGGTGAAAGCTGATAGATAACAGCCCAGAGCTCATATTCCGACTTTCATTGGAATTACTAGGCATTAGCGTATCAGCCAGAGGCACCTGCTGAAAGCTGATAGCTGAGAGCTGACCGCTGCTATTCCAACTTCTCCGGCTGCAGAGAAATATCGCGCTCACCTGCCGCCTTTTTCTCCCAGTAGTGACGCACCCAATTTTCCCAACTCTTGCCCGCAGCCATATCGCGCCCGGTAAAAGCCAAGGCGGCAATTTCGGCGTACACAATTTTTATTCGAGGAGATCCATCTTTGGGCAGCACGCGCACAAAACTCTCCGCGAGAGTCTTTCCACTACTGCGATCGAAAATGTAACCTTCAATCTTGCTGCCATCTTTGCGCGTGATGGAAACATCGCCGCGATAATCGAAGGCCGACTCCAACGCTTTGCGAAGCTCCTCTTCGTTAGCCAGCGAAGGAACCGATCCCTCAAGCTGTTCGTGAGCCGTTCCCGGAGCAACTTCCAAGGAATCCGGATCCGCCGAAACCGCAGGTCCGTGGCCGGCTTCCCGCCCGCTCAAACCCGCGTCTCCTCGCCAACCGGCGCGTCGATCTGCACCAGCGGACCGGCGTGTACCGGTTTGATCGGCTCATCCAGCAACCGAAGCGCCGACGCATCTTCATACTCGCCAAACATGCGCGCCTTCACTTCCTGCCACATGCCACTCACCGACCCGAACAGATCGTTGACCGCCGAAGCTTCATATCCGCTGTGCACCATGCAATTCGCACACTTCGGATTGCCCGACTCCGTCCCGTAATTTTCCCAAGCGGTCGTCTCCAGCAATTCGGCAAACGTATCCGCGTAACCGTCCTGCAGCAAGTAGCAGGGCTTCTGCCATCCGAAAACGTTGTAAGTAGGCATGCCCCAGGGCGTGCAGGCGTAGTCGCGCTTGCCCATGAGAAATTCGAGAAACAACGCGGACTGATTGAAGCGCCACTTCTTGTCGCGATTCGAAAGCATGGCGCGAAACAGCCGCCGAGTGCGAGCGCGTCCCAGGAAGCGCTGCTGATCGGGCGCCTTATCGTAAGAGTAGCCCGGAGAAAGCATCATGCCCTCGACACCCAACTCCATCATCTCGTCAAAGAAGGCGCGAACGCTCTTCGGATCGGCCCCATCAAACAAAGTCGTATTGGTGGTCACGCGGAAACCGCCAGCCAGCGCGGCTTTTATCCCATCAACCGCCTTCTCGTATCCGCCTTCCAGGCAAACCGAAAAATCGTGATGCTCGCGCTGCCCATCCATGTGCACGGAAAACGTCAGATACTTGCTGGGCTTGAAAAGATGAATTTTTTCCTTGAGCAACAGCGCGTTGGTGCACAGATAAATATATTTCTTGCGCGCCACCAAGCCTTCGACAATCTCGCCGATCTGCGGATGCAACAACGGCTCGCCACCAGGAATAGAAACGGTAGGCGCCCCACACTCATCAACCGCCCGGAAGCATTCCTCAGGCGTAAGTTGAGACTTAAGCACATGAGCCGGATACTGAATCTTCCCGCAACCCGCACAAGCCAGATTGCAGCGGAACAGCGGCTCCAGCATCAACACCAGCGGATACTGCTTGCGTCCCTTAACCTTCTGCTTGAGGACGTAACTCGCCACCGTCCACATCTGAGAAATTGGCACCGCCATCAGTCGTAACTCCCTTAGTAGCGCCGGCGTCTCGCCGGCTGTCCGGAGGGCGTCTCGCCCTCCGCCTGTGAACTACCCAATCCGCCGCACCCCAGTTCCCTGCTCAGCACTAGCCATTGCCTTGGCGTAAGTAGTCAAAGCAATCAGCGGAAAATATTGCCGGTACAAAGTGTAGGTCAAGATAAAACACCCGCGGGAACCCTGTCCCGGTAGTCTGCGGCTCATCCCAGCCGCCATCGCGTTTCTGCGTGCGCAAAAGATAAGCAATCCCCCGCGCCACAGAATCACTACGCGTATCGCTAGCAGCCAGCAATCCCATCACACCCCAAGCGGTCTGCGATGGCGTGCTCGGACCGATCCCCCGCGTATCAGGATCATCATACGAACCGCAAGTCTCGCCCCAACCTCCGTCCGGATTCTGCACCATCCGCAACCACTCCGCAGCCTGCTGCACATAAGGCTCATGATGATCGATGCCCATAGCTTCCAGCCCACGCAAAACCTGCATCGTGCCGTAAATATAATTCACACCCCAACGCCCGAACCACGAGCCATCCGGCTCCTGCTCCTCGCGAATAAACTTCAGCGCCTTCTTCACCCGCGCATCGTTCTTGTCATATCCGTAAGTAGCCAGCATCTCCAGAATTCGTCCAGTGATGTCAACCGTCGGCGGATCAAGCATAGCGTTGTGGTCAGCAAACGGAATGTACTGGAATACCATTCGCGTATTGTCTTTATCAAAAGACGCCCATCCACCCGACTTGCATTGCATGGAAAAAATCCAGTCAATGGCCCGCTGCACCGACTCGCGCTGATAGCGTCCATTGGGATGTTCCACCTGACTCAGCCCCAGACAAACCATCGCGCTATCATCCACGTCGGGATAAAACTCGTTATTAAACTCAAAGTACCAACCACCCGGCTGGCCCTTCTTATTCTTCACTTTCCAATCGCCAACATTGCGAACCTGCTTTTGCAAAATCCAATCAGCACACTTAATCATGCGCGGATCATTCAGCCGGAACCCCAGCCTCGCCCATAGCGAACATCGCATAGGCCGTATCCCAAACCGGCGACATACAAGGTTGCATGCGGAAAGTATCGTCCTCTTCAATCCCCAGCTTCTCGAATTCATCGACGGCACGAATAACCTGCGGATCGTCCAGCGAATGCCCCAGGCAGCGCAGCGCAATAATCGCATTAAGCATCGACGGATAAATCGCGCCCAACCCATCGCTCATCTCAAACCGTTCAAGCATCCACTGCTCAGCCCGCTTCAAAGCCAGCCACCGCAACGGACGCACATGCACCATCTCAAACCAATGCGTAAGCCGGTCGAGAACACAAGAAAGAAGTTGCGCCAAGAGACGAGCTTGTCGCTCCACCGCAAACGCATGCGCGACTTGTCACGCCCCCCGACAAACAATTCCTCCACACCCATCTCATCAGGAATTTTCTTCAGAGGTTTCTTGGCGTAGCAAATAGAAAGCGGAACCAGAATCGCCCGCGACCACGAAGAAATTTCGTAAATATTGAACCAGAACCACTTGGGAAACAGCACAATCTCCGGAGGAATCGCCGGCACCGCGTCATAATCGTACTGTCCCAAGAAACACAAATAAATCTTGGTAAAAGTGTTGACCTCAGTGACCCCGCCCATCTCCAAAATCTTCTTCCGAGCCCGCACCAATGCCGGATGATTCGGCTTGTAGCCAGAAAGCTTCAAAGCAAAGTAGCTTTTCGTTGAGGCAGAAATTGTGCTTGGGGCGTTGGCGTAGATTCCCCAGCCGCCGTCTTCGTTTTGGTGGCGGAGGATCCAGTTGCAGCACTTTTGGAAGCGCTCTTGGTTTCCCGTGCCGAGCAGGGTGTGCAGCAGAATGTAATCGGACTCGAGCGTAGTGTCGGCGACCAACTCGCCGCACCAGTAGCCTTGTTCGTGCTGTTGAGAGAATAAGAATTTACGGGCGCCGTCGACCGCAGCCGTGACCCGGCCCTTGAGGTCGTCGATTTTTCCGAATCGCAACTGCGGCGCGTTCGACGCCGAAAACGAGGAGGAGGTCTCGTCCATATTTATTTTTAATTACTCCACACTAACTGCGCTGGGGGCGCTGGCAATCGCCTCCACAATTTCTGGAGGCAAGCCAAAGCGCACGTTTTCTGGCATCACTTCAACTTCCTGCACATTGCCAAATCCCTTGCTGCCCAGGAACTTCACTACTTCTTCCACCAGACACTCCGGAGCCGACGCTCCCGCGGTCAATGCAATCGTCTTCACATCTTCCAACCACTCCGGCTTGATGTTCTGAAAGCTATCGATAAGATGCGAACTCGTGCCCAGGTTGCGCGCCACTTCCACCAGTCGATTCGAATTCGAACTGTTATCCGAACCGACAACCAGCAGCAAATCCGCATCCGAAGCCACATGCTTCACCGCAACCTGCCGGTTTTCGGTGGCATAACAAATGTCCTGAGCAGCCGGACCTTTAATGTTGGGAAACTTCCGCCGCAGCGCGGCGATAATGTCTCGAGTCTCATCCAAGCTAAGCGTAGTTTGCGTCAAATAAGCCACGCGCCCCGGATCCGGCACCGTCAGCGATTCCACCTGCTCCGGCGAGCCCACCACTTGCGTCACCACCGGCGCCTCGCCCAAAGTTCCAATCACTTCGTCGTGGTCGTGATGCCCAATCAGAATCAGCGAATAACCTTCCCGGGCAAACTTGACCGCCTCCACGTGAACCTTCGTGACCAGCGGACACGTCGCATCAATCACCCGCAAATTGCGCGCCTGACTGGCCTCGCGCACCTCCGGCGAAACTCCATGCGCGCTGTAAATCACCCGCTCGCCGTTCGGAACTTCGTCGACGTTATCGACAAAAATCGCGCCCTTACCCTGCAGTTCTTCGACCACAAAGCGGTTGTGCACAATCTCTTTGCGGACATAAATCGGCGGCCCAAAGGCCTCCAACGCAATCCGCACGATATCGATCGCCCGCACCACCCCGGCGCAAAATCCCCGAGGCTTCAATAAAAGCAGCGTTTTGCCATTGCTGTTTGGCACTAAAAGTCCCTCTTTAAGGTACACTTCCCCACTATGGTTTTCTTATTTAAAGCTACCTGAAAGAACCATTTTGGTCAACGTAAGCTCAAGCATTCCATAGGATTAGCAGCGGTTGGCAAGATTTGACCAGCGAACGGTATGGAGGGACAGTGAGCCGCAGAAGTGAACCGGCCAGAAGCGGCGAAGGAGCCCCTTCCCACTGTTCTTATGGGGGCAACTGAAACGAGCGTTCCTGCGAACGTGAAAGCAAACTTTGCTCCGCTCTGGGTTGACATAAAACTCAACCGCATATATGATTCGATAGGGTTGATATCGATGTCAACCCTGCAGAGATAAATCTATGAAATTCGGAACGGTCCTGCGGCAGCTTCGAACGAAGACGGGAATTGGCATTAAGGGATTGGCACCACAACTGGGCGTTAGCTACAGCTACTTGAGCAAATTGGAGAATGACGAGGTAGGTCCTTCTGAAGCACTCGTCGGTCGGATTGCCAAGTACTTCAGGTACGACCGGGATCGCCTTTTGCTGTCTGCTGGGAAAATTCCGCCGGAGGTACTCGAAATACTTCGGGAAAACCCTGACCAAGCTATTCAATTCTTGAAAGAACGTTTTGGCCGGGGAAGATGAGTTTGGACCCGCAAACCGAAAAGCTGCTCGAAATGATTGAGCAGCAACGAGACATAGGGGGCCGCTTTGAAAACGTTCACCGGCTAGGTTTGGATGGAGGCAACGGTGCTTTCTCTCTGATCTTTGAAGCTGAGGACAGGCAAAGTAATAATGCCAAGGTTGCGCTTAAATTCCTACACCCCTTCGAGCGCGATGATTACAGGAGGAGAAGTTTCGAGCGCGAGCCGGGCATACTGGCACGAGCTATCGGTCAGAAGGATATTATTCAGCTCGTTGCGCCCCGGGCTGAGTTCTCAGTTGTGCTTCAGCCTTGGGGCTTTCCGATCCCGTTTGCATACTACGCGCTTGAGCTGGCGAGCAGTGATTTAGGTTCATCCATTGAGTCGGGTGGCATGAGCGTTACACAGGTCCTTTTTCGGTTTAGGGCTATGTGCAGAGCCGTCCAGCGCGCGCACAGCTTGGGTATCGCGCATCGCGACATAAAACCAACGAATTTCCTAGTGATGCCAGACGATAGTATTAAGCTCTCCGATTTCGGCACGGCTCGTATGGTTGGAGACGGGGTAAGTGGGTTGGTTAGAGATTATGCTGGGTTCCCGCCTGGTGATCTTGGATACACGGCGCCGGAAATATTGGCTTCACTGCACGATGATGACGCGCGGTTCGGATTGGCTGCGGACATATTTGCCTTGGGTGCTAGCTTCTTCGAGATGTTTTCTGGGGTTCCCCTGGGAGTGCAATTGTTCGATCAAACGTTCCAACAGGACCTCCTCCAAGCGATGGCCCAGGTTCGCCGCGGAGAGCGGAAAAGGATTTACGACCAATTCATTGGTGGTATCGCCAACTCTGTGCCTCTCCCGTCCATCGGTGCTTTTTCACCCACGATACCTGGGTGCATCATCCCTGTGGTGGACGAGTTATACAGGTCAACCGCATCTCTGGACTACCGCACGAGAGTTCAGGATTTTGGGTTGGTATTCCTAAGGATCAGTCGGGCACTTCTTGTTCTCGAAAACGAGAAAAAAATTCAAGAATGGCGCCAGAGGCGTCAAAGAGAGCATGCCGCGGCTGTTGAGCGGCAGCGAAGGCGGGCAGCGTGCCTGCCGAAAAAGGTGGATGGAAATGCTTCTTGCATCTGAAAAAACGACAAAGGACGTTACGCAGTCAGAGCCTGACCCTCAATTCACGGTCCGGGCTCCGCGGGTTAATCCACTTGCGGCCGGGTCAACGTTTGCCGTGACCAAGGGCGCTGAAGGCATAGTCCTAGATTCGTTGGACGACGTTCAATTGCAGACAGATCGGGGGAGCGAAGCTCTTAGCTCTCGTATGGTTGCGCGTTCCAGACGCGAGACTGAACGGAGACCAAAAAGCGCACGCGCCCATACGATCCTAGGAATTGCTCTCTTAAATGCCGGTGAACTTGTGCCGGCAAGAAGCGAATTTGAGACCGCGCTGTCGATTGACCCGACCCACTACGTGGCTGCTACTAGCTTAGGACGCATTGAAGTCGAGGCGGGTAATTTTGACCGCGCTATTCGTATCTACGAGGACCTGAAGCGACACTACCCAAAGAATGCTACTCCGCTTGTGAGCCTTGCTCACATCGCGATGAAACGCCAAGACTGGCTCACCGCTGAACGCTTGCTGAGGGACGCTATCGACATGGGGCACAGAGCTCTCACCGCTAGGTATAACCTGGCGATGATTCAGCTAAGGCTGGGCAAAAGCCGCGAGGCTATAGCACTACTTAGGTCGGCGGCCCGCGACGAAGTGAGAGCACCGTCGATCTATGAGGGCTTAGGTGCTGCCTATGCATTGAACGGCGACTTCCATCGTGCTGCGGTAGCGTTTAAGACTGCGTTGTCGTTAGACCCTTCATCTCAGAGTGCAGTCCTCGGGCTTGCAAGGGTCCTCTTGCAACTAAAGTTGCGAGACGAAGTCATCGAGTTGATTGTCGATCATCTGGAAAGGGTGCCTGGAGATCACGATGCCAGGCAACTGCTCGCAAGGGCGTACGGTGAGCGTGGGCAATATCGATCTGCTATTGGCCAACTAACCCATATCTTTACAGAGATGGAGCGTTCCCAGAGCAATGATGTTCAGCTTAGGGCCCGACTCTCGAACAACATCGGGGCTTTCTTCCTAGATGATGGGGATAAGACCCAGGCTCGGCGTTGGCTAATGAAGTCGCTAGATCTTGCGCCTGAACATGGACCAATTCCCTATCATAATCTGGCGAGGGTCTATATCCAGACGCGTGACTATAACCAAGCGCTCATAACGCTCGAGCGGTGTCGCAAGCTTTTTCCCGACGATCAAGACACGGTCCTGTTAGCTTCCAACTGTTTAACCAAGTACGGCCTATATGATCAGGCCATTATGCAGTTTGAACCTTTCGTCGCTTCTGGGAGGGCGGTGCCAGAGCTCTACTCGGACCTCGGAAGAATACTCGCCGACGGCAAGGGCGACTACGATTCCGCCCTTACGGTGCTGCGCCAAGGTTATGAGAAGTTCAAGCGGCATCCCGGCGTGGTAAATAATCTCGCCTACGTGTATCTCATGTTAGGGGACGCCAAAGCGGCTCGGTCAGTCCTGGAATCTTTTGATCCTACGGAGGACCAAGAAAACGACGTCTCTAGGAATGTAGTTCTGACCGCAACCTGGGGCCTTCTGCACATTGTTGAGGGTGAAATGGAGCTTGGGCAGCAGTTCTACAGGGAGGCTCAGAAACTCGCTTCCAACGAAGGCAAGAAGGAATTAGCTCGGACGGTCGCTCAGAAAATGCATTTAGAACTCGCACGCGCATTTTATCGTGCCGCGGATAAGACGGCTGCCCGTAGGCATGTCCAGCAGGGTCTCACTATCCGTGATGCAAGCGACTTCTACAATCGAGACCTGCAAGATCTAGACAGGAGGCTGCGCTCCGACGAATCGGGGGTTGGTCTATGGCTTCACTAGACACAAAAGCGGATGCCGTGCCCTTCTCGCGTTCTGTGGCGCTTTAACTGGCCATCGCGGCGGCGGACCACCGGATTAACGCCAAGCTCTGCTCACTACGACGCGCCATCCATCGAGATCAATCTCGAACACAGCTTCTTCCCTTCTTGGGGGCTGGCCCATGCTTTCTTACACACAAACCCGGGTGCCCTGCCCTTCTCGCGTTCTGTGGGAGGGGGCGCCGCCTTAGCTGGCCATCCCCGGCGGCGGACCACCGGATTAACGCCAAGCTGCTCACGACGACGCGCCATCCACCGTGATTCGATCTCGGCCATACCTTCTTCCCTTCTCGCATAGTGCTGGCCACGCTCCACGACCAATTCTCAGCGTGCGTTGCCAGCCCGCGCTGTCGCACTGGTTCGGTTAGGAAAAGCCTCTAAGGCCCCACCCTCTCGCACAGAACGCGAGAAGTGTGGGGCACCCGGTTTTTGCTTGGTGCGCTGGTTACTCAGATAGTTTTTGTCGACGGCTGCGGATCGGAGTGTCCGTCCCACACTTTGGCAAAAATCTTGTCAAGCCCCCTGCGCGGTGCTTTTCTTTGTAATCTGCTGATTCAATTCATAATATAAAGTTTAAAATTTGGCGGGTTTACCCTATCCGATCTGCTAGGCTGGAAGTATAGGTAGAAATGAGGCGCGGACTTCAATCCGCGCCTTTTTTGTTGGCTGCCGGCCTGCGACGTTTTTGTTCCATTCCGTTTACTCATTTCTGAACAACTTAAAAGGAGAAAGACAGGCGCCGCTTGCGGATGCCTCTCTTGCGCATTGCATGAAAAATCGGGGCATCAGTCAGCAAAAGAAGAATGCTTCGCACGTCTACAAAAAGCGCCAGGGAGAACTGGCCGAGTTGGCGTTCATGTTCAAGGCGGCCAGCGTGGGCCTGGGCGTGGCCAAGCCTTATGGGGAAACCGAACGATTCGACTTTATCGTCACTTCAGGGAGGCGGTTGTGGCGGGTGCAGGTGAAGTCTACCGTCAGGCTCAGCCATCGACACTATGCGATACATGCTCGTGGCAGCAGAAGACGCGATGCTGACCTTTACACCAAAGATGAGATCGACTTGATTGTCGCGTATTTGATACCGGAGGACGCCTGGTACGTGATCCCGATTGGCGCTGTCAGAGGGCGGCCAGTTCTTTATTTCTATCCTAATGGGAACGCACGGGGAGTGGCTAAGCTCGAGAGATATCGCGAGGCTTGGTGGCAGATGAGGTCGAACCGCAAGTCGGGTTTGCGCGGCAAAGCCCCACAGGTCTCCCCGTAGTGGCGGAGAACGCGACTAGAGTGGAGCACAACTTGTTGGTACTATCGCTTGACAGTACTATCGTATTGCGTTAGCATTCTGGAAAGAGGATGATAGCGAGTTTCCGGATAAGGAAACCGAAGGCTGTGGCGATCCGGCAAGAGCCGGCGGCTTCCGGCTGATCTCGGGCGCCGGGCATTCAAGAAATTGGCGATTCTGAATGCGTCGCTCACCTCGATAACCTGAAGGTCCGCCGGGAAATCATCTGGAGGCGCTTCGCGGGAATCGGACGGGACAACACAGCATTCGGATCAACGATCAGTATCGCATCTGCTTCGTCTGGCATGACGGAAACGCCTTCGACGTAGAGATCACGGATTATCATTAGAAAGCGAATTTAATTATGGCCAAATCGCGCAAGGTTTTTGCCGTGCATCCCGGAGAAATTCTCAAGACCGAGTTCATGGAACCGATGGGCGTAAGTGCGTATGCTCTGGCCAAGGCGCTGAATTTTCCTGGCATCTACGAGGTCGTCCGCGGAGACCGAGCCATTAGCGCCGATACGGCCCTGCGGTTAGGAAAGTACTTCGGTCTGCCCGCGCAGTTCTGGCTCAACCTGCAAAATGACTACGATCTGCGGATCGCAGAAGGCAGCGGAGTCGGCAAAGGCATCAAACCCCGCGGAATCGCCCATGACGCCGAACTTACCGGCATCCGTTAGCTACGAAAGATGAACCCGGCTTCCGAATTCCACCCTAGTCGCCTGCCACAAGCTTTCACCAGACAAGAGCGGCTGCCCGCCCTTCGCGACGACGCGGAGACGCTAATCATCATTCAGGAAGAACTAGCGGGAAAACGCAAAAAATGTGACGCTGCTTTCGCACCATCAATATTCCTCCTCGGGAGGGGCAGGGCGATGAATTGCCTTGGTGTAATCTTCTGCACTGGTCGAAAAGCATGGCAAGGCGCTGTGATGCCTGCTGGTATTCAGCACCGGAGAATCGGCCGAGTATTTCAGCGCCACCTGGGTGCGGGTTCTTTCGTCGGTGGTGATTTGCGTCAGACTTTGATCGCAACTGGGATCGCGCGTCGCCCGAAGAGCGTGCACCACGGAATAGTCGAAATCGGATTCGGAAAGCCGCGGCTGATAAGGAAGAAATTCATACACCAGCTTCACCAGGCGCGATTCATCTTGGCTGAGCTGTTGCGCTGCGACAAATACCTCGTGAGTGGAAAAAAATGAGGACCTTGGATCAGCTTCCGCCAACGCAATCAGGCGCACTTGTAAGCTTTGTCTTTTTTCCATCCGCCAATGCAGCTCGGCGCGGGCACGGTCAGGCCCGCCGATCCCGCAAAGCAGCAGAAAGACCAGGTTTACGATTATGGAATAAAGACGAGTTCGGCGCATCGGGTCACTCCTGGATTCCATACGTAGGGAACGCCCTACAACCGTAAACTTGAAGGTTCGCGGGAAATCCGCGCTGGACGAAGTGAGCGACGCGGGCATGCGACGATGAAAATCGTCGGCCCTATCGGACGATTCTACCATTCCGGCGTTCGATAGTGACGATTTACTATCGCTAAGGGCTGGCCAAGGCTTTTACTACACCAGAGCGGGTGCTAGATCGGCCGCTCTGGCGCTTATCGTCGCTCTGGCGCTCATCGTCGCTCTGGTGCTTATCGTCGCTCTGGTGCTTATCAAGGTAAAATGGATCGCCGATTTTTCCTCGCATGCAAGGACAATCCATGGACTACCTATTGAAGACTGAACCGACTGTATATTCGTTCGCCGATCTTGAACGGGAGAAGGTCACGATTTGGGACGGGGTCACGAATCCCGTGGCGGTGAAACATCTGCGCGAGATGAAACCCGGAGACCGGCTGGTGATTTACGAAACTGGCGATCACAAGAGCGCGGTGGGGACGGCGACCGTGGTTTCCGTGGATGCGAGTGATCCCAAGACTCCTCAGGTGAAAATTAAAGTTGGGAAGAGGCTGGCTAAGCCGGTGACGCTGGCTGAAGTCAAAGCCAACAAGCTGTTCGCGGATTCGCCGCTGGTGCGGCAGGGCCGGCTCAGCGTGGTGCCGTTGAGCAAAGAGCAGTACAAGTTTCTGACCGGCGAGTGAGTGTGGGAAAATTGCCGGCGATTCGATCCGAGCTTCGCTCGGCCGCCCGGACGAGGGCGTTGCGGGCCTTCGTGGGCGTTGCGGTGGCGAAATTTGTCGGCGGCGGCCTGGCTGCGTCAAAGACCCAGCGACCCACGAGCTATGCGATGCCCATCAGGCGTGCAAGTCGCGGCGGATTAGCATGGAGTCGACGAAGAAGCCGAGGCCGACGCTTAACGGAATGATGCCGAAGGCGGCGGCGATCCAGGCATCCGATTCGGCTCGGGCGATTAGACCGAACGTAAGCATGTAGCCTAGCGCGCCCATCACCAGCAGCGTGCCGGAGCGGCGCGAACGGGCTGCCTCGGAAAGTTCGGGTTGCATGGGGACATTCACCCCACGGGCAAGCGCAGCCAGGCGCTCTTCGGTGCGTAGCTTGCGCACGTGATAAAAGGTATACATTGCGGCCATGGGTATGCCGAAGATCATGATTACGGCTGCCAGACCTACCAAATTTCCGTCCATGGTGTGCTCCTTTGTGCGGCGCCTAGGCGCTTGCACGCGCTGACATTTTTAGGTACGGAAGGAATTTAGGAAAAGTTCCGTTATTGATTGGCGTCGTTCCTGACGGGCGGAAACGCCCGTTCTCCATCAAGGTTTAGGTCAGGATTTTGCGCAGCTCACGGCGCAGGATTTTGCCTGAGGGTGTTCTCGGCAGCGTGTCTACGAAATGGATCTGGCGCGGTTGCTTGTAGGGCGTAAGACGTTCGGCGACGAATCCGCAGAGGTCTGCTTCAAGTTTGCTGGATGCTACTGAGCCTTCCCGCAGCACGATAAACGCTACCGGGATTTCACCGGCGCAAGCGTCGGCGCGCCCGACCACGCCGCAATCGCGGACCGCGGGATGCTCCAGCAACAGAGCTTCGACCTCGGCCGGCGCGACCGGGAAGCCTTTGTACTTGATCATCTCCTTGCGGCGATCGACCACGAAATAAAAATCGTCGGCGTCGCGGGTCACGATGTCGCCGGACCAGTACCATCCGTCGCGAAGCACGGCTGCGGTCGCTTCGGGATTATTCCAGTAACCCAGCATGAATTGCGGGCCGCGCATGACCAGTTCGCCCGCCTGGCCGGGAGCGGCCTCAGTTTCGGGCGCCTCCGTGGCGGTCACCACGCGGCAATCGGTTTGCGCCAGCGGCTGCCCGATAGATTCTGGGCGGTAGAGTTCAGGCTCGAGATATCCCACGTGCGTGACCGGCGAAGCCTCGGTCATGCCGTAGCCCTGGCATACCAGGACTCCGGTGAGTTCGGTGAAGCGGCGCGCTAGCTCAGGGGCGAGTGGCGCGGCTCCTGACTTCACCCAGCGCAGGCGATGGTTCGTGGGGAATTGTCCGGCCTCAGCCGCCTGGCACATGGCGTTCAGAGCGGGCGGCACCGCGGGCATCATGGTCACGTATTCGTCAACGATCAGCGAGAGCAACTGAGCGACGTTGAAGCGGGGCATGAGTAGCAGCGTTCCGCCCAGGGTGAGCACCGGATTCAGAACTACGTTTAGACCATAGATGTGATACAGAGGCAGAAAACAGAGCGCCACATCGTTGCCCGAAAGTTCGCTGGCGTGCGGCCCGATGAATTGAAAAACGTTCGCCACCAGGTTGAAGTGCGAGAGCATTACGCCCTTGGGGAGTCCGGTGGTGCCGCTAGAGTAAGGAAGCGCCGCGATGGTCTCATCCGACGACTTATCGAGAGCAGGCAACACCACGCTGAAGGGATGCAATAAGGTTGCAAATGGCTCAGCGCCAGACGATGGCTGTCGGGTCGTGTATACGCGGCGTAGCTTGGTAAGACCGGCAAGATTGATGCCTTGAAGCAGAGCGCCATCTGTGACTAAGACCGCCGCGCCTGAGTTCTCCAACTGATAGCGAACTTCGCGCTCGCGATAGCTCGGGTTCAACAACGTTGGAATCGCGCCCGCCATCGTCGCCGCATGATAAACAGCGCAGAACTCCCAGCAGTTAGGCAGAAAAATCGCAAGCACCTCACCCGGCTTTACGCCCGCTGCGACTAATCCCAGCGCAACATTCTCGACCAATTCTCCGTACTCTGCGTAAGTGATGCGGCGGTCGCATGAGCTATCAATGATCGCGGTTTTGTGCGGGACGCGAGAGCACGATTCGAGGATGACATCGTGGACAAAACGTCCCTCAGGGTCGGCGTAGAGACCAGTGCGCAGCATGCGGATGTGATTCTAGCTTGAACTGAAGAAGTGTTCCACGTGGAACAGTCAACCCGTGTGCCTTTAGCTGACCAGTTTGCGAAGAAAATCGGATTCGGCCATGTGGTATTTGAAAGCTTTGCGGCCATCGATGAAAACGACTGGAACTTCGTCGGTGAACTGGCGGCGGAGTTGCTCGTCGCCATCGACGTCAATTTCTTGCCAGCTGAAGCCGCCGCGGCGGTGCAGTTTGGTGAGAGTTTCTTTGACGATCTCGCAGAGGTGGCATCCTTTGCGCGAGTAGACGACGACTTGCCGGAGGCCGGACACGGGCTGAGTGTAGCAATTCAGACTGGGTTTATTCCAGTGGTCGGACCACTGGAAGAGAGCTGTCCCGTCAGCCTGATCACGATACAATTCCGATCTATGCCTAAAACTTCTGCCAAACCGCTTACTGGGAAAACGGTTTTGATTACGGGCGCGGCTGGCCGACTGGGACGCGCGTCGGCTCTGGCTTTGGCTGAAGCGGGTGCGGATGTGGCTATTACTTTTCTGCACTCGGGGCGCGAGGCGCAGCATACCGTGATCGATCTCAGCAGCTTTGGCGTGCGGGCAATTGCGCTGCGCTGCGACGTTACCGATGAGAAGAGTGTCAAAACTGCCATCAAAGAAATGCGTCGAGAGCTTGGCGGGCTCGACATCCTCATCAACAACGCCGCGAATTACGAGACGGTTGAGTTCGATGAGTTGAGTCTGAAGCAATGGGACGCGATGTTTGCTTCGAATGTGCGCGGCCCATTTCTGGTTTCGCGTGAGGCTTTGAAATTGCTGCGCGAGCGGCGTGGGAAAATTATCAACATGGGTTCGCTGGGTGGGTTGCAGCCCTGGCCGAGCCACGCGCACTACTGTTCGTCCAAGGCTGCGTTGCATATGCTGACGAAGGTAATGGCGAAGGCGTTGGCTCCGGCCATTGCGGTGAACTGCGTGGCTCCGGGGATGATCGATCTGGGTGAGAAATCGGCGAGCGGATTTATGAAGCGAATGGCGAAGCAGACTCCGATGCAGCGCAATGGCACCGCCGAAGACGTTGCCGCGGCGGTGTTATTCTTTGCCACCGCTCCTCATTTTATTACCGGACAAATTATGGTGGTGGACGGCGGGCTGGGGCTCTAAAAAAGATTGGCTCTCCGGACGAGGGGTCCGGGGCTACGTGGGCTATCATGCGGTTTCGATCTAAATGAAAAAACTTCTGATGGGGTTGGCGCTGATTTGTTTCAGTTCAGTTGCTTGGGCCCAGGCTCGTCCCGAAGATGGTGGTCACGAAATCGAGTTGTGGACGGGCGGCGGGACTTCGGTTCCTGGCGGAACATCCGATACCAAGGTTTGGAACGTGGGCTTGCGCTATGGATGGATATTGACGCGGCCTCACGGTCCCGGATTTCTCAATGGAAGATTCGAATACGCAGTCGATGTGATTCCGGTTTTTATGGTGTTCCAGCGCTACAACACCGCTTACGGCGCGGGATTCAGTCCGCTGGGATTGAAGTGGGACTTCGCGGCCCGGGGGCGGTTTGAGCCTTACTTTGAATTGGGTGGTGGGGTGCTGTTTAGCAACCATCAGGTGCCGACGGGAACATCGGGTGTGAACTTTACTCCTTCGGCGGCGTTGGGGATGCATGTGCTCGGCGATAAGCATGCTTTTAGTTTGGAGCTGCGGTATTTGCATATTTCGAATGCGGGATTGAGTGATCCTAACCCGGGGATTAATACGGTGGAAGTGCGGGTCGGAGTGGGAAAGTTCTTCGGGAAGTGATACGTGTGACGCTGACTTCGACCGTGGTAAAAGACGACGTAACCAGCTACGATGAAGGGAGGTGCGAATATGGCAATCCTTGATTGGTCCCAATGTCCGGCCGTGGAGAGCATCCCCGGGAAGGTGAGCGGCGCGTGGGTGTTCAAAGACACCCGGCTGCCGGTTGCGACGGTATTTGAGAACCTGGAAGCTGGCTTGACTGTGGAAGAAGTCATGGAGGAATTCGCCGTCACGCGTGAACAAATTAACGCGGTGTTGCATTTCGCGGCAAAGAGCTTAGGAAACGTCTTTCTCGCCTCCGGTGCAGACCACAGCTGATAATGCGCATTCTCTTTGATCATGGCACACCTCGAAGCATTGCCCGCTGGCTTCACGGTCACATTGTTGTAGAAGCGATTGCAAGAGGCTGGGATCGATTAAGCAACGGCGAGTTGCT
The DNA here is from genome assembly GCA_963716405.1 of uncultured Acidobacteriota bacterium. Taxonomy (GTDB): domain Bacteria; phylum Acidobacteriota; class Terriglobia; order Terriglobales; family Acidobacteriaceae; genus JABDBE01. The sequence goes on along the minus strand of CAVQTI010000022.1, from coordinate 235,161 downwards.
GAAGGCGGCTGAAGAAGCTGGGTTCGACGTTCTCTTGTCCACTGATAAAAACATTCAATACCAACAAAACCTAACAGGCCGCAAAATTGCCGTCGTGATACTTGGCAATCCGCAGCGGCCTGCCGTGCACCGCTATATCGATCGAGTCATCACGGCAGTGAACGCTGCCACACCGGGCAGCTATGCCGAGGTGGACATCCCGTTCCAGTAACGCCCCCCAGCGTGCCGAAAGCGAATAAGGCGAAAATCGCCTCATCACCAGGAGTCAAAACGTGCAATCGCGTGATTTCGTCACTTGTGCTGGGAACTCAGGGACTTTCAGTGGGGTCTAGACTATTTGAAGTGACCGACATCCACTCAAAGAGGACTGATACCCGCCGTCGATTCCGAACCACCTTACGCTGGATAGCTCGGCTGGTGCTCATATCGATTGCTGGTAGCTGGCTCTTCTTGTATATCGACTCGGTCTATCAGCGTCGGCGCGCCGAGTCCCTGTTTGCGGACTTGAGATCCCTTGACTTCTCGACTGCTGGCTTTGCAGAAGTTCGGGACATCATGGTTCGCAACGGGGGTAAGGCGATTCAACTGGATCTACTACAACGGGTGCATGATTCCCCGGGTACCCCGCTGCCACCGCCTCCGGTGCCTCAATTCCGACCTAACGCCCCGGTTAACTGGTTACCACCGGACCCGCACCGAAACTTGGTTTTCAACAGGCCCGGGCCCACCTGCACCCCGCAAAATTGCACATTTCTGCTTCAGATCATGACTCGGCTGCCACGGATTCCGTTACTGGACGGAAAGGCGCGATTCTTTTATACGGCTCTTCCTTACATCGGGGTGCGTTCGTGGGTTGCCGATGCGTGGTTTGAAGTTCGAAACGGAAAGCTGGATAGAAGTCAGGCGGGGGTTGGGGAATATAGGATGGAGAGCCCAGACTACACTGGGTACCGGCACCTCGCTCCCCTCGGATATGGCGTCGAGACTCGGCGAGACGTAGCGAGCTTTGAGTCCGGCGCGTGCAGCAATCAGGAGTACCGCGTGTACGTCAGTCACGGTTCTGTCAAGTTTCACGAAAATATGCTCCAAACTTGTGTTGTGCAGTCCGCGGGGATACCCGTGAAACGGGCATTTGATGTTCACCTGCGCTGTCTCAACAGCCTTTTTCGCAGCTGTAGGTTCGACGAACTCGCACCATCGGCATGGGCTGACTATTCAGCGAACGATGGCACAGGCACTCGTGACCCGCACAAGTGAACTTGAGTAGACTCGTAAGAACCGGTTGGCTTGACGCTGGTTGGCCAACGGTTGTTGACGTAATATCGCCGTTTCACTCATCGACCACAATCCGCCGTTCTCAACTCCGCGATCTCGGCCAAAATCAGTGGCTTTTCGTGTCTCGCAAATCGGTCTCAAATCCCAATCCGCTTTTAAGGGCACTTTTCTGCTGCGCACTTCATTTCTGAAGTCGGCAAAATTAACAAGCGATGGCAAAGCCTGTTCAAGGAGTTGCAGCTTGACGAGTCCGCAGATATTCTTCTCGCTTATGTCAACTCTGGTGGAATGTGTTCCCAACTTTTCTGAGGGGCGTGATAAGGCTAAGGTCGACGCCATTGTCGCGGCCATGAAGATGGATGGCGTTTACTTGCTCGATCGCGAGATGGATGCGGATCACAATCGGTGCGTGATCACGCTGGTTGGCGAACGCGAGGCGATTCAGGAAGCGGCGATTCGCGGCGTGGGCAAGGCTGCTGAGTTGATTGATTTGAATCAGCATCAGGGAGCACATCCGCGCATGGGGGCGGCGGATGTGGTGCCGTTTATTCCGATTGACGGCGTGACCATAGAGGATTGTGTCGCCATGGCGCGGCATGTTGGGGCGGAAATATGGAAGCGATACCGCATTCCCGTTTATTTGTATGAGGCGGCTGCAGCCACTCCGGAGCGGCAGAATTTAGAAAACATTCGGCGGGGGCAATTCGAGGGTATACGGGCGGACATTGCTACTAATCCGGCGCGCAAGCCTGACTTTGGCGATCCCTCTGTGCATACGACTGCCGGAGCGACGGTGGTTGGGGCGCGCAAGTTTTTGATCGCTTATAACGTTTTTCTCAACACGCCCGACGTTGAGATCGCCAAAAAGATTGCGAAGGCGGTGCGAGCTTCGAACGGTGGGTTGCGCTTTGTGAAAGGTGCGGGATTTTTGGTGCGCGGGATGGCGCAGGTTTCCATGAACTTGACCGACTTTGAGCAGACACCGATCCATCGAGTGTTCGAACTGGTCAAGCTCGAGGCTGCGCGTTACGGGGTTGCGCCTGTGAGCAGCGAGATTGTGGGATTGATTCCGAAGAAAGCTTTGGAGTCCGCGGCGGAGTGGTTTTTGCAGGTGGAGAATTTCGATTCATCTTTGATTCTGGAGAATCGTTTGAGTGCCGTGATGGGCGGCAAGGCTGCGGTTGGTGGGTTGCGAGCTGGAGTCGAACCCTTCGTTGAACAGCTTGCGGCACCTACGGCTACTCCCGGGGGCGGAAGCGCGTCGGCGGCGAGTGCGGCCATGGCTGCGGGATTGGCTTCGATGGTGGCTTCTATGTCGCGCGGCAAGAAAGCTTATGTGCAACATGAGCGCGAGTTGAGCGAGGCTATTGCGCGGCTGTCGGAGTTGCGGGAGGAGTTGAAGGCTGCAATCGATGCCGATGCGGAATCTTTCAACACCGTAATGAAGGCTTACAAGGAAGCTAAAGCTTCGGCGAATGCGGATGGCATGATTGATGTCGCGCTTGAAACAGGCTACCAGCGTGCCTTTGGGGGTGGCCGAGCGGGCGCGGGAAGTGGTGGGGATTGCGGAGATGTTGAAGCCGATTACGAATCCGCATATGAAGTCGGATCTAACTACGGCGATTGCTTTGGCGCGGGCGGCAATTCAGGGGGCGTTGGCCAACGTGGAGATTAACCTGGAATCTTTGAAGGACGCGGCTTTTGCTGCTGAGGTCCAGAAGAGGGCTGCGGCATTAAGGGCTGATTAGCTTGTCTCGGCCGTATTCCGCCTTGGGCAGGATGCCCTCGGGACAGCCGGCAAGATGCCGGCGCTACTAAGTCGGTGGGCCCGGGTTACAATTCCTGACGTACTTTCGTTTTGTGTCGTAATGGTTCTGGTGGCTTACAATATCCCAGGATGCAAGTTTACAGGGACGGTTCGTTCTGCATCTAAATACCATATCTGGTCTTAGCTTTTAAAGAGGTGCTTTACTATGAGGCGATTGCAGGGTGTGTTGTGGGTGCTGTTGCTCTCGACGGCGGCAGCGTGGGCGGCGGCTATGGGCAGCTCCGCGCGCGGCGTGATTCCATCGGATGTGCAACAGGTTATCACCGTGGATTACCGGACGCTGAAGAATTCGAGCACCGCGATGGCGCTGAAAGACCAGGTGCTCCCTCCCAGCCTGAAGGAATTTGAAGGCTCGCTCAAAGGCGTGGGAATCGATCCGGAGAAGGACGTCGACCAGTTAACTTTTGCTTCTTACCGCAAGGGCAAGGAAGGCGTGAAAGTGGTCGGAATCGCGCAAGGTTCGTTTTCCAGTAAGGCATTTCTGAAGAAAGCGAAAGCTAACAAAGTGAAGCCCATCAAGTATCGGGATACCGATCTTTATGCCATGTCGGGCGGGATGGACATGACTTTTCTCGACGACAACTCGCTACTGTTCGGTGACGGCGAAGCGGTGAAAGGCGCGCTGGATGCGCGTGACGGATACACTTCGGCGCTGGATGCTAATCCGCAGGTTGCGGATATGATTGGCTCCGTGGAATCGGGCACGGTTTGGAGCGTGCTTGATCAGAAGGGCACGCAGAACATGCTGCTCTCGGCGTTGGGCGATGCCGGGAAACTGGCGGACTTCGATACCATTAAGAAGCATGTCGAGGGTTCGCGCTACCAGATGAACTTCACCAGCGGGGTGAACTTCGATTTGGATATCGTTACTTCTGATTCGGTGACTGCGGCTACGCTTTCGTCGCTGGTTAAGGCTGGAGTTCTGTATAGGAAGATGACGGCGTCTCCGATTGAAAAAGTGGCGCTGGAAAATGTTTCGGTGAACTCCGACAGTTCAAATTTGCAGATGCATTTCAAAGCTGACGACAAGCAGTTCCAATCGTTGATGCACTCGGATTTGTTTGCGGCGGTTTCGAAGTAGTTTCAGCCGAGTTCATGTAAAATCTATTGTCATCGTGCGCGTAGCGAAGGATCTCTGTATTAGTGTAGCGTGCCAGTACAGAGATCCTTCGCTACGCTCAGGATGACAGCACGTTATTGATGACAACAAGGTATTAATTCCCAGCCTTAGACGCTGCTCCCCAATTATTTTTAGGATGCCAGCTTTTAGCCTAAGGGAAAAATTCGTCAGGAGATAAAGAATGGCCAAGATTGCCAAGACAGCGGATCGTAAGAAAGTAATGGATACCTCCAAGAGCACGGATTGCCCGAAGTGCGGCAAGCCGACGCGGATCGTGAAGCGAGTGAAGGACCGCGAGCGCGGGGTTCCGGGTGGAGTATTTATTTCGTGCTCGGCGTGTGAGTTTTTTGAGAAGTTGTAGGAAAGCAGCCCTCGCTATCAGCTTCTAGCCGTTAGCTTGGGGCTTCCGGATCAGCCGCACGTCTGCTTGCTATCGAGCCGTCGCGGCTTTTTTTTCAGGCGCTGATTTGACTTAGGATGGCGCGGGCTTCGCTGGCTGGATCGTGGGCGGCTGTTATAGGGCGGCCGACTACGATGTAGGTTGCGCCGGCGGCAATGGCTTCGGCTGGAGTTGTTACCCGGGCTTGATCGCCGCGCTCGGTCCCGGCAGGGCGGACTGCCGGAGTCACGATGGTGAAGTCGCCGTCGAGTTCGCTGCGCAGCGCGTAGGCTTCTTGTGCGGAGGCGACTACGCCGTGGCATCCATCGGCTAGGGCGAGCGCTGCCAAGCGCAGAACCTGATCCTGTACGCGTCCCTTTACTCCTATTTTGTCGAGATCGTTGTCGTCGAGGCTGGTGAGAACTGTCACCGCCAGAACCTTCAGATCCGGCTTGCCTGCGCGCGCGGCTTCAGTGGCGGCGCGCATCATTTTTCCACCACCGGAGGCATGGATGGTGAGCATGCTCACCCCCAAACCTGCTGCTTCGCAGACAGCTGCCGCCACGGTGTTGGGTATGTCGTGATATTTGAGGTCGAGGAAGACGCGGCGTCCTGAACCCACCAGATCGCGCACCACCCCGGGACCCTCGGCAGTGTAGAGCTGCATGCCGACTTTGTAGCAGGAAGCGGAATCGCCCACCGCCGACACTATCTTTTGGGCGGCGGCGGCAGACGACACATCCAATGCGACGATCAGACGCTGGCGCGGATCCATCATGCCTTGGGGAGTTTAAATCGAATGAGGCTAATACGCCAGTGATTGCAGCTGGGCTAACTGCTCAGGGGCGGCTTCGCGCGGCGAAGCGAGGTCCAAGCGTACGCGTTGAAGGCCTTTATCCTGAAAATGGAGCACCTGGGCTGCACCGTAAGACAGGTCGATAATCCGGCCTGGAACGATCGGTCCGCGGTCGTTGATACGGACGTAAACTATTCGTCCGTTGTTCAGGTTGGTAACGCGCACCCAGCTTCCGAGCGGGAGCGTGGGATGAGCCGCGGTGAGGTCGTGCATGTTGTAAGGTTCACCGCTGGCGGTGGCGCGGCCTTCGAAATACTCTCCGTACCAGGATGCGGTTCCTACCTGGTAAGGGCCATGATGTTTGGTTTTGGACGCGGCATTCGCTGCCGTTACGGGTTTTCTGGGCGATGTACTTTGGGTGTCTTTCGACCCTGAGTTGGTTGGCCCCTGAGCTGCTCCGAGGCTGACGACTAACAAGATACTCGCCAGTCCATGAGCTAATTGATTTCGCATTCGGTGTCACCTCCGTCAGTAAAGTCTTGCCATCCTAAAGTCGTCCTCCAGCGACCCAGTCCGTAATGTGATCTGACGATGCTATAGGCGGAGGCAAGTGCTGTCAATCCCGAATTGCCTGTACGAATGTTACGGGATAGTTATGGATAACTTACGTAACTTGCTGTAGGACTTGAACAAAGGCGATGATGTCTATGTGGTGCAGCACTTTACATGTTTATCAAATAGTAAATAACCAACGTTAAGCAAAGTATGAAGTATTTGCACTGTGTTTGTTTTCAGGTGGTTATGAGAAACTTCTCATCTCAATGGGACTTCCATGGATGTGGTTTGGCGTTTTCCGCTAAACCAAGCTCTAAATAATTTGCAAGGCAGCAGGTTTTCGATACATTTCAAATATGGCTCAAACGCCACCGGTTGTGCTGACAATTGCCGGATTTGATCCTGGCTCGGGTGCCGGGGTCACAGCCGACATTAAGACCATTGCGGCCCTTGGCTGCTATGGGGTCGCTTGCATTACCGGGCTGACGGTGCAGTCGACAGTGGGAGTGCGACGAGTAGAGGCGGTTGACGCGGGGTTGGTTGCGGAAACTCTGGCTGAACTGGCATCGGACATTGAAATTGCGGCGGTGCACGTGGGCATGCTGGGATGCGGGAAAGTGGCGCGGGCAGTCGCGGATTTCCTGGCATCGCGGAAAATGCCGAATGTGGTGTTGGACCCGATTCTGAAGAGCTCTTCAGGAGCCGATCTGGTGGACGCGGCGGGTGTGCGCCTGATGACAGAGAGGCTGCTGCCGCTGGCAGCGGTCGTGACTCCTAATATTGACGAAGCGTCGGCCTTGACGCGACTGGTGGTTACGGACATGGACCAGATGCGGGCGGCAGCCAGGCGACTACACGAGATGGGGGCGCCAGCCGTGGTGATTACTGGTGGACATCTGGAGAAAGCCATCGACCTCTTAAGCTTTACCAGCAAGCGCGGGATTGAGCAGGAAGTGTTCAAGTCGGCGCGGCTGAAGTCGAATTCCACGCATGGAACGGGATGCGCATTTGCGACGTCGGTGGCTTGCCATCTGGCACTGGGACGAGGGTTGCCGGAGGCCGTTTTGCTGGCCAAAGCTTATGTGGCGGCGGCGATCAGTCATGCGCATCCTTTGGGACACGGCGTTGGGCCCGTGCACCATCTTTACCGGATGCAGCAGCAACGCCGGGTTGTGGTGGCGGAGCCGGAACCGGTAGGGTGAAGTGCAGGCTTTTGGATAGAACGTCAACTGCGGCAATCATTCGGAGGAGGGGAGGACGGGGGAGGAATCTTGTCTTATCCTACTTCTTAGCCGTGCCGGCCTGCTTCAGCAATATTCCAGCGACGAATAATAGCAGTGCTGCCAGCAGCCACTGGGTCCGCCAGGACTGAATGGCTTGAAAATCGGCAAGGTTCTGTACCGAGTAAATCATGCCGACGGCAATAGCCGCTAGGAGGCACCCTACGCCTGCGAAAAACGCTATAAGCGACGCCGTGGAAAGCCCTAACCATTCCTTTACATTCTGGAACTCCAGGACTTTCAGCCAATCCAAGGAACGCGCCCAGACGTGTGCGGGGTAGGATTCGAGGGCTCGCTGACGCGGGGCGCCGCAATCGTGACAGAACTTGGCGCCGACCATGAATTCCGACTGGCAGCGGCCGCAGACATCGACCATAGTCGGAAGGCGCGGTTTCGGTCTGGACGATCGGGGGACGCCAGAATTCCTGCGGTGTGTTGTCGATGACTTCTGACATCTAAAACTCCCCTGACCTAAATGGACGACGGCGATAACGGCATTATCGCAAGCAAGTGACCAAAGCGGGAATTGGCTAAGTGGTTGCGCGGCAACCTCTTTGAGTTCTTTACCTGCGCTTTGTCGGCAGCCAGCTAGGCAAGAATTACTCGTACCGGGCAAAGATTAATCAGTCGAGCCCGCCGCCAAAAGCCTTTTCCGCGTCGTCCAATTACAATCTTCGAGGATAGGATAAGCATAAAATCGGAACCAGATCGAGCAGCGGAACGTATTCAGTATTAGACGGACGAGGGAAACAAGCATGTACTGCAACTATTGCGGCAAGGTGATTCAGGACGACGCGAATATCTGCGCCTATTGCGGAGTACGCGTGGGCGCGGTGACGGCGCGAAAGCGGCTGGTGCGGCCACGGGCAGACCGAAAAATCGCCGGCGTGTGTGCCGGACTCGCCGAATACTTTGATTTAGACGTAAGCCTGGTGCGGCTGGTTTGGTTGTTCGTTGCCGTCATGACGGGCGTGGGTCTGCTGGCTTACCCGATTGCGTGGATTGTTATGCCGGAAGAGCCGCTGCGACTACCGGCTCCCGAGGGAGTGCAAATAACCAATCCTTCGTGATTCGTGTGGCAGGCGGCAATTCGCACGGCGTCCCTGCGGTGTGTTTAAATTTGGCATGCCTCACATTGGCAGCGCCGATGCAGAGATATTTTATGAAGTTCTAGGGAGCGGTCCGCCGGTCGTACTGCTACATCCTTTTCCCGCCAGTCATGATTTGTGGAAGCCAGCCGCTCAAGGTTTAGTCTCCCGCTACCAGGTCATTCTTCCCGATTTGCGCGGGCATGGCGACTCCAGCGTTGGCGAGGGTCCGGCCGTCATGGGAAAACATGCTGAGGATCTGGTCCGCGTGCTGGATCACGCGCAGGTCGAACGGGCTCCGTTTGTAGGGGTCTCGATTGGCGGCTATGTGCTTTTCGAATTCTGGCGCAAATACAGCCCTCGCGTGCAATCTCTGGTGCTCTGCAATACCAAAGCGCAGGCGGACGCTCCCGAAGCGCGGGCGGCGCGCCTGCAGGCAGCCGCTGAAGTGATGGAGCGCGGAACCGAACCTTTCTTCGAAAGCATGTTGCCAAAACTAATTGGCAAAACCACTCATAGAACGCGTCCGGACTTGGTCGAGGGCGCATTGCGCATGATGCGCAAAATGTCTCCTCAAGGTGTGGCGTCAGTGCAGCGGGGCATGGCCGAGCGGCCGGATTCTGTCCAAACGCTTAAGACAATCAATGTGCCGACCTTGATCGTGACTGGAGATGAAGACGTTTTGACTGGAAGGGCAGAGGCCGAGTTGATGCGGCGGCACATCCGCGGCAGCCGGATGAATGTGATTCCCAAGGCAGGCCACTATTCTCCCTGGGAGCAGCCGGACGAAGTGGGCAAGCTGGTGCGGGAGTTTCTGGATCAGGTACCCGGAGGCTGAACAGGTTGCAGAACAATTCCCTTCTCGACCTCAGTGCCTGAAAGGCGCCATTGAAAAAACCTCACGGGTTTTCAGCAAGCTGTTAAAATTTCCTGCTTTCCGGTTCATTTGTTGCTGAGTTGTTTCGCGCACATTCCGAATGTAGGGGGATATAGATGAAATCATGGTTGCGCTTGCTGGGGTTGCTTTTGCTGGTGGCAACGGCCTTTTCGCAGAGCAGCGATGTAATTACTCCTAACGAGAATTTGGTAGTCGAAGGCGTTCCGAAGATTCCCGCTTCACTGGCGGACACGGTGGACCGTTATACCAACTTTCGGGCGGCGAACCTGCAGAGTTGGGACCCGGTGGCGCGGTGGATGCTGATCACTACACGTTTTGCCGATACGGCTCAGGTACACCTGGTGAAGATGCCTGGCGGCGCGCGAACCCAGTTGACTTTCTATCCCGACCGGATTTCCGGAGCATGGTATTCGCCAACCAGTGATGAATCTTTTGTGTTTTCGAAGGACATTGGTGGAGGCGAGTTTTTTCAACTTTACCGCTACGACCTTGCCAGTGGAGAGACCACGTTGCTCACCGACGGCAAGTCTCGCAATACCGATCCCGTATGGTCGTACGCCGGAGACAAGCTGGCTTATGGGTCTACGCGGCGCACTGGAAATGACGTCGATTTATACGTGGTCGATCCGGCGAATCCGAAGAGTGACCACCTGCTTGCCCAGCTAAATGGCGGCGGGTGGACTGCGCTGGATTGGTCGCCGGATGGGCGGAGCATTCTGGTGTCAGAGTCAATTTCCGCTCAAGAAAGTTACCTCTGGACAGTGGATGCGAGCAGCGGGGCGAAGACCTTGATTACGCCTAAGGGCGGCGCGGATAAGATCGCTTATGGTTCCGGTCGCTTCAGCAAAGACGGAAAAGGCATTTATGTTACGACCGATAAAGACTCCGAATTTCATCGGCTCACTTATGTCGATTTGAATACCAAGCAGCATACTTACCTCAGCAGCGGCATTCCGTGGGATGTGGAGGAGTTCGATCTTTCGCGGGATGGCAATACCATCGCTTTTGTTACCAACGAAGACGGTTTCGGCGTGCTGCACCTGTTCGATACCGCGAGCCGTAAGGAAAAGATCGTCCCTGGCTTGCCGAAGGGTGTTCTCTCGGGCGTGCACTGGCAGGAGAATAATCGCGACGTGGGATTCAGCCTGTCGTCGGCGCGATCGAGTTCTGACGCTTATTCGTTTGATGTGAAGACCGGGAAAATCGAGCGCTGGACTTTCAGCGAAACCGGCGGGCTGAATACCGCGGACTTCCCGGAGCCTGAGCTCATCCACTGGAAATCGTGGGATGGGCGCGCGATCAGCGGATTTCTCTATCGTCCGCCAGCGAAGTTTAGCGGCAAGCGGCCTGTGATCATTAATATTCATGGCGGCCCTGAAGCGCAATTCCGGCCTAGTTTTCCCGGCCGTTGGGATTACTACATGAACGAACTCGGCATTGCGATGATTGCTCCCAACGTGCGTGGGTCGGCGGGGTACGGCAAGACTTTTATTGGTCTCGACAATGGAATGTTGCGCGAAGGTTCTTATCGCGACATCAATACGCTGCTGGATTGGATTCAGACTCAGCCTGATCTGGATTCGGGCAGAGTGCTGATTACGGGCGGAAGTTATGGCGGTTTTATGACGCTTGCGGTTGCGACCAATTACAACGACCGCATCTGCTGCTCGGTGGATGTCGTAGGGCCGTCGAACCTGGTGACCTTTCTCGAGCACACCTCGGGCTACCGGCAGGATCTGCGGCGAGTGGAATACGGGGACGAGCGCGATCCGAAGATGCATGAGTTCCTGGAAGGCATTGCGCCTGCGAACAAAGCAAAAAACATTACCAAGCCGATTTTTGTTATTGCCGGTAAGAATGATCCTCGGGTTCCGGTTACGGAGTCGGAGCAGATGGTTTCGATTGTCCGGCAGAATGGCACGCCGGTTTGGTGGCTGATGGCGAAGGATGAAGGCCACGGCTTCGGCAAGAAGAAAAATCAGGATTATCAGTTTTATGCGACGGTGATGTTTGTGAAGGAATATTTGCTGAAGTAGCTGCTACTCCCCTAACGCGACGTCATCCCGAAGACCCGGCGTAGTTCAGCCGGGCGAGGGATCTGGCGTGCATCGCGTTCAAATATATATCGCGTATTGCAGTCTGTGACGACTGAATACTTTAGCGGATGGCCTCGCGAGATCCCTCGCCCGGCTGAAGTACGCCGGCGCTTCGGGATGACCGATTGAAAGACCGATCCATCCTTGAAAGCTTCTATAATCTCTCCATGCTTGATGAGAACGATTTTCGCAAACGGGCTGATGCCGCTCTGGAATCTTTGAAGCAAAGTCTGATTACGGCGGAAGAGTCGGCCGACCTTGAGGTGGAAGACCAGTCGGGGGCGCTGCACATTTCATTCGAGGATGGCTCGCGGTTTGTCATCTCGCCCAACGCGCCGGTGCGGCAAATATGGATTTCGGCGCTGGCCACGAGTTTCAAGCTGGACTGGGCGGACGCGAATCAGGCGTTTGTGTTGCACAAGACCGGAGAAGAACTCAAACCTTTGGTGTCACGTTTGATCAATCAGCAATTGGGTGAGGAAGCGGTTTCGCTGGCTTAGAGCTAGTTAGGCGGCTGCGCCTAACTTGTACCTCAAATGCTTGGCGATTAGCTGGCCGTGGAAGCGTCCGTTTTCGATGAAGATTTCGTTGGTTCGAGAGCCTGCCACGATGACTCCGGCGACGTAGATGCCGGGGACATTACTTTCCAGCGTTTGAGGATCGCACACAGGACGGCATTGGTCGGCCGAAAGTTCGATGCCCATCGACCGCAAAAAATCGTAATCAGGATGGTATCCCGTCAGGGCGAATACGAAATCGTTTTTCACGTGGACCACGCCTTCCGTCGTGTAAACCACCACGTGATCCGGCGCGATTTCTCCCACTGAGCTGTTGAAATATGCCTTGATCTCGCCATGCTTGATGCGATTCTCGATGTCGGGCAGGATCCAATATTTGACGTGGTGATGCAACTTCGGCCCACGATAGACAAGCGTTACGCGGGCTCCATGGCGCCACAAATCCAGCGCGGCAATCGCCGCTGAATTCTTGCCGCCAATTATCATCACGTCATTGTCAAAGTAAGGATGCGGCTCGCGATAGTAATGAAATACTTTTGGCAAGTCCTCACCCGGAATATTCAACATATTCGCGAGGTCGTAATATCCGGTGGCGACGATCAGCTTACGGGTGCGGTAATCGTAAATTCTGCCGAGGCGATCGATGGTCGCGACCTGGAAATCTCCATCCTGCCCATTCACCGTCTTCACCCACTGATATTGTGCGATTGGCAGATGATAATGCTCGGCCACCTTGCGGTAATATTCAAGCGCTTCCTGGCGCGTCGGTTTCTGATTGGCGGTGCTGAAAGGGATGTCGCCGATCTCCAGCAACTCCGGGGTGGTGAAGAAAGTCATGTTGGCCGGGTAGTTGAAGATGGAGTTAACCACGCAGCCCTTGTCGATGGCGATGACTTTGAACCCGGACCGTTGCGCTTCGATTGCGCAGGCTAGACCGGTAGGCCCTGCCCCAATTACGAGCACGTCCACTTGCGTGTTGGAGCGTGATTCCAGCTGAGCGCGTGGAAGGGTGTCGGGAATCTCGAGGGCAACATCGGAGCTAAGTTTGGTGACCACAGATTGTTCCCTCGGTCAGGATACTTCGACGCTGATAAGACGGTGGCGTTTTGAAGTTATCGATTCTAGCACGCGTGGTGCGCGAACTTCTGGCATCTGACGATGGCGCCTCCACTGGTGTTTTGAGCAAAAGCGTGGAATGATAAGGCTTGGGAGGTCGCCGTGGCCACTCAAGATAAAGTCGACTGGTCAGAATGTTCGTTCGTCGAAGTCAAGCCCGGGAGTGCATAGCGGCGCTCCCGTGCTGCGCGGAACGCGGATGCCGGTCAGCGCCATTGTCGATAACTTTGAGTATGGCATGAGCGTCTCCGAAATCGCCGAACAGTTCGAATTGCCACCCGATCGCATCAAAGCGATTTTGGCCTACGCACAGAGCCACCGCGTTGCGCATCCTGTTTGATAAGAATGTTCCTGTTGGCGTGCGTCGCTTTCTTGCCGGGCATGAAGTGCGCACGTTTGTGGAGATGCAATGGCATCCCCAGCTTGAAAACGGCGAGCTTCTTAAGGCTAGTGAGGACTCGGAATTTGATGTGATGGTTACGTCCGATCAAAACATTGTGTATCAGCAAAACCTGGCTGGCCGGAAGCTTGCTTTGGTCGTGCTTGGCTCCAACATATGGCCTATTGTGCGCGAATACCGCGCCGCAATAACAGCCAGGTCGAAGCGGCGACTCCGGGAAGCTGTTCCTTCGTCGAAATGCCGTTGCCGGCGAAACCTCGAAAGAAAGACGGCTAAGCTGATCTGCCGTAGTTGTCTTGGATCTCATTATGTCAACTCTTGCTGAACCAACCCTTCCGACACAAGTGAAAACTCGCATTGAATCTGACAGCATGGGACAGATCGAAGTCCCGGCGAACGTTTACTGGGGCGCGCAGACGCAGCGCTCGCTGCTGCACTTCGACATTGGGCGCGACGTCATGCCGCCCGAATTAATTCATGCGTTCGGCATTCTCAAGAAAGCTTGTGCGCTGGTGAATCAGGATCTGGGCAAACTTCCCGCCGACAAAGCCAAGCTCATCGTGCAAGCAGCTGACGAGGTTATTGCAGGCAAGCTTCACGACCAGTTTCCGCTGCGCATCTGGCAGACGGGCAGCGGCACGCAGACCAACATGAACGTCAACGAGGTCATCTCTAACCGCGCCATTGAGCTGGCGGGCGGAGTGATGGGATCGAAGAAGCCGATTCATCCTAATGACGATGTGAATATGTCGCAGTCGTCGAACGACACGTTTCCGGCGGCGATGCACATTGCCGCGGCGCAGCGGGTGAAGAACACGCTGATCCCCGCGATCCAGAACGTTCATGACGCGATTGCGGCCAAGGCGAAAGAGTTCAACGACGTGGTAAAGATCGGCCGCACGCATTTGCAGGATGCCGTGCCGCTGACTTTCGGACAGGAGTTTGGCGGTTGGGCCAGTTTGCTGGAGCGCGACATCAACCGGCTGGAGCAAGTCCTGGGCGGTCTTTACGATCTAGCCATTGGTGGAACAGCGGTGGGCACGGGGTTGAACGCTCATCCTGAATTTGCCGAACGGGCTGCTAAAAAGATCGCCGAACTTACCGGACTTCCCTTCCGCTCGCACGGCAATAAATTCGCGGCGCTTTCGGCGCACGACGAGATCGTGTTCGCGCAAGGCGCGCTGCAGACGCTGGCCGCTTCGCTGATGAAGATTTCAAACGACATTCGCTGGCTGGCTTCGGGTCCGCGGTGCGGGCTGGGTGAATTGTCGATTCCAGAGAATGAGCCTGGGTCCTCGATCATGCCAGGCAAAGTGAATCCCACGCAATGCGAGGCCATGACCATGGTTTGCGTGCAGGTACAAGGCGCCAGCGCTGCCGTGGGATTCGCCGGTTCACAAGGCAACTTCGAACTCAACGTATTCAAGCCGGTGATCATTTACAACTTTCTGCATTCGGTCACGCTGCTCGCCGACGCCTGTCACGGATATGTGGAGTACATGATTAAAGGCATCGAGGTCGATCGTGCCAAGGTTGATTGGTACGTGAAGAATTCGCTGATGCTGGTGACCGCGCTGGCTCCGAAGGTGGGATACGACAAGGCCGCGAAGATCGCCCACACTGCGCATGTCGAACACAGCAGCTTGCGCGAGGCGGCGCTAAAGCTCGGATATCTGACGGGCGAAGAGTTCGATCAGTTGATGAAGCCGGAGAAGATGACGCGGCCTTAGGGTTGCAGCGCGAGATCCCTCACTCGGCTGAAATGCGCCGAGTTTCGGGATGACCAATGTTTAAGGGATCGCGTGCACTTTAAAAGACAGCGGTCGAGCGCCTAGTCGGGATCGTAGACTGCGTTGCCGTAACCTGCGCGGCGGATGTTTTCTTGCATTTCCTCTAGGCGCGCTTTTTCCTGGGCTAGTTGCGCTTGCGCGGCGTCGTATTGGGCTTTCAGGTTTCGTCCGGTGTCGCACCAGGATTTGTAATACGGGGTGTAATAGGTCGAGGTCCAGCAGGCGGGCGCGTCACTGTCTTGGGAGAACGATGCGCTCCACCGAGCAAATTGATTCTTGAGTCTGACAATACGGTTCTGAATACCGATGATTTTGCCTTTTTGCACCTTGATTTGATTCTGGAAGATTTTGCCCTGGCGTCTCAAACTGCCGCACTTTTTTTTCGTCTTGTTGAGCTTCCTTTGGCCTGCGCGGCGCTCGCTTCTGCATCAGTCGACTTTGGTTCGGATTTAGCCGCATCGGGCGGGGTGCTGCCATCGTTTAAATCGTGGTTTCGTATAACTTTGATTGGCGGAGCCGCGTCGCGCGCCTGCTTCGAGGCGCTGGCCGCGGCTGCCACTGCCGATTCTTTAACCGGTTTGGGCGGTTGCGAGCTGAGCGTTTGAGACGCAGTTGAAGGCGAATCCGCTGGCGGTTGTGTGGTTTGGGCGCCGGCCAGCACGGTCATCAGCAACCATCCTGCAATCGACAATCGATAACGAAGCCGCATGGACTGATGATATCGCTGGGGCGCGCGCTTGCCGAAGCTTTGCGAGTAACGGAGGCTGCTGTACTTGTGGGGATTTAATCGGCGTCCGCCGCTGACAGTGCCGGTTGTTTGCCAGTCTGGCTCGTTGTTTTGGGCGATGTAACTATTGCGATTACGCTGATTAATATCAGCAAGGCGCCTAACAGCGTACGCCGACCGACGGCTTCGCCTCCGAAGAAATATCCAACGGCGACTGCCACCATGGGGTTTACGTAGGCGTAGGTTCCCACTTTGGTGGGTGATTCGTAATGCAGAAGCCAGACATAAGCGGTGAAGGCTACGATCGAGCCAGCGACAATAAGGTAGATCAGTGCGAGCCAAGCGTTCCATGAGACTGCCTGCCAGCGAAATCCCGCGAACTCACCCGAGAGAGCGGCTAGAGCGAGCAACTGAATTCCGCCTGTCATCATTTGGGCGGCGGCGCTGGTAGGTTTCGAATCTGGCAGTGGAAGCCAACGAGTGAGGATTGTTGCCACAGACCAGGTGAACGAAGCGACCAATAAAGCGATTGCTCCGGCACGATTGATGGGAAGCTCGCCTAATGAAAATGAAGGTAGCGTCAGCACGGCGACCCCGCACAGGCCCAGCAACAGAGCCAAGGCGAGGCGAAGAGTGAGACGCTGCGTACGCAGGAAGATGATTTCAAGCAACGTGATAAATACAGGAATGGTCGCAAGGACAATAGCCGCAATGCCGGAGGGCACGCGCTGTTCGGCCCAGAACAGGCAGCCGTAGTCGACAAGAAACATCGTCGTCCCAAGCACAGTTGCTCCAGCCCATTGCCGCGGGGTGGGAGCCGGGGTACCATTTAGTCGCATCCATCCATACAGCACAACTCCTGAAACCAGAAAGCGCATGCCAGCCAGCAAAAATGGCGGCACTTCGCGTACACCGACCCGAATCGCCAGGTACGTCGATCCCCAGACGAAGTAAATAATGGCGAAAGCCAGAAGGATCTTCCACGAGGCTGGACGCTCGGCAGTTTCCACTTCCCTCTCCTTTCATTCGCGGTGTATGCGGCTATAGATGTTCGTGCGCCTGCGCCAGAACCATGACTGAGACACAAAAAGTATTTATTGATTTACGGATTTGGTTTTATGCGGTTGCTGTGAGTTTTGCCAAACGTCAACCCGCTGAGTGCTGACACTTTTTCCAGCTCGATGCCTTTCGAGGCTATCAGTACGTGGAATGTTTCTCCCATGCCAGCGGGGGTAACCAGATGTTTGAGCTGTAGGGCGGCCTTGGCGCGTTCCTGCGGAAGTTGGCAGTCTTCGAAAACATCGGCAAATTGGTTGTGCTCGCCGATTCCCATCAGAAACTGCGACTGCGTCACCAGCGGCTGCGGCTGCATTCCCTGGGCTTCGGCTGCGGCTGCGAGAGCGGTGAAGTTCACGTGGGCGGTAATGTCCTGCTCGCCTGGAGCTTCGTATGGATTCGGGCTGACTGAGTGTTGCCGGTAGGCAGCGATGGTGCCGCGATGCCGTCCGGCGAGTTGCTCTTGCCGCGTGTATCCGTAGTCTATGGCGATAGTGACACCGCGCTCGATCGCGGCGGCGATCTGCGACATATAGCGTCGAGCAACGAGGGAGGCCTCGACGCGCTCTCCTGCTTCCGGATGCACACTGTAACGGTCAAGAAATTCCATCGCCTCGGGAGATGGCGGATGCCAGGTTTCAACAAATTGTCCGTCTTTCTCCGAAATAATTAACTGGCCTTGCCGGCTCAGAATTTCGACTGGGAGCGCGTCGAAGAACTCATTGGCGAAAATGATGATGGGAACCTCAGGGGCTAAAGCCCGTGCGGTAGGGATGTCATTTGGCACGACTGACGTTATGCGCTTCCCAATTCCCTTGGCATGATCAGAAACAGAGCCGCCTGCGAGCGATACTTTTGCAGTTCGGAATTGTCTTTCGAGAGTTACTTGCAATCTCTGGCGCAAAGCTGGAGATTGTTCCGCCAGCGAATAGTGCAGAGCCTCGAAGAAGCCGGGAAACTTCTTCTCTGACCAATCCAGTACGTCCTGGGCGAACAATCCGCGTCCTGGACCAAGTTCGAGAATCTCGATTCGCTTTGGCGCTCCCAAGACTCGCCATATTTCTTCGAAATGACGGGCTAGCAGCCTGCCGAATACCGCGTGTACGTCGCTCGAAGTGTAGAAATCGCCGGCTTTGCCGAATTGTTCCGCATTGCGTGAATAGTAACCAAGGTCGGGATGATACAGGCAAAGGTCGACGTAGCGAGAAAATGGGATCGGCCCGTGCTCGCGGATTTCCTGCACAATTTTCTGGCGCAGATTCACAGGCCTTCCCGTTGACGTTCGAGGCGGTCTTGGGGCGTGCGAACGAACATTTCGACCAGGTAGTCGTGCAGGCAATCGTAGAGCTGGCGTTGCAGGCTCCATTCGAACTGGGAGTTGTCCAGATCACGCGGATGTAGATCGAAATAGTAAGTGTGCACCGGGACGGGGGGATTCTTGAACTGAATGATTAGTTCTACCCCATCGCCCTTGGCGCGAGCCGAGAAGTCGAGTAAGGGATGCTCGTACAGACGCAGTTGAGCGAGAACACGGTCCAGACGGAGGTTTGTCGACATGAATACCCAATTTTAAAGTAATTCCTGTTATGTACAGATAACCTGTACAATGATCTCACAGAGGCTGACATGACCGAGACAACTTACACCAATCTGCGTCAGAGTCTGGCGTCCGTACTGGACCGGGTGGCTAATGACCGTGAGGTCGTGATTGTCCGCCGCCGCGGTGAAAGAACGGTGGCGATGGTTCCCGCCGATGAACTGATGGGATTGATCGAGACCGCTCACTTGCTGCGATCACCGAAGAATGCCAGACGCCTGCTCACCGCATTGCAACGGGCTGTAGCCGGCAAAGCCAAACCCGAACCCCTTGAAAAGCTGCGTCGGGAGATGGGCCTTGGCGCGAATCGTTGAGCGAGAAGCGGTATTCCACACCGAGTTCCGCCAGGATCTGCGTCACTGGATCAATACCGACCGGAAGGCGGCCCTTCGCATCATCGAGTTGATTGAGGCCGTGCTGCGAGACCCCTTTGGTGGTATTGGAAAGCCAGAGCCTTTGAAGTATGTGTTGGCCGGTTGCTGGTCGCGAAGAATTACTCAGGAACATCGCCTGGTTTATCGGATTAGCGAAAGAAGGATTGACTTTCTTCAGGCTCGCTATCACTACTGACTTACTTTCTCATTTCTGGTATCGGCCGGAGTTTTTACAAATTGTTACAAATTGCTATCCGGCAGTTTTCCCCTCCGTCTAACTGGTCGTTTCCTCAATCGGAATACGCAAACAGAGACAAATTGGAGGGTCATGCCATGCTCAGGAAATTGATCGTCGCATTGCTTGCAGTTGGTGGATTGTCAGTCGGAAGCTCTTTAGGCCACGCGCAGTCTGCGCTCTTGGACTTGCCGCGTGATAGCCAGCATTCGGTGGTAATTCAGCGCATCGGAATTACAGACATCACCATTAACTATCACCGTCCGCTGGTTAAGGGCCGAACCATCTGGGGCAAAGTCGTGCCTTACGACGAGGTCTGGCGGGCGGGAGCGAATGAGAATACAACCATCACGTTCACCGATCCAGTTTCGATCGAAGGCAAACCGCTGGCCAAAGGCACCTACGGTCTGCACATGATTCCGGGGCACGACCAGTGGATTGTTATCTTCTCGAAGGATCACGGGGCATGGGGAAGTTTTACGTACAAGCAAGCCGATGACGCACTGCGAGTGACCGTCAAGGCGCAGGCCTCAGATCCCCGCGAAGCGCTGACGTACGATTTTGACGACGTTAAGGCAGACTCCGCCGTGGCCACGTTGCGCTGGGAAAAAATCGCGGTTCCGTTCAAGATCGACGTAAACACGCATGACATCGTGCAGGCTAGCTTGCATAACCAGCTTCAAGGTCTGCCGCAATACACGTGGGAAGGCTGGGACGACGCGGCGACTTATCTGCTTTACCAACAAATATGATCTCGACGAAGCCTTGCAATACGAAGAGACATCGATCCGAACCGAGCCGCGGTTTGATAATTATCTGACCAAGTCGCAGATTCTCGAAGCCATGGGTCGAAAAGACGACGCCGCAACGGCGAAGAATGCAGCTCTGCAAAGAGCTACGGCCGCTCAGCTTTATTACTACGGGCGGCAGATGCAGACGCAGGGCAAGCAGGATGAGGCTTTTGACTTGTTCCGTCAGGCGGCGAAGAAGGATCCCAACGATTGGGTCGTTCACGACGGCACGGCAAGGATCTATTCGGCTAATGGGGACTTCGACAACGCTCTGAAGGAAATTAAGATCACGTATGCCGGCGCCCCTGACAATCAGAAAGTTTTCTTTGAGCCGTTAGTCAAAAAATTGGAGGCCAAGCAGGATATCAACAAGAATTAGGTATCTCAAGGCGCTAATTAAGGTAGTGTGGGTTCGCGCCAATGCTAGAGGAAGGTGAGCCTATGACAACGAACCTCAAAGTGGCGCTGGCGGTGCTGGTCGGCGTCTCGATCGGCATTGCCGGCGCCAGGGCTATGCGTGCGCAGCAAGTCAGCACTCCTCCGGGCTACGTCATTGCGGAAGTAGAAGTGACTGACCCCGACGGCATTGAGAAATATGCGAGCCGGATTCCGGAAGCATTGGCGCCCTTCAATCATCACTATGTTGTTCGCAGCAACAAGATTCAGACTCTCGAGGGCGACCCGCCAAAAGGCGGCAGTCGTGGTAATCGCCTTCGACAGTGTTGAAAAGGCGCGCGAATGGTACGATTCGCCCGCCTATCAGGCGATCAAACCGATCAGGCAAAGGGCGGCGAAGAGTCGCATATTTATCGTGGAGGGTGTTGCTTCGCAGTGATGAACTCTAATCCAAGCGAAGCGAGCGTTCTGGGCGTATTCTCCAATGACAGATTGTGGAGCATAAATTAATCTAATCTCCGGCCTTGGCAACCGGGGCCTTCTCTTGCGCCTGCTTCTGCTCGGGATACTCGTACACGCCGCGGCCGGCTTTGCGTCCCAGGCGTCCTGCCTTGACGTATTGGATCAGCAACGGCGCAGGCCTGTATTTTTCCCCCAAGCTCTTGTGCATGTATTCGAGGATGTGCAGGCGAGTATCCAAGCCAACCAGGTCCACCAGTTCGAATGGACCCATGGGATGGTTGAGGCCGAGCTTCAAGGCCTTGTCGATGTCCTGCGCAGAAGCAATTCCTTCCTGCAGCATGTAGAAGGCTTCATTCCCAATCATCGCATTGATGCGGCTGGTGATGAAACCGGGCGATTCTTTGATGACGACGACATCCTTGCCCATTCGCTGGCCCACTTCGGCTGCCGTCACCAGCGTGTCCTCATCGGTTTCGAGGCCGCGCACAACTTCGAGCAACTTCATTTTGTGGACTGGGTTGAAGAAATGCATGCCAACACACTTCTTGGCGCGATAGCTGACGCTGGCAATTTCGGTGATGCTCAATGAAGAAGTGTTGGAAGCCAGGATGGTTCCCGGGCGGCAGATTTTGTCGAGCAAAGTAAAGATCTCGATCTTTGATTCCATCTCCTCAGGCACGGCTTCAATCACGAGGTCGGCTTCGCGCGCAGCTTCCTCGACGCTTCCCGCGTATCGCAACCGAGCGAACGCCACCTTGGCGTCGTCAGCTGAAACCTTTCCCAGTTCAATGGCTTTGTCGAGATTGCCACGAATCTCGTTCTCTGCGCGGCGCAGGGCGTTGGGCAGCAAATCTTCCAGGATGGTTTGATAACCACCGAGTGCCGCGACATGGGCAATACCGCGGCCCATAGTGCCCGCGCCAATCACAGCAATGGTGTTAACTTCCGCCACTACTGCCCACCCTTTTCCAGGCGGACCACAAGCGCATCGAGGTTCGAGCCCGCGACCTTCAGGCTTTCAGCCAAACGCTTGCGTTCGTCGGCTTCCATAGCCGCAACGAAGGCGTTGATGCGGCGCAGGGTGGTGGTAATGTCGTCGACGTAGTTGATGAGGCGAATCAGTTCTCCGGAAGTTCCCATAATGATTTCTGCTCCAATGGCCCGCATGCGGGCGATGATCTTGTATTATGCGCTCCGCACTCAGAAGAAAGCGGCACTTGAGGGCGAACCACTATTTTCAATGGTGAGCGGAGAATTAGTAAAGCCGTGAAAAAAGGCGGTGGCTCAGTTTGAATCTATTCTTCTAATCTCCTATGAGTCCGTCATCCCGAAACGCGGCGTACTTCACTCGCGTGAGGGTATAACCCGTGGGAAATCCTTCCTTCCGCTTGAAAAAACGCCTGCAGGATGACGCCGAGCCGTCGGCCGATAAATTCAAATTGAGCCCACCAAAGAAGTTGTTTGGGCGTTTGTCTCTTTGTTAACAATAGATTAAATCTGATAGCTTATAGCTCCCATCGATGTTTTTAATTGGTCTTTCCTGATCCTATCGAATCTAATAGCCATATGAGTGAAAAGCCTGTGAAACGCTACATCTTTGCCAGTGATTTTGATCAGACGTTGACGTTCAACGATTCCGGTTACGTGCTCAGCGAATTGGTGGGCATTCCGACCGATGAGTTTGAGCGCAAAGCCCAAGGGATGGCAAAGCTTAATTTGGTGCAGCAAGGCGCAGAGCTTGCCTATCTGCTGCTGCATGATCCGGAATTTAAGACGCGAGTGCGCCGGGAGCATCTCATTGAGGCCGGTAAGGGAGTGCGCCTGAAGGAAAACATTGCGCTGCTTTATGAAATTCTCAAGGGCGGCATTGATGGTTATCACTTCGACTTTTATGTTCTTTCCGCAGCTCCGGTAGAAGTCATTCAATCGGCGCTCGAGGGAATTGTCCCTGCCACTCACATCTACGGAACTGAGTTCCTCTATAACAGTAGCGGCCAGATTGAATCCATCGCTCGCGCCACTGCCGGCTACGGCAAAGTGGCCAGGCTCGACCAGTTGCAGGCCGAGCAGCAAGTTGGGCCGGACCACATTATCTATGTCGGAGACGGCAGCTCAGATGTGCACGTCATGTTGCACGTCAATGTACGTGACGGTTTTACTATTGCCGTTTCCGAGGCCAAGCACGTTTCGCAGGTGGCGAAGCGAACCATCCTCAGCAGCAATGCGCTGGCGGTCCTGGCGCCTATCCTGGAAGATGTGGTGGGCTGGGAGAGGTCGCGAATCCGGCAATTGTTTGAATCCTACGGGATGCTGATTCAGGAGTGGGATCGAGTCCGCACTGATTGGCTCACCCTGCGATCGGACCGGGGCCAATGGTCAGCAGCGGGCGCAAGTTAGTGTAGGCGCGAGCGTTCCGCGCTCGTGCGGCGCTGCGGTAAACTCATCTTTATCATCCTTCTCATGCTGCGTAATAAAAACCTGATCCCGCTTTCGCGCCAGCACCACCATGCATTGGCGCTGTGCGTAAGGCTTGATCGCGCTGTTCAGTCGGGCGAAGTCGATCTCGAAGCCTGGCAGGCGGAGATCCAACAGCAATTTGAAAGCGAAATCGCCGTTCATTTTGCGGCAGAAGAAGAAGTTCTGTTTCCAACCGCCACGCAGTTTCCTGACCTGCAAACACTGGTGCAAGAACTTCAGGCGGAACATGCCGTCTTGAGAAATTATTTCGCTCGTGCGGCCGCACGCGACCTCGATGCGCAAAATCTAGCCAATTTCGGAAAGAAACTAGCCCAGCACATCCGCAAAGAAGAGCGCCAGCTTTTCGAAGGGATGCAGCGGCTAATGACCTCGGAACAGATGGACGCACTAGGCGCGGCCTTGGATGAAGTGTTGAAAGACGTTTCGCAGGCTTGCGCGCTGCCGCGCGAAGCGACCAAGCTGCGGTCGCGAACGATAAGTCATTCCTGAATCCAGAACTTCTTGGACCGGTTATCGCACGGTGGCACCGCGCATCCGGGGTGCGAAGGCTGCCATGGTCCAGGCGCGGAGCACGTGGCCGGAGGCGGGGACAAGACCAAGATATTCAGCTTCGCGGGGAAGTCGCGGCAGGCCAGCAGCGCACGTTGTCTAAGCTGCCACGGCGAGTCTCATGCGCAATCGCATTTTGCGGAATCGGCGCACGCCAGCAGTGAAGTGGGTTGTCTTGACTGCCACTCGCCGCATCATGCGCAGGAGAAGCAGCACCTAATGGTGCAAAGCCAGCCGCAATTGTGCTACGGATGCCATACTGCGGCCAAGGCGGATTTCGCCAAACCCTACCACCACCGGGTTAACGAGGGCTTGGTACAGTGCAGCGACTGCCATAATCCGCATGGGACCGGGACAGTGCGACAGGTGCAGACTCTGGCGAGCGGGGATGCGGCTTGCTCGAAGTGCCACGTCGACAAGCAGGGGCCTTTTGTATTCGAGCATGTACCGGTGAAAACTGAAGGCTGCAGCAGTTGCCACACGCCCCATGGTTCAACCAACCCACGGCTGCTCAAGGTCAGCCTGGTCAATATGCTGTGCCTGCAGTGCCACACTTTCCCGACGCAAGGACCGATCGGGCCGGTGCACAACCAATCGGCCAAGTATCAGGCTTGCACCATGTGTCATACCCAGATTCATGGATCCAATTTCAGCAATGTGTTTTTCAAGTGAAGAATGTTTAAGTGAAGGAGCAGTGATGGCGTCGCTCAGAAAAATACTTGGTCAGTGGTTGCTGGTTGCAGTGCTGCCGGGAATGCTTTTCGCGCAATCTTCGAATCCGGGACAAAACTCGCCCTCCGAAGGCGTAAACACCGGCGATTACGTAGTGCATTCGTCGATCGAAATGGGCTACCGCTTCACCGATCGCACCGGTAGCAACGATATGTATGACACGTTGGTGAACCTGCAGACCGGACCGCGTTTTCTCAATGAGACGCTTTCCATGCAGTCGCAGGATCACCAGGGTCTTTTGTTCGACGACCTCAACTTGAACAGTTTTGGCTGGGGTGGCGATCCCAACAACGCCTTGCGTCTGCGCGTCGACAAGAATAAGTGGTACAACCTGCAAGGAAGTTTCCGGCGGGATCAGAGCTTTTTTGACTACGATCTGTTGGCCAATCCACTGAACCCGCCGAGTTCCAGTCCGTCGATTCCGGCATTGAATTCAGGCCACGCATTCGATACCACGCGGCGCATGACCGACATCGATCTTACCCTGCTGCCGCAGTCAACAGTAAATTTTCGCTTGGGCTTTTCGCATAACAACATAGATGGTTCGTCGTTCAGCAGCATTCACATTGGGACGGACGCTTTGCTGCTTCAGCCCTTGAACACCACTATGAACTCTTACCGGATGGGAGTCGACTGGAGGGTCGCCCCGCGAACCGTGCTCAGTTACGATCAGTTTCTTGACTACTACAAAGGAGACACGGACACGCAATTGGCATCGTTTGCCCCAGCCCTGCTGCCCGGGGGAATTCCGGTGGAGTTGGGCTTATCGATCGACACCGGCAACAAGGTACCATGTGGATTTAAGCCACCGGCAAACAGCCTGATCAATTCCGCAGGCACTTTGACCAATCTAAATTGCAGCGCCTACTTCAGCTACCTGCGCGACCAGCGAATTCGCACTTCTACTCCCACCGAGAGGCTCAGCCTGCGCAGCAATTACTTCCAGCGAGTCGACCTGGTCGGATCTGTTTCCTACAGCGCGGCTGACATGACCACGCCGTTCGACGAATCTTTCAACGGGCTAGAGACGAGAACCAGTACCCGAGCTTTTCTAGGAACGGGAACTGCCGCGGCGAACCGAATTTCCAACGTCGTCGATCTCGAGGCCACCGTTCATTTAACTCAGCATCTGCGTGTGATTGAAAAATTTTATTTTTGGGCCTACCGCATTCCGCAGAATGGCGCCTTCAGCGAGGTTGACAGCGATTGCATAAACCCACAAGCGTGCGCCCTGCTAACCCCGCTGAGCGCCACCGCGCCTGCGACGACAAATACGCTGATCCAGTCGTCCTTTGACCAGAACCTGAAGCGAAATCAAACGGAATTGGCCTGGGACATTTCGAAGAAGGTGGGAGCTCGCATCGGCTTCCGCTACGGTGACCGAGTGTTCAACCTGTTCAATGATTTTTCTGGAGACCAGACCTTCAACAGTTTCTCAACCACCGGACAAGACCGGTTTGTGGTTCATGAAGATACCGCGCTGCTTGGCTTCTGGGCCCGACCCACCCGTGCTCTGCGCCTGAATTTCGATTTGGAAAACACCAGCAACGATAACGTGATTGTTCGCCTGTCTCCTCGCAAAGAGGGACGTTACCGATTCCAGACTACGTACACGCCGCGTCCCTGGGCAGTACTGGGCG
This sequence comes from uncultured Acidobacteriota bacterium, assembly GCA_963716405.1. GTDB lineage: Bacteria > Acidobacteriota > Terriglobia > Terriglobales > Acidobacteriaceae > JABDBE01. The sequence continues at coordinate 208,985 of CAVQTI010000022.1, read as the reverse complement.
GATCCATCAACATTTTGCAGGACGCCAATGGCAACTCTTTGACGGACTACGTGGGACACAACCGCAATTACGGATTCACCGCCTCACTGGCGCCTTGGGAACGGTTCGGGATGGACTTGGCCTACAACTATAACGACGTGATCCAGAATGCGTTGATTTGCTTCAACGACACCCCGCCGGTGGGAGCGACTCTTCCTTTCGTGACCAATGCAGCTTCTTGCGCGGTGAACGATGCAGCCAATCCTTTGCTGGCTGACTCGTACTATACGAATCACACGAATTTCGGAATGGCGGCTTTCCGCGTCAAGCCGGCACAACGGTTGACCGCGAACTTAGGCTACAGCATCACCAAGGTGGACGGCAGTATCCCGCAGTTCAACGTTTTGCAGCCGCTGGGCTCGTCACAATACGATTACTACCAACCGGTCGCAAATATAAGCATAGATTTGGGCCACAGACTGGCCTGGAATAATGGCTGGAACTATTATCAATACAACGAGGGCTCGTTCGTCGGACCCACCGCGCCGCGATATTTTCATGCGAACGCGCTGACTGAGTCCCTGCGCTACGCATTCTGATTTCAGATTGGCACTGTGAGGGCTCTAGCGCACTGTCACTTTCCCTGTGAGTTCAATGTCCGCCGCCGAGCGGGCAACAAACACGTCGAAATCTCCGGGCGCCACTACCCACGTATGCGTTTTGACGTCGTAAAAGGAGAACGCTCGCCGGTCCAGCTTGACGCTAATATTCCTCGTCTCACCCGGATTTAAATTCACTTTGGCAAAACCTTTCAGTTCCTTCGCTGGTCGAGGGACTGGCGCGTGCTGGTCGCCCACGAACACCTCGGCAACATCCGCCCCTGCTCGCGTACCGGTGTTGGTGACGTCGAATGCAACGCTGACTTCCTGATCCGTCGACACGGGGGAAATCGTCAGATTCTTGTAGGCAAACGATGTGTAGGAAAGCCCATAACCGAACGGAAACAGCGGCTTAACCGTGGACTTGTCGTAGTGACGGTAGCCGACAAAAACTCCCTCGGTGTATTCAACTTTCTTGCTGCCAGCTTTTGGATAGTAGCTGTCGTGAGTGGCATTGTCCTCCCAGCGGCGCTCGATTGAGATAGGCAGACGTCCTGACGGATCGGATTCGCCGAAAAGCAGTTGTGCTACCGCGGTGCCACCCTCTTGTCCGGGATACCAGGCTTCGAGCAGCGCCGGAACATGATCGACCCAACCACTCATGTCGACTCCGCCACCGGAAGTCATGACCACGATGGTTTTCTTGTTCGCGGCGGCAATCTGGTTGATAAGCTCGTCCTGGCCGGGCAGCAGTTTAAACGTTCGATCGCTGCTCTCGCCTTCGCTGGCAGCGTCAAAACCTGGAGCAACTATTACAACGTCTACCCGCGCGGCCAGCGCTTTTGCTTCCGCCGTAACCAGGGTTTCAGGGCGGACGATTCCCAAATTGGCTGTGACCTTACCCCATCCACTTTTTGCGCGATAATCCAGTTCGATTTGATGCGGACCTTCTGTAAGGGTGATCGGAGCCTCGCCGACGAAGGCATACCACTGGGTCCAGTTGTCGAGCACCAGTTTCTTGTCGATGTAGAGGCGATAGCCGCCGTTTTCTCCCGGACCTTGCACGAAGGCGAGGTATGGTCCGGCAACGCTCGCGCTAAAGAATCCGGTCCAGCGAATCGACACATTGCTGGCAGAATGGTCCCCTTCGCGGGCGGGCGTGTAGCTTACCTCTTCGTCGTATCGCACAAAAGCAGGTTGGCCGCTTAAGTCGAGGTTATTGAAAATCTCTTCCTTCAAACCTTTCTCGCCTCCACCCGCTTGAGAAGTAAATTTCATGTGTTTTGAGATTTCATCCAGCGTCGGAATGCCCGGCGAATAGTAAACTTTCGCGCTATCGCCGAGATAGGTCGCAATGCCTTCTAGATAGCTGACTTTCGTGAATGGTTCAGCTTCAGCGCTGCCGCCTCCGCCGGGCCGCGCGGGATAAGCGTCAGGACCGATAACGGCAATCGACTTGATGCTTCCCTTCTGCAGCGGCAAAATGTTGCCGTCGTTTTTGAGCAGAACCATTCCTGAACGAGCGGCTTCCAATGCGGCCTGCTTGCCTGCAGGATTCAGCAACGGTATCGAGCTGTCAGTTTGTTCGTGGTCAAGCCATCCGAATTGAATCGCGGTGCGCAGAATGCGTCTAATCTTATCGTCGATGGTTGCTTCGCTGACTTTGCCAGATTTGACGGCTGGCAGGAGATTCGCGCGGTTCATAAACTTTCCCGAAGGCATTTCGAGATCGAAGCCACCGTTGGCCGCGCCGACGGCGTCGTAAGTGGCGTCCCAATCAGACATCATGATTCCGGGGAAACCCCACTCCTTTTTTGCGACGTCAATGTTCAGATATCCGTTCTGCGTCATGTGCAGGCCGTTGGTCAGGTTGTACGAATCCATAATCGCGCCGACGTGCGCTTCCTTGACCGCGGCTTCGAACACGGGCAGGTAGATTTCGCGCATGGTGCGCTCGTCGATAATTGAGTCACTATTGTGGCGGTCAAACTCGGAGTTGTTTCCCATGAAGTGCTTGATGGTGGCGCTGACGCCCTGGCTTTGCATGCCATTGATGTAGCCAACCGCAATGCGCGCTGCCAGGAACGGATCTTCGCCGAAGTATTCGAAGTTGCGTCCGTTCAGCGGAGCACGGTAGATGTTCACTCCAGGTCCCAGCATGAAATGCACTCCACGGGCGCGGGCATCCTGGCCGATGGTGGCCCCGATTCGCGCTGCCATGGTGGGATCCCAAGAAGCTGCCAGCCCAATGCCGCCGAACACAGTCGAGGGACCATAATTGCGTACGCCCACAGGGCCATCGGCCATCTTCAATCGCGGGAGGCCGATCTTCTCGTTGGCGCGAATGTAGAAGCTGTCCACTCCACCGATCAGATCGATTTTCTCTTCGAGGGTTAGCTTCTTAACGAGTGCATCAATGCGCGACTCTGCGTCCGATGAAACCGTCTGCGGTTGGGATGAACCGAGTAAGAAAGGAAACAATAGGAGGGCAAGAAACGGCTGGAATCTGCGCGTCATGAGTATCTGCCTATGAAATCAAATTGGACAACAATTCTGAACCGCCTTACAAAACTTTCTGCGCCATTACTTGTTCGAGTGCAAGCGTGGCCAGCTCAACATCCTCGCGGGACGACAGTCCGCTGACCCCGACGGCGCCAGCCACCATGCCATCTTTCCAGATGGGAATGCCACCGCCCCAGCCTACAAATCTGGGATCACCGTAATAGGCAATATCGTGGCCTTTTTCGGGATGTCGCACTTTTTCTCCGATTTCTTTTGTGGTCTTGCGTTCCCGGGCAGCGGTCCATGCTTTATTCGCGGCAATGCGGATGGAGGAGATAGGCGCGCCGTCCATGCGGGCGAATGCGATCAGTTCGCCATGCGAGTCAGAGACAGCTACTACGAGGGACTTTTGCAGGTGGGTAGCTTTCTCAACGATCAGGTCGACGATCTTCTGAGCTTCGGCGTATTCGATGACAGGAACATTCCTCATGCGGGTTGGAGGAAACCCATTAAGACCATTTTTCAGTGCCGAATAAAAATAAAGCCGAGCTGGGCAGAACCCAGCTCGGCTAGTTTCCAGGCAAGTTAGAAAATAAGCTTCAGAGCAAACTGAATCAGGCGCGGATTGCTGTCCGGATTGGTAGACGTGACCTGTCCGAATCCGTTGCCGGTGGCGGTACCATTGAAGCCGCTGCCCGGAACTCCGAAGCGGGTGTGATTGAACAGGTTAAAGAACTCCGTCCTGAATTCAAGGCCAAACCGTTCGCCAATCATAGTTCGCTTGAAAGCGGCGAAATCAAAGTTGTTGATACCCTGCGCACGTAGCGAAGAATCTACGCGCGACTCGTTACCAAAACCCCACTGCGGCGGCAAGGCAAAGCAAGCCGTATTAAACCACGCCGTAAGCGAGCGGTTCCCGCCTTTGCTGCATCCGGGTACGACGTCCGGACGCACGTTGTTCACACCGAAATTGGCCTGCTCCAAGGAGGTCGGTGGCCCAGCCCACGAAATCTTGAGCGGAAAACCGCGCTGGAAGGTGGTTACGCCGTCGATTCCCCAACCGGATACCAGTTTGTCGGTAACTCCTGAGAATCCGTTAAGGAAAGCCTTGCCGTGGCCAAATGGAAGATCAAGCACGTAACTGATCACAAGTCGCTGAGAGACGTCCTGAGAAGAAAGCGAACGCTCTCCGGCGAGATTGTTCCAGTCTTGCACCTGTCCAACCCCACCAGTCGAGCCTTCTAGCCAACTGGTGAGTGTGTCGGTATTGCTCAACAGCTTGGCATTCGTATAAGCCACCAACAGGGTGCCGCCGCCCTGGAATCGACGCGTTACGGTTGCCTGCAGCGAATTGTAAGTGCTACCGCAGCACCCATATCCGGCCAGGCTTAAGTTTGTGTACTGGGGATACGGGCGATCCAACTGCCCAGCAAGAATTGTGCTACCGCCAAGGGACGGATTTGGGCTTGAGATGGGGTTAAAGGGAGTCGCCACACCGTTGACAAGGTGTGTTAAGGGCTGATCGATCGTCACGTTTTGGTTCGGGTTCTGGAGGTTTGGGTTGTACTGCGTAGCTGCCTGGGCAATGAACGAATCCGGAATTTGATTGGCAACGTAATTGGGGTTGTACTGCGGAAGATGGACGCCGTGCGAACCCGCATAGGCTACGTCTACGAAGAAGCCAGCCCCTAGCTGACGTTGAATGTCGAGGTTGTACTGCTGCACGTATCCCGCTTTCTGATTAGTGTACGGTGCCAAAGTAGGGGCGCCGTTCGTGGCAGCAAAGCTAGAAATGTTGGGTGACGTGGGTGGATAGGAAGTGCGGCCCGGAGGCGGCAAAATTCCATTCGCGCCAAAGGGACCCGCGGCTGTGCATGAGGCGAGAAAGGCGGCATATCCTCCGCCGACTGCAGTACAACCGCTGGCGTCAAGACTGGCGTTTGGCGACAGGCCATGGTTTATCGTGGCAAAGAAAGGTGTGGTCGCCAGATTGATCAAGTCGTTGTCTGGATTGAGTTGGAAAGACACGTAGTTGGGAATCCAAAACACTCCGTACCCGCCGCGAATCACAGTCTTCTGATCCCAGCTGTAGGCAAATCCGAGGCGTGGAGAGAACTCCTTCTTATCCAACGGTATGTTGTTTCTCGTGTTGTTCGGGGGTGTTCCGACCAACGACGCGTCACCGATACAAGGAGAGCCAGCAGTCCCATTGCATCCTGTGACCGTGGCATTGACCAAGGTCGGATTAAAGAAGCTCAAACGGTTGTAACGCTCGGACCATGGCCCTTGAAGTTCGTAGCGGAGTCCGGCGTTCAAGGTCAATTTTTGGGTGACCTTCCAGTTGTCACCGCCGTAAAAGGCACGGTAGGTCTGACGGCCAGCGGTTTGTGCTGGAACCTCAGCCGCGCCTTCTGTCTGATTCACGAAAGAAGCAGGGCCAAGTTGGGCTAAGCCCAACAGAAAATCAGCGAACGGGAAGCCGCTGTTGGCTGATGGATTAAGCGCATTGTTCGCCGTCCAGCTTCCCAAGAAACCAAACGCGCCGCTGGCGATGTTGGTTTGAAAGTAATTGTCCAATCCCAACTCATACTGCCCGCCAAACTGAAAAGTGTGTTTGCCGCGAATGACGGTCAAAGATGGTGACACGTTGTACTGGGTGTTGTGATCGCCGATCACGCTGTTGCCTTGGCTCTTACCTACGTCACCCGGAAACGGGAAGGCAGGCGTTGGCGGCGTCCGCATAACGGTAGGAACCGTACTGTTGTAACTCGCTGGCCATCCGAGTTGAGTGAGATCGTAACCCGCAAGGATGGGCGCACGAGCGTAAATGAAGCGGCTTCCCGAAACGTTCAAATCGCCGACGACGTTTGGGCTGAAAACGTGGTTGAAATCGATGGCGAGAGCTTTGGTGTGATAGTCCTCGGCGCAGCGATCCAGACACAAACCGGTGCCCAAGGGGTTGGTTGGAAGGTCAAGCAATCCAAAGTAGGAAAAGCGCGCGAATAGCCGCGTTTTGTCCGTGATGTTCTGATCACCGCGAGCTACGAACTCGGTGTTATTTCCACCGCTACTGGTTGCCGATGTGAAGTTACCAGTCGAGAAGCTGTTGCCACCCGGAGCGACCGGACTGTAATACTTATCCCACAGTGTGGTTGCGGCCTTGCTCCATTCGGCTTGCGGAATCTGGTTATTCAGGTAAGCGGTGCGCTGTCCCGTACCCGAGACCACGCTATAAGGATCGTAGAGCTGAATGCCTTGGGCGAGCAGCGACGAAAAGTCACCTTGCCGAAAAGCCTGGATCGGCACGGTGGTAGTAACGACGCCACCGGTGCGGAGCCGGAACTGCTCCCAGCTCACGAAAAAGAATGTTTTGTCTTTAATAACTGGACCGCCAACGTTGAATCCAAACTGATTCTGAACGTATGGTGGCGGCGTGTTGGTCTGACCGGCCAACAGTTCACTCTTCTTGAAGAAATACTCATTCGAGTTCAAAACTTTGTTCCTGAGAAACTCGTAAGCCTCGCCGTGGAAGGCGTTGCTACCCGACTTCGTACTGAAGTTCATGATGCCGCCGGAGAACTTGCCGAACTCCGGTCCCAGGTTGTTGTACTGGACCTTGAATTCGCCGACTGAATCCTGCGTCGGAATCACAATGGGAAGATTGATGTATCCGATATTGAGGGGCTGGCCGTCGAGGTACTCCGCGCTTTCATTCGCGAACGAGCCGCCGACTTGATAGTTGCCCCAGCTAAAAGGATTCTGGCCGACGGGTGTGCCGCCTGATCCGCCCTGCGCCACCGCCGCGGGAGAAATCGTGATGAGGTTAAAAATATTGCGGCCATTCAGCGGAAGTTCGTTGGCCTTGCGCTCTTCGACGACCTGGCCGAGAGACGAAGTCTCGGCTTGCAACAACGGGGTCTCGGCAGTTACTTCGACGGTTTCTGTGACTTGCCCAACCGGTAACGTGGCGTTGATATGAGTATCCTGCTGAACTTCAACCGTGACGTCGTTGCGTGTGAAATGTTTGAAGCCCGCCTTCTCGACGTCCAAGCGATACGTCCCGGGAACCACGTTAACAAACTGGTACAGTCCCTCGTTGCCGGTGGACTGGACGCGCTTTTCCTGCGTGCCGGTGTTGGTGAGGGTGACTTGAGCTCCGGCGACCGAGGCTCCGGACGAGTCAACCACAGATCCGTCGACCGTACCGAAGGTGCTCTGACCGTGAAGCGAGAGAGAAGTCGTGACGACCAAAGCTATAGAAAGACACAGCGTCCACAAATTGCGAGACGGCATACACAACCCCCACACCATATTTTTTGATCGGCGAAAGTGTGAAGCACGCGAGTATTCGTTGTCAAGTAAAAAGTAATGTTTTTGCATTAGACCATCGATTTTTTGGATACAGATAGTAATTCCATTTTGCATAGGGTAATCGTTAACCGAGGGTTAACGATTACTTTTGCCTTGTGCGCGGTGTTATGCTGGCTGCCGATGGCCGTCACCATGCAGGACATTGCGAGAGATCTGAAGGTCTCGGTGGTGACCGTTTCGAAGGTGCTCCGGAACCAGGGACGAATCAGCACAGCAACCCGCAAGCGCGTGCTGCGCCGCGCAAAAGAACTTCATTACCAGATGAACTGGGTAGCGCGCAGTCTGGTAACACGGCGCACTTACACCATCGGGCTTCTGCTGCCAGACTTCACCCATCCGTTTTTCGCGGAGATTGCCCGGGCGGTAGCCCAGACTGTGAGGCCGCATAGCTATCACGTGATCATTTCGTACTCCGAGGAAGATCCAGAACTGGAAATGAGCGAAGCTGACTCCCTTCTTGCCCGGCAGGTGGATGGGCTGATCATTGCATCGGCGCAACCAGCGCGGCGTCTGGCTCTGTTCAAGCGAATCCAGGCTAGAAAAGTACCGTTTGTTTTGATTGATCGGCCTATCGCGGGGCTGCAAGCGCCCTTCGTCGGGGTCGATAACTGCGCGATCGGAAGATTGGCCACGGAACATCTCATCACCCGTGGATGCTTACAAATCGCGTACCTGCGGGGTCCCGCTATTGGAATCGCCGGAGAGCGCCTGCAGGGCTGCCGGGAGGCGCTGGCGAAGAGTGGTCTCCGAATGCCCGCCGGCTACGTCGCCGACGGCGGGCACGGAGAACAGACCGGTTACGACGGCATGCGCCGGCTGCTGCGCGCGCGTCCGATTCCGGACGGGGTTGTCTGTTACAACGACCCGGTTGCAATCGGCGCGATCAAAGCGATTCTCGACGCCAACCTGAGAGTGCCTCATGATATTTGTGTGGTTGGAGCAGGAAATGTTCGATATTCGGATTTATTAGCGGTTCCCCTTACTACGGTCGATCAAGGCACGTGTCAGATCGGGGCGCGGGCAGCCGAAGTACTTATGGAACAAATTCTTTTAAAGCGGCCGGCGCGGTCGACCCGCCCGAGGAAGATTTTGATTTCGCCGAAGCTAGTGGAACGCGAATCGACTCGCCGGTAGACGTGCAATAAACATGCCAGGCGCGATATCCTAGCCAACAAAGGAATCCAAGGTTGCTGAAAGTTCTACGCGCATTATTCGTCACAACAGTCGTGTTGTCGGCCGCAGCCCTCGTGGGACCGATGTTCGACGTCAATCTGCCGCGCGGACTGGACTTCATCCTGCAGAATTCGCCAACACCTCAGAAGTATCTAATCGAAACCATGCCCGGAGGCGTTGCCCTGCTGGATTACAACAACGACGGCTTGTTAGATATTTTTCTGGTCAACGGCGGCCACATAAGCAGTCCCATGCAAATGCCAGAGAATTTCGACCGTCACGATCCGCGTTACTGGAATCGCCTTTACCGCCAGAACAAAGACGGCAGCTTCACCGATGTGACCGAACAGGCGGGATTGGCGAATGCTGGCGATGGGAATTACGGCATGGGCGTGGCGGTCGGAGATTACGACAACGACGGTTACCCGGATCTGTTTGTCACCAGTTATGGAAAGAATGTTCTTTATCACAACAACGGCGACGGCACCTTCACCGACGTAACCGCAAAGGCCGGAGTAGCCGGAGGCGGTTGGTCAGTCTCTGCCGGGTTCTTCGACTACGACAATGACGGAAAGTTAGATTTGTTCGTCACCCGCTACATGGAATGGGACACTAAGCACAACAAAGATTGCGGCGGCAACTACCACACCTATTGTCCGCCGGAAGAGTTCCCTGCCACGACTAACATTCTTTATCACAACAATGGCGACGGAACTTTCACCGATGTGAGCCAACGCTCCGGTATCGCGGCCAAAAAGGGACGGGCGCTGGGCGTGGCTTTTGCTGATTACGACGAGGATGGATTCACAGATATTTTTGTAGCCAATGACGGAATGCAGCAGTTTCTGTTTCACAACAATGGCAATGGAACTTTCAGCGAACTCGCTCTCGAAGCCGGTGCTGCGCTTTCTGAAGATGGCAGGCGGTTGTCGGGCATGGGTGTGGTCTTTCAGGATTATGACAATGATGGCCGGCCCGATGTTGTAGTGACTGAATTGCCGAGAGAAATTTATGGCGTGTATCACAACGATGGAGGCGGTTCTTTCACTTACCGCAGTCTCGAAACTGGCCTGGGCGCCCTCTCAAGTGGGAGTTCCGGATGGGGTGTCGGTTTGGAGGACTTCGATAACGATGGCTGGAAAGACTTGTTCGTCGCGCAAGGCCATGTGCTCGACAATGTGGAGCGCATTGATCCCTCGCTCCATTATCTCGAACTGCCGCTGCTGGCGATGAATCGCAATAACCGCTTCGAGCGTATTGATTCAGGAAGTACCACTCCTGTAGCTGGACGTGGAGCCGCGTTTGGTGACTTGAATAACGACGGCTGGCAGGATGTGGTGATGACTTATCTCGGCGGCCATCCTCAAGTGTTCATGAACCGCGGTGGCAAGCAGCATTGGCTGGTAATTTCTCTGCGCGGCACCCGCAGTAACCGTGATGGGTTTGGAGCTCGTGTGACGGTGAATGGGCAAACGCGGTTTGCAACTTCGTCTGGAAGCTATGCGTCATCGAGCGACAAGCGTCTTCATTTTGGACTGGGCGCGACCGAGAAAGCGAATGTACAAATATTTTGGCCTTCGGGAATTCATCAGACTTTGAATGAGGTTCATGCTGATCAGTTTCTAGAAGTCCGTGAGCCGGAGAAACCGTGATTCGCGCCCTATTAATTTTGTGGTTTGCGTGGCAAACATTATCTCCCGACGCCGCCCAGCACATGCAAGCGGGCATCGCGGCCGACAAACAAAGACAATTCGATGTCGCCATCGCCGAGTTCAAAAAAGTCACTCAGCTTGAACCCCGCTTCGCGGATGGTTTTGTGAGTCTCGGCCAAACGTACATGGAGAAGCACGAGATCGGTTCCGCCATCGCGCCGTTAAAACATGCGTTAGACATTGATCCCAACATGACGCCAGCGCATCAGTTGCTGGGTTACGCGCTGCTCGCGCAAGGGTACGCGGCTGAAGCGATTCCCCATCTCCAAAAGGTGGACGACAAGACTGGTCTGGGAATCGCTCAAATTCAGACCGGTCAATTGCCGGAAGCAGTCGCCAATCTGCAAGCGGCGCTGGCCACTCGCCCTAACGATCAGGATTTACTGTATTACCTCGGCCGCGCCAGCGGTCTGTTGTCGAAACAATCCATCGATACCTTACTCGCGGCGTATCCAGATTCCGCCAGAGCGCATCAGGCGCTGGCGGAGAATTATTTCGTGCTGCGGCAAATGCCTGAAGCAGAAAAAGAGTATCGCCAAGCGTTGCAGTTGCGGCCGGATACACCGGAGCTTCACTTGGAATTGGGAGAAGTGTATGCCGGAGCTTTTCAATGGGCTAAAGCCGAAGAAGAGTTTCGCACGCAAACCAAGCTACAGCCCGGAAATGCCGAGGCTGCCTATCGCCTGGGCACGGCGCTCTTGGAACAAGGCAAAGCCCATGAAGCGAGAGCAGAACTTGTGCGTGCCAATAAATTGCTGCCAGACATGCCAGAGACCTTGTATTCGCTGGGAAAGGCCGCGTCACTGGAGGGAGATGCAGCGACTGCCGAAAAAGAATGGACAAAACTTCTTTCGATTGAAAAAGAAAGCGCGCTCGCGGCGCAGGCGCATTTCGGGCTGGCAAACCTCTACCGCAAACAGGGTAAGACGGCCGCTGCGCAACATGAAATGCAGGAATTTCAAAGATTGCAGCCTGCGCCAAGTCAGTCGCAAGCACCCGGCAAACAAGAACCGCAGCATTAGCGCGAATGCTTATTATCCCGGGATCGCGGAGGATGATTCCGCAATCGCAGGCAGTATGGGAAATGCCAACTTTTCAAGATCACGCCTTAGCTGCTCAGCCGATTGGAACTGAATCGCATGGATGCCCAGCGACCGGGCAGCTTGAATGTTGTTTTCCCGATCATCGACAAACAGCGCTTCCGGCGCGGCAACGCCAAGGCCTTCTAGAGTCTTCTGATAGATGGATGGATCAGGCTTGATCAATCGCACTTCAGCCGAGAATGTTTTGAATGTGAAGTGCTGCATCCATGGGAAGCTCGCTAGAACGTGGGTCATCAGGTCGGTAGGCATGTTGGAAAGTAAAGCAGTCTTAATTCCGGCGGCATAAAGTTGGGCCAACCAATCGAGCATTACGGGATCAGCATTAGTCCAAATTTCCACCTCCAACTTACGCAGCATACCTACTTGGCTTTCGTCAACCGACGTACCGCACTGCTCAGCAAGTTTTAACCAGTACTCCTTCGCGGTAAAGTCGCTGCGGTCGTATGCACCCCGGCTTGCCTCCCAAAGCCCATAAAACAAATCCAAATCAACATTAAGAACTCTCGACATGCGGCCGAATTCTTCAGGAGTGGGAGAGTGGACCAAGACCTTACCGTAATCGAGAATTACAGCTTTGATCGATCTCAAACCGTTGTCACGCTCGGCCAAGAGTGGGTTCTTCCGCATTCACTTATATTCTCCTCTCCCAAGTTTCTCGTCTACTGATTTATCGTTTACTCATTAGGCCAGTCGCGTACGCACGAGTTTACATAATTCTCCAAAAAGTACGTATACTGTGCCGGGCTCTTAGAGCATTACACAGTATTGCGGGGCAGGCGAAGAGGTAGTACAAATCCGAACTGGAGAAATTCGGATTGGATGGAAGCCTCGCAAGAAGTATTTCGTCCAGGCAGCGTCGATGACAGGAACTAACGATACTCTCGTGGTCGGCGTGGATATTGGCGGCACGAAAGTTGCGGCTGGCCTGGTAGACCGCAATGGCGAAATCAAGAGACAGATCCGTACGCCGATGATGGCGAACGGCGAGGCTGCCCAGGGGCTTGCTGCGGTGGAATCGGCAATCGATCTGTTGCTTGATCACGATGCGGACGCACGAAATCTAATTCGTGGAATCGGCATCTGCGCGCCTGGACCGCTGGATCCCGCTACCGGAATCGTGATTAATCCTCCCAATGTTCCCTGCTGGCGCAACTTCCCGCTGGCGGCAGAAATCGAGAAAGTCTATCGCGTGCCTGTGAAAGTCGAGAACGACGCTAATGCGGCAGCACTGGCTGAGGCGTACTGGGGCGCTGGACGAGGTTATCGACACCTTTTTTATGCGGGCATCGGCACCGGAATCGGCACCGGGATTGTGTTTGCGGGGCACATCTACAACGGCCGGACTGGCGCCGCAGCCGAGGGCGGACACATGAGTATCGATTACCACGGACCACTTTGCGGATGCGGCAAGCCGGGCTGTATTGAGGTCTTGGCCGCCGGTCCGGCCATCGCCCGACGCGCCCGCGCTAAGTTGGCATCTGGAAAAGGACCGCGGTCCAGCATTCTCGATCTTGTCAAAGGCAACGTCGAGGCTGTAACCAGTGAAATGGTGGGGCACGCTTATGCCGCGGGGGATCAACTCGCCAAACAGACTTTGCAGGAGACGGTTCAGTTGCTATCGCTGTGGTTGAGCAACATCGTGGATTTATTGGAACCTGACGTGATTATCATCGGCGGCGGTGTGGCTGCGATGCTCAACCCGTTTTTCGGCGAGATATCCAAATGGCTTTCGGAATATTGTATTAATTCGCGCTGCCAGGAGATTCCCTTGCTCAAAGCACATTACGGTGCAGATGCAGGTATTGCCGGAGGAGCAGCGCTTTGTTCAGAAAGTCCGATCTCCCGATAATGATGTTGGCTAGAAACGTCGCTGATTCTTTATAACGTTAACAGGAGCCCTGAAATGCTGAATCGCGTGCAATTGTTTTCCTTTGTCAGTGCAAGTGTATTTTTGCTGCTGGTGTCCTCGTTGTGTGTTGCCGCAACTGCCGAACCTTCTTCCCAAGCTCTGAATACCGGTTGGCAGTTTCGCGCGGTTGGAACTACAGATAAACCCGAGATCCAGCAATGGCATCCCGCGCAGGTTCCTGGCGTAGTTCACACAGATTTGTTGCGCAACAATCTGATTCCCGATCCGTTCGATCGCGATAATGAATTCCGCTTGCAGTGGATTGGCCTGACCGATTGGGAATATCAGACTACGTTTCAGCTTGATTCCGCGGCTGTCGGGCACGACCACCTCGACTTAGTGTTTGATGGGCTCGACACGTTCGCCGATGTTTATCTAAATGATCAAGCGATTCTCCATGCTGATAATATGTTTCGCCGCTGGCGAATTCCAGGAAAGCCGCTCCTGAAGCCTGGCCCGAATACGCTTCGTATCGTTTTCCATTCTGCTATCACGAAAATGATTCCCTACGTTAAGTCGCTGCCTTACATCTTGCCTTCGATATCGACTTATAACTTTGGCAACGAGGAGAACATCGCGACCGCCCCGTACACCCGTAAGGCCCCGTACCAGTACGGCTGGGATTGGGGACCGCGTTTCATGACTGAAGGCATCTGGCAGCCAGTGCGGCTTGAGACCTGGGATGCGTTGCGAATTGATAACTTCCACATTCACCAACGGAAAGTCGGCGCCGACATAGCTAGTCTCACAGCGGAGCTGGATATTGAGGCCAGCAAGCCCACGACAGTTAGCCTCGCCCTGGCTCACGACGAAATGTCGAGCACGCAAACGGCGGACGGAACTCAGACTTTGCAGCTCGATGCGGGCATGAATCACGTTTCGTTTCCCATTCGTATTGCGGCGCCGAAGTTGTGGTATCCCGTGGGATATGGCCCACAAAACCGCTATCACTTTTCGGCCGTGATTCGTATTGGGCGCGACATCTCAGCCCATGCTGAATCGAAAACTGGACTGCGCTCGGTCGAGTTGCGACGTGTTCCTGATCAATGGGGAAAGAGTTTCGAATTCGTGGTAAACGGCATCGAAGTTTATTCCAAAGGCGCGGACGTCATTCCTTTCGACAGTTTTCCCAACCGCGTCACTCCGCAAATCCATCGCAAAATCCTTCAAGACGCTCGCGACGCCCACATGAACATGGTTCGCGAATGGGGCGGAGGCTATTACGAGTCCGACGATTTCTACGACATTTGCGATGAACTGGGCATTATGGTCTGGCAAGAATTCGCCTTCGGCGGCGACATGATCCCGGGGGACGTCGCGTTTCAGGAAAATGTGCGGCAGGAGGCGATCGACCAAATCAAGCGTCTGCGCGATCATCCCAGCATTGTGGTCTGGTGCGGAAATAACGAAGTTGAAACCGGCTGGTACCACTGGGGCAACCGCCAGGAATTCAAAGAATCGATTTCACCGGAAGCCCGCGATCGTGTCTGGCAGGACTACATCATTATGTTCGCGGATATTCTCAAAATCGCGGTCGCGCAATACGCCGATCCTGCTCCCTATTGGCCGAGCTCTCCGAGCGCCAATTTTGAGGAGGTGCCTGACAATCAACATAACGGCGACATGCACTACTGGCAGGTTTGGCACGCTCAGGCGCCGGCCTCAGATTACACGCTGCAATTTCCCCGCTTCATGACGGAATACGGATTCCAATCTTTTCCTGAGATGCGAACTATTCGCACCTTTGCCAACAAGCCTGAGGATTTCGACATTCATTCCACCGTCATGCAGGCGCACCAAAAAAATAAGGGCGGCAATGAACGCATTCTGACTTACATGCTGCGTGAATACCGGCAGCCGAAGGATTTTGAATCGTTCGTATATTTGAGTCAGGTGCAGCAGGCGGAGATCATCAAAATTGGCGCCGAGCATTTCCGCAGAGATCGCCCGCGCACCATGGGCGGGCTTTATTGGCAGTTGAATGACTGCTGGCCAGTAGCTTCGTGGGCAAGTATCGATTATTACGGGCGGTGGAAAGCGCTTCACTACTACGCTCGCCGCTTCTATGACGATGTGCTGGTCTCACCCTTTCTGCACGAGGATAAGATCGACGTTTACGTTGTATCGGACAAGCTGCAGCCACTTTCAGGGACGATTCACACTCGGCTTCTCGATTTTTCTGGAAAGGTTGTGCTCGATCAAACGAAGGATGTTCAGATTCCCGCCCAGTCGAGCGCGATTTACTTCACTCTCGATAAAGCAGACCTCACTGCCAAGGCTGATCCTGAGCGCAGCTTTCTGGTCTTCGATTTGGAAGTGGGCGGAAAGAAGATATCGCGAAATCTGATTTTCTTTGATGTTACTCACAACTTGGATCTGCCGGTCGCGCCGAAGATTGAAGCTACTCTCAACAAAACCGGCGGTAACTATAGCTTGAACGTGCAATCGCCACAACTCGCTCGCGGAGTTTATGTTTCTTTCGGAAACCTCGATGTCGAAAGCTCGGACAACTATTTTGATCTGCTGCCCGGAGAGTCTGCCACCATCACACTAAAGTCGTCCGCCACGCTTGATCAGCTAAAAGGCGCGATGAAAGTTATGTCTCTAACCGAGGCGTACGCAGCAAAATGATGGGATCATGGCGCGAATTGTTATCTTGGGTTGCGCTGGCAGCGGAAAGACTACTTTAGCGCGTCAGCTTGGGGAACTCACGGACACGCCCGTTATATCTCTAGATGCCATCTGGGAGCCGCATTGGGGACCGACCGATGTTCCCGCTTTTCGCGCCTTAATGAAGACGGCGCACTCTGGCGACGAGTGGATCAGCGACGGCAATTTCGCAGTGGCGACATTCGATATCCGATTGCCTCGTGCAACTTTGGTGATTTGGCTTGAGCGCTCAAAGCTGTTTTGCGCTTGGCATGCGGTCGCACGCGTGTTCAAGCACGGCGCAGACCATCGGATAAGTCGACTCGCCGAAGTACTCACTTTCATCTGGCGATTTGAACGGGTCAACCGCCCACGCATTGAGGCGATGCGAATTTCTCACGGGCCGGACGTCACGGTCCGCAGATTGAGAAATAGGCGCGAGATTGCCGCCTTTCTGATCTCTTCCGGCGGCGGCGCTAACCGTCGAATTTCAAGCTGACCACTGCCGGCGGATCCGCTCGTCTCCTACTCCGGACGAGAGTGTATACTGTGCCAGAATTTCAGGCTGCCGAGCGCAAGCCAGACGTGGGTCCGAGGATTACAAGTGAACGTCATCAGCATCGGTGAGGTGCTTTGGGACATTGTCGGACAAGAAGAGCACTTGGGGGGCGCCACATTTAACTTTTCAGCGCATCTCAGCAGACTGGGGCATACAGTTTCATTCATCAGTGCTGTTGGCGAGGACCGGCGTGGGGCAAAAGTTATCGATCGCATGTCCCAGCTTGGCCTGTCGACCGAATATCTGCACACTGAAAAAGATCACCCCACCGGCACCGCCTCG
The DNA here is from genome assembly GCA_963716405.1 of uncultured Acidobacteriota bacterium. Taxonomy (GTDB): domain Bacteria; phylum Acidobacteriota; class Terriglobia; order Terriglobales; family Acidobacteriaceae; genus JABDBE01. The sequence continues at coordinate 192,147 of CAVQTI010000022.1, read as the reverse complement.
GTTGCGCTCGCGGCTGACGGGCAACCGAAATTCGTGCTTCACCGTCCGGCAGCCTACGACTTTCCGCAGCTTACGGCGCCGCAATGTGATCGACTGTTTTCTCGTCCGGTAGATTGGATTTATTTCGGAACGCTGCATCAGATTCATTCCCAAGCCCGGCAGTTGACCGCGAATCTGCTCAATCGCGCATCTCCAGCCCGGAGCTTTTACGATATAAATCTGCGGGCCGATGGCTACACTCCAGCTTTGATCCAAGAACTCATGTCCAGGGCAACCATCGTGAAACTGAATCACGAAGAGGTCGAAGCAATTGCCCACATGTTCAACACGCGGCACCGATCATTGGAAGAGTTCTGTCGAAATTATTCTGACCTATACAAATGGGCGGGCGTGTGTGTGACTCGCGGTTCACAGGGATGCGCGGTTCTCATGGACGGACAATTTATCGAAGCTCCCGGCTATGCTGTTCAAGTTTTGGATACAGTCGGTGCGGGTGATGCGTTTGCGGCCGCTTTTCTGCACGGTTTGGGCAAAGGCTGGCCCACCCCAGCAATCGCTGACTTCGCTAATCGTGTAGGAGCATTGGTCGCCAGCCGCCGCGGAGCGATTCCGGACTGGACCATTGCTGAAGCCAACGAGCTTGGAACAAAACTCGGACGTCTGGAGACGGCATGAAATTAAATTCGGTTTTGTTGAAAAGCACAGTGGTAGCCGCTTTGGGCGGTCTGCTATTTGGATTCGATACTGCCGTCATCTCGGGCACTACCGGCCAACTCTCGCAGGTTTTCCACCTATCTTCGAAAAGCCTGGGTATCACGGTTTCTATCGCAATTTGGGGTACGGTCTTCGGCGCTATGCTCGCCGGGTTCCCCGGAGAACGTTTCGGGCGGCGTGACAGCTTGCGAATCATGGCGCTTTTCTATTTAGTTTCTGCGCTCGGTTGTGCTCTAGCCTGGAATTGGCCCTCTCTGGTATTTTTTCGCTTCATCGGCGGGTTGGGCATTGGCGGCTCATCGGTGCTCGCTCCGATGTATATCGCCGAGGTAGCTCCCGCGAAATGGCGCGGAAGATTGGTCGGACTGTTTCAATTCAATGTCGTGTTTGGCATTTTGCTCGCTTATTTCTCGAATTATCTTATCGCGCTGGCGCACGCGGGCTCGGCGGAATGGCGCTGGGACCTGGGTGTGGCTGCGTTTCCCGCAGTTTTGTTTTTCGTGATGCTGTTTACCATTCCTCGAAGTCCGCGATGGCTGGTGAAAAAGGGTCGTATATCCGAAGCAGGATCAGTCCTCCAGATGACGGGCGATGAAAACTATGAGCGGGATCTACAGGAGATCGTCGAATCGATTGATGTGGAACAGAAGCAGGTAGCTGAGAAATTATTTTCTCGAAGGTATGCGTTTCCGATTTTTCTAGCCGTCAGCATTGGCATGTTCAATCAGCTTTCGGGCATCAACGCCATTCTTTATTATCTCAACGACATTTTTGCTCACGCGGGATTCAGTCGAATGTCGGGCAATCTTCAGGCGGTTGCCATCGGAGCCACCAATCTCGCTTTCACCATGATCGCCATGTCGGTGATCGATCGCATCGGCCGCAAGACATTGTTGCTGGTAGGTTCGGTTGGAACCGCGATCTGCCTGGCGGGAGTTTCCGCGATTTTCTTTTCCCATAGCCACGAGAGTCTTCTGGTGTGGCTGTTGGTCGGCTACATCGCCTTCTTCGCCTTGTCGCAAGGCGCCGTAATCTGGGTTTATCTGTCGGAGGTTTTTCCAAACACGGTGCGGGCAAAAGGACAAAGCCTGGGCAGTTTCTCGCACTGGTTTATGAATGCGTTGATCTCCGGCATCTTTCCTCTTATGGCGGCCTCTTCGGGCGCGTACCCGTTCGTCTTCTTTTCAGTAATGATGGTCCTGCAGTTCTTCGTGGTTTTGTTTGTATACCCGGAGACCAAAGGCTTCACGCTGGAGGAAATGCAGAAAGAAATGGCGAGCGCTTAGACCATCAGACTTTTCCTACATGGAAAAATTCGGCCCGCCGGACGGTCCGGGGCTTTGTACTGGTGGCGGCCCCTGCAGCACCGGAGGCGGCTGGCCACCGGTGGGCACAGGCCGATCCGACGTTTCTTCTCCGGGTCGCCTAAGCGTAGGAGCGTTCGCCGGACGTTGGTCTGCTGCTTTGGCAACGCTAGGCGGCGGTTCGAGATTAACTTCTTTCGCGGTGCGCAGAGTCTTCGTGCCATCGACTTTCATGGTCTCGACACGCACCACTTCATCGCCCACCATGCGCACGAAATCCACGTCCTGCGGCGGCTCGCCATAGATCCATTCTTCGTAATCAATCTCTCCGTCTTTTTCGCGAATCTTTTTCGGTGGGCGGCCCTTGGAATAAATCAACATTTCGCGATTCATGCCCACCAGGACCTGGTGGTTCTGAATGGCTTCCTTGACTTTCGGCGGGACCGTGTCGAGATAGGCCTCCAGAGCCGACTTGGCGTCGAAATCAAGAACCGGACGCAGCAAGTCTTTGAATTTTTGCGGAGTCAGATCGGGGACGTAGTGATCGAATACCAGATCGACGTAGGTCCCTCGCGGATTCGCATTCTGATCACTGGGAGCAATCGGTGCGGTGCCTCCTCCTGTTCCGCCAATTTCGATGTGCTGATACCACTTCTGCTTTTTGATGGGACCGCCGTTAAGCTCAAAGTGGATCCTGTCAGACTTAATCACCACGCTTGTAATCCGCGCTTCGTCGCCCGGTTTTACTGCCGGACCCCACACTGCCATCAACCGCTGCAAATCCTCGCCGTTGGGAGAAACTGCGCCATCTTTTATCGTAAGGCCGACTTTTCCCATTGGGAAAGGCGTGCGAATGTAAACCAGTTCCGCATCGAATCCGCGAATTAAATCCATTCGCGTTTGTTTGGAAAGATGAGGCAGATCAGAAGCAGGCTTTTGGTCGGACGCAGCCGCAGTCAGGCAACTGGAAAACAGGATCAGGAGAACCGGCACACAGCAAGGCTTCACGGGGCACCCACGAGCACCAATAGCCAAATTATAGCTCCATTGGGCTGTATGGTTGTCACCTTTTATGGCGACTTAAGTCTGAGGGCCGGCGATCATAGGGCGTCACTTTTCCGGAGATTGGATATTCAGGGCGCGCTTGATGGTTCCGCGCTCTTTTTGAATTTTTTCCTGCAACAGGGTGATGGCGTAAATTAACTGCTCGGGCCGCGGAGGACAGCCAGGAACGTAAACGTCGACGGGAATTACCTGATTCACGCTCTGCACCAGCGCGTAATTATTGAATACTCCGCCTGAGGTCGCGCACGCTCCCATCGAAATCACCCATTTGGGTTCGGGCATCTGCTCCCACAGTTGGCGGATAACTGGGGCCATTTTATTGGCGACGCGACCGGCAATAATGATGAGGTCGGATTGCCGCGGCGACGGACGAAACACCTCGGCGCCGAAGCGGGCGATGTCGAAACGGGACGCTCCCATGGACATCATTTCGATCGCGCAGCACGCTAAGCCGAACGTCATGGGCCAGATGGAATTTTTGCGCATCCAGTTGACCGCGTTGTCCATCGTGGTTAGCACCACCCCTTCGGGCGTAGGATTCCCGTAAGTCAGGTCTTTGACCACTCGCTTGCCGTCTTCAAGCGTGACGTATGGGCCGAAGTTGAGATCACTGCTCATGTTTCCATTTTACTTGGCGGCGCAGCTCCCGTCCAAATGCGGACGAGAACTTTTCAGCTCGACCTCGGACACCAGGTCAAGCCTTGAAACACTTCTCTGGTCGGAATCACTATTCCTCATGGGAAACCCTGTTTGCTGGGTGAGTCGATTACGGCTACGTTGAAACAAGACGAAAGGAGACTTTTTTATGCCGAGAAAAGCCAACTCTCCACTGCCACAGCCGATCTTTAATGAGCCGGTTTTCAGCGAAGGCGTTCCAACTCCTGATCCTACTCAATTCAAGGTGCCCGAGCCGTCGGACGCCGCGCTGTACAAGCAAATTCAGAATCTGCTTACTAAAGATACCGTCAGCTTTAATGCCGCGCGCGGCAACCCGAGCGATCTCTATTCTTTGCAAACTGCCTGGGGTCCGCACGGCACGGAGATCATCCAGGGAATTCAGAGTGCGAAGCAGATTGTTTTTCACGTGGTAGGCGATACCGGGGCATCGAATGCGCACAAATACCCCGACGAAATTAGAGTGTCCGACCAGGTAACCAGCGACTTCCATGCCGCCAGCGCATCCAGCCGGCCAGCTTTTCTTTATCACCTTGGGGACCTAGTCTACGATTTTGGAGAAGCAAACTATTATTACGATCAGTTTTACGAACCCTACCGGAATTATCCGGCGCCGATCTGCGCAATTCCCGGAAACCATGACTCGTTCATTGTTCCGAAGACGCCAGTGGCGCAATATCCGTTAACAACTTTTATGCGCAATTTCTGCGCTACCACGCCCACGGTGACGTCTGAAGCCGGGTCGCTTCACCGGACAGCCATGACCCAGCCCGGCGTTTACTTCTCGCTGGATGCGCCCTTCGTGCGGATCATCGGATTGTTTAGTAACGCGCTGGAAGATCCGGGGCTGATTTCTAGCGAAGGAAAAAAGTGGCCTAACATCCCCAACGTACAATTGGATTTTCTAACCGCTCAATTGACACGCATCAAAACGGAAAAATATCAGGGTGCGGTGCTACTGGCTACTCATCATCCTGCTTTCACCTATAAACCGCCGGCCGGGGGAAAAGGTGCTGGCGGCAATCACAGTGGGAACCCGTCGATGTTGGGCGACATTGACACTATCTGCAAGGCACAAGGGGTCTATCCTCATGCGTTCCTGTCTGGACACGCTCACAACTACCAGCGCTATACCCGCGCAGTGAACTTCGGCGGGAAGAGTTTCGATGTGCCTTTCGTGGTGTGCGGGGATGGCGGCCACAACGCGAATTCTCTGGTGCAGGGCAAGAACGGCCAACCCGCGCAGGAGCCCGCCAAAGGCGCGAAAGTCAGCTACCTCGATCCCAGTCCGGTAGTGCAAGCAGGGGGATTGGTGCTGGAGAATTATGACGACAAAGATTATGGATATCTATTGATCACGGTTAACGCAAAACAACTTAGCATCGCTTTTCATCCGGTGAACCCGGTCGGCGCGGCGCATTCTGGCATCGACACCGTGACCATCGACCTGGCGAGCCATACGAAAGTCTAGGGCTCAGGCTTCCTTTGTGCGCCTCCGTGTCCTTGTGGTTTATGCTTTTAAAAGGCGCGAACCACAAGGGACGCGAAGGTTCACAAAGGAAAAGCTTGTTACGGATTCAGCACAACCTTACCGAACATTTGGCTGGCTTCCAAATACTCGTGGGCCGCACGAGCGTCCTTCAGAGGAAACGTGCGGTCCACAACCGGTTTCAGACGTCCCGCGAAAACGTGGCTCAGGACATCGTGCAACTCCCCCATAGTTCCCATGTAAGAGCCAAGCATGCTCAGTTGGCGCGAAAATAGAAAGCGCAAGTCAAAAGCCACATTCGGTCCCGTGGTTGCGCCACAGGTGACAATCGCGCCTCCTGGCTTCAGAGATTTCATGCTCTCTTCCCAGGTCGCCACGCCGACGTGCTCAACCACAATGTCCACGCCTTCTTTGTTGGTAATCTTTCGCACTTCTTGCGAAATTTTCTGCTGGTAATGATTGATGCCGTAATCCGCTCCCAGCGCCCGCGCTTTTTCCAGCTTCTTTTCGTCGCCCGCAGTGGTGATTACACGGGCATGGAACATCTTCGCAATCTGAATGGCGGCGATGCCAACGCCCGAGCCTGCGCCCAGCACCAGCACGGTCTGACCCAGACGAATGCCGGCGCGGCCGACCAGCATGTGCCAGGCAGTTAGAAATACCAAAGGCAAGCTCGCGGCCTGATCGAAATCCAAACTGTCTGGGATGGGAATCACGTTCACTGCGGGGACCGCGATCAATTCGCAATAGCCCCCGTCGACTCCGTTGCCGAGCACGGTGAATTCACGACACTGATTCTGAAGTCCGGCAACACACTTGGCACAGCGATTGCAAAAATGCATGGGCGCAAGGAGTACCCGCTGCCCAGGGGTAAAGCCGGTTAGATAGTCTCCCACTTTTACAATCTCGCCCGCGATGTCACTGCCTAGAATGTGGGGCAAACTCACGCCCGGCAGCCCCTTGCGTACCCAAACATCGAGATGGTTCAACGCGCAAGCTTTTACCCGGATCAAAACCTGATCTTTGCGCGGCTGCGGGTCGGAGACGTCTTCGTAGCGAAGAACTTCCGGGCCTCCAAATTCATGTATGCGAACCGCCTTCATAATGACTCTCCTGCGGAATCTAAGAAACTACCACAAAATTCGCTGGGCACGCAGGTCGCAAAATCTGCGTTCTTAAGAGGGGCCTTGGGTTGGCGAACTGCATTTATAGGCGATCAATACCGGGTAATCGTGTATGATTGCGGGGCTTTGCCCCTGACCTACACAACCGTGCGGTACGCGTCGCTGGCCTTAGCCATAACGCTTTGGATTCTTTATTTCCATGAAATCCTTATACGGTCTGGCAGGATTCGGATGCGCTGGCTGAAGAAGCGGCTGACCGAACTCTTGCTCATGCTATCGATCGCGCTGTTTACTTTGCTGGTCTTCACGATTATGGGAAGCTTCACCTCCGCTTTGCACCGTTCCCATTGAGATCTTCCCAGAGATTATTGGGAAGCTGGTTGTAGCGATCCCGCTTGAGTTGACCCCCTAAAGTCCGATTGGGACTTGCCGATATACCCAACAGCAATGGCGACAAGGGATGAATAACCAAACCGTTTTTCAGAAGAGAGTGAGCGCCACATCATGCCGATAAGTGCTCTGATTGTTGACGATTCCTCGGTTATGCGAAAGATCGTGGAACGCTCGCTGCGCCAGGCAGGGATCGACCTCACTAAGGTGCTGGAAGCGGGCAATGGAGCTGAAGCCCTGGTTGCCTTACGCGACAATACGGTCGATTTAATTCTCTGCGATATCAACATGCCAGTTATGGACGGACTGGAATTCATAAAGCAACTTCCCACGGTGGCCAATGCAAAAGGCGTCCCCGTAGTCATGATTACTACCGAAGGCAGCGAGTCTCATGTGGTAGAGGCCTTGTCGCACGGGGCTCGCGGCTATATCCGCAAACCATTCACGGCGGAGCAGGTGAAGGAACATGTGGTCCCGGTTTTGGGGGGTAAATCATGAAATCGCCGAATGAGCTGCAGGCTGCCCACGGCGCGCACGCAGATTGGATTCCGCTGCTCGAAACGGCAACGCGGGAAGTATTCGAACTTATGTTGGGCAGCCATCTCACATTACCCTCAACCTATGAGGAAGCGGGCCATGACGTTACCGCGATGGTCGGCTTGGCAGGCCAATTGTGCGGCGTGCTCAGCGTACGCTGTGGTGGGAAGGCGGCCGCGCTCATGACCTCCAAGATGCTGGGCGTGGACCTGGACAAGGTGGGCGCAGACGTGTCAGACGCACTCGGGGAAGTTTGCAACATGGTGGCGGGCAACTTTAAGAATAAGATTGCTGGTTTGGCCGAAGGCTGTATGCTCTCTCCACCCACAGTGGTCACAGGCAGCGACTATACTCTGCACTCCCTGGCGGAGTCGCCCGGGCTTGAGATTTCGCTCCTGTTTGAACGCATGCCGATGGTCGTCACCCTTCAGATACACAGCTAACCTGGCGCCGTCCGTTGCCGTCGAATTCAGAGAGACACGTTCCTCTTCCTATAACTTGCTTACCAAAGCTGCTGGATTACACACGCGCCGACGCCCCGAATACTGTGGCCACCAGCGCGTGGATCTCGCCCACCGCCTCATCAAGCTCGAAGGTGAATCGCACCAAATCCATGCCTGCTAGTTCACGATGTTCTTGCAAAAGGATGGCCCACGCGGGATCGGCCATCAAATCCACCACGTGGCGCTCATAGTACCCGTAACCCAGGCCGCGCATTCGGCAAAGAAGATCGCTCAAATGCACCAGAGCCACCAGCGGCTGCGCCTTCTGGCTTTGCTCGATGGCGTGGTGATGCGCGATTACTTCGACGACATCGTCGGCCAATTTCCAATTTTCAGCCAGCGCCTGTCCTGTCTCGCAGTGGGTAAATCCCATGGTGGCCTGTTCGGCTTCGCTGAGCTGAATTTCCTGCTGGGACGCGCGTTCCATGGCCGCGGCAAATTCCTTGGAAAAGACCAGGCAGTTCACCATGAAGCCCAAATCATGGAGCAGCCCGGCCATGTAGGCTTTTTCCACATCCGCCGTGCCCAGCATCTCGCTGAATTTCCGGCATACCATGGCGCACCCCAGCGAATGCCGCCAGAATACAGCTGGATCCAGCACCCATTTTGCCGCCGGGAAAGCCTGTCCCAGGCAACAGGTAAGCAGCATGGTCTCGACCCGGCGTAATCCCAAAGTAAGCACTGCTGCCTTAATGGATTCGGGCGGTCTGGGCAGACCGAACAAGGGTGAGGCGGCCACGCGCAGGCATTGCCCGGCTATATTGCTGTCGTAGGAAACCAGGCGCACCACTTCGTCCAGTTTCACGTCCTCCCCGGAACTGCTCAACAACTTCATCAAGGGCAGGAAGACTGCGGGAATCGCCGGCATAGTTTCGATTTGCTGCACGCGATCGCGGATGGTTGCGGCGGCCGATGCGCTCATAGCTTGCCACTTTTCAACGACGGCTTCCAATAAGCAATGGTTCCGGGAAAATGTACGAGGTGAAACTGTTCGTTTAATTTCATCAGTGATTCCGAAGTCCCAAGAAAGAAGTAGCCGCCAAAATTAAGATTGGAGAAAAAATGGTTAATCACCTTCGACTTTGAAACTCCGTCAAAATAGATAAGCACGTTACAGCACAAAATCAGATCCATGCCTTTCATGAAAAGCATTTTGGAGTCGTCCTGCAAATTGACCCGGCTGAAGGTAATCAGCTTTTTCACCGCCGGAAGCACCTGCAGTTTTTTCTCGTCGATGACGGAAAAATACTTTCTTTTGTAATAGTCGCTGGTATTGCGCAATGCATAGTCGCCATAGATGCCAGCCTTGGCAGTTTCGATGGAGTGGTCGTTGAGGTCGGTGGCGATAATTTCTACGGTCCAGCCCTGCAACAGTTTTGCGCTTTCCTCCATCATGTTCATGGCTAAGGTATAGGATTCTTCTCCGGTGGAGCAGCCCGCACTCCAGATGCGCAAGCGCTTGGTAACCTGTTTAGTTTTTTCTGCCACGATTTCCGGAAGAATCACTTTGCGCAGCGCGTCAAGTTGCGGCTGACTGCGAAACAGGCAGGTTTCGCCAATGGTGATTTCGTTCAGCAGATGCCGCAGTTCCCCATCGCGGCTGGGCTGCGCGGTGAGCTGATCCCAGTAGTCGCGCGGGGTTCGCGCTCCCAGCTGTTTCATTCTCCGCCCGCAGCCGTCGGCCAGCAGATAGAGTTTTTCCTCCGACTTGTAGATACCCGAAACCTTATAGACCAGGTCGCGGATTTGACGGTAAGCGGGATCAACCGCTTCTATGCTCTTGCCAAGCGCAGGCGACGCAGCAGCCGATTGGGTGATTATCGTCATTTAGCTGAAGGCTCCGATGCGGCATAACTTTTCGGTTGAACAAGCACGTGCGGAGCGCGGCTCTGTAACACGCGGCGAGTGATCTCGGCCGCCAGATGGTCCAGGGGAAAAGCCGAGTCATCTAAGCCCGAGGCGTGCACCAGACCAGGCATTCCCCAGACTACCGAGGAAGCCTCGTCCTGAATGATGACATTTCCCCCCGCGTCGCGAATATCTTGCGCTCCCAGCACGCCGTCGGAACCCATTCCCGTCATCACCACTCCGAGGACGTTTGCCCCATAGGCTGCCGCCACTGACCGAAACAGCACATCGACGGCGGGACGGCAGGAGTTTTCCTGTGGCCCCTGATTCAAGGTCAGTCGGCACTGCAAACCCGTTCGCGTCACCTTCATATGGAAATTGCCTGGGGCAATCCAAGCGTGGCCCGGCGTAAGCATTACGTCCGCACTGCCTTCTTCCACGGCAATCGCGGAGCGGCTGGCGAGACGCTCCGCCAGCAGGCGGGTAAAAATCGGAGGCATATGCTGGACCACTACGATCGGGACGGGAAAATCATTAGGGATCCGCGGCAAGACTTCCGCCAAGGCATTCGGACCGCCGGTCGAAGTGCCGATGGCCACGATTTCAATGCGTGCGTGGGATGGTATTCGAACCTTCAACAGCGGACGAACTCGAGGCAGCGGCTGAAGCTTCAATGGAGCAACGCCGCACAGTGCCTTGATCTTAGGAATAAGTTCGATGCGAATGCGCTCCAGCGCAATCGTCGTGCTGCCGGTATTGCTGGGTTTGGTGGCGTAGTCCGAAGCGCCTAGCGAGAGCGCTTCCAAGGTGGCTTCCGCCCCGCGTTCGGTAAGCGTGCTGAACATGATGACCGGCAGCTTGGGATCCAACTTGCGGACCGCGACCAGCGTCTGCAAGCCGTCCATTACTGGCATCTCGATATCGAGCGTAATCAGGTCGGGTTTGAGGAGCGGAATCTTTGCCAGCGCAATCCTCCCGTCACTGGCCACGCCCACCACCTCGAGCGCAGGGTCCGCCGACAAGGTGTCAGAAAGCAGCTTGCGAATCACCACCGAATCATCGACCACCAGGATACGAATTCGAGTCATAACAAAATTGCGATCGCTTCATTTCGTAATCGGTGTCCGCCTGGGCAAAAAACCAGCGGCGACCGCACGATTCGTGGTGCCGTCCCGGCTGCGCCGATTCGGGTCCATTGCGCTACGTGGTGTTCCCGTCCACATTTTCAAACTCCCTGCGCCCGTGCTCTTGCTTTCGCTGGAACTGTGTGCAAATAATTTGCTTCGGTGCCGGCCAGGCCGGATTGGCACCGCTTTTCGATTACGTCGTTCCGCAAGGAAGAAGCGGGATCGACTGCGGAGACACCGATTTGGCCAGCCTCATCGATTTTGAACCGCCTCATCAAAGTACTTAGCTCGGCCGCGATCGAGGCCATTTCCTGCGCCGCTTTCTGCGATTCCTGCGCCCGCGCCAACGTGCCCTCGGCTGCCTCAGTCACTCCTCCGATGTTGCGCGAGATGTCGCTGGCCCCACTGGCGGCTTCGCTGGCGTTGCGCGTCATCTCATTAGTAGTCGCGCTCTGCTGTTCGACTGCGGCTGCGATAGTCGCGGAAATGTTGTTGATCTGATTAATGATGCCGGTGACGGTGCCAATCGCCGCTACTGCATCTTTGGTGTCGACCTGAATGGCGTTAATTTTCCGGCTGATGTCTTCGGTAGCTTGGGCGGTCTGCTTAGCCAGTTCTTTTACTTCATTCGCGACTACGGCAAAACCCTTGCCTGCTTCCCCGGCGCGCGCGGCTTCAATGGTCGCATTCAAAGCCAGCAAGTTGGTCTGCTGCGCGATGGAGGTTATGACCTTGATGACCACCCCGATTTCAGCACTGGACTGGCCCAGCTTGGCGACTGTGGCATTGGCTGCCTCGGCTGCACTGACCGCAGAACCCGCCACCTTTGCCGCCTCGTTGGCGTTCGCGGCAATGCTGTTAATGGTCGTCGTCATCTCGCCGGCGCCGCTTGAAAGGCTCTGGAGATTCTGGGTTACTTGCTGGGTGGCGCGGGAAACGGAGTTCGATTGAACCGCGGTCTCCCCGGAGGTGACGGTAATCTGCTCGCTCGCGTCCAGCAGTTCCTCGCTGGAGGTTGTGAGTTTATAGGTGTGGGCCGAAACTCCACGAAGGATTTCCTGCAGCTTGTCCATGAATAGATTGAACAGGCGGCTGACTTCGCCGAGTTCATCGTGGCTGCTGCCGCCAACTGTCTCCAGTCGCTTGGTGACATCGCCTTCGCCTTCGGCAATATTCTGAATCATTTGCGTCAATCGCTTCAGTGACTGGGTAATGGTTCGTACCAGGGCGAAGCTGTTGAGGAACAGGATCAGCAGCGATATTCCACAAATTGAAAATATGGCGCGGGTCGCGCGAACGGCTTTCTGGTTTGCGCTTAACTCGGCCTGTTTCGCGCTCTGTTCCAACTGGTCACCCGTGTCCTCCATCTTTTCATCGAGTTCTTTGTAGAGTTCGAGGCAGCGCTCGGTCGCAGCCGCCGCCGAAGAGGAATCGTGCGTAACCGCCTGGGATAGAGTGTCAGTTGCGCTTAGGTATTTTTGCGCCAGGCTGCTCTCTTCGTTCAAGATGGTGCGGAGAGCGGGATTTAGCACCGAATCTCGAGCCGCGTCCACGCGTTGCGCCAGAACTTTGCCGTGTACCGAGAGGTTGTCCAAGCTATCCTGCCGGTCTTGCCCCTTCTTTGTGAATATGGAGGAAATATCGTCCCGGGTCATGTCTTTGTACATGCCGGCTTCCACATGGTTGCGAATCGCGGCTCCGGTTGCGGCTATCTCGACCGTTGTTCTCTGGACGGACGTGATACCCCAATATCCCGTGGCGCTCACACCGGCCACAAAGATTAACCCGGTGGCCGTCAAACCCAGCAGCTTGGTCCTGATTTTCATTGGTCTGAATTGCATGTTTAAGCACCCGCATGCGCCGCCCGGCTTTGAGCCTGATTCGCGTCGCGACCGCTGCCTTTGGCATCGATCTTGAATTGCTCGACCAGACGCCGCAGTTGGATAGAAGTCTCAACTAATTGTTGGGATGCCTTCTGGGTATCGGTGGCGCCGCGCGTCGTACCTTGCGCAGCCTCGGCCACGCCCGCGATGTTGCTGGTGATCTCGCCGCTGCCGTGCGCCGCTTCGCTTACGTTGCGCGACATCTCGTTGGTGGTGGCGTTCTGTTCCTCAACCGCCGTGGCAATGGTGTTGGATATGTCGTTGATCTGATGGATTACTCCGCTGATCGATGCGATGGCGTCGACCGCTGCCTTGGTGTCAGTCTGGATGGCCTCGATCTTGCGGCTGATATCTTCGGTGGCTTTAGCGGTTTCCTTGGCCAGTTCCTTGACTTCATTCGCCACCACGGCGAAACCCTTACCAGCTTCCCCGGCGCGAGCAGCTTCAATCGTGGCATTGAGCGCCAGCAGGTTCGTCTGCTGCGCAATGGAAGTGATCACTTTAATGACTTGCCCGATCTCGGTGGACGACTCTCCCAGCTTGGAAACCGTTGCGGTAGTATCTTCGGCGACTTTAACCGCGGAGGTTGCGACCTTGGCCGCCTCGGTTGCGTTCTTGGCAATCTCTTTGATACTTGCTCCCATCTCTTCAGCGCCGGTTGCGACCGTCTGCAAGTTCTGACTAACCGCCTGTGCGGCCTTTGAGACCACATCGGCCTGCGCCGAAGTCTCTTCGGAGTTGGCGGTAATCTGCTGGCTGGTGGTATTCAGCTCCTCACTCGCGCTGGCTACCTGCATAGCCGAGCCGGAGATGGACTGAATCATCTCGTGTAGTTTATTTTTCATGCCGTTCAACGCCATGCCGGCCTGTCCGATTTCGTCCTGGGAGACGATCTTCATATCAACTACTGTCAGGTTGTTGGCGGCCACTTGCTGAATCATGGCCAGCATCTGGTTGGCAGATGCGGAGATGGCGCGCGCCAGGCTGAGAGCGATAACAAAGCCGAGCGCAACTGCGCCGGTCAGTATGCCAATCACCCAGTACCGGGAAGAAGAATATGCGGTAGTGGCGTTTCTTGCAGCGCCGGCTGCACCTTTATCGTTGAGCTCAACGTCCTCCTGCAAATACTTCGCCGCAGCTTCGAAAAGCGGGCCGGCCTCGGATTGCTGAAGGTTGACTGCCTCCGCAAACTTATTCTGTTTCGCGAATTCTCTAATCCGCGTATTCACAACAATGTATTTATCCCATTGGTCGCGGAACCCTTGATAGAGCTTGCGCTCTTCGTCGGACGAAATCATTGGTTCGTATTTCTTCTCATCATCGGCTATTGCACTCAGCTCGGTATTGATCCTTTCCTCATAATGTTGCTTCTTGTCGGTAGCAACCATGTAGTTCAACGTATCTTTCCGGACATCTGCCGCATCCAGTCTCAACTCTCCAAGTGTCTTGATGCTCGGCAACCAGTTGGTTGCAATGTCCACGGTGTTGCCGTTTATCTTGGAAAGTTGAACCAGAGAAAAAACTCCCAAGATGACCACGAGCATCAGAACCGAACCAAATCCAAGCCCCAGTTTCGGGGCGATCTTCATTTTGCCGAACCAAGTCACAAGCCCCACCTTTTTGCATCACATTTGAGGTAAGTCGCGCAGGCTGGCTTGCTGACGACCTGTGCCTGCCGCGAGCATAAGAGCTTCATCGGCGTATGGGGGATGGACTTTAGCGGATGTAAACACCGAGTACCTTGATTGGTTTTCGAAAAGAAAACTGGGCGGCATATTGAAAACGCGGGCTCAGAGTTGCGACCGCATCCACGAGTGTGCATTGGCGACTGCGTAAGTGATGCCGATGAATACTCGCTTTCTGGGCGCCCCAGCGGTGACTCCAACATCCAGACCGCTATCGATATACAATCGCGGTCGCACTTTGTAATTAAACCCAGCCGTGGCCGAAGCAAAAGCCGGACTGCTCGGATTGAGAGAGGTGTACCCGTAGGGCTCGACGACCACGTTTAACCGATGGGTGAGAGGCAACCAGGTAGCCAGCGCGAATCCCGTGTCGTGATCAAATCCGGATGCGCCAGCCAGCCAGGGCCCGTGCAGGTGTTTTCCGAAGAGCTCGATGGCTCCTGGGCCAAGGTCATTGCGGCGGCAAAAAAAGGAACAAGAAAGGGAACTAGAAGGCTGAGCAAAAAGCATAGCCTTTGAATGTACACAGTCTACAAGTCGGCAGAGAATGCCTGGAGACGTACGAAGGTGCTGGGATGGTTGAACAATGAAATGGGGAGTTTCCCGAAGTGAATCAGTCGCCGTTTTTGGGGGGACTTCTTAGTGGGGTAGACTCGTGCTTCTGCCCCAACTTTTCCATTGCTTGCCCCGCCAGCTCACTGCTACCGGGCGGCTGCCGCGATTTCCTTTACGTCCGCCATCTGGCAGGCTTTTTCAATGTCCAGCACATGCATGAGTCGATCGTCCAATTTGTGAACTCCGAGGATCATCTCGCGCACTGAACCGCGCAGCGTTTCTGGCGGTGGCTCGAAGGTTTCTTCCTCGACCTCAACCACGTCGCCGATTTCGTCCACCAGAAGGCTCACCGCGCCATCGTCAGAACGCACGACCACGTTCATGGCGAGCGCGCCTGCCGGCCGCGATGCCAGCGCCAGACGGGTACGTAAATCGACCGCGGTGACAATCTGGCCGCGCAGGTTGATCAGGCCGCTGACCACTTCCGGGGCGAGCGGAACTTTAGTCATATCCAAAGAACGAATGACTTCCTGGACGCCTTTCAATTCCACGCCAAACAGCAACTTGTCGAGATAGAACGTGCAAAACTGCGAAGTTTGAGCCATGGCTTAATTCACAACCTCCGGAGGAGTATAAACAGCGTCTGGGCGCACAACGGGGACAGATGCCCTGCGCAAAATAGCTGGGATATCCAGCATTTCCGTAACCCGGTCGCCAATCACGACCGAATAAAGGACCGCGGAGCGAGTCGCTGCCGACCGTACATCTGCGCGAGCTTCAACGATGTCCACAATTCGTTCCACAACCAACCCGAACGATCGTCCATCATGATTCAGTACCAGCACCTGTATCGGTGCGGAATCCACGGCAGGAAGCGCTTGCAAGCTTCGCAGCCTATTGCGGCGTTCTTCGAGCACGACATTTAAACGAATCAACGGAAGAATCTGTCCACGATACTGAGTGACCCATTGGCTGCCTGACATTTCCACTTGATTTGCCGGGAACTCCTCGAGCCGGGCGAGGGTACTGAGTGGTATGGCCATGCGGGAATCACCAGGACCGGCGAACAACAGGAAAGTTTGTGTTTCTTGGTTGATCGATGCTGTCTCAGCGGCTTTTCCGGTGACCGCGCGATCTCGAGTCTCCGTAATCACACTGGCGCGCTGGGCCAAACCGAGCACATCGAGAATGAGCGCGACCTTCCCGTCGCCCATAATGCTGGATCCGGCAAAGGTTTTCACTGTCTTGAGCTGTTTGCGCAGCGGCTTCACTACGATCTCTTCGGTGTCGTTGATCTGGTCCACCACCAGGCCGAACTGCCGGCCATCTGCCTGCAGAACGATGATGTTGACCGCACCATCGTCCTTCGTGGTCGATTCGTTCGTCGCCAGTTTCAGTTCGCGATTGAGATAGACCAGAGGAAGCAGGCGTCCGCGCAAGCGATATACCGGCGAGCCATGAACCAATTCAATGCCTTTGCCAACCTCGTCGGCTTTCAGCCGCACCAACTCAATAAGGCTCACCTGCGGAATAGCATAACGATCCCCGCCGCAGGTCACTACCAGGGCTGGGATGATGGCCAGAGTCAATGGAATCTTTACCCGAACCGTAGTTCCCTGCCCGCGCGTGGACTGAACGTCGACGGTGCCACCAATTTTCTCGACATTCGTCTTCACCACATCCATGCCCACGCCCCGGCCGGAGACGTTGGTTACCTTTTCCGCCGTAGAAAATCCGGGGAGGAAGATCAAATTAAAAACCTCCCGCTCGGCCATGTGCGCAACTTGCTCTGCGGTGGCCACTCCGCGTTCGAGCGCCTTCTTGCGAATGCGGTCGGCGTTTAGACCGGCGCCGTCGTCACTAATTTCGATGTTGACTTGGCCTCCCTCATGAAAAGCGCGCAGGATAAGGCGGCCACTTCGGGCTTTGCCTGCCGTGACCCGATCGTCAGGAAGTTCGATTCCATGATCCACAGAGTTCCGCACCAGATGCGTAAGGGGATCCTTGATTGCCTCGATAATAGTTTTGTCCAGTTCAGTTTCCTTGCCTTCCATCTCGATGCCCACTTCTTTGCCACAACCGAGCGCCACATCGCGCACGGTTCGAGGGAACTGTCCCCAGATATTTCCAATGGGCTGCATGCGAGTCTTCATCACACCTTCCTGCAGCTCGGTAGTAATCAGATTCAGGCGCTGAGAGACTGCCACGAAACCGCTGTCTTTCATGCGGCTGGCGAATTGCAGGACTTGATTGCGCGCCAGCACCAACTCTCCAACCAGATTCATCACTTTGTCGAGCAGCCCCACATCCACACGGATGGTGCTGTCTGACGCCGTGCCTTGTGTGCGGGAGACTTGTTGAATGTGGAGTGCCTCAACAACGTCGGCGGGACGCACCGCGCCCTGTTCCACCAGAATTTCCCCCATGTGCCGCGGGTCGCCCGCTTTTTGCATCTCCGCGGCGAGCTGGATCTCCGCCTGCGTAACCCCCGTCCGCTGCATCAGAATGTCTCCGATGGGACGCGGTAGCGCCGCTGGCGCAGAACTCTCCGCCACAGCGGACTCACTCTTCGGCGCAATTCCAGGCACTTGCTGCAACCGGCCCAGAGTGGATATCAGAACCGAATCGTCGCGTTCGCCCTCCTGGCCTGAGGCTTCAATCTGGTTCAGCATCTGGCGCACGGCATCCACCATGCCAAGCAGCGCCGTGGTCAATTCCGGGTTGAGCGTGAGCTGCCCGTCCCGAAGCCGGGTCAGCAGATTTTCGCCGACGTGAGCCACCTTCTCGAGCTTGTTGAAGCCAAGAAATCCGCAGGTTCCCTTGATGGTGTGAATGGTACGAAACACGCTGGCCAGCGCCTCGCGATCATGAGGATTTTTCTCCAGTCCGACTAACTCACGGTCCAGCCGGTCCAGGTTCTCGTAACTTTCCACCAGAAAATCCTGGACGATATCGCTGTCGCTCATTGCGATTCCTTTCCCTGGCCGGCGGCCAATCGTCGCGTCGCAGAAATGGCCTGTTCCGGCCTACAAACCTCTATCGACTAATTAATCGATTTCATTAGTCGTACGACAGTTGGGAGAACAAAAGCGGCAGGTGCCCCCGGTTCTCGCCGTTTTTGCGAGGCCTGGGATCGCGCGAGACATTGCCATCGACTTTCTACAACAAAAGTTAACGGGGAGAATGCTCGCAGATGATCAAAACGTCGCGAGTACCAACGGGTGGACGGCGAGCGCGGGTGCTAGGGTTGAACCTGGCTGACGAAGGTCCTGCCCTCTAAGACAGCCTGCACCGCCGGAATGAGGTCGGTTGCCGCGGTGACCTTGGTTACAAACGCGTGGGCGCCGGTTGCCAATGCGGCCTTCGCTACTCCCGCGGAGTTGTGTTGACTCAGAAAGACTATCCTGGATTTTGCAGCAACCTTACGGATCCGAACCGCAGCCTCGATACCTCCGAGCGTGGGCATGCTGACATCCAATATGATGACGTCGGGCTGAAGTTCCTCTGCCTGACGTATGCCCTCCAAGCCATCTCCCGCTTCGGATATGACTTCAAACCCAGCTTGAGTTTCCAAAAACGCGCACACCTGCTTACGAAAAATCGCGTGATCGTCAATCACGAGAATTCTCAGAAACTTTGGATGGTCTGATTCGCGCGCATCACCCATGACGATAACCGCCGTTGAGACTATCAAACAAAGTTTTTCTGTTCGATACAGTACCTACCGTATATCGATTCTCACACGAAGAAATGAACGGAGTTTAAAAGTTTATTGATTGAGCAGATGCTGTAATCTGAGTGTGCCCTTTGATTGTCCATAGACTAACTGCGTTCTGGTAAAATCTGGAGCTTCCTGGAGCTAAGTTGCAAGGCGACAATCAAGAGCAAATAATTAAACTGGCGGCGCAGATTGCCGTCGAGAAAGACTCCAGCAAATTTCATGCTCTGGCGGCCCAACTTTACGACCTCTTAGAAGAAAGGCAGAGTCTGCTGGATAAACCAGTCGATCATTCGCCGGACCCGGAGTTGGAGCCGGATAAAAGCTAATCGACGTGTCAGGCCTCTTCGTTTTCAGCAGCCAAACTAGAGTGTTCTCCACAGAGTGATCCGAACTACTGAGGCGGCTTCGGCGGGTTCCCCGTACCCGGACTGGGAGCACCCGTATCTCCCGAGATATTCGGATTGTCGACGTTGGGCGGAGTCTGCGTTTGGGTGCCGGGGTCGACGTAGGGCGTCGCGTCTGGAGATTCAGCAGCGGTGGGCGGGCCTTCATTTGCCGATGGCGGTTTTGTCCTCGATGCCGCCCGCGACTGTATCGGACACCGCTCTCCAATCACGCGCAGATCGTTCACCCGTAGCTTGGGGAGCTCGTCCGAACCTTGAGGCGCTAGCTCGTTCGCGGTAATCTCAACCAGCTTTCCACGCGCGGAATTAAAACCGTTATTGTCTCCAAGTAGTTCGAACATCGCTTCCGTGCTGGTCTGCATGAAGGTGTAGCGCTTCGCTCCATTGATGCAACCGCGTATCTTGATCTGAGCCGTGCGAGTGCCGTTTGCATCGGCATGGTCGGTAGGCGGTGCAGAAGGGGTCGCCTGCTGAGCCGCGGTCGAGAATACCAAAGCGAAAACCAGCAAAGTTAGATGCGCGGTTCTTCGGACCATTCCTGCCTCCCGACAACTATGACTTAGAATTCGATTAGGAAACGCGGGTTGCCCCGCCGGGAAGCGTTCCTGCCGATCGTTCCAGATTACTTGCTTGTCGGACTAGCTAGTGGAGGAATGGGAATGGACGACTATCGGAGCGGTACGCTTGGACTTTTAACTCTGCTGCGCACGATGAATCTGCTTACTCTTGTTCTGGTTTTCGCTCGTCGAGTCCACAGCCTTCGCAATTTCCGTGTGATGGGCTTCTCACGATTGCTGTTTCAGCGGCGTGGACTCTTTAGCTTCCGCGAATCGAGGAGGGCCCGGCCAACTTCAGACGTGGCGCCGTACAAGAAACTTGCCGACACGATTTTCAGCCTGAGCCTTCGTGAATCTTTGTGCGCAAGCGGGAACCAGCCTGCTGATGAACCGCTAGAGTCTCATAACAGCTGATTCCCTACCCCGCGCTAGGCCACACCTCGCGCTTTAAGAACCGCAGGCGCGGGGGCTGAATTTGCGCGTTCCGAATTCTTGACAGTGCGCTGCGCTAGAGGCTTCAGCCACAGCAAAGCCATGAATGCTGCGATTAGATCGCAGGCAATCATCGCCCAGAAGACCTTCGTCCATGATCCCGTCTTCTCGAACAGCCATGCCGCGCCCACACCGGCGAACAAAGCGCCCATGCCCTTCGCCGTGTAGACGACACCGTAATTAGTCGTGGCCCACGTCTTCCCGAACAAGTCTCCAGTAATCGACGGGAACAGTGAGAAGATTTCTCCCCAGGCGAAGAAGCACAAGCCCGAGAGCGCGATGAACCACACCGGACGGCTGATCAGCTGCAGCAGCGCGAATACCGCGATGGCTTCCAGGGTGAACGCGATGAACATCGTGTTCTCGCGGCCGATGTGATCGGACACCCATCCCCAGAATGGCCGCGTCAGCCCATTCAGATAACGGTCGACCGTAATCGCCATGACTAGCGCAGTCATGCCGAACGCCACGACGACTTTATCCACGTGATAAGTCACCGCCATCGGGTTGAGTTGCGCCGTCACCACCAGGCCGCCGAACGACAGCATGGTCATCATCAAATAAATGATGTAGAACGATGGTTGCCGGAGCATCTGCCACGGAGTCAAATCCATGCTCGAGCTGCGCACGTGCTGCTTGATCTTGGCTTCCTTCTCAGTCCAGTTCGGTGGCGTCCATCCCGCGGGAGGTTTGGCCAGGAACAAGGCCGCGCACAGCACGACAA
This sequence comes from uncultured Acidobacteriota bacterium, assembly GCA_963716405.1. Lineage (GTDB taxonomy): Bacteria > Acidobacteriota > Terriglobia > Terriglobales > Acidobacteriaceae > JABDBE01. The sequence goes on along the minus strand of CAVQTI010000022.1, from coordinate 171,350 downwards.
AGCCCTGAATCGTTCCCCAGAAGATCAGCGCGTGCTGGTAGCCGGAGGTCTTAATCATGTTGGCAATCGGAGAAACAGTGAGCGCCGTTCCAATGCCGTAAGCGCCCGCCGTGAGGCCGACGCAGAGCCCGCGGTAATCGGGAAACCATTTCAGTGCATTGCCGATGGTGCCGCCGTACACGATGCCCGCGCCCACGCCGCCCAGGCAATACCAGAAATATAGGCTGCCTAAAGTTTCTGCTTGGCCGGAAAAGACCCATCCCAGTCCGACCAGAATGCCGCCCACGCCCAGCATCAGGCGCGGACCGATGCGGTCGACCAGGTAGCCTTCAAATGGCACCAGCCAAGTCTCGAGAATGATGAAGAGGCTGAAAATTCCCTGGATGGCGGCGAGCGAGACATGCAAGTGAGACTGCATGGGTTTGGTGAAAAGGGTCCAGGCATATTGCAAATTGGCAATCGCCATCATTGCCACGATGCCGGCAATGAGTTGGACCCAACGGTTGGGAATGCGGGACGGATGAATTAGCGAACTGGGATTGGGATTTGTGGTCATCGATGCCTCATTGTGAGTTCATCAGAACACCGCGCAACCATCGACTGTCGCGCATAGTGTTATATACTGGTCCGATCACTGAACCACTTGCGGGACGGACTTTACCACCGTTGTAAAGAAGTGTCAATACTTCATATCTTCGTACGTTTGCATATTTGCGACAGCGATAAAAAGGTTGCGCATTGTAGCCATGGACCAGAGCCTCGAGTCCCAAATTCAGACTTATCTGTCCCATCTTGACGGCCTGATTCGCCGTGGGCAAGAGCTTCGGGACAAGTTGACGAGCGATTCCTCGGACGGCGCGACCGTGGCGGCCATGCGGCGCTGGCAGGAAGACTGTGGTGTGACCATCAATCAGTTGTCTGGAGGCAGCAAGTCCCATTGGCTTGCCCGCGCGTTCAGCCAGGCTTTTCTTATGCGCGCCGCGGACGGGCGCGCGGCAGCAGGAGCGGCTCCCGCTGAGCTCGCCCAGCAGTTGCTCGGCGTTCTGGGACAGGCTGTTGCTTCGCTTACGGGAACCGACAATCAGGCGATTACCGCAGCTTCCTCGAACGCGCCGCCTCCGCGACGGTTTGAATTCGTTCACAATGCCGAACTTCGCCCCGTACTTGAACAGGCCTATTCCGACAGCCGGGCTGCCTTGGTCGAAGGCGACTATCAGATTTCGCTGATGACGACCTGTGGAATCCTCGAGGCGATCGTGACTGACGCGCTCGAACATATGGGATCGAATCGCTTGAGTAGTTATGGAGCACCTGCGGGGAAGCTGGCCGATTGGTCTTTCGGCACTCGGCTCGCCGTGGCAGAGAAGGCTGGACTGATTCGCGGCGGATGTGCCCGGCTGCCAGCGGTTGCGCGGCATTACCGTACGAACACAGAAGGTGAGGCCGCGGCGAATGCAATCGTTACCGAGCGTGATGCGCGAACCACAGGTCAGGTGCTTCATGTCATTATGAGGGACCTCGACCCCGGCCGATAGCGCCGCCGAGCAACCCTCACCAACTTCTGTCAATCTTCCAAATCCTGCCGAAACGTTGGCTGCGACGGATCGACGCTCCCGTCAATGACGCTTACCAGAAGGTTTGAATAGGCATTGGCCGCCTCTGGTAGCGCGCCGTAGCCGCGCTCCCGCTGGAGTGCGCCGCTATCCGAATAAACAAGTGTGAAGTAGCGGCCTGAGGAATACTGGAGTTCGAGCAGGCTGTTCGGCATGTCAGGATCGCCTTGCTGCCCCAGCACATCCATCAACGCAACCGTCCATTGCCTGCCCTTCGGATCGGTGACGACCTCGCGTTCGAGAAATTGCCACTCATCTATGCTCCATAGCGCCATATTTAGCCGAGCAGTTGCTTTAATGCTGCTCCAACTTGCGTACCTGTAAAAGGTTTTGGGACAAGCAGAACTTTGCGCGCCTTGCGCGAACGCAGGCTTGCGTCCGCCTGTTCCGGCGTGTCACTAATGATGACAACAGGAAAGTCCGCGTGATTGGGGTCGGCGCGCACTGAGTCGAAGAGTGCTTCACTCATATCGTAGCTGGTGCAGTCGAGCACCAGCGCGCTCGCGCTGTGCTCAGTAATCAAGTCATTGAGGCCGCTGGTGTATCCTGAAGCGACTACGTCGTAGCCCAGGTCACGCAGCGAAAACGTCAGTAGCTCGGCGATATCCGGCGTGTCGTCAATCAGCAGGACGCGTGGCAATTGTCCGCTACTTCTTGCTGGCGCCGGTGCCAGGCAGCCGCTTCTTTTTACCTTCCGAAGGTTCCAGATCCATCATCCAGATTCTGCCGCCGGCTGTGTAGTAAGCGCGGTGATCGTTCTCGATCATCGCGCCCCAGGCCTCCAGCGTGCGCATGGCGAAGGTGACGCCTTCAAAATTGTTACGCGCATGATCGAGCACCTGGTTGGTATGCCAGTTGTCAGTAAGGATCGCATCGCCAGCGTGCACGCGCAACACGGTGTAATAGCGGTCATACGCCGCTTCGGTGCGAACGTCGCGCGTGGCTCCGCGCTTCTTGCCTTCGGTGACGATGTAACTTTCCTGACCCTCGGGTTCAACTTCGGGCTCTTTTTGAGTTGTGAGAGTATCCGCCTTTGCGTTCATACAGTCTCCGCTACTGCCGCAGCTTCGGTTGCGGCTGCCATGTTGGTGAGATTTTTCGCATCTGCCGCCTGGATCAACGCCTCAGGCAGCTGAACGCCCATCATTTTCCACTGTTCGTTGGCAAACTTCTGCAGGTTGGCAATGTGTTCGGCGTGCAAGTGGCCGAAGCGTCCCTGCAATTTCAGATATTCCGAAACCGGGCGCATGCTCGCGGGACGGAAGCTGTAATTGAATGCACGCTTCTCCGGATTCCACTCCCACATTGGATACAGTCCGCATTCGACAACCAGTCTGCCCAAGTCGATCGAGCGGGGAGTCTCGTAAACGAAACCCTTCTGGCACGGGGTGTAGATCATCAGATAGGCAGCGCCTTTATGGTTAAGGCCTTTGCGAACTTTATTCATCAGGTCGATCGGATAACCCACGCTGGCGGTGGCGACATAGCAGTGAGGATGGCCGGCCGCCATCATGCGGGCGAGGTCTTTGGGGTACAGCTTTTTTCCTTCTGGAACTTCCGGGCCGGGAGGCGAGAACGTCGTCATACCGCCGTAAGGAGTTCGCGATGACGCCTGGATTCCAGTGTTCGCATACTGTTCGTTGTCGTAGCAGATTATGAGGCAGTCGTGATTGCGATAAAGCGCGCCGGAAATGGAGGCGAGTCCGATGTCGGAGGCACTGCCGTCGCCCGCTTCGCAAATGATATTCGGGAACTTTCCCTTCCACTTACCCTTGCGGATCATGGCTTCATACGCTGCCGCGACGCCCGCAGTGAAGCTGCCCGCGCTGCCAATCTGCGTGTGTGCCCACGGCACGTTGTACGGCGTACACAAATAAGAACTGTTCGCAACATACATGCATCCGGTCGGCCCGACCAGGATGGTGTTGTCGCCGGCCGCTTTGCTCGTCATCCGATATTGAATCGACGGGCCACAACCAGCGCAGGTGCGGTGTCCGGGCACGAACGGTTCGGACGACGGCAGTTCGGGATTATAAAAACGCGCGCCCTGGTTCGGGCTTTCGAGAATCGGCAGTAGCTGCCGCTCTACTTCAATGGTTGCCATATCAGTTCTCCAATCGCAGGGTCGAAGCCCTGTTTATCAAATCTGTGATCGCAAAAATAATTACTCTTCGAACCCGACCCAATGGGTGCGCTTTTCGATTTTGCCGCGGCGTTGCGCATCCAGCATTTTTTCGGTCATCCAGTAAAACTCTTTCAGCACGATCGCTTCACCGCCCATGCCAGCCATGAATGATAGGACCAGCGGCCGCTTGTCGCTTTCGTACAAGGCCGCGGCGGCTTCTGCGTACAGTGCGCCCCCGCTGCTCACGCTGCCGAGGGCCATGTTGGTTTCGATCACGCCCACTACTTTAAATTTACTAAGCACTTCCCTCACCCGCTCAGTTGGGTACGGGCGAATGGTTCTCAACCGCACCATGCCAACTTTCAACCCGCGTTCGCGCATGTGCTGAATGGCAAAGCGCGCCGTAACCGCATGGGCTCCCTGCAAGAAGAAAACCACCTCAGCGTCATCGGTCATGAACTCCTCGACCCATGGATCATATTTACGGCCGAAGATCTTCGCGAACTCTTCGTGGACTTCCTCGATGACGGCCATCGATTGCTCCATAGCGCGGGCCCGTTCCAACTGCAGCGGCGGACCCTGCTCCGGCATGATCTGCGGGCCATGCGATACCGGATGCCGCGGATCGAGCGGATACGGATGTTTGTAGGGCGGCAGGAATTCCTTCACCTGCCCTGAGTCCGGCAACTCCACGTCGCCGGTAATGTGAGATACGAAGAAACCATCCTGGCAGACCATCTGCGGCAACAGCACACGCCGATCCTCGCCGATGCGATACGCGATTAAATGATTGTCGAATGCCTCCTGCGCATCGCAGGACCAGCCCATGAGCCAGCCCATATCGCGAGTAGATAACGCATCAGTATGCTCAGAACCGAAATCGCCTGGAGGATCAAGCGTACGGTCGGCAATCATCATCTGCACCGGCATGCGGCTACCCGAAATTGGTGAATAAAGTTCGTAAGCGAACTGTACTCCCACTCCCGAGCTGCCGGTAAAAACGCGCGCGCCGCTCGATGACGCGCCGTGCGCGATGCTCAATTGCGAGTGCTCGCTGTCGGCCACGATGTATTCGGCATCGAGTTCGCCATTGGCCACCATCTGCGCCAGCGCCATCATTGTCGCTGTGTACGGACGAATCGGGTAAGCCGCGATGACATCGACATCGGCATATTTAGCCGCCTGCGCCGACGCGACACAGCCATTGATTCGCACTGTTCTCTTTTTTTGCTCCGCAAGCATTGGCATAATTCACTCCAAACTCTAAATATTTTTTGCCGGCCGGTCGCCGAGATTTTTCAGCTCTGCCGCCTGCCGTCCGTGCAATCCGGGCGAGATAGCGAAAGCCGTATCCATACGCACGACTCCGGTATCGAAGTCGAGTTCCGGAACGCCTTCCAGACATCCTGTCGGACATTCTTCAATGCACACGCGGCAACCTTTACAGTAGTCAACCAGAATCTTGTACATGCCGTTCGACCGCTCTGGACGCGCGATGCACGGCTCGGGACAAACCAGATAGCAGTTGTCGCAAGCGTTGCAAGTACCGCAACTGAAGCACCGGTTGGCTTCCTCGACCGCCTGCTCTTCAGTGAACGCTTGAATCACTTCGTCCTGCGTTTTCGTTCTGGTTTTCGTCGGCAGCATTTCCTGCTGGACGCGCGGGAAGTGCGGGAAGTACGTCATGTTCATGCGATTCAGATCGAAGATGACGTCGACCGGAATGGTGCGCGGCTGCAGCTTTTCTCCACGCATCACTTTGTCGAGATTGAACGCCACGCGTTTGCCATCGCCGACGGCATTGACAACCATCAGCGGCTGGCCGGAACCGACCTGAGCGATGTCGCCCGCGGCGAAGAAGTTGGTGTCTCCGAGGCGGCCGAACTTGTCCATCTTGATGGTGCCGCGCTCGTTTTTGAATTCGGCGGGCAGCCAGTTGAGGGACGCGCGCTGTCCGATGGCGATGATGACGTTATCCACCGCAAACCGCTCCGGCGGAGCTTCGCGATCCACGGTAATCGGAGACGCGTTGATTGCTCCCTGAAAGCGCGCTTTGTGCAGCTGCAAGGCTTCGACCTTACCGTTGCCGTGCACCGCAGTCACCGCGCGGCCGTGCATCAGCTCCACACCTTCTTCGAGCATGTCATGCAGATCTTCGGGCGAGGCGGGCATTTCTTTCGCATCGCCTTCGACCGTAATCATGGTCACTTCCGCAGCGCCCTGCCGCAGCGCTTCGCGAGCGCAATCGATGGCGGTGTTTCCGCCGCCGATCACGGCTACACGGGCGCCCAGCTTCACTTTCGAGGTACCCATGCCGATATCGCGCAGGAAGGGCAGTCCGTAGAGGACACCGTTTTTGTCTTCGCCTTCAGCCTTCACACTATTCGGCTCAGTGAGGCCGACAGCCAGAACACAGGCGTCGTAGTTCTTTTTCAGATCGTCCCAACTCACATCTTTGCCGACTTCGACGCCAGTCTTGATCTCGATGCCAAGCTGTTCAAGCCGTTCGATTTCACGATCAAGAATGTTTTGCGGAAGAACCCAGTCAGGAATGCCGCCGCGGTTGAGGCCTCCAGCTTTCGGCGATTTCTCAAGGATCGTCACTTTGTAGCCAAGGCGCGCCAATTGATAGGCCGCGCTATGGCCCGCGGGACCGGAGCCCACGACAGCAACCTTCTTGCCGTTCGGCTTCCCGGGCTTGACCACGTCGTTCGTCAGCGCCTGGCCGAGATCGCCGAGAAAGCGCTCGACTGCGCGAATCGAAATCGCCTCATCGTACTTTCCGCGATTGCAGGCTTGCTCGCACGGGTGGTAACAAACGCGTCCCGTGACCGAGGGAAATGGCATGTCCTCTTTAATGAGCGCATAGGCATCCAGATATTTGCCGCGCTTCACCAGGTCGAGATAGCCCTGAATTTTTTCGTTGGTGCCGCAAGCGTTGTTGCAAGGCGGCAACTTGTCCCGGTAAACCGGGCGAATCGAGCGCCAGTTGCCGGTAGGAAACAGGTCTTGGCCCTTTTCCTGCGAGGGCGCGGGAGTGATACCGGCGAACGGGACGGTAAGCCATTCGGGAATATGTGTGTCTTTAGTCGACATGAATTAATCCTCTCCTACACGGCCACTGGATTCAGCGGCATAATGTGCAACTCGTTGAGTGCTACTTCGAATGCGTGCTTGTTCGCAATCATGGGCTCGATGGTTTTCATTTTGACGATGCCCGTGGTCTTGACCACCGCCGCGATCAGCGGTGCCGCAATATCCGGTGCGATCGATTTGTTCCGCTCAGCAGCGCCTTCGGTCGAAAGCCGGTCGAGACCCAACTCACCCAAGCGGTAGTAAAGCCATTTGTGGTCGGCAATTTTTGCGGCGTCCACGCAGACCAACTGTGACAGTCGCTCGGCGCCAGGCACAAAACGAATCATGTAATCCGGCGTGTAGTGCGTGTTGATCACCAGCGTTCCGCCGGGAGGCATACCGCGCATGTAGTCCCAGCCCTTCACCATCGTTCCTTCGACCAGCACAACGATGTTGGGATGTTCGTTTTCGTAAGTGAGCTCGTTCTCGAGCACATCGATCGCTCACGCGGCAATATTTGCGCGTCGGGCAATTGGTGCGATCGGGGTTGTCGACGTAATTCTCCATCGCTTGCGCGTACTTGCCCTCAATGCGGGCGGATGCGGAGATGGAGTTAACGATGTCGCGGCCCTCTTTGTCCATGATGATGCCGCGCGTCCAAACAGTTAGTTCTGTATAGCTCATAAATCAATCCTCGTTCGTTTTTTCCAATTGCTCTGGATTCTTGCGACCAGATTCCAACACTGTCAGGAAATCATTTCGCAGAACCACAAATGGTTTAACACGAATGCCGTTTTGAAATTCGGCGATCGCGTTTAACGTAGCCTTCTTGCACAAACTTTCTATGTCGGCGCCGGTAAATCCTTCTGTCCGAACCGCGAAGTCGTCAAAGTCGATGTCGGACGCCAATGGTACACGCTTGCAGCAAAGCCGCATAATAGAGGAGCGATCCGCCGCGCCAGGCTTAGTGAAAGCGAGGATATAGTCAAAGCGCCCGCTGCGCAGCAGAGCAGGCTCGATGCGCTCGGGACGATTGGTCGCCCCTAGCAGGATTACGCCTTTGACGTCGCGGAGATTGTCGATCTCGCGCAACAGCTGGCTGAGAATTCTTTGATAGATGTCGGTACCGAATTGATCGGCTCCGAACCTGGGCGCTATGGCATCGATAGTGTCAAAGAACAGAATGCAGGGAGCTGCCCGCCGCGCCTTTTTGAAAACCTCCCGCAAAGCCCGCTCCGATTCACCCAACCATTTCGAATAGAGCTGCGGGCCATCGATAGCAATAAGCGGAATCTGTTTTTCACCGGATAGAGCGCGCGCCATTGCAGTCTTGCCGGTGCCTGATGGTCCGGTCAGCAGGATACCTCGCGGTGGCGCGAGACCGACCTGCTCATAAATTTCGTCGCGCATGTGCGAGTGCTCGATCACGCCATCGAGCAATCGTTTCACCTCGTCGAGGCCTCCGAGAGATGCAAACGTCGATGTGCTTTTTTCGATAAAGAACTCACGGGTACCGCTGGGTTCTACTTCTTTCAAGCCCGCGAGAAAATCATCGCGCGTAACTTGCAACTCACCTAGTTCTGCGGATGCCGCGCGATCCGCTTCAACAGCCATGCTTGAAAGAAAGCGGCGCAACGCGATCATTCCGACTTCCTGTCCCAGTGCTTCCAGATCAGCCCCCACAAAACCATGCGAATGCTCTGCAATTTCTCGAAGATCGACGTCGGCCGCGAGCGGCATGGCGCGCGTGTGGATTCTAAGAATTTGCAGACGTGCCTGGGTATTCGGAACACCAATCTCAATTTCGCGGTCAAAGCGGCCCGGCCGCCGCAACGCCGGATCAAGCACTTCAGGAATGTTAGTAGCGCCAATGACGATGACCTGACCGCGGGCGACAAATCCGTCCATCAAGACTCAGTAACTGCGCGACCACTCGCTTTTCCACCTCGCCCACGACCTCGGTTCGTTTTGGAGCTACTGCGTCAATCTCGTCGATGAAGAGAATTGCCGGGGCGTGGCGCGCCGCTTCTTCGAAAACCTCTCGTAGCTTAGCCTCGCTCTCGCCGTAAAACTTGCGCATGATCTCGGGGCCGTTCAGATGAATGAAGTGCACGCGGCTCTCAGCTGCGACGGCGCGAGCCAGCAGAGTCTTGCCTGTACCCGGTGGGCCATACAAGAGCACGCCTTTCGGCGCAAGAATTCCCAGCCGCTCGAAGATACGTGAATATTTCAGCGGCAATTCGACCATCTCGCGCACTCGCGCAACTTCACGCTCCAGGCCGCCAATGTCTTCGTAGGACACAGCCGGCGCACGCGCCGCCGTTTGATCACTCTCGACTACTCGGATGTCGGTGCGCTTTCCAATCACAACCGGTCCCGAAGGAATGGTGCGCACAACCTGAAAGTTAACCGCCTTGGCGAAAGTCGGCACACGGACCACGCTGCCCGCAATAACTGGAACTCCCTCCAGATCCTCGAGCATCCGATCGGGCGCGATGGTCGCGGGGGCTGCGCCAACCCACAATGGCGTCAGGCGCACGGCTACAGCCTGCTCACTGTCGATTCGCGTTACGGTGACTTGCTCCTGCAAGCCGGCGCCGCAATTACTGCGGCAGGTGCCATCGATCTGAATCATGCCGTCGTAGGTTTCGGCGGAGAGCTCCGCGCGTCCGACGGCGGTGGCGTTGCCGGCAATCTTCACCACATCGCCAGTCTTCGCGCCCATGCGCTGCAGGTCAGCAGGCGATAGGCGCGCAATCGCGCGGCCAACATCCTCGACGCGGGCCTCAGTGACCCGCAGTGTCAGAATCGAAGACAACGATGATTGCGAGCTGTCTCTCATGGTGTTGCTTGAAAGATGTGCCTCAGCCGCGAATCCGTCCGACCGTGTGCTCGTCTGTTTTTCCTCGCGACCCTCCCCACGAGGCGCGACGACTGCACCGGTCTTGTCATTTTCCAGGTTAGTCAATTTAACGATCCACATCGGCTTCGGCAGCCCATGAATGCGCAGCGCGAAAATGATGACGTACACCCAAAGACGCGATCGCTGTCCCCACCAATTGCAAATACCATTTTCTAAAACTTGTTTAAAACAATTTCTTCCACATCCTCAAGATGCCTGCGCATGGCCGATTTGGCCGATTCGGCGTCGTGGCGCTTGATGGCCGCCAGGATGCGCCTGTGTCCTGAAAGTGACTTCTGCGGCCGCCCTTCCACCTGCAAAGATCGCGCCCGCGTGTCCCGCAAAAGGTCCATGAGAACATCGATCACTTTCAGCACAACGCTGTTGTCCGAGGCGAGAGCAATGCTGTAGTGGAATTCCGTGTCCTCAGCGACAGCGGCATCACCAAGGCTCTGCTTCTCTTCTTGCCGGCGCAGAATTTCTTCCATCTCGGCAATTTCATCGGCAGAAACGTGGGTGGCGGCACGCGCTGCCAGCGGCGGCTCGAGCATCTTGCGAAAATCCAAAAGCTCGCTCACCAGGTCTTTGCGTTTTTGCAGGACATTGGCAAAAGGATTGACCAAGGATTCCACGGAGATTTCGCGGACTAACGTGCCCGCGCCTTGGCGCGTCTCCACCACGCCCAATAGCTCCAGAGTTCGGATCGCGTCGCGAATGGAACCGCGGCTGACGCGAAGCATCTCTGCCAGATCGCGTTCCGAAGGAAGTTTGTCCCCGGGCTGAAGTTTTTTTAGAATTAAACGTTCGATCTGCTTTGCGACCTCTTCATAGACTCGGCTGCGCCTAACCGTCTCGAAGTCGGGTTTAAAAGTCATTGACATGGCAGTGGTACGATAAGTGGACCAGTCGATTCCGGAAGTATACCCCCACTGTCAAGCGCATAACAAGTCGCGATCTCTTTTATTGTTTCAGTGGAAAGACTACCGGGGCCGGCTCGACGCCGCTGATGTGACAAGTAGGCGGGAGGCTCACTTTAGCGCGTCATCGGAGCTTGCGCAGAATGTCGGGCTTCGTAAGCGGAGATTTCGGCATCGTGCTGCAATGTCAGTCCGATATGATCCAACCCGTTGAGCAGGCAATGGCGGCTGAATTCGTCGACCGAGAATGTTGCTGACAAACCGTGCTCATCGCGGATCTGGCAATCCTCAAGGCTCACGGTGAGGGCGTAGTCTGAAAATTCGGCGGCCCTGCGCGCAATCTCGGCACACTGATTTTCCTCGAGGGTTACGGTGAGCACGCCATTGTTTACACAGTTGTTAGCAAAGATATCTGCGAACGACGGCGCGACGATTACGTGAAAGCCGAAATCCTGCAAGGCCCATACTGCGTGTTCGCGGGACGATCCGCAACCAAAATTCTTTCCCGCAAGCAGAATGCTCGCCCCAGCGTAGTGAGAATCGTTCAAAACAAATGACGGGTCAGCCTGACCATCCGCAGCGCGACGCCAGTCGAAGAAGAGAAACTTACCGAAGCCGGTGCGCTCAATCCGCTTAAGAAACTGCTTCGGAATAATTTGATCAGTATCAATGTTGGCGCGGTAAAGCGGCGCCACCCGGCCTTTGTGCATTCGAAATGGTTCCATCGTTTTCTTCTCAACTTCACCGTCAGTGAAAATGCCAATTGCGAATGTCGGTAAAATGCCCGGCTATCGCTGCTGCTGCCGCCATTGCCGGGCTAACCAGATGCGTGCGTCCGCCGCGGCCTTGGCGTCCTTCAAAGTTTCGATTGCTGGTGGAAGCGCAGCGTTCGCCGGGCTGCAGAATGTCAGGGTTCATCCCAAGACACATTGAGCATCCCGATTCGCGCCACTCGAATCCCGCGGATTGAAAGATTTGGTCCAGGCCCTCCTGCTCGGCGGCACGCTTCACCGCCTGAGAACCGGGAACAATCATGGCTCGAACGCCTGGAGCAACACGATACCCTTTAGCCACCCGAGCCGCGTCGCGCAGATCTTCAAGCCGGGAGTTGGTACACGAGCCGATAAAAACGCGGTCCACAGAAATATTTTCAATTTGCGTCCCCGGTTTCAGGCCCATGTATTCCAGCATGCGTTCGATGAGCACACGGTCCCCGTTTTTCGACTTGTTCAGTTCGGGTATCGACCCGTCAACCGGCGCCACCATTCCCGGATTCGTTCCCCAAGTCACAAACGGTGCCAATTTAGCAGCGTCGATGTGCACGACTGAATCGTATTGCGCGCCCGCGTCGGAAGCTAAAGCTTTCCAATTCGTTACAGCCTGTTGCCAATTATCCGCTGGAGCAAATCGCCGGCCCTTGAGATAAGCAAAAGTGGTTTCATCAGGCGCGATGAGGGCTGCGCGAGCTCCAGCTTCGATGCTCATGTTGCACAAAGTCATGCGCCCTTCCATGGACAGCGAGCGCACAGCTCGGCCGCTGTACTCGATCACGTGGCCTGACGCGCCGTCCGTGCCGATTTGCGCGATCACTCCGAGCGCAAGATCTTTGGCGCTGACTCCTTCTGCAAGCTCGCCACTAACTTCAATCAGCATGGTTTTTGGTTTGCGCTGCGGCAGACATTGAGTGGCGAGCACGTGCTCGACTTCCGAAGTTCCAATGCCGAATGCGAGCGCTCCAAATGCGCCATGGGTGCTCGTATGACTGTCTCCGCACACGATCGTCATACCGGGTTGCGTGAGTCCCAACTCCGGTCCAATCACGTGCACAATGCCCTGGTCGGGCGAATCCATGTCGAAGAGAGGGATTCCAAACTCCCGACAATTTTGCTGCAGCGCCTCAATTTGCCGGGCGGCAATATGATCGGTGATGGGAGTGCCTCGGGGTTCGGTTGGAATGTTGTGGTCAACGGTAGCGACTGTGCGATTAGGTTGACGCACTCGGCGCTGTGCCGTGCGCAAACCGTCAAACGCCTGCGGCGACGTCACCTCGTGAACGAGATGCAGATCGATGTAAAGAAGAGGAAGCTGTCCGGGAGGAACGCAGACAATATGCGCATCCCAGATTTTGTCCAATAATGTGCGTTTTTCACTCATGGATAACGTGCAGCGACTGGCTCGCGCGTCGCGGCCTCTTGCTCGACTTGTGCAGCGACTCTCGCGCCCATCTCAGCCGTGCTTAAAAAAGAGCGCGAGTCGCCAGCAATGTCAGCCGAGCGATATCCGTCAGCGAGCACTGATCGAACGCTGCGCTCGATGCAATCGGCTTCGTTTGGCAATTTAAACGAATAACGCAGCATCATTGCCGCAGAAAGAATGGCCCCCAAAGGATTGGCAATTCCTTTTCCCGCGATATCCGGAGCTGAGCCGTGCACCGGCTCATATAGTCCCACGCGGCTTCCCAAACTCGCCGACCCCAACATTCCAATGGAACCCACAATAGCGCCCGCCTGATCGGAAAGAATATCGCCGAACATGTTTTCTGTAAGTAGCACATCGAAGTTGGTGGGATGCGAAACCAGCGCCATTGCAGCGGAATCCACGTACATGTGTCGGAGTTGCACGTCGGGATATTGCAACGCTACGCGCGTCACCACGTCGCGCCAGAGCCTCGAGCAGTCCAGCACGTTGGCTTTGTCAACTGAAGTGATCCGGCGGCGGCGAGAACGGGCGAGGTCGAAAGCAACATACGCAATGCGCTCGATTTCCGACTCCCGATAGCACATGGTGTCGACAGCCGTGCGATCACCCTTCGCGCCTTCAGTCGACCGGGGCTTGCCGAAGTAAATCCCTCCCAGAAGTTCGCGCACAATGAGAACATCGGTGCCACAAACCACTTCCGTTCGAAGCGGCGAACAGCTCTCTAATCCTGCAATGCAAACCGCCGGTCTGAGATTCGCGAAAGCTCCCAATTCGCTGCGCAGCCTCAGCAATCCTGATTCGGGCCGCAGGTTCGCGGGCAACGCATCAAATGCGGGCCCCCGACTGCGCCCAGCAACACCGCATCCGAGTTCACGCATGCTTGCAGAGTGTCGGAAGGCAATGGATCGTTGCTGCTCTGCACACCGGAGCCGCCAATGGGTTTGTATTTGAGATTTAGTTCGTGCCCAAAAGCTCTAGCGACGCATTCCAGCACGCGCACCGCCTCAGCGGTCACCTCGGGGCCGATGCCGTCTCCGGGAAGAACAGTGATGTTCACCAGCATGAAAGTTTATTGTATTCGCCTTACACTCCCCAGAAATAATCTTCCTGCTCCCCGTGGGGTTCCGCAGCGTTCATCGTCAAGGTGGGAACAGTGAAGGCCCGCGGTGCCGGGAGTGGAACCGCAAAGGTTGCTCGTGGTTGCTCGTATTTCTTGCTTGATCCCGCTGCGGCAGCGATTGCGACTTCTGCAGTCGCTGGCGTTGCATCATGCGTGCCGTTGATCAGTTCCAGTAGATGATGATCTTCAACCTGCTTGATCTGATCGGCCAGAACGATGAACGCTCGGTAGATCTTATCGAGCTGCTGGCGATCGAACTGAAAACCTAACTGTTCGCAGCGGAGGCCTAGCGCGTGTCGTCCGGAATGCTTGCCCAGAACCATCGTCGAGTCCGGCACTCCCACCGATTGCGGTGTCATGATTTCGTAAGTGAGAGGATTCTTCAACATTCCATCCTGATGAATGCCGGCCTCGTGCGCGAATGCGTTGCGTCCGATAATTGCTTTATTGGGCTGCACTGCGACTCCCGTGATCTCACTCAACATCTGGCTGGTGGCATAAAGATGCTCGGTCACAATCCCCGTTTCATAGGCCAACCGGTCAGGACGAACTCGCATGGCCATCACAATTTCTTCCAGTGACGCATTCCCCGCGCGCTCGCCAATTCCATTGATAGTGCACTCGACCTGCTCCGCTCCGGCGGCAACAGCGGCCAGCGAATTAGCAACCGCAAGCCCGAGGTCGTTGTGGCAATGCGCTGAAATCATCACGTTCGCGCTTGCGCACACTTTTTCCCGAATGGTCTGTATCAACTCGCCGAACTCCGCGGGCGTGGTGTAACCGACCGTGTCCGGTATGTTGAGCGTGGTGGCGCCAGCCTCGACAACAGCAGCCAAGATCTCGCACAAAAACTCACGATCGCTGCGAGTAGCGTCTTCCGGTGAGAATTCGACGTCGTCGCAAAATGTCTTTGCCAAGCGCACCGACTCAACAGCTTGATCCAAACATTGCTGGCGCGAGATTCGCAATTTGTATTTGAGATGGATATCTGAAGTCGCCAGGAAAATATGAATGCGCGGATGTTTAGCATCGCGCAGGGCTTGCCAGGCGCGTTCGATGTCTGCCGAAGAAGCGCGGGCCAGGCCTGCAATGATGGGGCGACGAACCGCCGCGGCGATGGCTTGCACGGCAGCAAAGTCGCCGTCCGATGCGATTGGAAAACCGGCTTCGATGACATCAACGCCAAGACGATCAAGCTGATGAGCCAAGCGCAGCTTCTCCCGCACATTCATGCTGCACCCGGGGGATTGTTCCCCATCCCGCAACGTGGTATCGAAAATGCGTATGCGCTTCAGTCCCATGCCTGGCCTCCTTGCGAAAAGCTCGAACATTTATGCTAGGGGGAATGCGCAAATAAGCAAAGCTTATAATGTTTACGGTATTATTAGATGCACTTACAATAGTAGCCCAGCTAATCGTTAGTGCAGTTTGAATTAAGGAAGAGCACAAATGGACTTGGCCCAATTGGAGGTTTTTCTGGCGGTGGCACGGGAAAAGAAATTCTCGCGCGCGGCAGAAAAGCTGCACCGCACGCAGTCGGCAGTGAGTCAGTCAATCCACAAACTGGAAGAGGAACTTGGCGAACCGCTTTTTGACCGCTCTTCGCGCGATGGCCTGCTCACGGATGCGGGCCACGTACTGCAGGAGTATTCGGAGCGACTGCTGAATCTGCGCGGCGACGCCCATGCGGCTCTGGTCGAATTGAAAGAACTGCATACAGGAAAGCTCTCCATTGCGGCCAACGAGTTTACCGCGCTTTATCTGTTGCCAGTTCTAGCGGAATATCGCCGGCTCCATTCGATGATAAGAATTACCGTGAACCGCTCCCTCGGCGGACACATTCCCGGCGAAGTGCTGCGTCATAACTCCGAACTCGGAGTGCTGAGCTACGATCCGCAGGAGCCTTTGTTACGCTCCGTTGTCGTTTATCTCGACGAGTTAATCTTCGTGGTTCCCCCGAACCATCCGCTGGCAGCTGCGCATCAGGTCAGCATCCGGCAGCTTGGTGCAGAATCGTTTGTGGCGCACAACGTCGCCTCTCCATATCGCGAGAAAGTTATTCGCGCCTTTCAGCAGCACAAGACTCCATTGCACATGGACATCGAACTGCCCACGCTTCAGGCGATCAAGCGTTTTGTGGCCATGGGGAACGGCGTCGCTCTGGTACCCGAGATCAGCGTGGAAAGCGAAATCGCTCGCGGAGAACTTGTCCGCATTCCGGTGCGCGAACTTCGTCTGCATCGCAAGCTGCGATTGATTTATCGCAAGGCTGCGAGCCTCTCTCATGCGGCGAGAGCGTTTCTCAAGGTTGCGGAAAGCATTGCCCGCGAGCACCGCGGCCGCTACCGCTTTCAGCGCGACTGATAAATTGCGCTTAACAGCAACCCATCTTCACTTCGCCTTCAACGGTGAGCGGAGGCCCGAAAGCTTCCACCGGCGCAGGAGCACCTTTGGCTACTAGAATCCAGCGCCGCACTGCATCTACTACGACCAGCACTACGCCGGCGATAAAAATGCTCATGAGGATCGTATCCAGGTAGCCGGTAAACGCTTGCCCTGGCTTGGAGGTCAACGGCCAGAAAATATTCTTGATCCCCAAAACTCCCGCGGTTAGCGTGGTAACTCCCACGAAGCACATCGGCACGGCCGTGATCCACGCATATTTTTGTTTGCCCATGTTGATCAGAAAGGTGGTCGCAACCGCCAGCGCGATGGTCGCCAGCAACTGGTTTCCAGTGCCAAACAACGGCCATAGCGTGGAAATATTGCCGGTGTAAATCAGGTATCCCCAGCCCAGAACCACCACGGAGCTGGTAATCAGATTTCCCGGCAGCCAGGCATTGTTGCCGAAAGGCTTGTGCACTTTGCCCATGAGTTCCTGCAGAACGTAACGGGCGACGCGCGTCCCCGTATCGACCGTAGTCAAAATGAAAAGAGCTTCAAACATGATGGCGTAGTGATACCAGTAACCCATCAGGCGAGCCATCCCCGGCAAGCCACGGAAGATTGTCGCCATGCCGACTGCCAGCGAGACTGCGCCGCCGGTGCGCCCCGCCAACTTCTCGCCAACTTCGCGGGAGAACATATCGAGATTGACCGTGCTCAAGCCCAGATGGCTGAAGACTGCTGGCGTGGTGTTGATGCCGAAGTAGTCGCCCGGAGTCAGCGAGCACGCCGCAATCAGAGCCAGAATGCCCACGATCGATTCGCACATCATGGCGCCGTATCCGATGAAACGGGCGTCGGTTTCTTTATCCAGCATCTTGGGCGTGGTGCCGGACGAGACCAGCGAGTGAAATCCGGAGATCGCTCCGCAAGCGATCGTCATGAATAGGAACGGGAACAGAGGCCCTTTGATGATCGGGCCACCACCATGAGTAAACTGGGTGAAATTGGGAAATTGAATGTTGGGATGAACTACAAAAACGCCGATGACCAGCACAATGATCGTGCCCAGCTTCACGTACGTAGAAAGATAATCTCGCGGCTCCAACACCAGCCAGACAGGAAGAACCGAAGCCACCAGTCCGTAGATTGCCATGAGAATCGTGATCTGATGGGGCGTGAAAGTCAGCGCCGACGCAGCGCCACTCTGAGCGACCCAGTGTCCAGCGATCACGCTTCCCACCAGTAGAACAACTCCAAAGATGCTCGGCCCGGTAACGGTAATTTTTCCGGCGTGGCTTTTGAACATCCACAATCCCATGATCACGGCGATGGGGATGGTCATGCCGATAGTGAAGACGCCCCACGGGCTATTCGAGAGCGCATTCACGACCACGATACCGAGCCCTGCGAGCGTGACCAAAAGAATAAAAAGCACCGCGATCATCGTCACCAATCCGGCAAAAGGACTGATTTCGGTGCGGGCAATATCCGCCAGTGATCGGCCGCGATGACGTACCGAAGCTACCAGCACGGTGAAGTCCTGCACACAACCCGCAAGCACGCCGCCAATCAGAATCCAAAGAAAGCCCGGCGCGAATCCAAACTGCGCCGCCAGCGTAGGGCCGACCAGCGGTCCCGCGCCGGCGATGGCTGCGAAGTGATGGCCGAAGAGCACCCACTTCGGAGAAGCGACGTAGTTATGTCCGTCGGGATAAAGGTGCGCGGGAGTGGTGCGCCGGTCATCCAGCGCCAGCGCCTTCGCCGCAATGAACGCACTGTAATAACGGTACGCAATCGCATAGACACACAGCGCACCCAATAAAACCGGGAAAGTATTCATGCTTCGCTCCAAGCACACGAAGTGGCGGCCGATGCTGCTGGCCGGTTTGACCGCATCCTACACCTATTGCTGAAGTGGGCACAATTATTTCCGGATGATAAAGCAACAGAATGATAAGGCGCGACGTCCGCAAGTTTCGCCCACTGACCATTGTTGGCGAATGGCGACACTACAGTTAGCCGGCAGCGGGACGTGAGGCAGAGGCGTGCGGCCTTGCAAAGACACGGTATGAGCAATGGGCACCGATCAGCAACGGACCCGCGATAATCCAGCATTTGAACACGCTCGACATCACGTTGGTTAATCCTTCGCTCGTGAGGTAGAGCGCCGCTGAGCAAACGCCTGCGCAAGCAAAGATCACCGCGCGACGTTTCAGTTTCGGGCTCTGACGCAGTCTGTCGGGACGGTATGCCATCAGAATCGCAGCAATCCCCAGGATGCCGCCTATCATTGTCCCACTCAGCACAATCGCCGTCCGCACAATCACCGCATCCCCGTTGAGAAGCAAGGAAAGAACAGCAGGAAGCGCCACCAGATACGGGACTAAGCCCACGACTATCAGGATTGCAGCAGGAAGCAGTCCAACCATGAACTCGACGGCCCAAAGAATTGAGAACAGACGCTGCCGGTTCATAAATCAATCCTTTGCGAATAGAGGCTTGCCCAATCGTAGGTCACGTTTTGGCGATGAGACAAGTTACTTTCGAAATCAGGTCATTTGCATCAACGAAGAAGCGTTTATACCGCATAATCACCTTCGTTACGTTAAACACGCGCTACAATGTCGGGCATATTCCAGTACAGCCCGGCAAAGACAGTTGCTGCCGAACCGAAAGGATCGCGTATGCACATGGCACGAGAGAAGGCCGCTGTTACTCAGGAACAATCCCTTGTCCGCTTTGGACTGAGACTCGCCACCTGGAGCGAGCGCTGGTTTCCCGATCCGCTGATTTTTGCGCTGATCGGAATCGTCGTGGTCTTCGTGGTCGGACTCTTGCTTCATCAACCTGCCAGCAAACTGGCCATCCAGGGCGGAAAGAACTTCTGGGCTCTGGTGCCGTTCACCATGCAAATGGTGATGATCATCATCGGCGGCTATGTTGTCGCTTCGACGCCGATTGTGTATCGCGCCATTCAGGCCTTAGCCGGAATTCCCAAGACGCCGCGAGGCGCTGTGGCGATGATCGCGCTCTTCTCCATGCTGACCTCGCTGATCTCGTGGGGCCTGAGCCTGATTTTCAGCGGACTCTTCGTTCGCGAACTGGCGCATCGCGTCAAAGGCATGGACTACCGCGCAGCCGGCGCAGCCGCGTATCTCGGGCTCGGTGCGGTCTGGGCGATGGGATTGTCTTCATCCGCCGCCATGCTGATGGCGACAAAATCCGCCATGCCGCCATCGCTATTCAACATCAGCGGCCTGATCCCGCTTACGCAGACTCTTTTCCTGTGGCAGAGTATCGCGACGACCGTGGTCCTGATTGTGCTCTCGGTGATCATTGCGTACGCGTCTACGCCGTCGCCGGAGAACGCCAGAACCGCCGAATCCTACGGCATTAAATACGAACCGATTCGCTCCAGCCTCGAACCCAAAACTAAACCTGGAGAATGGTTGGAATACAGTCCGCTGCTCACAGTTCTGGTCGCGGCGCTCTTGTGCTGGTACCTGGTCGGACGTGTTCCGCACTTCGCCGCAAGGTGCGCTGGCCGCGCTTGACCTCAACACTTACAACCTGATGTTCATCACCGTTGGACTTTTATTGCACTGGCGTCCAAAGCGATTCATGCGCGCGGTGGCGGAATGCGTTCCAGCCACCGGCGGAGTGCTGATTCAGTTTCCGTTTTACGCCGTGATTTTCGGGATGATTGTGGGAACCGGAATCGCAGATGCGCTGGCCAAGCTGTTTGCCTCGATCAGCACTCACAACACTTATCCGTTGCTGGTGGCAATCTACTCCGCGGTGCTCGGAGATTTTCATTCCCTCAGGTGGCAGCAAGTGGGTGATCGAAGCGCCGTACGTGTTGCAGGCCGCAAATCTTCATCAAGTGCATCTGGGATGGGTGGTGCAAATCTACAACGCCTCGGAAGCGCTGCCCAATCTGGTCAATCCCTTCTGGATGCTGCCGCTACTCGGCATTCTGAAATTGAAAGCCAGAGACATTGTCGGATACGGAGTGCTGCAGTTGATGGTTCACATTCCGGTCGTGTTCTTCTTGTGCTGGTTCTTTGCCCGCTACATTCCGTACCTGCCGCCGATCAAATAAAGATAGTAGACGGCCGGCGTGCAATCACACAGGCGTGGGCTACTTTTGTGAACTCTCTAGAGCTCGCGGAAAAACGCCCGCCGTCAATGATTGCAGAACCAAGTGAGCCACCGGTTGGAGTTGTCGAAGTTGACGGACGACCGCCGGCGAGACAGGCTGCGGTGACATTGATATTTTGCCGATAGCTGGGGGTCTGCGCCACGACGGCTATGGTGAACAACAAAGCCGCCATCGCGCTAAATGCAATATTGCGCGTGAGGAGGGAAAACATGAACTGACCTCTTCTCTTCTTCTATGGGCCCTCCTGAGAGTCATCGCTTCACTGCACTGTAGGCGCGCAGTTCCATTCCGTCTATCCGCGCAAGTCCGTAGGCTGCGGCCGTACTTTCTGTAAGGGCACTTACGAAAGCCGCGCGCAACGCCGAAAACCGTCCAAGGTTTGGACGTTTGTTAATTCTCGCCCCGTGCATTTTTTCTTGGATAACCCTTTCTGAAAAGCTGGTCATCGTAGCGGACGACAAAGTCCTGCTGCAAGCGGCCGCTCCCGCAGTGAACCGATAACCGTTTGACTAATTTTGAAAAGGAGCTTCACCATGAAGTTGTTTGCATTTGCTGTAGTAGTCTTTGGGCTTTGCTGCACCTCTTTTGCCAGCAATCCTAGCGTAACCATACTTCAACCCTACAACAATGCCTCATTGGATTGGCCATTTACCTTGCAAGCCACTTGCTCATCCCAAGGCACAATCACCGGCTGGGACGTTTACATCGATGGAAATCCGACGCCCTACTACCGCAACACCTCGAGCTCCAGCTCGCTGGACATTCTCGTCCAAGCCAGCGTGGGAACGCACGCCATCCAAGCGAAATGTTGGTCCGGCTCCGCCGATGGCTACGCAAATATTTCTGTGGACGTTATCGGTGGAGGGCTGATTCCGATGCCGCCTTCGACCGCGAATCAGTTTCTCAACCTTGACGACTTGCCGCTTGCGGATTGGAGCTACTGCGACACTACTGGTTGCGCCAGCTATCCCCCGACATCTTTCTCGCTTACCGACGTGGCCAGCCCCTCGCTGGATGGGAATGCACTTGCCGCATATGCGACTGGAAATGATGTGCCTAAGGGCGGCGATTACTGGGGCATCCTCTGGTACCACCACATTGGTCAGCAGGATTCGGCTTCGAACTTTGAAGTGCAATGGAGTTTCCAGGTGAATTCGGGCGCGAGTTCGCAGGCCCTGGAGTTTGATTTCCCCGTGTGGGATGGCGGCAAGAGCTTTTACTTCGGCACCCAGTGCAACATCCTGGGATCTTCAAAAGTATGGCAGTACTGGAATCCTAATACCGGCTCCTGGGTAAACACGAGCGTTGGTTGTTCCTTGTCCACCGGGACATGGCACACGATCAAGTGGTACGGAACCATCAATCACAACAACAACACATACGTTTACAGCGCGATGCAAATCGACAACCAACAGCACAACATCGATGCCACCATGAACGCAGGATCTACCAGTTACGGTGATAACTTCACGGTGCAATTCCAATTGGACGGAAACAGCAGCGGTGCGGGCTACACTGAATATATAGACGAAGTAAGTGCGTGGACTTGGTAAATGATCGACCTTTGTTTGATAGGGGGCGGCTTGCGCCGCCCTCATTTATTCACTTGATTCTGCTCGTGACTGCGATGCTGCGCTACAGGCCTAAATACGCAGCTCGAATCTGCTCGTTGCCGAGTAATTCTTTCGGCGTTCCCTGCAAGGTAATTTCACCGTTTTCGACGACGTAGCCGCGGTCCGAAATGCTCAGGCCGTCGACGACGTTCTGCTCGACTATCAGCACGGTGACCCCCGATTTGCCGATCTGCTGAACCTTGGCAAAAACTTCTTCGACGATTTTGGGAGCGAGGCCGAGCGAAGGTTCATCCAGCAGAAGCAACTTGGGGGCGGCCATGAGTCCGCGCGCGATAGCGACCATCTGTTGCTCGCCACCGGAGAGCGTGCCTGCTAATTGGCTGCGGCGTTCTTTCAAACGAGGAAAGAATTCGAATTGTTCCTCCATGGAGGCTTTCAGCTTGGGGCGCACGCGTCCAATGTAAGCTCCGAGCGCGAGATTTTCTTCGACGCTCATGTGAGGAAAAAGTTGGCGGCCTTCGGGAACGTGGCTCACTCCGAGCATTACGATTTCGTGCGGCGGAAGCTTGGAAATTTCCTGCCCATCGAACTTTAGTTGCCCGTGCTGGCTGCGGAGCAGTCCCGAGATTACCCGCAGAGTTGTAGTCTTGCCCGCTCCGTTGGCGCCAATAAGAGTCACGATTTCGCCGGCATGGATTTCGAGAGTGATGTTGAACAGCGCCTGAAAATCGCCGTAGCTGGCGCGGATGCCGTTCATAGAAAGGAGAGCGGCGCTCATAAGGCAATCTCTTTATATTTGCTGCCGAGGTAAGCTTCGATGACTTCGGGGCGATGGACCACGTCTTTGGGCGCGCCTTCTGCGATCAGCGTGCCGTGATCGAGCACAATGACGCGGTCGGCAATGCGCATGACGACTTGCATGACGTGCTCGATTCCGCCGATGGTCGAGATTCCCCACTCTGGCAATCGCTTGAGGAGCATGGCGAGCTTAATGGCTTCCGGAGTTGGCAGGCCGGCCACAACTTCATCGAGCAAAATTAATTTGGGTTGCGTAGCCAGGGCACGTGCAATTTCCAGGCGCTTCAAAACCGGCAATCCCATGCCTTGTGCCGGCAGATGCAGCATCTTATCCATTTCGAGAAAATGCAGCACCTTCGTCGCCGCCTCTTCAGCTTTGGCTCGGCTCGAGGTGTGAAGAAATGCGCCCAGCATTACATTCTCGAGCACCGTGAGATTGCGCAGTGGCTTAACAATTTGAAAAGTTCGACCAATGCCCATCCGGGCGGCTTGGTTGGGAGTTGAATGTGAAATGTCGCGGCCGTCGAAATGGATGCTACCGCTATCACAATGGAAGACGCCGGTGATCAGGTTAAATAAAGTAGTTTTGCCCGCGCCGTTGGGACCGACGATGAATGTGACCTCCGCCGGCTTAACCGCAAACGAAACATCGTTGATAGCCTTCAGGCCTCCAAACCGTTTGCTGATGTGCTTGACTTCAAGCAACGCCATTTGTTGAGTCTTCCTATTCGTTTGAGTGCTGGTCTCGATTATTCTTGCGCAACCAGGGGAGCTGGCCGAGCCTTCCTGAACCCTGCCAATTTTTTGCTGACGGTGCCCACTACCCCATCCGGCATGAACAACACGACAATAATGATCAGCACGCCATAGATAAGGAGATGCGCTTCCTTGAATACCGACTTGAACATTTCGGCGGAGCTCTCCAGAATCACGGACCCGAGCAACGGACCCAGCAATGTACCTGCGCCACCGAGCATGGCGACAATCGCAATTTCAGTCGAAATGTCCATTGCCAAGACCTGATCAGGAACGATGAAGAGAAAGATACTGGCATAAAGCGCGCCGCCGAAGCCGGTAATCGCGGCACTGATCAGCAGCGCCCAGAGCTTGCAGCGAGCTGCGTTCACACCGACAGAAAGTGCCGTCTCCTCGTCTTCGCGAATTGCCATGAGGTAATAGCCAAATCGCGAGCGCTCAATCCACGCAGTCAGGGCGACTGCAAACGCGGTCAACAGCACGCCCGCCCAGTAGAAAGATCTGATTGCTGAGTTCGTAAATAAAGCTGGTGCCTGCGCTCCGACATCGCCTCCGGTTATGTTCGGAAGATTCTTGGCCACGAGCCGCAAGACTTCCGCAAATGCAATCGTGCACAAGGCGAAGTACGGGCCGCGCAAGCGAAATGAAATTGTGCCGATCATTCCCGCACAGATCACGGCTAAAGCCACGCCGAGGAATACTGATACCCACGGCGAAATTCCTAGCTTCGAGAAGAGAGCCAGTCCATACGCGCCCACTCCGAAATAAGCGGCATGGCCCAGAGAGAGTTGCCCGGCGTATCCGCCAACCAGGTTCCAGGCAAGCCCCAGCGCGGCAAAAAGAAAGACCCGAAAAAGAATCTGCAGAATATAGTCGGTTGGAACGAGCAGCGGAACGAACATCGCAGCAAACAAAAAGACAGACGCGACCAGCACCTGCCAGTTTTTCATGCGCGCTGGCTCCCGAAAAGTCCGCTCGGTTTCAACGAAAGCACCAGAATGAAAAGCACGAAGTCGACGATCAGCGCCCACTCATTGCCCCAATAAAGACTCGTAAGACTCTCGACCACGCCCAGCACCAACCCGGCAATGGCCGCGCCTTGTATAGATCCCATGCCGCCTAGCACCACCAGCACAAAAGATTTCAGCGTGAATTGGTTGCCGACTTCAGGAAAAAGATAAAAAACTGGAAGCAGCAAGCTGCCCGCCACGCCCGCAGCCGCCGCGCCAATTCCGAAGGATACGGCCTGCACCCGGTTTACATCGATTCCCATCAGCGGCGCGGCGTAAGGGTTCTGGGCGATGGCTCGCGCGGCGCGCCCGAACATGGTGTGCGTTACGACCCAATACAGTGCGGCTGCCAGAACGGCTGCGATTGCGAAAGATACAAGCCACGGCGCGTTGATGGAGATCTGTGAACCGAGGTGAATATTTTTGGACAAAAGTGGAATGTTGATCTGGTGATAGTCGGCGCCGAAAGCCAACTGCGCTCCGTCGACTAGAATCAGCGCTAAGCCCATGGTCAACAGGATCACCATAAAATCCACTTGTACTCGGATCGGCCGCAGCAGTCCCATATACGTTGCATATCCAACGACAAATAACAGGATCCCCGCCAACGGGAATTGATAATAAGGACTGATACCTGTGGCCTGAAACACGACATAGGTGGCGTACATTCCCATCATCAGAAATGCGCCGTGAGCGAAGTTGACGATGCGCATGACTCCGAAAATTAAAGCCATGCCCATGCCGATGATCGCGTAAAGAGCTCCGGTCAGCAGACCGTTGATGATGGCCTGGAGCGCGATGTAGAACCAGTTGGTCATATACTCGGCGAATCACTTGGCAACACTACATCTGGCGCTTCGACCACTCGGGCGCGGGAATGATCGGCTTACTCTCCGCGGCATCCGCGGGCCAAACTACTTTGTATTGCCCGCCCTGCACCTGGGTGATCAGCACCGGATGCTGGTTCTGACCGTGAGCATCGAATTTCACCGGGCCGAACGGCGTGTCCGGAAGATCCACTTGTCTGATGGCATCGCGAATCGCCTGCGGTTGCTCAGACTTAGCATTGTTGATTGCCGCCGCAGCCACGAGCAGCACGGCATACGCCTCCATTGCGTGGTACGCAGGGTGGGATCCAGCCAGCTTGACGTATTTCTGATCGAACTCCTGCGAGCCTTTCCACTTGGCTGAAGGCAGCCACTGCGAAACAGAAAAAGTGTACTCGGCATATTTGCCGGCACCTTTGTCGGGTGTAGGAAATTCTGCGGCGGCAAATCCTGTTCCCGCTGAAGTGTAATATTTCGGATTCAGATTCAATTGCTCCGACTGTCGCATCAGCGTGCTGGCGTCGAGCAGGTACGAAGCAAAATAAATCACTTCGGGATTCGTGCCCTTTACCCGCTGCAATAGCGATTTGTAATCTGGCGAACTGGCCTGATAAGACTCGCTGTCGACTACATCAAGCCCGGCGGCTTTGGCCGCTTCCGTCATCGACTTATTATTTGCCTGGCCGAAGTTAGTGTTCTCGGAAACGATCGCCAGCTTTCTTGGATTGCCGTTGTTCTTGAGGAAGTCCAGGGTCGCAGTTGCGAATGATCCAGAACCGGCGCAGATTCGCACGATCCACGGCGAATTGCTCTCCATCACATTGTCAGCAACGGCGGTAGGAATAATCAATGGAACCTGTTTCTGAGTTAACACGGGGACAATCGCACGCGTACTTTCCGATGAGTAGGCGCCGAGGACGATGGGCACGCGATCCTGGTCTACCAGTTTGGAAACGCCTTGCACGGCTTGATCAGGACGGCTTTGATCGTCGTAGTAATCGAGTTCGACTGGCTTTCCCAGCACTCCGCCCCTCGCATTGATTTCCCCCAGCGCAATGGTGTAACCGTTTTTGTGAGCCTGGCCAAAAGCGGCATTGCTGCCGGTAAGAGATGTAATGACGCCGATCCTTAAAACATTTCCTTCCGGCCCTCTGGACTTCTGGCATGCTGCCCAGAAGACAATCACGGATATTACCAACAAGAACAGAAAGAGAGATCGCTTCATATCAGCTCCTTGTAATTGGGCGGCCGCAGTTCCGAATCGCGACCAACGCTTCACGCGTCAATATTCGATAAATATAAGTACACTGCCGCAGCACGTTCCCTGGTGGCTGTCACACTGCTGCGTGATTGTAATCCCATCGGCATCTCAGCTGACAAGCAGAATGGTTGCCTGAACTATGAGCGGTGATGAGGATCACAGCATCAGGCGTCGTATCCGCATAAGCTACCCCGAATCGAATGGGCGGCAATTGACTCCTTTTCGGCCAGACGACGCTACATGTATTGCATGCTGGACAGAAACGGCAGATGGCGTTAACCTGCCAGTGTTCCAAGCGGACCAGCAAGTCTAAGGGCGCTAGGTACAATCCGAAGAGTCCGACATTCCAGCGGAAAACGGGCATCAGGTCAACAATGCCTGAGCCTTTCAGGAGGAGACTATGGCGATTGCTGCGCAAGTGGCGGGCACGAGAAATGCTGAATACAGTATTTGGCGAGTCATCATGGCATCGTCTGTCGGCACCATGATTGAATGGTACGACTTCTATATTTTCGGCAGTCTCGCGGCCGTGCTGGCATTGAAGTTTTATCCTCCTGGCAATGACACCTTTGCCTACGTTGCGTATCTTGCCACCTTTGCGGTTGGTTTTCTGGTGCGGCCTTTCGGCGCGCTCTTCTTCGGACGCATCGGCGATTTGGTGGGCCGCAAGTACGCGTTTCTGGTAACGCTTTCGATTATGGGTTTCTCGACTTTCGCCATTGGCCTGATGCCGTCGTACAAGACGGCGGGTTGGTTCGCTCCCGTCGTTCTTATTTTAATTCGCATTCTACAGGGACTGGCGCTGGGCGGAGAATACGGCGGTGCTGCCGTGTATGTCGGCGAACATGTTCCCGACAACAAGCGCGGCTTCTACACCAGCTTCATCCAGATCACGGCTACGCTGGGCCTGTTCGTTTCCCTGATCGTGATTCTGGTTACGCAAAACTCAATGTCGAAAGAAGACTTCGCCGCTTATGGCTGGCGCATTCCGTTTCTTGTCTCCATTATTCTCGTGCTCATCTCGCTGTACATACGCCTGAAGATGAAAGAGTCGCCCATCTTTGCCGGGCTCAAGAGCGCGGGAATGACCTCCACGCAACCGCTCAAAGATGCATTCACCAAGTGGCCGAATCTGAAGAATGTTCTGATTTCGCTTTTCGGAGCCACGGCCGGGCAGGGCGTGGTCTGGTACACCGGGCAGTTCTACGCTCTGTTCTATATGCAGACGATTCTGAAAATTAACGTGAAGACTGCGAACATCATAGTCGCGATCGCGCTGCTGCTGGGGATGCCATTCTTCACCGTAGTGGGCGCGCTCTCGGATCGGATTGGACGCAAGAAGCTCATGATGGCGGGATGCCTGCTTGGCGTACTGACATATATCCCGATTTACAAAGCCATGGAACAAGCCGCGGGCAACAATGTTGTCACGGTAAAATCCACCCGTAACAAGGTAACCGGTGCCATCGCCCTGACGGCGATGACTACCGATCCGACTGGCGCGTTGGTGCCAGCCAAGGAAGCTGCGAATCCAAATGTCACCATGTTGGTGCTATTGGTGTTCGTGCAGGTTTTGTTCGTATGCCTGGTTTACGGGCCAATCGCGGCTTACCTGATTGAGGCTTTCCCCGCGAAAATCCGTTATACGTCGCTTTCTTTGCCTTATCACATAGGCAACGGCGTGTTTGGCGGATTGCTGCCGTTGATTGGACTATCGTCAGTTGCGGCAACCGGCAATATTTATGCCGGACTCTATTACCCGATGATTGTGGCCGGCATGACGTTTATCGTCGGAAGCTTGCTGCTGCGCGAGACTCGCGGGGTGCGCATTTGGGATGAGGCCGCGGGAAAAGCGTCGCCTAGTAGAATTTAGAATTAGGGGGTGTTTGAGATGTCTGCAATTGGCGAGAAACAGCGGATAGTGACGGAGACCAATGAGACTGAGATAGCCGTCCACTGGCGGGAGGAAGAATACTACTATCCTTCGCCGAAGTTTATCGGCCAGGCAAATCTCACCGATCCCTCAATTATGGAACGGTTCTCCGAGAAGAATTTTCCGGAATGCTTTCGCGAGTATGCAGACATGCTGAGTTGGGATCAGTACTGGCACACCACGCTTGATACCAACGATCCGCCCTTCTGGAAGTGGTTTGTCGGCGGCAAGCTCAATGCCTGTTACAACTGCGTCGATCGCCACCTGGATAAATACAAAAACAAAGCTGCTTTGATTTTTGTGCCGGAACCGGAAGACGTCGCCCCAGTTGTCAGTCACTTATCGCGAATTATACGTGCGGGTAAATGAGATGGCGGCGCTGCTGCGTGATTTCGCCGGCCTGAAAACCGGCGACCGCGTCACCATTCACATGCCCATGATTCCCGAACTGCCAGTTACCATGCTGGCGTGTGCACGGCTGGGAATCATTCACTCGGTCGTGTTCGGCGGTTTCAGCGGAGAAGCCTGTGGACGCCGCGTCGCCGATTCCGGCAGCCGCGTTCTGATCACCACCGACGGCTACTACCGCAACGGCAAAATGATCGACCACAAAGCTGGCGCCGACATTGCGCTCGACGTGGCCAGTCAGGAAGGCCAAAAGGTCGACAAGGTTCTGGTCTGGAGAAGACATGCCGGTCAGTACGCCTCCGCTTCACCTATGGTCAAAGGCCGCGACTACTTTGTGGATGAGGCGCTACAAAAGTTCGCCGGAGCATTGGTGCAGCCCATTTCCATGGATGCGGAAGCTCCGCTGTTTCTGATGTACACCAGCGGCACCACCGGCAAACCTAAAGGATGCCAACACCGCACCGGCGGCTATCTCGCATATGTGACCGCCACCTCGAAATATATTCAAGACATTCACCCCACGGATGTGTATTGGTGCATGGCTGACATCGGCTGGATCACCGGCCACTCTTATATTGTCTATGGACCTTTGGCTCTGGCCGCCACCAGCGTGATTTATGAAGGTGTGCCGAACTACCCCGATGCCGGCAGGCCCGTGGCGAATCGCCGAGCGTCTCGACGTCAATATTTTCCACACATCTCCCACCGCGATTCGCATGTTGCGCAAAGCCGGACCGGATGAGCCCAAGAAATATCACTATCACTTCAAGCACATGACTACCGTGGGAGAACCCATCGAGCCTGAGGTGTGGCGCTGGTACTACGATACGGTCGGCAAAGGTGAAGCAGTCATCGTCGACACCTGGTGGCAGACGGAGAACGGCGGATTCCTCTGCAGCACCAAGCCGGCGATCGATCCAATGAAACCGGGCAGTGCAGGCCCTGGTATGCCCGGAATCTATCCCTACATTCTCGACGAAGAAGGCCACGAAGTTAGCCCGGGATCGGGCAAGGCTGGAAACATCTGCATTCGCAATCCCTGGCCCGGAATCATTCAAACCGTTTGGGGCGACCGCGAGCGCTTCGTCAACCAGTACTACAAAAAATACTGCAAGAACCCTAACAGTAAAGACTGGCGTGACTGGCCTTACTTCGCGGCCGACGGAGCCGTGTTAGCCGCCGACGGTTATTTCAGAATTCTTGGCCGGGTGGATGACGTAATCAATGTTGCCGGACATCGTTTGGGCACGAAGGAAATCGAATCCGCATGCCTCACAGTTCCTGAAGTCGCTGAAGCTGCGGTAGTGCCAGTGGTGGACGAGATCAAAGGCCGCGTACCCGAGGTCTATATCGCGCTGCAACCCGGAATTCAGCCGGGTCAGGAAATTGTCGACAAAGTCACCAAAGCGATCGAAACCATCATTGGCAAAATCGCGCGGCCTAAGCGGGTTCACATCGTGCCGGATATGCCCAAGACTCGGTCGGGAAAATTAATGCGCCGCGTGCTCGCAGCAATTTCCAACAACCTTAATACCGGAGACATCACCACTCTGGCCAATCCCGACGTGGTGGAAAAAGTTCGCGAGATGGTGCAAGGGAAAGATTTGGTTGCTTTGAAAGAGGGCCCTGAAGACTTAAAGCACTTCGGCAGTGTGGAGTAAGAATTCGAGGATAGTAACGTAGTGCAAAAATATTCGATCGGGAACCCACTGTATTTCGCCTACAGTCCCTTCGCCACGATATACAGTTTGATGTTATCGTAAACTTGTCACTAAACGTGACAATGCGTCACGGAAAATACCGCGCACACGAATTCATGCCAACCGCGCGGAGACTACTCACATCTCAGGAGTGAGCTGCTTCATTTAAAGAGGCGTGTCATGGCATGTTCTGAGATAAAAGGAATTCGAAACGAACTCGTCCAATTAGTCGAAAAACAAATAGAAACCATTGCGCAAGAAACCTGCGGCCGTCTGACGGGAGAAGAATTACGCGAATATGATCGCCGCAATAAGCGCATTGACGAGCTGTACGAAGCGCTCTACAGCAGGAATTCTGCGGCGTAAGCGCGATTCCGCAGCAATCACGACTAAAGAGGTATTGCTCAGGGGTACTTGAAGCCGAGTTTAATCAAGCTATGAGGGATCTCAGAAAAGCTCTTCACGAACACGTCAATCGCCTTCGCCAGCCTACCAGAACATCGTCCTCTGAACGGCGCAAACCGTCCTCATAGCCTTGCCGTAGTAGTCGCTTACTTTTCTTTCTATTCGTTCAAACACTGACCTCCCGGAGGCTTGTCTGCGAGACGTTGATGGTCAGTTTCAAGAAGTTGATGCAGCTCGTCCACGAGATGCAGAAATTTTTGCTGATCCTGTTCGACGGCGATCAAGCAGCAAAGCTCGTGAATACGGGCATTGTCATTCTTATCCATCATCAGGAGACATAGGGCAGTTGCATTGCCGAATCGCGCGTATGGGCTGTGAGTAAGTTCTGTCCGCAGGTTATGAATTTTTAAGGACTTGCGGGACTCATGTAGGAGGGCTGTGATTGAATGGTATGACGAATTTACACGCTTTGCGTGAGTTTAACGGCAAACTTGCGATGTTTACCAATAGCTAACAATCGCGCTTCACGAGGCAACCCCAAATAAATATAGATGTGGTGAGCGCGGATGGACTCGAACCATCGACCCATGCCTTAAAAGGGCATTGCTCTGCCAACTGAGCTACGCGCCCACATCAGTCCCCAGGACGTCGCGGAAGGTTTGTGCATCGGGCGCATGTCCCTGCGCCTTGCCCGCTCCTCGCCCCGATGCGGTAAGAATGGAAAGAACCTCGGACGCTTTGCCGCATTCGTCACGTCCTCTAGGAGTTTACCATTCCCCCCTGAAGGATTGAATATTGCGCTAGCGAATAGTGACGGCTGGGAAACATCAAATCGGCATTACGCCGACTTCCTTTTCTACTTCGACGGTATCAACCATCACAATCGCATCCCAGGGACAGCCGTCGAGGAAGCATCCGTCCGGCCCTTTGCTGAGGCACTTCTTGCAACCAATACAGAGAATGGGATCGACTTGAATTCTGCCGAACGGTGGATGATCTTCGTCCGGAACCCAAAACATGCAATCCTCAACCGGACAATATTCGACACAAGCCGGAGACCCGGCGCACCCGGTGCAGCATTCCGTAATGACCGCCAACTCTTTGGGTTTCTTTTTTCGAGGAGTCAGAAGCCCCTTGGATTTGGGTTCAAATTTGAACTCGTCGGGCACCATCCCGGCGGGTTTCAAGGAGTCCGCTTCAGCAGGCATGGCATCGATTATACCGTAGGCCGTGCGATTTTCATCCGCCCTGAAAATGCCGACTGGAGCGCTATAGTATCTGATTTCGGGGTTAGGTCATCGCCGAAGGCCCGCGCTTTCTCCAGTGGAGAGGAATTTGGCGAGTCGTATTTAAGGCTTAGCGGCCCAGCCAGTTTCATTTCGGCCCCAGCCTCTCCGACTGCGTCGCCTTTGCGGCCAAAGGCGCATTCGTTTCTGATAAGATTGGCCTCCAGCCCCTAAATTCGTTTCTACATTCGCCTCTCGCCGAGAGGCGCAAGGAGCAGCGCTCATGGCCGGAAAAAGCGTCAACAAAGTTATTCTTATTGGAAATCTGGGCAAAGATCCCGAACTCAAATACACGCCGAGCGGTACGCCGGTAGCCAAGTTCCCGCTGGCAACGAATGACCGATTCAAGGATAAAGATGGTCAGTGGCAGGATCGCACCGAGTGGCACAACATTACCGCCTGGGCGCGCACCGCGGAGATCGCCGGCGAGTACCTGAAAAAAGGCGGCAAGGTTTACATCGAAGGCAGCCTGCGAACCCATTCGTGGGACGACAAACAATCCGGCCAGAAAAAGTACATGACCGAAATTATTGTTAATGACCTCGTCTTGCTCGGCGGACGTGGCGAAGGCATGACAGACGATTCCGGCGGCGGACGGTCGCGCGGCGCCTCAGCAGGCGGAAATAATTTCGATCAACGCGCTCCCGAACCGGAGCATGCGGCAACCTCAACTCCCATTAGTGACGAAGATATTCCGTTCTAGTATCTGCTAAACGGTAGAGACGTTGCTTGCAACGTCTCTACGGAAACTCCTGCCTAATTTAATATTGAATTATCTTGCCTCGCGACCACACTCCGCAGCGCATCGTCTCTCTGCAACCCAGCGCGACCGTAATTCTGGCAGCGGTCGGCAAACTTGATCGCATCGTCGCCTGCACCAAATATTGCGCAGATGTTTGTCCGGAAATCAAAAAGCGCGATGTAACGATCGTTGCCGACTCCTGGACCGCAAGCGCCAACCAAATTGTCGCTGCGCAGCCGGATTTGGTGATCGCCGCAGTTCCTTACCAGGAAAAAGCAGTGACCGAAATTCTGAAGTCAGGTGCGCGATTCCTTGGCTTAGCCCCGAGAACGCTGGCAGACATTTACACCGACATTGCCACTATCGCTGGAGTCCTGGGTGCCTCTGATCGTGCAGAGACGCTGATTGAAGCGATGCAACGGGATATTGAGGCCGTGCGCCTGCGAACCAATGGCGCTAAGCGTCCTCGTGTTTTTTGTGAGGAATGGGGCAAGCCTTTGATCTGTTCCCAGCCATGGGTGGCCGAGTTAGTGGTGGCAGCGGGAGGAGACTTCATTGGTTCCCCAGGAAAACAGATATCGGCTGACGCTGTTCTGTCGCAAAATCCCGACGTAGTCGTAGCCGCCTGGTGCGGTGCCGGCGACCGGGTTCCTTTGGAGAAAATTATTCGCGATCGCGGCTGGACCGAGTTGCGCGCTGCCAAAGGAAACCGCGTCTATTGCATTCGCGACGAATTTCTTAATACGCCCGCGCCCACTCTTGTTCATGGCTTACGGGCACTCGCCGCTGCCATTCATCCTGAAGATTTTCCACAACCTGCCGGTCTAAGATGCATTAGCGAGAAATTAATATCCCAGTGAGCACCGCAACTCGCTCTTTGAACGTTAGAACGTTGGCCTGCCCATGAAGCGAGTTGTCGCAGCCTTAATTTTCCAGGATGACAAAATTTTGGTATGCCAGCGCACCCGGCATCAGACCATGCCTTTGAAGTGGGAGTTTCCCGGTGGCAAGATTGAGGAAGGCGAGCAACCACGGGACGCGCTTCACCGCGAACTCGAAGAGGAACTTGGAATCGATGCGAAAATCGGGCAGGAGGTGTCGCGAATTGTCCACGAATATCCCGGCGGAGGGTCGGTTGAGTTACGTTTCTTCGTGGTGAAAGAATACAATGGAACGATCGAAAACAAAATTTTTCGCGATCTGCGTTGGTCGCTGCGCTCGGAATTATCGCAATACGATTTTCTCGAAGCAGACCTGACTCTGGTGCGGGATTTGGCGGATGGGAAACTTATCTAGCGAGATCCGTGCCGAATTCTCAATGGTTTTGATGTTCTCACTGCGAAGTACTGTCTCGGCGTTTAAGCGTGGGGCGCTCATCAGCATCGCCGGAACTGCCTGTATCAGTCTGGCCAGTATGGGTTGCGCGCCGCAGCGTAGGACCGTCGCCCCCGTGATTCCTATCAACTTTGTGGCGGTTTTCCAGTTGTGCCAGACGCTCCTTCACATCCTGAAACTCGGAAGTGTCGACCTTGTATTCCTGCTCTGACGGCAACAGCGTGTTGATCTCGTCTTGGGTTTTCGCAATGCGATCCGGGGTTTGCGGATGAGTGTCGAAGGTCTTGGCCAGCGTTCCCGGCTTGTGCTTTTCCAGCCCTTTCACTTTTTCGAAAAATGAGGTCAACGCCTGCGGATCGTATCCCGCCTTGTACAAATACTCGACGCCCAGGAAGTCAGCCTCTGACTCGAAGCTGCGAGTGAAACGCAGAAAGCCCATAGGTATGGCAAATCCAGCCAGGCTCTGCGCGGCATAACCAATTCCGCCGCCCACAAAGATTAGGGGGATGGAAGCCAGCTGCATCAACTGTCCGCGCGTGTTCTCGCGCGCTAGATGACATGCGGCGACGTGTGCAATTTCGTGCGACATTACACCCGCCAACTCAGCCTCATTGTCGGCTGCCAATATCAGTCCGGAATCCACATAGAAAAAACCGCCGGGCAAGGCGAATGCATTCACATCGTCAGTATCGATTACTTTGATCGTGAACGGTACCTGGGCGTCGGAATTCCGCACCAGATTTTGAGCAATGCGATTAACGTATTCCTGAATGATTGGGTCGGTGATCAGTTTTGTAGTCGACTCTACCTGTGCGGCATAGCTACGCCCCATCTCGATCTGTTTTTCCAGGCTGTACCAGTTCCCTAGACCGCGATCACAGCCCACCTTGCGATTCCCAATAGCGTCGAGGTCCCGCAGACTACCGTCGTGATAGGTTTTGGTCGCTTTGGGCTGAGGTGCAGCGGCAGGAGATGAAGGATTGGAACCCGCAGAAGTTGTGTCCTGCGCAACTCCCAAAGTCGCGGCTAGAAACAGGAAACCCACGACCATCGGGAGAACCGGACGACACATAGCCCCACCACCCAGCGGATTGTTGCACACTTAGAGGCCAAAAAGTAGGCCAAAGTTGCTGGTTGCCGAAGTTTTATTTCGTCTTCAAGACGGCTATCATCCGCGTCACTGGCCGCCTCTCAAAGTCCAGAACCAGGCGATGCTGAGGACGGTCATGATCACGGTTGTCGCCCAAGCGGTAATATTGTATACGCGAGAATTGACGTAGTCTCCCATCAACTCCTTCTTATTCACCAACAACAGCATGAAAACCAGGACGGGCGGTACGGCCACGCCGTTGACAACCTGGGAAAGTATTGAAATTTTCACCAGTGGCAGATTCGGCACAAGGATCACCCCCGCGCCGGCAATGATTAATATGGTGTAAAGCCAGTAAAACACTGGCGCTTCACCAAATTTCTTTCCTACGCCAGATTCAAATCCTAGCCCTTCGCAAACCGTGTACGCAGTCGAGAGCGGCAAGATCGAAGCCGCAAAAAGCGAAGCATTGAACAACCC
Organism: uncultured Acidobacteriota bacterium; assembly: GCA_963716405.1. GTDB lineage: Bacteria > Acidobacteriota > Terriglobia > Terriglobales > Acidobacteriaceae > JABDBE01. Next base: position 135,244 of record CAVQTI010000022.1, on the reverse strand, counting down.
CACGGCAAAAAGGATGTAGGCGTAATCTCCGGCTAAGGGGCGCAGAGCTTGGGCGGCGTCTTTGGCGTCGGAAATGTTGTGATAGCCGTGTACATAAAGTGTCGCGGCGCAGGCCACAATGATGAACCAGGCCACGATGTCGGTAAAAATGCAGCCGGAAATTACATCAACCCGCGAAGCCTTGTACTGCCGTTTGGTCACGCCCTTCTCAACTATCGAAGACTGAAGATAGAACTGCATCCACGGAGCGATGGTGGTTCCGATGACTCCGATCGTCATATACAAATAGCCGGGCAGCCTGAATGCTGCTCTGGGCGGGGGTTTTACCGTGGCCACCAAGGCGTCGATCCAAGCGGGCTTGGCAAAGAATCCTGCCAGGATGTAAGTCACGTAGAAGAAAGATGCGGCCAGAAAAATCTTTTCCACGCTCTTGTACTGGCCTTTGACGACAATGAGCCAGACAATCACGGCGCAAACCGGAACCGTGATGTACTTGGACAAGCCGAAAAGTTCAAGGCTGCCGGCGATTCCGGCGAACTCCCCAACCACATTGCCGAAGTTGATGATCAGGATTCCGAGCATCATCAGGAACGTGATGCGAAAGCCGAACTCCTCACGTATGAGATCGCTGAGGCCTTTGCCGGTGACCGCGCCCATGCGCGCAGAGATTTCCTGAACCACGATCAGAGCCAAGGTAATTGGAATTAATGTCCAGAGAAGCAGATGCCCAAACTGCGCGCCGGCAGCCGAGTAGGTGTAGATGCCGTTAGCATCGTTGTCAACATTCGCTGTGATAAAACCCGGGCCAACTACAGCGAAAAACAGCAGCAGCCGGGTCTTCGAGCGTTTCAGGAATCTCATGACCGTAGTTCGCAGACATGTCAAACGATCAGACAGAATAAATGGAGAAGCGGAATCTGAACAGGTTAAAAGTCACAACGTTGTTCAGCGCAGAGACGCAGCGTCACAGAAAAAGAAAATTAGGTGCTGCAGGGTACACAGACTGGCTATAAGGCGAACGGCTAGTTGGCGGTGGCCGCTTGCGCCTTTTGCATCAAGCGGCGGGCATGGGCGATGAGGTCGGCGACTTCGAATGGTTTTACCAGACAGGGCACATTTTTTTCCTGGAGGAAGTTGCGCACTTCAGGCTCGGCCACCGTGGAGAACGTAAACAGTAAATGACTTTCCATCCCGGGACAATTCTCTAGCAACCAGCCGTACACTTCGCGTGCGCTGCCGACTCCCTGAGTCTTGCCATCGATGATGACCGCGTGAAAGGACTGCTGGCGCAACAGCGATCGCATTTCTTCGGCATTCATGGAGGTGACCACTTCGGCCCCGGCTCCAGAAAGCACGTCGCGCTCGAATTCGAGTACAGCTGATTCGTTTTCGATCAGCAGGACGCGTCCCGCCAGCGCCGCCTGGCGACGCGCTGCGGGTGCTGGAGCATTCGTACTTGCGCTTTCGCCAGCAGAAGGCAGCACAATCTCGACGATGCCGCCGCCGTTCGCTCCATTCTGCGCGGCAATTTGTCCGCTATGCTCCTGAATAATTCCGTAACAGATACTCAAGCCGAGTCCTGTACCTTTGCCTACGCCCTTGGTCGTATAGAAGGGCTCGAATATACGGTGCGGTTCCTTGATGCCGGGACCGGAATCGTGAAATTCGACGTGTACGTTTCCATTTCTTGTGTACACCCGCACTTTCAGCGTGCCGCCCTTCCCCGCTTCCAGCATGGCGTCTACGGCATTATTAATGATGTTGAGAAAGACCTGCTCCAGTTGATGGGGGTCGGCTGTGACCGCTGGTCCGGGCGCTTCGAATTCGCGCTCCAGTTTAAGATTATTCACACGCAAATCGTAATCGCGCAGACCCAGAGTCTCGTCGAGCACTTTGCAAATATCCACGTGCTCCTTCTGCGGCTTGCGCTGGCGGGCAAATGACAACAGGCTTTGCACTACGCGATGAGTTCTCTGAGCCTGTTTGAACAACTTGTTGACGAAGTCGGTAGCGCGCTCGTTCAGAGCCCTCGCTTTCAAGCAGCTGTGCGTAGCCAAGAATCGCAGTCAGCGGATTGTTCAACTCGTGCGCCACGCCTGCAATTAACTGTCCCACTGCCGACATCTTTTCGCTTTGCAGCAACTGCTCCTGAGTCTTACGCAAATCTTCATAAGCACGACAAGTTTCTTCGTAGAGGCGGACCTTCTCGATGGTGGTAGCCAACTGGCGGCCAATCGCCACCAGCAGATTTTCATCGTTGCTGCTGTAAACACGGCTCTCGCGGCTGCTGATTCCCATCATGCCTATCGGCACGTCCTTGCTCCACAGCAACACCCAGATCCACGAACTGAAGCTGTCGGCGCGGATAAAGTCGGCGACAGGCGGCGGAAGGTGCGGTAGATATTCCACGCTAATCACTTCGGTGCGGGAGCGAGTTACCAGCTCGCCGAATCCGCCATGGAATTGAACTTCAGCGAGGCGGGCGCGGTCGACGCTACGCTGTCCCCACCCGGCGCGGCGGCGGAAGGTGGTCTGGTCCGCGTCGCCTAAATAAATCGATCCAGTCTGGGCGCCGAGAAGTGAGATGACCTGGCGCAGAGTCAGGTTGAGGATTTCGTCCAGATCGAATGTCTGCGTCGCGATCACGGCCATCGCGTTCAAAGCGTTCAACTCGCGATTGCGTTTGCGGATTTCGTCTTCGGCGCGTTTCTTCTCCGTGATATCGAGCAGAAATCCCTGGTAACGCTCCATCTTGCCAGCGGCGTCGCGCGTGGCGAAACTACTCTGTAGCACGGTCACAAGCGTCCCATCTTTTCGCCGCAGTGTGACTTCGAAATTGCGGACATAATTGTGGGCTTCAATCTCGCGGTGAAATGCGTCTGTCTGTTCGGCGGAGGCTGAGAGTTCAGTGTCGAGATCCATTGCCATCAGTTCGGCGCGGGTGCTGTAGCCCAGCATGCGCACGAAAGCATCATTGCAGTCGAGCAGCCTGCCTCCCGGTGTGGCCACAAAGACACCTTCCTGCGCCTGTTCGAAAATCAGACGGTATTTTTCTTCTGCCGCGTAGCGGTCGGTTGTGTCGTGCACCACATGGATGGTGCCCTTCTGTTGGCTTCCGTGCTCGCTATAGGACGAACTGGAGATCATGCAATTCCCACCGAAACACGGGTCTTGCGCTTCCTGAATCCCTTCCGGTGCGATTACACAATAGGGGCAACCTACCCATTGTGCCTGGCGTGGAAGTATGGCTTCACAGGATTGACCGATCACATCTGCCGGCGCCTGCCCCAGACGCTGCAGCAAAGCCATATTGGCTTTCATGACCACGAATTCAGCGTCATGAACAAGGACCAGATCTTGAATGGAGTCAAAAGTATTGGCCCACTGGCGATGTGAACGCAGAATCTGTTCTACCAAGCGGAGATTCTCGACTGCCAGCCCCAGTTGATGGGCGCTGGTGACCAGGAACTCCATTTCGTCCGGAGTATAAGAAAGCCGGTGGCGGCTGCCCAGGGACAACGTCCCAATAACCGATTTCTTTCCCCGCACCGGGAGGATGACTATGTGGTGAAACCGTTCCCGTTTCAAGTATGGCCGGGTGGCATCGGAAGCCTTTGACGTTTCTATAACCACTGGCACGCTATCGGATAGCACGCCCTTGAGAGATTCATCCAGGGGCATGGAAGCACGATCGCGCACATAGTCCGCAGAAAGACCGATGTGGCTGGTGAGCACAAGTTTGTCGCCTTCGAGCAAACGGAACCAGGCTGCCTGCACTCCCATTAATGTTTTTAATTCTCCGAGGGCCGTCTCTGTCATCGGACCATGCTGCTGCGAACGCGTGATGGTGGTGGTCAGAGCATTGAGTACGCCCAGACGGCGAGTGCGCATTCTGGAGTCATCGAAAACAATCAGCAGCATGCTCAAGCCAAGCAGCAGATCCACCCCCAGGCTGGATCCCGGCGGCAGATGCACATCCAGAAGCGGCCATTCGAGATGCAGCAACAGCAAACTGACGCTCAAAAACCACGGACCGATTTCCCAGCGAGCCCAACGAAAACGGATCAATTGCAGAACTGCCCCAAAGGTGACAAGTCGATACGCAACTTCGAGCACCACGCGTAGCGCGAACAAATTAGGCCAGTAGAGCGCCCGCACCACGGCGAAAACAATTACTGCGAAGGAAAATATCAGGACCTGGAACCAGCAACTTGCGCGCGTGGCAATAGACGAAGACTGCGGCGGAAAATAAACAAAAAGACAGCACAAACTGCGACTGCGAGACTGCAACCGCATAGCGCGCGGCCGACTCTACGCCAGGGTGGTGATTAGTCCAACTGGCGACGAAGTAAGCCAGCCATCCCACAATCCAGACCAGCAGGTATCGTTCGCGAAAGGTGCGAAATACCAGCAGTCCCGCAGCCAGGATAACCAGCGCGGCGGATTCCACGGCTACGAACCTCGGGACCGGCAGGTCTGCAAGGGCGTACCAGACGAATAAGGCAGAGCTATTCATCGCGATAACGGGTTAGCGCTCCCTTGTTCTTAACATGGCCAAACCTTGCGGCAATGAGCTTTCCCGTTGCGGGCCGTTACTTTCGGAACCTTCTAAGTTAGGGATTCATAATTTCGGGACTCCGAATCTGGACACAATTCGCGGTACACTGAAACCCTTATGGCCGCCGAGCGCATTCTGGTTGTCGATGACGAAGACGCCATCCGGGAAATCGTTTGCTCCATGCTAGCCGCCGCCAACTACAAGACAAAGCAGGCTTCATCAGGCCTCAAAGCGTTGGCGATGCTCGATGCCGGCGAACAATTCGAACTCATGCTTTCCGACTTGATGATGGCTGACCTCGATGGCATCGGCCTGCTGGAACGCACCAAGGAAAGCTATCCCGATATGCCCGTAGTCATGGTCACTGCGGTGCACGACATCTCAGTTGCCCTGGCCGCCATCCGCAACGGCGCCTACGACTACCTGTTGAAGCCCTTTGAACGCGAACAACTGCTGGCGACGGTGCGCCGTGCTTTGGAGAATCGCCACCTGAAGATGCAGAACCGCGAGTATCAGACCGGACTCGAAAGAATGGTTGAGGCTCGCACCGAGCAGTTACAGAAGGCAATGACTGACCTCGAACGCTCCTACGGCATGACGTTGGAAGCTTTGGGCGGCGCGCTCGACCTTAAGGACGCTGAAACCGAAGGCCACTCCAGGCGAGTGACTGTATTTACCATTGCGATTGCCCGCGCCATGGGATTATCGAAAGATCAAATCGATGTGATTGCCCGGGGCGCATTTCTGCACGACATCGGCAAAATGGCGATCCCCGATGCCATCCTTCGCAAGCCGGGCAAGTTGAATGCGGAGGAAGTTGCCATCATGCGGGAGCACTGCTACCACGGGTATCAGATACTGAAGAAAATCCCATTTCTCAAAGAAGCGTCCGAGATTGTTTACGCCCACCAGGAGCATTACGACGGAAGCGGCTATCCGCGGCAGCTCAAAGGTGACGAAATTCCGTTGGGGGCCCGTATATTTTCCGTGGCGGATACTCTCGATGCCATTACTTCCGACCGCCCTTATCGCGCCGCGCAGACGATCGCCGCAGCCCGGGATGAAATTAAGGCCTGGTCCGGACGCCAGTTTGATCCCGAGGTCGTGGAGGTATTCATCTCCATGCCGGAGCAAATCTGGAGCGGCCTGCGCAAAGACGTCGATTCCCAAGTGAACCGCTTCGCCTACTCCACGGCTAAAGGCTCATCCTGAGCTTAAATATTTGGCTGACTCCTGCAATAAGATGACGCTTTCCCGTGCAATTTGCGCAGACCTTAGCGTTCTTCTATCAGTCACGCGAACTGTATAACCTTGAGTGCTGTCGTGTCGGAGGCGCAAGATGAAGTCCGTTGTCACTTTTCTGGCGGCGTTAGTTCTTGCCGGTGTACTTGTGCAGGCGCAGGATCGTCCCACAGTCACCGCACAGCCGAATACCATTTTCGTTGGCGCGGACGGAAAATTTGAGGCCAACCCGGATACGGCTTTAATACAGTTTGACATTTCTGCCCAAGAAGAAAATTCACGCGCGGCTTACGATCGAGCCTCCAGGCAGGCCGAACAAGTCCGGCAGATTCTGCGCTCCAATGGTATCGAGCCCGCAGCCGCGCAACTTGGGTATTTCTCAATCGAGCCGATCTACGATTACAAACAGGCGAAACGCAAACTGGTGGCATACCGCGTGGATGTGAAAGTGTCTCTGAAGCTGAAAGATTTTTCGAAGATTGCCCCCATCGTGCAGCAATTGTCCGACGCCGACATCACCGACCAACAGTCGATCAGTTACACACTGGACGACATCGATGCCGCTAAGACAAAAGCCGTGGAGGACGCTTACCGCCGCGCCCGCGCCTCCGCCGAAGCCGTAGCCCGCGCTGGCGGACGCACATTGGGTGAATTGTCTTACGCCTCAGTCGATACCGTAGAAAACATTCGTCCCATGCCAATGCCAATGGCACGAATGAGCGCGATGGCGCAAGCCGCCCCAGCGCCTACCGAGGAATTCAGCCCGCAAACCACCTCGGTGACCGCGCACGTAAACGCCATGTTCACGCTGAAGTAAAAGTGTGGCGCGGGGGCCTCGCCCGTGCGGCATCGCGATCCTTCTCCCGCACTCGCAGTCATTAACTGTAATGGCGATATTACGCCAATTGAGAACCCTGATTACTGAGGCAAGGAGAACAAGACCGAGCTAAATTGGCGGCCCTAGCTTTAGTTTGCCGGTGAGAAATCGAGCTTGGTGTCTCCGCTCACGCTGACCGTGACGGTCGTAGCCTTGCCGTTGTGCCACGCAGTTGCCTTGTATGTGCCATCCGGGACATCCTTGATCGAGTAGTCGCCAGCATCCGTCTCGGCAAAGTACGGCGAGGGGCTCACCACGATGTTACCCAACATCTCGGTGTGCAGGGAGCACAGCAGCGGCACATTCCCGACATTGTCATATTTGAAGCTCAGAGTTTTGCCTTTGTTGAAGGTGCCAACGTTATGAGCGAACCTCTTGTTGCCGGAAATATTTGGCCATAAGATGTTGTGGGCGACGCTATCATCGTTGCTAAACACAACGGTAGTGCCCTGCTGGATGACCAAAAGCGCGGGCACGAATTTCATGCCCCGCTGATCCATGGCAGCGTTTTGGCTGGGCGCGGGAAAGGTTTTGGCAGGTACGGTTTCAAGCACCACCGCCGACTGGCCCGTGGCTTTGACGTTTCCACTTAGCGTGCCGGCGAAAGCACTGCATGAGAACAGCGCGACAACGAATAACGAACCAAATTTCATAAACACTCCTCGTCCAAAAATGCCACCGCTAGTTGCGTGGTGGGTACCGCGATAAGTACAAATATGCATCCGCCGCCTCATCCGGGGTCAGGTACGTAAATACGGGCATGTGACCACGGACTGGTATCTCGAGCGACCCTTCACGCACGGCCGTGCCTACCGTGACCTTGGTGACGAATTCGTTTAGGCTCAGGCGCGACGTGAGGGTGTCGAGCGGCGGAATCTGCCCTTCCAGAAGCTCTTGGGGGCTGGGATTATGACCAACCGATGCATGGCAGATGTGGCATGTAGATTTCACGATGTGCTCGCCCACGCGCAATGGCGCCTCGACAATCGGGATTTGCTGCTTCTCGGCGCCGGGGATGCCGGCAAGCTGCCGCAGATATGCGAACAGCGAGCGGACTTCCGCATCGGTCAAGGTAGGATTGGGAGAAGGCATGTCTGTGCCGCCCTTATGCAGTCGAGCGAGGAGCATGCCCTCGGCCTGCTTGGCCAGAACTGCAGCATCTTTCGAAGTGACGTCCATCCCAACTTTCTTCATGCGTGCGATGTACATCCTGGAAGATGTCGCCCGCGTGGGATCGAGCACAGAGTTGATTTCCGGGGGATTGCCGGTGCCAGAAGCTCCATGGCAGCCTTGGCACTTCAGGCGGTACAGGTCAACGCCAGATAGGATGGTGCTCTGCTCGGTGAAGATGTTGGAAAGCTTCAGCGTCGGGTGTGGCAGGGGCCATTCGCTTGGCATCGGGGCGGCTGGGCCGTAAATGCCGGAGGATTTGCCCATGCTGGTTTCGTTAAACGAGCGATGAAGATGCTCCAGCCAGCTTTCGCCCTCTACCGCAGTCACAACTTGCGCGCACCCGAGGCACGACAGCGCTAAAAAGAAAAATACTACCGCTACGGCCTTCGTCCATGCCTCATGCAACACAAGACATGCGCCGCCAATAACTATTAGGAGCATTCTTCCTCTTCGGTCTCGCGGATGGCCCCTTATCACTCGCTGCGTTACTGATCCACTCACTCGCCTGTCGGCGGACCACCGCATTAAGGGTTAGGTTGCTATTTGAATTGTATGTCTCAAGATAACGTTGGGACCGTTCACAATTGCTCACTTCCCGCAATTACCCGCAGGTCTACCGGTTCCTCTTTGTGACGATGCCGGATGGACGCAGCAAATGTGGTGCGAGTGGAGCCGGCAGCGCCCACCCCTACCGAGGAATTCAGTCCGCAGACCACCTCGGTGACGGCCCACGTTAACGCCATGTTCACACTGAAGTAGTGTAGGCGCGGGCCTCGGGCCAGGTGAAATGGCGACGGTTAATTTGACAAGTTTGTGGGGTCGTGTCAGGATTCGCATCGCTATTGAGCGAGATCACGTGCGCCCTTTTAACTCTCTCTACTTCCCTGTTCTGGCAATCAAGAGTTTGCTCTTGACGATTGCGCTGGCTTCCCAACTGGCGGCGCAAAATCATCCGGCCGCTAGTCCGGCGCAGCCCGAAGCCATCTGGCATTTTGCGGTCTCCGGAGATTCGCGAAATTGCGGCGATGTTGTTATGCCCGCAATTGCCGACGACGTCAGAAAGCAGAACGCCGCTTTCTACTGGCATTTGGGAGATTTTCGCTGGATGGGTGCCATTGACGAAGACATGCAGTGCGGGCCGAGTCACCTTGAGGGACTTGCCGACCACATACGATATGGCCTTTCCGCATGGCGAGATTTTCGCGAGAATCAGATTGCGAGCTTCGGCCCGACTCCAGTTTTCCTAGGCATCGGCAATCATGAAATGATTTTTCATCGCGATCGTGAGGATTACCTGCGCGACTTCGCCGAGTGGTTGGATTCTCCGGTACTGCATGCGCAAAGGCTGAAAGACGACCCCGACGATCGCGGGCTTCATAGCTACTACCACTGGATTGATCGCGGAATAGATTTCATCAGTCTCGACAATGCTTCCGAAAATGAATTCAGCGAAGCTGAGATGAAATGGTTTCGGCGCGTGGTTGCGAGAGATCTTTCTGACACGAGTGTTAAGACCCTGGTGGTTGGCATGCACAAAGCTCTTCCTAACAGCATCTCAGCGTCACATAGCATGAACGAGTCGGAGCGAGGCACGGAAAGCGGGGAAAGCGTTTACCACACGCTGCTGGATGCGCAGAACAAGGGCGGAAAGCACGTCTACGTACTGGCCAGCCATTCGCATTACTACGCCGGCAATATTTTCGACACGGCTTATTGGCGGTCTCATGGAGGAGTGCTGCCGGGTTGGATCGTGGGCACGGCCGGCGCGCACCGCTACCAACTGCCGGCTTCCGTGAAGCCTGGCCCGGACGCGCAAACAAATGTCTATGGCTACTTGCTGGCCACCGCGCATCAGGGCGGCGCGGCCGACGGAACTATCGACTTTAAGTTCGTCGAGCTGCATCCGGAACAAGTGCCGGAAGCAGTGCAGAAACGATTCGATCCAGGCTTCGTCGCGTGGTGCTTTGCCAATAACCGCGACCCTGATTACAAGCCGCCCGCCTGCCAGAAGTAAGGGCGATTGTGCTTCGATTGATTGATTCCTAATTCACTTCCAACCGCTCCACGCCATGTTGTATCCGCCGATTTTATTCTTGACGCGGGCTGATTCCCGTGGGAAAATTCGCTCCTTCCCTCCTGGGTGGTTCGCACCCCGCTGTTCAAGTTCGTGCAAGAACAGGTGCATCGCTTGACGGCCCGTTGGAGCGCGTCGTGCCCAAATCTGAGACAAGCCTACATAGACCGGCTTCTACACGAATTGCTGTTTCGATGGCTGTAGTTGCAATGCTTGGCGCGGTCGCAGCCTTTCGGACTGCACTGGCGGAGCAGGATACCTCACGCTTCGAACGGCGGCTTGATCAGGGAAAAATGCTGGCGCTGTCATCTCGCCAGGAATATCTGGACAAGATGGCGTTAGGCATCAGGCTGAAGTCAAGGTTTGACCAGCGGTTCGCCGAAGCTGAAAATGCCCGCACGCAAGCTCAGACAGGGCAATCTGCCAAGGCTGTAGGTCTAAACCTGAAGGCACAAGAAGAGTTTGCGGTAGCGAAATCTATCATTCCCTATCGCGAATTTGCTAACCCTTATTACCAGGATGATCTGTATCCCGAAGACTGGGTTGCGAATGTAATTGCGGACGATCTGCGTGACAAAGGTTTTGGCACTATCTCGAAGACTACGCCTGCGGGCCAGCCTGCCTGGAATATCTGGCAGAATCTCGAAGACGATATCAGTCGTGGTCGAACTAAATTAACTCGTCTGGCTATGGCCGTACTGGTTTTTGTTATTGCGCTGGCATTTTTTACCTTCGCACAACTTAAACATGCGACGCCTCAGCGGGAGCGGCAACTGGTCTGCGCCGGCTACGTTATCGCTATTCTCGGCGTGACTGGCACGCTCATCACGGATCCGGGCGTTTGGCGAGACTTCCTTTTTTATATTTTAGGATTCTCTTTTCTGGCTCTTATCGGTTTTTTGTTATCCCAAAAAATCGCATTCGGTGGGCGAAGCGAGGAAGACGAGCCTATTCATCCGAGCGAACTGGACCCCACGTTATTTCCGGGCGTGCGTTTGCACTTTGCCCCCGTGCAACATGGGTTTGGGCGGTTCGTGATTACCGCCATCGCAGTCACGGCAATGCTAAGCGCTGGGGCGGGTTATCTCTATAGCTTTGCGGCAATCCAATCCAGTAGCGCAACCAGCAAAGCCTTCGAAGAACAGGAAAATCTTTTCAAATCGAGCTCCCGCTTGCGTGCCCTTGCGTACCTCCGACTGGGTCACCTTGTAACCGCACAGGAGTATCTGATTCGTTTGCAGGCGGCCGAGCAACGCCTCAATTTCGCGCACCAAGGAGTTGCCGGCGTGAACGAGAAAGACGCTCAGGCGCAAGTCGGTTTGTGGAAAAGGCTGCTCCAACGTGTGAACAAGCCGGCAACGGATCAGCCCGCGCAGGTTATCAATGAAGCTCCGCTTGATTTACTCAACGGGCCTGATGGGCTTGACCAGGATCGTGATTTCCCCAATCGTTTGGTGGCCAAATCCATCACCACAGAACCGGAGCGCCATTTTGGTCTATGGGATGCCCAGAACGAGTTAAGCCTCAATTGGCAAAAAAAATCCACTACTTATCTCGCCACCCTGACGCTTTTCGCCATCGCCTTGTATTTACTCGGACAGTCCTTAAGCATGGGGCGCACACGAGCCGCCTTTATTCTGGTCTTTTTTGGTTGTTCACTCGTGTGTTTTGGCGTCACTTCTTCGATGGCAGTAGCTCTCAAGCCAGCGATTCCTGAGCGGGGCGAAATTCTCTCTGCGTGTCAGGATCAGGATTCAACCACGAACAATCTTGCCGAAGAGGCTGCCCGCCACTACGCGAAAGGTCAGTTCTTTTTGCAAACTTATCGTGAAGACCCCCAAGAACTCGGGGAGGCCGTGCGCGAACTCAAGTGTGCAGTCGCGGCCAGACCAACTTTTGCGCTTGCCAATTTTTCACTTTCATTTGCAACTTGGTCTTTGGGAACCCCGCAGCTCAGCGAAGGCGGATTCGTCAGCATCACTTCGACACGCTTGGGGCCCTACTCAGTTTTCTGATCGGCGGTCGTGTCCTCTTGCAGGTCTTCAGTCTTTTGCCAGCCGGAGTTGGGATTGAATTCCTTCATGGATTTGGCGGTAGCTTCCGTTTTGTCGCCTAGATCCTTTTCATAGACCACGCCGTCCTGGTTAACGATAAACGTCATTACTCCGGACGACCGGTATTCAGCCGGATCGGCAACGAAGGCGAAGCCCCCAGTCATTTTGCCACTGGCTATGTATTTCTTCGCGCCGCCTGATGCGTTCTTCCCCTGACGAATCAGGATGTGATAGAAGTAGCCGCGATACGGTGTTGGCTGCGTTTTCGAATTTCCCTCGTCCACAGCTTGTGCAACCAGGGGACCCACTGGGCTCTGCGGTTCGCCACTGGCAGCCGGCCAATAGAGCCCGTTGTGTTGGCCTTCGTCGCTGTGTATTTTCTGGGCATATTCGCCATGGCTTGCGTAATACTCTTTTTGCGCCGCGACCAATTCCTGGCAAACGCGGATGGCTGACATCTCGTTCCGTCCAATTCGCCGGTACAGAATCTCTTGCTTGCCAGCATCGGTGTCGAAATACCAGATACTTCCTTTATTCACGATCGGTATCGGCGTGGGCCAATTCTGGGCTCCGATATACAAGGTGACGGTTCCATCCGGCTCTTTTACCAGACGGTGCATTTCTTGATATTTCTTAACAAAGTTAGCGCGGCTGTTGGTATCTTCGGTTTCATCGCCCGATGAGACCAATTGCTTTCCAGTGGGACCGAGGATATCGAGCATCGCTCTTGAATCGTTATTCTGAGTTGCCGTGAACAACGCGTCGCTAGCCTCGCTCGGCGATGAAAATGTCTTCTGCCCTTGTTGCTGGGCCACGGCAAGCGTGGCGAAACATCCCATAAAGAAGATTGCGATGGTGGCCAACGCCGAGAGCCTCGTCCAATGAAATCGCTCGCAGATCAACTTCGTTCGTCGCATATCGGCTTTCTCCAATTCGAAATTCTCAAGCTACCGTGGGATGCTTAGGACGACTAACGACGTCCACCGCCGCCGTGACCTCCTCCGCCGCCGTGGAATCCGCCGCCTCCGCCGCCATTCCGCCCCCCAAAGCTCGCCTGTCCGCGCGACGAGAAGCTTCTGGTCTGGCCTCCATGATCAAAGCCGCTGAAGGCGCCGGAGCGTACGCCGCTCTGGCCGCGGGGTTCCGCATATCCGCGAGCAGCCTGCTGGTTTCCATTGAAAGGTCTGGGAACTGCCCCCGGATGGTTGTAGACATTACCCCGTGCGCCCATCTCTCCGCGGGGTTGGACTCCAGCGTGTCCCGTGTAGGCTCCGCCGCGTCCCTGGTAGACTCCGCCATGCCCTGCGTAAGCTCTCGCGCCGCCAGCCCGGTAGAAATTTGTCCGGTTGTAGAAAGTGGGGCTGCGGGAGAAATACCTGCGACCGCCATAAATCGGATACCGGCCGTGCCAATTGAATCCCCAATGAGGCCAGCCCCAGCCAAAACCTCCGAACCAGCCGATCCCAAAACCAAGTCCGAATGACAGGTAAGGTCCTCCAAACCAGATTCCTGGATATGCATACCATCCCGGCCACGGATAGATGGGACCTCCATAAACCAGCCACGGATCGTAGGCAGGGACATAAACCACATCGGGATTAGCGGGCTGAATGACGACAGTCGAGCCTTGGTTGTCGACGGTTTGTTGGGGGGTGGACTTGAGGTTGCCAGCATCCTCGGCGCGCTTGCGCATCACCTGGATCGCGTCCATCACATCCTGCTGCTGGTTGTAGTAGGCGTCGCCAAGCGATGAAGTCCAGGAAAGATTCTTATCCATATTTCCCAGCACCGAGGGAAACGCAGTGAGCGCTTTTACGCTTGGATCCCACGGCTGCTGGTCGACCGCCTTGCCTAACGCGTCCCCCTTGAGATCAGGATGCGCTTGCACCCAGCGGTCGGCCTCTACCACCTGTTCGGGAAAAGTGGAGGCGGCCAGAATCTGGGCCACCAGCGAATCCGGGTATAGTGCGATCGGCGCTACCAGTTGCTGCAACTGCTGCGGCGTCTGCGTCGCATAGGCAGGAGCTGGAGCCTGTCCACTTTGCGGCGCAGCTTGCGAATCCTGCGGCGGCGGAGCTTGTTGTTCTTGAGGAGGAGCCTGCTGATCTTGCTCGGCTAACAGGTTCTGAGGATACGTCGCGAACAACAGAGTGAAAGACAGCAAGAACGTTAAACCCTGCTTGCCCAACCGGGCCATTGAATCTGTTGCGCGTCCGAAAACTTTCATAGTCTTGAAACTCCTCCGCACGCCCCGTACCCTTATAGACACAAGCCCTTACAGAAGTAGGATGTCTCCGTCCACCTAAGCGTTGTGCCGCCCTGCAACTCGCATCCTTGGACTACCTTGCCAAATAACTTTCCTGCGCACAAGTATTAGATATCGAACACAGGAAATGCGCTACAATTTTGAACTGCCGCCGCAACTGCTAAAACTTGATCGAAGCAGCTCGCGACTCCGTGAGTTAACGTCCGCACGCCAGGAGAAAAAATATGGCAACAGCTCTGAAAATCGCTCCACCCGAAGATAAAGTTTCCAGCTTCGTTTCTAAAACCCACAAGATACTGATTAACGGAAAGTGGGTCGATGCGGCGTCTGGCAAAACCTTTCCCACCTACAATCCCGCGACCGGCGAAGTTCTCGCGAACATAGCCGAGGGCGATCGCGAAGATATAGACCGCGCGGTAAAAGCAGCGCGCGCTGCTTTCGAAACTGGACCGTGGTCGCGGTTGACGACATCCCAACGCGCAAGACTGATCTATAAATTGGCCGATTTGCTCGAAGAAAATCTGGAAGAGTTCGCCGAACTGGAATCGCTCGACAATGGCAAACCGCTGAAAGTAGCGCGGGCAGCCGATGTCCCACTTGGCCGTCGATCTCTTCCGCTACATGAGCGGATGGGCGACCAAGATTGAGGGAAATACGATTCCGATTTCCGTGCCCTACGCGGCTGGAGCCAAATTCCTGGCATACACCTTGCGTGAACCCGTCGGAGTTGTAGGCCAGATCATCCCGTGGAATTTTCCTTTGCTGATGGCAGCCTGGAAGCTGGGACCGGCGTTGGCAACAGGAAACACCGTCGTTTTAAAACCGGCCGAGCAGACTCCGCTTACCGCGCTGCGCTTGGGTGAACTGTTTCAGGAAGCCGGATTTCCCGATGGCGTAGTAAATATCGTCCCGGGTTACGGCGAAACGGCAGGCGCGGCATTGGCGGCCCACCCTGATGTCGACAAAGTTGCATTCACTGGATCGACCGAAGTGGGCAAACTTATTTTGCAGGCGGCCGCGGGCAATCTGAAAAAGGTTTCGCTCGAACTCGGTGGTAAATCTCCGAACGTGGTTTTCGCCGACGTTGACCTCGACAGCGCGATTGCTGGCGCTTCGAGCGCGATCTTCTTTAATCACGGGCAATGCTGCTGCGCGGGCTCGCGTCTCTATGTCGAAGACAGTATTTTCGACAAAGTCGTGGATGGCGTGGCCGAGCACGCCAAGAAGATCAAGGTGGGATCGGGGCAAGACGATTCCAATGATATGGGTCCGTTGGTTTCCGCCGAACAACTGAATCGAGTCTGCGCATATCTCGAGTCCGGATTATCCGAGGGCGCGAAAGCCGTAGCCGGAGGAAGCCGTCACGGCGACAAAGGTTATTTCGTCAAACCGACGGTTCTTGTGAACACGAACGAAAAAATGAAAGTCGTGCGGGAAGAGATCTTCGGCCCAGTGGTCACCGCGATTCCTTTCCGCGATCCCGCTGAGCTAGTGACGCAAGCCAACAATTCGGTTTACGGATTGGCGGCGGGTATTTGGACGCGCGACATTCAGAAGGCGCATCGTCTGGCATCGCAACTCCGCGCGGGGACAGTGTGGATTAATTGCTACAACATTTTCGATGCCGCTCTGCCTTTCGGCGGGTACAAGCAATCGGGATGGGGCCGCGAGATGGGCCACGAAGTATTGGAACAGTACACCGAGGTAAAAGCGGTTTGCGCGGCGCTGTAGATTTGCAAATGGAGGACGGGCGTCCGCGCTCGTCTTTCATTTTCATTTCAGAGGTACACTTTCGAGTCATTGCCACCGGCTTCCCCGCTGTGTTAGCTTCAACAAACAGCAGAGGTTAGCTTGCAAGCAACAGTTCCCGCCGGGCTGGACCGCAAGGAAGCGGAAGCTTATCAGCGGCTCGACCCGAAGCGGCTCCCAAAACACATCGCTATCATTATGGACGGCAACGGCCGCTGGGCGCGGCGGCGGCACCTGCCCCGCATCGCCGGACACCGCGCCGGAGTGTCGTCCGTGCGCTCCACGGTTGAAACCGCAGCCCGCATCGGCATTCCCGCGCTTACGCTTTATGCTTTCTCCGAGGAGAATTGGAAGAAGCGTCCGGCAAGCGAAGTCGATTTCCTGATGGGCCTGCTCTGCCGCTATCTGAAAGCGGAAGTCCCCACGCTCAACAAGAATAATATTCGTCTGGAATACATTGGACGCCAGCACGAGTTGCCGCCATCGGTTCAAGACAAAATGGAGTGGGCGCGCCAGGCCACGGCGCACAACACTGGCATGGTGCTAACGCTCGCGCTCAATTACAGCGCGCGCACGGAACTGGTGGACGCGTTCCGCTCGATCGTCGATGCAGCCGCGCGGAATGGCGGCCTCGATCATCTTGAAATCGACGAGGATGCTGTGTCCCAGCACCTATACACGCGGCACTTGCCTGATCCCGATCTAGTCGTTCGCACCAGCGGAGAGATGCGGCTTAGCAATTTTCTGCTGTGGCAACTGGCATACGCAGAAATCTACGTAACGCCTACGCTGTGGCCGGAGTTTCGCGGCGTGCATTTGCTCGAGGGCATCGCCGAGTATCAGAAGCGAGAACGGCGTTATGGCGGCCTGGCGGGCGATGCTGCGAGCCTCCAAGGACACCGCAGTGAGTCTGCGAATGGCTCGCGGGCGGTGGCGCCCGCGCCACACAGCACAAGATCGGGCAGGAGCTGAGGCTCTTGCACCTGCTCAAGAGAATCCTCACTGCAATAATTCTCATTCCTATCGTTCTGGTGCTGGTCCTGCGCGCCCCTGTGCCCGTGGTGGCACTGGTTGCTGCTTTGGTCGCTCTACTTACCGTGCAGGAATTGCTTAAGCTGGCCGAGGCGTATGGCATCCGGCCGCTGCGTTGGCCGACTTATATTTTCGTTGGCTTGTTTTTTCTACTGCTCGCCATCAATCCCGGAAACGCAAAGCCTTTGCTTTCGACAGCGATTTTCATTTACAGCGCAGGATTCGCCGCCGCCCTCGCTCCATTTGTTTTTCTGACCATTGCCATGCGCAGAGTTAACCTCAGCACTTCATTTCCCGCAGCCATGGTTTCTGTCTTCGCATTCTGTTATGTGGCATTGCCGCTCGGCTTTCTGGTGCAGTTGCGCGAACAATGGTCGGGCGCGTTTTTGCTTTTGTATTTGCTTTTGCTGGTTTGGGCAGGAGACATCTTCGCCTACTTCGTGGGACGTTCTCTGGGACGCCATCTGATGTCGCCGCGCATTAGCCCCAAGAAAACTTGGGAAGGGGCATTGGCATCGCTGTTGGCGAGTCTGGTTGTGGGGATGTTGCTCTACAACTACGCCACGCCAATAAGTACGGCGCTGTTAAACGCGCATCTCATCGAACGTCGCGACGGATTCTTCGCACTGCAGAAACCGCCTCTCGCTCCCACCATCTGGCTTTCAGCGGCGATTAATATCGCGGCGCAGTTGGGAGATTTGGTGGAATCGTTGCTCAAACGCGGTGCCGGAGTAAAAGATTCAGGAACGATTCTTCCCGGCCACGGAGGTATGCTCGATCGCATTGATGCCCTGCTCTTTGCCGCTCCAGTGCTATGGTACTATGCGGCTTGGCGCGTCATGCAGTAGTAATGGGCGTCAGCTACGCGTCGACTTCGCTTAGCGCAGGCCGCGGACGGAAAGTACACAATTGTCAAGAAGATGTCGAAGTCTGGCCCGTATCCGCCGCTTAAACCGCTGCATCCGGAACCCTCGCTCAGCCCTGCTAAACTTAGCCACAATGGAATCTCTTGGCACTGATGTCCTCAGGCATTCACTGACGCCCGGACAAAAGGAATGCCTGAAGACGAGGCCCGATGGAACCATACTCGACGGCCATCACCGAATTCATGTTCTGCGCAGGCGCGGTGTGGACGTGGAGGCACTGCCTCGCGAAATCGTGGTGAAAGGAAACGATTGAAGTATGTCGACAAAACTCTATTGGGTAGGCGGACCGTGGCCGGGGAAACTGGCGTTGGCGGCACGTCCTCGCGGCGACGACTGGCTGGAAGATGAGATTGCCGGCTGGCGACGTGAGGGAGTCGATACAGTGCTTTCCCTGCTCACTTCCGACGAGGAAAAGGATCTCGGGCTCAGCAATGAGGCGCGCCTAGTGAAGGCACGAGGGATGCGGTTCCTGGCATTTCCAATCCCGGATCGAGAGGTCCCAGATTCGGACACTAAAGCGGCTACAGCCATGGAAAAACTGGAGGCCGATCTCTCCTCGGGCAGGAACGTCGTCGTGCATTGTCGCCAGGGAATTGGCCGAAGCGGGCTCATAGCTGCGGGCTTACTCGTTATGAAAGGTTGGACACCGGAAGCGGCGGTCAAAGCCCTCAGCGGCGCGCGTGGTGTCGTTATCCCAGAAACCGCAGCGCAACGTCGCTGGATCGATCACTATGCCACCGTCTTAGCGGGTGCGAAGTAAAGGCCCTTCGCACAGGACAAAGCACTTAATGAAACGTATTTCCATCCTGGGTTCGACTGGCTCCATCGGGCGCAGCACGCTTAGCGTAGTTGAATCCTATCCTGAACGTTTTCAAATTACCGCGCTCGCCGCCGGCCACAATGTTGACGCTGCATTCGAGCAGGCGCAACGGTGGAAACCGCGACTGATCTCGGTCGCCGCCGAAGCGGATGCCGAAATCCTTCGCGCTCGTCTAAAAGCTGCGGGAGTAAACGCAGTCGAAGTGGTCCACGGCCCCGCAGGAACAGTACAAGTCGCCACCCATCCGGAAACCGATTTCGTAGTTAGCGCGATCGTAGGCGTAGCTGGACTCGAAGCGACTTACGAAGCCGTACGCGCCGGCAAAACCGTGGGCCTCGCGAACAAAGAGTGCCTGGTCGCTGCCGGAGAACTGATAACCGCTGAGGCCCGCCGACAAGGCAAGCCGCTGCTTCCGATCGATAGCGAGCATAATGCCATCCATCAATGTCTGCGCGGCGGGCGCATGGAAGAAGTCCGCCAAATCTGGTTAACCGCGTCCGGCGGGCCCTTTTTGCATACCCCGAAATCGCAATTTGCTGCCATTACAGTCGAGCAGGCCTTGAATCATCCGACCTGGAAGATGGGCCGCCGCATCACCATCGACTCCGCCACGCTGATGAACAAAGGTTTCGAAGTGATCGAAGCCTGCCGCTTGTTCAATCTCCCACCGGATCGCGTGCAGGTAATCGTGCATCCGCAGTCGACCATCCATTCCATGGTCGAATTTGTGGATGGCAGCATACTTGCTCAGTTCTCGGTGACCGATATGCGTCTGCCCATCCTCTATGCGCTCACGTATCCGGAACGCATCGAATCGGATATGCGCTTCCCGGTCATGGACTTACGACATCTCGATTTCGAACCGCCGGACGTGGGAAAATTTCCTTGCCTGGGTCTCGCTTATGAAGCAGCAGCGGCAGGAGGTGCGAAAACTGTTGCACTCAATGCCGCGGACGAAGTAGCAGTGGCGGCATTTCTGGACGGCTCTATCCGGTTCACCGAGATTGCTGCCATAATAAAAATGGTTCTTGGTGAAACGAAAGCCGGTAAGTTGGAATCTATTAACAAGGTGCTTCTTGCGGACGCCGAAGCGCGCCGGATGGCCCGGGAAAAGATCGAGCAGCTGGGTTATACCGCGCCGTCGCCATTAGCTTCTTCTACTTTTCGAGGGGAATAACAAAAATATATGTCGGGATTTTTTATAGCTGTACTCGCGGTTGCAGTGGTCTTGGGATTCATGATTCTTATCCATGAATTCGGCCACTATGCAGTCGCGAAGCTACTCGGCGTGCGCGTGGAAGTTTTTTCCATCGGCTTTGGCAAGCGCTTGCTCGGCTTCCGCCGCGGCGACACCGATTACCGCATCAGTGCCATTCCTCTCGGCGGCTACGTGAAAATGAGCGGCGAGAATCCCATGGATGAGCGCACCGGCGATCCCGGCGAGTTTCTCTCACATCCGCGCTGGCACCGTTTTCTGATCGCGATCGCTGGCCCGTCCATGAACATTCTGCTTGCCATCGGCCTACTGACCGGTGTTTACATGTTCCATTACGAGTATCCGGCAGTGCTCGATGAACCCGCAGTCATCGGCTGGGTTTTACCAGATACACCGG
Organism: uncultured Acidobacteriota bacterium; assembly: GCA_963716405.1. Lineage (GTDB taxonomy): Bacteria > Acidobacteriota > Terriglobia > Terriglobales > Acidobacteriaceae > JABDBE01. Next base: position 114,860 of record CAVQTI010000022.1, on the reverse strand, counting down.
CGGCAAGAGCTGGCATTCAAGTTGGCGACCGCATCGCTCGTCTTGACGGAATTGAAAATCCCACATGGAAGCAAGTTGATCCCAAAGAAGCTCTCAGTCCGAATCAGCCTCTGAACGTCACTCTCGATCGTGCTGGGAAAACTCTGGACAAAACCATTGTCCCTGAAGCTTATGGCGTGAATCAGATGGGATACGCCGGATGGGTTCCCAAAGAATCCAGCGTTACAGTTACTGAACTCGAAAAGGGAATGCCGGCGGAGAAGGCCGGAATCAAAGTCGGCGACCAAATTCTGAGCGTTGACGGCGAACCGATCCCTGCGCTTGAAGCGATGATTGAAACTTTAAAGCGCACCCAGGACAAGCCGATTGAGATAACTGTTCTGCGCGACGGCCAGCAGAAAACATTCACCGTGCGTCCTGTACTCGCCGATGTCCCCGGGCAGCAGGAGAAGCGCTATCGTGTGGGTCTGGGCAGCCTGCCGATGAAAGTCAGCGCCCTGCCATTGACGGCGGCATTTCACAAATCGATTGAGCAAAACAAAGAAGGTTCGCTACTGATCCTCGAACTCGTGCAAAAAATGATTCAGCGCAAGATCTCGATCCGCACCATCGAAGGCCCGATCGGGATCGGCCGAGCCGCCGGCGAAGCCGCCACGGAAAAAGGCTGGACTCCGCTGATGGCTCTAACTGCCGCGATCAGCCTGAATCTCGGAATCTTCAACTTGCTACCAATTCCCATCCTCGACGGCGGGGTAATCCTGCTGCTGTTCGTCGAAAGCCTGATGCGCCGCGATATCAGCCTGCAGATTAAAGAGCGCATCTACCAGGCCGCATTCGTGTTTCTGGTGCTGTTCGCAGTAATGGTTATCTACAACGACCTGGCCAAAACCTTGCCCGGAATGATGCAGAGACTGCCGTAAAATGTGGGTACCAGCCTCTTCGCTCGGCTTGGACGGGGTGCGCAGGCGTTGCCATAGAATTGGCGCGTCAACGGCTTCCGCGTGGTTTGCCTTTGCGCTTGCGCTCCGTTCTTCTAGCCCCCATCCCCGAAACCAGGGATTCTAACTCTTCTATCCGCTGTTTCAATTCGTCGACCTCACCAGTTTCATCATTCTTCGATCGAACTGTGCGGCCTGCAGATTCCGTGGGTTTCGCACGTGGGTCCGCCGCACGCGGTGTCGTTGGTGCTTGAATGAATTCGAAAGGATTCAACGGAGGCGCCATCGCCCGGTAGGCGCTTTGGTACATGTCGAGCACGGCCTTTGTGTACTTGAGGGTGTTTTCCTGCGCTGCCTTGCCGCTGGCGACCACCATCTGCCGCAATATGTCCAGGGGAAAAGCTGAATCAGGCTCTTTGGCGTGTTCCACGATGATCTGCGTCAGCACCAGACGGGTCAAGTCTTCGCCCGTGGCCGCGTCCACTACCTGCACGTCGTGCCCCTTCTGCACCATCTCGGCGACCTCGTCCTGATTGACATACCGGCTATGAGTGGTGTCGTAGAGACGGCGGTTTCCGTATTTTTTGATAACCACAGTTTTGCGGTTCATTTGCTTCTCATTTTTCGCTTGACATGCCCCCGAAAGGGACTAATATGAAATTATGCTGCAGTGCAGCACATATCGCAGCATGACATCTAATCCCGAATAAAGGAGCAGAACATGAGCACCAGCAAGAAGTCAACCAAAAGCACCGCGGCAGCTGCCAAGAAAAATGGCGTCGCGGAGACATTCATTCCCTTGTACACGAAGAACGTAGAACGCCTGGCGGAACTCCAGAAGAAATCGCTGGATATCGCCGCTGAACAGAACGGCGAGTTGGTCGATGCCTGCAAGAAGGCTTTTTCCTATATCCCCGAGACTCCAGGCTCGTTCCTATTCGACCTGGTCGGGCAGTCGTTCAACCGATTTGTCGAAACCCAGAAAGGCGCTATCGACCTCGCCGTTGAGCAAAGCCATGTCGTGGCTGGGCTTGCGACAGAACGTACAAATCTGGCAGCCAAGGTGGCTGAAGGCGTCACGGGCCTATTCAAGCAATCGGTCGAGTATTCTGTTGCAACGCAAAAGAAAGCTCTTGATTATTACGCGGAGCAGCACAAGACGGCCTGCGAAACTGCCAAGAAGCAGTTCCGGATTCCCACCAACCCTGCCGCCGACGCATTCCAAAATGGCATGAATGCTTTGATTGAGACCCAGAAGACGATGCTTGACATTGTCTCCAAGCCGTTCAAGAGTGTGGCGGCCGCGTAGGCCGGTTGTATACTGCGATTTGATGGGCAGTCGGGTACCGCGGTGTTGTCTGTGAGGTGTCTTCCGGGAAGCTTCAGTCTTTGCCTGTCTTCGAGTTGCGGCCCGGCAGCAGAGGAGTAGCCAATGCCTGATGAACAAGCGGCAAACGGAAAGCCTCCTGATCCTATGGACGCTTTCCGTGAGATGCGGGATAGCTACCTCGACGCCTGGGCAAAGGCCATGGTAGAAACCGTCAATACAGAAGCGTACGCCAGAACTAGCGGGACCGTCCTTGACACCTATCTCTCGGCGTCTTCTCCGTTTCGAGAGGCTGTAGAGAAGGCTATGTTGCGCGTGCTCGAGCAATTGAGCATGCCCTCGCGGGCCGATTTCATCGCTCTGGCAGACCGAGTCAATAATATTGAAATGCGGCTCGACGACATGGATGCCAAGCTGGATCGGATCGAGAGTTATACAAAGCCGGCAACAGAAAGCAAACGAAAACCGAGATCAGCGCAACCGAGCCGCCAGAATAAGCGGAAGACCAAGGGAGCGAAGTAGCAATGGCAGACGCAACGGTTGTCACCGACCCGTTTACGGATTTGGTGGGAAAACTGACCGCGTTTAATAAAGCAGTGACAACGCGAACCGCGATTGCTCAAACCCCTAAAGAATTGGTGTGGACACTGAACAAAGCGAAACTTTATCGCTATATTCCGGTGGTGCCCGAAAAGCAACGCCATCCGGTTCCCTTGTTGATGGTATTCGCGCTCATGAACCGGCCTTACATTCTTGATCTTCGACCCGGCCACAGCTTCGTCGAGTTCATGGTCAACAGCGGCTATGACTTGTACCTGCTCGACTGGGGAGCTCCCGGCCCGGAAGACAAGAACCTGAAGTTCGACGACTATACCCTCGAGTACATGCCGCGGGCGATCCGCAAACTTAAGTCGATCGCGGGAGTAGAAGAATTCAGCATGCTCGGCTGGTGCATCGGCGCCATTCTCACCACGATTTATGCTGCCCTGCGGCCCGACGATGGGTTGCGAAATCTGATTCTATTAACAGCTCCGCTGGACTTCTCAAACAAAGAAGCTCTTACCTTTGCGCGCTGGACCGACGAACGTTACTTCAATGTAGACCAAGTACTGTCAGCGTTCGGCAACATGCCAGGAGAAATGATTGACTACGGCGCCAAAGCGCTCAAGCCGGTCGAGAATTACATCATCAACTACCTCAAGCTTTGGGACAACATTGAGAACCCGCAGGTGATTGAAGCCTGGCAAGCCATGAACACCTGGGTGACGGATAACATCCCGCTGGCAGGCGGCGTGTTCCGGCAGCTCATTGTCGATCTCTACCGCAACGACCGGTTGATGCGCGGAGAGATGGTGATCCGCGGCGAGCGGGTGGATCTGAGCCGTCTGCGAGCCAACCTGCTGACGGTAATCGCGGAGGGCGACCACATCACGCCCCCCTGCCAGTCGAAAGCAATTCTGTCCAAGGTGAGCAGCAAAGATAAAGAACTCTTCAGCGTTCCCGGCGGCCACATTGGAATCATGGCAGGCAGCGGCGCCAACAAACGCACTTGGCCCAAAATAGATGATTGGCTCGGCCGCCGTTCGGGATAGAAGATCTCTCCTCTAATTTACGTCGGTCGCTGGAAATGCACGTCTGTTGAATTGCTCCCCACATCGTACTGGCCATTCTGCGTCCTCCCGACTCTTACAAATGAGCACATCTCACCGCAGCACTTTCCTCCACCTCGGCGCTGAAAACGAATAATGCTGCTCGCCTGTTGACCCGAGAGGTTCCTTTTCGGGAGAGCCTTGCAAGATTTCATCGTTTGTTAATCCGATTGTCATCGAGCGTGACCGAGCATGCACTAAGATCGAAACTACCGCAAGAAAACTCCTATTTCCTGGAACGCTGTGCATGCATACGTGCCTGCACAGGGAGGGAATATTGCGCTTCGAGGAGGTTTATGGTTTCGAAAAAACTGCAATCGTTTATTTACATCGCGACCATGCTGGTGCTCTCCAGCCTCGCAGGGTCTGCTCAAGTGCCTGTGTCGCAGCATGTGATCCTCATAATTGAGGAGAATCACAGCTACGACGAGGTGATGGTTAACATGCCATGGCTGGTCTCAGAAGGCGAGGCGAACGGCTATGCCGCTAATTTCAAGTCGGACAATGGTGGTTCATTGCTCGATTACCTGTGGCTTGCCTCCGGAAGTTGCGAATCGGCGGCGAATTGCACTTTGCCTCCCGGAACCCATGACTTCAACTGCAATGGGAATGACTGTTACTACCCCGGCACTACTACTACCGATCCAATTACCGATGACAGCATCTTTCGCGAAATGAATAGTGCCGGAATTTCGTGGAGAGTTTATGCGCAATCCTACGCCGCCGCCGGCGGAACCCTTACTACTCCGGACAATGCTAACGGCACTTCCTATTATCGACGTCATAACGGAGCGACGTGGTACGCCGATGTTTTAAATGATGTAGATGGATCCGCAAGCAATGTGGTTGACTTCTCGCAGCTAGCAATCGACGAGGCAAATGGGACGTTGCCTCGATTCATGATCATTGCTCCCGACGGAAATCACGATGCCCATGATTGCCCGGTTGGGCTATACCACCTGTACCGAGGGTCAGCAGTTGGGAGCAACCGACGAATTCCTGAGAACCACCCTCACTCCGATTCTTAGTACTCCCGACTTTCAGCCGGGCGGAGACGGTTTGATTTTCGTAACTTTCGACGAGTGTGCAGGCGGCACAGATAACGGTTGCGGAGCTGCAGTCTATACCGGCATTATCGGCCCAAAAGTAATTTCTCATACGGTCTCAAATATTCTGTACAAGCATGAAAACACCTTACGCACGATGCTCGACGCCCTTCAAATCACAACCTACCCGGGAGCCGCAGCTACGGTTTCCGATATGTCCGATTTTTTTACGGCGTCAAGCAAACCTGTAGTCACGATTAGTTCACCGGCTGATGGCGCATTTGTTACGTCTCCGGTCACAATTCACTGCTCTGCGATTCCGACTGCAGGACACACAATATCCGGTTGGTACATCTACATTGATAATGTGCCGGTATACCACGCAGGAGCGGTTACCGTGATTGATCCCAGCCTGAACATGGCCAAGGGAGCGCACACCGCGCTTGTACGTGCATGGGACACTTCTGGAGCCTTTGGCGATCAGACGCTTCCGCTGACCGTGGGGACGCTGGTTCCGTTCGTCAGCGTTTTCACTCCCAGCAATGCTGAGAGCGTAGGCGCGCCCGTCAACATTCAGGCATCAGCTTCGCCAACTGCGGGCCATAGCATCAGCGGATGGTCGATTTATGTCGATGGGAATCGAGTTTTCAGCGCCGGCGCGGTAACTGCAATCACCACTAACGTCGCCATGAGTCTCGGCTTGCACTCAGTGCTGGTCCGCGCATGGGATACCTCGGACGCACACGGCGATCAAACCCTGAATCTGACGATTGTGCAGAAGCCAGCCGTGGCCATTGCAACGCCGTCACCAGTTTCCAATGTGATTTCTCCCATAAATCTTCAAGCGTCTGCGAAGCCGACTGCCGGCCACACAATCAGCGGGTGGATTGTCTATCTTGATGAAACACCCGTCTATCAAGCCGGCGCAGTGAATGCAATCCACACGAATATAAATGCTGGCATAGGCAGCCACACCGTCATGGTTCGTGCTTGGGATACTTCAGGAGCATACGGTGATCAGGTCGTCACTCCGAAAGTTTATCCAGTCGCCGTCAACATCAGCACCCCATTGAACGACGCTTCCGTGAGTTCGCCTGTGAATATTCAGGCAGCAGCATCATCGGCCAACACAATAACCGGATGGATTGTTTACATAGATTCGATAAATGCTTTCCAACAGAACAATGTCAATTCCATAAATGTAAATGTACCTATGGGCTTCGGATGGCACGACGTGCTAGTACGCGCATGGGATAGCACGGGAGCTTATGGAGATCAGACCATCAACCTCACAGTGCCTTGAGTCTTGGATTCCCGCGACGAGTTTGGATGGTTGCCGACGCGATGAGCGCGCTTGCTGAGAAGAGCGCGTTCATCGCTTTTGTGCACGCAAGCGTGTCTAGTGGGGTCTGGGTACTTCTGCTCGTGGGCGTGGGCGTGCCCGAGCAAGAGTTGGCGGCAACGGAGTTGGGAAGATGCTGCGGGCGGGCTAATCGGCAGGGGGCGGGCGAAAAGTGCGGCGGACGGGAAGGGGCGGCGAAGGAGGCGAGTGCTTCGTCAGGCTGAGACCTTAGTTCTCGGCCTATTTTCAAAGCCCCGCAATGTCAGAGCAAGCTGAGGTAGGAACAGGCTAGTCGTGACCGGCGACTGCTTCAAAAGCCTTTTGTGCGGGTGGCTTTCCGGTCAGTTCTATCGAGTGTTCCGCCAGGAAGAAATATTCGGGAACGATTTCCTGGATTTTCCCGCGGATTGACGCCGCGGCTTGGTCACTGATGGAAGCGTGAAGCTCATCCAGCTGACGACACAATCTGGGCCAGTCCTGCGCCGAGGCATTAGTCCGCTTGATTTTGCCACATGATGTCGGGAACACCTTCTCGTAGCTGTAGAAGAGTTCCTCTTCGAGTTTTTCTCCCTCGCGCAGGCCAGTAAACTGAATTTCTACGTCGCGATCGGATTTGCCGGAAAGGCGAATAAGATTGCGGGCCAGATCCACGATCCGTATGGGCTCGCCCATGTCCAAGACAAGGATGTCTCCATGGTCCCCAATTTCGGCGGCTTGCAGAACCAATGCTACAGCTTCGCGGGGGATCATGAAGAAACGCTTGATGTCCGGGTGAGTGATGGTTAACGGCTGATGATTGCGGAGTTGTTGTTTCAATACCGGAATCACACTGCCGCTCGAACCCAGCACGTTTCCGAAGCGAACCGACACGCAGCGCATGCCGTTAGCTGGGCGAGAGGATAGGATCAATTCACAGATGCGCTTGGTTGCGCCCATCACATTTGTCGGATTGACTGCCTTGTCAGAGGAAATCAACACAAAGCTTTTGCACCCCGATTCGTCCGCGAGATTCAATAATCCGAGGAGGGCCAGCACATTGTTCTTAACCGCTTCCTGGACGTTCGACTCCATTAGCGGCACATGCTTGTAGGCGGCGGCATGAAAGATGATGTGCGGATGGAATTCCGATAGCAGAGAGCAGACGCGGTCGGTATCGTTCACATCGGCGATACAAAAGGCAATTTCGGAATACTGTTGCGGCCCTTGGAGTTCCAGACGAAGGAAGAACAGTCCGGTTTCGCTCTGATCCAAACAGACAAGCCGCGCCGGACCGTAGGCGAGGATTTGGCGGCACAATTCCGATCCGATCGAACCGGCCGCTCCGGTCACGAGAACGGTCTGGCCTGCGATGTTGCGCTGGACGGCCTCAAGATCAATCTGCGCAGCCTGACGGCCGAGAAGATCTTCCAGCGTGACTTCACGGAGCTGATTCACGATCACTTCACCCGCGATGATGTCCTTCAGCGCGGGCAACGTCCGGAAGGTGGTATTGGCGCGGTTGCAAATGTCGACGAACCTGCGCATTTCGGCCCCGCTGGCCGAGGGGACGGCAATCAGGACTTCATCTACCCGCTCGGAAGCGAGCACCTCGGGTAATTTGTCTATTGAGCCCAGCACGCGAACATTGTGAATTCGGATACCCCGCTTGGCAGGGTCGTCGTCCAGGCAGCCAACGGCAACATAGCCGTACCCGGGCTGATGCATTTCGCGAAGGATGGTCTGCGCTGCACGACCCGCGCCAATAAGCAGCGCTCTTTTGCACGAAGGAGTGTTTGCGCGTGCTGACTCTGCGAACCAACGCGAGAAAAGACGCACTCCCACCAATAGTTCTGCCGTAAGCACGGCCTCCAGCACATAGAGAGTGGGCGGGAAATCGGCGCCCAACACCAGCCGCATGGTGGCCCAGAAGAGAACCGAACCGGCTGCGACGGCTTTCAAAACATCGATTCCGTCTCCAAGCCCGACATATTTCCAACAGCCATGGAGCAATCCGAAGTAGGCCATTGCGGCAATGCGTACGAACACCAGCACTGGAATGGCTGCAACGAGAACAGGACGATGCGGGAGGGAAAAATCGAATCGCAGCAACCAGGCGAGTACCAGGGAACAGACGATCAGCCACGCCTGGAAGACCGCCAGAAACCAGAGTTTGTAGCGCAGCATTAAGCGCGGAGTGTTAAGTGTCATGATTGGGTTGGCGACTGGCTGGTGTCAGGCAATTGAGTGCGATGGACCGGGCCGGCGGGGCAGGCAATGGTGAGCCGCGTTTAGGTCTGTCAATGGTTGCGGTTCGGGTTCCGGCCGCCCTGCCATCCTCTTTTACGGAGTTACGACGCGGCTGAAGCCGCGCCCCTTCAAAGCTCAGTGTCATTGTGATTTGAGCGCGCGCGGTTCGCGTAAGCGCATGCAGAATTGCTACAAGACAAGCTGTGCCGACGGACTCCGCTCGGCTCGGGAAAGACTGCTCAGACGGCTGCAGGCTTCCTCAAGTTTTTCTTCGGTGGTTGCGAAACAGAATCGGACCAGGTTGTTTCCCGAACTGTCATGAAAGAAAGCTTCACCGGGCACCGAGGCTACTCCGGTTTGAGCGAGCAAAAACATTGCTTTGTCTTTGCTGGTGCGCCCGGGCAAAGACGAAACGTCGGCGAGGATGTAGTAGGCGCCTTGCGGAGTGTACGGTCGCAACCCGGCCTGTTCCAGCGCCTTACAAATCTGGTCGCGTTTCCTGGCATATACGAGGGAAAGATCCTGATAGAAGGAGGTCTCGAGCCGCGCGAGTCCCATGGCGACTCCATACTGCAGTGGAGAGGGCGCGCACACGTAGACCAGATCGTTCATGTAGCCAATGCGGCGTGCCCAGCGCTCCGCCGCCACCGCATAACCGATTCTCCATCCGGTAATGCTGAAGGTTTTTGAGAATCCGGAAATGGTGATAGTTCTGTTCGCCATCCCGGCGATGGAGCCTGGGCTGAGATGGCTTCGGCCGTCGTAGACGAAGTGTTCATAAATCTCATCGGTGAAAACGAAGAGGTCATGATGTTCCGCAAACTCTGCGATGATCTCCAGTTCCGCCCGGGAGAATACCTTTCCCGACGGATTCCCCGGGGTGTTTACCACGATGGCTTTTGTCCAGGAAGTTACCGATCTTTCGAGGTCTGTCCTGCTAAAAGACCAATCGGGTGGCTGCAGAGTGACGAAGCGCGGCACGGCTTCGACAGCCAGCAAGGTATTGCGGTGATAGCCATAGTACGGCTCGAAAAGAATCACCTCGTCGCCGGGATCAAGCAACGCCAGGCAAGCACAGTAGAAGGCTCCAGTGGATCCGGCGCTGACCACGATCTCCGTCTCCGGGTCGGCCTGGATGCCATTGTGCTGAAATAATTTTCGCGCGATGGCCTGGCGCAACTGGGCGAGGCCATCGAAGCGAGTGTAGCTGTTAGTTCCGTTCTCGATCCCTTGATGCGCCTGTTCCCGGATGGCCGAAGGCACGGGCGTATCGCAAACGCCCTGGGCCAGATTGATGCCGCCGGCTTTCTCACATGCAATCGACATGGCGCGAATCTCGGCTTGCTCGATGCGCGCGCTTTTCATACTCAATGAAAGAGTCACGATATTCCTTTCTGGCCGGCAGCATGGACTGCAACCGGCACCGGGCGCGAAGCGAAAAAGTCACGAATACAGGCGGTGGCAATCTCGACCTGCTCGGGAGTGGTCTCCGCGCTCATGGGCAGAGAGATCACTTGCTTGCAGATGCTCTCAGTTTCCGGAAGCCCAGGATTTTCCAGCGCAAGGTCGCGGTGCTCCCACATCGGTTTGGGCCAGTGGATCAGAGTCTCGATGCCCTGTTCTTGTAAGTGCTGGCGAAGTTGGTCGCGATGCGCCGTACGGATCACATAGTTCTGATAACTGTCGAAATATTCATCGCCGGAAAAATGGGGCAAGCCAACAGCTTCGATTCCTTCGAGGCCCTTTCGATACAGGCTCGCCGTGTGTCTGCGATGTTCGATCCATTCAGGAAGATGGCGCAGCTTGGCGTCGAGAACCGCGGCCTGGACGTTATCGAGTAGTGCGGTGCAGCCGTGGTAATGGAATTCCCCGGTCTGCCGGTCTTCGCCATTAAATCGCATGAGGGTTACAAAGCGGGCAATTTCAGGATCGTTGGTGGTTACAGCTCCGCCATCCCCCAAGCCGCCCAGCGACTTGAACGGATAGAAACTGAAACACCCGGCCAGACCAAAGGAGCCGGCTTTCTTGCCTCTGAATGTGGCACCCAGGGCTTGTGCGGCATCCTCGATGACCGCAAGCCCGTGCTTGTTGGCGACCGCGATGATTCCATCCATATCGCACATCCGGCCGTTGAGATGTACGGGGATCACAGCCTTGGTGCGAGGCGAAACCGCGGCCTCGAACTTATGGGGAGCCATATTGTAATCGTCGCCCACATCGACCAGGACGGGCGTGGCGCCGGTATGAACGATGGCCGAAACCGTGGCTACGAAAGTGTGGCCGACGGTGATGACTTCATCGCCAGCGCCAACCCCTGCCGCGAGTAAGGAGAAATAAAGTGCGTGATAGCAACTGTTAACGCCGACCGCATAGCGAACGCCGACAAATTCAGCCAGGTGCCTTTCGAAGTCACGCAACTGCTGGCGCAGGACCAGATCGCCTTTGGCGAGAGTATCGGTGATAGCAAAGTCGATTTCACTTTTCATTCGGCGGTAATGCTCGCGGGGATCGATAAACGGCACACGGTAGGACAAACGATTTTCCTCCTAAGTAAATGGGTCAGCGCCAAACCGGTCGCTCGGCTTAGCCGGCGCTGGTCGCGGCGAAGGTACGGTCTTTCTCTAATATGGAAGCGATGGCGGAGGCCACCGCTTCCCCGGTAAGACCGTGTTGAGCCCGAAGGTATTCCTGGGAGCCGACGACGGACGAGAATGCCGAGGGAAGTCCGAACCTTCGAAACGTAAGCGGCGCATGGCCGGCTTCCGCTAACAGCTCGGCAACAGCGCCACCCAAACCGCCGTCCACACTATGTTCCTCAAGGGTGAAGACCGCGCCGGTTTCACGGGCGGCGGCGAGGATGGCGTTGGCATCGAGCGGCTTCACGGTATGCATACTTAGTACCCGCGTTTGTAATCCCGCACGATGGAGCAAGTCGGCCGCCTGAACGGCTGTTTCGAGCATCCCGCCGGTCGAAATAAGGGTCAGGTCGCCACCTTGGCGAACGGTAATGGCTTCGCCCAGCTGAAAATCTATTTCTCCGCGGTGGACTTTGGCTTCTCCCGCGCGCCCCAAGCGCAAATAGCATGGGCCTGCATGGGCGGCTACAGCTCGCGTCGCCGCCTCGGCTTCGGCAGGATCTCCGGGAGCGACAACCACCATTCGCGGAAGCGAACGCATGATCGCCAGATCTTCCGTCGCGTGGTGAGTAGCTCCCAACGATCCGTACGCCAGTCCGCCTCCGACAGCAACGATCTTCACGTTGGCGTTGTGATAGCAAACATCGTTACGCACCTGCTCCAGGCATCGCAGGACAGGGAAGTTGGCGATAGAATAAGTGAATACAATCTTGCCGCTGAGAGCCATGCCGGCGGCGATGCCGGTCATGTTTTGTTCGGCGATGCCGGCATTGAGGAAACGATCGGGAAATCGGCGGGCGAATTCTTCAACCACCCCGAAGCCAAGATCGCCGACGACGAGGTTGACGCGGTGGTCACGTTCAGCCAGCGCCAACAACGCGCGAAAAAAAGCACTTCTCATTCGCCGCCACCTAATTCGGCCAGAGCCCGAGCCATTTCGTCGCGATCGGGAGCGCGGTAGTGCCACAACAGTTTGTTCTCCATAAAACTGACACCTTTGCCCTTCACCGTATGGGCAACGACACACGTGGGTTTACCTGGCTCAACAGGAAGATTGCTCAAAACCCGCTCGATTTGCGCACAATCGTGACCATCGATTTCGCGCACGGCCCAGCCAAATGCTTTCCACTTGGCGGCGAAAGGTTCGAGGTCGAGAACCTCTTTCACCGTACCCAGGCTTTGGATCTGGTTGTAGTCGACGATGGCGATCAGGTTGTCGAGTTGATGGTGGGGTGCGAACAAAACCGCTTCCCAAGTCGAACCCTCGTCGCACTCGCCGTCGCTAAGCAAGGTGAAGACGCGGTGGCTTTGGCGGTCTCGCTTCCCCGCCAGAGCCATTCCGCAGGCGATGGGAAGGCCATGCCCCAGCGAACCCGTGGACACTTCCACGCCCGGAACGCCCACGTGGGTGGCGTGTCCCGCGAGCCGCGCTCCGTCCTGGTAGAAACCCTGCAGCCACTCTTTGGCGAAAAATCCGCGTTCCGCCAGCACCGCATAAAGCGCGGCGCAGGCGTGGCCTTTGCTCAAGATAAAACGGTCGCGATCCGCCGCATCCGGCTTCTCGGGATCAATGCGCAGGATTCTCCCGTACAGAACTGCCAGCAAATCCGCCATCGAATAGGCGGACCCGAGATGCGAACTCTTTGCGTGATGAATCATGTGCAATGCGTGCAGACGAACTTTTTTCGCCAGCGCAGCGCTCTGTTCACACTCCAAGCTCATACTCGGCATACCACGTTCCTCAGGTCTCTTCGCGGTAGAAGCGTTGCTGGCAACCTCTGCACGGTTTCGCCGAAGTTTGTAGGATGGTCGAAGACTACTCGCGGATGGCTTTCAGCGTACTCACGATAATCTTGCAGTCGGTCCAGAACGAGCGCCTTTCGACGTATTCCAGTCCCAGCCGGATTTTCTCCGGACGAATCTTTATCCGGTAGGCGGCATGCGGATCGGCGCTTCCCCGCAAAATCTCGCCTTCGTTGCGGAAGCGGATAGAGGCCCAATCCGTGATCCCCGGACGCACCTCAAGTAAACGCTTCTCATCTTCCGTATACAAAAGCACTTCCGGCACTACCTCCGGCCGCGGGCCTACCAGGCTCATTTCTCCCCTCAGCACGTTAAGCAGTTGCGGCAATTCATCCAGCTTGTAACGCCGGAGAAATCCTCCCAGCCGGGTGATGCGCGGATCGTCGGCCGAACTCGATGGCCCTCCGATCTGGTCCGCATTCATCACCATGGTTCGAAACTTGAGTAGCCGGAACGGTTCCCCGCCCCGCCCTGCGCGCAGTCCGCGGTAAAACACAGGCCCTCGCGACCCCAACCTGACAGCCAACGCAAGGGCTGCCAGCACTGGCGCCAGCACCATTAATCCGGTCGCCGAACTCAGCAGATCAAAGCAGCGTTTGATTATTTCGGAAACGCGATGACTCATTCGCTCGACCCCGGCGGGGCGGGGCGAATCTGGCCGAGTGCCGTCAGCCAAGGTTTCGACCACGAAGCGGCCAAGGACTCTGGGCCCGAAGGTCGCGACGCGCTTTCCTGTACCGAAAAAGATAAATTCACAACCTTCGGCCAGGCGGATCGAGGCGGCATTGGCTTCCCTGGTGATGTACCAGATTCTTCGAAACGGTTGGCTGGAACATTTTATTGCCTTCCGCAGAGTGCGGGACGCCAGGCCTCTGCGCCGATAATCTGGATGGGTCCAGGTGCTTATATTCAAGTCTCCGCTGCGCATGAACGGGTAGCGGAAAAAAGCTGGAAGAATACAACAACGCTGAACCACGCGGTCGTCCTCTTGGATAAAGAGCACGCGGTAATCCCTGTTCTTAAAAACACGCAATTGATGAAACATCCAGAATGCAAGAAATGGATACCGCGGCGAACGCGGCGGCAAAAGTTTTCGCCAGGAAGGTTCCCACACCTCGACACCGTCCGCTTCGCACAAGCCACCGTTCGCACCGGGCCGCTCCACACAGTCTCTTAGGTAGAAATGGAAGCGCATGTAGCCAAACGACCGCCTGTCAGCCCCGAGGGCTTCTTCTTCCTTTCCAGTGTTCTCCCGGCAAGGCCACCAGAACCAGCCCAAAGAGGGTGCCGCTGCCAAAGACAAAATGCCGCACCGCATAAACCACCGGCAACAGAAACGCGTAACGCGCTTCCCGCTCGCGGGCCGCGATTTGTACGGACACCTCTAGGCTCGCGGCCGCATACAGTCCCGCAATGCCTAGACCGATCCACAAAAACACTCGACTCACCACGCCCACCGCTAACGCCCCCAACAAGCTCAGCACCAATGCCGCCGGCACCCAGTGCCTCCACGACCAGGCTCGTTTGCCGAATTTCATTACGTAGCTGACCCACACCCCGTCGGCAAAAACATGCCGCCGCAGAGCTCGCAGATTCCCGTCCGCTGCGTAGTTCACCACGATGTCAGGCATGACTAAGATTCGCCCACCCGCTGCCTGAATGCGCTGATTCACGTCCAGATCCGAACTGCTCAGCAACCTTTCGTCATACATTCCGATTCTTTCGAAGAGATCCTTTTTAAAGCAGCCAAAAGCAGTTGAGTCCGACCAGGTTGGCTTGGCCACCCCTACCTTCACGTTCGCATTTCCCGATCCGAAGCGGCTCGCCAATCCCAGCACAATCGCTCGCGCCGTCCACGTGTCCGCCCCCGGCACCATTTTCCATATGCCGCCAGCATTTTCCGCGCCGTATTGATCCTGATAGCGCACACAGCGTGAGATGTACTCGCTCTGGTAGGTGGAATGAGCGTCCACTTTCATGATTCTTTCGCCCCGCGCGGCCCTGATTCCCACATTCATCGCCGCGGGAATGTGCCTTTTCAGGTTGTCCACCAGGCGAATCATGGGATGACGCGCACTATAAGCCGCAACGATCTCCCGCGTTCGGTCTTCGCTCATTCCGTCCAGCACCAGAATCTCCATCCGTTCTTTCGGGTAGTCATTGTTAAGAATTGATTCCAGGCATCGCCCGATGTGCTTCTCTTCATTCCGGCAAGGCATCACGAGAGTGACGAATGGCAACGCCTCCGCCTTCATCACTGGTTGCAGTGGCATGGCTTCGGCCTCTGGAATCAGTTCACGCACCATTTGTGATTTCATTCACTTTTCCGGAGTGCTGCCCATGCACGGTGGTGACCTGTCCCACCAAGAACGGCAGCCATGCGCCTACCCAGGAAATCAGCCGAGGGCGGCCTTCACGACAAGACCGTCCGAGGGGCAGCAAGAGCGGTCCGGCAAGAAATTCAAGCGCGCATGACCACGTGAGCATCGCGGATGGCCAACTCGGAGACCGAGTACTCGTGCTTGAACGGCGGAGAGATATTTGTCTTTTGCAAGTGTGCGAGATCGGCCTCCGACGGCTGCGACAAATTTTCCTCGATAATCTGAAAACCGGCTTCTCGAATCAACCGCATGTGGTCTTTGTGCCGCAGCCGATTCTGATAGTGGAACGCCGGGCTATACCAGCGCCATGCCGAATCCGAATATTTCAGAAAATTGTAGACGGTAATTTTCGGGTCGCTATAGGAGTAATGATCTTTGTAATCGATAATGAAACTCATCACTCCGTCTTTTCTTAGGAGACGGCGGCACTCCCGCAAGATCAGCCGAATATCGGCCGCGGGGATATGCTCAAGCGTATTCGTTGAAGTCACAAAATCGGCGCTCCCAGTTTCTAGCGGGGTGTTCCGTGCATCGCATGGCGACAGATAGCGAAGTCCATACCACTCTTCCAGAAGATTGATCCATGCATCGGAATCGCCGTGGCAATGATTTTTGTCGAAGAACCTTTGGGGCGTCCGGCAGAGATGACCCTCGGGACTAACGCGCTGTAACTTCTTTATGGTTTCATTTACCAGTTCAACGCGAAGTAGCTTGCGGATATCCACCAGGACCTGGGAGCCAACCCCCAGCGCATAAAACGACAGCGGAATCCCAAGCTCAAATCCCGCGCCGAATTCGTAGAAATGTGCATCCTCAACCCGAGTGGCGCTATGCCGGCGCAAGGAGTCGAGATGTTTCTTGGCCTGATCGAAGATCTCGACGAACTTCGTATCTGACGATGGCAAGCTGCGGGTAATTCGCCGCTGGGCGGCGTAATGTAAATCATTTCCCAGGGGAAGCCTGGAAAACACTTGCATCAATGCCGCTTTAGTCTGCCAGCGCATAATGAATAGGACCCAGATAAAACCGCGATTAGGAATTCTTGCTCTTCCTCAAAATGGTGACCATGTGGCCGGTCAAGAATGGAAATAAGGCCTGAATTACGAAATAGGCAGACGGAAGATGCCTAGACAGGAATCGGCCCAGGGGAGGAACCAGCGATCCGCGAAACGTCTGGCATTTTGCCGTCTGTATTCCCACTTGGTACAACTCCGCGACTCGCTTCGAGGAAACCCCTTTGGCGCCGGAACCGGGTTTCGCATATCTCCAATCGGACACTAACAATATTCCCCCCGGTTTAGTAACCCTTATCATCTCGAGAGCGATTCGCCGGGTTACGTCATCGTCAGTTTGCAGGAACAGCGTAGACTCCATGACGAGATCAAATGTGTCGTCGCTGAATTTAAGACTGGTCGCATCCGCACAGTCAAACGTCACCTGCGGATTGATTGCTTTGGCCTGCAATATTCTGTCTTCCTGAATGTCCACCCCAAACAGGTTCGAAGTTTTGAATCCCAGCCGCAATAAGTTCCACAAACTGACGCCATTGCCGCAGCCCACATCCAGCACCCGCGCCGATAGGGGATCGAGTTCGGTTGACTGCAAACTGCGCACCAAGGCCGCATCTTGGGCAAGGTTCTGAAATAAGACCTCCGGGTTGCGAAGCAGGCTGTTCCTGTCCGCACCCTTTCGAGCGTAGTAATTCCGATACCAGTCCCGGGTCGCAGGCCGTAGTGCCTCGCTGGTAGCGGATGAGCCGGTGTCTGGCATATTTGTTCCCACTTTCTGAGTGTTGCTCCTGCTTCGTTTAAAAAACACAAATCCGTCTGCGGCCGATTACCCCAGCTCGACCTGGCACCTGTCAGTAGGATCCTGACTGCCACGGAAGCGGCAGGGGTGAAACAAGCGGCTTCTCCGTCCCTGCTTCACGCATGCCCGCGCAACTGGGATGGAGCTTGGGTTTCCTGCTGCTTGACCAGCAACCAGGCGACAAAAAGGCCCAGCCATACCGAGTTGTAGTTGAAGATCGAAACAATCGGGCTCCACAGAAAAAAGGCATAGTATCCAGCCAGTGCCGGCACACTGCTCATTCTTCCCCTACCCGCGTTAGCGTAAGCGCCGCCCGCCAGCAAGCCGCCACCGATACACAGAACCAGTGCTCCAGGAAGGGAAAAATCCTGAATCAACCCGCGAAAGGCGGTAAAAATATTGGACGAGTAGCCATCCTCGAGCATGACAGGTTCATAGCTGAGTGCGGCAACTCGCTTACTCAAACCCAGCACATCAAAGGCTCCGGCCAACGAGTAAACTCCAAACGAGCGTTTATAGGTGGATTCGTTTTCTATAAAGTTCTCGAAAACCGGCAAATAACCGAACAGACTGCATCGCAGCTGCACACCGTAGTCCTCAACATCCCCGAACTTGTGACCACGGGTGATGCCGATGCTCACGTACATTGCAGTGCAGACGGCAAAGATGAGGACCGCGGTGGCTACTGCTCTTCTGTCCAGATGAAACGAACCAAGCTTCACCGTAACTCTCGCGGCTAAATATGCAGAAATCCAGCAGGCGATCGCCATGGTAATTCCGTACCGCGACCCGAGAGTAGTTCCCACCAGGACCACCGGGATTAACCAAACGAAACTTAAGATTTTTTGCCGGCGCGAAGTCGTAGTCGCAAAGCAAATCCCGCCGAGAAAGGCGGCCGGAAAAATCCACATACGGGTAAGACGAAACCACCACGGATCTCCCTCGCCACCCACAATAATCCCGTAGAGAATGGCGCCCAACCCCAGAAAACCTTCCATCGAAAACGAAAGGTCAAATTCCTTCAAGCTGGAAACGGCGTAAATAAAAGCTCCGATAAAAGCGGCCAACGAGGAAACCAGGGAGACTGCCAGCGCGCGAGTGGAAAGTGCGGCGTAGAAACCTTCTCCAGCATCTGCCCTGGCACGCCGAGCTGGCTGCGGCATCTCTGTAACCATGGCGCCAAATTGCGCCGAAAATACCAGCACCACGATCACCCAAACCGTCAGAGCTGAAACCCTGTCTGCTAATAAAAGGAGTGGCACCGCAAGATAAATGGAGAGCACCAGACCCGGGAACACACTTGGAGCAAGCCAATTGCCCTGCAACCTCCGCCCGGCGAAGGACAGCGCGAACAGCACCACTACGGGCAGCCACGGTGAGCTAGCAAAAGTCATGGCTCTCGGAATTGCTGAATTTTGTCTTCATTGGTGGGAGGGTAAAGCTCTTTCGTAGACCGAGATGAGCTGGCGCGCGACTCTTCCCGTGGATATCTGCTCGGCACTTTGCCGCCCGTTTGATCTTTCGCGACCGTTGACGATCTGCGCGACCGCCCTGCCGAGATCCTGTGGGTCTCGCGAGACAATTCTGGTTGGCTTGATACCGCGAAGGCGCTCGCGGACGTCGCCGACATCGACCGAGACCACCGGCAGGCAGCACGCCATCGCCTCCTGCACCACGGTGGGCGACCCTTCTCGGTCGCTGGTCAGAAGAAGGCAATCAGAAGCGTTCATCATGTTTGGAACCAGATCAGGCGGAACATTGCCGTCGAGTATGACCAGGCGGATTTTCCCGCAGATTTTTTCGGCAACCTCGATTGAGGCTTGCGCCAGGTCCAGCCGCTTGGTCATGGGGTCGCGGCTGGCATTGAAAATCACTACGCGTTCGTCCACATCCCATCCCAGCTCTTGTCGGGCTTGGTCTCTGGGCTTCGGAGAAAATGCCTCGGTGTCTACTCCCGTCGGAATGACAGTTGCGAATCTTTTCCGCCACCACAACCTGCTCTTCACTTCTTCGCTTACGCAAATAATCTGCCGCGCCCGCAAGGCAGCGATTTGGGACAGCAACCTGGCCAGCGGGGACCGCCAACCCGCGCGGCTGCACCATCCATTCAGATCGCTGCCACGGTAAGTCACCACCACTGGAAGCGAGGTACTTAACACGGTGACTAAAGCGGTCACTGTGCCGAACTGCGCGTGGACAACATCCGGCTGGAAGGACGAGATTACGCGCCGCAATCTCCGCCACTCTTTCATCACCCTCAGCGGTGCGGTCCGCGATCCCAAGGAGAAAGTCTCCGTGATCACGCCCGCGGCGGCAATAGGCGCGTTTTGCCTTTCGACAAAAGGCATCGATGCGCCACCCGCGGCACAGGGGACGACCGACAATACCCGCAGTGCCGGACAAACAGCCGGTTCAGCGGTTTCGATTTTATAGGCAGCAACAGGCCTGAACGATGGGCTTCCCATTTCATCGCCTAATACTGCGGAGGCTTGTTCCCGGCAATCGATTTTCATTGGGAAAGCAGGCCATCCCCTGCTGACGGCGCGCGAAGAATGCGCAGGGTTTCAGCGCCGGACAAGAGTGCCAGCGCCAGCATCCCGCCCAGAAAACCGAACAGCACCGCGTGCAACTTGTCCTGCCACACCCACAATCCCCACGTTCCCAGACCGAAGATGCCGAAGCCGGCGGCGAGGATCAGCGTCGTTACCCCAAGCTCATGGAAAGCGTCAATTACGTTTCTGACGACGGTATAAAGGCTGTAAGGCGCTGCCGCCAGCAGCACGAACCGCAGAATGCCAGCGCCTTCCGTGAAATCTTTTCCCAGATAAATCCGGATTAAGGTTTCTGCACCCATCGCGATTGCGGCGGCAAGCACGGTTGAAACGGCCAGCGTGACCATGGTCAGCAGCCAGACTTGCCTCCGCAGTTCGTCACGTCTACCCGCCGCCAGTAATGTCCCTGCCTTGGGCAGCAGGATAAGCCCGAAGGGAGCAAAGAACGCCCCAATCACGTTCAGCATGGAGATGCCAAAGGCCACAAAGCCTGCCACCCGAATTCCGCTGTGGTGCGCCACGAACGTCGCTGGAAGCGCGAACATCGCCATCAGAATAAAATCCCCTGGAACCCGCTGAATCCCGAATCGCAGCAGTTCTTTTACCTGCGAGCGGTTGTCCTTCAGTACCGCTTTCCAGGGAGTAAAAAGTAGTGCAACCCCTGCGACTCCGATCGACAGAATTCCGAGCGCCGTCAGCGCCGCCCGAATGCTTGTGCCATAAAAGAAGAACACCGCCAGGGGCGCCAAACCGAGATTCACCAACTGCAGAAGATTCGCCGCCCGCATGTTCAAAGTACCCCGGAAGTAGCTGTACCCCACGGTATGCAACGCCGTTCCCGCCGACACCAGGCTCATCGGGAATAACAAAAATGCGTATTCCCGCGAGCCAAAGAACAAGTATGCCAGCCCCCCGGGAACCAAATTCAAGATCGCCACGCAAACCAGCGCCGAGAAGGCGACGCACCACAGCGTCGCCCCCAGGTACCGCCCTTCGGACTTGTGATCGCCGCGTCCCGCTGCCATCGCCACGTACCGCGGCAACCCCACGCCTAGCCCGAGCAACACGATGGGATACAGAAGCGAAATTGTGCGCCGCGCTAACGCGTATTCCGCGAATCCGGTCTTCCCCAGGAAATGCGCCGCCAGCTTGTAGGTCATGAGTTGGCAGGCCAGCACCGCAAAACCTGTCGCGAAGGTGCCACCGTATTCCCGCAGGCATGAATTGAGGTTCGCATCTATCCAGGAAGAACGTGCCGAACCGACAACACCCGCAGCGCTCAGCTTCGGTGTATCAATCGTTGCCATCAAATGGTGTTCGTGCCGTTCGCTTCATGGGGCTCATCTCACTTTAGAAAATCATTTTTATTGATTCGATTGCGGTTGCTTCTGCACGCTCCCTACCCGACCATTTCGGATCGTCAACCGCTGCCAAAGACGGTGGCTGACTGCGTGAGAGCGGGAACCATTCGCAGGCGACCATGGCATGCTGGCATTGATGGTCCGAAAGATCTCTTGTGCGAGGTGCTTGCGGCTGTCGCGCGAATCCATTTCTTCCCAGCGCGCTCTGATGAATAGCCCCAGGCTGGCAAAAATCAGGCAGAGCGAGGTTCCCACAAACACGATGGTGAGGCGCGGCGGAAACGATTTCCGTTCCGGCGGCCTGGCTGGATCGAGCACCTTGACGCTGGGTGTTTCTTTGGCTTCCTCTACTTTGGCGAGTTCATACTGCTCGGTCAGCAACTCGTAGACTGTCTCTTCGATTTTCGAGCGGCGGTAGTAGTCGGCATACTTCACGCCCAGCAGCGGCAAGTTCTGGATCGAGGGATACGGCAACCCGCCTGGTGAGCCGGGAGCCGGCGCAGGGCTATTCCCTGGCCCGGAGTTCGCTCCACTCAGCCTTTCCAGTTGCTTGCGAAGTTCGCCTACGCGGGCGTTCAAGGATTGAACTCGGGGATTGCCATCGGTATAGATTTGACGGAGCCCCTCGAGTTGCGATTGCGCGGCGATCATCTGGCCGGCCAGGTTGGCAGCTGCATCCAGCATAGCTCTGCCTTCCTGCTGAATGTCGAGGGTATTGTTTTTGCTGGAAAACTGAGCCAACTGATTAGAAGCGTCATCCAGATCCTGCTTGACTACCTTGAGCCGCTGTTCGAGGAATTCGCGCTCCCGCCGGGCCGAAGAACTCGACAGCTGTACCACCATGGAATTCAGCTGGTTGACATAGGCATTCGCCAGGGCTGCGGCCTCTGCAGGGTTGTGGTCGGCCACACTGATGGTAATGATGCCGCTCTTGCGGTCTTCAAAGATGGTTGTGTTCTCGTCCAATTTCAAGCGGGCATCCGTGATCAGCCGGCTGCCATAGACCTTCTTCAGGTCGAACTGCTCGATGAGTCGCTCTTGCGATGTCTGGCTTCTGAGCACGCCGATAAACAGCGCGCCGGTAGTTTTGACGCCCAGCAGGTCGCCGGCAACCGAACCGAGTCCGCTGCCACCTTTGGCCGCAAACGCCGCCATCAGCGCCATGCCGGAAGTCGACTGGGTGTCGGGTGGCATGAGCTGGGTGGTTGAGACGTAAGTTTTTGGGATTAACCATGCAATCAAAGTGGATACTAGCAACCCAAAAGCCGCAGCGTGACGCAGCAACCGCCGCTGATTCCAAAGCAAACGCACCCGTTCCGCCTGCCACTGGTGCGAATCCGCGAGTACATCATCCAGGATCGACGGCTCGAGGTCGGAATCGGATGTTTCCGGACTTTCGATGGCTGCCTGGCTGCTCATGGCTTGCCATCCTGATCGGTCGCATCGCTGGTGCTGAGCCGGTGAGTGGCGCGCAATGGCAAGCCGAATCCACGCGGCTGAAAACTGATCTGCATCGATGATGTCCAATTGGACTGCGGGGTTTGAGATAACACCGGCGCCAGCCATTTCTCGTATTGGACCAAGGCGGAAATGCTGAGATCTTTGCGCAGTTGCCAATTCGCGGTCACCGACCCGTCGTTCAGAGTTTCCCCTTGGGGAATGAAGTCGTTGGCGACTTTGGCGTGGCGATATCCGAACTGCAGCGTCGTGCGCGGGCTAAACCAATAAGTGCTCGAAGCCTGTATGCCCTTGCCTTCCCTGCCAATCCAGCTTCCGATGAGGTTGTTCTTGTTGGTATAGAGTTGGCGATAAAAACTATCCCAGTAGATAAAGTTACCGCCCTTGCTTGACGTTGGCGTATCCGTGTTCACACCCTCCACTCGAAAGTCGAGTTTCGGAATCTTCGGCAAGCGAGCCAAATAGAAGCCGGGATTGATCCCGGCCCGCCGTGGTGCCGCCAGCGGCGACGGATCGTCATCCGCCAGCGAATCAAGGTAGACCGTCAACCAGTTGCGTACCCAGGGAACCCGATAGGTTAAATCGAATCCGCCGCTGCGCTTCCCCGGATCGGTATTCGGGGTTTCATTGTTCGGGGCGGTCAGGCTGAAGTAGCTCAGCGCCACATGCCCGAAAGTGAGCGCGCGGCCCACCCCTCCCAGTTCAACCGTTCGGCTGAAACCCAGTTCCAGATTCGGAGTTGGTTTAAAGCTGATTTTTTCTCCGTGGATGAAGGGCCGGGGAGGAAACAGGTTGCCGGAAAGTTTGCCGAAGAACAGGTCCCATTTCATCGGCCCCAGCCAGTGAAAAATCCAGGGCAAGGTGAACGGGGCGATGCGGCTGGCGCGAATCATGTAGATGGGTTCGGCGTTGTCGCTGAATAGCAGAGCGCTTCCCTCCGCGGGCCCCCACCACAAGCTTTGCTTGCCGAAGGCCAAATCCCAATCCGCAACCTTCGCGGCCACATAGGTATCGAGTAAGCGGAACTGATTTGTCGCCGGCGCCGCACTGGATTGCACCGCCGTGCCGTCAAGCGAAGCCATCAGATTTTCGATCGAGTCGGAATATCCGGGCGTAGCGGGGGCATGCTGAAATTCGCCGCGAGTGTAAATAGTAAAACGTCCGGCCGTGCTCCATCCCGAAAAACCTTCGACGCTGTTGAATCCCTGCTCGTAGGGACGGCCGAAGTTATTAATGATAGTTTGACCGAAATGGTAGCTGTTATTCAGCGGTTGACCGGTGATGTTGGTCGCGCCCGCGTAGACCGACTCCAAATGCAGCGTCGGCTCGATTCCGGCCGACGAAACTTCTGCATCGGTGCGAAATTCCCGTAAGAGCGCATCGTACAACTGGTTGGCCTCAGAGGAATCGACCCGTTCGGCTCGCAGGTTATCGCCTGCTTCTTCCACCAGTTCGGCGCATTCGATTCGGGTCCAGGGGCGCATGGCTAAGAATTCGTTGTTGATGTAACCGAGCGTCGCAAGCCGTTCGAGTGCCGGGTAAATCCAGCTGTCGAGCTCGACATAGGGCGATCCCCGGCTGGTCGAGTTGCGGTCTGGATTGTTGCCGTTGCGCTCGGCATAGGTTTCCCACTCACCTCCGCCGAGGGTGGGGTTGTGATGGCTGCGATAGACGTGCTGCCCGACCAGCCAGCCGATCGTGCTTCCGATCAGAACGTCCGAGGGAAAATGTTGCTTGGAGTTGATGCGGGATGCACTCACCAGCGAGGCCACGCCGTAGGTAAAGAGCGAGGTGAGCGGGCCGGGGTATTCGTGCGCAATGATGCTGGCGATCGACCACGCCGCCGCGGCGTGCTCGGAGGGAAACGAATTGCCCCCCGCCCCGAAGCGTCCACGATAATCGTTCTGCATCGGTCGCTGCCGGCCGAAAGCGCTCTTCAGCGCGTAGCTGACGGCTAGGCTGTCCAGTGCAGCTTCCCCGCCGAGAATGCTGGTCTCCTGTTCGTGGTCATCGTGCGTGATTCGGCCCCAGAGATAGAATCCGCCATCGATGCCCACCAGCGAGCCGATGCCATAATTGGAAACATTTTCGCTGAAGTTTATTCGGCTGGGAGAATTCGATAGATGTTTACTGTATTCCGTGTCCGTAGCCAGCATCGCACCCGTGGCGATACCCAGCGGCAACAACCAATCCGTGTCAACCATGCGCAAATTCTTTGGGCTGGACCAGATCGCTGTTTGATCGTCGACGATGTTTTTCAGCAGCTCTCTCCCCACGTGGTTTTCGCGGTAGGCTGGTAGCTCTGGCCGGCTCATGGCGGTTGCGGATTCGTTGATCTCGCGATTTGGGATAGTGCGCTTTGAGCCTGGGTCAGAATCCGCGCGTTTCTCCGCCGTCCCGGGTAGTGGCTCCTGTTGAGCGTTGGCGTGGCTGATGTGCAAAATTCCCGTGCTCAGAAAACTAAGAGCGACTAGCCCTGCACTCCATCCTCGAGTCGTCACGTTCTTCTTAGTAATGCGCTGCGATAAATACGGAACTCGCCACCGAACTGGCGACCTGCGCAGCCAGGAGAACGGCCTGCCACTGGATGCCGCCGCCAATCGCCTTTTCCGGCACAAACACGGTATCGCCCGGCTGCAGCACAGCACTCAGCGAACTTCCCAACCACAACCTTTCTTGTCCTCCGATCATGGAGCCGTCGGCCCGGACCACAAAAATGGCTTTCTTATTGGCTAGAGGGGTGGGTCCGCCCGATTGACCGAGATACCATCTCGCGCTTTTGCCGGGCCGATAGGAAACCGCCGTTGGGTTGAAAACCTGGCCCGAGACCATGACAAAACCCGGCCGTTTGGGAACCACTAGCGTATCTCCAGCTCTGACTTCCACATCCGCTGGCGTATCTTTCCAATGGCCGATGTCGGGAGAAATTAGAATCGCTATGCGGCCCACGGGAGGATTCGAGGTCAACTGCGTCACCGTGGTCTGATATTGCTGCAAACTCATTTCTTTAGCTTTCTTCTGTTGCGGATCGGTGTCTGGCGCGAGTTCGAGATTATTCTCCAGCGCCTTTACCCGCAGGATCATCTGAATTTGTTCTTTTCCCTCCAGTTCGCGCACTTGCACTCTTTGCAGGACAGCGCCATAAACGTAGGCCTCCGGTTCGAACCCTCCAGCCCGCTGGATGACCGAACTGAGCCGCTCTCCCGGACGAATCCCGTAAGACCCCGGATGCTTTACTTCACCTTTTACCGTGATGGATGCGCCCAGATCGTTCCAGCCGGGAAGTTGCCGCACCGTAAGCACATCACCGTTATTAAGCCGCAAGTTGGAAGATGAATCGCCAGCCAGCGCCGCAGAAATCGCAATCGCCTGATGCTGCCCGGTCAACTTCCCCGGACTGGCCCAGAAGTAATGAATGAGGTCCGCACTCTGCGTATCCGCGCTCGGCTCCAGCCCGCCACCTACTCGAATTAGATCCGCCACCGTCATGTTTGCGGTATAGGGATAGCGGCCCGGCTTCCCGACTTCGCCTTGCAACTGTACGTTGGGCGGCTGAACCGCCTCCGGGCTGCGATGAATCAAGAGCCGGTCGCGGGGCAGAAGCAGAATGTTGGCCGACTCATCTCCCTCCAGCGCGGCGCTTAGATTCACACTGAAGATCTTGGTTTTCCCGTCGGGCAAGTAGCGGAACACTTGCGCGTCGTCGGTTTTTGCATCCGCTGAAAGTCCGCCGGCCAAATGCACGGCATCGCTCAAGGAAACCTGGCCCGACGTGCGGTAAGTCCCGGGCCCGCGAACTTCGCCCCAGACCGAAACCATGGGCGGGTTCTCAAAATCAAAGCGGCTGAAAACTCGAATGGTGTCCAGAGAATGAAGCACCGGAGACTGCAAAGGATTTGCCAAGGCGTCCGCCAGATTAAAACCCTGCACGCTGGGATGAAAGTCGGGCGGGTTAAGACGAATGATTTCTGCGTACCGGTTCGCGGGTTCCGGCAGCAGGTCTTTGTAAGACGCAATTACATCAGTGACCCGCATCTCGGAACGATAAGCGTACCGCCCCGGCCGGATCACATGCCCTTCCAGGTAAACCACGTCCTGGTTGTAAGGCGCGATGGGAAAGACCCGGATTCGGTCGCCATCGTGAATCTCGAACGACTGCAGGGTTTTCGTTATTTCCGAATCGCCGTCGGCTTCGGGAACGTCCAGGCTCAACATCGTCTGTTTGTCGTGGGCCACCAGCCGTTGCACTTCGATATGCCGCAAGGTGGCGGTGGGAAGCAGGCCTCCCGCCAACTCCAAAATGGAGGAGAGATTTTTCTCGTCTTTCAGCTCATAGATCGCAGGACGGCGAACCATGCCTTCAACCGTCACTTGGGGTCCGATGGACGGTACCAGAACCGTGTCGCCATTCTCCAGGCGTTGCAGGTCGGACTTCACACCGTGCAACAGAAGATCGTACAAATCCACGACTTGAATGAGTTGGTTGCCGCGAAGATGTTTGACGGTGCGCAGCGAACCCCGCGGCGTCGGCCCGCCCGCCACAAACAGGGCATTCAGAGGCGTGGATAGCGAACTGATATCGTAAGCGCCGGGCTTGGCTACATCGCCGACTTCGTAAATCCGAATGGTGCGCAGCCGGGCCAGTGAAACATCGGCGGACACGTGGCGGAATTGCAATCGCAGGATCTGCTGCAAATTTTCCTGCACGTCAGCCAGGCTTTTTCCACTCACCAGCAGCGGGCCGACTTCGGGAAGGCTGACCCTGCCCTCGCGGTCAACCACCCGGTAAATCCGCTGGCTGACGCCACCCCACAGATCAATCGACAAACCGTCGCCCGGCCCCACTACATAATCCGGCCCGGCGGGAAGATCCATGGGAATCAATTGAGCATCGCGAGTTCCGTTTTCAAATACTTCCGCACCAAAGCGCCCGGGCAGTGCCGGCCGCGGAATCGCCTGCACGTACATGTCGTAGAGTGATGGAATCTCCCGGTAGGGATTCGATGCCCGGACCAGATCGGGCTGCGGAGGCCGCGCTGGCTTGACGGGAAACAATCGTGAATCGGCTCGCGGATTCATCTCGCCCCGATTAAGATTCGCTGCGTCCAGCGTGGCCCCATCGGGCGATCTGCACTTACTCCGGACGCTCCCCGCGCGGCAGGATCGAAGTTGCGCCGATTTGAACTCTCTAAGTCCAGGGCAGCCCCATGCTGCTCGTTCGCACCTGCCCCATAGTCTGAGGACGCATCGCCAGAATTCTGTTGGCCAGCCGCTGAGGTGGGCAACAGACCCTCTGCGTTCCCGTTGCCCTCCAGGTAGGCGGCTCCGAGTGGGAGTGGAGGGAATGTTCCCGCCGACTCCTCGTCGGTCTGGGTCAGCAGAAGCTGATTCTCCCGATTGTTCCGTGGAATGCGCGGTGGCCTGGATTCATCGGGTGGAACGTCCAGGGGCGCAACTGCTTGCGGATGTTGGGCACCGCGTGTCGACGCTTCATCTGGGCCTTGGGAAACGTTGCAGTCCGCATCAAGCTGCGAGTCGCATGCAGGCTGGTTCTGCACGCTCTGTATTTTTCCCTGCCGCCGGGCCGCCAGTGCCTCTTCTTGATTCGCGGCCATCAACTTAGTTCGTTCTTGAAACCAGAACTCCTGCGCTTTGGCGGCCTGGGAGTTCGGGTTTACCGTGGGAACAAGGTAGCCATATCTTTGCAGAAGCGTCGTCGCTACGGAACGGAACTGAATATCGGTCTCCAGCCGCTCAAAAATTGCATCGTCGTTTAAGTCAGAGTCACTGACGATCTGTCCGTGCTCGGTCGCATCTTTTGCCAGCCAACGCTTTATTTCCACCATCAACCCGGCATCCTTGACCAGAACCGCCTTGATGTCCGCGGCCGACGCTGCAACCCGGCTGAGATTCTGATGGCCCAATTCCGAACTCAACCTCGGAGGCGAAGCAACATCTTGCGCGCGCGAAGCCGGATGGCAACACGCACAAACCATCAGAACGGAGAGCAGCCAGAACCATCTCTTTTGCGCGTTGTTTGTGGTTCGCATTATTCGAAAGATCAATTGGATACTCGCCCGCATCGGTGGCGCACGAAACACGTCCGGCGTCTAGCTATTCGTGGATCGCGTCTCGATCAGCGGCTCTACATCCGCTTCATCAATTTCCAGCGCGACGGCACGCATAAGAATCTCAATCGACACCACCAGGCGCGCTCCTTCTTTGCGGCGCACCAGAATGCCTTCGAGACCGGCCACTGGGCCACTACGCACTCGCACCCTCTGGCCAGCCTGGAGATATGGGTGCGGGCCCATCCGCACCCGCCCATTCACTCCCTGGCGTAACTTCTCAATGTCATGTTCAGGCAACGGCGCGGGCTTGCCTTGAAAACTGACCAGATGCACCACACTCGGGATCTCAAGCACACGCAATCGGTGCTGCAGCGAAAGCTGTACGAAGACGTAGCTGGGAAAGAGCGCGAGTTCCACTTCTTTCCGCCGGTCTTTCCAGCGATGCATGGCGCGATACAACGGAAGAAAGTTGCGCAGCTGGCGTTGCTCCAATTGTTCGGCCACCCGTTTCTCGTGGTGCGCCCAGGTATAAACTGCGTACCACTTTTCATCCGCTCGCACTTCGGGATGGCTGGTCGAGATCACTTCCGGAATTGCGATAATTTGTTCCACGGTTCTGGGTTCGGGTGCAGCTTCGCCACCTCGCTTACAGGCGGTGCGGACAGTTTCTTTTCACCATCGGTCTTCAAATAGAGAAACTGCCGCATCCAGCTTTTCTAATTTCCCGGCTCTCGTACCATCGGCTAAATCCCAGAAACCAATAGCGCTCTCTCAGTTCCGCGCGGCCCCCACCACCGACGGGGCGTCGCGCAGCGCGCTCAGGATCCCGGCTTGCGAACTCTCCACCTGGCGGCTGCGAATGTCGACAATCGACCAGTAAAAAATGCCGCAGTTGCGCTCCGGAGCCAGCGCTAGAATCCTCATGCGCGGATAACGCCCCAGCAGAAATCCGCATTCTTCCGACCGTTTCTGCTGTTCATCCAGAGCCACGATGAGAACATCCGGCTGCATCTCGTCGACCAGGTCCGCTAGATTCGACGCTGGCTCCACATCCCCGACGATCTCGATGTCCGGCTGGTCGGCAATCGTGGTGATCACCATTTCCCGCATCAGACGCGGCCGGTTCGCGACCAATACCCGCAGATGTTTCACGCAGTTCGCCTCGTGTGCGTATTATCTGGGGTACAGAAAATTGCGCAAGGTTCAAAAAAGACCCCTGTGCATCTCTCATTTCTTCTGCACTGGATTGATTCATCACATTGTGTTCCCGGAACTAATGTCAGCACTAAGCCGATCTATTTCGAGCATCACAGTCTGCAACTCGAAAATCCGCAGCGTCCTCCTCTTAACTAACACGTGATTTCAGTCGTGAAGCATTACTTCAGGGTACGAATACAAAATAGAAGGTCCGTTCTGGGAAGAGGGTCGATCAAGCGTGCGCGTTTCAGTGCAAAGAACTAAATCGGGAACCAGCCACGCTCTACGGGTGATTTGCACAGGTAAGCGAGGTTGAGGGGTCACTGACATCTCTGGCCGTTCTACTCAACAATTGATTGCTGAGGGAGAAAGTTTTTCATGTCCAGCGATCAGATAGATCAGATAAATGTGTTCCTGCTTTGTGTGAACCGTCTGCTGCGCGAGGCTCTAATTCGGATTCTCGGCAAGCGAGCCAGCGTCTCGGTAGTCGGAGTCTGCGGATATTCCCCAGAAACTCTAAAGGAGCTGATCGCATGCCAGCCTCAAGTTATCCTCCTTGATTCTTTTGGAGTCGCTCCCGCCCCGCACGCGGTCTTGCGTTTTATTCGCGAGAATCTGCCCCAGACTGCCACGGTCATGATGGGAATGGAGTCAAAAGAGGAGAACTTTCTCTTTGCCGTACGCGAGGGAGCCGCTGGTTATGTGCTCAGCGAAGCTCCCGCCGCCGAAGTGCTCAATGCGATCCGCGCGGTCGCTGCCGGAGAAGCGGTGTACCCTCCGTGCTTTTCCGCGACACTCGTCCGCTACGCCTCGCAGCATCTTTTAAATCGCCAGAATCTGCAGGCGCGCACCCGCTCCGAACTCAGCCGCCGCGAACAGCAGCTTGTCGAGTTGATTTGCTGGGGGCAGACCAATAAGGAAATTGCCAGCCGCTTGAACCTCTCTGAACACACGGTGAAGAACCACGTTCACCGAATACTGCGCAAAACCGGCGCGCAGGACCGCGCTTCCCTGGTTGACCGCTATCAGGGCCAGATGTCGATCGTTTAAACCATTGTTATCGGAGATTACGCAGGGATCAGCTGCAGACCTTTATTGAAAGTGTCCGTGAATTTGTCCAAGCCATGACTGCCGCCGTTGACGAGACGGCGGGCGGTGGTGAGATCGTTGGCCGCCAGCGCCTCTCGGATTGGATTTTCCCGGTCGCCGAGAAATTTCGCCAGCAGTGTGGCTGCGACTTGAGGATCGTTCGCCAGTTCAGGATTGCTTACCAGATCAACCTCAATTTCGCTCGCGTAACGCGTGTAATTTTCACGCCCGGTCAACTGTACGAATCCGCGGCCGCGAAAATTCGCACCGTCCGGAGGCCCGGTATTTCCCAGATCGCGGCGGTTGTCGTACAGATCGAAAGGATGGCCTGACGGTGAGGTGTTAAAACGCGATTGCCCTTCGCTGATCGGGAGGAACGATTCCGTCTCGGCCCGAATGGTGCCCAGCGCCATCAACACCATGGCCCGATCAGGCAGGTTGGCCGCGACTAGGGCATCGAGGACAGGCGGCAGGTTTGCTTTGATGTTTCCGATGGGAGTGGCCGGAAACATCAGGGAGACGATCTGGACCGTGACGCCAGGAACTGCGGACTGAATCGACGGTATGGTCGCTAGTCCGAGCGCCGTCGCCGTATTCGGACCAACAATTCCATCCGCGGCAAGCCCTTCACTGTGCTGGAAGGCAAGCACTGCGGCCTCGGTGCCTGGTCCAAAGGACCCATCGATCGCGCCCGGACTGAATCCGGCCTCTTGAAGCTCCTGCTGCAGAGCCACGACGTCAGGGCCCGAGCTATTCAATTGTAGCGGGGCACTCATGGTTACATCCGCGCCTCGAACTAAAACCAAAGAGACTGTGGAATGATCACACGCCGATCACTGCCACCAACTCCTTCACCGCGGCGGCGCTCTTGTCGAGCCCGGCCTTTTCTTCGGCGGTGAGCTTTATTTCGATGATCTGCTCGATTCCTTTTTCGCCCAACTTCACCGGCACACCAACATAAAGACCCTTGATTCCATATTCGCCGTCTAAATAAGCGGCGCAGGGCAGAATCTTTTTCTTGTCTTTTAAAATCGCCTCGACCATCTCTGCCACGGCGGCTGAAGGCGCATAATAAGCGCTTCCGGTTTTCAGGTATTTCACAATCTCGGCGCCGCCATCGCGCGTGCGCTGCACCAGACGGGCCACGGTCGCCGCATCCATTAATTCAGTGATGGGAATTCCGGCGACGGTGGAATAGCGCGGCAAAGGAACCATGGTATCGCCGTGTCCGCCGAGCACGAACGCGGTCACATTTTCGACGCTGACTTTCAATTCCTCGCAAATGAAGGCGCGGAAGCGGGCGGAATCGAGAACCCCCGCCATACCGATCACGCGCTCGCGGGGAAATTTGCTCATCTTGTAAGCAGCTTGGGCCATGGCGTCGAGCGGATTCGAAACGATAATCAGAATGCAGTTGGGCGAATGCTGTACCGACCTTGCCGACTACATCATTCATGATTTTGTGGTTGGTGTTGAGCAGGTCATCGCGGCTCATGCCCGGCTTGCGCGGAATTCCGGCGGTGATCACGACGATATCGGAATTGGCGGTGTCTCCGTAATCGTTCGTGCCGATGATGCGGGAGTCTCGTTTCTCAATCGGCATGGCTTCGAGCAGATCAAGGCCTTTGCCTTGCGGAACGCCGTCGATGATGTCGATCAGGACTACGTCCGCCAGTTCTTTGGCGGCAATCCAGTGCGCAGCCGTGGCGCCAACGTTTCCCGAGCCAACAACCGTAACTTTCTTACGCATAAGTTCCTTTCAAGATAGGAAATCAAAACCGATAACCACAAAGGACACGAAGGTTCACAAAGGGACTGCAAGCATCAAAAACGAGTTGTTATTCTTCCTTTGTGTACCTTTCGTTCCTCTGTGGTTATGGCTTTTCTGCTGTTAGCGCGTTGCGCTCAGTACCGCAGCATCCATGTTCTCGATGATGTGGCCGGCAAACTCGCTGGTCTTCACCTTGGTGGCGCCTTCCATTAACCGCTCGAAGTCGTAGGTGACTTTCTTTTTTTCGATCGTCCGCTCCATGCCGTGCTCGATCAAGTCAGCCGCCTCCGTCCATCCCATGAGCCGGAACATCATCACACCCGACAGAATTACCGAGCCGGGATTGATGACGTCTTTATCGGCATACTTCGGAGCGGTGCCGTGCGTGGCTTCGAAAATCGCGTAGCCATCGCCGATATTGGCGCCCGGCGCGATGCCCAACCCCCCAACCTGCGCGGCGCACGCGTCCGAAATGTAGTCGCCGTTCAAGTTGGTCGTGGCGATCACCGAATATTCATCCGCGCGAGTCACAACCTGCTGGAAGATCGAATCCGCAATGCGGTCATTGATCATCAACTTTTTCTTCCACGCACCTTTTCCGTGAGTGGCGTAAATCGAGTTGAGAACCTCGCGCACCTCCTGAAAAATCGATTGCCGGAATTCTTCCGTAGCAAACTCCAGTCCCGGCTCAGTCAGATTGGCATTTTCTTCGATGGTGAGCTTCGGATTCTTATCCTTATTATCGAGGATCCAGCTCTCGCGCTCGGTGACAACCTTATCGCGAAATTCTTCCGTGGCCAGTTCATACCCCCAGCGCCGAAAAGCACCCTCGGTAAATTTCTGGATATTGCCTTTATGCATCAAGGTAACGATTTTGCGGCCGCTCTCCAGCGCGAACTGGATTGCCATGCGCACCAGGCGCTTGCTGCCCGTCACCGAAATTGGCTTGATGCCAACACCCGAATCCAGCCGAATCTGTTTCTTGCCGCTCTTGAGCATGTCTTTGTTGAGAAATTGGATGAGCTTCGCAGCTTCTGGCGTGCCTTGTTCCCACTCAATGCCGGCGTAGACGTCTTCCGTATTCTCCCGATAGATGACCAGATCCATACGCTCCGGATGCTTAACCGGTGACGGCGTTCCCTTGTAATACCTCACCGGCCGCACGCACGCATAAAGATCGAGCGTCTGGCGCAGCGCCACATTGAGCGACCGCATGCCGCCCCCGACGGGCGTAGTCAAAGGTCCTTTAATGGCGACGCGAAACTCGCGAATGGCATTCACTGTGTCATCAGGAAGCCAATTGTCGAACTCCGCCTTAGCTTTCTCGCCAGCGAAAACTTCGTACCACACCACGCGGCGTTTGCCTGCATACGCCTTCTGCACCGCTGCATCGAACACCCTCACCGACGCTTTCCAGATATCCCGTCCAGTACCGTCGCCTTCGATAAACGGAATAATCGGATTATCGGGCACGCGGTAGCGGCCACTGGTGTAAGTGATCCGTTCGCCGTTTGCGGGCACCGCAAGGCCATTGTATGAAACCGTCATCAGATATCCTCCAAAGCTTTTAGGAATCCATAATTATAAGGCTTTCACGGATTCAGGTTATTGGTTGCTCATCACACAGGAATGTGATTGCGCGCACACCTCCTTTGACCTTGCCATTACAATGCTGAAATGCCTTGGGCACGGATGGTCCGATCTTCTTGTGCCTCATTTATGACAGGGATCATTATCCTGTCTTGCGTCTGTTCGGTGCAGCCTGCCGGAGCACAGAGCGGGACTGAGCACGGTGCAGCGTCCGCGCCTCACGAGATCGATGCGGCAGGGCCGGCTCGAAATACGAGCAAGCCTGCTACCCACCCTTTTTGGGATCGCACTAATTTGCTGTTGTTCGCTGGAATCGCCGTGACGCGAGGATTTGACTATGCGTCGACGCGCAACTTCCAGGCGCGTGGACGACAGGAAATTCTGCTTTCCGATGAAGTGGTCAATAATTCGGCGGGATTCGCAAGTCTGGAAGCGGCGGCAACCATGACTTCGATTGGCGTCTCCTACTTACTTCACCGTACTGGCCACCACAAACTGGAGCGCTGGATGTCGATAGGCCACATCGGCGTAACTGCCTTCGGCGACATCCGCAACTACTCGCTTGAGTCCAGGCGTCGTCCGCAATAGACAGCAGGAGAATTTTGCAATCACGGGCATGCACGCCCGCGCCCGCACTACCATCTGCGCGTGCCGAAATATTTTCGAACTCCAATGGTGTTGTATCTTCCCCATGGACCGTTGTTGCCGAGATCAGCCGGACCGAGATTGCGGTCACGCGCTCCCAACCGGTCGAACAAGAAGTGCTGGGTCACGCGGAATTCGAATCCCTTAGCGAGATAAACTCCCAATCCCCACGAGTGCTCGATACCAATCGCGTCAGGCGACCAGGTATAGAGTGTCTGGGGAATGGTTTTGCCGAACAAGAATGCCGGCTGTCCGAAAAACATGATGCGCCGGAACTGACCTTTGCCGAACGGACGCACCTCCAAAAGTCCAGAGAGCATATATCGAGCGAACAGGCTGCACGGAGCGTTCACTCCGCCATATTTGCCGGCATTGCCAGCGCACAAGTTGGGATCGATCTCGTTATGCGGAGGCGCCAGGTCAAACTGGGCAAAGCCCCAGAATGTATCGTGGGGAAAGAACATGCGGTCCGACGTGCCGGTGACGGACTCATTCTGTGCGCGTAAGACTCCGGTAAATACAAGGCATAGGACGGTCCACAGCAGCAGGTGCTTCATGAAGCCTCCGGGCAGAATTTTATTGGTTCGGAAAAGTTTCGACCACCACTCGCCAGACCTCCGGCCATTCCCGGAGCCTCCTGCCCAGCCTCTTCATGATTTCAATTTTGGAGGAGAGCAATTGTACCGCACCGAGTTTTGTAGGCGGGAATCTGAAGGTACGTCATTCCGAAGGCCCGCGCCTTCTCCAGCGGGCCGAGGAATCTAGCGCGAATCAGTTCAGCCGTTTCTTCA
The DNA here is from genome assembly GCA_963716405.1 of uncultured Acidobacteriota bacterium. GTDB lineage: Bacteria > Acidobacteriota > Terriglobia > Terriglobales > Acidobacteriaceae > JABDBE01. The sequence continues at coordinate 79,178 of CAVQTI010000022.1, read as the reverse complement.
ATCCCGCGAACACTTCCCGCTCCTGCTACAATTCCCACGCGCCCGAGCGATCCAACTTTTCTATGGACTTTGACCAGCTCGAAACTTTTCTCGAAGTCGCGCGGCTCAATTCCTTCTCGCGGGCCGCCGAGCGGAGATTCCGCACCCAGCCGGCGATTTCCTCGCAAATTCGTTCTCTGGAAGAGGAGGTTGGCGCGAAATTGCTGGACCGGTCGGGGGGAAAGGTTTCAGTCACAGCCTCAGGAAAGCTTTTCCAGAAGTTTGCCGAACAAACGGTGGCAGCGCGCAAAGCCATGCTGACCGGCATCGCCGAAACCGAGCGCGTGCCTCGCGGAGAAATCGTCGTCGGCGCCAACGAAGGCACCTGCCTGCACATTCTGCCCGAGGTTTTTGCCGAGTTTAAAAAGCAACATCCGAATGTGGGCGTGAACATCAAGCGCGCGGACTACGCCAAAATTCTGGAATCGGTAGTCGACAACTCGGTAGACTTCGGCGTAGTTTCTCTTCCCGTGACGGATACACGCCTGTCGGTCGTACTGATTCATCGCGACGAACTTGTAATCATCGCCCCGCCGCAGCATCCTTTAGCAAAAATGAAATCGGCGACCATCGCGCAAGCCGCGAAGTTCCCGCTGATAGTCCCCAAGATCGGACACACCCGCGACGCCCTGGAAAATCTTTTCTACGAACGCAAGCTCAAGCCGCGCTACACCATGGAACTCGATTCCAGCGAACTGCTAAAGCGCTTCGTAGCCGCCGACGCCGGCGTAGGCTTCATCGCCCGCTCCAACGTCCTCGAGGATATGCGCGCCAACGCGCTGGTCGCCATCCCCATATCAGACGCCACGATTCGCCGCGATCTCGCGCTTGTATTCCGCAAAGACAAAGCTCTAAGCCGCGCCGCACTTGCCTTCATCGACATCGCAGTAAGAATCAAAGGTCTTGACGCTGCGGCCGGTAAAGGCTGAAGAACTACCTGATGAGCGCCGAAGGAATTCTCGACCTGTAGTGCTATCGTCTTTGGAACAGAGACATCTAATGGGTAGGTAATTTTCAATAAAAAGGAAAGGGATTTCATGACAGTTGTTAGAAGAGTTGCAGTTTCACTTAGTAGCGTTTTGCTGGGCGCAGCACTAATTCCAGCCTCCTTTGCGGCGAAGCTCCAAACATTCACCGGCACTGTCAGCGACGCCATGTGCGGAGCCAAACACATGATGCCGGGCGACGATGCTGCCTGCCTCCGCGCCTGCGTAAAGAAAGGTTCACAATACGCCTTAGTCGTAGGCGATAAAGTTTATACGCTCGATACCAGCGATAAAGCCACGCTCGACACACTCGACAAGTTGGCTGCGGCCAAGGCGACCGTAAAGGGCGAAGCCGACGGCGACACCATCAAAGTCGCGTCGGTCACGGCAGCCAAATAGCGATCCTCGATTCAGGCAATGCAAAATCGGCATCTAGGCTGCCGCCGATTTTTTTGCCTCGACGAATCAATTTTCATATTCCCTTTACAATTCGCTATGGTAGATTTGACCCTCATCTAAACGCGGGAGGAACGAGAATTGGGAAAAGACATGGTCCCCAAGAAGATATTTTTTACTAAGGGGGTCGGAAAACATCGCGAACGTCTTACTTCGTTTGAGCTGGCGTTGCGGGACGCCGGCATTGCCGCGCAGAATCTGGTTCGCGTCTCATCCATCTTCCCGCCACAATGCAAGCTGGTGCCGCGGTCTCAGGGATTGAAGTATCTCAGTCCGGGCGAAGTTGTCTTTGCCGTGGTTGCGGAAAATTCTACTCGTGAGCCGCATCGCCTGCTGGCGGCCAGCATTGGCGTGGCTATTCCGGCCGATCACAACACTTACGGCTACCTGAGCGAGCATCACTCTTTCGGTGAGACTGATGACTCGGCGGGAGAGTATGCGGAGGAGCTTGCGGCCGAAATGCTGGCCACAACGCTCAACGTGGAATTCGATCCCGACCGTTCCTGGGATGAGAAAAAAGAGATTTACCGGATTTCGAATAAGATCGTGCGCACCGCTAACATTACGCAGTCTGCTGTTGGGGATAAGCGGGGGCTGTGGAGCACGGTGATTGCGTCGGCGGTATTGATTTTCGATTAGTGAAGACTTTGCTGAGCTGTAGCGCCGCCGTATCGGCGGCTGGTGTGAGGACATCGGCCCGCACCGGCGAGGGCAGGATGCCCTCGCGACATGCCGGCGCTACCAGCAAAAGCCATTACTTCCTTGCTCCGATCTTCTTCTTCCCGGCTGCTTTTCCTTTGCCCAACCGTTCCAGCACGGCTGCGACGACCAGCGGCAGGCCGACAGTGGCATCGACAAACAGCTCGCCGAACTTTCCGCCCTCAGCCGGCGGCACAAACTTGCCCCAGGAAATCGCCTCGCTATAAGGACTGCCCGACAAACCGCCCCAGTGCACCGGTTCCGGACAAATTCGCACGCCATAGTGATAGCGCTTGAGGGGAACGTTTTCCCCGAGTCGCCGATGCCGCAGTTCACAGAAAGGTCCGAACTGCTGCGCCCAGTTGCGGGGAACGCCTCCGCCGATGGTAAAAATCCCGAGCCTGGTTTGGCGCAGGAGCGTGGCCGCAAAATGTTCGAGATCTTCGAACGGATCGAATCGCAGTTTGTGTCTTCCGGTCGATTCGCGCAAACGATTGTTCAGCGCCACATCCAGGCCCAATTCCGAGTCCGTAAAGGCCGGCACAAAGACCGGCACGCCGTTCTCATACGCGGACTTCAAAATTCCGCGCTGGCCTTTGGCGTGTTTGGCCAGATATTCACCAATCGCATGATTCAGCTTGTAAGAGCAAAGCACTTCGCTGTGATCCCAGCTTTCTAGTACGTGGGACATTACTTCTTCGACGTCGTCGAGGTTCTGCTCAGGCTCGAGCGTGTCGTAGACGCGGTTGTAGCCCTGCTCGTAAAGCTCGGTGTCGGAAACATCGGGGTTGTAGCGGAAATGCGCGCGGCCGGTAGCCTCGACCAGGCCGTGTGCCATCAGCGCGCCGGTGGAAACGATTGCATTCACGATTCCGCGGTCGATCAGGTCGGCGATGATCAAACTCTGCTTGGCCACGGTCATGGCGCCGGACAAAGTCATCACCACAAAACATTCGGTGTCGCGGGCCATGGCTTCGAGTACGTCCGCGGCCTCGCCCACCTGGCGGCCGGTGAATGCGGTCTTTCCCATGGCCTCCACAAGGTCGTTAACCGTCCGCACCGAGCTGAGGTCGAGAGATTCCAGCGGGATCAATCGATCTTCAATCGGATTGTGCAGCTTGCGGTCGATTCCCGTGCCGTCGTGATGATTACCGTTTTTCATGGCCCACCCCAAATCGCTTTTATGTCGAAGGAATACTCTACTAGAAGCCAGCAGGCTCCTGCTACCGCGGTTGTGAACAGGAAGTGAAAATCGAGGAACTGATATTCTATTTCGTCCCAGAAGGAGTCTTCGCTTTGCCGCCTGATAAATTTCGCGTCGGATTGATTCAGATGTCGATGACGTCCGACCCTGACAGAAATCTGCAGCACGCCATCGATCTGGTCGCGGACGCTGCCTCGCAAGGGCGCGAAGATCGTCTGCCTGCCGGAGCTTTTTCAGACGCAATATTTTTGTCAGCGCGAAGATACTTCCCTGTTCGATCTCGCCGAGCCGATTCCCGGACCGACTTCGACGAAGCTTTCCGAAACTGCGAAGCGACTGGGAATTGTTCTTATCGCGTCGCTGTTTGAAAAGCGGGCGGCGGGCGTTTACCACAACACGGCAGCGATGTTTGACGCCGATGGCACTTTGCGCGGGCTCTACCGCAAAATGCACATCCCGGACGATCCGCTCTACTACGAAAAATATTACTTCACGCCCGGCGATCTGGGATTTCGCGCCTTTGATACCAATGTAGGCCGCGTGGGCACGCTGGTGTGTTGGGATCAGTGGTATCCCGAGGGAGCGCGACTGACTGCTTTGCAGGGCGCGACTGTGCTTTTTTATCCCACCGCGATTGGCTGGCATCCCGCCGAGAAAGCCGAGTTCGGCGCGACTCAGCACGATGCCTGGCGCACCATTCAACGGGCGCACGCGATTGCTAACGGCGTCTACGTGGCGGTGGTGAATCGCGTGGGCTTTGAAACTGGCGACGTTCGCGGAAACTCCGCTCCGGGCGCGGGATTGGAATTCTGGGGCGGGTCATTCTTATGCGATCCATTCGGCAAAGTAATCGTCGAAGGCTCGCATAATAAAGAAGAGGTCTTGTTAGGCGAAGTTGACCTGAAAGCATTGGAAGACATCCGCCGCAACTGGCCGTTTCTTCGCGACCGCAGAATTGACAGCTACGGCCCGATCACCAGCCGTCTGATCGATTAAGTGTGGAGGTAAAGCCCGGGATGAGCCAAATTGCCCTTTTCTGGGCCATGTGGTGCCAATCTCTGTTATAGTGCGCACTCCGTTCCCGAGCCTTGAAACTATAACCTCTGTTTTTTGAGTACTTAGCTCAGGCAGTCTGGCGCTGGGAAAACGGCATCTTACCTGCAGTCATAATTAGGGCGGAGATTGCCGCCTAAGGACTAGGTAATCTGGCCAAGTACTCTTTGGTAACCTCAGTACCGAAAACTGGACTAGGTTACGGCATCTCTGGTTTAAAATGGCCGCCTGCGTTGGCGCAAGAGCGGTCGAAGATTTGAGGCACACTTCGTGAAAATCAAAGCTGGGCGCACTTTCCTAATGATGTTTCTGGCCTTCGTAATATGTGGACAGGCGTTTGGTCTGCATCAGGTCGTGCCTGCCAGGCACGTGCATCGCGCCGGCAAACGCCGAGCTCGTATCCGCCGTATTCTTTGGAACCCAGTATTCCGCCCCTCGCACGATTCACTGTTGCGCCAGAACGAGGAAATTGACCGCTTGGAACTGCCGCGCATTCAGAACGAAGCTGAACTCGAGGAGTTGATCGGCCGTCAGGAACTGGTTCCGATTATTGCCAGCCAAACTTTGCGCTTCGATCCGCGGCTTGATCCTGATCGCCGCTATTGCCGTCCCGTGGACGCGCGACTTTCTTGACGATCTCAGCGCGGCTTATTACAAACAGTTTCACGATTCGATTCAGGTGAATTCGGCGGTGCGAACGGTGCAGGTGCAGAAAAAACTTCGCCGCCACAATCGCAATGCAGCGCCGGAAAAAGGCGAAACCGCTTCGTCGCACCTGGCCGGCATTACGGTCGATATCCAGCGCCGGGGCATGAGCAAGAAGCAGGTCGCGTGGATGGAAAATTACATGATGCCGCTGAAAGAGCAAGGCCTGGTAGAGCCGGAAGAAGAAAGGCATCAGTGGGTGTTTCACGTTGCGGTGTCCGGCCGCTATGCGGACTTGCATCAGCCCAAGGCTACATCCAACGATCAGCAGGAAACTGTTCAGGCAGATCAGAGCGAGCAGACTCCTAGCCTCTTGTCCGTCAGCGATCGCGACAACAATTTCGATCTTTCGCCTGCCTCGTTCAAATAAACATCTCTCAAAAGTGAGTTAAAGCGTAGACGGACCTACCCGGTCCGCCTTCGTTTTATCTGCGCGCTTCGACCGTATACAATCATCTCCTCACGACCCATGGAAAATCTAAAGCGGTTTCTTTCAGCAAAGGCTCTGCTTTTCTCTGCGTTCGTTCTTACTTCAGTATTGGCTTCCGCTCAGACGAATAACACCTCGGACGTCAGCGCGCGTGCTCGCGCCATCCACGATTCGGCAATCGTGGTTGATACACATGCCGATACGCCACAGCGTTTTCTGGATGAGAACTTCGACATCGGCTCGACCGATCCCAAAGACAATGGACACATCAGCCTCGACAAAGCTCGCGCCGGCAACCTGGGCGCGGAGTTCTTTTCCATCTGGGTTGATCCGGAAACTAATCAGGGCCACTTCGCCAAGCACACGCTCGACTTGATCGATTCGGTATACGAGCAGGCGGCGCGCCATCCCGACCGCATGATGATGGCATTTTCAGTCGAAGACATCGAGCGCGCCCACAAGCAGAAGAAACTTGCCGCGTTGATGGGAATCGAGGGCGGGCACTCGATTGAGAACGACATTCATCTGCTGCGCGATTACTACCGGCTGGGCGTGCGCTACATGACGCTCTCCTGGTCGAACACCAACGAATGGGCCGATTCGTCGGGCGATATCGACGACCCGAAGGTCCAGCATCACAATGGGCTCACCGATTTCGGCAAGCAGGTGGTGCTCGAAATGAATCGCCTGGGCATGATGGTCGACATTTCTCACGTCGCCGACAAGACTTTCTGGGACACGATTGCCACCACAAAGGCTCCGGTCATCGCGTCGCATTCTTCGGCCCGCGCTTTGACCAACGCTCCCCGCAATATGACTGACGACATGTTGCGCGCGGTCGCCAAGAACGGCGGCGTGGTCGATGTGAATTTTTATTCCGGCTTTGTTGACGAGGACTATCGCAAGGCGTACGAGTCGATTGGCAAACAGGCGGCAGAAGCGGTGAAGGCCTATCTGCAAAAGCAAAGAGCGGATGGCAAGACCGTAACCTACATTGAGGTTGACCGCATCGACCGCGAGTGGGCAGCCAAAATTCCGCGCCCACCGCTGAAGTCGCTGATCGATCATATCGATCACATCGCCAAGGTCGCGGGGATTGACCACGTTGGACTGGGCTCGGACTTCGATGGTGTTGCCGGCGCAACCCCGGCAGGCATCGATTCTGCCGCTGACTTGCCGAAGATTACGCAGGCATTGCTCGATCGCGGCTACAGCGCCGCCGATATTCACAAGATTCTGGGCGGTAATATTTTGCGGGTGTTCAGAGAAGTGGAGCGCGTAAGTAAGGAAATGCAGGCACAGAAACTTCGTAGTGTCCTAAATCTGCGTTGATTGTATCCTCCGACTGGGACAGTTCGGGGACGTCCCGTCCGAGCATCGAAGGTGTAGACTGTTCGCAGGAGACTGGCATGGAAGCCGCCGGATTTGTAGCCATATTTGTAGCCCTTTCTGTGGCCATTTTTCTCCCGCTAATTCTGTCGGGAGAGCGCTCGAGAGCAGCGCAGGACAGAGCGCGCGAACGCCGTATCGCTGACGCTAGGATGAATGCAAGACTCTTGCGACTCAACATCTGAGCGTTCCTAAAGTTCTCCTCAAGGTCCCGCAAAGGGTTCGCCGGAGGGGCGACGCGCTGTCGTCTTGATTTGGGCAATCGAAGGTTGCAAACCGATCAACGCAGATTTAGGAAACTACCGAAACTTCCTTCTAACCCGTAAATGCGCTCCCGCTGTCGTACAATTCAAGATTCAGATTTACATAAATCTAAGGAGTGACGCATGCGCAAATACTTGATTCTCATTTCAATTGTTTTTCTATCTTCTCTGGGCTTGTGGGGACAAGCGAAATCGTCCGCCGCTTCGAGCCATCCCACAGCTGTGATCGATACCACCGCCGGCAAATTGACCTGCACGCTCTTCCCGGACAAGGCTCCGATTGGCGTGGCCAACTTTATCGGATTGGCGACCGGAACCAAGGACTGGACCAGCCCCATCACTCATCAGAAAAAACACGGAGTGCCGCTGTACGACGGAACCATCTTCCATCGCGTCATCCCTAATTTCATGATTCAGGGCGGCGATCCCATGGGCACGGGAACCGGCGATCCCGGGTACGCTTTCAAGAACGAAACTTCGTCGGACTTGAAATTCGATCGTCCGGGACGGATGGCCTATGCCAATGCAGGACCGGGAACAAACGGCTCGCAATTCTTTATTACTGAGATTGCCTACCCGAGCTTAAACGGCGGGTACACCATTTTTGGCCAGTGTGACGATGCCAGCGTGGCGCTGGTGAAAACGATTGCGCGCGCAGGCCGCGATTCCAACGATCGGCCTTACAAGCCGGTGAAGATCATCCACATCACAATCAGCGGGGCGGAATAAGCCCGGCGTCCCGCCGGCTGTCGCGAGGGCATCTTGCCCTCGCCAGTCGGCTGTCGATTTGAATCACTTCGCTTGTTCAATCGTGACCGACTTCAAGGTCACGTCCTTAAGCGGCTTGTCCTGCCGGTTGCGGGGCGCACTCACAATTTTCTCCACCACATCTTGTCCTTCCACCACTTCCCCGAAGATGGTGTGCTTTCCCGTCAGCCATTGCGTGGGCGCGAGCGTGATGAAAAATTGGCTTCCGTTGGTGTTTGGACCGGAGTTGGCCATGGCGAGTTTACCGGGTTTGTCGAACTTATGCGGCGAACCTTTGGTTTCGTCCTCAAACTGGTAGCCCGGTCCGCCCATGCCCGTGCCCGCCGGATCGCCGCCCTGGATCATAAACTCAGGAATCACGCGGTGGAAAATGGTGCCATCGTACAGGCGGTCTTTCCCTTTCTTACGTGAGACAGGATGCGTCCATTCGCGTTTTCCCTCGGCGAGTTCCACAAAATTTGCAACGGTCTTAGGGGCATCTTTTTCAAAAAGGCGGCAGACGATTGGTCCTTCACTGGTTTCAAACGTGGCATACATTCCGGGCTGACGCGCCATGGGTAATTCCTTTCTGGGATAAGTGATTGAGAAGATAAAAACAGTACTGGTTTCTATTAACATCTTACATTGCTTGACTGTGTTAGCGCAGGGAGGGAACTGCCCAGAAATCCAAGTTCGCGGCTGACAACATTTGATCTAAAGTTGCGCGGTGAGCCTGGCGTGAAGCGCTAAGCAATTCGCTTCTGCTGTCCGGACTCAAATTGCGCTCTAGCGGTCATTGGATTTATTTAGCTGCCTGGTTGCGAAACGCGGACAAGCTCTGAAGTTGGTGGCCGCTGGAATCAAAATTGGATGGGTCCAGCCATTTTTCGAAAGCCTTTTTGCGGCCGGGCCATTCGTCATCGGTCATTGAGTACCACGCAGTATCCCGATTTCGCCCTTTGATAATCATGTGCTGGCGGAAAATTCCTTCAAACGTGAATCCCAGGCGCATCGCCGCTTGGCGGCTGGGCGCGTTTAACGCATTACACTTCCATTCGTAACGGCGATAGTGAAGATCGTCGAATGCGTGCTTCGCCATCAAAAACATTGCTTCGGTAGCACCACGCGTCCGCTGCAGCGCGGGAAGAAAGAGAATGCTACCAACCTCTATAACCCGGTGTGCGGGTTCAATCCGCATATACGATGCGTATCCGACGGGCCGCCCTGAGGGGCTATCGATAATGGTCAAAAACAAAGGATCGTCGGCCATTGCCATGGCGTCAAGCCGGGTGCGGAAGGATGTCAGATCGGGGTAAGGTCCGTCGAATAGATATGTCCAAAGCTCATCGTGTCCCTGAACGCCGTCGAACAGAGCCGGCGCTTGTGAAACAGGATCTAGCGGAACAAGTTGCACATAACGTCCGCTGAGCCGCGTGCGAGTTGGAGGCTTCGCCTCAAAGGCAGGCACAGGATCGCCCAAAGGTGACTCGGCGGGAGATGAAGCCTCAGGCAAATTTTCCAGACTCATTCGATTTCTCATCACAGGTCCACTTCCGTCCGCTGCACTTGGTTGACACCTACGGCACTCGGCGCAAATGGCAGGGAAAAGCAAGTGCTGTCACGGTTAACGCCGTCGTAATACAAGTATTCTAATTCTTCATTCAAAGCCGCACTCGGCAAGCAGGCTGAGCCGCTGTGCGAATCGCGAAACTGCTGAAGGCACGGCAGATCCAATGATGGCGAACAAAAAGCGAATACGCTACACTGTATTCCGTGGATGAAGGCAGAAAGCGCGTGCTCTTGATCGCTGCCTGCATCCTCGCAGCGCGGAATTTGACGCGCTGGGACGGTAAGCATTCTCCAGCGTCCGAGTCCGCCATGGCTGACGCCATTACGCTAGCGGAAAGAATCATGGCAAAGATTGACTCTCGCTGGCCGGTTCGGCAGTGAGCATGAAGGTGCGAAAATGCGATGGCAGGAATTTGTAGACGGGTATGACTGGAAGGCTCGCCTGATACCAACCGGCATCTTGCTTTTGCCGCTGTTCTGCACCGTTTATTACTTGTGTCCGGGATTGCTGGGCAGTCCACTGCAACTCGCGGGATCCAGTCTGGTGTCGTTCGCTTTAATCTATTTGGCTTCCATGTTCTTCAGGGATCGGGGAGTACGCTACGGCAAACAATTTTGGGATAATCGCGGCGGCCTTCCATCCACTCGCTTCTGTCGAATGCGAGACTCATATCTGAGCGCGGATCAAAAGAATAGAATTCAATTGGCGGTTTTGCATAAATTCGGGATAAGGCTGATGTCGCTCGAAGAAGAATGCGAATCGCCACCCTTAGCAGACCGCAGGATTATGGACGCATTCCGAGAAGTAAAAGAATTTCTGCGCCGGTGCGAGGGATGCGGCCTGGTGGACAAGCATGGCGCAGAGTACGGATTCGTCCGCAACCTGTGCGGTTCTAAAATGGTTTTTGTAGTTCAAGCCATCAGCGGATTCATTGTGTGCGGCTTCAAAGGCAAATGGCCGCATTGGAATTTGAACAGCGGCTGTTTGGCAAATGTTGTACTTCTCTTATTCTGGCTACCCTTCGCGTGGCTGGTCCTTCCCGGAATGTTGACCCTGAATGCGGAAACATATGCGGGGCGCGCCTGGGTGACCTTCTTAGGCGTGGCAGAAGGAAGGTCAAAGAAACCCAGCACGTCTCTCTGCTGCGGCAGAAGATCGCTGGGCATCAAGTGAATGAAGCTGCAGATGCGCGGATCCCTGTGCTGTGAGTTTAAAACTACTCGATGAAGCACAATTCGTCCGTCTTAAGGTTGCCTTCAGCCATCTGGGACTAATATAAGCAGTGCCGCATAAACTATTTTAAGAACGAGGATATTAACGATGAATTACTTGTTTTCAAAGTGGCGAGAACTGGCGATTTTCATTTTGCTGGCAACGTTTTCGTTTGCCGCAGATCCCGGCTATCACGTGATCAATACTTACAAACTGGGCGGCGAGGGCGGATGGGATTACCTGACCATGGACAGTTCTTCGCGGCGGCTTTACATTTCGCGCGCTACCCACGTCATCGTGATCGATGCGGATTCGGGCAAACCTGTGGGTGATATTCCCGATACTCCTGGCGTGCACGGCATTGCGTTGGCCCCGGACCTGGGGCGCGGCTTTGTCAGCAATGGGAAAGAAGGTACGGTCACAATTTTCGACATTCAGACGCTGAAGCCAATCACTAAGGTGAAGGTCGGCGACAATCCCGATGCGATTCTCTATGACCCCGCGACCAAACGCGTCTTCACTTTCAACGGCAAAAGTCAGGACTCGACGGCCATTGACGGGGCCAAAGGCACGGTGCTTGGCACCATCAAACTTGAAGGCAAACCTGAATTTGCTGCCAGCGACGCCAAGGGCGAGATTTTTGTCAACCTTGAAGACAAGAGCCAGCTGGACGCCATCGACCCCAACAAGCTGGAAGTGAAATCGCGCTGGCCACTGGCGCCTTGTCAGGAACCGAGCGGCCTTTCCATAGACCGTAAGAACCGCCGTCTGTTTGTTGGCTGCGACAATAAAATGATGGCTGTGGTCGATGCCGACAGCGGAAAAGTCATTGCGACGCCCCCTATTGGCGAAGGAGTAGATGCCACCGCCTTCGATGAAGGCACAGGTCTTGCGTTCGCTTCTTGCGGTGAAAGCGGCGTTCTCACGGTAGTGCGCGAAGAATCACCAAGCAAATTCAGCGTGGCTGAAAATGTTAAAACGCAAGAGGGTGCACGAACTCTCGCCCTCGATGATAAGACTCACAACGTTTACGTGGTCACGGCCAAATTCGGGCCGCCTCCACCGGCTACTCCCGATCATCCACATCCTCGGCATTCGATTCTGCCGGACACTTTCGTCGTCCTGGTGCTGGGAAAATAGCCGCGGCTTCGAGTTGAGCGAAGAAAGATTAAAAAAAACGATTGGCGGTATCGGTTAAATAGATGGTTGAAGAGAAGCCGCGCAACCCATCGCTACTGTAGACTATGCAGGCCCCGAACCCCATCGACGAGCCGGGGTATTCCCTATGAGCGGCAGCAACGCAGACAAATTTCATCGCGCCGTTATAACTAAACGAGTGGACATCGCACCTGAGTTGTGGATGATCCGCGTCAAGCCGAGCGCCGAATTCAAGTTCGCTCCCGGGCAATATGCGACTCTCGGTCTCGAAGCTCCTGACAAGCATAGAGAACGTCCCTATTCCATCGTGTCGTCACCTTACGAGAATGAACTCGAGTTCTTTTTCGAACTTGTTCCGCCCGGCGATCTAACACCGCTGTTATACAGACTGCAGCCTGGCGATGAAGTTTTCATGCGGAAGGTTCCCAAGGGACGGTTCGTCCTCGATACCCAGAGCGGCCGCACTAATCATCTTTTGATTTGCACCGTAACCGGCGTCGCACCCTTCGTCAGTTTTATCCGTACCCTCTATCGAGACTGGAAAGAAGGAAAGTTTGCGGGAGAACATAAACTGTTTCTGCTGAACGGCGCCAGCCGTTCCTGGGAGTTCGGATACCTCGATGAATTGCAGAACTTCGCGCGGGAAGTCCCGTGGCTAGAGTATGTGCCTACAGTCAGCCGTCCGTGGGAGGACGAAAAATGGACGGGCGAAACCGGACGCGTGGACGACATTTTGCGCAAGTACACCGACATGTGGGCTCTCGGGACGAATGCAACAGCGTACTTGTGTGGTCATCCTGCAATGGTCGAAGCCAGTAAGGGAATTCTGAAACGCATCGGCTTTACCAAAGAAGGACTCAAAGAAGAGATATATTGGGTGCCGTCGAAGGACAAACACACCGCGTCGGCTTCGGCTAGTTCTGTTTGATTTAGGAATGCCTCAACGGTCGCGCAAGTCGAACATCTAGTCCGTTTCTGCTGGCGCGAAAATCACGAGTAACATGAGTTCTTCAGTAATCTCGTAAAAACGGTGTTCAACTCGCGCCGCAACAAAAATGATGCTACCCTCGCTTACCGCCTGATCTTCCGAACCGGCCCGCATCCGGCCCCGGCCGCTCATCACGTAGTACATTTCGTCTTGCTGGTGCGGCGATTGCGTATCGGCCCCGCCCGCCGGCAACACGTAAACTCCGGCACTCATGGCGGGCACGCGAAGAACCTCCGAATAGCTCCTCCCCGACTTCCTGCGGCTGGCCTCGCTTTCGGCGAGGTTAAGAAATTTCGCACTTTGCACGGTTTATGACGCCTCCAATGGGACGCAGATTTAGATCGCACACAACATTTGATGCTTCAGGTCCATCGCTCGCCGACTCTGTTAGCGTACGGGCTGGATTCACCGTCCAGCAGTATGCCAGGCGGAAGGTAAACCGGTCGAAGCCGGCGGAATACCACCTGTGGCTATTCAAGAGTCGGCGCCATTCAACTCGCCAGTTCGAAGGAATGCCCTACGTTGCAGGACATGACCGGACGCGATACCATTAATCTCGGTGCAGTATTCCTCAAGCATCGACATCGCCCCATAAATTGCTTCAACGTGCGGAAGTGGTGGAACTGGCAGACACACCATCTTGAGGGGGTGGCGCCGAAAGGCGTGGGGGTTCAAATCCCCCCTTCCGCACCAATTTTATAAACTCACCGGCCACCGCAATCCGCCTCTGGGCAAGAGCCGACATCACTGAACACAGAGTCGATGAGCCAGCGATCCAGGAGAGAGCCATGAGCGAAGTTGTTTACGTTTCTAAGTCGCGTATTGAACGCGTACGTGGACCTTTGCGCGTCGCACATTTGCCGGGAGAGTCTCAACCCGTTGTGTACAGCGTGCATGGAGCTATAGCCGAGCACTACAAAGTTGATCCGGCGACTCTGAAAGAGTCCCACGCTGCCACCATCGACTACGTTATCTCTGCGACCGCCGGTTGAATGATGGGCACTTTCGGAGGCGCGCTGGAAGCGCGTCAAATTAATGCCAGCGAGGGCAGGCTCACCGCAGATGTGACTGGAGAAGTCGAAGAAGAGGAGGGGGTGCTGGTCATCCGCAGGATTCACGTTTCCATGAAGTTGGCAGCGCCGGAAGATGCACGAGAGAAGGCAGAGCGTGCACATGCAGTCTATCCGATGAAGTGCCCGTTGTACCGCACCTTGCACAAAGCGATCCAACTGACGTCTTCCTTCGAACTGGTGACGACTTCTTCATCGTGATTCACGGTTCGTGCGCCGGTCACCCTCACTCTGCTTCGTCGCATTGGCCCATAGTGTTTCAGTGGCGTCTTGCATTCTTTGCCGGGCCAACTGCAATCTTCTCTTGGCTGCGATCCGGCTGATGCCAAGGATCAGGGCAGCTTCCGCCAGACTGCACCGTTGAACGTCGCACAGCAGAAACACCTCGCGGCAACCGCGCCGCAACTGTAAGGCGTGCATCAACACAGCCTGCACTACTCCCGAAGAAACATCTTTACCTTGAAATGTTTGCGTCATGATCATAATTCGTCACCGCAAGTTTCTTATGTTGTTATCGCAATAGTGAATTTGCAGCGAACCTCGTTTCATTCGAAGTATGCTCGCCTGAAAGCAAGCTCTGATTAACGAAAGTGTTTTCAACACACCCAAGCAATTCGCATCTCTTGATCCTCAGCGAACATCTCTTGATCCTCAGCGAAGCGGGTGTAGAATAGCTGCCACTTAGGCGCACCTTGAGGCTAGGTCTTGCAATTCCACGAATTCAACAAGTCATACTTGGAGCGGCTCTGTTCCGGCGATTTCCGGACAGAGACCCATTTTGTCGCCTATTTCAGTGAATTGATCCAATTGAAGTTGCGTTCCCGCGTCAAATCTCCTCAGGCAGTGGAAGACTTGCGACAGGAAACCTTTGCCCGCGTCTTCGCTACTTTGCGCAGTCAAGGGATAAGACAACCGGAACGGTTAGGAGCCTTTGTGAATTCTGTTTGTAATAACGTATTGCTCGAACACTATCGGTCCGCGAGCCGAGAGAATCTGAGCGAAGAGGAAGAAAGCGCAAACGTGCCAGATCCATCGCTGGACGTGGTTGCGATTCTCTCCCATAAAGAAATGGAGCAGAAGGTCCGCCAGGTTCTCGATGAACTTTCGGAACGCGACCGGCGGCTGTTGCGGGAGATATTTCTCGAAGAACGCGACAAAGACGCCGTATGCCGCGACTTTGGCGTAGACCGCGACTACCTCCGGGTGCTGCTGCATCGCGCCAAGCAGGCATTTAAGGCGGTCTATGTAAAGAGTTTACCTTCCGGCATAACCAGATCGGCGGCAAGTTAAGCATGAAACGGTCTGCGTAGTTTTTGCACTATCCATACGAGGGGGAAGTAAAAGATGGACCATAGCGAGTCAGTTCGCTTAATGGCTGCGGAAAAGTACTTGCTGGAGGAGCTTACGCCGGAACTACAGGAACAATTCGAGGAACATTTTTTTGAATGCCAGGAGTGCGCGCTCGACGTGCGAGCCGGCGCCGCGCTCGTGGAGCACAGTAAGGTCGTGCTGGCGCAACCTCTTGCCGCATCGCCCGCCCGGACTCCCGTGCCCGCCACTGCCGCTTGGTTCAGATGGTTCCGTCCGGCACTAATCGTGCCTGTTTTGGCTGCCTTGCTAATCGTGGTTGCGTATCAGAATCTGGTGACCTATCCCCAGCTAAAGCAATTGGCCAGCAGCCCGCAGATTCTGCCATGGGCCTCGATCAACGTCAGCACGCGTGGCACAAATACCATTCAGATCTCGCCTCGCCCTGGCGAAGGCTTTCATCTGCTGGTAAATATCCCCCCGGACAGCCGCTACTCTTCATACACTTTTAACTTGTCCAGCCCGTCAGGAAGACTAGAATGGTCGCGCACCATTCCCGCAGCCTCATCCGACGAGGCGCGGTCGATCTACGTCCCCGGAACGAACCAGGAGCAAGGCATTTATAAATTAGCAGTACACGGCAATACCGCCGGCGGTGAAAGTTCGGATCTCGGCCATTATTCGATTGAAGTACAAATCCAGAAGTAGCTCATCGAGCGGAGGCAACGAAATGGCGACACTAGTAAAATCACTGCTCTCGAAAACCGAGCCCTCTCACACCTATTACGCCACAGCCGATCTTCTAAGCGCGGAATTCGAAGAACCCTTGCGCGAGCGGATTGCGCCGCGCGCTTACGTGAAGCTGCCCAAGGACGGCCACTACCAATTTAAACAGGCTGATCCTTTCCGCTTGGACGGGCTAATTTCCTACCGGTCCGGATACACGCAGGTCGCCGGACACAAAAGCCCGAAAGCGGGGCACGGCTTTACCACGCTCTCAACGTCGGTCGTCGAGGACATCAACGTGCTCGACGTGATCACAGCCGATCGCGTGGTAGCCCAGATTTCCACTGAACATCCTGTCTACGACCCTGAAAATGGAATGACGGATGGAGTTCCCTCCGTAACGTTTCTGGGGACGCGCTTCGACAATCTGCGGATTGGCGGACACAAAGTCGAACTGGAACGGCAGGTAGATATTCTTGGAACGAAACCCGCCAATGCCAAATCCTACTTTGAAGAAGGACAAGTCTTCGACCGCATTTCTTCTCAATATAAAAACATTAACCAGACGAGGAATCTTCCTGACTGGGCCAGCGAGCAATACCAATGGGACCCGGATGCTGCGCTTAAAAAGGGCCAAGTGAAATGCTCACTAGTGAACCGAGTGACCGGCGCTCCCGGAATACAATTCGGACACGTGCTCGATGTGCCCCACTTTGGCAAGATATTCCTCGCCGAGCTGACCATGAAGCGCGAAAAAAACGGCGCACCAGGACCGGAGAAATACACCTTCCACCTGACCATGATTCGAATGGAGCTAGGCTGCCTCGCGCAGGGTAACGGTGGCGTTTCAACCGCCGAGTCAAACGGCCAAGGCAGCGGCGGCGGGCACTAGAGCGGACCATGAACCTGGTACGCAATATGCCAAATCAGTATCGTTGCGTCCACTTCTGAAACGACGCTTCTCCGCTTTTGAATTAGAATCTGTCGGCAGGTGGACCCCGATGCTTCCCCTGCGCAAAATCCGACACGCATGCTTGCGCGCCGGCGGGGGATCTTGTTTTGAACGCCACGTATCGAGAGCGGTCCTGCTGGTTTTCGCCCTTGCCTGCCTCTTCGCCTGTAGTCGACGCGACCCTCAGGCCGCCTATGATCACGCGAAGCAGACCCTTCGCAAAGGAGACGCCGTCGCTGCGGCTTTGGAGGCGGAGAAAGGCTACAAGGATTTCCACGCGGTGGGTTCTGAGTGGGCGTGGAAATTCACCATTCTCAAGGCGAGAGCGCTGCATTTGCGCGGCATGAACCAGGAAGCGCTAAGCCTCCTCACCTCCGAGTCCATCCCGCCCCCCTCCGGCGAACTGGTTGTCCAAAAACTAATGTGGCAGGGTCTAGCCTATGTTTCCCTGCACAAGTTTCCTGAAGCAGAGCAGAATCTAGCAGAAGCTGAACGGATCTGCGCCACCTCTGACAATCCTGATTGCGCAGATGTACTCAATGCCGAAGGCGCCCTCCAAATGGAGCGCGGCCACTACGCACAAGCGCAGGACCTTTTCGAACGTGTTCTTGTTTCGGCTCGTGCCAGCGGTGACCCCTCATGGGAAGCCAACGCGTTGCTGGACCTGAGTTGGTCCGCAGTCGCGCAAGAACACTTCGATGAGGCGCTCGACGCGGCTGACTCCGCCCGTCAAATTGCCTTACCCCGGAACTTTGGAAACGTCACACAAAAAGCCCTGGGAAACATGGGCTGGGCCTACTACAAGCTCGGCGATTCAGAGAAGGCTGAGGCGATGTTCGTCGAGGCTAGTAAACAAGCCGAAAAACTAGGCCAGGTGGCCAGCCAGTCGGATGGCTCACCAACGCCGCATACATTACCTCGATGCCGCAGATTCTCGGTCGCAGAAGATGCGTTCCTGCAATCCCTCCAGCTGGCGAAGCAAATCAACAGCAGAGAAGACGTCATTAATTCGCTCATCGCGCTGGCATTTGTTTCCGAGCAAACCGGAAAGCAGGACGACGCGAAACGCTACGCAGCCGAAGCCCTCTCTATGGCGCAGGCTGATGGCAACAAGCGCGACCAAGTCTATCCTCGGCTGGTCCAAGGACAAGTTGCCGCACAAGAACATGACAGCGCTGCCGCGGAGAGCGCGTTCCGCGAGGTCACGCAGTCTGAGGATAGCCCGGTGTTTCTGAGGTGGGAGGCGGAGCGCTCGCTCGCCCGGCTCTATGAAGACGAAAACCAGCCAGACTCGGCCGAGCGCGAATACCGGGCTGCGCTCAGCACTTTCGAGGCAGCACGCTCTGAACTTCAGCACGAAGATTCCCGGCTGCCATTTCTTACCAATGCTTCCCGCATCTACGACGACTACATTCATTTTCTGATCTCTCGGGGAAAAACTGATCAGGCGTTGCAGGTTGCCGACTACAGCCGCGCCCGCACGCTTACCGAAGGATTGGGACTGCTGCCGAAAACCAGTTCATTCGCTCCCGACCCGCTGAATGCGCGACAGGCGGCCAAACGCGCCGGCGGCGCAATACTTTTTTATTGGCTGGGCGAGAAGCAGTCGTATCTCTGGGCGATCACACCGCAAAAGACGAGTCTGTTTCCGCTGCCTTCCAAATCGGAAATCGACGCGGCGGTACAGCGCTATCGAAAGGCTCTGGTTGGTCCGCAGGATGTGCTTGAGACCTCAAACGCCGATGGAATCGCGCTCTACCGAATGCTCATCGCCCCTGCGCAGTCTCTGCTGAGGAAAGACTCGCAGGTCTTCATCATTCCCGATGGCAGCTTGAACAATCTGAACTTCGAGACGTTGTTAGTGCCCGAGCCCACGCTGCACTATTGGATTGAAGACGCGACCATCGCCGATGCCAACTCACTGCGCCTGCTGGCAGCCTCGCATCCGCGCGTTTCATCGAAGACTGCAGCCAGCAAACTTCTTCTGCTTATAGGCGACGCCGTCGCTCCCAACCCCGAATACGGAGAATTGCCAAAGGCAGAAGTAGAAATCGAGAATATCGAAAAACATTTTCCTCCCGCGAGCCGCGAAGTTCTTACCCGAGCACAAGCCACGGCTCCGGCCTACGTAAGCGGTTCTCCTGAGCATTTCGCCTATATTCACTTCGTAGCACATGGAACCGCCAGCCGATTGAGCCCGTTGGACTCCGCCGTCATATTGTCGAAGGCCTCCGCCGAGGAAGATTCATTCAAGCTATATGCGAGAGAAATTATTCGCCACCCATTGCATGCGCAGTTAGTGACGATTTCAACCTGCTATGGTGCGGGGGCTCGCGCTTATACGGGTGAGGGATTAGTGGGACTTTCGTGGGCGTTTCTCTTCGCCGGTGCGCACAACGTGATCGGGGCGCTGTGGGAAGTCAGCGACGCTTCGACGCCGCGGCTGATGGACCAACTCTATGCCGAACTCAGACAAGGCCGAACCCCGCAAGCAGCGCTTCGTTCGGCGAAACTTTCCCTGCTCCACTCCAACGATTTTCGCAAGCCATTCTACTGGGCGCCATTCCAGCTCTACACTGGAACCTAGAATTGGAGCCGCATAACTTCTGCTATCCGAACTGCGCCTTGTGTTCTTTGAGGATGCAGCGATCCATAATTACGAAAATCCCCGCTTTGCGAGCCTTTTCCGCGGCCAGTTCGTTCACCACTTCTTCCTGCATCCAGACTGCGGGGACTTTCAGCTGTATCGCCTGATCCACGATCTCATCCACGAACTCAGGCCGGCGGAAAATATTCACAATATCGATCTTCTCCGGAACAGCGAGCAGCGATGGATAGGCCTTTTCGCCGAGAGCGCCTTTGATGTTTGGATTTACCGGGATGATGCGGTAGCCGTTTGTCTGCATGTACGCCGACACTCCGTGGCTTGGGCGTAGAGGGCTGTTCGAGAGTCCGACGACCGCGATAGTTTTAGAACGCTTCAGCAGATCGGCAATGGAATCAGTTTCCGTCAATGTGGACACAAAAACTATTGTAGCGGCGTCCGTCGCGGACGCCAATACGATGACGGGAAGCGACACAAACACGTCCGTTTGCCGCTTACTCTTTTCCGCTGGTCTCCAGTTTCTGTCGGAACATTCGGGTTGCGAGTTTGCGCACCGTGTCCGACACTTCTTTGTTGCCTTGGAGGTTTCTAAGATCCGCGGTGAGCAGGTGTTTGATCAGCCCCAGCGAAACATCGATGGGTGTGCGCGGATTGAACGTAAGATTTCGCAGTATGGCGTACTGCTTAATGAAGCGCCGCTTCATCGTAATGCCGCGAAGAACGGCCTCGAGCACATTCTTCTGATTGGCAAACTTTTCGACTTCGCTGTCGGTAATCTTAGGAGATTCGAGCACCGCGAGCGCGACCACTTTAGTGCCGTCCCGAATGAGCAGTGACCGTTCTTCCTTGGTCCCTTTCATGGCCAGCTGAATGCGTCCTTTAATGTCGAGTTTTGAAATTTTCTGCAACGCGCTGCCGCGCTCTTCTTCGGCGCTCAGGAAAATCTTTTTCTTGGCGGGAGCTTTCCGGGCAGCTGTGGCTGCGCCGTGCGCCGCGCTGGAAACCGCCTCAGTTTGCGCTTCCGGTTGCGGCTCTTCAGGCAGATCGGACGAGCTCGGAGTAAGTTCCTCAATTCCACCGATTGGCTGAAAGGGTTTATTGGCCTCGGCTGATATTTCAGCGGCATGCTCGGCCACGTATGCGGCAATGTTCTCGTCCGGAACTTCCACAGCCAATTCTGCGTCGGCTGGTGTGGCGATCAGCTCTGCCGTCTTTGTTTCAGGTACAACCGCTGCCGGCGCGGCCAGGTCTTTCGCAACTGCGGGTGCTACTGCGGAAAGCTTCTCCGCTACCGCAACCGATTGTGTCGGGTTGGTGTGTGGGTTAGAGCTAAGTGAGCTCAGAATTTTCGTGGACTTATTGACTCGCTCGCTCTTGAGCAGGGTTTCGATCATGTAACGGGAAGCAGTGGCAGCCAGCTCGACTAGCCATTCCTCGGACACTCCGGGGTTCTCGAGTAGGGCGGGAAGCAACGCTGGGCGAAGATTGCCGGGCGCGATCATGTAAGCCAGCACTTCTTTCGGCGTATGGGGATCGGATGCGGCGGCCCGCGAAGAAGCCTCGTCCCATCCCGCCAAAGTCAGACGGGCACGCTCGGCGAAGATTTTCGTCTGCGTGGCCAGGTAAACCAGAATTTCAATCATCTCCTGAGGAGGAACATTGAGTGCGCCCCGCGCAGCAGTTTGCATTACGCCCGAGGATGCCCCCGAGGAACGAATGACTTCGATCATGCGTGGCATAGTGTTAGTTGGCTCCGTAAAATGCTGGACACTACAGGATCGAACGCGCAAGGGCGCTTTGCTAGCGTTTTGTTGAGGGGTAACGTTACTAAGGGCACCGGTGGCGGCCGGGCTACTTGACACTGTTGATCAGGACTACGTCGCTGTTTACGGCGCCGCGGGCGACGAATAGTTGCTTACCGTCGCGAGACCAGGCGAAGTTGAAGATGGTGCTGTCAGTAAAGTTTGTTATTTGTTTGGGTGGACGGCTATCGAGTGTCTGGCTCATTAGATTGGAAACGCCATTCCGGTCGTCCACGTAGATCACGGCTTTGCTATCGGGAGACCATCCGACTGCGGGCGCGATCAGGTAGGAAATTTTGGTTAGCTGGCCGCCCTCGAAAGGCATATAGGCTAGCTCATACCGGCCTGCATCCTCATCGAACGCGACAATTGCAACCCATTTTCCGTCCGGTGAGACAGTTGGACTGCCGGCGGCGCGATCGAGGAGGGGCTGGGGCGCGCCCCCAGCGACAAGCTGCTTCGAAACCCGGAGGTTCCCGGAGGACTGAGATTCATACAGCAGCCACTTTCCGTCGGGTGTGATTTGCGGGAAGAAATCGGCATCGCCGTTGGTAAGCTGTTTCGGGCTACTGCCATCGCTATTTATCTGCCAGATGTTGCGGCGACCGTTGCGGTCGGAGGAAAACACCACAGTTTGGCCATCGCCGGAAACGGCGGGAGCGGAGTTGTTGCCCGCATTTACGGTTAGTTGGGTTGGGTTGCTTCCGTCTGCACTCATGCTCCAAATGTCGCTATGCCCGCTCGCGTTCGAGGTGTAAAGCAAACCACCGTTGGGCAGGCTAGCGACACCGTATAGGCCTTCGGCGCCCCCGCTTCCGGATGTCAGGCGTCGGGCAGCGCTCGCGTTGCCTTGCGGCGCAATCCAGATCGAGGAGGAGATTTCGCCTTGCACCGTCACCAGGGCGCTGGAATCGCCGGTCAGACTAACTCCGAAATACCGATTCAAGTCGTTGGTGATGCGGTGCGTCTCGCCGCTGGGATAAGCAACGTACCAAAGCTGGGGCAAAAGGCTGGAGCTTTGATCGGAAGCATCGAGGACAAGCCCGCTGCCGTCGGCTAGCCACGCAGCGCGACCCGAACTGGACCACCTGTTCGGAGAAATCGTCTTCTCCGCTCCTCCTGCTACGGGCACTCCCACCAGACTCCATTGAGCGCCACCCATGCCATTCACGGCGAGCGAGGCGATGGTCCGGCCGTCCGGGGACCAGCCGAGACCGGCGCTGTTACCGAACCAGGATGTGGCGTACCTTGAAGGGAGTTTTCGACTGGTGACAACGTGTTGATCGGACCCGTCTGCCTTGGCGACGGTAAGATCGTCCGTCCCTTTCGGCGGGTAGAAGCGGGCAAAGGCGATCTGGCTTCCGTCGGGCGAAAGGGCGACCGGATCGTCGACGTCTTCGACCAACTTTCGCGGAGTTCCTCCCAGCACTGGAACTTGGTAGAGAAGTGCCTCAGATTCATTCTTAGCGGCGGTGACGTAGTACACATAATTGCCATCGCCAGAAAAGGTCATGCCAAAGTACAGCACCTCCGCCGGAGGAACAATCTGCACATTATTCGCGGTCGTGACCTGCCGCACCCAGAGACTCTGCTTTCCGGCATCTTCGATTACGTGGACCACGTACTTGCCATCGGGAGAGATGGCAGCCATGCGCGACTTGCCGGTGTTGGTCAAACGCGTAAGGTGAATGGATTGGAACGCTGTTGCAACCGGTTTGGCGACGCGGCCCGCGAACACTTTGTAGATTCCTACGCCCGCAGCCGCCAGCAGCAAAACCGCCAGACCGATAGCCAGGAGTTTCTTGTTTCCATTTTCACGAGCGACTACAACGGGCGCTGCGGCAGAAAGATGGCCGGAATCGATTTGGTGCTTTCCGCTTGTCCCAGATGCGGCAGTTGTCTGACCTGCCGTGCTGACGCCTTCATCTCCGGCTTGATACGCCGAGCGACGGCCAGAACTGCTGTCTCTCTGTAATCGCTTCAGGTCACCGCGCATTTCGGAGGCATGCTGGTAGCGAAGATCGCGATCTTTCTCGAGCGCCTTGTTGATAATTTCTTCCAATCGTGGCGGAAGATCGGGATTGAGACGTGCAGGCGCGGGCGGCATGCGATTCAGGATGGCGTCGAAAATCATCGCCGAAGTGTCGCCGCGAAACGGCAAGGTTCCGGTGGCCATTTCATACAAGACCGCTCCGAAGGAAAAGAGGTCGGTGCGGGCATCCAGCTCTTTTCCTTTGGCCTGCTCCGGAGACATGTATGCCACGGTGCCAATCGCGGTCCCCGGGCTGGTCAGAAAGTCGAGGCTCACTGCGGCTGCGGTTGCTTCAGCCGCTCCTGCTTCTACGGGTTTGCCGGTCACCGGGGTAAGCTTGGCCAGACCGAAGTCGAGAATTTTTGCGTGGCCTCGCTTGGTGACGAAGAGATTGGCTGGCTTGATGTCGCGATGAACAATGCCTTCGCTGTGGGCCGCGTCGAGCGCGTCGGCGATCTCGATCGCCAATGACATCAAGACCTCAGTGTCGAGCGGTTGCCCGGCGATGCGGTGTTTCAGGGTCACGCCGTCGAGAAATTCCATCACGATGAAAGTCTGGCCGTTCTGCTCATCAATCTCATGAATGGTGCAGATGTTCGGATGATTTAGGGCGGAAGCAGCTTTAGCCTCGCGCTGGAAACGGCTCAGGGCTTGAGGATCTTTGGCTACGTCATCGGGCAAAAACTTGAGGGCTACGAAACGGCCGAGCTTGATGTCCTCGGCCTTGTAGACGACGCCCATGCCTCCGCCGCCTAACTTCTCCAGGATGCGGTAGTGCGAAATGGTTTGATTCTGCAGTTGGTTCTCACCTCAAGGACGGAATGTTACCAGCAGGCAGCCGTAAACGCGAACAAATGCGACTTGGGGTAGTCTCTGCCGAGCTTCGCTCAGTGGACAGCCGAGAGCGGCTGTCCACACGTGATTTCTTATGCTTGCTTCTCTCCGCGGC
This sequence comes from uncultured Acidobacteriota bacterium, assembly GCA_963716405.1. Taxonomy (GTDB): domain Bacteria; phylum Acidobacteriota; class Terriglobia; order Terriglobales; family Acidobacteriaceae; genus JABDBE01. The sequence continues at coordinate 54,835 of CAVQTI010000022.1, read as the reverse complement.
GCATTTGCAGATAGGCGCGGATGAAAGGCTGCAAATCGCCGTCGATCACGCGATCCACGTCGCCGACTTCCATCTTGGTGCGATGGTCTTTGATCAGACGATAGGGCTGCAGGGTGTAAGAGCGAATCTGCGAGCCGAAGTCGATGTCGAGTTTTGAATCTTCAATCTTCTTCGTGGCTGCGCGCTTTCTTCTCCAGTTCATTTTCGTAAAGCTTGGAGCGGAGCATGCTCATGGCGCGATCTTTGTTTTTGTGCTGCGAACGCTCGTTCTGGCACGCGGCAACTAGGCCGGTCGGAAGGTGGGTGATGCGCACGGCAGAGTCGGTGGTATTGACGTGCTGTCCGCCTTTCCCGCTGGAGCGGTAGGTGTCGATGCGCAGGTCTTCCGGCTTGATCACAATTTCGATGCTGTCGTCAATTTCCGGCGAGACAAAGACGCTGGCGAAAGATGTATGCCGGCGCTTGGCTTGATCAAACGGGGAAATCCGCACCAGGCGATGAACGCCGATTTCGCTGGTCAATAAACCAAAAGCATATTCGCCATTGACAGCGAAAGTTGCGGACTTCGAGTCCCGCTTCTTCGCCGGGCTGATAATCGTAAAGCACGGTCTCAAAACCCTGGCGCTCGGCCCATCGCAAATACATTCTCAACAGCATGTCAGCCCAATCCTGCGATTCCGTGCCACCGGCACCGGGATGAATAGTGACGATTGCGTTACGAGCATCATTCTCGCCCGAAAGCAGTGTCTCGGTTTCGAGGCGATCGACCAGTTGGCGCAGAGAATCGATTTCGCGGCGCAGGTCGGCGTCGACGCTTTCGCCTTCGCGAGCCAGGTCGAAGTAGGCTGAAATGTCATCGCTGTGGCGGATGAGGTTGGTCTCATTGGCCAACATATCTTCCAGGCGCTTCTTTTCGCGCATGATCGTCTGGGATTTTTGTGGGTTCGACCAGAGATTCGGGTCGGAGGCTTGCTTTTCGACCTCGGTCAGGCGCTGGCGCAGATTGCCGGCGTCAAAGATACTCCCGAAGTTCGCGGACTTTGTCTTTCAAACCTGCATATTCTTTTTCGAGTTCTTCAACCATGAGTTTTCCTTTGGAACATTGTGCGCCGCGACACGTCGCAAGTAACGTCTCTGCCGGATTCTCGGCTGTTGAAATAGCTTGCTATGTTTCTCTTCGCGGTCGAATCCACAGTCGCATCAATAATGCTGCTATCGAAATTATCGCACACAGGTACGCGAACCAGTCGCCGTGTCGGGTATAGAACGTGGTCGAGTTGACGAGTGCATATGGAGCCCGCAGCGCAGTGCGGGTTTTACGCGGCGCGCTGGCCACGATCCGCCCGTCCGGATCGATTGCTGCGGTTACGCCGGTATTCGTATCGAGCAACAGCCACCTGTCATTTTCGACGGCTCGCATGCGCGATTGTTTCAGATGTTGCGCGTAGGCACCGCTGTCGCCGTACCAACCGTCGTTCGAAATATTCACCAGCACCTGCGCTCCGTTTTTAGCAAATTGCCGGATCTCATCCGGAAAGATCGATTCGTAGCAGATGAAAACGCCGAGCTTTATACCCCCTGCGTCCAGAGGCTCGCGCGAGATACCTCGGGAAAAATCTCCAACTTCTTTGGTCAAGCCTGCGGCAAAAGAAAACATTTGTCTGAATGGAACGTATTCGCCGAAGGGCACGAGGTGAACCTTGTCATAGCGCGCGACCCATTCGCCATTAGGGCTTACGAGCGCGGCGGAATTGTACATTTCGGTTGCCGTGCCCGGGGTGGCATTACGAATGCCAACGCTGCCTGCGAGCAGCCAGGCATTGGCTTGGCGCGCTACATTGCTCACGGCATCGCGGAACAGAGGATCGCTGTTATAGAACGGCGCGGGATTCTCCGGCCAGACGATTAAATCAGGATGTGGCGCGCCCTGCGAATCCAGACTGAGTGCAGCGAGGTCACGCAAGGTATCGTTGAAGTAAGGCTTCGTCCAATCGGAACTTTCAAGGATAGGCACATTGGCCTGCACCAGAACTGCAATATGGTCAGCTGGAATTGCGGCCGTGGGAACCAAGGTTCCCGCCTGCAGGATTACCGCGGCAACGACAGTTGCAATCAGCAGCAGCTTGCGTTTTTCACGCGGAACCAAAAAAGCGGCTGCGAAGGCGGCATTCACCAGCATGATTTCGAACGACAGCCCGTAGACGCCCGTTACCGACGCGATCCGGCTAAGCGGAATGTTATCCACCTGAGTTGTGCCGAGCAGGCCCCACGGGAATCCTGTGATGCGTGTGCGTGCCAGTTCGACCGCAACCCAAAGCACGGGTGAAAGCAGCAGCACTCTGAGATTAATTGGGCCTCTCCCTGCGATCAGGCTCAGCAACAGCCCGAAGACACCGTGGTAAATCGCAAGGTAGAGGCAGAACAGAATCAGTATGCCGATGCCGGCTGGTACGCTGACGCCGCCATATTGGTGCATCACGCTGTAAATCCAATAGCAGGTCCCGGCGTACCAGAGAATCCCGCAGGCGTAGCCTAACAAAAAAGCTTGTACCGGGGTGGCCGGCAGCAACTTGATTCCTGCGCGGAGTTGAAGTGTGTCGGGCTGTCGCGCCCGCAGAATTGCGATCAGCAGCGGCGTGACCGCGACCCAGCAAAGCATGTAGAGGTTAGGAAGCGGAAAGATCAGAATCTGCAAGGCAGCCGAAAGCAATACCAGCAGCCATGCATTCTTATGAATGTGGAGCACACCAGCAGGATAGCAAAAGGCGGGCTTCAGGATTTCGGCTTCAGAGTCTTGGACATTTTGCTTCTTACGAAGTCGACAACTTCCCTTGTGACGTACTTTGGCGGATGAATATAGAAGGTCGGGCAAGCCGCGACGGGCTTCAGCGAGACCTTCGTCCACGCAGCATCACAGCCATTTGTATTAGTAGGAGCATGCAGGATGACCGCATCGGCGCGGTCGAGGAATTCCTGGGCTGATCGTTTGAAATCCGGCGTCGCTGGATCCAGAACTGTAAGGTACAAATCCGGCCGAACGAATTTCAGGATGCTGTTCGATTCTAAAATTACATTCTCCGCCTCAGCGATGCGGCGGCGGATGGTTGGGATGGCTTCCGCGAGGCGGCCTTGTTCCGTCCGCACCCACAACGATCGCACTGCGCCGGCTGCGAGAAACCGCGACGTGTCAGATTCCCCAGAACGGTCTTTCTCCTCTGAAATTGCCCAGGAATGATCGTCAGTGGCGCAATGGCAGGATTCGCCGTTCAACGAACACACTCCGTGACCGTATTGCGTGACTTTGAACGCAGTCCAGTTGTACTCGGGCAGCGCTGCGATTAAGCCCGCAACTACGCTGGTCTTGCCCACGCTGCGGGAATGTCCGCCGATGACGACGATTGCCATATCGCACTAATTCGCGGGCGAGGGCGCCCGCGCCACAGAGTTACTTTTTTCTGGCTAACCGCGCCAGTGCCGCTAGCTCTTTCAGATATTCTCGCAGGGGTTTTGCCGGCGTTCCCCAGAAGGCAATTCCCTTCCCTTTTAGTATTTTGTTGGGCAGGACACCGGCTTGTCCTCCCAGCATTACTCCTTCTTCGATGCGCGCATGTTCGCCGATGCCAACCTGTCCGCCGAGCACGACATTTTTTTCTATCGTAATACTGCCTGAAAGCCCGGTCTGCGCGGCGATTACCACATCTTCTCCGATCTCACAGTTGTGGCCAATGTGTACCAGATTATCGATTTTCGCGCCTCTGCCGGATGCGGGTGGTGTCGAGGGCTCCGCGGTCGATGGTGGTGTTGGCGCCGATCTCGACATCATCTTCGATTTCCAGGCGTCCGACTTGCGGAAACTTTTCGTAACGGCCAGTCGCCTGATCCCGCACATAGCCAAAGCCGTCGCTGCCGAGCACTGCGCCGGAATGCACGATTGCGCGATTTCCAAGTCGCACCCCAGGATAAATCGTCACGTTCGGACAAAGATCACAACTGGCTCCGATACTCACGTTCGCGCCAATCACGCTGCCTGCTCCGATTCGCGTGTTCTCTCCGATTCGCGCACCTTCGCAGATGACGACTCCCTCTTCAATCGTAACTCCTGCAGACAGCCGTGCTGACGGATGCACGATTGCGCTCGGATGGATTCCAGTCTTGCGCTCTGCTCTAGGACACAGCAGCTGCGCAGCTCGGGCAAAGGCCAAGCGCGGTTGGGAAGCAACCAGCACAGGTTTAGTATTGTTTTTTACCGCCGCAAAATTGCCTGCAATCAGCGCAGACGCACCCGATTCCAGCGCAGCCGACAGATTTTTTTCCTGATCGACGAAAATCAAATCACCTGGCCGCGCTGACCGAACGCTTGCAATACCTGTCAGCGGCACGCTTTCATCTCCAAGTACGTGGGCCTGCACAAACTCGGCTACTTCTTTGACGGAGCGCGCCTTCGGCGAAAGCGTCATCGCACCTTTTTATACGTTTGCCGCGGGAAAGGAAAGCTGGGTCTAAAATGTTGACATGGAGCGAAAGATCTTCTGGATCAGCTTCACGGTGCTCGGGCTGGTGGCAGACTTCATTTTGCCGCTGTGGTGGGCGCTCGCGGCAACCATTCCGATCGTGTATGTGAGCTGGTGGATCGCGTACCGGAGTGACTGGTTTTGAAGCCGCAAAGCAACGGCTGCACAGCACTGTAGAGATGCGGCTTTCTGCATCTCTCGGCTAGTAAAGCGGCGGCTGGCCCTCAGGCCGTGTCTTCCAGCGCCGATGCACCCACAGCCATTGATCCGGATAGCGCCGCACGTAATCCTCAATCACTTTCGTGAACAGTGCGGTGTTGGCGAGCGCGTCGGCGTCGTCATCGCCGGTACGCACGAGGTTGATTGCGGGGTCGAAGTGCAGCCGGTATTTTCCCAAGGCGGGATCCCAAATCGTGAACCCGGGAACCACGGCAGCATCGGTTCGCAACGCGATTCTCGCCAACCCACTCGCGGTGCACGCCGGGATTCCGAAAAAATCAACAAACACACCCTGCGGCGGAGTCATGTTCGTGTCCATGAGAATCCCTACGGTTTCTCCGGCTTTCATCGCGCCGAGCAGGCCACGAACAAAATCGTCTTTATCGACCATGGAATTGCCGTGCATGGTGCGGTACTCACGCGTCAACTGGTCGAGGTAGACGTTGTCCAGCGGCCGCATCACGACGTGCAACGGATGTCCGTGGATCGAATGAGCAAAAGCCGAAAGCTCCCACGCCCCCAAATGAGCGGTCAGAAACAGCACGCCTTTGCCTCGCGCTAGAGCGCGTTCGAAGTTTTCAAATCCGTCGTAGACCACAACCTTGCTGACATTCTCACGCGTGTATTTGGGAAACAGGCAGACTTCCGCCAGCTGGCGTCCGAAAGAAGTGAAAACGCCGCGTAAGATTTTGGCGCGCTGGCGACGGCTCTTGTCAGGAAAAGCCAGAGCCAGGTTGTGCATGCCCACACGTCTGAGCCGGATATGCAACAGGTAAACTGCCCATCCCAGCGTGATGCCCGCAGCGCGAGCCAGCGGACGAGGCAACACACCTATGAATTTAATGATCAGCCAGGCGAGCGCGTACTCGAGTCGCTGACGCATTTTGGGGGAAATCGTGAGCGTAGCACCCGCGCGAACACCACGTTGAGAAAATCGCGCCGAGTCCTCCGGCGAAACGGATTCCTTTATTTGCTGGCCTCCTTGGCCCATTTGGCTAAGGTTTGCAGAAATGGATACGCGTCCGGCGGCGGCTCGATCTCTCCTTCCAGCGAAGCTTTAGGAGTTACCATGTGCCCATAAAACTCGCGAGTGCTGTCTTTGTCCTGACGAATCACGGCGCCATTCAACTCCAATCCGGCGAACACGCCGCGGGCGCGCGAGTAGCTGAGTACTTGGGCACGCATCTTCCAATCGGTATCGGCCGCAGCATGGCGTCCTACAGGACCGGCGGCTACGCTGGCATCAGCTCCGAGCTTGAACTGGCTGGAGAGAAGCTTTTGCATGCCCCCGTCATTCATAATAAGCATGACCAAATCGACCGCCTGGCCACCGATCTGCAGCCCAAAACTTCCGCCTTTCACGCTGAAAAACGCCGGCGCACTCCACCCTTTGGGAGTGCGGCAACTGGCAAGTCCGCGGCCGTAGCGGGCTCCCACGACAAATCCACCTTTCAGCATGGAGGGAACCACCGCCACGCATTCGGCCGAGCCGAGAACCTCCGCAGGGATGCCCTGGTCAGGCGCCGATTGGATTTCATTCAGCACGTCGGCAGCGGCCTGCAGCCGGTCTTTAGCCTTGCTTTGCTTAGCAGTTGTGTTCTCATCAGCGGCAACGGCCGCAGCCGCGAAAGCGATCACCACCCATAGCAACAAAAGTCTCTTCATTGCACCATAACCTTCCTGGACAGAATTGTGGAACAGGTTGCAACTGATTCTAAAGGATTCCGGCAGGCAAGACGGGATTGTTAGGAGGAAAACCAGCGAGTTGTTGATGATTCAGGCACGGGCAAAAAAAATGCGAGGTTGGCAACGGTGACCCTAATCTCCGCTCCCAACCCCGTCTCCCAGGTTCTGTGGTAGGTGAAACGAGTATGCGTCAGGAGCGCGAAGCCGACAAGATTACGAGGGTCATTGTACTTTGGTAACTTCGAGGAGGCCTATTTCGCCGTCACCAGATTGTGCGTTATCGCGTGCACCGATAGGGCGATGCGGTTCTGCACGCCAACTTTTCGCATCAGCTTGGCGACGTGAGCTTTAACCGTGCGCTCTTCAATGCCCAGCGCAGAACCGATTTCTTTGTTGGAGCGGCCCGCAACCAGCATTTCAAGAACTTCTTTTTCGCGGTCGGTAAAGGTCACTCTTCCTGCCGGGAACATGCGCCCAGGAGATGACGATACGCGCTCGATGAACATGGAAAGCACTCGTCTGGGAGCCCACACCGAACCCTCGTTTACCACTCGGATGGCCTGGACAAACTCGGCAGGCGCGGCGGCTTCATCCACATAGCCCTTCGCCCCGGAAGCAATTGCCTTCAGAATGGTTTCTTCATCGATGCCGGAACCTGTCACAATAATCCGCAGGTCGGGACGCGTGGCTTTCAGGCTGGCCATCAGGTCAAATAAATTTTGGCCGTTGCGATTGCCCAGCAGGATCAGATCGACGCCCTGCAAACTACCAATGTCGGGAAGCGAGGCTGAAATCAGCTCGAAATCGACTTCGTTATCAAACAGCGCCCTAAATCCCACGAACCGCAGTGGATCGCTTTCCACTACGGCAATACGGATCGGCGACTTTTTTACTGGTGCAGCTTTCGCGGCCATTGCAGATTTCATAGCTTTCCTACTCGAGTAGATGGGGCTAGCATAGCTGTATTCGTTGCGGATAGAAAGTGCCGTAAGCCTTTACTAATTACGGCAGTAACATAGGCATACCACATTGAAGGGGAGGCAGAATACTGATGCAATTACTTTTCCGGTTACCATCGCAGCGGCGAGTAGCGGGGATTACGGCGTTATTAATAGCGGCAGTGCTGGGTTCTGCGGCACAGACGGCTTATCAGCCAAAATTTAAGGGCGATCCGGCGCGGTCCGATTCCGAAGCCAACGCTCTCGGCTACATGCGGACGGTGACGCGGGCACAAAAGCAATATTACAAAAAGAATGATAAATATGCGTCCAGTCTGATGGAACTGGTCCACACTGGCTCGTTCACTCGCCGCATGGCCGAGACCAACCGGGGCGATTATCAGGTAAGTTTTCATTCCCGCAAAGATGGCTACGAACTGACGCTCACTCCCAAACAAGTAGATGCCGAACACCGCTCGTTCTACGCCAACGAGGACGGGGTCATCCATGGCGACGAGCAAAAAGCCGCGGATGAGAATTCCCCGGTAGTGAAGTAACTGACTCTTGGAGCCTGCGGAGTTGCTTTTGGGAAGGGCCCGACTTCAGTCGGGCCGGTAAGCCGCTGGAATCTGTCCGCGCTTTAGCGCCTGAGGTTAGTTTTTTGCGTCCATGACGATTTTTCCCCGCGGCGGCTCTTAGCCTCGCCCAGCACGGCGAAGACGCCCGCGCATACCCTCACTAGCCCGGAGGACCCGGCTTAATGCTCACCGCCTTGTCGTCGCGGTAGGTGACGCTAAGCGGATTCCCGCCGTTGGGATAATTGACCGTGCGGTTTCCCGACTCGCCGCTGGAGCTTTCCGGAATCCCAATGCCCACTGCAAAATCCGCTTGCAGTTCGCTCATGCCCGGTTTGACTTGATGTTGATCAATCGCGTTCCAGACGTCACTGGGCCAATGATTGTAGAGCTCATGCGGATCCTGAATGAAGAGCATATCGTCGGAATAAAATTTGTATTCCCCGCCCTTTGTCGATCCAATCGGAAAAGCATAAGCCTTGCCGTCTTTCTCAAACACCGCCAGTACCTGGCGCTCGCCCGGACTCTGCGGCGCAGCTTCACTGACAACATCTTTGATCTGCAATTTTTCAATCGGCAAAGGTTTCCCCGCTTCATGCGAAAAATCCACGTGATGCCGCGCCGCATCGTAGGGATAATAGCTGTAGCCGTAACCGACTTTGACCCACACTGGCTGCTGAGTGAGCTGACGGGCCGATTTCAAATCATAGGGATAAAGTTTTTTCGGCGTGACGTAGTAATCGGCATTCAGGTGAGACCGAATACTTATGTTTGCGTGCTTCAACTCTTGTAGCCGGCTCTCGTGTCGTTGATACAAAATAAAAATGAGCCGGGCACCTGAAATGACGATGGCCACTAGCATCACCAACTGCAGCCGTTGTTTGAGTTCAGGACTCATCTGCATAAGCGTACGTTACCAAGCTGGCATCCGAACAATGCTTCGATGCGGTAAACTTAATAGAGGGATGAGGAGAAACCATGGCTGCCGTGACTGAAGGCGATGTTCTAAGTGCGCTCAAGCAATGCTACGATCCGGAGATTCCGGTGAACATCGTAGATCTGGGTTTGATTTATGCCGTACGCTTGGAATCCGTCGCCGGTGGCGATCAAGAGGCCCGTCAGGATGTTTCCGTAGACCTAACCCTTACCTCGCCCGGCTGTCCCTCGCACGTCATGATCGGTGAACAAGTAAAAGCCCGGCTGGAGCAATTGCCCGGCATCCGCACCGCCACGGTAAATGTTGTATGGACTCCACCGTGGACGCCCGAGCGTCTGAGCCCCGAGGCAAGAACGCAATTGGGGATTGAGTAGGCCACGGCGACTGCACCTGCAATCCCAAAGCCGAGACCTGCAATCCGGGGCTTCTCTTCAGCAACAAACGGCGATCGCCCGCCAACGCTGACCGATTTCACATCCCGTTCCGCAACTTGAGTAAAATTCGTGACTACAGTCCGAGGCCTAGACTGCCTCGAACGTCCGGGAGGACTTTAATGCAGAGTTCTGGCGATAGGAGTAAGATTCCGGTCCTCGTTTTTGTATTGTTTGCGGTCTCGGCCATGGCTCAGCCTCGACCTCGGGCACGCGACTTGGGAGTTCCGTTCGATGGCGCGCCCGGTCCCTTGAACGCAATCACCGACGTCAAAGGTGTAGAGGTCGGGGAGACCACCCTCATTTCCGGCAATGGTCCGCTGAAGGTCGGCGTTGGGCCAGTACGAACTGGTGTTACTGCCATCTTGCCACGAGGGAAGGAATCCACAGATGCGGTTTTTGCCGGCTGGTTCACCCTCAACGGGAATGGCGAGATGACGGGCACGACATGGGTGGAGGAATCGGGCTTTCTCGACGGGCCAGTAATGATCACGAATACGCACAGTGTAGGCGTGGTGCGGGACGCCGTCATCGGGTGGAAGTTGAAACATGGCCAACAGGATATGGAAGGTTACTGGTGGTCGCTGCCGGTGGTGGCTGAGACCTGGGACGGGTATTTGAACGACATCAATGGATTTCATGTGAAAGCAGAAGACGCGCAGCACGCACTGGACGCCGCACACGCGGGACCACTGGAGGAGGGCAGCGTGGGCGGAGGAACGGGGATGATCTGCAATGAGTTCAAAGGCGGCATTGGAACCTCCTCCAGGGTGCTTGATGCCAAGTCTGGTGGCTACACTGTCGGTGTGCTTGTGCAGTGCAACTACGGAAGACGGCCTGAGTTGCGCATTGCCGGAGTGCCAGTTGGTAAAGAAATGCCCGAGCACGCGGCCTATGAGAACGATACCGGCTCGATTATCGTGATCGTCGCCACGGATGCTCCGTTGATTCCAACTCAACTCAAGCGCGTGGCCAAACGGGTGTCGCTCGGCTTGGGACGAGACGGAAGCTATTCGGGAGACGGGTCGGGAGACATCTTTATTGCGTTTTCGACAGCTAATCCGGGAGCGGTGGGATCCAAAGGCCTTCACCAACTCACCATGCTGCCCAATGAGCAACTGGATCCAATTTTTCTGGCTACTGTCCAAGCGACCGAGGAAGCAGTGATCAATGCCATGGTCGCAGCCGAAACCATGACGGGGATCGACGATCACACCGTGATCGCACTGCCCCATGACCGCCTGCGCGAGGTACTGAAGAAAGTACAACCGACTGGGGAAGTAAGCGGTGCCGGCGCGAACCTGCCCTGAGCGTAGTCGAAGGGCCCATCGCCTGCGTCTCTCCTTCAATAAATCGCGTGACCCGGCGCCCGCGTCCTCACATCCGGCTTCGACGCCATCAGCAACAACGCCCCAATCCGTTTGAACGCACGCAAGTCCTCCAGGCTATGAAACGACTTTGTCTGATAGTCATCCGGCGTGGGCGTGTCGTCTGGAATGCGCCGCGCTTCGACATTTTCAAAGCCGCATGCTTCTTCAGCAACTCGATATACTCCGCCTCCGACCGCACGTGTACCGGCACTTTGAGCTTGTCCACCCATTGCAGCGAGTAGGGATTGTCCTTGTACAGATTAATCAGAATGAACAATGCGCCCGTGCGGCGCCATCACCCGGAATAACTCGGCCAGCGCCCGCGTCCTGATCCGCATAGTAATAAAACGATTCGACAGAAAGCACCTTGTCGAAGAAGTTTTCTTCCCACGGAATCTGCTGCGCCGATCCCCAGACATACAGAATATTTTCGAAATCCTTCGAAGCCGCCCGCGCCTGGCGGATCATCTCGTCGGAAACATCAACGCCCACGACTTGCCCGAAACCCTCAGGTCCTTCAGCCGACCAAGTCGCGCCAGCAGCCGCGTCGCCCAGCCCGAGCCGCATCCCAGATCAAGCACGCGCTCCCCAGGACGAAGCTCCATAAGCCGTATAGTCTTCGCCGTAATATCGAGATGATGGCGCTCCATCTTCTCGCCTTCACCCTCCGCGGCCCAGCGATTGAATTCACTGCTGCAAACGCTCATCGGGAGTAGGCACTGTCTCTGGCATAGAATTTCCTTTGTAGCGCCGGCATCTTGCCGGCTGTCTGGCGGGCGTCTCGCCCGCCGTCGTACCGCGGGACGCCACCGCTACGTCTATGCTACATTTGCCTTCCTCATGGCTTCAAATCCCGCAGCCTCCGGCCGAACCCGAGCCCGAACTTCTCTATTGCCCGAAATGTGCCGCCGAAGTCCGCGATCCGCTAACCTGCGGCGACTGCTCCGCCGTCATCTGCCGCCGCTGCGGCACGCCGCTCGAATCAGCCGACGAACTGGGAATGGGATGATCCATGGGAATCCCAGTCGCATCTCCGCCGTCGACAAACTCCGAGACCAAGCCCACTCTGGTTCGCGGCCTCACGCTGCTCGATTCGGTTCTGCTGCTAGCCAGCGGCATCATCGGCTCATCAATTTTCCTGACCGCGAAAGACATCGCCGGCCCGCTGCCGCAACCCATCCTGTTCCTCGGAGTCTGGGTGCTAGGCGGCATAATTTCGCTGTTCGGCTGCGTAGCCTTCGCCGAACTAGGCTCGATGTTCCCCGACTCCGGCGGTCAATACATTTATCTGCGCGAAGCCTACGGCGACCTGCCCGCATTCCTCTACGGATGGATGCTATTCAGCGTAGCTAACGGCGGCTCCATCGCCGCGCTCGCCGTGGCGTCGGCTGCGTACATGGGCCAAGTCGTTCCCGTAATTTCGCAGGAGCACGTAGTGCTCTCAGCGCTAGGCATCACGCTAACCCGCGCTCACATAGTGGGCCTCTTCCTGATCGTCGTACTCACGTATGTAAATGTCGTCGGACTGCGCTGGGGAGCCCTAATGCAAAACCTCTCCACCTGGACCAAGTTCGCTGCCATGGGGGCTTTCGTCATTCTCGGATTCGCCATCGGCAAAGGCCACTGGGCAAACTTCAGCAGCCATGGCGCCAGCTTGACCATGGGCCTCAGCCCCGGCCAATTCATCTCTGCAATGGGCGTCGGCCTGATCGCGGTTTTCTGGGCCTACGACGGATGGGTCTACATCACCTGGGTTGCAGGCGAGGTCAAAGAACCGCGCCGCAATGTGCCGTTGGCGATGGTGTTGGGCATCCTCGTGGTCGGCGTGATTTACATGGCGATGAACCTGACCTACGTCTATGCCATGCCGCTAAGCGAAATCGCCAAACATGAGACCATCGCCCACGCGGCTGCGACAGCGTTGTTCTCTCCGCGTGCCGCGGTCTGGCTCTCCGCCACGATCGCCATTTCCTGCTTCAGCGCCGCCGCCACTTGCACACTGTCGGGCGCGCGCGTCTATCTTGCCATGGCGCAGGACGGCGTTTTCTTCAAACGCATGGCGGTCATCCATCCCAAGTGGCGCACCCCGGCATTCAGCCTGATCGGACAAGGAGCCTGGGCCGCCATCTTGACGCTCAGCGGACGCTACGATCAGCTCTACACCTACGTGATCTTCGGCATGGTGCTGTCGTACACGCTGACCGTGATTGCCCTGTTCATCCTGCGCTGGAAGCGACCCGACATTCCGCGTCCCTACCGCTGCGCCGGATATCCATGGCTGCCCGCAATCTACGTGCTGGTCGGCACCGCCTGGACGTTGAACACCATCATCACCCGCCCCATCGAAGCCTTCTGGGGGACAGCAATTGTGTTGATCGGCGTCCCAGGATATTTGTACTGGAAGCGAAACGGCAAGAAGCCGCCGTCAATGGGATAGAAGAATTCTTGCGGGGCACTCGGCTTTTTGCGCAAAGAATCTTCCGTAGACACCGGCGCACGACGAGGGTAATATCGCCGAGGGCCGCGCCGATTCTCCTTCCCCGGCGAACCGGTCATCCCGTTATGACTCGCAAGAAGAATGCGTCGCGCTCAATTGTCCCGCTGAGCGTCTTCGTATTTCTTTTCGTATTGACTGTGCCTGGCTTCAGCCGAGTGGCACGAGAAAGTCCTCTACAGCTTCCAGGGCGGCACCGACGGTGCATTCCCTGCGGGCGGAGTGGTATTCGATAAGCAAGGCAATCTCTACGGTGCGACCCAGCAGGGCGGCGGAACGAACTGCTCTCCCATGGCGGCTTGCGGCACGGTCTATCAACTCTCACCGCCCGCGAAGCAAGGCGATCCCTGGACTGAGACTCTGCTGCATGTGTTCAAAGGCAAGCAGCACAACGACGGCGAATTTCCTTCGGGCGGCGTGATCGCGGACGCCTCCGGAAACATCTACGGCACTTCTTCCTACGGCGGCACCGGCGACTGTGTTCTCCTGGGCATCAAGGGCGGATGCGGCACGGTGTTCGAGCTGTCACCGCCGCAGACAAAAGGCGGCCAGTGGACTTACACCATCCTGTACAGCTTCAAAGGCGGCAAGGACGGCTATCTGCCATTCGGCGATCTGGTGTTCGACGCTGCAGGCAACCTCTACGGAGCAACCTACTTTGGCGGCGGCAAGGGTACAAGCTGCGATCCGTACTATCAGTATTGCGGAACGGTGTTCAGGCTGAGTCCGCCGAAGACCAAGGACGGCGGGTGGACGGAGAAGGTGCTGTACAGCTTCGAGGGCCTCGCCGCGGGCGCACAGTTCGGCGATGGAGCGAATCCCAACGGCGGTTTGGTGCTCGACAGCAAGGGCGCAATCTACGGTACGACCTACATCGGCGGCTACAACTGCCCACATAACTCGGGACAGGGCTGCGGCACCGTATTCGAGCTTAGGCCGCGAACCGTCAAAGGGGGCGCCTGGACAGAGAACATCCTTCATCGCTTCGAAATCAGCGAGAATGAAGCGAACCCGGCTGCCGGTTTGACCTTTGACGGAAAGGGTTATCTCTACGGCACAACTGCGGGAACAGTATTTCGGCTTGCCCCTCCGATCACGAAGTCCGGTCGTTGGAAGGAAACGATCTTGTATACCTTCAACCAGGACGCATACGACCCCAAAGGTGCCCTCATCTTCGACGTGAGTGGCAATCTATATGGCACAGCGGAATATGGCAACAATGGATCTCGTTACGGTAGCGTGTTCAGGCTGCGGCCACCCAACACGAGCGAGGGGCCCTGGAGTTTCGGTGTGCTCTATGGCTTCACAGGGAGTCCTGACGGAGCGTACCCTGCCGCCAATTTGACCTTCGATCAGCATGGCAGTCTCTTCAGCACCACGGAGGGCGGTGGCACTGGAACAAGTTGTTCGGAATACTGCGGTACAGTATTCGAGGTTTGGCCGTAGCAAGCGGACCCCGCAGTGGGAATTGATAGGGCTCAGGAACTTTGGAGTTAAGGAGAAGGGACATGAAAAGCACACGGAGATTTACCTCCGGCTGGATATTCTTTGCATGACCGCTGTTATTGGTTCCTGCCTTTCGGTTTTTCCAACCCGCGCCAATGCACAAGGTAGTCCGGGACAGAACGCCGTATACAACTCGTCTAGTGGCATAGTCGGATCGTATGCCTTCATTGATGCCAGCACGTTTGCCGCCAGGGGGCTGGCCCAGGCTTTCGTCAAAGATGAAGCGGGTGCCCTGCCCTTCTCGCGTTCTGTGCGAGAGGACGGAGCCTTAGCCGCCTTTCGAGAGCCCCATGTGCGCACCCAAGGTCCACTACGCTTTTTGTAGACGTAGGCCAGCGCGATTTCTGACCGCGCCCTCTTGTCGCATGGCGCGATCGAGATCGCATTTTTCGACATCGGTCAGTGGCCGCGACGCGCCCTTTGGGAGATCGCCCAGCCGCAGAGGCCCGATGGCCACGCGAAGCAGCCGCAGCACCTCCACGCCCAGCTGCGCCAGCATGCGGCGGATGTGGCGATTCTTTCCCTCGTCAAGCACAATTTCGACCCAACTATTTTTGTCTCCACTGCGCAGAATGCGGACACTCTTTGCCCGCAGGAAAACGCCATCTTCGGTTCGAACGCCAGCGCCTATGGATACAAGCAAAGCATCATCCGCAATCGCAGCAATTTGCACGTGATAGGTTTTATCCAGATGGGTTCCCGGCGCAAGCACGCGTGCCGCCCACTCGGAATCATTGGTCAGAAGCAACAGGCCTTCGCTGGCCTTATCCAAGCGGCCGATGGGCGAGAGCCACGGCATACTTTCATCCAGATAGGCGTACACCGTCTTGCGCCCCTTTTCGTCGGAAGCCGTCGTCACTACGCCGCGAGGTTTATTGAGCATGAGATAGACTTTGCCGCCGGAGGCGACCTGCTCCCCATCCACTTCGATGCGATCGCGTTCAGCGCGGACTGGAGCCTCTGGATCGCGACAGATTCGACCATTCAGAGTCACGCGTCCTGCACGGATCAATTTGCTCGCTTGCGAGCGGGAGCAATAGCCAAACTTGGAAAGCGCACGGGCCAGACCGACTCGCCGGGATGAGTCCGCGGGGTTCACGCTCCCATGCTAAACCAACGCGACGACGGCAGGGTGTGCTTGACGAGCTTGTAAAAGACGCAAGTAGCGGACGCCCGCAACTTTGCACCCCGTTCCAAAAGTGCAATCTGCTTCACATTGACAGCGCGGGAGTCTCCCATGTATCGTCGCTAGCGCTACTACTACCGCGCCTCGTTGCGTCCTCGAATGCTCTCCCCATTCCAACCGCGGCGGCTCTGCGGACACTAATTCCAAGGTATAAGGACATCCGGATGAATCGAAATTCCCTCAGTTCTCGCAGTGGCTGGAACACGTCTGCCTTCTTCCCAGTGCTGTTAATGTTTGCGGTTGCGCTGGTGATCGTCACATCGGCCAATGCCCAGTCCACGCTAGTAAAGCTCAGCGGCGATACGTTTCACGACTCTGACGCCCAACATCGCACCGAAGTTGAGCCGGATACATTCGCCTGGGGTTCCACGATCGTCAGCGGCTTCCAAGTGGCGCGTATTTCCGGCGGCGGTGGCGCTGATGTAGGCTTTGCTACTTCCACGGACGCCGGCAAAACCTGGACCAGCGGCTACCTTCCCGGCCTTACAGACAACTACAAAGGCGGAAGCTTCACGGCTGCGAGCGACGCGGCCGTAGCGTATGACGTCAAGCACGCCGTGTGGCTCATTTCCACCCTTCCCCTTATCGATAATGCCGGAGAAGCCGTGGCCACCAGCCGCTCGACCGACGGAATCCATTGGAGCAAGCCCGTCATTGTTGATAACAGCGGCTCAGACGACAAGAACTGGATTACCTGCGACAACACTACGACCAGCCCGCACTACGGCAATTGCTACTCCGAATGGGACGAGCCCGCGCTAGGCGATCTCATTTTCATGAGCACATCCACCGATGGCGGATTAACCTGGGGACCAGCGAAGAATACGGGAGACAGCGCCAGCGGCATTGGCGGGCAGCCGTTAGTGCTACCAAACGGCACCGTCGTGGTGCCGATTTCGACATTAGGCAGCATGATCGCTTTCCGTTCGACCAACGGTGGCCAGAGTTGGACCAGCAGTTCGTTTATCGCCAACCAAAACTTTCGCGGTGAAGATGGTGGTTTGCGCGACGGCTTTGGCATGCCCTCAGCGCAAATCGATGGCGGCGGGAAAATCTATATGGTGTGGCCGGATTGCAGCTTCCGCTCTGGCTGCAGCACCGACGACCTCGTCCTAACCACGTCCACCAACGGCACCACGTGGACAAAAATTGCCCGCATTCCGATTGATCCGATTAGCAGCACGGTGGATCATTTCATCCCGGGTATCGGCGTCGACCGGACCACATCGGGAAAGACGGCTCATCTCGCCGTAACTTATTACTACTATCCTGTCGCCGCCTGCAACAACTCCTGCAAGCTTTACGTCGGCTACACCGTATCGCAGGATGGAGGCGCGACCTGGACCAAAGGGAAGGAACTGGCTGGTCCCATGCAGTTGAGTTGGCTGCCTAACTCGCAAAACGGATTGATGGTCGCCGATTATCTCGCCGTCGCCTACGCGAACGGCAACCCGTTCGGTGTATTCGCGGTAGCCAAAGCCCCGTCTGGTGGCTCATTTAATGAAGCCATGTATACGACTAAGGCTCCTCTTCTGGCAGCGGAGGACGAAGCTCGATTCAGTTCCAGGGGCGAAAAACCGGTGCCCAACGCCAAAGGGAAATATGTTTGGAAATATTACGACGATGATGGAGAGTACCCCATCCCGCCGGCCAAGCAGGCGCGACCTTTGAAACAGAAATGATGTTTGCTCTCAGGTTCGATCGCCAGCATCTCGACGTGGCTGTCAGTAGCAACATTTTGCTTACACCGAAAAGGAAAATCTGATGAACAGAAATGCGTTTGCCTTTTTTACCGTGATGCTAGCCTTGACGATTTCCGCTGCGCTGATTGTGCCTGCACAGGCACAATTCACGCTGGTAAAAATCAGCACCGATAAATTTACCAACTCTGACAGCGTGCACCGCACCGAAGTCGAGCCCGACTTTTTCTCCTGGGGAAACACCATCGTCGGCACTTTCCACGTGGCTCGCGTGCCCGGATCAATCGGCTGGGGCAGCGCCGACGTGGGCTGGTCCACCTCAACCGATGGCGGCAAAACGTGGACGTACGGCATTCTGCCCGCACTGACCGACAAATACAAAAACGGTCCGTATGGATGGGCCGCCGATCCGTCGGTTGCCTATGACGCCAAACACGGAGAATGGTTGATTTCGACGCTCCCGCTAAAGAATCAGGAAAACTCCGGCACCATCGGAGATGTAGCCGTGAGCCGTTCGTCTGACGGTATCCATTGGGGAAAGCCGGTCATCGTCGATAACACCGAACTTGACGATAAGAACTGGACCACATGCGACAACACCCCCACGAGTCCTTACTACGGCAATTGCTACACCGAATGGGATCAGGCCTACGGCAGCGGCGACGTTTTGATGAGCACCTCGCACGATGGCGGGCTCACCTGGAGCGCGGGCATTCCGTCCGCAGACCATGCCGGCGGCCTCGGCGGAGAGCCGGTGGTTCAGCCTAACGGCACCGTAGTCGTTCCCTTTTCCGGCGGCGGGATCGACGCGTTTCGTTCCACCGACGGCGGCAAAACGTGGAGCACCACGGTAACGATCGCCAGCCCCGCGATCCATCAGGATGCCGGCAACATCCGTGCCGGATTCGATTTGCCCAGCGCATCCATTGATGGCTCCGGCAAAGTCTACGTCGTATGGTCGGATTGCCGCTTTCGCAGCGGCTGCAGTGCGAACGACATAGTAATGAGCAGCTCTGCGGACGGCAAAAAATGGAGCGCGGTCACGCGCATTCCAATCGATCCGATTAAAAGCACCGTCGATCATTTCCTGCCCGGCATTGGCGCCGATCCGGCTACGACGGGCAGCAGCGCTCACCTCACCATTGTTTACTACTTCTATCCGGTGTCGGCCTGCAACAGTTCATGCCAGCTCGAGGTCGGCTTTGTTACTTCTGAAAATGCTGGCAAGACCTGGACCGCAGGAAAAAAACTTGCTGGACCCATGAAGTTAACCTGGCTGCCGCTCTCCGACGCCGGATACATGGTCGCCGATTACATTGCGGTGGCGTATACCAATGGCGGGGCGCGCGGCATATTTCCCGTGGCCTTTGCGCCTTCGGGCGGCTTGCTGAACGAAAACATGTACACCACGAAGGAAGCGCTTCTGGCAGCGCCCGGCGAACCTCGGTTTAGTTCCAAAGGCGAGAAAGCGGTTCCGGGAGCCAAGTCCGATCACGAACTAAAGTTCTACTACGACGACGAACGCCAGAGACCGATTCCGCCGTCGCGGCAGATTCCGCCGCAGAAATAGGCAGCGGATAATTAACTTGAAACGCCAGCGTTACAACGCTGGCGTTTTTCTTTTGCATTCCTGAAGACCAACAGACTCCGCGCCCAGCAAGCATTTCGACTGATTTTCCACATTTCAAATTTCAACGAGCGCGCGGCTTCGTAATCGTGTATCGGCCTTGCCGTGCGGAAATCAACGACGTGTGCGCCGAAGACGAAATGCTACACATCTTCGCTTTGCACCAAATCCGGTCACTGGCTTGTGGAGTGGCTGCACTTGGCTGCATTTACAGCAGTTACGGCTTCGCGTTTTTCGTTGACTCCCAGCATAGAAAGAGTAAAAACATAATCGTTCTTTGACACGTTCTGAGTTTATCCGGTTGGCGCGGCGTCCGGGACTCAAGCAAAGTCACTCTGCGGCATCGCAAGATGAAAAGTGGAGAGGGCGAGCGAGGGTCTATAGCAAAGCGCTGGTCGAGGCGAACCCGAACATCATGTCAAAGGCAGGATAGAGTCCCGAGGCGTTGAACTGATTTATCCGGTTGGCGGTAAGCCCGGAGCCCAAGCGAGGATCGGTAATTGCAGTCCGCAAGGATAGCAATTATGTCAGGTCAGCAAGGGTCTAACGCGAGCTACTGGCCGAGACGAATGAGATCAACACCACCTCGGGACTCTTAGTGTTTGTGGCAGCTTTGAGCTCTCAGCTTCTGAGCTCTCAGCTCTCAGCTCTCAGCTTGAACCTACTAGAATCATGTGGGGACGGGCGCCTCGCCCGTCCAGGCCGAGCAAAGCTCGGCAGTCCGGATACCTCCAATGGGAGAACTCTTTTTCCCATCATGCCGTATGAACATTTCAAAAACATGTCGGATGAGGACTTGGCCGCGGTGGTCGTGTACATCCGCTCTATGCCCCGATCCATCACGAGCTACCAAAAACCGAAATTATCTTTCCGGTAAAGTATCTAATTCGTTCTGCCTATTCGGAGTTCAAGAAGATCACCGATGATGATTTGAAAGCCATGTTCGCTTACCTGCGCACGGTGAAGCCAGTGAAACATCGAGTGGACAACGCGGAGCCGCCTACATACTGCAAAGTGTGCCGGTTGAGGCACGGAGCAGGCGAGCAGAATTAGGGTTAGTTCTCGGGGTTCGGCCATGAAGTTGCGTTACCGTTCTCATCTGCTGTTCCAATTCCATGCTGGCGTTTAGTAATTGAGGGTTTTGCGGGAAGAGTTCAAGGCCGCGATGGACAAGATTTTCGGCAGCCACCCAGTCTTTCATCCTGGCTCGAATGCTCACAGCGCGTAACGTAGTCGCAGGACTGGCAAACTCCAAGGCTAAGCGCTCCGCAGCCTCAGCGGCTTGCGGCATCATGTTCATCAGAATGCAGGCTTTGATCAACCGGTCGTGCATCTCGAGTATCTCCGGATGCATCCTTAGCGCCCTCGTAAGGCGGGCGAAACCATTCTTCTTCATTCCCAGCCGGACTTCAGTCAACCCCAACTTGCTGGCGATGACAGCGTCTTCCGAGAGAATACGAAAAGCTGCAATGTACTCGGATCGAGCCTCCTTCAAACGTCCCAAGTTGTAGAACGCGTCCCCGCAAATGTGTTTTTTCATTCCCGCTGACCGTCCTTTCACAAAAACTTTGGCGAGTACCGCCAGAGCGCGCTCGTCGGCCTCAATCTCAACATACAGGTTGGCCAGTGAAAGGTATGGAATGTCGGAGTGGTTCGGCAGTGCCAGCGCTCTCTCGAAACACTCGATCGCGGCACTATAGTTTTTAAAACGCTCGTATTCCAGTTGCCCGAGTTCTGTCCACGATTGCGGATCGTTGGGCGCGTCTTTCACTTTAAGCCGGCTCAGTTTCCTATACAGCTCATCTTTCGCGCGCAATTCATCCGGCGAACACAAATGACCGAAATGATGGATCGCAAAATTGGCGGGCGCTAGTTCCAGTCCCAGCGCGTGCATGCGGGGTTCCACCAGTTCATGCACCCTTCCTATGTAGTAAATTTGTGGATCGCGGCGGAACAGCCGGCAGAGCGCGAAGTCGGTATAAGCTCGAGCTCCTTCCGCGTGTGGAACCGCAGAATACAGTGACCGGGTAGATGGCCCATGCCCGCCCACACCGAACCTGAAAAAGATGTAGTTTCTTAGAGTAACCAGATAGCCGCCGATGCTTGGGTTGCTCAACAGAGCGGGAATTTTACCTCGCGCTTCGGAATCAAGTTCTTCGTCGTCGTCCATCACTAAAACCCAATCGGTGGTCAGCGCCCGGACTGCGGCATTGCGGGCTTCGGCAAAGTTGTCCTGCCAGGGAAAATCGAAAACTTCGGCTCCGAGGTCGCGGGCTAATTGGACCGTTCCATCGGTCGAGCCAGTATCCGCTATCACGATTTGGTCCGTCACCCCGGATACGCTGCCGATGCAGTTGCCCAGCCTCTCGGCGCCGTTTTTCACGATCATCGCCAGACCTACAGATGGCATCGGGTTCTCCGAGACTTTTCGACTCCGGCAAAGCTTACAAAGGCCTCAAACAAAGTATCGGCTATTAGGCGGGATGCTTTAACACCCTTTCATCCTGATTAGTGGGGAGCGATTTGTATTTGGGCCGTTCCGAACAGCGCTATAATATGTAGATATGTGGCGCTGGCTGTCACTTGCGGCTCTGGGCGTGGCTTTGCTGACCATGCCTGCCAGGGGACAGCGACGTGGCGGAGTCGGAGGTTTCGCCGGACACCCAGGATTTTCCGGGGGCCACGCTATGGTCGGTGGGCGCGGCCCGGTTATGACCGGTCATTCCTTTGGTTTTTCAGGTGGTTTTCACGGAGGTCCGCACTTCGGCCCTGGCTTCGGCAGGCCGGGCTTTGGCAGACCTGGCTTTGGCAGACCGGGTCGCTCGCCGTTTTTTAATCACCGCCATTTCTTCCGGGCTTGGCCTTACGCTGCTTATTACGGCTATCCGTATTGGGATTACGGTGACGATTGGGATTACGGCGACAATTCTTATGCCGCCGATTCTTATCAGAATTACCCACCGCCGGACTATGCGAACTCGTACGGCGACAACCGGGTACAGGCGGATATCGATCGGCTGGAAAATGAAGTCGATCGCCTGCGTCAGGAGCGCGAAGCTCGCGAATCGTCTGCGTCGCAATCGCGATCGAAGTCTGACGCGGAGAAGACCCAACTGGTTTTCCGCGACAAGCACACAGAAGAGGTGCAGAACTACGCGATTGTCGGACAGACATTATGGATATTGACCGGGCAGCGGGCGCGGAAGATACCGCTCACCGAACTGGACATTCCTGCCACCAAGAAAGTCAATGATGATCGCGGTGTGGATTTTCAGTTGCCCGGTTGATCGCTGAAGTCCTGATGAAATCTTGCGCGCTCCTGTGGATAATTAGCTTCATCGCGGCTGACAAACTCCAATTAGAATGAGCCTGACCCAGACTACTCCAAACCCCATGTCCCAATTCGTCCATCTTCATTTACATACTGATTATTCAATGCTCGACGGCGCCTGCGATGTGGACAAACTCTGCGAGCGCGCAAAACAGCTCGGCATGCCCGCTGTTGCCATGACCGATCACGGCAATATTTTTGGCGCGGTGCACTTCGTGAATGCCGCCAAACAAGCCGGCATCAAGCCGATCATCGGGTGCGAATTGTACATCTGCAAAAAGGACGATCACAACATCTCGCGCACGCCGCCCGACGGTGACACCTACAACCATCTCCTGGTGCTGGCGGAAAATGAAGAAGGTTATCGCAATCTAGTGAAGATCACCTCCGAGGCTTCGCTGCATGGCTTTTATTACAAGCCGCGCGTGAGCAAGCAATTTCTGGCAGAACACTCCAAAGGTTTGATTGGCTTGTCTGGCTGCCTCAAAGGCGAAGTCGCCGAGAGATTGATGGAGGAGAAATACGAAGCGGCGCGAGATGCGGCCGTTTTCTATCGCGACATCTTCGGCAAAGATAATTTCTTTCTCGAGATTCAGGATCAGGGATTGGAGATGGAACGAAAGATCCATCCATACCTGTTCCAATTAGAAAAGGAATTGGGACTGCCTCTGGTCGCAACCAATGACAGCCATTACCTCTGCGAAGACGATGCCCACGCCCAGGACGTGATGCTCTGCATTCAAACCGGCAAGTCCATTCAGGACACCAATCGCATGAAGTTCCAGGGCACGGACTTCTACGTCAAGAGCCACGAAGAAATGTTTCGCGTGTTCAAGGACGCACCCGACGTGCTTTCGCGGACCCTTGCCATTGCCGAGCGCTGCAGCACACGATTGGAAAAAGTCAGCAATCCATTCCCGCATTTCGATGTGCCCGCCGGTTACACGTTGGATAGCTACTTCGAACATGTGACCAGGGAGGGCTTCGCGCGGCGGCTCGACACCCTGCGAAACCTGCAGGCGCAAGGGCGGGTAAAGCACAGCATTGCAGAATACGAGCAACGGCTGGCGCGGGAACTCGCCATCATCCAGCAAATGCAGTTCTCGGGATATTTTCTTATTGTCTGGGATTTCATCCGCTACGCCAAAGAAAATAACATCCCGGTTGGCCCGGGCCGTGGATCGGCGGCAGGGTCACTGGTTTCGTATTCGATGAACATCACCGATCTTGATCCTCTGCAGCACGAACTGTTCTTTGAGCGCTTCTTAAACCCAGAACGTATTTCGATGCCCGACATCGACATCGATTTCTGCATGAACCGCCGCGACGAGGTGATCGATTACGTCACTCGGAAATATGGTCGGGAAAACGTGGCGCAGATCATCACCTTCGGCACCATGGCGGCCAAGGCGGCCATCAAGGATGTCGGCCGCGCCATGGATATTCCCTACGCGGATGTGGATCGCATTGCCAAAATGGTTCCGACTACGCTCAACATCAAACTCGAACAGGCGATCAAAGATTCTCCCGCGCTGCAGCAGGCTTATGAGAGCGAACCACAGGTCCGCCAGTTGCTAGATACAGCGCGCAAATTGGAAGGTCTGGTGCGCAACGCAGGTGTTCATGCGGCCGGCGTGGTGATTTCACCGAGGCCACTCACCGACCTGGTCCCGCTCTTCAAGACCAAGAACGATGAAATCGTCACCGCTTTCGACATGGTCGCCATCGAGAAAATGGGCCTGTTGAAGATGGATTTTCTCGGCTTAACTACGCTGACTATTCTCGATGACACGCTCAAATTAATCTTGCA
This sequence comes from uncultured Acidobacteriota bacterium, assembly GCA_963716405.1. Classification (GTDB taxonomy): domain Bacteria; phylum Acidobacteriota; class Terriglobia; order Terriglobales; family Acidobacteriaceae; genus JABDBE01. The sequence continues at coordinate 30,514 of CAVQTI010000022.1, read as the reverse complement.
GACGCGCAACCAAACCCTCACGCTCGAAGAAATTCCGCTAGAAGACAATAAGACTTACGAAAGCGTTTTTCACAAGGGACTCACTTCCGGGGTCTTTCAGTTTGAATCTCACGGTATGCGCGACGTGCTTCGCCGCTACCAGCCGAACTCCATCGACGATCTCACCGCGTTGAACGCGCTCTATCGTCCCGGACCAATTCAGGGCGGAATGATTGACCACTTCATCGACCGCAAGCACGGACGCAAAAGCATCGAATACGAACTTCCCGAACTGAAGGAGATTTTGCAGGAAACCTGGGGAGTGATCGTCTATCAGGAGCAGGTGATGCAGATCGCCAACCGACTGGCGGGCTACTCGCTCGGTGAAGCCGACTTGTTGCGGCGCGCCATGGGCAAGAAAAAGCCGGAGGAAATGGCGAAGCAACGCGAGCGCTTTGTCGAGGGCGCAGTGCAGCGTGGTTACCCGCCGAAGAAGATTGAAAAACTTTTTGATCTGCTGGCCAAGTTTGCCGAATATGGATTCCCCAAGGCGCACGCCGCCGCGTATGCGCTGCTCGCGTACCACACCGCTTATCTCAAGACCCATTTCTCGGTCGAATTTATGGCGGCGCTGCTGACCTCGGTCACCGGCAACACCGATGACGTTGTGAAATACATTAACGAATGCCGCGAGATGGGGATTGCCGTCGAACCACCCGACATCAACGTCAGCGACGCCAACTTCACTCCGCATGGCAGTGCAATTCGATTTGGTTTGGCGGCGGTGAAAAACGTTGGCCATAACGCGATTCAGTCGATTGTCGCAGGCCGCAAAGAATCGGAACGATACCAATCCATCTATGAATTCTGCGAGAAGGTAGATTTGCGTCTGCTCAATAAGCGCGTAATGGAATCCTTAATTAAAAGCGGCGCCATGGATTCGCTGGGACGGCGCGGCCAGTTAATGGCTGTACTCGATAAGGCTATGGATCGTGCTCTGAAAACGCAGCGCGACGCGGAATCCGGCCAGCACGGCTTGTTCGGCGTTTTCCAGCAAGATGAAGTTCCTGTCAACAATGACAAACTGCCCGAGACGCCGGACTGGGATGAGCACACCCGGTTGGCTGCGGAAAAAGAAATTCTCGGATTCTTCATCACCGGGCATCCGCTGGAGAAGTACAAAGACAAGCTGGAAGACTTTCAGGCGCTGAGCACTGCGGATATCGCCGGCATCAAGGCTTCCACGGGCAAAGACGAAACCATCTGCACTGCCGGCATCATTACAAATATCCGTGTGCTGAAGTCAAAAAAGGGAGACTTCTACGCGCAGGGCGCGTTGGAAGATATGGTCGGATCAGTTGAGATGATTGTATTTCCCGACGCTTATCGCAAGCTGCAGGATAAAGTGAAACTGGAAGTGCCGGTGCTGATACGTGGTGGCTTGCGGATTGAAGAGGGCGTTAATCCCAAGCTGCTAGCCAATGACATCACTCCGCTCGCCGAAGCCAAGGTTCCATTGCCGCGCTCATTACGCATCCGTGTGCCGGTAGAAAACGCGAATGAGTCGGTGGTCGACGACCTCCACGCACTTTGCGCCGAGCGAAAGGGCGAAGCCAAAGTCCTGTTTGATGTCGAACGTCAGGGCGATTTCATGGTGGTGATGGAGGCAGAGGGCTATAATGTCCATCCAGACCGCAATTTTGTTGCGCGTGTCGAGGCCTTGTGTGGCCGCGGCGCAGTCCGCGTCATTAACTGAGACGCGCCCGTAAAAACATAGCTAGCTTCGATTTCTACAGTAGAATCTAGATGTGCGACGGAAAAGAGTTTCCATTCAAAGGAGCCCCGATTTGCAAACAGCGACTGTTCCGGCGGTCAGTAATGCGATTCTGGTGCTAACTGGAACGGAGTTCCTTTTGTCGATGGTAGAGCATCGTTGGTCGGCCGCAAATGGTAATGGGATGGAGATGGAGTCTCAATTAAAGGCACAACAAGAGCTGGGTAGAATCGAACAGCAATTGGAACGGCTGCACGCTTTGCCGGGACAAGATGACGACGTTCGCGGACAGATTCAGGCGCTTCACGATCGCATTCAAGCCCTGCAGGCGCAGGTTGCGGCACATTTCACCGCCTGGCAAAAAGCGGAGTTGGCGAGAAATCCGCAACGCCCGCTGATGCTCGAATACGTCGATCGCATCTTCAGCCACTGGAGTGAGATTCACGGCGACCGCGGTTTTGCCGACGATCACGCCATGGTTTGTGGAATGGCCCGCTTCCACGGCCAGGAAGTAGTCGTAATCGGCCACCAGAAGGCTCGAGATACTAAACAAAATGTTTACCGCAACTGGGGCATGACTAATCCCGAGGGATATCGCAAAGCCTTGCGAGTAATGAAGATTGCAGAGAAGTTTAAACGGCCCATCTTCACTTTTGTCGACACGGTTGGCGCATATCCTGGGCTGAGCGCCGAAGAGCGCGGACAGGCCGAAGCCATCGCCAGAAATTTGCGCGAGATGGCACGCCTGGAAGTTCCGATTATTACAACCATTACGGGCGAAGGTGGCAGCGGCGGCGCGCTGGCTATCGCCGTCGCCGATCGCGTGCTAATGATGGAGAACGCGATCTATTCGGTTATCTCTCCTGAATCCTGCGCTGCAATTATGTGGCGAGATTCCACCAAGAAAGAACTGGCCGCGCAGGCGCTTCGCATAACAGCCGCAGACCTGGCGGAGTTTGGCTGCATCGACGGCATCGTGCCTGAGCCCAAGGACGGCGCCCATACCGACCACGAAGCGGCAGCCGCTCTGCTGGATGAAGCGCTGCAGAAGCATTTCAGCGAACTGACAAAAATGTCGACCAAGGAATTGGTCGCATCGCGATATAACAAGTTCCGCAACATGGCGCAGTTCCTGCGCGCGGAATAAGCATGGGTCCCCGGGTGATACTTTGGTGTCTGAACTCCGCCTCCACAAGCCTGTTCGCTATCACTCACGTGCCGTATAATCAAGGGTACTCCTCATTTACTCCAAGCAGACTCCGAGTGCGCCTACTTCCGCTCACTCAAAGGAAGGATTAAGGAATGGCCACCACCGATGTAGCGCTCCACGATGCTTTAGGGCAACGGGAGCCAAAGCGCGTCGTCAACAATATGAGCATTCAGGTTGCGACCGTGAACGGTTCGGGCTCGCAGAGTTCCAACACCGTACTTCTCCGCAGCATTTTTCAGATGGGCGTTCCGGTTTCCGGTAAAAATCTGTTCCCTTCGAACATCGCCGGACTGCCGACCTGGTACACCATTCGCGCCAACAAAGATGGATACATCGCGCGTAAGAAAGAAATCGACTTCGTCATCGCCATGAATGCCGAGACGGCGCAGGAAGACGTCATGTCGCTGGCGCCCGGCGCAGTTGTGCTTTATGACGAGCCGCTGAATCTGAATAAGCTGCGCACCGATTTGATTTTTTATCCCGTGCCCTTACGACAAACTGGTCGCGCCCGTCTGCCCGGAAGCCAAGCTGCGCAAGCTGGTCAAGAACATGATTTACGTAGGCGTGGCGGCGCAGTTGCTTGGGATCGATATGGCCGAAGTGGAGAAGGCCTTGCGCAAGCAGTTTGCCACAAAAGTGAAAGCCGCCAATCTGAATCTGGCGGCGGTTCGCGCCGGCTACGACTATGCGACCGCGAATCTCACCAAGCAGGACCCCTACTTCATCCAGCGCATGGACAAAACTCAGGGCATGATCATTATCGACGGCAACTCTGCGGCCGCGCTGGGCTGCATGTTTGCCGGAGTTACAGTGGTGACGTGGTATCCGATCACGCCATCGTCGTCGCTGGTCGAAACTCTGATCGATTACATGAAAGAGTATCGGATCAATCCGGATGGCAAGGCAACATTCGCCATCGTGCAAGCCGAAGACGAACTCGCAGCCATCGGAATGGTTCTGGGCGCAGGATGGGCAGGTGCGCGATCGATGACCGCCACTGCCGGGCCGGGCATCTCGCTGATGGCTGAATTTGCCGGGCTGGCCTACTACGCTGAAGTTCCAGGCGTGATCTGGGACATTCAGCGCGTTGGCCCCTCTACCGGTTTACCCACGCGCACTTCGCAGGGCGACATTCTTTCCACCGCGTTCCTTTCACACGGCGATACCAAAAACATTTTGCTCATGCCCTGCTCCGTGGCCGAGTGCTTCAGCATGGCTCAGGACGCTTTCAACCTGGCTGAACAATTTCAGACTCTGGTATTCGTAATGTCTGATCTGGATTTGGGGATGAACAACTGGATGTCGGATCCGTTCGAATATCCCAAAGAACCGATCAACCGGGGCAAAGTGCTCACCAAAGAAGATCTCGACCGGTTAGGCGGCTTCGCCCGCTACGCTGACGTTGATGGCGACGGCGTGGGCTATCGCACCCTGCCCGGCACTGAACATCCGGCAGCAGCCTATTTCACTCGCGGCACCGGACACAACGAAAAATCAGGCTACAGCGAACGCCCCGACGACTTCGAACGGAACATGGAACGCATCAACAAGAAGTTCGAGACGGCACGATCTTTCGTTCCGCGTCCCGAGTTGATTAGCGGCAAATCCAAAGCCAAGATCGGCATCATCGCCTACGGAACTTCGCACTGGGCGATTATTGAAGCGCGCGATCAGTTGCGTGATGAATACAAAATCGACATCGATTACCTGCGGCTGAAGGCCTACCCGTTTTCCCGCGAAGTTCACGAGTTCATCGAACAGCACGAGCGCGTTTATGTGGTCGAACAAAACCGCGACGCGCAAATGCTCAGCCTGATCAAGCTCGACATCAAGCCCGAACTGGTGACGCGGCTTCGCAGCATTGCGCACATTCACGGGCTGCCGCTCGACGCGCGCTCGGTAACCGACGAACTCATGACTATGGAGGGCAAATAACATGGCAACGACCAGCACACCCACGCCCGCACCTAAAATCAACCGCATTGGCCTAACCGTTCTCGACTATCGCGGCGGCAAAACCACGCTTTGCGCCGGCTGCGGCCACAACGCGATTTCCGAACGCATCATCGATGCCATGTATGAAATGGGAGTGCAGCCCGAACGCGTCATCAAACCCAGCGGCATCGGCTGCTCGTCGAAGAGTCCGGCATATTTCATGAGCCGCTCGCACAGCTTTAACGCTGTGCACGGCCGCATGCCTTCTGTCGCAACCGGCGCGATGCTGGCAAATCACAAGTTGATTGCGCTCGGAGTCAGCGGCGACGGCGACACCGCCTCCATCGGCATTGGACAGTTTGTTCACTTGATGCGCCGCAATCTGCCGATCATTTACATCATCGAAGACAACGGCGTATACGGCCTCACCAAGGGCCAGTTTTCGGCCACTGCCGACCTCGGCTCTAAACTGAAGAGCGGCGTACTGAACGATCTTCCTCCGATCGATACCTGCGCCATGGCGATTACGCTGGGCGCAACTTTCGTCGGCCGTTCCTTCTCCGGCGATAAGCGCCAACTGCACAGCATGCTCAAGGCCGCAATCGCTCACAAGGGCACGGTCATGCTCGACGTGGTTTCGCCCTGTGTCACGTTTAATGACCACGAAGGCTCGACAAAATCTTATAAATACATGAAAGACCACGAGGAGCCGCTGCAGGACATCAGTTTCATCCCCTCATTCCAGGAAATTGATGTTGATTACGATCCCGGCACGACCGTTGAAGTCACCATGCATGACGGCTCCCGTCTGCGGTTTAGCAAGCTCGAAGAAGAGTACGACGCGACCAATCGAATCAAAGCCATCAGCCGACTACACGAAGCTCACGAGAAAAATGAAGTACTGACTGGCGTGTTCTACGTGAACCCCGAAGCGCCAAGTTTCATCGACATGCTGAACGTTACGGAAGAGCCATTAGCGACCCTGCCAGAGTCGGTAACGCGCCCGGGAAGGCAAGTGCTCGAGCAGGTGATGGAAGAGTTGCGATAATAGAAAGAGCAAGAGGTCGCCTCATACCCAGGCGACCTTCCCCTCTACGTTGTCACCGCTTGCACCTTGGGCAATGCCTCCGGCGCGTCGTCCTTTGCCAAAAGCACAGTGCGATCCAGGCCCTTCAATAGATCCCGCATCAATGCGTAGCATTTCGGTTCGGCGAAATAAGCGCCGTGTACATCCAGTCCGTTCAGGTTTGGGACTGAGCAAGGTCGAGCAGTCGATATCCCACAGATTGTCGGGAATCGGGCAAGTTCTGTCCAGCCCGCTCCGTCCCAGCCGTCGTTTTCCAAAATGCTTCAGCCCCGCCGACATTCCGAGCACCGAATCTCTGCCCGAGTACATCGCCGTAACCCGATAGGTCAGATTGGCAATGCCTTCGCCATCTCCGTGCTGGACTGTGTCGCCGGCACGAAACAGGTCATTGTCGACATCCGCCGCGACCATCACGAACTGGCTGATCAAGCTCATCAGTAACGGGCGGTTCTTCCGGGTCCACGCCACATTCATGGCATTCTCGACGACGTAGTTTCCCATGCTGTGCGCGATGACCGAAGTCTTAGCCTTGCATGCATTGGCGGGATCGTTAGCGGCCTGGACTTGCTTCACGCGCATCCAGTCGTAAAGGCTGCTGAGCACATCGGCGAAGTCATCTCCGGATTGGCGCGCTTCCCCTCGGTCCGGAAGATATCCGGTAACCGAGCCTTTGGACGGCCAGGTGAATAATACGCACAAGCCCAGCGATTGCGGACCGCTGAAAAGATTATTCACGATGGCTCCGTACCGCTGCACTGCAGAAATCCAGGTATTGTCGAATCCATGCACGAATATGTTGAAGTGTTTCTGATCTTCACTGGGTGTGACGTTGGGATCGGGAAAAGTGTCAGCGACAGCGACTACACCCTGACGAAAGGTGTCTTCGTCAACCTTGACCCAATTGCCAAAGACATCCACTTGATCTGAGGCATTTTGCCAATAGGAGAGATCCGTAAAATTGTCCCCGAAAGTCTTGTTGTTGGCGTCAACATTGCGGTTGGTGATCATCCAATACATGACTAAGCTCCTCTCTGCCAGATGAACGGCAGGCTTTAACCAACCTGGATAGGCCCAATGGCGTGGCGGCACTTTCGCGCGAAAGGGCAGCGCGCCATTCTTTTTCGACGATGTTTCCGGGGTCCCGCGCCGGCGGGGGGAACCGCATGCGCATTTGGCTTAGCTTTCAACCAGCCAGCAATTTGATCTTGGATTCTCAGTCATCTCGGATGGAGTGTCAAGAGAAAGGTGGAGGGTTCGCGAACAGAATGAACGGTCTCGGATTTGGACAGGCTCACACCTTCGGGCTAATCTCAGTTCCAAACGAGTAATCATTCAGCGGACCGAAGCGCTTCTTCTCCGCATACAGACGCCATCGCCGCCAGACAATGCGCAGGCTCGCCATCACCGGAATGGAAAGATAAACGCCCAGCACTCCCGCAATTTCCGCGCCTGCTAACACGCCGAAAATTGCCGCCAACGGATGCAGTTCCATGCTCTTTCCCATGATTCGCGGCGAAATAACGTAGTCCTGAATCAAACGCCATCCGATCAGGAAGGCGAATAGGACTAACCAATGCGGATACGACATGAGCAGCGCGACCGCTAGAATCACGACTCCGGCAGCCAATGGGCCGACTACCGGAATAAACTCCATTATGCCGCCTGCTGTCCCTAGAACCAGCGCATAGGGCACCCGCATGGCCGTCATAAAAGAGATGTACACCACCAAAGATAGCGCCGCGAGCTCAAGCTGGGCGCGGATGAAGTGCGCCAGCATCTCGTTCAAATCGGTAAGGACATCGTTCAAGAACTCGCGTTGCGGGCGGCTCTGCACCAGGGATAACCCGACTTGGCTGAAGCCACGTCCATCCTTGAGAAAAAATATCGCCAGAATAGGCACCACGATCAGTAGCCATGCTTGTTGGGCAACTTCCGCCACGCGCAGTCCCGCCTCTTGCGCCACGTTGCCCAGGCGAGGATCCGACAGAACCTTCTGCAAGAGTTGCGTAGTTTCGCCGCTCCATCCCCGTTCTTGTCCAATCTGATGTGCCAGATCGCCGGTGTTGACTCGCTCGATCAACGAAGGCCAGGACTCCCCGAGTCGCCGCGCTTCACGTGCAGTGCGTGGTCCCACGAAGAAAAAAAACGCGCTGAGGAGAATGGCAAAGACAAGATAAATAATAGCTATCGCCGGACCGCGGCCGCGCGTCCACTTCTGTAAGCTGGAAACCGCGGGGTCGACCAGATAAGCAAAGAAAATTGCAAACAGGAAAGCAATCAGGGTGTGCCGTGTGATGTACAAAAATCCCAGCACCAGCGCAAAAAACAGCGTTGTCACCAGCACCCGCACCGTGCGTGAGTCAACGAGGGCCAATACGACCTAGTCTCGCACTACTTCTGTGTTGTCGCTTACGATTAGAATTCGTTGCAGCTTAAACTGATCATCCATCCAAAGCGCCCAATTGTCCGATTCACTCTTCAAGTTCAGCCGGTTAAGCTCCTGATCCGTGCCTCGGATCGTAACTTTTTCCCTCCCGGCAAACTCCAGCGTCACTGACACGGGAGAGCGCGCGTGCGGGTTCAGCGCGCCGAACGGCACCGGTTGCTTCAGTGGACACTGCAGAGCACCCTTATCCTGCTTGCAAGTGGTAGCCAGATATTTCCACGCCAACACTTCTCTCTGCACAAAAAAATAATCATCCAGCACGCTGCTGGACGCGGGAATGAGGAACGGCTTCTCCAATTCCTTGTCCTGCGGACTATTCCGGTAACGCTCGAGCAGGAAATCCTGGTTGGGTACAACCACGGCCTGCGATTGTCCCGGACTGATTTCTTTCCATTCGTACTTGCGCAATTCGCTATTGGCGGCCATTTGCCAGTCCGAGGTCTGGTCAGCCTTATCCATTCCCGCCTCGCTCTTGAACTCGGAAACTACTGAGCTCCCGCCATTGTTCTGGTGGATGGAAAAAGTTTCCGTGGCCACACGTCGTCCATTCATAAAGACGCCAAAGGAACCGGAGTCAACCATCTGAGCCGCCGCTTTGTCGTCTTTACCTGACGCCGCCGCAATCGACACGGCAAGCGCTAACAGCGATATCACGGTTCTCGCCGCCGCCGACCACTTCCCTACTCCAATCCCAAGCTGCATGCCACCTCCGCCGCGATTGCGTCGACATCTTTACCGTTGGTGTCAATGCGGACGGCCGCTTTCAAGTAAGAGAGCCGCCGCTTTTCGTATAGTTCGCGAAATTGTTTTGCGTCCTGCCGCAGCGGGCGTTCTTTGGATTCACCGTCGCATCGCCGAAGCAATTCACCCACCGGCGCATCCAGGAACACCGAATGTGCTTTTGCGTCTTCAATAAGCGCGGCGTTTTCGGACTGCACGAAAGCGCCTCCGCCTAACGCCACCACGCCAGTCGATGAGCCGAGTTCAGCCAGCACTTCGCGCAACGCAGCCGTTTCCGCTTTGCGAAACTCAGCCTCTCCGGACTCGCGAAATATCTGCTCGATGCTCTTCCCCTCGCGCTGCTGAATCCGGTCGTCCAAATCTTCGAACGGTAAACTTAGCCGTCGGCTAAGAGCGCGCCCGACAGTGGTTTTGCCCGCGCCCATGAAACCTACGAGAAAAATCGATCGCCTATTGCCTACACGCTCGCGCGCAAGCGGCTTGACCGCAGGTCGTGAACGGGATCCGGTCTTCGACTTACCGAAACGGTTCTGCACCCCGCTCAGTCCGATGGTTCAGGGTTATTGTTCGCGTTTCTTGAGATGGATTTTACCACTGAAGGAAAGCAAATTAACTGAAGATGCGGCCTGGCCTACGGTGCCTGCAAAGGCACTCCCGGCCCGGGTCACAAAGGATGTGTGTTCGGGCTGCAGGCGAAAATCGTTGTCCACTCTCCCCTGCACCGAACGCGCTACGACTTCGATCGAAGCATACGATGGCGCAATCGCCTCAATATCACCGCTATGGCTGGTCAGCGAATATTGGCCGCCCTCTCCGAACTCGCCGTCGTAATGTATTTTCCCGCTGCTCGAATTGACGTGAACCGAGGCCCCATTCACCGAGTGGAGAGTGACATCCCCGCTCACCGACGTGATCTCTACGTATGTATCATTCACATTGGTCAGCGTCACCGGCCCGTTCAATGTCTTTACGTGAACCCGTCCGGTGCTGACGTCTCGCACGTCCACGTCCGCAGTACTTCCTTCCAAAAGCAGATCCCCATGAAGTCTCTCGACGTGCAACGGACCCGTGGCGGTATGCAGGGTTACATTGGCATCCATGGGGACGAGAACTTCATAATCCACCCGGCCGGAATCGGCGTCGGCTCCTTGCAAGAGATGCGAAACAACCGATACCCGGTTCCCGCGCTTGCTCTGATCAATTTCCACTTTGCCGGAGTAGGACGTCGCGGTAACGCTAACGTGTTTGCCAACCCCGGACTTCACCGAGATTGGGCCGTACAGGTTAACAATGGAAATGTTGGCTCGACGGCCAACTTTGAAATGCATTTCCTTACGGCTGGTTTCCGCTGCGGCAAAAGCAGCCACGACAAGAATCATCACGACCGATACAGTTGCGATGTGCTGCTTCCGGTACATAATAAACGTCTCCCCAACGCCAACAGTCCGTGGCTGGCCCCGCGTCACGGCTATTCTACTATTGCAACGACCGATCTAAGGCCATTTCGTAGACCATAGCTTTTTGTTCGTACGCATTTCTCAGATACTGTTGTGCGATCTCATCGTTAGGATCGTTGTGCGCCGATTGCTCAGCATCGTGGATGTACGCATTCACCGTCCGCAGATTCTGTTCATACGCGGCCCGCATCGACGGCGTACGGGCGGCCACCGAATTCAGCAGTTGCATATCCTCGCTGGGCATGCCTTCAGTCTGCAGATCGGCAGTGATCACACCGACGGGTGACTCTTGCTTGGCTTGGTGGACCGGAATGCCTCCGCGCTCGTGCAGCAGCACACCAAAGAAAATAAGCGACGCAGCCGCCGCCGGAACCAGCCATCGCAATTTCCAACTCAGTCTTGGAACATGAACTAGAGGTTTGCCTGGCTGCTCGCGAATCAGCCCTTCCTGCCCTAAAGCAACTTCAATGGAGTTCCACACCCACGGACTGGGCTCCTCGGAAGCTTGCAAGAGCCTCCCTTGTTTCGAAATCTCGGTCAGGTCTGATACCAGATCGGAACATGCGGAACAGGATTTCAGGTGTTCATCCTGCTCAATACTGTGGTTGTTCCCAAGCTCCGGCAGGACCCGTTCGAACTCTTCACAGGTCATACTACCTCCCAATGTCTCTTGAAATCCTCACGGCTTTGTGGCTTTTTCAGCTCTGCTCGTTTTGAGGATCTCTCGTAACTTCATCCGCGCCTTGTGTAACTGGGACTTGCTGTTGCCGATCGAACATCCCACCATTTCGGCGATCTCATTATGCTCGTAACCTTCAACGTCGTGCAGCAGGAAAATCATCCGGTAGCCCGGTGGCAGCGACTCGATCGACCGCTGCAACTGCATCCGGTCAAGCGATCCCGCCAGTCTCGGATCGTCCCCTCCCAGTTCTTTTCGTGGTGATTCTTCCTCCGTCTCGATATTTTCCTCGAGCGGCACCACGGGAAGACCCTTCTTGCGCAATTGCATCAGGACAACATTGACCGCCATCCGGTGCAACCAGGTCGAAAATGCGGACTCACCGCGAAAAGTTCCGATCTTGCGAAACAATTGCAGGAAAGCTTCCTGAGTCAAATCCTCAGCTGCCGCCGTATTAGCGGTCATGCGAAGACACAGCGAATATACCCGGCGCTTATGCAGGTTATACAGTGCCTCAAAGGCATCTGCATTCCCCTGCTTAGCCCGTTCGATCGCTTCTGCTTCGGAGAGCCTGCCTTGCTGTTTTTTCGCGTCCGTCAAGTCGTCTTTTCCGGCCGCATTCTGTCAGATGCGGCGTAAGTATCTTTTCGTTGTACCGCTTGCAGGTACTTTGGTAATAACTTCGAGCCCCGCAGGAATTCGCGCGATCCAACAAGTTGCAGCCCATAGCCTTCCACTTCACAATGTTAGACGAGCACCTGGGTGGGTCAGATATCGCCGTTACATTAGCAACTGTGGCGAGCCGATTCTCTTTAATAATTAGTAGATTCACCAGCCGGAAGAAAAGGTCCAAAGAACAACTGCGGCGTACAACCTTTTCAGTCTGAAGGGACCTCCGCGTTCGATCAGTGCTCGCTTCACGGACGAACGCCATTCTGACTTTTCCGCAGAGTGTTAGGCCGACGCAGACGCTGTCGTAATGGTCTCCAACCCATGACCTTCAGGTCCGGTTTCCCTTTTGTGCAGTAGATAAGCAAAGAACACTCCCAGAAAACCGAGAACCGAGAAAATCCACATTCCCAAGCGGTACCCGCCCGGATTGTCCGCGCTGGCATGGCCAAGATCATTAGCCCAGCCAATCAGCAAGTTAAAGCCAAACAGCCCAATGTTCTGAATCATGGTCATCAGCCCGTAAGCCGTGCCTAGCTTCGACTGGTCCACGATATACGCGACGGACGGCCACATCACCGCCGGGATCAAAGAAAAAGCCACACCCATCATAATCATCGGAACGTATAAGTTTATGTGGGTGTAAGCCATCATCAGATAAACCGGAATCAGCATCAGGGAACCGAGCATCATCAGGATCGCGCGCCTGCCCACCCGATCCACCATGAGCCCAAACAAAGGCGTAGCAATCATGGCAAAAAGCGTCAGTGTGCTCGAAAGGAATCCGCCAAACTCACGCGAGGTTCCATGCGCCTCCATAAAGAACTTCACGGCGAAAGTCTGAAAAGGAAAGATTGCCGAATAGAAGGTGACGCAAAGTGCCACAATGAGCCAATAGCTCGTGCCAAACTTGAACAAATCGGCGAAAACCACTTTGTCGGTTGATACTTCGCCGAGACGATAAACCTTTTCCGCATGCACCTCCATAACCCAGTAGATTATTGCGCCGATCACGCACAAGCTTGAGACTCCAAGTGCGATCAGGAAAGGCCAGCGCCAGTTTGCGTACGCTGCCCGCGCCCAGGTTGGCGAGTTGAGCGCAGCGAACGAACCGAGCCGGCAAATGGTGAGGTTGATGCCAAAGGCAAAACTCAGTTCTTTGCCTTTAAACCACCGGGCCAAGGCCGCGGTCACCGCGACAATCAGCGATTCCGCTCCCATGCCAAAAATCAGCCGGCCGGTTGCCATCAGCCAAAGGTGCCCCGAGGCCACCGTAATTGCCGGGCCGATAAAGCACAGCACCCCGAAGATCATCAACGACTTTCGCAGCCCGATCCGGTCGATCAGCACCCCGCCAATGACCACCGTGAATATGTTGGGGAAGCTATAGATCGCCTGCAGCAAGCCAATGTTCGAATCGGACAAGCCCAATTGCAGCTTGAGAACGTCGGCCAGCGGGCTCAGTGCGTCATAGACATAATAATTTCCAAACATCGCCAGGCTGAGAAAAATCAGCACCATCCAGCGATATAGCGGGGAAGGCTCAGGCCGCACCGATTCAGGCATCAACCGCTCCTTAAGACAAATGCTGTCCAACATGCGAAGCCAAGAAGATTAGCAGATGGCAAGCAACTTCGCATCGGCAAGCCGCGCTCGTGTGAGACGCGAGGATGCGGGCTATAGATTAACCTTCGCAGGCGGTCATCCCGAAGGGCCCGCGTTTTCTCCAGCGGGCCGAGGGATCTGGCGCGGTCCGCAAACGCCGCGGAACCCCTTTTCCTCGCCGCCGCACTCCGTGGTAAAGTGGTGCATCCCGCAGCTGGCAGCGGGTTCTGCGCGAGCCGCTTCCCGAGGAGTCATTTATGGGACAAGTTTACGATATCGTGAAAGACCGCCGGGTCTATTCAATTGACGCCAACAGTACCGTTCTCGAGGCCGCACGTTTCATGATGGAACATCGTATCGGCGCTTTGCCGGTACTGCGCGACGGAGAAATAGTCGGCATTTTTTCTGAGCGCGACGTAATGAACCGCGTCGTAGCGCTGGGACGCAGCCCCGGCACCACCAAGATTTCCGAAGTCATGACCGCCAATCCCAAAGCCATCAGCGTCGACGAAACGATCGACAACTGCCTGTTTCTCATGCGTGAATTCGGCTTCCGCCATCTGCCCATCACGGATGGCAAGCAGCTCAAAGGCCTGGTCTCGCTGCGCGATATCCTGCTGCGCTACGTCTCGCAAAAAGAGGCAGAGGCTCGCCGCGCCGCCAGTTAAGTTGAAGGTGCCTTCAGCCTCATCCGGTTGGACATTACCCATCGTGTGCGTAGAATAGTGGGTTTACATTCCACATGGAGAACCTATAGGTGAACCAACTTGTGCGCGTTAAGATCAGCGCTCTCGGAACCTACGTCCCGCCCCGCCTTTTGACCAACGCCGACCTGGAAAAAATGGTCGAAACCAACAATCAATGGATCACGGAGCGCACGGGGATTCGTGAACGCCACATTGTCGACAAAGGGGTTGCAACCAGTGATCTCGCGTCTGAAGCAGCGAAGAAAGCTTTGGCGCAACGCGGCATCGAAGCCAGCGATCTCGACGCCATCCTGGTGGGTACGGTCACGCCGGACATGTTTTTCCCCTCGACCGCTTGCCTGGTGCAGCACAAATTGGGAGCCAAAGGAGCCTGGGGCTTTGATCTGTCGGCGGCCTGCTCAGCATTTCTGTACGCACTGCAAGTCGGAACTCAATTTGTCGCCACCGGCGCTCACAAACGCGTAATGGTGATTGGCGCGGACGTGATGTCGTCGATCATCGATTACACCGACCGCGCTACCTGCATCATTTTTGGTGACGGCGCTGGAGCGGTAATTCTGGAACCTGCCGATTCCGACTCGCTAGGCGTGATCGACTTCATCCACGAAGTCGACGGCTCCGGCGGATGCTATCTCTACATGCCCGGCGGCGGCAGCTTGCATCCGTCGACACACGAGACCGTCGATGCAAAGATGCACTACGTTCATCAGGACGGACAAGCCGTCTTCAAATTCGCCGTGCGCAAGCAGACCGAGCTGTGTGAAAAAATTCTGAAACGCAACGGGATCAAAGCCTCCGATATCGACGTGTTCATCGCCCATCAAGCCAACAAACGCATCATTAGCGCCACGGCAGAGCGATTGGGCGTGCGGCCGGAAAGCGTCGTCATCAACATTGACCGCTACGGAAACACTACCGCCGGCACCATTCCACTGGCGATGGATACCGCCCGCCAGGAAGGCAAACTCAAGAAGGGCGATTTAGTCCTGCTGGCATCAGTGGGTGCAGGGTTCACTGTGGGGGCGACGTTGCTGCGTTGGGCTTATTGATTCGGTTCTGGATGTTGAATTCTACGTTACATCTGTCATTTCGAGCGTAACCAGGTTGTCCGCGTGCGGACAACCTGGTGGAGTCGAGAAACCTGCTTTCCTGCTCGCGCCGCCGAAAAACAGCAGGCTCCTCGACTACGCTCGGAATGACAGAAAGTTAAATGCAGCTCAGTAGCACCCGTCGTCCTAACCACGCTCGCTAATTTCCCGCTTCAGGCTTGCCCTTCTGTTGCTCGAATGGCTTCTGCAAATATTTCCGCGCTTCCTCCAACGCCCCCTGAGTGTTGTCGTTAGTTTGCAGTGCCTGCCGATACTCGTTGGTAGCGCGCTCTCGCTGCCCGGTAAGATCAAAGATTTTGCCTAACTGGATGTGACTCCAAACCTCGGTCCATCGCGGATCGCCATCGCCGTTCAGCGAATCGCGATAAGCATTGGCCGAAGCCTGATAATTCTTCTGCAAAAAGAAAACTTCCGCTACCCGGTAATGTGCGAGCGAGCTGTTCTTATTCACTTCAAGAGCTTTATTGAATTCCGAAAGCGCCCCGGCAAAATCGCCTTGCTGAACTAATGCCTGCCCGCGCTGAATAGAAGCTCGAAGCTTTACGTCAGAAGAATTGCGCAACACCCGATTGTCTGGATCAATCGAGATCCGCCGGGGCTTGCCGAAAGTCTCCAGCGTAAAAGCCGATTCGGTCCCAACCACATCGATGCGCTTTTCTTCAGTCTTGCCGTCCGTATCAATACGCAGTTCTACCGGCATGCGGAAGAGGTCAAGATCCTGCGTGACCTGTCCCACAACCCGGAAGCCCGGACACTTTTCCGCCGGCGGGCATTTGTTTCCCAACCGGTAAACCGTGTATTTGGTTTTAAACTCAGGAGCGCCCGTGGAATCAAGCCACTGAGTGAAAAACCACGTAAGTTTCTCTCCGTAAGTTTGCTCGGCGACGGCGGTGAAATCATCAAGCGATGCCGACTTGCCTGCGTACTTTGTGGCAAAAGTGCGCATGGTCTGATCGTATTTCTGATCGCCTTCTACCCACCTCAGCATATGCAAAATCATCGCACCCTTGTCAGTTGCCAGCGACTGGAATTCCGGAGAGAACATATCCAGCTTCCCAATGGTCGCCAGCGGCACGGAGTCATACGCCAATGCCCCCACTGACATATCTTTCACCACTTCTTCCAGACCGTTGGCGCCCGCGGCGTTTTCCACATAGCGAGCCTCCGAGTATCGCGCAAAACCGTCGCACAGCCACCAGTCATCAATCGAAGCCGGACTCACCGAGACTCCCCACCACTGATGCGCAATGGTATTTGCCAGCAATCGATAATTCACCTTCTCGGTCACCGCTCGGCTCGCCACGGCCGCCATCTCCGGAGCCCACGCCGAAGGCACCGTATCATCCGGAAGCTCCACGATCCTCAGCGTAGTCGAAGGCGCGGTACCGTATAGCGTCACATAGTAAGTAAATTCTTTGATCGCGGTCTCCGCGTACAACGCACCCAGATTCTGGTGATTTGGTTTGAAAAAAAGATGCAGATCGACGCCCGCCTCATCGCTCTTGAATTCCTGAAACGTTCCCGCAACGATGGTCCCCGGAAAACTCGGCTTGCTCCAGACAAAAGTAAATGTCTTGGACGATCCCGCGCTAGCCGCCGCTTTTTTCGACGGCGGCGTATTGTTGACCGTCTCCGTCCCGCTGCCAATAACCACCATGTGGGCCGGTACCGTAATGTTCATGGTCGCAGTGAAGCGGTTGATCCCATACGCATTCACCGGAAACCAGCGTCCCGCGTACAGCAAGTAGCTCGTGTCATCGTTGATGGAAGCCAGCTTCATCCCCTGCACGGGGCTGTCATCCGCGGAATCAAGCGTGCCATCATAATCAAACGTCAGTGTAGTTGAGTTGCCTTTGCTGAGCGGCTTCGCCAGCTGCACTCGCACCGTAAAATCCTGGCTGATGCGCTCCGGCGATAATGTCTGCCCACTGTCATCGGTGACTTTGCTCACCTTCAACCCATTGTGCAGTTCAAAGGTAGCGGCGTTGATGTCGTCCAAAGCGGTGAACTTAACTTTCGCGCGAGCAGAAATTTTGTGGGTATGCGGCGTGAGCTCCGCGTCAATCTGATAGTCGTCCACATGCAGCCGCGTCTTTTCGGCCGCCAGCGCTGGTAGCGAAACTGATACAAGCAACAGGACAAGAAGGCTTGCTGTAGCCCGAGGCTGGCGCCTAGGTTGAAAGAACATTCAGGAACATCTCCCGGGAAATCCCGCAGGTCTCTAAGCTCTATGATTCAGATTGTTACGCAAAAGATGCTGGTAGGACAAGGGTTACATGTTTTTTGTTCGTGGTGTCATCTTGAGCGGAGTATGGTTCGCGCGTAGCGCGGAACATACGGAGTCGAAAGATCCCGAATTGCGTACACAAAGGGAACGTTGCAAGGCGTTCTTCAGCGACCGCGTGCAAGTGCACCGTGGAAATGCCTCGGCGCACCAACGTAACAATTTGCACTGAGGGATTCTTCGACTCCGTCTGTCCATCCGCGAGCGGATGGACAGACTGCGCTCAGAATGACAAGCAGACTGATTGATTCTTTGCTGCGATGATGCCAATCAGGAACCCGTGCCAAACGTTTTCCATCCTCAATAGTTTCTTTCCCATCTATCTAAGGTATCTTTAGACAAAGCAATGGCCGCAGAAGAAGAAGTATTAGGCAAAGCGTACGACAGCCGCCTGATGAAGCGGCTGCTAACCTACCTGCGTCCCTACAAATGGCAGGTCGGAATTGCCCTCATCTCCATTTTCCTCAAGGCTGGGGCCGATGTGCTCGGACCCTATCTCACCAAGGTCGTCGTCGACCGTTATCTCGCACCCACCCACGGCTCCCACACTACCCTCAGTCGCTTCCTGAGCAACAAGCCGCTGGTCGGCATCGCGCAAATCGCTTCGCTCTACGTTGCCCTGATGATCTTCAGCTTCCTGCTGGAGTATTTACAGACCTATTTCATGCAATGGGCCGGGCAGATGACCATGTTCGATCTGCGCGCCCAGATCTTTCGCCATTTGCAGCGCATGCACATCGGTTTCTACGACAAAAACCCCGTAGGCCGCCTGGTTACTCGCGTCACCACCGACGTAGACGCGGTAAACGAAATGTTCACCTCCGGCGTGGTCTCGATTTTCGAAGACGTCTTCGTGCTCGCTGGAATCATCGCCATCATGCTGCGACATGAACTGGAAGCTGGCGCTGATCACCTTCGCCGTGCTCCCGTTAATCGGCGTCGCTACCAAGATGTTCCGCGACAGCGTTCGCGATTCCTATCGGCGCATTCGCGTAGCCATCGCCCGAATTAATTCATACCTGCAAGAGCACGTGAGCGGAATGGTCGTGCTCCAACTGTTCAATCGCGAAGAACGCGCCTACGAAAAGTTCTCCGAAGTAAACGCGGTTCACATGGACGCGTACAAAGACGCAATCCTGGCGCACGCGATCTATTACCCGGTGGTCGAAGTTCTCTCCGCGATTGCCATAGCCTGCGTGATCTGGTTCGGCGGCAACGATGTAATCGCGGAACACGACAACGCTCGGCGTTCTAGTAGCGTTTATTCAGTACGCGCAGCGTTTCTTCCGCCCCATTCAGGATCTCAGCGAAAAGTACAACATCCTGCAATCAGCCATGGCATCCAGCGAGCGCATCTTCAAATTGCTGGATACGCCAGTAGAAGTCACGGCGCCAGCCACCATCAAAGCCCCCGAAGGCCCAGGCCGCATAGAATTCGATCACGTCTGGTTCGCCTATCGCTCGGTACCGCCACCAACGACCACGTGGGGACGGCCGCCCCCGGCCGTCCAGTCGAGCAAAGCTCGACAAGCTCCGACCCCGACTGGGTCCTCCGCGACGTAAGCTTCACCATCGAGCCCGGAGAAACCGTAGCCTTCGTAGGCCACACCGGAGCCGGCAAGACCACCATCATCTCGCTGCTAATGCGCTTCTACGACGTGCAAAAAGGCGCAATCAAAATCGACGGAATCGACGTCAAAGAAATGGACCTAGCCGACCTTCGCCATCGCTTTGGCGTGGTCCTGCAGGATCCATTCCTGTTCAGCGGAACGGTAGCCAGCAACATCCGCCTGGGCACCGAGGGCATCGAAGACGAAGACGTAGAAAAAGCCGCCGAAGACGTGAACCTTGCCGACTTCATCCGCACGCTTCCCAACGGCTTCAACGAAGAAGTGCGCGAACGCGGCAGCACGCTCTCCACCGGACAAAAACAGCTCATCTCATTCGCCCGCGCCCTGGCGCACAATCCCAAAATTCTAATTCTCGACGAAGCCACATCCAGCGTAGACACAGAAACCGAATTCCGCGTGCGCGACGCGCTAAGCCGCATGGTCGAAGGCCGAACTTCGCTGGTAATCGCGCATCGGCTTTCCACCATCCAGCGCGCCGACAAAATCATCGTCATGCACAAAGGCCAGGTCCGCGAAATGGGCTCGCACCAGCAACTGCTCGCCCAGCACGGCATCTACTACAAGCTCTATCAACTGCAGTACAAAGATCAGGAGCTAGCAGCCGCAAGTCCACAACTCACCGCCAACGCGGATGACTAGCCTCATAGTACGGTGCCTTCCGTGCCGTCAAAGTTCGAGCCGGTCACGATTTCTACCAGTCGGTCAGCCCTTTTCGTAACTCTTCTATACCTTCATCGCCAGATTAGAATCCATAAGGAGTAACGGGAAGCCTACTCAAGCCGTATGGATCAACACGCATTCCAGGAAGTGAGCCAGAACAGTCCCGAAGCAATTCCGACCCAGATGCGTCAAATCGAGGGTCGCGAATGGTGGCTCTGGGGATTCGCCGTCGCCGTAACCTTGGCGTTGACGCTGGGCATCGTGTCCTTCACTTTTCCCTGGTTTCGTTTGAATGCGGACTCATCGTACTGGTTCGATCTCCGGGAATGGGTGCGCGGGCTGGCAGCTCTAGTACTACTTTTCGACTTCTACACCATCTACCAGCACATGCAGCTTCACCGCATCCGCCGCCAGCTGGCCGAGCGAGATCAACTTTTTCAACTCATCAGCGAAAATGCCGCCGATATGATCGCGCTGGTCGATTGCGACGGCCACCGGCTCTACAACAGTCCCGCATATCAAAAGGTTCTCGGCTATTCTCCCGAGGACTTGAACGCGACTTCATCATTGGAGCAGATTCATCCCGACGATCGCCCACGAGTCTTGCAAGCCGCAGAAAATGCCCGCATGAGTGGCGAGGGTGAATGCGTCGAATATCGAATACGCCACAAAGACGGGACCTGGCGCACTCTGGAATCAACCGCCAGCGCAATCCGGGACAGCAAAGGCCACACCGACAAACTGGTAATCGTGAACCGCGATATTACCGAGCGTAAGCGAGCCCAGGAACTGCTCGCCCACAACGCGTTCCACGACGGCCTTACCAACCTGCCCAATCGCGCTCTCTTTCTGGACCGGCTGCAGCACGCTCTGACCCTCTCCAAGCGCCACTCCAACTACAAATTCGCGGTGTTGCTCATCGATGTGGACGAGTTCAAAATCATCAACGACAGCCTCGGGCATTCAGCCGGTGACGAGTTGTTGATTAAAATTGGGCAACGCTTAAACCACGCAGTGCGGCGCGAAGACACCGTCGCGCGCGCGCACAATGGCGCCGGGACCGGCACCGACAAGGCCCCGAATGACAACACCTTGGCCCGACTCGGTGGCGACGAATTCGCCATCCTTTTGGACGACATCCGCGACCCTATTGAGGCGGTCCGGGTTGCGGAACGAATTCAACCCCAACTGGCCACCCCGTTTCTCGTAAATGAGCAAGAGATAGTCATTTCGGCAAGCATCGGGATCGCTTCCAGCAGCAGCCCTCACACCCAGGTGGAAGACCTGATGCGCGATGCAGATCTAGCCATGTACCGCGCCAAGCGAGCCGGAAAGGCCCGCTGTGAGGTATCGGACACGGCCATGCACGCCAATGCCATGAAGCGCTTGCAGTTGGAAACCGACCTGCGCAAGGCTCTGGATCAAGGAGAGTTTCGCGTTTTCTACCAACCCATCGTGTCGGTACAAACGGGCAGGATCACAGGCTTTGAGGCTCTGACGCGCTGGCAACGCCCACAGGGCATAGTTCCGCCCATCGAGTTTATTGCAGTCGCCGAGGAAACCGGACTTATCATTCCCATGAATCGGCAACTGCTGCGCGAAGCCTGCGAACATCTGCGTTCCTGGCAGGCTGAATTTCCTTCTTCCCCACCCCTGACCATGAGCGTAAACATCACGCCCAAGGAATTCGCGCAATCGGATTTGGCCAG
Source organism: uncultured Acidobacteriota bacterium (assembly GCA_963716405.1). GTDB lineage: Bacteria > Acidobacteriota > Terriglobia > Terriglobales > Acidobacteriaceae > JABDBE01. The sequence goes on along the minus strand of CAVQTI010000022.1, from coordinate 8,832 downwards.
CGAGATCGGTAAGACTCTGCAGCAGACCGGGATTGATCCCAGCTGCCTGCAATTCGAAATTTTAGAAACCCTCGCTATGGGGGATGCGGAGAAGTCGGGCCGCGTGCTGTCTCAATTGAAGGCACTCGGAGTTCGCCTTAGCATCGATGATTTTGGTACCGGATATTCGTCACTCAGCCGTTTGCGCCGTATTCCCGTGGATACCTTGAAAATCGACCGCGCCTTCATTATGAACATGGACACCGATCCGGAGAACCACGAGATCGTGCGGACCATCATTATGCTCGCCCACAATCTCGGTTTGAAAGTTGTCGCCGAAGGGACGGAAACGCAAACCCATTTAGATCAACTCAAGCAACTCAATTGCGAGATGGCCCAGGGATACCATTTCTCCAAGCCTGCCGACGACCAGGCGATGTTGAAACTGCTCGCCAGTAACCAAAGCGTCAGCGCCGCAACCGCCGGAAGTTAATAAAGCGTAGCGCCGGCATCTTGCCGGCTGTCGCGAGGGCATCCTGCCCTCGCAGCACGGGACGCATCCACAACACCCGCAGAGAAACCATCGCTGCAATTCCGCATATCCAATTTCGTCCATCCCGTTACAATGCTCCGCGTGCGAATTCTCATCTCCGCGGGCGAGGCCTCCGGTGAAATGTACGGCGCGCAACTCATCGAGGCTCTGCGACGCCGCGATCCGTCTTTGGAATTTTTCGGCGTAGGCGGAGACCGCATGCGCGCCGCCGGCTGCGACACAGTCGTCGACGCCAAAGACCTCGCCGTAGTCGGCATTTCGGAAATCGTCAGCCACCTGCCAAGAATCTACCGCTTGTTTCACAAATTAATCGCCGAGGCCGACCGGCGCCGTCCGGACCTTGCCGTCGTCATCGATTCCCCCGCCTTCAACTGGCGAGTAGCTCGCCAGATGCGCAAGCGCGGCGTCCCCGTCGTCTATTACGTTTGCCCGCAATTCTGGGCGTGGCGGCAAGGACGTGTCCGCTTGCTGCGCAAATATATCGACAAGGCGTTGGTAATTTTCCCGTTCGAAGAAAAGTTTTATCGCGATCGCGGCGTGGACGCGACCTTCGTCGGCCATCCGCTCGCCGATCTTTCGCCGCCTCCGACAAATCGCGCAAGCTATGCCGTAGCGCATCAGCTCGATCCCGCGAAACCGTGGATCACCCTAATGCCCGGCAGCCGGATGAAAGAAGTGCGCATGAACCTGCCCACAATTTTAGATTCGGCGTCGAAGCTCGGCTCAGAATATGAATTCCTTCTGCCGGTCGCGCCTACGCTCGATCAAAGTTTTCTCAAATCGCTGATCGGCAGCCGCGACTTTATCCACTTGGTCAGCGATGCATTGCCCGCGCTGGCCCAATCGCGCGCCGGAATTATCGCCAGCGGCACCGCAACCGTAGAAGCCGCGTTGATGGGCACGCCGTTCGTCATGGTGTATCGCGTGTCGGCGCTGACCTATCTGCTGGGACGCTCGCGCGTCAAAGTCCCGCATTTTGCCATGGTGAATTTGATCGCCGGAAAAGAAGTTGTCCCCGAACTGGTGCAGCACGATTTCACCGCCGAGAAAGTAGTCGCGCGTCTGCGCGAAATCCTTCCCGACGGCCAACCGCGCAACCAGATGCTGGAAGGATTGGCCGCCGTAAGAAAGTTGTCTGCAGGGGACGAATGCAGACCATCTTCATCCCGCCGAACGCGCCGCAGAAGCCATACTGAAGCTCGTGCAGACAAACGCCGGTTCAGACATAGTTCGTTCCGGGATGCCAAAACGGTTTCCACCAACCGCAATCAGCCCGACTGACAATTGACGAGCATCGACACCCTAGGTACTCTGGAAGTGCTCCAACGCAATTAAAGGAAACTCTGGTGGCAGTGAAATCCATCCAACTCGGACAAGTCTGGCGCAAAGACGACGATAACAAAGACTACCTCGTCACCAAGGTGTACAGCGAAGTCTTCTCGCAATATGCCGTGTTACGGCCCGCCGAAGTCACCGCGCCCGATGCCCCCACGGTACGCGTGAAAGTCGCCAAAAGCGCCCAGGGCGCATCTCTACCCGGCTTCACCTTTACTCAGGAAGGATCATTCTAATTGCGCGGACCATGTGGCGACGGACGTCTTGCCCGTCCACCCAGTCCAAAGGATGGCACTTTGAAAGCCAATGACTGAGAAAATCCTGGCCGTCCTCTTCGCCTTCATCCATTCCGTCATCATTACGACGCGCTACCCAGGCATCACCCTGCTCATGGCCATCGAATCAGCCTGCATCCCATTGCCTTCCGAGCTGATCATGCCCTTCGCCGGCTACCTGGTTTTCGAAGGCCAGATGAAACTGTTCTGGGTAGCCACCGCCGGCGCCATCGGCTGCAATCTGGGATCGCTCATCGCCTACGAAATCGGATGCTACGGCGGCCGTCCGCTGGTAGAGAAATACGGCCGCTGGATCCTGATGGGCAAGCGCGAACTAGACCTAGCCGACCGCTTCTTCGCCCGCTGGGGATACCTCGCCGTCTTCATCGGCAGGCTGCTGCCCGTAGTCCGCACCTTCATCGCCCTCCCCGCCGGAGTCTCCCGCATGCCCCGCGGACGATTTCATCTCTACACCTTCCTAGGCTCCTGGCCATGGTGTTTCGTACTAGCGTGGCTAGGCATGAAGCTAGGCGAAAACTGGCGCGGCCTGGGCAAATATTTCCATCAATTCGACGCAGCAATCGGAATCGCGCTCGCAGCAGCAATAATCTGGTTCGTCTGGTCCCACTGGAAAAACCGCATAACCGCCGCCAACTAAATTCGTAGCGCCGGCATCTTGCCGGCTGTCCTGCGGGCGTCTCGCCCGCAGAGTTATAGAGACTCGTAAGAACGCCCACCTTTTCAAACAAGTTTCTCCTTGCATTCATCGCTATCAATGCTAGCATTGATAGCATGCCCACGTTAACCATTCGACAGCTTGACGAGAAAACCAAAACCCGGCTACGAGTCCGTGCCGCCCACCACGGACGCTCAATGGAAGAAGAGGCCAGGGAAATTTTACGCTCGGCGCTAACCGCGTCCTCCCCGGTAAAGGGCAACCTGGCAGACGCCATCCGCCGAAGGTTCGCGGAGTTAGGCGGAATCGAAATGCAATTGCCGCGTCGCGACTCGCTACGCCGGGCCCCGGCGTTCGACGAATGATCATCCTGGATACCAATGTGCTTTCAGAGCTGATGAGGCCTAAGCCGTCTACTCGGGTCGTAGCATGGGTAGCGAAACAGCCGGCGGCGGAACTCTTTACCACCGCAATCACCGAGGCAGAAATCTTTTATGGAATCGAACTACTCACCAAGGGCAAGCGCCGCGAGGCTTTATTGCTAGCCGCGGAGGCTATGTTCGCCGAGGATTTGGCCGGCCGCATCTTCGCCTTTGACAGCGACGCAGCCCGAATCTTTTCTAAGATCGCCGCGCACCGCCGCGCCATCGGTAAACCTATCACTCATGCCGATGCGCAAATCGCGGCCATCGCTCAAGTGCGAAGTGCCAAGCTCGCAACCCGCAACGTCGCAGATTTCGAAGACTGCGATCTCGCTCTCGTTGACCCGTGGAATGGCCAGGACGTCCCACCCGATGCCGCCAAACGCCGTTGAATCCCCCCACTCCACATTCAACCCAACGCTGTTGCAAATCCGCTCGCCATACGAGAACATACCTGTTTGCCTATCATCAATAATTCTCATAAGGAAGCCTCCACCAAGATGGCGACACGGCAGAAATCCGCAAGAACCCAAAAACAAAACGGCAGCCAGATTCAACCAGCTAAAGGCAAGCTCGGCGTAATGATCCCGGGCATGGGCGCGGTCGCGACCACCTTCGTAGCCGGCGTGGAAGCCGTGCGCAAAGGCATCGCCAAGCCCATCGGCTCACTAACCCAAATGGGAACCGTCCGCTTAGGCAAACGCACCGACGCCCGTTCGCCCAAGATAAAAGAATTCGTCCCCATAGCCGCGTTAGACGACCTGGTCTTCACCGGCTGGGACATTTTCCCCGAAGACATGCATAGTGCGGCCACGAAGGCGGGCGTGCTAGATCGCGATTTGCTCGATCAGGTCAAACCGTTGCTAAGCTCCATCAAGCCGCGCAAAGCTGTCTTCGATCACAATTACGTCAAGCTAATCGACGGCCCGAACGTCAAAAAGGGCAAGAACAAAATGGATCTCGCCGAGCAAGTGCGAGCCGACATTCGCGACTTCAGAAAAACTTCCGGAGCCGCGCGCCTGATCACCATCTGGTGCGGATCGACCGAAACTTACATCGAGCCAACCGCCGCGCACCAATCGCTGAAATCTTTCGAGAAAGCGCTAACGCAAAATGACGAGAACATCGCGCCCTCGATGATCTACGCCTATGCCTCTCTAATGGAAAGCGTCCCGTTCGCCAACGGCGCACCCAATCTAACCGTCGACCTCCCGGTAATGCACGAGCTCTCCCGCAAAAACGAAGCGCCCATCTGCGGCAAAGATTTTAAAACTGGACAGACGCTGATCAAAACCATCCTCGCCCCCGGCTTCAAAGCCCGCATGATTGGCCTCAACGGATGGTTCTCCACCAACATCCTCGGCAACCGCGACGGCGAGGTGCTCGAAGATCCCGGGTCGTTCAAAACCAAGGAAGAATCCAAACTCTCCGTCCTCGAACACATTCTGCAGCCCGAACTTTATCCCGAACTCTACGGCAATTTCACTCACAAGGTTCGCATCAACTATTACCCGCCGCGCGGCGACAACAAAGAGGGCTGGGACAACATCGACATCTTCGGCTGGCTAGGCTACCCCATGCAGATCAAGGTAGATTTCCTCTGCCGCGATTCCATTCTAGCCGCCCCCATCGTGCTCGACCTGGTGCTCTTCATGGACCTAGCCCAGCGCAGCGCCGAACTTCGCGGCCTCGGCATTCAAGAGTGGCTAAGTTTTTATTTCAAGTCCCCAATGACCGCCCCCGGACTCTATCCCGAGCACGACCTCTTCATCCAACTGATGAAGCTAAAAAACACCCTACGCCATCTACGCGGCGAAGAACTAATAACGCACTTAGGCCTGGAATATTACGACTAAGCATGTGGGATTTACTCAAAAGGGTGCCCCACCCTTATTCGCGTTCTGTGCGAATAGGGTGGGGACGTTGACCTTGGACTTTCCCTAACAAATGCCGATTCTGTAACCGAATCAGGAAAAGCCCTTCCCCGATCCGACCGTCCAACTCACCTTAAACGCGAAACCCGCAACAACTCCCAAGCCTCCCGATACCGCTCAAAATAACCCCCATCCCGTTTTCGCGTCCCCTCCGGATAAAGCCGGATATGCGACCGACCCACAATCTCCGCCACCGGCACGATATACCAGGCATCATGAGGCACAATGTAAGCCACCACAAAATCGATCTCCTCCGCCGAATATCGCTCCGCCCGCCGCCCCAAGCGATTCCGCGCCACCGCCACGCTATATCCCCACCGCGAAGTAGTGAAAGCCGACTTCACCTGAATGCGCAGCAACTTCCCATCGTCTTCAATCACCAGATCGTAAGCCTCGCTGTCGCCATAAGGCTTGCTAACCGCAAATCCCATGCTGGAGGCCTTGATCACAAAGATCAGCTCGGCAATTTCGCCTTTGCGCTTGGTATACCACTCATCGCGTCCAATCGACAGACGCTTGATGACGTCAGGATTCGTAGAAATGCCATGGTTCTTTCGCATCAGTAAACGCACCGGGCGCAACAACGCGCGGAGCTCTCCCTTGAGTTGAGAAATTAAAGAGTTGAGAAATTAAAGAATTCAGAAACTAAAGAGTTCGGAAATGAAAGTTCAGAAATTAGATTTATGGCTGTTGACCGCAACGTTTCGAAGGGGCATGGCTTCAGCCAAGCCGCAACACTAAAATGTATGACTTTTCCCCGCGACGTTTCGAAGGCGCCTGGCTTCACAGGCTGCGAAAACTATGACCGAGGCAGGTTTTGGGAAGGGCCCGACTTCAGTCGGGCCGCTAAGCCCTTGAATGTGTAGGCGCTTTAGCGCCCGAGGTAAGCTTTTCGCGTCCTCGACGACTTTTTCCGCAAGCGGTTCAGCCACGCCGCAACAAAACAAGGAGTGCCTAAAGATTTCGCGGACAAGCCTGTCCGCGGCAAAAAAAAACGCAGGCTGGATGCCCGCGCCGCTTATTCGACTATATTTCCAGACTATCAGGTCAGAAGGGGTAAACCCGCCATTTTTCAAACTTTATATTCGCCTTGCAATGAAGAAGTTGAAGAGAATCGAAGGCAAAAGGGGGCTTGACAAGCTTTTTCCCAAATCGGGAAAAGCGGCGCTCGAACTCCCAACCCTGTCATCCCGAGTGAAGAATCATCGTTCGCTCGCGAACGTGGCCACTAGTTCAAGCGCACGCGTCTTAGGAGCTCAACTGCAGTCGCTTCCCGACCTCCGCCGCATTTCTCACCTTTCTTCGCGCGAAGACGGCTCAACGATTCATCATGCGAAAGGCCCATCTGGCGGAAAGCGTCATAGGTTGCCGCAAGCTCTAAAATCACCGGATTCTGTTGTGAAAAAAGATCCACGTATTGCCTGAAATCATCAAACTCCGGCATCACGGCAGCTTCGGGAGCTGTTAGTACGTAATAATCTGTTCCGTCCATACCTGTTTGCACACGTTCTTCCACAAGCCCTAACTGTCCGCAAACGTCGATGTCAGCTCTCAAGTCCTCGCTATACGGACCGTAGAAGTGAAGGGAAAACGCATAATCTGTCGGCATGCCGAGCCGCTGAAGAAGACAAACAGTCTTTTGCAAACGTGTTCGGCCAACGACCTCATGGTTTGGATGGGCCGCGATAACTGAGGCCAACCAACGAGCATTCTCAATTGCCATTCGAGACTCCAAACACCTTATCTTTTAATGAATTGATATCACTCCTGAGCATCGCAGGAAAGTAGTAGCGAAGGAGCGAGTATTTTTGCTTCAACTGGGCGACTGGAGGAGACAACGTACTTATCTCAACCGGTTTGGCTGCATGATCCTCGACGTAAACCTGCGTGTTCGGCACCTCGGCATCAGGATTGTAAATCTTATAGGGTGTGTCTGCCGGAGTGTCCAAAGCAAAGACGTAGTCCGCGTCCAAACCCTTCGAAGTCAACAAGTCTTTTACTTCCATGCCGAATTGGAACAAGTGCTCGCTTGGCAGACCGGTTACATCCATCGCCTTAAAGTAAACACGATTCAGCAGACCCAAGCCGAGGGTACGCAATGTTTCATCTGCAGACACCTCGCACGCCTTGAGGAATTGTGTGACACTGTGATCATCCAATTTTAGATATTCACCAAGCATCAATTTCCCACTAAATGCCTTGCTAATCTCGGGAGGGGCACCGTCGACAACCGACCTTGCCTCGTGATGGGACTTTCCTTCACGAGAGAGCTGTACCTCTTGAATAGCAGCCGGAGCATTACTTCCGCAGCACGGGTTGTTTTGTGGAAATAGACCGTTCGATACATATGATAGCGGGCAAAAATGTAAGCCTCTGCAGCTAGGAGTGCCTTGCGGCTCAGATATAAACGTGATTTCCCTTCGTCCACATGAAGATGGCTAATCAGCCAACGGTGATCAAAGTCGCCATACCCGACCCCAGCAGCATAGCTGTCGCGAAGCAGATAGTCGAATCGGTCCGCATCCAGTTGGCTAGACACGACGTGCGTCAGGTATGTCGGAATCCCTCCATCCTCGGAACCTGCCTCTTTTTCAAAGAATCGGGACACGTCGTGCGGGAGGACAGGGTCATACTGGCGTAGGGCCTTGCTCACTTCTGTTAAGCTATCCTCGATAATTTCTGTCGTTCTGTTTTCATGACTGTCCTGAGTGATCTTTTCGAACGCGTGTGAAAATGGACCGTGCCCAATGTCATGCAAGAGAGCCGCAGACATGACTATGATTTTGGTGTGCTCGTCAAGGACCGCACCAGTCTGAAGCTCGATTCGTTCAACAAAAAGTTTGGCCATGCTCAGGACACCAATAGAGTGAGAAAACCTGCTATGATTCGCTCCTGGGAATACCATTTCAGTAAAACCCAGTTGCTTTATTCGACGCAATCGCTGAAATTCACGCGTGTTGATCAGTGAGAGTAGCAGCCTGTCGCAAGCGCAATCCTCGAAAGTGATCAAGCGATGAACTGAGTCGTACAGAAATTTGGGCCAGCCCTTTGTCGCCACCTTCCCTCCGATGCTTTCGCTCCGCCATCAGCTGTTTAGCACCGGCAATCCCATGCCCAGTACATTAACACGATGGCGAATAAAAAGCGAATATAAAATGCATACAAGGTTCAATCAGAATTGCTACGTTGTCCTGGCATTGCTTATTCCCTCTCCGAACTTCAGATTGAACCTGATGAAACAATCTTGATGGGGAAGTAGGTTACGGCTAAAATGGCGCGAAGCGCATGGGTCGCATTGTCATCTCCTCGGGTCGGAGTGACTCGCTCCCCCTCAAAAGCAAGTCCCGGCAATATCGTTGATATCCTCGGCGACGACTATACAATAAGACGTCCGTGTCAGCACAATGGCCCAGCAGTGCTAGGCTCCAAATTGTTCCGATTCTAGAAGGGGGCTGGTGGGGACAAATGCTGTCGGCGTCCTAGGTTCGCGTCGTTTTTCAACGCTAACCTGGATCACCCTCCACCGATGTGACCCTCAAGTTACCGCCAAAAAATGGGCACCAAACCTCTAGCGATCCTCATACACGTGAACGAGGTCGCGCAGCGGCCCACCCTAGGAAACCCACATCCCGTTGCGAACCGCTTCCCAAGCTTTGGC
>CAVQTI010000021.1:0-302406 GCA_963716405.1 uncultured Acidobacteriota bacterium | reverse complement strand
CAGAGTCACGAGTTGGGTCGACATCTGGAAGCGGCAGCGGCTATCAAATAAAAGCCAGAAGGCCGAACTGCCGTGACTAGAATACTCCGGGGTGTGAGAAATCTGTTAGCTGCGTGATTTGCAGTTATGACCCGTCGCGAAGCGCATGCCTCTCCGCTGATTTCTTCATTGCACCGACAACGTGATTAGCGTGGGAGGAGCGGTTAGAGACCCGGCACTCGCTGTTATGGTGACGGTGCTGCTGCCAACTGGCGTTCCCGGATTGCCCTGTGCATTACTTCCTCCCCCGCCGCAAGCAGGCACCCACAAAGCAGTGAGCGATAACACAGCGACGAAGCCTAACACCCGCAATGCGCGGCGCGACTTTCGATTTCCCGCTGACAGCAGCAGCCCGAGAAATCCGGGAAGCATCACGGCGTAAAAGAGGCTGCGGGTGCGTCCCAAATGGATCCTATCCAAGCTCGCCGAAGGTCCGCTGGTTGCAATGGTTAGCGTCTCGCTGGTGGCTGAGGCAGCGGCGAACTTGCAGGTCGCTCCCGCAGGCAATCCAGTGCAACTGTAGTTGACTGACTGATTGAAGCCACCTAGCGGCGTGACCGTTACGGTCGTGTTTCCACTTTGCCCCGGAGCGGACACGGTTACCGTAGTGGGGTTGGCCGAAATGTTGAAGTACATCACGCTGTAAGCCATGGCCGATGAGGTCGAGGTGGCGAAGTTCGTATCTCCGCTGTATTTTGCCGTAATCGAGTAAGTGAAACCGGCGAGTGTGCTAGTGACGAGCGTGGCCACGCCTGAGCTGTTTAAGGTGGCCGCGCCCAATTTCCCCTTCATCGGGTCGGAAAAAGTCACGGTTCCTGAAGGCGTCTGGGTAGAAGGGGACGAGGTCACCGTAGCGGTAAGAGTCACGCTGGTACCAAAATTTACCGGAGAAGCAGGCGAAATGCCGAGGGTGGAAGCCGTGGCGATCCTGACGCTAAGCTGAGTAACAAAGAGGTTGGCGTCCACCGAACCCAATCCGGTGACTTGATCATATCCTGAACCTGCGTTGTATCCATATTGGTAGGGAGGTGTTTTCGGGCATCCTTTTGTCCCTTGCGTGCAGGGGACGATATTGTTGCCAGTGGTGACGTCGTGAAAAACGGTCGGTGTATTCTGTGCCAACTGGTAAAGACTTGGATTGATGTTCGCCAGACCACTCCCCGTTCCGGTATTCTCTAACGATTGATTGAGCAGGGTCACGATTCCGGCGAATACGGGTGTTGAGGCCGACGTACCTCCGTAGATGGAGTTAGCCGCCACGGCTGCGGCAATACCGGCGGCATTGCCAGTGGGGCAACTGCCTTTGGTACACGCTATATAACCGTCGTGATTCGGTGATGCGGCCATGGAAACGTCCGGCACGTCACGGACGTTGTCTTTGGGCGTGAGCGCGGCCTGCCAGGAAGGCTTGGGAAAGCCCGCGCAACCGGTGATTGCGCAACTGCTCGCGCCGCCGCCGCTGGCCGCGAGTGCGCCCACCAGGGTCGTGTCATTCCAAGCGGTCTCGGGGATGTAGGAAATGGCCGATTCACCGTTCGCGTTGTTGCTGCTGTTCCAGTACTGGCTGCGGTTATTCACGTCACCGCTAAATGCATTGCCGCCCACTCCGGTGACCTCTGGGCTGCTAGCCGGGTAGTCCACAGCCAACCCATCGATGGCAGAGTGCTCGGTGTCCGCATCGCAGCCAGCGGCCCCAGAGTCGCCGGACGCAGCAACGAAGGTAATATTTTCAGCATTCGCCTTTTGCAGTAACTGTTCAAAACTTGCGATTTCGCTAATCTGAAACGAGGACTCACAAAGACCGTAGCTCATGCTGATAACAGGCGCGAGATCATTGTCGATTGCATATTGGGCAGAGTTCAACACGCCGCCAGTACTGGCGGCCGAGTTGACCAAAGTGATGGCGGCTTTGCGTGCCACCGCACCAGACCATTCGAGGTCCAGGTCTGCCTCGATCTCGTCCGCGGTGCCAGGGTCTGGACTTCCCGGAACCAGGGTTACTGTCGGATTATTTGTCGGCAAATTGAAGCCGGCTCGAAAGTTCGCAATGTCCGACATAACGATGTCGGCTTGTCCTACGATCACAAGCTTCGTTCCGGTGCCATCTATGCCCGCTGCGTAAAGGGGTGCAATGTCGTAAATAGTGGCCAGGTCATCGGGACCGAGATAGGTGCCGCTCCCCGCCGTATAGAAGGACTGCGGAATTATGTCGGGAAAGAACATGCCGTTGGCGGCAGCTTTCCCCAAGCCAAGCGGTTTCATACGAAAATCGTTGAGGCCGCGCAATCCAACTACTATTCCCGCCAAGGCTGTGGGAATTGAAGGGTCGTTGGCGTTAGCAAAATGTATCTCTTCCTCGACTTGGTAGGAGTGAATCTCGGTGCGGAAGACTCGATTCACCAGGCCCGCTGTTCCAGTGAAAGCAATCCAGTCACGACCGCGGGCAACTTGCACGACCGCAAAGCCCTGCGACAGCAGCCAGTGCGTTATCGCATCAATATCTCTTTGGCTTAAACCGAACCGATCAGCATATTGCTCCGGCGTGAGTCCCTTTCGGTAATTTGGGGATAATGGATCCTGCTGTTCTTTCAAGAAGCGCTTTAAATCTGCTTGTTGTTTCGCAGTAGGCTTGGTTGACATCGTAATGTACGGCAGCTTCATCGCGGGATCGACGGGACCCTGGTCGTATTGCGGCTGGGCCTTGGGATGGACATTGCCCGTCAAGGCTACGGTATTGTTGGTGTCAATGGGCGCGACAATCCGATCTGGTTGCGCCGCCTGTGCCGTGACGCACAGAGCCAGTAGGAACGGGCATAGCGCGTAGACAATCGGAGCCGTGCGACCGGGAACCGCGCTCGGATTTGGCATTACAGGTACCATCCTCTCCAACATTCAATTCGGTTACGCAGGGGTATCGCTATTGTCAGGGGAAGGATCGAGCGGATGGAAACGATTATCGCGAAGAGTTGTGAGCAACGTCAACCCTATTCCTGCAGTCCATGAACTGTCGTTCCTACAAGAACCATTTTGTTTGGTTCCCAATTCTGACCCGGAAAATGTCTCCGCATACCTACGTGATCTGTGTGGCTTCTGCTCGCGAACATAGATTCAGAGTCATGGGTAGACGCGTAGGCATTCTTCTTCTTTCGATCATGGCCTTGATCTGCGGGATTGGCAGCGCGCAGGATTTGCCAAAGCTTCCACCGAACAATTTCTGGAACAAGACTAACAAGGCTCTGTTTGCCAGCCATGCAGTATTGGAGGCCCTCGACTTTGGCATCACCCACCACAACTTAAGCAATGGAGGCAAAGAATTGGACTCCTCGGCAAAGGCACTGTGTGAAAGTGGGACTCCTGGCCAACTGGTGTTTTTCGGAGGAAGAATGGCGGGCGTGATCGCGGTCAGTTATCTGCTGCACAGAACCGGCCATCACAAGCTGGAGCGTGCCTTTCCCGTTTATGCCGACGGAGATTCGGCCTACGGCGTGGCTTACAGCTTTGCCCATCGTTAGCGAGGGAAGCGGGGGCGATGACGGCCGCGCCCACAAAAAGATTTATGTAGGCGCGAGCGTCATCGCTCGTGCTGCTCATCGATTCATCTAGCGCGGGCGAGGACCAGAGTCACATCATCTGGCTGTTCGTCGGCGCCAATCCAATCATCGACCGCGGCGGTCACAATCTCAGTGATACGGGCCAGCGGCAGGTCACGATTCTCCCGCACCAGGTCGATCAGCCGCTGCTCGCCAAATTCGCCGAATTCATTTTCCGGTTCGGTCACGCCGTCGGTGTAGGCAAGAAATATTTCGCCGGGCCGTAGTTCCACCGATTCCTCTTCATAGCTGACTTGATCGAACAAGCCGACCACGGTTCCTCCGCACTCCAAGCGACGAATGGAACCGTCCTGGCTCATGATGATCGGCGGCAGGTGTCCTCCATTGCTGTAGGTAAGTTTGCGCTCGGCGCCGTTGTAGATTCCGAGGAACAACGTCGCATACTTCTCCGGCGGTGTGCTTTCGTAGAGTTGATGATTCAGGAGTTGCAGCAGAGCGCCCGGAGAAACGTCGAGGGCCCGCGTGGGCGAAGCCACCATGACGCCAGAACCAACCGTCGCGCCTACGGTGGCCGGCTCACGTAGCGTGGGGATGTCCTGAAGGCTATACGCTCGCACCGCCGAGTGGATGGTTGCCATCAGCAGCGCAGCCGAGATTCCCTTACCGCTGATATCGCCAACCGCGAGAACCAGGCGTTCAGAATCCAAAGTCAGGAAATCGTAGTAGTCGCCGCTCACGGTTCGCGCGGGCCGGAAAAATCCATGCACTTCAAGCGACGCGAGCTGAACATTCTCGTGAGGAAATAATTGCTCCTGAACTTCCTTGGCGATGGTCAACTCATTCTCAAGGCGCTGCTTTTGTTTTTGCTCCTCGATCAGCCTCTGTAACGAGGTGGTCATCGAATTGAAGGACGTCGCCAAAGTTGCGACCTGATCGCTGGACTTAACAGCTATGCGATGGCTGAAATCCCCCTTATTGATGTGAATGGTGCCATCGTAAAGTTGCGCCACCGCGCCGGTGACCGTGCGGGTTAATTGAGTACCGATCCAGATCGCAATCAGCTCGATAATCGCGAAGACGATAACCGCAAACAGCAGGAAAAATTCGACAGCCGGAGCAAAAGCTCCCTGAGCCGCAAACAGGCGCTCATAGAGTTTAGAAATACGGGTCTGCACGGTGATGGCGACGGGATCCGCGTTCTCACCTGTACCCCAATCGGTCACCGGGATGGATGTGGGAAAGAACACGCTTCGGTCGAGGGCATTAGTTGGCGGGGGAATGGCGCCCCACGTAGATGTCAGCTTCGCTTTGCTGGTATCGAGCACAACCTTTTTGTTGTCTCCGGCGAGGATTTGCGAGCCTCGGACAGGGCCGGGTTCGGTACGATCCACCTTGTTAAGGCTGAGACCCTCATAAAGCGTGATTCCACCCAATGTTGTAGCGAGATTTTGCAACAACTGGCCAAATGGCTCGCTCGATACCACCGTAAGATTCCCTTCGTTTACCGGTACAGTTTCGAGTACGCGCAAGAAAAGCTGATCATGATCGCGTACCACGCCGCGGAAGGAACTTTCTAAATGGGCTGGAAGTTCGGGCGCAGGGGCCGCAAGTTCAGGCGGAGAGCTGTTAAAAACCATCTTCCGGTCCAACCAGACACAGAGCTGGCGGTTAGCCCAGCGCTTTTCACTCTGGTGCAGGCTTCCCAGAGAGGCGGTCAATCCCGCCGGATCACGCTTTGTTTCGGCAGCAAGGCGGCGGGCAATCGCGGTATTCGCGGCAGACAGACTGCTCAATTCGGAATTCAGTCCGGTGGTTACGATGAACGTCGCAAACTGTCCGGCGAATAAATAGAAAGATCCCAGCGCCAGCGAAACCAGCAATATCAGCGGGATAAATCCGATAAAAACGTAAGTGACGATCAGGCGGTTACGCAGCCGCCAGAGCATTCTGGCTTTCAGCCAGCGGAACGCCAGAATCACGAAAAGAACACTGACGACAAAGTCGAGAAAACCTACCCATCCGCCGAGACTGTCGCCGTAAGAAACTTTGAGCAAGCCAAAAAGCTTCTCCAGCCCGAAGAGTAGCAAATCCAAGCCCAGCAGGTAGCATGCGATCATCGCCAACTTGCTGACAGGCCACAGGCCGGCTTGGCTAAGCCGCAAACGGAGATGATGGTAGAGCTGGGTCATGAGCTTCAGACCGAATTATAGATGGAGACTGGTGCGGCGGCGTCAGGCTTCAGGCATCGGGTTTCAGCATCGAGTTTAACCTGCGAGTTTAACCTGGCGCGCCAAGCCTAACGCCTGAAGCCGATCTCTCAAATCTCCGGATAGAAATCGAAGAAGGCCTCAAGGCTGGTCTTCAATTGTTTTTCAATCTCATCCTTGCTGCCTTCGAGCACGTGCATTGTAACGTGGGCCTCGCGGCCGTTCTTGAGCTTCAGAGTCGCATCGCCTACTTCGGCAACTTCCTCGGAAGGCAGCATCCGCAATCCATACACCAGCGTCAAATTTGCCATGGGTTAATTCTACTGCTTCGAAATGCGGACTAATGCCCGATGGTTGCTCCGCTTGTTCCCCCGCAACTTCTTTCCACGATCTTCATTTAAAATGCCTTCGTGCCGCGAAACCTTTTGATAATCCTTCCTTGCATTGGCTTTCTTTCATTTGCTGGCGCTCAGCAATCCTCGCAGCCGCAGGTCAAAGTAAACATGCTGAACGTCTGCTCGCCATCGCCCGAGGAGCAGCAGGAGATTGCCTCCGCGTTGGTTCGCATTCCAAAGCAACCAGCATTCAGCCCGGACTTTGAGGTCGATCGCGGCCGTTCAACGCTTGACGAACAACCTGATTTCCTTAAAACGGGCGGCAACGCGCAGCTGGCATCCGATTCCGGAACTGCAGAGTGGGTGCGGATTCGTCGCGAATTCCCCGCGCAGTCCGCGTTTTCGACTGTTCAGTATTCGTTCAGCCAGGATCCGAAAAACATGGTGGAGACTTTGATCTTCCACGTGCGCGATCCCAAAGAGCTGATGCAGGTCGCCATCGAAGATAACGCCTCCTCCGTAACCACGCCGTCAGCCATGCTGGGGACGAACACGCCTGCGGGCCGGATCAAGCTTGAACGTTTTGGAAAGTCGTCGGTGGTGCTGGCGCGCTGTGCCGGAACGGAGGGGAATCCTGCACCCGACCAAAGCGCTTACGAGCCATTGTTTAAGAGCGCGACCGCTATTGTGACCAACTACCGTAATCTTCTGGCGGCGCGAACCACAGTGCCCGCAGAACTGGCGCGGGTCAAGTCGGTCGCAGGATCTAAAGCGAAACCACCAACCAAGAACAGTGCCAAGAAGTCTGAGCCGGAGAAGTCTACGCCGGAAGATAAGTAATCGAATTCGCGCGCCGTAACCGGAAGCGGAGAACAAACTGCACTCAGCAGAAGATCAGGCGGAACGCTGTGCTGAACCGAAATCTGAAATTTGCAATCTAAAGATCTAACCTATGGACAACATCCGCAACGTGGTTGTGATGGGCTCGGGCTGCGCCGGACACACCGCAGCGCTGTACACTGCGCGCGCCAATTTGAAACCGTTAGTGTTGGAGGGTCACGAACCCGGGGGCCAACTTTCGCTTACGACATTAGTGGAAAATTTTCCAGGTTTCCCTGAAGGCATTCAGGGACCGGAGTTGATCGAAAACATGCGTAAGCAAGCCTCGCGATTCGGGGCCGAATATAAGCACGGTCACGTCACCAGCGTTGATCTCAGCCAAAAACCACTCAAGCTGCATGTCGGCCACGAAGTGGTTCACACCCGCACGCTGATCATTGCCAGCGGCGCTTCAGCGCGCTGGCTGGGATTGCCTCATGAGCAGCAGCTCATCGGCCACGGTGTTTCTTCGTGCGCCACTTGCGACGGTTTCTTTTTTTCGGGCAAGGAAATCGTCGTGGTCGGCGGCGGCGACTCGGCTATGGAAGAGGCAATTTTCCTGACTCGCTTCGCCACCAAAGTCACGGTCATTCATCGCCGCGAGCATTTTCGCGCCTCCAAGATCATGCTGGAACGCGCCCAGCACAACGAGAAAATCTCATTCCTCCTCGATACGGTCGTGGAAGACGTGCACGACACAAACAAAAAAGAAGTTAGTAGCCTTAGCTTGCGAAATCTTAAGACGGGCAAAGTATGGGATTTCCCCACGAGTGCACTGTTCCTAGGCATAGGACACATTCCAAACACGAAGGTGTTCGAGGGCCAGCTCGATATGGATCAGGACGGCTATCTGAAGACGACCAACAATGTCTTCACACGGGTGCCCGGAGTCTATGCATGCGGCGATGTGCAAGACCGCCGCTATCGGCAGGCAATCACCGCCGCGGGCACGGGCTGCATGGCCGCGCTTGAAGTGGAAAAATTCCTTGAAGAACACGAAATGTAGACGCAGCCGTCCACGCCCGTGCAGGCTTAGATTATTTCGGAGTGACCCATGCCAAGCGAACAAGCAACTTGTCCACACGTAAAAGAAATTCGCGATGTTAAGCCCAGCGGTAAAGGCTGTAAGGAATGCCTGGAGATGGGCGATAGGTGGGTGCACCTGCGAGAGTGCCTCATCTGCGGTCACGTCGGTTGCTGCGACTCGTCCAAGAACAAGCACGCGACCAAACACTTTCATCAGACCAAGCACCCGATCATGCAGTCTTTCCAGCCCGGAGAGAACTGGCGATGGTGTTATGTAGATGAAATGTTTCTCAGCTAGATTTACTTCGTCCGATCGCAGCCACAGCCGGAATCAACTCACTTGTGATACAAATTCCTGTGATCTTCATGTGCGTGCTGGGTAGTCGCAACTCCATCTTCCCTGCCTGTGCAGGCGTTCGGTGCTAAGGGCACTCTTCATTTCTCTATCGGAGAGCTCCAGACTGCGCGCCATCGCTGAGCGTTCCTCCGTCGGACAAAACTTTTCCAGCCGTTTTGTTGCAGGAACCCAAGTCGACGATGTGCTGCGAGCGACCCGAGCTGTCAACCAGGCGGGCTGCAGCGTATCCATCGATAATCTTGGAGAAAATGTAAGCAACGCAGACGAGGCCCGTTCCAGCGCTCAGCTCTATCACCAACTGTTGGACGACATCGCCGCAGAGAAACTGAACGCCAACATCAGTCTGAAACTTACTCACATGGGCCTCGACGTGGATGAAAAACTCGCTCGCGCCCTGGTTGGCGAGCTGGTGGCAAAGGCCGCCGGCATGAATCCGCCTAACTTTGTGCGCGTTGACATGGAAGGTTCGCCCTACACCCAGCGGACTTTGGATTTCGTCCGGGAGTTGCATCGTGTACCCGCCAATCAGGGCCGCGTGGGCACCGTGATTCAGAGTTACATGCGTCGCTCGGAGAGCGATGTGGAGATACTCCTGGCGGAGGGGATTCGCATTCGGTTGTGCAAAGGCGCGTACAAAGAGCCTCCGGAAATTGCTTTTCAAGCGAAATCAGAAGTCGATGCGAACTACGTCAAGCTGATGAAGATTTTGATGAAGAGCAAGATTTATCACGGGCTGGCGACGCATGACGAGAAGATCATCAATCAGGCCAAGGCCTTCGCCACCAGCGAAAGGATTTCACGCGACGCATTTGAGTTCCAGATGCTCCACGGCATCCGCCGCGATCTGCAGCAGAGCCTGGTTCGTGATGGCTGGCGCATGCGAGTCTACATCCCGTTCGGAACCGAGTGGTACCCATACTTCATGCGGCGTCTGGCCGAACGCCCAGCGAATGTGCTCTTCATTGCCAAAAATTTGCTGCGCCGGTGAGGCACCGTGTTCCGATAGGTAACCCGTCATGTCTTTCTGAGGAGCGAAGCGACGAGAATCTATTTGTAAGTGAAGACGCCAAAGGGAAACGGCAACTGAATCCGGCAAGTGCCAAAGACTTAGCCCTATTTCTCTGTCCTGATGAACTCTCCCGTCGTGCCATCCACGTCCACGATAAGCTTGGCATCGTCGCGGCTGTTTCCGTAGATCACGTGCCACACCAGCATGTTGCCGGCGTGATTCCAGTCGAGCACATAAAGGATTGGGGTATCGGGCGATTTTTGCAGTACCTTGTCGCCACCATGCTTCTGCGCCACCTCGAAAGCTTTGTCGGAGTCAACCTTAAGAAAGTTAACGTCGAAAACCTGGGTGGACGAATTAGTCGGACTGTAAGTATCCTCGTTGCCCGGAGAAATTCCCCGCGAGGGCGCATCCGGAGCGTCGGTACCCGACCACACATAAGGCTTCGCGCTGTGGCCGGACGGAGAGGCAAACGACGCGCGCCATACCGCCGCCTTGCCGTCTTTCCCCTTGGAGTCAGCCGTGACTTGCGATTCCAACCGGAACGGTTGCGCGTCGCGAGCCCAGCCGTGTGCCGCAATGTAAAGCTTCTGGAAGGCATAGCGGCCAGTCTGCAATTCCGCTGGCTTGGGCTGCGCCGGCTGAGTCGGGGCAGGCTTGGAGGGTTCCGACGAACAGCCTGTTATGATTCCGATGGTCAGCGCCAGCATCATCAACAGCAGCTTTTTCATTAGCATCATCCCTACCGCCGTGAAATTTGCGACCGCCAATGCCGAGGTTCATTCTACTAGAAGCAACGCAGGAGTTCGTCCCGTGGATACGTACCTAGAAAGGTTACGGGGTGCGACAGCATCGGCATGAACGAGAAGAACTGACGCGTCCCGAGAGCACATGAAGCACGGTACAAGCGCTGGAGCATCTCTACCTGATCTACAGCGGAACCTTGTTGAGACTTCCTTCGTCGCTGATCTTGATCACCTGGTGCGGGGCCTTGCAGTCGTCGCCGAGTTTGCGCACGCGAAAGCCAGCGCCCGATTTCCAATGTAAGAAATCGGTCCACACGCAGTTTGGCCCCTCGGTGGGATAATCGGGAGGGAAAGCGGTTGAACTCTCAGGGTTATACGGCCCTTGTACCCCGACGGTGGCCTCGGCCACTCCGGCTTTCCTTCGAATAAACCTCGCAGTGCCTTCGCTATACTCCTGGCCGCAACCTTTATACATCCAACTTTCGCCCGCAAGACGCGCAGCGTTGGCCACAATCTTTCCATCGACCGCTTCGAGCCCGACCCAGTAAACAACATGCACCGGGTTCGACTTTTCTGACCCAACCGTCAAGATCGCGTCGAACGCGCGAAAGCCCGGCCGTTGCTCCAAGATGTGGGTGCGATAGACATCATCGACACCTATAGGAACAAAGTTATCGTCACAGCACGAATCACCCGCTTTTATGGGAACAATATCTTTGGCTTCGCTTGTCTTGTACTCGTCGGTCTGTTCACCGGCTATGCCCCACTTGGGAATTGCCTGCGCATCGAATTTTCCCTCGGCATCGATGGTGACCAATGATAGGTGTGCGTTCCACATCTCACCCGCACCTGGACTGGCGAAGACGAATACGTCGGATTGAGGAAGCAGGTCTTTGAAGTGCTCGAGCATGGTTGTCGGCCCCAGTCCGGAGACCAGCACTCCGTCGGTCAGATTCGTATTGTTGTTGCGTATAAGGAACGCAAGATCGCGCAAGCTTTGGGCCGGTTCGCTAGACTCGGAAGCCGGCTTGTCAGATATGAGGTAAAAATCACTTTGCGCTCTACGTTGCGCATAAGGGCTGCCGTAAGGAGTGGTCATAGTGCAGCGGAAGTCGCTGGCCTTGGTGTCCCACTGACATTGCAGTGTGTCACTGCCTTCGCTGCCCTCGTCTCGGCCGGAACACGCGCCTCCGATCGACTCAAAAGACCTGCAACTCACCGAGTTGACGGTCTGTGGCGTGCTTGTGCGCAAGTCAACAAGCAACTTGTTATTTAACGAGCTAGCCGAGTACACCTCAAGATCGCTATGCTGATACTTGAGAATGAACAACGGCAATCCCGCGTCGGGTGTGGCGAGTTGGATGCTAATCCACCCGGCCATTTCGTCAGGCTTGGGACCTGAGCCGAGTTGTTCACCAGTATCTTCTCGAGTTTCGTCCGCGTCATTCCGATCGAGCGGCTGAACGTAGAGTTGATCCTCAGTTTCCTTCTGGCGAGCGGCAAGTTCAAACCAGCGTTCACCACTAGAATTCACAACTCGAATGGCGAGCGCCAACCGGTCCTTTGAGTTCATTGTGCCGTCAAAATCCTCACGTCCTGGCACCGGCACGTGCCAGCGATAGAATTCTGCTCGCGTGAATCCGTATTTCACTGCGTCGAAGCCACCAAAAGCAATGACAGGTCGTATCTTCCATTGTTTGATCGCATCCGGCGCGGCGATCACAACAAACTGCAAATCCGGACGGTCAACGCTTGCTCGTTGTTCCTGCGGACAACTGATTTGGCCAGCAGTATTGATCTGCGCGACTCCACAATAAGGCAAGAGTAGAAGCGCGATGTGGATGGCTCTCATAGTTCAGTTTTCTTTGGGGGGATGGTAAATGTCTAAAAAGACTGCTCGAACTGTTTGCCGTGACACCTTCATTTTGCCGCGGACATAGTTTTCGTTTTATCCGCGTCGCGGTGATGCAGCAACTCTACCAAGCTCTGGTTCAAGCGCGCGCGAATAGCAGATCGCTCCTGGGCCGGGGCGATGTAGCGAACATGAACCTCAACCCCGGTCGATGTCGGCCGTAGGTTGACCGTCGGCGCGGCTGAAACCGACCGCACTTTATAGTTGCTCGCGGAATTCTTCCACTCTTCTTCGGCCGCCGCAGCGTTGGTCTTGGTCTCCTTCGCCACCCGCTGTTGTATGGCATCGAGCAGAGGATAGGGATCCTGATTCGGCGGCACCGTGATCTGCAGTTCGTCCCACATCCATTGTCCGCTGGTGCTGAAATTGAAAAAGTGGCCTTCGATGGCATAGCTGTTTACGAATGCTACTTTGCGGCCGGTGGGATGGCCGGTCTCGGTCCAGTTGCCGGTTTCAAGCAAGACGGTGCGCAGCAGATTGATCTCCACCACTTCGCCGGCTACTCCGTTAATCTCAACCCAATCGCCCACGCGCAGTCCGTTTTTTCCCATCAACACGAACCAGCCGAAGAAAGCCACGATGAAATCTTTCATCGCGACGGTAATTCCAGCCGTAGCCAGGCCGAGGAAGGTTGTCGTCTGTTGCGGGGCGCCAATGATCACCAGCAGGATGAGCATTACGCCCACAGCCTGCACTGCAAAACGAATTACTGCACGGAGGGTATGCAGGCGCGTTCGCTCCTGTCCCTTGTCGGCGAGGTAGCGTTCGACCGTTCGGTCGGCGAGATACACCATCAGCACAATAAGGATAATCACTAGCACGGACCGGATCATGCCGTGTAACGCGGCCCGCTGGTGAGAGCGAATGACTGCAATCCACCCCGCATAGCTGTTGGCCAATTCCTGCTGGTCCTGAATCCGCTTATCCAGATCAGCCAAATTCTTTTCATCATCGGAAAGTCGACGCAGAGCTTTGACCGTAGGAGTTTGTACGGGTGCGGGGATTTGCTGATCTCTCGATTGGCCGGAGTTGGATGGAGCGGACGGCTGAGCTTGAACCGAAGTTGGGATTGAACTTAATTGACTCGCGGTTGGCGGGTTATCCTGTCGCTTGGTCTTTGCCGCTTTGACTTGCCTTTCCAATTCCGCGTGCTTTTGAACCAGCCCTGAAGAAATCTGGCTAGCTTCGTCGCGCGCCTGCTCAAGTGGCAACGAACTGCTGCGCAAAGCCCGCCAGGCAGCGAATTGCACCCAAAGATTGTCGGCTTGGTAGTTGATCGCCGGGTTAGCCGCAGCGGCAGGTTTTTCGTCAGCTCCATGTTCCGCGGCCTGGTGCTGATCAAATTGCCGTTGGATCAAGCTGCCTGGGTCAGCCCCCGAGCGGATCAAGTCTTCCTTCGCGTCGGCGGCCTCGTCTTGATCGAGTTCCAGTTGAGCCTGGGCGACATCAAGTTGCTCTTGCGCATTGTCGTGATGACTGCCACTGGTAGCGGCGAGTTGTTTCTTTAGCTGATCGATACGATCCTGGTCCGCTTTGACCTGCGCCTCGGACTGACTTGCGTGCACATAGAGTTCGCGGTTCTGCGGAGTGCGCGCGACAGGATGATTCGCAGCATCCCGCAGTGCGTCGTGAAAAGCGAGGTCGACCTCGTTGTCGGCAAGCTCCGCCGCTCGCTCCGCAAA
Source organism: uncultured Acidobacteriota bacterium (assembly GCA_963716405.1). Lineage (GTDB taxonomy): Bacteria > Acidobacteriota > Terriglobia > Terriglobales > Acidobacteriaceae > JABDBE01. The sequence continues at coordinate 288,662 of CAVQTI010000021.1, read as the reverse complement.
TTTGCGTTCATCCTGGCCGGCAGCCAGCTTGGCCAGCGAACGAGCCGTCTGCAGCGGCCGTTCGTCGACCAGTGGGGCTTGTTCGGTTTCTGCTTCGGACGTCTTCGTGACCTCTAGCGGCCCGAGGTCGCGAGTGAGGAAAAACCCAATGCCCGCCGCGAGCACCAGGACCAAGAGGCCAATCGTAATGAGCCACTGGCGATTTTTCATCCAAGCTTCCATGATGCGAGGTTATTATAAGGCGCATTCGGTGAGAGGCTGACGCAGAAGCACAATCGGAAGGCCGAGAACCTCTGTCCATTCCCGGGCACTTGCCCACACCTGCACAATTATCCCGGCCGGCACACCCCGCACCCAATATGTTGTCGTCCCGAGCAACGCGAGGGATCTAGGTTTCTGCTGTAGCCAGAAAGATGCCTCGTCGCTTCGCTCCTCGGAATGACAAAATGACTTGGAAGTGAAAAGGGCGTCTGGCAATCGTGCCGATTTACGGCGCCCAGTCCGCGATGAAAATATTCGTCTCGTGCGGCGCCTTAGCGTTGCGATTCGACGCCCACACCAATTTCTTGCCGTCGGGGCTGAACATGGGAAATCCGTCGAAGCCGGGGCTGAAGGTGATCTGCTCAAGATGATTGCCATTCAAGTCGACGACGTAGAGCTCGAAGTTTCCCATTCCGCCGGTCGAGCCCAGGTTCGACGAGAAAATAATTCGCCTTCCGCTGTGAGAGAACGCCGGGGCAAAACTGGCCGCACCCAGATGCGTGATCTGCCGCTTGTGCCTGCCGTTAGCTTTCATGATCCAAATCTCAAGGGACGTCGGACGAACCAGGTTTTGCGCCAGCAAGTCTTTGTACACGGCGATTTCTTGTTCGCTCTTGGGATGGTAGGCACGATAGACAATCCACTTTCCATCCGGCGAGTAAACTGGCCCGCCGTCGTATCCGAGTTCGTGGGTTAGTTGTTTTACATGCCTGCCGTCGGCATTCATGGTGTAGATATCGAGGTCACCGCTGCGAACGGAAGTGAAAACGATGTGCTTGCCATTCGGCGAAACAGTCGCCTCGGCGTCGTATCCCGGCGAGTCGGTGAGTTGCATCAGCCCAGAACCGTCGGGATTAGCGGCGAAAATGTCGAAGCCCGGATACACCGCCCATACATATCCCTTGGAAAAATCTGGCCGCGGCGGACATTGCGGGTCCGCCACATAGGTCGAAGAATAGAGAATGGTTTTGCCGTCGGGAAAGAAGTATCCGCAAGTCGTGCGTCCCTTACCGTTCGAGATCATCCGCACATCCGAGCCATCGATGTTCATGGTGAACATCTGATCGCATTGCAGATTGTCGCGGGTCGATTGAAAGATAAGCTTCTTGCCGTCCGCGGAAAAATAGGCTTCGGCGTTCTGCCCTCCAAAGGTGAGTTGACGAACGTTCTTAAGATGTTTTTCTTGCGGAGTCGCGAGATTGGGAAGGTCAGCGTCTTGCGCCGCGGCGACGTACGGCAGCACAAGCCAGCTGCTGAGAGTCAAGACGAACAGGAGGGCTTTCATGGCGGCGAACTGCTAGTTTAGCAGGGACATCCCAGATTCGTGGACCGTCAAGCCAAACCTTAAAACGCAGAGATCGCTGAGAAAGGCCGCGGAGTTCGCAGACACAATCCCCTGCTTCTCTGCGAACTCTGCGGCATTTCTCAGCGTCCTCCGGGTTTTAAGATTTCTACTTGCGAAAATACTCCAGAATCGCCTCCGCCTGCGCTCTCGTAACCACGGAAGACAGCGCCGCTACTTCAGCTTGTTTCACCGCGTTCTGACCTCCGAAGGTAAGCTGACGGACATTCTTAAGATGTTTTTCTTGCGGAGTAGCGAGATTGGGAACGCCAGAGTCTTGCGCCTTGGCCACGTGCAGCAGCACAAGCCAACTGCTGAGAGTCAAGACGAACAGGAGGGTTTTCATGGGGCGAACGATAGTTTAGCAGGGACATCCCAGATTCGTGACCGTCAAGCCAAACCTTAAAACGCAGAGATCGCTGAGAAAGGCCGCGGAGTTCGCAGACACAATCCCCTGCTTCTCTGCGAACTCTGCGGCATTTCTCAGCGTCCTCCGCGTTTTAAGATTTTCACTTGCGAAAGTACTCCAGAATTGCCTCCGCCTGCGCTCTCGTAACCACGGAAGACAGCGCCGCTACTTCAGCTTGTTTCACCGCCTGCACGCTTCCAAAATGTTCCAGCAGACGCCGCGTGGTTCGCGCGCCCACGCCGGGAATCTCCAGCAATTCGGTCGAGCGATCGCGCATCTGCCGGCGTTTGCGGTGGAAGGTCACTGCGAAACGATGCGCTTCGTCGCGAATCAATTGAACCAAATGCAGCACTGGAGAATGATGGTCCAGCACCACCGGTTCGTTTTCCTGTCCGAGAACGTAGATAATTTCTTCCCGTTTAGCGATCGACGCCAGCGGCTGATTAATTATTTCGAGTGACGATAGAGCCTCGGCTGCGGCGTGCAACTGGCCCAATCCGCCGTCGATCAAAATCAGGCTCGGCATCGGCTTCTTTTCTTCCTGCAGGCGCTTGTAGCGCCGCGTCACTACTTCGCGCATGGAAGCAAAGTCGTCGACGCCGTCCACGCTGCGGATGATGAACTTGCGGTAGTCGGATTTTTTCATGCGGCCATCTTCCCAGACCACCATGGAAGCCACCGTCTCGGCGCCCTGAATGTGCGAAATATCGAAGCACTCAATGCGGCGGGGCAATTCGGGCATGCCGAGTACATCTTGCAGCGCCTCCTGAATTGCCTTGGTATTTGGCTTCATCACGCGAAAGCGCTGATCGTACGACTGCTTGGCATTATTGCCTGCCAGATCAAGCAGCGACCGTTTATCTCCACGCTGCGGGACAACAATGCGAACCCGTGTGGCGCGGGCGCCTTCGCCCGCGATTTGCTCGGATAGTACTTCCTCCAGAGTTTCGCGATCCTGAAAGTCTACCGGAACATAAATGTTCCGCGGGACATAGGGTTGGCCGATGTACAACTGCGTCAGCAGCGCCGAGAAGAATTCGCCAGGGCTGAAGTTCGTTGTCACAGATTCTGCCGAGTGCTCGGCCGGGCGGACGGGGGCGTCCGTCCCTACGTTGTCGTTGGGGAACTCCGGCAAGTCTTCCCAGAAGAATTCCCGGCGGTCGAGTACGCGGCCGCCGCGCACGTGAAACAGGTTCACTGCCAGCATTTCATTTTCGAAGTGGTAACCAAACACGTCCGCGTCATCACCCTCGACTGCCGCAATTCGCTGCTTCTCCTGCAACTGCTCAACCGTCGAAATCAAATCGCGATACTTCGCCGCCCGCTCATACTCTTCAGCCTCAGCCGCTTTCGCCATGCGCTCACGCAGAGACTGCGCAAGATCGGTGGGCCGTCCTTCCAGAAACATCTTCACGTCCCGCACGGCTTCCTGATAAGCCCCCATCGTGGTTAATCCTTCGACGCAAGGCCCCAGACAGCGTCCAATGTAATACTGCAAGCATGGCCGCGGATGGTAGTGCCCGAGATCCACTTTGCACGAGGGGATCAGAAAATGGCGCTGAATCAGGTCCACGATGCGATACGCAAGGTTCGCCGGGAAATACGGGCCGTAGTACGAGCTGCCGTCCTTTTTCAGACGCCGGGTGACGTAGACGCGCGGGTAACGCTCTCCCAAGGTCAGCTTCACATAGGGATAAGTTTTATCGTCGCGCAGCAGGATGTTGAAGCGCGGCTGCTTCTGCTTGATGAGGTGATTCTCAAGCGCCAGCGCCTCTTTGTTGTTGGCTACGACGATATAGTCAACGTCGACTGCTTCGCGCACCAGCGTATCGGTCTTCGCGTCCTCGATCCGTCCCTGGCGAAAGTAAGAACTGACCCGACTGCGAAGATTATTCGCCTTGCCAACATAGATGACCTGGCCTTCAGCGTTCTTGTACAGGTACACTCCGGCCGTCGTAGGCAAGGTGCGTATTTTGGCGGCAAGGTCCATGGGGGGTAGCGCTATTTTATTAGACTTCTTTCAGAGCGTTTGCGATTGTCCCAATCAGTTCCGGGCCTGCGTACCGTCGCGATGTGGCCTCGGGGCTCCAGCCAACTAAGTAGCTTTCCTCTAAATACAGGAATCCCTGTAGTGAGAGTGACTGCGGATGATCCGCCCTGATGCATTTCGCAATGCCGTAAACCGCCTTTTGACCGTATAAAATTTCCTCGATCTCCGATGCGTCTGTTTCGCATTTGCATCTGATGTATTGACAACGAGCATCTAAGTCGTTGTCAGGGCAGTCAGTTACAGTTGAGCGACTTTCGACCTCGGTTGGCAGCGCTCGTGCTGTACGATAGAGGACGAACGGCGAAGTAAGATTGTACGGTCCGCGTCTCGACATAAGGTTTGACCCAGGAAAAGCAATCCAAAAGAGAGTTCGGCCTAAATTCTGCAGTTCTGGGTTAAAGAAAGAAAAAAGGAGCTTCCAAGATGAATCGCACTTCGTTAACAGTTCTACTGGCAATGAGCATGGCGGCCTCGGTCGGATGCGCCAGCAAGAATTATGTTCGTCAAGAAACCACCCCGCTGATCAACAAAACTAACGAACTGGATGACATGACCGCGAAGAATTCCAAGGACATCAAGGATGTCGATGCGCGGGCGCAGTCAGGAATCCAGCAGGTACAGGCCAAGGCCGCTGAAGTGGACCAGAAAGCCCAGGCAGCCGGCCAGCAGGCGGATCAGGCGCAGACTTCAGCCAATAATGCTGTGCACCGAGTAGATTCGCTGCAGAACGCAGTTGCAAATCTCGATAACTATCGGGTGGTGAACGAGACATCGGTGCACTTCGGCTTCAACAAAGACAATTTGACAAAGGACGCTAAGGCGGCGCTGGATCAACTCGCCACTGATGTGACTAACACCAAGGGCTACATCCTGACCGTCGAAGGCGCCACGGATTCAGTCGGAAATCCCGACTACAACTACGACTTGAGCCAACGTCGCGCTGATGCCGTGATCCAGTACCTGGCCGTCGGAGCGCAACATTCCCGCATACAAGATTTATGTCATCGGCCTGGGCAAGGACAAGCCGGTCGATTCGAATAAGACGCGGGAAGGCCGGGCGAAGAATCGCCGGGTCGATGTGCGGCTTATGACCAATACGACTGGCAACGGACCGGCAACTCCGGCCGCCGGGCAGCCGACAGGCTTATAACAAGTTTACCCTCCTCCCCGGAGGACTTCGCCAACACAGGCCGCTCCTTCCCCCGGAACGGCCTGATTTTTTTTTGCGCGCTGAAACTGCCCTTTAGCTAAATGATGTCAGTGCGCAGCTGCGATGGAAAGTCCCAAAGTACATGGGTGGGAGCGCTTAGTACTTTGGTGCTGCCTCAGTTAGCGAATCTGGTTGAATCTGTGTAATGGCACTTCAGTTACTTGGCCTATGCCCCGTCTGGGAGGAAACTGCTTCGGGGGAGATGACCATGAAACCATGCATTCTGGTATTGATTTTCGCGACTGGCTTGGCAGTGGGGCAGGACAAACCGCGGGTGTTCGTTCAGGGCAAAGGCTCACAGGATGTTACGTCGTCAGGAGCTGGGGGCGGCGAAAGGCATTGGGGATCGTGGGGTTCGAGCTCGACCGCCGATTCTCACGATGAGGGCATGGAAGTCACTAAGAACCTGCAGAAAGACTGCTCTGGTGTGATTGTGACGCTTAATCAGTCGAATGCCGACTATACCGTCATGCTGAATCGAGAGTCGAAGAAAAATCGGGGATTACTGCGCACTAACAGTCAAATCCAAGTCGCCAATCGGCTAGGTGACATACTTGGCACTGATGCGACGCACACGGTGGGAAACGCTTCCAAGGATGCCTGTCATCTGATAACGGCCGACTGGAGTCAGCATGGTCGTATCACAGTTCCCGAATCGCCGGCTCCTGCCTCAGCGGCCGCTCCAGCTGCCCCCGCCGCGGTACCAACCCCGGCAGCGGCAGCCAAGGTTGAGAATGTGTCAGCGGTTGACTCCCAACCCACAACAGCTGCTGGAGGATCGACTGCGACTGCCGTCAAGGTTGATGAAAGCGCGAGTCTAGGCGATGCAGCGAAGCGCATGAAGCAACGCAAGGCTTGCCTGGAATTGGCGAAAGACAATCCGAGCATTCTCTGCAACTGAAGAGAAAGCTACCGTAACGAACGAAACTCGCTGGCGGGGATGTCCTCTCCGCCAGCGCTTCTGCTACTTTGCCACAACATCCTGCCGCTCTTTTTTTAGTTTTAGTCCTTGTCGAGACGCCGACCGGGGATCACCAGGACAGTCTCCTCGGCAGCTATTTATCCTCACAACGCGCTAAAATCTTAGGTATGCGTAGGTTTGTTTTTGTAGTTCTTGTTTCTCTGGTTGGGGGAGGCCTGGCAATCGCCCAACAACAGCCCGGACAGGACCAACCGGCACAGAGCCAGGTTCCTCACGAAACCAGGCTCCTCCGCGGAGCCGCGATGCCGACGCCGGCGAAAGTTCCAGCCGCGATACCAGGGTGGATATAAGCCCTCCGAAAGATGACGCCAAGAATCATCCCAACAGCGGGACCGATGACAAGGACCCGGAAGACGAGCCTGACGGCGTCCAGGAGATGCATCCCTGGAATCCGTACCGCGCCATGAAGGATGATGAGGTCGGTGACTTTTATTTCAAACGGAAGGCTTACAAGGCCGCGCTAGCCCGTTATCAGGATGCCCTGATTTGGAAAGAAAAAGACGCAGTTGCCAATTTTCGCATGGCAGAGTGCTACGAGAAGTTGGATCAACCTGACTTGGCAATCCAGCACTATCAAGAGTATCTGAAGATTCTACCGCAGGGCCCATTCGCCAAAGAAGCGCACAAGGCGCTGGAGAAATTAAAGGCTCCAGAAGCCAAGAATGACGCCACTGAGAAGGTCCAATCTCAGAAGTAAAGATGGCCAATGGAGGCCGTGCGCCCGGCTGGACAGACCAGAGTCCCTCCGCCATTACACAACTCGCGTGGTTACCCCGCAACACGCAGATATTCCTGCTCAATTCTGCTAGCATGAAAAAAGCATGGGTAATCAAGGCCAGACCGCTATTCCTGAGGCCTTTGCCGCGCTGGTGGGACCTCAAGTCGGTGATGAAGATATAGACCTGGTCAGGGCCGGCCTGACTATTGCGCGGACGGAATATCCAGAACTAGATATCGAATCGTACGTAAGTCGTATCGACGAGTTGGCACGCAAGACGGCTGCCCGGATTTCTGATGTAGGCGACGCAACCGAGACTATCGCGGCGCTCAACCATACTCTGTTTGAGGAAGCCGGACTTCGTGGCAACCGCGACGATTATTACGATCCTCGCAATTCGTTTTTAAATGATGTGCTTGATCGCGGACTGGGCATTCCAATCACCTTGGCCCTGATTTACATGGAAGTGGGCCGCCGTCTCGGCTTCCCTTTGTTCGGCGTAGGCATGCCCGGACATTTTCTGCTTAAGCACTATGATATTGACGGTCGCGAGACTCTCGTCGACTGCTTCAATGGGGGAGATATTCTGAGCCCGCAGGATTGCCAGAGCCGTCTCGACGAAATTTATGCCGGTCAGATGACGCTGCGCCCAGAGTTCCTATTTGCCGTCAGCCGCCGCCAGATTCTGACTCGGATATTAAACAACCTCAAGACCGTCCACATGTCGGCACGGAATTTCCGCAAGGCGCTGCCACTCGTCGATCTGGTGCTGGTGATTTATCCACGATCTCCCGATGACGTGAAACAACGGGCGATGCTCCGCTACAGCCTGGGCCAGACTTCCAGCGCAGCTGAGGATTTGGAGCAATATTTGAAAATGTCACCAGACGCCTCCGATGCCGATGAAATCCGCCAGACCGCACTCTCCATCCGCCGAATGCTCGCTCTGATGAATTAATCCGGACTTTGTGGTTCGTGGTTAACCGAGAAGTTATTTACATTGTGAGCGTGACACGATAAGGTTCTTGATCAACCGGGCGCGCTCTCAAAACGGGCCAGTCCGCGCCTTTAAAGTGGACGAAGATTCAAGGAGAAACCTATGAAGAAAAGAATCATGAGCCTGGCAATAATGTTCATGCTGCTCTTCGCGCTGTCGCCGGCTTCACCGGCACAGGGACGCCATCCTCAGATCCAGCAGGCGATCCGCGCATTAGAGAATGCCAAGAAGCACCTGGAGGAAGCGGCGCACGACTTCGGGGGCCATAAAGTCGAGGCAATCAGGGCCACCGATGAAGCTATTCACCAACTGCAAATTTGCATGCAATATGACAAGTAGTTAATATCCCCGGAAGTTAAATCTCCGAAGCGCTCCTCGCACAGAGGAGCGTTGCTTTTTATGCGGTCCAATGGCTACTCGGAGGTCCGTATGGACACCAGAGCACGAAGAGAATGTCATTCTACATTCCCGGCATCTTCATGCCTGCTAATTTGCGCGCGAAGCTTGGCTTGCCCATCTGCTTGAACATTTTGCGCATCTGCGCATATTGCCGCAACAGATTGTTGACCTCTTGCACGCTGGTTCCGGAACCGCGCGAGATACGCTTGCGGCGGCTGCCATTGATTACTTCATGGTGCAGGCGTTCGTGGACGGTCATCGAGTTGATGATGGCCTCGACGCGGTTGATTTGCTTTTCGTCGATCTTATCCGCGTGCTTCTGCAATCCGGCGAACGGCCCGATACTCGGCAACATCCCCATGAGGCTCTGCATCGATCCCATCTTTTTCACCTGGCGGAGTTGATCGCGAAAATCTTCGAGCGAAAAACCATCACCGGAGAGCGCTCGGCTGGCCATCTCCTGAGCTTTTTTCTTGTCGACATTCTGTTCTGCCTTTTCGATCAACGAAAGAATGTCACCCATGCCGAGGATGCGCGACACAATGCGATCGGGATGGAAAGGCTCAAGCGCATCATATTTTTCGCCCACGCCGATGAACTTGATTGGCTGGCCCGTGACTTGCCGAATGGAGAGTGCTGCGCCACCGCGCGCATCGCCGTCCATTTTGGTCAGCACCACACCGGTCAGGGAAAGTTTCTTATGGAATTCGTCGGCGGAATTGACCGCATCTTGCCCGGTCATGGCGTCCGCCACGAACAAAATTTCTTGGGGATTAAGCAGTCGCTTGAGCGATTGCATCTCGTCCATTAACTGATCGTCGATGTGAAGCCGCCCGGCAGTATCGACAATCAGCACGTCGGAGCCCGTGTTGATGGCCTCACGGCGCGCTTCTTTGGCAAGGCGTTCGACCGTTGCGGTATTGGCTTCAACATTGGCGCCTTCGTAAATGTTGGCCTTGATCGCCTGCGCCACCACTCTGAGCTGTTCGCGTGCAGCCGGACGGTAGACGTCCACCGAGACCAGCAATGGCCGATGGCCGCCGTTCTTAAGCCAATTTGCCAGCTTGCCAGAAGTGGTGGTTTTGCCTGAACCCTGCAGACCGGCCATTAGCACGACCGTTGGCGGCTGGGAGGCAAATTTTAAACGCGCGGTATCGCGGCCAAGAGTTTCAATCAACTCGTCGCGCAGAATCTTGATGACCTGCTCGCCAGGCGATAGAGCCGTCGCTACCTGTTGTCCAACAGCTTTTTCCTGAATGTGGTCGATAAGCTGCTTGACCACTTTGAAGTTAACGTCAGCTTCAAGCAAAGCGAGGCGGATTTCCCGCAACGCCTCCTGCATGTTCTCTTCATTGAGAACGGCCTGACCCCGCAGGGTCTTAAACGCACGTTGAAGTTTTTCTGAAAGATTCTCAAACATAGGAATTTATGCGGTGCAAAGTTTATTTTAACAGTCTCAGATCGAAATGCCTTCGTGACAGGGACGCATTCAGTTAAAAAGAAACAGAACGCTGAAAGAATGTGATTCGTATCAGGCTCGGCTTTTAGCCCAGCCGCAGGTCTTTGATGCCTTCAGAGGCTGCGAAAAATTGGTGCTCACACGAGGAACATGGAACGCCAGCGGCTGAAGCCAATAGTTTTTTCGCGGTCTGTTCGAACGATGGGCTCGAGCGGGAATTTTCAACAAACTGTAGAGTCGCGACCGACAACAAGTCCGTCACGAGCGGCCGTTCGCGTGCTACACTATTCACAGTACCTCACCTAAAAGGATACCGTATGACGCCAAAGCCGAGTGCTACTCTGCCCGGAACTGTCGAAAAGATTATCAAACCTCCCCATCCCGACTCTCCGGAAAAGGCGCAGATTGCCGTGGAAGGCGCCGATCATTTGTATAAAGAACTTCGCATCGAAAATAATCTGACGGACGAGAATGGAAATGAAGTGCGCTTGAAGCAAGGCGCAAAGGTTGATGTCACGGTTGAGGCTGATCCAGAAGCCACCGTAGCCAAGCACTGAAATAGCCTTTACGGCGCGGCGAAGATTTCGCTCGCTGCTATCACCGTGTTGCAATGGATGGTTACCGTATCCTCCACCTTTTGCGCATAGCCACCGGCAAAGGTTACCATCACTGGAATTTCGCGCGTGCGCGCGACACTGAAGACCAGTTCGTCGCGGCGCTTCAGTCCTTCAATACTTAACGACAAGCCTCCCAATTGATCTTCGCGATAAGGGTCGGCGCCTGCTACGTAGCAGATTAACTCAGGATCAAACTGGCGCAGCCCGGAACTGAGCGCATTATCAAGCCAGGCCAGATAGTCGTCATCGCCGATTCCATCCGGCAAATCCACATCAATCGAGGATGGCGGCTTCCACGCCGGGTAATTATTTTCCTGGTGCAGAGAGATGGTGAAGACATCCCCTGAAAACCTGCTCCGCGACCTCGCCGCAGCAACTGTGGAACCGATAATCGGAGCAGAAGTCGACGGCAGCGGCCCCGCTGGGGTGCGCATGCCAGCAAAAATTACGGCCGTGCCATTTCCCTGATGGACGTCACAATCCACGGTCATGGCACGAGTGATTTTTTCATCACGCTGCATGCGTCGGATGGCCACGGCCACATCGTGAATCATGCAGAAGCCTTCGCCGTGGTCGGGAAAAGCATGATGGAATCCGCCGCCGATGTTGAACGCCACGCGATCCTGCAAAGCATAATCAGCCGCGAGAATGGACCCACCCGCCGCCATCCAAAAAGCTCGCACCAGTTCCGGCGAGTATGGAACTTCCATCTCCAGTTCTTCGCGCGCGGACAGCGTTCCAGTTTTCAATTTATGCACATACGAAGGCGTGTGAACGAGGAGGATATCCGCATCGGATGCGGGTTGCGGAGTTACAAAATCTGAGGCGTCGGCCGCTCCCGTCTGCAGCAACCGGTCATGAATTCGTCGATACTTCTCGGCGGGAAAAACGTGCGCCCCGATGGGGAGATAGTAGTCGTCGCTGTAAACCAGCTTGAAAGGCAGCATGAGGGCTCGCGGCGACTTACATGATACTCGCCTCATGTGGGCGCAGGCGTCCTCGCCCGTGCTGGCCTCAGCGCAGCGCACGGGCGTGGACACCCGGGCCTACACTGGACGGAGCTGGTAGCTCGATTTTCTGCTTGATGCCTTCGCCTTCGACGATCGTGTAGATAAAATCGCATGCGAGATTGTGCAGAACTTCAACTTTGCCGTTTGGCCATTTGATTTCAACTTCGTCCATTTTGGCGTTGGTTCCGAGGCCGAAGTGCAGCCGCGGATCGTTCTGCGAAAGGTAACTGCCTCCGGCGCGGACTTCATTCAACTGCACCAACTTCCCTGCTCTCACGGTTACCCGCGCGCCGATTGCCATTTTGTTGCTCTTCGAGCCGACCAACTTGAACAGCACGCGGTGATTTGAATTTTGTCCCTCATTGAGCAGCAAGGTTGGAGGCTCTCCGGTATTCATTACGACGATGTCAACGTTCCCATCGTTATTGAGATCGCCAAACGCCGCTCCTCGTCTCGACGCGTCAGGAATTCCCGCAAGCACGCTGGAAACATCTTCAAAGGTTCCATCACGATTGTTGCGGAAGAGCAACATGGACTGGCGATATCGAGGGGCGCTAGGGACGAGGTCCATCTGCGGATACACGTGGCCGTTAGCGATGAACAGATCTGGCCAGCCATCGTTATCCATATCAAAAAACCCCGTGCCCCAACCGACCGGGTTATACGTAGGCTTCGCGAGTTTGGCTGCATAACTTACTTCGGAGAATCCCTGCGCCCCCATGTTGTGATACAAGCTCGCAGGCTGCTCGGTAAATGTAGTGACGAACATGGAGAGCCGGCCCTCGTGCAGATAATCGCTCCAGTCCACGCCCATATTGCCCCGCTCCGAGCCGTCGCCGTTAACGGCCGCACCCGCAAGCATTCCGACTTCTTCAAAAGTGCCATTGTGCTCGTTGTGGTAGAGATAATTGGGGCCGGAATCATTTGCCACGTACAGATCGGGCCAGCCGTCATTGTCGTAGTCTCCCCAGATCGCGCCCAGGCCGTAGTATTTGTTGGGATCTTCGACGCCTGCCTTTTTAGAAACTTCTTCGAAGGTGCCGTCGCCGCGATTGTGAAAGAGTAAGTCAGTTTCCCCAAGCATGCCCCATGGCCCACATTGGACCGGGATTCCCTTGAAGCTGCAGTTTTTCTCATTCTTGCCAAAATCCGGCAATTTGTTCACGTCAAAGTGGACGTAGCGCGACACGAACAAATCGACGTAGCCATCACGATCATAGTCGGCCCAGGCCGCGCCCGTGCTGAACCCGCCCGCCGCTACACCTGCTTTATCCGTCACATCTTCGAACTTGCAGTTTCCTAAGTTGTGATACAGAGCATTGCCACCATACCCGGTTACATAAATATCAGGCAGACCATCGTTGTCGTAATCGGCGACAGCCACGCCCATGCCCCAGCCCTTGCGGGTGAGTCCGGCCGACTTGGTGATATCGGTAAATTTAAAATTATCGCCCTGGTGATAAAGCGTAATCATCGGATCACCGCCCTGCCTGTAGCGGTCGACCGTGGATCCGTTCACCGTGATGATGTCGAGTTTGCCGTCATTGTCGCAATCGATCAGTCCAACGCCGCCGCTCATTGATTCCACGATGTAACGCTTGTCCGGCGATGAAATGTGAGAAACCGTCAGCCCAGCTTGTTTGGCAACGTCTTCGAACTTTGGCAGCGGAGTTTTCGGGGGAGTGCCTTGCACCGTTGCAAATATGGAAAGCACCACACCCAAGCAGATGAGATTACGCATGATGGAGAAAGTGCGACGATTATAGTCGAAGCCGCGTGGAGGCTGGGCATCGGCCCGGCAGAACGGGCCAGAGGCCGCGCCCCATCAAACTCAACGGACATGTCTGCCGCGCGACCACACGCTTCGCCTCTGCTACAGTGTTCATGCTATGAAACCTGTTCGCAGCTTTGCCAGCGACAATAATGCTGGCGTCCATCCCAAAATATTGCAGGCTATCGCCGCAGCTAACCGCGGGCATGTGGTCGGATACGGAGATGATCGTTATACCGAAGCGGCGGTGCGGAAATTCAAACAGCACTTCGGTGCTGATATCGACGTTTTTATTGTGTTCAACGGAACGGCCGCAAACTGTCTTAGCTTGAAATGTCTAACGGAGTCGTACCACGCGGTGCTTTGCGCTGAGGCCGCGCATATCTATACCGATGAATGCGGGGCGCCGGAGAAATTCACCGGCTGCAAGCTGATTCCGATTCCCGCCCCCGACGGCAAGCTTACAGTCGACTCGGTCCACCGCGCCTATCATGGCATTGGCGATCAGCATCACGTGCAACCGCGAGTAATCTCGATCACGCAAGCCACCGAGATGGGCACGGTTTATAAGCCCCGCGAAGTCCGCGATCTGGCTCGTTTTGCCCACGATCGCTTTATGTTTTTGCACATGGACGGCGCCCGGATTGCGAATGCAGCTGTCAGCCTGGGACTCACCCTGCGAGAAGCCACGCGGGATTTGGGGGTTGACATTCTGTCGTTTGGAGGCACTAAGAATGGGGCCATGGGCGCGGAGGCTGTCATCTTCTTCAACAAAAGGTTTAGCCGCGAATTTCTTTATCTGCGTAAACAAGGAATGCAACTGGCTTCGAAGATGCGCTTCATCGCCGCTCAGTTCGAAACTTTGCTTTCAGACAATCTGTGGAGAAAAAATGCCGAACACGCCAACCGGATGGCTAGCCGGCTGCAAAAAGAGGTTAGCAAAATCCCGAGGGTGAAGATTGCCTACAAGGTTGAAGCCAATGGAGTCTTTGCGGAGATTCCACGCGCAGCGATCGCGGAACTGCAGAAGCGCTACTTCTTTTACCCGTGGGACGAGGACCGCTCCCTGGTGCGGTGGATGTGCTCCTTCGACACCACTGAACAAGATGTTAAGCAGTTCGCCAAGTTCGTGGCTACCACGGTCGGAAAGCTAAGCGGGAAGCGACAGAGAGAGCGTCCATCTAGCTATTGATTTTTGCTCGTTCTTCTAATAAATTGACGCCTTCCCATACTTTGGACGAGAAAATGTTTGACTCGAGAGAATGCCGAATTCGCAAGCGCTTGGGCTTGACTGTGATCCTCGCCGCCACTCTGGTCGGAGCCGGTTGTGGGAGTGGTCAGCAGTTAGTTGGCCTCACTATTGAACCCGCGACAGAAACCTTCGGTTCTGCCACCACTCCTGTCCAATTCGATGCCGGCCTGAACGTTCAGCTCCGAGCGTTGGGTACCTACATCCATCCGCCAGCGACCAAGGACATAACCAACCAAGTTACGTGGGTATCGAATACGCCGCAGATGGTAACGGTAAGCTCTACAGGTCTTATCACTGCTACCGGGCAGGCTTGTGGCAGTACGCTCATTTCGGCAACCGTAACTAAGAATAGTACCGATGGAGGATTAGCCTCAAAGGGAGCGGTAGTCACCGGGAATATGACTGCCAATGTCACTTGTTTCACCGGCGGCTAATAATTCGCTAGATTTCGTCCAGCAGTTTCCTGAGAGTAGGTTTGTGCTTCTCTGATTTTTTCTTGCGGTTAGGAACTACTCTAGACGCCGGCGGTGGCCCGATTTGTTCCCGAGCCATCGTCTTAACGGCTTCGACTGCGGTGAACCGCTTAGGCTTCTTCTTCGCCATCGCTCCCATCTTGCCATAGCTCATCCCGCAACGACGTGCAATAATAAAAAGCTAATTCAGCCGGCATGATGGAATTGCCGGAGCAACGATCTATGGAAGAGCGCGATTTTTTTGACGAACGTCCGGAAAAGAAAGTGGCAACGCTGAATTGTCCGCATTGCCAGCAGGCTGCGGAGTACGAGATCAGTTGGCTGGTGCGCACCAAGAAAAAGCAACTTCCCGGCCGCGCCGACGAACGCGACCGCGCCCGCTTCGCCAAAGCAAAATCCTATATGCTGCGCCGTGACGACATGATGGCCTGCAAGAATATGCGCTGCCGCAAACGCTTCGAGATTTCCGGCGTGCAATCGGTCGTGTTTACGGAGTGATTCCCGCGCGCATTTCCCCTCACCGTAGCGCTCATTTATACTAATGAGTTTCTTATCATGAGCTGACTATTTCTGTGGAAGCGTTGCTTGCAACGTTTTGAGCGATGTCGCTGTGGTGAGCCAGATACGAGGAACTTTCGCTTGAAAATTTTAGTTTGCATGAAGCAGGTGCCGCAGAAAGATGCGCCACTGAAGCTAAACGAATCGGGTGCCTGGATTCGCGAGGACGTTTCTTACGAAGTCAATGAACCTGACGCTTATGCACTGGAAGAGGCGTTGCGGCAGAAAGAAAAGCACAGCGGAGAAGTCGTAGTTATAACCTCCGGGCCAGCACGCGCCCAGCAGGTCTTGCGGGAAGCTCTGGCCAAGGGCGCGGATCGCGCCATTCATCTTGAAGACAATGCATTCGTGGGACTGGACGCGCTGAACACCGCCCGCGCCTTTGCATCCGCGATTAAGGACGAAAAGTTCGACCTAATTTTTACCGGCTTGCAGTCTGACGATTATGGATATGCGCAAACTGGAGTCGTGCTCGCGGAATTGCTCGGCTGGCCTCACGCAACCATCATCATGCAGATTGAGAAGAAAGATTCCGGAATACGGGTGAAGCGCGAACTCGAGGCCGGCTATTTTCAATTTGTGGATATGCCGCTGCCCGCTGTGTTGACCATCCAATCGGGCATCAACAAATTGCGTTATGCCACGCTGATTGGCATCAAGCAGGCTAAGAACAAGCCGCTGCGCAAGGTCGCAATGGCCGAGGTGCAGTCGGCGATCACCGGCAACTTGCAGAAAATCGAGCGCCTTTATGTGCCGGAGAAAACCAAGAACACCGAATTCCTCGAGGGTTCATCAGCCGAGGTTGCTAAGAAACTCGTCGACAAACTGCGCAATGAAGTACGGGTGCTGTAAACGATGTCTGTTTCCTCATGCGGCCGACTGAAATGAGCAGCTAAGAGCTAAAAGCCAGGAGCTAACAGCTGTATTATGCCTGACACAATTTTAGTCATCGTCGAACAACGCGAAGGGAAACTAAACCGCGTCTCTTGGGAGACCATCACCGCAGGGCAAGCGCTCGCTGCTGAAACCGGTTGGTCGCTCGAGGCCGCGGTCGTCGGCGCTGACGTAGGAAATTTCGCCAATGAAGTTGCCGCCAAGAAAGTGGCGAGGGTTTACGCCATTCAGTCGCCGAAGCTTGAGCCTTACACTCCGGACGCGTTCTCGGCGGCGCTAAAGCAATTCATCGAATCAAAGCAGCCCAAGCTGGTTTTGATGCCGCATACGTATCAGGTTCGGGATTTCATTCCCAAGTTGGCTACGGCCATGGGACGGAGCGCCATCACCGATTGCATTGGTTACAAGAGCGAAGGCGGCAAGTTGCTTTTCACTCGCCAGATGTTCCAGGGAAAGTTCGCGGCCGATGTCAGCTTCACAGGCGACGCTCCCTGGTTTGTCACCTTTCAAAATGGAGCTTTTCGCGGAGATAAAGTGGAAGCTGGAGCAAGCCCCGCGTCCGTCGAGACAGCGAATGTAGACATCGCTCACGGAATTGTCCGCAATAAGCCGCAGGAAGTTTTCAAGGAAGCGAAGCAGGCGGTTGACCTTACTCAGGCCGAGATTATCGTTTCCGTTGGCCGCGGAATCAAAGAGCAAAAAAACATCGAACTGGCGAAGCAACTCGCCGAAGTTCTGGGTGGAGAGCTGGCGGCTTCGCGTCCCATCTGCGATTCGGGTTGGTTGCCCATGGATCGCCAGATCGGCTCTTCCGGCCAGACCGTTGCGCCCAAACTTTATCTGGCACTCGGCATCAGCGGAGCCATTCAGCATATTGTCGGCATGAAAGGCTCGCGCACCATCATCGCAATCAACAAAGATTCAGAAGCGCCAATTTTTGAGATCGCAGATTACGCCGTGGTGGGGAATCTATTCGACATTGTGCCGCCACTGATCGAAGAAGTGAAGAAGGCAAAAGCAGGATCGTAGAATCAGCCACGGATCAACGCGGATTTGCACTGATTGTTGTTTCACTCAAGAAATCCGCGAAAATCCGTGCACATCTGTGGCTTTCTTATGCTGATCTTCCGTAAACCAATCGAAGGTATCGAACGTCCGCAGATGCCGGCGGATGTGGTCATCGTCGGCGGCGGGCCTGCAGGCATGGCCTGCGCCTTGCGACTCTCTCAGCTCATTGACGAGCACAATTCAAAGAATCCCGATTCGCAGCTGAGCAAAGAAAACGTTTATGTGCTGGAGAAGGCGCGTGAGGTTGGGCAACACTGTCTATCAGGCGCGCTGCTTGATCCGCGATCCATGCGCGAATTGCTTCCTGGTTTCGAGAAAGAAGCTCCGCTTGACGCCGAGGTCAGCAAAGAAGCGGTTTACTTTCTCACCGAGAAAAGCAAATTCAAGTTTCCTATCACGCCTCCGCCACTGCGCGATCACGGCAACTATGTCATCTCGCTGAATCGTTTTGTGAAGTGGCTTGGCAACAAAGTTGAGGAAACCGGCATTACGATTTTCACTGGCTTCGCGGGATCAGAGTTACTGCTCGATGGCTCACGCGTTACCGGAGTCCGCACCGACGACAAAGGTGTAGACAAAATGAATCAGCCAAAATCGAATTTCGAACCGGGTTACGATCTGCATGCCAAAGTCGTCATCCTCGCAGAAGGCACGCGCGGATCTTTAACCAAACAGCTGATTACAAAATTTGATCTTGCGAAGAACACCAACCCGCAGACTTATGGCCAGGGCATAAAGGAATTGTGGGAAGTGCCCTCTGGCCGGATCGCCCCCGGCGAAGTTATCTACACCATGGGTTGGCCGCTCACCACGAAAGAATACGGCGGAGCGTGGATCTACGGAGGAAAAGACAACATCATTTCGCTTGGCTTCGTGGTTGGCCTCGATTATCCCGACCCACGTCTTGATCCGCAGCACGTGTTGCAAGATTTCAAACAGCATCCGTTTGTGGCGAAGTTGCTCGAAGGCGGCAAGATGACCCGCTATGGAGCAAAGTCGCTGCCTTACGGCGGCTGGTGGGCGATTCCGCCGGTTGCGGGGGACGGATGGATGATCCTCGGCGACTCTGCCGGCTTCCTTAACTCGCAACGCTTAAAGGGAATTCATCTGGCGATTAAGAGTGGCATGCTGGCCGCGGAGACAGCTTTCGAGGCGCTGAAAAAAGATGATTTTTCCGCCGCCATGCTTAGCGGATTTCAGAAGAAAGTTGAATCCAGCTGGATCAAAGACGAACTTTGGAAGGTCCGCAACTTTCATCAGGGATTCGAGCATGGATTTTTCGCAGGCCTCTTCCACGCAGGAATTCAGCAGTTCACCGGAGGTCGCGGTTTGCGCGATCGCTATCCAGGGACTGCCGGCCATCAACACATGAAGAAGCTTTCCGAATTGCCGGCCGATGGCGGCGACGAAGCCCATCTGCTCGGCCCTGCGAAAGGCGATGGCAAGCTTACTTTCGATAAGCTCACCGACCTTTACCACTCGGGAACAAAGCACGAAGAAGATCAGCCGTCACACCTCGTCATTCACGATACGAACATCTGCAACGCTCGCTGCGTAACGGAATACGGCAACCCGTGCCAGAATTTCTGTCCGGCCAACGTTTATGAAATGGTGGACGACGCCGAACAGCCGAACGGCAAGACCATCAGCCTCAATCCTTCGAACTGCGTGCACTGCAAGACTTGCGATATCGCCGACCCGTACCAGATTATTACGTGGGTGCCGCCCGAAGGCGGCGGCGGGCCAAATTACGATGGGATGTAGCGCTAAACCTGCAAAATTCGATAAGGAAGCTGCGTGAAAATTAGGTCGCTACGGATGCCGGGAATTGTTTTTCTTGCGCTCTTATCGGGCTGCGTTTTAGCTCAGCAAACTGGTCAGGCCTCTTCAGCTCAGCAATCCCTGGAACGATGGCGAGAGTCAAAATTCGCGATATTGAAAGATGACTTCGGAGAACTGGCCCGCTATCGCGACGCCAATGCGAACCTGAAGCCGCCCGCCGCGGGAGAGAATCGCGTGGTATTCTTCGGCGATTCGATCACTGATCTGTGGAAGCTGGATGAGTATTTTCCTGGCAAACCGTACATCAACCGCGGCATCAGCGGACAAACCACGCCGCAGATGCTGGTGCGCTTCCGCCAGGACGCGATCGAGCTGCAACCGAAGGTAATTGTCATTCTAGCCGGGACCAATGACATCGCCGGCAATACCGGGCCCATGCGATTGGAGGACATCGAAGCCAATTATGCTTCCATGGCGGAGTTGGCGCGGGCTCATGACATCCGCGTAGTTTTTTCATCCGTTCTGCCGGTGCACAACTACACGCCGCGATCGCAGGATTTGTTTGCACAGCGTCCGCCGGAGAAAATTCTGGAGTTGAATCGCTGGTTGAAGACCTACTGCGCGGCGAACCACTACATCTATCTCGATTATTTCTCCGCCATGGTGAACGAGCAGGGTTTGCTGAAGCGTGAGCTTGCCGACGACGGCCTGCACCCCAACGTCGCCGGTTACAAGTTGATGGCGCCGCTGGCCGAAGCGGCGATTGAAAAAGCGCTGGCGCAGCCTGCCAAGTTTTAGTTGTGCCTTCGATAACCGCTCTGCATCTATAATTGAAGATCAGTTTCCGACCGCCTTGGCCTTTGGGCATACCCTGGCTGCGGCGGCGAGGGATAACGTCACGCGGGCGAGGGCGCCCGCGCCACACGTTTCCCGAGGGTGCGGATGGAAACGCCCGCGCCTCCCGTGCTTCGCGAGGAGCACATTGGAAAGGAAGCGCCCGCCGGAAAACTCCCGCCTGCGTTTCTTTCCAGAAATAGTCGTTGGTGGTTTGCAAAAACCTCCTCCGACAGGCTGGCTGACGACCACAGACTATCGACCAACGACCGTGATTCTCTCCGACAAATTCGGGCGTGCTATCACCGATCTGCGGATCTCGATTACCGACCGCTGCAATTACAAGTGTGTCTACTGCCGCACTGGTAATGAAGGCGCGCTGTATGGTGATTTGCCTTTCGCCGACTATCTCCGAATGGCGCGGATATTCGTGGGGCTGGGTATCAATAAAATCCGGCTGACCGGTGGCGAGCCGCTGCTGCGGAATGGTGTGGTCGACTTTGTGCGGGAGTTGTCCAAGCTTCGTTCGGCTCACGGAGAAGAACTTGATCTTGCGATAACCACCAACGGTCATCTGCTCTCTGACATGGCAAAGCCGCTGAAAGCTGCTGGCCTCAATCGCATCACGGTCAGCATGGATGCGGTCGACCCCGATCGTTTCGCTCGCATTACGCGCGTGCCCAATGGATACGACAACGTCCTGGCGGGCATCCGCGCTTCGCGTCAGGCGGGACTCTGGCCCGTGAAAGTCAATTGTGTGCTGATGCGCGGTTTCAACGAAGACCAGATCATTCCTTTCGGCATGTTTGCTCGCGAAGAAGGCGTTATCGTTCGCTTCATTGAATTTATGCCGCTCGAAGAAGACCGAACCTGGTCTCCAGCCACTGTGGTTACGCTGGACGAAATTGTTCAACGCATGGCCGAGTATCGGCCGTTGGTCGAAATTCCCCATGCGCGCAGCGAAACCGCGCGTCGCTATCGCTTTGATGATGGCGTTGGCGAAATTGGAATCATCGCTCCGGTTTCGCATCCTTTCTGTGGACACTGCAGCCGCATCCGCATCACCTGCGACGGCAAAATCCGCACCTGCCTTTTTTCGGTTTGGGATCACGACTTGCATGAATTAATGCGGCGCGGCGCTTCGGACGAAGACCTGGTGCAGTTCATCCACGGTGTGGTGCAGAGAAAAGAAGAGCGCCATCACATTGGCGAGCCGGATTTCGTCCCGGCGTCGAGAACCATGGTGCACATCGGGGGATAATCGCCGCTTTCAAAGCCTAAACCACAAAGGACACTAAGGTGCACAAAGGAAGCCGACAATTTCAGTTTTCCTCCGTGAAACTTAGTGTCCTTTGTGGTTGATGCCTTCAGCCTCTCTCAATGACGTAATGGTATAAGTTCAAGGGTGAAACGAATTGTTCTGCTGTTGGCGGTCCTAGCAACAACCCAGGCGGACTTTGCGCAGACCGCACGCCGGTCTCCGCCGGCTGAGAACGCAGCATATTTGGGATTCGATCGCAATAATTATCCCGGTGATGAAAATCTCAAAGCTCTCCGGCAAACTTTTTCCTACACGGGTTACTGGTTGAACCTTCCGCCCAGCGCGACCAGCAATACATGGAGTGGCAAACGGCTTAGACTGCAAGCCGCGGGATTCGGATTTCTGGTGCTCTTCGATGGCCGATTGTTTAATGAACTGAAATCTGTTTCCAATGCAACGAAACTCGGCAAGTCTGATGCGCAGAAGGCTGTGGCGGCGGCGCGTCGCGAGAGGGCTTTCCCACGAAGACCATTATCTTTCTCGACCAGGAACAAGGCGGTCGCATGCTGCCGGAGCAGAAAGCTTATATCTATGCTTGGGTCGACGGAGTGACGGCAGGCTCATTCCGGCTGGGATTTACAGTTCGGGCATTTCCGCTGCCAAGGAAGGCGGAGAGGACATCGTTACGGCCAACGACATCCGCCAGAATGCAGGCACGAGAAAGATTGAGTTCTGGGTCACGAACGACGCCTGTCCACCTTCGCCTGGGTGCGTTTTTCCCAAGCGAGCGCTCCGTCCCACTGAAAGTGGCATTGACTTTGCCGGCGTGTGGCAGTTCGCGCAATCGCCGAAGCGGCCCGCTGTTGCGGCTAGCTGTCCCGGCTACAATCCGGATGGAAACTGCTATCCGCCAGGAGTCGATGTGACGAAGCACTTGCACATTGATGTCAATACCGCAGCCACGGCAGATCCGTCGATGGGTCGGAGGCCGTGAGATATTGGCCAAAGACCAACGACTAACGACCTCCAGCCCGAATGAATTAGAATAGCTACACCCGATATGGCCGACCGAACGTTTACCCTTGAAGAAGCCCAATCTCTCCTGCCAGTACTGGAGTCGCTGCTACGAACCGCAATTGACGGCAAGAAACTGATTGAGGCCGTGGACACTGAACTGCAAGAACTCGCCCATCGCGTTTTTCTCCAAGGCGGCTTGCTGGTCAATGTCGTGCACATGGCGCGGCGCAAGGCCGAGCGCGAGAAGGCTATCCCGCGCGTAAAAGACGCTCTGGCTGAGATCGACGCCACTGGTGTCCAGGTGAAGGATCTTGATATCGGATTGCTCGACTTCCCCTGCAAAGTTGACGGCCACGTTGTTCTGCTTTGCTGGAGACTGGGCGAGCAGTCGATTACCCACTGGCACGATACTACCGAGGGCTTCGCCGGCCGCAAGCCCATCGACGAAAAAATCACCAAAGCGAAAAAGACTAATTAGCAAATGGAGGACGCCCGGCCTCTATCAGGTCTATGGCTGTCCGCCTGCATTCCACTTCGGTCTGAAACTGGAATTCACCAACCATTCTACCGGCGCCAGCAGCGATTCAATTGCAGCATCCAGATGCTTAAAATCCAAATGGGCGAGGTCATCGCTGGGCCGGTGGTAATCGTAATGCAAGCCATAGCTTGATATGGTCTGCGCGACTACACCTTTTTTCGCGAGCACATAGTTATCCGATCGGGCGAAAAAACCTTCAGCCGGATGCGGATCTCGGACTAGCCGCGCACCGTGCGCCGCCAGCGTCGGACCGAGATTCGACCGCTCCCAGCCAGTGAGCCAGAGCGTGTCATTTTTCACTGCTGGATCAGGCCGGCCGATCATTTCAAATTCAAGATTTCCTGCTATCTGCGTCAACGGCAGCGGCGGATGCTGGCGAAAATACGTCGACCCCAATCCCCCCATTTCTTCGCTGCCAAACAGCGCAAAGATTACTGTCCGCCGCGGATGCCTTCCCTGCCCCAGTACGCGCGCTATTTCCAGAACTGCGGTAGTGCCCGAGGCGTCATCGTCGGCGCCGTTGTAAATATTGTCGCCGTTGACCGGTGTTCCAATTCCGAGGTGATCGAGGTGAGCTGAAAACAGAATCGCCGCTCGCCGCAGGGAAGGATCGCTCCCGCGCAAAATGCCGACTGCATTCCAAGTGGCACCCTCTGTCTCAGACGATGGAGCGTCGAAGCGCAGCATGGCACCCTCCGGGGTCTGCATTAATACGTGAAAAGACTCTTTATTCAATTCGAGAACATTGACGTTCATCTCTGCAACGAGCCCTGGCGCGGATTCTTCCTTCAAACGATCGGGCAGCCTGGGCCAATTTTCGCTGGAGTTGTCAAAGCGCTTGAGGTCTTTCTCTCGAGTAAGCATGAGCGCTGCCGCAGCGCCTTCAGAAGCCACCGAGAAGGCTGCCTGCGTTTCTTTCTTCTCATCCGACCCTATGATCAACACGACTGCTCCCCGCTCGACTTTCGTATTCTCCACGTTGCTAACCTTGTCGGTATCCAGCTTGCGCAATGGTCCGGAAAATTCTGTTTGCGACAGCAGCGCCACCACGAATTCTTTACCGTAGTTCCACGTGATTGGTTCTCCGGCGCCTGACGCTGGCAGAATTTTAAGTTGCGGCGCAGAAGTTATTTTTCGCTGAATGGTGGGGACACTCTGAATGTATCCGCCATTATCCCCGGCCGGATCAATGCCGTACTGCCGCAACTGCGACGCGATGTAGGTCGCGGTCACCAGTTCGTCATGCGTGCCGCTTCCCCGCCCCCGCATTGCATCGGAGGCAAGAAATTCTTCGTGGGCGCGGATGCATGATGAGCAAACCTTTGGCACAGCCGTGGGTTTGGCAGTGATTGTTGTACTGCTCGACGCAGGTGCGCCAGCCTGAGTGAAAACCTGGGGTGTAAGCGAGAGACACAATAGGATCGACAGCAACCGGAGTGCGATTTTTCTTGGCATAGGAATGAGTGTTCTCAGTTTAACTGCTTCGGATGGGAGTGACGATGGAGAACGGTCTCGCCCTTCAGCCGGAGGACGCCCGGCCTCCATAAGCCAGATCGCGTTTACAAGGTTTTACCTTCCTTGACGGATTCTTTACCTGTAATTGGCATCCAGTCGCTAGCATTTATGTAAACTTGAAACAATCTTGAATCGGCCGGTATTGATCTGTCTGATCGTCTTTCTCACGTGTCCATACGCACTGTTGGCGCAGCGCGTTGGACGCGGCACCGGTGCTGCGCGGCCTTCGACTGGAACGTCCAGCCCCACGCCCAGCAACAGCGAGATGAATGATTTCAGCCGCGCCGTGGCTCTGCAAGCCACGCCAGATCAAGTAGCCCGGTTCCCGCAATTGACAAAAAGCACCGATGCGGCAAGAAAAGAAGCGCACAATCTTATCCAGCACGCGGAGAATTCAAACAAGGTTGATTCATCCGCATACGCACAATTAAGTGACGCAGTCGATGAGGCACGAAGCGCCAATCTGCAGTTTGTGAACACCCTCTCTGCGTCGCAGCAGGCAGGATTGAAGCCCTTGATAAAGAAGTTGAGTAAAGCGGACGTGGATATCTCAAAAGACAGTAAGGCTCTAAGTCAAAAGCTGGAGCGTTCAGAGGTTGACGGCAAGAAAGTCTCTGCCATGGTGGAGAAATTGGATAAGGCGATGACTGCCTTTCAGAGTGGACAAGTTGACATCGGAAAACAGATGGGAATTCAGCCCAACGGACAGTCTCAATGAGCTCAACGCTGGCTTGGCGAAAACATATATATCTAGGCCTGGCGCTGGTCTATTTGTTCCTCAACGTCCCGGCGTATTGTCAAGAGGCAAACGGTCAGGCAGCTACGACTGTAGCGGTCGATGTCAATGTGGTGACGCTCCCGGTCACGGTACGAGACAAGAAGGGTCAAATCGTCCGCAATCTGACTAAAGACGATTTCGTTCTGCAAGAAGACGGCCATCCGCAAGTGATCAAATATTTCGCCCAGGATACTAACCTTCCTCTGACACTCGGCCTGCTCGTCGACACCAGCCTGAGTCAGCGAAATGTTCTCGACCAGGAGCGAAACGCCAGCAAGGTCTTCCTCGACCAGATGCTGACCGACGCCAAAGACAAGGCATTCCTAATTCACTTTGACCGCGAAGTCGAACTGCTTCAGGACCTGACATCGTCTCGCGAAAAGCTGCAGGCTGGACTCGAGTTGCTGCGCACACCTCAGTCCGACAATAGCGGCGATCCCGGATCTTCCGGATCCGGCGACCCTCAGAGTTCACCCGGAAACAGCCGCATGCACCGAGGCGGCGGCACTTTGCTTTACGATGCGATTTACCTCGCTTCCAATGAACTAATGAAGAAGCAGCAGGGACGGAAAGCGCTCATCATTCTTTCTGACGGAGATGATCGCGGCAGTAAGGAGTCACTGCAAAGCGCGATCGAGGCCGCCCAACGCGCTGAGACAGTGGTCTATTCCATTCTGTTTGCCGACAAAGATCGAAATAGCGGTTTTGGCGGTCCGGGCGGTGGTGGAATGGGACGGCGCGGAGGAGGTTGGCCAGGCGGAGGCTGGCCGGGTAGCGGTGGTGGCGGAGGCCGCAGCGGCGGGCGTTCCCCCCAGGAACCTCACGTCGACGGCAAGAAAATTCTAGACCAGATTTCAAGAGAGACCGGTGGCCGGATGTACGAGGTTTCCAAGAAACAGGCGATCGACCAAATTTATGACAGCATCGCCGAGGAACTGCGGACCCAATACAACCTCGGCTACACTCCTGACAAAGGCAACGCAGATAGTGGGTATCACAAGATCAGCCTGGTAACGAAACAGAAAGACTTAGCGGTGCAAACCCGGGAGGGATATTACGCGGACCGCTAGCCTCCGCCAATTGTTGCAAATTTACTGCGCAACTCTTGCCGGGTATCGGCGTTCTTAACTTTGGCGACGTAACGGGACAGGTACCGCCGTGCATAAAGTGATCTTTCTGTGTGCACTGGCTCGGAATCTTCTCTGCTACAATTTATTTGCGCCGCGTATGGATGGCCGCCATTACGCATGGTCTCCAAGGGCTTTTCATCATGATGAGTGGTAAGAAAAAACTTCAAATCGTGGCTGCATTTGCGAGCCTTTTGCTGTTCGCCTTGGGATTGGGATGCAACGGGTTTTTTGTTGACCCGGTAATAACATCCATAACCGTGGGCCCGACCGCGACGATCAACCAGGGGGCGACAGTGCAGGAGAGCGCTATTGGAACCTACAACGATGGGTCCACGAAGGCGCTCGGCTCAGGTGTGCAATGGAGCACCAGCGCGGCTACCACGGCCACTGTAAATTCTTCAGGATTGGTGACTGGCACATCGCCGGGTACGGCTACCATCACCGCTGCATTTCAGGCGACGAGCGGCACTTCGAGTATCACCGTCAGCCTGGGCAGCGTGACCGCCCTCAAGATCTCTTCTAGCGCTGCTTGTGCTACCAGCGCTGGTAACACAAATATCACCGCGAGTGGTGGAACCGCATCTTTCTATGCGTGTGCCACCGTGGCTGGAAGCAGCACCCCGATTGACGTTTCCGACTCAGAACAACATGGACACTGTAAGCGACACTACTGACTTCCAGATAACTCAGGGAGACCCGGTGACGATCACCACGCTGACGGCTAACGTTGGCGCGAACACGTACGCTTTCGGCAAGTTATCAGAGCACGACGGTCATCACGGCGACTCCCGTGACTCTCACGATGGTCGCGCAATAACGCGCCACAATGCCTGACATCCGCCGAATCGGCATTTGCACCGGGGGCGGAGACGCTCCCGGCCTGAATGCGGTTATCCGCGCGGTGGTTAAATCCGCCGTCCTCAAGTACCACTGGCAGGTCATCGGCATTCCTGACGGCTTCGACGGCCTGATTTGGCCGGAAAAATCGCGGCCACTCACTCTCAAAGATGTCAGCGGAATCCTGCCCCGTGGCGGAACTGTCCTCGGCACTACTAACCGCGGCAATCCTTTTCGCTACTGCAACATTGAAAATGGCGTAGAAGTTCTACGCGATATTTCTGACGAAGTGATCGCCAACTCGCATCAGCTCGGAATTGATGCGGTCATCAGCATTGGCGGAGATGGTTCGCAGAAGATCGCGCTAGAGCTTTTCAAAAAGGGCATGAAGATCGTAGGCGTGCCGAAAACCATCGACAACGATCTTTCCGCCACCGAAGTTACATTCGGTTTCGATACGGCGCTCGTCACCGCGACCGATGCGGTCGACAAAATTCACACCACCGCAGAATCGCATCACCGCATCATGGTAGTTGAAGTGATGGGGCGGGACGCGGGGTGGATCGCACTGGAAGCAGGGATTGCCGGCGGCGCTCACGTCATCCTGATTCCCGAGATTCCCTTCACCGTTCAGAAAATCTGCGAGCACGTCGCTTTGCGCGAATCCTATGGCAAACGTTTCACTATTATCGTGGTGGCGGAAGGTATCAAGCTGCCCACAGAATGGCAGGAACATCGACGAACCGGTTCTGTAGGCAATCGGATCGGCGATTCCGTGGCCACGGGAACCAAGAAAGACGTGCGGGTTAGCGTGCTCGGTCACATTCAACGCGGCGGTTCACCGACTCCGTTTGACCGCATTCTCGGCACCCGGTTCGGAGTTGCCGCAGTTGACCTGATCGCCGCGGGCGGATTCGGCAAAATGGTTTGCCTGCACAGTGGCAGAATCGATGCGGTCGAGTATCGCCGAAGCTATAGGACAATTGAAAACCGTCGATCCTCACGGACAAATCGTGAATACTGCTCGCGCCATCGGGATCTGCTTTGGCGACTGAAAACACACACTTTCATCCTCAGCAAGGCGAAGGATCCATGCATTGTCTTCACACCGGCGCTGCAATGAGCTCTTGGTGCACTTCTTGCGCTTTAAGATTTTGTAGTGTTCCCTGCGCTATATTGTTTGTGACCCTGTGAAAATTTGTCGGAGATTCTCGTGGCTGCTTCCGCTAATTCTTGTTCTCTCGCTCTACGGCTGCGGGCGCGGCCGAGGCAAGGTGCAGGAGATCGCTTACGTTTCGGTACCGCAGGCAATTCTGCGCGACCACGTTTCCGCGGTATTCAGCTAAAACCGGGCTAGTGAAAAACGGAGATCGTCTCCAGATACTGGAGCGCGAACGGCGTTTTGCCCGAGTGCGCACAGCCAGCGGCACAGAAGGCTGGATCGAGCAGCGTGCTCTGGTCCCGCAATCGGTATACGACGGATTTCAAAAACTTGCGAAAGAGGAGCAAAACGCTCCTGTCGAAGCCACGGGCACGACTCGCAATGACACCAACATTCACCTCGATCCCGGCCGCGAAACCGAACATCTTTACCAGTTGAATCAGGCGTCCAAAGTTTCCATTCTGAAGCGAGCCACCGCCGAGAAAACTGTTCCAGGCGCGATGGCCTATTCCCGCAAGCGCGCGTAAGAACGGAGCGTCCAAGCCAGCGCCCGCTGCTCGAAGACTGGTGGCTCATCCGCGATCCCGAGGGGCACGTAGGTTGGGTGCTCTCGCGGATGGTGGATTTGGATGTGCCGCTTGAAATCGCGCAGTACGCCGAAGGCCAGCGCACTGTGGCTTTTTTTGTCTTGAACCAGGTCACCGACGGAGACAAAAAAGTTCCTCAGTATTTGGTGCTGATGTCCGAGCCAAAGGATGGCCTGCCCTATGATTATGACCAGGTCCGTGTCTTCACCTGGAATGTGAAACGCCATCGCTACGAAACCGCCTATCGTGAGCACAACCTGAACGGCGTATTGCCAGTAACAGTTTCGCAGGAAGATTTCGGCAAAGAGGGAACGTTGCCAGTATTCGTGCTGCAAGTGAAAGATGATGACGGGAATCTTAGTCAGCGAAAGTACAAGATGAACACGCCAATTGTGCGTCGCGTTCTGGCGCCGGGCGAGGAAAAAGAAACCACTGCGTCAAGAAAAAAGGCGCGGCACCACTAGGGCACTTACGAATAGAATTCGGCGATTGCCTCAACTACACATTTCTGCTCGGCTTCCGTCAGTTCCGGAAACATGGGGAGCGCTATCACTTCGCGGGCAGCCCGTTCAGATTCCGGCAAATCTCCTGCGGCGTAGCCCAAATAGGCGAAACAAGGTTGCAGATGCAGCGGGATGGGGTAGTAAACCTCGGTGCCGATTTTCCTGTCACCAAGAAACTTGCGTAGCTCATCGCGGCGCTGAGCCCGGATCACGTATTGATGAAAGACGTGAAATGCATCTGGCGAAGTCTGCAGTGGCCGCACGCGGAGAATTAGTGTTCTTCGCTATCAGCCCGGCATCGGCCAACAGACGATCGTAAGTTGCCGCTCGTTGCCGCCGCTGCTGATTCCAGGTTTCAAGATGCGGCAATTTCACCCGCAAGATCGCGGCCTGGATTGCGTCCATCCGGCAGTTCCATCCCACTTCTTCGTGCTGGTAGCGGCGCGGGCTGCCGTGATTGCGCAGGCGGCGCATATGCTCAGCCAGATTCGAGTCGAAGGTTGTAACTAATCCAGCATCGCCATAAGCGCTCAGATTCTTCGTGGGATAAAAACTGAACGCGGCCGCCACCCCCATCGTTCCTGCGTTTCGGCCTCGCCATTTCGCCCCGATTGCCTGCGCGGCATCTTCGATGATCGATAAGCGGAATTCATCGGCAATGCTCTGCAATGCATTCATGTCGGCGCATTGCCCGTAAAGATGCACCGGCAGCAGGGCTCGAATCTTGTATGAGCCTCCCGCACGCAAGCGTGCCTTCACGCAATCCGGATCCAAGGTTGAGGGTGTCGGGATCGACGTCCACCAGCACCGGCCGGGCTCCGGCGCGCACAATGGCGCTGGCTGAAGCAAAAAAACTGAATGCAGTAGTGATGACCGCGTCACCCGGCTGAACCTCGGCCGCCAGCAATGCCAACCAGAGCGCATCGGTGCCGGAAGCGCAGCCGACCGCGGCCGTGGCGCCCGTAAACGCGGCCATTTCACGCTCCAGCGCCTCGACTTCAGAGCCTAATACGAAATGCTGCGACGCGCAGACCCGCTCTATGGCGGCCAGACACTTCCTCACGAATTTGCTCGTACTGCCGGCGCAAATCTAGTAATGGGATGGGATCAAAAGACGTGCGCCGTTTTGCAATGGAAGATTGGGTCACGAAAGAGCGATTTTAACACCCTGCGGGCAGCGATCTGCCCAAAACGAGCTTAATTACGATTCGCGAAATCAGATGCTTTCTTCGATGCGTGGCAGGATTGGCATCGGCAAATCATGATCTAACGCTTCGCGCCATTCGACCAGCGACGCAAGCAAGAGCGGCAAGTCAATCTGGCCAAAACTTCCTGAGGGTTGAGCCAGATTCTTTATGGCGCGCTCGAGCACAGATCGCATGCCGATCCGGTTGCCGGTCGAATAGTGATGGAAAGCTACGGCAATCTGCACCACTCCCTGCAGAAACTTCTTGTTTTCTGGCGGTGCGGCACGCCACACATCCTCAAGCTCTTCGTGGGCTGCAAAAAATTGGGCGTTGTTGAACAGGCTGATGCCGTGATGATACTGATCGAAACTCACGCTTTATTTTGGCACACAGCGCGCAGTGTGAGACGTAGCAAGCATAGGTCTCTACAGTTCGTTTGTGCGAACTCCGTCTAACGCCCAAAAATTACGTAGTGGTAACTCGTGGCCATGAAAAACAGCAACGGCACCGACAGGAAGAAATTGGTTCGCGACGCGAGAAACGCCTGGCGCGCCAGAACCGCGGCATTAGCGGGCGGAGTTCCGGCTAAAGTTCCACGAATAATCTTTTTTTGATTCGGCCAGATAATTCCCCACACGTTGAACAACATGATAATGCCCATCCCCCCGCCGACGCCGATGGAGAGTACGTGATTATCGTCCTGACCGACCGGCGTGTAATTCACGAACAGCCAACCGGCTGCAACCACGACTACGGCGGTAATTATGCCAAGAACGTATCCGCTGGGCGCGTTCTTGATAACGGCAAACAAAATTCCCCAACTCACAATCCAAACCAGCCAAAACAAGCCAATCGTGCTCAACCCAGTGGTGCCCATGCGGGCCGCGTCGGGTCCGACATAAATTTGCCCCCAGTACCAGAAACCCAGAAAAACCGTGAGCAGCGCGCTCCAGCGAAACCAGTTCAATGCAGGCAGCGTCAAATACTGAAACACTTTCGGCTTCATGGCAGCATCAACCTGCTTCATGAAAGGAACGTTCACCAGATTGAAAAAGTAAAGCAGGCCGAGCCAGGTGATTCCGGCAATGATGTGAAACCAGCGCAAAATCAGCGCGAATGCTTCGGTGCCAGTGTGAGTGGGCATTACCCAGAAAGCTGCGACAGCAATCAGATGTTGCATCGATATTCCTTTGCGTGCTGAGCCCGATACTAACGACCTCGCACCAAACAGAATTCTGCTTCAGCTATTTGCGGCGCAGGAATGTTTGCATTTTGCCGCCGCGATGTCAACCGGGGTAACAGTTACGGCGTCATGCTAATCGCGTGCTTGAAAAGATAGGAACAAGGCCGTATTGTACGGACAGTCGCTTTGGGTGCGCCGGCGGAGCGGATGGGCGCTCGCGCATTCCGGGCTTTCCCCCCTGCTCCGCGGTATTGCGCAATTGCAGTCCGAGGGGCTGACTCTATGCAGTTCAGAATGCTTTCGCAGTTGAGAAAGCTAAGGAGATCGGCATGGAAAACAAGCCGGCGCAGAACATTCAGGATACCTTCCTCAACACCGCCCGCAAGGAACGACTGAATATCACCATCTACCTCTTGAGCGGCGTCAAGCTGACGGGACGCATCCGTTCGTTTGACAAGTATTCGGTCGTGCTCGAGACCAACAACCAGGAACAGTTGATCTTCAAACATGCTATTTCGACGGTAGCCATGGGCAGAATTGCGCACGGCCACGGCGACAAGCCAGCCGTGGTACCGACACCTGGCCCGGCGGGAGACTCTGGTCCGACAAGCGCGTCCGGCACGGACGGATAAAGACAAGGCAGTTCATCTTTGAGTAGTTCAGACTTCAGAGTCACAGGCAAAAAAGGGCGCCGGGGACGTGCGTCGATTTCAACCGCTTCCGATCGCAGTCCGACGGAACGGGCTTTCCTGGTTGGAATCGACTACCACGTGCGGTCGCGGACGCCCAAGACTGCAAGCGCCGCGAAGGGTTCGCTGACGGCTGGCGCACAGGCAGCGCGCGACAGCGCCAGCAGTGTGCCTGGAGTCTCCAAAGCCCCATCCTATCCCCGAATTCAGCGCCGAAGAGTCGCTGGATGAACTGCGCTCTCTGGCGACCAGCGCGGGTGCGCAGATTGCCGGAGAATTCCTGCAGCATCGCGACAAGCCCGATCCGGCTACACTCATTGGCAAGGGCAAGCTGGAAGAAATCGCGGCTGCGGCCGCTTCGGTTTCTGCTGATCTTCTTTTGTTCGACCATGACCTCACCGCGTCGCAACAGCGAAATATTGAACGAGTTGTGAACACGCGCGTCATCGACCGAACTCAGCTTATTCTCGACATTTTCGCCAAACACGCGCGCACCCGTGAAGGACAGTTGCAGGTGGAATTGGCGCAACTCGAGTACATGCTTCCGCGACTGGGAGGCCGGGGCATTGAAATGTCGCAACTCGGCGGCGGTATCGGCACACGCGGCCCGGGTGAAACCCAACTTGAAACCGACCGGCGAAAAATCTATCGTCGCATTCGGCACGTTAAGGAGCAGATTGAAAGCGTTCGCCGCATCCGGACCCAACAGCGCCAGCGGCGCGAGTCGGTTCCTGTAGCCTTGATAGCTTTGGTGGGCTACACCAACGCGGGTAAATCTACATTGTTCAACGTGCTGACCCAGGCGGCTGTACTCGAATCGCCAAAGATGTTCGCCACGCTGGATCCTACGATTCGCGGAATCACGCTACCCTCTCGCCGCCAGGTGTTAATGTCTGACACAGTAGGATTTATTCGCAACTTGCCGCATAGCCTGGTGTCCGCGTTTCGAGCCACGCTCGAAGAGGTACAGCGCGCCGAAATCATTTTGCAGGTTTCCGACGCTAGCAGCCCGCTCTCTGCTGAGCAAGACGCGCAAGTCGAAAAAGTGCTGAAAGAGTTGGAAGCAGACGGGAAACCGCGCCTCCGGGTGATGAACAAGATCGACATGCTCCCTCCTCGCCAGCGCGATAGCCTGCGCGACGTCGCCAACACGGTTCACGTTTCCGCCGCAAAGGGCATCGGGATAAGCACTCTTCTGGATCGAATCGACCAACTGCTGCAAGCAGATGCGTTGAGCCGCATTCATTTGCGCGTGCCCCAGAAAGAAGGAAAAATGCTGGCGTTGCTCGAAGCCAGAGCAAGGATTTATTCGCGCAATTACAAAGACGGTGTAGTCGAGTTGGAAGTTGAAGCGCCGGAGTCGGTGGTGAGAAGGGTGCGGGGCTGGGTCGTGGAAGAAACCCGACCTTAGGTAGCGGCGTACATTTAAATGGGCCGGCAACCAAGAAGCGGTGACAGTCCTTGGCTATCGGCCCACTCGATCCTGAATTGGATCGGAGGTGATACTTCTATGCTAGACCCCATATCCCAGATGTCAAGGTTTCTTTCCCCCGAACGCCACAAAAAACTTGACAATCTTCCGAGAATGAGCTTTGTGGGAAAAACCTACGGCAGTTTTCCAGCCATCCCCGCGTTGACACTAACCCCTACAGGATGTTAGGTTTGATGGTTTCTTACAGCCCTCTTTAAGTTTTTTATTTTTTGCAAGCTCAAGTTTTTTATCAGCTCAAGACATGGACGAGACACTCAGACAAGTAGGGGAATTACTGCTCGGATCCATACCGACCATTATCTTCATGGTCCTTCTGTATGGAATCTATAACGCGGTGGTTCACAAGCCGCTGGTGAAGGTACTGGCGGAACGGCGCGCCAAAACTGAAGGGGCGATTGAGAAAGCGCGCGCCGATATCGCCGCGGCCGAGGCGCGCACAGGCGGAATATGAGCAGCGGCTGCGCGAAGCTCGCGTGGCAGTCTTCAAGCATCGGGAAGCACTTCGCCAGAAGGCATTGCAGGCGCGGGTAGAGGCGTTGACCCATGCTCGAAATAAAGCGGAGGCCCAGGTCGAAGAGGCGAAAACCGCCATCGAAAAGGATAAAGCGGCGGCGCAAGCTGTTTTGCAGACGGAAAGCGGCAAGCTTGCCGCCGAAATCATCAGAATTGTTTTGCGTCCAGGGACTGCGCCAGTTCCAGCGCGTGGTGGCCAATGAGGCGAGCACACGGTCGGACAGATTTGCGGGCCATGCGTAGTCAACGCACGTTGTTGACGCTCGTGCTGCTAGCTTGGTTTGCGGTCACGGCACAGGCGGCTACCGCGGCTACGCTCATTTCGGCCGCTCAGCAGGCGAGCCCTTCGCCACAACATCATTCGGGACAGAATTCGCTAGGCCAGCAACTGGTGAAAGAAACACGCGAAGCTGCCGGTGAAGATGATGCAGAACAGTTCAAGCATTCTCCCGTCCGTCGTCTGGGTGGCGAAAGTTACCGGCATGGATCTGGAGCACGCATATATAGCCTGCGTGATCCTGAATTTCGTTGTGATTGCGATTGCGATCTTTTGGATGTCAAAAAAGTATCTGCCGGGATTATTCCGCAATCGTACGGCTTCCATTCAAAAGGCAATGGAAGAGGCGCGCAAGGCGAGTGAAGATGCCAACCGCCGCCTCGCAGAGATCGAAGCGCGGCTCTCCAAGCTTGATGCCGAAATCGCTGGTATGCGTGCCCAGGCGGAGGAAGAAGCGGTGGCCGAAGAGCAAAGGATTAAAGCTGCAGCCGCCGAAGATGCGCGGAAGATTGTGGAGTCTGCCCAGCAGGAAATCGCCGCTGCAGCAAAGTCAGCTCGCCGCGAACTGAAAGAGTATGCGGCCAATCTGGCCGTGTCGCTGGCGAAAAAACAGATTCATGTGGACGCTCCCACCGATCACGCACTGTTGAGCTACTTCGCTCAGCAACTTTCCGCCGACGACGGCGGGAAACGGAAGGGTGGGCAATAGCGCATGGCTTCCGTGATAAATACGTACGCCCGCGCATTCGCCGAAGCCGTCCTCGACGGTCACCACGATCCCGACAAGACTTTACGGGAAGCAAAAGCGGTGGCGCAACTGGTTGCCGAAAGCAAAGAACTTCGGGAGGTTTGGGAGACTCCGTCAATCACGGCAGAGCAGAAGCGGGCGGTGCTGGATGCGATTGTCGCGCGCGAGGGGATTTCGAAAATCGTCAGAAATTTCGTCGCCGTGCTTATCGATCATCGCCGCACAAAGTTTCTAGAACCGATCGTGAAACAATTTGAA
Source organism: uncultured Acidobacteriota bacterium (assembly GCA_963716405.1). Classification (GTDB taxonomy): domain Bacteria; phylum Acidobacteriota; class Terriglobia; order Terriglobales; family Acidobacteriaceae; genus JABDBE01. The sequence continues at coordinate 252,901 of CAVQTI010000021.1, read as the reverse complement.
ATTGAACTGGACCAGCGCCTGGGATTCGCCGAGGTAGAAATTATCAGCGCCCACGAACTCAATCAAAACGACCGGCAATTACTCGAAGCGCAGATGCAAAAGTTGACCGGCAAGAAAGTGCGCGCCCGGTATTCGCGGAACGAGTCCATACTCGGCGGAGCTATCGTCAAAGTAGGCAGCACAATTTACGACGGCTCGGTAGTTGGACAGTTAGAGAGAATAAGACAAGCTATTAGCTCCTAGCCTCTAGCTTATGGCTTGAAACCAGCATTTTGGTAGCGTCTCAGGCATCTTGCCCTCGCAGTGCGGGCGAGACGCCCTCACGACAGCCGCCGAGACGGCGGCGCTACAAGTAAGGCAAGTGCATCTGACGCGAAAGACTAGGAGCTAAGAAGCCAGGAGCTAAAAGCTGATTCTATGGCACAAATTAGAGCAGACGAGATCACACAACTTCTTCGGCAGCAGATTCAGAACTACGAATCCAAAATTGCCGTCGATGAAGTTGGCACCATCATCAGCCTGGGCGACGGTATCGCCCGCGTCCATGGCCTCGACAAGGTGATGGCCGGAGAACTTCTTTCCTTTCCTCATGACGTGGCCGGCATCGCCATGAACCTTGAAGAAGATCAGGTCGGTGTCGTGCTGCTTGGCGACTATACCGAAATCAAGGAAGGCGAAGAGGTCAAGCGCACCGGACGGATCATGAGCGTGCCAGTCGGCGAAGCTCTGATTGGCCGCGTAGTGAATTCGCTGGGACAGCCAATCGACGACAAAGGGCCGATTGCCACCGACAAGTTCATCCCGGTGGAACGTCTGGCGCCCGGTGTGATTGACCGCCAACCGGTCCGCGAGCCCATGGCCACCGGCTTGAAAGCCATCGATAGCATGATCCCGATCGGCCGAGGCCAGCGCGAACTGATTATCGGCGACCGTCAAACCGGCAAGACCGCAGTGGCGCTCGACACCATCATCAACAACAAAGGAAACAATCTCGTTTGTATTTACAACGCGGTTGGACAGAAACGGTCTTCGATCGCGCAGGTGGTGAAGATTCTCACCGACTACGGCGCGATGGATTACACCATCGTCGTTGCCGCATCCGCTTCCGAACCTGCACCCCTGCAGTACATCTCGCCTTATGCGGCGTGCGCGATGGGTGAATATTTCCGCGACAACGGAAAGCATGCCCTGGTTATTTACGATGACCTCTCCAAGCACGCTGCATCATATCGTGAGATTTCGCTGCTGTTGCGGCGTCCGCCCGGCCGCGAGGCTTACCCTGGGGACGTTTTTTATCTCCACTCGAGGCTGCTGGAACGGGCGTCGAAAATGAGCGACAAAAAAGGCGGAGGCTCGCTGACCGCGCTCCCGATCATTGAGACCCAGGCGGGCGACGTTTCTGCTTACATCCCGACCAACGTTATTTCGATCACCGACGGTCAGATCTTTTTGGAAACGGATTTGTTCAATAGCGGCGTGCGGCCGGCTGTGAACGTCGGCATCTCGGTAAGCCGCGTCGGCGGCAGCGCGCAGATCAAGGCGATGCGCCAAGTCGCCGGCAGCATGAAGCTCGATCTCGCGCAATACCGCGAACTCGCCGCCTTCGCGCAGTTTGGCAGCGATCTCGACAAGGCTACACAGAACCAACTCAACCGCGGACAGCGTCTGGTCGAAGTCCTAAAGCAAAAGCAGTTCTCACCCTTGCCGTTCTCCAAACAAATTCTGATTATTTATGCGGGCACGAACGGATTTCTCGATGACCTTCCGGTAGACCAGGTACGAGATTTCGAGGCCAACTTATACGAGTATGTGGATACCACAAATCCCGGAATCCTGAGCGCGATCATGGAGAAAAAAGTTCTCGACGACAACCTGAAAGCCGAGATGAGCAAAATTATCAAAGAGTTCAAAGAAACATTCGTGGCGGAGAGGCAAGCAGCAGCGAAATAAGCTGCTAGCTCCTAGCTGCCAGCTTGTGACCCTTGGCTCTTAGCCAGAAGCTAGTAGCTAGTAGCGAACGACCGGCGACGAACGACTAACGACCAACAATGGCCAACATTCTCGACATTCGACGTCGCATCCGCAGCGTGACCAACACGCGGCAGATTACCAAGGCCATGAAAATGGTCTCGGCGGCAAAGCTGCGGCGCGCCCAGGATCGTGCCATGGCTGCGCGTCCGTATGCGCAGATGCTGACCAACGTGCTCAAGTCGCTGGTCTCGCGGGCTGAAATTTACGATCCGGATACAGGGGAACCGAAACATCCGCTGTTGGCGCGGCGGCCGGAAAATAACATTTTGTTAATTGTAGTCACCGGAGACAAAGGCCTGGCTGGCGCTTTCAATACGAATATTCTCAAAGCGGCGTCACGTTTTCTGGAATCGAAACCCGGCAAGAATGTCGAAATCGAAGCGATTGGGCGAAAAGGCCGCGACTTTCTCCGACGGCGGTACAAGGTCGCATCTCCGAGAGCAGCTGATTCTTCGGAAGCGCCAAGCATCACGCTCATCGGCGAGCACGTCGGAGTGCTCGGCAAAGTTGATTATGCAATGGTCTCGGAGTTGGCGGGAAAGGCTATTGATCGCTATTCCAACGAAGAAGTTGACTCCGTCTACGTGCTGTTCAACGAATTCAAGTCAGTGATTGCGCAGCGGCTGATCGTGGAACGAATCCTTCCGATTGAGCAAGTCGGTCAAGCCACGGTAGCGCAAGCCGAGGATATGGGCCAGAAAGAAAAAGAGCAGGCGATCGAAGCTGCTAAGGGCACAGGCGTCAAGCTTCGTCCCGAGGATACTCGGGAGGTCGACGCGGCAGCGGCGAAGTTTGCTACGGCGCAGGTCGATTACATTTACGAACAATCGCCGGAGGAATTGTTTCGCTCCCTCTTGCCGAAATACGTAGTGATCCAGGTATTTCGAGCGTTGCTGGAATCGGTGGCAGCGGAACACGCAGCGCGCATGACCGCCATGGACGCGGCAACCAACAACGCCACCGATATGATCGATTCGCTGACCCTGGCCATGAATCGTGCCCGGCAAGCGAAAATTACCAAAGAAATTATTGAAATCGTAAGCGGAGCCGCAGCAGCAGGATGAGAAATGAGCCATTAGCTTTTAGCTCTTGGCTCGGTGCCTCCAATTTGGATTTCAAGTTAGATTTAAGCTAAGAGCTAAAAGCTAACAGCTGAGGTTTTATGGCAGAAAATATTGGACACGTAATTCAAGTCTCCGGCCCCGTAGTCGACGTGCAGTTTGAAGAGGCTAACATGCCTCCGATTTATGAGGCGCTTCGCGTCGTGAGCGACGGCTTCACCGTTCCCAGCCCGATCAATGTCGTCCTCGAGGTGCAGCAGCACCTTGGCGAAGGCCGCGCTCGCTGCGTTGCCATGGAAGCGACTGAGGGCATGGTGCGCGGTATGAAAGCCATCGACCAGGGCGGACCCATTTCCGTACCCGTGGGCCCAGGCACACTTGGTCGCGTCATGAACGTGATTGGTGAACCGGTCGATCAACTCGGCCCCATCGAGCACAAGATGACCATGCCGATCCACCGTCCGGCGCCGCTGTTCGACGAACAAGCGACCACGGCGGAGATGTTCGAAACCGGCGTGAAGGTCATCGACCTCATCCAGCCATTTTTGAAAGGCGGCAAAATCGGTTTGTTCGGCGGCGCCGGCGTGGGCAAGACCGTCGTCATTATGGAATTGATCAACAACGTCGCCAAGCAGCACGGAGGATTTTCCGTGTTCGCCGGCGTTGGGGAACGCACCCGCGAAGGCAACGACCTGTGGCTGGAAATGACCGAGTCAGGCGTTATCAAGCCGGGCGACCCTGCGCATTCGAAAGCCGCGCTTATTTATGGCCAAATGACCGAGCCACCCGGCGCCCGTTTGCGCGTGGCTCTGACCGGGCTCACCGTCGCCGAATACTTCCGCGACGTCGAAGGCGCCGACACGTTGCTGTTCATCGACAACATTTTCCGATTTACTCAGGCAGGATCGGAAGTGTCAGCATTGCTCGGCCGCATGCCCAGCGCCGTTGGCTACCAGCCTAATCTCGCAACTGAAATGGGCGAACTGCAGGAGCGAATTACGTCCACGAAGAAAGGTTCGGTCACATCGGTGCAAGCGATTTACGTCCCCGCCGATGACTTGACCGATCCCGCGCCAGCTACGACCTTTGCTCACCTGGACGCGACCACAGTGCTTTCGCGCGCCCTGACCGAGATTGGTATCTATCCCGCCGTCGATCCGCTGGCTTCGACGTCGCGCATTCTCGATCCGCGCATCGTGGGACAGGAACACTACGACGTGGCGCAGGCGGTGAAGAAAACGCTGCAAAGCTACAAGGATCTGCAGGACATCATCGCAATTCTCGGTATCGACGAACTGAGTGAGGATCAGAAAGTCACAGTCGCTCGGGCCCGCAAGATTCAACGATTCCTGTCGCAGCCATTCCATGTGGCCGAACAGTTTACCGGCGCACCGGGACGCTACGTAAAAGTGGCTGACACGGTGAAGAGGCTTCAAGGAAATCAACGAAGGCAAGTACGACGACATTCCAGAACAAGCCTTCTATATGAAAGGCCCAATCGAAGAAGTTCTGGAAGCGGCGGAGAAATTGAAGGCGGTAGCGTAAAAGCAGTCGTTGGCCGTTCGTCTTTCGTCGTCGGCCTAGAACTGGCGGCGTGAAAGCCAACGACCAACGACGAATGACCAACGACAGCATGCCAGATACTTTCCAACTCGAAATCGTCACCCCGGAAAAGATGGTGGTCCGCGATGTGGCGGAGGAGATGCAGATTCCCGGCAAGGATGGGTATCTGGGCATCCTGCCCGGTCACGCTCCACTGATTACCGAACTTGCCGTAGGCGAAATTACCTATCGCAAAGACAATGTCACCGAACACCTCGCGGTAGCTTGGGGATTCGCGGAAGTGCTGCCTGACAAGGTAACCATTCTGGCTGAGACTGCGGAACGCGCCGAAGAAATCGACACAAGACGGGCGCAAGAGGCGAAGCAACGCGCTGAATCAGCCCTATCCAAGTCCAGCACTGAAGAAGATTTCAAGCGCACCGCCGGTGACTTGAAGCGCGCGGAGACCCGCCTGGAAGTAGCCGCGCAAAAGAAATAATACTCGACCCCATCTACTCGCCTGCCCTTCTCGAAAGTTGGATAAGTTTTCCATTACGAATCCCAATAGCTCCCATAAATAATTTCAATTTCCGTCGCGTTATTTCAGGCGGTACAGTGATTTGAGTTCCGGTGGGGGTGCAAATGTCTACCGCGAAGACGCGATTTGCCTGGTTCAGTCTTTTCCTGCTCATTTTTTGCATTGGCACGCCGTTCATGCTTGCCCAAGCGACCGCGCCGTCGAGCGGCATTTCGGAAGCTCAACTGGCGACACTACAACAGCAAGTCGCGGACGCCAAGAGCTCTGCCGATAACTCATGGATGCTGACCAGTTCCGCGCTGGTGCTGATGATGACTGGCCCTGGCCTGGCTCTCTTCTATGGCGGCCTGGTGCGAAAGAAAAACGTCCTCAGCACCATGATGCAGAGCTTCGCAATGATGGCCATCATTACGGTGCTGTGGGCACTGTTTGGCTACAGTTTGTCGTTTGGCAGCGGCGGAAGTTTTATCGGTCACTTGCACAATATATTTCTGCATGGCGTTGGGGCGCAGCCCGATCCGGACTACGCCGCCACCATCCCGCAGCAGACTTTCATGATCTACCAGTTGATGTTCGCCATCATCACTCCGGCGCTTATTACGGGTGCCTTCGCAGAACGGATGAAGTTCAGCGCCATGGCATTATTCATGATTCTGTGGTCGGTGCTGGTATACGATCCCATGGCGCACATGGTTTGGGGCAAGGGCGGGCTGCTGAATGCCGCTCTCGGCGGACGTTTCCCTACCCTCGATTTCGCCGGTGGAACGGTGGTGCACATCACGTCCGGAGTCTCGGCACTGGTCTGCGCTCTTTATCTGGGACGCCGCGTTGGCTATCCCAAAGAACCGATGCCGCCGCACAGCGTCGTGCTCAGCTTCATCGGAGCGTGCATGCTGTGGGTGGGATGGTTCGGCTTCAATGCAGGCAGCGCGCTGGCTTCCAACAGTTTGGCGACCAGCGCATTTGTGGCTACGCATTTCGCTGCCGCCGCTGCGGTGCTGGGATGGGGCGGCGCAGAGTGGTTGCGAAACGGCAAGCCCAGCGCTTTAGGTGCGATTTCAGGCGCCGTTGCCGGGTTGGTAGCGATTACCCCCGCCGCTGGCTTTGTCGGCCCCATGCCAGCTCTCGCCATCGGATTAATTGCCGGAATAGTTTGTTACCACATGGTCGCAACCGTCAAAATGCGTTTTGGCTACGATGATTCCTTGGACGCATTCGGCGTGCACGGCGCAGGCGGCACGCTTGGCGCTGTGCTGACCGGAGTATTCGCCTCCAGCGCCATCAATCCCATCTTCAAAAGTGCGGACGGCAAGACGCTGCCGTCGGGAGTACTCGAAGGCAATGTTCATCAGTTGGCAAACCAATTGGTTGGCGTCGGCGTCTCGTGGGCGCTCGCGGTTATAGGTACACTGGTTGCGCTCAAGATTGTAGATGCAACCATTGGGTTAAGGGTCGAGGAGGACCAGGAAATTCAGGGACTGGACCTTACACAGCACGGCGAAGAAGGCTACCAATGGGATGTGCCTGCCTACGACGCGGCTGGGGATTAACCAGCGCTTATCGAGGAGATGAGCCATTATTTCAGCCCGACTCCCTACAGATAGTCATGAGTGTTGCCGGTGCCCCGTAGCAAATTCGCCTTGAAGGAAGAAAATAAAATCGAGCGATGCATGAAACTCACGAATAAATCCGCTGCGACCTTCCCGTGGCTACGCGAAAAGGTAAACGGACCGAACCAGGGATCCTGAAGTTCTCCGGCTCCATAGAGGTGGTTCGTGTCGGCAACCGGCGTCAAGACAGCTTGATGCCGCGACAGCTTGATGCCGATTGCCTTTCGCATCGCTTACCTCGTGTTAACCTCCCAATCATATTTCGCTGGTGTCATGTCGGGCAGGGCTGACGTACAAGCAGATCAGTTCCTGTATAACGAAAGTGCAAAATCATGGTCAGAAACACTCGTTATTCGACTTACTCCTGGAGGATCGATGCTTTACAACAAACCGGTACCCATCTCTGAATCCGCGCTGCTCGTAATCGATGCCCAGGATTCGTTCAAGGCAGGAGAGCGCTGGGCTCATCGCAACAACAAAGATTTCGAGAAGAATGTCGGTCGTCTGGTCGAGCTTTATCGGCGACATGGCTTACCGGTGATCTATTTTTTGCATACCGACGATGATCCCGGTTTCGGGCGGGAAAGCAAGCATTACAAATTGATGGATTTCCTGTCACCACTTAGTTCGGAGCCCGTCATCCACAAGGACACGCGCAACGTGTTCACCAGCACCGGCTTGCCCGCCCTGCTCCTGGAGAAGGGCGTGCGACGGGTTGTGATCACAGGGATACAGATGGAGCAATGTTGCGAAACATCGGCGCGGGTAGCTGCGGATTTGGGCTACGCAGTAGATTTTGTCACCGAAGGAACAATGACGTTTCCCATTCCTAATCACGACAGACCAGGTGAGGAGCTAGGTGTCGATGCAATTCGCGAACGAACCGAATACGCGCTGCGACGCAGATTTGCAACCATTGCCACGGTCGCATCGATTGCCGAAGAAATGGAGAGCGCACAGTTGTCGACCGGCGGCGGCAAGAAATAACCTTTCGCGATTATTTTGAATCGGCATGATCTGTCGTGCGCTGTTCGAATCTGACGTTGCACCGCGATCGTACATGCGGATTGAGAAGCGACACCCCACTTGCCCTGATTCGCAGAATAGTTAGTACTGGCACTCTGGTGCCAACACTCTGCACGAGTGGGCCATTACGAGTGGCTGCGCAGAGAGATAAATTTAATTCAACCATACGAGAGAGCGGCAATGCTCTTCGATTGATGCAATTTTAACCCTCTGGCCCAGAGTCATTATGGATCACAAAGTTATTCGTTGCCCTTATTGCGTTTCGGGTATTCAGTTCAGGCCTATGGTGCCGCAACTGGATGGCCGGTTCGTGTGCGACGAGTGTAACCATATGTTTCACCCCGGCGAAGCAACTTTTAAATGTTCTTGCCGTCGCTGCCGAGATCTGCATTTCTCCCGCATTCACAGGGATTTGAGCCCGGTACTGAAAATCAAACCTGCCGCCAACCAATGACCGCGCAACATGTTTCACTCAGCCGTTCGCCTTGGCCACTAGCAAAATCGCGAAACAATAAAAAACAAACATAAGCGCAAGGTACAATTTCGCCCGGGTCCCCGCGCCCGCAAATTCCTTCCACGCCAGCACACCCCACAGCGCTGCGACCATCGGTGCAGATTGGCCGATGGCATAAGAAATTGCCACCCCGGTGAAATTTGCGGCCACCAGATTAAACACCATCCCCATGCCCCAGATGACGCCGCCCAGCAGTCCAAGAATGTGCCCCGAGGCCGGACCGTGAAACCATCCGCTAAACTTCACAGGCTCCCCGACCAACGGCCTCTTCATGAAATAAACATTCCAGACGCTGCACGAAAGAAGCGCGCCGAGGGTCAGAAAAACGGCAATGCTATACGGCCCGAGGGCATTGCCGTGAGTCATGGCATGAGCGACAAAAGGCGCCCAGAGTCCCATCAAAACTCCCGACACAATGCAAACGATAATGCTTTTCCGCGAAGTAACGCGGCCCGCATTGGACAGGCTTCCATAAGCTTTGCCGTCCATAATGACTGCGATGACTGCGCAAACGACTCCAGCGGCAAGCAAGGCGCCATTGCCGCGAGGCTGAAGAATGTAACTCAAGACGACGCCCACGACCAGCGCAATGCCAATCGCTACCGGGAATGCAATAGCCAGACCCGCCATATCAATCGCAGCCACCAGCAGAAGGTTCGCTAGATTGAATATCGCTCCGCCAACCATCGCAAAAGCGATATTTGAAACGTCTGCGGAACGAACATTGTTCAGGAAACTGTTGGGGTCATTCGACGTGCTCCCCATCGTGAGCGCGAGAATTAGAGAAATGAGAAATATGCCGACGGCGTAGTCCCAATAGAAAAGCTCAAAGCGGTAATTCTTCACGCCTTTATAGGTGTTGGCCCACGAGCCCCAGCAAATTGCGCTGGTAATCATCATGATTAAAGCGACGGCCAGACTATGCGGAGTAAACATCGTTTCTCCTGACTATTAAAACCGTGAAGGCGCATGTGGCCGACCTCGAGCTACTTCCCGCGAATTCGTGAAACGAAAAGTTGCAGAAACCGATCCGCGTCCACATCAACGCAGACTTTGGCATTGGGTGCGACCCTATCGACGCCCTCGATGACGTACCGGTCGCCATGAAGAACATTGCGCTCCACGTCTCCATGGCGATTCGCCACGGTTTCTCCACGGGTAAACTCTCCTCGGGTCTCAACGTCCACATGCATCTCTCGAACCTTGACCAGGCTCGAATCGAGCGCCACTGCAACCGCTGACGGATCGTACATTGGCGCACCCGGAGAACCGAACTGTGCCGAAATGTTCATCATGAATTTCACAACCGACACGATGAAATCGTTGATCGGGCCGTGCGTCTGACTGAGTTCCTCGAGATATTTCTTGCTAAACAGGGCTTTATCGCCAACTTCCAGGCCGACCATTGTGAGCGGCCAACCCGCCTGGAAGACGATTTGCGCGGCTTCGGGATCGTTATAGATGTTGGCTTCCGCCGCGGCATTCACGTTGCCGCCGCTGATCGAACCGCCCATCAAAATAACTTCTCTAACCAGCGGAACGATGGACGGATCTTTTTCCACGGCAAGCGCGATATTGGTAAGCGGGCCGACTGGCACCAGCGTGATTTCATGCGGCGATGCGTGCACCATTTCAATAATGAGGTCAGGCCCAAAACGCGCATCGACTCGGCATTTGCTCGCGGGCAATTCGATGTTGGCTAATCCATTCTTGCCATGCCAGAATTCCGCCGTGATCAATTTCTGGAACAGGGGATGCTGCGCCCCCGCTGCCACCGGAATGTCACACCGATTCGCCAACGAGACCATGCGCAGTGCGTTATCCAGCCCCATTGCAGCCGTGACATTTCCAGGCACGACGGTGACAGCGCGCACATCCACCTCGGGCGAGTTGAGCGCCAGCATCAGGGCCAGCGCGTCATCCGTACCCGGATCGGTGTCGATGATAATTTTCTTGGCAGCCGACGCTACCGGGGAAAGCGCCGTTACCAGGAAGATGGCGAAAAGCGCAGTAAGAAGGGAGGTGCCACGACACAGGCTCGGGGCTTTAGCAAATTGAGGATTTTCCATGTGCTCGCGAAAAGAATAGCGAAGCCTAGCCTCCTCACTTATGAGTGTCAAGAGCAAAGTGAAAATGCAAGTTCGGGGGACTCCAGGCCCTGCGTCAACGCAACTCTGGTAGTCAAGTATCGGTAATCTATAAGCGGAAATAATGCAGCCTCGTTTTTGCATTCTGCCGTACAATTAGCTCGCAAACGTCAGCCCGAAGCGCTGTGCGAGCCGCCGATACAGGCGCGAATCGCGGGGCTGTCGGGGAACATCAAAATGTCGGTGGAAAAGAATCATTCCGGAATCGTGAGTAGGGGCAATGAAGCTAGTGAACCTCTCCTGGAAGCTTCCCTTCTGGCTACGCTGAATGGGCGGCCGCTTCTTTCCAACCGAGGCGTTCCTCTCAATTTGGATTGGGTACGACAAGCTCGCGTGAATACTAGCGCAGTCGAGCGTCGGGCGCTAACACACGTCGCTCGTCGAACCGTGAAAAAAGAATGGCAAGCAGCGTGGCTGCTGCGAGCAGTTACGTGCATGGATCTGACTACGCTCTCGGGAGATGACACCGACGAACGCGTGCGCCGTTTGTGCGCCAAGGGCAGACAACCAATTCAGCCCGAACTGATCAAGCGTCTCGGCGTTGGAGAACTCAACATTCAAGTTGCGGCGATTTGCGTGTATCACCGTTTCGTTGAAACAGCGCGGCGGGCGCTCGAAGGCAGCAACGTGCGCGTGGCCGCTGTTTCCACCGGATTCCCCGCGGGGCTCTCTCCGTTGTCTGAGCGCATCGCGGAGATTCGCCGCTCGGTAGAGGCGGGAGCGCAAGAGATTGATGTCGTCATTACCCGTGCCCACGTTTTCGGCGGCCGATGGCAGGAACTTTATGATGAGATCGCCGCCTTCAAACAGGCATGCGGCGCTGTGCACATGAAAGTTATTCTTGGGACCGGAGATTTGCTAACCCTTCGCAACGTCGCGCGCGCGAGCTTTGTTGCAATGATGGCTGGAGCCGACTTCATCAAGACCTCGACTGGTAAAGAACCCACCAACGCGACTCTGCCTGTCGGATTTGTCATGACTCGTGCCATCCGTGAATATGCTCAGGAAACCGGCATGGCTGTTGGCTTCAAGGCCGCCGGAGGTATTCGTACTGCGAAACAATCAATGGACTGGCTGGCGTTGATGAAAGAGGAACTCGGTCTCTCTTGGATGAAAGCGGAACTGTTTCGCTTTGGGGCCAGTGGGCTATTGAATGACATTGAGCGGCAACTGGAGCATCACGTGACTGGGCGTTATTCGGCGGACTACCGCCATCCTATTGCTTAGTTCTCTGGTTGGGACGCACGGGCGAGGACGCCCGCGCCTACATTTATGAGCATTGCTGAGAAGTTTATAGCGATGGATTACGGCCCAGCGCCCGAAGATGCGAAAGAGGCGCTGACTTGGCTTGAACAGCACAAACGCCGCTTTGGAAACTTTATTAACGGGTCATGGCTGGAGCCGGCTTCTGGAGAGTATTTCGATACCGTCGATCCTTCGAATGGCGAGAAGCTTGCCAGTGTGGCGCAAGGATCGTCCGCCGACATTGACGCCGCCGTGACGGCTGCGCGGGCTGCATTTCCCCAGTGGCAATCTCTTACTCCACATATGCGGGCGCGGTATCTTTACGCCATCGCGCGGCAAATACAAAAGCATTCTCGTCGTTTGGCTGTGCTGGAAACGATGGACAACGGAAAACCGATTCGCGAAAGCCGCGACCTCGACATTCCGCTGGTGGCGCGACATTTTTATTATCATGCAGGATGGGCACAGCTTCTGCCGCAGGAGTTTCCCGACTACACGGCTTGCGGAGTGGTAGGACAGATCATTCCCTGGAACTTTCCGTTACTGATGCTTGCATGGAAAATTGCGCCTGCGCTCGCGACGGGAAACACTGTTGTGTTGAAACCTGCCGAGTTCACCCCGCTCACTGCGCTGGCATTTGCAGAAATCTGCCAGGAAATCGGACTCCCCGCAGGCGTGGTCAATATTGTGACCGGTGACGGCTCTACGGGCGAGGCGCTGGTTAAACATCCCGATGTAGACAAGATTGCGTTCACGGGCTCGACCGAAGTGGGCCGAGCGATTCGCGCCGCAACCGCTAATAGCCATAAACGGCTGTCGCTTGAACTGGGCGGCAAATCTCCTTTTATTGTTTTTGAGGATGCCGATCTGGACAGCGCAGTCGAAGGCTTAGTGGACGGGATCTGGCTGAATCAAGGGCAGGTGTGTTGTGCGGGCTCGCGGCTGCTCATGCAGGAGAGCATTGCAGAACCGCTGATCGCGAAAATACGCGATCGCATGAGCACGCTGCGCGTAGGACCGCCGCTCGATAAAGCCATCGACATTGGCGCGATTGTTGCACGCGTCCAGCTTGAGCGTATTCAGCGACTGGTTGATCAGGGCGTGGCCGACGGCGCGACCTGCTGGCAACCAGCAATGACAATGCCCTCTCGCGGCCTTTTTTTTCCGCCGACTTTGCTTAGCAATGTTCATCCCACATCGATCGTCGCACAGCAAGAAATTTTCGGTCCGGTGCTGGCCGCGATGACTTTCCGAACGCCCAGCGAAGCGGTCGAGCTTGCCAACAACACTGCCTACGGCCTCGCAGCCTGCGTGTGGAGCGAGAGCATTAATGTTGCCCTGCACGTTTCGGCACAGCTGAAGGCTGGAGTTGTCTGGGTGAATTCGACAAATCTGTTTGACGCGTCCTGCGGATTCGGCGGCTATCGCGAAAGCGGCTTTGGACGCGAGGGCGGCAAGGAAGGGTTACTCGAATATCTTGAGCCCGTTTGGTTCAAACATGCCCCCAGTTTGCCCACTGCCAAACTAACTCCAGCCGAAAAGCCAGATCCGCAAGATTCGAATCCCGCTCTTGATATCGACCGCACCGTGAAGCTCTACATAGGAGGCAAGCAGGCGAGGCCGGATTCCGGCTACAGCATGGAGGTTCGCAACAAAAGCGGCAGCCTGCTCGGCGAAGTGGGTCTTGGCAATCGCAAAGATATTCGCAACGCAGTTGAAGCCGCGCGAAAAGCTTCCGGCTGGGCGAAGAGCACCGCGCATAACCGCGCTCAGGTTCTTTATTACCTGGCGGAAAATCTGTCGCAACGTCGTGAGGAGATTGCGCGTCGCTTGGCATCCGCAGTTGGAGAAGCGCAAGCGAGTGCGGAAGTCAACACGAGCATCGAACGCATCTTCTCTTATGCTGCGTGGGCAGATAAATTTGATGGCGCTGTACACAATCCACCGTTCCGCAGTATTGCCATCGCGATGAACGAGCCGATTGGAACTGTCGGCGTCGTGTGCCCCCGAGAAACACCATTGCTCGGCCTTCTCGCGTTGGTGCTGCCCGTGATCGCCGCTGGAAATACGGCCGTCGTTGTTCCTTCAGAAACCTACCCGCTCATTACTGGAGACTTGTATCAACTCTTCGACACAAGCGATCTGCCGGGCGGCGTGGTTAACATTGTCACCGGATACACCTCGCAACTTCTAAAAGTACTCGCCGAACACGATGATGTCGATGCCGTCTGGTGCTTTGCAGATGAAGCCAGCGCAGCCGCGGCGAAATCATTCTCAATCGGAAATTTGAAGCAGGTTTTCACCAATGAAGGCCGCGCCATTGACTGGTTCGACGTGAAGCAGGGCGAAGGCCGATGGTTTCTGCAACACGCCACGCAAGTAAAGAATATCTGGGTTCCCTACGGCGAGTGAACATTCACCACAGAGGCGCAGAGCCACAGAGAAAAAGCGAAAACTTTTAGAGGTTCTCTTTGTGGCTCTGTGACTCGGTGGTGATAAACTCGGCCATCTTATGGCAAAACGTCCTCGCATCGCGGTGATTGGCAGCGCGAATATCGATCTAACTACCTTTTCCGATCGCTTCCCTAAGGCTGGCGAAACAATTTTTGGGCAGAAGTTCGATCTCGGCTTCGGCGGCAAGGGAGCGAATCAGGCCGTGGCCTCGAGGCTTTGCGGAGCTGATGTTTTCATGGTCGCCCGGGTGGGTAGCGATCTGTTTGGTCCGGCAACCATAGAGAATTTCAAAAAGCTGGGAATCGATACTACCAACGTGACGCAAATCGAGGGCGTATCCAGCGGCGTGGCGCCGATTTTTGTTGAGCCGAGCGGGCAAAATCGGATCTTCGTGGTGAAAGGTGCGAACGATTTGCTCAAGCCGGCCGACGTGGATGCGGCCTCAGATCTGCTCAGAAGTGTCGATTGCATCGTGCTGCAGTTCGAAATTCCGCTCGACACCGTTTACTACGCTGTTGCTTTCGCGCGTAAGAATAGCATTCGTTGCATCGTCAACCCGGCTCCGGCTCAGCTGGTTGATTTGAGTGCTTTGGCGGATCTTGATTACTTCGTTCCCAACGAAACCGAAGCGGAAAGCATAACTGGAATGGCGGTTCGCAATATTGACGATGCGAGGAAGTGCGCTCAGAAGCTCTTATCAGGCGGCATCCAGCGGGTCATCATTACACTCGGGGCGAACGGCTCATTGCTGGCCCGGCGCGATGGCATGGATCATATACCCGCGTTTAATGTGAACAGCGTTGACAGCACGGGCGCTGGCGACGCATTCATCGGTAGCTTTGCGGTTTTTCTCGGGGAGGGTATGCCTGAGCGCGAGGCCGTGCGCCGAGCTAATTTGTACGCCGGGCTTTCGACTACCGGTATTGGAACGCAAAAGTCATTCTATGATCGGGCCCGGTTCGATGTGGAATGGACAGCACGTAGCAGTGGCTGAACAATTCGCTGACAAGGTTCCATTCTCGACGTCAGCGCCTAAAGGCGCGCCCCTGATACGAATCAGCAGTTTTTCATCAAAGGCTTTGAGAAGCTGGTCAGTCCTGCATCACTGACGATGTTATAAGCTTGTTTCAGCATGGGATCCCGCAACGTTATTTTCTGGGAAGTCGACGCGCAGGCTGACTTCATGCTGCCCGGCGGGAAGCTCTACGTCTCAGGCGCAGAGCGTTTGCTTCCCAACATCCGAAAGCTTACGGACGCCGCACGCGAAGGCCGCGTGTTTCTAGTCTCGCACGGTTGCTTTCACACCAAGGACGATCCGGAGTTCAAGACGTTTCCTCCGCATTGCATCAAAGGCACGGCTGGCGCCGCGTATGTGCCGGAAGCTCTAACCGATCGAGTACTCACAGTCCCGAATGATGCCGCGGCCTCCGTCCCGCGCTGATTTATCGCCATACCACCAGATTCTCCTTGAAAAACAGACGCTCGACATTTTCGAAAGCCGGCACGCAGACGAACTGCTGCAGAGGTTAGAGCCTAACGCTGAGTTTGTTGTATTTGGTGTGGTCACGGAATACTGCGTTCGCCTTGCTGCTAAGGGTTTGCTCGAGCGCGGACGCCGAGTGTCCATCGTGCAGGATGCAATCGAAACTCTAAAACCTGAAGACGGACAACGAGCCGTCGCAGAACTTCAAGCTCTGGGAGCAAAACTCATCAGCACGAATCAAGCCCTCGATTTGCTTCGCCACAAAAAATCTTGACATTAAGCCATCCCTCCAGTTAGATGGTTCGCAATGTAATCGGTGATTTTCAACAGTCGAGAAAGCGCAGCCCGTTTGCCACTCTATGGGCATCGCTCGGGAGAGATCAATGCTGACCAAACGAACGCTGGTGGTCGTATTCTGTTCTCTAGTGTCCATCTGCCCATTGTTGTACGGCCAAGCGACTGGGAGTTTTTCCGGCACCGTCACCGACAAGACAGGATCGGTAATCTCGGGTGCGACCGTGAAGGCCACATCGCAAAACACCGGTTTGTCCCGCGAAGCCAAGACCGACGAATCCGGACACTACCTTATCCCGTTGCTGCCGGTTGCGAATTTCGCACTTCGAGTAGAGTCGCAAGGGTTCCAGCCGGTAGAACAGAAGGACGTGCGGCTGCAGATCGACGAGCATCGCGAAGTGAATTTCACTCTGGTGCCCGCTTCCGTCACATCGACAGTTGAAGTAAGCGCGACCGAAGTTGCCGTCGAATCGGCTAATGCCACCTTGGGGCAAGTTATTACTTCGGAACAAGTCGCCGAGCTTCCGTTGAACGGCCGCAACTTTGTTCAACTGGCGACCCTGACTCCGGGTACCACCGCGGAAACCAACCCCAACAGTTTTTTCAATGGGGCAGCCAGTAGCGAAGCCTCCACGCGCGGGTCTTTTTCGCTTTCCGTGGGCGGATCAAGAGCACAGAGTACAGATTGGCTGCTGGACGGGAACGATAATAACCAGCTTGACGAAGGCGGCATTGCGATTTTCTCGTCGATCGATTCCATCCAGGAATTCAAGGTTCTGACCTATAACTACTCGGCGGAGTGGGGGGAACGTGCGGGCCCAACTGTTCTGGTCACGACAAAATCGGGATCGAACCAATTTCACGGAACCCTATTCGAGTATTTTCGGAACACTGATCTTGATGCCCGCAACTATTTCGCTCCGACTAGAAACAAATTTAACCTCAATCAATTTGGCGGTTCTTTGGGCGGCCCGATTCGAAAGGACAAAACTTTCTTCTTTCTTGACTACCAGGCGAAGATGCAACGCCTCGGAGTGCCTTTTACCGGCCTGGTTCCCACGGCTGCAATGATGACACCCGACGCCGCTGGGGATTACAACTTTAATTTGGATCCGTTCGGCAATCCACGGGGATCTGCGACCTTCCCGATCCTCAGGAATCCTTACGCAACTGGATCAGACACTCACTTCCAGTGCCTGCCCGGTACCACGACACCCGAGCCTGTGGGTGCTGATGGAACCCAGCCGCTTGGCGCAGACTGCAGTGTAATTCCGGCCGCGATGATCAATCCGCTCGCCGCAAAAGTAATTCAGCTTTATCCCACAAACAACGCAAGCAACGCGGCTCTGGGCTACAACTACGTCAACCAGCCGGTGAGGAAACTCAACGAAGGTACGGGCGACATCCGCCTCGACCACAATTTTTCCAACAAGGATTCGATTTTTGCGCGCTTCAGCTACGATCAGGCAACGAACTATGTGCCGGGCGGCTCACCGACGTGGGCTGAAGTCAACGCATTTGGAAGCAATCAGTTCATCGACAACCACGGGCGCAACGCCGCGCTATCTGAGACCCACGTTTTTTCTGATCGCACCATCAACCAGGCCAGCATCGGCTTCAGCCGGATTTTCAACCACATTCTTTCCTTCGGCACCGGCACGTGCGAAGCTGCCACTATCGGTATTCCCGGGGCTGACTTAGGAAGCCACTGCGATGGCATAACCGGTTACCCTCCGAGCCTGAACCAGTCAAACAAGGACTGCATCAGTTGCGGCATGACTTCGTTTCAGATGACCACCTACATGTCGCTGGGAGATCGCGGCTACGCGCCCTACCAAGGCGGCACCAACGTGTATTCCGCCTCCGATACGCTTGACTTGATTCGGGGCAAACACAATATCAGGTTCGGAGGGGTCGTCCGCGCCAACGAAATGAACATCCGAAACAATGCTTTCCAGGATGGCTTTATCTCCCAGAGCGGCGCAGCCACTGGCGATAACATGGGAGATCTGCTTCTTGGAAGTCTTGGGGGGTTCGCCGCTCACGATCAGACGTTCCTGGGAGGCACGGTCGGTCGCCGCTGGAAACTATTCCGTCCCTTCGTCCAGGATGATTGGCGGGTTTCGAACAGCTTGACCGTAAACATCGGTCTAGCCTGGGCTCTGGCGACTCCTGAAACCGAAGTTGAAAATCGCCAGGCAAACTTCGATGTTCAGACCCTGCAGTGGTACGTGCCATCCGGCAGTCCCGGGTTGAACGGCTGCGCCAACTGCGTTGCCACCGATAACCGCATTGGTATCCAGTTTCAGAAAACAGCTTTCGAACCACGCATCGGTCTGGCTTGGACGCCGCTAGGCAACAAAACAGCGATCCGCGCCGGATATGCCATCTTCCACGACTCCGCGTGGAATCAAGGTGGACAGGGATTGTGGCAGAATCCGCCGTTCTATGCCGAAGTCGATCCCTTTCCCACGGGAATCTGTACACCTTTTGGCGCCACTGGCTGCGGGCTCTCGAATGGTTTTCTCCTCCCAGTTGGCACTCCGTCTACAACCCCCGTCGCAGGAGGTGCCGGAGCCGTTTACAGCGCACCCGTGAACCCTGGCGCTTACAGTGGAACGATCCAGTCGATGAACCGCAATTTCGTTCAAGGCATGGTCCAGCAGTACAACCTGAACATCGAGCATCAGGCCCCTGGCGATATAGTGCTTACACTGGGGTACGCCGGCTCTCGCAGCACACACATTCTAGTTAGCCAGGTGAACGAAAATATCAGCTCGCCCGCAGCATGTGGCACCGTCCCGGGCTACACTCTGGGCTGTGGCTTTCCGACGTTCCCTTACGCATTTCCGTTCCAGTCTGTTGACAGCAACAACAGCATAGGATCGGCACGTTATAATTCTCTCCAAGTTAAAGCCGAGACCAAGAGTGCTCGGCACGGCCTGTACGCGCTGGTTGGCTACACTTGGTCCCGCACTTTCGATTCCGGTTTTCCTGACGGTTTGGGCAGCAATCCCGGCGCACTCTATTGGCCGCTCCCGGGTGCGCAGAAGCTGGATTGGGGATTGTCTCAACTCAACTTGAACGATGTCTTTACCGCCAGCGTTCTCTATGATCTGCCTTTCGGTAAGGGAAAGCACTTCGGTAGCGGTTGGGATGGACCTGTTAACGCAGTGTTGGGAAATTGGCAGATCAATGTCATCGAAAGGGCCGAATCGGGGTTTCCGCTCTATGTGGTCGATAGTGCGGATGAATCCGGCGTCTTCTTCTTCTACAACGGACTGGTTTTGCAGCGTCCGAATCAAGTCGGCGATCCTAACCAGGCAGGCCCCGAAGGAGGCAGAACGGACTGTCCGGCTAAGATTCACACGCTAACCAATTGGTTCAACCCTTGCGCTTTCGCACCCGCGCCGGCGGGAGAACTGGGCACGGCGGCCCGGGCGCCGGTCTACGGTCCTCGTTTCGTGAACACGGATTTTTCACTAATCAAGGACTTTCCATTGTCCCGAGAAGGAATGAATCTGCAATTCCGGGCCGAGTTCTTCAATCTCTTTAACCACCCCCATTTCTTTTTACCGGGCATCGCCGGCACCGGAGAGCAGGACATCAATTCGCCGAGCAGTTTCGGCGTGATCAGTCAGACGATTAATCAGACGGTGAATGATGCGCGCTCGATACAGTTTGCGCTCAAGCTGAGGTTCTAGAGCGAGTCGGAGTCATGAACTTTGTAGCGCCGGCATCCTCGGCTCCGCTCGGGGCAGGCTTTGCCGGCTGTCCCGAGAGCGTCTCGCTCTCGGCTGCTATTGCGGCTGCGAAACAGAAGTTCCCATCCCGCAGTGTGTAGACAAACTGTTGAATCTCCCGACGCTGGCGCTCAGCTGTCCTCTTCAGCTTTCTTCGATAGCTGTCGGTAGAGTTGAAACTCGATCTGAGCTTTCGACTTTTCCCCTTCACGGCTGTAGGCTCGCGCCAGGCGATAGTGCGCCTCTCTTAACTTCGGATCAGCACTAACCGCTTTTTGATAAGCGGCGAGCGCCTCAGAAGAATCTCCGCGATCCGAATAGAGAATGCCGAGTTGCAAGTAGGCCGCGCCAAACTTCGGATCAAGATCGACCGCCTTCTTTAAGAGCGACTGCCGACTTGCCTTCTCGCTATCGGCCGAATTTTCCTGGTGACTCAAAAGACTGAGCGCATAGTAGTAGCGTGCGAGCGCATTCGCGGGCTGAAGCGCGACAAATCGAGCGAGCTTTTCCTGCACGCAGCTAGGCTGTGCGGACTGCACTGTTTGCATTCTTCCTATGAACAGATAAAGCTGAGCGTCCGTGGGGTCGAGATCGGACGCGTCGCACAGATGCTGGAGGGCTTCATCGTAAGCACCGCGTGCGTATGCGGTCACGGCGAGCCCGACCAAAATCCGCGCCGAACGCGGGAACAGACGATTGCCTTTGGTAAAAACTTCGACCGCCGGCTCGTATGCGCGATGCAGCAGGAGATCTGCTCCCCAACTAAAGAGGTTGGGCTCCTCCGGATTCAATTCCGCTGCCCGCTGGTATTCACGCACCGCATCGAGAGGCTGCCCTAACTTCTCGTAGACGTCGCCGAGCAAGCGATGAAGCTCGGCCTGTTCTTCGGCTTGGCTTTGTTCGGCTGCGCGAGCAAACTTTGTGCCTCTGTACGCGCGCGTTCGTATTGGCCGATGTCCGCGTAAGCGGATGCAACCGCGTACGTGGTTTCGTAATCGCTGGGATTAATCCGTGAAGCTCGTTCCAGATAGGTCAGCGCTTCCCGTGCCTTTCCATCTTCGATCAGCAATTTCCCCAGCCGCCGATTCGCGTCAAAGTTGTTCGGTTCACGATCAACGGCCTGGCGCAAAGATTCTTCTTCCCTGCTGCGAGCAGACGAATCAGGATCCCGGCCTGGCGCGTTTGGCGAGTTTCCGCCGAGCAAAACCGTGTCTTTCGCCAAAGAGTCAGTCGTATGCAGAGTCGTGTCCGACCCATGTCCCCCGGCATTCATGGCCTCCGTCACTCCCGCCACAGTGAATTTAGGTTCATCGAAAAACTGCGGCTTTTCTGGTGGCAACGCGGTTGCCGAAGCGGCTTCGGTGGTTGAAACCAGTGTCATATCGACCTGCTTCGTCTCTGTTGTGCCGAGCACACACGGGTCGAGAGTTATTTCGCTGTATCCCGCCATTACTACGCGAAGCGTATAAACGTCTCCGAGAAGTCCAGAGAATCGGTAAGCCCCATTGGCATCCGTGCGGATTGTCAGAGTTTGAGTTCCAGTACTGGAGCGCAAGGAAACGATCGCGGCGGAGATCGCTTGCCCACGCGAATCTCGCACGTAACCTCGCAATGAGGCGGCGCCAGCGTGGTCGTCAGATCGCCGCTGATTCGGTAGGTCTTGGACTGGTCTTCCGGACGCCGCAAATGGCGTGAGCACCGAGATCACAACCAGAGCACACGCCGCCAAACGAGCTCCGCAATACCAGAACTGGCCTGGGGTTGCTTGAAATGGAAGCATCGAGACGCCTGCGAGTCGCTATTCTAGTGATCAACGCTGTTATCTGCAATTGGCTCTGAACCGCGTCCATCTGGAAATAGTTTGTTATCCTACGCCGGTAACGCACGCGAACATTGAGGTAATGATGAAACTTCTCCGTATTTGTTTTGTGACAGCCATTCTGCTTATGATGACTTCCCTCCTTCTGCTGGGGGCAAAAAAGAAAGATCATCATCGATCAGGATGCTGCCGGACCCGGCGGAACTGATCAGCAGTCGATGATCTTGCTCATTCAATCTCCGCAAACGGAGATATCCTCGGCATCACCGTTGTGACCGGCGATCAGTGGCTCAAAGCGGAAGTCGCGCACACTTTGCGCATGCTCGAACTCATTGGACGAACCGACATTCCCGTCGTGGCTGGAGCAGAATACCCGCTGGTCCGCCGAAAGCAGGAAACGGAGATGTGGGAAGAACGTTACGGCTCCGTGCGCTGGCTGGGAGCGTGGACGCCGCGTCTCTATCATCCACCGGCCGAACTTGGCGACATGCCCGAAGGTCTGCCCACAACTAAACCGCTCGACGAAGACGCGGCGCACTTTCTCATTCGCATGGTCCACAAGTTTCCCAACGAAATTTCGATTTACGAGGGCGGGCCGATGACGAACCTTGCTCTGGCCATCTCCATCGATCCTGCATTCGCTGGCCTGGCCAAAGAACTGGTTTTCATGGGCGCCAGCCTGGCTCCGCAAACTTCCGATCCCGAGTTCATCAATTCTCCGCGGCGTGAATTCAATGTTTGGTTCGATCCGGAAGCTGCTCATATCGCACTGCGCGCACCGTGGAAGAAAATCGTCTGCACTACGGTCGACATTTCAGTGAAGACCAGATTTACAGCCGAATTGATTAACCGGATTAAAGCCAGCGACTCGCCCGCAGCGCGCTACGTGGGAACATATGCCCGCCTTCATGGCGAATACAATTATTTATGGGACGAACTGGCAGCGGTTGCCTGGCTCGATCCCGGCCTCATTACCCAGAAAGAAACGCGTTTCATGGACATCAATCTGGATCAGGGCGCGGGTTACGGCGATACCCTAACTTGGGCAGAGCAAGATAAACCCAAGGTCGAGGTGCGGCCGGTAGAAATTCAGGTTGATGTAAATCTCGAAGGGTTCTACAAAATGTTCGTAGACTTACTGACCGCACCCACGCCGAAACATTAACGCTTTTCTTAATGGAGGCCGGGCGAGAAGCCCGTTCTGCACTTATCGCGATAATTCTTCCATCATTTTCTGCGCTTGCAAATTCTCGGGATGCTGTTTGAGAAGTTCAAGCAGAACCGCCCGCGCTTTGCCCGGCACTCCCTCAATGCTGTAGACCCTGGCGAGGTTCAGATAAGCCTGATCAAAAGCAGGCGCCACGCGAATACATGTCTTCGAAACTTGCGACCGCTTCATTTCTGCGCTGAGTCCGCAAATAGAGCACGCCGAGATTATTCAAGGCCTCTGGATATCCTGGGCGAATCTTCAATGCTCTCTGTAGATATTCATAAGCGTGATCGCTATCGTCCATCTGAGCGAACACCATTCCTAAACTATAGTTCGCCTCCGCATCCTGCGGTCCCACAGCCACCGCCCGCTCCAGAACCTTGCGAGCTTCTGCCCACTGTTGCTGCTGGCGATACGCATTGCCAAGGTTATCCAGTGCGATCAGGTGATCGGGACTGAGCCGCAGAGCTTCCTGAAAATATGGAATCGCCTCGCCGGTGCGACCCTCGCGCGTCGCCAGCAATCCGAGGTTGTTCCAGGCATTGGCCAAGGTGTCCGGATAAGTGGGATTAAGTTTGATCGTGCGTTCAAAACTGTGTCGCGCTTCTACCGCGTTCCCCTCTTTTAAATAAACGCTACCCAGCCCATAAAGCGCTTCTGCACTCGATGGATCGGCGCTCAGGGCCAGCCCGAACGACTCTTTGGCCTGATCAATGTAGCCTCGCTGAAAGAAGACTGAACCGTAAGATAAATAGTTACGGCGGAATTCCGACGAGTCACTCAATCCTCGAAACGGCAATGCCTTCGCCAAACGCTCGGCTGCAGTTTGCGGAATATGCTGGCAGTCCTGTTCAACATGCTCAGCATTTACCGGCCCTCGATAAACCTTGACGATTTCACCCTTCCCATTGATCAGGAACGAAGTTGGAAAGCCGAGGTCGCGATGCCGGTCAAACAGATAACGGTAAATGATGTTGTAAATTGCGGCCACGTCATCCAATCCAAGAAGAATGGGAAAAGAAAGGTGCAGTTCTCCTGCCAACGTGCGCACGCTTTCCGTGTTGCCGGCGGCGTCGACATTCATGGCGAGTACTTCGAGGCTCGACTGTTTATGAACTTCATTGAGGATCTTCAAATTGTCCCGACAGGCCTCGGACCCCATTGCCCAGAAATTCAGTAGCACTGTCTTTCCCCGCGAGCCGGTGAGTGTCCAAGTCTTGCCGTTCAAATCAGAAACAGAAAACTCCGGCGCTGTTATCGGGGCGATCAACCAGGTTTCAACTACATTCGGCAGCGGCTCGATTCGTCCGGCGGCGCTTTGGCTCGCTAAAGCTTCGGACTGCGCCTCAAACGGGACAACCTTGAACGCTTCCATCCGAGACGGTTGCACTCCCTCATCGACCCAGATTCGATGGTTGATGGGAAGATCATGCAACTGCTGGACCAGCCCACTCGGCCATCGGATGGACGCCCGCACGGAGCCTTTACAATCGCCCAAACCAAAAAATACTTCCTTGCTATGCTGGGAAAGAAATCCTGATCCCGCTTGCAGGAACCGCGTCTGCCGGACAACCTCGGTTTCGACCGTCACCGCTGCGCCAATTGCGTCACGATTACTCGTTCCGCCGCGCAGACGGAAAGCGATCGATGGCGGAAGATTCTTCAACCGCATTCTTCAAGAGCCGCAGTTGCGGACCATTGCGATTTTTTAAGAATACTTCCAGACGGCCATCATGATCGAAATCGGCCAGCGCGAATGCTCTGCCATCCTCGACAAAATCGAGGCCTAGAACGCCTGAAACATCAGAAAAGGTTCCGTCCCGGTTATTTGCATAGAACGTGTTCCTCTCAAAACCGCTCCAGCTGTAGTCCGAGCGGATGAGTTCATTCAGTGCATTCCATCCCTGTTCGTAATCGTGTGCCGGTTTAGCATCGACGGGCGAGGTGGCGACCACCTGACGCCAGAAAAAACTGTTCAAGTCCTGTGCCCGGCCTTCGCCTGAAGGACTGGAGATCATGCCGTTCGCGATATAAAGGTCCGAGAATCCGTCATGATCAAAGTCCCAAGCATCGCTCGACCAAGCCCAGCGTCCCATTTCAACCCCGGCCAGCGCACTCTTATCCAAAAACGCTCCGTCGTTGTTATTCCGCAATAAAGAATTGCCTCTGGCATGTTTGCGATGCAGCGCTCGCACCTCTTCCGGCGCGCCCTTGCGGAAGACATCTTGCATCGCAACCCGCATACCCGCAGCCGACCACATGTCCGCAACGTAAAGATCTTGGGCGCCGTCGTTGTCATAATCGAACCAGCAGACGCTCATGCCGGCGCCAATGTCTTCGACTCCCGCCTGCGGCGCAATGTCGGTAAACGTTCCGTCGCCATTGTTGCGATAAAGATTCTTGCGGCCGAAGTCGTTCACCACATACAGATCAGGCCAACCGTCATTGTTGTAGTCGCTCCATCCGCAGCAAAAACTGTAGCGCGTGTTGTTTCGATCCAGACCTGATTCCGCGGTGACGTCGCGGAAACTTCCATCGCGGTTGTTGCGCATCATGAAGTTGGGAGGGCCGTTTTCCGCGTCGTAATACGGAGACGGATATCTTGTACTGGTCTGTGCCCTGGTAATAAATGTAGAGGCAAAAGTAAATGTCCAACCAGCCATCGCGGTCATAATCGGCAACGGCGGCTCCGGTGAAAGTGCCTTGCGGAGGCGTAGCGAATTGAAACGCGCCGGGCCGCTGGCGAAACCTGCCATTGCCTTCGTTCATGAATAAGATTGGCCCGCTCGTGCGCACCACGACCAAGTCCTGCTGGCCGTCGTTGTCGATGTCCGCAAACAACGCGCAAGCCGTATTCTCGAGGACTCCGACACCTGATGCATCTGTAATATCCTCAAACGTTCCGTCGCCGCGGTTGCGAAAAAGCCGATTAGGCAGGCCCGCAGGCTGACAAACATAAAGATCGTCGAAGCCATCGCCGTCGATGTCACCAACTGACACGCCATTGTGACCGTAAATATCAATGCCGCAAGCGCCATCAAGCACCGTGCGCCAGTAATCACTTCCCCGCTGCAACTGCGAAGCGAAACTCGAATTGCTGCCAAATGCCTGCGCTGCGATATCAACATAGATTGGATTGGCTGCGCGACTCTGCGTCTCAGCGAGCGCGCGCCACGTCTTCACCTGAAAATTGCCCGCCGAAGTTGCTCTCCAATCGATATCCCAGTACCCTACTTTTTGCCCGCGATGGAAATCGTGCCCCGAACCTACAATCTCGTAACGAACGCGAGTCCGCAGGCCGTCGGGCGTCCGGCCTTTAGCGGCGTCCGTGCCACCCATGTTCGGAGGAATCGCGCTGATGCTGACCACTTGAAACTCGGCCGTCACCAGTTGCGAAAAGAAACTCATGGCGGCTTGCAATTCCTGAATGAACGCATCGCGTCCGAGAAGAGTTTGGTCGAGAAACTTGTTCTGCCGGATTTCCAGCATCGCTCCCGACCGGAGCACTCGCGGTTCAATAGGGCGGAAAGATGATCCCGAGAAGTCAGAAGTAAGAATCTTTTCGACCGGGAGCGTATTCCGGGGAGACTGCAACAAGCTTGCTCGCCATTCTTCAAGGATCACGGCGATCTGATCGTGGTATTTTTCAGTAACGAATTCGTCGAGCCCCGACTGAGTCTTGAGAACTGTAGCATCCAGCGAGGTTTGAGAGCGGTAGTGCGGATGCAAATGGAATTCGGTGGTGTCCGCCGGCGAGAACGTATTCTGAGAATCGAAGGCAAACGGAAGAGCCAGTCCACGGAGCTTTGCGGGAACCATTGCTGCGGAGACTCCCTGGCAACAACGGATAAGAAAATTGCGGCGGCGAAGATCAACCGAATCATTCGTCTTCGCTGGCTGACTCAGCGCAATGCCCCCGGAATACTCGAGTGTAGAGCCGAAATCTAACAGCCGTGCCTCAACCGGTCAAGCTCAAGGACCTTACGTACGTGGTGAACAACCAGCCTTTTCTCGCTGTGCGGCTCGTGACGAGTACAGGGCAGAGGCTTCTCGCGCAAGTAAAGAGCGACGATTGCCGATATACTGCGCCAGAGGACTGCAACATGAGACTGACCACTTTCCTGCTGGCATTGGTATGCACGACGCCTGCAATTGTTTTGGCACAAAAAGATGGCGCTTCCGATGTCCAATCGAAAATCATCGCCCTGGAGAAAGCCTGGAACCAGGCCTACAAGCTAGGTGACGTTCAGGCACTGGCAACACTGCTCGACGATCAGATCGTGCTGATTAACGATGACGGAACCGTGCAGACAAAGCCAGAGTTTCTGGCCGGCGTCAAACCATCGAAATCGCAGGAGCAGCAGGTCGCGCCGGAATCGATGAGCGTGCACGTGTTTGGAAATACCGCCATCGCCACTGGAGTATTTCGAGCCAAGGGAGTCGAAGCCGGCAAGCCCTACACGCGGCGCGAACGCTTTGTTGATACCTGGATTCACTCGGGCGACCGGTGGGAATGCGTCGCCACCAATGCGACGCCCGTCCTTCATTGAACTGAAAACCTTATGCACGTCTGCTATATTTACCCTCTCGCGGAGGTGTATCCATGTCCCGCATAGTGCGCTGTGGCCTCATTCAGGCAACTAACGTGTTGAGCAGCGACCGCTCGCTGCCGCAGATCAAGAAAGCCATGATCGATAAGCACCTCAAGCTGATCGAGCAGGCGGCCAAACAGAAGGTCAAAATACTTTGCCTGCAGGAATTGTTTTACGGACCTTATTTCTGCGCCGAGCAAAATATACGCTGGTATGAATTGACGGAACGCGTCCCCGAGGGGCCCACAACTAAACTGATGCAAAAGATCGCCGCCAAACATCGCATGGTGATCGTCGTCCCGGTTTACGAAGAGCAGATGCCGGGAATGTATTTCAACACGGCCGCCGTCATCGATGCGGATGGAACTTATTTGGGCAAGTACCGCAAACATCACATCCCGCACGTGCATCCCGGATTCTGGGAGAAGTTCTATTTCACGCCCGGTGACCTCGGCTATCCGGTTTTCAAAACCAAGTATGCGGCCGTCGGAGTTTACATCTGCTACGACCGGCATTTTCCTGAAGGCGCGCGCATCCTCGGATTGAATGGTGCTGAGATCGTGTTCAACCCTTCCGCAACAGTCGCTGGACTATCCGAACATTTGTGGGAACTGGAGCAGCCTGCGCACGCAGTGGCCAACGGTTATTTCGTGGGCGCAATCAATCGCGTGGGAACTGAGAAGCCCTGGAACATTGGCGAATTTTATGGGAAGAGTTATTTCTGCAATCCGCGCGGCAAGATTGTGGCTCAAGCCAGCCGCGATAAAGACGAGGTGCTGGTCGCCGATCTCGATCTCGACATGATTGCGGAAGTGAGAAAGACCTGGCAGTTTTTCCGCGACCGACGTCCGGAAACTTACGATGCGCTTACTGCACAAAGTGGACGCGCCATCGCGGCTGACTGATTTCAATGGCTACCCGAGAGTCGGTGCGTCCCGCGATTGAATCGAGTCCTCTTTACAACCCTGACCTGGCGCCAGTCACCAGCGAGCGGCGCACCTGGGGAACCTACAACTACGCCGCGTTGTGGGTATCGATGTCCGTCAACATCCTTACTTACATGTTGGCTGCCAGCCTGATCCAGGGTGGAATGAACTGGAAGCAGGCCGTGTTTACGGTTTTCCTCGGCAACACAATTGTTCTCATTCCGATGCTGTTGAACTCGCATCCAGGTGCGCGTTACGGAGTTCCTTTTCCGGTGCTGGCTCGCGCTTCGTTCGGAGTCCTGGGCGCAAACGTAGCCGCGGTGTTGCGTGCGCTGGTGGCGTGCGGATGGTTTGGCATTCAGACGTGGATTGGCGGCGAAGCCATCAGTACCCTGATCGCGACCATGTTTCCCGCATGGAGAAATTTTCCTTACAGCACGGCAATTTGTTTTGCGGCTTTCTGGCTGATCAATCTTGCCGTAATTCTCAAAGGTGTGGAATATATTCGCGTGCTGCAAGGAATCAGCGCTCCGGTTCTGCTGGCAGTTGGACTTCTGCTGTTGGCATGGGCATATCGCGCGGCGGGCGGGTTCGGCCCTATGCTGGCAGCGCCGTCGAGGTTTGCCAGCTTTCCTGATTTTCTAAAGTTTCTCATTCCCGCGTTGAATGCCACCGTCGGTTTCTGGGCTACAGTATCGCTCAACATTCCGGACTTCACCCGCTTCGCGCGGAGCCAGCGACAACAGATGATTGGTCAGGCGATCGCGCTGCCAACTACGATGACGCTTTATTCGTTGATCGGAATTCTGGTGACCTCGGCGACTGTGGTCATTTACGGGACTGCGATCTGGGATCCGGTCCAATTGCTCAGTCGATTTCATTCCCCGGTTGCTGTAGTGATCTCGTTGCTGGCAATTCTGCTGGCGACCTTGAACGTGAATATCGGCGCCAACGTGGTTTCTCCAGCCAACGATTTTTCTAATTTATGGCCGCGGCGCATCAGCTTTCGCGCTGGCGGAATAATCACCTGCTTCATGGGCATCGCGATGATGCCGTGGAAACTGCTTGGTAACTACAAAACCATGATCTTCGGATGGCTTGGCGGTTACGCTGCGTTTCTGGGACCGGTCGCCGGCATTATGATCTGCGATTATTTCGTGGTGCGGCGTCGGGTGCTGTTGGTCGATGACCTCTATTTGCGCGGCGGGGCTTATGAGTATTCGCGAGGCTTCAACTGGCGGGCGATCGCGGCACTGGCTTTGGGCGCGGCAACCGCATTAATCGGGTTAGTCATTCCTGCGCTGCGCACTCTTTATGACTATTCTTGGTTCGTGGGTTTCGCGGTTTCTTTTGTCGCATATTATTTCTTGATGAGATTCCGAACGGAACCAGTTGCGGTTCATTCCTAGGATCGTATTAACCTCGGCTCTGTTCAACAATCCCAATCTCGCAAAAACGGCGAGACTTGGGGCACCCAGTAATTTCATTCCTGGAAGGTCACGCAGACGCCGTTGGGGTCAATCGCACCGAACTCTTTAGTGCCCCAGGGCTGGGTTTTCAGGGGACCGTTGGGGTGCACCTTGCCTCCGCGATTCTGGTATTCGGAGTACAGTGCCTCAATCCCCTTCACCGCAATCCGCACCATTGTCTGGTCGCCTATCTTGCGGGCAAGCGCTTTATCATCCATTCCTGCGATGTGGAGGTAGGCTTCGCCACGATTTATTCCAGCGTAAGTTGGAGGAGTGCGGTCGCGAAAAGTTTCCTTGAAGCCGCAGATTTCAGTCCACCAGCGGAGCGATTCGGCGGTATCGGCGGCAGGTAGAACGGGGATGGCGCCTTTGATAGTTGGTTCCATGAGCAGAGTATAAAACCAAACCCTCTGCGTATTGGACACATATGGATGCTTGATGAACAACTCGGGCCGCCAGGTGCGTCGAGGGAGGATTTTGGCACTCGATCAGAGTTTCTTCGTTCTATCCCTGCGCTTGCGCTGCTTTTCGCGGGCAATGTACCCGATTTATATGGGCAAAGCTAGTCTTTTGGCTAGGCGCGATAGGCGTACTACTCGATACATTGGCTGCAGAGAATTTGGAAGGCGGACTGCGTTCCATTCGCTTCACGCTGGGGGTGAATATGAGGCGTGATAGGAATCGGGCCCGATCCTGCCGGCGTTCCCGCAGGCGTAGCATCAGGCGGAAGTACGCTGCTGATTCGGTTTCGTAATTGGCGCTGTGTTTGATGATGGGAAGAATCTCATCCGCGAGTCGGGTGGTTGAAGGATCTTCGATCACACGCTCGCTGTTCACCGAAGGCAGTGGCATTTCTAATAGCTTGTGGGCTAGCAGCAAATTCACATTGACGATGCGTTCGATTCCCAGCCGTTGCGCTTCGTGCTGTATCGCATTCCAGTCGAGTTGGGCAGATTTAACTAACTGGGTTATATCGCATAGCCATGAAAGCTGAACCCAGACGTGCTTAGCGGCGTGAACGCAGAGCACAAGCAGAAGGTCGTTAGGGCACAAAGTTCGCACAGGACGTCCACCCACGACGATTTCATCGGCTCGGTCAAGAAAGCCAGCCATGTCGAAGTCAATCGAATAAAAACGCGGGACGATGCGCCACTGCAAGTCCAGCAAATTCCTTTCGGCTCGGGTGTGAAAGACGTAGCCGCATCCTGAGGCAATGTAGGCCGGTTCTACCTGCTGGCGAAGTTCCGGGCTGCATGTGTGGCCCAAAGCAAGCAATGCGGCTTTTGCCTTAGGTACATCCTCGGGACGGATGAGAATGTCGAGATCGCTGTACTGGCGCTCCGCGACGTCGGTGTATAAAGCTTTTGCGAGAACCGGTCCTTTATAGGCAAGAGACTTGATGCCTGCGGATTCTAAATGTCCCAAGATGCGCAGCAATTCACTTGTAAACCATAACGCTTTGCGGGCGTTTTCCTGGTAACGCGAGCGCAGCGCACCGAGCGCATGGGTGGGAAGCAGACGCGGGAATGCGGATAACCGGCCGAACACTTGCGGAACTACGCGATGGTGATCTATCAGACAGAACAATCGTTCCCAATCAAGGGGACAGGAAAGCATTCTGCAGACGTGATCGTCCGATGTTTCGGTAGCACAACAGGCTCGCAGTAAATCGAATTCGGGATTGCCGGGAAATACTCTTATTGCGGGCGACTCTGCGACTGCGGGTCGCGGCTCGGCAGCAGTAGCCATTGAAGAGATAGTATCGTCGCGGTTGAAGGGCGCTAAGTTCGAAACAAGGTTCTCCGGCCAGCGCCCTTATCCAACTACGTTGTTGAGGCTGCTATTGAAGACTCCCTGAGACAGCCAAGGAGCTCGCCGGTTACTTGAGCTGATTGTCACATCAGCGATTACTTTGGTTTTAAAGCCGGACCGGTTGCGATGAATCAGATTTCCCCAGCGACGTACAATCTGAAAAGACTCTATGACCTTGATTACACAATCCTTCGAAGCAGTGCGGCGCAGCACTCGCATTCGGGCGCAGATTCCATTTCGGCTGGTAAGCATGGATCCTGCAGTTCCATTCAGCGCGCAGTGTTACACGCTGGTAGTAAACACAGAAGGTTGCGGCGTACGACTCACTCAGCCACTGGAACCGGGGCTCCCGGTTTTACTCGATGAACTTCCTGGTGGAACCAAGGCAGCAGCGCATGTGGCGAATTGTGTTCCCCTGGGAACGGAAAGCAAATACTGGCTGGTTGGGATTGCCCTGGAAGAACCGGGAAATATCTGGTGCATCCGGCCGGCTCCGGCGAACTGGGAACGAGGAGCAGCTATGCGGGCTGTCCCAGCGGCAACCACTGTTGAGCCGACCAAGAAAGCGGCTCAATGGCCGTACTCAGTGTTTTCCAGCAAGGGAGAATCTCATCCGGGAAGAAAGTAGTAGATTTCGGTTGTCCGCCCAGAAAATCCTTGCCAGTCCTGCAAACTTAAAGTTTCTGTTTAGCGGTTGATTTTTTCGTAATAGCGATTGTCGTACATTGCGGAGGAATTCTGCACGAATTCGAGCACACGGTGCATTTTGACTTTGTCCTCGCGATTTAGTTCCTTGAACTGCACAGCCACGCCCGAGCCGGGGTGCATTCTTGCCACGGTGCCTACGGTTTGCAGCTTGCCATCATCGATCGAGAACACCAGAGTCAGATTCGTACCTGGTGTAATAATAGCGCTGGTTTCGACGTAACAGCCGCCCATGCTGATGTCGACCAGGTTTCCAAAAATCGGACTGCCCTGGTTCTCTGGATTCAGCTCGATGGTGATGCGGCATTTCATGCGAGGATAGAGCCGGCGGTTTTTACGGCTTGGCTGTTTCTGCTTCTCCACATACATGCGCCGGTCGGCCTCGGCGAGAAGTTCTTCCGCATCCTTGCCATCCTCGGGATACATGGCTTGTCCCAGGCTCAGGGAGAGAATCTGTTCGCCACAAACTTCGAATCCAGCTTGTTTCGCCAGTTCCTGGAGTTGATAGGCCTTCTTGGCTAAGACTTCGGCGGGCAGGCCAGGAGCAATGATGACAAATTCATCTCCTCCCATGCGGGCTACGTAATCGTACTCGCGGCAGGTTTCTTTCAAGGCTTGAGCAAACAGGCGTAACACCCGGTTGCCTTCGAGATGGCCGAAGCGGTCGTTAATTTGCTTAAAGCCATCCATGTCACCGACCATGACGGTTAATGTGGAATTATCGCGCTTGCAGCGAGCCAGTTCGCGGTCGAGTTGCAGGAAGAGCGAGCGCGCATTCGGCAAGCCGGTGAGATAGTCCGTGGTGGCAGAATTTTCCGCCTGCTGATATTTGAGCGCGTTCTCAATAGCCAGCGCCATCTTTGAACTGATGGCCAAAAGAATGCGCAGGTGGTCGGAGGTAAATGCATCGCGCTCGCCACGATAAAGGGCGAGCACTCCAATCACACCGTTTACGCCTTCGAGTGGAATCGCTAAAGCTGAGCGCAGCGTGCTGAACTTGGTGGGATCGTTCAAATATCCCGGCTCAACCGAAGGGTTGCCGTTAATAATCGGTTTGCGATTGTGAGCGACCCATCCCGAAAGCCCTTGCCCGAGCGGAATGCGCAATGAGGAAAACAGTCGGAAGTTGTCGCCGTTGACATATTCGGGAATCAGTTCTTCGTTTCGGCGAACGTAAATCGCGATGGCATCGTACGGAACCAGCGAGCGCAGCTTGACCGAGAATACCGAGAGAGTCTCGACCAAACTGAGCGAAGCGCCGAGGTCCTGGCTGAGTTCGAATAAGGTCTGCGCTTCCTGCCGCGCAGCCGCAATCGAAGATAAGAAAGTAGCTTCGTGGCCAGAGCCGTCTTTGACCGAGATGTTTTCAAATCCGGCGGCCGGTGCGAGTCCACGCTCGACCTTGAGGTCGGTCGAAAGCGCTGGATTCACTTCTCCGCCGAATTGGGCGACCGCGAGTTTTTCCAGGCTGAGATATCGCTTCTTGAGAATATCCACTACTTTCGGATCGAAGGATTTTCCGGACTCCGCCCCCAGACGCTGCATGACTTCTTCCAGCGGCAGTGCGCGTCGGTATTGGCGGTCGGAAGCCAAAGCGTCGAGGTAGTCGACGGCCGAGAGGATGCGCGCACCAATGGGAATGTCCGTACCCTTGAGGCCCGCGGGATATCCGGTGCCGTCCCACTTTTCGTGGTGCGCCCGCACGATGGGAACAACCGGGTAGGGGAAGCGGACGCGTTCGAGGATCTCGGCGCCCACCACCGGGTGAATCTTCATCTTCTCGAATTCTTCGAGAGTAAGCCGTCCGGGTTTCGAGATGATATGTTCGGGCACGGCCAGCTTGCCGATATCGTGCAACAGGGCGGCGGCGTGCACGGCCTGCATTTCATCTGGAGTGACGCCTAGTTCCTTGGCGACCTCGACTGCGTATACGCGGACGCGTTGCAAGTGGTCATGCGTGGTTTGATCTTTGGCTTCAATCGCCAGCGCGAGAGCCTCGATGGTGCGCAGGTGCAGGCTGGCCATTTCCTCGACGTGACGTTTCTCATCGTCCAACTTTCCCAGATACAAGCGGTACGAGCGGTAGATCACATAGATGGCCGGCACTAGGAGCAGCGAGGTTTCCCAATAAAACGTGCGGTTGAACCATCCAATCGCGCCCGCAATTCCCGCACCTACCAGGTAATAGGGGAAAGACCAGAAATAACATTCCACTATTATCTTTTTGAGCTTTTTCCCTTCCGTGAGCGATATGACGGTTGCGATCGAGCCAGTATTGGCAACGAAGTAGGTGCAGGCTGCCAAACCCAGCAACAGAGCCTGACTCCCAATCACATGATTGAATATTGTGAGATGGTAGACGGCGTAGGCAACCGCGGTTGAGAAGGCGCCCGCGCAAACGTTGAAAGTCACTTGAAGTGCGTTGGGCCGATCCGGGTAAAGCGACTGCACCAGGATAGATACGCAGCCGAGAATCAAAGTCTCGGAAAAGCTGAGTTCCAGGATACCCAGGAGGACAAACAGGAAGTTCACCGACATCGTGCCGGTGATGCCGGGCAGATTCACTTTCATCCGCGATGCGAGAACGCCAATTCCCAGATAGCAGATGAACTCGGCGATGTTTTTGCTGGTCTGGTGGACGGCTCCGTAAAGGAGCACACTGGTGCCTGCTGTCACAATCATGCCAACGAACAGCTTGGCGTGAAGTGTCAGGCCTCTCCACGACTGTGAGTTGCCAGCCATCTAGGTCCTGTCGCCCTTGGGGAGGAGAGCAGAATCTCTGACTAGAAATAGCATCTAATGTGTTTAGGAACAATGATTTACGGGATTTAGGACAAACTTCGGTAACCGTGCGCGCGTAACCGGAGAACTACATCGCGATGAACCAGTTAGGAAGCGGTCTGCGAAGTGTTACCGAGGAATCGCGACGCGCGCTAGGCGTAAACGTCTACGATGGCACCAGACCATTCCGGCGTAGAGACGCTGAAATCGTCGCTTGCTTTTACCGGTAAAGCCTGCGGCATATCGTCAACAGGATTGAGACTGGCGATGGGTTGAACACCTGGCTGAAATGCCATAAATGCTTGTACTGCCATTGCCGCGCTGCCGGAAGAGAACGTATCCAAAGAGGTTTGCGTGTTTGTTTCTGGCGGATGACCCTGGCCTTCTGGCTGAGGTGTATTTGCCAGAGAAGTGGCGTTTACGAAAGAAATCGGACTGATTGCCATGACGCTCATGATGCACTCCCTCGAGCTGGTGCCCGTCGGGCTTGGCTTTCAGCACCATCTCGGTACGATTATGGCTCACTAGTCAGCATAGGAGTATCGGTCGCGGATACCTACATCTTTCGCGAGTTTCCGCAATCCCCGGTTCTATTTCACGATTACCTGAAGTGCGGCGGGTCGAATCGTATTGCCTTTTCAAGGACTTACGTATCCATCCAATGCGCCAGTCAACCGCTAAACCCCTATTTTGCCCCTTTCATTGGGTTACACGTGCCTTACGGTATTGCCCTCAATAAGATAGTCGTAAGGCAGAGTCCGCAGAGGTCTATCGAGAAGGCCGTTGCGGGTGCAGGTGAGGAAGTGAAGGTCAAACAGGGGTAAGGCGTTCCGGCTGGTTTTCGGATTGGCTTTTTGATTCCGCCAAGCCGCCGATGGTTAATGCCGTTAGCCAAGCAGTGGAAAGAGAGAGAAATGCACAAGCCAGTGAAGTATGTAGAGAAGGCCGTGACCGTCGCCGCAACCGGCGCCTGGGCAGTATTCCAGCGATTGAACCGTGTGAAGCAGAATCCTTCTCCCACGCCGAAGTGGTCGGATAAGCCGCTGCTCAAGTCGTATGAAAAAACCAAGCCTCCACTAGGCTGGCCGCGCACCACCGACTCGCTGTGCCCGAAGTGTGTTCCCGAGATCCGGCAGCAGATTCTTGACGGCAAGCTGCCCGTCGAAGTGCTCAGCAACGAGAAAGTCGGCGAGATTAAAGCGCAGATCATCGAGCGCGACGGCAAGATCCTGATGATCAAAGATTGCGACAAACACGGTCACTTCGAAGACGTAATGTCGATCGATACCGACTTTTCGCGTCACCTCGAAGAGGTTTTCCCCGGCCGTGACATCGTGGCGCATAACGACGAAAAGCTGCACCATCACGGATCGAGCACGGTGAAATATGGACGTGGCTCGGTTCTTACCATCGACCTCACCAACCGTTGCAACATGATGTGCGATCCCTGTTTCATGGACGCGAATCAGGTCGGCTTCGTGCACGAGTTGAGCTGGGAAGATATCAAGACCATGCTCGACAACGCGATCACGATTAAGCCGCGGCGCCAGATGTCGGTGCAATTTTCCGGAGGCGAACCCACCCTATCACCGTACTTCCTGGATGCGGTACGATACGCCCGCAAAGTCGGATACAACAGCGTGCAGGCCGCAACCAATGGAATTGAATTCGCCAAAAGTTTAGAGTTTGCGCAACAGGCCGCCGAAGCTGGCATGCGCTACGCGTATCTGCAGTTCGACGGAATCGGCAACGCCGCCAATGCCCACCGCAAAGTCGGAAACCTGTTTGATGTGAAGTTGAAAGCCATCGAGAACCTGCACACTGCGGGAATCGAAATCGTTCCTGTAGTCACCATTGTGAACGGTATCAACAACGAGCAGGTCGGACGCATCATCAAGTTCGCTCTCGACAATCCCAAGAAGATCGGTTTCCTCAGCTTCCAACCGGTAAGTTTCACCGGCCGCGACGAAGCCGTGACCGACGACCGCCGCCAAGCCCAGCGCTATACGTTGTCCCATCTCGCGCACGATGTGAAAAATCAAACCGGCCTCGGCGAACCGTCGCGCGATTGGTTCCCGATTTCGTTCATGGGAACATTCAGCGACTGGGCCGACCTGATGCACGTTGACGATCCCAAGAACAACTGGGGCCAACTCTCCTGTGGCTGCCATCCGAATTGCGGGACCGGAATGGCCGTGATGATTGACAAGGAAACCAAGGAAGCAGTTCCGGTAACGGCGTTCTTGAAGGGCGATCAACTGGCTAAGGATATTCAGAAGGTAAACGATGCGGCGCGTGGAAAATTTCTCACCATCGTGGGAATGGCGCTGTGTTTGATGAAGAATTACGATCCGTTCCAATCGCCAACGCATTTTAAGATGATGGATCTTTTGAAGAAGTTCGATAAGAACTTTAACGCCACCGGAAAGAATTACGGCAAAGTGGGTCCGGACCGGACGATTGATGACGTAATGAAACGGCGCCAGGATCGGTGGAACTTCCTATTCATCGCCGGCATGTGGTTTCAGGATCTGTTTAACTACGATTTCCGGCGGACCGAGCAATGCATTATTCCTTACGCCACGCAGGAAGGCGAAATTTCTTTCTGCGCCTACAACACCGGCGTGGGCTGGCGAAACATTATCGAGAAGATGCACATGACCGCTACGCTCACCAAGTGGTACGAGGAGCACGGACGGCATGAGATTTTCGCCGGCGGCAAGAATGTGAAGATGGAATCGACGGCCCACTCGCTGCTGCTCAAGGATGAACTGGTGACCAACGAAATCCAGCACGATTTGGATAAGCTAGGTATCGCCAAGAATTCCGGGGAAGAGAAGAAACGGGCACGTGATGCCAAGCAGCAAACTACAGCGCGAGGTCCGCAAAAAGACGATGCGGCTTACAACGCGCGTATGGCTGCCCTCTACCGCGAAGTGGTGTTGCAGGAAAAGCCGGTCGTAACCGAGAACGGCTTTATTCCGCTCGGCGCATTGACGGGGTCGAAGGCTAAAGAGGATGTGGGCGAGCCGGTTTTGGGCGATTAACTCGCCAGCGAGAGCGTGAAAAATGTAAACAAGGGCCGCCAACTTTGGCGGCCTTTTTCTAGCTAATTTCGTGTTCATTTCGGAGATCACAATCAACCCAACGACGGTGCTGGTTGTATTGATCGTATTCTTCGCCACGCTGATTCGATCAGCATTCGGATTCGGCGAAGGCCTACTCGCCGTCCCGCTTCTCGCTTTTTTCATTCCGCTCGAGGTAGCTGCGCCCCTGGTTGTGCTTGTGTCGATCACGATCGCGGGCATCGTGGTCGTGCAGGACTGGAAAAAGATCCATCTGCAGAGCGCGGGCTGGCTTGTGCTCTCAACCTTGCTGGGCATTCCACTCGGTCTTTTGCTTCTAACCAGTAGTCATCAACGATTGGTGAAAGCTGCGCTGGGAGTAATCCTGATTGCCTTCTCCGTTTATTCTCTGATAGGACGCACGCCGTTAGAACTGAAGCGCGACAATCGAGTATGGCTTTGGGTTTGTGGATTCTGCGCGGGCGTGCTCGGCGGAGCCTACGGAATGAATGGGCCGCCGCTGGTGATTTATGGAGCGATGCGACGCTGGTCTGCTCAACATTTTCGCGCGACCCTGCAGGGATATTTCTCTGCCCGCCAGCATCATTGGAATGGCCGGTTATTGGTTCGCCGGACTGTGGGTTCCTGCGGTGACACATTATTACCTGGTATCGCTGCCAGCCACGCTGGTGGCGGTTTTTGTGGGCAGAGTGATTAATCATCGCATGCGCGGCGAAGCCTTTTTGAGGTACATCTATCTGGGTTTGATCTGCATAGGGGCGCTCCTGGTGATACAAGCGACGACTGGCCGGTTGTGAGTGCTAGCCGTTCAATCGGCAGCGTGCATCCCAGAGTTTGCCAGGTCTTCAAAGTTGATTTCATTCAGCGCTCCAATTTCCGCCAGAGTGTTCAATTCATCTTTGCGTAACTCGGGTACGCGATGGACCAGATCACGAATAGAGATAAATGGAGCGAGGTTACGCTGACGAACCAGCGCCTGGGCGGCATCTTCGCGCAATCCGCGGACGTAACGGAGTCCCAGGCGCAGGGCTGGTCCTTCATCGGCTATTTGCCTGGGTTCAGAGAACGCGGGCGAGGGCGCCCGCGCCACATGTCCTGCCGCACGTCCTGCCACACGCTCCAGCGTGCATTGCCAGTCTGATTTTGTTACATCGATTGGCAGCACCTTCAGGCCGTGGCGTTGCGCATCTTTCACGATCGTGGCTGGACGATAAAAACCCATAGGCTGATTGTTCAGCATGGCGGCGGTGAAGGCTGCGAGGTAATGGCATTTCAAATAGGCGCTGGCATAAGCGATTAGCGCAAAGCTGGCAGCGTGAGATTCAGGAAATCCATACAACGCGAACGAAGTAATTGAAAGAATAATTTGCTCCTGCGCCTCGCGGGCAATGCCATTGCGCTCCATGCCGCTGCGTAGTTTGGCTTCGATATCCCTCATACGAGCCTGCGAGCGTTTGAATCCCATGGCGCGGCGCAGTTCTTCGGCTTCGCCTCCGGTAAAGTTGGCGGCGACCATAGCTATGCGCAGCAACTGTTCCTGAAACAGCGGCACGCCTAAAGTGCGCTTCAGCACGGGTTCGAGCGACGGATGCAAATGGTTCACCGGCTCGCGTCCCATGCGGCGCTGCAAATAAGGATTCACCATCTGTCCGACGATTGGTCCGGGACGAATAATGGCGACTTGCACCACGATGTCGTAAAAACATTTTGGCTGCAGGCGCGGCAGGCACGCCATCTGCGCCCGGCTCTCGATCTGAAACATGCCAATCGTGTCGGCCTTCTGCAGGACGGAATACACCGTGGGATCATCTGGCGGCAAGTGGGCGAGATCTACTTCTTCCTTGTGATGATCCTGAATGAGCTTGAGCGAATCTTCGAGCACGGCCATCATTCCCAGGCCGAGCAAGTCTACCTTGATGATGCCAAGATCGGCGCAGTCTTCCTTATCCCACTGCACCACGACGCGGCCCGGCATCGACGCGGGTTCGAGCGGCACTACGGAGTCGAGTTGTCCCTGACAAATCACCATGCCGCCGGAATGCTGGCCGAGATGACGCGGCAAATCCTGCACCGCCACGCACAGCTCGAAATATTTGCGCAGCCGGGGATGATTCAAATCCAACCCCGCATCGCGAAAGCGATGATCGAAGGTGTCATTGTCATCGCGATATTCCCAGGTGGAAACAGCGGCCGATACTTTGCCGAGAGTTTCGGGATCGAAACCCAGGGCCTTACCCATTTCGCGCGCAGCCATGCGGCTGCGATACGTGATGACGTTGGCAGTCATGGCAGCGCCGCGCTCGCCGTAGCGTTTGTATAAATATTGAATCACGCGTTCGCGCTGGTCGCCGCTGGGAAGATCGAGATCGATGTCAGGCCACTCGCCGCGCTCCTCGGAAAGAAAACGTTCGAAGAGCAACTCCATTCTCACGGGATCGACCGCGGTGATGCCCAGCGAATAGCAGACTGCGCTGTTGGCAGCGGAGCCGCGTCCCTGCACCAGAATATTTTCCTTGCGGCAGAAGCGAACCAGATCCCAGACAATAAGAAAGTAGCCGGCGAGGTCGAGCTTCTCAATGAGTTGCAACTCGCGCTCAATCTGGCCGCGTGCGCGATTTTGCAGCTCTGATGAAGACCGGCCATAGCGCTCCCGAAATCCTTCGCGGGTGCGCTCCCGCATGAATGACATCATGGTTTCGCCTTCAGGCACGGGATATTTGGGAAATTCATATCCCAGATCTTTGAAGGTGAATGTGAGCCGGGAAGAAAGTTCCACAGTGTTCGCGATGGCCTCGGGAAGATCGGCGAAAAGCGCTTGCATCTCTTGCGGCGATTTCAGATGACGCTCGGAATTGCGCGCCAACAATCTCCCCGCCGTCGCCAGTGTGCGATGGTGACGAAGGGCCGTGAACACATCGCAAAGTTCACGCTCCCGAGGCGTCGCATAGCAGACGCCATTGGTCGCCAGTAGTGGAAGCTGCAGGGAGCGAGCAATTTCGATGAGGGCACGATTGCGGGCTTCCTGTTCGCGATGAAAATGACGCTGCAATTCCACATAAATATTTTCCCGGCCAAAAATGTTTGCTAGCCGCTCGACGCAACTTCGTGCGGCTGTTTTGCCACCGTGCGCAAGAGCGAGAGCCATCGGCCCGTCGTCGCCGCCGGTGAGGCAGATGAGTCCGGCGGCATGTTCTCTCAGTTCTTCTTCGCGCACCGCGCCTTCGTCTTTGGCTGAGCGCAGCTTCATCTTCGTAATCAGGCGGCAGAGGTTCTGATATCCCAGGCGGGAAGAAACGAGAAGTGGAAGCCGAAATTCACCACAGAGACACAGAGACACAGAGGAATCTTTTAATTTGTGATTTGCTGTCTCTGTGGCGGAGCCTGCCCTGAGCGTAGCCGAAGGGTGTCTCTGTGGTGAAAAGTATTCGCATGTTACCTCGGCTCCAATGTGCGCCTTAATTCGCGCCTTTTTTGCTGCCATGTGGAAACGCGGAGAACCATAGACGCCGTCGCGATCGAGCAGCGCCATCGCCGGCATATTCAGATTGGCGCAGGCTGCAACTAAATTCTCGGGCAAAGAAGCGCCTTCAAGAAAACTGAAAGCAGAACGGGAGTGAAGTTCGATATACATAAGAACTCACATTTACGAACTCTTGTCATTCCGAGGAGCGCAAGCGACGAGGAACCTGCAGTTATTGACACTCGCAGAATTGCAGATCCCTCGCTATGCTCGGGATGACAACACAATAGTGGTCATCGGCATCTACGGCGAGCTGCGCTCGCGGACAGCTGGGGCCGGCGTTCCCACAGGAATTTTGCCGATGCATGCTTTTCGCGGGCGAGGGCGCCCGCGCCACATACACCGTTATGCTAGTCATAACTACCTTCCAAAATCCATTTTCCGCCGAGCCGGTCGCGCACCAGGCGATACAAAGCGATGCCACTTTCTCCTTGCACCGCAATGTCCCACTCGTCGCGCGCCCATCCTTCGTGCTCCCACCAGTCTCCGGAGGAACGCCATGGTCCGGCAGTCCAGAGAATTTCCCCCTGCATTTCTTTGTTTTTGGAGCGGTTGATAGATGTAGGCTTGCCGTCCTGCGTAGTCACTACGACATCGACCGGCGGGCGGAAAATCCGCAGCGCGGTTACGAGGTCGTCACCACAGAGACACAGAGGCGCAGAGAAATCTGCTGATCTTTTATGATTGATCTCCTCTGTGCCTCTGTGTCTCTCTGGTGAAAACGGTTCAGGTGCAAAGTGCCGCATGCAAAATCCCTCAGGGCGATGCGTATCCAGCAACTCCAACGATCCCACTTTATCTTCTCCAACAATGCCCGCAATCCTGGCCAGCGTAAGCTCGAGTTTCTCCGGCTCGGGCGTAGGAGGAAGGAAAAGCCCACTCTGTGCCGCCCGCGGCCTCGCCGGTTCTGCTGTCAGACGAATTTTGATTATGGGAGCTCCGGGTGGATGCGCCTTCAAATCAAGTTGCAACAGCTTCAAAAACATTCGGGAGTCGAGCAGAGGAATGGGAAGCCGCAGAGTGCGTTGGAAGATTCGAGCTTGCTCCGGCGCTGGACGGGCGAAGACGCTCGTCCCTCCATTGTTATTTGTTGAGAAATCTTCCGTCTGCCATCCATTTTGCAATTCCAAATCGAGCCGCAATTCTTGGGTCGCCAAGGCGTGCGCTTCCAGTCGAGCGCACAGTCGTTCCAATAAACGCCCCAGCAGAAATGCCAACGGTTCCAGCAGCACCAGCGGATATTCCAATTCGATTACCTCCTCGAAAACCAGCGGTGGCTCGAACGGAACCAAAGTGCGGGAGATAGCGCCACGCGCCATTTTTTGAAAATTAATTCCTACCTGTCCCAAACGCTCACTCAATGCGACGTCGGGCAATGCCGCCAGATCGCGCAGCTTGCGAATTCCCCAGCGATTGAAAGTTTCCAACTGCGCAGATTCCGCAGTCGTGTTTACAAACAAAACCTCTACCGGCAAACTGCCCAACTGTTCCGCTTCTTTGCCCTCAGCAATCACGGTCACGCCAGAAAACCCGCGCGCCGCCAGCACAGCCGTATCCGGATTGCCCGCCACGGCCACGTTGGTTTCGAGTCCAAGATCGGAAGCGCGGCGTGACAAAGCTCGTGCAATTTTGGGCAGAGGACCAAAAAGCGGCTGCAGCCCGGCAAGATCCAATATGATCGTGTCGCAACCAGCAGCTTCCACTCGTGGAGAAAACGACTGCGCGCAATCCAGCAAAGCGGCGTGGGCTGCG
Source organism: uncultured Acidobacteriota bacterium (assembly GCA_963716405.1). Taxonomy (GTDB): domain Bacteria; phylum Acidobacteriota; class Terriglobia; order Terriglobales; family Acidobacteriaceae; genus JABDBE01. Next base: position 209,541 of record CAVQTI010000021.1, on the reverse strand, counting down.
GCTTCTTGGGGCAGAGAGCGAGGCCGCAATGCCACCTCGGCACAGGCTTCTATTTGCAGCTTAGACATTCCCGGACTAACTCCCGCACGCCGCGCATTTTCATTCACCGCAAAAACTTTTTGCAGAGGAGCTTTGCCTTCGAGCACCGCCAAAGACTGCGAACGCAACTCCGGCTCTGCGCGCAACAGCGCCTCCACGGGAAAAGCCGGAACGAAGATGCAGGCAAAAGGCATGGGAAAACAGCTGTCAGCTTTCAGCCATCAGCTCTCAGCTTGGAGCTCTCTGCTACAAAAATCATCCTGCTCGTACTTTCGTTTTGATTGCGTCCGTCACCGATCGGGACGGTTTACGATCCAATCGCGATCGCAAAATTTCTCCTTGCACCTGAAGTCCATCCAGAAGTTGCGCATGAGTCGGATAAGTTTTTTCTGAAGAATCTTTTGCTGAAAGCTGATAGCTGACAGCTGACAGCTTCCTCCCCGAAACTTTCAGCAGCAAGGAAGCACAAGTCTGAGCGCAGGGGACCTGGCTAATGACGAACAACACGGTGGATGTGCGCTCTACCGCGCGTTGAAAACGAAACCAAGTGGCCAAGGGAATGCGGCGCGCCATCTTTAACGAAGTATCGCCAAGATCGATAATCACCAGCCCAAAGCCGACACTTTGCAAAAGCAGATCGGTAACCCGCAACGCCTGCTCGACGGGTCTTTCACTTTTTCATTCTTCTCTGTGTCTCTGTGTCTCTGTGGTGAATCTGATTTTTGTTTTCCGCAACGCACCCATAGCAGTCTGTCGAAATCTACCCCTGCAGCCGCAGCCGAGAGAGGATTGAGAGCATCACTGACATCCACCAGGGCACACACTTCCTGCCGTTGAGTCGCTGCCGCCAGGGCGGCCAGCAATATACTGGTGCGCCCAGACGAGGCTGGCCCACAAACCTCGGTCAGGCATCCGCGTGGAAGTCCGCCAGTCAGAGAATCGATCGCGGGAACTCCGCTCGAAACCATTTGCAGAGCAGGCCGCACTTCCAATCGCGAGGCCGAAGTCACCCCGGCCAGCTTGGGTATTGCCGACAAATGTTGGAACACCTGCGTGGACCACGCCGGGGACGCAACGACAATCGAGCGGCTTGGAGCCGCCGCAGAAAAAAGCGGTAAAGATGACATGGAGCCTCAGGATTTCAGGGAACGTTTCAGGGGCCGTGCGATCAGGCTCACCGTAGGCATTTTCGCCTTTTGTTCGCTTTGATTGTTCTACTTTTGAAGCGAGATTGTCAAGCCTTTTAAATTAATTGCCGCACAGAATTTGGGAACTTTTTAATACTTAGGGATGTGAATCGAAGTTAAAGAAACACTAGAGGTTTTGTCCGCCCACCTTCAATGCTTGGGTTCGTCGCCCTTTGCTATAATCACCATCGACTCATCTGGCGCTATCGTCTAGGGGTTAGGACGGAAGATTCTCAATCTTCAAACCCGGGTTCGATTCCCGGTAGCGCTACCATACTTTTCCATTCCTCGAATTCGGAAGGCCTTTCCCGTTTCGCTTGCACTTCTTGAACTATGTTGGTAGCCCTTAATACGCATATACCTTGAGGAAGACGAAAACCACCACGCCGGTGATCGAAACGTAGAGCCAAATGGGAAACGTCCAGCGCGCGATTCGGCGGTGCATGGCGAAGCGACCGGTCAGAGAGAAGAAGAATGTGGTGAGCACCATCGGCAACGCGACCACGGAAAGAATTATGTGGCTGGCCAAAATGGAAAGGTACAGAGTGCGCACCGGACCGTGGCCGGGGAAAATCGTATCGCCGTGCAGTGCGTGATTCACGATGTAGCTGACGAGAAAAGCGGAAGAAAACGCGAAGGCCAGCAGCATGCTTATGCGATGGGCTTCCCTCTTGCGGTGTTTGATGAAATAAAATCCCACGCAGAGAGTAATTGCGCACAATCCGTTCAGAAGCGCGTTAAGGGCCGGCAAAAACATCCAGCGGCCAGCGAAATCAGCCGACGCTTGATGCACGTACAGCAGCCATAACAAGAATGCGACGGCGAGGCCGCTCACCACTACGATTGCTCCAACTACCGGGCGCGGGCTAGTTCCAGCCTGTTCCATCCTGCCAATTAAATCACACAAACCCATTTAGGGTCATATTGCAGTCGCAGTCGAATGAGACTTGTTTCTCATAGCAACCGCCTTCACCATTCCCACATCACACATGAGCGCCCTCGTGTTACAGGAAATTCAAATGAATGATTTTCCCGGCGATTTGCTTACCTTCGCATTGTTTTATTCAAGGATGCGTCCTCGCCGGCTCGCTATCCGCAAATCAATCTGGAGGAAATAGACGTGAAAGCTCCTTTCTTAATAGGTCGTTTACTATTCGCAGGTTTTTTTATTTCGAGCGGGATTAACCATCTGAAAAAACGCAAAGAGATGGCAGAATATGCGCGCGCCAAAGGCGTTCCGCAACCGGAACTGGCTGTAACCCTGTCCGCTGTACCGCTGCTCATCGGAGGTACAAGCCTGGCACTCGGTGTAAAACCCAAGTTGGGAGCCGTGGCTATCCTTGGTTTCCTCGCTGGGGTTTCTCCCGTGATGCATGATTTTTGGCGCAATGAGAATCCGCAGGAACGCCAAACCAACATGATTATGTTCCTGAAAAACATGGCACTCGCGGGGGCGGCTTTGGCACTTGCGGGAGTGGAAGAGCCGTGGGAAGCGAGTGTTCCGGTCGGTAAACCGACTCTTACCGATAAGATGCGATCGGTCCGCCGCAAGCTCGTTGCGTAGCTTTTGAGCGCGTAAGAATTCGCTGGGGACCACTACAGCGTGTGCAGATACGCCAGCAGGTCGTTAATCTGCTGCTGATTGAGGACCTGGGCGTAGCCTGGCATTTTGTTGCGGCCGAGGCGAACCACATCGGTGACGCGATCGTCGTTCGCGGGCATGCCGCTCATCGGCAAATATTGTCTGCGGAACACAGCTTTCATGCTGGGCCCCTGGCGGCCACGCGAAGAGTATGGCGCGTGGCAGCGGTCGCATAAGTTGTCGTAGATCTTCCGCCCGGCAATCTGCTGCGGATTCAGTCCGAGTTCGGCGTCGCTCTTGCGGCGTTGCACGTCACAGCTCGACAACAAACTCACCACAGAGACACAGAGACACAGAGCGAACCGCTTTAGATTTTTAATTTTTCGCCTTTGACTTATAAGAATGCTGGATTGCTCCATTCGTCCTTTAACAACCGTTACAATGATAAAGCAAAGCCATGCCCAGCGCGGAAAAGCCAGTGACAGCAAAAAGAGTACTTCTAAAACGAATATACGAACCGGCTGCGCGCTCGGACGGAACCCGTGTGCTGGTGGACCGCCTGTGGCCGCGCGGCCTGAGTAAAGACAGCGCAGCAGTAGACCTCTGGCTCCGCGATTTAGCGCCTTCCGACGCTCTGCGAAAGTGGTTTCATGCGCACACCGAAGCGTGGCCGCTTTTCCGCAAGCGTTATCTGAAAGAGTTGGCGCAACCGGAATCCGCCATGGCGCTCAATGAACTCTACGGTCTGGTAAACGGCAGAAAGAGGCTCACCTTACTTTTCGCTTCCAAGAACGAAGAACAAAACAATGCCGTCGTTTTAAAAGATCTTTTGGAGGGAATGCGCAAACCTCCGACCGGCAGCGGCCCCGGCGGAGTGCGCGCAGTTCGTGATCGTCAGTCGAAAAGAATGCCGAAGTGAAGCTATTTCTTGGCATCATTCACGATCGCTTCAACCACGCTGTCGATAGCATCGAGGACACGTTTGTTCGGCAAATTGAAATTGTTGGTGAGGATGGAAAACGCGACCTGCTGGCCGCGAGCAGTTGTCGCATACCCGGAGAGCGCCTTTACACCACCGAGTGAGCCGGTCTTCGCGTAGATGTGAGTTCGCGGATCAAGATGCGGGAAGCGATCTGCCAGTGAGCCATCGATTCCGGCAACCGGTAGAGTTTCCCGAAAACTGGCTCCCCACGCCTGGTTCGACGCATAGCGCAACAACTGCACCACTGCATGCGGAGTAACCAAATTCTGTCGCGACAGCCCTGACCCGTCGTAGAAAAGATACTGGTCGGCAGGCACGTCGGCCTGATTCAAGAAGCCGCGCAAAACCTCAAGTCCCCCTTCGACAGTCCCTGCAGCTCCCTTCTCCCGTCCCAAGAGGCGCAGCAGAATTTCCGCGTGAAGATTTTGGCTGACCTTATTGATCACGCGCACATCTTCGAGCAGTGGCTTAGATTGATAGCTGGCTAGCACCAGCGGCTGATTCGGAAGCGTGCGCGAAGGCTCATCGCCTCCGCGAGCCGGAGCGCTCGCAGTGACTGTAAGGGTCGAAAGACTTGCCAATTCGGTGTGGCGCGTGCGTTGAGCGCCGTACACAACAATGCCGCGATTCTCCAGCAATTGATGAAAAAGCGCAGCCGCGAATTCCGCAGGGTCTTCGATGGCAAGCGCTTCATTCGCGCCGGCATCGTCGAGTGGCACATTGCCCCACAAGGTGAGGGAGGTGGATCCTGGTTCGCGATTGATGAAAATCTTCCGGCCCGTTCCCGCGGGCGTGGTAATGATGCGATTGTCGATGCGAAAATAATCGGCGAAAGGCGTGATGCTTACAAAAGCCCGCTCCCCGGCGTGATCGGCGGGGAGAATGTTCACGAATACGACGTTGTCGTTGATGGTTAGGGCGGAAACCGGCGCGCCATCGGCGAGCACGAGATCGTCCTGGCTCCAACCTTCCCCGTAGCGCTCGAAGGCGAAGTACGAGTCGTCGGCGATGATGTTGCCATCAACGTATTTGACACCCTTCTGCACCAACGCGTCGGCGAGTTGCTCGAGCACCTGGATCGGGTGATCGTTGCGTGCAGTGCGCAAGTTGTAGGGCAATTCTCTGCCAGAAAGATTGGGATCGCCGCGCCCGACCAATACCAGGTCGCCGCTGAGGCGTCCGTATTTATCGAGTATTCCGGTCGTTTCGACCGTCGTGCGCGAACTGTAGGTGGGCCCGATCAGAGCCAGCGCTGCTGCTGTCGTAAATAATTTGGTATTGGAGGCAGGAGTGAAGAGCTTGTCAGCATTTCTGGCGTAAATTGTTTTCCCGTTATCCAGCGAAACTACTTCGATACCCCAAAATCCGCGGGCGAGGTCGGGAGCGGAAAGAATTGTATCGATATTTTTGACGACGGGATTATGCGAGGCAGCGTAGAGTTGCCCCGTCAGTAAAAAGCAGAAAACAACCGCGAAATGCGCGCGTTTTCGGTGCATCTCGGTAATAATTGTAGCACCGCGGGCGGCGTTAAAAACGTGAAGGTCGCGCAACTCTATCTTTTGCTTTGCCTCAGGACGTCCAACGATTCCTTTGCGATCGTCAAGCCCGGGTCAAGTTTTAGCGCTTGCTGATAAGCGAGGCGGGCCTCATCGACTTTGCCGACTTCTTGCAAAAGCATTCCAAGCTGCAGGTAGTGGGCGGCCGAAGGTGAACCGGTTGCATCCTGAGAAACCCGCTCGATCATGTCTTGAGTTTGTGTCGGGTCAGCCTGCAACGCCAGTCGGTAATTGTCACGTATTTGTGCGAAGTCACCGAGTTCGTCGTAAATCGCGGCAATGCTTTCGTAGCATCGGGCTTGTATTGTGGGATTCGAACTGACCTTAATGGTGGACTCGTACTGGAAAATGGCATCGGTGAGATGGTCCGATTCGACCAGGGCCGCGGCGAGGTTCACATGGCGGAAGGGATCCCTGGGGTTCAGGCGGGCTGCTTCTTCGAATCCTGCGATTGCATCGTGTGGACGGCCCAGTTGCATCAAGGCTTTGCTCAAGCTCTCGTCGGCAACTACGTTGTGCTTTGTGACCGCGACGGTATGCGACCAAAGATCATAGTCGCTTCGCCAGAAGGCAATTTGGCGCCAGGTCAAGAATGATAGGACGGCGAGGACCGCTCCAGCGACCGCCGTGCGCAGTGGGACGCTTAGTTGTCGCCGATCTGCCGCGTCAGCGACGCCCCAAACAATCATCACAAAAATTCCGATCAGCGGAATATAACCATAGCGGTCGGCCATCGCTTGATCGCCTACTTGAACGATTCCGATCACAGGTACTAAGGTTCCGAGATACCAAAGCCAACCGGTCACGAGGTACGGGCGAGTGCGGCGCAGTTTCCAGACGAGAACGCTGACAGCAACCAAGAAGACGCCGGCTAATATGAGCAGCCACACAGAGCGGCCATCGCGCGGATACGGATATAGAAAGGCAAGCCGCGTCGGCCAGAATGTTTTCCATATGTAGGCGGCGTAGGAGTAGAGCGCGTTCTCGATCCTGCCAGCAAATGGATATATCGCGAAGGTCTGAATGGCATGCGTTCGCTGGGCAATGATCGTGATTGCCGCGCTGCCAGCGCAAAAAGCCAAGAATGGCAGTTTTTCAAGTACCAGGCGCGAGAATGGGAATTGAGGTGCACGAAAAACTTTCTCGGCAGCTCCCTCCTGCACTCTAGTCTTCTGGCGACTCTTAGCGCCGCGCAGCGTCGATAAGGATGCTGCGTCCCACCCGCGGATTCGTTCCAGCGGCCAGTAATCCAGCAGAAAGAGCACAAATGGGAGAGTGATCACCATGGGTTTGGCGGCGAGTCCGAGCGCGAACAACGCGACTACCGCGAGGTAGCGCTTCAGATCTGGCTTTCGCGCGTACCAGCCATAGGCGGCGAGAGCGAGCAGAAAAAACAACGTGCTCAAAAGATTTTTGCGCTCGGCGATCCAGGCAACAGATTCCACATTGAGAGGATGCAGCGCAAACAATGCCGCAACCAGCAAGCTTCGCCCTCCTGCCCCGGTGGCGCGAAATAACACGAGGAAAAGCAGCACGGCATTGAGCGCATGCAGAACAATATTCGTTGCGTGGTGGCCCGCCGGATTCAAACCGTAAAGTTGGTAATCCAGCGCATGAGAAATCCAGGTAAGTGGATGCCAGTTCTCCGCCTCGGTGGCGGTCAACGCCCAAGCCAATGTTTGCCAGGTCACTCCGGCCTGCACATGCAAATTTTCGGTTACGTAACTTTGATCGTCCACGTGCATGAAGGGATTGTGCACAGCGCGGCTGTACAGAGCCAAGGTAGCGAGGGCAAGACAGACGCAGGCCACCAAGACAAAATTGCGGTGTTTCCCGTCCATTGGACCGCGTGATGGCGGCATCGGCGTAGCCCTGGGAGTTCTGACCGGAGACGGAGAAGCTTTCATTTGGATGATGTGCTGTTAGGTCGCATTCGTAGTGAAGTTTTGCGTCATTCTTTGCCATCTGAAGCCAGGGCGTGTAAGTAATTGCTAGCCGCGGTTAAGCCTGGATCTAGTTTGAGGGCTTGCTCATACGCCACGCGGGCTTCGTGCGTCTTACCGTTTTCCTGTAGCAGGATTCCCAGTTGCACGTAGCGTGGAGCGGAGGGCTGGGCCGCGACGCTTTGCGTGAGCCACTGAATCATGGTCGTGCTGCTTTGCGGACTCACCTTCAAAGCCTGGTCATAACTTTCCCGAACCTTTGGATAGTCGCCAAGCGCATCGTAGACCGCAGCGAGACTGTCATAGAAATGGGCCTGCATGGCCGGTTCGGATGCTAGGGAAATGGCGGACTCGTACTCTGGAATGGAGTCCTGCAGGCGATCGCACTGCACCAGGTCGACTGCCAAGTTGCCATGTCTCACCGCGTCAGTAGGTAAAAGTTGGGCGGATTTTTCAAGGAATGGTAATGCCTCTTGAGTGCGCCCCATCTTGTTCAGCGCGTCACCGAGGTTGCTGATCGCTAATAGACTGTCCGGTGCCACCTCCAGATCATGCGACCACAGATCGTACTCGCTGCGCCAATAGCCCACCTGCCGCAGGGTGAGCAAGGACAACACGACTAGGATAATTGTGGCAGTTGCGCTTCGCCATGCGAGCCCGATCTTCTTGCTGTCCGCCCAGTCTGCGGCGCTCCAAACTACCATCACGAAGATTCCAATCAGCGGGATGTAGGCATAACGGTCCGCCCTCGCCTGATCGCCCACCTGGACCAAACCGATAACGGGCACCATCGTGCCTAGATACCAAAGCCAGCCGGTCACAAGGTAGCGGCGGCTCAAGCGTTGTCTCCACACCAGAATACTCACGCCCATAAGAAAGAGCCCGGCGACTGCGACCCGCCAGGCGGCGAGCGAGTTGCCGGGATGAGGGTAGTACACCGCAAGCCCCATCGGCCAGAATGCTTTCCAGATGTACATCGCGTAGGAGTAGATGGCATTTTCCAGGCGCACGCCAAGCGGGAATCCCTCTAAGGACCTGATGGCAACGGCTCGCTGGGCCACAATCGTGAGCACGGCGCTGCCGATACAGAGAGCCAAGAGCGGCAACTTTTCCCGGACGAGTTGGGCCAGGGATGCCTGAGCGAATTGAGGTACCGCTTGCGCGGCCGGCCTAGCCGGTCGCAGGGACGAATTTTTTCGCCCCTTGCGATCCGCTACGGTGAGGGCCTCCCATTCCTTGATCCGATGCAGGGGCCAGAAATCAAGCAGCAGAAGTACGAAAGGAAGAGTGATTACCATCGGCTTCGATGCCAGCCCCAAGACGAACAGCAAGGCCACGACGAGGTACCGCTTGAGGTTCGGAATGCGCGCGTACCATCCGTAAGCGCCAAGCGCAAGCAGGAAAAATAGCGTGCTCAAATCGCTTTTGCGTTCTGCTACCCACGCCACGGTTTCCACATTTAGGGGATGAAGAGCGAACAAGGCAGCAACGAGGAAACTGCGTCCCATTGAACCCGTAACTCGCAGAAGCAATAAAAAAAGAATCACGACGTTCATCACGTGAAGCACGAGATTGGTCAGGTGATGGCCGGACGAATGCAATCCGTAAAGCTGGCAATCCAGAGCATGCGAAAGCCAGGTGAGGGGGTGCCAGTTCTGTGCATACCCGGCATTAAAGGACCAAACGAAAACCTTCCAACTCAGTCCCCCGTGTATCACGGCATTGTTGACGACGTAGTATTGGTCGTCGAAATCGACAAAAGGATGGTGCGTGACTGAGCTGTAAATGGCCGAAGTCCCGATGGCCAAAAGCAGGCAAGAGAAAACAATCAGATGCTTGCGTTTCGGATTCATGGAATGGTTGAAGCTGTGACCTGCCCTGGATGCATAGAGTTGCTGCAGGATTCTACGTTTCGCACGGGCTACTTCGTGTCGCCGCCGCTGGGGCTAGCTTTTTCCCCCGTGGGGCCGAAATACGACTCATTGAATGTCGGGTTCACGGCGCTGTTTACGGAGTCCATCGTTTCCTTCATGAATTTGGCGGCGATGCGCTTCTTGGCGTCCTCGGGCTTCATCGTTTCTTTGGAAACCAGCTTGAAAATATGCCAAGCCTCCCCGCCAGACAGCACTTGCGAGGTCTGTCCGGGTTGCAAGGCAAAAATGTCGTTTCCAAATTGGCCAAGCTCGGCCTGGGTGTTGGCACCCATATCTGTATCGGGAGCATCATCGGGATTACCCGCAAATGTGTACGCTTCCGCCTCCAACTTTTCAAAATCTTCGCCGGCAGCAGCGCGGGTGCGGATTTTCTCCGCTTCCGCTTTCAGCGCTGCTGCATCAGCAACGGTGTCAACTTTCGGCGCAGGAGCTCCCTCTGGCTGGTCGGGTTGATGCTTCTGCTTCGGAACTGAAAGTTGCAATACCTGCGCCAGCTCAAACTCTTCAGGATGTTGCTTGAAATACTGATCGAATTGCGCGTCCGCTTTGGCATTCGCCTTTTGTTGCATCTCATTGGTAAAGGCGCGGGCTAAAACTTGCAGGTAGGTAAATTTCAAAACTTCTTCAAACCGCGGCTGCTTATCAAGTCCAAGCTCCCGCGCTTTCTCGGCGTACACCATTTGTGTGGAGTAAAAATGGGCAAGCTGAATCGTAGCCGCAGGCTCCTGCTTAGGAGCCACTACTCCGGCAAGCTTTTCATATTCAGCACGAGTGACGACGCTTTCACAGCCGGGATTTGCGGGCGCCGGTTTATTCGCGGCTGGCGAACCCTTGATCTTCGAATCCGATGGGGCCGTGGTTTTGGAGCTTGCGCTTGTTTTCTTTGGCGAAGGATCGCCGCTGCAGAGGCCTTTAATCTTGATCACAGGAGCGTCCGCCGGAAGTACGGAACTGGAAGCTGGCGGCGCGACTTCATCTTTTGCCTCGGGATTTGTAATTGTGACTTGCGCATCTGCACAGAGGCATGTACATGCCACAAATGTGAACAGGAGAAAAATCAGACACCGGCCCATTGAAAATACCACCTCCGAGAGAGACATAAAATGCTACCACAGCGTGATCACGCATTTGACCTGGTTGAGGGCAAAGATAGCCAAAAAAACAGGCCGCCAGGTTATAGCGGCCTGATCAAGACTTCCGAAAAATACTACAGAGCTCGAATTTTGAATGCAGGAGCTGTGGCGCCGGTTGCATTCAGCCACGTAAGCGAGCCAGTGCAAGCACCGCTGTCCTGGAACCAGAAAGGAGTGGTAAAATCATCGTTGGAAAGCATCCAGAGCATTACGGCGCTCGAATTCGCTTCAGTCTCACACAAGAAGTAGGTGTTTCCCTTCACCAGCTTCACTCTTCCGTGGTACCTCACTACTCTAACCGTTGGATAATCCGGAATTGTGCCGCCCTGCTTCAGGGCCGCCAATTGGGTGGTTGGACCGCCAGTTGCCGTGCCATTCAACAGGTAAGCGGAAATTGCGGCACCTGATACCCCCGTGTAGTTGGTGTTAGGAGTTAAAGCAAATCGAAAGGTTAACGTCTGTGCGAGTGTAAAACCAACCGCCAGCGTCTGGCCCGGTCCGTCCGCTGCAGCTGTTCCCGCGACATAGTATCCGGAGCCGGTATTGTAGCTGCTGCAACCAGTGCCGCAATTGTCGAAAATGTCGTGCGGTGGCAGTACCGCGCGAGTGTGCAAACCGCTCACTCCCGCCACGCCGTGCTTTGCGAAATTCTGTTGTGCCGCTGCTCCTGAGACCAGTAGAGCCACTCCCAGGCCCAAAAGACAAATAAAAGAGATCTTCTTCACTGTAGTCCTCCTGAGTTTTTTAAATAAAGGGTAATTCTGCATCCGCGCCAGGATGAAGAAAAACCTCCGGAGGAGCATCCTCTTTCGCTTTGGCCAAGTCAAGCGAAATCCCGTGTGCAGTGCGGAATTCAGGAGGATAGCTGCAGTTTCTTGCTTCTATTGTGCAAGTTGTTTCGCGCCGGCGACGTGTACTAAATAACGCTCGGCGCTGACAGCGGAAGTGAAGTAGATATTCGGCGAGAGCACGAACTTATTTTCGCAAATAAGAAAGCAGGCCGCCTTCGCGGCCTGCTTTAATCCAACATGCTTCAAAGAACTAATGCTAACTAGTTAATCTCAGTTGCGGGAGCGGTAGCGCCCGTCGCGTTCAGCCAGGTAAGACCCTTCGCGGTGCAGGAGTCACTGTCTTGGAACCAGAAAGGACTGGTGACATCGCTGTTGGAAAGCATCCACAGCATCGTGACGGCGGCGGCCGGCTCGGTCTCGCACAAGAAGTACGTCTTTCCCTTTTTGAAGGTGACGGCCTTGGTCGAGGTGTATTTGATTACCTTGACAGTCGGGTAATCAGGAATGGTGCCTTTGTATGCCAGCTTCGCGACTTGCGTTGTTGGACCGCCGGTCGCTGTGCCGTTTAACAGGTACGCATTTAGTTTGCCTTTTACGCCGGTGTAATTCGTGTTGGGTGTCAACGCTTTGACAAACTTTGTTGCCTTAGCGGCGGTGAAACCGATTGCCAGCGTCTGACCCGGCCCGGCGGTATTGGAGGTCCCGGCAACATAGTAGCCGCTGCCCGTGTTATAGCTGGTGCAGCCAGTGCCGCAATTGGTGAAAATCGCGGCGGGCGGCAGTACGGCGTGGCCGTTCAAACTACGTACACCAGCGACGCCGTGATTAACATAGTTTTCTTGTGCGGCCGCTAGGGAAACGACCAGTAGGGCCAATCCCAGGCCCAAGAAACAATTTCGAAGCATTCTCACTATAGTCCTCCTGAGTTTTGTTACTGCAAGGGTGTCGGGCTTGATCTCGCCATCCGAAATCGAGATTCGCCCGCGGTGAAGAATCCTATCCTGACTGCAGTCAAAGTCAAGTGAAATCCGGCTCTGGATGCGGTTTTTGTCACGATATGTAAATTAGTTGCAGAATGATGCGTCTATTGTGCAAAGCATTTCGCAAGCGCAAATGGTGGGCGCGACACACACACCTGCGCCAGCCAGTCTCTTTTTTCCAAGGCTTAAATTTAATTTATTGCAGTTCTCCCAAAATTTTTAATCTTTGTCCACTCTCAACTCGCGGCCTTTTCGCGCAAAAAACACATGGCTTGCAATATCGCGAAGGCCGGGAGGTGTTTTGTCAACATCGGGTACGATCAGCGGGGATTCGGCTCTGCCTGTGAAGCTGTGCTCCAGCCGACCCAGGCTTGAGCATTAGTGCAGCAGCAACTTGTCGCGGTCCTTGCCTTATCGCTCTCAATTAAACAAATTCCGCCCCCGGCGACGACGTTTGTTTTGTTCTGCGATCGCGCATGACGGCAGGCAAGTTGTCGAACCAAAGCTCCCATCAGGGTATTTCTGGATCTTCAATTATTTTGCAAAATGGTCAACTAAAAGCCGCCCCCATAAACCAGGGACCGTGTGAGAGCAAGAAGACCGGAAAGAATAGAACATTTCGCGCTACCGCATTCTCGAAGCGCATGGAGTTGCATCGACGAAAAAGGCGGACGCTTGCGCGCCCGCCCGTCCAGCATGTTTTAGCAAACGTAAGCTATGGTATCTCCGCCGGGACGACCGCGACTCCGATCGGTTGGCCCCCTACCGGGATACTGGTTGGGATACTGTCAGCGGGCTTCCGCCCTTGGGGTACGCGAACTCACTTGAATCCGTGTTAACGGCATCAGCAGTCCACAAGTCCTTGTTGCTCTGAATGAATGCAAACGTCACGGCATCGCCCGAACCGGTGATCGGGGTCGTCGCTACCGGAGTGCCGAGCGAGCCTTTTTTCGGCGGGTTGTAGGTGTAGATCGAGGCCGCGTTCTGGTCGTCGATAGCGATCTTGCCTTTGGTTGTTACCTCAACCCCCCCGGGGAATGAGATCGAGTTGTTGTACGTGAGCGTGTTAAATGTTTTGCCGCCTTTGGTCGCGTTGGCAATTTCGCCGACCTCGACGCCGCCGTTCGAGTTCGAGCCGTCCGACAAAGAGATTACCCTTGGCATCGAACGAGAGGAAATACACCCGCGCGAACGAAGAATTGGAGATCGTCGGCCCGGCTTTGCCTTTTTTGTATACCGTCACGCTACCCGCACCACCGCTGGTGGAGATGATGTTCGACACCGCAACGAACTGCCCGTCATTAAAGACAGAGACGCCGGCCGGGTACTGACCCGGATCGCTCAACGTCTTCGGTGTCTTCGTGTAGGGCGGTGCATAGATTTGAATTCGGCTGTTCGCCGTGTCGGCGACGTAGAGGTTGCCCTTGGCATCGGTTGCCAGACCCTGCGGTTCGCTGAAGCCGGTGAGCTGCGCGAGCTGCTTGCCGGATTTGTTGTAGATGTTCACGACGTTGATTGAACCCGCGTCGGAAACGAAGATTTTTGTACCCGTTGCTTGGATCGCCGCCGAGTGGACGAACGGATGAACGCCAATCGGTGCGGGCGAGACCACGCCGGGGCGCGCCACGCTAGCAGCGTCTTTACCTGCGTCGGCTGCTACCGCCGCGCTAACGAAACATGCAACCAGCAATACCGTAAAAACAGTGTTTCTCACTAGTTCCTCCTGGGAATTTTTACTATTTGGGTGATGTGGGCCACACTGCCCTCCACTGCGAGACAAAGGCGCCTAACCCACCGGAGAGGAATCCTAACGCGATCGCCGGGAATGTCAAGCAAAATGCTGCGCGAAAAAGAAAAGTGCGTTTAATTTGCCAACAATGCTGCAAGAAGTTGCGACATTTGCGCAACTATCTGTGAAAGCCTTGACTGACAGGCCTTCTCAGTCTCTCCCTGACCAGTCATTTTTGATGACAATTTAGAGGAACAATCTATTTGCGGACACATGTTTTAGAATTGCCCCATGCGTCCGGTGTTTGAGTGGAGCCTGGCATCTCAATCATTGCAACTCGGCAAGCGCACCCTGGTGATGGGCGTGATCAATGTCACGCCGGATTCATTTTCTGACAGCGGGCAACACTTTGACCGCGAACGCGCCGTGGAATATGGGCTGCAATTGCTCCGCGATGGAGCCGACATCATCGACGTGGGCGGAGAGTCAACCCGGCCCGGAGCCAAGGTTCTGGCTCCCGGGATAGCCTCCGAAGAGAAAACCGCGTACGGGCAGCAAGATTCTAAACAGCATCCGGTCAGCGAGAAGGAAGAATTGGACCGTGTAATCCCTGTGATTGCAGCTCTCAAACAAAAGCGGCCGCAGGCGCTGATCTCGGTAGACACCTACAAAGCCAATGTGGCGCGTGCGGCAGTGGAAGCTGGCGCTGAAATCGTAAACGACGTGAGCGGATTTCGTTGGGATGCGCGAATGCTGAAGACTCTCTCTGAATTGAAATGCGGCGCCGTGCTGATGCACATGCGGGGGCGTCCGGAGGAGTGGCGCAGTTTGCCGCCGGTATCCGATATCGTGGTGCTGGTGAAACGTGAATTGCGGGCATGGGCCGACACGGCACAGCTCGCGGGCATGAAGCGGGAGCGGATCGTGCTTGATCCCGGCTTTGGATTTGGCAAGAGCTTTCAGGAAAATTACCCTCTGCTCAAGCGGTTCGACGAGTTGCACGAACTGCGCTATCCACTACTGGCAGGGGTTTCACGTAAATCGTTTATCGGACGTGCCCTGGCGCGAAATGGGGAGGATGCTACTGTGGCCGAGCGCGTCTATGGCACCGTTGCCGCAGAAACAGCACTGATTCTCAAAGGCGCGCACATTATTCGCACCCATGAGGTGCGAGCTTGCTCCGATGCGGTGCGCGTGGCCGATGTAATCGTGAGCTAGCCGACCGGCAGCCGCTCATATGAAATCAGCGACGCTGCTATAATCAAGAATTGCCCTCATGAGCAGGAAGCGTCTAGTACGTTCAACTACGGTACTTTGTGTCCGGCGGAATGGCCAGGTGGTTATGGCTGGCGACGGACAAGTCACCCTCGGCGAAGGAGTAATCAAGCACTCCGCTAAAAAGATCCGTCGCTTGTACCAGGACAAGATTCTCGCCGGATTCGCGGGCTCGACCGCGGATGCTTTCTCGCTTTTTAGCCGGTTCGAGGCCAAGTTAGAGCAGTATCATGGCAATATCGGACGCGGCGCCGTGGAACTGGCGAAGGATTGGCGGACAGATAAATTCTTGCGGCACCTGGAAGCGCTTCTTTTAGTCTCGGATAAGGACCAAACTTTCCTGCTCAGCGGCCAGGGCGATGTAATTGAGCCGGATGGCGGGATTGCCGCCATCGGCAGCGGAGGACCGTACGCGCAAGCCGCCGCGCAGGCGTTAGCAGCGCACACGCAACTTTCCGCTCACCAGATTGCCGAAGAGGCCATGAAGATTGCCGGCAACATGTGTATTTACACGAACGATAAAGTAACGATTGAAGAACTCTAGTCGTTGGTCGGTTAGTCGTCGGTCGCTGGTGGTTTGCCGGACCAGTTCAGACCAAGGACTAACGACCCACGACCAATGACCATCGACTGATTATGGCTATTTACTTACCCGCAACCGTGGACGAAGAACAGATCACGCTCGACGACCTCACACCGCGTGAGATCGTCGCCGAACTGGACAAGCATGTCATCGGCCAGAAAGACGCAAAGCGCGCGGTGGCGATTGCGCTGCGCAACCGCATGCGCCGGCAAAAGCTCACTCCTGAGCTGGCCGAAGAAGTTATTCCGAAAAACATAATCATGATTGGGCCTACGGGCGTGGGCAAAACTGAAATTGCCCGCCGTCTCGCTAAGCTCGCCAACTCGCCATTCTTGAAAGTAGAGGCCTCGAAATTCACCGAAGTCGGATACGTCGGACGCGATGTCGAGTCCATGATTCGCGATCTGGTGGAGATCGCAATCGAAATGGTGCGCGAAGAAAAACTGGAAGACGTCGCGGATAAGGCCGAACTCAATGCCGAGGAGCGTCTGCTGGATATTCTTTTGCCGCCCACCGCTTCGCCCTCTCGTCCGCCTGAGTCTGTGCAAGCTGGCTTCGTGCTCGAAGGAACAATTTCATCTTCTTCAAGCGACTCACAGAGCCGCACCCGGGAAAAATTGCGCCAACAATTGCGCGAAGGCAAACTGGATGAACGCACGGTTGAAATCGATGTGCGCGAGCGTGCGTTCCCGTCGTTCGAAATCATCTCCAATCAGGGCGTCGAGGAGATGGACGTCAACATTAAAGACATGTTGCCTAACATCTTCGGCCAGCGGACCAAGAAGCGGAAGATGAAGGTAAACGAAGCATTCGAATATCTGATTCAAGAAGAAGAACAGCGGCTGATTGATATGGATCAAGTAACTCGCACCGCTATTGATCGCGTAGAAGATTCGGGCATCATCTTCCTCGATGAGATCGACAAGATTGCGGGCCGCGAAAGCGGCCATGGTCCGGATGTTTCGCGCGAGGGGGTACAGCGCGACATTCTGCCCATCGTAGAAGGAACCACCGTCAACACCCGTTATGGCATGGTACGCACCGACCACATTCTGTTCGTGGCCGCAGGCGCGTTCCACGTTTCGAAACCCAGCGATCTGATTCCGGAATTGCAAGGCCGGTTCCCTATTCGCGTGGAATTGCAGTCGCTGACCATGGAGGACTTCATCCGCATCTTGACCGAGCCCAAGTCTTCGCTGGTAAAGCAATACACCGCGCTGCTTGAAACCGAAAATGTGAAACTGGAATTCACCAAGGACGCGCTGGAAGAAGTTGCCCGCTTCGCCTTCCGCGTGAACGAAGGCACGGAAAATATCGGCGCGCGTCGCTTGCATACGATCATGGAACGCGTGCTCGATGAAATCAGCTTCGACGCCCCCGATAAAAAAGGCGAACACTTCAAAGTGGACGCAGACTACGTCCGCCACATGCTGGCCGACATCGTGAAAGACCAGGACCTGTCGCGCTACATTCTGTAACACCCAAGGAAAGACTAAATGGAGAACGGGCGTCTCTCGCCCGTTCTCGGCCACAAGACAAGGAAATCTTTTCAGACATTTTCCGCTACGGATCGACTTGACGGAAGAGACGCCCGTCCGCCTTAAGCTGCTTCTCTGATAGGCTTGTTGTTCCGCCGATGAGGCAACTGCTCTCGAAGCTTCTGCTGACCTTTGGCACTGCTACCCTGGTGGGCTGCGGCGTTCCCGGCGCGCCGAAACCTCCTTCGCTGGATCTTCCACAGCCCGTAACGACCTTCGAGCGCTGCGTAAAGGCGACAGCGTTTTTCTTGATTGGACGATGCCGGCCGAAACCACCGATCACCTGCCGGTGCGCACCCTTGGACCGACTCTTATTTGCCGAAGCCTGGATGCAATCAACAACTGCACCAACCCCGTTGCTAAAGTTCCTCCGCCGCCGCTGGCTGCGGGAAATCACAAGAAGGCGAAATCTGCCAAGCACGCCGCCAATCTCACGACGAGCTATGTCGATAATCTTCCTCGCACAATTCTGGTGGAAAATCCCCAGGCGCGAATTTTCTACGCTATTTCAGTGCTGAATGAAAATGGGCGTAGCGCTGGAATCTCGAATGTTGCCCAGGTTCCGGCGTTACCCGCTTTGCCTCCGCCTTCTGACTTTCGAGCCGAGGTCACGGCGGAAGGAGTCGTCTTACGTTGGACAACGACCGCAGCGCCGCCCGTGCTACCCGGTGTCGAATACGCGTTTCGCGTGTATCGCAGACCATTTGAGGCAAACCTCGATACTGTCGTCGGTGAACTGCCGCTGCACATTCCCGCGGCCATGCAAATGGTGGACCACAGCTTCGAATGGGAGAAAACATATCTTTACCGCGGAACCGTAGTCACGCGAATCCATGAGGCAGGTAAACCTGACAGCCAGTTCGAAGGCGCAGACACCCCTGCCGTTAAATTATTCACGCATGATGTATTTCCACCCGCTGTACCTTCCGGTTTGCAGGCTGTATTTTCCGGAACCGGCCAACAACCTTTTATTGATTTGATCTGGGCTCCCGACGTTGAGGCTGATCTCGCAGGCTACAATGTCTACCGCCGCGAAGCGACTAGTGAACCTGTAAAAGTCAATTCCGAATTGCTCAAGACCCCGGCGTTTCGTGATATGAACGTAGCATCGGGAAAGACATACTTCTATTCTGTTTCGGCGGTCGATGTGCGCGGGAACGAAAGTGCGCGATCGCAAGAGACGAATGAATCTGTGCCGTAAGCAGCGATTAAGCGGAGTCCAAGGGCGGTATCAATTTGCTGACGCAGTCTAAATACTGAGGTCTTTTATGAAATATTGCGCATTTGAATTAAATGGACAAGCGCAGTACGGCTTGGTTGAAACCGTTGCCGGAGCGGAACAGATCACGCGACTATTGCTCAAACCACCGGAACAGGATGGCGGCGATATTGAAGACCTGCCTTCGCGGCGCATGGACCCTATTGTTTTGGCTGAGGCGAGTCTGCTGGTTCCTGTGCGTCCGTCGAAGATTGTTTGCGTAGGCCGCAACTACCGCGAGCACGCCGCCGAACTACAACATGAAGTGCCAACCGAACCGCTGCTTTTCTTTAAACCCCCGTCTTCCCTGCTCGCGCCCGGAGGCATCATTCGCCGGCCAAAGCTGTCGCAAAGGGTGGACTACGAAGGCGAACTGGGAGTTGTGATTGGCAAGAAATGTTTCAAGCTGGGCGCGGATGAAGATGTGCGTCCGTACATTCTTGGTTATACCTGCGTCAACGATGTCACGGCGCGTGACTTGCAGAATAAAGACGATCAATGGGCACGCGCCAAGGGTTTCGACACCTTTTGCCCAGTCGGGCCGCTGGTGAACGATGAAATCGATGCCTGGGCAGGAGTCAGCGTTGAAACCAGAGTGAATGGGGATGTACGTCAGCAAGGCAATACGCGTGATTTTATTTTCTCGCTCGACGTAATCATTCGCTATATCGCCGAGGTGATGACTCTAATTCCTGGGGATCTGATTGCAACCGGCACTCCCAAAGGCGTGGGTTCGGTAGTCGCGGAAGATGTGATTGAGATCAGCGTGGAAGGAGTGGGGACGCTCCGCAATCCGGTGGTCGACGAGTAAATCTTCGGCGAGGCTCACTTCTTTACCCGTACTTGCACTGCAGTTCCATCTGCTAGCTTGCCATCTGATAGTTCAACCTTTCCGTCGCGGACGATTCCGTTGAATTCTTCTTTCTCTTCGGAGGCACCTTTCACCACAGACGCGGGCGAGGGCGCCCGCGCCACACGTCCCATGCCTTTATCCATAGCGGCATTTGCCAGCCGGTCGGCTTCTTCATTGTGTCCGCGCAAGACGTGGCCGATAGAAAACCACTCGAGTTGGGCAATCAATTCTTTGGCACGTGCGTGAAGATCCCGCAGTGCCAGATTGTTCACTTTGTAGATGCCTTTGATTTGCCGGACCAGCAACTCCGAGTCGCTGATTACCTTGAGCGCCTTATGTCCGTTGGCAATCGGCATATTCGAGCGCGGCGATCAACCCTTGATACTCGGCAAAATTGTTGGTCTGGTGGCCGAGATATTCGCCGAGCGCGGCAACTTTTTTCCCCGATTCATCTTGGATAACAACCCCGTAACCTGCAGGGCCGGGATTACCACGTGCACCGCCATCGATGAACGCGACCAGGTAATGCTCGGGAGGATTTTCGCGCACGCTAAAAAGTTCTCCGCTGGCGCGCGATGAGGAATGTGACGGCATGGCCAAAGTTTACACTGCACACGAGAGAACGGGCGAGACGCCCGTCCTCCATTATTTATTTTAAGTACCGGTCGAACCATCCTGTCAGGCGGTCGATTACATCGCGCCGGTGTTCGGATTGCAGGAATTCGTGGCCTTCCCCAGGATAGATCACAAGTTGCGTCTTCACTCCTAGCGTCTTGAGCGCCCAGAAGAATTCGCGCGACTGCGGCATCGGACATTCCCCGTCGTACTGGCCGACCAGCACCAGCGTAGGCGTTTTGACATTTTTTATGAAAGTAATGGGCGCGCTCTTCGCGTATACAGCAGGATCGTCGTATACGGTAGCGCCAAAATAAGGGGGCATCCATTCATCAATATCGTTTTCCCCGTAGTAGCTTTGCCAGTTGGCAATGCCTGCGCCGGCCACGGCGGCGCGAAACCGGTTAGTCTGCGTTACCGCCCACATGCTCATGTAGCCGCCATAACTCCAGCCGGTGATGCCGACGCGATTGTTATCCACGGGCAGTGTTTTTACGACCTCGTCGACCCCTGCCAAAATATCTTTGAAATCACCGTAGCCGAAATCCTTGACGTTGGCTGCGGTAAATTTCTCGCCCTGACCGAAACTGCCACGCGGGTTGGGAAAGAGCACGAAATATCCATGCGCGGAAAGATCGTAGATGTTGAAGAAAGCCTCAGGCCAACCCATATGAGCAACTCCCGGCTGGGCCGCCGTGCACAACCACGACCATTGGATAGCGCTTGCTGGCGTCGTAATCGGTGGGATACATGAGCCAACCTTGAATCTTCAGGTCGCCATTCGACCAATGCACGCTTTTCAATTGACCCCATGTCGGACGCACGTTGTTGTTGACGCTGGTAATTTGCTTCCAATCGCCGATCGATCCCGCCCATATTTCCGGAGGGTGGGCTGCTGAGTTTCGGATCACTGCAGAAGTCTGGCGATTGGCTGCAAGCGAAACGGTTGGTCCGCTCGCAGCGTCAGTAGCAATCACATCCGGCCCGGTCCACCGAGAAGAAATTTTTCCACTCGCAAGATCAATTGTGGAGACTCCCGCCTGGCCATCAATGTTTTCTGTAAAGAGAATTTCGCCCGGCGATTCCCAGTACAGCCATGACGGAGACGCCGCAATTCCAGGACTAACGTTGCGGGCTTTGCCTCCTGACGCGGGCACGGTAAAGATGTCGCCCCCGATCGATCCTTCGTCGCTCATCAACCCGCCGATAAAGGCAATGGTTTTGCCGTCGGGAGACCAGCGCGGCACCGCAATCTGCAACGAAGGTTTATAAATCGCCTTGAGTTCTCCGCCTGCGGCATTCAGGGTGTACAACTGGGCGACATACCAATTGGAATCGCCTGCGCCGTGTGCGGCAATCGCCGCGAAATTCTTGCCATCCGGCGACCAGTCATACTGGTAAACGTACATGTCCGGTGGCGAAATTTGTTGGACCTTGCCGGAAGCGAGATCCACGAGAGTCAGGCGTTGTTCATAAATTTTCGCGTCGATCACGCCAGTTTCCGGAACCATAGGCATCAACGGACCCGCAACCCGCGGCGCATTTTCCGTGAACAGAAATGCCAATGTCTTTTCATCCGGAGACCAGGTCGGATCGGACAGATATCCTTTGAGGCTGGTCAATTTGCGCGCTCCCCCGCCGTCGACGTTCACGACGTAAAAGTTCGATTGCCCGCCGCCCTCGATGTCAGAAAGAAAAGCTAGATGTTTGCTGTCGGGCGACCAGGCGATAGTTCCCTCGCCCACAACCTGCAAATCGGCGCCGGCGCCAATGCGTTTCGGTTTCGAGTCGGGAGACTTTACGTCCTGAACGAAAATTGTCGTGCCTCCGGTGGCTTCTCCGGATTTGTTCACTGCCTCCTGCACCCAGGCAATGCGATTTCCGTCCGGCGAAATCGCCACCTGATCGAAGTTTTGTGCGGAAGGGTTCGTGTTTTGGGCGGTACCTGACCCGGCAAACATCAATACAGCCAGCCCCAATGCGAGCCTTGCCAGCTTCAAATCATTCATTTTCATTTTCGATTTTTCCTTGTGAACTTGGAGGACGAGCGACCTCCATCAAGCAATTTTAGGTTCATCTTCCTGCAGCAAGGCGCGTGGCTAAACGCTGCGGCAGATCGGCGGCGAGGATACGTTCCTGCGCTCGCTTTAGGTTGTAAGGAACGCGGTAAAAAGCGATGATGCCCGCGTCCGAATCAAACACCGCGAATCCCGCACGCCAATCGCCGTCACGAGGCTGTCCCACCGACCCGGGATTAATGAGGTAGCGCATATCTTTTTTGAGAGGAAGCTCGGATTTTTCTATCTGTCCGACGGTTCTGTAGGCGGGATGAATGGCGTCGATGTGCTCGCCATTCAAGCTGAAGCTGCCTTGCAAATGCGTGTGTCCAAAAAAAGTAATCTTGAAAGAAGAAACCATCAGCGGCCCGACGGCATCGCCCACGTTCACGACGTACTCGTCTTCATGAATCGGCGATCCGTGCACAAATTGAATATCAGCCAGTTCTTCGATCTGAACCGGGCCCTGTGGCAAGCTGCGCAGCCAGTCCAGATTTTCCTTGGTGAGTTGATCGCGCGTCCACGACGAAGCCAGTGCCGCAACCGGATTGAATTCCCTGATATCGACCAGGCCGCATACCGCTTTGTCGTGATTGCCGCGAACAAAAAACTTTCCCAGTTTGCGCGAGCGTTCGATGACTTCATTCGGACTGGCGCCATAGCCGACAATATCGCCCAGGTTGACGACGAGATCATAAGCGGGAGCGGCCGCGAGGCACGCTTCTAGGGCTTCGAGATTGCTGTGAATGTCGCTTAGTAGAAGGACGCGCACTCGTCACCAGGCAAAATGGCGATTATAGACCATGTAGGGCGGACACTCCTGTCCGCCGCCGTTGATTTTGGTTTTGATTACTAACAACCGGACGGACAAGAAGGTCCCACCCACACTGTCATCATGGATTCACCACCGGACAGCGCGCCCAGTGGCCCGCAGCGACTTCGAGAAGCGGCGGCAGACCGTGGCTGCATTGCGGCTCACGAAAGTCACAACGCGGTTCGAACGGGCATCCAGGAGGAATAGCGTGCAGAGGCGGTACTGTTCCTTCGATCGTTTTGAGCGGACGCGCACGATCCGTCTTCAGGGTAGGCACTGCATTCAGAAGTCCACGCGTGTAGGGATGAGCCGGGGCTTTGAAGATGTCGCTCCTCGAACCTAGTTCGACGAGGTTTCCCGCGTACATAACCGCAATGCGGTCGGCCACGTGAGAGACGACAGCGAGATCGTGCGAGATAAACAACATCGCCAGACCAAACTTCGCCCGCAACTCCGCGAGCAAATCGAGAATTTGCGCCTGCACGGTAACGTCGAGAGCGGTGGTGGGTTCGTCGGCGATGAGCAGCGTGGGACGATTCACCACGGCCATGGCGATCATGATGCGTTGTCGCATGCCTCCGGAAAGCTGGTAAGGATAATCGCGAGCGCGAAGCGCTGGATTTGGTATGGCTACGTCATCCATCGCCGATACCGCCCGATCCCAAGCGTCCTTTTTCGTGATCTGGGTGTGCACGGCCACAGCCTCGGCGATCTGATCGCCTACCCGCATTACGGGATTCAAAGCGGTCATCGGCTCCTGAAAAATCATGGCCAGCTTTGATCCGCGCAAGTTCCGCATGTCTTGATCGGGAAGATTCAGAAGGTCATGCGCGGAGCCATTTCCGTTGGCGAAGAGAAACTCTCCCGTAACTCGCGCCTGTGGAGGAAGCAGCCGCATGAGAGCCAGTGAGGTTACAGATTTTCCTGAACCGGATTCACCCACCAGGCCAAGAACCTCGCGGGGAGCGATAGTCAAACTGAGGTCACGAACCGCAAGCATGGACTGTGCAGTCGAACCCCGAGTAGGAAATTCAACAGTAAGATGCCGCACATCGAGCAACGGAGGCACGAGGCAATATCCTAGCAGGATGGATGGCCGCGTGGTGGACGTGCGTCTCACTCGTCCAGCCGAATGAAGGATTCACCCCGGGATGCGGCCACCGCCGAAGAACCGCCTCACCCGCTATCTTTCCCAACATACGCCGAATGCCGCGCCCCAGCCCGGCGATGGATCTCACGAGAAAGCTTGTTCAGCCACCTTAACTCCACTCGAAACTGTTGAATGGTCAGGCCGACCATCCACACGGCTTCATGGAAACGGTGTCCCACCTCTTTTCGGATCGCCCGCAACGTAATCTCTTCCTGGGCA
This sequence comes from uncultured Acidobacteriota bacterium, assembly GCA_963716405.1. Classification (GTDB taxonomy): domain Bacteria; phylum Acidobacteriota; class Terriglobia; order Terriglobales; family Acidobacteriaceae; genus JABDBE01. Next base: position 185,323 of record CAVQTI010000021.1, on the reverse strand, counting down.
AGTTCCTTCTCCAAAAATTCGCGGCGCCGCTGCAGTTGCCGTTGAACAATTCCCGGCCGAGCCTGCCACGAGAGCGCAATCCAGGTGAGAAACGGGGGACGTTCGCGTTGAGTGGTCCAGTCTTCGCGTTCCAAAGCGTCCGCTAGCGCCGCGCGACCCTTGGCTGATGTCACGAAGACCCGCCGCTCGGGGCCCGCCAGCGGTTCCTCGCTTTCGGCGGCCCGGATCAATCCCAACCGAGCCAGTTTTTCCAGCGAGTAATAAACTTGCGGCCGCGAGATGCCCGCCCAATCCCGCACCTGGCGGCGTTCCAGTTCAAGATTGGCCTGGTATCCGTGCATCGGTCGTTCGGCGAGCAGACTCAGCAGGACCAAGTCCGGGGTGGTCAGCTCGCGCTTCTCAGCGGCTGGCATCGCACGCCTTTCGTGTCCGACTCCAGTACCACCACTCGCATTGCTCCGCTGGCAATTGCGGATTCCGCGCCTGCGCTACAGCGGCACGAAAAACATCCAGGCAACAAATGTCCTGCGGTTGCCGTTTAATTTGGCACAGCTTCTCGTACAGATTATCTGGGTTTCTCTTGGAAAGCTGGGCCACGCTGGACAATTCCGAGCATTTCGAAGTCGCGCAGCATTGCCGGACCAATGGAAACCAAGTCTCGCAGTTTACGTTCTTCGGTAGGCATGAAAATTCTCCTTGACATCTCCAATTACAAACTTGTATTATGCGCTAGTCTAAACGAGACTAGAGAGAATTACAAGACGAAATTCACAATGCATTGTGGTGCGCCCTTTGGGCAAACTTAACGCACCGGAAACCGGAGAACTTATGACCGTGAAGAAAATCACATCTCTATTGTTCGCCGAAGAGATCGAGCCCTGCCTGAAGTTCTGGATGGAACGACTGGGATTTGAGAAAACCATCGATGTGCCCGAGGGCAAGAAACTCGCATTCGCCATCCTGCAAAAAGACGGCGTCGAGTTGATGTATCAAACCTACTCTAGCGCGGAGAATGATGTCTCTGCGGTTTCGCCCGAGATTCACAAGGGGCCGTCATTCCTGTATGTAGAAGTCGAAAATCTCGACCAAATTATTTCCGCCATGAAAGGAGCCGAAGTGGTAATGCCAGTCCGCACCACGTTCTATGGCGCCAAAGAAATCGGCGTCAGCGATCCAACTGGCCACATCATCACTTTCGCACAGCTAGGCGTTGCGCCCCAAACCCTGAAAGCGTAACCGTCGCATCACAGTGAAAAATCATGCACATTGACAGGCCGCGAAGGGCCGGTGTATTGTCGCCCGAAGCTTGAACTACTGTCGCGCTCGTTGCTGCCGGAAATGTCTCCCGTTTTGGCTTGGCAACTGTCGCCAAACTACATCCCCAACTATAAGGACAATCCGATGAATCGAACTTCCCCGTCTCAAGGCGGCAAAAGGTCTGTCGTTCTGACGATACTGACAATTGCCATTTCCCTCGTTGTGGCAGCACCGGCAAACGCACAACTTGTCAAGATCAGCACCGACAGTTTCCATAATTCCTACAGCCAGCACAAAACCGAAGTCGAGCCTGATACCTATTCGTGGGGATCAACCATGGTCGCGGCTTTCCAGGTAGCTCGGGTTGCCGATGGCGGCGGCGCCGATCTTGGCTTCTCAACTACCACCGATGGCGGCAAGACTTGGGCATACGGTTCTCTTCCCGGACTCACGGTCAATTACAAGAATGGGCCTAACTCGGCGGCCAGCGACGCCTCGGTAGTTTACGACGCGAAGCACGGCGTGTGGCTGATTTGCAGTCTTCCCATTGGCAACGCAGGAAACAACGTCGCCGTCAGCCGCTCTACCGACGGCCTCCATTGGGACAAACCGGTCATGGTGGACACCAGCGGCGGAGACGATAAAAACTGGATCACCTGCGACAACAACGCCAACAGCAAATATTACGGCCATTGCTACGCGGAATGGGACACGCCCGAAATCGAGATCAGCACTTCCACCGATGGCGGACTCACATGGGGAGCGGCCAAGACCTCGCGCGACGGCGCATTCGGCTCAGGCGCTGAGCCGCTGGTCCAGCCGAACGGCCAGGTAGTCCTGATTTATCTGGGAAACAACATGCAGGCATTCACTTCGACCAACGGCGGCGCCAGTTGGGGATCGAGCTTCACCATCGCTCCCGTAAATACTTTTCAGGGCAACAGCAGTTTGCGGAGCGTGGGCTTGCCCTTCCCTTCGACAGGCATTGATAAGTCGGGAAAGCTTTACGTGGAGTGGTCGGATTGCAGCTTCCGTAAGAATTGCAGCACCAATGATCTGGTGCTGATCACTTCGACGAACGGAACCAAGTGGACGAAACCTGCCCGCATTCCAATCGATCCACTCACCAGCACCGTAGACCATTTCATCCCCGGGCTGGCTGTCGATCGCAACACCTCAGGCAGCACCGCCAACGTGACAACTACTTATTATTTTTATCCCCAAGCCAATTGCGACGATTCCACGTGCCGAGTGCACGTCGGCTTTACCACTTCGTCGGACGGAGGCAAGACCTGGACAGCCGGAAAAGATCTAAGCGCCGGCGCCATGCAGATAAGCTGGCTACCCCAGTCGCAAAATGGCCCCATGCTCGCCGATTACTTGTCGTCGTCGTATGTGAATGACAAAGCATTTGGTGTGTTCATGGTGGCCAAAGCGCCGTCGGGCGGGGTGTTTAACGAAGCGGCATACACCACGAAGAATCCACTAGCGGCTTCGGCCGACGAACCTCGCTTCAGTTCAAAGGGTGAGAAACGTATACCGGGCATCCACGCGGACCGGCCGTTCCCAAGAAATCAGGGTGAGGAGAGAGAATCTCCAGCCGCGCCTCCACAGAAGTAGTAGTGGAGTTTCGTTCCACATCGCCGGCACCAATGTGCCGGCGAAGTTTTTTTTTCAATAATGCTACACGGGTACTGCGGTCTTTCTTGCAGGATTAAAAAACGGCATCTTCACAATCTTTGCGGTCACCTTTTGCCGGATGGCTTCAATGGTGATTTCTATTTGCAATCGAGTGTCGAGCTTGGCATGTGACGTTTCAATGCTGGCCAGCGCAATCATCTTTTTCAGCACCGGCGACCACGTTGTCGAAGTTGCCTTACCTACTTGTTTCTCGCCGCAGTACACGGGAACCGCCACGCGCGAGGCCTGGCTCGGTGCCGCGGGCGTGAGACCGAATTTTTCGTAGCGCGCTTCTACTTCTGTCCAATCGATCTCGAGTCCGACGAACTGCCTGGCCACGCCATGCTTCTGGTCCTGCTCCAACGCCGCCTTGCCGATGAAATTCTCTTTGTTGAGATGAACCATTTTGCCAAATCCCAATTCGAACGGTGAATACTTCTGCGACGGGATCAGGGCCTTCTTGCTGCTGGTGTAGTCAACCTCGATGAGCAGCAATCCCGCTTCGATGCGCGCTACATCGAGAGCCAGCATGCCGGCCGCGTGAATGTCGAAACGTTTGCCCGTTTCCATCACCGCATCCCAGACCTTCACCGCGTCGTTCCACGGCACCCAGATTTCGTAGCCTAGATCTCCGGTATATCCGGTGCGCGAAATATCCACCGGCACGCCCGCGATCTTGCCATGGGTCACGCGGAAATATTTCAGGTTGGCAATATCTGCTTCTGCCACCGACTTCAGCAGCCTGCCCGAGGTCGGTCCCTGCAAAGCGAGCGCCGCGGCTTTTTCGGAAATGTCTTCGACCTGAACATCCATGCTGATGCCGTTCTGGCGAAACCAGCGCAGACTGGGATCGGCGGCGGTCCAGCGATACTTGTTTTCGTCGAGACGCGTGATGGTGCCATCGTCGATGACCTTGCCCTGCTCATCGCACCAGCAGCAGTAAATTACCTGACCCACGGAAACTTTGCGGATGTCGCGCGTGATCACGCGGTTTACCAGTTTGGTCGCGTCTTTGCCTGTGACCAAGTATTTGTACAACGGAGAAATGTCGATCAGTGCAGCCGCGTTGCGAATGGCGTTGTACTCGTGCTCATGATGCACTTCGTAAACGCTGACCGTGTAATACCCCGACCACTCGCGGTAATTCAGGCTCTGGCAAAGGGGAAAAGTTCGTTCGTGAAATGCAGTTCCTACGGGCACGGCACTCTCCTAGTCTTAGGACCCGAACGACGGATTATATGCGGTCACTCGGGTGTCGGCAATAATCGCTGCGAGGATCACGTCTTTCCGGTGTCTAATGTTAGTTATGCAGGGCAAGCGCAGAGGGCGATTGTTAACAGTCTCTCCCCTTGTGATCGTCATTGGTTTTTATTTGTTCCTAATCAGCGCGAATCACTACTATGCAAACGGGCGGCGTACGTCTTGCACCGAATCAACTCTTTGAAAATAGACAACTCCAGTATCGCGGAACTCAAGCATTTGGGGTCCGAACACGGACTTCGTTATGAGGAACCCAGCAACTGCGCGAACATGTCCTGCATACACATGGTGTCGCCGAACAATGGGTGGATGCGGTCGCTCCTGAGTTCGCCGGCAATGGCATGGCTCGGGGATAGGGTGGGGTTAAGAGCGTGGCAAGCGGCGGGCGACATTCTTGTTGAGAACCAGAACCAGACCGTGACCGGAAGAGTATACGCCCTTGCGCTTTTCGAAGGCCGCCCTGACCCGGAAATTGAAGCGACGGCTTGGGAGGAACACAAACTCAAGCTTGATCGGTCATATGATCCCTTGAAACGACATCCCGGCTATGGCTTTTCAGGTGCGGCCAACATCCGTTCGTTCAGGGTCATGATCTTCGAAGGCGCGTCAGTTGAGAATCGTAAGCATGCCTTCCAATTCAATCTGAGTTGTTTAACTGGGTGGCACAGATGCGATCAATTCTCTGAGCTTATGCCGGCCGCATCGGCTGATTTTGAGGAAGATAAGAAATGGTGGAACACAGAACAGAGTCTTCAGTAAGGGCAATCTGCTAACGACTTTGCATTGAAGAGGACATATTCTGCAAGACAGGCTATCTGTCTCTCGTCTACAATGAGGTGCTCAAATTCCTCATGAACCGGCTCATACAATGGAGCGTCCTCCCCAGCGGCCTGTAATCCGCATCGCTTGAACCTCGTCACGCGAGTACAATTCACCTTTCCAAAAGATTGAGCGAGGAGCTAGAAGCTAGTGGCTGGTTCCAATTCATACGACGTGATTGTGATTGGCGGAGGCCACAATGGCCTGGTCAACGCCGCGTATCTCGCACGAGCAGGCAAGAAAGTTCTGGTGCTCGAACGCCGCTATGTGCTCGGCGGAGCCGCTTGCACTGAAGAAGTCTTTCCCGGATTCAAGTTTTCGGTTTGCTCTTATGTAGTCTCATTGCTCCGTCCTGAAATCATTCGCGACCTCGACCTTCCCCGACACGGACTGGAAATCCTCCCGCTCGATGGCACATTTACTCCCATGCCGAACGGCGATCACTTATGGCGCGTGAACGATCACGGGAAAACACATCGCGAGATCGCACGTCACTCTAAGACCGATGCCGAAGCCTACGACGAGTTCGGCAAAGCGATGCAGGCGATGTGCCGTTTCGTGAAGCCGATTCTCAGCATGGTGCCGCCCGACCCAGCCACACTCAATCCGAAAGAATTGATGAAGTTGCTTGTTCCTCGGCCGCCGCTTTCAGGGCCTCACCAGCGAAGACAAATACAACCAGGTGCAGTTGATGACCATGAGCGCCATCGACTTCCTGGATCAGTGGTTCGAAACCGATGTGTTGAAGGCGACCATGTCGGCCTCCGGGATCATCGGCACATTTCTGGGCGTGCGCTCGCCGGGCACGGCATACGTGTTGCTCCATCACTACATGGGTGAGATCGACGGCGCATTTCGCTCGTGGGGATTTGCGCGCGGTGGTACTGGCGCTATTTCCAATGCTATCGCGGACGCGGCGCGCGAGGCTGGAGCTGAAATCCGTACTGAGGCTGCGATCGCACGGATCATCGTGAAAAATGGCAAAGCCAAGGGCGTGGTGTTGGCGAATGGAGATGAGATCTACGCGGACATTGTTTCTTCCAGCGTCGATCCGCGCCTTACATTCGTAAAGATGATTGAAAAGGGAAATCTGCCTGACGATTTTCTCGAAGAGATCAATCGTTATAAATTTCGCGGATCTTCCGGCAAAGTGAATCTAGCGCTCGACGCCCTGCCGAATTTCAAAGCCATGCCCGGCCCGGGCGCTCATCTGCGCGGCGCGATTTCGATCTCGCCCAGCGTCGAATACATGGAACGCGCCTACGACGATGCCAAGTACGGAACTTTTTCCCGCCGTCCGTACATTGACATGGTTATACCCACGCTTACCGATCCATCAGTCGCGCCACCGGGCAAGCATATTCTTTCCTGCTTCGTGCAGTATGCGCCCTACAAGCTGCGCCCAGGGCTCAACTGGGACGATCAGAAAGAGGCCTTCGGCGACAACGTGATCAACACCATTGCCGAGTATGCACCGAATATCAAGGACATCATTCTGCACAAGCAGGTGATCACGCCGTTGGATCTCGAGCGCGAATGGGGATTGTCGGAAGGCAACATTTTTCAGGGCGAACTTTCGCTCGAACAACTTTTCTTTCTGCGTCCGGTGCCGGGATACGCGCAGTTTCGCACCCCGATCAAGAATCTATACATGTGCGGATCAGCCACACATCCGGGCGGCGGAATTATGGGTGGGCCGGGTCGTTTGGCTGCGCTCGAAATCCTCAAAGACTTCAAAGGGGCGGCGTAATCGATGCCGGACGCGCGTGATGCCGTCATCGTTGGCGGAGGCCACAACGGGCTGGTCACTGCCTTTTATCTTGCCAAAGCCGGATACAAGCCGCTGGTTCTGGAACGACGTGCGCAACCTGGCGGTGCGGCGCTAACCGAAGAATTTTTTCCTGGCTTTCGCTGTTCCATTCTTGCTCACTCCGCAGGTCCGCTTCGTCCCGACATCGTTCGCGATATGCAATTGGACAAGTACGGACTGCGCCTGATCACGCCGGACGTAGGTGTGGTTTCGCTGTCGCCCGACGGGCGCGCGCTGATTCTCTACAACGACGTTAAGCAATCGATGCAGGAAATCGGCAAATTCTCGCAGAAAGATGCAAGCAAGTATCCGGAATTACAAACGTCGCTGGCGAAAGTGGGCAAGGTAATTGGTGAGGCGCTGACCCTCGCGCCACCGAACATCGACAATCCAAACCGCAGCGATTTGTGGGGGATGCTTCAGACCGGACGGTCGATCCGAAATCTGGGCAAGAAGGATATGTACCGCTTGCTCCGCTGGGGGCCAATGGCGGTTGCGGACATGGCCGCAGAATATTTCGACACTGAACTGCTTCGCGCCACCATCGCGGCCCGTGGCATCTTCGGAACGTTTCTGGGCCCGTGGTCTGCTGGATCCAGTCTGGTGCTTCTGATTCGCGGGGCAGGAGATCCTCACCCTGCGGGATCGGCTTGTTTCGCGCAAGGCGGAATGGGAGCGATAGCCGAGGCCATGGCTTCAGCGGCAACGCAAGCGGGCGCTGAAATCCGCAGCGGCGCTGAAGTCATCGAGATTCGTGTCAAAGATGGCGCAGCCACCAGCGTAGTTCTTTCGACCGGCGAAGAGATCAATGCGAAGGCAATTATCTCCAATGCTGATCCCAAGCGAACTTTATTGAAACTGGTGGATCCGATCCACTTGTCGCCGGATTTCGTTATGAAGCTGCAACACTACCGCATGCCGGGGACAGTCGCCAAAGTGAACCTGGCGCTTGCCGCTCTTCCCGAATTCACGGCTCTGAAAGGCACGAGTGACGCTGCCGCTTTGAGCGGACGGATTCACATCGGCCCTGAAATCGATTATTTAGAGCGAGCTTTTGACGAGTCAAAGTATGGTAATTTTTCCAAGCAACCTTATCTCGAAGTCACGATCCCGTCGGTCACCGATCCGTCGCTAGCTCCGCCAGGCAAGCACGTGATGTCGATTTACATGCAATACGCGCCCTACAAACTCAAGGGCAGCGATTGGGACAGCCAGCGTGTCGCGTTAGGCGATACCGTGGTCAAAACGCTGTCGCAGTACGCCCCTAACCTTCCGGAACTTATTCTTACGCATCAGATAATCACGCCGCAGGATCTGGAAGATACTTACGGCCTCACTGGAGGCCACATTTTTCATGGAGAGCTGGCGCTCGACCAGTTTTTCACCATGCGCCCACTGCTGGATTGGGCGCGCTATCGCACGCCGATTAAGAATCTCTATATGTGCGGCTCAGGAACGCACCCAGGAGCAGGATTGACCGGAAGTTCCGGCGCCAACGCGGCGCGAGAAATTTTGAAAGATCTTCAGAAATAGTTACCTTTGCATTGGCACAACGAAAACTGACAAAGTCGTCCTCTCACCCTGACCAAGAGTTGTGGTATATATGTTTTCCTTATTCATATGAGTCGACCGAGGAGAGAAACGTCATCATGGATCTATTCCATCGCGAGTCACTGGGCAAGGACACACCTACCGGCTGCGACTGTCAGTTTTGCTTTCGCACGGATCCGAATTTCAGCAAGCGTGAACCGATGGATCGATTGGTCGCATCGCAATTGGGTAACACTGCGGCCGCTCACCTGACCGAAGATGGCTACATCAAACACCGCATTGCCGAATTGACGCAGAGGATCGGCGTTCCTGCTGTCGAGATGCAGTTGTTGAAATCAGCTTAAGCCTGATCTTCAAATTGAACTTGAAGCCTACGGAAAACAAACCTCTTATCTGATCACACGTAACGGTGACTGCACTCGCAGACGGCGCGTCGGTTTATCCGATACAATATTTACTGATGAATACCAATTTTTTATTCGCGAGCCCGCAGTCATCCGAAGTACACGAAGTTTGCGATCAGCTTCAAAAAATGGGATATGCACAATCGAAGCGGATACGCATTTATGGCCAGGAATTTGAAGCCGTGTCGAACCCGTTTCCCAATGAGAGTGGCATTGCCATCAGAGCGTTTTCCAAGCGGGAAACCACGGCCCGCATCTTGCAGTTGCCGCTGCCCGTGGTGCAGATGGTGACTAGACAAAAAAGAAAAAAAGTAGCCTAGCGTTATCGGGCTAATCTCTCAGGCAATCGTTTCAGCGGTTCGTGGTGCATATCGTTGCATCGCGATTTCCATGATCTCACCAATTAATTGCGTGTAGGAGCGGCCTGAGGCTTTCGCGGCCATAGCGAACTCCTGCTTGCTTGAAAGCCATGGATTCGGATTGGCCTCGATCACGTAACACCTCGCCTTTCTCCGTAAGCCGCATGTCAATGCGGCCGTAGTCGCGCAACTTGACTGCCCGGTACGCCGCCAACGCAGTTTCTTGCAAGCGGGTAACCGTCTCTGGATCGAGATCGGTGGCGAGGTGGGATTTTGTCAGCTTGTGCGCTTGCGTATCTTTTTCAAACTTCACATCGTAGCTGGCAATTTTTGGAGTGCCTTTTGGCAAGCGTGAAAGGTCGAGCTCAACCAGAGGCAGGCTTTCAGTGGCCTCGTAGCTTCCGAGGATCGCGGCATATATTTCGCGTCCTTCGATGTACTCCTCGATCAACGCGGGTGAATCAAATTCGTTTTGGATGTATTCCACCCGCTCCATGAGCTCTTTCACGCTGTTGACCACGGCATCGGCGTTGATGCCGATGGAACCATCTTCGGAAACGGGCTTCACGATCAGAGGAAACGAGATGTCGTGAGCATGTTCGATGCGGCCGCGATAGGATGTCGCAAAAAACGGAGTCTTGATGCCATGAAACCCAAACATTTTTTTCGCCGTGCCCTTATCCTGTGCGAGGAAGTGCGCGTGCGGACCGCCTCCGGTATAGCGCATCTCCAACAGGTCCATATAAGCTGCGACATTCATTTCTTTGGTATCGTCGCCCGCATAAGACTCGGTCAGATTGAAGATCAAATCCGCATCACACTTCGCCAGCGCCGTCAGACATTGCGGACGCCCGTCGAGCACCTGATAAAACGGTTCATGCCCGAGTTTCTCCAGCGCTTCGAAGATTTCTTCGCGATCTTCTTTTTCGATTCGCGGCTTGCGTTTTGATTTTGTCTTGCGCGCGGGCTTTTCTTCCGCGACAGCTTCGGCTGCGGGCGTGTCGTCCTCCCAGATGTCATAAAGAACCGCGACTTTTAGTTTCGCGCTGATCATTGCGCCCTCCAGGCTTTCGGCAAGTAACTCTCATGCTTGCCAGCTCTATTGGAATCATGGATGAACAAATTTTCCTCGCGCCATGTAATTCATTGCCAGAGCGGTGACGTAAACCGTAATCTGGATCAAGTGTTCGGATTCCCGTTCGCTGTCGGCGAACAAACCAAGTTCCCCGATTCTCTTCTCGATCGCCTCAATTAATTTCTTGATCAGCGGACGCTGCGCCCCGGTCCAATATGCAACTTTGTCGACCACGGCTTTCCTTTGCGCATGCAGAAATTCTTGCGCGGGTTTTGCGCTTTTCCGCCTCTTGGAGGTGTCGAAAATATCGCGCAGGTCGGTATCGAGGGCCAGATCTACGAGCGGGACGTCACCATTTAACCGCTGGTAGAACTCAGCCACCGTGGCCTCCATTTCATCGACCGTAATGTCCGTCTGTCCACGCCGGCGAACCGGATCCACGTTTCCTAACTTTCTCGCAATCCGATCCATGTAGCGTAGCTTCGCCATCGCGCCCCAGCCACGATAGCGCTTGCGCCAGGCGGAACGGGGAGTCAGCCACACCGCGAAGGTTTCAGCGAAATCTTCGTCGGGATGCTTCTGCGCGTACCATCCAGCCAGGTGCCGAACAAAGTTTCGCGAGAATGGAATCGGCCGATAGTTGTCGTGATAGGGGCGGCGAAACGGACCAAAAAGTTGTTTCCACTCGGGAGTGCGATGAAGTCTGTAGGCGTAGTTAAATGCGTGCCCGGCTTCGTGCCTGAGATACATCATGATCTCCCGCGCATCTTCGAGATCGTTCGTTTGCTTTTCGAGATAGCCGAGGTCCGCATTGGCAAGATAAAAAGGTATTCCAATAACCGGCTCGCCGGATGGACAGCCCCATTCGTCGCTCAAATAGCAAAGTGGATGAAATTTCAGCAAGCCTTTCTTTTCAAGTTCGTTATACAACTGTTGAACCAAAGGCTGCAGTGGCGAACCTTCGATCTTCAGACCAAGATCGCGAATGGGTCTGTTCAGAATCTCCTGCAAGCCGGGGCGTGATTTTTCAAGTTCCTGCACGTGATCAAATGTCAATTTAGATTAGTTTACGAAAAAAAGGGGGAGAGGAGGGACACTTGGCTCTCAGCCTAAACAGTATCAAACTAGATTGCCCGGTTCGTAGGTCACGGCAGATCACCGACCAAAGATAGTCTATCCAAGGATATTTCGAGCGATTGATTCGTGGTCGAAAACAATTTTGCCGTGGTGACGAACCTTAGTAGGGTACCTGTGTGCCGGCATCAGCGTTTTCCAGTTCGAGTTTTGCGCTACAATCATTGTAACGTTGTGGTCGGCTTTCAACAGAGGACCAACCAGAAGTGTAAATTTGTTTCCTGTTCCCCCCAGGAGGTAGTTCGATGTATCGCCCACCCCTTACCAGCGCTAATCCACTGCTCGATGCGGAATCAACCATTCGTGGGCTGACCCAAGATCTTTGTACTGCATTCAACACCGGAAATTACGATCAGGCCGCAGCGTTATTCGCTTCCGACGGCACCTTGATGCTTTCGCATCGCGAGTCTTCACAGGGAACGAAAGCGATCGAGCGCATGCTGCGCCAGTATAGCGATTCGGGATATCAGAACCTTCGCTTCGAAACTACACGCCTGGAAAATTCCGGCGATATGGCTGTTGAAATAGGGCGCTATAGTGTTTCTTCCCAATCGGGAAATACAACTGGGAGCGAGACAGGACAATTTTTACGCGCATGGCGCCGCCTTGGCGTGTGGCGCATTATGGCTGATTCGTGGAACAGCACTTCTCCTGCTGTCGATCAGGAAATCAGATTTGGCGGCGGTACGAAAGTTGCTTAGCTGATTAAAACGATACGCGTCATCGATATGAGTGAACCAGCATCCGATTCGATCGTCTCGAGTACTTCCAACAACAAGACTGATGGCCGCAAATCCGATCCTGGTGCAGCCTTGCGCTTCTGTCCCAATTGCTCGACACAGTTGCGAGAGCATCGCTGCAAGCTGAGTTGCGCTAATTGTGGATTCTATCTGAGCTGCTCCGATTTTTATTGAGGTCATTATTCCAGTCTGCTGTTTCGCTTGAGTCTGACGACCTGACACCTTCGCTTGCTTCCATCTACAATAGTGAGTCACACACTTCATAACTTAGGAGAAACAAATGCAACGTAAGGCAAGTGCGGTTTGGAAAGGCGGTCTGAAGGACGGGAAAGGTGCGGTGTCTTCATCCAGCGGCGTGTTGAACAATACACCTTATTCTTTCAGCACGCGATTCGAAAACACCCCCGGAACAAATCCTGAAGAATTGATCGCCGCCGCGCACGCTGGCTGCTTTTCAATGGCGCTTTCCGGACAGTTAGGTGCTGCGAATCTAACCGCATCGAGCATCGAAACTACCGCGACGCTCACGATGGAGAAACTGGACTCTGGCTGGGCCATCACTGCGGTACATCTCGACGTGGTTGGCCACGTGCCCAATGCCGACCAGGCTGCGTTTCAGAAGGCAGCTGAGAACGCCAAGAGCGGCTGTCCCGTATCCAAGGTGCTGAAAGCGAATATTACGATGACCGCCAAGCTGGAGGGATGAAGTTGCGCTGACGCTGCAGGCTTCGGCTAGCGTATTGAATTCGCGCGCCGGACATCTTGAGTTAGATTCCAATAATGAGACTTTGACACCCGAAGCCTGAAGCCTGATGTTTGACAGGCAGCGATGCGCCTGTAGAATAATTCCTGTGGTTCTCTCCTGAAGGGTCGCCCGCAAGGGTCGGCCCGTAACCGAATCACTATTGCCATCGTGGCGGAATTGGCAGACGCGCATGGTTCAGGTCCATGTACCCGCAAGGGTGTGGGGGTTCGAGTCCCTTCGATGGCACCACGTTTTTTCGTTCGCTTGTGGATGCGCTAAATCCAGCTACCAATATGCTGGTTCCACTTGCATCCGGCCTGTCTGCGTGAGCTCCATCCTTTTATTTGACAATACCCTGACAGGGCGCCTGATGGCCATCCCGTATAATTGACTTCATTCATCATGCCTGCCAGCCTCAATGAAATCGTCGCCGCAACCCGTCGAACAGTTGCTGAAATTAAGCTCACGTCGGATTTGCGACAACTTGAGCGGCAGGCGGCAAACCATGTCCCTCGCGGCTTCCAGCGTGGACTAGAGGCTATAAACGCGCAGGGCCCGGCAGTGATTGCGGAGTTGAAGAACAGCCTCGCCTTCGCGTGGGCTGATCCGTTCTGATTTTGATGCGGCGAAATTGGCATTAGAACTTGAAAGCGCAGGTGCGGCTGCATTGTCGGTCTTGACCGATGCGGAATTCTTTCAGGGATCGTTGGAAAATCTACAGCGTGCATCGAGGAGCACAAGCCTTCCCTGCCTGCGCAAGGATTTCATTATCGATGAATTTCAGTTGCTGGAAGCGCGAGCCTACGGCGCCGATGCCGTGTTGCTAATTGTAGCCGCGCTGTCGCCGGCAGAATTAACCATGCTGGCGCGAGGCGCGGTCGACTATAAGCTTGACGTCTTGTGCGAAGTACACGACGAAGCAGAATTAAAAATCGCCGTAGACTCCGGCTGCTCGCTGATTGGCGTAAATAACCGCAATTTACGAACTTTCCAAGTTGATCTTCAGACTGCCTTCCGGTTGGCGGATTCAATTCCCAAGGGTGCGTTTCCTGTAGCTGAAAGCGGAATACACAAGGGAGCGGATATTGCAGCCCTGCATGCCGTGGGTTATCGGGCGTTCTTGATCGGCGAATCATTGATGAATGCAAAGTCGCCGGGAGAAGCCCTGAAAAGCCTGCTGGCGGAAGCGAAGCGCGAGTCTAATGTCTTGGTCAGGAAATAAGTGGCAATTATAACGGAGCTTGATGACCTGGGTAAAAATTTGTGGAATCACAAATCTCGAGGACGCACAGACCGCCGTCGAAGCCGGCGCGGACGCGCTCGGATTTGTCTTCTACGAAAAGAGTCCCCGCAACGTGCTGCCAGAAACAGTTCGCACCATCGTTCGCGACATCCCGACGCATATCGAGAAGGTTGGGGTGTTCGTCAGGCAACTTTCCTAAAAACTTCCTCGAACTCGTGCATGGTTTGGGTTTGACCGGATCACAACTGCACGTCGGGCTGCACGTCCACTCGGCAAACGAAACGAAGGCATATGGAGTAGGGTGTTTCCCCCCCGGCTTCAAAAACTATACGTCAATGCCCGCGGAGTGGTTTATGGAGTCGGAAGCATCCGCAAACAATTTCATTTCCAACGCAGCTCGATCCGCCGAGCTTATACGATCCTCTCCCGGAGGAGAACAATTGCTGGACTTTTTCCAAACAATTTTTCTCGATTCCGGCAGCTCTCCAGCAGCCGGGTGGCACCGGCGTAGCGTTCGACTGGCAAAGAGCTGCGCCGATTGTGGAACGCATGAAACAAGTCATGAGAGTTGTGGTAGCGGGTGGGCTGAACCCAGCAAATGTTACTGACGCGATCGATATACTAAAGCCCTGGGGCGTGGATGTTTCCTCTGGCGTCGAGGCAGAACCGGGCAAGAAAGATCCCGAAAAAGTTAAGGCCTTTATTACCGCCGTTCGTCAAGCAGAGAGACTCGCATAGCCGATGGCCACCGCAACTGTTCCGAAGGGCAGCAATCGGCCAAAGCCCGTCAAAGGCCGCTTCGGCGTCTACGGAGGACGCTACGTCCCGGAAACACTGATGGCTGCGCTCGAAGAACTGGAGCGCGAATACGATAAGGCCAAGCGCGACCGCGCGTTCCAGCGCCGTCTGGATGAACTACTTCGCACATACGCGGGCCGACCGACGCCTTTGTTTTTTGCCCGCAGGCTCACCGACAAACTCCGCGGCGCAAAAATCTATCTTAAACGCGAAGATCTTCTTCACACCGGGGCGCACAAAATCAATAACTGCCTCGGGCAGGGACTGCTGGCGGAACGTATGGGGAAACGTCGCATCATCGCCGAAACTGGAGCGGGCCAGCACGGCGTCGCTACCGCCACGGTTTGCGCGCTGCTCGGCTTCGAATGCATCGTTTATATGGGCACTGAGGATATGCGGCGCCAGGAACTGAACGTGTTCCGTATGCGCTTGCTCGGGGCAGAAGTACGAGGCGTAGAGTCAGGATCGCGCACCCTCAAAGACGCCATCAATGAGGCCATGCGCGATTGGGTAACCAATGTTCGAACCACTCATTACCTTCTCGGCAGCGTGTTGGGCGCGCATCCGTATCCGACCATGGTGCGGGATTTTCACAAGATAACTGGAAAAGAAGCGCGGACGCAGATCCTTAAAGCCGAAGGCAAACTACCCACTACCATCATTGCCTGTGTTGGCGGCGGCTCGAATTCTATCGGCATTTTTTTTGAGTTCATTAAAGACAAGCGAGTGCAGCTCATTGGAGTCGAAGCCGGAGGGCGCGGCGAGAGTTTGGGCGAACATGCAGCGCGCTTTCACGGCGGATCGCCGGGAGTCTTGCAGGGAACCTATTCTTATTTACTGCAAAACTCAGCCGGACAAATTGCTAATACGCATTCCGTGTCGGCGGGACTTGATTACCCTTCAATCGGCCCGGAGCACGCTGCGCTTCATGATTCGGGCCGCGCCGAGTACGTTTCGGCTTCAGACGCAGAAGCACTGGACGCGTGTACTTTGCTGGCTCGCACCGAGGGCATAATTCCCGCGCTTGAGTCAGCGCACGCCGTTGCGGAAGTGATCAAACGTGCGCCGAGAATGAAGAAGTCAGAGATTGTCATCGTGAATGTCTCAGGGCGGGGAGATAAAGATATCGGAATCCTGCGAGAGACACTGAAGCTGGAAGGCTAGCTTAATTGGCGATTTTCAAATTTCAAATGGTCAATCGGTAATCGGAAATTGTGTCTGGAAGCTGACGAGCTAACGACAAAACTATGCCTCTGTTGTTTCAAACCCGCCCTTCTCTGGTGGCTTACGTCACCTGCGGCGATCCCGATCTGGCGACCACGCGAGACGTCGTGTTGTCTGCAATCGAAGCGGGCGCGGCTGTGATCGAGCTTGGTGTGCCATTCAGCGATCCGGTGGCGGATGGTCCAGTAATCCAGCGAGCCAGCCAGCGGGCGCTGCAAAACGGCGTGTCGCTGGTCGATGTGCTGAAACTCGCTGCGGAAGTTCGCCAGCACTCGCAGTCCGCTGGGTTGATTGTTTTTTCATACTTAAATCCAGTTCTGCGCATGGGATTGCAAAACTTCTGCAAGATCGCGCGCCATGCGGGCATCGACGGCGCGCTGATAACGGACTTGCCGGTAGAAGAATCGAGCGATTACGTTCGCGAAATGCGGCGAAACCAACTGGCTACCGTGTTCCTTGCGGCTCCCACCAGCACAGACGAGCGCCTGAAGCGTATTGCAGAAGCGTCCAGCGGGTTTGTTTATGCGGTGTCCCGAACGGGCGTTACCGGAACCCGTCAACAGTTGCCCGAAGAGGCCCGAAAGCTGGTCAGCCGACTACGCAATTTCACACAGCTTCCGGTCGCCGTAGGTTTCGGCATTTCGACGGCCGAGCAATTCGCCGCAGTCGGAGAATTTGCCGACGCTGCAGTGATCGGCAGCGCGATTGTCGAGACTATCGAGCGCAATCCCGGCAAAGAAGCCGCGTCTGTGGCAGAATTTATCAAACAGCTTTCAGCTATCAGCCCTCAGCTATCAGCTCAAGCACGATTAGCCGGCATCTGAGGTGTGTAAATTTAAGATCACATTTTACTAGACGCTCAACTGATGGCTGAGAGCTGATCGCTGACGGCTTATCTATGGACATTTCCGACTGGCGCAAGAAAATCGACGAGCTTGACCGCAGACTGGTGGAACTGCTTAGCCAGCGGGCGCACGCGGCCCACCAAATTGGCAAGTTGAAACGCGACGTGGGGATGCCTATCTACGAGCCAGATCGCGAGCGCGCAGTATTCGACAATGTTCGCGGAATCAATCCGGGGCCGCTGCCGGATCGCGATCTCCTCTGTATTTACGAACGCATTATGGACATCATGCGCCAGATTCAACAGGAAGAGATCGCGCCCAAAGCGGCAGCGACAGATGCGGCTCGGGATACGGAATTGGATTCTGAGGTAAATGACTAAAATCAGCTATTAGCTCTCAGCCGTCAGCTCTCAGCAACAGACCTGAGTGCTTAAACTGATAGCTGATGGCTGATGGCTGACAGCTTTCCTATGATTGTCGCAATGCAAGAAACGGCAAGTGAGGACCAGATCCAACGGGTGGTGGAACACCTGATTGCGATGGGTTTCTCGGTGCATCGATCCACCGGGGCCCGCCAGACCGTGGTGGCGGCGGTGGGCGCACGCATTGATTTCGACATCCGCAATCTCGAGGTGCTATCCGGGGTCGAGCACGTTCACCGCATCAGCGCACCTTACAAATTGGCGGGACGAAGTTTTCGTCCGCAAGGTACGGTCCTCCAGTTTGCTAACGGCGTGAAGATCGGCGGAGAGCAAGTCGTCGTAATGGCAGGTCCCTGCTCGGTGGAATCGCGCGAGCAGCTCTTCGCGACTGCCGAGCGCGTTGCTCAGGCCGGAGCGCGCGCGCTCCGTGGCGGCGCTTTTAAACCGCGCAGTTCTCCTTATTCTTTTCAAGGACTCGGCTTGGAAGCCTTGAAATTTCTGCGGGAGGCAGGCGACCGTTTTGGGTTGCTGGTGATCAGCGAGGTCATGGAGATTTCGCAAATTCCGGTCATGTTGCCCTTCGTGGACATCTTTCAAGTCGGCGCGCGCAATATGCAGAATTTCAATTTGCTGCGCGAGTTGGGCAAAGTTAAGAAACCGGTTTTGCTCAAGCGCGGCATCGCAGCGACCTTGGAGGAACTGCTGCTCTCCGCCGAGTACATCATGGCCGGCGGAAACTACGAAGTAATTTTGTGCGAGCGTGGCATTCGCACGTTCGAGACTTACACTCGAAATACGCTGGATATTTCCGCCATTCCCATCATTCACAAACTTTCGCACCTGCCGATGGCGTCGGATCCGTCGCACGGGACTGGGATCCGCGATAAAGTTGCGCCCATGGCGCGAGCATCGGTGGCGGCTGGCGCGGACGTACTATTGATCGAAGTACATAATGATCCTGACAAGGCACTGTCGGATGGCGCGCAATCGCTCTACCCCGATCAATTTTCCGAATTGATGGATCAGTTGCGCATCATTGCGCCAGCGGTCGGCCGCACGATTGCCTGATTTCGTAAGCGCCACTCAACGAAGACAATGTCCATTCGCCAGATCACGATTATCGGCACCGGCCTGATAGGCGGGTCGCTCGCGCTAGCTTTGAAAAAATACGCTTTCGCGGGACGAATCGTCGGCTGCGATCGTGCCCCAGTGCTCGACCGCGCGCGAAGCAAAGGTGCGATTGATGCCGGTCACACCAATCCCTCCGACGCGGTTCGCGGCAGCCAGATCGTCATTCTTGCTACACCGGTAAGCGGAATTATTGACTTGATCGAGCGACTGGGACCGGCACTCCCCGCGAAGGCTTTGCTCACCGATGTCGGAAGCACCAAGGCAGAGGTTGTGCAGAGGGCTAAGACAGTATTTGGCAAGAACACCGGGGTTCGCTTTTTGGCCGGCCACCCCATGGCGGGCAAAGAACAGTCGGGCGTGGAATTTGCTGATCCTGATCTTTTTCAAAACGCCGCCTGGTTCGTTACTCCGGCTCCAGGACAAAAAATATATGATGGCCTTAGCGGAGAGTACCTGGAGTGGATGGAAAAGATTGGAGCGCGCATCGCCAGCCTCGATGCTGATGAGCATGATCAACTCTGCGCCTGGATCAGTCACGTGCCACAGATGATCTCCACCGCCCTGGCCGCCGCTTTGGTTGAAGAATACGGCAACGATGCGCCCCTGCTCGAGGCGGGAGGTCGCGCGTTGCGGGAGATGACGCGCATCTCGAGTAGCCCTTATTCCATGTGGCGCGATATTGCTCTTACCAACAAAGCAAATATTCGCAGCGCGTTGGCTAAACTGGAACAGCATCTGGCTCACATCCGTGAAAACCTCGACACGCGTCAGCTGGCAATGGAGTTCGAACGAGCGCACCATTTGAAAAAAAGCGCTTCGTCTAAGAAGCAGTTGTGTTGAATGCTTTCGACCGTCGAAATGGCAAGTTGACCCGGTTCTCAGTTAGAATCTCCTTCGCATGAATAAGGTCGTCGCTAATGCCGACGAAGCTGTACGCGATATTTCCGACGGCGCCACAATCATGGTCGGCGGATTCGGGCTCTGCGGTATTCCGGAAAATTTGATTCGCGCGCTGGTGCGCAAGGGCGTGAAGAATTTAACCACCATGAGCAACAACGCCGGCGTGGACGGCTTTGGCATCGGCCTCTTGCTCGCTGCCGGACAGATTCGCAAGCACGTAGGCACCTATGTTGGCGAAAATAAATTGCTGGAGCAGATGGTCCTGCAAGGCAAAGTTGAACTCGACCTGGTGCCGCAGGGGACGTTTTCTGAACGTATTCGCGCTGGGGGAGCTGGCATTCCCGCCTTCTTCACGCCAACGGGCGTAGGCACAATGGTCGCAGACAAGAAAGAAACCCGTGAATTCGACGGCCGCCTGTACGTAATGGAACACGCATTGAAAGCCGACTTCGCCTTGGTCAAAGCGTGGAGGGGTGACAAGCGGGGCAACCTCGTTTATCGCAAGACGGCGCGCAACTTCAATCCGATGATGGCGACCGCCGCCAAGGTTACGATTGCGGAGGTCGAGCACCTTGTCGAACTAGGCGAATTGGATGCCGATTTGGTGCATACGCCGAGTGTTTACGTGAAGCGTATTTTTCAGGGCGAACAGTACGAGAAGCGAATCGAAAAGCGGACAACGAGAAAGGCGTCGTAGGTCGTTCGTCGTTGGTCGTTAGCCAGAACGGTCACTGCCAAGACCAACGACCAACGACCAAGACCAACGACCAAGGACCAACGACCTTGAACAAACCTGGCAAAGATGTCGACAAACGCGAACGCATCGTGAAGCGCATCGCACAGGAATTGCGCGACGGCTTCTACGTTAATCTTGGCATCGGCATGCCGACGCTCGTCGCCAATTACGTTCCTCCGGGCATCGACGTGATCCTGCAAAGTGAAAATGGCATGCTTGGTATTGGCCCGTTTCCAATCGAAGGACAAGAGGATTGCGATCTCATCAATGCTGGCAAGGAAACCGTCAGCGAAATGGCAGGCACGGCCTACTTTTCAAGCGCCGATTCGTTTGCCATGATCCGCGGCGGTCACATCGATCTAAGCGTTCTCGGCGCCATGGAAGTCGATGAGAAAGGCAATCTCGCCAACTGGATGATCCCCGGGAAAATGGTGAAAGGCATGGGCGGCGCGATGGATCTGGTGGCAGGCGCGCGCCGCGTGATTATTGCCATGGAGCACACGACCAAAGATCTTCAACCGAAGATTTTGAAGAAGTGTACGCTGCCGCTCACAGGGGTGGGGGTAGTGAATACAATCGTTACCGAAATGGCCGTGATGCAAGTGAGTCCGGACGGTCTGGTACTGGAAGAGATCGCCCCCGGATTGACCTCCGACGACGTCCAAAGTGTCACCGAACCGAAGTTAATTGTCAGCCCTCACCTGAAGACGATGGCAAGCTGAACTTCGTCTTACTGTGCGCCAGCCGCGCTTTTCATTCGCGCCGGCTCAAACTCATCACCCTTCTGCCATCCCACCAGCTTGGTTTGCGAGGCAGCCTCCCATCCCAGAGCAAATCCGAATCTTGCCATCACCGCGTCGCCGGTAAAATCCATGCTCGGATGATATTCATCGCTGGGCTGATGGTAATGCTTCGAGGTGTACTCTTCCGCCTGTTGCAGACCCCAGGCAGTGTCGTGTCCCTTGTACTTTACGCCCTCATTGATCGAGAACGAGGGAATACCCACGCGCGCCAGACTGAAATGATCGGAGCGATAGTAATGTCCCGCCTCGGGGCGCGCATCGGGGCGAATCGTTAGGCGGAATGTCTTCGCCATCGCCTCGATCACGGGATAGAACGTAGTGCGCTCGGAGCCTGACACTTCCACCTCTTCAGGCGATCCGAGAGGCGGCACATCGTCGTAGTTTAAATCGAGGCTGATTTTGCCACCAGGAACGGGCGGATGCTTGCCCAGATACTCCGAGCCCAGCAGGCCTTGTTCCTCAGCAGTGACCGATGCGAATAAAACAGAACGACGTGGCTTCGACGGGGCTTCCGAATAGGCGCGCGCAATCTCCAGCAAAATCCCGCAGCCGGTCGCATTGTCATCGGCGCCGTTATAGATGTTGTCGCCCGGCATGTCTGGCCGGATGCCGAGATGATCGTAGTGCGCCGTATACATTACAGCTTCGTCTTTCAATTTGCGATCCGATCCCGGCAGCAGGGCTATCACATTATTCGACTCAAATGGACGGATCTTGCTCACCATGTGCGCTTTCAACTTTACGGACAGCGGTACGGGATGAAAATCGCGAGAGCGCGCATCACTCATCATTCTGTCAATGTTCATGCCGGAGCTGGCAGCCAACTGTTTGGCTACGTCCAACTGGACCCACGATGCGACTTTCAGCTTCGGCGTGCCGTCGAGCTTCAGATAAGATTTCTCTCCGGAATTCGAGTTGCGCACGACCTCCCACGGATAGCTCGCCATCTCAGTCTGGTGAATGAGAATCACGCCCACTGCGCCTTTGCGGGCAGCCTCTTCATACTTGTAGGTCCATCGTCCGTAATAGGTGAGCGCTTTTCCCTTGAAGAAATTCTCATCGTCGGATGGCGGCTCATTGACCAGCATCAACAGAACCTTCCCACGCACGTCGGCGCCTTTGTAGTCGTCCCACTTATATTCGGGAGCTTCGATTCCGTAACCGACATACACGATTTGCGCGTCTACATCGGATTGCGGCTGTTGCGTCTGGTCGTAAGCAACATATTGATCAAGCGGTTTCAGATCCACGGTGCCGTTTGACGAGACCAGCGAAAACGTAGTTTCTGGTGCAGGCGTGATCCCGACCATGGGAACTTTCTGCAGGTAGGTACCGTTGTCGCCTGCGGGCTTCAAACCGTACAGAGCGAACTGCGTGGCGATATACTCCGCGGCGATGTCGCCGCCGCGCTGTCCGGTACCGCGACCTTCAAGCAAATCGTGCGACAAATAGCGCACATGGGCCCGAATGCGTTCGGGATCGATTTTCTGCATCGCTGCGACGGCAGTCGCCGGCAGGCGAACGTAATCATTGGTGTGTTTGTGCGGGGTTTGTGCTGTAGAAATGCTCGATAAAGAAAACAGCAAGAAAAGAACAGTAAATCTGATCTGCATCCTCAGAGTCTCCTGGAAAAACCTTATTGTACGGGAAAGCAGCGAAAGTGAGTCGGGTCCGGCGTGGTGGTGCCGCATAGAATAACACTCGGCGTCGCCCATTCTGTACCGTCTGAGTTTGCTCTCCGCCGGGATTCTCCGCGCACTCTGCGGCCGTTCTTTGCGGTCTCCGCGTTTTAAGGTGTTGATGAGACCAGTGTCAAAGACAGAATCTTAAATCGCGGAGATCGCTGAGAACGGCCGCAGAGTACGCGGAGATAGAAAGGTGCTGCCAAGGAATCTTCAGCTTGGTTGAAATTGAGACACTACCACCAAGTCTGATGACGTCACAGGTTTCACATCGATGTTGTAAGATTGCGCACAACATGTGAGGATCTGCAAAGGTCTTCCGCGATTGTGGTGTTCAACGGGAAGCTTGTGTGCGCGAAATTGATTTGGAGTATGAGGAAGGGTACGGTCAATGAATCTGGGATCGAAATGGTTTTCCGCAGCGATAATATTTTCACTCAGTTTTTGCGTCGGAAGTTGGGCACAGTCGCGGCCTTTTCCTAATCAGGATCTCTCTGACATCTACCAGCGGCTGCTGCCTCAGATAGAGAAAATTCCGATTATCGATATGCACGCCCACCCGGGATACTGGGATGACAGCGATGTGGATGCCATGGCCGTGACTGTAACTGACCTCGATCCATTTCGCACCCGCGCCACCAATCCGGAATGGGCCGAAGCTGCAAAGGAACTGTTTGGCTATCCCTATTCCGACTTTTCTCCCGAGCACGCGGCCTGGCTCGATAAAAGAGACGACGAACTGCGAAAAGAATGGGGCAACGATTATTTTTCTAAGATTCTCGATCTGGTTGGCATTCAGGTAGGCGTTGCCAATCGCGTTGCCATGGACTACCTGCAAGGCAATCCCCGTTTTCGCTGGGTGGTTTTCGTCGATCCGTTCATGTTTCCGTTCAACAATCATGATCTCGCCATCAATCCCGACCGCGCCGTTTATTTTCCCATCCAGGAAAAGGTTCTGCATCGTTACATCGCGCAGGCGGGCGCTTCTCAGCTTCCAGCTGACCTGGCTGGTTATGAGGCGCTTATTTCGCGTGTCCTCGATCAAGACAAACAGCAGGGAGCGATTGCCATCAAGTTTGAGGCGCCATATTTCCGCTCACTGGCGAACATCTCTGATCCACCTCGTGAAAAGGCTGAAGCGATCTATCGCAAATACCATTCCGGAGGGGTTCCGTCGGCGGAGGAATACTTAGTATTTCAGGATTACATATTCCGCTATCTCATCGGGCAGGCCGGACCGCGGCATCTGCAGGTTCATGTCCATAGCGCAGTCGGCGCCGGAACTTACTACTACCTTCGGCAAGGGACGGCGATGAACCTGGAAAATATTCTCAAAGATATCCGCTATAAAGACACGACGTTCGTAATGATTCACGGCGGCTATCCGTATGACCGTGAATCGATTTGGCTGGCCGCCTTGCCCAACGTTTATCTGGATTCATCTGAGTTTGTTCTGCTGGTTTATCCCTCGGAGTACAGCCGCATCCTGAAGAGTTGGTTCGAGCTGTTCCCGGAAAAAATTGTATTCGGCTCGGATGCGTTTCCTTATTCACGTGAAATTGCCGTTCCCGAGACTTACTGGCTGGCCGTATACACAGCGCGCACCGGATGCGCAGCCGCATTAGCTCAAATGGTTGCCGAAGGTGAGATAACGGAAGCGAAAGCGATGGACATCGCCCGCGACTACTTTCACGACACCAGCGCCAAGCTTTTTGGCCTTCCCCCGCTGAAACACTAATAGGCTTGGTCCGCAAGCGTGCTGTTTTTGGCCTTAGAACCAGAGACCCCAAATCCAGTCGACGCTGGCGTGGGTGATGGTTGAGGCCGCCACACGCCGGTGTTCGCGCCACGCGCGCCCATAGAAAATGCCGGCGATGGATGCCAGCAAGACGTAGCGCCAATTAAAATGCGCCGCCCGCTTATTGAAATGTGACAGCCCGAACAGCACCGAGGCGATGGCGAGCGCCTTGCGGCGACCCACGCGGCGTTCCAGCAGATTCTGCACCCACCCGCGAAAGAAAAGTTCTTCCGGCAGCGCGGTGAATAAGAATATCAGCGCCCATCGCAGAACCGCTGCTCCAAGATGCGGCCGATTGGCGTGCGGATGAATGAATCCAAGCGCTAATCCCAGGGTTAAAACAAACGGCGTGAAAAACATCAGCTCGCGGAATCCAGTTTTCCAGTCGCTCCAGCGGAAGCAGAAATTGAAACCCACTCCGCTGAGTTGGCGGATGGCGAGAAAACCATACAAGCCCATATCGACCAGTAGCAGCTTGTTCAGCGCTTGCAATCCGTTGGGCCACGCGCCGTCGAACCAGCGCAAGTCTACCGAAAGGCCCAGCATCAACAGAATCATCGCGTCCTGCCACCTACCGCGCTGTTCGGGATCGGCAGCCGCCGCTTGTTCCAGCAGCCATGCGATCACTACGGGCAGTACCAGGTAGAGTGCGAACCACTGCCATCGAAAAATATGCGCAGAGACCGAAATCAAGACGTACGGTACGATGCATACCGCGGGAAGGAATAATCGTAGGGCGACTGGCCAACGCTGGATCCGCCGCGCAATTCGTTCTGCTGCGAAGCCAAAGCCCACGGCGGGAGCAAGTTCCATCACCAAAGCGATGATGGCTGCCGTTGTCACATTCTGCATGGCAAATTTATCTTAACTGTATCTTCGTGATCAGATCGCGCGCAGGTTTTGAGCACCGATCATTTAAGATAACCGCATGCGCTACATGTTTCGATTTCTGTGGAACGCCACCCGCGGACATCATCTCGCGCCGTGGCGAAGTCCCTACCTGTTGTGGCGAATCGAAACTTATTGTGGCGTAAAAATGCAACAGATCGGACTGTTGGAGTTCTGGGAATTCACCTGGCGAGAGCGAAAGAATTTGTGGCGGTTTCTAAAGTGGACCGCAGAAATGGAGCGCTACGTCCATCCCAAACCCAAAAGCTCGTAGGCTTACTTGCCATTGACAGCCGCGGTGGCGCCTTCCAGCACGATATTAACTTCGCTTCCCTTGCCTGATCCGATGATTTGCGCGGCAGCTGCGCGATTGGCAGCAATCTCCAGATAGCCCATGCTTCCCAGGATGCCGAAGACCTCATTGGGCGCACCCCCGGCATAATTTGGGTGAATCTCGGTGATCTCGCGCTTGCCCACAAGAATCTTGAACTCCGGCGGATTGGCTTGAAACAAAGCAGGAACATCTTGCGGCGTGAAATTGGTAATCATATTGCCGAAGCGATCGACTTTTAGAACTACGCCGCGCAGCGTTTTGCTATCAGTCGCCTTAGGCTTGGGCGCGTTGAAGCGCACGAAGTCTGTGATCTCTTCCCCGAACTTTGCTACTTCCACGCCTTTGGCAAGATACGCAGCGACAGGCGCAAAAATATCCCGCGCATGAAAAGTGTTGCTGACCGGCTGCCGGTAATAATGTGCGGCATCGATATGGCGAACCTGCAATCGCTCTTCGCGAGCGTAGACAAAGAGAGCACGCCGTTGTCCGGCGCGACGAAATAATGACGTCCGGTAGACAAAAGAATGGGACGGCGCGCCGTGCCTACGCCCGGATCGACGACCACCATATGGACCGTACCGTTAGGAAAATATGAATATGCCTGTGCGATGGTCAAAGCGCCGTCGAGCACATCAAAGGCCTGCACAGCATGGCAAATGTCGACTATTTCAGCTTCCGGAACGATATCCAGAATGACGCCTTTCATCGTCCCGACAAAATGGTCGTTGAGCCCGAAGTCGGTAGTTAGAGTGATAAGCGGACGGTTGGCCAAATGTTTTTCCTTGCCCAAAGCAGGGTTCTGCCAGGAGAACTCGAAAGTAACAAGTTGAGAAGAGCGGAGTCAAGGCACGGAGGTAATAGTTTCAAGATAACTCTACTCGTAGCGCAACGCTTCAACTGGGTCCAGTCGCGCGGCTTTAAGCGCAGGGAAAGAATCCAGAAAGAATACCCACCAGACGCGAGAATGGTAAAAGAAACCGCAATCACGATAAATGAAGCGTGAAGAAAAATGTCTCCCTCGTGATTGGCGGTTTTATAGAGTTCGCTGTACAGCGGCATGGGCGGAATAACCCACGTAAGCAAAATGGCGACGCCAACTCCGATAAGTCCGCCAGAAAACGTGAGCACCAGGGCCTCCAGCAGAAACTGCGTAAGTACCTGTCCCTTTCGCGCACCAAGAGCTTTGCGCAGACCAATCTCCCGCGTGCGTTCCGTCACGGAAACCAACATGATATTCATCACGCCGACTCCGCCGACACCCAACGTCACCGCGCCGATCAGCCCAAGCACCGCCTGTAGACCGAACGAGAATCCATTGATCATCGCCCGGTCTTCAATCGTATCCCACACCGGCGTTGCCTTCTCGTCTTTTGGATTGAAGTGGTGACGCCGCGCAATGACTTCGCGCACCGCCGCCAGCGCTTTCTTATTCAGTTCGGGAGCGGTCGGCTGAATGATGAACAGATCGGGATTGCGAATATTTTTCAGGTCGCGATAAGAGTCGAAGGGAACGAATCCGTCGTTATTGTCTGGGCCGTTGTAAGACGAGTCCTGAATTTTGTTGCGCAAAACTCCGATCACTTCGAAAGCCAGACCGCCAATGCTGACCGACTGCCCTACTGAAGGCGCGCCCTGAAAAACTCTTTGGTTGGCAACATGGCCGAGGATTACGACCCGACTGTGATCCGCGAAATCGCGATCGCTGAAATAGCGGCCATCTTCAACATCAAGCTTGCGCATCTGCCCGTACGGCAGTTCCACTCCGCGCACCTTCAGCGAGACCACACGCGTTCCATACTTAAAAGGCAGGTTTCGATTCACTTCGGCGCTTACCGCCCGCACGATCGGCACTTCCTCGCGCACCGCCTGCACGTCCTCCAATTCGAACGCAACTTTCTTGCCCGCTCGCTGTCCGCCCGCCTGCATACTGGTTTGTCCGGGCATAACCACGATCACGTTGTCGCCCATGTTCATGAAGGCGTGCAAAACACTGCCGCCCAATCCCTGCCCGTAAGCCAGCAGAATCACTACCGAAACTAATCCCCACATTATGCCCAGCATGGTGAGCACCGAGCGAAGCCGGTTGCGCATCAGCGCTTGCCAGCTTTGCGAGATCAGTTCCTTGAAGAACACGCAGACAGTTGAATTGGCGAATATGCAAATGTCAATTGAAAATTGATGGATTCACGCGCTGGATGTGGAATGCGGGTGGGACTAAAATTGAAGGTAGTCGCGGTGTTGTATGAAACGAATAATATGGATTTCTCTGATCATGTTCTCGGCGCGTTTGTTCGCTCAGATCACGATCCCTCCCGGCACGATCCTCCCAGTTGCCTTGAACTCTTCTCTTAATTCGCGAAAAGCTAGAGTTGGTCAAGTTATCACTGCACGAGTAATGCAGGATGTGCCTCTGCCTCACGGAACCATTCCTGCCGGTTCTAGAGTGATCGGCCATATAACCAACGTCAAACCAGCTGATGCGACAAGCGGGGCCCAAGTGTCTTTCCGCTTTGACACCCTGGTGACCAGGAAGCAGCGCATACCGATTACCACCAATTTACGAGCGCTGGCATCGATGATGGCAGTCGAGCAGGCACAACTTCCGGAGACTGGTCCTGATCGTGGGACCTCAGCGAATGCGTGGACAACCGATCAGATTGGAGGCGAAGTCGTCTATCGAGGCGGGGGTCTGGTTGCAGATGGATTAAGGCCTGTCGGCGAGTCGACGACCAATGGAGTGCTGGTTCACCTTTCCACCAAACCGGGCAGCAAATGTCGAGGTGACATCGAAGGCAACGATCGTTTGCAAGCGACCTGGGTTTTTTCTTCCGATGCCTGCGGAATTTACGATATACCGAATTTGGAGATCGCCCACGCCGGACGCACTAATCCACTCGGCGAAATCACTTTGGCGTCGGACAAGGGTGATGTGAATGTAAGGGCTGGCAGCGGAATTCTGTTACGGGTGGACTAAACTTTGCGCTTCGGCCGGTTGACAGCTGTTTCCTTCCGCGCTGAAGCTCATGTTCTGAAAATCAAGAGTGTAACTCTTAAATTCGCCGAGAATACGCTGGCCGATGTTCCCGTAGAATTTGTCGTCCGGCACTCCCCGCGTTTCTGTGATCACGGGAATTTCATTTGCTTGAACGCAGGCTCCGCCCATTTTTATGTTCAGCTTGTCGGTGACATAAGCGGAATACGTCCGGACGCCGCCGGCACCTGCTAGGTCCAGTTTCCCGATCGCCTGCGATGCGAAATCATTCCTGTGCTCGAAATAGTACTGCGAGGTGAAAAACGATCCTTGCGATCCAGTATCGATCACGAACAGCCGTTGCGCTCCTCCGATGGCAGCGGGCACGATGAGCGTCAGCCTCTGCAGGAATAGACTTTCTCCGCTTGGGCTCGCCGCCGCTGGTCGTGGGTTCACACCCAACCGTCCATCGGCGAAGAACGTAATCTGGCCCAAGGCCGATAAAACTGGGAAGCCTATGCTGCCAGGAATGCGATAGTGCATGCCGGAAATCACCAGGTTTTTATCGTCGATCACAATAACGGCAACGTTCTTCACCCGGGCATCCCCGAGTCTTAGCTCTGGAATCACCGCAGTATGCACCGCCATCCTAGGCCCGGCGATTCCTCTTGATGTAGCCACAGAACTGGAAATCTTGAGACCAAGCCGCTGTGCCAGGCTAAGGCTTATTGCGGAAAGGTTTGCTCCCGTGTCAAGAATCAGAGATTCGCGAACGCCGCCGAAATCTACGGTGACTTCAGGAAGTCCAACTCTGTCGGTAGTGATGGGTATGCTGAAGGGTCCTGCTACTTCAACTGACTGCGGCGGCGCTCGTCGCAGCAGGTTCCAGCGGGCAGCCTCGGTGCGCGCTCGTCGCCGCTCGCGTTCGCTCATCGACGACCCGAAGCGTATTTCCAACTGCGCGTAAGCATCGGCAGCGTCCGAGTATCGGAAGGCTTTCTCATAATCATCCGCTAGTGTGCTCAGCGCGATGATTGCCCTGTCCTTGTTAGTGACGGATAACGCGGGCAACAGCGGTTCCAGCGTTCGAATAGATTCAGCCACCCGGTTGCGGCGGTTTGCCATCACCCCCTCGAAAAAGCTACGATCCGAAGGGTTGAGGTTCGACTTCGAAAGAGCGCTCTCGATTTCCAGATAATGCCGCTGCTGCAGAAGTTGATCTAAGTCAACCGAACTATCTTGCGTAGTGTCGGCGAGCTTCGCACGAGTCCGCGGGGATAGCGCACACCACAGCCAAAAGCGAGAAAAAGATAGCGCCAATAACTGCCGATATTCTCCGATGGGTGTTCCTACGCAATCGCGGCCCCCTTTATTCTTGGATGCAGCAATCACGCTAAAGAACTCGTTCTTCTTATCGTGCCAGATACGGGGAATATGAACGAACGTTCATATTTTTAATTCATTCCGCAATGGATAAACGCGGCAAGTCATGAGAGGGCGGTCTTCACAGACCAGCAGAAGGCGTGAGCGTTCACGACACAGTTACTGCTCCTCGCTCATCGTAGCTTGAGAAGCTTCTTCGTCGCCGCGGATCAGGCCGAATTTCTTCAACTTGTAGCGCAGGGCGTCGCGGCTTACGTCCAGCAATTTGGCCGCGTGCGTCTGATTGCCGTTGGCTTGGCGCATGGCCAGCTCGACCATGGCGTGTTCCATTTCCTCGAGTGAAGTTCCACCTTCCGGGATATAAAGCCGCGGCAGAGTACGCCCATTGGGCAAGGCTTGTCCGCCATCAGAGGGAGACGTTCGCTCGAACACCGTGCGGCCGCCGGATTCCCCCACCGAGAACGGCAGATACACCGGTCGCAGAAAAGGCTCGTCTTCGAGAATCATGCCGCGCTCAATGGTGTTCTTTAGTTCGCGGACATTGCCCGGCCAGTTGTGGCTGAAAATCAGGCGGCGGGTTTCGTCGGTGACGCCGCAGATTGACTTCTTGAATCGGCGATTGTAGCGGTCGATAAAAAAGTCCACCAGCGGCATGATGTCTTCTTTGCGATCGCGCAGCGGCGGAATGAAAATGGCAATAATCGCCAATCGGTAATAAAGATCCTGGCGAAACTGGCCCTCGCGCACGGCCTTTTCCAGATCGCGGTTCGAGGCCGCGATAACCCGCACGTCCACCTGCATATCGCGAATGCCGCCAACGCGCCGGATTACCTGGTCTTCCAGTACGCGCAATAGTTTGGCTTGCAGAAGCGGCGAGAGTTCGCCGATTTCATCAAGAAAAAGCGTGCCTCCGTCAGCCGCCTCGAACAGCCCTTTCTTCATTTGCTTGGCATCGGTGAATGCGCCTTTTTCGTGCCCGAAAAGTTCCGCCTCCATCAGCGTCTCGGGGATGGCAGAGCAGTTGATAGCTACGAAAGGTTTCTGCTGACGTGAGCTTTCGTAATGAATCGCTTTAGCGATCAGGTCTTTGCCGGTTCCGCTCTCCCCTTGAATCAGAATCGTGGTTGCCTCGCTAGAGGCGACTTTACGAACGAAATTCATGAGCTCGGTCATCTTCGGAGAGACGCTGACTACACTCTGATATCCGGCTCCGCCGCGCACTTCGCTGCGCAAGCTCTGTACCTCAGTGCGCAGGCTGGTGGCTTCGAGAGCATTCTTGATAGTGATGTGCAGCTCGTCGAAATCGACTGGCTTGCCGACAAAATCATAAGCGCCGAGCTTGAGTGCTGCTTTAACATCGTCCAACTGGGGATCAGCGGTGATCATGATGACGGCGCGGGCGTCGCCGGTTTTCTTGAGTTGGTCCAATACTTCGATGCCGGTGAGGTCGGGCATACGCACGTCAAGCAGCACCAGGTCCGGGTTCTCGCGCTGTGCCAGTTTGAGCGCAGGCACGCCGGCTTCGGCCTCGGTCACTTGGTAACCCCACTCCTCACACTTCTGGCGCAGCGACCAGCGCACCAGGCGCTCGTCATCTACGATCATGATTTTCTCTGCAGGCATGCGTGTTTAATTTACTACGAAATCGAGAGAACTGTTCGGGTGACTGGCTCAACCCAATAGTGACGTTGGGTAGCCAGTCAAGAATCGCGACGGCTTCTCGGCAACGAAGGAGGTTTTTTATTTTGTCGGTCCGCGACGAGGCCTCTGTTTCGCTGAAACTGACCGGATAATGAGTTTTCTTTTGCCGGTCGCCCGCAACGATGCCTTCGATTGAGCAACTGCAGCCCCGATCAGAGCCTCGACTTCAGGACTCGCCAGCACCTTCGCCGATTCAACACGAATGAAACGAGTCTGTTTGCCTGAGCCCTGCAGTATTTTGTGTGGATCAGGCAAGCTGGCGCCACGGATGAAGCACAGCCCCACTCCGTTGGCTGCGGCCGCGATCGAAAGAATGGAATCAGTGGGCCGTTCGGTGGGAGCGTAACCGATCACGAAGAAATTGTAGTTGTCGTATACCAGTTCGTGCGCCGTGGGCAGCCGCTTTCGCAATGCTTTGCGCACCGCTCGAATCAAGGTCTGGTTCTTTGGCTCGAATTTATCGACGAAGGTCTTGAGTTGCTTCTCGGCGTCAGCCGGGGCCACCGGAGTGACCTTTTTGACCGCCTTCATACCTGTTTCCTCGCTTGACGGTTATCGGAGTTCGATCTGGTGAGCCTAGCACAGGACGAAGGCGGTCCTGCAGACTCGATTTTCGAATATCGGCTCAGTTGAATTCGTCCACGCGAGAGATTCCTCGCTCCGCTGGAGAAACGCGGGACTTCGGAACGACTTGTAGCGCGATGATCGACAGAAAATCTAAGCAGGGATGGACGCAACCGGTGCATGAAAGGGAAGCAACACCTCAAACCTGCTTCCCTTCCCTACCACGCTATTAACTTCGATGCGACCATGATGATCTTCCACGATGCGGCGGGCGAGCGATAGACCGAGACCTGTACCGTTTCCTTTAGTAGTGTAAAAAGGCCGAAAAATGTTGGGCAGATTCTGGGCAGAGATACCGCGCCCGGTGTCGCTGACAGCCACGCTGGCGAAACCTTCTCGCGAACCAATTTCTACGTGGACTGTGCCCGGGCTATCCATGGCTTGAACCGCATTCAAAAGCAAATTCAGCAGAACCTGATGAATTTGATCGCTGTCATGCTCGACTTCAGGCATATCTGTTGCTTTCTGCAATTCGATTTTGATTGGTCGCGAAAGTACCTGCTGGCGAGCCAGCATCACCGCGTGTTCGACTGTGGTGTTGAGATTGCTCCGGCGAATTTCGGGACGGCGAGGGCGCGCAGTTTCCAGAAGATCGGTCAGGGTGCGGCTGATTCTCGTGATTTCCAGGCGAACATCTTTTACAACGGCGCGGGCTGGGCTGGTTGCGGGGAGATCACGTCCGACAATTTCGATGACGCCTGCGATTCCAGCCAGCGGATTGCGAATCTCGTGGGCCAGGCCTGTCGCCAGTTCCCCGAGCGTCGCCAAGTGCTCGGCGCGAGACATTTGGGTGCGATGCAAGCGCTCGATTTCCTCGCGGCTTTCCCGCAACTGCTGCATCATGTGATTGAAGTTGCGGCCAAGGTCTCCGATTTCGTCGTTACGTTGAGCAAAGCTCACGGCGACGTTCAAGTTGCCTTCGCTGACTTGCGCTATTTTCTCTTGCAGCTCGACCATAGGCCGTTGAATTACGTAAGCCAGCACCACGATTAAGATTGAGCAAATGGCGACCGCTCCCGCGCCAGCGACGATCAGCACTGCGTGACGTTCTGGATCGCGCAATGATACGGTCGCGAGGATGAATAGCAGCAGACCCGCTAGGAGGACAAATCCCACGGGCAGAATTGCCTTAAGCTGCCAATTAATGCGGACAGAACTCAATTTGAAGTCCTCCACTTGGCTCGGGGCCACGGGAATCGCGGGATGACTGTCCCCCGGCAGCGATGGAGGAGGGCGAACAACCACACTGGCCTCCAGTCCGGTTCCCAGGCGCCCGCTCGCCGACTGATGTTGATTAAGCATAAGCATGCAATCCGGGCAGCAGGTAAGTCACGCCAAAGAAAGTGAACATCACCACCGCAAATCCGAGGATGGCGAAGTACGCGGCGCGCCGGCCACGCCATCCGCGAGTGACACGCATGTGCAGGTATCCGGCATAAACCAGCCAGGTAATTGCGGCCCAGGTTTCCTTTGGATCCCAGCTCCAGTAAGAGCCCCAGGTGCGATTGGCCCAGTAGGCGCCGGCGGCAATCATCAGGGTGAGTAAGGGAAATGCAATGGCAATGGTCTTGTAAGTGATGCGGTCAAGTTCCTCGGCACTTGGTAACATGCGCTCTAGATCCGGACGCCGCCACAGTAGCAGCAAATAGAGAAGTGAAACGAAGATTCCGCCAACCAGCCCCGAAAGGATGAATGGGCTTGCGGCCAGGCTGGTGGAGAACAAACCGTCCGCGTCGAGCGAACCGTAACGGCCATCACGTGCACGCAACAGGAAGAAAACCAGCGCCAGAACCTGCAGAAGAATACTTACAAATACCGCGCGATTCGCGATGTCGATAAGATTCTCTTTACCCGTCTTACGCCACGCGAGATACAGAACCAGGGGAGCAGCAACCGCCGCCAGCACCAGCAGCATCAGCCAGCCGAGATCAGGGATCACAATAAACAGGCGCACGCCTTTGGCCAGAAATATTTCTCCCTTTCGTTCGGGGTCCCAAGCTATGACGCTAAGACCACCCCACTTCTCGAAACGGGTGAGGACGCCGAGGTATGTGCCGATGCCAAACAGACTGGTCGCGGCGAGAAAGGTTTCAGTCTTCATTTTGTCCTTGATCAGGAACATGGTGGCCAACGCGAAGCTGAGGGCGCAGGCCGCGTAAGCGAGCATCGCCAAAGTGACGTGAACATGCAGCCAGGTAGATTGCAGCGCGGGGACCAGTGGGTGAACTTCGGTTCGCAGCAACTGCATCAGCACAACGCCGACGATCGCCACCGGCATGGTCACGGTTCCGATAACTTTGACTCCGAACTTTTTCTCGGCGATTAATGTCAGCACCGCGAGTGTCCAAACGAAGCTGAGCAACATTTCGTAGATGCTGGCGAACGGCGGATGTCCAGCCTCGTACCAACGATGAGCAACCGCGCCGGTATTCGCGATCAGGCCCGCCCACGTCGCCAGTGAAGCGAAGCGGACGTAAGAAGGGATGCCGGTGACTCCGAAAGCCCAGATAAAGCGTTCCCGCGCCGCAATAGAAAATCAGCGCCGCGTAAAGCAGGTTGGAATCGTTGATCAGGTTGCCGCTTTTGACCACGTTGAGAAATGCCATGAACAGCAGAAAAGCGACTCCCAGACCGACCATTACGACCAGGGTTGTGCCTGTAGCTGCAGGTTGCTGTTCGACTCTTGCCACTCGTGCCATATTCGCATCCTCCAAGCCGGACTATTTCCCGGCGAATGAAGCAACAGGCGTCTCGACGCCTGCCTTCGATGAAACTTTCAATTCTGCTTGTAGTTCTTCGACCATGCTGCGGAATCGCAGTTGAAACGCGTCTTTGTTCTTGTTCGCAGTCCCGCCTATCCACAGCATCAATTGTCCCTTGGCGTCGCGCACGGGCGCAGCCCACACTCGCACGTGGACTAGATAGAAAACTACTGTCAGACCAAGCCCCATCAGAAGAACACCGGCCCAAACCGACCACTGTCCGGGCTCATGTGAAACTTCGAGGCCGGTGAAGTACGCCATCTGCAGGTCTTTGCCTTCGAAGAAGTATGGCGAAGAAGCGTTCTGTTCAAAGCCGGGGATCGCGGGCAGCCAGAAATTTACGGATTGACCAGAGTTTTTGGATTCAACCACCAGATGAGCGGCCGGGTTTTCCACGTCCGCAGAGCGAGTGTAGATTTGACCGTCACGGACTACATAATCGGGAATGAATTCTGCGAGACGAACAGTAGTGTCGGGATCGAGCGAAACAGTCTGGTCCGGAGCAATGGTGATGTCATGAGACGCACGGCCGTCGCGTGGCGCAGCAGCCAGCACCAGTTTGTCGAGCTTTCCGGTGTTGCCGTAGCTCGCTTGATAAAAGCGAATGCCGCGATAAACCAGGGGATCGTTGACCACAATCTGCTTACGCAAAACGGGCTGGCCTTTGTCCAACACCACGAGGTCAGACCACCAGCGTTTGGGAGTGCCGTCGGCGTAGTTTTCCTGGCCAGCGCCGTCACACCGAACTGCAAAACCCAGATCGCGTTTGCTGCCATTCTGCGTTTGCACCTGGCTGGACTGTTGGCCGCGGTTCAGAGTGACGAACGCGCGCCATCCGTAAAGCGCATCGACGATGCCGCCGAGAAAGATCAGAAGCAAACTCGCGTGGACTATGTAAACTGCCAATTCGGAAAATCGGTTGCGTTCGCCAAAGAGAGAAAAGCTGTTTTCCCGAACGATGTGCTCGGGCTTGAAACCGGCCTTTTGGAATGCCCGTTGCGCGGCGCTCAGGGCTGTGACTTCGTCCCTAATAGGAATCAATACGTGATTGGGCAGTGCATTGCGGAAGATTTCATCCGTGCTCTTGTAAGGACGCGAGAAAAATCTCCAAGCGTTCGGAAAGCGCTGCAGCGAAGCGGCGATAATGCTCAGGCTTACCAAGCTGAGCAGCAACACGAACCACCATGCGTGGAAAACGTCAGTCAGGCCGATGCCATCCAACAACTGCAGTACTTGGGGCGAATAAGCCCGCTGCATTTCGTCAGCTTCGGTCGCTGGACGTTGCAAGATTATTGTCCCCGCAGCCGAAATGATGACCACAAGAATCAGCAGTACGACGCCAGTTTTAATTGCGCCCAGGGTTTGCCAGATTTTCCGCGGTGTTTTCCAAATCGATGAGTGCACGGTTGCGGGCATGTCGTTCCCCTTCCCCGCTCTCGACAAAGCACGTTTCACGCCATTGCCAGATTCCGCGAAGTTACTGAAATTCTGGCGAAATTCAGCCCTGGTCTGAACACGCAGAACGCCCGGCTTGAGCCATATCACACAGCGGATTGGACTTCTGCTGAAATTTGCCGCAGGCGATTGACCACCCGCTGCGACACTTGGGTTTCAGAAGAAAACGCGACCCGATTTCATCCCGTTCTATTGGACGCGTTCCATGTGACTCAAATCACAAGGGAACGTAGTTGCAGTCACTACGACAGGCTTGCAGAAGCAAGCCCACATTGGAGGACAAACGACCGTATTCAACTTCACGTTCCGCGCTGAGCACCAAACCACGAGGGACTTGGTTACTTGCGTCATTTAGACCATGTCACTGTGGGAGAAGCCCCATCATGATGAAGTTTTCAACAAAGGCGATTTCCTGTACAGTGGGATTCAATCCTTAACTAATTTTGTTGCAATCCGTTACGACGCAAACTTAGAAAACCTGCAGGCCCTGTATTAAGGCTAGAAGCGTGCACACTTGACCGCGGAGGCGGGAGTGGCGAAGCTGGAATCCAAATCGGGTGCACTGACAACTTCTAAGCTACGCGCGCTGGGCTGTTTCATCGTTCGTACTCATATTTTCCGGGCCAGCTTCGGCAGCGAAGCACCCGGTTCCACTCGATCCCAAGGCTGATTCTTCGACCTGCATTGCCTGTCACGAGGACAAAACCAAGGGCAAGGCGGTCCATTCAGCGATCGCCATGGGATGCACCAGTTGTCATGAAATCCGCACCAGCAAAGATGTCACCCGGATAAAACTGATCACGACAACTCCCGCGGCTCTTTGCCTAACCTGCCACGCCGACAAGAACGCCACCGAGATAAAGGGTACCGTCCACCCTCCAGCGGTGCGCGATTGCGTGAAGTGTCACGATCCGCATTCTTCAGACAATAAGGACCAATTGCTGAAGGCCACTTCCGGCGATGAAAAAGAAAATCTTTGCTTAAGCTGCCATAAAACGGGGATGAACGTACCCGAGAAAGGCAGCCGGCACGCCGCGCTCGATATGGGCTGCGACAGTTGTCACGTTACCCACAAAACCGGAGAAGTGGGCAAGACCGAATTCGACTTCCATCTTGCCAAAGCCGTGCCGGAACTTTGTATCGGATGCCACGACGTAAAAGGCGCGCAGTTGCAGAAGGCTCACCAGAACCAGCCGTTTGAAACCGCGAATTGCGTAAGCTGCCACGATCCGCACCAGTCGGCGGCTCCCAAGCTGATGGCAAGATTCACCCATCCGCCATTTGCCGACAAACAGTGCGAGGTTTGCCACGCGCCCTCTAAGGACGGAAAAGTTGTCCTGACGCAGGCGGATGCCAAGGCTCTGTGCGTAACCTGTCACGACGATAAAGCCAAGCTGATCGAAACCGCGAAGGTACAGCATCCGGGAGCGGCGGGCGATTGCACTGACTGCCACAGCCCGCACGCCAGCAATCAGCCGGGCCTGCCAAAAACAAACTCGGTCGATATCTGCCTCGGCTGCCACAGCGATATTGCCGACCTGGCGAAGAAGCCCTATCACCATCAACCAGCCTTCGCGCAAGGTTGCGCCACTTGTCACCAGCCTCACGGCGGCGACAACGATCACTTGCTCCGCGCGGCTACAACCAACGCCGTCTGCCTGGAGTGCCATGGTCCGGATCGGCAACCGAAGAAACTGGAAGCCGAGCATTTGATGACCATCTTCAATGGCAGTGTGAAGCTTCCCGAAGACTATTTCACCAAGAATAAAGTCGTCGCTCTGCCACTGAAATTCGGAATGGGGCATCCCGTGAACGGGCACCCGGTTGCTGACCTGCTGGATCCAGCGACTCCCGGGAAAGTAAAGACGCCAATGAATTGTCTTACGTGCCATCAGCCACACTCGTCGGCTCAACCCGACCTGCTGGCGAAAGATCAGGCGAACAATATGGCGTTCTGCCAAACATGTCACAAGGACTTGAAGACGCGATAGCTCGCAGCAGGAGGATGATTAAGATGCTTACAAGTCTGACTCGCGGTAGCCAAAAATTTCTGGCGTTACTTTTTCTCTTGAGTTTCGGGATCGCATCGCCCATGTTCGGAAAGAAAAAGAAGGACGACCAACCGGCCAAGGCGCCGCCAGTGATTGACTATTCCAATATCGTGTGGCCGAACCCTCCTGCAGTCGCTCGCATCCGGTATCAGGCATTCTATGCCGCCGAAAAGCTTTCTCAAGTAGACAAGCCTAAGACCAAGAAAGATTCCTGGATGGATCGCCTCGCGGGCACGCAGCCAGCGACGGAACAGAAAATGCTGTTCCAGTTGGGTGAGCCATACGGCATGGCCCTCGATTCCAAGGGCAACCTCTACGTCGCCGATCAGAAAGTGGGCGCGATTTTCATCTTCAACACTGAGACTCGCGAAGTCGAACTCATCAAAAACAAGACCCACGGTCATTTCGTTCGCATCATCGGATTAGCCATGGACGACGACGATCGCCTCTTCGTCTCCGATCCCGGGTTGAACCATATTCTGGTCTTCAATGCCAAACATCAGGCAGTAGACGTAATCACAGACGGCTTGGTCGAACCGGGCGGGATGGCAATCGATACCGAGAATCGGCTTCTCTATGTGGCTGACGTCAATCAGGACCAGGTTCTGGTTTACGATGCTGACAGCTTAAAGCTGAAGCGCAGGATCGGTACTGGCGGACAGAAGCACGCGCTCACCACCCCTGGCGATTTTGCCCGGCCAGGAGGACTGGCGGTCGACGCGGACGGCAATCTCTACGTGGCTGACACACTGAACAACCGCATCGAGATCTTCGACGGCGACGGAAAATTCATCAGTACCTTTGGCAAAGCCGGCGATGGGCCAGGCTACTTCGCACGGCCGAAAGGTGTTGCCATCGACAGCGACAATCACATCTGGGTGGTCGACGGAATGCAGGATCGTGTACAAGTCTTCAGTCAGGAGAAACAGTTGCTCATCAGCTTCGGCGGACATGGGTTGCTTCCCGGCATGTTTCAGGGACTGGTGGGAATCACGATCGACAAGCAAAACCGCGTGTTCACCTCAGAAATTTTTCCTGGGCGGGTGCAACAGTTCCGTTACGTGACCGACGCCGAGGCCGAGCAGATGCGCAAAGAGAAAGAGGCAGCGCGGGAGAAAAAGACCAGCGCCTCTACACCGACAACAGCGCCCGCAACTCAAGCCAAAGTTGCCAATGGTAAGTAGAAAACCCGGAGCGATCGGGTGCTCTTAAGCTGAGGCCGGGTTTAGTCCCCCGCTTTACCCACCGCGGTCGATTGCAGCTTCTCGATTTGCACTCTGGCGATCCGGTGCCCTTCCATTTCTTCGACGGTGAAGCGATGGCCCTCGTATTCAAAAGAATCGCCGACGCGGGGAATTCTCTGCAGCCGAGCCAGCACGAAGCCAGCCAAAGTTTCAAAATTGCCATCACGCGGCAGGGATAGCTGATATTGCGATTCCAAATCGCGAATGCCGAATGACCCCTCGAGAACCAGCGCGATCTTCCCTTCGAGCACTGGCTGCTCGGGCGGAACGGCATCGAATTCATCTTCAATCTCGCCGACCAGTTGTTCCAGAATGTCCTCGACAGTGATCACACCTGCGGTCGAGCCAAATTCGTCGACCACCACCGCGAGGTGCCGTTTGCGATCTTTGAATTCTTCGAGCAGTTCCGTAAGCACCTTGGTTTCCGGCACCACCAGAACATCGTGCATAATCTGGGCCACACGCGTGGCCGAGGTTCGCGCCGCCAAAGGCTGGGTCAGGCGCAGACGAGCCCATCGCATCAGGTCCTTCGAATAAAGAACTCCAATGATGTGTTCTGGTCCCCGCTGCGGATCGTAGACAGGGATGCGGGAATGCTGCTCTTCGACCACGCGGGCTAGAGCCTCGTCAAGCGAGAGGTCGCCGGGAAGCGAGAAAATGTCGGGCCGGGGCACCATCACCTCACGAACCGTGATGCTCTCCAATTCCAGGGCATGATGGATCATTTCTTCCTGGAACTGGGGAATTTGGCCAAACTGACGGCTGGCGGTAACGATGAGCTTAAGTTCGTCCGGAGAATGTATGGGGCCTTGCCGAACCTTGCGCGAGCCGAACAGCCGCAGCACCGAGCCAGCAGCAGCGCTCATCGTGAAAATGAACGGCCGGGTCAGGGTAAGCCAGAATTCCATGGGAGCAGCAACCGCGAGAGCGACCTGCTCGCCGCGCTGCAATGCCAATGACTTCGGAACCAATTCGCCGAGGATTACGTGCAGGCAGGTGATCAGGACGAAAGCTATGGCAATGGCAATCCCGTGAGCGTAAATGGTGACATGGCTACTAGCCTGTCCGAGAATTCCTTCGACGATCCGGGCCAGCAGGGGTTCGCCGACCCAGCCCAAGGTGAGGCTTACTACTGTGATTCCCAGCTGAACGCCGTTAACCACCTCGTCGAGGTTGCGATGTAGCTTTTGGACGATGCGGGCACCGATGCGGCGAGCTTCAATGAGTTGCTGGATGCGGGTTTCGCGAATGCTTACCAGGGCAAACTCGGCCGCAGCAAAGAACGCGTTGGCTGCGACCAGGAGCAGGATCAGGAACACCCGGATCAGCACGAAAGCAATCATGAATGGCCTAATTCTAACATTTTAAAGGTAGTATTTCATTCTCAGGAGTGCGCGGACGTTGTAACATGGGCTGCAGCTTTTGTATCTGCTAATTGAGTTCATAACCTGCGTGCCTGAGATTTGACAACGAATGTTTGCTTCCATTTCGGAAGTTGTCCGGTCTAACGCTACGAACTAGGCCAATAAGTGTTAGCTGATCAAAATCAGAGGAACAAAATCCTATCCAGGATCGTAATAATCATAGGCTGAAGCAATTGAGCCAACGTCGGAGGCGAATGTGAACGGCAATAGTAATGGAAAGAAGAAACGGCGCAAGCGGATCATAATCGTCGCAGTCGTAGCAGTGGTTCTTTTGGTATTTGCCGGCGCCCTTTTCGCCTTTACGCGAGGCGGCACCAAGATTGATCCCTCAAAACTGGCAAAAGTAGAAAAAGGCGACTTGGCCAAGAGCGTAGTGGCGACCGGCAAGGTCACTCCTATCACCAAGGTCGAGGTCAAATCGAAAGCCAGCGGCATCGTAAAAAAGCTTCTGGTCGAGTACGGCGACCGAGTGAAGAAAGGCCAACTTCTGGCGCAGCTAGATAAGGTCGAGATCGAAGCACAGGTCGACCAATCGCGCGCAGCATTGCAGGCGGCTCAGGCCAACTACGCCAGTTCCCAGGCCGACTTCGAGCGCGCCAAGGTGGATGCCGAGGGGCCCGATGTTCCTTTGCTGAAGCGGGCATATGATCGCGCCACGGAAATGGCCAAAGACGGCGTGGTTTCCGAGTCTGCGTTAGACGACGCGCAGAAGAACTACCAGATGGCGCTGAACAAACAGAACGTCTCGAAGGCCCAAGTCACGGTTTTGAAGGCGAAGATCGCGCAAGCGCAAGCGGAAATGGCTCGCGACCAGGCAAATTTGAAACAGCTAGATGAGCAGCTCAGCTATACCGACATCGTTTCCCCGATCGACGGCA
The DNA here is from genome assembly GCA_963716405.1 of uncultured Acidobacteriota bacterium. Lineage (GTDB taxonomy): Bacteria > Acidobacteriota > Terriglobia > Terriglobales > Acidobacteriaceae > JABDBE01. Next base: position 143,192 of record CAVQTI010000021.1, on the reverse strand, counting down.
TTGTGCTGTCGCGCGACGTCGAAATGGGTGATGCGGTCAGTTCCATTCTCGTGCTGGGCTCATCCGCCACGTTGGTTATGACTTTGGGCGACACCAGCGAAGTCTACGTAAAAGGCAAAGTGGACGAAAGCGACATCGGGAAGGTCTACCTCGGGCAGCCTGCCCGGATCAAGGTGGAATCGTTCAAGGACAAAACCTTCAACGGCAAAGTAACCAAGATCTCGCCCATGGGCGTGGAGAAGGATAACGTCACCACGTTCGAAGTGCGCGTATCCATCAATAACCCCGGGGGCGAGTTGAAGGCGGAAATGACCGCCAACGCTGAGATCATTCTGGAAGAACATAAGAATGTTCTGCAGATTCCCGAAGGCGCGATTATCTACGACAAAGACAAGAAAGCCTCGGTCGAAATTCCTGATCCGAAAGCCAAGGACGGGAAGAAGAAACTCGCGGTCAACATAGGAATTTCTAACGGCGCCAAGACCGAACTTCTCAGCGGCATGAAAGAAGGCGATCAGGTCGTGCTGCAGTAATAAAGACCGTTGTCATCCCGTCTTACTGAATGTCATGGGAATGACAACGGTCGGCCGTCACAGACAAAACCTCTCACTCACTGTCATCCTGAGGAAGTGCAGTCCTTCGCAACGCGAAGGACTGCCGACGAAGGATCTATGCATTCCGCCGCCCGCTTCTATTACGTTTACATAATGACGAATCGCTCGCAGACGCTTTACACCGGTGTGACGGGGAATTTGGAGCGACGGGTTTTCGAGCACAAGCAAGGCATCAAAGGGGAATTCGCCGCCCGGTACAAGACCGACAGGTTGGTCTATTTTGAGCGCTTCGGGGATATCCGCGCGGCAATTGCCCGCGAGAAGCAGATCAAGGGATTACTACGGGTAAAGAAAATGGCCCTGATTGTGTCCGTGAACCCTGAATGGACAGACTTGGAGTGAAGCGTGGTATTCGCGGCATCAGTATCAGCCGGAAAATACATAGATCCTTCGTCGGCAGTCCTTCGCGTTGCGAAGGACTGCGCGTCCTCAGGATGACAGCGTCGCACTAACCTCTACCAATCCCAATTCCAAAGTTGTATCCTTCCCAGTATTCCAACCGAGCCCCGACAGTTCATGAATTTTCTGGAGATTGCCCGCCAAACCCTAGCCACGTTCAAAGCTCATAAAATGCGAATGTTTCTGACCATGTTTGGGATCGTCTGGGGCATCGCTTCCGTCATCCTGCTGGTTGGGCTAGGGCGAGGATTCAGCGCCGATCAGCAAAAGCGTATGGAGACGCTGGGCAAAGATCTGGTAATCGTCTGGGGCGGGACGAACCAGTTCGCAAGTAGGAGGCCTCGCGGCAGGACGGGAAATCACGCTAACGGTTGACGACGCCCGCCTCATCCGCGACGAGTGCTATCTGGTAAGAAACGTCAGCCCAGAACTGCGGCGCGCCGTTCCCGAGGTGAGCCAGTTCAACTCAGCAAACCGCGAGGTAGTGGGGATGTGGCCCGCTTTCCAGAACTTTCGTTCTCTGCATCTGAGCGAAGGCCGGTTGATTACCGAAGAGGATGAATCTGAAGGCCGCCGCGTGGTGATATTAGGCGACGCCACCCGCAAGCAACTGTTCAGCGGCAAACCTGCGATCGGCGCTAACTTGGAGATCAAGGGTGTTCCCTATACCGTCATCGGCGTCTTAGAAAAGAAGACACAGAACAACAACTACAGCGGCCCCGACAACGATTTTCTATTCGCACCCTATTCCGCGGTTGCCCGCGATTTTCCCCGGCCGGAGAAACCCGGAATCGTGCGCGGCTATGTGAACGACATTGTGTTCGAGGTAGGCAGTCCCGATCAACACGAAGAGACCGTTCAGCAGGTGCGCAGTTCGCTGGGCAGATTGCATCATTTCGATGCCAAAGATAAAGACGCGCTATTCATCTGGGACACAATGGACGGAGCCAGGCTCGTCGAGAACATTTTCACCGTCATCACGATATTTTTCGGCTGCGTAGCCATCATCACGCTCTGCCTGGGCGGAATTGGCGTGATGAATATCATGCTGGTTTCGGTGAGCGAGCGTACCCGCGAAATCGGCGTGCGCAAGGCGCTGGGCGCAACTCGCAGCGATATTTTGCGGCAGTTCTTTGCCGAGTCCGCGATTTTGACCGTTGTGAGTGGTTTCCTCGGACTGACTGCCGGAGTAGGCCTTTGCGCTGCAATGTCGGTGATTCCCTTGCCTGATTTCGTTCCTCATCCAATCGTTTCTGGCGCGTCGATTTTGGCCTCGGTGTTAACGCTTTCGGTGATTACGATTACGGCCGGAATGTATCCCGCGCAACGCGCCGCCGAGATGGCGCCTGTGGATTCGCTGCGTTACGAATAATCGTCAGCACACACTCAGGCTGCTCGGGGCTGCGGCTTTGTCTCTTCTCGAATTTCCCAATACCTCTGCCAAGTTCTCCAAAAGATACGCAAACTCGCCATGATCGGAATTGACAGATATACGCCAACTACTCCCCCCAACTCACCACCAACCAGTACCGCGAAAATAACCGCCAGCGGGTGCATCTTCAGGTTGCTTTTCATAAGCTGAGGCGAAATCACGTAATCCTGAATAATTCGCCAACAGCCGAGGAAGATAATCACAATGACGAGATGGTTGTAACCGGCCAAGAACGAAACGCCCAACACCACGACAACTGCGGCCGCGGGTCCGACCACCGGAATGAATTCGAGAATGCCTGCGATCGAGCTCAAGGCGAAAGAATATGGCAGGCGCAGCACCCAGAACACCAGCGTATAAACAATCAACGCCAGGCCGGCAAGTACAAGTTGAGTCCGCACGTAATGCGTGACCATCTCATTGAGATCCTCGAATACCGTCCGAAGCAGTCGCTGTGACTTCCTGCGCTCAGCCATTTTCACGATTGCATCCGCAAAGGTAGGCCCATCCTTTAAGAAGAAGATTGCCAGAATGGGGATCAATACGAACCAGATCAAATTCTGCGCAAACGCGGCAATATAAATGCCAAACTTGCCTTCCAGAGAAAGCACCACATCGCGGTGACGAAGGAGAACATCTTCCAGGCGGACTTGCGTCTCATAACTCCAGCCCCGGTTGGCCGCGAGTTGCCGCACGATCGACCCGGAGTTTACCCTTTCAAGCAATGTGGGAAGAGCAGCACCCAGTCGGCGTATCTCATCGCCGATTCGAGGTCCGACAAGCAGCGCTGCGACCACAATAATTACGACGCCGGCGGCATAAACTTCGAGAATGGCGATGGTGCGGGAACCTCTGGATACCTTCCTCCAGGCTTGTATTCGCACAACCAGCGGCTGCAGCAGACCGGCGAAAAATATCGCGAACAAAAACGCAATGAACACCCATCTGCTGGCATAGACAAATGCCGCAGCTGCAGCAAACAGCAGCGCTGTAGCTAGAACAACCGCAGTACGCTTAGCTAAGAGCCACATCGTGGCAACCTAATACTTCACTGCCAAGGACAGGTGAAGTCCGCACTTTAGATGCATCCCCACCGTCGGCGACACGAACATTCAGCTTCCCATTGCCGAAGATCGCTACTGCGCTGGCGCGGTTCCCTTCGAATCGGCGTCCGGCAAGTCCAGGCCGTCTCCGGTCTTCATTCCCTTCAACACATTCAGCTGTGCCGTCAAATGCTGCCCTTCGGCATTCGAGGGGGCTAAGCCTGCGAAATAATCGAGGATGTTTTGTTTTAGGTCTGCGGGGATGGTCCGATCGGGTTTGGAGGTTATACGGGCGAGCAGCTGCGCGTAAGTGCGGTCGGCGAGCGGATAATCGCCGCGCTTAACACGATTCCCGGTATCGAGATCGATGTTCGCGAGCCTGACAGTCCTACCGAAATCGGCTGCTACTTTTTGCAGAGTAGTGTGGAATGCATCGACTGTATCGTTGACGCCCCGCAAATACCATTCTTCGGTAGTGGGATTGGGAATCTTGATTGCCAAATCAGAAGCCGAGCCGATCTTCGGAACTATCAGAACTAAAACCGCCAGCAGGTGCGCCTTGACACCGGGTCCCCGCCGCGTGTGCTTCCAGTGCCGCTCATAGTTTGTACGAGCAACACGCTCGGCAAACTTCCGGTACGCTTCGTCGTCGGGATGTGGCGGAAACTGATGGCGATGCAGCACCACTTCTGCTTCCGCAAACGCGGGAATAAGGCTGCGTACGGACGTGCGATAGCTTCGCAGAGCTGGATGGGCTCGCCCTAGCACTTCATGAATATCAAATCCGTAGGTATTGATGAAAGCCTGTTCAAGAAACTTTCTCGGAACCATGAAGCCGATATAAGCCAAATAGGCCGGCGGCGCAAAGTCCCCATCTCCGAGTTCCTCAACATCAAAAGCAAATTCGGTTCGAATGTGACCGTGAGGGCTTTCGTCATAAGTGACAACCTTCCCGAACTTACGCCGTAGCTTGGGAAATTCGACAGCGGTCGCTGGATTAATAACCTCGGAGTGGCCGATTGAGTCCCCCATATAATGTGACAGAGCGCCGATGGCAAATGCGTATTCGTCAATAGTGCGCGAGTTCCGGAAAAGCCACGCAATGAAGTCGCCGCTACGTACGTAATGAGTCAGGTTGCTGAAAAATTGTTTGCCGAAGGGATAGTAACCCATATCCTGAATGGATGCCCCTCCGTAGGCATAGGCATGCGCTACGCGTAACTGCTCTTCCGTCGCGCCCGGGAAGCGGGCAAGCAGCATGGGGCGAATGGAATCGTTCCACGCCAGGTCAATCAGTTCTTGATGTGTAAGAACCGAGTACCCGGGCGAACTGGCTGCGCAAAAGACAATTATGAAGAACAGCGTAGTAGCGTAGCCGCGTGATCGAAATAAACCATTCATCAGCCGCACGTCTAGCCCGGTCCTTCCGGGTATGGCGGAAGATCGGGCGGCTGCGCCGGCAACTTTTTGGGATGCTCCTGGATTTCTTTCATCACCAGGCCGATCGCCTTTTCTAGTTGAGGATCGTGTCCTTCTCTCACCAGATCCGGACGATTATCAATCTCAATGTCAGGCGCGACGCCACGATTTTCAATCAACCACTTGCTGTCCAAACCATAAAGCGAGAATTCTGGACGCGTAATGTAGCCGCCGTCAATCAAAGGAATTTCGCCGCGAATGCCGCGAACCCCGCCCCAGGTGCGCTCTCCGATGAGTGGTCCCAATTTGTAGAATTTGAAATAGTAGCTGAAGAAATCCCCGTCCGAAGCCGCATAGTGATTTGTAATGCAGGCCATAGAACCATAAAAGACATTGTTGGGCACGGTATCTGGCGCGAAGTTTCGGGCCGGTGTCATGCCCGCTAGAATGCGGCGTAGACGCTCAAAGATAATCTGGTCAACGAATCCGCCTCCGTTATAGCGAACGTCGAAGATCATTCCCTCCTTGCGAATCTGCGGAAAATATTGTTTTACAAACTCGTTAAGGCCCGAGGGACCCATGTCCGGAAGATAAACGTAGCCAATTCGTCCCCCGCTCGCCTGTTCGACTTTGCGGCGGTTGGTTTCAATCCAGTTCAATTCGTGCAGGCCAAATTCGCTCGGGATCGGACGCACCACGACGTTGCGTGCTCCTTGCTCGCTGGGTTTGCTGTTGATCGACAGTGTCGTGGTCTGGTTTACGGTGTTAATGAAAAACTCATAGGGGTTCTGCGGAACCCGCAAGGGACGGCCATTCACGGCCAGTAAATAATCTCCCTCTTTCACCATCACACCAGGTTCGGTCAGTGGGGAGCGCAAATTGCCATTCCAGTTTTCACCTGGATAGATCTTCGCCAAACGATACATTCCACTTTTTGCATCGGGCTCAAGATCTGCGCCCAGCAGGCCGACGTTCACAGTACCAATGTCGGGATAGTCGCCGCCTCCGACGTAAGTGTGCGAGTTCGAAAGCTCGCCGATCAACTCGCCCATCACGTAAGTCAGGCTTAACCGATCAGCTACGTACGGCAAAAGCTGCGCATATTTGTCATGCTCGCGCTGCCAGTCCACTCCGTTCATCTCCGGCTCATAGAAATAATCACGCTCCTGCCGCCAAACCTCGTTGTAGATTTGTTTCCATTCCGCGGGAGGGTCGATTTCCATCCTCATTGCAGCCAGCTTCAGAGCGCCGTCGCCCGCATGAACCAAAGGTTTTGAGCCGCTTTCTTTTGAACTGTCGTCCGTGCTTTCAGGCACTTTCGCATCCACGATGCCGTAATCGTGCTCAACGTTCTCGCCACCTTCGCCGCCGCTCCCCTCGCCTTTCGGTGTACCGTAAAGAATTTTCTTGCCGTCGAATGAGAGCGCGTACTGATCGGCTCCTTCGAGAAACACGTGATCCTTTCGATCTTTCAGGTTGTACGCGTGAATGGCCGGAGATTCGCCGGGTAGTGGGCCAGACAGGCCTTGAACGGGAGCAGAAACATAAAAGATAACTCCCTTCGCCGCAGTCAAGGTTTGCAGATTGCCGGGAGGAATCGGCAGCGCCACGATACGATTCTGAATTCCGTCAAGATCGATGCGGAAATTGTTCAAGGCTGGACGCGTTCCCTCCTTCTGCTCTTTTTCAGCCTCGGCAGCAGATTTTTGCTCGGTTGCCTCAGGTTTAGTGTTGCCCGAAGGCTTGGGCTTTCTAGCGGGCGTCTCCGGCGGCTTTTGCCCGGGCGTTTGCGTCCCGGGGGTGGGCGTGAGCAACACATCGGGAGCCGGGGTAACGCTTACTTCATCGCTCAAAACCGGGAAGGGAGACGGCTCATCCGCCCGCAGAGTTGCGATGTACACCCGGCCTGCCTTCGGATTGGCGAATTCCACGTCGAACACACCCAGCACTTCGTTAAAATCACGATTGGAAAAGAAGTAAAGATACTTCCCTTCCGGATCGAAGTACGGCGCCGAACTGTCGCTGGCATTCGTCGTGACCGCGCTGATTTTTCTGTCAGCTAGGCCGTAAAGATAAATAACTCCGTTATGATTTTCAGCGGCTTTGGAGTACGCCACCCAATTGCTGTCCGGCGACCAGTTGTATTCTGTCAGGTCAGCATATTTACCTTGATCAATTTGCACTGGCTTTTTGTCGTTGATATCGACGTAGAAAAGCCGCGTTTCTTTATCGGCGAACAACAGTTTCTTGCTATCCGGCGCCCACACCGGCGGCAGGCGAAACATTTTTCCATCGTAGGTAATTCTCTGCTCTTGACCTAAACCGTCTTGCGGAGTGATGTACAGCTCATCCTCGCCAGTGCGGTCGGACATATACGCGACCCAGCGGCCATCCGGCGACCACGCTGCAAACTTCTCGCGAATGCCCGCAGTGTGCGTGATATTGCGGATGCTTCCTTCTTTTGCCGGCACGGTAAAAATGTCACCCCGTGCCGAAAAAACAGCGCGTTTTCCATTCGGCGCGATATCGAAATCCGTAATCAGCTTACTCACGCTCGCCCAGTGTTTGCGGGCCAAATCATGATCTCCTGGAAGGTAGATGGTGAGCTTGTGCTCCTTCTGCGAATTCAAATCGAACAGATACAAATAGCCGCCATTCTCGAATACGATGGCGTCCGGGCCGAGGCTTGGCCAGTTCACATCAAAATCGGTGAAATGCGTGAGCTGTTTTATTTCGTGAGTCGACAAACCGTAGCTGTACAGGTTCAAACGGTGTTCCGGCCCGCGATCAGAATCGAAATATATGGTGTCGCCGTGCCACATGGGAAATGTGTCAGTCCATTCCGTGTGTGGCATCTGCTCAATGTGATTGGCCTTGAGATCGTAAATCCAGATGTCCTGCGCCATGCCTCCGGTATAACGCTTCCAAGTGCGAAAGTTCCGGAAGATGCGGTTGTAGGCAATGCTGTTTCCGTCGGGCGAATAAGATGTCAGCCCGCCTTTATCGAGCGGCAGCGCCTCGGGCAACCCGCCGTCAATGCTGATGCTGTAAAGCCGTCCGAACCACTCATTAAATGTGTCGCGCCGACTGAGGAAGACGATTCGCTTGCTGTCCGGGGTCCAGGTGATGACTTCGTTGTGAATACCCATGCGTTCGTTGAGGTGGCCGCCCCCGGGATGAAAGGTCAACTGTTTGGGATCCCCGCCCTCCGCGGGCATCAGGTACACGTTGTAATTGCCATCGTATTGGCCGGTGAACGCGATCCACTTTCCATCCGGAGAAAATTTCGCAAACAGTTCCTGGCCGGGATGGCTGGTGATTCGTTGCGCGGTCCCACCTTCTCTCGAAACCAGCCACAGATCGCCGCCGTAACTGAAAGCGATTTTGTCTTTGGAAACGTCCGGGAACCTCAGCAAGCGGCCTTCAGGCAAACTCTGCGCGATTCCCAGTGTGGCCACACTCAAAAAGAGAACCGCAAAGACCGAACGGAATGACATAGGCTTTCCTCCGCGAAGATTCTACCCTTCGTTTCGTCGACCGATTCTACTCGGGCTGCACCACCAAGAATGTTGTATTGCCCCCGCGATTGACCAGTAAAACCAGCGTCTGTTTTCCTGCCTGATTAATCAAACGCTGATAGTCCGCCACCGAATTCACTGCCTGCTTGTTGATTTGCTCAATGACGTCTCCGCGCTGCAAGCCTGCATCGGCCGCGGGTGAGCCTTCTGGGACTTCGGTGACAACAACACCTTTGACGTCAGGCTTCAGCCCAAGCTGCTGCCGGATTTCGCTGGTCAACTCATCGACCTGCACACCGCGCATCGGGCTGTTCTCCGCTGATCCGCCGGGAGCATTGGCAGCGCCTTTGCCTGCAGGCGCCTCGCCAAGAGCCAAGCTGACATCACGCGGCTCGCCATTGCGGATTACCTTCAAATGCACCGTGGTTCCGGGCGCCATCGTCCCCACCTTGAGGCGCAGATCATTCGGCCCGTTGATTGGCTGGCCATTCAATTCGGTAATTACATCGCCGCGCTGGAGGCCGGCTTTTGCGCCGGGACTGTCAGGATCGATACTGCCGACCAATGCGCCCTTTTCGGAGGAAACATGAAATGCCTTCGCCAGATCGGGTGTGACCTCTTGCAGCCCAACGCCGATATAACCACGCACCACTTTGCCGTGCTTCAAGATTTCATCCATGACATACTTCGCCATATTGATGGGAATAGCGAAGCCAATGCCCTGATTTCCCCCGGAGCCACCAGCCAGGATGGCGGTGTTAATACCGATTACTTCTGCACGGGCATTGATCAGCGCGCCGCCAGAGTTCCCGGGATTGATCGCGGCATCAGTCTGAATGAAATCTTCGTAATCCTCGATGGAGAGACCATTGCGCCCAGTGGCGCTCACAATGCCCATGGTCGCAGTTTCACCTACGCCAAAAGGATTACCGATAGCAAAAGCGTAATCTCCGACCTGGATTTTTGACGAATCGGCCAGCGGAATGGTCGTCAAACCAGTGGCCTCGATCTTGACGACCGCAATGTCGGTCTTGGGGTCGGTACCTATCACTTTGCCGGGAAACTGCCGCTTGTCAGGAAGCATCACTTTAATCTGGGTGCCTTTATCCACAACGTGATTGTTGGTCAGAATATATCCGTCTGCACTTACGATCACACCCGAGCCTAATCCCATTTCGCGTTGTTGTTGCGGACCGCGCTGGCCTTGCCCGCCGAAGAACTGCTGGAAAAAGGGATCATTGAAAAAAGGATTTTGAGGAACTTTGACCATTCGCGAAGAGGTAATGCTCACCACGGCAGGAAGCGCCGATTTGAACAGCGGCGCGAATCCCATGCTGTTCGCCGAAACTGCGCCCTCAGCCCCACGCGCTTGGGTGATGTAAACAGGAACCCGGTCTAATCCGCCTATCACCGGATGCCCAGCCCACGAAGCAACGCCCAGGCCCAGGGCAGCTCCCATCAATAGGATGCCGGCACCAATCACGGCCGCAGCGAAAGAATGTAACTGAATAAATCGTGACACGATGAAACCTCCTCGCAACTTACGAAGCCCCGAAAAGGATACAGTTCAGATTAGTTTTTGCTGACAGCGGTTGCTCAAATATACCGCGGGAAGTTATTCACGCGCGACTTGGGCTTGTCTCCATTGACTTGTTCCGGGCACCCACGAATAATCAAGCTTGCATGGATATCTACGAGGAAATCGTCAAGCTGCGCAAGGATGGCCGCCGCGGCGCCGTTGCGACCATTGTAAACGTGCGCGGCTCCATTCCATCTTTTGAGACCGCCAAGATGCTGGTGCGTGACGACGGCTCGATTGCTGGCACCATTGGCGGCGGCTGCGTTGAAGCCGAAGTCTGGCAAGCCGCACGCGAGGTGATGGAAAATGAAAAGCCTCGCAGCCTGACCTTCAATCTCAATCAGGATCCGAAATACGATACCGGCCTGGTCTGCGGCGGCACGCTCGACATCTTCATCGAGCCGGTGCTGCCTCCGGCGTCGCTGTACATCTTCGGAGCCGGTCACGTGTCTGTGAACCTGTACAAGACGGCCAAGAGCGCTGGCTTCGATGTCAGCGTTATCGATGACCGTGAAGCGTATGCCAGCCGCGAACGTTTTCCTGAAGCCAAAGAAGTAATTGCCGAAGACTTTGAGCAGGCCATGACCCGGATCACGCCGAACGAGTCATCGTACATCGTGATCGTCACCCGCGGACATCGCGACGACATGCGCGTGCTGCGCTGGGCCGTGCAAACCCGCGCAAAGTACATCGGCATGATCGGCTCCAAGCGCAAGACGATTACAATTTTTCGCGAGTTAACGAAAGAAGGCATCCCCACGGAATTATTCGAACGCGTGCACGCGCCCGTCGGCTTAGACATTGGCGCCATCACTCCAGAAGAGATTGCGGTAGCAATCACGGCCGAATTGATTGCTGTCCGCCGCCACGCAGAACGAGCCTTGCCTCACATGAGCTGGTTCAAGAATCGAAACAGTGAGCTGAACAAGGAAGATATCGCAAGCCAGGCTCACGAGGAGACCAGCACCGATCACTGATTGAAAGCGTCGATCGAGTGCTTCCAGATCAGAATTGCTCGTCTAACTCTCGTCTGCTATCTTCGCCTCATGACTCCCGCGCGCAATCTGTACGCAGTGATCCTCGCCGCCGGCGAGTCTACACGCATGGGTACTGATAAAGCTTTACTCCCATGGCCGCCGGTTGCGCCCGGTTCTCTACCAACTGGCCAGACATTTCTTTCTGCCGCAATTCAAGCGCTCGACCCTTTCAGCGAGAGAGTGATTGTGGTGGTTGGCAAGAACGAAGCCAATCTGGCACCGGTGATATACGCCAATGGTGCATCGCTGGTGACAAATCCAAATCCCGAGCGCGGCCAGTTCAGTTCCCTTCAAGTAGGTTTGCGCGAGGTGCTGAACCATGGCCGTGATTCAGCAATGGTCACCCTGGTTGATCGTCCTCCAGCAACGGCGGCGACTTTGACACATTCTTTGTTCTGCTTTTGCCGAGGCGCCAGGCGAGGTGTGGGCGGTCGTTCCAGAATACAAAGGAAAACACGGGCACCCTTTTCTGGTCGCGAGAGAGATGATAGAAGCCTTTCTGAAGGCTCCGCCAACTGCGAACGCGCAGGAGATCGAGCATCAAAATCTGCGCCACGTCTCTTATGTTGCCGTCGAGGATGCGCGAGTTACGATGAACGTCGACACGCCCGAGGAGTATGCGGCATTATTTCAACAGACGGTCAAATAACAATCTTAGGATCATTCAACAATGGATAGACGTAAGTGACGCCGACCAGCACGCTGAACTCTGCCGATTTTCTCCAGTCAGTAATCCGGCTTCAACCACAACTCGCGGTCTTCGATTGTGACGGCACACTTTGGGCAGGCGACGCCGGGGAGCGCTTTTTCGATTGGGAACTCAAGCGAGGACTGCTTCCTGATGAGATCGCGCAGTGGGCACGCGCACGTTATGCCGACTACAAAAACGGCAACGTCAGCGAAGAAGACATGTGCGGCGAAATGGTCACCCTTCATTCAGGCCTCACCGAATCCGACTTGCGAACCGCCGCCACGCAATTCTTCGATGAGAATTTCGTGACCCAGATTTTTCCCGAGATGCAAGAACTCGTGAGCCGCCTGCAGAGCGCGGGGTGCGATGTCTGGGCAGTCTCATCAACCAACGAGTGGGTAATTCGAGCAGCTATGAAGCACTTCGCCATCGATCCGAAGAAGATTCTAGCTGCGTCGGTCGCAATGGAAAACGCGTGCGCGACCAAGCGTTTGATTCGGGTGCCGTCAGGGGAAGGCAAGACGCAGGCGATACGCGAGGTCATCAGAAAAAATCCGGACGCGGCATTCGGCAATTCCCGCTGGGATGCTCACATGCTCGCAATTGCCAAGCACGGGTACGCGGTGAATCCGAATCCGGATCTGGAGAAGATGGCGCGGGAACGCGGCTGGACGATTTATTGGCCCGCTTCAACCACACTCGAAAGTAAGCAGGGTTAAAGATTGAGTTTCTTTACAGCAGCAGCAAGCGCATCCATCGCAAGGTAGCTGGCATGGGTGGAGGCTTCCGGCAAATCGCCGACTGCCTGCACCAGTGCTTCGCGCCGTAACTGTTTCGCCGCTTCCACAGTTCTCCCCTTCACCAATTCAGTGAGTGCCGAAGCGCAAGCCATGGCGGGGACGCATCCTTTGGCGAGAAAACGGATCTCCGCGACATGGCCATTCGAGAGCTTCATGCTCAATTTCAGAATATCGCCGCAGGCTGGATTCTGGACTTGCACTACTGCATCGGGATTAGCAACTTCGCCCGCATTGCGGGGGTTCTCGAAGTGATCAAGAAGCTGCGGCGAATACATTTCAAAATTGTAGCGTAGGAACGAACTCTTGCTTTCCAGTTGGACGAGAGAAGAACACAATAAAGTTCCGGCCAGGGAAGCGTTAAAAAGGGCCCCGCTGGTTAGCTGCCTCATACTAACAGCGCTTCGTGCAACGGATTACGGCATATTGCATCAACCTAAAGGTGTCCGAGCCCACCCAGCTTCGAGCTAGCGCGGCAGAGGTGCCTGGAGTCAACGCGGCGGACAATGATATTTCCTGGCCGGCAATAGAGGATTACGGCATTATCGGCGACTGCCGCTCGGCAGCTTTGGTTTCGCGAGACGGATCGATCGATTGGCTTTGTTGGCCGAGGTTCGATAAACCCGCAATCTTCGCAGCGCTGCTCGATCGAAAGCGAGGCGGGTTTTGGCGCATCTCTCCGGTGGGTCGCGCCACTATCAAACGGCACTATGTGCCGGACTCGAACGTGCTCGAAACGCATTTTACGAATGATTCCGGCACCGCCGTTCTTACCGACTTGATGCCCGGCGCGTCCCACACTTCCCGTCAGAACTCGCTGATACCTGATCACGAGATCATTCGTAAGGTCACATGCGTTGCCGGTGAAGTTGATTTTCAAATTGAATTTGCGCCAATGGCGGATTACGGCAAATCAAAGGTTCGGATTCGCCGATTTGGCGCTCTGGGGCTAAAAATCCACGTGGGTAAAGGAGCCTATTGGTTGCGCAGCAGCGTACCTTTGGAGGTTGTCGACGGAAATGCACGCACGCGCGTCGTCCTCCGATCCGGCGAGAATCTATGCTTTTCCTTTAGTTATTCGGAAGAAGCCCCGGCTGTGCTGCGTCCTTTCGATTCTTCTTTCGACGAACGCATCAACCTGTCTGTGACTAACTGGCAAAAATGGGGACGCTTCGCTTCGTATGACGGAGACTATCGAAATGAAGTCGTACGCAGCGCCCTCGCTCTGAAGTTACTCAGCTATGCGCCCTCCGGAGCAATAATTGCGGCAGCCACTACTTCCCTTCCGGAGCGTATCGGCGGCAGCCTCAACTGGGACTACCGTTACTGCTGGTTGCGCGATGCCTCCTTCACCATTCGCGCCTTGTTGGAACTGAATTACTGGGATGAAGCCGAAGACTTTCTCGACTGGATGTTGCAAGCTACCCGGCTCACTCAACCCGAATTGAGAATTTTGTATTCCGTTTACGGCGACCCGGCTCCTCCCGAGCGAGAACTCGAATACCTCAGCGGATATCGAGGATCTAAGCCAGTACGCATCGGCAATGCCGCTCGCGAGCAACTTCAACTCGATGTTTACGGCGAAGTGATTGACGCCGCGTCGCAGTTCGCCTTTCACGGCGGCCGTCTCGACAGTGAAATGCAAAAGACTTTGATTGGCTTGGGAAATTATGTAACTAAGAATTGGGACCAGCCCGACGAAGGCATCTGGGAACCGCGCTCTGGACGCCAGAACCACACCCATTCGCGTCTTTTATGCTGGACCGCCATGGACCGGCTCGTAACTCTTTCTGAGCGTGGACTGCTTCGCGGTGCCCCGATCGATAAATACAAAGAGCACAGCAATTCCATCCGTCACCAGATCGAGCAACGCGCATGGAATGAGCAAATGCAAAGTTACGTCAGCGTGCTCGATGGCGATCAACTTGACGCCAGCTTGCTATTGCTTTCCTGGTACGGCTTTGCGGACGCTGCATCGCCTAGAATGCGCAGCACCCATCAAGCAATTCGCCGACGTCTCGGAACTCCCGACGGATTACTCTACCGCTACGAGAACGAAAACGTTGAGGGCACATTCGCCATCTGCAGTTTCTGGGAAGCTGAGTACCTTGGCCTGGGCGGAGGCTCACTGGATGACGCTCGCCAACATTTCGGCCGGTTGATGAAATATGCAAACGATTTAGGTTTGTACGGCGAAGAAATAGACGCGCGCGCCGGATCTGCCTTGGGCAACTTTCCGCAAGCCTTCACCCACGTAGGATTGATTGGCGCCGCGCTCTCCATCAGCCAGCGAGAAAAGGGAGAACAGCAACTAGCGCATCGTCCGCCAGCGGCTACCCCTCAGGACGCATCCAAGGTTGCATCGTGAACTGGACAAGCTGGTTGCTCTCAGGATTTGTCGCGACGTTGGCGCTTTCCACAATGTTGTCCAGCCAGCCAAGGTTTCGGCCTGACCCGGATGAATCTGCCGTACCTCATAGGAACGGTCGTTTCGCCCAAGCGGGAAAAAGCAAAAGTCTATGGTTTCGCCATCCATCTAGTAAACGGCCTGATTTTTTCGATTTTGTACGTCTTGATATTCGAAGCCCGGCACATGGCCAACTGGTGGTTCGGCGCGCTGATCGGATTGGCCCACGCGCTACTGGTGCTGACGGTAGGAATGTCGCTGATGCCGGGACTGCATCCGCGAATGGCTAGCGAGCAGCATGGGCCAAACGCGAACCGCATGCTCGAACCTCCCGGATTCATGGCGCTGAATTACGGAATTCAAACCCCAGTTTCCGTTTTTCTCGCGCACGCCGTGTTCGGAGCGATCTTGGGCTCGCTCTATCATTTGAGTCGGACAGCTTTAAATTTGGAGCTATCGCTAGCGTCCTTCACCTGCAACACTTCGTATGCCCGGCTGAGTCACAGTCCAAATCAACTGTATTGACTGGGCACAATCCGAAAATTAAGATGATTGGCCTAAACACCGGTCCAGGGGCACGCCTATCGAAATCTGAATACGTGTAAGGAGCCAATTAAATGAAATACCCGCCACGCTGTATCGAGAAGTTTATCCTGTGCGGCGTTAGCCACGTGCCTGCTGATAGGCAGCGCGAACGCCACGAGCCAATTCCAAATCGCCCACTACTTCACAGACACTCCCGGTTCGACTCCCGTGTCAGCGTTAGTGGCTGATTCGGCGGGAAATTTCTATGGCACAACAAAGTATAGCGGCAATGGAACCTGCAGCGGCGAGGGCTGCGGCGTGGTTTTCGAGCTAAGTCCCCAGTCAGGCGGTGGCTGGAATTACCAAATCATCCATTACTTCGACGGATTGAAAGGTTCTACCCCTGAGGCGGGCCTGATCCTCGACTCAGCGGGCAATTTATACGGCACCACGGGCAGCGGCGGAGCCTTCGGGGACGGCGTCGTGTTCGAATTGTCTCCTTCAGGGGGCAGGTGGACGGAGAAGGTGCTCCACAATTTTGGCAATCACAAGAATGACCTGGCTCGTCCAAGAGGCAGCTTGACGTTTGATGGAAGCGGCAATCTCTACGGCACCGGCTTCGAGGGCGGAAAGAGTAACACCTATGGCGGCGTGTTCCAGTTGAAGCGTTCCGGGACGACATGGCAGGAAAGAGTCATACACAACTTTACCGGCGGCTCCGACGGAGGAAACCCGAGCGCTAATCTGATATTGGACTCTGCCGGAAATCTTTACGGAACGACTTTTGCGGGTGGCTCGAAGTGCGGCTATCCGGGTTGCGGCGTGGTCTTCGAACTCACACCGTCCGCTGGTGGAACCTGGAAAGAGAGTGTGTTGCACAGCTTCACCGGCGCTACTGACGGATTCGGTCCGCTCTGTGGTCTGGTTTTCGACACGGCCGGTAATTTATACGGAACAACCTACTCTGGCAACACGGTGTTCGAACTCATGCCCTCGGGCGGTCATTGGACAATCAAAGTGTTGCATACTTTTGCCGGGTCGGACGGGTATTTCCCAGCGGCCGGCGTGGTTTTAGATTCAGCCGGACATGTTTTCGGCACAACCCTCGAAGGTGGCGACGACGGGGTTGGCGTTGTTTTTGAACTAACTCAATCGGGCGATAGCTGGACTGAGGCAGTGCTCCACTCGTTTAACGCGACCGAGGGCGAGTACCCAGCCGCAGCCCTGATACTCGACCAGGGAGTCCTCTATGGGACTGCCGAGGCAGGCGGTGTGGGATATCCGGATAATAGTGGCTACGGCGTTATATTTAGTGTCACACCGTAATCCATCCACAGCAGAACCTTGGCGACAGTAATTATGGCCGAAGCACGACGTTCCTGTTCCAGAGCGTCACTTTCTTGCTGAATTCTCGGTTTTGTAATCTCTGTCATCGACTGCTGCGCTCGCTAAACCCGATGTAAAGCCGGCGTTTATAGGATTACGGGCTG
Organism: uncultured Acidobacteriota bacterium; assembly: GCA_963716405.1. GTDB lineage: Bacteria > Acidobacteriota > Terriglobia > Terriglobales > Acidobacteriaceae > JABDBE01. The sequence goes on along the minus strand of CAVQTI010000021.1, from coordinate 126,241 downwards.
TCTAGGCCGGTTGCCCGATTCGAGTTTCGTTACCAGTTCTTTCCGCTTGACCCAGCTCTCCTCTGCGGCTAATATGAGCTAACGCATATTATCTTTGTGATAATAATAATAAGCTGGGCCAGCTCTTTGACAACTTAAACCGCATGCCGATGAGAGCCTGGGACTCATCGTCTATGCTGATGCTGGGGTATATCCCTCGCGTAAGTCCTTTAGAAGGGATATTTTACGTGGGTATCTCTAAACTGCGCCCTTTGTTTTCATAGATCTAGCGGGAAAATGCAATTTCTTCAGTATATACCCGTTAGCTTTCGATAAACATGCGGCTTCATTGTTAATCAATGAGTACACATAGCTGTTATTTCAACCCCAGCTCTTTCCACTTCTTATCCACTAACGCCTTGGTCTTTTCGTCCATCAGAATTTCGTCGGGCCAGGGACGGGTGAAGCCTTCGCTCGGCCACTTGCGCGTGGCGTCGATGCCCATCTTCGAGCCGTAGTTGGGCAGGCGCGAGGCGTGGTCGAGCGAATCGACGGGGCCGAGCGTGAACTGAATGTCGCGCTCGGGATCGATGTGGTTCAGCACTTTCAGCGTGACGTCGCCGATGTCCTGCACGTTCACGTCTTCATCGACCACGATGATGCACTTGGTGAACATGGCCTGGCCGAGCGACCAGATGGCGTTCATCACCTTGCGCGCCTGGCCGGGATACGACTTCTTGATGGAGACGATCATCAGGTTGTGAAAGACGCCTTCGATCGGGCAGATTGATGTCGACGATCTCGGGGATGGTCAGCTTCATCAGCGGCAGAAAGATGCGCTCGACGGCTTTGCCCATCCACGCGTCTTCCATCGGCGGCTTGCCGACGATGGTGGTCGAGTAGATCGGATTCTTTGCGGTGGGTGATGCAGGTGACGTGAAAGACGGGATACAGATCTTCGAGCGAGTAGAAGCCGGTGTGATCGCCGAACGGGCCTTCGGTGCGGAGTTCGTCGAGATGGACGTGGCCTTCGAGCACGATCTCGGACGTGGCCGGAACTTCGAGATCGACGGTCTCGCACTTCACCAGTTCGACCGGCTTCTGGCGCAGGAATCCGGCGATCGAGATATTCCTCGACATCGGGCGGCGCAGGAACGATGGCGGAAAAAGTGATGGCAGGATCGGTGCCGATGGCGACGGCAACTTCCATTTTGCCGGCAGGACCTGATCGCCTTCGGCTACGCACTGAGCCGCCGCCAGAGCGCGCCATCATGATCGACCGCGGCGGTGACGGGCTCGCCTCGCCGTCTGCCGCTGCGCGGCGCATGCGCTCGCGATAATGTTCGGCTGCCACTCTTCTGGCGTTGCCAGTGCATGCCGGTGGTGCGCTCGTCGTAAACCTGCATGCGATACATGCCGACGTTGCGCTTGCCGGTCTTGGGATCGCGGGTGATCACGCAGGGCAGGGTGATGAAGCGTCCGGCGTCTTTCGGCCAGCATTGCAGGATGGGAAAATCGAGCAGCGAGAAATTGTCGCGGCGGATGACTTCTTTGCACGGTCCGGTGGAAACTGTCTTTGGGAAAGAACTTGCCCATCTCGGCGAGCATGGGCAGCATCTTGACTTTGTCGAGGAAGCCTTGCGGAGACTTCACGTCCATGAACTGGCGGATGCGGTCGGCGACTTCGTCGAGTGTGTCGACTTCGAGAGCGAGATTCATGCGGCGGGCGGAGCCGAACTGGTTGATCAGAACTTGCGCGCCGGGATGGCCCTTGATGTTCTGGAAGAGCAGCGCCGGGCCGCCGGGCTGTGGACGCCCGGCCTCCATTATTTTTGCTGACGCGATCGGTGATTTCGGCGATCTCCAGAATGGGATCGACTTCGGTGCTGATCTTCTTTAATTCGCCGGCGCGGTCGAGCGCGGAGATCCATTCACGCAGGTCGTCGTAGGCCAAGAGTTCCCTCGTTGCGAAACGCGATTATAAAGCACTCTGCGCAGATCAACGGCTTCAACCACGAAGGACACGAAGGTGTACAAAGGAACATCTCTCGGGTAGAGGCTGCTAGCGCTTATTTAGGGTATCTTTAGATCAGGCTTTCGAGGTGGGGTTTGAAACGACGAGTGGTGATAACTGGTATGGGAGTGGTGAGTCCTAATGGCGTAGGGAATGCTGCGTTTTCTGAGGGCGTTCTCAACGGACGCAGCGGAGTGCGGCGCATTTCGCGTTTCGATTCGGCGGAAATTCCGGTGCAGATTGCGGGCGAGGTTCCGGATTTCGACGAATTGGCGTGGGTGGAAAAGCGCGATCGGAAACATGTGTCGCGGGTGTTGCCTCTAGCGCTGGCAGCGGCTACCGAGGCTTTGTACGACGCTGGACTGGATACGGCCTCCCTTCCTTTAGAGCAAAAACGGCGCCTTGGCGTGATCATTGGTTCCGGTGGAGGATCACAGGAGTTCACCGAGGAGCAGTATCGGCTGTTCTTTCATCAGCAATACAAGCAGATGAGTTTATTCTGCGTGCCGACCGGGGTGATGGGTTCGCTTTCGAGCGAACTGAACGTGCGCTTTGGGCTGCGCGGCGCGAGTCACGTGATCACGACAGGGTGTACTTCGTCGACGGATGCGTTCGGATATTCGCTGCGACAGATTCAATCGGGACGGCTGGACATGGTATTGAGCGGCGGTGCGGATGCGCCCATCGCGCTGGGGATTATTAAAGGCTTCATCCTGATGAAGATTTTGACCGACTCGTGGAACCACGCGCCGCAGCGGGGATCGCGTCCGTTCTCGGTTGACCGCGATGGTTTCGTGCTGGCTGAGGGAGCGTGGATGTACGTGCTGGAAGAATACGAACATGCGCGGGCGCGCGGGGCGAAGATGCTGGCGGAAATCTGCGGGTACGGGTCGACGTGCGAGGCCTTTCATCGAGTGCGGCTGCAAGAGTGTGGCGAAGAACCGGCGCGCGCCATTGGCCTGGCGATGAAGGAGGCTGGAATTTCTGCGCAGGATGTGGATTACGTGAACCTGCACGGTACTTCGACGCAGTTGAATGACCGCATCGAAACGCGGGCGCTCAAGCTGGTGCTGGGCGAACGGGCGCGAGAGGTTCCTATGTCAGCGTTGAAGTCGCAGATCGGGCATCCGCAGGGTGCGTGTGGAGCGGCCGGCGTGGCTGCGACAATTGTCGCCATGCAGCGCGGGCAGATTCCGCCGACGATCAATCTGGAGACGCCGGATCCGGAGTGCGATCTGGACTACGTGCCGGAGGTCGGGCGCAAGAAATCGGTCGAACATGCGGTGTGCAATTGCATCGCGTTCGGATCGAAGAACTCGGCTCTGGTGTTGCGGAATTGCGCTTAAGTGCGGCCACGGATTCGCACGGATCATTGGAGTCTACATCCCCGCACGGGCGAGGACGCCGTTTTCCATTAGTCACGTCAGCAGGCGGCGGACGGTATTTTCTACTGTGGACCAGGCTTTGGAGCGGGGATCGATCAGATCGAAATGTCCCGCGGTTGATACCTCGGTGTAGTGCACATCTTCTCCGCGCTTCTTCTTTTGCTCCGTGTATTGGCGGCTGAAGTAGGGGGGAACTATATCGTCTCCGGCGCCGTGAATTAGCCATTGTGTCGTCGCGTGGTTGATTGCGAACTGCATGGGGTCGGCTTCGTGATAATGCTCGGGCACTTGGGTCGGCTTGCCTCCGAGAAAATCGACGACTGCGTTGTCGCTGAGATGTTGTTCCCACGCCTGCTGCAAATCTACAACGCCCGCTAGCGAGACCACGCGTTTGATCGAAGTTTCATGCGCGGCGAGGCAAAGAGCGAGTTGCCCGCCGGCGGAATGGCCCATCACTAGAAGTTTGGCTAAATCGAAGTCGTATCGTTTCGCAATTTGCGGCAAATAACGATAGGCATTGCGAACGTCCTCGAAGGTTCCAGGCCAGCCTCCGCCGGGATTGCCAACGCGGCGATATTCGATGTTCCAAGTGGCGATGCCCTTGGCGGTCAGGGCGGCGCAAAGGTGTCCACTGTGCAGGAGATTGTATTTGGCACGCCAGAAGCCTCCGTGGATGTTCATCACCACGGGAAACGGACCTTTGGACTTGGGCAGACGGAGGTCAGCAAATTGATTGGGGTCGGTGCCGTAGGCGAGATGGGCATCGGCTGGGGGCGGCGGGAGAGTGAGAATGTCGTCGGAGGACATGGCATTCAATTTAACCAGAACGTCGGCCACGGATTCCACCGATAACAGCTAAGAGGGTCTAAGGTCTGTGGGAGTCTTCGCCAGTTACTGGTCGTAATTCCACAATCGCGCCGTCTCCCCAGCCATATTTCTTAGTGGAAAGATCAACAACCGTCTGGTGTAGCTCGGATTCGGTTTCGCGATGAATCACGCGGGCTTGGACGCTTATATTTTCTCCGGCAACCCGAATGCTCGCGGATGGATCAGCCTGGAGATTCTGCAGCCAGTGCGAGGTCGCATATTCGGCGATGAGATAGAAGCGTCCATCGTGCTGCGTGAACCAAATCTCGATTTCGCGAGGCAGACCACTCTTGCGGCCTCGAGTAGTGAGATAGAGGTACAGCTCGCGGTCGAGATTATTGTCCTTTAAGTTTGAGTTTGGATTTGTTTTCTTCAAGGAATTCGCGCAGCTTGTCGGCGGACTCCAACAGGCGGGTCCACTGTTCGTAATAGAGCGTCACCGGAAAGCGGCCCAGGCCGTAGACGCTGACGCCGCCCTTCTCGCTGACCCGGAATTCCATACTTGCAGTGCGGCGTGGACCCTGCTTCTCCAGTTCGGCTAAGCGAGCTTTCAGTTCTTCATAAGTTGGTTCAGCCATTTTCTTACCTCAGTTAGTTTGATTAATCCATGATAGGGATTGGGCGGGAATTCGTCGAGGGGAGTTGAGGAATCTTAGGATGCTTTTCGACGAAAGAATTGATTCGGGAATGAATTCAGTTACCCGCGGACAATTACCGGTTCTGGCCTAACGCAATTGATAGCCGAGATTCCGGCACTGCCGACTGCGGATGGGCAGTTGCCCTAGAGGCACAAACCCACGAGCGCAGGGCTGATGGATTCAAACCAGTTGCGACCACAGAACAGTGAAGCCTTCGGTTATCCGCGTGCATGGGCAAATTCCGCTCATCACACAGCTGAATATTCAGGAGTAAACGCATGCTTCACAAATGCGCTAATCCAAATTGCACCAGCCTCTTCCGCAAACTGAGTCAGGGGAAACTTTTTCTGGTAGACACGCCCCTCGAAGCATCAGATGCCAGGCGAACCCGATGGAAAATGCAGTCCAGGAGCCGTATCGAATACTACTGGCTCTGCGACCTGTGTGCGTTCGCGATGACCCTGTCGTACGAAAAAGGACGCGGCGTAGTTGCAGTCCCGCGGCCCGGGAGTACGAAGAAAATGCCGGCAACGGCTTTGCAGATTGTAAAACAGCAGAACCCCGGAAGTCTCCGAGGCGAACAGTCCGCCTGAGAAGGATGTGAGCCACCATGGAAAACGTAAAGATGCAGGAGTGCACCATTTGTGGGGACGAAAAAACGCCTGGTCAAATATGGTTCTTGATCGCCGAGAGTCACTGGGAGGACAAGCTGAAGGTTCTGGAATGGCGGGACGAACTGGCCAAGCGGCACGGAATCTATGCCGTGTGCGGGGCCGCACATGTGGAGGAAATGGTCATCCACTGGATGACGACCGGGAGCCTTGACTATCCGTTCGCCACCGTGGGACAAAAGCGTGGAAGACTCGCGCTGAAGCGAGGCTCATTACTACCCGTAGCAAACGAACCTGATACCAGGGGATCACGCCAGATTGGAGAATTGGCAATTGATCCAGAGTGCGTGCGGCGGGCACTGCGCGAAGATCCGGAGTCGCTGCGAGTGATTCTGGACGAACTGGTGCGCGCGTTGGAGAGAGAAACGACAGGCGTGACCGCACGGCTGGAATCCGCAGACGCGATGTCGTACGGGTTTCCTCGGGAGATTTGAGGCTGGTTGGAAAGATCAGGAGCTCATGGATTTTCTCCAGGTACGCCAGTCGTGAGAAACCGCGTTTTGCATTTCTTTGGCGGCAGCGAACAGCCAATTTGGTTTAAGACGGCTGAGATGACGGCGGATGTATTTCTGAGCGTCTACTGTGCCCAGGTGAATGTTAGCGGTTTCCCACCCCATGGCGGAAAGGAGTTTTAGTTCGTCGCGGTTGGTCGGAAGTTCAGTTAGCTCGATGCGGGAGCAATGCGGCGACAAGCGGCGAACGATCCAGCGTCCGCGCAAACGGACAAAGGGATCCGGACAGCGAACCGCGCGGCTGATGATGGCTTGATACAGAATCTCCGCGGGACCCTCGTCCCCTTTGGCCCAGTAGACAGAAGATGGTACGAGAGCCTTGGCCTCACGGGCGATCTTGGCACCGTGACACAGAGCGATCGCGACCAGCCGAATATGGCCCAGACTTCCGAGGCCGGCGACCCGGCGGACAGTCCTGTAAATCAATCCGGGTTCTGGCATGAGATGCTCGAGAGCTTCTTTGGCGCTGACCGAAACTTCGCCGGTCGCTCGAGGCAAGGCGTCCATTTTTTTCCAAAAATGGACAGGATCGCGCAAGATGCCAGTCGCGAGCTCGCGCAGCCAGGTGTTTTCTTCTTCGAGAACAAAGGGACGGCCGCCTTGGGCAAGAGATTCTTCGTAGCCTCGCAGAATCGACGTGCAAGCGTCTTTCGGCCGGAGAGTAAGATGCCCGGCTTCGACGGCAAGAATAGTGCTGGTAGCTAAACGCACCAAGTCAATGGTGTAAGGCAGTACAGCGGCTTCATCGAAATCGTTAACGCCCCAGACCAGGCGGCCTTCGATGTCACGCCAGGTGCCGAAATTCTCGACATGGAGATCGCCGACCGCAAGAACCTGGGGAGCCTTGGCGAGGTCGGAACAGATGTCGGGCCAGATTTGCATCCAGCGGTAAAAGGTGGCGCGAAGAAAAGGAAAGACTGCTTCCGCCATGCGCTGGTGTTTCAGGCGAAGATCGGGCTTGACCAGCGGCGTATGACGGCCGAGCCATTCTTCAAAGCGATGCGTTGCCTTGACGATATTCATTTCATCGGTGGGCAACGATAGAACTGGTTTTGCTAAATGTCAACGAGGCGGAGGCTGAACACAGGCTACTGTTCGGCGCGGGATAAAAATGAGGAACGAAGCGCAAAACCTAAGCTGGGCGACCGATCCACCAGAGTATTTTGGCCACGATCCGCCATCCATTCGTGGAAACCGCAGTCGATTCATACTCGCGGTTTTCCGGAACCAAAACCTCAGTATGGTCGAAGCGCTGCAGGCGGGAAACCATCAGCCCGTGTTCCTTGTGGGCCGCTATCACGATCTGACCGTAAAGGTCGTTGTGACTGGTTTGCGAAGTATCGATAACGACGATATAGCCGTCATGAATCAGCGGCATCATGGAGCGGCCTCGAACTCGCAGGCAACTGGTCGAGCTTGGGTTGGGACACCATTTGCTGGGAGCAGCCAGCATTGATTCCGGAGGGACTTGACTGAGCTTGTCGACCGGATCTCCGGTACCTCCATGGGTAGCCGCAACAACAGGCAGAAGGGGAATGGCTACCAATTCATCAGAGCGCCGGGGAGCACGGCGGGCTCCGGCATGCACGATCTCAAGCTTGACCCTGCGATCCGAGCGCATGCGGGAGCGAACGGCGGGCAACACGCGCATCAGATCGTCGCTGCTCAGACCAGCCTGTCCCCAGAAATACCAGCACTCGGGGTCGCCGGTGAGGTTGCCCAATTGTATGTAAACGTTTGCTGGAGGTTCCTGAACGCCGCGCTCCCATCGCGAAACCGCCATGGCGGAAGCGTTCATCTGCTTGCCCAGATCGGATTGGCTCATTTTCAGGCGGCGGCGCAGAGCCAGGATTCGTTTGGCCCACTCAAACTTTGAATCGCTTGTGTTCCTCATTGCCCGCCTGCTAGACTGATATTAACATGGACGATTTAACATCCATGTTAGGCGGCAACCCTGTCGCCGGTCACCAGGAAAGGTTGTCATGTACCGTGACAATTCTAACACAAATGTGAATCTCCGAAAACAGTCTCCGCAAATGCTTTACCGCGGTCTTTACGTAAGGATCGCGCGTAAATTGGGTGTTGATGCGTCTTACGTAAGTCGAGTTGCCCGCGGAGACCGCCGTTCCCCAGAAGTTGAAAGCGCTTTGCGCCAGGCACTGGCCGAGATCGATCAACAACTAGGACGCAGTTCATCCGCCGAAAAAAGTAGTGATCGCAAAACAACTTCGGCCAAACGGCTTAAAGAGCTGGTTAAGCAAAATCGCGGTCTCATCCAGAAGCAATGGCTGACTCATAGCCAAGCGGATCCCGACCTCAGCAGCGTCGAAATCGGCGCGAAGAAGCGTACGGCTCCAATCCTGCCTGTGATTGAGGAAAGCATGAAGGCGATGAGATTAAACCTCAAGGACATGGCAGCTGCGCCCATGAAAGCGGCGGCGCAACATGGCCGCCTGCGACAGCGTCAAGGGTTCACGCCGATGGGATTGGTCGAAGAGTACAACCTGGTCCGTCGCTGTGTCTTCGCGTTGGCACAGGAAAATCTTCGCCAGATGGATGCACAAGTGCTGCTTCAAGATCTTACGCAATTCGGCGAAGCGCTCGATCTCCAGACTCAGCGTGCTTTGCGAGATTACCTTGCGGCAAATTAACAGTTCGTTCCGCTGAAGGTGTTACAAGCAATCAGGGCGCAGTTTCAGTCCACTCGCAACCAACCCAGCGCTACCCGCCGCATCTAAGCGGCGGGGGAGATTCTTGTCCAATTCTGCTTTGACCTCAATCCTGTTTATCCTCTTACTCCTTGTGGGGTTGGCTCAGTTGCTGGGATACGTGTTTGTAAAGCTTCGGCAGCCCAGAGTGGTTGGCGAAATCATGGCCGGGGTTGTCCTCGGCCCAGCTCTGATCGGACGACTGCCGTTCGCTTCCGGACTAGCCGAAGCTATAAAACAGAATGTAAGCATTTTGAACTTCGTTTACTGGCTCGGCCTACTGCTGCTGATGTTCCTGTCGGGAGCCGAGACGAGACAGTTGTTCAGCCGTGACGAGCGCCGCGAAGTTGGTTGGTTAGCAATTGTAGGTACAGGGATACCGTTTGTCCTTGGGCTCATTTTAGGGCCGCACCTGGTGGGACCCGCGCTGGCCGGCCCGAATGGCAATCGTATTTCTCTGATCATCATTCTCGCCGTCGCTGTAGCCGTAACTTCGGTTCCAGTGGTTTCGAAAATCTTTGCCGATTTAAAGATACTTCACACACGTTTCGCGCGGCTTGTTCTGGGCGTCGCCGTGCTGGAAGACATCGTTCTATGGCTGGCGCTGGCGATAGCAACAGCTGTAGCGGGAAAGACCGTTCTCAATCCACGGCAAATGTCCTATCACCTTATTGTCACGATTGGATTTTTCGGACTCGGCCTGACGATCGTGCCTCGCATCGTCAAGCGAATTAACAAATCGCGATTCAACGTAATCGCCCGGCACTCGCCGGTGGCTTATGCGCTTGCGGTTTTGCTGGGATATTGCGTGGTCGCAGGAGCGCTCAATGTCAGCCTGGTGTTTGCGGCATTTCTGGCTGGCTTCGCGGTGGTGCACAAGAAGCGCAGACTTTTCTCCGAGGCGCTGGAGGCGATCGGAAAAATATCGTTCGCGTTCTTCGTCCCGGTTTACTTTGCGCTGGTGGGATTGAAACTCGATCTGGTCCACGGCTTCTCGTTATGGATGGTGACAGCCTTCATTGTGGGAAGTTGCGTGGTAAAGATTCTGTCGGTATCCCTCGCCGGGCGCTTCGCGGGCTTTCGCGGCCTGGACCTGATTAATTTGGCGATTACGACAAACGCCCGCGGCGGGCCCGGTATTGTGCTGGCCAGCGTGGCGTTTGATGCAGGAATTATCAGTGCGAACTTCTATACGACTCTGGTTCTCGCGGCTGTGCTCACTTCGCAGTTCGCCGGAGCATGGCTTGACTACGTATTGCGTCAGGGTTGGCCATTGCTGACGCCGACAGCCGAAGGCGAATCTGCCATAGCCTTAGCCCGAGAGATCCCCTCCGCTGCTTGAGAAGTGTAAGCGTGGGCGTGCACGCCCGTGCAAGAACTGAAGCTCGCCTCACAGGCATACTCGCCACAGCTACACTGTTCTCAGAAGAGCGGCGGCTTTGCGAAACCATGGGCGCTCGCGGCGGCGCAAATATCCCGGCATTGTCGGCTTCTTATCCAGGATTCGCTGAGCCCACACACGGGCCTCGGTGTTGCGCTGTTGCGAAGCCAGAAAGCACGCGTAGTTGTAATAGGTCTCCGACGAAGTAGACAGCTTCGTGACCTCCTGAAAAAGAGCGGCAGCTTTATCGGGCTGGCCGGTGTTGGCGTAGGCGTGGGCCAGGAGCGCCGCTGCACGCTGGAAGTCGTACTTAGGATCCTGTGAAACCACGCGTTCGAGATCGGGCACAGCGGCACTGAAATCGCCCATAAACGTAGCTGCCATCCCCCGACGGTAAAACGGATCGGGCGAATCGGTGCGCGAAGAGATTGCCTTGTCATAACACTGGCGGGCGCGCGCATAGTTTCCTTCTTCCAGATAAAGATCGGCGAGTTCCTCATAATTTCCGGCCGAGGGATTGTCCAGAATGGCGGCCTCGAGTTCGCGAATCCGCTTGCGTCGGGGAAAGACTTTGAACGACTGGCGCGCGAGGCCGGCGTCGGGAATGACTTCGGCGGCTATGTAAATGAGAGCTCCGAGGCCTCCGAAAAAAATAATGATCCAAAGCCAGTAACCGTCGGGGCGTCGGCGGATGAAATGGACAATAGCTATCGCCTGGAGAATGAGCCCCCAGGGGAAAAATAAAAAGATGAGCGATCCCATGCCGTGACTCGGACTATAGCATGCGTGGTGGAGACCGGGCGTCCTTGCCTAGATGGATGGGCGAGACACCGTCCTCCATTCGCGAATGGTAAAATTATCTGCAGTGAGACATCCTATCCGTTTGCTGGCCGCTGACATCGACGGCACTCTGCTCAACCCAGAATTTCAGATCTCAAAAGCCGACCTGGCAGCCCTTCGCCGCGCACATTCCGAGGGAGTTGAAATCATTTTGGTGACCGGGCGGCGGCACATGTTTGCTTTGCCGATCGCCCAGCAACTCGGCTTTGATCTTTGGCTGATCAGTTCGAACGGCGCTATTACGCGATCGCTTTCTGGCGAAACTTTTCATCGCGACATGCTTCCGGCAGAGACCTGCCGCAAACTGTGCACCACGATGCGCGAGTTTCGCGGCAACACGGTACTGACCTTTGATATCGAGAACAAAGGCGCGGTGGTGCTCGAGCACATGCGCGATTTGAACGAGAGCATTCAGCGCTGGCTGGAAAAGAACCTGCAATATATCGACTTTGTTGTCCCGCTGGAAAATTCGCTCACTACCGATCCGGTTCAAGCGATGTTTTGCGGGCGCATCGAGCGCATGCATCAGGCGCTGAGAATACTGGCTGAAAGTGGGCTGGAAAACGACATCACCGTGCTGCGCACCGAGTACCCGGCGCGTGATCTCTCCATTGTCGATGTCCTGAATCAGGGGTGCTCGAAGGGTCACGCGCTGAAGCGCTGGGCCGATTATCGCGGCATCCCCCGCGAAGAGGTCATGGCCATTGGTGATAACTATAATGATATTGAAATGCTTGCCTTCGCTGGCCAACCATTTATCATGGGTAATGCGTCGGAAGAGTTACGCGGCAAAGGCTGGGCGGTAACAACGGCCAATGACCAGAACGGCGTAGCAGCCGCCATTGAGCAGGTACTGGGCGCGCAAGTAGAAGTCCAAGGTGTAGGAGTTGCAAGTTTTTCGTCTTAAATCGTTCATTCTTCGGATGAAGCTATTGGCTCAATTCGTACTCGGTATGCTGGTTTTGGGCACATCGTTATTCGCGTCCGCGGCTGACGTCGCCGTGTTGCACAATGGCTTTTCCATTCGCCATGAGCGGCGTGAGATAGTCGGTTCAGTGACGCGTCTGTACCTGGGCACCGATACGAACGGATACGTGGATGTTCGCACCGAGCGACATCGATCACTTTGAAGATGATCTCTCGGCTGTCGCCGCGACGCTACGCATAGCTCGCAATCGATCGACGAAGTAGTCAACGCTGTCAGCGGACGTCACCACCTCGATCCTGATCTCATCAACAGCGTGATTCACGCCGAAAGCGGATTTAATCGCGCGGGCAGTCTCGCCCGAAGGGCGCGCGAGGACTGATGCAATTGATGCCGCAAACGGCATCCCGCCTGGGAGTGGCGAACTCCTTCGATCCGGGAGACAACCTGGAAGGCGGCACGCGGTACCTGCGAGAATTGCTGGAACGCTACAATTTTGATCTGATCAAAGCTCTCGCCGCTTACAACGCCGGCCCGGGGCGCGTGGAACAGTATCACGGCGTTCCTCCATATTATGAGACTCAGGCTTACGTCGCGCGCATCATTCGTGATTTCAATCGCAAGAAGCTGGCAGAACGAAAAGCAATTGCCTCGAAATCCTCCGGCTCTCAAAAGAGTCACGCACAACATAGCCCGGCAATAAAGCAAACGGCCTCTCTGGATACCACACAGCAAGCATCCCGCTAATCGCAGCTCAAAGAATCTCTACTCAAGCAAGCTGTCATTCCGAGCGAAGCGAGGAATCTATGTTTTCGCTTGCATTGACGATGTTGATAGCGCACGCAAGAACCCGGATCACTCGCTCCGCTCGTGATGACACTTTCCATTGGTACCTGCTGCGTTGACCCGCGTGCCCGCGTCATTTACCTTGGCAAGAGAAGCAACTCGTTCTGCGAAACTGCTCCGTTCGGAATCCATGGACAAGAAACGCTATCTTGCTTACGCGCTAGTCGCCGCGATTCTTTCCGCCCTGATCTATATGCAGTTTCGGACCTGGAAAGGTTTTGACTGGGCCACTTTTTGGGAACAGTCAAAGCAAGTCAGCTCTCTCAATATTCTCAATGCCATTCTCCTCATCTACTTCAGTTACTTCCTGCGGGCGTTGCGATGGAAAATCTTTCTTCGTCCAGTGCGCCGCGAAATTTCCGCGGTGGCGCTGATTCGTCCAACGTTGATCGGATTCACTGGCCTGGCGCTGCTGGGGCGACCGGGAGAATTGATTCGTCCTTACCTCATCGCTCGTCGAACCAACCTTACTTTTTCCTCGCAGTTAGCGGTTTGGGCGGTCGAGCGAATATTTGATATTGGTGGATTCACGGTCTTGTTAGTGCTCGCCATATTTCTTCCGACACAGCTGCGTTTTCTACCTAACCCGGATATCTATCCACGCCTTCGCGTGGGAGGATTTTTGCTCGTCGTTGTGGTAGCGGTTTTGGCGCTGGCAGCTTTCCTGGTGGCGAAATTTGGGGAGGGCGTCGCGGCCTGGATCGAAGTTCGTTTTTCTCATCTGGCCGCGAACTTTGGGCACCGCGTCGCGCAGAGAGTTCGTGAATTTCATGGCGGACTAGATACCGTCCACGGTCCGTTTGCCTTTCTGCAATTGTCCAGTCTGTCGATTTTGATGTGGTGGATCATCGCGCTTGCGTATCTTCAAGTCACTCATGCCTACGGGGCCGCGCTTGCGCACATGACTGTGTCCAAGGTTCTGCTGCTGATGGGTTCGAGCATGTTGGGCTCGCTGATCCAATTGCCGGGCGTGGGCGGGGGATCGCAGTTGGCAACGATCTCCGCATTGCAGCATATTTTCGACGCATCGCATGAACTCGCGGCCAGTTGCGGAATTCTGCTGTGGTTGGCCACATTCGTTTCTGTCGTTCCAATTGGCTTGCTGCTGGCGCATCGTGAAAGATTATCGCTGCGGAAGCTTTCAGAAGAGAGCGAGCAAGAGGAGGCTCAGGCCGAGCTGTCGTCTTCGCCTCCAGCCTGATGCTCGAGCGCTTCCTGCTGCAGGCGTCCCTGCTACAATCTAGCAGTCACCGTTCCAAGCCATGAAGTGTCCTTTCTGCGGGTTCGCAAATGACAAAGTGGTGGATTCGCGCGAGAGCAAGGAAGCCGATTCCATCCGCCGCCGCCGCGAGTGCCTGAAGTGTGGCAAGCGCTTCACCACCTATGAGCGCATCGACGAAATTCCTTACATGGTGGTCAAGAAAGACGGACGGCGGGAAAAGTTCGACCGCCAGAAAGTGTTGAACGGACTGCTGCGGGCATGCGAAAAGCGTCCGGTTCCCATTGGCAAGTTAGAGCAGATCGTGAATGAGGCAGAGGGTTTCGTAATCGAATCGGCCGAGCGCGAACGCAAGACCAGCGAACTCGGCGAACTCATTATGAATCGTCTGCGGCGCTATGACAAAGTGGCGTACGTGCGCTTTGCCTCGGTTTATCTGGACTTCAAGGATGTGCAGGAATTCATGACTGAGTTGAAAGACCTGCTTAAGAGCAAGGAACCTGAAGTTCGCAAGCCCGCGGCAAAAAGTTGAGCACGCCGTAGAACCCTAGCTTTGGTACGGTTCGCGCCGTTGAAACCTACCCTCGTTGTCATTCCGAGGAGCGAAAGCGACGAGGAATCTGCAGTTTGGTTGAATGGTAAAGAATGCAGATCCCTCGCTTCGCTCGGGATGACAAGAAACGGGGGGTCTCGGCGGTCAGAGACCTTGCGAAGTAACGTCTGTACAGTCTGGTTCGCTTTGGCCGATGGATGTTCTTAAAGACATGGCGCACAAAATCACCCTTATTCCCGGCGATGGCATTGGCCCCGAAGTGACCCAGGCCACCGTGCGCATCCTTGAAGCCACCGGCGTTAAGTTTGAATGGGAAACTTTCATGGCCGGGGCAGAAGCCTTTGAAAAATATAAAGAATACATTCCCAAGGAGCTGACGGAATCGATCGAGCGCACCCACGTCGGGCTCAAAGGTCCGGTGACAACGCCAATTGGCGGCGGCTTTCCCAGCATCAACGTTGCGCTGCGGCAAAAATTCGAGCTTTACGCCAACTTCCGTCCCATTCGAAATCTTCCGCACATTCCCACCCGCTATCCTGATGTGGATCTGATCATCGTGCGGGAGAACACAGAGAGCTTGTACTCTGGCCTCGAACATGAAGTTGTGCCCGGCGTGGTCGAGAGCCTCAAGATTATTACCGAGAAAGCTTCCACGCGGATTGCGCGTTTCGCCTTCGAGTACGCTCGCAAGAATAATCGCAAGAAAATCCACGCCATTCACAAAGCCAACATCATGAAACTGTCGGATGGCCTTTTTCTGCGCTGCTCTCGCGCGGTCGCCAAGGATTATCCCGAGATCATCTATGGCGAGCACATTGTCGACAACACTTGCATGCAGTTGGTTATGAATCCCTACCAGTACGACATGCTGGTGATGGAGAATCTTTATGGCGACATCATTTCCGACCTCTGCGCCGCGTTCGTGGGCGGATTGGGATTCGTCCCCAGCGCGAATCTCGGCGATCAGTGTGCCATTTTCGAGGCGGTACACGGTTCGGCACCTGATATCGCCGGCAAGAATCTGGCAAATCCCACTGCGATCCTGCGCTCTTCCCTGCTGATGCTCCGCCACATCGGCGAGCACGATGCTGCACTCAACATTCGCAATGCATTGGAAAAGGTTTATCGGACTAGAGAAAAGTTAACCCGTGACGTAGGCGGAAAAGCCGGCACCTCGGAGTTCGCTGACTTCGTCATTGAGGCGATGGACACCTCCAACATTAGTGCGGAATCTTCCCACGCAACAACGGGGCCTTAACTCCTATGCGCCGCTACCGCTCGTTTCCCTGGCCAATGTTCATCCTGGCCCCACTGTTAGTCGCCGCTCTCGTTTCCGCTACCCGTGCGCAGGACTTCAAGGTCACGCTCTTGGGCACAGGCAACCCACGCCCAGTTATGTCTCGCTTTGGGCCAAGTATTCTGGTGGAAGCGGGAAAGGAAAAGCTGATCTTCGATTGCGGACGGGGCGCGGCCCAGCGCCTCTACCAACTCAACATTCCCTTTTCTGAAATCACCGCTCTTTTCCTAACGCATCTGCACTCCGACCACACCGTCGGAATTCCTGACTTGTGGCTGACCGGCTGGGTGATGGGCCGGACCACTCCACTTCCGGTATGGGGTCCGGAGGGTACCAAGGCGATGATGGACCATCTGCGGGAGGCCTACGCTTTTGATATCCACATCCGGCGGGACGTCGACACCAAGCTGCCGGGTGCGGGCGTGGAGGTAATTGCCAACGACATCGAAGAGGGCGTTGTGTACAACCGCGCGGGCGTCAAGGTTACCGCGTTTCTGGTTGATCACGGTGAAATCAAACCAGCGTTCGGCTACCGGGTTGATTATGGCGGACACTCGGTCACGTTGTCGGGCGACACTCGTCCTTCGGAAAACCTGATTAAGTTCGCTCAGGGAACTGATGTTTTGATTCACGAAGTGATTGATCCTGAAGCGTTCGGAGAAACCGACAGTACGGACACGCAGGACCAAAGGAAAAAAATTATCGAGCACCATACGACTCCCGATCAGGCTGGGATTGTTTTTACCCGAGTGAAGCCGAAGCTCGCGGTCTACTCCCATATTGTTCCGCCTGACGTTCCCGATGTGATTCCGCACACCCGAAAGACTTATGCGGGACCGCTGGAAGTGGGTGAAGACTTGATGAGCATCGAAATCGGCGACAAAATCGAAGTGCATCATCCTTCGCGATAAAAAATAGATAGAGATCGTGGGTTCGGCGTTGACTAACCCTTCTACAATTCAGTAACATCCTCCTTCACCAAGGAACCCGGGGGAATGGCTTACCCAACACGGCGTATAGGTGTGGTGCTCTTCCAGCTTGGCGGACCTGACTCGCTGGAAGCAATCGAGCCATTTCTTTTTAATCTGTTCTGCGATCCTGACATCATTGACTTTCCATTTGCCCGCATTGGCCGAAGAGCCCTGGCCAAGCTGATTTCCAGCACACGCGCCAGAAAAGTTCAGCACCACTACGCGACCATTGGCGGAGGATCGCCGATCCGACGTTTTACCGAACAACAGGCTCGGGCGCTGCAGTTGAAATTGCAGCGTGGCGGATTGGATGCGCGTTGCTTTGTCGCTATGCGGTACTGGCATCCATTCACCGCTGAGGCCATCGACCAACTGCGCTCGGCACAGTGCGACGAAGTTGTGCTGCTTCCTCTTTATCCGCAGTATTCGGGCACCACCACTGGGAGCAGCGTTAACGAATGGCGTCGATTGTTTTGCGGCGATATTCCAGTCCACTGTGTTGATCCTTTTTATCGTCACGAACTTTACCTCGAAGCACTGGTCGAAAAAATGGACGAAGCCCTGGCAAGATTCGATTGCCCGGAGCGTCCGGAGATCGTTTTCAGCGCACACAGCGTTCCAGTGGCCGTGATTGAAAAGGGTGATCCGTATCAGCGCCAGATAGAAGAGACCGTTGACCTGCTGATGCAGCGCGGCGGATGGTCCAATGGACATCGGCTCTGCTACCAGAGCAAAGTTGGCGCAAGCAAATGGCTGCAACCATCGCTCCATACCACGTTGCGCGAACTGTCTGCGGAGAAAGATAGCGAGGTTTGCGTCGTCCCCATTTCTTTTGTCTCCGACCATGTAGAGACTCTCGGAGAGATTGATCACGAAGCTCGCGCGGAAGCGGCAAAGCTCGGGATCAAGCGATTTGAAATGATGTCAGGATTAAATGATTCGCCAATGTTCATTGCTGCGTTGGCTGAGTTAGTACGCGACGCGGTCGATGTTGATTTAGAAAAAGAGAGCGAGGCGCAGTCGCTGACTGCAGCCGGAGACTGAAACGTAAGACTTACGATCTAGCGTGCGGGCTAGAGCCAAAAAGGGGTGAGGACGGATGACAGACGAGTCGGCCAAAGCTGGCGTTCTGGGGCATCTGCCGCCGTGGCCGCGGAAGGCGCTCAATAATTCGGTCATCGCTATGGAGCAGGCCTACCGCCAGCGCAAAGGGTTGCCTGTGCTCAGCGATGCCGATATTGAAGCGTTGAAAGCCGGCGAGCCGATGGCTTGGGAAAGTGGAAATGGCGGAGCAACGCCGGTGGCCGCAAGTCCAGCTGCTCCGGCAGGTGTTGCACCGCCCGCACCAGCTGCGGTTGCGACTCCAGCAGCGCCCACGGGCGGGCTCAGCGAAGATGTTGCCAAGTGGGTTGCAGAAGGAAGGAAGTGGAGCAAGTCGACCATCGCCGCAGAACAGGCGCGGCGCGGCCGCAAAGGTTTACCCGCGCTTAATGATGTTGAAGTTGCGGCGCTGTTGGGCGAGCCTGTCGCCGAAGCTCCTGCAGCGGCGTCGGCCCCAGTAGCGGCGGCTTCGCAGCCTGCAGTCGCGTCGGGTCCCATCAGCGCTGAAGTCGCAAAATGGGTTGCGGAAGGAAGGAAGTGGAGTAAGTCGACCATCGCGGCTGAGCAAGCACGGCGCGGTCGCAAAGGTTTGCCTGCGCTTAACGATGCGGAAATTGCGGCGTTGCTCGGCGAGCAAGCAGCCGCTCCGGCGACGCCAGCTCCCGCAGCAGCGGCGGCAGCCCCTGCCGCTCCTCGGCCTGCGGCTGCAAAGGCTGCTCCGGCTTCGGCTGCTGCGTCGGTTGCCCGCAGTGGCGAGTCCACGAGTTACGTCGGCACGCCCGCCGTCGGAACATCCAGGGCGGCTGCAGCTGGAGGGGTCGCATCAATTGGTCCCGAGAATAGCGAAATCAATCAGCAACGTCGACGATTAGTGTGGAGCGCGGTGGCCGCTTTCCTTGTCGCGTGGTTCCTGGCATTCTTCCGCTTCTTTTTGCCGCGTACTTTATTCGAACCAGCAACCAGCTTCAAGATCGGATATCCCGAAGAATACGGTCTTGGCGTGGACACAAAGTTTCAACAGAAATATCGCATCTGGATCGATCGCACGCCGGATCGAATCTTCGTAATCTACGCGCGCTGCACGCATCTCGGCTGCACTCCCGACTGGAAGCCGAGCGAAAACAAATTCAAATGTCCCTGCCACGGCAGCGGATACGACAGTGAAGGAATCAATTTCGAAGGGCCAGCGCCCCGGCCGATGGATAGGGCGCACGTAGACATCTCGCCGGACGGTCAGATCCTGGTGGATGTCTCAAAGCTTTACCAATGGCCGAAGGGCCAGCCGAGCCAGTTCAATGATCCTGGAGCCTTTTTGCGTGCGTAGCAGATGGTGTGGGACGAACTCATGTGGCGCGGGCGCCCTCGCCCGCGAGTTTGCAGTACCGAGAAGCATGACAAGAGGAACCAATGCCTGAAGAAAACGGAAACGGCAAAAACGGCAATCGCGTAGGCCTGCTGGAGCGGGTGAAGGCCGGCGTCAAAGAAGACGTCCAGTCCCTCAAGACCGACATGCCGGCGAAAGCCAAAGAACAGATCGAAGGCCTGAAAGATCCGACTAAGACTCAGGTCTACACTTCGATCTTCCGCCACAAGCACGACGACACTCCTCGCAACCGCGCACTGGGCGTGCTGTCGAACGTGTTTCTGCATCTCCACCCGGCGAAGATCAATCGCGACGCGGTGCGCTATAGCTATACCTGGGGCATGGGCGGAATCACGTTTTATTTATTCATCGTGCTCACGTTCACCGGCGTGCTGCTGATGTTCTATTACCATCCCGAGCAAAGTTCAGGCCTTTCGCGACGTCCTCTACCTCGAGCACGACGTTCCCTTCGGCAAACTGCTGCGCAACATGCACCGTTGGGCCGCGCATTTAATGGTGATCGCGGTCTGGCTGCACATGTTCCGAGTTTTCCTGACGGGCTCGTACAAGAAGCCGCGCGAGTTCAACTGGAATATCGGCGTGCTGCTATTGGTCTTCACGCTGCTGCTCTCGTTCACCGGCTACCTGCTTCCCGACGATCAACTCGGATTCTGGGCAGTCACAGTGGGTACGAACATGGCTCGCGCCACGCCGCTGCTGGGCCACGAAGGCCCATTCGGCAAAATGCTTGGGCATGACTCCGTATAACGACGTTCGCTTTGGCCTGCTGGGCGGCTCGATCGTGGACGCGAATGCATTGCTGCGCTCCTACATCTGGCATTGCATCGGGATTCCGATTGTGGCATCGGTCCTGATGATCGTGCATTTCTGGCGGGTAAGAAAAGACGGCGGCATCTCCGGCCCAGCCCCAGTAATGCTGACGGCCGAAGCGGATAAGCCTCGTCGGGGATAGTTCCACCTGGGGATAGCCGTCCCTGGCTGGCCGGCGGAGCAAAGCTCCGCAGTTGTAGCGCCGGCATCTTGCCGGCTGTCGCGAGGGCGTCTCGCCCTCGCCGGTGCGGCCGAGACGGTCCCAGGACAGCCGCCGGGACGGCGGCGCTACGAAGTACTTTAGGAGACTTTATGGATTGGCGACAACTTTGGGAAATCTGTTCCGCGCCTGACAATGTTCCGATCGTCGGTTTGATCCCGCTTTTGATCTTCTACATTTATCTGGCGTGGAAGCAGGCCAAAGCCAACGATGAACTGATCGGCGAACTCGAAACCAGTCCTGCGATGGCGAAAACTCATCATCGCAAAACCTGGCCATTCCGTCCCGGCTGGCAAAAAGAAATCCACGTCTGGCCGTTTCTTCTGCGCATTGAATTCCTAGCCGCAATTATCGTCACCATTATTTTGATGGTCTGGTCGATCACTCTGAGCGCGCCGCTTGAGGAGCCGTCGAATCCCAACCTCACCATGAATCCTGCGAAAGCGCCGTGGTATTTTCTCGGTCTGCAGGAAATGCTGGTGTACTTCGATCCATGGATCGCGGGCGTGGTGATGCCGACGCTGATCATCATCGGCCTCATGGTGATTCCGTATATCGACACCAACCCGCTGGGCAGCGGCTACTACACCTGGAAGCAGCGCAAGTTTGCCATTGGCACGTTCATGTTCGGCTTCGTCATTCTTTGGGTCGCGATGATCATCATTGGCACGTTCATTCGCGGACCTGGCTGGCAGTGGTTCTGGCCGGGACAAACCTGGGATCACAATCGGCTTATTTATGAGGTGAACCGCGACTTGCCCGATCTGTTCGGGATCACTTCGAATTTAGGCAAAGCAATCTTCGGCGCGATTGTCGTCGGAGGTTATTACCTGGCCGGCGGATTTCTAGTGCACGCGCTCTTCCGACGGTACAACCCGAAAGATTATCAGCGCATGAGCCTGCTGCAATATTCCATCATGATGTTTTTCTGGCTGACCATGGTGGGCTTGCCGCTGAAGATGCTGTTGCGGCTCGCGTTCAATATCAAGTACGTGTGGATAACGCCGTGGTTCAACGTGTGAGGTCGTCGTCGGTCGTTGGTCTTCGGTCGTTGGCCTAAAAGACTCTACGCCTGCCATCTGATGCCAACGACCGACGACGAACGACCAACAACTAGAGGGAGAAACTGGTGCCCGAACAACCAATCCCCGAGCAAGATCCGGTAGTAACGAAGTCGTACGCGCTGTATTACGTCGTCTCGATGGTGTTGCTTATGGCGACGCTGTTCTGGGCGCTTTGGGATGAGGCTTACGGACAGCGTCCTTGGAAAGCCTTCCAGAATGAATGGAAGCGGCGCTACACCGCGGTGTTGAACAAGACGGAACCGGCGTCCGACAAATCGGTAAAGACTGTAGAGAACAATCCTGATTATCAACAACTGGAAGAAGCGTACAAGCAAGCTGACGCTGCAGCCAGGCCGCGCCGCGATGAACTGCAGAAACACATTACCGACCTCAGCGCGCAAATTCTAGCCGTACAGAACGTGTTCACCGACAAGCGGGCCTACGCTAATTCTCTGACCTACCAGATTGAGACCGAAACCAGTGCATCCGGCAAGCAGAGCAAGAAGAAGGATCTGGACGATTACAAAAAGAAACTCTGGACGGTCGAATTTCCCGATGGCCACAAAGAGAAATTTGATTTTCGGCAACTGGAAGAGAAATACAACGAACTCAAAGACGAGCGCACGAAACTAAACGCTGAACTAGGTGATGTGCTCAAGCCTGTGACTGCCGCGAGCACCGCGATGTCCGCATACATTTCTGAGCACATGGTGGATCTGACGCCGGCTCAGATCGAAGGTCTGCACAAGAAGACAAACGAATGGGATCCGAAGATTGTGCAGATCAATGTGGCGGAAGCGAATATCGTCGACCGCTGCGAATCGTGTCACATGGGAATTCGCGAGCCGTTGAAACTCACGCCGGCTGTCATGGAAGCGAAGGGCGAAAAGAAGCCCGACGAATATGCGCAGGCATTTGTTAGCCATCCTGAACCGGGGCTGTTGAAGACTCACGATCCCGACAAATTTGGCTGCTCGCCCTGCCATCAAGGCAATGGCCGCGCCACCACCAGCGTCGAGAAGGCGCACGGAAACTACGAGCACTGGCTCTGGCCGCTCTTCCCCAAACAAAACGTCGAAGCCGGATGTCAGACATGCCACTCAGCCGATATGGTGCTGGTCAGCGGCGATGTGGGATGGACCATCAGCGAAGGCAAGGATCTGTTCCGGCAAAAAGGCTGCATGGGCTGCCATCGCTACGAGGGATACGACAAAGAACCCGAAGATCTGAACTCGGTCAGCCAGCAGATCAAGCAACTCGAACAGCAGGAAAAAGACAATCTTAAGCAAGCTGCCGATTTGATGAAGCAGGCCGACGCGGCCGCAAGCAACGACGAAGCAAACCGACTGAACGACCAGGCGATCGCCCTCAAAGTTGCCAACAGCAGGGACGACGGCCACATTCAACAACTCGATTTCCAATCGCACAGCCTGATGCAGGACATGAAGAAAGTCGGGCCGAATTTGAAAGACGTGCGGCTAAAGCTGAACAAGAATTGGATTCCGGTGTGGCTGAAAAAGCCGACTGACTTCCGTCCCACCACAAAAATGCCGAACTTCCGCCTGACCGATCATCAGATCCAGGCGATTTCCGCTTACCTGTGGCAGTCGGCATTCACCGATCCTTTGCCAAAACAAAAACCAGGGAACGCCGAGCACGGCAAAGAGCTTTTCGAAACTCGCGGCTGCATGGCGTGCCATTCCATGGGCGAAGGCGATCAGATGCTGGGCGGGACCTTCGCCGCGAATCTGACGCGCGAAGGCGAAAAAGCGAATTACGATTACCTGGTGCGCTGGATTCACAACGCGCGTCAGCGCACGCGTCCGTATTGCCCGTACGAAAAGAAAGATATCGGTCCCGAAGACTACGCGAAGAAGGGCTTGCCTTATCAGTTCGACCTGCAGCACAGCCAATGTCCGAACGATGGCCACGAACTGCAAGTGCAGAACATGACCGTGATGCCGAGCCTGCGTCTTGCTCCGGAAGATGCGCAGGATATTGCGTCCTATCTGATGACGCAGAAAAAACAGGAGCCATCCTCCTACGCCGATGCCTCTTTCATGGACGATCCCGAGCTGAAAGATGAAGGCAAGAAATGGATTCGGCACTACGGCTGCTCCGGCTGCCATGAAATTTCCGGCATGGAGGACGAAGGCCGCATCGGCACCGAACTGACTTTCGAAGGCAGCAAGCCGATCGAGCGTCTGGATTTTGCTCTGTTCACCGAAGTCGCGCAGCGCGGCGGCAAGCACGCCGAGCCAATCACGAATCCAGAAGACCTGGCGCGGCTGCCCGAGGGCCCGGCGAAAGATTCCTGGTACGACCACAAAGGTTTCTTCGAGCACAAACTTGCCGAGCCCAATATTTACGACCAGGGCAAGATCAAGTCCGAGACCGAAGCCCTGCGCATGCCGAATCTGCACTTAACGTCAGAGCAGATTCGCGCGCTCACCACGTTCCTGCTGGGCAGCGAAGAGAGTTCCCTGCCCTCCGACTATCAGTACCGGCCGGGCGATGCGCGCCGCGACATTCAGGAAGGCTGGTGGGTGGTCAAGAAATATAACTGCATGGGATGCCATCAGTTCATCCCCGGCCAGAAGACCATCCTGATGGGTCTGCCTCAGTACCGCGAGAATCAGGAGCAATTGCCGCCTAAGCTCTTGACCGAAGGCGCGCGCGTCGATCCTGAATGGTTGCGACGGTTCCTGTCGAATCCTGCGCTCAGCGACACCGATACCAATCGCAATGGCGTGCGTCCGTATCTGAAAGTTCGCATGCCCACGTTCTCTTTCTCGGATAACGAACTGCGCAAGCTGGTGCGATTCTTCCAGGCTTTGTCGCAGCAACCGATGCCGTACATTCCTGAGCAGGTTCCGGTTTTGACGGCAAAGGAATCCGACATGGCTCGCAGTTTGTTTTCTAGTACAGCTGCGCCGTGCCTGAAGTGCCACGCGACTGGGGATCCGGCGCATGACAAAATTGCCACCGCGCCAAACTTCCTGCTCGCCAAAGAACGCCTGAAGCCGGATTGGGCGGAACGCTGGGTGCTCGATCCGCAAGCCATCAGCCCCGGCACATCAATGCCGTCAGGACTTTTCCGGCGGGAAAATAATCACTGGGTCTTTGCCGGGCCGACACCGCCGTCATTCCAGGGATATGAAAAAGACCAATCCACACTGTTGGTGGATTATATTTTCCAACTCACACCCGAAGAACAAAAACACGTGGCGGCATCTATGGGACGAGGCCAGGCTTCAAGTCAAAGCCCAGCGAGGCCTAAACAAGCGAACGCACCCTCGCAACGAGCGGGCGGCGGAGGTTCGCAGTAGAATATTAGGTTTTGTAGCGTCTGCTGTTGCCAGGGCACCGGGTCCGCGCAATCAGGGTTTAAGAGTTTCAAGAAACGCACTAACAGTTCACGAAAGGGCGAAATAATGAATAAGAAAAACGTAGCAATGTTTGGTTTGCTCTGTCTTCTCGGCCTATGGCTCCTCGTTGGCTGCAGCAAGAAAGAGAACACAAATGAATCTCAATCTTCCGCGCCTTCCTCCGCGGCACAGCCTGCGCCTGCAGCGACTCCCATCGATCCCAGCACCGTTGCTTCCGTTAGCGGCACCGTGAAATTCGACGGCACGGCGCCTAAAGCATCGAAGATCGACATGAGCCAGGATGCCGCCTGCAAAGGCACCAACACGGCCGAGACCATCGTCGTCGACGGCGGCAAACTAGCCAACGTTTTCGTCTATGTAAAAGATGGCTTGGGCGATCGTACCTTCGATGTTCCCAAAGATGCAGTCACCATCGACCAGAAGGGTTGCCAATACCATCCTCACGTATTGGGCGTAATGGCGGGCCAGAACATCGAAATCAAGAACGACGACCAGACCACGCACAACATTCACCCCACGCCGGCAGCCAATCGTGAATGGAACGAATCGCAACCGCCGGCTGCCGCGCCGCTCGAGAAGAGTTTTGCCCGCGAAGAAATCATGCTGCCGGTAAAGTGCAACCAGCATCCATGGATGCGGATGTACATCAACGTAGCAAAGAATCCGTTCTATGCGGTCACTGGCCCGGATGGTAAATACGAAATCAAGGGACTGCCGCCGGGCGATTACACCATCGCATTCGTGCAGGAGAAACTAGGCGAGCAAACCCAAAAAGTCACGCTGGCAGCCAAGGACAGCAAGACGGTAGACCAGACGTTCAAAGCGCAATAGCATTTATCAGCTGGAGGACGGGCGTCTCGCCCGTCCTAGCTCTTGTAACGCCGCCGTCTCGGCGGCACCGAGGGCGGGACGCCCTCGGGACTGCCGGCAAGATGCCGGCGCTACAAAGACAAGTTGGAGGCCGATCTGACACCCCTCGCCACACCGTATAACCGCGCGCACCATAGCTTCGCGGTCTTTACCGCGTGCGCGACGTTTATCCTGATCGTTGCCGGTGCGCTCGTTACCAGCAACGACGCCGGGCTTTCCATCCCCGACTGGCCCACATCTTTCGGATCCTTCAGCGTTCCACCGTTGCATGGAGGAATCAAGTTCGAGTGGAGTCATCGTGCGATTGCGGGATCGATCATAATCCTGACAATTTCAATTGCTGCGTGGACGTGGTTCGCGGATCGTCGTCGCTGGATGAAATGGCTTGGCATTGCTGCTCTATGCACGGTCATCACACAAGCAATCCTCGGGGGTCTAACCGTTCTTTTATTTCAGCCGCCATGGGTTTCGTCGGCCCATGCTGCAGTGGGACAAACATTCTTTTGTATCGCGGTTGCCATCGCCATGTTCACAGGACGCCGCTGGGTGGAAGAAGTTCCCCAAATTGAATTCGACAGCCGACGTCCCAGCCTCGTCACGCTTACGTTGTTGTCGATCTTCGTGCTTTACGTCCAATTAATTCTGGGCGCCATGTTCCGCCATCACGGCATGAGTTGGTGGCCTCACGTCGTGAATGCCGCAGTCGTTGCCTTTGTGCTGACCTGGACCGCGATTCGGGCGTTGTCGCAATTCTCGAAAATCGAGGCGGTGCGCCGTCCGGCCATTATTTTAGTCTCGCTGATGATCACACAACTTTGCCTTGGCTTTATCGCTTTTCTAACTCGTGTGGCTTGGGGCCGCGATGCCGTCCAGCCCGAAACACCTATGGTGATTTCGACGGTCGCTCACGTCGCGGTCGGGGCGCTGCTGCTCGCGACTGCGGTTGTTCTCGCCATTCAAGTATGGCGGCACGTTCCAGTATCATTTGAGGAGCGAGTCCCAGGCCGAACTCGAAAACCCGTGGCTGCGTGACCCGCAGGACAGCATCTCATCGTAGAATAGTCTGTGGCCTCCGAAACCTCCATCTGCTGTCGCTGGTTCTGACACTGAAATCTCTGTCGAACCTCCCGTCATCTCTGTGCAGAATGTCGTGCATCGTTATGGCGATCGCGCCGCTCTGAACGGTGTATCGTTCGATGTTCGTCACGCCGAACTTTTCGGACTGCTCGGACCCAACGGCAGCGGTAAGACTACGCTGTTTCGCATTCTCTCTACCCTGATGATTCCGGTAAGCGGACACGCTACGATTATGGGTTTCGATGTAGCTCGTGACCCGAACGGTCTGCGGCGCCAGATTGGTGTGGTCTTCCAGGCGCAAAGCATCGACGTTAAGCTGACCGCCGCTGAAAACCTTTGGCATCAGGGACATCTTTATGGCTTGCATGGAGCGTCGCTGAAGTCGCGCATAGCAGAAATGCTTGGGTCGTGTGGGTTTGTCAGATCGCACCGACGAAAAAGCCGAGACTTTCTCTGGGGGGATGCAGCGGCGTCTAGAGTTGGCCAAAGGACTGCTTCATCATCCTTCGGTTCTGCTGCTCGACGAGCCCACTACCGGGCTCGATCCCGGCGCACGGCGCGATCTCTGGCAATATCTCGCGAGCCTGCGGGATGAAGAACGAGTAACTGTGATCGTCACTACTCATCTTATGGAAGAAGCTGAGCGTTGCGATCGTCTAGCCATTTTGAATGAAGGAAAAGTGGTGGCGCTGGGAACTCCGGACAATCTTAAGCATGAAATCGGTGGCGACGTAATCCTGCTGGATGCGAAGTCACCCGATTCGCTGGCGGAACGGATTCGCGCTCGCTTCCATCTCGACGCTCAGGTGCTTCATGGTCAGGTTCGTATTGAACGGGAGAATGGGCACCGCTTCATTACAGATGTAGTCGAGGCTTTTCCCGGCGAGATTGAAGCAATCTCCGTGAGCAAGCCGACGCTGGAAGACGTTTTTATTCACCGCACTGGACACCGCTTCTGGATGGAAGGCGGAGAAGAACCAGAGAAATAGATTTTTGTAGCGCCGCCGTCTCGGCGGCTGTCGTGGGGGCGTCTCGCCCGCACAGCGAGGGCAGGATGCCCTCGCGACAGCCGCAGGATGCCGGCGCTACGAAGGAGCTAAAGGATGATGCTGTTACTTTCCCTGATACTTGGAATCGTCCCAATGTTGGGAGTGGTGTGGATCGTTCTGAAAGCCAGCGTCACTACGGTCGACGGCCTGTTCATGAGTCTGATTCTGCTTACGCTATCGGGCATTCTGTTTCTGAACGCGTATCTGGAACTTCGCGGGAGACTCAAGAAATCCGCAGCGCCATCGGCGCAGAAAACGAGTTGATGTGGTCACTCAAAGCAGAGCTCTACCGGCACAGGTAACCCCGGTTTCGAGCGGAGTGTTGCTCCCAGCCTTTACGCTGTGGTGGCGGGAGATTGTGCGTTTTTACCGGCAGCGTTCTCGCGTGGTCGGTGTCATCGCTTCGCCACTGCTTTTCTGGCTGGTTATCGGCTCCGGCTTCGGCACTTCGTTTCGATCGGGCAATGCGCCCGGACAGCAGCACTATCTGGACTACTTTTATCCTGGCGCACTCATCATGATCGTCCTCTTTACGTCGATCTTTGCGATGATGTCGTTGATTGAAGATCGCAAGGAGGGGTTTCTCTTGTCGGTCATGGTCGCGCCCGTGCCTCGCGCGGCAATTGTGCTGGGCAAAGTGCTGGGCGGAACAACGCTGGCTGCCATTCAAGGGCTCATCTTTCTGGCGTTCGCACCGTTTGTCGGCGTGCACTTGAGCTTCATCGACTTTTTGCTCGTAGTATTTGTAGTTTTTTTAGTTTCTTTCGCACTCACCTCTCTGGGATTCGCCATTGCCTGGCCTATGGATTCCACGCAGGCTTTTCATGCCATTATCAATCTGTTTCTGATTCCACTGTGGTTGCTTTCGGGGGCTCTGTTTCCGCTCTCAGGAGCGTCGGGCTGGTTGCGCCTGCTCATGCGACTGAATCCACTCACCTATGGCGTTGAGGCGCTGCGCAATCTCCTATACCCGGAAAGCCCCACGGTATTGCCATTGCCTTTTTCCATCGCCGCCTTGACGCTGTTCACTATCTTTATTTTTGGCTTGTGCTTTTTCAGGGTAAATCGACGCACGACGAGGCCAGCAGCTTGATGCAGGTTACGCCACGATACGCGTTTTTTTCGGTGATCGACGCCGCATGAAAAAGCTTTGCCTGACACTTAGCCGCAGAGGGTTCCTTGCCCATTTCTTCTCTGTGTCTCTGTGACTCTGTGGTAGAAATTGGTTTTCATGTCAGTGGTGAGATTAAAGATCGATGTTTCCGGCACGGTGGGCGACGAAGCCTGGCGTCAACTCAAGCAGTTCGATCAGATCCAGAGCGCAGATTTCGGCCCTCAATTTGGCAGCGGCGGTCGCTGCAACCATCCGCTCAACGCAGCCCATCAGAAAGGCGAATGGATAGGGGCTGAAATCCGGCTACAGACGCCGCTTCTGGCACAATATGCAGTTTCTCACTATCTGGAGCAAGATCGCGTGCTCGATGCGGACGTTGTTGAATGACTCGAGGCATGATTATTTCTCCAAGCTTGACGACCTTTAAGATCACTAATTCATGACCGTTTCTCCCGATGCCATTCCGCAAAGTTTTCCAGATGTGAGCAAGCCGCCGAAGCCTCGCATGTCCACTCGCAACCGGGTGCTGTTCTTCGTGACCGGATGGTTGATCGTGCTAATGCCGTTCCTCTTTTGGTGGAACACCTGGTTCGGGCGTCAGCTTTCCAACCAACAATTGGGAGAGTATTTGCAAGACCAGAAGCATCCCCGCCACATTCAGCACGCCCTGGTGCAAATCGGCGAGCGCATGACTCGGCGCGACCCAAGTGTCATTCAATGGTATCCGCAGGTCGTTCAGCTTGGCTCGTATCCGGTCGAAGAGGTACGCAACACCGATGCATGGGTTATGGGGCAAGACACGTCCGGCGGCGGGTTTCACGCGGCTTTGCTGAAAATGCTTGCTGATCCTTCGCTCACGGTGCGCGGTAATGCGGCTCTCTCGCTGGTCCGCTTTGGAGACGCGACAGGTCGACCGCAGATCCTCCAACTGCTGCAGCCGGCGACAATAACGGCGCCGCAACAGGGGAAATTGATCGATACCAGCACGGTCGGCACCGCAATTCGACAAGGAGGGATCGTTGCCAAATTGCAGGATGGTTCGCAGACCACGGAAATCCGCTCGCCCATCAGCGGCCGTCTGCGGGCTCTTTCTGCATCAACCGGACAAACGGTGTCGGCAGGCGCGCAAATTGCGGACATAGAACCGAGCACGGAACAAGTGTGGGAGGCGTTGCGCGCGCTTTATCTGATCGGCCAGTCAGATGACATTGCGGCCGTCTTGCCCTATGAGCGGGAGTTGCCGGACATCCCAGACCACATCCGCAAGCAGGCGATTGAGACAGAAAAAGCGATTCGGCAGCGGGACAAATCGACCGGGCAATGATGCCCTCCGTCTGATTACAGCCTTTCGTCAGTTCATCCCAGAATTCTTTCCTCAGACCGATCGAAGCGCGTCCAAACCGAAACAGTCATAGGTAATCCAGATTCCAATATAAATTTGGTTTTCCCCTTGACACCCGCGCTCAACCAATTACTATTGATGAATAGTTATGCACCGCTATGCATAAATATGCATTATGAATAAATCTTTACGGCAGAGAGGAATTCTGGAATTGCTGAAGCATGGCCCAGTGGCCAACCAGGAGGAGTTGCAGCGAGCTCTGCGGAAACGCGGCCTTAAAGTGGGACAGGCAACTCTCTCGCGGGACATACGAGACTTGCGGCTGGCCAAAACAGCCGACGGTTACTCCCTTTCCGACGGTAACGGTTCTTCGTCGCCCGCGTTGCCCCCGGTATCGCGGTTGGTGCGGGAGTTCGTGCTCGAAGTGCGGCCGGCGCAGAACCTGCTCGTAATCAAGACCAGCGTAGGCAGCGCTCAACCCGTGGCGGCTGCGCTGGATGACGAAGAGTGGCCGGAGACTGTGGGTACGATCGCGGGAGACGACACCATTCTGATTGTTTGTCCGGACAAAGAGGACGCGAAGAAGTTAGCGGGACGCATTGAGGAGATGCTCGCCTGATGCCGGCCAAACTCAAGACCGCAGTGCTGGGCGCGACCGGATACTCTGGCGCGGAACTTACCCGGCTTTTGTTGCGTCATCCCCGGGTCGAAAAGCCGGTGCTGCTGCGGCGTCCGGCTGATACGGGGGCGAACAGCAACTTGGCCGATACGTTTCCCTCGTTTTCCGGCAATGGAAGCTATCCCCTGCAACCGCTCTCGTGGCCGGCACTCAAACAGCAGGGAGTCGAACTGCTTTTTCTGGCCACTCCGCACGACGCTTCGCGATCCATTGTGCCGGAAGCTGTCGGACAAGGTTTGCGGGTGATTGATCTAAGCGGTGCGTGGCGGCTCAAGGAAAATCACAATCGCGCTGTCTACGGTTTCACGGATGCGGATTCGGTGACGGCGGCTCAACTTACCGACAAGGCAGTCTACGGATTGCCAGAGTTGTGCGCTGATCGGATTCCCAATGCCGCTCTGGTGGCGAATCCCGGTTGCTACGCGACTTCAGTAATTCTGGCTTTGGCGCCACTGCTGAGGGCTGGCTTAGTCGATCGGGAGCGTGGAATTATTTCCGATTCGAAGTCTGGCGTATCGGGCGCGGGCAAGGAACCGAATTCGCGCACGCACTTCGTTTCTGTCGCCGATAATTTTTCCGCCTATTCGGTGTTCGGTCACCGCCACTTGGGAGAAATGCTGGAACAATTGAAATTGAATTCGTGCGAATTGATGTTCACGCCTCATTTGCTTCCTATACCACGGGGAATTCTGTCGACTATCTATCGTGCATTTGAACCGCGAGATAAAGCCGGAAGAAATCGAAAGCTGCTTTCGAGGTTTTTATGCTGGCCGGCGCTGGGTGCGAGTTTTCGCTACGCCCAAGCTGCCACAGATTCAGTTTTCTTTGCATACCAACTATTGCGATCTTGGCTTCTGCCTCGACGAAGATGGCCGTCGTCTGGTGCTGGTCTCATGCATCGACAACCTGCTGAAAGGCGCTGCCGGGCAAGCCGTGCAGAACATGAACCTGATGTACGGATGGAGTGAAGAGGAAGGCTTGCAGTGAAAATCGTAGTCAAAATCGGTGGCGCAGCGCTCGAAGATAAATCGAGATTGCGCAAGTGCGCCCGAGCGATTGTCGAGTTGGCGCATGACGGTCATCATGTTGCCGTGGTTCACGGCGGCGGCGCTGCGCTTACGCGAACGCTGGAGTCGCTGGGCAAGAAGAGCGATTTTGTAAACGGATTGCGTATTACGGACGCCGAGACCCGCGACGTCGCTCTCATGGTGCTATCTGGCATCGTTAACAAAAGTCTGGTTGCGGCAATCGTTGCGGCGGGAAGCGCAGCAGTCGGGCTGTGTGGCGCCGATGGCATGGCGTTCCGTGCACGCAAAAAACAAAATTCAAACTGCGACTTGGGTTTTGTTGGAGAGATTTGTTACGCCGAACCGCGCTGGATCGAAGCCATTTGGGCTGCGGGTGGCATTCCAGTGCTGTCCTCGATTGCCTTGGGCTCCGACGGCGAGTATTACAACATTAATGCGGATCAGATGGCGTCCGCCTGCGCCGTGACCTGCCGTGCCGATAGTTTGATTTTCCTGACCGATGTGGAAGGAGTCAAGGACGCGGAGGGAGCGGTTATTCCCTGGCTGAACACCCGAGATGTAGCTGCCTTAGTGGCCGCTTCCGTCATCGGAGGCGGAATGTTGCCCAAGCTGGAAGCTTGCAGCGAAGCTCTTCACCGGGGCGTGGGACGAGTGCGCATTCTGCCGGCAGCGCAAGTCGAGATTCTGCCGCAGTTCTATTTTACGAAGCTCGCGTGCGGGACGGAGGTAATTGGCGCATGAGCCTGGCTTCCGTCATTCGTTCCGAAGAAAAACTGTTACTGCCGACCTACGATCGTCACAAGATTCTCTTCGAGAAGGGCCGCGGTGTGTATTTGTGGGATTCACGCGGCGCCCGTTATCTGGATTTTTTGAGTGGCATTGGGGTAAATGCGCTGGGGCACGCGCATCCTGCCATTCAGGCGGTTTTGAAACGGCAGGCTGGCCGGCTGATTCACGTTTCGAATTTGTTTTTTCACGAATACCAGGCTGAGCTTGCCAAACGCTTGACCGACATTTCCGGCTTAGACCGCGCTTTTTTCTGCAATAGCGGAACTGAGGCGTGGGAAGGCGCGCTGAAACTAGCTCGAGTTTATGCACGAACCACGAACACGAATGGCCACAAGCCGAAGTGGCGCATCCTCGCTCTCGACAATTCCTTTCATGGACGCACCTTCGGTTCGCTGGCTACTACCGGTCAAGCGAAATATCGCGATCCTTTTGTTCCCCTGCTGCCTGGGGTTGGCTTCGTTCGATTTAACGATGTTCAGGATTTGAAAGCGCAGTTCGACGCGGGAGTTTGTGCAATCTGCCTGGAAACGATTCAAGGTGAAGGCGGAATCTGTCCCGTAAGCCCGGAATTTCTGCAACTCGCAAGAAAGCTGACGGAAAGCAACGGAGCTTTGCTAATTCTTGACGAGATTCAATGTGGGCTCGGGCCGCACCGGAAATTATTTTGCCTACCAGCACTACGGCGTGAAGCCTGACATTGTCACGATTGCCAAACCCCTTGCCGCGGGATTACCGCTGGGCGCGATTCTCATGACCAATCGCGTGGCCAGCAGTATGCATCCAGGGATGCATGGCACCACGTTTGGCGGAGGGCCACTGGCTTGTGCGGTAGGGATCGAGTTTCTGCGGATATTGGATCAACTCCTCAATCACGTGCGCGAAGTCGGAGGCTATTTTCGTGAGCAACTCGAACGACTGAAGGTAAAACATGATTGCATTCGCGAAGTTCGCGGGATGGGTCTAATGCTCGGCCTGGAACTGGACTCCGAGCAGACTGCCAAGGCGGTGGTTTTTAACCTGATGCGCAACAAGATTCTGATTAACCGGACGCACGAGACGGTTCTGCGTTTTCTGCCTCCATACATCATTCAGGAAAAACATGTCGATGAAGTGATCCGAGCGCTCGATTCGGCGTTAGGTTCTACCGAATCGCAACAGCGCCGCGCGGCACGCCACGCGACAAATCAAGTCCACGCAAAGGAGAGCAAGTGAAAGCTCAAGCACTAAATCGAACGCCGGTGGTGCCGGCACGAGTTCCCGCCACGTTTTGGGGAGATGATCTGGTTTCGACTCGCGACTTGGGTCGCGAAGGCGTTGCCGCCGTGCTACACCTCGCGGGAATTATGAAAGCACGGCCGAAGACCTTTCGCAGCGCCCTCGCCGGCAAGCAGATGGCAATGTTTTTCGAGAAGCCTTCGTTGCGAACTCGGTTGACGTTCGAAGCCGGCATGGCGAGCCTGGGAGGGACTACGTTTTTCGTGGATCAGACAAAAGAGCGGCTGGATGCGCGGGAAAAACTGAGCGACATCGCCCATAACCTTGAGCGCTGGGTTGATGCCATCGTGTTGCGCACGTTTGACCAGCAAACCATCGAGGGAATGGCCGAGCACGCCTCCGTTCCGGTGATCAATGCTTTAAGTGACTCAGAGCATCCGTGCCAGGCCCTGGCCGACTATTTCACGCTTCAGGAACGCTTCGGCAGTCTTAAAAATATCAGTCTGGCGTATGTTGGTGACGGCAACAACGTGGCTCATTCTCTGCTGCTGACCTGCGCCTGTCTCGGATCCACAATTCGTGTGGCAACGCCTGAGGGCTATGGTCCGAACGCGCAAATTGTGGCCGATGCTCAGGAGATTGCGGAGCAGACGGGAGCGGTGATCGATGTGCTTTACGATCCGCAAGCGGCTGTTCAGGGAGTGGACGCAGTTTATACCGACGCGTGGGCCAGCATGGGGCAGGAACACGAAGCCGAGAAGCGTGCCAGGATTTTTCCTCCTTACCAAATGAATGAAGAACTGGTGGCGGGAGCGGCTCCGCACGCTGTTTTCATGCATTGCCTCCCGGCTCATCGCGGAGAAGAGATTACTGATGCCGTGATGGATTCAGAACGGTCTATAGTATTTGAGCAAGCGGAAAACCGCATGCACGTTCAGAAAGCCATCTTGTATTTATTGCTGGGCGGGGAAACTCGCCTGCCCGCAAGGAGTGCTCATGCCTGAAAAAATTGTGCTTGCTTACTCCGGAGGTCTGGATACCTCGATCATCATTCCCTGGCTCAAGGAGAACTACTCCTACGACGTAATTGCCATGATCGGCGATGTTGGCCAGGGAGACGACATTGAAGCGGTGGTCGCAAAAGCCTATGCCACGGGCGCTTCCCGCGTAGTGGTCGAAGACCTGCGCGAAGAATTTCTTAACTGGCTACGTGTTTCCCGCGTTGAAAGCGGGAGCGGTGTACGAACATAAATATTTGCTGGGGACATCTTTGGCACGTCCAGTGATTGCTAAGCATCAGGTTGAAGTAGCTTCGCGTGAGGGAGCCACGGCCGTCGCCCATGGATGCACCGGCAAAGGCAACGATCAGGTTCGCTTTGAATTGGCTTACCAGGCGCTGGCGCCGGAGTTACGCATCATAGCGCCTTGGCGCGAGTGGTCGCTCAAGTCACGCGAAGATTGCCTCGATTACGCCGAGCAGCATGGGATTCCAGTGGCCGCCAGCCGCGAAAAGATTCACAGCCGCGATCGAAATCTTTGGCACCTCAGCCACGAAGGCGGTGAGTTGGAGGATGCAGGAAATGCACCGCTTGCCAGCACCTGGCAGCTCACCCAATCGCCGCAAGATGCTCCGGACCGCGAGGAGCAAGTAACAATTGGCTTCGAAGCCGGCGTCCCTGTCTCGGTCAATGGACAGCAACTCGATCCGGTGTCGTTGCTGGAGTTATTAAACGAAATTGGCGGACGCAATGCCATCGGCCGCGTCGATCTGGTGGAAAACCGTTTCGTTGGTATCAAGTCGCGCGGTTGCTACGAAACTCCGGGCGGAACCTTGCTGATTACAGCCCATCGCGAACTCGAAGCCCTGTGCCTGGAGCGCGATGTCACACACTTCAAGCAACACGTCGGCTTGAAATATGCGGAACTCGTCTACTTTGGATTCTGGTTTACGCCGCTCCGCGAAGCGCTCGATGCGTTTGTCGAAGCCACGCAGAACAATGTGACTGGCTCAATCACGCTTTCCCTATATAAGGGCAACGCCTCGGTGGTAAGCCGAAAATCGGAGCATTCGCTCCACCGGACTGACCTGTCGTCGTTCACCATGGGTGATAGTTACGACCAGAAGGATGCAGCCGGCTTCATCCGCATTCTAGGTCTTCCATCGCGCTCGCGGGCTCAAGTACGTAAAGAGGCGACCAGATCGGAGGTTCCGCAATGAAGATGTGGTCCGGACGTTTCCGGCAGCCTCTTGATCCGCAGTTCGAACGTTGGCAACGCTCGTTCGATTTTGATCGTCGATTGTTGACTCACGAAATCGCCGCCAGCAGTGCGCATGCGCGGGCTTTGAAGGGTGCAGGCATTCTGGATTCGACTGAACTGATCGCGATTCTGCAAGGCTTGGAACAAATCGGCGAGCGAGCAGCATCATCGCACGCGTTCCTTGACGATGATGAAGCCGAGGACGTGCATCACTTCGTTGAGAAAAAGCTGGTTTCACTGATTGGCGACGTTGGATACAAGCTGCACAGCGGCCGCAGTCGAAATGAGCAGATTGCGACGGATCTTCGTTTATATGTTCGAGTGGCCATCGATCAAACTCGAGCTGACCTTGCGGCGTGGTGCAGCGCTCTGCTGGATCGCGCGCAGCAAGCTGGGAATGCAGCCATGCCCGCGTACACGCACCTGCAGCCTGCAGAGCCAGTACTGGTTTCGCATTGGCTGCTGGCTTACATCGAGATGTTCTTGCGTGATGCGGAAAGGCTTGCTGATTGCCGGAAGCGGTTGAATGCTTGTCCACTGGGTTCCGGTGCAGTTGCTGGGGCGGCGCTCCCGCTGGATCGTCGAAGCATGGCAGTTGATCTTGACTTCGATCACCCAACCGCAAACAGCATGGACGCAACCAGCGATCGTGATTTCATTCTCGAATTTGTGAACGCGCTTTCGCTTCTAGCTCTGCACCTGAGCCGTTGGGCCGAGGAAATGATTCTGTTTTCAACGCAGGAATACGGTTTCCTGCAATTGCCCGAGGCGTACTCGACCGGCAGCAGCGCATTGCCGCAAAAGAAAAACCCCGATCTATTAGAGCTAACCCGAGGCAAATCGGCTCGCGTTATTGGCGCTGTCACCACATTGCAAATTTGTTTGAAGGGCCTACCACTCGCCTACAACAAAGACTTGCAGGAGACCCAGGAACCGTTGTTCGACGCCGCCGACACTGTTCTTTCTCTGCTACCGCTGGTCACAGGTTGGATGAAGGCTGTTGAATTCAACTACGAAACCATGCAGAAAGCAGCACAGTCGGGGTTCATGAATGCCTGGGCTGCCGCTACTTACCTGGTGCAACGCGGAGTCCCTTTCCGTCTGGCACACGAACAAATCGGAAAAACTGTGCAGATTTGTCTGGAGAAACATTGCGAACTTCAGGATTTGTCTTTGGAGGAACTTCGCTTAGTGAATGCCAAATTCGACCAGGATTTCTACGCCGCCCTGAAGTTGGAATCGGTGCTTGCCGTTCATGATGTTCCTGGTGGTACTGGTCCCGCGCGGGTAAGGCAGGCGATTGCAGATGCGCAGAAGAGGATCGGCCTGATCCGGGAGGATGTCCATGCGCACGCGTAAAGCCATTCTGCCAGACGCTCCACGCATCCACGGTCTCATCTCCGCCTATGCTGGCGACGGCACGCTTCTGCCGCGAACGCTGGCCGAAATATGCGAGAACGTGCGCGATTTCGTCGTGCTTGAAGACGGCGGTTTGATTATCGGCTGCGGCGCGCTTCATCTGTACGGCCCGCATCTGGCTGAAATCCGCTCGATCACAGTCGCACCTTCACAGCAAGGCAAGGGTGGTGGCGGACATCTGGTAAAAGCGTTATTGGCGGAAGCGAAAAAGCATCGAGTCTCTTGCACTTGCCTGTTCACGCGAGCTCCAGAGTTTTTCGCTCGTCTGGGTTTTGCGACTGCGCAACGCGAGGATCTGCCGGACAAGATTTACAAAGACTGTCATGTATGCCCCCGCTTTCACGCCTGCGACGAAGTGGCCATGGTTCGTGGCGAGTTGCCAAAGTTTGCAATTCTACCTGAACCCCCGAACTGGCTGGTCAAACTTCAGGTGTGAAGACGTCTATCTTGAGGAGCCAACTCTCGTAGGGGCAAGAGCCGCCCCGCGGGGGCGACGTTTTGCAAGCCCGGCTATTCGCGCTATCTTATTCTCATGCAACTTCGTGGATGCGGTACAGCCCTGGTAACACCCTTCCGTCAGGACGGCTCCATCGACGAGCCAGCTCTGCGCAACCTGGTAGCGTGGCAGGTCGAGTCCGGAATCGATTTTCTGGTGCCCTGCGGAACCACCGGCGAAACTCCAACCTTGTCGCACGACGAGTGGCTGCGGGTCATCGATGTCACCATCGAAGTCGCGGCAGGACGTGTGCCGATCGTGGCCGGCGCCACGTCCAACTCGACACAGGATGCCATAGAAAAAGCCAAGGAAGTGGCGGCGCGACCCGGGGTAGATGCGATCCTCACTGCTTCACCGTATTACAACAAGCCAACGCAGGAAGGCCAGTACCGCCATTTCCGCGCGATTGCCGAAGCGGTCGACAAGCCGATCCTTCTTTACAACGTGCCTGGCCGCACTGCCGCAAACATCGAGCCTGCTACTGTGGCGCGGCTGGCAGAAGTTCCTAACGTTTTTGGGGTCAAAGAGGCAAGCGGTAACATTGCGCAGATGGCAGAACTGTGCGCGGTAGTGCCTGAAACTTTTCTGGTTTTTTCCGGCGATGATGCCGTAACTCTTGCTCTTATTGGGCTCGGCGGCGTTGGTATCGTTTCAGTCTGCTCCAACGAGATTCCCCGCGAAATGGCAGAAATGACTCGCGCGGCGTTGAATAACGACTGGATCACCGCCCGCCGTCTTCATCGCAAATATCTGCCGCTGATGCAGGGCAACTTCATTGAGACCAGCCCCATGCCGGTGAAAGCGGTGCTGGCAATGATGGGAAAAATCGAAGAGGTTTATCGCTTGCCGCTGCTGCCCATGCGTCGCGACACGCGCTCTAAGATACAGAAAATCGCCACTGACGTTGGCCTGATTGCCAAGCCCGCGAGCGCAGCTGCTGACGCGGTCAATTTTTACATCTATGAGAACTGGCTGGCTGGACCGCACAAAATTGTTCTACACCGCTCAAGTTGCGGACAGTGCAACCACGGCAAAGGACGTCCCGCGGGGCACGACGCCAACCATGCGCGCTGGCACGGTCCTTACGCGACGCTCACAGAAGCCCGCGAAACTTCACAAGGCATGGCTGGTGTGCTGATCCGCAGCGAGTGCAAATGCATTTGACGATCTCCAGGTTCGTTTTCGTTAGATGGTCAAATCGCAACTGCCAATAGCAAACTGAAAATCCCGTATACTTGCCCCGCATGGAATCTCTCCGATCCGCGATCGAACGTCTTGCCTCTCTTGAAGTGGAAAGCAACCCTGATGCGCGGCAAATTTTCATGGATTTTCGCGATGAGCTGACTCAAGGCAAGATTCGTGCCGCGGAAAAAATTGACGGACAGTGGGTGGTAAACGTCTGGGTGAAGCAGGGCATTCTGCTTGGCTTTCGTCTCGGCGAACTCAGCAAGATGGGCGAGGACATCAGCCTTTCCTTTGTGGACAAAGACACTTTCCCGGTGAGGCGATTTACGGTTCGAGATCGCGTGCGCATAGTACCTGGTGGATCGTCCGTGCGTACCGGTTCTTATGTTGCGCCGGGCGTGATCTGCATGCCTCCCATGTTTATCAACGTGGGCGCGTATGTGGACGAAGGCACGATGGTAGACTCCCATGCGCTCGTCGGTTCGTGCGCGCAGATTGGCAAGCGTGTGCATCTTAGCGCAGCGGCGCAGATCGGCGGGGTCCTAGAACCGATTAATGCGTCGCCTGTCATCGTTGAAGACGACGTGCTTGTGGGCGGCAACTGCGGCGTCTATGAAGGGACCCTTGTGCGGGCGCGGGCGGTGCTGGGTGCGGGCACGATTCTCACGCGCTCCACTCCACTGTATGACATTGTGCGTGGTCAAGTGTACCGCGCGACGGACGAGAAGCCGCTCGAAGTGCCAGAAAATGCAGTGGTCGTGCCCGGGTCACGGGCGGTGACGAAAGGTCAGGCAGCGGAGTGGAATCTATCGCTCTATACGCCCGTCATCGTCAAATATCGCGATGAAAAGACCGACCAGAGAATTGAATTAGAGGAATTTCTGCGATAGGTCAAGACCATCGCGGCACAGGACTCACGACCATCGGGGGCGCCGATTCTTCGGCAAATCGCCGTTGTCGAATCTCAATGTGCTTCTCGCGAAAATGTGCTTGCGCACGTTGGCCCCACGCCCGCACAAAATAATAATTGAGCCCGGCGCCAATTGCCGAACTGGCTATCGGAATCATGCGCCCCGACCACTTCTCCACCGCTTCCTTGCTAGCCTGCACCGCGACGCGCTGAATCACCTTCGGCACGAAACGATTGACTACTTCTTTTTCCAGCACTTCCCGGCTGATGTCTACACCAGCGGCGCTGGCGGCTGCAATCCACAACTCGGCGGTCTCTTCGTCGGTGTTGTATT
The DNA here is from genome assembly GCA_963716405.1 of uncultured Acidobacteriota bacterium. Lineage (GTDB taxonomy): Bacteria > Acidobacteriota > Terriglobia > Terriglobales > Acidobacteriaceae > JABDBE01. The sequence goes on along the minus strand of CAVQTI010000021.1, from coordinate 85,701 downwards.
CGAAACCGTAGATCAGGCTTAGCTTCTGAATGGTTCGCAGAGTGATGCCGGCCAGGATGCCGAGGTCTGGAACCATGGTCAGGATGCCGCCTAAGCCAAACCCAGCGCCTTGAGCGGCGGCCAGTTTCATTGAACTGTGAATGACCCGGTTCCCCAAATCGTCGAGTACGGTAACATCCACCGAGTAAATGCCCTGAAAACTGTTGATGGGCACGCCGTACGCGGTGCGAAGTTGCAGCAGGAATTTGTTCGGATCAACCTTCACCTTCTCATAAGCGTGTTGAAAGCCACGCCGCAGCCCATCTTCTACTCGGCCCCTTAACCATGATTTTCGCAATTGTTCAGCCATCTCACTTGACCATAAATCAAGCAGCCGCGAAAAACCAGCTCCACTTTTCTTCGATGCCCAAACCCCGTGAACCCCGCCATTGCGCGGTTTGCCGGTTCTTCGTGCTACGATCAATGGACACCTAAATGCCAACTGGAAAATTGCATATTGTACCCCTCGGCGGTCTGGGCGAGTTTGGAATGAATTGCATGGCCGTGCGGTGGGGCGATGACATCATCGTCATCGACGCTGGCCTGATGTTCCCCGAGGCTGAACTGCTGGGCGTCGACATCGTCGTGCCGGATATTTCCTATCTGACCGAAAACCGGCAACGTGTTCGCGCGATCATCCTCACTCATGGTCACGAAGACCACATCGGCGCGTTGCCCTGGATTCTTTCCGAACTCAACGTACCAGTGTGGGGCACCGAGTTCACGCTTGCCTATGTCGAAGACAAACTGGAAGAGCATGGATTGCTGGAGAATGCCGACCTGAATGAGATCCGCACGGACGAGCGGTTCAAGGTGGGTCCCTTCACCATTCATCCAATTCACGTTACGCACAGTCTGGTTGATTGCGTCTCGTTGGCCATTCATACGCCGCTCGGCGTGCTGATTCACACGGGCGATTTCAAGGTTGATCCCACTCCCACCGACAATAAGATGTTTGACCTGCACTCGTTTGCCGAGTACGGCAAAGAAGGCGTACTGGCGCTGTTTCAGGATTCGACCAATGTCGAGCGCAAAGGATACACGCCGAGCGAACGTGCGGTGCGACGCAAGTTCGACGAGGTGTTCGCACGCACCGAACGGCGGTTGTTCATCTCCTGTTTTTCTTCCTCCATCCATCGCATCAAGCTGGCCGTCGAATTAGCTTGGGAGCATGGGCGCAAAGTGGCATTTATTGGCCGTTCAATGACCAGTTCGTCGGAAATCGCCGAAGACCTGGGCTACATCGAGATTCCCGAGGGACTGCTGATCCATCCGGGAGAGATGAAAAATTACCCTCCGGAAAAAGTTTGCGTGATGATCAGCGGAACGCAGGGCGAACCGATGTCAGCGCTTTCGCGGGCCGCAGTCGACAATCACAAGCACGCGAAAATAGAAAAAGGCGACACGGTTGTGCTTTCGTCCAGAATCATTCCTGGTAACGAAAAGGCGATCTATCGGATGGTCGATCACCTATTCCGTCGACAGGCGCACGTTATTTACGAAGATGGATCGTCGCCGCCAATTCATGTAAGCGGACATGGCAGCCAGGAAGAACTGAAGCTGATCATCAATCTGGTGAAGCCGAAATATTTCATTCCGATTCACGGCGAGTACCGGCAATTGAAGCTGCATGCTGAAATGGCGGGCGCCATGCATAGTTCTGTCGGAAACGTGATGTTGATCGAAAGCGGCGATATTTTGGAATTGGATGAACTGGGCGCCCGCAAGGCAGGCCGCGTTAACGTGGGCCGGGTGTGTATCGATTCCGGGTCGCGAACCGATGTTGTGGAAGACTTGATCATTAAGGATCGCCGTCACCTGAGCGAAGACGGCATCGTATTGCCTATTATTGCTATCAACAAACTTTCGGGGCGGGTAGAAACTCCGCCGGAAATTGTGACTCGCGGCTTTGCTCCGGGAGAGGACGGGTTCCTCGATGGCGCACGGCAGCTAGTGATGCAAACGCTGGAAGGTTCCAGCGCGGAAGAGAAAGCCGACTACGGCGTAATCAAAGAAAAGATTCGAGCTGATTTGAAGCGGTACATCTCGAAGCAGACGCAGAAACGACCGCTCATTATGCCGGTAATATTGGAGATTTAGAACCTAGCCACGGATTTCGCGGATCGCCGCGGATAAGGCTCGTGACGGAGTTGATTTCATCGTAACTCTACAAGACATTCGCGAGGCCCAGGCTCGCTTGCTTGGCGTCACCGTTCGTACGGAGCTCATTCAAGCTTCATTAGCTGATGGTGCGGGACCAACCGCGCGAAGGCTCTACCTTAAACCAGAAAATTTGCAACCGATTGGCGCCTTCAAACTGCGCGGGGCGTACAACAAAATCGCGTCCCTCTCCGCGGAACAGCGCAGCCGCGGCGTGATTACTTACTCCAGCGGAAATCATGGGCAAGGCGTTGCCTATGCGGCGCGTGCGTTGGGCGCGAAGGCTGTTATCGTAATGCCCAACGATGCGCCGGCCATCAAGCGCGACGCGGTTGCAGCCATGGGGGCTGAGATCGTGATGGTGGGGCCGGGTAGCCTGGATCGCCAGGCCAAAGGCGGAGGAATTGGCGACGAAGCATGGTTACATTATTGTGCCTCCCTTCAACGATGAAAAAGTTATCGCAGGTCAGGGCACGATGGGGCTGGAAATTCTGGAAGACCTTCCTGAAGTCGAGACCGTGCTCGTTCCGGTCGGTGGAGGCGGGATGCTGAGCGGCGTCGCCGCAGCCATCAAGCTGAGCAAACCGAGTGCGAAAGTAATCGGTGTAGAGCCCGAACTTGCGGCGGACGCGCAAGCCAGTTTTCGAGCGGGACAAATTTTGCAGTCCAGCGCCGAGCAAACCTCACGTACCATCGCGGACGGGCTGCGGACGCAAAGCGTTGGCCCAATCAACTTCGAACATATACGGCAATACGTGGATGATATTGTCACGGTCAGCGAGGACGAAATCCGCCACGCTATGATCTGGTTATCAACAAATCCTAAGACCTTGGCTGAACCCAGCGGCGCGGTTGCCGTTGCCGGATTTTTATTTCATCAAGACGAATTGCCCATAACTACGATCAACGTGGCGGTCATAAGCGGGGGAAATGTCGATCCTCGAGTGTTGCAGGAAATCATGCGGATGTGAGACTCGCATACTTAGTGCCAAAATTCAAAACCAAGATCGCTCGCTTCGCTCGGGATGACAAGTTTCTTTGAGATTAGGGATGACAGAATTTTGTTGTGATAAGGAAAACGCATTTCGCTGAATCGTAATTATGCATTTGAGATTGATTATCGTCGCCGCTGTATTACTGTGCTTCACCGCAACCGCCGACACCATACGAGGCACGCCCATTCGTCCCGCTTCCATCTATCTGTCGCCGGACGCCAGTTCAAACAAACTGGCTGATATTGAGCGCGGGCGTGAAGTTATTGTTCTCGAAACGAGCGGGGAGTGGCTACATGTCGAAGCTGTGCTCACAGAAGAAAAAGTTATTACCGGCTGGATGATGAACAAGGGCATAGTTCAGGCATCAACGCCGGAGGGGGACAAAATCATTTTTGGCGAGGCCGTGGACTCCGAAGATCAAGCTAGCCAGCGGCACGGTCGCGGCGATGCTGCGCAGGATGCGATGCGTCTCTATTACCGAACCGCGGAATACTTTCCCCATTCGCCGATCGCGGGCGAAGCTATGTACCGTTCCGCTGATATTCGCTGGCAGATCGACAAGGCGGATGTGATGTCGCGACCATCGGCCAAAGAAAAAGAAGCCTACCTCCGTGAAGGCATGAATGAAGAATTCATGAAGGAAGTGATAAAGAAGTTCCCGGGGACCAAATGGGCTGATCTGGCGGCCTTCCACTTGATCGAAAATAAACTGTGCGGGGACTGGCAAGGTTCGTCGAAGTGTCCTGAGAAAGAAGCGGAGATGTACGAAAAGTACGTCAACGAACATCCGCAATCACCGGCGGTGGTCGAAGCATTGTACGATGCAGCCTCGCGGCGCTCAGCACTCATCGAGATTTACCGGACAGAAGATCAATCCAAGAAGTCTGAAGAAGCGAAAAATAAGGCAATTGCGCTGGCGCAAAAAGCAATAACACAAGCACCGCAAAGCGATTGGGGCACACGCGCGCAACTGCTTTTGTTCATGATCCAACAGGGTATTCCGACCTACGGCAATGCAACCCAGTAACCTGCCTTTGCACTAATCCTTTCATCCAGTATCAATACTTTTCTGAGATACTTTCGGTTCGCCTTTCGGAGGAAACTTGAGCGACTACCTGCTATCCGTGATACTCGGAATTATTGAGGGCCTCACCGAATTCTTGCCAGTCAGCTCTACCGCACATCTGCGAATTGCTGAAGCGCTGTTCCATATCAATCTGGCCGACGGTTATTGGAAGATGTACACCATCGTAATCCAGCTTGGCGCAATCCTGTGTTTGCCGGTCTACTTTCGACATCGCATCGCGAAGCTGGTCGCCACTTTTCCCCGGGGCGAGCGTGGCGACCGCACGGCTCTTACGCATCCTTTGGGTCTCACCATGGTGGCATTCGTGGTCACGGCGATTCCCGCGTTCTTGCTCACCAAAGTCATCGGCAAGCATCTGGAAAGTCTCCATATTATGGGTATGGCGCTACTCGTTGGTGGTATTGCCATGTGGATTGTCGATGCCATCAACGCGCCTGCAGAAAAAGCCGGGCCGCAATCTGGCGGAGGCCGGATTCACACTTGGACGATGGAAGCTATGAGCCTGGGCCAAGCCATTTGGATTGGAGCGTGCCAGATTCTGTCGGCGGTATTTCCGGGCACGTCGCGTTCGATGTCGACGATTGCAGCGGGACAATTGGCCGGTATGTCCCGCGCAGCAGCTCTCGAGTTCTCATTTTTTCTTTCTATTCCAACCATGGTGGTGGCGACTTGCTATGACTTGCTGAAGTCTTTGCGGGGCAAGGGTGTGAACCCAATTGGAGTTTCGCAAATCGATCCTCACGGCTGGGTGATCTTGGCGATCGGATTCGTCGTGTCCTTTGTCGTTGCTTATCTCTCCGTCGCCTGGTTTATGGCGTGGGTTCGGAAGCACGGTTTCGCTCCTTTTGCCGTCTACCGAATCATCGTCGGAGCGCTGGTGCTCGCGTACGCTTCACGGCTGGTGGCATAGGTAGTGTTTGTCATTCTGGATACTGCTGCCAATCCTCAGTTGTAGGCTGCTTTCATTCTTGTCATAATCGTAAGGCTCTGGCATAGATCTGGCAGTCGGCAGGAGTGTCTTCCTGCGCGGGATCAAACACGCCTATGAGATATCTCTCACAGATCTTTGCCCCGACCAACAACCGGCGGCTCAACGAACTGGTCGGTTTTCTTTTGTGCATCTCCGCCCTCCTTCTTTTTCTCGCCTTGGCGTCGTATTCGCCGCTAGACCCTTCGTTTAACAGCGCTTCCGTACTTACAGGCTCACGAGCAGCTCGCAACTGGATCGGCGTCGTGGGCGCCATGGTTTCTGATTTGGTGCTGCAAGGGTTTGGCATTGGGGCATTTCTTCTTCCCATTTTTTCTGCAGTGCTAGGAGTGCGCTGGTTTCGTTCGCGCCGGATTGCATCGCCGATCGCCAAGGTACTCGGCGGGGTATGGCTGGTAATTTTCGTCCCCGCTCTGCTGGCGCTGCTGCCTGGCCACTTGCGCTGGATGAACGCCATTCCGATTGAGGGTCTTTTTGGCAGGATGGTTGGCGATTTTCTCATCCATTATTTCAACCTGGCGGGAGCTTACATCGTTTGCGCCAGCGTTCTGGCGGTAGCTCTTTATCTCTCGACCGCGTTTTCTTTCGCTGCGCTACAGGTATGGGCTCCCACGCGTTTTGCTTTCGCAATTGCGTTATGGGATCGCTGGAAAGATTGGAAGGACGCGCGGAATAAGCGGCGCATGCAGAAGGAACTGGAAAAGCGACGCGCCGCTCCCAAGCCAGTAATAACAACGCAAATGGTTCCTGCACGAGCCACAATGCCGGCACTTCAATCGCAAGTGCGGGCCACGCAACCAGTACGAACTGGCATTGACCGGACGTTTGCAGAAGATGGCGATGCGGTCACAGCGAGGCCAGACCCGCAGGCAATCATTCCGGAAGTCACGGAGCGGGGCGACAGTGGGCAGAAGCCGAAGACGATCTTGCCGCACATCGCCGGTGGATTCAAACTGCCTCCCAGTTCCCTTCTGCATCGGCCCGATGAGCAGCAAGCGGTAGATGCCGACGAATTAAAACTGCTGGCTCAAGTGCTCACGGGAAAATATGCGGAGTTTGATGTGCATGGGCAGATCACTCAAATCAACCCTGGCCCCGTGGTCACCACTTTTGAATTCAAGCCTGAGGCTGGCATTAAGTACAGCCGCATTACTAATTTGACGGACGATCTTTGCCTGGCTCTGAAAGCTGAGAGCATTCTGATCGAGCGCATGGCGGGCAAGTCCACCGTCGGCATTCAAGTGCCGAATCGCGAACGCGAAATCATCTGGCTGCGCGAGAACATTGAATCGAGCGAGTTTCTGGGATCAAAGTCGAAGCTTACGCTGGCGCTAGGCAAAGACATTAACGGACGCATCGTCACCGCTGACTTAAACGGCATGCCACATCTGCTGATTGCGGGCTCGACTGGCGCAGGCAAAAGCGTGGCCATCAATGCGATGATTATGTCGATCCTGTACAAATCGACGCCCGATCAGGTGCGTTTGATTCTGGTCGATCCGAAGCGGTTGGAACTCGGTAATTATGAAGGCGTCCCGCACCTCTACACGCCCATCATTACAGAACCAAAACTGGCGGCGAATGCGTTGCGAAATGCAGTTCGTGAAATGGAACGCCGGCTCAAATTGCTTGCCGAAAAAGGCGTCCGCAACATCGACCAGTACAACAAGCTATTCGACGAAAGTGCCACGCCTAGCCTGTTTGGCGACAATCCGGAAGAGCGTCCGCTGCCCTACATCGTAATTATCATCGATGAATTGGCCGACTTGATGATGCTCGATTCGAGCAACGTGGAAGAGTCCATCACTCGGTTGGCGCAGATGGCGCGTGCCGTTGGAATTCACCTGGTGCTGGCTACGCAGCGGCCTTCCGTCGACGTCATCACGGGATTAATCAAAGCGAATTTCCCCGCGCGTATGTCGTTCCGCGTGGCGACCAAGGTTGACTCGAGAACCATCTTGGATGCGAATGGCGCGGAAGCTCTTTTGGGTCGCGGCGATATGCTCTACCTGCCCTCAGGATCGGCTCGCGTTCATCGACTGCACGCGCCTTTCGTTACAGAAAAAGAGATTGCGGCGGTCGTCGAATTCTGGCGCGCTCAAGGCCTCGCTCAATACGAGGAGAAGTTCCTGCAGGCGCCCAAAGAAGAACGTGAAGACGGAAGCGCCGGAGCGAGCGGTGAAGGAGATGAAGAGGCAGCGAACGATCCGCTTTACGAAGATGCGGTGAAGTTGGTGGTCGAATTCGGAAAGGCGTCAACTTCCCTGCTACAGCGGCGCTTGCGCATTGGGTACGGGCGCGCCGCGCATCTCATCGACCTGATGGAGCGAGATGGAATTGTTGGCGCCGCGGATGGTCCCAAGCCCCGCGAAGTGTTGAAGCGGCCCGATTGGCTCTCCGAAATCGAAGAGTCTCTGCGGTAGTTATACGACTAAGAAGTCTCAGCCCTGCGCCACTCCCGCAGATTGACCGCGTAGAGCACAATGCAAAACAAGTTGGCTGGAATAAAACCCCACTGCGATGTCTTGAATCCGATGAAGCAGACAATGACGCTATTTACTCCGGCTAGAACCCATCCTTCCCAATGTCTCCGCCCAATTAGAATGGTTGAAAAAATCGTAAGCACGCAGGACACGTAGTCGAGCCTCAAATCCACCGAAGAACACCCCCGCAATCATTATGCGGTAAGTGTGCCTTCTGTCTTTGTGACGCAAGGGCCATGGCGACGTAACGTTAGTACGTGCACCACAGAAAGAGGAAAGGCGATCCATTAAGGATCGTCCTTTTTATGATATGGGAAACGCGCCAGCTACTGCTGGAAAATGTCGACTCTGGCCGTGGTGTCACCAGCAGCCGCGTCCAGCGCGAAGAACTCTTGCGGCGAAACCAGGTAGAGGATCTCCACGGTGCTCCCCGTTTCTGTAACCACAATCCTATCGGGATTGCCGGCTGAAACTGCGGTAGTGTCCGAAGACTGAACTACGCTGAGTCCGTTGCTGCTGTTGATATCCTGCGTCAAGTCCAGGGTATTCGTTCCGGCAATCGCAATACTCACCACGCTGCTGACGGCTGGGTCGACCGGCGGCAGCGAACCGCCGGCGTATGTCCCAGAGAGCGTAAAGCCCGATTGCTGCGCCGCCATGAATCCGAAACTGACAGCCGTGTCGGTGCCGACGATGAACGCCTCATTGTTACTCACGAAATAGAGTACTGGGTCGTTTTGTGGTGGTTGCACATTCGAGTTCTGGAATCCCGATCCTGTCACCAGCGTCAACGTAACCCGTCCGGGAGTGGAACCAACAGCATAGGTTCCAGTCCCCACCAACGGCACGGGCGTCACGGTGCCGCCAGTATTCTGATCGGAGGACATGCTAAAAGTTCCGCCGCTCGCGCTGAAAACTCCCACCTGACTTTCAGCCACAGATGCGGACGGTTCTAGAGCCGTCACCTGGAACACGCCGGCGCCAGTGAGGCTGGGGCTGGTCTGCTGAAGGATCGTGCCGCTCACCAGAGGATTGCCCCCGGATACGAACGGATCTATCCCTACGACCAGCAGTTCTCCTGAGTTCACTACATAGAAGCTGTACTGGGCATTCGCAATGGTTGCCGTTCCTCGACCGGTGGATGCATCCACCGAATATGCGCCGGTGAAGGGAACGCTTGTAGCCACACCCGAGCTACTATCATCGGAATCCAGCACACCGCTAGATATCGTCCCCGTCGTTCCGTCAGCGGCAAAGTACCCCGCCTCGGCAAAGCGGTTTTTGCCTGAATCGATTCCGGCAAACCCGAACACATAACTATTGTTGATCTCAGCCGTCGAAAATGGGGTTGTCTGTTGCAAAAGCACGCCAGAATTGCGCGTTCCTCCGCTTGTAGTATCAAACTCAATGATGTTCGCATTTCCACCAGCCATGATCGAGAACGCGAACGAGCGCGCACCACCGCCGGAAATGTTGAGTGTCATGTAACCCAAGCCACTTTGGCCTACGTAATACGTTCCAGTAAAGCTTGGATTTGTCGGCGAGCCGACGGTTTGATTTAAGTCCATGATGCCGCTGGGAATATTCCCTTTGCCATCCGAGAAAAAGTCTCCTGCAGCTACAAAAAGTCCATTCGCGTCAAAACCGCGTACTGAAAATGCGTAATAGCCACTCAGCCTGGCGTTGTTCGTAGGCCCGGGATTGATCGTAATGCTCAAATTTGCCGAAGCGCTCTGCTGCGGCGTAGAGGAGTCGACGACCTGAACCTCAAAATTGAAAGTGCCAGATGCGATAGGCGTCCCCGAAATTACGCCGTTCGAAGCCGTTAGAGAAAGTCCGATAGGCAATGTGCCGTTGATAAGGCTCCAAGTGTAGGGTAGAGTGCCACTGCTGGCCTGCAGAGGCTGGTCGTAAGCTGTCCCCACCTGGCCATTTGGCAGCGACCCTGTCGCAACAGCGAGGGGCGGCTCCGGGTTGATCGTGATACTCAATGCCTGAGTCACGGTGCTGCCCGATGAGTCCGTGACCTGCACAGTGAACTTATACGTTCCCAAGACAGTGGGAGTGCCGGTGATCTCAGCGGAGGTGCTGCTGCTGCTCGTTTGAAAAGTTAAACCTGGGGGTAGGCTGCCTGCAGTTACCGACCAGGTGAACGTTCCCGTCGCGCCTGTTGCGCTCACGAATGTGTTGTAAGCAGTTTGCAAAGTTCCCGATGGAAGCGAGGTCGTAGTGATAGTGAGCACCGCGTTTAGCGTAATCGACTCAGTCGCGGTTATGGTCGAGTTCGCAACCGAAGTTGCCGTGATGGTCGCGGTGGCAGCGGTCGAAATGCTGGATGGAGCCGTATAAACAACTGAGGTTGTCGTGTTGCCGCTTAACTGCCCAGGGCCGGAGAGAGTCCAACTCACACCCTGATTGTTGGTGTCATGGGTGAGCGTAGCGGTGATGGTCGCCGTTGCGCCGGGATTCAACGATTCACCGGAAGCCGGACTCAGCGTAATCGCGATGGTGTTACTTCCCGAGCAACCAGCGAAAACCAGCGCCCAGACAAGGATACCCACTGCCAGCGACAAAACAACTCTGAATTGTCTCAAGGTTTCTCCACTGAAAGTTTTAACAACATCTTGGCGAAAGAGCAACCCGCTAGAACGAGAATAAAACCTGCAAATCGATTCTGCGAGTGGCTGAACCATAGGAATACGGCCCGCCCGCAAGGGCGTTTGATTGTCCGAACAACGGAGAATCGAGATTGCCTACCGGCGTCGCCAGATTCACCCGGTTAAGAATATTTCGTCCGGATACGCTGAAGGTAAAATTGTAACGCCGGTTGGTATTGGCTGCGGCCGCGAACGGACCGCCTTGGCCGCCACCGCTGCCGCTCAATCCGCGCCCACCCAATCCGCCACCAGGACCTCCACCGCGGCCGCCACCACCTCCACCGCCGCCACCGCCGGCGGTTCGCGGCCCTTGCCCTGCGCCTACCTCCCGCCCGAATCCAATTGTTTTGCTGAGACGCAAGTTCATAGTGAACAGCGTCGGACCGGTGCCGATATTAATTGGAATAACTTTTTGCCCAGGGGCGGGCATCAAGTTGAAAGTCCCCAACTGCGTGCACGCCAGGTTTGACGAGATCTGCACCGCGCTGCAAGTTGCGTTTGAGGCCAGCGACGGACGATCGTTGAAAATCGAATCGCCGTTTAAATCTTGACCGAGGGTAACATTGTAGGGCTGGCCCGAACTTAAAATGACGAACGGGTTCAGCCGAATCGCGTAAGGCAGAGTAACCGTTCCTCCCACCACCACGCGGTGGTGCACGTCGAATGAGGAGCGGCCGTAATCAACCATGGGATCATACGAATTCGATAGAAAGTTCGCGTTAATGCTCGATGACCCGCCGCCACCACCACCACCAAAGCCGCCTCCACCGCCTGCGCCCCCGCCGGCACTCGATCCCAGGTCGCTGTTGGCATAATTCAGCATGTAGAAACCGAAAAGTGAAAGTTTGGTTCCAATATTGGTCCTGAAATTGGCGATCAGTTGATTCTGCCGGAAAATTCCTTCGGAATCGTATTGATAAATGTTATCGCTGTTTCCCAGCGGCCGGATGCCCGGAGGGTATGTTCCCGGAAGCGGTGCGTTGGCATTGCGAATGAAGACCTGGTGCTCGCCGTAAGAATTTATGTAAGTCAGGGCGACAGTAGTGCTCTTGGCAACTTGCCGCTCCACGCCCACCGCCGATTGCATGGTCGACGGCGCCCGCAGACCGGAAGCAATCTGATAACGAGTAGGAGAGATCTGGCCGATGTTGGCCGAATTTGCCTCAACAATGGTCTGCAGTTGAGTGAAGCCGTTCAGCCGCTCCGACTGGAGTATGAGGCTGGAGGGGAAACGATCGTAAAAAATGCCGAAGCCGGCCCGCAGCACAGTTTTCGGCGCTGACTTTTTCGCGCCTCCACCCAGGCCCCAGGCAAAACTCAGTCGAGGAGCGACATCTCCATGATCACCGATGTCATTCTGAGTTTCGAAGCGCAAACCATAGCTCAGTGTCATGTTGGGACGAATCCGCCAATCATCCTGCACGTAAAGGCCAGCATCAACATATGTGACACTTGAGAGCGGTTGCCCGGTGGTGATCGAGAACTGGCTGGCGCCGCACTGCGCCAATTGAGCTAGCCGTCGGCACATTCGGCAGCGCCGCGATCAACGTCGACAGACATGAAGAGCCGGGCAGCACGTTGGTTTCATATTGCGGCAGCGAGGAAAAAGTAAACGTGCCATTGAAACCGGAAGTAGAAGTATTCGAATCGGCCGATGCCCGCAGCCGTCCCCCGAATTTTATTAAGTGATTGCCGTGAACGATGGATGTGTAATTCTGCAATTCGTAGTGATTCTGCGAATCTGAGCCGTTTCCGATCTGATTGCCTCCGCCGGTAAACGCGCCAATCACGTTTATGGTTGGTGAGAGATCCTGCACGGTCTGACTGCTGTTTTCGTGAAGATATTGGAAGCGAGTTTCATTCACAATATTCGTGTTTATGACCTGAGTATCGCTGATCTGCAGAGTGTGTTCGGTAGAGACGGCGTTATAAGCCTGTGAAGGCAGAGAAAACGTCCCGATACCCTCATTGTCCTCAGTGTCGCGATAGAACTGATATCGGACGGTCAAAGTATTGTTCGGACTAAGTTGAAAATCGAATCGCGGACCGAGATTGAGTCGCGTCTCGGGATTAGGTACGGCTTGAGTGAAGTTCACCCCAGTTGGATTGGGATCGGAGGTGGTGGGCACAACCGCGGAAACGATGTTCGAATCATTAATTTCCCTGCCCTGCGCGGTAAAGAAAAACGAGGCCTTTTTGCTGATAGGCCCGCTGACACTGCCATTAAAAAGTTCTGAATGAAACGATGGCTGGTTGGGCTCGAAAGGACTCAATGCGTCAAACGCGGATGCGTTGCCATCGGCCATGAACTGGCCGTGAAACTGGTCGGTACCCGGCTTGGTGAAGATTTCAATGCGGCCATAGCCCAACTTGTCGTACTCTGCGGAAAACGGATTTTGATTGATACGAATTTCGCGAATCGAGGATTTTGGCGGAAGTTGTCCTCCGGTAAATCCGTCAATATAGATCTGGCCTCCATTCGGTCCCGCAGACGGTCCAGCAAGCGCTTCCAGTTCCTGTTGCAGTTCGTCGGGATCATCGGACAGAGCTTCGAGGTCCTTGCCCTTAATCACAATCGAACTGGCGTTCTCAGATGGGTTAACGCTGACAGTTGGGCTTTCTTCCTGCACCTCAACCTTTTCTGGTTGTACTTGAATTTCGAGCGAGATGTCGAACTGCTGCGCTTGATCCGCGGAAACCGCGACGTTCTGCTTCGTGGATACTGTGAAACCCTTCGCCGTAGTACTGACAGAGTAAGTCCCTGGCGTTAATCCCTTGAGCTCGTACCCTCCCTGCTGGTCAGTGACTGCGGTTGCCTTTTTGCCGTTGGGCCCGGTCGCGGTGACACTGGCTTGCGGAATCACCGCGCCCGTGGGATCGGTAACCCGGCCGCGCAAGGTGCCCGACGAAGTTTGCGCATGCGAGGAACTGGCCAGCAGCAAAACGAATAGCGTGACCACAATGCATGCGCGACTCCCGTAGCAGCCAAACTTCATCAATTCTCCAATAAACCTATGGGTTCGCACCCGCGGCATCTGCTCCGCCTCCGAGATTCCACGGAGAGAGCAACATTGCCGCTCGGTTGCTATTAGGGGAGGCTGACAGGATAGGTTCGACGCCGCTGAGCAAAGTGATAGCAGTCGGCTGCGTAGTGGCCGAACCTTGAGTCGTGACAATCATAACGGCGTCGCCCTTCTGCAAATCGGCGATGGTGACCGCGGGCATTCGCTTTAACATTTGCTGGAAATCGGGCGAACCGCTTGAATGCGCTCCGCCTCCGTTGCCGCCTTGCCTAGGCTGGCCGGTACTTCCTGGGGGAGTTCCACCCGACGCCGGCGCACCACTTGCACCATCAGTTGATCCGCCTCGCAAACGCGAAGCAATTCGCTGCGCAACCATTGGGGGCAGTTTTCGGAGTTGCGAGTCGGCGGTGATCCTCAGCGTTAAAGGCTTCTTGGTAGCCAGATCCGTCACCGTGACGCTATTGCTGGCTGCATCAGTAGAGATGACCAAACCTGCGACGTTCCGGAACGTTCCCGAAACCACCTCGTCGGCTGTGAGTTCAGTGCCATCCGCGCTGCGAACTCCCCGCGCACGAAGTTGGTCGCCAACATTGACCTGATCAATCGTGCCCGGCGTGGCGTCGTCGAATTTTACCGAGTCGGGAGAGTACCGGCGAATAATGGTGCTCTTGGAAACGTGAATCGTAATCGGCTTCGCGTCGCCAATTACGGGAGCAGCAAGCGTAATGGTGCCGCCGGCGGCGTCGACTTTGCTCACCAGTCCGCCTACGCCACGCTTCTGCCAGTCCTCGCGATCACGTTCCTGCTTTGCCGCGACGTCGGATTCTTTCATCAGGACAATAGACGAGGCTTCCACAGACTTCCCGTCAGCGGAAGGCTTGCCTCGCGCCAGGATCCGATCTCCCACCTGCACATCCTGCAGTTGAATGGGTGCTGCATCTTTCAGATCCTTCTGTCCCGGAGCAATACGAACCAGGCGAGCGGAATCCTGAACGATGATATTGACAATTTGTCCGGCATCGGTGGCGAGAGTAATGACGTTTCCAGAAATCGCTTTGACAACGCCAACCGGCTTCGGTGCGACAGCGCTCGATGGAGAAGCCGCAGGCTCTGGGGCCTGATCAGAAATGCCATAACTCAGCGGCACGAGACTCACGGAAGCGAACATGAATGACCCGGCGAGCGCTAAGGTTGCGGTTCGTATTGGCATTATTCTCTTCGCCATACTCGATTGTGATCGGTCTGCATTCTCATAGTTTACGCTGGCTACGAACGCAAGCGGACGGTTACGCGTTCGTCCTCACTTAGTTAATTTTTGCGAGAAACTAGTGGCTGCGTTTCGATCGGAGTCCGACAAGTTATTCGAACACAGTCATTCATCGGTGCGCGTAAAGAATCGTCAATCATCTGTAAATTTCTGTTTTTGCGGAATTTGGACGCACTGAACGGAGGCCACATGCGAGCAGCTAAGCCGCGGCGAGATACACATATCGCAGGATGAACAGAATCGTAAGGATCCAGACCAGCGGATTTATCTCGCGCAACTTTCCCGATGCAACTTTCACAATCGTGTAGGAAATCAATCCCAAGCTGAGTCCAGTCGCAATGCTGAACGTCAGAGGCGTGGCGAGCATCGTGACAAACGCCGGAACAGCCTCGCTGAAGTCCTGCCACGCGATCTGCGAGATCGATTGCGTCATCAGGACGCCTACCAGAATTAGCGCAGGCGCCGTCGCATATGCCGGAATCGCGGTAGCCAGCGGCGAGCAGAAAGTCGCTAAGCAGGAAGAGCGTGGCGACTGCGATATTGCTTAGGCCCGTTCGGGCCCCGGCAGCGACTCCCGCAGCGCTTTCGATGTAACTGGTCACCGTGGAAGTTCCGGTCAGAGCTCCGACGATCGTTCCCACAGCGTCGGCAACCAGAACTCGGCCGACCCGGGGAATCTTGCCGTTCTTGATGAACCCACCCTGCTCACACACTCCGACGAGTGTTCCCACGTTGTCGAAAAGATCCACAAACAAAAACGCGAACAGGATTTCGAGTAAGCCGAGATGGCTGGCGCCGCGAAAATCAAGTTGCAGAAAAGTGGACGAGGGATGCGGCATCGCGAAGATCGCCGCTGGCCAGTTCGTGATCCCACGCAGTATTCCGAGGAGAGCCGTGCCGAACACACCGATGAGGATGGCGCCGGGGAATTTTCTTGACATCAGCACCATGCGTCAGGCAAAGGCCCAGGCATGCGATCTGCACTTCCTTGTCGGCGAAGTTTCCCAGGCCGACATAAGTTGCCGCATTTGCCACGACCAGCTTGGCATTACGCAATCCAACAAAGGCAATGAACATTCCGATTCCCGCAGCCGTGGAGTGCTTCAGGCAATCGGGCATGCCGTTGACGATCTGCTCGCGAACTCTGGTCACGGTGAGCAAAAGAAAAAGAACGCCAGAGAAGAACACCACAGCCAGCGCCGTGCGCCAGGGCACGTGCATGCCAATGCACACGGAATAAGTGAAATAAGCGTTCAACGACATTCCCGGCGCCAGGGCAATGGGATAATTTGCATACAATCCCATCACCAGCGTGGCGACCGCGGCCGAGACGCAGGTTGCGAAGACCACGCCATCGCGCGGCATTCCTGCCTGAGCGAGAATCTGCGGGTTCACCACGATGATGTAAGCCATGGTTACAAACGTGGTGAGGCCGCCCAGCATCTCCTGTTTTACGGAGGTCTGGTTCTCGGTGAGCTTGAAATAGCGATCGATCAATCATTCACCACAGGAAAATGACGGGTAACTAGGCTCAATAGGTAATCTTGTCCGGCTTAGATTCCCACGCGCGAAACGCCGCCATTGCCTCATCGCGCATGAACTGAATCATCGGGATCTTGCGCTGCGAGTGTGGTTGCGCGATCTCGCGGTAGATCACCGAATCGTCAAAACCGATTTTGGAGGCATCCTCGGCAGCATTCGCAAAATAAATGCGATCAAGACGAGCCCAGTAAATCGCACCCAGGCACATGGGACACGGCTCGCAAGAAGCGTAAATTTCGCAACCTTGCAGACCGAAATTGCCAAGCCTCTTGCAGGCCTCGCGGATGGCGAGCACCTCTGCGTGGGCGGTGGGATCATTTGTAGAGGTGACTTGATTCGAGCCTTCGCCAATAATGGCGCCGTTCTTGACCACAACCGCACCAAAGGGTCCGCCGCGTCCAGAGCGGACATTTTCAAGCGAAAGTTGAATGGCGCGCGCCATAAAAAGATTTTCCATGGTGTTGCTTCTACGCTTGCGGCTAGTGTGCGTGACTGGTTGTGGAGCCCTGATTTACCGTATGCTGCTTGCGGATTTTGGCATAGCCGGGCTTGATGATCGAGTAGATAAAATCACAGCGCTCTTTATATGGCAAGAAGGCGCTCTTCATCGCATTGATGGTTATTTTTTCGAAATCATCCAGGGACAATCCGAAGGTTTCTGCAGCGGCTTCGAATTCGCGAGTCATGGTGGTGTTGCTCATCAACCGGTTGTCCGTGTTGAGAGTGACACGAAACTTTTCCTGATAAAGAATTTTGAAAGGATGCTCCGCCAAACTAGGTGTTGCGCCCGTGTGCACATTGCTCAGCAGGCAAATTTCCAGCGGAATACGCTTGTCCAAAACGTATTGCGCCAGATCGCCCAATTTCACCGCTCTGCCGTCCGCGATGGCGATGTCGTCGATCAGCCGCGTGCCATGGCCGATCCGGTGAGCTCCGCAGTACTGAATGGCCTGCCAGATTGATTCTTTCCCGTAGCCCTCGCCGGCGTGAATCGTAATGTTGAAATTCTCGCGCTGAATGTAGTGAAAAGCATCAACGTGTTTCTTCGGGGGGTAGCCACCTTCTTCGCCGGCCAGATCGAACCCGACAACACCGCGCGCGCGAAAATCGACGGCCAACTCAGCCATTTCAAGCGATACGTCCATATTGCGCATGGCGCAGATGATGAGCCCCGATGCGATTCCAAAATCCTTACGCCCACGCTCCAGCCCTCTTAGCACGGCGGAGACTACTTGTTGGTGGGTCAATCCATTATTAGTATGAAAAACCGGTGCGAAGCGCGTTTCAAAGTAAACCACTCCATCCTGGCTAAGGTCTTCGGCTTGTTCATAGGCAACGCGCTCTAAAGCTTCCTCAGTTTGCATTACAGCGATAGTGTGCGCAAATCCTTCAAGATATTTGGCGAGACTTCCACGATTTGCGCCGCGGTGAAACCATTGCGCCAGCGCTTCTGGATCAGTGTTTGGAAGGTTCCGATAGCCTGCCTCTTTCGCCAACTCGATGATGCTTTGCGGCCGCAAAACGCCATCCAAATGCTCGTGTAGGAGAACTTTGGGAAGGCTTCGCAGCAATTGGTGATCAAATTTCATAACATCCAAGCGTGACGACGCTTTACTCTTCGCCAATATCTTCATTCCAAATTTCAGGATTCGCACGAATATATTCGCTCAGCATTGACGCGCACTCCTCAGAATCAAGGTCGATGACCTTTACACCAAGAGAGCGCAGCCAATCCACGCCGCCCTGGAAATTACGGCTTTCGCCCACGACGAGTGTACGGAATCCAAATTGCCGCACCAGCCCGCTGCAATACCAGCACGGCGCCAGGGTAGTAACCATAATGAGTTTGCGATAGCTGCGCTGACGTCCGGCATTGCGGAAGGCGTCGGTCTCGGCATGCATTGAAGGATCGCCATTTTGTACGCGGCGATTATGGCCCGCACCGATCAGCTTGCCGCTCTCCTCGAACACGGCGGCGCCGATAGGAATGCCACCCTCGGCCATTCCTTTGCGAGCTTCGGCTTTCGCCACTTCCAGCATTGCGGAGTAATCGAGACCGGGCATTGCGCTTGATTATAACGATTGGAAGATTGGAGCGGGAGACCGGGATCGAACCGGCGACATCCAGCTTGGGAAGCTGGCGTTCTACCGCTGAACTACTCCCGCTCGCACGGTCAGAAACGAATCATAGCACGCAGTTGCTTCCTACATCATCCCTGGTTGGCGTCGGACGGCCGGTTTCCGACGTCTAAGTGAGAGAACGCGCTACGCTCGGCGTTTTATGCGTTCGGGATGCGAAACCGGCTGAGCTGGTTTTGCGTCCGCGTTTTTCATGTGCAGCCACAGACACATGCTGCAAAATGTTTGCTCACAAAGATCGCAAACCTCGGTATGCAGATCGCACAACTCATTTCCACAGTCAGAGCACGTCTCGCTAGAAGGCCTTCCGCAGGGAAAGCCGTTGGCATCATGCGTGCCTTGGACCAGAACAATTTCGCAGTGATGAGATGAGAAGTTTCTGACTAGCCATCGTGGAATCTTCTCAGACTAAGCGGCCTTCTCCACCGGAAGACCGGCCTCCATCCAGCCTTGCTTGCCTTCCGGATAATGCGCCACATTCGTGTAACCCATAGCCGCCAATTCACGGGCGGCGTATTCGCTGGCGTGTCAATGCGTGCTGGTGCAGTAAGTAATGATTTCGTCGTCCTTGTTGGGCAATAGACGCGGGGCTAGCTCCTTGATTTTCTCTGGAGGAATATTTATTGCTCCGGGAATGTGCGCTTCGCGATAGCGTTCGGGCGCGAGAGTCTCGACCAACTTGATGCCGTCTTTTCGATCCAGTTTTGCTTTTAGCTGCTCTGTGGAGATAGTGCCTTCCATTTCTCTAACCCTCCTTGAACTGCCAGTGAGTCCTCACCGACGCTAGCCTTCGCCTTGCGCTAGAACGCTCCACCTTGTCTATTTCCGATGCCCAAAGATAAGTGGCCGATGCATCGGCACACGACTCACCCACTACTTTTCTATGTCGAAGTAAATCTTTGTAGTGGTGCGATACCGCGTGATCTTCTTGCCATCAAGTTCCATCTCTAACTCCGCGACTCGCGCCCATCTCATACCTCGAACGGTCTTGGCGGCCTCTGCCACCGCGTTTTCCGCTGCCTTTGCGAAGCTCTCTTTAGAGGTTCCGACTACATCGATAACTTTCTGTGCCATCGCGTTCTCCTTAAGGAAGTGATTTGTCACTGTGGATTGTACCTCCGATGACCATTTGAAAACAGTTTGCTAAAGAACAAGCATCATGCATGAGATATTGCGCTCTGCTAAACTTTTTCTTCTCACTCTTAGCGGAGATGCCAGCATTCGCATGCGTACTCTTTTCTTGTTTGCTATTGTCGTAGTTATGAGTTTGTTCACTTCAGCCCAGACTTTACCACTGCCCAAGGCCATTACCGATCCCAAGCAAATCGCCAGCAAGCCTAATGCGCAGGTGGAACAGAATCAGCAGAGCCTGTCCATCGAAAAGCTGTACATGACGCGGCAAGTCGGGCGCGCCTCGTGGTCGCCCGACGGCAAGACAATCGTGTTTGTCAGCAACATTAGCGGCCGCAACAATCTGTGGCTGGTACCTGCGGAGGGCGGCTGGCCGACCCAACTTACGGTAAGCGATCAACGCCAGACGGGGCCCGTATGGTCGCCCGACGGCAAGTGGATCGCGTATATGTCCGACTACAACGGCGATGAGCAGTGGGACATCTTTATCGTTTCACCGAAGACCGGCCAAGTGGTGAACCTCACTCATACTCGCGAGATTGCGGAAGAGCATCCGCGATGGTCGGCCGATGGCCGTTACCTGGCGTACACGGTGAAACCGAAGACGTCGTCGGTGTTCGAGATCGATGTCTATGACATGCTAATGCGGGATGTGAAGCACATCACGACCGGCACGCCTGCCGATAAGTTAAATGAGAACCCCAGTCTGGTCGCACGACGGCAAGTGGATTGCCTACACCCAGGAACAGGCCAAAGGAACGGATTCGAACATCTTCCTGGCGGAAGTCGGGACCGCACACAGTTCCCTGCTCACTCCGCACGAAGGCGAGCAACTTTACCACGCCAATGATTTTTCGCCCGACGGGAAAAAACTGGTCATAACATCGAATGCCGCGAATGGCTACGACAACGTCGGATTGCTGGATATAGCCAGCAAAAAGATTTCCTGGCTCACCAAAGATAAATGGGAGATCAACGGAGGCAACTTTTCGCCCGACGGCAAGCACATTGCGTGGACCGCTAATATCGATGGCAACATAGAGATTTATCTTCATGATGTCGCGAGCGGCAAGACTGCGGCCCTACCGCTGGCCAGCGGAGTCAATGATCTTGCGGCTGAACCCTCCTCGTTCAGCAAAGACGGATCTCGCTTGCTGTATCACCACAACGGCGCGAGCGCGCCGTCAGATCTTTGGGTTTATCACGTGGCAACCGGAAAATCGCACCAGGTGACGCAATCGCTGGTCGCTGGCGTGCGCTCGGAAGACATGGTCGAGCCTGTTCTGGTTCATTTCCCCAGCCGCGACGGTAAGTGGACCATCTCCGCTTTTGTGTACGTGCCCTACAACATGGTTCGCAATGGGCAAAATGCTGCCGTGGTTTATGTACACGGAGGACCGACCTCGCAGACGGTGAATTCGTTCAACCGTTTTATTCAGCACATCGTGAACCAGGGATACATGGTGATTGCGCCCAACTATCGCGGGTCGACTGGTTATGGAAAGGAATTTCAGCAAGCCAATCTGTTCGACATGGGCGGCGGAGATTTGCAGGACGTACTTGCCGCGGCGGACTTTATCAAGCAGACCGGTTTTCTCGATCCTAAGAAGATCGTCCTAATGGGCGGCAGCTATGGCGGCTACTTGACAATGATGGGTGTGACCAAAGCGCCGGAGGTTTGGGGCGCGGGCGTACCAATTGTTCCGTTCGTCAATTGGTTTACGGAAATCGAGAATGAGGATCCGGTGTTGCAACAATCTGATTTGGCCACCATGGGCGATCCGAAGACAAATGAGACTTTATTTCACGACCGTTCGCCAATCTTTTTCGTAGATCAGATCAAGGCGCCTTTATTGCTGCTGGCGGGCGGGAACGATCCGCGATGTCCTAAAGAAGAAGCTCAGCAAGTGGTGGATGCGGTTAAAAAGCGAGGCGGCACGGTCGACTACAAAGTTTACGAGAATGAAGGCCACGGATTCGCGCGGGTGGAAAATCAGATTGACGCTTATGAGCGCGTGTCAGGATTTTTGAAAGCGCACGTGCCTCCGGCGGATTGCAGTTGTTCGTTGTCGGAATAGATCGTGTAGAGGCGGATCTTGACCCGTCTGCGCGGCTGCTAGGCCAGGTGCCAACCGTCATGCAGGCGGTAAGCGGGTCAGAGACCCGGTTCCAAACCAGATAGGGCCTTGATCAGTCCTGGAATTGTGTATTCGGTGGCCTCGACGTGGACCGGCAGGCCAAGTTCTCGAAGCGTCGCAGAGGTTACTGGTCCGATCGACGCCAGGCATATGCCGTCGAGCAACGGCTTTTTTCCTAGCAGGGCTACGAAGTTTCTGACCGTGGACGAACTCGTAAAGGTAATCACTTGCGGACGACGCTTTGAGTCTTTCAGGATCGCTCGCAAGCGGGTACTGGACGATGGGGGAATTACGGTTTCGTAGGCTTCGACAACATCTACCTTGGCGCCAAGTTTGCGCAGCTCGCGTGGAATTACATCGCGCGCGACCCGGGCGCGAGCCAACAAGACCCGCTTTCCTGCCACTTCGTTGCGCATGGCTTCTACCACCGATTCGGCTACGTACTCCTCAGGAACCACATTCACTTTCAATCCGTGCTTCTCGATCGCTTTCCTGGTGGCGGGCCCGATGGCTGCGATCTTTAAGTGTTTCAACTGCCGCTTCGTCAGGCGAAGTTTATTCAGGCGCTGCCAAAGAGCTTCGACTCCGTTCACGCTGGTCAGGATGAGCCAGTCGTATTCGTGCAAATTCTTCAGGGCGGCGTCTAGAGGTTTATACGAGCGAGGCTTGCGGATTTCGATGAAGGGGATTTCTGTAACTTCTGCGCCGAGCGCTCGCAACCCTGAGGAGAGTGCACCGGCCTGATGCCGCGCTCTACCCACGATGACGCGAAATCCGGTGAGCGGGGCTTTTTTCTGTGCCATTGAGATCAACGACCGAGGCCTTCTTGCTGCATGAGTTCCGCGACGCCGGACTCGTTTGTGTCTTTGCTCTCCTGCAGGCATTGGATGACTTGTTTTTGTTCCACTTTAGTACGATTTTGACTGAGCTTGAACTTTGATTCCAACCTTTTGACTTTTATGTTGAACCCTACAATATGCTTCATCATGCGGCTTCGGTATTGCTCGCTGAACTCAGACCATTGCTCCATGTATGCCGCCTCGAAGGTGTCGATCATGCGGTGCAGCGTTGCGTTCAGGCTGTCTTCGTCGAAGAACAGAACTGGCTCGCCGTAAACATGAACCGCAGCATAATTCCAGGTGGGAACGCTTTCGCGAATCTCATACAAGCTGGGCGAAATGTAGGCGTGAGGACCGTGGAATATCACCAGCGATTCCTCGTCCTCTTTCATTGACTTCCAGTGCGCATTCGCCTTCGCCATATGGCCTTGCACTATGATCTGATCGCCTTGTTCCTCTATGAGCACGGGCAGGTGAGTAGCGAACGGAACGCCATTTACCTTCGAAACCAGAATGGCGAATGGATTTGCTCTCATGAATGCGAGGGTGGCAGCGCGGTTTTCCTGGCGGTTGAATTCGGGTATGTACACTTTTCGGTTCTCCGAAAACGAGAAACGCGGGCGAGGGCGCCCGCGCCACATGCTTATGGTTGCTGTGGGACGGCAATTCCCTGTCCGTAGACTGCTTCCAAGATCGCATCTCCGCCGCGCTGAAGCAAGGTTTGGCCGACGGATTCTCCCAGTTGAACCGGATCGGTGCCGTCGCGGGATTCGCGCAGAACCTTGGAGCCATCGGGATCGGCGACGATTGCCTGAAGGTGCAGGCGGCCATCGCGGACTTCGGCGAACGCGCCGATGGGTACTTGGCAGCCACCGCCAAGTTTGTTGAGTAGCGCTCGCTCGCAAGTGGTAGTGGCGCGAGCCGCAGCGTCGTCAAGAAAGCTTAGATGCTGTCGTGTGGCCGCGTCTCCAACTCGAATCTCGATGCCTAATGCACCCTGTCCCGCTGCGGGGCACATCATCTCAGCAGATATGACTTGTCTGACAAGTTCGGTTTTACCGAGCCGCGTGAGGCCCGCCGCCGCCAGAATAATGGCGTCATATTCGCCCGCTTCCAGTTTGCGCAAGCGAGTGTCTACGTTTCCGCGCAGCGGAAAAATCACCAGGTCGGGACGCACCGCTTTCAACTGCGCCTGGCGGCGCAGGCTGCTGGTGCCAACCCGTGCGCCTCGCGGCAAATCATCGATATTTTCGTACTTGCTGGAGCAAAACACGTCGCGCGGATTTTCCCGCGTGGTGATGGCTGCGATTTCGAATCCGGCGGAAAGTTCGGTAGGCAGATCTTTCAGGCTGTGCACGGCAAGATCGATGCTACCGTCGGCCAGCGCCTCTTCGATCTCTTTGGTAAACATGCCTTTGGTGCCGACTTTGGCCAAGGACACGTCAGTGATTTTGTCACCGGTGGTCTTGATGATTTCAAGTTCAACTTCGTGACCTTGTGCGCGGAGCAGGGCGCCGATGTGATGAGCCTGCCAGAGCGCGAGTTGAGAGCCTCGGGAACCGATTCGGAGACGAGCCATCAGGCGCGTCCTCCGGACCCGCCGGATTGAGCCGCTTTTCTGTCTTTTTCTTTTCTGCAAGTTAAACAAGCGGCGCACCAACTCGACTACGGTGGTGGCTTCGGACTCGCGGGCCGCGGTCTTCAGCGTGCTGATGGGCGTGTGCATGATTTTGTTCACGATGCCGTGAGTGAGGGTGTCAATCGCAAGTTCCTGCTCAGGAGATAGCGGCCCCAGACGTCCGCGCACACGGTCGATTTCAGCCTGCCGAATGGTTTCCAGGTGATCCTGCAGCGAAACAATCGTGGGAACAACATCAAGAGTCTGCAGGCGAGCCTGAAAGCGTACAACCTCACTTTCGATAATGTCCGCGGCGCGCTCCGCCTCTTTTTTGCGATCCGCGACGTGAGAGGTCACCGCCTGTTGCAGATCGTCGATGTCGTAGACGAAGATGCCGTCCACCTTGTTCATCTCCGGATCGACATCGCGCGGCACCGCAATATCGATGAAGAACATCGGACGATTCTTGCGGCGGCTCATGAACAGTTCGCCGTGCTCGCGGCGGAAGATAGCGTGCGGAGCTCCGGTCGAGGTAATGACGATGTCACCTTTGTCGCAAGTGTCGTATAGCCTGCTAAATTCGATGGCCTGCCCGTCGAATTTCTGCGCCAGGCGAATAGCCCGGTCGTACGTGCGGTTGGCCACAAAGATCGACGCGGCGCCGTGGGCCAGTAGATGACGTGCCGCCAATTCGCTCATCTTTCCCGCGCCGACAAGATATACATGTTTGCCGTTCAGCGACCCGAAAATCTTCTTGGCGAGTTCGACTGCAACCGAAGCTACGGAAACCGCGGATGAGCCCACAGCCGTCTCTGTACGCACTCGTTTGGCGACGGCGAAAGCTCGCGTCAGCAACAAGTCCAGTTGCGAGTGGATTGCGCCCACCGCTCGCGCGGTAGCGTACGCTTCTTTTACCTGACCGAGAATTTGCGCTTCGCCGATGATCATCGAGTCCAGACTGGAGGTCACGCGGAACAAATGACGAATAGCTTCATGTTCGCGATATTCGTAGAGGTGCGGTTCGAGATCGGCATAATCGATTTGGAAATAGCTGCGGAGAAATCCGCGCAGGTCGGCGCTGCCGTTCTTGGTCTGCGCCAGGAGTTCGACGCGATTGCAAGTGCTTAAAATCAGTCCCTCGTCAACTCCCGGGTGCTGCGTAAAACATTTCAACGCATCCGGCAGTCGTGACTCCGGAATCGCCAGGCGCTCGCGCACCTCGACCGGCGCGCTGTTGTGATTGACGCCGATGAGCTGAAAGTTCATGACTGTGCAAACCTGTGAATTGTGCTGAAATAATTAGCTGCCCAGGCGATGATGGCAAAGACGAATGCTCCGGCTGCAAGATAGGCGGCGCGACGGCCTCTCCAGCCCGCAGTCCAGCGGGTGTAGAGCAGGATCAGATACACGACCCACATCAGAATCGAAAGCAGAATTTTGGGGTCGAGCAGATCCACGCGTCCATAGGTCGATTGAGCTACAACAGTGCCAGCAATCAATCCCAGCGTCATAAAAGGAAAACCGAGCAGCAGCGATCTGAATCCGATTTCGTCGATCACTTCGAGCGCCGGCAGCCGCGAGAGGAATCTGCCTCCCTTCTTTGATTTCAACGATCGTTCCTGAATGAGGTAAAGCAGGCTGGCGCCGAAACTCAGAATCAGCGCGGCATAGCCGGTGAAGATCAGCGCGATGTGGGCAAATAGCCAACCGGTGCGCAAGCCCGGCGAGGTGAAGAGAAATGGCTGCTGGCGGGTTGCAGCCACGAAAGTAAGCAAAAAGACCAGAGGAAAAACCACGATGCCAGGCGAAGTGGTTCGATACACCAGGTATACGAGCATGAACACAACCATGATCAGAAAACCCAGCACCGATTCAGCGTTGTGCACCGAAGCCAGCGTGATCTGGCCCGTGAGCAGTATGGAATCGGTAAGCGAAACAAAGTGGAAGACCATGCCCAGATAGGCTGCGTGTAAAGCGATCTTGTTCAACAGGTCGCTGGTGCGAGTTAGAGCAACCAGCGCGTAGAGCAATCCCACGGCGTAACAACCCAACGCAACTCGCAGCCAAAGTATTGGCATACTTAAATTCGGCTCCCACGCGGGTTCGGGCATCCTCTCCCAATCCGCCAGAGTGATTATAGTCTGCCCCTGCGGATGAGGCAGGCGGCAGTCGGGAAGATCACAGCTCGTTGTGATCTAGATCACATCTCGGCAACGGCTGGACATTTCGCGTCATTCTGTCGTCAGCCGTCTTCAATCGACGCCCAAACTAGCTAGAAGCTCCTCCAGATCCTGAACGTTGATGATAAGCCGACGGCCGTCCGCCATCATATTTTCGATTTCATCAAAAGCCTGAAACAACCGCATCTTAACCGCGCCATACTGTTCGGCGTCAGTCAGAGTCCGTTTGTGTTTCGCAGCCCATCGGGTTGCTGCCTCCTCCACCAGAAATGCGCTGACCGCGAAAGTGGTCTTGCGATCGGAGGTCACGTCGAAAACATATTCGGTCGCTGGACTCTGGGATTGATCAGCGAAGGCCGCGCGCTTGCCCACGAAATAATACTGGTAAACATATCCCTGTCCTCCGGTGTAAGTTTTCATGCGGCGGATGGTCATAAGCGTTAGGCGCGGCCGCACGAGCGAGGACGTTCGCGCCTGCATTTACAGCTCAATTTTCGCCTCGCGGAGCCGCTTGACCGCCGTCTCGGAGGACAGCGGCGAATAGTAAACTTCTTTGAAAGTATAAGACTTCGACTTCGCCGCCAGGACGGGCATAATCTCGATATGCCAGTGATAGTCCTCGTCGATCGTCTTCCAGTAGCCCAGATTTCCCGAGCGGTGCAGGCTGTTGGGCGAGGTGTGCAGCACCAGGTGAAAATCTTCGGTGATGGTGCGGATGCGCTGCAAGGTGCGACGCAGCAGGCTGCCCAGGTCGGTCATCGTTGCCGGACGATTCAAGCCGAAGCGTTCGAAAGAAGCCTCGTGGGTGCGGGGCATAATCCAGCTTTCGTACGGCACTCGCGGCGCATACGGGCAGACGGCGATGAAGTCGCCGCGAATCTCGATCACGCGCAGGTCCTGCTTGATTTCCTGAGAAATAATGTCGCAGAAAACGCAGCGTTCCTTGCTCTCGAAATATTCGCGAGCGGCGCGAAGTTCATACAGCACCCGCCGCGGAACGAATGTCGTGGCAGTAAGTTGTGAGCTGGGATGCCGGAACTCCTGCCCGGCGCTGGTTCCATGATCCTTGAAGATGCTGACATACTTGAAGCGTCCGTCGCCTTTAAGATCTTGAACGCGCTGTGCCGCCAGGAGCAGGAATTGTTCGAGTTCGCTATCGCTTGCGCTCCACAAATGCCGGTCATGTGAAGGATTTTCCACCAGAACTTCGTGCGCACCAACGGGGCGCATGCGGTCGTAAATGCCATCGCCGCGGCGTGTAGCCTCGCCTTCTATATGGTACAAAGCGCTGGGATGCACCACGGACCGCGCAGACCAGGGAGCGCCGGAAAATCCCGACATGGTAGCGATAATCTGCGCCGGTTCGCGGGAATCAGGACAGAACCGGCAAACCGATTCCGCACGCGCCACACTCTCGGGGACGTCGTCTCCCGTAATAACCCACGAACGGGTAATCGGATCCTTGCGTAGTTCCATGCACAAGGAAACCATCACATCGAAGCTGCGTCAACTGCCTTCTGGCTCGACCGTTTTTTGCACCGCGTCGGGGACGGATCGGTTTGTTATAATCCGCGCACGATACCGCCCGAGATGACCGAGCCTTCCACCCCGCTGATGCGGCAGTATGCCGCCATCAAGAAGGAACATCCCAGCGCCTTATTGTTCTTTCGCCTGGGTGATTTCTACGAGCTTTTCTTCGATGACGCCGTGCTCGCATCGCGTGAATTGCAAATCACTCTGACTTCGCGCAACAAAGAAAAAGGCATAGCGGTTCCCATGTGCGGCGTGCCTTATCATGCCGCTGAAGGCTACATTTCTAAGCTGATTCGCAAAGGGTTCAAGGTCGCGATCTGCGAGCAGATGGAGAATGCCGGCCTCGCCAAGAAGTTGGTACGCCGGGAAGTTACGCGTGTGGTCACGCCGGGAACGGCGGCGGATTCGTTGCTGGGTTCAGAGGAAAATAACTTTCTTGCAGCCGTGGCCCAGATCGGAGAGCGAGTTGGATTTGCAGCTCTGGATCTTTCCACCGGCGAGTTTCGCGCCACCGAGTTCGCGGGCGAAAACGCCGCGAAGCGAATAGAGGAAGAACTGCAGCAATTGAGGCCGAAAGAACTTTTATATGGCTCTGCGGCTCCATTATTCGACGAACAAAGGTTGTCCGGGGACGGGCACCCTCGCCCGTCCGGCCAATCAGTGGGCAGCACTGGCTTTGCCGAGACTCCACTCGATGATTGGGTGTTCGCGCCTGACCATGCCATTCCCCTCCTCGAAAATCATTTCGGCGTACTGTCGCTCGAAGGTTTCGGGCTTGCGGGTAAACCCGCTGCGGCGTCCGCGGCGGGCGCCATTCTGTATTACGTGCGATCGACGCAGCGCGGAACTTTAGATCACGTCGATCGCGTCGGATTCTACGAGCGGCAAAACCATCTGGTTCTTGATGCCGTGACCGTGCGGAATCTCGAGCTGATCGAACCGCTTTTTGCCGGAGCTGATGCCGGTATCACCCTCTTCCGTTCCATCGACGCTACTGTGACGCCGATGGGTAAACGTCTACTGCGCTCGTGGATGCTGCGTCCATCGATCGAACTCACCGAGATCAATGCCCGCTTGAGCGCGGTCGAGGCGCAGGTGAATGAGATCATGGGGCGCGAGGAATTGCGGCGAGCACTCGATGGGATTCTGGATCTGGAGCGACTGCTCAGCCGGGTGACTCTGGAAACCGCGAATCCACGCGACGTGCTCGCCTTGGCTGCATCGCTGCGAAAGATTCCCGGTCTGCGCGTTGCGCTGCAACGCTTCTCAACCGACCGTCTGACAGCCTTACATGGATCGATCGATGAACTCGGTGATTTGCGGGAGCGTATCGAGAAAACGATTGTTTCGGAGCCGCCGATTTCGCTGGTCGATGGCGGCGCAATTCAGGCTGCTGTGGACAAAGAACTCGATGAACTGCGCGACCTTAGCCGCAACAGCAAGCAGTTCCTGGCGCAGATTGAACAGCGGGAACGCCAGCGCACTGGAATCAATTCGCTGAAGGTCAAGTTCAACTCGATTTTTGGCTATTATCTAGAGGTCTCGAAACCCAACCTGCACCTGGTTCCTGCGGATTATGAACGCAAGCAGACCCTGGTCAACGCCGAGCGTTTCACCACACCTGAGCTGAAAGAATACGAGTCGAAGATTCTTGATGCGCAGGAAAAAATAGTGGAGATCGAACGGCGACTGTTTGCCGAATTGCGGTCGGCAATTGCCGGCGAAGCCCGTCGCATCCGGCAAACCGCTCTGGCGCTCGCAGAGGTCGATGTGCTCTCGGCGTTGGCACATGTCGCGGCGCTGCGAAATTACAGCCGGCCTAAATTTGACGAAACCGCGGATATCGAGATCATTGGCGGACGGCATCCTGTGATCGAGCAGCAGGAAATGGCCGGCGGAAACGAGCGCTTCGTGCCCAACGATCTTTACCTCAACTCAACTACCCATACCGTGCTGGTTCTCACCGGTCCCAACATGGGGGGAAAATCAACCTATCTCCGCCAAGCCGCACTGATTGTGATCCTGGCCCAGATGGGATCGTTTGTGCCGGCGGCGTCGGCTCGACTCGGCGTGGTGGACCGCGTATTCACACGAA
The DNA here is from genome assembly GCA_963716405.1 of uncultured Acidobacteriota bacterium. GTDB lineage: Bacteria > Acidobacteriota > Terriglobia > Terriglobales > Acidobacteriaceae > JABDBE01. The sequence continues at coordinate 55,787 of CAVQTI010000021.1, read as the reverse complement.
TTGGAGCGAGCGACAACCTGGCACGCGGACGTTCCACGTTCATGGTGGAAATGACCGAAACTGCGGCCATTCTGCACACGGCCACGTCGCGCTCGCTTATCCTGCTCGACGAGGTGGGGCGAGGTACGGCCACTTATGACGGACTCGCTATCGCCTGGGCGGCGGTGGAATATATTCATGCTCGCATGCGCGCCAAGACTCTTTTTGCCACGCATTACTTCGAACTCACTGAACTCGCTGAGCGACTCTCCGGAGTGAAAAATTATCACGTGTCGGTAAAAGAAACAGCAGGCGGAATTGTGTTTTTGAAGAAGGTCGAGCCGGGCGCAGCCGATCGCAGTTATGGCATCGAAGTCGCGAAGCTAGCGGGATTGCCGAATGAAGTAATTGATCGTGCCCGGGAAGTTCTGGCGGAACATGAGAGTGCGGAACAACGAGTGACGGAACAACTCGCGAGTGACGATTTACGTCCGCGACCGCCGGCTCAGCTAACGATTTTCACTCCGCTGTCGCAGCCGGTTTTGGAAAAGCTGCGTGAGGTGGATTTGAATCGGCTGACCCCGCTCGAAGCATTGAATCTGTTGGCGGAATTAAAGAAGCAGGTGGATTGAAGAGGAAGACAACAATTCCCGGCGAACTTGGCCAACTCTTGATCGTCGGCTTTGACGGCACTGAGATGTCACCGCGGCTGCGATCCTTGCTCACCCGAGTGCAGCCCGGTGGCGTGATTCTTTTCGCGCGCAATATCACCAGCGGGGAGCAGACATACCGGTTGCTCAAAGAATGCCAGTCGTACGTCTCGACCCGTCTATTCACTTGCGTGGACATGGAAGGTGGCCGCGTGGATCGCTTTCGCAACGTCATCGGCGCCGCGCCCTCGGCCGCCGATGTGTTCGCCGCTGGCAATCGCACGCTCTATCGCAAACATGGAAAAACGATTGGCGAGTGCTGCCGGGCAATGGGGTTCAATACGGATTTCGCTCCGGTTGTCGATCTGGCTCTTGAAGGCTCGCGCAAGGTTATGAGTTCGCGTTCGGTTTCTGCTGATCCGAAAGAAGCTACCATGTACGCCCGCGAATTTCTTGCCGGACTTCGATCTGCGAGCGTGTTGGGAGCAATCAAACACTTTCCCGGACTTGGCGAAGCTAATCTAGATACTCATCACGAACTGCCCAGAGTGAAGAAATCCCTGAACAAACTCTGGGCGGCTGACATCGCACCGTATCGCGCCTTGAAGCGCGAATCCCCGCTGATTCTAGTAAGCCATGCCGCTTATCCAACGGTGACTCGCGATCACAAACCGGCGTCTCTTTCGAAGAAGTGGATCACGAATATTTTGCGCGAGAAGATCGGCTACCGCGGCCTCGTGGTTTCCGACGATCTCGAGATGGGCGGCGTGCTGCAGGCCGCTCCTATCGAGCAGGCGACCGTGGGGCATATTCGCGCGGGTGGTGATCTTTGCCTGATCTGTCAGAGCGAGGAATACATCATTCGTTCCTACGGAGCGCTAGTGACGGAAGTGGAACGCGATGCGAAATTCGGGCAACGCGCAAGGGAATCAATCGCTCGACTGCGAGCATTCAAGAGTAACTCCAAAGAGTTAAAGCGTCTGACGCCCGCTCCCTCGGCGGCAAAGCTTGAGAAACTTTCGCGCCAGCTTTGGGAGTTCAGCGAACAGGTAAGACTGGCAACTATCAACCGGCAGGACCTGGCATGATCGTCGCCGGCGTGATGAGTGGAACGTCAGCCGATGGCATCAACGTGGCGCTGGTGCGGGTAAACTCATCGCCGAGTCGTGCCGGGACGCCAGGTCTCCAGTATCTTGCGCACGCTGAGTACCCTTATCCGAAACAAGTTCGCCGCGCTGTGTTGGCGGCGATGAACTCGACCAAGGCGAGCGTGGCTGACTTGGCGCGGCTGAACTTCTTGCTAGCCGAACTTTACGCTGACGCACTGCTGGCTACGCAACGGCGTTTTCATCTCAAAGCAGAACTGGTGGGCTGTCACGGCCAGACGCTTTATCACCAGGGAGAAGCATTTTCGTTTCTGGGACGCAAACTGGCGGTCACATGGCAAACTGGCGAGGGCGCAGTACTGGCTGCGCGTCTTGGCGTTCCCGTGGTTTCCGATTTTCGGCCTGCCGATATGGCCGCCGGGGGCAAAGGCGCGCCGTTGGTTCCCTTCCTCGATTTTCTCTTGTATCGCGATCCCCGTGTGGGCCGAATTGTGCAGAACATCGGCGGAATTGCAAACTTCACCGCGATCCCGGCGGGATCATCGGCCGATCGGGTACTGGCGTTTGATACCGGCCCCGGCAACATGGTAATTGATGCCCTCATGCAACGCCTGTTTGATAAACCCTATGATCGCGATGGGAGAATCGCTGGCTCTGGCAATGTGCTCGATGGCGTAATCGACTACATTTTGCGTGCACCATTCTTTCGTCGAAAGCCGCCGAAGACTGCGGGCCGCGAAGAATTTGGATGGGCGTTCACACAGGAATTCATGCGACGCTGCGGGCGTGTGGATAAACGCGATATCGTCGCCACAGCCACGGCGTTGACGGCTCGTTCTATCGTGGATGCTTTGCGACGATTTGTAGTGCGACCCACTGGCGGCTATCGAGACTTCATCGTTTCCGGTGGCGGCGCGAAAAATCCCATTCTGATGGCAATGCTGGCAAATGAATTGCGTCCGCTGGGTCTGCAGATTCGTTCCTCCGATGAATTCGGGCTGCCCTCGGAAGCGAAAGAAGCGGCAGCATTTGCTTTGCTGGCTTTTCAAACGTGGAATCGCAAACCATCTAACTTGCCATCCGCTACCGGGGCAAAAAGGCCTGCGATTCTGGGAAAGATTTCCTATGCGTAAGCGGACAGGGTTTCGCCGCGCTGCCGCGAATGCCCAGCCCAGGGCGGCTGTAGCTACCTGGTGTTTGATTGTTCTGGCACTTCTTGTTCCCCTGTTGTCGTGCTCAGCCAAACCAGACTCCAACACGGTCGTGATGATCATCGAAAACAGCCCTACCAACCTCGATCCGCGGGTTGGTTTGGATGCGCAATCTGAGCGTATCGATGAGTTGCTGTTCGATGACTTGTGTACCCGCGATGAGCACCTGAATGTCCAGCCGGGATTGGCGGAGCGCTGGGAAGTCCCCGATCCACGCACCTACGTGTTCCACCTGCATAAGGGCGCCAAATTTCACGATGGACGACCTCTGACTTCGCGCGATGTGAAGTGGACTTTCGATTCCCTGTTGCAGGGAAAGATTCGCAGCACCAAAGCAGCCGCCTATCGCCTGGTTGATCACATCGACGCGCCCGACGATTACACGGTGGTGTTTCATCTGAAAGAGCCATTCGCCACTTTGTTGTGGAACGTTTCTGATGGCGCCATCGGAATCGTGCCCTACGGCAGCGGCGAGGAAATGAGCCGCCATCCAATTGGTTCGGGCCCATTTCGTTTCGTCAGCGCCGAACCCGATAAAGAAGTCATCATCGAGCGCAACGACGGCTACTGGGGCGCACAGGCGCATCTGGAGCGCATACGCTTCGCAGTGATTCCCGACGCCACGACACGTGCGCTGGAATTACGTAAGGGCAGCGCCGATATTGCCGTCACGTCTCTAACTGGAGACATGGTGCTGGCTCTCGAACGCGAATCTAATCTCGAGGTAATGCACGCCCCGGGCACGGTGCTGGCTTATATAGCATTCAATACTCGGGATCCGATTCTCAAAGATGTGCGCGTGCGGCAGGCAGTGGCGTATGCGGTCGATCGAACGCCGATGATTCACTATATTCTGCGCGATTTCGCGCGGCCTGCTTACAGCCTGCTCCCACCGGAAAGTTGGGCCTACAACGGCGACGTCCCGCACTACGATCACAATCCTGATCGGGCGCGGCAATTGCTTGAGCAAGCCGGATACCCAGCCGTGAATGGCGTGCGCTTGCATCTCACCATCAAGACCTCGACCGATGAGAACCCGCGGTTGATTGCTGCCGTGCTGCAGCAGCAATTGCGCGAGGTTGGCATCGCCCTGGACATTCGCACTTTCGAGTTCGCCACTTTTTTTTCCGACATCACGCGGGGCGCCTATCAGTTGCACTCGTTACGCTGGGTTGGCGGGAATGAAGATCCGGACATTTTTGAATACGTCTTCCACTCGGCCAAGTTTTCGCCCAACGGCGCCAATCGCACCTACTATGCCAACCCGCGGGTTGATGCGCTGATCGATCAGGCTCGAGCCGAACTCGACCAAAACGCGCGCAAACAGATCTATGCAGAGATTCAGCGAATCCTCGCCGAAGATTTGCCTTACATCAACTTGTGGTATTTCGAGAACGTAATGGTACACACGAAACGTGTTCGGAATCTGACATTAAACCCACCGGGCAATTATGACTTCCTGAAAACCGCAGAAGTCACTCCGTGAATGAAGGCCTGCGACCTGCGCTCGACGGGATGGGTCAAAGACGAGCCCCGCACGGCTCAGGGCAAGCAGCCTAAGTCCGCGTGTTAACATCGAACTCTCAGTTTAAAAACTACGTGCGCATCCTTTTCATTGGTGACATTTTCGGCAGACCCGGAAGAAACATCGTCAAAGACCGCCTTTCATCTCTGGTGAAAGAGCATGCGGTCGATCTTGTGCTTGCAAACGGAGAGAACGCAGCTGCGGGGTTCGGCATCACTCCGCAGCTTGCCGAGGAATTCTTTGACATGGGGATTGACGTTCTTACTACCGGCAACCATGTCTGGGATAAGCGAGAGATTGTGGATTTTTTTCAGTCTGCGGATGGAAATCCGCATAGCCCCGCGCGTCGAGTCTTGCGTCCCGCGAATTATCCCCCCGGGATGCCCGGCTGGGGCGTCTATGAGGGCCGCAAAGGCGATGTTCCTTACGCCGTGATTAATTTGCAGGGCCGCGTTTTTATGGCTTCGAATGACGATCCATTTCGCGTCGCTGACCAATTACTAAAAGAAATCAAGGCCAAGGTTATTTTTGTCGATATCCATGCGGAAGCAACTTCAGAAAAAATTTCCATGGGCTGGTATCTCGATGGGCGCGTGACCGTGGTCGTTGGCACCCACACCCATGTCCCCACCGCGGATGAGCGCGTTTTGCCAGGCGGTACCGCATACATCACCGATGTCGGCATGACCGGGCCGTATGACAGCGTGATCGGGGTGAAGAAAGAATTGGTGGTCGGCAAATTCTTAAGCAATATGCCGACACGATTCGAGGCAGCGACTGGGGACGTGAGATTATGCGCGGTAGTGGTGGATTGCGATGAGAGCACTGGCCGGGCAAGAAAGATCACGCGACTGATGGTGTCATAGAAAACAGGCTTCAGGCATTAGGCTCTGGGCATTAGGTTTTAGATGTTACCAATTGCGCCGCAAATCATGAACGACTTCCAAATTCACACACACTCAACAAAATCAAACGGCTTTCGTTGGATGAGCGCCGATGCCTATCTTTTTGACATTGATGGCACATTGCTGGTCTCTCGCGACCGGGTGCATCGCAACGCTCTGCATCGGGCAATGCGCGAGGCATACGGCGTCGATACAACCATTGACGGCATTGCCTATCACGGCAAGACCGATCTTGGGATCTTGCGCGCTGCTCTGGAGCGTGTTGGAGTTTCTGCTGATCAGTTTGAAGCTAAGCTCCCGGCGGCGCTTGCAGCCGTTTGCCGGGACGTGTCGGCTAATGCTAGCCGCATCACACCGACGGTTTGCTCCGCAATTCCGCAAGTGCTTGCCGAGTTGCGCGCTGCTGGCAAATTGCTGGGTGTGGCGTCAGGCAATCTCGAATCAGTGGGATGGCTCAAGCTCGAAGCGGCTGGCCTGCGGGAATTTTTCAGCTTTGGCTGCTTCAGCGACCATCACGAGAGCCGTAGTGATATTTTTCGCGCCGGTGTAGCAGAAGCGCAACGTAGGCTGGGCGAAACGGCTCAAGTTTGTTTTATCGGCGACACCCCCGAAGATGTAAAGGCGGCGCGATTTGCAAATGCAAAAATCGTCGCGGTATGCACCGGAATTTTCACCGCTGACGACCTCGCCCCTCACGAACCCGACGCCTGCATCGCAACCTGCGAAGAGTTGTTGACCAAAATACAGAAGTGATTCTAGCCTTCGAGAGCACTTTTCAAGCGCGCACGGTTTCGGGCTGGCAAATATCGCATAGCAGCCGAAGCCAATGCCAGATACACCTCGCGCGCTTCTGGAATTGTTCTTAGCATCTGCAGATGTTTGCGCACAATGTCGGCATCGCCACGCACGATCGGTCCGCTGAAGGCTCCGCTGGTCCGAGCGTCTCGTAGTTCGCGATAGTCTGGCTTACGATCGGAAGCATCTTCCGCCGAGCTTCTCGGCGGATAGTCCGGCAGCGCGTGCTACTTGTTCCGCGGTTACAAGCATTGCGACCAGCAATGGCGAAACAAACGATCCCCATGCATGGTAAGCAATCTTGTGCTGGTTGCGAATAGTGAATGCTTCTCCGCCCAAATTGCGCACAATGTGCCTCGCGGCGCGGATCGCCGCAGCATCGCCCTCCATTGCAAATGGAACGGCCTTAAGCGACGGAATCGAACCACTAACAAAAGTCATCAGCGGGTGAAGCGAGGCGACGGCCGCGCCCCGCCGCCGCAGGATATCCAGTTCACCGCTCAACAAAGCTCCGCTGGAGTGAAACGCAATTTTTCCCTTCCAGTCAATTACGGAGGCAAGCTGATGCGCCGCGTTCTTAATCTCACGATCAGGTACACAGAACCAGATGACGTCAGCATTTAGGCGCGTGTTGCTCGTATTGGAAGGCCGTACCCCGACTTTCCTCGCGAGATCTGCGGCGCTTCGTTTTGACGCAATGTTGTTCCGGGAAACAATTTCGGAGATTGCATATCCCGCTCGTCTCAATTCCATCGCCAACGCGGCGCCCAGCCTTCCCGGACCGACAATCGCAATGCTGGGCTTCGCTGCCATGGCGGGCAGCATATCAGGCGCTCCCGCATCGGCCAAATCTCCAGCGCCGCCGCTTTTGCACGAAGCCGCAGTCAATGCCTTAATATTGCTGATATGCCGAAATCATCTCTTCCACAAAATAAAGCTCGTGTGCTTTCTTCCGTCGAGGCTTACCGCGGCCCGGCGTTTTGGGTCACAACCGATCAAGTGCTCGAGCCTACCGGCGTGAGAGGGCGTCGCGATATCGTGCGTCATACCGGTTCAGTTGTAATTCTGGCAGTTGACGAAAGTCATGCCGAGCCGCGGGTCCTGCTGGTACGGCAGTATCGACATGCCGCGCAGCAGTATTTGTGGGAACTCTGCGCAGGTCGCATCGATAAAGGCGAAAACGAACTGGCGGCAGCCAAACGTGAACTGCTCGAGGAAACCGGCTACACGGCGACCCGATGGAAGCGGATACTAAACTTCTATGCCAGTCCTGGCTTCGTTGCCGAGACCATGTCGATTTACCTGGCGCGTGGGTTGCATCCAGGCACCGCTCAGCCTGAGGAGGACGAAGTCATCGAAATCAAATTCTTCCCACTGAGCACGGCCCTCCGCATGGCAATGTCCGGACGCATTCATGATGGCAAGACCATCTCTGGCGTTCTCTGGCTCAGTCAAAAACTGGGGTGTCGAACCAAGCCCAAATAAGGTATTTTTCTCAATTTCCTCTCTTGACAGCGTTTCCTCGGTGGCCGGAAAATGGCAGTAATCGGGAGGCATGGAAAGACTGCTTCCGTGCCCCAAGGGGGCGTAAGTGGAACGCTTGAAAGGCACGGTAAAGTGGTTTAACAATGCCAAAGGATATGGATTCATCGGCCGGGAAGATGGGGCAGATGTTTTCGTTCACTATAGCGCAATAACCTCGGAAGGTTACAAAAGCCTGCAGGAGGGTGATCAGGTTGAGTTTGAGATAACTCAAGGGCCAAAAGGCCCGCAGGCTGCTAATGTTACAAAGGCTTCCTAACGCAAAACATTAGGCAGCCGTATGCACTCGTTGTGGCCGCGGGCGTCCTCGCGCGTGTGTCAACCGTGCGATTACAATCGTCCTTTTCGTCGAAACGCTCTCAGCGAATCTATCGCTCCCCGCAATCTGCGACCGGATCCACGAGCAAACATCAGGTCGACAAAGCCCTCCATCTGCCGCGTGAACGCCTCGCCGTAGCCGTACCACCAAACTTGTTTCAATCGGGGCAGGCGATCTGAGTCCACGTGCTTGATTCGGACCATTTCCTCCAGCCCGAAACGCCCGTGCGTTCGACCCATGCCGCTTGCCTTGACCCCGCCGTGCGGAGCCTCGCTGATGCCGAAGCACGCGACTGCATCGTTGACCATAACGGTCCCAGCCTCGATCCGCCTGGCCAACGCTTCCCCGCGCGCACGGTTCTGTGTCCAAATGCTCGCGGCAAGGCCGTAATCGGAATCGTTAGCCAGGCGGATGGCGTCGTCGTCGCTGTCGAATGGCATTATCGGCAGAACGGGGCCGAACGTTTCCTCGCGCATGATGTGCATTGCGTGGTTAACGTCGGCAAGCACGGTAGGAGCATAAAAATTCGGACCAAGATGCGGCAGCCGCGAACCGCCAGTGAGCACTCGCGCACCGCGCCTTCGCGCATCTTCGACATGTGCTTCAACGTTCCGCAATTGCTGTTCGTGGATCATCGGCCCGACATCCGTTTGCGGATCGCTCCCGTCGCCCACGCGCAGGCGTTCAGTTTTTTGCACGCAAGCTTCGAGGAATGCCTCATACAAACTGCGATGAACGTAGCAGCGCTCAACTGAAAGGCACGCCTGCCCGCAATTCGCAAATGAGGCCCACACCGCGCCGCTCGACGCGACGTCGACGTCCGCGTCGTCGAGTACGAGCATGGGATCTTTTCCACCAAGCTCAAGCACCACCGGAAGCAGTCGTGCTGCAGCAGCCTGTGCAATGCGCTTTCCCGTGCCGACGCTGCCCGTGAAAACGAGTTTGTCGATTCCTGCGTTCAAAAGCGCCGAGCCTGCGCTGCCGTCGCCGATAACCACCTGGAAAACATCTTCAGGCACGCCGGCCTGATGCAGCAAAGACGCCAATTGCAGCGCGTTCAGCGAGGTCAGCTCGGAGGGTTTCAGCACTACCGCATTTCCAGTCACGAGTGCGGACAGCGATTCCGTTGCTGGGATCGAGAAGGGATAATTCCATGGCGATATGATTCCGATGACCCCATGCGGCTCACGCAGGATGCGCCCCGTCTTGGTTTTCATCGCCAGATTGCCGTGTGGAACCGGTTGTTCGCGCAGAAAGTCGAAGGCATTCTCAACGCAGAAGCGCGTGGCGTCGAGCACCACCATAACTTCGGTAAGGAGAGCTTCGACCATCGGCTTACCGGCTTCGCGAGTAATCAGCGCGGCAACTTCCGACTTTTTTTCGTGAAGCAGGCGCTGAAATTCGCGCAGCACAGAAATTCGCCTATGCACGCCGAGTACGTTCCAGGCGGCCTGCGCCGCGCGAGCGCTAGCGACAGCCGCATGAATATGGGTGCCGGTCGCCGCATCGAATTCACGCAGGATTTCGCCGGTCGCGGGGTTCACCGAGAGAATCTTTCGTGCGATTTGGACGTCAGTCGCCATGCTTGGTGAGAGTTTACGCGGGCGTGGGCGCCCGCGCCACACGAGCACCAAAATAACCACACGAGCACTCAGTAATCGACACTTACCAGATACAGGCCGCTGGCTGGAGCTGTCGCCCCGGCAGCGGTGCGATTGCAAGCTTGCAGAATTTCTTTGATGTTCTCCGGCTTCATTGTGTTTTTCCCGACCAGCACGAACGTTCCCACCAGATTCCGCACCATGTGGTGCAGAAACCCGCTGCCCTGGACCGTGTAAATTAATTCTTGCCCAGCCTGCTCCCACGTGGATACGAATATCCGCCGCACGTTGGAAACAATTTCATCCTCGCGACCGCGTTCCGCATCTACTGCTGCGAAGGAAGTGAAATCATGTTCGCCGATCACCAACTCAGCTGCTTGCTGCATGGCGTCCTGGTCGAGCGGGTAAGGATAATGCCAGACGTAGCGCGCTAGAAAAGGGGGACAGATGGCGCCGCGATACATGCGGTAGCGGTAAGTTTTCGCACGAGCTGACTTGCGGGCATGAAATTCCGCTGCAGCTTCACACGCTTCGAGCACCCGAATCGAGGGACGCAGAACGTCATTTAAAGCTTTCACCAAATTCGCCGGCGGTATGGGAGATTCGCTAGCGAACGTTGCCACCTGGCCGAGGGCGTGTACCCCAGCATCGGTTCGCCCCGAACCTTGCGGCAAAACCTTTTCCCCGGTCACTCGTCCAATAGCCGAGGCCAGAGTGCCCTGGATCGTCGTCGCGTCCGGCTGCACTTGCCATCCGGAAAACTCCGAACCGTCATATGCCAGAAGGAGCCTTATATTACGCATGAGGATTGCCGGGAGCTTGCGCCTCAACTCTGAAGAAAACCGTTTTCACGCCTTAGCAAAGTTGACGCAGTCCAATTGTTCCGCACCTGAGTCACGGATCGTGTGTCAGCTATACTATTTCATTCCATTCGGCGGTTTAGCAGGAAATACGTTGCCTTGCCCACAAAACATAAACGCAGCACAAAAATGAAACCCGGGCAGGGTGTTTTGCGTAATAACACTTGAAATTAGGAAAGCCTCGTCGTCAATTGCGAGCAGCTCTTATACATGGAGATACGCGAATGTCTTTGTCTGCTTTGAAATCTGTTTGCCGGTTGATTGCGCTGATGCTACTCGCCAGCGCCCTAAGCATTAACGCGGGCGCACAAGATCCAAGCCAATCGGCTCCGCCGACCCCGTCGGCCACAACCTCAACTGCGGTGCAGACCCCGCAGCCCCAGCAGTTCGTCAACAAGGACTATTCCAAACCGCGTTCACACTTTCCCAATCCGCTGGCCCCATACGAGCCGCGACATGTGCCTGCGCCTGGTTTGAGCAACACACCGCGAATCGACCAATTGATGCAGAATGGCAAAGTTTTGCTGTCGATCGACGATGCGGTAGCTCTAGCCCTTGAAAACAATCTAGACATAGCAATCGCGCGGTACAGCCTGAACATCGCCGATACAGATGTCCTGCGGGCGAAATCCGGGGCTACCATCCTGGGCGTGCCTTTCGGCGTCGTACAGAACACACCGGGAGGAGGCGTCGGTGGCTTGGGAGGGACGGTCGGTTCCGGAATTGGCGGAACGAGTGTGGCTCCAGGCGGGATCGGCGCAGGCACTGCAGGGCTGGTTAGTTCGACCCTTGGCATCGGCAGCCCTATTGCCAGCTTCGATCCTATTATCACAGGTACTCTGCAGATGGACCGCGACTACTTGTTATCGTCAAGCGCATTTAACGGCGTGCCGGTCATCAATCAGAACACAGGAACGGCCAACTTCTTATACAACCAAGGATTTGCTTCGGGTACGAATCTTTCGGTGGGCTTCAATAATAGTCACCTGACTACTAACATTCCGTTCACCACCTTGAGCCCAGAAGTGACCTCTGGATTCCAAGCTCGAGTTACTCAGCACCTGCTGCAGGGTTTCGGGTTTTTGCCGAATACACGCTTCATCCGTATTGCCAAGAACAACCGCGAGATTTCCGATGTAGCTTTCCGCCTGCAAACCATTACCACCGTCGACCAGATAGAAAATATGTATTGGGATCTGGTTTTCGCTTACGAAAACGTAAGGGTGCAACAGGAGTCACTGGCTTTTGCGCAGAAGACGTTGTCGGACACGAACAAGCAAGTGCAGATTGGGAGCCTGGCTCCGATCGAAGTGGTTCGCGCTCAAAGCACAGTAGCGACCGACCAGCAGAATCTGATTACTGCGCAAAACAACTTGCAGTTACAGCAATTGCTGATGAAAAACGCACTGAGCCGCAACCTGCACGATCCCACGTTGGCCGATGCGGAAGTAATTCCCACTTCCACTATGCAACTTCCGGAGCAGGAACCAGTGATTCCTACGGAGGACCTGGTCAACGATGCCTTGGGACACCGGGCCGAACTGGCCGAGTCACGAATCGATCTGACCAACCGCGAGATTAACAACAAAGCAGTTCGCAATGCGCAAATGCCTACCTTGGATCTGTTCGCATATTACGGTGGCTCGGGATTAGGAGGAAACCTGAATCCCAATCTACCGTTCTGTTCGCCCACCAGCACCACCAACACTTTTTGCATCACTCCCGGCGAGATTCCTCCGCAGTTTATAAGTGGTAAACCTGTAGGCTACGGATCCGCGCTGAATGATCTGGTCAATTCCAGTGCGCCGGACAAAGGCGTCGGGCTCAGTTTGAACATTCCTCTTCGCAATCGCGACGCCCAAGCCAACCAGGTGCGTGCCGAACTGGAATATCGCCAGGCGCAGATGCGCTTGCAGCAGATCGAAAACCAGATTCGCATCGAGGTTCGCAACGCGCAGTTTACATTGCAGCAAAACCGAGCCTCTGTCGCAGCCGCACAGGCGGCTGTAGCCCTCGGCCGTCAGTCGCTCGATGCGGAACAGAAGAAATTAAATCTGGGCGCTTCCACCAGCACGCTGGTTTTGCAGAACCAGTCCGTTTTGGCGACTAATGAATCCAACCTGGTCTCGGCAATGGCGGCCTATGAGAAGTCCCGCATCGAGCTGGATCGGGCTACCGGCTTGCTATTGGATCACGCCGGAATTGTCATGTCTGACGCCGAGCGCGGCGAAGTCACTCACATGCCGAATGTGCCGTATGTCGCGCCGCGTAAAGATGTGAACTCGGTAATGCAGGCTCCTCAGCAGCAGCCACAGCCTCAGCAGTAGTTGCTGTTGGGATCGGTCGTTGATTATTGTTGATCGTCGCTAAGCCAGCACTGCGGTACTCCGGTATTTTCTTGCCTTTATAATTCTTTACAATTACTGCCAACATATTTCGCAGTCGCGGAAGCTACTCTAGTGTGTCCGCTAAAATTCGGACGCATCAAATCTCGATATTGAGAAGCGCGCAATACTCATCGATAACTTTTCACGTCAGGAGAATGGAAATGCTTTTGCCTCGCTCAAGTTCTGCCATGTGGCGGATCATCGTCATTGTATTCGCCGCGGTTTTATCGCTAAACGCATGGGCGCAAAACACGCAATCGGCGTTACCCCAAACGCCGCAGCCGATGCCCGCAGCGGCGGTTCAACCGCAACATTACGTCACGGAGGATTATTCAAAACCTCAGTCCCCGTTTCCAAATGTCATCGCTCCTTACAAACCGAGATATGTGCCGCCGCCCAACCTGAACAACACCGACCGTATTCAACAGTTAATGCATGACGGCAAAATCATGCTGTCGATGAATGACGCGGTTGCGCTCGCGCTCGAAAACAATCTCGATCTCGTGCTCGCGCGCTACAACCTGAACATCGCAGACACGGACATTATGCGCGCCGATGCGGGCGCTAACGTTCTCGGCGTAAATACTGGAATCGTGCAAAACACGCCCGGAGGTGGCGTGGGCGGACTTAGCGGAAGTGTCGGCTCGGGAACCGGCGGCACCAGCGTAGCGGCGGGTGGCGTGGGTACCGGTACAAACGGTTTAGTGAGTTCGACGCTCGGCATCGGCGCGCCTATAACCAGTTTCGACCCGATCGTCAGTAGCACGCTGCAGATGGACCGGAACTTCGTCCAATCCACCAGCATCTTTGCCCCAATTCCCATCACCAATACCAACACCGGAACTGCCGATTTCAGCTACTTACAGGGTTTTCATTGGGGCACAAACCTGGCGGTAGGATTTAACAACACGCATGTAACGACGAACCTCCCCACCAGTGAATACACTCCCGCCATTAATTCTGGCTTGCAATTCCGGCTCACGCAAAACTTACTGCAGGGTTTTGGTTTCGTGGCCAACACCCGCTTCATCCGGATTGCCAAAAATAACCGCGAGATTTCCGATGTCGCTTTCCGGCTGCAAATCATCACGACGGTTGATCAGATCGAAAACTTGTATTGGGACCTGGTCTACGCCTACGAGAACGTCCGCGTCCAACAGGAAGCGCTGACTTTTGCGCAGAGAACGCTCGCCGATAATAAACAGCAGGTGCAATTCGGGACGCTGCCTCCGATCCAAGTCGTGAGCGCACAAGCCACGGTAGCTACAGATCAACAAGCCTTGATTCTCGCGCAAACCAATCTCGAGCTGCAGGAATTGCTGATGAAGAACGCGCTAAGTAAAACGCTTGAAGACCCCGCCCTCGGCGGAGCCGAAGTGATTCCTATCTCCACAATGCAACTGCCGGCACAGGAGCCTGTCGTGCCTACGCAAGATCTGATCAATGACGCACTCGGCCATCGAGCCGAGTTGGCCGAGTCAAGAATCGACTTGAGCACTCGCGAACTCAACAACAAAGCCGTCCGTAATGCCATGCTGCCGACTCTCGCTCTGTTCGCGTATTACGGCGGTTCGGGTATTGGCGGAGATGTGAATCCCCTCGTGCCCGTTTGCACGCCCGGAGGAAGTAGTTTGTGCTTTTCGCCGGCGAAGGCTGCTCCGCCGTTCACCAATGGCGGCCCTGTCAGTACTGCCAGCACTCTAAGTCAGCTCTTCAATGGCGCCGCGCCCGATAAGGGAGTCGGGCTGACGCTCAATATTCCGATTCGAAATCGGCAGGGACAGGCCGACCAGGTGCGCGCCGAATTGGAATATCGACAGGCGCAAGTTCGTTTGCAGCAAGTCTCGAATCAGGTGCGTATCGAAGTCCGCAACGCCCAGTTCGCTTTGCAGCAGAATCGAGCCAGCGTGCAGGCTGCTCAGGCGGCGGTCGATTTTGCAAGTGAAACGCTACACGCCGAACAGCAGAAGCTCGCAGCCGGAGTTTCGAATCCGACGGCCGTATTGCAAGATCAGTCTGGCTTCACCACCGCTGAATCAAATCTGGTTTCCGCGAAAGCAGCTTACGAAAAAGCACGAGTGGAACTGGATCGTGCTACTGGTCTCCTGCTCGATCACTCTGGAATCGTTATGGCTGACGCGGAACGAGGCGAAGTTACTCACATGCCTAATATTCCCTACGTCGCGCCGCGTACCGATGTTCAGCCGGGCGCGCCGTCCCAACCCCAGCCGCCGGGTTATTGATTACCGTCACTGTTCGGCCCTGCTTGACAGCCATGCGAAGCGGGGTCGAACAGTTGCTACTTTCGCGTTTGTTAATCTCCGATGTATTCTTCCACGCGTGACGCTGTCCGTGGTTTTGATTACGCACAACGAAGAGCGCAACCTGCCTCGCACCCTGGAAAGCGTGATGACCCTAGTGTGCAATGGCAAAGGCGAAATCATCGTGGTCGATTCGGGCTCGACCGATCGCACAGTCGAGATCGCGCAATCTTACGGCGCAAAAGTTTTTATCGAGACGTGGAAGGGTTTCGCCGAACAGAAGAATTCCGCAATGGATAAAGCTTCCATGGATTGGGTTCTGCAACTGGATGCTGATGAAGCACTGGAACCGGAACTAGCTGCAGAAATAGAGGTTGCGCTGCGACTCGATTCGACGACGAGAGGCTTCTGGATTCCGCGTAAGAATTTTTTTCTTGCCCGTTGGATCAAGCACGGTGGCTTCTATCCTGATCCCAAGCTGCGCCTGATTCGACGCGGCGCAGGGCAATTCGAGGAATATGGCGCGCATCCCACGATCAAAGTTTCCGGCCCAACTGGTAAGTTCTCTCACGCACTCCTGCACAACGCTTATCCCACGCTTGCGCGATTACATTGATCACATGAACAGCTATTCCTCAATGGGCGCCGAGGTTGCGGTGGGACAAGGGCGACGCGGCTTCAGCTTTGCGGATATCGTAATTCGACCCGCGCTGACTTTTATCTACAACTATTTCATCCGGCTTGGTTTTCTTGACGGACGCGAGGGTCTACTCCTCCATCTCTATCATTCTGTCTACGTGTCGTGGAAATATGCCAAAGTCTGGGAGTTGGCGCGCAAAAAGTGATCTCATAACCGTCGGCACGTCTTGCTGCGTTTTGCTATCCTAAGGCATCGTGCGGATGATATGGTTATTTCTGATTCTTGCCTGCAGCGGAGGAGCCGTGTTGTGGGCGGGAATCGCAGCTTATCTGCGCGTGCGCCGTCATCTGAAAGAGTCGGCCGCGATGCGAAAAAGCGTGCATCACGAAGTGGACGGGCTCTAGCATAGTTTCTTACCGCAAGAAATTGGAGAACCGCAGCGATGGCTAGACCAGCTACCCAAATTCTAGGCACTCAAGATCGCATTCTCGATGGCGCGAGCCAAATTGCTATCGTTGTTGGCGCAAGTTTGTTTGTTGCTTTATGCGCGCGGATCGTATTGCCTTTGCCGTTCACGCCGGTTCCGCTGACGCTGCAAAACTTCGGCGTGCTGCTGGTGGGACTCGCTCTGGGCAGCCGTCGCGGTTTCGCGGCCTTGGCCCTTTATCTGGCTGAAGGCCTCATTGGTATGCCCGTGTTTAGCCCGACCGGGCCCGGCGGTTTGGCTCAACTGCTCGGTCCTACTGGCGGCTTCCTGCTGGCCTATCCGCTGGTCGCCGGCATTGCGGGGTGGATCTTCGAAACAAACTTCTTAGGATCGAAACTGGGCGCGGCAAAAAAGAGTTTCGCCCGCGCCGCTGCAGCCTGCGTTCTAGCCGAGATTTGTTTGTTCGTGTGCGGCCTTTCCTGGCTGGCCATTCTCACCCATTCGTTCGCTACAGCCATTCGCTTCGGCCTCTATTGGTTTGTGTTTGCTGAAATCCTGAAAATTATTGTCGGCGGCGGCCTTGGCCAGCGGTTGGCAGCGTCTCCATAAGGTTCAATCATGAATTTGCCCGCAGCCATTTCCGAGAACTCACCTACGTCCATTCTCGAAGGCAAACGCGAAATCACAATCGCTCATAGTCCCGATTCAGACGATGCTTTCATGTTTTATGGATTGGCCACCAACAAGGTTCGCGTGCCCGGACTGCGTTTTACTCACACCCTTTGTGACATCGAAACCCTGAACCGGAAAGCCATGGAAGGCGTCTACGATGTGACCGCCATTTCGTTTCACGCCTATCCCTACATTCAGGATCATTACGCGTTGCTGCCTAGCGGCGGCAGTGTGGGAGACGGCTACGGTCCCATGGTCGTAGCTCAGCGCGCATATTCGGTCAGCGACATCAAGCAGAAACGAATTGCCGTGCCCGGAACACTCACGACCGCCTATTTAGTTCTGAAGTTGTTCGCGCCTGGAATCGAGACCGATGTCGTGCCGTTTGACCAGATTATTCCGCAAGTATTGGACGGCAGGCAGGAAGCCGGCCTCATCATTCACGAAGGCCAGTTGACGTATGACAAGTCCGGCCTGCACCGCATCGTCGATCTCGGCAAGTGGTGGCAGAAAGTCACCGGACTGCCGCTGCCCCTCGGAGGCAATGCAATCCGCCGCAGCCTCGGTCCCGAGTTAATGTCCCGCGTGGCCAATGCGCTGCGCGAGAGCATTCAGTACGCGCTTGATCACCGCGAGGAAGCGCTGGCTTATGCCATGCAATTCGCGCGTGACCTCGATCCTCAACTCGCCGACAAGTTCGTGGGCATGTACGTCAACCAGCGCACCCTTGATTATGGTCCCGATGGACGAGAAGCCGTCCGCAGGCTGCTCGACATGGGCCACAAGGCAGGAATCATTCCGCAAGAATCAAGAGTAGATTTCGCAGCGTAGCTTCCACCTTTCGACCTCTTTCGGCGGCGGCGTGTGTGCGAACTTTTTCGCTTTTATGTCTAGCCTTCTATCTCGAGGGCGACTGTTCCAGCAACTTCACCAGACTGGTCAAAGTCTCATTGACGGGCGTGGGCACGACCAACTCCGCGCCCCTGCGAACCAGAAAGCCGTTCAGCGAATCAATCTCCGTGGCCTTTCCGCGCGCAATGTCCTGCGCGGTAGAAGAGACAGCTTCCGGCATCGCTTCCGTGCCCAGCTTCAGAACCGCTGCGAACATTTTTTCCGCTGAGAGTTTGACCCCAGCCGCATTGCCCACGGCTACAGCTTCACTAACCACACGCTTCATCACTTCCACTGTGCCGGAGTCGCGCGCGATGCGTCCGTACTTTGAGCGCGAGAGCGCCGATAGCGCATTGTAGGCACAATTCATAATCAGTTTTTCCCACAATTCGGCCGTGATGTTTTCGGAAATACGACAGGGGACGTCGGCTCGCATGAACGTCGTCGCGATTTTGGCAAGATCCGATTCACTTGCTTCGTGCTTGGGCGACGGGTCTCCGACGATAACGTCGCCGCGCCCTGAATGCTTGACCCGCCCCAATCCGACCATCTCGACGGCGATATAGACCACCGCAGGAATCGCTTGAATTCCTGCGGCGAAATCGATTCGCTCGACGTTGTCGACTCCGTTCTGAAAAGAGACTACGATCGTTTCCGCTGCGAGGTAGGGAGCAAGCTGTTTGGCTACGTTTTCCGTGTCTAACGTCTTCACTGAGAAAATAACGAGCTGCGCATCACGGGCCGCGGCCAGTTCGGTAGAGGCCGAAACCGAAACATTTTCCTTGAAATGAATGCTGTCGATAAAAAGGCCGTCGCGATTTATCGCTTCGACATGTGGCGCGCGGCCGATAAGAGTGACGGGAGCGCCCGCCCGCGCCAGCATTCCACCGAAGTAACATCCCACAGCCCCCGCACCCACAACAGCAACACGGGGCCAATCGTTCTCTACCATTTCCTCTCCCAAAGAGGCTTCTAGTTGCTACTCCTAGCTTCTAGCTGGAAAAACAATTCCACGCGAGGCTGCCGTCCTCAGCCAGGAGCCAGCAGCTAGAAGCTTTTCTTAAACGAAAAAATCGGATCAATATCCACGGGCACGCTAGCAGCCGACTTTAACGAGGCCTGCAGCTCAGCCGGCATTACGTTGTATTTCTTGAACCAGCTTTCGGCTCGCGCACGATCGCCGGTCGCTTCTATTTCCAACAACTCTTTTGCAAGATCGCTGATCGCAGGTGGCATGCGACCATAGTCGATTTCATAGCGGCCCGAGGAGCGCTCGCTTGATTGCGCCCCGCTCGGAGAGATAATTGAACTCCATCATTTCCGCCTGGCTGTGCGCTTCGGCGACGCCAAAGCGCACGGTACGAAAAATTCCAGCTACGTATGACGCGTAACACTCTTCGAGCTTGTTTTTGGGAAGAGCATCATGGTCGACCAGCCACTTCATGCCAAACATTCCGACCACATCAGCTTTGGCTTCCTCCAACCCGCTGAAGGTCGGCCCAATGGATTCTCGAATATCAACCTTTCCCGCTGCAGTTCGCGAAAAAGCCGGACCCAGCCCGTGGGCCATCTCGTGCAGAATCGTTCCCAACAAATAGCCTTCGCCGGATGCCTTGGCCGCCTGCGCCGGCAACATCACATGCTGTGCCACCGGCAAAATCACGTAATTCACCCGCGCATCCATGAAGTTCTTAAAGAAAAGCTTCTTGCTGCCTTTTTTTTCATGCACGCGGGGGTCGTTAGGAAGATTATCGGCAACGGCTTGATATCCGTGATTCAGATCGCCCGCCCGGAATGGAGTATCCATAACCTCCATCGGCGTTTCCAAACCATGCTTGGAAGGCCGGTCCTCGGGAGCAAGCGGGAGCGCATCCTGAATATCGCCGACGTACTTCTGAAACATTTCGAGCTTGCGACTCTCTTCCGCGTTGCGAATCATCACGGCCGCGCCGTAAGTCGCCTTAACACCCAAGAGTCCGTCATCATAGGTTTCGTCGGGCGCGAAAATCACGTCGAACTTGGGGTTTTTCAAATCAAGCCAGGCCAGATTGCTCTCGAAGTATTCGTCGGTAAGAAGTGCGTCCGCCCGCAGACGCAAAAAATTCGCAAACGCAGGATCGTCGCTTAGCTTGGCAGCCTCGCGTAAATCTTTCGCCGCGGGCTCGAGAAAGGAACGATAGGCAATATGGTACGGAAGCCCTTCAAGCTGATCGTTGTGCCAACGCACCAGAGTGAAGGAATTATAAATTTCATCTTTCTTCTCCGGGTGCGCTTTCACGTACTGTTCGATCTGCTCGCGAGTAAGATTCTGTGGATAAAATCCTCGTCCTGGCGGAATTGGAGTCGTACCAACGAAGGGTTGGTTATCTTCAAGAAGATCGAAGCGCGAAGCGTTGATCCACAAGTAACGCCGCAACATTTCGTCTTGTGAATTCTGGCTGCTGGCCAGCGATTCGTACAGAGTCAGCCCGTCGGGATCCATCTGCCGCCAGTAGATTTGTTCGAGATAACGCGACGCATCAACTAGTTTGTCGACCATCTTCACTTCGCGAGCGGTCAAACTCGCGGAATGAAAAGGCATTTCTACCCTGCGAAACTTGGCGAGCCGCTGGTCCAGGTCAGGAACGACGTGCATTCCAGCCGACTCGGCCCCTCTAGCGGCGGAGCCAGTCATTGGCTTACGTCCTTTCTCTGCTGAAATGTTAGAAGGAAGAAAAAAGAAAAAAAGTAGAAGTGAAACCCAGGGGCCCGGTGTCATGAATGTTGTATTCTAGCAGAGGATTCTACGTTCAATCGTTTTACTTCCCACGAATCAACACTGACATTACCACGGTGTTTGCGTTATGACTCAGAGTTCTGATTCCAACGGCCGGCAGACGTTGCTCATCGATGCCGACGATACGCTCTGGGAAAATAACATTTACTTCGAGCGCGCCATTGCGAATTTCATTTCATTCTTGAACCATCACGAGTATTCGCCTGAGCAAGTGCGCGAAGTTTTAAACGATGTCGAGCGCGAGTGCATCGTAAGCCACGGTTATGGGCTGCACAGTTTCAGCCACGCGCTGGTTCAGACTTTCGAGCGCCTGGCAGTCGAACCGCTCACCCCCGCGCTCCACGAGACCATCAGCGGATTCGCGCATACGATCACCGAACATCCGGTCGAAATCCTGCACGGAGTTCCAGAAACGCTGCAATACTTATCCGAACGCCATCATCTGATGCTGCTGACTAAAGGCGCAATCACCGAACAGTCCGGCAAAGTCGAGCGCTCCGGGTTGAAGGATTATTTTTCCGTGGTAGAGATTGTCGCGGAGAAAGATATAGGCACGTATCGGACGATAGTTGCGAAGTACGATCTTGCCAGCGACTCCACCTGGATGGTAGGAAACAGCCCGAAGTCAGATATCAATCCCGCGCTGGCAGCCGGACTCAACGCAGTCTTCGTTCCCCACGGCAGCACCTGGATTCTGGAGCACGAAGAAGTTGCAGAGGCCAAACCGCCATCCCGTTTAGTGGTTGTAGAAACCTTCGCCGGGCTGAAGAAACACTTTTAAAGAATTTGTCATCGCGAGCAACGCGAGGGGATTGCAGTTCATTCAGCAAGTCATTTTCCCGCGGGAACGCCACAGAACTTATCGAAGGTCTTCTTGAGCTCCGCGGCAATGTCGGCCGCTTCCCGATGTTCAATGTCGCTGCGCTGCATCATGTAAATCAACTTGCCGTCCCGCAACAATGCGATCGACGGCGATGATGGCGGATAGCCCGTAAAGTAGCTGCGAGCACGCTCCGTTGCCTCTGTATCCTGTCCGGCAAACACGCTAAACATCTTCTCCGGACGCGCTGAATTCTGCAACGCAACCCGAACCGCGGGACGCATACGTCCAGCCGCGCACCCGCAAATCGAATTTACAATCACCATAGTGGTTCCCGGTTGATTGACAATGGCACGATCGACTTCCTGAGCACTTCTAAGTTCCTGAACTCCAACGCGGGTAAGTTCTTCACGCATCGGAATCACCATAATTTCTGGATACATTGCGTCTCCTTAAGAGGTTTCTAATAGCCTAACAGAACTCTCGACTCGCAATAGATGTCGAGTTGACACCGCACTGACCAACGTAATGCGGGCCAGTCAGACAGCGTTTTTCCTATCATATATAGTGGAAGTAACCGCCAATGGTGATTACCGAAAACGTCCCGCTGGCTCCGCTGACAACCCTCAACGTCGGAGGCCCGGCTCGCTTCTTCGTCGAAGCAAATACGATTGCCGAAGTAACCGAGGCGGTGGCTTTCTCGCAATCCAAGAATCTTCCGCTGTTCGTCCTCGGGGGCGGTAGCAACGTTGTAATCTCTGACGCAGGTTGGCCCGGCCTGGTATTAAAGATTGGTGTTACCGGAATCAATCATCGGCACGGGCATGATGAAGTTGTCTTCGAAGCAGGCGCCGGCGAAGACTGGGACAAATTTGTAGCTCTCGTTGTTGCCCACAATTGCGCTGGCATCGAATGCCTGAGCGGAATTCCTGGAAGCGTTGGCGGAACTCCGGTACAGAATGTCGGCGCGTACGGGCAGGAAGTTTCGCAGACAATCGAATCCGTGCTGGCGCTTGACCTCAGGGATGGGCAACTGCACGAACTCTGCACCCAGGCTTGCGGCTTCAGCTATCGCACCAGCATCTTCAACACCACCGAGCACGGACGATACATCATTCTGCAAGTCAACTATTCTTTGCACCACGGCGGCGACGCGTACATAGCCTATGCAGACCTGAAAAAATACTTTGCCGGATGGAGCGTGAAACCAACGGTGGCCGACGTCCGCGATGCGGTGCGAAAAATCAGGAGCGGAAAAGGTATGCTGCTCATCCCTGGAGACAGCGATTGCCGCAGCGCCGGATCTTTTTTCAAGAATCCAATCCTTTCGCCGGAGCAATATCAAGCGCTGAAGGATCTAGCCGCCGCCAAAAGTTTGCAGATTTCCAGCTACCCAGCCCTTGACGCGCAAAAGAAAGTTTCAGCCGCGTGGCTGGTAGAGCACTCCGGCTTCAGCCGCGGATACAGCCACGGACATGTCGGGATTTCCCGCAAGCACGCCCTGGCAATCGTGAACCGTGGAAGTGCAACCGCGTCGGACATTCTAGCGTTCAAGGACGATATTCAGCAGCGTGTACACGATATCTGGGGCATAGTTCTAGAGCCTGAACCGGTGTTTGTGGGAGTGTAGGCGCGAGCGGTCGGTGTGGCGCGAGCGCCCTCGTGTAGGCGCGAGCGTCTCGCTCGTACTCGTGCTAGCGGCGTATCGGCGACTGCCGCCCCAGATTGCAACCCGTGTTTGGTATTTCCCCTGCGTTGGGGTGGGTACGCGTTCCGGCCCCGGCGGCAGCCGCCTCTATTTACTCATCGGCAATTCTTGCCGCCTCTTTAAAGATTGCCACAAACATCGGGCGCGTCAATTTTCCCGTTTGAGTGTTTTGGTTGGAGGGATGATACGAGGCCAGTAACGTCTTTCCGTCCCCCATTTTGTACTTAGCCCCATGCTGGAAAAGGTAAGCTTTGCGGCCGCCAAGCTGGCCACGCCGTTTGAGGTAATTGAGATAGGCATCGAAGCCAATCCGTCCCAGCGCAACCACCACTTTGATATTCTTGAGACCATCCATCTCGCGGTCAAGATAGGAGGCGCAGTTCGTCAACTCCTGCGGCAGCGGCTTATTGTCGGGCGGAGCGCAGCGGACCGCGGCCGTGATGTAGAGGTCTTGGAGCTTGAGCCCGTCCTCGCGATCGGTAGCGTTCGGCTGATTGGCAAAACCAGTTTCGTACAGTACCGGAAACATGAATTTGCCCGATGCGTCCCCGGTAAACGGCCGGCCAGTGCGATTGGACCCGTGTGCTCCGGGAGCGAGCCCGAGGATCAAAACCCGTGCCTCGGGATCGCCGAAACCCGGTACAGGCTTTCCCCAATACTCGCAATCCCGATAAGCCCGGCGTTTCTCGCGAGCAATCTTTTCGCGATACTCTACCAGTCGCGGACAACGTGTACAGCCCACGAGCTCTGCGCGAAGCCTGACCAGCCAAGTGCCACTTTCAGAATCAACAACCATGATTCAACTTTACAAGCTGGGCTTGCGAAACGCCTAGGAGTCCATCTGAGTTCGGCGGAGAGCTTCTTCTTTGCGGCAAAATACTCTGTGCCAGCGTCCAATAGTTGATAGCATCAAAAAAGCTGACAATTATGTCCAGAGAGACTGCCGAATCCGGGGTGGAATCGTCCGCGCGCTTGGACTCTCTGCTGGCCGGGATTTATGTAAAGAGCAAAAGTGAAACTTGCGAGCTGACTCGCGCCCAGTTCGACAACATCCTGGCGGAGATCGCCCGGAAGTACTTGCCCGCCGATGCGACCCAGAACGCAATATGCGATTTCTATACGAGCTTGCGCGTCGAAGAACTCGCGCTGGCTCGGGCTTGCGCCCTCGGAAACGAGCATGCGTGGGAAATCTTCCTTACTCGTTACCGCGAGAAGCTGTACGAAATTGCGGGCTACATTACCAAAGAAAGTTCGACCGCTCGTGAATTAGCGGACTCCATCTACGCCGACCTTTACGGCACGGTAACCCGCGATGGGCAGCGGGCATCGAAGCTGGCCTCCTACACCGGACGCGGTTCCCTGGAAGGCTGGCTGCGCACGGTCATGGCGCAGGAGCACGTGAACCGCTACCGGCGGCAGCGTCGACTGGTCAGCCTGGACGAGGAAGCCGAAGAAGGCGCGCAGTTTGCCACAGCTGAACCGGAAGCGGCAATTGTGGCCGATCCCAGAGTGGAGGGCGCGGTCGATGAGGTTTTGGCGGCGCTTGGGGCGGAAGAGCGGTTTGTGCTGGCCTCCTATTTTCTGGACGAGCGAACCTTGGCCGACATTGCGCGCAGCCTGGGGGTGCACGAATCCACCATCAGCCGGAAGCTGGATAAACTGGCTAAGTCATTGCGCAAGCAAATCTTGGCATCGCTCGGCCGGCGCGGAATGAGCCGCCGGCAGGCCCAAGAAGCCCTCGAGGTCGATGTGCGCGATTTGCGGGTAAACATTCGCAGTCGGCTGGCGCAAGAAACGTCTGGACCAGCGTTCTCTAAAAAGAAGGAAACCCGGCAGGCGATGGATCGTAGTTGGCCCAGCGGCGAAAGCGGCAAATGACGGAAATACCCAAAATCGTAAAGCAGCGGCTGCAGGTGGATGCGAATCTCGCAGACCATCCTGAACCGAACCTGCTCAGCGCCTTCGTGGAGCAGTCGTTAGGGAAACGCGAACAGCTTCAAGTTTTGGAGCATCTGTGGCAATGCATGAATTGCCGGGAGATCGCGTCTCTGTCAGCGGCTCGGCCTGCGGTCACCAACACTGTCTCGCTAACTCCTGCCCGTGCCGCCTGGCTCTCGTGGCCGGCGCTGCGTTGGGGAGCAGCGATGGCGTGTATCGTCGTGATTGGCGCCGCAATCACGATCCATCAGAAGCATGAGTCTGCACAACGTTCAGCCACGCAGGCTTCGATGTCGAATCACGCAATTCTCGATAAGCCGGTCCCTTCGCAGTCGCCGAACTTAAATCCCGAGCCGGTTCAGACAGCCAAGCAACCTACAAGCCAGAGCAGCTCCGGAAATCATGCCAGCCGATTCCCAGCCTGTTGAAATGGCGGACGCGAGAACGGCCTCGCCGTTCACTGAAGTTGTCCCGGGAAGAGCCAAAGCTGCTATTGCAGGGCCACGCCACGGCGAAGCTGCACCGGCAACCGGCGGACCTGCGAACAACAATAATGGAATGAACGCCGCCAACGAAACATTTTTCCCGGATGACCTCGCGGCTGAAACCCTCGCGCCACGCTGGACTCTAAGCTGGGATGGCGTTTTGCAGCGTTCCCTCGACTCCGGCAGAACCTGGCAGACGGTTCCGGTCGCGAGCCATTTAATTCTTAGGGCGTTGGCAGCGAATGGTTTGGATATCTGGGTGGGAGGCAAAGCTGGCGCGCTTTTCCATTCCTCGGATGCCGGCCAGCACTGGGCGCAAGTGCTCCCCATAACCGATGGCCAGCCCTTCGTCGGCGACATCGTCGGAGTGGAATTCAGTGACCCGCTACACGGCAAGCTGACCAGTTCCAACCACGAAATCTGGATCACATCTGACGCCGGGCAAACCTGGCAAAAACAGTAGCCGTCAGCTTCGATCCCCGCAACCGCTGTGCAAATATCTGTGCTCAATTGAAGTAACCACAGACGACATCCCATTTTTGCTTAAACCTTGTTCTTTGCTGGCAACGGATTGCGAGACTCCTTTTACTTCACCCTCCCATTACTTCCGACAGCAATCTTCACATTACTTTCCACAAATGCGGATTACCAAAGTGATATTTACACCTCCATGGGGCGAGGCTACTATCCAATCGTGGTTTGGCAGTTCTGGGGGAGGGCTGCCGAGGCGTCCTAAACTGAAAAGTTTAGGACGTTTTTATTTGACGGCAGAAACGCTGCAACCTCCGGATGTCCCCTGATCCGCACTCTGTGCGACTTCCGCCGCAGTCCTGCATCAAATGAAGTGTTAAGATTGATTAGGCCCATCGGCGGATGGGCTTTTATACTGTTTTTCTGAACACGGCTTTGTTAAGCACGTCCAGCGGAGGACCTTGATGGCAGGTAATGGAATACTTGAAGTTACAGATTCAAATTTCGATCAGGATGTTCTCAAATCAGAGACTCTAGTGCTGGTGGATTTCTGGGCAACCTGGTGCGGGCCTTGCCGCGCCATCGCTCCTATCGTTGAAGAGCTGGCCAAGGACTACCAGGGCCGAGTGAAGGTCGGCAAGATGGACGTGGACCATAACAGCGCAACTCCGATGCGCTACGGCGTACGCGGCATTCCCACCCTGCTGGTGTTCAAGGGTGGGCAGGTAAAGGAACAGATCGTGGGCTATGTTCCGAAAGAGACCATTCAGAAGGCGCTCGACAAGCACATCGGCTGAGTCCCATTACGTACCGTTGCGAGAAGATCCAGGCGCCTGGGCTCCTGTCCCCAGTTCCCGTCCGAAGGACGGGGCAACCGCCGTGTTGCTGATACCAACGAGATCAAAAGCTTGAACCGCCCCCATAATCTATTCACGATTCGTTAAAGCAATTGGGCACGCCATCCATAGATTCAACCACGATCGTGCCCAATCTCCGTAGCCATCCCACCCCGCCTTGGCAAATCACTCCGACGACGGGATAGTTAAGCGGCGCCGACGCTGAGTACAGGGCCGCCATTCACGCCACCGGAACAGGCACAGATTTCGTCGCATGTCGGCGCGGTTAATGGTGCGCGGATAACGCTCGCTGTAACCGAGCATGGCTGACGTGACCGGTGCGACGCACACGGTCATGAACTCCAGCGCCTACGCGACCTTGTGCTTTTCGTGACCTCTGTGCAGAGCCAATACTGTCTGTTTCGTCCATCTTGTGCTTATCGAACTCAACGAGCAGCCCTGCGTCCGACAAATCGAGAGGGTCCGAGTGCTCCCAGTCATGGTGAGCAATTTGCGCGAGACGTTCGACGACATCATCGTCGCGCACCTCGATGGCCAACTCTCTGCGGGTAATCCAGATCTGTCGGGGTCACACGAAAAGCGAAAGAGATTTCGCCCACAAACTTACTCAATCTGATCGCCGGCATCGATCGCCCAACGTCCGGTTCGGTGCAGGTGTACGATCGTCGTCGATTGGCTTGAGAACATAGTCCGCCGCGTGTGAATCGTTTCAAGGACATGCTGGAACGAATGAGAAGGTATCACGGCCCGAAAACATAAGCGTTCTATTCGGGCAAACAAATTCGCGAGCCTGCCGTTCACCTCAGCGCAACTAACCACAGCATAAACTACGGCACCGAACAGGACAGATTGATCAGGCCTGCGCAGTGCGCTTGGAAATCAGGGGGAGACGTGCATGAGGCAGCTGATTGCCTTCCTTTCCTCAGTAGCTGTTCTTATGATCGGCTCGTTCGGCTTTTCGCAGTCCAGCAAAGCGACCAAACCTCCAGAATTTGATCACGCGGCGCTACATGTGCATGACCTGGAAAAAAGCGCGGAGTTCTATGAAAGGGTGATGGGTTTAGCAAGGACTCCCGATCCCTTCAAGGACGGCCGACACGTTTGGTTTCGCATAGGCGCGCACGAGCAACTTCACATGATCGCTGACGCTACTGATCAACCCACGCGCGACATTGACGTTCACTTGGCATTTCGGGTCGCGTCAGTGCCCGATTTCATGACTCACCTTGACCAAACCCATGTGACATACCGCAACTCCACTCTCTCAGGTCACCAGACTGCCGGCGTGCGGCCTGACGGAGTAAGACAGATCTATTTCCAGGATCCCGATGGATACTGGCTTGAAGTGAACGACTCTAAATTCTGAGGCCGTGACCGGCCCCGAACGCCACGTCAAAGTTTTTAAGAATGGACGCAACAAGGCCGTGCGAATTCCCCGTGAGTTTGAGTTTCCGGGTGATGAGGCCATCATGCGAAAGGAAGGGGACCGGCTCGTCATCGAGCCCGTGCCCACGAAATCTCTACTCGCCGTGTTGGCGAAGCTTGCGCCGCTGCCCGAGGATTTCCCTCCCATCCTGGATGTTCCCCCTGATGCGGTCGAGCTTTAATGCGCTACCTTCTGGATACCAACATCGTTTCCGATCTCGTCCGCAACCCGCAGGGAAAAGTGGCAAGGCACGTTCGCACGGTTGGCGAAAAGCATGTCTGTACCAGCATCATCGTCGCGGCGGAGTTGCGTTACGGAGCCGATAAGAAAGGCTCGCCGCGGCTCTCATCCCAGTTAGAAGCGGTGCTTGGGGCGCTGGAAGTCTTACCCTTCGAGACTCCGGCGGACGCGACCTACGGATTGCTGCGTACCCGTCTGGAGAAGCGGGGCACACCAATCGGCGCCAATGATTTACTGAAGAACGACCTGCTGATTGCAGCTCAGGCGCTGGCGCTTGGTTGCGTGATCGTCACCGACAACGAAAGAGAATTCTCCCGGGTCAAGGGGCTGCGCCTGCAAAACTGGCTGCGCTCCACGGAATAGGCCGGGAGACCCGGCGGATGGGCCACCGGTCGAAGCTGCTGAGGGGAAAAGAAGTGAACCCTTCGAGCACTCTGTTGTCTAACTTGCCGCTTGTCGCGGCTTAGGTCCTTCGCGGCCCAGCTTCTCAGCAGCTCGCTCGATATTTGCGTCTACCATTTTCTGAAGTTGTCTGCGAGAAATTCCAAACTCCCGCAACACTTGCGCAGCGGAGGCGATGGCCTCCGAGGTGGTTCGCTGGGCGTTTTCAACCCTCTCACGCAGACCCTGAGTAACGATCTGTTCCGGCGAGAGAAGGGAGGCTATCGCAAGCGTGTCACGCGCCCCGGCATCTGCAGGGAGGTCAATGCGCTGATCCGGGATAATCCCAATTGCCACATCCGGGTGACGAAGACTAAATTTCTCCACCTGAACTCTTCCCGCCTCGAAGTGCAGGCTCAGTTCAGGCTTCTTGTAGGTGCCCAAGATCTTGCCAATTTCGTTCAGGGGTCGCAGCGGTAGTCTAACCGTTCCGGGCAGCTTCCCGCTCACAGGCACGTCGATCCAAGAGCCCACCGCGCGAAACGTCGCGGCGCAAGATGATACCAAGAGGTCGGCGCAATCCGACTGCTTGAATGCTCCACGGTTGAACAGGAGTCGCCTTGTAGCTTTTCGCAGTTCGGATAGGCGAATGCTAAATTCGACAATCTCGCCCACGATTTTTTATCCCCAATTAATTGATCTCAACCCGGATTATATCCCAGTCTTCGCATTTTGCGAAGTTACTTGATGTTTTAATCTTTAGTTTTGTCTTCGGGCTTGCACAGGCTTCGCAAATCGCGAATACTAGAGGACGTTGAGCGAATAATCTCGATGAACCGAGTTTCCCCTTTTGAAGGTATTAGGAACGGAAGTGCTGGACAAGGCGAAGAAGGCGCACGGCGACCTGACTGCTTCGGTCGCGACGTGGTTAGCGATTGCACGGGAATCCAAATGGACGAGTCTTAATGATGTCCGGCATACGTGGCGAAACACAGACTGTGTAAAGGGACAAACAATATTCAATATCAAAGGGAACCGCTACCGGCTGATCGCTGTGGTTAATTATGCGAGCCAGACCATAGTCGTGAAAATGTTGTTGACACATGCGGAGTACAGTAGCGGAGGGTAGCAATCATGAGTCCTGTGGCGGAGTATAAACAGCTGATCGCACAAGTTCCTCCGAAGGTGATCCACAGCGAGAAGGAAAATCGTTATTACCTGGGCAAGATCGATGAGATGAATGCGCGCTGGGACGATTTGACAAAGGCGGAGCGCGATCTTTACGAGACGCTGGCGGTGTTGATCGAGGACTTCGAGAAGAAAACTTATCCGGGCCGGGCGGCGTCACCGATCGAGGCGATTCGAGAGTTGATGGCCGCGAACGGGCTCAAGCAGAAAGACTTGGTGGGAGTGTTTGAGACGGCGAGTGTGGCGTCGGAGGTCTTGAAGGGGAAGCGGAGTTTGACGACCGAGCATATCCGCAGGTTGGGGAAGCGGTTTAAGGTTTCACCGGCGGTGTTTCTGTAGGCAGGCAGGTGGCTCAGGCTCACGCTCGTTTCGTGCATATTCAGGCTCGTAACACCAGTTCTTCGGGCGCTAACTTGGGCTTCGTCATATTCAGAAGGGGGACGGCCCCAGATGTCAAAGCTATAGATCGTCTTGCGGCGGGTGGCCCGGACCTTAAGCAGATGAAAACCAGGCTCGGGGTGCCCCGCTCCTTGCGGCTTTTTCGCAAGGGGCGGGTGCTTGGATTAAGCGGTCCGCACACGGGCCATCCCACTTCGATGTGAGCGCACTCGGCGGCGGCCCACCTTTACGCCTTCTGTAAAGGTGGGAACGGCGAATCTTAAGTCCACGGCCGCACCGAAAGAACTGCCAGCGCTTCCCGTTTCGGCACAGCATCTCGCTTTTTCTCCACAATTCTCTTTACTTCACTAATAGATATATGCGATAAAAACTATATAGCTCGACATTCGAAAATGCCCTTCCCCACCCACAACCTGTTTGTTGCCAAGATTTTGCCTGTAACTCTTTTGGATCCAAAGATTTTGACCTCAGTACCCGGCAAGCCTCTGATTCCAAAAGATCAGGGGGAGGGGGGTATACCCTAAAGGTGGGTACAGACCGGGAGCATCCCTGACAGAATAGACCGGGCGGATTCCTGACACTGCAAACGGTGGCGACGCGGGACACCAGTCCTGTCATAGATTCTGCTAAACATCGACGAGCGCGCGCAGCGGGCCCAGCGAGGGTTCGAAGCGTCGCCAGCGCTCGACGGAGGTGCGATAGATCGGTTGGCGGGCCTGCCACTTGCTGGGGGTCTTCACCGCCCGCGGATTGGATTCGGGGCGCAGACACGAATCGTGCCACGCCAGGCCGCAGGCCGCGATGATCCGCCGGATGACTGGTTCGGGCGCGCCGGTCAGGTCTTCGTAATCGACTTCGATGAAGCGATCCGCCGGCAGCACGCTTCGCCAATGGTCGATGAGCCGCTGGTAGCTGCGGAAATACGCGACCAACTCTGCGCCTCCGGTCGGAAACGCCAGCGTCGGATGGAAATGAGTTTGATGAATCGAC
The DNA here is from genome assembly GCA_963716405.1 of uncultured Acidobacteriota bacterium. GTDB lineage: Bacteria > Acidobacteriota > Terriglobia > Terriglobales > Acidobacteriaceae > JABDBE01. The sequence continues at coordinate 24,337 of CAVQTI010000021.1, read as the reverse complement.
AGCGCCGTATCGATTGCAGCGCGGCGGCAATAGATAATGGTTGCGCGCGGGAATGCCACTTGGATCAGCCCGGCCCAGAGAAAGTTGAACGGCATCTTGTCAGTCACTCGCGCCGCCGTAGGCGCGATCGCGCGCAGCACGCCAAGATAATCTGCAGCCACTTTGTCGAGAAACTGGACCTCATCCCCGGATGCTCGATGCCACGCCGCCCCGCGCTCGTTCCAGAAATTCAATTCGCCCCCGGCCCCGACCTCGGGATGCATCGAGACAATCTGCTCGACGAGAGTTGTACCGGACCGCGGCATACCGATGATCAGTACCGGCGTCGCATCGCAGTTGCCGAGTTCGGACGCCCGCGCCATCAATTCGGGCGTGCAGCGGGCAATCAGCCCTTCGACCATGTTGGAGAAAGCGGCCGAGTCGAACGACGCAGAGCCCCGGCGCACGGTATCGGCGGCGTCGAAATGCTGCATGGCAAGAGCGTAGTCGCCGAGATCCTCCGCGGCCTTGCCTATTGCAAGATGAAGCCGCTGGAGTTGCCCCGCTTCCAGTCCCGGCGTAGTCAGGGCGGCTTGCATCGCTTGCAGCAAACCATGGTCAGCGCTCGTGACCGGGCGGCATCGAACCAGATCGTAGTAGCTTCCCGCCAGCAGCGGCGCGATCGCGATCGCGCGTTCAAAGCATGCGCGAGCCTCGTCGAAGCGGCCGAATTCAGAGAGCAGGTTGCCGAGCAACTCATACGCCATGGCGTTTCTAGGATCGGCCACCAGCATCTCTCGCAGCACCTGTTCGGCTTCCTGATTGCGATTCTCGATCAGCAGCGCCCGCGCCTTAGCCAGGCTGCCGAAATTGCTTCTGCCTCCGCTCAGGGCCGCACGGCGGAAACAGCCGATGGCTTCCGCGTGAAGGCCTGCTGTGTAAACCAAGGCGCCGGCGCGGAACCATGCCTCAGTCAACGATGGGAGCAGCTGAGTGGCACGGTCGTACGCAGTCAGTGACCCGCCGATGTCGCCCAGTTTTTCCAAGGCGATTCCCAGGCGGAAATATGCATCGCCGTAGCGCGGGTCGCTGGCGACGGCCCGCTGCAATGCCGCGACCGCATCCGGTACGCGCCCGAGTTCGAGGCAGGCCAGGCCGAGATCGTGCTGGATCATGGCATTGGACGGCTGCAGCAGCGCTGCATTGCGCAACGGCGCGATCGCCTCGGCCGGTCGCCCGGCCCGGAGCGAATTAGTGGCCAACGCAAGCAGCGACGCTACCTGCTGCGGCTCGGATGTGTTTAGAGATTGGGACATGGCCCGAAACTAGCACGGAAATTGCCGCCTGGCCATCGGAAATCACCAGCGCAAAGTGAAAGTTAAATTAAAAGCAATCGGATTGTTAATCACGCTCGAAGCATGCGCAGGCAAGGAGGCTGATGCCGAGACATTTCTGAAGTCAGCTCAGCCACTCGCGCTGGATGAAAGAGGAACCTTGAAATGGTACGCGATCAAGCTTGGGCCGGGGAAGTTCGGCAGTCTTCGACACCCTTGCCAATGAAGCGGGCCGTAATGCTCACTTGAGTCGCGAAATCGCGAAGGCATTGGGAGCGCGAGCCAATGAATTGTTGGCCGCCCCCCGCAGATTGAAAAGTGGCGTGAATGACGAGAGAATGTGGCGGCCAAAGAAGGGCAAGCCGGACCGTGACGGCAACATGGAAGTCCGCGGAACGATGAAGCTCGCCGTCAGGGAAATGCTGAGCTGTTCTAACAACCCACGCAGTACAAGCTGTGCATTTCCTCGTTTCGTAGAGAAAGAGCGGCTCACTCGATACCGATCATTTCGTTGATTGGGCCCCGCGCCTCGTGGCTAGCTTCCTGAAGCGATCCCAGGAGCACGCCGACAGCGCGTCATGCAGCCATCTCTTCGGTCTTTGCGAAGGCCAGCAGCTTCATCAATTCGCTGACCTGGATGTTCTCCAGCGAACACACGGCAGCTTTGATTTTTTGGCTTAGTCCATCGTCTATGCGCGCCGCGACCATCTTGTCGAACTTCGCGTCGATCTCCTTCCAGGTGAATGGTCGAGCAGGAGCCCCGGGGAAGTCTGAGATTTCCTGGGTGAACGACTCGCCACTCTTGAGCCGGACGGTCACTCGGCTCGCGAGGTCGGCCGGGTAACGTGCCGTAAGGCCATCGTCTGGTCTCACCGTGACCTTCTGCATCAGATCTTGGACATCTCTCTTCTCAATCCGGCTGGGCTCGAGTTGCGCCGGCTGCACATCGCCGTCCAAGAGCGCGACAGCCATGAGGTACGGCAGGCTGTGGTCGGCATCCTCCTTGGTGTGAACATCGTGCTTGGGACCGAATCGTCCGCCCCCGGTGAAATCGTAAGCGTCCTGGAAAACATCAGCCTCGATGCTCACGATGTCCGCCGGATTAAATGGGTGTAGCCTTATGCAACGCGATCGTGCAGAACACGCCCGATTGTGCCGGAATCGCGGTGTTGTAGGTCTTCAAGGCCAACCGATCGAAGCAATCCAGTTTCACGTTGTTCCAATCGATCTCGATCGATTTGCCCAGCGCATGCGCCAGCCCGTTTGTTCCCTCAATGACATACTTCGGGCCGGTCACCCCGCGGGACGCCAGGAAGACGCCGTGCATAGACGACAACGCAGCTTGGGACGAGTTCAAGCCCTTCCATTGCGAGATCGGCGTGGTGCGCACGACCAACAGCGGAATGACGTCACCGCAAATTTCGACGGCCGCCGCGGTTCTTGCCTCGTCCAGTTGGAGTGCCTTGGACGCTCCGGCTCCTATTGAGAATGAGAGCGGTGTTGTAAGGTCAAACCCGTCTTCCATGAATGGAGCGACGAGAAGTCAGTTCCGACTCGACTTGGTAGGCAACCGCCAGTGCGGTCAAGAATTCTTTGCCGGATCGTCCCGCGTGCTCGCAGGCGGCCAAGACCGCTCCAACGTTGTCCGACGGGTGACACAGCGACACCGGACCAAGATAACTGTCCATGAGGTCGACGTACCGCACCAGTGCCGTGTTGGCCGAAGCTGCATAGACGACGTTGGCATTTCCGCCGCCGATCAAAGTGCATCGCGCGTCCGAACCGCCGAACTGTTTGGCCTGTTCCACACAGGCCACCGTCGGAGCCGCTCCGAGAGCGTTGATGGCGCATGCCAAAGAATCGAGAACGCTCACTTTCAGGCGTTCCCGCCGCTCGGGAGTAAGGTCCTCGTAGCTCGCCCTGTACGAGAACATCGCGATTCCCTGCGCTTGGCTTTCGCCCGTGATGATCGGCTTAGGCTTCGTTGCAGAGTCGACCGGCGGTTTGGCGCACAGCTTGAACTGGAACTCGCGACGGCAGACGAGGATCACTCTTGGGGCCTGCACCTTGTGTACTCATTGAGCTTTTACCTCCTGCACGACGCGGACATTGTGACGCCCGTTATGCTTTGCCACGGAGCGCTCCCGTTCACGCTGCGCGTCGGATTTTCCGCTGACGACCCTCGCGGCCGAGTTGTCGCAGAAATCTTATTTCCTGCTAAATCGGATTCTCCTCGAAAAGGCGAGCAACGAGGACGGAATCGAGATACGCTCGAACCTCAACGATCGTGCCATTCACAAAGCGACATACCCAACAGTACCGGTTGTCGAACCGCATGCCATTCTTTGCGGTAGCTAGGGAATGCAACTCAACCACCGCCCAGTCCCCACTCACCAGCACATGTTCAGTGTGAAGTTCCGTGCCTTTCGGTAAGACCTTCTCCAGCTTTTCAAATGTATGTGCGAGGAACTCGGCCTTGCTGTGATAGTGACCGGCAAGAGGATGTGTTCCCTCGACGATCCAATCCACGTCGTCCGCCACGTGGTCGAAGAACCCTTTACCATCTCCGGATTCCAGATTCTTGAAAATTTCGCTAACGTAAGCAGTGCTCAACTCCTGAGTTACAACAGATCGTGCAGTAGACATCTTAAGTGACCTCCTTCGCATATCGTGATCCAACGGTTTATGGCCTTCGCAACGCTAATCTGACCAGCCAGATAACTCACTCCACGGTGCGTCGGGCAGTTAGCTCGACCGAACGCTGTATCTTGAGCACCCAGGGCTTGTCGGCAGGACTTCAACGACGCCGAGGCAGTCGGTTTCTTTTCGGATGTCGGGCATGCTCTCCTCCAAGATGTGAGTTTGAGGAGGTTAGTTAGTTGATAACGCTTGCCAAGACACAAATATTTGACTCCCGTCCGAAGCGCAAAGTCAAGGGGCGGATAACCGGCAAACCGGAAGTTACGTTTTCACGTGGCCTCCGACGACGCTGTCCAGAAGTCGGCTCGTAGGACATCATCGGCAGATCTCCCACAAGAGCGTTCCTTGATAAAACAGATTTCGGATCGTCGACCATTCACCCAACCCCTGCATGACTCCCTAGGCCTTCTTGCGCAAGACCGCATAACACTCTTGCTGAAGAAAATGGAATAACTCCTCCATATGTTCCTGGCGGGTGCGGAAGTTCACCGGATTGATGCGAAACCAGGTTTTGCCTTTGAGTTCGGTGGTTGATATCCAGAAGCGGCCGCTTCGCTCCACTCGCTGCGCAACCTCCGCATGCAAGTCCTTCGATTCGGCATCATTGAGCCCAGTGCCATTGAATCGGATACAAATCGCCGACATTGGCGGGATACTGGCTGCCTCGAACTCGGGGTGTCTTTCGGCCAGAGCATACAGGTGTTTCGCCTGACGCACATTGTTGTCAACCCATTCGCCGATCTGGCGGGCTCCGTATCGCTTGAAGCTCATCCACACTTTCAGGCTGCGAAATCGCCGCGACTGCTCAAAGCCATGCACGTAATATTGATAGCGCTCATTGGACTGGTCGAGTTCGTCTGTCAAATACGAAGGCTTGATGCCGAACGATGCGGTGAGCCGGTCTTGATCTTTCACGAGCACAGCTCCAGCATCAAGTGGAGCATAGAACCATTTGTGAGGATCAATGGTGATTGAATCGGCGAGCTCAAGCCCTCGATTTCGCATCGACCACTCATGCGAGAGCAACATGCCGCCGCCGTAAGCCGCATCTACATGCAGCCACATACCTTCGCGATCCGCTATCCGCCGTAACACGTGGATGTCATCAACCGCGCCGGTATTCGTAGTTCCGAACACCCCCACAATGCACAGCGGTCGAATCCCATCCTTCTTGTCTCGTGCGATCGCCTCCTCCAGCGCGTCGATCCGCACCTGAAAATTCGCGTCCGTGGGCAGCGGGCGCAATGCATTTCGACCGAGACCGATGCAATCCACAGCTTTGTCAACGGAAACGTGCCGCTCTTCCGTGGCGTACACCGCCCAGCTCTCACGGACTCCATCGTGCTGTGCCCGGTCGCTTGTCACAGCGTCGCGACCCACTTTCAGGCCGATGAAATTGGCCATCATTCCGCCGCTTGTGAGGTTTCCTCCCGCTTTCGGGCCATAGCCGCAGAGATCCGTCAGCCAACGTACTACGCGGCGTTCCATCGCCACTGCCGATGGGCCGATTGAGTACGCTCCCACGTTCTGATTGAGGGCGGAGCAGATGAAGTCTGCAATGATGCCCATCGGATTGGGCGACGGAGTGATCAAGCCCATGTACCCTGGGTGCCCAACGTTGGTGCAGTAGGGGATCAGTTTGGTTTCGAGTTCATTCAAAACAGCTTCCGCTGTGCTCGGATCCTGCGGCAGCGATTCAGCAAACAGCTCATTCGTTGTCACTGGCTCCGTGTCAGGGAAAACGCGTTTCTCTTCGATATGGTCCAGATACTCAGCGAGGAAATCTACAACTCGATGTCCAATGTCACGAAACTCTCTTGCGTCCATGAATTCTCTCTCCACCCCTTCAGTCTACGTTGTCAGTTCGGGGCTGTCGCTCCGGTTCTTGCACTCAAATTATTCTCCGCTCGTAACTCCAGGATTACGAGCAATCCAGAAGCTGAGCCGTGGCGAGTCAGGCTAGCGGGAAGTTGGTTTGGGTAAGATTGGCCGACCGATTTCCCAGAAGCCCGTTTCTGGATAGCTTCCGAATGGCCGACCATCCGAACGTTGAGCAAGAGAAGCGCATTTATCGATACTAAACCGAGGGATGAACGATAACTTCCGGTTTGCCCGCCATCCAGGAATAATCGTCAAGGAGACTAGTGGACCATACGCATTGTCGGCGATTTTTTCGGTCAGGCCGAATCGTGCGGCGCTTAGATTTTGATTTCCGCCGCCGTCAATCAGAAGCGGAATCGGAGCTAGCCGCCGAAGACCACGCGCGTGCCCGTGGAAGGCATGATGAGCTTCTGTGGCATCTCTTGTTGGACTGCCATCATGGTGCGGAAGCCAGTGCAGTGCATGGGAATCAGGTAGTCCGGGTTGATCTGCTTTAGGGCTTCCACGGTCTTGGCGATGATTTCATCAGGATACGGAGCCAAGTGCCACCCGCCAACAACGGCGTGCACTTTCTCGATCCCGGTGGACTTCTGAAGCTGGCGGACAGAGTTGATAATACCCGCATGGCCACACGATGAGATGACGACCAGGCCTCGGTCCTTCACGTTGTAAGCGGTTGCGTGTTCTCCCCAAAACATGTCCTTCACCAAGTCCCCCGGCTTGGCTTCAATCTGAACCGCACCGGGAGGGAAGTGCATGGTAGCCTCGCAGCCGGAGCCGGTTGCACCCGCTTCGAGTCGAGCTGCCGGCGGAGACGTCTCGAAATCGGTGATCCGCGGAATGTGACCTGAGGTGATCGCGTGGCCCACCACCGTGGTCGGCTCCTCCGCGAGCATGACCTTCAACCCTCGCGCTTCCAGGTCATCGAGTTTGAGCTCACCATAATCGAGCTTCTTCCCTTCCGGTGTAAGGACCCAGCGATGGCAGAACGTATCGTGCCCCCCAGCATAGAGGGTAAGCCCCGGCTTGCCGTGTCCTTGGAGGCTCGACGCCACGTTGAGCAACCCTCCATAGTGGTCCACGTGACCATGGCTGATGATCAGTGCATCGGCCTGTGCGGGATCGACTTTCAACCCTTGGTAGTTGTTTGTAAGTGTGCGTGGCGTGAGCGCAAAGTCCAGCAGTATCTGTTTTTGCTCCGCCCCTCGGAACGATTGCAGATGAAAGGCCAGTCCATGCTCTGATAGCAGCATGACGTCCGAACCGTAGGGGAAGGGCAAGGTATTTCGTGTGACGGTGACGTTGCCAATCTTCCCACCCTTGGCGAAGATGTCATAGATGTTGTCTACGAGGTTGGTTACGATTAGCTGGTTTACGGTAGGAACTTCTCTGGGAGCAGCCAATAGGCTCCCAAACCGGCCTGTGCCGCCCAGCAAGACCGTCCCGCCTGCAATCGCTCCGAGCTTCAGGAATTCGCGCCGGTGCATACTCGACCTGGACTATGATTCGGAATTTCCGTTTTAGTTCCCAACAGCCCAACACTATACAACCGCCGAGGGATTGGAATGCACTTTTTTCTTCACCGGGTTCAGAGGCGCGGCACAATGTCCCGTCGGCCCCGACGCGAGTCCCGAAACTGCTGACCGCAGCCTTTCCATTCGTTCTTGTCAGACACGCATTCCTCCGCGCAGAATTCCACCTTGGCGCGTTGCCGAGCTTCGCAGCCCCAGCAGTGTTGCCGATCGATATATGACGTCGTACCTACTGCTTGAGTGCGGCGGCGAAGTCCGAAACGACAGTGACCGCGTCACTTACCTGTTGAGAGACTTGATAGAGAAGCATCTTCTTCCCATCCGGGCTGACTTGGTAATAAGGATCGGGCGTAGACCAGTTGTTTATGTCGGCTCGCGCAGCGCCGAATTGCAGGGCCCCGTTAAACTCTTTCACGGGCACCACCCAAACTGAGTTGCCGGTATTGGCAAAGTAAAGTTCCTTGCCATCGTGGCTCCATGCTGGATGGAGCCCTCCGTTCGACGAGACCTGCCATTTGCCGGTGCCACCCTTGAAAGCGGCAACATAGATTTGGTCCGAGCCGGATTCATTCGACCGATAGGTTAACCAGCGCCCGTTCGGGGAGAGCTTTGGCTCAGTACGAAACGTGCTGGGAGTGGTTGGCACGACCTGGAAGGGCTTACGATCACCATCAAGCGGCAAAGCCCAAATGTCCTGAGCTCCCGGGATTCCCCGGAAATACAGGATGTACTTGCCATCTTGAGACCAGTCACTGGGGAACAGCAACTGGTCGTCACTCAGCAGTTCTTCCTCGGCGCCGCCACCATCCGAGGGTTTGCGGAAGAGCTGAAACCTTCCATTTCGGTTGGAAGTGTAGAGAATCCATTTACCATCGGGCGACCACCGAGGTCCATTGTTATAGATTGGGCCGAATGTCAGGCGCGTACGAACACCGCGGGTGATTTCCTGCACCCAAATGTCGCTGACCCCGTTATCCATTTCGAGGGCGATGCGGTCGCCCTGCGGAGAAAGGCTGTAGTTGTTCACATTGGTAAGACCGCCGGCAATCGTGGACTGTTTCTTGGTGGTGCGGTCGACCCAGAATAGTTCCACGGTCCCGTAATCGCCGCCTCCGGTGCCGTAGAGGAGCAAGCCATTGTTGGATGCAGCGACGTCCATGTGCCAGGTCGTGGGATCGTTGGCGACGTCCTTCGCCAATGCTTGCGGCTCGCCGCTCAATGTGCCGCTCGAGGAATTGAACGGTTGGGCCAGCAATTGCTCGTTGCGCGCGAATATGAGGTAGCCATCCGCATAAATGGCGTTCGACTTCGACTTGAACAAAAGCCGGTTGACGCTTCCGTCCACCGAGGCGTAATAAACGGCGTCATTGGCTGACTTCGAGGGATCATGGTTGATAGCGAGATAGAGGAAGTGCTTGCCGTCAGGGAGAAAAAAAGGCCAGCGATGCGAAGTCTGCTGGGGCGATTGAAGAGTCGTGAGAGGCGTGATCGCCCCACCATTGATGCTGGTTCGGTAGAGCCGGTCCTGCGTCGCGGGCGAGAAAACGATGACGCCATCCGCACCCCACGCTCCGCCGCGCCCGAACCCTGCATCAGCAATAACCTGGGGAGAGCCACCGGAAAATTCCACGACTTTCAGTTTTCCGTCGGCGAAGAACGCAACTGAGCGGCTGTCAAAGGACCAGAAGGGAAAAATCCCGCCATCGGTTCCGGTGAGTGGGCGTGCGTCCAGCGAATTCGTTGGACGCACCCAAATGGATGTCTTGCCGTCAAGACCGGTAGCCGCAAAGGCGATCATCGAACCGTCCGGCGAAACCACCGGCGGTCCGGCGTTGTCGCCGGTCAGATTGATATGCGTTTTCTCGGGTGGGTTAATAACGGTTCGAATCGATGCCGCGGGTGCCGGCCGGTGCAAAACGAATCCCACAATCGCGCCCAACAACAACGCCCCGATCACTGTGGCGACCCAAGTCATTGGGCGCCGCAATAAACCCGTCACTGCGGAAGCTAGCGCAGCTGGCTCTTCGTCCGCAGCCTTCTCCAGCGCCGGCTTTGCCGCCAACAGCCACTGTAGTTGCAGCTTGATGTCGTGCGCACTCTGAAAACGTTCCCCGGGAGCCTTTTGCAAGCAAGTCGTGACGACATGCTCGAAAGCCGAAGGCACAAGCGGCCTCACGCTGCCGATCGGCACCGCTTCCTGCTCCAGAATCGCCGAGGCCAGTGAGAGCTGGCTCTTGCCCTGGAACGGACGCTTTCCCGTGGCCATTTCGTAGAGCACGCAACCGAACGCAAATATGTCCGAACGCGCATCGGCCTCCCTACCCTCGATTTGCTCTGGCGCCATGTACTGGATCGTCCCGATAATGGTGCCCGCAGTCGTCAATGGGGTCAGCGGACTGGGCCCGCTCAGCGTGGCCGCCGCGGTGAATGATGGCGGTGCTGATGCCGAACTCGATCCCGCACTTTGCATTCCCATCGGCTTCGCCAGACCGAAGTCCATCAACTTCGTGCCCGTCTGCGTCAGCATGATGTTGCCCGGCTTCAAATCGCGGTGAACAATGCCGTGGAGATGGGCAAAGGACAGAGCCTCTGCAACAGCGATTCCAATCTTGTAGACCTCGGGCAGCGGCAGCGCTTCCGCCCGCAAGCGGTCGGCCAGCGTCTGGCCGTCGAGAAACTCCATTACGAAGTAATCAGTGCCATCCTGCGATCCAATGTCATAGAAATGACAGATGTTCGGATGGTTCAGAGATGAAATAGCTTTGGCCTCGCGTTCCATACGCTGCTTGAGTTCCGCCGACGAGGAAAGATGAGCAGCGAGGACTTTGATTGCGACTACACGCTCCAAACGAGTGTCCCGTGCCCGGTACACTTCGCCCATGCCACCCGCACCAAGCTTTGACTGGATCTCGTATGGACCGAGTTTTGCACCAGAGGTGAGCGTCATCTGCGAACGTAATTATAGCCTGTGCAGAGATGAGACCAGGATGCGAGGATCTTTGGGGCGTGTTGTCGGCAAGTGGGAAACTGGAACGAGTGTCAACAATCTCCGAGTTGCCCGTCATCCGACCGGGATCCGGACCCAGCTAGTCCTGTTCGTGAGCGCCGTCACCTGGGCTCGCCAATCCGACTAATAGTTTCGGGAGATGCGACGCAGCAACTCGTCGAAGCGCAGGCCGAACGCATGGGGGACAGGAATTGAACCCAGTTACTGCTGGTAGCGCCGGATGAGTTGCTGGAATCGGGGGTCAGAGCGCAAGGAAGCAAAATACGGGCTGGCTGCGATGGCGACGAAATCGCGGTAACCAAGGTCGAGAGTCTTTTGCAGTGACGCCAGAGCTTTCTCTTTGTCACCCTCCGCAGCCACCAACAAGCGACGTGTATTTCTGATTAGAAACACGAACATCTGCACGACCCCTGCTTATTGTCCGCAGCTTTGGCCGCGCTGTTCTATACCAATACTGGCTTTCCCTCTGCGGGCGCGTCGGCATTCCGCTCACCGTGTGGTGTCGGAAATGGGATTTGCGCATTCTCTGCCGCCTGCGGCCCGGGTACTCCGTAATCCGAATCGGCGAGCGCGTGACCACCGACGATCAAATCGATTGGCGCATCGTACTTGTCCATGACAGATTCCACGAAGACCATGCCCGAATGCGGAGAGTCCAACACCTTCTGGAATTCGTTGCTGGTCTCGACGACGTAGGTTTCTGCCTTGTTGTCACGAGAGAAGACATTTGGCAATTCCGAATAGCGCCAGTTCGCGACGTCGTTGTACTTGGCATCCTTACCCAGAACGGCCCTCTCGACTGTGTATCCCGAGTTGTTGATCACGAAGATGAAGGGCTTAAGGTCATGCCGCATGACGGTCGAGAGTTCTTGCACGGTCATCTGGAGTGATCCTTCTCCGGTAAGCAAGATGTGACGCCGCCCGGGGGAAGCGAGAATGGCTCCCAGCAGCGCGGGTGTCGCATAGCCGATCGAACACCAGACAAATGCCCCGGTGATATAGGTGCAGTCGTCGGGCAGCGTGAGTCGACCCATACCGGCGCTCGATGCTCCGTCTTCGACGACGATCACATCGCCGGGACGCAGAAAATTCTGTATCGCTTTCCAATATGCGTCCTGGCTGAGGGGTTCGTTTGAGCGAGCAAGGGGTACCTGCTTCGACGGACGAGCCGGCTGTTTCTTCGTGACGATGCCCGAAGACGAGTCAACTATGGACTGCAAGAGCTCCGCAACATAGATCCCCTGATAATTCTTGCCTGCCGTGTCGACACTGTCGGAATTCAGATGGATGACAGAAGCGGGCAATTTGCCGGTGAAAAAACCAGTCGTCGTTTCGACGGGCCTGTAACCAACCGTCAGCAGACAATCGCTTCCTTCAATGGCTTGCCGCGTTGCCGGGGAGCTTGCAATACCCGCGTAGGTTCAACCAATTGAGGAGAATTCTCAGGAAAAGCTCCTTTGGCGCAGTTCAGCGTCGCGACCTGCATTTGAAATCGTTCGGCAAGTGCAATGATCTGCTTCGAAACGTCGAAGCGCATCGCATCAATATCCAGCAGAAACGCAGGCGATTTGGCGGAGTGCAATCTCTCCAGAATCATCTTGCTGCAGGCGTTCAGGCTTTCCTGCTCGCTCGGGATCATTTCGAGTTTGAGGCGACTGTCGGGTACCTCGATCTCGAGATAAGGAATGTCGGAAGGCAATTCCAGGTAAACGGGCAGTTTTCGACGCCACGCCGTCAGAATGATCCGATCGATCTCGGCAACGGCATTCTCCGGAGTGAGTCGCCCCTGGGCTTCCGTGATCTCGGCGAAGATACGACAGAGGTTCCCTTTTTCTCGATCGATGAGAGTGTGGTGCATCAGATCGCCGCGTTGAACCGCTCTCAGTGGGAGAGAGCCAGAGATCAGGATCACGGGAACATGTTCGCTGTACGCACCGGCGATGCCATTGACCGCGCTAAAAGTTCCGACTCCATGCGTCACGATCATTGCGCCGAGGCCGTTGATTCGCGCGTACGCATCCGTCGCGTAGGAGGCGTTGAGCTCGTTGCAGTTTCCAATCCAGGCCGGTTCACCTCGGTCTTCGAGCTGTTGCATGAGTCCCAGGTTGTAATCGCCGGGAACGCCAAACCAGGCGGCATGCTGAAACGCGACCGAGAGCAGAAACGAGGCGGCTTCGCCGTTCGGAAATGCAAGTATCGCATCCGGTGTTTCCTTCGCAAGCTTGATCCAAGGTTTCAATCTGCAATTGCGAACCTGTACATGGCACAAATTGGGCACAATGAAGTGATTTCGGGCCGGCCTGCCGTATCCCGTGCGGTGAATTAGCGCAAGCTAGAGATTGACTCCAAGGGGTTTAGGTTGGTGCCGGGAGGGGGAGTCGAACCCCCAAGGGCCGAAGCCCGGCGGATTTTGAGTCCGCTGCGTCTGCCAGTTCCGCCATCCCGGCTCTACTTTCAAGTTATTGATTTTTAGACATGTTCATGGCTCTGTTCCCTTTTCACCCAAAATGACGAATGTGCAACTGTGTAACAAAGTGTGTCGCTTTTCTCAGATTTCCACAGTGCGTTGTCATTTTGCCCGTGAAGTGCTTCGCCGGCGAGTGTCGGGTTAGAAGTCCATTGCCAGTCATAAAAAAGCATCCGCACGAGATTCTACCATTTCATTTAGAGCTGCTGCTATCGTTTGATTTCACGCGAAGCGTGACGACTTGTCGTCTGTGAGCTTGCGGCCGAGCGGCGCCAAGCCGCGGGTGGCCCTCGAAAAAGCTTGTAAGCGACGTTAAGGAACCGTTATTGGACAGTTGAAGGACAGTGACACTTGAAGCGACAATTCTGCAATTTCGAAGATAGTGATTGCTCGCAAATGGTGAGAATAGTTGAAACGAGTTCTCGCGATCGGGTGGATTCTCAGAAAAAGCGCGGCCTCTGCCGTGTGAAGGCCGGGTGTGCATGTCGCGCGAGTGGAAGCGGAAGAAAGTTTTGCCGGGCGCAGATTGCAGCACTCGCTTTCGGCTCCGACGTTCCACGATCCGCCCAATCCCCATTCGTTCAAAGATGGAGTCGCGGGTGGGCTGTAAGTTTTTTCGGGAGTCTCCTGCCGCAATATAAATTTGTTTGGCTAGTTCGAACGGAGGAATATGTGAACTATTGCAGACGAAACCGAAAGGCCGTTTTGTGAACCGAGTTTGCTAAAAACCAAAACGGTGACCGCGTAAAAAGATTACCGTCCTGCGGCCTTCTGGTCACGAAGAACCATACAAGTGGAAGCTGCCTTCGCAACTAGTCGGTTCTGCTCGTCAGTTATGGCGCACTCGACGTAGCCGATCGTGTGGCCCCGCCGCACGACCGTTCCTTCCGCCTTCAGTTGTGCCTGCCACACCGGGCGAAAAAAATTGATTTTCAGTTCGACAGTGGTAAATGATTCGTCTGGGGCGAGAGTGCTCGCAAACGCGATCCCCATCGCAGCATCCGCAATATCGCAAAGAATTCCGCCATGCAGCGTTCCCATGGGATTTGCATGCTGTGGTCCGGCAGCTAACACGACCGTCGCCCGTCCGTCAGCAATGTCTCTCGTCTCAAATCCGATCAGCCGCGCGACGGGAACGTCGTTCGTCTTTGCGCGTTCTCTGAAGTCCGGTTGCGAGGGAATTTCGTGAGTACTCATGACTTGTTGACTCGGGTCTTCGATTTCCGCGTACGAACCGCTGTTTCGAGGTACTCCTCTAGATGACGGATGGCAAGGTCACGAGGCTCTTCCTTCTTCTGGAGGCGGCTCATCATATGACTGCCTTCGAGCGTGCTGGCAATTAACGTTGCCAATTGTCCGGAATCCACACCGGAGTGGATCTCGCCTCGTCGCTTCCCCTCCTCGGCGATTGATTGCATACGGTCAAGCCAGGAACTGAGGGCCTGGCGAGCCTTCGCTCGCAGCTTTGGATTGCCGTCGTCACTATCGATGGCCGTGTTCAACAACGGGCAGCCTCCCGGAACCACCCCGGTTCGCCGGTCTCGGAAATTCCGCACGATTTGTTTGAGGCGGTCAACTGTATTCGGAATCTGCTCTGTGCCTTCAAAGCGCCTGTCCATTGCGAGTTTCCAGGAGTAGTCGAAGGCGTCTCCCGCGAGCTCTTGCTTGCTGTCAAAATGCCGGTAGATTCCGCCCTTTTTCAACCCAGTTGCCCGCATGAGATCGGAAAGCGCGGCGCCATCGTATCCTTTTTGATTGAAGATCGGAGCCGCCTTACGAATGATTTCTTGCCGCGTTTCCTCGCCTCTGCGCATGTTTGCTCCGAGTGATACGAATTGAGCGATCATAATGGTCGCTAACCACGTGATACAAGTGGTTGGATGAGACCGAGCGGTCCCGGGTCGCATTTGCTGCGGCCAGTGTGAGGACCTACCCCTTTTCAAATGCCCGCTTCGGCCTTCGGGAACAACTCCCAGCTCGTTTTAACAAGGCCTTTGAAAGCCTCTAGCAGGCTCTGGCGTATCGAACCTGAGATCGCGGTCCGTCAGAGGCTCACCACTTTGCTGGTGGTTGTAATGATGCTCCAGCACTACACGCGACTCGTTCCATTTCCGCAAGATGCGCCAGTTCACAATGCAGATCTTGCCGGATCCGCCAACCAACTTTAGTGTCCACGATGAGTGGGTCTCGTCGATAGCATCTCCAGGAATCGGCGTTTCCCGAATGGATATCGACACACCACCGACCTCGGCCATTGCATGGAGGGGGACGAGGAAGCTCAAAAGAAATGAGCGCACTCTCTCCTTTCCGCAAATGGCATCCTTCATGGTTTCGCTGCTTCCCTGAACATCATCGGCATAAAACTGGTCGAAGAGTTCCAGATATTCTTCGTAGCTTCGGCTGATGTCAGCATGGACGATGGCTGCATTTAAAGTGCGCTCCGCGATCCGAGATTGGGCATACGGATCGGGATGAACTTGATTGGCTGAGACGAAGCTACCTTGGCTATTCATAACGAGTCTGCGAGGTCTAAAGTCGGACTTCCCTCACACTGTTGATGACAGAAGAGACCGGTCGGTCGCATTAGTTGTGCGTTGGATTTGCCATGCTCGCAAAGCATCGTGACGAAGTGTCAATCGCAGTAAAAGACGAAGGAAACGGATTTGACATTCATAATGTCGCGGACCTACAGCTCCAGAAAACATTGGGTCGGCTCACGGCCGTGGCATCCACGTAATGAAAGCGCTTATGGACGAGGTTCGATTTGAAGAAGGTGGAGTTGTCATTCATATGCGAAAGAGCGCTGGCGAGGCTCCGCAGTTGCTAGCTAAGAACCATAATAGGAAAAAGACGAATTAGTTCCGTTATTTGAGAGCCAAAGTTATCTGCCCCAGGTGGTAGGACAGGTGGTTGGTTCGACTCAGCAGAACAGCCAATCGGTTTCGGGTCGGATCTTTCACGTAGTCTTCCTCAGACATTGAGCGGTGCCGCTGCAGCCATTCGTTCTCGGAAAGAGTTGCGAACTCCGAAAGAAGTTTGCCGTTCACTTCGTTCCAATATTTTCTCAGGTCTCCAGCCGCGGTTAACGGTGCCCCTGACTTGTCAGGAGTGGAAATGAAGATTGCATCGAGTTCAGGATGCAGGCGCTCTCCCAGGCCGAGAATTGGGAACATGGCGTCGTGAGCGGCCGTGAGGTGCCCCCACAGATAGATGAGGCGGTTTTTTCCCGGCGCTACTTCTTTCAAAAGTTGGTCGTCCGTGAGACTCGAGAACGCCTTGTTCGCTCTCTCCAAAACAAGTCGCCATGAATTGATCGCCACTTGCACTGACAATTCGTACGAAGTCACTGTCATAAGCCTCTCCGTCAATCCCGTCTAGTATCCTTCCCGAATAGAGTCCTGAAGAGACCGGTTGGTCGCAGAATACTAGCGGCGTGGCCCTTCGTTTTGAGTTTGCCATGCTTGAGAGGCATCAATACATCGTTCAACCCGCGTGACTACGCGATTGCCGAGCAATGCACAAACGTGCCTAGAAGATCACGTCGATTGCATCGACCCGTGAGGGATAAAACGCCAGGTGTTCCTTAATGTCGGCGACGGCTTCGTAAGGCTTTTCGTATGTCCAAACGGCGTACTCCGATTTCGATCCGCCGATGGGAATGCTGTAGTAGGTACAGTCACCCTTGTACGGACAGTAGGTGTAATGCGTGGTTCGAACGAGCAACGACATGTCAGCATCCTTGCGCGGCAAGTAGTAAACCGGCGGATACCCCTTCTCTTCGAGCCGAAGCGCTTGCGCCGATTCAGCGACGATCTTCCCGGCTATCGTTACACGCACCTTACCCACAGCCGGAGAAATCGTGATGGGATGGTCAGGCCCGGGAATTCTGACCTCCTTGCCGATGGTCGACTTGCTATGCACTGAGCGCCCGACATTGTCAGTCATAGCTTTGAACCTCCATCGACCGGGATACTCGCACCCGTGATCCAGCGCGCCGCCTCTGAAGCCAGGAACGCGACTACATCTGCTACATCTTCCGGCTTGCCGATTCGCTTGAGAGCTTGCATCCCGAGAGTGGCCTCGCGGCCCGCTTCGGTTTTGGTGAAGTTCGACATGTCCGTGTCGATCACACCAGGCGCGACAGCGTTTACGCGAATGCCTTGCGGCCCAAGAATGGCAGCCCAGTTTTTGACCAGAGTCTCTAATGCTCCTTTGGTCGAGGCGTAAGCGAAGATCGAAGGGTTGTCCAAACCGGGCTTTCCAACTACGGCGTGCGCCCCGATCGAAGAGATCACAATGATGTTCGAACCTTCGCCGAGGACGGGCAGGAGCTGCTGCACGAGGAAAAACGGACTTCGCACGTTCGTAGCAAAGAGATTGTCAAAATCCTCTACCGTGTAATCCGCGATGCGTGCCGACTTGCTGATTCCGGCGTTGAGCACAAGCACATCTAATCGATCGCCGACGATTGAGCGCACCTGTTTTGCCAGCAGCGCAGCACCGTTAGAAATTCCTAGATCCGCCGAGATCGCATTTGCGCGTCCGCCTTTCGTTAGGATCTCAGAGACGAGAGATTCCGCTTCCTGTTCGGAGCGACCATAGTGAACCAGAACGTGTGCCCCGGCCCTGGCAAGTGCCGCTGCCGTCGCGCGACCAATGCCGCGTGAAGCCCCTGTTACGAGCGCAGTTTTATTTTCGAGTGCAGCCATTCCCCCCGCCTTGTCGATCCACCTACTCATTCCGTCATTCACGCCAAAGATTCATATGCTCGTCAGGCATGAGTAAAATGCTTGCCGGACGCATCCAAAAGCTCATCACCTCATCAGATGTGTTAGCGAACCGGGCGTCGCATCTTGGAGGGATACTTTGTAGGCTTGAACAGCGATGCTTTCGGGATATGTTGGTGAAAGATGGAATTAAGACACCTGCGTTATTTCGTTGCGGTCGCCGAGACGAAGAGCCTCACCTTGGCAGCGAAAGAAAAGTTGCACACGTCCCAGCCTTCTCTCAGCCGTCAGATCAGGGACCTTGAGGAAGAGGTGGGTGCACAACTCATGAAGCGCACAGCTCGCGGCGTCGAGCTGACACCGTCGGGCAGAGCCTTTCTCGATCACGCCCGTACGGTGCTATCGCAAGTTGACGCGGCAGCCCAAGCTGCGCGCCGGGTCGCTCATCCCGCCAAGCCGTGCTTTACCATGGGTTTTCTGACCGGCCACGAATTGACTTGGATGCCCGAAGCCTTACGGATCTTGCGCGACGAACTCCCCAACATCGATGTGATGATATCGAGTCAATCCTCCCCGCTGCTTGCGGATGGCCTTTCGAAAGGAAAAATTGACGCCGCTTTTCTTCGGCGGGAAAAAGGAGTGCCAGGGTTGGCGTTCCGTCTTCTTGTGAAGGAGCCTTTGATGGTGATCTTGCCGAGTGACCACCGTCTCGCTGCGCTCAAAACCATCAGTCCGAAGGATCTAGTAGGCGAGACATTCGTGGCCGTGTCCAACACGGCTCCTGTACTGCGTAAGATCATCGACAATTATCTGAAGCGGTCCGGAGTCAATATCACGCCCGCTCACGAGGCGGACCACGTCACCATGGGCATGTCCTTAATAGTGTCGGCGCGCGGCGTAGGCCTGTTACCTGCTTACGCAGAGAATTTTCTCTTTTCGTCCGTGACGAGTCGCCCTCTAAAAGGAGTTGCGCCAACCGTCGATCTGGTCCTTGGCTACAGAAAGTCGAACCAGTCTCCCATCCTGAAGCTCTTCCTTTCGAGATTGGACGAGTTGGTGGCTCGTGTCTCAAAAAAGGCGCAGTAAGCCAGACGTACTACGGTCTTTGCTCCGCTTCCGCCGTCGGACTTCCCGTCTCGCCGAAACCTTCCCGAATAACGCAGGTGTCGTAACTTCACTCTCACTCTCATGCTTCTCAGGCATCGATGCCAGCGCAACAAAGTATGCTTCGGCCGCGATGCGAATAGCTAACTTCCTAATCTAATCCAGTAATCTGAGCTATCCCGAAAGCGGATTGGCTGACGATGCGTCATGCCTGACCTGCATGGGCGCCAGATCAAAGGGGGTAGTCGCTATGAGTTCACCAGTTGTTCTAATCACCGGCGCACTGACAGGCATCGGTCGTGCCACAGCCTTGGCCTTCGCCCGCGAAAGAGCGCGGGTCGTAGTTTCCGGTCGACATGACGATGAAGGACAGAAGCTTGTCACAGAACTGCGCAACCTCGGCACCGAGGCCGAATTTGTACGCACCGATGTGCGCCACGACGACGAGGTCAAAAATCTTATTGAGAAGACCATTGCTCGCTTCGGTCGCTTGGACATCGCCGTCAATAATGCTGGCACAGTGGGCGATCCCGGCCCCGCTGCCGATGTAACCACCGAAGCTTATCAAGCCATCTTCGACACCAATGTGCTCGGTGTACTTCTGAGCATGAAGTACGAGATTCGGGCGATGCTTCGGCAAGGCAAAGGGAGCATCGTGAACATCTCGTCTGCCTACGGCAAAGTCGGCGGCCCGACCGCCGCGGTGTATGTCGGCAGCAAGCACGCCGTGGAAGGCATCACGAAGTCTGCGGCGCTTGAACTCGCCGGCACAGGCGTTCGGGTCAATATCGTTGGCCCTGGTCCGGTGGAAACAAGAATGTTCAACCACTTTGCCCAAACGAAGGAAAACAAGGCAAATTTCCTCGAATCACAAGTTCCGAACAAGCGTATCGGCACTCCCGAAGAAATTGCCAATGCCATCATGTTCATTGGTTCTGACAAGGCTTCCTACATTATCGGAGCATCCTTGGCAGTCGACGGAGGGATGATCGCAGGCTAGCCCTCCGTAACCGGGAGCCTCGCTTCTGTGGGAAACGAGGCTTCGCACCAGGGTCTGGGATAGAGGCGCACGCAAACATTGAAGGAGAGGGAAAGGTCGATGGCCGAAGATAAGAAACTGCAGGGTAAAGTAGCAGTCATCACCGGCGGTACCGAAGGAATTGGATTTGCTACGGCAAAGCTGTTCGCCAAAAACGGTGCGTATGTCTTCATCACGGGCCGTCGCCAGACGGAACTCGACGAGGCCGTAAAGGCAATCGGCAGCAACGTTTCTGGAGTTCAGGGAGATGTTGCCAAACTGGATGACCTTGATCGTCTCTACGAGATTGTCTCTAAGGTAAAGGGTCGAATCGATATTGTTTTCGCCAACGCTGGCGTTGGCGAATTTGTTCCCTTCGGCGCCGTTACTGAAGAACATTTCGACAAGCTGTTCAACATCAATGTAAGGGGAACGCTGTTTACAGTGCAAAAGGCTTTGCCGCTGCTGAAGAACGGTGGCTCCATCATTCTCAATGGCTCCGTAGCAAGTGTTAAGGGTACTGCCGCCTTCGGTGTTTACGCTGCGAGTAAAGCTGCGATCCGCTCTTTGGTGCGAACCTGGACCACAGATCTAAAGGACCGCCATATCCGATCAAACGTTGTTAGCCCAGGTCCGATCAATACGCCACTCGCGAGTCGGCAGTCTTCAGATGTGATTGCGCGGATTGTGTCCACCATCCCGATGGGACGCATGGGGGAGCCAGATGAAGTTGCGAAGGCGGCGCTGTTTCTGGCTTCGGATGACTCCAGTTTCATCACGGGTATTGAATTATTCGTTGACGGCGGCAGAGCGCAAGTCTGATCGATTAGCGTCATCGAGCATATTTATTGAGAGAACTTTATGTCTGCCATCATCCAAGCCACCCCCGTCGACAAATTGCCGCAAGAACACCTGCCAACCGGAGATTCGTGTGTCCTGGTCATTTTTGGAGCTTCGGGTGATCTGACGAAGCGGAAGCTGATCCCGGGCCTCTACAACTTGTCATGTGAGGGCTGCATGAACCCGCAGTTCGAAGTTCTCGGGATTGGCCGCACGCCAATGAGTTCGGAAGAGTTTCGCAAGAAGACAGGCGAAGCAGCGGCCAAGTCAAAAGACACCCGTGACTTCAGTGAGTCGGGATGGACACACTTCGAAACACGCCTGCACTACATGGAAGGTGACATCAACAATCCGAATTTCTATTCTCAGTTGTGCAATCGACTGGAGGAGATGGAGAGAAGTGGTTCGAGCCCAAACCATTTGTTCTACGTGTCGACGCCCGCTTCAGTAGCGGGACCAGTCATTGAGGTTTGGGAGCAGTAGGACTGAATCGCCGCGACCATGGGTGGACGAGAATTGTTCTGGAAAAGCCATTCGGGCAGGACCTGGAATCGGCGAACGTGCTAAATGACGTGGTGCACGGAGTATTCGACGAGAGAGCGGTCTACCGGATTGATCACTATCTTGGCAAAGAGACAGTCCAAAACATCCTTGTCTTCCGCTTTAGCAATTCGCTCTTCGAACCGGTGTGGAATCGGAACTACATCGACTATGTGGAGATCACAGCGACTGAAATGGTGGGAGTCGAAAACCGTGCGGCATTCTACGAGGAGACCGGCGCGCTGCGCGATATGGTCGCGAACCATCTGCTTCAGTTGCTAGCGCTGACTGCGATGGAGCCGCCCCTAGCATTTGATGCGGATTCGGTGCGTGAACAGAAGGTACAAGTACTTCGATCCATTCGGCCGATGAGTGTGGAGGACGTGGCACGATACACGGTTCGAGGGCAGTATGGTTCCGGCCTGATTGACGGGATTCAGGTACCGGGGTATCGCCAAGAGTCGGGAGTGAATCCCAATTCCACAACCGCGACCTACGCAGCGGTAAGGCTTCAGATTGAAAACTGGCGGTGGGCCGGAGTCCCTTTCTATATCCGGACTGGGAAGCGCCTAGCAAAAAATCAGACAGAGATCCGCGTCCATCTCAAACCGACACCCTTGGCTTTATTTGCGAGCGCGTTGTCGGTAATTAACCCGAATGTCATTACGATCAGCATTCAGCCGGACGAGGGAGTCTCGATCGCATTCGGCGCGAAGCGTCCGGGAACGCAGATGCAGACGGTGACGGTTCAGGCCAATTTCTCTTATCAAGCGAGCTTCGGGTCGAAGGGGCCGGTTGCTTACGAAACTCTGCTACTGGATTCTATGCGTGGCGATGCAACGCTATTTACGCGTAGAGACGAGGTAGAGGCGGAGTGGCGCATCATTACGCCGATTGAAGAAGCGTGGGCGCATTTGCCGCAACCAGACTTTCCTAATTACGCCGCGGGCAGCGAGGGACCGAGCTCGTGACGGCGACGGAACGTGCCTATCTGGGTGAATTCCTAACTGCCGTCGCGAACGGCTGCCCGAGATGCATTAAGCGCTACATCAGCCTTCGCTGATTTGTTCAAACTGATTAACTGATCGCGAGTCCGTTGGAGAATCTCTCGTGAAAGGTTCGGATCTGACACAGCACGAGAGAGGTTGATCGCTCCTAGCATCGCGCTAATCGTTAAAATCGCACGGGAGCGCCGATCAGAGTTGCGATTTGGTGGAATAAGGCCCGCCGAGTAAGCCAAGGTGCGTTTGAGTCGTGCGGTATACACAGCCTTCGCCGATCGACTCGCCCGAGACATGTCACCCAGCAATGCGCCCAACGCGCAGCCTGCCCCTGGAGCATCCCGGTGCTCTTCGGACAAATAGTTCTCCAAAGCCTTGGTTAGCGTGTCAGTATGTTCCTCCCAGCGGTCGAGATCCTGGAATGCGGTGGCGAGAGCCTCAACCACCAGTTCATCGCGCGAATCGAAATGTTTGTAGAAACCGCCGACCGTAACGCCGGCCTCCTTCATGACATCGGCAACGCCGATGCCTTCCAGACCGAGTTCGCGAAACCTCTTGGCAGCAACTTTCACGATCCGAGTGTGCGTCTCCGCCTTGTCACTCTTCGAATAACCCATTTGCCATCACCATCTTTTCCCGAATCCGCATGGATCGCCCCATGCAGAAAGAGTCTTCTAGCGTATCAGCGTACTCTTCATTGATTGGATGCCAACTGCCTCAACTTGGTGCAAGAAGCTCATTGCATCAACAATAACGATATACGGGCTGTCGAGGCAAATGAAGCGACACGAAATGGTCCCGAAAAGAGTTTATAAAATACTTTGCAACCTCTGGATTACGGTCATACTCTATTATGGTGAACGGACGGATCGACCCGTCAGAAGCAGGAGAAGCGATGAGCAACTCGTCCCCAGAACTGAATAAGGCAATCGTGCTCGAAGCATTCGAGACACTGTTCAACAAGCGTGACTATGCGGCTGCGGAACGCTTCTGGTCACCGAACTACATTCAGCACAGCGCACACATACCACCAGGTCGCGAAGGATTGTTCAATCTCGTCCGCTCAGTGCCGGAGACTTTGCATTATGAGAACCAACTGATCATCGCAGAAGGCGATTACGTCATAGCGCATGGCCGCTTCACCGGGATGGGGCGGCCCGCCGCCTGGATCGCAGCCGATGTTGTCCGGTTCGAAGACGGTCTTCTCAAAGAGCATTGGGACGTTTTACAGGACGAGGCGACCAAAGCCGAATCTGTGAGCGGGCTTCCCATGTTCGGCGACACATTTCCGAAGTGAGGGCCACAGACAACGCAATCGCCGTGAAGGCGTTCGACACCCTTTTTACAAGCCGAAGGAGGCAGTAACTATGACGTCATCAGTTGTTTCAAATGAAATATATGTGATTTTAGGAGCGACCGGGAACACCGGCTCGATCATCGGCAATTCTTTGCTGTCAGCGGGCGTCGCTCATTAGGAGTGCACCCCCCGGCGCGCCCGCGCCGCCGATCCTGCCGCCTCAGGATGGATACCTATTCCTCGATAAGGCTAAGTTTCCCGCCTTCTTCGCCGCGGACGTGAATCCGGACGTGGCTTCGTTCATGGCCGACTCCCAGGTCCCGTGGGGTGTCGAGGCGCTCGGCGGTGCCATCACCCAGCCGGCGTGGAGAACAAGGCCAAGCTGGTTCCTCATCACTACCGAAGATAAGATGATCCCGCCTGACGCCCAGAGGGCTATGTCCAAACGCGCAGGCTCAACCGTGGTCGAGGTCAAAGCAGTCACTCCGTGTTCCTGTCCCAGCCTCAGGCCGTCGCTGATCTTATCGAGCAGGCCGCAACAGGTGCCTTGGTGGCAACGAAAGAAGGCGCAACGAATGCTGCGGCAGATTAGGCTTTGAGTGCCACACTGGATTCGACGACGCTGAGGTTTCACAGCGCATGACTCATGGTTACGCAATTCTTAACCTCGTCGAGTCCAGCCCCAAGGTGTGGGGACCGGTGTATTCACGCTCGGATCACCCCGTGAAGTTGAGTTTAGTTTGAAGATCGCATTCTAGCGCTTTGGCTGGTGCCTAGAGCAGAACCTCGGTCCCGACCGGGCGCGAATTACGAAGAAGATCGACGCCTTCATGCGGCTGATTCGCGCAATCTGATCGTCAAGTGAGACGAAGAAGGAAAGACTCCAGTCCAAGTTGAACCATTGAGTACC
>CAVQTI010000020.1:0-82057 GCA_963716405.1 uncultured Acidobacteriota bacterium | reverse complement strand
AGCGTGCCTAAATGTCCTACAGAGCGCTCGCGCAAAATGCGGCGGACGCGGTTCACGACATCGTGAGAGGTCAATCCGGAAGGTTTGTCGATAATCAGGACACCATTCATGGACTTATTAGGCTCGCGGGAAATCTTTGTGCTGCCGGGAATAATGTCGAGCTTTGCCGACCGCCCGGACGGATCCACCGCCCGGACGATCAAAACCAGCGCTCGCAAGCAAGCCATTCTTTGCTGGTATTCTTGTTTGGAATAATCGGTTTCTGTTGTCCGCGGGTCCAATTACCCGTTTACCAAATTATCAGATTACGCAATCTAATCCTTCATGATTCCCATCCGCGACGATACGCCCCGGTTCAGCACTCCATTTGTTACGTACTTCATTATTGCTCTGAACACGCTGGTCTTTCTGTTTGAACTGTCAGTGAGCGAACAGGGTCGCGGGGCATTGAATGGCTTGATCTACCACTTTGGCGTGGTGCCGTTGCGTTTCGATCACATATTGGCGGCATGGCCTGCGTCTTCGCTGACCGGATTATTTCTTCCCATTGTCACCTCGATGTTTTTGCACGCGTCGTGGCTGCACCTAATCGGGAACATGTGGTTTCTTTGGATATTCGGCGACAATATTGAAGATTATCTTGGCCACTTCAGCTATTTGCTTTTTTACTTAGTCTGCGGGTTCGCGGCGGCGATTACTCACATTTTGTTAAATGCGGGATCGAGGTTGCCCAGCGTGGGGGCGAGCGGCGCGATTGCCGGGGTAATGGGCGCTTATTTCGTACTGTATCCGAAGGCGCGCGTGATGATGTGGTTTCCGCCAATATTTTTCTTTCATCTGCCGGCGTGGCTGGTGCTGGGATATTGGTTTTTCATGCAATTCCTCAGCGGAGCAGCGACCTCGATTGCGGAGACTAGCCAGACAAACGGCGGAATAGCGTTCTGGGCACACGTTGGTGGATTTGTGGCTGGTATTGTGCTGATCAAAGTATTGCCGGAGCGGCCACGGCGCTATCGTTATGCGGCTTGGTGAACTATTTTCCTTGGAGCTTCGCTCGACTGCACGGGCGAGACGCCCGCGCCTAAACGGGCTGGACGCCGCTCCTGCCCAGTCGCCCGATATAATCTTCTTGTGAATACATTTTCAGTTCGGCAGGTTGCGTCGGCGGATTTCCCTACCCGTTGGGGTACGTTCCGCATCTTCGGTTTCGAAGGCGTTGGTGGCGAAGGCACGGCTTCTCCGCGTAAAGAAGAGGCTGTAGCGTTAGTGATGGGTGACATCCATTCGGCGCCGCCCCTGGTGCGCATTCACTCGCAATGCCTCACCGGAGATGTTTTTGGCTCGCTGCGTTGCGACTGCCGTCAGCAATTGGAAATGGCGCTTTCTATGGTCGCTGAGCAAGGTGCCGGCGTGGTGATCTACGAACAGCAGGAGGGGCGCGGCATTGGCCTGATGGCAAAGTTGCAGGCTTACGAATTGCAGGACGCGGGACTCGATACCGTGGAGGCAAACGAACGCTTGGGGTTCGAAGCGGATCTGCGCGGGTTCGCTCTGCCGGCTGGGATTCTAAAGGCGCTAGGCGTGTCGAAGGTGCGATTGCTGTCGAATAATCCGGACAAAGTTGCGGCGCTTGAACGGGGAGGCATTGAAGTGGTGGAACGAGTTCCCTGCGAGGTGACGCCTAGTAGCCACGCTAAGGATTATTTGAAGACGAAGAAAGAGAAGATGGGGCACTTGTTCGGCTCGCGGTGAAACTCCGAAGCGCCATGTTCATTTGTAGAATGCCTTGCTGCGGCGCAGTGAAATGGAATTACAGAGATCCTTCGACTCCGTAACTGATTCGCTTCGCGAACCAGTTACTGCGCTCAGGATGACAAATGTGGGGCATGGCTAGGCTGGCCAGATTGTTAGCGCGGTCCGGCTTGTGATTTGTTGTTTTGTTTCTTGCGGCAGTGGAAGGGCGAGGAACTCGTCCAGATTCTGCTTGATATCGGGGACGCCGGGCCCTGGCCAGTCTGTCCCGAACAATGTTTTATTGGCAATCTCCTGCACGCGGGGAAAGTATTTCAGCAGCGTCTTCGGCGGAATTCCACTGATGTCAAGGTACACGTTTGGATGGCGACGCAGCAGGAAGAATGCAGTTTCCATCCACAGCGGGCGGCCGCCGTGGGCGAGCAGGATTTTCAGCTTGGGAAAGTCGACAGCGACATCGTCGATGTAAATGGGATCGCCGTATTTGTTGCGGGCGCCGGGAAAGATGGACGTTCCGGTGTGAAACATGACGGGAATGCCGTTGGCCTCAGCGGCGCGATAAATAATTTCCAGTTCCTTCATGCCGGTCAAATAGTCGTTGGGAAAAAGCAACTGGTGCGGCGGATGAATCTTGATCATCTGGATCTTCAGCCGAAGCAAGTTGTTCCACGTCGGCCATTATGTTCGAAGTGTGACGTGGATGCAGGCTGCCGCACGAGAGCAGCCGCTTGGGATTCTCTTTCACATAGTCCGCGACGAACTGGTTTACTCCCGAGGTGAAGCCGATGACCTCGGGGGCGACGTAGTTGATTAGCATGGCGCGATCGACCCCGGCTTTGTCGAGATGTTTTAGAAAAGCTTTAGGCGAACGGCAGTATTCGGCGATTTCGTCGTAGTTCGCCCGCTTCCTCTTCATCAGTTCAAGCGCGCTAGGCTTGAACATTTCGAGCGGCTGAATGTGGATGTGGCAGTCAGTGATCAATTGGTCGTTGGTCTTTCGTCGTTGGTCGTTGGCTGATCATTCAATTCTGTTCGTTGGCGGCCTGAAGGACAGCCCGTTTCGTAAAGACCCGGATCATCTCGCGGCGATACTCGGGTGTCAGGGCCGAAGTGGTCAGCGGCTTTGCGGTCTTCGCCGCCAAACTCCCTACGGCTTCTGCCAGCGCTTCATCTACTATCTTTCCGGCGAGCAACTCGGTGCTTCCCTTTACCAACATCGGCGCCGGATTCACGGCTGTGATCGCTACTCGTGAATCGGCGATATGGCCGTTCGAACGCTTCATTACGACCGCGATTCCGGCTAGTGGATAGTCGATCGATCCTCGTACCCGCAACTTGCGATAAACGCCACGATAATCGGCCGAAGACTCGGGCAGGAATACTCGTGTGACCAGTTCATTGGGCTGCAGATTGCGATACGCGACGCCGTCGTTGGTGTAGAAGTCGCTCAACGGCACGCGACGCAATCCAGATGCGCTGGCAATTTCAATCTCAGCATTCAGACACAACAGCGCCGGGGGGGTGTCCCCAGAGAATGCGGCCCAGCACTTTGTTCCGCCAGGCGCCACGTGGCACAAGTCTCCGTCTTTCTTGATGCAGAAGCCGCAACCTTTTCGCCAGGTGAGCGACTGGTTGTACCAGAGGCAGCGGGTGTCGAGGCAAATGTTTCCGCCAATCGTGCCCATGTTGCGCAGCAGAGGCGATGCGACGGTCGCGGCTGCTTCGGTCAGCACTGGGTAACGGCGGCGCAGCAGGTCGGAGTGCTCGATGCTCGTGAGCGAAGTTAAAGCTCCAATTTCGACGCCACTTCCCTGCCGCTCGCGAATGCCTTTTAGTTCCGCAATGTGACGGATGTCGAGCACGTACTGAGGCTCGAATAATTTTTGCCGCATAGATGGAATGAGGTCAGTGCCTCCGGCGACGATGCGAATTGCGGACGAAGCTGCATCTGCGGCCTGCACGGGTAGGCCGCCATGTTTTGCCAGATAGCCGATCGCTTCTTCAAGCGTTCGAGGCCGCAGGAGCTTGAATTGCGGGAGACTCAATCGTCACCTCCGGCTGGGGCTGGGGTTTCGCGACGCGATGGATCGAGCGGATGGCGCTTGGGTCCTTTGCCCCGATGCCAGAGAGAGCCCCCATGTTCGCGGAATTTTGCGGGGGATGTGGGATCGACGCCTTCTGTGAGATTGATAGCCTTCGCGTTCTTTTTCGCGCGCAGTGCCGACAGCACGCGCTCGGGCGTAAACGGAGACTCGTGCAGGCGGACGCCGACAGCGTCGTAGATCGCATTGGCAATTGCTGGAATCGTCGCGGCCAGCGAGCCTTCGCTGCACTCTTTCGCGCCGAAGGGGCCTTCGGGATCGATGCTCTCTACGATGATCGGTTCGACTTCAGGCGATTCCACCGACGATGGACTGCGGTATTCGAGCAGGCCCGGGTTCATCAGCATACCGTCTTTCCAGATCATTTCTTCGGTGAGCGCCTGGCCCATGCCCATCCAAACCGAGCCGATGATTTGGCCTTCGACTGAAACCGGATTGAGTGCGCGGCCGCAATCGTGTGCGGCCCAAACTTTGTGGACGGTTACTTCGCCGGTATCTTCGTCCACTGAGACTTCGGCCACCTGCGCGGAGTAAGAGTATGCGGGCGACGGGCCGACTCCGGCGCCTTTGTGTTTGCCACCACGCGCATCGGGTGGCGGCGCGTAGGAGCCGGTTCCGGTGAGAGCGCCGTGGAAATCGATGGCGGCGACGACAGCCTCTTCAAAAGTCATCCAGTCTTTGGGGCCTTCGTCTTTGCGCTTTTGCTGCAGGGAGCCGCGCAGGATTTGTCCTTCTACGCGGCCGCTGACGGAGGCTCCGGATTGCGTGACTTCTTCGTCGGCAGCTTTTGAAATATTTGGCGGGGAGCTTCCCTGCTTGTAAACAACGTCGGCGCGAAAAATCAGATCTTCGGAAGCACAATTCATCTTGCGTGCGGCGGCAAGAGCGATTTGTTTTTTTACTTCGGCCGAAGCGCGCAAGGTGGCGTTGCCGGCCATGAAGGTCACGCGGCTGGAGTAGGAGCCGATGTCGATCGGAGTAAGGTCGGTGTCGGCGGCAATAATTTTGATTCGCCCGAGAGAGCAGCCCAAGAGTTTCGGCGGCAATTTGAGCGGTCATGGTGTCTGAGCCCTGCCCGATTTCGGAGGCGCCCGGTGTAGACGACGACTCCGCCGTCGCGATCGATTTTGATGTTCACGGTAGAGTGCGGCATGTCGGAACGGATGATCGAATTTGCCGCGCCGCTTACGTAGTGGCTGCACGCAATGCCCAAGCCGCGGCCCTTTGGGCAGCTTGCCTTTGCGCTGTTTCCAGCCCGAGCGGTCGACAGTTTTTTCTATGCACTCCGGCAATCCATAGCTCTGGACACGCAGACCGTTCACCGTGATGCAGGGTGAATGGAGAAGATTGCGCTGGCGAATCTCAGCTGGATCGATTGCCGCCTTGGCTGCAAGTTCGTCGAGTTGCGATTCGAAAGCGAAGCGAACGTTCACCGTGCCGTGACCGCGCATCGCTCCGCACACGGGCTTGTTGGTTAGAACGCGATAGCCATCGTATTGGATGTTGGGAATGTCGTAGAGCGCGCCCAGCAATGCGCCAGAATAGAGAATGGTTACGACCCCGTAGGAACAATAGGCTCCGCCATCCTGGACCACGCGTGCTTTGACGGCGGTGATGCGGCCGTCATTTTTGATTCCAGTTTTCAAGTCGATGATGGTGCGGGGGCGTCCGCGGTGTGCCCAGAAAACTTCTTCGCGCGTGTAGGTGATTTTTACTGGCGCCAACGCTTTTCGTGCTGCAATCGCCGCGATGATTTCGAGCGGGATGACTTCACTCTTTCCGCCGAACCCTCCGCCCACCAGCGGCTTGATGACGCGAATTTGCGCCATCGGCATTTCGAGCACCAGCGAGAGCTTGTGTTGCAGGTAGTACGGAACCTGAGTTGACGACTGCACGGTGAGGCGTCCGCGGTTGCCGGTGTGCGGATCGATTTCGAATGCAGCCAGCGTCGAATGCGGCTCCATGGCGGCATGCGTGACTTCGTTGGCTATGAAGCGAGCTTCGGCGATGTGGTCGGCTTCGCAAAACCTTTTTCCGGATCTCCGAATACGTGGTGGTAATCTTTTTCGAGGTTGTGCGGCTTGTTGTCGTGAATGAGGTTGCTCTCCGCCTTCATCGACTCTTCGGGATCGAAGTAAGCGGGCAGGAGTTCGTACTCGACATCAATCAATTCCAGCGCCTGATCTGCTGTGGCCTCGTCAATCGCGGCGACACAAGCAACGTTGTCGCCGACGTAGCGGACTTTGTCGAGAGCTAGCGCGTACTCGTCGTGGCCGACGGGAAGAATGCCGTAAGGGTTGGGCGCGTCTTTTCCCGTGACGACCGCGACAACGCCTTCCAGTTGTTCGGCGCGGCTGGTGTCGATGAGTTTGATGCGAGCGTGCGGATACGGCGAATGCAGGATTCGGCCGATCAGCATGCCGGGCAGGCGGAGGTCGTCGGTGTACTTGCCAGCGCCAGTGGTCTTGCCGGCAGCGTCGACCATGGCGGTGGGTTTGCCGATGATGGAGAAGCCGTTGGTCGTTCGTCGTTGGTCGTTGGCCACTACAGATTCCTCGCTTCGCTCGGAATGACAAAACTGAAGTGAGCTTTCATTTCGCGGCTGCCATTCCCTTCTGCTCGGCATCAATCGCGGCCTTTATGGCTTGATACATCTGGCTGTATCCGGTACAGCGGCAGAGATTTCCGCTCAGGGCGCTGCGAATTTCTGGTTCTGTCGGTTCTGGATTTTCGGCCAGCAGATGCTTGACCGTCATAATGAATCCTGGAGTGCAGTAGCCGCACTGTGCTCCGCCCCAGTCGCCATAAGCTTTTTGAATGGCGGCCAGGCTGCCGTGTTCGCTCACGCCCTCGACCGTCGTAATCTCCTGACCCTCGCAACTGGCGGCCAACAGGGTGCACGACATCATCGGAATACCGTCGACGAGCACAGTGCACGCGCCACAGGATGAGTCGTCACATCCGCGCTTGGATCCGGTGAGTTCGAGGTCCTGGCGCAACACATCGAGCAAAAGTTTGCTGGGCTCGAAAGCGATCTCGTGCGAGCGGCCGTTGACCTTGAGTTCTACGAGTTCTTTTTTCATTAAGCTCAGGCTTCTGGCTGCTAGCGTCTAGCGAGAGGCTAGAGGCTAAGTAGCTTGCAAGTTTTCATTTGCCCTTCCACACTGGCGGGCGTTTATCAAGGAATGCGTTGATTCCCTCCTGTGCGTCTTGCGTCTTCATCAACTCGTCGAAATAAATCTTCTCGGCTCGGGCAAGGCCTTTGTCGAAATGGATCGAGTCCCAGGCGTAGATTGCTTTTTTGGTAACGGCCAGGGCCACTGGGCTAAGTTGTGAGAGATGGTCGACCGAATTTTGCACCGCATGTTCCAGATCGATCTCAGGCACCACCGAATTTGCCAGGCCAATGCTGGCCGCTTCCTTGCCTGTGATCGTACGCCCGGTCAAAACTAAATCGGCGGCGTGCTTTTGTCCTACGAGTGCTGCCAGTGCCGCGACTGCGACGGGCGGATAACATCCCAGTTTGATCTCGGGAAATCCCCACGTCGCCAGCTCCGAGGTATATACCAGGTCGCAAACCATTGCGAGTTCTGCGCCTCCGCCCAGGCAATGGCCATGCACGGCAGCGATGCTAACCTTCTTAGACCCTATTAACGCGCGAATTACCGCATGAAACTTTGCGAGCATTTGCTCGACCCTCTCGGGGGTGTGAGCCGCAACGTCGACTCCAACGGAGAACGCTTTTTGAGAGCCAGTCAGGATCGCTGTTGTGATGTCGCTGCGAGATTCGATCTCGATTAGCGCCGCGGCCAACTCTTCCATCATTAGAATGTCGATGATGTTTAGCGGCGGATTGTTTAGACAAATACGCGCGACGGGTGGTTCCAGATCGAAGCTGATCCGAGAGAAGCGAGTTTGAGTCGTGGTCATCGAGTTCAGAAGCGGTTTTTGCTGCCCGGAGCAGCTACAAATTGATCGCCGATTTGCGAACTTCTCCGATTGACGATAGCGGATCGCGTGCACCTTCTTTTGGCGCGATCCATTTTTTCTCGTTGGCGATTATGTCCAGCAACAGTTTTTTATCTTCGGCTGAGGGCATGAAATCTTTTAAATGCTGCTCGTAGCCTTTTTCATCCAATGGTTCGCCGGTCTGGGCATGAAACTTCTGTCCTGCCCAGCGGCCGATGTTGCGATTGAACTTGATGTCGGGTGCGTACAGCTTGGGCTCTCCCGGCCTGAGCACGCTGTTGAAGCGCTGGATCAATCCGGCCACTTCGTCGCGATACAAGTGACGGTTGTAGTCATTCAGTTCGTCGACCTTGGCTTCCTGTGTATTTTTTGGCTCGTCATAACGGCCTTTGACTCCCCAAACGTAGGCCCAGTGCGCCGATGAGGAATTGTCGGTTCCGAATAGATCGTAAGAACTTGAGATCCATTTATTGAGATATTTCTGGATCAGCCACGCCGGAATAACGCCAGCTTCTACGATGCGGCGGAGCCCGTCGTTGCCAGTGCCCATGTGGAATGCCTCTTCCCGCAACATGTATGACATCGAGCGTCCGAGCGGGGCGAAGGCGGAGTACTTCAGCATCTGCAACTGGAATTTGCCGTCGCGGTCGACGAAGTCGGTGTAGGTAAAAAAGTCCATCCAGTTATCAACGTCGACGTTGAAGGCGCCCAGCAGGCGTTTATTGTCGAAGGCGCGGCGCTCAAGCATTTTCTGCGCCTCGACTTTACCCGAGTAGCCGAAATGTTCGACCAGCAGGGCGCACATTTGCCAGCCATGGCGCATTTCTTCGATCATCACGCGCGTAATGGCTTTGCGATCCCAGTCAGTGGGCGCACTTGCAAACAGATTTCGCTGCTGTTCGACGCTGGCAAACTCTGTGTCGCCCTGATAGACGATCAAGTTGATGAGCGCGTCGCGCATCTGCTGAGTGGGCACCTGGCGCAGGTTTTCCCACTTGCGGCGGCCTTTGAAGGCGCCGAACTGAATTTCATCAGTCTCGATCGCGCCATAAAGCGTGTCGAATTTAAAGTCGGCAATCTCGTCATGGTTGACGCCGATGTCTTTTCGCCAATCGTCGAACAATCCGACCCAGTCACTGAACGTTCCGATTTTTGCAACCTTACCTGGCATAAGACCTCTGTAAATCCAATTTGTGATAAATGACTTTCAACTGTAGAGACGTTGCTAGCAACGTCTCTATGCCATATTTAGCCAAACTGTTTTTAGCTCGGTGTAGTGCTCAATTGCATGTACGCCCAACTCGCGGCCGAATCCCGAACTCTTGTAGCCGCCGAAGGGCAACGATGCGTCCATCAAGCCATACGTGTTAATCCAGACCGTGCCGGCGCGCAGTTGGCGCGAGACGGAGTGCGCCTTTTTCACATCGCGAGTCCAAACGGCGGCCGCCAAACCGTAGGGATTGCTATTCGCCTGCTTGATCACTTCATCGACATCATCGAAGCTAAGCGTGGCGAGTACAGGGCCAAAAATTTCTTCCTGGGCGATTTTCATTTCGTTCTTCACGCCGCCGAAGATCGTGGGCTCGATAAAGAATCCTTTGCCGCCATCGACCGAAACGCGGTTGCCGCCCGCGATGAGCTTTGCGCCTTCTTTTTTGCCGGATTCGATGTAGCCGAGCACGGTTTGCATTTGTTCCTGGCTGACAATCGCGCCCATGCGGGTTTTCGGATCGAGCGGATCGGCAGGCTGCATCTTCTTGGCGCGGGCGACAAGTTTTTCCAGAAACTCGTCCTGCACTTTGCTCTCGACGAACAATCGCGAGCCTGCGTTGCAGACTTCGCCTTTGCCGTAGAAAATCCCGGTAATTGCGCCCTTGACGGCATTGTCGATATCGGAATCGGCGAAAACAATGTTAGGAGATTTGCCGCCCAGTTCAAGGGTCAGGCGCTTCATGCTGTCAGCGGCGCTGCGCATGATTTCCTTGCCCACGTCAGTCGATCCGGTGAAGGCAATCTTGTCGATTCCGGGATGGCGGACAATTGTCCTTCCGACTTCCGAACGGCCGGTAACAATGTTCAGAACTCCTGCAGGCACGCCGGCCTCGACCGCCAATTCGCCGAAGCGCAGCGCGGTCAACGATGTTAGACTCGCGGGTTTCCAGACTATCGTGTTGCCACACGCGAGCGCTGGACCGAGTTTCCACGATGCGAGAAGGAGCGGAAAATTCCACGGCACAATCAGTCCAACAACGCCTACCGGTTCGCGCAACGTGTAGGTGAACGCCGTTTCGACCGTGTTGACGGTCTCGCCGTGAATCTTGGTTGCCCAGCCCGCGTAGTAACGAAGAACGTCGATCACCATGGGCATGTCGACGTAGCGAGACTCGAAAATCGGCTTGCCGTTGTCGAGGGTTTCCAGTTCGGCAAATTCGTCGATATTCTTTTCGAGCAAATCGGCAAGACGCCAGATGAGGCGTCCGCGCTCGCTCGCTGACATCTTGCGCCACGGGCCGTTGCGGTCTTCGAAGGCGCGGCGGGCGGCGTCGAACGGCGCGATCAACATCGGTCGCTGAGGCTTCAGCAATTTGAGTGAGAACCTCACCCGTCGCCGGATTGGTAGTGTCGAAGTTGTGTGCGGCTTCGCTCCACTGGCCGTCAATAAGAAGGCGTCCAGGGGAAAGTTTAGTTTTGGTAGCTGTAATCATCTTTCTTCCATTTATTTGGCTTTGAACACGGCCGGCCGCTTTTCGACGTATGCAGCCAGACCTTCCTTCGCGTCTTCGCTCTGGAAAAGCAGCTGTTGATTTTCGCGTTCGACCGCCAGTGCTGACTCCATGGGAATTTCCCAGCCTGTCTGCACCGCGCGCTTGATGCGTCCCACGGCCTTGGCAGCTTTGTTTGGCGGGCAGAATTGCCGAGCGTATTCCATGATGTTTTCCATGAAACCATCGCGTTCGAAAATGTCGTTGATGATTCCGAATTCCTTCGCTTCTTCGAACGAGAACGTGTTGCCCGTGACCATCAGCTCAATGGCCTTGCTTTTTCCCACCAACCGCGACAGCCGCTGCGTGCCGCCGGTGCCGGGAAGTACGCCCAGATTTACTTCCGGCAAACCGATCTTGCCTGCGTCCTGCCGCGCGATGCGAATGTCGGCAGCCATGGCTATTTCGAGCCCGCCGCCGACACAGTGCCCATTGATCGCTGCGATGACCAGCTTCGGGGTGTGCTCTAACCGCAGCAGCATTTCGTTGGCGTGCAGGCAGAAATAATATTTGAAGGTGGGATCGACGCTGGCCAGCATCTTGATATTGGCGCCAGCCGAAAAGAACTTGTCGCCGGAGCCGGTGAGCACGATGACGTAAACGCCGTTATCCATGCGCGCTTTCAGAATGGCGTCATCGAGTTGGCGATTCATTTCGTAGGTGTAGGTGTTGGCGGGAGGATCGAACATCTCGATGACAGCGACCCCGCCATCCGCGCGGTAGTTCACCAGTTGTTTTGTGTCGGTAGCTGCAGGCTGCAACGTTGTAGCCATATTCCATACTCCTTTGCTTGTGCTTAAATTTGAATTAGTTCGATGCTGCCCTTTTCTTAGATTTCTTGCTTGCCGCGGCGCTCTGAGTTGCGCCGCCAATCCCGCGTAAGAAAATATCACTCATCTCACGCGCCAGGTGTTCCGCGTCGGCGTCGACGCGTGGGTTGTACCAGGTATAAATCCAATTCATCATGCCGAACAAACTCAGCACCGCCATGCGACTAGAAAATTCCAGTTCCTTCGCGGCCTTGAAGTCGTCCAACAATCCCACACACATGCGGTAGTACGTGCGTTTCAGCAAAGCGATCTCGGTGCCGAAGCCGTTTTTCAGGACTTCGGCCTCATGCGAAAGAACCTTCATCGCTTTTTGATTTGCCAGAAAATATTCCAGATGGTTGAGGATGAAAACGCGAACGCGTTGTTCCGGATCGGATACTTCGTCGAGGCGTTCGCGCAGATTGTCAACGATCGTGCTGAAGGTGTCCTTCTGGATCAGGTAGAGCAGTTTCTCTTTGGACTCGAAGTAGTAATAAAGTCCGGACAGCGACATTCCGCTGGAGCGAGCGAGATCTCGCATGGACGCGCCTTCGTATCCCTTTTCGTAAAACACTTCGGTGGCGTGCGCCAATATCTTGCCCAACCTGCGGTCAAAACGGCTCTCAGCCGCTGGCGCCGTCACGTTGACGCGGCGGCGAACTGAAACAGCCGACGTCTGTGAGGAAGACAATGCCATGCCAAGTTCGAACGTTCGTTCAAATTATATCGCGCCTGTGATGTGAATCACAAGGGCTGGTGACAACGGCTCAACTGCCACTTACTGAGTTCGCGACCGGGCCCTGATCGGTCACACAGCACCCCTCAATTGCGGATGTCGGCCATCAACTGTTCGACCTCAGCCTTAACTTCGGCGGTCAAAGGGAGCAGGGGCAAGCGGGACGGCCCGCCGAAGTAGCCGTTGAAATCCATGGCGTGCTTCATGCCGGGAATGCCCAACTCACCAACTAAGCGCTGTGCGGCACGCGCGATGCGCGCCTGTTTCAGTCGCGCAAGTTCAATATCGCCCTCTTTCCATGCGGCGTGAATCTCATAGCACGCGGTTGGGGCGGCGTCGGCGAAGGCGAGAATCGCGCCGACCGCGCCGACCTGAAAGGATGGTTCGAGCGTCTGTGCAGCGCCCACGAGCACCTGGAATCCGACTTCTTTTTGCCGCGTCTTTAACCCGGAAATTACAGTGACTGCTTGGGACGAAGGGCCGCGCTGGTTCGACAAATGCGATTCCTCCGACTTCTCTGCTGAGCCTGCGAGCGCGCCTGCCGGAACCAGTTCCCTGCTTTGTCCGTTATCGTGAGCCGAAGCTTTCAGCATTCTTGGAGTCACTGCGTCGAAGGTCTCGGTTACCGTGGCACTGCGCTTGACGTAACGTGTTCCTTCCACCATACGGCGGACTTTTTCGACGTCACCGCCCGATTCTTTCATGCCGATAATATTGGGATGGTCGGCCAGCTCAATCACAAGCTCAACTGGGATGTCGTAGCCGGTGAATGGCGGGACACTGTAAATCATCACCGGCAAGGGAGACCGGTCAGCAACCGTGCGATAAAAGGCCAGGATGTTGGCGGGTTGCATCTGTTTCTTGTAATAGAATGGCGTGCGCACCAGCGCTACATCGTATCCCAACTCCGCCGCATATTCCGTGAGTTTTAGCGTGTCAATTGCTGACTCACTTCCGGTGCCAGCGATCAGCACTTTATTTCGCGCTGCCGCCTCGCGGGTGCCTTTCAGCACATCCCGTCGCTCGTGATCGGACAGCATCACCGCTTCTCCCGTCGAACCGAGCGCAACGATCCCTGCGATTGGTGTCTTCGAATAGCGCTCGACATTGGCTTCGAGCTTCTTGAAGTAAACATTTCCATCGGGATAAAACGGGGTAGTTATGGGCGGAAAAATACCTTGAAGCAGCATAGTTTGAGTCCTCGGTAAGCAGCCTGTAGGATACAGCGGAAATGGCCTGGCGAGCGATCTTCGACTGCTACCGTCGAGCTGCGTGCCGCTCAGCGTGCAGCTTTTGCAGCGCCTGCACTCTGATAGTTCCCTTCTGCAATGCGGAGATGCCTTCGGCGGCGGCGCGAGCCGCGGAGAGCGTCGTGATCGTGGGAATGCGTGCGCTGACTGCGGCGCGGCGGATCGCCTTCTCATCGAAGAAGGGATCGACGCCATGCGGCGTGTTGACGATGAGCTGAATGCGCTCGCCTTTGATCAGATCGACCACGTTGGGACGGCCTTCCTTGACTTTGTAGACGCGCTCAACCGTCATGCCGGCGTTCTCCAGAACGTCGGCAGTGCCCGCGGTGGCCACCAGTTTGAAACCCATGTCTACGAACTTGCGGGCGACCTCCGCCACTTGCGGCTTGTCATGGTCGGTGACGCTGACGAAGACCGTGCCTTGGGTCGGCAGTTTTTGTCCGGCGGCGGTTTGCGCTTTGGCAAAGGCTTCGCCGAAGTTGTCAGCCACGCCCATGACTTCGCCGGTAGACTTCATCTCCGGGCCAAGCACGGTATCGACACCGGGAAATTTGTTCCAGGGGAAAACCGGCGACTTCACGTAATAGCAGTGGCCGGTGTCGAGGTCGGCGCGGCGCTCGATGAATTCCGGCAGGAATTCGCGCAGCTTGCGTCCGGTCATCAGGCGCGCGGCAATCTTCGCCATGGGCACGCCGGTTGCTTTCGACACAAACGGCACCGTCCGCGAGGCTCGCGGATTCACTTCGAGCACGTAAACCTTATCGCCTTCGGACCTTCGAGTGACCATTACCGCGCGGAATGGCAAACTGAATGTTCATCAGCCCGACTACTTTCAGCGCGCGAGCCAGTTTGAAGGTGTAGTCGCGCATGCGCTCCAGCAACGGCTGGGGAATGTCGACGGCGGGCAGCACGCAGGAGGAATCGCCAGAGTGAATGCCGGCTTCCTCGATGTGCTGCATGATGCCGCCGATAACAACGTCTTCGCCGTCGGAGAGCGCGTCCACGTCCACTTCGATCGCGTCTTCCAGAAAGTGATCGATCAGCACCGGGCGGTCCTGCGAATATTCGACCGCCTCTTTCATGTAGCGGACGACGGTTTCTTCGTCGTAGGCAATGACCATGGCGCGTCCGCCGAGAACGTATGAAGGCCGCACCAGCACCGGGTATCCAACTCTATTTGCGCCGGCGACGGCTTCTTCGATCGAGGCTGCCATGGCGCCCGGAGCTTGCGGAATGTCGAGTTCGTCGAGCAACTTGCCGAAGCGCTTGCGGTCTTCCGCGAGATCGATATGCTCTGGCGCGGTGCCAATGATATTGACGCCCGCAGCCTTCAGCGGCAGCGAGAGATTCAGCGGCGTCTGTCCGCCGAACTGCACGATTACGCCGACCGGCGCGCCCGCCGAAGATTCGTGTTCGCAGATGGCGAGCACGTCTTCGAGCGTCAGCGGCTCGAAGTAGAGGCGATCGCTGGTGTCGTAGTCGGTGGAGACGGTCTCCGGATTGCAGTTGATCATGATCGTCTCGTAGCCGTCGTCGCGCAGCGCGAACGCCGCGTGGCAGCAGCAGTAATCGAATTCAATTCCCTGCCCGATGCGATTGGGTCCGCTGCCCAGAATGATGACTTTCTTTTTTGCGGTTGGCGTGGCCTCGTCCTCTTCTTCGTAGGTCGAATAGAGATAAGGCGTGTAGCTTTCGAATTCGGCGGCGCAGGTGTCCACGCGCTTGTACACCGGCTTGATGCCGTGCTTTTTTGCGTTGGTGGCGAACTTTGTCCTGGTCGCCTTTGCCGTTCAGACGCCAGGTTGCAGCCAGACGCCCGTCGGAAAATCCCATGCGCTTGGCCTCGCGCAGCACGTCGGTCGGGATCGATTCCATGGGATGCTTCTCCAGCTCAAGCTGCATGTCGTTAATTTCTTTGAGCTGGTAAAGGAACCAGGGATCGATCGAAGTCATCTTGGCGAGTTGCTTGACGGTGTGACCTTGGCGCAATGCGTAGCGGACGTAGGAGAGCCGCTCGGGATGCGGCGTTACCAGGCGCTGAGTGAGAATCTTGGGCTCGATTTTTTCTCCGCCGATGCGCTTTCCGGTATCGAGCGCGCGCACCGCTTTCATCAGGGCTTCTTTGAAGGTACGGCCGATGGCCATGACTTCGCCCACCGATTTCATCTGCGGGCCGAGGTTCTCGTCAGCGCCGGGAAATTTCTCGAATTGCCACTTGGGAATTTTCACCACGACGTAATCGAGCGTGGGCTCGAAGCAGGCTGGAGTCTTGCGCGTGATGTCGTTGGGAATTTCATCGAGCGTGTAGCCGACTGCGAGTTTCGCGGCAATTTTCGCGATCGGGAAACCGGTGGCCTTCGAGGCGAGCGCCGAAGAGCGCGAGACGCGCGGATTCATTTCGATTACGACCATGCGGCCGGTGCGCGGGATGCACGCCGAATTGAATATTCGATCCGCCGGTCTCGACGCCGATCTCGCGAATCACGGCGATGGCCGCGTCGCGCATGGCCTGGTATTCGCGGTCGGTGAGCGTCTGCGCCGGAGCGACGGTGATGGAGTCGCCGGTGTGCACGCCCATGGGATCGAAGTTTTCGATCGAGCAGATGATGATGACGTTGTCTTTGAGGTCGCGCATCACCTCAAGTTCGTATTCTTTCCATCCGAGCACGGACTCTTCGATCAGGCTTCGTGCACGGGGGAGAAATCGAGGCCGCGGGCGAGGACTTCCATCAGCTCTTCGCGGTTGTAGGCGATGCCGCCGCCGGTGCCGCCCAGCGTGAACGATGGGCGAACGATGACCGGGAAGCCAATTTTGCCGGCGAACTCCAGGCCATCTTTCAGATTGTTGACGAGCGCGGATTTGGGAACGTCGAGGCCGATCTTCTGCATCGCGTCTTTGAAGAACAGACGATCTTCGGCCTTCTTGATGGCGCTGATCTGCGCGCCGATCAGATGCACGTTGTATTTTTCGAGAACGCCGCTGTCGGAGAGTTCGATGGCGAGATTGAGCGCGGTCTGTCCGCCGACCGTGGGCAGAACGGCGAAACCGGCGCTGGGCGAGAGTTCGCGCTCGACGCGAATAATCTCTTCGAGATATTCGCGGGTCAGCGGCTCGATGTAAGTGCGGTCGGCGACCTCGGGGTCGGTCATGATGGTGGCCGGATTCGAATTGGCCAGCACCACTTCAAAGCCCTCGGACTTGAGCGCCTTGCAGGCCTGCGTGCCGGAGTAATCGAACTCCGCCGACTGGCCAATGATGATGGGGCCAGAGCCGAGAATCAGGATTTTCGAGATGTCAGTGCGTTTGGGCATTTATGCAGTTTTCGTCTTGTTGTGAAGAGCCGCGGCATCGGCGGTAGCAGTGGTCTCTATGTTTTCTACGCTTGCCGACTTGCCCTCATCCAGAGAGTTGTCATCCCGAGCAACGCGAGGGATCTGCAGTTCCGCCTTCCCTCCCCAATCTTCGGCCAAGTCTTGCCATGCTGGATTCATCGACTTGATTAAAGCCAGCCGCTTCGCCCGCGTCCATGCCTTCACCTGTTTTTCCCGAGCGATGGCACTCCCAATATGCTCGAACATCTCGTAATACACGAGCCGATTGATGTTGTACTTCTTCGTGAATCCCTCGATTTCGCCGCTTTTGTGCTGCAGCGCACGCTGGTAAATGCTGTTCGTCACACCCGTGTATAGGTTCAGGGAGCGACTGGCCATGATATAGACGTAATAGCGATTTCCGGCGCTCAACTGCAGATCCCTCGCTTTGCTCGGGATGACAACGTTATTGGCGGAAAAACGGTCACCCTTTCCACTCCTCCATCATCTTCACGAAATCTTTGAACAGATAATGCGAGTCATGCGGGCCGGGCGATGCCTCGGGGTGGTACTGCACCGTGAACAGCGGCAGATTCCGGTGGCGCATGCCTTCGAGCGTATTGTCGTTCAGATCCATGTGAGTTAGTTCGACTTCGCTTTGCGGCAGCGAATCGGGATCGACGGCGAAGTTGTGGTTGTGGGCTGTGATCTCGATCTTGCCGGTGTTCAGTTGCTTTACCGGATGATTGCCGCCGTGGTGGCCGAACTTCAGCTTGAAAGTTTTTCCGCCGAACGCGATGCCGGTTAGTTGATGGCCGAGACAGATGCCGAAGATTGGTTGCCGTCCCATCAGGCGGCGGATGTTGTCGACCGCGTAGGTGCAGGGCTCGGGATCGCCGGGACCATTCGAGAGAAAGACTCCATCGGGCTTCAGCGCGAGCACGTCTTCTGCTCGGGTTTCGGCGGGAACTACCGTGACCTTGCAGCCTTCGCCGCGCAGCTTGCGCAGAATGTTTTGCTTGATTCCGTAGTCGTACGCGACTACGTGGAAGCGCTCGGGCTGGTCTTTGACTCCGACCACTTCTTCGGGGAGATGAGAACGCTCGCCCATTTCCCAAACGTAGGTGCTCT
The DNA here is from genome assembly GCA_963716405.1 of uncultured Acidobacteriota bacterium. Taxonomy (GTDB): domain Bacteria; phylum Acidobacteriota; class Terriglobia; order Terriglobales; family Acidobacteriaceae; genus JABDBE01. Next base: position 64,234 of record CAVQTI010000020.1, on the reverse strand, counting down.
TGGTGCTGACGACTTTCGCCAGGTCGGTGCCATCCATTTTCGGAAGCGCGCGTGCCTTGGCGATTAATTTTTCGGGGTCAGTCTCAAGCGTCGAGATCACGCCGCGCATTACGCCGTGGTCTCGCAGATGGCGCACCAGCGCGCGGGTGTCGATATCGGCGAGCACCGGAATCCTGAATTGTTCGAGATACTCTTCCGCGACTTGCTGCGAACGCCAGTTGGAGCTGACGCGAGAAAACTCCCGCACGATTAAGCCTTCGATATACGGACGCGTGGCTTCGTTGTCTTCTGGGTTGGTTCCGTAATTGCCGATTTCAGGATTGGTGAGAACGACGATCTGGCCAGCGTAGGAAGGATCGGTGAAAATTTCCTGATAGCCGGTGATGGAAGTATTAAAAACTACTTCCCCGTAACATTCGCCTTTGGCTCCGTAGCCTTTGCCGTCGGAAGACTCGTCCGTCTTCCAGCGCAAGGATAGCCTGCATTCGTACTCCAGGGAGTGGATTTTATAGATTTTAGCAGGGATGCGGAAATACACAAAAGAAAATGTCTGTGAAAATCGCGGACGTTTCTTTAAAACGATACTAGGCCGAACGCCAAAATCCATCCGAAGGCTTGCGTGGAGTGCGGCGGCGTTCGCAGGAGTCAGACGTACATTCAACGACATCGAAGAAGAGATCGTCGTCGCTGCGGGAGGAGTTGGCGTTCTGGGCAGCGTCGAACGCCTCGTACTTCAGACGAAACCAGCTCTCCGGATTGATCTCGACCGTGCCAGCCTTGGCGTGCCGCCGAAGATGAAAGTGCAAACGCATGGCTCGAATCCGCTTTATCTCACTCGCCCCATCTTGTCCATAGGCCAGTAGCCGAAGACTGCCTTGCCGTAAATGTAGGTTTGACCGACGGGACCAAAATCGCGACTGTCATTCGACAAGCTGCGGTGGTCGCCCAAAACAAAATAGCTGTCCGGAGGGACGATTATTTCGGGATATGAACGTTCGTCCTCATAGGACCGCGGAACATAATCTTCATCGATGGCTCTGCCATTTACATAAACTCTGCCAGCATCGATTTGAATACGGTCGCCGGCGAGGCCAATCACGCGTTTGATAAAGCTTTTCGACGGGTCTCGCGGATAACGAAAAACGATGATGTCGCCGCGCTGGATAGGCTCGATCCGGTAGACGAACTTATTTACGAAGATGCGCTCCTGATCTTCGAGCGAGGGCATCATGCTCGTGCCTTCAACTTTCACCGGCTGGTAGAGGAAGATAATGATGAAACAGGAAATGGCGAGCGAGATGATCAGATCGCGCAGCCAGACGGAAAGAACCATGGCACGCGAGGGAGTAGGAACAATGGGCTTCCCATTTTGCAGCGCGTAGGATTCTTTAACGTCCCCCGGTTCGGGCATGATGTTTCTAATTCTATACGGATTGGGCTTCCATGTAGAGGCGATTCGCCAAGCGTCGGGCTGCCTGCCGACTACTATGGCTGCGGGATTCAGGTTACAATATTGGTCGTATGCTGAAGCACGGTCTGGCGCTAGCTTTTCTATTTCTGATCACCCTGACAGTATCGGCTCCCTGGGCTACTTCCCAGCAGGAGGGATCGGTTCCCGCATACAATGCGGGTCCGCCGGCGAAAGGCGTGAAACTCCCTGCGATCCTCGATAAGGAACAACTGTGGGGAGACAATGCTCAGTATCGCTATCAGACGCACGCCTACGATTTGGCTGCCAAAATACCCACCGTGCTGCATCAGCAGCCGTGTTACTGCTACTGCGACCGGATGGGGCATAACAGCTTGCATAGTTGTTTTGAAAGCACTCATGGAGCGCGTTGTGATATTTGCCTGAAGGAGCTGTACTACTCTTATTCGCAACATCAGAAGGGCAGGACGGCGGCGCAGATCCGCAAAGGGATCATGAACGGCGAGTGGCGGCAGGTGAACCTGGAGTCTGCAGCGGCAACCAATTAGCGGTGATTTCCACAGGCCGAAAATCGCGTTCCGAACCCAGGGTCACATAGCTGATCGCAACAATGTCAATAATCAGCGGCGAGGGTTTAAAAATTCGTCCACAAGCTATAGATTAGAGGTGTACTTACGAAGAGCACAGGAAGAATTCTGCAGATGGCACAGAAGACCACCCCTAAGAAATCGGTAGGCGATGATCCTCGTTTTGCACAGGCTGTGCAAAACTACGAGGCCGGTTTGCGGGCTATGCAAGAGCACAAATTCGACAAGGCGAAAACCTACCTGCAAAAAGTTCTCTCCGGCGCCAGCAAGGAACTCGCAGATCGAGCCACGGTTCACCTTAATGCGTGCAACCAGCAGACCGAGCGCGCGGTAACTCAGTTCAAGAACCCCGAAGAGCACTACGATTATGCTGTTTCCCTGATGAATGTGGGCGACTATGTTGGAGCCCGCGAACATTTGGACAAACTTTTTAAGCAATCGCCGAAGTCCGACTACGTGGCGTACGGATTGGCGGCGCTAGATTGCCTGACCGGCCACCTCGAAGATTCCCTGCGCCATCTTGATGAGGCCATCCGCCTCAATCCCGGGCTGCGTTTTCAGGCGCGGAACGATTCCGACTTTCAGAATCTGGCCGAGGATCCTCGCTTTACCGAATTGTTGTATCCCGATCCTGGAGCTGAATTAACTTCTACAGGTGGCGTTAACGTTGATGAGGATCAGTAGGAAGCCCTGATGGGCTACTCCAAGGAACAGCCCGACCCCTTGCAGAACTCGCTGTCTGATATTGGAAGCCGCGGTCTGCGCGTAGTTGCGATTGGCGGCGGTACCGGCCTTTCCACCCTTCTGAAAGGACTGAAGTGGTATGTCAATCCGTCTGCGGATCGACCAGGTTCCCCGGAACCCGGCAAGCCAGAGATCTCTGATCTTTCCGCCGTAGTCACGGTCAGTGACGATGGCGGCTCCAGCGGACGACTGCGCAAAGAATTTAATATGTTGCCGCCCGGCGACGTTCGCAACTGTATCGTCGCTTTGTCGGAAGATGAGGCTTTACTTTCCAGGCTGTTTCAGCATCGGTTCGCCAAGGGCTCGGGACTCGAGGGCCATAGCTTCGGAAATCTTTTTCTCACTGCTCTCACCTCCATCACGAGCGATTTCAGTGAAGCGGTTCGCTTGTCTTCTGAGATTCTGGTCACGCGCGGGCACATCTATCCGGCCACGACTTCTAACGTCGAGTTAGAAGCCCTGATGGACGACGGCACGCGGGTACGCGGGGAAACTAAAATTACCGCCAGTAAAGGCCGCATCAAAGAACTTTTTCTCGTGCCACCTGATGTTGAGCCCCTTCCTCAGACGTTGGATGCAATCGCTCGCGCCGATCTGATTACCATTGGCCCCGGCTCACTATTTACCAGCCTCATTCCCAATTTGCTGGTGCGTGGGATTGTCAAAGCCATTGTCTCCTCTGGCGCAACCAAGGTTTACATCTGCAACCTGATGACTCAGGCTAACGAGAGTCTGGGACGCAGTGCTGCCGACCACATTCGGGCGCTCAATGAGCACGCCCAGGCACGCATTTTTGACTACGCCCTGCTAAATTCTGCATCGATCTCCGAACAGTTAAATGCCAAGTATGCGCTCGAAGGCGCCGCCCAGGTTGTGGTCGACGAAGAGGCAATTAGAGAGCTGAGAGTTATTCCAGTTCTAGGCGATTATCTTGACGAGCGTGAAGTTGCCCGGCACGATACTGCTCGAATCGCGCAGGACCTGATGGAACTGGCGCTTAAGAAACAATCCAATCAACGAGCGTTTAGAGTGTAGGCGCGGGCGTCCTCGCCCGTGCAGGTTTCACGAAGACAATTCCATAATGAAAGAACTCTGTTCGGAGAAGTCCTGATGGGCCCGCGTTGGCGAGACACCCGTGGCTACAGTGACTCGGGTATTATTGGATCTAATGCCAAAAGCAAAAACTAAGACCATTGTCCCGCGTGTCGCCATCGCGATTATGGCCGCTGGCAAGGGCACGCGTCTCAAATCCAAACATCCGAAGGTTCTGCATGAGGTCGGCGGTAAAACGCTTCTGGCACATGTGATCGCTGCGGCGACAAAGATTGTTTCTCCGCAGGATGTATATGCCATCGTTGGTCACGAGGCGGAGCGCGTCAGTCAATCGGTCGCAGATACAGGCATCAATTTCATTGTGCAAAAAGAGCAGCAGGGGACCGGCCATGCTCTGATGGTCGCGCGTGACGCCTTGGCATCCTATGACCAGGTCATCGTGCTGTCGGGAGACGCTCCCTTAATCAGTGCTCAAACCATCCAGAGACTTCGCGACTTTCATAGCTCCAACCATCCGGCGATGACGATTCTGACGGCGAAACTCCACGACCCAACCGGTTACGGAAGAGTGATTCGCAATAGCCAGAAGAGTGCGGATGTGAAGGCGATCGTCGAGGAGAAATCAGCAACTCCAGCGCAGCGAAAAATTGACTGAGGTCAACGCAGGGCTTCTATGCATTCGATGCGAAGCTTCTGTTCTCGAATATCGACAAATTGAGCAGCGACAATCCGCACCACGAGTTTTATCTCACCGACATGGCCGCGATCTTGCGCAAGGCTAAGCAACCCGTGATGGCTGTGGTCGCGAGCGATCCTCACGAAATTCTGGGCAGCAACACGCGTGCTGAAATGGTGGACATCGACCAGCGGATGCGTCTGGCAAAATGCCGCCAACTAATGACCGAAGGAGTCACGATTTTTTTCCCCCAAACCTGTGTGATCGATTGGGATGTCGAGATCGGTCCCGACACAACCATTGAACCGTTCGTGCAGATTCTTGGCAAAACCCGCATCGGGAGCGATTGCCGCATTCGCTCTTACACTGTGATTAACAACTCCGTGATCGGAGATGAGGTGCTGGTGCGCCCTGGCTGCGTGCTGGACGAAGCGCATGTCATGAACCGTGCGGAGCTTGGGCCTTACGCGCGTCTTCGTCCCGGAAGCGAAATCGGCGAGGGTGCGCACGTTGGGAATTTTGTCGAAACCAAGAAAACCCGCTTGGGCAAAGGATCCAAAGCCAATCATCTCTCCTACCTTGGCGACACGGAGATCGGTGAAGGCGTAAATATTGGAGCCGGCACCATCACCTGCAACTACGATGGAGAGCGCAAACACGCCACCATAATCGAGGACGGCGTATTCATCGGCAGCGATACGACTCTGGTTGCTCCGGTTAAAATCGCAAAAGGCGCGTACGTCGGCGCCGCTTCCTGCATTACCGATGATGTCCCGCCGGATTCGCTCGCCATCGGCCGGGCGCGCCAGATTGTGAAGGAAGGCTGGAGGAAAGCCAAGCGCGCCAGCCACTCGCAAGCTGAATAGCCCGGTTTCTGAGAACCGAAGTTCCAAATCCATTTCCCTTCCGAGTCCCGGCCGCCGACCGGTCCATCAGGAATGTACGAAAGTACTCTTGATCGTCTACGGGCATGAATATAGGATTCCGATATTCATCATGCCTAATCGAGTCAGCTCTAAAATCGCCCGCGGCAGTGCTGAAGTGGCTATTCTCTCGCTGCTGGCTGAGCAGCCGCTCTACGGCTTTGAAATCACCAAACGTATCGAGCAAAGGACGAGAGGTGCGCTGAGCTTCACTCTCGCGTCTCTTTACCCCATGCTTTACGAGCTCGAGAGCCGCGGCTGGATAAGCGGGCGCTGGGAAGCCAATCAGGCTGGGCGCGACCGCCGCTACTATTGCCTGACTGCTGCGGGCAAGAAGGGCACTTGCCCCACTGCGCCGCGAGTGGAAAATCTTTTTCCGGGCGCTTGATCGCCTCGCCGGAGTGGCCAATGCCTGAGTGGCAAGCGCTGGTACGTCAACGCCTGGGCGATCTGGGACTCGCTGTCCCGCAGGAAGATGCTGTCTTCGCTGAATTGGCTAGCCACCTGGAGGAGGTTTATGACGAAGCATGCGCGCAAGGACTCTGCAAGTCAGAAGCGATCGAGCGTTCCCTTGCACAGGTGACCGATTGGCACAGCTTGTCGCGAAACATTCAGATCGCAAAACACAGGGAGGGAATAATGAACCACAGAACGGCGACACTTTGGCTGCCCGGATTGACCAGCTTGACGGCGGCAATGGTTTTTCTGATGCTCTTCGAAGTGATTAGCTTACAGCCTCGATTCTTGGCGCTGGGCTACTTTGCTGCCTGGCATATAGGTTCGATCAGCGCGAACGTTTTGCTTGTGATGTATCTTCCGTGGCTGGCGCTTCTGCCGTTCTGCGGTGCCATCGGCGCGTTGTTGTCACGCCGCGCAGGAGGGGAACGTCCGATTTGCCTCGCAGCTGGTATGTTTCCTTGGACAGTCCTTTTCTTTTTGGTGACTTTCTTGACGGTGATCGGCCAGATCGTGCCCTTCCAACACGAATGGACCGGCTTCGTCACAAAATTGCTGTTGGTGTCAGTCCCCCCCGGTATTGCGCTTCTTTTGGGGGTAATACCGTTCCTGAAGGAAGCGAAGCCGGCAGCCTTGGCGAGCACGCAGATTTAACATTGCTACTGCAACTGGGTGTAAGGAGCATTCAGACAAGTTGCAGTTGCGGTCGCCGGAGCGGCATTCCACGACGGAGCCACGCGGATGACTCCATCTTCATTTGAGCAGAACCCGCGTACGCCCGTCTGGTTGAATTTGGCAGGAGCGCCGCCAATTGTGTACCCCAGGTTTGGAGGCCCACCATTCGCCACGCCTATTCCGAAGTAGTATCCGCTTTTCGCGGTGGCTGGAGAAGTAGCACTCGCCAGACCAAAATCGATCAGACAAGCATTGCTGGCAGCCGGGCCAGTAGCCGGGCACCCGGTAACCGCCGGAGGCCCTAACGTCGCCATGGAACTCGCGTAGCCCGCGCTCGGGTAAGTAGATTGATACGACACTTGCGCCGTGTTCACCGTCCGAACCGAGCTAGCTGCCGAGGCTTCGTTGGCCGAAATCCTTGCCCGCAGGAGGTTTGGAATGGCGATGGCGGCGATGATCAAGATGATTGCTACTACAATCAGCAGTTCGATGAGGGAAAAACCCTTTTGTTTCCGCATTGTGCTTCCTTCTTGTTATTAGATGATTCCGTACATTCCTCAGTTGTCGGAACGCGGCAAGGTCGGAATATTGCAGATTTTCTGCGGGGTATGTAGGCGCGGGCGTCGGTCCGTGCGATTCTGCCTTCAACCTGGCCCTGCACGGGCTAGGACGCCCGCACCTACATTCATTCCTTTTATCGGTTCTTCACGTCACCAGCACAACTGCAGATTCCTCGCTTCCCTCGGAATGACAATAGAAAAAATCGGAATGACAACGGGGAGGAAATCGAATGACAATGGAATGAATCGGGATGACAATGGGGAAAAATTTCAAAAAAAGAGACTACTTCTTGCGCTGCCGAATACGCAGTTCGAAGCTCACGACGCCGTTATAATCGCGCAGCGCCAGAATGGACATGTTGCGTGTCAGGTTATATTCCGCCTGAATAATTTGCTGCGAGGTCTGGGAAACGTTGCTGGTATAGGTCAAAGTAAGGTTGTCCTTGACCTGCTGCTCGATGGTCACCGCAGGCGAAGTTGTTGTGGGAGAAGTTTCTGTGTTGATACCTTGCGGATCGACCCGGATGTGACTAATTCCGAACAGGCTGCGTGAGCGGTTACTGATCGCCGAGTTCAAGGCGTCCGCCAGGATGGCGCTGGAGGCTTGCTGGGCAAATGGCGACTGTCCACTCTGTTGCAATTGCGCCGATTGCTGCTGGGTTTGACCAAGCGCCAGCAGGCTGATGATATCCGCCACGGGCAGAGGCGGCTCCGAGTGATAAGTCAAATTCAGTTTGTCCATGCCTCCATTCAGGTTGACCGTGATGTCGTAATCGCGAACGTGAGTTGAAGCCTGGAGATCGAGCACGGGCATGGTCGTCACCGGGTTGGTGAACGTTACCTCGCCGCGTTCCAACCGGTACTTGGTTCCGCTGAAATATACTTCGCCTTCGGTGACGTCAACTCGGCCTAGCACCACAGGTTTCGCAGCCGTGCCTCGCAGATGCAAATCCGCGGCTCCTGAAAGGCGCACAACCGCAGTCTGCATCTGCAGCTCCGGCGTAGTAGTGATGTGCACGTCCATGCGGATGCGGTTCAGCAGAGGATTGGTTTGCGGCAATGCAGAACTCTGAGCGGCACGGGACAGGCTGGCGCCGAAATCAAATCCTGGGGTCACTGCGAGTTTGTTGACGGTTACATCTCCGGACAGCACGGAGGCAGTTGCAGAACCCGCCCATCGCAAATCCGCGTTCGCTGTGGAGCTGACGCCCGGTGGATAGCGCAGACGCACATCCTGGGCTTGCATTGTCAGATTAAAATTGAGCTGGCGGTTATACGCGGTGGCATACCCGCCAAAGGTGACATTGCCGCCGCCCACGCGAGCGGTGAGAGTTTCGATCTGCAGCCGGTCTTGATTGAAAACCGCGGATCCGTTCAGAGTGCTAAGTGCGCTGGGAAGATCGCTGTAGGCGATGGAGCCATTCGTAACTTCCAACCGTCCCTGGGTAGTAGGCTTGTGGACGGTGCCTCCGACAGTCAAGTCAATCGCTACTTCGCCCGAGGTGGTGAAATCGGAGTTGAAATCTTGAATAAGCGACAGATTGCCATGGCCCAGAGCACGCAGGTCGAGGTCATGTTCGCCATCCAGGCGAACCGACCCGCCAACCGTAAGATCGATGCCTTCGCCTATCAGATGGAACTGCTGAAGCCTCAGGAACTGATTCGAAATGGCGAAACTGATTGCACCGTTGTTGCGAACCTTGATGTGCTCAACGTCAGCAAAGAAATCGCTGAGATTGCCGATGACTTCGAGCTCGCGAGGCTGTCGCAGTGGACCTCGTAAAAGCAGATCTCCCGCGACCGCGGATTGGCCGGTGACCTTCCGCTTCAAATAACTGTTGAGAACCGAATCCACATTGAGATGATTGAAATGAAGATTGATTGTGGTCGGCCAATCCGCGCGCAGCTGAACCTTGCCATCAATGTTCAGTTCTGCATCTTTGAATTGAGAGTGCCCGGTCACCTGCAGATCGGAGCCCTGGGTTACGGCCTCCAATACATAGTCGCCCACCCGTTCGTGATCAAAAGCCAGATCGCGCAAATGGATGTTTGCATTGATCACCGGCTGCTCTAATGTGCCTGAAGCCCGGGCAGTGAAATCCATACGGCCAGCCACGTTCACACGGCTGGCCTGGAGCTCGGGAATACCGGCTAGATCAAAGTTGTTTCCGTCGAGATTGACGCGGAAAGCATGGGTGTAAATGTTGTAGGACCCTGCTCCCGAAACGTGCGCGTCGTAATAAGCGAGACGGAAGTCGTCGAAAGAAATTTCTTCGCGGTTGAGCTGGAACTTAGAATCCAAATGTTGAACTGGCTTTCCGCCAATAACGGCTTCCAAGAGTTCGATGTGTCCATTTGCCTCTGGGTTCGCCTTGGTTCCTTCCACTCTCGCAACCAGGTCTACGTTGCCGCTGATCGGCAGGTCATAACCGGCCAAGGCAAGGATTTCGTCCGCATCTGCGTTGCGTATGTCGACGCGAGCGGCGACGGGGCTTGAATCAATAAATTCGCGGTCTTCAAGGCCGGCGCTGACATCGAAAGCCATGGTGGTCTGACCATGATGCAGCCTGCCGTTATGTGCCGCAAAGACATGCGGAGAAAGTTGAACGTCAGCAATCAGCGAATCACAGTGCACATTGTTTTGTGCCGCGCGTGATGTGGCCGGGATAACGAAATCGAAGTCTTCGGATTGCAGTCTTCCAGCAAACGCGATGGCTGAAATTTTCCCAGTGGCCGTGCCGTTGAAGGACGCATGCCCTCGCAGCACGATGGGTATTCGCTCCTGGTAGCCAACTGCGGTCAGTATGGGTTGCCATTCACTGAGGTCGGATGTTGTCACCGAGAGATTCATTGCGGCCGTCGAAGAAAGAGTGCCCGCTGCGCGAACCTGAGTGGCGCGAGTAGAGGCATTGAATTCAAGAACCTCTAACTCCGCGGGAGCGGCACGATATTTGGCGTTCGTATGGGCGTTCAGCGGCAGCTCTCCCGCTTTCAATTGAGATGGGGCCGCCACCTCGAGCGTGATTTCACTTTCCGCGTTTCGGAAAGAGCCCCGCCACTTTGAATCAATTGTTCCGCTGGCTCCTCCTACCACTTTCAGCCTGTGGAGTGGGCGCGCCGGTGTGGATAGGGCAGTTGCGATTTCGGAAACCGAAACATTCTTCAGCCGCAGCCTGACGATGCCCTTCTGTTCTTCTGCGGCATTAACTTTTGTGGCTTTTGCAGGCGGCGTTGGATTGAGCCAGTTAACGATTTCAGCGTCGCCAATAATTTCTCCTCCCAACAGTCCGCCTTGCAGCTTGGAAAACGTAAGCCGCTGCGGGTTGAGAGTATAGTCGCTGATTAAGCTCGCGCCACGTACGCTAACCGATTTATCGCGCCAGTCGAAGTTTTTGACGGACAGTTGGCCGGTAGCGGAAAAAATCGCCGCTGACCATGCGCCTTCGCCAGCCGCGTGGAAAATGCCCTGCCTTATCTCAGCATGCCGCGAAACTGCGCTGACCTCGGCCAGATCGACGTTAAGATCGTACTTCGCAACCGCATTCGGCTTGCGGAAATTGACCATGCGGCCGCTGCCTTCCAGGCGCGAGCGCCCGGAGGTTGCCTTGAACGATCTCACGTCGATGCCGTCCTCGTTCAAGATAAAGTGGGCTTCCGCCATCCACGCGACCGGGCGGTAGTCTGTGAATCGCGTATCGATTTTCCCCAGCAAAAGATTGCCGTCGTAATGGCGGTGCAGGAACGAGTAACTCATGTCGGCGGAAACATCGTTAGCGGTGAAGTCAAGCGGAATCCGCTGGTCATTCCAAAGCAACTCGCCGCGGCGCAGTTCAAGTTGACTGATCGAGAGCGAGAATAATTGTTCGATCGACGTAGTCTTCGAAGTTTGCTTGAAATTGCGAGCGGGTTGATTGGTACTTCCATCGGGATAAGACACGATGTGAACTACAGGATGGTCTAGAACAACGGAAGAGAATCCAAATTCTGCCCCCAAGATGGAAATCACCTTGATTCGCGCGACTATGTGATCCACGTGGGCGTAAGGAACCTCATTCGCCGGTTCACGCCCATGAATAGTGAGATCACGCATTTCCACCTGGAAGCGGAACGGGATGGTATGAATACCGCCCAGATTCACCTGGCCGCCAGTGACGCGCTCCAACTCAGCCACGACACGGCGCCGCACCAGCGCCTGGAAAGAATCCGTCGTCACGTACCAAATGACTGCGCCAAACCCGATCAAAGCCGAGACTCCTACGACCAGCAAATATTTTTGGAGGATGCGCCAGCGCGACTTGGCGCGGGGCTCGCTCATTGCAACTGGCCTTCAGACTCCTGCGGCTCACCCTCGGTGCTGATTCGGCTTCCCGAACGAAGATCGTGCAGCCAAGCTACCAACATCTGGTTCATCTTTTGCTGGGTGAGTAATTCCTTGATCTTAGGCGTGACCTCGGCTAGCGGAACCTGCTGGGCGCCGGATTGCCGGAGTTGAGGAAGAAGTTCCTGATTGTAGTAACTTTCAATGCTCTTGGAATCGATGATCACGTTGGGGCGCAGACGGGCATCTACTAAGCCGAGTAAATCCTGCTGCAAGGCTACGCGACGGCGGAGTTCATCTTCGGTCAATCCGTAGCGGACAAGCGCGGCTTTCCAGGCAGATTCATTTTCACTCTCGCCATATTGCTTTCGAATCTCCTGAATGCGCTTCTCCACCACTTCGCTACTCGCGTGGGGAAAGTCCGAAGAACGCATTTGCTCGCGCAACAATTCCTGGTCAATAAGCCGGTCCAAAGCGGCTTTGCGATCCCCTGCATCGACTTGATCAAGGGGACGGCCAGAGAGGAATGCCTCGTAACGTATCGCGTCCTCCCATTCGCTTTGCAGGATGATGTGGTTGTTCACTGTAGCCACAATGCGATCCAGGATGTCGCCAGCTCGAGCGGGCAAAGCAATTGCCAGCGCGGTAATGCAAATCAGAATTGACCACTTTTTTTTCATCAGAAACTTTGCCCAATACTAAAGTAAACGTTGAAATGTGAAGCGTGCTGCGGCACGAAATATGGCAGCGTGGATGTCCCCGTGGTATTTGCGGTGTTATTCACACAATAGGACGATGTCGCCTGGCCGGTGAAGCCGGGTGACGCTTGACAACTTGGAAACGCTGGCGGATTTAAATTGTACCCGAAATCGAAACGGACCGGACCGATTGGCGTCTTATAACGCACACCGACCCCGACTGCGTGCGAGACATAGCTGTAATCGCATTGATTCGCGGTGTTTGGCTGCAAACAGAGTTGCGGATCCTTCTGGTGCCAGCGGAGCAGGTTGTTCAGCATGGTCCTGCCGTCGGTGAAGACGTTCCCAGCGTCCTCGAAAATAGCGAAGCTCAGGTTGTCGTGAAAGTAAGGCAGCGTCGTTGGCGGGAAACGCATTTCCACGTTATTTACGAAGAGTCCGCTGCCGCCGACGGGGAATCCGGTAACCGGGTCGCGCGGGCCTGCTTGATTTAACCCGAAGCCGCGATGAGAGTTGCCACCGCCTGAGAAAAAACGCTCCGCCAGGGGAATGACGGTGGTCGACGGGCAACTAGTCAGGATTGCATCCGGACAGGCTTGCCCGGGCGGAAGAATGGCGGTATTGCCAAAGGCGGTTTCTACACCGATTCGCAACGAACGCGCGAAGACGAATTTTTTCTCCGTAGGCCGGTTCTTGCCGAATGAGTGATAAGTGGAATTCTGCGCCAGAATGCTGCTGAAATCTGCTTCCGAGCCAAAGTAACTAGAGGCGACCCCAGCATCGACCGTAGTGTAGCTCCCTTTGGTGCTTTCAAGATTATTGTCACGTTTGTTGCGAATGTAACCGAAGCCAGGTTCACCCACCCGCACCGGAAGAGAGAGCAGCGGGATTTCAGCGGGACTGATGTTTATGTTGGTGGCCTTGACCCGACGATAAGTAAAACGATAATCGATGGTCGTCACCTTGCTCACTGCCTGCTCCGCTTGTACAGATCCTTCCAGCCGTTGCGAGGTAAAGGTAGTAACGTCGAGCGTGTTGTCATAGAACGCAGTGAAGGATAACTTCCAGTTCTGAGAATTGAACCAGCGCGGGGCGGTGTAGCTGACGAGACCGCGCTGCTGCAGGCTACCCACGTCGGCTTTGAAAGTAATCGTATGGTCGCGGCCGCGAAAATTCAGCCGGGACACATCCAACGAAACTCGCGGACTCACGCCAGTTTGGCCTTTGGCTTGATTGCTGCCTATGGCCGAAGGTTGACCAGTTTGGAATTCCAATCCCACGCCGTAATTGAAGGTGTAGCGTTTAGCTTCCTCCACGTCGACAAGAACATTCTTATCGGGCTCGTTGCCGTCGGGGTTTTGCACCCCTGTACCCACCTGATTGAAGATACCGAGATCGTAAAGACGCTGCTGAGTTTGCAGCATATCGATCTGGCTGAGTGGTTCCCCGGCTTTGACGCGAAGTTCGCGTTGCACAACAAATGGCTTGGTGTAGTGCAACCCTGAAACGAAAACATGGTCCACGAAAACCTGCTCGCCCTCGCGGATCTTGAAAGTCACGTCCATGCGATTGGGTTCACCAGGAATAGGTTTGGCCGACGCTTCGAAACTGGCCCGCGGGAATCCGTGATTGAAATAGTAGTTGAGAAGATTGTCGCGATCCTGGGAGATATTGAATTCGGAAAAGGGCTCACCCTCCGCCGTATTGATAAGGGCTTTAAGCTGTGTTTCAGCAAATGTGTGGTTACCCTCAATGTGGAGTGTCCCTACCAGGGTTTGCGGACCTTCGTCCACCGAGATTATGAGCGCCAGATCATTTTCGTGCCCTTCGTAGTCATCGACGACTTTGCTCGTTATCTTGACCTGTTCGAAACCGTTGGCCTGGTAAAGATCCTCGAGCCCCCGAATATCGCTGTTTAGCAAGGCCTGGCTGAAACGGCCGCGCGACTCAAAGCGCGCAGCAGGGCGCACTTGCATGCGGGACCGCAAGCGCTCCGTCAAGAAATATTTGTTCCCGGTAAATTCCAGTTTTACCAGCCGATGCCGTGCGCCGGCATCGATAACATAGATAATCTGCAGCGAGTCTCCGGACGCATCTGAATTCTGCTTCAATCCGACTTTTGCCTCGAAGTAGCCTCGGCTCTGAAGGTAGTTCAGCAGATTTCTGCGCCCCTCGTTCAGTAGGTCCTCATCAACAGCATTCTCTTCATAGATTGGCACATTCTGTTTAAGCACCTTCCGCTTGATCTTGAAACCTTCCGCCATCACTTGCACCTTGGGCCCAGGGACGATATCGAATGTGTAATCGACCGCATTTGCCTGTTCACGGTAGGATTTGTTGGTTATTTCGACTTGGGCCAGCAAACGGTTTTGCTTCTGATATTTCTTGCGCAACCTATCCAACGCATTACTAACCCGCTGTGCAGAGACAACCGCGCCGCTGCGCATTTTCGCGATGTCCTGAATCTGTGCTTGCGTATATCCCGAGCTTCCAGTCACGGTCACACTTCCGACCCGCGCCCGAGGTCCAGGAACAATTTCGAAAATTATGTCGATCTGCTGTCGATCCGGATATTTTTGCTCTTTATCGCTGATCGAAAAGAGGTAGTAACCGTTGTCGTGCATCAGGTCGCGAATGTTTGACCGGGCGCGCTCGAGCTGATCGGGAGTAAACAATTCTCCCAACTGAAATTTCGACGCGTTCGCGATTTGTCCGGCGGATGGACGGGTCGGCGCACCGTGAACAATCACACTGCCCACAAAATAATTGGGCGTAGTAAAGAACGACAAAATTACTTTGCCTCCGGTCGCTGGTTCGGCTTCAACGCGGATATCGGCAAAGCGACCAGTCTGGTGAAGCTTGTGAATGCTTTCCCGGATGAGTTCGCGGTCCAAGGGCTGACCCACCTGTTGGGGTATGAGTTCGCGCCAACGCTTCTGATCGACGGCCGCGGGAATGTCCGGCCAGTGGATCTCGGCGACGATAAGTCCCTGATAGCGGGCTATGGCATCTGCGCCGGGAACAACTGGCGGCTGAGGTTGAGCCGCCTGATCTTCGGATTGCGCCGCCAGAAAGGACTCGGCAGGCGCGTTCACGGCACACATCGCCGTTAGCGCCAGCGCAATCAGGGCTGTGAACAAAGTCCCCCTCAGTGGCAAACCGACTCCCCAATCTGCATGTATCCGATATCTAGTTCGATGAACCCGTAAAGAACAATGTTGTACCCGCGCTCGACTGCCGCACTCTTCGTTCTTGCGTGACCTGCCCTTTGCAACCCGCTCCGGTTTTGCAAACGACGTGGCACCCATCATAATGGTTTGTAAGCGTAGAACTGATGACCTCTTTGGAACTGGACGAGCGATACTCCCGGCAGGTGCTTTTTCGCGGGATCGGCGCTGAAGGCCAGCGCAAGCTGACCGCGTCGCGCATTGCTATTGTAGGCTGCGGAGCGACCGGGTCGGCGCTGGCTTCCCTGCTTGCCCGCGCGGGTGTGGGCACGATTCGCATCATTGATCGCGATTATGTCGAACCCAGCAATTTGCAGCGGCAATCTCTCTTCGATGAAGCGGACGCCGCCGAATCCTTGCCGAAAGCAATTGCTGCCGCCAGAAAGATCGCGGCCTTCAATTCCGCCATCGCGATCGAACCCCACGTTGCCGACCTCATTCCCAGCAACGTCGAAGCTCTGCTCGATGGCGCGCGGCTTATCCTGGATGGCACCGATAACTTCGAAACGCGGTATCTGCTCAACGATTTCGCGGTGAAGAATCTTGTCCCATGGATTTATACCGCAGCCGTGGGCAGCTACGGCGTGACCATGAACGTGCTTCCTGGCAAGAGCGCCTGCCTGACTTGTGTTTTCGCTGATCCTCCGCAGGGCACGTTTGAAACCTGCGAGACCGCTGGAATTTTGAACTCAGCTGTGAACCTCGCGGCCTCGATCGCTGCCTCGGAGGCAGTAAAGCTTTTGGTCGGCGCCGACGAATGGATCCGGCGTACGCTGCTTTCATTCGACGTGTGGAGGAATGAACGCGCAGAGGTGGCTGCGGACCAGCCTCGCGCCGGTTGCCGAACCTGCGTCGGGCACGACTTCCCTCATCTTTCCGGCGAAGGCCGCCCGCACATTACGTTATGCGGACGCAACTCCGTGCAAATTCACGAACGTCATCGTCCCGTCGATCTGGCGCAAATGAGTGAGCAGCTCAAGCCGTTGGGCACCGTTCGCCACAACGACTTCGTCCTGAAGTTCTGGCGCGAGCCTTACGAGATGACCTTATTCCCCGACGGTAGAGCCATCATCAAGGGCACCACCGATAAGACTATAGCCAGAAGTCTCTATGCGCGCTACGTCGGATCCTAATAAAAGCCGCGCCCAGAGCCAGTTTTCGGGTTATGATGCTGTCGTCTGATGCCAAATCAGACAGTAAGAATCTGTGGAGGATCGTATGCGTTCGCTTGGTACTTTCTGCTTGATTGTGTTGCTGTGCGGATTCGCCGCCGCGCAAGCAACCGTAGTTGGCGGTACAGCCAGCAACTGGGTGCCTGCTTACGGCGTCTATGCTGCGCCCTTCGTCCCGCTAGTCACGACTCCCACTGCGACTTTTGCAACCGTCTCACCTTCCGCGGTAGGAGCCAGCAACGCGACCTTTGGGAACGTAGCTGGGGCAACGGACGCTACTCTTTCCACATTCTCACAGCCGCCGGCTGGCGCGTACACCCAGGCCATCTGGACTCCTTCTTATACGCAACCAACCTGGTTCGGTCCGTCGGCGGAAGCTGAGGCGCCGAGCGAGGCTCGACGTGAGGAGAGGCATGGACAGAGAGCTCGTGCGTTTGATGTTGGCTTTGCCTCGCGACCGAACAATGAGAGCGTGGTTAGCCTGATGGCGAATTCCACCGGCGCAAAAAAAGCCGCGCGCACTCTTACCAATCAGGACGTTGACCAGGAGAATCAGAAAAACGGCACGGTGAAGTTCGGCGGCAAGACCGAACACATCTGAAGAAACGCGCGTACTGTTCTGAGAGTGGGTCTCGTTCAGAATCGTTGCACGAGACCCATTACATCTTTGCTTCTCATCCCCGAGAGCTCACCTTTGCGATAGGCTCTCGAGCGCCCCAAAGAAACCCGGAAGCGAGATTACAGCCGCATTGGCGTTGTGAATGGTGGTCTCGCCTTCCGCACGTAAAGCGGCAACGGCAAACGCCATCGCGATTCTGTGATCGCCAAAGGAATCGATTTCGGCTCCATGCAATCTCTGCCCGCCCAGGATTTTCAGACCATCCTCTAGTTCCTCGACCTCAGCTCCCATGGCTCGCAAGTTGGTCACGATCGAGGCAATCCGGTCAGATTCTTTCACCCGCAATTCCCTGGCATCGCGCACTTCGAATCCACTCGCAGTGTAAGGAGCGATCGCAGCCAAGTACCGGAATCTCGTCGATCAGCGCCGCCGTATCGGCGCCTGCAATCGTTCCTCCGCGCAAATCCCGTCCATCAACTTCAACGCTTCCCACCAGCTCTCCGTGTTTGTCCTCCAACTCGGCCACAGTAATGCCAACTCCCATCGTTATCAGAATGTCGAGCAAGCGGGCTCGCGTGGGATTCATCAGTAAACCGCTGATCAGCAGCCGCGATCCAGGAAACAAAGCTGCAGCGCAAAGAAAGAATGCGGCACTTGAAAGATCGCCGGGAATTTCTGCGTTAATCGCGTGAAGCTTTTGCCCGCCTGCGATCGTTACTTGATTTCGATCCAGTTTCACGTCAGCACCGAATGCTCGCAGCGCCAATTCTCCATGATCCCGGGTACGAATCGGTTCCTCAATGCGAGTTTCTCCATCTGCAAACAGTCCCGCGAACAGCAGAGCCGATTTCACCTGCGCACTGGCCACCGGCATCTTGTAGTCAATCGCATTCAAATGGGCGCCTGTGATGTGCAAAGGCGGCCGGCCTCCATCCTGAGCAAAGATCGTCGCCCCCATTTGTTCCAGTGGCCCAATAATTCTCGCCATCGGCCGCCGCGACAGTGATTCGTCTCCAACTAACTCGCTGGCAAATTCCTGCCCTGCCAAAATGCCACTCAACATCCGCATGGTCGATCCGGAGTTGCCGCAATCCAGCGGTCCGCGAGGCGATCGCAGCCTGGGGCCGCGCCCTTCAATCAAAACCGCATTTTCTTTTCGCTGTACGTCGACTCCCAGCGCGGCTAAGCATCCTAATGTGCTCGCGCAATCTGCGCCCGTAGAAAAATTCTCCAGCCGGCTCGTTCCCTCGGCGATAGCAGCCAACATCGCGTAGCGGTGAGAAATAGACTTGTCTCCCGGCAAGCGTAGTGCTCCCGCGATGTTTAGCGCCGGGCGAACCACGGCGATGGAATCTTTGATGTCCGACCACATGTTGTAACTCAATATAGCGAAAAATCTGGGCAAGTCTGGAAGGGATCAACCAAAGGCAACAATCGGAGTGTTAATTGACAATCGGAAATCCCCAATCTCTAAACCATCGCCTTCGCCTCGGCAGTAGCTTCCTGCAGAATGTCGCTAGGCACTTCCTTAATGGTCACATTGAATTCGAACATCGGCGTCTCGCTTCCGCGGCCCCAACGGCCGACCTCCCAGTGAGCGCGCAGAAACCTGACCTCCGCATGCCCGGTCAAATCGAGCAGCAGCGGATGCTGCGCCTGATAGAACTTCTGGGGAAAGTTGGTGACGGGTTTCGCACTCCATGCGGCGCCATCTGCCGATGAGTGGACGCTCACGTCTAACGACTCCTGTTCGACGATGCCAGTAATGTTCAGAGTAAGCAGAAAAACACGGTTTGACGCACCGCTGATGTCCACCGAAGGCCCATCGCCCTTAGCGCTCACCACAGTCTTATCGAGAACCAGGAAAGTATCAATCATGCCGCGAGCATTGTAACAAATCGCAGAGGTGAACAATTTGCTGCTTCGTGCCCTTGTGTGCGTTGACCGAGTCAACCCACTCATCCGAGCGCATCGATCTTCGCTGCCATAATGAAGTCGCTCTCGGTCAGTCCATTGACTTTGTGCGTCCACAATGTGATTTCAACTTTGCCCCACGCCAGCATTATGTCGGGATGATGCCCCTGCTCTTCGGCCAAGGCACCCACACGGTTCACAAAATCCAGAGCCTGCTTGAAATCAGGAAAAGTGAAAGCGCGGTTAAGATGATGCTCGTCGACAACCTTCCAGTTTGGTACTTGCTTGCGAAGGGATTCTAGTTCGCTGCCTTTTAGCGCGGGTACGCCCCCGCGGCAGGGTACGCAGGTCTTGCTGGCGAGAGATGCCATAAACAAATCTCCGTCCACATTGTAGCCGCTTGCGGACTGGGGCGCGATGCCAATTCCAAAATGGCGGCTGTGAGATAAGCATCGATGTAGGCGCGCATCTCGCCTGTGCAGATCGAGCGAAGCTCGACAGGCCCGCGAGCAGACCCATTTTCACATTTGAAAAGGTTCGTCAGGATCAGGTTCGCGCACCGGCGCATCAGGATTCTCCGGTCCGTCAGGCGGTTCCTTTACCGGAGGCGGGGAAGGTTCGGGTATTTGGCGCAGGTCAAATTGCATGAACTTAGGATGCCGGGACGCCCTCTCGCGCTGTGTAGGAAGCTTCGAATTCACACACCCGGCAATTGGCGAAAATTCGGCCTGACCGCTGCCAACCCTGCGCCGGAATCTACATCCTATTGGCTCTATGCTTCAGCGAAAGCGGAAACTAAAGGGCGCGCAATCTGGACACGCAACGGCGCAGCAGAATGCGCACAATACCGCAAGTCTGGATTACCCTGCCGTGCTCTTTGACCTCGATGGAACGCTCATCGATAGCGTCTACGATCACGTTATCACCTGGTCTGACGCCCTCGAAAGCGCGGGCATTGTCTTTGCGAAATGGAAGATTCATCGCCGGGTCGGCATGAGCGGGAAGTCTTTCGTCCAAGAGTTGTTGCGGGAAATGCCAAAGAAACCGCGGGTGAATATCGAGCATCTTGAACGACAGCATGACAGCAAGTTTTTTCGCGTTATTCGGAGACTGAAGCCGTTGCCCGGAGCCAATGAACTCTTGGCCCATCTGTCCCGCCACAAAATTAGAATTGCAATTGCGACCACCGGCAATCGCAAACACACAGAGGCGATCCTGAAGCGGCTAACAATTCCCTCGGGCACGCCCATACTCACCGGGGATGACGTCGAAAAAGCCAAGCCCGCCCCTGACGTATTCGTAGCCGCCGCGGAAAGACTCAACGCGAATATTTCGGACTGCATCGTGGTCGGTGACAGCGTCTGGGACATGCTCGCGGCCGGCCGCAAAAGCGCTCTTGGCGTCGGCCTTCTGTCAGGAGGATACGGGCAGGAAGACCTCGAACGCGCTGGCGCTTTTCGCGTCTACTCCGATCCCAGCGATTTGCTCATGCACATCGAGCAGTTAGGCCTTCCCGGGGAATGAAGCCGCCCGCCGCCAGCTAGAGCAATTTATCGGGCGTGATCGGCAAGTCGCGAACCCGTTTCCCGGTAGCGTGAAATATGGCATTCGCCACCGCCGCGCCAGTTCCCGTAATGCCAATCTCGCCGATTCCGCGCGCCCCCAGCGAATCTAACTTTGTATCCGGTACATCCAGCGCGGAAACATCAATCTCCCCAATATCGCGATTGACCGGCACCAGATAATCCGCCAGATTTGCATTCACAATGCGGCCGTTGCGCCAATCCACGTGCGTGTCCTCAAACAATGCCAGGCTGATTCCCCACACAATCCCGCCAATGAACTGGCTGCGGCCCAGTTTTTCATTCAGTACTTTGCCGACATCAAACACGGCAACCACACGCCGGACCCGAACCATCCGCACGTCCGGATCGACCGCGACTTCGGCAAACACAGCGCCGAAGGAGTGAACGGAATACTGATCCTTATTTACTTCCGGTTTTACTTGCGCGCCAGCTTCAATAGGCTGGTTGCCGTGGCGCGCCAGCAACGATTGAAACGATTCAAAGCGGCCGGGTGCGGACTTCAAGAAAATCTTTCCGTCTTGAAATTCCACGTCACTCTCATTCCCGCCATGCACGGGCGACTTGGCGTCTTGCGTAGCCATCGCAATTAACTGCGACCGCAGCCGAAGCGCGGCTTCCCGGACCGCGGGCCCTACGCTCGCCGTCGTCATCGAGCCTGCCGAGATTGGCGCTGGCGGCAAATTCGTGTCCCCAAGAACGGCCGTAAACAGACGCGGCGACATTTTGAGAGTGTCGGCAGCCACCTGCGTCATCACCGTATAAATTCCGTTTCCGATCTCCTGTGTTCCCGAGGCCACGATCGCCGTGCCATTCGGCTGCAGCCGGACAAGCGCTGCCGCTGGCAGGTTTTTCCCCGGATAAGTTTCCGTCGCCATACCCCATCCAATTGCCAATTTGCCTTCGCGCATCGTTTGTGGCGGATGGCTCCGTTTCGACCACCCGAATCTGTCAGCGGCGCGCGAATAACATTCCCGAAGATTTTTCTCGCTGAAGGGAACTTTGGTATGAGGATCCACGTCGGTGTAATTAATCAGACGCAGCTGCAGCGGATCCATTTCCAGCTCATACGCCAATTCGTCCATCGCCACTTCGACCGCATACGTGCCCGTGGCCACACCGGGCGCGCGCATGTAAGTTGGAGTGCCAAGATTGAGCGGCACCAAACGATGAATAGTGGCCACGTTCGGACACGAGTACATGACTCGAGTAGGAAAGGCAGAGGATTCAAGATAATCTTCGATCTCTGAGGTGTTGGCATGTACTTCGTGGCGAATTGCGGTCAGCTTGCCATCACGCGTAGCACCCAGAGTCAGCTTCTGGTGCGTTCTGGGACGCGCCCCCACCGGCCCAAACATCTGCGGACGCTCAAGCACCAGCTTTACCGGCCGGCCGGTTTGCTTCGCCGCCAGCGCCGCCAGAATCACATGCGACCACACCTGCCCTTTGCAGCCAAATCCTCCACCGACAAAGAGGCAGGTCACATGAACGTTCTCTTTAGGAATGGCAAACATCTTCGCCAGCGTTTCCTGCACTCCGCTGATGTGTTGCGTGGCATCGTGGATCGATAAATGATCGCCATCCCATTTGGCAATAGTGGCGTGCGGCTCCATGGGATTGTGGTGCTGGATCGGCGTAGTGTATACCTCATCAATTGTGATTTCAGCCTGGCGCAATCCCGCGTCGACGTCGCCGAAACTGAGATCGCCCGGAATTCCAGTGTGACTGCCAGGATAAGAAGTTGGAAAGCCCGCCTCGAAATTTAGCTTCGCATCACTCTTCGCATATTCCACACGAATTGTGGATGCCGCATGGTGCGCCTGCTCGGGCGTGTCCGCCACCACTACTGCAATCGGCTGATTCTGGTAGTGGACCTGATCATCCTGCAAAACCGAGACGCGCCGCTCCGCACCCGGCAGTTTTAACGCATTGCCCGGCTTCAATACAGCTACCACGCCAGCGCTTTTCTCGGCCGCACTGGTATCCATCTGCGCGATTCGCCCACTTGGAATCGTGCTCTGCACCATGACTGCATAGGCCAACTGCGGAATCTCAAACTCAGCCGAATACTTTGCCGCGCCTGTGACTTTAAGCCTGCCATCCACGCGGCTCAGCGGCTCTCCCAGGGTGCTCATGCCACACCTCCCGCCACGGCAAGCGCTTGCCTTATGCCGCGTGTTGCCAACTCGACCTTGAAGCGGTTATAGCGAAACGTTTTCGCGCCCTCCATACCTTCGTGAGCCGCCGCCGCAAATAAATGACGCTCCATCTTCTGCCCCGTCAAGATTTTCTCCGCTTCTTCGAGCCGCCAGGGCTTGTGAGCGACTCCACCCAACACCAGTCGCGCGCTGGTAATCGTGTCTCCATCCAACTCCAGCGCCGCTGCCACTGACACCAGAGCAAATTCGTAACTGGACCGATCGCGTATCTTCAAGTAATGCGAATGCCGCGCGTAAGGCGACTTCGGTAGATCAATCGACGTAATCAACTCGCCGGGCCGCAGCGTCGTTTCGATTTGCGGAGTATCGCCAGGCAGCCGATGAAATTCTCGCTATCGGTATGATCCGTTCGCCCTGCGAGCCCATGACCACGATTTTCGCCTCGAGAGCCGCCAATGCCACGCACATATCGGACGGATGCGTCGCAATACAATGTTCGCTGGTTCCGAAGATCGCATGCATGCGATTGAATCCCTCAATCGCGCCGCACCCGCTGCCCGGAATACGCTTGTTGCACTGCGCAAATCCCGTGTCCATGAAATAAGGACAGCGCGTGCGCTGCAAAAGGTTTCCCCCGTTAGTCGCCAGATTGCGAAGTTGCGGCGACGCCCCCGAAAGAATCGCGTATGACACCAACGGATACCGCTCCCGCACCAGCGGATGATTCGCAGTATCGCTGTTGCGAGCCAGCGCTCCCAACCGCACTCCGCCATCAGGCAGCGTCTCGATTTTCGTCAGCGGCAAACGGTTGATATCGACCAGCGCGGCAGGCAGCTCCACGCCGTTTTTCATCAAGTCGATAAGATTCGTCCCGCCCGCCAGAAATTTCCCATGATCCATCTGCGCAATGGCAGCGACGGCAGCGGCGCTGTTTTCTTCCCTCCGATATTTAAACGGCTGCATCGCCCGCTCCGTTTCCGCTGCTCGGCGCCGCGCTCTTTCGGCTCACGAATTGAACCGCCTGCACGATTCCTGGATACGCCCCGCAGCGACAAATATTGCCGCTCATGCGCTCGCGTACCTCTTCCACACTAAGTTCAGCCAGCCCAGTTTTCGACAGATCCGCCGTAACCACGCTGGCATCCCCGCGCCGAGCCTCTTCGATCAGCGCCGCGGCGGAACAGATTTGGCCCGGCGTGCAATAGCCGCACTGAAAACCGTCATACTCGATAAACGCAGCCTGCAGCGGATGTAACTCTTCTCCATGGGCCAAGCCCTCGATGGTTACGATCTGCTCACCCTCGTGCACAAGAGCCAATGAAAGACAACTGTTAATGCGCCGTCCGTTCACCAACACTGTGCAAGCACCGCATTGCCCGTGATCGCAACCTTTCTTGGTGCCGGTAAGATTCAAATGTTCGCGAAGCAAATCCAGCAGCGTGGTTCTCGAATCGATATTCACACGTTGCTCTTGCCCGTTGACAGTAAGTCCTAAGGGAACTGAACCAATCGCCGCTTGCTCCTCAACGTCAGTGGTGACACCAGCTGAGCCAATAAGGTTCTGACGACCGTGCGCCATCGGAATCCCGCAAGCCAGTCCTCCAGTAATCACCCCTGCCGTAGTCACGAACTCACGACGAGTAATATCCGCCATCGATAAGCGTGGTCTTTCATCATCGTCCGATCTCACAATAATTCCTTCCTTGCTGTCGGAACTTCGTTAGATTTTTGAGATGAACGCCCGCGCAGATCAGTTGCCCTCAGCTTCAGATACCACGCGTACGAAACATAAGAATAAAAAATGACACTGTAGGCGCGAGCGTATACGTTTGTGCGGTTTTGGGGGAGCGCGAGATGGCGATATACTCGGCGGGTGATCCAGTTTACTTCTACCGACGCCAACCGCACTCCGATATGGTTAGAGCCGAGCGAAATTCAATCCTTCGCTCCTGGGCCAATTCAGGGAACCCTCATCCACATGAAAAATGGGGAGACTTACAGTGTCCTCGAATCCGCTGACGAGGTGGCTGCGCAAATCCCCAGCAAGTAACAGTATTGGGACGGGCCCGACTCCAGTCGCGCCACTAAACGATTTCTCAATGACAGACGCCATCGAGTCCACGAGCCAAGCCTAGCAGCTGGAGGTTCTACTTTGCGTGGACCGACGCCTTAGGCGCAGGCGCGCCACGCAGCAATCCTTCCGTGCTTAAATCTTCGTCGAGCTCCGGCCAGTGAATCCCGTAGCCGCCTCCCGCGATCTTCCAATTCTTACGCTGAGCCGACGTAGCGTTGATTAAACGTGGATACCAGACTAGAGGCACGGTGATGACACGGCCATCCCGCAGACTCACGCTGAGTGTATCGTCCGTGAACTGTACGTCGAGCACGCGTTCATCTGCCACCGACGACGAAAAACTCAGTCCAAGCCTCCAGGAATTCTTCGCGGTGCTTCACCACGATTGATTGTATCGTGACGGGCAGCGCGGACACTCCTGTCCACGTGCCCAACGCCCGCGCGAAAACCCCCGCCCAAGCGGAAAGCTTGCACGGGGCACCATCGAGAGCAAAATGAATGCGATAGTCCGGAGCCGCCCGCCAACCTAACAAAAACTCCATTGACAGAGGGTTGATCTTTCACGATAATGCTTTCCTCGCGACGAAGCCTGAGGGGGCCGAGGGCTGACAGCTATGTCTATCCGTGCTCCGCTCCTCACATTGGCCGCGCTTGTGCTTTTGCAAGCATGCGGTTCCGATCAGTGGCACCCGGATCCTGCAGAGAAGTCCCCACCCTTTCTGAAGATTGAAGTGTTCGGATCTTCCGCTGGGAATGATCAGAACTATAGCTCGATCTTGAAAGGAGCTGAGCTTGCACAAGAAACACCTGAGTTCCAGGCCATCAAGAAATGGGTCGAAGTTGTGCCCGAAAAGGATGCAGAGAGCACTGCGCAGGCACTGTCCACCGCCCGCCAGATTCGGGACGACCCAGACGTGCTGGCTGTCGTGGGCCACTCCTACTCGGGCACTACCCGGGCTGTACTGCCTTCATACGCAGAGGGAGGGATTCCGGTAATCATACCCGCAGCCACGTCACCCTATGTTACTTACAAATTTGACGAGCACGGACCGTGGCCGAGTTTAGCAGAATTGGAAGCAAAGGACGCCACTTATTCTAGATTTGACAATGCCTTCCGGCTCATTCCGAGCGATGTTCCAAATCAGGTGGAGGCTATCGAGGCAACAACACGAAAACTCGTCGGCGGCTCTAACCAACACAAGCGTATTTCCGGCGAAAAGCCGGGCAAGATTATCCTTATTTGCGACATCACAAAACGAAACGGATCCGATGCTTACACCAAGCCGATCTGTGACTCTCTACGCGAGGAAAAGAACTCGAAGTACTCCATCGCAGGCTACATTGCTGGTTCTAAGGAACTGGACGTCGACACTGGAGACATCTGGGCACTCGTAACTGAAATACACGCCTTGATGAATGCACAGCCGCACAAGTGGATAGTGTTTATCGGATATCCCGAGCTCGCCCGCGTTCTTCTCGAAGAACTCAGAGAACGGGCCCGCGTGACCGGTGAGCAGATGAGCAGTTACACATTCATAATGTCCGAGGCATGCCTGACCAATGACCTCCTGGGTTTTGGCGCCAGTATTTACGTGACCTCGCCCTTTAATCCTTCGAGGGCTCTCCAATGCATTCCAGAGCTCACAAAAACTTTGCGTGAGATAAATGTAGTCCCGTCCGCCGAAGCCTACTCGTTCGACGCAATTGTCGTATTATCTAAGGCAGTCGCGGAATGCAAAGAGAAGAGTCACCTTGATCGCACGTGCGTGAAGGAATACCTCCAAAAAAATGCAGATGACCTTATAGGGCGGTGTGAGCGGTACCATATCGGCGCCGGCGAGCGACGAGATGCCCCTTACTATGTTTACTCTACCTGCAGGGGAAAGTTGCAGCTCAGATGGGAAATTGGACCAGACCGGGAGAATCCCTATGAAAAATGGCCGTGCCGCTAGCGCAGCGAATAAATATTGGCGTTCCGGAGTGGTAGGAGGACTGATTATTCTGGATTGTTTGGCTCTAGGCATCGGCACTGTCGACGTTCTGCGTTTTGTTTACACGGGACACTCTTTCGCCGCCGCTGTCAGCGTAGCGGCAGAAAAACTTCGCGAAGGTCGAGAAATCGGAATCGCCGCTAGCGTTTTCATGTTTTTTGTACTCGCACTGCCCATGCTAACAATCCTTGTTTCGTCGTTTGTCCCAGCCACAAATCGATGGCCGGAGCTTCTCCGAGCACGGAGTCCCGGGGTGCTTGTGACGCACCTCCTGCTCAGCTTCATTATCGCCAGTTTTACCGCCGTGGCGATAGCGATGGAAGTTGTGGCCGGATACGAAAACAACGAGGTGGTGAGGTACAGTTTTGTTTCAAGCTGGCTCAGCATTGTGTTTCTTGGTAAGCCACTTTGGGTCTCTTATACATCGCCGATCATCCGAAAATTCTTCATTCGGCTTCCTCACGAGAAGGAGAGTATAAAGAAAGTAGCGAGCGAAGTAATCACTGAGGAACCCTTCGGAGGAGAGCGAGTCGCATAAGTTGGCATTTTGAGCTAGGGTGTGGCGTCGGCGGGTTAGACTTCTTACTGGCGACGCGATGCCTTGGCGCAAAAAGCCCCGCTCTAACGAGCGGGGCCTTTGAACCAGCTGACAGCAGAAAGCTTCTTAGTACATGCCTTCCATCCCGCCACCGTGTCCGCCGCCGCCCATCGGAGCACCCTTCTTCTCCTCAGGGATTTCGGCGATCAGGGCTTCCGTGGTCAGCATCAACGACGCAATCGATCCGGCATTCTGCAGCGCAGTGCGCACGACCTTGGTCGGATCGAGCACGCCCGCCTTGACCAGATCTTCGTACTCACCGGTCAGGGCGTTGTAGCCGTAGTTGGGGTCTTTCGAGTCGTTGACTTTGCCCAGGACGATGGCACCTTCTTCGCCGGCGTTCTCGGCGATCTGGCGCAGCGGCTCCTGGATAGCGCGCTTGCACAATGTTCACGCCGATCTGCTCATCGCCCTCGAGCTTCAGCCTTGTCGAGCGCGGGGACGCAGCGAGCCAGAGCCACACCACCGCCGGGGACAATGCCTTCCTCGACTGCAGCGCGGGTTGCGTGCATGGCGTCTTCGACGCGAGCCTTCTTCTCTTTCATTTCGGTCTCGGTCGCAGCGCCAACCTTGATCACAGCCACGCCACCAACCAGCTTCGCCAACCGCTCCTGCAGCTTCTCGCGGTCGTAGTCGCTGGTGGTCTTTTCGATCTGGCCACGAATTTCCTTGACCCGGCCCTTGAATGTCTCCGGGCTTGCCTTTGCCTTCGACGATGGTGGTGTTGTCCTTGTCGATGGTGATCTTCTTGGCCTGGCCGAGATCGCTGATCTGAACGTTTTCCAGCTTGATGCCGAGATCCTCAGTGATGGCCTTGCCACCAGTGAGTTTCGCGATGTCATCCAGCATGGCCTTGCGGCGATCGCCGAAGCCCGGCGCCTTGACGGCGGCGACTTGCAGCGTGCCACGCAGCTTGTTCACGACCAGAGTTGCCAGCGCTTCGCCTTCGACATCCTCGGCGATGATCAGCAGCGGACGTGCCGCTCTTGGCGATCTGCTCGAGCAGCGGGAGAAGATCCTTCATCGAGCTGATCTTCTTTTCGTGAATCAGGATGTAAGGATTCTCGAGCACGGTTTCCATGCGCTCGGGATCGGTGACGAAATAAGGAGAGAGATAGCCGCGGTCGAACTGCATGCCTTCGACGACTTCGAGTTGCGTCTCGAGCGTCTTGGCTTCTTCCACGGTGATGACGCCATCTTTGCCGACCTTCTTCATGGCCTCGGCGATGATCTTGCCGATGGTCTCGTCGTTGTTGGCGCTGATGGTGCCGACTTGCCCAATCATGTCTCCGGTCACGGGCTTGGAGAACTTGTCGAGTTCGCCCTTGACGCGGTTGCCTTCCTTGTCGACGCTGCCGCAAATAGCGGTGACGGCCTTCTCGATGCCGCGCTTCATCGCCATCGGGTTGGCGCCGGCAGCGACGGTCTTGACGCCTTCGCGATAGATAGCCTGGGCCAGAACGGTCGCGGTGGTGGTGCCGTCGCCCGCGATGTCCGAGGTCTTCGACGCCACTTCACGCACCATCTGCGCGCCCATGTTTTCCTGCGCGTCCTTCAGTTCGATTTCCTTAGCCACGGTGACGCCGTCCTTGGTGATGGTCGGCGAACCGAATTTCTTTTCGATCACAACGTTGCGGCCCTTGGGGCCAAGAGTGACTTTTACCGCATCGGCGAGAATATTCACGCCGCGAAGTATCGCCTGTCGCGACTCTTCTCCATGAACGATTTGCTTTGCCATAATTTCTTTTCTCCTCTGAAGTTCGAAAGTCTTTTAACCACAAAGGTCGCGAAGTTTCAAAAAGAAACGCGCGACCAACAAGTTCTAACTTTGTGTACCTTTGTGTCCTCTGTGGTTAATGCTTTTTGAAGACAAGCCAGGCACACAAGAAAACTAGCGACGCGAGCCAGCGAGTTCCTTCTTAGTAGCCGCGCCCGTCACGATGCCAAGAACCTCTTCTTCGCGCATGATGATGAAATCTTCACCGTCCAGCTTGATCTCCGTACCGGAGTACTTTCCAAACAGAATGTGATCGCCTTCCTTAACCGCCAGAGGAAATACCTTTCCCTCGTCGTTGCTCTTGCCGCGTCCAACGGAGATGACCTCGCCCTCGGAAGGCTTATCCTTAGCCGAATCTGGGATAATTATCCCGCCTCGAGTAGTTCCTACTTCTTCTATGCGACGAACCAGAACGCGGTCGTGCAGTGGGGTGAATTTCGTAGCCATGCTTACAGCTCCTTTCGTTCGTATTCAGTTAAAATTTAGGGTAAAGTGCTAGAGATATCAGTCGACAACCTCGATCAAGACTTTGTTAGCACTCATTGTTTGTGAGTGCTAAGTATAAATCCTCGGCTCGATTGATGTCAAGCGAAGCCCATCAACGGCTGGCTAAGTTGTTTAGCTGCTTTTATTTGCGGACGATTATTAAAGTCAGATTGCGCAAGGAGATGCTGCAATGAAAATGACCCTCTGGTCGCTAACCGTATGCGTGCTCTGCCTCTTCGCAGCTTCTGCCGCTCTGGGTCAGCCGGGCGATAAGAAATCCCAGTACGACTTCCCCGTAGCGCAATTAAGCTTCCTGGTGGTTAGGGACGCCAACGGGAAACCGGTGCGCAACGCCGGGGTTGTCATGCACGCCGTGGGCAAGCACGATAAGCAGGACCGCGGCGGAATCGAACTCAAAACCGACGCAGACGGCAAGGCCAGCTTTGAAGGCGTCCCTTATGGCAAGCTGCGCGTGCAGGTGCTCGCGCCCGGCTTCCAAACTTTCGGCGAAGACTACGAAATAAACCAACCCACCATGGAAATCACCATCAAGCTAAAGCGTCCCGAAGGCCAATACTCGATTTACAGCAGTCCGCAGAACGATCCCAAAGACAAGCAGCCCCCGCCTCCGCCCGATCCGAATGCGAAGCCGCAGCCCTAGCGCCTTGCGGCTTGTTCTCAAATGCTGGGAAATTCCGCCCGCGAATGGGACGCGTTGCGATCAAGCTGAACAGGTGTTATAACTTGGCGGCGTTTAGAAGGTCAGACGGAGATTTCAAATAAAGTGTATGCGTTAGAGGCAACGGCGGCCGGGGAGAGTGTTGTGCCGATTTCAATCTCACCCTCCTGCTAGAATTAATATGTCTTTCTGATGAAACCTCTTCGCATTTCCGCCATCTCCTACCTTAATACAGCGCCACTGATGTGGGATTTCGAGCATGGAAACTTCCCTGCTCGGAACAGCTTTGATATTTCTTACACCATTCCTTCGCTTTGTGCCGACAGTTTGCGCGACGGGTCGGCGGATATTGGCATTATTCCTGCAGCGGCTTACACCAGCATTCCTGATCTGGCGATTCTTCCGGGAGTTGCCATCGCTTCGCGGCAGGCAGTCCGCTCCATCCTGCTAGTCAGCAAAGTTCCGCTGGAAAAGATTCGGACCGTTGCTTTGGATACTTCGTCGATGACTTCGGTCGCACTGCTCAAAATTCTGTTTGCGAAATGGTGGGGAGGCGGACGAACATTCGCCGCGATGGCACCCGATATCGAACAGATGCTGAAGGTGAACGACGCGGGGTTAGTCATTGGCGATCCGGCGTTGCAGATCGACCGTTCGCAATTTCTTACTTATGACCTTGCCGAAGAATGGATACGGTTGACGGGCAAACCATTTGTCTTTGCCTTTTGGGCCATACGCCAGGCCGCGTTGAACCATGCTCCTCGCGATTTGGATTTAGCTGCGGTATTTCAGGAATCACGAAACCATGGTCTGCTGCCGAACAGTCTCGATGTCATTGCCCGCGAGTGGGCGCCGCGCCTGGCTTTGAGTGAAGAGGAAGTGAAAAGCTATCTGACAGAGAACATCCATTACTCGCTCGATCCGGATTGCCTGGACGGCATGCGTTTGTTCTACGAACTTGGTCGCGAATGCGGAGCACTGGCCTCCGCGCCGCCGTTGTCTTTTCTGGACGCGGCGAAGGCGGTCGTAATCTAGTTAATTTTTCTAGCCACCACATTGCCTGTACACTAACCTGCATCAAAACCCAATGCTGCCACATTTCCATCCGTTGTTCGCCGTTTCCACCTGGGTACGCCTGCGCCGTCTCGGCGGCCCCGGACTTGTGTTGTTAGGGATCGCGGACAACTCTGTCGTTCCCCTGACCGGCAGCATGGACGTGCTCACTATCTGGCTGGCCGCGCGCCATCGCGAGCCGTGGATTTATTACGCCCTTATGGCGACGATAGGGGCCGTGATTGGCGGATACATTACTTATGCGCTGGCATGCAAGGGCGGCAAGGAAGCGATGGAGCGCAAGCTCTCGAAACGTCGAGCTAAGAAAGTTCAACAGAGATTCGAGCGCTGGGGGTTCTGGGCAATCGCGATTCCAGCTCTCATGCCTCCGCCTTTTCCGTTTGTGCCGTTCCTGATCGCGGCGGGCGCGATGCAGTACTCGCGAAAGAAATTTTTGGGTTCGCTGCTGTTTGGACGCGGGCTTCGCTACGCGATCGAGGCCTACCTCGGATCGCTTTATGGCAGGCACATCCTTCGTTTTTTCGCCCGCTACCAGAAACCCGCGCTGTCAATTTTGATCGGGCTGGCGGTCATCGGCGGAATTATTTCGCTGATTCAGTATCTTCGCTACAAGCATCAGACGCCTGCCGCTCAGGGTAGTAGCGCAGCCTGACTCGGCTTTCATTTGGAGCAACCGCCTTACCTCCGCTAGAATTGTTAGAGTCATACTGAACTCCCATGACCTTGACCAAGCAGCAAGCTCTCGATCTGTTTCGTTCCGACGACCTCATCGGCATTGGCATGGAAGCTGACGCGGTGCGCCGCAAGCTGCATCCCGAAGGCGTGGCCACGTACATCATCGATCGCAATATTAATTACACAAATTATTGCACCGAGTACTGCACGTTCTGCGCGTTCTATCGGCCGCTGAAGGGGCCGAAGGCGAAAGAGGGATACATCCTCGATTTCGAAACCATTTACGAAAAGATTCGCGAGACGGTTGAAATGGGCGGGACCGGGGTGCTGATGCAGGGTGGGCTGCATCCTGATCTGAAAATTGACTGGCATGAGCAGATGCTGCGCGGCATCAAGCAGCGCTTCCCGAAAATTCACCTGCACTGCTATTCGGCGTCCGAAATTATTGCGATTGCGGAATACAGCGAGCTGAGCATTCGCGATACTATTTCGCGGCTGCGGGATGCCGGCCTCGATTCGATTCCCGGCGGCGGCGCGGAGATTCTCGACGACGAAGTCCGCTACAAGATCGCGCGCCTGAAATGCCTCACCGACGATTGGCTCAACGTGCATCGCACCGCGCATCAGTTGGGAATGAGAACCACTGCGACCATGATGTTCGGCGTCGGCGAGAATTACGAAAATCGCGTGAACCATTTTCAGCGGCTGTACGAGCTGCAGGAAGAGACCGGCGGATTCACCGCATTTATCCCGTGGAGCTTTCAGCCCGCGAATACCGCTCTGGGCGGGCGTCACTGGGACGAAGCCACGGCGGTCGAATATCTGAAAGTGCTGGCGATCTCGCGGCTTTATCTTTCGAATTTCCTGAACGTGCAATCCAGTTGGGTAACCCAGGGACTGAAAGTCTGCCAATTAGGCCTGCGGTTTGGCGGCAACGACGTGGGCTCGGTGATGCTCGAAGAGAACGTAGTGCGAGCCGCCGGCGTGACCAATTGCACGACTGAAGAAGAACTACGCCGCATCATTCGCGACGCTGGCTTCAAACCTGCGCAAAGAGATACCTTGTACCGGACATACTTCCTAAACTAAAGACCCCAATTCCCTCCCTAGCTTTCTTATACCCGCGTTACGAAGGTTTCGACTTCTTACCAGTCAGGTTTTTGGAGCCTGTTGTAAAATTCAAATCTACTATGCAGACGAAAATTCCTGTGGGGATTCTGGGCGCGACCGGGATGGTAGGGCAGCGCTTCGTGCAAATGCTTGAACACCACCCCTGGTTCGAAGTGGCATGGCTGGCGGCTTCCGATCGCTCTGAAGGCCGCATCCTATGGCGAAGCGGCGCGCTGGAAGATGAAGACGCCTATGCCATCGAATGTGGCGAAAATGAAAATATCGCCGGCCACTCCCGAAGGCGCAACGAAAATTATTTTCGCCGCGCTCGACGCCTCGATTGCCGCAGAAATGGAACCTCGTTTTGCCAACGCGGGTTGCATTGTGGTCACGAACTCCAGCGCATTGAGAATGCAGAGTGATGTTCCGCTCGTGATTCCGGAGGTCAATCCCGATCACATCAAGATGGTTGAATGCCAAGGCTGGCGAAAAAAGTCCGGCGGTTTTGTGGTCACTAATCCTAACTGCTCGGCCATCGGACTGGTTATGGCCCTGAAGCCTTTGCAGAACGAATTTGGACTCAAGGCGGTCATGGCGGTGACCATGCAAGCGGTCAGTGGCGCGGGATACCCCGGCGTCGCGTCGCTCGACATTCTAGGAAACGTGATTCCCCACATTCCCAAAGAAGAAGAAAAAATGGAGGAGGAGACGCGCAAACTTCTGGGACAGCTCAACGGCGCGGGCGTCATACCGGCTGACCTTCAGAATGAGCGCGCACTGCAACCGCGTAGCCGTGGAAGATGGGCACACTGAATCCGTGTCGGTGCAGTTGCGAGAAAAAGCTCGGCCCGAGGAAATTATCGACGCATGGAACAAATTCCGCAGCATTCCCCAGGAATTGAAGCTGCCCAGCGCCCCTGAACAGCCCGTGCGTTATACAGAATCCGCAGACCGGCCGCAGCCGCGATATGACGTCGAAGCGGGCAATGGCATGACCGCAACTGTGGGGCGGTTGCGCCCATGCGGAGTTTTGGATTGGAAGTTCACCGTACTTTCCCACAACACCATTCGAGGCGCGGCTGGCGCTGCCCTGCTGAACGCTGAATTACTCAAGGTGCAGGGTTACCTCGATTGATCGCTTACCTCAAAAGATTTTCATATAGCCGAATTGCACCTGACCGCGCAAATTCGTTTCCGAGGTGCGAGCGCCAATGATTGTCATGAAATTTGGCGGCACCTCAGTGCAGGACGCCACTGCCATCGAGCGGGCCGCAGCGATTGTCAAAGGCCGGCTGGCACAGAAGCCGGTGGTGGTGGTCAGTGCCATGTCCAAGGTCACCGACCAATTGCTGGCAATGGCGCGGGCGGCAGGAAATGGCGATCGCAAAGCCGCGCTCAGTCTTTCGCGCTCGCTGCGGGAGCGCCACTATAACACGGCTGGAGAACTTCTCGGCACGGCACTGTTCACGGAATTCCACGGAGATTTGGGAGTCTACTTCGAAGCACTCGACGAATTGTTGCGCGGGATTGCTGCGGTAGGCGAGTTGACCCCGCGCACCACCGATCACGTCGCCGCCTTTGGTGAAATTCTCTCCAGCCGCATTATCTCCGCGGCGTTTTCCGCGAACGGCCTCGATGCCACCATGGTCGATTCGCGCGAATGTATTGTCACTGACAACGAGCACATGCGCGCTGCCCCCTTGATGGAGGAAACGAACCAGCGCCTGCGGCAGAAAGTACAGCCCGTGCTGGATAAGGGCCGAGTCCCAGTGATGGGAGGTTTTATCGGAGCCACCAAGGCCGGCATCACCACTACTATAGGGCGCGGGGGCTCCGATTATTCGGCGGCGATTGTCGGTGCGGGGCTGGGCGCGGAGCGAATCGAAATCTGGACCGATGTCGACGGCATGCTGACCACCGATCCCACCCTATGCCCGGAAGCGCGGCGCATCAAGCTCATCAGCTTCGACGAAGCGGCCGAATTAGCCTACTTCGGCGCCAAGGTGCTGCACCCGGCTACGGTGCTGCCTGCGATCCAAAGAAATATTCCGGTTTACGTGCTCAACTCACGCAATCCTGATTGTGAAGGAACACGCATCTCAGCCCGCGTGCCGCACTGCAGAAATTCCTTCAAAGCTATCGCCGCCAAAAAACGCATTACTATTATCGATGTTGCGGCTCCTCGCATGCTTCTGGCTCACGGTTTCCTGCGTGCCATTTTTGAAGCCTTTGACCGGCATCGAATCGCAGTGGATGTGGTATCCACTTCGGAAGTCAGCGTTTCACTCACGGTGGATTCAAACGAATCGATTCCCGCGCTGGCAGCGGATTTGGCGAAACTGGCGGATGTGAAATATGAAGGCCGCAAAGCGATCGTTTGTCTGGTGGGAGAGAATCTGCGCGAGACGCCGGGGATCGCCGCGCGTGTCTTCGGCGAGCTATCCGATGTAAAGATTCGCATGATTTCCCAGGGAGCTTCGGAGATTAATCTCACTTTCGTCATCGAAGAAGATGAAGTGCCGCAGGTGGTACGCCGGCTGCACAAGATATTTTTCTCAGACCTCGATCCCGAAGTCTTTGCCTGAGTTCTTTACGCGACCATCCCCAAAAAAAGGTACGATATACCCCGAATGAATATTCTGGTTTTAGGCCGCGGCAAAACTGGTTCGCTGGTAGCGGAACTGGCACGCGAACGGGGACACCACGTGCGTGTGGCAGGCGCGGCCGAGAATCAGGATGGCGCAGCTTTGAGTGACCCAAAACTCGCCTCGATCGATATTGCCATCGACTTCACCAACCCAGCCGCGGTTCTTCACAATATTGAAGTTTGCGTTCGCGCGCGGAAAGGTATTGTCGTTGGCACCACTGGATGGTATGGCGAGCTGCCGCGAATCCGGGAGTTGGTGCAACAATGCGGAGGCAGTTTGGTTTACGCTCCGAATTTTTCTATTGGCGTGAATCTGTTTTTTGACGTCGCGCGAAGCGCTGCGGCCGCGCTTCAGCACCAGTACTTCGGTCAAATTTTCGAACGCCATCACGCGCAGAAAAAAGACGCGCCTTCCGGAACTGCGATAGCTCTGCAAAGAATTGTGCGTGACGCGTCCGATACTGAGTTGGAAATCACCTCATTCCGCGAAGGCGATGTAGTGGGCATGCATGAACTGGTGCTGGATTCCTCGAGCGACACGATCTACCTTTGCCACGACGCCAAGTCCCGCCGCGGATTCGCGGAAGGCGCCGTCAGAGCCGCCGAATGGCTCGTCGGGAAAAAAGGGTTCTTCGAGTTCAAAGATGTCTGGCGCGAAATGTGACTTTGTAGCGCCGCCGTCCCGGCGGCTGTCGTGAGGGCGTCTCGCCCTCACCGCCAAGGGCAAGTTGCTCTCGGGGACAGCCGGCAAGATGCCGGCGCTACCAAAATCAGGCTACTGCTTTGTGGTGGCCTTGAATCCTGCCGTTGCGCTGGAGCTGTTCAGGTAGCGTCCTACCATTTCGAGGGTGTCATTGACACCGTCGGGTTTGGTCTGGGTCGAAGCTTTTGGATCGATGACATCGTAGTACTTGCCGCCGTGATAGAGGAAACCAATCTCGTCGCCAGCGGAATTGAAATAGGCGCCCACGACGTCGCCCTTATTATTTAGGGAGCGGGCAATAGTTCCAGATGTGCTGGCATTTGGATCAGCGATTTTCTTGAAGGTCTTGCCGTTGTAGACGAAACTCTGGTAAGTACCAGTAGAGCTAAGGGCAAACACAACCATCTGGCCGCTGTTGTTGATCGCCCAGGCGAACGGGGTAGTATCGCCCTTTACGTCGATGCTCGTATACTTGGCGCCTTTCTTCACGAAGGCATGCTGGACGCTGGCGGAGTCGAGATACGCACCTACTACATCGCCAGCATCATTGATTCCGATGGCCTGGGTTCCGTTTGATTTGGGGAAGTTGATGGCAGTGAATTTGCCGCCTGAATATACAAATCCCTCGAACAAACTGGTCTTGGTGCTGGTGCAGAAACCGGCGGCCGCGCCTGATTTGTTGATACCGTAGAAAGCAATTGCGGCAGGGTAGCCACCGGTGGTCGTGCAACCCGCGTGATTGACGGTGGTGAGCTTCTTTCCGACGAGGATCATAGCGTGCTGCACGCTTTTGGCGTCCACGTAATCGCCGGCGATTGCGCCCGCGTTGTTGACTGCGAAGGTGTCAGTCTCTGTCGCGGTCTTGTTAGCGTGAACGTCCGAGAAGGTGAAGGTTAACGGCGGCGCCGCCGCAATACCGACAGCGACGAACATCAAAACTACCAGAACGCCTGAAATGGATTTTTTCACTGGTTTCTCCTTGGATAAATATGCTGAGTGACTGCGGCCCGTGATGGAGGGTCATAAAGCGCTTGCGGGCAGAAATTATCGTCCCCGTCTTGCAGGCGGTCAAGATGAAAGGTTTTGCACTTCTACGCTTTGATTCAATCAAGCGATGTTCATCTAACCTTGACACCGCTTTCGCGGCGTGTATAGATGCCCGCAGAGCCTCCGGAGGTCGCAGTGTCCGAAGCAGCAGTGCCCGTCTGCAAAACCAGCGAAACCTCTCTGCAATGGCTTGCCCTAGCGCTTACGCCGGGTTTGGGGCCAACCAAAGCTCGCCGCGTGCTGGAATTTTTCGGCAGCGTACAGGCCCTATTTCGGGCCTCGCTTACGGAATTAGAAGCGGCGGGCCTTCGCGCGGTTTCTGCGCAGTCCCTCGGCACGGGCCGCTCGATGGAACTGGCGCAAGACGAATTGGCGAAGGCCGCGGCGGCGGACGCTCGAATCATCGCTTTCGATGACCCTGCCTACCCGGAGCAGTTGAAACAGATTTACGACCCTCCGCTCATTCTTTACGTGCGCGGCAACGATGCAGCGATTTCGCAGCCGGGAATCGCGCTGGTTGGGACTCGCCATCCTACGCCGTACGGGTCGGGAATGGCCGAACGGCTGGCTTGCGATCTGGCAGCACGCGGCCTGGTGATCTTCAGTGGCATGGCTAGAGGCATCGATACCGCCGGGCATCGCGGCGCAATTGCGGCAAAAGGAAAAACAGTGGCCGTGTGGGGCACTGGTGTCGACGAAGTTTATCCCAAAGAGAACAAGCGGCTGGTAGAGCAAATTCTGGCGTTGGGCGGTGCGGTTATTTCTGAATTTCCCATGGGCACTTTTCCTGCCCCGCAGAACTTTCCGATTCGCAACCGCATCATTAGCGGCATTTCGCTGGGAGTGCTGGTAGTCGAAGCTGCCGAATACAGCGGCACCCGCATTACCGCACGCTGCGCGCTGGAACAAAATCGCGAGGTCTTCGCCGTGCCCGGCAACGTCACCAACAAAGGCTCGTGGACTCCAAATACCCTGATCAAGCAAGGCGCAAAGCTGGTCGCCACATGGGAGGACATTTGGGAGGAACTGCCTGCGCAAGTGCGACTTAGCCTGCAGCCCGAGGGCGGCAATGAATCGCAGGCGGAGCAAACTGCATCTCTATTCGGGGAAGCGGAACTGGCGCCGCACGAGAAGAAAATCTTCGCGCTGCTCAAGGCCGACGAAGCCACTCACATCGATGACATCGTGGAAAGGCTGGAGCCCGCGCTGTCATCCTCCGAAATATTCGCCGCGCTGTTCGAACTGGAGCTCGCCGGCAAAGTGAAGCAGTTGCCGGGGAAGAATTTTGTGAAGAGCTTCTAGCTATCAGCCGTCAGCTATCAGCTCTCAGCTAAACAGTCGGCACGGGAATTGGATATGCAGAGTTTCATGAACCTGAAGGTTTGGGAGAAGGCTCACGTTCTGACACTCGACGTGTATCGATCGAGCAACTCGTTCCCTCGCCACGAAATTTATGGGTTGACGAGTCAGATGCGCAGGTCGGCCGCTTCTATCGGAGCCAACATCGCCGAAGGTCCCTGCCGCAAGGGCGATTGCGAATTCGGACGCTTTCTCCAGATCGCAATGGGTTCGGCCAGCGAACTTGAATATCATCTACTGCTGGCGCGTGACCTGGAGCTCTTAGAATTAATCGATTACAAACGGCTCGAAAGCGAAGTTGTTGAGGTGAAACGCATGCTGGCGTCGTTCATTCACAAGCTGAGAGCTGACAGCTGAAAGCTGATAGCTCGCTTCCACAACTTGTTGCCGCAGCCGCATTCGTGCTAGTTTCAAAACCATTGAGGCCACATTGGAAAAAGGTTTAGTCATCGTCGAGTCGCCTGCCAAGGCAAAGACCATCCAGAAATACCTGGGTAAGGGCTTTACTGTCGAGGCTTCGCTCGGCCACGTGAAAGATCTGCCTAAAAGCACACTCGGTGTCGATGTCGACAACGATTTCGAGACGGAATACATTGTCATCCCCGGCAAAGAAAAAGTTGTCGCCCGGCTGAAGAAGCTGGCGCTGGGCATGGATCGCATCTACCTCGCACCCGATCCGGATCGCGAAGGCGAAGCCATCGCCGCGCACTTGGCGGAAGAACTCGGCGACGGCGCCAAGAAGAAGAAAAAGAAAAAAGCCAAGAAGGACGCCGAGCCCGAACCGGAGCGTATTCGGCGCGTCACTTTCAACGAGATTACGCAACGCGCGGTCCGCGAGGCGTTCGAGCATCCCCGTGATATCGATCAGAATCTAGTTGACGCACAACAAGCCCGGCGCGTTCTCGATCGCCTCGTTGGCTACCAGGTTTCCCCGCTTCTCTGGGACAAAGTTCGCCGAGGTCTCTCCGCTGGCCGCGTGCAGACTGTTGCCTTGCGCCTCATCGTCGAACGCGAACGCGAAATCAAGGCATTCGAAAAGAAAGAATATTGGACGATCGACGCCAATCTCGCCGGTCCGAAGCCTCCCGCTTTTGACGCCCGTTTTCTCGGCAAGGGCGAAGAAAAAATCGAAGTCACCAATGGCGAGGATGCGGAAAATATCCGAGCCGCACTGGAAAATGCTGACTGGCTCGTACGCACCGTCGATCGCAAAGAGCGCCGCCGCAACGCAACTCCGCCATTTACCACCAGCAAGCTGCAGCAGGATTCCTCCCGCAAACTTCGCTTCAGCGTCAAGCGCACCATGATGATCGCGCAGCGCCTCTACGAAGGCGTCGAGCTCGGCGAGGAGGGACTCGTCGGCCTCATCACTTATATGCGTACTGATTCGGTGCGCGTGTCGAATGATGCTTTGGCCGAAGTGCGCGAATACATCAAGTCGCAGTACGGCGAGCAGTATCTCCCCGAAGCGCCAAACACTTACAAAGAGAAGAAGGCCGCGCAGGCGGCTCACGAAGCCATACGTCCGACATCGGCTCTGCGCCATCCCGATCAGATCAAGCAATATTTAAAAGAGGACGAATACAAAGTCTACAAGTTAATCTGGCAGCGCTTTGTGGCTTCGCAAATTATGCCGGCGGTCTTCGACCAGACGACTGTCGATATCGACGCCAAATCAGCGGCGGAAACATTCTGGTTCCGTGTCACCGGCTCGGTGCTCAAGTTCGACGGCTTCCTCAAAGTTTACGAGGAGTCGAAAGAAGGCAAGGACGAAGAAGACGAGGAACTCAAGCACAAGTTGCCTCCGCTCGAGCCCGGCCAAAAGCTAACGCTGAAGGCGCTGAAGCCCGAGCAGCATTTCACCGAGCCTCCACCGCGCTACAACGAAGCTTCGCTGGTAAAGGAACTCGAAGAGCGCGGCATTGGCCGTCCTTCCACCTACTCCGCCATTCTCAGCACCATTCAGGAGCGGCAGTACGTGCAGAAGCTCGGCGGCAAGTTCACGCCTACGGAAATCGGCCTGGTCGTAACCGATCTTCTGGTAGAAAACTTCCCTGACATCTTCGACATCCTTTACACCGCGCGTCTCGAAGAAGAACTCGACGAGATCGAAGAAGGCAAAGAAACCTGGACCGACGCGCTGGCCGACTTCTACAAGAAGTTTGAAAAAGACCTCCGCTATGCCTCCAAGCACATGGAGAACATCAAGCGGATGGAGAAGCCGACGGACGAGAAGTGCGAGCGCTGCGGTTCTCCGCTGGTCATCAAGTGGGGCAAGCACGGCTCGTTCTATGCGTGCAGTTCTTACGATAAAGAAGATCCCAATAGCTGCACTTTCACCAAAGAAAATCCCATCAACTTGCCCGACCTGGATTCTGCCGACGTGCAGGAAACCACCCAGGAAGAGTACTGCGAGAACTGCGGCCGCGTAATGGTGCTGAAGCGCGGACGCTTCGGGCAGTTCATGGCCTGCACCGGCTATCCCGATTGCAAAACCACGCGCCGTCTCGATCAGGGCAAGAAAGTTCCGGACATTCCGCTCGACGAACTATGCCCCAAGTGCGGACGCAATATGATGATCCGCCACGGACGCTTCGGCGAGTTCACTACCTGCAGCGGATATCCAGAATGCAAGTACGTGAAGCAAAATTTCATCGGTGTGAAATGCCCGCTGTGCAAAGACGGCGAACTGGTCGAGAAGCGCGCGCGCAAAGGCAACACGTTCTATGGCTGCGGAAATTATCCGAAGTGCAAGTTCACTTCTGCGCACAAGCCCATCGCCGAGAAGTGCCCGACTTGCGGAAGCGAATATTTGGTAGAGAAGTTTTTGAAGGCAGGCCCGGTAATTGCGTGTCCGAATAAAGAATGTGACTTACGAGCGGCCAGTGCCTGCGGAAGCCGCAGTTGTCGGGCAAAATAGCTGAACGCCCGTCAAATGGTAGAATGACTGCGGTTCCCTGCTCACAATTCCATATTTCTTCTGGAGGATTCTATGCCTAAGAAACCCACAGCCGCCGATGCCCAGCTGATTTTGCAACTCTACGATCTCCGTCGCGAAGCCGAAATACGCAAAGCGCGCAACTGGTGGCTGACAACGTTCTGGCCCGAAAGCGCCGAGGACGTCATGAAAATCGGAATGGCCATGGGCTCCCAGGAAAATAACTGGCTGCGCCAGGTGGGCGGATACTGGAGCATGGTTGCGTCACTCACCCTGGCAGGAACGATCAATCAGGAACTCGTTCTCGACCCCAGCTTTAGCGGCGAGATGTTCTTTATTTTTGCCAAGGTCAAACCGTTTATTGGAGAATTGCGCACCAAGATGAAGAACCCGCGTATGTTTGCGAATATCGAGAAGCTGATTAACAGCTCAAAGCAGGGACGCGACTGGTTGAAATATGTGGAGGGCCAAGTGGCGAGCCGTCGCGAGGCCATGGCGAAGGCCGCAAAGGCCAGCTAGAAAAAGATGTCATCCTGAGTAGCGGAGGATCTCTGTACTTTGCTGCACCGCGCAAGTGCACAGATCCTTCGCTACGCTCAGGATGACAAATCATACCTACGAAATAAATTCCCTGATGTATTCATCCCTCGAGTGCGCCAACTGGTGCACGTCGCCATCGAAGATCACCTTGCCATCGCGCAAAATGAGGAATGTCATGGGCACCTCCCCACGCTGACCCTTTGGCAAGGGCAGCATCTTGTTGGCTTTCCGGTCGAAGTAATGCGTCGCCATCATAAAAGTATCTTGAATCCGATGCGTCACCAGCAGCGAACTGGTTTTGTACACATCTCGCTGTTTGACGATCAACTCGATAATGGTCGTGGAAGTGACCGGATCCAGGCCGCCGGTCGGTGAATCGTAAAGCAGAATCTCGGGATGGGTAATAATGGCGCGCGCAATGGCGACGCGCCGCCGCATTCCTCCGGAGAGCTCCGACGGAAACTTGTCTACGGTATTTTCCAGTTCCACAAAGCTCAACGCCTCGCGCACTGGCTTCTCTATCTCGTCCTCGGAAACGTGTCCCTCTTCGAGCAACCGGAAAGCTACATTCTCCCGTACGGTGAGCGAATCGAAAAGCGCGCTTTCCTGGAAAACCATCCCAATCTTTCGTCGCAGTTCAAACAAATCATCTTCGCGCATCTGGGTTACGTCATCGCCCAGAACATAAATATGTCCAGCGTCGGGACATATCAATCCGAGTGAGAGCTTCAGAATGGTGCTCTTCCCCGAACCGGCGACGCCCAAAATCGCCTTGGTCTCGCCCTTCTCCAGGTGAAAGGAAATTCCATCGAGCACAGTCTTGCCTTCGAACGCAATCGAGACATTCTCGAACACAATGACGTTGGTCGACGCACCGGTTTCCGACGGAGCGGGCTGTTCAATCGCGGTAGGAGGCGCGGCCATGATTAGCGATAGGCGAAAACTGCCATGAGAAATTTGGTTATGAACAAATCCACAATAAGAATCAAGACAGACGACGCGACCACCGCCTGCGTGGTTGCGCGGCCCACTCCCTGCGTTCCGCCGCGCGCCGTCATCCCGTAATAGCAGCCGATGGTTGCAATAATGAAACCAAAAAACAACGGCTTCATCAGGCCCATGAAAACGTCCTGAAATACCAGTGTCTGATAAGCGGTATTCCAATACTGGTGCCAATCCAGTCCAAAGAGTAGAACCGAAACCATTGCGCCGCCGAATAATCCCAGCAAGTCAGAAATGATCGTCAGGAAAAAAAGCATCACCGTTGTGGAAATCACACGCGGGGTCACCAGCTTCTTCATCGGATCGGTGCCCAGAGCGCGCATGGCATCAATCTGTTCGGTTACGACCATGGAACCCAGTTCGCTGGCCATGCCGGAAGCATTCCTGCCGGCAACCATGAGCCCGGTGATGATCGGTCCCAGCTCGCGCACCATGCCGACGGACACCAACTGCCCGATTAAGGAGAGTGAACCAAAGCGCTCCAGGGTGTTCGCGCTATTCAAAGCCAGTTCCGCGCCGATGGACAAACCGGTGAGCACGATGATGGGCAAGGATCCAAATCCGATGAGATCCGCCTGCTGGATCATATCGGCGAAATAACGAGGCTTTCGGAAGAGGTTGGCGACCGATCGGGCCGCAAGCAGGGAGTAATCCTGAACTGATTTGACCGTCTCTTTGGCGAATTCCGTCGGAGAAATCAGTTCCATGCGATTTCCGAACTATAGCAGAAGAGGATGTCAGCT
This sequence comes from uncultured Acidobacteriota bacterium, assembly GCA_963716405.1. GTDB lineage: Bacteria > Acidobacteriota > Terriglobia > Terriglobales > Acidobacteriaceae > JABDBE01. The sequence continues at coordinate 19,998 of CAVQTI010000020.1, read as the reverse complement.
ATCAGCAGACAATCTGAAGCTGTCAGCTATCAGCTGTCAGCTTTCAGAAAACAACCTGTCTGGCAGTTAGGCGGATGGTTCCGCGAACCAGTATTCAGGGATAGCAGCGCGACGAAAGCCCTAAGCTGACAGCTGAGAGCTGAAAGCTTTATTCCCGCGCCTTCTTCTTAATATCTATGCTCAGCCGTTTGATTTTCTGGTTCAAGGTGGAGAGGGGAATATGGAAACGCTCGGCGGCGTCGGTCTGGTTCCAGTTACATTTCTCCAGCATCTCGACGATAATCTGCCGTTCGCAGTCTTCCATGATGTCGAACAGCGACGCGTCTGTTCTGCGCTCAAGCGCGGAGAATGAGGTTGCTCGGCCCGCGATCTGGTCGGGAAGAAGTTCAGCGCCGATGTCCACGCCGGCCGAGAGCACCACCGCGCGCTCGATAACGTTTTCCAGTTCGCGCACATTCCCCGGCCATGAGTAGGACAACAGCGGCCGCAGGCCTTCAGGAGTAATGCGCCGCGCTGGACGCTCATTCTCTTTGGAGTACCGGTTAAGAAAAAATCCCACCAGCAGCGGAATATCTTCTTTGCGCTGCCGCAGCGGCGGCAGATCAATCGTGATGACATTGAGCCGGTAGAAAAGATCTTCGCGAAATTTCCCGTCACGAACCTGCTGTTTCAAATCAACGTTGGTAGCGGCGATGATGCGCACGTCCACTTGCAATTCGTGCACCCCGCCCAGGTGCATGAACTTGCGGTCCTGCAACACGCGCAAAATTTTGGCCTGCGTGTCCATGCTCATGGTGCCGATTTCATCAAGGAACAGCGTTCCCCGGTCGGCAATTTCAAACAGACCTTTCTTCGAAGCAACCGCGCTGGTAAACGCTCCTTTGACATGTCCGAACAGAATCGATTCCAGCAGATCCGGCGGCATTGACCCCGTATTGACCGGGACGAAAGGACGATCGTGCCGCGGCGAGTTCAGATGAATAGCCTTGGCAATAAGTTCCTTGCCGGTTCCGCTCTCCCCCTGCAAAAGCACCGTGGAACGGCTGGGCGCGACCTGGGCCACCAGATCGAAAATCTTCAGCATGGGCTCGCTCTTGCCCACAATATTTTCAAAGTTGTAGCGCTGCTTCAAAGCGCGCTTGAGTTGGACGTTCTCTTCTTCCGCCCGATGCCGCGCGACCGCAGCCCGCACATCCGCCAGCAACTTTTCGTTGTCCCATGGCTTTTGAATGAAATTCGCCGCGCCGGCCTGCATCGCCTTTACCGCATTCTCCACCGTGCCGTAGGCCGTGACCATAATGATCGACAGCCCAGGATCCTGCAGATGAATCTCCGCCAGCAAATCCATGCCGTCGCGGTCGGGGAGCGCCAAATCGAGCAGCACCAAATCGAAGGTGCGTTCTCCCATGCGCGCCAATCCCTCTTCGCCCGTAGCCGCGCATTGCACGGTGTAGCCTTCGAGTTCCAACAATGTTTCCAGAGACTCGCGAATCGCTGCCTCATCGTCGATGATCAACACCGATCCCGCCGCAGCCAGCGTCGTATCCCCGGAATTGTGCCGCACTATCACCGCCGCTTCAGACATTCACAGCCTTCCTGATCAATGGAAAATCCAGATAGAACGTTGTGCCTTGCCCACGGCGGCTTTCCACGCGAATTTTTCCCGCGTGCTCCTGAATAATGCCGTAGGTTACGGACAGGCCGAGTCCCGTACCTCGCGGCTGGCCTTCACGAGGCGCCGTCTTGGTTGTAAAAAATGGATCGTAAATCCGATGAATATGCTCCTGCGCAATTCCCGTCCCAGTATCCGAAACCATTACGCCCACGCTGTCGCCATTGGTGGTCGCAATGCGCAGCGTTCCTCCATGGCTCATCGCGTCCTTCGCATTCAGGAACAAGTTGAGAAACACCTGCTGCAGCCGCCCCGCGTTTCCGTTGATCAGCGGAATCTGCTGGCCGCGTTCATCCTCGACTTTGATCTTTGTCACCTTGAACTGATGGTCGAGCAGCGCCAGCGTATCGGAAATAATCTTGTTGATGTCAATCGCCGTAAACTCAGTGCCGCTGGTGCGTGAAAAATTCAGCAGGTTGTTAACGATCTCCGAAGCGCGGAACGTCTGCCGCGTGATCTTTTCCAGGAGCGCGCCCTTGGACGTATCACCCTGAAGTTGCTTTGACAGCATCTGCGCATAAGAGGAAATCACCGCCAGCGGCGTATTCACTTCGTGCGCCACGCCCGCGGCCAGCAGCCCAATCGACGATAGTTTGTCGGCCTGCGAAAGCTGCGCCTCCAGCTCCACGCGCTCGGTGATATCATCCATGATGATGAGCCGGCCGATCACGCTGAAGTCCTTCGTGACCAACGGCGCAATCGCAACATTGACCACGCGGCTCTCACCAGTCGGCGTCCCCAGCCGAAACTTGTAGAGATTGTGAATCCCGGGATTCTGCCGCACCCGGTAGAACGCTTCCACAAATGCCCCGGGAAAAACCTCGCCGAGAGACCGCGTCAGCGCCTGCCAGCGCGGCATTGCGTACATCACTTCCATCTGCGAGTTCCACGACTCGATGCGGTCCTCCAGGTCCACCGCCAGCACGCCCACGTTAATCGACTCCACAATATTTTCGTTGAAGTCCTTGAGCCGTTCATATTCGTCGACCTTCTGTTGCAGCGAAACATACAGGCGCGCGTTCTGAATCGCGATCGCAACATAGCCGGCCAGCGTCTCCAGCAATTCCACATCTTCGCTGGTCAGGAAATCCCCTTCTGTCGTTTTACCCAGGCCAATGACCGCGATGGTGTGCTTCTGCGCGCGGCAAGGGATGTAGTAATTGAGATCGAGCCTGGCGATGGCTTGTTGCGCCTCCGCCGTTTCCCGCGGAACCTGATGGGTATTGTCAAAGAACAAATGACCGAGCGCATCCTCGGGACGCGGCCTGCCCAGGAAACTCAAATCCAGGCCGCCGGTCTGGGTCATTCCGAAAGATTTCGCCAGCACGAATTCCGAAGTTTCCCCCTGCGACAAAAATACCGCCATGCGATCGACCATCAGAGTCCGCGACAAGCGGTCGACCACTGCGCTGAGCATTTTGTCGAGATCGGTTTCCGAACTGAGCTCGCGTCCAAATTCGATCAGCGTTTTCCGGTAATCGTAGCCCGTGCGATAGAACACCTGATCGATGCGTTCCTGAATCCACTTGCGAACGGGATCGAACAACAACGCCGTCACCACAATCGCCAATACCAGCCCGATCGGCCCAGAGCTGGGCACTTGCAAGTGAACCAGTTCCGCCACGCCCGCCACCACCGCGAAGTACGCGCTAGCAATGGCAGCCGCAGCCAGCGTATATGCCATTCCACGCTTGAAGATCAGGTCCACATCCATCAACCGATAACGGAAGATGGCGTAACCAAACGTCAGCGGCAAAATTCCCAGCGACAGCACCGAAATCTTCATCGCCGTCGTCGGCAGTGACCCGGTCAGGTAAGGGATCACATAAAAGAGCGTGAACGGCGTGATCGCGAGAATCGTGCCCCGCGTAATCCACTTCAGTTGCTGCCGAAGGATCGGCGTACTTGCCCGGCGGTAGTTGTACAGCAGCACTCCCGCCGCCGCGATGAAGTACAGCGCCTGGCAACCCATTTCCAGCCGGTCAAGGTCCCAGCGCAGCACCTCGCTGGCTTTGAGCAGCGAGACCGCCACCACGTGCACACTCAAAAGCACCAGCCCCGGAACATAAATCGCTCCGATCACCCAGCGATGCTTGCGAATGAACCAGTGCCGCTCCGGAAATGTCAGCACAAAATGCAGAAACAGAGCCGGCTGCAGCAGACCCGCCACCACATTGCCCCAGTAGATAGTCGAGTCAAATCCGTTGAATTTTCCGCTGTAGTGGAACGAGTAGAAAATGAACGAAACCAGGCAGAAGATGTAGAAGTGGGTCGAACTGGGCGCCGTCCAGCGTCGCAGCAAAACATACAGCCCTATGCAGAGATAAATCAGGCCAATCAGCCGCAGCCAGTCTTGCGCCGACCGATCTGCCGGAACCGGAATCAGCACCACATCCACCGGAACCGACTGTCGCACCAGTGAGTAAGTAGCCTTCGACCATGCGCCCACGCGATAGAGTTGCTGACTTCGCCCGGCGGCGCTCTTCACCTCGTGCCCATCGATCGCAGCAAGCTGATCGCCCACCTTGACCCCGGCGCGAGTTCCGGGACCACCCGCTTCCACCCGATTCGCAGTGAGCTTACCCTGATGCTCGAACCACCACACCCCGTCGTTTGGAACCTGGAATTGCCGCTCTGCCGAGAAATTGTACCCGGCATAAACCACGGCAGCCGTGGTCAGCAAGGCCAGTAGAATGGCCGTAAATCGGATTTGAAAATCCCTGTTCATCCGCCGCACAGGCTCCGCTGCCCGCAGGGAAACGTTTTCCTGCTGCCCGTTCTGCACTTTCACTGCCATCGCCGGAGCCATAAAGCGGCCTCTAAAACGCCTGAATCCAACAGCTTCCAATATTATAGAGGCGTACACATAACCCAGCTACATTTTTTGGAATACATACTCTGGTATTTTGTAACCCACTGCCACAGATCAAGTTAGGCCAAAGTGTAGGCGCGAGCGTCTCGCTCGTGCAGGGCGCGTCTCGCGCCCCGAGGTTTAAATCTAATCTCGCTCAGAAATTGTCCCATCGTCCCAGCACCAGCGAGACGCTCGCGCCTACATTAAGCAAACCCAGTTAAAATATGAAAAACATGGACAACAAAGCCATCGCCGGCATCCTCTACGAAACCGCCGACCTGCTCGAAATCGATGGACAGGATTCCTTCCGCATCCGCTCCTACCGCAACGCCGCCGAGGCCATCGAAGCCTTCCCGCAACAGATCGCGGATCTGATCGACGAACCCAAGAAGGTGCTAGCCATTCCCGGCATCGGCAAAGGAATGCTGGCTGAACCTGCAAGAAATGTTCAAGGAAGGCCGGCTATCGCTCCACGCCGAGATGCTGAAAAAGTACCATCCGTCGATGCTCGACCTGCTCAAGATTCAAGGCCTCGGCCCCAAGACCATCGCCCTGATCTGGAGCGCCTACCAGGTCTGCGATCCTCGAAGGAGTAGAAAAGCTCGCGCGGGAGGGAAAGATTCGCGATCCTGCCACGCATGGGCGAGAAGCACGAGCAGAAGCTGCTGAAGGCGATCGAGGATTATCGCCGCATCGCCGGACGCTTTCTGCTCGACACCGCCGAAGCTCAAGCCACAAAAATCATCGAGCACCTGAGCAATTACTCCGGCAGTCGAAAAAGTCACACCCGCCGGCTCGCTCCGCCGCGGCCGCGAAACGGTCGGCGATCTCGACATTCTGGTCACCGGCAAAGGTCTGCTGCGACGACGCCGAACGGCAAAAGCTGATCGACCACATCATCAAGCTTCCCGGGCCTCATGGAAATCATCGCCCGCGGCGAAAACAAAGTAAGCTTCCGCCTGCGCGGCGGCATGCAGGTCGACGTGCGTCTTCTGCCGCCCGAATCCTTCGGCGCAGCCATGCAATATTTCACCGGCTCGCAAAGCCCACAACGTGGCCCTGCGCCAGCGCGCACTGAAGATGGGCTACACGCTCAGCGAGTACAGCCTCGCGCAACTCGACGACGAAAAACCCGTCGCCGGAAAAACCGAAGAAGAAATCTACGCCAAACTCAAGCTCGACTACATTCCTCCCGAACTACGCGAAAACCTGGGCGAAATCGATGCCGCCGAAAAACACACTCTGCCCGCGCTGATCACGCAAGCCGACTATGCAGGGCGATGTCCACATGCACACCGTCGAAACCGATGGCCGCAACACCATCGAAGAAATGGCCGAGGCCGCCCGCGCCCACGGCTACAAATACATGGCCATCACCGACCACTCAAAGAATCTGGCCTTCGCCAACGGCCTCGACGACAAGCGCGCCGTCGAACACATCCAACGCATTCGCGCCGCCAATGACAAAATCGACGGCATCCGCATCTTCGCCGGAATCGAAGTCGACATCCTCGCCGACGGCACGCTCGATCTCTCCGACTCAGTGCTCGAACAGATGGACTCGTAATCGCCAGCGTCCACTCGCACTTCAACCAGAACCCCGCCGAGATGACCGACCGTCTGCTGAAGGCCGTTGAGAATCCCAACACCTCAATCCTCGGCCATCCCACCGGACGCATGCTGCTCCGCCGCGACGCCTACCAGTTCGACATAGACGCCGTCCTGAAAGCCGCCGCCAAACACAAGGTCGCCATGGAATTGAATTCCTATCCCGACCGCCTCGACCTGTGCGACCGTCATCTCCGCCTGGCCAAACAGCACGGCGTAAAAATCGTAATCAACACCGACTCCCATCACACCTCGCACATGGACAAGATCCGCTACGGCATCACTCCAAGCCCGCCGCGCCTGGCTGACCAAAGAGGACATCCTAAACACCCTCCCCACCAACGAATTCAGCCAAGCAATGAAACACATGTAGGCGCAAGCGCGCCCAGTGTAGGCGCGAGCGTCCGCGTGTCCAGTGTAGGCGCGAGCGTCCGCGTGTCCAGTGTAGGCGCGAGCGTCATCGCTCGTGCAAGCCAGTGTAGGCGCGGACCTTCTCGCCAATGCAGCAGCTTTGAAAGGGCACGGCTTCAAGCCGCGTCGTAACCGAAAAGTTCGAGTCACGCAGGTTTTGGGAAAGGGCCCGACTTCAGTCGGGCCGCTAAAGCCGTTGAAAATGTATAGGCGCTTCAGCGCCTGAGGTAAGCTTTTTCGCGTCCTCGACGACTTTTTCCGCAAGCTGTTCAGCCGCGCCGACATAACCAAAAACCCTATTCAGGCAACGTAGGAACAATTGCCAGCAGTCGGCACTTCACGCCAAAAAAAACCAAGAAAACCTGACGCCGCACCACACACTGCATAGTCAAACTAACCTTATCCACTCAGATGGTATAAAGATCACCAGCTTCATCCACAGTAGTTGCCGGATAAGAGAATCAAATGAAAGCCGCTGTCCTAAACAAGCCGCAAGATGTCTTGAAACGGCCGTTGACGATTGTCGATGTTCCGCGTCCGCAACTCGCGGCCGGATACGTCTTGCTACGGGTGCGTGCTTGCGGCGTCTGTCGGACTGACTTACACATCGTAGAGGGCGAATTAACGCCGCTTCGCCAGATGCTCATCCCAGGCCATCAAATAGTGGGCGAGATCATGGACGGAGCAACACCGGACTTTCCATTAGGAACCCGCGTGGGCGTGTCCTGGATCGGCGGTGTCGATGGAACATGCACGTATTGCCGAAAGAATTTCGAAAATCTTTGTGACTCTCCCACCTTCACCGGATATTCAGTCGATGGCGGATACGCCGAATATGCACTGGCTCGATCCGATTTCGTATTCCGCCTTCCTCCTGCCCTCGACGATCTCCAAGCCGCACCGCTTCTTTGCGCCGGTATTATCGGCTTTCGCAGCCTCCGCGTGGCTGGCGTAGAAGAAGGTGATCGAGTTGGGCTTTTCGGCTTCGGAGCCTCGGCGCATTTAGCCATCGCAGTTTTGCGAGCCTGGAAATGCGAAGTGTATGTTTCCACCCGCGGAGCTTCTCATCGCCAGTTGGCAACTTCGCTTGGCGCCACCTGGGTCGGCAGCGAGCAAGACAAACCACCTGTCGAACTGGATCGCGCAATCACCTTTGCCCCCAGCGGAGACGTAGTTGTGGCCGCTCTGGCCAGCTTACGCAAAGGCGGCGTGGTCGCCATAAACGCGATTCACTTAGATAGGATTCCAGAGTTTAACTATGATCGACTGCTCTGGGGAGAACGGCAGCTTCGCAGCGTCGCCAATATGACTCGTTCCGATGCTCGCGACTTTTTGCAGATTGCTGCCGAAATAAAACTTCAGCCGAAGATAACTGTCTTCCCATTGGAGCAGGCAAACGAAGCCCTGGCGGCACTGAAGAGTGATTCGGTAAACGGCGCGGTTGTCCTGACTCCATAACCATCTTGGTTTTGGTGCCCCAGGTTCGCGTCCGTTCGTGGACGCTAACCTGGGTTTCACTGCGCTCCAACTGAGAGAGGCGAGAACCCGTCTTTGTGATTTCAGTCGGGAAAACGATTAGAATCAAAGACTAGATATGCCCGACGAAGTATCACCTCCGCCGCCGACTCCCAGCGCACCTATGCCTGACTCCGGCACGCGTTTTAACATCGGCGAGGAATTCGGCACCGCAAAAAAGAATCTGCCGCCAGTCCAGATTGTTTTGATCGGAGTAGGAGTAATTGCAGTCATCGCGCTCATCGCCAGTCTCACGCAGCGCCCCCATTCCGCCACCGCGGGTTCAATCGACGACGTAGTCTCAGTCGAAATTCCCGATCAGAATTCAATCATGGTCGCGATCAACGTTTCCTTCCAGAACAATGGCGCCAAGCCCTACTGGATTCACACCATCAAAGCCGACCTCGATACTACCAGCGGCAGCTTCAGTGACGACGCTGGTTCTCCATCCGACTTCGATCGCTATTTCCAAGCCTTCCCTACCCTGAAGCAGCACGCGCTCGCTCCTCTCGAACGCGAAGCCAGAATTAATCCCGGAGCCAGCACCGCCGGAACCATCATCGTAGTGTTCCCCGTAACCCCGGATGCCTTCGCCAACCGCAAATCGCTCAAGGTCACAATCCAACCCTACGACCAACCAGTGCCCCTGATTCTGACCAAGTAGAAGCCAGCATCATGAAAACAAATCAACATTAGCTTATAGCTATTCAACGTAAATGTTCCACGTGGAACACATTTGCCTATTCTTATTGGCCTGCAGTCACCGGAACGGGTGCGTTCTTTGGTGTGCTCAAGTAGCCAACCGCCTGCTTCTTATTGACGGACCAGATGACCATTTCATAAAGCAGATGATCGCGCCCGGAATAAAATTGGATGGGCTCGCTGACGTTGCGATCTTTCTTTTCGATAGTCCTGTCATCAGACGTAACATTGACTGTGAACTTGCCTCGCTTGGGATCCGTTTTCTTTAACTGCAAACTCACTGTCGAGACTGGCTGCGGCTTCGCGCCCTTGACCAGAGTGAATTCGTAATAGCTGCGATCGCCTTTGTGCTTGAGAACTTCGAGGTCGCCGCGCGTGTTCGCGATCAATCCACTCTGCACGCCGAGATCACCGATGGTGCTTTGCAGCTTGGCTTCCGCGGCTGCGAGTTCGGCCTTGGTGGAGGCCACATCAGTTTTGACTCCGCCCACATCCGTTTTTACGTTGGCGACTTCGCCATTGACCTGGCTGAATTGCTGCTTGTGCTCTTCCTCGAGACGCGCCTGCGATTCACGCTGCGCAAGTTGCTCACGCTGCAGTGCCTGAGAGCGCGTGACGAGTTCTTTTTTGGTCATGCCCAATTGTTTGGCGAGAGTTTCGGCGTCGGCGTCGGCGGCTTGGATCCGCTTGGTGAGATCGGCGATCTGCGCGCTGCTGGCGGTTTGATTCTTGTCGAGTTGGTCGATGCGCTCGCGCAGGTTGAACAAAAAATACAACGAGCCCGCGACATAGAGCACGCCAAGCAGCAACAGTATCCATTTTGCGGCGCTGCCTGCGGGACCAGCGTGAGGTTCGGGTAGGTATTCGCCTTCGTCCGCCATAATTTCTTCTCCATTCAGTTGCGATTGTGGTTGTATCTATTGTTGTGCAGTGCTTGCGATAGTGTCAATTGTCTCGCGTGGCGCGCGCCAGTTGCATAGGTCCTTCGCTACGCTCAGGATGACAAGCGTTTTCTTTATATTGACAGTCATCGATGTTTGGTCTATTGATTATGCATGATGGATTCGCAGCAGAGTTTCGATCGGATTTGGCATGCGGTTGCGGATCCGGCGCGACGGCGTATTCTGCGTGCGCTTAAGGAGCGCGGGGTTTCGTCGATTGGGAAGGACGAGGGTTTGTGTGCTTATGACATCGAAGTGCGGGTGCATCTTTCTCAGCCTACGATCTCGCATCATATGGGGATTTTGCGGAAGGCGGGATTGGTAGAGGCTAAGAAGTTGGGACAGTGGATGTGGTACCGGCGCAATGAGGCGGCGCTGCGCGAGTTTGCCCGGGAGTTGCGCGAAAATCTTTAGCTAATGCGGCCTCTTGTTGCGACAGTTTAGTTTGGATTTCTTAGTGGAGATCCGGAGCAGTCGAAAGAGCGGACGCGTGCCGGGTATCGTTCATTCTTTGCTGGGGTGCATGTAAAGGGATATAATGTTGCTCGCTGTTTGTCCCAAGGTGACCTTCGCTATTCCGTCAGAAGTTTCAGGAGGGGTTCTTCCCATGAATCGCACACACAATTTTCCTGGCGTGAAGTGGTCGATGGCGGTTTTTAGTGCCATTTTACTTTTGGCTGGTAGCGTCCTGGCATCGGTTGCGCGGGAACATGTGATTTACGATTTCCAAGGCAATGATAATGGCGAGGTTCCATACGGTGGAGTGATCTCCGACAAGGCTGGCAACTTTTATGGCACCACCGTCGAAAGCTCAGGCGGGGGGACGGTATTCGAGCTGTCGCCGAATGGGACGACCTGGACGCAGACTGTGCTCTATGAATTCACGGGGGGAAGCGACGGCGGGTTTCCCGTGGGTGAATTGGTTTTCGATCAGGCCGGCAATCTTTACGGCGTCACGCAGGCGGGTGGCTCGATGGGCGGTGGTGTGGTTTTCCAACTCACGCCGCAAGGGGGTACCTGGGCGGAGAGTGTGATTTATAACTTCACCGCGAGTGAAGGTCCGGTTGGCGGGCTGGTTTTCGACAGCGCAGGCAATCTCTACGGCGCGACCGATAAGGGCGGGGAAAAACAGTCTGGCTCGGTATTTCAACTGGCGCCGGCGCAGGGCAGTTGGACGCAAAGCGTGATTTGCTCCTTCGGGATTGGGCGCAATGCTTTGGATGGGCCGTCCGCTGGGCCGGTGATCAGCAAAGCCGGAGATTTATTCGGGGTGGCAACCAACGGCGGCAACGGAGTTGGTGGAGTGTATGAAGTGAGGCCACCTAAGACGCAGGGCGGGGCGTGGACGGAACACACGCTGTATGCCTTTCAAAAAGGAAACGACGCCGCGGAACCGCTTGGGCGGTTGGCGATCGACCACCAAGGAAACTTGTATGGTGTGAGCGCTGCAGGGGGTACTGGAACGGAAGGCACTGTCTTCGAACTGTCGCGAAACGGCAACACCTGGTCGGATGCGGTGTTGTACAGTTTCTGTGCCGAGACTCATTGCGATGACGGAGCAGTTCCCATGGGTGGAGTAATCATCGATGGCAAAACGGGCAATGTTTATGGCACGACGTTCTACGGAGGGGACGGGAACGTTGGAGTGGTTTTCCAATTGACTCCTCCGGCTAATCAAGGCGGAGCGTGGACGGAAAGCACGCTTCACTCGTTCAAGCGTAAAGGGGGCGACGGAGCGAGTCCGAGGGGACGTTTGGCTTTTGGGAAATTTGGCAGTTTGATGGGGACGACTACCGTTGGTGGGAGTGGGTTAGGTACGGTTTTCTCGGTTCTTCCCTGAGTTGTGTTTTTATTTTTGATGGGCTGTTCATGGCGGTGACGCCCGTCCTCCATTTAAATCTCAACGGCAGCGGACAGGAGTGTCCGCGCTACAGTTGCACGAGCGGGGACGCTCGCGCCTACACTTGCCTACAGTTGCACGAGCGGGGATGCTCGCGCTTACACTTGCGCTCGCTCCTACAACGCGGGCGAGGGCGCCCGCGCCACACTTTTAGCGCTTGTCGAATTCTTGCCAGTGTTGCGGGTATGCTGGGCCTATGTAGTCGGCGCGGGGACGGATCAGGCGATTGTCGTCTAGTTGTTCGATTACGTGAGCGGTCCAGCCGCTGATTCTTGAGACGGCGAATACCGGGGTGAACAGGTCCACATCGATTCCTAGCGTGTGATACGTCGAGGCGGAATAGAAGTCGACGTTGGCGTTTAGTTTTTTGTCGGATTTGATGAATTTTTCTATGGCTTGCGACATCTGGAACCACTGGGGCTGGCCGCTGGATTTTCCCAGGTCCTCGGACATTTTGCGGAGATGTGTGGCTCGTGGATCTTCGGTGTGGTAGACGCGATGGCCGAAGCCGGGGACTTTCTTTTTCTCGCTCAACATTTTCTTGATGTATTCAACCGGGTCGGACCCTGAGCGATCGATCGCTTTCAGAATGTTGAATACGGCCTCGTTGGCTCCGCCGTGCAGTGGGCCTTTCAGGCATCCGATGGCGGAGACGATGGCGGAGTGCATATCTGAAAGTGTGGCGGCGGTGACTCGCGCGGCGAAAGTGGAAGCATTGAGTTCGTGATCGGCGTGCAGGATCAGAGCAATGTCCAGGGCGCGTTCGGCCGTCTGCGAGGGTTTCTGGCCGTTCAGCATCAGCAGAAAATTGGCTGCGTGGGAAAGCGACTTGTCAGGCTCTACAACCGGCTTCCCTTTTCTAATGCGGTCGTAGCTGGCTACGATCATGGCGATCTGCGAGGTCAGCCGAATCGACTTGCGGATGTTGGCCTCGTGATCGTTACTGCGTTCATCGACGTCGTAGAACGACAGGGCGGATACGGCGGTGCGCAGCACATCCATGGGAACGACGTGCTTGGGCGCGGACTTCAGGACATTAATGATTGCGGGATCGAGCTTGCGTTCCTCAGCCAGGCGCGCGCGAATATCTTTTAGTTCTTGCGCCGATGGCAGGCGGCCATACCAGAGGAGATAACAGGTTTCTTCGAAAGTGGAGTGGTCGGCCAGTTCGTGTACATCGATGCCGCGGTAGGCCAGAACGCCCTGATCGCCGTCGATGTAACAGATGCTGGAGGTGGTAGCGACTACACCCTCCAAACCTTTGGAGGGGTGCGCGGTAGTCACAGTCGACATGCTTCCTCGTTCAACAATTAGGAATACGCTGCGGCTCCGACATTTGTTTACCGCAACTAACTTTTATACGCTTCTTTTATTAACTTTCCAACCGGGCGGCTGGGGCCGATAGCGGTTAACTTAAGGTGTTTGGCTAATAAGCCGCAGTTGAGCGGTCTCCGCTTCAAGGTAAAAATAATCAGGAGCTCGGGCAAAGGCTCGGTCTGCTGATCCGGCGTCAGGCGCATGATAAAAGCTGAGGATGCCAGTTGCTGCGACGAGTTTGCCCTCCATTTCAGAGTAGGGCTTCCCCCAGGTAAACGACCCCTTGGGAACCAGATAGACAACCTGCCGATTGCCGAGCAAGACATACGGGCCAAACTTACCGTTCAGCGAGAATTTCCCGCGAATCGTGACCTGCTTTCCGATAAGTGTGTGCGACACCTCATCGGAGACTGCCGTCGCATCAACGGGCGTCGATCGCGGATGGTTACATCCGGCTAGAACAACGATGGCGATCGACAGGAACGTTGCCCTGCGCAAACCCTGCGAGAGACGACCAATCACGGATTCTCCTCCGCGCCGTAATTGTAAACTCTCTTGTGCTGACGAAGGTCTGGAACCTCCTGTCAAGTACCGGGCGGAAATTCCATTTGCACTGGGCGGGTCGCAGTGGTTAATTGAGTTTTTCGGCGACGTTAGTGCCAATCGTAGGACGCCCGCGGTGGGACAACGAAGATGGCCTTGTCGCGATTTTTGGCCCACCAATCTATCCACTTTTGAGAGCTCTCCGCGGTTACAGGCGCGTTGGCGGGCATCGGCGGGTCTTTCACCAGTTGGGCGAGGGCGCTTAGGATAAAACCTGTCCGGCGGTCCGACCAGGAAACAAATCCGGCGCATTGCTTGTTTGCGGCTTCTTTTTGCTCTTGCGACGGTTGGCTCACGGCAATGACTCTCCCGACGCAGGCGTCAAAATTCTTCTGCGCATCCTGAGTCATCCGATTCGAGCTTCCCAATCCATCGATGAGAATTCCGACGGCAGTCTTGCCTCCGGCGAATCTGAGCTTCCGAATTGCCTCGAGCGGAAAGTAGTAGCCGGGATAAATCGGTAGCTCATTCAACTCGGTCGCAATTTGGGCTGCTGTTTTCTCGTCTCCGAAGCGCACTAATGCGGCTTGAAGATTTCCCTGAATCTGGCTATACAGATCGGGTCTTCCATCCTCATTCTGAAGTATCTCCGGGAATAGGTCGCGCGCACCCATTACTTCGCCGGCATGCGGTGCGGGAAACCGCTTGAGAATCGCTTCCGCTGATGGGCCGCCGAAGGTAGCGATGTCGAGAATAGCATCAGGGTGACCCCACTCGACTCTTCGGGCGAGACATTGAAGGTAAGGATCCGACACACTCTCGAAGACAGGGGTGCTCAGGTGCTTTCCTTTGTATTTCTCAAGCCATGCCTTCCACTGCGCAATCCCGGAAGGTGAATAGTCGGCGTCGGGAAAGTCGGGGACAATGTGTCGGCGGGCAATTCCCCTAATTTGCGCAAGTAATCCCCAGCGACCGTCGTAAGGGGCGTCGGATGGTCCGAACTGTACCCTCATTCTCGGATCGTTCACGTGTTGAATCAGGAATTCGATCAGCGTCTCCAGCGCCCAGTCGTCGCCAATGAAGTCGATATTGGCTGGGTATGGGCTGACACGTTGTTCGGCCCATTGCTTCTTAATCACAGCGTAGGCACTTTCGTCGCCCAGTTTTGCGAGGGCGGCCCGGGCCGCGCATCGAAGGTCGACGAAGTACACTCGTTGTTCTCTAGGCAGGGCGACGAATACACGAAGCACGGGGATGGCGAGATTCCCGGCAATCGAGGCTTGATCGAGGATAACATCATGCCCATACTTCATTTGCAGCTTCCTGGGTCATTTATTGCGACGGCTGGCTTGCTCCAGTGGGTCCCATCGGTGGACTTTTGGAAGGCAAAGAGGTTCTTTCCGCTGTCGCTGGAATTGTAGAGTCCCGCTATATAGATGGCACCTTTTCGGTCGTAGCCGACTGCCGGTACGTCGCTGGGCCAGAATACGCCGTACTTGGTGATGTACGAAACCATGCAGGTACGCTTCCAGGTAGAGCCGCCGTCGTTCGAAATATGGAACCCGAGAACAGATGGAGGCGGACAGTTGCCATCAACGCTGCCGAGCAAGAGCTGCTTCGGATTTAACGGATTGCTGACGATGGGAGTGTCGGTCACTGGATTCCCGCCTTCCGAAGCTTGAGTGGGCGGCAGCACACATGGGGCGGGGGAGCAGTTAAAGCCGCCGGCATTCGTCAGCGCTGGTGCACTGGCGGATTGACTCTGCGCAAAATATCCGGCGCCGAGCGCGAGAGCGATTATCAGGATACGTGACATCGTCATCAACTTCCCTTCGCCAGCCCAGGCACCCCGGCGGTCCGTCATTGGGGCGTGTGCGGACCTGACCTGAGACGGCTTGGGCGCCCGTGTGAACTTGTTGAGCCGTCGCCGTAAGACAATGAGCGGGTTACTTCCTTCCTAGCGCCAGGCTGCCCAGTGCATCGGATGGGGCAACTGCCTCGGGACTCGGTTCCTCCTGACTGTCTTCTGGGCCCTTGGTCTTGCCAGCCACTATTGCTTTGTTGGGGATGGTTTCGTAGGCGTAGCCGGTCAGAGTAGCGCTGACAGTACAGTCAATGAGACTGAGAGCGTGCATCCACACGTTGAAGCGCGCCCGCCGGTACGTGCACTCGCCCACCGAAGACGAACTTCAGACCGAGGTAGCGATGATTAACGGGCCTACCCGAGCTGGCCCACGGGCCACCGTAGCTGCCGTTATCGAAGTATTCGTTCTCCACCGCCATAGGTTCCCCCAACTGGTTCGGGAAATACTGGCTCTTTCCGATATGAACGCCCGCCTTCAGGGCCGAAGCGAAAAAATCGCCACTTGATGTCTTGGCGGCCGCTCCGTTTCCCCCGATTCACCCGGTACAGGAACATTTTGGCGGTGCAACCATGGCTGCTGTAGGTTTCGCCAGCCTTCATAAAAAACTTGAAATCATTGACGCCGTCGTGGTTCAGGTCAAGGAAGAAATTATGGTTGAGATGAAGCTTCTTATGCGCGGGCGTATAGACAATCTCGGCTTGGGCCGGCTGCGCTAGGGCCAGCGCTCCCACTCCAGCCGCAGTCGCCGCGAGCGCGTACAAGTTGAGCCGATGGTGAAGTGAGCGTGAGAGCGACGCAGGTATTCTTGATGTTTGGGCAGGTGGCCTCATGGGTTCCTCCCGACGGAAGATTGGCGGGCGGCACGGACGCTACTTGATGAAAAAAGGTTTGGAGTGCACGAAACGAGCAGACGCGGAAGGGGCGAAAACACGGAGGCCTCCAGAAGCTCGAGATATTACAACAGGGGCCCGTACAGCGGAGACGAACGTTATCAGCGAACCCGCTGCCTGTCAAGAAATTGCTTCTGGGATGAGGTCGTTACGACTTCCTCCGTCCTATGGCGGCGGAATTATCGCTTGAGTTTGGTTGGAGTACCCGCTCTCCTCATTGCTGGAGTTCACCGCCGTGGTCACGTAGTAATAGGTCTGGCCATCGACTACCGTGGTGTCGGTATAAAGCGTGCTCGCGTTTAAACCGAATTGATCTTCGAATACGGTCCTCCCGACGTGCCGCCACGATATACGTTGTAACCGGTCACGCCTTGCGAATTTGACGCGGTCCAGGAAAGATTAACGCTGTGCTGCGGGGGAGGGGTCCCTGTCCCGGTCAACGATTCAACCGCCGGAGAATTTGAAGCATTGCTGGTGAACGAAAGGCTGCCCGACGCCGCTCCGGTTGCCGAAGGCGTGAAGGTCACCGTGTATTGGACGTTCTGGCCCGCCGGAATGACGATTGGATATGACGGCAGGCCGCTCAAAGCAAAAGCCGCGCCAGTTAAAGTGTCCGAAGTCACCGTGACACTCGCACCGCTCGCAGTAAGCGTGCCTTGCAGTTGCGCATTTGTTCCTACTATCACGTTGCCGAATGCCAGAGTAGACGGCGTTACCGCCAACTGCCCCTGAGGCACAGGTGTCCCGGCCCCACTCAGCGGCACGGATAAGCTCGGGTTCGACGCGTTCGAGACAATCGACACACTGCCGGCATAGTTGCCGGTGGATGGCGGCGTAAAGGTGACACTGAACGTGTAACGCTGCCCCGGCGTCAGCACTTGCGGAGCCCACGAACTCATGCTGAACCCAGTTCCCGATACCGTAGCCTGCGAGATGCTGACGCTCACCGCTCCGGTATTGGTCACGATCTCTGAAAGTTGTTGCTGGTTGCCGACCTGAACATTGCCAAAACTCAGGCTCGACGGATTGGGCGTAAGCGCCCCCGCTGCCAATCCGTTTCCGGTTAGTGCGACGTTTACCGAAGGATTTGAAGCGTCGCTGACAATCGCAAGATTTCCAATACTGCTGCCGGAGGCGGTCGGCGCGAAGTTCACGCTGAAAGGCCTGGTTCTGTCCGGCAGTCAGAACCAACGGCGAGCTCAATCCGCTCACGCTGTAACCTGTACCGCTCGGCGTCACCTGCGTAACCGTAATCGTCGATCCGCCGGAGTTCGTCAAAGTTTCGGGGAGGGTCTGATTTCCACCAAGCTGCACGCTGCCGAAATTAAGACTTGACGGACTCGGATGAGTACGCCCACCGTGGTTGAGCCGCCGCTAAGAGTTACATTAACCGTAGGTGTCGAACCGGTATTTGCAATCGCCAGGTTTCCGATAACCGTGCCCGCCGCCTTCGGGGTAAAAATGACGGTGAACCCTTGGTTCTGTCCTGCCGCAAGAGTCACCGGAAGGCTCAATCCGCTTACGCTGAATCCGCTGCCGGTCGCGGTTACCTGAGTGACCTGAAGGGTGGATCCTCCCGTGTTGGTCATGCTTCCAGGCAGGCTTTGGTTGTTGCCGACCTTCACCACTCCAAAGCTGATGCTGCCAGGCGCAACCGTGACCACGCCCGGGATCGTCTTGGTCTGTGTGGTTGCCGTTTTGTTCGAACTGGTAAGCCCTTGGCATCCCACCATAGTGGCAAGCGCAAGCACGACTAGCGGCCCATTCCAGCGAGCAGGAAGTTGTTTGATCATAGATGCCCCAACGCCTTCCTAAACCACCGATCAGCAGCCAAGAAGAGAGTGTGAGGGGCAAGGCGGAAGTTGAACAGGTCGCAGAGGGTCGTAGCAGAAAACAGTCAAGCGCCAGATGGAAGGCTGTCTGAATTCTTTCCCAATCACTCGCAGTTGGCCCGCCTGTTTCAGGCCGCTCGAAGGTGTTTGCTCATCGCAAATGTCAGGAAAAGAATTGGACCAGTGCCGCGCTGAACTGGGTTTTTGGGCCGCGTCCTTTCGTGCTCTTCTTTTAATCAATTTTCATCGAAACACATGCGCCGTGGCTAGGAGGGTCGCCGCGAACTTTTCCTCAGCTAACAAATGGCACGATTCGTGCCTACAAGAAATCCACTCCATGTTTACTCGTTGAATGCTCGTCGTCCTGCGAGGCAGGCCAACTCCCAGTTCTCCTCCGGCATCTGATACCGCGTCCCAACCATTTCGCTCGCAGAAGAATGGACTTAACATTACGCCCGAGGAAGAGTGAAAAATTATGATGCGCCACATTCGCTTGGTGCTATGCTTAATCGCCACATTGAGCATCGCCGGACTCGCACAAATAGCGTCCAGCACTTCGCCCGCAGCCTTCGTCTACGTCTCCAGCAGCCCCAGCAACAATAATTACGAAATCAACGCCTTCACCGCTGCCCCTGACGGCAAGCTGACCGCGTCTCCGGATCTCCGTTTTCTGCCAACGTGCAGAGCGTCAGCTAACCAGCAATACCTCTTCGGCACCAACGGCGTCGACATCTACTCATTTTCAATCGCCGCTGACGGCTCGCTCGACAGGGTCGCCAACATCAACGCCCAAAAATTCAATGGATACAAATGCGGTGGCCCCGTCGCTTTGTTCCTCGACCGCACCGGCAAGACCGTGTATGACGAAGACTACTTCGGCAACATTTGCGCCAACAACACCTATCAGTCTTTTAGCATTGACTCTTCCACGGGCGAGCTGACTTATCTCAAGGCCAGCGCTCCGAGCGTGGTCCCCGATCTGCCGCTAAGTTTCCTGGGAAACAATGTGTACGCCTACGGATCTTCGTCGCATGAGTATGGTTCCTGGCTCTTTGGCTTCAAGCGCAATAGCAATAAAAATCTGAAAACTATTTGAACAACAATCCGCCCATGCCAGTTGCGAAGAAAGCGGATTTCTACGTTCCCTACGGCGCCGCCGCGGATCCAACCAACCACGTAGCAATCTCTGTCACGCCCTACAACAGCAATACATGGCAACCAGATAGCCGCGCAGCTTGCCACTTACAATGCCGACCGCTCGGGAAATCTGACTACCAGAAGCACGTTTTCCAACATGCCAGTCACCGCAGTCCAGTACGTCGCGGATCTTAAAATCTCTCCCTCTGGCAAGTTGCTCGCCGTCGCCGGAACCGCTGGCCTGCAAATATTCCATTTCAACGGCGCAAATCCGATCACGCACTACACCGGCCTGGTTGTCAAAGGCCAAGTCGACCAGATGTTCTGGGACAACGACAATCACCTTTACGCCATCAGCCGCGCCGCCGGTAAGCTGTTCGTCTTCACGATCACTCCGATAAGCGTCCGCCAAGCGCCGGGCTCGCCTTACACCATAACCAATCCGCAGAGCATAACTGTTCTGCCCAGAACCTAGAACTTCGGCCCGTCACCACACAACCATGTGGGGACGGGTTTCTCCCTATTCATGCGGAGCAAAGCTCCGCATCCCTCTAAAGATACTTTCTGCGCATCTACGGCGGATCATGGATGGTCTACACCACCCCGCACAATTTCTACTGTGCATACGAGGAAAAATATTATGGCTAATGACAGGAAAGAGTACGGCGCAAAAAGCACAAAATATTGCTGAACGAGTTACAGATGAATTACGGATGTGAACATGCAGGACGTGTCCGAACGCGTCAGCGAAATTGGGGAACGCGTTCAAAGCGGACTCTATGAAGCGAACCGGAAGGTAAAATCTGAACTT
>CAVQTI010000019.1:0-30539 GCA_963716405.1 uncultured Acidobacteriota bacterium | reverse complement strand
TTCCTGGGTCATTTATTGCGACGGCTGGCTTGCTCCAGTGGTCCCATCGGTGGACTTTTGGAAGGCAAAGAGGTTCTTTCCGCTGTCGCTGGAATTGTAGAGTCCCGCAATATAGATGGCACCTTTTCGGTCGTAGCCGACTGCCGGTTCGTCGCTCGGCCAGAATACGCCGTACTTGGTGATGTACGAAACCATGCAGGTACGCCTCCAGGTAGAGCCGCCGTTGTTCGAAATATGGAACCCGAGAACAGATGGAGGTGGGCAGTTGCCGTCAACACTCCCGAGCAAGAGCTGCTTCGGATTTAACGGACTGCTGACGATGGGAGTGTCGGTCACTGGATTCCCGCCCTCCGAAGCTTGAGTGGGCGGCAGCACACATGGGGCGGGGGAGCAGTTAAAGCCGCCGGCATTCGTCAGCGCTGGTGCACTGGCCGATTGGCTCTGCGCAAAATATCCGGCGCCGAACGCGAGAGCGATTATCAGGATACGGGACATCGTCATCAACTTCCCTTCGCTAGCCCAGGCACCCCGACGGTCCGTCATTGGGGCGTGTGCGGACCTGACCTGAGACGGCTTGGGCGCCCGTGTGAACTTGTTGAGCCGTCGCCGTAAGACAATGAGCGGGTCACTTCCTCCCTAGCGCCAGGCTGCCCAGTGCGTCGGATGGGGCAACTGCCTCGGGACTCGGTTCCTCCTGACTGTCGTCTGGGCCCTTGGTCTTGCCAGCTACTATCGCTTTGTTCGGGATGGTTTCGTAGGCATAGCCAGTCAGAGTAGCGCTGACAGTACAGTCAATGAGGCTGAGGGCGTGCATCCACACGTTGAAGCGCGCCCAGCCATAGTGCACTCGCCCACCGAAGACGAACTTCAGACCGAGGTAGCGATGATTAACGGGCCTACCTGAGCTGGCCCACGGGCCACCGTAGCTGCCGTTATCGAAGTATTCGTTCTCCACCGCCATAGGTTCCCCCAACTGGTTCGGGAAATACTGGCTCTTTCCGATATGAACGCCCGCCTTCAGGGCCGAAGCGAAAAAATCGCCACTTGATGTCTTGGCGGCCGCTCCGTTTCCCGATTCACCCGGTACAGCAACATTTTGGCGGTGCAACCATGGCTGCTGTAGGTTTCGCCAGCCTTCATAAAAAACTTGAAATCATTGACGCCGTCGTGGTTCAGGTCAAGGAAGAAATTATGGTTGAGATGAAGCTTCTTATGCGCGGGCGTATAGACAATCTCGGCTTGGGCCGGCTGCGCTGGGCCAGCGCTCCCACTCCAGCCGCAGTCGCCGCGAGCGCGTACAAGTTGAGCCGATGGTGAAGTGAGCCTGAGAGCGTCGCAGGTGTTCTTTGCGCAGGTGGCCTATGAGTTCCTCCGCCCGGAAGATTGGCGGGTGGCACGAACGTTACCTGATGAAGAAAGATTTGACGCACGCGCAACGAGCAGACGCGGAAGGGACGAAAACACGGAGGCCTCCAGAAGCGCGAGATACTACAACAGGGGCCGGTACAGCGGAGACAAACGTTATCAGCGAACCCGCTGCCTGTCAGAAATTGCTTCTGGGGATGAGGTTCTTACGAATTCCCCCGTCCTACGGCGGCGGAATCACCGCCTGGGTCTGATTGGAATACCCGCTCTCCTCGTTGCCCGAATACCGCCGTAGTCACGTACTAGTAGGTCTGCCCATCGACCACCGTGGTGTCCGTATAAAGTGTGCTCGCGTTCAGCACTGAATTGATCTTCGTATAAGGTCCACCGGAAGTGCCGCTGCGATATATGTTGTAACCGGTCACGCCTTGCGAATTCGACGCGGTCCAGGAAAGATTAACGCTATGCTGCGGGGGAGGGATCCCTGTCCCGGTCAACGATTCAACCGCCGGAGAATTCGATGCATTGCTGGTGAACGAGACGCTGCCCGAGGCCGCGCCCGTTGCCGAAGGCGTAAACGTCACCGTGTATTGGACGTTCTGGCCCGCCGGAATCACGATTGGATATGACGGCAGCCCGCTCAACGCAAAAGCCGCGCCCGTTAAAGTGTCCGACGTCACCGTCACACTCGCACCGCTCGCGGTAAGCGTGCCTTGCAGTTGCGCATTCGTTCCCACGATCACGTTGCCAAATGCCAGGGTAGACGGTGTTACTGCCAACTGCCCCTGAGGCACAGGTGTCCCCGCACCACTCAGCGGCACGGATAAGCTCGGGTTCGACGCGTTCGAGACAATCGAAACACTTCCAGCGTAGTTGCCCGTGGATGGCGGCGTAAAGGTGACGCTGAACGTGTAATGCTGTCCGGCCGTCAGCACTTGCGGAGCCCACGAACTCATGCTGAACCCGGTTCCCGATACCGTAGCCTGCGAAATGCTGACGCTCACCGCTCCGGTATTGGTCACGATCTCTGAAAGTTGTTGCTGGTTGCCGACCTGAACATTGCCAAAACTCAGGCTCGACGGATTGGGCGTAAGCGCCCCCGCTGCCAATCCGTTTCCGGTTAGTGCGACGTTTACCGAAGGATTCGAAGCGTCGCTGACAATCGCAAGATTTCCAACACTGCCGCCGGAGGCGGCCGGCGCGAAGTTCACGCTGAAAGCCTGGTTCTGTCCCGCAGTCAGAACCAACGGCAAGCTCAATCCGCTCACGCTGTAACCTGTACCGCTCGGCGTCACCTGCGTAACCGTGATCGTCGAACCTCCAGTGTTGGTCAAAGTTTCGGGGAGGGTCTGATTTCCACCAACCTGCACGCTGCCAAAATCAAGACTTGACGGACTCGGACTGAGTACGCCCACCGTCGTTGAGCCGCCGCTAAGAGTTACATTAACCGTAGGTGTCGAACCGGTATTTGCAATCGCCAGGTTTCCGTTAACCGTGCCCGCCGCCTTCGGGGTAAAAATGACGGTGAATCCTTGGCTCTGACCTGCCGCAAGCGTCACCGGAAGGCTCAATCCGCTTACGCTGAATCCGCTGCCGGTCGCGGTTACCTGAGTGACCTGAAGCGTGGATCCTCCCGTGTTGGTCATGCTTCCAGGCAGGCTTTGGTTGTTGCCGACCTTCACCACTCCAAAGCTGATGCTGCCAGGCGCAACCGTGACCACGCCCGGGATCGTCTTGGTCTGTGTGGTTGCCGTTTTGTTCGAACTGGTAAGCCCTTGGCATCCCACCATAGTCGCAAGCGCAAGCACGACTAACGGCCCATTCCAGCGAGCAGGAAGTTGTTTCATCATAGATGCCCCAACGCCTTCCTAAACCACCGATCAGCAGCCAAGAAGAGAGTGTGAGGGGCAAGGCGGAAGTTGAACAGGTCGCAGAGGGTCGTAGCAGAAAACAGTCAAGCGCCAGATGGAAGGCTGTCTGAATTCTTTCCCAATCACTCGCAGTTGGCCCGCCTGTTTCAGGCCGCTGGAAGGTATTTGCTCATCGCAAATGTCAGGAAAAGAATTGGACCAGTGCCGCGCTGGACTGGGCTTTTGGGCCGCGTCCTTTCGTGCTCTTCTTTAATCAATTTTCATCGAAACACATGCGCCCTGGCATAGGAGGGTCGCCGCGAACTTTTCCTCAGCTAACAAATGGCACGATTCGTGCCTACACGAAAATCCGCAACTGTTTACTCGTCGAATGCGCGTCGTCCTGCGAGCCGAGGCCAACTCCCAGTTCTCCTCCGGCATCTGATACCGCGTCCCAACCATTTCGCTCGCAGAAGAATGGACTTAACATTACGCCCGAGGAAGAGTGAAAAATTATGATGCGCCACATTCGCTTGGTGCTTTGCTTAATCGCCACATTGAGCATCGCCGGACTCGCACAAATAGCGTCCAGCACTTCGCCCGCTGCCTTCGTTTACGTCTCCAGCAGTCCCAGCAACAATAATTACGAAATCAACGCCTTCACCGCTGCCCCTGACGGCAAGCTGACCGCCGTCTCCGGATCTCCGTTTTCTGCCAACGTGCAGAGCATTGCAGTTAACCAGCAATACCTCTTCGGCACCAACGGAGTGGATATTTCCTCATTCTCAATCGCCGCTGACGGCTCGCTCGACAGGGTCGCCAACATCAACGCCCAAAAATTCAATGGATACAAATGCGGTGGCCCCGTCGCTTTGTTCCTCGACCGTACCGGCAAGACCGTGTATGACGAAGACTACTTCGGCAACATTTGCGCCAACAACACCTATCAGTCTTTTAGCATTGACTCTTCCACGGGCGAGCTGACTTATCTCAAGGCCAGCGCTCCGAGCGTGGTCTTCGATCTGCCGCTAAGTTTCCTGGGAAACAATGTGTACGCCTACGGATCTTCGTCGCATGAGTATGGTTCCTGGCTCTTTGGCTTCAAGCGCAATAGCAATGGAACTCTGAAAGACTTGAACATCAATCCGCCCATGCCAGTTGCGAAGAAAGCGGATTTCTACGTTTCCTACGGCGCCGCCGCGGATCCAACCAACCACGTAGCAATCTCTGTCACGCCCTACAACAGCAATACATGGCAACCAGATGGCCCCGCGCAGCTTGCCACTTACAATGCCGACCGCTCGGGAAATCTGACTACCAGAAGCACGTTTTCCAACATGCCAGTCACCGCAGTCCAGTACGTCGCGGATCTTAAAATCTCTCCCTCTGGCAAGTTGCTCGCCGTCGCCGGAACCGCTGGCCTGCAAATATTCCATTTCAACGGCGCAAATCCGATCACGCACTACACCGGCCTGGTTGTCAAAGGCCAAGTCGACCAGATGTTCTGGGACAACGACAATCACCTTTACGCCATCAGCCGCGCCGCCGGTAAGCTGTTCGTCTTCACGATCACTCCGATAAGCGTCCGCCAAGCGCCGGGCTCGCCCTACACCATAACCAATCCGCAGAGCATAACTGTTCTGCCCAGAACCTAGAACTTCGGCCCGTCACCACACAACCATGTGGGGACGGGTTTCTCCCTATTCATGCGGAGCAAAGCTCCGCATCCCTCTAAAGATACTTTTCTGCGCATCTACGGCGGATCATGGATGGTCTACACCACCCGCACAATTTCTACTGTGCATACGAGGAAAAATATTATGGCTAATGACGGAAAGAGTACGGCGCAAAAAGCACAAAATATTGCTGAACGAGTTACAGATCGAATTACGGATGTGAACATGCAGGACGTGTCCGAACGCGTCAGCGAAATTGGGGAACGCGTTCAAAGCGGACTCTATGAAGCGAACCGGAAGGTAAAATCTGAACTTAGGGATCTGGACATCAACGAATCGACCATACCGGATGCGTTCCGGAACTCGCCGAAATTCATTTCTCCAAGAATTCACGCGTGGTTGGACTTTGCCACAACCACCTATTTCGTGCTCCTGGGTGCCTGGTTCGCCGGGCGCAGAAAAAAGGGCGCGGCCACGGCTGCGTTCGTGAACGCTGGCATGGTCGCGGGCGTCTCAATGTTGACGGATTACGAAGGCACCGGCAAAAAACCAATCAGCTTCAAAATGCACGGCACGCTCGACGCTGTGCAGGCAACCACCGCAGCCCTGGCTCCAGTTCTTCACGGATTCGCAGGAGAACCCGAGGCCAAGTATTTCTATGGCCAAGCCACCAACGAAGTAGGAGTAATCGCGTCCACGGATTGGGACGCCGGCATGCCCACCGCCAGACGACGCCGCAAGGCCGCCTAGCACGAGTTCTCGATTCCACCTGAAATCGCGAGGTTGCCCACTCTTCCGCGTTCTCCACGGAAGGGTGGTGGTTTCGGGAAGGAAAGATGCCGGATGCGCGTTCTGGACCTTCTCTATCAGCAGGTCGCTGTCGAAGAGCAGGAACTCGCCAAACCGGCCGCCGAGTACCTTACTTTTGCATCGAGCACAGCTGCACGAGTTTCCCAAGCTAAGGCGGCAATTTCCCCCAAGAGGTCCGTCTCTTCAAAAGATCTCTCGGACATTGCTAAACGCACGCCACGGCCTTTGGAAAAACTCAATATTGTTCTCCGCCTGCTACGCTGCTACCCCACAAAGCGCTGCTGCCCCACATCGCGCTGCTACCCCACAGGGCGGATGAACCCCACAGAGCTGACGAACCCCACAGAGCACTGCTACCCCACAAGGCGCTGCTGCCCCAGAGAGCAGATGAGCCCCATAGAGCGGACGATCCCCACAGCGCAGAATTTGCGCTGGTGAATTGACTCGAGCCCCACACCGTTGAACTTCCCCACAACGCGGAATTTCCCCAAACCGACGACCGGTCAAATGTCAGATAGACATTCCCGGAATTCGTGTCGTAGTTTGCGATAGGAGACATCGCCGTCCCGTTTGCCAGGTCGGTGCTGGCCAAGGCCGCGGCGATGTCCAGATATCCGGCGCCGACGGTGAACATGTCGTATTGGTCCGTGTAAGTGTTTCCCGTCGTCGGATCGTATACGCTGCTCGATTGCGGGAATGTCTTGTAAGCCGTCTTCATCAGTCGCGCCTTCACCTGATCGGGCGTGAGACGCGGCTGCGCTTGCAGCAGGTCGGCAACGGCTCCGCTAACCACACCGGTCGCCATACTCGTTCCGCTCAGCGTGAAGTAGTATGCCGATGGCGACGCACTGCCTGCGAACTCGTAAAGATTGTACGGAACCAGGTTTGTGGTTTCGGTGGTTTCCAGCGTAGTCCCCGGAGTATCTGTCGAGACCAGCAAATTGCCGGGAGCGACCAGGTCGGGCTTGACCACGCGATCGACCACTGTCGGACCCTTCGAGCTGTAGCTCGCAATCAGATCATCCGTGCGCTGCGGCGTTCCCATCGGTTTCATCGCGCCCACCGTGATCACATACGGATCGTTGCCGGGAGCGGTCACGGTGCCGTATCCAGAAGTAGGCAGGTAGCGTCCGTTATTTCCCGCCGCGACCACCACTACGATTCCATTTTTCCATGCCTTTTCGACGGCCTGGCACAACGGATCCAGCTTGTAGCTTTCGTACACTGCTCGTCCGAGCGAAAGGTTGATTACGCGGATGTTGTATTTCGACTTCAGCGAGATCGCCTGATTGATGGCAGCGATCACTTGGCTGTCAGTCGCTCCGCCGTTTGCATCCAGCACTCGCAGGTTGACGATCTTCGCTCCCGGCGCAATTCCCTTGAATGTCTGGGAGAACGCCAGGTCCAGTCGAAGCCAGGCCATCGCCTGCGATCAGGCCAGCGATATGCGTTCCGTGGCCGTACTGGTCGGCCGTACTCGATGTCCCGGGCACGAAGGATTGGCTGTACGCCACTCGCGAGACGGGAAGAATTCCAGTGTAAAGGTCCGGGTGACTGTTGACGCCGCTGTCGATCAAGGCCACGCCGATGCCGGTCCCGATGAAATTCGATTGC
Organism: uncultured Acidobacteriota bacterium; assembly: GCA_963716405.1. Taxonomy (GTDB): domain Bacteria; phylum Acidobacteriota; class Terriglobia; order Terriglobales; family Acidobacteriaceae; genus JABDBE01. Next base: position 23,224 of record CAVQTI010000019.1, on the reverse strand, counting down.
CACGCAACTTCCGCGTTCACAGCCGAAGGCGCGTTATCGAGAGTCGCCAATGGCCGGTCAGAGCTGATGTAAACGACGTTCGCCTGGTTCGAGAGATTCACAATGCCCGTACCATCTACCAAAGCGACCACGCCATTGATCAGAGGTAACTGCCCCACGATGTTCAAAAGATCCTGTACCAGGCAACCGACGAAGCCAAACAGCCCGCCGCAATTCTGCGTCTGCGCTCCAGGCTGGGTTCCGGGCGCATACTGCACGATCACCTGTACCGGCTGACTGGAGTTATACCCACGCAGTTCGGGTGAAATTTTGGTGTCATCGGCGTAGCCGAATGTGACCGTCACCAGCAAGCAAAACAAAACGAACTTCTTCATAGCTTGTGTCCTCTAGCCAGGCGCCAAGCCCGACCAAGATTGCGGGAGAGGTCGAAGCATAGGTTGCAATTGCGTAGCCGGATTCTGGGCCCATGTTTAGTCCAAGAATCAACAAGTTAAAAAGTGCCGCCGCACGCTCCGATGGGCCATTTTGTCCCACTCCACAAAGACCGGCCAAATTGGCCCGCGAGGGGCTGCCTCGTGACCGGGACCGCTTTCATCGCAATTCCCAAAAGCAGTTCCCTCCACTCTGCATTGCGATTGATAAGCCAAGGGGAATGCTCCGGTCCAGATGACGGATTATTTTTACTGTCGGATTCTCGGGTTTGCTACCGAGTACAACAAGTCTGTCAGAAAATTTACCGCGATGTAGGTTAGGCCGATCGCCAGAATGCAGCCTTGCACCAGATAGTAATCGCGGTTGCCGATGGCTTGGATGGTCAGGCGTCCGATGCCGGGCCAGGAGAAGATGGTTTCGGTTACGATGGCGCCGGCGAGCAGGGCGCCGAATTGTAATCCCAGGACTGTGATCACCGGAATCATGGCGTTGCGCAGCGCGTGGCGATAGACTACCGTGCGCTCGGGTACGCCTTTGGCGCGGGCAGTGCGGATGTAGTCCTGGCTTAATTCTTCGAGCATCGAGGTGCGGACCATGCGGGTAAGAATGGCGGCGAGCGCTCCGCCCATAGTGATGGCTGGTAGCACCAGATGCGCGACCGAGCCCGAGCCTGACACCGGCAGCAAGCCCAGCTTGATGGCGAAAAACAGAATCAGGATGGGGCCAAGGGCGAAGTTGGGAAATGATAATCCGAAGAGGCTGACCACGCTGAGCACGCGGTCGTCCCAGCGATTACGCCTTTGAGCGGAGCGAACGCCGGCGGGAATCGAGAGCAGCACCGCTACCAGCAAAGCTGCAAGAGTTAACTGCAAAGTGTATGGGTAGCGCTGAGCGATGAGCGTGCCGACGTTTTGATTGAAACGCAGCGATGGACCAAGGTCGCCGCGCAATACACCCTTCCAATAATGCAGATACTGCTGGCCCAGCGGGACATCGAGGCCGTATGCATGCCGGGTGGCTTGGACGTCAGTTGCCGGCGCGCCTTCTCCCAGCATCTGCAGAACGGGATCGCCGGGAACCAAGTGGATCAGAAGGAATACCAGCGACACGACGAGCCAGACGACGGGCAGCGTGTACAGCACGCGATGGAGAAGATATCGAAGCATTAGTCACGGTCAGCCGTTTGGGTGTGAAGTCGATACGCTACCTGAGTCCGTTAGCCGAATCAAGGGAATCGCTCTTCAACGGATCTCATCCTGTGCAGGAGGCATCGCTCTTGTTTGCCGATGGCCAATCAACTTATCGCATTTCTCAACATATTGAGCGGGCGTCGCTTGAACTTTACTGCGGAATTTCACCAATACCTTACGAGAGTTTGGTTCTTTTCCCGCAGCAACGACAATTTTCAATTTGGAACTATTACTTCATGCAAACTTGCTATGTAATTAACAAACAAAGAGTTAGTTAGATACTTATTCGTGGCATTGGCTGCTTCCAGCTTGGGTGGGCCACTTGCATTAACACGTGCAGGGGGCGGCTGTAAGTAAGTTGCAGCCCAGGCCTAAGCCTCCGAGAGTTTGTAACGCATTGCAACTAAAACTGGAGGTTTTATTTCATGAAAAAAGTAATGTTACTAGTTATTTTCATCCTTGCCGTTGCGGGACTGATGATGGCGCAAAATTGGTCGTCACCAGTCGACGTACTCGGAGCTCATAATAACCAGGGCCGCGGTTGCGCAGGCTGCCATGCTCCTCATAGCGGCTCGCTCGGTTCCGGTCACGGCGGAGTAGCCGATGCCGGAAGCTATGCTTTGTGGGGCCAGGACGCGAGCCCACTGTATGGCAAAACCATTGCGTTTGGCGATGGTGGCAAGTACACAGAAGTTCTGCCCAGCAGCATCACCAGCGGCAGCACAGAAGTCGGTGGCATCCTCCTCTGTCTCAGCTGCCACGACGGAAACCTTACCGCTTCTAACATGATGACCGGCAAGTCGTACGAACAAGCGATCGGTCTGTTAACCAACACCACCTACGGAAGCCAACCGATTCCCACCCTGCTCGGAAACGACGGAACGACGGCTGGCAATTACACCAACGATCACCCGGTGGGCGTCAATGCCACCATCAGCACGACTCAGCCAGGCTTGGTATGGAGCGGCACCGCTTTCTCGGTGACCCCGGGAAGCCAGTATGCTCAGTTTGTAGCCAACTACGGATGGCCGGCGCTCGCGCCGGGAAAGTACTCGAATCCATACGGCGTCAACAGCGCGGGCAAACCCTATGTGGTCTGCACCACCTGCCACAACCAGCACGTAATGACCGTTTACACATCCAGCGTAGCCAGCCCGATCCAGGGCGACGGCGGCGGCAAGTTCTATGCCACCTACTTCTTCGTGAATGGTCCGTACAATCCGAACCTTCAAACCTATGCCCAGACGTCAGCACCGTCGACGACAGAATTCTGCCGTCAGTGCCACTTTGGCGAAGCAAACGAAGCCAACAACACCAACAACATCAAAGCGCAGTTCCAGTAAACACGTTTAGAACCGCGGGGAGAGATATTTCTCTCCCCTTTTTTTCTGATCTTTTTCCGAACGGTGGGTGAGGAATTATGAGATACAAATTTTCAATCTTCTTACTAATGACAGCTCTCGCGGCGGAGGCACAAATAGCCTCCCACGCAACCAATAGCGCACAACCAGCCCAGCCTGCGGCTTCATCGGCAACCGCTTTCCAGCTTACTGACAAGCCGGTAGCGAAGGTGAATGGCGCAGTGCTAACCGACCGCGACCTGTTGCGCGAGATGCTCGCAATCTTTCCTTACGCCGGGCAGCACAACGGATTTCCCAAGGCGCAGGAGGCTTCCATTCGCCAAGGCGCGTTGGAGATGATTATCTTCGAAGAACTGGTTTATCAGGAAGCTGGACGGCGTAGGTTGGCAGTTTCGCCCGAGCGCATCAGTCACGCCGAGGCTGAGTTTCGCAAACAGTTTCACAGCCCCGACGAATACCAACAATATCTGCAGATGGAAATGCACGGCTCGCGCCAGGTTTTGCGCAAACGGATCGAGCGGTCGCTGCTAATCGAGCAGGTGTTAAAGACCGATGTGGACGACAAATCGGCAGTGTCGCTGGCCGAGATCAAAGCCTTCTACGATAAGAATCCCGCGCGCTTTGAAAAGCCTGAATCATTCGATTTTCAAAGTATTTCGATTCTGCCTCCCCCGAAACCGACGGCTGCTGCAATCGCCAAAAACCGAAAGCGTGCAGAAGACACGTTGCGCCAGGCCCAGGCTACGAAGACTTATCAGGAATTTGGGCTGCTGGCAGAAAAAATCTCAGAAGACGATTTCCGCGTGAATATGGGGGATCACAGGAACGTCAGCCGCGACAAATTGCCGCCTCAATTCGTGAAAGCTGCAGTAGCCATGCAAGCCGGACAAGTGAGCGACGTGATCCAGATTGAAAATGCCTTTACTATTTTCCGGCTGAATGCACACAACCCACCACAGAAGCAGAGTCTGGCTAATGTCAAGAACGATGTGCGAACGGAGTTGCAGAAGAGCAAGTACGAACGTCTGCGCTCGAATCTGGCGAAGAGCCTGCGTGCGAAGGCGAAGATTGAGATCGTGTAAGACGTAACCACAGAGTCACAGAGACACAGAGAAAACCCATCCTCTCTATTTTTTTGGGCTTCGTTCTCTGTGGCTCTGTGACTCTGTGGTGATATTCCTGCCTTGATCCCGTTTCTCACTGTTGTGGAATTAAACTCGCCGAACGCGGGATATGGCGCAGCGGCTTCCGTAATCCCAATCTGGACTTCTTCGATTACCGGCGTAACCCCTTCATTATCAAGTCTTAATGATTTGGTCGAATCCTCGCGGAGTGGCAACCCTTGTGCCTTTCAGAATATATAGCTGGCCGAAGTAAAGAGGGTTTCTGAGGGTGGAAAATGCTGGCACCATCACGAAGCGTGCTTCCCGTATCGCCGGATTGTTGCTGTTGGCGATAATCCCGACAGCTTCCGCCCAACTGCAGTTAGGTGAAAATCTGCGGATGAAAGCCGGCGGCCTGATGACCGCAGGATATTCAGGGGATTACGGAGACTCAGCCCAAATCCAATCCGACCATGGAATAGATTTCGGCTTTAATGGCAATGTTACCGGCTCCTACTACAATCCTAATTTTATTTCCTTCAGTGTGACCCCTTATTACAATCAGTCGCGCGCTGATTCCGACTTCCAATCAATAACCGGCGCCAGTGGAGTTACGGCGACGGCCAATCTCTTCACGGGCAGTCATTTCCCTGGATCGATCACCTACCGCGACGACTACAACAGCACCGGAACCTTTGGACTCGTAGGTCAACCCAACTTCACTACTCACGGCCGCGGAGATGGGTTTGGCATCGGCTGGAGCGCGCTGATTCCGGGTCTGCCCACTTTGTCAGTCGGGTACTCGCAAGGCAGCGGGTCGGGCACAGTGTATGGTACCGATCAGGAGAGCAGCTCCGATACGAAGCTGTTCAATATTCGATCTACGTACTCCATCGAGGGATTTCGGCTCACCGGTTTCTTCGATCACAACAGCCTCGATGCCACCTACCCGGAATTTCTGGCTGGCGAACAGGAATCGGTTTCCAACACCAGTGGCCACGATTATGGTTTTGGCGTGAATCGCAACTTGCCCATCAATGGCTCGTTTTATGCAACCTACAATCAGTCGGAGGCCACCACCAATTTCTCGGGAGTGAATGACAACACCAGCAGCTACACCACCGGCACAGAAAGTTCCGGCGCGACCTTCCATCCAACGCAAAAGTTCAGTTTCTTCATGAACGAAACTTACACCAACAATCTCTCGGGATATCTGGCTCAGAACCTGCTCAATACTGGTTCTGTACAGACTCCCATCAATCTCGGAAGCGGTTCGAACTCCTTGCAATACGGTGGAGGCGGGAGTTATCAGTTCACGAATTTTCTGGCCGCCGATGCGCAAGCCACTCACTACGAGCAACACTATTTCGGCGAGAGTTATGCGGGAACCTACATCAGTGGAATGTTAAATTACAACCGCCGGATTCTGGATATGTTTACTTTTTCTGCGGGCGTGGTGGAAAGTTCGAATGCCGCGGGCAGCAACTCGGTCGGATTCGTCGGGAACGCGAATTACTTTCACCGTATCAAAGGATGGGAAACTTCAGGGACATTCAGTTATGCGCAGAATGTCCAATCGGTTTTAATTACTTATACGACCTCTTACTACAACTACACGGCCAGAGTGCGTCGTCGCCTCCCGCATGGACTTTCATGGCTCGCAGCTTACAACGCCAGCCGCACCGGCTTTACCAATTATGCGGGCACTGGAAATCATAGTGCGAGCTATTCGACTTCGCTGAGTTCGCGGCGCTTCACCCTGACCGGCAACTACACCAAAGCAAATGGACAGTCGATTCTCACTAGCGCAGGGTTGGTGCCACTTCCCCCGACGCCTGGAGTTCCGGAAAGCGACCTGATTCTGTTTAACGGCGACAGTTATGGTGGCGGGCTGTCGACCACGCCCTTCCGGCGGCTCACGATCTCGGGAAGCTTCAGCCGGGCTCTCAGCAATACACTCACCGGGACGACGATGTCGCGCAACAATACCGAGCTTTTCAATACTCAATTGCAGTATCGTCTCCGGAGGATTGGCCTATTGGCGGGATACACCAGGTTCTCTCAGGGGATCAGCGCCAGCGGTCTCCCGCCAGGAACCGCGAATTCGTATTTTGTTGGGGTGTCGCGATGGTTCGATTTCTTCTAAGGAGACGGCGCACGACATTTTTGCTAAGAGGTTTCATGGTCGCCAGTTTGCTGATGCTGCTGTGGTTGCCTGCGTCGGCCGGTAAACAACGCAAGGCCACGACAGTACAACCGGCTCCGCCCGATCTGTTACTTGACGGCGGCCGCAAACTCACCTTCGAACGCAGTTTCAGCCTGGAACGCGAAGTGAAACCGAAGCGCAGCTTCTGGACTCGCGTGAGTCGACGTGATCGCGGGCGAACCTGACTTCCACTTCCTGGTGAATCCTTACAGCATCGCTACCGACTCGCATGGACGCGTTATTGTTACCGACACCGGGGCCGATGGCGTCCACGTTTTCGATTTCACTGAAAAGAAATACAAGTTTCTTTCTCGCAAGGACAATGGCAAAGATCCCATGCTCTCGCCGCAATGTGTTGCGGTGGACGCAGAAGACAATATTTATGTAACCGATTCGCAGGCGGGAAAGATTTTCATCTATGACGCCAAGTTGAAGTTCCGGCGAGTGATTGGCAGCTTGAAAGGCGGAGAAGGATATTTCAAGCGTCCCACGGGAATCGCAGTCGATTCGGCGGCCCAACGTATTTTCATCACCGACACCTTGCGCAACAAGATCTTTGTCTTGGACATGCAGGGCAGCGTGCTGGCGACCATCGGCAAAACCGGCTCCGCGGAAGGCGAATTTAACTATCCGACGGAATTACGGCTGAACGGATCAGAATTGTTCGTGGTCGATGCCATGAATTTCCGCGTTCAAGTGCTGGACCGCTCCGGCAGCTTTCACTATGCCATCGGAAAGATTGGCGACCAGGCAGGATCGATGTTTCGCCCCAAGGGAATCAGCTTCGATTCCGAAGGACATCTCTACGTCGTAGATGGCTTGTGGGGCATGGTGCAAGCATTCGACCGCGAGGGGCGGCTGTTGTATTACTTCGGGCAGCGCGGGAATGGTCCCGGACAATTTCAGTTGCCCACCGGATTGCAAATCGACAACAGCGATCACGTCTATGTGGTGGATTCCTTTAATCATCGAGTTGAAGTGTTTCACTACTTTGCCACGGCAAAAACCGCGGACAGGGCGAAGCCATGAAATGGATCTTAGCCTCCGCTTGCGTCGTGCTCCTGGCTGGGGGCTTGGCATTGGCGCAGGTGCCTGCCGACGTGCTGGGTATGCACAATCTCTCGCTACCCAGCGGGGCTTCCGTCTATTCACAGGGAAGCTTGGGTTGCACGTTCTGCCATGCGCCGCACAGCGGGCTTGGGGCAATTTCGCCATTATGGAATCAGACGTATTCGAAGGCGACCTACACTCCGTACAACAGCACAACCTACGTCGAGCAGGGCAACACTCAGCCCGACTCTCGGAGTCACCAGCAGCCTTTGCCTGAGTTGCCACGACGGCACCGTAGCAGTGGGACAATCGGCAGCCTACGGTCCGCTCCCGATGGTCGGGTCGATGAATGGGGCTGATTCGTTCGGAACGAACCTGAACGGAACGCATCCCTTCAGCCTGGTTTTGCCGATGAAGGACGCGTCCAACCTGGTGGCCTCGTTAGTTTCGCAGGGCAAGACGGCGGATCCGACCGGGGCAGTGAAACTAATCAAAGGAAACATCGAATGCACCAGTTGTCACGACCCGCACGTACAGGGCACAGATAAGATCGCGCAGGATTTTCTGGTGCGCGATAGTTCGAACGGGCAGATGTGCCTCGCCTGTCACGATCCCAATCGCATAGTTCAGGGACAGCCGAACCCATTGGCGGGTTGGACCGGCAGCATTCATCAAACTGCCACCAATCAGCCGGCAGCCAATGCGCATGTCGGTTCATACAGCACAGTCGGACTGAACGCCTGCACTTCGTGCCACATGGACCATGACTCAACCTCCCTGGCTCGGCTGCTCCGGCCAGCTAATCCGCCTATGCCCGGCACGGATACGGTTACTCAGGATTGCGTGACTTGCCACAACGGCGGAACACTGCTGGCACCGGCAGCGCCGAACGTGATGGCTGAAGTTGCGAAAGTAGGCCACCCTCTACCCGTAGGAGCCAATTTTCACGACGCTGCTGAAGTTCCCCTGCTCAACAATAATCGCCATGCCACGTGCGTGGATTGTCACAGCGCCCATGGTTCGAATCAGGTCATCACGTTTCCGGTTCCACCCGCAATTCGTCCCTCGCAGGCCAACGTAACCGGAATCAGCGCCAGCGATGGTGTCACGGTTGTACTTCCTGCCATCAATCAGTACGAGAATTGCCTGCGCTGTCACGGCACCAGCGTGGGCAAGCAGAGATTACTTGTTTACGGATACGCGCCTACCAGATTGGTTTCGGCGCCCGATCCGCTAAATGTAATTCCGGAGTTCAGCGCGACGGCGACTTCCAGCCATCCGGTCACACATGACAGTTTGAGTCCCCTGCCCCAACCGAGCTTGCTAACCAATATGTTGAATCAGAACGGCACCGCGGGACGATTGATCGGGGTGCGGATTTTGTGCAGCGACTGTCATAACAGCGACGACAATCGCGAGTTTGGCGGACTCGGGCCGAACGGTCCTCACGGCTCGGTGTACTCTCACATCCTCGAGCACAATTACCAATTCAGCCAGGCTGCGGCACCGGGCGGCCAGGTCACCAACACGTTTCCGAATCCCGACCTGAGCCTCAACGGACCCTATGGAATGTGTGCCAAATGCCATAACTTGAGCAATGTGGTGAATAATTTCAGCTTCACGCATCACGGGAATCACGTTTCTCAGGATGGTTTCTCCTGTTCTACGTGCCACACAGCGCACGGCATGGGTTCGGTTGCGCCGGGAGTATCCGGCGAGCGTCTGGTGAATTTTGATATCAACGTGGTCGGACAGAACAATGGGGCGCCCATTTCCTATAACCGTGCCAGCAACACTTGCACCTTGACCTGCCACCAGACTGCTCACAACGCCGATGGATCGATTTCAAGCGTGCAGAACCTGGGTCATCGCAAAGGAAAGTAACTCACAATGAGATTGATCTCGCGGCAATTTGCGCCTCCAGTGCGAACAAACACCCGAACTATTCTGCTTCCAAATCGCTGATGACCGATAAATTACTGAAAACAAATCAGCGGGCAGACGTGTGTCCAAAGCGTAATTTGGCAGTCCCGGTGCAAACAAAAGGACAGCTTTTGCCGCACCCAAGAGTTGAAAATGCCCGCTGACTTAGACCAACACGCCGATTCTAAGCTGATGTGGCAGCCGCGTTCCTTACTGGTAATGTGCGCCGTCTGTCTGGCATTGGGATTCCTGGCTGGTTATTTTCTCCGCGGTTCGGCTGCTCTACAGCCACTCTCCACTGCAACCGGCGCTGCGACTGGTTCGACTTCCGCAATGGCATCTGTCGCCCATTCAGAGATCGCGCAGCCGAAGCCAAAAGACATGCCCAGCCTGGAGGACTTGCAGCGCATGGCCGATAAGAAAGCCGAGCCTCTGTTGGCGAAGTTGCAGTCGGATTCGAAGAATCCGCAATTGTGGAACCAGGTTGGCCTGATTTACAAGAGCGCTCATCAGTTCAAACAATCAGAGGGATACTTCGCAAAATCGCTGGAGTACGACCCGAAGAATCTGGGGGTCCGAGCTGACTATGCGTCTTGTATGTACTACACCGGGGATGTGGATGGAGCGCTGGCGCAGCTAAACCAGTCGCTGACTTACGATCCGAAACATGCGGGCACGCTGATGAATATCGGGATTATCAAATGGAGGGGTAAGAACGATGTCGATGGGGCAATAGCCGCGTGGGAACAATTGCTGCGATACCATCCCGACTTTCCCCAGAAAAACTTGGTTCAACAAATGCTTACTCAGGCGCGACAGAGCGCAATAAACGCTGGACAAAAGGGTTAACAAGCCTAGGATCGCATGCCAATGAAACTAATGGCTGTCCTGTTGCTCACCGGCACTTGCGCGGCCCAGCCTTTCCATCTCGATCGATGGACGGTATCGCAACTGGCGGCGTCGGCGACCGACGCTTACGCGACTTATCGCAACATGGAGCGTTCTCATTTCCGTGAGAACGATCCCATCGCCCGGCCATTCATGGGTTCGACAGCGGGGCTTGCCACCTTCTTCGCGCTCGATGCGGGAGTTAAAGTGGGATCGGCTGCGCTGCTGCGGCATTACGGACACGCCCGTTGGGCGCGTGCAGTACAGGTCTTTGGAGTGGCTGACAACGCAGAAGGCGGTTTTTTTAGCCTGATCAACTATCATCAGAAGAAATGAGTCTCACCGCCCCAGTCGCGATATCGTGCACCAGGTGCCGGGAGCTTGAGAAGTCGCCCTTTCTCGGCCGGCTTGCATTCACCACAGAGGTACAGAGACACAGAGCAATCTTTTGATCTGTGATCTCTCTCTGTCTCTGCGCCTCGGTGGTGAAAAGGTTGTAAATTTAGCAAGCGTAACGAGGACGGTCAGGGCTGGATAGCAACGGGTCTGACGACGAGGTTAGGCCCAAGGAATCAGATCCGATCCAGCCCTGTTGGTACTCCCGGGACTTACACGCAAGGACTGCAATTCCGCCAACGAACGCAAGCCCTTCGGTCAGCGCAACCGCACCTCGGCTTCACGATCGTCTGACTCTTTCAGTTTGTCTTCGATATGCCGCTGTACGCGATCCCACTCGGAGCGCATAACCATATCCTTGATGTCGAACTTTGCTTCGCGTTTGGCATCATTGACCCGAACCGCAAGCTCGTTCTTGTGGAAACGGAAGTCGATAGTTTCGGCTAGCGGGATCAGTGAGTTTGACGACTTGCCCACAATAACAAACACCACCTTATCCGATACCAGCGTATATTCAGGGCAGAGTTCCGGTCCCATTGGCGCTGCGGGGCCGCCCAATGTCGCCATAAATCCGTGTCCTACGGGAATGCACTCGCCCATATGCATCCTCACAATTTTGCCCTGTTGATAGATTCCAATCTGCGCCGTCAGCAAAGCCGGCAAAAAGCAAAACAACAAAATCAGCCAAAACGCGCGTTTCATGGACGTTCCTCCTAATAGGCTATGGCGCTGCTGGCGGGGTAGTAGTAGCCGCTGCGGCAGCGGAATTGCAGCTTGAGATTGTGAGTGGGGAAAATACGAATGGAGTGGAAATCGGTGCCGCCCGCTGGCAATGCGTAAGTTACCACGCGAGCGGAATGTAAATCGTCGATAACAGCCTTGAATACGTTGACAGCACCATCACTGATTCGGAGATAACGGCCGCCGGAGGCCGCCGCAATCTTTTGCAGGATTGCAACTCCGTTTGAGGGTGATGGCGAAATCCCATTGTCGACGGCATAGACTTGCGCTTCCGTGGTCTGTATCGCGCCTAATGCTTCTTTCAATGAGGCCGCACTGATGGTGTCATCACCATCGGAGAAAAGTACGATCACGCGCCAAACATCGGGCTGGGCCCGCGCGTTGAGAATGTTTGCAGCCTTTTTGAGCGCGTCGAACAAAGGTGTCGCGCCGCCCTTAGGTGAGGAATAAACCTTGTCCGCGGTGAACGAGCTGCGACAATCTTCCGAACAGATGAGGCGCGTTTGCGCTCCGCTGAACGACAAGACGGAGACCCTGTCGCCGGGGCGCCGTGGCCACTGAGAGATCAGTTGTTGAACATCCGCAACCTCCTGCGGCAAGCGTGGCAAGACTGATTCGCTGGAGTCCATCAACACCACCACATCCAGGTTGATCAAATTAGCGCCGGCAAAACTGCGGAAATCTCTAATTACGGCGTCATCGTCGACCACCGCAAAATCATTCTTCTGAAGATCATTCACCGAACGGTTGCGTTCGTCGGTGGCGAAAAACACGAGACGCACTTCGGAGACGCTGTGGCGGTACGTGAGACTCGACGATTCGTGAGAGTTCGTGAAACTCGCTTGAGCGGAGGCAAGATTGTGGCCCACGGCAACTGCAATAAGAATCGCTGCCAAAAGTAAACGCTTGACGCGAGTGAGCATAAGCGAATTTCCCGGACGTTGGAGGTCATCAGGACGAATAAGGTTGTAATCGGCATAAGGCAATTACAAGGTGAGAATTACCTCTTTCACCGGAGTTACCGAAGTTTGAAGGCGATAAATGCTGGCGTGGATCACGCCAGACAGAAGCTCGTGGCAAGGAGTACACCGAAAGCCACTGCATGCCTCAGTCTTGTCCAGCCCAGGCGACGGACCACGAGTGGCTGAGGACTTTTCGCGAACCACGCGAAGCCACGAAGCAGCACCGGGACGAATGCAACCGCAGTCAGCGCTGGCAACCAGTCCAGACGGCAAGCGACGAGCAGAATTGCGCCAAGAACACGCCGCGCCACGGAAGTCTTTCATTTCAGCATCCTCGCGCGGTGTTCACCTTTACAGGCAAGCCTTTCCGGCATAGATTAGACCGATACTTTGAGCTGGCATAGTAGTGCCGAAACCTTTCCTCCATCACGATCCCTCGCCGTCCGAAGAAACCATGGTCGAGGGGCTGCTTTCAAGTGATCTTCTGGAGGCGCTTCCCGACGCCATTGTCGCCGTCGATCACGGCGGCACTATTGTTCAAGTGAATTCACAGGCACGTGCGTTGTTTGGCTATGACCGTGGCGAGTTGATTGGACAGAAGGTTGAGTTACTCATACCCGAAAGTTACCGCGGGAAACATCGTCATCGTCGCGAAAAATACGCCGACGCTCCCAAGACCAGACGCATGGGAGCGGAGCTCGACCTGTACGGAAGACGGCGTAATGGTTCGGAGTTCCCAGTCGAAGTGAGCCTCAGCCCGGTCTCTACCGAGAAGGGTGCGTTCGTGCTGAGCGCGATTCGCGACATCAGCGATCGCAAGCGGATTGCAGAAGAACTGCGCCGGGCGAACGAAGAACTGCACCGGAGAACTACTGAGCAACTGGGCGAGTACCGGTCAAGGCTGGCATCGATTATCGATTCCTCCGAGGACGCCATCCTAAGCAAAGACTTAAACGGCACTATTACCAGCTGGAACCGCGGAGCCGAGCGCATTTATGGATACGCAGCGGAAGAGATTGTTGGAAAAAACATTTCCCTGCTGACGCCCGCTGACCGTCCGGATGAAATAGCAGAGATTTTAGAAAAAATTGCGCGCGGCGAAAGCACCGAACATTACGAATCGGTGCGGGTAACCAAAGATGGACGGCACCTGAATGTCTCTATTTCTGTATCCCCATTGCATGATGCCGCCGGCAACATCGTGGGAGCATCCGCCATTGCGCGTGACATTACCAGCCAGAAACGAGCCGAGGGCCAGCTTCGTCAAGCACAAAAGATGGAGGCGATTGGCCGGCTGGCGGGCGGAGTGGCGCACGACTTTAACAATGTGCTGGCAATCATCAATGCCTGCAGAGAATTTCTTCGCGACCGCATCGATCCAGCAGGGGAAGCATCGGTCTACGTTGACAACATCAAGAAAGCAACCGAGCGCGGAGCTTTGTTGACCAAGCAACTGCTGGCCTTCAGCCGGACCTCAGCCGTCCAACCTCGTCTTCTGGATTTGAACGAGCGCCTGAAAGATATCAGCAAGCTGCTGCGTCCTTTGATGGGAGACGACGTCGAGGTTCTGGTCGCGTCCAAATCGCCCACCGCAATTGTCGAAGCAGACCCGGGCCAACTGGACCAGATCGTAATCAACCTCGCGGTGAACGCCCGCGACGCAATGCCTCGCGGAGGAAAGTTTATTCTCGAAACCGGCACCGTGCGATTTGACGAAGGTTTCGCCGACCGGAACCAGACCATGCCCCCAGGAAAGTACGTTCAGCTCGCCGCCAGCGATACCGGCGTGGGCATGGATGAAGCCACGATATCGCGCATCTTCGAGCCATTTTTCACCACCAAAGAGGTTGGCAAAGGCACTGGCCTGGGGCTAGCCACCGTGTATGGCATTGTCAAACAAAGCGCTGGACACATCCTCGTCTACAGCGAACCGGGTCATGGGACTACGTTTAAGATCTATCTTCCCAACGCGGATCACAAAGTTGGAACCGGATCCAAAGCCGAAACCGAGACGGTCAGTCCGAAACGCGAAGGGACCACGATCCTGCTGGTGGAAGATGACGACATCATGCGCGGCTTGACCCGGCAATTGCTCCAGGAACATGGCTACACGGTATTTGAAGCAAATGACGGGAAATCTGCGCTGGAATGGGTGCAGTCTTATCAGGGTGTGATTGATCTTTTGTTAACGGACGTGGTGATGCGCCGTATGAGCGGTCCTGAATTAGTAGGTCGTCTGGATGCATCACATCCCACATTGAAAGTCGTATATATGTCGGGCTATACCGGTGAGCTGATGGCGGAACGCGATGTCTTGAAACGAGGCATCACCCTCCTCGAAAAACCCTTCACCCGAACCGCATTGCTGAATACGATCCACACCGCCCTCGACTAAAAACTGACTGACGCCGTTCGAGCCCAGACTCAGTCGCGAACTCCCGGCTGTTCACATAACCGCGCCGCTGGTGATTGAGATCACACAGCGGTGTGTGAAAGCGCGCAGTGCCCTGCATGATAAAGGGAGGGTTTTTGGCCCCATGACTCGACCAGGCATTTAGTTTGTTAATTTTAGCCGCCCTTAGCGAACTGTTGTCTTGATTCAGAATGTGGCCACGCACTTGCCATAGTAGTTGTGAGCGGAGGCACAACATGGCCACACACACAGTGAACAATGTCCCGAAAAACGCGGTAGCAGACAAAGCTTTTAGCGATCTTCCGGCAGCCGTTGCCAGCGCCATAGAGCAAGAAGCCCTGACTACAACCTACCCTACGGGAGCGGTTTTGTTCGCTGAAGGGCAGGCTCCGCGCGGAGTATTCATCGTGCGTCGAGGCCGAGTGAAGCTTTCAATCTGTGGCAGTGATGGCCGGACGCTGATTCTCCGCATAGTTGATTCCGGTTCCCCCATGGGAGTCGCCGCCGCGGTTTCTGGACGGCAATATGAAGCGACGGCCGAAACTCAGGAACCGTCCGAGATTAGCTTCCTTCGGCAAAGCGATTTGCTCCGCCTCATGCGGCAGTACGGCGAAATCGCTCTTTGGGTGACTCAACATATCAGTCAGGATTACGCGTGCACGTGCCGCGAAATTCGCGATCTCATCCTGTCAGATTCCGCCAGCGAAAAACTTGCCCGGCTCATGGTTGGATGGCTCGACCAGAACGCGACGGCGACAAATCCCACGCAGGTGAAGTTAGCTTTGACCCACGAAGAAATCGGACAAATGATTGGCACCTCACGCGAAACCGTCAGCCGTCTTTTCGCGGGATTCAAGAAGCAGCGCCTGATCCAGCAAAATGGCTGCAACCTGGTAATCCCGAACCGCGTTGCCTTGGAATCCCTTATCACCGCGTAGAGAAAATGCGGCCTGATGGTCCTCCCCCGTAATGACGATGTACGGTCTAGGAGACTCTATGTCCAGCGCTACCACAGACACCCTCAAAGGCCTCTCCCTGGAGGCACTTGCCGAAAGTGAACACAGATTTCGAGAACTTGTGGAAGCTTTACCCGACGCCATCCTGGTTCACAGCGAGAACAAAGTAGTTTTTGTGAATCCCTTCTGCGTACGATTGCTGGCAGCGGCGGGACCTGATCAGCTACTGGGAAGGGATATTTCGGGGATCATTGGTCCTGAATACCTGCCTGCCATAAGAAGTCGAATACAGGATTGCTATGCGACCGGAACCGCATCTCCTCCAACTGAGTCCACTGTGATCGCCTGTGACGGCTCATCAGTGGATATTGAAGCCGTCGCAATTCCGATTAACTGGAACGGGGCGCCGGCGATCGAGGTCGTGATGCGCGACATCAGAAAACGGAAACGGGCAGAGCAGGAGGCTCACGATTGGCAGAAACGTCTGGAATTGGCACAGAAGGCCGGCCTTCAGATCGGATTATGGGATTGGGACCCTGTTGCCAACACGGTGATTTGGTCGGATGAAAGCTATCGTCAGTTCGGGTATACGCGCGAGACATTTTCCGGCCGGGTCGAAGATGCGGTTACACGGATTCACCCGGAAGACCGCTCCAGAGTCGAGGAAGCGATCCGGAAGGTGATAGCGGGCGAGGCAGAATACGCCCAGCAGTATCGGCTGGTGTGGCCGGACGGCACTATTTGCTGGATCGATGCCCACGGCGTGATCGTTCGTAATGGCTCCGTCCACATGCTTGGCATCGGAGTGGACATTACTGATTTGAAGAAGACTCAGCAGTCGCTGCAGGAGGGTGAAGAGAAATACCTGTTGCTGCTGAACTCGACCGCGGATGGGATTTACGGCCTCGATTTAAAGGGAAACTGCACATTCTGTAACCCGGCATGCCTGCGTCTACTTGGATACAAAGATCCCAACGACCTGCTCGGACGTAACATGCACGACCTGATGCATCACACGCGGGCCGATGGGACCCCGTATCCGAAACAAGAATGCGAAATCTATACAGCAGTTCGCGAAGGTAAAGGCCATCATTCCGCCGACGAGGTGCTGTGGCGTGCCGATGGAACCAGCTTCCCGGCTGAGTATTCGTCTTATCCGATGTACAAAGCCGGAGAACTCGTCGGCGCAGTGGTCACTTTCCTCGATATATCGCAGCGCAAGCGAGCGGAACAAGAGCTGCGACGATCTGAAGAGAAATACCGCGAACTGTTTGAGAATTCGACCTACGGCATCTATCGATCGAAACCGGACGGAACATTATTGGACGTGAACCCAGCATTCGTAACCATGCTGGGTTACAACTCAAAAGAAGAATTGCTGGCCAGAAATCTAAATTGCGACATCTATGAGGATCCGGCGGCACGTAAATCGATTCTAGCCAGCTATGGGCCCAGCGGGCGCATGGACGGCACCGAAGTCAATTGGAAACGCAAAGATGGCAAGATCTTCCCGGTTCGGTTGAGCGCTGGGGGAATCCGCGGAGAAGATGGTGCGTTCACCCATTTCGAAGTCATTGTGGAAAACATTACCGAACGACGGAATCTCGAGGCTCAATTTCGCCAGGCGCAGAAGATGGAAGCTGTGGGCCTGCTGGCCGGAGGAATCTCGCACGACTTCAATAATCTTCTGAGCGTCATCATGGGGAATGCTGAGATGCTCCTCGACGATAGACCATCGGCCACGCAGAAGCATTATGCGGACGAGATCAGGAACGCGACCCAGCGCGCGGCCCAACTAACCCGGCAGTTGCTCGCCTTCAGCCGCAAAAACCTGCTTCACCCGACCGTCCTCGACCTGAATACCGTGGTTCGCGACGTGGGCAAGATTTTGGAACGACTGATCGGCGAGGACGTGCAAATTGTGACAGATCTGCAGTCGAGCCTGGGGTCAGTCAAGGCTGATCAGGGACAAGTCGAGCAGATCCTGATGAACCTGGCCACCAATGCGCGGGATGCGATGCCTAAAGGTGGTAAGTTCAAGATCCGAACTGCGGATGCCGTGCTAGGGCCGAAGGACGTGGCGCTCTATCCTTACGTGAAGCCTGGACGGTACGTTCTTCTTTCGGTAAGTGACTCCGGAATGGGCATGACCGAGGAGGTACGAAGGCGCGTGTTTGACCCGTTCTTTACCACCAAGCCACCGGGCCGCGGGACGGGACTCGGATTGGCGACGATCTATGGCATCGTTAAACAGAGCGCGGGATATATCTGGGTATCGAGCGCCCCCGGAGCCGGCGCCACTTTCGACATCTATCTGCCGCGGGTGGATGAAAAGCCTTTAGCCCGGACTTGGAATTTAGGAGGGCGAACCGAATATCCAAGCGGTACGGAAACCGTTCTACTGTTGGAAGACGAAGAAGCTTTGCGGCTAGTGACCTGTGAATTTCTTACGGCGAGCGGCTACAACGTCCTCCAAGCCGGGCGCGGAGATGTTGCCCTCGACATAAGCGCGCAATACAAAGGATCGATTCATCTCGTTGTCAGCGACGTAGTGCTCCCGGATATGAGCGGACCTTCAATTGCGGCTCAGGTGCAGACTTTACATCCCGAAGCACAAGTGCTGTACGTTTCGGGATATGCCGAAGCCCCAGTAGCCCAACAACTCATCTCCAAGGGCGCTATTTTCATGCAAAAGCCGATATCGCGAATAGACCTTCTAAGAAAAGTGGATCAACTACTTCATCGCGATGCCTCTCCGGCGAACCACGCCTAGCCTTGAGTGTCTTTGCGCCTCCCTAGCGAGCTACGGTTCTACGGATTGACTTTGACGAATCACGGCGATGAGGCATTTATAGCATTCCCTTTTCCGGGAAAGCTTCCGTGCTATACAGTAAGATTTGCACTTACGCCAAGCCATCTTTCTTTTCTGCGCTGCAGTCATCAGTGGAACCCTCAACGCGGTGGCTGGCGGCGGCAGTTTCATTTCCTTCCCTGCGCTTCTGTCTACCGGAATGCCCGCGGTGCAGGCGAATGCGACCAATACCGTCGCGCTGTGGCCGGGATTGGGCGCCAGCGCAGCTGCATACCTTAAGCGGTTGAATGTGCCGCGACGTTTGTTGGTCCCCTTATTATTGACGAGCGTCGGCGGAGGCTGGATAGGCGCACTGCTACTGCTCAAGACGCCGCAACGCACTTTCTTACACCTTATCCCATGGCTACTGCTCAGCGGTACTGTGCTGTTTGCTTTTGGCAATAAGATCCGCACGGTTGCGGGCAAGGCGGCGGTTGTCGATGATTTGAGCGGCGCTTCATGGCGCGCTATCACATTGATCTCAACCGGCGAACTGCTGGTCGCGACCTACGGCGGATACTTCGGCGCCGGGATCGGATTCATAATTCTGGCAATGTTGACTGCACTCGGCATGCGCGACATTCACGCCATGGGAGCGATCCGAACACTACTAGCGGCCGTGATTAATGCTGCTGCAGTGGTGACATTCATTCTGGCGGGAGCGGTTTTTTGGCCGTATTGCCTGGTGATGATTTTAGGATCTTTGGCAGGCGGATGGTTTGGCGCGCATTACACGCAAAAAGCTGATCCCGGAAAAGTACGCGCCGTGGTAATCGCAATTGGCGTGGCTATGAGCGCGTACTATTTTGTTACAGTGCGCTAATGCGATCGTGCTGCGCGGCTGAGTTCTTCTGGCAATGGAACTATCTTGTCATTCGCTAAAGCTGCCATGCTTCGAGATGCTGTAATCGGGTAAACTGGACAGTTCCCTTCGCAACCTTGGAAGCTGCTTATTTCTGTGGATCTTCTGGAAGGTCGTGAGGAGGAAAGCTTCATCGAAATCTTAGTTTTCAAAGAGGACAAATCTGTGGCCACTATTACACTGCCTGAAACGCACGAAGAGCAAGCCAGTCAGAACCGCGTCAAGTACGTTTATTTTTTCGGCGGCGGCAAGGCCGACGGCAATGGCAAGATGAAGGACGAACTGGGCGGAAAAGGCGCTGGCTTGGCAGAGATGACTAACGCCGGCCTGCCGGTGCCTCCCGGCTTCACCATTCAAACCGAAGCCTGCCGCGAATACATGCGCCATGGAGGCGTCTCGAGGGAGGTTGACCACGAGATGGAAGATGCCTTAGCCCGCCTCGAGAAACTGCAAGGTCAGAAGCTCGGCACAGGCGAGAATCCTTTGTTAGTGAGCGTTCGCTCGGGCGCGAAATTCTCCATGCCAGGCATGATGGATACGATTCTCAATCTCGGCTTGAATGACAAAAGCGTGGAGTCGTTGGCCAAGCGCAGCAATAATCCGCGCTTCGCGGCGGATTCCTATCGTCGGCTCATCCAGATGTTTGGCAACGTGGTGCTGGAAATTCCGAAGCATGCGTTTGATGAAGTGTTCGACGCCAAGAAGAAACAGAAAAAAGCCAAACTCGATACCGATCTCGACGCCAAAGCGTTGAAGGAAGTCATCGAAGAGTACAAGAAGGTAGTCAGGAAACATGCCAAACGCGACTTTCCTCAGGATCCGCACGAACAACTGGTGATGGCTCGGGACGCGGTTTTCCGCTCGTGGCAGAACGATCGGGCCAAGACCTATCGTCGCATAAATAATATCGACGACATGCTCGGCACTGCGGTAAATGTGCAGGCCATGGTGTACGGCAATCTCGGGGACACCAGCGGAACCGGAGTGGGCTTCACGCGTAACCCCGCAACCGGCGCGAAGGAATTTTACGGCGAATATCTGATGAACGCGCAGGGTGAAGATGTCGTCTCCGGAGTTCGCACGCCGGTGCCGATCCTCGAACTGCAGCGCATTATGCCGAATGTGTACCAGCAACTGCGCGACATCACCACGCGGCTTGAGAATCACTATCACGACATGCAGGATTTCGAGTTCACCATCCAGGATGGCAAGCTCTATATGTTGCAAACCCGCAACGGCAAGCGCACCGGCCTTGCAGCCGTCAGAGTTGCGATTGAGATGGTGGACGAAGGGCTGATCAGCAAAGAAGAAGCCATCTTCCGTCTCGATCCCAACCAGGTCGTGGATTTTTTTGTATCGCGATTGGACGAGAAAGACGTTCGCCCCGAAGATGTGCTGACCTCGACCGGTTTGGCCGCGTCGCCGGGAGCAGTCGTCGGGCAAATCGTATTCACTGCGGATGAGGCTGTCGCAAAGGCCGGACACGGTGCCGAGAAAAACCCCGTCATCCTGGTTCGCGCCGAAACCACTCCCGAGGACATTCACGGGATGGAAGTTGCGATCGGCATTCTAACGTCACAAGGCGGAATCACCAGTCACGCGGCAGTTGTCACTCGCGGCATGGGCAAGAGCTGCGTTGCCGGCGCAGGCGAGATCGCGGTCGATGAACGGGCACGCGAAATGCGCGCGCGAGGTCAAGTGTTTAAGGAAGGCGATTGGATTACGATCGACGGCACCACTGGTCGCGTTTTGCGAGGCAAAAGAAAGTTGCTTCCGCCCGATCCGCAAAATATGGCGAAGCTCGAAAAATTCATGAGCTGGGCCGAGCCTTTCCGAAAGATCGGAGTTCGCGCTAACGCGGATATTCCTCGCGACGCCCAAAAGGCTCGCGAGTTCGGCGCAGAGGGTATTGGCCTGTGCCGCACCGAACACATGTTCTTCGCTGCAGATCGTATCGGGCACATGCGTGCCATGATCCTTGCGAATAATGAGAAAGACCGGCGCGTTGCTTTAAAGAAGCTGCTACCCATGCAGCGCTCCGATTTTATCGGCCTGTTCGAGGCGATGGATGGCTTGCCAGTAACCATTCGCCTGTTGGATCCGCCTCTGCACGAGTTCTTGCCCAAGCGCGAGAAGCTCATGGTCGACATCGCCAGCTTGAGCAGCGCCAGCGCGAAGCAGAAAAAAGTTCTGGTAGAAGACTACCGTGACTACGGCGCGAAAGGTGCAGGAGATTTAAAGAAACTCCTCCCCCAACTACTGGCGCGAGTGGAAGAGTTACATGAGTTCAATCCTATGCTAGGACATCGCGGATGTCGTCTGGGCATCACCTATCCCGAAATAACCGAGATGCAGGCGCGCGCCATTTTTGAGGCGGCGGTAGCCGTCGAGAAGGATGGCGGGAAAACGCATGCGGAAGTAATGATCCCGCTGATTGCAACTGTGAAGGAAATGGAAAACCAGGGTGCGATCGTGCGACGAGTGGCTGAAGAAGTTTTCCGCGAAAAGGGGAAAAAGGTCAAATATCACGTCGGCACGATGATCGAACTTCCGCGGGCCTGCCTGGTCGCGGACGAAATCGCCAAAGAAGCCGAATTCTTCTCCTTCGGCACCAACGATCTCACCCAGACCACGTTCGGCTTTTCCCGCGACGACATCAACAAAGTGCTGCCGACCTATCTCAAGGAAGGCATCCTCAAACAGGATCCCTTTGCGTCGATTGATCGCGATGGCGTGGGCGAACTGGTTAGCATCGGAATGGAACGCGGACGCAAGACGCGTCCCGATCTAGAGGTGGGAATTTGCGGCGAGCACGGCGGCGACCCATCGTCAGTCGAGTTCTGTCACAAAGTGGGTATGACTTACGTTTCCTGCTCCCCATTCCGCGTAAAGACCGCGCTCCTGGCCGCCGCCCAAGCTGGCGCCACGGACAAGCTAAAAGTTGAAGGTGGACGAACTAGATAATAGGCTTTATTTTGGAGGACGGGCGTCTCGCGCGGCGGGACACCCAGCCTGCATCAAACCAACTATTGCACTTTCTGCAGGCGGGCAATCAGTTTTTGCGCGAAGTTTTCTTCTGACTCGGACCACAGCAAACGTCCACTGGCGCCTGAACCCTTCTCCGCCTTATTGGTGAAATCGACTAACTTCTGTACGTTGGCTCGGACTCGGGTTTCAGCCTCGCTATCGAGTTGCACTTCATCCTGAAGAAAAGGCGCGTCGATGCCGAAATCGACTTCGACGTGGCCCTCATGCCGATAAACTCCATCGTCAAAATCCACGCCGTGGACCAGGAATTTTACCTTTGAGGGCTGCAGCGTCCACTGTTGCTGACTGGTGTCGTAGATCCAAAGGTCCCAGTAGGCTTCGAACAGATATGCATAATCTTCATGCAGCAAGTCAGAAGCCAGAAGGGCAGCTTCTTCGGCAGGAATGCCGGGCCTGAAGCGCTGCTCGAAAATCGTTGGCTCGTTCCACGACACCGGATGTATAGCCACATAGCTGATGCCAGTCTGCGCCGCGGAAAATGGAAACTGCCGCATCACCGCTAGAGCTCGCGGCAACATCTCATCGAGTTCGAAACTCGGAAACCACAAACTAAGAAAAAGCGCATCGGCCACAGATCATTCTCCCGCATCGCGAGGGTGCAGTAATAATTCTAAAACATGGGGAAGGGCGCAATCCAATTGGGTCGATCAGAAGGAGCGCAATTTGTTGTCGATTTTGATTTCATAAATTGTGAACGATGGCGTTGTGCGAAGAAGTTGTTTTTGACACTGTGTTAGAAGCACTGATACCATCGATGGATTCGAACGATTCCCACCTTCGTGGTCCCCGTCGTCTAGCCTGGCCTAGGACATCGCCCTTTCACGGCGGTAACACGGGTTCAA
>CAVQTI010000018.1:0-5276 GCA_963716405.1 uncultured Acidobacteriota bacterium | reverse complement strand
TTGCTCAACTGAACGCACGAGGCGTCCTCGCTACGTAATTCTTATCCAGCAGCTGCCATAGCTACGCGAGTTTCTGTCTCCGATTCCCTGATCGCGGGCTGGCCTTCGGTCTTTAGCGTCGCGCCACCGTGGCTACATACACTTTTGACGCGCCGGCTTCGGCGCAGAATGCGCGCGCATTCTGACACCGTGGTGCCGGTCGTAAAGACATCGTCCACGACGAGCACTTCGCGTCCATTCAGTTCATCCGGCTTCGTCACCCTAAACGCGCCGCGAATATTCTCCCGCCGCTGGTGGCGGGACAGTCCGATCTGCGACGTGGTTTCGCGGCAGCGTTCCAGCAAATTTGCGCTCAGATGGAAGAGGCCGGCCGCCGACTTCAACTTCAAGGCTGAGCGAGCTATCAGTTCAGACTGATTGAATCCGCGCTGACGCAGCTTTCTCGCGTGCAAAGGAACCGGTGCGACCAGAATTTCAGTTCCAGCAAAATAAGGGTGTAAATCTTCCATTGCCTCGGCCAGCATTCGTCCCAGAACATTTGCGGCGGGTCTTACGCCGTTGTACTTGAGCAAGTGGATCAGTTCGCGCAGACCGCCGTCGTAACTGCCGTAAGCGGTGGCCTTGATGTATGGAGGTTCCAACCGGCGGCACAATCCGCACCGCGTCTCGCCGGATTCTGCCGACGATTGGACGGGTTCTGCAGCGAATGCAAACGGGCTTACCAGCCTTTCGCCGCAGATCGAACACAGTCCCCCTGCAATCGGACGCATTGCCGAAAGGCAATCCTCACAGACTGGCAGACGGGAAATATTTATCAGGGGCGTGCCGCACAAACGGCAATCGGAAGGAAATAAAGTGGCAAACAAGCCTGCAGCAATGCCGCTGGCCCAGGAGACGAGGTGAGTATCTTGCCCAGCGGCCCCGGTCCCGCTGGCCCGAATTGGGGTCTCCTTACTGCTGAAGACGTTCCTCCCTCGTCCAGTTGGCTATGGGGGCTCTGACCGAACGAATCTTCTGTAGTATAGCCATGCGTGCGGTTGGAAGCAATGAGCGCGGTCATTGGATAGTCACGCCCTATGTGATAGCTGCCGCGAATGCTTGAGTAGAACTCTCCTTGTAAAATAAGCGCTGCGCGTGCTAACGTGCGCCGTCCTATATATTGATCGCTAGCCATTTTCGAGGATTCTTACCATGAGCCCACAGACCACCATTAACCCAACCGAAGCGCCCAAGAAATTCAAGCCGTACGTTCCCGAGAACATGGAAATGCGGGAGTTCACTTTTCGCGCCGTGATGCTCGGGCTAGTGATGACCGGCATTCTGGGCGCCGCTAACGCCTACCTTGGACTGAAGGCGGGGATGACGATTGCGGCGACTTATCCTGCCGCGGTCATTGGCATGTCGCTGCTGCGGCTGATGAAAGGATCGCTGCTCGAAGAAAACATCGCGCGAACCGTGGGCGCGATTGGCGAATCGGTGGCTGCGGGTGCGATGTTCACGATTCCGGCATTCGTTCTGGCGGGGTTATGGCCGAGCTTGAGCATGGAACGCTACTGGCAATCCGTGGCGCTGATGGTGATTGGCGGGTTGCTGGGCATATCTGTTCGTCACGCTGCTGCGGCGGGTGATGGTGGAAGATCCGGAGTTGCCTTATCCCGAGTCGGTGGCGGCGGCGGAAATTCACAAAGCGGGGCAGCAGGGATCGAAGGCAGCGAAAATTCTTTTTGCCAACATGGGCTTCGGCGGGCTGATGTACTTTCTGTCGCAGGTCAATTTGTTTTGGTACACGAGAAATGTGCTGATCGACATTCCGAAGATGGCGACGGGCTTGCGCCTGGGACGGGGCACGGCCGCGCCGATGCTAGCAACAGGTGGAATGACGCAGTTCACTTCGCCCGCAGTAAGTCCCGCTTATCTGGGCGTGGGTTATATTATCGGGCCTCGATTGGCTTCGCTGAACTTTGCCGGCGGCGTAGTCGCGTGGGGATTGCTGGTTCCGCTCCTCATTTATTTTCTTGGGCCGACCCTGCCGCCAATGGCCGCGGGCGCAAACCCCGCCGCGTATTGGGGAGGGATCGCTTTCAGCGTATGGTATTCGATCGTGCGTCCGATTGCGGTTGGCGGCATGCTGGTCGGCGCGGGGTTCACGCTTTTTCGCATGCGCAAGCAGTTGATGGCCGGCATGAAGCGCGCGCGTTTCTGATTTGAAGAAATCCGCTGAAGCGCACAAAGCGACCAGCCGCGTGGACCGCGACCTCAATGCGAAAGTCGTTTTTGCAGGTGTAGGACTGGTGTTCATCGCGATGATTGGCCTCTACTACCATTTCATTGCGGGCGCGCATAACTTGAGCGGAGGCAAGATCATCGCTGGTGCGGTTGTGGCCGCGGCAGTGATGATCGTTCTCGGATTCTTTTTTGCCGCCGTATCCGGCAACCTCGTCGGCATGATCGGCTCGTCGAACAATCCGGTTTCCGGACTGACGCTGTGCACGCTGGTGATCGCCGCGATGCTAATGGTGGCGATGGGCGTTTCGGGCATTGGCGGTGTGGCTGCGGTGCTAGGAGTGGCTGCGGTGGTTTGCGTCTCGTCTGCGGTTGCGGGCGAGATGCTGCAGGATTTGAAGGCGGGCCACATCCTCGGCGGCACGCCGGCCAAGATGCAGATGGGCGATATCTTACGGCACCATCGTGGCTTCGCTGGTGTTATTGTTCCCGCTCATGATTCTGGATAAGGCCTACCACTTTGGCAGCGCGGCTCTGCCCGCGCCGCAGGCCGGCCTCATGGCCATGCTGGCGCAAGGCATCGTTGGCGGCGACATGGCGTGGCCGCTGGTTGTCGTCGGCATCCTGATGGGCTTCGCCTGATCCTGATCGAAGTAAAGAGTCCGATGCTGTTCGCCGTTGGCATGTACCTGCCGCTGGAAACGACTTCGCCATCTTCGTCGGCGGCATGATTCGCTGGCTGACCGACAAGATCCGCGACCGGCGCGGCTTCAACGACGCGCAAAAGGCCCGTGTCGATAATGCGGGCGTGCTGACTGCCTCAGGATTCATTGCCGGCGAGGCGCTGTGCGGGTTGGTGATCGCCGGCGTGGTCGGGAGCAATCATCAGCTTTGGCATATCGATGTGGGAGATTTCGCCTTCTCGGGCTTGATCGGTATGGCCGGCTGATATTTGTCATGATGAGAGTGCCGCTCGCGAATGCTGGCAGCCCGGATGAACCGGCGCCGCCGACTGCCATCATGTAAGTTCTTTTAACGACAAAGGGCACGAAGGTACACAAAGGAAAGCGGGCTCATTGAGTTTTCTCCTTTATGAACCTTCGCGCTCTTTGTGGTTCAAGCCTTTTCATGTCGATTGCTGATAATCTCGCCGAGGTGCGCGAGCGGATCGATGCGGCCGCAAACCGCGCGGACGTCGGCCGGGCGACATCGCGCTGATGGCGGTTAGTAAGACTTTTCCCGCAGCGCGCATTAGGGAAGCCTATGACGCTGGAGTGCGGCTGTTCGGTGAGAATCGCGTGCAAATTTGCGGGCAAGATCGAGTCACTGCGCGATCTGAGGGATGCCGAACTGCACCTGATCGGGCATCTGCAGACCAACAAAGCGGGCAAAAGCGTCGAACTGTTTACGGCAATCGACTCGGTGGATTCGCTTCGACTGGCGGAGAGGCTGAACGGTGCCGCGCGGCAAATCGGTAAAACAATTCCCGCTTTGATCGAGATCAATGTCGGCCAGGAAGCGGCCAAGAGTGGCATCCATGCCGACTCGCCAGAGTTGGACGAACTTCTGCGAGCAGCACCAGAACTGGAACACCTCCAATTTCGTGGCCTTATGATGGTGCCACCTTACCTTGATGATCCGCAACAAGCGCGGCCTTATTTTCGCAAACTGCGTGAACTCTCGAATCAGATCTCTGCCCGTAAGCTTCCGAACGTGACGATGGCAATCCTTTCCATGGGAATGTCGCATGACTTTGAAGTCGCGATTGAAGAAGGCTCGACCTGCGTGCGCGTGGGAACGGCAATCTTCGGAGCGAGAACCAAGGTTCAAACCTAATTTGTGCGATACTGGAAAAGCTCTGTTATCTCTATCGTAGAGCCATTCTGGATCTACACGGAGCAACAGGTTTTACCAATTTTTGTTGGTCGTCGATCGTCCCGTGGCGGCGTAGCTCAGGTGGCTAGAGCGACGGTCTCATAATCCGTAGGTCGTTGGTTCGAGCAAACCGCCGACTCTCGGAGCTGAGATGACTCTGCCACCGGTTGCCGCACGAGTTCTACGGTTCGGCGTTCCCTTACCCAGTCCCAAGTGAGTTCGGTCATCATGATAATAGCGAATGTAGTTCGAGACGAAGCCGCCGCAGATGGCGCTCGTTTATCGGGATGACATGATCGAGCAGTTCACGCCGGCAGCTTCCTATCCATCGTTCAGCCACCCCGTTCTGCCATGGACTGCGCAACGCCGTGTGGAGCGGAGCGAATCCCATCTCTCGAATGGTGGCGGGAACGTCCAAACCGTATTTTCTATCGTGATCAAGAATCATGTACTTCATCCCTACCTCGTACGGGAACGCTTCCCGCAACTGCTGCATGATCCAGGCACTCGTTGGATGCTCGGTGACGTTGAACTGTAGGATGCGCCTGCGATCATGGGCAATGACGAAAAAGCCATAGAGAACCTGAAATGTCAGGGTGGGAACGGTGAAAAAGTCCATCGCTGCAATGGCTTCTCGGTGATTGCGCAGAAACGCCAACCAGCGCTGAGCTGGATCCGGCTTCCGGGATTGCCGTTGCATCCAGCGGGAAATCGTTCGTTCTCCGACGTCGAAGCCGAGCATCCTCAGTTCCCCATGAATGCGAGGCGCTCCCCAAGTTGGATTCTCGGTGGCAATGCGGGAAACTAGTTGTTGGAGCTCTGGTGCGATTGGCGCTCTACCCACTTGCTTCGTTCTCGACTTGAGTCTCCAGTAGAGCCGGAACCCTCGACGATGCCATCCCACCACGGTCTCAGGCTTCACCACCATCAGAGAACTCCTCCATCCCGACCGCACTTGGCTGACCGCAATCCAGAAGCATCGATCCAATCGTGTCAGCTTGGGTCGTCGATTCTTCCGTTTCAGAACGGAAACTTGTTGTCGAAGGACCAGGTTCTCCAGCAAGAGACTGCTCCGAGGCCGAAAGATGCGAACGATAAGTCCAAATGAGAGTCGAATGAAGCGGAACATGGCGAGTGTATAGCAGACTCGGTGATCGAGCACGTTATGCAAACTGTTG
>CAVQTI010000017.1:0-15966 GCA_963716405.1 uncultured Acidobacteriota bacterium | reverse complement strand
GCAAGGCCGCATAAACCCTGGCGATTGCGCATCTCGTTGATTTGGCGAGTGGGGACGTAGTTCAGTTGGTTAGAACGCTGCCCTGTCACGGCAGAGGCCGCGGGTTCGAGTCCCGTCGTCCCCGCCATTCTTTCCAAAAAAGTTGCACTGATCTCGACGAAACGGTCGATGATCCCCAAAAAATATCCAGCTGCCGAAATGGCGATGCAGTCGCTCCCAGAAATAAATCTCCGCTCCAGGGAGATTAAATAAGCCATCCTGAATCAATGTGCTATGCGGCTGAAAAAGGCGTGTGTCGCGCTCAGGAAGTACACCCTGACCCGATTGTGCTCACGCAACCCTAGCTGTCCACGGCGGCATCGAGATTGCACTCCCACATTCGTCGGACTGTCTTCCGGGATTCCAAGTTAGGCATCGCGTTGAGATTTCATGCAACAAATCCCTGGATAAGGCTTTTACATTTATTATTAAAAACATGCCCGGGTGGCGAAACTGGCAGACGCACGGGACTTAAAATCCCGGGTCTCGAAAGAGACGTACCGGTTCAATTCCGGTCCCGGGCACCATCGATTGGCTGGCTAGACTGAGGCGGCAGCGGCCTGAGCCTTAAGCGCAATCGAGTTCCGCTGACTGCGCAGTACGTTCAGGAAGCTGTCGGCAGTGAGGTCGTTACTTTTCTGAAAAAGTTGCAGTAAGGGGTCTTCGCTTTCTACCCAAGCCTGCGTCTCTGCCTCTGTCGGTTCGGAGTCGTTCATACCTTCAGGTTCCACCACCAGTTGCGGTGGCGCGTTGCTGGTTTTCAGATTGTGTATGAATTGTGCCAATTGGCTGCGTTGCTGCTCCGTGGTTCGAGTGAACTCGACTCCCATTCCAATTTCAGGGTGCATCACCCGCACCACGCCTTGCGCCTGACTCTCGAATTTTACCAGGCGGATATTGAGGCTGACTCGGGTATTAGCGGGAAACGGAGAAGGCATCTCGACATAGCAGGCGCCGGGGCTGAGGTCGGTAAGCTTGCAGGGAGCCGGTGGATCGTCTGGTTCCATCGCCGGGGCATGCCGGCCTAACCAGGCCTTCAGGTGGTCGCGTTGGGCTGCAGGCAGATTCACGAAGCGGATGCCTGCCTGTGCGCCTCCGCCATCCCATGCAATTTCTGCCGCGCATTCGATGCTGCATTCTGCGCCAGGCAATTCAAATTTGACGTGCAAAGCACCTTCAGTCAGGGCTCGACGCGAGAGCTTAAGAGACATTCCGCCCACGCCAAGATCGCAACTGATCGCTTTTCGTTGCGGAGTACCGCGACCTCCCGTCAAAGCAACCGGAATCTCCACCGGCACCCGGGCATTGCGGCGCCGTTCACACTTCATCAAAGCCCGAGCCGCGCGAAAGCTGTTACGCGCACGTTCCGCTGAAATGGGTTTGTAAAGAACAAAATGCGCGCCCAGCTCGAATGCGGTGCGCACCGCCTTTTGCCGGTCAATCATGGCTACAGCGATCGAACGCTTATTACATAAAGCGGAGCGGACGCTGGCGAACACTTTGGCTGCAATATCCGGTTCAGCGCAGTCGACGATGACCGATTCAAATCGCCGGCGAGTCAGTTTGCTGACCGCCGAATCGGCGTCGCTGCAAAACTCCGCCGCGATTTCCAGATCGCTCAGAACGCGGCGAAGCGCCCGGATGATTTTGTCATCCGAGCAGACAACCAGCGCTTGCAGATTCAAAGCCGCAGATTCCATAAACCAGCTCAGACGCCGATCAGGACGCCCTCTCCATGGGATTCTTCTTCGTTGAGTAAATGAGCCACGCTGCGAAGTTGCTCGGCAGCGCTCTGGAGCGCTTCGATTTGCTTGCCCAGTTGAGCCTGTTCCGCCTGTTTCTTGCGGAGTACTTCATAGATATCCTTCACAGGTACCGCCTCCTTTATGCAATGTAGGTTGGTCCTTATTGGGGGGTCAATGACTGGCGGTCGCGCCGGGTTACGACGGTAATCCGGTGCACTGCGAGGACCACTGAGAGGACCTAGCCCCGAAGTGGGCGGCACAACTCAGCCTAGAGCCTAGGCCTTGGGAAAAGGGCAAAGCGAGACCGACCCGCCACGTGCTTACGATTTCTGTTGACTTTCAGGCAAAACACCCATAGAATCAAAGCCTTCCGTTTTGTCTACGGGGCCAATGTCAGGGCCTTCGGTCAGGTTTAGTCCACGCCTCGCGAATCCCGGCGTGTGCGGAATGAATCTAACTTTTTACCGGTGGAAGTTTATCTCATAAACGAGGGGTTATAACTATGGCTAAGCGGCGCGGCAATCCTAACTGGGGCAAGCCAGAACCCATTGGACCCATTACTCCTACGATTACGGAGTTCGAACAGGTAGTGCGGGAGTACAAGCTTTCTCCCGACCAATACTTGCGTTCTACGCGTCTGCGGGAGTGGGCTCGGCGCAATAAGAATTCGAAGTACATTCCGGAGCCATTGCTCGAGGCTTGGGGATTCGAAATCGAATCCACCCTCTAAACAGAGGAATAAAGTTGTTGAGGGTCGCCCAAGCGGCGGCCCTTTTTGTTGCAGCTAAGAAGAGTCGAGGTTTAGTTGGCATCTCCCTTGACCATGGCGACGATCCCGCCCAGCGAGCTGGTAGCTCTATTGATAGCCACCAGCTTCGCTGCCGGACTGAATGTCTACGCCACTCTGGTCACACTTGGACTGCTGGCTCATGCCGGAATCCTCCCGCTGCCTCCCGCTCTGCACCTGGTATCGAACTGGTACGTGATCGCAGCCGGCGGCGTGATGTTCGCGATCGAGTTCTTCGCCGATAAAATTCCCGCCTTCGACCTATTGTGGAATGCGCTGCACACCTTCATCCGCATCCCCATCGCAGCTCTACTTGCCTACGGCGCGACATCAACCCTTTCTCCGGGCGAACAACTGGCGGCAACGGTGGTCGGAGGCGCAATCGCGCTGGCCGCGCATGGAGGCAAAACGGCCGTCCGCGCTGCCGTAACCCCATCGCCGGAACCGTTCTCGAACATAACGCTAAGTCTCGGAGAAGATGGCCTGGCCATCTTCCTGACCTGGTTCGCGACTCAACATCCGTATGCGGCGATAGCCATCGTGTGTATATTGCTAGCCATCATCGTTGTGCTGGCACGCTGGGTGGTGCGCTCACTGCGGAGGCTTTTCCGCGGAGCCAAATATGAATTAGCCAAGTAGCTCAGCGTACTCTGCGGCCCATCTCAGCGTCCTCTGCGTTTTAAGGTTTTTGCCGGCGCAAGCAGATTCTTGCCAAACGCCATTTGCTACAATCGCACTGTAATGACACCGCAATCCGCATTCACGGATGTCCCTACCGCCATCGAAGAAATTCGCGCCGGCCGCATGGTCGTAGTAGTTGACGACGAAGATCGCGAGAACGAAGGCGATCTCACGCTAGCCGCCGAGAGAGTCACGCCGGAAGCGATCAACTTCATGGCCAAGTATGGCCGCGGCTTGGTTTGTCTGGCGATGACCGATGAGCGCCTCGACCACCTGCGCATCGGCCCCATGAGCGCTGAGAACACCTCGAACTACGGCACCGCATTCTGCGAAGCCATCGACGCCCGCGAAGGAGTGACCACCGGAATCTCAGCCTTCGATCGCGCCCACACCATAAAGGTTGCGATCGATCCCGCCACGCGCCCGTCTGACCTCGCCCGTCCCGGCCACATCTTCCCCCTGCAAGCCCGCAAAGGCGGCGTGCTGGTCCGCGCCGGACAAACCGAAGCCTCGGTCGATCTGGCCCGCATGGCCGGACTGATTCCCGCCGGCGTAATCTGCGAAATCATGCGCGACGACGGCACCATGGCGCGCATCCCCGACCTGGTCGAGTTCTGCAAAACCCACGACATGAAAATGTTGACGGTAGCCGAGCTAATCCGCTACCGCATGCAGCACGAGCGCTACGTGCACCGCGTGGGCGAAGCGTTGATCGGCACGCAATACGGAGAGTTTCGCCTGATCGCGTATGAGAGCGAAGTGGACGGCGGCGAATCTCACGTCGCATTGGTGCGGGGCGACATCGAGAGCAGCGAGCCGGTGCTGGTCCGCATGCACTCCCACTGCGTGATGGGCGACGTCTTCGGATCAACCGCCTGCGATTGCCACGCCACCATCGAAGGCTCGATGCAGGCTATCGCCCGCGAAGGCCGGGGCGCGCTGATCTATCTGCATCAAACCTCGAAAGGCTTTTCGGTAGAAAGCATCGGCGACCGGAAGATGCTGACTTTCCATCGCGACAAGCGTCTCCCGTCGTCTCCCGGAGAGCGAACGCAAAACCCAGCGCGAGATCGGTATCGGCGCGCAAATTCTCTCGGATTTAAATCTGCGCCGCATTCGCCTGCTAACCAACCATCCCCGAAAAGTACCAGCGCTCGAAGGATTCAACATCGAGATTGTCGAGCAGGTCCCAGTGCTGCTGGACAAAGTGAAAACTCATTCCTGAAGGGAGGGACTTGCGTCGGCCACCTGCTCGGTTCCGGCTCGGCGTTCCAGGTCGTGCTGGGCTCTCGGTATATTTACCAATAGGTTACTGATCGATCACGGTTGGTTTACCGTTGAGTATCGGGTATATACCCAAAAAATGCGTTTTCTTGCCAGATCTATGAAAACAAAGGCTCTGTTTTAGATATACCCTGCTAAAATATCCCTTCTAAAGGACTTACGGGATGGGGTATGCTGCCGTTTTCTGCTTTGTAAGTGTATGAAAACAGGCAGCGATTTGAGATACCCTCTAAAATATCCCTTCTAAAGGACTTAGCGAGGGTGTTTTAGAGTGTGGAGGTGGCTTCTCTGTGCGCCGCGGACGTCGAAATTGTCAAAGAGCAGAAAGGATTGCTGCTGTTATCAAACAGCTAATCAATACGTGATCATGTTAGCTGTTTGGAGCGACTGGGTCAAGGAAAAATGCAGCCGAGCCGCCGACCTCGTCGTCCCC
Source organism: uncultured Acidobacteriota bacterium (assembly GCA_963716405.1). GTDB lineage: Bacteria > Acidobacteriota > Terriglobia > Terriglobales > Acidobacteriaceae > JABDBE01. The sequence goes on along the minus strand of CAVQTI010000017.1, from coordinate 10,997 downwards.
GACCTTTACAGGGCGTAAAGGTGGGCCGGCCACCGAGCATATCCCGGTGCTGCTGGATCGAGTAAAAACTCAGCGCTGAAGTGATTAGTGCGCGGCAGGATTCCAATAGCCGCCGCTTTTCCGCCAAGCTGGAATCCCAGCTGATCCTTGCGCCAATCGCCCGAGGGTCGCTGGTTCCAAAGTGATAACGTCCGGGCCTTTGATCTTTCCTGTGATGATGGGCTTGTCGGGGATGGTCTCGTAGGCGTAGCCGGTGAGCATGGCCTGAATGCCGCCTGTCCCAGGTTTTGCTACTTTCAGCCGCGCCCAGCCGTAGTGCAGCTGTCCATCGATCAGAAACTGTACACCCAAGTAGCGGCTCTTGGTATTCAGCCATTGACCATAGGTTTGAGTTGTGAAAGAACCAGACGAAAAAGCGCCCTTGTAGACACCTAAGATTCCGTTTTTGCCCTTCTGAAAATAAGATCGGTTCGTACCGACGGCCAAACCGGGGCGGAGAGCAGCAGCAAAGGCTCCGCCAAAATTGAAGAAACTCGAACCGAAGCTTCCTCGACCCCAGATGGCATTGCTCTTAGCTTTGGGAAACGCTTGCAAAAGAAATAATTCCACGTGACTGGCAGTGCGCAGCTGGTTGGAGAAGGAAAAGTCGACGACTCCGTCGTGGTTTAGATCCAGGGGCACTGGGCCTCCATTGACGGGGATAGGCGTGTTTGCGGGAGTATAAACAATGCGAGCCGCGGCCGGTGAGGTCAGCGCCAGCAAACCGACACCTGCGGCGGTTGCAGCAACGGCATACGCTGAGAGAGATTTTTCCAGCGCAGGGCTAAACCGGATCGCGGAGCGGCTTCGCATCGAAGTTATCATCGTCATGGGGTGACCTCGTAGATGGTTCCACACCCCACACTGTTACAAGCTGCGTCTATTCCGCCAGATCGAGTGCTGCCGTAAAGATGCCCCTGTGAGTCCAGAACCAATCCTGCCTTGAGGTTGAAGCTGCCCCCGCTGTCGTTGGGAAAGGCAAAGAGAATTTTCGGTCTCCATACGTCCTTTCGGTGCTGGAATTCGAAAACGACTCCGTTATCGTTAGCCCCGCCCCACAGACTTACTCCGAACAAATCACCTTTCTCGTCCATCACTAGCCTGCCGAGAACAGTCGGTCCGCCGTTTGGGTCATCTTCCCTACCGTCGAGGCCGGAAAACAAATGGGGATCGCTTTCCCGCCAACTTCCATCTTGCTGGGGATGCAACTCGAAGATGGTGCCATAGCCGTTGCCGCCAGCCAGTGATGTTCCAAACAGATCTCCTGCCTTGTCGAAGAGAAGTCCACCGGAGGGGAATACGGCGTGCCCGCCGCCCCGCGCAAAGTTAGAGACGATGGATTCGGTCCAGCTGCCACCAGACTGACTAAGTTTGTAAACAACACCGCAGTTCAGATTCGTGAATGCCTGGTCGCTAAAGGGGCGGCAGAGACCCGTGCCCCCATATTCGGTCATCCCATAGAGGTTCCCTGCTGAATCAAGAATCAGCCCTGAGGAAGGATTTCCGCCATCCGGCGGAGGGGCAAAACTGTGAATGGTGGATTCTGTCCACGAACCGTCTGCCTTCGGAGTTAACTCGAATACAGCGCCACAACCGCTATCACCAAAGCAACCGCCTCCACTGCCGCCGTTCGATGTTGTGCCATATAGGTTTCCTTGATTGTCGAAAACCAGGTCGGTCTGTGGCGAGCGGCCGGGGTTACCATAAAAACTGAAAGTGTAAATAACTGACTCTGTCCATTCACCCTTTGAGTTCGGCGCCAGCCTAAAGACCGTTCCGACGCCTCCCGGTCCTGCAACGCTCGTCGTACCATACAGATTGCCTAAATTGTCGAAAATCACACCCGCCTCGGGCCAGCCGCCATCGATGGTGCCGCGAAAACTGTAGAGCGTCTTTTTCTTCCAGCCGTCTCCGGTGCGCTCCAGCTCAAACACCGTTCCGCAAGGACCGCCGCCACATCCAGTCCCGATTCCTCCGCCGCCGGTTGCGCCATAAAGATTGCCGGCGGCGTCCAGGGTCAGGGGACCGGGGCCCGCTCCGTCGGCGCCGCCCTGAAATGAATAAATGAGTTTTTCCTTCGCGGCCGGACGTTTGCTCGCCGGAGATGCGCCAGAGGAGAAGATGGGGAGCAGGCAAACCAGCGCCAGAATACAACTGGCGGCGATCCAGAAATTTTTTCGTCGCATGGATTAACCTCACATCGGAGAATCCTGACAACCGAGGTTCGGAACGTACGAGGGCCCCACCAGCTATAGCGGGGGCAATTGTCCTCCGACGCCGAGGGCGTGTCAATATGCAAGCATTTGCAGCGGGGGAGACGTCCAGCGATTGGACTTGCGAGGACCTACTGCGGGCCCGAACATCGGTCGTTATGAAACGATCATTCACCAACACGGGCGGGGGCGCCCGCGCCACACCAGCACTGCTAGAACGGCTTTCGCGTCACCACCTGACTATCATTAATGAAAAACTGCGCCGGACACTGATTCGATCCGCAAATCACCGGCAGCAATCCGGCCAACTGTTTGCGCGTAATCAGGCCCAGGGTGCCGCATTCGGGGCAGGAGAGCACGGCCCAATAGGGATCGTCTTTTTCTCCGACGCGGCCGGCGTTCTCCAGCACAAAGATGGTGCCGGGGAGCATTTGTTCGGGGATCCATTGGCTTAGGACGTCCAGTTCTGCAACCATGTCGCCTCCTCCGTTTGTGGCCAAGCAATGGCGCCGCTCTGTGGAACCAAACTTCCTTGCTATGAAGCCTGCCGCGCTCTTCGCAATGAATGTGACGAACATGTCCCGCTGCTTTTTCTGGCTCGAATGTCCGCTCGCACCTGCCGCACCGCATCGCTCAAACACACCGTCAGCATGGGCTGGCGCGCATTTTTCAGGATGTCGACAATTTGCCGCGGCGAAGTTTCGAGATAAAGCGTCTTGCCATCGGTAAGCAGGTGATATTCGGAAGCCCCAGTAACGGTTTCGGCCAGCCGCTTGCCAAATTCCCGCTGCAGAAAACGCATAACTTTGCGTACCCGCTGCAAAGAAAAGCCGCGCCGACGCAATTGACAGATGACGGCAATCTCGGCCAAATCTTCCATCGAATACAGCCGCCGCCGGCCGTCGCGCGCCGGAACCACGATGCGCCGCTCATCCCACCACTGCAATTGCCGCGGCGTAATGCCGGTGAGCGATACCACATCGCGAGATGTGAACGGTTGCTGCATGCCGAGCCCAAGAATGTTTCAAACAATTACCAAGTCAAATGTTTGCAACATTCTAGGCGCGAATCGAGAGGAGTCAACTGTGTATTTGCTAAAACAGGGGTGACTAGAGGAGTTCCCTCAGCGGAATGTGCTTGCGTGGGCAAGCTCAAAATGTGTGCGTGAGAACCAGACTTTGATTGGGAAGGCACGGTTGCGCTTGATTTTGGGTGGCGCAGCGCTTTCAGCGCCGCGGTGAGCGCATTATTCTAATCCGGGTTTATCCGCTGAGGTCGCGGTCAATTGCCAGAAAATGGCTTCTTCCCTGCCCTCTAAGCCCTGGGGAAAGTGACCAACCGACCGAGCCCCAGCGGGGCGAAAACCTAGTTCCCACGCACACACTCAAAGCCCCGCACAGAAGCCACCGCCGCCCACAAAGTGGACAATCTCCAGCCGGTCACCGTCAGCCAACCCAGTCTCCGTCCACCGATCGCGCGCGACAATGCTCCGGTTCAACTCAACAGCAACGCGGTCCGACTTCATCCCCAGCACCTCCAAAAGCCCCGCCAGCGTAAGCGGAGGGGTGAAATCCCTGGCCTGCCCATTAATGACAAGATTCATCAACCCGATTCTCGCAAGCCGACCGCGCAAAGGCAAGGTCACCGTTTAGCTCTTCGAATTAGCTCCTTTGCGCGCTGATTTCGTCATCTGTTCTTCGCAGCTTCGCCCGCAAATTCTGGCGGCAAAGGATTATCGGGCCTTTCCTCGTCCCATAAAATACTGAGCACCCACCAGCGCTTCCCGTCGTTGATCAGTTGAATGCTGTTAATGCCTCGCTCAAACGGCTTGGCTCCCGGGGCGCGCCGCGATTCGTAACTGCTGAAGACCTGCGTCACGTTTCCAAAACTTTGCGCTCGATTCACGATCGCATTTTCGTAGAACGGATCCTTTTTGAACACCTCTCCCGCTATCGTCACAAAATCGTCGAGCCCAAACAAATTCACCACCACGCTGCCGTCCGGCGCCTTCATAGTCTGCGTAAAACGCGCCTGAGGAACAAACAGGGAACGAAACCGTTTCCAATCGCGATCACCCGCCGGACCCGAGATCACGTCATAAATCGCCAGCAATATGCTATCCAGCGACTTCACGTCTTCCGCGCGTGGAGAGGGAACCTGCGAAGCCAAGTCCGTACTCTGCGGACCTGGCGAACTCGCTGGCTTGGCGTCCGGCGAGCCACCATGTTGTGTTGAATTCTGAGCAAGAGCAACCACCGTAAGCAGCAGAACCATTCCCAGCCTTTTCAAAATTCCTCCCTGGCCTAAGAATTTGCCATCGCCCACACCTCACACTCGGATTTTATCGTGAGCGAAGCCGAAGGACGTCCACACACTTTCGCGTGCAGCACAATCGGCCCTGCGGGGCTTAAGCTGACGCACTTAGGAGGCACGAGCAGCGATTCTTGGAGTCGGACCCTCTTGCCGGAAACCTGAGCAGAGCGCAGCGCAGTCGAAGGCTCTCGAGTTTGCTTCGTGTCCCCAAGTTTGCGTCCGAAGAGGGCGGACGCGAACTTGAGGCACGTGCAATAGCCACGTGATTAGGAGTTGCGCTTCGCTTTGGCGGGAGTATAGTAGTGGGCGAAAGCGGTCGTCTCCAAGCTTTTGGGTGCCGATTTTTGCTGTACCCACACCGTTCGCTCTGATCCACAAGGAGATATTCTTATGCCTACTGAGACAACCGTGATCCGCGCGACTGCCATGCTGGCGGCGGTGCTTGCATTCTTGGCAGTGCCCACTCTAACTCTTGCCGCGGGTAAGGAGAAGGTTTTGTATAACTTCTGTCCGACATCGTGCAAAACCGACGGCGACATGCCATTCGATACTCCCATCTTTGACTCTGCCGGCAACCTGTATGGCACCACTTACGAAGGCGGTGCAAATGACAGCGGCACCGTTTTTGAGCTATCACCTAATGGCGAAGGCACCTGGACCGAAACAACTTTGTACAGCTTTCCAAACTGCGGCGGGTTTGGGGCGCTAGCTGGGTTAGTCTTCGACACGTCCGGTAATCTATTCGGCACAACCTTTGGATGTGGTTCAGCGAACGGCGGTACCGTTTTTGAATTAATATCCGGCGCAAAGGGATGGACCGAGAAGACACTGCACAACTTCGGTAGCGGCAAGGATGGGTGGGGACTCTCTGCTGGTTTAGTCTTCGACTCTTCAGGAAACTTGTACGGCACCACGGATGAAGGCGGCGCAAATGGCACGGGCATCGTTTTCAAACTCACGCCTGACGGCAATGGTCAATGGAAGGAGACAATAATCCACACTTTCGCCAAATTCCAGGGAACTAACTCTGTCTCCGGTTTGATCCTCGATGGTTCCGGCAACCTGTATGGTACTACTGCGTTGGGTGAAGGAACGGGCTGCGGAAACAGCGGTTGTGGCGCCGTATTCGAATTGTCGGCATCCGGCAACGGCCAATGGACTTACAAAGTATTGCACGCCTTTAGCGGCAAAGACGGTGCCAACCCGTATGCCGTCGTTTTCAATGCGGCGGGAAACCTCTACGGGACCACGTATTACGGCGGGAACCTCGCGTGCAATCCTCCGAGTGGTTGCGGGGTGGTCTACGAACTGTCGCCGGGAGCGGGCGGAAAATGGACGGAGAAAGTACTGCGCTCGTTTTACAACACGCCGAGGTACTCCACGAGCCAGCTTGTATTCGACAAGAGCGGCAACTTGTATGGTACTACCGCCGGCGGCGGGCCAGGCTGCGGTGGTGGCGGTTGCGGCACAGTCTTCAAACTGACGCCCACAGGAAACGGAGCGTGGGGATACAGCCTCGTACATTATTTTCGCGAACATCCGGCGGATGGGAATTTCCCTCGCTCCGGCGTTGTGTTAGACGCCCAGGGCAACCTATACGGCACCACATACCAGGGAGGCTCGGGAATCTGGAACGTCGGCTGCGGCACCATCTACGAGATCACGCCGTAACGAATGACCGGTGCGTAAGTGGACGAGCTAGAGATCAAAAGGAAAAGGCCAATCGTGTTTCCATGACTGGCCTTTATTTATGTCGCCAACGACCGGATTTCCTGAGCGAAGCCGAAGGACTCCCACAAACTTTCGCGCGCAGCACAATCGCCCCCCACTTCGTTGGCCACTATGGATGGACCCTCAACCTCAAACAAAATGGCAGACCTTGATTGGCGATGCCGGCTTTTCGCGGACTGGAATGCCCACGCCACACAAGACAGAACAGACGCTGTGGCGCGATTCGCTCGCGGGCGCAGAACGTTAACTAGCCAGGCCCCAGCCGAGTTCTCTCGTTATCACGGGCACTTGGTACCTTCGTAATCCTCCCCTCGCGAATTCGCTAGGGTACGTGCATGGACCCAGCAAATACTTCTAGTATGAGGAACTTTTCCATTTTCGCCACGCTGCTGTTCTGCGCCTTGGCCGCGAACTCGTATGCGCAAAATCCCGATTATCTGGACTGCTGCCGACAGCGAGACGATCCCTTTGGAGCCCGCCAGCCTCCACGCCGGCCGCGTCTACCATCCCGCTGTCGGGGGCGGCGGCATGCACGTGCAGATCGACTCCAGATACCCGGTCACCGTGGCCATGGCTTGGGCCGACGAATGGAACGCCGCCATGCAGCATCCCGGAGCCCCTGCGAATTTCAGCTTCCTCTGCGTGAAGGAGCATGTCACCAGCGCGATTTACGAGTGTCATCTTCCCTCCGATCGCCCCATGATCATCACCTTCCGCGATGAGCGCAGGCCCGAGAAGCCCGTCCTCGCCACCATTGGCGCCATCCTCGGACCCGGAGCGCGGCAATTCATTTCCCCCAACGATCTCCACATCCAGTACTACAATTGCCTTCAGCCTGAGTTCCACTGGCGCCGCATCCTCGACGAAAAATACCAGATCACGCCGGTACCCAAGGTCTACAGTCTGATGACTCCAGACCACGACGGCCAGGAACTCAGCCTGAAGATCAAGTCGCCCATCCCGCTGACGGTCGCTCTGCTGCCATCGCATCTTGCCGACCAGGTCTACGACAAGACCGTGACCCTCACCGACGCCCTCGACCAAACCGGCTGCAAGGAACGTGGCGTCCAGTCGATGAGCTTCAACTGCACTTTTAACGTCGCCAATGGCACGCAAACCCTGCTGATCCTCCCCGACATCGATTTTTCCGGCCACAAGAAAGCCACTGTCGAGGTCAACACGGTAAAGTGCGTCGAGCATTGTGAGCTATTGAGCCCGCCTCCGAATCCGTAGATCATCGCTGCGCGGTTATGCAAGCAACTGTCCTCCCCGAGTAAGTGTCATCCCGAGCGCAGCATCAGATTCGCGAAGCGAAGCTGATGCGAAGTCGAGGGACCTGCTGTTTCACGCCCGAAGAAAAAAACCTCAGGCAATCCGTTCGAAAGAGCTAACTGACGGTGCTCTCCCATAAATATGGTAATATGGGACCGTGAAGACCACCCTCGAAATTCCCGATTTCCTGTTCCGCCGCGCAAAGTCAGCCGCCGCCCAACGCGGCATTCCCCTGCGCCAGTTGGTCACCGAGGCGGTCCAGGAGAAATTGAGGACCACGTCCCAGGAAAAGCCTTGGATGAAACATCTGGGAAAGCTCAAACACCTGCATAAGGAGAGAAAGCAAGTCGAAAAGCGGGTGGAAGAAGCGTTCGAGAAGATCGATCGGGAAGTCTGGCAGATGATTCTCTAGAATGATCCTCGATACCAACGCCCTGTCCGCCGCCGCCGACAACGATCCGGCAGTCATCGCCCTTCTAGCTGACGCCGACCAGATGGCGATTCCAGTGATTGTGCTCGGGGAGTATCGCTACGGCATCGCCCAGTCGCGGAACCGGGCCAGCTACGCAAACTGGTTGAAGGGCCTGCTGCAGGACTGCCTGGTGCTGGACATCCATGAGCCGACCACGCAATATTACGCGGAAATCACGCTCGAATTAAAGCAAAAGGGCAAGCCGATTCCAACCAACGATGTCTGGATAGCAGCCCTTTGCCGCCAGCACTCGCTTCCACTACTGAGCCGCGATCGCCATTTCGATCTGGTAGCCGGAACCAAGCGGATCGGCTGGTGACTGCCCTTATCTGCCTCGGCAACGACGTACGCTTCCCGGCTCTAGAACGGGACCAGCAGCTTGTCCGGGCCTTCGATTTCGTCTTTGGCCTCCAGGAATTCTTCACTCCATGGTTTGCCCGCGCACTCGGGACACTCATCGATCATGTCGCCAATAGCGCAACAGTGATAGCAGGTTCCTTCGGAGCTGGCGCCCGGAAACTTCTTACATATCTTGCAGGGCTTGAAGAACTCGCGTTCGAGCGCTCGATGCTCGTCCCATAGTTCGTGCTCACACATGATGCACATAATCTCCTCCTGACCGCCCATTTCCTGCGTCGAACGAGTCCTTCACGGGAGTATTTTTCCTTAGCCGTCAATATAAACTCCATCTCCTTCCACCACGTTCTCCAAATGAGAGTCGGTACGATTTATTGCAACCATCCATCCCAAAACGGAAAAGGCGGCAACGACCTCACGTGTGGCGCGGGCGCCCTCGCCCGCGAAAAAGCCACAATTCAACCGGAAATTCCATTCTGGCAACGAACTTGTCAGGCATGTTCGGTCGTCACTGACATCCGGTTCTCCAGTAATTAACTCTGCAATTAGCCATGGCGGGCGAGGGCGCCCGCCCCACATTTATTTTCATGTCCACCAGCGCACCGCAGCCGACCAAGTATCGCTATCGCCGGCGGCTTCCTCACCTGCAGAAAGCTGACGCGGCGCTGTTCGTCACCTTCTGTACTGGCGCGCGCCTGATCTTGCCGAATCAGGCCCGCGATCTTGTTTTTGAACACTGTTTGCGGGAGGGTGGCCTGGCAAGTGTGGTGCGGGTGCCCGCGCCCGCGAAAGGTCGGCCCCCGCGAATTCACTTGTACGCAGTCGTAGTCATGCCGGATCATGTTCATCTACTGCTCTTGCCCTTGCGGGATGAGAACGGCTGGCCCGTTCCCCTGGTGGACATCTTGCAATGTTTGAAAAGCGCCACGGCACATCGCATGAACAAGCTTGTCCATAACTCAGGTCCGGTTTGGGAGGAAGAGTCGTTCGATCATGTGTTGCGGTCCGATGAAAGCTTGAAGGAGAAATGCGAGTACATCCGGCAGAATCCGGTAGAAGCAGGGATTGTGAAAAGGCCGGAAGACTATCCCTGGCTGTGGATCGAGCCCGAAATGAAGGATTGACACGTGTGGCGCGGGCGCCCTCGCCCGCGGCCTTTGACTTTGCTGGCACTGTCCAAAGAACCGTGAACAGCGGGCAAAATGGCAGACTTTAATTGCCGACTCCGGCTTTCGCGGGCGAGGGCGCCCGCGCCACATTTGAACATTCAAACAAACCGGCAACGACCTACTCTCCCACACCCGTGTGGCGCGGGCGCCCTCGCCCGCGGCCTTTGACTTTGCCGGCACTGTCCAAAGAACCGTTAACAGCGGCCAAAATGGCAGACTTTAATTGCCGACTCCGGCTTTCGCGGGCGAGGGCGCCCGCGCCACATTCAAACATTCAAAAAACTGGCAACGACCTACTCACCCACACACTTTCGCGTGCTAGGTCGGCCGTTGGAAACGCTAATGCAAGCTCAACGCAGCTTTTACTTGCGCCATCTGTTCTGGCGCAAACAGCAAGTTAAGATCTCCATAGACCTGCGATCGCGACTGAGACACAGTTGCAAAAACAATCATGCGCTGCCCGGCCCGAATTGGCGGGTCCGGCAGGTTGAAGCAAGCGCCGAAGTGCACGATTATCTTCTTATCTGTCCACTCGCCGTGCAGAACTTGCTCAAGGTCATAGTTGATGGGAAAAATCGGCTGTACCTTGCAGACGATTGGTTCTTGCAGATGAGGAACCGGCTCACGCGCCGTTCCCACAAACACAACCACGCGATTGTTATGATACGGGCGACCGTGATGACGCATGTACCGTGAAATCCTGTTCTTCAGATCTGCATTGAGAAATGTTTGTGCCTTCTGCAAATTCGCCGGGGTCGCTGGCAGGATCAACTCCTTCTGGCTCGTCCAGGAGTCTTTGCCGGAAGGCACGGCAAGCACCAGAAGCTCATCCTGGGAAGAAAAACCGCTCCCAAAACGGCCGCATTTCGGATACGCCACCTTTACCCGATTGGGCGGAGCGAACCCAAATAGAACCGTTTCCACCGAATAAGTGATGGTCTGGCCGCTGGGAGTTGCGCAAGGTAATCGGCCGGCATCCGTTTCAGCGATCCGGCCCACAAAGAGCGAGGGAGAACCGCCTTGACGCAGTGCCACCTGTGCCGCCTGCAAGAAGTCGGCAATCCGCTCGTCGGACGCCGCAGCTTCATGCCCGGCAATCGCCATCCCAGCGCAACATGCACACACGAGAAGCCGAATCCGCATGCTATGTGAAGACACGCAGTTAGTTCCTCCCTCAAAGGAAAAGGCCACGCTCATTTCTGAACGTGGCCTTTATTTTATGCCGGCAACGACCTACTCTCCCACACCCGTGTGGCGCGGGCGCCCTCGCCCGCGAAAGGCCGGCGGCAGGAAACTACATTCTCCGGACGAATACTGACTAAATAATTCCAGAGGCTCACCACTGCCCCACTTCCCAGAACGACCAGGGCAAAAGCAGCGGGCGTGGGCGCCCGCTCCACACATTTCCACCCCACATGCCATCAGCAAAAA
>CAVQTI010000016.1:0-10894 GCA_963716405.1 uncultured Acidobacteriota bacterium | reverse complement strand
GAAGAGCCTGCCCCGAGCCTGCCGAGGGGATCTCTGCATTTTTTATTAGCGACCAGAATCAGATGCGCGACGTGTTGCGGCACGCCACGCACACCGGGCGTCCACAGGAAAGTCAAAATTTCGTGCAGGCCCTTGAGGAGTCGACTTCGCGTCCCGCTGCCCCACGAAAGGGCGGACGGCCCAGGAAACCCGCCGCCGATTGCAGGCAACCCAGCCTTATCTCGGTTGCTTAGTTTTCCAAGAAACCGGTGAACGTCCGGTCTGTGTCCCCAGGTTTCCCCGACCCACACCCCGTGTCATCCTGAGGCAGCGGAGTCGCGCGCGAAGCGCACGACTCCCAATGAAGGATCTCTGCATTTTTGCGCGAAATTCGAACTAAAGACCAAGTGGGTAGGCCGACAGCGACTGAACGAGCAGGCCCTAACTTGGGCCTTTCGCCGTCAACCCGCATTCCTCGCTGGCCGTGCTCTTGTGTAACGTGCCCCGCCTCATGCAAATACGTATACTGCACCCGTGAGCGTCGACAGCCCAAGGCCGAACACCCGCAAGAGCACACAGATCAAGGTAGCTGTGTTCGTGACGATTTTCGCCCTCGGAGCATACTTGTGGTTTTACTGGTTTCAAACGGGAATGCTCATTTTAAACCGCTACTCTTATCGCAATTTACCTACCGCGAATTTGACACCTGTCGAGTTGATGGATCACCGCGTTGCTTCGGGCAATGGGCCCAAGCTATCGTGCTTTGGCTTCGAGTTCGAAGTTCCATGGCAAGACATCGACACACAGAATATACAGCGCAAGGTTATGGTCCTTATACCATTCCAATCTGGTTTGGAGATTCTCGCTGGACACGGATCGACTCACAGCCTTGTGGACACGGCCATGGAGAGCACCAAAACCGATCCACAACATTTTCGTGCCGCTTACGGCGATAAGGCAGCACAATCGGACTATGATTTCTTGCGGCTCGCGCTCAACACCACACCTGGGAGCATCAGACTCGTCGACTCAAAAGAGGACGTAGCCCGCAAGACCACCTTACTTCTATTCAAGACACTCATCGCGCCGGGCGATTCCGGTATTTTTGCGGTGCAGGCAAATGAATTCAAAGGATTCCAGTACGGTGATCCAAGCAAGCATCCCAAGAGGGTGACAATAACCTTGTATTCTGCCCAGGGAGGAATTGAATTAAGCTTCTCCCAAAAGGACATGAAGCCGCTTGCGATTTCACAGGCTGACATCAATCGCGCCATTCAGACCCTGCGCTATAGTGGCATGCCCGAGACTGCTCAGAGGTAATCCATCAGTCCCCCAGGTTTCCCTTGGCGTGCTTGCGTGCCGATTCGAGCTCCCTGATGACCAGCTCCTGCTGGGATGTCCGTCACTTCTTGTCCTTCGTCAAATAAAATCCGACCGCCGAGCCGACGAGGCCTGAGAGTAATGACGGGTGGCCCATCTTTCGCGTTCTGTGCGAAAGGTGGGAAACGCAAATCTCGACTAAGACCGCCACAATACTCAATCGAAGAACGGTGACAGACCGCGCCAAACCCAGCCCCGAAGGGGCGACATAATTCAGCCCAGGGCGGAAGCCCTGGGTAGAACGCGAAAGAAGATTCAGCCCACGCAAAGAACCAAGAAGCCAATCCGACCCCAAACGGCCAACGGAGCGACATACCACACGCCTGTCATCCTGAGGCAGCGGAGTCGCTCGCAAAGCGAGCGGCTCCCCACGAAGAGCCTGCCCCGAGTCTGCCGAGGGGATCTCTGCATTTTCATTAGCGACCAGATTCAGATGCGTGACGTATTGCGGCACGCCACGCCCACCGAGCGTCCACTGGGAAGTCAACATTTCGTGCAGGCCCTTGAGGAGTTGACTTCGCGTCCGCTGTCCCCACGAAAGGGCGGACGACCCAGGAAACCCGCCGCCGATTGCAGGCAATCCAGGCCATATCTCGACCGCTTAGTTTTCCAAGAAATCGGTGAACCCCCCGTACCCAGGTTACCCCAGGTTACCCCAGGTTACCCCGAGCCCGCGCGTGCGGTGCTCTCCCTGTGGATCGTGGCAGGAGCGGAGACACCACCGATCGTGCGGCTCATCGAAACCCCTCGGGATGTAGCCGTCACAATCCTTGTGGTCGCCGCGCCTCCACACTTCGCACTGGGTCGATTTCATGCTTAAATTGTAGAATCTTGGCAGGAGGCGTCAAGGCTACGACCATGCCAGACGATAACACTGAACTGATAAAAGCGGGAGCACAAGGGATCGCTGAAGGCACAATGAAGCCCTTCAGCGATCTCATCCAAGCGCTCTTTGGGCCTGCGGCAACCGAAGCGGGCCTGATGCTTAAGGATTCCGTTCAGCGTTATCGCCACATGCGAAGGATGCGGCTTCTCAAGCGCACTCAAGAGGTATTGGCGAACGCCAGGATCGAACCTAGCCGTGTTGCATTGAAGCTTTTAATTCCAATTATTGAGAATGCCTCGAACGAGGAAGAGGATAGTCTTCAGGACGTATGGGCTAACCTTCTTTCTAATGCTGCCAACGCGGAAGAAGAAAATAACGTGCATCCTTCGTTTCCAGAAATCCTAAAGGAGCTCACGGGACGCGACGTTAAATTTCTTAATGCACTCTACTTATTTGCGCTAGAACTGTGCACGCTATACCCTCTGTCTATGAATGACCTACCGCGTGAGGTGGAGAGAGTTGAAAATATACGACTCGACATAAAACAGATATTTCATGTTTACTCAACAGCGGGTTTGGCAAAGTATCCTATCAGACCCGACACGAGCCCTGTGAAAAAAGCTCATAACGTCATGCGCAACAACAGAGATGCGAAACTGATTCTCGACGCGTTTGGACGACAGGGGATTTTCATAAAGGGCTCTATTATGCCGATCGACCAAGGAAATACTAAGACCCTCAATTTGGGGACATATTATTCTTTCTCACAACTTGGTGCATCTTTCGTGAAGGCATGTAGTGAGCCCAGTCCGCAACCCGCCTGACGTGGAGTGGAGATTTCTAACACATCCTCCAGTGAATGAGCCAATACATACCCCCTCCGACCGCTTCAATATTTCTCTGAAACTCTGCTTCTGGCGCTCGCTCTGCTTTCCCTTCGCTTAACCTCGATCCCCACATACTGACCGTCAAAACGCAAACGATGTCCGGGCTCCCGAGCGCGCCGAATCTATAGAAATGCTTCTGCGAATCGACAAACGTGCCTGAATTGTTGCGGTAGTGAAATATCCGCTTCAGGGCTAGGCAGTCGAGGATTTGTTTTTGGATGCCTGATTCTCTCACTCCATTAGGGGCAAAATACTTCTCCTCGACTGCACCAAACTTTGGGAATTGCGCCCGGCCCGGTTGTACTGTCACCCTCCTCTAAAGACCGGTTAGGTTGGACTTGTGAAGTTTTGAGTGAGCTACTTGACAGGCGGGTCGTCTAGCGTTCTGAGCCGACAAACAGAAAGAAAAATCTTTGCGTAGATTTCCGGATATAGGTTTTGTTTATGCTAGTATCCGGCCAAATGGAGGTTACTCGGGTAATCGACGAATGACTTTCGTTACGGTACGAAGGGCCATCGGTAACATACTTTGGTGATCTATCTGCGTTGTGACGTTTTTTGTCATAGTGGAGACTGTGGGGAACTACAGGTATTTGGTAGTCAAATGAAGAGATTTCTAGAGGTTTTAACGAACATCCGTATTGCAACGGGCGAGATTGGGGGGACTGTCTGCCTCGTCTTCCTTATCGCGTTCGGCATGTACGAGGCCTGGCATTCATTCATCGCGCCGTTGCTCAAGTGAGGTTTCGACTTCCCTGCCTTCGTCCTTTTTCGCAAGAAGGGTCGCTGCCGAAAGATGGATTGAATTACCCTTCCCCGTTTCGCAGTACGAATACATCCCGTCGAGATGGCCGGGTGCTTGGATCAATCAATCCGCTGGTCCTTTTGCATGGGCGCTGATCGAGGCTCGTCCGCGCTCACGACCAACGACTAACGACCAACGACCGCTCCCACCCCCAACTGCCAAAACAAAAACGAATAAACATCCGTCAACTCTTCAATCTGTTTCGTAACCGGCTTCCCCACGCCATGCCCCGCCTTAGGCTCGATCCGCAACAGTATCGGACGCTCCCGGCTCATCCCATTCGCCGCCTCCGCCTGCATCAAAGCCGCCATTTTCTTGGCATGCATCGGATCGACCCGCGTATCGCTCTCCGCCGTCATAAACAAAATCGCCGGATACTCCGTCCCCGCCTTCACATGATGATAGGGCGAGTAAGCATAAAGCCAATCGAACTGCTTCGCATCCTCGGCCGAGCCGTACTCCGGAATCCACAACTTGGCAATTTGAAAATGCTGGTAGCGCAACATATCCAGCAACGGCACCGCACAAACCACCGCCCGAAACAACTCCGGACGCTGCGTGAACGCCGCTCCCACCAGCAATCCGCCATTCGATCCGCCACGAATCGCCAGATGATCTTTATCCGTATACTTCTGCGCAATCAAATACTCGGCCGCCGCGATAAAGTCATCAAAAACATTCTGCTTTTTATCCAGCATGCCCGCCCGATGCCACTCTTCTCCCAACTCCGACCCGCCGCGCAAATTGGCCACGGCGAAAACGCCGCCATGCTCCAGCCAAAGATAACGATCGCCAGCAAAACTAGGAGTCAGGCTGATATTGAATCCTCCATAACCGGTGAGCAAAGTAGGATTCTTGCCGTTCAAAGCCAAACCTTTTTTATGAAACACAAACATCGGAACCTTGGTCCCATCCTTCGACGCAAACCAAACCTGCTTAACCTCGTAAGCCGAAGGATCAATCGCCGGCGCGTCCACCCGCGCCCAAAGCTCGGTAGCGTTGTTCAGCCTTGAAGTCGATCATGTAAACGCTAGGCGGCACCGTAAACGACTGGAAGCCGAAAAATGCTTCCTGGCTATCCCACTTGCCGCCGATCGCGGTAATCGATCCCAGCCCAGGCAGCATTGACATCGGAAAGAAAATGGCCATCACTGCTGAAAATTTTCAGCAGCGAAGTAGCGTTCTTCTCATACAAGCCGAAAAGATTTCCATGCACGATGAGAACATTTTTCAAAACCGCATCCGATTCCGGAACGATCTCGCGCCAGAACTCGCGTCCCGGCTTACGCGCATCCACCCGCAAAACGCGATAGCGAGGCGCATCCTCATTAGTGAAAATGTAAAGCTGCCCCCGCAGAATCTCGCCGCTGTAAGTAAAATCTTTTCCGCTAGTAATCTCGACCGCAGGCGTTCCCGCCTTCAAATCCTGCAAATACATTTCAGTTTTCGTGTAGCCTTCATAAACCGTAATCAGCAACCAACCATCGTCATCGTCAGCCAACTGCGCCACCGGAATATCCTGCGCATGACGGCCCGCGCCAAAGATTAAAGAATCTTTCTCGGGATCGCTGCCCAGCGCGTGATAAAAAATCTTGACGTGATAAACCTCCTCACCCGCAGGCACGTCGCCTTTCTTCGGAGTGCGCCCATAATAAAAACCAGAGTTATCTTTCTTCCAAGCCAAGTTCGCGTGCCGAGCCCGATCAATGCTGTCAGGCAAAACTTTTCCAGTAGCAGTTTCGACGACACGCAAGGTGCTCTCCTCCGACCCGCCAGGAGAAGTCCCGTAAGCCACATACTTTCCATCATCCGAAGGCGCCCACCAGTCAAGCGCAACGGTCCCATCCGCCGAAAGCAAATTCACATCGACCAGCGCCCGATCTTTTCCGTGAACCCCCTCGCGCACCATAAGCACCGGCTGGTTCTGCACTCCGTCGCGCCGAACATAAAAGTAATACCGACCGCCGACCTGCGGCGTGCCAATAATCCCAATAGAAAGCAATTCAGTAAGCTGCTGATGAATCCGATCCCGCCCCGGCAAGGGATCAAGAACACCACGAGCGTAAGCCAACTCCTGCCGATCAAATTCCTGCGTAGCCGAACTATCCGCATCCTCCAACCACCGGTAAGGATCAGAAATGCTATGCCCGCCGATTTTTTCTTCGACGATCTCCACCTTAGCCTTAGGAGGCGCGGGCGCAACCGAAGAATTCTCCTGGCCCAAAACCGCAGAGATTAGCAAAACAGAAAAACCGAACAAAAGAATCCAAAGCAAGCCACGACCTCCAGCCATGAGCACCCCATCAATGTTGTTAGACTAACAAATCAAGAACGTCTAAATACTCAAGGTATCGCGCAACGAAACTTTAGAAACACCCACCACCCCGCCGATGATATTATGGTTAACGACAACAAAAGGCCGCGCCCTCCGGGCGCGCCCCCAAAAAACACTCCTCAGTAGCTCAATGGCAGAGCATCCGGCTGTTAACCGGAGGGTTGTAGGTTCGAGTCCTACCTGAGGAGCCAATTCTTTTCATGGGTTTACTTTCATTTTCATTCGATGTGGACTGGTTTCAGAACCTGAGCCCGACTCGCCGCGTCATTTCGGCGAACCTTGGGTCGGAGCGCTGGGGGTCAAACAGGAAATTAGTTCTCAACCCAATCAGCCAATAGTCGCGCTCGCGATAGGCGGTGTCGAGCCACTGAAACGCCTGATCTTTGTCTCCCAGTTCAGCGTAGAGGCCGCCAATGAAAGTTGCTGATGAATACCCAGTCTTGCGTTGTGCCTGCCGGGATTCAATGCCTTTGATCAGAGCGGCTTTCCACCCCCTGCGTGAAATCCCTGCTCTAAGGCGGAAGCGAATTCAGATTCACTGCGGTCGTCGGCGAGCTTGCCACAAGATTTCCATTCTTCTATGACCTGAGGGTACATGCGCTTGCCCCAGTAAGCCTGGGCCAAACAATAGTGCGACAGGGCGAATGCCGGGTCATCCTGTGAAACCTTACTACACGCGGGGATCGCGTCGTCATACTGTCGAGCAAAGACATGAACGATGCCAACATAAGTGCTGAAAACCGGTGACAGCGGATCAAGCCGGTGAGCCCGATTGATTTCAGCAAGGGCTTCTTTCCCAACTCGTTGCTGCCGAGCGCCGCATGGGGGCGAGCCAAGGTGGGGGCGAGCTCCAGGGCTTTGCGGGGCGGCAGCGTTCGACTTGGGGAAGTCTTGGCTGGGAGAGCGGCCGTAGCTCGGCAAGACTGTGTAAGCATCGGCTAACCCCAGGTGGGCGACAGCGTAAGCAGGATCTTTGTCGATAGCCTGGTTGAAATACGAGATTGCCGCCGCGAGATCTGCCGCGGTTCGCTTGTTACCAGCGCCGAGGTTGTCGACGATCCTGTAATGCGAAATGGTTTGGCCAATCACGGCTGTGCACGAATCTTAACGTCCGCAAAACTGGGCAATCAATGAAGGCGGAGAGGTCGAGATTCAGAAGCATGGCCGGTGCAAACACCCTTGGGGTGAATTGATCCGGCTTTTGAGCATAAACGTGATTTCGCTAATTGAACCACCTCTAGGGGGCAGAGCTGACAAGAAACTTAGCAAAATTACGGTAACGAGGACTGCAATAACTTGCAGATTGACAGGCGAGTGCCAATCCGACAGAATACTTCACTTCAAGTACGCAGCTACCTCGGTGACACCATTCGCGACTTGAACGGGGAGGGAGCATGTCTGACCCTCGGAATTTCTCCCGTGCGGCAATGTTGGTTCTTGCGCTATTCGCGCTACTCGCGCTTTCTGGGATAGCCAGCGCGGCGCCTTCGATCATTCTTTCCAAGAAATCCGGCCCGCCGACAAGTCAGATTCTCGTTTCCGGCAAGGGATTCGAGCCAAACGTCGGAGTCGATATTTACTTTGGCGCAAGGGACGAGGCGTTGGTGGTTACAAACACTAAAGGAGAGTTTGAGAGGGCGAGAGCTTATGCGCCTCGGAGTGCGCGCCCTGGTCAACATTGGGTGACGGCTCTTGAGCGGAACAACGACAAAGGCGCACAAGAACCATTCTTGGTACAGACCGATTGGAGTCAGTTTCATTTCGACGCCGACGGCACACGTCTGAATCCCTACGAGAACGTGCTGAACCCAAAGAATGTGGGGCACCTTGAGTTGAAATGGAGTTACGCGACGGGAGGCCCCATCTACTACTCGCCCGCTGTAGTAAATGGCGTGGTTTATATCGCGTCGTATGATAACAAACTCTACGCGCTAGACGCCCGTTCGGGCACGAAGCTGTGGAGCTACAGTGCCGGCAACTGGCTCTCGTCTTCCCCCGCTATCGCCGACGGTGTCGTGTATTTTGGCTCTTCTGACAACAACCTGTACGCGCTGAACGCTAGCACCGGTGCCAAACTGTGGAGCTACACCACGGGCGGCTTGGTTTGGTCCGAACTCGTGGTCGCAGATGGGGTGGTTTATTTCGGGTCGACGGATGGCAATGTTTATGCGCTGACCGCTCGCACCGGCACCCTGTTGTGGAGCTTCGCGGCTGATTCTTTTGCGAATGCCGCTCAACTGGCGGTGGCGAATGGGGTGGCGTATGTCGGATCCTACGGCGGCTACCTGTATGCGTTGAACGCCGTGACAGGACAAGAGCTGTGGAGTACCCCTATACTCGGGGGAGTGCTTTCACCTCCAGCGGTGGCAAACGGGTTGGTCTATTTTGGTGCAGACGACATCACGGACAACGTATATGCAGTGAACGCTAGTGACGGTTCGATTTTGTGGGAGAATGCCGATTGCAGCGAAGATTTGCAGGCATCGCCCGCAGTGGTCGATGGGGTGGTGTACGCCTACTGCGACAACAATGTCCTGCATGCGCTAAATGCAGACACCGGGAGCGAACTTTGGCAGTACGATACTGGCCGCAATGGCGACGCACCCTTCTTCTCACCCGCGGTAGCAAACGGCGTGATATACGCCCGAGTGGGACCTTACAGTATGGGGGCCCTAGACGCCCGCGACGGTTCGGTGCTCTGGAGTTATCTCTCCGATAGCTTTTTCGATGACCCTGTAGTGGCGAATGGTGTGGTGTACGTTGGCTCGGTTGACTACCACGTGTACGCCTTCAGCCTGAAGTACGGCCACGATGAAGCCTCTCCATCCAATCGTCCCAAGCTAACTGCATTGCGACCGGACTTGAGCGACAAGGTGTCGCACGTGCCCAGAGCGGCACCGCACTGACGGGTGGGGCTGTAACGCCGGCTCTCTGCCATGTAACTCTCGAAAAATCGCCAGTTACACTCAGAATCACCTCAAAACGTGTAACCTGGTTACGACAGTTCCGGATCGTGTCCCCCGGTTACGGCGTGATCTCGAAGACGGTGCCGCAGCCGGAACCCCCAGCACAGTAATCCCCTCCGTACTGAGTTGTTCCGTACAAGTTTCCTGCTGGATCCAATACCAAGCTGCCTGTCGGTACGTTTCCATCTTGAAATAAACCGTGGGTGTCGCCGAAGCTGTGCAGCATGGTCTCAACCCACTTGCCGCCCGCGCCGGGACTAAGCTCGAAGGCGGTGCCGCCACACTCTTCCATACAATCTAAATTTCCATCCCAATAGCGACCGCCAAGGGTGGTCGTACCGTACAAATTACCGGCCGCATCGAAAATTACACCGCCGAACGGTGCCCTCCCCTTGTAAAAGAAACGCACCCCTATCTCTGTCCAGATGCCGTTCTTGCCGGGTGTAAGCTCGAACACCGTGCCGCACCCCACGTGGTACTCGTCGTCGCATGCAGCGTTGCCACCCCAAGCGGTTGTACCGTACAGGTTACCGGCGGAGTCGAAAATCATTGAACCGATCGGGTTGGAGCCGTCATTGCCGTTAAAAAAATGAAGTATCTTCTCGGTCCAGTTGCCATGTGGGCCGGGGCTGAGCTCGAAGACGGCGCCACACCCCTGGCTTTCCCGGCAACCGCTGTGGCCACCGGCGGTAGTCCCATAAAGGTTCCCGGCAGCGTCGATCGTGAGGCCGCCATATGGCCCGAAGCCGTCGCTCCCGTCATCGTTAAAGCTGTGCAGAACCTTCTCGGTCCATTCGCCATTCCTCCCCGGCTTCAAACGAAAGACCGTGCCGCAGCCGTAAGCGGCGCAGCCTGCCGCGTGTGCGCCGCCGTTCAGGGTCGTGCCGTATAAATTTCCTGCCGAATCAAGAATCAGGCCGGCGTAGGGTGCGGACCCGTCGTTGGAGTTGCCAAAGCTATGCAGGACTTTCTCAGTCCATTGGCCGTCCTTACCGGGTCGCAACTGGAAAACAGTTCCGCCGATTTCGCCGCAGAATTGCTCGTACGTGCCACCGCAAGTTGTAGTGCCATACAGGTTTCCTGCAGCGTCGAAGAGTAAACTAGCGTTTGGGACGGATCCGTCGCTGTTGTTGCAGGGAAAATTGTACAAGACCTTCTCCGTCCATTTCCCATTCACGCCAGGCGACAACTCGAAGACTGTCCCTCCGGAATTACACTCAGTGCCCCCCAACTGAGTCGTGCCATACAGGTTTCCCGAATCGTCAAAGATCAGGCCTCCGTTAGGAATAACTCCGTCGCCGTTTGGGGTGAAGATGTGCAGCAATTTCTCTTTGCTGGCTGCAACCAGCGGAGTTGCTATGGTCAGAAATCCGAAAGCCACGGCGAGAAGTGCACCTTTAATACTCCGTCGGTTCGTGCTTGGCACAATGCCTCCTCGGAATGCAAGACGTCATGTCCTGAGGTAGGACGAAGCCGTCAGGCTGACAAATCGCTTCTGTGGCGTCTCAGCTCTAGGCGGCTACGAGTATACTCCCGGCGAAAATGAGCATAACTGGTGAAATATCGCGATTACGCTCATTGACCTGTATGACTCCTACTGCCGGTCAATTATCGGGAGTTCACTGATCGTCTCTCTATCCCGACTGGCGAATGCCTCCTGCACCAAGATGCCGCGGCCAATGAGCCAACTGACTAACGCCATGCCAGTTTGCGGGG
>CAVQTI010000015.1:0-523386 GCA_963716405.1 uncultured Acidobacteriota bacterium | reverse complement strand
CGAGCCAGGCGACATCCAGCCCGGCCTGGACGAACGTCGGCGCCATATCCCAGCCGTCCCGCACGCCGTGATCGTCGAGCCAGTCAGAGATCTCATCCTCCCGGTCCGAGGCCTCCATCGGCGCCAGGGCGAGCGCCTTCGGGACGCGCTCGGCCGCCTCTTCCTGCAGCCGGATCAGCGTCTCCAGCGTGGTCCGGTCCCATTTCCCGCCCGCGATCATGCCCAGCTTGTGCCGCATCCCGGCGACCCGTTCGCGTAGTGACGCCGTAGCCCGGACCGCGGCCGCGGCCGGGTTGTTCAGCTCGTGGGTCAGGCCGGCCGACAGCGAGCCGAGCGCCAGCAGGCGTTCCCGCTGCCCGATCGCCTGCTGCGCGTTCTTGTTTCCGAAGAACAGCCCCTCAGCAGGTGCACCGCCATCGGGAACCACTCGTGCATCAGCTCGGCGAACTTGTCGGCGTCCAGCACGAAGAACCGGGCGGGCTCGGTCACCCGCACCGAGTTGTTGTAGACCTGCGGTACCCGGTCGCCCAGGTAGGCCATGAAGGCCCCGGAGTACACGCCGCGCGTCGACGTCCGGCCGACCTCGATGTCGTCGGTCCCCACCCGGCGTGACATCACCACGGTGCCCTCGAGCAAGACGTAAAAGCAGGTCGCGGGGGCGCCTTCGGCGTAGACGGGCCCCGGCGAGAATAGCTCGACGTGCCCCCGCACGCATAGCCACTGCAGCTGGTCGTCGGTGAGCTTCTCGAACAGGAACAGTGTCCGCAGCTCATCAACACCGCACGGCTCCAAACAGGCTCAGCGTTCATCGCTTCTCCAAATACCGGTGCACTAGCATCACGGCCAGCGCCCCTTCCCCGACGGCCGAAGCGACCCGCTTCGCCGACTCCGAGCGGGCGTCCCCGGCCACGAACACCCCGGGCACGCTCGTCTCCAGGTGGTAGGGCAGCCGGTCGAGCTCCCAGCCGCGCGGCCGCTCGCCGCCGACGGACAGGTCCGGGCCGGAGACCACGAACCCCCGCTCATCACGCACTACCACCTCATCCAGCCAGTCGGTGAGCGGCGCCGCCCCGATAAACAAGAACAACAACTGGGCGTCCACTGTTTCCGTGGCGCCGGAAGCGGTGCTCCGCAGCGTCAGGTGTTCCAGGTGGTCCTCGCCCGAAGCCGCCACCACCTCGGTGCACGTCCGTACCGTGATGTTCGGCACCTCCGCGATCTGCCTGATCAGGTAGTAGGACATGGACTTTTCCAGCGACGGCCCGCGGACCAGGATCGTCACCGACTTGGCGTGCCGCGCCAGGTACACCGCCGCCTGTCCGGCCGAGTTCGCGCCGCCGACGATGTAGATGTCCTGCCCCAGGCAGGCCGAGGCTTCGGTCAGGGCCGACCCGTAATAAACCCCGCGCCCAGTCAGCTCAGCAAGGCCCGGCGCCTCCAGCTGCCGATACGACACCCCGGTAGCCAGGATGATCGTGTGCGCGTCGATCGTAGTGCCGTCCGCGAACCGGACTCCCCGCGCCGACCCCTTGATGTCCAGGCCCACCACGTCCCGTGTGGTCAGCACCTCGGCCCCGAACTTCGTGGCCTGCCGCCGAGCCCGGTCGGTCAGCTGCGCGCCCGATACCCCGTCCGGGAAGCCCAGGTAGTTTTCGATCCGTGAGCTCTGGCCCGCCTGCCCGCCGGTGGCGGTGCGCTCGACCAGTACGGTGCGCAGCCCCTCGGACGCCCCGTACACCGCCGCGCCGAGCCCAGCCGGGCCGCCGCCGATCACGATGAGATCGTAGAAGTCCTTCGACGGCGTGGTCGCGAGCCCGACCCGCGATGCCAGCTCGGCGTCGGTGGGCTCGACCAGAGGCTCCCCGTCCGGCGTGATCACCACCGGCAGCGACAGCCCGTCCGCCCCGGCCGCGTCGAGCAACCGCTGCCCTTCCGGCTCGTCGGAGGCATACCACCGGTAAGGCACCTGGTTGCGGGCCAGGAATTCGCGGACCTCCGAGGAGCGCGCCGACCACCGGTGGCCGACGACCTTGGTCTCGGGCACCGGCCGGTGATCGGAGGACAGCCATGAATCAAGCAGCGCGTCTACCACCGGGTAGAGCTTCTCCTCCGGCGGGTCCCACGGCTTCAGCAGGTAATGATCAAGGTCGACGACGTTGATCGCGTCGATCGCGGCCCCGGTGTCGGCGTACGCCGTGAGCAGCACGCGGCGCGCCCCGGGGTAGACGTCCATGGCCTGCTCGAGGAACTCGATGCCGTTCATCTCCGGCATCCGGTAATCGGCCAGGATCACCGCGACCAGGTTCGCCGCGGAGCTTCATCTGGCGCAGCGCGTCCAGGGCCGCCGCACCGGACTCGGCCCGGACGATCCGGTGCTGCTCGCCGTAGCGCCGCCGCAGGTCGCGGGCGACCGCGCGGGACACCCCGGGGTCGTCATCCACGGTAAGAATGGCCGTGCGAATCGCGTCGCCCTGCTCGGTCATAACGCCCATAGTAAGTCTGTCCCGCGGTGGTGCGGCGGAAGGTGCCTCGCCGGCCACCCAGGAAAACCATTTTTTTGCCGAACGGACCCGGCTGGCTTATTCCGGCGGGACGCCGCGCAGCGCCCTGGATGCCTGGCCGGCCTGCGACGCCCCCCCGGACAGGCCCGCGACGCCGACGGGCCCGGCCAGGCCCGCGACGCCGACGGCCGCGGCGACGCTGCCGGGCTGGCCCCGCTGGCCCCGCTGGTCCCGTCCGCGCGTTCTCGCGCAGGCGTGACCGATGCCCGGCCTTTGCGTGGAGGATTCTCGCTACGCGGAGACTTTCAGGGATGCGGACACACCCGATCCACGGTGGAGTCCGGAGCTTCGCGATCTTTGCGGTGACGCGGCGGCTGCTGGGTACGGTGATGCGGGAGTGACGCCTTGCCCTGATCCAGCCGGGCGAACCGGCCGGTTTGCGTGGAGATCGGGCTTGCGCAGAGGATCGAGGCAGTCCGGGGGTACCTGCGCTCAAGGGATTGTCGCGCAAGCCGGATCTTCCGCGATCTTCCCCGGGCCGGGCGCATCACGCCTCGCCCGGGCCTCATAGCTCACACTGGCACCACCGCCCGCGGTTGAGGGTTGACGCGGGCCGAAACCAATGCCCGTTCGAACGGGCCGTCGTGCTTGCCCCAAGTCCCTGCGTCTATCCCCGGGACGTGCCGCCGGAGCCGGCTTGGTCCGTCGCCGCCGTCGCCGCCGTGGCCGCCCGCCACAGCCTAATCCGCTACCCGCGGCCCGCTACGGTGCCCAGCAGGCGTTACGGGCCGTTACGGCGCGTACGGCGCCGGCGTCCCCGCCGATGGCGGCGCCGCGGCGCCGGGGGACGGGGGGGCCGGCCAGATCCGGCCGGGAGCCGGGCGCGAATCGGTTCCAGGCCGTCTGCCTGCGGCTCGACCTGGTCGCGGCGGCGTGCAGCGTACGGCGGACGAACTCGGCGAAGTGATGCCACTGGGCCGGGATGCCCTCGGGGCCCTGCCCGGTTCTCGCCATAACTCCTGCTCCAGGGCCGTGCGGAGGGCAGAGATGGCGCGGGATGTATGACTCTTCACGGCCCCCTGGCTGATGCCCATCGTGGCCGCTATCTCAGCCTCGGACAGGTCTGCGTAATACCGCAGCACGATCGCCTCGCGCTGACGCTGGGGCAGGTCGCGAAGAGCGGCGATGACCGCTGATCGCTCAAGCAGGGCAAAGGCCCCGTGTTCGGCGCTGGGCATATCCGGCTGGGCCGTCTGCAGGTTCTTTTCCACCACGATCCGATGGCGCAGGACCGAACGTGACCTGTTCACGACGGCCTGCCGCAGGTAAGCGAGCGCCTTCTCGGTGTCCTTCAGCCGGGGCCAGCCCGCGTGCGTCGCGACGAACGAGTCCTGGACCACCTCCTCGGCGGTGGGAATATCGCGCACGAGCATGGCCGCCAGCCGGACCAGGGCCCGGTAGTGCACGGAGTACAGCTCGACGACCGCGTGGTCCGCACTCCATTCCGGGTGTGCCCTGGCGGAGGTCAGGAAGGCGCCGGGTGCGAGGGTATCGCCAGCCACCAAGCTTCCGGTCTCGGTGGCGGCGTGCGGCGCGGGGTCTTCGATGTGCTCGTCGAGCCAGGTCCGGTACCGTTTCAGGCCGACCGCGAGATCATACCCGGCACCGAACCGGGCTTCCTGCAGCTCGGTGACCTGCTGGTAAAGGCGGGAAAGCAGCACGTCGTCGTGCGAGCTGCTGATCTTTCCTCCGGCGGCTCTCATGGCGATGCTCCTTCCGGGTCGTCACCGTCAAACGGATAGTCGGGTCCGAGCTGCGTGATCAGCTTGCGCCGCGCCCGGTGCAGGTGCACGCTCACCGTTTTCTCGGCTATGTCGAGGACCGAGGCGATCTCGCTTTCTTTCATGTCCAGCTGCCAGCGCATCAGGGCGACCGCGTGCTGCCGTTCAGGCATGCCCTGGATGATCCGCCAGCACCGCTCCAGCGCGATCGAAGAAAACGCCTGCTCCGGAGGGTCGGCCTGGATCCTCCGGGACAGCGCCTCAATGCGCGGCAGCCGGTCGCGGAACGCGGCCTCACGGCGGAAGCCGCTTATCGCGATATTGGCCAGGGTCCTGCGAAGCCAGCTACGGCGCTGCTCAGCGGCCAGGCACCGCAGCACCGGCCAGGTCTTGCTCGCGGCCTCAAAGGTGGTCTGGACGAGATCCTCGGCCAGAGCCCGGTCCCCCCGGGTTAGCGCACAGGCATACCCGAACAGCTCGGTGGCATCGGCCGAGAAGCAGGTGGCAAGTTCTTCGGCGTCATGCGGTGAGATCTTCCCCTCACTCACCGCTCACCTCCGCGAAGGTCGTCGCCATCACCATCGCCGCCGGGCGCGGCTGGCCGCCGCGCTGATACTGGCGGTAAAGGTAGCCGATGGCGGCGGGTACCACCGGCGTACCGGGAAGAATCATGTGACGGAGTTGTACCGCAACCCCGGAACCCTTACCGGTTCCAGCGATGCTTCATCCGCTGAAATTTTCCACGCGTTCACCGGTCTATTCGTTTAGGCCGACTTATTGTTACATAAAGATAGCAATAAATCGGCTACGCCAATGCGTGAAATTCCAAAGTTCAGCTCCCCGTGATCGCATACTAAATACAGGCGCCGGTCACTAGCGTGCATGTCACGGGTATATCTGGGACAACCTCGGACGCGTATACACTTGGCGTGAACCACGCCATCACTCATGCGGCCATGGATAATTTCGTCATTGGACGACGCCGGGAGCCGACGAGAACACGCAGACCTAAGCGCCGACGGCTACTCGCGGACTTCCAGGCTGTCCAGGACCCGCACCACGTTCGCCCGCAGATCTTCGGCCGCGTTCTGGTCGCCAGCCAGCTGGTGTAGCAGGGCCTGCTGGAACAGGCCGTCCAGGATCGCGTAGGCGGCCGCAGCCGACAGTCCGACCGTGATCCCGGCGAACTCGGCGTACCGGCTGATGACGCGCCAGATCATCTCCTCGCGGCGCTGGTCGATCTCTAGCACGTCGGCCCGGAACGACTCCTCGAACAGGCTCTGGTTACGCAGGTCGTACCAGAGCCGGTGCATCGGGGCGTCGGTCCGCAGCGTCTGGGCCATCGCCGCGCTGAACTCGCGTTTGAGCTCGGCGGCCGAGCCCGCGCTGGCGACGATCTCGTCGTACCGGGTGACGCAGGCGGCCTCGTACTGACGCACGCAGTGCGTGATCAGGTCTTCTTTGTCGCTGAAGTAGTAGTGCAGCACGCCGTGCGAGAACTGGGAGTTCTGCGCGATCTCGCGCAGGCTGGTCCGGGCGTAGCCAAGCTCCGCGAGCGTCTGCAGCGCGGCGTCGGCCAGCTCGGCCCGCCGTTCGGCGAACTTGTCGACCTGCCGCCGCGAGACCCGCTCCCGGTTGGTTACCTCCGTCACGGCCAAGTGTCCCGTCGGTACGTCAGGGGCTCGCGCCCTGCGAGCCCGAACCAACTGTATCCCGGCGAACGCCCACCGCCCAGGACAAAGCTTGACAAGCGTCCAAGAAAGTCTTGACGACTGTCAAGACTCCATGGCAGTGTGACCTACGTCGCGCGGCCAGCCAGATGCGCCGTCTCAAGGAGGAGATGCCCCATGAGCGTGTACGACTTGACCGGGCGCAAGGCCCTAGTCACCGGAGGATCCCGCGGGCTGGGCGCCGGCATGGCCGAAGCGCTCGCCCGGGCCGGCGCGGCCGTGGTCATCGGCGATATCCGCGAGGAGCTCGGCGAGGCGACCGCTGACGCGATCAAGAAGACCGGGGCGGACGCGGCGTTCCTCCCGCTCGACGTGACCGACGACGCGAGCTGGGAGCGGGCCATCGAGGGCACGATCGCCGAGCTCGGCGGCCTGGACATCGTGGTCAACAACGCCGGCATTGAGATCACTCAGCTAGTGATCGACCTCGACCCGGACGACATCCGCAAGATGCTCGACGTCAACGTCGTCGGCACCGCGCTCGGCATCAAGCACGCCTTCCGCGCCATGCGCCCCGGCGGCCCGGCCGGCCGTGGCGGCGCCGTCGTCAACATCGCGTCGGTCGCCGCGACGATCGCCTTCCCCGGCATCGCGGTCTACTCCGCGACGAAGTCCGCGATCGACCGGCTGACCCGGGTGGCGGCCATGGAGTCCGGCAAGCTCGGCTACGCCGTCCGGGTGAACTCCATCTACCCGGGCCTGTGCCCGACCGAGATGGGTAACCAGCTCGCGCAGGACGTGGTGGCGCTCGGCCTGTTCCCGAGCGTGCCCGACGCCATCGGCGCCGTGGTCGGGCTCACCCCGCAGGGCCGCCTCGGCGAAGTATCCGACATGGCCGACGCCGTGGTGTTCCTCGCCTCCGACGCGTCCCGTTTCATTACCGGCGCCGGGCTGCCCGTCGACGGCGGCATGGGCATGTGAGGGAGGAACCAGAGCATGAGCAGCGACAAGCCTGTCATCGTCTACGGCGCCTCCGGTTATACCGGCCGTCTCATCTGCGAGTACCTGCGTGAGTACAACGTGCCGTTCGTCGCCGCCGGCCGCGACAAGGCGCGCATCCAGGAGGCTCTGGACAAGGTGCCCGGCATCGACACCGTTCGAACACGACATCGTCGAGGTCTCCCACGACGTCGAGCCGCTGACCGAGCTGTTCACCGGGGCCAGCGTGGTCTGCAACACGGTCGGGCCATTCGCCCAGTACGGCGGCGAGGTAGTCGAGGCCTGCCTCGCCGCCGGCTGCCACTACCTGGACACCACCGGCGAGCAAGACTGGCTGATCACCTGCGACGACACCTACGGCCAGCGGATGGCGGCGGCCGGGCTGCTGCTCGCTCCCGGCATCGCGCAGATGTACACCACCGGCGAGATCGCCGCCCAGCTCTGCCTGGAGAAGCCGGGCGTCGACACGCTCGACATCCTGGTCTTCTGGAAGGGCATGCCCACGATCGCCTCGACCCGGACGATCCTGGTCAACGCGGCCCTGGCCAAGGCGTACTACCTGGAGCAGAACCAGTACGTCGAATGGCCCGCCGACGGCACCCTGTACGACGTGGTCATCCCAGGCCAGCACGAGACCGGCCTGGCGCTGCCGTGGGGCGGCACCTCGCATCCGGTGTGGTTCAAGCGTGATCCGCGCGTCGCCAACGTCAAGGTGCTCGGCGGCGTGTTCAACCGCGCGCTCATGCAGGGCGTCCCGCAGATCGTGAAGGCCGTCCTCGAGCAGATCGAGGGGCTGCCCGAGGCGGAGAAGCTGCGGGTGCTCACCGAGCAGGCGGCCGGCGTGATGAACCAGATGCCGCCCCGGGAGGCCACCCGGATCAATACCTCGCTGGACTCGGTGCACGCTTCCGGTCCGCTGGGCCGCGCCCACTGCGTGATCCACGGCAACTCCAACTACAAGCAGACCGGCCTGATGCAGGCCTACGGGGCCTACTCGCTGCTGCAGCAGCCGCCGAACCGGGTCGGTTTCGCATCCGGTTGCCAGGCCTTCGGCCACCACGAACTGCTCGGCGTGCTGCGCAGCTTCGGGCTGGTCATGGAACCCAACCTCACCGTGCATCACTGACGCGCAGCGAAACCAGGAGGACGCGTGCGCCTGATCGACTTCCTCGATAAGGGTGCCTCCCTCGGACCGGAGGCACCCTGCCTGACCACGGCCGGTCGCACGCTGACCTACGGCGACGTCCGGCGGCTGTCCTGGCGGATCGCCCGGGCCTTCGACCGGGCCGGGGTCGAGCCCGGCGAGAAGGTCGCCATCTTGTCCGCGAACGACCCGGACGCGTTCAGCTGCGTGTTCGGCATCTCCCGCGCGGGCGCGGTGTGGTGCCCGGTCAATCCGCGCAACGAGGCGACGGAAAACCGCGACCTGCTCGACTTCTTCGACTGCACCTGCCTGATCTTCCAGGCCGCCTTCGCCCCGCTGGTCGCTAAAATCCGGCCCGACCTGCCGAAGCTGACCACGCTGGTCTGCCTCGACGGTGAGCCGGAGTCCGTCCCCGGGGTGATCCCTTTCGACCTATGGATCGGATCCGAGGCCGCCGAGCCGTGGCAGGCCGGACCCCCCGACGACATGGCCATGCTGGTCGGGACCGGCGGCACCACCGGGCGTCCCAAGGGCGTGATGCTGACCGGGCACAACATCGAGGCGATGTCGGCGCTGACGCTGATGAGCTACCCGTTCCGGCCGCGGCCGAGGTACCTGGCCCTGGCTCCGCTGACCCACGCGGCGGGCGTGCTCTGCTTCCCGGTCATGGCGCTCGGCGGCGAGATCGTCATCATGGCTCACCCGGACCTGGCCGAGTTCCTCGCGCTGGCCGAGCGGCACCGCATTACCCACACGTTCCTGCCGCCGACCCTGATCTACATGCTCCTCGATCACCACGATCTGCCGGCTACCGACCTGTCCTCGCTGCAGTGCCTGTGGTACGGCGCGGCTCCGATGTCGGCCAGCCGCCTCGAGGAGGCCCTGGACAAGATCGGGCCGGTGATGGGGCAGCTGTTCGGTCAGTCCGAAGCCCCGATGATGATCTCGACCATGGCGCCGGCCGACCACTTCCACCCCGACGGCTCGGTCGCCCGCGAGCGCCTGTCCTCAGCCGCGGCCCACCCCGCTCACCCTCGTCGCGATCATGGACGACGAAGGGCACCTGCTCAGCCCGGGAGAGCGCGGCGAGATCGTGGTCCGGGGCCCGCTGGTGATGGCGGGCTACTACAAGAACCCCGCGGGCTCGCAGGAGGCGGCCAAGTACGGCTGGCATCACACCGGCGACATCGGCTACCTCGACGACGACAACTACCTGTTCATCGTGGACCGGGCCAAGGACATGATCATCACCGGCGGCTTCAACGTCTACTCCGCCGAGGTCGAGCAGGTCCTGCTGGCCCACCCGGCCGTGCAGGACTGCGCGGTCATCGGGTTGCCCGACGAGAAATGGGGCGAGCGTGTCACCGCGGTCGTCCAGCTCCGGGCCGGCCAGAGCGTCACGCAGGACGAGGTGCGCCTCTTCGTCAAGGAACGTCTCGGCGCCGTGAAGGCGCCCAAGCAGGTGGAGGTCTGGCCCGACCTGCCCCGGTCCAAGGTGGGGAAGGTGCTCAAGCCCGACATCAAGGCCCGGCTCCGCACCGGTGGCCCTTAAGTCTCTTTTTGGGCCGAACGACCATGGGTGCGTGCCCCGGGCCGCCAGAGCGCTGCAGGCCGCCTTCGTTCCCCCGACCGGAGAACCCGAGATTGCCGGTGCTGGCTATCGTGAACGGGCAACGAGGAACCGGGCGCACGGGACGGATGTTATGAGAGCAGCTGGCGGCGGAGAACTCGATCGGCTCCTTGATGAGCAGGTCACCTACTACCGGTCCCTCGCCGGGGACTACCTGAACCATGGCCTGGATTTGCCTGGGGGCGACGAGCTGACCGAAGCGCTTGAGGCATTCCAGCCGGCCGGAAGCGTGCTCGAGCTCGCTTGCGGCCCCGGAGTGTGGACCAGCCAGCTTCTGCGTCACGCGACGGACGTCACGGCCGTGGATGCGTCTCCGGAAATGCTCGCCATCGCGGCGGCCCGGGTGGGCCATGACCGGGTGCGCTTCGTGCAAGCCGATCTGTTCACCTGGGTGCCGGACCGCCGCTACGACGTGGTGTTCATCGGATTCTGGCTCTCGCACGTACCGCTCGAACGCTTCGCGTCTTTCTGGTCACTGGTGGCTGACTGCCTCAACCAGGACGGCCGCGTGTTCTTCGCGGACGACGCGTACCGCACTCCGGATGAACTCATAGAAGGCCCCTCGTCCGCCACGATCCGTCGGCGCCTTGATGACGGAACCTCCTACCGGCTCGTGAAAGTCCCCCACCGGCCGGCGGACCTCGAAGACCGGCTCCAGCGACTTGGCTGGCACGTCAAGGTCACCTCCACGTCCGGCTCGTTCTACTGGGGAGCCGGAGGCAGAAGCCGACGAGGGGCCGCTCAGCGGTCCTGGCCTTGCGGCCAGGACATCGTTGAAGACGTCCGCGAGCCCGTGCGGGGCGTAGATCCGCCACCGGCCACGCGCGCCCGGACGGGTCGGCCAGGGTGGGGGAAACCCCAGGACGCGACGGGGGCTAGCCGCATTCCGCTTGTCCGCTTGGGTCCGTAGCGTTTCCGCAGGGGTTGACGGAACGTTCGGAGGACATGATGGCCGCAGATAGTCAGGCTGAGATCGCCGCCTCGGTGGCCGCCCTGCAGGACCTTGGCCCCGGCTATGACCAGGCACTGGCCGAGGGGCTGGTGGAACGCATCGGCGCGGACATCGACAAGCGGATCGCGGCCGAGATCGACAAACGGGTCACGGCGGAGGTGGACAGCCGCATCCTGACCCAGCTGGACCGGTACGCGGGGTGCAGGCACCAGCGCCGCCGGGCCAGGCGCATAATCCGGGCCGAACAGCGCACGATCCGGGCCGAGCGGGCCGACCGTCCCGGCCGGCAGTCCTTCATGATGGTCCTCGGGTCCATGCTGATCGCCCTGCCGGTGACCGCGATCGTGCTCAAGGGGTCCCCGGGCGTCGCCGCCGTCATGCTCATGGCCCTGATCTGGGTCATCATCGGCATCATCAATGTGGCCTACGCCGTACGCAAGCACCCGCAGCAGTAGCCGCAGCAGGCCACCCGGGGCTTGTCCTGGTTCTGAGCGGCGTTGCGCTAGCGCGCTGGTCCGAGCTGTAACGTCGCTTCGATCTGAGGCGGCGGCCGGGGCGCATGTTTTAGATGTGAGACCTAGCTCTATAACGACCAGAAGTGACCAAAGATCTTCGACGGCCGCGGCCCACTCCGGAATCCACGCGCGTGTCATGACTGCTCGTGAACCGGTCGTGGTCGGGGCGTTAGGGCCATTAGGCTCGAAGGCACCATGACAGTCACCGCCGATGATCTTGACGACGCGATCTCGTGTGTAATGAGCGGGCTGCTGCCGCTGACCGACCGGGACTGGTCGGTCAGCGCGGGCAACCTGGAGTGGGACTGCTGGCATACCGCCGAGCACATCGGCGATTGCCTGCTGTCATACGCCTGGCAATTGGCGGTCCAGCCCACCGCGCGTTACGTGCGGGCCGTCGCCACGGCGGAGAAAGACTCCTCGCCCGCCGAGGTGCTCGAGTTCGCCGTGACCGGCGGGCGTGTCCTGGCCTCGATGGTCCGCACGTCCCGCGCGCACGTCCGGGCCTACCATCCGGCCGGGATGTCCGATCCGGAGGGCTTCGCCGGGCTGGGCTGCCACGAGGCTCTCCTGCACGGCAACGACATCGCGCAGGGCTTCGGCCTTAGCCTCGATCCGCCGCGCGATGTGTGCCGCCGTGTCCTGGCCCGGGTCTTCCCGCAGGCGTCGGCCGACCTGGCCGAGGTGGACCCGTGGACCGCGCTGCTCGCGACGGGCGGCCGGATCGAGCTGCCCGGCCGCCCGCCACGACCGAACTGGCGCCCGCATCCCGCTCCGCTGACCAGCTGACGGGCCCGGCAGGAAGACAAAAGCTAGCGAAACGATTTCAAGACTGCCTGCGCTTCCCAGCGGCAATACTAACGCTGATTCTAGGAACCCCTATGGGTCGTGCATCGATATCCCTGCTGGCCGCTGCTATCACGACTGCCGTCACCGCCGCGACTGCCTTCGCGGCGATTCCGGCCAACCCGAAGTGGGAATCGTCGGCCACATTCGGCATTTGGAAAAATGGCGGGTTCTTTGTCTTCAACGACGCATGGAACACCGCGCCAGGACCGCAGACGATCTGGGCCGACTCTTACCACTACTGGGGCGTGGAGTCGGACCAGGCGGCCGGTAACGTCACCGTGGAGACGTACCCGGACGTGCACCAGAACTACAACAGCGTGCCATTGAAATCCTTGCACCTCATCCGCAATGGCTTCACCGAGTCAATGCCAGGCGGCCACGGCGTTGGCGCCGAGGCCGCTGACGATGTGTGGCTGAATGATTACAAAATCGAGGTAATGATCTGGGCGGCCGGCGCTTACGGCTGGTAGGAGCCGGGAACCCAGGCCCGGCTGCTGACGCTGATCGCGTTCCAGGCGTTGATGGCCACGATGAGGCTGACCAGCGCGGCGATCTCCGCCGGGCCGAATTCGGCGGCCACGTCCGCATACGCCTGATCAGGGACGTGCGTGTCGGCTAGCCGGGTCACCGTCTCGGTGAACGCCAGCGCGGCGCGCTCCCGGGCGGAGAAGTACGGTGTCTCGGTCCAGGCGGACAGCCCGTAGAGGCGCTGCTCGGTCTCGCCGATCGCGCGTGCGTCCTTGGTGTGCATGTCGATGCAGTAGGCGCAGCCGTTGAGCTGCGAGGCGCGGATCCGGATCAATTCGCGGAGCCGCGGATCAATCCGCGCCTGGTCGAGTTCCTTGGTCGCGGCCCGGTCAAGGTGCGCCATGGCCCGCGAGAAGCCGGGCGCCACGGCATCGAAGTCCAGGCGGACCGGGATCTGGGTGGTTTCGTTCGTGATCGTCATAGCTACGACGCTACGGGAGCAAGCGGCCCAAGGTAAGGTCCATTTACATGGCAGAAACTTGGGCCAAAGTGGGTGGGATCGACCTCCACCTGGACCTTTCCGGTACCAGGGTGCGGGCTGGCCTAGAGGCCGCGCTGCGCGGCGCGATCCAGGCCGGCCGCCTCCGCCCCGGTACGCGGCTGCCGTCGTCGCGCGCCCTGGCCGTGGATCTGGGCCTCGCCCGCAACACCGTCGCCGAGGTCTACAGCCAGCTTGTCGCGGAGGGATGGCTGACCGCGCGAACCGGCTCGGGCACTTCGGTCGCGCCGCGCCGTGACCCCGGCCTGGGCGCCGCCGGCGCGGCCCGCCGCGAGGCGGCCGTTCCCCGCTACGACCTGCGTCCTGGGGTGCCTGACCTGTCCGCGTTCCCGCGCCGGGCGTGGCTGGCGACGGCGCGCAAGGTGCTGGCCACCGCCCCCGATGACCTGCTCGGCTACCCGGATCCGCGCGGCCTCCCGTCGCTGCGGGCGGCGCTGGCGGATTACCTGGCGCGGGCGCGGGGCGTCACCGCCGACCCCGGGCACATCGTCATCTGCGCGGGCTTCGCTCACGGCCTGGCGGCGGCCTGCCGCGCGTTGCGCGCCGTCGGCGCGAGCACCCTGGCCGTGGAGGAGTACGGTCACCAGGTCCACCGTGACATCGCCGCCGGCCAGGGCCTTGGCCTGCGCCCGGTGGCGGTGGACCGGATGGGTGCCGTCATCGGCGAGGCCAGCGGGGCGGACGCGGTGCTGCTGACCCCGGCGCACCAGTTCCCGCTGGGCGTGACCCTGCATCCGCGGCGCCGCCGGGAGGTGGCCGCGTGGGGCGGGGTGGTGATCGAGGACGACTACGACGGGGAGTTCCGCTATGACCGGCAGCCGGTCGGTGCGCTGCAGGCGCTGGCCCCCGATCATGTCATCTACGCCGGCACGGCCAGCAAGAGCCTGGCCCCGGGCCTGCGGCTCGGCTGGCTCGTCGTTCCGCCGCGGCTGCTCGACGCGGTGACCGCGGAGCTGGCCGCCGGGCCTTCCGGGCTGGACCAGCTCATCCTGGCCGAGCTCATCACCTCAGGCGGTTATGACCGGCAGATCCGCCGCGCCCGGCTCGCCTACCGGCACCGCCGTGACCGCCTGACCGCGGTCCTGTCCGGGCCGGGGTTGCGGGTCAGCGGCATCGCCGCAGGCCTGCACGCCGTGCTGGAATTTCCCCGGACCAGCCGCGAGGGCGACGTCATCGCCCGGGCCGCCGACCGCGGTCTGGCCGTCGACGGCCTGGAGTATTACCGCGCCAGCGACGGAGCCTCGCCGGACGGCGCCGCCCGGCCGGCCTGGTCATCGGTTACGCCCGGCCGCCCGAGCACGCCTATACCGCCGCGCTAGCCCGGCTACGCGCGGCGCTGGAATTGTTACCGCTTCCTTTCCCTCGACCCTGGAAGCACCGGCGGCGTGAACCACCGCATACGTGTCAGGCGGCTGGGGGGAAGGGCCGGGTCCGTTCGGCACAATCAATGAAAGGGAACTACGGCGGCGCGCCGGGGTACGGGCGCCCGCCCGGTTACGGTCCGCCGCCGCTAGGGGTCACGGGCCAAGCGGGGCCGGCGGCTGCAGCGACGGCGCGTCCAGGAACGGGATGACCGCGGCCGCCAGATCGGGCGAGGCGAACAAGTCGTAATGCGTGTGGCCGGGCAGGATGGCCAGCCTCGCCACGGACCGGGCCGAGCCGTCCCAGTTCGCGTCGCGCAGGCCGCCGCCGAGCCGGGCGTAGAACTCGACGATGTGCGCGGGCCGCACCGCGTCGGCGTCAGCGTAAACCAGCATGACCGCCGCGGTGATCTTCGCGATATCCGCCGACCAGTCGAAGTCCCGCCGCAGCAGTTCCCCGGTCTTGTCGAGCAGCACGGGCCAGTCCTGCACCCGGGGGGCGACCTGGGCGTAGATCTGGAACATGGGGGAGCCCTTCAGGAACTCGGCGAGCTGCGCTCCCATCTGGTCCATCCCGGCCAGGCTCTCCGGGTACCAGCCGTCGCGCCGGGCGGCCGTGGAGACGATCACCAGGCGCCGCACCAGGTCAGGATGCTGGATCGCGGTGCGCAGGGCCGTCGCGCCGCCGAAGGAGTAGCCCATCACGTCGGCCTGGGCCAGGCCGAGGTGCCCGATGAGCCCGGCGATATCGTCCGCCAGGGTCTCGTAGCGCAGCGGCCGGTCCGCGTCGGCGGTGTGGCCGTGGGCCTGCAGGTCGACCGTGATCACCCGGCGGTCCTTGGTCAGCAGCGGCAGGATCGGCGCGTACATCTCGCCCATGCCGAGGCCGCCGTGCAGCAGGATCAGCGGCTGCCCCGAGCCGTGCTCTTCGTAGAACAGGGAGATGCCGTTCACGTCCGCGTAGCTCATCGTGTCGCCTTCCTGGCAGGAGTCACCGATAGGACGGCCCGGCGGCTAAGAACTCATCGAAGGATCGGGGAATCCCTCCTGCACGATTGATGCGCCCCTGGTCGGCGCGGGGGTGCCGGCTAGCCGGTGAATGATCTCGTGGCGGTCAAGGCCCTCGGCCGACAGTGACGTGGCCGTCAGGAAGGTCGAAACGGGGTTCGCCTGCCAGATCTCCTCGATGACGCCGTGGGCGGCGTCCACGAACTGCTCGCTGGTCAGGCCGGCGGGCGGGGTGCACCCGCCGAACTCGGCCTCGACCAGAGCCCGGCGCTCAGCCGGGCTGGCCACGCCTGCGTGCTCGTGGCCGTCGTGGCGTTGCGGCAGCGGCACGGCGAACAGGCGGCGCCCCATGCTGCGCAGGAGCCAGGACACGTCGGCGTCGGGTGCGGCCAGGTCGGAGGTGTAGCTCGCGCATCATCGCGCAGTCCCGGTCGGCGTAGGCGTTATCGAACCGGCTGAACGCCTTGGGCAGCGCTCCAAGCAGGTGGGCGGTCGCGGCCTCGCCGAGGTCGCGGTATGCGGCCGACCAGCGGACCCAGGCGGTGACGGCGGGTTCGAGGTGCTGCCGCTGCGCGGGGGACAGGTCGAAGGTGGTCACCACGTGGCCGAGGAGGAGGTGCGCGAGTTTGCGCGGACCGACCTGGGCGGGCGGCTCGCCGTCGATGCGGCTGCTGTAGCCGGTCAGGACCTGTGCCCAGAACCGGGTGGACTCCTCGTCGGCGGCGACGGCCTCGGCGGCCAGCGGGCTCTTCAGGAAGTCGTCAACCGCGGCCGCGCGATCCTTCGCGCTGAACTGGGGGCCGGGGTCGAACTCCGCGCCGGGCAGACGGCGGACCCGGGACCGGACGATGGGCAGGTGGATGACGGTATCGATGGCGAGCTCCGAATCCTCCCCGCACCGAACCAGCGGATCTTCGATCCGGCGGCGTGCCTCGGTCAGGCTGATCTGCTCCTGACACTCGAACTCTTCCGTGGTGCGCTTGATCGCCTCGATCAGGCCGGCCGGGTCGTCGGCCACGCCGGCCGCGGTGGCCACCGGGATGCCGGTCAGGTCCACCTGCACCACCACGGCGTGCTCTACGTCCCCGTAGCTGAACGTGACCAGGAAGGCCTCGTCGTCGCCGAAGACGTCGTACCGGCGCCAGGCCTGGCCGGGGACCGGCTTGCCGATCTCGGTCACCCACTCCGGCGGGTAGATGCCGGCGCCGGTCAGCTCGGCCAGCGCCCGGCTCGCCGCCTTCTTCGTCTTCGCCGTGCCCAGCGCCATGAGCAGCCGCAGCAGCGCGGCGCCGTCGGGTGACTTCTGGCGGGCCGCGCCGTCCACCAGCACGGCGGACATGAAGGTCTCGATCGAATCCGGCTCCTGCTGGCCTGCCACGTACGGGATCGCCATGCAGGTGAGCGTCTCGAGCTCGGCTTGCAGCGGCTCGCCCGCCTCGATCGCGCCCCACAGCTTGGCCAGCATCCGCCCGAGGATCGCCTCAGCGTCACCACTGTCGGCCGCGTTGGGCGTAGCTGCCTTGGCGGTGGATGCCCTGGCCGTGGATGTCCCGGCCGTGGATGCCCTGGCCGTGGATGTCCCGGCCTGGATGCCCTGGCCGTGGATGTCCTGGCGGGGGAGGCCTTGCTGGACGGCGCGCCGCGTCGCGGCCGGGTCTTCTTGCTCATCGCGCAATCCTACGGCGCACCTGCGACATTTACCGTCGCGCGGCACTCAGACACTCAGATAACGGAGCGGACGGAGCCTACTACGGCGTCGCCGCCGGCCAACGGGATGGCCGCGAGCTCGCCGGGGACCTCGGCCCCGAGCAGGCGCAGCGCCGCGACCATGACCGGGGTCCGGCCCCGGGCCGCCCCGTCGTCGATCTTGACCGCCCCGGACCTGCCGTCCGCCAGCGCGAACGCGGCGACCCCCTCGGCGCCGCCCTTGACCAGCAGCCCGGGCACCGCGTCCATGAGCTTGCGCTCATCCCGGTTCGTCCCGCTGGCCCATTCCGGGTGCGCCCGCATGGCGTCGGCTACCCGGCGTTCTGGCGTACCGGCCGCCGCGAGCACCAGCGCCCGGAACGCCCGGGCCAGCCCGGTCAGTGTCAGCGCGAACAGCGGCGCGCCGCAGCCGTCCACCCCGGTGTGGCTCACCCGTTGTCCGGCCAGGTCTTCCACAGTGCGCAGGATCGCCTGCTGAAGCCGATGACCCGGCGCCAGGTATCCCGTCGTCGGCCAGCCGTTGTGCACGCAGGTGGCCAGCATCGCCGCGTGCTTGCCTGAGCAGTTCATCCGGATCCTGGACATGCCCTCGCCGCGGGCGATCAGGGCGCGGGCCGTCTCGGTATCAAGCGGCCAGGCCGCCGGGCAGCCCAGGTCATCCTCGCTCAGCCCGGCGCCCAGCAAGATCTTCCGCACGCCGTCGGCATGAAAGTCCTCACCAGAGTGGCTCGCCGCGGCGAGCGCCAGCAGTTCGCCGCTCAGGTCGAGTCCGCAGCGGAGCATCGCCGCGGCCTGCATGGGCTTGTTCGCGGACCGCGGGAAGAAGGGTACGCCGGTCTGGCCGACGGCGAATACTTCGGTCCCGTCGGCGCCGAGTCCGGCGACGGCGCCCCGGTGCCATGATTCGGCGAAGCCCGAACGCACGACCTCGGCGACGACGGGATTCACGCCGTGGGGTTCGGTGAAGATCGTCATGCCCGCAGTCTGCCCCCTGCCCGCCCCGGTGACGCTGCTTGCCCCGGTGACTCCGGTACCCTGCCGTGCTATGCGGGCAGTCGTACAGCGAGTGAGCCGGGCCAGCGTGACCGTGGACGGGGAGGTCGTCGGCGCGATCGAGGAACCCGGGCTGCTGGTCCTGGTCGGCGTCACTCACGATGACACCCCGGAGCAGGCCGCCAGACTCGCGGCCAAGCTGTGGGGGCTGCGGATCCTCGACGGGGAGAAATCCTGCTCCGATGTGGCCGCGCCGCTGCTTGTCATCAGCCAGTTCACGCTGTACGCGGAGCTGGCCAAGGGCCGCCGCCCTTCCTGGTCGGCCGCCGCGCCGGGCCCGGTGGCCGCGCCCCTGGTCGACGCCGTGGTCAAGGCCCTGCGCGATCTCGGGGCCCGGGTCGAAACGGGCGTCTTCGGTGCCAACATGAAAGTCGCCCTGGTGAACGACGGCCCGGTCACCATCGTCATCGACCTGTGAAGGCCGGTCAGGGGTCCGGGGTGGCGGAACTTGAGGGTCCCAGTCCGGCCAGCACGCACTGAGGCCGGCCGCGCTGGGCGACCTGGTCGTTCGAGTGGAATGCCGTCTGGCAGAACGTCCGGGCCGCCGATCCGCAGTAGTGCAGGGTGGCGCCGCCGGTGGAACTCGGCAGGGTGACGTTAACGCAGCCGTGACCCGAAGCACCGTATGTGTCGTGAGACAGTGCCCCCCAGACGCCCAGGCCGGCGAACACGAGGATGAGCGTCACGCCGGCGATGGCGAAGATCCGCTTCTGCCGCGTGGTCAGGGACCCCGCCCTCGGGTTGGTCTTGGCGTACATGAGTGCCCAGTGTAGAGCGCGGGCCTGTGTTAGCTCGATCCGAGCTGACGGCCATGGGGCGAGATGGTAACGCGTGATACCCCCTGGCTGCCCGGGAGACCCAGCTGGGTAGACGTCACCGTCAACGACGTCCCGAAGGCGATCGCTTTCTACCCCTGGCACCTTAAGCCGGCGCGGCTGGGCTAGCTGACCGGCCCCGCTCGCCGACTGGCCCTGCTAGCCGACTGGTGGGGTGCCGTGGGTGTGGAAGGACTCGATGGTCTTCAGGCCCCAGGCCTGGCCCCTGGCCCGTTCGGCCTCGGTCCAGGTGATCGTCCGCCAGTCCGGCGCCAGCACCAGCCGCGCGACCGGGTTGCACAGCTCGATCCGGTTGCCGCCCGGCTCGTAGACGTAGAGGAAGAAAGTCTGCTGGATCGCGTGCTTGTGCGGCCCGGTCTCGATGAAGACCCCGCGGTCCAGGCAGATGTCCGCCGCCCGCAGGATGTCCTCCCGGGTGTCGGGCGCGAACGCGACGTGGTGCAGCCGCCCGGCGGTGCCGGTCCAGTCCCGCGTGTACACCAGGTCATAGCCCTTGTTGGTGAAGTGCAGCCACTGCGCGGAGATCGTGCCGTCATCCAGCAGGATCTGCTCGGTGACCCGCCCGCCGAGCACGTCGCGGACGAACTCGCCGTTCGGCGGCACGTCCTGGGCCAGGAAGTTGACGTGGTCCAGTCGCCGGACGCAGACGCCGCGCGCCGGGTAGGCCTGGGCCTGGTTCTTCAGCGACGGCTTCAGCTCGGCGGGCGGCGCGTACCACTCCGATTCCCAGTACAGCTCCATCTCGTGCCCGTCCGGATCGCAGAACAGGTAGGTGGGGCCGATCCCGGGATCGCCGTCCTTCCAGCCGATGCCAAGCCCGGTTTCCTCGATCGCCGCTACCCGCGCCTCCAGGGCGGCCTGGCTGGAGGCCCGCAGCCCCACCCGGCGGATGCCCGAGGTGTCGTGCGCGGTGAGCTTGACCGTGTGGTGCTCGTAGTCGTCCCAGGTACGCAGGTAGACCGAGTTGCCCTCGCGGCCGTTTTCGGTCAGGCCGAGGACCTCGACGAAGAACCACAGGCTCTCGCATAGTTTGGGCGTCAGCAGCTCGATGTGCCCGAGGTGCGCCACATCGTGCAGCGGCGGCCGCGTGCTGGCGGGATGCTGCGGGCTCGTCATCAGTGCCTCCGGGGGAAGACGGTGCCGTCGAAGAGCTTGCGGGCGGTGCGCACCACGCCCGACGCGGATCACGACGGGCGGCTGACGGCTGAGGTCCAGCTCGGCCTCGACCTGGACATGCCCGCTCGGGTGCTCGATGTCGAACCGCGTCTGGCCCGGCGTCAGCGCCGCCAGGTCGGCTCCGGCCGCGCCGTCGAGCAGCAGGGCGGTCGCGACGCTGACCGCCCCGAGCACCCCGATCGAATCGTGGACTCGCACCGGAATGAAGGTGCGCGTGCAGATCGTCCCGCCGTCCGCCGGGGCCGCGACGAGCGAGACCTTCGGCACCGAGGTAGCGGACACGTCGCCGAGGCCCATCGCCTGGCCGGCCGCGAGCCGCAGCGCCCGTATCTTCTCGCCGAGCGCGAGGTCCGCCTCGAGGTTGGCGACGCTCTCGTAACCGGTACGGCCAAGCTCAGCCGCGGCCACGACCACGACCGGCATGCCGTTGTCGATGCAGGTGACTCCGATTCCCTCGATCACGTCGCGGACGTTCCCCGTGGGCAGCAAGGCACCGGTAGCCGAGCCCTCGGTTCCGGCGAAGTCGAGGACCACCGCCGCGGCCGTCCCAGGGACCCCGGCGATCGCGGTGTCGCCGGTGTAGTCGACGACGCCGTCCGCCCCGGGAAACGTGGCCGTGGCCACGCTGCCGGAGTTGACCATGTGGATCCGGACCGGCGCCTTGTCCGCCAGGCCACGCTCGACCGCGAACGGGCCGACTCCGGCCAGCAGATTGCCGCAGTTCTGCCGGTCCGAAACCGTGGCTTCACCGACGCCGACCTGCAGGAACAGGTAATCGAGGTCGGCGTAGGCCAGCACCGAGCGGCTGATCACGGCCACCTTGGAGGTCAGCGGATGCGCCCCGCCGATGCCGTCGATCTGCCTTGTGTCGGGGCTGCCCATGATGCGCAGCAGCAGGTCGTCCCGTTCGGCCGGGTCGGGGGGCAGGTCCTCGGCGAGGAAATAGGCGCCCTTGGAGGTCCCGCCTCGCATCAGCATGCACCGTACGCCGTCATCCGTGCTCATCGGGCTCCTCTCCGGCGCTGACCCACTGGACGCCGCGGGCGGCGAGCTTGTCCCGCAGGCCGTACAGGTCCAGGCCCAGCTGTCCGTCCGCGAGGGCCTTGCGGGAGCGTTCCTCCTTGGCCACCCTGGCCTGCGCGGCCGTCAGCGCCTGGCGGACGTCGGCGCGCCGTACGCACACCACCCCATCGTCGTCGGCGATGATCGCGTCGCCGGGCCGGACGATCTGGCCGCCGACCGACACGGGCACGTTGACCGCACCCGGCGTCTCCTTGACCGTGCCCTGGGCGCTCACCGCCGCCGACCAGACGGGGAAGCCCATCGCCCGCAGTTCGGCTACGTCCCTGACCCCGGCCTCGATGATCAGGCCCCGGACCCCGCGCGCGGCCAGCGAGGTCGCCAGCAGCTCGCCGAACATCCCGTCCGTAGACGGTGAGGCCGTCGTGACCACCAGCAGGTCCCCGGCCTGGCACTGCTCGGCCGCCGCGTGGATCATGAGGTTGTCGCCGGGCCAGCACAGCGCGGTCACCGCGGTCCCGCCGACCCGGGTTCCGTCCTGGATGGGGCGCAGCCCGGGCCCGAGGTACCCGGTCCGGCCGATCGCCTCGTGCACGGTGGCTACGCCGAGTCCGGCCAGCTGGTCCACTACGGCCAGGTTCGCGCGTGCCACCCCGGTGACGATCACCTGGCGCATCAGCTCAGCCTGTCCGTGACCTGCGGGAACACCCTCATGTAAGCCTCGCCCATGGCGGCCTGCGGCAGGCCCAGGTTGGGCCCGGCGTTGCGCTTGAGCTGCGTTCCGCGCCGTTTGGCCAGGTCCGTGTAGTAGTCCCACAGGTGCTGCTGGGCGGCCATGCACTCCATGGCCTTGCGCTTGACCTCGAACACCGGCGTGATATCCAGCAGGACCTCCGGCTTGAAGCCGCACATCTCCGGCTGGTGCGGCTCGAACTGGAACACCGGCGGGGCGCCGATCGGCTCGCCGGGGGCGGGGTAACCGATCGCCTGAGCCAGCACCCGGGCCCGCAGCGCCATCTGCCCCGCCGCCGGATGATCCCCGTTGTAGGGGTCGGATAGCGGGTGGGTGAGCACGACCGACGGGTTGACCTCGCGGTACACGCCCACGATGCGGGCGGTGAGCTCATCGGATTCACGCAGCGGGTAATCCCCGGCGTCGAAGAACTCGATCCCGGCCCCGAGGATGGCCGCCGCGTTCTCCGCCTCGGCCCGGCGCAGCGCCTTGATCTCCTCCAGCGTCCGGCCCGCCCGCCAGGCGCTGGCGGATTCGCCGCGCTCGCCGTAGCTCAGGCAGAGGACCTTCACCCGCTCGCCCCGCGACGCGCTCAGCGCGATCGCGCCTCCGGCTCGCCAGACGAAATCAGCCGCGTGGGCGCTGATGACGAGCACTGACTGCGTTGACGTCACGTTGTTGTCACCGGACTTCCTCCCGCCTGTCCACCGTCATGTGATCGAGCGCCCTGCCTGGTCCAGCGCCGGTGCCTGGTCCAGCGCCGGTGCCTGGTCCAGC
The DNA here is from genome assembly GCA_963716405.1 of uncultured Acidobacteriota bacterium. Taxonomy (GTDB): domain Bacteria; phylum Acidobacteriota; class Terriglobia; order Terriglobales; family Acidobacteriaceae; genus JABDBE01. Next base: position 500,647 of record CAVQTI010000015.1, on the reverse strand, counting down.
GCCGGTGCCTGGTCCAGCGCCGGTGCCTGATCGAGCGCCGGTGCCTGATCGAGCAGGGCCGCTATGACGCTGCGCAGATGGCGGCGTGCCGCTTCCTCCGCCTCGGCCGGCCGTCGTCCGGCGATCGCGGAAATGATCGCCAGGTGCTCGGGCAGCGAGACTTGCGGGCGGCCCGGGCGCAGCGACAGCCGGAACTGGTGCCGGACGAGCTGCCCGTTCAGCCGCTCGAGCAACGCCGCGGCCACCGTCTGACCGGAGATCTCCCGTATTAGCCGGTGCAGTTCGGCATTGAGCGCCGAGTATTTCAGCAGCTCGCCCTCTGCGACGCTGCGCTCGAGTTCCGCGCCCAGCTGCCGCAGCTGATGGGCCTGAGCTTCGCTGACCCGCTCGGCCGCCTTGGCCGCGCACAGGCCCTCCAGCGCCATCCGGCACTCGGTGATAGCGACCGCCTCCTCGAGGGTGATCGCCCGCACCCGCGCGCCGCGGTTCGGTATCCGCTCGACCAGCCCTTCGGCCGTCAGGTCGAACAGGGCCGCGCGCAGGCTGGCCCGTGTCACAGCGAGCATCCCGGCCAGCTCCTCCTCGACCAGGCGCTGTCCCGGTGCCATGTCCCCGCCCAGGATCGCCTGCCGCAGCCGCTCCACGGCCAGCCGCCGACCCGGCTCGCCGCTAAGGAGTCCCGCGGAGCCGGGCGACGCCGCACCTTCGCGCGCTCGCATGGGGCGATCCTAAAAATAGCCAACAAAATTGTCAACAATCTGAGGTGGAGGACCGCGGTGGTTCGACCCAGCTGGGCTGGGCGCGGTATTCCGGCCAGGAGAAGCTCATCGAGCTGCTCGAACCCCTTACCCGCCGGAGGAGCCCGCCGCCGGTTCCGGAACCGAAGACGGGTCTAGCCGGCTCGCGGGTGGGCGACCTGGCCGAGGAACAACGGCAGGGCGGTCGCGGTGTCGAGGATCGCGAACAGGAACGGCCGGTCGACGACCATCGTGACCGGCGGGGGCAGCCGGAGCGCGGCTGACGTCCTCATGATGACCGCGGTGGCGGCCGCCGCTTCGGTACCCTGCTCATCGACATCGATATACGCCTTGTGCGCGACCGCGCTTATCTGCAGCGCCTCGGCCTCGGTGATGCCGCTGAAGTCCGCGTCGTCGCCGAACGCCTCGCTCACGCCGAGCTGTCGCAGGGCCGGGATGAGGTCAAACTCGGCCTCCAGCCGGAACCTGGGCATAGACAGCGCGACCTGATGCGTAGCCGGGCCGGCGAGCAGGCCGTCCAGCCCGGCCGCGCCGATCTTCGGCTGCAACGCCGCCAGCGGCCCGTCGGGCAGCACGACCGCCATCGCCAGGCTGGCGCCCCGGTAGGGGAGCAGGACGGCCTGGTACCCGTCGCCGCGGAGGTAGGCACGCGGCGCGGTCCGGTGCATCATCGGCACGGTCAGGCCCGGCTGGCCAGGACCGTCCGGGTAGAACGGCGCGTCCTTGGTTGCAGACTCGGGGAAAGGGTCGGTCCACGCGGCCTTGAGGTACACCGCGCTGGCGAGCACCAGCCTGGTCAGCGACATGATGGTGCCGGGCGCCAGCAAGCCGGTGATCTTGCCCTCGGTTTGCTCGGCGATCACCCGGTTGATCTCGGCCCGCGCCGCCTCGGGTGCCCCGGCGAAATCAACGTCGGCGAGCTTAGCCGTGGCCCCGGCCAGCTCGGCAGTGAAGGCGGGCCGCAGCGGCAGGCCGGACTGGACCCATACCGTATTCGGCGCCCGGAACGTCACCGAATCGCCTGTCGCCAGGGCGGCCAGCATGGCCGACAGAGAGCGCAGCCCGTCGGCGGCCACCCCTGGCGATGGGTCCAGGTGCAGCGCGCAGGCGAGCTCCTGCGCCGTGCGGCCGTGCGCTCCGCACAGGGCCATCATCAGCGCGCTGGCCACGCTCACCGGGGAGAAAACCGTGTCGGTGGTCTGCCCGGCCAGCACCTGGTATAGGTCGATGCCGAAAGCGCCGGCGGCCGCACGAGACCCGTCGGCTCGGGCTGGCTTGTTCGGCATAGTCTTGCGCCCCCTTCGTGCTCACTATCTGATCACGCCAGGGAAACGACCGCTGGGCGACCGCGGGAAATCGGCTGGGATCGGCGGCGGTGCCCGTGCCACCATGGCTGCGTGAGCTGGTTCACCACGGGAGACGTTGGCGCGTTCCTGGTTGAGGCGGGGGAGTTCCTGCGCGCCGAGCGGGTGCGTAACACGGTCATCCTGACCGTCGCGGAGAATCTCAGGGTTAGGGGACAGGCACCCGCAGACGGCCGGCCTAGCCAGAACGAGCCGTTGTTCGGCTGGTGGCGGCCGGGCGCCGACGGGAACCAGGTCCGCGGAGCGTTCATGTATACGCCGGGCTTCCCGGTCTTCCTCACGTTCATGAGCGAGCACGCCGCGGCCGAACTCGCCGGCGAACTCGCCGCGGCCCGGTGCCTGATCCAGGGGATCAACGCGGAATCCGGCGCCGCGGCAGCGTTCGCGGACGCGTGGGTCCACCACGCCGGGGCCGCCGCGAAGGTTCACCATCGCATGCGCCTGTTCGCGCTCGGCGAACTCGCCCGGCCGCAGCCAGCCCCCGAGGGAGCGTCAAGGATGGCTGCCGACCGCGACCGCGACCTGCTGATCGAGTGGTTTCGCACGTTCACTCGTGAGGTCGGCGACCCGGACACGCAGGATTACGCGGCCGCCGCGGCCATTCATGCGGGAGCTGGTGATCGCGGTGCCGCCGCGGCGCACCAGGCGGTACCGGCCCAAGAAGGACGGCGCGCGGCTGGACATGCGCCGCACCATGCGGCAGGCCACAAGGACCGGCGGTGAACCGGTGCGGATCGCCAGGCGCGCGGTCCGGGTCAGGCAGCGCGCGGCTGGTCGTGCTTTGCGACATCTCCGGGCTCGATGGAGCCCTATGCGCGGGCGATCCTGCAGCTGATGTACGTGGCCTCGCGGTCGTCCGGCGCGACGGGCGGCGGCGGGCCGGGTTTCTCCGGCCCGTCCCGCGACGCCACCCGCCCGCGCACCGAGGTATTCACGTTCGCGACCCGGCTGACCCGGCTGACCCCCTTCCTCGCCGCGGCGTCTCCGGAGACGATGCTCGCCCGCGCGGGGGAGGCCGCGCCAGACTGGGCGGGCGGCACCAGAATCGGCGTGACGCTGGGCGAGTTCAACGACCGCTACGCGGTGCGCGGCCTGGGCCGGGGTGCGGTCGTGCTGATTATCTCCGACGGCTGGGAGACCGGTGACCCGGCGCTGCTCGGCGCCCAGATGGCCCGGCTGCACCGGATCGCGTACCGGATCGTGTGGGCGAACCCGCGCACGCAGAGTGAGCGGTACCGTCCCGAGGTAGGCGGGATGGCCGCCGCCTGGCCGTACTGCGACGCCGTGGTCAGCGCGCACAACTTTGAGGCACTCGGCGACCTGCTCGCGGCGCTGCGCGCCCCCCGGGTGCAGCGGCCGTCCTACGTCCCGCCGTCGCCGGCGGATGCCGCGGGCGCGATGGGCGGCCAGGCAGCTCCGGACGGTGACCTGGCACCGGGTAAGCGCGCCGCGCCGCAGCCCTTGTCGCTGCCGATCACCCAGCACCTGGGCCGCCGCTGGACTCCCTGGCGCGGCCTAGCCGGCCGGAACCGGCCGCACCAAGGCCAGGAATCTTTCCTACTGTGTTGGGGAAGGCCGACTTGTCGCTTGCTGGAAAGGAACGGTTGGTGCAGCAGCTGATCTCCCAGTACGGGTACCTTGCGGTATTCGTCCTGATGCTGGCCGAGTCGGCCTGCATTCCCGTGCCGTCCGAGGTCATCATGATGTTCGGCGGGGCGCTCGCGGGCGGCGCGGTGGCGGGCGCGCACCCGGCGCTGTCCGGCGTGGTGGCGGCGGGGGTGCTCGGCAGCGTGGCGGGCAGCTACGGCGCCTGGGCGGTCGGCAAGTACGCCGGGCAGGCGGCGATCAGGCGCTGGGGACGGCGGGTCGGGGTGCGGGAGCACGAGATCGACCGGGCCACCGCCTGGTTCGAGCGCCACGGCCCCGTCGCAGTGCTTGTCGGCCGGGTCATCCCGGTAATCAGGACCTTCATCTCGCTGCCCGCCGGGTTCGCGGACATGTCCGCGGGCACGTTCGGCGTCTACACCACGCTTGGCGTTATCCCGTGGACCGCCGCGCTTGGCATCGCCGGCTACGCGCTCGGCGCGAACTGGGAACATGTCGCCAACGAATTTCACGGGCCGACCTACGTGATCGCTGGCCTTGCTGTGGCCGGGCTACTCGTGGTGGTGGTGCGCCGCCGTCGCCGGAACGCCGCCGCGGCGGAGACCGACGGCCCCGTCCGGGCACCTGGCCCCGTCTCAGCCCCCGGGCCCTCCGGTTACCGGCGGGGCCCGGCCTACCATGACAACCCGGCCTACCAGGACGGCCCCGCGTACCAGGACGCCCCGGCCTACCAGGACGGCCCCGCGTACCAGGACGGCCGGGCTTACCAGGACGGCCCGGCCTACGAGCCAAGCCCGTCCGGCCGCCAGTACCGCTAGGGGAACGAAGGCGGGGCCGCCGGCTTCGGCTCAGCCGAGCCAGTCCAGCCAGGTCCCGTGGCTGTCGGTGCAGGCGAGCGGCGTGCCACCGTCCCTGACGAGCACGAAGTTGCGCGCGCCTGGCGCGCCTGCGCCGCTGGCCGGCAGGATGCCCGGTGCCTCGTTGGACAGCCAGACGGCGTCCAGGGCAGCGACCACGGCGGCGAACCTGACGCGCTGCGGCATGCTCAGGTAGGCGAGGACGGCCGAGTGAAAGATCACGAGCGTCGCGCCGGGCGGTGCCTGGCGGGCCAGTCGGGGGACGTCGGTGAGCAGGTCGCCGCGGTAGACCGGCGGCGGATCGCGGCGGGCGGCCTCGACGGCGGCCGCGAGACGCTCCTCGCGTCCCGTCTCGCCCGGCCAGAGCAGGCATTCCAGCCAGCGGACGTCGGCGTCGTTCGTCACGTCAAGCGGGTTCAGGTCGAGGCCTGCCCGCCAGCTGACGTCGGGTACCCCCGCGGGAACCGGGACCGGGCCGCGGGCGTCGCAGGCAAGGACGGGCGCGCCGGGTCCGTCCCGGTCAGCCGCCTGCCGTTGTAGTCGTAGGAGTACTTGTCGGGTAGCAGGGTGAGGCCCGCGCTCGCCCCGACCTCGAGCAGCGCGACCGGCTGCGGCAGCAGCGCGAGCGCGGGGAGCAGGGTGGCGCACCTGGCGGGCTCGTTGGTCTGGGTCCGCCTGGTGCGCATTGCCGCGCGCGAGCTCGTCACGCCGGTCGCGGACGAGCTTCCTGCAGCGCCCCGAAGTCCGCAGGGGCGCCGAGCAGGTAGCGCGCGACCGCGAACAAGAGGTTCGGCTGTCGCTTCGCCGCTGGCAGCGTGTCAAGGAACCCAAGGACCAGCGGGTCGTCGGCGACCGCGCGGGCGAGTTCCTCGTACTGCGGCGACCGGCCGTGCGCCTCGGCGGCGAAGGCACGGTAGTTCTCGGCCGCACTCGACACAAAGCCACGGCCACGGTTGAGTACAATGTAGTGAGTGCTACCACAAATAAGCCCGTGATTCATACGGTCGAATCTACGGACCAGATGGGCAACATTGGCGACCAGGTAACCCTGCAGAAGACGCTTTCGGCCGCCAACCTTGATCCAGGAGTGTATCGGATTCAGATCAAGGTAAATGACAACATCTCCAAGCAGACGGTTGACCCTACGGTTACTTTCGCCGTGGAGTAAACTGGAACGTTTGGTCTCCCTTGAGGTGGTGGGTTGCTGATTCTCCGCAAGCTCGGGTTTTCGATTTTGCTGTTAAGCCTGGCGTTCCCAGCGTGGGCTGACAATTCGGGCAAGATTTCCGGATACGTTCGCGGGGCGAGCGGGACTCCGCAAATGGGAGCTGTGGTTGAAATCCTGGGCGCAGCCGCGCAAAGCCTGAAAGTATTCACGGACGAAAACGGCTTCTACTCCGCTGCCGGGCTGTTGCCTGGAGTCTACAATCTCAAAGTTTCGGCTCCTGCTTTTCTACCCGCATTGCGCGAGCATATCGGACTACACCCTGGCGGCAACACCAGAGTCAATGTCACCTTGAACACTCTGTTCGAGGCCATTCAAATCGCGCCCGCGAGAAGCTCTACCGAAAACCGATGACTGGAAGTGGGTGCTGCGCTCCGCATCCAACCGCCCGATTTTGCGCCTGGTCGACGATCCATCTGCAAGCAATCAATCGCCGGCTGAGGCCGCGGAAGCTGCGAAGGGTGACCGCGACATGAAAGGAACACTGTCATTCCTTGCCGGATCGCCCTCCGAAGGATACGGCAGCGTAGCTGACATGAACACCGGCTTCTCCATGGAGAAATCTGTTTTTTCCTCGGACACACTGGGTCTGCGCGGCAATGTGGGATACGGCAGTAGTTCATCGTCGGTGGTGTCTGCGTCGTTCCATCACAAAATGGCTGATGGATCGCAGCCATCGTTTGCGCTGACCATGTGGAATTCGCCCGCACCCGACTTGGCGCTGCACAGCCTGCAGGCGCTTGCATTGAGCACCTCGGACGATCTCCGGCTGGGCGACGTTCTGGAACTGAAGTTTGGCAGCGAACTGCAAACCATCCAGTTCATGGGCAGAGTAACCACCTTCCGTCCCTTCGGAACAACCGATCTGCACCTCTCGCCGAATACGGTGGTTGAATATCGCTACGCGACCTCGGAACCGGGCAACCGCATGGATAAAGGTTTTGAGTCCGATCCTGAGGATGCGAACCAGCCGCGCGCCGCACGTCACCATGGTTGGATACGCGACCACGGTGGAGCATGCGCATCACCAGGAGCTGTCAGTTTCGCATCGTATGGGCAAGACCAATCTGCAGTTGGCGGCTTACACCGATCGCATCTCCGATCCAGCGTTGCTTGGGGTTGGCGAATATACGACCGACAACGGTAATGTGCTGCCTGATTTGGATTCGGGAACCTTTACTTATCAGGGCAGCAGTTTCCACACGCAGGGCATGCGAGTTGTGGTGCAACGCCAGTTTAAGGCGAATCTGACGGGCACGTTCGATTACGAATACGGCGGCGTTCTGGATTTAGCCACGCCGGGCACGGCTTTGGAGAATGTTTCGCAGTATAGCGTGTCGCGCAAGCGGCAAAGCGTGGCCGCCAAGATCACGGGCACAGTGCCGAAGACCGGGACGCATTGGATGGCGTCCTATCGCCTGATCAACGGAGAAGCTCTGACTCCCATCGATATGTTCAACGCCTCGGCGGGACGCGCTGATCCCTATCTAAATCTCTTCTTCCGCCAACCGATCCCTGGCCTGGGATTTTTCCCCGGCCACGTCGAAGCCATCGTCGACTTGCGCAATCTCCTCGCGCAGGGATACGTTCCAGTGATGGGTCACGATGGGCACACGGTTTATCTGGTGCAATCCGCGAAAACCGTAAGCGGCGGCGTGGCGTTCACCTTCTAGAAAGCTATCCCCAAACCTTTACTTGTAAGTCGCTTTGAAGCCTAACAGAGGAGGATGGCCATTCTTGCCTTTGAACTGGTACCCTCCGACGACGGTGCGATGGTCGTTAATTCCGCCGGCGTATGTGAAACTCGCCGTGGGATAGTGGAACTTATAGTATTTCCCGGCGTGCAATAACGCCCCGTGACCTGCGCCAGAGGAATCCAACCAGAAATAAGTGACGTCGCCCGCACTGTTGACGTCGGAGGCATAAGAGTCGGCAGCGGCGGGAACGTCAATCGTATCGTAAGTGTTGCCGTTGTCTTTTGTAATCGATGACTCAACAAGGCCTTGCTGATCCACCCACCACAAGACGATCCAGCCGGCGTTATTGATTCCCGCGGCGGCAGTAGTGCCAAAGGCTGCGGGCACGTCGAGAGTTGTATATTTATTAGCCTTGAGGAGAAATCCGTGGGTTCTCCCATTGCTGTCCAAGTAGTCGCCGACGATTGCTCCGTGGTCATTTATCCCGGAAGCAACCGAAGAGACGGCTCCTGTTGGACCGGGAATGTCCGTGTATTTGCCATTCTTGTACAAGAATCCGACCGAGTTTCCACTCGAATTGTTATAAGCGCCGACAACCCAAATCGGCCCAGTGGGATTGAGATTTTCGGCGCCGGTGCTGCCCGCTACTCCTTTCGGATCGTCCAGCGTAGTCAGCTTCTTGCCACGGAGAATATATCCGTGCGATACCGAGTTCTTATCTACGTATCCGCCGACCGTCACACCTGCATTGTTGATCCCGCTAGGCCCGGTCTGCGCCGCTCCAGGAACGCGGGTCTTGGTGAACGTGAAAGCTAATTTCGGCGCATCGGCCGCGCGTGGCGGCGACCGTACCCGCAAGCGCAAGTGCCAGAATAAGCAGTGTGGACTTGAGATTCCTCATCGGGGCCCGAAGACTTATCTAAAAAGCCGGTACGGAGGTGAGGTTCCGGGCGAAATAAAAGATGCGCCCAAAACGTGGGCTGGATTATGTTCCATAGCAGGGTGCTTGTCAATCATCAACTGATCACTCAGGACGATAAGAGGATGCCAAGATGAAATTTCTAAAGAAATTGTCAGCGTCACGCGGAATGGCCCTGTGGAAACTGATCTGTCTTGCGATTATCTCCAGCCTTGTTGCGTTCCTTATGCTGGCGCAGGAGTCGGGTGCTGATGAATATGTTACGGGGTTGACTGTTATCGGGAAGCCAGGTCCAGACTCCACCTGCCCACCCATCGTTTGGCTGGTAGAGCCGGACACGCCTGCTGCAAAAGCGGGAATCCAGCCAGGCGACCGCTTACTTGCGGTTGATGGACACCGCGGAATAGACGTAGCGCAGGCGCGGCCATTGCTTCGCACTAAAGATCCAAAGCCTAGCTCGATGGAACTCGAAGGCGAACACGGTTCGTACAGCGTTACCGTAGGGCGAATCAAAGCTTCTGTTTTATATGAAAAAGCAGGTTGGAAACTCGGGCCGAATGGTTTGTTTCCAAAGAACGCGACCGAAGCCGAGATGCAGCGAGTAAGCAAGATTAGTGCGGAGCCGCCAGTCACAGAGAAGGTTTTCTCGGTAGGACATTATCCAGCAAATCTAGAACTCTATTATCCAGGTTTTGAAATATTCGTCTGGAAAGCCCCGCAGCCTATGGCGGTTGGGGGCATTGAAGATGGCCCGGCACAAAGCGCGGGCGTGCACTACGGCGACGCTGTTGTTTCGGTGAACGGCGTCAATCCCCGTGGAAAGTCAATGGCGGAACTGGAGCAGCTCTTCAGCAGCCCGAAACCCGCCACGATGACGCTCCTCATCGATCGCGACGGTGCAAAAAAGAAATTTACGTTCGAATTGGCCAAAGCGTCCGACGTGGCGGCGGCGAATCACAAACGTATGTACAAAGGTAGAATGATCCCGTCCGTCATCCCTCCAGCCTACTTGCACTGCTTTGAAATCTCGCCGAAGAAGTGACTATACGACCGCGTGTTCTACGGCTCGGCCAGCGCCCGATGCACAAGGTGGACCGCGATGGCGCCTTCACCGACCGCCGAGGCCACGCGCTTCACATTGCCGGAACGCACATCGCCCACCGCGAACACACTCGGCAAACTCGTCTCCAGCATCTGCGGGGACCGGTTTAAGGTCCAAGCCTTAGTCGAGCCGTTGCCGTCGCGTTTGCTCACATCACGCCCGGTCAAAATAAATCCCTTGTCGTCGAGCGCCACACAGCCCTGCAACCAGTCCGTCCTCGGAGACGCTCCAGCCATAATAAAAACGTGGCGGATTTTATGAGTGGAGGTTTCTCCAGTGGAGTTGTCACGCCACGTGACCTGCTCAAGTTGCATATCACCTTCGAGCGCGACAATCTCCGTTTTGTAATGCACCTCAATCGCAGGATTATCGGTAATCCGCTGAATCAGGTAGCGTGACATCGTCTCCGACAATCCGTCCCGCCGCACCAGCATGTGAACTTTGCGTCGTCCATCCTGCGACAGAAACACAGCGGCTTGCCCCGCGGAGTTTCCTCCGCCAACCACAATTACATCATCGTCGCCGCACAACTGTGACTCGATATAAGTCGCGCCGTAATAAATTCCCTGACCTTCGAACTTCTGCAGATTAGCAATGGGCGGCTTGTTGTACTGCGCCCCAGTCGAAATAAGCACGGCATGCGCCGCGATCTTATCGCCGTTATCCAAAACCAAGTGATAGGGACGTTGCTTGCAGTCCAATTGCACAACATCATGTCCCACCATCATTTTTGCGCCGAACTTCTGCGCCTGCGTAATCGACCGTGCAGCAAGCTCCTGGCCGGAAATTCCGGTAGGGAACCCCAGATAATTTTCAATCTTCGAGCTCGAACCCGCCTGCCCGCCCGGTGCTTCTTTCTCAATCACCAAAGTGTCCAGGCCCTCCGATGCTCCATAAACCGCAGCCGCGAGCCCCGCAGGCCCAGCCCCCACAATGACCAGATCACGCATCTGCCCCGCATCAATGTCGGCGTTGAAACCCAGGCAGTCTGCCAATTCTTGAACCGACGGATTGCGCAAGACTTTGTTCCCGTGACAAATCACGACCGGCACTTCCTGCGTTTTCACATGAAACCGGTCAAGCAGCTCCTGCGAAGCTTTGTCAGAATCGAGGTCCACGTAAGTAAACGGGTACGCATTACGCACCAGAAACTCGCGGATACGCAAAGTATTCGCGCAGTGCCGCGATCCCATCAATATGACGTTTCCCTGCCCACTGCTGATGAGAGCCAGACGCCGCAAAATAAACGCCCGCATGAAAATCTCGCTCAGTTCGGCATCTTTGGCAATAATTGTCCGCAGCGCATCCGCGCTGATCTCGAGAAATTCGCCAGCCTCCGTAACCCGGCCGAGTACCAGATTGCGCTGCCCCGAAATCATCGTGATCTCGCCCGTAAACTCGCCGGGACCATGCACCGCGACCGGACGCTCGCCCGAAAGATCAGGCTGCACAATTTCCATCCGGCCAGAGAGCACAACGAAAAATGGACTTCCCATGTCATCAGGCCGAAACAGAATTTCGCCCTGCTCGACTTTTCGCACTTTCCCTAAGGGGCGAAGGCGATTAATTTGCGCCTGAGTTAAGGTGGGAAAAGATTGAGTGCGGGCATCAAGCGCGCTTGGTATGGGCCAGGACAGTGTAGACATGAGTTTCGATCCCCCGATTAGCCGTCATTAGTAGATGACGCGCGCAACCGTCCGGTTTCAGCAGGCTTTCACCACAGAGGCACAGACAAGATGCTAGAAGAAAATAAGATCCTCGATTTTTTCTGTGTCTATGTGCCTCTGTGGTGAATGAAGGAGTACCCTAGCTGCGCCGCTTATAGTAGATCGCAAACTCGAATCCCGGGTTGGCTGGAAAAAGTTCGGCCACCTTGCGCAGCCGCTCCGCCATCTGCGCCGGGGCCAGCAGAGGATAATCGCGCTCCCGCAAATCGTAGTAATCGACATCGATAAACAACGACAGCAGGTAGATCGAAATCGCATCCGAGAACGTCGCCGCCAGATATTCGTTCTTGTGCTTCTCCGCGTCCGCTCCGGGGCTGGTCGCGGCTTTGCGAGACTCCCACGCATCCAGCGAAGTCTCGCCTTTAGCTCCGGCCTCGACCTGCTTCCATGCCAGATCGGCAAACTCCTTCGAGACTCCCACCTTGTCGACGATCGCGTGTCCAACATTGATGTAGAACTCGAAAGCGACGGAAAACTTATCGTCCATCAGCCGCGTAGAAATGAAAACGCATTGCGAATCGCCGAGATCGATATTGCGATGGCAAACCGCATTGTCGCTGAGCGCAACGTCATAGCGGTCGGCGATCACCGTATCATCACCGTGATTCACGGTCAGCGGTACAAAATAATAAGCCTTTCTCTGGAGCGCAGCGGCAGCGGAATCAGGAACCGCCGCGACCATTCGCTCGAGATCGGAGCCGGCGACTGTAACCTCACCGACAATCGCATAACAGATTCCATTGGACGCTTGCGATACGGGACTCTGCCGGACGACCTCGTCCGGGGAACGCGTGAAAGCCGGTGCAGCTTGCGACATAGGAACTATTCTAGCGCACTCGCGAAAAACCCTCGCTCGAATGCGGCCGGCCGTAGTGTCCTAATTTGGTGTTCTCACGGATTGAGAGTGGCATGAATCGTGTTCCTAACCCATTCCGAGACGGTTTGATTCTTAGCGCGTGCGGCTGCTTCAATGGTCTTTAGAACCTCAGCCTTGAAGCGCACAGGGACAATGCGGCCCTTTGCTTCGCCCTTCGGCAGCTTGGGACGGCCTACTTTCTTTCGCGTCTTACTCTGCTGGCTCAAGGCTTCGAAACTCCTGCACGATTGCGGCTCTAACCGCATCTCTAGCTGACTTAATAGGGTGAATGTGTAATACCGTGACGTGACGCCTAGGGTTGTTCGGATCACCTGTATCGTGCGCCCACGCATACACTCTAGACGCATCTGGATGGCCTTCTAAATCGAATACTTCGACCGTTCCATCCCACACTGTTTTGCCTTGGAATTGTTCTTTCACATCCACGCTCTCAACGTGAGTCGCTTCGGCTCCATGAAGCCGTCGAATCACGCCTCGCAATTCCTCCAAGTAATTCATAAGACCTTGAACAATAGATGCTCTAGTGCCTTCCTTCTTACCTGCCATAAATCGTACTGCTTGCCGAAAACGATTACCTTGCAATCTCCATCGTCGTTTAGCCCGATAGTTGCCTCAAACAATGTCTTATCGTCGTCTTTCACGGTGATGTTCTGCGATGTCATCGTGAATTCCACGAACAGGTGAGTATATTGGCCGTACATATCATGCCAATAAACCCTAATTGTTTTCCCTTTTTCGATGACTTTCAGGGTCGCTTTGTCGGGATCGGGATTCTCGGGAAGATCGGCGTTACGAGTTTCAACATCCTCCCTGATTCCTAATCTCAGGGCTTCAAACACTTCCTGCAAAGAACATTGTTGACGCGCCGTTACCCAGTCGAAATTAGGCGGCTTCTTGTTTTCATCAGTCACGAGACGGCCTCCACAAGTTGTTCGACAGTCCAAAAATCCCTTTCAACTCCAGCTGCCATAGCTGGAGTGCAGCGCAGCGTATTGTGACGGAGCACGAAGTTGTAGTAAGCGAAGTGCAACGCAACGGCTGCCTGGAAGTTTTCAAACTTCTTGCTGAATGCCAGCGTAAGACGCGAGAGCCGCTTTACGTGCAATCGAGTAGTACCGTTTAAGCGTTCAATATGGCTAGTTGAAACTAAATCCATATCTGGAACGCCAACGATTGGCCGACGTATGGCAGAAGCAAATCGAGGAGCACTATACTGGCGTTCCGGATGGTGTGCGGAGTCGTGCGTATATACCTTCACAATCTGGCCGTAATCCACCTCCGTTCCAAAAGCCTGTTCTACAGCCTCGACATAGGCGTGCAGAGCATCTGTAGAAATCTGCACCTGATTCCGCATCCGGCCAGCAACGTCTTTCACAAATTCGTTAGCGACCGCGCCTGTGCGCTTGCCACATTTGAACGATGGGACTAACTTCGTCTCGGAATCAATAGCGCAGAATGTCCAAACATCGCCAAGTTCATCGCTATCGTCAACTGAGCAATGGCGCTCCTTTTTTCCGATGAAACCCCATACTTCATCGAATTGCAGGTAGCGGCAGCCCAAGTCCTGCATTTTGGAATCCAGCAGCATCTGGCAACCATTGCCAACGCGGACGCCAAGTCGCATGATCGTGTCGCGGTGTACACCTGTGATCCGTTCGATGGAGCGGATACTAGAGCCTTCGGCCAAGGCAGAGATAATCGCGGTTTGCTTTTCGGCGCTGAGTACGTTTGCCATGCGTATTTACTGTATTACACAAATACAGGCTTGTCAAGCATTTTCGTGTTACAATAATCCAATAATGAGGTATATGCCTTGGAACGTGAAAGCGAAAGCGACAATCCCGACGCCCAAGTAGAGGCACCGCGTGAAAACAGGTGGGTTCGGTTCGTCGGCTATATAAAACGCAAAGTGAACGAGCGAAAAGCCAAGAAGCAAAACGAGACACCCACCGATAAAGCGGCGCGTCGCACTGCCGTGGCTACGATCTGGATGGCTATTTTTACGTTCGTATTGGCCTCGACTAGCGGATTCACGATCTGGATACTTAAAAACCAACTCACAGAAATGCATGAGGGCGGGATTGACACTCATGTTTTGGCCGAAGCTGCTGAGGATGGTGCGGGTGCGGCCAGTGACCAGGCTGACGCGGCTCAGCAGTTCTCTGATACGGCTGAGGACATTAACGGCAGAATGTCGGACGCCGTAGATCAACTGCAAGCCACTGCCGATAACACGAAAACTACTATCAAGGCCACACAAGACGCGCTTCGGCTGGAACAGCGGCCTTGGATGTTCATTAGCGGAATGGACTTGAAACCATTGGTGCTTAACGATCCCCTCACTGTCGAATACTCGATCAAGAACGAAGGAAGAACGCCAGCCACTATGCGAAAGGATTCCAAGATTTCTATGGCAATCAGCCTCGCCCCGGTCAATCAACTGAAAGATATTGCCGCCAATACTCCATTCAAGGCGGGGCTGGCTTTCCCCGGAGTCATCTACGGCCCTACTCTGATTTCCAGCACTACTATGACTGGAGGCCCACCGCGCCTCTTGGGAGCCAACGAACTCGCTGCCTACAACTCTAAGCCTCCTACTTTGTGGGTCTACATCTACGGACGGCTCATATATGCTGACACCTTTTTGGACTGACGCACACGACCAGCTATTGTCTGGTATCCATTGGAACTATCACCTTTGAAGGTTGTCTCGACGGCGTATATCCGGTCTACGCAAACTAGCAGGAAGGCCAGAAGGCAAACCAGGACACTACCAAAAAACAGTAGTCCCTTGATCCTGACGAGCGGAATCCAATTGATGGCGCGGAAAAAAACTCCTTTGCCCGTTGCAGGTCGTGAGAGGTGAGACCCGGCTCAAATTGCCTGTGCTTCTCAATGAGGTGGTCTCCATCAAAGAAACACACGAACGGAAGGCCAACGCTCTCAAACAGTCTTTCGAAAAAGGCCTGTGGCTGTGGGTTCCCTGCGAGTGCGGAAAATGAACTGATGTGGGCCAGCATAATGCGTTCTCTAACTTCAGCTTCCAGTTGAGTGAGGTGGCGCTCTATGAGTACGTCTATCTTCTCGGTTTTCTCTGACCACCGCACGACCAACGCCGAATCCACCAGCATAGGAAAAAGGCCACCGCACCTTTGGCCGAATTCCTGTTGGCTCTGACTAGCAAAAAGAAGCTTGCACTTGAAAAGGAGCTTTGCTAAATCTGTAGGCGAAATCTTCAATCCCGCGTTCTCAAAAGACGCGAATTCGGCTAGAAGTTCGGCGGCCAGGAATCAAGGCGTGTAAAAGTTCTCCCGGTGGTACTCGCTCAGCAATGGCATCTGCATCGCGAGCGCTACTTCCTTTTCAGCCTCCCTTTCGATATGGAGGAACGCCGCGTTTCCCACTTTTTCTTTTATTGTGCACAGCAAGGACATGGTTAACAAGCTAGGCCTCGCGGCTAATGCCGTCAATCCTCCGACAAGGGGCGGTGCCCTTGGTTCCATCCATCCTTTGGCGAGCCACCTAAACCATGAGTTTGGACGGTCATCGTAGCGCCCACCAGCAGGTCCCTCGACTCCGCATTGCGATTGAAGAGCCAATCGCAATGCTGCGCTCGGGATGACAAATTTTAGTAAGGTCAGCGCTGCCGGGTCTTGATTGATGACGAATTTGGTGAGGTCGGTTCGCGGACTACGCCTTCAGCAGAATCACCGTTGCGTCGTCGTGCAAACCGGCGCCGTTGGCGAATGTGCGCACGTCCTGGAGAATGCTTTCCGCTGATGCGTCGCTCTGACCGAAAGTGTTTTGCTAGGCGATCCTGCGCCGTACTCGTCGTCGTTCGGATCGGTCGCTTCGGTAATACCGTCGCTGTAGAACAACAGGCGTGCGCCTTGGGGCAGGTGTATTTGAGCCTCGGAGTAATCGCCGGGTCCGATGCCGAGTGGCAAGCCTCGCTCGGTGTCGAGGAAGCGTGCTTGCGAGTTCTCGATCAGCAGCGGACGCAAGTGTCCGGCGCTCGAGAAGGTCAGCGTGCGGGTTTCGGGATTCAGCACCGCGTAGACCATGGTGACAAACCGGCCGGAAGGAAAATCATTGACCAGCAACTGATTCAGCTTGGTCAGCACTTCACTCGGGCTGCAGGATGCCTCGGCCAACGAGCGCAGCATGCCGCGCGTTGCCGACATCAAGAGCGCAGCGGCCATGCCTTTTCCGGAGACGTCGGCGAGCACCAATCCCCAGCGGCTGTCGGTGAAAGGGATGAAGTCGTACCAATCTCCGCCCACGGCGCCAGCCGGAGTCGAGAGTCCAGAGATGACAAAGCCCGGAATGTAAGGCGAACTGCGCGGCAGCAATGCCTGCTGAATCTTGCGCGCTTCGTTGGCCTCGCGGCTCATCTTCTGCCGCTGGTGCTGCTCTTCCTGAAAACGGCGCGCATTGTGAACCGCGACTGCCACATAGCTGCACAGTGACTGCAAAAGCCGAAGTTGCTGCGCGGGAAACGCATCCAACTCAGGATGCGAAGCGGTGAAGACGCCAATCAGTTTTCCCTCAACGTGCAGCGGAATCGCGACCTCGGATTGCGTGGACTCGTCGCATCCAATGTAATAAGGATCCTTGCGCACATCTGGCGCGTAGCGCATCTGGCCGGTGCCCGCAGCGTAACCGACCATGCCTTCTTTGCCGAGCTTCAGGCTGTTGCCTTTGCCGCAAATCTCGCAGCCAGCACAGCCGTGCGCGCAGGCCAGGACTAACTCTCCGCGCTCTTCGTCGTACAAATAGATATCTGCCTCGACGCACCCGAACGACACCGCGACATCGTTCACGACTTGATCGATGAGGCGATCAAGCTCCAGGATCGAGCTGATCTTCTGCGCCGCCTTTTGCAGCTTCAGCAGGTCTTCGACTTGGTCAAAGGCGAGCTGACGATCGGCTGGGTATTCGGCTGTATTCAATCTGGTGATGGTTTCCACGGTCGTCCCTCCTGCCGAATGTAAATATAAGTAACAAAGACACTTACTATGTTTCATCAGATGCTTGCGCGGGATGGTTCGATTCAATCTTCCGGTCTCGCCGAAAATCCGTCATCCTCGAGAGCTGTGACGCCTCCAAGTCCCCACAGCGACGACCCTCGCGTCCATACTGTTTAGTTTGCCTCCGCAAACCGCTGTTTATCAGCGAGATAGCGGCTGCATTAAGAATAAATCAAAAAAAGACTTGACAGTTGATATAGTGTTATAGTTAACTACATCACTAGAAATTGACCGAAGAAAGAATTCGGCACTGTCTGGGAAAAAGGAGAGAAGCAAATGAAATCACGCATCGCAATTTCCATCGCATTCGTTCTGCTGGCCGCCGCCGCTTTCGCAGCTGACGCTGCACCCACTGCCACCCAATCCGACGCTCAAAAATCTTTCGACAAAATAAAAAGTCTTGCCGGTACTTGGGACGGCGCTGTTACAACCGTTCCGAAGATGGAGGGGATGGGGGACAACACGCGCATGCAAGTCTCGCTGCGCGTGACCTCGCGGGGAAACGCGCTGGTGCATGAGATGAAGGGCGCGGGAGACGGGGATGATCCGACCAAGTACGACCATCCGGTCACCATGTTCTATCTCGACAATGATCGCCTGCTGCTGACGCATTATTGCGACGCCGGCAATCGCCCTCGCATGGCGGCCAAAACTTCGGCGGACGGAAAGACGGTGGAATTCGACTTCGTCGATGTGGCCGGCAGCACGCAGTACGGACACATGGAGCATGCAGTGTTCACTATCATCGACGACAATCACCACACCGAGGATTGGACCTTCCTGATGCCTGGCGACAAGCCGATGCGTGGGCACATGGATCTGCAGCGGATAAAGTAAGGGGTATTCAAAAGAGGAACTACTAAGGAGAAATGAAAATGAAATGCCTTCGGTTAATGCTATCGGTTGTTCTGATGTCGCTCTGTACCTTGGCTTTTGCCAAGACAGACACGCAAAAAACTGACGCGCCAAAGTCCGATGCGCAGAGAGCGTTCGACGAAATGAAAACTTTGGCCGGTTCCTGGGAGGGGCGGGTGACCAGCGTCCCTCCGGAAGCCGATATAGAAGGCAAGCCCTCGCAGGTCACGCTTCGTGTGACTTCCATGGGTCACACGCTCATGCATGAGGCAACCGGAGCGGGGAGACCCGACGATCCCATCACCATGTTCGTGGTCGAAGGAGATCGCCTGTTGCTGACCCACTATTGTGATGCGGATAATCGGCCGCGCATGGTTGGCAGAATGTCGGCGGATGGGAAGACGGTGGAATTCGATTTTCTCGACGTGACCGGCAATTTGAAGTACGGACACATGCAGCATGCGGTGTTCACCGTGATCGATGCGAACCACCACACCGAGGACTGGACTTACCTGCGGCCGGGCGACAAGCCGGTGCAAGCGCACTTCGACCTGCAAAGGGCTAAGTAAAAAGCGCAATGACTTTGAGGATATTCTCATGACCATCAACCCCAAAGCGATTTTTCAACGGAACGACCAATACGAAGGCGTCCGCAGCATCAATATCTACCTCTTGCGGCTTCTCTACGTATTGATGTTCTTCGTGCTGGGCAAAGAAACTTGGACGCATATCCTCACTCACCAGGGGCCATGGGACCCGACCAATGCCGTGGCCTGGTGCGTGTGGACGGCCTTCGCGACTTTGGCGGGGATAGGAATCATCCGTCCTGTGAAAATGCTGCCGATTGTGCTGCTGGAGATTTTTTACAAAGTGCTGTGGCTGATTCTTGTGGCGTATCCGCTGTGGTCGAAGGGCACATTGGCAGGTTCACCAGCGGAAGGCATCACGTCGGAGTTCTTGTGGGTGATGTTGCCGATCGTTGCTGTGCCGTGGGGATACGTGTTTGTGAACTATTTTTACAAACCAAAAAGCAGAAGTTGTTCTTTGAATTGTGGCGTTAGCTTTATCTGGAAAACCTAATGGATCGTGAGTGGAACGACAGTCAGCCGATTTATCGCCAGCTTAGAGATCGCGTAGTCGCGATGATTCTCGACGGCGTGCTCAAGGAAGGCGATCCGTTACCGTCCGTGCGCAATGTCGCGGCCGAGTATCGGGTCAATCCGCTCACGGTTTTGAAGGGTTATCAACAACTGGTCGACGAGCAATTAGTCGAGACCAGGCGAGGTCGGGGCATGTTTATCAATGCGGGCGCGCGCAATCTGCTGCTGCAGGGCGAACGGCAGAAGTTTCTTGCTGAGGAATGGCCCAGGGTGCACGCAACCATTCAGCGGCTTGGTCTGAAGCCAGAAGAACTGCTGAAGAATGGCGCTGGCCCGACCCAACCGTCGTCGGATGCTGCACGAGGAGGAGCCGAAATCATGAGCGTCATAGAAGCACATGGCCTGCGCAAGGCTTTCGGTACAACCGTGGCGCTGGACAGCATCGACCTGCGCGTCGAAGAGGGCCGCATCCTCGGGCTCATCGGTCCCAACGGCGCGGGCAAAACCACTGCGCTCAACGCGATTCTGGGGCTCACGCCATATCAAGGTCAATTGAAGGTGCTCGGGCGCGATCCCTGGAACGAGCGCGATCAGCTGATGCGCGATGTTTGCTTCATCGCCGATGTAGCAGTGCTGCCGCGCTGGGCACGGGTTTCGCAGGCGATCGATTACGTTGCCGGCGTGCATCCGCGATTCGATCGCGCCAAGGCGGAAAGTTTTTTGGCGAAGACTGACATCCGCCACCACAGCAAGATCAGGGAATTGTCCAAGGGGATGGTGACCCAACTGCATCTCGCGCTGGTCATGTCCATCGACGCGAAGTTGCTGGTGCTGGATGAGCCGACACTGGGTCTCGACATCCTGTACCGCAAGCAGTTTTACGATTCGCTGCTGAACGATTATTTCGACCGCACCCGCACAATTTTGGTAACAACGCATCAGGTGGAAGACGTGCAGCACGTGCTCACCGATCTGATGTTCATCAACCGTGGTCGCATCGTTCTTGAATGCAGCATGGACGAATTCGAGTCGCGCTATGTGGAAGTGACGGTGCGTCCCGAACAAGTTGCCGCAGCGCAGGCGCTTAAGCCGATTCACGAGCGCCAGGTGCTCGGCAGAACAATCTTGCTGTTTGATCGCGTCGATCGTCAGCAAGTCGCGCGACTTGGTGACGTGCGCACCCCAAGCATTTCTGATTTGTTTATTGCCGTTATGGGCAATCATGCCGGCCCGGCGAAAGGAGTGGCCAAATGAATAGCCAATCAAACCTCATACGTGAATCCGCGGACTCGCGGGCAATCCTGCCCGCAGCAATGAACTCGACTCGGCCTTTTTACTGGTCGGTCAGGCGGGAATTGTGGGAATACCGTTCGATATACATAGCGCCATTGGCCGTCGCTGCTGTCGCACTGTTCGGATATCTGATCGCCACGATGGGCTATGCCTTGTCGATGACCAACCTCGCACAGCGGCGCGCGGCACTGGAAGGGCCTTACAGCTTCGCTGCGGCGTTGATCATGATGGCCGCGTTCCTGGTCTCAATCTTCTACTCGCTCGAGGCGTTGCACAGCGAGCGCCGCGACCGCAGCATTCTGTTCTGGAAGTCGCTGCCGGTTTCCGATCTCACCACGGTTCTGTCGAAGGCAAGCATTCCGCTGGTCGTTCTGCCTCTGCTCTCCTTCGTGATCGTAGTTGCCACGGTAGGGATTATGCGGCTGCTGAGCAGCATTGTTCTGCTGGGGAGCGGCATGCCTGTCGCGACGCCGGGGACACCGATGCTCATGCAGATGGGGCTGATGCTGCTCTACCACCTGATCACCGTGCACGTACTCTGGTATGCGCCATTCTATGGCTGGCTGCTGCTGGTCTCGGCCTGGTCGCGGCGCGCGGCGTTTCTCTGGGCCGTCTTGCCGCCGGTCGCCATTGGCGGCATCGAGAAGATTGCATTTCAGACTACGCATTTCTTCGACATGTTGCGTTACCGTTTCGCGGGGAGCGGCCCGGAAGTCGCAGGGTCAGATAAGTTTCTCGATCCCATGACGCACTTTACTCCGGGTAGATTCTCTGGCCAGTCCGGGCCTGTGGATCGGACTGCTGATCACTGCGGCATTCCTCGCCGCGGCAGTGCGGCTGCGGCGCCATCAAGGACCGATTTAATTTCGTATGCGTTTAGTGAAACGCCCGCATAAGGTGACAGCTCGATGACGACTCAATCGAACGCCGTACCCCAGCATCCGCTTGACGCGCAGGAACTCGCGCCTGCGATCGTCTCGCCGACTCGGCCGCTTTACTGGTCGGTGCGGCGCGAATTGTGGGAGAACCGTTCCATCTACGTCGCACCGCTGGCCGTCGCTGTCGTCTACTTGGTCGGATTCTTTATCAGCTTGTTTTGGCTGCCGCGCAGCATGCGTGAACTGGGGGCGAACCACCCGGTGCCTGCACCCATCGTCGCGCTCGCCATGCCGTACAGCCACGCTGCGATGCTGATTATGGTGGTCGGGTTCCTCGTTGGGATCTTCTACTCGCTCGACGCGCTGCACGGCGAACGTCGCGATCGCAGCATCCTGTTCTGGAAGTCGCTGCCGGTTTCCGATCTTACGACCGTGCTGGCGAAGGCAAGCGTTCCGCTGGTGATTCTGCCTGTGGTCGTCTTCGCGATCACGGTTACTCTGCAACTCATCATGCGCCTGGTGAGCGCCGCAGTCCTGCTGCTGACTGGTGCGAGTGCCGCGACCCCGTGGGGCCCTCCGTTGTTCGAGATGACACTGGTGCTGCTCTATAGCCTGATCGTGATCACGCTCTGGCATGCGCCTTTATATATGTGGCTGTTGCTGGTTTCAGGCTGGCCGCGGCGCGCGACGTTTCTATGGGCAGTGTTGCCGCCGCTGGCGCTGGCTGCCCTCGAGTACATTGCGTTCCACACTTTGTATCTCAGTTCCTTGCTGCAAGACCGATTGTACGGATTCGCGGCGGCCGCTTTCGACCTCAGGGATAAGAACGGCGTTCTTATCGATGCCCATTTTATTCCGTTGGCACAACTTGCTCCAGCAAGGTTCTTTAGCAGCCCAAGTCTGTGGATCGGGCTGATAGTCGCCGCAATATTCTTCACCGCAGCGGTGCGGCTGCGCCGCTATCAAGGAGCGCTCTGATTTCGCGTGAAGTTGATTCGCTAACTCGCGTATAGGACAAACAATATGAGCACGGCAACAATGACCAACCGATTGGAGCTGAGTTCCGTGGCCGACACCACGCTGAAAGCAGCCGCGCGGTTTTGGTTTGCAGTGACCGTCTTCGGCCAAGTGGTATTCGGGTTCACCGTGGCATCGTTCTACGCTCTTACGGCGCTGCGAGGGGACTACCACAAGTGGAACTTCACGAACGGTTACGTCCCCGGCTTTTCCATGGGAAATACCGCCGTGGTCATGCACGTCGCTTCAGCCGCGTTCGTCATGCTGGCCGGGGCGGTTCAATTGGTTCCGCAAATCCGCAACCGCTTTCCCGTCTTCCACCGCTGGAATGGGCGTGTCTACATGCTGACCGCCGTCACCCTCAGCGTGGCCGGCCTTTATATGACATGGATACGGGGCAGCGTTGGCGATCTTTCAGTACACCTGGGTTCCACTCTGAACGCCGTCCTGATCTGGCTTTGCGGCGGCATGGCGCTGCGCTACGCGCTTGCTCGCGATTTCAAAACTCATCGCCGCTGGGCGCTTCGCTTCTTCCTGGTGGTAAGCGCATCGTGGTTTTTCCGGATCGGCTTTTTCTTGTCGCTTCTCATCTTTAAAGGCCCCTTCGGCTTCGACCCAACGACGTTCCGCGGGCCGTTCCTCACTTTTATGACTTTCGCCCAATACCTGGTTCCCCTTGCCGTTCTCGAAATCTACCTGCGGGCGCAGGATCGTCCCGGCGCACTGCGGCGCGTGGCCACGGCAGGCATGCTTTTTGTACTGACCCTGGTGATGGTCGCCGGACTTTTTGCGGTCGCCATGGTGCAATGGGTGCCTCAGCTCAAAGCCGCCTATGACCCGCGCAAATCGATTGCAGAAACTCTGTCGGTAACCATCGCCTCCAGTGGCATCGACCGGGCCGTTCAGCAATACCATGAGTTGAAAACTGCCGCACCCGCCACCTACCGCTTCGCGGAAGACGAACTCAACGCACTGGGCTACCGACTCATTCGGGCGAAAAAGTTCAAGGAAGCCGCCCGCATTCTACAGCTCAACGTTGAAGCCTACCCGCAATCCAGCAACGCTTACGACAGCCTTGGGGAGGCCTACGCGGACGACGGCAACAAACGGCTGGCAATCGCGAACTATCAGAAATCTCTCCAGCTCAAACCGACTAACAAGAATGGTGCGGTGATGCTGCAGAAACTTAACGCTCCGTGATCTGTGTTGTGGCAGGCACATCGGGATCGCAAGGAGCTCGCATCGGCTGAACATTCGATTTTCAGGAGGATATATGGAATCGCTTATTGATCTTAAATGCTCGACCGTTGACTGTACTCCACTCTCTGCCGCACCGATTTGGCAGGACGTCCTGGCGCAGGCGATGACCGGCGAACTAATCGCCGCGATGAACTACACGTCTTTATCGGAGATTTGTGACGATGCCGAAGAAGCGGCCGATGCGCGGGAACACGCTGCGATTGAACGAGGACACGCCGCTCGCTTCGCCACCGAGGGCCGCAAGATTGGCGTGGAGGTCGCGAATAACGTCGCTGCCAAACATTGGAAGCGGCTGCGTGAAGCCTTTATGGGCTGCATCGCCGAGCGTGACTTTATTGGCTGCCTGATCGTTCAAGAAATCATGCTGGAATCGTTCGCCGTCGCCAGTTACGCACGCGTCGGCAAAGTGGCGCCGGGAAGCATGGGCAAGACATTTGTGGCCATCGCATCCGAAGAGGAAGATCATGTCGATCACGCCATGGCGATTCTCAGAGCGGAGCGTGCGTTGGACGCGCAGCGCTTCGACGACAAAGTGTATCGCCTGCATCTCGAGGTGATGACCACCCTCGCGAAGATGCTGGCAAAGGAATGCAAGGACGGACATTGCGAAGTGTGTCACGCAAGTTGTGTGAAGCCAGCACTTTTCGATATCAGCTTAAGCGCGGCCGAACTTCGCGGAGCCTCGCTGCAACAATATCTGAAGACGCTCGATCTGCTGGGCATACCAGGCGAAGTGACACTCGCATGGGTGGCTCAGTTGCCGGTGTAGCTCGTCGCGAAACTACGATTTCGCAGTGCAGTAACAGGGTCTATATCGGGAGTCGCGGGCGTCCGAAGTTTTGAAGGGGCATGGCTTCCAGCCGTCTTTGGACGCTTGAGATTTCGATCATGGAAAACGATTTCGCTCTCATCGGGCATCAGGAAAGTTGGCGAGCCGCCGCAGACGTGCTCGCTGTCCTGCGCGGGCCACAGCGTACACCTCTGCCGGACGATGAGATCAAGGACATTCTTCCGTGGATTCCACCCAGAGCAATCTGCCACATCGAGGTCGGATCGAGAATAGGAACAAAAGCTCGCGGCCTCTACATCGACTCCTTCATTCCTCCCGACCGTCTTGAAGCCGCCTACGTACACGAAAACATCGCGCGGGTTCGAGCGGCGGCGGCCTGCGCGGTCAACGCAGGAGCGAAGATCGTCAGTCTCGGCGGCTTCAGTTCTATCCTGATCGAGGGCAACTTCGATCAGCTTCCGGAAAGACACGGCACAGTTTTCACGACAGGCAATACGCTGACTGTCGCTTTCATCGTTCAGGGCATCAAGAAAATGTGCGCGCTGGAAGGGCGCGACCTGCACTCTTCAACGCTGCTCATCGTTGGAGCCACCGGAGATGTGGGTTCCGGCTGCGCACGCTGTTTAGCGCCTCTGGTAAAGCGCGTGCTGCTCTGCGCACGCAACGTGGAGCGGCTACGCAGGCTCGCGGCGGAGTTGCAAGCCGATGGAGTCGAGGTCGAAATCGCGACTGCGCGCGAGCAATTCTCCACCGAAGCCGACCTTGTGATCTGCGCCGCGAGTCTGGCGTCCCCTTCCCTTCTGCTGGGCCGCATCGCGCCTGATGCAATCATCTGCGATGCGGGTTATCCGAAGAACCTCTCGCCCAACGCGCAGATGCCTGGACGCGAAAATCTTTCTTCGGAGGTCTGGGACAGATCACCGGTGGACTGGCTTTCGTGCCGGATTTTCATGGAATTCTGAATCGCCATCCGTTCCCTGACGTGGTCCACGGATGTCTGCTCGAAGGCATGGCTCTCGCTCTGGAGCGTCGGTTCGAACCGTTCTCGATGGGAAGAGGATTCATCACTCCGGAGCGGGTCGAGGAGATCGAAGCAATCGCCGCGCGGCACGGCATTTATCTCGCCCCGCTTTACAACGCCGCTGGATCACTAGAAGACGGACTTCATTGGCAAACCGGATGGTCGTCGAGAGAATGTCCACGCCCCAGCGAAGCTTGGACTGGGCCCCCTTGCGGGTAAAAATTTAGCCCGGACTAGCCCCAACATTGCGACCCTACAATATTTGCGCCCCTCATTCGTCTACAACAGTAGAGGAAAACGCGGTGGGCCTGCAGAGATGGCAATCGAACAGGACCAACGAATCTCCGAAGTGGTCAAGCGGGAGCAGTCCCGGCTGCGCAATTTTATTCGCCGGCGCGTGCCTGACCCGAGCGACGCCGAGGACATTCTGCAGGACGTGTTCTACGAATTGGTGGAAGCGAATCGGCTGCTGATGCCGATCGAGCACGTTACCGGCTGGCTGTTTCGCGTGGCGCGCAACCGCATCACCGATCTCTTCCGCAAGAAAAGCCAGAAAATTTCAGCGATAGCGCAGTCGCGGACGAAAACGGTGAGGTGCTGGAGATTGAAGATCTCTTGCCATCGCCCGACGCTGGGCCGGAAGCGCTCTACCTCCACACTCTGCTGCTGGATGAGTTAGAGCTTGCGATCGATGAATTGCCGGAAGAGCAACGCAAGGTCTTCGTGGCGCACGAACTGGAAGGACGCAGCTTCAAGGAGATGGCCGCCGAGACCGGCGTGAGCGTGAATACGCTGCTCTCGCGCAAACGTTATGCGGTGCTGCATCTGCGCGAGCGATTGCAAAGCGTTTACGACGAATTTACGAAAGCGTGAGGGACTGAATATGAATAAAAGATGGAAGATGGTTTTCATTGCTCCGCTGGCGATTCGTGGCGATGGTGGCATTTGTCTTCATCGGCGGCGAAATCGTGATGCACCTGTGGAATTGGCTGCTGCCGTCGCTGTTCGGATGGCGCCAAATCACTTTCTGGCAGGCGCTGGGGCTTCTGGTGCTGTGCCGCGTGCTCTTCGGCGGATTGGGAATGCACGGTCCCCGCCGTTCCAATTTTCGCCGCCGCATGAAAGACCGCTGCCAGCGCATGAGTCCCGAGGAGCGCGAACGATTTCGGGAACGCATGCGCGAACGTTGGGGCTTTGGCCCACCCGCGGGCGAGAGCAAGGCGCAATGAAGTCTAGTCCGGATCAGGTACAGCGCCAAACCGCCCCTTCCGAAAGAAGTCAGCGGCTCTTAAGGCTAATGAAAGGTGTGGCGCGCAACCAGGCCTCAAGCCAAGCTGGCGTGAATACCAAGAGCTTCGGCTGACTTACGCAGTCGCTTATCCCTTGTCCATAAGAGCGTGGGCGGATTGATAAAGACAGAGGCAATTAGATGCGCATCAGTTAGACCGATGCCGAGGCTGTATAAACGACGAGCTTCAATCGCCAGCCGCACTTCGGTTAGCTGCGCCACCCGCACCTGCGGTAAAAGATCCAGGAGTGCAAGCGTGTGGGTACGGTTTTTTAGGGAACCCAGAGCCAGTTCCGCGATGATGAAGGGATGGATGACGATCTGCCCATGACTGAGATGCTGATGAAGTTCGTTGTTTCCCGACCTGAGATGATCGATCCAAATGGACGTATCCGCGAGAATCAACTCCGCCGTTCCCTGCGCCTTGGAATATTCTTTAACCCGGGCATTTTGCCTCCCAAAGAAGCCAACCTGCGAGCGCTCTCCCGCTCGATGAGGGCTTTAAGAGCTTCGCGGAGCAACGCCGTTTTCTCCGCTACTCCGGTAAACTCCTGGGCGATACGCACGAGATCATCGTCGAGCGCAATGGTTGTTCTCATGGCATCAATTATAGCATCAAATGATGTCAATTTTAGTGCCGTAATGAAGGGATGGATCGCCTGACCCGACTAGTACCTACTTCAGGCCTTCCACCAGGTAGAGGTCGCCGAGGGTGCGGTGGAAGCCGTAGACGTAGGTCTTGCCGTCCGGCGTCATCAGAATTGGGCCGATGGTGGAGACGCCGGTCGGATCGAGCGGGGCAATCTGCTTCCAGACGGTTTTCTTTCCTGTGGCGAGTTCCAACCGATAAACCTTGGCGGGCACCTCGCCGGTCCGGTAAAGATAAATCGAGCGGCCGTCCTGACTAAAGTTGATGGGAATGTCTCCCGGTTCCATACCGTTAATTGCGCGAGGCTCGCCGCCGGCCGAAGAATACAAGTAGCCTTTTTGATCGGGGCCAATCCCCACGACGGATTGGCCATCCGGCGAAATCGCGAACGCCTGCGCATCGACTCCCTCGGGAGAAATCGCCTTCGGCTTTCCTCCGGAAATATCCTGCGCATAGAGCCGAACCCCGTGTCCCGGTTCGTTTCCCGAGAAGACAAAGTGCTTGCCGTCCGGAAACCATCGCGCCCACTGGTGGTTGATCGAATCGTTGGTCAGCGACTGAGTTTCACCCGCTCCGGTTGGCAACAGGCGAAGTTGTTCCGGCGAACCCGGCGTCTGCACGATGACCCATTTCTGGTCGGGCGAAAGCGCAGTGGCGCCGCCTTCGCCGAGTCGAATGGCCGGCGAGCCATCGGTGTTGCGAATGTAAACCGCGTAGGTCAGCTCTTGCGCATTTCCGTACTGCACGCCGCCGCCAACTCCCTCCTCATCAAAGAGAACGGTCTTGCCGTCGGCGGAAAGGTCCGCGGGATAGGAGTAGTCGAGCCAGGAAAGATCTCGTTCTTTGGTCTCGCCGGAGTACAGAGCCATGACCTCGCGTCGGCGACCGGCGCGAGCCAGCAGCACTCGTCCATCGCGCCAGATGTCGAACACGACCAGCGTGCCAGGTATCCGCGTCACCAACCGTTCTTTCCCGACAAGATGACTGCAGAGAGGTAGTGATCAACAGTCCCAATTCGCTGGCGGTGAACCAGACTTCGCCATCCGGCGACCAGGCAAGACCCTGCGTACCGTACCAGTCGCGAGTCAGCGTTTTCTTGTTGCCGGACAGATCCACCACAGCCACAGCGCCGCCGTCGTCTCCCTGGTTAGGATGGTCGATGAAGGCAACGTAAGTCGCCCTTCGGCGAAACGCGCGGATAACTGATCCACCCGCCGCTGGTCTCGTAGAGAACCTTGCCGATGGGAAACTCCAACCGGTCGCGGCCACCCACATTGCGTACCACTGCCAAACTATTTCCGTCCGGCGACCAATCCGCCCATTCGACATTCTCGAGAACCGGACGGGGTGCGCCACCCGCCAACGGCGCTCGGGCCAGCGTACCCACGTTGACCCAGGTTCCGACGGGATGGCTGTCCAGCGAAAGCGCCATCTCACCTGTCGACGAAACCGCCAGAAGCTCGGCGCGGCCCAATCCCAGAGAACGCGATTCGACCGTACCC
The DNA here is from genome assembly GCA_963716405.1 of uncultured Acidobacteriota bacterium. Lineage (GTDB taxonomy): Bacteria > Acidobacteriota > Terriglobia > Terriglobales > Acidobacteriaceae > JABDBE01. The sequence goes on along the minus strand of CAVQTI010000015.1, from coordinate 471,833 downwards.
TGCCGCGCGGAGAATATTTCCACGGGATTTCCCTGCCACGCGGCGCTGTACAGGATCGTCTGCCCGTCAGGTGCAAATCGAGCCGAACGAATTTCGCCGCGGCGGAAAGTGATCTCGTGATACAGCGGGCGCGCTGGCTCGCTGCCGATCCCCATAGGCGCTTGCCCGCGATTAACCCAGCTGCAAGAGCAACAGAAAACCGAAGGCAGAACAGCACAGGCAGACAGACGGACTTCGTCCGCTGTGCTCTCGCTTCGGAACCTCCACCGCGCCGCTGGTCAGCCACTGCCGCGGTAGCAACCGCTGGACTCCAGCCCGGGAAGAATCGGTATCACGTTTCAGCCGCTTCAGGTCGGCGCGAATTTCGGCCGCGCTCTGGCAGCGCAGCTCGCGATCTTTTTCCAGCGCCTTGTTCAGGATAATTTCCATCTGCACCGGCAATCCCGGATTCAACTGGACCGGCGGCAGCAGGGACCTTGTTCAGAATCGCTTCGAAAGATGACTGGCCGAGGTCGCTCCCGAGAACGGCTGCTTGCCGGTTGCCATTTCGTAGAGCACTACGCCGAAAGAAAACAGATCGGTGCGATGGTCCAGCGTCTCGCCGCGCGCCTGCTCGGGCGACATATAGCCAATGGTTCCCATCGCCGTTCCCGGAGTGGTCAGTTGATCGGCGCTGACCGCAGTCGCGGCCGCCCACGGTGGCACCGAACCATCCACGACGTTGCTGCCCTTGCGGCGTAAGTTTCGCCAAACCAAAATCGAGTATCTTGGCCTGACCTCTTTGCGTGACAAAAATATTCGCCGGCTTGATGTCGCGATGCACAATCCCGCCGGAGTGAGCCGCATCGAGTGCATCCGCAATCTGAATCCCCAGTTCAAGCAACTGCGCAATCTTCAGCGGACGCCCCTCAATCATGTGCTTCAGTGTCGAGCCGTCCAAATACTCCATGGCAATGAAACGCTTTGCCATTCTCCTGGCCGATGTCGTAGATGGTGCAAATGTTCGGATGGTTGAGAGCAGAAGCTGCCTGCGCCTCACGCTGAAAACGGCTGAGCGCTTGAGGATCTTTGGCGACGTCGTCGGGCAGGAACTTGAGGGCGACAAAACGATGCAGTCGAGTGTCCTCGGCCTTGTAGACGACGCCCATGCCGCCACCACCGAGCTTCTCAATGACGCGGTAGTGCGAAATGGTCTGTCCGATCATCAGCATCGGAATCTTACGTGGTTGAAACACAGCACGTCAACGATCCCATGAATTGGTTGGGTGCGGGGCAGCCGCACTCGAACTAACCCTCAGCGTCGTACCTACGACGATACGAGCAGATGCACTTCCGTGTCTTGCTGGTGAGAATCTCAACTTCGTAGCCTACGGTTGTGAAAATCAAAACTGTGGCGCCAATCATTCTTGTCTTGAGCAGCGTTGCCCTTCAACCAGTATCTGCGCAACGGAAACCCGAGGAAGATCCGGCATCAGGCGCGCATGTGATCCTTATCGTGGAAGAAAACCGCAGCTTCTCGACGGTTTATCCCAACGGCATGCCATGGCTGAGCGCACTCGGCAATGCGTATGGGATTGCAACAAATTACTACTCCGACGAATCGGGATCGATGCTTGATTACTTATGGCTCTCTTCCGGAAGCGGCGAACGCGCCTTTGGCTGCGGCGGATGGGGATGCGAAAAAATCATTCCCAGCGACAACATATTTCGCGAACTCGACAGGCAAGGCTTGTCGTGGAGAGTCTATGCCGACTCGCTTCCGTATGTTGGATACATGGGCGTTCAATCGGGAGAATACGTAAAACGCCACAACCCGGCTCCGTGGTACGGAGATGTCGCTAACCGGATTACGAAGCAAAAAAATATGGTTCCATTCCCGCAATTTGCCAAGGACCTCGCGGCGCAGAAACTGCCCAGTTACTCGCTCATCATTCCCAACTTGCTGCACGACGCTCACGATGGCACACTTGCAATGGCCGATGACTGGCTCAAGCAATACATCCGCCCCGTTTTGCTCAGCCCATACTTCAAGCCGGGAGGGACCGGAGTTATGTTCGTCACCTTCGACAATGGCGATGGTGACGCACAGGGGCAAGTGTTCACCTCGGTCATCGGCCCAAATGTAATTCGCGGGATTAAAGTGGATAAGGAATTCCACCACCAGAACACGTTGCGCACGCTGATGGAATTGCTGGGCTTCAAACACTTTCCAGGCGGAGCCGCAACCGCCGCGCCAATGAGTGAATTTTTCAAATAGGGCGAGCGCACCGTGCTGGGATGAGTTGCACCGTCGCCGGGCTAGTTTGTTGCCTTCAACTCAGCTCGGTACGAAATTCGCCAAATTACTTTGCCGCCATCATCAGAAACCAACAATGATCCGTCGGCCTGTGGCTCAACCGCATTTTATCGTAGTATCTGGATGCCGGGCCTCCGCTTTACAACCTCTACAACTCTTGGACAAAAAGCGCAAAACCCACCCTTTTGGGGTGGGCTAGCTGTGAAACGCAACCCTAAGCTATTTGTAAGTTGCGTTGGTCTTCGACAAATAATCGCGGTGTTGAGCGAAGTCGGCCATTGACTCAAATGCAGGCCCACCCAACGGACTGGCTTTTTGCGCCTCGCGTACTGCCGCGCTAACCTTGTCCAGCGCCTCTGCATTGGCCGCGATATAAGAAACCCAAATCGCTCCCGGAGCTTGGGTATGAATCGCTTCGGTGTCGATCTCATACTCGTGGATGGTGCCATCGGCCAACGATTTTTCCAGAATTGGCACAAACAGATTCTTGCTGAGTGTCTCGACAGCATCATTAGGAGCATCCGCTTTCAATTGATAAAGAGAGACATGTGAGTAGACGTCTTTCCACGATCCGGAGTGCCAATTGTAAAAGCGGCTCACGTACATGCCATCCCAGTGTTTGGTCGCGCTCAAGTCAACCGCCGTGGTGGTCATACCTGTCTTGTAGAATTGGTCGAGCTGATTAAGTAGCCCTGCCATCGACATCGATGAAAACCAGGTATCATGCGTCGCCCCATCGGGCTGATGAATCAAGTTCTGATCGCTGCCATAGCCCACGATGCTGCCATCAACCAAGGCCTTTTCCATCATCTTTCCTTCTGTCGCAGTCTGCTTTGCCTGCTCGGCCCATTGGGCTCGGGGAATCGTCCAGAAGGCGACGTAGCTATACATCCGCGGTTTTTCTTTGGTTTCCTGCATCTGCGCGGGTGCACAGATGACAGACATCGCGAGAGCGAACGTCACAGCAATAACACCATATATTTTTCTAGTCATGCTTCTCCTTAGTTATTTCCGCCGGGGACTTCGAATCGTGCTGTCCATAGCGAGCGCCAGTGTACACCCCAGGGACAAGATTAGCCGTGTCGAAGTAGGACTTCGGGTACATTGGGGGCTGTTTCGAAGAGAAAAGGGAGTCTAAAAATGACCAAAGGACGAATGGAGGCTTTCAGCGACGGAGTACTCGCCGTCATCATAACCATAATGGTTTTAGAAATGAAGGCTCCGCGTGGCGCCGCACTTACTGCCTTAAGGCCGCTCCTTCCCACTTTCTTCAGCTACGTTTTGAGCTTTGTGTATGTCGGCATCTACTGGAACAATCATCATCACCTGCTGCACGCGGCGCAGCATGTTACGGGCGGCATCCTTTGGGCAAATCTGCATTTATTGTTTTGGCTTTCGTTGACGCCATTCGCTACCGCCTGGATGGGAGAGAATCGTTTTGCTCCGTGGCCGGTGGCCTTCTACGGGATGCTGTTGCTGTTGGCCGCGATCGCTTACTTCATTCTGACGAGGGCACTAATCGCCCGACACGGAAGCGAGTCAATGCTGGCGATATCAATTGGCAGCGACAGAAAGGGAAAGCTTTCTGTCGTGATCTACGCAGTCGCGATTCCGCTTTCATTCGTACAACCCTGGATTGCTTTCGGGCTCTACATTTTAGTCGCGGTCATGTGGCTAGTTCCAGATCCGCGTCTTGAAAAGACGCTCAGTAAAGAAGGAGGCAATATTCTTCAGCAGTGAGCCATGCGGGATGCTGGGTTTTACAGGTTTCTCGGACTCGAGAATGCCTCCGCTCCATCGCGCCCGCATCAGGCGTGTTCTCGGCACAATAGGCGGGTAATCCTCGTAACCGCGCGGTTTGGAACCCGGGCCTGTTCGTTAGGGGTAACGTGGGATGCGTGGGCCTATGGCACACATGGAGATGTCCTTCGGGTATCTCAGCGACGGGGGGAATGACTGCTAAACTCGCGAGTTATGCCGGGAACTATTCAAGAAACAGCGACACTTGAGCCGGATAAGGTTCATGCGCTGGTGCAGTTGCTGCGAAGCCGATCTTATGAAGAGATTCGGCAGCGGATGTACGATAATCCGCCGGGGAGCCCGTGGTGGTCAGCTTGCAAGATCGAACTCGATATTCGCAATGGCGAGCAAATAGCGGCAGCGCTTTCCGCGACCTCGCATGTGCTGGAAAAATTGCGAGGCTCGACGCAACACTTTGAGCAACTGGCTGAAACGTTACACGAGAGCACCAAGGAAGTAATGGATATGCTGGCGGGGACCAAAGAGGCGGGGCGGCGGTTGGAAATTGCGGTTTATGTAACCATCGGGATCACGCTGGTGCAGCTGTTTAATCTGATTTTTGAAGTATTTCGCAAGCGGTAAGAAAAAGGATTTGGTAGTCCGTCATTTCTTGGCGTGAACTTCCACCACAAAGGTCAGTTTGCTGTCGCCCGCTCGTCCGGTGATCTGCCAACACCCTTCAGTCGGGAACGTTATGCTACTTGCCTGAAATCCAGTGTCGTGGTAACCGCGAGGTACGTTAGGCACCGCAGGGGCTGCTGGTGCATCCAGTCTGTGGCCTTCTATGGTCAAGACGCCCCGCGCGGCTCTCCACCACATGAACTTATCGGATATCGAACCGCCTGGGTCGGGCGCCATCACGATTTTTCCATCGAGCGGAAGTACGGTCCACAACTTTCCGTTTCCGTGGGCGTATGGACCGGGAAAGATATGACGAGGACCGTGGTAATTTGCGGCATATGTCACCGTTCCTCCAAAATCTTTCACCGGTGGTTGAATGCCGTTGGGGTGAGTTACAGCGCAGGCAAAAATCCCGGTGCTGTTTGTCTTGATGGCTTGTGCCATCAAGGGTGAAGGAGCAACCGCGAAAGACATCGCCAGAACAAATGGTAGAGAGGCACTAACCGTCATGAGACACCTCCCGTCATTGGCGTCACGGAGGCGCGTCAGAAGAGAATAGCAGTATCTTACTATCGTCGTTGCTCTCGAGGCAAAACGAAACCCTGCTGTATTACTTAGCCAGGGCGGCTAATGTGTTTCTAAACATTGTTTCGAAAGATCCATCTTTGCCATTTTTCGCGACCGAAGCCAGTGCGCGTTCCGCGGGCGTGCGCTGGTAACCTAGATTCACCAGTGCCGAGAGCACATCTTCTTCGATCACGCTCATCACTGGCACTGCGGGCGTTTCTGCACCTCCTGATGGGGGAAGTTTGTCGCGGAGTTCGAGTACCATGCGCTCGGCGGTTTTCTTGCCGATCCCGGGGATACGTGTCAGACGGGCAATATCATTGCCGCGGATGGCGCCCACCATTTCATCGGCAGGCATACCGCTGAGGATAGTTATGGCGAGCTTGGCGCCAATTCCGCTTACCGTTATCAACTTCTCGAAGAGTTGTTTTTCAGCAGGCCTCAGAAATCCATAGAGTGCGATCTGATCTTCGCGCACGTGAGTGTGGATGTGCAGCGCGACCTCGCTGCCGAGTCCCGGCAGGTCGGAAAATGTTGGAATGCTGATGGTGACGTCGTAGCCGACGCCGCCAGTTTCAACCACGGCTTGGTTGGGATGCTTGGCCAGCAATCGTCCGCGAAGGTGCGCAATCATGCTGCGGACATTGTAGCTGTACGGACTTGCGACGGTGCACGATTATTGTCTTCCATCGTGTGCGCAGTCAGCCCACCAGGAGTGCGTTTGCCGTTCTATATCGTTGTAATGGAAGTACTCGCAGGATTGGCCTTTTCTTTGCCCTACCCCATTGCGGCGGTTGTCCGTCGATTGGACAAACATTCTTATGGTTCTTACAACCTGTGGCGATGAGGAAAATCAATAAGGCGAGCCACATGTGCGTGGCTCTTAATTTAGAACAAAGAACTCTGCCTCCGGTTCGGCGTAATTCCAAAATGTTCATAGGCCAGCTGCGTAGCGACTCTGCCCCGCGGCGTGCGATTCAGGAAACCTATTTGGATCAGAAATGGCTCGTAGATTTCCTCAATGGCATCGGGTTCTTCTGCCAGGGCTGCCGCGAGCGTATTCAGGCCGACGGGGCCGCCTTGATATTTCTCAATAATAATCAGCAGCAGCTTGCGATCAACTTCGTCGAAGCCGTACCGATCCACTTCGAGCATCTGCAGTGCAGCTTGAGCGGTCGGTAAGTCGATCTTCCCCGCGCTGCGCACCTGGGCGTAGTCGCGGACTCGGCGCAGCAGGCGATTTGCGATTCTTGGCGTGCCGCGGGAACGACTCGCGATTTCGAGGGCGCCAGGTCGATCGATTTCTACTCCTAGAATTTCCGCCGAGCGTTCCACGATGATGCGCAGATCCTCGTGGCTATAAAACTCCAGCCGCAGCACGATGCCGAACCGCGACCGCAATGGCGAAGAGAGCAAGCCTGCTCGCGTGGTCGCTCCGATGAAGGTGAACGGCTGCACGTCCATGGTATGAGTGCGTGCCGCGGGACCCTGACCGATGATGATGTCGAGCTTGTAATCTTCTAGCGCCGAGTACAGCAGTTCCTCGAGGGTTGGTTGCAAGCGATGAACTTCGTCAATGAACAGAACTTGCTTCGCGCGGACATTCGTCAGAATGGCAGTCAAGTCTCCCTTGATCTGCAGCGTCGGACCTGAAGTCTGCTGAAAAGGCACGCCGAGTTCGTTAGCGATAATTGTCGCCAACGTCGTTTTGCCCAAACCCGGGGGACCGTACAGCAAAACATGATCGAGTGCTTCGCCTCGGGAGCGCGTAGCTTCGATGGCGACGGCCAGGTTTTCTTTGACTTTAGCCTGTCCGATGAACTCGGCCAGACGCTGCGGGCGCAGCTTCAGCTCGAAAGAAGAATCGTCCTCCACCGGAGCCGCGGAGACGATGCGCTCGCGATCTTGCGGAATCTTGGGAGTGTTCCTGAGCGTAGCCACTGGCCGGATAGTACCACGAAGGGTCGGGCTGATTCCTAGCTCAGGCTTCCCGCTTTACAATGTGACACATTATGTGGCACATTATAAGTGTGCATTCCATAAATATCCGCGAACTTCGAGACACGAAGCGCCTGAAGAGCTGGCTGCGAGCGGGAAAAACGGTCGAACTGCGGGAGCGAGACACAGTCATCGCACGCATTGTTCCCGAAAAAGTAGAGGAAAAACCTGGAAAGTGGCCGGATTTCGAGGCCCGCGCCCGGGAAATATTGGGAGACCGTATTCTCCCGAATGTCGTCCTTGAGGATCGGGGACGTTATTGAGCGTTTATGCCGATTCCAGCTTCGTTGTCTCTTTGTACCTGACTGATGTTCATTCCCCGGAAGCGCGTCGTCACGTACAAGGCGCATTGCCCGTGATCCTGACTTCGCTGCATCGCGCCGAATGGACCCATGCTCTCGGCCAGCATCAATTTCGCGGAACATTGACCGCAGAGGCGGCCCGGCGCGCGAATTCGCAATTGATCTCAGATGAGGCTATTGGCCTTTGGCGTGAAGCGCCTCTACCCGAGAACGCCTTCGAACTGTGCGCCGACCTCGCCCGCCGCTATGGGCCGAAGTTCGGTATGCGAACGCTCGATACGCTGCACGTCGCCTGTGCCCTCGAACTCAAAGCGGAACGATTCTGGACCTTTGATGAGCGGCAGGCTAAATTGGCAAAAGCGGTGGGCTTGAAAGCATAGGATTCAAATTCTCCGATAGAAAACCCGCCTTGCGGCAGGCTGGTTTTCAAACGTATGATCTGGCGTACAAATGACTGTTAGTGAAATATTTGAAATCGCGAATCTGTCATTACATGGTCCCGTTCAATGGATGGCTGCGATTCGCGAATCGTCAAAGGGAGTTTATGTAGTTGCTCGCGCAGACGATCCCCATGTCGGTTGTGTGTCCTGTCCGTTGCCTTTGCGCAGTTCTATCCCTACTGGCGTAAGAATTGACAAGGCGTATGAAGTCGAGCGTTGGCTGACGGAGGAATCAATCATCTATATTGGCAAGTCCGACCAGCCTTTATCGAGGCGGGTTTCCCAGTTCTACCAGCATCAGTGCGGAAATCCGAGTCCTCATGCGGGAGGTCAAATCGTTCTACTGTTAAGTTGTAAACTGTGGCTGTACTGGTCTCCATCGTCTCATCCAGAAATTTCCGAGCGAGACATGCTTTCGGCTTTCAAGAATAAGGTTGGACGATTTCCTTTCGCCAATTTCGACGGGAAGCGGCGGCCGAGGCGTGTCCGAGGCTTAGCCTAGATCAACGCAGATTTTCAGACCGGGATGAACGGAAACATCAAATAATCGGTCTGGCCCAATCACTCTTCCTCTTCCTTTACATCGCCCCGCGCCGCCTTCGCTTTCTCGATGATCTTCTCCTGCAGCAACCCGGGCACGGCGTCGTAGTGATGCATTTCCATGTTGAAGCTGCCTCGGCCTTGCGTCATCGAAGTTAGATCGACGCCGTAGGTCAGCATTTCAGACATTGGCACTTCGGCTTTCACCACTGTGTTGCCGCCCTTGTTGTCCATGCCCTGAATGCGGCCGCGGCGGCTGTTCAGGTCGCCCATGATGCTGCCGGCGAACTCGTCTGGCACTGTTATCTCCGCTGCCATTACCGGCTCCAGCAGCGTCGGCTTGGCCTGTTCCATGGCTTTTTTGAAGGCGATGCGTCCCGCCATCTGAAACGACATGTCGTTTGAATCTACGTCGTGATACGAGCCGTCGTAGAGAATCACTCTGAAGTCAACCACGGGAAATCCCGCCAGATATCCGCGCGACGCCGCGTCTCTTATTCCTTTTTCGATGGCGGGAATATAGTTCTTGGGAATTGCGCCGCCGAAAATATCGTTTACGAATTCGAACTCGCCACCGCGGGGCAGCGGTTCCATCTTAATTTTGCAATCGCCGTACTGGCCGTGTCCGCCGGTTTGTTTCTTGTGGCGGCCCTGGACATCGGCTTTGCCGCGGATAGTTTCGCGGTACGGAACTTTAGGGGCCTTGAGAATCACTTCCGTGTGGTAGCGTTTCTTCATCTTCGAGACTACGACTTCGATGTGCTGCTGGCCGGTTCCGGCAATCAGAAATTCTTTGGTTTGGGGATCGCGAAAAAACCGCAGCATGGCATCTTCTTCCATAAGCTTGTGGATGCCAGGTCCCAGTTTGTCTTCATCGGCGCGGCTCTTAGGTTCGATTGCGAAAGTAATAGCGGGCTCTGGCAGATGAACCTTCGGATACTGAATGGGCGCACTCTTATCACCGAGCGTGTCTCCGGTCAGAGTATCTTTTAATTTGGAGACGGCGCCGATGTCCCCCGCGTGCAGTTCGGTCACCGGCACCGCAGTCTTCCCCTGCATGATGGAAATATGCGCGAGCTTCTCGGCCGAACCGCGCGAGAAATTCTGCACGGTCGCATCGTTCTTCAGAACTCCAGAAAAAACTTTGAAGTAGGAAATTCGCCCGGCGAATGCATCCGAAATTGTTTTGAAGACGTAGAGCGAAACCGGCTCGGCGTCGGTCTCATGACGCTTCGGCGGCTCGCCGTTTCCCGATGCCACAGCCTCTCCTTGCACCCATTCATGCTCGGATGGAGCCGGCGTGTAATCAACGATGAAATCCATCACCCGGTCGGCGCCAACGTTGCCGAGACCCGAGCCGAAAATTACGGGAAAGATTTTGTCCTCGCGAATCGCGTTGTGCAGCGCCGGAATCAGGTCTTCAACGGGGATGGTTCCCTTCTCAAAGAACTCTTCCATCAGCTTGTCGTCGCCCTCGGCGATCAGTTCAACCAGCTTTTCGTGCGCTTCCTGAGCCTGATCTTTCAAGTTAGCGGGAATCTCGGTTTCCTTGCCTTTGCCATTTCCCGCCCAGTTCGTAGGTGTACGCTTTCATCTGAACCAGATCGACGACTCCGGTGAAATTCTTTTCCTTGCCGATGGGCAGTTCCAAAGGAATCACCGCGCGACCGAAGGCTGTAGTCAGCGACTCGAGCACGCGTTCGGCGTCGGCGCGGTCGCGATCCATGCGGCTGACCACGATTAAACGCGGTGTTTTGAATTCTTCGCAGTAATTCCACACCCGCTGTGTGACAACCTCAACTCCGGCCACACCGTCCACAATCACGATTGCCGCGTCTACGACGGGCAACACCATCTTGGCCTCGTGGACGAACATGTTGAATCCGGGCGTGTCCACAATATTGATTTTGGTTTTGCCCCATTCGACATACGCCAATCCGGCCGAAATCGACATCTTGCGCGCTATCTCCTCGTCATCCCAATCGGTGGTCGCGGATCCGTCGTCGACCCTCCCGAGCCGTGGGGATGCGCCCGAGGTATACAGCATGGCCGAAACCAAAGAGGTTTTTCCCGCATGACCGTGACCCACCACGGCGACGTTGCGGATATTTGCGCCTTCGTAAACTTTCACGGCATTACTCCTTTAGATAAAATCATGTTCGACCGTTGGGTTCCCCATGTCTCGCGGTTTTTGCGAACCTTGGAAACCGCGGCACTCCAAAGTGCGCGAGCAGTATCTTAATCTGCGAATCTATGACTGCGGCGGGTCCCATAGACAATGAACAAAGAGGGTAGACTACGGGTCAACGTCGAGCAGCTACCCGAAACCTAGGATGCTAACACGCTTGCACTCGGACCCTCAACCCGGCGGCGAGCCACTTTTTTATGGTACGTGTATTATCGAATGACTATGCAAGCCAGCCGGACGAACGACGAATGGGTGGCGCAATATTCCAGCAGCCATCAACATCCCATAAACCGGCTATGCCATACGCTGGGGATCCCAGCAATTCTGCTTTCGCTTGCGCTGTTTATGGCAACCATATTCATTCATCATTTGTGGATTTACGCCTTGGCAGTTTTCATTGTGGGATGGACGCTCCAGTTCATCGGCCATGCATTTGAGCACAAAGAGCCGGAGTTCTTTCATGACTGGCGCTTCCTGTTCGTCGGCGTGCGCTGGTGGTGGGCAAAGATTCACGGCAAAGCCTAAGAATCTGCGCCTGCTTGCAACCCTTCTGATCCTTTAACCATCGAGTTAGGCGAATGTTTCCTCAGCTCGCTCAATTCACCGACTTCGGATTGCTTGCCCTCCGGCTCATGGTCGCAGCCGTCTTCGTCAGCAGCGGCTGGAGTCACTTGACCAAGTCAGAGGAGAGAAGCAAGAGCATCGGCATGAGCAAGGGTTTTACTATTTTCCTGGGTGTTGCGGAAATGGCGGGAGGGCTGGGTGTGGCTCTCGGCGTGTTCACTCAACTCGCTTCGCTGGGATTGATTTTGATTATGCTGGGCGCTATTCAGAAGAAAATCTTCGTCTGGCATACCGGTTTCTGGGGTGATAAAGCCTCGGGCTGGCACTACGACTTAACGTTCGTAGTGATGAACCTCGTCATTCTCTTTACGGATGGCGGCCGCTTGGTGCTAATGAAATAGGCCGATAGGTGTTCACTCCGAATTTGACAAGTAAATGACTTCTACTTTCACGTATAGTTATAAACTGTTCGCCGAAACCGATTTCTCGTCCGACCGTCTAAGCAGGGTTTGAAGCCCATGCATCGTGCGACTGCCAGATTGTTGCTGGTTCTGCTGCTGGTGGGCATCTTCATGCCAGTGGCTCTGGCGATCTCCGCCGCACCGCCGCACGCATGCTGCCTGCGGAAGCCGATGCACGGCCGTCCCTCCCACGACGCGCAATTTCAGGCTCCGCCTGCCTGCTGCCAACACGATTGTTGCCGTCCGCTGACCGTTTCTCGCGGGGCACATCCCGCTTCTAAAACTGGCGCTCCTGCGGCTTCTGCGTCAACCATTCTGCGGTCTCAGCGAGAATCGATTGGCTTTGCCTCATCGGTCAACTACGCGCACTCCGGCCGCGCGCCTCCGCAGTTCTCCATCGCCTGATTCCAAACAATGCTGAAACAGAGCAGGTCCGCACTGTTCGTGTGCGGACGGGCGACTCGCCCGTACAGGCGGAGCGAGGCTTCCGCAGGCTCTCAGCGTCCGCACTCCTGCCTCAACGGGATTGGAGAATATATGCACTTTACGCGTATTTTCTATGTTGGAACCTTGCTGCTTGCGACGACTGCAAGCGCTACTATTTTCGGCTCAGTGCGCGGAATTGTTCATGATCCGCAGCATCGTCCGATTCAAGGCGCGATGGTGATGCTCAAAGCGAAGTCATCCGACTGGTCGAAGAGTACCAACACCGATGCCAATGGGAATTTCGAATTCAACGCAGTGCCGGTCGGGGATTACTCGGTGATTGTGGCGAACCCCGGCTTTGTGCAGGGAAAGCAGGACGTCCAGGTTGAGTCGGGAACCGAGCCAGTTGTGCATCTTCAATTGCGCGTCGCGGCTTCCAACGAAACTGTGAATGTATCCGCTCAGCCGGAAGTGACGCCGAGCGACTCGGTCACGCCGACGACCACTGTTAGCCGGGTCGACATTCAGCGCACTCCGGGCGCCGATCGCACCAACAGTCTGGCGATGATTACGGATTACGTTCCTGGCGCGTATTTCACGCACGATCAATTGCACATTCGCGGAGGCCACCAGACCAGTTGGTTGATCGACGGCGTCCCCGTTCCCAACACCAATATTGCTTCCAACCTCGGAGCACAATTCGATCCCAAAGATATCGACTATCTGGAAGTGCAGAGAGGAAGTTACAGCGCAGCATTTGGCGATCGCACCTACGGCGTATTTAACGTTGCGCCGCGGACCGGCTTTGAGCGCAATAATGAAGCCGAGTTAATTTTAAGCGCCGGCAATTTCTATCAGACGAACGATCAGTTTAACTTCGGCAGTCACACCGAGCGCTTCGCTTACTATGCCAGCCTGAATGCGAACCGCAGCAATCTCGGAATTCAGACACCGGTTCCGCAGGTCGTGCATGACGCCGAGAACGGCTACGGAGGATTCGGCTCGCTCATCTTCAATGTCGACCCTTCCAACCAGTTGCGCTTCGTGACTTCTTTGCGTCGCGACTACTACCAAATTCCTTATGATCCCAATCCCAACGATATCGAGAATGCGCCCATCGCCGCCAATGGATTTGTCGCGCAATATCCGAGCATCGGCCTTCGCGATGGGGATCATGAAGCCGACGCCATCGTGAATTTTTCCTGGGTACATACTTTTAATTCGCAACTCTTGCTCACGGTGTCGCCGTTTTTTCACTTCAACAGCGCCGATTATTCGAGCTCGCCTCAAGATTTTCCCGTGGCGACTACGCAGAATCGCAGTTCAACCTATGCCGGCGGGCAGGTGAGCTTCGCTGCGAATGTGGCGAAGAACAATCTGCAAGTGGGCGTGTACAGCTTCTATCAGCAGGACAGCGAACTTTTTGGCGCGATGTTCAACGATGGCAGCGGCGCTCCTTTTACCGATACGCAACACCCGTCGGGAAACCTCGAAGCATTTTTTATCGATGATAAATTCAAACCATTTTCATGGCTCACGCTGAGTGCAGGAATGCGGCCAACGCGATTTTCGGGGGGCGTTTCAGAGAGCGCGATCAGCCCGCGTTTTGGGGTTGCTGCTGTAGTCCCGCGCCTGCACTGGGTCTTCCGCGCGTTTTACGGACATTATTATCAGGCGCCGCCGCTGATTACGGCGTCGGGTCCGTTGCTCGAGTTCGCACAGGCCAGCAGTTTGGGATTCATCCCGCTGCATGGCGAGCGCGACGAAGAACATCAGTTCGGAGTTACCATTCCTTACCGTGGCTGGACCTTGGACGCCGATAACTTCCGAACGAACGTGGCGAATTTTTTCGATCACAATAATATTGGCGAATCGAATTTGTTTTTTCCCATCACCATCGCCGAAGCTGTAATTCGTGGTTGGGAGCTCACTTTGCGTTCGCCGCGCATCGCGCATCACGGCCAGATCCATCTGGCATATTCCAATCAGATCGCCGAGGGCGGCGGCGCCATTACGGGTGGTTTGACAGATTTTTCTCTGCCCGCGGGTTTGTCCCCCCTCGATCACGATCAGCGCAATACTTTGAATGTTGGTGGCGACGTGACCCTTCCATGGCGCAGCTATGCCTCAACCAATGTCTATTACGGTTCCGGCTTCAGCAACGCATTTCCCGGCCAACCGTATCCCGGCAATTATCTGCCGCAACATACGACTTTTGATTTGTCGCTCGGCAAGGATTTTGGCGAACGATATTCAATTTCAGTGAATGGATTGAACGTCGCCAACCGTCGCGTGGAACTCGACAACAGCGTGACCTTCGGCGGCTTTCACTGGAACAATCCGCGCGAGATTTATGCGGAGTTCCGCTATCGCTTTCATTATTGAAGCCGCAGGCGTATTTGCGAATTTCGAGCAAAGATCATGTCGCGGGATCACTTTTCCGCAACTACTTTCCGGCACCGTTCTTGAGAACGAGCACCAGTATGCGACCGTCGGAATGAAACTCCCCTCCCGTTGCGGTTTTCGCCGTAGTCAACGGTTGCGCTGGAGTAACGTGGTCGCGCTGAACAACCAGCCCAGTTCCGGAAAGCGTGCCATTTACATACTCACGCTCTCCATCGATGGCCGGGTCGATCTTGTGCGTCAGGCCATTGTTGCGCTGATCCCGCTCGAATCCGATGTCATGCGTAGCCGCGACGCACCACAACGGACGCCCCTCGATTTCGTATGTCGATTTCCAAACTCGCAGATGATTTCGCGACATGGCAACTCTTACCGGTTCGGCATGGGCGAATCCGTAATCCTGCGCCCGGCCAAAGAGAAACAGTATGCTCATGGGCATCGTCAGATAATCTTTCTTCTCCAGCGAATCGACTATCGCATTAAGAGCCGTGTTTTCCACTTTCGCGTCCACTTTCACCCACCCCGCGTCAGTGAACGCTTGAACTACTTGATCCTGAGTTCCCACAATTAGAACGTTGACCATGTCTCCGGGTTTACCGGCAGGATCGGAAACTCGTCGCGGAATTTTGTTCAGCATATCGGGCGTAATCGCCGGGCACGCGCGTTTCTGCCGGTCCTCCGGGATTCGTGGCGTCTTTCGAGCCTTCGTCGAGCACTTCGATTTTTACGTGGAAGCTTCCTTTAGCGGTCGCGGCCTCGCTCATGCTCTGATTGAGGCCGACGAATAACCTGCCAGCTACCGGCACAACGTATTCTTTGCTGGCGCCCACCAGAAACGCCTGCGCGTAAGTGTCTGGACCGACGCGACCGATGAGTGCGCCGTGACCTGCGTCTCCAACTGCATATTGATGAAGCAGGTCGGCAAATCCGCGCGACAGTCCGTCTGGACCGAATGTTCCCGAGGAGTCGCGTTTTTCCGCTGTAAGATTGGTCGGCCGGATACGTGATTTGTCCCGTAGCCGTGAATCGCAGCTTCGCTCCACCGTGCACGTCGATGTTGGTATCTATCCACTCCTTGGTTGCGGGCACGTCAATTTCGTACGTCTTAACGGCGGTCGCACTCGCTGATGCCGTCTGCGCCCACGCGGTCGTGCACATCGCGCTTGCTGCGAATAATGCCAGTTCAACAAATTTCATCAAGGTTCTAGTCTTCATAAGTGCCATGGCTTATTGATGCCTCAAAGTGGCAGCATATCGTCGAACAGGAGTCCCGTGCAACGACTGGCTTATTCGACGGCCGTCATTCCGAAGCCCCGCGCTTTCTGGCGCGTCTACCCGCGAGTGGAGGTCGGCGTGGGGCGAACCGCGAGAACCGGCGGACAGTGTCCGTCCGCTTATCAAGAACGTGGTGGTGGCACTGCTACCAGTACAATTTCATCGCAAACTGGAATTGTCGCGGATCATAAGCCGCGGTAGGCTGCCCCGCGGCAGTCCACAGCTGGTTTACGGCCGACACATTGAATTTATTCGCGATGTTGAACATATCCGTAATCAGTTCGAGATTGAACCGTTCCCCGAAGTAAATGCGCTTTGCAATGCGAAGGTCGTTGAACACCGTCCAAGGTTGCACGCCGGCGTTGCGGGCGAGATTGCCATCGAGCGAAAGCAACGTGGTGTTCGACGTCGCCGTAAAGCACGGCTCCTGCAGCAATCCAGTCGGAGAATACTTCGTTGCCACCACCGGTCCGCAAGCAGGATTTCCCGCGCCTGTCACAACGTTCGGACGCGCCGCCGTCGGCGCAAATTGAAAGTTCGTATTATCTCCGGTGATAATCAGGAACGGACGCCCCGATCCCACCTCAACGATCGGCGCAACCGTCCAGTTGCGGAAAAACTTTCTGGCAAAGCCATCGCCGGTAAGCGCTCCCGACTGGTACACGCCGCTAAACACAAAGCGGTGACGCTGATCGAACAGCGAGTTTGATTCTTCGAGTTGCGGATAGTAGCTGTCCTGCGGCGCCAGCGGCGACTGCAAATCCGTCGAGTCGTCAATCGTGTGCGAATAAGTGTATGACGCGAGAAACTCGTAGTGGTTGTTGAAACGTTTGCGCAAATTCGAACTGAAGCCACTGTAGTTCGAACTTCCGTTTGAATAATTCGCATCCATATCGCCGAAGGGCACGACCACGCAAGCGCCCGCTGTGCCAAACGGAAGAGTGTTGTCGCACTTGCCTCCATTGGGGCCAAGCCCTAACCCGTCCGCATTAGCCAGCAACGCTGCATCCGCCAAACAGGGCCCGCCCGCCAGCGACGGATTCAATCCCGATGGCCGAAAGAAATTCAACATTGCCGCCGGCGCGAACGCTCCCGATGGCGGCAAACCAAATGCGCCCGGGCAAATCGCCACCGCCAGCGGGCTCGACGGATACGAAGGACTGGTAGTGGGAAGTCCGACTGAATTGGCGAACGCAACCGCGTTCTGCCAGTTCTTCACCAGCAAATCCCCGCGCACCGTATTGGCATTGATCGGCCGGTTCAGATGCCGCCCGCCGTTAAAGTTATAGGCCAGGCTCAACGCGAACCCTCCCCCCAGGTCTTGCTCGAAAGTGAAGTTGGCTTGTTGCGAATACGCATACACAAAATTCTTCGACTGCGGATAACCGAACGGCTGAAACGCCAGCGGGAATGCCGGTTTTCAGATAATTCTGATTGATGAAAACCGATTGCGGAAAATTCAGCGCCTGGAATTGCTGCTGATTCGGCAAATAACCCAGGTTGGTCGAAAACGCGGGCGGGATGCACGTAGGCACAGTTTGTATGCCCTGAAAAATATTGCTCGCATTCAGATTCAGAGGACTGCTGTTAGCCGCATTCGTGTCGCAAGGACTGCCTCCAGCAAACAGCAACTGCCCGCTCCTCGATCCATCCGACGCATCGCCCAGGAAATAAAGCCCGAGCAACGGATGATCGTAGAAAATTCCATAAGACCCGCGCAGCACCGACTTCCCGTTGCCCTTCGGATCCCAGGCAAAGCCGATCCGCGGCTGCACATTGTTAGTATCCGTCTGTATTCCCTTCTGCAAACCCAGCGCATTGTAAGCGGCCAGCGCCAACGGATTCGGCGCAGCAAGCTGCGGCGGGAACTCAATGTCATAGCGCACCCCCAGGTTCAGTGTAAGGTTGGGTCGCACTCGCCACGAGTCCTGAAAGTAGACGCCGAGGGGCTTGTTGGAAAAACTGTCATTCGGATTGCCAATTCCCTGAATAAAATCCTGCGGAACTCCCAAGCCATACGCTTGCAATCCCGTAATCCCAGGGATGGCCTGCTGCAGGCTTGCCGGCAACGAGTTGAAAATCGCGCTGGGAAATATCTGGCTTGCGGTGAGCGCTCCAAAGTCGTACACGCCGCCGTAATTCACGGTGAACGTAGCCGTGAGTGGAATGTAATTGAAGTCCACGCCGAATTTCATACCATGCTGCCCGCGAGTAAGAGAGAAATTGTCGGTGAACTGGTAACGTTCCTCGGTGCGTTGAATGTAGGAGTACGGTTCGCGGCCAAAGTATGCGTAACCAGGAATATTCACTGCCGGCATCCGACCCGCCCGGCGCGTTTGCATAAAAGTAAGACAATCCCCGCCGCGCATACTGGAAACGGAATTCATTCACCTTATTGTTGCCGATGGTCCACGTGTCCTGGAACACTCCGGAGACGTCGCGATAAGTCTGCTGCGAAGTTCTCGAGTAACGCGTTCTGTCCGAAGGTCTGGCCTTCGCCAGCCACTTCGATACCCGTCACAGTGCTGGGGCTGACGTTGGCCCGCAGCATGATCCGGTTATTGGCGTTCACATTGTGATCGATTCGCAGCGAGTAAAGGCTCGTGCCCTCGAAACACGGGAAAATTTCCCACTTGCGCGTTCAGTGTTTGGAACGACGCCGGCAATCCATTGCAAAGCGTATTCCCGGGATTGCAGGAACTGGGAAACTGCGTCAGCGGACTGGTTCCATTGGTCGGAGCCGGAATCGCGCCCAGTTGCGCCAGCAATCCAAACGACTGTGGGTAAGATCCATTCAACGCGATGGCCGATGAACCGCCGACGAGAAATGCATATTGCTGCAAAAGCGCCGGCGGCAATCCCGGGCTGCCCAAAAACGCAGCCTGCTGCGGCGTGACCTGAATATTGAAAGTCCCCGGAGGCGCCAGTCCAGGTGCAAAAATGTTGGTCGCATCGAAAGGAACTAATCCAAAATTGTCCTGCCCGATGCTGGCAAATCCAGTCTCATGCCTGCTGCGTAACTTCGTAAGCGAAATAATAATAAGTCTTGTCCTTCTTGATCGGCCCGCCGAACGCCGCTCCCGCTTGCACCCGCGTGTATGCCGGTTGGGACACATTGCTGAAAGGGTTCGTCGCCTGGATATACCGATTTCGCAGGAAGCCGTACACATCGCCGTGAAAGTCGTTCGATCCCGGAGCGAGTAATGATGTTGATCACACCACCCGCGGCCTGTCCGTATTCCGCCGCATAACTGTTGGTGATGATCTGAAATTCCTGCACCGCTTCTTGCGAAACGGTAGAGCGAACCCCATTGGTCGAATTGTCGATCGCATTAGCGCCGTCGACGTTCACCAGGTTCGAACGCGCGCGCTGCCCGCTTATGTTCAATCCTGACGTGGGAGCCGCGCCAATACTGGGAGCGTTGTCGCGCAGCACCTGCGAATCCGTCAGCGCAAAGTTGATGTAGTTGCGACCATTGATAGGAAGGTTGTCGATGCGCCTTCTGCTCGATGGTGTCGGTCGTCGAAGTGCGGCTGGTTTCGATCAACTCACTCGCCGCACTGACATTGATTACTTCTTGCGCGCCCGCCAGTGTAAGCGAGACAGGCAAATCCAGTACCTGTCCGACAGTGACGACAACATTTTCCACGGTGGCTTTGGCGAAGCCGGGAGCATCGACCGTGATCTGGTAATTTCCTGGCGGCAACAACTGAATGCGGTACTCACCCTGAGTGTTCCCCGTTACCGAGCGCTCTAAGCCCTTCGCTTGATCGCGCGCCGTGACCGTCGCATTGGTCACGAGGCTGCCTTTGGGATCTTTTACCGTGACGTGCACGTCGCCCGTGGCTGCACCTTGAGCGAACGCGAACCTGCTAACTGCCAGTAGCACGAGTATCAGCGAAACGAGCTTCCGCATTGTCATAAATTTTCTCCGTACCAGAAAGACCGCGGGCAGAGGAAGACAGCCAATCCGAATTCGTCGGCAGGCGTATGGTCAAACATTGTAGAGAAGGCGCGCTCGGCTGCTTTGTAACATCAACCCGCAGCCAGAAGCAAGCAGGATTACCAAAGAGCATCGGCTTGGTTAAATGTGTCGGCGCGAGCGTCTTCGTTCGTGCGGCCCGTGTTGAGCTAGAAAAGAAACTTAACCCCCAACTGAACCAGCCGCGGCGGATTAGCGCTCACCACCTGTCCAAAACTGGAACTCCCGATATTTCCGTCCACCGATTGCGGTCCAAAAAATTGCGTGTGATTGAAAACGTTGAAACCTTCCACTCGAAATTGCAGAGACTTCGATTCGGTGACGCGGACTTTCTTAAGCAAAGCCATATCGTAGTTATTAATTCCAGGTCCATAGAAGAAGCGCCGTTTCGCCGTGCCGGGCGTCCCCATTGCATTCTCGCTGAATTGTGAAGTGTTGAAATACGACCGCCCATTGCGGGGATTTTGATTCAGGTCGAGTACGCCGCCGTTATAATCCGGCTCATCCACTCCATAATTATTGATGCCGTTCGGTTCGCTCCCCAGCAAAGAATTGTCGCCGTAGTTCACCAGCGTCACCGGTAGACCCGAACTGAAATGAGTGATCCCGGAGACTTCCCATCCCTGTGTCCACCGATTCGTAGCGCCGAATAGGGTATCGAACGGAATCTTGTAGTTGTAACTCACAACAAAGTTGTGCCGGATGTCGAAAGAAGATAACGCATAACTCAGGCGAGGATTGATCGGATTAATTTCCTCCCCCAGATTCGAAGAGTCATCTAGAGACTTGCCGTAGGTATACCCGGCCGAGAGTTCCAGTCGCCCGCTGGTGTGGCGCAGGCTGAGTTGAAGCGAGTTGTAATTCGATTTCCCGATGCTCGCCTGATTGGTGTCGCTGCCAAAATCAGGTCCCAATGGCCCCCGCGTCCCGTTTATTACCTGGCCCGAAGCCGTCGTGAATACATTACTTTCTTGGAACGGCCCGCACGTCGGCAAACCCGGCGCTACGTTTTTGGGTTGGCTGAGGTCCAAGCACAGTGCCGGATCGCCGGGATTAGCTTCTTCCATCACTAGCAGCCGATGCGCCTGCGTTCCCACATAGCTCGCACCCAATACAGTGTTCGCTCCCAGCTGCCGCTCCAGCGAAAACATATACTCTTCGACATACGGAATGTGATTGCTCGCCGCATATCCGGGGATGCCGCTGATGGGCTCGTATTGCGCCCAATCGACATTCGCGTCCGGATGGCTGCGCGATGCCCCGTGCGTGGCCAGCGCTACCGGAAATGGCTGGCCCAGATTTTGTCCGGTCGCCGCAGTGATGAAAGGCGTGGCGAAAAGCGGCGGCGAAGGGCTGGTATAAGTTATTCCAAAGGGCGCGTTCCCGGCGAGGATTCCCAAGGTCAGCGCCTCGATCGCCGTGTAATACATTCCGAAGCCGGCACGCACGCTGGTCTTGCCCGGGCCGCCGAGGATTTTGCCTAAAAGACTATCTTCTGATGCTCCCGGAGAGTAGGCCAAGCCAATTCGAGGAGCGAAGCCGAAGTTTCCCGGTGGCGCCAGGGTTCGCGGCACACCTGGGTCTCCGGGGAACAAAATCCCGGCCGGCGCACCGGGAAAAAGCACCGACTGCCGGCCTGGCTCAAAGGTGGAGATCCCATTATTTTTTTCGTACCAGGGTTCGATACGGTCCCAGCGCAGTCCATAGTTCAGAGTCAGATTCGAGCGCACACGCCAACTATCCTGCGCGTAGAGGCCCCAAAACTGGTTGCCTCCGTAAAATGGTTGCAATTGACTTTGATTGTACTGGCTCGGAATTCCCAGCAGGAAATCGGCAAAATCATACCCTGTCTCACTTCCAGTGAATAAAAAATTGCCATTAAATTGTGCCGTCGGGTTGGTGTTGATCTGGTCGTAGTGAAATTCAAATCCGAACTTCATAGCATGCCGGCCCAACACTTTAGAAAAATTGTCGAGCCACTGGAACGTGTTGTTCACCTGCCGCAGTTCATTCGCGTTGGTCCCGATAGAAAAAGCATTGAAGATCAGGTTCTCAACTCCCTCGCTTTGCGGATTGAGAGGCACAATTCCAGGAGTTCCCTCACCGGTCACAAATCCCTGGGAAGCCAGGCTGACACCGAGTCCGCCGATGGGTTTGCCAAGGTCGTTGTGATCGCGCATGTAAGTAAAACGAAACTCATTGACCGCCGTCGATCCAAGCGTTTTGGTGTCGCCCAGGCTAAGCAGTTGCGCACGGCCGAGGTAAAGCGCGTTGAACCCAGGCACGTTGGCCCCGCTCTGCGCTACAGGATAAGGATTGTTGAGCGTGAAATCGTCGAGAAAATAGTATGCCGAAAGCGCGCCCCAACGGCTGTTGTAGTCAAGCCGGTAAGCGCCCTTATCGTCGCGCAAGTTTTCGTCGAAGTTCGAAGTGGCGAAGGTTCCATTCGCAATGTTGGGCGCAGGGATGTATTGCAACAGGTGCCTGGCAGGGATTGACCACGCGGTCTGCGGGATCACGGCACCGGGAAAAACACAGTCGGACGAACTCGAACACCCCGGCATGTAATAAGATTCGCCCGGGAGCACCGAGTACCCCAGTTCCTGCGAGAGAAGATTCGCCCAATGTTGTCCTGTGACTACTCCCGTCAATGAGCTAGCCTCATCGAACAAATTCCCGGATCGATCTTTCGTTGACGGCACCGGGATCTGTCCCGTGTCGACTCCCTGGGTCAAGCGAGCGCCTTGATAATCGGCGAAGAAAAAAATCTTGTTTCTTCGAATCGGACCGCCGAAGGTTCCTCCAAACTGGTTCTGGTCAAAGGTTCCGCGGGTTGGAGAAAAATAATTGCGCGCATCGAGGTTAGTGTTGCGCAGGAACTCGAAAACATCGCCATGAAATTCGTTGGTACCAGACTTCGTGACCACATTGATCTGTCCCCCGCTGTGGCCTCCATATTCTGCGTCGAAGTTGCTGGTGAGAATGCGAAATTCGGCAATGGAATCGAGATTGGGAATGATCGCTGTCCCGGAGTTCACGTCTTCTTCGGCGTCGCTCCCATTCACGATGAAGGCATTCGCGAACTCGCGCTGGCCGTTGATAGAAATGGTTCCTGGATTCAATCCGCCCGACGGCGAGAGTGCGCTCACCCCAACATCCTGCTGCGTATTCGGGGTGAGCGACGTGGCAGGAACCACGCCCGGTTGAAGGGCCAAAAGATCGGTGTAGCTCCGGCCGTTTAGAGGAACGCTGGCCATTTTGCTGCCGCTAATGACCTCGCCCATTTGTGTGTCCGGACGTTTCCACATAAGCAGCGTTCTCGCTCACCGAAACCGCCTGAGTGGGACCACCCACTTGTAATACCGCGTCAACCACAACCGCACTGTTGGCGTTGATCGTGGTGCCAGTTCGCTGGTAGGTTTTGAAGCCCGCTGCCTGGATCGTAAGGTCGTAACGTCCCACCGGAAGGTCAGGGAAAAAATAGTATCCCTGGCCATTGGTCGCGAGCTTGTGCTGCACTCCGGTCGCAAGATCGGTTGCCGTCACGCTGGCGTTCGCTACCACCGCGCCACTAACATCCTTCACCGTGCCCGAGACACTCCCACCCGCCCCAGCCCACGAATGAGCCGCGAGGAGCAGGAAAAAAGCGAAAACAACGAGTAAGCGCCTAGCCCGGAAGCACAAGGAAGCAACTCCGAAGACATAACTCCGCTGGCTGGCAACCATGCTGCCCTGCTCCTTGTGAACCGTGCGGTTCGAACATTCCGGCGGACAATTCCGGTACGCTCGGCTAGTTCACGAAAAGTTTTGTCCGGGGGAAGTCCAAATCGCCTCGTGCCGGTCAACAAAAGGATCTAGTTGCAACTCAGTCGCAATTAGATGCTCAAAAAAAAGACTACTTTGCTGTTTTTTGGCATCGTTTACACAATCCGCCCACTTCCAATCGCACCACTCGAATCTGAAAACCGCTTTGCTTGACCATCTCTTTTTTCAATTTTTCAAAAGACATACTCGTATATTCCATAATGGCACCACATCGGAAGCAAGCCATGTGGCAGTGATCGCGATTCGTCTTGGCCTCGTAATAATGTTTCTCGCCCTCAATGTGCATCAGATCCAACTCATCGATCAGGCCGCGATGCTTAAGCAACGCGAGCGTCCTATAGACCGTAGCGCGATCGATGTCCGGATCGTGTTTCCTGGCAATTTGCAGAAGCGTGGCTGCGTCCAGATGCCGAGGCGAGTCCTGAATAATGTTCACCAGAAGACGCCTTTGCGCGGTAATCCGTATCCCCCGTGCCATCAACTCCTTCATGAGCGAAGGACGGGTAATTATCGTGTCATTTTTGGATCTGCCAAGTTGCGATTCAGTCGCAACCATAGCACTGATGGCCATTAGAGCTTTTCCTTTTTGGGGCGTCCAGCATTCCGCTGCAATCTGCGAAACAGTCGCAACTGGGAATCAAGCTAAATTAGATATCCACGCGCCTTCAACTGTCAAGAAAGGCTTCTGTGAAGAAGACGTGAGGTAAAACACTTCTCAGCCATTGCGACTGATGCCGGAGCTTTCCTGTTTCGCGCTCTTTAGCGCCCACGCCATGCGCGGCGTGTTGTGGGCGATGCCAACGCGGCCGCGAGCGTCGAGCAAAATCATTCCCCCGTGACCGTTCAGCCGCGACTTCAAATAATTGATGGCCTCCGCGGCCACCCACTCCGGCAAACTGCCTGAGGCAACACGTTCCGCTGCCCACTTGGCCAGAACCAGTTTCATGATGGGCTCGCCCCATCCCGTGGTCGAAGCCGCCGCGGTTGTGTTGTCGGCATAGCATCCGCAGCCGATCAACGATGAATCCCCCAGGCGTCCAGGAGCTTTGTTGAGCGTTCCTCCCGTAGAGGTTGCCGCGGCAATGTCTCCGTTCTTGTCGAGCGCGACTGCGCCGACGGTGTCGTGGGAAAGCGTCGAAGCAAACAGATCAGGCTTTTCTTCGGAGGCGTGGGCCTGAAATTCGCGCAGGCGCTCGATCTCGCGCGGAATAATCAGGTCTTCGTTCTTGCATAGTGGAATGCCGTGTTCGGCTGCGAAACGCTCCGCGCCTTCAGCGACGAAATATACGTGCGGGCTTTCGCTCAGAATCTTTCGCGCCGCGCGCACCGGGTTGCGCAGATGTTCGACGCAGCCGACGCCTCCTGCGCGCAACGTGGCGCCGTCCATTATTAGCGCGTCGAGTTGTACCTGGCCGTCGCGATTCAGAAAGCTGCCGCGTCCGGCATCGAAGGTCTCGTCGTCTTCCATGACTACGACTGCTTCCTCGACCGCGTCGAGCGATGAGCCTCCGCGGATTAGCACTTGCCAGCCCGCAGCCAAAGCGTTGCGCACACCATTGAGATGCGCGTCGACCGTGTCATCGGGAATGGCCCAAGCACCGCCATGGACGAGCAAAACGGGATCAATCGGCAAACAATTTCCTCCGGGAATGACCGATTAGTCTAACACTGCGGGGGAAAGTTGCAGGACACGCTCCAGCTTCCCTCAGTCCCGGCTCCTGCAGCCAAAGGAATGCCTCGTGGAACGGCAGAGGCGATGACGAACCTACATTCTTTCAGACACCAGCATTTGCTCCACGATCTCTGCGAGCGCTCGATAGGCGTCCGCATCAACCGGGAGAATTTCTTTGCCGGAGTTCGGCGAGATCATCCATAAAGGCCTTTCTGATCGGGAATAGTCCAGCACTTGGACATTGTGCTGACATCGGCTTCGCGGTTTCAAAAGTGCTAGCGCGAAGATTCCTTGGGAGATGCCCGGGATTACGAATAGAAAGGGCAAAGCTCTGTATTTTTCTATTGACTGCCGTCGCCTCTACGTACTAATCTTCGCCCACTTTTCGGCTTCGCGTTGGCCGTTGCTTCCGCGACAACTTCGCTGGGCTGTGAGCCTGTGCCGACTGTCAGAACGTCTGTTGCACAGCTCTTTACCCAGAACAATTGCGTTGGGTGATCTCCGCGTCGACCTTCAGGACGATTTCACAGGGACTGCTCCATAGGCGGATGCAGCTCGCGCGATCTTTGTGTGCCTGAAGCTGCGCACCCAAAATCCTTTACCCGCCTCGTTTTGCGGACCTAGCTTAGTGGGCCTGCGGGGCGGAAATCCTCAGAGCATTTTGCGGGACACAGTTCAGAAACAAGCGTTTGAGGAATTCGCGACACACCTTACACAAGGAGGAAATCGTGATCAAGGCAGCAAAGCTCCCTTCAGTTTCAATTTTGGCAGCGCTGTTCCTTGCCGGAATGGCGTTTGCTCAAACCGACCCCGGAGTGCAGAGTGGCAACCGCGGTACCGGCGCCACAATCATTACCAGCGACCCGAACGGCTTCCAGCCCTTCTTCACGGATGGTCTGGCCCGCTTCCAGGAAGTGGAGAACGTCTCCAACGCCACTAACGTCGGCCTGGGACCGCGTTTTAACTCGAACAGCTGCAGTTCCTGCCATGCGCAGCCCGCAATCGGCGGAACCGGCGCTGCCACCAACCCGCAATTCGCGTTTGCCGGCAGCACAGTCGCCCCTAAAGACTCAACCCCGTATTTCATTACCGCTAATGGCCCCACCCGTGAAGCCCGGTTCCCGTTCTTCTTCAATGCAAATGGGACCGCCAACACCAGCAATCCCAATGGCGGAGTGGAAGATCTCTTCACCGTTAGCGGACGCGGCGACGCCGGAAGTTGCAGTCTGCCGCAACCCAGCTTCGCGGCTGCGGAGGCCGCGAACGACATCATCTTCCGCATTCCCACGCCCGTTTTTGGCGCGGGCCTGATCGAAAATCTTGACGACTCAACCTTGTTGAACAACCAGGTGAACAATCTCAACAACAACTTCGGCGTTGCCGGTACTTTCAACCACAACGGCAACGATGGCACCATCAGCCGTTTTGGCTGGAAAGCGCAGAACAAGTCGCTGCACATCTTCGCGGGCGAGGCTTACAACGTGGAGATGGGCATCACCAACGAGTTGTTCACCCAAGATCGCCCTCTGCCTGGGGAAGATGGCAACGGTGGAACCGGCCTCACGGGGCTGCCTTCCAATTGCCTGAATCTCTCCGGGAAAGGTTATCCAGAAGACACATCCAACCCGACATCTACGCCGCAATCTGCGGTTCTAGATGACGTCTCCGGGTTCGCCAACTTCATGCGGTTCCTGGCTCCGCCCCCTACTGGAGGAGTTATTTTGAATGGACAGCAAGTCTCTACATCGACCATCGCAGCTGGCGGCTCTCTATTTAGATCTGTTGGCTGCGCCACCTGCCACAATGGGACACCCGGTTCGACACAAGCGTCGAACTTCGTTCCCGCATTGAGCAAAGCTCCGGTGAATGCGTTCTCGGATATTGAGATCCATCACATGGGCACGGGCTTGGCGGATAACGTTGCCCAAGGCGGGGCGGGCGGCGATCAATTCCGCACAGCTCCGTTGTGGGGATTGGGGCAGCGAATCTTCCTCCTGCATGATGGCCGCACCACTAACCTGAATGCGGCGATCGAGGCCCACCAGAGCAATGGCAGTGAGGCCACTACTGTCGAGGAGAATTTCGATAACCTCAGTACCGGCCAGCAGCAGGAGATATTGGACTTCCTGCGCTCCCTGTAAGGCATCGTTCCTGGCGGGATACGTCTGTATCTCGCCAGGAATTGATTCTGCGGCGCGGGTAGTGTACGGATCCCGTGTAGGCGCGGGCGTTTTCGCCCGTGCGGTCTCCGCTATACGACCAACTACCGCTGCACTTCGGCAAGCGGTGAGGAGAACTATGGAACGCGTGCGTTTGGTCGGTGCTTTCGCGTTGTTGCTGGCCCTGCAGACTTGGGCGCAGAGTGCCCCCAAAAACGGCGGCGATTTTTCCAACAATACGCAGCCTCTGACGAAGGTGCCTGCCGGGGTCATTCTGGTGAAGGGCGCCTGGTCCAGCGCCAGCGATTCCGTTACTCCCGTGCCTGAAGGCGGGAACGTGACTAACGATGTTTTTCGCGACGCGTATTTCGGAATGACTTATGCGCTCCCTAAGGATTGGGAACAAAAATACACAGGCCCCCCGCCGTCGGATAGCGGGCGCTACGTGCTGGCGCAGATCAGACCCGCGGAAACTTTCAAAGGGCCGGCGCGCGGGAGCATTCTCATCACCGCCGATGATTTGTTCTTCAGCACGCAGCCAGTGGCCAACGCGCTTGAACTGGTGAAGTATGGCAAAGACAACCTGCAGGCTGATTACAAGGTGGAGCTTCCGCCGACGCCTACTAAGCTTGGAACCCACCCATTCACTTTCTTTGCCTACTGGTCGCCGCTTGCTGAGCTGCATTGGTATGTGCTGGCGACGGAAATTCGCTGCCATGCGGTGCAGGTCGTCCTAACCAGCCGTGACACGAAATTGCTGCAGAGCCTGATGCTCGACCTGAATAAGATGCAGTTGCCTGCGGAAGCCGATCCCGCGGCGGGAACCGGCGGCGGCGATGTACCAGTGTGCATCAAGAATTATGCCGACAGTGGTAATGTCATTACGCGAGTCGATCCGGTTTTTACCGAGCACCGCTTCAATGCGGTCCCGGTGCGAATCATCGTCGACAGGGAAGGCAAAGTAAAACACATCCATTTTCTCAGCGCATTTCCCGATCAGGCGAAAGCCATCACAGATGCGTTCAAGCAATGGCAGTTCAAACCGTACCTTCGAGACCGGCGGCCGGTGGAAGTGGAAACCGGAATCATGTTCGGAAGCGGGCCGCGTCCGGCAAGAGCGGAAGCGGAAAATCCGTCTACGCAATGATTGGACGGTTCGCGGGAAGAGAGTTTGGGTGCATTGCACGCGCAGGGGTAGTCCTCCCCCTCATCGTCGATGCAATGGCAGGTCTCGGGCGCCGGCTTCTGCTGGCGCCCGGGGACCAGCAGTTAAATCCTGGTTCGTACCGCCTATAAAAGATTCTCGTCTGCGTGGTTGTGAGTTTATTGCGCGCTTCGAACCCGCCCAAACTGCGATTCTGTATCCGAGCAGCACAGCCAGGATAACTCCATACTTCAGCGGTTCGCGAATGTCGGCCTTCACCAGCCACCAGTAGTGGATCACGCCTGCAATCGCGCTGAAATAAATAAGGCGATGCAGCCCTTGCCACCTTCTGCCGCCCAGGCGACGGATCCATCCCGTTGTTGAAGTGATCGCGAGGGGGATTAGCAAAACGAATCCGGCGAATCCGACCGTGATGAATCGACGCTTCGCTACATCGTGCAACATTTCGTGCAAGTCGAAGAATTTGTCAAGCCAGATATAAGTAAGGAAATGCAGCACGCCGTAGAAGAATGCAAATAGTCCAAACATCCGCCGGTAGCGAATCAGCCAAAGCCGCCCGGTCAACTTGCGGATGGGAGTGATGGCCAACGTGATGAGCAAGAACCGCAAAGTCCAATCGCCGGTAGCATGAGTGATGACTTCGATCGGATTAGCGCCGAGCCCGCCACTGTACGCTTTCCACCCAAGCAGCCCCAACGGAATGAGGCAGGCGACAAAGACCACGGGTTTGAACCAACGAATCATGTAGCTTTTGTAACGCCGCCGTCTCGGCGGCTGTCGTGGGGGGCGTCCCGCCCGCACCGGCGAGGGCAGGATGCCGGCGCTACTACGTCAGAAGTTCTTTTTCAAATCCATTCCACTGTACAGGCTCGCTACTTGATCGTAGCCGTTAAACATCAGCGTGGGACGCTTGAGAAATTCCCCGAGCCGCCGCTCCTTGGCTTGACTCCAGCGAGGATGATCAACATGCGGATTTACGTTGGCATAAAATCCGTACTCATTCGGAGCCATTTCCGCCCATGTGGTCCGCGGTTGGCTGTCAGTAAAGCGAATGCGCACGATCGCCTTGCCGCTTTTGAATCCGTATTTCCACGGCACCACGATGCGCAGCGGAGCCCCGTCCTGATTAGGCAGCGCCTCGCCATACATTCCAAAGCAAAGCAACGCCAACGGGTGCATCGCTTCATCCATCCGCAAGCCTTCTACATAGGGCCAGTCGAGCACTCGCCCGCGTTGTCCCGGCATCTGTTTGGGATCTTCAATGGTGGTGAACTCCACATACTTCGCTTTGCCGGTGGGCTTGGCTTTATTGATCAGCTCGCTGAGCGAGAAGCCTACCCACGGTACGACGATCGACCAACCCTCCACGCAGCGATGGCGGTAAATGCGCTCCTCAGGCGAAGCGATTTTGATAATCGTGTCGACGTCGAGAGTTTGTTTTTTCTCGACCGCGCCGTCGATGGTCACCGTCCACGGGCGGGTTTTGAAATCCTTCGCCAACCCCGCCGGCTCATATTTGTCGGTCGAAAATTCGTAATAGTTGTTGTAATTGGTTACGTCTTTGTACGGCGTGATGGTTTCGTTGGTTGAGAATGAACTTTTCTTGATGCCATCGATTTTCGCATTGGCAAGCGCCGTCATCGAAGGAGAACCAAGCTGGCGAACACCCACCGCGGCCGCGGCCCCGGCGAGCGCAGTGCCTGCAAGAAACTTGCGGCGATTCAAAAATAGCCGCTTGGGGGTAATCTCAGATGAAGGGATGTCAGCCGACTTCTTGATCAACATAAAAACCGTCCTCAAACAAGTGTACGACGACGCGCAGGTAGATTGCCCGTTCGCCCGCACTCCTACATAGGACGCAGGATTGCCGGAAAAGTTGCAAATGCTCTAGAGATGTAGCTGGCTACGTCTCAAGCTGCCGGCCATCGAGGATGCGGCTCTAGCCCCGCTCGTCCAGCACTTCCCGGACTTTGCGAGCCAGCATTTGCAGGGTAAACGGTTTTTGCAAGAAAGCGGTGCCGGAGTCGAGAACGCCTTCATGGGCGATGGCGTCTTCGGTGTAGCCGGAAAGGTAAAGCACTTTGGTGTGCGGATAAGAGGAGCAGAGTTGCGCGGATAATTGTCGGCCGCTCATGCCCGGCATCACTACGTCGGTGATCAGCATATCGATCTTACCTGAATGGCCGGAAACGATGCGCAGCGCCGCTTCTCCATGATCCGCCTCCAGAACTTTGTACCCCTTCGACTCCAGAGTCTCGCGGACCAACTGGCGCACCGATTCTTCATCTTCCACCAGCAACACGGTTTCTGTGCCGCCATTCTGCAATGACGAAGCGCCCGTTGCGTTTACTGGCTCCAATGCGTCTTCGACGCGCGGCAGATAGATGCGGAAAGTAGTCCCCCGCTGCAATTCGCTTTCGACTAAAACGTAGCCGCCACTCTGCTTGATAATGCCGTACACCGTCGAAAGACCCAGCCCGGTGCCTTTACCTTTTTCTTTGGTGGTGAAAAAAGGTTCAAAAATTCGCAACTGAGTCTCTTTATCCATCCCGTGACCAGTGTCGCTGACCGACAGGACCACGTACTCACCGGGCTTGATGTAGCTGTACTCGCGCCGCAGATCATCATGCTTGAGCTGCGCATTGCCGCTCTGAATGGTGATCTTTCCCCCGGTTGGCATGGCGTCTTTCGAATTCACCACCAGATTCATAATCACTTGCTCGATCTGGCCGGCATCCGCTCGCGTGCGTCCTAAGTCCGCTGCAAGCTGCGTCTGCAACTCGATATTCTCTCCAATCAACGGACGCAGCAGCCGTTCCATGTCCTCCACGATGACGTTCAGATCAACCACCTTCAGCTCCAGCAATTGTTTCCGGCTGAACGCTAATAGTTGACGCGTCAAGGTGGTAGCCCGGCCCGTGGCCTGGTGAATCGCCTCAATCTTCGGATACAGCGGATTGCTCTTCCTGGTGTGTTCCAGCAACACCTCGGTATACCCGCTGATCACCATCAACAAATTATTGAAGTCATGCGCGACGCCACCAGCCAGGCGTCCGACAGCTTCCATTTTTTGAGCCTGGCGAAATTGATTCTCCAGCACCCGCCGCTCCGTAATATCTTCCGCAATAATTTCCACGACTTCGGCAGTTTCCTCCGGGCTGTTGACCACGCGCCCGCTCAACCGCACTGTAATCGCACTGCCATCCTTGCGCTTCCACCGGACTTCAACATTGTCCAATTGCGCGCCACGTTGAAATTCCCCCATTACTCGTGCCTGCTCGCTCGGATCCAAAAACACATCCGCCTTCGGATCCAGCGCCAGCACCTCTTCCGCCGAGTCATATCCCAGCATTGTGATCAGCGCCGGATTCACATCGAAAAATCTTCCCTCCAGGCTGGATCGATAAATTCCATAGACCGCGCTCTGCACCAGCGACCGGTAGCGCGCTTCCGAACGCCGCAGTGCCTCCTCGTTACGTTTGTATTCAATCGCGCTAGCCAACTGCTGCGAAACGAACTGTAAAATCTCTTTGTCCTTGTCGTTAAAACGCGTACTCCTGCTATAGCTTTGCACCACCAGCACGCCGAAAGTTGTATTGCCGGCTTTCAGCGGAACCCCCAGCCAATCCAGCGACGCCGCGCCAATCAACTCCGCTTCTCCCCGTTTCACCAGCTCATCAAACACATCAGGACCGCACATCAACGGCTCACCGGTTCGCAGCACGTACTCGGTAAGCCCCTTGCCCAGCTTTCTCGGCGCCGGCCGGCTCTCCCCTTCATCCTCGAAATAAGGAAAGCTAAGCAACTGGGTCAGCGGATCGTACAGCGCAATATAGAAATTGCGCGCATACATAAGCTCGCCCACAATGCCGTGGACCGCGGTATAAAACTGTTGCAGATCGTCATCCGAACTGGTTTTTTGGGTGATGCGATACAGCGCCGAATGCAGCGCCTCTGCCCTTTTCTGTTCTGATATATCGCGATACAACACGCACATCGCGACCTGCTCGCCGTTGATCAGAATCGGAGCAGCCGAAATGAAAACATCCAGCAGCGTCCCATCCTTGCGCTGCCGCTTAGTTTCAAGGACAACCTTTTGGCCTTTCACCAACAGGTCCGCAATCCAGCATGTCTCCGCGTTCCGGTCTGGTGGAACGATCAGCGCATCGACTCGCTGTCCCAGCGCCTCCGACGCGCTAAAGCCAAAAATTCGAGTGAACTCGCTATTGAGGCGGGTAACGTGGAACTCACGGTTCAGAATTGTGATTGCTTCAGGCGCACACTCTACTAATTGTTCGAGATAGGCTTTTTGTAGCTCGGGACTCTCGTTAGCGAAGCTTAAACCGCTGGCTGATTCGGCGGGAACCGCAAAGCTATCCGCGGGCCTAGTGACCACTTGCGTGCGCCGCTGGAGTGCCTCCCGAAGAAACTTCGCGCGTGAAAGCTCAGCCGACGTCGCTGGCTGGGTGATGTGGTCACCCATTCTTGTCCCCCTCAATTTGAACCAGACCCTAACCAAGATGTTAGATTGCCAGTCAGTTACTCGAAAGTTACGGAGGTAATTCGTGTTTGGTAAATGGCCTAGCGATATACTGCAGGTACGCGATCTTCGAAAATAACCCATGCAAGCTACTCTGATGCTTATCGCCGCTCTCGTTTGGGGCGTTTTCCTTATCGTAATAGGATTCATCGCTGCGCTGCGTAAGCCGGGGAAGGCGGAAGCCGAGAGGATCAGGCAGTCGGATGAAGTGATGAAGAGGGCATTTCGGGATGATCCCAACGAACCTGCGCGTTGGGTTCCCTGAAAGCAGCTTACAATCTCGAAAAAATCATAAAGCTAAACGAAGCGCAAGCTACTTCGTGCCGGTCGCAAGCATTTCACAAAACTTGCCGGGGGCTGGCGGTCGCGCTCTGCGTGGGTCATGGTTCTATTGTCTCACTGGGTCCGGTGGTCGCCGCGTTTTTTGCGGCGACTGGTCGGGACGGGGCTTCGCGTGTGCCGGGGCTTTTTCCGGCGCACGCGAACCCCGGCCACGTGCATACGGCGGCTTCTGGGTTGTCCTGTTGCGTCAACGATCAGCGAAATCCATTTGCTGCTCGAAATCTGCACCGCTACAATTGCACTCGTGACCATTGAACTGACGCGCAAGCACGCCCTTCTCTTCGCGTTGCTGTTGGCAGCCCAGACGGTCGGGCTTTGGGTCATGTTTAGTCGGTCCCCGGTCCTCGCTGGCTTGCCCCGAGGCGTTTGGGCCTATTTTTTCTTGATGGTGCCTGGCTCTGCGTTCCTCACCACCGTTGTCCTCGTGGAGTTGCTTCGAGTGGTCCTTCCCAAGGATCGATAGCGCACCAACGCGTCTTTGCTCGAAGTCAACCCTTCTCCATCCTGACTCCTCCCCGGTTTGAATTGCGACCCGGAAAACGTCGGCCCTGATCACTCCGACTTTTCCGGGGCGATGCCGGCGTAGAAGCACCGTCCTGCTCTGCCTCACACTCGCTTTTTCTGACCTGCAAACGCGGGCGGCATCAGTGGGTGCTTGGTGCCGTTGCTGATTGCAAGTTTGCGGACATCCGGAGCACACCATGTTGCGCGGAGCGCGGAAGGACTGATGGTTCCGCGAGTTCAGAAATTACGGAGCTAATTTCTGCGGCGTGGGGATCGGTGCGTATTTTGTTGACCGGCAGCATTAGCTCACGTGGGGGGGGTCGAGCGTTCCACTTTCCGCAGACCGCGGACAAATGCAAATGCTCTCGCTTCGATACGAGACATGGTCCACCAGGCTATTTCAGATGGGCTGAAGCGCTTGTCATGAGAGCCATCACGACCGTAAGCAGCGTACAAGCGGCCACGAAGAGCCAGAGACGGAACGCGCGGTCCGTCATACGGGCGAGGAATCCAGAATATGATCCGCTTCGGCGAGCAAAAGCCGCATTTGCCGGAGTAGGCGCCGCGTAACTCGGGGGTCGCGGGCGTCCTTGAGTTTGGAAACTACCTCCTCAAGTTCCCGATGCAGTTTGGTGAATTCACCATTGGCGAGGGTGTCCACGGTCTGTAAGGTATCGAACAGAACGCCCCGGAGGAATACAGTGAACACTGTAGGCACGAATCGTGCCAAGCCCCCGCAGGCACGAATCGTGCCAAGATTGAGGCAGCGCGCTTCCGGGCTATGGTTCTCGGCCGGAAAATCCCAGGTCTCGAAGAATTAACGAGACCTTTGCCATCTGGCGTACTTATTTCATGCCGGTCGCGAGCATTTCACATACCCGCCGCAGCACATCCCGCTGCGCATCGCTCATCGCCAGAAATTCAAAACCATGCCGCAAGCCGATACGGTAACGTACCAGCGCGCGCAGCTTCAGGGGATAAGCCGCCAGAGGCAGTGCAAGTTCCAACGAAACTACTTCGCCGACCGCCAACTCCCCCGTCAGCGTTCCGCCAACTCCATCCTCACCCAACTCGTTCGATCGTCCCCAATAAGATATGGTTTCTCCAGAGCGGAAAATCTCCACCGCGAGGCGCATGTCGGCGGAATACCGCGCAAAGCGTCGCGCGGAAGGTTTAGTGGGTCTCGAATTGGAGATAAAAGCCTCCGCTTGGTCCTAACGTTCCTGTCTTCACGACCTCAAGAGGTTGCGGGAGAAACTCCGAGTTTTGAAGGGGCATGGCCTCAGCCGCGCCCCTTCAAGGCCCCAGTCTCCGATTGCGAACCTTTTCCGCACCCCCTCATCCCGTGCCGACGAAATTGGATACAGTGATTGCGAAAGCCTAATTTCCATGCAGCGGATATCCCGGCTCCAGCGGCAACTTGCCGCCTACCTTCAGCACAGTCACAGCCCCGCTGATGGAATACACATCCACCACCCCCACCGCCCCGGGAATCGACTCCACTTTTTTTACCGCCACCTCGTCCGAATCCACCACCACAATCGCCGGATGGTTCGTCCGCCCGTGGTTGGCATTCGCGATAACCTCTTTCACTTCCTCCTTCGACATGCCATAGACTTTTTCCAGCAGCAGCTTCATGTCAGGCAACGCGGGATCGCGGGTGATGAAACTCACGGCCTTCCCATCCGGCCAGTGCTCCACTTGTCCTTTGCAGATTCTTGTCAGTTCCGCCAACGTCACTGACTGAACGGAGTTCGATTTGTTGGAGATCACTGCCAGGTCTTTCGCCCGCGCCAACCCACACCAGCTAAGCAAGATCAATGTGGCTGCAAGTATGCGTCGCACGTGACCTCCCGTTCTGCATTGATTCTCGTCGAAGTTCCGCACTCGCTCAATGAAAGAACCGAAATGTACCAGCACAGGCAATACGCGAAGCCACCTGTAGAGATTTAGCTGGGTACGTCTCCACAGACTGCGGCTAAGGCATTTGCTGTAGTCCCCGGCGCCGGATGAATCGATTAATTTGCGGTATCATCTTTATTACGAAGGAGGAATCAAATGGCACATGAGTTACCTGCTCTCCCTTATGACTATTCTGCCCTCGAACCGACCATCGATGCCCAGACCATGAAACTGCACCACGACATGCATCACGGGGCATACGTCAAGAATCTGAATGCTGCTCTGGAAAAATATCCCAACCTGCAATCGAAGAGCGCCGAGGATCTGATTCGCGACCTCAATGCCGTCCCCGAAGACATTCGCACCACCGTCCGCAACAATGGCGGCGGCCACGTGAATCATTCCATGTTCTGGAAGATCATGAAGCCCAAAGGCGGCGGCGATCCCAATGGTCCGATCGCCGAAGTGATCAAGAAAACTTTCGGCAACTTCAAAGATTTTCAGACCAAGTTTAACGATGCCGGCGTCAAACAGTTTGGCAGCGGCTGGGTCTGGCTTGCGGGAAAACAGGGCGGCGAAGTGCAAATCATCACCACGCCCAATCAGGACAACCCGATCTCCCAGGGCCTGTTCCCGATTTTCGGCAACGACGTCTGGGAGCATGCCTACTACTTGAAATACAACAATCGCCGCCCCGAATATCTGGCGGCGTGGTGGAATGTGGTCAATTGGGACGAAGTCAATCAACGCCTCAAGACTTTCCAATCACATCACGAACCAGCGTTAGCAGGACGATAGAAGATAGCCTCGGTGGGCCGGGTTTCAACCCGGCCTCACCGAAAAAGAGGATGGGAGTTAGATGCCGCAGTCGGAGTGTATTAAAGTTCGTCTGAAGCCGGGAATGACCGATAAGTTCGTGGCATGGGCTAAGCAAGTTTCGCACCGGCCGGACGAAGCTAAGCGCTACATG
This sequence comes from uncultured Acidobacteriota bacterium, assembly GCA_963716405.1. GTDB lineage: Bacteria > Acidobacteriota > Terriglobia > Terriglobales > Acidobacteriaceae > JABDBE01. The sequence continues at coordinate 434,890 of CAVQTI010000015.1, read as the reverse complement.
AGCGAACAGGGTATTCTTGCCGAGCACATCTTCCTGGAGCGCTCCCCAGAGGGCGACTTTGCTATCGTTTATTGGAACGTGGAAGATCTGGCAAAGGCGAAATCCGCGTTTCAATCATCCACCACAAAGATAGATTGGGAGATGATGGAAATAGTGGATTCGACTTGGGATCGGTCGCAAGTGGCCAGACTCGAGCCCGTCTTGGAACTTTGATCGCGAAACCAAAACTGATTTTCTGCAATTCCTGTGAATCGGATGTGGAAATTATCTCGGTCCAACCAGCCGATCTGTCTTCTAATTCTAAAAAACCACGCATCATGCCCGGAACAATCGGCTTTGTAAATTTTTGTAGTTGGAATCAAGGCCGCAAAAACCGCAGCCAACTTTTCCTCTACTGCACCAATCTTCGGTAATTGACCACCCTCGCCTCCCCGAATAGATTCGTCCTCACTTCAACCGAATTCAGCAACCTTAATAACGCCTCGGCAATGAGGCTAGCTGGAGAGAGCAGCCCTTGAAAACCGGCAGTCGGATAGCGAATGTCTTTTTCCATCTCTCTCCCGAAGGGTAGATGATCGTGAAAAAAAGCTCCGCGCCATGGAAAATCTATCGCACTCGCTTCCTGATCAAAGCCTGTCAACTCACTCAACCTCTAATCTTCGTCGACGCTCTCGGCCGCGAACATAGCGGTCAGCCAGGCGACTATCTCGTTGAATCGTCCGATGGCGCACGCCGCATCGCGCCGCGATTGATTTTTGAAGACGTTTATGTCGCCATGGGGCCCGCCGGCGAAAGCTGGCCGTCTCCACGGCAACCAACCATAGCAATTCCAGCCGCAAAACGTCGCGACTCCACCCACGCCACCGCCTAGCAAATGGAAGACGGGCGTCTCGCCCGTCCGAAAAAAGTCTGATAGACACATAAGCCGATGAAAACAAGTGAACTCGGAGCACTGTGGAAAATCAGTCCTAAAACCCGCATCCGGTCAGTCATTGCTTTGAGATACAATATATAGGGATTATCTATTGACAGCCACAACGGGCGGGAGTACTGTTGCCATCCCATAGGGCTTTAAAACGGGTTAATGGGGGATGGATTTCTCGCCCGTCCAGCTGAGAAGATTCCAAGGAGCAGCGATGGAAGGTCTAACGCATCTGGTCAACGAATCCTTAATCCGTCACGGCTTTGAACCCACCTTCGATCACCGCCGCCTGCAGTGGTCGCAGTGGCTCCGGTGCGATGACAGTTTCAGCCTCCTACTAGCTCCATGCAAACCTGGGCTTTTCGCCCTCGGCGAAGAGGTCATCCCACCCGGCGATTTGGCCGTCGGCGAAGGAAAACGAATGCTCGCCCTATTCCAGATCTCGGAGGCCAATGATCTAGGAATGGCCTTGGGCCGTCTGTTCTTGTCAGGAAGCCCAGCCCGCGAACGCCTGGCCAGCGGCCGCGCCTTCGCCCGCTATGTAGTAGTGGAAGATCCAGAACAACGCCGAACAGCCTTCGCAGCCCTGCAGAGGTGGATGGCCTCATCAGCCCAAGCCGCTTCCGGTGTGACTAATGCAGTAGCATCGCCCGCTCTTGATGCAGATGTGCAGCCTGAATCATCAAATAAAGAGACCCAGATTGGGCCAATATTGCCGATTGCATCAGGTTTTTAAACCCGCACCGTCCGAGGAGTGCGGTAAAAAGTCTTAATGGAGGACGGGCGGCTCGCCCGTCAAAGCCGCGAAGCGGCACAAGAATGCAGCCCAAACGCAAGCAGTAATAAGCAGCAAGAGACGAACAAGCCCCGAAGGGGCGACATAGTGCAGCCCCGGACGTAAGTCCGGGGGTAGAAGAGAAATACGATCAAGGCGCCCAAAGGGCGCAACGCGACAAACCAAACCGGAGCAAAGACTCCGCAGGAGAAGAAAGAAAATGTCGGAAGTCACCACTAAAGGAGCCCAAACCACCACCGAAATCACCACAACCAAGAAAGCCCCGGGCCTAGCCTTCCGCCGCTTCTTTACCAAACCCGGAGTCTCGCCCTACGACGAAGTCGAATGGGAGCATCGCACAGCTCAGATAACGGACGCCCAAGGCCAAGTGATCTTCGAGCAAAGAGATGTCGAAGTCCCCAAAGACTGGTCGATGACCGCGACCAACATCGTGGCGTCGAAATACTTGCACGGCACCATCGGCACGCCCGAGCGCGAATCCGGAGTCCGCGCCCTGGTAACTCGCGTAGCCGAAACCATCCGCGACTGGGGCCAAGCCCAAGGCTATTTCAAAACGCCAGAAGACGGCGCCACATTCCACGATGAACTAGCCCACATCCTCATCCGCCAATACGCCGCCTTCAACTCACCAGTCTGGTTCAACGTAGGCTGCGATCGCATCGAACCCGACTCCGACGCCCGCAACTGGCACTGGAATCCAGCAGCAGGCAGAGTCGAATTCGGAGTCACCGGATACAGCACGCCGCAGTGCTCAGCCTGCTTCATCAATTCGGTGCACGACTCGCTAGATTCCATCCTCACTCTAGCCAAGACCGAAGGCATGCTCTTCAAATGGGGATCAGGCACAGGCACAAATCTGTCCCCGCTGCGTTCGTCAACCGAAGGTCTAAGCGGAGGCGGCACAGCCAGCGGCCCGCTAAGCTTCATGAAAGGTTTCGACGCCTTCGCCGGAGTAATCAAATCCGGAGGCAAAACTCGCCGCGCCGCGAAGATGGTCATCCTGAACATCGACCACCCGGACATCATCGACTTCATCGAGTGCAAATCGAAAGAAGAAGCCAAAGCCCACGCCCTGATCGCGCAAGGATACGACGGCTCCTCCCCCGATTCCGACGCCTACTCATCCATCTTTTTCCAAAACGCCAACAACTCCGTCCGCGTGACCGATGACTTCATGTACGCCGTCCTCCGCGACACCGACTTCAGCACCAAAGCCGTGCGCGACGGACGCCCGCTGCACACCTTCAAAGCCAAAGACCTGCTGTACAAAATTTCCGACGCGACGTGGCGCTGCGGCGACCCCGGCATGCAATTCGACACCACAGTAAATCGCTGGCACACCTCGAAGAACACAGCCAGAATCAACGCCAGCAACCCATGCAGCGAATACATGTTCTTAGACGATTCAGCCTGCAACCTGGCCAGTCTGAACCTGCTGAAGTTCGCACCCAACGGCACGTTCGACGTAGAAGCCTATCGCCACGCAGTAGACATTCTGATCACAGCCCAGGAAATTCTGGTAGACAACGCCGGCTACCCCACAGAAATGATAGCCAAGAACTCCCACGACTACCGTCCATTGGGATTAGGCTACGCAAATCTGGGAGCACTGCTGATGGCCGCCGGCCTCCCCTACGACTCCGACGCCGGACGCGACTACGCCGCCTGCGTAACCGCAATCATGTGCGGCCAAGCCTACCTGCAATCCTCAAAAATCGCAGAACAATGCCCGCCATTAGTTCCAGCAACCGAACCAACAAAAAAAGGCCTAGCCGAAACCAACCTAGGCTCCAATGTAGGCGCGGGCGTCTCGCCCGTGCAGATGCCCGGAGGAGCCTGCCCCGGCTGGTACATAAACCGCGAACCATTCCTCGACGTAATCCGAATGCACCGCGCCTCGGTAAACAACATAAATAAAAACAACGTCCCCACTCCGCTCTACGAAGCCAGCAAACAAACCTGGGACGAAGCCCTATCCCACGGCGAAAAGCACGGCTACAGAAATTCCCAGGTAACAGTCCTAGCGCCAACCGGCACAATAGGCTTCATGATGGACTGCGACACAACCGGCGTAGAGCCTGACTCTGGCGCTGGTGAAGTACAAAAAGCTGGTAGGCGGAGGCATGATCAAGATCGTGAACAACACCGTCCCCACCGCGTTGTTCAAGCTCGGATACTCGCACGATGAAGCCGACAAAATTGTCAGCTACATCGACGCCACGGGCACCATCGAAGGCGCGCCGCACATCCAGGACGAGCACCTAGCAGTCTTTGATTGCTCGTTCAAGCCGGCCAAGGGCACCAGGTCGATCGCATACATGGGGCACTTAAGAATGATGGCCGCCACGCAGCCATTCATCTCCGGAGCGATCTCAAAAACAGTAAACCTCCCCGAGAACGCCACAGTAGAAGACATAATGGAAGCGTATCTGCAGGCGTGGAAGCTAGGCCTGAAAGCCGTAGCCGTCTATCGCGATGGATGCAAAAAATCGCAACCGCTAAGCGCCGCCGGAACCAGCACCGCACTCTCGAAAAAAGAAGACGCTCGCATGGCCGCAGGAGCGCCCGCGCGCGAAGAAGAAAATCTCAACGGACCACCACGCGCAGTACGCCACAAACTGCAAGCCGAGCGCCGCTCGATAACCCACAAATTCAACGTAGGCGGACACGAAGGCTACATCACAGTAGGCCTCTATCCCGACGACAGCGTAGGCGAAATCTTCATCACCATGGCCAAAGAAGGATCCACCGTCAGCGGCCTAATGGACAGCTTCTCCTGCGCCGTCTCCATCGCCCTGCAACACGGCGTCCCGCTGAAACTGCTATGCGAAAAATTCGCCCACACCCGCTTCGAACCCAGCGGCTGGAGCGGCAATCCCGACATCGGCTTCGCCAAGTCGATCATGGACTACATCTTCCGCTGGCTCGACCTCCGCTTCTCCACCGGCCAGCAGCAAATGCTATTCGAGAACCTGCGCCTGAGGCCAAGCACGCCGCCAACCGCAGAAGCAGTAGGAGACATAAACGGCTCGACAGAAGTAAGTGGAAGCGCGAGTGTGGGGCGGGCGCCCTCGCCCGCCACCGGCAGCCACCACGCCGCCGACGCCCTAGCCGGAATCATCGACCTAGGCGACGCCCCCACCTGCAGCTTCTGCGGCTCAATAATGACCCGCAACGGAAGCTGCTACAGATGCGGAAGCTGCGGCAGCACCAGCGGGTGTTCGTAAGAATTATTTTGGAGGAAACATGACCAACAACGGCAAGAATTGCAATACCGGACTCGACGATCGCTGCCGAGACGAGAATGGCGAAATCCGACGTAAGAGAAGCGACACACTTGTCGGCACCCTGCGGAGGGAGTATGGTGAGAATTTCGCGGAAGGGTTCCGCAGCGACGCAAAGCTCGGCACGGTATTGCGTGAGACTAACTCGAACTCTCTAAGCGATTTCAGGAAGCGGCATTAGCCGTTGGTTGCACCTTAGTCGCAACGAGGATCCCTCGGTCCTCGTGCCCGTAGCCGGAGTGCGAAGCTGTAAAATGCTGCCCACAGATGTTCCAGCCAAGTGCTGTCTCCCATCCGTTTTTGGGACCGGGAAACCAGTGCGTTAACGTTTCGCCCATTTTGAACTGGCAATTGGACGGGTTTCAAGCTATTATTTCGTATATTCGCTTTTTATTCGCCTAAATGGCAGAATACCTGACTGATCGAGATCGACCAACCGAGATGGTTCGTTGCCCGGTGCATGGGTTTATTCATTATTCGAAGAATGAGCGGGAGGTCATTGACGACAGGGCATTCCAACGCCTACGGAATATAAGGCAGTTAGCACTGTCATACTATCTGTACCCGGGAGCGACACATAGTAGGTTCGAGCACTCACTGGGCGTTATGGAGATGGCAAGTCGAGCTTTCGACAGCATCGGTGTGAAGCATAAGAATTTGATAGTTGGAGAGCTTGGCCAAATCCGTGAACTGAGAAAGCAAACTTGGCAACGAGCGCGACAAACGTTACGGCTTTTTGCTCTTTTGCACGACGTGGGACATCCAGCTTTCTCCCACGCGGCAGAGGACGTTATTCCCGGCGGAAACCACGAGGACATCTCTCGTTATGTCGTCGACAAATTACTACGTCGGAAACTAGGAGGATTGTTCTTCCCCGGCATAGTGGATTTGCTTGTTCGCCTTTTCGGTAAGACGCCAGACACAACGTTTCTGCGGGGATTTGTGGCTGGTGAGATGGATATGGACCGAACTGATTACCTCCTAAGGGATTCTCTCCACTGCGGGGTGGAGTACGGGAAATTTGACTTTCGCAGGCTGATTGAGTCCCTGACGGTTCACAAGAATCGAGATACGGGTCGCCTCGAATTGGCTATCGAGCGAGGCGGTGAGCACACGTTCGAGGCTCTGATCTTAGCGCGGTATCAAATGAACACTCAGGTTTACTATCACCGGCTTCGTCGGATTTACGACCACTACCTGACGCAGTACATGAAATTATGGGGAAGAGATCACTACAAGGACATGGACGACGTTCTTCGCTTTGACGACATCAAGCTGCTCGTCGAGATTTCCGCAGATGCCGAGGCAACGAATGCGCGGTCTCGGTGGGCCAAACGCATTACTTTCAGAAGGCATCATAAGGTTGTTTACGATACCGGGGATAATGCTGACCTAATCCAGTTGAAAAGGGCAAAGCGAATTTTGTCTGCGCTTCAGAGAAAGTTCAAATCAACGGATTTCTACCTCGATGACAACGCCAAGAGCATTCACAAGCTCACCGTTCATGGTCAGCAGGAAGAATCAAGGGTCGAAGATTTTTTTATGATTGAAAAGGATGGTACTCCACGGCTCATAACCGATCAGAGTGCCGTCCTAGAGAAGATTCCCGCAAGCTTCCGGAGCGTTCGTATCTATGCTGATGCAGGACCGGTCCGGCTCGAAGAGATTGGAAAGACAGCACGCGGTGCTGAGAAAGAGGGCTAAAGTGGAACTGACATTCTCTAACAACCTGCGCGCAGCCTATTTGGCGGAGTTCGTGCGGGCATTCCAGAAACACTATCCGAGCGGTTTCCTTGGAAGAACCGCAATTCAAAAGCTTACGTATTTCGCACGTGCCACCGGTGTTCCCGTTCCCTGCTCCTTTGAAATTTACAATTATGGGCCCTATTCCGACCAGGTAACATTTGCGGTCGATGGCTTATTAGCTGACCAGGTCCTGATGGATACAAGCCCAAACTCCAGCAAGTATTCGAACTACAGGCTGACCGTTGGCAAGGATCTCTTCCCGCCGGAACTGCAGAGGAGGGTCGTACCGCATAAGGAACAGATTGAGCGCGTGGTAAAGAACCTTGGGCACTTCAGGCCGGAGCAACTGGAGCTAATCGCCACGCTCCATTTCGTGCACCACAGGCTTGAGTCCGCCCATGGTAAGAAGCCCGCCCAATCTGCTGTCATCGCCGAATTCCTCAGGATTAAGGGAGATAAGTTCGGCAAGGACGAAGTGGCAGCATGGTATGGTTCGTTAAAGAATGCAGGATTAGTATGACGAGTTCGTTCTGGGCGGCCATCGTTTTATCAGAGCAGTCCCAGCCACTCGAGCAACGCGGCCGAGCGGGACTTATTCTGCTGAGAAATGGCACGAAAGTGCCTGTTCAGGACGCCTGAACTAGGGTAGAAATACTTCAACTGTGAGGGGGTCACGGCTAGGGCCGTGACCTTTTTAGTTTCTGCGTCGCCAACGCGTTTACGAGGGGTCGACGATGAGCACAAAGAAGCCCAGTCCCATACGCACGGATGACGAGATACGAGAGATCATTCTCCGGTATCTATACGACCGCAATCGCAATGCGACGAGCCGAAGGGGCAAGAGCAGTGGGTCAGCTGTGACAATCAGCGTCATGCGGGCGGACCTGAAGTCGGCTCACGGCCTCAGCGTTCAGCAAATTCACAGCAATCTTACGTACCTCGAAAGCCAAGGTTGGGTTAAAGACGAGCCGGTCACAAAGAGCGTCATGACGAGAGCTGGTGGCTTGATCCCTTCCACCACGAGTTATTTCATAATTACAGCAGCCGGCATTGACCGAATTGGAGGACCAAGCGTGTTCACCCGAGACAGGTTTGAAGGTATCAAGATTGAAGCTGCTGGGCAGAACATCATCACTCTCGGAGATGGTAACCAGGTGAATGCGCGCTTTCAAGCTCTGGGGGAGTCGCTTTCGGAGCTCAGGCAAGCCATAAAGGAATCGCGAAGGATCGATGACACGCAGAAAATGGAGCTCGTGGTAGACGTGGACACGCTTCAGACCCAGTTGGCAAGACCGACGCCCAATCGTGAACTTGTTTCGAAATTGTGGGAAGGTATCAACCGGGCAGCTTCGGTCGCCGGGCTCGTCGAGGTCGCGGCGAAGGTTGGCGGACTGCTCGCGGCACTGCTTTCTTGAGCGAGGTGAAGTCGTGCCCTCCCGCTGTGATCATCTTCAAACTTTAGACTTGGCTGTAGTAGGTCGTTTCAGCGAGGGACGCCCGTGTCGGAAGAATTGGACGAATTGATCGAAATGGCGAGAACGATACGGATGACGCCGGAGCAGGCTGAACGGCAGCGGCGCAGCTTTGCCTATGGCAACGTCAAGATTGAGAATGATTCCATCACTTGGGAGATGATTGACAGGGCTGCGGAGGAGTTGGAGAAAGAGAAGTGAGCGGGCGGCGTGCTTTTAGTGCGGTCTGGCGGCTTTGCGGTGCCTGAATTTATTTGTGTTGCTTACGGCACGACTGAAGTCGTGCCCTTCCACGAACCTCGCGGGCGAGAGCCTGCCCTGAGCAAAGTCGAAGGGGCTCCTGCGCCACACCAGCAAGTATTAAAGGACGCCGCGTAACGTTCCACAATGGGAACGCCTGCTCGAATCTTCTACTTCTTCGCTTGACTCTCTTTATCCAGACAAGCTAATCTATCCAATTATAGTTTAGCTTATTGAGAACGCAAGAACCGCTAAGTCCCGTGTCCGGAATATTTTGCGAATAAGCCCTTATTCGTCAAAGATTTTGGCCACAGTGTGGCCCTACCCCCATGATTCCAAAAGATCGAGGGGGAGGGGGTATACCTCTCGTCTACTCGCCGTGAGCAGACGAACCAGCCGCGGATGGCTGCGTTGACGGGGTGCGTGTGGGTCCGTAAGATGATGGCCGGGTAGTTGGGCGTCCTTTCGTGATCGGCCAAACCATTTCACATTATCGGATTGTGGAGAAGCTGGGCGGCGGCGGCATGGGCGTGGTGTATAAAGCCGAGGACATGCGGCTGCATCGCTTCGTCGCGCTCAAGTTTTTGCCGCCGCAAGTGGCCCGCGATCCGCAGACGCTAGCGCGCTTTCAGCTGGAGGCGCAAGCGGCGTCGGCGTTGAACCATCCGAATATTTGCACGGTGCACGATGTTGGCGAGCAGGATGGCGAAGCCTTCATCGCCATGGAATTTCTCGACGGCATGCCTTTGACGTACCGGATCGCGGGGCGTCCGCTGCCAATGGAAATGCTGTTGTCGCTCGCAATCGAGATTGCCGACGCGCTCGACGCGGCGCACGCGCATGGCATTATTCATCGCGACATCAAGCCTACGAATATTTTTGTGACCAAGCGCGGCCACGCCAAAATTCTGGACTTCGGCCTGGCGAAGCTCAGCGTGGGAAACGAAGCCAGCGTGAGTGGCAACACTTTCGGTGGAGAGACGCAATCACCGGAGGAACTGGCGCAGTCGCGGTCGGCGCTGGGGACGATTAATTACATGTCGCCGGAGCAGGCTCTGGGCAGGCCTCTCGACTCGCGCACGGATTTGTTTTCGTTTGGCGTCGTGCTCTACGAAATGACGACCGGAGTGCAGCCGTTTCAGGGAAAAACTACCGCGGCATTTTTCGACTCGCTCATTCACAGCTTGCCGGAATCGCCAGCACGATTTAATCCGGCGACGCCTGCGGAGCTTGAGCGCATTGTCAAGAAAGCGCTGGAGAAAGATCCGAAGCTGCGCTATCAGACTGCGGCAGAGATGCGCGGTGATTTGCAGCGTCTGCGGCGGGAGGTCGAGTCGGGACAAACTGTGCCTGCGGGATCGTCGGCGAGTTCGGTGCCGGATTCGAAGGACAGAATCAGGGCTTTATTCGCGAGCGCGCCAACAACGTTTGCTCCGAAGCCGAAAATAAGCGTCGCGAAATGGGTGGTGCTGGGATTGGCGGTGGTTGCGATATTAGCGTCGATTTTATTTCTGCGATCTCCGGAGCCGCCACCGAGCGTGATTTCGTCGGTGCAAATCACAAATGATGGCACATCGAAACGGTCTCTGGTCACCGATGGAACGCGGCTGTATTTCTCTGAGTATTTGAGCGGACACTCTGTGCTCATGCAGGTTTCGACCTCCGGCGGAGAAACCGTGCCCGTGCCATCGTCGCTGGCGAGTGCGGATATTTATGATTTCTATCCCGCACGCTCTGAGTTGCTGCTGAAAGGCACGGAGGAGGGCTCGGAGACGGAGTGGCCGGTTTTGGCATTGTCGGTGCCGGGGGGGTCGTTGCGTCCCGTGGGAAATGTGCTCGCGCACGCGGCTACCTGGACGCCTGATGGTCATCACATTGTGTATGCGTTCAAGTCTGGTTTGTACCAGTGCAATGCGGATGGAAGCGGTTCGCGGCAACTTCTCTCGGTGCCCGGAGCCGCGTTCGCGCCCAAATTTTCTCCTGATGGCCGGCGCTTGCGGTTCACACTGCGGAACACCGAGCAGCGTACGTCGTCGTTGTGGGAAGTTGCGGCTGATGGCACAGGGTTGCACGCAGTGTTGCCGGACTGGAACAACCCTGCGCAGGAATTTGGCGGCGCGTGGACGCCGGACGGAAATTACTTTCTGTTCGAGGCGACTCAGGATCATACGCAGAATATTTGGGCCCTTCATGATGGTGGTTCACTCTTTCGCAAAGCGGCTACGGCGCCAACCCAGTTGACGGTTGGGCCTCTGATGTTCAGCAATCCGACGCCTGGACTGGATGGAAAGAAGCTGTTCGTGATCGGCCAGCAACGGCGATTTGATCTGATTCGGCTGGAAGGGAAGTCGAAGTTTTCTATTTATGCGCCGGGAGTGTCCGCGGGGGAGGCGGATTTTTTTCCGGATGGGGAGTGGATGGTTTATGTGGCGCATCCGGAACTGACGCTGTGGAAAAGCAAGCCAGATGGAAGTTCGCGGACCCAACTTACGTACGCGCCGATGCAGGCGCATATTCCACGGTTCTCGCCGGATGGAAAGCACATCGGATTTATGGCATCTAGTTCAGGGAAACCCTGGAAGATTTTCGTAATGCCCGCGGAGGGTGGTGCGCCGCGTGAAGTGACCACAGGCGATCACAATCAGGGCGATCCGACCTGGATGCCGACAGGTGATTCGATTGTATTTGCGGGAATGCCGTGGCTGGAGAATGGAAGTGTCAGCGGGCCTAACATTCACAGCGTCAATTTAGAGACTTCGCAAATTACCGATATTCCAGGCTCGGAGAATCTTTTCAGTCCACGCTGCTCGCCTGACGGGCGCCACATTGCGGCGCTCTCGGCGGACTCGACCAAGCTGATGCTTTACGACACGGAAAAGAAAAGTTGGACGCAACTCGCAGTGGCGCGATTCGGTTTCGAAAATTGGTCGCACGACGGGAAATATTTGTACGCGGAAGATTATTCGGACAAGAAAGATAATTTTGTGCGGGTGAGCGCGGCTAATGGAAACGTTGAACCCTTGCTGAGCCTGAAGGAGATTCCGAGGGGATTTGATCCGTGGGATTTCTGGGTCGGATTGGCGCCCGACGATTCGCCGCTTTTGATGCGGGATCGAAGCACGCAGGAGATTTACAGCCTGGATGTGCGTTTTCCGTAGTCTGCAAACCGGACGGGCGAGAGCGCCCGTCCTCCACTACTCCTAACTTACTCTTTGACTTTGTCTTCGCCTTCGGCGCCGGGAACCGGATGCTCGACTCCCTGTTGCGCTTCGGCTTCTTCCATGGCGCGCTTGGTTTCGGCGGCGCGTTTGGAGCGGGCTTCAGTTCGCTTCTGGCGCTTCTCGTCGAGAACCTTTTCGCTGCCGAGGAGTTCGATAAACGCATTGTCGGCGCCGTCGCCTTTGCGGAATCCAGTGCGGATGATGCGGAGGTAGCCGCCATTGCGATCGCCAAAGCGGGGGCCGATGGTGTCGAATAATTTGTCGACGGCGGCGCTGGTCATCAGGTACGCGAGGGCCTGGCGGCGGGCGGAGAGATCTCCGCGCTTGCCTAGCGTGATCATCTTTTCGACTTGTGGGCGCATGGCTTTGGCTTTGGGCACCGTGGTCTCGACTCGTTCTTCTAGAATGAGCGACGTGACCAGGTTCCGCAGCAGCGAGCGGCGGTGCGCGGTGTTACGTCCCAGTTTCCATCCTGCTACTTTGTGGCGCATGGTTGAATCCTTTGTTCCGGCGGGAAGCGAAATGCAGATTCCTCGCTTCGCTCGGAATGACAAGGTTTTTAATTTGCAGGACGGGTCAAAGACCCGTCCTGCACGAACTCTTCTTACAGATCGTTGTCCAGGCCGTAGGCTGACGCGGGTAGAATCTGGTTTGACGTTGGGCCGGGTACGGCGTTGCCCTGTTCGTCGATCTTCATTCCCAGACTCAATCCCATGGTGCCTAGAATTTCTTTTATTTCGTTCAGCGACTTGCGGCCGAAGTTTTTGGTCTTCAGCATTTCGGCTTCGGTCTTTTGCACCAGTTCGCCAATCGACTGAATGTTCGCGTTCTTCAGGCAGTTGTAGCTGCGCACGGAGAGCTCGAGCTCTTCGACGGAACGATTGAGATTTTCGTTCTTGATCTCGGGCTTGCGTTCTTCGGACGATGTCGAAGTCTCGATGTCTTCTTCGAAGTTGATGAAGATGTTCATGTGGTCCTTCAGCAGCTTCGCCGCCAGGCCGATGGAATCGGCTGGGGTGATGGAGCCGTTGGTCCACACTTCGAGGGTGAGCTTGTCGTAGTCGGTGATCTGGCCGAGACGCGCGGCTTCGACCGTGTAGTTGCACTTGCGCACCGGAGAGTGAACGGAGTCGATCGGAATGAAACCGATGCCGAGGTCTTCGTCGAAATTCTTGTCGGCGGAGACGTAGCCGCGGCCGCGCTTGAGGCGCATTTCCATATCGAGCTTGCCGCCTTCGCTGACGGTGGCGACGTAGACGTCTTTATCGAGAACTTCGACATCGGCGTCCGCTTCGATCATGCCGGAGGTGACTACGCCGGGCTGATCGGCGCGCAGGTAGATGGCTTTGGGCGCGTCGCCGCTGAGCTTGAAGGGAATTTGCTTCAGGTTCAGGATGATGTCGGTGGCGTCTTCGACTACGCCGGGAATCGACTGGAATTCGTGCAGCACGCCTTCGATCTTTACCGCGGTGACTGCGGCTCCTTCGATCGAGGACAGCAGCACGCGCCGTAAGCGCGTTGCCAATGGTGGTGCCGAAGCCGCGTTCGAACGGCTGGGCCCAGAAGATTCCGTACTTATCGGTTAGGGTCTGAGTATCGACTGCTAGACGTTTTGGTTTTTGAAAACCCTTCCACAACATTTGTTATTCTCCTTCGGCCGTTTGGCTCAGTCCTGACTCCCTGAACTGGTCCGTTATGCGTTCAGGTCAAACGTCAGGACAGGCTGATCTGGCTCGAAATAAATAGACCAGTCGTTGGTCGTTGGTCGTTGGTCGTTGGTCTTCGGCTTTTGCCAACGACCAAGACGAACGACCCACGACTATTTGCTATACAGTTCGACTATCAACTGCTCGTTGACCGGCAGGTGAATATCTTCGCGCTTGGGCAACGATAAAACTTTGCCTTTGTAGTTGTCGCGATCGATCTCCAGCCAGGTTGGTGCGGTCTGGTGGCTGGCGAATTCTTTCGCTGGCTCTAGAATTGCCAACTTCAGGCTGCCTTCGCGGATGGCGATCTCTTCGCCGACACTTACCTGGTACGACGGGATGTTCACCTTGCGGCCATCAACCTGAACGTGACCGTGACGAACCAGTTGGCGTGCTTGGCGGCGAGATACGCCGAAGCCTAGACGGTAGACGACATTGTCTAGGCGGCGCTCCAGTTGTTGCAGAAGCAATTCGCCGGTTACGCCCTTGGTGCGAGCGGCCTTCTCGAAATAATTTCGGAACTGGCCTTCCTGGGCGAAATAGATACGCTTGGTTTTTTGCTTCTCGCGAAGCTGCAGGCCGTAGCCTACGATTTTCGACTTGCGGTCTTTGCCGTGCTGGCCGGGAGCAAAGTTGCGCTTCTCAATGGGACACTTATCGCTGAAGCATTTAGTGCCTTTGAGGAACAACTTCATGCCCTCGCGGCGGCAGAGACGACAGACGGGATCGGTATAACGTGCCAAGTTTCTTCTCCTTTAGATGACCGGTTTACAGGTTTGGCTTCACCCTTCGTCCCGGACGTGATTCGGTCGTTGGTCTTTGGTCGTTCGTCGTTGGCCAACGACCGACGGCCAACGACGGTTCTTACACTCTTCTACGCTTTGGCGGACGGCAGCCGTTGTGCGGAATCGGCGTGGCGTCTTTTATGTTGCGAACTTCGATGCCAGAGGCAGCCAGCGCGCGGATGGCCGATTCGCGTCCTGAACCTGGGCCGCTGACTCGCACTTCGACGCTGCGCACGCCGTGATCGCGCGCCATGACTGCGGCGTTCGAGGCGGCCTGCTGGGCGGCGAATGGCGTGCCTTTGCGTGATCCGCGGAATCCGAGCGAGCCGGAACTCTTCCACGAAAGCACGTTTCCGGCCTGGTCGGCGATCGTCACGATCGTGTTGTTGAACGAGGCCTGGATGTGCGCAATGCCGTGGGAGACGTGCTTGCGCTCCTTCTTCTTGAAGGTTTTCTTTTTGCCTTTTTTCTCTGGCGCCGCGGGGCCGCCTGCTGCTGCTGGTTTTGCCATAGGATTTCAGTCCTTGGTCGTTCGTCGTTCGTCGTTGGCCTTGGCAAACGTGCGCCAACGACCAAAGACTAACGACCAACGACGGGTTTATGTCTTTGTCGCTGTCTTCTTCTTCGCTGCTACTGTGCCTTTGCGCGGACCTTTTCGGGTGCGGGCATTGGTGTGGGTGCGCTGTCCGCGGACTGGTAGATTGCGGCGATGGCGATATCCGCGATAGGAGCCGATTTCGATGAGCCGCTTGATGTTCATCGAAACTTCCTTGCGCAGATCGCCTTCGACCATGCCTTCGGCCTCGATGACCTGGCGGATGCGGTTGACCTCGTCTTCGCCCAGGTCTTGAACTTTCTTCATGGGCTCGACCTTGGCCTGATTGAGAATGCGGGCGGAGCGCGGGTTGCCGATGCCGTAGATATAGGTCAGCGCGATATTAACGTGCTTGTTGCGCGGAAGGTCGATGCCTGCAATGCGTGCCATAGTTTGTCCTTTATCCCTGACGTTGCTTGTGTTTTGCAGTTTCGCAGATCACCCGGACTACTCCCTTGCGGTGGATGACCTTGCACTTGTCGCAAATCTTTTTTACTGATGCTCGTACTTTCATAAATCGGTCCTTGGTCGTTCGTCGTTGGTCCTTGGCCTTGTCATTCCGAAAACCGAGATCCCTCGCTTTGCTCGGGATGACAACTTATTACAGCTCGGATGACAGCAAACTCGTTCGGGATGACAACTATTAAGAATTCATTTATAGCGGTACACGATTCGGCCGCGATTCAGGTCGTAGGGCGAAAGCTCGACGGCTACTTTGTCGCCGGGCAGGATGCGAATGAAATTCTTGCGCATTTTGCCGGAAACGTGCGCCAGTACCTGATGCTTGTTTTCCAGTTCGACTTTGAACATGGCATTGGGCAGCGGTTCCACCACCGTTGCCATGACTTCAATCGCGTCTTCTTTGCTCATGCACTCCTTAAGATCAGCTTTCTAGCTTCAGCTTTCAGCTATCAGCCAGTAGCTTTCAAGACACAAGCTGAGAGCTGACGGCTGAAAGCTAACAGCTTTTATTGCGTCAAAATCATCGGGCCTTCTTTGGTTACTGCTACGCAATGTTCGAAGTGGGCGCTGCAGCTTCCGTCGGCGGTTACTGCTGTCCACTTGTCGTCCAGCACGCGGGTGCCGGGCTTGCCAAAATTTACCATTGGCTCGATCGCAAGCACCATGCCTCGGCCGCAACCGTGCGCCATGTCCTCGTGCTCCGAAGTTTGGTACTTGCGGCTCTTCGTGGAGCTTGGTGCCGATGCCGTGTCCCACGAACTCGCGCACGACGCTAAATCCGTTGGCTTCGACAAATTCCTGCACGGCCGCGCCAACATCTCCTACTGCGTTGCCAACTCTTGCCTGCTCGATGCCTTTGTACAGCGAAGCTTCGGTGACCTCGAGCAGCTTGCGAACTTCCGGCTTCACCGAGTCGTCGACGGGCACGGTGATCGCGGCGTCGCCGTAATATCCGTCTAGCACCACGCCGCAATCGATGGAAACGATGTCGCCTGCTTGCAGCTCCCGTTTTTCCGACGGAATGCCGTGAACGATCTCTTCGTTCACCGAAGTGCACAGCACGCAAGGGTAATCGTAGTATCCCTTGAATGCCGGCTTCGCGCCCAGTTCCTTAATCTTCTGTTCGGCGGCGCGTTCCAGATCCATGGTGGTGGCTCCGGGAGCTACCAGCGCGCGCACGTGATCCAGCACTTCGCGGACGATGTGGCCACTACTTCGCATGCGTTCGATTTCGGCCGCCGATTTACAGACAATTGCCATCACGATGCTCAATCACATAAAACAACTGTCCGGTAACTTCGCCAACCGGCAAATCTCCATTCACCGCCACCAGTCGCCCTTTCAGCTCATAGTACTCCGCCACGGGCCGGGTCTGAAGGTCATATGCCTTGAGACGTTCCCGGATCACTTCCTCGCGATCGTCGCTGCGGATTACCAGTGGAGAACCGTCAACGTCGCAAACATCGGCGACGCGAGGTGGCTGGAAATAGACGTTATAGATGTGTCCGTTGGCGAGACAAGTCCTGCGTCCAGTGAGCCGCTGTACTAACTGATTATAATCCACATCGATGCGGACGACAATCGGCAGGCAGCCGTCACCGTGCGATTTGTCAAAGATCTCGCTTTCAAAGAAAGCGTCCAGCCAGCCAGCCTGCCGCGCGGTGCGCGGAAAGCCATCAAGAATGAAGCCCCGCTCGCAATCGACATCACGCAACCGGCAGGCCACCATCTCACAAACCAGATCGTCGGGAACCAGTTCGCCGCGGGCGATTATCTCTTTCGCCTGTACTCCCAACTCGGTGCCACGCTGCACGTGCGCCCGCAAAATGTCTCCGGTGGAGATCTGCGGGATGCCATAGTGTTCGGCGATTCGCTTGGCCTGTGTGCCTTTCCCGGCACCCGGTGGTCCGAGCAACACAACCGGTCCGATGTTTCGCGAGGTCTGCATCGAACTGAAGTACGTTCCTGCTTTCAGGCACGCGGTCAGCCCTCTGACCACCCGCCGACCGGGCGGTACGGCAACCTCAAATTCGTTTAGGTCCAGCTACGGCGGCCGCGAATGCGCCCGCTGCGCGGCGTGAATCCGTCGTAATGGCGCATGATCAGCTGCGCTTCAATCTGCGTTACTGTGTCCATGGCCACGCCCACCACGATCAGCAGCGATGTGCCGCCGAAATAAAATGTGACGCCCAAGCCATTGGTCATCCACGTAGGCAGGCGTTCGAAAAATGCGCCAATCGGCCCATACAAATGGTTGAGATGGATACCGGTGATCATCCACTCGGGAATGAACGAAATGATGATCAAGTAGAGCGCGCCTACCAGGGTGATGCGAGTCAGAATTTCGTTGATGTGATCTGCAGTGCGTTTGCCGGGCCGAATGCCGGGAATGAATCCGCCATACTTGCGCATGTTGTCGGCAACCTCGTTGGGGTTGAAGACGATCGACACGTAAAAGTAGGCGAAGAAAATAATTCCAACAGCGTAGAGGCATGTGTAAAGCGGTTCGCCCCAGCCCAGCCAATGGATGAGGTCGCCAAAATACCGATTGTTGCGCAAACCGTATCCCATGGTCTGCGGCATGGTCAAGATGGATGACGCAAAGATTACTGGCATCACTCCGCCGGCGTTGACGCGCAATGGCAGGTGGGTGGATTGGCCTCCCATGACTTTGCGGCCGACCACGCGCTTCGCATATTGCACGGGGATGCGGCGTTCGCTGCGCTCCACGTAGACGATGAATCCGACGATCAGAACCATGATGCCAACCAGCAAAATCATGGCGGGGGCGGTGAATGCGCCCCAGGCATCGGTGCGGACTTTGTCGACTAGATCGGCGACGCCGCGCGGCAAGCCAACCACGATGCCGGCGAAGATTAGCAGCGACATACCGTTGCCGACGCCGCGTTCGGTGATCTGCTCGCCCAGCCACATGATGAATGCGCTGCCTGTGGTCAGGGTCAGCATGGTCATCAGGATGAACGAAATGCCGGGGTTGACTACGAAATCGCCTGATTTCTCCAGGCTGATGGCGATACCCAGCGATTGAACCGCGCTTAGGATGACGGTTAAATATCGCGTCCACTGGGTGATTTTCTTGCGTCCCAGCTCGCCTTCTTTCTGCAGCTTGGCCAGCGGCTCATAAACCACGGTCAAAAGTTGCAGGATGATCGATGCCGTAATGTACGGCATGATTCCCGAGAGCGAAAATCGTGAGGCGGCGAAGCTGGCCGCCGGAAAACAGGTCGACGAAACCGAGGAACGTGCCCTTGTTCTGTTCGAAGAATTGCTGCAGCTTGTCGGCATTCACTCCCGGCGTGGGGATGTGTCCGCCCAAACGGTAAACAGCCAGCAGCCCAAGCGTGAACAGAATTCGCTTGCGCAGATCAGGAATGCGAAATACGTTGGCTAATTTCTCGAGCATTACTGCAAGACCTCAAACTTGCCGCCAGCCTTGGTGATTTTTTCTTGCGCCGACTTGGAAAATTTGTGTGCGTGGACGGTGAGGGCAGAGGAGAGTTCTCCGTCGCCGAGAATCTTGACCGGATGTTTGGTGCTGATGACGCCAGCCTTGCGCAGGACCTCGGGAGTGATGGTGGTCTCGCCGAGCGCGGCCAGTTTTTCCAGGTTCACGATGTTGAATTCCTTGCGGAAGATGTTGGTGAAGCCGCGCTTGGGCATGCGGCGATGCAGCGGCATCTGGCCGCCTTCAAAACCACGCATCATGCGCGAACCGCTGCGCGAACGCTGGCCTTTGTGTCCGCGGGTGGATGTTTTGCCCATGCCGGAACCCATGCCGCGTCCGACGCGTTTCTTGTCGGAGTTCGCCTTTTTCGGTGCTCGTATGTTTGACAGATTCATAATCAAGCTCTCAGCTTTCAGCTCTCAGCTTTCAGCCCAACAATCGCCGATCGCTGAGAGATCCTTTACTGCACAATCTCGACCAGGTGCGGGACCTTGGCCACCATGCCGCGAATCGCGGCGTTGTCGGGACGCTCGATCACCTGATTCAGCCGGGTGAAACCCAGGCCTTTGACTACCAGTTTATGTTTTACCGGAGTGCAGATGGCTGAACGCACCCATTTCAAATGCAGCTTGCCACTGCTCGCCGTCGATTTTTTTGCCGTCATTCGTGACTCCGTGTTTTATAACTCTTCTGCAGTCTTGCCGCGCATCGCGGCTACGTCAGCGCGGTTCTTCAACTTTTTCAGCGCGTCGAACGTCGCCTTGATTACATTGTGCGGGTTGGTCGTGCCAATCGACTTGGTCAGCACATTCTGAATTCCCGCCGAAGTCATTACCGCGCGCACCGCGCCGCCGGCGATCACGCCGGTTCCCTCGGGCGCGGGCTTCAAGAGCACCTTGCCCGAGCCGTAGCGTCCCAGCACAAGGTGCGGAATGCTGGTTTGGGTCAGGTTGATGCGCATGAGATTCTTCTTGGCCGACTCAATCCCTTTGCGAATGGCTTGCGGAACTTCTTTCGCTTTCCCCGAGCCATAACCGACGACGGCGGAACTGGGATCTCCGACCACGACCAGAGCGGCGAAGGAAAGGTTCTTGCCGCCTTTGACTACTTTCGTGACCCGGTTGATTGCGACCACCTGGTCTTTCAATTGGTAGGAACCCGCATCGAGCTTCTTAATTACTGTTGGCATTTTTTCCCATCTTGTAATTTTGTAATCGGGTAATTGAGTAATTTAAGAAAATTACAAAATTACCAAATTACTCGATTACCAAATTCTTTTAGAACTGCAGACCGGCTTCGCGGGCCGCGTCGGCCAGCGCTTTCACTCGACCGTGATAAATGTAGCCGCCACGATCGAAAACCACTTTGCTGATTCCCTTGGCCTTGGCGCGCTCGGCGATCAGTTTGCCGACTTCTTTGGCTGAAGCAACGTTTCCGCCGGTGCGCCGCTCGCCCTTTTTGCCCTCGGCGGAATGCGCGAAGACGACGGTGTTGCCCTGCATATCGTCGATCAGTTGCACGTAAATATGATTCAGCGAACGATAGACGTTCAGCCGCGGCCGCTCGGAAGTTCCGAGAATCTTTTTGCGAATGCGCTCGTGCACGTGCCGGCGGTTTGTATTTTTTGATGTTCGTGTAAGCATAAAAAATGTCCTTGGTCGTTCGTCGTAGGTCGTTGGCCAAAACCGAAAACCTAGCCGGACCGCGTTGGCCAACGACGAATGGCCAACGACCAACGACTATTTGGCTCCGGTCTTGCCTACCTTCTTCTTCAAACGCTCGCCGGCATAACGCACGCCTTTATTCTTGTACGGATCGGGCGGACGCAGGCTGCGCATTTCGGCAGCAACCTGTCCGACTTTTTGGCGATCGATTCCGGTGACGCTCAGCTTGGTCTGCTTCGGATCGACAGTCGCTTCAACGCCCGCAGGCAGCGGATACTCGATCAAGTGCGAGAATCCAAGGCTGAACACGACTGTGTTTTTGCCCTTCATTTCGGCGCGATAGCCGATGCCGACAATTTCCAGGTCCCGAGTCCATCCTTTGGTGACGCCTTCGACCGCGTTGTTGACCAGCGCGCGCGCGAGACCATGGACGGCGGCCTGGGAATCGTTTTCGCGGATCGCGAGCAGATGCCCGTCCTGCTGCTGGACTTTAATGCCCGCAGGCAGTTGCGTGTCCAACTTGCCCTTCGGGCCTTGCACGGCAACGGTGTTGCCTTCAATCTTGACGGTCACTCCCTTAGGGAGCGGGATCGGTTTTTTTCCAATTCGTGACATAAATTCAGCTTTCAGCTACTAGCTTTTAGCTCCTAGCTACACCGCTCTGAAACTACATCTGTGTAGCGTGACTCTTCGCGCTTCCGATTCGTGCTTTCGTTCCGAGCTAGCAGCCAGAAGCTAGTAGCCAGGAGCGTTCTTACCACACTTCGCAGAGTAACTCGCCGCCGAGGCCTTGCTTGCGCGCCTGGCGTCCGGTCATTACGCCGCGAGGCGTGGTGAGAATGTTGATGCCCATCCCACCCAGCACCCGGGGAATCTCGGTGCGCCGCACATACACGCGACAGCCTGGCCGGGAGACGCGGTTCACTTGCGAGATTACCGCTTCATTATTGTTGGCGTACTTCAGGTAGACGCGGAGGACCTTATGTCCTTCCTCTTCCGTCGCCTTGAAATTCGAGATGTAGCCCTCTTCTTTGAGAATGCGGGCAATCTCAAGTTTCAGCTTGGAGGCGGGAATATCCACCTTCTGGTGCCTGGCGTTAATCGCATTGCGAATTCGCGTCAGCATATCTGCGACCGGATCGGTCAACCTCATGCGTTCCTTCTCCTCAATCGCCCGTTAGCTTCGGCCACTCTTGCTTGCGCCGAAGAACCTGCGGCGACGTATTCCGCCTAATCTCAGGGGCTAAAGCCCGCATGGTTAGGCACCTTCACGGCACGGCTTACGCCGCGCCCGATTCTACCCCTTCTACCACGACGACTTTGAAACTCCGGGAATTTCGCCACGCAAGGCCAAGCCCCGGAAACACAGACGGCACAAGCCGAACTTGCGCAGATAAGCGCGCGGACGGCCGCAAATCTTGCAGCGATTGTGCTTGCGCGAAGAAAACTTCGGCTTCGGGCCTTTGCTCTCGCGCGCCTTCTGAAACTTCTCTTCGATCTTGGCGTCTTTAACTCGTTTAGCTGTAGTCATGCAATCCTTAATTTATCTTCGAACTTGTCTAAAACGCTTACTGCGCCCGGAACGGCATGCCCAGATGGCGCAGCAGCGCTCGCGACTCAGCATCGCTGCGAGCCGTGGTCACAATCGTGACGTTCATGCCCTTCTGCTTGTCGACCTTGGCGTAATCGATCTCGGGAAAAATCAACTGGTCGTGCAAGCCTAACGTGTAGTTGCCGCGACCATCGAACGATTTCGTCGAAACTCCCTTGAAGTCACGCACGCGAGGCAACACAACATTTACCAGGCGGTCGAAAAATTCGTACATGCGATCGCCACGCAAAGTCACCATGGCGCCGATAGCCTGTCCCTCGCGGACCTTGAAGGCCGCGATGGATTTCTTGGCGCGCGTCACAACCGGCTTTTGGCCGGTGATCTGGCCGAGTTCGTTCACCGCCGGATCGAGAATTTTTGCGTTCTGCGTAGCTTCGCCGACACCCATGTTGACCACGATCTTGTGGAGATGCGGCACTGCCATGGGATTCTTGAGTTCGAATTCCTTCATCAGCGTGGGAGCAACTTCCTTGTGGAAGCGCGCCTTCAGCCGCGGCGTCTCTTTCGCGCTGTGACGCGCGACCGCGGGAGCTTTCTGCTCTTCCTGCTGGCCACCCTTTTTTTCTTTTTTATCTTTTGCCATGGTGCTTAATGCCTTCGTAATTAGGTCATCTAGCTTTGCCTTGATAGCTCTTAGCTTGAGCGATTAGCAGAAACTACCCAAGACTAAGAGCTTATTTATCCAGCGTGGTTCCGCACTTCTTGCAGACCCGAACTTTGTGGTCTCCGCGCATTTCGTGGCCGATGCGCACCGGTCCGCAAGTCCCGCAGACCAACTGCACGTTCGAAAGCGCGATGCGGCTTTCCTGTTCGGCGATTCCGCCCTTGATGTTGCGCTGCGGATTGGGACGCACATGCTTTTTGACCAGCATGACGTGTTCGACCAGCAGCTTGTTATCGTTCGGAAACACGCGCAGGACGCGGCCTTCCTTGCCTTTATCGCGGCCGGTGATCACTTTCACCGTGTCGTTTCGCCGGAGATCCACTCGTTTATGTTCTGTGCTTACGGTTCTCATTTCAGTCCTTCAATCCTCTCAATCTAGCTACGCTTCACAGTACCTCTGGTGCGAGAGAAACAATCTTTAGAAACTTCTTCTCGCGCAATTCGCGGGCAACCGGGCCGAAGACGCGGGTTCCCACCGGCTCGCCCTGTTCGTTGATCAGCACGCCGCGTTCTCGTCGAAGCGAATATAAGTGCCGTCGCGACGGCCGTACTCTTTGTGCGTGCGCACGATCACCGCTTTGACCACCGTGCCTTTTTTCACCTGGCCATCGGGAGAAGCTTCTTTCACGCTGGCCGTGACCACATCGCCCAAACCAGCGCGCAGTCCGGTCGAACCGCCCAGCGGCAGGATGACCTGCAGTTTGCGTGCGCCGGAATTATCGGCGACCTCGAGCCATGGTTCTCATCATCACAGCCATAATTCCGTCCCCCTCAACGCTTTGCACGTCAGCCGCGATTTCGGGCACCAGCGCGGTCTTGCGAACAATCTGCTTGAAACGCCAGCGCTTCAATTTCGATAATGGACGAGTCTCTTCGAGGCGTACCACATCGCCGACGTGAGCTTCGTTCTTTTCGTCGTGAGCGTAGAACTTTTTCGCCTTCGAGACCACGCGGCCGTAGAACGCATGCGACTTCTTGCGCACCACCGAAACCACGATGGTCTTCTTCATGCGGTTCGAAACTACCTCGCCGACCACTTCCTTGCGCCGGCCCGCAGCCGCGGGCTGCGCCTGTTGTGTATTTGTCACTGGCATTACTTACGCTCCGTTTTGCCGCTGGCGGCGAGTTCACGCTCACGGCTGATCGTCTTTACGCGCGCGATGTCGCGGCGCATGCCACGAATCTTTTTCAGGCTTTCCGTCTGCCCCATGTTGAGCTGAAACTTCAGCTTGAAGAGCTGATCGTTGAGATCGCGCTCCTGGTGGCTAAGCTCTTCATCGGTCAAGTTACGAATTTTTTCCGATTTCATAATCTCTGTTCCTTTTAGTGCGCTGCTGATTCGCGCTTTACGAAGCGGGTGCGCAACGGCAGCTTGTGCGACGCCAGACGCATGGCTTCGGACGCGTCCTGCGGCGTGACGCCTTCCATTTCGAAAAGAATCTTGCCGGGACGAACCACCGCGACCCAATGATCCGGCGCTCCCTTGCCTTTTCCCATACGAGTTTCGGCCGGCTTCTTGGTGACCGGCTTGTCGGGAAAAAGACGAATCCAAATTTTGCCGCCGCGCTTCACGAAACGCGTCATGGCAACGCGGCTGGCCTCGATTTGACGGTCGGTGATCCAGCCCGGTTCGAGAACTTTCAATCCGTAGTCTCCGAAAGCCAGCTCGCTGCCGCGCCAGGCTTTGCCGGTCATGCGTCCGCGCTGCTGCTTGCGGTACTTTACTTTCTTTGGCATTAACATAAATTTGCTCTTAGCTTCTAGCTCTTAGCTTACTTCTCTAACCCAAAACCTCTAAAATGCTCCGCCTACTTGCTGCGTTTCGCGCTTCTTGGCGGCCGGAAGAATCTCGCCTTTGTACACCCAAACTTTCACGCCGATTACGCCGTATGTCGTGCGTGCTTCGGTGAAACCGTAATCGATGTCGGCGCGCAACGTGTGCAGCGGCAGGCGTCCTTGCAGATACCACTCCGAACGGGCGATTTCGTTTCCATTCAGACGGCCGCTGACGCGGACTTTGATTCCTTTGCAGCCGAAGCGCAGCGCTGAGTCTACCGCTTTGCGCATCGCACGGCGGAAGCCGACACGCTTTTCCAGTTGCAGCGCGATCGATTCCGAAACCAGTTGTGCATCGAGTTCCGGCTTGTGCACTTCCTGAATGTCGATATAAATTTCGCGGCCATTCATGCGCTTCTGCATATCGGCCTTGAGCTTGTCGATCTCAGCCCCTTTGCGGCCGATGATGATGCCGGGACGCGCAGTCTTGATGATGACGCGCAGCTTGTTGCCGGGACGCTCGATGTCAATCGAGCTGACGCCCGCTGACTTGAGCTTGTCCTTGAGCTCGTTCTTCAGCTTGACGTCTTCGAGCAGCTGCTTGTCATAATCGCGCTCGGCAAACCAGCGCGACTTCCACGGCTTGGTGTAGCCGAGGCGAAAACCGTATGGATGAACTTTTTGTCCCATCGTCTCTCCTGACAACCTTGACGAACGCTATCGTGCTCCTGCGAATTTCTTCGTGGCTTTAGCTTTGCTTTTCTTTGCCGGCGCTTTGCCCTTGGCCTTCGTTCTGGACTTAGGTGTCGATGCAGCACTTACTCTTTCCGCTCCAACTACATTCGCCAGCGCGTCTCCATTTTTGCCGCGTTCCGCCAACTCGATCTCGATATGCGAGATGCGCCGAACGTAGTGATAAGCACGGCCCATCGGCGCGGGGCGAATACGTTTCATCCGCGGCCCATCGTTCGCGACCGCGCGTCTCACGTATAAGTTGTCGACGTCGACGTCCAACCCTTTTTCCGAACTCAGGTAGTTGGCATTTTCGAGCGCCGAGCGGAGCAATTTTTCTACCGTGGCCGCGACTCGTTTCTTGGTGAAGACGAGCGTGTTGAGCGCATCTTCTACCCGGCGGCCTTTGATCAGGTCCAGCACCAGGCGAGCCTTCTGCGGCGAGACGCGCATGAAACGTGCTTGAGCTCGAAATTCCATCTTGCGTCTCCTTTACGCCTTCGGCGCCGGGGCTGCCGGAGCTCCCGCTGCTGGGCTCGGAGCACCTGGTCCACCCGGAATACCGGCCGGTCTAGCTGCTGTTTCGGTCGCGGCGCGCATTGAGTGTCCCTTGAACTGGCGAGTAAAACTAAACTCGCCGAGCTTGTGGCCTACGAGATTTTCCGTGATGTACACCGGAATAAATTTCTTTCCGTTGTGTACGGCAATTGTGTGGCCCACCATTTCCGGGACGATGGTTGAGCGCCGCGACCAGGTGCGCAGCACCTTCTT
Organism: uncultured Acidobacteriota bacterium; assembly: GCA_963716405.1. Taxonomy (GTDB): domain Bacteria; phylum Acidobacteriota; class Terriglobia; order Terriglobales; family Acidobacteriaceae; genus JABDBE01. The sequence continues at coordinate 408,976 of CAVQTI010000015.1, read as the reverse complement.
CTCGTTGCGCGAGTTCATGGCTTCCACCCGGGTTTGCAGGAAGCCGTCGACGAACGGTCCTTTTTTTGTTGAACGTGCCATAAAGTTTAGCTCTCACTTACGGAGATCCCTCGCTCCGCTCGGGATGACGGCGCTGGGCTCAGACGCCCAGCAAACGCCCTCACTTCTTGCCGCGGCGGTTGACGATGAATGCGTCGGTCCGCTTGTTGTTGCGCGTCTTGTATCCGCGGGTTGGTTGCCCCCACGGGGTTACTGGATGACGTCCACCTGAAGTCTTTCCTTCACCACCGCCGTGCGGGTGATCGACTGGATTCATCGATACGCCGCGATTGTGCGGCCGCTTTCCCAGCCATCGGGAACGTCCGGCTTTTCCGATGGTGATATTTTCGTGATCGAGATTGCCGACCTGGCCAATCGTCGCCATGCAGCCTTGCGCCACTTTGCGAATTTCGCCGGAAGGCAACTTGACCAGAGCGTAATCGCCTTCCTTGGCTACCAACTGGGCCGCGCCGCCTGCTGAGCGCACCATCTGCGCGCCTTTGCCGGGCTTCAATTCCACATTGTGAATCGTGGTGCCAGGCGGAATGTTATGCAGCGGCAGCGCATTGCCAACGAGAATATCGGCATCGGGGCCACTCAACACTTTTTGTCCAACCTTCAATCCGTCCGGTTGCAGGATGTAGCGCTTCTCGCCATCGGCGTAGCTCAACAGTGCAATACGCGCTGAGCGATTGGGATCGTACTCGATGGTCGCAACCGTCGCGGGAATGCCGATCTTGTCGCGCTTGAAATCGATAATGCGCAGCTTGCGTTTGTGACCGCCACCGATGAAGCGCATGGTGGTCTGACCCGAATTGCGGCGTCCGCCGGTGCGCGGCTTCGGCTCGAGCAGCGGCTTGTGAGGCAGCGTGCTCGTGATGTCGTCGTTGACCAGCGTGGTGCGATAACGCAGCGTCTGGGTTGTCGGTCTATAAGTCTTAATTGGCATAAAAGCTCTCAGCTGTCAGCTGTCAGCTCTCAGTTACCATCGCTTTTTGCTGAAAGCTGATGGCTGAGAGCTGATAGCTTTTTTACAGGTTCTGCGCGTACTCCGGCATTTTTTCGCCAGCCTTCAGCCGCACGTACGCCTTCTTCCAATCCGGCCGGTAGCCGGCGAACTTTCCCCGCCGACGCTCCTTGCCGGGATAGGTCGCGGTGCGCACCGAATGCACCTTCACTTTGAAAATTCCCTGCACGGCTTCCTTGATTTCCGTCTTGGTTGCCGCGGTCGCCACTTGGAAAACCAGCGTGTTCTGGTTCTCCTTAATGGCCAGGCCTTTTTCGGTGATGACCGGACGGCGAAGAATCTGGTATGCGGATTTCATTAAGCCACCTCCGCCGCTTTTTCATGCCGGGTGCGCCGACGCGGAGCACGCGAAGCTTTCTTCGGCGCTGCTCCTTCACCTTCAGCCGGCTTGTGCTGCCGTTTGGAAATCGAAGTCTTCAGCGAAATCTGCAGCTTCTCGATTGCGGGCTGCGAGAAGATTGCCCGATCGTAGCGCAAAAGATGATAAGGATGAACTTCGTTGCCGCTGATCAGTTCAACTCCATCGAGATTGCGTGAACTCAAAGTCAGATTACGATTCTCGTGCTTTGCAACCTCGACCAGCAGCGCCGTGCTGTTGACTTTAAGCGCGTCCAGAGCCTCGCGGAACAGCTTGGACTTGGGTTCCTTCACATCGAAAGTATTCACGATGATCAATTTGCCGTCGGCAAATTTCGAAGCCAAAGCCGAGCGCAACGCTCCCATTAATTTCTTGCGGGGAAACGCGTAATCGTAAGAGTGCGGTTGCGGACCATGCACCGTGCCGCCGTGCCGCCACAGTGGCGACCGGATTGAACCCACGCGAGCCCGTCCCGTGCCTTTTTGTTTCCAAAGCTTTTTGCCGGCGCCAGAGACCAGTTTCTTGTTCTTGGTTGCGTGCGTTCCGGCGCGATGGGCGGCGCGATAATGTTTTACCGCCTCCCACAGCAGGTCCTCGTTCACAGCGCCGAAGATCTCGTCAGCCAGTTCGAGGCTGCCGACCTTGGCTCCGCTCAGATTGTGAATGTCAATGCTTGCCATAAAATTGACTCTTAAACGTTTTTCTCGCCTTGGCCAACGACGAACGACCAAGCACCAACGACCGCCTCTAAGCCTTCTTGGCCGCGCGCTTGGCTGCCTTCAACGGATCAACCGTTGCCGATCCAGCAAATCCGCGCCGTTCTCTTGGCGGCTTCTTAGCTTTCGTAATTATCAGGTAGCCGCCCTTGGGGCCGGGGACGCTGCCTTCGACCACCAGCAAGTTGTCTTCTTTATCCATGCCGAGCACGCGCAAATTGCGGACAGTCACCCGGTCCACGCCCATGTGCCCCGACATACGCATGCCTTTAAAGACACGCGACGGAAACGCCGATGAGCCAATCGATCCCGTGATTTGAAACATCGAACCGTGCGATTTTGGACCGCCGGCAAAATGATGCCGTCCGGACTACGCCTGAGAAGCCGCGGCCTTTGCTGATGCCGACGATGTCGACAAATTTCTCGCCGTCGAAAATGTCTACCAGAACGCGATCGCCGGTTTTGACCAAGCCGTCGCCGTTGGCTTCGGATTTTTCTTCGACTTCAATTGGAACTTCGCGCATGAACTTTACCGGCGGCAGATTGTTCTTGCCCAAGTGTCCGCGAGCGGGTTTGGTCAGGCGCGATTCTTTCACGAATTCGACCAGGCCGATTTGCGCGGCAACGTATCCGTCTTTGGTCGCCGTCTTGTGTTGCGTGATCACGCACGGACCAGCCTGCAACACGGTCGCGGGATGAACGTCGCCCTTATCGTCGAAGAGCTGCGTCATGCCGACTTTCTTGCCGAGAATTCCAGTTACCTTTGCCATTGTCTTTTCTTCTCTCCGCTAACCAGCTTGGCCGTTTGGCTATTGGCTGGGGCTTCTCCGCTTCTAAACTGGAAGCTGAGAGCTGACGGCTGAAAGCTATTTGTGTTCCTTGCCGAATGCCTTGATCTCGACATCCACGCCTGCTGGCAAATCGAGTTTCATCAGCGCGTCGACTGTCTGCTGCGTCGGCTCGAGGATGTCGAGCAGGCGCTTGTGCGTGCGAATTTCGAATTGCTCGCGCGACTTTTTGTCCACGTGCGGAGAACGCAGTACGCAGTACTTGTTCTTCATCGTAGGCAAAGGAATCGGGCCTGCGATTTGCGCGCCTGTGCGCTTCGCGGTCTCGACAATTTCACCCGTGGACTGATCCAGGATGCGGTAGTCGTACGCTTTTAACCGAATGCGAATTCTTTCTTTTCCAATCACTTTTGGCTCTCGCTAACCCCTCCCGGCTGTCCGGGAAGAAAGAACTGGCGGCAAGGTGCAGGCCGCTTTGCCTGTGTGGCGCGGGCGCCCTCGCCCGTGTTGCATGTAGTGTGGTAAAAAGTTCGCGGGCGAGGGCGCCCGCGCCACACCATCGCAGCCTACTGCACAATTTCGCTGATCGTCCCGGCGCCTACGGTGTGGCCGCCTTCGCGGATGGCGAAGCGCAAACCTTTTTCCATCGCCACCGGCGTGATCAGCTCAATTACCAGGCTGACGTTGTCGCCCGGCATCACCATTTCGGTTGCTGCTGGAAGTTCCGCCACGCCTGTTACGTCCGTCGTTCTGAGATAAAACTGCGGACGGTAGCCTTTGAAGAATGGCGTGTGCCGTCCGCCTTCTTCTTTGGTCAGAATGTAAACTTCGGCTTTGAACTTGGTGTGTGGCGTGATCGATCCGCCTTTCGCCAACACCATGCCGCGCTCGACATCGTCTTTGCCAATGCCGCGCAGCAGCAGGCCCGCGTTGTCTCCCGCCAGGCCTTCGTCCAATTGCTTTTTGAACATTTCGACGCCGGTTACGACCGTCTTGCGGGTGTCGCGGAAGCCGACGATTTCTACTTCCTCGCCGACTTTCACCTTGCCGCGTTCGATTCTTCCCGTCACTACCGTGCCGCGGCCAGAGATCGAGAAAATATCTTCAATCGGCATCAGGAACGGCTTGTCCAACTCACGCGCCGGTTGCGGAACGCTCTTGTCGACCGCTTCCATCAATGCGTCGATTTGCTTTTCCCACTTCTCTTCGCCGTTCAGCGCGCCCAGAGCCGAGAGCCGAATCACCGGCACATCGTCGCCGGGGAACTGATAGCTCTTCAGCAACTCGCGCACTTCAAGTTCAACCAGATCCAGCAACTCGGGATCGTCGACTGCGTCGCATTTATTGAGCGCGACCACGATGTAAGGCACGCCGACCTGCCGCGCCAAGCAGCACGTGCTCGCGGGTTTGCGGCATCGGACCGTCGGTCGCCGCGACCACGAGAATCGCGCCATCCATCTGCGCCGCGCCCGTGATCATGTTCTTGATGTAATCGGCGTGGCCGGGGCAATCGACGTGCGCGTAGTGCCGGTTGGCGGTTTCGTACTCGACGTGCGCGGTCGCAATCGTGATGCCGCGGGCTTTTTCTTCCGGCGCGTTATCAATGCTGTCAAAAGATCGGAACACGATCTTCGGGTTGTGCTTCTGCAACACCTTGGTGATGGCCGCCGTCAGCGTGGTCTTGCCGTGGTCGATGTGACCAATCGTACCCACGTTGCAGTGCGGCTTATTCCGTTCAAATTTCTCTTTCGCCATTTCCTAGCTCCGTATCACTCGTTCTTATGCCGCGGTTCTACTGCCCGCGTCTGTTATCTCTTGGGCCCTTGGGAACGCCCAATGATCTCGTCCGCCACGCTGCGCGGCACTTCTTCGTAGCGCGCGAAGTGCATCGAGTATTCGGCGCGTCCCTGCGTGCTCGACCGCATATGGGTCGCGTAACCAAACATCTCAGCCAGCGGCACGATTGCCTTGATCACCTGCGAACCGGCGCGATGCTCCATGCCTTCGATGCGTCCGCGGCGCGAACTCAGATCGCCCATAATCACGCCCGCATAATCTTCCGGCGTGACCACCTCGACCGCCATCACCGGCTCAAGCAACACCGGCGAAGCTTTGCGAGCGGCTTCTTTGAAGGCCATCGAACCGGCAATCTTGAATGCCATTTCGTTCGAATCCACGTCGTGGTAACTGCCATCGTAAAGGATGGCTTTCACGTCAACCATCTCGTAACCGGCAAGGATGCCGCCTTCCATGGCTTCGCGAATTCCCTGATCGATGGGCTTGATAAATTCCTTGGGCACCGAACCGCCGACAATGTCGTTGACAAATTCATACCCAGTTCCCGGCACCTGCGGCTCCAGGCGAATTTTGGCATGGCCATATTGACCCTTGCCGCCGGTCTGGCGGATGTACTTGCCTTCGGCTTCAGATTTCCTGCGGATGGTCTCGCGATAAGCAACCTGGGGCTTGCCCACGTTGGCTTCAACTTTGTACTCACGCATCATGCGGTCAACAATAATTTCGAGATGCAGTTCGCCCATGCCGCTGATGATGGTTTGTCCGCTGTCAGGGTCGGTGTGAACCTTGAAAGTAGGATCTTCCTGAGCCAGGCGGTTCAACGCCATGCCCATTTTTTCCTGATCAGCTTTGGTCTTGGGTTCAACGGCGACGGAAATCACCGGGACCGCGAAGGTGATATTTTCCAAAGTGATGGGATGCTTTTCATCGCAAATCGTGTCGCCTGTGCTTACATTCTTCAGACCAACCGCAGCGCAGATATCGCCCGCCAGAATTTCGCTGATGTCCTCGCGCTTGTTGGCATGCATCTTGAGCAGCCGGCCAATGCGTTCGGTACGTCCGCGGCCAGCGTTGAGCACAGCTTCGCCGGACTTCAGTTGGCCGGAATAGACGCGAATAAAAGTCAACTGGCCGACAAATGGATCGGCCATGATCTTGAAGGCCAGAGCGGAAAAAGGCTCACTGTCCGCAGGTTGACGCGTAATCGCTTCGCCGTTATCGGGATTTGTTCCATGAACCTCGCCGGCATCCAGCGGCGAAGGCAGGTAATCCACGACCGCATCGAGCAGGGGCTGCACACCTTTGTTCTTGAATGCGGTGCCGACCACGACTGGAAATAATTTCAGCTCGATCGTCGACTTGCGTAGAGATGCGCGAAGTTCCGCGGGGGAAATAGCCTCGCCTTCGAGGAACTTGTGCAGGATGGCATCGTCGTTTTCGGCGACAGTTTCAACCAGAAGAGCGTGAGCGGCTTCAGCCTTTTTTTGCAATTCGGCAGGAATTTCGCCGGTAATGTACTCGGCCCCAATGGTGTCATCCTGCCAGATGATCGATTTCATCTCGATGAGATCAACCACGCCTCTGAACTTGTCTTCTTGTCCGATGGGAATCTGTACGGCGACCGGCTTGGCATTGAGGCGCTTGCGGAGGGTATCGACGGCATGCTCGAAATCGGCGCCCATCTTGTCGATCTTATTAATGAAGCAAATTCGCGGTACGCCGTACTTGTCAGCCTGACGCCAGACTTTTTCCGATTGCGGCTGCACTCCATGCACCGCGTCAAATACGGCTACAGCGCCGTCGAGCACGCGCAGCGAGCGTTCCACTTCAGCCGTGAAATCCACGTGGCCGGGTGTGTCGATAATGTTGATGCGAATGTCGCGCCAGGTGCAGGTGGTGGCGGCGGAAGTAATGGTGATGCCGCGCTCCTGCTCCTGCTCCATCCAGTCCATGGTGGCAGTGCCTTCGTGGACCTCTCCGATGCGGTGCGTCTTTCCTGTATAGAACAGGATGCGCTCGGTCGTAGTGGTCTTGCCGGCATCGATGTGGGCCATGATGCCGATGTTTCTGCACCGCTCTAATGGAACTGTTCTGGACACAGCTTTCTTTCTCTCTTCTTTTCTCTCTTGCTCGTTGGCAACTGAACCTGTCAAATCCGTAACCCTTGTCCTTTTCCTCTTACCACCGATAATGCGCGAAGGCCTTGTTGGCCTCGGCCATGCGGTGAACGTCTTCCTTCTTCTTGATGGCTGCGCCTTTTCCGTTGGCGGCGTCCAGCAATTCGTTGCTTAATTTGTCGATCATGCCTTTTTCGCCGCGTCCGCGGGAGTAGGTGATCAGCCAGCGAATCGCCAGCGACGTACGGCGGTCGGCATTCACTTCCACCGGCACCTGATAGTTCGCGCCACCTACGCGGCGGGTCTTGACCTCGAGCAGCGGCTTGGCGTTTTCGACGGCTTTCGTGAACAGCTTCAGAGCTTCGTCGCCGCCGCCTTTTGCCTGCAGGCGCGTCAAGGCTTCGTAGAAGATGCCTTCCGCCGTGCTCTTCTTGCCTTGCCACATCATCGAGTTGACGAATTTCGTCACCAGATCCGAACCGTAAACCGGATCGGCTTCGACTCTCCGCTTCGGGGTGTGTCCTTTTCTTGGCATTCAGTTCATGCTCCTACTGTTGTCGCGCCAACGACCAACGACGAATGACCAACGACCTTTCTTATGCTTTCGGGCGCTTGGCGCCGTACTTCGAACGGCTCTGCTTGCGGCCTGCAACTCCCACCGCGTCCAGCGTTCCGCGCACCACGTGATAGCGCACGCCTGGCAGATCCTTCACACGGCCGCCGCGAATCAGCACGATTGAGTGCTCCTGCAGGTTGTGGCCGACGCCGGGAATATAAGTTGTGACCTCGATGCCGTTGGTCAAACGAACGCGCGCGACCTTGCGCAGCGCGGAGTTCGGCTTCTTCGGCGTTTGCGTATACACACGCGTGCAGACTCCACGCTTTTGCGGACATCCCTGCAAAGCCGGACTCGCCGTCTTGTATCGCGGACGCTTGCGGCCATCGCGAACTAATTGATTGAAGGTCGGCACTTTTCCTCCAGCAACGCCGGTGCGCGCGCATCTTTAGGCGCAGCGACACACAAACGCCGCTATAACTTTCCCTGCATCAGGGGCTGGCTGGCGATCTGCCAACCATACTTCTCACCGCGCATAACGGCAGCGAGAGATTGTAGGTTTTTCCCGTTCAGACTGAACAGCGACGACGGTGGCACCAAGCCCGAAATCCGGGAAGTACTCCGTTTCGTCAGCCGTGCCCCGCATAGCCTCCCAACAGGCGAGAGGTGCGCGCAGGGCATTTCAGCGAGGGCGTCTCCGAAACTTCTGAAGACGTATAACTGCGGCTCAGCTACTCGCTTGCAGAACTTTCGCACACGCAAGACGCGCAGCGAACATATCCGCAGCGTACAGACAAGCCAAAATGAACTCGCGGAACCTTCTTAATATATCAACAGTGTTCGGAGATCGTCAACTCGTTTGCTGTATCGCGGAGATGAACGCAATGTGCGGCCAGTCTTAATGAGCGTAAACGCTGTTCACGAAGTGACGTCGGACCGTCTTCTGATTGCAGTCGCCGGCTGACAGCTTCACTGGTCGGTGCAGCCGGACGCCGCCGACTACTTCCTGCGCACGCCAGTGTCGTTGCTGCTGTCCATCGGGCTAGCAGCGATGTTGGCAGGGCGGTTATCTAATCGGAGTGCGAGGGCGCAGGAGTGATCATGAAAATCACGCCGCTACGGTTGACGCCCCCGCCGTAGGTTGTGCCGTAGAGGTTCCCCTTGGCGTCCATGATCAGGTCGCCGGGGTCCGCGCCGTCCGAGCAGTCGCCGGTGCAAAATTTGTGGAGGATCTTCTCCTTCCCGTCGGCGGTGATCTCAAAGACCGTCCCGCCTTCTTTAGGGTTGTACACCGTAGTGCCATAGAGGTTGCCTTGCGCGTCGCGAACCACGGACGTCTCGGGGTCCGAGCCGCCATGAGCACTGCGGAACGTGTGCAGCACTCGTTCCTTGCCGCCCTGACCGACTTTAAAGACAGTCCCGCCGTTGGACTCCTTGCCCCCGTCCGAGGTGGTCCCATAGAGGTCCCCGCTAGGGTCCATAAATAGCGCCGCCGAAGGGTTGTTCCCGTCCGGAGAGCCCTTAAAACTGTGCAGGACGGTTTCTTTTTTGCCTGTCAGCTTGAACACAACCCCGCAGCCGGACGGGTAATCGCAGTTGACGTCCCCGCCGTAAGCCGCAGTGCCATAGAGGTTCCCGGCGACGTCCATGATCAGGCCCGAGGTGAGGTAGGTGCCGTCTTTACAGTTATTCTCGGAACAGAAGCTGTGCAGCACCATCTCCTTTTTGCCGACCAACTTGAAGGCCACCCCACCCCCTGTGGCCCCGCCCTGGTTGGTCGTGCCGTATAGAGCGCCGTGAGCATCCATAATTACGCCCGCCCAAGGGAACGCCCCGTCTGCGCCCCCGTTGAAGCGGTACAGAACGGTTTCGTTAGTGCCGCTCAATTTGAATACCACCCCGCACCCTGCATATTCCGTGTCTACGCAAATACTGGTTTTACCGCCAAACTCGGTCGTCCCGTAGAGATCGCCGTTTGCGTCCATGATCAGGTTCGACGTGGGATTCGCTCCGTCCGGCCCGGCAAAGTTGTGCAACACGGTCTCGACTCCGTTGGTATCCAACTTAAACACAGTTCCGCATTCGCCATCGCCCGGGCATGTCTCGTGGCTGCCGCCATATCTGGTGGTGCCGTACAGGTTTCCGGCGGCGTCCATGAGCAAGCCGCCGAGGGGCGCTGCCCCATCCGTCGGGTACCCCGCAAAACTGTAGAGTACCTTGAAAGTCTGGCCCTCCGCTGACGGGCTCGCGACGGCCGCAAGCCAAAGGATGGCGGCGAAGAACGGCAGCGCGGAGGCTCGAAATGTAGATCGCCGCTTAACCGGCCTCGCCAAGCGCGATATAGGGGCGGCTGGGACGCGCGGTGGCCGGGTGCCCCGCTCCTTGCGATTTTTTGCAAGGGGCGGGCCGCGTCACGTGGGCCATCTCCTGCTTCTCCGCATAAAGCCGTTGTGTCATCGTCGTGCGCTCCCCCGCCCGCTGGCTCTCCCGCTCCTTGCGAAAAGACGCAAGGAGCGAGGCACGCGCCAGCAGGCGAGACGCCGACACCAGCGCACTGCGAAGGGGAGAAAACATGGAGGCCTCCAAGGAGAGCGACATTGTAGATCAGGGGCCCGACAGCGGCACGAACGTTATCAGCGAACCCGCCGCCTGTCAACACGGAAACCGAACACTGTAGATGCTCCAAGATAATGTCACCCCCTAACTGCAACGAGACTTTGTCACCCTAGAGGGATGGTGACGATGAGTCAGAAAGAGTTCCAACGGGTGAAAGTGATTGAGAATGCAGTGGGCGGGCGGCTGAGCGTAAGCGAAGCCGCTCGTCTGCTGCAACTGAGTGAACGGCAGGTGCAACGGCTCAAGCGGCGCTATCGTCCCGACTCCGTCGCCTGGGTGCATCACGGCAATCGCGGACGGCCCATGCCCTGGGCTCTTCCCGCTGCCCAGACGCCGGACGATCCTCGAACTGGCCCGCGGCAAGTATCAGGGCTTCAACGATTCTCATCTCTGCCGAGAAACTGCGCAGCGAGGAGAATCTGTCGGTCAGCCGCGAGACCGTGCGCCGCATTCTGCGCGCGCGCCAAGCTGGCCTCTCCGCAGAAGCGCCGCCCTCGCCAGTACCGCGCCCGCCGCTTGCGCCGTCCCCGCTTCGGCATGATGGTGCTCACCGACGCCAGCCGTCATGACTGGCTCGAAGGCCGCGGCCCCGAGCTCACCCTCATCGGCTTTCAGGACGACGCCACCAGCCAGATCCTCTCCGCCCACTTTCAACTCGAAGCGGAAAACACCCTCGGCTATCTGCGCGCGCTGCACGCCATGGTCACGACTCACGGCGTGCCGCTCAGCCTCTACCGCGATCGTCACGGCATCTTCCAGCGCAACGATGCCCACTGGACCGTGGCCGAACAACTCGCCGGAAAACAGTGCCCCACCCAATTAGGCCGCGCTCTGGAAGAACTCGGCATCCAGCAAATCCCCGCCTACTCTCCCCAAGCCAAAGGCCGCATCGAGCGCGCCTGGCGCACCTGCCAGGACCGCCTGGTCAGCGAACTCCGCCTCGCCCACGCCTGCGATCTCGACTCCGCCAACCAAGTCCTCGCCCGCTTCTGCGCCGACTACAACCAACGCTTCGCCGTCCCCGCCGCGCGAGGCTCAGCGCGACTTCCGCGCTCTGCCCCCGCGCTTCGATCTCGCCCGCTGCCTCAGCTTCCGCTACCAGCGCGTGGTCGGCCCCGACCACGTCATCCCCTTCGGCGCCCACTCCATCGCGCTCCCCGCCTTGCCCTCCAAACGCGGCTACGCCGGAGACACCGTCGAACTCTCCCATCACCTGGATGGCATGCTGCTCGTCTCTCATAGGAAGATTTTGCTTTTGTCGTTGTCTTGGCCGTTGCCGTTGCTGGAAGATGCCGATCGCCGCCCTGCCCCTCGCCTCTCCCGGCAGAAACCCAAAACCCCGATGCCCCGCATCTACAACCTCGGCGGCCGCCCCGCTCTAGCCGCCGTTACTTAATTCAGAAAGGGGTGACAGAGTCTCGTTGCAGTTAATACGACATTTTCTCGTTGCAACAACACTCGTTTGCAGTATCGCGGAGATGAACGCAATGGGAGCCAGTCTTAATGAGCGTAATCGCTGTTCTCGGTAGTTATGTCGAACGTCTGCGGATTGCGGTCGTGCCCTGACAAATTCACCGATCAGTGTGCAACCGGACGCCGCCGATCACCTCTTGCGCACGTCAAGAGGCGCTGCTGATTGCAACTTAGGGAGTGATCATGAAAACCGTGCCGTTGCCATTGATGCCACCGCCATAGGCTGTGCCGTAGAGGTTCCCTTTGGAGTCGATGATCAGCTCGTTGGGGTACCCTCCGTCCGAACAGTCGCCAGTGCAGAAGATGTGGAGGACCTTTTCTTTCCCATCTACAGTGATTTCGTATGCAACGCCGCTCTCCGTGGTTCCATAGAGATTTCCGTTGGCATCCTGAACCAAGGCTGTCGAGGGAGAAAATCCGCCCCTGGTATAAGGGTGAAATCGGTGCAGCACACGTTCCTTTCGGCTCGCCTCTACCTCGAATACCGTGCCTCCGTTGCCGCTGGTGCCACCATCGTAGGTTGTGCCGTAGAGGTTCCCGCGGGCGTCCATAATCAGGCCTGCAATAGGACTCTGCCCGTCTGGAGGTCCCTTAAAGCTGTGGAGCACAGTCAGCTGTTTACCCGTCAGCTTGAATACGACTCCGCAGCCACTTGGGTAATCACAGTCGATATCGCCGCCAAAGGCGTCGGTGCCGTACAGATTTCCCATGGCATCCATCAGCAGGCTGCCCGCGGCAAGGTAACTCCCATCCTTTCCTCCGGTAAAGGCGTGCTGCACGGTTTCCTGGGTGCCGACCAACTTGAATACCACTCCGCCCCCGTACTTTCCGCCCGCGTTGGTCGTGCCATAGAAGTTCCCGCCGGCGTCCGAGACCAGACCCGCCCAGGGGAACGCTCCGTCCGCACCCCCGGTGAAGCGGTACAGCACAGTTTCCTTATGGCCGCTGAGCCTAAACGCCACTCCGCAGCCGACGGATCCGCCGGTATTGCAGCCCCTCCCTCCTCCGACCGCGGCAGTGCCGTAGAGATCGCCGTTGGCGTTCATGATGAGGGTCGCACTGGAGCCCGCGCCGTCAGACCCGTTGAAGCTGTGCAATACGGTCTCTACCCCGTTGGCGTCCAGCTTGAAAACCGTTCCGCAGCCGTAGCCCCCGCTATCGTGACAGCTGTGGTATTTGCCGCCTAGAAGGGTTGTGCCATAGAGGTTTCCAGCGGCGTCCATGAGGAGCCCCGCAAGGGGAGTGTTGCCGTCGGGGTACGCTCCGAATCTGTAGAGGACCTTAAAAGTCTGGGCTGCGGCCGACGTGCCAGCCCCCGCCAAAAAGGCGAGCGTAAGGGCCAGCACCCGGGCGTAGACCCGCGGTACTCGCTGTGTTCGTCCCGTCGAGTTTTGCTGACCCAGATCCATCACGCTAATTTCCGGAAGAGGACGCTGCATATATCGTCGGCAATTTGCGAGGCTTCGAACTTCGCTCGGCCGATTTATGGCCTGATCTCGAAGACAGTGCCGCAAGCCCCACCGCGACAGCGCTTTGTGTCGTGGGTGCCGCCATAAACCGTGGTGCCGTACAGGTTCCCGGCTGCATCGAAGATCAGGTTGCCTGTCGGCTCCCATCCGTTCCTGATGTTAAAGTCGTGTAGCGTAGTCTCGCTCCACTGACCGTTCTTACCGGGACTTAGCTCGAACACAGTGCCACAGCCGTTTAGGCAGTGCCTATACCCATATGCGCCACCAGCCACGGTCGTCCCGTACAGATTCCCCGCCCCATCGAAAATTACGCCGCCAACTGGGCCCCTCTCCCGAAAAAAGGAATGCAGCACCTTCTCGGACCATTTGCCGTCGGCATCAGAAATGAGTTCGAACACAGTACCGCAACCGGAGGGTGGGCCGCACCCGACTTCGCCGCCTTTGTAGGTTGTGCCATACAAATTGCCTGCGGCGTCGAAAACCACATTTGCGTATGGGGCTTCGCCGTCTAGACCGTTGAAGGAGTGCAGTATCTTCTCGGCCCATTTTCCATTCGTGCCAGGGCTAATTTCAAAGACGGTGCCACAGCGGGGAACGGAGCCGCAAATATACGTGCCGCCCGCGGTGGTAATCCCGTAGAGGTTTCCAAGTGCATCAATCGTGAGACTACCATCGGGATTGGACCCATCTTTTCCCTTACCCTTGCTGTTGAATCGGTGAAGCACTTTCTCGGTCCAGGTTCCGTCGTCATGGTGTGTCAGCTGAAAGACGGTGCCGCAGCTAGGGACACAGTAGGCGTAGTCGCCTCCTCCATAAAAGGTGGTGCCGTAAAGATTCCCGGCGGCATCGAAGTTTACGCCAGATGGCGATTGTCCATCCCCGTTGTCGCCTTGAAAGCTGTACAACACCTTCTCCCTCCAGTGACCGTTCGCACCAGGCATTAGCTCAAAAACTGTGCCACAACCGAGATTACACTCAGAGGCGCCGCCATACCCCGTCGTGCCGTACAGATTTCCAACCGCGTCGAAGACGAGTCCGCTGTCCGGGAGTTCGCCATCCACACACCGGTGCCCGCCCGGGCAGAAGCTGTACAAAATGGTTTCGGTCCACTCGCCGTTCGCACCTTTCGTAAGCTTAAAAACTGTGCCCAGACCATGATTGCCACCCTCCGAAGTAGTGCCATACAAGTTCCCCATAGAATCAGCAGTCAAGGTTACATTGGAAGGGAATTGCCCGTCCGCGCCATTGAAACTGTACAGCACCGTCTCCTTGCTGATTGCAAAGGCGGTCGATGTCGCGGCAAGGAATCCAGAAATTGCGCTGAGCGTTAGGACGGAAACTATCAAAGCTTTCTTGCACCACACGGCAGACCCCCAAGAAGATAACGTGTCTGATAGAAAGCCCCGAAATGCGTGCGGACAATCTTGTTCGCGTTCCGCCGGTTTGTCAATGCGCAAAGAATTGCAGTCCGTACAAGTAATGTGTCTCGCTGACGTAATATAGCGATTACGCTCATCAAATGGGCGCAAACAATTGATCGAACCTCTTTTTGGGTTCAGAGACGGTACGGCCTGCTAATCGTCCTGCTGTCCGTCGGCGGTCCCGGATCCCCTACCTTATTTCGGGATTTTCCCCAGCCGACTCGGGCGCCCGCATCCCCGCTCAACTTGCTGAAAAAGTTCGCAGCCTCTACACTGGAAATCTTCCAGAGCGAATACACTTTTAAGAAACGTGCTCGCCGCATGGGCGACCATGAGGGCGGGGAGGGTGCATGCGCAGGTCCGGTTTTTGGCAGTTTGCGATTGCTGTTCCCATTCTTTTTTTGGTTGCCGGCCTCGGCGGATGCAGCAGCAGCAGTCCTATCCACACCGTGACCTATCCTGTCCCCGCGAGTATTACGATAAGTCCCGCGCCAAATCTTTCGCTGGAAATCGGCACTAATCAAGCTTTCTTTCCAAGCATTCTCAGTTCGACCAAGACGAGCATTACCGAGCCCGTGAACTACCTGTCCAGTAACACTGCGGTGCTTACCGTGGCAAACAACGGCCTGGCGTGCGCCGGCAGTTGGGATTCACTGAGCAATCCTGCGATATGCACCCCCGGACCGGTCGGAGTAGCCCAAGTCACGGCCAACGCGCTCGGGGTGAGCAGTCCTGCGACTACGGTTTATGTGCACCAGCATATCGATAAAGTTGTTGTCACCTTCCTTCCAATGCCGAATCAACCGCCGCCCACGAATTCTTGCTATTCGGTCGGTCAAAAAGCCGACTACCAGGCCCAGGCGTTCAGCAACGGCGTTGACATTACTTCTACGGTCGGCGTTTTTGGCTGGCAAACCAGCGTGACGAATGTGGCAGCGCTCAACATGAGTGACCCGGCATTGCTTCCGGGCCAGGTCGAGGTTACCGCGAAAGTCCCAGGCCTTACCCCGCTATTTGCGACTATCGGAAATGTGAACAGCCTGCCCATCAACTTCACCACTTGCCCAGTACAGGCGATTACACTTACTGTGACCAACGCGACCACCACATCGAAAACCATTACGCCAACGGTTTTCGATACTCAGGGCAACGAGATTGTCGGGGTGCCGTTGACCTGGAGCTCTTCTAATCCTGGGTCGGTAAGCGTGAGTACGGCCGGCGGCGCGACTGGCTCCGCGACCGGAGGCGGCGCAACCATTATCGCGTCATGCACTCCGCCCACGTGCAATAGCGGTATCTTGCCCTCCTTGCCGGTCTATCCGGAAAATGTTGTCACCCTGTTCCTGCCCACTACAGCCAATAACCAAAGCGCCGCTGCTACGGTTTATGTCAGCAGCACGAGCTGTGGCACCATCGATAATTGCGTCAGTACGGTTGTGCCCATTACTGCTCCTGCAAACACTTTGGGGAGTTTCCTCAATTTGCCGGCGACGCCGAATTCTGTGGGTTTTAATGGACAGGGGAGCACGGCTTACATTGGAACTGATTCTGGACGGTTTGGCACCGTGGGGCTCGCATTAGTCGATACCGCGACGAATGCGGTCAGCCAACTTGTGTCTCTGCCGGGGAAGGTGTTAGCGGTTGCGCCGGATGGAAGCAAGGTCATCATTTCCGATACGGCGCCCGAGGATGGACCAAACCGCGTTTTTGTTCTTGATACAGCCACGAACACCAGCCCAACATTTCAAATCAATGGAGCTACGGCCGCGGCGTTTTCGCCAGACAGCTTGAAAGCCTACATCGTGGCCGGCAGCAACCTTTATCTTTACTCGAAGGTTGATGGGCTGCGAACCGTTCCTCTTTCCGCTCCGGCTAATGACGTATCTTTTCTTTCTGAGGGAGCTTTTGCCTATGTCGCTGGGGGTTCGCCCTCGGCGGTAAGCGTGTGGCGAACTTGCGATGGCGGAAACGCCGATGCCGTGACCGTGCCCGTGGTTCCCACATTTATTCAAACTTTGCCGGGCGCGGCCAAGTTGCTGCCCCAGCCCTCCGACACTTCCAATACTTTTCATCTGTTAGCCGTCGCTCCCCCGGATATCGACATCGTTGGCGTGAATACAAACCCATCAGGTTGCACGCCGCCATTGGCCGACGAACCGGTCGCCTCGTTCAACCTGGGTCAGGGGAATTTTGTGGCGAAACAGTTGATCATCTCGCAAAACGGTTCGACAGCTTACATTGTGGCTTCTGACGTGAGCAGCGTTCTGGCATTCAATATTGCGGGTCAAACTCCATCAACAATTTCTCTCTCCGGAAATGCGATGCCGCTGAGCGCTGCGCTCACCCCGGATGGCACTCTGCTGTATGTTGGCGCCAACGATGGGACGGTACACGTGGTGAACACGCAGGCCGGCGGGGATGTTCAGCAGATCAGCTTTCCTGAAGGATTGTGCAAGAATTCGGCGGGACAGCCGTTCGGCGGTATCACCTGCAATCCGGATCTAATTGCGGTGAAGCCGTAGGAAACAGTCGTTGGTCGTTGTGCCGTTGGCTAAAGACAAGACCATTCAGCGGTGCGGGCCAACGACGAACGACGACTTGCTTACGCCTTTGGCTTTTCCAATTCTCGGCCTACGCTATCCAATACTCCATTAATAAATTGAACGGACTCGGGGCTGGAAAATTTGCGGGCTATTTCCAGCGCTTCATTGATCACTACGGCGCGTGGGGTGGTGGGAAATCCCATTAACTCTGCCACCGCTGAGCGCAGCACGTTGCGATCGACTGTGGCCATCCGCTCCATGCGCCAGTGCTCGGCGTGGCGCTCAATCAAGCTGTCGATCTCCGCTGTACGATCGGTGGCCGTGCGAAAAAGGTCTTCGGCAAAACCACGGACATCTTCCTGGGTCGAACCATGCTCGCGCCAGAAAGTGCGGCGAACCTCGTCGGGAGTTTGCCGGCCCATGTCGGCCTGAAACAACATCTGCAGAACCATCTCACGAGATTTTCGGCGGGTGCCCATAGAAGCCGTCAGCTCTCAGTTTACAGCTTTACCACAGTATACAGAGAGGAGGCGGAATCTAGTGCAGGAGTCCTGGATCAACGGCGACGTTTTTTCGGACGGTGCAGGCTGCTTACGTTTCGGGCTTTTGCTGAGAGCTGACAGCTGAGAGCTGACAGCTTTCGTGCCAACGACCAACGACGAACGGCCAACGACCGCTTTCGTCAGATTCGCCATCTCCACCGCCGCCAGCGCGGCTTCGAAGCCTTTATTCCCCATTTTCAGGCCGGCGCGGTCGATGGCTTGTTCGAGATTTTCGCAGGTAAGCACACCGAAAGCGTGGGGCACGCCCGTCTCCTGGGCGGATTGCCCGATGCCGCGCGCGACCTCGTTGACGATGACGTCATAGTGCGCGGTGTCGCCGCGCAGCAGGCAACCCAAGCAGATAATGGCGTCATATTTCTTGGTCTGCGCGAGGGTGCGCGCAGCTGAAGGGATTTCAAAAGATCCCGGCACTCGGACTACTCGAATGTTCTTACGATTTGCACCACAACGCAACAGTCCGTCAAATGCGCTTCTCAGCAATCGTTCTGTGATGAACTCATTGAATCGCGAGACGACAATACCGAATTTTCTTCCCTTAGCGTTGAGATCTCCTTCAATCGCCTTGATCTGTAGCGGGCGCGAAGCTTTTTTGTTTTGTTTTGCCGTGACTGGTCGCCTTCTACTTGAAAATTATTCTGATCTGCGAATCCGTGGCCGATGTCACTTCCCTTTGAACTGCGCTTGACGCTTTTCTAGAAATGCCGTCGTCCCTTCCTTCTTATCTTCTGATGCGCACGCTACACCGAACAACACCGCTTCCACATACAAACCTTCTGCCAGCGGCATTTCCATACCTTTGTTCACCGCTTCCATGGTGTATTGAACCGCAAGCGCGGCATTGGCAATGATTTTTTGCGCAATCGCTTCAGCGCGGGGAATGAGCTCTGCGGAAGCGGTGACTTCATTCACCAACCCGATGCGATGAGCCTCTTGCGCGCTAATCATTTCTCCCGCGAGCAGAAGCTGCATAGCGATGCCTTTGCCCACCAGGCGCGGCAAACGCTGCGTGCCGCCGTAGCCGGGAATGATTCCCAGCTTCACCTCGGGCTGACCGAGCTTGGCGTTTTCACTGGCCAGACGCATAGTGCAAGCCATCGCGATTTCGCATCCACCGCCCAATGCGAAGCCGTTGATGCAGGCGATCACCGGCTTGCCCAGGTTCTCGATCAGGTTCAGCACGCTCTGCCCGCGGTGCGTGTACTCTTTGGCAGAAACCGCGTCGTGCTTGGCAAGTTCAGCGATATCGGCGCCCGCGATGAAAGCCTTCTCACCTGAGCCAGTCATGATTACCACACGGATGCCGACGTCTTTCTTGATGTCATGAAAGGCCCCGCGCAGGTCTTCCATGGTCGCCATGTTAAGTGCGTTGAGCACCTTTGGCCGGTTGATGGTGACGTATGCAATCGCGTCTTTTTTCTCGAAGAGAATGTTTTCAAAGTTCATAAGTTCAGACCTACTTTGACGTACGCGACTCCATCAATCAATCTCTGTCATTCTGAGCGAAGCGAAGAATCTATGCAATTTTCTTGTCGCGTCAAAATGCATAGATCCTTCGCTACGCTCAGGATGACAAATTCCGTTGAGATAAGTTCACAGTTTGTTCGGTTTCGGATTATTCGTGTCGGAATAATCGTAGAATCCTTTGCCCGACTTGCGTCCATACCAGCCTGCCATCACCAACCGCTTCAACAGCGGCGGCGACGCGAATCGGCGCTCTTTGAATTCGTCGTACATCACGTGGGTGATGTAGTACGTCGTGTCCAGCCCAACAAAATCGAGCAGCGTGAACGGCCCCATAGGATAGCCGCAGCCCAGCTTCATGGCGTTGTCGATATCGTCAATCGAACCGACGCCTTCTTCGTAGGCGCGAATGGCGTCGAGCAGATACGGCACCAGCAGCCGGTTCACGATGAATCCGGTTTTGTCGCTGGTGCGCACCGGAACTTTGCCCAGCTTCTTCGCCGAACTCGTACGCTGCTTCGTAAACGTCGTCAGCGGTTGCGATCGTCCGGACAACCTCGACCAACTTCATCAACGGCACGGGGTTGAAAAAGTGCAGTCCGACAAAGCGCTCGGGTCGCTTGGTCGACGTCAACAGTTCGGTGATGGAAATCGACGACGTGTTCGAAGCAAAAATCGCGTTCTTCTTTACGATGCCGTCGAGCGACGCGTACATTTTTTTCTTCTCTTCGACATTCTCGATAATGGCTTCGATAACGATGTCGCAGTCGGCCAGGTCCTGCTTGTTGGTTGTGCCCTTGAGCCGCGCGCGAATTGCGTCCTTCTGCTGGGACGTGATTCCTCCTTTTTCTGGAGGCCGCTCGGCAAATTTCGCCAACGATTTGTCAATCCCGGCAAAGCCTTTGTCGAGATACTTCTGCTCAACTTCAAGCACGGTTACATCGAATCCAGCCGTTGCGGCCACTTGAGCAATTCCAGAGCCCATCAAGCCCGCACCCAAGAACGCCGACTTTATTTATTTCCATGATTGCTCCGAAGAGAAATTATCGCCACAGATCTACGCGGATTTTGCGGATAAATCTTTTATTCTTATTTTGATCCGTGAAGATCCGTGCGATCCGTGGCTAAATTTTAGTTCAAGCTCTCCACCACCATCGCGATCCCTTGCCCGCCGCCGATACAGGCGGTCGCCAGGCCATACTTCTTTTTTCTGCGGCGCAACTCGTAAAGCAGCGTGATCACCAAGCGAGTTCCCGTCGCACCCAGCGGATGGCCCAGGGCGATTGCTCCGCCGTTCACGTTGACTTTGCTGCGGTCGAGGTCTAGCTCTTTTTCGACGGCCAAATATTGTGCCGCGAAAGCTTCGTTCACTTCGATCAAGATCGATGTAATCCAGAGTCAGCCCAGCTTTCTGCAGTGCAAGCTTCGTCGCTGGCACGGGACCGCGACCCATCAGCTTGGGTTCGACCCCGGCGATACCCCAGCCCACGATTCGTCCGAGCGGTTTCAATCCGCGCTTACCGGCTTCTTCGAGTGACATAACTACGACTGCAGCAGCACCGTCGACTATGCCGCTCGCGTTTCCTGCAGTGACGCTGCCGTTCTTGCCAAATGCAGCTTTCAGTTTCGCTAAGCCTTCCATGGTGGTCTGCGGTCGGCGATGGTCGTCCTCATTCAGCGTCTCGCCCGAGGGCTCGCCTTTGCGATCCTTGAGCTGCACCGGAACTAACTCTTCCTGCAGCCGGCCCTCTTTATATGCGGCGTCCGCTGCCTGTTGCGAGCGCAGTGCGAATTCATCCTGCGCTTGCCGCGTGATGCCTTGCTGTTCCCCGTAAAGCTCGGCGGTGTTGGCCATGTACAGCCCGCAATAGGTGTCGAGCAGCGCGACCATTAGGGAGTCTTCCAGCTTCCCGCCGGGAGCAAGAGTAAAACCATCGCGCCCGCGGATGACGAATGGCGCTTGCGACATCGCTTCCATGCCGCCCGCCAGCACCACGTTGGCTTCGCCAAGCTGCACCATCTGCGCCGCATTCACGATGGATTGCATCCCCGATCCGCACAGGCGATTCACGGTAAGCGCGGGTGTTTCGATTGGCAGACCGGCTCGCAATCCCACATGACGTGCCCCGTAAAGAGCGTCGCCGGACGTTTGTTGCGCGTTGCCAAAGACCACGTGGTCGAATTCTTTGGGATCAAGTCCGGCGCGCGCAATGGCACACTTGCCCGCAATCGCGCCCAGTTCCTGAGCTGTAAAATCCTTCAGCTTGCCGCAATAACGTCCAAAGGGCGTACGCGCCCCGCTCACAATTGCAATGTCCCCCGGTTTCAACATTGTTTCTCTATTCCTGGCTTCCGCACGAAGTCACGTGATCAGAAGAGTTCTGAATGGGCTAACCAAACTTGTTAGTTTAACAGCCGAGATAAGGAGGCGTAAACCGGATGTGGTTGCAGTGGTGGTCAGTTGGAAATGTTCACGCGGGATTTCTCGCCGCGCTGGTGAAAGCGCGGGTTTCAAAATGATGATCTCTCGCAACCAGAGACCTGGCGAGTTGTAGGTTTTTTTAGGCGACGGCTGCGGTAGCGAATGATGCTGCCAGCGCGACGATCTTGCCCGCACCTTGGGTTTTGGCGTTGTGCAAAGCTTGTTCCGCGCGGTTGATCACTTCAGTGACGATGTCGACAGGATCGTACTCGCCGCGCAACACCGCTTCCGCGAGGCCTGCGTTGAAGTGTATGGACGCTTGTTTTTCCGGGAGCCGCACTTGAGCCAGCAATTTTTGCAGCTTTTCGGCGGCCATAATACCTTCCTTTTCCGAGGTTTCTCCCAAAACGATGGCGATGGAGGTAGTTTCGTAGCGGAATGCCAAATCGTTTTGCCGGATATTGGCGGCAAAGAGTTGTCCAATTTGCTGCATCAGTGCTTCCACCGCCGATTCGCCGAACTCTCGCAGCAAGGACGATTTTTCTCCGAACTGCATCAGCAACACTGTTAGCGAGGTGCTTTGCTGAGCATTGCGCCGGGTTTCCGCCATCAGCAGATCGAGATAGGAAGCACGTTTCAGCAAACCTGACTGCTCATCCGTGACCGAAAGATTTTTTACCAGGCGGCGAAGTCCGGCATTGTTCAACGCGATCACAATCTGATCAGTAATGGTTTTCAGAACCATTACGTCGTTAGAACCCCAGGCGTGCGGTTTGGTTTCCATCAACAGCAGAAGGCCAACGTGTTCTGATCCGTCATTGAGCGCCAGAGCCAGTACAGAGGTGACAGCCAACTGCGCAAGGGCGTCACGAATTGCCGCGAGATCAGGTGCGGTTTGCACGTCCGCAATCGTGATGGTGCCAGCGCGGCCGATGGCCAAATCGTGAACAGTAGTCACAATTTTTTCCAGAATGCGTGGCTCGCTGGGTTTAACCACATCCGCGCAATACTCTTTCACGCTGGTCGTGTGCAATCCGGGCTTGCGCATGGCGATCACGCACCGGCTAACCTTCCATTGCGCTCCGATTTCTTTGGCGCCAGTGACCATAACTGCGTCGGCATTATTTTGCTTGTAGAGTTTGCGAGTGATTTCAGCCACTCGCGCAAAGCTGCTGACATCGGTCGCGTCACTCAAAGCGGCAACTCCGGTTTGTGGCGCTCGCGGCTCCGCCGGAGCCGACGTTGCGGGTGGCGGCGTTGCCGGCGGCGCCCCCGAATATCGCGGATTCAATCCGGCCGTCATGTACAGTTGGCGGAGATCGGCATTGCGTTCCTCCTCGCGAGGAAACAATTCTTGAATACGCTGCAGGCGTTCAACTGCCTTGGTACGCATGCCGTACTGCACCAGAATCTCGGCTTGCAGCATAAGATCCTGGAGGGCAGCTGCGCCCAACATCTTTTCGTCGCCCGGAGCGGGCGCCGTAGACGCATCGGCCATGCTGGAAAAGCGGGAAGCAATCACTTTGAAGCGATTGTCATCAATTTTCCCGCGCAACATCTCCAGCCGCTTCTGGTGTCCGGATTCGTAGGCATCGACTTCGGCGGCGCGATCCAGCGAGTCAGCCGCTTTTGCATAGTTGCCGACGCTGCAGTAGAGATCGAAGAGTTTGAGCAGAGTCTGGCAGTAGTCGCTTTCGCGATTGGACGCGTTGAACTGCTCGCCCATGAATTCGAGCATTTCCGGCGAGGCCCGGTGGCGAGCTGAGATGTCCTGAATCATGGAAAGGAAAGCCCTGCGATCTCCTTTGCGGCGATGGTATTGCTCCAGTTTCCGTCCCAAGGCAACCGCCTCGGCGTCCTGCTGGGCGTCGATAAACTGCCCGACGAGGTTGGCAACCTCCTGCACTCGCGTAGGATTTTCCTCGAACAACTGCCACATCAACGGTTCGGCTTCGGTCAAACGATTGGCGGCCAAGAGAGCCTTTGCATAGGTATCGCGTAACTCCTCGCCGGGAGAGCCCGCACTCACCAGAGACTCAAGAACGAAAATCGCCGCCCCCGATTGCCCCTGATCCAGCAGGTTCTTGCTGTAGCCCAAAGCAATTTGGAGATCGGTAGGGTCTTCTGCGTAGGCGCGCTCCATCCATTGCGCTGAGCTTTGGCCCGACGACTGCGCCAACTGAGCTAGTTTCAGAAATGCAGCCGCCGCTTCCTTGCTCTCGCCCAGTTCAGACGAAAGCTCTCCCAACTTCTGTAGGTTCGCCTCACCCGAATCCAACACGAGTATTCGCTTCAACGCGGGAAGAGAATCTTTTTTCCGCCCCTGTTTAGTTAACTCCTGAAAAACGTTTTCGTAGGTTTCCAGAGCCTGCTTGGGATGGGATTTCTCCAGCAACTCGCCGAACTTCAACTTCTGTTCCCAGGTGGGGGTGACAAAACGCCCTAACTTCTTGTAAGTAAGGCTGGCGCGAGTAGCATCGCCCGCTTCCATCTGACGTTCGAACAAGTCGCCCAGCAACTTTACAGCTTGGGGAATCCGTTGCAGAGAGAGGCAGAGGTCGGCGGCCATCTGGCAGACGGTGTCGTTGCCGGGTTCTGCCGCCAGAACTTGCAGGTAATCTTCCAGCGCCTCGGCAGTTTTCCCTTTCTGCAGAAGCTTTTCCGCGCGCTCCACGCGTTTTGTGATTTCTGATCGATCCATTCGCTTGACAGTTTCTGCCATGAGAGCTAGCGCCGCGCGGAGTAACCCATAGAAAGTCTAGGAGAGGTTACTAGACCGGGCAATGACGGAACGTGCGGACGCGATTACGAAAGTCATTAGCGGAATAACTGTTTGGGAAATAAGAGCTTTCTGATATACGTCCGCAATGCCCCAGCACGTGTCTATTGACCAGCAAAACGTCTCCAGTAAACAGGAAAGTGGACTCCGTCACCAGCTCAGCGCCGGGCAAATGGCCATGGTGGCCGTGGGCGGGTCCATTGGGACAGGGCTGCTGCTCGGTTCAGCGGCTGCCATTCAGATCGCCGGTCCTGCGGTAATCCTGAGTTTTGCCTTGGCAGCATTCATATGCTGGACCGTCACCATGGCGTTCGGAGAGCTCTCGAGCGTGCATCCGGCGGCGGGTTCGTTCGGCTTGTACGCTGATCTATACCTCAATCCGTGGGCTGGATTTGTCTCGCGCGCCGGGTATTGGATTGCGATTTCGGTTTCGGTAAGCGCCAATCTGGTGGCGTCCGCAACCTACATGCGTTATTGGTTTCCGACGGTGCCCGCTCTGGTGTGGGTCGGATCGTTTTCGGCTGTGCTTATCGCGATCAATCTCCGCAGCGTCAAAGACTACGGACAATTCGAATACTGGTTCGCCATGGTGAAACTCGCAGCCATGGTGATGTTCGTGCTTATTGGCGGAGCGTTATTGGCAGGCGGGCGGGTTTCACCACAATATACGGCGCAGGGCGGATTTTTCCCTAACGGCGCCATCGCTCCTTTGCTGGCCATGACTTTCGCGCTCTACACCTTTGGCGGAATAGAAATGGTGGCTATCACGACAGGAGAATCTCGCAGTGCGCAGGAAGTCCCGCGAGCGGTGAAGTGGACGTTCGCCATCCTGGCAATGGTTTATCTGGGTGCAATCATCGTGCTGGTCGGAGTGATGCCGTGGAACCGCGTTGGCGTTACCGAGAGTCCTTTTGTGACCATCTTTAGAAAGGCCGGCATTCCGGCAGCTGCCAGCATCATTAGCTTCGTGATCCTTACCGCCGCACTGTCTGGCGCGAACGCCAATCTGTATGCTGCGTCGCGAATGCTCTTCTCGTTAGCTCGGAGAGGCTGGGCGCCGGCCGCGCTGGGACGCCTGAATTCGGCGGGCTCGCCAAATCTCGCGCTGCTGGCTTCGTCTTACGGCATCGTAGTGGCAGTGGTTCTGGAAACATGGGCAGCAAAGAACGCCTTCGTTTACATACTAAGCGGCGCATTGTTCGGTCTGTTGCTCTCGTGGCTGGTATCGCTGGCTGCGCACATTTCATTTCGCCGGCGAATCAGCTCGGCTCAAATCGCCGCGCTTCCGCTGCGTTCGCCGCTGGGCGGTTGGGGATCATCGATTGGCCTTGCTTTGTTAGTCGGAGCCATACTGAGGACGTGGTGGGATTCTCGCGTAAGTCTGATCAGCGGAGTTTCAAGCGTGTTGATCCTTACGGCGGCTTACGCGTTCCTCAGGGCCTCGAAGCCAGCGTCAGTGAGCGAAGAGTGAAATCAGCCTGCGAATTCCGTGATCGGCCATTCAGCGCACGAAATTGTCCGATCAATGGCGAAAGCGCGAACTCAGCAGTTGCGTATGGTCTAATAGAATAATAACGAAACTGATGCCTCCCAGCCGTACAAGTCTTCGCCGCCGGATGCTGGCGCTGCACCGTAATCTTCGCGGGGCGCGCATGATTGCCCGTGCATTCGTTTCGACAGATCATCCGTTGCTGGCGCACATCATTCCCGTACGCCGCTGCAATCTGGCTTGCGAGTACTGCAATGAATACGACGATTTCTCTAAGCCTGTCCCGACCGAAACTATGTTTGATCGCGTGGACAAGCTGGCGGAACTGGGCACATCCGTTATCACCATTAGTGGCGGAGAGCCGCTGCTGCATCCTGATCTGGATGGGATCATTCGCCGCATTCGCCGGCGCGGCATGATCGCGGGGCTGATAACGAACGGATATCTTCTGGTGGCGGAGCGCATTCAGCGGCTCAATCGAGCCGGGCTCGAATGGTTGCAGATCTCGATCGACAACGTTACGCCGGACGATGTTTCCAAGAAGAGCCTCAAGGTTTTGGACAAAAAGCTGGAGTTGCTCGCGGAACACGCCGATTTTCATGTGAACATCAATTCGGTAGTCGGCGGAGGAGTGTGTAATCCGCAGGACGCATTGACCATCGGCAAGCGGGCGGTTGCGCTGGGTTTCAGTTCGACCATCGGTATCATTCATGACGGCAGCGGGCAACTGCAACCACTGGCGGAAGAAGAACGGCGCATTTATCACGAGATGAAAGGGATGGAGAAGAGCAGCTTCACCCGCATCAACGGCTTTCAGGACAACATTGCGCAGGGACGGCCGAACCAGTGGCGCTGCCGCGCCGGAGCGCGTTACTTATACATCTGCGAAAACGGTTTGGTGCACTACTGCTCGCAACAGCGCGGCTATCCTGGAATTCCGCTGGAGAAATATACGGTGCACGACATCCGCCGCGAATATGTGACCGAGAAATCATGCGCCCCGCATTGCACGGTTTCGTGCGTGCATCAGGTCTCGATCTTCGACTCATGGCGCGCTCCGCAGCATGCGGAGCAAGACGGCTCTGCCACGCGCGACTTGGTACAAATCGAGTGACAAACGGTTCGCTTGCGAGTGCATTATTTCTTTTGCGCTGTCGGCGGCAGCAAGCCATTCAGGCGCAGATACATGGCTGCGGCGCTGTAGTGATCCGCCCAGTCGCTGGTCAGCGCAATCAGCGCGAATGCCACCGTGGCCTGCTTCCCACCGTAGAGTTCGATGTTATCCCCAAGTTTTGAATCATCCACTCTATTAAGTGCGGCCTGGCAATACATGAACGACCTTGTCAGTCCCGCCTGCAGCCGTTCCTTATCGGTTTCTGGCATCGGTTTTATCGGCGGCGGCGGCATATGCGCGGCTTTGCTGCACAGTTCGATGTTCGACATGGTCATGTGCACCACCAGATGGCCGAACGGTTGCTGGGCGGGGGTTGGGCTCCAGCCAAATTTGTCGGCAGGCATTTCGTCGACAGCGGCGATTAGATTTTTCTGCTGCCGCTCCGCGATTTCCCTCACCGTGTCCGTTACTGGATTCTTACTGGTCGCCGCCTTCGCTTGCGTAGTTTTATTTGGTTCGGTTTTATTTGGCTCAGGTTTGTCCTGTCCAAAAACAAAGGATGGCAGCGCCAGCACTACGAAAAAAACAAACATTCGTTTCATAATTTCTCCCGTTCGATCCTAGGATAACTCTGACAGAAACTTGTCAGCTAGCTTTGCAGCATACTCGTGTCAGCTGGCTTCTGAAAATTCATCCTACGAAAATGCTGAGGCGATCCCCACGGTCACCAGCTTATACAGCAGGTACCATGCGGCAACGATGGTGATTGCGGTCGACCGCTTAACCCTGCTGTTGGAAGCGAACCCAATTCCTATAAGCACGATGGTCCAGATGGTGAAAACATCCAAAGCCGATGCCATGCCATAGAGAAATTTGTTTCCCATTGGATCCATAAAATATGCAGGGTTCGTGGCCACGGGGTTCTTTGGGTTGAAGCCAGCGGGGTCCACCCCGGCGAACATGGAGATAATTCCCAGCACGGCTCCAATAATGCCCGGAAGACTGCCATAAATTACGATCGCCAGTGATGTCTTGAAAGGTACGCTAGCACCGGCCCCGAAGTTGAAGGTGGCCATGAGCACCGCCGCGATGATCACGAAAATAATCAAGTTGAGCACGGGAAGACTGTAGGAGATGAAGCGGGCAACGGTGGCGGACACTTGTATCTGCTTGGCTTGCTGTTCGGGCGGAAGTTTCTCGAACTGCTCGGCACGCGATGACTGCGCGATTGCGTTTTTGCTGATCTGCTCAAAGCCGATTTGCTTGTTCATCACGAAAACAAAGGCCAGCGAAAAGATTGAAATCAGCAGCCATGGCGCCCACCAACTGGCATTGCGGCGCAAGTCGGTAAAAGTTTTGCTGGGTGCGATGAATGTGTCAACAATGCGAGCGCCTTCGGAGAGATGCGGGGATTCGGAATCGACGCTGGCAACAGGAGTTGGCGGAATTGGCGCAGCGGCCATGGAGCACCTCCAAGCAGCGGATTGTAGCTCCGGTAGCAGAAAGGCACAAGCGATCACATGTTTGTGGAGGGCGGGCGTCCCGCCCGTCCTCCATTAACTCAAATTATTACTTCTGGCGTGGCTTCGAGCAGGCTGCGCGTGTAGGCGTGCTGTGGCCGTTCCGTAATTTTTTCGGTGGGGCCGATCTCGACAATCTTTCCGCGATACATCACTGCGATCCGAGTCGCCAGATAGCGCACCACCGGCATGGAATGCGAGATAAAAAGATAGGTCAAGCCGAACTCGCGTTGCAGTCGCGCCATAAGATTCACGATTTGTGCCCCGACGCTTACGTCGAGAGCAGACACCGGCTCGTCAGCCACGATGAATTTGGGATGCAGCGCCAACGCGCGCGCGATTCCGATTCGCTGCCGCTGGCCTCCACTGAATTCGTGTGGAAAGCGGCGCATGGCCGATGAATCAAGCCCCACCGCTCGAAGCAGTTCGGCAACCCTCGTTGATCGGGCGGCAGCGCCCATGCGTTCATGAACAATTAGCGGTTCGCTGATGACATCTTCGACCCGCATGCGAGGATCGAGCGAGCCAAAGGGATCCTGAAATATGATTTGCATGTCGCGGCGCAGGCTTCGCATTGCCGAGTTGCTGGCGGCGAGCAAGTCGCGGCCTTCGAACACAATCCTGCCGGAGGTTGGCTCAATCAACCGGAGAACCAATCGGCCTAGCGTACTTTTTCCCGATCCCGACTCGCCAACCACCCCGAGGGTTTCGCCGGATTGGATGGCAAGCGACACGTCATCGACGGCACGAACTTCGCCTTTTGCGCCTCCGCCAAAAATGGATTCGCCTAGCGGAAACACTTTGGTCAGATTGCGGACTTCGAGCAAGGGCACGACTGGAATGGTAACAGCAAGACAAGCCGCGGATCGCACGGATCAACACGGATCCAGAAAGCAATCAGGGTTAATCCGCGAAAAATCAGCGGCGATTTTTCCTTACCGCCAAGCGATCATTGGCACCGCCAGCTAGCGCGGCAACCATGCCCAACGCCTTCCAGCGGGTGAAGTGCTCTCGCAGGATGAAGCGGGCCAGCAACACCGTGACTGCCGGATAAAGTGAGCTGAGAACCACGGCTGCATCCAGCCGTCCGGTTTGGCTGGCGCGAATAAATAAAACGCTGCCAGTGACGTCGAGGCAGCCAGCGAGCACGCCGAAAGCGATTCCCGCGCGTTCGATTTTGCGAGGAATTCGTCCGACCAAAACGATGGCGGCGGTGAGCGTGAACGATGCTACCTTCGAAGTAGCCGCTAACCAGAAGGCTGAGGCGTCGCCGGCCTGCTTCATGCAGAGATAAAATCCGGCGAAGCCAATTCCCGCAAGCGCAGCCATGCCAATGCCTTCAGGGGGACTGTCGTCTTCCGTGCGGGAGATGAGCCAAATCCCCGCCGCGGCAAGCACGAAACCGGCAATCTGCGCAGCCTGCGGCAGACCTTCGCGAAACATTCCGAACACGGTCGGGATCGCAGCGCCAAGAACGGCTGCGACCGGAGCGGTCAGGCCCATCCTGCCCGAAGAGAGCGCGCGGTAGAAAATGGCCAGCGCACCGCCGCCCGAAAGGCCTCCAAGCAACGACCATGCCACTGCGGTTTGCGAAGGAAACGGCGAATGACGAGCCAGCGCAAGGCCTGCCATAAGAAGCAATCCACTAATGTGGGCGATAGCAGTTAGTACAAACGCGTTGGTGCGCCGCGACGCGTACCCGCCGACGAAGTCGCTTGTTCCCCAGGAAAAAACAGCGGCCAGGCTGAACATGGTGGACGCGGTTAGCGATGGTGGAGTCATTTAATAAAGGAGTAAACGAGACTACCACGCAAGCAGATGCTCGAGGACGACGATATCGGAAACCGGTCTAGGTGACTCTTTCCGAGGTGGAAGCGACCACGGGCATCTCTGCTGCCAGTTTTTCCAGCAGGCTTTCGAGGTGATCGAGCACCTCCTCAGCTGCCGTCGCCTTTAGCACAAATTTCAGCATTCCATCAGGAGTGAACTGCGCGCCACGCTGTGAGGATACGAACCGCGCCAGCTTCGCTGGATCAATCCCGGCGTTTTGGCGGAACTTAACTGTGACCAGATCGCGCTTGCGTTCGATCGCGTTCACGCCCACTCGCAACGCCAACAGCTTAAGCGAAGCGTAATCCAGCAGATTGCGAACGGCGGCGGGTGGCTCCCCATAACGGTCTTCGAGTTCGGCGCCCACATCGCTCAGTTGCGATTCGGTTTCAACCCCGGCAATTCGTTTGTACATTCGCAGGCGCTGGTTCTCCTCGGGAATGTAGTTCACCGGGATGCGAATATTCAACCCGAGGTTCAGTTGGGTCTCGGCCTCGTCTGGTCCGGCTTCGCCCTTCATCTCACGCACAGCGCGATCGAGCATCTGCGTGTACAACTCGAAGCCGATGGCTTCAATGTGGCCGCTCTGTTCTCCTCCCAGCAGGTTGCCGGCGCCGCGCAGTTCCAGGTCCAGAGCAGCGATTTTGAAGCCAGCGCCGAGATCGGAAAACTCTTTCAGAGCCGCGAGGCGTCGGCGCGCGATCGGAGTAAGCTCGACCTCGGCCGGAATCAGCAGATATGCATACGCTCTGCGATTCGATCGGCCCACGCGTCCACGCAGTTGATAAAGTTCGGACAATCCAAATCGATCGGCACGATTGATGATGATCGTATTGCAGAGCGGAATGTCGAGGCCGTTCTCGATGATCGTCGTGGCCACCAGAATATCGGCTTCGTGATGCATGAACTTCATCATCACCTTTTCCAGTTCCCCTTCCGACATCTGGCCATGGCCAACGATGATGCGCGCCTTTGGTACTAATTCCTGCAATTTTGCGGCAATCTCCCAAATACTCTCCACGCGATTGTGTACGAAATATACTTGCCCGCCGCGGGCAAGTTCCTGCTCGAGGGAAGACCGAATCAGCTTCTCGTCCCAGCTTGCCACTACGGTTTGGATGGCGATGCGGTCCTTTGGCGGCGTCTCAATCACGCTCATATCGCGCATGCCAACCAAAGACATGTGCAGCGTGCGCGGAATCGGAGTAGCAGACATGGTTAGCACGTCTACTTCTTTTCGCATCTGCTTTAGACGTTCTTTGTGGCGCACGCCGAAGCGCTGCTCTTCATCGACAATGAGCAACCCGAGGTCGGGGAACTTGATATCCTTCGAGAGCAGGCGGTGCGTGCCAATGAGAATGTCTATTTTCCCGGCTTCGACCTTTTGCAAAATTTCTTTCTGTTGTTTCGCTGAGCGGAAGCGGCTGATCATTTCAATCTTGACCGGAAATGCCGCGAAGCGCTGCTTGAAAGTCTCGAAATGCTGAAAAGCCAGCACGGTTGTGGGAGCCAGCACCGCTACTTGCTTGTTGTCGTTGACCGCCTTAAAAGCGGCGCGCATGGCGATTTCCGTTTTGCCGTAGCCCACGTCGCCGCACAACAGGCGGTCCATGGGCTGCGAGGATTCCATATCGCGCTTTACGTCGGTGATGGCGAGGTCCTGATCCTCGGTCTCGCTAAACTCGAATGTGTCTTCGAACTCGCGCATCCATTGATTGTCGGGCGAGAATGCGAAACCTTTGGCCGCCCTGCGTTCCGCATAAAGTTTGAGCAGCTCATCGGCCATGTCTTTCATGGCCTTGCGCACGCGTGCTTTGGTCTTGGCCCACGCGGCGGTTCCCAGATGGCTGAGCGGCGGCTTGGCGCCTTCCGACGAACGGTATTTCTGAATCAGGTCAAGGCGGGTCAGTGGAACATACAGACGCGCGCCTTCCGCGTACTCCAGCAGCATGAACTCCGCATTGCCATCGCCCTGGTTGATTTCCTTCAGTCCCTGGTACTGCCCAATCCCGTGCTCGACGTGGACGACGTAATCGCCGACCTGCAGGTCGCGGAAGTCCGAAAGGAATGCGGAAACTTTGGACTTGGTGCGCTGCGGGCGCGAAACCATCGATTCAGATTCGTCGAACAGATCGCGAGAGCCGAGAATCGCCAGATGAGCGTCGGGAAACACGACGCCGTCGGGCACATAGGCTTTGACTAACGTGCTGGTGAGGATTTCGCCAGCGAAATAGGCAGTCTCGTCGGCGTAGCTTTCGCCGCCACGAGTGCGGCTGCCCAAGCGAAAAGAAAGGCTGTATTCGCTGAAAACATCTGCCAGGCGTTCGACTTCGCCAATATTTGGCACCGCAATCAGTACGCGATTCTGTTCACCCAACTGTTTCTTGACATCTTCCAGCATCGCCGGAATCGCGCCGTGAAAGCGCTGCGCAGGCTGGGAATGGAAGCTGACGGCCTCTGCCTCGCCCGGGCGCTCGATTTCAAGGTGCTCAATCGAAGCGCCCGGAAGAGCCAGCCAAGTTCCGCCACCAATCCTCGGGAGGAACATACAAATCTGTGGGACGAACCAGGTTGCCGATCTCGCTGCGCTCGTGCGCCTCTTCTATACGCGACCAGGCATGATCAAATTCTTGCCTGAGACTTTCCGGTTCATCGGTCAGAATTGCAGCCTGCGGAAGAAGATCAAAGATAGTGCGGTCCGCGCCCGCCACTGGCGCATAAAATTCCCAGCCGGGAAAAACGCTGACTCCGCCCGAGCGCACCGCCTGCTCTACAACTTCCTCCGCGCCGGTAATCCGCTTGCCTGATAAGCGGACATGTATCGCGCCGAGCAGGTCATCGCTAACCGGAGTTTCCGTCAACGGAAGCAACAGCGCTTCGTCGACCGGAGTGGAGGACCGCTGAGTTGCTGGATCAAACTTGCGAATCGATTCAACTTCGTCGCCGAAGAACTCGATGCGCAGAGGACGGTCCGCCTCGGGCGAATACACGTCGAGGATACCGCCGCGCAGAGCGTATTCACCGGGCATTTCCACTACATCAGTCGAGGCGTAACCAACCGTATTCAGATGGCGCAGCAGAGGTTCAACATCAAGCGTCTCGCCCCGGCGAACCATGCGTGCCAGATCGGCATAATACTCGGCTGAACGAAGCCGCAAAGCGGTTGCCGCAATCGGGGATACCAAAATCGAAACCGCCCCTGTCGCGATTTTCCATAACGCTACGGCGCGTTCTTCCTGGATTTCAGGGTGTGGTGACAGATTCTGAAACGGTAGAACATCGCGGCTTGGAAGCGAAACTATAGAATCGGGATCGTTTCCACCGATCAGTTCGTGGAAAGCCTGCAGCACGGGAACAAGCTCCTCGGCGGTGTGATTATCTTGAACCACCACGATGAGTGGGCGTCCAGCGCTTTTCTGCAGCAAAACCAGCAGCAAAGCTTTCGCAGTCGGAGTAAGTCCGGAGACACTTATTCGCCCTGTACCCTCGCGGAGGTGGGAGGCTACACGTAAGAAGGCGGGCAACTTTTCCACGTCCGTGAAAAGATCACGGACGAAAGGCAAGACCATGCAAGCTTATTTTAACAGGAGATTTGTGAAGCTGAAGTTGGGGTTCGAGGTCGGAGGCAAGACGGGCGAGGACGGCCGTCCTCCATTGATCCCGTCACTCGCGGAACAGTGGACGGGTCAAGCAAGTTGGGCCACCGCCGCCGTTGATGCACAAGGCAGAACCCTGAAAAATTCGAACTTCGAATCCTGCCTCGCGAAGTTTTAGCATTCGTCTTGACGTTTTCTTCCAATGCCAGCAGACGCTTTCCACCCAACGAAAGTACGTTGCAGGCCAGTGTTTCCCGCTCCGAATAGTCGATCTCGATGAACTGGCAGGCGCGCGCTTTCAGTAATCCTATGGTTTCAACGGCAAGCCAGGGCAAGTCAACCAGCACGGTTTTTTCGTCGAGCAGACTCATCAACGACATTAAATGCAGGCACGCAGATGGACCCGATGCGTGCGGCAGAGGCGCGGAAATAACTTCGACTCCCTTTGGTCCCAGCAGCGCGCGCATCTGCTGAATGCCCTGCGCATTGGTGCGATAGCCGTGGCCGATGAGCAGCGTCTTCGCATCGAGCCACACCATGTCTCCCGCTTCGGCGGTTGCGGGTGCCGTTATTTTGGCGAGCATCGGGATGCCCAGAATCTGGCAAAACGATCCGTGATGTTTGCCTTCAGGGACGCGATTGGTTTTGCCCGGACGCAGCTGGATCAGTCCAAAGTCTGTCGGCAAAGACGCGTCGTGGGCGTAGACGGCATCGAGCGAGAGCTCCATGGCTGGGGGGATATCTTCAACTTCCGCCCCGCAGGCTTGCAGTTCGCGGCATAGAGCGTCGTGCTGCGCCTGAGCTGTTGCGAAATCTGGCTGGTGTGAGAAGCCAAGTTCACGCCAGCGCGCGGCTCGCTCCGGTTGATGCCAGCAG
Source organism: uncultured Acidobacteriota bacterium (assembly GCA_963716405.1). GTDB lineage: Bacteria > Acidobacteriota > Terriglobia > Terriglobales > Acidobacteriaceae > JABDBE01. The sequence goes on along the minus strand of CAVQTI010000015.1, from coordinate 374,406 downwards.
GCGGTGCGCGGCGAGCAAACCAGCACCCGTTTAAGCGCGCCAACCATGGAGTGTCCGTTGAAGCGGGGTTCGGCCGCGGTTTGAGGCATCACGTCCACAACTAACTTTTCGAAGCTGCCAGCCATGAGAGAAATCTAAACTGGCGCGATGGCAAAAGCAATATGGGAAGGCGTCCGACGCGCAAGCATTAGAATTCCACGTGGGCGCGGAACGAAGGCACAATCACCGGCCCGCGGTCACGATTGTATCCGGGGTCGTTGATATGCTGCACGCCGGGAGCGACGTAGATGCCGCGCCACACGTGGATCGTGTAATAAGACTCCACAATGTTTTCGCGACCGTAATTCAGCCTGCCATCGCCGAGAAGAAAACCTAAGCCGCCGTCGGCCAAATATATTTGGTGGTATTTGCAAATTCCGTTTGTAACGAACGCAACGCCTGCGCGGTCCTGCTTGCGATGCCACCAGGCGCCGTTTGCGCCTATTCCGCCGGAAAAGGTTAGATCGTCCTCGGTATAGGCGAAAGATTCGGTTTTGCCGTTATCCCATCCGAAGCGTCCGAACGCAGTGAGGTACCGGGTCAGGTCTTGCTGCACATTCACACCGAACCCGTATTTTCGAGTGATGTGCCAAGGGTGCGCCGTGATATCGGGAACCGGTGTGAGGTGGGCTTCATAGTTAGCAATGGCCTGGCGATAGATGCCCATGTTGGCATAGTTGGTGTAAGCCAGCAGACGAAGCACGCCCGCTTTTTTCGGGATCAGGCTGTGGCGCAATTCGTATTCGAAGTTCTCCGCGTGCGCCTGCCACACCTTCCACACCAGATCGATTCCGTTTGCGACCTTGGGCATCAGCGCTTCGCCGAAGCGGAAGCCCCAATTACGGTCTTCGTAATCGGCGGTAACGCCGACGGTGTAGCCGCGCGTGTCGGCGGCGTAGTCCCAGGCGCCGTTATTATCGATGGTCCAGTTGGTAAATTGAAAGTGGGTATCCGAGCCTACCGAATTTACGTCGAAGAAGTCCGGCATGCTGAACTTGCCAAAGCGAACCTCCAGCCGGCGGCGTGGCAGCTCGTCAAAAAGCGATAAAGCAGTCCGCCCGTTTTCGATTTTATCTTTGCTCAATGCAAATACTTTATGAATCATTCCCCGCGCCAGATACGGCGCTTTGCTCAACGACGGATTGCGCACGATATCGAGATCGGTGTTACCTGCGAGCCCGAAGCCCTGACTCAGAGCTGAGCCCCCGGCTTCCTCAACGTCCGCCAGAAGTTCGGTAGAGTCGTTAAGCTGCATGCCCGTGTAAAGGGTCAATACCCGCGATGTAGCTTTCTCGTAGTTTGGGCTGAGACTGTGAGGGCCGCTGTACGCTGCGTGAAAGGGAGGATGCGTCTGAAAGATGAAATTCATCTGCCCGGAAAGCCAGAAGCGCGTGTCTTTCAAGTGCGGAAGCATGGTTTCCACGGCTTCGTCTGCAGGCGGATCTCCTTCATCGGTCGAGGGTACTACTGGCGGTATGGGGTTTGACGGCAGCGAAGGGGATGGATCCGGCACTTGTTGCGCCAGCGTGGGCAAGACACCGGCGAGCGCGATGACCAAGCACAGATGATAAAGCGGCCATTGCCGTCGCCACACCATTTTGAAAATGAATTTCAATTTCGTAACCGCAGATTAGGCGACCGGGGAATTGACCTCAATGGTTTATCTCACCGTCGCTGTGACTTGAATCATTTTTTCATCCCAACCATATCACAACATGTTAACTATAGTTAATTACATAGAACTCAGACCGCGCTCAACGTTGGCGCGACTTTGCCGTCACCAATGGATCGGTCTGTTCGCTTGGATTTGAACTGAAGTGATTCGAAAAGCGGCCGAGCACTTTCAAGAAAAAACAGGAAAAAAATCAGGACAGCTCGGAGCCCCCCGAAGCTGTCCTCGAAACCCTCCCGGTTAGAAGGGGTGTACTGAAGAGAGAGTAATCAGAACTTGTTTCAGGAGTGTTGCAAATCGGTAAATATCCGGTGAATTCGGCTGCCCGCACGGGAGCCTGTTCGCAGCCGGAGTAGCCCTTCCGAATTGCCCAAGGAACGCGCCCAAGCCGCCTGCCGCTGTTAACATAGAAAATCGGTTTACCTTCGGAGAGCCCATGGCCCGCAAAATGGAGATGTCTCGTAAGCTGCAGCAACGCGCCGAGCAGATGATTCCCGGAGGTGTCAATTCGCCGGTACGCGCTTTCCGTTCGGTGGGCGGAGACGCACCTTTCATCGTACGCGGTCAGGGTTCGCACATCTTCGACGCCGACGGCAACGACTACATCGATTACGTCGGCTCCTGGGGCCCGCTGATTCTCGGACATGCTCCCGCCAAAGTGATCGAAGCCATTATGGACGCCGCGTGCAACGGCACCAGTTTCGGCGCGTCCACACCCAGTGAGGCTGACCTGGCTGAGATGGTGCTTTCCGCTTTTCCTCATATACAAAAAGTACGCTTCGTCAGCTCCGGCACGGAAGCGACCATGTCCGCCATTCGGCTAGCGCGTGCTTACACCAAGCGAAAGTACATTGTGAAATTCGAAGGCTGTTATCACGGGCACGCTGACGCCTTGCTGGTGAAAGCTGGATCAGGCGTGGCCACGCTTGGCATCCCAGGCTCAGCGGGCATTCCAGACGAGTTCATTCAATTCACACTCGCTTTGCCCTTCAATAATGTCGATGCGCTCGAACACGCATTTAAAAAATTCAAGCACGAGATCGCGTGCGTGATCGTTGAACCGGTCGTGGGGAACATGGGTTGCGTTCCCGCTTCTGGCGGATATCTGGCCGCGCTGCGCCTGATCACTCAACGGGAAAAGAGCGTGCTCATCTTCGACGAAGTCATGACCGGTTTCCGTCTCGCCTTTGGCGGCGCGCAGGAGCTTTACGGGGTCACACCAGATCTGACCACCATGGGAAAAATTATCGGCGGCGGGCTTCCGGTGGGTGCCTACGGCGGACCTTCGGAAATCATGAACCTGGTCGCGCCGCTCGGTCCTATGTATCAGGCAGGAACCCTTTCGGGCAATCCGCTGGCTATGGCCGCTGGATTGGCAACCCTGCATCATTTGCGGGAGCACAAACAAGAAATCTATCCGCAACTCGATAAGCTGAGTGGAGAACTGGTGGAGGGAGTCGCATCGGCAGCGAAGGATGCGGGTGTCTCCCTCTGTTTCAACCGTGTCGGTTCCATGTTCACATGGTTTCTTACTCCCGGCCCGGTAACGGACTGGGACTCAGCTTCAAAGTCTGACACAGACGCGTTCGGTCGCTTCTTCCGCGCCATGCTCGATAGCGGCGTGTATTTGCCGCCGTCGCAGTTCGAGGCTGCATTTCTCAGCGCCGCCCATAGCCAACAAGAAATTCAGCAAACCGTTAACGCGGCCAAACAGGCATTTGCCTCAGTGCATGCTTAAATCGTTTGTGGCGACACATTCGCGCGCGGGGCCGAATATCTGCAATAAAAAAGGCCACGCTCTTTTGGAGGGTGGCCTTTTGTATTCCCCGCGCTCATCCCTGCAACGCTATCATCCCTATAAGATGACGTTAATTGCAATCTGAACCCCGGGATGCACCGGGCTAAGCAGGAAATATTCTCCGTCGATGTAATCGACGTATACCGGATCGCTGTAACCCCAGCCCGCGGGCCATGGTTGCGCGATTACAAACCAATATCCGCCGTATTGAAAGCGCGGAGTTCCTTCAACGATTACGGGCTGGCCGACTGTGAACGTATGCTGCCGGCCGAAGTTCGCGCGGAAACGGTCGTCGGGAATGCGACCACCCTGCCTCCCTTGAACGGGATGGTCATGGCGATCGTCCTGGCGCACTTGCTGATCAGTATGTTTTTCCCTGTCTTGATTGGCTTGCCGATCAGCGTGTTCGTCTTGCTTCTTATCTCTGTCTTGATCTACTCGTCTGTCGTCTTGTCGATCCTGCGGGTGGGCTGCCTTGGCATCAGGCTCCGCACGCTTGTCTTCCTGCGGATGTGACTCATCCTGCGCGTAAACAGGCATTGAAATACTTAGAAGTACTGCCAATCCGGCTGTGCCAACCACTGCGAATAGCTTCATTGTGTTGCCTCCATTTAATTTGCTAGGACGTGCAAACTTCAAAAGCGACAACTAATTTCAAACGATCCACAACTCAACACGGACTTACGCAGACTTAGCCTCCAGGTTCGCGGCACAGTGCGGATGGCCGCACTCGCAGCCAATCTCAACCTCATTCTTGCCTGCGTCCTCACAGGCGACACTGCAGTATTTACCCTCGGCAGTGCAGGTGCACGGGACGTGCGCACATTTTTTCTTATCTGTTTCTTTCATCAGGTTCCTCATTTCGACGAGAACATTGGCGCGACACATTAGTTGCCAAAACCCGCCGGAAGGTAGCCTGGGAATTCTGCTGGGATGCTTTTGGGCGGGCAGGCACGATCGGTGACAGATCGCCTCCAGCGATTACTGTAGGCGCTCTGTTTTCAACAGGTAGTTTGGGCGCTTATTTGTGGTAAACTCCGCGCCCAGCATGGTTTTTAGCATCTAGTCGTGGGCGTAAAGAAAAAAAGGGAGAACCCCAATGATTCGTCCCGAACCTTCAACCCATCCTGACGACCTTATGAAGCCCGATCTGCTCAGTGAAATCCTGTTGGTCGGAAGCGGACTCATTCTGTTCGTGCCGTTGCTGCTGATCCTGGTGACGGCTTTGAGTCAGTCCGGGGCAGCACGCTAGCGAGATGCATTACCAAGTTTGCGCTCGTCACAGAAACGGCTGATTAGTTCCTGCGCATGGGAGTCTGGCTCGACGAATTGAAATCCGTAACGAAATGCATTCCTCTGCCGGACTAAAGCGCGAATAGATACGACACCAAGCGGAAGTTCGAACTCCAGGCGAACCACCTGATCGAGCAGAATCTCGATTTGCACCATGACCGCCAGTCCCTGTTCGCTGATGTCCACTGTGCGACCCATACGCCGGTCGCCGGTACGGGAATAGATCTTTACGTCAACCTCCCACTTAAACCGTGCATGCTTTCGTGCATCGATCAGCTTTTCGGTCCGTGATGTCCCGATATCCTTCCCTGACGCCAAGTGTCCCCCTCTTTCCGATTAAACGCATGGCCGCTCCACGCTGCACGAGTGTCAATTCATCCAATACTCCATCGGCATAAAAGGTGCAAGACTTCACTTGTGTCCCATCGAGATAAACTCAGACATGCAAATTAGAACCTTGAGCGAGCGGGACGCGACAATATTTTGGCGACTCCGGCTCGAAGCTCTCGAAACTGAACCGCTGGCGTTTTCTTCCTCCGCCGCCGCCCACCGCATGACTTCCCCACAATCAGTAGCCACCCGGCTCGGCTCCGGTTCCGGCCAAAGCTTCGTTCTGGGAGCATTCTTAAATGATGAGCTGGTGGGAGTAGTCGGATTCTTTCGCTCTCCGGAAGAAAAAACCAGGCACAAGGGACGTGTTTGGGGCGTATACGTCAAATCCCAACATCGCGGAAGAGGTTTCGGACGGGCGCTGATGGAGGACGTCCTGCGCCGAGCCCGGTTGCAACCGGAACTCGAACAGGTAACTCTGGCCGTCGCCAGCGGGCAGGCTACGGCGAGAAAACTTTATTTGGAATTGGGATTTCAAGTTTATGGCCGTGAGCCGCAAGCCCTAAAGTAGGAGACACGTACCTCGATGAAGACTTGATGACCCTCGTCCTCTAGAATTGTGTAGGGGCGGATGTCTGCCGCCTCTGGGTGCCCTGATCCTTGATTTCAATAGTAAGCCGAGAACAATCTAGTGAGCAGGGTGGAATTAGCGATTGAGGATGGATTCATCGCCCGAAATTGAGATTCGTTCTGCTGATAAAGCCGACAGTAGCGGCATTCTGCGCTGCCTGAGATCGGCGTTCATGCCGTACTGCAACGACTACACGCCCGGCGCCTTCGCCGATACGGTTCTGTCCCCTGAGACGTTGCATCTTCGTTTGCAACAAATGCATGTGCTTGTCGCGACTGCCGCCGGCAATGTCGTTGGCACGATCTCAGGTAGTTGCAATGCCGAAGAAGGGCATTTACGCGGCATGGCAGTTCTCCCTGAGTGGCATGGTCTGGGAGTTGCTGCGAAACTATTGGTCGGGATCGAAGCCCTGCTGCGGAGTTATGGCTGCAAACGAATTACGTTAGACACAACTTTGCCGCTTGTACCGGCCATGAAATTCTACGAAAGGAACGGATACCGTCGATCGGGAAAAACCGCAGACTTTTTCGGCATGCGTTTGCTTGAGTACGTAAAGCAATTCTAGCCGGTGAGTTGAACACTCTGTCCGCCGCCTTTGATTTGAATTTTAAAATTATGCAGCCATATCGATTCGCCGAATCAGATCCAGCTGTTCAGCCTTGCTTTCAGCACCGATGGTGAATGCATCCAGAACACCCAAGGATAATGGATTGTGGGCATGAAGATCCTCGGTCAGGGAGACTTGCGCTCTTTGTCAGCACGGTGATCTTGTCGCGAGGCAAATGCTTTAGCGCCTCGGCCACATGCGGATCACGTCCGTAAGCATCAGCTGCATCGAAGAATCGCAACCCTGGTCGTAGCCGTTGAGCAGTAATTCAGAAAGACCCTTGACGCCCAAGGCGGTTTGATTGGAGTGATGGGCGAAGCCAATTGTGCCCGTGCCCATGGCAAGCCTGCTGGTCTTAATGCCGGTCTGTCCCAGAACAACGGTGTCGGCAGCCTTGTATTTCTGGGGCAGTGCGCTGGAAGTCGAGGCCCAAGCTGCCAGACTATTCGATCCAATCCACGCCGCTCATCAGCTGCGTGCTGCATGAACCATGAAATCTCGCCGCTTCATAACTACTACTACCAATTATGCCAAGTGCTGACCTTCACCTAATTATGACTTTCCCCAAGAGTTACCAACTCTGCTCAAATTCAATCTTCTCGAAACCCAACCCTTGCAGAAGACTGCTGATCGTTGACGTAGCATTTTGCTGGGCAGTTCGTAAAACTCCGTCAGCCAGCGCAGACTCTTGCAATTCTTTCTCTGCCTCCTGACGCACCTGCGTTTCCAGATTTGGATCGGTAGGTACAAGCAGTCCGGTTTGGCGGGAATATACTCGAGTCTTCGCGCTGTCGAGCCGCACGCTGAACACTTGCGCAGTCGGGAAGGTGCAATCGCACTTGCCGGCTGCTCACTTTCACATCGCCCGACTTCAGTCCCGAAAAATCGATGCCCGCTACAACCTCTCCATGCACCAGCATGAGGAGTCGATCTCCCGCCAGAAAATCCGGGAGAATGGAATTTTCTTTCGCGCCGGTCACCACCTTGTCCATCGTGTAAACCACAGTTTCCAGCCGCTGCAGTCGCTGAATGCGATCCACTACGGTTGGCTGGCTCACATCAATGCTGAGGGTCCGGCCTGTTGCTGCTGACCACATACGGCCTAGCCAATCTCGTCCCGAATTATGCGATAGGACAAACCACCCAGCCACGCCAGCAAGCACCAGCCCGACCATGAGCCCGACGATAAGCGCGAATGCGGTTTGGGATCGGGACGGGGGCGCAGAGTCGACTTGTGCATCAAAGTCGCGCATCATTCTGCAAGGTTATCACCATGCCGTGGGGCGGACACTCCTGTCCGCCGCATTTTGAATTGGCGCGGCGGACTGCGGCGAACGGCACCCACCAGTTCGCATCTCCAAACCCGCACACTTGCATCTACTGCTCATGGAATTTCGACAGCTTGGCTATTCCGGATTAAAAGTTCCCGTCCTCAGCTTCGGCACCGGCACCTTCGGCGGTCGCGGCGACTTCTTTCAAGCTTGGGGTAACAGTGACGTGAAAGAAGCCACCCGGCTGATTGACATCTGCCTCGAAGCCGGAGTGAATTTTTTTGACACGGCTGACGTGTATTCGCAGGGAGCATCGGAGGAAATTCTCGGCAAAGCAATCGCCGGCCGTCGCAGCCATGTTCTAATTTCCACCAAGGCGACATTCGCCATGGGCGACGGCCCTAACGACCTCGGTTCCTCGCGCCATCATCTGATTCCGGCCTGCGAAGCGAGCCTGCGCCGCCTCAATACCGATTACATCGATCTCTACCACATGCATGGATTCGACGCGCAGACGCCGATCGAAGAAACTATCAAGACTTTGGATACGCTGGTGCAGAGCGGCAAAGTCCGCTACATCGCGTGCTCCAATTTCTCGGGATGGCACCTGATGAAGTCTCTCGCCGTTTCCGAAGAGTATGGCTGGGCGCGTTATGTAGCTCATCAAGCTTATTATTCGTTAGTGGGTCGTGATTTTGAGTGGGAACTGATGCCGCTGGGCCTGGACCAGAAAGTAGCTACGATCGTTTGGAGTCCGTTAGGGTGGGGCAGGCTGACTGGCAAGATTCGACGCGGCAAACCGCTGCCCGAAGTCAGTAGACTGCACAGCACGGCAGAGCAAGGTCCGCCAGTTCCCGATGAATATCTGTATAAAGTTGTGGACACCCTCGATGAGGTTTCTCGCGAAACGGGCAAGACCATTCCGCAGATCGCCTTGAACTGGCTTCTGCAAAGGCCAACTGTTGCCAACGTCATCATCGGCGCCAGAAATGAAGAACAGCTGCGCCAGAATCTGGCTGCGGTGGGATGGAATCTCACCGCCGAGCAGATAGCCCGCCTGGATGCCGCCAGCGAAGTAACTCCGCCTTATCCGTATTGGCACCAGCGACAGTTTTCAAGAAATCCGAGGCCGGTTTAGACCTTCTCTAAGTCGAACTCCCCACAGTAACCATTTAAAGGTAACCACTCCAACGCCCGAAAACTCCGATGTGTAGCTATTACTCCGAAGCTATCCTCCCAACCTGGAATTATTTAGCCGGGATCAGAGGGTAACTGTTACCTTTGGTTACCTTCGTCCATTGACCCCTTCGTCAGAACTGGTAAAGTCAAAAAGCAAGAAAAAGTGGCCGGCGCATGGAGTAATGTGCTAACCGCATGAATTCAAATATCCAACTTGCGCTTTGGGTCTCCCACCCCGCCCTTGAGTTGTTGCTGATCGGGGCGATGCTTTGGCGAAAACTTCACCGCACCTTTCCCATCTTTTTCGCGTACGTTGTTTTCCAGGTTCTGAACTTCCTCGTTTTGTTCCCGATTTATAAGTTTGGCAGTACCACGGCCTATTTTTATGCCTACTGGATCAGTATGGCAATCAGTCTGGCGATTGGGTTTAAGGTCATTCACGAGATCTTTCTGGATGTGTTTCGTCCCTACCACACGTTGAAAGATCTGGGTACGGTGCTGTTCAAATGGGCCGCGCTGGTAATGTTGCTGGTCGCAGTGGTAGTGACGGCGTCCAGCCAAGGCGCGCCGGATTCGCCGCTGGTTCAAGCCGTGATCATCGGGCAACGCTGTGTGCGAGTCATGCAATGCGGGCTCATATTGTTCCTCCTGGTTTTTTCCCGGTACTTGGGGGTTTCTTGGCGGCAGCACAGCTTCGGCATCGCGCTCGGCCTGGGCGGCTTTGCAACCGTCGATTTGGTTGGAATGGCTCTATTCTCCGGAGGACAAATACGGCCGCACACCGTGAGCCTGATCAATACCACGGCATACAGTTTCGCTATCTTCACTTGGATCGGATATGCCTGGTTGACGACGACCGTTCGGACCGCGTCTGCCAATATGCGAATGTCACAGCGCTGGGAGCAGGGTCTTGGCGATTTGCGAAACCCAACCGGTGAAGATTCTTTGATCCCCATGTTCGAACGCATGGTAGACCGCGCATTTTCTCACAACCCGGCGGAGCCAGAGCGGGAGCAATGTGAGCAAAAGGATGAAAAACGCTTGGTAACGAAAATGTCAGTTCCTGGCAAAGCTGTCACACCATTTTCTCGTCGCACATTGCCAAGAGACTTGGTGCGTTGACCAATTGTCTTAGTCTTGGACTGCCACTTTCGCACCTTCAAATAAAATAAACCGGCCACACAGTCATAGGCAGCTTTTGTATGTCGTTGAAATATAAGGGCTAACCTAAACGCGCAATCCTGCGCGGGACATTTTTAACCGGTACCGCGAGGTCCTTCAATTTCAAAATTTCCCGAAAGCGCTTGACACCACCTGTATAATCCCTGCCAAGTCAGGGTCGCCGCTCCCAGGGGACCCGTACTAGGAGAATACTTCCATGAAACGTGCGGTCAGGATGTTGTTCCTGATGGTAGGTATGGTGTGTGCAATCTCGGCACTTGCCGCTCCGGTGGTACCTGCACCGGAAGAAGGTGCACCAGTACCGTGTTGCACTGGAGCAAAATTGCCGATAAGGGCAGTTGTCGTAGTTGACGAGCTACCCCTAAGTGGCTCAAGAATTCAGTAGGCTGGCGATTGGAAAAACAACGCCAGCCTCTTTTTATTTGCTGGACTTCGCCAGGTCTGCGGGCTTCAGCCTTCGCTCCAGGTCAGCCGGATCAGAAACCGGAGGCTGGCAAGTGAATCCGGAACAGATAACCGCAAAAGTTTTATCGTCTTTGATTCCCGGCAGCTGCGGAATCGTTTCCGCCAAGGCGGGCGGAAGGTTCTGTGAAACGGCCTGGCTAGCTTCCAGCTTAAGGACAGTTTTGTTGGCGGCGTAAGACGCTATGGCTGCGTCGTAAAGTCGCCCAGCCAGTTCGTCGTTTCCAACCACGACAATCTGAGTGTGTGGATGCAGCAGGTGCACGGCCGCAATCCCATAGGTGGCGGCAAATAATCCGTACTGCCCGGCCAAGCCTGCGATTATTTCGATCGTTTGTTCTGCCTTGTCATGTAACCCCGGGTCATTAGTGAAGGCGTGAAGCCGGAGCAAGGCTATCGCGGCCACAGAATTTCCCGCGGGCGTGGGAGAGTCCTGGAACGGCTTGCGCCGGGTGCCCAGTACGCCCAGGACTTTCTCATCGGCCGTAGGTTTCCCGGTATCGAAAAAGCCGCCGGAAACCGGATCGAAGAAATGGTCCACCATCGCATCTGCGATACGCTTTGCAAACTTGAAGTAGCTGAGATCGGCAGTGGCTTCATAGGCGTCCAGGCAGGCGACGACAGTAAAAGCGTAATCGTCCAACACGCCAGGGATTTCACGGCGTTGTGCGCTGGCATCGGAATAAGCGAGGACGTGCAGCAGGCCGGTCTCGGGCCGCCATCCTTCGGCGAGTAGACGGTCCAGCGATCGCAACGCGAAATGTTCAGCATCGCTGAGCTTGAGCACCTTGGCCGCCTCGAGGTATGCGGAAATACAAAGCGCGTTCCAACCCGCGTAGACCGTTTTATCCACATAAGGAGTCGGCCGCTGCAGGCGAGCGGCGTACATTTTCTTTTTGGCCGATTGCAGCAGCCTTCGGATCTCATCCTGGGGCAAGCCTAACCGTTTTTCAATCTCTTCGACAGAGGCTCGCACATACAACACGTTCTTGGCGGGATTGTGATGCATCTCACCGATTTCGTTGATGTCATAGTGAAGGCTGGCGACGCGAAGTTCGTCTTCGCTGAGAACCGCCTGCGCTTCCTGTAAAGTCCAGGTAAAGTAATCGCCGTCGTCGTCCATGGAGTAATCGGCGTCCTGCGAAGCATAGAAGCCACCGTGCTCACGGTCGCTGAGCCATTCATCCATCCAGCGAATAATGTCACGCGCCACAGACGCGAAGAATTCGGATCCCGTAGCCTGATAGGCGTGAACGTAATTCTTCAACAGCTCGGAGTTGTCGTAGCACATCTTCTCGAAGTGAGGTACGACCCAGCGTTCATCGACGGAATAGCGATGAAACCCGCCCGCAAGCTGATCGTAGACGCCGCCGAGCGCCATTTTTTCGAGTGTCGTGGCAAAGACGTTGCGTATCCCTTGGTCGCCGGAACGCGCATATTGATCGATCAGAAGATCAAGCGCGGCGGGATGGGGAAATTTCGGAGCGCTTCCAAATCCGCCATTTTGTGAATCAAACATGCTCAGCGCCGATTTCACGATGGCATCAATAACAGCCGGCGAAAAATCCGCGCTTTTCCCGGCAAATGACTCCGCATGCGAAATGGCACCCTCGACCATCTTCGCCTGCTCAATGACGTCGTCATTCTTTTCGTGGTACGCGTTCGCGATAGAAAGCAACACGCGCTTGAAACTTGGACGGCCATAGTGATCGTCAGGAGGGAAATACGTTCCCCCGTAGAAAGGCTTGCCCGCGGGAGTAAGGAATGCAGTGAGGGGCCAGCCACCTTGTCCGCTGATCGAGCTCACTGCCACCTGGTAACGGCTGTCGATGTCAGGACGCTCATCGCGGTCGACCTTCACCGCGATGAAGCGCTGGTTGATGATCTCCGCGATTTCCGGATTGTCGTACGACTCGCGGTCCATCACGTGGCACCAGTGGCACCAGACCGCGCCAATGTCGAGCAGGATGGGTTTATTCTCGCGCTGCGCCGCGGCAAAGGCTTCCTCACCCCATTCGTGCCACTGGATGGGTTGGTGCATGGCCGAACGGAGATAGGCGGAAGACGCCTTGGAAAGGGAGTTGAGCGTCTGGGTGGTCATGAATTAAGTGTAACCGTTCGTGGATTTCCGTGGGCTCGATGTAGATCAGGCCGCAGGTTTCTCCAATTCCGCGCGATTCCACTTTCCCAGGCTCGCACCAGCGTCATACGTGCTTTGCAGGAACTCCAGGAGCGCGGTCTGAGGGGATGAGGCACGCCTGACATCGTCGTACATCAATAGGTATTCGTGCAGCTGTGGATGATAGAAAGCTTTTGCCGGGCCAACTTTTGCCGCATCGAAACCCGCCGGTTCGGGCGCGGCATAGGCATAGAACGCCGCATCTTTTATATCTCCACTGCCAGGCCAGAATCCTGCGCTAATCACCTCATGCGAATATGCTTCGCGCGTAATCGGGTCCGCCCCGGGTCGCTCCGGCGCACGACGGCCAGAAAAGCGAGTAACCGCCAGATCGAAGCTGCCCCAGAAAAAATGTACAGGGCTGTTTTTGCCGATAAAGCGGGAGCGAAACTCCTTAAAGACTTCATCGGCGCAGACCAGAATTCGCCAGAAGCGGTTTGCGTATTCAGGATCGTACGAAGCATGCTGTGTATCCTGATCGAAAGGAATCGGATTGGGAATTTCGACTGGCATCTTCCAGATTTTCACCTGAATGTCGAGTGACTGCAGACATCGCATAAATTCGTCGTAGAAATCGGCGACTGATCGCGGTGTCAGCGACATTTTTCTTTCTGCATCGTCGCTGGTTCGAATCAGCAATTGGTGATGGATGAAATCGAATTGAATCTCGAAAATCCCGCGCCCGTAAGGGATGGGCGAGGTCGTGAGTCCGCGTGCAGTCACGTAAAACGGCACCTGCCACCAATGATTAATGCTCGGGCTGAGCGCAAGCCGGACTTTGCCCACGATCTGCGTCCACATGTGAAGGGTCGCGTAAGTATCCTTCCAGGCTCCGAGTGGCAGCTCCGGCCATTCGTCTGAATTCATATTCATCATGTTCATGTCGTCCTCGTACATTCTTGTGGCCAGAAAACAGTCGTTCTAAATGCGCTTGCGGGCTAAACGCGAACAACAATCGATGCGCAAGTTCTTTCAGTGGCTGCTTATCTTCTTCATTTTACGACGTTTGAAGTTCATCCCCTTTGACCGGAAAAATCGTCGGTACCGATCTAAGCCGATGGGCATCTAAGGTTGAGGCGATTTTGCCGGATACAGACGCTTGCCTGCTTTCCTGCGCGCGTGAGGGGTTTCCTGATGGTCGTGAACAGAACCAATAGGAAATGCCTACGCCAATCCGAAATGGCGTCAACATCTGGGATCGGAAATGAAGCGTAAATCATCCTTAGCTTTGGAGGCTAGGAATGCTCGTCGCGCAAAAAGAAGTTGAAGCGCCCCAACAATTGCTCCAGCGTTTGGCGGAGGCCCGGGCTCGAACAGACGAAATTTTCCGCATTGTCAGGCCGAACTCACTTTATGAGCGGCCGATTCCGGAGAGGCATCGGATTATTTTCTATCTCGGCCATCTGGAAGCCTTCGATTGGAATCTCTTGCGCGAGCGAGTTCTGGGTCTGAAGCTTTTCGACGCTGATCTCGACCAGTTGTTTGCCTTTGGAATTGATCCGGTGAACGGCGCTCTTCCTGCCGACCAACCAAGCGACTGGCCTTCTGTGGCGTCCACTCGTGGCTATGTCGATCGAATCCGAGAAAGCATTGACGCAGGTCTGGCAGCGCTCGATTTCTCCGATCTGAATTCCAATCCCGCAGGAACGGATTATTCCGCAAGCAAATTGATGAACGTCGCCATCGAACACCGGCTCATGCACGCGGAAACTTTGGCATACATGCTCCACCAGTTGCCGCTTGAACGCAAGGTTGGAAAACAGCGCGCACCTGAACTCGTGGTTTCACCGAGCACACCCGGAATGATCGAGATTCCCGCCGGACGGGCAGTGCTTGGAGTGTCGAGTCGCGATGGGGCTTTCGGTTGGGACAATGAATTTGAAGCGCAAAACATTGACGTGCCTGTATTCGCCATCGACAAATACAAAGTGACAAACCGTGAATATCTCGATTTCATGGCCGCTGGCGGATACAACAATCCTGAATTCTGGACTGAAGACGATTGGAACTGGCGAACCTCGCACGACATTCGCCGTCCCGTGTTTTGGACGCGGAACCAAGACCGCTGGTATTGCCGGACGATGTTCGATGAGATCCCCTTGCCTCTGGAATGGCCGGTGTACGTGAGCCATGCCGAAGCCAGCGCCTATGCCCGCTGGGCGAACAAGTCGCTACCTACCGAGGCACAGTGGCATCGGGCGGCGTACGGGACGAACAGCGATAGTGGTAATGAGAGATTTTTCCCGTGGGGCAACGATGAGCCGAATGCCAGCAAGGGTAATTTCGATTTCCACAGTTGGGACCCGACTCCGGTCAATGCTTTTCCTGATGGCGATAGCGCATTCGGCGTCGCCGATCTGCTGGGCAATGGATGGGAGTGGACCTCCAGCCGGTTCGAACCGTTTCCTGGCTTCCGACGATTTTCGTTTTATCCCGGCTACTCCGCCGATTTTTTCGACGGCAAACACTATGTGATGAAGGGAGCTTCGCCGCGTACCGCCGCTTGCATGCTGCGTCGCTCTTTTCGCAACTGGTTCCAACCTCATTACCAATACGTGTACGCAGGATTTCGCTGCGTTAGTAAGTGATCGATTCGGAGGGCGCCATGCTGACGCAGACTTATACAACCACCGCCAGTCCTGAACTGGCTGCTGACGTTCGCCAGGGTTTGACCATGCCCGGACAGAAAGAACTGCCCTCGAAATACCTGTACGACGATGTTGGCTCCGCGCTCTTCGAGGTTATCAGTGTTCTTCCCCAGTACGGTTTGACGCGTGCCGATGAGCGTCTTTTGCAGCGCCATTCAGAGGACATTGTGGCTAGACTCACCCCGCCAACCACAGTGGCGGAACTGGGCAGCGGCAGCGGCAAAAAAACGCGATGGCTGCTTGAAGCCTTGAGCCGTCATCAAAACATTTCGTATTGCCCCATCGAGATTTCCCGCACGGCGCTGAATATGTGCAAGCGCGAACTCGGTGATATCGAAGCGGTCAGGATTCTCGGCTTCGAGCGGGAATATTTGGATGGGTTGATGGAAGTCGCCGCCCGGCGCCGCGCCGGAGAACAACTGCTAGTTCTTTTCCTGGGAAGCACAATTGGTAACTTCGAGCATCCGGCCGATGTGAAGTTTCTGCGTCAAATACGAGAGACCTTGATATTCGGGGACGCGTTGTTGCTGGGGACCGATCTGGAGAAACCCATTCAACAATTACTCGATGCCTATGATGATCCGCTCGGGGTAACGGCTGCCTTCAATTTGAACTTGCTCCTGCGGATTAATCGCGAACTCAATGCCGACTTTAATCTTGAGCAGTTCGAACACGTAGCCAGATTTAATCAGGATGTCGGCAGCGTGGAAATGCACATTCGCTCGCGAAAAAAACAAACCGTGACTATTCCCGCGTCGGGTTTATCTGTCACGTTCGCTGAAGCAGAGACCATCTGGACCGAAAGCAGTCACAAATACTCGCTGGCTGAAGTATCTCGGATTGCCGGCCAGGCGGGTTTCCGTTGCGATGCGCAATGGATCGATGAAGAATGGCCGTTTGCGGAAAATCTTCTGATCGCCGAATAGGTTGGGAAATAAGCCGTAATTCCGAGCCAAGCGAGGAATTTCGGTTGTTGCCGGCATTACCAGTGCCGCAGGCAAACACCGCGATCCGTCGTTCACTCCGGATTTCAGTTCACGATGATGAAGACAGCGATCTCGCGTTACTCCAGATCGCTCCCAGCTTCTTCGTTCTGGGCTTTCGTTTCGAAGCGAATCTCTGGTAAATTCGCTTTCTTGAGTTCGCGATTCAGCGCTGGCACATCGGAGGTTTTAATTTGCTCCCACCGTTTCATTACCGTGGAAAGCTCGCGTTCGGTTTCCGCCACTGCGTTTAGTTGAGCCGTGGTCGGGGCAGCATCGGCCTGTCCTATTGCTCCATAGAGCATGCCCACGGAGGCACTCTGGCGAGTCAGATTGGGTTCCGGCGCAGCTCCCGCAACCGGCGGTGTCGGCCCCCGCAAAATCATTCCTATTTTTTGATCGAGCGCTTTGATCGAGTCAGCTAATGTGCCCTTGGCCTGGCCTTCAATCTTGTGCAGTTGATCGAGTATCGAGCGAGCGTCTTTTGTCGCCTCGGTGGTCGCCGTTAATTCCGCAGCCAGGCGCATTTCGAGGGTGAATTGCTGTTCAATCGCGGCTGGCGCCTCATTCACGCGCGGGTCTATCTTTACCGTGAACGTCTGACTGAAGGTCTGTCCGTTCGCCGTCAGTCGAGCTGTGTATTCTCCGGGCATTGCTAAGGGGCCAAGCGGTGATCGCGGAGTATCGTTTGGCACCGCTGCGATCGGATACTCATGTTGCAAAGCACTGGGCGACGGGTAGTGCAAATCCCAAACCCAACGGTGCATGCCAGGGCTCGCGGAAAGAATTTTCTGCATGCGTATCCAGTAAAGCGGAATCAGTTGCTTCTCCATGTCCGCCTGACTGACTTCGGGCTGGTCGTCGCTGGAAAAGCGCCGCACCAGCTTGCCTTGTGCATCCATGATTTCAAGGGTTACCGAGCTCGAAGGCTGCGCCAGAAAATAATCCAGAATCGCGCCATCCGGCGGATTCTTGCCGGCCGGTTCGTCGGGCGGAATCGGAGTGTCAGGATTGGTGCTGCGCCGGACGCGGTAAGCATCTTCCGGCTTGAAAAGATAGCTCTTCGAATCCGCCCTTACATCGGCGAGTTGGCGCAACGGAGTGATGTCATCCAGTATCCAAAATGATCGCCCGTGCGTAGCGACGATCAAGTCGTTCTCATGAATCCCCAAATCGCGCATCGACGTATGCGGCAGGTTCAACTGCAAAGACTGCCAGTGATCGCCATCGTCAAACGATACCCAGACACTGTTTTCCGTGCCCGCAAAAAGCAGTCCTTTGCGGACCGGATCTTCGCGTACTGTGTCGACCGGCGCATCCGCCGGCAGTCCGCTAGCGATCTGCGTCCACGTCTTGCCACCGTCGTGCGTGCGATAGATATACGGACGCAAATCATCGATACGAAACCGGCTTACCGATGCGTACGCGGTTTGCTCGTCGAAGTGCGAAGCTTCGATCTGCGTGACTTTGCTCCAGGCGGTCAATTCCGGCGGCGTGATGTTGTTCCATTTCTGTCCGCCATCTCGCGTCACCCAGATCTGTCCATCGTCGGTGCCCGCCCAGAGCGTGTTTACGTCCTTAAATGATGGTGCCAGCGCATAAATCACGCCGCGTTGTTTACCGGCGTCAGAATTCTCTGGGCGCAAGTGTGCCTATGCTTGGCGGAACTCCGGGGTTTTCTCGAGTGAGATCCGGACTAATGGTTTGCCAGGAATTTCCTCCGTCGGTCGTCTTGAACAATACGTTCGAAGCGAAGTAAAGAATGTGAGGATCGACGGGCGAAAACATCGTGGGCTCAGTCCGGTCGGTGCGGTACTTCGGATCGCGGACGGGAATCGCGGTTACGTTCTGCACCTGCCCGGTGGACCAATGATATTTCGAAACCTCATTCCTGCCGCCGCCGTAAACGATATCGGGATCGAGCGGATCAGGTGCCACGTAACCGTACTCAATGGTCGCAACCGGATGCCAGTCGCGAAAAGTAATCTCGCCGTCATTGCCTCGGCTCAAAATGCATAGCGAACCGCTTTCCTGTTGGCCGGCGCAAATCCGGTAGGGAAAAGTGTTTGTCGTAGCAACGTGATAAAGCTGCGCAGTCGGCTGGTTGTACCAGGAGCTCCACGTTTGCCCCCCATTCACGGTTACGATAGCGCCTTGATCGCTGACCACGAGAATAATGTTGGGATCATTTGGATTGATCCACAAGTTTTGATAATCATCTCCGCCAGGCGCGCCGCGGATACTGCTCCAGGTTTTGCCACCATCGGTCGAACGCAGGGTGACGATGCTGACGCTGTACAACACGTCAGGATTTTTTGGATCCACTCTTATGATTGGAAGGTCTCCACCGCCAATGCGCATGGCAGGACGCGGATCAGTCGTAGCAGAGTGCCAGCTTTCGCCGGCATCGTCGGAGCGGTAAAGGCCCAATCCGGCGCCAGAGCCGTAATCTCCCTTCTCAGTCGTCGCCACCGCGGCAAAGAGCCGGTTGGGTTGGCTGGGGGCAATGGCCACATTTACTTGCGTCATATTGTTCGGCAAACCATTCTTCAATGCATTCCAGGTGTTGCCGCCATCCGTCGATTTAAAAAGACCTCCGCCGGTTCCCTGAAATTGATTGTTGTCCTCCCACGGACCCTCGCGCATTTCCCACAGCGATGCATAAAGCACATCAGGATTCGAGGGATCCATCTCGATGTCGGAGCCGCCCGTGTTCTCGTCCTTGTAAAGCACCTTCGCCCACGTGCTGCCGCCGTCGCTCGAGCGGAAGATGCCGCGCTCGTCATTCGGACCGTAAGGATGCCCGAGTACCGCTGCAAACAATTTGTTCGGATCGCGGGGGTCGACAACCACCGCAGGAATTTGTTGCCCGCCGCGCAGGCCAAGATGCGTCCAATTCTTGCCGGCATCCGAGGACCTGTATATCCCATCGCCGACCGACAGATCAGGACGGTGCAGCCCCTCGCCGCTCGCCACATAAATAATATTGGGATCCGAGGGGGCTACCGCAATCGCGCCGATCGACTGTGTCGGCTCCTGATCAAAGATTGGCGTCCACGTGCGGCCGTAGTCATCCGACTTCCATACGCCGCCATTCACCGCCCCAATATAAAAAATATTCGCCTGGCTTGGCACACCAGCCAGCGCTCGCGTGCGCCCGCCGCGAAAAGGCCCGATCATGCGCCAACTCATTTCCTGATACATGCTTTGTGGATACTGTTGTGCCTGGCTGATCCCCAGAAGAGAAAACCCGACAAGCGAAAGAATAAAGACAAGGCGATGCAGTCGATCCACGTAGCCTCCAGTCAAAATGTTCCAAGTGGGACAGCATAAATCAAATCGGTGTGGCCCGTGTGAAACGAATGTGTGCAAATGAATTCGTGGTGGCTCAGGCTATGAGTCCGGCAGACCAGACGACAGCAAGATGAAATTAATTCTTTCACTACCGCTATGAACGGAAAGCCGACGGGCCGTTCAGATCGACCCCGCTTGCGTGTTAGCATCATTGACGTTCGCAACGCTAACGGCTAAACAATGTCCCGGAATTACTGGTCGGCGCGCCAACTTATCTTTACGCTGTTGCTATGCGGAGTAGCTTCTCTTCCCATCGCCTTCGCCCGTTCTGATGAACCTCACTGGATTCGCGTCAATTCCAGCCACTTTTCAGTAGTCACGGACGCCGACGAAAAACATGGACACGACGTCGCCGTTCGTTTCGAACAGATGCGCGCGGTCTTCGGACAACTATTGTCGAGAAGCCGAATCAATATGTCCGAACCTATAGATATAATCGCGCTCAGAAACGACGAGGAATACAGCAAAGTCGTTCCCACTCGCCAAGGACAGGGCATTGCATCTGGCTTCTTCATTCCCGGCGAAGACCGCGATTACTTCGCGCTGAATCTTGCGAAAGACGAAAGCTGGCGGTCGATATCGCGTAATTTTGCCTTGGTTTTTCTGAATTACAACTATCCGCCGACGCAGCCCTGGTTCGACGAAGGCTTCGCGGAATACTTCTCGAGCTTGCGCCTCGACAAACAAGTGCAGATAGGAGTCGATCCGGAATCGTTTACCGAATTGCTGAACTCGTCCACATGGATGACAATTCCCGACTTATTCGGAACCGCTCGCGAGCCCTCTTCTAGCGGGGAAAAGTCGCGGCACACGTTGTTCTACGCCGAGTCATGGATCGTGATGCACTACCTTCTCACCCAGAATAAGCTCTCCGAAACTGGTGCTTATCTCGACCTGGTCGAGAACCAAAAGCTTCCGGTCGGAGAAGCAATTCAGAAGGCGTACGGCCTGTCTCCGGCTCAATTTGAACAGGCAGTGAAAGATCATTTTCACTCGCTGTCACCGTCGCCCGGCAGTGCGATGGGGGTTCAATTGAACGGCGTACCCTTGCCTGAGAATATCGGCAGCAGCACCCAAGAAATCCCCGAGGCGGAAGGGCAAGCGCTGGTTGCTGAAATGAAACTGCGCCTTCCCGACCACCGCGAGCAGGCGATGCAACAACTGGAGTCGATTACAAACCTCCCTAAAGGAGACAACGTGGTTGCGCGTCGGGGCTTGGCTTGGGCGCACATGGAGAGTAAGGAATTCGATCGCGCAATTGAGGAGTTGAATAAGGGCGCAGAACTTAACGCCAAAGATCCGTGGCTCCATTATTATTTGGCGTTGGTGCGATTGCGGGCGGCGCAAACCTCAAGAAAGTCGATACAAGGTCTTCCTAACATGATGCAGGACCTTCATTCGGTTCTCGACTGGGATCCGGAATTTGCCGAAGCCCGCTGTATGTTGGCCATGGCGCAACTGGACGGCGGGGGCGTGCACGCTGCCATGGATTCGATGCGGCCGGCGCTTCTGCTCAGCCCGCGAAACCAAACCTATCTGCTGGACATGGCGGAAATTTATCTTGCGGGTAAGAATTGGGATGCCGCTACCGCGTTGCTCGAGCGGCTTAAAAACAGTCCCGATCCGGAGATCGCTAAGTCGGCTGGCGAGCAACTGGCAGGTCTACCCATGTTGAAAAAGTATGGCGTACTGCCTCAGGACCAAACATCAGGGCAGGGGCCAACATCAACGCCGTCACAGTCGGCAACTCCCTCGATCGGACCTCCGTCGAGCGCTAGAAGACCAGCGGAACCGCAAACAACGAATCAAAATTCTAAAACAGATGAAGAAGTCAGTGAGGATCATGCACCACAAATTCCGGCTACGCCACAGATTGATAAACGGACGATCAAATTTGTGAAAGGAAAGTTGCTGGCGGTCGATTGCACGCAGCCACCATCGGCCATTCTGACCGTGGCTGTAGGAGCAAGAGTGCTTAAGCTTCGCGCGCAAGATTACAAATCACTGACGCTAATCGGTGCGGACGCATTTTCCTGCGACTGGAAAACTCGCGCGGTCGCTGTCAACTACAGAGCTGGCGGCACTACAGACGGCGACTTGGTTTCGCTGGAAATCCAGTGAGGTCCAACTCTTTAGCGAATCATCAAAGAAAAGCCTGATGCTCTTTTGTTCGCCGAAAATTGTCGAAGTTGTGATATTTGGCCGGGACGCTCTATGATTCCGATCCGCGATAGTCCTGGTGGAGCAGTTTTCGCGGTTAAGATAAATCCGCGCGCGAAGAAAAATGCCATAACTGGAGTCGTGGGCGACGCATTGAAATTGGCCGTCACTGCGCCTCCCATAGGTGGACGGGCGAACGACGCCTGCATCGAAATTTTCGCGAACCTTTTCCTTGTGCCGCGTTCTTCCGTTACTATTGCGTCCGGCGAAACCGGCCGCAGAAAAGTAATTCGAATTGCTGGATTGTCGGCGGACGAATTGCGCAGGAAGCTTGAGCCCTAGCGGGCCCGTGGGAGGTATGGTTTCTGTTCTCTGAACGCTTGCGCGAAATTCGAACTGGCTTCGAGCGCCCTTTCTGGGTCGCCAACATCAGCGAAATTTTTGAGCGTCTTTCCTACTACGGGGCTTTTGCTTCTCTGGCTCTTTATTTGCAGGAACGACTGAATTTTTCCACTGAGCAAACTGGGACGCTGACGGGAATATTCGGCGGCATGGTATGGTTTCTCGCCATTTTCGGCGGCGCCGCCGCTGATCGACTTGGCTTCCGCCGCGCTCTTTCAATCGCATACCTCATCTTGTCCGTAGCATATTTTCTAATCGGCTCCATCGGTGCGTCCTGGCTGGCGCCGGTGCGCAACTCAGTCCCGCTTAGTCTCTTCGTGGGATTCATTCTCATTCTTCCAGCACTCGGGATTGCGCTGGTGAAACCCTGCGTGGTGGGCACGACGGCGCGCGCTTCAAAAGAAAACGTTCGCTCAATCGGCTATTCGATTTATTACACCATGGTCAATGTCGGCGGCGCGGCTGGCCCGTATTTCGCCTCCTGGGCGCATCGCCACTTAGGCGTTGAGAATGTTTATCGCGTCGCAGCTTTAAGCGTCTTCGCGATGTTCTTTGTGGTGCTATTTTTCTTCCGTGAACCGCGCAACGCCGGGCGACGCGCCTCCGCCCTCGATCGCAACTGTCGCACGGAATTTCTGCACGGTTGTGGGAAATTACCGGTTGGTCTTGCCCGTCCTGATGATTGCCTTAGTGCTGCGCATCGCCCTGTGGGTCTATCCAAATCTCACTGTGCCCTGGTGGATCTGGGTTGGGCTTCTCGCGCTGGTGCTCGCTGGGATCAGCAAATTCATGTGGTTCCTCGTGCTTTTCACAGGCTACTGGATCGTGTTTTGGCAGCAGTACATCAGTCTGCCCGGATACATTCATGGGTACATCAGTCCGCACGCCGACGTCGAAATAATCCTGGTGACGGATGGGCTTACCGTAATTTGTCTCACCCTGGTGGTAAATTTCCTCACGCGAAAAATTCCTGCATTTCAAGCCGTGATTTTAGGGACCGTGATCACATCGCTTTCGTGGCTGATTTTGGCTTTCCGTCCGACCATCTGGGCCGCCGTTCTCTCACTGTTCGTTCTTGCTCTGGGCGAAATCATTCAGCAACCGCGTTATTACGAATATATTTCGCGGCTTGCGCCTCCAGGACAGCAAGGTACGTATATGGGATTCGCGTTTCTGCCGATCGGAATCGGTTCTTTGATTGGCGGCTGGTTCGGCGGGACACTGGTTCATCATTTCGGTGAAGTCGTGCATCAGCCTGAGCGCATTTGGTGGTGCGTGAGTGCCGTAGGCTTAATAACGTCCGCGCTGCTTTGGATTTACGATAAAAGCGTGAAAAACAATGCCATTGCCCGGAGTAGCACCGTCCGAATGATATCGCAATGAGGCCAACCGCTTCCCACGCCGCGATTCGCCCAAAGTCGCTGACGTTGTTAGAATAGATGTCTAACGTTTTGATCTCGAGCGAATCGAGGGATATGGTTTCTTGCCGGCGTCGAACCATAGATCCCCTGCTTCGCTCGGAATGACGATCTATATCCCATGAACCTTTCTGCCATACAGGCTGCCTTGCGCGAGCGCAATATCGACGCATGGCTTTTCTACGATCACCATCATCGTGATCCCATTGCCTATCGGGTGCTGGGGTTGTCCCCGACTACGATGGTTACGAGGCGGTGGTTCTATCTCATCCCGGCGGAAGGTGAGCCAACCAAGTTGGTACACAAGATTGAGTCGCGTCATCTCGATTCTCTGCCTGGGAAAAAACTTCAGTATGCCGGCTGGCAGGAGTTGTTCGATCAGGTGAAGGTGCTGTTGTCAGCGCATCGCGACATCGCCATGCAGTATTCGCCGAATAATAGTGTCTTTACCATCTCTCTCGTAGATGGGGGCACGCTCGAGTTGATCCGCGGCTTGGGAAAAAATGTTGTGAGTTCGGGTGATCTGGTGGCTTTGTTCGAAGCGACTTGGACGGATGAACAAATTAAGTCTCACTACGCGGCGCGCGACGCGGTCGATGCGATCACGGCGGCGGCGTTTCAAGAGATCGGCCGGCGAGTGCGCAACGGGGGAACCAACGAACATCAGATGCAGCAATGGTTCATGGAAGCATTTCAGCGCGAAAATCTCGTAACCGATGATCCGCCTATCGTCGGCGTTAACGCCCATAGCGGCGACCCGCATTATGAACCGAGTGCTGAGAACTCAGCGCCCATTCGCGAAGGCGATTTTATTCTGCTCGACGTTTGGGCGAAGAAAAATTCGCCCGCAGCCGTTTATTACGACATTACCTGGACCGGTTTCGTTGGCAAGGCGCCGTCTGATCGCATGCGCGAAATTTTCCACGTAGTTCGTGATGCGCGTGATGCTGGGGTAAAGACGGTGCAGGAAGGCATCGCCAGCGGGCGCACTATGTGCGGCTGGGAAGTAGATCGGGCAACGCGAGATCACATCACCAAAGCCGGCTTTGGCGATTACTTCATTCATCGTACCGGACATTCCATTGGCACCGAGATCCATTCCAACGGCGCCAATATGGATGACCTGGAAATTCACGACGAGCGCAGGATCCTTCCGAATTCATGTTTCTCGATCGAACCCGGAATTTATCTACCGGAGTTTGGCGTGCGCAGCGAAGTGAACGTATTGGTGCGGCCAAAGGTAGCCGAAGTCACAGGTAAAATTCAACGTGAGCTAGTAATCATCTGAATGGCAAATCCCTCGACAACTAAAGCAGCTCCAGTATCGCAACCCATAACAACCATGTCGGTGTTCGCGCCGGCAATTGGCTGGCTGATTCCAGGCGCGGGCCATTTGATCCAGAAGCGTTGGATCCGCGGTCTGTTGCTCATGGGCTCCATCGTAGTCATGTTCATACTTGGCATAGCCATGCAGGGCCGCGTGTATCGACCTAATGGCGGCGACATCCTCGATATCCTCGGATTTGTGGGCGACATCGGCGCAGGAGGTCTGTACATTCTGACCCGAGCGATGGACCTAGGCCAAGGCGCGGTCGCCCATGCCACTGCCGACTACGGAACCAAATTTATCATTGTTGCCGGCCTGCTGAACTTTATCAGCGCCGCTGATGCCTACCACATCGCGATTGGGAAGAAGCCATGAACCTGCAACTCTCCCACTTCAGCGCCGCCGTATTGTTCGGCCTGTTCGCCTCTGTAGTTTTCGGGATTACTCAGCGCAGCACTTCGCGCGAGCAGATCCGCTACGGCCTGTACTGCTTCGCGATGTTTGTTGGCGGAGTCTTCGTGGCAGGCTGGGTGATGTGGATCTTGCGACGTTAGTTCGATGGACGCAAGAATCCAAGTAATTCAAGGCGACATAACCAAACAAATTGTGGACGCAATTGTGAACGCCGCCAACAGTTCCCTGCTGGGCGGAGGCGGCGTCGATGGTGCCATTCACCGCGCAGCCGGACCTGAATTACTTGCCGAATGCCGTTTATTAGCCGGCTGCAATACGGGCGACGCGAAAGCCACCAAGGGATATAACCTGCCGGCAAAATATGTAATCCACACAGTTGGCCCGGTGTGGCACGGCGGAGCGAACGACGAAGATCAGTTGCTGGCTTCTTGCTACCGCAGATCGCTCGATGTAGCTGTATCGCTAAAGGTTCGAAGCATCGCATTCCCCGCAATCAGCACCGGCGTCTACGGATTCCCAAAGGAACGAGCGGCGAAGATCGCCGTGAGCGAAGCGTCCGCATTCATGAGCAGAGATGGAAAAACTGCTGTTCGTATGTTTTGATGCTGAGACTGCGGAAATTTATCGTCAACTTCTGCGTTAGGTTTGAACTGAAGGTGGGAGCTAGCCTTCCCAAACGAACGCGTCAAATATTCTTTGGGTATTGAATCCCAGCCGCAAATAGAGTTGCACAGCGCGGTCGTTGGCTTCCGTGACCGTCAAAGAAAGCAAAGAGAATTTCCGCTGGCGCAGGTTCCTTGTCGTTGCTGCCATCAACAATTCCCCGATTCCGTGCGACCGGTACTCCGGCAGTACGCACACCTGGGTCACATGGCCAACGTCCTGGCGCACGCGAGAACACAGAATCAATCCAACCAGCGTGCGAGTGCGTTTGTTTATCGCAGCGTAAGATGAATCGGGATCAAACGTTCCGCATCCCGGGAAGCGCACAATATTATTCAGGAAACGCAAAGACCCGCTCAAGGTGCGGTATTGATCGTTAATTTCGGAATCCACGTGCCCGCGATACGCGGTAGTGATCACCGCGGCGGCAGGTTGGTAGTCCAACTCCGACCATTGACGGATTTCGATATCCGGGTGCGAGGGTCGCGCTGACGTAAGGGTGTTGTCCAGTGGCAGGAGCATGAAAAGCCGCGCGTGCCGGCTGAAGCCTTGTGCCACAAATGGCTGGGAGACGATTCCGGTTTCGTGCATCAGCAATTGCGCTTCGACGCGATGGATGCCGGGGGATTGTTGCAGAGTTTCGATCACATGCGTCAGCAGCCGGGATTCCACTTCGTGCGCATTGGGTAAGCGTCCGCCATTAGCCACAAATAAATCGCCGATCACACCCTTACTACCCTCGTAAACGAAAAACGCGTAGCCGAAGATTCGTCCGCGATCGATGGCCGCATAGCCGGGCAGAATCTTTGCGTCAACGTAACGCAGGATCATGTCGGCCGAACCGCCGTAATCCCAGGAAAGCAGGCGCGACCACACGCTGATCTCGTCGTCCAGCAAGGGGCGCAGGTCGACGGAAGAAAAATGCCTGAGATCGAGAATCTCCACGCGGCTCCTGGAGGGCTACGCCTCAGCGGTACACAAAATTGCGGCCTTAAAGGCCGAGTGTATTAGCTTCGCACGCCGCGAGGCAAACGGGGGTATCTGGGAGGATTCGCCGTTGCTTACATACGTTGTCATCAAATGCATGTCGTCCCAATCGAATGAATCGCTGCTTTTTAGTGGCTCACATTCATCCCTGCTGCCGCAACCCAGTAGTAATCCAAACCTTGCGGCGCGAAGCTTCCCAGATAAGAAACGCGCCGGCCCGCAACCTTTTTTGCAATCGCAGTTTGTGATCCTTCTGGAGCCACTACCAAATGCTCAGTGGCTGGGATTTGGCCCGATTCATATCGTTCAATGATTTGGTCTCGATAGAACGCCAGACCATATTCAGTTTGTCGGGAAACGCCCGAAACTGCCAGCGGCAGCGGCGTAGTCTCAAGATGGCTGATTTCATTTGCCAATGGCCGCGCCGAGAGCGTGCTGTCAAGCGCCGGTGGTCCGAGACGCAGAGCCGCCGCTACTGATAACACCACCGGCACCAAGGTGATGAAACGCAATCCGGCAAAGCCGAGCTTCGTATGTAGTGTGACAGCAATGCCGATCGCCAGTGTTCCGGCAAATGCAAAAGAGATTTCGGCCGCTTTTCCCGAAGGAAGATGATGCTGAAGAATGATGTACTGAATCATCAGGGCCGGGACAATCGGCGTCGCAGCGACAATCGAGTGCAAAACAATTAGAAAAATATCCGGACTTTCGTTAGCCGATACTCGACGCCGCAAATATTCTGCCAGCAACAGCGTGCCTGCGGGCAAGGCCGGCACAATATAGCCGGGGAGTTTTGATTTCGACAGAGAAAAGAAAACCACCGGAACGACCAGCCAGATCATCAGGAATACGTTGAGAGCGTCTTCCGACGCGAGCATTTGTCCTCGTTCTCGCCACCAGACCCGAGCACTTTCCGCGACCGAGGCCACCACGCAAACTGTCCATGGGATCAAACCAATCAGCGTAACCGGTATGAAATACCAGAATGGTTCGGGATGGTGATACAGGTTGGTGCCAAATCGTGCGAGATTATGTTCAAGGATAAAGACGCGTAAGAATTCCGGATTTCGAATCTGCACCGCGACGTACCAGGGTAGCGATATTGCGCAAAAGAGCAATACTCCTGGAATCCAAAGCGTGCGCAGAAGCAGCCGGAAATCATGCTTTGCCGTTGCAAAAAGCGCGATTATTACCGCCGCTAATAACGGCGCCACGGGTCCCTTGGCCAGCGCGCCCAAAGCCAGGAACCCATAGAAAATTGTCAGATGGCGATAGGATTCGCTCTCGTACCACGCATACCACCCGAGCAGCGCTATGGTGAACATGGCTGCCAGCGGCATATCTGTCGAAGCGGCGCGGGCGAAACCGATCATGCCAGCCGCCGAGGCGGTCATCAAAGCGCCATCAAGTTGGAATCCGGGACGAAGACTTTTTAGAAAAAGATAAATTACGATCACCATCAGCGTCGCATCTGCCGCGGATGGCAAACGTGCAGCCCAATCGCTCACGCCGAAGATGCTGTAAGCCAGCATCGCCTGCCAGTAATAGAGAGGTGGTTTCTCCAACCACGGCTTGCCTCCCAGTGTTGGCGTGATCCAGTCGTGACGAGCCAGCATCTCGCGGGCGACTTGAGCATAGCGAGGCTCGTCCGCTCCGATCAATCCAAAATATGCAAGCCCGAAGAAAAACAGAAACCCGCAGAATCCGGCAAGCAGAAGCCAATCAGTAGACGCGCGAGAGATTTTCAATTCTTCCTCAGAACACTATTGTACGAAGGGATTCTGCCGAAGTTGTACGGTGATCTGCGTAACCGCTGTGGTCAAGGGGCCGTCGATAGAGCAGCCACTGGCGCAGGCGTGGCCCCCGCCGCCGAACTGCTCGGCAACCGCGGCCACATCTATTTGTCCTTTGCTGCGCAGGCTTACACGGAAACGGCCATCGGGAAGCTCGCGAAAAAATACAGCCACTTCAACGTCCTGGATAGAAAGCGCGTAGTTCACCAACCCTTCGCAATCTTCTTCCTTGGCCCCAACGTGCTCCATCTGGTCACTCGTTACCCAAATCCAGGCCAGCGGTCCTTCCCGATGCAGATTCGAAAGCGCCGCGCCCAGCAAGCGCATCTTGGCGGTGGAATGTCCGAAATACACATTGCGGGCGCAGTGCGCGGCATCGGCGCCAGCCAGCACCAACTCACGCGCCAGGGCGAACGTATGCTCGTTGGTACCTTCAAACATAAACGAACCGGTATCCGTGAGTACGGCGGTGTAAAGGCAGGTTGCGATCTCCGGAGAAATTTTTACTCCAGCCTCTCGCGCCAGGCGATAAACCATCTCCGCGGTCGCAACCGCCTTGGGATCGATCCAGTTCACGTTGGCAAAAGGCCGGCCGCTGATGTGATGGTCAATGCTGATCAGAAAACGGTTTTCCAACCCCTCCAGACGGGTACGCTGAATGCTATCGCACTCCAGAATGATGGCAGCCTCGTAATTGCCTTCGACGCTAACCGCGCGCGCAACCGTGTCGGCAAAAGGTAACGGCTGATAAATACGGGGCACCCCATCATGCAGAACCACATCGGCCTGCTTGCCCATGGCTCGCAGGATTTGGCAACAGGCTAGCGTCGAACCGACCGCATCCCCATCGGGACGCGCGTGAGAAGTCAGCAGGAAGCGGTTGCGACGCTCGATGTGGTTGAGAACTTCTTTCAACATATCGACCTGGTCCTGTGCGACTCGCTATCCGCTCCTTTTCCGGTTGCGTTTTAACAGATCATCGATTCTTGCTGCGTAAGTCTGCGAACGGTCCAACTGAAAAAACAACTCTGGAGGACGGCGCAGATGCAAACGTTCCGCCACTTCCCGACGGATGAAACCGACCGCCGCAGTCAGTCCCTCCAGCGTGCGCTCAGCTTCGGCATCGTCGCCTTGCACCACCACGAAAATACGGGCGGAGCGCGAATCGCTTCCCAGTACGACGCTGCTCACGCTGACCAGGCCGATGCGGGGATCGCCGAGTTCGCCCTCGACAATGGTTTCGATCTCCTCGCGCAAAGCCTCTCCCAATCTTTCGCGATGATACTTGGCCCCGCGCTTTTCCACAGTTTTCTCTCAGAGTAAAACGAATGAGAATATCAGAAAATTCGGTTTAAGGCGTCATTAAGATTGAGGTGAAGAGTACTTTCGTGCCGGGCTGAAAACCATTGCGAAGTGGTTCGCGGTTGCCATGCATTCTTTGTGTTTTGAGAGCCGGGTTAACAACCCTAATGTATTGTCCGCAACCCGGAGCACGATTTGCCTGAAGCGCGCTGTGCATTTAATCTGTCTTTAGGAACAACCGATGACAGTACCAGGCCCTGACTTGCGATTTTATGTCCTTTAATTGTCGTCTCCGAGATTGAAGGTTGGGATAGGAGAAGCAACTAGGCTGCTCGCCCGCTCATCCATAGATCTGGTCGTATGTATATTTTGACGCTCAATCCCGGCGAATCCGCCTTCGTGCGGTGTACTCGTTGCGAGAATTTGAATTTGATGGTGACCAACGAGAAGGAGAACGACGTCTCGCTCCAGTTCCATGCCAAAGATGATCAGCTGGATGCGGAGTGTGTTCAATGCAAGAGCCATTATCTGTGGACTCCCGGCTCCGTTGCCATCGTCAAGCCATCGCAAAGTGCGAACTAAAAGATTCGCATGTCTGTGCTCACCAGCCTGAGTGATACCCTTCACTTCCGATGAGCGGCACAAAGCGGCATCCTTCCAGAGTGCTAACCAGTGGCTGGCCCGCCTCCTTGCGCACTAACTGCAACTCCTGAGCCTGCGCCGGACCAACCGGAATTACCATTCGTCCGCCGCCGTCGCGCAGCTGTATGAGCAATGATGCCGGAACCTGCGGAGCTGCCGCCGACACCACGATGGCATCGAACGGCGAGCGTTCAAGGAGGCCGTTGCTGCCGTCGCCAATCAACACCTGTACATTGCTGTATCCAAGACGGGCGAGCGCAGCCTCCGCGGTCCGAGCCAGAGACGAATGCCTTTCCACTGAGTAAACCTGATGAGTAAGTTCCGCCAGTAATGCGGTTTGATACCCGGAGCCGGTGCCTATCTCCAAAACTGTGTCCGACGGCTCGAGCGCCAAGGCCTGCAACATAATGGCGACAATGTAGGGTTGAGAAACCGTCTGCCCCTCGCCAATTGGAATGGGATGATCTTCGTAGGCCTGGTCGCGATATTCCGCAGGAATGAATTCCTGGCGTGGAACACGCGACATTGCCGCGAGCACCCGCTCGTCCCGAATTCCTCGCGCGCGCAGTTGTGCCTCCACCATATCCCGGCGTTGCGCAAGGAAACAATCGACTGGAGTTTCCGCCGCCATGGTTTCGTTGTTATCAGAATAACGCGGATCTTTACAACGCGAATCTTTGGCCCGGCTGGCGAATCCTACAAGATTACGTTTCTAGTACCATGCACTGAGAACCCTTGAGGATAGATCATTGAGCGACGGAGAACGATACGCTCCGGGCTGGCCGGGAATTCCTCCGCGCTGGACTTCGAGCGCGAAAAGCGGAATAGGCACAGCCCTGAATCAGCGTAGCCGGGTCTGGTTCACCATGAGCCACGGCATCTTGAACGAAGTTTATTACCCTCGGGTTGATCAAGCCTGCACTCGCGACATGGGCTTCATCGTTACCGATGGCAAGGGTTTTTTCTCCGAAGAAAAACGTCACTGCAGATTCGAGAATGTTCCGGTTGCGCCCGGCGTACCTGCCTACAAGTTGACCAATACAGAGATGCAGGGACGGTACCGGATCGACAAGGAAATTTTGACCGATCCGTATCGCAATGTCGTGCTGCAGAAGATTCGATTCATCCCTTTGCAGGGCACACTCGCGAACTACCGCCTGTACGCTCTGCTGGCGCCGCATCTTGCGAATTGGGGAAATGGCAATACAGGATGGGTTGGCGATTATAAGAGCGTCCGCATGCTGTTCGCCGAGCGTAACGGCTGCGCACTGGCATTCGGCTGCTCGACGCCATGGAAACAGATGTCGGTGGGCTTCGTCGGCACGTCCGATGGTTGGCAGGACCTCTCCAACAATTTTCAGATGACGTGGGACTACACGCGCGCCGAAAACGGCAACATTGCGCTTACAGGCGAGATTGATCTGGACAGCGTGCAGTGGCGAGTTTGTGCTCGCGCTGGGTTTCGGCGCGATCTGGTCAGAAGCTGGCCAGCAGGCACGATCCAGTTTGCTGGAACCCTACGCAGAGCTTCGCCACCAGTATGTGGCGCAATGGGAACGTTGGCACGCAGAGCCTGATGGGGTTAGACGAGACCGGCCCACCCCGTGAGCACGATCTCTACCGCGCCAGTGTTGCAGTGCTTCGCAGTCATGAATCAAAAGATTTTCTGGGCGGAGTGATCGCGAGTCTTTCGATTCCGTGGGGCTTCAACAAAGGCGATGAGGATCTCGGCGGATATCACTTGGTTTGGCCGCGTGACTTGGTGGAAACTGCCTTCGGTTTTTTAGCGGCAGGTGCACAAGAGGACGCCGTTCGCGTGCTTCGCTATCTCGAGTCCACGCAGGAGGCCGACGGACATTGGGCGCAAAACATGTGGCTGGATGGCCGTCCGTACTGGAATGGGCTGCAGATGGATGAAGCCGCATTTCCCATTCTCCTGGTCGACTGCTTGCGCCGCGATTGTCCGTCTGTGTTGGGCAAACTGACGCGCTGGTGGTCGCTGGTTCAGCGCGCGGCCGGATTTCTCGTCTGCAATGGCCCGGTTACGCAGCAGGATCGTTGGGAAGAAGATGCCGGTTATTCGCCGTTCACGCTGGCGGTGGAGGTTTCGGGATTGTTGGCTGCGGCTAGTATTGCGGATGCTGTGGGAGAGAAAGCGACTGCCGAATATCTACGTGAGACGGCGGACAATTGGAATGACAACATCGAACGCTGGACCTATGCCACTGGCACTGACTTGGCGCGTCAAATCGGAGTGGAAGGATATTACGTGCGAATCGCGCCGCCGGAAACTGATGGCGCGCCATCTCCGGCGGAAGGCTTTGTTCCTATAAAGAATCGTCCTCCTGGACAGAGTACGGAGCCGGCCACTCACATTATTAGCCCAGACGCGCTGGCCCTGGTGCGCTTTGGTTTGCGGACACCGAACGATCCTCGAATTCTGAATACGATCAAGGTAATTGACGCGCTGTTACGGGTGAAATTGCCGCAAGGTCCCTGCTGGTACCGCTACAACGGCGATGGCTACGGAGAGCATGAAGATGGATCGCCATTCGATGGCAGCGGAATCGGGCGGCCTTGGCCGCTGCTGGCGGGTGAGCGGGCGCATTACGAACTGGCAGCGGGACGTCCCCAGGTGGCAGAGCAACTTCTTCAGGTGATGGAATATTCAACCGAGGGAGGACGCTTGCTCCCAGAACAGGTTTGGGATGCGGCTGACTTGCCTGCGAGGGAATTGTTCGCCGGCAAACCGACCGGGTCGGCGTGTCCCTTGGTGTGGGCACATTCTGAGTACATAAAGTTGCGGCGGTCGCTGCGTGACGGAAAGATTTTCGATCAACCGCCACAAACGGTGCAGCGCTATCAAACAGATAAAAAGAAGTCGGAATACTTCGCGTGGCGCTACAACAACAAGTGCCGATCAATTCCGCGAAACAAAAAACTGCGTATCACGCTGCTGGAACCGGCAATGGTGCATTGGAGTACGGACCATTGGCAGACTGCGCGGGACTTCAGTACCCGTGACACGGGTTTAAGCACCCACGTGGCCGACCTTGCCACCGAACAATTGTCAGCTGGAAGTGAAGTCGTTTTCACATTTTATTGGCTGCAAGAACAACGTTGGGAAGGCACAGACTTTTCCGTGGCGGTGGAAGGATAGCTGTAAAACCGCGGCTGAGGCCGGTGTTTCTGGCGTCCGAACGGCATGCCTGAAGGCATGCCCTGATACGAATCTTGTGTTACCCCCCGCATGTCTGAACGCGTTGCCCTGACGAATCTTGGATCAGGGATTCGTCAGAGGAATTCGTCCGAGGAATTCGTTAGGGGAATTTCGTTAGGGGAATTCGTTAGAGGAATTTGTTAGAGCGAGATTCGTATCAGGGCATCGCTTCAGCGATGCCGCAACGCTGCATGAGACAGTGGCGCCTTCAGGCGCTGCGGGTCGCACGGTGCGTCTTTTCAATTCCGGAGGGAACTGGGTCGAGTTCGAATCCTGGATGCGCCGAAGACCACTGATAATCCGCCGCATCAGCCACAAGGCGACGCATTACTGGATTATTGCGGATGTAGTTTCGAACTTGCTGAAAGGCTTCGGCGTCTGAAATTCGTACCTCGGAGAATCCCTTCTGCCAAACTGGTGATCTCATGCCGAGTTCCTTTCCCGCCCGAAAAGAAAAACCTCCTTTGATAAACTGAACCGCACGTTCGATCGTCATTTCGCTCTCGACCGTTTACAGTAAATGAAAGTGATCCGGCATGACGACGAACTCGTGCAAGCGGAATTTGTTTTGCGCACGATAGTCATAGAGAACGCGCACGAATAATCCGGCGGCACGGTCTGACTGTAGGAGATTCTGCTTGCCCCATGTCGAGGACGTAACGAAAAAAGTGCGCGCTCCCGCCTTTATGCGAGATGGGTCTGCGCGACGGGTTGGGGTTGCCATAAAAACAGCGGCTAAAGCCGGTCTGTTTCGAGTTTTCCGAACGGCATGCCTGAAGGCATGCCCTGATACGAATCTGGGCATTTCACCCTGCAAGCCGTGATATGAATTTTGTTGGTGCTGTTACCAATCTGGAGTGGGCGGCGCTGGTCGTATGTGATGAACGTCACATCAGGCAGGGGGAAATGTCAAATCGGGAAACGGCGGTTTTCTGACTACGCGTCGTGCATCCTCTAGCCCGTGTAAAGCAGTTCGACGACCGTGCAGTCGTCGTTCAAGGGAGTGCCGCCACAGAAATTGGAGATTGCGGTAAAGATTTGTTCAAGCGTCCCAGTTTTTGCGGCTTGTTCCAGGCGCGAGTCCTCAAAGAAGTCTCCGCGGGCATTTTCGGCCTCAGTGACGCCGTCCGTAACCAGTATCAGCCGGTCACCCGGCTTCAAATGACAATTGTCACTTTTATATTTCGCATCGGGTAGCAACCCTACCGGAAGGTTGCCGAACGCGGGCCGCTGAATCTCTCCGCCTGAAACCACCAGCGGCAAAATGTGTCCGCAATTGACGTACTCCACATTGCCATCGTGCTGAACCCGCGCAATGATGACCGTCGCGTATTTCTCCCCGATATTCTTGTCGGTGAAGAATCGATTCACAGCGGTCACGATTTCGGTCAACGGCATGCCCGCGGTGAGTTGCGAATAAATCATGCCTTGCAAAGTGGACGCGAGCAACGCGGCCGAAACTCCTTTGCCGCTCACATCGGCCAGCACAATAGTCAGGCCTTCACCGGTGTTGACCGCATCGAAAAAATCACCGCCAATTTCCTTGCAGGAAAGATTTCGTCCCGCCAGCTTGGCGAACGGAACTTCGGGAATAGTAACTGCCATCAAGCGTTGCTGAATGGACGCCGCAATCGACAACTCTTGCTGGTAACGGCGGCCAGCCTCTTCAGCTTGCACAAGGCGGGCATTCTCAATGAGGGATGCTGCTTCAGTCGCGATGGCGTGCAGAATATCGTTACTCACTCCCGAGATATCGCGGGATGCAAACCGCGAATCCACGTACAGAGCGCCCATAACTTCCGCCGAAACCGCACCTGCAGGCGCCTCGGCGTCGCGAGTGGCCTGCACCTGTGGCTTGCGCAGGGGCACGCAGATCACGGTCCGCAAATCATACGCAACGATGCTCTTGCGTCCGGTGAGGTCGGCGGATCGGCTCGTATCGGTCAGTACAAATTCGGAGTTGGAGTTTAACGCGTCGTCGAGAATCGAATGAGAGATCGTCTTATCGTCCAGCAGGGGTTCGCCCTTGGCGTTGCGGCCCGCGGCCAGTCGAAGTTCACCTCTGTCATTCTTCATGTAGACGTATGCCCGCTCCGCCCGAGTGAGTTTGAGAGTTACATCCAGCAGCGTCATCAGAATCTCATCGAGTACGCCGATCGTGTTCAGCTTGCGGGCGGCTTCGAGAAACAGGACCAATTTTTCCAGATCTGTGGTTTCATCCGAGATGTGCATCCCGGAAATCTGACTGAGAAATTCGCGAGCAGAGTTGGTGGTTCCATGCTGAGGATTGAAAATAACGTAGGCAACTTCACGAACCCCGAACTCCAACCGATCATTGCGTTCGAGAGTCTTGCGTTCGACGCGTTCACCATTGACGAACGTCCCGTGCTTGCTGCCCTGGTCGACGACGCTGAAGACTCCGTTTTCGGAGACGATTAACGCGTGGTCGCGGGAGACTCGCGGGTCGGCGATAACCAGATCTTTGTCGACCTTTCGTCCTACACCAAAGGGACTGTGATCCAGGTTAATGACGCGTTGCTCATTTCCCTGGACAAACACAAGCGTGGGAAATACCCCGGAACCGGTTCCGGACGACGGGCCGATGATGGTTTGGAACGCCATGTAGCGCTGCAGTGCTCCTTAAAACTAGTTAGGAGAATAATATGACAGTACCAAGCGCGGGTGGGAAGAGGGCAAAACTTTTCACTCGATGGCTTGGTTCAGGCAGCCCCACGATGGAATGTGGCAATAGCCTCCTGCTCGCTGTCGTAGACCTCGAAAACCGTCGCTAATTTTGTGATTTGCAGAACGTCGCGCAGGCGCTGACCGAGTCCGGTCAGCTTTATATCCGCGCCACCGGCACGAGCCGATGAGTACACTCCCACCAAAGTGCCGAGGCCGCCGCTGTCAATATAGGAAACTCCCGAAAGATTAAGCACGACCTGGCGAGTGGACGCCAAAGTTTTCTTGAGATTTTCCCGCAATGTAGCGGCTTCTTCGCCAAACATTATCCGGCCCTGCGGCGAGATAATCGTCACCCCTTCAGTCTGTCGAGTATCAATTTTCAGGGACATTTGGATCCCTCCGCACCGCAACGGTGCCCGAGAAGCCTAACGCGGAGCGTCGGCAGGAATGCAAGCGGCTTGGGAGATCAATGCAATCCCTGTATTCGGAAGCACCGGCGTCGAACAGGCTTCCGGCCTGGGTTGGATCCGGACAAATTCCACGAAGAGCACCACGAAAAAGATTAAAAGCACGGCCCCAATCAACTCCGAGTGCTTGTAGCGCAGAGTCAGCAGCATGTACACAGGGCTACAAAACAGAATTCCTATGCAACTATAAAGCGCGCGGCTGCTCCAGCCTGGATCTTCTGGCTCGATAGCAAGACATCGACCACGATAAGCGCGGCCAAGAAAAGGAAGCTCAGATCGTGCACGTAGAAGTGGTAGCTCACCAAGGCGGTTGCGATCAGGCTCACAGCGAAAACCAGTTCTGGATGGACCGCGGAAATTAGAAACGCCTTGCGTGCAGCGTAGGTGAGACTGGCAAGAAGCCCCACAGAAGCAGCCACGATCAACCCAATCTGCAGGTGGGGGGCCACCCGGGAAAATAAGCTTTCAACGATACCTCTCACATTCGCGGGATGTCCTACCGAAGAAATCCAGGAATAACCGAGGTTCTTTTCCGAGGCGACAACGTAAGCAGGGTAACGCAAGAACCTTTCCATCCCACAGCGGCCAACCCTAAAACAGCCAGGAAAACGGCAACAGAAAGGAAACCTGCCAAAAACCTCTTACGACGCAGCAGTACCAGCGGAAAAACAAACGGAAGCACGAGTTGAAATTTGCATAGACCCAACCCTACGCACGCGCCTTCGCGCCGTTCCGATCCACGACGAAACGCCACAAATGCCATGGTGTAGCACAACAGTATAAGAATGGAATCCTGACCTTGCATCAAGGCGATGAACAGTGGGTAAAAGCCGAAGCCCGCCAGCATCCAGAGGTAAAACGGGGCGCTGCCCAAAATGACGAAACTTCTGCGTAACAAAACCAACACTGCAATAGTTAGAATGCCAGATTAATTCCAAACCAGACAAGATAGGCACCTACGTAAGGAAGACGAGC
This sequence comes from uncultured Acidobacteriota bacterium, assembly GCA_963716405.1. Taxonomy (GTDB): domain Bacteria; phylum Acidobacteriota; class Terriglobia; order Terriglobales; family Acidobacteriaceae; genus JABDBE01. The sequence continues at coordinate 336,323 of CAVQTI010000015.1, read as the reverse complement.
AAGTGGAATAAACAAGTAGAGCTTCAAAGGGAGGATGATTGAAGGGAAGAATGTCACCTCGCCTTTGCAGGCCGATTGGGGAAAAAGATCGTTGGACAACTTCTTGAACTCTGTCGTCGTACAATTCATAGCCTGCCCTTCATGCAGAATCACGCCTGCGGTATAGAGACTGCTAAAGTCCGGCAGGCCAATACGGATGCCGGGGCACGAATGCCATGCAAGGAAAACGTGCAGCAACAACATTGCCGTCAGCCATAAGGTGAGTCTCGTGCGTGTCGCATTGGCTCAGCATAGATTAAGACAGGGCATTATAAGCGAGCCTTTACTTGCGCTTTGATCCGTTTTTTCGTCGTGCCGAAGGACAGCGCCGGCTCATTGCTTATAATCAGACTACATGCCAAATTTCGCTCCGGTTGACGAGCAGTTAGCCTACATAAAAAAAGGCAGCGCGGAAATAATTCGCGAAGCCGAGTTGCGGGCCAAGCTGGAGAAATCCCGCGCGACCGGCAAACCTCTGCGGGTGAAACTTGGCATGGATCCGACCGCCCCGGACCTGCATCTCGGGCATACTGTCGTTTTGCGGAAGCTGAAACACTTTCAGGATCTCGGACACACTGTCATATTTCTGATCGGTGACTTTACCGGAATGATCGGCGATCCCACTGGCCGCTCGGCCACGCGCCCGCCGCTTTCCCGCGAGCAGATCGAGCAGAATGCGGAAACCTACAAGGCTCAGGTCTTCAAGATTCTCGATGAGCAGAAGACCGTGGTTGATTTCAATCGCCGCTGGTTTGCGAAATTCAGCGCGGATGACTTCATACGTCTCGCGGCTAAATACACAGTCTCGCAGATGCTAGAGCGCGAAGACTTTCACAAACGTTTTCTCGAAGAAAAACCGATCGCGGTGCATGAACTGCTGTATCCGCTGGCCCAAGGCTACGACTCGGTCGCTCTCCAAGCCGATGTCGAACTCGGCGGCACCGACCAGAAATTCAACCTCCTCGTAGGCCGCGAACTGCAGCGCGCCTACGGCCAGGAGCCGCAGGTCGTGCTCACCACGCCAATTCTCGAGGGTCTCGACGGCGTGCAGAAAATGTCGAAATCGTTGGGCAACGCCATCGGAATCCATGAATCCCCGCTGGAAATGTACGGAAAAATCATGTCTATCTCCGACGAAATAATGTGGAGATACTACGAACTGCTGACGGATGTCTCGATGAGCGAAATCGAAACGATGAAGCGCGATTCCCATCCGATGCAGGCCAAGAAAGATTTGGCTCGGCGAATCGTTGCAGATTTCCACTCGATAGAAGCCGGGACTAAAGCCAGCGAGGATTGGGCAAAACAATTCCAGAAAAACGAAGTGCCGGAAAGCGCAGAGGAAATTCCCATTAGCATTCGTGAAGTCGAGGCTTCGCGTGATGAACAGTCGCGAGTTTTGATAAGGCTAGACCGCGTTTTGGTGAGATGCGGCTTGGCGGACTCGACAACAGATGCCACACGAAAGCTAAAACAGGGGTCCGTTAAAATCAACAATGCAGTAACCACCGATCCTCGCCTAATTTATCTGAATCCTGGTGCGGGTCAACCGTTGAAGCTGGCGTTGAAGGTCGGGAAACGCGTGAAAATCGCTGTGATCAATCCGTAGTCCTGGTATCCCTCAGACCATGGGCACCACGCTGCCCGCTAGGAAGTATGCGATTGCTTTCCGATCAGTGGAGCAAATCTTGCTTGCGCGTCGCAGCGGAAAAGACTAACTTGTGTCTCATCTCGGTTTCCAGGAGAGAAGGAATGAAGAATCTCACGAAGGCAGTATTAACGGTTCTGGCATTCACACTGGTATTTTCAACCTGGTCTTTGGCTGACGCTGCCGCCGACTACAAAGCGAAGTGCGCAATGTGTCACGGCGCTGACGGCAAAGGCGACACCAGCATGGGCAAAATGATGAAGATTCGCGATCTGGGTTCTGCTGATGTGCAGGGTCAATCAGACGCTGAACTGACCAACATAATTACCAACGGGAAAGGCAAAATGCCAAAGTATGATGGCAAACTTACTCCAGACCAAATTAAAGACCTCGTGAAGTACATCCGCACCTTCAAACACTAACGCGCTTTATTCCATCGTTATTGCATGGCCGACTGGAACCCTGTGCGGATTCTGATCGGCCATTTGTTTTAGAGCCTGTCTGGAAAACCCTCCCCCAATCGTCCCAAAATTCTGCTCGCGGTTGTATACTTTTCTTGCTGCGGAGAGTCAAACCGAGAATCGACAATCTGCGAACTTGACTCCGATCTGATTGTTTTCTTGCTTGTTTGTTGCGGTTCAGGAGATACGAATGCAAGATCGCGATCCACTGAAAGAAGATTCCGAAGAAAAAGTTGCCGACAATTCCGGCGTCTCCCGCCGCGACTTCCTGAAAATTTCCACCATCTCAGCGGCTGCGGTGCCGATTCTTGGGACGAAAGTTGTGCAAGCCGCCGGTCAACCGGTGAAGGTTTATGGCCCCGGCAAAGTTCCTGTTGAGCTCGACATCAACGGCCAGAAACATACATTGCATGTTGAGCCCCGGGTTACCTTGCTCGATGCACTCCGCGATCAGCTCGATATAACCGGCGCCAAGCGCGTGTGTGACCGCGGCGAATGCGGCGCCTGCACCGTACTTCTCGACAATCGCGCGGTCTACGCTTGCACGGTTCTGGCGATTGAGGCGCAGGGTAAGACAATCGCCACAGTCGAATCCCTGATGCAAGGCGAAAAACTTCACCCTATCCAACAGGCATTCGTCGACAACGATGCTTCGCAATGCGGCTTCTGTACGCCCGGATTCGTCGTGGCCTTCAAAGCGTTTATCGATCAGCATCCTAATGCGACTCCCGAGGAAATCCGCCGCGGGCTGAGCGGGAACCTTTGCCGCTGCGGAACGTATCATGGAATCCACCTTGCCATTGCGCAGATGGCGCAGAAAGGAGCATGACGATGCCTGACTACAATTGGCCGGATGCGGAGCATCGCACTCTGATCGGCAAGCGCATTTCTCGCGTGGATTCGCCCGTCAAGGTCTCTGGCCACGCGAAATATACGTACGATTATCACGGCAAGGACCTGCTCTTTGGCAAGGTTCTGCGCTCGCCTTACGCAAAAGCAAAGATCATCAGCATCGATGTGAGTGCGGCAGAGAAAATGCCCGGAGTAAAAGCGGTCGAAATTATTCAGAAGCCCGGTAGCACTGCGGCCTGGGCAGGGGATGAGGTCGTAGCTCTCGCGGCCGTCGACGAATCCACCGCCGAAGATGCCATTCGCCTGATTAAAGTTAAATATCAGCCGCTGCCATATCTGGTCAGCGATGCCGAACCTCCTGCAGGAGCAGGAGAAGCTGCTGGGCCGATGAGCGGAGACGATATCGACGATGCCATCAGCAACCAGACGCCGGATGCGCAATTGATAAAGGATCTCCAGGAGCACGGCGTCAGCTTCAAGGTTGATGACGACTTTCTCAAGGATATGGAGGGCGAGGGAGCTTCTCAGGAAGTTCTCGAAGCCATTCGCAAAGCTCCATACCATGAGTCGACTGGGGGCGCTCATTCCGCGTATCAGAAAACTGCGGCCCAAACCAGCGGCGATCCCGATAAAGCATTTGCAGAGGCTGAGGTTGTGTCGGAGGGTCTTTATGGCGCTCCAGTCATCGTGCATTGTTGCCTGGAGCCTCATGGCTCGGTCTCGGAGTGGACCGACAAAGATCATCTTTTTACCCACATCTCTACGCAAAACGTTTCTGGCATCGCAGCGCAAATGGCCGAGCCCCTAAAGGTTGAAGCCGCCAATATTCGAGTTCATCAGGACAACATCGGCGGCGGTTTCGGCAGCAAGTTCGCCGCCGACCGTTGGGACATCGCCGCGGCGCGGCTCTCCAAGAAAGCTGGCGGCAAGCCGGTGCGGATCATGCTGGAGCGCGACGCGGAGTTGAAAGTCGCGGGGGCGCGTCCGTCTGCATATGCTCGGGTAAAAGTAGCGGCGAAAAAAGACGGCACCATCACCGCTTGGCAATCGCATTCCTGGGGAACCGGAGGTCCAGGCGGAGGCGGAATGCCGCCGATTCCTTACGTCTTCGGCATTCCCAATCAGCACAAAGAACACACTGCGATTCGCAACAACATCGGCCCCGCCCGCGCCTGGCGCGCACCGAATCATCCGCAGTCAGCGATTATTACCATGGGAGCTCTGGATGACCTCGCCGCCAAACTCAACATGGATCCGCTGGATCTCTGGCTGAAGAACCTGGAAATTACTGGGCCACGGCGTGATGTTTACCGCGAAGAGCTGGCTGTCGCCGCCGATCTCATGGGCTGGAAAGATAAGTGGCGGCCACGCGGACAGAATGTTTCCGGAAATATTGTTCGCGGTCTAGGTCTGTCGATTCACACCTGGGGCGGCCGCGGTCATGCCAGCGATTGCGATTTAACTATCCATCCGGATGGCTCAGTCGATTTGAAAATGGGGACGCAGGATATTGGCACCGGCACGCGCACCACGATTGTGATTGTCGCGGCGGAAACTCTGGGGCTTCCTATCGAGGCAATCAATCTTTATATCGGCGACTCGCTCTATCCTCCTTCGGGCGGATCGGGCGGTTCGACTACGCCGGGAGGAGTCAGTTCCTCCACTCGCCGCGCTGCGGTGGATGCTCGCGAAGCGCTCTTCGCAAAAGTTGCTCCCGCGCTTAACGCGCAGCCCGACGATCTCGAATGCGTCAACGGAACAGTGCGAGTGAAGAGCGATCCAAGCCGTTCGCTGGACTGGAAGCAAGCCTGTTCGAAAATGGGCGCAATGCCACTGACCGCGCGCGGACATAACGATCAGATTCCCAGCAAGAATCATCCGGACCTCACGAACAGCGGCGTTGGCGGAGTGGGCATGGCTTACGTTGAAGTCGACACTGAGACCGGCATCGTAAAAGTTAAGAAGATGGTCGCAGTGCAGGATTGCGGCCTGATCATCGACCTCAAGATGGCCGAGAGCAGTTGCTTTGGCGCCTTGACCATGGGCATCAGCTACGCGCTGTTTGAGGAGAAAATAATGGATCAGGCGACCGGCCGCATGCTCAATCCGAATATGGAATTTTACCGGCTCGCTGGGCTGAATGACATTCCCGAGCTCGTGGTTCACATGATGACGGGCAAAGGTTATGACGAGCGGGGCGTAATTGGGCTGGGCGAACCGCCGGTGATTTCGCCGGGAGCCGCGATTGCGAATGCGGTAGCAAATGCGATTGGTGCGCGGGTTTCATTCTTGCCAATTACTCCTGATAAGGTTCTCGCGGCGCTGAGTTCGCAGAGCATGTCGCAGAAGGCAGGTGCATAATGCGAGCGTTTGAGTACGCTAGTCCGACTACGAAAGAACAAGCTGTGGGACTGTTGGGCGCAAGCTGGGCGCAAGCTGAAGTGCTCGCCGGCGGCACCGATCTCCTGGGGTTAATGAAGGATGACGTCGTGCATCCCAAGCGACTGGTGAACATTAAGCAGATCAAGGAAATGAATGGAGTCACAGCTGGGCCCAAGGGACTCCGCATTGGCGCCCTCACCACGCTCGGAGAACTTGCCGACAATGTGAATGTGATAAAAGAGTATCCCGCGCTGGCTGAGGCGATCAACGACGCTGCCAGCCCGCAGATTCGCAATATGGCGACGCTCGGCGGAAACCTTTGCCAGCGTCCGCGATGCTGGTATTTTCGCGGCGGCTTTGGGCTGCTGCCAAAAAGCGAGGCGGGGAAGGATCTGATTGTGAACGGCGAAAATCGTTACCACGCGATCTTGGGAAACGACGGTCCCGCGAAGTTCGTCAGCCCATCGTCCATTGCTCCTGTGCTCATCGCTTACGGAGCCGTGCTTCGTTTGGTTGGGCCGCAAGGAATGCGCGAACAGTCGGTCGAGCACTTCTATGTCATCCCGAAAAGCGAAAACGAGCGCGAGCACGATTTGAAGCCGAACGAGATTGTCGCGGAAGTAACCCTGCCGCCAACTCGTAACTTGAGAGTGGCGCACTACGAAATTCGACAGAAGGAAGCCTTCGACTGGCCCCTCGCAGTGGCTGCGGTTGCGCTGAATATGAACGGAGCTGAGCTGTTCGGTTCGCGTCTGGTGCTGGGCTACGTGGCGCCGATTCCCTGGCGCGCAGGAGATGGAGAGGCAGCTTTGAACAGGGCAGCACGCGAGCACGGCGGTATTACTGAGGAAGGCGCTAAAGCTGCTGCTGAAGGCGCACTGCAGACCGCCACGCCGCTCAGTCACAACGCTTATAAAGTTCAGCTGGCAAAAGTTGCCATCAAGCGGGTCATCATGAAAGCTGCTTCGGGGAGTGCCGCATGAGCAGACAATCACCGGTCGTCGAATCCGATCGTTTCAATACTAAGCATCCCGATCTTTGCCCGTCGCTGCGCTGGAAGGCACAGTTCATCCTCACCGAAGCTGACCCTACCGTGCCGCCCTCGAACGAAGGCTTGTACTGGTGCATACACACGCAGACGTGCATCGGACCAGACGGCAAGTTGGCCGAGCCGGGGAATTGCTCATCTTCACGCCGCAAATGTCATGGCACGGGCACATGCGGCTAGGCCAGAGCACGGAGCTGCAGTTCCCTTCCGTATGAGATAATTTTTTTAGTACGAGGTTTGAAAAAGCATATGGCTCAGCACAATGTTTTCTGTGTCAAATTGCACAAGGAGCTCCCGGGCTTGGATGAGCCTCCATTTGACACAGAATTCGGACAGAAGATTTACGACAACGTCTCGCAGGAAGCCTGGAGAGGTTGGACGGAATTTTGCAAGATGCTGTTAAACGAATATCGACTCAATCCTGCCCGCCGTGAAGATCAGGAAGCGATTGTGAAACAGATGGAACAGTATTTCTTTGGCGAAGGAGCGGCCCCACCGAAAGAGTACGTCCCACCAGTTCAGAAATAAGTTCTCGCGTTAGTGATCGATTATCCACTGCCCGACAAATTTGAGGATTTCTGGTGTGTCAGGGTCCCACAGTGTAGTGTGGCGAGTTCTTGGGAACACCTTGTATTGTCTATCGTCGATTCCGTGACTGGCTTTTATTTGCGCCAAAAGCTTGCAGTCCTTATGGCTCACGATCACATCTTTTCCGCCTTGAACAATCAACGTAGGCACAGCTAGATTCGGCGCGATCTCGTTTTTCCAATTTTTCACAAGGCGCTTGATGTCCCATAAGTATCCGAAACTTATTTTTTTATATGCCAAAGGGTCGGTGCGGCGTTCGGCGATGAATTGTGGATCTCGCGAACTTTCTTCAAGCCGCTTGCCGATCAGGCTGATCTTTGGTGCTCGGTGAGCAAACAGAAAATAAGGCAGCAAACCCAAGTTTCCAATTCGAAAAACTTGGCGCTTGTTCAATCCGAGCGCGGGGGCTAAAAGGATCAGGCCATGTAGTTCGCTGCTGTTTCTCCGAACGTAGTTGAGAGCATAGGCTCCTCCCATGCTTTCGCCCAGCAGATAAATCTTTGCGCCGGGGCGTTCCTTCTTAACAAGGCGCACGAGAGATGAAACGTCCTCGGCGACCTCGGCTGGAGTACCAATATAACCTCGAGGTCCACAAGACAAGCCATGGGCCCGCGCATCGAGGGCGTAGACGTCTATTCCTTGGGGATTCAGCGCATCCGCGATGACTTTGTAGGGACCGCTTTGATATCCGATTCCGTGCAGCACGACGACCACGCGATCGCTGGAAACACTTCCGGCAGCAGGCCAGTAGCGATAGAAGAGACAGGTTTGGTCCTCTGATGTCAGTATTCCGTGTTTGTCAGCAACTGATTCCGAAAGGCGCTCCGCGTCCGACAATGAGTTGACCGGCGGCGGCATCTGCGCCCGCGCTGTGGCATTGCTCAATGCACAACTCATTGCAAGTATGGCTAGCCACAATCCAGGCCTGCGAATCGCTGTACTATTCGAGTTAGTTTTTCTTGGCATCTCACGTCACTTGGGAACCACGCGACCGTTACCTAAAGAGTTACATGTTTACAGCACTGTTACCTGGATTTCATCAGCCCGTAACATTGGCACGATAGAAATAAAGTGTGGATCCGCCCGTTTACGATACGCTGATCCTTTCCGACGTCCATCTGGGCGCCGACACCAGCCATGCACGCGAGGCCACTTGCGTGCTAAAGGAAAATCATTTTAAGCGACTGATTTTACTGGGCGACATCTTCGCCGACCTTAATTTCCGCCGTCTGACCAAAGAACATTGGAAGTTCCTCGGATTCATTCGCAAACTTTCCAATCCTAAACGCGGGTTGGAAGTAGTTTGGGTCGAAGGCAATCACGACCAGGGCCTCGCCGATATTATGTCGCATCTCGTCGGCGTGCGCGTGTATCAGCAATACGCGTGGGAATACCGCGGCCTGCGCCACCTCGCCATTCACGGGCATCAGTTTGACCGGCTTCTGGCGAATAACCTCCGTCTTAATTATTTCGGCACGCTGCTCTATCTGCAATTGCAACGGCTTGATCTGAAAGGCAAGCCGGTGGCCCGTTTCATCGACCGCATCAATACCCGTTGGCTTCGCATGTCGCACAAAGTGGCAGTCGGGCGCTCTCTTCCACGCCCGTCTGCATAAGGCCGACCGGATTTTTTGCGGCCACACCCATGAAGCCATGCACCAGGAGAAAGAGAACATCCACTACTACAATACCGGCGGATGGGTGGATGAGCGGCTTACTTATGTGACCATTGACCCGACCGGAGTGCGCATTCACGAATATCGGGCGCAGGCTGGTGAACCTGATTCTGCAGAGGACCAGGGCGAACAAGATTCTACGGTCCTCGATGATCTAAATGACGAACTGGTTCAACCGCACGGTGCCGAGTATGAAAACATTGAAAGGTGAGGCCACTCAGCCCGGTAAGTCTTTTCCAGGAGACGCTTGCGTAAGCTAACAATAGTTTTCCATCACGCTGGTGGAGGGCATCGCGCTACAGCCGACGCCCTAAAATCCACTCTTGCAGAGCAAGAGCAGCCTTGGGACGTCAGCCTTCTAAACATGCAGGAAGTGCTTGCGCCTCTCGATGTTCTTCATCGCGTAACTGGGCTGCACATCGAAGATACTTATAATCTGATTTTGCGAAAGGGCTGGACCCGCTTCACGCCGCAATTGTTGTTAGTTCTTCAGACAGCGATTCGGCTTTATCACCAGCCAATCGTCAAGGCGCTTCGGGCCTGCTGGTCGCGAAATCCGCCAGACATGGTCCTTTCCGTAATCCCGCACTTCAATCGTGAACTGGCCGAGAGCCTTCGAGGAACGCAATCCACGCCCTTCGTTACTCTGCTCACCGACCTTGCAGATTATCCGCCCCGCTTCTGGATTGAGCCCGAGTCTGAATACATCATCGTCGCGACCGAGCGTGCCCGACAACAGGCCGTAAGGATGGGCCACCCTTCAGACCGGGTCTTCGAGACGTCCGGGATGGTTTTGAAGCCCAGGTTCTATAAGAAAAGCGCTGTCGATCAGGCTGCGGAACGCCAGCGGCTCGGGCTTGAACCCGATTGTCCAACTGGGATTGTGCTTTTCGGAGGCCACGGCTCCCGCGTGATGGTCGATATTGTAAAGAGGCTCGATAACAGCAACAGTGGCGTCCAGTTGATCTTGCTTTGCGGACATAATCATGGCCTTGCCACACAGCTAAAAAACCTGAGAACCAAAAAGCCGATCCTGGTGCAAGAATTTACCCAAAACGTCGAGTTTTACATGGCTCTCGCGGATTTCTTCATCGGGAAACCAGGTCCTGGTTCGATCAGCGAAGCCCTGCAGTTTCACCTGCCAGTCATCGTCGAGTGTAACGCTAAAACCTTGCCGCAGGAGCGCTACAACGCCGAATGGGTGACCGGGCAAGGTTGTGGAATTGTCGTACCTAGTTTCCGGGAAATTGCATCGGCGGTGCGGCGTTTACTCGATGTTCCCACGTTTAACGACCTCAGCCGCAATGCCAGCAACTATTGCAATCGAGCGCTGTTCGAGGTGCCTGCTATTCTCGAAGAGTGCGCAAAACGCGCTCTCAATCCTATCCAACCGGAGGCCAATACTCGCCTCGTGCAATTGGCGCAAAATTCCGATTGAACGTATCCGAAAAGAAACCGGCTGGAATTGTTTGATCCTATAAAAGAATTTCAACCTAGAGTAATATGTAAACCTGCTCAGGTATGGGAACGCTTAGATCGAACCCGGTAGAGGCCGGCCGGGAATTGCCTCTTGTCTTAAGCACTCGCCGCCGGCGAGTGCGGCAAAAGGTTCACACCCCTGCGTACGCCACTCTCAATGGAAATTCCAATGAGCAGTTGCTTGACCTCAGTAAGATCATCGACATCAACGAAGATGGAATGGCCATTCAGGCTTCGTTTCCGTTACATATTCAGCGTGATGTGAATCTCTGCCTCGATCTGGCAGCGACCAAAACCCGCATCAACACGCGCGGCGAGGTGGTTTGGGCCGACGGGAGCGGGCGGGTCGGAATCAGTTTTCCGCAAATGCCGGACGACGCGGTTCGCCAGCTGAAGGAGTGGTTGTTTGTAAATTTGATGGTGGCTTGTGTTAATTATCAAGCCGACCGTGTAACCGATCAGTTGTACGGCAGCCGGTTGGTCGGTCAGATATCACCAGAGCGGTTGCCGCACATCGCGTCTCCGGCTCTCGCGGCAAAACCCACGGAGAACAGCGCTCTCGTCAACTGGATGCGTCAGGAGCTCGAACCCGCGGCCCCTGCCGACTACACTTCGATTCTGACAGCTCTCGCCGCGGTCAAGCGAGAGGTAGATTCCTTGGGGTCCGACCTCGATTCAACTTTGCAACTGCTGGCTCAGAGGGCCCAGACTTTCACTCGCGCCACGGGCGCCGCGATTGCGCTAACCGAAGGGGCAAGCATGATTTGCCGCGCCAGTTCTGGCCAAGATGCTCCCGGCCTTGGCGCGCGTTTAACCACCGGCTCCGGTTTTTCCGGGGAGTGCGTGCGCACCGGCCAAATGCTGCGCTGTGAAGACTCGGAAACCGATCCCCTGGTAGATCGCGAAAGCTGTCGCGCGCTTGGCATTCGCTCCATGATCGCAGTGCCCGTGGTTTGGGGCGACGCGGTCATCGGACTTTTGGAAGTGTTCTCTCCCGAAGCCTATGCCTTCAGCACCAATGACCCGGTTGTGCTAAAGCGGCTCGCAGGAATCATTTCCAACGCCATTTATCGTGCCGGGACAGAGGAACGGACTGAGCCGCTTTATCCTCAGCAAAACCATGCCAAGGCCGCCGCCGCGAAGCCCGCTCAACCGGCTTCATCCCCAGCGATGATGGACGACGAATTTCCCCACGAGACATCTGCAGATTTGCCATTTTTACATCTTTCACGCGCCCGTAAAATTTTACTGGCTGCGTCAGCGGCCGCCGCCATTTGCGCAGGGTTGTGGCTGATTTCACCGGCAGATTTTGCCAAAATTGCCGGTGCGTCTTCCCCAGCTCAGCAGCCAGTCAAATCAACTTCCATGGCTCCCATGCCTGTAGCGGCCGTGGTTGGCGGTCTACCCGGTCTGCGCAAACTGGCTGAACAGGGCGATGCCGCAGCCCAATTTTCTGTGGGAGCGGCCTACGCGACAGGCGACGACGTTCCTCAAGATTACGCTGAAGCCGTGCGCTGGTTCTCGATGGCCGCTGAACAAGGACACGTCGTTTCTCAGGCTACTCTTGGCGCTTACTACTGGGCTGGACGCGGCGTTCCTCAGGATCAGATCAAAGCTTACTTCTGGTCGGTGCTGGCCCAGGCTGGCGGAGATGAAGCGAGTAAATATCGAGTCTCCGTGCTTGCCTCGCGGATGACACACGCGCAGGTCGCTGCAGCGCAGCAGCAGGCGAATAATTGGATCAAAGAGCACCAGGTGCTCAGTCAAAACCGTCCCGCCCGCCCGTAATTCTCAATTAATCGATCGTGCCAGGTTCACCCAAACACGCGAAAGCCGCCACGGGGCACCTGCGGGTTTTTGCGCTTGAGGGAAGCGCCTGATATTGATTGTTCTTGCGGAACTTAGCTGCAACTGGCTGAGAGTACAATAGGAAGCAAGGTTCGAGTACCAGGAATGTTCACACCACTCTATCCTGCAGTTTCAAAACGACGGGCTGGATTATTGAGCGCTTCTTTGGCGCTCCATTTTGTTTTGCTGGGATGGCTTCTGCATAGTCCGGCGCCGATTTTTGTGGCGCAGTCGTCGGTGGTCAAAGGCCGGTCTGGGAGCATGGTGACTCGCATTTATTTTGGCGGCGACTCGGGAGTTGCGCAGGAGAAGCCGAAGCCTCGGGTTAGCTGGCAGCGTGCGCCGCGAAAAAATGGGGCGCGGGTTTTGACGCCTCCTCCGCCAAAGTTAGAGATGGGGAACGAAATCGCGTCGGCTCGAGCCAATGGGCCGGCTGCGGGGTCGCCTTACGGATCGCTTTCTTATGGAACGATGAGTGGGCCGGAAATTCGTCCGGCTTTGCCGGTTGTGTCTCCTGATCCCGTGTTTGGGTCAGACGCAGCGGGCTTGCAGGGCGATGTTATTGTCGAAATCACCATCGACGATCAGGGAAACATCGTGCAGAAAACCGTGCTGCAGAGCCTGGGGCCTGCGATAGACGGCCGGGTGCTGGCGGCACTTGAGAAATGGCAGTTTAGCCCAGCGTCGAAGAATGGGGTTCCGATTCCTTCCAAACAGGATGTTTATTATCATTTCCCGCGGTAAGTTCTGTTCGCGATCCTCGTTAATTCTGTTTATTCCGGCGAGGGCAGGATGCCCTCGCCGACAGCCGGCAGGATGCCGGCGCTACTTAAGACAGCCTTCATGAGTCGGTACAAACTTTTTTGGCTACGTTCGGTTGCGGTTGCCGTCAGCGCTATGTTGGGGTTGGCCGTCGGTGGCGCATCTGGCCCGATCCAGACGGCGACGCCGAATCCCAGCGCTTCTCATCGGTCGATTGCACGGCGGTTGACAATTGTGGGTGTGGCGAATGCTGGCGAGGTTACTCCGAATCTCTATCGCGGCGCGCAGCCAAATGCACGAGGATTCGAAGATCTGTCCAAATTGGGTGTCAACATTGTGGTGGACCTGCGCGGCTCGCGCGAAGACGAGCGCGAACGAGTGAACAAGCTGGGGATGCAATACGTAGCCATCCCATGGCATTGTCCTTTTCCGAAAGATGAGGCGTTCGCGCGTTTTCTTGAACTGCTTCGTCAAAATCCCGGCAAGAAAGTGTTTGTGCATTGCCGGCTGGGCGATGATCGGGCGGGAATGACTATCGCGGCCTATCGCATGGCCGAGCAAGGCTGGACTTCGGAAGAAGCAATGAAAGAGATGGAAGCGTACGGCTTTTCGCTGTCGCATCACTTCATCTGTCCCGGCCTGTCGTCCTATGAAGCGAGCTTTCCGCAGCGCTTCAGCACCAATTCTGCCTTCCGTGAGTTGCGTGCGGCCACGCCATCGGCTGGACACTAGTCCGGTCGACTGTGAAAGCTACTTTTCAGCAATTTTCTTTTGCACTGACCATTCTAGGACTCGAGCTAAATGCCATGCGTCCTTGTCTTTGCCTGACCGAATTTCATCAATGTGACGTTGGTCACACGCACTTGTGACAACCTACGCTGAGCTCGCTCGGCTTTGCGCTTAACAATCGACCCAAGATTGTCCCGGTCGCTGTCGCTCGCAAAGTAACGAAGCGCCACCACAGGTGCCAGAGACCGGGGAACATTTCATACGCGCCCACGTGTGGCCGCACGGGGCGATTAGGAGCTTATATGCAATTTTCAAGTCAGAGTGCGGCCATATCCGCAACTGGTCTTTATGGAAACCGAAAACCCAGCCCTCGCCAGCAGCAGGTTATCGAATTAGTCGCTCAGGGATTGAAGAACAGCGAAGTTGCCGACCTCATTGGGACAAGCGAGCACGTGGTGAAAAATCATCTTCGGCTGATCTACGACAAACTTGGACTTTGGAATCGAGTGGAACTTGCGCTGTGGTATGAAGCTCGCAGGCACGAAGGGGCAGCTTACCAGCAGAACAAGGTCGCTGAGGCCTGACGTCTGATTATTGGTCGCGGTGAACCGTGTCCATGGAGAACGCGGGCAGACAGACGGCGATATATTCGGCGCCGCCTTCGGCCGGGGTTGAGTACTGGATCCACTCGCCGGCATGAGCGATGACGGCCTGTCCCGGCGTGACATCTATGTGACCAGCCTTGTGCTGCACGCGCAAGCGGCCTTTTAGGACGAGAGTGAATTCGTCGAACTCCGGAGTCTGTCCGGGTTCTTCCCATCCCTGCGGGCTGTGCATGTGGGCGACGCTGACTCCGGCGGTCTTCGTGTTCACTCGTCCGATGAATTCGTCGATCAGTTTGGGTTTGGTTCCGGCGGCGGAAATGCGAGTCGGCTGGGCTACCAGGGTTGGCATGAGTGCTCCTTCGTGAATGAATAATGTAGCAAGAGCTGAGACAGTTGCGGAAGTCAGCCGGATGCGTGAATGCTAGAATGCGCGATGTCTGGAGAATCCTCATGCGCGCAGGTTGGATTGCATTCTTTGTTCTGTTGTTCGTATCGCCGGGATGGGCTCAAACCAAACTTTCCGTGCACTGGGAAGAACTGACTGCCGCCGACTTTCAGTCGGCGATCGAGCAATCCAAGGGAACTTGTCTTTTGCCTTTCGGGATTCTGGAAAAGCATGGCCCACATTTGCCGCTGGGAACTGACCTGCTTGACGTCCGTTATGTTGCTCTGAACGCGGCGCAGCAGGAATACGCGGTGGTGTTTCCCCAATATTATTTCGGGCAGATCTTCGAGGCGCGGCACGAGCCGGGGACCGTGGCATATAGCGCACATCTGCAACTGGAGTTATTGCAGGAGACCACCGACGAGATGGCGCGCAATGGCTGCAAGAAAATCATTATCGTGAATGGACATGGCGGCAACGAACACCTGCTGCCCTTCTTTGCCCAGAGCCAACTGGAGAAGCCGCACGACTACGTGGTTTATGTTATGGGGATTGTTGGGTCCCCGGCCGGCGGACCGGCCAAGAAAACTGCGGTCGACATGCACGCGGGCGAATCCGAAACCTCGAAGATGCTGATTTCGAGTCCGAATCTGGTACACATCGATCGCGCCAATCAGGAATCAGGCGCTGATCAGGCCCGGCTTAAGTTGCCTGACACTCTTTACACCGGCATCTGGTGGTACGCGAGTTTTCCCAATCATTATTCGGGAGACGGTGCGGCCGCCACTCGCGAGCTCGGTGAGTTTGAAATGAAAGCCTGGCAGGACGCGATTGTGACCGCGATCCGCGCAGTGAAGGCAGATGACGAGAGTTTGAAGCTGCAGAACGAATTCTTCGAGAAGGCCCGGCATCCGCTGGATACGAGGCAATAAGGCCGATTCGATTCTTTTCACTCGGCCAAGTCTTTTTGATATAGTGCCGAACACTCGCTCAAACGGTCGTTGAACCCGGCAGGGTCCACATTCCTTTAGTTGGCTGAAGGAGTGAGCAGCGCTTCTTCATTTGAAGCGCATTGCATTGGGAGGCCGATGGGTCGCATTTTCTTAGTGTTTATTCGGCGCTTGCGGCTGCCTTTCCTGCTCCTGGCGGGATTCGGTCTGGTGTGCGTCCGCGTATACATGAAGCTTGAAAAATTGCGATGGCAGGATGCTACTTTTTGGATACTGAATCCGCACGCCATCGATTACCATAGCGTGCACGACGCCACCAAGTTTTTTGCCCTCTTCGTTTTTATGGGTGTTTTTGCCTTTCAGGTCTGGATCGCAGAGCGGGTTGCAGTCACCATTTTCAGCCGGCATGGAACGGAGGTTTGGAAAGCGATGGTGAATGAAGTCAGCCTGGAGAAGGTGAAAGGCCACTTCATCATTTGCGGATATGGCCAAGTCGGCCGCACCGTGGTCGATCAGTTGAGCCGCGTTAAGATTCCGTTCGTTCTGATTGAGACCAACGAAGGACTGTACCGCGAACTGTTGAAAGCTGGGCTGATGGTCATCCAGGGCGATGCGAAACGTCACGATGTGCTGCAGTCTGCCGGAATTGAGCGGGCGATGGGCATCTGTATCGTGATCGATAACGACGCAGACAATTTGTACATCACTGTGACCGCCCGAGCTCTCAATCCCAACGTGAAAATCATTACCCGGGCCGGACAGCAGCGTTACGCTAACGCCATACGCACTTCAGGGGCTGACGAAGTAATCATTCCCGAGTACGAGGGTGGCTTGATGACTGGGAGAATGATTCAGAAATACTATCCTTTGAAGACCAATCTGCAGTGAATAGGCGTTGAGACTTCATTCCTTGCCACCTGGCATAGCCTCCGCGCAAACCGGACGGGCGAGGCGCCCGTCGCCACATGGGTATAGCCTCCGCGCGAACCGGACGGGCGAGGCGCCCGTTGCCACACGACCTGCTAACATAACTTGGTTTATATGGCCTCGCTATCGAGTGCCGCCATCCGATCAGAAATCCCGGAGACATCATTAGTGTCGTCAGCTTCGCGGCTGATGTCGCTTGACCTTTTTCGCGGGGTGACGATTGCCGGAATGATTCTTGTCAACAACGCGGGCGACGAGCCGCACTCCTATTGGCCGTTGAAGCATGCCGAGTGGAATGGATGGACTCCGACTGACTTGGTGTTTCCGTTCTTTCTTTTTATCGTCGGAGTGGCGATGGCGTTTTCTTTCAGTTCGCGCCTGAAGCGCGGGGCGTCGCGGCGAGAGCTTCTTGGCCATGTGCTGTGGCGGGGGTTGGCGCTTTTTGCTCTGGGCATGTTTTTGAACGGTTTTCCTAATCAATATCACTTGGCGTCTTGGCGGGTTTATGGCGTGCTGCAGCGGATTGCGATTTGTTACGTCATCGCGGCGATTCTGGCTCTGTGGGCGGACTGGCGAGGATGGATTGTGACGATTGTCGGATGCCTGGTGGGTTATTGGATTTTGATGCGTTTCGTTCCCGTGCCCGGATTCGGAGTGCCTACTCACGATATTCCTTTACTCGACCCGGATCGCAATCTCGCGGCGTGGCTCGACCGCCGGCTGCTGGCCGGACATTTGTACGAGGGCACGCGCGATCCCGAAGGAGTGTTGAGTACCATTCCCGCCGTCGCCACTGCGTTGCTGGGAATGCTTACCGGGCAATGGCTTCGCTCCACACGCTCGCCGCAGAGCAAGGCGCTTGGCATGGCGCTGTTTGGGGTGATCGGGGTGGTTGCGGGAAAGATGCTCAATGTCGGATTTCCCATCAACAAAAAACTTTGGACCAGTTCCTACGTCGTCTTCACCGCCGGATTGGCTCTACTTTGTCTGTCGTTGTGTTATTGGGTCGTGGATGTTAAACAATGGCGCGGGCGATGGACCAAGTTTGTGCTGGTATTCGGCATGAATGCGATCGCGGCCTACGTCTTTGCCGAAGTTATATCTCATCTTCTGGACCACATGCATGCTGGGGTGGGGCTGAGTTGGCAAGAGTTCATCTACCAGCGCGCGTTTGTGCCGCTAGCTAGTCCGGTGAATGCATCGCTCTTGTATGCGCTGGCGTATGTGCTGATGTGCTGGCTGGCGATGTGGGTGCTTTATCGCAAAGGGATTTTTCTTAAACTTTGACGCGGACCATCGCGACCGGCATTCAGTCACCTCATCCCATGGATTCTTCCGCGTCTCCTTATCGATTACGCGCACTGCTGCTTTTCTCCGTGATCTTTGTTTCTTACGCATACTTTTACGAAGGAGCTGGTTGGAATCAGAACTCGCGTTTGGACATGGTGCGCGCGATTGTGGAGCAAGGCACGTTGCGCATCGATGCTTTCCATGAGGACACGAAGGTACACAAAGGACGAGCCCTTCGAGTGCGCTTTTGGCCGCGTTTTCTCTAATTTCCAAATCCTGGACCGGCGGTGAAATGTCCTAAAAAATCAATCCTTTGGACGGGAACTTGAGTAACTTTGGACGGTCAAACGTGCGTGGTAGGCTCGTCCCATAAGCAGTAAGAACTTAAGGGCTTTCGGGGGAAAAATGCCGCGCCGCTGGTACGTTTGCCTGCTGCTGTTTTCGTCCTGCGCTGCTCTGGTTTTTGCTAAATCGAAGCCGGCGCCAACTCTGCAGAAGAACGTAATCGTCAAGCTGCCGATCACCACTTCCTCCCCGCAGGCACGCAACAGTTTTGAGAAGGCAATGCATGAGTTCGAGCAGTACCGCGTTCCGGAAACGCTGCAGGATTTGCGGGCCGCGACCAAAGCTGATCCTGATTTTGCCCAGGCTTTCATTCTGCTTTCCCGCCTGACCCCAGATCCCGCAGAACAGCTAAGCACGCGCGAACGCGCCAAGCACCTGGCGGCGAAGGTTAGTCCGAGCGAGCAGTTGTTGATTCGGTGGGTGGCCGATGCGCAGGAGAACAATTACCTGCCGGCGATCAGCGCTATGAACGATTTGCTGGAAAAGTATCCGCTGGACCAGCGCCTGGCATACCTTGCCGGGGACTGGCTCATGGGCCAAACACGCTATGAACAAGCAGTTACGGTGCTGGAGCGCGCCGTCGCACTGTACCCGGATTACGCTGCGGCGCTGAACGATCTGGCCTACGGTTATGCGGACCTTGGCAATTTCGATAAGGCTTTCGCAACCATGGACCGCTATGTGGCGCTTGAGCCCGATCAGCCGAATCCGCACGATTCCTATGGCGAGATTTTAAGAATGGCGGGCAGATTCGACGCTGCTCTCGAGCAGTACCGAATGAGCATTCGCATCGATCCTAATTTTGGGTCGGAAGTTGGCGTGGCCGACACTTACGCGGTAATGGGCAGGGAGCGGGAGGCGCGCGAGGAGTATGACCGCGCCATTGTTTTTGCTCCCAGCAATGCTGACAAAGTGCAGCGCGAGTTGCAATCGGCAGTGACCTGGATTCGGGATAATAATCGCAAGCAGGCAGAGCGCGCCTTGAGCGATGTGGCCAGGCATGCGCATTCCGCCGGATTGGCGCAACTGGAAGCTGAGGCGCATCGCATACTGGGGATGTACGAAGCTGATCCGAAAGCCGCGATGAAACACTTGCAGACGGCTGAGGACGTGTTGCACGAAGAGCATCAGATTTCGGCCAGCGACCGCGACGAAGAGCAGGCGCGAATTCTGCGGGTGCGGGTCACTCGTTTAATTGAGATTCACGACATGGACGCGGCCTCGAGTGCGCTGCAGAAGTTGGAAACCATGTCAGGAACGATCCGCAGCGAAGTGATCGAGCTTTGTTATCACGGCGCTGCCGGCGCGCTGCTGGTGGCTCAAGGAAAATTCGACGACGCGATTCCTCATTTAGAGGAAGGCAACTCCGACCCGGAATCTATGCGGCTTTTGTGGCGTATCTACAGCAGCAGCGGTGCCACCTCTCAAGCTCAGGCGATTGCCGCAAAACTTTCAGCTCTGAACCTGCCCACGGTAGAGCAAGCTTTGGTAGTGCCCCACTTTCGTGTGAGCCTGGTCAGTCAAGCGGGGCAGCCATAGGGCAAATACCCCCGCCATGCCACGCATCCCAATATTCAGTTTCGGACATGCAGAGGAAGAAGCGGTCCCGCCACGGCTGAGCGGTTTCACTCCTTTCCTCACGCTCGAGGGGCTGCAGCTCGGCGTTGACAACCTACGCCACGATGTTCATCTGAGCCCCAAGTTTGTAACCCAGACCCGCGCGCAGATTGCTCGACTGATCATCCGCCACGGCGATGTAGAAGGATTGCTGGCAGCGGAAGCGCCGCAGGCGCGGCAAGGCGGACATTTCATCGGCTCACAGTCGGCGCCCAAGGCAAACCCCAAGCCGATTGGGTCCGAATTGAAGCCTCTCCTGGTGGAAATGCACACGGCTGCGCTTAATCGGGCGAAGGCCGAAGCGAACGCCTCGCTGGATTTGCTGGCCCGAATGGCGATCATCAAATTTCTGCGCATCGAACTGGGCTTGCAGTTTGCGCAGATCCTGGAACGCTGCCGGGTTACGCTGAAGAGTTATGAAGGCATCCGGCAGCAGAAAGCGCTGGAGTATCGCGAGCGGGTAGCCGCCTTCCAGGTGGCGAAGAAAGGTATTCTTCGAAAGACCGGGCAGGAACTGTTTCGCACTCTGCGTGAAATCGAGAAAGAAACACTGGCTCGCACTCGGCGGTCTCTGTTCGGAAACAGCAATAATAATGACGAGCAATACAAACTTTTTCTAAATCCTCTTATTTTTACCTCCGATGGCTGCGATGCGTATGTCAACGCCGAGCAGTATGTAATGCTGGGGAATTTCGATACCGACCCCGATCGGTTCGTCAATGTCCGCAAAATTGCCTATGAGTTCTTGCAATCTTTGAATCTGGGCACGGAGGAAGACCCCGAGCGCGCCATCAATGCCTGGCTTAATGCGCCGGAGAATGCACTCGAACTAGTCGGTTCCGGCACTTCCGATGACAGCACTCCTGAAGAACGGGCGCGAAAAACGCGCCTCGCAGCATGGCTGGGATTGCTCGACCGCGAGAAGCTTATGGAGTACGTGGTCGCTTCTTACGAAGCAGTGCCGCTGCTGGCGGAGTATTCTCCGCGCATCAACGCGCCACAATTGAAGAATGCACTGATCTCGCGCGAAGAACGCACCCGGGTAGAAAAATTGATTGTGGAGCAAGGCAAAATTTCCCGTGACAGCTTGCAGGCCGCAGTGCAGCGAGTGGCAAGTTGCCGGGGGACGGACCGCGGCAAGATTGCCGCCCGGTTTCTGCACGACTTCATGCGCTATCACCGCGATCTCAGGAATCTGGATGCGCTTCGCCTGGCGATGGACAACGTGAATCTGATCGCTAACGACAAAATGCGCCAGCTGTCCGCAATGAATGGCACGTTATACGAGTTTCTATTGCCGGAAGAGCAGAAGCCCTCGGAAGAAAAAGTGGTGCGGCACGTGATCATTAAAGCCGATGTCCGCGACTCGTCGCGGCTTACGCGATCGCTGCTGGAGAGCGGAATGAATCCGGCATCGTACTTCAGCCTTAATTTTTACGATCCAGTCAATAAGCTCTTATCGAAGTACGGGGCCAGCAAGGTCTTTCTCGAAGGCGACGCCATCATTTTGGCAATCTTGGAACGTGAAGGCGAACCCAGTCTGGCGGTGGCCCGCGCTGCGGTGCTGGCGCGTGAAATTATCGACATCGTGCGTGGCTACAATCAACTGCTGGAGCGCGCCGGGTTGCCGGGGATCGAATTAGGCGTGGGCATTTCCTATCAGGATTCTGCGCCCATGTACCTGATGGATGGTGAACAGCGAATCATGATTTCGGATGCGCTCAACGAAAGCGACCGCCTGTCATCCTGCAGCAAAAGGGTGCGGAAGTCCATGAAGGCCGTGGAGACTCCGTTTAACGTGTACGCTTTTCAGACCGTGAGCGAGGCCGACGTCGAAGATAGTCCGGACGACTTTATTTTGAAGTACAACTTGAATGGCATCCGCATCAGCGAAGCCGCCTTTGCCAGATTGAAGCAGGAGATTTCTCTGCAGCTATCCCCGCTTGATCTGCCGCGGGCCTGGGACGGCGAGGAGCTTCACCTATGGAGCGGCCTGGTCCCGGTCGGCAACGATATTTTCCGCAAAATTGTGGTACGCGGCAGCCGCATGCCGCAAATCGATCCCCACAATTTCTCAGTCCAGCTCTGGACCGAGCGCTGGTTCTACGAGATTTGCTCCAATCCCGCCATCGACGCCAAACTCGAGGGAAAAGCCGCGGCGAAGTGAGCAAGTAAGGCGCGGGCCACGGCTCTGTTCCACTGTGCCCACGCTCGATTAGCTGTCAGCTCTCAGCTATCAGCTTTCAGCAAAACCGCTCGATGCATGGTTTTCTGTGGCTGAAAGCTGAGAGCTGATAGCTGACAGCTTTTGGGCTACTTCTTCCGGCTTGGATCGTCCTCGGGATTGACATAGTTGAATTGCACCGGCGCCATGCCGTGAACCTGAACCACCACTTCGCCAGTAGCCATAACGTAGTGATGCATGTCGGGATCGAGATAGGCAAAACTGCCCGCCGGAAAAGTTAGCATAGTGCCTTCGTCGAAACGGTCTCCCATGCCAACCTTCAACGTGCCAGAGATTACCGTCACGTTCTCGCGCTTGGGATGCCAGTGTGGCGCAATACGGAATCCGTCGGGCATCTTCAGGCGGATGGTGTAATCCCCGCTCGACGCCATAGGATTGCCTTCGAGCACCGCAAGTTGCGCCCCGGGCGCGACGAATGACGGTGCTGGGCCGTATTGAATTGCATCCGGGGTAAATGCATTTTTCTCCGCGGAGCGGCCATAACGCTAAGTTCCCTCATCGACCACATCGCTGCTAACAATGCCAGACTCAGGAAAAGTTTTCGTTTCATCGCTGTCCTCCTCAATTTTGAATTACGAGAGACAATATCACCCGGCTCTTGTCAGCTTTCAATAAGTAAGGCATCACTTTTTTGTATTTTTGGTGTATCTTCGTAGCCTACTGGTGGCTATGGGTTTATCTACCAAACCCGTTCTTGCGCGTCGCGCTAAGACGAGCGATGTCGAGCTCGACCTCGGTCGCTATGAGCTTCGCCGTTCCGGCCGCACCATCAGACTTGAAAAGAAACCCATGGAGCTGCTGATTTTTCTCGTCCGCCGGCGAGAGCAGTTGGTTTCGCGCGAAGAAATCGTAGCCACGCTTTGGCACTCAGATGTTTTCATCGACACTGAACGAAATATTAACAACATTGTCCGTAAAATTCGCAGAGCGTTGGGCGAGGATGCAGCCAAACCGCGTTTTCTCGAGACAATCGTGGGTAAAGGATACCGGTTTATCGGCCCCGTCCGCGTCATTCGCCCGCTGTCAGGCGCGGACGAAAATATTCAAGGAACTGGCCGCCTGGCCTGGCAATCCGGCCGATCTTCGCTCGCCGTACTTCCGCTCCGGCTTCACGGCGATGTCAAGGATGACAACGGCCTCTGCTTAGGTTTTGCTGACGCATTGGTTTCCCGCTTGGCGAACCTGGAGGGGGTCGACGTTTTACCCACGTCTTCGATCTTGAGCGTGCCGACCAGTGTGACGGCGTCTGATGTTGCTTCGCGATTAGGGGTGCGGTTTGTAGTGCATGGTGCGATTCAGGCTTCCAAGGCTACTTCTCATCTCTCTGTTGAATTGTTCGACTCACATTCGCGAACCAGTTGTTTCATAAGAAAATTCGTGCTTGACGGGAATCGCCCATTCGAGCACATTGACGCGATCGCTATACATACCGCCCGGACATTGAAGCGTCCGCTTCACGAACCAAGTTTCCGGAGTCGTGCCCGCTACAGCCGGGATCCGATGGCATATGCCGAATTCATTCAGGGTTACCGTCTGAGTTCCACCGGCGATCCTAAGCTCCTCGAAGAAGCGGCTCAGCCCCTTATGAATGCGGTCGCTCGCGATCCCCTCTTCGCTCTTGCACACGCGGTTCTTTCTTTAGTATGCGCGAAACGCCATTTCGAAACTGACCCCACCAGGAAATGGCTGGAGAAGGCAGAGTTCCATTGCCAGCGCGCTTTGGAACTCGATACGGCGCTGCCTGAAGGCCATGTCGCCAAGGCGTTCCTGCTGTGGGGTCCATCGAAGAATTTCCAGCATATCGAAGCCATTGCGGAGTTGAAGCGGGCACTCGCTCTTCAGAAGAACCTGCCGCATGCTTATAGCCGCATGGGAACGATCCTGGCGCATATCGGTCTGCTTGATCATTCGCGTACGATGTTTGAAAGAGGCAGTCATTTCGATGCGAAGAAAGCCGTCAGCCACAGTATTGCGCAACCGTATTTGTGGAGCGGGGAATATGAACTGGCTTGGGAAGAATCGCAGAAATGGCGCAGGGAAAATCCGGCGAATAAGTACGCTATTTATTTCGCCATCGAATTGGCCGTATTGACCGGCGAATGGGACGAGGCCAAGCGTTTGCTGGATGAAGCCGCCGGCCTGGTGCAGGAAGAACCCATGATTACCGCTCTTCAAGGCGTGTTGCATGCATCCATGGGTAAAACCGAGCAAGCGCTGCGTTGCATGAACCGGGCATGCACCAACCCGAAATCATTCGGTCACGCTCACCACACCTACTATCACATCGCCGGCATTCTTTCGTTGCTCAACCGGACGGAAGAGGCATTCCACTGGCTCGAACGAAGCGTTGATACTGGTTTCGCCTGCTGGCCGTTTTTTCTGAAAGACCCGTGCCTGAAAAACCTGCGCAGCCATACTCAGTTTGAATTATTAGTAAGTTCTTTACAGGCGAAGTACCCCGACCATTTAGGCCTCCCGTAGGGAAATCGGCGCGAAGTAAGCGGCTTTGGCAGGTCGCCCTCGCGCAGTTTTGGCGACAATCACCTGGCCTTGGACGCTTCGTCCGGGACACCGATTTAAGCAAATGTCAGCGGACTACCGCTTCAGCGATGCCGTTCTCGGATTGCCATTACAGGACTGGGTGTCGCTGCATTTGCGGAATGCGGGTACGACCAGCGCTTGTTCCAGCGTTGGATCGTTGAGGTTGGTCAGGGTTTCCGTAGTGCGCTTAGCTCCCGCGCTGTATCCGATTTTTTGGTACGCGGTTGCGAGCAGCTTCAACGACAGTGGATTGGTCGTGTCTTCTTCCAAATGGGAGATGGCTTGATCGTATTTGTGTTGCGAGAACAAGACCGCGCCGGCAGCGCCGTGGTAAGCAACTTCGATCAATTTATCGTCGGAGCTTTCGGACATCTTTTTCAACCGCGTCAGGTTTGAGTTTGCCAATTCTTTACTGCCCATTTTCAGAGCGAGTTCTACTCGGGCTCGCAGGATTTGCGCCAGTTCCTGCGAAAGAGCGATTCGCAGTGCGTTCTTGCCGTCCTGCGTAGCTGCTTCCGCTTTGCCCAAGTAAGCCATTGCCTGCTTGGGATTCTGCTCGCACATCGCCATTTGCCGATAGGTATCAGCTTCGGCCTGGCTGTCTTGCTTGGCGTGCGCATAATCGGCAATCGACTGAAACGCGTGTTGGGCGCCTTCATAGTCGCCTTCGCGTACATACGTGGCAGCTTCGCGCGTTTTCCATAAAATCTGTTGCAGTTCGGGCAAGGTAAATTTCTGGAATCCGATTTCGTATTCCCGGCGGGCACGAACCTGATCTCCCATCAACGAATAGGTGTCGGCTAGGCCGAATTGCGAAGAATAGAATTCCGGATTGATCACCAGCGATGTGCGGTAGTGTTCGATGGACTGGCTGAAGCGTCCCGCCAGACGCAAAATTTCGGCGTACGAATCCTGTGGGTTAGAATCGTTGGGTAGCGCCGCCACGTACTTATCCATCATTGCGAAGGCTTTGTCGAACTGCCGGACCGAAGCGTAGTTGTACCCCATGTTATTTATCAGGCCGGGAGAATCGGTAATTCCCGAACGTTCGTAGACGGCCAGCGAACGCTCGTACTGGGCCTGATTCTGCAGCCACCACGTGGTCATCCAAACTACCCACTTATCGTGCGGATACTGATTGAGCACATCGTTCATTTTGGTGATGGCGGGAATCAGTTTGTGCTCGGCCGCATCCTGGTACCACTCGATCACCAGTTGCTCCGAAGAGGTGGCATGGGTTCTCGTGGCAAATGCTTTTTCCTGCTCCGCAACCTGCTCGGCGGAGTCGAGGCTGATCTGCGCCAGAAATTCATGCCCCATCGCGAAATCCGGATCAATCTGCACAGCCTTGCGGAGCATCTCGTTCGACTGCTCCTGTTCCACGCGGTCGAGGTAAAGGATCAGGGCTTGTTCGACAAGACGTTTCGCCTCTGGAGACTTGGTCGTTAGCGGCAATGCGGCAATCAGGGGATTGGTTTGCGATGGCGCGGTTTGCTGCGTGGCACCGGCCACGCCGGTAAGCAGGGAGCCAGCGCAAGCGAGAAATGTGAACATTCGACGGATCAGCGTACTGAACATTTTCCTCATGGCTAGTTCCCCCTCAAAAAGTAACCTTGCTCGACCGGTAACTTCCCGTCGATCTTCACTACGTTCACATCCTGAGTGAGAGAATACAAATCCACCACGCCGACGGCTCCAGGCGAGGTCGAAACAAAACGGAGGACGGCATCATCGGTGTCAGCCAGCATGATCGCGTCGCGATGGGCGAGCACGAATGCATGCGCCTGCTCGGCGGTCATGTTCAGCACTTTCCGCAAAACCAACTGCATGTCGCCTGAAGATGGATCGCGCAGCACCACGGTGATGTGCTTCCCGTCCGCCCATGTGCGGGTATGCGCGGTAAAGATTTTTATCAATTCCGAGGCAGTGAGGTTCGAAGTAGCATTCGCCTTGTCAGCCACAATCGCGAACTGCTTGGCCTGAACGGCACAAGGCAGGCACGCGATAAACATAAGGACTTAGTCGCCAAAGCTTCACATGGCGTGATTTTAGCGCTTGCCTCTGGTCACCTCGATAGGTCACCGAAGTAATCGTCGTCAGATTTCTTTTTTGGGAATTAGCGCGCTGTTACTGGCCGGCACGCAGCGGTGTGATCAGCAAATGGCCAGTTGACTTCTTTTTGGTATCAGATTTGTCGGGCTGATATACGAGATCCAGCGAACCTTCTGCCGTGGGCGAAGCCTCCGCCAAAGTGGCCGCGAGAGCACGGAACGAGCGCGCTACATCGATGCTGTCGTGAAATGCCACGGGAGCGCCTTTATCGATGGCGGGCGCAATTGCCTGATGGTTGTTGGGAATTTTCCAGAGAAGCTTGCAGCCGGTCGCGGCCTCCACGTCTTCATCGCCGAATCCGGGGATCTTCTTATATCGATTAAGTACCAGACGCACGCGGTCGCGTCCGCCGCCTTCTTCCAGAAAAGAGCGCAGCCGGCCCGCACTCCACAGCGAAACCACATCGGACTGTGCCACTAACAGCACGGCATTGGACAAATCACAGAGCAGCCGCGCGGTTTGGTCGGTGCGATTGGAGCAATCGACCACAACATATCGAAACTGTGAAACCAGCAAATCGAAAAGGCGAGCCAACTCGGCGGCGGTCGGAATACTTTGATGAGGCTCCTGCGGACCAGCCAGCAGTTGCAGGCCGTTCTTGCAGGTGGTCATCAATCCTTGCAGCAAAGATGTATCCATGCGATGCAGATTTTGCAGCGCATCGGTGAGTCCAAAGGTTGGCCGGGCATTGAGATGAAGGGCTGCATGACCCAGCAGCGCGAAGTCGACCAGCAACACTCCGCCATGCAGTTCCTGCAGCGCCACGGCAGTATTCACCGCGACCGTGGTGGCTCCGGCGCCACCCTTCGCATTGGCGACAACAAACACGCGAGCGCGGCCCGAAGTTGTCCGGGTGCGGCCACGCGAAGCCGCGAACCGGGTAAGAGCATCAATCATGCTTTCCGGCGTAGCGTTGCGCTCCACGTATTCGCGAGCGCCCGCGCGCATCGCGGAAACAATGGTGCCGGGATCGGTCATGGGACCGACGGCAAAAATCACGATCTCGCTGGTGTTGGAGTGAATCAGTTCAATGGCGCGCATGGCGCGCTGCATGTTCTGCGGATCGATGTCGACTAACACGACATCGGCGCGCACATCTTGAATCTGTCGCAGATATAGCGTCGGTCGGGCTCGTCGGGAATCCAACGTGTCCAAATACATTGCGGCCCATCTGCGTGCTCTCCAGCCGTTGCTGGAGGACCGTGAGCCGTTCTTTGTCCTCGGTGAGGAGGGTAACCGCTATGCCATGCATGGCTGGAATCCCAATTATCTACCTGAATGTGGATGTTATGAAGAGATGCGTACCCCGCCAAATGACTTTCGTAACGGGAGTTCCGCACTGACTTCCCTTCAAAGAGCTAAACCCACGAACATATTAAGGACAGCCACAGCGGAAAAACCGCGAAGTGAGGGAGTGTCCCCGGCTATTCTACGCAAAAGTGCACCGATTGCAAAGCAACATGCGAGAGAAAATCCGCTCGCAGCAACTCATTTGGACATTAAGGCCTTGGGAGCCGAGCTGGCCTGCTCTTCATGCGGATGCTCATGCAGAGCGCGAATCCGGGAAGAAGGGGAAGATGCGACTTCGGTCTCCGGCAGATATTCGTATTTTTCAACCTGCACAGCCACGACCGATCCTCGACCCTGGGCGGAAGAAAGTACTCGCAGAACCTTCCCGCTGCAACGGACACGCATATTTTCGGCCAGAGTGATCATCGACGGCATAACCAGAGTGATCTCAATGGGATCTGCCTCTGCCATCTGCAAATCGGTGTGGAACAACGCGCCTCGTGCGCTCAAGTTTTGCGTAGAGCCGCATCCTTCGAGAGCAGTCTGCGGGAGACGTACGGAAACCGGCAAGTGGAGTTCAAATCGTTGCGCGGCGCGGCGTTCAAAATGAATCTGATCGGTGCTCATAGCTTCTCCACCAAAGCGAATGATGTGTGCCTCTATACTAGACAGCAGCCTCGTTTGCAACGTTCCGACTTTACCTCTTCGGCCTGCCTCTGGGAAGCCTTAAATTCGGCGCGCACGAAAACCGAAGCGCAACGGCGGAATCGGAACGTGCGACCATAGGCATCCTAAAGGAGCATAGAAAGATTCAGCTTTGAGCCATCCGGTACGCACAGCCAGTTCTGAAGAGCAAGCTCTGAAAAGAGCCGCCGCACGTGGCGTTACGTTGCCGGCGACCTTGCGAGCCTTGCGTCATCGCAACTTCCAGCTTTTTTTCGGCGGACAGCTCATCTCCCTGGTCGGGACTTGGATGCAAAGTATGGCGCAAGCGTGGCTTGTCTATCGGATCACTGGCTCTTCCTTGCTCTTGGGTTCGGTGGGATTCGCCAGCCAGTTTCCCGTTTTCCTGGTCGCTCCGCTGGGTGGGATCGTGGCCGATCGGTATAACCGCCAGCGCGTCGTAATTTGCACCCAAATCGCGTCCATGATTTTGGCCCTGGCGCTTGCGTTCTTGACCCTCACCGGAAGGGTTCACGTATGGCACATCTTTGTGCTGG
Source organism: uncultured Acidobacteriota bacterium (assembly GCA_963716405.1). Classification (GTDB taxonomy): domain Bacteria; phylum Acidobacteriota; class Terriglobia; order Terriglobales; family Acidobacteriaceae; genus JABDBE01. The sequence goes on along the minus strand of CAVQTI010000015.1, from coordinate 307,284 downwards.
CGGCGTTGCTCGGCGTGGTGAACGCATTCGACATTCCTGGCCGGCAGGCTTTTCTCGTCGACATGGTCGGCAAAGAAGATCTGATGAACGCGATTGCCTTGAACTCGTCCATGTTCAATGGAGCGCGAATCGTCGGCCCGGCGATTGCCGGAATTCTGGTAGCCAAGATTGGCGAAGGCTGGTGTTTCTTTGCCAACGGCGTGAGTTACATCGCAGTCATCGTTGGACTAATGATGATGCGAGTGCAGCGGCCGGCTCGTCGCGTGTCCGCCGCTTCCCCCTGGGCGCATATTATCGAAGGCTTCAACTTCGTTCGCCAGACCGCTCCAATACGCGCCATCCTGTTACTACTGGGATTGGTGAGTTTGGTGGCGATGCCCTACACCATTCTCATGCCGGTCTTCGCCGACAAGATTCTGCATGGCGGGGCTCGTGGATTGGGAATCCTCATGGGAGCCACGGGTATAGGCGCTTTACTGGGTGCTCTGACTTTGGCAGCCCGCACCAGTGTGCAGGGCTTAGGCAAATGGGTCGCATTTTCTTGCGGAGGCTTCGGGGCCGGTCTAATCCTGTTTTGTCTCTCCCGAAATTTCTGGCTGTCGACCGCCCTTCTGCTTCCGGTGGGCTTCGGCATGATGTTGCAAATGTCGGCCTCGAATACGCTGATCCAGGCCATGGTGCCGGATCATTTGCGCGGCAGAGTAATGGCCGTTTACTCGATGATGTTTATGGGCATGGCTCCATTCGGCGCCTTCCTCGGAGGAGCATTGGCTGATCGGCTGGGCGCGCCATTAACCGTCGCCATGGGGGCGGTCGCATGCATCGGAGGCGCAACTTTATTTGGATTACGTCTGCCGAAGATCAGGGTGGAAGGCCGGCAGTTGATCATCGCTCAAGGCATGACCGCTGGCTCCCCCGCTGAAGAAATGACTGCCAGAGTAGTGGAAGATTAGCCTTCGCCCGTCCAGGCGGAGCAAAGCTCCGCAGCGCATTGGGAAGCAGCATAACGCCGGCAGCTCCCGCGAAGAAGCAACTCCTTACCTTTTAGCCACGAACACCAGAAAATAATCCATCCCGTCACCTTTCACAAAGTCGTACTGCGACGCCAAGACATACCCCGCTTCCGCAGCCTCTTTAATAACGATTTCACGACCGATCCCATGATTTTCGCCATTTCCGTTGCGGTCAATAATTCCAACCCGGGCGCCAGGCCGAAGCGAGCCGCGCAGATTTCGCAACAGGACGACGGGATCGGCAACTTCATGGTAGGTCTTCAGCAGCAAGACAGCATCGACCTTGCCTGCCGGCAGTTCCGGATCATCGCTCTTGCTGAGAATGGTTTTCACATTATGCAGGCCTTCTTTTTGAACTTTGGCGTCGATATAACGCGTAGCCTCGGGATTGATGTCAACGGCATAAACCGCGCCGGTTTCCGTGACCCGTCGCGCTGCCCGCACCGTAAACCACCCTGAGCCCGCGCCGATATCGGCTACGGTTTTCCCGGGAGTGACCTCAAGAATGTCCATGACACGGTTGATCTGCAGACGTTCTTCCCGTCCCGGAGACTCGAAAATCGAAAGATCCCCGGTGTAAGGCGTGCTCGTCTTTCGCGATGCAGTCTTCTGAGTAGCGGGTGCGGATGGGCTTTGAGCTTTAACGAAAACAGCATTGATCGCGAAAAAAAGCAGCGTAGATAGCAAAACTTGACGCTTAAGCATCAGATCAGTCTCCGGAGGTCTCTATCTAAGAATAGACGCAAAAAAATCCCATTTGGTAGGCATTGCCGCATTTCCGTCTCAAAGACCCGTTTGGTGGAGCGAATTAACATCTGCTACTCTGCTAGGGCCTCTTAAAAACAAACGAGGACAAATCCTTAGAGATGCGATACCCCACATTCTTCATCACCGCCACGTTGTTGATCTGTTTCACCTTGCCTACATCGGCAGCCGACAAAAACAAGAGCAACGCAAACTCATCCGACGCCAACAAACCGTCTTACGAGTTGCCGCAGCCGGCAAAAGAAAATCTTGATCTCAGCATGTACCAGCAAATCCGTTATGAAGGCATAGCTCATTCCCATGTGATGGAATACGCCTCGGCGCTGATGGACGGCATCGGGCCGCGCCTCACCGGCTCGCCCAATGTGAAGCGGGCGAACGAATGGACCCGCGATCAACTTGCCGCCATGGGATGCAGCAATGCGCACCTCGAAGATTGGGGCGAGTTTGGCATGGGCTGGCAGCAACTCAACACCTGGACGCGCATGGCATCGCCCGATACTGCTGTTTTCATTACGCAGGCTGCGCCCTGGTCGCCGTCGAGCAACGGTACGATCAGCGGCCAAGCGATTTCGATGGACGTGAAAAAAGAAGAAGATCTGGACAAATACAAAGGGAAGCTGGGCGGCAAAATCGTTCTGCTCGGCGAGATGCGCGACGTCAAGCCGGTGGACAAACCGCTTTTCGAGCGCGAAGACGAAAAAGATCTGGCTAAAATTGCCGAGCATCCGCTCACTCCCGAGCGCGACGACTACGTTACCGAGTACATGAAACGGCTTGAACTGCGGGAGAAAGTGGCAAAGCTGCTGGCCTCGGAGCATGCGCTGGCGGTGATTTTGCCGAGCCGCGATGGGAGGAACAATGGCGGCTCTGGCGGAACTATTTTCGTCGACAGCGGCGGCGGCCTGGGATGGTTCAGCTACCAGCGTGATCATATTCAACCGCTTCCCGTCGTAATTATGGCGATCGAAAACTACGGGCGCGTCTACCGCCTGCTGAAAGCCAACGTTCCAGTGACTATCGAAATGAATGTCGATACCAAATTCACCGGCGATCATGAGCATGGGTTCGACACCGTTGCCGAAATACCGGGAACTGATCCGAAGTTGAAGGACGAAGTGGTTATGGTCGGCGGACACCTTGATTCATGGGCGTCAGCGACTGGTGCGACCGACAATGGAGCGGGCACTGTGGTTGCAATGGAAGTCATGCGTATTCTTAACACGCTCCAGGTAAAGCCGCGGCGTACGATTCGCATCGGCCTTTGGACCGGAGAAGAGCAAGGCTTGTTCGGTTCGATCGGGTACGTGAAGCAGCATTTTGGCTTTGTGCCGCTTTCGACCGCGCCCGACCAGGTCAAGTTGCCGGAGTGGCTGCGCAAACCCGCCGGGCCTCTTGAACTCAAACCCGATCAACAAAAGATTTCCGGATACTTCAATGTCGACAACGGCAGCGGCAAAATCCTCGGCGTTTATTTGCAGGAGAATGTCGCGGAAGCTCCGATTTTTGAGCAATGGATCGAACCCTTGAAGGATCTCGGAGTCACCACCATAAGCGTGCGCAATACTGGAGGCACCGATCACGAATCATTCGATGCCGTGGGCATTCCGGGCTTCCAGTTTATTCAGGACAAGCTCGACTACAGCACGCGGACGCACCACTCGAATATGGATACTTACGAACGCCTGCAGCCGGGCGACCTGGCGCAGGCCGCGACGGTCGAAGCGATCTTTGTCTATAACACTGCCATGCGCGACCAAATGCTGCCGCGTAAGCCGTTGCCGCATCCGGAACTTGAGGAGCAGCGTAAGGCGCCGCTGAAGAAATTGATGCCTGGCGTGGAAGTCGAGGAGAAAGACGCGAAAGAAAATAAGTAGCTGACGGCTTCTAGCTTCCAGCTAGTAGTCGCGGCTAGAGGCTAGAAGCAGGTTTTACTTTCCTGCCTCAAACACTTTGGAGTGGAATTCCATGACCTCGCCAATGTGCGCGGCAAAATATGACGCGCTGTGATTGCCGGGGTAAAGATGGAATTCGTGCGTGACGTGTTCTTGTTGAAGCTGCTTGTCGAGCGCTTGAGCCCCGACCTCAAAATCGTAGTCGTCGTCCCGGCCGCAGTTGAAATAAATAGCTAGCTTACCAATCGCGACTCTGTTCTTTCGCGCGAGGGCAAAAGGATCGTTCTCCTTCCAGTGAGCCACGTTAATTGGATTACCGAAAACCGATCCGAGCAGCTTGCCTGTCGGAGTTCCGGCACGCAGCGCGGCATCGAGCTCTTGCGGCGACTCGGTCATGAGCGCTGCGCTTTGCGCGCTCACTGCTGAAAACTTTTCTGGATATGCAAATGCGAATCGCAGCGCTCCGTAGCCTCCCATGGAAATTCCGCTAATCGCTCGTGCCGCACGCTCTCGCCGAATTCGATATTTGCCCTCAATGTGCGGGATAAATTCTTGCAAGAAGAAATCGCTATAGCGAACTTTGCCATCCGCGGAGTTCACAAAGAAGCTGGCCTTGGCTTCGGGCGTGACGATTAGAAAATCGCCAATCTTGTGTTGCTGGCGCAGATCTTCGATCAGATTCCATCCGCCGGTTTTGAATAAGGTCTGTTCGTTCTCGCCCAGGCCGTGAAGGAAATAGAGCACCGGATAACGCTTGGCTGGCGCGGCATCATAGCTCGGTGGAAGCAGCACGCAGTAATGAACGGCGTCGTGAAGGATGTGGCTCTTCAGCGCATCGCAACTGATGCGGCTCTGCGCCGAGGCGGAAATCGCAAACCAACAGAAGAGGAAAAATCGTAGGAACCAGCGCATGAATTCAGTTTACTCGTAGCGCAGAGCTTGCACGGGATCGAGGCGCGCAGCGCGGCTCGCCGGGTACAAACCGGAAAGCAGGCTGACTACAATCGCAAACGCGATCGCTCCCAGAACCAACCACCACGGCACGAACCAGATTTGTTCCGGTGGAAAATGCTGGCGCTTGAGGTATACGTTTGTGCCCAGATTAATGACTCGCCCGATAGTCCAGCCGAGTGCGACCCCGACAAATCCTCCGAAGACGCCCATTACGCCAGCCTCGGCGAAGAACAATCCTTTCACATCGCCGTCGCTGGCGCCGATGGCCTTCATGATTCCGATTTCCCGGCGACGCTCAAGGATTGCCATCACCAGCGTGTTGACGATTCCAATCGAGGCCACTGCCAGCGCCAGGCTGCCAAAGATTCCCAAAAACAAGTCGAGCACGGCAAAGAATTGCCGCAGGCTCCGGGTGGCGTCGACGATAGAAAAAGTATTGAAGCCCATCTTCTTGATTGCGTCTTCGACTGATTGAACCTGTGTGGGACTTTTGACGTGGACCTCGATGGTCGTATAGGCGGGCGAGCCTCCTGCAAGGTTCGTAGTATCACGCAGGTCGGAAGGCTGCATCACGTGCAAGTTCTGTGCCAGCTTCAATGGCAGAAACACGCGTGCCCTGGCTTGTCCGCGCATGCTGTCGGGATCGAGGTCGCTAACGCCTACGATCTTCAAAGAAGCTTCGCGCGAAACCACCGAATAGGCGGCGCTCGACGACTGGCTCGCACTGGTTCCAGTTTCGGGCGTTGCCGTCCGCTCCGCGTAGCGCATCGTCAATTGCTTACCCAGCAGCGGGGGTGCCAGTTCAGTTACGCTCGCTTCTTCGCCGCCGGTTTTCGGCGTCTTCCCCAGCAATTGTGCGGCGAATGATTTCTGCAGAATCACTTCCGGCGCCGTATCGGACGAGAAAAACTTTCCCTGCATGCCATCGAACGCGTCGTTATCTTTCGCTGAAAATGGCAGCCCTGCAACCATTGTCAAGTAAGGCTTGTCTTGGTATCGAAGTTCAGTGATGAAACGGATGTCAGGATAGGCCTCGATCACATCAGGAAGCTGCGTGATCTTTTGCCGCGCGGATTCGCTCAGTACTGGACTCTCCGCCGGAGCCGGACCGTTTTCTTCCTGCTCACGATTGAATCCGCGGAGGTCGCGCCGCGAAGTAACAACCACGGTGTCAAACAGTCCGGACTTCTGCAGGCGCCGTCCCGCCAACTGTTGCAGACCAATTCCCAGCGACAGCATTGCCACCAGCGAAGCTACGCCTACCGAGATCCCCACCGTCGTGAGTGAATTGCGCAGGATGGACTCGCGCAAATTGCGTACCGCCAGCTCGGCCATATCGTAAGTCTTCATAATCCGCCTCCGCGTGTTTGCCCGACGGTCGCGGCAATCACATTCGGCTTGATCTCCAACCAACTTTCCATCCGCGAGGAAGATCATGCGGCTGGCGTAGCGCTCGGCCAGCGCACGTTCGTGTGTGACCATGATGATCGTCATGCCGAGGGTTTGATTGAACTCGCGAATGAAGTTCATGATTTCGGTTCCCGTTTGGCTGTCGAGATTCCCGGTGGGTTCATCGGCGAGCAAAAACTGAGGTTGATTGATCAATGCTCGAGCGAGCGAGGCTCGTTGCTGCTCGCCGCCGGAAAGTTCGGTGGGACGATGGCGCAATCGCGCGATCAGTCCGACGCGCTGCAACGCCTGCCTGGCGAGGCTTTCGCGCTTGCCACGATCCACTTCCGCGAAGCGCAACGGCAGCTCGACGTTTTCCAGGAGCGTCATGCTTGGGATCAGGTTGAACGACTGGAACACCATGCCCACCGTGTGCAGACGATACTTGGCCAACTCCTCGCGCGAGAACTTTGCCAGATCATTTTCTTTCACGACCACTTTTCCGGAAGTCGGATGATCAAGCCCGGCAATCAGATTCAGCAACGAGGATTTTCCGGACCCTGATGTACCAAGCAAGGCGACGAATTCACCGGAGGCGATCTGCACCGAGATGCCGTCGACCGCGCGAATCAGCGCGTCACCCATGCGGTAGTGGCGGGAAAGATTCTCAATCCGGATTGCGATGGAATTATTTGAACCGGATACGACAGACATGGGCTAACGCGTCTCTCCCCTGACCAGGCGCAAGGTGTCAGCGAGATCGGGATCGCCGTTTACTTTAGACTGGCTGTCTCCCGCCGAAACCGGCACAGCGTCGCCCTCGCCCGGTGCTAAGAACAAATTCGTTTCGACACCGTGCTGCCTGGTGTAGAGATCGTAATAGCGTCCACGCAACGCATAGAGTTCTTCGTGCGTGCCCTGTTCGACAATTCGGCCTTGCTCGACAACCAGAATTTGATCGGCACGGCGAATGGTGGAAAGACGATGCGCGATCACAAAAGTCGTGCGTCCCTGCATCAGGTAGGAAAGACCTTGCTGGATCAACTGTTCCGATTCAGAGTCAAGACTGGACGTAGCTTCGTCGAGAATCAGAATGCGCGGCTCGGCCAGAATCGCGCGAGCAATCGAAATTCTTTGGCGCTGGCCTCCTGATAATTTCACGCCGCGCTCGCCGACCACCGTGTCGTATTTATCGGCGAATGTTTCAGCGAATTCGTCCACGCGCGCGATACGGCAGGCTCGCAGAATATCTTCTTCACTCGCATCCGGTCGTGAAAACGCGACATTCTCCCGAATGGTGCCGTCGAAGAGAAATGATTCCTGCAAGACCACACCAAGACGTGTGCGATAGGAATCGAGCCGCACCGTGCTGAGATCGACGCCGTCAACCAGAACTTTCCCCAAAGTTGGTACGTGAAAAGCTGTGATCAGGCCAATCGTCGTCGACTTGCCCGAGCCGGACGCGCCCACCAGCGCGGTAACGGTGCCTGGCGCCGCATGAAATGAGACATCGTTGAGCACCATGCGTTTGCCATCGTAGCTGAAACTCACATTGTCAAAATCAACATCGCCGCGAATCTCGCTCAAAACTACCGTCCGGTTAGGATCGTGATCCTCACGGCGCACACTCATAATTTCATGGGTGCGCTCCAGGCCCGCCAACGCTTCGGTCAACTGCGTGCCGATTTGCACTATCTGCATAATTGGCGCGACCAGGAACCCGAGAAACAGTGTGTAGGTGAAGAACCCACCGATGGTCAACATCCCGGCTGCGATCTGCCGCGCTCCCACATACATAATCACGGCTCCGACAACCCCTAAGAGCACGCTTGCGGAAAGACTCATTACGGAAGTCGCGGTTAGACTTCGCAGGACATTGTCGAGCAGCCGTTGCACACCGCGCGCGAAAACAGTCTCCTCGCGTTCCTCAGCGTGATAACCCTTGACCACGCGAACTCCGCCGAGCGATTCCGACAGCCGGCCCGTTACCTCGGCATTGATCTTGCCGCGCTCGCGAAAGATTGGGCGAATCGTGCCAAAGGCCTTATAGAGCGCCAAGGCAAAGCATGAGAGGAATCCAAAAGCAACCACCGTCATCAAGGCGCTGATGCGAAAGAGCACGACCAGCGCGATAGCCGCAGTCATCAATCCACCGACCAGATCCACCAAACCGGTGCCGATTAAATTTCGCACGCCCTCTACATCAGTCATGATGCGCGACACCAGCACGCCGCTTTTTGTCGAATCGTGGAATGAGATCGGCAGCCATCCGATATGCGCTTGGACTTTTTGACGAAGTTCTGTAATCAGGCGCTGCGCCGCTTTGGACAGCAATTGGGTCAGGGAAAAAGAGGTAACTCCCTGAACCATGGTTGCGGCCAGCACGCCCAACACCAGCGGCTTGAGGAGTTGCGCATTGTGCTTGATGATGACGCTGTCGATAAGATACTTGGTTGAATAAGGAAGGACCAATCCGGACACGCGATTGATAACCATCAGCAGAAAACCTACGGCAAGCATGCCGCGGCGGGTGCGAATGAGCTCCCATACGTGGGGAAGGACTGCACGAAGCCTTTCCTTCGGAGGACGCTTTGGCTGGGCTGGTTTGGGAGTGGAATCCACTTTATGCATTAGACACTATTTGGCGTGGCTGGGGTTCATTTTGTCGAATCGTTGCGGACGAGAATAATGATGTGATAATGCGGGTACTGCGGAGTAGACTTTCCCCAAATTGGCAATGCGTTTAGACTGTATTTGTATCCCGAGATTCTAAGGAACTCGATCAAGAATGTTTTCTCAGCCCGCCAGCCCGGAATCCTCGGCAACAAAACAATCGGCCACAGCGTCCGACGGCCACGAGCTTGAGCTCTTGCTGTCCGACAATTGGAACCGCCCGCTGCGCAAGCGTTTGCTCGATCACCTGCGTGATACTTTATCGCCGGAGAAGTTGCCGCCGCTGCATCTTACATCGCGCCCGGTGGACGTAGGTATGCTGGCCGGCGACATCCTGAGCCTGCCCTGGTACCGCACAGTATTCACGAATCTGGGTGACGTGATTTCGCCGGAGACGCTGCCGCCTTTGCAACTGGAGTCCCGTCCGGTGGATGTGGGCGAGCTGATCGGCGATCAAATGAGCCACATGTGGTGGAGTTCGCTGCTGCGCAGCCTGGCCGATGTGGCCGCGCCGGAAAGACTGCCGGCTTTGCAATTGACCTCCGCTCCCATGGATGATCCCAGCTTGACTGCAGGCACGATGCAACTGCCGCGGTGGTCCTCTGTGATCAGCACGCCGAAGGTTTTTTATCCCGACAAGCCGAAGGCTCCTTTCGTACAAACTCCCAGAGTCACTGCTCCGCCGCCCAAGCCGGATCCAGCCGAAGTGGAATTCGTTCACGTCCTCGAAGCCGATTTGAAAAGAGACTTGCGCCGTTCCATATTCCGTCAGCGCTTGTGGATTTCCCTTGCGGTTGTCGAGGTGCTGGCGTTGATTGGTACTTCGATCTGGTGGAAATAAATTGTTGCGCCAGCCGCTTCGGCACTCCGCCGATTGTTTTTCTTTTTCGCTAAGATTGTGCCCCCAAATAAAAAACTCTGTTTTTATCAGAGTGCGGAACGGGAGAATCCATGAGTTCTGACTTGCGCGATCGCGAACTGGGAATGCACCGCAAGATCACGCGGCGCGACTTTCTTGACGGAGTCGCCGTCACCGTTGGCAGTTCAATCCTGGCTGCGAGCACGCCATGGCTGCGCGGGTTGGGCATACCTGATTCCTCTTTCGCTCCGGAAAAAGATCCGAGCTACTATCCGCCAGCCCTGATGGGAATGCGCGGGAATCACGAAGGCAGCTACACTTCTGCGCACAGTTTGCGCGACGGAGAATTCTGGGACTCTGCCGCCAAACCCGAAAGCACTGGCGAGAAATACGATCTTGTCGTCGTGGGGGGCGGCATTAGCGGACTGGCTGCGGCTTATTTCTATCGTCAGCGCGCGGGAGCAAATGCGCGAATTCTTATCCTCGACAACCACGACGATTTCGGCGGGCACGCCAAGCGCAATGAATTTCGCGCTGGCAACCGGATGTTACTCAGCTATGGCGGTACGCAATCGATCGAGAGTCCGGCGCGATATAGCAAAGTGGCGAAGGGCCTGATCAACGATCTAGGCATAGACACGCAGCGTTTTTACAAAGCTTACGATCAGAAGCTCTACTCGAAACTGAATACAGCTTGCTTCTTTGATCGCGAAACTTTCGGCGAAGATCGCCTGGTTTTAGGCATGGGCTCGACGCCGTGGCCGGACTTTCTTGCCAAATCTCCGCTGTCAGATCCGGTTCGTCGCGACATCGTTCGCGTTTACACCGACAAAATTGATTACCTGCAGGGCCTGTCGCAAGAAGAAAAGGTCGCGCGTCTGAGGAAGATCAGTTACGCCGACTATCTCACCAAGATTTGCAAACTCAATCCGGAGGCGCTGCCTTTTTTCCAGACTTATCCGCATGACTTGTTCTGCGTTGGCATTGACGCCGTCTCTGCTCTGTCGTGTTTCGAAAATGGCGACGATTACCAATCGTTCACATATCCAGGCTTCGATGGCTTGAATCTCGGCAAGCCGGAAAAAGCCGAGCCTTACATTTTTCATTTTCCTGACGGCAACGCGTCCATCGCTCGCTTACTCGTTCGTTCGTTGATTCCGGATGCACTTCCTGGCCATACCATGGACGACGTGGTTCTGGCTCGCGCCAACTACAGCCGTCTCGACGATGCCAAGAATCCGATTCGCATTCGCTTGAATTCGACGGCCGTGCAAGTCCGCCACAATGGTCCTCCTGATTCCGCAAAAGATGTTGCAGTCTCATACATGCGTGGAACAAAGTTACAAACCGTTCAAGCCGGCGCCTGCGTTCTAGGCTGTTACAACATGATGATTCCGTACCTTTGCCCTGAGCTTCCCCAGAAGCAGCAAACAGCACTCCACTCTCTGGTGAAGACTCCGTTGGTGTACACCCACGTCGCTATTCGCAACTGGAGGGCGTTTCAGAACCTCGGCATCCATCACATCGTGGCGCCCGCCGGCTACCACACATATACGGCTTTGGATTTTCCGGTGAGCCTTGGCCAGTACGAATTTCCCAGCAAGCCCGACGAACCCATCGTCCTGTTTATGCTGCGCACTCCGTGCAAACCGGGGCTGCCGCCGCGCGATCAATTCCGCGCCGGACGGGCTGAGCTCATGCGAACGCCGTTCTCAATCTTTGAACGAAATATTCGTGATCAGCTGGCGCGAATGCTAGGGAGCGCCGGCTTCGATGCGGCACGCGATGTTGAGGGAATCACCGTAAACCGGTGGGCACATGGCTACGCCTTCAGCCCCAGTTCATTATTCGATCCCGATTGGCCGGAGGATGAGAAACCATGGGTTGTGGGACGAAAACCATTCGGCCGGATCACGATCGCGAACTCCGATGCGGGCGCGAGCGCTTATACAGACGTGGCGATTGATCAAGCTTATCGCGCAGTCACAGAATTGTTCAGTCGCAGTTAAAAGGGCGATAGGAACTTACTTCTGCGGTGGTGGCGCCTTCTGGCCGCTACTGGCCTCGACCAATTCCCGCACTGCGGGAGCCACCATGAGCAACAATTGTGCCTTCGGTTTTTCAGCCTCCTGTAATAAAGCGAACTGTTCCGCTGTCCATGAATCCGGGGCGCGCTCGCCGCGGTTGACATAGTCAAGTGCTTGCAGTCCCGTTACTGCGACCGCCGAAAGGTCTTGCGACAGGGGAACGATCTCCTTCAATAAGAACGATTGGCTCTCGAGGGACTGTAGATTGGCCTGATTGTCACGCCACCTGGACAACCACATTGCGATTTCTTGTTTAGCGTTCGCATCCGCCTGTCCGGCAATCAGCGCATTTACAAGTTCGCTAAAGTGCCTCGCGGTTTCGCTCTCGGGCCGCGCCGCGTCGACGACGCGATTCAGCGGCGCCAGGCTGGTAGCCTCGACTGCGGCAATTTCTTCGCGCGTGTAATCCTTCACCGGCTCTAGAACATCCGTTAATGTTCGCAAGGCAGAAATATCATTTGATCCAGCGATGCGGCGAAGCATGGGTTCGTAATTGGAGTTGTGCGTGAGCCCGAGCCAATCCAGCCGTTGACTCACGTTCTGCAAGCGCTGATACATGGAATGCACGTCGGTCACATCTTGCCGCGACCACAAGCGCTCTGCGATGGCCGCAGTTCGAGGCCAGAGCCGCGAATCAATATTTTCCGGCGATACATATTCCGACCACATGCAAGCCTCGCCGCCGAGAATGCGCTGCTTTTCTTCCGGGCTGAGGTTTGCCGGGGCGCTAATTGGATCGACCGCGTAGTGTCGCGAAGCCGGCCAGTTCAGATCGACGTAATATCCGAAGGAGAGAAGGCCGCGATATCCCAGCTTGGCCGCCGCTGCCAGCGAATCCTGTCCGCGCCACGATTGCACGACGATGTCTTTAGGCAAGTCGGGTCGCAGAATTTCGTCCCATCCCACCATTGTCTTTCCATGCTTGCTTACGATCTTCTGCACCCGGGTGTTGAAGTAGGCTTGAAGATCCTGATTGTTCTTCATCCCGTGGGCGCGCATGAAAGCCTGGATGTTCGGATTCGCGTCCCACTGCTTTCCGTTAACTTCGTCACCGCCAATGTGGAAATACTGGTCGGGAAAAAGTCTAGCCATTTCCCCGATGAATGTGTCGAGAAATTTGTAGGTTCGCTCCTGCGTCGGATCCATCGCCGGATCGAAGACGCCCCACTTCCGTTCAATCTGATACGGTCCCGGAGCGCTGGCCAACTCAGGATAGCCGACAAACCACGCAGTGCTGTGCCCGGGCATATCGAACTCGGGAACGACGCGAATACCGCGGTCGTGCGCATAGGCAATCAGGTCGCGCACTTCGGCTTGCGTGTAATACAGGCCATCAGAGCCCAACTCCTGCAGTTTGGGAAATTTCTGGCTCTCGACGCGGAAGCCCTGATCGTCGGAAAGATGCCAGTGAAATACGTTCAACTTCACCGCCGCCATGCCATCGAGATTACGTTTCAAAACATCCAGCGGAATGAAATGGCGGCTTACGTCGATCATCAATCCGCGCCACGAAAAGCGCGGCTGATCCTGAATAGCAATTGCGGGCACGGCAAAACCATCGGAAGTGGTTTGCACCATTTGCAGAAATGTCTGCAGCCCTCGCATAATTCCGAGCGTTGTCACTGCATCGAGCTTCGCCCCTGTCGCGCTGATGTCGAGCGAGTAAGATTCGTCCTCGCCGAGCTCCTGCACAGCTTTACTCGGGTGTTCGCAGTGAATCATCAGTTTGGCTTGCGCAGCATCGACGATCTTCATGTCCAACGGAGGCATGCCAGTCTGGTGCCGTAGATTATCCAGAAATATCTCGACCGCAGCTGCAGTAGAGCGTCGGAATGACCATTGATTCCAACCGTGAATGAAGGATCGATTACCAGCTGACCAGTTTTCATTTGCACGCTGGCCGGCATCGGCATCAGACTCAATGGCCGCGTCTCCGCTGTGGATGAAGACAAGAAAGACTGACGCCACCATAAGAAACGCAAGAATAGCTCGCACCAAGTGTTCTCCTGGAATTGCGATGTGGAATGGGCAGGATAGTGGAATCGCGAGCGGTGCGCAAATCGGGGTGCAAATTGCCTCAAGTCAGAAAGGTGGGGAAGCATGGTGGGCTATTTGTTCCAATCTTCAATCTTCAAACCCTTCACGCGCCGGAAAACGGCATCGCTCGTTACGAGCACAGTGCTTAAGCCGAGGGCCTGTGCGGCAATCATCAAGTCAAGATTGCCCATCGGTTCACCGATGTTCTCCAACGCCGCACGTATGTTTGCGTATTGTTTCGCTGCCTCAGAGTCCCAAGGCAGTACCTCCACGCGTAACAAAAACTCGTCGACTACTACCTTCAGTTGCGTGGCATCCGGCTTTCTCGCCAAGCCAAACCGCAATTCTCCTTCAGTGATCACACTGATTCCCACTTCCGCCATAGCCACCTTTAGCAGCCGCTCGCGAACGCGCGGGCGATTCCCCTTGATGATGTAACTAACGGTGTTGGTGTCGAGTAGATAGCGGACCGCCATTTAGAACAGGTCACGCTTTTGTGGAGGGGAATCTTTGCGATCGCTGAGAAAATCCTTCGGCACCTCGGCGCCTTTTACCAGCGCGAAAAAATCCTGCCACGATTCTGGCCGCCGCGAAAGAATGAGGTCCCCGGTGACCTCGTCGCGGCGAATGTAAACCTGGGAACCTTCAAAGCGAAGGTCAGCGGGCAGGCGGACAGCTTGGCTGCGTCCATTTAGAAAGAGTTTGGCGATTCGAGGCATGGTATATACTGCGATATATTACATCACTTTGTCAAGCACTGACTGGATGCTAGATTGCTCAGATTCTTACCCAAGCCCGTCCAATATTCGTTGCCCAGAAATCTCTTGCCTTGCATTTCTTCCCGCCGCGACAATACTGCCTCATTGTAGAACTCATATCTTCATCAAACCGCCCCGCTCATGAGACGATTGAATTGACACCATGATTCAGTTGTCCTCCGCCGGAAAACGCTACGGTCACAAGCTTCTCTTTGAGGGAGCTGACTGGATGATTACGCCTCGCGACCGTATCGGGCTGGTGGGCGCGAATGGCACTGGAAAATCCACGCTGATGAAGATTTTCGCGGGGCATCGAGACGCTCGATTACGGTTCCTTCAGCACGGCCAAGGGAATTAGCGCCGGCTACCTGCCGCAGGACGGGCTCACGCTCTCCGGGCGCACGGTGTTTGCCGAATGCATGGCGGTTTTCTCCGAGCTACGAGAAATGGAGCAGGAGATGGAAGACCTGACCGCGCGCATGCCAGAGCTCGATCATTCGTCTTCTGAATATCATCAAGTCGCGGAACGCTATCAGCGCATCGAGCATGAATTTCGTACCCGCGACGGGTATGCGATTGAGGCTCAGGTCGGAAGCGTGCTAATGGGCCTCGGTTTCCGCAAAGAAGATTGGCATCGGCGGACCGAAGAGTTTTCCGGTGGCTGGCAAATGCGTATCGCGCTAGCCAAGCTGCTTTTGCAGGAACCAAATCTGTTGCTGCTCGACGAACCCACCAACCACCTCGATCTCGAAGCGCGAAACTGGCTGGAAGAATATCTGACGCACTATCCCAATGCGTTCGTGCTGATCTCGCATGACCGATATTTCCTCGATGTGACCGTCAGCAAGATTGCCGAGATATGGAACAAGCGCATCCATCTTTACCCCGGCAATTACGAAAAGTATCTCGCCTCGAAGACGCAGCGCATGGAACAGCTCGAAGCCGCCTATCGTAATCAACGGGACCGGATTGAACAGTTGGAAGTGTTTATCAATCGCTTCCGCTATCAGGCGACCAAAGCCAAGCAGGTGCAGAGCCGGATCAAGGAACTGGAAAAGATCGATCGCATCGAATTGCCGGAAGAAGAAAAAGTAATCCATTTTTCGTTTCAGCAGCCGAAACCAAGTGGCAGGATTGTCGCTGAATTTATCGACGTGGCGAAATCGTACGGGGAAAAGGAAGTTTTTCGCAATGTCAGCTTCATGATCGAGCGCGGGGACCGCATTGCGCTGGTGGGCGTGAACGGCGCCGGCAAATCAACCTTGATCAAGGTGCTGGCGGAAACTGAACCTTTGTCCAGCGGTCAATACCGTCTGGGCCACAATGTGCTGGCCGATTATTTTGCGCAGGACCAGTACAAAGAACTCAATCCAGACGCGCGGATTTTGGACGACATCGGCGAACTCTCGCCACGCTCTACTCAGACCGAACTGCGCAGTCTACTTGGCTGTTTCCTGTTTTCGGCCGATGACGTCTTCAAACGCATTGGCGTGCTCTCGGGCGGCGAGCGCAATCGCTATGCTCTGCTGCGAATGCTTCTGCATCCCGCGAACTTCTTGTTGCTGGATGAACCCACCAACCATCTCGATATGCGCGCCAAAGATGTGCTGCTGAAGGCGCTGATGGATTACACAGGCACCGTTGTCTTCGTATCCCACGACCGCTATTTCATCGACAAACTGGCTACGCGTGTCTTCGAAGTGGGCGACGGCCGCGTAGAAGTATATCCGGGCAATTACGAAGACTATCGCTGGCGCAAAGAAGGCGGCGCGGAGAAACTGCAGGAGACGGTAAGCCGCTCGACAACCACCGAGCCGCCGGTAAACGGCAACCAGAGCCAGGCTGCGGCAGCTCCAGACAAGTCCAAGCGGCTGAATCCGATCAAGCGGAAGCAACTGGAAGAACGCGTGCAAGGAACTAGAAACCGAAATTTCCCGCGCTGAAACCGGGATCGCCGCATTGCGAAGCCGCGCTGCAAACCTTTGTCAGTGCCGATGAAACTGCCCGGCAAAGCCAGGAATTGAGCCGACTCCGGCTCGCAGCTTCAGAAATTTCTCTCGGAGTGGGAAGATCTCGCCCACGCGCTGGAAGCCTGAGGCGAGTGTTTGAAAACATACGAGATTCTTCCCCGCTCTCGAAGAGGTGGGGGCGTCGGATGACGACCTTCAAGAGGAAAACTACAGCGCTCCACAAAAGGGCGTTTTCTTAACAGTACACTAGTTTCGTGTTACACTGTATCTCGTGTCAACCGCTTACGCAATGTCACGGTGACCTTGGAAGAAGATGTCGCCCGCTGGGCTCGCATTGAGGCGGCACGCCGCAATACTAGTGTTTCGCGGCTGCTTGGAGCATTGCTGAAGCAAAGTATGTCAACTGAGAACGGTTCTTCAGCAAAGGCAGTAGACCGTTTGGCGAATTTTGGCAAGCGCCATGGACTCTCTTTGCGGGGACTGAAAATCAAGGATCTGATCAATGAAGGACGTCGGTGAGCCGGTTTGTCCTCGACGCTTCTATCGTTCTTACCTGGTGTTTCCCAGATGAGGGTGCTTCCACTGCTCAGCATGTCGCGAACCTGTTCACTCAGGGAGACACTGCTGTCGTTCCCTCGTTCTGGCCGCACGAGGTTCTGAATGCTTTGCTGGTTGGAGAAAAACGTAGGCGCATTTCGAAAGAAATGGTGCGCAGCTTCCTGCATGATCTGGTAGCGCTTCCAATCGTGCTAGAAGAGCTCCCATCCAGAGTTGTGTTTGAAAGAATTCAGCGTCTCTGCCGCGAGCACAGCTTAACGGCGTACGATGCGGCTTATCTGGACCTGGCCCTAAACAGTGAATTGCCAATGGCAACTTTAGACGAAGAGTTGGTTAGAGCTTGCAAAAAAGCTCGGGTCCGGTTGGTATAACCATGACGGAGGGTATGAAGGTCGCGCAGGTCAGAAAGCAACCATCACAGGCCTGCCGCAGCCGCTTGCGACTTTTTCCCGCTTTCCTTTTCTGCCTGGCGATCAACCACTGTTAGTTCTTTTTCGAGCGAAGAGAACCGCTGCAGAACTTCATGCATGCGCAAAGACATATTGCGAATGGTTTCGATTTGTGAACGCGCTGCGGCCGAGAGTGATCCGGGTTCGAGCAGCAGCAACTCAGAGTTGCCCAGCACCGAGGTAAGAGTGTTATTCAAAGTGTGCCGCATCTCCAGCATGTAGCGGCCAAGGTGGGCTTGCCGTTCCAGTAATACATTGCTCTGTGCCAGGCGGCGGGCTTCAGACTCCGCGCTCACCCGCCGCAGAATTTCCCCGGCGACCAGGATGAGCGTGTCCAGCCAATTTTCTTCACGCCGCACCACCGCTATGCCTGGCCATCGATCGCGCACCGTTTGCATCAGACGCACATCTTCGGACACAAACAAAACTCGCTTGCCCGCTGCTTCCATCGCTTCGAGCACGACCGAAAGTGCGCGCGGCCGAATCGAACCCGAAATGGCAAGGTCAAACGCGTCAGGATCAAGGCCGAGCGAGACATCACTGCTCATCAGAGTGAATGCCGGGACCGTGCGTTCCGATTGCCAGCGGCCGGTTACAGCACGCGCAAGTTCGGGGTCATCCGAAACGATCAGTACTGAGGGTTGATCCACGTCGCCTTCCTGTAGGTGTCGAAACTTGGTGCGCGGGATTTAAGCCCGAGCTTGAAATGGCAGCTACTTCGAACTGTTATCGTCGGTGTCCGGCTGCCCCGCCGGGCTGTTCTCACTCCAATCGGGAGAACCGATGGACACTTCGAAGTCAGGTACATCTGAAGGTGCAGCAGCTCCGGCTGCGTGGGCCCGAGCCTTCGGCGACTCGGCAGCGGTGGCGCTCTTGGCAGCATTTTTTGTCAAAGCTGTATCCACCACAGCCCGCAGGTCAACCAGCATGGACACCGGCTGTCCCGATGAATACTCGGCATGGAACATGACTTTCCACGACTGGCAGATCATGCGCAGCCGTGCGATCGGCTCCTCGGCGGAGAACTGCGCCCGGCGGCAATCGAGTGTGACAACCCCGCGATTTTGCAGCTCACGCAAACCATCCAAAATTGCATTGAGGTCCTGATGCATTAACCGGAAGAAAATACGCCGCATCAGAAAGCTGAATCGAGTGAACGCTACCATGGCCGTCGGCAAGAAATAATTCTGACCACAGGAAGTTTTTATTTTTCTTCCCTTTTCTAAGACCCGGGTGGTCAACAGTTGGTTCAAATTGGGGCACTCGTTCGCCTTCTTGATGATCTCATCCAGCGGCTCTAACCAATCTGGCAGGTTCACGTCCACCAACCCCAAGACGCTTTCCAGGGTTTGCGCCACATAGGCCATGTCGACATCCGCATCTTCCAGCCGTGAGGGAGCGCAATGCGAAAAGAACTGAACCATCAGGAAGTCAATTTTGTCGCGGTCGGAATCGGAGTGTTCGGCGCGGTTCAAATGATGGGCCAGCAAGACGCGCAAAGCCTCGTCGCTGGCCAGCGTCGTGGTCTGCAGGAACTGGCGCAGTTGATGCACCTGAATGCGCGCGTCCAGGTCGGAAAACAGTTGCCGCGCTTGTTCGACAGACTCCTGGCCTGGGGCGTCAACATCAGCTTCCAGATCGCTGTGCGCCGGCAATTCAATCACGAATTCCCGCGACAGGGCGGCATATAAGGGATAGAGCAGGCGCGCGTCCCGCCACTCCGCTGCCAGTTCGCTCAATTGAGATGTGGATGTCATAGTTTCACAATTCGGACTTCACAATTCCGGTTTAACAATCCAGTTGGCAACTTCCCCGGTAAAACGGGCGGCAACTGTGGTGCGGCCCCCGTTGTATTGCACAGCGACTACGCACGCTTCCGTATCCAGCGTGCCATCCGCATTCCGCAAACGCAGTTTGTCAGCAAACTCGAGCGGCAGCGTGGAGGCGAACAACACTTCGGTGGGCGTGCCAAACTCGATCACCGTATTTTCCATAAGCGCCTTGCTTCCATTAGCCAGGCGAGTCAGCCGGACAGGAATACGAACCGGAGTCGCATGGGGAAAGAACTTCGCCAGCTTGGTGGTCGAGCTTTCACGCGCCGGAGCCGCCGCAGCGCCCGATTTGGACACGGAGTACCTCATTCCTGATCCCAGGGTGATCGGTGCGGCCGGGATTTCCCTAGTCCGCCGGTTAGCGTGGCTCAGGCGCCCGGACCGCACCGCGTACCTCGAATGCACGGACGAGGCCAAAGCCCCCAAGCCGGGGGCAACCCGCAAGTCATTCGATATTAAGGGAGAAGCGAAACAAACTGCCCGTCCTACGAAAACCGTCTTAGCTTTTCAGTCTCATACTGACACAAAATCTCAGCGAAGCACGGCCCCAAGCCGCGTAAACAATGGGATGTGAAGAAGATCTTGGCGTTGAGCCAGCAGAAAAATCATCCTGCTCGCGGTTTGGTTTTGCCGCTGATGCCGCCCTTATTCTCATTGGTTGCAGCAGGCGAAAAATGAAGAATGGTCGGGACGGGCAGATTTGAACTGCCGACCCCTCGCACCCCAAGCGAGTGCTCTACCAGGCTGAGCCACGTCCCGACGGATAGGAACCCGCTGCATTCATCTGACAGCGGATGGGGTTGACTTAGGAATTTTACACTATGCTCGCGGTTTCGCTTACTCAGTGATCCAAAAAAGCGGATGGGGAGACGACCGTCCTCCATAGTGCTTGGTGAAATCTACTTTCGTCTGCGTTTTGGAATTCGCTGCGGTACTTCTTCTACTACGGCGAATTGAATTTTCTTTTCCACCGGGTCGATGCGATCTACGAGCACGCGTATCTTCTGGCCCAAGGCGTAAATCTTGCGGGTGCGCTGGCCTATGATCTCGCGCGTGTTCTCGTGATAGGTGTAGCGGTCGTCGGTCAAGGAATCGAGGGGAACCAGGCCTTCGACGAACAAATCGGTGAGCTCGACGAAGAATCCGAATTTGGTCACGCTGATGATCAGGCCGTCGAACTCTTCGCCGACCCGATTCTCCATGAACTTTACTTTTTTCCATTCCATCAAGTCGCGTTCCGCCTCGTCGGCTCGGCGTTCAGCGCGGCTCGATTCGTCAGCAATGTCGTGAAGCTCTTCCAGGGAGATCGGACCCTGGAGAGGTGTGACTGACTCACGATGCGCGGAGTGGTCTCGGCGCTTTGACCAAGGAGACGGAGTGTCCTCATCTTTCGATGGCGGGACCACCCGCGCCACACCATCGCTAGTCGCGTCGCGCAACACTTCTTTCAGAATGCGGTGCACGATCAGGTCGGGATAGCGGCGGATAGGCGAAGTGAAGTGGGTATAAGTTTTCGCGGCCAGCGCGAAGTGTCCGAGATTTTCTTCCGAATAGCGCGCTTGCTTCAACGAGCGCAGCATGAGGTAAGAAAGGATTCGTTCCTCCGGCTTGCCTGCAATTTTCTCGGTCAACTTCTGGTACATGCGCGGAGTAATGTGAACTTCTTTGGGGATTTCGATTTCGCGTGGACGTTTGCCCGTGCCGTAACTGGAGCGCCGATCGGACTTGAATTGCACCCGCTGAATCGGCAGAGCGCCCACGCCCAGCGAATATCCGAAGGCTGCGGCAATGACTTCGAAATCGTAGACTCGCTTGGCGTCCGGTTTTTCGTGGACGCGATAAAGCGAAGCGACGTGTTGGTTTTCCAGATATCCGGCAACACATTCGTTCGCCGAAAGCATGAACTCTTCAATCAGGCGATGGGCGATATTGCGCTCCGAACGAGTAATGCTTTTCATCAATCCAAGTTCATCGAATTCGATTACCGGCTCGGGCAAATCGAAGTCGATGGATCCGCGCCGCTCACGCTTGCGATTCAGGATCAGCGCCAGATCGCGCATCAACTCGAAGTTTTCGACTAACGCTGCATAGCGTTTTCGCTTCTCGGCATCGCCTTCGAGCACTGCGTTCACGTCGGTGTAGGTCATGCGCTCCGCAGAACGGATTATGCCTTCGCACAACTCATATTCCAGAATCTCGCCGCGATGGTCGATTTTCATGATGCAGGACTGCACCAGCCGGTCGAGTTGCGGGCGCAGGCTGCAGATATCGGTCGACAATTCGAGTGGCAACATGGGCACGGCGCGATCGGGAAAGTAAACGCTGGTGCCGCGCAAGCGCGCCTCCTGATCGATGAGCGAATCGGTGGTGACGTAGTGCGCCACGTCCGCAATGTGCACCTGCAGTTCGAAATTTCCGCCTTCTATTCTCCTGACAATAACGGCATCATCGAAGTCCCGCGCCGTTTCGCCGTCGATAGTGACTATTGGAAGATCGCGAAAGTCCCGGCGTCTTTTAACTTCTGGTTCTGGAATTGCAGGATCAATGTTCCGCGCTGCGTCCACGACTTCCGGCGGAAAGCGATGCGGCAGATGAAATTTGCGGATGATGATTTCGACATCGACTCCGAAGTCGTCTTGGTAACCCAGAATCTCAACCACTCTGCCCCGCGGATTCTGTGTAGCCGACGGCCAGTCGGTGATTGCGACATCCACCACTACACCTTCGAGATCGTCCCATTCGGTGCGGCGGGCCGCCTCGTTGCCGAGGACACGGTCTACAGACTCATTTTTCTTCTGCCGAGGGCGAGACACCCTCGGGACAGCCGGCGAGACGCCGGCGCTACCAGAGTCGCCGCCACTTTGTTCTTCCGGGTACTCCATCCCTGGAGGGATTAGGATTTGCTGCGAAATTTTTTGATCGAATGGAGTGACGTAGTTGCCGCGACTGCCGTAATGAAAAATTCCGACGACGGTACTGTGGGCACGTGCCACCGGGCGGACGATGCGGCCCTCGGCGCGGCCCTCGGGACGGAAGGCGACAATCTCCACCAGCACCTGGTCGCCATGCATGGCAGAACCCACGGCGGGAGGCGGAATAAAAATATCTCCCGCGAGCTTTGCCTTGAGGCGTTCGTCAAGAGAGGAGGGATCGGGCGTAACGAATCCGAAGCCATCGCGATGCATGCTCAGTCTTCCGACTACAGCGTACTTGCCTGTGCCGGCCTTCGGAATCGCGTAGCGATCAGAATCGAGCTGAATCAGTTGACCACCGCTAGCCAGACGCTGCAGGCGCTCGGATAATTTTTGCCGCTCATTGCCATGAAGCCCAAGTTCTCGTACGAGTTGCTTATAGCCGGCGCTGCCTTTGGGCTGACGTTCGATCTTCTTCAGAATTGCGGAATCGGAGAGCATGTCTGCAATAGCGGATTGAGTTGATCTCAAATCATAATACGCCGACCAGCAATCCTCGCCTCGCCTAAGGTGGTATTGGCAGATAGTACCGCTGATCATTAAGAGCTTCGCAGTATAAGAACTGCCAATCGGAAGGAGGAATTACATTTGGGGACGTTCCGGGAAAGGCAAACTAGCTTGGTTACGAAAGGGTCGAAAAGCACAGAAAGCACAGAATTTCCACAAGACTTGAGGCTTTTGGCGGAGTAGAATTCGTTTGGTCACCAAAGTGCGGGTTTGACCCCTAATCAACATCTACTCGTGAGGAAAGGATTTTTTCAACATGTGGAAACCCACTAATCAGCCTTCTACGACACCATCCCGGCCGGGTGAGCCGGAACGTCCCTCGATTCCTACTCCGATGACGTCGGGCGCGCCGAGCGAGCCTGTAAACGCAGCGCCTCGTGCGGCAGTTGCGTCCAGTACCGCGGACCAGGCGACGATCGGAAAATCGCTGGTGATCAAAGGTGAAGTGACCGGTTCTGAGTCACTTTATATTGACGGCCGCGTGGAAGGCTCCATCAACCTCGCGGGCAATCGCGTCACTGTCGGGCGCAACGGCGTGGTATCTGCCAACATCAATGCGCGCGAAATCGTGGTATTGGGGAAAGTACGCGGCAACCTGACTGCGAGCGATCGTGTGGATATCCGCAGCGACGGGTCGCTTACCGGCGACGTGGTCGCGGCTCGCATCTCGATTGAAGATGGTGCGTTCTTCAAGGGCGGCATCGATATCCGCAAGGGCGGACAGAAGCCGAATGGCGAAGAAGTAAAAGCGCCATCCACTGCGACCGAAGCTGTCGCGGCACGAGCCTAAGAATATTTTATAGTCAGGTCTTGGGCCGGCCCAAGACCTGAAAGTTGTTGGCTACGGAACAATTCCTTTAGTCAGCTCCTCTACCTGTTTCTCGGCTGCTTGGGGCAAAACTGGCGCTTTGCGACGGCGCAAATCGCCAGGCAACTGAGATTGCGTGAACCATAGTCCCGCTGCCACCGCCCCTGCCCATGTAATTCCGATCAACCCGAGAGCCTTGATATCTGCAATGCGGCTGCCGCTTACCAAGACGGCTGCGGCGACTCGATAGCTCAAAACACCCGCCACGACTGCAGTAATCGTTGCTTTTCCCAACTCCTTCCATTGCAATTCAGTCCACGGAACCAGCCGTCGTTGATGCAGCAGAATCGCCATGGCCAGACAATTGGCTGCTATCCCGACGTCGGAGGCGAGCGCGAGCCCAACCGCTGAGAATGCGTGGTACAAGGCACGATACATCGGCAGCGATGCGACCGTGATCAGAGTACTGGCAACCATGGGCGTAAGCGTATTTCCGGCGGCGTAAAAAGCGCGCGCGTAAAGTCCTTGTGCCGCCCAGAAAACAAGGGAAAGAGAAAACCAGAAAAAGAAGGTTGCCGTGGCCTGCGAGTCAGCGAAAACGAAGTGTCCGTGGGGCAAACGGTATACCAGGTCGATTAGGGGTAGCGCGGCGGCCATCATCAAGCTTGACGCCAGGAGCGCGGCGGCAGCGGTTCGGTAAACCGATCCATTTACCGTATCGGCAAACTCTGCCATGCGTTTCTCGCCGAACAGGCGAGAAAAAAAAGGCAACGAAGCTTGGCCGACCGCTTGTCCAAGGATCGCAATCGGCACTTGCAGCAGGCGCTTGGCATAGTTGATGTGACTGATGGCGCCCGCGGAGTCGGAAGCGAAGTAACGCAGAATCCAGTCATCGGCGCTGACCAGCGATACTCCGACCATCAGCGGAATCGACATTCGCACCCATTCCCGAAAAGCTGGATTGCGGACATCGAACGAGATGCTGAACCCCGTGCCTACGCGCGCCGCCCCGATGGCGTTGATAAGAAATGGTCCGACGAACGTCCCAATCAGCGCACCGTAAGCCAATGCCGCAATTCCCAGCGAGCGGGAAAGCGTGACTCCGCCCAGGATAATGAAGCCGTTGTAGATCAATGGCCCCAGGGCGGGAAGAAAGAAAAGCCGGCGGGAAGAAAGCACTGCGGCAACGATTCCGCCAACGTAGAAGAAAATCTGAGCTGGCAACAAAACGCGAGTGAGACGCACGCATAAGTCAAGCTGGGCGGGCTTGAAGTTGTGAAACATCAGCCGCGTAATTTGCGGAGCAAAGATTTCAGCTAGAATCACGCCGATTCCGAGGACCAGCGTCATCACCGTAATAATTACGGAGAAAGTCTTTTGCGCATCCTCCTCTCGTTTTTCCGCGAGGAAACGCGTGTAAATAGATACAAAAGTGATGGAAATGGTGCCGCCCGCAACCAGGTACGCCAGGAAATCAGGAATCTGAAAGGCCGCAATGTAAGCATCCGTAGTCGACCCGGCGCCGAACGCCCAAGCCGTATAGGCCTCGCGAACATAGCCGACAATGCGCGACAGTACCATGGCGACCATCAAGAGAATGGTTGCCGAAAACGCCGTGTGCTGGTGCGATGGCCGGATGAGCCGTAGCCAGCGGCGTGCGGCAGTCACTTTATTGCCTTCAGCATTAGGGGTGAAATTCGACATCAAGTGGCGATTTTACACGGAGAAGACGGTTCCTCTCGTTGGGTCGGATGGTTCCTGCTGACCATAGTTGCCGGAATGGAATTCGAACCTATCATTCTGAGCGCAGTCGAAGAATGGGTGCGTCAAGGCATTCCCACGGTGGACTTGCATGCGGTCGCGGAAGAACGCCTTGCAGCGCCTCCGCTGCATACGCAATTCGGGATCTTTCGACTCCGTATGTTCCGCGCTGCGCGCGAAACATACTCCGCTCAAGATGACAATAAGTTTGACTGTCATTCTGAGCGAAGTCGAAGAATCCCTGAGTGCAATCATTACGTTGGTGCGTCAAGGCGTTCTCACGGTGCAATTGCATGCGTGTTGCGCCCGCATGCACAAAGTTAATTTTGACAGTGAGGCGCTAGCCGCCGCATAATCCCTACCGTGCCGTTAGCAGCCAGTCCTGCCTCGTTTTCCGCCTTATTGCGGCGATCATTCCGCAAGGCCTTTCCGCCTGCTGTCCGCGGGCAAGGCGCTTATCTTTGGGATGCCCGCGGAAAACAATATCTCGACTTTGCTGGATCCGCCGCGGTGAATTTCATTGGCCATGGAGTAGCCGAAATTGCCACGGCGATGGGGGCGCAGGCGAAGCAAGTGGAATTCGTCCACAGCGGCCAGTTCACTACGCCGGTGGCCGAGGAGTATGCGGCAGAGTTGCTCGAGTTCGCGGGCAAGAACTTCGAGGGGGGCTGCATTTACTTCACCTGCGGCGGTTCGGAATCGGTCGAAACCGCCCTCAAGCTGGCGCGGCAATATCAGGTGGAGATCGGGCAGCCCAAGCGCCATCAGATCGTCAGCCGCGGCCAGAGCTATCACGGATCCACTCTTGGAGCGTTGTCGGTCTCAGGCAACAAACGTCGGCGTGAAATGTACGCTCCAATGTTGCGTGAGTTCGCGCACGTCGCTTTTCCTTACTGTTATCGCTGCGCCTTTGACTGTACCGATGGCTGCCGCAATTGCGGTCAGGAGTACGCCGCGGAACTAGAAAAGGCAATCGAAGCCGCAAATGGCGAGGTTGCCGCGTTTATCGCCGAGCCAGTCAGCGGAGCAACGCTCGGCGCAGTTGTGCCGCCACCGGGGTATCTGCGGAGTGTGGCCGAGATTTGTCAGCGGCACGGCGTTCTCTTCGTAGCCGATGAAGTCATGACTGGAATGGGACGCACGGGAAAAAAGTTCGCCGTCGAGCACTGGGACGTTGCGCCCGATGTTATGGTCACTGCGAAAGGGCTGTCGAGCGGCTACGCGCCACTGGGCGCCGTCATCGTTTCGAAAAAAGTGGCGGACGCCATTGCCTGCGGTTCGGGGGCTTTTCTGCACGGTTTCACCTACAACTCTCATCCCATTTCGCTGGCTGCAGGCAGGGCGGTGCTGAAATTTGTGCAGGAGCATGAGCTAGTGCAACGCGCGGACTCTGGACAACCAGATTCGATCGCAGCCACGCTGCGAAGGGAACTCGAAGCATTGCGCGAGTCAGAGGCTGTCGGCGATGTACGCGGCATCGGATTGTTGTGGACGGTCGAACTTGTCGCTGACAAAAACAGCAAGCGCCCATTCGACGCAGAAGCGAATTTTTCCGCGCGAGTAGCTCAAGCGGCCATGCGGCGAGGGCTGTTGGTTTATCCCGTGCAAGGCTGCGTAGATGGAATTGCAGGAGATCATTTAGTAATCGCGCCGCCTGCGATCATCACCGAAGAGCAAATTATCGGTGCCGTAGAACAGCTGAGAGAAGCAATTAAAGAAAGCGTTTCCTGACGCGGCAGACCTAAACTATCGCGCCAATTAAAATCAATCGTATGATCGATCCCCACCGGTTCGTGCTTTTTCTCGCCTCGGCCACGCTGCTTGCGATTGCTCCAGGGCCAGGGATGTTGTATGTGCTGGCTCGAACGCTCGCGGGCGGACGTCGCGAAGGAGTGTTTTCCTGTCTGGGAACATTTGCCGGCGGCCTCGTTCATGTGCTGGCGGCAGCAACTGGATTGTCGATTGTGCTCGCCACCTCGGCGACTGCTTTTGCGATAGTTAAGTATGCAGGCGCCGCTTACCTGATCTACCTGGGCGCCCGCATGATTATCAGTGCGCGTCGAGATTCCGATGGCGAATTCCAAATCACGCCGGGCCAAGCGCCCAAAAATCCCTTCTGGCAAGGCATTGCCACTGAAGTCCTGAATCCGAAAACTGCGATCTTTTTCCTCGCATTTATCCCGCAATTTGTGAACCGCGTAAGTGGCGGAGTATTCTGGCAATTCCTGTTTCTGGGCGCGGTTTCGGTCGTGCTGAACACGTCATGCGATCTCATAGTGACGTTTCTAGCAGCCCCAATCGGCGCGCGTTTGCGGTCATCCGCGACCTTGCGCCGCAGACAGCGAACGGCTACGGGACTTACGTTGATTGGTTTGGGCGCATTTGTCGCCGTTTCCGATTCCAGGTGACTTATTACGCGTCTTGTCATCCTGAGCGTAGCGAAGGATCTCTGCATTTCGACGCCGCAGCAAGATGCATAGATCCTTCGCTACGCTCAGGATGACAAACAGCGTCGGCCATCCAAATGGTTTCCCCGGAGCCGAGGTTGTGATACCCTCGCACTCCATGTCGCAATCCAAGTCAGAACGGCGGTCGCGGGAGCGCGTACCTGCGCGGGTCGGCGTATCCATCCAATCGCCTGATAGTCAGCCGGATACCGGATATACGCGGGACTTGAGTGCCAGCGGCATCTTCCTTTATGCGAACTCTGACATTAAGGTGGGAAGTGAACTGGAGATGGTGCTGATGCTGCCAGCGCAGCTGACTGATGGCGAAAAGCGCTGGGTGTGCTGTCAAGCCTCGGTCCTCCGGGTGGAAGCTGGCGGAGCAGACGGCCGTTTTGGCGTGGCGGCCAGCATTCGCAACATTGCGACCCTCCCCGAGATCGCGGGCTGACATAGTGGCAAGCAGCGGCGCCTAACGCGGACGGTTTGTGAAAAGTTATTGAATACTCATAATTCCGCTTCCTTTCCTGGGTTGATTGATGCAATAATGCTGGCCCTTGGATTGCTCTGCTCCAAGATATCGTTATTAAAAAATAATAATGTCAGGTGGGTTCGGTTATGTGGATGGAAAAGCTATCCTACGGTGTGCTGCGTGTGCTTACACCGTTGGGTCCCCGGTATCTTAATCCTTCATTCGTGCAACGGCTCTACTTGTTGTGGATCTTTCGCAACTTCGAAACTTTGCCTGTGAAAGTGCTCAGCCAGCGGCAACAAAGGCATATCGACAGCATGTGCGCGCGCTACGGTTTTGTCTCCGTTTTAGAGCGCGGGGTCATGGACACTCCGCTACTTGGCACCCTGGAACAACGTCCGCCGGTCGCGAC
Source organism: uncultured Acidobacteriota bacterium (assembly GCA_963716405.1). GTDB lineage: Bacteria > Acidobacteriota > Terriglobia > Terriglobales > Acidobacteriaceae > JABDBE01. Next base: position 278,669 of record CAVQTI010000015.1, on the reverse strand, counting down.
TGCGCGGGCTTCCGAACGAAGCGTATCGGATGCCGTCTCGCCACTCGCTGCCGACCTTTAATCACGTCCCGGAAAAATCCAGCAAGATCTGCGCAGGGCATTCTTGTAGAGACGTAGCTAGCTACGTCTCTACAAGAGGTTCATCCCCTAATTCACCGTAATGTCCTGCGCCGTCAGGCGGAAAATCGGGACCGACTGTCCATTTGCCCGGATCTTCAGGGCAACAACCGTTTAGGAATGATGGGTGGCCCTCGATAAGAGCGAAGGCTCGGTCAAGGACAAACTTCTCCCTCGGTGTTTTTGGCACCGTGTCTTTGCCAGAGAGGTTGAGGACCAAGGCTCTGGAAATCTCACGCTAATCACTTCTCGGTGAAACGTCGTTCCACCAACCATCGATTCGGCCACGACTTCAGCCATCCGTGAACGTCCCGTTTAATCCCAGGGTTTCCCTGTATCTGTCATCCTGAGGAAGCGGAATCGTTCGCGAAGCGAACGAATCCCAACGAAGGATCTCTGCACTTGCGCGGCGAATCCGAATCGGCACTGAACCAAGCCCCTAAGGAGCGACGCAAATTTAGCCGGGACGCGTGACCCTGCGCAAAGGAGAATTCAGCCCCGCACACAACAGATCACTCCCGCATCACCCACCAAGCCTCCCGATAACTCTCCCACCGCGCACTCCGACTCTTAATATCCGGATAAAACCGCAAATTCTTCAACGAAGCGAAAGCCGCCACCGGAAGCACATACCAAACATCCCGCGGACCAATATGCACCACCAGCACATCGATCTCCTCAGCCGTATACCCAACTTTGCTGCGAGCTTCCCCGCGGTTATAAACGCTAACCACCGGCTGCACCTCATACCCCCGCGCATGCACCACTTCAGTGCACTTAAGCTGCACCCGCCACAACCGTCCCCCAGAATCCAAAATAAAATCATAGCGCTCGCTATCGCCCCAGGGCTTAGCCACATGAAACCCCAAGCTCTCCGCCTTCAACAAAAACGCCGCCTCAGAAAGCTCCCCAGTACGCTTAGGATTCTTCCGCCGCCCCACGGCATTGTCATCCTCAACCACCCCAGTCAACTCAACCAAAATCCCCGACTCCACCCCAGCACGTTTCGTAAGCACCTCACCAAGTCACAAAGATATTGACAGTTGTTATATATTATCATGGAGATATAACCACAGAAGAGGCGAAGAATCCCAAACGCCTCAGACCGCTGTCATCCTGAGGCAGCGGAGTCGCGCGCGAAGCGCACGACTCCCAACGAAGAGCCTGCCCCGAGCCTGCCGAGGGGATCTCTGCATTCTTCCACAGTCCAATCCGGCAAGGCACACACCAGCCCCAAAGGACGACATAAACTTAGCCCAGGGAGTAAGCCCAAGAACCTCAAACAACCAAAAATGACGGCTGCCCCATCTTTCGCGTCCTGTGCGAAAGGTGGGAAACGCAAATCGCGACGAACGGACGCCGCAACACTCAATCGAAGAACGCTGACGGACCGCCAAACCCAGCCGCGGCGACAGTTCACCGCAAAAAACAAGCCCCGAAGGGGCGACATAATTTAGCCCAGGGCGTAAGCCCTGGGTAGAACGCAAAAGAAGATTCAGCCCACGCAAAGAACCAAGAAGCCAATCCGACCCCAAATGGCCAACCGAGCGATGTACGCACACATGTCATCCTGAGGCAGCGGAGTCGCGCGCAAAGCGCACGACTCCCAACGAAGGATCCCTGCATTTTTATTAACGACCAGATTCAGACGCGTGAGGTATTGCGGCATGCCACGCACACCGGGCGTCCACTGGGTAGGCAAGATTTCGTGCAGGCCCTTGAGGAGTTGACTTCGCGTCCCCGTCCCCACGAAAGAGCGGGCGGCGGGAAACCCGCCGCCCATTGCCCGCAACCCAGCCTTATCTCGGTTGCTTAGTTTTCCAAGAAACCGGTGCCCGCCCGTCTGTTCCCCAGGTTTCGAGCGATGTACCCACACGCCTGTCATCCTGAGGCAGCGGAGTCGCGCGCAAAGCGAGCGACTCCCAACGAAGGATCTCTGCACTCCTGCGGCGAAATTCGAATTGAAGACCCGGCGCGTAGACCGACAGCGACTGAGCGAGCAGTCCCGAACTTGGGCTCTTTAGCCGTCAACCCGCATTCGTCGCTGGCCGTGCTCTTGTGTAACGTGCCCCGCCTTGTGCAACTACGTATACTGCACCCGTGAGCGTCGACAGCCCAAGGCCGAACACCCGCAAGAGCACACAGATCAAGGTAGCTGTGTTCGTGACGATTTTCGCTCTCGGAGCATACCTGTGGTTTTACTGGTTTCAAACGGGAATGCTCATTTTAAACCGCTACTCTTATCGCAATTTACCTACCGCGAATTTGACACCTGTCGAGTTGATGGATCACCGCGTTGCTTCGGGCAATGGGCCCAAGCTATCGTGCTTTGGCTTCGAGTTCGAAGTTCCATGGCAAGACATCGACACACAGAATATACAGCGCAAGGTTATGGTCCTTATACCATTCCAATCTGGTTTGGAGATTCTCGCTGGACACGGATCGACTCACAGCCTTGTGGACACGGCCATGGAGAGCACCAAAACCGATCCACAACATTTTCGTGCCGCTTACGGCGATAAGGCAGCACAATCGGACTATGATTTCTTGCGGCTCGCGCTCAACACCACACCTGGGAGCATCAGACTCGTCGACTCAAAAGAGGACGTAGCCCGCAAGACCACCTTACTTCTATTCAAGACACTCATCGCGCCGGGCGATTCCGGTATTTTTGCGGTGCAGGCAAATGAATTCAAAGGATTCCAGTACGGTGATCCAAGCAAGCATCCCAAGAGGGTGACAGTAACCTTGTATTCTGCCCAGGGAGGAATTGAATTAAGCTTCTCCCAAAAGGACATGAAGCCGCTTGCGATTTCACAGGCTGACATCAATCGCGCCATTCAGACCCTGCGCTATAGTGGCATGCCCGAGACTGCTCAGAGGTAATTTATCAATTAATGCAATATCGCCGGCCGGGCTCGCCTTTGCGTTTGTTGTAAAGGTCGGGACGGACGGTATTGATACCCGCCAACCCCGCACCCCTAACCGCCAAAACAAAAACGAATAAACATCCGCCAACTCTTCAATCTGCTCCGTAACCGGCTTCCCCACCCCATGCCCCGCCTTCGGCTCGATCCGCAACAGTATCGGACGCTCCCGGCTCATGCCATCCGCCGCCTCCGCCTGCATCAAAGCAGCCATTTTCTTGGCATGCATCGGATCAAACCCGCGAAGATCGGTCATGGCTGCATCCCCTGACGGCCAATCGCAGTTGGTGGCGCAGGGCGCGGCAGAGCATCGAAATCAGGAGGAATCGTTTGTCGAACGAAATTGTTTTGCAGGTAGAAGTGTAACTTCGAGGCAGTCTTGGGTCCTAATTTCTGGTCTAAATCTGCTTCCGCACTCAGGATTATTGCCTCTCTTTTCTTGAAGAGCTGCCTCACCTCCGGCGAGGCGGTTCTTGCGTGGGGAGGGATTCTCGGATCATGTATTCGCGCCTCTCGGTCGGCTTGAACAAGCGCGGCAACTTGAGCGCGATTCGCTTTTAGCTTGGAGTCTAAGCGACGCGCACCTGCCCGGATCGTGGCAAACTCTGAGGGTGTAAAACCCAGCATCTTCTGATATCGGTCATGCAGCTGCGATGAATCCTTGCCTTCCAGCTTGAGGGTTCTTTCGCGCTTATCCAGATGATTTTGCGCAAGCAAGAAAACCATGTAGACGTGAGAGAAAGGAGCTGGCGTCACCTTACCACCTTGAGCAAACGGCTTAGCTGCTGGTATTTGGCCAAAGGAGGTAACGGCCAGCAACGGCAGCAGTCCAAAGGAGACCCACAATTCAGTTTTCCAACCACGTTCCCGAATGCGCCTTTTGCGAAGTCCAGGGAACTGAGTGAAGTAAAACTTCATGGCACCCTCCGCTAGAGCGGGCTGATCGACACTGCACGCGTCAGCCAACGACCAACGACTAATGACCAACGACCGCTCCCAACTGCCAAAACAAAAACGAATAAACATCCGTGCAACTCTTCAATCTGCTTGGTGATCGGCTTGCCCACGCCGTGGCCGGCTTTGGATTCGATCCGCAACAGAATCGGACGCTCTCGGCTCTTGCCCATTGGCGGCTTCGGCCTGCATCAGCGCCGCCATCTTCTTGGCGTGCATCGGATCGACTCGGCGTGTCGCTGTCCGCAGTCATGAACAAGATCGCCGGATATTCCGTGCCCGCTTTCACGTGATGGTAGGGCGAGTAGGCATAGAGCCAGTCGAACTGCTTGGCATCTTCGGCCGAGCCGTACTCCGGGATCCAGAATTTGGCGATCTGAAAATTCTGGTAGCGCAGCATGTCGAGCAGCGGAACCTGGCAAACCACGGCGCGAAACAGGTCAGGACGCTGCGTGAACGCCGCGCCCATCAGCAAGCCGCCATTCGATCCGCCCTGAATCGCCAGATGATCTTTGTCGGTATACTTCTGTCGGAGATCAAGATACTCGGCGGCGGCGATGAAGTCGTCGAAAACATTTTGCTTTTTGTCCAGCATGCCGGCGCGATGCCAGTCTTCGCCGAACTCCGAGCCCGCCGCGCAGATTGGCCACGGCGAAGACGCCGCCATGTTCCAGCCAGAGATAACGCCCGCCGGAAAAAGTGGGAGTGAGGCTCACGTTGAATCCGCCGTAGCCGGTGAGCAGCGTGGGATTCTTGCCGTTCAGAGCCAGTCCTTTTTTGTGGAAGACGAACATCGGAACCTTGGTGCCGTCCTTCGACGTGAACCAGACCTGCTTCACTTCGTAAGCCGAAGGATCGATCGCCGGGCGTGGCCACCTTGTCCCACAGCGAAGTTTTGCGCGACGACAAGTCGACCTGATAAACGAAGGCGGAACGGTGAACGACTGGAAACCAAAGAATGCTTCCTTGCTGTCCCACTTTCCGCCGAGTGCCGTAGATCGTGCCGATGCCCGGAAGATCGATGTCGCCCAGAGGTTTGCCCGTCAGATCGAAAAGCTTGAGCTGCGAGCTGGCATTTTGCTCATACTGCGCGAAAAGTTTTCCGTCCGACGATGCCGAGCGTTCTTCAAGAACCGCGTCGATTCCGGAATGATTTCTTTCCAGTTCTCGCGTTTGGGATTGCGCTGCATCCACCACGAAAAATGCGATAGCGAGGCGCATCTTCGTTGGTGAGGATGTAGAGCTTGCCGCGAAAAATCTCGCCGCTGTAAGTGAAAATCCTTGCCGCTGGTGATCTCGACGGGAGGCGTTCCCGCCTTCAAATCCTGCAGATAGAGATCGGTTCTTGCGTCCAGCCTTCGTAGACGGTGATCAGCAGCCAGCGATCGTCGTCGTCGGGCAAGCTGCGCGACCGGAATATCCTGCGCTCTGACGGCCCTCGCCCCAAAATCAGCGGGTCTTTGGCCGGATCGCTGCCCAAGCGCGTGATAGAAAATCTTGACGTGAGTAGACCTCGTCGCCCGCGGGCACGTCGCCTTTCTTGGGATTGCGTCCGTAGTAGAAACCGGAGTTGTCTTTCTTCCACGCCACGTTGCGCGATGCGGGTGCGGTCGATGCTGTCCGGCAGCAACTTGCCGGTGGCAGTCTCGATGACGTGCAGCGTGCTGTTCTCCGAGCCGCTGGCCGAAGTTCCGTAAGCGACATACTTGCCGTCGTCAGAAGGAAACCACCAGTCGAGCGCGACCGTGCCATCGGCGGACATCTGATTGGCGTCGACCAGCGACGCGATCTTTTCCGTGAAGCCCTTCGCGCACCAGCAGCACCGGCTGGTTCTGCGTGCCCTCGCGGCGCGTATAAAAGATAATATGGACCGCCGACCTGCGGCGTGCCGATAGTGCCAATCGAAAGCAATTGGGTCAGACGCTGATGGATCTGATCGCGTCCCGGCAGCGGATCGAGAATGCTGCGCGTGTAAGCCAGTTCCTCGCCGCACAAATTCCTGCGAGTCCGCACTGCTCGGCATCCTCGAGCCAGCGATAAGGATCGGCGATCTTGTGGCCGTGAATGGTCTCTTCGACGATCATCGACCTTGGCCTTAGGCGGGCCCGCGGGCGCATCGCTGGAAGAGATTCGTCCTCCGCCCAAGCCACTGCGGCCATCAGCAGAACAGGCAAACGAACGAATCCAAAGCAAACGACGAACCTCCTGGCATAAAGCACCTCAGCAAGACGCTAGCACTGAGCATGAATCAGGGTATCAAAATATCAAACCGCAGCGAAGTTTTAGAGCAACTCCGCCCGGATGATATTATGGATAACGACAACGAAAGGCACGCGCCCTCACGCGTCCCACAACACTCCTCAGTAGCTCAATGGCAGAGCATCCGGCTGTTAACCGGAGGGTTGTAGGTTCGAGTCCTACCTGAGGAGCCATTCTTTCAGTAGATACGAACCTCCACCTGCCGTTTACCTGCCGTTTATCCGGCAAGCCAGCTGCACGATCTTGCCGTGCGCCTCGCGCATGTCCGCCGATGCCGCATCGCCGTAGATGTTCATGGTGGTGCGGATGTCCGCGTGCCGCATGAGCTTCTGCTGGACGCCGATTGGAGTTCCGACCGCGTCAATCCACATCCGGTACGAGTGCCGGAACGTGTGGTGCCGAAGTGCCCGATGCCCGCATGCTTTGCCAGCCCGATCAAGCTCCGCCAGAATCCAGTGTAGGAGTACGGCAGTCTGCCCAGCTTCACCGGACTGGCGAAAATCCAATCGCCGTCCGCTGGAAACTGCGTTGTCTGTTTCCACACTTTCAACCGTTCGAGAAGTTCATCCGCAATGGCCAATGACTTTCGCGACTCATCGGTTTTCACATCGTCCACGTTCTGCTCGACGATGCCACGTTCCACGCGAAGCATCCCGTTGAGCCAATCGACATCTGACCATCGCAGCGCCAGACACTCGGAGATGCGAAGGCCAAAGCAGATGCAGACAAGGCCATCGTTCCGAATGGTTCCCTCAGGTGCAGATGAGCAAACGGAATTGCTCAACCGTCAAGCTGCGCGGTTGGCGTATCCGCTTCGATGCGCCCTTGACCGTCACCAGACTAATCGGATTGACTTGCATCGGTATATCCTGCTTCCACATTGCGAAATTCCAGAGTGAACTGAGAATGCCGCGAATGTGAGTTCGACTTTTAGGTGCCAGCGTCAGAGAGTCCAGCCACATGTTCAACAGGCCGTGCTTGAAGGTCGGTGATTGAGGTTCTGCTCCCCACTTCGGCAGGATGTGAACGCTAATCCACGATTCATAACCGCGATTCGTGTCCAGCGCTTCGGCATCTTCTCTGCTCGGTACTGCTCAACCAGTGCGTTGACGGTGGGTGCTCCGCTGTGACTTTCGTTTGATTTTCGACTGCATCGCGCAGCGGCTTTGCTGCCCGCCATGCTTGCCTTCGTGGGATACTGGCTAATGGTGCCGATTTTCTTTGAGCGCCGTTTGCCGTTCCCCCAGAAGAAATTCCACGTCTTGATGCGTTTGTCGAACACTACACTTCCACTTCTATTCCGTTGTCTCACTGAATCCTCCCTTTCGTTGAGAGCAACAGACGGCGATGTGAGTGTAGCATCTAGATCGGCGTGAAGAAATCGCCACGTCACCCGCAGAGTCCCGGAGAGTGTAAAGCCCTTGACGTGCCCCTGGCGTGCCCATAGCAGGATCGTACGCGGTTCGACACTAAGGTAGCAGCGGCCTCTCGGCTCGTTAGCCACGGTGTGCGGACGGATTGTTCATTAAAATCCGCACACCAGATAGGGACACTCGCGAACTGTTTTCCTGTTGACAATCGTAAATAACAGGGGAATCCGGTTCGACCATGATCGTGCCACTTGAACGGCGGTGAGGCCGTGGTCGAGTTGCTTGAGCAGCGGCGCCATTTCCCAGTCATCTAGAAAGGCTACAGGCCGATCCAAACCGGAATGGCGCAAGGCAGTCTTGACCGTCACAAACTCACCTTCGATGCAAGACAAGGTGGTCCAGCCATGTCTCATGCAGGCTCTTTGACAATCTGGCCGGCGGTTCACCCGCTGCAGTGACGATGGGTTGTGACGCGTCGATGGGGAACCGGCTTTCGATGTCGGATGCAATATATCCATTGACCCTTCTATGCCTAATATCTGGACTGCGCCCAGCTTTTGGCAGAAAACTCGATTGCAGCAGACGACTATGCCCTGGCACCCACCAAACGGGTTGAGGAAAACAACATCTGCTTCTTCGGTTTGGGTGTCAACGGTTGACGGACTGGCGCGCCGGAGCAAAGATTTCGGTTGACACGGCTGTGGGTCGTTTTATAATTATTCTTATCCGATAATTATGCGCTTCACCCATGAACAGTTCCGTGAGCTGGCCGAGAAGCACGGTTTGGCGGTTACGCACCAGCGTCAGGTGGTCTACGAAGCTGTGATCGCCTCCCACGGGCACTATTCTCCGGAAGACATTTACGCCGCGGTGCGACGCCGCATTCCATCCATTTCTTTGGCCACGGTCTACAACAATCTGCGGCTTTTCATCGAGTGCGGGTTGCTGCGCGAGGTCAGTCCTCATGCGGCCACGTTGCTCGTGGACGGCAATCTCGAACCTCATCACCACGTGGTCTGCTCCCGCTGCAAATCGGTGCAGGACATCGAAGGAGAGTTCATCGATTTCAAACGGCTGTCCCGGCAACTGCCAGACGGCTTTGATCTGACGCAGCCGCTGGTCGAGGTCTTCGGCCTCTGCCGCCGCTGCAGCACTAAAAAGTAAGTCTTTTTCACGCAGTATTCATTCAAGATTGGAAGGACGGAACATTATGGAAAATACACTCGCAACTTCATCGGGAAGCGTTTCGCCCGAAACTAAAGACAAAAGCACCTTAACTGAAGCAAAGTGCCCGGTAGCGCACGGCGCTCGCCAACCCCGCACGAACGTTGACTGGTGGCCGAATCAGGTGAACGTGAACATCCTCCACCAACATTCCCCGAAGTCCGATCCCGATGGGTAAGGAGTTCAATTACGCGGAAGAGTTCAAGACGCTTGACCTGAATGCCGTGATCAAGGACCTGCAAGCCTTGATGACGGATTCGCAGCCGTGGTGGCCGGCCGACTTTGGCCACTATGGGCCGCTGTTCATTCGTATGGCGTGGCACAGCGCGGGTACGTACCGCATCGGCGACGGCCGCGGCGGGGCCGGAGCTGGGCAACAGCGCTTCGCGCCGCTCAATAGCTGGCCGGACAACGTGAACCTGGACAAGGCACGCCGGCTGCTCTGGCCAATCAAGCAGAAGTATGGCCGCAAAATCTCCTGGGCCGACCTCATGATTCTCGCCGGCAACGTCGGACTCGAGTCGATGGGTTTCAAGACGTTTGGTTTTGGCGGCGGTCGCGCGGACGTGTGGGAACCCGAAGAGGAAATTTATTGGGGACCTGAAGGCACATGGCTGGCGGACGAGCGCTACAGCGGCGATCGTGAGCTGCAGAATCCGCTTGGTGCCGTGCAGATGGGGCTGATCTACGTGAATCCTGAAGGGCCCAATGGAAAGCCCGATCCCATCGCTGCGGCGCGGGATATCCGCGAGACGTTCGCCCGCATGGCTATGAATGACGAGGAAACCGTTGCACTCATTGCCGGCGGACATACCTTCGGCAAAACGCACGGGGCTGCGGTTCCCGCTCAATATGTGGGCAACGAACCGGAAGGCGCCGCCATCGAGGATCAAGGCCTCGGATGGAAGAATAAATTTGGCAAAGGTTTTGGTGCTGACACCATCGGCAGCGGCCTGGAAGTCACTTGGACAACGACGCCGACGAAGTGGAGCAACAATTTCTTCACCAACCTGTTCAAATACGAATGGGAACTGACGAAGAGTCCGGCCGGTGCGCATCAGTGGACGCCGAAAAATGGCGCTGGCAACGGTACCGTGCCCGACGCGCACGATCCCTCGAAGCGCCACGCGCCCTCGATGCTGACCACGGACCTCGCGTTGCGGTTCGACCCGGCTTACGAAAAGATTTCGCGGCGCTTCTACGAGCATCCGGATCAGTTCGCAGACGCGTTTGCCCGGGCATGGTTCAAGCTGACGCACCGCGACATGGGGCCGATCCCGCGCTACCTTGGCCCGCTCGTTCCGAAGGAGCCTCAGATATGGCAAGATCCTGTTCCCGCCGTAAATCATAAATTGATCGATGAGCAGGACGTTGTTGCTCTGAAGGCGAAGATCCTCGCATCCGGGCTCACGATCTCACAACTGGTCACGACTGCCTGGGCATCGGCGGCGTCGTTCCGCGGCTCTGACAAACGTGGTGGCGCGAACGGGGCGCGCATTCGCCTTACGCCGCAAAAGGATTGGGAAGTGAACCAGCCGGCCGAACTGGCGAAGGTTCTGCAGAAGCTGGAAACCATCCAAAAGGAGTTCAACAGCTCGCAGACTAACGGCAGTAAGGGAAAAAAGGTCTCGCTGGCTGACCTGATTGTTCTGGGTGGCTGCGCTGCCGTCAAGGAAGCTGCAAAAAAAGCCGGGTACGACGTGAAAATTCCTTTCACACCTGGACGCACCGATGCTTCTCAGGAGCAGACCGACGTCCAGTCATTCGCCGTAATGGAGCCGGTTGCAGACGGGTTCCGCAACTATCTCCGCAGCGGACAGATCCTGTCGGCTGAGGAATTGCTGGTGGATCGAGCGCAGTTGCTGACACTGACTGCCCCCGAGATGACCGTACTCATCGGCGGCCTACGCGCTCTCAATGCGAACGTCGGGCACACCAAGCACGGGGTCTTCACCGATCGGCCCGAGACGTTGACGAACGATTTCTTCGTCAACCTGCTCGACATGAATACGAAGTGGGAGCCCTCTAATACGGTCGAAGGCGTTTCCGAAGGAGTGTATGTGGGACGCGACCGGAAGACGAACGACGTGAAGTGGACCGCCACGCGCGTCGACCTTGTCTTCGGTTCGAACTCCCAGTTGCGGGCACTCGCGGAAGTCTATGCATGTAACGACTCGAAGGAGGCGTTCGTGAAGGACTTCGCGGCCGCGTGGAGTAAAGTAATGAACCTTGATCGCTACGACCTTGCGTAAGGTTGGTCGAAAGCTATTCGAGTGCGAGAATCTCGGGGATGAAGGCAGTTCGGCTGTACGCTCCATGTGACGGCAACGCAATCGTGAACAGCCTCGAGAGAGCGTTTGCGGCGAAATGGCTGGGTTCGACGGGCAGCAGATCCCACTCAGCCAGTTCGCCATCTTACCAGGGAAACGGTGCGTCCTTAATCCGGCAATCTCCACGCAGGTAAATGTGCGCCACAAACCGGCTCAACAGCGAGTCCATCGATCAAGCCGAGGAATTGGGGGCACGGCGGGTTCACGTGAGACTTTTGGGGGGATGCCTCCTGGACTTCCGTCATGTGCGCACGATAGGATGTGTCCGAGATAATCAAGTTAAGGGGCTGACATGAAACGGAGTATGACAGTCGTGTTGATTCTGGCATCGGTAATATCGATTGCTTTTGCACAGGACTGGTATCACGATCGGGATGAGCGCTACCGTGGCGACCAGTGGCGGCCCCATGTGTTCTCTCATGTCAGGGAAGATCTTGACCATATCTGGAGTGCTCGAAACGCGAGTGAAAAAGAAAAGGCGCGTCTTGACAGGACCAAGGAGGAACTCGCCAAAATGCAGGCCGACCTCGATCAAGGCCGTTTCGACAACGGCCTTCTGAACGATGTCATTGATTCGCTCAGAAAGTCGGCTAACGACCAACGGCTGTCTCCTCGCGATCGAGAAGTGTTGAACGACGATGTCAACCGGCTCCACGATTACCAGCGCAATCACAACCATTGGACCCGTTAGTTGAAGGTCGAATTCCCCATCCTGAGGTCAAGGGCGAGGAAACTAACCGGCTGAGCACGCGCAACCCCTTCAGCGAAATATCGCTAACATCGGCTTGGGCAAAGCGTGAATGTCGCAACCAAGCGATTACAAACTCGCGCAGTCCGTTTTGCCTCTGCCTGGAGTTTTGAGTGTAATGGTGATGTTACAAGAGCAAAGGCGATTGCGTTCGCCGCGACCTGAAATCCTCATCCTTATCCTTGGTTGTCACGGCGAAGTTGTCCATCAGAGTGACGAGCATGAACTGTGCTTCGCCAGTTAGGGGATAATCTCAAAGAGAGTACCGCAGCCCGAACCGCCCCCGCCAGCCACCGTTGTACCGTACAAATTTCCCGCCGAGTCGAACACAACGCCGGCCCATGGCCCAGCACCGTCTCGCCCGTTATCGACGAAGCTGTGCAGTATCGTCTCAGTCCACGTACCGCTCTCTAGCTCGAAAACTGTGCCGAAGCAGCCAGTGCCGCCTCCACTTGTTGTGCCATACAGGTTTCCTGCCGCATCGAAAGTCAGGCCAGAGATAGGCCCAGTCCCGTCCACGCCGTCATTGTTAAAATCATGCAGCACCCTTTCGTGCCACGCCCCGTCCTCATCTGGCGACAACTGAAACACCGTGCCTTCGTTATAGGTGCCTCCTGTGAATGTAGTGCCGTAGAGATTGCCGGATGCGTCGAACACAAGGCCACTAAAGACGCGTTCCCCATCTTTTTTGGTATAGGCGAACTCAAAAAGCAGGTGCTCCGTCCATTCGCCGTTGGCGCCCGGCGACAGTTGATATAGGGTGCTACCGCTGCCGCCGTCCTCCGTCGTGCCGTACAGGTTCCCCGTAGTGTCGAATATCAGGCCACCTTCGGGATCGTTTCCCTCCTTGCCATTGCTGCTGTCAAAGCTGTGCAAGACTTTCTCAATCCACTTTCCATTCGCGCCGAGCCTAAGCTGGAATACTGTGCCCAGGCCTTTTGTGCCGCCAGTAGTCGTCGTGCCATACAGGTTTCCTGCCGTGTCGAAGGTCAAACCGGCGTCGGGGGCGAACCCATCCTTGCCATTGTTTTGGAACTTATGCAAAATCTTCTCGCTCCATTCACCATCCGCTGCCGGGCTCAACTCGAAGACCACGCCGCACCCATAGGCACCGCAGCGGATGGAATTACCGCCTTCAGTGGTGGTGCCGTACAGATTTCCTGCCCCGTCTAAGACTAAGCTGGCTAGAGGCTGGGCCCCATCCTTGCTGCCGCCCTGGAACTTATGCAAAACCTTTTCGGTCCATTTACTGTTCGCACCGGGACTCAACTCGAAGACCACTCCGCACCCATATCCATCACAGCGGGCAAGGTCGCCGCCGCTGAGTGTCGTCCCATACAGATTGCCAACTCCATCGGCGATCAAAGTGGCATAAGGGCTAATTCCCATCGTGGGGTTGCGGTTGAAATTATGCAGTATTTTCTCTGCGCTGGCTGCCGCAACGTTGATGCATGTCATCAGAGCAATACACGAGAGAACAATGCGCGATTTCACGACTGCACCTCCAAATGCCTGCTACTACATTCACAACCTTCACTCGGCAATGGTTCAACGAATTCAGAAGGTCCAAAATACTCTAATCCACAACTCTCATCTGCACAATAATTTACGCCTAAGTCAGTTTTCAATTGTACCAACTGACGAAATCAGCATTACACGTTTTGACCTGGAATAGAGTTTTGGTATCCCCTCGCGCGCGCCCGATTCCGTTCTCTCCCCCTCAAGTCTCCGAAAAAACGTCGCCCCGCATGGTTCCCGAGATGGTTTGGGACACTTTTTCCGGCGCCTTCCGTTAACCCCCAGCCCTTCGTTGACTCTCCGGTTGACGCTTCGTAAGATGGGGCGACCACGAAAGAGAGGCATATTGTATTGATCGGGCAGACCATCTCGCACTACCGCATCGTCGAAAAGTTGGGCGGCGGGGGTATGGGTGTTGTTTACAAGGCTGAGGATCTAAGCCTGCATCGGTTTGTGGCGTTGAAGTTTCTGCCCGACGAAGTTGCCAAGAACCCTCAAGCTCTGGCTCGCTTCCAACGCGAAGCGCAGGCGGCTTCGGCTCTGAACCATCCGAATATCTGCACCATTCATGAGATCGGGGAGCAGGATGGCCATCCCTTCATCGTCATGGAATTTCTCGACGGCATAACGCTCAAGCATCGCATTGCGGGCAAGCCTGTGGAGAACGAAGTTCTGCTTAGCGTTGCGATCGAGATCGCCGACGCGCTGGATGCTGCCCACGCGGAAGGGATTGTGCATCGCGACATCAAACCCGCCAACATTTTTCTGACCAAGCGCGGTCACGCAAAAATTCTCGACTTCGGGCTGGCAAAAGTGATGCCGGCGGTCAGCAGAGCGCTCGAAACAACCACAGCACAGGCGACTGCGGCCAGCGACGAGCACCTGACCAGTCCCGGCTCTACGCTCGGCACGGTCGCCTACATGTCGCCGGAGCAGGTGCGAGCGAAGGAACTGGATGCGCGCAGCGATTTGTTTTCCTTCGGCGCTGTGCTCTACGAGATGGCGGCGGGGGTCTTGCCGTTTCGTGGGGAAAGCTCGGGAGTGATTTGTCATGAAATTCTGGCGAGTGATCCAATTCCCGCAATGCGCCTGAACCCCGACCTTCCGACCAAGTTGGAAGACATAATTGGCAAGGCTCTGGAGAAAGATCGCGATCTGCGATATCAGAACGCCGCGGACATGCGGACCGACCTGAAGCGGCTGAAGCGTGAAACGGATTCTCGGCCCGGCGCGGCTGCCAATTCAGCCGTATCTGCCGCGCACGAGAGCGGCCTACTTGCGTCGCAGCAGCAGTCGTCAAGCTCGGGCTCAGCCTCCGCCCTCGCGCCCGCTGCATCTTCGTCGTCCGGCGCTGTGTCAGTGGAAAAAGTCAGTGCGGCGTCGACCCAGAGACATCCCTACGCGAAGATCGCAGCAGCAATTGTCGCGGTGGCGATATTGTTTGCCGGTGTGTTTTTGTTCATCAAGCAGCGGGCCACGCCTGCAACGGTGAATGCCAGTCAAAGAACCGTCGCCGTTCTTCCTTTGCAGAACCTGGGCTCCGACAAAGATCTAGATTTTCTCCGCCTGGCGCTGGCGGACGAAATCGCAACTTCACTGAGCTACATTCGTTCGCTGTCGATCCGTCCATTCGCCACCACCAGCAAGTACGACTCACCTACCATCGACTTGCAGGAAGCCGGCAAGGCCATGCACGTGACCGACGTCGTCACTGGGCACTATATGAAACAAGGCGACCAGATTGAGATCACGCTGGAAGCCGTAGACATCGCCGACAATCGCACGCTGTGGCGCGACACCATGACCGTTGCCGCTCCGGACATGATTGCCATGCGCAGCCAGATCACGGCGAAAGTACGGCAGGGACTGGTCCCGGCTCTTGGCGCAGGAGCGGATTCAGGGGATGCTGGCACCCATCCCAAAAACGAAGAGGCTTACGATCTCTATCTGCGCAGTATCGCTCTGCCGCATGATGCTCTTCCTAATAAAGATGCCATCGCCATGCTGGAGCGCGCCGTGGGGCTGGACCCCAGCTACGCGCCCGCTTGGGGGTATCTTGGACTCCGCTACCATTACGATGCGGCCTATTCGAACGGCGGCGAGGCCATGCGCTTGCGGTCAGACAGTGCTTTGGAACGGGCTATCTCGCTTGATCCCAACTACAGTTTTGCCATTGCCTGGTTGATCACCAATCGAGTCGAACAAGGTCAATTGGTCAAGGCTTACCAGGACGCAAAGGCGCTGGTGGAGCGGCATCCAGAGGATGCTGGAGCCCACTTCGCTCTGGCCTATGTGCTTCGCTATGGAGGAGCCATCGAGGAATCCGCTCACGAATGTGATACCGCCCTGGCTCTCGATCCCGGAAACTTTGGCTTGCGCTCCTGTTCGTTCACCTTCGACCAACTAGGCAACTACGCGCGGGCAATGGAATATCTTCAACTCGATGCCGGATCAGAGTGGTCAGAGAACAACGTCATGCGGCACTATCTTCGCGAGGGAAAGTTAACCCAGGCGAAGGAAATCGCGGAGAAAGGCAAAGGCTTTGGTCAATTCTCTTATGCGATGACCTTGGCATACATCGCAAACCCATCGTCGCCTGATGTGGCGCGCCTCGCCCAGCACATCGTGGCCAACAGATCTGCTGATCCCGACCCCGAACCGCGGTACATTGTCGCGGGCGACGTTCTCTTCTGCGGGCAGAAAGATGCGGCCGTGCAATTGATTAAGAGTGCGATCGCCGGACATTTTTGTGCCTACACCGGTTTGCAGAACGATTCCGTGTGGACGAAGCTGCGTGGCACTCCCGAGTTTGCAGAGTTGCTTTCCGCCGCGAAACAGTGCCGCGACGATTTTCTTGCCCAGAGATCGCAACCTCCCCACTGAACCCGCTCATGTAACAATTAATCCTTCGCCCAGTTCATTGACGGACGTCCAACGCGCAACCTAGCATGAGTGAAAGGAGAGTTGTGTGATCGGTCAGATGCTCGGTCATTGCCGGGTCGTGGCGAAGCTTGGCGAAGGAGGCATGGGGATTGTCTATCGCGCCTATGACGAAATGTTGCATCGCGACGTAGCTGTAAAAGTTGTTAACAAGGATGCTCGTCTTGATTCGTCAGCCAGCCAGCGTTTGCTCCACGAAGCTCGTGCTTCTTCTGCTCTGTCGCATCCCAACATCTGCACCATTCACGAAGTTGGCGAGACTGACGGCGAGTTGTACATCGTGATGGAGTTGGTCGAGGGAAAGTCTCTGCACGCCATGAGCGCAAATGCAGGACTGCCGCCAGAATCAGTTCTGCGATACGGAGTACAGATTGCCAGTGCACTGGCGCGCGCACATGACCGCGGTATCGTTCACCGAGACTTGAAAACCGCGAACATCGTCATCACTTCTGATGGTCTGGCTAAAGTCCTCGATTTCGGTTTAGCCAAAGAGGTCGGCAGCGGCATCTTCGAGGGTTCTACACGTTCGTTTGCAACTATCGAGGACGCATCCAGCGTCAGTGGCACTTTGCCATACATGGCGCCGGAAATCCTGCGCGGCGACGCGGCGGACCAACGCGGCGATTTATGGGCACTTGGAGTTGTGCTCTACGAAGCGGCCTCTGGGCGCTTGCCATTTGAGGGACGCACCGGCTTCGAGATCAGCTCGGCCATCTTGCGCGAGATCCCAAACCCGCTCGGCCCGCCGGTCCCGCCAGGTCTATGGGCCATTATTCAACGTTGCCTGACCAAGGAACCTGCGCAACGCTATCAACGGGCGGGTGAAATTCAGGCAGCTCTCGAAGCCGTTCAGTCTGCTGCAATCGCGTCTCCCGCCCCCAGTGCAGATCCGAGCCCATCCCGAGCCACCGTCTTCCACAGCGTGCGCCATGCGCATGTCAGGAAAGGAGACTTTTTGTTGCTGGTGGGAACGACAAAGGGAGCGTTCATCCTTCGATCAAATGCCAAGCGTAGCCGTTGGGAAGTCGGTGGTCCTTATTTCCACGGCCACAATGTTTATGCGATGGCTTATGACAGCCGCGAGGGCCAACATCGCATATGGGCTTCGACCTCGAGTTATTGGGGCACGTTACTGCGATGGAGCGATGACTTTGGGAAGAGCTGGACCAATCCGCAGCAAGCCCCCATTCGTTTCCCCGCCGATACCGGCCTTTCCTTGAAGAACATCTGGCAGATAACGCTAGGTCGACCCGGGGAACCAAATGTGCTTTATTGCGGGGTAGAGCCAGCTGCACTTTTTGAAACGCGCGACGCAGGCGAAACCTGGTCGCTGGTGCGCGGCCTGTTCGATCATCCGCATCGTCCCCGCTGGATGCCGGGCAACGGCGGCCTGGCTTTGCATACAATTTTGCTCGATCCTGCCGAGAATCAGCGAATGTATGTGGCAATCTCATCCGGCGGCGTTTACCGGACTAACGACGGCGGAAGTACCTGGACCGCGCAAAACCGCGGCATCCGGGCGACCTTCATACCTGACAAGTCTCCCGAATTCGGGCAATGCGTGCATAAGATCGCGATGCATCCAGAGCGTCCCGAGCGCATGTTTCTGCAAAATCACGGGGGAGTGTATCGCTCCGACAACTATGCGGAAAGCTGGACAGAAATTGTCAACGGGCTGCCGTCAGATTTTGGTTTCGCCGTTGTGATGCATCCCAGAAATCCCGACTGCGTGTACATTGTCCCGGTTGAGTCTGACGAGTTTCGCTGCGCCTGCGAGGGCCGATTGCGAGTGTATCGAACCCGCAACGGAGGCGCCTCGTGGGAACCCCTCATGCGCGGCCTGCCCCAGAAACAAGCTTACGAAACCGTCCTGCGTGATGCCATGACGGCGGATTCTTTCGATCCGCTCGGGCTTTACCTGGGTACGCGCAGTGGACAGCTTTTTGGCTCACACGATGAAGGAAGAACATGGCAGAAGATACTTGAAGGGCTGCCCTCAGTGGTCTGTGTTCGGAGCGCAGTCTTCGAGGATGCGCCTGCCAGTTTAAGGCCAACGTTGCCAAAGGCTACGCCTGCCCCGTCTCATCAAACGAAATCTCGGTCGAAAAGCAAGCCGCATCGATCGAAGAGGTGATGCATGCCGGTCACTTTTCACATTCCGGGTGCGTTGTGCGAGTTTACCGCGGGACTTAGCAGGGTAAAGATCGAGGGCTCGCCGACAACTTTGTCCGAAGCGTTGTCGGCTCTGTGGACACTTTATCCGGGACTCCGAGATCGCATCGCCAACGAGCAAGGACAAGTGCGGGAACACATCAATATTTTCATTGGGGACGAGAATATCCGGTATACGGGTGGTCTCGCGAGCCCGATCTCCGCCGGATCTGAGATATCGATCGTCCCCGCCGTGAGTGGTGGCATTCGAACTTGAATTCCTATTCCGAACTTCGGCCAATGGGCTGATACCGATTCGGCGGCCGGGGCAGCTTCGGTCAGTCCGCTGCGAGGAACAAAAGCGAGGACGCTCGCGCCTACGCGTAAACCTTGCGATCAATGAATATTCGAGCCGCAGTTTTGCGACTCTGCCAATAACATTTCCACAAGCGAACATCAGAAATTCATTAACGCTTAACCTGAGCGCAACATTTCACCGCTACAGTCTCCTGCTCAGGAGGATTTCCCCATATGAAAACCAAGAGGCCTTCACGGGCTTTTGTCACCATTCTTTTTACGGCTGCGGTTCTGGTACAGGCCGGGGTTGCGCAAGACTCTGGAAAACAGAACAAAATCAGCCACGTCTTGCTGGTGAGCATTGACGGCATGCATGCCGTGGACTATTTGAATTGTTCGCAGGGAGTTAAAGGGGTAAACGGCGGGCAACCCTACTGCACGAATCTGGCGAAGCTGGGCGCAACTGCCGTGAACTATCTGGATACCAGCACGTCGCGACCCTCCGATTCATTTCCTGGCTTGATGGCAATCATGACTGGGGGCACGCCGCGTACCATGGGCGTGTTTTACGATGTGGCCTATGACCGAGTGTTTGCTCCTCCAATCAAAACAACTGGCAACGGTCTTAAAGGCGGACCTTGTACCGCGAACCGGGCTAATGGCACCACCACCGAGTATGAAGAGGGCATCGACATCAACCAAAAATTCTTGAATGGCATCGACGGTATAAGCACGAAGAATGGAGATGGCGGAATCAACTCCATTGATCCTGCGAGGCTGATTCGCGATCCGTTTAACAACTGTCTTCCTGTGTACCCCTGGAACTTTGTCCGGACGAACACAATTTTCGGTGTGATTCATGCTGCCGGAGGCTACACCGCCTGGTCGGACAAGCACCCAGCTTACTCCTCGGTTTCAGGCCCCGGTGACGGCACGAACCTGGATGACTTCTATGCACCCGAAATCAATTCCGAGGTGGTTGCTCTGAAGGGTGTCACGACTCCGCTAGGGTTGGCCTGCGATCCCATTCCGGACCCGAACGCCGATCTTACCGCCTGGACCAACAGCTTTTTGAATATTCAGTGCTATGACACCCTCAAGGTGAACGCCATCCTCAACGAAATCGATGGCTACAGCCACGACCATAAGAAGAAGACCAAGGTGCCCACAATCTTCGGCATGAATTTCCAAGCCGTGAGCGTAGGACAAAAGCTGATCGAAGCTACCGCCGGCAGCGGCGGTTACCAGGACGGAATGGGCACTCCCAGCGCCTTCTTGCTGCAGGAGATTCAGTTTGCTGACGCAGCTATTGGAGAATGGACTGCGGAATTGCAAAAGCAGGGTTTAATGGATTCTACGCTCATCATTATCACTGCCAAACACGGGCAGAGTCCAATCGATTCTCAACGCTACGTAGGGATTACCTCGTCCGGGCCTGTGACGACCTCGCCGAGCAGGCTGATCGACAGCTGCTTGCCGCCCTCCGAGTCAAACTCAGGTGGCCAGATAGGCCCCACAGAAGATGACGTTTCGCTTTTATGGCTGAAACGTTCCTGCAACGCCGAGACCGAGGTCAAGTTGCTGGAGACCCAATCCCCGGCATCGAATAACATCGCGGGCATTGGTGAAATCTTCTTCGGTCAATCTATCAATCAACTTTTTAACCCGCCAGGCATCCCGCCAAACGGCGACCCGCGAAGTCCTGACATCGCGGTTGCTCCGAATGTGGGAGTGACTTACTCGGGGAGCACTGCGAAGCAGGCGGAACACGGCGGCTTCTCGCACGACGACACCAACGTAATGATCCTGGTTTCGAACCCGAATATCGCAGCCAAAACCCTAACCACTCCGGTGCAGACGGCCCAAGTTGCCCCGACTATCCTGCACGTGCTGGGCCTGAACCCTCAGAGCTTGCAGGCGGTGCGAACACAAGGCACCGAAGTACTGCCGGGAGTTCTTTACGGCAAGAAATAGTCTGAAGAATTGTTCACTAAGAAATGTTCAGCTGCGCGTGACCCACTTAAGCCGTCTTCTGGCTTGAGTGGGTCACTGCGGCTGGGCGGCTGACGGCGTCTTTTCTGTCGATGATAGCCAACTCTCCATCTGTTCGTGGTTTACGACACCGGCTTGCTGTGACACGAGTTTCCCGTGGGCGAAGACCGCGAAGTTTGGGATACCTCGCACGTTGTAGCGGGAGGCCAGTTCGGGATAACGCTCGGTATCAACCTTCACTACGATGGCGCGGCCAGCCATGTCAGTCGCGGTACGTGCTACCTCGGGCGCGGCCATGCGGCAGGGACCGCACCATGCCGCCCAGAAATCCACGAGAACTGGGACCCGGGCTTTCGCGATGATTTCGTCGAACAGCTGGGTATCTACCTCTAGCGGTTCGTCAATCGGGGGCAGCGGGGACTTGCAGTTGCCGCAGCGGCCTCTGTCGGCCAGGTGCTCCACCGGGATGCGGTTTTTCTTGCCGCAAGTCTTACACACACGAATGACGGGCATAGAGAGACCTCCGTGCTTCGCAGTTGATGTGCCAGCTTCCGCGTACCACGAATGACGGCATAGAGAAACCTCCGTGCTCGCAGTTGATGTGCCAGTTTTGCAACGGGTTGTCCGTACCTCTGAAGTCGTATTTCATCCTACGCGTGCTTTCGGAGTTTGACTTTATGCTCACGAGGCATGCGGCGGCCGCTACGAATCGCTCAGTTTTTCAGGAGACTGACGAAGCCAAGCCAGGGTGCCATGAGAGAATGTGTCGAGTTAGTTCGGTTAATGAGAATCGAGCAAGAGAGTGGTCAATTCAAACTCGAAATTTCCGATTGCCGGCCGTCCGCCTAGCGAGCATTCGGCTACTCCACCAGGACCAAGTGCAAGGAAGCGGATTCGAGTTTTATTGATCAGTATTGCCTTGATCTGCGTGTGGCTGACTGTCCGATTTCCGTATGAGGCTGAGTCCGGCCTGGAACATCTACTAAACGGACCCAACCAGGTCAACCCGCAAACTCTGCATCTGCGCGGTGAATTCGTCGAAAGCAACCTGGGACCCGCCGAGGACAAGGACGGCGTGGTAGTCAGGATGATTGCGGAGCAGTATCTTTTTGTGCCGCACTGTGTCGTGGTGCCGACCGGTGTTCCCATCCGGGTTCGAATGACCAGCGCGGACGTGGTCCACATGCTCACCATCAGCGGAACTGTGGACGAGGTCAAGGTGGTGCCGGGTTATATCGTCGAGACCCGGGTGCAGTTTGACCGGGCTGGCGAGCACCAGATGCCGTGCCATGAGTTCTGCGGACCGGGACATTACACCATGAGAAGCCGGTTGATCGCGGTCTCACTGGAGCAGTTTCGAAAATTGAGTCGAGAAGAGAGAGTGAGTTGTGGCTCCCGATAGATGGCTGGCCGAAAACCGTGGTGAAGTGAGTAGGTGGATGGCCCGCGCTATTCTGGCGTTGGCAATTTTTGCCATGCTGTGGGGAACTGCCGTGGTAATGGGATCGGACGCGGCTGAACCTGCGGCGCGAGTTCCTTCAAACGTCGCATGGACGGCGGAAACGATTGCGATGGCTTCCTCCGGCGACGCTTTTCGCGGGTCGCTCATCGGGCGGCGCTGCGATCGCTGCCACGGCCGCGAGGGTTTTAGTTCGAGCGCGGCAGTCCCAAACCTCGCGAGCATGGACCGGTTGGTGATCTGGAAACAATTGGACGACTTTCGATCCGGCAAGCGAAGTTCTCGCGTCATGCAACCAATCGCAAATTCCTTAACGCTGCAAGATTCTGCCGACGTAGCTGCTTACTACTGGATGATACCAATCAAGCCGGATCCGCAGGATGATCGCGCCTTTCCTCAGCCTCTATCCGATCCGAGTCATGCAGCGGTGGCGGGGCGGCTTATTGGCAGCGGAGACGGAAGCCGCGGATTGCCGCCGTGCCAGGCGTGCCATGGTCCCATCGGATTCGTAGTGGGAGCGCCCTCGCTTGCGACGCAGAATGGCACTTATCTTCTGGAGCAGCTCGACGCTTTCGCGAACGGCGGGCGGGCGAACGACATCAACATGCGCATGCGCAGCATCGCGGCCCAGTTGACGGAAGATGAGCGACACGCATTGGCGGAGTCTTATGGTTCGGGTGTGGCGGAATCAGATTCCAGATTCTTCGGAAGATAAAGGGGATTTCCTCAACAGTGCGGAGTTCGGCTGGTTCATGGTTTCAAGCTTGAGTGCCGCGCATCTTGGGCATCCTCTACCAAGGTTCGATTCGACGGCAGTAATCGCAGCCTGCTTAACTCCGGGGATTTGGCTTGAACTTGGCCCTTCCTCGAATGCCGCTACCGTAAAGGCTATCGAGCGCGATTGGCCCTGCTCCGAAAAATATGAGCGCGAAAGCGATCGCGGCCACGGACATTGGAAATTCGAATCCGCCCGGGCCTTTCAAGCCATTGTGCCAGTGAATTTTCCAGATTGCGACTGACATATCGGTGAGCATCGCCACGGCTACGAAGCGAGTGAACAGGCCAGCGATCATCAGGATGCCGCCGAAAAATTCCGTCGCCGCGAGCAGATAGGCCATCCAGCCGGGAAAACCTAGATGCTGCACCATGTCGTGAACGTGGGAGAATCCGCCGAACACTTTGGAGTACCCATGCGCAATCATGATGGTGCCGATTACAAGCCGTAAAATCAGAAGGGCCAGGGGTTGCAGGCGATCAAGCTGACGCAATGTCTTTCCTCCGACTAAAGAGTATTTAGACTACCGCATTGTTCGCGGTTGCGGCTGATATCACGCGGGAACATCCGCAGGATCGGATTTTCGGCGGCGGATTTTACGAGTCTCTGGCCGCAAATCCTGTGATTCGATGGATATCTTCGTCTGTCGACGCAGGCATTGAAGGGGTTGTCGCGTTGTGTTGAGCAGAGGCCCCTATGATTCTGCCCAAATCACACAATTATCAACGGCTTGTCGCGTGTCCTGCTACCTTCGTACCGTCTCTACTACTTTAGTTACGGTTCACACAGAAGGGCAGAAGGCTTCCAAGCCGATCCACATCCTATTGCGGTAGCTGTACCGCATCATACAATATATAGAATGCTGCCCTAAGCTTCTTTCGGCTGGTTTCCAGAAAACAGGCATAAAACCCAGTAAATCGCGGAACTGGGCCTTCCCCTCAGGTGCTTTCGGGGCTGATATATGCTCGGGACACCTGAATTCTCTCGAACGCAGTTTGTGCGGGGAATTCTTCCGAACTTAAAGGCTGAATGGCGAATGCCAACAGCTTCAAGGCTGCGGAAAAGGGTTTGAAAACTATGGCCGACTCGCGGGAAGTGATGAATATTCGCCAGGCTTCGCAGTACCTGGGGGTCAGTCCGGACACGCTTTACAAGTACGTGGGTGAGCAGAAGATTCCTGCTTTCAAGCTGGGCAATCGCTGGCGCTTCAAGAAATCGAAGCTCGACCAGTGGATGGAAGACAAGTCCAGCCAGATGGAAGCGAAGAGCGGAAAGAAACCGAAGGCGGCTGCCAAGGCTGCCGGGCAACAGTAAAGGCGGGCACATGTTTGGATTCGGATCGAAAACGATTGTTGGTCTGGATGTGGGGTCCTCGAGCATTAAGGCGGTTGAACTGAGGAAAGGGCGCAACGGGATTGAGGTCGCGCACCTGGGCCTCGAACCGCTGGCTCCGGATATCGTGGTGGATTCCATGATCGTGGACTCGGGTACGGTATCGAGCGCGATCTCCAAGCTGTTTACCGATAATCAGATCAAAACTAAGAGCGTGGCCACGGCCGTCAGCGGGCACTCGGTGATCGTGAAAAAGATCTCGCTGCCTTCGATGAGCGATCAGGAACTGGCCGAAACCATTCAGAAAGAAGCGGCGCAGCATATTCCCTTCGATCTGGCCGATGTAAACCTCGACTATCAGATTCTTTCGGAAGATGCGGGCAGTCCGCAGATGGACGTTTTGCTGGTTGCTGTCAAGAAGGACAAGATCCTGAATTACACCAACGTACTCTCGATGGCAGGCAAGAGCCCGGCTATTGTGGACATCGATGCGCTCGCGCTGCAGAACTGCTACGAGTACAACTACGAACCTGCCCCCGGACAGGTGGTGGCGCTTTTGAACCTGGGCGCCAGCGTGATGAACATCAACATTGTGAAGGGCACCACGCCGCTTTTTCCCCGCGACGTCAGCGTGGGCGGACATCAATACACGGATTCGCTGCAGAAAGAGCTGGATTTGAGCTTCGATGACGCGGAGTCGCTGAAGCTGGGAAACAAGGTCGGCACGGTTAGCGAAGACGCGAAGACGCCGATTCTGCAGCAGGTGACCGAGATCATCGTGCTGGAGATTCAGAAGACTTTTGACTTCTTCCGCGCCAGCGCGGCGGGAGAGCACATCGAGAAGATTTATCTGGCCGGAGGATCGTCGAAGGTTCCGGGACTGATTGAGGCGTTGCGGCAGGAGTTTTCTTTGCCGGTGGAGATTTTCAATCCGTTTCAGAAGATCGTGCCGCCAGCTGATGGACCGGGAGTGGAATTGATCGAGCAGAACGCTGGCCAGTTGGCAGTTGCGGTGGGTTTGGCATTAAGGAGTTTTGAAAACCTATGATCCGAATCAACCTGCTGGGGCAACCCAGACCAAAAAATAAACGGGCTGCAGCTTCGGCCGCGGCTGTCATGGAAATGGGCGAGGTTGGCTCACCAAAGCTCAAATTAGTAGTGGTGGCGCTGTTGGTGGGAGTGCTCAATGTTGGCTACTGGTATCGCCTGGACAAAGAAAAACAAAGCATCGCCGCCAAGATGCAGGTGGCGCAACGCAGAAACGCCGAACTGGCCGACGTAAAAGCTCGTTACCTGGAGCGGCAAAAACAAGCTGAGATGTATAAGCGGCGCGTCGATGTGATCGATAAGCTGCGCGCCAGCCAGTCCGGTCCGGTAAATCTGCTGAACACCATCGGTGACACCATCAATGGAACCGAGGCAGTGTGGCTCAACACCATGAAGGATCAGGGCGGCAGCGTTGATATAGAAGGCATGGCGCTGAGCGCTGACGCGGTGGCTTCACTGATTCTGAATCTGCAGAAGACGGGCTATTTCAAGAATATTGAAATCAAAGAGACCTTCCAGGACGACACGTTCAAGGAAATGCAGGCATTTCAATTCGTTTTGACCTGCGAAAAAGCGAAGTCCTAAAGGCGGGAGAATATGGGAAGCTTTAGCGAATTATCGGGTCTCAAGCAGATAGCAGCCCTGGTGCTGGGCGCGGCGCTGATCACTGGCGGACTGCATTTCACCTTGTTCAAGTCGCAGCGGGAAGCGAACGCGCAGGCGCAGGTCGCGCTCGAAAAAACACTTAACGAAAATGCCGAACTGGAGACTTACGCTCCCAAGTTAAAGGACATGGACCGGCAACTGGCGAATCTGAAACAGCAACTGGAGATTGAACGCAAGATCGTTCCCGACGAAAAGGAAGTCGACGGCTTCATCAAGATGCTCGACGCGGAGGCCATGAAATCGGGAATCGAGATTCGCCGTTTCACCTCCCTGCCGGTATCGACTCGCGAGTTCTACACCGAGGTTCCGTTTGAAGTGGAACTGGATGGGCCTTACTACTCGGTGCTGAACTTTTTCGATCGGGTGGGAAAGCTGGAACGGATCGTCAACATGTCGGGTTTGCTGATTGCGAACACCAAGATGGGAACCATGGCGAAGGTCAAACACACTTATCAGTACGCGCCGAATGAGAGCATCGTGGCGACCTGCCAAGCGACGACATTCTTTAGCCATGACCTGACGCCCGGGCCAGGCGCACCAGCTAAGGGTGGTAAGGGAGGCATATGAGGCTCGCAACCGGAATCCTAATACTGGGACTGGGGATGGGAACTGCGGTAGCGCAGAGCCCAAGCATCATCGACACGACTAAAGCCAAGCTCAGTGGGGTGCAACAGCAGAAGACGGCGGATTCGAATGCGGCGCTGGCAGCTTCGCAGGGGCACACTTCGGCCCCGCAAGCCGCAGCAACGGCAGCCAAACCGGCGGCCGGCAAACCTGTGAGTGTGGTTCCTGCCCACGTAGCAGTTTCAGTGGCGCCGTCCAAGCAACCAGTCGCGACGGCGACACATGCGGCAGCCAAAATTCAGGTGAAGAACAATTCGAAACCTAAGACCTCTAGACCCAAGAAGACCACGGCGATTGCGGTGAGTCAGCCCAAGCCGGCGGTTGCGGTCGAGGATAAGAAGAATCCGGTCGACCCCAAAGATGCGCACAAGACCATCAGCATGGCTGGGGGACGGCGCGATCCTTTCTTGAGTCCAGTAGTAAACCGCGGAATGGGCGGTTCCGGTTGCAGCACCGGCAAACGCTGCCTGGCGGTTGACCAGATTGCCCTCACCGGAATTGTGAAGTCGGATGCGGGCATGATCGCAGTCGTCGTCAATGCCATGAACAAAGCATATTTTCTGCGGGAAAACGATCCGGTTTTCAACGGCTACGTGGTGAAGATCACGGGCGATTCGATCGTTTTTAAAGAAACGATGCAGGACAAGTTAGGCAAATCGTTTACCCGGGAAGTTACGAAGAAGATTTCGACTCCGGCAGTTTAACCGGGGCGGAGCCGGCAGTCGATCCGGCTTATGTTGGCAACGAAATTTGAGCGAGGTATCACGAGGCGAGCAAAACGCGCGCCCGTGGGGAGAAGGGAAATGCGAAAGCAACTGCTGGCTGTTTTGCTACCGACGCTGATTCTGGCTCTGGTGGCGGGCGCTGAGACTCAAAGCACGAGCACCGGCGCGGACACGCATGCCACCGTACAGAAGGTGGATGTAATGCACGCCGATGACGGCATCAGCGTGGAGATCACTTCGCGCGGACAGGTGACGCCCAAGCTCAGTACCTTGGCTTCTCCGGCCCGTGTGCTGGTGACGTTGCCCAACACCGCGGCAGCCACCGTGCGCAACCACATCAGCGTGGACGCGGACGGAGTTAAAGGCGTGCGCATTGGCGAGGACGGCCATGTGCCTCCGACCACCAGCATCGTGATTGACCTGGTGCAGGCGTGCGCTTACGAATTGGTCCCGGGCGGCGACAGCAAAATCATCGTCAAGCTGCACCCCACAGCAGCCAAATCAGCCGCCAAGACGGATACCAAGGCTGCGATCGTTGCGCCAGCCAAACTGACGACCTCCGCTTCTGCGGTTGCTCCGGTATTAGTTAAGACGTCGGTCCAGGCGAGCAAACCGGTTCCGGTTGCAGCAATTCAGACCACAGCTCCAGCCGCAACTGCGGACGCTAAAGCTGCGAAACAAACCGCCTCGGCGACCGACTTTGTCTTCGTCGAGCCCGCTTACCAACAGAAGAATGATGCTCAGCAGAACGCTGCTGACGCAACTCACTCCCGCAACCCGTGCCGATGGCGCGGCAGCAAAATTTGTAGAGAAGCCTGAAGGCGATTTGCTCCCGGCGCCCAGCGCTGCCATGCAGCCCCAGGCGGCTCAGGCTCCAGCGACCCAGCCCATTCAACCTGCTGTGAACCTGGCAGCGGAACAAAAAGGCGAGAGCCACTTAGTCACCCCGATCAGCGGCCCCAAGTACACTGGCGAACCAATCTCCGTAAATCTCAAAGATGTAGATTTGAAAGATTTCTTCCGCCTGATTCACGAGATCAGCGGACTGAACGTGGTGCTCGACCCCAACGTTAAAGGCACGCTGACGGTTGTGCTCGACGATGTGCCGTGGGATCAGGCGCTCGACATCGTGCTCAAGAACAACGACCTGGCTCGCCAGCTTGATGGCAACGTCCTGCGCATCGCGACCGTTGAAACCTTGCGCCATGAAGCCGAATCGCGCCGTGCGGAACAGGAAGCCGAAGCGCTGGCCGTTGATAAGCAGACGGTCACGCGGTTCCTCAGCTATGCGCACTCCAAAGACGTCATCATGACGCTAAAGAAATTCTTGTCGCAACGCGGTGACGTGGTTGCCGACGAGCGCACCAACGCGGTAATTATCTCGGACATTCCCGCGGTAATGCCCAACATCGACCGCTTGCTTACGCAACTCGATCGCAAGACGCAGGAAGTCGAAATCGAAGCTCGTGTAGTAGCTGCGACCCGCAGCTTCGCACGCGAGATTGGTACTCAGCTGGGATTTGGCTGGGGCAATGCCGCGACTGGCATCGGTGGCTCATCCGCCGCGGGTCCCTCGCCACTATCGACGTTTGGTATAAGGCCGAGATATCCGATTATTGGAACCACTCCAGCGACTCCGACCACTGGCGCGCAGATACCTCTATTTTCTAACTTGCCGGCAACCGGCCCGACCAGCGGCTTCTCTTTCATCAATGCCAGCAGCGCAGTGCGAATCGATGCCATCCTGACCATGGACGAATCTCGTGGATTATTGAAAATCCTGTCACGTCCGCGAGTAGTCACGCAGAACAACATCCAGGCTCTGGTTCGCCAGGGCGTGCGCGTACCGATCGTGACCCAGGCGCAGTTGGGCGGTCCGCCCACCGTGACCTACGTCGATGCCTTCCTGCGGCTGACTGTGATTCCGCAGATTACTTCCGAAGGCACGATCTTCCTCAATGTGGATGTCGAGAACACCACGCCTGACTTCGGCCGCACGGTTAACGGCAACCCCACATTGATCACGCAACAGGCAACTACGCAGGTGCTGGTCACCGACGGCGGTACAGTGGTTATCGGCGGCGTAATTCAAACCAACAACTCGATCAACGTAGCGCAGGTTCCGTTGCTGGGCAGCATTCCCTGGCTGGGCAACCTGTTCAAGCACACTACCGTCAGCACCTCGAACCAGGAGCTGATTTTCTTCATAACTCCGCGGATCATTCAGACCTAATTACAAGTTAGCAGTAAGACAGCCGTCGGTTTCCTGAAATACCTGTCAGGAACCCGGCGGTTTTGTTTTGTCGGAATGCGTCAGCCACGGATTTCTACCGTCGGCCTTAACGCAGAATCACGCACGCGGCGGAAGGCCTCTGGCAAGGCTTTTAGCAAGTCGGTTGCGACCAGCGAATGCTCGCCCATGCTTTCGCGGGCCACGTCGCCGGCAAGACCGTGCAAATGAACCGCACCGATTACCGCCTCCAAAATGCGTTCTGGATGTTGCGCGATGAACCCCGCAACCATGCCGGTGAGAATGTCGCCCGTGCCTCCGGTTGCCATGCCAGGATTTCCGGTGGTATTGACCCAAACCATTCCGTCGGGCTGCGCGATCAGCGTGCGATGCCCTTTCAGCACTACGATCAATTCGTGCTCACGAGCGAAGGAACGGGCAACATTGATGCGATCCCGTTGCACTGCAGCCACTGTCTAGGCCGAGAAGACGCGCCATCTCTCCCGGATGCGGCGTGATCACCAGGCTGCGTCCTTTGCCATTGAGTTCGCCGGCTCGTCCTTCAAAAGCGTTGAGACCATCGGCATCCAGCACGATGGGAGTCTTGTATTTCATTACCAAGGTACGAACAAGTTCGGAAGTCTCTGGATGACGCGAAATTCCTGGCCCCACAGCCAGAACCGTCTTGCCTTTGACCGTTGCATCCATCGCTTCGTTTTCGAGAGCGCGAATCGAGATGGTGCCGGCATCGGTTTCGTCGAGAGGCTCAGTCATCACTTCTGGATGAAATCCCGCTACAGTGGCGAGCACAGATTTCGGCGTGGCCACGGTCGACAATCCCGCGCCGGTGCGCAGCGCCGCCATTCCCGCCATCGCGACTGATCCGGCCTTTCCCACTGATCCGCCAATCGCCAGCACATGGCCGAAGGTTCCTTTATTCGCGGCGAGCGGCCGTGGACCGATCAAAGGCGCAATGTCGCCGGCAGTAATTAAATCTAGTTGCAACGAAGAAACGATTGCCTCGTCGGGTGAGCCAATCGGAGCAATGACCGTCGGTCCATCGGTCAACCTTCCGAAGACGTGCGCCGGACGCGGTGCAGTGAATGTGACCACGGCATCAGCGCGCGCAACCGTCCCAATCTGTTCGCCCATGACATCGGAGTCGGCCCCCGAGGGTATATCGACCGCAACTACCGGCGCGGAACTCGTGTTCAACAGCTTGATTGCGTCGGCGTACAGCCCACTGACGGGCGGCTTAAAACCCGTTCCCAGAATCGCATCCAACAGAAGTTCGGATTCGAATACAGCCTGAGCGTGCTCAGCCTTCAATTCCTCGCTCGACCTTACGATCACGGGAGCAATCGGAAGCCTGCCGAACATCTCCGCTGCATCGCCGCGAAGTTGCGACGGCTCCGCCAGCAAGATGATCCGCACTCCTTTACCTGCACTGTGCAGCTTTCGAGCAGCTACGAAACCGTCGCCGCCATTATTGCCCTTGCCACAAATCACGCCGATGCGCTCTGCAGAAGGGTATTGCGAGATAACAAACTCGGCGACCGCCGTGCCTGCATTCTCCATGAGCGTGAGCGAAGGCACACCGAAGCGCTCGCTGGTGATGCGATCAATCTCGCGCATCTCGGTGGCGGTGACGATTTTCATATATGGCTAGCATGCAAATGGAGGCAGCTCGTCCCGGCCGGCTGGACCCTTCGACTTCGCTCAGGGCAGGCTCGCCAGAGCGCGTCCTCCACTTCATTCTGCGACTATAAAACAAAACGGCCCTCCGCGTATTTCGCGAAAGGCCGCAAATCTAAATCAGCGAATCTCAGTCTGCCATCGAGTGCTTGGACTCCTGCATCGCCTGTACTTTGCTGTGCTTGCGGCCATAGCTGAAGTAAATCGCGAGGCCGATGATGAGCCACACTACCAGCCGGATCTGCGTAGCCGGGGACAGAAAAACGATGAGCGCGCCTGAGAAAAGAATCGAGAGAATCGGAACCAACGGGACCATCGGCGTTCTGAATGGACGATTAAGTTCGGGATGCGTTCTGCGCATCACCCACACTCCGGCACTCACGAGAACGAATGCTAAGCAGCGTGCCTACGCTGGTCATCTCATCCAGCACGTTAAGCGGAATCACTGTGGCCAGAATCGCCACGAAAATACCCACCACGATGGAACTGAGGTAGGGCGTGCGAAAGCGAGGATGAATCTTCCCAGCCCATGGCCAGAGCAAACCGTCACGAGACATGGCGTAGAAAACACGCGACTGACCGAGCAGCATCACTAGCATCACTGTGGCCAAGCCGCCGAGCGCGCCGATTTCCACCAGAAATGTCGCCCATTGCTGTCCGGCAACGCGCATACCGACTACGACCGGATCGGGAACGTTAAGCTGCTGATAAGGTACAAGGTGGGTAAGCAAACCAGAAACCAGGATATAAAGCACAGTACAAATAACAAGAGAACCCAAAATGCCCACAGGCATATCTTTCTTGGGATTCTTGGCCTCTTGCGCTGCTGTCGAAACCGCATCAAAGCCGATGTAAGCGAAGAAGACCACCCCCGCCCCTCGCAAAATTCCCGACCAGCCGAAGTGTCCCCACTCGCCAGTATTTGGCGGGATGAACGGATGCCAGTAGTTCGGCTGCCAGCTATGCGAGTACAAGAACGCTCCGGCCAGCACGATGAACATAATCACCACGGCTACCTTCATAATCACGATGGCGGTAGTGAAGTTCGCCGATTCCTTGATGCCAATGACCAGAATCGTGGTGATAACCATGATGACCAGAAAGCCGACATAGTCGTACTTCAGGTGCACAGACATGCCGAAAATCGTGAAATCAGAGGTGGGAAAAGCAGGCAGGTTCAAGCCGATATCGTGCAGGAATGCCCGCAAGTGTCCGCTCCAGCCTACCGCTACTGTAGCGGCGCCGAAGGCGTATTCCAGAATTAAATCCCACCCGATGATCCATGCGACTAATTCTCCCAGCGTGGCATAAGAGTACGTGTACGCGCTGCCCGCGATCGGAATCATCGAAGCAAACTCGGCGTAACAGAGACCCGCGAACGCGCAGGCAATGCCAGCCAGTATGAATGAGATCACAATCGCGGGCCCGGCAAACTGCGCCGCAGCCTGTCCGGTGATCACAAAAATACCTGCACCAATAATCGCGCCGATGCCGAGTGTCAGCAGATTCAGTGGTCCAAGGGCGCGCCGCAGGCTTTGTTCGCCTTCAACCTCGACCGCTTCTTTCATCAATGTAGGAAGATCTTTTTTCGCGAACAAATTCGCCATGCTTCGTTTTCTCCTTGAACGCTAGGACAAGCTCGTAGCGGCCGAACGTTTCGACCACAAGTAATACACCGGCACTCCCAGCAAAACGATGATGAGTCCCGGCCAGGTGTATTGCGGTTTGTAGCGCAATAACACGAGGTCGATGAATAAGGCCATCACAATATACACTGCGGGCAGCACCGGATAACCAATCGCGCGATACGGTCGCTCCGCGTCGGGATACTTACGCCGCAGCACGAATAATCCGAAAATGGTCAGGATGTAGAACACCAGCACCGCGAAGACGATGTAGTCAAGGAGTTGCCCGTAGCTCCCGGAGACGCACAAAACGCACGTCCAGACCATCTGCACCATGAGTGAAGCCGCAGGCGTCTTATAGGTGGGATGCAGTTTGGTGACGCCGCGAAAGAACAGGCCGTCTTTTGCCATGGCGTAATACACGCGCGCGCCCGCTAGAATCAGCCCGTTGACGCATCCGAAGCCGGAAAGCATGATCGCCGCGGCCATCAGCAGGCCGCCCGCCGCGCCAAACATTTGCGTCATGACGGCGGTGGCAACGCGATCCTCGGTGGCGTACTTTAATTCCACGCTGCAGGATGGTCGCGCCATTGGCTACGCCGTCCAGCGGCAGCACGTTCAGATAAACGAAGTTGCAAACGATGTACAGCGTGATGACCACGCCGGTGCCCAACGCGAGAGACAACGGCAAATTGCGACTGGGATTCTTGACCTCCCCGGCCGTGAAGGTCACGTTGTTCCAGGCGTCGGCGGAGAACAGCGATCCGACTTGAGCCACTGCCAGAATAGTCAGCGTGCCAACCATGACCATGGGTCCGCCGACGCCCACTTGCACTGCGTGCTGCGCACCGAGCCCAGCGTTGTTCCAGAAATTGCCGTGAAAGTTGGCGGCAAGAGCCTGCGCGTTGCGTCCGATGAACAAACCCAGCAAGCCCAAGCCCAAAAGCGCGGAAACTTTGGCGAAAGTGAAAACATTCTGAATCAGCGCTCCGGTCTTCAAGCCGAAAATGTTGATCACCGAGAGCGCGACGACGACCAGAATTGCTACGAGATTTTGTGTATTCAGTCCCACATCCATGTTGCCGAGAACCATGGGACCAATCCGAATGGGCGGCACTTTCCAGAAATGCAGAATCCAGTTCGAAGAAGAAATCGATGGAACGAAGATACCGAGAAACTTGCCAAAAGCCACGCCCACCGCGGCAATTGTCCCCGTTTGAATTACGAGAAATAGCGTCCAGCCGTAGAGAAATCCCCAGAGCGGGCCGAGCGCTTCGCGCAGGTAAACATACTGGCCTCCGGCTCGCGGCATCATGGCCGCCAGTTCGCCATAGCTCAAAGCTCCGACGATGGTCATGAAGCCGGTGACGAGCCAGGCCGCAATCAGCAGCGCCGGAGAATTCACTTCTCGCGATATTTCAGCAGAAACAATAAAAATGCCGGAACCGATCATCGAACCCATAACCAGCATGGTCGCGCTGGTCAGGCCAAGGGCCTTGACCAGTTCCTTGTCCTGGTGGCTATGAATTTCCCAGTCGGTGGTCCGTGGTGGTGGCGCTTTGGTCTCGATACTCAAAGGGCTCCTAAGTTCGCGTATAGCACGCGCACTCCTGCCAGCGCGCCTACTCTATCCTAAGATGCGAAGAAAATCCTCTGCTGATTTTCGCGGGTCCCGCATCAGATCGGATATTACCGCAACCGAGTCGGCCCCCGCCTCGATAACCGACCGGCAGTTGGCACGATTGATGCCGCCAATCGCCACCAGCGGCTTTCGCGTCAAGGCCCGCGCTTTCTTTACACCTTCGAGCCCAACGACGGGATCTGGATTGGCTTTGCTCGCAGTCGAAAACACAGGCCCAACGGCAATATAATCAGCAGATGTCTTGTCGGCTTCCGCAACCTGCTCCGGGTTGTGCGTGGAAACGCCGAGCCACAATTTTTCGCCGATCACTTTTCTGGCGCCCGCTGGCGACAAATCCTCCTGTCCAACGTGAACGCCATCAAAGCCAGCCGCCAAACAAAGGTCTGCCCGATCATCCATGATGAGCTTGATGGACCCGCCGAGCCGCCGTCTCAGTTCCCGCCCCTGCTCCAGCATCTGACGGGCATCGCCGCTCTTATTGCGGTATTGCAGCAGGGTGACGCCGCCTGCCTACAAGTTCTTCCGCTGTCGAAAACAAAGTTTGGCTGTCGCGAAAGCATGATGTGTCGAGAATGGCGTAGAGGCGAGGCAGGGAGTTCATGCCGGCGATCCGCCTTGAAAATGTCGCGGTTTCTGCCGCGTCGATAACTGTAACCTGTCATCCTGAGCGGAGTTGGAGTCGCGAAGCGACTCCAACGCAGTCGAAGGACCCCGCGCAAGTTGGTGCTCACGCTGAAGTGTCAGGGAGTTCCGGGTGGGACGTGTGTCAGAATGCCTTGCAGCATCAAAGTGGCGGACACGTTCGAGGGATCCTTCGCCTTCGCGTTCAGTGCGCTTCGCGCACCGAACGCTTCGCTCAGGATGACGGCTATTTTGTCTAATGCACCGGTTTCCCATTCTTCGCCAGAAATCGCTCGATGAAAGTCGTATCGAACCTGCCTGCGCGGAAATCCGGATCGGCCAGAATCCTGCGATGCAGTGGAATCGTCGTATATATTCCTTCCACGATAAACATCTCCAGCGCGCGCGCCATGCGCGAAACCGCTTCACCGCGATCTTTGCCGCGCACGATCAGCTTGGCGATGAGCGAGTCGTAATAAGGAGGAATCACTCCTTCGGCATAGGCCGCGGTATCGATTCGCACGCCCGTTCCGCCCGGCGGATTGAAGGCGGTAATTTTGCCCGCCGAGGGTGTGAACTTTTCCGGATGCTCGGCATTGATGCGGCACTCAATCGCATGTCCGCGATGCACGATCGGACCGGCCAGCACATTTTCCATGCGCTCGCCAGCGGCAAGCAAAATCTGGCTCTTGACCAGGTCGACGTCGGTGACCATCTCCGTGACCGGGTGCTCCACCTGGATGCGCGTATTCATTTCGATGAAGTACAGCCGCCGGTCTTCGTCCATTAAAAATTCGATGGTACCGGCATTCACGTAGCCGATGTCGGAAAGCGTCTTCGATATAACATCGCCGATTTGCGTCCGCAGTTCCGGCGTCATTTGCGTCGACGGAGATTCTTCCAGCAACTTCTGATGGCGACGCTGGATTGAACATTCGCGTTCGCCCAGGCTCACCACATTGCCATACTCGTCGGCCAAAATCTGGAACTCGATGTGGCGCGGCCGCTCGATGAATTTCTCCATGTAAAGATCGCCGTTGCCGAAAGCCGCCGCCGCCTCCGCTTGCGCAGCCCTGAACAACGCGGGAAGTTCGTCTTCGCTGCGAACAATGCGCATACCGCGTCCACCGCCCCCAGCCGACGCTTTAATAATCACCGGAAAGCCAACCTGCTTAGCCCACTCCATGGCTTCGCCTTCGCTGGCGAGAATCCCATCAGAACCGGGCAGAATGGGTACGCCCGCTTTCTTCATCGCTGCGCGAGCCTTTTCTTTTTCGCCCATAAGCCGCATGGTCTCGGGCGGCGGCCCAATAAACTTGATGTTGCTGGTCTCGGTGACCTCGGCGAAATTAGCGTTCTCGGCCAGCAATCCATATCCCGGATGGATGGCGTCCACGTTGGTTATTTCAGCCGCACTAATCACCGCGGGAATGTTGAGGTAGCTCTGAGCCAGTTGAGGAGGTCCAATGCAGATGGCTTGGTCGGCGAACTTAACATGCAGCGAGTTCCGATCGGCCTCGCTGTAAATCGCCACGGTGCGAATGCCGAGCTCTTTGCAGGCACAAATTACCCGCAAGGCAATTTCGCCCCGATTTGCAATTAGAATTTTATTGAACATTGATTTGAACGCGTAGCGCCGGCATCTTGCCGGCCGTCGCGAGGGTATCTTGCCCTCGCCAGTGGGGGCGATGACGCCCCCACGACAGCCGCCTGGAAGGCGGCGCTACAAAAAAGGGGCGCTCCGCGCCATTCCACTTCATCCCGAACTCAACTTCTTGGCCGAATTACGAATAATTCCTGCCCGTATTCGATTGGTTGGCCGTTCGCCACCAGTTTCTTCACAATCTCGCCCGCCACATCCGCCTCGATCTCATTCATCAACTTCATGGCCTCGACGATGCACAGCACCTGCCCAACTTCGACAGTATCGCCAGGTTTAACGAACGGCGGCGATCCCGGCGACGGACACTCGTAGAACGTCCCTACAATGGGTGAATGGACCGTGTGCAGTCCCGGTTCCACGGCTGGCGGAGGCGCGGCGCTTTCGCTCGATGCCGGGGCCGACACGGGCGCAACCGGCTGAGCGGAAATTTCCGGAACCGCCGCAGGCGCTGTGTGTACGGCAAAATGCGTGACCGGCGCGGCCGGCGCGACCACATGTTCCGCGCCGCGCTTGATCCGCACCTTCACATCGCCGCGTTCCAATTCGAACTCGGCAATATCTTTTTCAATTAAGAACTCTATGAGTTCCTTCAGTTCTTTCTGGTTCATGGTTTGCGGTGGGACTTCTTCCTTGCCTGTCGCGCCAACTTGAGAAGCCGGGCAAATTAAGCACGGCTGAGAATCGAAACAGCTTTTAAATCGTGATGAGTTCTTTGTCCGAGGACGCTAGAATCTCGCAGCCCTGATTTGTCACTACCACCATGTCTTCGATGCGCACGCCCCCGCTGCCGGGTATGTACACGCCGGGCTCGATCGTAATAACCATCCCCGCCTGCAAAATTTGGTTCTGTCCCGCCGCTATGCGAGGCGGTTCATGAATCTCCAAGCCTACACCATGGCCGGTAGAGTGGGTAAAATGTCTAGCCAGACCTTTCTTTTTGAGGACATTACGCGCAGCTTCGTCTACTTTGGCAACGCTGACCCCAGGCTTTACGCTGGCTATGGCGGCGGCTTGCGCCTCGTACACTGCCTGATAGATTCGCCGCGCTTCGCCCGTCGGACGGCCAACGTAGACCGTACGTGTCCTATCTGAACAGTAGCCGGAAAGTATAACACCGAAGTCGCAGACCACGAATCCTCGCGATGGAATTGCAGCCGTGGACGCGCGACCGTGCGGCAGCGCTGATCGCTTTCCAGCCGCAATTATAGTGGGGAACGACATTTCCTCTGCTCCAGAGCGCCGCGCCGTGTACTCCATTTCGGCCGCGACTTCGTTCTCAGTTACGCCCGGGCGGATCACCGCGAGTGCTCGCTCAAACAGGCTCGCGCCCAACGTCGCTGCGGCTTGCAAGCTGGCAATTTCATCAGCGTCTTTCACGATCCTCAATTGTTCAACCAGACCCCGCGTCTCTCGGAATCTAAAATCATGCCGCAGCATAGACGCCAGTTGCGAACGCGCGGCCACGGTTAAGTGTTCGCTTTCGATGCCAAGCCTGATCGGCTTCTTCCGCCCAATTTTGCTCTTGTTCTCTATCAGCCACTCCGCAGCAGCGGCCAATGGCGGCTTGCGGCCAATTATGATCCGCGATCCCTTCACCTCCGCACGCGCCTGCTCAGTGTAGCGTCCATCAGTAAAGAATACGTTGCTGGCTTTTAAGAGGGTAAGGATGCCGGAGGTTCCGGTAAATCCGCAAAGGTAGCGGATATTGGGCAGATGGGTAATCAGCAAAGCGTCTACCGAAGTGCTTTCCAGAAGGCTTTGCAACCGCTTTAGCCGCCCTGTATGGTCCATTTCAGAAGTGTAACAAGAACGCCGAATTACACCCGGCAACCACATTATCTTGGAGGATCTACACGGCAAATACTGAGCATTGACCTCTGGAACAACCAATGAGAGACTGGCTGCGCTCGCCTGATCTGTTTTTCGAGCTTATATATGAATCGGCCACTCTTCAAAGCAGTCGCCCTGGGGTTGATGTCAATCACGATAGGCGTCGGCGCGTTTGCGCAGCAGGTCGGCGGCCCAGGTACAAGCTCCCCTCTCAACCCGATGTCCGGCATTGAATCGCTGCCGGAGAGCACTGGCACCATCATCAAACTCGCGGTGGAAGGTGAGAGGCAAAAACCGCTGGATCGTCAGGCCCTGGTGCAAATCACCAATAAAGCCACTGGTCAGGTGCAGGCTCGGGTTACAGAGGACGACTCCGTCGCCACCATCATCGACTTGCAAACGGGTCAGTACGATGTAGCCGTAAGCGCCCTGGGCTATCTGACCTCGCATCAAGATGTCATGATCAGCGGCTTAATCATGGTCAAGCGCATGGAAGTCGGCCTAAAGAAAGATCCATCCGCCGTCGATCTGGGAGCGGTAAACGCTAAGGAGATTCCCTCCAAGGTTCGGCGCAACCTGGTGCATGGTTTGGCCGATCTCAAGTCCTCGAAGCTGGATGAAGCGCAGAAGAAGCTCGATGCGGCTTACAAGGCTGATCCTTCCAATGCAGAAGTGAATTTCCTTCTGGGCTATCTGTACTTTGAAAAGCAGAATATGGAGCGGGCGGAAAGTTATCTTGCCGCCGCCACCAAGCTGGCGCCGCATTATCTTGAGGCGCTCACCCTGCTTGGACGAGTGCAACTCCAGCGCAACGACGCTGCCGCGGCTCAAGGCCCGCTGGAACAGGCGGTCGCGGCCCATCCCGAATCCTGGATGGCGCATTATCTTCTTTCCGATGCCTATCTGCAGCAGCACGACTTTGAGAAGGCGCAAGCGCAAGCGCGCCTTGCCATTGAAAGAGGAGCGGCTGCGGCGAATCCGGCACAACTGATTCTCGGACAGGCACTGGGCAACCTGCAGCGTTACCCCCAGGCAATTCAGGCGCTGGAGACGTTCTTGAAGGCGGCGCCCGCCGATCCGAGTGCCAAGCAGATTCATGAGTTAGTCGCCGACCTCGAGAAGCAGCAGTCCCAACCGGATGAAACCATCGCATCTCAATCCATTTCCTCAAAAATGATCCCGATCATTGCCGCCACCGACCCGGGACTGATGGAGAAGAGTTGGGGCCCTCCTGGCGTGGACGACACCAGACCCGCGGTGGCTTCCGGCGTCTCCTGCCCGATCGAGGAAGTAATTACGCAGTCGGGCGAGCGGGTTAAGGAACTGGTGGACGATTTGGCCAAGTTCAACGCCGTCGAAGATGTTTACCACGAAGAAGTCGACATGGCCGGGGTTTCCAAGAAACATACCACCATCAGGTTCGACTACGTTGCCTCGATTGCAGAGCCGAAGCCCGGCAGCTTCAAGGTCGATGAGTTTCGCAGCGGGCGCTCTGACATCGGAGCTTTCCCCGACCAGATCGCTACTCGTGGGTTGCCGACTATGGCTTTGATCTTTCACCCCGACATGCGCGACGATTTCGAAATGAGCTGCGAGGGTCTGGGCACGTGGAATCAGAAAGCCACCTGGCTGGTGCATTTTCAGCAACGCGAGAACAAGCCGCGTCAGATTCAGGATTACGTCGTCAACGGCCGACATTACCCGGTCGGCCTCAAAGGAAGAGCGTGGATCTCTGCGGACACTTTCCAGATTGTTCGCTTGGAGTCGGATTTGACGGATCCGATCAAGGAAATTCAACTGCGCAGCGAGCATCAGACAGTCGAGTATGCTCCGGTCCGATTTCCCAAGAGCAAATCCGAACTCTGGCTGCCCAAAAACGCAGAGCTGTATTTCGATCTCCACAAGCACCGCTATTTCCGGCGTCACAGCTTTGACCACTTCATGCTGTTCTCGGTCGATACAGAAGAGAAACGCAAAGAACCCAAAGAAGCCAAGGTTCCAGAGTCAAGGTCGCCAAAATCCAAATCTCGCAAGCGGCACGCTTAGGGGCGCGGGCTGGCCTGCTTTACGTTTTATGAAAATGGAGATGCGGAAGTGTGGACCACCAATCCGTCACTTCAGGCGGACGCCGCCGACTTCCTCTTGCATATCTACGCCGTTGCTGCTGTCCATCCAGGCGGCCACGAAGACATTGTCGCCTTTCCACGTGTTGCCGGTGTAATCGCCCATCCAGTTGTTTTGGGTGCCATTTACCCTTGGGTCGGAGAATGCCGTGGTCAGTTGCCAGTTTGTGCCGAAGCTTTGCCCGCCGTCTTCTGAGATGGCAGCGAATGCTTGATAGTCGATATCGTTGGGATCACTGCGCCGGTCGAGCCAGCTTACGCCAACTTTTCCTGTCGAACTCACCGAGATTGACGGGAAGAACTGATCATGAATGTCGCCCTTTGGGGCCAGCGTCACAGGCTTTGACCAAGTCGTGCCGCCATCCGTCGAGCGAATCACTTGCACGCGGAGGTAGGTTCCTGTCCAATTGTACATGGCCACGTAGAGATTTCCGCTATACGGGCCATCGCTGTTATCCGCGACGATGTCCGGGTAGTTGTAAACCCGCTCATAAGTGTTGGGCAGTTGCCAGTCGGTGGGCATTGTCACTTGCGCTATTCGCTTTGGCGAAGACCAAGTATTGCCGCCGTCGCTTGACTTCGAAAGCATTATGTGGTCTTTTTGGCAAGGCGACGACGCAGCGCAGCCAGGTTACGTACACCTTGCCGTCCTTCGCCACCGCCATGCGAGTAAGGTTGTCTTCTTCTGGGTACTTTTGCACTAGATCAACTGCAACCTGCGTCCAGGTATCACCGCCGTCGATCGAATGGGAAACTAGAACCTGCGTCTTCACCCTTGGTCCAGCCCCACCACACCGGAGACGTACAGGCTATTAACCCAACGACTTCCTATGCTGCTGTCCACTGCTAGCTGAGTCATATACGGAAAAGTCTGGCCTGAGCGACGTAGCGCCACCACGGGCTTGCTCCAGTGGCTTCCATCGGTTGATTTTTGGACGGCGACGAGACCTTGACCTCCGAATTCCTCGACGTTCGAGTAAACTCCGCAATGTAGGCTGTGCCAGTTCGGTCGTAGCTCACCGACGGCTCGTCGAGCGCCAAATAGTTGTTCTGCTTGGTAGTAATCGCAGCCATGCATTCAACGCGCTTCCAGGTCGAGCCACCATCGCTGGAAAGATGGAAGCCCACGTTGGACTCTTGGCCACAGTTGTAGTCGACGCTGCCCAGCAATAGGTCGTCTCTGTTCAGGGGATTGGCCACGACCGGGGTGTCCGTGACTGTGCCGCCGCCCTCGGAGGCTTGCGTTGGCGGAAGCACGCACGGGGCAGGGGAGCAATTGAGTCCGTCCGCCGCCGTCTCGCCGGACTGGCAGTTCCCCGCCGCCTCGGCCAGAAGGGTCCCGACCGATACGATAAGGAGAATCGCGAGAAAGAAGCGCTCATTTTTCACTTCTTAATCCCCTCCGCTAGTTCACGCACGACGAGTTTAGGCACCCGAAAACGGCTACCCCAGGTGCGGCATTGCCGTGCGCATTTTTTGTGCTCGTTCCCACATACACCTGGCCCTGGAAGATCGTCGGAGTCGAGAACTGTGTCGCCACCCCAATCGAGATGACGCTGCTGCTAGTGTAAAGCTGCGCGAGGGTACTGGCATTAAACGCGTGTAACGCAGCTGGTTCGGTGCTCCCTGCAATTGCCGTCGTTGGGTTGGTCGGAATTCTGATTCTCTATCGCCCAAACAATCGCCGTATTGCTACCATTCGAGGACACCGATGGCGTTGGGCCGTATTGGCAGAACAACGCGCTCGTGCTGGTCGTCGGCGTCTGAGAAATCGGGCCAGAAGAGCCGCTGGGTGCTAGCTTCTACCCGTAGACCGGGTAGGGCGCGGCCCTGGGAGTTCATCTGGGCCGTTGGCGAATAGTAAATCCAGCCGTTGCTGCCGTCGAACCAGTATGCTGGACTGGCCCAGTACCCTTGGTTTGCGGGGTTGTTGCCGCAGCCTGTCGGGACACAAGGAGTCTGCACGGTCTCGATGTTGACTGTGGTTGTGGAGCTGAACCCGCCTAGGCTTGCTTGGTTCGCGACGTACAGCTTCGACTCCTTGTCTCGCCTCAATGACCACATAGCACGCCCCTCCCGTGCCAGCGGTGCATTGCGTGCAGCCACCGCCCGTGCACGTGAATGTGTAGGAGTGAGGGGACGAGCAAGGCACCGCCTGAGCCGAGGTCCAAGTCGGCGTTGCAGCGCGCCATTCCGGAGTCGGTAGGAGCAAAAAAGTCCTGGGGCACAAGCGAAGAATTTAGTTTGACCAGGCTGTCTCCGATATCCGGAGGTATCGTTGGTATGCCGCCGCCGGGCGGTTCGAATGTTCCGTTGCCAGTCGCTGCGTAAATATAAGTGCCGTCGGAAGCCGGTCCAGCCCCGCTGCCCCAGATGCCGCCACCAGTGCCATACGGCGTGCTGCTGAAAATGGCCGTCTGCGAAAAAGAAGTACCGTTAAACGTGTAGCCAAAAATCCAGCCGTTATTAATCTCGGGATACGGTGCGAACCCCACGTACACGGTGTCGCCGATGAGCAGCAGGGCGGACCGTT
This sequence comes from uncultured Acidobacteriota bacterium, assembly GCA_963716405.1. Lineage (GTDB taxonomy): Bacteria > Acidobacteriota > Terriglobia > Terriglobales > Acidobacteriaceae > JABDBE01. The sequence continues at coordinate 235,252 of CAVQTI010000015.1, read as the reverse complement.
GAAGATGATTGGAGGTCGCAGGAGATGTAGAGTTGAAGGATATTTGGGTGCCGGAGTGGGGATAGGTCGAGTTGCACTTATACGCGGGTGCATAGCCGTTAACGCTCCCGGTTATCTGCGTCATGGCTACTACGCTACCCGAAACTATGTCCACGCCGAAGAGGTAATAAGACACGCTCGGAATAATCGGGGAGTATACCGCTCCCACTACAAATAAGATGTCTGGGGCTACGGGGGCGCGGATAACTGGTGTCCCCGTAACGCCTATGTACGGCCCAACGATGCTGCTGGGGTTGCTCACCTTATCATTGCACGGGTATTTGTTCGTCCAGTTCCCGCCAGCCGCACAGCCTACGCGGCGTCATTCGTATTCACCGCCTGGGCGAGGTTGACAGGTCCCCAGAGAGGCGTGGATGAACTGGAGGCCGCGTTGAATGCGTACAGCATGTCCTGTTCCGTCGCAATGATGACCAGACTGCAGGGATTGTTGCAGCTCCCTATGGTTTGTGGGTAAGTAATCGCAAGCGGTTGGGCGTAAACGTTCCCGGCTACGGTCCACTGCCAAAGCAGTCCGAAGTTGTTCTGGTTCATAGCGTGCGTTCCGGTGGGCCACAAAATGGTCTCGTTTTGTTGCCACCCAGTGCGGTAGTTGTCATTGTGCCAAGTCGTTACGTTTGCGCTTTGAGCGGACGAGTAACAGTTTAGCGAAGCGATGGCAAGCAGGCAATACACCACTATCAGCAGACCGCGAAGGGGAGAAAACATCGAGGACCTCCAGAAGCGCGAGATTTTACAGCAGGGGCCCGTACCGAAGACGCGCTGATTATCCTCCTGAAATCCTAGTTGTCAACACATTTCGCATTTAGCTAAAAAGCTCTTTGATTACGCCAATCAAGATTCTCGTTTTCGGACAAATCACCGCGGCGGGTAAGCGACGCTAACATTGCGCGAGATATTACAGCAAAGGCCCGACAGCGGAGACAAACGTTATCGGCCAGAGAACGGGACCTCTTACTTTCGTACCTTTTGCCCGCAACTCATGGGTCAAATCAGGGTTTACATGCTCAGAGGCAGGTAATCGGTCACCTGCGCTGGCTTTCAAAATCGCGTCGGCGTAAGTGGTTGAGAACACGGCTGGGGCTGGCGGTGTTCCAAGGGAGAATACGTTATGAGAGGCTTCCGGCGCTTATTTCAGAATCATCTTGTTGTGGCATTACTGGCTGTTGCCACGGCAACCTTCTCCGCACAGGCTCAAGACATGCCAGCGCCGCCGGATCAGCAGCAGGCTTATCCGGCTGACCAGGCTCCGCCGCTGCCGGCGGATCAGGATGGTCAATCCACGTATCCTACTGATCAGGCACCTCCTCCGCCCGCAGAAACGGCTCCTTCAGCCGGAGGTCAATCGGGCTATCCCACGGAGCAAGCTCCGCCAGCGGTTAGTGAGGCTCCTTATCAAACGGAGCCGGCACCTTCGGCAGGGCAGCCGTTGCCTTCGGATGGCGGACAGGCTGATCCTTCGGGCCGCGTAGGCCGTTTGGGCTACATGTCGGGATCGGTTTCGCTGCAGCCGCAAGGAACCGGGGATTGGGTTCAGGGTTCGCTGAACCGTCCGCTTACCAACGGCGACAACGTCTGGGCTGACAAAGATTCGCGCGCCGAGCTGAATTTGGGCACGGGCGTGATGCGCATCAGTTCGGAAAGCAGCTTGACGATGACGAATGTCACCAATGACGCGGTGCAGGTGCAGTTACATCAGGGCACGCTGAACGTGCACGTCCGCAAACTCTACGACGGCGAAGCTTATGAGATCGATACCCAGAACCTGGCATTCACAATAAGCAAGGGCGGAGATTACCGCTTTGACGTCGATCCGAACGCGGACACAACCATAGTGACCGTTTGGAAAGGCGAGGGTGAAGCCACTGGACAAGGCCCGTCGGTTCGAGTGCGTGCAGGCGAGCAGGCGCGATTTACAGGTGGAACTTCGCTGGCGCATCAGACTATGGATACCCCGCGGCGCGACGGCTTCGATGACTGGTGCAAAGTGCGTGATCAGCGCGAAGATGAATCCACGTCGGCGCAATACGTTGCCCCGGGCGTGGTTGGAGCCAGCGATCTGGATGAGTACGGAAGCTGGCGCAATACGCCTGACTACGGAAACGTTTGGGTACCGAGTGACGTGGGGCCGGGATGGGCTCCTTACAGCAACGGGCAGTGGATTTGGCAAGCGCCTTGGGGATGGACCTGGGTAGACGCAGCTCCGTGGGGATTTGCACCGTTCCATTATGGCCGTTGGGTTGACTTCGGCCCTTACTGGGGATGGGCGCCGGGACCATACTGGGAGCGGCCGTTCTATGCTCCTGCGCTGGTGGCTTGGTTTGGCGGGCCGCACTTTGGCATTGGCATTAACTTTGGCTTCGGAATCGGCTTTGGCGGAGGATTTGGCTGGTGTCCGCTGGGCTTTGGCGAGCCGTTCTTCCCGTGGTACGGGGCGAGCCGCGGTTATTTCCGCAACGTCAATATCAGCAACACGCGCATCAACAACTTCAATCACATCGTCAATAACTACGGTCGCAATGGCGGAGCGCTGTACGGCAGAAATGGGGTTGCGATGCCGCGCTATGCCGCCCGGCCCGGAGCGATGACTGCCGTTTCTCGAAACACGCTGGAGCGCGGGCTGTCAGTGGCTGGCAACAGGGTTAACGTGCCCAGCAGCGCTTTGCGGAATTTGTCGAGTGCGAGTCTTGACCGGCCAAATATTTCCCCGACACGTGCCAGCGTGCTGGGATCAAGGGCAGGCATGGCAGCGACGCATCCTGCTTCAGGAATTACTTCGCGGCCGACGGTCAGCCGGATGACTCCGCCGAGGAACTCGGGTTTATCCAAGCCTTCGCCGGCAATTGCAGCTTCGCATAACAGTGAGGGCCCGGCTGGGCGCAATGCAGGTTCACCGATGGCGACTCGTGGATCCGCGGCTTCGCCGATGGCAAATCGTATCTCCTCACCGATGGCGAGCCGCAGCTCTTCCCCGATGGCGAATCGTGGCTCGGAAGGACGCCCGCTTGGGTCTTCATCACCTTCGGCCGGACGCGATGTACCGCGTCCGCCGCAGAGCAGTGCAAGGTCGTTTTCTGGGGCTTCGGGAGCTGCAAGGTCTGAAGGAATGAACACTGCACGACCTGGATCTGCGTCTGGATTCGCTGCTTCGCGATCCGTGCCGCGTCCACCGGCAAGCACTATGAGCGCCCGGAATACAGCGCCAAGTATGTCTTCGGGATCGCGCTCGTACTCTGCTCCATACTTTGGCCGCGGAAACCCCAGCAGCAATGTGCCCCGGCCTTCGGGTAGAGTGTTGCCCGCCTCGCGCAGCTATTCATCAGGACAGAGTGGGTACTCTTCGCGCTCATATAACGGCGGAGGGTATGGCGGCTACAGCGGATCGCGTGGATATAGCGCAGGCAGCTACGGCGCGTCACGCGGATACGGCGGAGGCAGTTACAGCGCACCGTCGCGTAGCTACAGCGCATCTCGCGGGTATAGCGGATCGCCCTATGGCGGTTCGTCGAGGGGATATAGTGGCCGAAGCTACTCCGCGCCGTCGTCGCATGGCTCAAGCTCGTTCGGCGGCGGCCGCGGATACTCCGGGTCACAGGGGAGCTTCGGCGGGCATGCCAGCTCGGGCGGCTCCCATGGCGGGGGCGGCTCTCATAGCGGCGGGGGTGGGTCGCACGGTGGAGGCGGCGGCCACGGTGGTCATCGCTAATCTTTAACCTTTGAATAACGGAATAACTCGCCCCGCTCCTCAGCGGGGCGATGCCTTTCTATCTAACCCATTGCTCTGCAGCCGTATAGGCTGCGCAGTTCATTGATCCAGCGGCGAACGCTGGCCGGGAATGGGGCTGTACGAAGGTTAGATTTCCTACTACCTTCGTATCCCCTGATTGCCTTTAGTTCCCGATTCGGGTAAACTGATGTTGTGTTGTTCCTCGCTTTCCCTCCTTGTTTTGTGGGTGACTTCTCATGTTGAATGGCAATGGCAGCTTCCACATAGGCGACAAAGTCGTCTACCCGAATCATGGCGTTGGAATAATTGAGCAGATCAGCAGCCGTACCATCGGCGAGACTGTGGAAAATTTCTATCTTTTGAAAATAAAGTCCAGCAGTCTGAAAGTCATGGTGCCGTTTCATAATGTCGGCACCGTCGGTCTGCGGCGCGTGGTGAAGAACGGCGAAATTCAGAAGATCGTTGATTTTCTTGAAGATGGGGAATGCGATAACAATGCCGACTGGAAATATCGCTTCAAGGAAAATTCCGAGCGCATGCGCACTGGATCTTTGTTAGAAGTAGCCAATGTGCTCAAAGCTCTGCTGGTACTGAACCAGTCCAAGTCGCTTTCATTTCGGGAGAAGAAAATGCTCGAGCGTGCGCGCTACCTTCTCGTCAGCGAATTGGCTATGGCAAGAAACTGTGACGAGCCGCAGATCGAAGAGTTGTTGACCAATGCTTTGTCCAAGTCGAACCTGCGGTTCCCCGAAGCCTCGGAATTCCAAGCCTGAGGCGCTTTTTCAACGCACCGCCCGTTTCCCATTCTGGTAAAAAGTTCGCCGAGCGATCGAGTCGGCGCGAGGCGGTGGGTTTATAATCCGGTGAAGCATGACCGAGCAAATTAAGAGAAAACTGCAGGAAGAAATGAATCAGCTCGAACACGAACTGGTTCACGATCTTCCCAAAGAGATCAAGAAAGCCGCTGCCCTGGGCGACCTCAGCGAAAACGCCGAGTACCATATGGCCAAGCAGCGGCAGGAATTCGTGAAGGCACGGCTGCGCCAGTTGGGCAAGCGCATGGGCGATCTCGCGCTAATCAACATGGACAACATTCCCCGCGACAAAGTGGGGCTGGGATCGACTGTCAAGGTTTACGACAATGACAAAAACGAGGAAGTTGAATATAAGCTAGTCACCAGCGAAGAAGCCGATTTCCCGTCAGGCAGAATTTCTACCAGTTCGCCGATCGGCCGCGCGCTGTTGAACAAAAAAGTTGGTGATACCGCCATCGTGGTAACTCCGGGTGGCAAGCGCGAAATGGAAATTCTGAAACTGAGCACGATTCACGACGAAGCCGCTGCCGGATAACGAACAGCACATGACTCCGAGCAAAGAGGCCAACAGAAGCGCGAGTCACACCGGCTACAAGACTTGGACCAGCGTGTTTGGTCGAGGCTGCGGCATCTTACTCGATGCCATCGTCCGGCGCCTGGCGCTGGCGCGGGTCAATCCCAACGTGCTCACATTCCTGGGTCTGGTCGTCAACATAGTTGCTGCTTTTCTCTTTGGATACGCCAATGCCGAAAACCAAGCCCGCATGTTCCGCTACGCCGGACTGGTCATCATTGGCTCTGGGTTCTTCGACTTGGTTGACGGCGCCGTGGCTCGAGCCAGCAATCGTGTCACCCGCTTCGGCGGATTCTTCGACTCGGTGGTCGACCGCTACAGCGATGCCTCCCAATTCGTGGGCCTGATGGTGTTTTACGGCCGCAACGGCCGCTCGGTCTACGTTATCCTTGCCGCCATCGCGATGATCAGCGCGATTATGGTCAGCTACACCCGCGCCCGCGCTGAATCGCTGATAGGTTCCTGCCGCGTAGGTTTCATGGAGCGTCCCGAGCGACTGGTGCTGGTAATCATCGGAGCGCTTTTCAACCGCATGGCCCCCGTCCTGTGGATCATCGCTATTCTTTCCACGATTACCGTAATCCATCGCATCCGCTATACCTGGACTCGAACTGAACTGGTGGACCGGGCGGCGGCTAATCCCGTACAAGCCGCATAACGACGAAGACGAATTAGTGTGTGAGATACTGCCGGGCCAGCCAGAGTTTCAAGTCGCGCTTCAGATCGGCACTCATGCCGAGGAAACGGATCCCGGCGTTGCCCATTTTGTCGATCCAGGCAACTTCCCCTTGGAGCTTCATTTCGGCCTTGCTCTCCGGCAATTGAAAGCTGAGTCGCACTGGACCCTGAAACGCCATGGGATAGGAGAGCCGGATTCCCATGCCGCCTTCGCTGAGGTTAATGAGATGGGCTTCAACTTTCTTTCTGGAACCGTAGGCGAGGGCTACCGGCAGATCGAGCGCGTGCCGGTTATAGCGGAGCCTGCCGTCAAGGATCATGTTGCGCGCCGCGGAAAGCGTGCGCACGGCTTGCTCGACAGAAATCGGCTTCTTGAAAACAAACGTTGCGACCGCGTCCTGCAAGTTTGTCTGGCCGTTCGAACCGCTGACGATTACGAGCGGTACTGCGTTCAATCCGGTGCCGAGCCCTCGGAGAAAACTGCTGGTCCCATCCAGATCGCAGTCCACAATGAGCGCATCTACTTTTGACTTGGCAAGTTTGGCGCGTGCGCGCTCCGGTTCCGGTTCGACATCCACGCCGATGTGCAAGCCGCCGAGAATACACTCCAGCACGCTGACTTCAGCCCAATCGCGAGAAACAACCATGGATGAGAGTGTCATATGGCAACTGTAGCTGCAGGCGTAATCGGGCTACAGATAACGAAGGTAATGAAAGAGCAGGCATCAGGCTTACGGCTTCGGACGTTGGGATTTGGGCTTGGGTTTTCCGACTGCGAGTTTGTTGGACACGGCGAACGGACCCCACCGGAGATTCTAAGGCCTGAAGCCTGCTTTCAAGCCGTCGCAGATTTTCCTTGAGTGCGGTACCAATCGATGGTGCGGCGCAGACCTTCCTCGAAGCTCACCTGCGGCTTGTATCCCAGATGTTTTTCCGCACGTGACAAATCAGCCAGCGAGTGCTTCACATCTCCCGCGCGTTCGGGAGCGTGGTTCACGTCGCCAGGATACCCGGTGAGTTTCTTCAGCACGCGGAACATCTCGTTCAAATCAATTCGCGTGCCCGTTGCTACGTTGAACACTCGTCCTGCCACTTCGCTGGCCGGAGCTTTGCAGGCCAGCAGATTCGCGTGCACCACATTTTCCACGTAAGTGAAATCGCGGCTCTGAGCGCCGTCGCCATAAATGGTGGGCTGTTCCCCCTTGAGCATTTGCGTAATGAATTTCGCCAGCACGCCCGAGTAAGGCGACGTGGGATCCTGCCGCGGTCCAAAGATGTTGAAATAGCGTAGAGACACGGCCTCCAATCCATAGCAACGGTAAAAAGACGCCATGTAATACTCGCTTGCCAACTTCGCCACAGCGTAGGGCGAAATCGGATTGGGACTCATATCTTCGCGCTTGGGCAAGGTGGGCGTATCGCCGTAGGCCGACGACGAAGCCGCGTAAATGACGCGCTTAACTTTTGCATCGCGAGCTGCGACCAGCACATTGACGGTTCCGTCCACATTGGCTTGATTGCTCTCCAGTGGATTCAGTACCGATCGAGGCACCGAAGGAATGGCCGCTTCGTGCAAAACGTAATCGACGCCCTTGCACGCCGACTGCATTGCCCCGAGGTCAAGCAAATCAGCCTCGCGAACATCGATGCGATCGAGCAGTTCGGCGATATTGTTACGCTTCCCGGTCGAAAAATTGTCTACTCCGCGCACGTTGTCGCCCTGCGCCAAAACCGCTCGCGCCAATGACGACCCGATGAATCCCGCAATTCCAGTAATAAGATAAGTTGCCATAGATGGTTAAATCATAACGGATGGGAGTTGATTGAGGAATGAAACGTCGGTAACCGCCATTCAACCAACTTAGTCGAACCACAGCTATCCGCGATGACTCTCAACCGCGGTGCGGATCTCTTTCCACAACTCTTCTTGCCCGGAAGCGCTTTTGGCAGAGAAGGGCACAATTCGCGCTTCGGGAAACTCCTGGTTGAGAGTTTGCAGAGAGTTGCGCAATTGATTTCCTGACAGCTTGTCGCTTTTCGTGCCAACGATCAGGAATGGCCGCGCGGTAAAAGTAAGAAAGTCGAGCAGTGCCTTATCGCTTTCCTGCGGGGGCACGTTCACATCTACCAGCACCAGACACAACGCGAGAGAAGGACGATGCTCCAGATAAGGTTCGATGAAGCTTGGCCATTGGCTGGAAATCTCGCGCGAAATTTTTGCATAGCCGTAACCCGGCAGATCGGTAAAGATCAATTCTGGCCTGGGTTTTCCCGCCCAGCGCAGCTCGAAAAAATTAATGCTTCGCGTGCGACCAGGCGTAGAGCTGGTCTTTGCCAGCTTCTTGCCCACCAGTGAATTAATCACACTCGACTTCCCGACGTTCGAGCGGCCCAAAAATGCGACTTCGGGAAGCGTGGGGGCGGGAAAATGGCTGGCGTCCATTGCCGACATCATGAATCGAGCCAAGACGCGCATGGCTCAAGTGTGCAGTTTCGCTGGACAAGTTGCAAGCGGCGGCGGCTTCCTGAGGACGTCTACTCCAAGCCCAGCGGCTTTTTGTTTTCGACGTCAGCTTCGCGGACGGGCCTGAATTTATGCCAGAGAAAAAGTATCCCGGCCACTACGACTCCGATTCCCACGCTTATCAGGAAAAACCATCGGTAAGCGGGGAAGGCAATCAGAACAACCGCGACAACGCCCATGGCGACAATGAGACCTGTTGCCCCACGGAATCGCGACTTAGGTTCTTCTGAATGGAACTTGGGCTCCATACAAACACGCTGTAGAGATTCAGACTGACGACGTCTGCCGGCGAAATTGCTTGCTCAGCGTGAGCGCTTGCTGCTGATACGACGAGCCGATCTGCAAGCCATAAATTTTTTCCGGCTTAGAAAGCAGCGGCATGTACGTGAGCCGTCCGACGAACTGCTCGTGTTCGATCAGGAACGGAACCTCATGCGCGCGCACCTCCAGCACCGCTCGCGTGCCTTTGATGTCGCTGGCGCCATACCCAAATCCAGGATCAAAAAATCCCGCATAGTGAATGCGAAATTCGCCGACCGAAGGATCGAAAGGCACCATCTCAGCCGCAAATTCCGGTGGAACGCGCACCCTTTCCTTCGAAGCGAGAATGTAGAAGTCGCCGGGCTCAAGGATCACGCGCTGATTAGCGCTCTGCTTGCGAGCCTCCCAGAATTCTTCGGGGGCGTAGTAATTTATTCGATCCAACTCGATCGCGGGAGCGTGCTTCCGCGCCTTATACGCAATGACTTCCTCGGGCGACGAGCCTTCGAGATTCACCGTGATTCTCAGGCCGCGATCCACCGAGGCCTTGACTGCGTTTTCCTCGTCCATATAGATGAGCTGTTGCTCTTCGTCCAAGCGGCGAATCCGGCTGTCGGACGATACCGGATTTCCGCGAACAAACCGCAGTTGATTAAGCCGCATTCCCGCGCGCACAGCGACGGTGAAAGTGCGCGAAACAATTTCCGCGTAGAGTCGGCCTTTGTAACCCGGCGGCACCCGTTCGAATTCCACGCCGTCGTCGGTGATCAGGCGAATGAAAACATCCAGCCGCCCAGTCGTACTTTTCGGATTCGCCTTGCCGGAAATATCGCGCGGCAAATCGAGTTCCTCCACCAGGGGAACAATGTAAACGCATCCCTTTTCGAATACCGCCGCGCTGGTGAGATCGACGCGCGCCATGCGCAGGTCTTTGACTTTGGCTTCGACTTTTCCACCGGGGCCGGGAAGAAAACTAGCCTGCACGCGGTGCGCGATGTCTCCAAGACGTAGATCAAGGCTCGCCGGCTGAATCTGTTCTTCCGTGATGGCGCGGTTGCCGATAATGCGTCCCTTGGCAATCAATTCGCGGATTGCCTGCGATGGAAGTATGCCGGTAGTGCGCTCTTCGCTCGCAGTCGACATCTCCGGAAACAACCCGACTTCTCCGTTCCTCAAGTCGGAACTGGACATGGTTCAAGACTCCTGTCGTTGTTGATAGTCTCTGAACGCGGCGTGACCGCACAATCATTCTATTCCGGTTTATGGTGAGCGCGACGCGCGATCGGCATCGGGAAGGACAATCGGAACCTTAAGCTTGTGCTAGGATTCTTGCTGCTTGTAAGGGTCGCGAAAAGGAGGAGCCAGCCATGTCCTTGACCAGGTTTGTGGCGGGTATCGTTATTGTCTTATGCCTTCTGGTAATCACAGATCCGGCTTTTGCGGCCAGAAGGGAATTGGTGCTACACACCTTCCCGATTGGCAGCAGTGATGGCTTCTGGCCGAGGGCCAATCTAATCTTCGACGACGCCGGAAACCTGTATGGCGCAACCACTTCGAGGTTCGGACAACGGCGGTACGGTCTTCGAGTTGACGCCCGGACAAAATGGCACATGGACGGAAACCATCCTTAACAACTTCTGTTCCACTTCCTGTGGCAGCACCTACGGTGGCCTGATTTTTGACGCGGCCGGAAACCTCTATGGCACAACTAGCGATGGAGGAAGTGGGTTCGGCTACGGAACGGTTTTCGAGTTGACTCCGGGCTTGGATGGAACGTGGACGGAGACCACCCTTTACAACTTCTGTTCCGCCTCCAATTGCGCTGATGGCGCTTTTCCTTACGGCGGCGTGATTTTTGACGCTGCTGGAAGCCTCTACGGCACAACGGCCAGTGGAGGAACCCACGAAGGGGGTACGGTCTTCCAATTGACGCCAGCAGGTGGGAATTGGACCGAGAAGGTTTTGCACAGCTTTGATGTACCTGGCAATTATCAAGCCGGTCCTTTCAGCGGTGTGGTCTTCGACAGCGCCGGAAACCTATACGGCACAGTCTGGGGCGGTGGCATCAACAGCGACAAATGCGACCCCGACCAGGTTGGCTGTGGGATTGTCTTTGAGCTAACGCCGAATGCGAACGGAACATGGAGCGAAAAAAACCTGCACCGCTTCACTGGCAAGGACGGGGCGAACCCCTGGGCAGGAGTGGTTCTGGATGCCGCTGGAAACGTTTACGGCACAACATACTACGGCGGTGCTGGGTGTAATGGCGGATGCGGCTTAGTTTTTCGACTGAGTCAGTCGAACGGCCAGTGGACCGAGAAGGTGATTCACGATTTCGATGTGAGCGGCACCGACGGCTATTTCCCCTATGCCAGCTTGATCTTCGACGCTGCGGGAAACCTTTATGGTACAGCCTCAGAGTCAGCGCCGGACCGCGAGGGGATGGTCTTCGAGTTGACGCCAGGTGCGGACGGCAGGTGGACGGAAACCATTATTCACAATTGGGGGACGTGTGAGTACGGATGCGGGCCCGAGGCCGGTGTGATCTTCGACCAGCATGGGAATCTCTACGGAACAACCCTAAGTTGCGGTAGCAATTGTGGAGGAGTTGTTTACGAGATCAAGGCGAAAGCGCATTAAAACTCAACGCAGCGAAAAGCGGATTTCTGGGCTATCAGAGGCGCGGCACTCTCGGAAACGCTAGCCCTCTCGTCAAATCCTTAGCTTCAGCTTACTGATGCGCCGTAGGCCCTTCCGCAGGAGGCGTTATCGGTGGAGCAATGGTTCGCCCTCCCTCATTCACTTGAGCCATGGGCTCGGGCAGCGGACCCTCGAGTGCGACACTCAGCACCTGATCCATAGTGTCGACGAAGTGCATTTTCATTGCGGTGCGCAAATTTTCCGGAACTTCGGCGAGATCTTTTTCGTTGTCCTGCGGCAGGATGACTTCGAACAGCCCCGCTCGATGCGCCGCAAGAAGTTTTTCTTTTAGTCCGCCGATTGGCAGCACCTTGCCGCGCAGCGTAATCTCTCCCGTCATGGCGAGATCGCGGCGAACCGGAATCTTGCTCAGAGCGCTGGAAATTGCGGTGGCAATGGTAATGCCGGCTGACGGGCCATCTTTTGGAATCGCGCCTTCGGGCACGTGCACGTGAATATCGATATTGCGATAGAAGTCGCGCGCTAATCCCAGGCGTCCAGCGCGCGAGCGCACGTACGACATTGCTGCTTGCGCTGACTCCTGCATCACGTCGCCGAGTTTGCCGGTCAATGTGAGCTTGCCTTTGCCATCAACGACCGTCGCTTCCGTGCTCAGAATCGAGCCGCCGACTTCGGTCCACGCCAGGCCCGTAACCAGTCCGACTTCGCTGCGTTCGTGCGCCAGAGTGTCGCGGAACTTGATTACGCCCAGATAATCGTTGACGTTGTTCTGCGCGATCGCAATGTTGTAGTCGGCGCCTTCTTTGACCACTTTGCGCGCGACCTTGCGGCAGACGTTGCCAATTTCGCGTTCGAGATTGCGGACGCCAGCTTCGCGCGTGTAGGAGCGGATCAGCGACGATATCGCTTCGTCGGAAAACTTGATGTTTTTGTCGGTGAGCCCGGCTTGCGCCATCTGCTTCTTCACCAGGAATTGCTTGGCGATTTCAACCTTTTCCTGTTCCGTGTAGCCGTGCAGACGCAGCACTTCCATGCGGTCTTGCAATGCCGGGGGAATGGTGTGGATAACGTTCGCGGTGGCAATAAAAAATACCTGCGAGAGGTCGTATTCGACGTCGAGATAATGATCCACGAACATGAAATTCTGTTCGGGGTCGAGGACTTCGAGCAGCGCGGCAGAGGGATCGCCGCGGAAATCCATCGACATTTTGTCCACTTCGTCCAGCATGAAGACAGGATTCTTGGTTCCCGCCTTCTTCATCATCTGGATAATCTGCCCCGGCAGCGCGCCGATGTAAGTGCGGCGATGGCCGCGAATTTCGGCCTCATCGCGAACTCCGCCCAGCGACATGCGCACGAACTTGCGTCCGGTGGCCTTGGCGATCGACATTCCCAGCGAAGTCTTGCCCACTCCTGGAGGTCCGACGAAACAGAGAATCGAGCCTTTCGGATTCTTTACCAGCTGGCGGACGGCGAGGAATTCAAGGATGCGCTCCTTGATTTTCTCCAGGCCATAGTGATCTTCGTTGAGAACTTTCTCGGCGCGGCTGATGTTGCGGATTTCTTTTGAGCGCTTCTTCCACGGAACGGCCAACAACCAATCCAGATAATTACGAGAAACTGTGGACTCCGCCGACATCGGCGGCATGGCTTCCAGCTTTTTCAGTTCCTGAATGGCTTTGTCGCGTACGTCTTTTGACATACCGGCGGCGTCAATCTTCTTTTTCAGTTCGTCGAATTCGCTTTTTTCGCCGCGGCCTAGTTCCTTCTGGATGGCTTTGATTTTCTCGTTGAGGTAATACTCTTTTTGCGCCCGCTCCATCTGCCGCTTCACCCGCGACTGGATGGTGCGATCCATGTTCAGCTTTTCGATTTCGATGTCGAGCACGTCGCCGATGCGGCTCAGGCGCTCGGCGGGATCGAAAATCTCCAGCAGTTCCTGCTTCTCTTCAATCGAAAGCTGCAGGTTGGCGGCGATGGTGTCGGTGAGCTTGGCCGGGTCTTCCATGCGCACGGCGGCGATCATGGTTTCGTAATTCAGCGACTGGCAAAGTTTCACGTACTGTTCGAACAAGCCAGTGACACGCTGCATGCCCGCTTCGATCTGGGGATTGGTTTCGGTGGCGTAACGCGCCAGCCGAACCGAAGCCTGCATGAACCCTTCAGTTTCGACGACCTGCAGAATTTTTCCGCGCTCAATGCCTTCAACCAGCACCTTGATGTTGCCGTCGGGCAGTTTGAGACTTTGCACGATGTTGACGACTGTGCCCACCTGATAAATTTCGTTGGGCTTGGGTTCGTCCATGCTGGCGTCGTGCTGCGTGGCCAAGAAGATCTTCTTGTCCGAGGCCAGCGCTTCTTCGAGCGCGCGCACACTGGACTCCCGTCCCACCACAAACGGCGTCATCATATAGGGGAAGATGACCACATCCCGAATGGGCATCATGGGCAACTTTTTAGTTTCGAATTTTTCTTTGGATGTGGTCACTGAGTCTCCCAAAACCGCTGCTAGCTTCTAGCTCCTAGCTTCTAGCTAAACCATCTGACAGCTCCAAGCTAGTAGCCAGAAGCTAGCAGCTAGAAGCCTTATCCCGCCTTTTCCATCATTGCAAACGACGCGCTATGCTTCTCTACCATCTGCTGCGTTACTTCAAACTCTTTCACCTTCTTCTGGCTGGGCAGATGGTACATCAAATCGAGCATTAATTCTTCCAGAATCATGCGTAGGCCGCGTGCTCCTACCTTGCGAGCCATGGCTTGCCGCGCCACCGCCCGGAGCGCGTCTTCGCTGAACTTCAGGCGCACATTCTCAAACTCGAACAGCCGCTGGTACTGCTTAACGATGGCATTTTTAGGCCGGGTAAGTATTTCAATGAGCGCAACTTCATCCAGGTCTTCTAATACTCCGACCACCGGCAAGCGTCCCACAAATTCGGGAATCAATCCAAACTTGATCAAGTCTTCCGGCTGCACATCGCTCAGCAACTCGAAATTGCGTTTACGAGCTGTGGCTGGCTCTTCCACTTCACCCTCTTCGCCCACCTTGAAGCCCAGCGACTTCTTGCCTGCCCGCCTCCCGATGATCTTCTCCAGGCCGACGAAAGCGCCTCCACAGATAAAGAGGATGTTGGTCGTATCTACCGGCGTGAACTCCTGATGCGGATGCTTTCGTCCGCCTTGCGGCGGAACATTCGCGATCGTGCCTTCGAGAATCTTGAGCAGCGCCTGCTGCACGCCCTCTCCGGAGACGTCCCGGGTAATGGACGGATTCTCGTCCTTTCGGCCGATCTTATCCACCTCATCTATATATATGATGCCGGTTTGCGCCCGTCCTACATCCCCATCGGCCGCCTGCAGCAGCTTCAGGATGATATTTTCCACGTCCTCACCGACGTAACCAGCTTCGGTCAAGGTCGTTGCATCCACTATGGCGAAGGGCACGTCCAACATGCGGGCCAGGGTCTGCGCCAACAGGGTCTTACCGGTCCCCGTGGTGCCGATCAGCATGATGTTCGATTTGGTCAGCTCAATACCGTCGCTAGCGCGCTGACGGTTCATATAGATGCGCTTGTAGTGGTTGTAGACAGCCACAGCCAGCTTTTTTTTCGTTTGCTCCTGGCCAATAACGTATTCATCCAGGAAAGTCTTGACTTCCTGAGGCTTGGGCAGGGTATTTGGAGTTGCAGCGGCGGGGGTTGCAGCCCGATCGTCTTCCAGGATGGAATTGCAGACCGCTACGCACTCGTCACAAATGTAGGCCCGGGGGTAATCGCTGGGGGATGAAATCAGCTTGGCGACTGCGTCTTGCGACTTATGACAGAATGAACAGCGTAGGATCTCCTCAGTGCCTGTTCGGTTTTTCACTCGGCTCAACTCCTTATTACACCTGACCTCGTCTTGCCTTACCTCCCGGCTTCTTAGCGCTCCATACCCGTGGGGAAGCGGGAAGAGATCGTTCGCGCCGAGACCATCAAACCTGACCGGCCGAATGCCGATCATACCTTTATCTGGTCTTATAGATGATATCGTCTATGATTCCATATTCCTTAGCCTGCTGCGCGTTCATAATGAAGTCGCGCTCCACGTCTTTCTCCACTTTTTCCAGCTTTTGCCCCGTATGCTTTGCCAGTAACTGGTTCGTAATCTCACGCATACGAAGAATTTCCCGAGCGTGGATGTCGATATCGGTCGCCTGTCCCGACAGACCTCCCATGGACGGTTGATGGATCAAAATTCTCGAATTGGGCAGAGCCAGGCGCTTCTTATTCTCTCCGGCGGCCAAAAGAAGCGCAGCCATGGAAGCCGCTTGCCCGATACAGATGGTGGTCACATCGTTCTTGACGTACTGCATGGTGTCATAAATCGCCATGCCCGCGGTAATCGACCCGCCAGGAGAATTCACATACAACTGAATGTCTTTCTCCGGATCCTCCTGGGCCAGAAACAGCATCTGCGCGATCACCAGATTGGCGATGTTGTCGTCAATCGGCGTCCCAATAAAAATAATGTTGTCCCGCAAAAGGCGCGAGTAAATATCGTAAGCCCGCTCCCCCCGCCCGGTTTGCTCAATCACCATTGGAACTAACATAAGATGTGGGTCCTTTACGTTCACCTTTCACACTCCTGATCCGACTGCTGAAGCTTCAAGGGGGATCGGAAGCGACTCACGCGGACTGCTGATAAAGAAAGTCGAGGGTTTTCTCGTTGCGGATTCTATTCCGGATTCTATCCAGCGCCCCATCGCGTGTCAAACGCGACCGGATAGCCTCCGGCGTCTGCTTCGACTGCGTAGCCAAAGCTTCGACTTCGCGATCGATTTCCGCATCGCTGACCTCGATTTTTTCCTCCTCGGCGATTTTTTCGAGCAATAGAGCGGCCTTCACTTCCTGCACTGCCTGGTCTCGCTGTCCTCCGCGCAGGCGGTTGAGGTCCATCTTCTTCATGTCTTCCGCCTTCATGCCTTGCGCGGCCAACGCTCGCAACCCGCGGTCTAGACGAATATCGATCTGGTGCTCGACCAACGCCTCGGGCACCTCAAAATCATTCCGCTTCACCAACTCGGCTACCAGCTTGTCTTTGGCTTCGCGCTCAGCGTTGTGCTTTTTTTCTGCCTCCATACCCTCGCGGATGCGCTTTCGCACTTCGGCAAGATCGGCGAACTCGCCCAGCTCTTTGGCAAACGCGTCGTTCAATTCCGGCAGACTCTTCTGCTTGATCGCATTAACCTTCACCGTATAAGTAAAGGTTTTTCCTGCCAGCCGTTGATCGGAAAAATCCTGTGGATAATGCACATCAAAAGTCCGCTCCTCGCCAGCCGAAGCGCCGCGCAGATTCTCGGTAAACTCCGGCATCGTGCCCTGGCCGCCGATTTCAACCAGGATGTCATCCATGTGTACGGGATTCGTTCCGGTGGGTCCGGGCTTTGCCGATTCCTGCGCCGGACTTTCACCGTCCTTCGGTTTCCCATCCAGCGAAACCTGAGCAAAGTCGCCGTCTCCCAGCGGACTGCCTTCGATCGATGTAAATGTGGCGCGCTGCTCCTGCAAATTTTTCAGCGACTGCTCGACTTCTTCGTCGGTGACAGAGATGTCCGGCTTATCTGCCCGCAACTCCTTATAGTCTTCCACCCGAATGGACGGCATCACTTCAAAGCTGGCCTTAAAGCGCAGCGGCTCTCCATCGTGCACATGCAGATCAGAGACGCGGGGCTGCGACACTGGCATCAGGCCAAGTTTGTCGGTCTCCTTGCGGAAATAGCGCGGTACCAGCGCCTCTACCACATCGCTCTTAATGCCCTCGGCAAAACGCTGCTTAATAATGGATGCTGGCGCATGCCCTGTGCGGAAGCCGGGAATGCGGGCAAGTTTCTGATATTTCTGAACGAGGGTCGCAGTTTCGCGGGCAACATCTTCCGCCGGAATTTCTACCTGAATCTCTCGCTTGGTGCTGCTACTGGTTTCAGTGGGGCTCACGTGTACCTTTCGCGAACTGCGGTATCAGGAGCCCGAACCAGATTCGGACCGACCAAAACCCTCAGCTGCAATCTTGAGTGTAAAGATATATGGAGACGACCGTCAAACCCCAGAGCCGATTTTTCTAGCCTATTTTGGGACTTTAGTAACAGGGGCAGGGGAGGGTAGTCGTCTCGTCCCGCCAGCTTTTCGCGCCAAGTACTTTGGTTATTGCTCACCATCACGAGCAGATTGCGTACCCTCTGTCTCCGTCGCTATCGTGAACAGTGTGTTGCGACCGTTTTCACAGAGCGTGTGCTATACCGCGGTTTGCATATTCCTCTCATCCGCGCTACCTGCTTTCGCTCAGCAAGCGCCGTCAGGTTCCTCCGCACCCAGAATTGAATTGAGTGAGATGGAGATGGCGTCGCGGTTGATCACTAAAGTTCCCGCGGGTTATCCTCCGACGGCCCGCGCTGCGCACATTGAAGGAACCGTTCTGATAAAGGAGGTTGTTGGAACCGACGGTTCAGTTCTGCAAGCACAAATTGTTTCTGGGCATCCAATGCTGGCTCGCGAGGCGCTGCTCAGTGCATCGAAATGGAAGTACCAGCCAGTGGTCCGCGATGGCAGTCCAGTCGAGGTGGCCACAACTGTGACAATCGCGTTCAAGCTTTCTGATCAGCCACAACCCGTCGGGGCCGCAGGCGCAAATTCGTCGATGTCTGTCGGGGACTCGCACGCCGGATTACCGGAGACAATCCAACTGACCAATGGCAGGACCATCCATGCAGACAGCATTACCGACGCGGGACAGAAGATTGAGTACACAATAGGAGAATCGACTTACCAGATTTCCAAGTCATCGGTGAAGTCAATCTCCCATGCGGGAAATGCGTCTACCTTGCCATCGACTCCTGTGGCGCCGACAACCTCTTCCGCTCGTCCGGAAACGATAGAACTAACCGATGGCAGAATCATTCATGCCGACAGCATTACTTATACCGAACAAAAAATTGAGTACAGTCTGGGAGGTTCAATTTACGAAGTTCCCAAGTCATTAATAAAGTCGATCGTCCACGAACCCGGCGCCGCTCCGCTGAACTCGGCGTCGACAGCCTGGGACAGCTCAAAACCCGCCACAGCTACGGTGACCGGTACCAGTATTACGAAGATGCCGATCGCCTTCGGCGACGATCCGAAAAACTGGTATCTGCTGGAATCAACCGAGCAGTTGCGGGAAGAATGCCGCACTGGCCAGTTCGGCACACGATTCCATCCCGAAATGCAGACTGCAGCCTCGTTTCCGAACAACGATGACGCACAAAGAATCTGCGCGATTTTGAGCGGGAATGCGGGCGCCGATTATGAGCGACTGGTCGATCGCGGGATCGAATTACAACGCACCTTATGCTATACGCCCGGATATTTGCCCGGGGCTGGTTCGAGCGATCCTAAGATTGCAGCCATGGAGGAAGAACGGAAGCGGATCTCGGCAGACTTCAGCCAGCGCATGATTGAGTTTCAGCAGAATCCACACACCGCACGCACTCCCGGTCTACGCCTGTTATTGGATATGTATCGCCTCTCGGGAAAATGCGGCCACGCAGGCGGCTACTGAGGCTAGTGCGGGGCGGATTTGTTGTCCCGAGTTCCCAGCCCGATCACCATTGCCATGTCCTTCGGATAGACAACGTCGCGTCCACGGGCCAAGAAATGGTAGTAGATCGAGAGCGCCGCTCCGTACGATCCGAATCCTGCCCGCACCACGCGCGAGTTGGCGCCTAACGCAATCGCCATTCCTATTAGCTTGAATCCCGAGGCGCCATTCGCCGCGCCGCTTCCGGCCTCGCCGAAGCCTTGCCCGCCCTGGCCAGCATCGCGATCGGGAGACGCCTGGGATGCCGCAAGCATAACCTGGATTCCTGTCGTCAAATATCTTGTTCGCGGAGTGGTCACCTCAGCACCACCTTCATTGTCCAGCTTAAGGTGTTCGCCCTTGGCCACGGCCACGCCTTCCAGATTGGTTTCAACTTTCTGTTCAATTCCATTCGGCGGAGCAACTTCGCGGAATAAGATTCGCAATTGCCCATTTCGACCCAATCGACGAGCAGGAGCAACCTGCACCACCGAGCCTTTGATCACGCTGCCTTCCGGCAGAATAAGATGATTGGACGCTACCAGCGGCTCGGTAATCACGGCTTCCACTGGATCTCCCTTCTTCGCCGTTGCCGAACTCAACCCCGTCTCCAGGCGCGCATGCACCACGCTACCTGTCGGCGGCGGCACTCCAATATTGGTCAGAGCTTCCGGCTTCACTGCCTCGGTGCCAAAATCCAGAGGCTGCAACAAAATCGCGTTGAAGCTGGTCCCCGCGTCAAGATATTGCGGATGCACGGGCAACTGTGCGATCGCAATCCTTTTTATCTTGTGCATCTTTCCTGGCTCGTGGATCTTCTCTTGCAAATCACTCCATTGCTGATGAATGGCTTGCCGCGCCGCGCTGACTTTGCTCGACGCCGCTTCCTGAACTTTGCCTTTCTTCGCCGATTCATTTGCCGAAACAAACCGCAGAACCCCATCGGGCGCGGGCGAAGCGACCGTATGCAGAGCGATTTCTCGTCCATCTGCCATTACCAGTTCGTCAAACTGCACGTGCACCTTGCGCAGCGGAGAAAAATTTCCATTCGCCGCCTGCATGGTTCGCACCATTTTCGGTACGCCGTCAATCGCCGATACCTTTCCATTTACCGCGGTTCCCACGGGAATCAGCAGCTTGTCGAACGCATAAATGGGTTCTATGGTTTTGGCATGAATCGCCTGACCCACTTCCCGGATCCGAACTTCAGTATCAATCGCGACCTTGATCGGCGTACCGGCCGCGATACTCATCGGCATTGTCACCGGAGTAGCCTCCACGCTTTCTTGTGAGCCAGGCATGTCCTGACTCTTCTGCGGTATTCCTTCAGGAGGCCGCGACTTGAGCGTCTGAGCCGCACCCCCGGCGCAGAGTAAAGCAACCATCAACAGTGTTCGCCTTAGTACACTTCCTCGCATTGCAATAACTCCAATTGTAGCCCACGTGGAAAACAGACTGCGTTTGAAGCTGTGTGAATTCACGGTAGCAGATTACGAATACTGGTCGACCGGTAAGAGCTGAAACAATACTTTTGTCTAGTATGAAGCATAAACGGCAGGGAGAGTTGCAAATTATCGGAGATGAAATCGCGACGCCCGAGGATGCGGGCTAGCGAAAAGCAAAGTAGATTCCTACGATCAGCGCAGCAACGATCAACCCCGCAAGTACAGCAAGAACTACCAGACCCTCGTCAGGAGTGATGTTGAACTTCTTCACTGGAAATCCCATTTGCCCTCGTCAGGAGGGATGGCGATCGCTGCCGTTGAGACCCTTTCCTGTGATGTTTCAGTTCGGCGACGGTAGCTTTGACTTCACTGTACCGAATACTTTTTTTCCGACTCTATTGCTCATCCCCGAAATCGCGGGGCGAATCCCCTCACTTCTGTTTTAACGGATGCAAATGATCATACTGAAAGTTTGCCAGTCGAAATATCAAGATCGCCAGGATGAACAGATTGTCATCTGCGGGAAAGAAGGCGGTAATGTTACCGACTTACGCTAATCGGGGCATTTGCGTTAATACGAACTTATTACCCAAAAAACCGAGGTGGAGATGTCAAGGAATCAGTTTTGCAAGTGGCCTGGCCGTTTCCGTGCTGTCCTCGCGGTGTTCCTGCTATTTCAGCTGAATTCCCTGCTTGCTCAGTCGACCGACACGGCAATACTGAGAGGCACAGTTACTGGCCCATCCGGTGCGGCGGTTGCGAATGTCACAGTGACGGCGACCAATGTGGAGAATAGCCAAACGCAAAGCGCAACCACGGACGCAGATGGCTCTTTCAAGTTTGAAGATCTGGCTCCTGGGCAATACCGGCTGAAATTTGAGGCCGCTGGTTTCAAGACCCTGGAAATTTCGTCTGGACCAATGAATCGAGCCGACACCACGGTCCTGGACGAGAAACTTGTCTCTGGCGAATCAGGCACCTCTGAACCAACGCCAGCGCAACAGCAGAATTTGCCCAATGCGCCAACCAGCAATAGCTCAGCGCCTTCACTTTCGGATTTGGGACTGACTCCGGAGCAGACTCAGGGTGATCCTCGTGAACAGGCGTTGCTCGACAAACGAACTCACATGCTGAAGATTCACCAACGGATGGGCTTGATAACGACCATTCCGCTGATTGCCACCGTAGTCACCTCCCTCGGCGCGGGAGGAAAGAACACCGGCTCGACTTCGCGCGATCTTCACGCCGCCCTAGGCGGCGTGGCGGGTGATTTGTATTTCATCACGGCGTATTATGCGATTCGCGCACCCAGAGTGCCGGGAACCGAAACTCGCGGTCCTATACGCTTTCATAAAGCCATGGCTTGGATTCATGGCCCCGGGATGATCTTAACGCCGATTCTTGGGATCATGGCTTTCGATGAAAAGAGCAAGGGAGAAAAAGTTCACGGTATTGCTTCCGCCCATGCACCGGTGGCAATCGTCACTGCCGGAGCCTTTGGCGCTGCTCTCCTGTCGGTTTCGATAAAATTCTAAGCACGAATTTATGAACAAACAATTACTAATTGTACTTCTGCTCGCTGCGCTGTCTACATCTGCAGCGGCCGACAGTCAATGGATCCTGCAACAGAGCACACTGACCTACCATGTATCGCATCCGCTGCATGAGAGTGAAGGCGTCAGCCATGCAGCGAAAGGAAAGGGCTCGTGCCGCGCCGGGCAATGCGACTTCTTGATCGCGGTACCAGTTAAATCGTTTGATTCCGGAGACAGCAATCGTGATCTTCACATGCTTCAGGTCACGCGCGGTGCCGAGTTTCCGCTGATCACGGTGCGGACTCGCCTGCCTGAATCCGATTCCACAGCATCGACTATCGATGCCGATCTTGAGATCCAGTTCGCTGGCCAGACTGCCCATTACAAGCAAGTTCCTTTCAAACTGGAAAGACATGGGAACGAAATTCACATCACCGGAAGCATCCCTGCCACACTCTCCGATTTTAAAATCGATCCGCCATCGCTTTTGACAATGCCCGTCAAGAATGGAATCCCGGTGCGCATCGACATGACATGGCATCCGCAGTGATGCAGTGAGTGAGTGCTTATGCACCTTCGCGACGCCCCGGACGTTTCCTGCATCCCACGGGAAGGTGTAGAGTTTGAACCAGGCGGGTGCGCTTTATATCGACCGCGGCCCGATTGACTTTTCCCTTCTTTACCGCAACCATGCCGAAAGTCAAAATCGGCGGACAAGATCCGCCCTACACCGTTGAGGTTTTCTTGGCATAGTCAGGGCTCTTCCTCTTTTTTTACTGTTTGCCCGCAGGGTTAGCAGACGCGCCAATCGCAACCGCCGGATGCCTGAACAACTTATGGCGCACATCCGGCCAGAACTCTTTTGCCACATTGAAGAACGTATCGAGGCCTATTTGTTGTCCCCATTTATTCGCAGTATTTCCAAACGATCGATCCGTGGCCGGGTAGTAGAGGTTGGAAACGCCGGCGGCCACAGCATTTCCCGCCAGCTCTGATGTATTGAAGTGGTTTCGGCCATCATCGCCCCGAGTAATCACCTCCCGGTTTATCGCATAACCAGTTCGTTTCCAAAACCCACCCGCGCCCTTAACGAAGTAACGAGGATCCTGGTGCAGGGCGATTGGAAACAGCGCCTCAGTCATGAAGTTGCCAACAGCTTGATCGGCGAATGCTCCTGCGTAATATTTGCCAAAGCCCAGCGCTCCCGTTCCGAACGAAGGGTACTGATTTTGCACTCGGGATAACCCGGCAAAGATGCCTGCCACCAAGAATGCTGACGGATCAAACGAGTCGTCTATTGCAACTCTCATCTTTTCGCCGGGCCTCAGCGGTTTGATGTCAGCCGGATTTTCGTCTGATCGGTAGTTGGGAATGATCCAGAAGATATGATTCTTGCTCGGTTCATGCTGCTGACCGCGCTGTGCCGGACTGGATGGTCCCGACTGACTTTGATTTGCACTTGGGGCATCCGGCAAGGCCGGGGTGGCCTGACCTACTACAACCTGTCCAACGAGGAGATTAGCAAAGATCAAAACAAGCCAGCCCCTTGGAATAAATGAACGAACCAGAAACCACTGCATGCTAGATTGTGATGCAAGTTGACCTCCTTATGGTGGAACATGAACAACTTGTAATCCGCTGACCACGCCGATTCGTTAGCCTGCAGTCAGAGTTGCCACGGCGGAACACCCTGAGCGCCAAGAACCAGTGCAGCCAGAGATGCAAGTTGCGATTGGTCCGTGGACCACCCGTCTGGCTTCGAGATGGCAGAAAGTGGTGATGTTTTGTTATTGTTGCCATCGGCCTCGGGCATTAGCATCGTGCCATGAAGAGATTAAGAAAGCCGCTTCCCGCGAGCGGTAGATCACTTCTCCCTCTACTGGACTTTTATCCGAATACCACGTTTTCCGATGCAAACAGACGCTCATCGCGCAAGGAGCGCTGTTTGCGATTTTCGGGGGTATCGTCGAAGGAGGATTGGGCGCACTGCCTGGACTCGAAGACATGAACCCGGGGGAATCCTTTCCTTGTAGACTTGAATTCCGCCTCTAGCGACATAACTCCGTACTACGGTATAGAAGCAACTTTCCAGCCCACAGGAGGGCTGGCAACCGCAATCGAGAATAACGGGATCGATGCGTTGTTCCTGGGTCAGCAGAACGATTTGGTAGTGCCAACCCAAGGCGTCTCTGACGTTAATGGGGCAATCTTGCCGAGCCTGCAGGTCGACGCGTATCCGCAGGGCGCGAACGTCTACCATACCTACTATTTCTACCAACAGGGAACATGGGATTCGATTTGTGATTTCCTGTGAGCAGTTTGATGAACTTTACTCTTCGCCTGCGGAGGAATCACTTTTCATCGTTCCTCCTGTCCATGTGGAAAGTTCCTGAACATCCCCGCAATGGAGAATTCGTGATCCGCCCTCTTTCCGTGATCTGCCTACCCACCACCCCGTTTCGTAAACAACGCTTTGACTGGATCAGGCGGTGTGAACACGGTGGGCTAGATCAAGCGAGTCGCTAAATCCGTACTTGTCACCTTAACCGACTAGTTGATAGACTAGCATAGATGCCTCGCCAAATCACCGTCGGAGTCTTCGACGCTAAGACCCATCTCAACCGCCTGTTGGAAAAAGTCTCTAAGGGCGAGACGATCCGGATCACCCGGCGGGGGGTGCCGATTGCTAAATTGGTTCCTGCCGACGCTGGTGAGAAGCAGGACCCGGGCCAGGTGGTGCGAGAGCTTCGCGAGCTTCGCAAGGGCGCGACTCTGGGAAAGATCACGATCCGCGAGTTGATCAATGCCGGCCGTCATTATTAAACGAATAGTTCTGGATGCATCTGTGACCGTGGCATGGTGCTTCGAGGACGAGAACACGCCTTTTACAGAAGGAGTTCTCGATCTGCTTTCGGCGGGAACCGAGGTGCTCACCCCTGCGATATGGCCTTTTGAAGTCGCCAACGCATTGCTGGTCGCAGAACGACGGAAGCGTATCACGGTTGCACAAGTCACAGCTTTGCTCAGGCGTATCGCCGGGCTCCCGATTTCGGTTGAGCCTGTCGAAGCTCGCTATGGCTTCGAGCAAATCCTGTCGGTGGCACGACAACAGAATCTCACCGAGTACGATGCTGCTTACCTGGAGTTGGCTCTGCGCGCCGGACTTCCGCTTGCCACTCTAGATGACAAGTTGAAGCAGGCAGCTAGGCTGGTCGACGTCGGATTAGTGAAGATCTGAACAATAGCAGTGAGCCGATGGACTCTTTAGGCTCCTAATGTATTGCTGTTCCGCTCTCGGTATCATTGACTTGACCGTCTTGCCTACGTAAGATTTTTTACCTGTGATCGGCCAGACCATATCGCACTACCGGATCGTCGAGAAACTCGGCGGCGGCGGGATGGGTGTGGTCTACAAGGCCGAGGACGTAAAGCTGCATCGCTTTGTCGCCTTGAAGTTCCTGCCTGACCAGATTGCCAAGGATCCGCAAGCTCTGGCACGCTTCGAACGCGAAGCCCAGGCTGCGTCCGCTCTGAATCATCCGAACATCTGCACCATCTACGAGATTGATGACCAGAGCGGACAGACCTTCATCGCCATGGAGTTTCTGGACGGAATGACGCTGAAGCACCGCATCGCCGGAAAGCCGATCGAGACCGATGTTTTACTCGGCCTGGCGATTGAGATCGCCGATGCACTGGACGCTGCCCACTCCAAAGGGATCGTTCATCGCGACATCAAGCCTGCGAATATTTTTGTTACCGAGCGTGGGCGCGCCAAGATTCTGGATTTCGGGCTGGCCAAGGTCACTCTGAAGCCGGAAAGCGTTGCCCTGAGCGCCCCGACCCTTGAGTCCGAAAATCATCTGACGAGTCCCGGCAGTGCGCTGGGCACAGTCGCCTATATGTCGCCGGAGCAAGTGCGCGCCAAGCAACTGGACGCACGGACGGACTTGTTTTCCTTTGGCGTAGTGCTCTACGAGGCGGCTACAGGCACGCTGCCCTTTCGTGGGGAAAGCTCGGGAGTTGTCTTCAAAGCCATTCTGGATGCGGAACCGACGTCTGTCGTGCGGCTGAATCCCGACGTGCCCGCCGAACTGGAACGCATCATCAGTAAGGCATTGGAGAAAGACCGCGAGCTGCGCTATCAGGGTGCGGCGGAGATGCGAGCCGACCTGAAGCGGCTGAAACGAGAAACGGAATCACGCCACCGCGCGGCGAGTTCGGGATCGGTCGCAGTCGCACCGGAAAGCGTTTCGCAAGCGTCTGTGCCGGGACCATCACTGTCCGTCGCTACGGCGGCGATGCCGACGCAGCCCGCACATATTTCCGGACAAACGACGAGCAGTTCCGCGGTCGCCGCCGCGAAAAAACATAAATTGGCAGTTGCTGCGGGCGCGATCGCCGCGCTGGTAGTTCTGGGTGCGGCTGGATTTGGTGTTTATTCCATCCTTCACCGCAGCGTAGCCGCGCCTTTCCAGAACTTCGCCATCACCCAGGTTACGAATTCCAACCGGGCTATCGTTGCCGCTATATCTCCCGATGCAAAATACGTGCTCACGGTGATGAACGACAAAGGGCTGAACAGCCTGTGGCTCCGCAACGTGGCGACGGGAAGCGACACCCAAGTGGTCCCTCCTTCGGCCAACATTCCCAGCGTCGCATTCTCGCCCGATGGAAACTACATTTATTTCCGCAAAGCCGAGAATGCCATCGCGAGCGATTTCAATATCTATCGCACCCCGGTATTAGGCGGTACGCCAAAGGCTGTGGTCCACGACGTGGATTCTGGGTTCACCTTTTCGCCCGATGGCCAGCGAATGGCTTACCTTCGAGCTAACAATCCGGAACCCGGCAAATATCGCCTGCTGAGTGCCAATCTGGACGGCGGTGATGAAAAAGTGCTGCTCGATTGAGCCTCTGCAGAAGGGGTTGCCGCGTTCGCTGACGTGGTCTCCCGACGGCAAGAGGATCGCCTATCCCGCGTTCCAACCGGGCAACGCTCTCGGTGGGATCAATCTATTCGATTTGCAGACAGGAAAAATACAAACCCTTGCCTTTGCTGATAAAGCAATTTTTGAAATGAGTTGGTCGTCAGCTGGGGATGGCCTCTTTGTCAACTATCAACAAAAAGGGCCTAACTTCAACCGCCGCCAGATCGGCTACGTCGGCCTGGCTGACGGCCAGTTGCGTCCCATTTCGCGCGACACCAACAGCTATGCGACTTTAAGTCTCTCCGCCGATGGCAAGTCTTTGGCGACCGTTCAGCGAAAAATGGTAAGCAACTTTTATGTTTTGCCCGGTGAAGGCAGCGCGTCTGCCGACATTAGCCCGTTAGCTTCCGGCGGAGAACACATCCAGTTCTTCAATTGGGCGGCCGATGGTAAGCTTGCTCACCTCCGACCCATCGCAACTTACGCGCATGGACGCCAATGGAAGCAACCCCAGCCAACTGGTTAGTGACCCGGCCGCGAACATTCTCAGCATGTGGCCGTGCGGTGGCTATATAGTTTTTCCATGGGCATTTCACGAGAGCAATTCGTCCAGCATCTGGCGTGTCAATGCTGACGGTTCCCATCCGGGGAAGCTGGCGGACATCAAGTTTGGGGACTCGTTTCCGGTGTGCGCCGCCAATCAGAACTGGGTTTACTACTTCACTGACACCAGACAGCTTTGGCGAGTTCCCCTGGATGGCTCTGGTAAACCCGAACCGATTCCCGGCAGCAGTGTTGCCGGTGGATTTCTGACGGGGCGTGGAATGGGCATTTCGCCCGATGGGAAAACCCTGGTGTACGGAGTCGAAATGGTAAATCCAGACGCCGCATTGGGCTCCCACAAAATTGCCCTGTTGGATGTGGCAACACTCAGTTCGCCCCGTTTTTTGCAACCCAATCCGCGAATTTCCAAGGGCGCGCAATTCACCGCCGGACGGGAAGGCGGTCGCCTACCCGATCACCGAAAATGGCGTGGATAACGTCTGGATTCAGCCCATCGACGGCGGCCCCGGGCGGCAGATTACGCACTTCAATTCCGAGCAAATCTACGTCGTTTCACTGGTCGCCGGATGGGCAAAAACTCGGCGTCCTCCGGGGCCATACCGACTCCGATGTCGTCCTTCTACAAGAATCCAAGCCCTAAATTTCTTCCTGACATCGATGCATCAGTCGGGCACGCCGAAGGAAACCGAGTAGTGGGAGTTTGCCTATCCGCAGCGACGAGGAATCTCCTCAATAGCAGGCAACGCGATTCGGCTCCAAACAATCGAAAATCCGGGCTAAATTCCCCGTTGGTTCAACCAGCACCGCGGTTTGCAATTCCAGTGACTTTGTGTCCATCTCAAGGAGGAACTGTCACATGAGCGCGTCGGAGCCCGATCGGATAAACGAAGTTGCTCCAGATCTGCAAGGCAGCACAGCTACCGCTTTCGATGACATATATCTTCCGGGCATAGGAGTTCGGGGCGCATTGAGCGATGATGCGGCGGAGAGCTTCGATTTCCGGTCGAACGTCGGCGAAACGTGTATCCGCTGGGCAGCACTTGTAAATAACTGGGCCATTCAGACAGTCAGGAGTGTTCGCCGCATAGGATCCCGACTGGTTGTTGAGGTGACGAATATTGGAAGCCAGACTGCCATCAAATATCGTTCGAAATCTCCGACGCAGGTGACGAATTGGCATACCCGTTATTTAGCGCACGTGGGTGGGACCTCTCCAACGCTCTCCAGACCGCCATTAGCAGGTTTCGAAGCGCAACCAGCGCACTGGCTTTATTACCACCGCGGAGCAAATCCGTCACTCGAATCCGGCAAGAAATCCAATCTTGGCTCCTGCGTGTAGCGCAGAGTACGAGTATCCAGATTCAGAGAGCCGACCGGTTCCGACTGAGCCCGTCTGCGATCTCAGAGACCGTAGCTCGAAATTTGCGCGTCACGCAGTCATTCCTGAGCACCGTCGTGGTTGACGCCAGAAGTCGACCGCGGATCCACGCAAGTTACAGAGTTATACTGCGGACCTTTGTCATCCGCACGCCAGACTTGCCAACGTTGCGACGAACCGCCGCCCCACTGGCGATACTGTTGATTATGGTGGTATTCGTGATTCAACAGATCGCAGTGGCCATTAAACACTAAACGGTGGGACAGCCGGCAATTGAGAGCATTACATCGCGATCTACACATCGAACTCACGCCGGAGACTGTCCCCGCGCACAGACCTACTGGGGAAGAACATCTGACGGCGGGATACTGGTAGCAACCTTCTGTCGGTGCTGACGAGCACGCGCCCTGCGGAAGTCGTCTGCAGTTGTCCGGTAACATTCCAAGGTACTCTGTTGCTGCTCTATGGACTTCGCACTCAGCTGAAGTCGACCGGACAGCGCCCGAGGCACTGTAGCCGACGACGACGCCACTTGCATTAGAGTCTGATCACAATTCCGGTCTCTTGTGGCGTGGAGATTTTCGATGCCTGGGTAATTCGAAACATAGTCCGAAAGCCTCGGCTGATAAGAAAGAAATTCGTAGACGAGCTTTATGAGGCGTGACTGATGCCGGGTCAGCCGCTGTTCTGCTATGAATACCTCATAGTTCGTAAAATACGAAGACATTGGGAGGACCAACGCTGGAACCATAAAATTCACATTGAGCTCTTTTGTGTCGGGAAGCTCTTTTGTGTCGGCAAGGGCTTCCTCGTGGTTGGGGATTATCTCTCCCGGTAGCAGCCCACCTGGTAGTCCGCTGGCCAGCGTAGTCGGTCCCCCGCTACTAGAGCGGGCAACGGCAGCAGGAAGGGGTGCGATTTGCATGCCCGCAGCGGGCAGGGAGCTTACGTGCTGACTGCCAGGATGGCCGAGATTGTTGATGGATGGCGGAGGAGGCGCGACCGGAATGGCTATGCTGCCCGAAGTGCCGCTCGCGTAGCTACCTGCATTTTGAAGCGGAGGAGCAGGCGGCACAACTTGATCGGCAACGCAGATAATGAGCTCGGTTGCTGACCGCCAGGATTTCCGAGACTCCGAACAGAGGGCGGAGGTGGTACGACAGAATCGGGAATGCCCTGCGGACTGTTCCTTAGATGGCTGCTTGCACTTTGCGGCAACGGAGCAGGCGGCACAACTGTCATCCCATCCGGTAGCGAACTCGTGCGATGCCCGGTATTTCCGAGACCTCTAGCAGAAGGCGGTGGAGGCACAACCGAGGTTGATGCAATCAGAGTCCGCTCCACAGGAAACGAAACCTGCCGATGGAGGGGCATCTCGGGTGCTGGCCCAACGACCTGCAAGTGGCCAATGCTGATATTCGCGATCTGGCGAATTGACTGATGCACAGACGGTGCAGGCTCAATGACAACTGGTGTCGGAGGCGTGAGGTGTCGTGAATGCGACAACTCCGAGATCTCCGGTGGGGGCGCGATAATCGACGCTCTTAAGGCAGGCGTGTTCCGTTGACTTCCCATCGTAGCCGTGAATGGAACCGCAGGAATCGCCGAGTTCCAGGTCATGATGCGTCCTAATTGCAGTTCATCTTTCAGCTTGATCTTGGGTGGAGTTATTGATGTCGGCGTGTGGCTGCCCGATTCCCGCGGCACGGAGAAGATCGGCTGCTTGACCAATCCGGATCGTTGTGTGAGCCCATGTCGCGATGGCCCGGTGTCCCTCTTAAATGAGGAGAGATAATCAGAAGGTGAGTAGTAAATAACATCTGACTTATTGAACCTTAATTGGTTCAGGCGCGGCCGCTGCGAAAATCCGAACTCAAGAAGACCACCCAGCGCTACGACCATGATCACGTGCAGCAGCATCGATTGACCAAACCGTCGCCAAGGCAATTGCGAGGGCACGAAAACATCCGGCCAAAACCGCGACGGCAGTGAAGTCACCTTTAGCGGTGGCATCTGCGGTGGATGCAGAGTGTCGATCAAGTTGCTAAAGAAAACTCGGTATGCCGGTTCCAGCTTGAATAGAAGATTCGGCGGCGGAATGGCCTTAAACGAAGATCGGATTTCGAGTATAGTTTCTGCCAGGTTCTCGAGGACGAGGAGATCGCCATCGTGGAAAGCGAAGCTCTCAGAGGAGAAAGCTTCCAACAAACCCACTACTTCGCCAGCGAACGTGATCGGCGCTGCCAGAATAGAGCGAACACCAAGTCGGCGGCAGGTCTCGGAATCAACGCGGGAATCACTGTCAGTATTGTCGCAGCGCTGTGCTTTGGCGGTACGAACACACTCTCCAGAAAAACCAGTGCTGCCGTCCAGGCGGGTGCCGAGCGACGGGGCGTTCGCTCCTACACTAGCCAGACAGATCATCGACTCCTTGTGGCCGAGCGCGATGGCAACGCCAGTGCTGCGGGTGAGCACTTGTGCGCGCTGACTGATTAATTGCAACGCGGCATTTCGATCTAAACCGTTTGCTTGTGGCACAGGGTACATCTGTCTGCCTCTGCTAATCCTGCAGAACTACATAGGACGCGGCTTAGACCCTTGCTGATCTTAAGCCAGTCGAGATTCTGCTCCGGAGTCCGTACCAGTCCGCCGCTCCAGTTCTGCCGCGACGACGCGTCCCAGGGTCTCGGCTCCGGCGCACCGCCGATCAGGGCAGCGGTAGTTTCCTTCTCTCTCGGAAAATGAGCGGAATCTAATTTGAGGTTGATGGTAGCGTGACGCTGTATGCGATTGAACCTGAAAGGTCCAAAACGATGTAACGAAAGTAATCGGGCGTTGCATCGGCCAAGCCCAAGTGGAGACTGCAGAAGGACGGGCGGCTCTTGTGAGGCCAAGAAAAAAGAGGAAGAATCCCGTTTGACGGATTGGTGGTATTGCCCCAGCGCAGTACCGATCTGGTCGCCGTTTCCCCGGTATGCTCGCCAAGCTGTACCAACCCACGCTCGCACGCTGATGATCCAAGCAGACAGCGCATCCGTCCAGCTTTCCGATAGCATGGACATAGGCTACGAAATCCTTCTTGCCTGAAACTTGTCGCGTGACTTTGATCACAGGTTGCGGCGAGGGAGTCGGATCGAGAACAATGTGATATGAGCAAACTATTAAATAAAGTGGCAATAGTGACGGGCGCGTCCAAAGGCATAGGCGCTGGGATTGCAACAGCCTTGGGAGCCGAGGGCGCACGCGTGGCCGTGAACTATTCTTCCGACCGGGAAGGGGCCGAACGCGTCGCTCAGGCGATCACCGACAACGGGGGAGAGGCGATCGCGGTCGCCGCCGACGTGTCCAAGGCCGCAGATGTCGCGCGGTTATTTAAAGAAGTGGATTCTGCGTTCGCAAGACTCGACGTTTTGGTCAATAACGCCGGAGTATTCCGCTTCGCCGCCGTCGCCGAGATCAGCGAAGAGAGCTTTCACCTCCACTTCAACATCAACGTTCTCGGGACGATTCTCACCGTGCAGGAAGCGATCAAACGGTTCGGGCCCGACGGCGGGAGCATCATCAACCTCAGTTCTATTGTCGGCTCGCATCCGGTGGCGGGAGCCCTCCTGTACGCGTCCACGAAGGGCGCCATCGAAGCACTGACAAAGGGACTGGCGCTCGAACTAGCGCCGCGTAAAATACGCGTCAACGCCATCGCTCCCGGTCA
Source organism: uncultured Acidobacteriota bacterium (assembly GCA_963716405.1). Classification (GTDB taxonomy): domain Bacteria; phylum Acidobacteriota; class Terriglobia; order Terriglobales; family Acidobacteriaceae; genus JABDBE01. The sequence goes on along the minus strand of CAVQTI010000015.1, from coordinate 202,803 downwards.
TACAGAAACCGAAGGCAATGTAGCCGCGGGGACCTTTGAAGGTGGTGCCGGCGCGGCTCTGGCTGCGAAGACGCCGCTCGGCCGGCTCGGTCGCGTTTCTGATATCGCACCCCTGGCAGTCTTCCTGGCATCAGATGAATCAGCCTGGATCACCGGAGAGGTCATCCGGGCGGCAGGCGGACTTATCATAGCCACCTGAGCGCTACAAAATGCGGTAGGCCCTATCCAAAAATCTGGGGAGGACAATAAATGGCAAGTCTTCAATCACGTTTAGATGAATTCAAGAAATCATTCGAATCCGGAGCTCCGCCGTATAACGCGCCGCACGAAGCAATCGAAACCATGCATCGCGCGACGGCCGAGCTCAAGGCTACCGGAATTGAAGGGCGGGCCTTGAAAGTGGGAGACCCCGCTCCGAGCTTCACGTTATTCAATCAGGACCACATGCCGGTGGCCTCGGCCGATCTGCTCCGTGAAGGTCCGCTCGTGGTCAGCTTCTTCCGAGGACACTGGTGACCCTACTGCAACATGGAGCTGGAGGCTCTACAGGAGATCCATTCCGAGGTGCGGGCATTGGGAGCGCAGATGGTGGTGCTCACTCCCGAGCTCGAGCGCTACACACGCGCTCTTCACAAGAAGCTGAACCTCACATTTGACATCCTGACCGATCTGCACCTGAAGACCGCCGAGCAGTTTCGGCTCGTTTTCACGCTGCCGGATTACTTGCGCGACCTTTACAAGTCGTTTGGCAGCACTCTGGACAGATTCCACGACGAACCGGAATATCGACTGCCGCTACCTGCGCGCTATATCATCGACAAGCAAGGAATTATTCGTGCGGCCGAACTGAACGCCGATTACACGATCCGTCCGGAGCCTACGGAAACTCTCAGGCAGTTGCGGACATTAACTACGGCCCCAAGCCACTAGCAAGAGCAATTCACCCCAAGGTACAAACCGGAGAGGAGATTACGATGCAACTTCAAAGTGACTACTTCACTGCTTATCACAACCTAAAGCTGACCCGAGATGACAAAGGTGTGCTCGTTGCTGAGTTCCACAACAACGGCGGACCGTTCATTATGACCGCGCCAGCTCACACCGAACTTGTCGATGCCTTCTACCGCATTTCGCAGGATCGCGCGAACAAGATCGTAATCCTCACGGGCGCAGGTGGGGAGTTCATTACCGATGTCGATTGGTCCTCTTTCGGCGATGTCGCCGATCCCGGCGTTTGGAGCCAGGTTCACGACGAAGGCGTTCAGGCTTTGGAAAACATAGCCAACATACGCGTGCCGGTCATCGCGGCTATCGAGGGACGCGCCCATGTGCACTCAGACTACGCGCTACTTGCCAGTGTGATTGTGGCAGCGGAGGATGCGACCTTCCAGGATGTGGCCCACTTCGGCGCGGGCGTTGCCCCCGGTGACGGAATCTTTACCACCTGGAGTTATCGCGCGGGAGCGGGACGAGCGGAAGCGTTCCTGTTGAACCCGCAGCCGCTGCCGGCGCGTACTGCACGCGAATGGGGAGTGGTTGCCGAGGTTGTGCCGAACGGTAAGGCGCTCAGTCGTGCCCGGGAATTGGCCGAACTGTACCTGAAGGCGCCGGAGGTAACCCGCCGAAACACACGCATCCACTTCATTCAACCGTTGAAGGAGCGCATCGTGCGAGAAGTTGGCTACGGATTGTCGCTCGAAGGAGCGTCGTCAGCCGACCTGGTCAAATCAATGCGAGCCAAGAGCGAACCTGTCGCTCGAAAAGGAAAAGTCGCATGAACCGCACCGAAAGCACCTCGTCCGCTCAGGTATGAACGGCCGTTCTGGCATTCGATTCGCACCACTCCGTTGTTCGGCGAACAGGCGGCTGTGAGGTTATTGTCGCAGAACCTTCGCGCCATGAACTGTCCCTTCGTTCGCCGCATCGAGCCAGGTTACGCGTGGGGCCGGCGCGAGTCGACCCGGCGAGGTTTGTTACCTGACTTACGCCGCAGTTGCGTCGGTCGGAATTCCGGGGCCAAGACCTTTTCGATTTCTTCCCGCAGCCAGCGGTTTGCTGGATCATTCTCTACACTCTCGTGCCAGTACAAGTGAGCTTCGAGGCGGGGCGTCTGGAGCGGGAAGGGATACACCTGGTTCACCAGTCCCGGATTTAGCAGTTGCGCATGACGCTCCGGCAAGGTCAGTAGCATGTCCGTCTTACTCACTACCATGTATGCGGTCAGGTTGTGTGGGCTGCGCAGGAACACTTGCCGGCGAAGTCCTCGGCGGCTAAGTTCGACGTCAATCAGGCTGGGACCGTGGCGTCGCGAGGAGACCTGAATGTGGCGCTGCGCCAGATAAGTATCCAAATCCAGTTTGTGCTTGATCGCAGGGTGACCTTTCCGGGCAATCACGACGAATGCTTCCGTCAGGAGCCACTTATGCCGAATGCGATCACTCACCGTCATTGGGATGTCGATGGCCAGATCGACCGAACCACTCGCCAGTTCGGTCTCCAAGTCTCTGCGTTTGACCTGCGACGTCGTGATCGACATTCCAGGGGCAGCATCCGTGAGGCGTGGCAGCAAGGATGGAAGAATCAGTGCTTCGCCATATTCCCACAACGACAGGTGAAAATTCCGGCGCGTGTGTTCGGGAACAAAATTGCGGCTCTGGCTGAGATTTACTTCCAGTATTTGCAGTGCTTGCCGCACCTGGTCGATCATATTTCGGGTGAACGGTGTTGGCACCATGTGCGACCCCTGGCGGACGAACAGTGGGTCCTGCAGCAGATCACGCAGTCTCTTTAACGCGTGGCTGATGGCTGGTTGAGTGAGGTTCAGTTGCTGGCCTGCTCGAGTGATATTGCCCTCGCGATAGATGGCTTCGAGCACCACGAACAGGTTCAGGTCGACCTGACTTAAATGCACGCCGCATATATTACAGGATTCGTAGGATTCATTAGGAGAATTCTGCCGGACTGGCTAGGCTATAGGGCTTGCGGGATCAGGCCGGTCAAATGGACTTTTCCGTGTCACCGAAAGCCCAGGAATATATTCAGCGCCTCTCGGCGTTTATGCAGGAGCACGTTTTGCCAGCTGAACCTGAATATTACGCGCAAGTGCAGAATGTCCCCGACTGGCGGCAATGGAAGCAGCCTCCGGTTATGGAAACTTTGAAGGCCAAAGCTCGGGCGGCTGGCCTGTGGAATCTGTTTCTTCCTGACAAAGAATATGGCGCCGGTCTTTCGAATGTGGAGTACGCGCCCTTGGCTGAGATTACCGGGCGCTCGTTCATTGCGCCCGAGGTTTTCAACTGCAACGCACCTGACACTGGCAACATGGAAGTGCTGGTGAAGTATGGCTCGGCCGCGCAAAAACTGCGTTGGCTTAAGCCGCTGCTGGCCGGCGAGATTCGTTCCGCGTTCTGTATGACGGAACCCGACGTCGCCTCTTCGGATGCGACGAACATGCAAGCTACCGCCATTATTGAGGGAGACCACATCGTCCTCAATGGCCGGAAATGGTGGAGTTCGGGAGTCGGACATCCGCATTGCCGGCTGCTCATCTTCATGGGCCTCACTGATTCCTCCGCTGCCAAGTACCGCCGTCATTCCATGGTTCTGGTGCCGCTTGATACTCGCGGCGTCAAAATCGAGCGCGTGTTGCCCGTGTTTGGTTCCTATGACTCGCCCTTCGGTCACGGCGAGGTCAGCTTTACCGATGTTCGGGTGCCGCTGGATCACATCATCGCCGGACCGGGCCGCGGTTTTGAAATTGCGCAGGGACGGCTTGGCCCGGGCCGCATTCATCATTGCATGCGCACGCTGGGAGCAGCCGAACGCGCGCTTGAACTTTTGTGCCGCCGCTCGCTGCAACGGGTGGCCTTTGGAAAACCTCTGGCCGAGCTAGGCGCTAATCCCGATGTCATTGCTAACGCCCGCATCAGGCTGGAGCAAGCCCGCCTTCTTACCCTCAAGGCCGCATGGATGCTCGATGAAGTCGGCACCAAAGGAGCTCGCAGTGAAATCTCACAGATCAAAGTTGCGGTTCCCAACATTGCGCTGGAGATCATCGACCAGGCAATTCAGATGCACGGAGGCGCCGGAGTTACCGACGATTTTCCGCTTGCCGAAATGTTTGCCGCGATCCGCACACTGCGCATTGCGGATGGGCCCGATGAAGTCCATCGCGCGTTGATTGCCAAGATGGAGCTGAGGAAATACACCGCCAAGGTCGTAGCTTCGGCCTGAGTCAGAGCCTAACGCTACTGCATCCCACGTCTCGAAAAAACGTAAAAGGTGAGATACCCCCTCCCCCCTGATCTTTTGGAATCATGGGATTAGGGCAACACCGCGGTCAAAATCTTTGAGGAATAAAGAGTTGCAGGCAAAATATTCCGGAATAAAGACTTAGCTGGAATAATTCCTGAAATGATCCTCAGGGACATCCTCGGACTTGAAATTATCGGTTGTCAATGAGCTAATCTTGCGCTGATACATAATATCTTCTAGAAAGATCGATGTCAATGCGAAAATGACAACCGGGTGCCCCGCTCCTTGCGTTTTTTGCAAGGGGCGGGTGTACGTGGACGGCTAGGCAGGGAAAGGCGGACGGCCAATGTGAGCAATCCTTCCGGCGACGCGACTTTAATCCTGAACTCGCCTCAGTGGTAGCGCGAAAGACTGGAAGCCATCGTTGCGCTAGCGCCCGCCCCTTGCGATAAAACCGCAAGGAGCGGGGCACCCGGCAAAGGCGCTTAAAGGGAGTTAGATCAGCCCGTAGCTTCGGAGGAGCGCCAGTTGCTTCGCCAGCTTCTCGCCGTCCAAGCTGCTATCAACGGTTAGGTTGACCGAAACATCAGCTGCGGTTCGCGGTCGCGGGGCAGGCGATAGCGTTACTCCGACGGCCGTGCCGGCGGGTGGCGCGCCTGCCTCAGGGTGCGGTGTGTCGTCTTTCATCCCCGTGGCAGTTTCGCTTCCGACCTGAGCCTCGGGCTCGGCAACGGAAGAAGCCTCGTCTCCCGGTGCGGCCGGAAGAGGGACTGCGGCAGCCGCCGCGAGGCGGATTCCGTCGGCGTCGCGCGTCGCTAGGCCAGCTGCTTCGGCTGAGGCCATGAAAAGGTCGGCGCATTCATCGCCCAGGTCCGGGTGGACACCAAGCTGCTGTGTACGGCCCCGGATTTTCCCCTTGCTCGCCTGATCGCCGTGGTACGTCTCGAAAAGCTCGCGAAACACTTTCGACGAGAGCATTGCACGACGGACCAGAGGTAGGCGTTCCGTTTCATCTGCTGATTCGTCAATATCCCGCGCGAGCTGCGTCGCCGTGTAAGCGGCGGCCGTTCCCTCCATGAGCCCGAATTGCTTCAGCGCCGAGGCCCTTACCTGTCCTGTCGCTCCTGCATTATTGAAAACCCCGGCGAGGATAGTGGCTTCGGGTTGCGGAGCGATCGCTGTCTTGCTCACAAGTTTCTTCGAGTAGTCGAGGGCCTGCTTCAGCCCGATGCGCGGGAAAATCGTTCCCCCTTTTCGGCCGCCCTTTGGCATCTTCTTCTTATCCAACGTACCGCCCGTGGTTCTCTGCTGCGCTGCCTTCTCCTTCTCAGCATCCGCCATTCGTGGTTACCTCCTGTGCTTTAATCGACTCGAGCAACTCCTCGAGACCCTCGGCATAAGACTCCGTAAAATCTGCATATTTCTTTTCACGGATCGTCTCCGGCCGTTCAACCTTGTCAAGGAGTACCGGCATGACCCTCACGCGGCGTTTCTCAATTTCATGGACGAGCGCCTGGTTCAGCTCCTTTTTGACCCAGGGCGAGTTAACAGATGCCGCGCTGATAACGACGAGAAAGAAGTCGGACTCCGCAACGCCTTGAGCGACCCGCTCAGGAATGGAATCCCCGACTCGAATGCGCTGCTCGTCAATCCAGACCTGGACACCAGAGGCCACGAGGTCTGCAGCGAGTTGCCGAACAAACGCCTTATCCTTGGAGCTGTGGCTAATAAACGCAACCCGCGCGCTGGCTGCCGTCGCGTGACGCTCAATTTTCGCTTCGACGGCCGTGTCGACCAGCGTCTCTACACGCAGGCTGAAGTCGAGCACATTGAAGTGCGTGGCTAAGGTGACGAGGGGCGCGATGTTCGAGGCGTCATAGCTGCGCTCTCCGGCTACCGTCGCCGCCTTCCGCATACTGTCCCGCAGGTCGTTTCCTAATCCCATGAACTGCTTGATGTGCTGAATAAGAGGTAGACGGAGCAGCGCCTCCCGCACAACGCTCTCCTTCTGGGCAAGCGTCCCCTTGAACGGGTAGGGCGCGGAGAGCACAAATGTGTGGTCGTCGGGCGTCTCCACGAGACCGATAAGACGAGCATTCTTCAGTATCTTCCCCGCTGTGCGCGGATCGATGTATGCAAACTGGGCAATTTCCTTCGGGGATGGACTCGGGAGCCATGCAACGGCGTCCAAAACTTCGAAGAGGGCATCGAGCTTGACCGCTTCGAATCGTATGCTGGGTGCTGCTTTTTTGCTCGGCGCGCGGACAGTCATTGGCCTCCATTGTGCCACTAATGGCGTCACTTGCCCACCGTGCCCTTGCTAGGCAGGCGCGACGCTCGTGGTGCTATTTCCGTCTTCGTCTGCGTCCGTGCTCCAGGGCCAGTTCCGCGAACCTCTCCCAATAGAGCACATGCGAAAACTGGTCAGAAGCGTCTCTCCAGTCCAGTGAGCCCTTGCTAATTTTGAGCGTCCCGATGAAGCGGCGATTGCTTCTGACTTCGACCTCGAGATCCTTGCTTAGAACCTCGACACGCTTCGGTAGCTTTACCTTGACTATGTGCTCAGCCATGATCCAACCTCTCCAGAAAACTCGGCTATGAATTTGCAGCGTTCGGCGCGTCTCTCGGAGAACGCGCGTCTTGCCCCCCCGATCTAGTTCTTGACGGTCATGGTTTCGGAGTCGACGGCTTTCTTGCCGGATACGCCTTCTAGTCCGGCGAGGATGCCGCGGTAGTCGTTCTTATCGCACTGCAAGGCGAGACCGCCTTTTTTGTCTCCGTCGGCCCAGATCAATCCGATGTAGTGTTTCTTGGATTTGCTGAGCGCGATCAATGCGCCCACGCCCAGGGTGAAGACGCCAACCGCAACCGCGGTGCCGATTCGGCGGTGAACGTCCTGTCCATAGCTGATCTCGGTGATCGCTGACGCGGGTATCGTTACCACGTCAGCTTTGTCTTTAGCGACCCGGACCTGATTGGATTCGATGTAGATCTTCATCCCGGTTCCCGCCTTGGCGTCGGGCAGCGAACCTCCGTCGTAGGTGACCTTGTAGCCGTTTTCTGAGGCGAACATCGCGATAGGCATGGCGATGCAAAGGACAGCAGCGAGCACATGTTTCATGTGGTCTCCTGGACTCTGAATCTGATTTTCCTTGGGGAAAGTATGGACCCGACAGCTTTGGGGGAAGGAGAACAGTACTCCGCGAACATCAGGGAGTCAAGGGGATTGGAGGGTAGGTGCCCAGCCTTTCGCGTCCTTTGCGAAGGCTGGGGCAGTTCGCTGCAGCGGAAATATGCGGAATGAACACGATCTCGGTGTGAGAGTGTTGGTTCCCTGCGGGGCCTGGGTCGAATTGGCGGCTTTGTGGCATGGCTGAAGCCATGCCCTTCCCACGAATCGCGGGCTGGGTCGCCGTATGATCGATTTAGTTCTTGACCGTCATAGTTTCGGAGTCGATGGCTTTCTTGCCGGATACGCCTTCTAGTCCGGCGAGGATGCCGCGATAGTCGTTCTTGTCGCACCCCGTCCCACTTCTCGCACAGAACGCGAGAAATGGGGCACCCGGGAGCGCGTGAATCAGAACGAGAACCGCACTCCTAATTGGACTTGCCGCTTGGGAAATGCGGATGTGAATGCCAGCGGCGTGCTGGACGTCGCCGTTCCACCACCGGCAAGCGCCGTGCCCGGACGGATTCCGTGAACGTTGAACGTGGTGAATCCTGGTTCAAAACCGAATAGAGGACTGACCTCGTTGTTTACGCTGGCATAATTTGTCCGGTTCGCAATGTTGAATCCTTCCGCTGTGAATTGCAGGTTAGCTCTCTCGCCTACTTTGTGCGCCCAGGTCAAGCGCGCGTCAAAGTCGATGTAGTTCGGTCCCAGACCCGTGTCGCGCGGGGCTCCGATGGGACGTTCATTGGTGGTGTGGTTATCGCCATTCACTTCTCCTCCCGCCAGCAGGTTGAAAGGATGTCCGCTGTGGTAGGAGAAAATCGGGGCCAGCTGGAAACCCGACAAAATACTTTGTTTCCATGGGCTGTCGAACACACCAGCGATCACTACTTTATGCCGCTGATCGAACTCGGACAGACCACGATCTAAACCGAGGTTGGTGGGATCCTGCGGCCCGTAGTCGGAGTTGTAATCCGTGGATGTGTCAAAAGCTTTGCTGTAGGTGTAATTCCCGAACAAGGTGAAGTGCTCATTGAAGCGCTTTTTGACTTCCACGATACCGCCCTCGTAAAGAGCTTCGGCCTCAGAACTATATTGGTTGTTCTGTGTCACCAGCGGATTCACAAAGCAGAGCGTGGGATTGGCCGCACATGGCAGGCCCTCGGTGCCGCCTAGCGGATCCGCCGCGGGGCTCGTATTCCAATTGCGATAAGTAACGACCTGGCCATTGGCCAGCTTCACCGTGCTGAACGGCGCCGGCAGCAGATTGGTATCGATCGCGACCGGTAGTCTCTGCGTATGAGAATAGATTGCGCTTAGAGAAATCGAGAGCCCGCGTCCAAGCTCGCGTTCAATTCCAAAAGAAGCCTGCTGCGCAATCGGGGGACGGTAGCCCGGTTGGTTCACGAAAACGACCTGCAGCGGAGAAAGTATTCCGCTATTGGTAACGTTGATGCCAAACGGGGCTACCGCAGCGGGCGTGATACAGGCAGCGTTCCCTGGAGTCGGGGTTGTGCACCCAATCAATCCCTGCGCAAAGAGTGTCTGGAAAACCACGGGTGCGGTTTGCAAACCAGGGAGACCGGTCGGAGTGATCGGATCTACATAAATAGAAATTTCACGGTTGCAAGGACTACTGCCGTTCCCGGGGAAATAGGGGCGCGATACCGCAGATCGCAGTCAGATTTGCGACTTGGCTGCCTGGCCCGCTGTTCTCGACCGCGGACTTATTCCTGTTCACGACTCCCAGGCTCAAGTCGACGTCGGGGATTTGTACGTCTACCGGTCCGTAGAAAATTCCGTACCCACCGCGGATCACGGTCTTGTGATCCCCGATGGGGTCCCAGGCGAAAGAAATCCGGGGTGCGAAATCCTTCTTATATGTGGTCAGTGGCGCGAATTGCGAGTCTAGTTCGTAGCGCAGGCCATAATTCAAAGTAAAGTTTGACGCTATCTGCCAGGAATCCTGCCCGTAGAACGCTGTCAGCGGCCGGGTGTAATAAGGATATGTCGGATCTCCGAAACCCTGCTGGTAAACCTGAGGCAGGCCGAGCGAAGCTGATTGCAGCGGGTTTACAGTTGTGGTCGCAAGCTGTGGGCTGATCAAACCGCCGGGGAGCGACCCAAACACAAAGCGGCCGGGGAAAAAAGTGTGCGATTCGGTGTGATTGCCGCGGAGCAATTCGTAGCCGCCGAACTTGAGGGTGTGATGGCCGCGGATCACGGTGAAATTGTCGGCAAATTCGTAGCGGCGCAGAATGGTGATACTGGGCAAGAAAATGTTCGTTCCCAGATTATTGATGAAGCTGGGAATCTGGAGTCCCACCTGTCCGGGTTCGTTCGGAATCACATTGAAGCTGTTGTAATCCCACTGCACCCGGGCCTCGTTCTGGGCGGCTGCACTGATCTGGTGATACCAGGCGGCTTGCAGATTGTTGTCGTAAGTGTGAATTGAACTGCCCGCCGAAAAAGCGGTCAGAGACTGCACATCCGGCGACTCCTCCAGATCGTGTCCATACCTGTAGGTGACAGAGACCTCGTTGTTCGCATTAAAGCGATGATCCAAACGAGCCGACCCCAGGTATTCCCGCGTGTTAAAGGGAAAAAGTCCACCTTGGGTTTCAAACTGGTTTACCAGAAAGGCATTCAGAGCGGCCTGGCCGGGAGTAACGAAGGGGTTCGGGCCGGGATTTGGGTTCACGGTCAAAACGCTCTGGAGCGCAAAGGCGCAAATATTCGACGGTAAGGTCAGGACAGTTCCGTTCGGAAGATTCAGGCAACCAACGGGCGCCGACGAAGTTGCCAACCCGCCAATAATGGCATCCTGCGCTACGGTCGGACGAAAAATATCGGTGTTGGTCAAAATGGGAACTGCGTGCTGCGCATCTTGCCGCAAGCCTTCGAATCCAACAAACAAGAACGTCTTATCTTTCTGGATTGGAAAACCCAGTGTTCCGCCAAATTGTTGCCGAGTCAGAGTATCCTTAATCGGCGAACCTACGGAGTCGGGGTTGGCAGGATTAAAGGTTTGGCCGGGTTGCAATGCTTGGCTGAACGCGAACGGATCGCGCGCGTCCATCACATCGTTGCGGAAAAAGCCGAAGAGCGAGCCATGCACGTTGTTGGTGCCTGACTTGGTCACAATGTTGATCGACGCACCGGTGGCTGCCCCAAGGTCGGCACCGTAGTTGCTGCGATTGATTTGGAATTCTTGCACCGTGTCCTGGCCTGCCGTCAGGCGCTCGCCACCGCTATCGCCTGAGGTCTCGCCGCCGTCCACCGTTATGTTGTTTCCTCTCCCATTGCTGCCATAGAAGGACAGCCCGCTTTGCGGTGTTTGTTTGACCCTGAAATCCTGGTCTCCTGCCAGCCTCGTCGCGTCGGAGACCCCGGGCGCAAGCAAAGTAAATGTAAGGTAATCGCGCCGGTCAATGGGCAGGTCGGCGATGTACTGTTGTGTGATTGTGTCCGCCTGGCTTCCTCGTTCAGTTTCCACCACGGGCGGTTGATCCGTGACCTCGACGACAGTTGCTACTTGCGACGGTTTCAGTTTGAAATCGGAGACGACCGTTTGCCCGACTGCGACCGTTACGCCTTTTCTGATTTCAGTCGCAAAACCTGGCATTTGCGCACGGACGTCGTAAGTCGCCGGCGAGAGCCCTGTGACTCGGAACTGCCCCGTGTTATCGGTCGTCACCGTGCGCTGCAGACCGGTCTGGGTATCCACGACGTTGACAGTCGCATTCAGCACGGCAGCGCCGGCAGAGTCGGTTACAGTCCCTGTGATCTCGCCCGAAGTGCCCACGCCCTGCCCGTGAGCCATTAAGGTTGCGAGCAGGAAGCACACGAGAAGATGTGGGAGTGATTTCATAGGATTCTTCCGCCTCCAGAAAGGGGCGCAGTAGCATGAAAACGAGCGACCATCCAAACTGCTCTTTTCGAAAATCATATTTCCCCTTGCCTCGGACTTGCCTGAAGCACAACAAAAAACTTGGTCGCGCAGCAGCATACAGCCACACTTTTCCAACCCGCCGAATCTCTCCGCGTCGGCATTATTTTGATCGAGATTATTTATTTTTGGGATGGGCTGATGAGAGCAAACAATTCCCCACGCTCGGACGGTTTCAGAGCGCCGCATCTTCATGATTGGACGCGAGGGTATCCGCGTTCGCGAAATTCATCAAATGAATTGTTTTGATGATGCTGTATGCCTGTCAGGAATGTCGCTTTGGCTCTAGTTTTAGTCCGTGATATGGCTCGTCACCTTGGTTTGCTGGTTCGTCCCTTCGCCAGCATGCAAGGAAAGAAATTCGAATATTTCTTTGTGCGCTGCCTGAGTCTGATCGGTGAGAAACAAGTGACTTGCATGCTCGAGCAGAACGAGTCTTGAACCTGGAATTTGCCGTGCGATCAGCTCTCCGTTGCCGGGAGGCACCAGGGCATCCGACTTTCCATGGATGACCAGCGTGGGCGCAGTGATCTGGGCGATTCGGCTGTAGCCCTCCCATGCCAGAATTCCCTGCAGTTGTGCCATGTAGCCCTCGGTCGAGGGGAGCCAGCGGCGGCGCAATGCGACATCTTCTTCGATTTTTTCTCGCGGCGTGGCCTCGTCATATACGTATGGGAGGATGGCTTCCCGCGCTTCCTGCAGCGTCATGTCGCGCGCCATCAGTATGTCGGCCACTTTACGCTCGGCGCGTATCGCGGAGGGTCCTCCAGCGGAGGTGCAGCCGAGAATCAATGAGCGCGTTCGGCTGGGATATTGCAGCGCGAATTCCTGCGCAATCATGCCGCCCATCGATATGCCGAAAATGTTGGCGTCAGAAACACCGGCGGAGTCCAGAACCGCGGCGGCGTCCGACGCCATAGTCGCAATCGAATACGGTCCGGGAGGAACGTCGCTCAGCCCCACGCCGCGATTGTCAAACGCTATCGTGCGATAGTTCTGCGCCAGCGACGGCCGCGTGCGATGCCACAGGTTAGACGGATATCCGAGGCCCATGATCAGCAGAACAGGTTCACCCTGCCCTTGTTCGTCCCAATAAATCTTTGCTCCGTGATTTTCAACGAATGACATCGGAAGACTCCTTGGCGGGCCTAGTCCACCTTCAGCATCAGCTTTCCCAGGTTCTCACTCGTGAAAAGCTTGAGTAGAGTGTCTGGAAAGGTGGCGAGTCCTTCTACAATGTGCTCGCGCGACTTCAGTTTGCCCGCTGCCATCCATCCCGCCATTTCCGCTCCGGCCTGTGCGTAGCGATCTACGTAGTCCATTACCAGCATGCCCTTCATGCTCGCGCGATTCGTCAGCAGAGACATGTAATTGCTGGGCCCGGGGGCGGGTGCGGTGTTGTTGTATTGGGAGATTGCCCCGCAGATGACAATGCGTGCGCCGCGCGCCAGGTTCGACAGCGCTGCTTCCAGAATTGTGCCGCCTACGTTGTCGAAATAAACGTTAATGCCCTCCGGGCAATGCTTTCGAAGGGACTGCCTCACGTCTTCAGACTTGTAATCGATGGCAGCGTCGAAGCCCAGTTCATGCACGATGTAGCGGCATTTCTCCGCTCCTCCTGCAATGCCCACGACGCGGCAGTTCTTTATTTTTGCGATCTGTCCCACCAGCGAGCCGACAGCGCCCGCTGCTGCCGAAACTACAACCGTGTCTCCGGGCTTCGGCTGGCCAGTGTCGAGAAGGCCAAAATATGCAGTCATGCCCGGCATGCCAAGCACGCTGAGATACTTGGGCAGCGGAGCGATTTTCGCGTCGACTTTTCTCACTCGTCTGGCCATTGGTCAGCGCATACTCCTGCACCCCGAACACGCCGGACACGTGATCGCCTACCGCGAAGGCAGGGTTACGAGATGCGGTCACGATCCCGACTCCCAGCGCGCGCATCACTTCTCCGATGCCGCACCGGCGGAATGTACGAACGAGCCTCGTTGATCCACATGCGCATGGCGGGATCGAGCGAGATGTACAAGACCCGGACCAGCAGTTCGCCTTCTTTCGGCTCGCCGACCGGTTCCTCGATGAACGTCCAGTCGCTTCGCTTCGGCATCCCTACCGGACGCGCCGCGAGCAGGAACTTGTGATTGATGAGTGCCATGCTGTCTCCTCGGTTGCAATCTCTTCCTTCAGGCCGTGTACCGTTCGCTCGCCAGCAGCCTCCTGGCAATCTGACGCCGCAGTTCGATTGAATTCACCGGATCGTGAGTAGCATACGTTTGCAAGCGGGAAAGATTGCCACGCAGTTCGTCGCCCTGTGCGCAGGCGCTCAGCACGGTTCTGGAGGACTGTTCGATCCTCGTTATGGCATCGCGCAAGTACACGGCGCAGGCGTCCGCGGCATTCGCTCCGCCACCTGAGGCCGCCAGCTTGCGGCTGCGCAGCAGGCTCGACTCCATGGCAAACACTTCCATGATGATGTCAGAAATGTTCATGATGATCTCCTGCTGCTGTTCGAGCTTCGCGCCGTACTTCTCGTGCGCGATTCCGAGCGTCAGCAGGGCGATCTTCTTGGCATTGCGGACAAGGCTCAGTTCCGCGTCGCCAGATATCTCAACAGGTTTCGGCTCGGTCTCGTGGGCGACGGCACGAGCGGCATCGAGCAGCGGTAGGCTTCCACGAGCCGCACGCTTCAACGGCATGCCCGTAATCACTAATCGGTTGATCTCGCTGGTCCCTTCGAACAACCGGTTGATCCGCGAATCGCGATAGGCGCGCTCCACCACATAGTCCTGATGGTAACCATAGCCTCCGTGGATTTGGACTCCCTCGTCGACCACGTAATCGAGCATCTCACTGACGTAGACCTTGATCATCGAGCACTCGGCGGCAAATTCTTCGATGGCCTTCAACTCTTGCGTGCCGTCCGCAGACCCGGCGTGCATTTGATTCTCAATCAGGCCCCCTACGCGCCAGGTCATCGACTCCGCCACGAAAATGCGGATCGCCATCTCTGCCAGCTTGTGTTGAATTGCCCCGAATTCGGCAATCGAGGAGCCGAATGCTTTGCGTTGCTTGGCGTACTTCAGGCAAATCGCTAATACGTTTTTTGCTGCGCCGACTCCGGCGGGGCCGAGTTTCAGCCGTCCGATGTTGAGGATGTTGAACGCGATAACGTGGCCGCGTCCAATCTCTCCCAACACGTTTTCCACCGGCACTGGAACGTTGTCGAAGTACACCGCCGTTGTAGAGCTGCCGGTGATGCCCATCTTGTGTTCTTCCGCGCCGCTGGTTACGCCGGGAAAATTTCGCTCGACCAGGAACGCGGTGAACTTTTCACCACCAACCTTGGCGAATACCGTGAATAAATCAGCGGCGCCGCCATTGGTGATCCACATCTTCTGGCCATTTAAGATGTAATGCTTTCCATCGGGCGCGAGATCGGCGCGCGTCCGCGCGGCCAGAGCGTCAGACCCCGCCAGTGGCTCAGTCAGCGCATAGGCAGCCAGCATCTCGACCTTGGCCAGCTTCGGCAAATATTTTCGCTTCTGCTCGGGAGTTCCGAAGTAGACGACTGGCAGCGTGCCGATTCCGGTGTGAGCCGAATGCCAGCCACCATAAGAGCCGTCCCGTCCCATGCGCTCGGCCGTCACCATCAGCGAGGGCAGATCCATCGCCATGCCGCCATACTCCTCAGGGATGGCCATCGCCGTCAGGCCGAGTTCCACCGACTTGCGGAGCACAGCCATGGCGACGCCCGGTTTCTTTTCGCGAATGGCGGGAAGATTCGGTTCGACTTCGTTGGCCCAGAATTCCTCCACCATTTTGCCGATGGCGAGATGTTCCTCGCTAAGGTCTTCGGCAGTGAAAATGTCCTGCGGTTCTGAGTCTTCGATCAGAAACGCCGTTCCTTTTGTGGTCTTGCGCGGGATGTCTGTTAATGTCGTCATGGAAAAACTCCTATTGCACATTTCAAGATTGAGAATCTAAAAATCCTGCCGTCGTTGGCCGCCCACCGCAGTGGGTTCGTTTCATATTGCCCCGCGTTCTGCGCAATCCCATGAGGCGCGCACTAACGTTCGAATTCGTTCGGGCAGGCAGGCGAATCGCTCATCGTGCGTTAATCCCTGGACGAAACGGTAATAAATTTGCTGAAGGATGACCGCGACTTTTAAGCGGGCAAACGCCAAGTAGAAGGTCATATCACCAGGGTCTATGCCCATTGCCGCCGTGTAGCGATCGATCAACTGTCTTCGGGTTAGCGTTCCGGGCAATGTAGTCGGGGCAGAACGAATCTCCTGAAGTTCTTCAGGATCGTGCGGATCAGACCAATACGCCAAGGCCGTCCCCAAGTCGGTCAAGGGATCGCCCACCGTGCACATCTCCCAATCCAGAACTCCGACGATCTTTGTGATGTCCGCAGGATCGAGAACGAGGTTGTCGTACTTGTAATCGTTGTGGATCAGAGCTATCTGATGACTCGCGGGCATTCGTTCGATAAGCCATGGTGAAATTTGTTCGACCTCAGGCAAATCGTGAGTTTTCGAATTGTGATAGCGCTCAATCCATCCCCTGACCTGGCGTTCGAGATAGCCTTGGGGTTTGCCCAAATCAGCCAGACCGATCGCCGCGTAATCAACCCGGTGCAGGCACGCGAGGTTGTCAACGAATGCTTCGCTCAATTCCCGCGCTGTTTTCGGCGGGAGGGGCATGCCTGAAGGCGGATCCCGGCGAATGATCACTCCGCGAATCCGCTCCATCAGATAAAACGGCGCATTGAGAATCGACAGATCGTCGCAATAAAGGATTGCTTTCGGAGCGGCAGGGTACGCGCCGGACAGCTTTGAGAGCACGCGATACTCGCGAGCCATATCATGCGCGGAACGCACTTTGCTTCCGAAAGGCGGGCGCCGCAGCACAACTTCCCGGGTTCCCGAGGCGCACGCGGTATGTCAGATTAGAGTGGCCGCTCGGAAATTGTTCGACAGAAATCGGCCCGCTGTGAGCAAAGTGGTCGCACAGAAATTCCTGCAGCCGAGCAAGATTGAGTTCTTCGCCCGCCCGTATCGCACCAGCTTGATCGCAAACTGCATTCATAGCTGTTCTGTAGCAGTCAGCAGACGTTTACCCATGACGCAGCAAAGTCATGTGCCTCATGCTTAGTTCGCTGACTCGAAAACGCCGGCCGCACCTTGGCCGCCGCCCACGCACATCGTGACAACTCCATAGCGCGCTTTGCGCCTCGCCATTTCGTTGGCTAGCGTTCCTACCATTCGTGAGCCGGTCATGCCGAAAGGATGGCCAATCGAAATCGAGCCGCCGTTCACGTTCAATTTTTCGGGATCGATTTGCAGGCGATCCCGGCAATACACCACCTGAACCGCAAACGCTTCATTGAGCTCCCATAGATCGATGTCGCTGAATTTAATGCCGGCGCGCTGCAATAATTTCGGCACCGCAAAGACTGGTCCGATACCCATTTCATCGGGATCGCAACCGGCTACCTGGAAGCCGCGAAAAACCAGCTTGTAGGGGATGCCGAGCTGGTCTGCACGCTCGCGCGACATCAGCAACGTGGCCGACGCGCCGTCAGAAAGCTGCGAAGAGTTCCCGGCGGTAACTGTGCCCTGGCCACTGGTCTGATCGAAGTGCGGTTTCAGAGCGAGAAGGCCATCGAGCGTCGTGTCAGGACGATTGCATTCATCCTTGTCGGCACACACCTCTTCTTTCGCGATGATTTCGTTCGTCTTCTTATCCAGCGTTGCGCGCACCACTCGCATGGGAGCGATTTCTTCCTGGAAAAAACCTTCGCGCTGCGCCCGAGCCGTGCGCTGCTGGCTCAGAAGCGCGTACTCATCCTGCACCTGCCGGCTTATCTTGTAGCGCTTGGCCACGACCTCGGCAGTTTCTCCCATGACCATGTACACGCCCGGCATGTGCTCGAGCAGTCGAGGATTCGGATCATTGTTGCGGGGAGTCATACTGATGCTCTCCACTCCGCCCGCAATCATCACTTCGCTGCCGCCGCTCACGATCTGATTCGCGGCGAATGCGATTGACTGCAGCCCAGAAGAGCAAAAGCGGTTCAGCGTAACTCCGCCGACCGATGTAGGTAGACCGGCAAGAAGCGCGGAGACTCTCGCAATGTTGTGCCCTTGCGGGCCGTGCGGTTGACCGCAGCCGAGTATGACGTCCTCGACCTCGGCCGGATCGAGCTGCGGCGTCTTTCGCAACACATCCTTGATGCAGTGCGCCGCCAGGTCGTCGGGGCGCGTTAAGTTGAACGATCCGCGAAATGACTTCGCCAGGGCAGTTCGCGAACTCGCTACGATCACTGCTTCTCTCATGCGACTCCTCACACCTTTCTTGCTCCTCCGGACTGATGCTTCCTATGCTGCCAGAGCCTGCTCCTTGTCGAAGTCGGCGAAGGTTTTCCCCGATTCCGCCAGGCGCTGCAGCAAAGGAGCCGGCGCCCAGAGTTCTCCGTGCTGCTGGTGGAATTCGCATATGCGCTGGTAGACCTTCTGCAGCCCTACGGTATCGGCATGCCACATGGGGCCGCCGCGGTAGGCGGGAAATCCATAACCGTTGAGATAAATAATGTCGATGTCGACGGCGCGCAGAGCGAATCCCTCTTCGAGAATCCGGGCTCCTTCGTTTACCAGCGCATAGATGCAGCGATCGACAATTTCGTCGGCGGAAATTTGCCGCTGCGGAATTCCTGCTTCCGCGCTCCACTTCCGCATGAGTGCGGTCACTTCCGGATCTGCGCTCGCGCGGCGATTCTCGTCATAGCGGTACCATCCTTTCGTCGTCTTCTGGCCATAGCGGCCGAGTTCGCACAGACGATCTTCCGCGAAGGGCTGACGGATTCCGGGTTTTTCCAGATGCCGGTACTCCTTGCGAATGCGCCAGCCCACATCGAGGCCCGCCAGGTCACCGGTTGCCAGCGGACCCATTGCGTTGCCGAAATCGACCAGAGCTCTATCGACGGCTTCTATCTCCGCTCCTTCTTCGACTAGAAATTGGGCTTCCCGCCGATACGGGCCAAACATGCGGTTGCCGACGAAACCGCGGCAATTCCCCACCAGCACGCCGACTTTGCCGAGCTTCTTGGATAGCTGCATGCACGTGGCAATCACTTCTTTGCTCGACTTCTTTCCGCGCACAATTTCCAGCAGACGCATGACATTGGCTGGACTGAAGAAGTGCGTTCCGATCACCGCTTCTGGCCGCGAGGTGGACGCGGCGATTTCATCGATATTCAAAGTCGAAGTATTGCTCGCCAGGATTGCTCCCGGTTTGCAGGCGCGGTCCAATTCCGCAAACACACTTTTCTTCAGCGCCATGCCTTCGAAAACCGCCTCCACGACCATGTCTGCATCGGCGAACCCATCGTAGGTGAGCACGGGCGTGATCAACTGCAAACGCTCGTCGACGAATTGCTGGGTGAAACGTCCGCGCTGCACTGAACTCGCGTAGTTCTTCCGGATCTTTCCCATGCCTGCGTCGAGCGCTGCCTGATCGACGTCTTTGAGCAGCACCGGTATACCGGCATTGGCAAAGACCATGGCGATGCCTCCGCCCATAGTTCCAGAGCCGACGACTGCTGCGCGGTTCACCGCGATTACCGGAGTTTCCTTGGGAATGTCGGGAATCTTTCCCACCTCGCGCTCTCCGAAGAAAACATGGATGAGCGCTTTCGACTGATCGGAGAAAAGGCATTCGGTGAAAAATTTCTGCTCAGCCTGGCAGCCTTCCTCGAACGGCAATCTGGTCGCCGCTTCTACCGCGTCAATCGCCGCGAGCGGAGCTTTCATTCCGCGTTGTTTCTTGCGAACGGCATCGCGCGCTGCCGCAAAAACTGCGCATTGTCCGTGGCGGTTCCCAGCTTTGCTGTTCGTTCCCGCGTCTTGGGGATTGGCTTATCAGCGATCTCGCGGGCGAATGTCACCGCTCCGGAGAGAAGATCTCCGTCGATCAAACTGATCGATCAGTCCCAGCGCGGCAGCGTCGCGGGCGGAGACCGGCTTTCCCTCGGCGCACATCTCCACTGCCTTTGCGCACGCCGACGAGCCGCGGCAGACGCTGTGTTCCCGCGGCCCCGGGAATAATTCCCAGCTTCACTTCCGGCTGGCCGACCTGCGCCGTGGGCGATGCGACGCGGTAATGGCCGGCCATGGCCAGTTCCAGTCCGCCGCCAAATGCCGTCCCGTGAATGGCGATGACCACCGGCTTGACGCTGTCTTCGATATGAAGCAGAAACGGCAGCAGACTTCGACGCGGAGTGGCGCCGGAGGTCATCTTGCCAAATTCCTTGATATCGGCGCCGGCAATGAAAGTGCGACCGGCGCCGATGATGACCGCCGCCTTGATCGCCGGGTCAGCATTCATTTCATCAATCGCTGCCTCGATCGCCTGCGGCACTCCCGGGCTGAGAGCGTTAACTGGCGGATTATCGATGGTGATCACCGCGACATCATTGTCTCTAGTAACTCTTACAAGGTTGTTCATAGGTGCCTTCGCAAACTAATCTCCGGCAATTGTTGTCTCCGCGTACTCTGCGGCCGTTCTCAGCGACCTCCGCGATTTATACTCTGTCTTTGACGTGGCCTCATCAACACCTTAAAACGCGGAGACCGCAAAGAACGGCCGCAGAGTACGCGGAGAAACTCCTCACTGATGCGGGGAGTAATCCTTCGATATTTCTTTCGCAACTCTCTTTTCAAAACTTTGCCGGTCGCGGTCCTGGGCAAGCTCTCGCAGAACTCAATCGATTGCGGACATTTGTAGTGAGCCAGCCGCGCGCGGCAGAACTCAATCAATTCCGCTTCAGTGAGGTTGCGTCCCGGTTTCGTCACCACTACCGCGTTCGGAACCTCGCCCCATTTCTCGTCGGCCACCGGAATCACAGCAGCTTCGTAAACATCGGGATGCGCCACCAGTGCCTTTTCAACTTCGAGCGACGAAATGTTTTCGCCGCCGCTCACGATAATGTCTTTCTTGCGATCCACGATCCGGATGTAGCCGTTCTCCGCGACCACGGCCATATCGCCGGTGTGAAACCATCCGCCGCGCATGGCTTCGGCCGTGGCTTCGGGCTGTTGCCAGTAGCCCGCCATCACGCCGTCGCTGCGGGCAATGATTTCTCCCATGGTCACTCCATCGTGTGGCACGTCCTTGTCTTCGTCGTCGACGACGCGAAGTTCATGACCCGGGATAGGCATAGCCGGTCATGGCCTGCAGCACGTACCGCTCCTCGGGCGTGCATTCCACGTCGGGCTTCAGTTCGGCGGTGGCCAACGAGGGCGAACACTCCGTCAGACCGTAGCCCGAAAAACATTTGAATCCCAATTTCGTCTCGACCTCGCGCATCAGAGTCGGAGAAGAAGCTGCGCCGCCGATTACCGACCACTGCACGCTGCTCAGGTCGTACTTGGAACGCGTGCGGGCAGTTCACCAGTGCGGTGGCCATAGCTGGCACCAAGCTTAGAGCGCTTACCCGTTCCCGCTCCACCAAACGAAATACTTCCTCGGGCACGAAGCGCGGAAGCATCACGTGCGTTCCGCCCACGGACGTGATCGTGTGCGCCGCTCCCCATCCATTGGCGTGAAATAAAGGGATGGTGTGCATCAGCACGTCTTCATAACGGGTGTGGTGATACACAGCGAGGTTCATAGCATGCAGGTAAACGTTGCGATGCGTGAGCATCACGCCCTTTGGACTGGCGCTGGTTCCGCTGGTGTAAAAAATCTCGGCCACGGAATTTTCGTCAAATGCCATCAATTCTTCGCGGAACGGCGTGGCGGAGACTAATGCTTGCTCGTAGGTTTGATCGGAGAGCCAGTTCGCTTGCGGCGTTCCGTCGAGCTGATAAAACGACCGCACGGTTTGAAGATCGCGGCGAAATGAATCCACCAGACCGACAAACTCCTGTTCCAGGAACAGCACCGCAGCACCGGAATGGTTCAGAATGTAGACAAGCTCCGGCGCGGCGAGGCGGATATTGAGTGGAAGCAAAATGCCACCCGCTTCAAGAACACCGTAATAGGCTTCGAGCAGCCGATGGCAATTCAAGCTGAGAAATGCCACGCGGTCACCGCGCTTCACTCCCGCACGGCGAAGCGCACCCGCTAACCGCCCCACTCGATCGCCAAACTCGGCGTAGGTAAATCGCAGGTCCTGGCACACCACCGCCGTCTTGCGGGGAAACTGTTCCTCTGAGTAGCGAAGGAAGCGCACCGGTGTCAGGGGGACATTCATGAAACTCTCACCAGGCGGTCTGGCCTCCATCGACGACTAACACGTGCCCGGTCACGTAGGCCGAAGCTTCCGAGGCCAGAAACACCGCCGCGCCTTTCAGATCGTGATCGCCACCGAATCGCCCCAGTGGAATCTTCGCCAGCAGGGAATCCTTGCGCTGCTCGATGATCCATTCCGACATGTGGGTGGGAAACCATCCTGGAGCGATCGCATTGACCTGGATGTTGTGCGGTGCCCACTTGCACGCCAGATCTTTGGTGAATGCAATCACTCCGCCTTTGCTTGCGTGGTAGCCGATTGCCTGCAGTTCCATGGAGGCGCCGCGCAGACCCGCAACCGATGCAATGTTGATGATCTTTCCCGACCTCTGCGCGGCCATGGCCTTGCCCACTGCCTGACAAAATAGGAATGTGCCAGTCAAGTTGGTGGACAGCACTTTGTCCCACTGCTCCAGCGTCATTTCTTCCACCGGAGCTCCCCACGACGCGCCGGCGTTGTTGACCAGAATGTCGATCCGGCCAAACCTGGCGAGCGTCGCATCCACGACTTGCTGAATCGCCGTCTTGTCCTTGACATCGCATCCCAGGGCCAGCGTCTGAACGCCCAAGCTGCGCAACGCTTCTGCGGCTTCCTCGCAGCGCTCCTTCTTGCGGGCGCAGAGCA
The DNA here is from genome assembly GCA_963716405.1 of uncultured Acidobacteriota bacterium. Classification (GTDB taxonomy): domain Bacteria; phylum Acidobacteriota; class Terriglobia; order Terriglobales; family Acidobacteriaceae; genus JABDBE01. Next base: position 180,507 of record CAVQTI010000015.1, on the reverse strand, counting down.
CCAGATCCGCCCCCATCTCCGCCAGACCTTCGGCCATCTGGCGCCCCAGCCCCATCGAGCCACCTGAAACGATTGCCACGCGGCCGGTTAAATCGAAAAGTTGTTTGACGTTCACGGCTGGAAAGGTCTCTCGGCGACGATGTTACGCAAAAGTGATAGTTAGTATCATATTGTAGTCGCTAACGTCAACATACTCTTTCACTCGATTCTCTGACAAGCTGCGCAGGCGAGTCGCCCTACGCAGTCAGCCTCGAACTACTTCCGCAAGCGGATCAGCGCCCGCCCCGAAACCTCGCCGCGGCTCAGTTGCTCGAGTATCTGTTGGACCTCGACAAGCGGGCGCGTAGTTACGTGGCAATGAACCGCACCGGCATCCGCTAGCGCCAGAACTTCTCGCAGATCTTCCCGCGTGCCCACGGCGGAAGCCTTGATCTGAATCTCGCCAGCGGCCATCAGAATGGGCGGAAAAGAGATATCTTTTGCCGGCAAGCCCACCGCCAGCAACGTTCCCGTCGGTCGCACACAATAGAACGCCATGTCGTACGCGGACTTGGCCGCCGAAGTGACAAGCGCCACATGTACGCCGCCAGACCGACGCACTTCCTTAATTACATCGCTTGTTGCGGCATTCAGTGTTCGCACTGCGCCCAGCGACTTCGCCAGCGCGAGTTTTTCTTCGGAGATGTCGATCGCGGTCACTTGCGCTCCCGCTGCCCGGCCAATTTGGATGGCGAGGTGACCGAGTCCACCCACGCCGAAAACTGCCAACCGCTGTCCGGCGCGGATCTTGGCCTGCTTCAGAGCGCGATGAACCGTGACGCCTGCACAAAGCAGCGGCGCCGCTTGCTCGGACGAAAGCGTTTCAGGAATCTTGACCACATGGCTCGCGGGAGCCTTGGCAAATTCCGCATACCCCCCATCCACCATGACGCCCGTTATGCGTTGCCGCACGCAAAGATTTTCGTTGCCTTCACGGCAAAACTCACATTGCCCGCATGTCCACTGCACCCACGGCACTCCGACCCGTTCTCCCACCTGCACACTCTGAACCGCCGCGCCCCGTTCGACCACTCGCCCCACAATCTCGTGTCCCAGGATTAGTGGCTTCTTTACAATACTGGCCAATTGGGTCCAATCGCCATCGGCCACATGCAGATCGGAATGACATACACCGCAAACCTCAACCTCGATCAAAACCTCGTCTGCGTCAATTTCCGGCTGAGCCACCTCCTCCAGCGATAGCGGTGTCTTGAACGCATGTAGAACGGCGGCCTTCATCGCGTTTCCTTTCTAAACAGGCATAAAGAAGTGGCGCGATCGCGGAGACTTTACGGCCGGATGCCGCGCAAGAAAAACTCCACCGCACTCCTGACGCGGTCTGCGAGCTTGTGCGGCCCGGTCAGATCCACCGCCCATTGCCGCACCACCGTGTTGTAGAGCCCTTCCATGAACTCCGCCAGGTGGACGACGGGAAAGGCGCGCGTCACTTCACCGCGCTTCTGTCCCTGTGTCAGAATTTCCCGGAGCAGACTAACGGCGGCCTCCTCGTGCCCCCGCAGTTCGGCAGATCGCACCGGATCCATTGCGCCCGATAACACTACCGCTTGCCACAGTCGGCGGTCAGCTTCCACCTCCCGTGCCATAGTCAGGTACAGCCGCCGCAAACGCTCGTCCGTCCCCGCCTTGCTCGAAAGCTCCGAACGTAGCCTCTCACATATACAGGCATACCCGCGTTCTCCGACCTCGCGTAGAACGGCGTCCTTAGTGGGAAAATATCGGAAGAAAGTGGGCTGACTGATCTCGAGCGTGTGCACAATATCGTCGATCCGGGTGTCTTCGTATCCGTGTTTGCGAAACAGCTTGATCGAAGTATCGACAATCTGCCGCCGCAAACGCGCCTTCTTCCGCTCCCGAAGCCCAATCTCCGGCTGTTCTCTGACTGTTTCTGCGGCCGCTGTCGGCGTCGCAAGCGCACCAGGCATGGTGTTCTCCTTCGGATAAATTACCGGTGGCCTCCAGCCGCACCGTGAAATCTGAGAGTAACTATAACAAAATAGCGACTAACATCAAGCACCCAGGTCTACGTGTGACGTCGTCATCCGCAGTTTGTCGACTTGTACGGAAATTGCACGGCCGGAACTGAACAGGTGCGCCGTCGAGGATATCGGCGTCCGTATGCTTCAGTCATAGATTTCTTGGACGGTTTCGGCGCCGCCGCCGAAGGTTTCACGTTCCTATGCCAAACGAATGATCAGATTGCTTTCTTGTGTTTCACCGGCATGCCGTCTGCTGGAGCGTCCTGGGAGACATCGGTCGGAGAAAACGGGTATTCGATAACCATGCTATGAAGCTGCTGCATGTGCTGGCGCAGCAATTGCTGCAGTTCGGCCAGAATGGGCTGGCATTCCTCCGAATCCCGAACTGCAATAGCCTGAGCACACAACTCGCGGATTCGTCTTTGCAAGGTGACATCGTAAGCCACAGTGGAGACCTGAAGTGCTAAAGCATGGCATCTCTTTGGCAATTGTTCCATACCGCAAACACCGTAGTTAAACGAGATGGTTCGTGATTCAGGATCAATCCGCCGCCGCCGCGGTCTCTCCAACGCCCGCTTTCAAGTCGGCGGCCAGTAGCCGGTGAAATAGATGCTCGCCTGCCTCGCGCCGCGCCGAAAGCCGTCCCGCGCCATAGGCGCGCGACTTCAATCCCCGCTGTACCGCTTCGCAGATTCCCAAGTCTTCATCCTGGACCCGAGCGCCCACTGCGACACTTTGCTGGTTATATTCACGATGTGCTTCACCAACGTCGGCGAAATAAAAATCAAATATCACGCGGCAGTGATCCACATCTACGGGCAGCACCAGATTCGTATCCATGTAGCCTTCGTAGCAATTGATCATCAGGTTAGGATACTGCCAGAAATACCAGGCGCGATCGCCTTTGCGGGTCGCCCCGGTTGACGCGTCTTCGCTCGAAGCCACCATGGGACTCGACTGCAGACAATAGCGATCCTCAATTTCGATGGTGTATTGCTTGTAATCGAGCACCGAGTTCAGCCCCCTGTGCAGATGAGGAACGTGATATCCGCCATCGAGATAATTGTCGGCAAACACCTTCCAGTTGCAATGGATGTCATAGACGCGAGTATCGAAGTAATAGAGCTTGTTCACGCCGAGCGGCGCAACACGCTTCACCAATCCGCCCAGAAAATCTCGTAACGGCGCGGCTTCGGGATCCAGATTCACGAACACAAATTTTTCCCAGCTCTCGACCTTGATTGGTACGAGGCCGTTCTGTTGCCGGTCGAAATTTTTTACGCCGTCAAATTCCGGCATCCCCTTGAGCGAACCGTCCAGTCCGTAGTTCCAACCGTGATATGGACAATGCAGAATGGAAGCCTTCCCGCACGCTTCACTAACAACCGGCGCAGCATGATGCCGGCACACGTTGTAGAAAGCCCGCAGCATGCCGTCGTTGCCGCGCAGCACGAGGATAGGTTCGCCCACCAAATTCGCGGTTACGAACTGCCCGGACGACTCCAGTTGATCCATGCGCGCAACCATCTGCCAGGTTTTGGTGAAAACAGTCTTGGCTTCGAGCTCGGCTATGCGGGGATCCACGTACCAAGGCGCGGGTATGGTCGACGCTTCGGCGAGCGGCGCCTTCGCATCGTACGCCGCGAGAATATTTTTTACGGTGATCATTCCGATTAAGACAGGGGCCCGCGATTCATGCCGTCTGCTCGGTCCCTATCGCTCTTTTCAACACGTCGAGGAACTGCGTGATGCGTGCCTCTTTCCGTTCTGCGGAATCGCCTTGGTGGCGAAACAGTCCGGGATCGAGCTCTTCGATCAGTAAAGCATCCTGAAATCTTTCAACTACCCAATCGAGGATTGAAACTACCATCTCGATATCGAGGTCGCGGCGGAGTTCGCCCCGTTCGAGACCAAAGCGCACGAAGTCCACGCGTCCATAAGGATCTTCGGCGATGAGGAAGCGGTTAATTTCGCGGCGCAAGCTCAGGTCGGTTCCATACTGTCCGAGCAGGTAGACGCGGTAAGGGATCCAGTCTTCGCGCAGCATATGCTCGGTCCGCACCAGCCAGTAGTAAAGTACGCCGAAAAAACCTCGCTCGCGAACATCGGCGGGCACGTTCAAATATGGAGAGAACGACCGCACAGCTTTCTTGTAGGCCTCGAAAAACAAACCGTCTTTGCTGGTGAAGTGCTGAAAGATGGAGCCCTTGGCGATGCCCAAGCCCGCAGCAATGTCTCCCACCCGGGCCGCGTGGTAGCCCTGTTCCGCAAAATGGCGCATTGCGGCGTCGATAATTTTGGCTCGTTTGTCTTCCGATCGCGGGCGCGGGGGCAAATTTCTATAACGAGGCGGAGAGATAAGACTGCTGCTGATGCCACTCATAGGCTGACCTCAAGTCATGGCAATGTAATCAATAAACGGTTTAATTACAACTGTATTTTTTCCGCGCCAGAATCGATTAATTGCGGTGGGGAAGCCGTAGAGACATAATTAGTTAGGTCTCTACATTCAGCAGGTGAGCGAGGATTATATTCAGAGGTCCCCGTGCGGGGACCTCTTACCGGGAACGGGCCAGCAGCGGATCACCCGTTCTTCGCGTTCGCAGGATTCTAGGACAACGCGTCACCGCAATTGTCAAAACCGCATCACGGAATTGTCATTAATTTGTAACAGGCTGGCATCGGCGTCTAGTGCCGCTCATAGCTCGGACTATCCGGTAGCGGAGGAGTATAGTCGCGGCCGTACATATTTTCATGACCTGGAGGCACATTCATGGCGGGCAGCCGCATGGCTCCTAAATTTGAAGCGTCCGGGGAAATATTTACCTCACGAGTCAGCTTGTTCAACGCCTCTGGCAGCGCGTCTTCATACCAGATCCTCAGGGTGTAGCGTCCCGGCGGCACATGCGAAATGGCCACGCGTCCCTTGCGGTCCGAAATTCCGTAATACGGACTGGTCACCGCGATTACCACCGCGCTCATTTCAGAATGAATGTTGCAGAAGATGTATGAAATGCCCGGCTTGTCAAAAACAACGTTGCGCGTGCTTCCAGCTTCATACAGGCCAAGATCGAAGCGCTTGCCCTCAAAAAGCGAAAACACATTGTGAAAAAAAGGATCGCGATTAGGAAACTCGACCGAAGCTCCTACCGGAACCACCAGTACGTGGGGCTCGAAACTCTTGTTCTTCTGAACCAATCGCGGCCGCTCGCCGTTGGACATCGCAGGAAAAGTTGGAGCGGTTGCCCCACCCACCGGAGTAAGCCACAGTACGACGTTGTCGGCTCTTCGCGGCTTGCTCTTTTTCCCGCTGCTCACCAATGCCACATCGGCAGTTACAGTTGTATCCTGCGCGCACGCGAAGCTGCCGCAAACGATGATCCAGCACAGGCAGCGGATGGCTGTTCGCCTTATCAAAACAATATTCCCATCATCAAGTTGAACTGCTCGGCACTATTGCTGACATCGTATAGCTCAAACGTTCGCAACCGCGAGTACTCGGCGGAAAACAGCAGGCTCGATCGCGGGCGAAAAACCACATTCGCCAGCATTCCCCGATTTTGCCGTAATAGGGGCCTGCCCAGATAAGCAATACTGCTTTGCGCGGCTCGCAACTCCGCAGCCGTTGGATTGTCAACGCCCGCGGCCGCATTGAACTCGATCATATTTGAAAGCTTAAATTTCAATTGTGACCAGCCTCCGATTGTGTCAAGGCCGTGTACTGGGGTACTCGCAAGACCCGGATTGCCGTCCCACACTACGCTCTGACTGATGTCTCCACCAATTCCGCCAATCGCCCTACCACGATAAAACTCGCCGCTGAAAGTGAGGCGCGGCGCCAGCGGGATCTGCCAGTCTGCCATGCCTGCCCATCCATCTACATAATGGTCGAAAGACCAATTTTGACGGCTGTAGTAGCCCGCAGCTCCAAAAGTTACGGGCTGACCAAATAATTTCTGCGTCCACGCGGTACGGACCGCGTAAGCCGGCTGACGGGATAGCTCGCCGGGCCCCGGCACGCGGAAATATGAGTTTCCCGGAAACTCTCCCGTCAGATTGTCCATAATGCCGCCCTGTATCACGACGCTCTGGTCATCGGACAATTCGAAGCGATGCTCCACTCGCAGCTGCGGAGTCCAAGCCCAAAGATTTCCCGCATAGTTAAACGCCGGCACTGCGAGCGACGCAAACGACGTCGGTGTAAGCGGCGAAAAAAATGCGTTGTCCTGGCCGACGACTAGCGAAGTATCTTTCCAATCCATGCGCATGCTGGCGGTGCGCAAACGGAAAATGCCGGAGTCGACTCCGTTCCACGTCTCGGAAAATCCGCCGGCAAAATCCGCCTGCAAGCTTGCTGAGGTCTTTGCCCCCGCCAAGGTGGGGCCAAACACTTCCAAACCAATTTCCGACTGCCGCATGGTTGCGCCGAAGTTTGCCGTGCCCGTGCTTGATCCGGTCACATAGCTGGGAAAATCCTGATTGTCCGTCGCCCCGTGATTGCTAAAAAGGTTCAACAGCACGATGCCCGAAAGCCGGACACGATATTTGGACGCACTCTCGACTTTCGTCTGGTACTGATCGTCAACTTTGCTGTTCACCAATTGCGTCGACTCTTCGAGCGAAGCAACCCGATCCTCTAAAGAAGCCGTCCGACTCGCTTGCGGGGATTGGGCAGACGCAGGGTCATTGTTCCCTGGTGATCCCATTTGATAGGAGTCCTGAGGCGGCGCACCGATCCGGGGCGAACCGGTCGACGCGATTGACGGTCCACGGGGCGTCTGCAGTTCGTGTCGCAGTTCAGTATTCTCCGCGCGATATCTCTCGCTCTCCGCACGCATCTCCGCCATGGCCGAGCGCAGTTCGTTGACCTGCTGTTGCAGCTCACGGATCGCGGCCGCGGTTGCATCAGTGGACGACGACGATGCTGTAGGCTGTTGCGACCAACTCCCAACGCTGCCCAGTAGGAGAAACAATCCACCTAAGCCAGCTTTCCAAATCCAATCAGGCAAAACATTCCCTAACTTCACAAATTGCCCTCCTGAGGAAGATTGTGGAGACGCCTGCTGAATCTAAGATTGTGGTGCGCTCTCCCGACCGGGAATGTTACTCCGACTGAACTTTTTTCGCCCGGGCCAGTGGCGGCAGGTCCGGTTTTCCCTCGCCTCCGCTGTCAGAACTGGACGACGCAATCATCGGCAGGGTGATGCGGAAAACCGTCCCCGCCGCCGAAGTCTTCTCGACGATGACATCTCCTCCGTGATCCTGGATGATCTTCTGCACCACGGTTAATCCGAGCCCGGTTCCGTTTTCCTTGCCATAACTAATGAAGGGTTCGAAAAGTTTGCCGCGAATCGACTCCGGAATGCCGCGGCCATTGTCGGATAGCCGAATCTCAAGCCCTCCACCGACTTCGCGCAAATCGATGTTGATCTGTCCATCCTGTCCCGCAACCGCCTCGCATGCATTCAACAGCAGATTGTAGAGAGCGCGTTCCAGCTTCCTGCTATCGAACCAGCCAGTGCTGTCGCCCTCCTGGCGCACCGTAATCCGCACCGCCTGAACTCGGGGATGAGTGCGCACTGCCTGCACCACGCGGTCGACTGATTCTTTTACACTTCCGTACGTGCGCCGCAACGATTCCCGGGTGCGCGAGAACTCGAGTAAAGAATCAATGAGGTCCGTCATCTGATTTACCGCAATGCGAATTTCCTGATAAAGCTCCTCTCGTTGATCAGTCGATAAGTGGCTCTCGCACAGAAATTCGGCATTCGCAACAATGGCCGCCAGTGAATGCCGCAGATCGTGAGAAACAGAACTGGCCATTCGTCCGATGGTTGCCAGCCGCTCCGCATCGATCAACTCCTGTTGCGTTTTCAGCAGGCTGTCCCGCATTCGATTGAATGCTCCGGTCACCTCGGCAACTTCATCGCCGCCTCGCGCGTCCAGTTGATAATGGAAATCGCCTCGCCCCAAAGCCCGCACACCCGCCACCAGATACCCCAAGGGCCGGGTGAACGTAGTCGAAATGAAAAACACCAGTGCGCTTCCGCCGAGAACTGCGGCCAATCCCACAAACAGCAGCAAGCGATTTAGACTGTCGAGAAATGCCGTTGCCTGGTCATAGGATTTCAGTACGCTCAAGCGAACCGAGGGAGCATGGGCTGCGGCAAGTTCCAGCGAAGTAGCCAGGAAACGTTCGTCTCCCAGTTGCACCTGTTCTGGCGCAGGAATGCCAGGGGTAGAATGCATGATCGGATGGTCCGAGAGCTCGGCCTCGTGCGTGGGATCGAGCGTGCTTCTGACAATTGTGTCACCGTAATAAAAGGCAACCTGGCTGGCAGCGATCCGGCTCACCTGCGCCGCTACCGTGTCATCAATTTCGTAACCGATGACGAGAAAGCCCAGCAGATTATTCTCCGCCGCCGGACCTGCATAAATTGGCTTGATAAATGTTTGATACAAATGGCGGGCGCCGTACCACCATTGGCTCGAACCTTCCTGATTAGACGGCCGGTTCAGCGACTGTTGCGCCATCTCTCGCGAAAATCCCGGCGTCGCGGTGTGCAGCGCAACCACTCTCCCGGTGCGGTTCGCCAGCACAAACAGGTCGCTGCCGCCCAGCCGCCACAAATCGGTAGAGCCATCCTGGATGGTAGCTTCATGTTGCGTGGTCATGAGCGCGCGCAGATTGGGAAGATCGGCGAGCAACTCCGCCAGGTGGGTCAGCGTCAGTTCGCGTTCGCGATGGAAGTTCTGATAGGTGCTGACGGAATTCTGCAGGTCAGCGAAGATGCTTTTCTTTACCTGGGCTTGCACGGTGCGGCGCACCAGCAGCAGGCTGGTCCAGGTAAGGCCGGCCGAGATCAACAGCATGGAGAGCAGAAACTTGGTCCGCATCCGAAGTTTCATCGCTCACCTCTCCCCGCGATTATTTTCCTGGCCGCATTGGGAGTCAACGCACAAACTTATAACCCATGCCGTGTACTGTCCGGAAATGAGTCGGATTGGTCGGATCTTTCTCCAGTTTCTGCCGCAGCTTAAGAATATGGTTGTCGACTGTGCGCGTCGATGGATAATTCTGGTAACCCCAAACCTCGTTCAGCAACTCATCCCGCGAAATTACTCGTTCCGCATTCTGTATCAGAAATTTTAAAGTCTTGAACTCCTGGGCCGTGAGTACAACCAGTTCCCCACTACGGTTTACTTCCATCTTGGTGAAGTCGACCGAAATTCCATCAAAAGTTACCACATCGCCGGTCGCGGTTCGAACCGTGCGCCGCAACGCCGCACGCACCCGAGCTAGCAACTCGCGCGGGCTGAAAGGCTTGGTCACATAATCGTCCGCTCCCAACTCAAGAAGGAGCACTTTGTCCGAAACATCGCTGGCGGCGCTTAGAACAATGATAGGAACTGACGGCGCTTGTTGCTTGATCTCGCGGCAAACGTCCCGGCCGGAAACAAGCGGCAGCCGCAAATCGAGGACAATCGCCGCCGGGGCGGCGCGCCGAAACGCCTCCAGAGCCGACTTGCCGTCCGCGCTGATTTCAATTTCGAAACCTTCCGCTTCGAACAAACGCCTCAAAGCCTTCTGCACCGCATGATCGTCTTCCACCACCAGAATTCGTTCCATCGTGTTGGTCACCTGTACCGGGTACGGCGAGGCCTTTTGCAGGGTAACAGGGGCACGCTGCGCCACGTCGCGGGTTGTTTCCACTCGAATCATTGCGCCCTCCAACTATCTATTCACTACGTCAATACTGGACAAGCTTACTACCGTTGGGTTGCCAAACAACCTTGCCAACAAATTGTTGACAATGTTTTTACAATCAGCAGACAATCCCGCCAGATGGCGGCACTGTCTTTACAGATTCAGCAGGTTTATTAAGGATTCGTGCGGTAAGACCACGAGACTTTCGCCTCGGCGGGAGCGACAGTTTCACGGGCGGTTTCCACCAGATGATGTGTCGGAGCGAGAGTGCAGACCGGATCCGTCGCGCTGGCATCTCCAGTCAGCAAAAATGCCTGGCAACGGCATCCGCCGAAGTCTTCTGCGCGGCGATCACAGCTTCGACACGGTTCGGGCATCCATTGCTCTCCGCGAAAACGTTGGAAAGCGGCGACTCTCGCCATATCCATTCGAGCGAATGCTGGCGCACATTATCGAAGCTCATCCCAGGAATCACGCCGGCCGCGTGGCAAGGAAGCGCCTGCCCGGCCGGGTCAATTAGAAGCAACCGCCGTCCCCATCCGCCCATGCACGCTTTGGGATAGCGTGCATAATAATCCGGCACCACGCAATCAATTCTCATCTGGCCGGAAAGGCGCGCCTGGGCGCATTCCACAATACGCAAGCAGTTTTCCAGTTGTTCGCGGGTAGGCATCAACGTATCCCGATTCTTCAAAGCCCAACCGTAATATTGCGCATGCGCAATTTCCAGGCGATCCGGCTTGAGTTGTTCCGCGAACCCGATCATCTCCTCCAGATGATCGAGATTCTGCCGGTGAACCACCAGGTTGACCGTGAACGCAATCGGAAAACGGCGAATCACTTCAGACAGAACTACTTTGTGCGCGTGAGCCTTCGTCCCAGCAATCCAATTTGCAGGCTCGTCTCGTGAATCCTGAAAACTCAGTTGAATATGGTCAAGCCCGGCATCGACCAGGTCGGCACAGTCGTGCTTCGGGCAAGCCAATGCCCGATGTGATCAGGTTGGTATAAAGTCCAGCGGCGTGCGCCGCTTGGATCAGTTCTTTCAAATCCGCTCGCGCCAGAGGCTCGCCGCCGGTCAAATGAAGATGCAGAATTCCCAATCCGTGCGCTTGCTGGAAAACGCGTGCCCAATCCTCAGTCGAAAGCTCCGCCTTCGTGCCTGCCAACTGCAGCGGATTTGAGCAGTACACGCAATGCAACGGACAGCGATGCGTGATCTCAGCAATCAACGCCAGTGGGTTCGGAATCATGAATAATAATCTTTGTAGCGCCGCCGTCCCGGCGGCTGTCGTGGGGGCGTCCCGCCCACATCGGCGAGGGCAGGATGCCCTCGCGACAGCCGGCAAGATGCCGGCGCTACCAATAAGTTCTAATAATCGACGATCCGTTTATGCTGCAGCGCTTCCAGAAAACTTCCAACATCGTCCCGAATCTTCGCCGGATTGCCGCCGCTGTAGGTTGCAGAAAGCGCCGTCACAATTTCCTGAACCGTACGTTTTCCGTCACACAATTCCAGGATTTTCTGCCCGGTCCCTTGCACACGAATCATGCCTTCGGGAAAAAGCACAACTCGTTCCTCGCCCTGCGTGCCCCAGCGGCAACCAGCGGCAAAACGAGGCTGGCTCGAATCAGCAGGAGGAGCCACGCTCAGGACTCTCCCATCTGAAAAGCTCCGGGCGGCGGCCATCCCGGCTGCACGTAGGCGAAGTAGAGCGCGTCCAACTGCGCCCACAAGATGTCGCATTTCGCGCGCAAAGCTGCGATCGCCATTTCCTGCTCAGGCCTTGTCCGCGCATTCTCGGTCACCCATTGCAGCGCAAATCGCGCATCTTCCGGAGCCTGATCCAAACGCGCCGTAAAATAATCCAACCCGCCCGAAAGCCACGGATAGTGCTGCCGCAACCGATCCATGCGCAGCGCGATCAAGTCTCGCGAAAACATTTCCGTCAGCGACGAAGCCACCGCTTCCAGAAAACTCCGATTCCTCACCAAACTCAAATAAGCATCCACCGCGTACCGCGTTGCTGGCAGAACTTCGTCGCCGCGCAGCACGCGCTCACGTTCCAGCCCGGTAGCTTCCGCCAGCTTGATCCAGCGCTCAATCCCGCCCTCATGCGTCGCATCGCCATCGTGATCAACCACGCGCTTGCGCCATGCCCGCCTAAAATTCGGATCGTTGCTGCGCGACAGAATGATCGAATCTTTTATCGGAATAATGCTCTGATAGTAATAGCGATTCAAAGCCCAGGCCTGGAACTGCCCGCGGCTCAGCCGGCCTTCATGCATCATGAGGTGAAACGGATGTCGATGGTGATAGCGCTCCTCGCCAACTTGCCGCAGCCGCGCCTTCAATTCCTCAGCCGAGAGCACAGTAGAATCGCGCGAGATGTCTTCCGTCGTTTTCAATCCCGTCTTTTCCCAACTCTGAGCGTGTTTACCAACGCAGTGTGGTTTCCCCCAAACTCTGTCATCCTGAGCGTAGTTGCCGACGCGTAGCGGCGGCAACGCAGTCGAAGGACCTGCTGTTTGTTGGTTCCAATTGCAGCGACTCAGGTGTCACCACTTTCCGCCCGCCCGTGAGAATGCCTTTCTGCATTTCAGGTCGTCCTTGCCTCTGCGGGGTCCTTCGACTCCGCAGCCACCGCTTCGCGGTCGCTGCTGCGCTCAGGATGACAATCGCGAAGCTCGCCCCCGGATGACGGAATTCCTACAACTCCAAACTCCAACCATCCTCAGCCACTTCCCAACCCGCAGCCCGCACTTCCGCATATTCCGGCCCAGACTCATCCAGCATCGGATTCGTATTATTCACATGTATAAAAATCTTCCGAGGACGCTGCAAAGCCGCCAGCTTGCGCAAGCTTCCATCCGCTGCCGACACTGGAATATGTCCCATTTCGCGCGCCGTCGAGCCGCTGCCTTGCACGCGAACCAATTCGTCGTCGCTCCAAAACGTTCCATCGAACAGGAGCAGATCGGTTTCTTCAAGCCGCTTCAGCAGCAACTCATCCATTGCCGGAACCGCCGGCATGTAAGCCAATCGCTTGCCTGACGAAGATTCCACGATCACGCCTAGCAAAGCTTCCTTCTGCTTAAGTCCGAGGGATCGATCGTGTGAAACGTAAGCTGGAAACTGATTGCCTAGCGGGAACACGCTGCAGCGAATCCCCACGCCTCTCTCGCCCTGCAAACAGAAGCTACCGTCGCAACCGATTTCCGTCCATGATGCCTGGCCGGGCACGCGATTCAGCATGGCGAACATGCTGTTGTCATGGTGCAGAATACTTCGGATCGATGGCGTGCAATAAATGCGGAACGGCTGCAATTCGCGTAGAGACAATAATCCCGCAACTTGATCAATGTCGCCGCTGGTCAGCAGGACGCCGGCTAGGGGGGAGTTTCGCCCGTGATTCTGGGGATGAAGGACAGGCGTCGCTTCAATCTGCGTCCGCAAATCGGGAGAGGCATTTAACAAAAACCAAGTGTGATCATCGCCGCTTATCGCCACTTGGGTCTGGGTACGAGGCTTACCGTGGAAGGTTCCGCTGCGTGACGAACTGCAATTTCGGCAGTTACAGTTCCACTGCGGAAAACCGCCTCCAGCGGCCGAGCCCAGTATTTTTATTTGCATCCGTGCCGGAAATTACAATGCGGCAGAGGCGTACGAGTTGATCTCACAATTCAATGCTACTTCTTCAAACTGCGGTGCTGTCCATTCCATGATTTGCATCCTCATTTCGTACATCACTCGGCATAGTATACAGATTCACCGCCAGTTTTTCCCGATGTATTTTCGCCTCGGCAAGCGCCATTTTTTCAAAGACTTAGCGCAAGATTACTTCCGGGTATGTCCTTATCTACTTGGTGTCATGTCCTAACGTCAGGCTTGTGCTTACCCCATGCATGATTTTAACTAACCCTTAGCCCTCCCCCAAATCCAGGGATTAGTGCGCGGCGGAGCGACTGTGGTAGAGGATCCGAAGTGGGAGTTAGCTATTCTGGCCACCGTGCAGGGCTTCTACGAGAAGCTCTTGCAGGAACCTGTGCGCGGGGAAGTTCCCGTTCCCGCCGGACTCGAAGCCATCTCGCTGCAGAGCGATGACAGCGTTGTCGAGACCTTAAACCGCATGCATCGCTGGTTGCGTCTGCTCGATCTGGCGATTACTCCCGCCATGTTGCGCCGCGCCTTTACGCCTGACACCGATCCCGAAATCGCCGAAGCCATGCTTCGTTATTTCACACGCGCGAAAGATAGCACCGATGTGCATCGCGACAAGACGGATCTGGTCGCCACTTTTCTTTACCGCCATCCCCGCGTGCCCGGTCAGTGGGAGCGCCGCGGTTACGGCCTCGACGGTTCTCTTCCACTGGCTCCGTTCGAGATCGCCATGCTCGAAATCCTCGCCGAGACCGAGGTTCCCGAGCTAACCGAAGACCACCTGCAATCTCTTCGCCTCTTCGATCAAATGCTGCGCGAAGCCGAGGGATTTCGTGATCTGAATGCGCTGCTCGAGTCCGGCATTATCGCCCGCGTGCGCGACCTCAAACAATCCTTCGATACAGCTTTCTACCACCCCGGCGTTCTAGCCACCATTGCGCCTTACAACACTGCTTTCGGCAAGAAGTTCGATGCGCTCTTTCACCAGTCAGCCGCCGACATCAAGAACTTCGCCGAAGTGGTGCAAGAGCAGGGAGGCAGCATACTGGGGAACGTGGACGGCGTTGATGTCACCGTCGAACACGTGGCTGGGCTCGAAGAGGATGAACTGCTGCGCATCGATTACGGCACCGCACTTGACAAATTCCGCCGGGTATCAAAACTGAAGAAGACGCTCGATCAGCGGCCGCCCGTCCGCCGCAGCCCGCGCCTCGTACCTGCAGCCACGAAAGTGAACCGCACTCAGCCAGACAAGCTGGCACCGTTTCCCACCCGCCGTCCCGCGCTGGATGTGAAGGCGATGCGCCAGGCCGTAACTCCGCAACAAATTTCGACCGAGGAAAGCAAACTACTCCGGATCGAGGAATCGATTCGCATCTTTGTGCGTGTGGCTGACCCGAAATGCCGCCAAGTAGTTCCCATGCGCTTCTTCAACCTCCTTCTCACAGCCGCCGAAGCGGACGCCTACTGCGCCGACTATCTCGAAGAGAAAAGCCTTCGCGCCGGAGTTGCCCGGGTGATACTGCGCCTGGTCGCGGTAGTGGCGCGCATGACCACCGAACTCGAAGAACTCAAGCGTGCCGAAAATTCCGCATCGCTTTGGAACTTGCACGCCGAATCCATCGTCGTGCTGCTAGAGATCGCCCGCTCCGTAACCCAGAACGCCGAACGCGTAATCACGCTAGCCGAACAACGCGGAGCCAAAGTTGAAGGCGACAAGCTCCGCGCCCCAATGCAAAAGCTGCAAGATTGCTCAAAGTTAGTAGAGAAAATCCTGACCCAGATTCCCCAAGAAAAATCGGTAAGCGCCAGCAACGCCAGTTGATCCCCTATCCACACTGTCACCCTGAGATCAGATGCCCGAGCGGGCAGCGGATGCGCGGTTCCGATGGATCGTGACTATTGTCTTTCTCAAGCTCGCGATCCAGAACGTCAGAATTTCGCTGCATCCGTCAACAAATGTGCTCCTCAACCGAAAAGCCAATTCTGAGCATCAGCGATTTCCACCCGGCGCGAGCACTCCTCGTCGCCGTTCGCCACGTAATTGATCCGCGAGCTTATCTGTTGCCATCCTTTCAGAATCTCGTATGCCTTCTCATGGTTGAACATGGCGTCCGTTCGATGCTTGGCTATCGCTCTGAAGGCTGCACTCAAATTAGCTATACTGCTTGAGAGATGGACGTTGAACGCATAATCGACGAAATCGAGCAGCTGGAGGAAATGTTCGAAGCTTCGGACATAAGGCCACTAAGCGCAAGCGACATCGCGGCTGCCAATCGGCGGCACGATGAAAAGTTGGCCGGCAGTCCGTGGTTCCGGCTGTGGCAGCAGTATGGCGTCTGCTGCCGAACTGAGTCGCCAGTACTTCGATTACCCGGAACGGGGAGCTAAACTTCCTGCGAATGGACGTAAGAAATGGCGAAGAAACAAACCGCTAGCGTCGTGCCAAAACTCACAGAGACTGAACAAGACCTACTGTCGCACATGCAACAGGGCTACCAGCTTGAAACTGATTCGCTCGGCGGCAAGCCAGTTTTGCGGCACTTGAAAGATAATGAAGAAATACGCCCTCTGTCTGCCAATCGCAATACCATCAAGGCGATGGAACAGCGGGGACTCATCAGCCCCGGCAAAGGTGACGACCCGCTCACTATCGTGTGGGGTCTGAAGAAAAAAGCAAAATAGATTGCGTATCGTGTTCTGGCAAAGTCCCTCTCATTACCTCGGCACGCCCTGTGATGTAATCTGTGAAAGTGCGCCGTGTGGTGGTTCATTTCGTATACGCGCTTTTGATTTCAGGCGGCTCGCCTGCATTTGCTCAAAACCAGCGCTCCGCGGATTCTACGATTTCCCCCTACCTGGTGCGTGTTCAGCGCAAGACACCACGAAATGCTATTTGTGTTCTTTTGCGCCAGGACGGTCAGTTTCACATGGAGACTACCAGCCGAGACCGGACCAAGGTTTTGGAAGGCTCCCTGCGGAGTGCCGAGTTGCTGAAAGTTCATCGCATGCTTGATAGCAGCGCCATCCGCGGGCTGTCGCAAGACAAGCCCGTCCCGACCGGAACGACTCGGGTGTCCCAGATAGTGCAGATAAGCATCTTCCGCACCGACCACTGGCAGAACTTGGTCTTCATAGATGAGAACGGCAGCCAGTCAGTCCCGCGGTCGTTAGAACCGCTTTTGAATTGGCTCGGTTCATTAGAGATGCAACCTCATCGGCAACTGAGTGAAGACGAGAGCAAGAACAATTGCCAATCTCCAAAGACGATTGAGCTCAAAAGGCGTCCCTGACCACCCTTCTTTCGGCTGTCCTGGCCACAATTGCCTATGATTACGCCACGGATTTCATCAAGCCGCCCCCCAAGATTTGCTGCTTGCGCTTCCGTTCTGCCGCGCTGTTTACCGCTGACCTTTCGGAAGGGACGCTCGGGAAAAACCACGGAATAACGAGGTGAAACCTCTTGCTGCTGTCAGCCGCAAAGCCGCTCTGAGCCTACCCACAGTTGAGCCAGATCTCTGAGGTTGTGTTTGTATGTGCGCGTTACCAAATATTCCTTCCCACCTTTTACTCGCAGCCTGTACTCCCCTGTCGGTAAAGGTTGGATCTCCTCCACGGCCGAAATATTCACGACGACCGAGCGGTGGATGCGAATAAAACCGTAGGGTTTGAGCTTCTCCGCCATGGACGAGAGGGACTCGTGCACCAAATAGGAATTGCGTCGGTGTTGCAACGAAACGTAATTACCTTCGGCTTGCACTGCCAAGATGTCGGCTAAATCCAAGAGTAGGATGCTACCCTTTGCCTTGAACGCGATTCGTGGCGCCTGTCGTTTTGCTATAACCTCCAACTGCCGCAAGACTCGCATGAGGTTTGCAGCATCAATTCGGGTTACCGGAAGCAATGATGTATCTGCAGGTTCGCAGAACTCGTCCGCTGTCGATTCAAGAATGTAATCCCGTCTACTCTTGATGGAGCAAATCGTAGCTCCCCGCAGTGGGCTAGCCGAAACGTCCGCATTACCGTGAGCAGTTTGTTGAACAAACATCTCACGTGCAATGGCCTTCTGCTCCTCAATCTCGCGGACGCTCATGAATGGAACCCCTTGCTTGTTCTCTCGTTTCGACTTCCTGCTACCCGAAGTGAGATTGACGAGTGCACGCCTTACCTTCCAGGCGCGCAGGCTACTTCTGCCCAGTGCTCACTGCTGACGGAAAGCTGGATTGCGCGCCGAAATAACACTCAATGGATTGCAACTTTCCGTTCCTGATTCGGAGATACTCCACGTTCCGGAACGATTTACCGTTCTTGGTGTGGCAAAGATACTTCACAAAAGCATCGTCCGCGCCAGTGGTGATTCGCTCCAGGTCAAAGTGTCCAATGAAATCAACCTGTGTGTCCCAGCATTGCGTTTTGAAAGTGCTCTTGCTGATGTGGTCGTCGCCGGCCGCGCTAGAAAAGGTGAAGTTGTCGGCGAGCAAAGCATTGAACGTGCCCAGGTCCTTGTTTCCCCAGGCCGCGTACCACTTACGGACGATCGCCTCGTTCGTTAAGTTCTGTCCGCTCGATGCGCTGGCACTTGCCGGTCCCGGCAGGGTTACGGCTCCAACCAACGCGCAGGCTCCCGTTGCGAGCAGATTCCTGCGCGACACTGCGATCGTTGTCATTGTTCGTTCTCCTTTTCATGATGTAGTTTGAAGCGCTTCGCCTGCATAGTTCTGACGGTTCAAGCATACGAACCGGTTGGTATGTATCCTGTCAACTACCTGCTAGGGTCGATGCGGTCAGGCCCGCTTGTAGTTGTCCGGCGGCCGAAGAGACCTCAGCCAGCCCACGATATTTTTGATTCCCCCGTTCCATACTTTCGCATCCTGAGCATTCTTTGCCAGCACTTCGTAGCCTTCGACCATCGCGATCAGAAAGCTCGCGGTCTCTTGCGGAACCAAGTCGCGGCGCACCGTTCCCTGCGACTGCCCCCTCCGCAAAGTCATGGCAATGCCTTCTTGCCAGGCATGGAAGATTCTCTCCAATCGCTTGCGGAATTGTTCGTCGAGCTGAGACATCTCCTGCGTCAAATTAACCAGGGGACAACCGCTCTTTACGTCTCTTGGCTGATGTGGTATC
Organism: uncultured Acidobacteriota bacterium; assembly: GCA_963716405.1. Classification (GTDB taxonomy): domain Bacteria; phylum Acidobacteriota; class Terriglobia; order Terriglobales; family Acidobacteriaceae; genus JABDBE01. The sequence goes on along the minus strand of CAVQTI010000015.1, from coordinate 161,978 downwards.
GCCCGTACAATGCCGATCAAAGTATCGATAGGCATCCTTGTCCTGGTTCCGTTGCAGAGGAAGCATCCACCTGTCACGGGTGAGTTTTGCGACGATCTCTTCGATAATGGCGTATCCCAGAGCTTCCTTGCTTTCGAAATGGTAGTAGAGCGCTCCCTTGGTGACATTGGTGGCGGCCAGAATTGTATCAATCCCGGCGCTCTGGAAGCCGTATCTGTAAACCTCCCGAAAGGCCGCTTGCAGCAAGTGTTCCCGCGTGCGCTCAGGATCACGGGCCCTTCGCCGCCTGTCGGTTACTCGCCGACATACCGACTAGTATGTATGTTGTAGGGATCGAAAGTCAATCGAACTTAGCCGGCCTGAACCTCTGCTTCCCGGCGTCCCGAATTTCATAACCTCTCGCCAATGTGTATGAGAAGTTGGAGAAACAGTCGCTCTAGCCGTTTTGGGATCGTCCCAAGAGGTTGTTAGTCCGCCACTCGTGGTTCGAAATCTGAAATGTTCGGACTGTCGTGTCACGTAATAGTTGTGAACGTGGAACACCACATGCTCCCTCACTTCTCACCGAGCAGGAATCTGTGAAGTTGTGAGCCAATTCTGCTCTCAATCGCACAGTGACTGTCAGAGCGCAGAGTTGTGCCTGCAGTAAATCGGCAGTCATCTCGGCGCAGATGACTTTGCTCGGACAAAAAGGAGAAGACATGAGCGCACTAAGACGGTTGCGGAATTTCTGGATACTGTGGGTTACGACGATTGTTCTGGCTTGCTTCAGCAATGCAGTCGCTCAAGTGAGCTACAGAGTTACCGATTTGGGCACTGAGGGGAATGACAATCTGGGTTGTGCCATGTCCGTCAATAATGAAGGCTGGACGGAGATCATGGCTGGGAACACGCCACCGGGGCAGCAGGATAGCATATTCGCGACACTTCTAAACGGACGCGCACTGATAGACGTCGACGGATTCAAGCTCGACCTCGGCACGCTCGGAGGACAGAACAGTTGGATGAACTGGGGCGAGATCAACGACTTCGGGCAGGTAGTAGGTTTTTCCGAAACCAATGTCCCAGACCCGAACGGCGAAGACGTTTGCGGCTTCGGCACACACCTTACGTGTCGCCCGTTTCTTTGGCAAGTCTTCCACATGAGCGCTCTCCCGACGCTCGGCGGAAATAACGGGCAGGCGAGCGCGATCAATAACCGTGGACAAATCGTAGGATTTGCGGAAAACGGTACCGTGGACTCCACATGCCCGCCTGGCACAACTAATAATCGGATTCAGCTGCCGGTGTTGTGGGAAAACGGCAAAGCCCAAGCCCGAGCTCTTCCTACGGTGGATGGCGATCCAGACGGGGACGCATTTTGGATCAACGATCAAGGCCAAGCCGTAGGCGACACGGGAACCTGCGGCGGTGCGATCCTTCACGCCGTATCGTGGGAAAACGGCACTGCCACCGCGCTTCCTGACTTCGGAACTGGCGCTATCGCCTTCGGCATTAACAACCAGGGCCAAATTGTTGGGACAGTCGGCAGTGCTGACAACACAACCCAATATGGCGCGCTTTGGCAGAACGGCGTACTCACAAACCTCGGCACTCTGCCGGGAGATTTTGGCGCCATAGCCAGCGGCATCAACAACAAGGGCCAAGTGGTGGGAAGCACACTTGGACTCCAACTTCAACTGGTCCCATGCCTTCATCTGGCAGGACGGCGTGATGACCGACCTCAACACGCTGTTTCCTGCCAGTTCCAACCTCTTCGCAACCATGGCTAACAAGATCAACGAGCGCGGACAAATCTCGGGCATGGCAATCGGTGCTCAGCGGGCCGGATGCGGGCAACATCCACGCCTTTCTGGCAACCCCTGCAAACCAAAGCATGGGCAAGTCGGTTGCAGAGGTCGCACCGACACGCCCGAAATCCAATTTGCCCGCGAATGTTGGCGAACAGCAGTCGCAGAGATTCGGACTCGGCCACTTCGGACGATAAAGGCTTTTTCGGAGCTTTCGCAGCGTGCATTCCAGCCATATGCTGCGAAGGCGCAAGGCCGGAGTTTGTGCGGGACAACCTGGGTCACGCGAATATCGCGTGACCCAGATGTTTACGGCAAGAGCTGGTGGGAAGAGTGAGTGGATGCGGTCATGCACGTGCGCCTGCCATGATGGTCAACTGGCGAAAATCTCTAATAGCACTCATTACAGAATTTAAAACGTGTAACCGCCTTCCCTGAGAAGGTCCGTCGGAGCCAAGTGTTCTTTTGTTTTTTCGTTGGACAAGGTTTTCTCCTGCCGAGTGGCCCCCTGTCGCTACCCTTCCATCCGCACTCTTGATGAGCGATGTTCGCTCGGTGCCAATTGGGTGTTCTCGTTTCAGCCGATGCTGCCAACTGATTGTCGACCTTTGTTTCCATCTAAGATGGAAGCTGGGCCAGGCGATTAACGCAGGCACCGGAACTCGGCGTTTGGGATTTCCGGGACAGCAGGACTCCCCTCTTGCCAAAGACGAACAGCCCGTATGATTATGCGATTCGCGCAATGGTAAACTTCACTTCCTGAGGAGATCCTCCAATGGCTTCGTTATCGGATGCAAAGGTCAAGCAGCTGCTGGAAAGCCGGTATATCGCGTCCTTTGCTACACACAACCCGAACGGTTCAATCCATATTGTTGCCGTATGGTTCTGGTTCGACGGCCACGACATTTATGTTGCTACGTCTTCGCGCAGCCGCAAAGCCCGAAACTTCCAGGCAAATCGGGAGGTCTCTCTAATGGTTGACGCTCGTGACCCCGTCGCATCCTATGGCGTCACTATCACCGGCAGTGCGCAGGTACTTAGCGGTGAGACATCTCGCAAATACAACGCGGAGATTCATCGCAAGTACCTAAGCGAAGCTGCGTTAGCGGACCCGAAGGTGGGGCCAGTGTTTGCTGGATGGGATGACGTTACAGTCCGACTCGCACCGGTTTCTGTGATCGCATGGGATATGCGCGAGGCGGATCAGCACGTCTTTGGCGGTGCGTTTAAGAACAATCCTAAATACCTGTTGCCGCTAGAGCGGTAAATTGGCGATAAATCTTTGTTTCGCTTATTGACCAGTGATCAAAAGGTGTAATCGCCGGGTTACAACAGTTACGGGAACACCCTTGAATTCCGGACTATATTCGATAGTGAATGTTTCGTCACCGCGATTCTGATGGTTACGTGTCTAGCCGGACTTCCCCGGTCTAAAAATGTCAGGGACCTCCCCGGCTGGGTTCACAATCCAGTCCATGAACGATGAGAAACAGAAAGAAAACTGCGCCGCCCGTCAATTTTTCAGCAGCCTGCTAGTCTAGACCCATGGTGTCACAATATCTTTCACCGTTACCTCGAAATCAGAAGCGTTGCGCGTGACGAGAGTCAGGCCGTGAACCTCCGCGGTAGCAGCAATAAACGCATCTCGCGGTTCTATCGGCCGCCCCACGGATTCACTCCGAGCCACAAGGCTGCCCCAGGCATCTGCTATCACAAGGTCAACCGGCAGAATTCTTCCCTCAAACCGCGACCGCAGATCCTTCCGTAGCCATTCATCAAGATGGTTGCGCCGCCTGCCGGCAGCGAGTCGTTCAATGCCATAGCGCAATTCTGTAATGGTCACGACACTAAGAAAAACGTTGTCTTCGTTCACTTCGGCGAGCCATCTGAGCACTCCGGCATTTGGCCGTGCTCTCATCGGTTCAGATATGACATTCGTGTCTAGCAGAAACTTCATAGCTCAACCTTGCGCAGACGCATTGGGAGGCGCTTGAGCTTCAGCCCGGAACGCCGCAGTGGGGATGCAGCCAGGAACTCCGCGAGATTGCCTTTGCGCTCGGCCTTGCGTTCCCACTCCTCAGCCGCAACCACCACCGCTGTTGTGCGACCGTGTTTCGTGATCTTTTGAGGCCCCTCCGATTTTGCCTTATCAATCAATTCGCTGAACTTAGCCTTCGCCTCTGCCACTGTCCATGTCTGCGTGCTCATTGGCCGCCTCCGCCGAGTTGGCGTTATGGTCATAATAGTCATTTTCTATTCTAAAGTGCAAGAAGAACCAGTCCGTTTCCCCGTTTTCATCGGAAGTAGAGCTGGTTCAGTGGACTCTAAGGTGGGACGGGTGTCGCGGCAGCGATCACATGCTACAGATGCAAGCTGGTTGATACACCATTCGCCGGCGATTCGTCGATTCGTGTAGGAATTCGTGGGCACACTCATCCACGAGCAGGCTCACTCGCTTAGCAGACTACAGTGACGTTCGTAATCTTGTCCCACTCTATGTAAGCAATACAAAATGAAGAGTTCATCGGTGGACGGGTCCAATCTTGCCCGCTCAATCCGTGCTGGAACGGTTTGCTTGAGGCTTGGACGGTGAATTCCAAACTACTAACGATAGCGGGCAATCTTAATGAAGTGTCGGATTATCGCGGTCCTCGGCACCAGACCGGAAGCAATCAAATTGGCGCTGGTGATTCACGAACTGCGGCAACGGTCGGAAGAGTTTGAGACCGCAGTCGTTCATACGGGTCAGCATCGCAGCATGCTCGACCACGCCCTGAAATTTTTCAAGATCAAGCCTGACTTTGATTTGGATGTAATGCGTCCAAATCAGACGCTGAACTCCCTCACCGCGCGCGTATTGGACACGGTAGAAAATGCGTGTCACCGGTTCGAGCCCAACATGGTGCTGGTGCAAGGCGACACTACCACCGCTTTTGCTTCGGCGCTGGCAGCTTACTACTGCAAGATTGCCGTCGGGCATATCGAAGCGGGCCTGCGCAGTCATGACATTTACAACCCGTTCCCGGAAGAAGCCAACCGGCGGCTGGCGTCGGTGTTGACCGAAATTCACTTTCGCTCCTACTGCGCTATCGCGGGACAACCTGCGGGCCGAAGGTGTACCCGACGAGAAAATCATCGTCACCGGCAACACCGTGATCGACACCCTGCGCGCCCTCAGCACACTGCCGCATTCCTGGGAGAACACTCCGCTCGCCGGCATCCCGGACGACAATTCCCGGCTGGTGCTGGTTACTTCCCATCGGCGCGAATCATTAGGCACTGATCAGGAGAACATGTGCCTGGCGCTTAAAGATCTGGTGAAGCAGCATCCCGACATTCGCGTCGTCTATCCCGTGCACATGAATCCCAACGTGCGCACCACGGTGAATGCGCTGCTGCAGAACACGGACAGAATTCACCTGACCGAACCGCTCGACTACATCACATTCGTCAGCTTGCTGCGACGTTGCTTTTTGGTGCTGACCGATTCCGGCGGCATTCAGGAAGAGGCGCCCACGTTCGGCAAACCAGTACTGGTGCTGCGCAAACTGACAGAACGTCCGGAGGCCTCGCAGTTTGGCATGGCCAAAATTATCGGCATGTCGCGCGACGGAATCGTCAACGAGACCACCCGCTTGCTCAACGATGCGGAAGCGTATCAGGACATGTCAGAGGGCGAAAATCCTTACGGAGACGGTCACAGTTCGGAGCGGATCGTGGAGGCAGTTGCCCGCTGGCATGCGAAGAAGACTCCACTGTTAGAGGCTGACAAGCAGTTCAAGCTCGCGCCGAGGCCGCAGCCACGGCGCCGGAAAACCGACTCCGTGGAAAGTGCTCGCAAAGCCGCGGCAGGCAAGGAGTGAGCCCGCAGAATTCGCGTCCGGGCCGTGGTTGCGCGCCATGATCTATGTTCTCTACGTCATTGTTTTCGTCATCTGCATCTACACCGGCCGCCACTACTGGTTCACGCTAAATCGCCTTTTCGGTTTCCAACGGCACCCTTACATCGACATTGACACCGCCGACTGGCCTCCCGTGACCGTGCTGGTTGCCGCTCACAACGAGGAAAAAGTTGTTGCCAACATTCTCGACGCCTTGATGACGGTCAAATATCCCGAAGATCGGATGCTGGTGGTTCCCGTGAACGACCGTTCCACGGACCGCACGCGGGAGATCATCGATAAGTTTGTCCAAGATTTTCCTGGGCGCATTCAACCCTTCCACCGCGTCGGAGGCAAAGGCGGCAAGGCTGCTGCGCTTAAAGACGCCATGGAATTGGTGAATACCGAAGTCATCCTTATTTTCGATGCGGATTACATTCCTGGCGCGGGGCTGATTAAACAACTGGTCGCGCCATTCTTCGACTTGGAAGTCGGCGGAGTCATGGGCCGGGTGGTTCCGTTGAACGCCGGCACCAATCTGCTCACGCGACTGCTCGATCTGGAACGCTCGGGCGGCTACCAGGTGGATCAGCAGGCGCGCATGAACCTTCGCCTCGTGCCTCAACATGGCGGCACGGTCGCAGGAGTGCGGTTGAGCGCTCTGCGAGAAATTGGCGGATGGAATGAGAATTCACTCACTGAAGACACGGACCTGACTTATCGCCTCTTGCTGAATGGCTGGAAAACCGTATATCAGAACCGGTCGGAGTGCTACGAAGAAGTTCCTGAAATTTGGCCGGTGCGCATCAAGCAAATCATGCGCTGGGCTAAGGGTCACAACCAGGCCATGGTGACTTATGGCTTGCGCCTGCTACTGGGAAAAAATCGCGCCACCCTGCGCGAACGAATTGATGGAACGTTGTTGCTGGGAGTGTATGCCATGGCGCCGCTCACCCTGCTCGGCTGGGCGCTGGCTCTGGGTGTCTTCTACCAGGGCGTGGCTCCGCTGCATGGCGTGATTGCGCTGCTTTCTCTGACTGCCTACGCCGCGCTGGGTAATCTTGCCGCTTTCTTCGAGATCGCCGCCGCCGCCCGATTGGATGGGACGCGCAAACGAATCTCGCTGCTTCCGTTCCTCATTCTGGGATTCGCAGTAAGTATTTTCTCCGTATCTCGCGCTGCATTTTCGCAAGTTAGCGATCTTGTCACTGGAGCTGAGTTTCATTGGGATAAGACCGAACGTTTCCGGAAGGTCTCGTGAATCCCTACCTCGCAGTGGCGGCTCTGTTCCTGACGGTCAGCTTGATGTTCATGCTGCCTCTGGTTCCAGCGATTGTGGAATTGCGCCGCAAGTCGGATGCCCAGCCGCTCAAAGTGGTTCAGCAAAACGCAGGGGAGATTCGCCATTTTGCCAACAGCTTTCGCGACTATATCAAGGAAATTGAACCTGCCATCCAGCGTTGCTTCACCGATGGAACTACGGCGACAGGCACTTTAGCCAATGGCGAAGAATACGTGGTGTTAGGCCGGGCTGATGAGCCGTTGCTTCGCGCACTTGAGCAGCGGGACGCTCTCCATCCTGTAGTCATAACGGCTGGTGTGGACCTTACCATGCCCGCGGACGCAACTTTTTCGAAGGAAATCTATGCGGGCTTGGCAATTCAGTGGTGGAGAAAAAAACAATTACCGCGCGATCCTGGGACAAAATACTGTTCATCTGGGCGCAGCGAGTCAGGTCACGCGTTGGGTTCATGCTGTTGGCGAATTCACGGCAGAACGCGGCTGCCGGCTCTACGGACGTATTTCCTCCGACTCACTGATACGTCTTCGCACAGATTGCATTTTTCTGCGGCTGAACGCTCCTCGTATTGAAATCGGAAACACGGTTGCGAATGAGGACGCCGCTTCATCACTTGTTCCCGCAAGCGCGAATTCCGCGCCGTCTCAACGTTTCTTTCATGAGGGCGACTTTGACGTTCAACCCGGCGAAATTATTCGCGGCAACATCGTCATTCGTGGAAATTTGCATATTGGGGCAGGTGCGCAAATTTGCGGCAGCGTGAAAAGCACAAGAGATCTTGTGATCGGCGACGGAGTCTCGGTCGGAGGCAGCCTGGTCAGCGCACAAAAAATGCGCATTGGCCAGAACTGCGCAGTTCACGGACCGGTAGTTGCGGAACGCGAACTAGCCATTGCCAGCGGAACTCGCTGCGGCAGCATGAAATATCCCACCACGGTCAGCGCGCCACGCATCGCGATCAATGAAGGTGCGGTAGTGTTTGGCACTTTGTGGGCCCGCGAGCGCGGGGAAGTGGTGGCCAGCCAATGACACGCCGCCGCACTCTCGTCACAATCAGCACCATCATTCTCGTTGCTGTGCTGGCATGGTCATGGGCCACGCACGACCGTTTTCGCTCGACTGCTGACCGCCTGCTCCTGTTAGTGCCAGATGGCGTTAGCTTCTCCGATCCCAAAGTCACCATGTGGCTGGATGCAGGCAGCGAAGAAGGACTTCATGTGGTCCCGGTTCACGACTCCGAATTTCTGCGCCCTTTGTGGGGAGAGTCGCAGTGCGCGGGAGTGATTTTGCCCGATTCCATCCACCAGCAGGCAAGTGATCTCTTCGTCGCCACTCTCCATCGTTTTGTGGCCGACGGCGGGAATCTCATGCTGGTCTACGATGCGGGCACGTTCTCACTGAACGGCGTTTACGCAGCCGGCCGATCGCGACTATCGGACTTGGCAGGCGTGGACTACGCTCTCTACGACAAGCTTGGTGGTAAGACAACTCAATGGAGCAAAGTCACCAGCACCAATGCAATTGTCAGTCAGCTGGAAATACCTCCCGGCAAGTACTATCCGTTCCACACGGACGACACTCAGGAAAATGGCCAATCTCTTACTCCTGACAGAAATTTCGCGGTCGAACTCAGGCGCTACAAGTATGGAGATCTGCAGTATCCCAGCTTTGTGACTTCGGGTAACTTCGCAGGCGAAGTTTTATTTCGCTCCAGCAATGGATTGGTCGTCGGGCAACACTCCTATCAAAAAGGTTCGGTCCTGTTCGTCAATCTGCCTCTCGGATATTTGAAAGGCAACACCGACGGATTAATGCTGCATGTTTTTCTGAAGTACTTCGCCAGCCATGCATTGTCTCTGCCTTATTTAATGCCAGTCCCTGATGGAATTGGCGGGCTGGTACTGAACTGGCACATCGACTCCAATGCCGCGATTAAACCGCTTCAGGAAATGAGTTCATGGACGCTGCTGCAACAAGGGCCTTATTCAATTCACATCACGGCCGGACCCGACGCGGGTAGAGTCGGTGACCGTAAGGGTTTTGACGCTGATCACAATCCTGTGAGCCAGGACTTAATCCGCAAATACGAGGGCCTCGGCTATGAAATTGGCAGCCACGGCGGATGGATTCACGACTACTTTTCGGCGCACGTCGAAACCGACAATCCAAAAGATCTCGAGCAGTTTCTCGCGCTAAACAAAGATTCTTTGGAGCGAGTGACCGGGAAAACGGTCGAGGAATATTCAGCTCCGAATGGCAATCAGCCGCCCTGGGTTACGCACTGGCTGGAGGCGCATGGTTTTGTCGCCTACTACTTCACCGGCGATACCGGAATGGGTCCGACCCAGGGTTATCGCAACGGAGTACGCGAAGCGCGCAACGTGTGGGCTTTTCCAATCCTGCATCTGGATCGAGCCGCAGGTTTCGAGGAGTTTATGACGGAAGGGTATTCCGACGCCGAAGTCGCGCGTTGGCTTGCCGCCGTCACGGACTTTACCACTGACCAGCATTCGGTGAGGCTGATGTACTTCCATCCTCCCGGAATTTTGCCGTACCACGATCTGGTGGATCGGTGGGTCGAGCAAACTGCTCGCCTGAAAGCTGATGGACGATTTCGCTGGTACACCATGACGGAGCTGGCGAACTTCTTAAATTCCCGTAAGCAGGTGAAATGGAAAATGTCGGACAAGGGCGGCCTGATCACGGTAGAAGCAACTCATCCCCAGACGCTGGATCATGAGACCTGGAGGATTCCAGCCACAAGGTTTGCGCAACCGAAGATCGTTGAGGGCTCCGCCAAGGTAGTGCGAGATAACGATGCCTGGATGATCATCGCTGGAGAGGGGAAAGATCTTCGTTTCGAGACGGAGACGCTGAACAAATGACGATCACTCGACAACAACGGTACCGGTTTGCATCAGTGCTTCTGCTCTTGAGCTTTGCCATGATCCAGGACATCGCGCGCCCAGGACAGCCCTGTTTCACTTTCCACCGCTTCGAACAATTTCGCTTCCGCCAGTTCTGGGCAAGATTCACCGCAGCAGGCTGAAACAGACCTTCCGCCACAGACTGGACCCAAGCAGTTGACCAACTATGTGGAAGCGGGCGGCGATTATCTGACTTTGACTAACGGTTTCGGATATTGGTCGGGAGGATACGCTCGCGGAGTGATCGCAAGCGGCCACAACATCTGGAATGCGGAAGTCAACGGTCAGCACGAATTTGGCGACTCCGGCGTGTACCTGGCGGCTGGCGATACCTATAACTTCAATCCTGACTGGTACGGCTCGCTGACAGCCGGTTCCAGTGTCGGCGGATTTTTCTGGCCGCGCTTCCGGAGCTGATGGCTTCATCAACAAAAAGTGGATGCGCCACAAACAGCTGATCACTACGTTCGGTTTCGGATACTACGCCGCCAAGGACGTTCACCGCGATCACAGTTTCTTTGTCGGCACGACTTACTACTTCACGACGCCATGGATTCTTGAAGAGGGAATTCGCTTTAATGTCAGCAATCCGGGATCGGTCTTTTCGCCGGCGGGTTTTGTGGCCGTGACGCATGGACGAAACCAGCGGCAGTACCTTACGCTTCGTGCCGGGTTTGGGGTAGAGGCATACCAACTCGTCGGACCCACTGTCGACCTGACTGATTTCGAAAGCCAGACTGTAACCGTGACTTGGCGTCGATGGGTAGGTGAGAGCTGGGGCGTAAATCTGGTGGGCGACACCTACCACAGCCCTTTCTATACAAGAGGTGGAGCTAGCTTTGGATTCTTCCGGGAATTTTGAGCGTCGCGAGAACTCTGCCAAGGGCCCGAAAGCCCCGACGCCGGCGGATCCTCGCTCTTCGCGTGGACATCGCGGCGGTGTCATTCCCATGCACCGTGCGCTCGCCCACTTCCGCCTTGGTCCGATGAATCTGGTTATCGCAGTCTCTCTTTTTGTATTTTTTACCTCCATCTGGCTGGTACTTCTTCCGAAGGTCTGCCAATTCTGGGATCATGTTTTGACTTACGGGATTCGCGTACTGCCTTTGCACGCAGGACTCGGTCTGGCCGAGCATCATTTGACGCCCTTCCTTCGCTTCGACATCCCTTTTCCTCGTGTGGAACCGATGCTGCCCAGCTCTCAGACTTGGGGGCTGGTCGGTGCAGCCGTGTTGGCACTCTTTGCGGTCACGTTTGTGCTGCCAAGCAACCTAATCCCGGTCAAGTATCTACTCCGAGGAATGTTGCTGGTTGCGGTAACGGCGCTATTGTATTTCGCGCTTGTACCGGCACGTTTTCCTCACACTCCCGACAGCTACATGGAAGGGCTGGTCACCGCTGGAATTGCATTGATATCTACCGTCCCGCTGTTGTTCGGATTGACTTACTACATTTTCGATTTCGGTTTGATGAAGAAGGCATTCCTGACAGCCATCACCATGACCCACCTGGCATTGTTCCTGCCTCTGCAAGTCCTGGTGCAAGCTTTGTTTCTGCAGAAAACCGTTCTGTTTATGCCGGTGCTCTACATCATTTTCGGCATGCCGGTAAACATTCTGATCATCATCGCCTTCTACTCTTGGGGAATGACTTGGTCCTTCCGAAACGCAGTCGGGGACGCCGCGAAACTTTCAGGCAGGAACGTTGAAGCTACCGGGCTTCCCAGCCTGGTATCGCGCGCCTTATAGATGACGCCCATCCCGCCTCCGCCCAGTTTTTCCAGAATGCGGTAGTGGGAAACGGTCTGGCCTATGACGGAAGCGCCACTGCTGCCGTTTAACCGATTCGGTTGCGCCACCAGCCGGGCGCTCCGGCAACTATGGCTTTGCATCGATCGAATTGCCGAAATCAAAATACTCGCGCCAAGAGGCAATCCTGCCGCCGACCAAGTCCACGATGATTGCATCGTGCGTGACAGCCCGCGCTCCATCTCTTCGCCGAGTCACATCCCAGTCCCACTCGATGGCCGCCTTAGCTCCGTCAGTCGAAATGAAGACATTTTTTACCGTGACTCGCAAATCGCGGAACTGCTTGAAATAACCGGCCATCGCCGTTTGCATTTCCTCCGCGGGCACATGCCCCCCCGGCGAAATCAATTCCGCGCCTGGAAGCCAGTCAGGCGCGGCAATTCCAAAATCATGCTTCTCCCACGCTTGTATCTGCCGGTCCACGAGTTCCCTGATCTTCACCGTGTTATCTTTTTTGGCAGGATCGTGTCGAGCACCCTGTGGTTGGTTCGAGTTACCGATTAGATTGCGGGTGGCCTGGGCAGCCGTCGGTTCTTTCATGGCAATCACAAATAGTAGCAGCAAGGTTAGTAAAACGTGTTGAGTCATCGATTTGTTCTGTTTCCGCAAGAATGGCGAGCGCGATGAGAAGACATTGCGTCGCGGGGTGCGAAACGTGGTCCGGCCTGCCAACCGTTCGCCTTCGGTCGAACCCAGGACAGTGGAAACGGTAAAAACCTGTGCCGTCCCTCACCCCGAGACTAAGGGAAGCTTAGACCCGCCAATAGCCGAGTTCAAGAGCCTCAAAGCTGAGCGCCAGCTCCGCACAACTCGATCCATCAGACACACTCGTTTTCTTCAAAACAGGCTTTCGGTAATTACCGGTGATTATGAGCCCGAAAAATAAGGCAAGATCCCGGCGCTAACCGTACCTTCTCTTGTAGGGTTGCTTCGCCACCTTCCCCAATTTTGCCGGTCTCTCGGACAAAACTCCTCTTAATTGGCACGCCCGACCATGGAATCTGACGTTGTACACGAACTTCGCAAACGTTTTCAGAAGACGCAAATTGTCCGCTGTGGTAAAGAATCAGGGCCTCGGGGCGAGTTGTGGCCTCGCCGAAATATCGACGATCAGTGGGTGAGTGATGCGATCGTCGGATTAGAAGAGCTCGATGGCGGCGGCATGGCCCGAAGCAGAAGCGAGTCGACCATCCCGTGTAACCAGTGCAGCTCCGAGTTTTTCGGCGAGCACAATGTAGGCAGCATCGTAGGCAGAAAGATTGTGACGCAGTTGCCAAATTCGTGGCAGGAGCACGACATGCGGATACCGAGTAATACGAAGATCCAGCAGATCGCGGACCGCCTCGTCAGCACGACGTACCGGGACTACTCGTTGCAATGCCAGACGCCTTAGTACCTGCGTGACCTCGAGATCTAGGAGGTGAGGCGCGTGTAGCGTTTCGTTACGCGAATAAATTCGCTTCTCGATGCTCCGCCCCGCAGATGTCTGAAGAAGCCAGTCAACTGCGGCCGACGCATCCAGAACGATCATCGCGCCTCGCGCTCTTCTCGCACCAGGTGAGCGGTATCGATCTGAGCTGAAACCGGCTTACGTTTGTGCAGCCGCTCGCGCAATTCTGCCAGCGTTGGCCTCTCCGCGATTTCCTTGATCTCGGCTAACAGATAGTCCGAAAGCGACATACCTGCCATAGCAGCGCGAGCTTTCAGGCCACGATGTAGGGCATCGGGTACATTACGAAGCTGAATCATCTTGGACATGTTCAGAGCATACTTTCATGTCATTCACATGTCAATACGATTGCCTTTCCCAAGTTCCCCGGAAGTTTTACGTGAGCCGCTCCAGGTCCGTCGCCTCGACCGCACGGGGCGGCAAATTCAAAGGCGGCGCCCGCGATCCCCGTGCCTTTCTTGACGAACTGCGGCCTCTGGTTGTATTCGACGAGATTCAAAATGCTCCCGAGAATCATATTACAATGATCGCCAGAGAGGTCATCCGCCTGCCAGCGACGCCGATCTCCCGGACAGTTCTGCCTTAGTGCGATGAAGCCTAAACAAGACATTGCGACGCTTGCCGTGGCTGTATTGCTGATTGCGACTGCCTACGGTCTGTTCCGGACGCGAGGGGAGCCCAATAATTCACCGACAAGCGTTAATTCCGCCAATGGCGGAACGCAAGCCCGTCCCCTGGTTGACCAAAGCACGTTGTGGACAGCACGCTGGCTTGCGCAAATGCCGACCACGGCCGAGGAACGTCAAACCGCCGAAGACGCCCTCCACATCGCCGACAAGGAGATGGACTTGGCGTTTGCAACCGCGGTACGTGAGGCGGAGCAGCATCCGCCAGCAATGAGCGCGGAGGCCAAACAGATTCAGACCCGGCTGCAGAAATCGGAAAATGCCGTGGCAGCCGATCAGGGGAAAGTTTCACAGCTCACGGCCGAGGACGCAAAAGCAAGCGGGAGCAAGAAAGATGCGCTGGATGGCGAGCTGGATCTGGCGAAAGCGCAACTGGAGCTGGATCAGGACGAAGTGGATGATGGCAAGGAAGATTTGGACCGAGCCGGAGGCGACCAGCAGGCGCGCATTCAAGCCTTGACTCAAGAGCACGAAGCAGCTTCGCAAATTTCAGACAACACTCACGTAAGCGTTACGGTCCCGAATGAGCAACACGGGCTGATCCACCATTTTCAGCAATGGTGGGGGCTGCACTCGAAACAGATGCAATTGTGGCGCGCGAAGGGCGAGGCAGAATCAGCCGCGGCGACCTTCTCGGCGAAGCACGACGCCCTGGCCAGCAAAATCAGGGGGCAGAGCAAAGGGTTGCCGGAATCTCCAGCGCCCAGCGGCACAGCGAGTAGCGCTCCTGCGGCGAAGGATCCTTCGGAATCCAGCGCAGCAAAATCAGCGGCAACGTTGCAACTGACGAAGAGCCGCTCGCAAGACCAGAAGGCGCTTGCGACTTTTGACAAGCGAGTGGACGACCAAACGCAACTTGCTGGGGTATACGAAAGATGGATCGGCATCGTCGCTGGAAAGCAGCGCGCCGTTCTGAATCGCGCGCTACGCGGGATAGCAATCATTCTTGTGATCGTGTTAATCGGTCTGTTTTTTGATGGATGGATGGAACGCCTCCTCGGAAAAATGTCGATGGATCGGCGTCAAGTGGAAACGTTGCGCACAGTGACGAGCGTGTCGGTCCAGATCGTCGCCGTGCTTTTCATCCTTCTGGTAATTTTTGGGCCACCCACTCAGCTCGGGACTTTCTTGGGATTGGCCGGCGCGGGACTTACCGTGGCACTGAAAGACTTCATCGTGGGATTCCTGGGTTGGTTCGTGCTGATGGGAAAAAACGGAATTCGTTTGGGTGATTGGGTGGAAATCAATGGCGTCACCGGGGAAGTCGTGGAACTCGGAATGTTTCATACGGTGCTGCTGGAGACGGGAAACTGGACTGACTCCGGACACCCTACCGGACGTCGCGTCACTTTCACAAACAGCTTCGCAATCGAAGGCCACTATTTTAATTTTTCGACATCGGGCCAATGGTTGTGGGACGAGTTACAAGTGGTTCTGCCGATCGGGCTTGATCCGTACCCCATTGTGGATGCCATTAAGAAGGAAGTGCTGGAGGCCACCTCCGAGAGCGCGCGCCAAGCGGAGGAAGAATGGAAGACCGCGGCACGTTCGCGAAATGGGGCCACCTTGTCGGCGTCTCCTGCGATCAATGTGAAACCTGTAATTGGCGGAGTGGAAATTGCAGTGCGCTACGTCGCTAAGGCAAACGAGCGGTATCAATTGCGCGCAAGGCTGTATCAAGCCGCGGTGGATCTGTTGGGAACAAAAAATATGCCTTACGTCGGCGTTCCGGTGGTGCCAGCGGTGCCTACAGGCGATTCCAAACCGGGCCAATGAGTGGAATACGGCAACAGCAAACGATTCAACTTGGTTGTCATTTGTTCTCCTTAAAGTACAGCCCCCGCAAGACCAACGGGGCAAGACAAAAGGCAGATCCATAGCCGCCCCGCTAAATCGGCCGGGCTTGGTTATGCCGGTTCTGGCAATATTCCGTTCCTGCCACTTAGTTCGATGTTAGGCCAGAAGCGCGAGAGTTGTAGATCAGGGCCGCGTACGCGTTTTATTTGCGCACGATAGGATGTGTGGGGATAATCGAGCAAAGGAGTATAAATTTCCGGCTATCTATGTCCCTGCCACTTCCAAACATCGGAGTACTGAACCTGCGGTTGGTTGTAATGCTGCAGACTCTGGATCCTTTCGAGCAAAACACCGGATAAGTAGATCGTCCCCAGCAACACGATGGCGAACACGAGGAGCGCCCCGACTCCCGCCGCGAGAGAAAAGAAGGTCGTAGCCTTCCTTCCCACCCCGCGTCGACCAGTTGCCCTGCGCGGGTGCAACCCTGCCAGCACCATCGACAGCCGCGCAACCGGCGTGTGGCTTTGCGGAAATTGCCAACTGGCCGCGTCGCTTTGCCATACGTTAGTAACGGAACTCTGTTTCACCACAAGATGATCTCGGTTCATACTGAATCCTCACTCCATCCTTTCAAAGTGCATCGGGGCCTCCGTCTAGCGCTCGACCTTGTACAGCGTGACCATGCCCGTCACCATGTGCTCGTCGACGTGGCAGTGGTACATCCAGATACCTGGGTTGTCAGGAATCATGTCGGCGGTGATCATCTCCGCCTGCGCGACGGTGACCACATCCGTGCGGTATCCTTTGGCGAGGACGACGTTCCCGTGCCAGTGGGGCGTGTGGCCCTGAATGATGCCGCCGATTGACATCATGTACCAGCGCACGTGCTCTCCTTTTTTCATCGTCATCATGGGCCCGTTGCCGTACATGTAACCGTTGATGCTGGAGCGGAAGTTCTGAGAGGTAAAGCCGGTTCCGAAGAACGAGAACACTCCATCGCTGTCCATGGGCTTGCCTTCATACTTGTTCACGCGCTTGGGATCCTTGGTGAAGGTCTGGATGTTGTGGTCGAGGTACCAGCTCGCGTTTTCGTCGAAGATCAGGAAAAGACAGATGAACTCACGGTCCACATCCTTGGGGCGGCCTTCAGGGCCGGCCATGCCTCGCGCGGTAATGATGATAGGCCCGATCAGGCCGCTGGCTACGTCGCGCTGCTCGTTAGCATGAGAGTGATAGAGCCACACGACTGAGCTGCTGTCGGCGGGCCCGGGACCGGCACGTTCGGTGACTTCCCAGTTATAGGTGTGAGTTTCGCCGGGCGGAACAATGCTGTTGGCCTTGTCGGAGGCGGAAGAACCGTCCTGATAGACCGTACCTTCCGAGGCCTTCTCGTAGAACACTCCATGCGGATGCATGCTGTAAGGCCGCGTGGCATGGTTGCGGAAAACGACGCGGATGGTATCTCCGACCTCCGCGCGCAGCACAGGCCCGAGAATTCCGAGATGTTCCCACTCCGGAGCGCGAGGCTTGAGTTGGGTGAAGGAGGCATCGGTGTACTCGCGATAAATCGCCTTCCGATACACCTTGCCGATACTGTGGGGGCCGCTTTGCATGAAGGTGGCGGCGTAGCCGTCGAAATTCATGCCCATCATCTTGTTAACGCCGTCGGGTGCGTAGTCCCAGTCCACTTCGTCAGCAGCGATGTAATAGGTACGCGTTTTGCCAGAAGACTGCCCGAAGGCAATGAGTGACAAAACGAAGATTATTGCCGCCAGTTTGAAACAATGAGTCATTTTCTCCCCCTTCATCCCGCGAAACGGAACCGCAAGTCACAGCTGCGTTGCGGCAACATCAACGGCACAGCAATTGAGCCAAAGACTCCGGCCGTCAAAGGTGTTAGCACAGCCGAGAGAATCATCCAGATAATCCAAAAAGCGATCCATGCGACATTGAAGAAAATCGACTGGAAAGCGTGAAAGCGAACGAAGGAATTTGAGTTGTACGGATCCAGGACAAGAAACACGATCCCCGTCACGGCGAGGTAGGTGAGCACTCCCACAAGATTCGTATCCATCGTTTTCGATCCAGTCTGCCCGGATGGAGATACGACACTGACCGCAGCCGAACCGTCGACTGCCGATACATAGACATCTGCCCTGAGTTCTGTCGGTGACCCACAACACTGACAGAAGCGAGTGTCAGCGGCGAACGCGGCACCGCAAGATTGGCAAGGGCTCATCTCTCCCTCCTCAGAATTGAATTTGGTGGATGGGCTGCAACGAGGGAAACTTTGCTTCCGACTGGAGGATTTCGCAAACCAACTGAAGGCAAATTGTGCGTTAACTGCTAATTATTTGTTTTCTAGAGACTTACGAAGGTTGATTAACTCGTTTTTTGGCTCATTTCCCGTGCTAAACTCGACGCTCAAAACTTTCGCTTGGCGTATGAAGGCCTCTGTTAGAGACAATTCTCCCGCCCGGGAACTAAGCTACGGTTTTGGACTTTACGTGCTTGACCCCGGCGATGGCACACTGACGCGCGATTCGGTGCGGGTGCGCGTGCAAGAACAGCCTTTCCAGCTATTGCTGTTACTCGTGGAACGCGCCGGACAGATTGTTTCGCGGGAAGAGATTCGGAATCGACTCTGGCCGCAAAACACCTTTGTCGAATTCGACAAAAGCTTGGGAGTGGCGGTACTGAAGGTCCGAGAAGCTCTTGGGGATGATGCCAGTAATCCCAGTTTTATCGAAACCATTCCTCGGCGCGGCTACCGGTTCATTGCACCTGTTAAGGTCGAGACCGCACACGTTGCTGATTCCACCACGCCAACTCCTGCGGCGCCGACTGTGTCCGTATCCTACCCTAACCCTTACGCTACAAAGCACGGGTGGACCATCGCCATTTTCGTATTGTTGTTGGTTGGCACGGTGTTTTATGTTCTCCACGCAAGGCATGGGGCTTCGCGTTCCACAGCCCAGGCCGGGACCTCAATCCCTCGAATACACGTGCGTCGTTCGGTCGCAGTGCTCGGCTTCCGCAATTTGCCTGGCCGACCACAGGACAATTGGCTCTCCTCCGCTTTCTGCGAAATGTTGAATACAGAACTGGCCGCTGGCGGAGAACTCCGCATGGTCCCAGGAGAGGATGTGGCGCGGGCCAAGAGTGAATTGCCACTCCGCGGCGAAGATTCGCTTGGCAAGTCTACCTTGCAGCGATTGCGAACGAACCCAGGTGCTGATCTGGTCGTCGTGGGCTCATACACGATGATTCCGTCTGACCCGAAACGGAGGATTCGACTTGACGTTCGCCTTCAAGACACCGCCGGCGGAGAAACGATCGCGGAGGATTCCGTCTCGGGTGACGAGAACGACCTCTTTAACCTAGTGTCGGACATAGGGACCAAACTGCGGCGAAGTCTCGGTGTGGCTGCACCGTCCGAAGGAATCGAAATTGCCACAAGGGCAGCTCTTCCGTCCAACGAAAAGGCAGCCCGCCTCTACGCCGAAGGACGAGCAAGATTGTGGGCATTCGACTACTTTGCGGCGCGCGACTTACTTAGCAAAGCAATCGCCGAGGATCCAGATTTTCCGCTCGCCCACGCGGCTCTATCGGACGTGTGGTGGCACACCGGCTATGACGCCAAAGCGCGAGGCGAAGCTCGACGCGCGCTAGAACTGTCGAATCATCTTTCACAAGAACAGCGGCTTCTGGTCGAAGGACAATATCAGAGGACCGTTGAAGAATGGCCCAAAGCCGTTGAGACTTATCGCTCGTTGTTGCGCCTTTTCCCCGACAATCTGGACTACGGCCTGTTGTTCGCCTCCGCGCAAATGCATCTCAGCGCCGCGGACTCACTGCAGACGTTAGCACTTCTGCGGCAGCTCCCACCGCCTCTTGGCGACGACGCGCGAATTGACATGACAGAGGCTTCCGCGTGGATCAATAGAGACTTCACCAAAGCTACTGCCGCAGCGAAGCTAGCGATTGAAAAAGCGACCGCACAAGGATCACCGGTTATTGTCAGTCGAACCTACGGCATCCTCTGTCAGCAAGAGCCCTCCATAGACGCATCCACTGAAGCCATCGATATCTGCCGCAATGCCCTTGAGGCCTCAATTGCCGCGAAAGACCCGAACGGCGAGGCCATGATGCGCACCGATCTCGCTGCCCTCTACTATCAGCGGGGTGACATCACACAATCTGCAGAAATGCTCCAGCAGGCAGTGAAAAACTTTAAGCAGGTTGGCAACCGGGATGGCGTCGCCACCGCGCTCAGCAATTTTGCTGACGCTCGTCTTTCTCAAGGCGACCTGATGGAAGCGAAGAAACTGTTGCAGGAGTCCATTCCAGAGTATCAAGCCGTCGATGACAAGGAGGGAGTAGTTCTTAATCTTGACAGCTTGGGAGACATCTGGAGACAAAATGGAGAGCTCGACAAAGCCGACACAGCGTACCGGCAGGCGGAGGTGATCGCGCGGAAAATTGAAGATAAGAATGCAACTGCATTCGTGCTAAGCGGAATGGGGGATCTCGCTCTGGATCGGGGTGATCTTACCTTGGCCCGCAAGCGATACGAAGAAGCTCTTGCCCTGAGGAATGGAGCCGGGGAGAAGCAGAACGCAGCGGAAAGCCGTGTCTCTTTAGCGAAACTTGCCATCGAGGAAGGTCACGCTCCGGATGCCGAAGCTTCGGCGCGCCAATATAAGCAACAATTTCAACAAGAGCTACAAAAAGACGACGAACTCGCGGCCAGCCTCGTAATTATCGATGCGCTACTCGCGCAGGGTAAACAAAGCGAGGCGGAAAACGAAATAGAAGCAGACCAACCGCTCGGAAAGCATAGCCAGAACCGTTTGCTCCGTTTGCAGTTCGAATTGGCCTCAGGCCGAGTTTTCCTAGCGTCCGATCATCCGGACGCGTCACGCCCACTATTTCAGCGAGTAGCGGGTGATGCACAGCGCTATGGATTCGTCGGTCTGGCGTTTGCGGACGACCTTGCGCTAGCAGAATTTGCGAACAAGACAAAGCACGGTTCGCAGGCCCAAATGGAGTTACGTGCTGTGCAGAAGGCAGCCAGTTCCAAAGGCTTCGGATTGATTGCGCGCAAGGCATCCCAAGAAAGCTCAGTTCTGCGAAAGCCTATTGGCGCGATGTGATCTCAGCTATCAAGAGCTTAAGACATTTTGGATCCGCGCGTAGGAGCACCGAATCAGGTATCTCAGGCAATAACCAGATGGCGAGTAGTTTCGGTAAGCGTGCAGAATCTCCGCGATGCGCTTCCCTGCATTGCCGACCCACAAAGGCGGTACGGATCGACTTGTTAAGTTTGTATTGACCTTTGATGACATCTTGCGAGCACAGGACTCGGGGCGCATTGAGCGATGATGTGGCGGAGAGCTCCGGTTTCCGGTCAAAACATCAGCGAAATGTATATCCGCAGGGCAGCCACTTGTAAAATGGCTGGGCCATCCGGACAGTCAGCAGTGTTCGCCGCATAGGATCCCGACTCGACTGGTGGCTGAGGTGAAGTGACGAATTAAGGAAGCCAGACTGCCATCAAATATCGTTCGAAATTTCCGACGCAAGTCGGATTCCTCGAGATCAGTATGGGCGGCGCAATACTTTTGCTACAATTACAATACGACTATGGTACAATGACTATGATCGCCGAGGTTTTGGAATGAGGAAAATGGCAGCAGGTTCGTTTAAAATACATTGCCTTGCTGTGATGGATGAAGTTCAGGCGAAGCGGGAGACCGTCGTGATCACGAAACACGGCAAGCCGGTCGCGAAACTCGTCCCGGCCGACAAAAATACAGACGACATCTACAATTTCTTGGGCTGGGAAAGGCAGTATTTTGGGTGATATCGTTGCCCCCGCAATTTCTGACAAGGAATGGGGAGAACTCGGGTGATTCTCCTCGACACCCATGTTGTCGTCTGGCTGGCGCTGGACCAAACTCATCTTTCCAAGAACGCAAGAGCCGCCATCAACGATGCGCGCGAGAACGGCGATGGACTGGCCATTTCCGACATCACCCTCCTAGAATTGGCGACGCTTTCAAGTAAAGGGCGCATCCGCCTCGAGATCAGTCTCGAATCCTTTTTGGAGGAAATCGAGGCACGGTTCATTGTCGTACCGATCAGCGGCCGCGCCTGTGCGCGAGCCCTGGCACTTCCTGCGACTTACCCCAAGGATCCAGCGGATCGCATTATTGGAGCCACTGCCCTAGTCGAGGGAATGTCTCTGCTTACCGCGGACCGAGAAATCCGACGATCGCGGGCCCTGCACACGATTTGGTAAAGAGCATTTCAAGAGAAAGTTTGCTCCGCTATTCTCATGGTGCTTACAGGTTCACTGGATACGGGTACTTTCATCGGCACACACCCGTTATATAGAGATTGATTCTAGCCGAGGCATCGAACTGCTGCAGAAGTCAAAGTCCTGAACGTTCTAGGGTGGTACATTGCGAGCGCCGAACTCCGCACGGCACAGGCTGATTTCCATCGAAAATGACTTATAGCTTGGCTTGGTTCTCTCCCGTCAGTAACCATTCAAGGCTCTTCCCAAACTCCAAGCCAATTCTCAGTAGAATTTCGGCGCCGATTTCTTTTTCTGAAATTGTCGGCGTTGTGCGGGTACGGCTCCTGTGTTGTCGTCAGACCGGGAGTCACCAAGCGATGCGTTGGGAGCCAAGAGAGGTAGGGGGCGCCCTCCTTATTGGTTGGGTATTCGGGGTCAAACGACATAGCAAGCATCGGCGGAAGGATCCGAGCCCGGATCCATCTCCGCCCGATGCATTCTAGGTAGAGGCTCATCTGCTCTGAACCGGTGGTTCTTGTTCGGAAGGCGGGATGGGCCGCTGGCCATCGTCATCGTAAAACTTGCGTACTCACCTCCGGGCAGCGACTCGTCTCTCGCCCTTGGAACTGAACCGCGGTTCGCCCGGCGATACCACGAGAGGCGCGTTCGTCGTGTACATGGCCTCGTTCAGCTTTCCGCCAGGATTAGCCACGGCGAAAATCGTGAATGGCTGACCGAACCCAAGGTCAGGCGCAAGGCGCAGATGCGGGAAGAGCAGGAAGGAATGATGGCACATCCGGTCGCCGCTCAGAGCAATGGGCAACACCCGCGAACTGACAGTCGACACGATTCGTAGCTGCGGCTCGCGGCCAATTATTCTCTCTTTTTCTCGGCCTCACAAGAGCGCCCTTTTTTTTCGCAGTTTTCTGCGGTCTCCACGAGACTTGGCGGCTGCAATGACCCGAAATCGAAAAGGACACTCGCATTTCTGAGAGTGATCTTGCTTGGATCAGTCGGATTTTGCGCGTGTCGCTCAAAATTGTGGTGTACGAGGAGAGGGGAAGCAGTCATTCGATTTTCCGTTGCAATCCTCCATCTGAACATGTCCTGCGGTCATTACACCGAGTTTTCACGATCTTGTCATCGTCGTTTTTATGTTGAAAATGTCTATCCGGCTGTAGATAATTCTCGCCCATAAAACCCTCAGGCCCGCGTTTGTAGTTTTGTCCTTAGAGCAGCAGGATCTCGTGGCAAAGGAGCCCTCGCATGCGTGCGGTGAAGCGTGTCCTTTTCGCATTGCTGTTCGTCGCGCTTACTCATTCCGTTTGGGGACAAATAGCAACGACCTCACTACGTGGAACTGTGTTTGACGAAAAGGGCGCAGTGGTTAATGTAGCCACGGTCACAATCAACGATCCCACGACCGGTTTTTCGCGAACCACTAAGACCAATTCACAAGGCCAATACGAATTTCCCCAGATACCTCCAGCGACTTACGTGCTGACGACGGTAGTTCACGGTTTCGCGACGATGAAACAAAATGGAATCAAGCTCTTGGTCGATACTCCCGCAACTGTGAATGTGACTTTGAAAGTCGCGGCGGAGAACATCACGGTCGAGGTGGCGGGGACCGCTCCTCTGGTCAATACGCAGGATGCCTCGCTCGGTCACGCCTTTGAGGCCAACCAGATTGCCAGCCTCCCGTTCGAAGGCCGGGATCCGACGGGAATCCTCAGTCTTCAGCCGGGCGTGGTCTTCACCGGCAACAGCCCGCACATCAGCTCCGCGGCAGACAGCCGAAGTGGTTCGGTGAGCGGCGCCCGCAGCGACCAGACCAACGTCACTCTGGACGGCGTCGACAACAATGACCAGTTGCTTGGCACGGCATTTCAGGGAGCCGCGCGGGTTCCCCTGGATGCGCTTGAGGAGTTCAAGGTTACAACGAGCAATTCGGACGCAGATGCAGGCCGCTCCTCGGGGGGCCAAGTCTCACTCGTCACCAAAAGCGGCACCAACAATATTCATGGTGGACTCTACGAATACTACCGTCCTACTTTTACGACCGCGAATGATTGGTTCAGCAAAGCAGCAGAAATCAATTCGGGTCAACCCAACGTACCGCCTTTCCTTCTGCGCAATACCTTTGGCGCATTTGTCGGAGGGCCGATCAAGAAAGACCGCATCTTCTATTTCTTAGCGTATGAAGGTCAGCGCAAACGGGAAAACCTTCAGGTCACGCGTGTGGTGCCGAGCGTCAACCTGCGGAACGGCATTATGCAGTATCCCTGCGCCGGTGATCCTGCTTGTCCGGCCAGTGGGATCCAAACCCTAACCGCCGCACAGCTAGCCAGCATGGATCCGAATTGCGCGGGCTTAGGCACGTGTCCGTTAGGGCCTGGGGCGAATCCCGCAGTGATGACGATTTTTCAGCAATACCCGATGCCCAACACCGATACAGTGGGCGACGGGCTCGACTTTCGCGGCTTTACCTTCTCATCACCGCTTCCGGCGAAGCTGGACGCGTACGTGGCTAAGCTGGACTACAACGTGAGCGCTGATGGACGACATCGTCTGTTTGTGCGGGGTGTCCTCAACAATGACAGCCAGGCGGATCGCACCAGCTCCAGCCTTAATTCGATCACCGGTGACGGCGGAGAACAATTCCCCGGCCAACCTCAGCAGACTGTCCTTCACGACAACAATAAGGGCCTCACCGTAGGGTATACAGCAACCCTCAGCAACACCGTGATCAACAGCTTTCATTTTGGCTGGGTGCGGCAAGGTTTGGATGAGGCGGGTCTGCAGAGCCAGGCCTACATACACTTTCGCGGGATGGATGATATCAATGCATTCACACCCACCATCAATACAAACGTTCCCGTCTTCAATTGGGTCGACGATATCACCAAGGTGCGGGGCAGCCACACGCTGCAATTCGGCACGAACATACGCCAGGTTGACAACGAACGTGTCTCCAATCAGCAATCCTTTTTTGCCGCCAGTACCAACGCCTACTGGCTATCCGGCTCTTGCATCGCGACCTGCGGAACCAGCCTGGACCCGGGGAATTTCGGATTCCCTGCCGTCGAGTCGTCGTTCGGCGCCAGTTACGACTTTGCCGTAACCGCTCTCGCCGGTCTCGTCACCGAGGTAGACTCCAATTACGAGTTAACCAAGAATTTGTCCGTGCTGCCGGAAGGCAGCCTGGTTCCACGTCATTTCCGCAATCACGAATTCGAGTTTTATGGGCAGGATCAATGGCGGGTGAAGCCCACTCTGACCTTCACCTATGGATTGCGCTATACCCTGCTGCAGCCGCCTTATGAGACTACGGGCACACAGGTTTCCCCAACCATTAGTCTCAATAATTGGTTTCAGCAGCGTGCGAATGCCATGCTGGCCGGAAATGTTTACGATCCCGTGATTCAGTTCGGGTTATCTGGGCAGGCCAATGGCAAGCAGCCGTACTGGGCCTGGGATTACAGGGATTTCGCGCCGCGCATAGCGCTCGCTTATTCTCCGACCGCGGACAGCGGCTGGGGTAAAAAGCTGTGGGGCAGCGCAGGACAGACATCGATTCGTGTTGGTTACGGAATGTATTACGATCACTTCGGTGAGGGCATCACCAATACGTTCGACCGCAATGGTTCATTTGGTTTAACCACAGCCATCACCAATGCGGCTGGCATTCAAACGGTAGACGGGTCGGCCCGCTTGTCCAGCCTAACCACAATTCCGACCACGAGCCAGTCAACCACAAATGCGTGTTCGGCGAACTGCCCGATCGTCGAATCTCCTCCCACCGGGCCCTTTCCAGTTACTCCGCCGCTCGGACCCAACAACGGCGGCTATGCGATTACCTGGGGATTGGATGACAAATTGAGAACGCCGTATTCCCACGTGGTGGACTTCTCGGTTACGCGAGAATTGCCCAAACAGTTTGTATTCGAGGCTTCGTACGTCGGCCGCTTCGCACACCGTCTGTTGCAGGAATCGGACATGGCTGAACCCGCCGACCTGGTGGATCCGAAGACTGGTATGGATTACTTCCACGCCGCTCAAGCCCTGGCGACACAATACTACGCTGGCACACCCATTCAGAACATTACACCCGGAACGCTTGGAGCCAAGGCGTATCAATATTGGCAAGACATTTTCCCGGGAGCGGCCGGCCCGGCGTCGACGCAACTAGGGGTCTACAACCCGGGAGTTCCGTGCCTGGGTACCGCGCCCGCAAACGTAACCGCGACGCAGGCGATGTATGACCTGTTCTGCTACAACCAGGGCAACGAGACCACCGCACTCGAATACGCGGACGTGCCCGGCCTGATTAATGCCGGCTGTTTTCCTTCTTGCGCGACCATCAACGGCAAGGTCACTCCGTATGTTTTCTACTCGCCGCAGTTTTCGTCATTGTTTGCGTGGAGAAGCAATGGCAACAGCGCTTACAACGCCGGGCAATTCAGCCTGCGACGTCATTCGGGAGGCTTGGAGTTCGATATCAACTACACCTACTCCAAGTCGATCGACCAAGGCTCGAATGCCGAACGCGTCAACGAATTTGAGGGCTTCGGTCTAGGCAGCCAGATTATCAATGCCTGGATTCCCAGCCAGAACCGTGCCGTCTCCGACTTTGATACGACCCACGCCATTAATGCGAACTGGGTTTATGAGTTGCCGGTTGGCCATGGCAAACAGTTCGGCAGCAGCATGGGCCGGATCGGCAACGCTGTCTTCGGCGGTTGGAGCTTCTCGGGCTTGTGGCGCTGGTCCACTGGATACCCGTTCCAGACCTTCAGTCCGTTCTGGGCCACGAACTTCGAACTTGAATCCCCCGGTGTGCTGACCGGGCCCAAGCCGCAGACGGGCAGCTTCATTGTGCCCCAGGTGAATGGCGGTACGGGACCGAATGTCTTCAAAGACCCGGGAATTACCGATGCGTCGACCAACCCGGATGCTGCCATCAATGTGATACGCCCAGCGTTTCCCGGCGAAAAGGGAGATCGCAATATCTTCCGTGGTCCGGGCACATTCAATATCGATACTGGATTGAGCAAATTGTGGCACACAACCGAAAGCCAGACCCTGAAGTTTACCTGGGAGGTGTTCAACGTCACCAACAGCCCCCGGTTCGATGTGGGAACCATGTCAATAAATGGCAACACTACTCTTTCCAGTGTTTCCAGCTTCGGCAACTTCAGTTCAACGCTGTCCAATCCGCGGGTGATGGAGTTCGCCCTGCGTTATAGCTTCTGATAGGAGTGCGCGCGCGAAACGTGGTCGTCTCCATGTGCCAGGCCAGCCCGTTTTTGCCATGTATGTGTTGTTTTGGTCCACGCTGTATATAGAACTGTTTAAAGGCATTCGCTTCACAGCTTCCAATTCGGGTTTACAAACCCTGCGTGCTCGCGATATATCTCTGTTTCGACCCATGACAAACAGAACCCTTGTGCTCATCTCTTTTCTTGCTGTAGCTATCAACCTCGCTCGTGCTGCCGATAAACCCAAGCTGTCGCTCGACGATTTCTTCAACTACGTCGACATCCTTGCCGTAGAGATGTCCCCGGACGGACATTCGGTAGTCATTAACACCGAGCGGGCGGATTGGGAAGAGAACAATTTTCGTCGAGACCTGTGGCTTTATCGCGATGATGGCGGAGGGTCGCTGACCCAACTTACGCAATCGGGCGAGAACACCAAGCCGCAATGGTCTCCCGACGGTCGCTGGATCGCATTCCTCTCGGAACGCAAGACCACGAAAGGTGGCAATATCGATGAGGACTCTTCGAAAGAGTCGCCGGTCGCACAGCTGTATCTCATTCCTCAGTCTGGCGGCGAAGCGTTTCCCGTGACCCGTGGCGGTGAAGAAGTACACTCATTTTCCTGGTCCCCAAACTCTCAAACACTTTACTTTGCCACGCGCACACCTTGGACTAAGTCCCAGAACGATGCCTACAAAAAAGAGTGGAAGGATGTTGTGCGGTATCGTGCAGCCGAGCGAGGCGACATGATTTTCAGCATCGATGTAGGCGATGCAATCGCCCGGCGCGCAACCGAAGGAACCAAACCGACCGACGATTCCGACGATGAGACGGACGCAACTCCCGGTTCCCGTGCTCTGGCCCGCACAACCTGGCACGTCAACGAACTCGAAACCTC
This sequence comes from uncultured Acidobacteriota bacterium, assembly GCA_963716405.1. GTDB lineage: Bacteria > Acidobacteriota > Terriglobia > Terriglobales > Acidobacteriaceae > JABDBE01. The sequence goes on along the minus strand of CAVQTI010000015.1, from coordinate 133,876 downwards.
GCCCGATGGCAGCAAACTGGCTTTCGTCACGGAGTCCGTTTCTGAGCGAGAGGAGAAGGTTGAGGAGTTCGAAATCTATTGTTTGGATCTCGCCAACTCTGACCTGGGTCGGCCACCGCGGCAGTTAACCCATAACCAAGCGGTCGAGCAATCTCTCCACTGGGCCAAAGACAGCAAACACATTTTCTTTGAGGTCCAATATGGCTCGGTTGAAGAAAAGTACAAAGACACGCAGACCCGGCTTTACTGGGTCGACGCAGATACCAGCGAAATCCAGCGCTGGGCGGCTGACTTCCAAGGCGCCATTGAGCGATACACTATTACTCCGGATGGAGGCGTGCTCGCAACGGGAGCGTTAGGCACTGAAGTTCAGATTTATTTTCAGGCCAAGCTCTCTGCTCCATTTTCCAGGCAGTCTGGTCACCAGGGTACTTACGCCCGTCCTAGCGCAGCGCAACACTCGCAGCGGGTCGCGTTCATTCATTCGGCAATCGACGAACCCACAGAGGTCTACTTAGCGGAAAGCCGCGATGCGCTGCCGTCAGCTCGCCCTATCACTTCATTCAACAAACTGTTTATGGAGCGTGATCTGCCTAAAGCCGAGCCTTACCGCTGGATCGCGGATGATGGAACAACCATCGAAGGCATGCTCATGTATCCGCCAGGAAAGTTTGAAGCGAAACATCTGCCCATGTTTGTGTTCCCGCACGGAGGCCCAGATGATGCCGACGGCAATCATTTCGAAGCGGACTGGTATGTGTGGGACCGTCTGGCGTCGACGCAAGGATGGCTTGTGTTTGAGCCAAACTATCGCGGCTCATCCGGGTATGGCGACAAATTTCTGGCGGGAATCGTTCCCGAAATCGTTTCCCGCCCGGGCAAGGACATTCTTGAGGGTGTCGAGGCACTGGTGAAGGACGGTATCGCTGATCCCGATCACCTCACTGTCGGCGGCTACAGCTACGGTGGCTATCTCACTAACTGGTTGATCACCCAGACGACTCGGTTCAAGGCCGCGGTGACCGGTGGGGGCGCGGTGGAAAACGTCGCCAACTGGGGGAACGACGATACCGGCTTTGACGATGTCTACTTTCTTGGAGGATTTCCCTGGGAGGTGCCGCAGCGCTATCAGCAGGAAGCCGCGATCTACGAGATGAATAAAGTTCGTACACCCACGCATATCGTCTCTGGTGCGAACGACATTCGCGTGGCAGTGGCGGAAGCGTATCTGCTCGATCACGCCTTGCATGCACTCGGAGTTCCCAGCACGTTGCTGATTTTTCCTGGCGAAGGGCACGAACTCGACAAGAACCCGTGGCACGGGAAAATCAAAGTACGCGAAGAGTTGAAGTGGCTCGAAAAATACGGCGGGGTCGCGCCTCAGGCTGCAGCTTATATCTTCAAGCCGTAAGGCGCTTGGCTTGTAGCGGGTCGATAAAGTTTTCTTTCGGAGGACGGGACGAGGTACCGTTCCACCGTATACTGGCTCCCGGCGTTGTACAGGTTCTTAATTTTCCCTTCGCAAAGGGTCCTCGTCGCCATTAATTGTCGTCAACTTCCTTGCTGTCGTTATTCCTCTCGTCTTTATCTTCTTCCTCATCGATCTGCTCAGGAATTGCTTGTGCCTCGCTTCTTCTCTCTTGCCCAGCGATGCCCTCTCAAGCCAAACGGAAGCTTGCAATCGACGCACGCGCCTCGCCGCCACTCTTATCAGGAACAATCTTCAATTCAAGCACGGTCACATCGGACAGATCGACGGTGTAGTCCTCAGTCTCTCGCACTGTCACAGGTGGACTGAAATTCCATTGCTGACGAACGATTTCCCGGAAGGAATTCCCGTGATCCGGCGACCATCTCAAGGCGAACTCCTGTGTTCGCTGGATTTCGGTTTCCTCGAAAACCAGCCAGATACGTTTCAGCTTTTGTGGCTGATCGAACAGGAGTCGGATGATTTGAGGTCCGGGCTCAGCAGCGCGCCAGCCGCGTCTCTCACCGAGTTGCAGCGCACATTCAATGGGATGCGCTTCGTCTTCAGATGTAATCTCGACCGTCGCCAAGTTCGCGAGATCGAGCCCCGCCCCATCAGATGGTAAGGAGTCGTACGGCATCGAAGAAATCAGACGTTTGCGCATTACAAACTGTTTGCACCTTTGGGCCGTGGGCACGCGGATACCCTCGTGCGATCCAGGTTTCTTTCTGAAGTCGGCATTGGTACTGAGTGAGGCCTCAAGGGATTGAGCAGACTCGAGTCGCCGAACTGTCAATTGACGCAATCAGATCATGCAGTGCATGCGCTGGTAGGCCTCCAAGAACGTTTGTGGCAATAATTACCGGGGACTTGTGCGGCTGGTCAGAAAGGAACATAAGTGGTCTTGCTACTGTTTGCGATCTGCGGAGCGCATGCTTGTCCTAGTTGAGGCGACTTCGTCTGCGCCACGGTAATCCAGAATGCGTGACGTCAGGGTCTGAGGGCCAACCATACGTACATCAGCTACCGCTTCCATGCTGGTCTGCAACCAAGTTCCGTTGAGCTCGGCAAATGTGAGCTTGACACGAACCTTTCTTAGCCACCACGATGGGGTTCTTGCGAGCTCTCCCTCAATCTGGCGCAGGAAAAACGAATGCTTGTCTACCCACACCTTTCCCGAAATCAAGTCTTTCTCCTTTCGATTCGGCTTCACTCCCAATAGATAACAGGGCTGGCCATCTAGGATCGCTTCGCCGATGTAGTTGAAATCGTAATTATGTCTGTTAACGGCGCTTCGGGCTCGATTGACGTCGGATGTTGCTTCGACCTCGTGGTCCAGAACACGCCGTACAACTTGCCGCCCTCGGGCGCTGCCTGACGACTTCTCGATCGTGTAATCCTTGCTGGCGGGTGGCCTGAAATATACTTCCGCAATCACATCGGAATTAGCGCTCGAATCGTTCGCGCCGAACAGGCGGTACTCGCGAATTACCTGATAAGAAACTTGTGGACGAACGTCAGTTTGCGCTTTTTCCAGAGCGTCGACAATCGAGTTGACAGACACCGTTCCCGAGCGGGCGGTCTCCTGAGCGACTCCGAAGCAGCAGAATAGCGCGATCGACGCTCCAATTGTTAGGCATCGTGTCGTAAGCCGCACCGTCATTCCTCGCGATCCTTAGGATGCGAGAGCACGTCCTGGGCCACAGGAAAATGTGTGGCAAAAGACGATTTATGCACTGAGGGCTTCTGTAATAGCGCAATTTCTGCGGTGTTCCAGGCGATTTTCGCCTACCGCGAATACGGTATCTGCGGAGCCCGCAATACCGTATCACTCTCACGCCAACTATCCCTGTAACCTTTGGGACAGCTTCTGCAGGACGTTTTGTCGACCGCAAAGAGCGGAGACGCATCGGACGGTCAGCCCGCTCCGCCAATCTGACTCTCACCACGTTCTCCCGCAATGAATACCCCAAGTCACCCTCCACACTTGGTCACGGCAAATGGTAAAGAGGCGTCATTTTGGGCTTCTGTATTTGGTTGGGCGGCGAATCAGTCGGGTATCACTATCGTTCGGACCCGGCTCATCTTGGAGCAAGATTCGCAACCGTTGTTTCAGAAGTTCTAGCTTGTTGGGGTCTTGTTCATTGGCACCCTTGAGGCAGAGCGCACGGAATAATTCACTATTTACCATTTCTGTAAGCCCATCGGGAATCCGCACATGGTTATTTTTCAAGCGGCTTTACGCCCAGCTCCTCTCTTCGGCAGAAGGATGCGCTTTATCGCGTCGCTCATTTTGCGCCCAGTGACTTCGCGGTAAATTCTTTCGACCGTGCTTTCTTTTTTCCGGGCCACGCAACCCCGCTTGCAAAGATGGACGCGTCAAACATGGCTAAAGTTGCTCAGGCAGTGGTTACTGCAGCAAGATTTTGTTCAGTACCTTTTCGCGTGTCCGCCTTTACCGTCAACTTCTTTGCTGTCGCTATTCCTCTCGTCTTTCATCTTCTTCCTCATCGGCTACGGGATCCCTAATGCCTCTGCGGAGCCTTCATTTTGGAGGCGGCGGACTGCCAGCATCCGACTTCTTGCCGACAGCTTTTTGCTCAGTTCCAGTCACGCTGGATTTCGTACCCTCACCGACGGCTTTCCCCGCACGACCGACACCTGTGCCGATAGCCTTACCTGCCGCGATTGGATGCCCCTTCTTGATGTCATGGCCCGCCGCCTTGGCCCCGCGTCCGATGTCACCCGGCGCTGTGGCCATGACTTTTCCTGCGCCGACGTTCAAGTGGGTAAGCGTACTCTCGTCCAGTGTGCCGCTCTCTTCCAGGCCCTTATCCTGTTGGTATTTGCGGATCGCCCCATGGGTCACCGGTCCCATTTTTCCGTCCGGGTTTCCAGATTTATAACCCTGGTCGTTCAGGCTCTGCTGAGCAGCGCGGACTACCTCGGGCGTCAACCGGATCTTCTTGGGAGCCGGCTGCACCTCCTCACTATCGCCATGGGACTTGTCGACAACCGTCCCGGAAGGTGCTTGATCGGGTTTCGTCTGCGCATTCACCGTTGCGCATAAGGCCATTACCATCAGAGAAGCTATAGCCAAATATTTCACCGGTGTTCTCCTTATTGAACAGCACATTTGATGCTGCGTATGGCTCAGGATTTGCCAGTTTGCGGCGAAACCTTCGCTTCATTACGTGCCGATACTACAATGCGCGAGGGGAGAAAAAGGGCCTCCAAAACGGATTCGTCGACCCTAGAAGGGTCTATTTGTCGGCGTTCTTTGAAGCAACAAGGCGAGACGTTCGGCAGCGACAAGCCCGTTTCTGGATAGTTTCCGGTTAGCTGACGATTCGGGTGTTAATCATCACAAATGCGTTTATCGTTACTTATGTGGTGAAACTTCCTACAAGCCTACTTCGGGACAACGTCGCCGGAGTCTGCCTAAAAACGTGAAAACGTAACTTCCGGTTGGCCGTCACTCGCCAGCCATCCACGGATGCGTGAGCATTTGTGCAGATCGCTTCCGTTACTGGATGATGGTTACCGCGATTCGTAACGCGAAGTCGTTATCACTTCCGTGTAGCCAATGATCTATCCGGACGTGGCGCATTTAACGTACCAAGCACAGCGCGGGAGCTATAATACGTGGCACTCATGGCACTCACCTCTGGCATGAAACTCGGCCCCTACGAAATCCAGTCGCTGCTGGGTGCAGGAGGTATGGGCGAGGTGTATCGTGCCCACGATTCTCGGTTGAACCGCACCGTTGCGATCAAGGTTCTGCCCGCGACGTTCTCTGCGGACCGCGACCGTCTGCAGCGCTTCGCGCAAGAAGCGCGGGCGGCGGCGGCGCTCAACCATCCCAATATTCTTTCCATCTTCGACATCGGCGAGGAGCAGGGTGCGCCTTATGTTGTCTCGGAATTGCTGGAAGGTGAGACCCTTCGCGAACGCCTGCGGAACGGCCCGCTGCCCATCCGCAGAGTAGTCGATTACTCATTACAAGTGGCGCGTGGGCTGGCGGCGGCGCATGAGAAGGGCATCGTGCATCGCGATCTGAAGCCGGAAAACTTGTTTCTGACCAGCGACAACCGGGTGAAGATTCTCGATTTTGGTTTAGCCAAGCTGACGGGACCGGAAACGAACGATGGCAGCGGAGACGCTCCAACCATGCAAGTGGCGACCGACGCCGGCGTGGTCATGGGCACTGCCGGTTACATGTCGCCCGAGCAGGTGCGCGGAAAATCGGCCGATCACCGCTCCGACCTTTTTTCTTTTGGCGCGATCCTTTACGAAATGATTTCGGGCAAGCGGGCCTTCCACGGCGAGACCGTCGGCCGACACAATGAGTGCGATCCTCAAGGAAGAAACGCCGGAGCTTTCCGAAACCGCTCGCAACGTTCCCCCGGGTCTGGAAAGAATTGTGCGGCACTGCCTGGAAAAGCATCCCGCGCAACGTTTCCAGTCGGCGGGAGACCTCGCGTTCGACCTGGAAGCGCTGACGGACGTTTCCGCCGCTACCAAGTCTGGTGCGCAGGCCGCGGTACAACAAGCCAACGCAGGAAGCTCGCGTCGTCAGCTGGCGGCCGCTGCGGGTGTGATCGTGCTCGCGGCAGCCATGCTTGGTCTGGGTTGGTGGTTGGGACGAGGCAAGGGTGCCCCACCTCTAGCCGAATACAAGCAGATCACATTCCGTACCGGTTTCATCGGCAATGCCCGGTACACGCCTGATGGCAGCATTGTTTACAGCGCGTCGTGGGATGGCGGCGACCTTCAACTTTACCTGGCGCGCACTGACGACACGGTCTCACGCGAACTCGGGCTGAAACGAGCAGAGCTGCTGGCGATCTCAAAGAGTGGAGAGCTTGCCGTGCGGCTCAATACCGTATTCCTTCCAGGATATGCCCGCATCGGCACGCTGGCCCGCGTTCCGCTGGGCGGCGGCACGCCACGCGAAGTGCTGGAAAATGTTCAGGACGCCGACTGGTCAGCGAACGGCGACAGCATGGCCGTGGTTCGTTTTGTCCCGGAGAACAGTCACTGGCGCCTCGAATACCCGATCGGCCATGTGTTGCTGGACAGCGTCAATTGGATCAGCCATCCGAAAATCTCTCCCGACGGCCGTTGGATCGCCTTTGCCGATCACGAGAATCCTGGCGGTGACGACCAAGGCTCAATCGCAGTCGTGGACATGCAGGGACACGAGAAGAAACTCTCGTCGGGATGGATTTCTGCACAGGGGATTGTGTGGTCTCCCACGGGCGATGAGATTTGGTTTACCTCCTCAGATACGGGCTCGGCACAGAACCTGCGCGGAGTAACGCTGGACGGAAAGCTGCGAACCATCACCAATGTTCCGGGAGGGATGTGGCTGCAAGACATACGCAACGGAATGCCCCTGATCCTTACAGATCAGAAACGCATTGGACTGCGTGGCGTGCCTCCTGGCGGCAAGGAGGAGCGGGAACTGGGCTGGTTGGGATGGGCGATTCCGAGCGACATCAGCCGCGACGGAAAGAAGGTTCTGTTCGAAGAAGAAGCCGACGGAGGCGGTCCGAATTACACGGTATTTCTGCGCGATACCGATGGCTCGCCTCCGGTGCGAATCGGCGAAGGCAGAGGTCTAGCGATTTCGCCAGACAGCAAATGGGTCATTACGAAGCCGGCCAAAGGCGGTCCGCTGAGCGTGGTTCCGACCGGCGCCGGCGAAGCCCGGCAGTTGACCCATGACAACGTCGACTACACCCAGGCCCGCTATCTGCCAGACGGCAAACAGCTAGTGGCGGGGGGAATCGAGGCGGGACACGGGGCGCGCGATTACCTGATCGATTTAAGCAACGGCAATGCCAAGCCCATTACGCCCGAGGGTGTTGCAGGAACGATTTTATCCCCGGACGGCCGCAGCTTCGTGGTGTTAGGGCCTGACGGCAAATGGGGGGTCTGGCCGTTGGACGGCAGCGGCCTGCGTCTGCTCCCCGGAATCGACTCCCGATACTACGTGAGCGGCTGGGCACCGGATGGAGCCTCAGTGTATGTGCGTGAGAGTCACTCCCACGAGCGCACCGTGAAAATCTTTCGCGCCAACGTGACCACCGGGAAAATGGACGTCGGGAAAACCTTCGGGGACTCCCTGCCAACGGGAGCGAACGCTGGCGGCGTGCTTTTTTCGAGCGACGGAAGTGCCTACGTCTACCTCTACGACCAAGTCCTGTCGCAGGCTTACGTGGTCAAGGGACTGAAGTAGCCTGGGCGGTTTTTGAAGGGGGTTTTGAGTGTTATGGCGTGCTTTCTTAGACAAGGCGTCGCGTCTCAATCGGCCTCTGGGAACGCTCGACAAACATATCGTGACACGATATATTGTCGTGGCGTTGAAGACCTGCGATGGAGCGCTTACACGTCTTTTGTTGTCAAAACGAACCCAATATGTGTCCTGTTGTTATAAAGTTCCAAAAGTTGAGGGGCATGAATTCGCCGCTTACGGTCGTCCGTCCGGTTTTCTCCAGTTCCTTCCAACACGTTAGCTCTGATTGACTTGGCCTAGTATCGGGCATAACATGGCGTGCGCGATGATCGGCCAAACCATCTCTCACTACACCATTGTTGAAAAGCTTGGCGGCGGTGGAATGGGCGTTGTCTACAAGGCCGAAGACACGGAGCTTGGCCGCTTTGTAGCGCTAAAATTTCTGCCCGATGATGTTGCGCAAGACGCGGCATCACTGGAGCGATTCCGGCGCGAGGCCCGCGCTGCCTCGGCCCTCAATCATCCGAATATCTGCACGATTTATGAGATCTCCCGGCACGATGGACGCATGTTCATCGCCATGGAGTATCTGGAGGGCAGCACCCTCAAGCATCTGATCATGGGGCGCCCGCTCACGCTGGAGCAAATTCTCGAAACCGGGCTTGAAGTGGCCGACGCTCTGGATGCGGCGCACGCAAAAGGCATCATTCATCGCGACATCAAGCCCGCCAATATTCTCATCACCAATCGTGGGCACGCCAAGATTTTGGATTTCGGATTGGCGAAAGTGACGCCCTTGTCGTCTGCCGCCAGCGCAACTGAAGTCACAATGCCCAGCAATCAACTCGAACATTTGACCAGCCCGGGATCAGCGCTGGAACTGTCTCGTACATGTCTCCGGAGCAGATTCGCGGCAAAGACGTGGACGTCCGCAGCGATCTATTTTCCTTTGGTGTCGTGCTTTATGAAATGGCGACGGGGATCCTCCCGTTTCGCGGAGACACTTCAGGCGTCGTCTTTGATGCGATCCTCAACCGTGCGCCAGCGCCTCCGATCCGTTTGAATCCGGATTTGTCGGAAGGCCTGGAACGAATCATCAACAAGGCCTTGGAGAAGGACCGCGAAATCCGTTATCAGCATGCATCCGATCTGCGGGCGGACCTGAAGCGGCTCACGCGTGACACTCAGTCGGGCAGCGGGCCGGCAGTTGTAGCGGAAGCGCCAAAAAAGCGTAACTCCGTTCTCATTGGGGTTGGCGTGGCTGTGGTCCTGGCCGCAATGATCGCCGGCGTCTGGTGGCTGAAGCGGCCCAATCAAGCGGCTGTGCCGGGTTCTACCGAATGGGTGCAACTCACGAACTTCACGGACTCAGTTTTCAGTCCTGTTCTATCCCCAGACGGCCGCATGCTGGCGTTTTTCCGTGGTCAGGCCCCCTTCACGCCCTCCGAGCAACTCTACGTCAAGCTGCTTCCGGATGGTGAACCGGTCCAACTTACGCACGAAGAAGCCCTCAAGATGCAGGCGGCGTTTTCACCCGATGGCTCGCGTATTGCATACGGTGCGGTCAGCGGTGACTGGCGCACCATGGTCTTACCTATCCTAGGCGGCCAACCCCTGCTCCTACTCTCCAACGCCACCGGACTCACATGGGTTGCCCCGCATCACGTCATGTTCAGCGAGATTCGCGGCGGCTGGCACTTTGTGGTGGTAACCGCCGCTGAAAGCCGCTCTGAACAACGTGATATCTACGTGCCGCAGCGCGAAACCGGCATGGCGCACTTCTCCCATCTCTCGCCCGACGGCCAGTGGGTGCTGATCGCAGAGATGGATGCGAATGGCTGGCTTCCCTGTCGACTGGTGCCGTTCCGCGGAGGTAGTGGCAAACTGGTTGGCCCTCAAAATGGAGTCTGTTACTCAGGCGCATGGTCACCCGACGGGAAGTGGATGTACTTTACTTCGAGTGCAGGCGGACATGGCGACCACATCTGGCGGCAGCCGTTCCCGGACGGCACGCCCATACAGATCACGAACGGACCATCTGAGGAAGACGATGTTGCCATGGCGCCCGACGGTCGTTCGTTCATCACTTCCGTCGGCACCGAAGAACGAACGGTCTGGACGCACGACCCACAGGGCGATCATCAGATTTCTTCGGAAGGCTACGCCCACAGCGCGAGTTTGTCATCCGACGGCGGCAGGTTGTTCTACATGGTGGCCCGTAGCAGCTCGGATGTTGACCGTGGGAATGAGCTTTGGGTTTTTGATCTGCACTCGGGACAGGCTTCAAAGGCATTGCCGGGAATAGCAGTTGTGGATTACAGCCTTTCCCGGGATGACAAGCGTGTGGTTTACGTGGTGCGCAACGACGATGGAAGCCACCTTTTGTGGTCGGCGTCTCTCGACCACCGGTTCACTCCGAAGGAACTGGCAAACGGTGAGGCACCGAAGTACACCGCTTCCCGAAACATCTACTTCCTGCGCGCGGAAGGCAATCTGAACTACCTCTACCGCATGAACGAAGACGGCGGTCAGCAGGAAAAGGTTTTGCCGGAGCCGATCATCACTTTCCTCGGAATCTCTCCCGATGAGCGATTTGTGGCCGTGCGTCGCGCCCTTAAGGGAGAGGGCAGCCCGACTGAGATCGACGCTCTCCCGCTTGCTGGAGGCTCCGAAGTTAGTATCTGCTCGGAGTTCTGCGGGGTTGATTGGAGCTTCGACGCCAAGACGTTCTATCTCCGTCTGCCCGCGATGAAAAGCACGTCGGGAATTACAAAAACGTATGTCTTCCCACTTGCCCATGGCGCCGATCTCCCCGCCCTACCGGCCTCAGGCGTGCAGTCAGACAAGGATTTGCCGGGCAATCTAACGGTCGTGAACGAATCGATCGTCGCTGGCCCGGATGCAGGGCACTATTCCTTCAGTCGCCGCAGCGCGCATCACAATCTCTATCGCGTTCCTTTTCCGTGAGTTCGACAATCCCCAGTCGTGCAGTAGTTGAGTAGAACGGATCAAAACTCCGGTCACGATGTCAATGAGGCAGTCCTATGGCGGTCCTTCCAGCGAAGATGGCCCCCGGAATCCCCGACCCAGGCTTCAGCCAGGGAAGAGTGTTTTTTCGGTTTAGCGTTTTCTGTTGACTGAACTCGTAGCTATTTTCGAGTTTCTGCTACCCAAGCCTGCGCGGCTCTCGTCCAAAAGCATCGTGATTAAAGTCATCCCCTGAAATCGAGGCCTGAAATGAGGCATCCGTCGCCGGCTCTCGAGTGGTTCACCAATCCTGATTGTTATGTGAGTGCGATTTTGCTGGTGATCGCGGGCTGCGTCACATTCTCGGCTATCGGACTCATGGGACAGCAAGCGACCTCTTCGATTGCCTCGTTTCCCCTCGATTCCGTTGCGGGTTTGGAAGTATTCAACGGGAAGGCCGAAGTCGCGAGCTACCGCGGACGGCGCGGAGTCCATTTGATAGCACTACCCGGTCGTTCCGACCCTGAGGACAATGAATCGGTCCACGCATTTGTGGCCGGCGTCGATTTCAGAGACGGAACAATTGAGGCCGATGTTGCGGGTGCGCTTATGCCCGGAGCGCCTGCGGATGCGCGAGGCTTCATCGGCATCGACTTTCGCAGCCAGGAACATGGTGCTCGCACGGAAAGCATCTATCTGCGGCCCACCAATGGCAGAGCCGATGATCAGTTGCGCCGCAATCACTCTGTGCAATATGACTCGCTGCCGGATTTTCCCTGGTTCCGCCTGCGAAAAGAGAGCCCCGGAGTTTATGAATCCTACACCGATCTCGAAGCGGGCGCGTGGACGCACATGAAGATCGTGGTTTCAGGGACAAAGGCGGCGCTCTATGTCAATGGCAGCAACCAGCCGTGCCTGATCGTGAGCGACCTGAAGCTTGGCGAAACCCACGGGCAGGTCGGCTTTTGGGGCGAGTGGAGCACGGACGCGTACTTCTCGAAGCTGACTATACGTAGCGATCGATAGCGTCAGGTTGCGATTTGTTAAGGGTGGCGCTGCCGTGCGCGATGTGCGGAAGTTCGTCGAGCAGTCCGTCAAGGAGAACACGAATGCAACGAATCCTCTGTGTTGTCGCTCTCTGTTGGTGCGCATGTATGGCCTTGTCCGCGTTTGCAGCAGATCAAAAGCAGACCCAGGTAGTCAAAATTAATGACGCGATTTACATGGTGCCGACCTCAGGCAACGTCTACATGGTCAAAACGCCGGACGGGAACGTGCTTATCGATACGGCGACATCTGAACGCGCGGCGGAGGCCAGGAACCTGCTGCTGGCGCAAAACCTCGGGCCGGTGAAATACATCATTCTTACCCATAGCCATGCCGACCACATCGGTGGGATTCCGCTGTGGAAGGAGCCGGGAATCCAGATCATCGCCCAGAGGAACTACGTCGAATTCGTCAACTACGTTAAGCGGCTTGAAGGTTTCTTTGCTCCCCGTAATGCGGCCGCGTTCGGCGGTTCGCCCAAGCCCGTCGGGCCCTGGGCGGGCAATTATGGCGCGAAGGTTGATCCGAATATTCTCTTCGATCAGGAGTACAAGTTCACGCTTGGCGGAGTGGAATTCCAACTATTCAGCACACCCGGTGAGACGCCGGATCATCTGACAGTGTGGATTCCGGCCTACAAGGCTGCTTTCATCGGCGACAATTACTCAGGGATTGGAATCCCTGAGCCGAATTCTTTCCCCAACCTTTACGCGATCCGTGGCACCAAACCTCGTTGGGCACTTGACTGGGCCAATTCGCTGGACAAAGTGCTCGCGCTCAAACCCGATATTGTGCTCAACGGGCACGGTCAGCCGATTGTGGGGAACCAGGAAATAACTCGCCTGCTCGGCCGCTATCGCGACGCCATCCTTTATGTGCATGATGAAGTGGTCAAGGGAATGAACTCCGGCAAAGATGTCTATACGTTGATGCAGGAGATCAAACTTCCGGCGAGTTACAACCTGAATGAATCATTTGGCAAGGTGAGTTGGTCGGTGCGCGGGATCTACGACGGGTACGCTGGTTGGTATGACATGAATCCAACCACCATGTATGAAACACCAGCGTCTTCGGTCTATCCCGACCTGGTCAAGCTCGCCGGAGGACCGGAACCGTTAGTGCGTGCGGCCCTGGAGAAACTGGACGCCGGGAAGCCAGTCGAGGCACTGCACCTGACGGACGTCGTTCTTGCCTATGATCCCAAGAATAACGGGGCCCTCAATGCGCGATTGAAAGCCTTAAATGTGCTGCGAGATCGCTGTGAGAACTACGTGGAACAGGGGTGGCTGGAATACGGTATTGCCAAAGCGAAAGAAAAACTGGGATCGCAGTAATCTGTTGATCTGTCTGCTGCTGGCCATCTTTTCTAACGTTGCCTGGCACCTGCTTCATATTCCACCATAGATGCAGCACAGGATTTGCTTGTGCGAGCGGCATCCATGTGGGCCAGACACTCCTGTCCTCCGCCGATTTCGGCAAGCGACGATTTCCTGAAGACGTTTCAAGCGAGCTATTCGCCTGCGTGGGCGGCTAATGCTTGAGGCTCATGACTCTTTGCAGTTTCGCGGGTCACGATGGACTCGATCGCTTCAAAAAGATCTTTAGCCGAGAGCGGCTTGGCCACATAGCCGTCCATGCCCGTTTGAAGGCAGTGCTCTTTGTCGCCGATCATCGCGTTGGCAGTCATAGCAATGATTGGGAGATGCTTCCCGGTTGTCTTTTCTCTCTCACGAATCGCGGCGGTAGCTTCGAGGCCATCCATCTCGGGCATCTGAACGTCCATTAAGACCAAATCGAACGTTTGTTTTTCCACTACTGCCACGGCTGCCTTGCCAGTTTCCGCCACAATCACGGTGTGCCCCCTTTTTTCCAGCAAGCGCCGGGCCAGGGTTTGATTTACCAGATTATCTTCCGCCACCAGGATGGTTAATGCGTTGCGGCTCTCCCGTATGAAGTGCGTGGTGAGGAGAGGTTGGTTTTCTTGCTGAACTTCGCGCGACCCCATCATCAATTTGATGGCGTGGAGAAGGTCCGACGGTTTTATCGGCTTGGTCAGGTACGCGCTGATGCCAATCTCCCGGCACTTTGCGGCATCGCCGCGCAATCCGACCGACGTAAGCATCACGACTTCGGATTCTTTGAACTTGGGGTCGTTCTTGATTTTGCCCGCTATCACATATCCGTTCATTTGCGGAATATGAGCATCGAGCAGCACCAGGGGGAAGGGAACCCCGAGCGTTTTCGCCTTTTCAAGCAGGGCCAATGCCTCCGGTCCACGTGCCGCCAGCGTGGGATTCATCCCCCAACCCGTCAGCATCTCTTGCAAGAGCCGGCGACTGGTTGCGTTCCCATCGACGACTAACACAGGCAGGCCAGCCAACTCCGCCAGATCGATCTCTTCCAGCGGAACTGGGTTCTTTTGCAAACCAAAGCGGGCGTGGAAATGGAATACGCTTCCAGAACCCGCTTTGCTCTCCACCCAAATACGGCCGCCCATGGCTTCGACCAAGCGGGAAGAGATGGTGAGACCGAGCCCGGTCCCTCCGAATTTCCGGGCCATCGAACTGTCGGCTTGCGAGAAACCTTCGAAGATGGATTTTTGTTTCTCCAGCGGAATGCCCACCCCAGTGTCGGCGATCGAGAAATGCAGCGTGGCTTCTGTTTCAGACTCTTCTACTCTCTCAACGCGGAGCACAACCTCGCCTTCCGCCGTGAACTTCACCGCATTGCCCACCAGATTCAGCACGATCTGGCGCAAGCGCGTCGGATCTCCCAGCAAAGCCTCCGGCACGTCGGGAAGAATGTCATACACCAACTCGAGCCCTTTCTGGTGAGCGCGGATACTGATCGCTTTCAAGGCGTCATCCAGGTTATGACGCAGGTTGAATTCGATGGTCTCCATTTGGAGTTTTCCGGCTTCAATCTTGGAGAAGTCCAGAATGTCGTTGATTAAAGAAAGCAGAGCGTCGGCAGAACTCTTGACCATCCCCAGATACTCGCGTTGCTCCGGGTTGAGGTCGGTTTCAAGGGCGAGTTCCGTCATTCCGATAATTCCGTTCATCGGGGTCCGAATTTCATGGCTCATATTCGCTAGGAACTGACTCTTGGCCCGGGTCGCCGCTTTGGCTTCCTCGACTGCCACGCGGGTCTTAACCAGATTTCTGGTCCGGTTTGCGCCAAAAACGAGTAGCGTCACCGAACAGAGATATAGAAAGAAACGATAAATGTCGCTGGTCTTTTGTGCACTTTCGTAGTCGCGGACATAGGCCACAGAGATTGCATCGATACTTTCCGCAGTAGGCAGCGCGTTTAATTCCTCAGTGATCGCTTCAACCTGCGGTTTCGCGCTGATAATGGTCGCAGCGTGGGCCGACGCGTTGTTCAGAGTGTCCACTAGTTCAGGATGTCGAGTGGCGTCCGTTGCCAGTAGCGCGATTTCGGCGTTCACTTGCCCGGCAAGATCAGAGTGGGGTGTCAAATCGTAGAGCAGAATGTCTCGCAGCAAATTTGAAAGATGAGCTTGCAATTGCGGATCTTTGGCCGCCGCGGTCCTGGATGCTTCCGCGATTAATGTGGGAAAGTAGCGCAGTGAGTTCTTGAGTATCGCGTTTCGCGATTTGAAAGTCTCTACCAAGCGGACTTTCTTGGATCTGAGTTCTGACTCCTGCTTAAGAAGCTGCTGGATTTGTTTCTGTTTGCCTCTGTGAACAAAGGGAGGAACGCGCTGCAGATCGGTCTCGACCTGCTGCATTTCATCGAGTTTTTGCACAAAAGGATCGTAGGACGCCAACAGATCGAACTGCGAATTAAGCAGATCACGGTTAACTTCGGTGTCCAACTGTTTCAACTGGTTCAAGCCGTGCATGAACTCGTGATGCTGCTGCGGATCCACGGGCCGCTGTTGAATGAAGAGGAAGGTCAACAATAACGCCGCTCCCGCAGCCATTGCGACGCTTCTTATCGGCGCCATAGTCATAGCGGCTTCCCATTCAACTCGCCGGTCAGGGTTTTGAGGAACTCCACGATCAGTTCGACTTCCTGATCCGTGAGGTGGCGGCCAAGCTGATACTTGGCCATCATTCGAACCGCATCTGGCAACGTAGCCGCGCTACCATCGTGGAAGTACGGTGCCGTCAGTTCGACGTTCCGCAGGCTTGGAACCTTGAACATGTACATGTCGCGTTGATCGCCGGTTGCATTGAAACGTCCTAGGTCAGCTTTAGTGATATTGCCTCGATCGGTGAAGTAAGGCGCCATCACTCCCAGCTTCTGATACATGTTTCCGCCGACGCTTACCCCCTGATGGCAACTCGCGCAGCCGAACGACTTGAAAAGTTTGTAACCCTCCTGCTCCCGGCTGGTCAGAGCTGCATTGTCGTGGCGGAGAAATCGATCGAAACGAGAGTTAGGCGTGGATAGGGAGCGCTCAAACTCAGCAATGGCATCCCGGATCTGGCCGCTCTGAATTTCATCACCATAGATTTGTTGAAAAGCTTGGACGTAATCCTTGTCGCGCTTTAGCTTTTCAATCACTTCGGGCCACGTCGACCCCATTTCTATGTCTGACTGAACTGGGCCATCGATCTGCGATTCGAGTGTCGCCGCTCGGCCATCCCAAAACTGACTGAAGTTGTAACCGCTGTTAAGAACGGTAGGAGCGTTGATCACGCCCACGGCGCCATTGATGCCGGTCGACCGCGCCTTGCCGTCGGCGCCTCCGGTCTTAAGATTGTGGCAATGCGCGCAGGAGAGTTGGTCGTTATGGGATAGGCGTGGATCGTGGAACAACTTTCGTCCTAGTTCGATTTTCCGCAGGTCCAGCCCGGTCAGAGGTTCAATCGGCTGGATAGGTTCGTTTGACTGCACGACTGCCGCAACTGCATTTTCTGTCGATGCGGTATCGCCAAGATTCCAGAAATGAAATAAACCGATGCCGATGGCAAGGCAGCCAACAACGATCCCTGACCACTCCAAAACCCTTGTTCTATCTCGAATGGTGCCAGGTCGTGATAAGTTCATTCACCGGTCCTCTGCCTCATCGGCTGCGGCTTCACCCTTCAAACTCAGAAAGACTTAGCGATCGCAAGGGTACGCGCATAGAAATTCGATAAGTAATAGATCGGCATTCAGGCTACAAGCTTTAGATAATGGATTAGCGCTTGAAGCGCTGAGCAATCGGGCCCATGCGGGACCGTGAGGAGTGCAGTGATTACTTTTTCCGCATTAGGGCGCGCCAGGCAAGATAATTCTGCAAGTTTGGTAGTCTGGCTCAAAGCAAGCAGCCTATAGATTGCACCCGACTGCGCTCGATTGGCAGGAAAGAATGACCCAAACTCATCGAATCGCGATCCTGATTCCATTAATGGTGGGCGGTTGCGTCGTGTTATGCACGATTTTTATCCACGCGCTAGCTGTGAGCGCAACGGTAAGCTTCGTTCGTTATGAAAAAAACTCGGCCGCGAGGGTGTAAACCCTTGGATCGATATTGCAATCGTTGCGCTGGCGATGTCAGTCGTGCTTGTCGCGCACCTGATTGAAATCGCGTTGTGGGCAGTGTTGTTCATAATCTGTAAAGAATTCCCAGACTTCGGAACGTCTTACTACCATTCGGCAGTCAGCTACACGACGCTCGGTTACGGTGATCCGATTATGACGCCGTCGTGGAAATTGCTGGGACCGCTGGAAGCGGCCGACGGAATGCTTATGTTCGGTGTCTCGACTGCGATTATTTTTGCAGTCATTCAACGGTTGATTCAGGCACGGTTTGTGGATCTCCGGGGCTGATCTTGTCGAGCTTGCTGACACCCAGAATCAGTTTCTTGCCTGAACGGGGACCTTCTGCCACAACCAAGGACGGACTGAGGTCCTACATTAGTCTCTTGTTCAGATCCCACACGATAGTCAGCGGATCGCGACCTTTGCCGGGACTAATGAGTCCGCGCTGTTCGAGCGCCTTGATGGTATTGCGATTGGCAGACATAGGGCGCATTTCTTCATTATCTTTCAAGTGCCGCAGAACTGGGTTGCCGCCGAGAGAATCAGTTTCAAGCTGGTATCCATGTTGGATGTGCGAAAGCAGGTCTTGTTCAGTCTCGGTGAGTTTCGGCACGACACGAGCAGTTTTCTTCTTCGCCACTTCTCATGTCCATTCGCAGGAGCTCTAGCTCTCCCGTTCCCCGAGCCGTAGCACTGGGGACTCCGCTCGGCAGCATACCCCAAAATCCTGCCAAAGCTGAAACCACGGACTACGCGCGAGCATGTCGTCGTGCCTTCGATTCGCAGCAGAGATGTCGCTTGGGCTGAGTGGCCTTATATCCGGAGCTTCGAACATTTCCTGTAGCTGCTCGATGTCGTCAATGATGCGTTCAACGTCCATGCGTCACAATATCTAACACGAGCGTGGCAATCGTCAAACGCGTCGACTCCCGCATGTGGTGCCTGGCCGCCAGTGATGAAGCGCAACACCATTCGAAAAGCTGCGATTGAGGTAAGATTTTTGTAGATGAACTCCCGCAAGCTGCCCATCGTTTCATTTTGTTTCGTTCTGGTCTTGCTGCTCTCAATCGCTCTTCCTGCGCAGACGAGCCAGCACTCGCCGAAAAACCTCCCTCCCTCGGCATATAAGCTCGTCTCGATCAAAGTCACTGGCACGAAGCGTTACAAGCCTGAGGACGTGATCCGGGCCAGCGGCCTGCAACTCGGCCAGGTCGTGCACAAAGAAGACCTCGAGAATGTGGTCCGGCTTCTGGGAGAAAGCGGGGCGTTCACCGACATTCTTTATAATTTGGAATCCGATCCCGAGGGCACCAGACTCAAGTTAACGGTCCTGAACTCCAAGAAGTTTGTCCCTGTCCATTTCGACAATGTGGTCTGGTTCAGCAGTCAGGAGCTCTTCGACAACCTACATGCCAGCGTCCCTCTGTTCGATGGGGAAGTCCCGGTCACGGGCCAAATGGTGAATCAGATTTCGGACGCCCTGCAGGCGCTGCTGGATGAGAAAAAAGTGGCGGGACAGGTTGACTCTCTGCGAGTGCCCAACGACGGTCCCACCGAGGCTGTCAGGTTTACTGTGACCGGACTCCATATTACGATTCGGAGCATCGAATTCTCAGGGGCCGATGCAGCGGAGTTGCCCTTGCTTGCGGCTACCGCAAGGTCACTACAAGGGGTGGAATATGCGCTGCCCACTCTTCGCGCTCTGGCCGACAAGAATTTCCTACCGGTTTATTTTGCACGAAGCTATCTGAAAGCTGAGATCGGCGATCCACAAGCCCAGGTGGTTTCGACCGAAGAGGAGCACGTAATGGTGGACGTCACCTTCCCCGTGCATCCTGGCAAGCAATACCATGTGAGCGGACTTGAAATTGTCGGCTGCAAGGCTATACCTGAGGACACCTTGAGAAGCCTGATCCATTTGAAAGCCGGAGAGACAGCCAATGCCATTCAGCTTGAAAAAGACGTGGAAACCCTCAAACAGCTTTATGGTACACGCGGATACGTGGCAGCTAATGTGAGGCTGGAGTCGAAACCAGACGATTCGCTGCCTACAGTGCAATATCTGGTTCGCATTTCTGAGGGTGATGTTTATCGCATGGGAGATTTGAAGATTCACGGGCTGGATTCCAAGGCAACTGCACGACTAGAAAGCGAATGGACCCTACGACCTGGCGATGTCTATGACTCCAGTTATCCCGGGCGATTTGTGGAGCAAGCCTACAAGGAAATCGGGGACTGGGATACGAGCGTCCACGAGTCTGTCGACGAAAAGGATAGGACCGTTGATGTCGCGGTCCGCTTCAATCCGAGGCCATAGGCCACAATCCAACTTCGTAAGTTCCGGTTAGCCCGTCTGCCCGGGGAGGCGAGCCGCGAATGGGAGATCCTCCTGCTATGATCGTCCGTCCAACGGAGCCACCATGCGCAAGGTGATTTTCTTTCTGTTTTTTCTGGCATTATCAACCACCATCGTGTGCGCACAGCAGTACGAGCTGGTGCTCGAAGGTGGACGCGTCATGGATCCCGAGACCGGCCTGGATGCAGTGCGCAACGTTGGCATCCGCGACGGAAAAATTGTCCGCATCTCGTCCGAGGCGCTGGGCGGACACCGTGTCATCCATGCCAGTGGGCTGGTGGTCGCTCCCGGATTCATTGACCTGCATCAGCACGGCCAGGAACTGGAGAGCCAGCGCGTCAAGGCCCTCGACGGCGTAACCACAGCGCTCGAACTGGAAATCGGCGCGCCTGACGTGGCTCAGTTCCTTAAAGCGAAAGAGGGGCACTCTCTCATTCACTACGGCACGTCGGCCAGCCATGTGGCGGCACGGGCTCTGGCATTCGGAGCGGCGCTGCCGCCCGGAGAAATCCTGCCGAAGAGCGGCCCCGCGACCGATCAGCCAGCCACACCCGAGCAGATCGAGGCTATGCAGGAACGCTTGCGCGCAGAGTTGGACGCCGGCGGCTTGGCCGTAGGGATGGGAATCCAGTACACACCGGGTGCAACTCGGCTGGAAGTGATTGACATGTTCCGTCTCGCCGCCGAACGGAGACTTCCCGTGTACACTCACATGCGCAGTTCGGGCCGCATCGAGCCCGGCTCGGCCATTGAGGCGACCAGCGAAGTCATCGGAGCAGCCGCTGTCACGGGGGCTTCGCTGCACATCGTGCACATTAACAGCACCTGCGCGCGCGACGCTATGGAGTGTCTCGCCATGATCGAAGGAGCGCGCGCCCGTGGCCTCGATGTCACTACCGAGGCCTACCCCTACATTGCGGGCATGACCTTCATCAACTCAGCAGTCTTCAATCCCGGCTGGCGGGAGAAGATGGGCATTGACTATAGCGACCTGATGCTTCCCAACACTGGCGAGCACCTGACCAAGGAACGCTTCGACGAACTCCACAATTCAAGCACTCCCCAAACGGTGCTGATCTTCTCCAATACACAGGAAATGGTGGACAAAGTGATCCCTCACCCACTGGTGATGATTGCCAGCGACGGCATTCCCGGCCATCCCCGCAACGCAGGAACTTACTCGCGTGTGTTGGCCCAATATGTGCGCGAAAAGGGGACGATCACGCTGATGGATGCGTTGCGAAAGATGAGTCTCATGCCGGCGGAGATGCTCGAGCGTTCCACACCCGCTGCAAGGCAAAAAGGCAGACTGCAGGAAGGCGCTGACGCCGACATTGTTGTGTTCGACGCTGCAACCATCAGTGACCGAGCCACCTTCGCGAAGCCCATGGAACCGAGCGTGGGCGTGCGCTATTTGGTGGTAGGCGGAACCATTGTTGTCGACGAAGGCAAGATCGTGCCAGATGTTTTCCCCGGCCGCGCACTGCTGGGGGCGGGAAAGCGCTGAGCATTCCATTAATTCCGTCGCGAATGTATGTCTGCGGCACCAGGCCGTTTGTGCCAGCGGTAGAAGAACGGAATACCGAGAACAATCACTCCCAGCCCCAGCGAGGAACGCACGGGCCGGACCATCCACAAGTTGACCGTCAAAGCCATCGCGGCAGCCAAAAAGATGAGCGGTGTCCAGGGATATCCCCAGGCGCGGTAAGGCCGAACCAGATTCGGCTCTTTTTGGCGTAAACGTATCAGGGCAATCGCCACTAATCCGAAAAAAATCCACATGGCAAAGACAAATAGTGAATAGAGTTCCTCGAACGTCCCAGTGAGCGCCAGCAGCGCAGCGATCGAGCCCAGGAAAAGCAACGCGCCGGTGGGCGTACGAAGGGAGGGATGAAGGCGCTCCGCGAAAGGGAAGAACAAACCATCGCGCGCCATGGCGTACGGGATGCGAGCACCGGTCAAGACCACGACGTGTAGCGCGCCAAGAGCCGACACGGCCATCGCGACCGTGAGCCAGGCTGCGCCGCTCGAACCACTCAACGATTGCACTACGTCCGACGCAACATGCTGGGACGCCGCCACCTGTGCGAATGACAACACATGGAAGTACACAACATTCGCCATCAAATACAGCCCACCCACAGTGAGCAGCCCAACAATGATGGCTCTGGGGATATTCTTCTGCGGCTGGACAATCTCTTCCCCCAGATCGCCCAGGTCGTTAAAGCCGTTGTACGCCCACATCGCAGGAACGAGCGCAGTCAGCAAGGCTCCAATCGTTCCCCAGTTGAACGATGTGATCGCTGGCGCAGTTGAGCCGGCGCGTGTTGCTCCGAACACTACGCCTCCGACAACAATGACCAGGATTGTGCCCACCTTGAGCGACGTCAGCAGCACCTGGATAGCGCCACCCATCCGCACGCTGAAGTAATTGACTGCCGTCACGATCACCACGATCAACGCCGCAATCGGCTGGGCCGTCGTGAATGTGAATTCGTAACGCCCGATATGACTGCTGAACAAAGGCGTCGCCACAATGGGAAACAAGAATCCCAGGAACCGCACGAAACCGGCTGCCAGAGTGGCCATAGCGACTGGCCGCTCGAGAAACGAACTCATCCAGCCAAAGAGAAATCCCCAGAGGGGGCCGAGTCCCCGGCCAAGGTAGACGTAGGGGCCGCCGGCCTTCGGAAAAGCCGCACCGAGTTCGGCATAGCAGAAGGCGCCCAAAAGCACGATGAGCAAGCCAAGGATCCATGCGGTCAAAACCAGTGTGGCGGAGCCCACGGCGCGCGCCATGTCGCTAGCGACAAGAAAAACCCCGGTCCCGATCGTGTCGCCAACGACGATCGCGATCGCCGACCCAAGACCCAGGCCGCAAAGCAACTCACTTCGCTCGGAATGCTCAGATGGATTGCTAGCCAACATCGCGGAAGTCAGAGCCTACTAGCAGCCACGAAGATGGTCAACGGTCAATGACCCGCCGGTAGGTAGCGTTGCGGACGGGAGTGCACCCATAGCGCTGATTCAGGTTTGCGCGATATGATCGAAGCCGCGATGGCAGCGCACAAGACCATGCTGAGCGAGTTTCCCTGGGACGAACGTCACCGCGTAGCCAGCACTGAAGACGTCCTTACCCCTGCGCTTGTGATCTATCCGGAAATCGTGGCGTCCAACATTGCGCGAACCTTGCATCTGCTCGGAGGCGATCCGGATCGCTGGCGTCCGCACATCAAGACTGCAAAGCTGGCCTACACGCTTCGTATGCTTGTCGAGCGGGGTGTCCGGAATTTCAAGTGCGCAACCACGCTCGAACTGCTGGCAGCTTGCAACAACGGAGTAGCCGACGTCCTTCTTGCCTACCCGGTCGTGGCCGCAAACGCGCGCCGCGTCCTCGAAATCGCGAATCAGTTCCCGCACGTACGGATTTCTGTCCTGGTCGAGAACAAAGAACAGGTACGGCAATGGCGAGGGAGCTCAGTCGACCTGTTTGTCGACATCAATCCTGGCATGAATCGAACCGGAGTCGAACAGGGTCAGACCGATGAAGTGGTTCGGCTTGTGCGTGCTGTTGAAGAAGCAGAGTTGCAATTCAGGGGCCTGCACTATTATGACGGCCAGCACGGGGGGCTCGACGAACCGGAACGGACCGCGGCGGCGCATGCCGGCTACGATCGTTTGCTGAAACTCGTGGCCGCGATCCAGGACAGCGGCATGAGCGTGCCGGAAGTCATCACCGCAGGGACGCCGACGTTCCCCTGCTCTCTCGCGTACAAAGGTTTTCACGGCGCAGGGTTCATCCACCGGGTCTCGCCTGGAACAATTGTCTATTGCGATGCCACAAGTCTGGCGCAACTGCCCGCGGAATACGGCTACGCGCCAGCCGCATTGGTATTAACCCGCGTGGTCAGCCGGCCGCACGACGGAATCATCACCTGCGACGCAGGCCACAAAGCAGTATCGGCCGATGCTGGCGTACCCACTTGCGTGGTCGCCGGACATCCCGAACTGACGCCTCTGGCGCCCAGTGAAGAGCATCTTCCAATGGCGTTGAACCGCGAAACCGCAGGTCCCCGGGTGGGCGAAGCGCTCTATCTCCTACCGCGCCACGCCTGCCCCACGGTGAACAACTTTGATTCCGCGCTCCTCGTGCAGGACGGCCAGATCGCATCGGTAGAGAAAGTTACCGCCCGCGGACGCGAAGCGCCGCTGCTGCCGACGTTAGCGTTGGCCAAGTCTTCAGTGGGTTTCGCGGCCTCCGAGCCAGTTTAGGCAAAACAGTCCCGGCAATAAATTTGGCGCCGCGACTTGGTCGGGGTGGCCCATCCTTAGTGCCGTCTGTTGCGACCGTGCGGAAATTTATCGGTTCCGGCGGCTCGCCTTCTTCTTTGCCCCATGCACTCGTCTCGATCCCGTTTTCTTCACACTGTACGCAACGCAGTCGATTTCGATCAGCATGCCTGGAGTGTGACCAAGATCGCTGCCGACCGTCGTGCGCGCCGGATACGGCGGCGAAAAACGTCGCCCGTAAACCGCGTTGTAGCGCGCGAACAAACTCGTGTCGCTCAGGTGCACATGGACTTTCACCACATCGCGAAGGGATGCTCCGTCCGACTCAAGAATGGCAACGATGTTATCAATCGTCTGCTCCGTCTGCTGCTCAATGCTGTCGCCGACCAACCCGCCATGTACTGGGTCGATCGGACCCGTTCCGCTAACGAAGACGAAATCCCCGGCCCGCCATCCCTGGGAGTAAGCTCCTCCCGGTGGTGCACCACGCTTAGATTGAATCATGTATTTGGCCATCTTCTCGTCTCTCCGTGGTTCCTTTTTTCGCGTCATCCCGCCGACTCTTGCCGTGATTTTGGCAGCTTCCCAGGGACTATCACATAGTAACTCCCGAATCATCCGCAAAGCAGAAGCCATCGAGAAACGGGCTTGGTGGACATCAATAGTGATCTCCTGCAAGCCGAGTTCCGGCCCGCGTCATTGGGATTCAGCAATCTTAGGCCAGTTCGTAATTCGTGGGCGACTCGAAAGCTATCCATAAACGGGCTCGCAGGAGATTGGGCGCGATCTTCCCGAAGCCGACTTCTTCTCATCACAGTGGAAAGGCACGGTTTTGACGTGTGCGGGGCCCGCGCCAGGGCCACTGACGTCCACCAGAGTCCGGATATGCCCGTGTCAGCCCCGGCTATCACTAATTCGACTCGAGCGATCCAAACTGAATCCTTTTCGCGCATAAGGAAATCTATCTTGGGAAGCTATCGTTTTGTCCTGCACTTGCCGCGGGGAAACGGTAATGTATTGAAAGACCTTGGAGAACATGTGACGAAACGGTTGATCGTAACGTTAGTAGTAATGGCCGCTATATTAGGGGCCCTTGGATTCGTTAAATTCAGGCAAGTCGAGGCTGCAATCGCTCAGGGCGCATCCTTCCAGATGCCGGCAACGGCGGTGACTACCGTGGTCGCTCAGCGGGAGACTTGGCCCTCCACGCTAACGGTGATCGGCACAGCGGCGGCGATCCAAGGCGTAACCGTCAGCGCCGATTTGCCGGGCACGATCGACAAAATTCATTTCGATTCGGGCCAGCAGGTACATGAGGGGGATATTTTGGTCGAACTCGATACCCGCCAGGAGAGGGCGCAGCTCGCCAACATGGAAGCTCAGCGGGATCTGGCGGTTATCAACTACGGTCGCGCCCAGGAACTCGATAAGGCGGGAGTGATTGCGCATTCTGAGTATGACAACGCCAGCGCGCAGCAGAAAGCTACCGAAGCCCAGGTCGGTGACATTAAAGCGGCAATTGCGCGCAAGACGATACATGCTCCATTCACCGGACTGCTGGGCATTCGCCAGGTAAGTTTAGGGCAATATTTAGCCGCGGGTCAGGCGATTGTCTCGCTGCAATCTGTGGATCCTATTTATGTGAACTTCGGAGTCCCGCAGCAAAACATAGCTGAGATGAGGCCGGGGCGTGTGGTGCGCATAACGAACGGCGATTTGCCGGGGATGGCGTTCACAGGCAGGATTACCGCGCTTGATTCTGTGATAAATGAGCAGACGCGAAACATTCAAGTACAGTCGACCCTTGAGAATAAAGCGAACAAGCTGCGCCCGGGAATGTTTGTGCAAGTTGAACTGCCGCTTGGGCAACCCCGTCAAGTTGTGCCTCTGCCGGCTTCTGCGATCAATTACGCGCCCTATGGTGACTCGGTGTTCATAGTCGCTCAAATGAAGGATGCAAAAGGGAACACGTATCGTGGCGTGCGTCAGCAAGTAGTAAAGGTGGAAGGCGCCCGCGGCGATCAGGTCGCAATCACTTCCGGCATCAATCCCGGAGACGAAGTTGTGAGCTCGGGCGTGTTTCGACTGAGAAATGGCGCCCCGGTTCAGGTGAACAATACGGTCAAGCCAGAAAACAATCCAAGTCCGAAGCCCGAGGATAGCTAGACTAATCCGGCGATTTGAGGAGCGTAGTGTGAAGTTTACAGATCTATTCGTTAAGCGACCCGTGTTGGCGATCGTGGTAAATCTGGTGATCCTGATCGCCGGTTTGCAGGCCATACGTTCGCTCAGCGTGCGTCAGTATCCGCGCAGCGATATCGCCGTCGTGCAAGTGACGACGGTATATGTGGGCGCGAGCGCTGATCTGGTTCGCGGCTTCGTCACGACACCCATCGAGCGTGTTATCGCCAGCGCGGATGGTATCGATTACATGGAGTCGACGAGCGCTCAGGGACTGAGCACCATCCAGGTACACCTGAAAATCAACTACGACACGACTGCGGCACTGACTCAGATCCAGGCAAAAGTGGCGCAGGTTCGCAACGATCTTCCGCCCGAAGCTCAAATCCCCGTTATCGATCTGGAAACCGCAGACACGCAGTTCGCGGCGATGTACATCGGGATTTCTTCCCCCGATCTCGACCAGAACCAAATCACTGACTACCTGACCCGTGTCGTCCAGCCCAAGTTAAGCTCGATCAGCGGTGTACAGCGTGCCGACATCTTGGGCGATCGCACATTCGCCATGCGCTTGTGGCTGAAGCCCCAAGAAATGGCCGCGCGCGGTGTTTCGCCCTCCGATGTTCATGATGCGCTGGCAAAGAACAATTATCTTTCGGCGCTTGGAGCTACGAAGGGTTCGATGGTTTCCGTAAACCTTATAGCAAACACCGACCTGCGCACTCCTGACGAATTTCGCCAGATGGTGGTGAAACAGCAGAACGGCGTAGTGGTTCGCCTGGGCGAAATCGCGGACGTGCAGCTCGGCGCGGAGAATTACGACCAGGACGTTCGCTTTAACGGAGAAACCGCGACCTTCATGGGCATCTGGGTCCTTCCCACTGCGAATTCTCTGGAAGTAATTCGTAACGTGCGCAAAGAGCTGCCCGCAATTCAGGCGCAGCTGCCGACAGGGATGAAGTTGGGTGTTCCCTACGACTCGACGGAATACATTCAAGACGCGATTAATGAAGTTCTACACACGCTCGTCGAGACCCTGCTGATCGTGGTCGTCGTTATTTTCCTCTTCCTGGGATCATTCCGCTCTGTGTTGATTCCGGTGGTCGCTATTCCAATCTCGCTGATTGGCGCCGTCTTCCTGATGTTGGTAGCTGGCTTCACCATCAACCTCCTGACCCTGCTTGCCATTGTGCTTTCGGTCGGATTGGTCGTGGATGATGCCATCGTCATGGTGGAGAACGTCGAGCGACACCTACAAATGGGCAAGACTCCATTTCAGGCTGCGAGAGACGCCGCTCGTGAGCTCGTCGGACCGATTATCGCCATGACGATCACTCTGGCCGCTGTTTATGCCCCGATCGGAATTCAAGGAGGGCTAACCGGGGCGCTGTTCCGCGAATTCGCGTTCACCCTGGCTGGAGCTGTCATTGTTTCGGGCGTTGTGGCCCTTACCTTGTCCCCGATGATGGGTTCGAAGTTGCTGCGGTCCGGCGACACGGATCGCGGCTTTGCCGGCATTGTCAATCGGGGCTTCGAACACGCCCGAAATCTGTATGTGCGATTGCTGACCGGGACATTAAATTATCGCCCTGTAGTGCTCACGGTTTGGGTCGTTGTCGCTGCGCTGATGATTCCTTTGTACATGTTCTCTCAGCACGAGCTGGCGCCGTCCGAAGACCAGGGAGTTGTATTCGGAGTTATTCAATCCTCCGCGAATTCGACTCTCGATCAAACCAACCTGTTTACGCAGCAAGTCTACGATGTCTACCACTCATTTCCCGAGAGCGCGAGCATATTCCAGATCACGAATCCAGGAGGTGGATTCGGAGGCATGGTCACAAAGGCCTGGAGCCAGCGAAAAAAGACCGCGCAAGAACTCCTGGTAGAGTCATCGGGTCCGCTGTCAAAGATTGCCGGCGTCCGCGTCATTCCCCTCACACCGCCGCCGCTTCCCGGAGGCGGCAACTTCCCGGTTGATTTTGCGATTGTGTCCGCCGCCGAACCAGAGCAGGTCAGTCAGCTCGCCGAGCAGATCGTCCAGAAAGCTATGGCCAGCGGCATGTTCATCTTCGCAGACACAGACGTAAAGTTTGACCAGCCGCAGACAGAAGTAGTGTTCGATCGTGACAAGCTTCGCTCCCAGGGCGTCGATTTGAGCCAGGCGGGTGCGGATCTTTCCACCATGTTGGGCGGGAATTATGTCAACCGTTTCAGTATTCAGGGACGCAGCTACAAAGTCATTCCGCAAATAAAGCGAATGGACCGCCTGACCTCGGATCAGCTCTCACAAATCTACGTGAAGGGTTCCGCAGATCAACTCGTCCCGCTTTCAACGTTCGCCACTCTTAAAACCACTACCGAACCGAGGTCGCTGAACAAATTCCAGCAGCTGAACGCGGTGCGGATCCAGGGCGTCATCCCGCCGAATGTTCCGCTCGATAAGGCTCTAACTTTTCTGGAGGACCAGGCAAAACAGATTCTGCCCCAGGGATTCACTGTCGATTACGCTGGTGAGTCTCGCCAGCTTCGCGTAGAGGGAAGTAAGTTTCTGGGCACGTTCTTACTTTCGGCAATCTTGATTTATCTCGTGCTTGCCGCGCAGTTCGAAAGCTTCCGAGATCCTTTTATTGTTCTCGCCGGTTCGGTGCCGTTGGCGATCTCGGGTGCGCTTGTGTTTTCGTTCCTGAACTTCACAACTCTGAATATCTACAGCGAGGTCGGCCTGATTACTCTTGTTGGCCTCATTGCAAAAAACGGAATTCTGATCGTCGAGTTCGGAAATCATTTGCAGGAAACCGGTCTGAGTAAACTGCAGGCGATTATCGGCGCCGCAAGCACGCGACTGCGCCCCATTCTGATGACAACGGCGGCGACGGTTTGCGGCCATTTCCCGCTGGTTCTGGCTAAGGGCCCAGGCGCAGGAGCGCGAAACAGCATTGGCATCATGCTAGTCAGCGGCATGATCATCGGTACCGTTTTCACGCTTTTTGTGGTGCCGTCCATTTACATGCTTGTCGCGAAGACCCACGTACGAATCGAGAGCAGCGATGAGATCGAGCTCGATCAGCCCGCAGAAGCTACCGTCTAGCTTCGCAAAAGAACGGTCGGGTCTTTAGGTCGAAAGGCGGCGGGGTCCGAAATCCAGGCGGCGCTTAGGGTTTGATGACAACTGGCGAAACCGGGCGATTACACATTTTGCTGCGCCGCTTCTACCAGCAAAAAGCGTCCGATCCGTCTTCTGCTTGCGGACCGGTTTGGCCCAGATCTGGGCCGCGTAGACTCGGGATGATACTCGTATAATGATCATGTTCGGCCCCTTTCTCATCTGGCACCGGCGACACATCAAGGGTAGTTCATTTGAGGTACTTCTCAGGCAGCGTCAATCCTGGCCGTTCGTCGTCCCACATTATGCTGGCCACCCAGTAGCGCCCCTGCGCATGGATGATCTGGATCGAGTTAATGCCCCGTGTAAAAGGTTTGGAATCATCCGCTGCGTGGCGGCTCTCGTAAGTGCTCCAAACATGCACGAGGTTGCCGAACTCTTCGACACGATTTGCGATACTCCGTTCAAAAAAGCCGTGCGTTTTGAAGTACGGGTCGTCGCGCTCGACATACATGTCTGGAGTAAGGAGGACAGCGTCACTTTTGCGTGCGAGTTCGCTCGCTGTGGCAGGAGCGTCAGGACGGATCACACCGAGCCTGCCATCAGGCAGAAAGAGAGAGCGGAAGCGGTCCCAATCGCGAGGTTTGCTCTGGGGGCCAGAGATCACGTCATAGAGTGCGGCCACGAGATGCTCCACTGTGTCTACATCGTTCGTGTTCTTGGCAGAGGGCCATCCGGGATGACCCGCGAGCGATCCCACCAGCGGAGACGGCGCAGGTTTCGGCACCGTCGATGATTGCTGCGAAGCCGCTTGTAGTGGAAAACTGACCAACAACATACCGAATGCAGCCAACCGTGTTGCTTTCATCATGAGCTCCTTAGAATCTGCATCTACTTGTCCTCGACGTGTTCCGGCAAATCGCTTGGATACGATTTGGGCGGCAGCAGGAATTGCAGGCCAAAATATCCAAGAAAATAAGTTTGATTGCTGCTGCTCGGCCTGAGTGCGCGCCCGGCCATGAAGAGGAAAATAATCGGGGAGTGGATTTTATAGCGCGCGCCAAAATCGATCGTGGGCTGATTTTGCGAAGGAGAAAACGTGCCCTGATTGTACAGTTCCGCATCCAACTCAAGCTTGTGTGTAACATCACGACCAACGACGAGACCTGCGATCCAGCCATTCGGCCCCTTGTGGACAAGGTTGTAGCCCAGTTCGAAGTTCATGTCGAGCGGTCCCACCTTGTCGGAGAACTCAAACGGCAATTCAAAGGTCTGGCTCGCGGGCGTGATACCGCGGTGCACGGCGTCGTTGGGGTTGTTCAGGAAGAACTGCGGGAACACGGATATGGAAAGGTGGCCTTCGCCGGCATCGTAAAAGCGCCACTTCACGCCCGGATTCGATTGGCCAAGGCCAAAATTCGGGTTGGCTTCCGGCGACTTGACGCGCAGCCATGCATTTTCGTAGGTGAGCTGGATGCGGTTGCCAACGCCGAAGTTGATATCCACATCGGGCGTGTGGGAAATTGAGTGGCCTTGGAAGTAGAACGGCATGTAGCCCACATTGATTTCCCAGTTGAGATTGCCGGGCGTGCCGGGATCGTTGGTGTAGTAAGGCGGACCACCCTGCGCACTCGCGAACGTCGTACACACAATGATGAGAGTGGTCGCCAGCAGCACTTTCTGATATTTGCCAGCCATGGCCTTATTAGCTTTGACGGTTTTCACTCGAAAGATTCCCATGAACGTTTATAAGCAAGAATGAAAAGCGTATCACTGTCGAATATGATACATTCAGCGATTTTGGAAAAGTGCAGGGAGGACAGGCAGGATCGGATCGAAGGTATTAAGGTTGGAGCGGGTTTTTCGAGCGCACTACCGCATGCCCTCAGAGAAGAGAAATGACCCCACCTCCGGTGTCGGATGGCGGGGTCATCGCCAAGCTGAAGCCGAAGTGGCCAATAACTGGGGGGTCACGCACCCACGCGGGCTGACTTGGTTTTTGCGTGACTGCCGCCGTCGTCGATCTTGAATTGCTCGACCAGGCGGCGGAGTTCTGTCGAGGTCTCGACTAGCTGCTGGGCGGCTTTCTGAGTGTCGGTGGCGCCCCGCGATGTGCTCTCCGCGGCCTCAGCTACGCCTGCGATATTGCTGGTAATTTCTCCGCTGCCGTGCGCCGCTTCGCTGACATTGCGCGCCATCTCGTTGGTGGTCGCGTTCTGTTCCTCCACTGCCGTCGCGATGGTACTCGAGATGCCGTTGATCTGATTGATAACTTCGCTGATGGTGCCAATCGAATCCACTGCCGCCTTAGCGTCAATCTGAATGGTTTCGATCTTGCGGCTGATGTCCTCGGTGGCTTTGGCGGTTTTCTTGGCCAACTCTTTCACTTCGTTGGCCACTACGGCAAATCCCTTGCCAGCCTCACCCGCACGGGCCGCTTCAATGGTCGCGTTCAGCGCCAGCAGGTTGGTCTGCTGCGCGATCGAAGTGATGACCTTAATGACCTGCCCAATTTCGGCGGAAGACTCGCCCAGCTTGGACACGGTGACATTTGCGGTTTCGGCAGCGCGGACAGCGGCACTGGCGACTTTGGCGGCTTCGGTGGCGTTCTTCGCGATCTCCTTGATGCTGATGCCCATTTCTTCCGCACCAGTGGCGACTGTCTGCAGGTTCTGGTTGACTTGCAAAGTGGCGCCGGAAACCACTTTGGTCTGCGCCGAAGTTTCTTCGGCGTTGGCGCTCATCTGCTGGCTGACCGTGGTTAAGTTATCGGAGGCTGTAGCAAGGCTGGCTGCACTCGCACCAATGCTGCCGATACTTTGGCGAAGATCGGTAAAGAATTTTGCTAGGCCTTCTCCCATCTGCCCGATGGCATCGCTGCCATGCACCTGGATCTCTTGGGTCAGGTCGCCCTGGCCCGCAGCCGAAACCACGGTCAAAATGCTATTTACTTTGTGAGTTAGTTCCTCAGCCGCAATCCGTTCGCGTTCCGCCCCCTGAGCCACTTCCGCGCTCGCTAGCTTTTCCCGGTCCACTCCCTGGGTAATGCTGCGGCTCACGGACGTGGCCAGGACCAATAGCAACAGAAGCGATGTTCCGCACATCCCGAACATGGTGTGGGTTGCACGCGCCGCCTTTTTAGTCGCGCCCAGCTTCGGCATCCTGCGCACTCTTCCCTAATTGGTCGCTGGTCTCTTCGATTTTTCCCTGGAGGTCTTTGTAAAGTTGCAGATAGGGGCCAAGCAGGCCCGGAGCAGTGCTGGGATTGTGAATGATTGCGCTGATCAGTGCATCGCCCGCGCTCACGTACTGACTGCTCAATTGTTTCTCGGTATCGAGCATCGATTGGCTTGCGGGGTCCGTCGCAAAGTCTCGGGCCTTGGCGAGGCGATCTTGCAGCAGCTTGCTGTGCTGGGCAAATTCTTCTGCTTTGTTCTGCTGCTCATCGCCTTTTGCGGTGAACACGGCGGACGTGTCGGTCCGGGTGAGGTCGTTGTAGACTCCGGCTTCAATGTGGTTGCGAATGGCTGAACCGGTTGCGGCCACCTCGGCGGTCGTTTTGTGGACCGAGGTGATGCCCCAGTATCCGGTCGCACTCACCCCGGCCACGAACACCAGGCCACTGATGGTCAACCCGAGCAACCGCGTCTTGATTGTCAACTCCATCTGGCATACCTTCCTGATCTTGAGCAGCCGTCCGTGCGCTACATCTTGATCTTGTAGCCGGGATCGCTAGCCGCGGTGTCGACCTTCACCGCTTTGACCGTGGTATCGCCCGCGGGGAGATCGCTCGCCTTGAGAAAGCCGATGCCTCCGGGCGAGCCGGCCACAAAGCTCTTTACCGCCGCCGCGCTGCCGACTTCTTTCGGTGGCGTCGCCGACTTTCCCGTGAACGCCGCTTGCAGGAAATACTTGCCGAGGTCGGCGTCGTTCATTCCGCAGACGATCTTCAGAAACGCCGTTCGTTCAGGCGCGCCCGGCGTCGAGCATGACTGGCGCCACCGCCTTTCCGGTATCCCAGCGGCTGCGGTCCCCGAGGAAGAGCTTTTTCAGCTCTCCGATGCTCAAGTTGTCGACGGGATTCGCGTTGTTGACAATAACCACGATCGGGTCGCCGGCGGCCTCGACCGGAGGGACTGAGGCTATCCACCATATGCCCATGGCGATGGCCAGGATCGCAAATGCACGCGTAACGCTGTTGTTTGTTTTCATCGTCGTCTCCGTTAGAACGTGAATGCAATCTGAGCGGTCAGGCCATTTACGGTCGGCAGATCTCTCTCAGAGATTCGGTCATACTGCAACTTGAACGCCGAGTGTGCCGTGAAGTCATAGCGAATTCCGATCGAAGGACCGTTGACTCTGCCCACAAATCCGTTGACGTAGGGGGGCGCATAATCGTTCGGGCTGGCGAAGACATAGACCGGATCGTTGCTGGGAGCGTTGAAGTACTGGTATCGGAAGTAAGGCCGATAGGCATGGAACGCGCGCGAAAACTGGGTATAGAAGCCGGTGGTAGTTGAATACCGGCCCGAAATCCTCGACGTGCCTCACCAGCATGCCTTCGTTGAGAATCTCGTATTTGCTGTTGATGTATACCGCGTGAACCGTCGCGATGGTTTCGGCGACCGCCGGTCCTGGAATCGTAAGGTTGTCATGACGGACGGAAAATCCCACCTGCAGACCGGAGATCTTTTCCGGGCGGATGAACAGTCCTCCGTTGATGGACTTGCTGTTATTCGCGTCCTGGTTATTCTGCACGGGCTCCGCGTTCAATCCCCAGGCCCGGCCGTTGCCCACTTCCACTACATAGTTCAGTCCCAGTTTTCCGGAGGGAATCTTGCCGGTCAAATTTACCCCGACCTCCTGCATCGGCAGAACGCCGCCCTGATCGTCGAAGGCGTACATGAAGGGACGATCGGTCGTAGTTTCCAGGAACTCTCCATTGTTGAAGGCGGTGTTGTAGTAGCCGACCCAGGTGTGGTAACGCCCGACCGACGCCGCGAAGTAGTCGTTCTGGCGGTACTGTCAGTAACAGCCTTTCAACGTCCGGCGAGATGGCAGTTGTCGTTCTCCGCAATGAACAGCACTTCTCCCAGCGTGGAAACCTTGTCCGAGAGGCGGGCCGTCATGAACAGGTCGAGCGAGCCAAACACAAACGTATCGGGAATGTGGTTGTAGCCTTGAGCACCCACGTCGCCGAAAACATTGAGATGCAGCCGCGGCGCGACCTCATTGACCACGGGCGCGTCGATGGTCGGCTGCGGCTCGGGCGCAGGCGGGGGAGCGGGGGCAGGTGGCGCAGGCTTGTCTTCCAGTTGCTTAACCTTAATCTCCAGTTCCTTGATGCGCTGCAGCAATTGCTGGTCGGCATCGGCTTGAGTAGTGGCGGCACTCGTCGCCTGCTGGGCGTGAGCCGAAAGCGCAAGCGTCATTATTAAGGCCAAACTAACGATCCGCGGCACTTTCAGAACTGGTGCGGAAGCTGTTTTCATGTCTCCCTCAAGGGTGGGCCACCGTTCACGTACAGCAGTGGACCCAGATTGGTCGCTTACTTCAACTTCGGTAGATTGGCTGAAGACTTTAGGCGGGATCGGCTCGAATGGACGTGGAAGAAGGTCAAATCACGGGAATTCGGCAAAGCGAAGGAACATGAACCAAGGTTCTTCGCAGGTCCCATAGCGGGGCCTGCGGGGTCAAGTCCTCAGTATGGCGGCGAGCTTACGAACCGCGCGACGGCTCTCTTGCTGGCTTGACCGGCGTTTCTCTGCCCGTTTGCGCCGTCGTCGATCTTGAATTGCTCGACCAGGCGGCGGAGTTCGGTCGAGGTCTCGCACCAGTTGCTGTGCGGCTTTCTGGGTGTCGCGTGGCGCCGCGCGACGTGCTCTCCGCTGCCTCGGCTACGCCCGCGATGTTGCTGGTAATTTCGCCGCTGCCGTGCGCCGCTTCGCTGACGTTGCGCGCCATCTCGTTGGTGGTCGCGTTCTGCTCCTCCACTGCCGTCGCAATCGTGTTCGAGATGCCGTTGATCTGGTTGATGACTTCGCTGATCGTGCCAATCGCATCCACCGCCGCTTTGGTGTCGATCTGAATGGCTTCGATCTTGCGGCTGATGTCCTCGGTGGCCTTGGCAGTTTTCTTGGCCAGCTCTTTCACTTCGTTGGCGACGACCGCAAATCCCTTGCCGGCCTCGCCGGCGCGGGCCGCTTCGATGGTGGCGTTCAGCGCCAGCAGGTTGGTCTGCTGCGCGATCGAAGTGATGACCTTGATGACCTGCCCGATTTCGGTGGAGGACTCGCCGAGCTTGGACACGGTGGCATTTGCGGTTTCGGCAGCGCTGACCGCGGCGGTTGCAACCTTGGCGGCTTCGGTGGCGTTCTTGGCGATTTCCTTGATGCTGGCGCCCATCTCTTCCGCGCCGGTGGCGACCGTCTGCAGGTTCTGGCTGACCTGCAGGGTGGCGCCGGAAACCACTTTCGTCTGCGCCGAAGTTTCTTCGGCGTTGGCGCTCATCTGCTGGCTGACCGTGGTCAACTCTTCGGATGCGGACGCCAGGTTCATGGCGCTGGCCCCGATGCTGCCGATGCTTTGCCGCGCAGATCGGTAAAGAACTTTGTCAGTCCTTCTCCCATTTGCCCGATGGCATCGCTGCCCCGGACTGAGATCTCTTGCGTCAGGTCGCCCTGGCCCGCCGCCGAAACCACGCTCAGAATGCTATCCAGTTTGTGGGTGAGGTCCTGCGCCGCAGTCCGTTCGCGTTCCGCTCCCTGGGCCACTTCAGCCGCGGCTAGCTTCTCTCGCTTGGCTGCTGCAGAAATGTCACGAATGATGAAGAAGGCGACGACGATTCCGATAAACACTCCGGTCGAGGTGGCGACCGCCATCGTGATGGTCATGGAGCGGGTCTCCGCGTTCATTTGCCCCGTTTCCTCCTGCAGCATCTTGTCATTGGAATCCGATATTTGACCCAGAGCTTTCTTGATCGCCTCATTGGCCGGCGTAGCCTTATCGGCGAATTCGTTTCCAGCCCGACCGACGGCATCATGCTCGCTTTCGCTTGCGTGCTTCATGGCCGTTTCCTGGGCCTCTCGCAGGGCGACAAGCTGCGCCTTCGTTTCAGCCAGCGCGTCTCGGTTGGCCTGCACGGTCCAACTAGGAGCCAACTCATCCAGCCTGGCGACGTCCTTGCCGATATCGTTCCACGTCGAATCGAACAGCTTCTTTGATGCCTCCCAACGCGCGGATTCCGCCCCGGCGAGGACAGCCTGCCGACCTTTGCTCTGAGTCTGGTTCAGGTCCCTCTGCAAGTCGGTGATGGCTCTAATCGTAGGCACTCGCATGGCTATCACCCGGTTCTGACCCTGCTTGAGAGCGCTGGCCTTCATGGAGGTCAGAACAGCGCTAAGAATCATCAGGGCGAGGACGATTCCAAAGCCCAATCCGAGTTTCTTTCCAGTTGTAAGTTTCATCTCGTCTTCCTTCTCCTTCAAGAGTCTCAAGACACCACGCTAGCGTTAGTTTCCCGGCAGTCGCAGTTTCGCAGATCGCTTAGAACGCCAGCCGCGAGGTGAAAATCAGCCCGTGGTTGTAGGTGTGAAACTGGGTCGCGGCGATTTGTTCCCCCGCACCGAAAGTCAAAGACAGCCGGTTGCCGGGATTGTGTTCGAGTTTGAACTTGCTCAATATCAATCCTGGAGTCACGAAGTCCTGAGACTTGCCGTCGTGCGGTCCGCCGCGATAGTAGGTCGCATTATTCTCAATCTCAGGCCAGAAGATTTTGGCGATCCGGTACTGAGCCACTGCGTTCCAGACCACCGGCCGCCCCAGCTTGGCCGTGTGCCCGGTGGGTAGAGTTTCGCCCACGCTGGATTGCACATCGAGTTTCCGGAAACCCTTGCCGCCGTAGAATGTCGGCGAAATGCTTCCCGCCGTAGCTTCCGTTAGTATGGCTTCCAGTTGGAACAGTGCCACCGGCAGAGAAGCTCATGGAATAGGCGTGCGCCTCGCCATCAGAGAGGATTCTGTATTTCAACAGCATGCTGACATCGCCAAAGCCATCTTCAACTTTCGGAGAATTGTGTTGGATATAGGGAGGGACCGTGATATCGAATTCCGTTCTGTACCACGGAATAAGGTCCACACCTTTGCTGTTGCCATAGTTCCAGGTGGTGATTTCAGTGGGCGTGATCTGGCGAACAAAATCCGTGCGGAAGAGCTGGACCAGTCCTGCGTTGGCCGTGACCACTGGGGTGGGCCATGCTGGCTGCGCCGCGAGAGTAGCTCGATCCCGGTCTTCCCAAGAAGAGAAGAACCCATCCTGCGCATGCGCAAACGACGCTAGCACCAGCAATCCGAGTATGATTCTCAACGCTCGTAACGGTTTCATGCTTTTCCCCCATAGAACGGTCTTTGCAGGTTCAGGGCGACAACACCCACGTTGTGGGTGGTGACGCGATCTGTCCCCATGAACATCGGCGGAAAGCGCCTTCACTTAAGGCGTATCCCGAAACCAAAGGTGGAAGTCCCTTTGGAACGGCTGTTACCGGTTCCGCAGCCGCAGCTTTAGTGATATCCGCCATGTGGCAGGCTCTTTCGATGTCCAGCACAAGCATGAGACGGTCGTTTAGTTTGTGGACTCCGACGATCATGGCCCGGACTGAGCCGCGCAAGGTTTCCGGGGGCGGTTCGAAGCTGGTCTCGTCGACTTCGACCACATCGCCAATTTCGTCCACCAGCAGGCTGACCGCGCCATCCTCCGATCGCACCACCACGTACATTCATGGGCTGCATGTCCGGTGGTGCAGGTTCCAATTCCAGCCGCCGCCGCAGATCGACCGCGGTCACAATCTGGCCGCGCAGGTTGATCAGTCCGCTGACCACCTCCGGCGCCAGCGGCACCTTGGTCATCTCCAGCGAACGGATGACCTCCTGCACGCCTTTCAACTCCACTCCGAACAACAGCTTGTCCAGATAGAAAGTGCAAAACTGTGAAGTGTGGGCCATGGTTTAGTTCACAACCTCCGCCGGTCGGGCGACCGGGCCCGGGTGCGGATGGCTCGCATCCGCGCTTCGCAGAATGGCCGGGATATCGAGCATTTCCGTTACTCGGTCCCCGATGACGACCGAATAAAGTACCGCGGACCGGGTCGCCGGCGACCTCACGTCGGCGCGGTCTTCGACAATGTCCACAATCCGTTCCACGACCAAACCGAAAGAGCGACCCTCGTGATTCAGCACCAGCACCTGAATCGGCCCTGAATCCGAGAGTTGGCGGGGCTTGCAGAGCGCGCAGCTTGTTGCGCCGTTCTTCCAGGGCGACGTTGAGCCGAACCAAGGGCAGGATCTGGCCGCGATACTGCGTCACCCATTGGCTGCCCGACATTTCCACTTGCGCCACGGGAAACTCCTCCAGACGCGCCAGCGTGCTGAGTGGAATCGCCATGCGAGAATCGCCCGGACCGGCGAACAGCAGGAACGTCTGTTTTTCGTTCGCAGTCATGACCGATTCCGTAGTTTTGCCGGTCACGCCGCGGTCGCGGGTTTCCGTGATCACGCTGGCACGCTGCGCCAGCCCGAGCACGTCCAAAATGAGCGCTACTTTGCCGTCTCCCATGATGCTCGAGCCGGCAAATGTTCTTACCGTCTTAAGCTGCTTGCGCAGCGGCTTGACCACAATTTCCTCGGTATCGTTGATCTGATCGACGATCAATCCGAACCGCCTGTCGTCGGCTCGCAGCACCACGATGTTGACCGCGCCGTCGCTTCCCGTTGCGCTCCTCGTCTCATCGGCAAGTTTGAGCTCACGGTTGAGATAGACCAAAGGCAGCAGCTGTCCGCGCAGCCGGTAGACGGGCGCGCCGTGAACCAACTCGACGCTCTTGTCCACATCGTCGGCCTCAATCCGCACCAGTTCGAGCAGACTCACCTGGGGAATGGCGTAACGCTCGCCCGCCGCAGGTCACAACCAGCGCCGGTATGATGGCCAGGGTCAAAGGAATCTTTACCCGCACCGTTGTGCCCCGGCCCAAAGTTGACTGAACGTCCACGGTGCCGCCGATCTTTTCCACATTCGTTTTCACTACGTCCATGCCGACGCCGCGGCCCGACACATTGGTCACCTTCTCTGCCGTGGAGAATCCGGGCAGGAAGATCAGACTGAAGATCTCTCGCTCCGGCATGCGGGCGGCTTGTTCAGCGGTGATCAACCCGCGTTCGACCGCTTTCTTGCGGATGCGCTCGACATTCAGGCCGGCACCATCGTCGCTGATCTCGATATTGACCTGTCCACCCTCATGAAATGCGCGCAGAATCAAACGTCCAGCTGCGATCCTTGCCCACCTTCATCCGCTGTTCCGGAAGTTCAATGCCATGATCCACCGAATTGCGCACCAGATGGGTGAGTGGATCCTTGATGGCTTCGATAATGGTCTTGTCCAGTTCGGTCTCCTTGCCTTCCATCTCGATGCCAACTTCCTTGCCGCAACCGAGCGCTACGTCGCGCACGGTGCGCGGAAACTGCCCCCAGATGTTTCCGATGGGCTGCATACGGGTCTTCATGACTTGCTCTTGCAGTTCGGTGGCGATCAGATTCATGCGTTCGGAAACTGCCTGCAGACCAGTGTCCTCCAACGTACTCGTCAGTTGCATGAGCTGGTTCCGGGCCAGCACCAGCTCTCCGACCAGCGTCATCAGCTTGTCCAGCAAATTGACTCCGACGCGAATGGTGTCAGCCGCGGTTTCGCGCGGTTTCGCTTCCAGGGTTTGCTGGGCAGCCAACACGTCTTCCATTTTGGCTAATCCCAAAGCCACGAGAATCTCGCCAAGCCGTCGGCGATCGCCGTGTTCCTGCTCTTCCAGCGCGCGCGCGATATCAGAAGCCTGCACCACCCCCCGCTCGACCAGCAGGCCACCGATCTTTCCCCGTGAGGGTTTGCGCGGCGCATCGTCTTTCTTTTTCCGAGGCTCGTTGATCGCTGTATTCTGTGCCGATGGCACGGTTTCAGAGGGAGCGGGAAGAATCCCCGTTACAACCGCAGATCGAGACACCTCCGGGCTGGGTACCGGCTGTTGGATCAACTGCAGCAGGCAGGGACGGTGCGAGGGCGACGCTCACGGCAGCAGAGTTTTGCAGCCGAGTGAGAGTTTCCCGCAGTTCCGCATAGTCAGCATCTCCGTCGTGACCTGTCGATCCGATCTCCTTCAGCATCTGCCGGACGGCGTCCACCATACCGAGCAGGGCGGTAGTGATCTCTGGATTGAGCGTTAACTGACCGTCGCGCAGACGCGTGAGAAGGTTTTCACCAACGTGCGCGACCTTCTCCAGCTTGTCGAAACCCAGAAAGCCGCATGTGCCTTTAATGGTGTGGATGGTGCGGAAGACGCCCGCGAGCGCTTCCCGATCTTGCGGATTTTTCTCCAAACCAACCAGATCCCGGTCCAGCCGGTCTAGGTTTTCATAGCTTTCCACCAGGAAATCTTGGACGATGTCGCTATCGCTCATCGAGGTCGTTCCTTTCTAAGCAAGGGTGATTGCATAGGCGGTCAGGCTATCGGCCGCCGGCTTCTCACGCCATCTGGAGGCAGCCTGTCTGGGCGCGCCAGGTCCGTGTCGCGGGAATAGATTCCCTCTTTAGAGGTCTATCGTCCGTTCAGCCAATTTTCATTAGGAAGCTCGGTTTGACCGTGACAAGCGTGGAGGAATGGCAAGGTAGGAACTCCGCACCGAGGTTCACCAAGAGCAAAAGCGGATAAACACGGTATCCCGCTAGCCGGTCGCACCAACACTCAAGTACGGCCGCCGAAGCCGGTGTCGTTTATTCGCCACGCGCGGCCCCAACAGAGGTGATAAACGCCCGGAACATTTTGGAATTGCTCGCCTACGAAAAACCAGCGAAGCCCGTCCTCTCCGGATCGGCAAGAAGCGAGGCTCTAATGCGATAGGCGTCTAAATCATTTCTCTGGCAGGGCGCAGAAGATGCCCTTTGAGAATCCCTCAGCTCCCACGGCAAACGTGCGATTAAATCGTGCTCGGTAATTTTCCCAGCTGATCGCTGCACTTAATTCCACCAGCTCACGCTCGGAAAAACGTCTTCTGAGCTCCGCGTAAAGCTCATCGCAAACGTCTGAAGGTGTTCGCGTAAGGCTTACAGCCAGATGCAACACCAATTTTTCTTCATGGCTGAAATGTGGGCTGTTTTCAAATTTCGACAGATCACTCAATTGTTCTTCCGTGATTCCAGCTTTTCTGCTCACGGCAGAATGAATGTCGATTCAAAGTGGACAGCCTACCATCGTCGCGACTTTGAGTTGGACCAACTCCTTCAGCTTTGGCGGGACAATCCCGCGGGCAGACGTATACCTGCTCATTAACTCGGCTATTGCAAGCAGCTTCTGATCGTTGGCACGGATGCGGGTGGAGAGCGGAACGTGCCCATACCGGCGTTTTGCGCGCCAGAAGACTAACTTCGTAAACACTCCCGCTTCGCGGTCTTGAACACCCTTCGTTCGAACCTGGTCCTCTGTTGGATCTGCTGAGTCTCTCATAACGCTCCAGACTTGCCGCCGGAATGATGCTGTGTCCTCGGTTGAACTTCAATATTCGCCGCCTATGTGCGAGATCAGCTCTTTCCGCGCCAGAACCGCTGTTGTCCGCTGGCCGAGGACCCGCACCAGTCGCTCGATGTTCTGCGCGGTCGCTGCCAGGAAGAACTGCTCCCGCACGAACTTCAATCCCCGCAGGCGCAAGCGGCGCAGCCCGATCTGATTCTTATTTTGTACCGCACGGAATTTCGGTCTGTGAGAATGATGGGTGAGCACGAGAGTTGCCGGTGGCTAGCACAAGCGATTCGGGCGTCTTCTCGCTTGCCCGCCGCCTCCACGACAACCCAATCATTGTTCAGTGTTTGCCTTGACGGTCTACTTGGCTTCCTGGTTGTCCGCGGTGTCTTCCTGCATCCCTTCAACCTTTTTCCAAGTAGAATCGGGATTGTATTCCTTCATACTCCTGGCGCGAGCCCCGGTCTTTTTGCCGAGATCCTTTTCATAGACCATGCCGTCCTGATTAACCACGAACGTCATCACCCCGGACGACCTGTATTCCGCCGGATACGCCACGAACGCGAAACCCTCGGTCATTTTGCCATTGACGATGTAATTCTTGGCGCCGCCCGGCCCATTTTTTCCCTGACGCGTTAGGCAATGGTAAAAGTAGCCGCGGAAAGGTATTGGTGCGTTTTGGGTTTCGGCATTGCTACCGGCAACGGCCGCAGCCACGAGAGGCCCGATGGGGCTCTTGGGTTCCCCATCTGCCGCCTTCCAGTAAAGACCGTTATGCTGCCCATCATCACTCAAGATTTTTTGCGCATACTCGTTATGTTGTGAGGCGTAATATTCCTTTTGCGCCGCCACCAACTCCTGACAGACGCGAATGGTCGACATTTCGTTGCGGCCAATTCTCCTGAACAAGATTTCTTGCTTCGCCGCGTCGGTATCGAAATACCACGAACTCCCTTTGTTCACGAGCGGTATGGGCGTAGGCCAATTCTCCGCGCCGATATACAAGGTGGTCGTTCCGTCCGGCTCTTTTACCAGACGGTGCAGCTGCTGATATTTCTGTACGAATTTAGCGCGAGTTTCCGTGTCCTCGGCGTCGTCTCCCGAAGAGACGATTTGCTTTCCGTCCCGTCCGAGGATATCGAGCATCGCTTTTTCGTCGTTGCTCTGGATCGCCATGAACAAAGCGTTGCCAGCATCCTCGGGCGATGAAAACGTTCTCTGGCCCGGCTGTTGCGCCGCCGAATGAATGGACAAGCAACTCGTCAAAACAACAGCGATCACCGCCAGTTTAGGCACACTCATCCAACTAAATTCGTTGAATTTCAGCTCCGCTCGCCGCATAAAGCTTCCTCTCCATTTCCAGTCTCACAAGCTAGTTAGGAAATCTGGCGAAACCTTGATCACCGCCGTCCGCCACCGCCGCCGCCGTGAAATCCTCCCCCTCCACCACCGTGAAATCCGCCTCCACCACCGAAGCTGGAGCTTCCACGCGAGGAAAAGCTTCTGGCCTGACCGCCATGATCGTAGCCGCTGAAGGCGTTGGAGCGGATGCCGCTCTCACCTCTGGACTCTCCGTATCCTCGAGCAGCCTGAGTATTTCCGCGCTCAGTGTATCCTCGTGCTGCCTGGCTATTTCCGTTGAAAGGTCTCGGCACTGCCCCGGGATGGTTGTAAACGTTGCCGTGCCCGCCGTAAGGTCCACGTCCTGCTTGATAGAAATTGTTGCGGTTGTAAAACGTTCTGCTTACGGAGTAGTACCTGCGCCCGCCGTAAATCGGGTATCCTCCGTGCCAATTGAACCCCCAGTGACCCCAGCCCCATCCAAAACCCCCGAACCATCCGATTCCAAAACCGAATCCGAACGAAAGGTACGGGCCGCCAAACCAAATCCCAGGGTAGGGATACCATCCGGGCCAAGGATAGACGGGCCCTCCGTAAACCAGCCACGGATTGTATGCGGGGACATAAACGACATCGGGGCTAGACGGTTGAATGACCACCGTCGAGCCTTGTGTGGTCACGACTTGCTGCGGCGTAGTCTTTAA
The DNA here is from genome assembly GCA_963716405.1 of uncultured Acidobacteriota bacterium. GTDB lineage: Bacteria > Acidobacteriota > Terriglobia > Terriglobales > Acidobacteriaceae > JABDBE01. The sequence continues at coordinate 90,130 of CAVQTI010000015.1, read as the reverse complement.
GTTGCCAGCGTCTTCGGCGCGCTTGCGCATCGCCTGTACCGCATCCATTACATCCTGCTGCTGGTTGTAGTAAGCGTCGCCTAAAGATGACGTCCACGACAAGTTCTTGTCCATGTTTCCCAGTATGGACGGAAACGCCGTGAGTGCCTTGACGCTCGGGTCCCAGGGTTGCTGGTCGACGGCTTTCCCTAACGCGTCACCCTTCAAATCAGGATTTGCCTGCACCCAGCGGTCCGCCTCGACCACCTGCTCGGGAAACGTAGACGCCGCCAGAATCTGCGCCACGAGCGAATCCGGATACAGCGCGATTGGTGCTACCAGTTGCTGCAACTGAGCAGGAGTTTGCTGTGTGTAGGGCGGAGCCTGACCCGACGACCCCGGCGGAGCTTGTTGCGTAGCCTGCGCCGGCGCCTGGTCTTGTGCGTCTTGATAAGCTGACGCCTCCTGAGGCGAAGTCGCGAACAACAGCGCCAACGACAACAGGGTAACCAAGCTCTGGTTGCACAATCCGGGCCATGAAAACCCTGCTCGTTCGAAAATGTTCATGTTCTTGAACCTCCTGCGCCTACTGTGTTAGATGCAATTTCCGGCTCGTCTGCTACACGAAGAAGCTACCACACAAACATGCGGGCACCGGAACTCGTTGAACTGGACCCTCCATTTTTTTGGCCAGATGGATCATGGTCGACGTGCGGTAGCGCAGATTCCGCGCCATTGACCTTCTCGATCCCCACGGCTCCGTGGCGATTCATAATCTCGGCAGCCGCCTCCGCCTTTTGGCCGGTTGCGAAAACTATGACCTCGCCGCGTTGAACTCCTTCTCACATAGGCCTCCGCTTCCGCTTCGGCCACACCAAAAGCCATGAGATCGTGAGTCAAGTCCACTTCAAAATCCGTACGCGGTGTGCTCAACACACCTTCACCAGCGATCTCCAGCGGCTCGCTGACTACACGAATGTCCTTGCGAAGAATGCCATTGCTCTCGAGATCGCGAACCACTCCATCGACCAATCCAGAATTCTCGAACAACCCAACTGCGGTTTTCGTCATAGTATCCTCCTGCAGCTTTTAGATTCATCTAACCCTTCTTTGGATACGCTCCATAATGACAGCCTCAGTTTTTAGTGAGGATAAAAGGCTGCAGAAGCGACCCTCTCTACAGGCAGATCCGAATTCAGCCCAGCTTAGAACGAGTGACACTTTTCTTTCCTTTCGCGGGGATGCGATTTGCAGCGGGAACTGCTGCGGGGTTAGGTAAGCCGAGGGCCTGATGGAGAGCAACGGTGTTGTAGATCTACCGGACGAGCACAGCAGCTTGACACTACTCTTTTCCTGAATGACAATTGTCGCGCTCGAAGGTGCGATGTTCCATTGATCGCACGGCTCGCAGTCGGGCAAGACCCCGGGAGCATTCCACGGTGGTCCGTCAGTTCCATCGAGGAGGCTCCATGATGCGCAAATCCTTCGCTCACATCTGCAATCTCAAGGTTGTTCTTCTCTTCATCGCATCTTTCACGCTTGTGGCCGCTCTTGCAGCCTCGGCCCAGGAGATGGGCTCAACTCCGGATTATGACCGGCCGTGGCAACACTTTGCGCGGTCGGGGACCGGCGAAGCTCAGGGTTCTCCGGTCACCGGGCCGCAGAGCGACGAAATACTCTCCCAACCTCGAGTCGTAGGGCCAGTAAATTTCCGCAAGGCGATCCCTTATATAACGAGCGGATACAACCCTTACTCGGTCGCGATTGCGGACGTGAATGGCGACGGTAAGCCCGACCTGATTATCGCGAACGAGCAGCAGAGCAAGACCGATCCTGCAGGTTCGATCAGTGTCATGCTCGGCAAGGGTAATGGAACGTTTCATGCGGCAGTGAATTACAGCTCCGGCGGGGAAAGCGCTTATTCCATCAGCATCGCGGATGTTAATGGCGACGGCAAACTGGACTTGGTGGTGGCGAATGGTTGCCTGGGAAGCGATTGTTCGACGGGTAGCGTAGGTGTGCTGCTGGGAAACGGTGACGGAACTTTTAAGAAGGTGCGGACTTACAGTTCAGGCGCGGCATCGGTTTTTGGATCGCACGTGGCGGTCGGCGATTTGAACGGCGACGGGAAGCTCGATCTCGCAGTCGCAACCACGGGATCCGGGTGCGGCAGCGGTTGTCCGCCGGGTTTGGTCGCTATTCTCTTGGGGAACGGCGACGGAAGCTTCAAGAAGGCCAAGACCTATGCCACCGGTGGATTCGATGCCATCGGTTGGGTCGAGATCGCAGACGTGAATGGCGACAAGAAGCCTGATCTTGTAGTGGCGAATTATTGCGCGACGGAGTGCAGTTATCCACCGGTAGAGGGATCGGTTGGGGTGCTGCTGGGGAAGGGCGACGGAACATTCAAGGCGGTTAAAACCTACCCGTCAGGCGGCGACGGCGCCGTTTCCGCAGCGGTAGCGGATTTGAATAAAGATGGCAAAGCAGACATTCTTGTGGCGAATTGCGGGCCTGAGGCGTGCGGCCCTGGCTCTCCCGGCGGCAACGTTGGGGTATTGATCGGGAATGGCAATGGCACTTTTAAGCCCGTGGTGAACTATCCGGCGGCGAACTCGCCGTTCGACGTGGTTGCTGCCGACATGAACGGCGACGGGAAGCTCGACATCGTAGTGTCAAATTGGGGCACGCCGAACGCGGGCACGAATGCCGGAGCCGTCACTGTTCTTCAAGGTAAGGGCAACGGCACGTTCCGGCCTGCGCAAACCTTCCCATCCGGCGGAGCCGAAGCGCCGGCGGTCGCGGTTGCGGATGTGAACGACGATGGTCGTCCGGACATAGTGCTGGCATGCGTCGCTGACGGTCTGAATCAAAGTTCAACGGGCGTGGCCACGGTACTGATTAACGATACTAAAACCGTTCGTCATTCAGCCCAGACTGCGGCCACAATCCAGTAGCTCAGACGTGCATCGTCTGCGACGGCGATCGGCGATCTTTAACGAACAACGCGATCAGTCTCTCCGACTTTATCCGAGCTTCGACCGTGAGACGGATCAAATCGCATCCGAGCAGGTCAGCGCCCGCTGACTCTCCCCACCCTCAAGTTTGTTACAGGTGCTGAATCTGATCTGGAAGATATTCGTGTTGGTCCTTGCCGTTCGTTCTTGGCCTCGCTCTTTGAGAAAATCTTCGCTGTGATTAACATCGCCGTAAATGTCATGCTCAGAAGTGCGAATTGCCGCCATCCGTTTAGCATCGACGCATTGCCCATCAGCGTGAGACCGGCGAAACAAAACAGAAGATGGACGCAAAAGACTTGCAGCGAAGATTGTCCCAACAGTACGAGAGGCCTTATCGCCGCCGTCTTCGTGATCGGTTGCGAAAGGATCAGCAACGCTGCCACTGCCGCGAAATCGAGCAGCCTCATCGGTCCGAGGTGCCATTTGTCAAAGAGAAACTCAAAAGCACCCAGTTCTAAACCGTGCGCGAGTTTTCGCCGAATGATGAAACAAAAGACAGCGATGACCACAGCTGGAATCGCCGCCCTCCTGGCCCATGTTTCAATCGGCAGGGTTTCCTGGGCCCAACGCACGCCTAGCCACACACCCGCAAACCAGAGAAATTGCCAAGCCCATAAGTCGAATGAACCCATCTCGTTCAACGGAATCCGCGTAGGAATGTATCGCATCATGAAGGTGTGTTCGGCGCTGCGAAAGCCGAACTGAGCGAGCACCCAGAAAGCGAAAGATGTCCACAAGATCGGTTTCCATCCGATATTCCGCGCCAGCGGAATTGCAACCGATGTGAACAACAGAAAAATGATGTACATGGGCAGAATATCGAGCAAAGGCGGCCGATAAATCAGCAGGGCGGCTTCGATAACCGCTTGCTTGGCCCCGGCCGTGAAATAAAAATCCAGGAGATTGTGAAGCCCTGGCCGATCGCCATGGGAGGCAATGGGCACTGCCACCAAGAACGCAAAAGCCAGCAAGAGAGCGTGGTAACCATACAAGCGCAGCGTGCGTGCCCACAACTTTCGCGTCATCGCTCGATAGCCGTCGTGTTCCGCGATACGGAAGTAAATCCGTCCTGTGAACAGCGCCGAGAGAAAAATAAAACCCTCCGCCGCCCCCACGAAACCAAAAGGCTGATTTACCCACGAACTTGCAGCCGTGGGCAGATGCGTCAAAGCGATCCAGACGAGCATCACTCCCCGCATCGCATCAAGTTCTAATCGGCGTCCCGCGCCACGTCACTTAGACGCCATCCGACAGCCAACCGTTACTCGAATTCGACACTCGAATACGGAAACAGGCGGCTTTACGCCAAAATTACGTGCTAAAGTCTAGCCTCGGGGGAGCTTGGTGGCTGTTTTTTCAAAAGTGTTGATAACATTTTTGTTTCTCTGCCTGCTGGTCCCGCTTCCCGGCTTACGCAAGAAAACACGAGACGGGGTTCATCGACCGCACCATTACGATCCAAGCCGTTAATTTCAAATATCAGGTATTCGTTCCGGAAGATTGGACGCCTCATCAAAAATGGCCAGTGATTCTTGCCCTTCATGGCGCCGGCGAGCGCGGGGACGACGGCCTGCTGCAAACCGACGTGGGCATCGGCACGGCCATCCGTTCCAACCGTAGCGCCATCAAAGCAATTGTAGTCATGCCGCAATGTCCCAAAAATCTTTGGTGGATGCTGCCGCCCATGGACGACTTAGCCATGGCCGCGATGGAACAAGCGACTAAGGAATTCCATGGGGACTCTCAGCGGACCTATCTCACCGGGCTATCTATGGGAGGCTTTGGCGCCTGGCATCTTGCACAGAAATATCCGGGAAAATTCGCGGCTCTGGTAGTGATTTGCGGCGGCATTCGCCCTCCGGACGCAGCGCTGAATGCCTACCCTGGTCTTGCGAAAGTGACACCACCAGACTCACCCAAGAGCTACTTGGCCGCAGCTGAGCGAGTTGGCAAGACACCCGTCTGGATCTTTCATGGAGCCGACGACGACATTGTTCCGGTCATCGAATCTCGACGGATGACCGAAGCAATGAAGCAGATCGGCGCCGAAGTTCACTACACCGAATATCCAGGTGTCGGACACCCCTGCTGGAACAAAGCCTATGACGAACCAAAGTTATTTCCATGGCTTTTCTCCAAGTCTCTCCCGGATTAGTGTTTGCCGGTTGACGACGCTCCGCAAACCTGAACCAACAACGCACAGACTGTAAATGTGTTGATATACTGCTCCAGTTCTTCCAGCGAGCGCGGGACCGCTGGCAACATTTTCAACTCGGTAAGCCCAGGAGACAAGACGATGTTCAGGCCTGTGTTTATGACCCTCACCCTAATCACCTACGCACTCACAAACTGTGCGGCAGCGGCGGTCACTTATCATGTAGGTTCCATTCAAGAAATTAGTCAGGGATGTAGTGGGAGTGCGGAAGTGGAGCAAGCGGTCGATTCAACGCAAAGCAAGTATGTGTATGAGGCGTGGATCGGGTGCGGAGGCATCGGCTTTGCCCGCTCGACTGACGGCGGGGTCAAGTTCTCGACACCGGTAACGATGCCGCTGTCTCAGTCTTCGTTTTCCTGGGATCCTACGGTTGCGGTCGGCCCTGATGGAACTTTGTATGTTGGGTATATGCTGGCCAGCAACTCGCAGATGTTCCCCGTTGTTGCAGCGTCGTTTGATCATGGGGTTAGCTTCCCGCAGGTGACGCAGCTTCTTCCGCCCGATCAGAACAACTGGGGCGACCGCGTCTTTCTCGCAACCGCACCCGACGGCGCGGTGTATGCCACGTGGGATTACGGGCCGTTTAATTCCTACATACAGCTCATTTGTTCGCAAGGAGGCAGCTGTTCTTATTCCTATGGCGACCTGAATGCTGTGGTGCAAAAGTCGACAGACCGGGGAATGACTTTCGGCGACATGGTTCACGTGAGTCCGGATTTTCCCGGGGGCGGAGCCGAAGCCGCTCCCATGGTCGTGGAGTCGGGCGGCCAGATCGACACCTATTACCAGGCAGACCGCACGCTCAACCAACAGAACTTCCAGTTAGCCCCCTGGGGCGGGCACTTCACCTCGTCCGTCGATGGCGGCGAAGAGTGGTCGAAGCCAATTTTCCTTACTTCCCGGACGGGAAAAGTAGCGCTTGCCGTGTGGTGGATCGACGGCGCGATTGGCATCGATTCCGGCGACAATCTTTACGCAACCTGGGATACGCAGGGCAAGAACTCCGACGGCACCCCGAACGATATCGGCTACTTCGCTTATTCGACCGACCACGGCCAACACTGGTCGACGCCCCTCAAGCCGATCCCAGACAAGCTGAGCGTTCCACACATCGTCGAAGTTGCGGGGGGTGCAAACGGAATCGCTTATGTAGCCTGGCTCTCCGACAGCGATTCACGCGGATACGCGCTTTATCTGCGGACATTTTCCATCACGAAAGGATGGCTCACCCCGCCGGTTCGCATTTCGAAAGGGTTTGGGAACAGCGGCGTGTGGCCCGGCGACACGTTTGGCATTTCGACCAGGAGCCCCAACAGCCTCGTCGTAAGCTGGGGCAGCACGGTATCACCTGACAATCAGCCCAACATCTACGCTGTGCCGGTTAAAGTGAGTTTTTGACCCTTTGGGAGAAGGGCTAGCCAGAGGAACTCGTAGCGCTACTTGTGGTTAACGAAAACTTTCGAACTCCCCGCATGATCCCTGAAACTCGAGCCTGCTTGCTCAACCAAAGCGGCCGCCTTGCTCATCAGCACTGCAAATTCCTGATGCTTTCGCAATGGAAGTAGCCAAGGGTCAGATTGCAGTGTCTCCGGTGCGCAGATGAAGCCTGAACGTGCTGCTTGTTGGAAAGCTTTGATGGAGCAGTCGAGCATTCGCATATGGCCGTAGTGCCGCGCGAAATAAACCAGGATTTCCGGTTCGTGGCTCGTGTCGGCCTGATCCATAATGGCTCTCGCTTCGTCCGCTTTTCCTTCGAGGATCGCCAATAGAGAAGTCATGAGAGCCGTTATGAGCTTAGAAAATGAAGCCTGGCTGAGCCGCTCCCGCAGGAGAGCGACGGCTTGCTTCCGGTCGTCCAACGCAGCCCATGCGGCCGCGTCGAGGTAATATCCGGTTCGCCCACTGTAGGCTTCGATTGCAGTTTTGTACTGTCCTGCTAAGAAGAAGGTATGCGCCACGCTCGTCGTAACGGCGGGATCCAGTTCGACAGCTCGGCGGTGCGCTGCAACTGATTCCCGAAGCAGTCCACGGAATCGCAGCACTTGAACCAGACTGGAGAAAGATTCCGCTTCTGTCGGATGATGCTTCAGGCGTTCGAAAAGCCGACGCATCGCCTCATCAGCCCGGCCAAGATCCACCTGGAGGAGCGTGTAGAACTGGTGAGCGGAGGCCAGATCGGGATCGAGCGCAAATGCGCGATGAAATACAGCTTCAGCCAACTCCGGTATCACGGTGCTACCGTGCGTGAATTTATCGAGGAACCAGCAGCACCGGCCCAGCCAGGCCCATGCCGGCGCGAAGTTCGGATTCTCGGCCAGACAGGTCCAGAACAAATCTCGCGCGAGAAGCATCGACTCGAGAGATCGCTGCGTGGTCAGTTCCCGAGCACGCACAAATTTTTCGTAAGTCTGCCGCCTGACGCCAGGTTGTCCTGAGACGGGCAATTCAAATCTATATCCGTGCTTGGAAACGGTTCGAATCGCGTAGTGGCCTATAATTTTTCTAAGGCTGACGATCAGATTTGTGAGATTTCGCTCACTCACGTGTACATCGGGCCAGAGTGCTTCACTCAGCTCCTGCTTGGAAATCATGTGCTCTGCCCCTCGAACCAGGCAAACCAGTGCGTCAAACGCTTTTGGTTGAAGAGCAATCGAGGCAGCGCCTCTCTTGAGCAGGCGGTCGCCGGGATACAGTGCGAAATCGCCAAAGCGATACGCTGTCTCATCCGCGCTTTGATTTTTCTTTGAAAATCCCTGTGCCATACGTGCTGCGACATCACCGAGAATAAGCCTACACTGCAGGCATGAAAGAGACCAAAGCAAGCGGCATTCGAAATCTACTCAGGGTTGTGGCGATTCTTCTTCTGGTCGGCGTGGGCTGGCAGCCGCGCGCGTTCTCGCTCGGGCAGGTGACCGGCGCGGAACAGGCGCAGGCGCGAGACGGATCGCACGATTTCGATTTCAACACTGGCGTGTGGCATACGCACATACGCCGTGTGCTCGATCCGTTCTCGGCTTCGAGCGACGCAGTCGAACTCGAACGGCACTGTGGCGATACGACCGGTCTGGGGTGGGCGCGCGAAGTTGGAAGAGATTGAGGCCGACGGTCCGAAGGGACATTGGGAAGGCCTGTCGCTCTTTCTGTACAATCCGCAGTCGCACCAGTGGAGTCAAAACTTTCTCAACAGTAAGATGGCAGTTCTGTCCGGGGGCTTGGTGGGCGAGTTTCATGACGGCCGCGGCGAGCTGTACGCACACGATACCTTTCACGACAAGTCGATCTTCGTACGGGGAGTGTGGTCTGAGATCACTCCCAATTCGCATCGTTACACGGAGTCGTATTCGAATGATGGAGGGAAGACGTGGTTTACGTCATTTGATGCTCATAAGACGCGTGAAAAGGATTTGCCGCCGTCGGACATGGCTGCTGGGGCTGAGCCGATGAGCCCCGATCCCGATGGGCACGCGTTCGACTTCGATCTGGGAACCTGGCATGCGCAGTCTTCGCGGCTTATGCATCCATTGACGGGGTCAACGACATGGGCTGATCTGGCTGGGCAGACAGTGGTTCACCGAGTGTGGGGCGGACGCGCCAACCTGGCGGAATATGTGGGCGACGGCCCGGCTGGGCACGTGCAGTTGCTGGCGCTGCGATGGTTCAATCCAAATACGCATGAATGGAACCTCGACTTCGCGACGCCGAATGTTGGCGCGCTAGGCGAGCCGGGAGTGGGACAGTGTAAGGATGGCCGTTGCGAATTTTATGACCAGGAGGAGATCAACGGCAGACAAATCTGGGTTCGATTTTCCATCTGGAAAATCAGTGATGACTCCGCGCAATCCGAACAGGCGTTTTCCAATGATGGCGGCAAAACCTGGGAGGTGAACTGGATCAACAAGTACACGCGGGGCAACTAAAATTCAGTTGTGGGGTAAGTAAATGCCACGTTTCTCTATTTCAATAAATGAACTCGCGCGGAGGACTGATGCCAGAATGACTAAGCGCCGCAGACTTCGCCTCAGTCAGAGTAACGCCGAGGAGCAGGGATAACAACCGCTCCGTGGATTACGATGGGAAATGTTTCCTCTGTGGATTTGCCATCGAGGCCCTCGGCCGTGAACCGCACTGTGTAAGCGCCTGCAGCCGTATACGTATGGGTGAGGGATGCGCCGTCGGCGACAACTCCATCGCCGAAATCCCAATGATATGAGAGTGCCGGGACTCCATCTTTGGATACCACGCTGGAGAGCTGAATTTCCTCACCAATCTTGGCTTGAGTCGGCACTTGAAAGGTGATCGAAGGCGCGGCGATCGGAATAGAAATATCAATGATCTTGATCAACTTGACTGAATGCGCGGGCTGATTATCCAGACGGAGCATTTCGTGGTCCATCGCCAAGGGCTGATCTGGCACGAATAAATCAATTACCTTGTACAAATGCCCCGCGGGAAGCTTCAAATCGGAAAAAGTGAGAGTGTGAGAACTCGCCTGCTCCGTCCAGTTAAACACCGCCAAAATGGACTGACGCTGGTCCTCAGGCAGGAGGAAAACGCTTGGTTGCAGATCCTTGTCTGTATAGGTCAGGAGATCCAGAGGCAAAGCGGCACGGCCAAGTTTCGCCATTGCAAGCAAATCAGGATTCTTGACCAACGTCAAACGCTCCGGATCTTTTCCCAGGATCGGAAGGTCGTCGCCAATTTCAAACATTCCCCCGGAAACCGCCGCCAGAGCGATCGAGACCTCGGCCTCATTTAATGTAAGTGGAGCTTGAATGGTTCGTTCCTCAAGCAATTGCCGGGAAACTGTGAAGGCGTCCGGATCATCGATGAAAAAGTTGCGATGCATATAGTAGCGCGCTGCGATGCCTGGCTCGGCTTCTTTGCTGCGGAGAAACGCATGACCGGTGTCTTGCGATATACGGCCTTCATCCACCACGCCGACAGGGTTCAACATCGGACTCCCATCTTTATCCAGCAGCACGTCTTCGCCCACCGCCTTACGAATAATCTTGAGCCCAATTCGCTGTGCTTCGAGTGCAGTCGTGTTCGGCCGATGGTAATAACCCTCGATTGCCGAGTTGTCCATGAAATCGAGCTTAATGTAGCGCGCACCCCATTCACGGGTCAGAGTGCGATAAGTCTGTCGAAGATATTCCTGCGCGTCAGGATGAGTGACGTCTAAAACGAACAGGCGCTCGCCCTCGACCTCTTCGGCCTTTCCAATCGAGATTGGATCGCCATGGGCGTTGTGCACCAGCCAATCCTTATGGTGTTCGTAAATCAAGGCCCGTTCGCCTACTTCGAAGGGAGCGGTCCAAACTCCTACCTTCAATCCCAACCGGCAGATGCGGTGGGTCAGATCCCGCATGCCCCCGGGAAATTGAGAGGCATTGGGCGTCGCATATTCACTGCGAGCGTATGCGTAACCCAGGTCGAAGTGAAAATAGTCGTAGCCCAGCTCTTCCAGATGCTCGGTCAACCATTGCGCGTTGGTGAGCGCAGCGCCTTGCGTGATTTTCGTGTAGAAGGCCGTCCAGCTCCACCAACCGAGCATGTTCTCTGCGCTGATGCGACTGTGATGCAGCTCTCGAACTGCGGCGCCATAGTTCTCAAGTTGCGAGTGGTAATCTCGTCCCGCAGCAAACATCAAGCGTTCTGAAGTTATTGATTCGCCCGCGGGAAGAGGCACGGTCAGCTCAATCAGATTTTCCGCAGGTCCCTCCCTCAGACCGGATTCGGGATCGGTTGCCTGGATCTCAGTGGTTCCTGTTGAATCGACTGTGTACGAAGCGATGCTGGGCCCATCCGGTGATGAAGATTGCGTTTGCAAATGAATGATGGTGAGGAAGCGGCTCGAAGTCAGAGCCCCCAGGAACAGACTCTCCTTGCTATCCCGGTTGTAGATGAGTTGGCTGCCAATAGCCCGGTGCATGCCTTTGGGGGCCTTTCCTAAATCATAAATCTGTAACGGGGGCCAATCCTCGCTGAAGCTATCCGACAGAACTCGGTCGCGTTTCTGTGTTCCGCCGAGGTCGATGATTTCGTTTCCAACGGCCTCGACGTTTCGGATACTTTGGATTGTTACCGGCCTGTCTGCGTGATTTTGAACTACCGTCTCGATTACGCCAAAAGCTCTGCCGTCGTAAATTTGTAATGTATAGGCAAGATCGGGGAAATTCGAGAGTCCGAACGACGCGACTGTTATTTTCTTGCCGTGTCCGAGTGCATCCTCAAAACTTGATTCAGATATTTCATGTTTCGGGTAATCAGTCGATTTGACCCACTTATGATCGATCTCCGCCGCTACCCTCGCGCGAATGACGCTGTGTCCACCACTGCCCGTTGTGATCTGAAATGTCCCGTCGCTCGCCCGAACAGCCACCGATACGCCCTCGGTGTGAGCAACAGTCTGAAAGCCAGCTGGATTAGAAGAGCCCATACAACTTTCCACTAAGATCAGCGCGCAGGCTATCAATAGGCTTGCGATCTCCACCTCGCGGACTTCTCCAGTCAATCTTCGAGGCAACCCAAAACCACTGCGATTAGGCTCAATCATATGTTCCTCTCTGCTGGAACCTTGATTTCTCTCTCACTGAGAATCCAGACTCTCATTGAAAGGCCATGTGGCTTTCCACTTCGCCCAGATGAAGAAAACCACAACGCCGGTTAGTAGCGTCAACAAACCGATTTTGATGTAGAGCCAGCCCGAGGTTAGGAAAATATATGCCCACCCAAAAAAAGCAATGACCACGGGGACGGGATAGAACCACATCTGGTACGGCCGCGCGCTGGTGGGAAACTTTCGCCGCAAGAGTGGAATGGCGAACAACTGTCCGAGAAACTGCACCAAAATTCTGGTGGTGATCAACGCGCTTACGAGCTGATCAAGCTTAAGAAACGCGGCAGCAATCGATACACCGCCCAGAACCAGAAGGGAAACCTGGGGATAGTGTTTTGTAGGATGCAACTGCGCAAACGGACGGAAGAAATAGCCGTCAATCGCAGCTGCATAAGGTATTCGCGAATAACCCAGAAGCAGCGCAAACACAGAGCCGAAGGCCGACCAGAGGATCAAAATTGTTACCGCGATTGCGGCGCCCCTGCCGTGCAGGCGCTCCATGAAGTCGGACACAATGAAGTTCGAATGAATTCCTTCCCGCCATGGCACTACCCCGATCAAGGCCAGATGCAACGTCAGGTATCCTACACAGCAGATCGCTAGCGAAAATAGAATCGATCGCGGCACTACGTAGGAAGGGTTCTGCACTTCGTCGCCGATATAACACACGTCGTAATATCCGAGATAGTTGTACACAGCAATCAGGGTAGCGCTGCCCAAGCCGAGCACGAAGCCACGATTAAACGCCATCGCTCCTGGAGGAAAATCGAACGCCATGCGGGCATTGAAGTGAGGTAATCCCGTGACGATGACGGTTACCATCGCCAGCACCGTACCGATCCAAAGCGTGAGCGTGATCTTGCTTAAGGATGTGATCTTCCGGCACAAGAGGAACAACGCAACCAGGCCGGCGGTAACCGCTACGTATTGTTGACCTCGACCGCTGAGTCCTGGCCAGAGATAGGTAGAGTAGTTGCCGAACCCGATCATCCCGGATGCGATTTCTAACGGGCCACTCAGAACGAATTGCCAGATGAAAAGAAAGGCCATCAAGCGACCCCAACTTTGATGGCCGTACGCCTCGCGCAGAAAATGGTAGCTACCGCCCGAGCCCGGCAACGCGGCTCCCAGTTCGCTCCATATGAGACCATCGGAAATTACGATGAGCGCACCCGTCAGCCATCCCAACATCGATTGCGGGCCGCCCATGGACGCCATCAATAAGGGGATTGTGATGAAAGGCCCAATGCCGACCATGTTGGACATGTTCAGGGCCGTGGCGGGAAGCAAGCCGAAGGCGCGCGTCAGGTGGGGGTGCGTTTCAGTTTTCACTGGCATAGGCGGGCAAGAGTCGTGAGAGTTCTTATAATTGCGCGAATCTACCGACAGCCTGCTCGTTTGTCAATTGGATTGTTTGTTTTTGATCGATCGTGACTCCCGGTGGTACATTCCTTACGATACAAATCGTTCGCATCGCAAATACAATTGGCTCCGCGGAACCAGTGATCCGTACGATGTTCAGGCGCCAGGAGAGCGCAAAAATTATGCTCGCAGAAGAGCGTAGATTTCGCATTCGGGAAATGCTTTCCCGTCAACGCACTATTACCGCTTCCGACCTCTGCGCCGCTTTGGGAGTTACCGCGGTGACGGTCAGGAGAGATTTGGCAGCCTTGGAGGAGGATGGCGTACTGGTCCGCTCCCATGGGGGAGCGGTTTCCCGCATGTCCAGCACAAACTTCCAACCTTCCTACGAAACTTTGTCGCATAGCCACAGCACCGAAAAGCGGGCGATTGCTCGCGCGGCCGAAGATTTAGTGCTTGATGGAGAAACCGTGTTTCTTGAGGGAAGCACCACCGTATATGAGCTCGCCCGCGGCTTGCATCAGCGGAATCGGCTGACCGTGGTGACAAACTCTCCGACGATCGTTTGCCAGTTGCAAAGAAGTTCAGGCGTTGCTGTCCTCTGCACCGGCGGCGATCTTCAAAAGGACACGTTCTATTTTTCCGGAGAATGGGCACAGCGTGCGCTCTCAGAGATCCGCTTGGACAAAGCGATTCTGGGAGTGAGCGCAATCGATCTTTCGTATGGAGTTTCAACTGCAAACCACGCCGAGGCGCAGATCAAGAAGATGATCACGAGAGCTGCCAAGACGAGGATTGCCTTAGCGGATCACAGTAAGTTTGGTACTCAGAGCTTCGCGTATGTGGGTCCCGTGGCAGATATCGACATTCTCGTAACCGACTCCGGCACCGATGCAAGATACATTAAGAGCATGCGAAAAGCCGGTGTCGAAGTGATCGTTGCAGAATTACAAAAAATGCCACATAAAAGAGCATATACGAACAAAATCGGTTGACAATCGCTCACATGCAAGATAATTTTAGGCCGTCTAAAGCGCAGCGGGCGTGAGGGAACTGTGAGCGATTGCGGAAAGAAGATTCGGTTGAATCGGCTGCTGGGAGCCTCGGAACGGCGAGCCCTGGTAGTGGCTTTCGATCATGCATTGGTACTCGGGCCGATTCCTGGAACTGAAGACCCATTACAAAAGATTCGCCAGTTTGCCCAGGCCAGAGTCGATGCATTGCTTTTGAACCTTGGGCTGATCCGCCAATTCGCCAACTCAAAAATCGTCGGCACCATACCGGCTTTAATTGCCCGTCTGGATTGGACCACCGTTTGGTCTGCGATTGGACGAAGCGGGACTGGCGCGCTGCACAGCTCCCTTCTCGCTCACCCCGAGGAAGCGTTACGGCTCGGAGCAGACGCCGTTCTCACCTATCTCGTCGTAGGTACAGGCGATGCGGAGTTCGAGATGAAGGAGATCACTCGCAACGCCGAAGTCGCCCGCGAGTGTGAACGAGTTGGCATCCCACTGATAGTGGAATCTCTTGCACGGGGGGAGGACGTTCAGAATCCAGGCGATCCAAAGTGGCTGAACCTGCACACTCGGATGGCAGTCGAGCTTGGCGCGGATGTCGTTAAGACCGACTACAGCGGCGATATAACCTCGATGCGATCAGTGGTGGAAAAATGTCCGATCCCAATCCTTGTGCTTGGTGGAAGTCGTCATGCATCGGACAAACGCGCACTTGATGTGGTTCGTGAAATTGCCGCTGCGGGAGCAGCTGGTGTCTTTTTTGGCCGCAATGTTTTCCAATCCGACAACATCAGCGCATTTTTAGAACAGGCGCGTGCTGCTCTTGACGAAGTGTGAGGAATTCCGCCACCTGAACGCAAGCGCGACTAAGACCATCATGAGTTTGCTCGCTATTGATATTGGTTCGAGCAGATGCAAAGCGGTGGTGTTTGCGCCGACGGGTGAAATACTTGCCCAGCACACCTGCGCGTACGCACCAGAGTTTCCTGCTCCTTCGCACGCAGAGATAAATCCCGAGCGCTTTTGGCAGGCGGTGTGTCATTGTTCGCAAGCGGTAACGAAGAATCTTTCTGATCCGGTTCGAGCATTGTGCTTGAATTCACACGGTGAAACTTTCGTGCCGGTAAATGGGCGTAACGAGCCCACCGCTCCCGCCATCCTCAATCAAGACAGTCGCGCCACCGAAGAAGCCCTTTGGCTCGAGGGAACATTTGGGAAAAAGCAGCTTAATGAAATTACCGGCCAGGTTGTTCATCCCATGTATCCGATTCCAAAGTTACTGTGGCTGCAAAAGCATCGGCCGGACATTTTTGCTTCTTCGGTTCGCTTCCTTAGCCCGATTAGTTATGTTCTTGCACGATTAGGACTGCCCGCCTATATCGATTATTCGTTGGCCTCCCGATATCTGGCGTTTGATATACGTCAAAAGTGCTGGTCCAAAGAAATTCTCGCTGCGACAGAGTTAAGCGCCGAATGTCTGCCCGTCCCTGTACCTGCGGGAACGATTGCCGGAAAATTAAATGGAGCCGGTGCCAATGAACTCGGTCTCTCACCGGACACAATTGTTGTGGTGGGAGGGCACGATCAGCCCTGCGGTGCGTTGGGAGTTGGCGCGATCGGCCCGGGCCGCGTGGCCGACTCGATGGGCACTTACGAATGTCTCCTGGCTGCTTCCGATCAACCCTGCTTAACGGATGCAGGGCTTGCGGCCTCGCTTAACTCTTATTGTCACGTGGTTCCAGGGAAGTTCGTCACGCTAGCGTACTTTCCATCGGGAATCATGATCAAGTGGTTTCACGATCTGTTGTACGGCGAAGAGGCGCGCGGGCAGGACGGGGACTCTTCGGGCGCGGAGTCGCTTCACTACGCGACTCTGGAACGAGACACCCCGGCGGGCCCAACCGGCCTTTGCATTACTCCCAATCTGATCGGTACGTGCAATCCAGATTTCAATCCTCGTGCGCGTGGATTTATTTCCGGCTTGAGTTCGAGTACAACCCGCAGCCAGATTTTCAAAGGCATCCTGGAGGGGCTTGCTTGTGAACTGTCACTGATGACCGACATTCTGGCAAACGCGGTAGGAGAATTTCAGGACGTCTACGTCACCGGCGGAGGTTCACGGTCAGCTCTAGGTCTCCAGTTGCGAGCTGCCTTATCAGGTCGGCGGTTACATGTAATGCGGTGCCCGGAAGCAGTGTGTCTTGGAGGAGCCATACTTGCCGGGGTCGCATCTGGAGAATACGGGAGCCTGCGGGAAGCCGTAGAACTTGTTGTACGCGACATTTCAGTCGTATCACCGGACGATGCGATCGCGCACGCTTACAGACAACAAACCAAACAATATCGCCATTTGCGTTCCGTGCTTACAGCGATCACAAATGCTGAGAGTTCGAAAGGCCAACGGGAGGAACAGTGATCCAAGCCACAATCGGATTCATAGTTTTTGGAGTTCACAAAGATGGTCTAAAGGACCCGATGGGTAATCCATTCATCGATGACATGTTGGTTCAGCGCGCCAAGAGCGCCCTGGTTACGGCAGGTCTGAAGGTTGTGGAGCATGCGATTGTCGTCGCCACCAAAGAAGAAGCTCGGGCCGCATTCAAGAAGATGAAGTGCGATGATGCTATCGATGCGGTCGTGCTATTTTCTGGGACCTGGGTTTGGGCGGCGCATTTGGTCGCCGCGATTCGCGATTACTGCGCATGCGGAAAGGGATTGCTACTGTGGACGCATCCCGGATCTCAAGGCTGGCGGCCGGTTGGCGGATTGGTTCTGCACGGAGGGTTGCTCGAAATCGGCGTTCCGCACAAATTTGTATACGGAAGCCTGGAGGAACCAGATACCGTAAGCAAGATCATCAGCTATGCCCAAGCTTCGCATCTGAAGAACTTCCTGAACATGTCGACCATTGGCACATTTGGCGGACGTGGAATGGGGCAGACCTGCGGCGCTGCCGATCCCTCCCAGTGGATGAGAATGTTTGGCATAGATATCGATTCCCGAGACACGACGGAATTGAAGCAAGCCGCAGAGGGAATCTCATCAGGCGAACTGGATCAGCTGTGGCCGAGGTTGAAGCAGTTGTTCGGCAAGGAGCCCGAGCGAAACGCAGTGACCGAGCGCTCGATGCGTCTTTATCTCGCTTTGAAAAAAGTTGTAGCGAAAGAAAAGTTTGATTTCTATACCATTCAATCCTTCCCCGGTCTAGCCGGCGATTATTCTGCGACCTGCTTTGCGCAAAGCATGATGCTTGAGGACGGAGTGGGTACTTCCACTCTGGGCGATTTCAATACCGCCCTCACCGTTCTCCTGCTCGGCAAATTAAGCAAGGAGAGGGTATATTACGGCGACCTGCAACACATCGATAAGCGAACAAAAGAAATCAAGATCATCGGGGATGGTGCTTGTCCGCCTTCGTTGGCGGGAAAGCTGGGTCCGGCTGGCTTTTCTGAGCATGGTATCCCTACGGAAGGCGAAGCAGGCGGCCTTTCCGTAAAGTTAATCTGCAAAGTGGGAGAAGGCGTATTGGCCCGACTCGGCAGAGTGAGCGGAGCGTTTCAAATGGTCATTACTCGAGCCAGCATTTGTGAGCCCGCACCGAGTCAAATACAAAGCCGGCTCAACGAATGTGGCATCCCATTCTGGCCCCACGGCTTTGTTACCGCTCATTGCGACATCGAAGTTTTGCTCCAGCACTGGACCAACGAATATGCCTGCCTGGGCTACGGAGAAGAGCTATATCCAGCTTTAGTCGATTTTTGCGAGATTACGGGAATAAAAGCAATTCTTCCCTGAATTTTCAACAGAGGGATGATCGATTCAACTGGGACCTGACAGGACATCATGCGAAAGATATTTGGGACCGACAGAAGGACTTTTCTGAAAGAGGCTGGGGGAATGTTAGTGACCGCCAGCATGGATGCGCGTTCCTATGCCCGGATTCTCGGAGCCAATGATCGTATCCGTCTGGGGCAACTGGGATGCGGAGACCGGAGCGAAGGCCATGTACACATGGCGCAACTCGCTTCGAAGCAAATTCCCGTGGAAATGGTTGCCGTATGTGATCTCTGGAACCAGGCGCGGGAACGCCGTGCCGCTCAAGTAAGGAAGGCGTTCGGCCTCGAGCCGCAGATGTATCAATACTCGGAAGACATGTTGGCCAGAAAGGACATCGACGGCATCATGATCGCGACCGGAGATTTCCAACACGCGAGGCTCTGTTGCGAGGTGGTAAAGGCAGGCAAAGATTGTTACGTCGAAAAACCTTTTGCCAACGTGCTCGCCGAGGCGAAGGAAGCACGGGAAATCGTGAAGGCGTCCAAGCAGATCGTGCAGATGGGAACGCAGCACCGTAGCCAGCCTTATCCGCTGGCGGTGCGCGACATCATTCGGTCGGGAAAGATCGGCAACATCGTCTCCATCGAACAGGAGTGGGATGTCAATGAGGAGCGCTGGCGTTTTGTAGGGGTAGATACCGGCAAGTCGCCAGAGATGTTGGAGGACCTGAAGATGGAGTGGAAGAGTTGGCTCTATGGTCGAAGATCCCAACTCCGCGAAGAGGACACCGACTGGAGGCGCTGGCTGTTGGGCAAACCAGATCGGCCCTTCGACCCCCACATTTATCTTGAATTCCGACTTTACAAAGACTTTTCCTCCGGGATATTTGACCAGTGGCTCAGCCACGGCTGCGACCTGGTTCATCTTTGGATGGACGAGACCTATCCCTCGAGCGTGGTGGCGAATGGTGGGATTTTTATCTGGAAAGATGGACGGGAAAATCCTGATACCTGCGTGGCCGCTGTTACCTATCCAAAAGGATTTCTGTACACCTACAAGACTACCTTCGGAAATAGTTACCGGAGCTTTTCGCGCATTCAAGGCCGGGACGGAACGATCGAAAACTACGGCGGTGAGGGTGCTTCACTGTTTGTCATCACAGAAGAAGGCGGAAGGAAGGAATTCGACCCGTGGGAATCTGGACCGGTCTATAGCAAGACACCGATCGTTGGGCCGTCGAGCGATGCCGCAGACACCGTGAGGATTCCAGGGGCTCCCCCGCCCAATTCTCTCGGGCCGGATGACGACGATGTGCTTCATCTCGTGGACTGGCTTGCCGCAATGCAGGCGCGGAAAGAGCCGAACGCAACTGTCGATCATGGCTTTTCGCATTCCATTGTCTGCATCATGGCTGCGCAGTCGTATTGGACCGGAAAGAGGTTGTACTGGGATCCTCGGAGCGAGGAGATTACCGATCAGCCAGTATGACCTGCTATCGTCGCGCCCTCGGCTGGAAAAGCGCTGCAACAATACTTTTCAACTCAATGGAGGAATCGGTGATCAGCGACTGGATCAGGCTAATCAGGATGGTGTGCGCGGTCAAATTGATTGCAATTCTACTGCTTGTCGCTGGCTCTGTTCCCGCGCTCCGGGCGCAATCGTCTGGCGAAGAGCACGCGTTGCAAATCACCGTGAACCCGGCAGATGGCAAGTACACCATCGCCATGCCAGGATCCAACTCTCATGCCTTGCGAGCGGGAGTAGGCGCCGAGGTGGATGGGCACTGGCTTCATGCTTCCGATTATCCACAGCATTCGGTAGAGCACTCGCAGGCTCAGGGATATCTCGGAGACGCCACAGACTGGCAGGTCACCTACTCGGGATTGAGCGGGCAGCCAGACCTGATTTATCACCTGCGAGCTTACTCGAGCAAGCCCTTTCGGCGATATCCAGGTAACGGTTCGGAATACGACTGGAAAGACCATTCACGTCGAGAGCATTCGTTCCCTGGAAGCAACGGAAGAACCGATTGTTGATCTGGGGGGACCAGCCCTCGACGATCGAATTCTCTCCGACAGCTTCAGCGAGGACCGGCCAGCCATTACCATCCGCAATTTTGCGGATGCGGAAAAGCAGATGCATCGTGCGGTCGGTAGCCAGCTTATCTACAATCGCCGAAGTCATGAGAGCTTGTTTCTTGGAGCGCTAACTTCGGACCGGTTTCTCACCATTCTGCGGCTTCACCTTGTCGCCTCTCCAGGAGGTGCAGCCCGTTCTGCCGCCTACGAGGTCGATTCGACCGGGACCACCGAAATGGCGAAGGAAAATTCTCTGGAGCATTCTTCGCTCGAGGATCAGGTGCAGTTGAGCCTGCCGGTCGCTCCCGGTGCAGAGCTATCCTCGGAGCGTGTGCTCTTCAGTTTGGCCACGGATTATCATCGAGCAGCTGGAAACCTATGGTTCGTTGATTCGACAGATTCATCATGCCAGAACCTCTGCGCCTCCGCTGATGGGCTGGTGGAGCTGGACGGCATACTACTTCGGATTGAACGAGGGAGCAGCCCTGACCAATGCCCAGTGGGAAGCGGAGCATCTGAAATCGCTCGGCTATAACATTTTCCACATCGACGAAGGCTATCAATATGCGCGCGGAGAATACATCACTCCGAACGCGACGTTGTTTCCCCAGGGTCTGGTCCCGCTCGAGTACAAGGTGCGCGGCCTCGGGTTGGTTCCGGCGATCTGGACTGCTCCGTTTGAAATATCGGAGCGCTCCTGGGTTTATCAGAATCATCCGGATTGGCTGGTCAAGAACGCAAAAGGGCAGCCGATCCACGCGGGTACGGTGGTGGACAACAAAGATCAGCTGTTCGTACTGGACACTACGAACCCAGGGGCGCAGGAGTATCTGCGAAAGACCTATTCCACCCTGGTGAATGAGTGGGGTATCCGTTACATCAAGATGGATTTTATGGACGACAGCGCGATCGAAGGTTACTACTACAATCCGAACACAACTGCCCTGGAAGCCCAGAGGATTGGACTGAAAATCATCCGCGATACGGTTGGAGACGACGTCTACTTAGACAAAGATGGAAGCGCCATGCTGAACCCCGTAGGTTATGTGGATTATGGTCGGATATCGCTGGATACGGGACACACATTTGGCGCCAGTAAAGAAGCGGCACCGGGAATTGCTGCGCGGTATTACATGAATCGCAATTTCTTTGTAGCTGATCCGGATGCATTTACGGTATCAACGCAAACCATTAGCGATCAGTCATGGCACGAGAGCAGTAAGCCAGCTACTTTGGATGAGGCCAAGGTCTCGATTGCGCTCGCCGCCGTTTCTGGCGGTATGTTCGAAATCGGAGACGATCTTCCGTCGTTGTCGAAGGCTCCTGAGCGCCTCGCGCTGATTCAGAATCGGGACCTGATCGATATGATTCGTCTGGGTCGGGCATCGGTTCCATTGGATCTGATGAATTTCGAAGCCGAAGATCAGCAGCCGAGCATTTTCTTCCTAAAAGAGAATGACCGGCAAAGCATTCTGACCGTCTTCAACTGGACAGACAAGGAGAGGGATCACTCCATCGATCTGACAACCGCGGGATTGCCTGCTGACGGGCAAGTATGTAGTTACGGATGTTCTGGATGATCGGGAGATCCCGGCTCCCGCCGCTGGTGTGCTGGTCTTTCATCAGCCCCCTCATTCGGTGCGGGTGTTGAAAATAATCGACGCCAACATCCCCGCAGTTGCTCCCGCGGTGACGACTGACCACCCCACCACTGGGAATGCGGGAGCCACGCTTAAGTTTGCCGCCCACAGCCGCGGCGGCGACGCGGTGCTCTCGTATCACTGGGATTTCGGCGACGGCGTGAGCTTGGAGGGCAGAGAAGTGAATCATACCTATACCGAGCCGGGTGAATACAAGGTGCATCTGACGGCGACAGGTCTCAGTGGGCTTACTGCAGAAGATGCTTTCAACGTGCATATCTCTGGACATATGCCGACGACTTTCGATCCTCAGAATATCAAGCGCTACCAACCTGCGCAGTGAAAGGTTCACTTTCTAACGTCATGGGTTTCGTTTGTCGAGGCAAAAAAGCGGAGAGCCCCGAACAGGCGGGAAGGCCTGCGGATAGAAGACATACGGGAAAGCGAGGCGGTTGAGTGCTGCGATTTTTGTGCTTGACTTCTTGTCAAATCGAAAGTAAATGTCTATATACGTAAGGAAATGAAAGTATGCTCGAAACCAGCGTCGGGACATCCGCTGACAGTGCAGAAACTTGTGAGGTTTCCGTAGCGTGAATGCTCTTGCCAAACTTCTTGATCTTTCGAAAGAGCAGAAGGCCGAACGCGGTCTTTTATATACTCCTGCGGAAATTGCGCAGCAACCAGCCACTTGGGAATCGACATTTTCTCTGTTCGAAGAACGCCGTATGGCACTTGCGGAATTTTTAGAGAACAGCGGGTTGAATAATCCTGGCCAGCCGAAGCCAACGGTTTTTCTCATTGGAGCAGGCAGTTCCGACTACGTGGGCATAAGCCTCGGCAATCTGTTTCGTCGGCTCTGGAAGTGTGAAGTCGTTGTCATTCCCAGCACCACTCTCCTGACCCACGCGGAGCAGTGGCTGATTCCGGGTTGCAGCTACCTCTGGATTTCGTTCTCACGCTCCGGCGATAGCCCGGAGAGTGTGTCGGTTATAGAAAAGGCGCTGGCGCGTCATCCGGACATACGTCACATTATTGTGTCGTGTAACGCTGAAGGTCGCATGATTCGTGGCGTCGCCGGCAAAAGACAAGCATTCACCGTCGTCCTGGACGATGCTGCTAACGATCGAGGTCTGGCCATGACCAGTTCATTCTCGAACATGGTGGTATTCGGCCAGTGTATAGCCCACATTCACGATCCCACGCATTATGAGCCGATCCTCAGCCGGCTTGTGGAAGCGGGAAAGACTTTCCTCCCGCTTGCGGCTGACGCCGCAGCGGCGCTCGCGGCCGAGCCTTATGGCAGGGTCTGTTTTCTCGGATCCGGTGCGCTTGAAGGCGCAGCCGTGGAATCTGGGTTGAAGGTGCTGGAACTGACCGCGGGCAGAACGCTAACAATGTCGGAGTCAGCCCTGGGATTGCGACACGGTCCTATGGCAGCTCTCGATAAGACCACGCTGCTGGTTGCTTTTCTCTCCAGCGATGAAACGGTTGCCTGCTATGAAAGAGATCTGTTGCACGAGGTGGCGAAGAAGCAAGTCGTGAAAACTCGGATCGCAGTGGGTGGCCATTCCGAAATGCCGTTGGATGGCCTCGCAGACCACTATCTTTCGCCAGACATTCCCACGGCGGTGCCGGATGACTGTCGTCCGCCTGTGGACGTCATGTTTGGTCAGTTGCTCGGATTGTTTTTCTCCTTGCGCTGGAACTTGACGCCGGACCATCCCAGTCCTACCGGCGTCATCAGCCGGGTGGTCGAAAACGTGAAGATTTATGCATAAACTCGCATCGAGATACGAAGATGGATTTGCATGCTGGGTGCTGGATCTGAACGATTTGTATCGCAATTGCGCACTGTTTGGCGCAAGAATCGATCACAAACGAACAAAACAATTGACAAACCAACATCGTGCGGATAAATTCGCGCGATCACAAGACGTCCATTGCGAATAGCAAGAACCTTTAGCAGGCGCGAGTAGTGGGCGCGAGTTCGATCCAGATGAGGAGGCGGTAACCATGAAAAGAGCTTGTCGGCACTCATTGCTAGCGCATTGGCTGTTCTATATCAATCTCGGGCTGGTTTTGATTTTCGCTTCTACGATCCCGTCATCGGCCCAGTTCACGACGGCGCGCCTCAGCGGAACTGTGAGTGATCCATCGGGAGCAGTCGTAGCGGGAGCAACTATTGCCGTTCAGGATCTCGGGACGGGTTACAGCCAGACCGCAAATAGCTTGCCAACCGGGCAATATCTTTTTCCCAGCCTGCCGGTAGGCACTTATCAAATCACGGTTTCGATGTCCGGGTACAGCAAGTATGTCCAGAAGGGCATCGTCTTATCCGTCGGTCAGGCGGCGACCCAGGATGTCCAACTGAAAGTCGGCTCGGTTTCAGAACAAGTCGTGGTTACCGCAAATTCGTCTCTGGTTACCACGGACTCCGCCACGGTCGGCCAGTTGATTAATGAGAAAGAGATCCAGGGATTACCGTTGAATGGCCGTTACGTGCAGGAACTGGTCTTTCTTGCAGCAGGAACCACCAACGTGACCTCCAACTATTGCGCCGCCAACTGCGAGGGAGGCGTCTTTCCCAGCGAGCAGTATGCCAAGGTAAACGGGGGCGGCGCAAACGGGGTCAATTATCTGCTGGATGGCGTGGATGCTAACGACACCTACATTAATACGAATGTGCCCTTCCCCAATCCTGACGCGATCCAGGAATTCAATCTGATCACCGGCAATATGAGCGCCGCGTACGGAAACGCAATCGGAGGCGTTGTCAACGTTGTTACCAAGTCGGGAGCGAACCAGATTCACGGAGACGTATTTGAATTTCTGCAGAACTCAGCCCTGGACGCGAGCGACTATTTTTCTGGTGGACTTGTCAATCCACTTAAGCAGAATCAATTCGGGGGAAGCATCGGTGGGCCGATTCTTAAGAACCGCCTCTTTTACTTTGGAAGCTACCAGGGAACGCGCCTCCACACCGCCAGCAATGGCCAGATTGCTTCGGTTC
The DNA here is from genome assembly GCA_963716405.1 of uncultured Acidobacteriota bacterium. GTDB lineage: Bacteria > Acidobacteriota > Terriglobia > Terriglobales > Acidobacteriaceae > JABDBE01. Next base: position 65,414 of record CAVQTI010000015.1, on the reverse strand, counting down.
CGAACGCGAATGAACGTACAGGAGACTTTTCGGACCTGCTTCCGGGCACGCAGTTGATGAATCCGATTACGGGGGCGCTGTACCCCAACAATCAGATTCCTGTTAGCCCTGTTGCCACTTACATTCTGAACCACATCCCCCTTCCCAATGGACCAAACGATGAGCTCACGTTTAATGGAGGCCCGGATATCTCAGAACACGGACGAATATCTGGGCAAGATAGATTTCAACACCGCGAAGCATCATCTCAGCGGTCATTATTTTCAGATGAATTATACGGACCCAATCTTTGTTCCGCCCCCCTCGAACCTGCTGCAACTCCGAGGCGATGCCGAGCATCTGGTTCTCAAAAATATCAGTGTTGTCGATATCTATACGAAGTTCATCCAGCCTTCTGTTTGAGCAGCTTACTTTGGCTATAACAGTGTGAATGGCACAACACTTTCCTCGGCTCCCTTCAGCATGGCCGATGCAGGCGTGAACATAGCGGTGCCGCAAAACCTGGGAGGGGGCAATGCCCCCGTCTTGAATGTGACGGTGGGCGGAGACTTTACTCTTCCGGGAACGCCGTACGGGAACTGGAATCGCAATGATCAGTCTCTACGTGAAGTTGTCACCTGGATGAAGGGGGAGCATGAGGTGCAATTTGGCGGCGAATTTATGCGGATTCGCCTGCCCATGGGAAATCAGTACCAGGAAAGCGGAGTTTTCGACTTTGAGGGCCTTACAGGCAGCCCTCTTGCCGATTTCGAATTGGGTTACCTCGGTGCCTTCACGCAAGGCGGAGGGCTATACCTGAATTTCACTGGCTACAGGGAAAACCTCTTCGTGCAAGACAACTGGAAAGCTACCCCCCGGCTGCTGCTGAGCGCCGGACTGCGCTGGGATCCTTTCTTCCCGTACACCGATAGCGAAGGGCGAGTTGCCTGCTTTGTTCCAGGAGCACAATCTGCACGCTTTCCCAATGCGCCGTAGGACATGCTGTTCGGCGGAAGCAACCACGATCCCGGATGCCCGCCCTCATCCATTTACAACAATCCGAAAAACTTCGCACCCCGGCTAGGCTTTGCCTACCGGGTTACAGAAAATGGCAACACAAGTCTTCGCGGTGGAGTCGGTTATTACTATGAGGCCCCGAACACCGTTGCCTTCGAAGATGTGGTTGGCGTTCCGCCTTTTGCTCCCATCATCAACCTGGGTCAATGTGACTCTGGCTGACCCGTATGGAAGCGGAGGAGTGTCGAACCCGTTTCCGGGGCAATTCGGGCCCGTCAATCCCGGCCCGAACGCAACCTTCCCCAGCGGAGGTATTTCTTTTAGTCAGATATTTGACCGACACTTTCGTTTACCCATGGTGCTCTCCTGGAATCTGACGGCGGAACACGGATTCCATAAGAACTGGATGTTACGCATGTCCTATGTGGGGAATACTGGACGTCGTCTCAGCGGCACAGGCGACCAGGAAAACGGCTTGCTGCAATTGAATCCCGCTATTTATATTCCGGGGAACAATCCCCTGACGGGCCAACCGAATTCCACTGTGGCCAACGAATCGGACCGACTTGTCTATCCTAATTATGGCTCCATTGGTTCCATAAATTCCGGAGTCAACAGCAATTACAACGCCGCTCAGATAACCGTCGAAAAGCGCATGACCCATGGTTTCTCGTTTCTCTCCAACTTTACCTGGTCCAAGGAACTGGATGACTTCGCCCCGATCGGCGGGTCCCCATACTTAACCAATACCTGCTACTGCGGCCGCTACTTCGATTACGGTCCCTCGGATGATGATGTTTCGAAGGTTTTCAAAATCAGTGGCGAGTATGTGATCCCGCATGCGCCTTTGCCCAAGGTAGTTGGCGCAGTGTTGAATGGCTGGCAACTTTCCGGGACAGTCCTGTGGGAGTCCGGATTTCCGTTCTCCCTCTTCAGCAATGTCGACAATTCTTTGAGCGGCATGCTAGGAGATCGCGCCGATCTTGCCGTGCCTAGTGTTCAGCAAGCCATACTGCCCGGTGGCCGTTCCCACGCTGCAGAAGTGCAAGAATGGTTTAACACCAGCGCATTTCAGCCGAACGCAATCGGGACTTTCGGCGATACGTCAAAGAATATCCTGCGCGGACCGAGATATTTCGATACTGACTAGCGGTAGTCAAGAATGCCAAGATCACCGAACGGCTCACTTTTGAATTCAGAGCCGAATTATTCAATGCATTCAACAATGTCAATTTCGGAAAGCCAGATGGCAACCTCCTCGATTCCACGTTCGGACAGATTACCGGACTGGCCGGCGGATCTTCGTCGAATACCTACGGCACCGCCCAGCCCAGAATCATTCAATTCGGAGCGAAGCTATTATTCTGAGCATCGCATTGAAATTCCGAGGTGAAAATCGGTCTGGGATTAATTCTGGACCAAGTGTTCCCCGATGATTGCGTACCAAGATTTTCTCCACACTCTGGAAACGCGGCCCCCCATCCCGATCCTGAAACAAGCGAAAACAGCCATCCGGCTAGGGCATCTGCCCGAATCGTTGGTCGAGGACAAATTGTCCCAGTCCCAATTTAAGCCGGGACAAATCGTCCCTCAGGCTGAAACGCGACCTCCTAACCCGTTGATTCTTCAAGTGTAACGGAGCCAAAGGTCCGGCTGGCGAATTGCAACCTAGTGCTTCGACCTCTCCCGCATTCGCGGCTTGGCCTTTGCGCCTGGCTAGAGGACTGAAGACACTATGAAGAAGTTCGTTCTGTTTTGCTTGCTGGTGACGGTCACATTCGGCTATGCCGATGACTCCAAGATTTCGCCCGAACTGCGTGGCTATAACTCCACTAAGCAGGTACAGGTAATCGTGCAGTATGCGCCGGGAACCCAGCCCGCAGCGCAGCCCAATTGCGGCGGACTGCTCGGCCTGGTGGATTGCGTGGTGACCGATCTTCTGAACATCGTTGAGCAATTGCCGCTTATCAATGGCGTGGTCGCTCTGGTGGACGGGACCGGTATCGTGAACCTCTCGAATCAGTCGAACGTCGTGTACATCAGTTCGGATCGTCAATTGTCAACCCTCGATGTTGCGCCTCCGGCGATTAACGCGGAAGTCGCGTGGCAATCGGGTTACATCGGCACCGGCATCGGCGTGGCCTTGATCGACAGCGGCGTTAACAGTCACCCTGACCTTTACACCGGTATTCTTCCAATCTCGCGGGTGGCGTACAGCCAATCCTTCATCCCCGGGACCTCGAGCACGAACGACCAGTATGGCCACGGAACCCATATCGCGGGCTTGATCGCAGGCGACGGCCTGGCGTCCACCGGACTTGCGTACACGCAAACATTCAAGGGAATCGCGCCCGGAGCCAAAATCGTTAATTTGCGAGTGCTGGATGCGAACGGCGAAGCCACTGACAGCGAGGTGATTGCCGCTATCAATCAGGCGATCTCACTCAAATCGAAGTACAACATCCGTGTGATGAACCTGTCGCTTGGGCGCGCGGTGTATGAGAGCTACAAGTTGGATCCGTTGTGCCAGGCGGTCGAGCAGGCCTGGAAGAATGGAATCGTGGTCGTCGTGGCTGCGGGAAATAACGGACGCTACCTGCCTACTTCTGGATACGGAACCGTCACGGCTCCGGCTAACGATCCCTATGTGATCAGCGTGGGCGCGATGAAACCGATGGGAACGCCGCAGCGCACTGACGATCTGATTGCTAGCTACAGTTCCAAGGGCCCGACGGCGCTCGATCGCGTGGTCAAACCCGACCTTGTCGCTCCTGGCAATTTGCTGGTCTCAACGGACACGCCGGGAACCACCCTGGAAACCACCGAAACCAGCAACCTCGTTCCCTATAGTGCTTACATGTTCGGCGGCAGCTCGTCGCCATCGGCATACTATTTCGAACTGAGCGGAACCAGCATGGCGACAGGCGTCGTGAGCGGAGCCGTTGCCGACCTGTTGCAGGCGCAGCCGCGTCTTACGCCGGATCAGGTGAAGGCACGCCTGATGAAGACGGCTTACAAGACATTCCCGCAGTCGAGCAGCGTGTACGATCCGACGACGGGAAACACCTATACAGACCAATACGACGTCTTCACAGTCGGCGCCGGGTACCTGGACATTGCCGCCGCATTGGCGAGCACTGCCGTGGCTAGCGGGACGGCGATGTCTCCTGTCGCAAACTATGACCCGACTACGGGCGATGTTTACATGAGCAGCGATCCGTCGGCGGTCTGGGGCACATCCGCAATGTGGGGCTCGTCGGCGGTCTGGGGTTCAAATCAGTTCACCGGCGCAACTTCTGCCATGTGGGGCTCGTCCGCGATGGCGGGCAGCAGCGCCATGTGGGGCAGCAGTGCGATGTGGGGCAGCAGTGCGATGTGGGGCAGCAGTGCGATGTGGGGTAGCAGCGCGATGTGGGGTAGCAGTGCGATGTGGGGTAGCAGTGCGATGTGGGGTAGCAGCGCCATGTGGGGCAGCAGCGTCGCGGGCGGAGAGCAAAATTGAGCCTCTCTCGTTGTCCTGTTCACGCCGTGGAAACGACGAATGAAGAGATGTTGATGGAACAGATCTTCAGACAGAATCTGGACTGAGCTCGGGAAGGCAGCCGTTATGATTGAGGCCAAAGTCAGATACTCCCCAACTGGCTCCACGAGTTCCTTAATTTTCGACAACGACATGCTGCTGGAGAAGGTTCAGCATGCATCGATCGCAATGTTGAAGGCCGCAACCGCCGCGATGGGCATGCGAAGGCCCGAGGTTGGAGTCTGCCTGACCGATCTCGGGGGCGCCTGCGTGGCCTACAACGGTTCAGACGTGCCGCTGACGTGCGCCATCGGAGTTGGTACATCGACCGCTCCTGATCCCAGCGACATCGAGGCAATCGAAGCTTTTTACAACTCCCGAAACTCACCCGTACGCATCACAATCTCCGGCCGAACTCACACCGCAGTAAATTCCTTATTGGCGAGCCGGGGATACAAAGCCGGAACGCCGATGGAGAATTGGTGGAGGCCGCTCGCTGATCTCCCGGCCAAGACCGCTGCCGATGATATCCAAGTGACTCCGGCTAACGTTGACGAAGCTGACGTCTGGGTGCGCACCGTGGCCGCAGGCTTCCAGGAATCCGACGCGCCGGTCGACGATTCCAAATTACCAGCAAGATTGCTCGATACGTTTTACTGCTTCGGCTTCGCTGATGGCGCGCAGCCGTTCCTGGCACGGCGAAACGGGGACGTGGCAGGCGGAGGCGTTCTCCACATCAACGGAGACACGGCGCATTTGCGGACTACCAGCTGTCGATTTGTGCATCGCCGCAACGGAGTACAAACTGCCCTGCTGAGCACTCGCTTGCAACTGGCTGTGGAAGCAGGATGCCGCTTCGTGTTTTCAAGCACCGGGGGAATCGGAGCCTCGGCCAGAAATCTCGAGCGCTTCGGCCTGCAGCCACTCTCCATCAGCTTCCTGATGTCGAAGCCTTGCTGACAAAGTGACGCCGCCGAGACAGCCAGCAGGTCAAGCTCCGCTAGAGTGTTGGAGTTGCTAAATCGGCAACGATCCGCTCGCAGAGGCGCTGGCGGCGGCGGCTACCGAAGTGAACAAATTACGCGAGCGAGTACAAAGCTGTTGATAAATTGCCTCAGTTCGCTATAGCTCTGGCCACTGAGAGCGGAATATCCACCCTTAAATCACTTCGACCACGGCGGCACGACGCCCGTCATCCTCGCGTACGCAACTAGTTGGCCCATGTGCTCGTTGTTATGAACGATGATTCGGAGGAAGATGCTGTCCACGGTCGTGTCTGTATCGAAGAATTTCGTTTTTCGCTGTAGATCCGTGGGCGTTTCAGCGGCGCGAGCCTCTTTCACCGCCTCCAACGAGCGCTTCAGCCAGCGAATCACGTCGGCCTTGGATGTCACTGTCGCTCCCATGCCATCCTTGAAGTCAGTGGGCATCTTGACCCCGATCGCGTTCAGCATCAGGAAATTTGCTCGCACAATGTGCATATACACTTCGCTAGTGGAGCGGACTCCGCTCGCCGGTCGCCACGCAAATTTTTCGGGCGGCGTCGCTTCCGCCAGAGAGATTAATTGCTCGGACACGTGATTCCATTCGCCCTCGTATCCCTGAAACAGATCTGGGGCTTCTTGAGCGAATGACATCGAAGTGTTCATGATTAAAAACAGCAACACGGCTCCTACCAACTTTGTTTTCACGGTGCAGTTCCTCCCATAAGATCATTGCTCTCCGCTGATTGTGAGCGAGCGTTAGGCCGGCAATTCAGCCTGGCCCAAGCCGGTTTAGACGGTTGTCCACTGCAAACGTTAGACAGGTCGGCGACATCCCTCGGCGATCCACGATGAAACCACCAGCAATTGTCAATGACTGCAACCGACTGCAGGTTCGAAAGCCTCACTCGCGATAAAGCCGCAGAAATTTCGTCGCGCTAGGATGCCCTATAAAATACATTGTCGATTTTGGTGGACATTTCCTATCCCTCGGCTGGGACGGTTCTTTCAAAAAACCTCCCTGGACTTGCAACCTGTGTGAGGCGGCAACCGGGTTTATGGTGGGATTCCCGGCGACTCTCGTGACAGGTATTCTCTGTGTGATGAAAGAAGTGGGGCGCGGCTTTAACGAATTAAACCTGGAGGATGTGATCCGAGATAGCGTTTCCGGCATCACTAGCTTAGGCGGCCAGGATCCAGAAGAGGCTCTGCCGTGGAACAATCTGCTGTGGAGCAATTAAGCGACTGGGGCAATTGCTTAACTTACAACTCGCCCTATGTAGACAGTGGTCGGGAGGCAGGTGTCGGCGGGCCGAAACCAGTCTTCTAAATAGGTCGAAAGTGTATTGTGACTACGACGCGAGACGGAATGGGCTCGACCAAGACGCAACGCGACGAAGATCAGGCTGATGAAGTAGCCTTCTTGTTCTGGCAGTTGGGTAACCTCAATTTCAGCCAGCGCAAGCGCAGAAGTGAGTTCTCTAGCCAGTAACACAAGACCGGAGTAATCGCGCTTATGAAAATCCCGAGGAACACAACGTCATCGCGGTGGTTAGGGGTAATTTCGGTCGCCATGCTTCTGCGCTTAATCTCGGCGGGGCAGGTGGCTCTCGCCGCCCAGGCGCCAGCCGACTCCGCAATATTAACGTCTGTTGATGCGGCTCAGCCGGCAATTCACTACAAGTACGAGGCTCTGTATGAGTTCTGCGATTCTTCTGGTTGCCCGGATATTCCCAACGGCGACCTTATCTTCGACACTGCCGGGAATCTCTATGGAACTACGTTTGAGGGCGGCGATCCTGCCTGCGGCTTGGGGTGCGGTACGGTTTTTCAGCTTTCGCTAAAAGCAGATAAAACTTGGAAACTTACCACGATCTTCAAGTTTGATGGCAAGGACGGAGCTTATCCAGCCGCGGGTTTAGTGACGGACGCCGCAGGAAATCTGTACGGGACAACCAGCAGCGACACCGGGCTCGGCGATGGCACCGTGTTTGAGCTCTCGCCGCGCAAGGGTGGAATCTGGAAGTTCAACACGCTCGTCAAGTTTGCAGGTAAGAACGGCAGCGATCCTGAGGCGCGGCTCATTCTCGACCCGGCCGGGAACTTGTACGGAACTACTACCGCTGGTGGCAACTCCGCTTGCGATGGAAGTGGGTGCGGCACGGTCTTCGAGCTTGCGGCGGCAAAGGGAAAATGGAAGCTTACAACGCTCTTCGAGTTCGACGGCACGAACGGCGCAAGTCCCTATGCGGATTTGACCTTCGATGCCGCCGGCAATTTGTATGGAACAACGTCTGGCGGAGGGAAATTCGGAGAAGGCACGGTGTTCAAACTTTCACCCGCCAAGGGCGGTGCGTGGAAACCTACGACTCTTTTCAGCTTCAATGGTGCGGACGGTGCTGGTCCCCGAGGGAGTGTGGTCTTTGATGCTGCCGGCAATTTGTATGGAACGACGGTCAGTGGCGGCGGACGAGGCTTCGGTACGGTCTTCAAGCTCTCTCCGGAGGGCGATGGAGGCTGGAAGCACACCACCCTCGTTACCTTCGACATCGCCAACGGGAGCCAGCCAACGGCAGGCCTCATCTTTGACCCCGATGGAAACCTATACGGGAACGCCAACGACGGACGCTTCGGCATAGGCATTGTGTTTCGGCTCTCGCAGCAGGCCAACGGAAGCTGGAAGAGGACTACGCTTCTGACCTTCAACGGCGAAAACGGCTCGGAACCGGCGGGGGGCTTGCTGCTAGACGCCGCTGGAGATCTATACGGGTCGGCTTCAGTTGAGGGCAAGCGCAACGGCGGTGTCGTATTTGAGCTTTCGCCGGCGAGAGGCAAGACACAGTAGATTTCGCAAAGGACTTCACGACCGGCCTGTAGGGCCCTGGCTCGATCATAGCGGTTCGTTCCCGAATCTCATTGCTAATGCTGACGCGGAGGACTAAGCTTAAGAAGTCCCTTTCGCATCTCTCCGTCGTCTGCTGATTGTGCTGTTTACTATCCTTCTGCTCCACGGGATGAACAAGCTGGAACCCCAGATCGCCGGATACGGATAACAGAGGGATGTGCCCATTGCGGATCGATCACATCTCGGGTCGCGAGTCTCTTACAGACGTGAGTGTGACCCCGATTCTGGAGAGATGAATTTCTCGTGAAGGCCGAAGTTAGGTAGCGCACCTTTGAAAAATACTAAAGTTCTTGTACAACTGAATCCATCTTCGTTTGGGGGGTGATGAGCGTGGCAGAAGTTCGATTGCAAGAAGGCGAATCGGTGGAGAATGCTCTTCGTCGATTCAAGCGCAAAGTTCAAGCCGAGGACATCATTAAGGAGATGAAGCGTCACTCCTTCTACCTGAAGCCGGGCGATAAGCGTCGAGTCAAGCAAGCTTTGGCGCGAAAGCGTGCGCGGAAAAAGATTCGCAAAGAGTCGGATCGAGATTGAAAGTCGCAACATTCGAGCCGATGTTGCCGAGCCGAGGCCTTCATGGCCGACACAACGTCGTTAATTCAAGCGAAAACTTAGGAGACAAATGTCAAAACACGATACCCCCACCAAACGCCACCGCCGCCCGAAGTCCGCGAAACGCGTAGATTACACGGCACGTACCACGGCCGCCCTGAAAGAACTGCGACGAGCAGCGAAGGAAACCACTAAGTAAGTGAATTTCCGAGGCGACGTGGTGATGTGGTTTGCCACTCCTTCGGTCTTTCAATCCACAGCTATCCGATGTGTGCCATAGGCCGCCAGCAATGGCGGCATTCTCAATAAGCCGCCAAAGTTCGGTTTGGGCCCAGGTGCCGCCGAAGACTCGAACAATTGTCTCCCCCGGAGTTGCTCCAGCAAACCCGCCAGGCGCCGTGCCCTCTGGGATGATGTCTTCGTTGCCCAGCAGTGGCTCAGGGCAATTCCAGGATCCGAATACGGTATCTGAAAGGCTGCTGTAGGGTGTCTACGCCTGCTCTGATTACAACCTCATAACCCTCCGATTGCTCAAACACCAAGCGGGCTCGATGTTTGTGGTCCGCATAATATCTCGGTCCTTGGTCCACGCAACCCATCGCAGCGCCACCTTGGGAGAACGAGGGATCAGGCGAAAGGAAACCATGCAAAGTATTCGCTTCATTCGGACGCTGGCGTTCGCGTTCATAACGCTGGCTCTATCCGCCGCAGCTCAGGCGCAGGTCGCGGTATCGATCAACATCGCCCCGCCCGCGCTTCCTGTATACGAGCAACCCGTTTGTCCCTCAGCCGGTTATATCTGGACGCCGGGATATTGGGCTTACAGTCCCGGCGGCTACTATTGGGTGCCCGGGACCTGGGTGGGTGCCCCGGCAGTCGGTCTGTTGTGGACTCCTGGCTATTGGGCGTTTGGCAACGGTGGTTACGTTTGGAACGCGGGTTATTGGGGACCGCAGGTCGGCTTCTATGGCGGAATCGTTTACGGCTTCGGCTATACCGGGGTCGGCTATCAGGGCGGATACTGGAACAATGGGCAGTTCTATTACAACCGCTCCGTAAACAACGTGAGCACGACGAATATTACCAACGTTTATAACAAGACCATCATCAACAACACTACCGTGAACCGCGTCAGCTACAACGGCGGTCCAGGCGGCACCACAGCGCGCCCGACGGCGCAACAAGAAGCGGCAGCTCGCGGTAAACATACACCGCCGACTGCAGTTCAAGCGCGGCAGCAGGAGGCTGCCAGGGCGAACCGGGCCCAGTTGGCATCGGCCAACCATGGCCATCCACCGGTGGCTGCAACATCCAGAGCGGGAGAGTTCACCGGAGCGGGTGTGATGGCAGCTAAGGGTGCGACAACCGAGAGCAAGACCAGCGCGAATAAGCCCTCTCCAGCTAGCACCAAAGCAAACAAGACTGCTGTAAACAGGGAAGCGACCGGCGCGAATAAGAACGGAGCAGAGAAGAACGCGGCTGCCAGTCGCGCCCCTGAGAATAAGGCAGCCGAGAGTAAGACGACAGCCGCTCGCACTAAGGAAAACCAGGCGGCTGAGCAGAAGTCAGCTGCAACACGAGCAGATAAGCAGAAAGCGACCGCGAACAAAGCTGCTGCAAGTCGCGCCGCCGAGAACAAGGCATCCGAGAATAAGGCGACAGCGTCTCGGACAAAAGAAAACCAGGCGGCTGAGCAGAAGTCAGCTGCAACACGAGCAAATGAGCAGAAAGCGAGCGCGGATAAAGCCGCTGCAAATCGCGCCGCCGAAAATAAGGCAGCCGAGAGTAAGGCGGCTGCGGCTCGGACAAAGGAAAACCAGGCGGCTGAGCAGAAGTCAGCTGCGGCTCGAGCAAATGAGCAGAAAGCGAACGCGAATAAGGCTGCTGCAAGTCACGCTGCCAGCAACAAGGCAGCTGAAAACAAAGCAGCTGAAAACAAGGCATCCGAAAACAAAGCGGCTGCGCACGCTGCTCCACCAACCGCGAGTGCCAAACACGGGCAACCTGCCGCACGTCCTGAGAGCGCACCTAAATCCGAGACTCCGGCATCTCCTGTGACTGAAGCTCATGCCCGGCCAGAAAAAGCGCCTCGTGCTTCGACTGAAGAGCAGTCTCACCCCAAAAAAGAGCAAGAGAAATCTCCGCAGTGACGCCTCTGCAAGCGATGGTTTTGGCTTCCCGGCTCGTAACTACGGTTACGGGCCATTTTTTTTGTTTCGCATCCCGGCATTCAAGCGGACTGACGTTGACTCGTAGGTCGAATTGTAGACAGCCGCGAAATGGCGCGATCATCAGGCAGCAGAGCAGATGGTTGGCCGAGGAATATATAAGCTCATTGACCGGTAGTCAAAACTAGACCGTGTTTCCTTGACCGTAATTTCGTTCGCAGAAGACCGAAGGCAAGACAACCACTTTTCTTGGAAAGCCGCCGGGAAAGCGTCATTCAGGCAAAAGGGGCATATAATCAGGCGTGGACGATGCCATGTCGGAACTGGAGAAGCGAGTAGGGGAGCGCTTCGGGGTTCTTCCCAATTTCTTCCTCCTCGCACCTGAGGCTCCAGAGATCACTGAAAAACTGTGGGCATTCGCACAAGCTGCCTACCTCGACAATCCTCTACCCTCCCTTTTCAAGGAGCGTCTCTTCGTCCATCTTTCGCGCTTTTGCGCAGTCCGCTACTGCATTGCTCGTCATGTTGGTTTCTTGGTGGGGCTTGGTCGCCCCGCTGGCGATGCGACTGCACGTACGCAAAGTGTCACTGACGTTGTTAAACTCCTTCAACGCCCTTTTCCACGCGGACAAGAACTTCAGTCTCGTCTCTCACTGTGCGCAGCCTGCCCCGCACCCATTGTTGAAATGCCGAGGCCCGACACGCAGATGGAAGATGCCATCTTTGTGTTGGCAGCGCATGTTTTCTTGAAGACCTCTGACTATTTGTTGGCTCTTGATGCGCTGACGCGGATGTTTGGGCCGACTCGCCTTCAATACTTGCTGTTGTTCTTAGCATTTGTCAGGGCAGCACACTATTGGACTGAAACACATCCTGAGGTCGCGTTAGAAGATGACATTAATAAACTGCTGGCGACGCATGAAGCGCTGGCGGATTGCATCCTCAGTGACCCGGAAGCTAGAGACAACGTCAGCGACTCACTCTTGAATGAGTTGCCAGCATTACGCCTCAAGGCGGATAAAGCCATTGGCTTGCTCGCCGCAATTGTGGATTCATCTGATGATGCCATCGTCAGCAAAACGCTGGATGGCGTCATAAGCAGCTGGAACGCAGCGGCAGAGCGGTTGTTTGGCTACACCGCCAGCGAAGCAATAGGCCAGCACATTTCGTTCATCATTCCGCTCAATCGCAGGCACGAAGAAACGGTCATCATCGAACGTATCAAGAAAGGCGAACGAATCGAACATTTCGACACCGTTCGCGTGCGCAAAGACCAGACATCGCTCGATATTTCGCTAACAATTTCCCCTGTCCGCGACGCCAGCGGCAAGATCGTCGGAGCGTCGAAAATCGCTCGCGACATCAGCCAACGTAAAGAAACTGAGCGAGAGTTGCGTGAAAGCGAGGAGCGTTACCGAACATTGGCGGATGCACTCGACACCCAAGTGCAGTTCCGTACTCAGGAACTTGAGAGAAGAAACTTGGAACTGCGTGACCTGTCGGGACGGCTCTTGGAGTCTCAGGATGTGGAGCGGAGGCACATAGCACGGGAGTTGCACGATAGTGCGGGGCAGACATTGGCAGCGCTGGGTATGCTCCTTGCACGAATCAGAGAAGACGCGAAGAAAGATCCGGCGCAACTTGCTAAAAACGTGCAGGACGCCGAAGATTTGGTCCAGCATTTGACGAAAGAAATACGCACAACCTCCTATCTCCTGCATCCACCGATGCTGGATGAAGTCGGTATTTCCTCAGCACTGAGTTGGTACGTGCAAGGTCTTGCGGAGCGCAGCGGTTTGGAAATTGATCTGAAGGTTCCGGAGAACTTCGGAAGACTTCCCTCAGAAATGGAACTCCTCATATTCCGGCTTGTTCAGGAAAGCTTGACGAACATCCATCGTCACTCGGGAAGCAAAACCGCGCAGATTCGAATTGAGCGCAGAGAAAACGCCGTCCACGTGAAGATTGAAGACGAAGGAAATGGAATGTCTCCGGAACGACTGGCGGAGATTCAGTCCAAAGGCACGGGAGTGGGGATCAGAGGAATGCGCGAGCGTGTGCGCCATTTTCTCGGCGATTTGGTTATTGAATCTAACGGTTCCGGCACGAAGGTTCACGCGATTCTCCCATTGAAGCCCCGACCTTCAAGGGACCAGAGCAACACGCGGCAAGATGTAGCCTGAAAGCCTGAATCCCTGACTAGCGGACAGAGCTTGCGGCATCGTTACGGCCATTGAGCCGAGCGTCATAGCGCCGGACATAATCCGGAAGAGTGACGCCTTTGATTAATCTGTCGTCTGGTATGGGCGGCCGAGATCTAATCTCAAGCGGTAATACCCCAGCCCATACCGGCAACCCATAGTCGCTCTCATCGTCCAGCGGCGGTCCACTTCGCACCTTCGATGAAGCCTCCTCGATCGAGAATTCAAGCACCGTTGTCGCCTTCAATTCCTTCTCGCTGGGTTCCCGGACATCCGCCCACCGGCCGGCGATGAGATGTTCGGAGATAACGCGCAAAGATTTGATTTTCTGCTCTGGATCCGCGACCTTCCGCGCGGTTCCAAATGCAACGACGGAGCGGTAGTTCATGGAATGATCGAAGGCAGACCGCGATAAGACCAATCCATCCACGAGAGTCACCGTTACACAGGTCGGGATGCCGGTTTCAAGTTCCCGTAGCATGCGACTGACCGCTGAACCGTGCAAATAAAGTCTTTCTCCATCCCGGCCATACAGCGTCGGAATGACAAACGGCTGGCCATCCACGCAAAATCCGACGTGAGCGAGAAAGCCCGCGTCCAAAATTTGGTTAATCGTTTCCCAGTCGTGCGATCCTCGATCGGGGATGCGGCGGAGTTCAGTGCGCTTTGTCAGATTCATCTTTCACCCGTGTGTCGGTCGTGATCCAATTCACTTCCCAAGTCTTGCCTCCATCGTCTCGAGAACGCCTGTTCAAAATGGCACGAATTCGGAGGTGATGTCCGACCATAACAAATCGAACAAAGATGGCTCTGGCCATTGAGTGTTTCCTGATCGAAAAACTCGCCGCGTCCATTCTTGAATTCGCCGATCGTGGGTTGGCTCATGGTACCGCCGTTGCTGTTGGCAAAATTGAGGCTCCACTGGTGGGATTGGGGATTGTATAGACGAAGTGACAGACCTTCGATGTGACCCGCTGCGGACCATCGACGCTTCGAGCTCCACCAGATTGGCGCGGCCATTCCAGACCTTGCGGACGACGGTAGTGCCGTCAAATTCGACCCAGGTCGTGGAGCCAGTTAAGGGATGCAGAAGACGCGATAGGTGAGTCTTCCAAGTACCAATCTCGAAATCAAAATCGTGTTGCCCATCCCGTTCTGTGAGGGCTGATTGAGTTTTCGCTGGTTCCGAATTCTGTGAGGCCGGGGTTTTGACAGATTCATCATTTACCCGTGTCTGGTCCGTAATCCAATTCACTTCCCAAGTCTTGCCCCCATCATCCGAGAATGACTGCTCAAAGTGGGGCGAATTCGTGGTGGTGTTCGACCAAATAAATCGAACAAGGATGGTTTTGCCATTCAGCATGGTCCTGGGCGTAAAACTCGCCGCGTCCATTCTTGAACTCGCCGATCTGGGGCGGGCCGATGGTACCGCTCTTGCTGTTGGCCCAATAGAGGCTCCACTGGTGGGTTTGGGGATTGTATAGACGCAGGGTCAGACCTTCGATGTGGCCGGCCGCAGGGCTATCGGTTTCGAACTCCTCCAGATCGGCGCGGCCATCCCAAACCTTTCGGGTAACAGAGGTACCGTCAAATTCGACCCAGGTAGTCGAGCCCGTTAAGGGATGCACGAGCCGCTTCAGGTGAATGTTCCAACTGCCCAACTCGAAGTCAAAATCGTGTTGCCCATCCCGTTCCGCTGGAAGTTGAGCGCTTGTTTTCGCTGCGTCTGAATTCTGCTGTGCGAGTCCCTGGAGGGGTGGCAAGACGACAACCAAGCTGCACACTATGAGATAAGTCCGAATGTGTTTGATCTTCATCACTGCCTCCTGTAATTCGTCTGTCTATTCTGTTCGGGCAAGCTGTTTCGCCATGATCCCCAAGCGGCTCGCCGCCACCCATCGCGAGCGGTGTTCTTTCGGCAAATCCTCAGGTTTACGTCGCGGTCTTCCGCGTGAAATCAATCACCCAGTGTTTGGTCCAAGTCTTGCCGCCATCCATGGAGCGGTGACTCTCCCAGTGGGCAGACCGCTCGGTGATCCGAGACCAGGTGAGACGCGAGAGTGAACGTGGTGCCCAGTCTCATCCTCCCACTGGCCGTGAAGATCGATGGCGCCGCCTTCAAATCGTCCGCGCCAGACCAGGAAGCCACCCGGCGCAGAAGTGTCCGTCCACGTATGTTCCCACTGGGAGGTTTGCGGATTGAAGGCGCGGAGACCGAGGCCTTTGATGATCGTTCCTTGATAGGGTCCCTCGAAGAATTCCAGGGAAACGCAGCCATCCAGGACCTTGCTTGCCGTCAGCGAGCCGGGACCTTCGCCCCAGGATCCATCGGGCAGAGGAAAGCGGCAAATGGCGTTCCACTCGCCTTCAAGAAAATCAAACTGCTTTGCCTCCGCGTTCGTAGTTTCAGAAATCACATCGCTCCCATTGACCTGTTCGAGCATGTTCATCACGGCCTCCTTTGATGGTCTGACTACTTTTCCAAGCGCACGAGCCTGTGGTCATAACGCTGGTAGCTCTGCCTGAATTCACCGGCATGGACCACGCCGTATTAGAGTGCGCTTCCCAGTCCCGCAAGAAAAACTTAACCCGAACAGTGGTCTATCACAATAGCCACTCTTGTCTGTTACGATATAACCACTTTGAGATCTCACCAGTCGATGGACGTGGGGTGCCACGGATGAAACGCATCTCTGCCAGCTTTCTCCCGCCGATAGCGCTTGCCTACGGTACCAAGACTCCGATGTATCGCCAGTTGTACGGCTGGTTTCGCAAGGCCATCATCGACGGCCAACTGCGGCCCGGACAACGAGTGCCGTCCACCAGAGGCTTGGCCGCTGAGCTGAAGATTTCACGCATTCCGGTCTTGAACGCATACGAGCAATTGCTTGCCGAGGGCTACTTCGAGACTTTCGTTGGAGCCGGCACGTGCGTGGCTGGATCCATCCCGGATGAGAGGCTGAGTCTACCGGCCGTGAAAGCGCGGAAAGGGAATCAAGCAGTAGTGGAGAAGCGTAGGTCCACGCCGAATGTCACGACGCGGGGTTGGTGCTGACGCACGTGCCCGCGCAATCATGGTTGGACAACATGGGTGCGTTTCGAGTAAGCCTGCCCGCGCTCGACCACTTTCCCATCGGCGTCTGGTCGAAGCTGGTGGCTCGGCATTCTCGAAGGCCGCCAAGGGGCATCATGGCCTATGGCGACGCCATGGGATATCTGCCGTTCCGCGAAGCCATCGCGGAGTATCTGGGAGCAGTTCGCGGGGTACGATGCGAGTCATCGCAGATTCTGGTGACAACCGGGTCACAGCAGGGCTTGCAGCTTTCCGCACAGGTTTTGTTGGATCCCAAAGATCGGGTGTGGATGGAAGAGCCGGGCTATCCCGGCGCGCGCCAGGCTTTCATGACGGCCGGGGCTCAGTTGATTCCGGTTCCGGTGGATCGACGAGGGCATGAACGTGGCAGAGATCATCCGCCGAGGTCGCAACGCGCGTGCCGTGTACGTCACGCCATCGCACCAATATCCCATGGGTATGACGATGAGTGCCACCCGCCGCATGCTTCTCCTCAATTGGGCGGTGCGCTCCGGTGCCTGGATCATCGAAGACGATTACGACAGCGAGTATAGGTTTGGAAGCCGCCCGATTGCGTCGCTGCAAGGCCTGGACACGGATGCGAGAGTCATTTATGTCGGGACCTTCAGCAAAGTCATGTTTCCTGCGTTGCGCCTGGGTTACGTAGTTGTTCCCAAGGATTTGGTACCCGCTTTCTCCGCCGCTCGAGATGCCGCCGACATCTTTTCGTCGACTCTGTATCAGGCTGTCTTGACCGATTTCATCCGCGAGGGACACTTCGCCCGTCATATACGTCGGATGCGAATGCTCTACATGGATCGGCGAAGGGCGCTCGTAAATGCGATCCAAGACCAGATGGGAGATATGACTCGAGGTGATTGGTGCCGAAGCGGGGATGCATCTGGTGGCACTGCTGTCGCCTCGGCACTAACGATGTGGCGGTGTCGAGGAAGGCTGCCCAGAGGGGCATTTCGGCAATGCCCTTGTCCATATGCTACTCGAAACCGCCGGCCAGGGGCGGCCTGATTCTTGGGTACGGGGGCGCCAACGCACATCAGATTCACGATGGGGCGCGCAAACTCAGGATGAGCGTACAAGAAATCGCATAGTGCGCGGGCAGTTTCCGTCATCTGCTTTCGAGTAATTTCGTAGTACTCTCTGAGCCATGCGCATGCTTGTTTCCCTCCGCCTTTTAGTCGTGATTGCGTTCTTTCTGCTACCCAAGCCCGTCTGCATCGCCCAGTACAATCCTGCACCAGGCCCGACCGTCATCACGCACGCGACCGTGCTCAATCCGGGTACGTCGTCGGTTCAGAGAAATCGGACGGTTGTGATCACCGGCGATCGCATCACCTCTGTTTCTGATACGGAAAAATTCCAGTTACCGAAGAACGCGCGGGTCATCGATGCCACGGGTCAATATCTCATTCCCGGACTTTGGGACATGCATGTGCACTCCGCTTTCGGCGATTGGTTTCCCGGCGGACGCGACATTATCCTGCCGCTGTTCATCGCCAACGGTGTCACTGGCGTGCGCGACATGGGAGGAGACGTTCCGGTTCTCATGGAGTGGCGCAAGGAGATTGCGTCCGGCGAAATCGTCGGCCCGCGCATGGTCATCTCCGGCCCCATGCTGGATGCCTATCTGCCAAACGGTAAACTGCGCTTTCCGAGTTCTATCGCCGTCACCACTCCGGCTACGGCGGTTGCTGCCGTGGACTCGCTCAAAGCACAAGGCGTGGACTTCATCAAAGTCCAGTCCGTCATTTCACACGACGCCTACCTTGCCGCTGCCGCGGAAGCCCACAAGCAAGGGCTTGCCCATTGTCGGCCATGTTCCGGATAAAGTTCGCATTCGGGAAGTTGTCGAAGCGGGGCAAAAGAGTATCGAGCATCTGATGGGCATTTTCGAAGGCTGTTCCACGGAAGAGGACAAATTCATCAAGGGCGAAGGCAATCTGAAACTGCTGCTCACGACGCAGGACCAGCAAAGATGCGACTCGCTCATCAAACTGCTGGCGCAGAACCAGACATGGCAGGTACCCACGCTGGCCTGGCAACGCGGCGGAACCTTTCTCGACCAGCGCGACCTGAAGCACGATCCACTCGACAAGTACGTTCCTGCCTACTGGCGCGATGTAACCTGGCGCCGCTTCACCGATGAAATGATGCCTGACCTTCTGCGCGATCCGCTGGCGCTGCGCCAGGAATACTTCGCGCGACAATCTGCAAATGGTCGGCGCAATGCATCGCGCCGGAGTGCCGTTCATGGCGGGAACGGACACCGCCCCCGGCGTTTACATCATGCCGGGCTTCAGCTTGCACGACGAACTCGCCAATTTCGTCGAGGCCGGTTTCACGCCCATGGAATCGCTCCAGACGGCGACCAGCAACCCGGCGAAATTTCTTGGGATGGAAGCCAGCTTTGGTTCGGTCGAACCCGGCAAGGTCGCCGATTTGGTGTTGCTGAGCGCAAACCCGCTCGAAGACATTCGGAACACTCGGAAGATCAGCATCGTTATCGCAAACGGCCAGGTTCTTCGATCGTGCGGCGCTCGATCAGATCCTAACGCACGTAGAGTCCGCCGCGAAGCGGCAGTAGTGGATCAGTTTCCGAATGACAGCAACTCTGAAGTAATCCGGGTAAGGTTTGCCGACGGCTCGGGGGTCAGTCGCCGGCCAAGCGCGCTGCTTGGGTCATCAGGTAATTCTGTTCCGGGATGCTTGTCGTCCGGCTGAGCCGCAATGCGGTAGTGCTTGATGGCGCTTTCGTAATCGCCAGTCCATTTCGAGCAAGTGGGCACGAACCGCGTCGAGACGATAGTGACCGGCAAGCCGAGCGTCGGTATCGAGCGTCTCTTAGCAGTTCGAGACCTTTCGAAGGGCCGTGTACCATAGCGGCTGCGATTGCATGATTGAGCGTCACCATGGGGCTGGGAGACACACGTTTCAGCAGTTCGTACAGACGCCAGGATCTGCGGCCAATCCGTGTCTTCAGCTCGTGCCGCTTCGTCATGAACTGCAGCGATCGCCGCCTGCAACTGATACAGGCCGACCGATCCTTTCGATAGTGCGGCAGTCAAGAAGCTCGATGCCTTCGGAGATCTCGCGCCGGTCCCACAGAGTTCGATCTTGTTTGTCCAGGGGGATCAATTCCTCATCCGGTCCGGTTCGTGCCGCGCGGCGAGCGTCGGTTAGCAACATGAGCGCCAACAGGCCTGCTACTTCTGCATCATCGGGAAGCAGTGTTTTCGCACTGCGAGTCAACCGGATCGCCTCACGCGCCAAATCGAGTCGTTGCAGGTGTGCTCCGACGCTGCTGGCGTAACCCTCGTTGAAGATCAGGTAGAGCACATGGAGAACTGCAGGCAGCCGTTCAGCACGCTCCTGCGGGAAGGCAGGCGGAATGGCACGCCGGAAGCCTTGATGCTTTGCTTCGCGCGGCTGATCCGCTGCGCCATCGTCGCCTCAGGAACCAGGAATGCCTTGGCGATTTCCGCCGTGGTCAAACCGCCGACGGCCCGCAAGGTCAGAGCAATTGCCGAGGACGAAGTGAGGGCGGGGTGGCAGCACATGAACAGCAGAATAAGCGTGTCGTCTGGATCCATGTCAGACTCGATATCGGCGGAGGGCGCCATGATTTCCACTTCCCTGGCCACTGTCGGTTTCCCTCTCGCGACGGGCAATTTCGCTGCGCACCTGGTCGGTCATGCGGCGAGACGCGACCTGAATCAACCAGCCGCGTGGATTGTCGGGAATCCCCTCCTGCGGCCATTGCGTGAACGCCGCAATCATGGCCTCCTGCACCGCATCCTCGGCCGAGGAGAAGTCGCGAAAACGGCGAGCGACCGCGCCGAGCACCTGCGGCGCAAGTTCGCGCAACAGATGCTCGGAAGTCGTGTCCCATGGCTTTGTCATCGGAGTTCTCGTTACAGCATTTCCGGTGGTGGCCCGCTCATCATCTGGCGCACTTCAATCGGCATGTTCAACGGCGCCCCACCGGGACCCGGCGCCGCGGACGCTTTGGCGGCAATCGCATAGGCTCGCTCCGGAGTGTCGACATCGACAATCCAGAATCCGGCGAGAAACTCCTTGGATCTCCGGGAATACGCCGTCTGTGATCGGGCCGGCCATCCTTGCCGGCCCGCACCAGCTTAGCCTGATCGGGAAAAGACAGCCCTTCGGCTGAGACCAACTCGCCGGATTGGCGAAGCTCTTTGTTGAGACCCATCATAAATGCGATGTGCGCCTGGAGGTCTTTCTTGGGCCAACTGGGCACGCCCTGGCCGGCCTTCATCGTGTTCATCATCAAAATGTATTTCATTTTCTTCTCCTTTGAGTTTCTGGCGCTGCTTTCCGCGCCTTCGCCGTTTGCCGGAATGCGCGCAGCATTCTCGGCATTCCGTCATTGGGACTTGGATTGCTCATAAGCCGCGAACCGCCGGACCTCAATCGGCATGTTCGTAGGTATCCTCCGGGTCCGGCGCAGCCGAAATCCGGCCCGCGATGGCATAAGCGCGCTCGGAGTTCGGCTACGTCAACGATCCAGTAGCCCAACAGAAATTCCTTCGATTCGGGGAAAATACCGTCTGTGACCGGAATGCCGTTTTTCTCGCCGCGCACAACCTTCGCTTCCCGGTTCGGCTAAGCCTTGTGTGGCCACAAACTCTCCGGATTCGGTCAGATCCTTGTTGATGCGCTGCAGGACCGCCATATGCGTCTCAATATCCTTTTGCGACCAGGCGTGATAGCTGTCAACGCCTGCCTTCGTGCCGGACATCAGCAAAATGTATTTCATGCCCCTTGCTCCTTCCTTCCGTTTATTTATAGCGCCTGCGATCTGCGCCTTCATCCTATAGTCGGAGCCGTCCCGCCATTCTCTACATCTTCGTCAAAATATTTCATAGGCCAGGCACTGCTCTTGCGGCCAATTCGTTGTCTCCACGGAAGGGAGAGGCGTACTATGTGCGAGCTAGGCCCAAATCGAAAATTCTGGCTAGATTGTACGGACGACGCTGGGTTTGCGCCGGTAACGCCGCACTGACCGTGCAGCCAATTGCCGTGGTAGAACACGTCAAACTTCCGGAGGTCGGGGTTAACTATGCTGAACGAAGCGACGATTGCAGATTTCAGAGCCCGCTTGCACGGAGGGCTGATCGAGCCAGGCGATCCGAATTACGACGCGGCTCGCAAGGTGTACAACGCGATGATCGACCGGCGGCCACGACTGATTGCGCGCTGCGCCGACGTGGCCGACGTCATGGCGGCGGTGAACTTCGCCCGCGAGCAGAAAATGCTGGTGTCCATCCGCGGCGGCGGGCACAACGCGGGCGGATTGGGAGTATGCGACGACGGGTTGGTGATCGATCTTTCGCCGATGAACTATGTTCGCGTGGACCCGAAGAAGAGGACCGTGCAGGTCGGCGGCGGAGCGCTCTGGCGCGACGTAGACCATGCGACGCATGCCTTCGGTCTCGCGGTTCCTGCGGGAATCATTTCGACGACCGGCGTGGCCGGACTGACTTTGGGCGGCGGGATCGGTTACTTGACGCGGCGGTATGGCCTGACCATCGACAATCTGCTGGCCGTCGAAATGGTGTTGTCCGACGGCCGTTTCGTTACCGCCAGCGCCAAGGAAAATCCCGACCTGTTCTGGGCGGTGCGCGGCGGCGGTGGCAACTTCGGCGTTGTGACATCATTTCTGTTCAAGGGCGCAACGCGTGCACACCGTCTACGGCGGTCCGATGCTGTGGCCGATGGAAGACGCGGCCGAGATTATGCGCTGGTACCGCGATTTCATCGCGAAGGCGCCCGATGACCTCTATGGTTTCTTTGCTTTCCTCACCGTGCCGCCAGCAGCCTCCGTTCCCCGAGCACCTGCACAACAAGAAGATGTGCGGCATCGTGTGGTGCTACACCGGACCGATCAAGAAAGGGGAGAAAGTGTTCAAGCCGATACGGAGCCTGAAGGCTCCAGCGCTCGACATGGTCGGGCCAATTCCGCATCCGGTACTCCAAAGTATGCACGACGGTCTCTATCCGCCGGGCCAGCAATGGTACTGGAAGGCCGATTTCGTGCGCACGCTGCCGGACGAAGCCATCGCGGTGCATGTGAAATACGCGGCGAAGATGCCGTCGATGCAGTCGACCATGCACCTGTACCCGATCAACGGCGCCGCCGGCCGCGTCAAGAACAGTGCCACGCCGTGGGGTTACCGCGACGCAACGTGGAGTTCTGTGATTGTCGGGGTCGACCCGGACCCGGCGAACAAGGAAAAAATCTCCACGTGGGCGAAGGAGTATTGGAGCGCGCTTCATCCCTACTCCGCCGGCGGCGCGTACGTCAACTTCATGATGGAAGAGGGCGAGGATCGCATCCGGGCGACGTACGGCAAGAATTACGATCGTTTGGCGAAGATCAAGAAGCGTTACGATCCGGGGAACTTGTTCCGAGTAAATCAGAACATCAAGCCGAAGTGAAAGAGGAAACTGAGATCAAATCCTGATCGGCGGCTCTCTACTGCTTCCATTTGTTCTCAATCCGCGGCGGATGCTGCAGGGTTTGCATCACCACGCAATATTGTTCCGTTTTCGCCTGCAACGCGCTTAACTGCTCTGGCGTTGCCTGCGGTGCGCGGACGTCGAAAATGACTCGGATGCTCTGAAATCCGACTGGGGCTTCTTTCGATATTCCCAGCGTTCCTTGCAGATCCAGATCGCCCTCGACTGTGACATCGATGGCCTCGGTAGGTATTCCCATGGCAGCGGCGACCATTTGGCAGGTGATCTGGGCGCAGGCGGCTAGCGCGCCTAACAGCAGGTCTCCCGAGCAGGCTCCGGTACCGGCGCCACCAACTCCTTTGTGCGCTTGCGCCTTGTAGATCGCACGCCCCAAGTCCACAGAACAAGCGATCGGCGCGTCAGCCTGAGTGCCGTGCGCGGTCAGCGTGATTCGCGAACTGGCCGGGTCTTGCCGGTACAGATCTTTCAGGGGCCGCTGCAACGATCGAATATCCATGAAATCCCCTCCGAAATCTGGGATATTATAAACGCACTCAGGGGTGCTGCCTTGGCGTGTCTCGTGGCAGCCACTGAACATTCACCTGTAATTGCGCAGCGGCAAGAGTCCGCTTTGGCATGCCGAGAGCTGCGCCTACGCAAGTTTCATGAACCCACCTCCCACTTCAGGTTCGGTGTCATCCACCCTGTCGCCGGGTACGCGCTTCGGCAGTTACGAGATTCTTCAGCGACTGGGCGCCGGCGGCATGGGCGAAGTCTATCGCGCCAAGGACACTCGCCTCGACCGTGAAGTCGCAATCAAGACCCTTTCGCTCGACCGCGGTTCTCAACCGGAAGCCTTATCGCGCTTCGAGCAGGAAGCCCGTTCCGCCTGCGCGCTCAATCATCCAAACATCGTCACGATTTATGAACTCGGGCACGTGAACGGCACGCGCTACATCGCCATGGAACTGGTGGATGGAGAAACGGTGCGTGAGCTGCTTGCCTCGGGCCCGATTCCATTTCGCAAATCGGTCGCAATCGCGGCGCAGATTGCCGACGCTCTCGCCAAAGCGCACGAGATTGGCATCATTCATCGCGATTTGAAGCCGGAGAATCTGATGGTTTCTGGCGACGGTACGGCCAAGGTGCTGGATTTCGGTCTGGCGAAACTGCTTAAGCCCGACCGCCGGCAGTTCGGATGCGACCACCACCATCACCGAGCATGGAACGGTGATGGGCACCGTCGGCTACATGTCGCCGGAGCAAGCGACCGGCGACGAACTCGATTTTCGTTCTGACCAGTTTTCCTTCGGGTCGGTGCTCTACGAAATGGTCACCGGAATCTCCCGCATTCAGAAAGAAGACGCATGCGGAAACGACGGCCGCAATCCTTCGCGATGAGCCCGAGCGTCTCGGTTCCAGAATGCTGCAGGCGCCCGCTCCCTTCATTTGGATCGTGGAGCGCTGCCTGGCCAAGGACCCGAAGCAGCGTTACGCCTCCACCCGGGATTTGGCTCGCGACCTCGCCGCGGTGCGCGACCGCCTCGCCGATGCGCCTGCCCGGGATTCGGAGCCTCGCCCCAACAACCTGCCGGTGCAGCGCACCGCATTCATTGGACGCGAACGCGAAGCGGCTGCTCTCCGTCAGCTCTTGAGCCGCGCGGACGTGCAGCTCGTGACCCTCACCGGTCCGGGCGGCATCGGGAAGACGCGGCTCGCCTTGCAGGTGGCGGGCGAAATGGCCGACCAGTTTCCCAGGCGGTGTCTGCTTTGTCGCGCTGTCGGCGATTGGCGAACGTGGTTTGATCGCTTCCACGATTGCGCAAGCCGTGGGCGTGCGCGAAACCGGAAATCAGTCGCCGCAGGAAAGCTTGAAGGAGTACGTCGGCGGGCTGAGCCAGCCGATGCTTCTCCTGCTCGACAACTTCGAGCACCTCGTCTCCGCCGCGCCGGTCGTAGCGCAACTGCTCACTGCCGGCCCGAAACTCAAGGTCGTGGTCACGAGCCAGGCGCCGCTTCATGTCTATGGCGAACATGAATTTCCTGTGCCACCGCTGGCGCTGCCCGACCCCAAATCCATTCCGCCTCTGGAAGTGCTTTCGCGTCTTCCAGCGGTCGCGCTGTTTGTGGAACGCGCGCAGGCGGTAAAGCACGAATTCGCGCTGACCAAGGAAAACGCACCCGCGGTGGCGGCCATCTGCGCTCGCCTTGATGGCCTGCCTCTGGCCATCGAACTGGCGGCGGCGCGCATCAAGCTGCTTTCGCCGTCCGCCATGCTGGCACGCCTCGAAAGCCGTCTGAACCTGTTGACCGGCGGCGCCCGCGATCTGCCGACCCGGCAACAAACTCTTCGCAGCACCGTGGACTGGAGTTACGGCCTGCTCAATGCCGCCGAACAAACTCTCTTCCGAAGGCTTTCCGTGTTTACCGGCGGCTGCACGCTGGAAGCCGTGGAAGCCGTGTGCGACACCAAGGGCGATCTGGGCCTCGACGTGCTCGACGGCATGGCTTCCATGGTGGACAAGAGCCTGGCGCAGCAGGTGGAGCAGGTCGATGAAGAAACGCGCTTCATTATGCTCTCCACCATCCGCGAGTATGCTCTCGAACGCCTCGCCGAGAGCGACGATGAATCTGCGACTCGCCGAGCCCATGCCGCTTATTACCTCGTGCTTGCCGAAGAAGGCGCCGAGGACGTGGCCGCTCAACCCGAATGGCTCGACCGTTTTGAGGTCGAGCACGACAACTTCCGCCTGGCGCTCGATTATCTGATCAAGACTGGAGATGCCGAATGGGGCCTGCGCCTCGGCGCCGCCCTGTTTCGCTTCTGGGAAACGCGGGAACATCTTACGGAGGGCCGTGACGCCATCGCCAGGCTGCTCGCGTTGGAAGGAGCCGCGGCGCGTCCGAAGCTGCGCGCGCGCCTGCTGTTCGCTGCCGCAGTTCTGGCGGCGGCAGCAGGGCGATTACGGCTCCGCGCGGCAACTGTTCGAAGAGAGCCTCGAGACCTGTCTCGAGCTAAACGATAACCGCGGCGTTGCCGTCGCACTGAACGCGTTGGCCGTCAACGCTCGCGATCGTGGCGAACTCGCCGACGCATCCTTGCTCTTCGAGCGCTGTGTCGCGATATGGAAGGACCTTGGCGATTCCGCTGACATCGCCCGCGCCCTCAGCAATCTCGCCAACGTGATGAAGTTGCAGGGCGAATTATGAGCGCGCATCCTCGCTTTACGACGAGTGCCTGACAATGTTCCGTAAGGCCGGAGATGGCGCCGGTGTCGCCTGGACGCTGAACTACCAGGGCGACGTCGCTCGGGAAAAAGCGGACTTCGTTGCCGCGCGTTCATTTTGCGAACAGAGTCTGGCGGCGTTTCGCCAACTGCAGGATGGCTGGGGAATTGCGAGCGCGCTCTCCGATCTGGCAAGTCTAAGCTGCGATCAGGGGAACAACGCCGAGGCGCGCCGTCTGTACGGCGAAAGCATCAAGATGTTCCAGGAATTGGGTCACAAACGCGGCATCGCGAGGGCGCTCGAATGTCTCGCCGTGAGTGCCGCAGCGCAATCGAACGCCGAGCAATCGCTGCACTTGGCAGGAGCCGCCGCCGCGCTTCGCCAACGATTGGGCGCTCCGCTCACGCCCGCCGAGCAACGCAGGCTGGAGAAGGCCCTGGAATTTGCGCGCCGAACGCTCGGCAATGCTGCAGGTCTGACGGCGTGGATGGAAGGCTGGGCGATGCCGGTCGAGCAAGCCGTCCAGGAGGCGCTTAACTGCGACGCGGAATCAGGTCTTCGGACTCGAAACTCTGCTTAACTCAATTTGCGGTGTTGGGATCGATCATGCGCCGCACTGCCGAGATGCGATTCGCCGGAAAACCTCCGCGGCGTGCGTGTTCGCGAACCGTTTCCTCGTCTGGCGCCAGGTACACACAATAGACTTTATCGCCGGTGACGTAGCTGTGGAGCCACTTGATTTCCGGTCCCATATCCTTCAGCACGCCGACCGACTTTCTGGCGACTGCCTGCAGTTCCGCATCCGATAAATTACCTGCGCCTGGGATCTCCCGCTCGATCACGTATTGGGGCATGGCCAACCTCACCAAGCGGTCATGGTAGCAGATTAGGCCTGAAAGTGCATCGCACCGCGACATGCAGAACACAGAACGAATCATAATCAGCTTCCGACGTGCGCGTCGAACACGCCGGTCTCGACTTGGCCATGCCGCTTAACCTGTACGAACAAACGATAGTCACCCGGTTGGGGAAAGCCGTAGGGAAACGAAACTTCGTCGGTAAGCGTCTTCGTCGCACCATGGTCCATCGGCAATCCGAAATCCTTCTGCGCAACCATGAGTGATGCCATCGGCACCGAACCAGCCGGATGGATGTGCGCGAACACGGAAAAATCTGATCTGACGAATTCCGCGTGACCTGCCATCCCCATATACGGTTCAAGGTCGTCAACCGGCTTATACTGCGCGTCGACAACGCGGAAGCGTAACCAGGAAACTTGGCCAGCCTTCAAAGCCGTTCCGTCTTGTTCCCATACCATGCGACCGCCATCCGCCAGTGGCGAGACATCCGTCGCGCGGCCGGAGGGTTCATATGCCGAAGCATCCGCACCCGAGTCATCACCGGAGAATGCTTCCCCGGTCACATTGGGCAAGTCGATTTCGCTCACCATGGTTTCCGGGAACCCTGTTCCGCGAACAATGTCGGCAAAAACTTTGTATTTCCCTGAGGGAATCGCGGGCAACTTGAGAACGAACGATCCGTTGTTTGCTTGCTCGGGATGTAAATGATAAAAGCGGTCCATCGCGGGTACGCGTACGAGAAATGCATGCATCAGGTGCCCGTGATCCGGAATCAAGGTCATCGACCACTGATCCTTGCGGATTTTGTGCCAGAAGTCTTCCTCCATCCGCAAAGTCAGCTGGCCGGTTCCGTCGAACGAAACTCTGAGGGGCGGAGCGCTGTAGAGCATATTTTGCTTCAGATCAGCGGCCTGGGCGTTCCACCACCAATTTCCCAACGCCAGTAGGATTACAACCAGCGCGCCGGAAACGGTCATTGCAATTCGTCCAAGACGTCTGTTGTTTGGCGAGGGAGTGGCCGCAGCCGAGAGCCCACCCTCGCGTGCCGCCGCTCCGGCGATGGAAATGATTCCAATGGAAAGAAGCAGCATGAGTGCGAATAGCAGGGCGCCCAACGCTTTTTGCATCGGCAGGATTCGCCGCGCAAATGCGGGCACAGGCACCGCCAGGTTGCCAATTCCTTGCGACCCGGAAACCTCGACACGAATCTCCCACGAACCCGATTCCATCAGCCAAACCTTGCCAGCAAACGATTGCGGATCAACCGCCGGTTGCATCAAGTCAGGTGTCGGGGGCAGACCCTGATCTTTGCCACTTACGTAGACCGGTGCAATGCTGATGGTGTTTACAGTCCCCGACGTAACGCGAACTTGCACCTGGGCTACGCCGGGAACCATCGCCGGTGGATTCACCGTGACCAGCAAGTGATACGGGCCTGCATCCCCCTCGAGATACACGTTGGGGCTTCCCACGTGTCCAAACGCGGAGGAACTCAACATGAAGATCAAAACAGCTAGTCCATAGGCTCGCATAACACTCATCCTCAAGACGGGCACAAGTAGCATACTCCGGGGTTCGATCGCTAACGGCGAATACGACGCATCCAATCGCCCCAGAGCATTCCGATGCGCGCTGAAAGTCACGGTTGCAGCCAGCGCGATGAGCATCCCAACCCAGAATTCCACTCGGGTCTTTCCGTAAGGCTGCAACTCCCACGCCAAGTGATATTGAGAAGGCGGAACGTTGTAGCCGAATTCGTTCATCGCAAAGACCCAGTTGCGCGCATGGGGAGACATCATGAAATAGGCGAATGGCCAGTTCACAATCAAACTCGCAGCAATGAAGCCGATGCCACCCACCATGGCTTTCCAAGTGTCGCCTCGACTGGAAAATCGGTTGAGAACAAGATCGAGCGCGATCGCTCCGGGAAGCAGCAGTACAGGAAATCCGAGCGGCACCATGTGAGTGATCGGAGTGAAGACGGGTCCAAGCTTCGCCTGCGCGGGAAACAAGGGGAATATCCAATTCCCGGCGAGCCACAAGCCGGTGTAGATCGAGGCCACAGTGGTGGCAGCCCAACGATCTCCAGAAGTGCGAGCGATTCCAACCAGCACGACCGGAGTGATCATCCCGAGCACGCGATAGTAAATCGCGCTATGCATCAGCGTCTGGTCGCCGATATATTCATAGCCCAGCATCAGCAGCAAACACAGAAGCAGCGATCCGTTGTACAGCAAGATCCGATTGAACTTGTCTCGGCTTTCCCCCGACGACAGATTCATCCGGCCGGTGGTCAAGATTAGTCCGCCCAGCCCCATGACGAAGATGCCCACCAGCAGCACCACGTGCGGCGGGCTAAGAATTGTTACATCTAATCCGTAGGAGTCGTGCCACCAGTTGTCGAAGGGAGCGGAGGTGAGCATGCAAAACCCACCCCATGCGGCAATAAATGCGCCCAACGGGCCACGGAGCCCCCAGATCTTTACTGACGTCGCTTTACTTGCGTCATCACCCGCGAAAGTAGTGTGCAGAATAAGATAGGCGCAGGACAGCCCGGTAAGCACGGCTCCAAACTGAATGGCCAAATGGGCGGGTGTCCAAAACGTGTCCCGTCCAATTCCGATGTGCCATGAAATATCCCAGTAAAGGCCGAAAGTGGTAGACGTCAGTGCCAGAGCGGCCGTGCGCACATACCAGGGCACAGTGCTCATTCGAATCGAAGGCAGTTCTCGGACTGCTGCGAAGACTGGCGCATCCACTTGAACGTTCTCTGCCATAAATCACTCCTCGACGACCTGAAGTATAGCGTCGTAATCCACGAGCCGTGTTCAAATGAACCTGACTTCAAACAAAGTCGAGATTCACCTCGTGTAGATGCGTGCGTCGAGCTAAGTACTTCTCCAAGTCCGTAGTTTGCCGGAGAAGTGAGTTCAACCGAGGGTTCCACGCGATGAACCGAGGCGACCTTAGCTATAACCGACCTACTGCAGGGACTCGCCGGAACGGTTCCCACTGCAGGTATGTCAAGCAACGCCACAACCATTCCATTGGACCAAACAGGAAATGCCGCAGCCAGATCGGCGAGACAACCAGTTGCAACGCCCATATCGCTAACACAATGGCGAATTGCCACACCCGCTCCACTTTTCCGAACAAGGCAAATCCGTGTCCGTAGAAGAGTGTGGTGCAGATGATTGTGTGAATGATGTAATTCGTGAAAGCCATGCGACCGACCGCCGCCAGCCGACGCGTGAGTGGAATCAGCGCTACAACTTTGCACGCAAGCATGATCGTGCCCACCCAACCGAGACTTACCAGGAGACTGGCCCAATAGTTGAATTGCGCGCCGCAGAAGAAAGAGTAACGGAAATCCCAGCCGGCTGCGAAGTCGCGATGCGTTCCATAGAGCGTGATCGGAATCCCATAACACACAGCGATGGCAATCATCGTCCAATAAACTGACGCTAGTCGCTTGGCGCTGAAAACGCCTAGCTTGAAAAGCGCCATGCCAACCAGCATCAGGCCTGTTACCCGCCAGAATATGAACACCACGAAGAAGATGGTTTCCATCTGCGCTGACTCGGGCACACGAAACTTCATCTGTGCCGTCCAGTTGCCGCGGTAGGCTGCGATCTCGTTGGCCGCCTGCGAGGGCGTCGGCATCCATAACTGTTCGCGTGCTATCTGCACCTCCGCTGGAGACCAATGCCGAGACCATGCACCATACGAAGCCAAAGAAGCCGAGGCTACTGCGATGGTCAGCAACCCCAGCACGAGAAGTGTGCGCGGCTGGAGCTTGCGAAATGGATAGACCACTAACCCGCACATTCCGTACGCGACCAGAATGTCTCCGCTCCACAGCAGATACGCATGGGCCAGGCCAAACAGAATGAGCCACCCCATGCGCCGATAATGCAGAGCGGCCGATGGTTTGCCGGCCGCTTCAATTCGGCTAGTCATCAAAAGAATTCCAGCGCCGAACAACATGGAGAAAATCGTCATGAATTTCTGGTCTGCCAGAACATGACAGAATAACCATACGCAGTAGTTTGCTCCGTGCAGATCGCCATAGGCCGTCGGGTTGTCATACGCGGCGCTGATCATCGAAAAATACTGGATGTTCATGGGTAAAATGCCGAGCAGTGCAAACCCACGCAGGACGTCAATGCTGACAATGCGTTCCTTCTCGGTCACGGGTTGCGGGATGCTGGTGAATCGCGGTTTATCAGTTCGATCGGGCAGTGGCTCTTTCAAAACAGAAACGCTGGACATTGTTCCTCCTACTGTTGAACCTTTGCGCCATCCCCTGCAACAGCATTCGGGGTGTGGACCTGCTGGAAGACATCCGTAGTGGCCTTGAGGTAGTCGCTGAACTCACTTACCTGACGAATCCGAAAGCCTTTGACGATTTCACGGCCTTGGGCCACAAAGTCTTGGCGTTTCGGCAGCCATATCTCTCCGCTCATTTTTTGCTGCTCGACGAATCCCTGGAAGCTTTTCACGTTCACCAGAAAGTTCATGCCCAGCGGTGAGACGCTGACGAATTCCATACGAACGATCTCGGCGGCTTCTGGATTAACCCACATCGTCCCCTTCATATCGCTGGCGATTTTCTCGTCGGTACTCCCGTGCCGAGCCGGTTGTGTTTTCGGCGCAAATGAATAAACCACCGTGGCAGTTCCATTCACGTCCTCCCACCTCAGAGGATTGAATTGAGACTTGGCGATAATGTCACCGAACAGAAGAGTGTCTTTGGGGCGAGCGCCCGGATTCTTTTGAGCCTTGCGCTCGTAATTTGTCAGCTTATGTTCGATTTCCTTCTCCTGCCTCTCGATGTTGCTCTGCGAGATCGGTTTGCCGTCGTGGCTGATGTGTAATGTGAAAACCTCGTACGGCGTAGGCGTGATGTAATAAATATCCGTATGCTGACTTCGCACCGACCCAGCCTTGTCGAGCATGTAAAGCGTGGTCTTATCTGTGAATGTGTATTGGGTCAGCAGCGCCTCGACATCCTTCTGGTGTTCCGCTACCCGTGATATCAAGAGGTCAGTGTCTAGGAAAGGTCGCTGGGAGGATGACGACGGACTCTGCGCTCCAACCGGCGCGACCAAAACAGCCGCGAAGACGAAAATAAAGATAAGCGCGAGAATGCTTCTCGCTGCTCCCTTGCCCGAAAAATACTCGCGCGCATTTCGTATTGACTCGACCATCCTTCTCATCGGATCTGGCTCCTTTTGAAAGGAAACTACCTCAGATCGGCCGTGTTCGTTTCGTCTTATCCGCCAGACGCATAAGCCATGCGACGAACCGCAGGTCTAGCGCGACGGGATGCGTTTGAACCACGGCGCTTCTGCGCTAGAATGCTGCTGATGGCAGGTGAGCGCCCACTACAGTTCCCCTCGTTCTGGCGTCTCCAGGCAGCGGGATGGATCTGCCTTTACGTACTGGTGCTGGTCGCATGCATCCCCGATCTTTTCCAAAAACCTGGAGTGCTGCGCGACAGCACCGTGTCTGTCGCTTTCATGTTCCTCGGAAGTTTTGTTCTGCATCCCGTTTGTCGATCGCTGTTGCGCCGCTCGCCTTCCTGGCTCGCATTCGAACTCAGGATCTCAGCATGGTCGCTGGCTGTTGGAACCGTGAGTGCAATCGCAGCTGAATTAACGGTGCTAGCTTTCCGCAGAATGGATTGGCCTGATTTGGCGGGGAACTCCGTGCAGTTTTCGGTCGTTCTCTTCCTCTGGTGCAGTCTGTACTTCAGCATTAAGCAATGGCAGCAATCGACCCAGGAGAGAGAACGTCTGCTGCGTGCCGAAACCGAGGCCCGGGAAGCGCGGCTGAGCGCTTTGCGTTATCAGTTGAATCCGCACTTTCTGTTCAATTCGCTGAATGCGGTTTCCACGCTCGTTCTCGACGGCAACGCTCCCGCCGCCACTCGGATGCTGGCGCAGATCGGAGAGCTTTTGCGCACCAGCCTGGACAACGAAGTGATGTCGGAGGTCACGCTTTCTCAGGAAATGGCGTTTACGCAGCGATACCTCGCTATCGAGCAGACCCGGCTGGGCGACCGATTGCAAGTCGACTTGGCGATTCCTTCTGAAACTTTGGATGCCCTGGTACCCAGCATGTTGCTGCAGCCGCTGGTCGAGAACGCCGTCCGCCATGGCGTCGTGCCGCTGGTTCAAGGGGGAAGGATTACGATCGCGAGTGCGCTCCGCGTTGATCGATTGCAAATTGTCATCGGAAATTCTGGAGCGCGAGGTAGTGAAAAACAAAGCGAAAATGGAAATGGAATTGGCCTGAGGAATACCGCCGAACGTTTGAAGACGCTGTACGGTGACGGCTATCGCTTCACCTTGCAATGGCCGGACGTCGGTGGTTGCCAGGTAGTCATCGAGTTGCCTTTCCGAAGGATTGCTCAAAATGTAGAGGAAGCAACGTGCGCACAGTAATTGTGGACGATGAGCCGCTGGCGCGACGCGGAGTCAGGCTCCGGCTGCAAAAATTCAAAGACGTCGAAATCGTTGGCGAGTGCGGAGACGGCGCGTCGGCGGTCGGAAAGATTTTTGAGCTCTCTCCGGATGTAGTCTTTTTGGATGTGCAAATGCCCGGCATGGACGGGTTTGAGGTTCTCCGAGCTTTGCCGCGGGAGAATCTACCCTCGGTCATCTTTCTCACTGCCTACGAGCAGCATGCTTTGCGTGCGTTCGAGGTCCACGCATTGGATTATCTTCTTAAACCTGTCGACGACGAACGCTTTAGTGCTGCCGTGCAAAGAGCAAGGCAGGTGGGGGAATCTGGTTCGAAGATTCAGATGGCCGAACGAATTCTGCAGATGCTCGAGCGCGATTCCGTAAGGTACCCATCGCGTTTCCCCGTTCGAATGGGTTCAAGGATTCAAGTTGTGCTTACCGACGACATCGAGTGGATCGCGGCAGCGGGAGATTACGCGGAATTGCACGCTGGCACACGCTGTCACTTGTTGCGCGAGACCATGAACTCTCTGGAAGAGAAACTTGATCCCGCGCAGTTTCTTCGGGTTCATCGCTCCCGAATCCTGCGGGTCAAATGCATCCGTGAACTTCGAGCCATCGACAATCGGGAGTATCTTGTGAAGTTGGCTGACGGATCAGAGCACCGCTCCAGCCGAACCTACGCAGATCGGCTTGAAAATTGGCTGTCTTCCACAAAACCTTGATGGTCCGCAATCAGTTGGGTGAGGGATTTTGTTGGAACGGGACTCAGCAGCGCTACAACTAATCATCCCTGCGCGCAGCAGACTTGCCGACAGCTCGACTGAGGTTACGGCGAAAGCGTTGGACTTTGGCGCGGTTGCCGCACGCCTTCATATCGCACCAGCGTCGCATCCCATTGCGGCTGTTATCGACAAACAACCAGGAACAACTTTCTCCCGAGCACTGCAGCACGCGCGTCAACGCCTCTGACGTCAGAAGGTCCGCGGCCGAACGGGCGATCTCTAACGAGATGCGCTCCAAAGGATGAGTCGCCGCCGGCCACATCAGTCGGTAGCGATTGGCCGCTGGGTGAAATTCGGCGCGACGGATCGCATCCTGATAGAAGGTCTGAAAATTCTGAAGTGCCTGTGGCGTGGGTTTCTTTCTTTTTGCCGCCCGACTGAAGATTTCATAGAGCCACTCGCGCAGCGCTAAGGCGCGCTGGAATCGCACCTGGTCTGCGTGAACCCTTCCCAGCTTGTGGGTTTCCGTGTCGCGAAGCAATCCCGCCTGGCTTGCCCATTCCACGAGGTCCGCGACGCTCTTCAGATCTTCGCCGGGATCGGACTCTCCGTGGCTGTGCAAGGTGTTGGTGAAATCGAGCGCCAGATTGCCGCCGAGGAATTCATAGTCCATGTCGAATAGTGTAACTCGTATGTTCCAGTTGACAGGTTACCATACTGTCGTTAGAGTAGTAACCGCTATAGGCGATAATAGCGGTTACTACAAATCTGACTGTCTGCGAACGGAGAATCTATGGCCATCGAGCCTTTTCAACTACCTTATTCCGAAAGTGCTGTTCAGGACCTTCGCGAACGGCTCGCACACACCCGCTGGCCCGATACGATTCCTGGTTCGGGCTGGGAGTACGGATTTGATCTCGCCTATCTGCAACGCATCTGCCGCTATTGGCGCGAGCAGTATGACTGGAAAGCGGAAATCGCGAAGCTCGCATCGCTGCATCACCTGCGGTTCATCGCCGGCGATCAGTCCATCCATTTTGTTCACGAGCGCGGACGGGGACCCTCATCGATTCCGATTTTGTTGCTCCACGGCTGGCCCGGATCGTTTCTTGAAATGCGAAAGCTGGTTCCGCGGCTTACCGATCCTGCAGCGCACGGTGGGGAACCATCAGATTCGTTCGACGTAGTCGTGCCGTCTCTTCCGGGTTTTGGATTTTCCAGCCGACCGACCGAGCGTGGGATGAACACCGCCCGAATGGCGGACCTGTTTGCCGAGTTGATGACGGAACTTGGATACGAACGTTTCGCGTGCCACGGCGGCGATTTTGGAGCCGAAGTCACCAGTCAGCTGGGACGTCGTCACGCCGAGCGCATCGTCGCGCTGCACTTGAATTACACTCCGGGGTCCTACCGGCCCGGCCTTCAGCCCGGAGCAGTCCTGAGCAGAGAAGAGCAGCAGTTTCTCGCAGAGGCGGACCACTGGTTAGAAAAATGGGGCGCATACGACCACATTCAGTCTCGCACGCCGCAAACCGTTGCCTACGGACTGGATGATTCTCCTGCTGCGCTGGCCGCCTGGATCTTGGAAAAATTCAGAGATTGGGCCGACTGCGACGGCGACCTTGAAAAACGGTTCACCTGGGACGAGTTGCTGGCGAATGTTACGCTTTACTGGATGACCGAAACCATTCGCTCGTCGTGCCATTTGTATTTCGAAACCAGGACTTCCCCGCTTCATCTCGCACCGGGTGAGCGGATCGAAGTACCTTGCGGCATCGCGCACCTCCCGAAGGAAGCGCCATTTCCGCCCCGCTCGTGGATCGAGCGCGGCTACAACGTCCAGCACTGGACCGAATTCGCGAGCGGAGGACACTTCGCAGCGATGGAAGAGCCGGAAGCATTGGCGACTGATATTCGCACCTTTTTTCGGAGATTCCGGAGTGACTTTCGAGCTTAAGTTCACACACAACTTGAAATAGACCATCTCGCATGGCTCGTTTTCTTGACGGTCGGTTTCCGAGCAAGCCTGCTGCGAGTTCTGGTGCCAGACGAGGGATTTCACTTACAATCATGGCGCGGTTTCTTCGTCCAGATCCACACTAGGACAAACGGGGGTTCTTTTGAAGCGCACGCTTGCTTTCGTTACGTTCGTTGCCATTGCACTGAGCACTTTCTGCACACTTGCTGCGGCCGCCGCGAAGTTCGGGCCGTCGAATCCGTTCTACGCACCGAGCACGCTGCCGTTTCACGCGCCGCCGTTCGACAAGATCAAGGACGAGGACTATCAGCCGGCGATCGAAGCCGGCATGGCGAGCAACTCGCCGAGATCCAAGCGATTGCGGACAATCCGGCGGCACCGACGTTCGAGAACACCTTCATTGCCGATGGAGAAGAGCGGTCGTCTGCTCGAACGAGCGTCGCAGGCATTCGAGGCGGTCAGCGGAGCGAACACGAATCCCGTACTGCAGAGAGTGAAGACCGCGCTGGCGCCGAAGCTGGCGGCGCACGCACGATGCCATCTATCTGAACACGAAGCTGTTCGAGCGCGTCGCTGCCATCTACAAGCAGCGCGCGACACTGAAGCTCGATCCGGAATCGCTGCGCCTGGTCGAGGTGACCTACGACGAGTTCGTTCACTCCGGCGCCAATCTTTCGGACGCGGACAAAGCCGAGCTCAAGAAGTTGAACGAGGAAGCTCTCGACGCTCTCGGACTGATTTTTCGACAAAGCTGCTGGAGGCAACCAAGGACGGCGCCTACGCCACCGACGGCCAGAGTGCGCTCGCCGGTTTGAGCGATGCGCAGCTCGCCGCGGCGGCGCAGGCGGCGCAGAGGCGCAAGCAGCAGGGCTACGTGCTCCCGCTGCAGAACACCACGCAGCAGCCGCGCTCGCCTCGCTCGAGCGTCCGCGCGACACGCGAAGCCATCTTCGAGAATTCCTGGAACCGCACCGAGCGCGGCGATGCGAACGATACGCGCGACATCATTTCGCGCCTGGCGCAGCTGCGCGCGCAGCGGGCGACAACTGCTCGGGCTTTCCCGAACCACGCCGCGTGGAAGCTCGAAGACCAGATGGCGAAGACGCCGGAGGCCGCGCTCGCAGTTCATGGATGCCCTGGTGCCCGGTGGCGACCGCGAAGGCGGCGCGAGCGAGGGCAAGGACATCCAGGCAGTGATCGACGCGCAGAAGGGCGGCTTCGCGCTTGCAGCCGTGGGACTGGGAGTTCTACGCCGAACAGGTGCGCAAGGCGAAGTACGATCTCGAACGAGGCCGAGATCAAGCCCTACTTCGAACTCAACAACGTGCTCGAGAACGGCGTCTTCTATGCGGCCAACCAGCTCTACGGAATCACCTTCAAGGAACGCAAGGACATTCCGGTCTATCAGCCCGATGTGCGCGTGTTCGAGGTCACCGACGTCGACGGCAAGCCGCTGGCGCTGTTCTATTGCGACTATTTCAAGCGCGACAACAAGAACGGCGGCGCATGGATGTCGATGTTCGTGCGGCCAGTCGAAACTGCTGGGCGACCCCGCCGTCGTCTACAACGTCGCCAATCTGCCGAAGCCCGCGCCGGGGGAGCCCGCGCTCATCAGCTTCGACGATGTGACGACGATGTTCCACGAGTTCGGCCATGCGCTGCACGGCATGTTCGCGAACACCGAGTATCCGAGCTTATCGGGTACCGCGACCGCACCAGACTTCGTCGGAGTTTCCCTCGCAATTCAATGAGCACTGGGCCCTCTATCCCGCGGTCTTCGATCACTACGCCCGGCACTACAAGACAGGCGCGCCGATGCCGGCCGAGTTGGTGGCCAAGATCAAGAAAGCGGCGAACTTTCGACGAGGGCTATCCGCTGACCGAGTTGCTTGCAGCGGCCGAGCTCGACATGCAATGGCATATGCTTCCGGCCAGCGCCCGCTGCAGGATCCGGACGAGTTCGAAAAGCAAGCGCTCGAGAAGACCCATCTGCTGCTCAGCACCGTGCCGCCGCGCTATCGCTCGAGCTATTTCAGCCATATCTGGGGCAGGCCGGCTACTCCGCCGGCTACTACGCCTACCTGTGGACGGAGATGCTCGATGATGATGCGTACCAGTGGTTCGACGATCACGGGGGCTTGACGCGCGCGAATGGCGATCGCTTCCGGCAGATGGTGCTGTCGCGCGGCAACACGGAGGATCTCGCGACGATGTATGCCGCCTGGCGCGGCAAGACCCCGAGCGTCGACGCCGATGATGAAGTACCGCGGCTTGCAGGGGACACCATGAAGTCACTTTCGACACTTCTGACACTGGCTGCACTGACAGCCACCAGCGCATTCGCGCAGATGAGCCAGCCGATGGTCAGCGAGAACACAACAAAGATTTCCGATCACGTCTGGGCGATCATGGGCTTCCCCAACATCGCAATTGTCGTCGGCAGCCATGCAACCCTCGTGGTCGACACCGGACTGGGCCCGAAGAATGGAGCGACGGCCGCGCGCGTAGCCGCAAAACTCGCGCCCAATAACTCGAAGCTCTTCCTTACCACCACCCACTTTCATCCAGAGCACGCCGCCGGTGAGTCTGGCTTTCCTCCCGGCACCATCCTGATCCGCAACGCAGTGCAGCAGCAGGAAATGGAGAAGCACGGCCAGGAGATGATCGACATGTTCAGCCAGCGTTCGCCGCAGAATAAAGAGTTGCTGGCGGGTGTTGTATTGCGCCCACCCGACGTGACTTTCGATCAAGAAGCGAGGATCGAACTTGGCGGAGTTACTGCCCGCCTGCTCTGGTTCGGCGGAGCTCACACCAAAGGCGATGAGCTAACTTTTGTTGAACCGGACCGCACGTTGATCTCGGGTGACGTAGTGCAGAACAAGACTATGCCGAACATCTATGGCGACGGAGGGACGCCCGCGAGCTGGTTTGCGGTGCTGGAGAAGGTTGCCGACCTCAACGCCGCGCATGTCTTGCCGGACCATAGCGCTCCCGGGGACGGTTCGCTGGTGGTGGCGGAACGGGATCTGATCTCCGAAATTCGCAAACGAGCGCTTGCGCTCAAAAGCCAAGGCGTATCGCCCGATGATGCCGGGAAACAAATCAGCGCCGAACTCAAAATGCAGCATCCCGACTGGCCCAACACCAATGCTTCTGGATT
Organism: uncultured Acidobacteriota bacterium; assembly: GCA_963716405.1. Taxonomy (GTDB): domain Bacteria; phylum Acidobacteriota; class Terriglobia; order Terriglobales; family Acidobacteriaceae; genus JABDBE01. The sequence goes on along the minus strand of CAVQTI010000015.1, from coordinate 26,094 downwards.
CGTCAAAAGCGTCTACGCAGAAGCCCCGTAAAATGCGTTGGCTCTAAGCGGTTAATGGGCGACTCGGAAATTGACCTCAACAAAGCCAACTTCCCAGTGCAGTCGAAAAGCGATCGGAGTGCTAGAATGTCCCGGTAACCCTCGTAACCTGCGAGATTAAGGCCGTTTCGCTGTATGCTCTATCTGACGGCTGAGCAATTTTGGGCATCCTCACAAAAACGGCTGGGGCGAAGTGGTTGGCTCTCCTGTGCGTCACGTTGCTTCTGCTCGCGACGGTAGCCCAGGCTGCTCATTTCTGTAGTCTCCAGTCGTTCGACTTGACCGACGGGACACAGTTTCGTGCAGATTCGCCGAACGCCACACTGTGCCTGATTTGCTTGATGGCGCAGTCGGTGGCGGCCATCGTGCTGTCCGTCGTTTTTTCTTCGGTCTTTCGCCGTCGCCTTCAGGTCTCGCTGCCGCAGATGGATCCGCGGCCTTTTCTGGAATCCTTCCAGTTGTACGTACGTCCTCCTCCCATTGTTTAGTGTCTTTTGTTCTCCCTGGTCTTGGCATTTCCGAAAGGTGATCTGAGTTTTCTGTACGCTCAGCAGCCTCGTAAGAGAGCCGATGGCTGGCCGGACTTGACGGCGTCTTTCCTGAAACGCATATTGTTCCGGTAAATTCTGCAAGTTTCAAAAATTCTATTGAGCTTACGACGCTTCAAAACGCTTGTGCTTCGCGGGCAACTGCCCGTTAGAACCGATCGCTTTGAAGTGGCGTCGATAGTCTTACAAGAATTCCTGCCCCGTACCATTCTGCCTCTCTTGTTGTTACTGGCAGTCCATGTGAGTGTTGGACAAACCACGACTTTGATCAGTCTTGATCAGGCCATCGAATTGGCATTGGCCCACAACCATGCGCTCATAGCCACGCGGACTCTGATCTTTCAAAACCAGGCACAAGAAATCACCGCGAACCTGCGTCCCAACCCTGTGCTCGGAGCCGACGCTCAATTCATCCCCATTTTTAGTCCCAGCGATTTTTCCAAAGACGACTTGGATCTGGCCCAGCAATTCGACCTTGGCCTTTCGTATCTTTTCGAGCGCGGCCACAAGCGCCAGAGCCGCCTGCAAGCCGCGCGCGATCAGACTGCCGTGACGCGGGCGCAAGTCACGGATGCTGAGCGTACGCTCACGTTCAACGTCGGCCAACAGTTCGTCAGCGTTTTGCTGGCCGAATCAACTCTGCAGTTCGCCCTTGAGGATTTGAAGAGCTTCCAGACGACGGTCGACATTTCAGAATCGCAGTTCAAGGCAGGCGCGATCAGCGAAGGCGACTATCTCAAGATCAGACTTCAGTTCCTGCAGTTTCAAACCGATGTATCCTCGGCCCGTCTAGCGAAGGCGCAGGCACTTATCGGTCTGAGGGAAATGCTTGGCTATAACGCGGTGCCGGCCGACTATGACGTCATCGGCGACTTAGCCTATCAGCCGCTGAAAGCCAACTTGGAGGATTTGCAAGCCAAGGCGCTCAAGCAGCGTCCCGACTTTCAGGCCGCTGTGCTTGGCGTAACTGCCGCGCAAAGCCAGATTCGGTTGGCCAAGGCTAACGGCAAAGTCGATGTGAACGGAATCTTCGACTATACCCACACTTCGGGACAGAATACCGCTTCCATTTTTGCCAACTTCGAGCTGCCGATTTTCAATCGCAATCAAGGCGAAATCGCACGCACCGGCTACGCTCTTACCCAAGCCCAGGAATCGCAGCTATCGGCCAGCGATACGGTGTTGTCTGATGTTGGCAATGCCTATGAGGCGATTCTAAGCAACGACGAAATCGTCCAACTTTACACTTCCGGATATCTGAAGCAGGCGCAAGACTCGCGCGATATCAGCGAGTACGCCTATAAGCGCGGCGCCGCCAGCCTACTGGATTTCCTGGACGCTGAGCGCACCTACCGGGCCGCCCAATTGGCATACCGCCAGGCTCTGGCTTCTTACATGACGGCGCTCGAGCAACTGCGGGAAGCGGTAGGAACGAGGAATCTGCCATGAGAATGCACACGGAACCTACTGTCCGACTTATCGAGAGAAGTCGCGAATCGCTCCGCGTTTCACCGTGGGTGAGCGGCGCGATGCTGGCCTTGGCGCTCGCGCTGACCGGTTGCAGCGGGGGCGGAGAACAGGCCAGCAAGATGACCTCGTTCTCGACCGCTGAAAGTCGCGAATCCAAAGCCGAGTTGTTCTCGCTGCCTGTCGATCAGATGTCGCACATCCAGGTCGTGACGGTCGGGCAGGGGCCGCTGGCGCGGGTTCTACGCCTTACCGGAGCGGTCGAGTACAACGACTTCAAGACCACGCCGGTAATCACGCAAGTGGGTGGGCCCGTCAGCCGCGTTGTGGTTGTGCAAGGCGAGCACGTGCGCGCCGGTCAGGCGCTGCTTTATATTGCCAGCCCGGACTACTCTCTCCTGCGCTCGGCGTATATCAAAGCACGCGACGCCTTCCAGTTGGCGGACAAATTCTACCTTCGTGCGCAAGATCTCTATGAGCACCACGCCATTGCCGAAGCCGATCTCGAGCAGGCTGAATCGAATCGCGCGCAGGCGCAGGCGGACTTCGAGTCCAGCGCCGACGCCATTCGCGTGCTCGGCATAGCCGACCCGGAAACGATTGTGACCAAACCTCCCTCGCCGGAAATCCCGCTGTTTTCGCCGGTGGCCGGAGAAGTGGTGGATCGCCAGTGCTCCGCCGGGCAATTGCTGGCAGCTGGCGCCACGCAATGTTTCACGCTGTCGGATATGAGTTCGGTGTGGATTCTTGTCAACATCTACCAGAACGACGTGGCTTACGTGCACGTCGGTGACCCGGTGACGATTGAGAATGAATCGTATGCTGGCGTAGTGCGCGGGAAGATTGAATACATTTCTCCTGCGCTCGATCCCAACACGCGCACGCTGCAGGCGCGCATTGAAGCGCCGAATCCGGGTGAGCGCCTGAAGAAAGAAATGTACGTGACCGCGGAGGTCCAAGCAGGCGTCATCCCCAACGCGCTGTTCGTCCCCAATTCGTCCGTGCTGCGCAACGAACAAAACATGCCCTACGTTTATCTGCAGACGGGAGAAAGACAGTTCGCCCGGCGCGACGTCACGCTCGGCGAAACCCAGGAAGGGAAAACGCAAATCCTTACCGGCTTGCAAACCAACGACCGCGTGGTCGGCGACGGAAGTCTTTTCCTGCAATTCCAAAATTCGCTTCAACGCTGAGGGGACAGTATCGCAGATTGATTCATCACATCGTCCAATTCGCTCTCCGTCAGCGCTTCCTAGTTCTGATGCTGGCAGTGCTCGTGGTCGTTGTCGGCACGATCTCGTTTCAGCAGATGCCGGTGGACGCGTACCCAGACCTTTCGCCTCCGCTAGTCGAGGTGATCACGCAGTGGCCCGGGCACGCGGCTGAGGAAATCGAGCGTCTGGTTACGCTGCCGATCGAGCTGCAGATGAACGGCGTGCCGCACATGGTGTTCATGCGTTCGATCTCGCTCTACGGCTTGTCCGACGTCATCATGACGTTCGAGGACAGCACGGACAATTATTTCGCCCGGCAAGTTGTGTTTGAGCGGCTCTCAACCGCCAACCTGCCTCCGGGCGTGACCGGCAGCCTGGCGCCGCTTTCGAGCCCATCGAATCTGGTTTATCGCTACGTGATCGAGAGCCCTGATCGCACGCCGCAAGAACTGAAGACGTACGAAGACTGGGTGATTGAGCGCGCGTACAAGTCCGTGCCAGGCGTGGCCGACGATTCCGGCTTCGGCGGCACGGTGATGCAATACCAGGTGCTGCTCGATCCGGCCAAGATTTACAGCTACCACATTCCCTTGCCGCAAGTGCTCAACGCCCTGGCCGCCAACAACGCCAACGCCGGTGGCGGATTCTACTCGCAGGGTTCGCAATTCTTCTACGTGCGCGGACTGGGACTGGTGACCAAGACCGAAGACATCGGCGACATCGTCGTGGGCAACAACAATGGCGTGCCGGTGCGCATCCGCGACATCGGCGAAGTCACCATCGGCCACGCTCCCCGCCTGGGAGAATTCGGTTTCCAGAACGATGACGACCGGGTCGAAGGCGTCATCCTCATGCTCACCGGCGAGCAGACGCAGAACGTTCTGAAACGAGTGGAGGAGAAGACCAAGGAGATCAACCGCGACCTTCTGCCGCCTGACGTGAAAGTCCGGCCCGTACTATGACCGCAGCGACCTGGTGCAGGTGACCATCGACACGGTAGAGCACAACCTGCTGCTCGGCATGGCTCTGGTCTTGATCGTCCTGATTTTCTTCCTGGTCAGCGTGCGCGCGGCGATCATCGTCGCTCTGACCATTCCGCTGAGCCTGCTATTTTCTTTCATTTTCCTGCACGCGCGCGGCATTCCGGCGAACCTGCTTTCCATCGGGGCCATCGATTTCGGAATCATCATCGACGGCACCGTCGTGATGATGGAAAACATTCACCGCGAGCTAGCCGTGCGCCACGGGCAGGAGTACAAACTTCACGAAGTGATCATCGCCGCGGCGCACGATGTGGACCGGCCCATTTTTTATTCCATCGCCGTCATTCTCGCCGGGTACATTCCGATCTACGCGCTCAGCGGCCCGTCCGGTAAGCTCTTCCACCCGATGGCGGAAACCATGTCGTGGGCGCTGCTCGGCTCGCTGATCTTCACCCTTACCTTTGTTCCCGTCCTCGCGTCCTACTGGTTCACGCAAGGGCGTGAAGGAAAAGACGAACCGCGCTTACGAATGGCTGAAGGACGAGTACGCTTCGGAGCTCCGCTGGTGCCTGGACCGCCCGAATCTTACGATGGTGCTGGCCACGATCATTTTCGCTGCGTCGCTGCTTCTGGTTCCTTTCATCGGCGGCGAGTTCATGCCGCACCTCGACGAAGGAGCGATGTGGGTTCGCGCCACCATGCCCTACACCATCTCCTTCGAGGAGGCGGCGAAGTTCGCTCCGCAGATCCGCAAGATCCTGATGTCCTACCCGATGGTCACCGAAGTTGGCTCGGAGCTGGCGCGTCCCGACGACGGCACCGACCCCACCGGATTCTTCAACTGCGAGTTTTACGTCGGGCTGAAGCCCTACAAGGACGCAACCTGGACGCAAGGGATCGATCCACAACAAGGCCGAGCTGACCAAGGACCTTCAGAAAAAAGTCGAATCGTATCCCGGAGTGATTTTCAATTTCACGCAGCCGGCCGAAGACGCCGTGGATGAGGCGCTCACCGGCTTGAAGAGCGCGCTGGCGGTGAAAATCTTCGGCCCAGATCTGCAAGTACTCGAAGACAAAGCGGTCGAGATCAAGCGCGTGCTGCAGCAGGTGCCCGGCTTTACCGAGCTTACCGTGGTGCGCGAACTGGGGCAGCCCAGCGTGCAGATCGACGTGGACCGCGAAAAAATCGCGCGTTACGGCATCAATGTTTCCGACGTCGAGGGCGTGATCCAGGCCGCGGTCGGCGGCCAGGCGGCCACGCAGGTCATTCAGGGCGAGCAGTTGTTTGATCTGGTGGTTCGCATGAAGCCTGAATACCGCTCGAGCGAGCACGCCATCGGCAATCTGCTGGTGCCCACGCCTTCCGGGCAGCAGGTTCCGATTTCCGAACTGGCCACCATTCATCAGGGCAACGGCGCGTCGTTCATTTATCGCGAAAATAATTCGCGCTACATCGGAGTGCAATTCAGCATCGAGGAGCGCGACCTGGCCCGCGCCGTGGACGAGGCGCAGAAGGCGGTGCAGTCGTCCGTCAAACTGCCGCAGGGTTACCGGCTGGATTGGGGCGGCGAATATAGCGAGTACGTCGCCGCGCGACAGCAGTTCGCGGTGATTGGCCCGCTCGCCGTTCTCCTGATCTTTATGATCCTGTTCGCGCTCTACGGCAATTTCAAGTTTCCGGTCACCGTGGTCATCGGCGTGGTGATGACCGAGCCGGTGGGGGCGCTGCTGGCGCTCAAGTTGACGCACACGACCTTCAGCGTTTCTTCCGTTCTTGGACTGCTCGTGCTGATGGGTGTCTCGGCGGAGACCGCGATCATCGACGTTTCCTACATCAACAAGCTCCGGCTCGAAGGGCAGGGAATTCGCCAAGCCACGCTGGATGGTTCGTTGATCCGGCTCCGGCCAATCATGATGACGGCGCTGGTCGCCTGTCTGGGTCTTCTGCCCGCCGCACTTTCGACCGGCGTGGGCTCGGACTCACAGAAACCGTTTGCGATCGTCATTGTGGCCGGACTTCATCTCGCGGTTATTCCTGGGACGCATCGTGAGTCCGGTGCTCTATCAGATGGTGGCGCGCGATGGCGACGTGCTGCAGGTCTAAATGGGCGATTTGCAGTAGAAGCCCACGGGATAGTCTTCAGATGAGGCCTTTTCCGACTCTCTGAAGGAAATCCTCGGCATCGGCATGCGCCTTTTGCATTGTGGTTGGATCGTGGCCGTGTTCAATTTGGGTTTCCTGAAGCGCAAGCTCCACAGCGACCTTCGGTTTGTACCCTCGTTTTATCAGCGTCCGAGCGCGCTCGACGAAAGCGCTGTCAATGTCGTTTTTTGCTTCCGGCGCGGTCGCAGAAATGCGCGTCCCGGCTTCACATAGGTGCTGGCGAAACTTCGCAGCGGCCAGTCGGTCATACGCATCCTTAGCCTCTCGTCCGCTAAGGAGTGTAGGCACGGGGAACCTCCATAGACAGTTCGAGCAGCCCCATCCATTCACATCGTTCTCCATCCAGATCAAGGAGCGTTCCACGTGGGCAACCCAGTGCGGTATTGCTACGAACAACATGATATGCGCAAACCTGGTCGGGAACCATTCCTGTTCAAAGCGCTGCTACACGGCGTTGCACCAACAGAAAGTACAGAGCCATCAGAATCAGGGCCAATCCGTTGACTCCGAGCACGACGGGCGCCGTAAACATGGGAACGAGCCATCCTGACAGCAAGTTTCCCATCGGCATGCCCCCGCGGAATGCGCAGTTGTAGACGCTCATCACACGTCCGCGCATTTCGTTGGTCGTAATCAACTGCACCAGCGAAGTCACCGTGGCAAACACCGCCATCATGGAAGCGCCCACGAGCACCAGCATGGCATAGCTCAGCGGCAGCGATCTGAGAAAGCGAAAATCCTGTGATCCCTACGCCCAGGCTGATCAGTGTAGTGAGGGCAACGCGTCCTTTGTTGCGTATGTTACCCATCGCCTGCCACCGTCAGCGACCCGCAGATCGAACCGATTCCCATCAGCGAAAGCAGGTTGCCGTAAGTTTCCGGACCGCGATGGAAAATGTCTTTCACGAACACCGGAATGTAGGTGCGCATGGGCATGCTCAAGGCGGTCATGCAGAACGCCAGGACGATAAGCGCCTCCATGGATCCCTGCTTGCGAACGAACTTGATGCCTTGCTTGAGGCTGCCGAAGATCGACTCGGTGGTTTTCTCCGGCAGGTATCGGGCCGTGATCATAGAGAGGGAAATGACCGGCGCGAGGAAGGAAAGCGCGTTCAGCCCGAAGCACCACTGCTCGCCCAACTTCGCCAACGCCTGCCCGGCGAGCGCGGGTCCAATCGTTACCGCCATGTTGAACTGGATCGAATTCAGCGCAATGGCGTTCGGCATATCCTCCCTATCGACGAGAGTAGGAATCAGCGCCTGGTACGCGGGTCCGCCAAAGGCCTGGGCCAATCCGGAAACGAACGAGAGACAGAGCATATGCCACACGTGGATCCGGCCGGTCGCCACCAGCACGGTGAGTATCGCGGCGCAGGCCATCTGCACATACTGCGAGCCGAGGAGGATTTTCCTGCGCTCGGCGCGGTCGGCTACGACGCCGCCGATCAGCGAGAAAAGGAAAATAGGAATACCGCGCGAGAAACTGATCCATCGCCAGCAAGAACGCCGAATGGCTCAGCCGGTAGATCAGCCAGCCCTGGGCGACGATTTGCATCCAGGTGCCAATGCTGGACATGCAGGCGCCGAACCACATCAAACGAAAATCTCGATATTGAAATGCTTTAAATACTCTCCGAAGAGTTGATGTTTCCATGTGTTTTGCGTTGGTTCGGCTTCCCCATCTCCATCTTTGCACGGGCGTGGCATTCGCCGCGTGCGTGATGCGCAGTTACCTCAGCCACATATAGATTCACAGGTTGGGCATAAGGCTCACGGATCACGACCGTGATGAGATTGTAATGATGAAAGGATCGGAGGCTCTCAAATTGCATCTCTATTGACAACACTGCTGGCGGTATAACTTTTGCGGAATTAATTAAAGCAGGGCTTCTCAAAACGCGGGAAGTTCCTGGCTTACCGTCATAAACGGAGCCTGACCGCGAACGACACGATTTGCCCGGGTCGGCTACTGAATTCTACGATCCGCCGGCGTCGGGGCGCCGGTTCAGAAGTGAAGGCGGAACGAAACTCCCTACGTATTCTCTCGTTAATGATTCTTGCGCGAGTACTCTCCTTTGAACTCCGTCGTCCAAGTGGCCCCGCTGTTGGTCGATTTTTCCCATGACTGTTCAACCTTATTCTCGGCCAGTCGTACCACTCTGATTCTGTTCAGAACCTCTTTTCCGTCGGGTCCACGGCTCGGTCCAGTAAACTCGGCAGAGCCTTGCGCGACCTTTCCTTCAAACACGTGCACACGGCCCTGGTTATCCGCGAACATGCCGTGCCAGCTCTTATCGTCCGCACTGTAGGCGAACAGATTCTCCCCACTGTGACCCTTGCCTCCGTCCCACGTTTCGGTGAGCAGACACTTGTCGAGCCTGAGTGAGACTGTGCTGTTCGCGCTACCCGGCATGCCGGGATACGTTACCGTCCAATCGCCCAGCCAGAAATCCAGTTGCCGGCTCTCCGAGTTTGCGGAGCAGGATTCGGCATCGACCGCCGCGAGTGCAGATGGCATCGCCAGGGAAAATAATCCCCCGATGACAACCAGCAAGAGAATGCTTCTGAACCACCTCGAACTCTGTACAACGATATCTGGCTTCATGACTGTATTCCTCCTCTTGATATCAATTCATGACCTTTTCTTTTGAACTATTAACGTGCTGCCGGCTTCCGTGCGTTGAAGCGAAATGCGCGGCCGCACTTTTCCAGTTCCAAAACTTCGAATCCCGCTTCTTCAAGTCGCACGCCAAACGTATCGGGCGCAATGGGGACAAGCGTGTCGCCGATATGGATGATCCGCATAAATAGACTTTGCAGGCTGTCGCTGCCCACAAATACTCCTCCCGGCTTAAGCACGCGCCATACCTCGCGGAGTAGCTTGTCCTGCAGTTCCGGAGAAGGCACATGATGCAGCATGGTGAACGAAACACCTGCCGAAAACTGGCTGTCCGCGAAAGGCATGACAGTGGCATCACCGCTGACGACTTCAACATTGCTGCCACGCAAGCGCGAGCGCAGTGACTCCGCCAATTTTGGGTCAACTTCGATGGCCGTAATGTGCCCCACCATGAGCCGCAACAAATCGGTTGTAAGACCCGGCCCGGGTCCGAGTTCAAGGACGTTGGGCCCAAGCTTGGCGCCTGAAACGACCCACGGCACTCGCTGCTGGATAGTTTTTCGCCATCGGGCAGAACGGCATAACCAATCGTGCAAGCGGTTCACGCGAACCCACCTTCCATTTCGATCTCAGCTCTCAGCTTAGTGCTTGCCTGGCTTACGTACTTTCGATATTGTGACAATGAATGTCGCAAAAGCGCCAAAGGTCGATTTTTGATCCTTCGAGAGATCGCCACGCCCAGATTACGACTCACACGCACGACTACCCCGCAGGGCACATCATCCCGTCGCATTTTCACGATCGGGACCAACTTGTCTATGCGTCCCGCGGTGTGATGACCGTGCGCACCAGCGACTGCGCCTGGGTCGTACCCACGCACCGGGCGGTTTGGATACCAGCGGCGATTCCGCACACCATCACCATGTCAGGCGGGGTTGCGATGCGAACTCTATATTTCAGGCCGCGCCTGGCGAAAACTCTGCCAGGAGGTTGTTGCGTAGTGAACGTCTCGCCGCTGCTGAGAGAGTTGATTCTGAAAGCCTGCACCTTTGCCGGCCTGAGGAAAACCAGCAAGCGGCACCGTCATCTGATGGATGTGATCATCGACCAACTGGAAAATATTCAGTTGGTTCCTCTGTGGCTCCCCAATCCTTCCGATCCACGAGCACTCCGAGTCGCTGCAGTACTCTTAGCCGACCCAACTGACCATCGGTCGCTCAAGCGATTATGCAAGACAGCGGGTGCCAGCAGCAGGACAGTAGAAAGACTCTTTCAGGACGATGTGGGGATGAGCTTTGGTAAATGGCGGCAGCAGTTGCGCCTTATGCAGGCGATGCGCTTTTTGGCGGAAGGAGCAAAGGTTACGCACGCCGCTCTGGAATCCGGCTACAGCACACCGAGCGCATTCATTTCCATGTTCAAGAAAATACTCGGAACGACACCAGCGTTGTATTTCAGAGTGCCGGGCCCGCGGTGATACACGTTATTAGGATGTTGGGAGGGCCGCGTAACGACGAGTGATTCGCAGATGAGTTTTGAGGGCATAATTAAGCATAAGTAAGGAGCAGTCTTGACGGTGCAAGCACGCAGTTTTCTGGGCCTGACAGACGCTGAACAAGTTAAGCACGAAGTCGACAGGCAGTCATGCTTTGCGAGGGTAGGCTTCTACCCGTCAGCCAGCCACCAACTTTCAATTTCCTCCAGGCTGCGCCCCTTGGTTTCCGGAACTGCTAGCTTCACAAACAAAACCGCTGCAACACAGACGACTGCGTAAAGCAGGAATGCGCCGGGCGCGGTCAACACTCGTACCAGCGACAGAAACGTAAGAGTAACGATCAGGGTTCCGCACCAGAGAAAGAACGGTTGCGATCGACATGGCGCGTCCTCGTATCCGGTTCGGACAGATTTCTGACATCAACACCCATGTTCCCGTGCCGATGCCGATCGCGAAGCACGCGACGTAGATCAGGACGAAAAGCAAAACCGTGAAGGGTCGGGCCATGGAAATGAATCGCCGCCGCCACGCCGACCAAGGAAGCGCCCATGCCAGCGAATGCGGACGTCATCAAGGGCTTTCGGCCAACGCGATCGATCAGGTACATCCCAAGGATTGTGGCTGCGAAGTTGATGGCTCCGATCATGACATTGGCAAACAGCGCCGTGCTGGCGGTCTGGTTCGGCACGTGCTCCAGGAAAACCAACGAGCCGTAATAAATGATGGTGTTGATGCCGGTGAACTGGCTGAAAAGGCCGATCAGTATGGCGACCACCAGCGGCTTGCGAAAGGCCGGATCAAGCACGTTTCCGCTCTCCTCGGCTACTGCGGCACGAATCGCCTGGATTTCGGCTTGAGCGGCATCGCGTCCCTTGATACGGGACAAGATAAGTTCGGCCTCGGTTTCTCGGCCTTTTTGCACCAGCCAACGCGGGCTTTCGGGAACGGAGAGCAACGTCAGCAAGAAAAACGCCGAAGGAACCGCTGCCGAAGCGAACATCCATCGCCAGTTCGCCGAGCCCGCTCCGGTGAGACCGTAGTTCACGCTGTAAGAAAGCAGAATGCCGGTGACGATCGCCAACTGGTTGACGCTCACCAGCAGTCCGCGGATGCGGGCCGGGGAAATTTCCGCGATATAGAGCGGCGAAAGCGTGGAAGCCAGCCCGATGGCGAGGCCGCCAACCACGCGTGCGAGCACGAACTCAGTGATATTGCGGGGAAGCGCCGCCCCGATCGACGAAACTGTAAACAGCGCCGCTGCCGCCAGCAGCGACTTCTTCCTGCCGAAGCGGTCGCTGGTGAAGGCCGCCAGGCTCGCCCCGAAAACGCATCCCAGAAGCAGGCTGCTGGCGCCGATTTCGGTTTGCGAATCGGTCAGCGCAAACTGGCGCTTCAAGAAAACAATGGCACCATTGATGACCGCCGTATCGAAGCCGAACAGCAACCCGCCGATCGCCGCGACTGCAGCGGGCAGATACAGATAACGCGCCGATCCATCTTTCACGCGAATCGATTCCTGCGTATTGGTTGGGTTCATCTGGCTTTCGCATGCCCCCGTCGAGGTGATGGATCCGGTTTTCAAATTGTCAGCAATCGCTGTTGCAGGAAGACGATCCCTGCAGCACCGGCAACTCCCCCGTACCCGACTGTAGTTTGAAGAACGATCGGTACCTTCCTGCCCAGCAGAACACTGGTACGACGCGCGACCTCTTCATGCAACCGGGCCAGCAGTTGCGGTCCGGCTGCGGCGATGTTGCCACCCAGGATGAGGAGTTCAGGATCGAACACGTGCAGGAAGCTTACCAGCGCCGCGGTCAGCGATTCGAAAGCGAGGTCCAACACGCGTCGCGCGCTCGGGTCGCCCTCGGCTGCCGCCTGAAAAATGGCTTCCGTACTCGGAATCCGGCCGGCATGGTCAAGCGCTAGACGGGTCGGTGAAGCTCGATGGATGTGGGCCGAGTAAGCGGACTCGATAGCACGCGAAGAGAAGCAAGTTTCCAGACAGCCGTAATTGCCGCAAATGCAGAGCCCACCGCGAATGTCGAGAGTCACGTGTCCCAGATGGCAGGCAGCTCCCGACGCGCCCCGCGCACGATCACGCCATCGACCAGCGCTGCGGCCCCGACTCCGGTACCAAGCGTGAGCAAAACCACGTTGCGCCGTCCCCGAGCGGCACCCCACAGTACCTCGCCGACCAGAGCCGTACGCGCGTCGTTGTCGGCGCAGAGTGGCAGGCCATTCACGCAGACAAGTTCGCGCAGCATGCATCCTTCCAGAAAATTCAGATCGCCGGGCAAGCGGTTCACGCGCGTGGTGGCGGCATCGATGACCCCCTTGCAGCCGATCCCGATTCCCAGCAATGGACCTGCGGCGCGCTTGCGGACGGAGTGGACAAAATCATGGAGCGATGAAGTGGTGCGCGGCGAGTTCTCTTTGAAGCTCGCCAGCAGATCGCCGTTCAATCCGACCAGAGCAGCCTTGATCACGGTCGCGCCGATGTCGACGCCGATTGCGACCGCGTCCGCGTCCGCATGAGCTGCTGTTCGAGTTTCGCTCACAATGATTCTGAATTATACTCACGTCGATCCTTAGCAGCTCCTCCAAGGCGAAAAGGAGTCAATTTCCCCGTGCCCACAAAAGCCCCGTCGCATCCGATGGTGAATTCGAAGCAGGCGGGCTTGGCCTTCTTCGACCAGGCGATGGCGCTGCTCGATAATCTGCGACGCACCCAAGCTGACGTCATTCAAAAAGCGGCGGAACTATGCGCGGAGCGCATCGCGCGCGGCGGCCTGGTTTTTCTCTTTGGCAACGGCCACTCCCGCATGATGTGCGAAGAAATGACTCCCCGGCAGGGCTGCTACGCCGGTTTCGTAGCCCTAGTCGAGCTCGCGCTCTCGAATCATGCGTCGATTGTCGGCACAAACGGTCTGCGCGCCCCGCTTTACCTGGAGAACTACGAAGGGTACGCGGAGCAGATTCTCCGCAGCTTCCATTTCGGAGCCAAATGACTGCCTTCATCGTGATTTCGACCAGCGGCATTCGGCCTGTAGTCGTCGAAATGGCGGCGGGAGCGCAAAAGCGCGGGCTGCCGGTGATTGCCATCGTATCCAAAGCGCATTGCGAACAGGCCAAGCCCGCACATTCTTCGGGAAAGAAGCTGATCGACTGCGCCGATCTGATCATCGACAACCAGTGTCCGCCGGGTGACTGCATCATCGAGTTGGAAGGTCTGGAGTGGCGGACGGGACCGGTTTCGACAATCACCGGCGCAACCATCATCAACATGATTCGTTGCGCCACCGCGGAAGCGCTGCTGGCGCGAGGCGTCAAGCCGGTGTTGTTGCCCAGCCACCAATTCGTCGGAAATGCCAGCGCCGCCGAGCAACTGGAAGCGTTCTACGAGGCCTATCGCAAGAGCCTCAAACACCTTTTTGAATAGAGGCCATGTGAGCGAAGTCCTCCTGGTGACTGGGTCGTCCGGAATTGCGGCGGCAACGGCGCGCCTCTGGGGAGCCAGACAGCGTGTTCGTTGTTGGCGTGAAAGAAGAAGAATGCCGCTCGCTGGCGGCGGAGTTGCCCGAGGCAGGCTTCCACGCTGCGGATGTGCGGGATGAAGAGGCTGTTCGCAAAAGCGTGGCGGCGTGCATCGAACGATTCGGGAAGATCGATGCGCTCTTCAATGTAGCCGGCATCAGCGCGCGCTCGCTGGGCGATGGCCCGCTCCACGAATGTTCGACTGAGGCCTGGGACACTGTGATGGACGTGAACGCCAAAGGCACATTCCTGATGTGCCGCGAAGTGCTGCGCATGTGGACGAAGAATTCGCGAGAAGGGCGTCATTCTCAACATCGGGAGCGTTCTAGCGCAGCACCCGCAGCGAGAGCATTTCGCCACCGCAGGTTACGCCGCAAGCAAGGGAGCCATCGAGGCCATGACGCTTTCCGCCGCCGCTTACTATGCGCCTGCCGGCATCACGGATCAACGTCATCGCGCCCGGACTGGTTCTTACGCCGATGAGCGCGCGCGCGCAGAGCGATGCCCGCGTCATGGAATACGTTGCCCAGAAGCAGCCTTTGACGAGAGGTCTGCTCGCGCCGGAGGACATCGCAAAGACCGCGTGCTTTCTTTTGAGAAAAGATTCGAGCCCGATCACCGGTCAGGTCATAACCGTGGACGGAGGTTGGACGGTGAGCGCATGACGTGCAACGCGCTCAAGAGAACACCGGCGCAAAGACGCCCCTCTGCGAACCACCGTGATCGGCAGCTACCCTTTTCCGGGGTGGCTTGAGTTTGCCTCGGCGCACCTGGATGAATTTGGCGAGGCCGACATCGAAGAGATGCGGACCGACGCTGTGATCGCCGCCGTCCACGACCAAGTCCACGCCGGGCTTGACGTGATCACCGACGGAGAGCAGAGCCGGTACGACTTCAACCTGTCGTTCTACGGACGGCTTGAGGGCATTCGCGCGACGCCGTTTTCCCCGCGCCGCTTCGGGCCGCCCGCGCACGATCAGCGCGGGAAATATCCGGTCACCGGAACGATTGTCTCCAAACATGGGCTGGGTGCAGTCGCTGAATTCAAACTCCTGCAGAAGGTCGCGCCAGCAGGGCCTGTTCTGAAGGCCAGTGTGCCCGGGCCTTACACTCTTAGCGGTCGCATCGAGCCTGGCGGCGCTTATCCCAGCCGCTGGGAAGTCACCGATGCATTGATCCCGATTGTCCGCGCCGAACTGGAGCAGCTCGTGGAAGCTGGTTGCCGGGAAATTACTCTCGACGAGCCTTCGATGAGCTGCTACGGGTATCGCGAAGATCCCCGCCGCTTCGTGAAAATCTTTTCCGAGACCGTCAAGCCTATCGTCGGCCGATGCCGTCTCTCCACCCATCTTTGTTTCGGCAACTACAAAGGACGCGCGGTTGCGCCACGCCGCTACGCGCCGCTGTTCCCAGCGTTCTTTGAACTGCCCGTGGACGAAATCCACCTTGAAATGGCGAGCCGCGAATTCGCCGAAATCGAACTGATTGGAGAAATCGCGAAGCGAGGCATCGATGTGGCGGTCGGAATCATCGACGTAAAGAACTACTACGTCGAAACCCCCGCCGACGTTGCGGATCGAGTGCGTCTCTGCCTCAAGTACGCGCCCGCCGACCGGCTTTCATTCGCGCCCGACTGCGGTCTGAGTCAGACCGCGCGCTGGGCAGCCCGGCAGAAACTCATCAACATGGTCCAGGGTGTGGCAATCGTGCGCAAGGAGCTGGGACTCGCGTGATCCGCCCGGTGCAGTCGCACGCCGCGCTGCTCGCCGACATCCGTGGCGCGAGACCGGCGTGATGGTGGGTTCCGGCTGTGGTGGCTGGGGCAAAGTGGATTTCTGCTGCAATGGCAGGGCATCCATGTTCTGCTCGATCCTTATCTTTCAGACTCGCTCACGCGAAAATACAGCCAGACTGATAAGCCGCATGTGCGGATGACCGAGTTGGTCGTTGATCCCGCGCAGTTGTCATTCGTCGATATTGTAACCTCCTCGCATAACCACACCGATCATCTCGACGCGGAAACGCTGGGCCCGATTCTGGCGCGTAACCCGTCGCTGAAACTCGTGATCCCGGAAGCCAACCGCGTCTTTGTCGCCGACCGTCTGAAGATCGATCGCGCGATGCCGATCGGGCTCGATGACGGGAGCATGGTCGAACTCTCGGGGATTCGATTCTCCGGCGTCGCGTCGGCGCACGAAACTGTGGAGCGCGACGAGCACGGACACGTGAAGGATCTGGGCTATGTTTTGCAGTTCGGCGACTGGAGCCTCTACCACAGCGGCGACACGCTGCGCTACGAAGGGATGGCGGAAAAACTGCGGCCGTTCGCAGTCGATGTCGCGCTTCTTCCTATCAATGGCCGGGCTCCAGAACGGCGCGTGGCCGGCAATCTGTCCGGCCCGGAGGCCGCCCAGTTGGCGCACGACATCGGTGCGGAGCTGGCGATTCCATGCCACTTCGAAATGTTTGAGTTCAACACGGCGACTCCTGATGCCTTCGTCGATACCTGCCGCAGCTTGGGACAAGCCTTCCGTATTCTGCGTTGTGGCGAACGATTCGACGGCGAACGGTGAATGAACTACGCACCCAGCTTGCTCCGCGAAAGTGGCAATTCGCGGATGTGTTTTTCCCGTGGCCAGGCAAATCCAATCGGATGTGGCGCGTGATCCAGGTCGCTCTGAAGTTTCTGTTTTAGCAGAAAGCAAGCGGGGCCATGCTTCCCGGTTTCTATTTGTTGGCGGTAACGTTGCCTCGCTCGAGCCAGGAAGCGAGCTGGGGTCCTTGCTGCGTTTTCATATCCACGCAGTAATTGATTTGCTCGATCGACTGCTTCAGCGAACGTTCCGCTGCGGGAGCGGGATGGCTGGTGAAGAAGGCTTGCACTTCATCGCGCATGCCTGGGTCGCAGAAGTTTCCGGTGCCTTGGACAATAATTCCACCTGCAAAGGCTCCGCCCAAGTTCTCGATACTTCCCCAATGCGCCTGAACAAAGATCCACGCCTGTTTTTCCGTGGCCGGATCTCGCATCACGCCGGAGATCAAGTACGGAGCATCCTGTGAGCGCATCTGCGGGGAGATGGCGAATTCCAAGGTTTTCTCAACCAATTTGGGGTCGCTAAAGTGCCTGAGAGCAGAGATGTCGGTGAAATAGGCTTCGGGTGTTTTGGCAGCTTTAAGATCTGCCGTAATTCTGTCGTACAAAGCCTGATCGCCGTTGAGGGCAGCAATTCGCAAGGCAATGGGGGCGATCTCGTGATCGACAGAGGAAGGATCAGCAAGATACTGATCGGCCAGCTTTCTTGCCAGCGCCTGCACTTGCGGATCACGGGCAACTTCGCCCAAGGCCAGCATCAGTCTCGCGCGCAGGCCAGCCTGATCTTCGGTTTCGCCAGGCTTGGCTTCCCACCCCACATCGCGGGCAACTGGATCAAGGAGTTGACGCACCCAAAGATCGAAGGCTTCGCGATCGGCATCGCTCACAAGGTAATCGCTGATGTAACTGAGTTGGTTGATAATTTCACCTAGAACGGCGCTGCTCCGGTCTGCCTGTAGGCCTTCCGCCAGGACAAGATAATCTCCGATTGGTTCGCGATCGACGCGGACCGAGGCCCACACGTCGCTGAGCAGCATCATGCGTTCCGCCGGAGTAAGGGCGCTCTCGGCTACTTTGGCGATGGAGCGGATGGCTTCGGAGCTGTACGCGGAGCGATAGAAACCCTTTGCCTTAGCGTTGGCGTAAACCCATGGCGAACATCCCTGAAGGGTGAGGCTCGCCTGCTTTGTTGTGATCAGCTCGCACTTTTCTGTCGCTGATGTCGTCGACCCAACCTTCATGCACAGAGGGATCTGCCAGAGTTCCGAGCTACCCGCGTTCAACTTCGCCCGGTCGTAAAAATAGCGCTGCTGTTCGAGCGCGACGGTCTCGGAGTTGCCCGAGCACTCGTTTTTTACGGTTACGAGCGGCTGCCCCGCTTGCTCGGTCCAGGTGGGCATGATTTTGTCGATTGGCTTCTTTGAGACCTGGGTCTGCGCGTTCCAAAAATCAAACGCGGTCGCGTTGGCGTAGGAGTGTTGCTTCAAATACAAGTCCACACCGGCACGAAACGAGTCTGCTCCGACGTAGGATTCCAGCATACGCAGCACGGCTGCCGTTTTTGTGTAGGTGATCGCATCGTCGAGTTCGAGGATCTGCGCCGGTGTGTCTGCCGGCTGGTGAATGGGGTGGGTATTGACGAGCGAGTCCTGGCCCAGCGAGTATACGGTGTCGCTGACTTCATCGAGTTGTACATTCCATTCTGGCTTCCACGCTGCGACCGGCTTGCTCGACATCCAGGTGGCAAAACCCTCGTTGAGCCACTTATTGTCCCACCATTGCATGGTCACCAGGTCGCCAAACCACTGGTGCGCCATTTCATGCGCGATGACCGATGCCACAGTCTTCTTCAGGTCAATGGCTGTGTGCTTCTCATCCAGCAGCAGTAGAATTTCGCGGAAGGTAATGCAGGCGGTGTTCTCCATCGCACCTGCCGAGAAATCTGCGAGCCCGACCAGGTCAAGTTTGCCGTAAGGATATTTGATTCCGAAATAGCGATCGTAATAGCTCAGATTAAATTCCGCCGCCGCCAATGCGAAGCGTCCCAGTTCCTTCTTGCCGGGACTGGTCCACACGCGAATCGGAATACCGTCCGACTCGCCTTCTATGTACTCAAAATTGCCGACAATAACAGCCACCAGATAAGACGACATCTTGGGGCTCGTTGAAAAATGAACGGTGTGTTTTGCGTCGCCGGGACCGGGAGCGTCGGAAACCACCTTCCCATTCGAGATCACAGTCATGTCTTTGTCCGCGATGACGGTGACGTCGAACGTGGCCTTGTAGTTGGGCTCGTCAAACGAAGGAAACGCGCGCCGAGCGTCGGTGTCTTCGAGCTGAGTGGCCGCGTATTTCCGCCCTTGATCGTCTTTGCCGATGTAGAAGCCGCGCAGTTCATCATTCAGCTTTCCGGCGTAGCGAATTTGAATTGTCGCCGGACCCTGGGCAAGCGGCTTGTCTACCGCCAGGTGCGCCATCTGTTTTTCTTTGTCGAGAGAGACACGGGCCACTTGGTTACCAGCGCTACTGGCGATGGTCACCGATTGAAAGTCAATACCCGCCGCGTTGAGCACGATCTCTGGGGTCGATTGAAGCACACGCACCTGGATGGTTTCCACACCCGCAAAGGTGTTGTTCGAAAAGTCCGGCGCGAAACTTAATTTGTAGCTTTCCGGATCTGCAATGCGCGGAAGGCGCTGTGCCATGCAGAACGGAGTCAGTAAGGAAATCGCAATCAATATGACAAATCGCTTCATTTTGTCCTCTCAGAGTGACGGTCCCGCCCAGAGCGGCGGGCAATCATCTTATGACACACTCCACATTGTTTATAGCCAAACGGGAGAGTGGTGCCTTGAACCGTATTAACATGCGTGAAATTATTTATTGTGTTGTTTGCAATGAGAATTGAAGGTTCCTGCGAAAAGCGGAAGGAGTGAGACCGGTCGACTGTTTGAATGCCCGGCACAAGTGTGCATGATCGGCGAAACCACAGGCGTACGCCACGTCCACGATCGAATTCTTCGAATGGAGGAGGAGCCCGAAGGCCTTGCGGATTCGGATTTTGGCAAGATGATCGCCGAACGTATATCCCAGGAATCGGCGAAAACTGCGCGCGACATGCACTGGATGTACGCCAACCGCAAGAGCCAGACTGGCCAATGACAACCTCGACTCCTCAGTTTCATTGCAGAGTTGCAGGGCATGGTTAAACCAAGCCGGCGGACACCGCTCGAATGGCCCTCTGAAGAAAAAACCAAGCAATTCGGTTGCTGCGTCCTCAAATCGATAGGAGCAAGTGCTGAGTTCGCGATACATCCGCAGACCGAGCGCATAGGGAAGGCCGCCGCAAAATATATGAGCGCGCGCGACCGATTCTAGTGCCTGCGAGGCATCGTCCAGCCAGGCAGCGTCGATTTCGAGATCGAGCAAGTGGCCGCCCTCTGAGCGAAACTGGTCGGCATGAGCCTCGGTTCTGGGATGCCAGATTACCGTCCCCGGCGAACAAATTCGTTCTTCGTGCCGAAGGATTTCCACGTAGGACCCAGTCAGAAGGAAGGAGACGTACGCCTTTTCATGCTCGTGCAAGGCAAGCCTCTGGCTTGGAGAATGGAACTTCTCAACGATCCGGAACGGACCGACTTGCTTCGCGCGAAGAGTGTTGCTGAATGGGTTCATTTCCAATGCGCCGGGGCTCAGTTTAGTTTCAGAAGGGAATACGCTGAATTTGCCCGAAATGTTCAACTCCGGGAGCCTCTCACGGCTGTGGAATCTGGCGCCACATAGATCATATTGCCTCATTAGCTACTGTTTAGACGCACTTGTTTGAATTTTGTATCCTTCTCGGCACTTAAAAGAACAGCGAGGATTTCGTGTTCAACGGTCTCCTACCGAAAATGCCGAGCGTTGACGGGCTGCGGCCACGTCCGTAAGATGAAGCGACCTGAAAGCGACACGTTTTCCTGCGCCACATCGTGGAATGATCGGCCAAACCATCTCGCACTACCGCATCACCGAGAAGCTCGGTGGCGGCGGCATGGGCGTAGTGTACAAGGCTGAAGACACGCGCCTTGATCGTTTTGTGGCTCTCAAGTTCTTGCCCGACGACGTGGCCAAAGATCCGCAGGCCTTGAACCGCTTTCGGCGAGAAGCAAAGGCTGCATCGGTGCTGAACCACCCTAATATCTGCACGATTTATGACATCGGAGAGGAAAACGGGCAGGCATTCATTGCCATGGAGTTTCTGGATGGGCTGACGCTGAAGCATCGCATTGCCGGCCGTCCACTGGAAACGGAACTGATTCTATCGCTCGCCATCGAAATTGCCGACGCGCTCGACGCCGCTCATTCGGCTGGCATTGTCCATCGCGACATCAAGCCTGCCAACATCTTCGTCACCAAGCGCGAGCCACGCCAAGGTGTTGGACTTTGGCTTGGCCAAGGTCGCGAACACCGGCTCTTCCAAGCAGGTCGCATCAGCCAACACCATGACGGCCGACGAGCAGCATCTTACCAGCCCCGGCTCTACGATCGGCACCATCGCGTATATGTCGCCGGAGCAGGCGCGCGCCAAGGATCTGGACGCTCGCAGCGATCTGTTTTCTTTCGGCGCGGTGCTCTATGAGATGGCGACCGGCACGCTTCCATTTCGCGGCGGCAGCTCCGCCGAGATTTTCAAATCCATTCTGGATGCGGCACCCGCTTCGCCGTTGCGCCTCAATCCCGACTTGCCGGTCGAGTTGGAACGCATTATCAGCAAGGCGCTGGAGAAGGATCGTAATCTTCGTTATCAGAGCGCTGCGGATTTGCGGACTGATCTGACGCGCCTGAAGCGCGATTTCGATACCGGGCATTCTTCAGGGGCAAGTGCGCAGTTGTCCGTAAGCTCATCCTCAACACAGCCGGCCGCTTCGAGCAGCAGTTCGCTAAAATACGCCGCCGTCGGCGGCGTCGCAGCTCTGGCGGTTGTGGCGGCTGCGGGTTTTTACTTCGTGCGCGCGAAGTCCGATGCGAAGAAGATCACCTCCATCGCAGTGCTGCCCTTCGTGAATGCAACTTCGGATCCCGGCAACGAATACTTGAGCGATGGCCTCACCGAAAGTCTGATCGGCACGCTATCCCAACTGCCGGACCTCAAAGTCATGGCGCGCAGCACGGTATTCAAATTCAAAGGCAAAGAGGATGACCCGCGGCAGATTGGCCAGACGCTTCAAGTGAGCGCAGTTCTCATGGGACGCATCACGCAGCATGGTGACGAACTCGGCATTCGAAGCCGACCTGGTCAATACTGCCGATGGCAGCGAACTTTGGGGTTCTCACTACGACCGCAAGGCGGCTGATATGTACCCAAGTGCAGGGCTGACATCACCCGCGACATCTCCAGCAGCCTGCGTATTCACTTGAGCGGCACCGAACAGCAGCGTCTGAGCCGCGCCTGGCGACCACGAATCCGGAAGCCTACCGTCTTTACCTCGAAGGCCGGCAGCTTTGGTACGGACGCACTCCTGATGGCCTCAAGAAGAGCATCGACTTGTTTCAGCAGGCCATCGCCGCCGATCCCAACTACGCGCTTGCCTATTCGGGGCTGGCCGATACCTACAACATCGCCCCTAGCTACGGCGTTGGAATCACTTCGAAGCAAGGGGAAATGCTGGCTGACGAAGCGGCCCGCAAAGCTCTCGAACTCGATGACTCCCTGTCCGAGGCCCATGCCGCGCGCGCCTTCGCCCTCTCGAACCTGAGAAGGTGGAGCGAGGCGGAACCGGAATTTCACCGCGCCATTGCGTTGAACCCCAACAACGCCGCTGCCCACTACTTTTACGCCTTCGGCTATCTCGCTCCGCAAAACCGCATGGACGAAGGTCTGGAGCAATACCGGACGGCGATATCGCTCGACCCTCTCTCCTCGATCGTCAATACAAATTACGCTGTGATGTTGATGGAAGCCCTGCACTATCCTGAGTCGCTCGCCCAGTTCCAGAAGGTGCTCGCACGCGATCCCAACTTTCCTCCCGCCCACTACAAGCTGTCGCAGTTCTACGCTACTACCGGCCGCTTCGCCGACGCTGTGAACGAACTCAAGGGGGCTTTTCCAAAGCCCGTCCCGGTGAGTGGCGATGCGAAAGGCTATCTCCAACTCATATTGCGGTTGGAAGGCTCGGATCGCTCGACCGCCGCAGCCGTTGCATCGGCGCTCGCCGGAAACCGCGACCAAGCCTTCGAATATTTGGAGAAAGCTTATTCCGATGGAGACAACGAACTGCTGATCGGCATCCGCTATCCAGCGCTGGACCCGCTTCGATCCGATTCCCGCTTCGCTGATTTGATGCGCCGCCTCGGACTACCCGAGTAGCGGTTTCGGGCTCTGCTGGCGAGCCGACATTTATGCTGTTCAGCAGACGTCATTCCGTACCGAGGATCTCATGAAGATACGAGCCAGTTTTTGCTATCTCCTCGTCGTGTTGGCCATGCTCATAACCGGTTGCTTATGGGCGCAGACAACAGCTCGGCCAACGAAGGAAATCTCTTCGCAAGAGGCCATTGATCGCGACCTGCTCGAAGTCACTATTCCCCAGTTGGAGCAGTTATACCGCAGCCACAAATACACCGTTACAGAAGTCGTGCGCTGGTACATAGCGCGCATCGAGAAGTACAACGGGATCTACCGCGCCGTGCAAAACCTGGATGTGCCCGGAGCTCTCGCCACGGCTGCTCGCGAGGACGCCGAAGCAAAAGCCGCAGGCCGCGGTTTTGTGCGGGGTCCCATGTGGGGAGTTCCGATTGTTACGAAGGCAAATACCAGCATCAAGGGTCTCGTCACTACGGATGGATGGAAAGGCTATATCATCCCGGGCCATGAGCTGGTTGCACCAAAAGATGCGACCATCATCGCAAAGCTACGCGCGGCGGGAGTCGTCATCCTGGGGCAAACCAATATGCCGGATTTCGCAGCAAGCGACACCAATCGCAGCACGGCCTACGGACGTACCGGAAATGCATACGATGTGCGCTTCAGTCCCGGTGGTTCGTCTGGAGGCACGGTCACAGCCGTTACCTCAAACTTTGCATTACTGGGCAATGGGACAGATACTGGCAACTCGATCCGCATGCCGTCTGCCACCAGCTCTGTCGTAGGTGTGTTCCCAACGCGCGGTCTGGTGAGTATCGCTGGCATCGCGCCGCTTGACTGGTTGCTCGACAACACTGGGCCAATCGCCCGTGACGTGACCGATGCTGCCATAGCACTCGATGTCATGGCTGGAGAAGATCCGCTGGATCCTCGTACGATCGGTTCCGCGGCAAAGGCCCAGCCCGGCCCGTATGCGCGATATCTGAAATCTGATGCGCTCAAGGGGAAACGCTTCGGCGTGCCTGCCTTCATTCTTGAAGGAGCCGGCATTCCGTTTCAAGGCATTCCCGCGTCCGAGTCGGTGGCTGAGGTCGTAGAGGACACCGCTGCCGCTCGCCTCCCGCTCCGACCGGAGACGCGCGCCGCCTTTATGAAGGCTCTGGAAGGCCTGCGAGCGGCTGGCGCGACCGTCATCTTCGACGATTCAATCTTACCCGACAGTTTTGCCATGACCGTAGCTCGCGTCGGCACGTTTCCTTACGTCCGTGAGGGAACAGAAAAGTTTCTGGCTGAGTATGGCCCAGCACAATACCACTCGGTTGTCGAGTACCAGAAAGCTGTGGGATCTCCTCTGCCGTCGACGATCATCGGAGGCGTAGATGAGAACACCCGAAAGGATCGGCCGCCATTGACCCAATCTGTGTTCGAGACCGATCCGCAAGCCGAAGCCAACGTCATTGCTCCCCGGCAACGGGCACTCGACGCCTACAACGAAACGCTGGATCGGTTGCACCTTGATGGATTCGTCTACCCGGCAACACAGATGCCTCCGCCCGACGAGACCATGCCGCAAGACGGAAAGATCAGTGAAGGTCCACACAGCGACACAGGATGGGTCAATATGATCGGCGTTCCCGCAGTGGTCGTTCCCGGCGGGTTCTACCCCGATGGTCTCCCGTTCGGCTTGGAGCTGTCGGCCCGGCCCTGGAAAGATGGCGATTTACTCAGTTGGGCTTATGCGTATGAGCAGGCTACACGACACCGCCGGCCACCTGTACTCGTCGAAAAGGGATTGCTACCTAACGCACGATGACCGGCCTCTCGTGGATGTAACCTAACAAGTAGGGTCGAACGGGCAGACGAGGAGATTTGTTCCGCAGCCGGAAATAATATGCGGTCTAGAGGGAATCACTCCAATGATCTTGCGTCTCTTCATTCTAATCGCGGTTCTCGTCCCTCCATCTTTACTTGCGCAAATGCAAACGCAAACGATCAATGGCTGGCAGATGCAAGACGCAGCGAAGGTCGCAGCGGCTGCTCCGATTATTTCGACAGCCGCTTTTCAGTCTCAGGGTTGGTATGCCGCGACGGTACCGGGACCGTGCTCACCACGCTGGTCAACGACGGGGTTTATCCGGAACCGCTGTACGGCGAGAACATGCGCGCCATTCCGGAGAGCCTGAACAAAACCAGCTATTGGTATCGCACAACCTTTATGGTGCCTGCGGCCTTCAAAGGCCGCCATACTTGGCTTCATTTCGGTGGCATCAACTACACCGCGGAGATCTGGGTCAATGGCCACGAAGCTGGGACCATGCGCGGCGCATTCATACGCGGTGACTTCGACATCTCGCAATTTGTGAAGCCCGGCCGCCGCGCCGTGCTTGGTGTGTTGGTTGCGCCACAGCCGCATCCCGGCGTTCCGCACGAACATACCGTTGCGCTTGGCGTGGGCCAGAACGGCGGGGACACGGCAATTGACGGTCCCACGTTTCTTTCCACCATCGGGTGGGACTGGCTTCCCGCCATTCGCGATCGTGACACGGGCATTTGGCTGCCGGTCACGATGGATTCGACTGGGCCAGTCGTGGTGAAAGATCCATTTATCATTAGCGATTTGTCTGCGACACACGACGTCGCGGACCTGCACGTTTCCGCAACACTCGAGAATAAATCAGCGAAGGCCGTCAGCGGGACGCTTACCGGCGTGATTCGATTGCAGAACGCACAACCGCAGAACGGGGCGCCGCAGAGCGCACAGGCGCAGAATTCGCACGACGGCGAGATTGCATTCCACAAATCCGTGACAATTGCGGCGAACGGCGCGGAAGCGATCACGCTCGACAGCAAATCCACCCCGGAGCTGCACATTTCCGATCCGAAGTTGTGGTGGCCCAACGGCTACGGTCCGCAGAACTTGTACACGCTCACGCTGCGTTTCGACGTCGGAAAGACTTCCTCGGACAGCAATACGCAGCAGTTCGGCATTCGCAAGATCGAGTATGAGGTCCCAGGCTCGGAGAACCTTACGCTTTCCGTGAATGGAGTTCGCGTGATGGCGCGCGGCGGGAACTGGGGACTCGACGAAGGA
>CAVQTI010000014.1:0-440926 GCA_963716405.1 uncultured Acidobacteriota bacterium | reverse complement strand
GAGAGGTGCACTATGCCGGATGTCAAGAAGGATTCAACCAGTTCGCCGCAACAGCCATCAAACAAACGTCGCTCTGAGGAGGCCGCTGTCAACGAGCGGTTGGAGAAAGAGGCAGATGAAATGGCGGGTGAGGCTCAGGAAGTCGAGAAACGATACGACCAGGATCACGATATTTTCACGAAGTGATTGCCTGATTAGATAACGGACGCGTGCCCCAGGTTCGCGTCGTTTCTTGACGCTAACCTGGGGCAACGTGCACGGATGCGACTCAGAGTTGCGCTGCGATCCCAGCGGCGAGGTCGGTTTTCTGTTTGGGCGTTCCCGCACCATCCAGAAAATAACGGACTTTGCCTTTGCGGACATGCAGCCCATGAGCCTTGTCTAAATAAGCTTCGTCTCCTACGCCGCTCACCGCAGTTGATCCCTCTCCGAAGAAACTCTTCAGCCTCGCGAAGAGGTCAGCCGATGCCGCTGGCGACGGATCAACGTACACACGGAACAATAAGAGGCTCGACCCCGATCCATAGTTGCAATCGGTTCCTTCATTGGTGTTTCGGTATGGCCGTGGAGCAACACTTTTTTTCGGAGAGTCGTAAGCCTGTCGCAATATCTTGCCTACCGTCGCAGAGGGCAGGAGCGAGCACAAGTCGGACGGGGGCTCGGCTGCGCTTGCCAGTTCGCTGCAGCAGGCGACCAGCAGCAGCGCGGCCACCCACGAGAGTCGATTCAAATACGTCATGGAAGGCTTCCTTTCGTATTCTGAGCGCCGAATTATACCGGAGCGCTCAGCCAGCGGTCATCAACATTTCAGAATCCCTCCGTCGAGGAATCAGCCCAGAAAGAGCCGATGTGCATGGCGTCGAGCGAACACCGGGTGCCCCGCTCCTTGCGGCTTCATCGCAAGGGGCGGGTGCTCGCGTCAAGTTTATGGTCCCCGATCCGCAAGCGTAATCTCACAGTCGCCGATGCGTTTCAGCCGACACCCGGCTTGCCTACGTTTCAACGACCACTCTAGGTAATCTCTACATTCCTGGCGAGGGTCTTGAACCTTGCTCCATCCGTCTGGACGACGGTAATTGAAACGTGCCCTGTCTTCCCGGTTTTGATGTCCCTGACTATTCCCGATTTTCCTTCGTGTGTACCGCCGATAACTCTACAGGCGGCCCCGTCTTTTAGTTTATTTGCCATTTTCGTTTTCATGTCGTAGGCATACCCCCCAAGCCATCACTCTCGAATCGCTTGATCTTATACCGCAGACTGGTAACTGGTTAAGCGGAGAATTTTCGCTTACCCTAATGCCGAAATCTATGTGGGGCTACCTTGAATCTGGTCTTGCCGAATAAGAATGTGCCGGTACCCGGCTTTTAATGTGAACCGCCATATACTGGCATGATGAAATCCCAAACAAAGCTTTTCCTAGCGATGGGGATTTTGTGCGCCGCGGTTTTGCAAGCTCAAGAGTTGAAGTGGGAGATCGCGCCTTTCGTGCGCCCGGCAAAAGGCAATCCCGTTATCGCTCCGCGCGCGGACTCAACTTTTATCGATCCCATCTTAAAGCGCCCGGTGCACTGGGAAGTCTTGCACACTTTCAATCCTGCGGCCATCGTGCGCGATGGCAAAGTGTACGTGCTTTACCGGGCCGAAGACGACTCCGGCGCTATGCAGATCGGAGGGCACACCTCGCGGCTCGGCCTCGCCGAGAGCGCGGATGGAATCACGTTTGTCCGGCGCGCTGAGCCTGTGCTTTATCCGGCTGACGATTCGCAGCAGGCGCGAGAGTGGCCGGGCGGAGTCGAAGATCCGCGCATCGTGGAGGCCGAAGACGGCAGCTACGTTCTCACTTACACGCAGTGGAATCGCAAGAGCTTTTCGGTAGGCATCGCGACTTCGACCGATCTGACGCATTGGCAAAAACATGGCCCAGCTTTTGCCGCCGCCGCAGGAGGCAAGTATGCGGAGCTGCGATACAAGTCCGCAGGAATTGTTACGCGCCTGAATAAAGATAAGGGACGGTTGATCGCAACGAAAATCAATGGCCGCTACTGGATGTACTGGGGCGAAGGCGCGATTCATCTGGCGACTTCGAATGACTTGATTCACTGGAGTCCGATAGAAGATGCGAAGGGCGTCCCGATTGAAGTGTTGCGGCCGCGCTCCGGTCATTTCGACAGCACCTTTCCCGAGACCGGTCCGCCGCCGGTTCTGACCGCAGCGGGAATCGTGCTGATCTACAACGGAAAAAATGCCGTCACCGATGGAGACCGCGATTTAGGCCCCAACGCGTATGCGGCTGGGGAGGCGCTGTTCGATAAAGACGATCCGAAACATCTCATTGAGCAGACCGAGCATCCCGTCTTGCAGCCGGTAATGCCCTACGAGAAAACTGGCCAGTACGCCGCCGGAACCACCTTTGCCGAAGGATTGGTGTACTTCCACGACCAGTGGTTCCTCTACTACGGCTGCGCCGACTCGCTGGTCAGCGTGGTCACTGCTTCGGCCAAGTAAATCGCGCTATCTGCCTGACGCCGGATAACCTTCTGTCCCCATCCTGCGTCGAACTTCATAGGGAAATTTGCGCCGCGTCTACTGTCTCCAGAGGTATAATCGATCAAAGGCCCGCTCGGGCGGAAAACGGAGTCTGGTATGAAGTTCCGGCTAATGTTATTAACGGCAACCTTGTTCACCTTCGGAAGCCTGACCTCAGCGATAGCGCAAACCGGCGCCCCCGGCACCCAACCCACCCACACCAGGCACAGTTCCCTCCGGAGACCCCGGAGTTTCAGGCACCGCCCCGCCGCAAAACAGCACCGCAACCCAAGGAACTCAAACGCCTCCAGTCCAACCCGCCGATCCCGACAAAGTAAAACACGACGGCGGCAAAGATGACGTCGACGCCATAGGCAACCGCAAAGTAGGCGGCCGAGGCCTCGGAAACTGGTATTCCATCGAAAGCGACATAAAGATGGGGAAACAATACGCGATGATGGTGGATTCTACTTCTAAGTTTGTTACGGATCCCGTCATTACTGAGTATGTGAACCGGTTGGGGCAGAATTTGGTGCGGAACTCGGATGCGCAGGTGCCTTTTACTTTCAAGATTATTGACTCGGACGTGGTCAATGCTATGTCGCTGCCGGGCGGGTTTGTTTATGTGGACTCGGCTACCATTCTTGCGGCTGACGGCGAGGCCGAGTTGGCTGGCGTGATGGCGCATGAAATCGCTCACGTTTGCGCGCGGCATGCTACGCGGCAATTGACTCGGGCGCAGTATGCCAACTTTGCGACTATACCCCTCATCTTCGTTGGCGGCGGCATTGGTTATGCGGCTTATCAGGCGGCGGGGCTGGCCTTGCCTATTACGTTCCTGAGCTTCCAGCGCGGGTTTGAGGCTGAAGCGGACTATCTTGGTCTGCAGTATATGTATAAATCTGGGTACGATCCGCAGTCGTTTGTGGCTTTCTTTGAGAAGCTGCAGGCGATGGAGAAGAAGAAGCCGGGAACGCTGGCGAAGACTTTCGCTTCGCATCCGCAGACGCCGGATCGCATTGCCGCGTCGCAGACCGAAATTGAGAAGATCCTTCCGGCGAAGGCGGAGTACACGGTTACTACTTCGGAATTTGACGATGTTAAGTCGCGGCTGGCCTCGCTGGAAAATCGGCGGAAGCCGAACGATCTCAAAGATAGTGGTAAGCCAAGCCTGCGGCGAACTTCGTCGACCAGTAACACTGGGAAAGACGGGAGTTCTGGCGACGATGACAAGCCTACGCTGAAGCGGCGGGATGACAGTAGCAGCAACTAGATCTTGAACTGGCGAAGTAACTGCAGGGCTTCGGCTCTGCAGTGCCACGCTGGTTATCTTCAGCTTCCCTTTCGACAGCTTCCCTTTTGACCGTCAATTACCCGGCAGATTTTCTTTTCTTCTGCGCGGCTGCGGCGCCTTTTTTCCCCAGCGCTGTTCGCACCGATTTCGGCAGATGCGAAATCGTTCGTTTTTTCTTAGCTGCGGCCGCCGCCTTCGAGATGTTTTTCCTGGCAGCTTTCTTTTGCTTTGAACTTGCCATTTTGATCGCTCCCGTAATTTCTAATGTTCTAACTTTGATGCAAGCTGCGCAGAATCGACAGCTTCGTTCCGCGTGCATCCGCCCTCGTACTTTGGCTCACGACGGCGCTTGGCGGGCGGGATTCTTTGGGTTACCAAAATCCTGCGCTTTCGCACAGGAGAGAAAGAGTGGGCGCTTGCAATCGGATTTTCTCCATTCGTCGGGGATTTGCTTTACGCAGCACGAGCGTGGACGCTCGCGCCTACACTTTCGCGGCGCTCGCGCCTGCACTTTAATGGGGACACCGTTATTGCCGTGATACCTCACCCGCGATCGGACTTAACCGCTGTTCATCAGGCATTTCAGTGATAAGCACGAGCGGGACGCTCGCGCCTACACTTGCACGAAAATTTCGCTTCCTTACGCGCTGCAGTAACATATATTTATTGGGAACAACTTGACCTATAGTGTCGAAGTTGGGGGATTGCGATCTTGGCATCGTTTGGCGCGCAATTGAAACAGGAGCGGGAGAAGCAGGGGCTGACGCTTGAGCAGATCTCCCTGTCGACGAAAATTGGTACCCGCATGTTGCGCGCGCTCGAGGAAGACCATTTCGACCAGTTGCCTGGCGGCATCTTCAACAAAGGATTCATTCGTGCTTATGCGCGCTGCCTGCACATGGATGAAGAGCAGGCAATCGCCGAGTACATGGCCGCCACTGGAACCAGTCCGCTGGTTAACAATTCCGAGGAACAAGACCAGCCGCCAGTGCTCGAACTGCCAAGAGAAAGAGATCGGGAAGCTTCTGACCTTCCCTGGGGCATATTTGCCGTTGTGCTGCTGCTGGCAGCCGTTGGCTTTGCGGCATGGGGCTTCTACTCGCGCGAGTCACAAAAGAGTGCTGCCGTTTCTGCCGCGCTTGCCGTTGCTGCTCCCGGTGCTCCTGCGGCAACCGTCGAAACTTCTCAGCCTGCGCAGAAACCTGGTGAGCCGGTTGATTCTTCGGCAAAACCGGTTGAAGCGACGGCGGCTGCGCCGGCCGGCGGATCGAGATCGTCCCAGCAAGTAATCGCCTCGTCTTCACCAGTTCCCGCGCCCGCTGTTCCTGCCCGTGGAAATTTGATGGTGGTGATCAAGGCGCGCGAAGATTCATGGTTATCCATTTCTGTGGATGGTGAAATTGTCACTCGGGCTTTGTTGGCGGCGGGAACGCAAAAATCGGTACGCGCGGAGAAGGAAATCGCCATAAAGGCAGGCAATGTTGGCGCGCTCGATTTCGAATTCAACGGCCAAAAACTTCCCACGCAAGGGGATTACGGAGAAGTAAAAACTCTGATGTTCGATGCGCATGGACTCGAAACATCAGCTCCGCGGTCCGAACTCACCCACACAATCACCGACGCAGGCCGATGAAAACCCTACGAAACCGCAATAGAACGGTCCTTCGCTTGACCCCTGCCCCACGCTAAAGGGCGAGTTGCACCAACAATCGAGTTGACTCAATCGTTGTAAGCGATAGCGCTCGGAACCCTGCGCGAGGTCAATGAAGGTTATCGCGATTTATCGACAGCTACTTGTGTAAAACTGCGGAAATTGCGCTTATCACTTTCTGATGAGTGGCTGGAGCCTTGCTTTGTTTAGCTTGGCCGCGACTCCAGCATTGCGGTCCGCTACTTCGCTGATGTTCAGTTGCTCCGAGGTGCCCAATACCTGTGCAATATCCGATGGTGTTAGTCCGTAGTCTTGCTCCAGCCATTGCGAGATGCCGCTGGTCGGAATGCGCAGCGCATCCTCCAGAGAACACCGAGCCCGATTGTCATGATCTGAGAATCCGTCTCCACTCGCGGGATGCGGATGCGTTTATCGGGGGTTGGCCCACCTTTACGCCGCAAAGGTGGGTGCCCGGCCACCACCTGACCGCGTTCTGGAGGGTGGCGGCTCGGCGGACCCGTGAGTGCATTCGGCCACTGGAATTTCCACCTCCTATGGTCGAAGGAATGTGAAGACGTGATCCGAGGAATTGATTCCAAAGACGCCGGCTCCGGACCCGACATCGATACTTGTGAGAAGACCGCTAACCTGCACAAAGGTTTCGCTGCTGGGATCAAAGCGAAAAATATTGTTGGAGAGGTCAATGGCCCACACGCCATCCCCGCCAGCCGCGATTTGACCGACGATTCCCGGCACCTGAGCGAACAAGCCGGTGCTTGGATCGTAGCGAAAGACCTGATTGGAACTGTTCATTCCCCACACATCATTCACGCCCACGGCGATCTGGGCCAGGGTGCCAGGAACTGACGCGAGCTTCTGCGTGCCAAAGTTGAAGTGGAAGATGTCGCTCACGCTATTGATGCCCCATACATCGCCTCCGCTGGTTGCGACCTGGGTCAGGAAGCCCGTAATCGTGTCGAATTTCTTTGTGCAGTAGTTGTACCTGAAAACGTTTTGGGACGAGTTGATGCCCCATACTTCGTAAGGATGGCAATTGTCCTGGTCGCCTAGGCCGACCGTGATTTGCTCGAAGGACACCCTGCACTTGATTGAAGACTTTGGTGCTGTAGTTAAACCTATAAACGTTGCCGCTAGCGTTTATTCCCCATACGTCGTCATGCTGCGAGAGAGTGCCGCCGCCCACTGCAACATGTGCAAGCACCCCGGGTATTTTGCTAAAGGATTTCGTGGCGGCATGGTATCGCCAGACCGCGCCATTGGCGTCGATGCCAAAGACCTCGTTTCGGCCAGCGGCGACACTGGCGAGAGTGCCTTTAACCTGTGTGAAATGCTGTGCTGATGCCGGTACGACCAGCGAGGCCCAGCAAAACAGAACCAGCAGAACGCTCCAAAAAACATTTTTGCGCGACATGCGAATCTCCTTGAGGAATTTGTGTTGTTCGCGGGGATCCGGGCGAGGAGGCAACGAGTTCTTGTAACTCGTTGCCCCTCTTTGCCGGAGAATGTAGCGGTCCACGTGGGAACAATCGTGGTAAAATTCCGCCAACTTTCTGGCTTACGCCATTCCGCCATCCCCCGCGGCAAAAGCTACTTCGCATGTCCTTCGCATGTCCTAAAATCGGCGCTCAAAAGTTCTCAAAACCTCTAAAAACCGTGTTATGCCCAGTCTGACCAGCAACTTGTACCAGTTCGGCGAATTCAGCCTCGACCCGCAAAACCGCAGTGTTGCGACGAGGCGGCGCAGACCGT
Source organism: uncultured Acidobacteriota bacterium (assembly GCA_963716405.1). Taxonomy (GTDB): domain Bacteria; phylum Acidobacteriota; class Terriglobia; order Terriglobales; family Acidobacteriaceae; genus JABDBE01. Next base: position 433,685 of record CAVQTI010000014.1, on the reverse strand, counting down.
GCCGCTGACCCCGAAGGCCTTCGATGTCCTGCTCTTGCTGGTACAAAACGCCGGAAGGATTGTGACCAAAGACGAACTGATGAAAGCGGTCTGGCCGGACAGTTTTGTGGAAGAGTCGAACCTGACGCAGACCATTTTCATGGTGCGGAAGGCGTTGGATGAGACAGCCGATCGGCGCTACATCCTCACCGTGCAAGGCCAGGGATACCGGTTTCTTGTGCCCGTTACAGAGACAGCCGATAGCAAGGGCAGGAGATAGAAGCTCCTGTGCCCCGTCCCAATTGCGAGAAGCGATCCCGAAATTCAATTGCCCTCGCACCCGCGACGCGCAAGGAATTGGAGATCGGCGATCATCGCCTCCGCGCGCAGTCGCGCTTGTCCTTATCGTGGCATCCGCTATTTGGATCTGGCGTTCGCGGCCGGGCCCTGCGGAGCAGCCCTGGCAAAATCATGCTGGCGGTCCTTCCCTTTCCAGAACCTCACGGGAGATCCTGCGCAGGAGTACGTCAGCGATGGTCTGACCGAAGAAATGATCACGCCAGCTCGGCAATCTCAACACCCGGCGCACTGGGAGTCATTGCGCGCACTTCGGTCATGCATTACAAGAACACGCAGAACGCCGCTCGATCAGATCGGCCGCGAGTTGAACGCGCAGTATGTGATTGAAGGCAGCGTCCGCCGAGACTCGGGGCGCGTACGGATCAGCGCTCAGCTGATCCAGGTGAAAGACCAGTCGCACGTGTGGGCGCGTCAGTATGACCGCGAACTGAAAGACCTACTTGCCCTAGAGGGCGAGGTTGCGCAAGAGATCGCAGAGGAGATTCAGCTGACCTTTGTCAGCCGGAAAGGGCCCGGGACCCAATCGGCAGTGCCGCAAAGTTTTGAGGGTTACGATCTTTATTTGAAAGGGCTGTATTTTTTCAACAAGAGGACGCCGGCAGACCTGGAAGAGGCGATTCGGTATTTCGAGCAGGCGGCCGCGAAAGACCCGAACGATGCGCGTGCGTATGCCGGACTTGCGAAGGCGGACGCTATCCTCGCTGCATGGCGCGGGGAGCCTGAGAAGTTTATGCCCAAGGCGCGGGCGGCGGCGGCGAAGGCGCTCGAAATCGATCCGAACTTGCCTGAAGCACACACGGCGCTGGCTCTGATTGTTCAAAACTACGATTGGGACTGGCAGACGTCGAAAAAGGAGTTTCTCCGGGCGATCCAATTAAATCCAAACGATGCGACGGCACATCACTGGTACGCGGAGCACCTGATGTGGCGCGGACGGTTCGATGAGGCGCTTGAGGAAAGCCAGCGAGCGCAGCAGTTGGATCCGCTTTCGTTGATCATCGCCGCGGACAACGGCGCGATTCTGTACTTCTCACGCAAGTACGATGCGGCGATCGAGAAGTGGCGTTCCGTCCAGGACATGGACCCTGGCTTTCTGCGTGCGCACCTCATCGAGGGGGCGTATGTAGAGAAAGCCATGTTCGCCGAGGCCCTGGCCGAAAACGAAAAGGCAACCAGTGCGGACGCGCCGTATTGGTCCTGGTGTGCGTATATTCATGGACGCGCCAGACAAACCACAGAGGCACGCCGGGCGATTCACGAGTTGCTGCAAATTGATAAGAGCAGTCCTGTTGACCCCATGTCTGTCGCTCAAGCTTTCGCGGGGTTGGGAGACAAAGACCAAGCCCTTGCCTGGCTGGAGAAAGCCTACACACGACACTCCAACGAACTTACAGCGTTGAAGGTAAATCCTGCCTACGACTTCCTGCGCGGTGATCGCCGGTTTGAGGATTTGTTGCGGCGCGTTGGATTGGAAGAGTAAGAACTGGCCTTGGCCTTGGTACTGATCGTGGCTGGCCTAACTTTACGTTCTATGTAAAGGCGGGGACGGCGCGGTCGGCGGCTGGCCCACCTTTACGTTGTCACAGGCTCGCGCACGACTGAACAGGCTGCGGAAAAATTCATTTACTGGCGATTAACCGCAGCCTCAACGGCTAAGGCCGGATGCATTTTCAGCGACTTGGGGTATGCCTGTAAAGCTTGCGGAAAAAGTCGTCGAGGACGCGAGAGCTTACCTCAGGCGCTAAAGCGCCTACACATTTTCAACGGCTTAGCGGCCCGACTGAAGTCGGGCCCTGCCCCAAAACTTGCCTCAGTTATAGTTTTTCCGCAGCCTGTGAAGGCATACCCTGATACGAAGCCAGACTTTTTTGCAAGTTGCGGAGGCGCGGCTCCACCCAAAATTCGAGTTTTTTAATCTCAACAAGCCGCGCGGTAGATACCGGTGGACGTTCTATAATCCCGTTTGAACCCAGGTTTGGCCCTCTACCCATCGCGGAGTCCCGCTCACTGTCAGTACCTGCAAACCAGCCCAAAAAGATTGCGCCTGCGCACGTTCTCTGGTAGCCTTTTTGAGACCGCAAAACATGCATCGGTGTGGCCGTTGTGTGCTGATTATCCCCCGCCAGACGTAACGCCCAGATTGTTTAAGGAGAACAATTTTGTCGAAGAACCGCCATTTATTTACCTCTGAATCCGTAACCGAAGGCCATCCGGACAAGATCGCCGACCAGGTTTCTGACGCCATTCTCGACGCCTGCCTCACCGACGACCCGTCCAGCCGCGTAGCTTGCGAAACTCTGACCGCAACCGGCCTGGTAGTCATCGCGGGTGAAATCACGACCAAGGCTTACGTCGATTTCCAGAACCTGGTGCGCGGCACCATTTCATCGATCGGCTATAACAATGCGCTCTACGGATTCGATTCCAATACCTGCGCCGTGATCTCCAGCATCAACAAGCAATCCGGCGACATCGCGATGGGCGTTGACACCGGCGGCGCGGGCGATCAGGGACTGATGTTTGGCTTCGCCTGCAACGAGACGCCTGAGCTCATGCCGGCGCCTATTTCATTTGCGCACAAGCTTTGCATGCGGCTTTCTGAAGTTCGTAAGCATGGCAAGCTTCCCTACCTGCGTCCTGACGGCAAATCCCAAGTGACAGTTGAATATGATGAGCATCACAAGCCGATTCGCGTGGATGCGGTCGTGATCTCCTCGCAGCACTCTGAAACTGTGGGCAACGACGAACTCCGCAGCGACATTCTCAAGCACGTGATTCAGGCTACTATTCCCGCGCATCTGCTCGACGAAGATACTAAGTACCACATCAATCCTACCGGTCGCTTTGTGATTGGCGGGCCGATGGGTGATACGGGATTGACCGGGCGAAAGATTATCGTCGACACCTACGGTGGTATGGGACGGCACGGCGGCGGGGCTTTCAGCGGCAAGGATCCGACGAAGGTCGACCGTTCGGCTGCGTACATGGCGCGTCACATTGCGAAGAACATAGTGGCTGCTGGATTGGCTGACCGTTGCGAACTGCAACTGGCATACGCGATTGGCGTGGCTGAGCCGGTGAGCGTGCGCGTGGATACGCTCGGGACCAGCAAGGTCGATGAAAAGATCATTTCTGATCTGGTTCGGGCGCATTTCAAGCTGACGCCCAAGGGCATTATTGAGTCGCTCAACTTGCGGCGTCCGATTTATTGCAAGACGGCGGCTTATGGACATTTTGGGCGCACTGATCCTGACTTCACTTGGGAATTGACTGACAAAGCGGCGAAACTGGCCAGCGATGCGGGGTTGCGCGAGCCGGTTGCGGCGCATAAGTAGGTTTTAGCCATCCCACCCTTTCGCACAGAACGCGAAAGAGTGGGGCAGCCGATAAAGACTTTCCGATTCCCACTTCTCGCAAAAGATGCGAGAAATGGGGCACCCGGTTTCTCGTTTCTAACATTTAAATCAAGATTAATTCAGCGCCACAGGAGAAGTAATGTCGACTACGCCAACGCAAGCGCAATCTGATATCAAAGGTATTGAGTTCGCCGATCTGGGAAAGAAACGCATCGATTGGGCAAACCAGTCGATGAAAGTTTTGCAGATCATTCGCAAGGAATTCATCAAGAACCAGCCGCTGCAGGGCATTCGCATTTCTGCCTGCCTGCACGTTACCGCGGAGACGGCGAATCTGGCCATCACGCTTCGCGATGGCGGGGCTGATGTGGTGCTGTGCGCTTCTAATCCGCTGTCCACGCAGGACGATGTGGCGGCGAGCCTGGTGCGCGATCACAACATTCCGGTTTTCGCCATCAAGGGCGAAGACAACGACACTTATTACAATCACATTCTTGCGGCGATCGATCATCGGCCGCACATCACCATGGACGACGGCGCCGACCTGGTTACCATTTTGCATACCAAGCGCCAGGACGCGCTCACCGGCGTGATTGGCGGCACGGAAGAGACCACGACTGGTGTGATTCGGTTGCGCGCCATGGCCAAGGAAGGCGTGCTGCGCTTCCCGATCGTCGCGGTCAACGATGCCGATACCAAGCATCTGTTCGACAATCGCTACGGGACTGGGCAATCGACCATCGATGGCATCATTCGTGCCACTAACTTTTTGCTGGCAGGATCGAAGTTCGTGGTCGCCGGGTACGGCTGGTGCGGACGCGGGTTGGCCAGCCGCGCTCGTGGCAACGGCGCTGAAGTGATCATCACTGAAGTTGATCCCACGAAGGCTCTCGAAGCGGTGATGGACGGCTTCCGCGTGATGTCGATGACTGAGGCGGCCAAGATCGGCGACGTGTTCTGCACCGTGACTGGCAACAAGAGCGTCCTCACCAAAGATCACTTCGAGCTGATGAAAGACGGGGCGATCATTTCGAACTCCGGACACTTCAATGTAGAGATCGATATTCCGGCGCTCGAAAAGCTATCTTCGTCGAAGCGCACCACGCGTACTTCAGTCGAAGAATATTCGCTGAAAGATGGCCGCAAGATCAATCTGCTGGGCGAAGGCCGGCTGATTAATCTGGCTTCGGCCGAGGGGCATCCCGCGTCGGTGATGGATATGAGCTTTGCCGACCAGGCGCTCTCAGTCGACTACATGGTGAAGAATCATAAGTCGCTCGAGAAGAAAGTCTATCGGGTGCCTGATGATCTGGATAAGCGGGTTGCCAAACTGAAGCTCGAGTCGATGGGAATTAAGATCGACAAACTGACGCCGGAGCAGGAAGAGTATCTGGCGGGCTGGAGTGAGGGGACGTAAAACTGGCCTCAGGCTTTAGACTTCAGGACATGGGGCGGCGCTTGCCGCCCCGTTTCTTTCCGCTGTCATCCTGAGGAAGCGCAGGCTTTCGCGAAGCGAAAGACTGCCGACGAAGGACCTATGCACTTTCTGGCTGATACTGATGCCGCACAAACCATCGCTCACTCAAATCACGCCACTCCGGATTCATCGAAACGATCAGCGCTATCTTCTTAGCCCGCAATAGCCCCTTTATCTGCTTCTCGCGAGCGATTGCTGCATGAATGTCGCCGAAGCGCTCAAAGTATACCAACCGGTCGATCTTGTACCGCGCTGCGAATTCGCCTTTGATACCTTGCTTGTGCTCGAAGACGCGTTGTTCGAGATTCCCAGTCACGCCGGTGTAAAGTGTTTTCGACCGATTCGTCATTATGTAAACGTGGTAAAAGTGGGGCGCGCCGTGCATAGATCCTTCGTTGGCGGTCCTTCGCTTCGCGAAGGACCGCACTTCCTCAGGATGACAGCGGGTTGGGGTCTTTGTCTGTGACGGGCCACCGCTATTGTGCTGTGCAAACTATATGCTGTCATCCTTGGGCAAATATTTTCATCGTTGCGAATGCTGTCATCCTTGAGCGAAGTGAAGGATCTATGAAATTTCCCGCGAGTCGATTCTTGCCCGGATTTTGGCGAGCGCTAGATTGTTTCCGGAGTGGGCGGGTTCGCCGGCGCGGTTGCTGAACCGTTGCCGTTCTGTGGTGTTTGGGCGATGGGTGCTGGCTTGGGCGGGATATCTTTGATTGTTGAATTATCCAGGATGCGGCTATTGAGGCAGTACAGAGCCAGCTCCAGGCGATCGGCGACGCCCAGCTTGTCGTAGACCTTGCGCAGATAGTTTTTTACTACCTGTTCGGTGGTTCCGACGCGCAGGGCAATTTCTTTGTTCTTCATTCCTTGAGTGACACAGGAAACGATCAGAGTTTCTTTGGGCGTGAGCTGCACTTTCGGACGTGGAGCTCCGGCGCGCGAGCCTTGTGTGCGATAGGCTTCTAGCACCCACTGCGTGGCGCGGCCATCTAGCCACGGCTCACCTTTTGATACTTTGCGCAGGCAGTCCACTAACAATTCGGGCTCGACTTCGCGTGACACGATAGCATGCACGCCGCGGCGAAACAGTTCGAGCGTCAAATCTTGATCGGGTTCGGTAGTTACGACGACGAGACGAATCGCGGGATTCTGCCGCAACAGGTCGGCAACGGCTTCAATGGGATTGGCTGCAATTGCGGCTTCGAAAAGTAAAACGTCGGCGGTAAATTTTTTGGCCGCGGTTAACGTCTGCGGCAGGGTTTCTGCTTGTCCGACTACCCGGACATCGTCTTCGAGAGCAAAAATCTTGCGCAGTCCGGCGCGAAATATCGCCTGCGAGTCCGCAACAATTACGCGAATGAACTGGCCGTTGGCCTCACTCGCGGGCGGTTGCTCGATCTCGATTTTCGCGGTTACCGGAGTGCTTGCCATCAGTCTCCTCGCCGTTCAGCGCGATCGAAACGATATTCATCGATGACCACGCCTACGCCGCGTCTGCCACTATCTTCGAAACTACGTACCACGCGGCCGCGGCAATCCAGCCGCACATCGGACTCTGCGCCCACAACGTCGGCTGGTAGCGAAATGGTGAAGTCTACCATGGAGCCGATGGGCATTTCGGAATCCACCATCTGAAATAACACGCCGTTGGCGGAAATGTTTTGGGTTTCAGTATGACGCTCGCCTGTGGTGGATTTTACAGAAATCGGCAGCTTGATCGGAAAACGAGTTGCGCTTTGTACTTCGGGATAACGTTTACGACCTGATTTGGGAGCAGCCGTTTCTGCATTCGCTGATTCGGTAGCACTTGGCGAACTTTCTTTTTTGTCCGGAAAGACTTCCGGGATCGCCTTTTTTACGAATGGACCGATGTTGGACATTACGAGCGAAGATTACACCCTGGAACCAGAGGTGCAAAGTTACCGAAGTCATGCAACTCTCAGCTGTAAATTCTTCTGGGTCATGGACTTGCGGGTAGTTAACTCTCACCAGAAACGACCGAAGAGGACGGGCTGGCGGAAGATCAGGCGAACAAGAATTCTTTTGTGCGCAGCTCTTTGATCGTGTCTCGCAGCTTCGCCGCTTTTTCGAATTCAAATCGCTTGGCGGCCTCGCGCATATCGCTTTCGAGCTTGCCGATGTAAACGTCGAGTTCTTCCTGCGATTTAAATTCAGGAATGCCCTCTGACTCGCCGCCGGTTAGGTCGGCGTAATCGGCCTCGATGATGCGGGCCAGCGACATATCCAGCGGACGAATAATCGACTCGGGCGTGATTCCGTTGGCTTCGTTGTAGGCTTGCTGGATGGCGCGGCGGCGGTCGGTCTCGCCGATGGCCTTCTTCATGGAGTCAGTCATGCGGTCGGCGTAGAGGATGGCGCGGCCGTTTAGATTGCGGGCGCAGCGTCCCATGGTTTGGATTAGCGCGCCTGCGGAACGCAGGAAACCTTCTTTGTCGGCGTCGAGAACTGCAACGAGGGAGACCTCGGGGAGATCGAGGCCTTCGCGCAGCAGGTTGATTCCGATCAGCACGTCGAATTCGCCTTTGCGCAGGTCGCGCAGGATCTTCACCCGCTCCAGAGTTTCAATCTCCGAATGCATGTAGCGGCACTTTACGCCAACTTCGCTGTAATATTCGGCGAGATCTTCCGCCATGCGTTTGGTGAGCGTGGTCACGAGCACGCGCTCGCCGCGGGACGTGCGTTCGCGTATCTCGTGCAGCAGGTCATCAATCTGCCCTTTCACCGGACGCACTTCGACGGGAGGATCCACAAGACCTGTAGGCCGGATGATTTGCTCGACCACTACTCCTGCCGATTTTGTAAGCTCGTATGGGCCCGGTGTCGCCGAGACATAAATCATCTGCCCCATGCGATGCTCGAACTCCGGAAAAGTAAGCGGACGGTTATCCAATGCCGAAGGCAGGCGGAAGCCGTATTCGACGAGGGTTTCCTTGCGCGAGCGATCGCCATGATACATGCCGTGCAATTGCGGAACAGTCTGGTGCGATTCGTCGATGAACATCAGATAATCGCGCGGAAAATAATCCAGCAAAGTTGGCGGCGGCTCACCGGGAAGACGTCCGGTGAAGTGGCGCGAGTAGTTTTCGATGCCGTGGCAGTAGCCCATTGATTTGATCATTTCCAGATCAAACATGGTGCGCTGATGAACACGCTGGGCTTCGACTACGTGGCCTTGCTTCTCTAATTCCTTTTCCCACCACGCCAGTTCTTCTCGGATGGAATCGACCGCGCGAGTGCGGGTCTCGGGCTTCATCACATAATGTGTTTTCGGATAAATCGGCAGCCGCATGTATTTCTGTTTGACGGTGCCGAACAAGGGATCAATCTGCGAGAGCGCTTCTACTTCGTCTCCCCACAATTCAACCCGATAGGCCATATCGTCATACGTAGGAAAAATTTCGATGACGTCGCCGCGAACACGAAATGTGCCCCGGCGAAAATCTCCATCGGTACGTTCGTACAGAATCTCGACCAGCTTGCGCGTGATATCTTCGCGCTTGATCCGCTGTCCCTTTTCGAGGAAAAGCATCATGCCGTAGTAAGCTTCCGGCGAGCCTAAGCCATAAATGCAGCTTACCGAAGCCACAATCAGACAATCCCGGCGCTCAAAGAGCGAGCGCGTGGCTGAGAGCCGCAGCTTGTCCAATTCATCGTTAATCGTGGCTTCTTTTTCGATATATAGATCGGCCGCCGGCACGTAGGCCTCGGGCTGATAAAAGTCATAATAAGAAACGAAGTATTCGACCGCGTTATGGGGGAAGAAGTTTTTGAACTCGTGATAAAGCTGCGCAGCAAGGGTTTTGTTGTGCGCCATGACGAGGGTGGTACGGTTCAGTTGCTCGATGACCTTGGCGGCGGTGTAAGTCTTGCCTGAGCCGGTTACGCCCAAGAAGAACTTGATGCTGTTCGCGATCTAACAAACCTCGGGTTAGAGCTTCAATGGCCGCTGCCTGATCGCCCTTGGGTTTGTAATCGCTGACTAGTTTGAAGTCCATGTTGATGCTTCTAGCTGCTGGCTTCCAGCTACTAGCTTTCAGCTTTCAGCTGTCAGCTATCCGCCTTGCAGGAAGGAATTTCGGCGAGTGCTCTATCTTTAATTATAACTTGATGAGTAGGGTCGCGCTGGGATTGGCGATGGGCGCGTCGCAACTGAAAGGGCGCGAGGATGAATCCTCGCGCCGCAGTTCAGATTTACATTGAGGTGAAATTTATGGGAGTTTGAATTTTACCGTGATCTGGGTTTGGATGGCGACGGGTTGGTCGTCCAGATAGTACGGTTTGTATTTCCATTGCTTAACCGCGTTGATTGCGGCTTGTGACAGAACCGAATCGCCGCTGAGCAATTTCACCGCAGTGATGCTGCCATCTTTCCCAATGTTGGCCAGTAGCTCAACCGATCCCTGTATGCGCATTTGCCTGGCCAGCGCCGGATAAACGGGATCGACATTCTTGATCAAAAGTCCCTGTGAAACGCCTTGGGACACCTTCAATTTTTGAGGCGCAGGTTGCGGAGTGCTCACCTTAACTGTGCTCATGATGCCAGAGATGGCAGCGTCATTGGTATTCGAAGAAGCGCTGAGCGATCCCGCAGGCGGAGGTTGCGCTGAGTCTGCCTGAAACGGACTTGGCGGGACTGGGCTCGAGGCTTCATTCTTTACCACCATAGGTTCGGACTTCGCAGGCGCCGGAGTGTGAACTGTGGTGTTCGATGCGACTGTCGAACTGGATTTTTTGGCGGGCGATGGACGATTCGCTGAAGGACGATCTGCTGAAAAACGATCTGTGGAAGGAAGCTCTGCTTTAGTGGAGAGCGTAATGTCAGGACCCTGTTCGACTGGCTGCGCAGTGGCCGGCTGTGAAACTTTTGTTGTGCTGGCACCGGAACTCGCAGTCTGTGGGGCTTCTTCAGAAACTGGCTGCGGAACCGGGGCCAGAGCACTATGGGCGGCGGCCGCGTTCACATTTTGCCCGGCAGGAGTTGGACTCGATTGCAATTTCGTCCACCCGAGATAGCCGATGGTTGCGGCCGCAATTACAGCGGCGGCTACGATCAGCATAGTCTTGTTAACGCCGCCGGATGCTTTCTCCGTGGGGTCGTCGCCGAGCGAAGTAAAAACAGGCGAGTCAAACTGGGTGGTCTCTGCTTCTTCTTTGTGAGCCTTGGGCGCGATTTTAGCTGGCGCAGCGGCCGCCGCTTGACCGGAAGCCCGGCTCGTCGTGTGGGACGGACTGGTTGGAGCGTGAGGCACGACTGCCGATGCAGCGAAATTTTGGTTAAGCGCTGGAGCATCACCCTCCGACCTACCCGTGGCTTCGGCGGCACGGCGGAGAGCGGTAGCCATGGGTTCAGCCGCGGGCTTCGAAATCGGCTGCCAGGGATAATCTTTCGCAGACGTCGGTGGAGGCGCCGGAGCAGGCATGGATTCGAGCAAGGCCGCTTCGGCTGGCTCTGGTTGGGGAGTTGGATCTGATTCGACTTCAAAAATGGATGCGCGAACCGCTGGAATTGGAGATGGGGCAGGTTGTGCCGGTGGAAACGGCGCGGCAATCTGCGGCACGGACGCACTCCTCGGCGGCGCTGCGGATGGTACCGACGAGGTTGCGGGACTGGCTGGTTTTCCAGCTTCGGTTTTTCGCAGCAGGCCGCGAGCTACGCGCAACGTTCCCTTGGATTGTTCAACATTAATTGGCTTGGTCAGAACTAGATTGGCGCCGATGCGGAACGCCTTGGCAACTCCGGCTTGGCCCTCGACAACGGCGACCGCGAGCGAAGTCTGATTAGATCCGGAATTATGCGCGCTCTTGAAGAGCAGCGCCGCATTCTGTTCGCTGTCACAGTCGACGACGATGGCATCAAAGTGCTCCGCCATCAATTTCTTTACGGCTGCAAAAGGTTCGTTGCAAGGTTCGACCCGAAACTCTAAGTCGGTGAGAACTTGCGTGACTACGCGGGCGGTTTTTTCATCTGGGCAGAATAGAAGGGCGTTGTACTTCATACTGGAATCGTAGGTACTGCTGTTGGCACCATCAAGTTACGGAAGTAATGGGCGGCGTAACAAATATATTCGAGGTACAAAAGACCCGCCGCGACGCCGGGTCGTGGCCTCGATGCAAGCACTCGGATCAGAGAGCGGCCGAGATGCCTCGCGTGGGGTATTGCAGGCATCCCAGCAAGACCACGAGGCGAGTCATCTGCTCGTAGCTTTCTGCGATGCGAACGGGTGAAATGTGGGCCCCCGGCAAAATCATGCCAAGATAAAGTCGGGGAATGGCAAGCGAAGCGTAGAGGCGAAGGCGGATCGCATTGTCCACCAGCTTTTCGGCGGCTTCGGCGGTTGCGGGATCGGAGCTGCGTCGGCCAGCATCGGCCACGCGCAGCAGGATCGCCGCATTCTGCGCTGCGCAGGAAACATATTCCACGGCTGCACGCAGGCGCTCCCGCTGAATCCTGCGGAATTGCGGCGCAGAAAGATTGGCGCGAAGGAATTCCTCTTCGTCCGGATCAACCAGATTGCGGAAGGCTTCGACATCGACGGCCCGCATGTGCTGGGCGGGATTTTGTAGAACGTCGGCGTTGACGGTGCGGCCCTTGGCTAGCCAAAGTAAGCATATTAATGCCAGCAGTGCGATCAGAACGAGAATGATTGTCATAGTCATCTTTGTACAAGTCGCTGCAATTCGTTGTTCCAGACGTCCAGATCATGCTTGGGAAGTGGATTCAGGACATACGACGTAGCGCGCTCTGGACGCAGGAGATAGAACATCCAGATCAGGACACAGAGATGGTAGGTCGCCATGGTGAAAAGGTCCACTGCACGATTGCCGAAATCTCCAAGGTGAAGCCAGACAGACGAGGTAGCCAGTTCTACGCTGGCGAAAATTCCCAAGCCCAAGGCGATGCCGAAGGCGTGACTGCGCCACGAGAGTGACAAAGTAACGGGAAAACGCGAACAAAGAAATCAGCAGGCCACACTGTAATACGCTCACCGCCCGATCCATCGCGTTGGTGGCGTTGAAAAGAAAATCTGTGCTCGTGGCAGGGGCTGAGAACCCACGACCGCGGCGATCAGCAACAGAACCACAATCGAACCGCAGAACAAATACCGCCCAGGGCCATTAAGAGCAGGATACCGTCGCAAGAAGTGCCGGTAAAGTTCGTTGATGACCGCGAAGCGAATTACCGTGCTCATTCCAGTCCGATGGAATAGACGTCCGTACTAGGCCGGCCCAAAATGGATTGGTGATAGGGAAATCCCGAAGAGTACGCCACACTGCAGACATCTCAAATACGGCATATAGGAGAGAACATCGGAAACTGCCGATGCAATCGGCGAAGAAACATGGCAATTAAGATGGACACCAGCAGCAGGTGGGGACCGATCCACAGGTAGTAGTACGACACTAAGTAAGAAACGGTCATGGGCTACCGCGCAAAATATACACGTTTTTGCGGTAGCCCACAACTAAACCTTCAGGATGTTCGCTTTCCGGTACTTACCGAACCATACGCAATTTGGGAGGTCCAGTCGGGTTGCCATCGGGCGGCATTGGCGATCCGTGAATAATAATTGGCGGCCCGGTGGGGTTGCCGTCGGGTGTGTCGGCGGTAGCGGCGAACAAGGACGCCGGCAGGCAAGTCGTTAAAAGCAGAACTGCAAGAGGGAGCAATCTTTGACTTGATTTCACAGGGTTAAATTCCTTTCCAGTGTGGAATTACTCCGTGATAATGTATTCGGCAAAGCAATTTTGAACAGGTTACTGAAGTAATTTCCTCGTTCCAAAAACGTAACATGAGCCTTTATTCGGCACTCGAAGACCTCCACGAAACCACGCTAAGAGCCTTCGCCGGCTGTCTGAACAAGCTGGAATATCTTGCTGGATTGCGGAAAGACGGAGGTTACGAGCACTGGGGCTTGTCTCGGGTTTACGGCGATTCGGCCGCCAGAAAAGCGTTGGCGCGAGCGCACCGCTCGCTTCTTTCTAAGGTTTTGGCTATGCCAATCAGGAAACTGGCGGAAGATGCGAAACAATCCAGTAAAGTTGCGGGCATTCCGGCGGATGCCTATGTGGAGCGGTTGGCGAGCGCGAGCCCGGATCTATTACCGCAAGGGCCTGGGGCTGGATCGGCCCGTCACCTTAGTTCAGTGCTTCACGCGCTTTCGAGTTTGTTGAAGAATCGAGCAGGGGACGCCAATCTCCCAAACGGATCGCCACCCCGACAACCTGGCCAATGATCTCCGCCTCTTGCGGATATCGCAAGGCCCGGGCCGCAACTGGCGAGAGCGGATGCGGCTGCAGAATAATTTCTTCGCGGGTCATGGTGCACCAGCAGCAGGTGTGGCCGTTGCGGGTTTCCACGAAATAAATTGGGCGCTCGTATTCCGAACGCCAGCCCCCTTCGACGGCTTTGTTTTTCGACTCATCCACTTGCACAAAGCTGCCTGGCGGCAGGATTGGATACATGGTCAAATCCTCGCTGCCGATGTATCCATAGGTGTACTGACAAGTGGCAAACTGCGCCAGATATGCTAGCGGCACTTGTCCCCACTGTTCCACCATGCGTCCGAAATTGACGGTGCGTCGGGGATCGAAGCTGGGATCAAGACGGATCGGCATCTGAATACTGGACAGATTTGCGAGAGCGTTGGAAACGTGCGATTTCGGCGGGAACACAAAATCCAGATCCGTCGCCATGCCATTCAAGTCGACTCCGTACCAGGAAAGGAGTTCCCGTATGTCGCGACGATAGATTACAGCGAGCGAATACAAGCGGTAGATGCTGGGCACGACTCCCTTTGTCTCGACATCAGAAAGCCGGCTCGGAGCTATGGCAAATTCATCGTTAGCACGCTTTTGCGCAATTTGTGCACTCGCGTTCTCCACATCGCGCATGGTCAATCCCAATTGCTCGCGCAAGACACGTAGATTCTGTCCCCCTGGAAACATTGGCCCCCCTCTGACAGCACCACAAGTAAAGCAATAATAGCAACTTGGAGCGGTCCGTGGGCGAAGATTTATACTTTATTATTGCGGTCGATCAGAATACGCCCTGAGCAGGGCGACTTGATGACGCCGCCGACTTTGTTCTGAATTCGTAACAAAACGAGTGAAAGGGCCACAGTCGCGTCGGGCTTCTCTATCAGTGCTGACATAATCTCTATTGCGGATGGTAAGCAAAGGTCTCGCGGAAGAGGCGCAAAATAAGGCCGGCGGGCAGCCGGCCTTATTGGCAACCAGGCTCATTGGTAAGGTTAATCTGCGGCGGCGGAGCTGTCGTCCGCGGCTTCCACCAAGGGCATATTTACCAGATGCTCGCTGAGGAACCATACCTGCAATTCGTTGGTGCGCAATACGTCGCTGACCGCCAGATCGTTAGTGCCGTCATCTCCGAGTTTGTCGGCGCGTTCCGCCAAATTACGGCAGTCACGAATGATTAACTGGTGCGCATCCAGCAAGCGCGAGATCTGCACCGGAACCTCTTCCCTGCCCCGGGGCGGCCGTTCGATCCGAGTCGTCTCGGCGACATCGGGTGCCATGGCGATGCTCAGGCCGCCGAGCAATTGAATGCGCTCGGCTATGGTGTCGACAAGTTCGGATTGCTCACCGAAATGCTTATCGTAAAGTAGGTGGAGCTGGTAAAAGGTTGGTCCGGCAACCTGCCAATGCGATTTCTTATACAGGTCGCGAAGGGTCATGGTGTCGGCTAGCAACTGGTTGAGGCGTTCCGTCATCTCCAGGCGCACTGGCTCTTCTAACTCCAAAGGGAGAGCGTGAGTTACGGTGCCGTATTGCTGAATTTCATTCGCTTTTTGATGGATGTGTGGCTGCGCGGTAATCTTGGAAGCAGGTTTTTTCGCCATGCGGAGTCTCCTGTTCTGATCTCAAGTTTTGTTTATCTTTAAAATTCTGTCTGACTTGGATGCAAATCCGTCTGTGATGAGTGCCGTCTGCCATCGGTATTTAAGCCCGCAGCGACATTATCACTGGTTGGTATGGATGACTTCAAGCAAGCGAAGGATTCCCATTGGGGCACAGAATGTAGCCTTGCCATCTGCTTCCCGAACAAAGCTCCAGCAAAATTCCGCGCGATTGTCTATCATGGAATATTCCTGCTCATAAAATGGAGAAACTAGACGTGGCTGAGACCAAGACGAACGGACTGGAAGTGCTGGAGACGCGGGAATGGCTTGATTCCCTGGACTATGTGCTGGCTGAAGGCGGTCCGGAACGTGCTGGACGTTTGTTGCAGCAGTTGTCACTGCATGCCAAGCGGGCGGCGGGAGTAAATCTGCCGTTCACGGCGACCACGCCTTACCAGAACACTATTCCCTCGGTACAACCGCCCCCCTTTCCTGGCAGTCAGGAGATGGAGCGCCGCATCAAGAGCCTGGTGCGCTGGAACGCGCTTGCCATGGTGGTCCGCGCCAACAAGCTGCAGGAAGGCATTGGCGGACATATTTCGACTTTTGCCTCGGCTGCCACTCTGTACGAAGTGGCGTTTAACCATTTTCTGCGCGCCCAAACCGAAACCGGCGATCGCGACCTGGTCTATTTTCAAGGGCACGCAGCGCCCGGCATGTATGCTCGGGCCTATCTTGAAGGCCGCATTCCCAGGCAGAAACTGGAGAACTTTCGCCGCGAATTGAAATCCGGCGGCGGTCTTTCGTCTTATCCCCATCCGTGGCTGATGCCGGATTTCTGGGAGTTTCCCACGGTCTCGATGGGACTCGGACCGATTCAGGCGATCTACCAGGCGCGGTTCATCCGTTATCTGGAAAATCGCGGGCTGAAGTTATCGACTGACGGAAAAGTGTGGGCGTTCCTGGGCGACGGCGAAATGGACGAACCTGAGTCGCTCGGCTCGATCACCCTGGCTTCGCGCGAGCGTCTCGACAATCTGATCTTCGTGGTCAACTGCAACCTGCAGCGGCTCGATGGCCCGGTACGCGGCAACGGCAAGATCATTCAGGAACTGGAAGCCATTTTCCGCGGCGCCGGCTGGAATGTGATCAAGGTGATCTGGGGCGGCGACTGGGACAGCCTCATCCGGAACGATCGCGACGGCCTGCTGGTCAAGCGCATGGGCGAGATCAGCGACGGCCAGTATCAGAAATATTTCGTCGAGAGCGGCGCTTACTTCCGGCAGAACTTTTTCGGCACCGATCCGCGATTGCTCAAAATGGTTGAGCATCTTTCCGACGAGCAACTGGCGCGCATGCGGCTTGGGCGGCCACGATCCCATCAAAGTGCATGCCGCCTACAAGGCAGCCGTGGAACACAAAGGATCGCCGACCATCATTCTGGCCAAAACCATCAAGGGCTACGGACTGGGCGAAGCGGGCGAAGGCAAGAACATCACCCACCAGCAGAAAAAGCTGAACGACGATGAGCTGGAAATGTTCCGTTCGCGTTTTGGAATTCCGATTCCCGATGACGAGCTGCACAACGCGCCCTTTTATCGTCCCGCCGATGACAGTCCGGAAATTAAATACATGCAGGACCGGCGCAAGCAGTTGGGCGGCTATCTTCCCGAACGCAAGGTTCGCGCCAAGCCGATTGCGCCGGTTTCCGAATCGCACTTCGAGGAATTTTACAAAGGCACCGAAGGCCGCGAAGTTTCGACGACCATGGTCTTCGTGCGCCTGCTGGGAAAGTTGCTGCGCGATCCTGAAATCGGCAAGCTCATCGTGCCCATTATTCCCGACGAAGCGCGCACCTTCGGCATGGAAGCGCTGTTCCGGCAGGTGGGGATTTACTCGAGCGTCGGCCAGCTTTACGAGCCGGTCGATATGGACACGCTGCTCTATTACAAAGAAGCGAAGAACGGACAGATTCTCGAAGAAGGCATTACCGAAGCCGGTTCGATGTGCTCGTTCATCGCGGCGGGCACGGCGTATGCGAATCACGGAATCAACACGATTCCGTTTTTTATTTATTACTCGATGTTTGGATTCCAGCGCATTGGCGATCTGATCTGGGCCGCTGCCGACATGCGCACTCGTGGCTTCCTGATCGGAGGCACTGCGGGACGAACGACGCTGGCCGGCGAAGGTTTGCAGCATCAGGACGGACACAGCCATGTGCTGGCACTATCGGTGCCAAACCTTCTGGCCTACGATCCGGCATTCGCCTACGAAATTGCCGTCATCATTCAGGACGGCATCAAGCGCATGTATGTGGATCAGGAATCCATCTTCTATTACTTGACCGTCACCAACGAGCCCGTGCCGATGCCCGAGATGCCGCAAGGGCCGGAAGTGCGGGATGGAATTTTGAAAGGCCTGTACCGCTTCAAGGCTTCCGAGAAAAAAGATGCAAAGCTGCGTGCGCAGCTCTTCGGCAGCGGAACCATCATGTTTGAAGTGCTAAAGGCGCAGGAAATCCTGGAGGAGAAATACGGAGTCGCCGCCGACGTCTGGAGCGTGACCAGCTACAAGCGCCTCTATCGCGACGGCAACGACTGCGAGCGCTGGAACATGCTGCATCCGGGCGAGACTCCACATGTGCCGTTTGTTACACAATGTTTAAAAGACGCACCCGGAGTATTTGTGGCGGCATCGGACTACATGAAGGTGCTTCCGGAATCGATCGCACAATGGGTGCCGCGGCCACTAGTGGCGCTGGGTACAGACGGTTTCGGCCGGAGCGAGGGCCGCGCGGCGCTACGCGACTTTTTTGAAGTGGACGCCAAGCACATTGTGCTAGCTACGCTGAACGCATTGGCCCGGGACAAACAAATAGACGCTGGCACGTTGCAAAAGGCAATCAAAGATCTGGGCATCAATCCGGAGAAACCGAACCCGGCAATCACTTAGTGCGCCGGCATCTTGCCGGCGTCCCGAGCGCGTCTTGCCCTCGGCAGTGCGGGCGAGACGCCCCCACGACAGCCGCCCGAGACGCGCTACCAGTAAGGGAGAAAAAGTTACAGTGACAGAATTTAAACTTCCGGAACTCGGCGAAAACATCGACCAAGGAGACTTGGTCCGGCTAATGATTTCGCCCGGAGCCGCCATCACCGAAGGCCAAGCCGTGATGGAACTCGAAACTGACAAGGCGGTAGTCGAAGTCCCGTCTACCGTGAGCGGAGTAGTGAAAGAGATTCGCGTAAAAGAGGGCGAAAAGATCAAAGTCGGCCAAGTGATCTTCACCTTTGAAAACGGCGCAGGCGGTAGTGTGGCGCGGGCGCCCTCGCCCTCGAAGGAGCCAAAGGCGCAAGAAGCCGCCGCATCAGCCTCTGCCACCAAAGCGAGTCCGCAGGGATCGCCGACGGCAACGGTTCAAAGAGAGCGGCGCGCTGCACCCGCTTCTCCGTCCCCTGCAATCCAAACGCCCACCGAATTCAAGCTACCCGAACTCGGAGAAAATATCACGCAGGGCGATCTTGTGCGCCTCATGATTTCGCCAGGCAACAAAGTCTCCGAAGGCCAGCCAGTCATGGAACTGGAAACCGACAAAGCCGTGATCGAAGTTCCGTCTTCGATCAGCGGAGTTGTAAAAGAAGTTCGCGTCAAGCAAGGCGACAAAATCAAAGTCGGCCAGGTTATTTTCACGCTGGAAGGCGCTGCCGCAGCACCTGCCGAGCGGCCCAAGCATGCTCCGGTAGAACACGTTTCGGGGCAGCAAGGGGCACGCCTCGCTTTTCAGGCTGCCATCCACGCCGAAGGTAAGACGGAAGAACAAGCGCTGCCGCCCGATCAGCCGCAGCCGATTCTTCCGAGCTTCGCCATGCCTGCGCAACTGGAAAAGGTTGCGGGAAGCGAGCATCGTGATCCGGTACCTGCGGCGCCGCATGTCCGACGGCTGGCGCGTGAACTTGGAATTGAAATTCATGAAGTAAAAGGAACCGGACCCGGCGGGCGCATCAGTGAAAATGACGTTAAGTCTCATTCGAAGTCGTTGCTCGCAGCTACTACAGCGGCCGCGCAGACGCCGCGCGGAGCGCAATTCGCGCAGCCGGAATTGCCTGATTTCACCAAGTGGGGGAAGGTTGAGCGGGTTTCGATTCGTGGGGTGAGGCGCAAAACCGCCGAACATTTGTGGCAGGCATGGACCACTGTTCCTCACGTAACGCAGCATGATAAAGCCGACATTACGGAACTAGAACACTTGCGCGCGCGCTTTGCGCCGAAAGCCGAGGAAGCCGGCGGCAAGATGACGGTCACGGCGATCGCGCTCAAGGTCTGCTCGTCTGCGCTGAAAATATTTCCTCAGTTCAATGCCAGCATCGATTTGGCAAAAGATGAGATCGTCTACAAGCAATTCATCAATATTGGCGTGGCCGTCGATACCGACCGCGGACTACTGGTGCCGGTGATTCGCGATGTCGACAAGAAAAACATTGTCGAACTTGCCACCGAACTCACGCAGCTTTCCCGCAAAGCGAAGGATAAGAAGCTCAGCCTGGCTGAGATGGAAGGCGGCACATTTACCATCACTAATCTCGGCGGAATCGGAGGCACGGGATTTTCTCCCATCGTAAATTATCCCGAAGTCGCGATCCTCGGCCTGTCGCGTTCAAGCACCGAGCCGGTGTGGCTCAATGGCAAGTTCGAGCCGCGACTGGTGCTGCCAGTGTCTTTATCGTATGACCATAGACTGATCGACGGCGCCGATGCCGCCCGCTTTCTACGCTGGATCGCGGAAGCTTTTGAACAACCGTTCCTGCTGTCGGTTCAAGGATGAAACGCACTACGTAATTTGTCATCCTGAGCGGAAAGGCTGCCGCGCGAAGCGCGGCAGCCTCGGAGTCGAAGGACCTCTGAGCTGTTTCCGCCAGGATGATCGCCGCAAGGCATTTTTATTGTACGAACTCCTGTACGCGCTTTGCTTAAACTGACTTCCCGGGATCCTTCGACTGCGTTGCCCTCGCTTCGCGCGGGCAACTTCGCTCAGGATGACAAGAGCTTTGTTGACTACACAATCGATTTTCTATGACAGAAACATCGAACTTGCACATCGCGGTAATCGGCGGCGGACCAGGGGGCTACGCGGCCGCGTTCCTCGCTGCCGACCTCGGAATGAAAGTTACGCTGATCGATCCGGAACTAAATCCGGGCGGCGTGTGCCTGTATCGCGGATGCATTCCTTCGAAGGCGCTGCTCCACGTCGCCAAGTTGATCGACGAATCGCGCCACGCGAAGAACTGGGGCATCGACTACAGCGAGCCGAAGATCGACTTGCCGCGCCTGCGGACGTGGAAAGACGGCGTCATCAAGAAATTGACCGGCGGGCTTGGGCCAGCTCTCGAAGCAAAGAAAAGTCGAGTACATTCAGGGCCGGGCCGCATTCGAAAATTCCAATACTCTTACGAATCAGCCGAGCCAACGGAAGTGAAGAGTCGCTGACCTTCGACCGCATCGTCATCGCCACCGGCTCGCGACCCGCGATCATTCCCAGCCTCAAGCTCGAAACTCCGCGCATGATGGATTCGACTTCCGCCTTGGATTTGAGCGACGTCCCAGGCACTTTGTTGGTGATTGGCGGCGGATACATCGGCCTCGAACTGGGCACGGTATATGCCGCGCTCGGGTGCAAAGTGTCGGTGGTCGAGATGCTTCCCGGACTCTTGCCTGGAGCGGATCGCGATCTCGTTCTGCCTTTGCACAAGCGAATGGAAAAGATTTTTGATTCCATCCTGCTTAACACTACCGTCTCCGCTGTGAAAGAAGAATCCGGCGGAATACGCGTAACCTTCGACGGACCAGAGGTGAAAGAACGCGAGAGAGTGTTCGACAAAGTTCTAGTTTCCGTGGGACGAAAACCAAATTCCGAAATTCCGGGACTAGAAAAGACGCAAGTAAAGGTCGGCCCGCGCGGATTCATTCAAGTGAACAAGCAGCTTCAAACCGACGATCCCGCAATTTACGCAATCGGCGACGTGGTCGGCGAACCCATGCTCGCGCACAAAGCTTCGCACGAAGGACGCACCGCCGTTGAAGCCATCGCCGGACACAAAGTTGCCTTCGAGCCCAACGCCATCCCCGCCGTCGTTTTCACCGATCCCGAGATTGCCTGGTGCGGCCTCACCGAAACGCAGGCGCAAAAAGACAATCGCGAAATCAAAGTGGCCAAATTTCCCTGGGGCGCGTCTGGGCGCGCCATGACGCTCGACCGAACCGAAGGCACGACCAAGCTGATCATCGATCCGCAAACCGAGCGTGTGCTGGGCGTGGGGATTGTCGGCAGTCGGCGCCGGCGAACTCATTGCCGAGGGAGTGCTTGCCATCGAAATGGGCGCGCTCGCTCATGATATTGCGCTGACCATCCATCCGCATCCCACGCTCTCGGAAACGGTAATGGAATCGGCTGAAGTTTTCTTCGGCACCAGCACGCACGTATACCGGCCCAAGCGCTAGTGATCCGCTGTTTCCACGAAATAACAATACCTTCGGTACAATGAATTTTCTCTATAAGACCACTTGTCGGGAGCGCAGTGTTTGCAATCGTCCTACCCGTGGAGAAGGATTCATGTCTTTTCTTCTTAAACGAGCCCACTGGCTTCTCTTTTATATAGCCCTTTCGGCTATGGCTGTCGGGCAACTTGTGCCCACACAGTTAACCACGCCTGCGCCCGGAACCGCGAATGCAGCGCGCGATCCGCTAGGTCGCGATACGCCCAGCGGAACAGTGTACGGATTCTTGCAGGCTGCGCAGGCGGGAAACTACTCGACTGCCGCGCAATATTTGCAAATGACGAGCGCCCGTCGGCTCACCCAAGGAGAAGATCTCGCCACCAAACTGAAACTGGTCATGGATCGCGCTTTCACCGGCGATTTGAGAGCGATCAGCAATCAGCGCGACGGGACTCCGCAGGAGGGTGTTCCGCTCGACCGGCAGCGGATCGGAGTTCTTTCTGCTGGCGACATTGATGACGATCTGACTCTGGTCCACGTTCCTGACGCAGGCGGCGGGCGGATTTGGCTAATTTCGTCCGACACCTTGGCCAAAATTCCCGACCTCTACGAGCAAGTTCAGGTGCGCCGGGTGGAAACCAAACTTCCTGGATTTCTTGTCCACAATGAGTTCGCGGGCATAGCGGTATGGCAATGGCTCGCGATTCTGCTTGCCATTCCATTTGCCGCGGGTCTGGGCTGGCTTGCTGTCAAACTACTGAAATTTCCTCGATACATTTGGCTGCGACGCCATAAACAATCCTTGAGCCCGGTGTGGGCTGCCATTTCCAGTCCGCTATGGCTTGTACTCACTGCGATCATCCATGCGGTTTGCGTGAGGTATCTTCGTCTGCCGCTGCTACCGCGCCACTACTACCAGATGGCTATTGGGGTGGTGTTGATTATCGGCTTCAACTGGCTGCTGTGGCGGATTTTGCAGCGCCTAGCAAGAGGAGTTCGAGAACGCGCTATTTATGCGGGACGAGCGGGCACGGGATCGGTGATGCTGTTGGGCGAGCGCATTCTGAAAGCGCTGATTCTGATCCTCGCTGTCTTTCTCATCCTTACCACCCTTGGCTTCAACATGACCACCGCGCTGGCCGGATTGGGAATCGGCGGAATTGCGGTTGCATTTGCCGCGCAGAAAACGCTCGAGAATCTTTTCGGAGGCATTTCGCTTCTCGGAGACGAAGTCATTCACATTGGCGACATTTGCCGCTTTGGCGACCGGACTGGAACGGTCGAAGACATCAGCCTGCGCTCCACTCGCATTCGCACTCCGGAACGGACCGAGCTATCCATTCCCAACGGCTCGCTCGCTACCATGAACATCGAGAACCTGAGCCGACGCGACAAAATTCTTTTCAACACCAAGCTGGGACTGCGCTACGAAACTTCGGCAGACCAACTGCGTTACGTGCTGGCCCAGATTCGACGCCTGCTTTATGAACATCCCAAGGTTGAAACCGACGGCGCCCGCATCCGATTTATTGGGTTCGATAACAACGCGCTGGCTCTCGAAATCTTTTGCTATGTTCTGACTCGCGATGGCGCGGAATTTCTGGCTATCCAGGAAGACCTGCTGCTCAGAATCGCCGATATCATCGAGGCTTCGGGCACCAGTTTGGCCTTTCCCTCTCGCACAGTTTATCTAGGGCGCGATCACGGCGTCGATCACGATAAAGCCGCTGCCGTCTCGCGCGAAGTTGAACAATGGCGGGAGAACCATAAGCTGCCTTTCCCCGACTTCGCAACTTCTGACATCTCCGAGTTCAGCAATTCCTTGCCTTATCCGCAGCCCGACTCGGCATTAAGGAGCAGGAAATGAAAGCACGCTATCTGTCTGACGTTGTTAGCGGTTGCACTTTTTTCGTTTACGGTTCCACTTTTTTCAGAGGAGATTTTGATGCAGAACGCTTCCACCTCCGCCGCAACTGTCTCACCGTCGTGGATGAACGACTCAACCGCCAAGCTACAAAAGGAATTAACCGCCAAATACGGCGGCCAACAGGCGGGCCAGAATTGAACAAGGTTTGCATCAGGTTGCCGAATTCTGGCGCACGGATGACGGCGATGCTGCCACGTTCGAGGAATTCATTCACACAAATTTTGCCGGCGACCAAGCTACTCTCGATACCATGTTCAACCGCTTTCAAAGCTTGCTCGAACAACTCGATGGCCACATGCACGAGATTAGTCGCGAGTTCAACCAGCAATCCGATCTCGATCTCGGCCCGGTGCTTCCCTTCGACGAAATGTTCGCCGGTTACGACCCTTCCGCCCATGTGCTCGATGATTTCTTTAATAACAAAATCGCCTTTATCGTTCTGCTGAACTTTCCACTAACTACGCTCGACGAACGTCTGAAGAATGGACCGAACTGGACCCGCCGCCAATGGGCCGAGGTTCGCCTCGCAGAGCGCTTTGACAAACGCATTCCAGCTGACGTCAACCTGGGCATTGCCCAGGCCGCAGCCGAATCCGCGCAGTACGTCGCCCAATACAACATTTGGATGTATCACCTGCTTGATCCGCAAGGACAGCGTCTTTTCCCGGCGAAGATGCGGCTGCTGAGCCACTGGAACCTGCGCGACGAAATAAAGGCGGATTATTCCGACAAGCAGAACGGCCTTGCCAAACAGCGGATGATTCAGCAGGTGATGGAACGGATTGTTACGCAAACCATTCCGCAGATTGTGATCAACAATCCCATGGTGGACTGGAATCCATACAGCAACGAAGTGAAGCCCGCGGCGGCGAAAGATTCGGATGCCGCAGCCTCCGACAATCGCCCGATTACGAACTCGCCCGAACCCGACACGCGTTACGCCAAGTTGCTCAAAACTTACATCGCGTCGAGAAAAGCTGATCCTTATTCCCCGACCGCGCCCACGCTGATCGACCGGCGCTTCCAGGAAGATCGCGAGATTCCCGAAGTGCGCGTAAAAGTCGATGCTGGAGCAAGTGCTGAGTTCGCCGCTGGTCGCGCAAACCGCGCAACTGATTCAAACTCGGCTAGGCCGTCCGCTCGAGCCATTCGACATCTGGTACAACGGATTTCGTCCGGGAAGCCAATACACCGAGGCGCAGCTTGATGAGATAGTCGCGAAAAAATATCCGACCGCTGAGGCATATCAGAAAGACATTCCTAATTTGCTTATCAAGCTTGGGTTCGCGCCCGACCGCGCGCAGCATGTCGCGAACAACATCATCGTTGACCCGGCTCGCGGCTCGGGACACGCCATGGGTTCGTCCATGCGCGCGGAAAAAGCTCACTTGCGCACCCGCGTGGAAAAAACCGGTATGAACTACAAAGGATTCAACATCGCTGTGCACGAAATGGGGCATAACGTAGAGCAAACCTTCTCGCTGAACGACAACGATTTCACGTTGCTGCAAGGCGTGCCCAACACGGCTTTCACCGAAGCGCTCGCCTTTGTATTTCAGGGACACGACCTCGAACTGCTCGGTCTGCCCGCGCCCGACGCCAAAAGCCTAGCCGAAAAAACTCTAAACGATTTCTGGGGTACTTACGAAATCGCTGGTGTCGCGCTCGTGGACATGAGCGTCTGGCACTGGATGTACGACCATCCGCAAGCTACGCCTGAGCAACTCGATCAAGCTACAGTGCAAATCGCGAAAGACATTTGGAACCGTTACTACGCGCCGGTCTTCCACAAGAACGACGTCGTTCTGCTCGGAGTTTATTCGCACATGATCGATTCGTTCCTCTATCTTCCCGATTATCCAATCGGCCACATGATCGCGTTCCAGATCGAAGAGCAAATGAAAAAAGCGGGAAGCATCGGCCCGGAGTTCGAGCGCATGGCGAGGATGGGCCGCATCACGCCGGACCTGTGGATGGAACGCGCCACGGGACGTCCGGTCGGCCCGGAGGCGCTGCTGGAGGCCACGCAGCAGGCGCTAGCGTCCGCGCGTTAATGAAGGACCGGCATCTCTCGCCCGTCCTCCGACGCTGTTTGTCATCCCGAAACCCCGCGTTTCCTCCAGCGGGGTGAGGAATCCCGCGTGCAGTAACTGAACGCAATTCCCTGCCATGACGCACTGCGCTACCCCTCGCGAGATCCCTCAGCCGGCTGAAGTGCGCCGGCTTTCGGGATGACCTAGCGGTTAGAGTAAGGCCGCCGCCGGGCCCACCATTGCAAAAACAGATGCGTCGGCCAATACACCAGCAACGGCACGGCGATCAGATAAAACAATAAATACATAATTCCCGGTACCAGGTGCTGTTGACGAAAAAAAAGTCCTCGCGCCCAGTTGACATCGAATTGCGGACGCCAGAAATAATTCATGGGAACCACAATCCAAGCGGTCAGCGTCTGATACTTCCAGCCTCGTGGATCGTAGCCCAACCGCCAGATCGCCCAAAGCAGCAGCGGCGGCACTACGATGTGAAACAAGCTTAGCAACCGCACCGGCAGCGGCACATGAGGATCAAACATGTATTCCGTGCCGCCGATAATATGCTTACCGCTTAACACTGCTCCGAACAGATCAATGCTGTAGAGCGTTTGAAAAAGCAGCAGGCCGCACGCCTGCCATGAAAACAGCAGCGGGCTTTCCAGCCATAGCGCCGCCGCAATAAAAAAGTTTCCCAGATCGCAAAAGTATAAAAAGTTCTGCGCTCCGTACTGATGCCAGTAAAACGGAATCCACACCAGCAGCCACACACTCCAAGCAATCTTCAGCCACAAAGGAATGCGCATGCCCGCCATTGTATCCGCGCGCAAAAGCACAATAGTGAACTGAAATCTCTCAGCCTTTGTGGGTAACCATTATCAGAAGGACAATTGGAAGATAAATAACCGAGGCGTGAACCACGCGGCTAGCCAAGGCTTTCGAGGTAGATTGCGCCAGCTTGGCAACGTGATACAACATGAAGATTCCCGCCAGCAGCATGCCAACAACATAGACTGGACCGCCGCGTCCGACGAGAGGCAGCATGGTGGTGACGATTAGGACGAGAGTGAAGCCGACGATCTCGGCGCGCGTGAAACGGGAGTCAAGATCGAAGTCGGGCAGCATACGATAGCCGGCACGCGCGTAATCGTCGCGGTACATCAAAGCGATGGCGAGGAAGTGTGGAAATTGCCACAGGAAGAGAATCGAAAAAAGATACCACGCATGCATGTTAATGCCATTGGAGGCGCCGGCCCATCCGATTAAAGTCGGCATCGCACCAGGGAATGCACCCAGCAGCGTGCACAGCGGGGTTTTCCGCTTCAACGGCGTATAGATCAGCAGATACGAGAGCAACGTCGAGACTGCCAAGAATGCCGATAACAGATTTACTGTAATCGCAAGATAAACTCCGCCGGCCACGCTCAACAAAATGCCGAACAGAAGCGCTTCGTGCGTGCTGAGACGTCCTGAAGGCAAAGGCCGGTTCGCGGTGCGACGCATCTGGCCGTCGAACACCCGTTCCATCCATTGATTCAGGGTTGCAGTTCCGCTGGCAACCAGAAGCGTGCCCACCAACGTATTGACCAAGCCTGCAATCTTGAACGGCCCGCGGGAGGCGAGATAATAGCCCGCCGACGTGGTCATCAGAATAAGCAGGTTCACTTCTGGCTTGGTGAGAGTGTAGTAATCCCGAAGCTTGGCGGTAAGAGTCTGCGGAGAGTTTGCCATTAAAGTAGTGGTGGCCATTTTACCAGTCTTGACCAGAATCGTCTGCGGCTTCGCTCCGCTTAAACTGACTGCGTTTCTGCCGAACAATAAAAATCATACCAACGGACATGAGTGTGGGAGGAATAATCAGAATCAAAATTCCACTGCGCAAAGCCTGAATCATGCGAGCGCCCGCGGAAGCGGCCTGAGTATAGCAGAGCGCGCAACCCTGGGCGAACACCGGGACAGGAAACGCCAGCAACGTCAGTCCCAGCAGCGCAATGGCAAGCAACGGGAGCGGCTTAGCTAACTTCATTTTTCCTCTTTGCTACTTCGAATAACCGTTACTTCGAATAATTGGAATAAGGCGCGCCGCCATGCTCCATGCGAAAACTGTCGGTCCATCCATATTGCATAGCGAGCAGCACAAAAATTGTAAACACCGCCACAAAAATCACGAAGGCACGGCTCTCTGCCCATAAATGCATAAAAATCAGAACCGCAAGCAGTGCCTCCACGAAGGCGACGATCATCATGCGGACGAACATTTGGCCGGGATCAATATTCTGATAGGCGATCACGAACTGAATTCCAGCCAGAGCCAATAAGCAGACATAAACTATCAGGTACTTACCGGTTGCGTTTTCTTTATGTTGTTGCGTGACTGCCATATGTTCAGCTCCCTCGTCCGTCTAGTGGGAAAGGTTCAACAGATATACCAGCGGCACCACAAACATCCAAACCAGATCCACGAAGTGCCAGTAGAGGCCCATAATCTCAAGATCGTCGGCGTTGTAACGGCCACCTTTGTAACGCAAGCCGACGGCGATGAGAGCGATTACGCCACAGGTAACGTGGGTGAGGTGCAAGCCGGTGATGCTGAAAAATGACGCGCCGAACAGTCCGGTTCCCCACGGATTCTTAAACAGCGTCATGCCTTCGTCGATCAGCGCCAGCCATTCCCGAATGTGCAGCAGAGCGAATACGATGCCGAGCGCCGCCGTGATCATAGTCCAGCGAAAGGCTCCGGCTTTATCCCCGGTCTTCGCCGATTGCACTCCGAGCATCATGGTCAAACTGCTGCTCAGCAGGATGAAGGTCATGATCGCGACGTTAGTGATGCTGTGAAAAGGCCTCGGCCAAGTGGGCGTGCCAACGCGCAGGAATCCATAAGCCACCAGGCATGCGGCAAATGTCATGGTGTCGGCAATGATGAACAACCACATTGCCAACTTTTTGGTAGGCATGGAAAACGGGGGTTCCGCCACCATACCTGCGGAGTGTGCTCCCATTGTCAAATCAGCTTGGCTCACGGCGCCTCCTGCTTTCTCGAGACGATTAAAAATTCATCCACAACAGCAACAGCAGGTATATCCAAAGCACGTCCATGTAATGCCAGTAGCGCGCTGCTGCAACTAAGGTGTTGCGCCGCAACGCAGACCGGTTAAGCTTGCGGATGACAAAAATAATTCCGCCTAAGCCGCCCAGTACATGCAGCGCATGGGTTGCAGTGAGTACATAGAAAAACGAACTGCTGGGATTGGTGGCGAGAAAAACTCCCTCAGCACTGAGTTGACGCCATGCGATGTATTGGCCAGCCACAAAAAGCAGTCCCAGAAATAATGTGATGTACAGCCATCGCGCTGGGTTTTCATTTTCCTTGCGCAGACCGCCCATGAAAGCGGCTACGCGCCGGCGCGCGACCTCAAGGGTCACACTGCTCATCAACAACAGAAACGTATTGAAATAAAGAATGGAGGGGAGGGCAAAATGCCGCCAGTCCAGCGACGAACCTTTGCGAACCACTAACGCGCTGGTAAAAGCGGCGAACATCATGGTGATGGCAAACAGCACCACCCAAATTCCCGTTGACGACGCTGGCGGAGAGTAATCTTTTATCGCCCGCAGATCGCCGTTCGCGGGCACAAGATTCCGCCAACCGCCGTTTCCGGATTGCTTCAGATCCGGCAAACGTCGCTTGTCGATTTGTGGCGGTTCATGAACCGTACTTGCCATACTGCACAACTTCCCTTCTGATCTTCACTTCTACAGATCTGCTACTTCTCATCCTTCGCGTTTGCAACCTGGTCTGGCGAAGTCTGCATAAGGTAATCGCCCGTCGAACTCTTCACGCCATACTGATAGGGATCGTGGTAAACCACGGGCAGATGATCGCCAAAATTGTTGTGTGGCGGAGGAGTCGTGGGCGTGCTCCACTCCAGCGAAGTACCCTCCCAAGGATTATCCGGCGCGGGCTTGCCCCAGAACCGGCTGTGAATCAGATTGTAGAGAAAAATGAACTGCGATGCGCCGGTCAAGATCGCAGCAATCGTAATGAACTTGTGAACCGGAATGAGGGGCTGCATGAAATCATCGACAAAGGCCTGATAACGGCGCACATTGCCAGCCATGCCCAAGTAGTGGAATGGCATAAAGATACAATACGTGCCCACGAAGCTGAGCCAGAAATGTATTTTGCCCAAAGTCTCATTCATCATGCGCCCGGTCATCTTCGGGAACCAGAAATAGGTGCCGGCGAAGATCCCGAAAATTGCCGCCACTGCCATTACCATGTGAAAGTGGCCGACTACGAAGTAGGTCGCATGCAGCATGATGTCGACTGAAGGTTGGGCCAAGAAAAAGCCGCTGACTCCGCCGCTAACGAACATGGAGATGAAGCCAAGAGCGAACAGTGACGCCGTATTGATGCGCAACCGGGAGCCCCAAATGCTGCCCAGCAGGATCAGAACCATGATCGTCGCCGGGATGGTGATTACCAGCGTCGGGAACGAGAATGCCAGGGAGGAATATGGGTTCATTCCGCTGACAAACATGTGATGCCCGTAAACCATGTAACTGAGAACGGCAAGAGCTCCCATACAGTAGATCATCACGCGATGGCTGAGCAGCGGCCGGCGCAGGTTAGTGATGAGAATATGGGAGACGATGCCTATTCCTGGCACGATGGCGATGTAAACCTCGGGATGTCCAAAGAACCAGAACAGGTGCTGCCAAAGCAGAGTTGATCCGCCGGAATGCGGCTGTATCTGATCGTTGATCACCAGGTTGGAGGGAACGAAGAAACTGGTTCCGGCTACGTGATCCAGAATCAGCAGGATTGTAGCTGGCATCAGCACGGCGAAAGCAGTGAGGCCCATGCAGGAAGTCACAAACCATGCCCAGGCGCTTAACGGCAGCCGCATCATGCTCATGCCCTTGGTCCGCATGTCGAGCGTGGTCGTGATGAAGTTCAGAGAGCCCAGTAACTGCCCCACACAAAAAATTCCAATCGAAGCTGCCCACAAAACCGTGCCCAATCCTTCGCCCGGGCCTCCGACCGAACCCACGGCGCTAAGCGGCGCGTACTGGGTCCATCCACCTAAGGTTGGACCGTCACCCACGAAGAACGATGCCATCAGAACCAGGAAGGAGACGAAGGTGACCCAAAACGACATCATATTGAAGTGGGGGAAGGGCATGTCTTCCGCGCCGACCTGGATGGGTAGAAAATAGTTTCCGAAGGCCGCAAAAGGTGCGGTGGTGAGCACGAAAAACACCATGATCGTGCCGTGCATCGTCATCAGTTGCAGGTAAAACTCCGGCGTCATCACGTCGCCAGGAGCCCCGGCTTTAGAAAGAAAATGGAGACCGGGAATTGCCAGGCTGGTCCATCCCAGGTGAAGGCGCATTATCCATGACAGCACCATGCCCGTAAAAACCGCCACCAGAGCCAGAGCGTAGTATTGTTTCCCGATGACCTTGTGGTCCAGACTGAAGACGTGCTTGCTAATAAAGCTTGTCGGGGCGTGATGTTGTGCCGCATGTGCTGATGTATCGTGCATGGCCTCACCTCAAACGAGATGTCTGCCCACTAGTAAAGTGGATGCATCCTACTGCAGTGCCGCTTGCTTCTTTAACCAATCATCAAAGTCTGCCTGGGACAGGACAGAGAGGTATGCCTTCATGTTGTAATGTCCCAAACCACAAAGTTGCGTGCAGACGATTTCGTATCTTCCAACCTTGGTCGCGGTGAAATGAAGAGACACATCCAACCCAGGAACAAAATCCTGTTGCACTCGCAACTCCCGCACGAAAAACGAATGTCCGAGATCTTTCGAGTGCATGAGCAGATGGACTTCCTTGTTCACCGGGATCGCCATTTCGGCTGTGACAATGTCGTCTTTGGAATCCGCATCGTGAGTGGTATCCAGCCCAAAGAAGTTCTCGTTGGCTTCGCTGATCAGTTCGGGATGCAGCGGGCCGAATGTTCCATCGGGGCCGGGGTAGCGAAAATAAAAGGCGAACTGTCCGGCCTGGACTTGAACGGGCATAGCTGAGGCTGAGGGTGGCGTGAGATAAACGTCGGCCCAAGCCTTTACTCCGAAAATGCCGAGAGCCAGC
This sequence comes from uncultured Acidobacteriota bacterium, assembly GCA_963716405.1. GTDB lineage: Bacteria > Acidobacteriota > Terriglobia > Terriglobales > Acidobacteriaceae > JABDBE01. The sequence continues at coordinate 402,066 of CAVQTI010000014.1, read as the reverse complement.
ACCTCAGTACCCACAAGGAGGAAAGCGGCTACCACCAATCCGGTGGCGCCGCCGGGAAAAGTGGTGATCTTGGCGTCTTTGCCTCGACCGGAAAACATCCACACAAAGATGGCGAGAACGAACTGCGCAGCCAGAAACGCGATTCCCGCCTCTGCCATAGTCTCTGACATCTGCTCATCGATCATCACGCCATGAGTCGAAATGTCCTCGGGCGCCACCCAAGTATGCCGGAGGATGGGAATCGCGGACGCAATTGCAATTAAGATAACGGTAACGGCAAAGATTTTCGCCATGACGCTTCGCCCCCCAAAGCATGTTTCGATCTGGCTTACGAAATGAGACTGCGAGGCCGCCACGTTATATGTTGTGACGGCCACCCGTCAACTATCTATTTCGGCTTGAAGGTGAAATCCGCGCTTCCGGGTTTTCCCGCAGCCACGGTCACTTTCTGTGTCTGAGTGCCCAACTCTTCCTGCCAGGCAGTGACCGTATAACTGCCGGGAGGAACCCCGTGAATGGTGTAAGCCCCGCTATCATCAGTAGTAGCGTACGGCCCCTTTACTACCGCGTGATATCCGTGCATCCACGGATGAATGTTGCATTTGACGGGAATCATTTCGGGCGCCTTCCAGCTCTTCATGATAGGCGGCGCTCCCGGCGGCTGCGATTCGTTCCAGGGAATGTTCCCCGTCATTGGATTGGGCAGCGGATGAATGTTGTGGGTTGTCTGATCGCTGGTGATGACCTTGAAGGTCTGGCCAACATCCATAGCCAGAACGTGCGGAATGTACATACAACCCTTCTGGTCGAAAGTCGGCGTGCCTGAAGCCGTGCTGGCCTCGTTACCGGTGAGACCTTCCGAGATGTACAGAACGACGTTCTTTATTCCACCGCCCGATCCCACCTCAATATTCTCCAGGTGCGCCGGACTGTTTTCATGCTGCTTCACACAATAGGGATCTTTCGACATGTCGATGCCCTTCATGTGAGGTGCGGGACCGTTGAGTTTCACCGTGCCGGCAATCGAGCCTTCCGCGGCAGCGCTGACGTGTTGGTTAAGGCTGACCGCCGCGAAACCAACCAGTACTACACCCAATAGTACTGCCACGTACTTCGAATACCTCTGGTTCTTCATCACTTTCTCCTGAAAAATAGATTTCGCCACTGGTCCGAAACTATTGTGGATTCACTGGCTTCAATCCCAGTTGCTTGGCGATCTGTTTTTCCTTGGCATTAAACTTGTTGTGGGGTTGCAAAGTACGAAGGTAGAAGACCAAGTCCCAGGCTTCGTCTGGCTTGAGGTTGTCCGCAAAGGACGGCATAGGCGTACCATCCAGCCCGGTCATGAAGATCTTATAGATATCGCGATCGGTACTGCCGCACTTCGGCCGAGATCCGTCAGTGAAATTGTAGGGCAGAATCGGCCGGCCAAGATCATCGGTAAGAGTGGCCGCAGAAGGACCGTTAGCCATGCCCTGAACTCCATGACACTTCCAACACTGGACCCGGCCGAATACTTCCTGGCCGGCCTTGACGCGGTCCGGTGTGACTTCAGGCTCCGTAGGAATCTGGATGGGTGCTCCCGATTTCTCATTCTGCCAGCGGGGAGAAAAATGCTTGATCCATGCCACCAGGTCGGCACGCTCGTCCTTGGTAAGAGTATTCCAGATTGGCATATTCGAGCGATCCAACCCACGGCCAATAGTGTCGAACAGGTCCTCATCGGTAGGCAGAGTACCGGTGGGTGTGGAGCGGCACTTGAATATGCCTAGCTGAAAATCGCGTGGCTTTGGATCAAGCCACACCGCATTTTCGCCATTGCCATCGCCCAAGTCGCCGTGGCAACCGACGCAATATCTACGATAGGGCGCGGCAGCGGCCTTGGCATTGCCAGTGATATTGCCAACGTGGCTTGTCGCCGCCGGTGAGTTTAGCCATGCCTCAAGCTGATTAGTCGAAAGCTGGGCCCGCGCGGGCAAGGTAAGCACGAGAACAGCAACCGCGCTTATCAATAACGAACTGTGCAGAAGTAATTTTGTCCGCATCGCTGTTCCTCTCTAGAAATCGAAGTCGAAGCCGAGTAACAATTCGCTCGAGTTTACGTTGTTGCCGTAGAACGACGTGAGGTCCTGGTGCAGAAAGTTGTATTCGTTGTGCCAGGCGAAGCCCGCTCGGCTGGTCATAAACGGGTTGTAGCGGTAGCCAACGGTGTAAGTCGTAATATTCCCCAAGTTGGACGGATTCGTCGTGTTGGCTTGCTGCGACATTCTTTCCAACTCAAAGCGCCCGATGAATATCAGTTGCGGGCTGTACACATAATGAGCTTCGAAAGTGGCACCGTTCCAGCTAGGCGCACGAGCTGTCGGTGGGAGAACGGTTCCCGGTGTAGCGTTCGGCAGGTCGTTTGCCGTCGATCCATTGCTGGGGTCCGTGGCGTTGCCAAAACCTTGTCCAAAAAACGCGTTATCGGAGCCGTGTTGGGTTACGACTTGGATGTCGAAATGCGGGCCGAAGTAGAATTGTCCGACGAAGCCGACACGGCTGAAGCTTTTATTACCGATTCCCGATCCGGGGATCGGCAGCCCGCCAGCGGTCTGATAGAACGTGGCTGCTTGTCCTACCATGGCGTAGAAACCAATGCGCTCCACACCCAGTTTGCCCGCGTCAAAAGCCTGGCTCCCGGTAAAGAACCCGGTGTAAGAGTTAGCCCCGGTGACCAGGCCCACGTTACCGTCGCTCGAGCTAATAAGGGCGGCGGAAATTCGCGTCCGGTCGTCCATCGAATGTCCCATGTACTCGAGGCCCAGCTGATTGTCGCCGATCTGGCCGAAAATATTGTTATCACCCACGGGAATGAAGTGATATGTCTGATAAACTCCGCCATTCCCGGTCAAGGTCAGAATGCGCTTTTCGGAAAGCAGGTTGTCCAGCTCAAATTTACCCAGCTTCACATTGAACCAGGAACTGCCCCAGAGATTGTCAAGGCGAGCCATGACCGTTTCAAAGTGAAAAGCTCCGGTATTGTCTGAAGAAGGCAACAGGAAAAACGAAATATTCTTCTCCAGGGTCCCACCGGTATGCAAGTCGAGACCGCTTAAGTCGAAGCCGGTCGAGGTCACCCTTCTTTCCACTGTGGCGGAGGTTGCATCGCCTGGTACCGAATCTTCGGCGACTCTGGCGCCGCTGACGCGGTGCCAGGACGGCGTCATACGGAAGGTGACGGGCCAGTACGAAGGATTCTGCCAGACCGGAGAATCCCGATCATTCATGAGCTGATAACCGTTGTCTTTGAACTTTTGTCCAAAGTAATTCAGCATTGGCCACGATTCGTGGCAGGCCGAACAACGCAAACCATACTTGCGGGCGAAGGCGGGCAACGCATTAGCATTTTGGAAGCAGCCCAGCACCAGCACCAGCAGCAACAAGCTACCCGCAAAATTTCTCCGGGACGAGATCATCACTCCTCCTGAATGCGAAATCTCAACCGCAAAAATTAATGCCAAATCACATAGACGCCACAACGAACGGACGAAGCATGGTTACTGAATCTATTGTTGTCGGTTAGAGTTCGCTGAAAACGGTCGCATTTGACCAGATGACGGAAAAAACAGAAAGTCCGCCCTACTTGGGCCGAGGACACGCACCTCAGGAGCAGTCATCTGGTTTCCCCTAAAGCCAAATTGCAAGTTAAACCATCCATTCCCTGTAAAGTGCGCGTGGAGGGAGTAATTATCATGTTCGTTAGAGCAGTGTCAAGAAAAAACCAGAAAAACGATTCTTGCTATGCAACAAACTGATCAGAACCTAACAACCATTGATAGGGTTGCCCGCGTCAGAATCTTGTGAATAACAATTATTTTTCTATTTGCCGAACCATGAGTGGTATTTGAAAAGTTTTGTAAATTACATCACTCTGGGGTGCAGACAAATCCTGCCGCACTGCTATATTCGAAAAATCAATTTGAGAAAAACACAGTCGGGAAGTTGACAGCCAGCGCCGGTCGATAGAGTATGAGGATCGAGCTTAAGATCTGAGCATGTTAAGATTCACCCGTCCAATCCCTGGACGCTCAGCCATTGAAGTGCATGTGGAACATCGGTAGAAGGGTAGAGATTCTCGGCATCGTCAGCGACAGTGTACCGTCGTTCGCCGGAAAGCAGCGGGCCCCATCCTGCCGCAGGTTAGCCGTCGCTCTGCTTTCAGTTTTCTGGCTTGCCATAGCAGTCGTTCCGCTCTATGGCCGCGAACACAAAAAAGAACAGTTTGGTCAGACGTTCTCCACGGAGATCGATGCTCCGGAGAGCGAGGTCTTGCAGGCAGTGCAGGCTGTCGCAGACGACGGCATCATCAAAGGCACTTTCGAATACAACAAAGACAAATACGTCGAACGCGCCAATTTGGTCTCCTCATCGTCACTGTTTCCTGAGTGGAAAGACCCGGGCACGGTTTTTTACAAAGTACGCACCAAGGTTTTGGCTCCGGCGAATTTCAAGGAAACCGGCGACGAAGGCACGCTCGCGGTTCGCTATGTGGTGCAAAGCCGTGATGCAAATCGTACCATCCTGCGCATCGATGCCGTATTCACCGAAGATTTCAGGCGTACCGTGCATGAATCCAATGGCAGCGTTGAAAGCGCCGAGTACAAAGATATTCAGGACCAGGTTGACGCGCTCGAACTGCAGAAAAGTCAGGCTAAGCAGGGCGAAAAACAGCGCCAGGAAGAGTTGGCCAAGCGGGCTCTCGAGCGCAAAAGTGAAGAGGATGAGGCCCTGGCTCTGGCCACGGCGCAAACTTCCGTGCAAGGTTTGGAACAGCATATCCAGGAGCTTCGCCGGCAAGCCGAACGGGTGATTAAGGCTCCCGGGGCGCAACTTAAATCCGCTCCGTTTCATACGGCCTCGAATTTGAAATCTTTGGATACCGGTGCCGAAGTCGTGATTGTAATTGCGACTCCCTACTGGTTCGGCGTCGAAACTGAGGATGGACAGCACGGATGGATTCGTCACGATCAACTGGAGCCGCTGCCATGAGGCGAATCCATTTGATTGCAGCTTCGCACTGGCTCTGGTTTCTCATTTTCTGGCTGGCTACGACGATGCCATTGGCTGTCATCAGTGCCGCTCAAAGCGCTCCCTACGAGCGCACGTTTTCGCAATCCAAGGCATCAGTAGAAAAAACTCTGAGGCAGTTGCAGTCTTCGGCCTCGGGACGTTTGCCTACACTGGATGGCTTCACTCGTCCCGGCGATCGACCTTTAGATCGCTTCCAGCGTGGCTATTATCAGTGCGCGGTGCAGGTGATTTCAACTCCATCCGGCGGCGCGACAGTGCGGGTTAGCACGAAAATAACTGCGTGGTATGCCGATCCCGCTTCATCGAAATCCGGCTACCTGGAACTCCCTTCCAACGGCCGCCTGGAAACCGATTTTCTCGATCGCCTCGAGGATGCGCTCGGCAGCACTGGCTCACCGCCCGCTGCGAATGCCTCCGTTAATTCGCCACCACCGCAGCTTAAGAGCAAGCCGGCGGCGTCCACGCCAACCATCTCCGCCCCCCAGCCTGGCGACGCGATTTCAAGCGCCCCGCTCGCGTCTTCCAAACCAATGCCTGAAAATTCTCCTTTCAAGATGGGTAATCCGGTTAACTCCGATCTCGCGGCCTCCTTGGCCACGCAGAAGGCAGTCGCCGATAAACACATGGAGGACCTGACCAAAGAAGCGAAAGGATTGGAGGAAATTCTGCGCAATCAAGCGCACCCCAAAAACCTGGTCGCCGTCAAGAAGTCGGGCACGCCGGTGCTGGGAAATCCGATTGAAGGCGCCAAAGTTTTATTTCTCGCAACCGCGGAAGATGAATTCGAAATTCTGGACATGAATGCGAACTGGGTGCACGTGCGGATTTCGGGCCTGTCTCGCGGATGGATGCGGCGCTCGGGCGTCGAAATGCCGAGTAACTTCGCGTCCGAAGCGAAAGGTGAAAATTCCCCGGCGCAAGCCAACGCGGAAAATTTTCAGGTGAAGAATGAAGAGATTGCCTCTTTCCCCGGCACCTGGGAACCGCTTCGCGGAAAGACGGTGAAAATTCTAACCGTTCAAAACGCCAGCGCGGGCACAACTGACACCGGTTCGCGAGCCAAGCTCGAATTCGCCAAATCGCTTTTCGGCAAAGAATACGCCGAACTAACTCAAGCCCCAACCAGCGCCGCCGGAGTGGTGCTGATTTTCGATTCGGAAGACGGAGGAATGGCGGCTGCAACCTTGCCTACCCTGCAGCAATGGAAAGCCGGTGCGCTCTCCGATCAAGCCTTCTGGCGCCGCTGCTTTTTAGATCCTCCTGAGACATTTAGCTCCCAGCCGGGCCATTAGGGGTCTAAAGACGTAATCTCACTGTTTCACCAACCTCACAGGAAGTATCAGCGTATAAACGTCACATCATTTTTTATCTCCATCAAACGCTTGATTTTCCAGCAGGAATTATTGCGATTTCCATTGCCTTGACGCTCTATTTCTGCTAACGTGCGCGCGTCCTTTATTTCAGACCATTGCTTTCGGGGGGGTGACTTTATGGCATTCTGTACAGTGTGTGGCGCTCAAACCGCGGATGGTTCCACTATGTGTCCGGCACATTCGGGGGCTGCCGCGGCACCGCCGGTTACATCTACGGCTGGAGGGATGTCTGACAACGTGGCTGGAATGCTGGCTTACGTGACGATTATTCCGGCGATTCTGTTTCTGGTGATCGAGCCTTACAACAAAAACCGCTTCGTACGCTTCCACGCTTTTCAGAGCATTTTTCTGCATGTAGCTGCAGTGGTAGCTTGGATTGCTTTCATCATTCTCTCTGCTGTACTGGCGTTTATCCCGATTCTGGGGCATCTGGTTGCCTTGCTGCTCTGGTTGGTCCTCTCTGTGGGGCTGCTGATTGTCTGGGTTATGCTGTTGATGAAAGCCAATCAGGGACAAATGTGGAAGCTGCCGGTGATCGGCGATATGGCCGAAAAACAGGCCAACGCCTGATCACCGAAGAATAATTTCTCTCAAGGTCTGAGATGGATAGCACAACCGTCCATCCCCAGGAAAAGCTTGTCCTCAGCGAGGTTGTTTCGCAGGCGTGAATCGCGCGTACCCAGACTTATCCCTTAACATTGCTTTGACAAGGACTTTACACCCGTGAGGGACAAGTTTGCCGAAATTGAGAAGCCGCCGCCCTCGCTATTTGTTTTTGATTCACACCCGGTTTCGGGTAGTCTGTCTGATTCTGGCCGGGAGGGGAGACAGGCTTGAGAGTTCGGGTTTTCTATCACGACAAATGTTTTGACGGAGCTTCATCCGCAGCGCTTTTCTCGCGCTTCTACCGTGAACGGATTCGCGGCGATGTGGAGTTCGTTTTCTCCGGCCTGCTCCACCGCGCTGGTGCGTTGTTCGACGAGAACAATTTTGACGGCGACGAAAACGCCATCGTGGATTTCAAATATTCCAGCTCGCCCAAAATCACCTGGTGGTTCGACCATCATGAAAGCGCGTTTTTATCGCCAGCCGACGCGGCGCACTTTGAACAGGATCAGAGCAACCGCAAATTCTACGACCCGGACTTCAAATCGTGCACCAGTTTCATCGCCACCATTGCCGAGCAACGCTTCGGCTTCGATCCCAAACCTTTAGCCGACCTGGTGCATTGGACCGACATCATTGACGGCGCCCAGTATGCCGACGCCCGCACCGCGGTCGAAATGCAAGCCCCGGCCATGAAGCTGACCATGATCATCGAATCGAACCAGACTCACGGATTTGTCCCCCGACTTATTCCACTGCTTGCGACTAAGTCTCTGGGGGAAATTATCGAAGAACCCTTCGTCGCATCGCTCCTGCCGCCGCTGCTTGAACGGCATCAACGATCCATGGCTATTCTCGGCGATCGCATCGAATCGAAAGACGGCACGATTTTCTTCGATGTCACGGACCACGAACTCGAGGGCTACAACAAGTTCGTCCCTTACTATCTGCACCCTGAATCCATCTACAGCGTGGGCTTGAGCAAAAGCACTTTTCGGGTAAAAGTTTCCGTAGGATCGAATCCATGGGCGCCGTCGGAGCCGGTGGTCAACCTGGCGAAGATTTGCGAGCGCTATGGCGGCGGCGGCCACGCCCGCGTCGGCGCCATTTCATTCGAAGTCACGCAACAGAAAGAAGCGCGCAAAGCTGCCAGCGAAATCGTGGAAGAGTTGCGAGCCGCCGTCCGCGCCCAAGCCTAATACTTGTCATTCTGAGCGGAGTGAGCCGCAAAGCGGCTCACGGAGTCGAAGAACCCCGAGCAGCCAGTACCCAGATGAATGTGGTAAGGCATTTCCGCGATACGCAGTAGGCCGGAGCACATTCGACGACATCCCCGTGACCCGCTCGCCCACCTCCGATCCCATCCTGCAAGCCGAGCACCTGGGCCGCGTGGTCAACGAGAAAATTCTGGTCGAAGACATCAATTTCGACGTGCAAACCGGCGAGGTCCTCGCCATTGTCGGCCCCAGCGGCTCGGGGAAGAGTTCTCTGCTCAGGCTGCTGAATCGCCTCGATGAGCCCACCAGCGGCACTGTCTACCTCGAAGGCACGGACTACCGCCAGATTGCGCCACGCGAATTACGCCGAAAGTTGGGCATGGTCAACCAGCGTCCTTTTCTCTTTCCCGGCACGGTTGAGCAGAACCTCCAATTTGGTCCGATGCAGCGCGGAGAGGCTTTGTCCAAAGACTCTGTCGAGGAACTGCTGGGCCAAGTAGGTCTGAAAGGCTACGCCAGCCGAAACGTCGCCAATCTCTCCGGAGGCGAAGCCCAGCGCGTCTCTGTCGCTCGCACCCTGGCCAATTCGCCGCTGGTCTTATTGCTCGACGAGCCTACCTCAGCGCTCGACGAAACATCTAAGCGTGAGGTTGAAGCTTCGATCCAAACCATCGTCCGCGACCAGGGATTAACCTGCATCCTGGTCACCCACGACACCGCCCAAGCCGCGCGTCTGGCTGAGCGCGCCCTAATGCTCGAATCCGGACACGTAACCCGCAATGGTCCCATAAGCGAGGTGCTCCATGCTTAAGCTGCTGTTCAGCAATCAGTTGTCCTTGGTCTTAGCGCAAGCCCTGGTCGCGGCAATTGCCGCCATGGTCGTGGTTTTGCTGGCTCACAGGCGCGGAATACATTTAGAGAGCGAAACGCTGGTCGCGATGCTTCGAGGGATCATCCAAATTACTGCTGTGGGTTCGATTTTGCTATTGCTGCTGCGTGCGCCCCGTTGGACCAGCATCTTTCTGCTTGCCGCCATGATTATCGCCGCCGGAGCAACTTCAGCCCGCCGGGCTAAAGGGATGCCGGGCGCGTTTCGTGTCTCCGCATGGTCAATTGCTTTTGGTTCCGGCTCGGTCATCGCGATTATGACCTGGCTTGGCGTGATTGATACCGCCATCACTTCGCTGGTCCCGGTAGGGAGCATGTTGATTACGAACGCTATGAACACGAACGGATTGGCTCTCAACCGTTTTCGCGCCGACGTTCTTGCCCACGCGGGCGAAATCGAAACCGCGTTGGCTTTGGGAGCTGACGCCAAACACAGCGTCGCGCCATATGTGCAAGCTGCATTCGAATCCAGCTTGATCCCCGCCATCGACTCGCTGCGCTCTCTCGGCATCGTATGGATTCCCGGATTGATGGCTGGGATGTTACTCTCAGGAGCCCGTCCGGTGTATGCGGCGATTTATCAATTCGTGGTGTTAGCTATGATTTTCGCGGCCTCCGGCCTAACCTCGTTAGTGAGTACACTACTGATTCGGGACGGGATTTTTACCGCCGCGCAACAATTGAGTCTGCAGCCCGGGAGATAATGCTTTAATGAACTCTATCGTGCACACCAAAATCCTGACCGCGCGTGACAGGTATAGGACGAACCTGCAGGTGCTTCGCGGGATCGCCACGCTGGAGGTCACGAAAGGAATGATCGTACTGCTGGCCGCAGTGGGCATTCTTCTGGTGGTGCGCCGCGAAGATCCCTGGGACATTGCCGATGGTCTGCTGCGGCTTCTCCACATCAGCCCCGATCATCACTTCGCGCAAGTCTTCCTCGATTGGGCCGATTCGCTCACCAATGCAAAATTATGGACAGTCGCTGCCGCCGCCCTCGCTTATTCCGTTCTGCGCTTCATAGAAGCCTACGGACTCTGGTACGCGCGAGCCTGGGCCGAATGGATCGCCCTGATTTCCGGCACTGCTGTATCTCCCCTTTGAAATCTACAAACTGATTCACAAACAAAGTCTGTTCCACGTATCCGTTCTGCTGATTAATCTCGCCGTAGTCTTTTATATGGCCTACGCCCTGAAAACCGGCCAAAGCACCCACCACATCCACCAACAAACAAGCTGAGGGATATAAATGCCCGTGTGGTGACGGGCACCCGTTCTTTGTAGCGCCGCCGTCTCGGCGGCTGTCGCGAGAGCATCTTGCCCTCGCCTGGTGCGGGCGGGACGCCCCCACGACAGCCGGCGGGACGCCGGCGCTACCAGAGTGGTAGCGCCCACTAGGAATGCTTGCGCCAATGAACCTGATGATCGCGTCGGGTTCTAGATTTGGTGTTGCCGGAATGTCGCATCCGAAAAAGCGAAAGGCGCGAATCTCTTCGCGCCTCTTGGTTGAAGTCGACTACTGACTTACTCTTGCGCCTTCAAGGTCTGACGGTCTGCGTTCGGCCCCTGGGTCGTCGGAGTGACCGTCAGCGGCGCTTGTAGGGTAAAAGTCAACACCGTTTCGGACGGCAGTTTGATCTGCTGGCTGTGGCTGATGCCCTGGGCTCCGGCTCCTAAGCCGCCGCCAGCAGCCGCTCCAATCGCCGCGCCTTTACCGCCGCCGGCGAGCGCGCCGATTATGGCTCCAATTCCGGCGCCGCCGCCCACCTTCTCAGCGGTGTTCTTACCGCGTGAGCTTCCCTGCTTCTTGTACTGATCGGTTTGGATGTTGTAAATGTTTCCTGCTGCCGAAATGCGATCCAGTTGCAGCACCAGCAGCGACTGTCCAGAAAACTTGCCCGCACTCTGCACGCTCACGACATGGCCCTCGACGTTATATCCGGTTGGGATGGCCATGGCGCCATCGACTGCGAGAGGCGAGTTCAACGTAGCGTGAAAAGTCTGGCCCTGAGCCGCAGTTTCTGAGTCGATTGCATCCACCAAGCGCACCGACAAACTTGTTCCCGAAGGAATGGTCACCTTCTGCGGGGGCGGTGGTGGCGGCGGTGTTATGGGCGCCGTGGGAGCTGGCGGCAACGCTGCCGGCGCGGGAGGCATTTGCGCTACCTCCGCTGGAGCCGCGGCGGAATGATGTTCCCTATCCCTGGACTCCTTGCGCCGATGCTTTTCCGTCGCAGAAGGCTTGGGCTGCTGAGGCGACGGAGCTTGAGCCTGCATCGGCGGTGGCGGCGCGACTTGTAAATTGTTTACGATCTGCTTTACCCCCGGCTCACTCGCGGCATAGCGGGCAGCAGCATCGCGCTGCGCATTGTTGTCCACTTCGCCGGAAAGCGTGACGCTTCCCTTATCCGCTTGCACGATCAGTTGCTTGCCCTGAAGTCCGGAATCGGTGTTCAGTTTGTTCTGAATATCGGTGGCAATCTGCGCGTCCGCAGGAGCCTTGGAGCAGCCGAGCGTCACTGAAGCAATGAGCAAGATACACGCGCTGAGGTAGAGAGATAGCCTCGCCTTCATAAAACACTCCTGATTGTGGATCGGATCTAAACCGATTAGATGCATGGTAAATGGAAATTTCCGAAAAATATTGTGAGAATACATTTGGTTACCGAAGTTTACGCGAGACGGTTTGGGCAAAACTAAGTTTGGTGCAGGAATTTGTAATCGAGGATGCTGGCTGCGATCCTCGCCATTTCGACTTTGTCTGTCGACTTTTCTGCTGAATCTTCTTTGGTCCGGGTAATCCGTCCCTGGCAGAGCACGGTGCTGTTTTTCTGGCCGGAAATTTCCTCCGGCATCTCAAAAACCATTTCCACCAGCGTGTTATCGGGAAAACGCTGCGGGCCAAGGAGCAGCACGCCGGACTGGCTGAGGTTGGCAATTGTGCCTTCATACCAACTGCCAAGATTCTTCACGCGGTAACGCACCGGCGTATCGACTTTTAGGCGTCGCGCGCGCGGCACCCACGTAGGCTTGCGAGTGCGGCCGCGGCTGCGGCGCGTGCTGCTGCCCTCCGCCTCGGCGGTATCAGGACTGCGGTCGACCCGCTGGGTACGCCGCATGGTCGTCCAGTCATAGCTGTACTCGACAGCGCACAGCAGGCAAACCTGGTAAAACTGGCCATCAGCGCCTCGCCGGGGCCAGGAAAACTCGTGGGAGCAGCGGCCTAACATAAGGACATCCAATAACTTCTGAGGCATGGGGTCTTCCGGCATACAATCGCCGGATGACACATCATCTAACGGCGGCGTGAATTTGTGTAGGTTACTTTCGTGTTGCCCGCCAAGCTGCTTGCCGCAGTTAACGCCGCCCGACGGGATGCCGCCTTTAAGGAGTCAGGCTAGCGGCGAAGGCCCATACGCCACTGCAGTTGCTTTCGGTATCGGCGGCTCAGGCACAGTCTGATTCCATGATCGAGGAGCACATCGTAGTCGCCATCGGCGTTCAGCTTGAGCCCGCGCACGCGATCGAGATTGACGATGGTAGAGCGATGGATCCGGCAAAAAATAGTCGGGTCCAGTTCCTGATCGAGATTAGAGAGACTGCGGCGCAGAAGATGGCATTTCCCACCCACATGCAGGCACGCATAATAATCGGCGGCTTCGATCCAATCGATGTCCGAGGGCTTGACGAAGGAAATTCGCCCAGCGCTCTTGATAACGAGGCGATCCACTTTGCGGGGCTGCTTCAGGTCGTTAGTGATTCTTTCCTTGGCGCGGCTGAGGGCTCGCTCGAAGCGGGCGTTATCGAAAGGCTTCAGCAGGTAGTCGAGCGCACCCGCTTCAAAAGCTCGCAAGGCATATTGATCGTAAGCGGTGACGAAGACCACGGCAGGAGGCATGTCCGCTCCCAGTAGTTCGAGCACGTCAAAGCCATCGCATTCGGGCATTTGAACGTCGAGGAACGCCAGATGGGGCTGGCTGGATCGAATCTCCGCCACCGCCTCTGCGCCCGAGCCGCATTCGCGCACCTCGGCGATTTCTGGATCCTTCCGCAAAAGTACGGTGAGGTTGGCGCGGGCAAGCGGTTCGTCGTCCACCACGAGCGCGCGCAATCTTGGGGTTATCGATTCCGAATGCACCAATCAGGCCTCCCGGAAGGGCACGGAGACTGAGACTTCAACGCCGTTGTCTTGATTCTGGAGGCGCAGATCGAACGAGTCTCCGTAGAGACTCCGCAGCCGCGTGCGCACGTTCGAGATGCCGATGCCGGAACCGGTTGTCTCCCAATCCGCCGTCAGGCTGGGGCCATCATTGAAAATGCTGAGTGTGAGCATGGCATTCAGGCGCGAGGCGCGGATACGAATGGTTCCACCCTGAGCGCGCTTCGCGATGCCATGTTTGACGGCGTTCTCGACCATCGGTTGCAGAATTAAATTCGGTACCTGCGCGACGAGCAATTCGTGCGGGACATCCACAGAAAGCTGAAGCCGGTCGGCGAAGCGTACTTTCTGCACATCCAAATATCTTTGAAGAAAATCCATTTCCTCGGCCAGGGGCACTTCCTGTCGGTGGGAGTCCTTGAGGATACGGCGCAGGAAGTCGCTGAGGCCTGCGATCATGCTGACCGCATCGTCATTACGATTTTCCCGGACCAGTCCGGCGATGGCGTTGAGGGTGTTGAACAGAAAGTGCGGCTCGATCTGGTGGCGAAGTGCCCTGAGTTGGGCTTTAGAGAGTTGTTCACTAAGACGAGCGGCCTCCGTTTGTTGTTGAGCCAGGCGCTCGCGCGAGTCCAGCATCGAACCCACGGCAAGGACCGTGCCGTAAAGAATGAAATACGCCAGCAGGCCATTTTCGAACTCTTTAAGCCAGGCCGATTCGAAGGGTATGGGAGTCGGATTGGCCCAAGGGTTGAGCAGCGCTTCGAACAAACCTCTCCACGCGGCGTAGACCAGACCTATCGTAAGACAGGCTGCAACGTGAATGGCCCAGGTAGAGATGTGCGTCCATTCCGCCAACGGGTATTGTCGGCCGAGGCGCAGGACGAGCGGCGTTGCGCATGCCCACGGCAACCAGCCCACGAGCAGAGTAATGAACAGGCGAACCCAGGCGTGGTGCATGCCTTCCGAGCGCATGACAAATACCGTCTGGGTGGCGTCGAAGAGCGCGAAACCCAGCCAGATCGAAGCGATCCAGAACCACTGCGACTTGGAAGCAAGGCGTTCCAGGCTCACTCGTGAATAGTAACTCCCAGCGCGGGCCAGCGGACGTAGAAATGCAGCCACTGGCTGGTCCCCTGCAGTTGGTGGTCTGGCGCTGGGACTCTACTGGATAGACACTTCACGTGCTTGCGTTCATTGCTAATTTATGGATGCCAACTCGCTCAGTTGAAGGGAAATTATCCGTCGCTAACCAAAGTTGTGAGGCTGGCGTCTCTACCCAGAGATGTCGGCTGCCCAAAACGCTTACGATTTGTGATGTTATACAGGACGGCGCCGGGCTTGAGACTCGAGATAGGGAGACTCCGACAATGATTCAGCATACCATTCGCGTTCTGTGCGCCTTCATCGTGCTTACCATCTCAATCTCCGCACAAAAGCAGTCGAACTTCGCTCCAGAAGCCTATAAGAAGCTAGCGAATCTTGCGGGTGATTGGGTGGGGAAAGACGACCAGGGTGCGGAAGTAAAAAGCAATTTTAAACTGGCCATCTCGAACACGGTCGTGATGGAGACGCTCAATGCCTCTGGCATGGAGGAGATGCTTACGCTTTACAGTGTCGACGGTGACGGGATTTCTTTGCTGCACTATTGCCCCACCAACAATCAACCGCATATGCGCGCAGTGCCATCCTCCGCGGACGTAAAGCAGTTGACCTTCACTTTCCTGAGCGCCGGCAATCTCCCCAGCATCGCGGTTGGGCATGAGCACAAGATGGTGCTGGACTTCGAAGACAAGGACCACATCACGGAACGCTGGACCTGGCGGAAGAATGGCAAGGACACGGATATGGTGTACCATCTCGCGCGCAAGCAGTAATTTGCCGAGCCTCCGCTTCCGTCGCCACAATAATGCAGCCAGTAGCCTTTCCAGTGCAGGAACCGGACTAGCGCTCGAAGCAGGCAAGATAGATACTCCTCATATGCTGACTGAAATGAAAACTTTGCTATTCAGCGGTTTGCTTCTCTGTGCGTGGACGGCCGCGGGTCAAGCCGCGAAAGGACCGGACTATACGGCTGACGGCCAGTTGAAGCTGCCCGAGAACTATCGCGAGTGGATCTATCTCACTTCCGGATTCGATATGAGTTACAACCCTGGATTGCAAGTGCCGGGCCATCACATGTTCGACAATGTCTTTGTCGATCCCGCGTCTTACAAGGCTTTTGTCGAGACCGGGACATGGCCGGACAAGACCTTGCTGGTGCTCGAGGCGCGCATGGCCGAGGGTAAGGGCTCCATCAACCAGAAAGGCAATTACCAGGGCGCCGAGCGCATGGGCCTCGAAGTCCATGTAAAGGACACGGCACGCTTCTCCGGGGGATGGGCATTTTTCGGATTCGATGACAAGAAGCTTGCGACCATGGTTCCAGTGGAAGCGAACTGTTATAAGTGCCACGCGTCTCATGGGGCGGTTGATACGACTTTTGTCCAGTTCTATCCAACCCTGCTGCCGATCGCGAAGAGCAAGGGCACGTTGAGCGCGGTCTACCAAAAAGAAAGCGCGGCCGCGACAAAGTAGCAGCGACGATTCGCAAGAAGTTGCTGGCACCAGGCATCCCTCGATCATGACAGCCGGAACTCGTCTGGGAGAAGCTCTGATCATGCCACCGCCCCTTTCCATTCACGACCTGTTATTGGGGCTGCAGCAGTAGTTCTCAATCGAGCGCAGATCCAGTATGCTGCCTGTTTGCTTTACTCCACTCAAGAGTGCCGCTCTCTCATAATGCATTGAGCTACCCCGCCAATTCTCAAAGAATGTAATGTGATTTCGACAGTCTTAAAGACCGCCTTGCTATATGGTGTCTAATCCGACAAATGCTATGTCATCAAGGATACGGATCGTCAATCTCGAAGAGGGATTTCCAACCCGCGATCAGGCTTACCAGAAGCTGGAAGCGGCGCTGGCAAAGGCGCGAAAAGACGGCGTCGCCGCCCTGAAAGTGATCCATGGTTATGGCTCGTCCGGCGCAGGCGGCGTATTGCGCTTTGCCATTCGCGGGTACTTGCGGCAGCGCAAAGAAAAAGGCGAGATTGCAGCATTTGTCAATGGAGAAAGCTGGTCGAGTTTCGATGAACGCAGCAAGCTGATCTTCGCTAAACTTCCGGAGTTGGTCCTCGATAGCGATGTCGGCCGCGGCAATAAGGGAATCACCCTGGTGCTGCTTTGATTCTTTGGATGTCCGAATTACAGGTATGATCAGCGCGTGATGCGTGCGCTCGACGTTACGGCTTTCATTCTGGCTGGCGGCAAGAGTTCTCGAATGGGGAGCGATAAGGCTTTTCTGCAGTTAGGAGACGAGACGCTGCTGGCACACGCATTGAAGCTGGCTGGTGCTGTCACTGGTGACGTCAAGATTGTCGGGGATGCCGGGAAATTCTCGGTCTTTGGAGAAGTGGTTGAAGACGTCTATCGTGATCGGGGACCGTTAGGCGGCATCCACGCGGCTCTGTCAACTTCCTCCACCGAGTTGAATCTGATGCTAGCGGTTGATCTGCCTTTTGTGGACGCGAACTTTCTCCAATATTTGCTGGCGCGTGCACGTGAGTGTCAGGCAATGGTTACATTGCCGCGCGCTGCCGGAGGCTTGCAGCCACTTTGCGCGGTCTATCGGCGTGCATTTGCTGAGGTGGCGGAAGAGTCTTTGCGCAAGCGGAAGAAACAAGATCGATTCGCTATTCGCGAACATCCGGACTTGCGTGATTGAGGAACAAGAGTTGATGCGCGGTGGTTTCTCGTCGCAGATGTTCCGCAATTTGAACACTCCGGATGATTTAGAAGACGCACGGAGTTCGAACCCCGAATCCGGCGTTGAGTGAGAACGGGAAAACTCTCACAGCTTCATTTACTATCGGAAATAGGCTCTGAAATGGTTGCGATCAACGCAGAAATCGTCGTAGTCGAAACCCGGCAAGAAGGACCTTATATCGAATTTAAGGAGGTCTCGAAGGCCTTTGGCGAGAATCGCGTGCTCGACCACGTCAGCTTCGATGTGCAGGCTGGAGAAACGGTGTGCATTCTGGGAAGAAGCGGCGTGGGGAAATCAGTCACGCTGCAACATATTATGGGCTTTCTCAAGCCGGATGCAGGACGCGTCATCGTGGCCCGCGAAGACATCACTGATTATGATGAGCCCGACCTGCAGCGCATTCGCAAAAAAGTCACCATGGTGTTCCAGAACGGCGCGTTGTTCGACTCGCTGACCGTGCGTGAGAATGTGGCCTTCCCGCTCCGCGAACGCGGCGACCTTCAAGAGGACCAAATTTTCCAGATCGTGGATGGGTTGTTGGAGATGGTCGGCGTCAAGGAAATGCGCGACCAGCTTCCCTCGGATTTATCTACCGGGATGAAGCGCTCGGTCGCCATCGCACGAGCCCTCGCAGCCCAACCGGAGTGCGTTCTCTACGATGAACCCACCACCATGGTCGATCCGCTAATGGCGCAATTGCTGGGCGATTTGATTAAGCGGCTCAAAACCCAATTGCACCTGACCAGCGTGGTTGTTACTCACGACATGCGATTGGCTCAGAAACTGGCGGACCGAATCGTATTCTTGCACGAGGCTAAGGTGCTCTTCTTTGGCACGTATCCAGAAATGGAGAGATGCGAAGAGCCCATCATTCAGGAATTCTTGACACTGGATGAACTGGTGTTGGAAGTATGATTCAGGCTTCAGGCTTCTAGAATCCCTGCTCCACCAATTGTTCGATCGTAACCGAACTGTTCGCTGAATCGCCTCGAATCATTTTCTCGACGTACTTGGCGATCAGGTCCACTTCGAGGTTTACGGGATCGCCGGGCTTGAGAGATTTCAGATTGGTCATCTCGGTGGTGTGCGGGATAACGGCCACCGTTACCTCCGCTCCCTCGATTTTTGCCACCGTGAGGCTGATGCCTTCAATCGAGAGCGAGCCTTTGAAGATGACGTAACGCGCTAATTCGGGCGGGATTTCGATGCGCAGCCAATAATTGTCGGCGCCGGGAATTTCGTTGAGTGCGAGAAATTTGCCGGTGCCGTCGACATGGCCCTGCACAATGTGCCCGCCGAAACGTCCGTCGGCGCGCATCGGTAGTTCGAGGTTGACCAGCGCCCCCGCGTTTAATGCGAGAGAATGAAGTGCGGTTCCACGTCTCTTCTGCCAGGTCAGCACCGAACGAATCAAATGTGATTTCTACAGCCGTAAGGCAGACGCCGCTGACCGCAATGCTGTCGCCCTTCTTCAATTCCTTAACCAGATGCGAAGCGGCGACGGTAAGCCGACGATTTCCCTCTTCGTTGCTGATACTGGTGACGCGCCCAACTTCTTCAATGATGCCGGTAAACATGAGACCTCCTTCATTAACCACAGAGGCACAGAGACACAGAAAAAATCGAAGATCTTAATTTTCTTGTAGCATGGTTTTCCCTTTCTTGCCTTCTCTGTGTCTCTGTGCCTCTGTGGTGAAATGGCCCTCAACTTGTATACGGATCTTTTAAGTATCCCTCGACTGCGAAGTCTTCGCCAAAGCGATGCAGACGGACGGACTTCACGCAGGCGGCATCGCCGATGCTGGCGAATCCAGCGCCTCCTGCCAGCGGGATCGATCCTATGCCTCCGAGAATTTTGGGTGCGTAATAGAAAAACACTTTGTCCACGATGCCGGCGGACAGCGCGGCCCAGTTAACCAATGCGCCGCCTTCGATCAGTCAGCCCAGTGATTTCCATTTGGCCGAGAAAACGAACAATGGCGGACATGTCCGGATGTCCGTCCGATGTCGCCCTGGGTAGTTGCTCCACGCGAACCCCACGCTTCAGTAATTGTCTTTTCTTTTTCTCTTCCGCGAAGGAGCACAAAATCAAAACATCGTCCCGGGCGCTCGTGACCACGCGCGAATCGAGCGGCAGGCGTAGCCGCGAATCCAGGATCACGCGCAGCAGAGAACGGCGGCGCGGATAGCCACTGCGGTCAGTGAGCAGTGGGTCGTCGGCAATCACAGTCCCGACTCCGACCAGAATCGCGTCACTCTGATGACGCAGTTCCTGCACATGCGCTCGTGCGGCATCGCCGGTGATCCATCCCCCAGGATTTGACCTGCCAACCGCACGATTGGAAGTACGGATCGGAGGCGGCGCAATTTTTCCATCCAGCGTCATCGCCGCCTTTAACGTCACCAGCGGAGTGTGATGGCGAATATATTTGGCGAAAGACTCATTCAGCGCTTTCGCTTGCTCCTCGAGAATGCCACAGGAGACGCTGATCCCCGCGTCGCGAAGCTTGGCAAACCCCTTCCCGCTGACCAGCGGATTCGGATCCTGCATGCACGCGACGACGCGGGAGATTCCGGCCGCGATTAGCGCATCGGCGCAAGGCGCGGTACGGCCTTGATGAGCGCACGGTTCGAGGTTGATATAGAGAGTTGCCGCGTCAGCTTTTTCTCCGGCTTCTTCGAGAGCAAGGATTTCGGCATGCTTCAAGCCCTCGTAGGTGTGGGTGCCGGTGCCGATGACGACGCCGTTCGCGTCCACAATAACGGCCCCCACGCAAGGATTGGGCGACGTCAAACCAATGCCTTGCCGAGCCAGATCCAGTGCTCGGCTGAGGAACCGTTCGTCAATGTCGCGATCAGGCATTTCAGGTTTTGCACCGCAGAGTCACAGAGCCACAGAGAAAAACGCAGGGACTAAACTATCAAGATCATTTTTCGAAAAGGCAAAAATTAAGTGCGTCTCTTTGCTTCCGTATCGCTGTGGTGAAAATCTACGCGAACAATGAGTCCACAAAATCTTTTGCGTTGAAAGGCAGCAAATCTCCAGCTTTTTCGCCGACTCCAACATAGCGCACCGGCAGGCCCAGCTCTCGAGAAATGGCTACCACCACTCCACCCTTGGCCGTGCCATCGAGCTTGGTGAGCACGATTCCGGTTACGCCAGCGGCGTCCGTGAACTGGCGCGCCTGCTGCAAACCGTTCTGTCCGGTGGTGGCATCCATCACCAGCAAAGTTTCGTGCGGTGCGCCGGGAATGATGCGTTGCGCCGTGCGCCGCATCTTTTCCAGTTCAGCCATCAGGTTGGTTTTAGTGTGAAGACGCCCAGCAGTGTCGACGATCACGTAATCGCTGTGCCGCGCGGATGCGGCTTGCAAGGCGTCGTACAGGACAGCTGACGGATCACCGCCAGCTTTGGTTCGGATGACTTCGGTTCCGGTGCGTTGTCCCCAAATTTCGAGTTGCTCGATGGCGGCGGCGCGAAACGTATCGGCTGCGCACAGCAACACGGTTTTACCCTGCGATCGAAAAACCTGCGACAGCTTGCCGATCGTAGTAGTTTTGCCGGTGCCATTGACGCCCACCACGAGGATGACTTCAGGGGTGCCGTCAACCTTCTCCACCGGACGCGTGTTGGCTGCATTCAAAATTGCGAGCAGTTCGTCTTTCAACACGCGCTTGAGCTCATCGACGTTCTTGATTTGTTTTCGGTCAGCTTTTTCTCGAAGCTTGCCCAGAACTTCCTGAGTCGTGATGTTGCCGAGGTCTGCTCCGATAAGAGTCGCTTCCAGATCATCTAGCGTCGACCGATCAATTTCCTTGCCGAAGGAAACAACGTCCTCAATGCGTTGGCTGAGGTTTTCGCGGGTACGCGTCACCGCCTCTTTCATGCGGTCGAAGAGACCCGGCTTCTGCTCTTCGTCGAGGCTGCCAAACAGGGTCTGAATCATAATCGGAGGAATAGCGGCTAAACATTAATTATAGCGGGAGGTGGTGATTTCCACGCGATGAGGTGACTCATCCACGGCTCAGGTGAAGGGCGAACCAATTTTCTACGCGAGAGTCTCGGACACGGCTGGTGTCGCAATCGGGGCAACAGGCACAGGAACTGGGACTGGAGAAGGCGTCGCGGCAGCGACTGGGCGCGCGATCTGTATTTCGCCGCGATAATAAATCGCGGTGATGGCGCTGGCTGCGGTAGGATCAAGGCGCTTTCCCGAGAGATTGTGAATGATCTTCAACGCGTCTATGGGATTGTGCGCTTGCTGATAAGGACGGTTGGTGGTCAGCGCATCAAAGGTGTCGGCTACCGCGATAATGCGAGGCAGCAGCGGAATTTGATCTCCCTTAAGTCCGTGCGGATAGCCGCGTCCATCGAGCGATTCATGGTGTAGCTCGATTCCAGGAATCATGTCTTTCAATTGCGCCACCGAACGCAGGATGTTGGCGCCCTTGGTGGTATGCGTCTTCATAATGTCGAATTCTTCTGGAGTAAGCGCGCCCGGCTTTTTAAGGATGCGATCCTCGATTCCAATTTTTCCCACATCGTGCAGTTGAGCGGAGATGCGAACGGTTTCAATAAAGTCTTCTGACACGCCCATCTCTTTGGCAATCAGCAGCGAATAACGGGTGACGCGATCCGAGTGGCCGCGAGTATACGGATCCTTTTCGTCGACGGCTCCGGCGAGCATTTGAATGGAGCCCATAAACAATTCGCGATTTTCTTTAGCCGCGCGTTTGAGGTCGAGCACGAAATGCTCTAGCTCTTCTGACATGACATTAAAAGTCTGCGCCAGTTCACCGATTTCTGTGCGGCTCTTGACGTGAACGCGCTGGGAAAAATCGCCGGCGGCAATAGCCCGGCTGAAATGAGTGAGCACCTCCAGCGGGTTGGTGATGCGGCGGGCCGCGAAAATACTGATACCAATGCTGAGAGCGATGGCCATAATGGCCAAAATGCGGGCATTGCTCTGCATCTCGTACACGCCCTTGTAGGCCTCGGCGCGCGGCTTTTGCACGACGACTGCCCAGTCCAGATTATTGACGGGACTGTAGGTGCCGAGCATTCGGATGTTGGCATTGCCGTTGCGCAAATTAAATTCGCGAGTCGCGGCCACCATTTGTACCTTGGTGCCGGCCTCGACGAAGTTGCGCACAATCTCCAGGTTCGACATGTCCTGCCCGGTAGCGTAACCGGGAGCGGCACCGACCACCAGCCGTCCCTGACTATCCACAACGTAAGGAGTCAGACCGCCACGGTTGACTTCCTGCAAGCGGCGGATGAGGAATTGCAAGTCGACGACCGAGCCAATCATGCCCAGGAAACTGCCTGCGTACGTCACGGGCGTGCTGACCAGCATGACGGTGCGGGCGGATTTACCGGTGCCCACGACCAACGCCTCGCCGTTGTAGACTCGACCTTCGCGGGCAGCGGCATAAGCGCGCTCAAGTTCGCGCTGCAGGAAGGCATCCGGGGCAATTCGTCCGGCTGAGATTCCCTTGGCATCGGAGTTCAACAGCGTGGCATAGGCCAGATCGTCTGAAGATGAAACAAAGTTTTCCAGCAAGGCTCGCAACTCCGGTGCTTCCACGTGTTCGGAAGTAATGTCACCGCCGCTGGCCACCTGCAGCGCGGACGCGAGATTTGCCTGCATCATGCGCAGGGATTGCTGGTGCTGTGAAATATCGTCCGCGAGCGAGCGCGTGACCGTATTCTGCAGCAACCTTTCATTAGTGATCAGGCGGTCCCGATTAATCGATTCCACCTGAGCCGAATAGAAATACATGGGCACCACGCTCACCAATACGAGCACACTTAGAATGACGTAAAGAATGGGCAGTCGAGATGGCGACGGTAATTTCAGCAACACGTGGCCTTTTCGCCGCGTTTATACGCAGCTTGAATTTATTGGTGCTGCTAAAAGTGTAGCGTGGTATTCGACTCGGCAAGTGTTACGAAAGTACCCCGAAAAGCCGCACCGTTGGGGCGGTTTGGGCGATTGCGATGGACGCGTCTACACGGGCAGCCTACACGGTTTCGCTCTTTGCGGTGCGGGTCATCAGGTTGTGGATTGCGTCGCGCGGCGATTTACCGTGGTTGAGGATGGCATCCATCTCGGCGGTGATGGGCATTTCGACGCCGCGAACGCGCGCTAGTTCGACTGCGGCATGGGTGCAGAAAACGCCTTCGGCGACCATGCCATGCATGCCAGCAACAATGTCAGCAAGCTTGCGCCCGCGGCCGAGCTCGACACCCACGCTACGGTTGCGCGAAAGGCCGCCGGTGCAGGTAAGGACAAGATCCCCTATCCCCGCAAGTCCGGCCATGGTTTCCTGGCGGCCGCCGCAGGCCACGACTAGGCGAGTGATCTCGGCCAGTCCGCGAGTGATCAGCGCTGCGATCGAGTTATGCCCGAGCCCCAGTCCGTCGCAAACTCCTGCGGCGATGGCAATAATGTTTTTCAGCGCACCGCCGAGTTCCACTCCAGCCACATCAGAATTCGTGTAAACGCGGAAACAGGGACCACTGAATTCTCGCTGAACGGTTTCCGCGAGATCGCCGTCATGAGAGGCGATAGTGATTGCCGTAGGATCGCCGCGCGCCACTTCTTTGGCGAATGTAGGTCCGCTCAGCGCCCCGATACGGGGCTCGAACCCGCCGGGTGAATCGAGAACAACCGAGATCACTTCCGTCATGCGCAACAGAGTTCCCTCTTCAAGGCCTTTGGTCGCGCTCACGAACAACATGTCGGGATTTAGAAACGCACGCATGTTCGCGAAAAGCGCCCGGCAGTGCTGCGAAGGCATCACGCTGACGACAATTTCAGCACCGTGAAGAGCCTCTTCAAAACTGCCCGAAGCGGAGACGCAATCGGGAATGGTTTGTCCCGGAAGAAAGAGTTCATTGATGCGGCGCGACGAAATTGAATCGCGCACTTCGGGTTCGTGCGCCCATAGACGCACGCGATGCGAGCCTTTCCTTCCCAACACAATAGAAAGGCTCGTGCCCCAAGCGCCGGCGCCAACTACGGCAATGTCGCTCATGCACGCCTCCACTGGAAGCGGGACTCAGTGTGGTTCAGCAGGCGGCGAATATTTTCATGGTGCCGGGCAATGATCATAAGCGAAGCAACTGCCATGACTCCGACCATCCGCAAATTTATGCCCGGCTCGAGAATCCAAGCCAGCAGCGGAAACAAGGCCACACTGAGGATCGACGCTATCGAGACGTAGCGAAACGCGAGGAAAATCACAATGAAGACAGCAATCACGACAAGAATGGTTTTCGGGGTGAGGATGGCGAAAGAACCTAATCCCGTGGCCACACCCTTGCCGCCTCGAAAACGCAGCCACACCGGAAACACATGACCCACGATGGCGAACAGGGCTGCCGCGAACATTAAGCCCGTGCGAGTTGGGAAGAGCGCGCGAGTCAATAGCACAGCGCTGAGTCCCTTCAATGCATCGAGGATCAAGGTGAGCGCGCCCAATCGCGGAGAAGTGCGAGAGACGTTGGTTGCCCCAATGTTGCCGCTGCCGGTTTGGCGCACGTCCTTTCCGCGAAAAGTACGAACCAGAATGTACCCGAAGGGGATCGATCCCAGAAGGTAGCTATACGCGGCGGTGAGAAGAAAAGTGGTCATTGCGGTTTCAAATATACAAGCTTCAGGTGGCTGGACGGCGGCGAGGGCAAGAGGCCCTCGCGACAGCCGGCGGGACGCCGGCGCTACATAGACAAGAGCTACATCAAGGGGAAGCTTGCGATCTTTGTGTAGCGTGAACCTCCTTGCGAGAGCTGGCTCTGATATAGAAAAAACTCGTGGGCCGCCATGGTACCAAAGTCCGGAGCAGGTAAAGCGGCCAATTTTTCCTGCAAGCAATGGAAGTTCTTGTTTGCAGCATCATCCTTTTTTCGATGGGGCGCGCCGGACCGTCCGCCACCGCGGGCCAGCGTGAGGTGAGGAGTGAAAGGATGTTCTTCTTGCGGAATTCCCAGAGCCTTCAGAGACTGATCGACAGCTTTTGCCAGTGCCGCGAGTTGCGGTCCGGATTCAATTCCCACCCAGAAGACGCGAGCCGCTTTTGCGGTAGGAAAGAATCCGTAGCCGCGAAAGCTCATGTCGACAGGCTCGGGGCGGATACTCGACAGCGCCCGCTTGATTTCTTCCACGGCTTCCTGCGGCTTTTCGCCAACAAATTTCAAGGTGACATGCAGCGATTCAGGTCGGACCCATCGCGCATCTGGCGCGAAGCCAGTCACTCCTTCGATGAAGCGCTGCATGCGCTGTCGGATTGCGTCGTCAATGTCGAGAGCCACAAAAATGCGCATGGAAAGCCCGCTTCCAGCTTCAGTTTGCCAGCCACCAGCGACGCACCGCAACCACCGACCAAATTGCTTCAACAATTCCAAAAGGCCAGGAGCCCTGCAGAAATCCATAGGCCGAACCTAACAGACACGCAACGGCGAACGCCAAAGTGAACCATCTGCTTCGATTTTCAAAAGCATAGCAAACCAGCATTGCTGTGACCGCGAATAATCCGAACCACGTCAGTCGAGTCAAGTGGCGCTCCCAATCACGGCCAAAACAAACTGGTCATCTCTTTTCAGTGACGCCGGTGCGTCATATTCTCTAACGTTTCATTGATTTCCTCCAAGGCCCGAACGCGGCTTTTCATTCTGCTTCAATCCCAGACCAGGCTTCAGAATCGGTCATGAATGTTAGAATAATAAGATTCCATGCCTGTTCAGAAGCCCACTGTAGCCATCGAAGATACGCCTGAAAAGGCCAGTCCGCGCTTTCGACCCAAGGTCGGTTTCGTGAGCCTGGGGTGTCCCAAAAACCTGGTCGACAGCGAAGTTATGATGGGCATGTTGGCGGACGGCGGAGCCGACTTGGTTGCGCGCGCCGAAGACGCCGACGTCATCGTGGTCAACACCTGTTCGTTCATTGCGAGCGCGCAGCAGGAATCTGTGGACACGATTCTGGAAATGGCGCGTCACAAAACTGACGGCCGGGCGCAGAAACTGGTGGTTGCAGGATGCCTGGTCGAACGTTTCCGCGACGACATTCGCAAGAACATTCCGGAAGTAGACGCCGTCGTAGGTACCGGGGAACTGGAAAAAATTCTGGCCGCTGCGGGGGTTGAGCCAAAGCCCACTAAACCGTCTCCGTTTAATATTTTGACATCGCGCGCCGAGGGCGACGCCCGTGAGGCGCAAGGACGATTTTCCCGCGAGTCCTGGGACGGAGCCATTGCCGATCTTCCGAATTATCTTTATGACGAAGCCACGCCGCGCGTCCTGGCCACGCCCGGCTACACCGCATATATAAAAATTGCCGAAGGCTGCGATCATCCTTGCAGCTTCTGCATTATTCCGCAGCTGCGCGGCAAGTTTCGCTCTCGCCGATTCGAATCCGTAATCGCCGAGGCCGAACGCCTCGCCCGCTCCGGCGTTCGCGAGATCACGCTCATCGGGCAGGACACAACCTGCTACGGCGAAGACTTTGGACTCAAGGATGGGCTTGCGCTCCTGCTCGAAAAGCTCGCGGGCATCAACGAACTGCGGTGGATCCGCTTTCTCTACGCCTATCCCAACAAGAT
Organism: uncultured Acidobacteriota bacterium; assembly: GCA_963716405.1. Taxonomy (GTDB): domain Bacteria; phylum Acidobacteriota; class Terriglobia; order Terriglobales; family Acidobacteriaceae; genus JABDBE01. The sequence continues at coordinate 375,345 of CAVQTI010000014.1, read as the reverse complement.
TACGGGTCGCTTGCTCGAAACCATCGCCGGACACGAGAAGATTTGCTCCTATGTCGATGTGCCTTTGCAACACGCATCCGCAACAGCTTTAAAGCGGATGAAACGCGGCGGAGGCGCTGACGTTTTTCTCCGATCGATTGAGAAGATGCGGCGCACGATTCCAGGGGTCACCTTGCGAACATCGTTCATCGTCGGCTTTCCCGGCGAAACCGAAGACGAATTCGAGCAACTTTGCGAATTCGTCCGCCAGGCTGAATTTGATTGGATGGGCACATTTGGATATTCCGACGAAGAGGGCGCGCAGGCTTTCGGATTGGATACGAAGCTTCCGGAGCGCGAGATTCAGCGGCGCCGTAAACACCTGATGCAGATTCAACGCCGCATCAGCAAAAAGAGAAAGAAAGCCTTGGTCGGCCAGGAATTCGACCTGCTGCTCGAAGGAGTATCGGAAGAAAGCGAATTGCTGCTCGAAGGACGCACTGCCATGCACGCTCCCGAAATTGACGGCAAAGTCTTTGTAAACGACGTCCCCGACGGCCTCCAGCCAGTGCCTGGCGAATTCTATCGATGCCAGATCACCGAAGCCCATGACTACGATCTAGTCGCTAAAATCATCTAAAGATCTATGCCTCACAAGCGCACGTTAAAGCTGCGTTGCCCCATCTGCAAAAAGCCGGTTAAAAACGGCGATGCGGAGTTCCCATTCTGCAGTGAGCGCTGCCGCACCATCGACCTCGGAAAATGGGCGAGCGGCGCCTACGTAATCTCGTCACCCGTGCAGGACACGAGCGAGGGTGTTGAAGACGCGCCGCCGTTCGATTCGGACGAGAAATTCTAGCGGGATGGGGGCAGGATGCCCACACGATAGCCGCCGAGACGGCGGCCCTACAAGGACATGCGCGGAAAGATTGACGCTGGCGATGTATCAAGTACGTCTCGCGCCCCGCTTTGGGCTAAGCTGGTCGCTACCTTTTTCGGCATAGGCTTGCTTCGTCCGGCGCCGGGAAGTTGGGCTTCGGCCGCTACTGTTTTAGTTTGGTGGTTACTGAGTTCAGGGATCAATCCCCATTGGCAGCCAGCATTCGCGGCACTACTGGCTGCTGTCGCCATACTTGTGGGCATCCCCGCGGCGACTCGCATGGCCCGCGCCACCCGCCTGAAAGATCCGCAGTTCGTAGTGATCGACGAAGTGGCCGGGCAATTGATTACTCTCATTGCCGTGCCCGTCTCGTGGCAATCTATGTTGCTCGGCTTTATACTTTTCCGAGGGTTCGACATCGTCAAACCTCTTCCGGTGCGTCAACTTGAGCACCTTCGTGAGGGAATGGGCATCGTACTAGATGATATTGCCGCTGGGCTTTACGCGTTGATGGTCATGCAAGCGGCTTTGCATTTTGGCCTTTTGCCACGATAGTGTGGCACAGCACCATGCGAGGAAGTTGAAGTCCATGGGAATTTCTGACCGCTTGCTGGGTAAGACAAACGTAAATGGAAAGCCGCATATTGAAGCGGTGGTGCCGGCTGCTGCCCTGCCCGGCGGCGAAGTACGCATCACCGGCCACGGCCTGCGTCCCCAGGATTTGCGGCGTCCTCGTGTTCGCTTTGGCGAAATTGAGGGCGCGGTCGTAATCAGTTCAGACGAATTTCTGGTGGCGCGCGTGCCTGCCGGCGCGTCTTCGGGCCCGATCGTGGTTTCGACGAATGGACACTCCAGCAATCCCCATCAGATCAAGGTCGCGGTTCCCATTGCTGAGAATCTCCACCCCGTGACAAACCCCGCGCTCGACGCTGAAGGCAATATTTACGTTAGTTTCTCCGGCAGTCGCGGTCAGAAAGTTCCCGTTTCTATTTATAAGATCGACACCAACTACAACGTCAAGCCTTTCCTGGCCGACTTGATGAACGCCACTTCCATTGCATTCGACCGCAGCGGTCAAATGTACGTCTCCTCGCGCTTTGATGGGACCGTATACCGCGTCGCTCCCAACGGCACGATGTCTTCCTATGCGGAAGGCATGGGCATCGCCACCGGGATTGCCTTCGATCGACGCGCAGAATCTTTATGTCGGCGACCGCAGCGGCACCATTTTCAAAATCGGCGCCGACCGCCAAATCTTTGTCTTCGCCACCCTTGAGGCAAGCATCTCCGCCTACCATCTTGCATTCGCTCCGAATGGAGATCTGTTCGTGACCGGGCCAACGACGTCCAGTTTTGATTGCATTTACAAGATCACGCCGCAAGGCAACGTGTCGACTTTTTTCCGCGGCTTGGGGCGTCCGCAGGGTGTCGCGTTCGATGCGGAAGGCAATCTGTACGTGGCTGCTTCGCTCTCCGGCAAACGCGGCATTGTCAAGATCACCCCGAACGGCGAAGCATCGCTGGCAGTTGCCGGCGCGGGCCTGGTCGGACTTGCCTTTGCGCCCGGCCGTTCCGCGGTTCTAGCCACCAACAGCGCCGTTCATCATCTGGCCTGGAACATTCAAGGATCTCCGTTAACAGAAGTCCCCACTTAAGTTTTATCCGCGCACATGGGTGAAAATCCGTGGCTGATCTTGCTTGGCCCAAATCATTTACACTTTGATTGGTGAACGCCGAGATCATTGCCATTGGCTCCGAATTGCTGACTCCTTTCCGCCAGGATACGAATTCGCTTTATCTGACCGAGAAACTCAACCAGTTGGGCATTGATGTAATTTTCAAAACCATTGTGGGAGACAGCCGCGAACGCCTGACAGGAGCCGCGAGTCTTGCCGTGTCTCGAGCTGAAGTGGTCATCTTCATGGGCGGCCTTGGCCCCACCGAGGACGATCTCACCCGCGAAGCAGTGGCCGACGCGCTTGGACTTGAACTGCGCCGCGATCCAGCAATCATTACCAGTCTCGAACAACGCTTCGCTGCCCGCGGCTGGAAGATGGCCACAAATAATCTGAAGCAGGCGGACGTTCTTTCGGGTGCGACCGTGCTGCCAAACGCCAATGGCAGCGCTCCCGGACAGTGGATGAGCGGAAAGTATGATGGCCGTGAACGAATCATCATGCTGCTTCCCGGACCGCCTCATGAGTTAAAGGCTCTGTTCGAGGAGCAATGCTTGCCTCGCCTGCGCGCCAAACTGCCGCCGCAATTTATCGCCACGCGCGAATTGAAAATCACCGGGCTCGGCGAGTCATCGTGCGACTCGCGCATCGCGCCTATTTACAAGCTGTATAAGGATGTGGACACAACCATCCTGGCAGGAGCCGACGAAATTCAGTTGCACTTGAAGTCGAGAGCGGCCTCGCTCGAAGCCGCGCAATCGCGGGTCGACGAATTGGCGGAGAAGCTCGAAGAGGAACTCGGCGATTCTGTTTTTTCCGACAACGGCGATTCCATGGAACAGATCGTCGGCTATTACCTGCAAATGCGCAATGCCACGCTGGCAGTCGCCGAATCCTGCACTGGAGGCCTGTTGGCGGAGCGCATCACTTCCGTGGGAGGAAGCTCGCGGTATTTTCTCGGGGGTGCGGTGGTTTATTCCAATCAATGGAAAACTGCGTTCGCTGACGTTCCCGCCGAACTGATCGATAAACACGGCGCCGTAAGCCCCGAAGTCGCCAAGGCTCTCGCGGAGGGAATACGCCGGCGCAGCGGCGCAACTTTCGGCCTAAGCGTTACCGGAATCGCAGGACCGGCTGGCGGAAGCGACACGAAACCGGTAGGACTCGTTTTCCACGCGCTGGCCTCCGACGCTGGAACCGAAGTAGTGGAACGCAAATTCCCCGGAGATCGCAAACGCATCCGCCGTTTCGCCAGCCAGCAGGCGCTGGATATGGTCCGTAGAAAACTGATGTGAGGAAGGCAGCTTTCGGCTATCAGCTTTCAGTTTCAGCTCTCAGCCGCAGAGCATCATGCTGAGCTGAGAGCTGACAGCTGAGAGCTTCAGAACGGACCATTAGCGACGTGACGTCGTCAAAACTTCTTCGTACAGTTCGGGCAGACGTTGGGCGTCCTCAGCCGAACCTCCGAAACGCGCTGACTTGTAATGCTCGGTGAACTTCGACACTGGTTCCCGTACCACCTCATTTTGAATAGTGACCAGAAATTCCGCCGGCGTCTGCGCCGGAGATTTCGTCCAGCCCTTTCTTGCCAGCATTCGCGTCATGCGCTCGTACCAAATGGTTGCGGCCAAGCGCGGTGACTTTTCTGGACGAGCCGCCACGCGGCGGTCACGCAGCCCTCGCCACATCTGCTTCGCATTCGCACCCAGAATCACGAGTAGCGTGATGGCTGCCCCGGCAAGGCCCCACCTTCCGGGTGACTCAGAAATGTTGCGCGAGGTCCGGCGGGCCGCAGTCAACAACGCTTCATGATGTTGGCGCGCCCAGTTGCGCGCCCGCTGCAACCACTCCAGGCTGTTGCGCGTGGCCTCGCGTCCCAGATTGTATTGATGTCCGGCGTCGTAGTTGATGACCCACTCCCGCCAGAACGACGCCATCGCATCCAGATACAACATGCTTCTGCTCCAGCCGGTATGCAACTGCGCGGGCGCGGCTGGCGTGGGATCAAAACTGATCCATCCATAGCCCGGAAAATAAGCTTCCACCCAGGAGTGCGCATTGCTGGCGCGAACCAGATACTGTGAAGTGAGGTCGTTAAATTCCCCGGTGCGGAAGCCGTTCACCACCCGCGAGGGAATGCCCAGTGTGCGCAACATGATTGCCATCGACGAAGCGAAGTATTCGCAATGCCCCTGCTTGCGTTCAAAAAGGAAATTAGCTACCGGATCGCGCGGAACCGTGCGCGGAAGTTGCAGCGTGTATCCGAAGTTGCTGCGCAAATACGATTCGATCGCTGCCGCCTTATCGTAATTGTTGTCCGCGGAAGCGGTAATCTCTTTGCTCAGCGATACCACCCGGCGGTCAACGGCAGGCAGTTGCAGATAGTCCAAAAGGATCTCGGGCGGATAATCGGAACCGGCACTACGCAACTCGCTGGCCGGAGTTTGAGCGATGTCGGATGTTGCCTCGTAGCGCCCAACTGGATGCTCGGGATCGAGATCGAAAACAGAATCTCCATTGTCCATGCCCACCAGACGGTAATTACCCTGTAGCAGCCGTGCGGTTGGCGCGAGGAAGAACACATTGCTGATCACGGGCTCCATCAGCACCCGATAGTGTATTGGCTGCGCCGGCCCAACATGTTGAGACCTTTTCAATCGTGAGGCGTTCTGCCACAAAACAAACCGCCCCGCGCCTACGCTCACCACCGCATGCTGGGCGTGCGGATTGGACCACGTGTTGCCATTGAACAGGTTCAGAGTTACGCCGCGCCACTTCAGATCGTAGGATCCATGCGTGTCGCCATCGATTTGAATGTGCATCACCAGCGAATTCGATTGTTGAATCTCGCCAATCTGTCCCAGTTGCACCTGGTCGCTGAACCCTGTGCTCATCACGCGGCCACGCGCGAAGGCACTGAAATATCCATTCGATAGGCGCGGCAGCACAAAGAAGATGGCCGCCGCGATCAGCAATATTAATAAAGCAAGGACAGGTGAGGCGCTGGCCAACGAGATCCCCATCTTCCGCTGAGCCAAATCGTCATTCGACGCCTTCGCTCGCACCATAGCATTGGCTGCGGCACTACGCATCTCCATCAGAATGCAAGTGACGACAGCCATCAGCATGAATGCTGCGAATGCGACCAGAAAAGTGCTGTCGACGGTGAGCACGGCAGCGGCCAACACCATGAGAAACGAGATGATCGCCAGAAAATAATAATCGCGATCGCGCCGAGTCGAGAACAACCGCACGACCATCACGAAGAGTACGAGGTGGACCGTGGCACTAACAAATAAACCGGACAACACAAAGTAGTCTGCGAGATAAAACGCAACATAGCCGAGAGTAAGCGTGGTGGTCCAAGATTCCGGAATAAGCCAGGTTCGACGCGTGGCCAGCAGGTATCCGCGAAATAAAAGCGCTGCCACTACAAGCAGGATCGTAGGCAAATCAAGACCGCCGGTCGAAACCAGCGTCCCGAAGCCGCACATGACCAGCAGATAGAGCGCGACTTCGAAGTAGCGCTGCACCGCCGTGGGCAGAGGAACGATATCGGATTCGACACTAGTCATGCAACACGTCCATGAACTTCGTTACATTGTTGGCGATTTCATCGAGAAAGGGAAGAGTACGATTGTGATGCTAAAATCGAACAGGTCAGGCATCGGTCCCGCGCGACGCACTCCCGCCAACCCCGCCAGGTCCGGAAGGAAGCAACGGTAACGGGCTCTTGCGTGTGCAGTGGGTAGCCGGTGTCTGACTTTTTCGTTTTCGCTAAGACCGGCACCGATGAGAACGGAAAGCATAAACCTGCCCACTGATTCCGCATCGCGGGATAGTTTGACCGTCGCTCTCCGCAAGCGCTTCTCCAATAGCGCAAGCCATTTCACCCTCGATGTTGCATTCACCGTCGCCCCGGGCATCACCATCATTTTCGGCCCGTCGGGAGCAGGAAAGACCACGCTGCTTGATTGCGTCGCTGGTCTGGCAACTCCCGACTCCGGCAGAATCGCCATCGGCGACCGTATTCTGTTCGACCAAGCTTCTGGAACGAATGTTCCCGTTCAGAGTCGAAACGCCGGTTATGTTTTTCAGGATCTCGCGCTCTTTCCTCATCTCACGGTCGGAAAGAATGTCGAGTACGGCCTTAGCGGCCCGAAAGAAGAACGCAGGAAAAAGAGCGACACCATCCTCGAATCTTTTCGCATTGCTAATCTGCGCGATCGCAAGCCCAAAGATATTTCTGGCGGCGAACGTCAAAGAGTAGCTCTGGCCCGCGCCCTGATTACCAACCCTTGCGTCTTGCTGCTCGATGAACCCATGGCTGCGCTCGACGCGGCGACCAAATCGAAAATCATCGACGACCTCCGCGCCTGGAATGCTCTCCACAACATTCCCATCCTCTACATAACTCATAACCGCGAAGAAGTTTTTGCTCTGGGAGACCGAGTGCTCCTCCTGAAAAATGGCCGCATCATCGCCGACGGTACTCCGCACGTGGTAATGACCGCGCCACGTCAGGAGTCGATGGCGCAACTGGTCGGCTTCGAAAACATTTTTCACGCCACAGTGGCCGCTCTTCACGAAGAGCGTGGCACCATGATCTGCCGGATCGCCGACGGCAATGTGCAGTTGGAAACACCATTGCTGCGCGCAGAAACGGGATCGAAGTTATTGGTCGGAATTCGCGCCGGCGATATTCTGTTAGCTACGGTTCATCCCGTGGGATTGAGCGCGCGCAACGTAATTCCCGGACGGGTACATTCGTTGCTGCAACGTGACGTCATCGTCGTTGTGCGGGTGAACTGCGGCGTCGACATGGAAGTTCATCTGACTTTGGCCGCGCGCGACTCGCTGGAACTTCAAGCAGGCCGCGAAGTCTGGCTGATCGTAAAAACGCACTCCTGTCATCTGATGGCAGCGACCTAAGCTGCCGAAAAAAACTTGGGCACCGAGAACTGAGCCCGATGCCCGCAAGTTTCGCTTGTGATGGTTGAGGCTAAACCGCGAACTATTTTCTTTTTTGGCCGGTGCCAGCCCCACGGGATGCATCGGCAGCCTCAGCGGCCGCCTTCAACTCTTGGTTTGCCTGAACCAACAGGTCTCTTGCCTTCTCCGCGTGCCCCTTCATACCAACGACCGCAGCGGCCAACGACCGCCCCTCACTCCCACTCAATCGTTCCTGGCGGCTTCGACGTTATGTCGTAGACCACGCGGTTGACGCCTTTCACTTCATTCACGATTCGGCTGGAGATTGTCTTCAGCACCTCGTGCGGCAGCGGAACCCAGTCGGCGGTCATGCCATCTTCGGAGTGAACGGCGCGGATGGCGCAGGTATTGGCGTAAGTTCGCTGGTCGCCCATGACTCCGACAGACATCACGGGCAGCAAAACCGCGAACGATTGCCAAATCTTCGGATACAAGCCGGCTTGCTTGATTTCGCCCACCACGATGTCATCGCACTCGCGCAGAATTGCGAGACGCTCGGGTGTGACCTCGCCGAGAATGCGCACCGCTAAACCAGGTCCGGGGAACGGTTGGCGTTGCAGAATTTCTTCCGGCATGCCCAGGTCGCGGCCGATTTTGCGGACTTCGTCTTTGAATAATTCTTTCAGTGGCTCGATCAGCTTGAGCTTCATTTTTTCCGGCAAGCCGCCGACGTTGTGGTGCGATTTGATGATCTGCGATGGTCCGCGCACCGAGCGCGATTCGATCACGTCGGGATAAAGCGTGCCCTGCACCAGCCATTCGACCTCGCCCTCTTCTTTCTCAATGCGATGGGCTTGCTCGTCGAATACGGCGATGAATTCGTTGCCGATAATCTTGCGTTTCTTCTCCGGATCAACCACGCCCGCCAGCTTGCTCAGGAAGCGATCGGTGGCATCCACCGCGACTACGTGCAGTCCCAACTTGTCGCGCAGATTCTGCTGAACTTTTTCGAATTCGTTTTTGCGCAGCACTCCATTGTTTACGAAGACCGAGGTCAGGCGCGATGGCGAGTTGCCGTCTCGCAATGCGCGATCGACGAGCGTCGCTGCCACGGCAGAATCCACGCCGCCCGAAAGCGCGCAAATGGCGCGTCCGTTGCCCACCGTCTGGCGCACGCTGGCGATGGTCGAATCGATGAAGTGCTGCGGAGTCCAGGTGGGCTTGGCGCCGCAAATTTCTAAAGCAAAGTTGCGTAGGATGTCGGCGCCAGATTGCGTGTGGCGCACTTCCGGGTGGAACTGGACTGCCCACATTTTTCGGTCGCTATTCTCAATGGCGGCAACAGCATTCGTCGAACTGGCGATCAAGCGGAAACCTGGCGGTAACTCCACGGCTTCATCGCCGTGCGACATCCACACCGAAAGCTTCTGGGGTACATCGTGAAAAAGACGCGAACTTTCTTTGACCTCGACCGCGGCATGGCCGTACTCGCGTTTGTCAGCTGCGCGCACCTTGCCGCCGAGCGAATGCACCATCAACTGCAATCCGTAGCAGATGCCGAGCACAGGCAGACCCAGTTCAAATACACGCCGGTCCATGTTAGGCGCATCTTTGTCGTAAACCGACGAAGGTCCGCCCGACAGAATGATGCCGAGCGGCGAGTAGCTTCGGATCTCATCAAGGCTCGCGGTGCAAGGCAGCACCGCAGAAAAAACATTTTGTTCGCGGATGCGGCGCGCAATCAGTTGCGAATATTGCGCTCCAAAGTCGAGGACAACAATAGATTGGGTTTCCACGGACGAGTGTCTCAAATCGACGGAGGAGTGTAAAGAGAAGAACGGCGATCCGGACCGGCGTTGTTACGGTGTTGCAGTATCAGGCCTGTTTTCCTAACGAATCAACGGTTAACTAACATAATCCACAGGTTTTCCTCCTACAAAGGTGGCTGCTATATTTGCTTCTGTCACGCATTGCCTCACAATTCCTACGGAAAATAGTGTCCTCCTCATGACCGACTCCGCCGATTTCAAAGATATCGTCAAGCAGCAGGCAGATATCGTTCGCGTCGTCGGCGACTACGTCAAGCTGAAACAGACCGGGGCGCGCGACTATTCGGGACTTTGTCCATTTCACAAGGAGAAGACAGCCTCGTTTACGGTTAGTGTCACCAAGCAGTTTTTCTATTGTTTCGGATGTGGTGCAACAGGCGATGTATTCGACTTTGTCCAGAAGATAGAAAACGTCACCTTCCCGGAAGCCGTCAGAGCTGTGGCGCAAAAGCTAGGAATTGCACTTCCGAAACTCAGTTTCAACAGTCCCGCAGAAGCTGAGGAAGCCAAACTGCGCACCGTGCTGCTCGAAGTCCACGAGTGTGCCGTAGATTTCTTTCAGGAGTGTTTGCGCCGCCCTGAGGGCGCACACGCCCGCGAATACCTGGCTGGTCGTGGTCTCAGCCAGGAAGTTATCAAAGCGTTTCGCATTGGCTACGCGCCGGATTCTGGGTTTTTGCTGAAAGACCGGCTGAAGGGACAGTTCGACGAGGAGACGCTCCGGGCAAGCGGACTGTTCTCATGGAAAGAAGGCTCCCTGCCCACGGCCAGCTCTCGGCAAGACTCAAGGTCCCTCGACTCCGCTCGGGATCACAAGGATGGGGGGATTATTGCAGAGAAGACTGGTCGTGTTGAGAACAAGCCAACGACCGACGACCAGCGACCAACGACCATCTATTCCAAATTTCGCAACCGGGTCGTGTTCCCGATCACCAACGAGACCGGCCGAGTAATCGCCTTCACCGGACGCACGCTTTCCACCGACGACAAAGCCGGACCGAAATATCTCAACTCGCCGGAGACCGCGATTTATTCCAAATCGAGGGTTTTGTTCAATCTCGAGCAGGCCAAAGAGGCCATTCGCAAGCTGGATTACGCAATTCTGGTAGAAGGCCAGATGGATTGCATTTCGGTGTTCGCTGCTGGCTTTCACAATGTGATTGCCAGCTCCGGAACCGCCTTCACCGAAATTCAAGCCAGATTGCTCGGCCGCTTCAGCAAAAACGTGGTGGTAAATTTCGATCCGGATACTGCGGGTGCCAAAGCCACGGAGCGGACTTTGGGTCTTCTAGTCGAAGAAGAATTTCAGATCAAAGTGTTGACCCTCGAAGCCGGCTTTGACCCTGATCTTTTCATCCGCCAAAAAGGAAAAGCGGCCTACGGCGACGCACTCAAGCATTCACAACGTTATTTTGATTACCTGATCGAGCGCGCCCAAAGCCAGTTCCCCATTCGCAGTGCCGAAGGCAAAGTAAAGGCGCTGAATTACCTGCTGCCGCACATCCAACGTGTTCCCAGCCGAATCGTACGCGACGAACTGGCGCATGAGATCGCGCAGAAACTTGGCATCGACTCTGCCGTTTTGCGGCAGGAATTGAAGCATGCCGCTACCAACCGATCGGTCGCCAGCGTGAAAGCAACGGTCGAAGCTCAAGTCACCGATGCGGAAAAACTTCTAATCCGAGCCCTAACTTCCGCCGGCGAAATGCAGACTTCAGAAGAACATGTCTCAGCCCGTGATGGCGCCGAGGAAGAATTCGATCCCGCGCGCCAGGCCCATTTCGCTCTCACCAATGAGCGTTTGCACCTGGGTTTAGCCACCGAATCGTTAGTCGAAGGCATCCTCAACGCAGAATCGCAAACCATCGATGTGACGAAATTGACGTTGTCCGACGCAGACCGCAATCTTTTGGCTGCCATTTTGATGAGAGAGAACGAGGAACTTTCCCCAGAAAAATTAGAGGGGGCTGTCCGAGCCCTTCGCCGCATCCAATTCAAGCGCCAAATGGACGAAGTTCAGCGGGAGCTGCAAGCTGCGAAAAAACACGAGCCGGAAAGGCTGCGCTTCCTTCTGGGGGAAAAAGATCGGCTAAAGAGAGCCCTGATGGATCCGGCCTTAGCGGCCTCGGGCGCCCAAGCGAACTCCCCGGAAATACGCTAGGGCCTTGAAACTAAATGGTCTCATTTGCCATCTAAGTTATTAACGGGCGGACAACAGCGGGCAGGCTGACTCTCTTGCGAAGTTTTACGATCAGAGGAAGCGGCAATTCGTGCTATACTTTTAAGGTTTTGTCGGCGCTAATCCCGCCACCTCGCGTTCCCACCGCTATAAACGACAGTTTTCGACAGTCCTTTTCAAGGACGACTTGAGGATAATCCGTCTTGGCTCTTGATGACAAGTACGACGACATTAAAAAGCTGATCGATACAGGCAAGGAAAAGGGATACCTTACTTACGACCAAGTAAACGAGTTAATCCCGCACGATGTGCACTCTCCTGAAGACCTGGACGATCTGCTTACCACCATTGGTACGCAGGGAATCGATGTGCTGGAGGGACCCAAGCTTCCCTCCTCTGCGCTCGATAAAAAGTTTGACGAAGATGAAGTTGGCGAGGACGTCGAACTCGATCTCACCCCAGGCGCCCTGGAAAAAACTAATGATCCCGTCCGCATGTATTTGCGCGAGATGGGAACGGTCCCGCTTCTTACGCGTGAAGGCGAAGTTGAAATTGCCAAGCGCATCGAGCGCGGACAACTGCGCGTTCTGAAGGCTCTTTCGCGTTCGCCAATCGTCATCAACGAATTACTAGCGATGGGCGAAGACCTCAAGAAAGGCGTCCGCTCCATCAAGGAAGTGGTCACCTTCGACGAGGAGGAAATCACTGACGAAATTCTGCAGAACCGGCTGAAAGAATTTACCGGAAAGATTGACGACTTGGCGAAAGCCTACAAGAAGTCGAATCAACTTCTGGAGAAGTTTGCCGCGGTTTCGCAGAAGAAGCGTCCCAAGGACTATCGCCGTTATCGCATCGCGTTGGCCCGCGCCATCGTTGATGTCTCGCTGTGTGTCCGCAAACTGGGCTTCACCAACAACGAGCGCAAGCGCCTCATCGACCGAGCCAACAAGACGGTCGACATGATGCGGTCGCTTGACCGTCAGTCGACGAATCTGGAAAAAAAAGCCGACGCGACCCGGAGTGAAGACCAGCGCAAGGAATACCGCCGCCAGTCGCGTGCCATCCGCACCGAACTGGAGAAGCTTGAAGTCGAGGCTGGAGTCTCGTTCCAGGAGCTCAAGCGCACGCAGCGCGAGATCATCCAGGGGGACATGGATGCGGAGCAGGCCAAGCGAGAGCTGATTGAGGCCAATCTCCGACTGGTAGTTTCGATTGCCAAAAAGTACACCAACCGCGGCTTGCAGTTCTTGGATCTGATTCAGGAAGGCAACATCGGCCTGATGAAAGCCGTCGACAAATTCGAATACCGCCGCGGCTATAAGTTCTCGACTTACGCCACATGGTGGATTCGGCAGGCGATCACTCGTGCCATTGCTGATCAGGCGCGTACGATTCGCATCCCCGTGCACATGATCGAGACGATCAACAAGTTGATCCGCACTTCGCGGCAACTGGTGCAGGAACTGGGACGCGAGCCTACCTCGGAAGAAATTGCCAAGCGCATGGATATTCCCGTGGCCAAGGTGCGCAAGGTGCTGAAGATCGCGCAGGAACCAATCTCCCTCGAAACGCCAATTGGCGAAGAGGAAGATTCGCATCTGGGCGACTTCATCGAAGACCGCGCCGTAGTCTCGCCAGCCGAGGCCGTGATCAACGTCAACTTGAAAGACCAGACTTCGCAGGTGCTGCGTACGCTGACTCCACGCGAAGAAAAAGTCATCAAGATGCGCTTCGGACTGGAAGACGGCAGCGAGCACACGCTCGAAGAAGTAGGCCAGTCGTTTGCGGTGACGCGCGAACGTATCCGCCAAATCGAAGCCAAGGCGCTGCGCAAGCTGCGCCATCCCTCGCGCTCGCGGAAGTTGCGCGCGTTTATGGATGGGGTGAGAGACTAACCGGTTTTTCACCACAGAAACACAGAGTCACAGAGGAATCAAACAAAGGGGCGCGGCTTCGGTCGTGCCTTTCTTATTTGATCGGGTGTTCCATCCCACAAAAACTTCGGCTCCGGTGAAGGCTGTTTTCTCCGTGCGCCCGTCTAAGCGCACCAGCAGCCTTTCTCAGGAGGAAGAGATATGAACAAATTGTTTTTTGCTGTGTTGTTTCTTGCGCTGCAGCTGAGCGGGTGGGCGCAGAATTCGAACGCGGCGGCCACCGCCGACCGCACCGCTCCGAGTTACGACATGAAGGCACAGTCGCTGGAAGATCTGGGACGCGTGCAGAAGAAGTTTGTCGATCTGGCGAACGCCGTGCCTGCTGACAAAATGACGTGGCGTCCGGCAGCGGACGCGCGCTCTTTCGCGGAAGTATTTCTCCATGTAGCTGGTGAGCGATACGGGATCCTCGGTCTCATGGGAGCTGCGCCACCGGCGGGGTTCGACGGCAAGACTTTTGAAAAGTCGACGACGGATCGCGCCCAGATCATCGAGGATCTGAACAAGTCATGGGAGTTCAGCAAGAAGAACATCAATGGCATGACCAATGCCGATTTTGCGAAATTGTTGCCGAAGCTCGGTCCGCAAGCCAATGCCGGCGATGTGATCTACATTCTGGTCGCCGATGCACATGAGCATCTGGGCCAATTGGTGGCTTACGCGCGCGAAAATGGCATTGTTCCTCCGTGGACGGTAGAAGCGCAAAAGAAGGCGGCGGAGAAAAAGACCGAGAAGAAATAACATCGTGGTTTGGCGTAAGGGGTGATACGGGATTAATCCCCGATCCTTAAAGATGCCACCGTATTGCCCTCCTCCGGGGTGCACGCTACGTTGCGTCAGAAGAGACTGTAGGGTTGGTCCACCCTCCGCTCGTCCTCTTCGCGCTGCTTGCCCTATGGGCACTGGTCGTCTGCGTAATTCAAAGTTACGACAAGTGACGGAGGAGTATAATGCGACGTCCAGTCAGCGGCTATCCTGCAGTTTTCAATTCTTTTTTTGTCCCTTCAATCCTGGCATGTTTGTTGACAGCCATGGTGGGCATAGTGCTGGTAGCGCCCGCGAGTGCCGCCTCCAAACCGCTTTTTGGCCGGGAAGTCATCGTCGACAATCAACGCATCACTGGCGAGCCCAGCATTTCGATTGACGGGCAGGACCGGATTTATGTCTCGACGCCCTACGGATTCTTGACTACGGCGAGTTTCGTTTGGCGGTCTACGGATCACGGGATCAGCTTTCATTTGGTGCCGGGCAATGCTCCGCCGGTCGGGAAGCCGCTTGTGACCTGTCCCGGTGGCGGCGACTCCGGGCTGGCGGTGGACACGAACAACCGGCTTTATTTTGTCGATCTGCAGGGGCTGACGGACGTGAGTAACAGCGTGAGTTCGGACCAGGGCGCAAACTGGCTGACCACATGCGATGCGGCCAACGATACTGGCGTCGACCGGCCGTGGATCGCGGCTTATGGCGATCCGCAATCGGGTGGCGCACTTTACCAGACGGTGGATGAGGTCGAACAGTGCATCGGCTCTTGCATACCGAACCTGGGCGAAGTGGGCAGCAATATTGTCGAGCTCACGCGATCGCAGGATGGGGTAACGTTCACGCCTCTTCCAGCGCAGCAGATCGAGCCGGATGGAATCGTCTCCGCGATCAAGACTGATGCACAGGGTGGGGTTTACATCTCGCATACTGCGTTGGTGGGTACGAATGGCAACATTATTAATGGATCAGATGCGAATGGAAACACCAACGCAGTTGTGGTCGTGCGTTTCCCCAATGGATATAACGAAACCACGGCAATTCCTCTGAACGGGCAAACCTTGTGTCAGTTGAAGCCTACGCTTTGCACCACTGAAGTTGTCTACGTCGGAGCCCTCGATGCTTCGGGAAACAGCACAATCACAGTCGGCCAGGATTTTGCACCCATGACCCTTGACGACGCCGGCAACCTGTATGTCACCTGGGCGCAGGCGCCGGTCGATGGTACGACGGGCCAAGTGAGCGGTTCGAGCCAGATTTACATGGCGGTTTCAACCAATCATGGCGCGACGTGGGGACCTCCGATTCGCGTAACTGCGGCGACCCCGAATTTGCAGACCAGTCTGTTTCCGTGGATTGTTGCGGGTGATCCCGGACGCGTGGACATCGTTTGGTATGGGACTCCGACGCTCGGCTCTTGCCCGAACCAGCCGTGTGGATCGAGTGCCATAACTGCGCATTGGTCGGTAATGATGGCACAGAGCTTAAATGCGATTGTCAATGGAAAGCCCAATCCAAACCCGAGTTTCGCCACGACGCTAGTATCGGAAGTTTCGAACCACTACGGGTCGATTTGTACTTTTGGAATTTCCTGCACCACCGGTGGGGACCGCGGATTGCTTGATTTCATCAGCGTTACCATCGGCCTTAAGGGAGAAGCCAACGTGGTTTGGGCCGACGCGGTGAATCAAGACGGTGGCGGGACTTCCGCAGCGATCATTGGCTTTAACCGCCAATACTCGGGCCCGAGTCTCTACGCCAAGGTCGGCCAGGTAAACGGCACCCCGCCAGCCACTGGGCACGCGCCGGGATCGCCCGATGCCATCTACTCTGCGAACGGCGAGGCAGTACAGGCATCAGCGAACCTGATGCTGAAACAAGCTTCGGTCACTATGCCGGATTCACAGCACTATAAATTCACTCTGAACGTGCAGAGCCTCAGCACGCTGGCAGTCTCACCCACACTCGGCGGGACGGATGCCGCGTGGCTGGTGCGCTGGGAGGTTCCCGACCCGAACGGAGCGGGCCACACTTATTATGCAGCCATGGAATCAGACAATGGCCAGGCGCCGACCTTCTTTGACGGCGAGACCACAACGCTGGCCAACGGTGAAGGATTTTTCTTGACCTACCCACCCACTCACGCGATCCAGGGCAGTTTTACGAGCGCGGGCACAATAACCTTCACGGTTCCGGTAGCCGATGTCGGAGGGAATGCCAACGCTGTTCTGTATTCGCTTACGGGATTCACGGTCACGCAGCCACAGTCGTCGTCATCCAATACGATCTTCAATCAGATTGACGCAACGGCTCCATTTGACTTTAGTCCGAAGTAGGTGGAACCGTCTTTCACTCACATTGACAACGGGCGGCCCCCGCTCCTTGCGGCTCTTTCGCAATGGGCGGGTGCTTACGTCGGACTGGTTCAGCTCCATTCTTTGAAGGTCGCAATTGTCGACCCACACGTGACCGTCACAGACCCTTTGCGACAAACCAGCAAGGAGCGGCGCGACCACTGCCGTTCCGGTCATCACATACACAAACGTACAACGTCTTGGGTTTCATTGACTTGTATTCGATAGTCTGCAAAACTTGTGATACCGCTAGCGCTCGCGTGGAAATTGTTCGCGAGCGCTTTCGTTTAAGCTATTCCATCGAATAATGGAATTACTGTTAAATCTGCTCTGGTTGACCCTGGCGCTGCCCGCCATCTGGATGTGGCGCAACCAATTGGTCTGTAGCAACAACCGTCGAGGTTGCGATCGGATTCGTCCCATTGTGCTTTTCGGCTGCGTTCTCATGCTGCTTTTCCCGGTGGTTTCAGCCACGGATGATCTGCATGCAATGCGGCAAGAGATCGAAGAGTCCAGCCCGTCGAAGCGGCTGGTTAAACAAGCCGTAGCCGATAAATCTCTGAGCCGGCTTATGACCGCTGGCGCGTTGCCGGCTTTGATGTTTCCGTCATCGATGGGTCGCGACAATACAGACAACGGACAAGTCTTCATTATGCGAGTCCGTTTACCTGAACCAATCCGATTCAGCAGGCCCTCCTCTCGCGCCCCGCCTCTTTCTGCCTGAATGTGTGCTTTGGATTCTCCGCTTTAGTCGGCGGCGAAATCTTTCCCGGTTTGAAGTGAGCCCCTGGGGTTAATACAGTCGATGCGTATTTCGTCGCGTGTATTGCGACGCTCAATGGTTGTGAGTGCGAGATGAACCAGACGCTTTGGCGTTATTCCGTGCTTTTTCTGCTGCTGGGCTGCGGCCTTAAGGCCGCAGCCCAGCAGGCATTGACATGGGACCAGGTGCGCACTCGCTTTGAAACAACCAATCCTACGCTTTTGGCTGACAAGCTGAATATCGATGAATCGAAAGCGGAAGAAATCACGGCATTCCTGCGTCCCAATCCTCAATTCACATTGTCGGCAGACGGCACGCAGATCGCACCCAATCAAGGCGTCTGGAAACCATTTGCCGGAACCTTCGAAACGCCCAGCCTGAGCTATCTGCACGAACGGCAGCACAAGCGGGAGCTACGGCGCGACAGCCAGCAAAAGGCAACCTTAATCGCCGAATCAACCCATGCTGACCTGGAGCGGACTCTGCTTTTTAATTTGCGCAGTGCGTTTGTATCAACACTGCAGGCAAAAGCGGTGCTTCAATTGGCCACCGCAGACCTTGAATACTACGATCACGTGCTCGAAATCAGCCGAGTTCGGTTTCAGGCAGGTGACATCGCGCAAATCGATCTTGACCGATTGGAATTACAGCGGGTGCAGTACGAATCTGACGTGCAAACCGCCGAGGTCAACCTGCGCACCGCGAAGATCCAATTACTCACGCTGCTGAATGACCGCACTCCGATTGATCAATTCGATGTCGTCGGCACGTTCGATTTTACCGATCAGCTTCTTCCGTTGGATGAGGTTCGCAAAATCGCGTTGGATACGCGGCCCGATCTAAAAGCGGCCGTCCAGGCTATCGATAAAGTGCAGACCGATCACAAACTGGCAGTTGCGAATGGCTCAACGGATCCCACATTCAGCGTCTGGTACACGCACAATTCGTCTACCAATAATCCATTTGCCATAAATACTGTCGGCGCCAGTATCAGCATTCCGTTGCGCATTTTCGATCGCAATCAAGGAGAGAAACTGCGCACCCAAATCGATATCACGCGCAACGAGCGACTGCGCGATGCTACCCAAGCCGGCGTGTTGAGCGATGTAGATTCCGGGTACGCAACGCTTTCCAGCAATCTGACTCTGCTTCGTCCTTACAAGGCCAAGTATCTGCAACAGTCGGTGCGGGTGCGCGACACAATTATGTTTTCTTATCAGCATGGCGGGGCTTCGTTGCTGGATTTTCTCAGCGCGCAGTCGGAGTTCCGCAGCGTGCAGTTGAATTATGTGAATTTGGTCGGCTCCTATTTGACGGCTGCAGCTCAGTTGAACGAGGCCGTGGGCCGAGAGGTGATCCCATGAGAAGCCGATTTTCTCGTCCGTTGCTGAGCGCCGTGCTTTGCCTGCCTCTGGGCTTATGGCTGCTCGGTTGCGGTGAAAAAAAACCGGATCCGAAAGCCGAGGCGCCGCCAGCGGCGAAGGTCGAGTCCGATCTTGATGCCAACAACTTTAAGGTTGACCACCCTGAGCTATTTCCACTGGCTACCGCTATCGAATACAAAGCTGCGCCGGCACTGAATGTAACCGGCGTAGTGCAGCCTGATATCGCACGCGCCGTGCCCGTAGTCTCGCTGGCCGCGGGACGCGTTGTGGAAGTCAAAGCCCGGCTTGGCGATCAAGTACAGAAAGGGCAGTTGTTGCTGAGAGTGCAGAGCAACGATGTTTCTGGAGCTTTCCAGACATATCGCAAGGCGGTGAACGATGAACTCCTGGCACGAATTCAACTCGAGCGAGCCCAACTCCTCTACGACAAAGGGGCGATTGCCAAGAGCGCGCTCGAGCAAGCGGAAGAGGTCGCACAAAACGCCAAAGCCGATCTGGAGGCGGCAACCGAGCAATTGCGGCTTCTTGGAATCGACAAAGACCATCCATCGGGCATCGTCGACGTCAGAGCTCCAATTTCTGGAGTGATCACGGATCAGAACATTACCAATGCCGGCGGAGTTCAAGGCTTGTCTGGACCCAATCCATTCACCATTTCTGATCTTTCTTATGTCTGGATTATTTGCGATGTTTACGAAAACGATCTCGACGCCGCGCACGTCGGCGAAACCGCCGACATCCGCCTGAATGCGTATCCCAACAAAGTGTTCAAGGGACGAATCGATAACATCCTGCCGGTTCTCGATCCCAACATCCGTACTGCGAAAGTACGAATCGAAGTGCCGAACCCTGGAATCATGCGAGTGGGAATGTTCGTGACTGCGACTTTCTATGGGAAGCAGCCTCAGACCTACGCCGCGGTTCCGGCTACCGCCATTCTGCACTTGCACGATCGCGAGTGGGTTTACGTGCCGCTGGGCGGCGGACATTTCCGGCGTCAGGAAGTAGTCACCGGAAGCATGCTCCCCGGAAATATGCAGACAGTTGTTTCCGGACTCAAACCGGGAGATCAAGTGGTTTCGAATGCCTTGGTACTGCAAAATACGGTGGAGCAATAAATGATTCGCCGAGTCGTTGACTTTGCTCTCAGCAACCGCCTGCTGGTGCTGGCGTTCGCGCTGATTCTTTTTGCCGGGGGCATTGTCGCATTCCGTCATCTTCCGATTGAGGCATATCCGGACGTAGCCGACAACTACGTCGAAGTTATTACGCAATGGCCGGGAATTTCGGCGGAACAAATTGAGCAGCAAGTCACGATCCCGCTTGAAATCGTGATGAACGGCATCCCGCATGTCGTGCATTTGCGCTCGTTCTCACTCTTCGGACTTTCCGATCTTAAGTTAATTTTCGACGACGAGTCCGATAACGATTGGAATCGCGAGCGCGTTCTGGAACGGCTAAGTCAAGTCACATTGCCGCCGGGCGTGAACCCACAAATGGGCACGGATTGGAGCCCGGTCGGCCAGATCTATTTCTTCACCCTGCACAGCACGAATCCGGCTTATGACCCGATGGAGTTGAAATCCATTGAAGACTGGGTCATCGAAAAGAATTTCAAACAAGTACCGGACATCGTCGACGTCGCCAGCTTCGGCGGTCCGACGCGCGAATACCAGGTTCGGGTTGACCCTAACAAACTTATCGCATACGGCTTGAGCCTCGCACAGATCGAGCAGCAACTTACCAGCAACAACGGCAATGCCGGAGGAAGCTTCATCGAAGAGGGTCTGCAGCAAATCAACGTGCGCGCTGTCGGATTGGTCGACCGTTCTCAGGACATTGCCGAGACCGTCATCATGACCAAGAGCGGCACGCCGCTGAGGGTGAAAGATGTTGCCGTGGTTTCGCAAGGCCCCAAGATTCGACTCGGTCAGTTTGCCAGAGCCATTCACCGCGAAGACGGAAAAATCATCGATAACGACGATGTAGTCTCAGGCATCGTGTTGCTGCGAAAAGGCGCGGCGGCAGACACTGCACTGCAAGGCGTTCACGAAAAAGTCGACGAACTCAACAATCACATTCTGCCGCCGGGTGTGAAAGTTGTTCCGTTTCTCGATCGCAGCGATCTGGTTCACTTCACCAGTCACACCGTGCTCCATAATCTGACCGAGGGAATGATTCTGGTGTCGATCATTCTGTTCCTGTTCCTCGGCAATATCAGAGGAGCGCTGATTGTTGCGGCGACGATTCCCTTCTCATTGCTATTTGCTTCGATTTGCCTCGACCTCAGGCACATTCCCGCCAACCTGCTATCGCTCGGCGCCTTGGATTTTGGCATGGTCGTCGATGGCGCCGTGGTGATGGTGGAAAACATCGTCCGCCATCTGGGCCGGCACAACGATCTCAAAACGCCAGCGGAAAAAATCAGCGAGGCCTCGCACGAAGTTCAGCGTCCGGTGTTTTATGCGATCGCCATAATAATTACTGCATATCTGCCTATTTTCACCCTGCAGCGAGTCGAAGGCCGGCTCTTCCATCCCATGGCATGGACCGTGGCCTTTGCACTTCTCGGAGCCCTGCTGTTTTCGATCATCATCGCTCCCGTGCTGGCAAGTTTCGCTTTTGCCAAGGGCGCAAAGGAATGGCACAACCCGGTCATGGATTTCATCATTGAGCGGTACCGCGTTGCGGTGCGATCGGCCATCCGGCATCGTCTGGTTACCGTTGGTGTTGTTGGAGCGCTGCTGTGCCTTGCGGGTTACCTCGCGTTCGGCGGGGCTATCGGTTCAGAATTCCTGCCGCATCTGGATGAAGGCGCGCTCTGGGTGCGAGGTACGCTTGCGCCCAGCACCGGGCCAGATGAAGGCATTCGCGTGGCGAACCAAGCGCGCATCATGCTCTGCGCCTTCCCTGAAGTTCCGCAATGTACCAGCCAGGTTGGGCGGCCGGATGACGGAACTGATACGACCGGCTTCTTTAACACTGAATTCTTCGTCGATCTCAAGCCCAAAGAAGATTGGCGGCCTGTCTTTCACCAGAACAAAGACGAGTTGATCGCCGCCATGCAGCGCGAACTGGACAAAATTCCTGGTGTCGTCTGGGGCTTCTCGCAACCGATCGAAGACAACATGGAAGAAGCGGTGAGCGGCGTAAAGGGCGCGCTGGCAACCAAGATCTACGGCGACGACTTGCGACTTCTGGAGGAAAAGGCCGATGAGGTGGTCACTGTCATGCGCGGAATTAAAGGGCGTCGAGGATCTTGGAGTTTTCCGCGTTCTAGGTCAGCCCAATCTGAATATAGCTGTTGATCGTGTGCAGGCTGCTCGCTACCAGATCAATGTCGCAGATGTCCAGGATGCGGTTCAAACGGCAGTCGGAGGAAACGCGCTCACTCAGGTTCTAAAAGGTGAGGCGCGATACGATTTGACGCTGCGTTACCTGCCGAAATATCGCGATACGCGAGATGCGATCGAACGGATTCGTTTGCTGTCGCCCACCGGTGAACGCGTCTCGCTGGCCCAGCTTTGCAAAATCAGCGTGACCGATGGCGCTTCGGAAGTTTATCGCGAAGGCAATCGCCGTTACGTTGCCATTAAATACAGCGTCCGCGGACGTGACCTCGGCAGCACCGTGGAAGAAGCGATCAGTAAAGTAAACCAGCAGGTTAAATTGCCCACCGGCTACACTCTCCACTGGGAGGGCGAATATGCCAGCCAGAAGCGAGCCAACGAGCGCCTGCTGATCGTGCTTCCCATCACCGTGCTCATCATCTTCATCATCCTGTACACCATGTTCAAATCCTTCAAATGGGCGCTCTTGATTATGGCAACTGTCGCCATCGCACCCATTGGCGGCCTGCTGGCTCTTCTGATCACCGGCACCAACTTCAGTGTGTCCTCCGGCGTAGGTTTTCTGGCGCTGTTCGGCGTCTCGGTGCAAACCGGAGTCATCATGCTCGAATACATCAACCAGCTTCGCGCTCGACGGTTCGCCGTGGAAGATGCCGCAGTGGAAGGCGCGGTGATGAGGCTGCGTCCGATCATGATGACCATGCTGGTGGCAACTCTTGGACTGTTGCCCGCGGCTCTATCGCATGCTATCGGTTCAGATTCTCAGCGGCCGTTCGCAATTGTTATTGTGGGAGGTCTGATTGCGGCCCTCATCATCAGCGTTTTTCTTTTGCCCACGCTTTACGTGTGGGTGGCTGGCGAACGCGACGTGCTGCCGATGGCAGAAGAAGGATTCGACGTCGGGGAGCACGTGGATTAATAACGCCACGGTAGAAAAACAAATCATCCGCTCCGAATTTTGAAACGTAACTCTGCCGCTGTCGAAAAACGGTCGATTCGTATCAGGGCATCGCTTCAGCGGTGCCGTAAATGCTTCAAAGTTCGTCGCGCCTTCAGGCGCTGCGGGAAACGCTGCTCGCCCGAGGAACACGAACCCAGCGGCTGAAGCCGAACCTATTTTCAGACTTACGGTATGCCTGAAGGCATACCCTGATACGAATCAATTGTTTTTTCGGCAGCGTCTTCAGGTGCTGTTGGGTCAAAACATTGCTTCCCTTCAAAACAAAACGCCGCGTTTTCCTGCGGTTTCCACAAAGAAATTCTGTCCTCCACAGTTTGTTCACAACCGGGCATCGATTTTCTCTTGCGGCGATTCTGCTCTTCAAGCAAAGTATCGCCAGTGCAAACGTGAGATGTCTTGAACGCTACGGATTGCAACAGAGCGGGCGCTTCCGGCGGTTCTCGAGGGTGAATCGACGGAAGCAGTTTCTGAAGATGCGTGATGCGCGTTGGGGATACCTTGGCGTCGCGACCTCCTCGTAGAGTCCCACGCATTGGAAGGACTGAACCGCTTAGCTTGAGCAATCATTGCAAGTTGCGGAACGCGGGCTTAGGTCCGTGGATCGTGATTTGAAAAGGGCGCGCTGGACATACACAAAGCAATGCGGTCGGGTGGCTGGCCCGGCCGCATTTTATTTTTTGGACAGAATTCTTGGCCACGGATTACGCGGATTAAAGCTAAAACCTTGCGAATAATTATTTCGTAGATTCCTCTGTTGATCTTCGCTTTTATTTCTCCTATACTTCGCCGCATGAAAGCGCGCAACTCGACCGCCAGAATTATTTTTGTTTGTGCTTCGTTTTCCGAAGACGCCACTGCGAATTCACAACTACGTCGTGAGAGTATCGCTCTCGCGTTTTCGTAGCGCCGCCGTCCCGGCGGCTGTCGTGGGGGCGTCCTCGCCCCCACCGGCGAGGGCAAGATGCCCTCGCGACAGCCGGCAGGATGCCGGCGCTACAAGAAAGCTTCATGGCAACCACTGATTACAGTCTCGCGCACAGCCTGCCGGCGAATGTCGAAGCCGAGCGCTCGATCTTGGGCGCGATCATGCTCGACAATCTCGCCTACAACGAAGCCGCCGAGCATCTGAAACCGGAGGACTTCTCGCTCGACTCGCACCGCCGCATTTTCACCCGCATGGTTGATCTGGCCGAATCGTCGCGGCCGATCGACATGATTACGCTGGTCGAAGAACTGGATCGCCGCAAGGAATTGGAGGCGATTGGCGATGTCGGTTATATCTCTGGATTGGTTGACGGCGTTCCCGACCGGCCGAGCATTGAGCATTACATCAAGATCGTCCGCGACAAGGCGCTGCTGCGGGGACTGATTCACGCCGCAAATGCCGCCATCACGCGCGCTTCCGATCAGAGCGACCCTGCCGAAGAAATCCTGAATGACGCTGAAGCCGCCATCTTCCAGCTTTCCGAGAAGCGTATTGGCCGCGGCTTTATGGGCGTGCAGGACATTGTCAAAGAATCCTTTGGCTCAGTCGATGCGCTCTTGCAGCGCGGCCAGCGCATCACTGGCTTGGCGACGCACTATACAGACCTGGACGAAATGACCAGCGGGTTCCAGCGCGCGGATTTGATCATCATCGCTGCCCGCCCTTCGATGGGAAAAACCGCGTTTGCCATGAACATCGCCGAGAATGCGTCTATTGAAGACCAAAAAGTTGTGGGGATGTTCTCGCTAGAAATGTCCCGTGAAGCTTTACTGTTGAGACTGTTATGTTCACGCGCGCGGGTTGACTCGCACAAAATGCGCACCGGTTCGCTCTGGCGCGACGATATGACCAAAGTTGTGCAAGCCATGGAGCAACTGGCCCACGCGCCCATTTTCATCGACGACACCCCCGGCATCGCGCTCAGCGAAATGCGGGCCAAGGCGCGCCGCCTGCAGCAGTCGCAAGGCAAGCTTGATCTGCTGATCGTGGATTACCTGCAACTCATGTCCGGGGGAGGCCGGCGATATGAAAATCGTACCCAGGAAGTTTCCGCTATTTCCCGCGGCCTGAAGGCGCTGGCCAAGGAGCTGAGCGTTCCGGTAGTTGCGCTCTCGCAGTTAAGCCGTGCGCCCGGAAAGCCGGGGCGGCGATCACCGTCCGCAACTGTCCGATCTGCGCGAATCGGGATCGATCGAGCAGGACGCCGACGTGGTTGCCTTCATCTTCCGCGAAGAAGTTTACAAACAGGACGATCCTGACCTGCAGGGCAAAGCGGAACTGATCATCGCCAAACAGCGCAACGGCCCCACCGGCCGCGTGAATCTGGCCTTCCTCAAGAATTCGACCCGCTTTGAGTCGATGCTTGGCGATGGGATGGCGCCGCCTGAATAGCCGGGTTGGCTGTCACCAAGCATGACTAGAATGGCTGTGGAAAGGCTGTGGAACTGTGCGCAGTGACGGCTATCAGCGCAGAGTGTGGCTTCAACCCAAGGCCGTGGCCGGACATAGATTTTTCTACAAAGCCTTATTTTATATCGCGTTACAGCATTTTTGCGCGGTGTGCTGTTACCAATTAGAGGCTGTTCAAACTTTTCATGCAACCTTTGAGATTTGCACACCAAAGGTAATGTTGCGCTGCCCGAATGAGCTTTCCGATCGGCTGTTATTTATTGGCGGGAATCGGCGCTGCGGCCTGCGGAACTTCCGGTTTAGTTGCGCTTTCAAGCCACGCCGTGTACCACAAATTCAGCAGCATCTGCGATCCCGCCGCCAGTCTGTGGGTGGTGAAGTCGAAGGCTTCTGGCGAACCTTTGCCGGTAAATCCACCGGCTTTGTCGAGGGCATAGACCTTTTCAACATGCCGGTTCGACTCTCGGAGATAAGCCACGTAATCCGAAAAGGGGTCGGCTAGACGTTCGGGAGCGTGCACGAATCTCGCGAAGTCTTTGGGCGTTATATTCTGCGCAACATATGTGCTCTCGAACTTGGCGTGAATTCCGTGCTCCGTGGTGTAGCCGTTCGGGTTTGGACCGACCCAGCCGTTGTATTGAATGGTGGTGTGCAGCGGTTGGGAGCCGTCGGCGACGTAGTGTCCGAGCCAGCCGGCGTAGAAAATTATCGCCTGCTCGACCGGAAGCGGTTGGCTGATGCGCTTCACGCAGATTGCCGGTATTCGCGAAACGCGGCCTTCAGCCGGCCGTAAACTTCCATGGTGATGTATGGCTGCAGTCCGACGCGTTCGGGCAGGTAATCGTCCGGATGGTCGGTGGTCGTGGCCCGCTTTTCGTAGAGTTTGCGATAAAACTCGTAGCGTCCTGGCGGAAGCGGATCGAGCCACGCGACGCGTTCGAGATCGATATAGTGGTCCGGTTCCTGTGCATTCTTTAACGCGAACTCGGAAGGACTTCGCCAGCGGTCAGGTTCAGGGCCAAGGTAAGTGATTTCGGCAACTGCATGCCGCAGGAATCGAGGCATCTCGGCCGGAATGTGTTCAGCAGCGACTCGATTAACGTATTCGTGCCCTTCGTTGCCCCAGCCAAACGCTCCCGGCGTTTGCAAGATCCAGAGCGCCAGGACCAAAACAGCGATCAGCTTTTTGCCAGTTTGAGTTTTCTTCATCTCCGCTCGAAGCGTTCCTTACTCCGCTAGAACGTTAGATGCATTGCCAGTTGTAAAAACCGATTGCTCCCAACCGTTTGTGAAATCACGCCGAAGTTCCGCGGGTTGGGCGAAGAAGTTGTCAGCGGCTGCGGATTGAAACAAGGGAACGGATTAAAGCAGGCGTTCAGCTCAAAATTGGTATTCGGCGTATCGAAGCTGGGATGGTTGAAGATGTTGAATGCGTCCGCCTGGAATTTCAGCGCGACGCGCTCGGTGACCTTGAAGTTCTTGAAAACCGAGAAATCGAAACGCGTCTGGAAAGGCGCGCGGAAAATGTTGCGCCCGTTTCCTCCGTAGCCGGTTTCTTGCGTATCGCAAGCGGTCGTTCCCGCGGTAGTGAGGCCGCAGGGCGGCACTCCACTTTGGCCCGGGCTGAGGAATGGGATGGAGAAATCATTCGGGTTGACATAGGGCACCCGGATTCCGGCAAACGGCCCTGACGTGAAGGCATTGTCGGTTCCGCCTTGAGTAGCCTGCTTCGGCGTAATTCCAGGAGCCAGCGGAAGAATCGGATTGGTAATGAAGTCATCGGCGCTGAAATAGATGCTCGCAGCGGTGCCCGAGAAATCGATAACGCTGAATGGTTCTCCGCTCTGGGCGACGGTGACGCCCTGAACGCCCCAGCCATTCGCTATCGCTTTGACCACGCCGGAAGCATTCTTAATGGTAGGAACCTGATACACGTAGCTGATGGTAAATACGTGGGTGCGGTCGAAATCAGACGAAGCATAAGCGGTGCTGGGCTGCAGCGGATTGTTTCCATTGAAGAATAAGCCCGATCCCAGACCGCTGCCTTCGTCGAGCGAATGCGAAAAAGTGTACGAAGCGTTGATCATGAAGTTATGCGACATCCGTTTGGTCGCCTGGACTTGCAACGCGTTATAGGAAGAGACGCCCTCAGCTCTCCAGAAGTCGGCGTTGGGATTGAAACCGATGTACGGCGTGCGCAGAGCGGTGTTCCCATCGGAGCCTGAAAATTCTCCGATCGTGGTTTGCACCTGCTCAGTCAGCAGCGTATTTAAATTCGCATCCTGTGCCTGGAATCCGTAGCTGTAAATCTGCCCGTTAATCGGGTTAGAGGGCGTGGCAACGCCGGGCTGGTTGAAAGGAATGGGAATCGGCTGATGAACCCCGCGATTGCCGATATAGCCCAGGGTGAGCACTAAATCATTCTTTGGCTGCCATTGCAGGTCCAGACTCCAGTTTTCCGAATAAGGCAGCTTGTTCGCAGGATCGTAGCCGCCAAATAAGAAATCGAAATTCGGATTGCCTGTCGGCGTGCACGTCGGGGTAACCGGCTCGGGACAGCCGCTCAATTGGGACTGATTGTGAACCAGGGCGGCCACGCCGGACAAGTTGTTGGGCGGCGGCGCAAGCGGTCCGGTGCCAAAGGGCGCCGAGGAAAGGCATCCCAATGCGGTATTACATTGCGTGTCGACGGGAACAGTAAAGGGCTGCTGTGTGGTGACGCTGAATGGCCCGCTGATCCCTAAGCCGGCGCTGGCCGATAGTTCGGTAAAGTATTCACCCCGGTCGGCGTACATTCCGAAGCCGCCGCGAAGCACTAAGTTCTTGAGCTGATGAAGGGCTCCAGGCAAATCCGATTCGCGGGACGAACATCCATTGCCGGCCGGTCAGCGTGGAGTCGCTGACATTCTTGAAGCCGAATGATTTGTTGTTTCCGGCTACGACTAAGCCAATGCCGGGTTCGCCATTGGCAAGGGTTCCGAAGGAATCGGTGGCGCAGATCGTATTTGTAATCCGACGGGTAGAAGTTGGTGAGCAGTCCGTTCTGTTCGTAGAGAGGTCCATCCCAATCCCAGCGAAGGCCAACGTTGATCATTAAATTCGGCCGCACCTTAATGTTGTCCTGAACAAAAAGTCCAGCTGATCTTGAGCGGAAATGACGATTGGTTTCGCCATTCAGGAATTGTCCGTCGCTGTGATCGCTTCCCAACGTTCCTGTAAGAAAATCGGCGAAACGTGTTGAAGCTGAAAGTGGCCACTTGATTCTCACGATTCTCGACATTGAGTTGCATGTAATCGAAGATGCCGCCGAAAGCTATCGTGTGCGGCCCGTGAACCCAGTGGTAGGTCGATGATCCTTCGTGCTCGTTTTGAAAGATTCCCGCATTGGCGAAGTTACTGGAGGGCCCGATGCTCATCATGTTACCGGAGAACGGCCCCACGGTCGAACCGCCAACCAGGGGCGCCCCTGCATCGGCGTTGTTGATCTTAATCCCGGGGAAAAAACTGCTGCCGAGAAGATTCAGACCAACCGCAGCCGGAGTCAAAGACTGACTGGTTGTGGCATTTGCCACCTCGCGAACAAAACCATAGCGGTTTTCCCAGGTCGTATTGGGATTGAAGACGGTGGTGTTATCAAGAGAGAAGAGCTGGCTTCCGGCATGCATGGTTTGCGGGAATCCGATCACCTGGCTGACGGCGAACGGAATGTAGGTCGGATCGCTTTGAAAGTAGTACTTGGCGGCAAGGCGGTCCTTCGGACCGAAGATGTAATCGATATTCCCGTTGACCTGGGTGGCGTTGAACTGGCTCGATGGGCCTTTCACGAAAGAGTTGAAGGCCTGGTTCCCGCTTTCTGGAGTCGTCGCATTGGATGAAGGAATGATGAATTGACCGCCTACTCTTGGCTTGCAGAATTGCCAGCGCCACCGGATCCACTTGTCCAGCGGTAATGCATGACGGACCGCTGGGTCCGCAACCCTCGTCAGCATTAACCAGAGTTGCCAGGCTCGCCGCGTCTCGATTGGTGTCGGTTAAGCCCTGAAGTGTAGGCACGCCATTGAAAGCTCCACTAAGAGCATCGCTGATTCGCTGCCCCTGATATGAACCAAAGAAAAACAGTTTGTCTTTCTTGATTGGTCCACCGATCGTTCCGCCAAACACATTGCGATGCAGCGGCGGAGCGCCAGTGAAGAATGGATTCTGCGCCAGAAACGTCGGCGCGGCGTCGAAAATATTATTTTGGAAGTATTCGTAAACTTGGCCGTGGAAGAAATTGGTTCCGGACTTGGTCGTGGTTTCGATATGGGCTCCGCTGGCCGAGCCCATCGACGCATCGTACATGGAAGTCGTGACGTGAACCTCTTCGATGGTTTCCACCGGAGGCGTGGGTAGGGCTTGGCCGATCGCGTCGAATACTGAGCTGTTGGTTTGAACCTGGCCGCCAACTCCGAAAATCTCTCCGGTGTTCAACGTGAAGCGGCTGTCGGAAATGTTGCTGGTTGAATTTCCATTAAATAAATTGTTCGCGTTCACTCCATTGAAAGTGAACAGATTGCTGGTATCGCGTTGGCCGTTGGCTACGATTCCCTGATTGCCCAGGCCTTCGTTCGAGCCAGAGCCTGACAAGAAAGTCCGCGCTCACGCCCGGTGCCTGAATGGCAAGCTGGGTAAAGCTTCCCGTGCCCAGCGGAACCGACTCAATCTGGTTTGCGCCCATGGTGTAGCCGTTGGCCGTGTCGGTCTCGTTCAGCAGCGGCGTGGCTTCGACCGTTACCGTCGTTGCCACCGCGCCTGGCTTGAAGTTTGGCGTTGACCGTAGTCGTGCGGCTGCCTTGCACCAGAATCTGGTTATAGACGGCGGTCTTGAAACCTTCCTTGGTGAAGGTGACTTCGTAAGTGCCGATGGGAAGATCGGCCGCACTGAACGACCCGTCGTTCTTGGTCTGTGCCGTCACTTCAAGGTTCGTGGCAACATTACGGATCTTGACTGCAGCGTTCTGCACCACGGCGCCGCTGGAGTCAGTAACCGTACCGTTCAGCGAACCCAGTGTCTGTTGCCCAATTGCCAGTTGGGAGAATGAGCCGAGAGTCAGCAATACGGTGAAGAAAAATGCGAACCGCTTAGCAGACCAAAGGGCGAAGCACACGCAAGTAGAGTTCATGACCAGCCTCCAGCGGAACTGGCCCTTATAGCACAGCAAAGTTAAAGGCCAATGACAAATTTGGATTGGGCTCTGTGGAAAACCTATTTCTGGCTTTTCCATTCCGCTATCCGAGCCCGAAGCAGTCGATACACGCCCCTCCGGCGCAAAGCGTCGCCTATTCCTTCTTGCCCACTGGACTCCGCCAATTTTATGACAAAAAGATGACGATGATTTGACTCGCCGATGACCTGCCAGTGACAAGGTAACCCTGCACTCAACTTAGTCTCGTTCCACGACGCTCAAGATTTGGCAATCTGGCTTTCACCGAAAGGTCGAAAAAAACAATGAAAACGCTTCTTACTTTCGCTTTGGTAGCCGCCCTGGGTACTGGGACGGCATTCATGCTAGGCACTGAACATCCTTCCAGCGGGTCGGCTCAACCGACCGATGGAGCTTTTCGAGATGGATTGTACCTGGGAAAACTCGCAGCTCAGAACAGTGGCGAACGCCACATTTCTGTAGGCCGGTGGGCAACCACCCAAGACCGATCTTCTTTCAGCGCTGGCTATCAACAAGGTTACAGCGAGTTTCTTGCCAGTCGCCTAGCCGCAACCCCGGGAGCACAAGACTAACTGCGCAGCAGTGCTCCCGAGAAGCTATGGAGTTATTTTGTCCTCCACAAGGTGCGTTATGACTATAAGAAAATTCTTCGTTTTGATTGCTCTGATGATTTGCATCTTCCCCCGACAGGTGATGCGGGCTGAACCGCCATCAACTGGCGCCACGAGTGCCTTTGGCATAAGAGGCGTAGTCAAGTTCGAAGGCACGCTGCCCAAGGCTAAGCCCATCAGCATGGCGGCCGACCCAAGCTGCGCCAAGCAACATTCTGGCCTGGTGCCCGCGTCTGAGGTTGTCACCGATTCCAAGGGCGGGCTGCAAAACGTTCTCATTTTCATTTCGGATGGACTAGGCGATCGAACTTTTGAGCCTCCCAAGGAACCCGTCGTCATTACTCAAAAAGGCTGTCTTTATGAGCCGCGGGTGCAGGCGGTGCAGGCCAACCAGCCTATTGAAGTCGTGAATGACGATCCGACCTCTCACAACATTCATCCCATCCCCGCGAATAACCGGGAGTGGAATAAAGCTGAGCTTCCAGGAGCCAAGGTGGAAGAGGCATTTGCGCGGGAAGAAATCGCGATTCCCGTCAAGTGCAACATCCATCCTTGGATGCGTGGGTATATCGCTGTCCTGAAGAATCCCTATTTTGCGGTGAGCAAGGCAGATGGCAGCTTTCGATCTGCCGCAGCTGCCGCCGGGAACATACACGATCAAGGCGTGGCATGAGAAGTTGGGCACATCGACCCAGACCCTCACAGTTGGGCCCAACCAAACGAAAGAGATAAATTTCGTTTTCAAAGGCATGTGAGGGGGTCGAAACTACAGCGGGATGTTTCCGTGCTTCTTTGGTGGATTCTTGTCCCGCTTAGTTTCGAGCATTTCCAGCGCTTGGATTAGCTTCTTGCGGGTTTCGCGGGGTTGGACTACCGCATCGACGTAGCCGCGGTCGGCGGCCACATAAGGGTTGGCGAAGCGTTCGGTAAATTCTTCGATTTTCTGTTTGCGCACTTCTGCCCGATTTGCGGCATGCTCGAGTTCGCGTTTGTAAACGATATCGACGGCGCCCTCCGGACCCATAACTGCGATTTCTGCTGTGGGCCAGGCGTAGTTCACATCGGTGCGGATGTGCTTCGACGCCATAACGCAATAGGCTCCGCCATAAGCTTTGCGGGTGATGACGGTCACTTTGGGTACCGTCGCCTCGGCAAACGCAAAGAGCAACTTGGCACCGTGTTTAATAATGCCGCCGTACTCTTGATTGGTTCCAGGCAGGAATCCGGGGACGTCTTCGAAAGTTACCAGCGGGATGTTGAAGCAGTCGCAGAAGCGGACGAAGCGGGCGCCTTTGATTGACGCATTGATATCCAGCGTACCGGCTAAGAACGCCGGTTGATTGGCGACCATTCCCACGGGCTTTCCATTCAGCCGGGCGAATCCCACGACAATGTTCTTCGCGTAGTGTTCCTGAACTTCGAAAAAATAGCCGTCATCGACCACTGCGTGAATTACGTCTTTCATGTCGTACGGCATATTTGATTGATCTGGCACGATCTTGTCCAAGGCTGCGTCGGCTCGATCGATGGGATCAGTGCACGGTTTGCGGGGCGGGTCGTCGAGATTGTTGGAGGGCATGAAGCTGAGCAACTCTCGCACCATGGATAAACATTCGGCATCGTCGTGCGCTTTGAAATGGGCCACGCCGGACGTTTCATTGTGAGTCTCGGCACCGCCCAGTTGGTCTTTGGTGACTTCCTCGTGGGTGACGGTTTTAATTACGTCTGGCCCGGTGATGAACATGTAAGAGGTTTTGTCGACCATGATAATGAAGTCGGTGATCGCGGGCGAATAAACTGCGCCGCCCGCGCATGGACCCATGATCGCGGAAATCTGCGGAACCACGCCGCTGTAAAGCGTATTTCGGAGAAAGATATCGGCGTAGCCCGCCAGAGACATAACACCTTCCTGTATACGGGCGCCTCCGGAGTCGTTGAGGCCGATCATTGGCGCACCCATTTTGGCAGCTAGATCCATGACCTTGACGATCTTGGCGGCGTTGGTCTCGGAGAGCGAACCGCCGAACACCGTGAAATCCTGGGCAAAGACAAATACCAGACGCCCTTCGATGCGGCCGTATCCGGTGATGAAGCCGTCGCCGTAGACCTTTTGCTCGGCCATACCGAAATCATTGCAGCGGTGAGTCACCAGCTTGTCGGTCTCTTCGAACGTGCCCTCGTCGAGCAGAAACTCAATGCGCTCGCGGGCCGACATTTTGCCTTCCTTATGCTGGCGTTCGCGCCGCTGCTCGCCTCCTCCGTCTTCGGCAAGACGGTCGCGCTTTTTCAGTTCAGCAAGTTTTTCTTCAATTCGCATGGCGGGAGAATTATAGCGGGTTCGGGAGGATCAGGACTTCGTCGCGCAGATCGATATTAGTGGAGATAGTGGGCCGAGAAAGTAGCCCGAGGCGCGGTGGCGTCTGGGGCCTTATCCAGCTTAGCAACCAAATATCTCACGTAACGCATCCCAGCAGGATTGAAGCCGTAGTGACCAGCGAAAACGTGCCCCAGAAAGAGCACGCGAGCCTGCGCTTGGCATACCACACCCACATGCACACAACCATTCTCGCCGCATTTTTTGAGATCTCTCGCACGGTGATCTCGATGTGCAGCGCCGGCGTCCTGCTCTTCCTGGTTGCACTCTGGGCTGCGAAGACCGATATCGCGCAGGCCCGCGGCCTCGACAAGATCGTAGCCTTGAGCAATTTGTGTTTCGCCGCCCCCTTGGCGGTCTTCGGCGCTCTGCATCTCGCGGCCGCTAAAGGCCTCATGACCATGGTGCCCTCGTATATGCCGTGGCGATTGTTTTGGGCATATTTCTTCGGCTTTGCACTGCTCGCCGCGTCTTTGAGCATTGCCACAAAAATTCAGGTGCGCTGGTCCGGCCTGCTGTTCGGGATCGCGATGTTTTGTTTTGTGGCGATGTTGGACATCCCCGGAACCCTCGCCAACCCCAGAGACCGGTTTGGATGGACATTAACCCTCCGCGAAGCGTTGTTCGGTGGCGGAGGCTGGATTCTTGCCGGAAACGCCCTGCGCGAGCAAGGCCGCGGGCAAGTCGGAAGCAAGCTCATAACCGTGGGACGTGTGTTGATCGGGATCGCCGCCATATTTTATGGCATTGAGAATTCTCTGCACACGGCGAACGTGCCCGGAGTCCCGCTCGAAAAACTGATGCCCGCGTGGATTCCCGCGCACCTGCTCATTGGCTGGATAACCGGTGCAATTCTTGTGGTTGCCGGGGTGTGTATTATGCTGGACAAGAGAACGCGAATTGCGGCAACTTATCTCGGTACCTGGATTGTGCTGCTGGTCCTGTTCATCTATGGGCCGATTCTGATCGCGGCGCTTGCGAACCCGAGCACGGACATCAAAATTGAGGGGATCAACTACTTCTTTGACACGCTGCTGTTTGCCGGAGCGATTCTCGCGCTCGCCAGTGCGACGGCTCGCACGGATTAAAAATACCGCCTGCGACCAGTGAATTCGATTACTCCATGCTGGAGCCGAGGGGCTGATATTTGTATCTCTTGCCATCCCAGAAGATCACAGACGTCATTTGATCGCCGCCGCTTTCTTCGGTGAAGATTCCAACGATCTTTTTATTCTTCTTTATGGCCAGTTTTTTCACCACGACCTGTTTGAAGGGCAGATTCACAATGATGAATTTTGCTTTTGGAGAAGCAGCACGCCAGGCTTCGGGCCCGGCTCCGTGAATTACAAGCAGCGAGAAGCCGCGGCGTTCCGGATCTTCGGTGGAAAATTGAGTGGTGATTTTGGGATTGCCGTAGCCAAAGAAGCTGTCATAGGGATCGATGACGACGAAACCGTTCTCGGTCTGATCCATCATCGGATTAGTGCAGCGTGCAGGGATAACGATATCCTCGACGCCATCGCCGTCCAAGTCAGCCTTCAGCGGCTCGATTCCAATAAGGGCGCAGGTCGATCCAAATTGCTTTTGAACGAAATCGTTGTCAATCGACAGCTTGGGCGCAACGGGTAGGGACGCTGGCTGTGCGCTGAGCGCAAAACTTAGGCACAGACAGAATGCGATCAGAAAAGAAAACTTGGGGAACGACATAATGCTACTTTAGTCCGGCAAGCGAGCGGGAAGTACATAAAGAAGAGGCACAGATAGCACGAAAGTCACATGGAGCAGATGGCTTCTAGCTCCTGGCTTCTAGCTAATTCACTACACAGATTTTGACAAGCGAGAACGTTTCGCTTTCTTGAAGTGTTCCCATCCTCGCGGACGCAGTTTGGAAACCACGCCGTTCTGATTCACCAGCAGGACACTCTTATGCCGAGTAATCTCACCAATTTGCGTAATGGGAATACCCGCTATTTTGGAAGGAACCCGCTTACCGGGATGAGCAGTGAAAAGCAGTTCGTAGTCATCGCCGCCGTTGAGGGCGAACTCCAATTCCACCGCGTGGGCTGGCTTCCCAATCCTGGCGCGGGGAACGGCAGAGGCTTGTATCTGCGCGCCTACGCCACTCTCGTCGCAAATATGGCCTAAGTCGGTAGACAACCCATCGCTGAGATCGATCATTGCCGAGGCGAGTCCCTTCTCCCGAAGAAATCGCCCGACTTCGACCCTGGGCATGGGGCGGAAATGCGGGGGAAAGTCGGCCGGCCGGAGTTTCTGGCCTGAGAACAGTAATTTCAAAGCCGCCGCCGCCCCACCCAAGGCACCGGTTACATATACGCGATCGCCCACACGCCCGCCTGAGCGCCGGATTGCCTCTCCTTTCGGGACCGATCCGACGAGGATAATGTCAGCAAGAATCCCGCCCGGAGATTGGGCTGTGTCGCCTCCCGCGAGGGTTACATGGAACCGATCCGCCAGTTTGAGGAAGCCTTTCAGG
This sequence comes from uncultured Acidobacteriota bacterium, assembly GCA_963716405.1. GTDB lineage: Bacteria > Acidobacteriota > Terriglobia > Terriglobales > Acidobacteriaceae > JABDBE01. Next base: position 339,286 of record CAVQTI010000014.1, on the reverse strand, counting down.
AACTGGTTGACCCATGACTGCGCCAGGTTTTGAGGCAGGGCCAGCGATAAGAATGCGGCTATGGGATTGCCTCCCATGGCAGCAATGTCACTAAGGCCGCGGGTCAGGCAGCGATGTCCAACGGCTTCGGCGGGGTGCCACTCACGCCGGAAGTGAACTCCTTCAAGGCTGAAATCGGTAGTGACCAGTGCCTGATGGGCAGGCGGGATTTGCAGAATGGCACAGTCGTCCCCGATTCCAGCTGTGATCGCACGGCTTCTCGAGGCACTCCGGCCGCGAATACCAGCGATCAACTGTTTTTCGGCGTCAGGCAATCGGCACCCAGGAACCCAGAATAAGGACTAATATACAAGGTGAGCGGGTTGGAGCCGGAAGCCAGTTGCTAATGCCCTGCTCAGGATTGTCAGACAACTCGGGCGGGTGGGAATCATCAAACAAAGGCCGATCGGCCCATGCGGGCTGAATGGGCAAGGCTGCTTGCGAAGGCGACCGATCTTTACACTGTCGGGGCTTAGCGGTGGTAACCCCTCTGAGGTACCGCTTAACCGCCTGTCTTCCGTAACCTCGGAGCGTGCGCTGACGCGTTGACAGGGGTAAGCGTAGTTTGTTACCGTTGCGAAGCTGACCCAAAGATCTTAGTTGAGCTAAGTGCCGCATACAGTTGGGATTGCAGGCAAATGGATTAGACCCGCCTAATCCCGGCACAGGTTAAGAAGTGGCCTAAAGACGAAGGGAACATATTTGCGTAAGCGTTTTTACATACTTTTCGTGGCTAGGGGCGACGATGGCCAGCTCCGCAAGATTTCCATTCCAGTCCATTACCTGTACGTATTGGTTGCCGGTGCGGCGATAGGCGCCTTAAGCCTCACCGGAATCGCCGGTTCCTATATGCGAATGCTGTTGAAGGTTTCGCACTATAACGAATTGCGTACCCAGAAAGATGCGCTGAAAAACCGGTATTCCAAGCTCGAGCAGGTGGCTCAGGAACGAGATATTCAAGTAGCGTCGTTGGGATCTTTGGCCAGCGAAGTATCGTCGATGTACGGTTTGAAATCAGACCCCGCTCTGGAAACTGTATCTGCCGATCATGTTCAGGACGCCTTGGTGAGTTCCTCCCTTGATCGACTTTACGCCCTGAAAGACACCGCGCTGAGCGGTGCAGCCGCTACCGGGATATCTCTCGGTCTCACACGAAATGCTACTACCGCGGACTGGCTGCGAGCCAATTCAGCTCCTAACCTGTGGCCTGTGGAAGGTCCGGTGACCGGCTCATTTGGCGAGAGGACGGATCCCTTTAACGGCGAAGGCGCCTTTCACCAAGGCATCGATATATCCGCTTCCTACGGGCAGCCGGTGATAGCCCCGGCGGATGGCGTCGTGATGTTCGCCGACTTCCTGGGCGGATATGGACGGGCTATCGCTCTGGACCACGGCCATGGAATCACTACCCGCTACGGGCATCTTGCCAGCTATGCGGTCGTCCCTGGGCAGTATGTCCGACGTGGCGACACTATTGGGTATGTGGGGCTAAGCGGCCGCAGCACTGGTCCGCATTTGCATTACGAAGTCCGCATCAATGACACTCCGGTCAATCCTCATAAGTTCCTGCGGCTTACGATGGCGCACGCTGGCGGATTCGCAGCCGGCAGCTAACTAATTACCCGGCCTCCATAAACAACTCCAAATCGGCAGGTTAGGCATCCGTCAGCTGTTCAATACCAGGTCCGATCTGCGGGTGCGTCTGAACCAGTCGCCGCAGTTCCCGTACTGAATTTATGGCATTAATCATTGACTGGCGCTCCGCTGGGCTAGCGCTTTCAAACGAATCTTCGATGTAATCCATAATCGCATCTTGCGCGTGCTCAATGCGGCGGAACAAATCACTGGGGTTTCTTCCGAAGATGGCAGCTTCAACCAGATATCTCAAATCGTTTGCCGCATCGTACGGCCGGCCTGCGAGCTTTTCCATGAACCCTCCTACAGAGTAGGCTGGCCTCCATGATGACAAGGATCAGCGCGGGTGCAATCAGGTAGATATGGTAGTAACTCGCTGGTTATATCAGAGACGTTCGCTTCCTGCCGACATCGCAAACTTATTTGCTGGAGCTTTTTCTTCGCCGCTTGAGCTTTTTTCTGCTCGAGACTTTTCGGCAAGTAACGATTTCGCCTTTTCGAGCTGGGTGCGGCGCGATGCGCTGAGGCCCCGTCCTGCCCGGTTTATGAAGTAGGTCAGCATTCGCATGCCCGAACCCGGGCCCTTCGGCGACACTTTTTTCGAAGCCAGCGTTCTCGCAATGGTGCTGGCGTCCTTGGTAAACAATCCTTCGGGGGGATGGGTCGAGTCTGTCTTCACCTTCGCGACCCATTTCTTTTTCGCGGTAGGCATCGTTCCTCCTGGCAGGATTGTGATGCGTTCCCGCGGCCAAGAGTACGCATCTTATGCAATCGAAGATGGCGGTGAAACAACAATACGGTCGCAACTCGCATTTAAGGAACGCGCCTGGCATCGAGCCAAAAGTGTCACCACGTGAAATAACCAGCAACAATCTTCCGACGATTGCACCCACTGCACGCACAATTTCCCAACTGCGGGAAGCTGCCGCGAACTGTAAAGCATGTGACCTATGGAAGAACGCTACCCAAACTGTATTTGGAGAAGGATCCGCGAAGGCAAAGATCATGTTCGTCGGCGAGCAACCCGGCGATCAAGAAGACCGTGCCGGGCATCCGTTTGTCGGTCCTGCGGGAAAACTCCTCAACGAGGCGCTGGATCAGGCCGGCATCGACCGCGCGGAAGTGTATGTCACAAACGTGGTCAAGCATTTCAAGTGGACCCCGGCCGAACGGGGCAAGCGGCGCATTCACAAAAAACCTCGCTACTGCTGAAATTCAAGCCTGCCGCCCCTGGCTTGACGCCGAATTGCGCGTGGTGAAGCCGGAAGTTCTGGTCTGCCTGGGCGCCACGGCGGCGCAATCATTGCTGGGAAGAACCTTCAGTGTGAACCGCCAGCGCGGACAGCGTATCGAGTCACCGCTCGCTCCGTACGTGACCGCAACCGTGCACCCGTCGTCGATCCTCCGCGCGCCCGATTCCAAATCCCGAGAGCTGCAAATGCGCGCTTTCGTAAAAGATTTGGCAAAGATCGCAAAGTTAACCGGCAGCAAGCGTGCCGCCTAGCGCCAGTGAACAGCGGATTTCTCAAGGCAAAATCCCATCCCTCTACAGAGATCACCTTATCGCAGTGGTCCATCCGCTTTGCTACATGTGAATTAGTGATGCTTGAAATATTGCACGGCACGCTCATGAGCTTCGGCGGCTTTCTTTGTGCCGAAAGTGCCGAGGTTGCGGCGACGCCCGGTTTTCGGATTCTTTTTGCGAGAGTATAAACGGTATTGGCCTGACTTTAGTTTTCGAATCATTGGATACCTCGTCAAGTTTTGATGCCGAGTAATAAAGGATGGAAGGCTTTCCACCAAAGCCGGAAATAAAAAACTTAGCGGCAGGAAGGATGAACACCATGAAAGCAGTGAGCGGAGTTTTTCGGTCTCGAGCGGATGCGGAACGCGCCCTAAGCCAACTGCGGTCGATCGGTCTGCGCGACGACCAGGTCACGATATTGACTCCGGAGAATACGGAGAAAGGAATTCAATCAGTCCCTGCCGTGGCCGCGGAACAGCCGGGCATGGGCAAAGCGATTGGGGCGGTGCTTGGAGGCTCCGCCGGATTCTCCGGGCGCTGCGCTGGTCATGGCAGCCATTCCCGGCGTAGGGCCGATCACCGCGATCGGCTTGTTAGGTTCTGCTGTGCTCGGGGCCGCTGGAGCAGGGATCGGTGCCGTCGCCGGAGGAAAGTTTGAAAATTCCATGACCAAAGGACTTCCGGAAGACGAATTATTCGTTTACGAAGACGCTTTGCGTCAAGGACGTAGCGTTGTAATTGCCCTCGCCGATGACGGGGCTGAAGCCGCAAAGTTTCGCGAATTGCTGAACGCGGAAGGAGCAGAATCAGTCGATGCAGCGCGGGAACAATGGTGGACCGGCTTGCGTGATGCCGAGAGCGAACACTATCTAACTCACGGCGAGAAAGCCGGTGACAACGAGAAGTATTATCGGCTCGGCTTTGAATCGGCGCTGCACGCGCGAACCCGCTGTAAAGAATACGACCAGGTAATGGGTGAAATGAATGCCGCAATCCGTGATTTGGAGCGGGGAAATCCCGGCGTAGACGTGGCCACACCTTTCACTCGTGGATATGAGCGCGGTCGCGACTATTACCAGGAACTCTGCAACAAATCAAAAGCTGCTTAAGACTAAAGGCGACTACGGCAATCGCGAACGACGTCCTACAGAATACATTCGATTTATTTCATCGCTGCGGCGGTTTAAGGTTTTTCAAAAGGAGATTATCTATGCCTGATAAAGAGACCCTTGAACGTGCCCGTGAAGACGCTCGTGAAGGAAAATCGCCCAGCACGCAGGCGGGTGAATTCGTCCGCGAAGAGATGGACCATATCCGCGAAGGCAAACACGGCGCCGCATCAACCAAACAGGCGATCGCCATCGGCTTGTCGAAAGCCCGCCGCGCAGGGGTAAAGCTCCCGCCACCGGGCAAGGGAAAAGCGTCGGCCAAAACGCGAACACAAGCAGAGCGTGATTCTCAAAAGGGACGCAGCCATAGCCGCCGTAAGCCATCTGCCAAACGTTCCCGCGCCACGAGCCAGGCTCTTAAGAAACAGGGCCACAGTGCAGCATCTCATCAAGCATTATCGAAGCAAGCTCATTCCACTGCACGACAGCGGGGTTCAGCCGCTCGCCACAGATCAGCTATGAAAGCAGTTCGAACCAAGGGAGCGGCCGGCCGCAGTCAATCTGCGCGCAAAGCTGCGCGCACGCGAAGCCGGAGCGCCAGAGCGTAGCCCGAATTTTGTGTCATCTTGACGGGGATCGTGCGGGACGGTCCCCGATGCCTCCCATACCACCCCTCGTCTTCACAGCGACTTAGGGCTAATCAATTCCGAACTTACAGCCTAGACCTGATTTCTGGCACGCCCATTCTCAGTCATATTTTAACAGTCCTGTAACATTCGGCTGCGTGATCTGCGGCTGACGCTGCATGAAAGAAACCCTTGTCAGATTCGTTGTCGGCGGAGTTGTGGTTTCGGTTTTCGCGTTGTTGGGCGATCTGCTGAAACCGAAAAGTTTTGCCGGCCTGTTTGGAGCAGCGCCATCGGTGGCTCTGGCAACGCTGGCGTTGACCGTCTCGAAACAAGGCAAAGAATATGCAAGTCTGGAAGCGCGTTCGATGGTGCTTGGTGCGATAGCTTTTTTCTTCTATGCGCTCGTCGTCAGCAAATTGCTGATTCGCCGCAAGCTGCCGGTTCTTCCAGTTACCGGATTATCCATGGCAGTGTGGTTCGCCTGCGCGTTCGGTTGTTGGTATGCGGTGTTGAGGTAGACGAATTGAAAGTCAAGTTTGATACCAGCGGTCTTGGACTGTCGAGGTGGTACGAGTACCTGATTCGTTTTGTTTTCGGAGGAACGATTACCGCGTTGGCGGGAATTGTGGCCGAACGCTATGGCCCCGAGATCGGTGGACTGTTCCTGGCGTTTCCCGCCATTCTTCCCGCAGCCGCAACTTTGATTGAAAAACATGAGAAAGAAAAAAAAGAACGTGCCGGTCTCGATGGCACTCAGCGAGGCCGCATAGCAGCGGGTATCGATGCCGCTGGAGCGGCGATGGGAAGTATTGGACTCGTCGCATTCGGATTGATCGTATGGCTAAAACTACCGAATTCCTTGCTGAGTCTTGTACTGGCGGGAGCTACGCTGGCGTGGCTGGCAGTATCAGTAATGGTGTGGGAACTTCGGGAAATATTATATCGGCGGGTTCGCGCAAAACTTCGCCTGAGCTCGAGCCATGCTTTGCATGCGGCCGCACAACGTGGTTCGTCAATTCATAGGAGGTTCGATGAATAAGAATGGAAACTCAAAAGGCGCGCTGGCTGATCCATCGCGGCTTCAGTCTCTGGATGAAGACCATAAGAATATCATTCAGGTGGTGATTGAAACGCCCAAGGGCAGCCGCAACAAGTACGCGTTTGATGTAGAGCAGAAGGTGTTTGAACTGAAGAAGGTTCTGCCCGCCGGGATGACATTTCCGCACGATTTCGGATTCATCCCACGAACCAAGGGCGGAGATGGAGATCCCGTCGATGTTCTGGTGCTCATGGATGAGCCCGCTTTCCCGGGAGTGGTCGTGAAGTGTCGCGTCGTGGGAATTATCGAAGGCGAGCAATTCGACAAGAAGAACAAAGAACGCAATGACCGGGTCGTCGCGGTCGCAAGCCCCAATCATAGCTTTGCAGACATCCAGCATATCGACGATTTGGGCGAGCTATTTCTGCATGAGCTTGAAGACTTCTTCGTCAATTATCACGAGTTGAGCAAGGAGCAATACCGGGTTATTGATGTGCGAGGCCCGAATCATGCGCGCAAGCGAATCGAAGATGGTATTCGTGCGGCAAGACGCGGGTGAGCAGTTCGCTGATCCGACCCAGGCCTTGAAAGCGTGCGGCTTCCAGCCGCGCCGCACATTATCTCCAATGATTATTGGCGCGGCTAGGAAGCCGTGCCCTTGCAAAACTCGACGCCCAGAGTTTTCCGCCACCTTTGCCGCGAACTTCAAGCCGAACTGCCAGATGCGCTGCATCCACCAAGCTCAAGTTTCAAACAACCCCGTGGATGTCCCCAGACTCTAAAATAGCCGGGAGAACTTATGGCGACAAAAAAGAAATCGTCCGGACGTAGATACGGCAAGGCCGCAGGCAAGAGCGTCAAAAGCGCGATGCATCGCAAAAAGAAAGGTACACTCCGCTCTGGCAAGGGTGGTAAGGGCGGCAAGGTGAAAAGCCGCAAACAGGCAATCGCTATTGGACTTTCTGAAGCACGAGAAAAAGGCGCGAAAGTACCCAAGAAGAAAGCCGCATAGGACCATTCATTCAGGCGGCCGCATTTCCATCGGATTTCGCGGGAGCCTGCAACAAAGAAAATTTGCCGTGCCCTCGCCGCCGCGCGGTTGACTCCGCTTCCTCGCGGCTCGCCCCTGTGGCAACCACTTCGCCCGAATCGATGGAAAGAGCTGCCCAATTGCCCGGAATCATTCCGGCGAGGCGAGCATCCGCGGCGTCGCTTTTCGGCGCATCACTGTCCCCGGGATTTGGAATTGTGGAAGGTGGATCGCTCGTGGGAAATGAATCAGCGAGGGTTTTGTCCAATGTCTTTTCTGTCGCCAGTTGAGCGTTTTGCTTCGTCTCTGCCGCCTCGAGATTTTCTCGCATAAAGTTCTCCAGACACAGCTTCTCCGGCAAGGTATGCTTTCGCTATACCGTGATCAGCCGATATCAGCCGGTGAATCCACCTAGAAGATCTGGCCCGTGACTTATATCACCACAACCTTCATATCGCCCTGCCTCTCTACAACTTCCACCCGGACGGTTCCAGCGTGCCGGTCGAGAAAGAGATCAGTTCGGGCGTGGTCGAAGCGCAAATTTTTAATCCACAATTGTGGAATGCCTTCGGGCAAATAGGGACGATCGAAGATAAGACGTTTTTCTCTGCCATCCAGCGACAAGCCCAAACACGCTTGCAGCAGCATAAACACTGCGCCCGCCGCCCACGCCTGCGGTGAACAAGCCACAGGATAAAGAGTAGGGCCTTCCCCTTCGCGGCGATTAAGACCGCAGAACAATTCTGGAAGCCGGTGCAAGTCCACTGCGCTGCTCGCGTCTAAAAGACCCATCAGTATCTTGCCAGCGAGCTCGCGAAGACCGTACCTGGCCATGCCCGCGCGATAATCGCGTTATCATGCGGCCACACTGAACCGTTGTGATACGAGAGCGGATTGTACCGAACTTCTTCCGAGCCTACGGTTCGCACTCCCCAGCCGGTGAAGAAATCTCCGCTCAGCAGAGTGTGAGCGACCAACTGAGCTTTGTCCGGGCTGGCGATTTCCGTAAAAAGACAATGGCCGGCGTTCGAGGCTCTTACCCGGCAAGCTTTCTTTTTGCCGTCCAACGCCAAAGCGTAGGTGGAGAGATCGTCGCACCAGAATGCTTCCTCGAACTTAATCTGCAGTTCGGCGGCCTCGTTTTCAAGTACGTGGTCGCTCTTTCCGTATCCCCGAGAATCCGGCTGATTTTTGCGCCCGCTCGCTTGGCGGCGTACACGTAGCCTTGCACTTCACACAATGCGATAGGCGCCTCGGCCAGCTCTCCGTTGGCATAAAAAATGGAGTCGTGCGAGTCCTTCCAGCCTTGCTGGATTAAACCTTTGCTGCCGTGACGCGCATATTCCACGAAGCCATCGCCGTCCACATCGCCGTAGCGATCGATCCACTGCAGCGCCAAATCGATGTGCGGCCATAGCGTCCGGATAAAACCGTGGTCGCCAGTGTATTCGCAATAGGCGCCGGCCAGCATAATGAATAGAGGAGTCGCATCCACCGTGCCGTAGTAACGCGCGAACGGAACCTCGCCCAGCGCAGCCATTTCGCCTCCGCGCATTTCGTGCAAAATCTTTCCTGGCTCCGCTTCAATTTCCGGATTCAACTCCGTAGCCTGCGTGGCCGCGAGATATTCCAGAACGCCCTTGGCGATGCGAGGGTTGATCCATAACATTTCTAAGGCGGTGATAATTCCATCGCGGCCAAAAACCGTACTGAACCAAGGCACTCCCGCATACGGATAATCGTGTTCGGGATTCCCCATGGTCATCATTTCAACATCGGCAACGGAACGCTTGACCCACCGGTTAAAGCGGTCGTTAGAGCTGGAAATATTGCAAAGTCGCGCCGAGGCGGCATTAAGTTCGCTTTCAGCAGCAACCATGGCTCGCGAGTAACCGATCAAAGGAACAGACGGCTCGGGATTACAGGAGATTTCCATACGCAACAGCACAGATTGTTTAGGAGCGAGCGAGATTTCAAAGTTCATTCCGGAAGATGAAATGTGCACCGGTTGGGGACGACAGTGGACGCGAGTCTGACGTAAAACATTGTCCAAGCCTTCATAGGACAGCAAAATTGAGTCTCGTCCAATTTGGTCTTCAAGTCGCCGACCTCTTTTTTCACGCCGTGTCCCGCGCACCTCAAAAATATCGGCGAAGTCGGCGAAAATCGCCAAGGAGAGGGGGATATCGACCGGTCCCCGTCCGTAATTAACTATCTGAAGCTCTTCATAGCAGACGCCGCGCCAAAGAAATTTAGAGCGGCAAATGTGGATCGTCCCGCGTTCGACGACTACCTCTTCACCTTCGGATACGTCGACGTTCGCCAGGTCGGCGGTGAAAACGAAATTGTCAGACTTGACGGTGGAACTGAGAAGCAGAGGCCGAGATTGCCACAACGACAGGCCCAGTTCCGACAAGAAACCGGGTGCCTCCAAAAAAAATCCCCTGCTCGCCCATTCCCAGCGGTTCGATATCGCCGTAGCGGTCGAATACGGCAAACATCTTGCCGTATTTCAAAACCCGCGCTCGGTCGTCGGTAGGCGACGACCTGGTCGCTATGTAGTACTGCTGGCTGACGCTAGCTTCGTCCAACCTAAATCTCCGTCGGTGGGTAATACCGGATCACTCTCGCCTCTGAGTATGCGGTCATAGATCGCGAGATATTGTTGCGTCATGCGATGCAAACTGAACTGCTCTTCAAAACGCTGCCGGCATTGTGCCCGGTCAATGGTATCAAGTTTTTCTACTGCCTTGGCTCCACTCTTTACGTCATGAGGTAAAAATCCGTTGACTCCGTCCTCAATGACCTCTGGTACCGAGCCAAAAGGAAAAGCGATAACCGGAGTTCCACAAGCCATCGCCTCGATCATCACTATGCCAAATGGTTCAGGCCAGTTGATCGGGAACAGCAACGCGGCAGCGTTACCAAGAAATTCATTTTTTTCAGAGTAACCAATTTCTCCGATGAACTCAATCAGCGGATCATTCAGCAAAGGCTTAATGACGGCGTTAAAATGCTGCTCATCGACACGATCGACCTTGGCCGCGATCTTCAGGGGCACGCCTGCTCGCTTGGCAATATGAATGGCCTGTTCCAGTCCTTTTTCCGGAGAGGTGCGGCCAAGGAACGCCAGGTATTTTCCTGGCTCGCTATAGAACGAAAGACTGTTTTCAGGCAATCCATGGTGCACGGTTCCTTGCCAGTTCACCCAAGGCAGGGGTTTACGTTGAGCGTCAGAAATCGAAACCACGGGCATATCAGAATACGTGCGATAGAGAGGCGCTAAATCGGGGATATCAAGCCGTCCGTGCAAGGTCGTAACATTCGCAATCCCACTACGCCGGCTTAACGGAAAATGCAAGTAATCGATATGAAAATGGATGAGATCGAAGTTATCTTTTTCGCTAAAAACCTTTTCCAGCATGTTTACATGGTGCGCCAACTGATCAACGCAGCCGCCGTTCAGCCGCAGAGATTCCGGGCAACCTGACACCAGACGAGCCGCGGTCATCGAATCACCGCTGGCAAACAAAGTCACCTCATGGCCTAGCCGCACTAAGTCTTCCGTGAGCCAGGATACAATTCTTTCCGTGCCGCCATAGAGCTTGGGGGGAACGCTCTCAAACAATGGCGCAACCTGTGCAATTCTCATGAATGCTTTCATCCTTCCATCAGTTAGAAAATGCATGCACGTTCCCGGGGACCCGAAAGCGTGGAAATCTAAACCATCAGAATTATCGAAGGCTCGACACTTACCTCGCAGGTTCGCCCTCAAGCTAATCCACCAACTATCTAATTTTATTGTTCTTCTACGGTTTTTGCTCTCGGGCGCATCCTGTACCTCAAGCCATTCCACTACCTACAACGTTGGACAAAGAGTGTTCGAGAGCGAACGCACCACATTTGAACACGACGGAATAAAAAAAGAGCAGCATGAATGGGCAGTTTTTATCCCAGCATGCAGACTGCTACCGGAAACTCCGCCAGCAGCTTCGAAACTGAAATTTTTTCTCCCCCATCGGTTTTCTGTGTCTCCAAAGCTTCTCCCGTGAAAATATTCCGATACTTGTCGGAACAGCGTACAGAATGGAAGCACAATCTCAGTGTCCTGCCAGACGCGCTCACCGACAGGCGGGACATCGGCATCATCGAGCAATCCGGCCACCAGGTGAGGGACCACAACGAGGACATTCGACTTGGCGGAGATCCGCACGAAAGCCGTGACATGTTCAGCTTTCGCACCTTCAGCGACTAATGGCAAATATTCCCCATCTTGAAAAAGTTCCCGCTGCTCCTGCCGCAAACACAGAGTTCGCCAAGTCAGGTACAACTTGATTCGGCCGTCCTCCGGAGTTTCGACGAGACTATTGATGTCGTGGTTTGCTCCTTCACGAAGAGCACGAAACATCTGTTGACGAAGGTCGTAATCCACCGATCGCCGGTTGTCGGGATCGACCAGACTGAAATCCCAGATTTCAGTGCCCTGGTAAATATCGGGCACGCCGGGGCTCGTCAGCTTCAGAACGGTTTGTGCCAGGCTATTCCATAACCCGAGGCGCGCAATTCGATTCTCGAAGCGCACGAAGTCGTTGAAAAAACGATTCTGGTGTCCAGGCTTCAACAACTTCTGCACAAACAATGAAACTGCATTCTCATATTCCCTGTTCTGATTGATCCAACTGGTATTCTCTTTCGCTTCGCGGATGGCTTTCAACATATAGTTCTCGATCCGCTCGACAAAATTCTTCCAGGCACTTGGATTATTCAAAGACTCTGACTGCCACGCTCCAACCAAAGTCTGGTAGAGCAGGTATTCGTCATTCGCAGAAGGCGCAGGTTTGTCGTTAACCATGGTCTTGTGGTTGCGATTGAAGCGCCGCCACTCGCGTACCCGAAGCCTCCATAATGCCGGTATCTCCGAAAGGACGTTAATCCGGGCGCGCACGTCCTCCGACCGCTTGGAGTCGTGCGTGCTAGTCGCCAGCATCGTATGCGGCCAAAAGCGCAGGCGCTCCTGATTGGCGAAATGAAATTCCTGGATCGTGGTGCCAAAACGATGAAGGTCGCTGCCAACGTCGTTTTGCGAGACCAGCCGGTTGTACCGGTAAAATGCAGTATCTTCCAAGCCCTTCGCCATTACCGGGCTGCTGAACTGCTGGAACTTCATGGCAAAGTTGATCACTGCATTCCTGTAGACGGAATTCTGGCCTTCGGCGATGCTGGTTAGCAGGACCTCGGCGAGGAAATCGAAAATACTTGTATCGGCGGCCGGACTCCTCGATTTCGCCAACGAGATCGCGCTTCTGATATAACGCACGTCGGTGTCGGAAACGCCGGAAGAAGTCACATAGGTGCGATATACGGGGAAGCTGGCGACAACTTCCGTAATCGCATCCCACAGGCTGTTGAGAGTGAAGTCGCAAGTGCGCCGCCTGGAAAGGGCGATACGGGTGAGTTTGGTAGCCAGCACATTGAGTTCGCTGGCCAGCGCTACCCGGATGATCAGCTTCCGGCAACGGTAGGCGAGGTCGTCAAGATTAATTTCGTCGTCAACGAAATTTCGATAAATCCGATCCATGCTCACAGCCGACGCCGGATCTATAAATAGCCCGTTCAAGAGGCTCGCGAAGTCGTAGCCGGTGGTTCCGCAGACCGGCCACTCGGTGGGCAAGCGTTCCGCGCCGGTTAGAATTTTCTCAATGACGACGTAGTGCGATCCGCTACCGGTGGCATCCACAACGCCCCGATTTAGCCGTTCGAAGTATTGCCGCGGGTCGTACAGGCCGTCAGGATGGTCAATGCGCAGGCCATCGACTTTACCTTCCGCCATCAACTTCAAAACCAGGCGGTGCGTCGCTTCAAAGACGGCCTCGTTCTCCACGCAGATACCGGCGAGATCATTCGTATCGAAAAAGCGGCGGTAATTGATGTCGTCGGACGCGACCCTCCAATTGGCCAAACGGAAGGCTTGCGCCTTGATGAGTTCGTGGAGCTCTTCAAAGCTTGCCGGATCAGCGGGGTTACCATTCATAGCGTCAACTGCTTGAAAAATGCAGTTGGCGATCTCCGGTGAGCGTGCACATAACTCAGCCAACCGGCGCTTGTGAATCTCCTTGTCCCGATTGCGTTCGGCGATGCGCTCACCGTCGGTGTCATACCGTGCCGGCAGATGGCTGAACGAAGTAATCAAGCTCTGAAACTCCAGCCAGTCCGGATTCTGTTGATCGAGTTTGGCCGCGGCGCAGCGTTGCAGGATGCGCGGATACTCCCGCGGATCGACGGGAAAACGATGATGGTAGTAAATAATATCGAACTCGCCGCGCTCGCGGTGAAATGCCAGCTTCAATTCGCCGCTTTCCAGCACCACTCCGTAATGGTCGTGCAGTACCGGAATCAAAACTTTTCCGTAAAGTTCGGCCTTTATCGGATGCCAGTCAATATCGAAGAAATTGGCGTAAACGGATGACTCGCCATTTTCGAGAACATCCAGCCACCATGCGTTATCGTTTCCCATGACGCCCATGTGATTGGGCACGACGTCGAGGATTAATCCCATGCCGTGTTCGTGGAGGGTTGTCACGAAGCGGTCGAACTCTTCCGGAGTTCCAATTTCAGGATTCAACGAATTGTGATCAACGATGTCGTACCCATGCATACTGCCAGCACGGGCCTTTAGCAAGGGAGAGACATAGCAGTGACTGATGCCGAGCGCGGAAAGATAGGGAACGATCGCAGTGGCCTGCACAAAAGTGAAGTCGCGATTAAGTTGCAGACGATAAGTCGCGAGCGGAATGTGCGAGCGTGGGTTCATGATTCCAAAAACCAAGCCACTGACCAAGGTGGCAGATTCCCTTGCCTTAGCGCATTGGCGTCCACTTCTTCGCTGGCATAAATGACTTGTGCATCCGGGGCAGTCAGGCCGGAGAGCGAATCCTCTCCAAGATTCACCATCAGAACAAGTTTCGAGTTGTCCGGAAAATTTCCAGCTAGCCGTGAGGCCGCGATCTCCAACCGCTTCGTAAGCAGAATTCTGCACGCATCCTGCCGATAAGACGCGGGACAATATGCTGCTCGCGCAGCTTCAATAAATTCTGATAAAAGCGCAGCCAGTTGCGATGGCTTGATTGATCTAACTCGCTCCAATCGAGCCGTGAGGCCGCAAAAGTTTCAGCCGCGCCTGGATCGGGAATTCGCTCGCGCTCCGCCGGATCGCTGAACCTGGCGAATCGGGCAAACTCGTTTCGCCGGCCCGAGGTGACAGCTGCGGCAAGATCTCTTTCGAAATCGCAGAAAAATAGAAATGGCGTGTCCGCACCGAATTCTTCGCCCATAAAAAGCAGCGGCGGAGAAGGCGCCAGCAGGAGAATCGCCACAGCTGCCCGCACGGCGCGGTGATCTGCAATTTTAACGATGCGCTCTCCGAATGCGCGGTTTCCAATTTGATCGTGATTCTGCAGGAACGAAACAAAAGCAGTAGAAGGCAGACCGGCAGTTGATTCACCGCGAGCCTCGCCGTTTCTGTAAGCCGAATGCTCGCCCTGATAAGCGAATCCCTCGACCAGGCAACGTCCCAATTGATCGATCGGACGTTCAGCATAGTCTGAATAATAGCCGTCCTTCTCACCCGTGATCAGCACGTGCACGGTGTGATGAATGTCGTCATTCCACTGCGCGGTATAAAGCTTGGGCTGGCAGCGCTTGTTGCGCTGAAGGTAGCGAGTTTGGTTGCGGTCGTTCTCAAGCACCAGATGAACGTGGCGATCCGGCTCGATGGAATTCCGCACCGCTTCGGCTAATTCGGTGAGAATGTCAGGTTTCGAATCATCGGTGATGGCGTGCACCGCATCCAGACGCAGTCCATCAAAATTGTATTCGTTGAGCCAGTAGAGCGCGTTATGAATGAAGAAATTCCGGACTGCGCGGCTGTCTGGGCCATCGAAGTTAATTCCGTCGCCCCACGGAGTACAGTGGCGATCGGTAAAAAATTGAGGCGCGTACGAACGCAGATAATTCCCTTCGGGACCAAAGTGGTTGTAAACCACGTCCAGCAAAACCATCAGTCCGCGGTCATGCGCGTTCTGAATTAAATCTTTGAGATCTTCAGGCCGGCCATAAGCGCTGTCGGGAGCAAATGGGAACACTCCGTCGTATCCCCAATTGCGTTTACCGGGAAAGTCGGCGACAGGCATTATTTCGAGCGCGGTAATTCCTATATCCACGAGATAGTCGAACCGCTCGCGCGCCGCGGCAAAAGTCCCGGCTGGCGTAAAGGTCCCGATGTGCAGTTCGTAGACAACAGCTTCTTCCCAGCGGCGGCCGCGCCACGCGCTGTCCTGCCAGTCGAAGTCCGTAGGGCTTATCACTTGGCTGGGACCGTGTACATCCTCCGGTTGAAAACGGGAGGCGGGGTCAGGAACTTCCTGCCCGCTGTCGATACGAAATTTATACTTTGTGCCGGGCTTCGCCGCATCGGTGTATAGCTCGAACCAACCTCCATCGAGCCCGTCCAGCGCAAAGCGCTGGTTGGAACCTGTCAGGCAGAGTTCGACTTTATGCGCAGCAGGCGCCCACAAACGAAAGCGCACGCTTCCGTCCTCACGGCATTCGGCGCCGAACGGCATGTTATAGCGGCGGTTCAATCGACTCTTCTTTCTTGCCATTTCCGCGCCGTTCCATCAACACGACCATGGAGCGCGCCTGCAATGGATAAGATGTACCCGCGTCATACGTATCGACGGGGCGTAAGCCATCTTCTCGCGAAGTATCCATCCATGCAGTCCAGCGAGCGCCCGGACGCGAGGCCGGCAAAGTAAAAGCAACATCCTCGTGATGAGCATTCAGCAACACCAGAAAATTTTCGTCGCTGACCTTTCGTCCGCGTTCATCGGTCTCATCCAGTCCCTGGCCTGAAAGAAACATTCCCAGGTAGCGAAGAGATGGATCGCGCCACTCCTCCTCGCTCATCTCATTACCGCTGGGGTTGAGCCAAAGCACATCTTTTACATTGGCGCCTTTGATCGGACGGCCTTGAAAAAAACGCTTGCGGCGGAATACCGGATGCCTCTTGCGCAAAGTGATCATGCGCTGCAGCGAAAGCCAGCAGGTCACGATCTTGACCCTGCGCGTTCCAATTGATCCAGCTGATTTCATTGTCCTGGCAATAGGCATTGTTGTTTCCCATCTGCGTGTGCCCGATCGCGTCGCCCGCATACATCATTGGCACGCCTTGCGACAGCAGCAGAGTTGCCAGGAAATTGCGCTTCTGTTTGGCGCGTAGCGCCAGGACTTCAGGATTATCGGTCGGCCCTTCTACTCCGCAATTCCAGCTGCGATTGTCGTTGTTGCCGTCGCGATTATCTTCGCCGTTGGCTTCGTTGTGTTTCTCGTTGTAGCTGACCAGATCCTGCAGCGTGAATCCGTCATGCGCAGTCACAAAGTTGACGCTGGCATAAGGACGGCGTCCGCTATGCGCATACAGATCGCTCGAACCGGTGATGCGATAAGCGAGGTCTCCCACGGTTCCTTCATCACCCTTCCAGTACGAACGCACCGTGTCGCGGTAGCGATCGTTCCATTCCGCCCAGCCCACGGGAAAGTTTCCCACTTGATATCCGCCTTCGCCAAGATCCCACGGCTCAGCAATCAGCTTCACCTGGGACAGCACAGGATCCTGGTGAATGATGTCGAGAAACGCGCCCAGGCGATCGACTTCGTGCAGTTCGCGTGCAAGGGTTGCCGCCAAATCAAAGCGGAAACCGTCCACGTGCATATCGAGAACCCAGTACCGCAAACTATCCATGATCAACTGCAACACGCGCGGATGCCGCATGTTCAGCGTATTTCCCGTCCCGGTGTAGTCCATGTAATAGCGGGGATTAGTGGGTACGAGACGATAGTAGGTGCTGTTGTCGATTCCTTTCAGCGAAAGCGTCGGGCCAAGATTATTGCCTTCCGCAGTGTGGTTGTAGACGACATCGAGAATTACTTCGAGACCCGCGGAATGCAGGGTCTTCACCATGGTCTTAAATTCTCGGATCGAACTGGTCGACATGTACCGCGGCTCAAGCGCGAGAAATCCGATGGAATTGTAGCCCCAGTAATTTCGCAGGCCGCGTTCGACGAGTTGACGATCGTCGACGAAACTGTGCACCGGCATGAGCTCGACCGAAGTCACTCCCAGGCGCGTGAGATATTCGATCACCGGAGCTGTGGCCAGGCCCGCATACGTGCCGCGTAAATGCTCGGGAACGTCCGGATGGCACTTGGTGAAACCCTTAACGTGAAGCTCGTAAATTACCGTTTCATGCCAGGGAATTCGTGGCGGCGCGTCGGCTCCCCAGGTGAACGCAGAGTCAATCACGCGATTCTTAGGCATGCCGGCGGCGTTGTCGCGCCGGTCAAACGATAGATCTTCCTGTTTACTTCCGACTTTGTATCCGAAGTGCGCATCGCTCCAACGAATGCCTCCCTGAATCTGTTTTCCGTAAGGATCTAGAAGAAGTTTGTGATGATTGAACCGATGCCCTTGTTCCGGGGCATAGGGCCCGAACACCCGATAACCGTACAACTGGCCGGGGCGCACCTCGGGCAAGTAGCCATGCCAGACCATGTCGGTTTGCTCGGGAAGCGGAACACGGAGCGTCTCACGCTTGCCAGTAATGTCGAACAGGCAGAGCTCCACTTTCTCCGCGTGCTCGGAATACAGTGCGAAGTTGACGCCCTCGCCATCCCAGTTCGAGCCCAAAGGATAAGGCCGGCCGGGCCACACAATTGGCTGTGCTTGAGGAGACATCTATATTCGATGCCTCCGGCACGGCCCATGGACGTTTTTTACGGCTTGCCCTGTGTCGGGCTTAGTGGAAACCATCTAAGATCTCCTTCGCTGCACGTCGCCCGCTGGCAATCGCGCCATGCACGGTGCCGTTGTGTCCGCTTGTATCGGTAGCTTCACCCGCGAAAAATAAGGTGTTCTGTATCGGACGCCCCAAGGCTTCCTGCGCTCCGTCTGATCCGACAGCCCCGTAGCTATAAGCCCCACGCGAGAACGGGTCGTTTTGCCAGTCGTGAAAGTAGGCGGCTCCAAGTAAGGGCGTAATGTGATCGAGGCTAGTGTTGAGTAATCTACTGAGTGTCTGCAAACATCGCTCAACGACATATGACTCGCTTTGGCCGGACAGATGTTCGGCGCAGCGAAACGGCGCCCAGGCGGTGATAATCGGCAAGTTCCGGGGCATGGTGGTCCACCAGGTGGGTAACCATTCGTCGTCCGAGAAAAGAAAGCCCATGTTGGAGAGGGTTTTTCGCTGTTCGCCTGGGGCTGGGATTGTGTCCCAAAAGCGGTTTTTGAAACGCAGGGTTACGCGGATCACCTTACCCATCTCCAGCTTAGTTAGCGCATCTAATTTGCTCTGAGGCAATGCAGGATCAAAGCGCACAACACCTTCATCATCTGGTGCTGCTTTCATAACTCCCAGCGGAATCGTTACCAGCACGCGCTCAGCTTCGAACTTTTGCGATTCATCGGCTCGATGGGCCTCGATCTCAGCGTGCCCTTGCGACCACCGCACCGAGTGGACCACGATTTCAGTTTGAATGCGTACCCCCTGCTGCGACAGTTCCCCGCAAAAGATGTCGAGCAAATCCTGATATCCGTTGGCGGCACGAAAGGCACGGTCGCCTTCGATCTGTTCCTCTGCCCGCATTCCGTTCACCAACCAGTGAACCCCAACGCGATCGGGGTCGGCGGCATTGAAGCCGGTGACGTAAGCTAACGCCCTCTCATAGGCCTCTTGCTTCTTGGAGTCGTTTTTTGGATCGCAGCAACGTTTTAGAAAACTGAGAAACGATTCGTCCGGCGAATGATCGTCCATCTTTTTCAGAATGTCGTCGACCTCGGAGAAAAAGTTGCACGTGGACAATTGCCTATTCCGGAAGCACCAGGGTTCACCGCTGACTTCTTCGATCTTTACATTCCGCGCCTGCAGTGGCTCCCATATTTCTGGAGGTACGCCATGGATAAACTCCGCGCCAAACTCAATCGGAGCACTGAAAACCGGATCGCGTCGCGTGAACATCCGGCCACCGACTCGGTCGCGTGCCTCGAGAATGGTGAGGGGAACTCCGGCACGCCCAAGTTCAACCGCAGCCGCCAGTCCGGCGGCTCCTGCGCCGATTACGATGACACCAGGAGTTTTCGGCATGACAAAATACTTCGCCAGCGAGAGAACAACTGATCTCTGTTCGACCACCTAAAAACTTAATTGCCCCAACGAGCCGGCGGCAAAACGCATCATTTACGGCTCGACGTAAAATCAGGCATACTAATCGCCCGAAGGAGACTTCACCTTCACAGTTTGCGGCTTGCCGTGTGGCGCCCGGTGAATTTCCTGCTGTGAAGTCGGCCGTTTTTTCGGAGGCAGTGCCGGCAGATCAACCACTCTTCCCGTACGAGCCGATTCATAGGCTGCGCGCACAACTCGGACGTCTGCCAGACCTTCAAGTCCGGAAGGCTCCGGTTCTCTATTCTTCAAGATGCAATCCGAAAAATAGACCAACTCAGCCGCAAACTGATCGCGCTTTGGAAATTTCCTAGTAATTGTCTTTTTGCCAATCTTGATTTGTTGTTTCAGCGTCGACACATATTCGTATGCCGGATCGGCCGTGAGCACGCCTTTTGTCCCAATCAAACTGTAACGGCCGATGTCGGCAGCGCCGAAACTGCAGGTAAACGTCGCCAGCCGGTCCTCAGGAAAGCGCATGAGCACCGATGACATTTCGTCCACCTTCTCGAATCTTGACTCTCCACTATTTGCGCTGCAGGCAACGACTTCGGTGGGCTCGGCTTGGAACAAATATCGCGCCGCATTAATGCAGTACACGCCCATGTCGTAAACCGGTCCGCCTCCTTTTTCTACCGGCTCCGTGACTCGAATGTTGTCCTCGACCACCTGCTGGGCGAATTCTGAAGTAAAAAATCGAAGCTTTCCCAGTTTGCCGCTTTTGGCCAGCTTAACCGCTTCGAGATTGCCTTTCTCGAAATGCAGGCGGTAGGCAATCATGAGCTTCACATTGTTCTGATTCGCGGCATCAATCATCGCTTCGCAATCTTCTTCGGTGACCGCCATCGGTTTTTCGCAGAGCACGTGGACATGGGCCTGCGCCGCGCGTACCGTGTATTCGCGGTGAAGATGATTGGGCAGGACGATATAAACCGCATCCACGTCGAAGAGCGCTTTTTCGTAGTCGTCGTAGGAGTAGGTCCGCTCGAGACGATATTTCTTCGCTAACTTTTCCCTCTTCTCAGGATCATCCGAAACTATGGCAACCAGTTCAGAATTTTGAGCTCTATCGAATGCCGGTAAAACGGCGACTTGTGCCAGGTGTCCGAGTCCAACAACGGCGTAGCGAATCTTGCGGCGACTCATGAATCCCTCCAACTAGAAACCTCTTGGATGGTCATAAAGGGCAAAGCGTTGTGAGCTACGTAGCGCCGGCATCTTGCCGGCTGCCCGGACGGCATCCTGCCGTCCGCTGCGGGCGGGACGCCCCCAGGACAGCCGCCGAGACGGCGGCGCTACTAAGCTCACGCAAGGTGAATTGAATAACACTGCCGCCAGTGCGTCCCACCCTCTGATTTGTGGCGCATCTAAGCACCATGACACTGGCGGGGTTGAAGCGGGCGGTTGTCGCCACGGTCCACGATCTGGCACAGCATCACGTCTTCCAGATGGCGGCCGCGCTTTCCTACTACATGGTTCTCGCCGTATTTCCGGGCATGATTTTTCTTTCCTCGGTAATGAGTTTGATTCCATTGCCCGACCTGTTTGGACGCGTGGTAGGCACCATGTCGCTGTTGTTGCCGCCGGATACCATGCGAGTGGTACAGGCAGTTTTGCTGGATGTTCTCGCGACTAATCGAAAAGCATGGCTGTCATTCGGCATGGTGGGAGTCATCTGGGTGGCATCGGCGGCCTTCGATGCGCTTATCGAAGCTCTGGATATTGCCTACGATGTGAATGACGATCGACCCTTCTGGCAGACTCGGCTTCGGGCCATCGGGCTGGGCATAATTACGGCGGGCTTGCTGTCGACCGCTCTGGCGGTAATGATCGTGGGACCTCGCTTCGGCGCCTGGCTGGCTGCGAGGATACATCTTTCCAGCGCATTCGTTTTGCTTTGGCCTCTGATTCATTGGTCGATTGCCATTCTGTTTACACTTATAGCCGTAGAGCTAGTGTATTTCCTTGGCCCCAATGTGAAACAACGCTTCGGAGCGACATTACCCGGGGCGATTTTTTCAGTGACCTGCTGGCTGGTGCTGTCGTACGCATTGGGATTTTATTTTCGTCATCTGGCCAATTTGAGCCGGACCTACGGAACCCTCGCCGGATTCATCGCCTTCATGACTTGGTTTTACTGGAATTCATTCGCGCTTTTGGTAGGCGCCGAACTCAACGCGGAACTGGCGAAGGAGAGCAACAAGGGTCAATTGCAGGAAAAGAATGAGCCTCTCGGCGAGGAAACCCTGGGTCGCGCCGCCTGATTGCAACTCCCTTAAAACTTGGTGTGGTAACGGCCATCAACCGACACCCCGCCCAGTTGATCACGTGCCACGCTGACCGACCATTTCTGATTGATCTGATAATCGCCCTGGACTATTTCCTGCCCCGGTTGTGAAACATCGGTCGAAAACGTAAACAGAAAGTTTTTGGTAACCCGCTGCTGCAAAGCGACCTGGGCCGAAGGATTCTGGCTGTTGCCCCCAAGCAGCGGGTTGATCTGCAGACTAGAGATTCCAGCCAGTTTCTGGATGCCGCCGCTCAGTTGGCTTGCCGCCTGAGAGGCGATTATCGAATCTGTGCTCTGGCTGCTGGCTGCGGATTCCGAAGTTGTCTTACCCAGCGCGATCAGATTAATTATGTCGGCGGTCGCTAACGGAGGATCGGAAGTGTACGAGGTAGTCAGCCGGTCAAACGGTCCGCGTAAATTCAGCGTCAGGTTGTATTGCTCGACCGTCGTGGATACGGACACATCCAGAACCGGCGAGGTTTGGTTTGGATCAGCAAAAGTAATAATGCCTCGCTGCAATTGATAGCGGACATTCCGATAGAAGAGTTCTCCGGAGTCAAGATCGACTCTGCCCACAATGACCGGATTGGCCGCGGTTCCAATGGCATTAAGATTCATGCTTCCCGCCATGCTGACTTGCGAACTGGTCGCATTCAAATTATTTTTGGACTGGACGGCGACCTGTAACTTAATCGTGTCGGCGAGACCTGGCTGAGCCGGTACCGCAACACTGCTGCTGAACTGGTCGCCAAAGCTGCTGAGATCGAAATCCGGCGTGAAACCCAGTTGATCCACCAGCACCCGGCCGGTCAATGTGGAAGCTTGCATGTTGCCCGTCCACGCCAGGTTGCCGTCAAGCAATGTTCTCAAACCCTCGGGATATCGCAGGCGAATCGATTTTCCCTGCAGCGCGATATTAAATTGCAAGCTGGGACGGTACTCAATCGAACCTCCCGCAGAAATCTGTCCGCCATTAACTTCTCCAGCCAGACTTGAGATCTGCACGCGCTCATTGGTCAGTTCGAGAGTACCGTTGAGCTTATCCACGCTGACCGGGGCGTCCGGAGTTGCCATTGCGATATCTTGCAGGCGCACTTGTCCTTGGACCACCGGGCTCTTCGCGGATCCCGAGGTGCGAACATCCAGGGCGACCGTTCCCGAGCTTTGTAAGTCAGGAGAGACGATCCGCATGATGCGTGCATCAATCGAGCCTTGCGCTGTGAGCGTCGCAGAGGCATTGCCTGCGAGCGGAAAGCTGCCTTGTATCTGGATGGAACTGTCCGTGCCGCGAATTTCGGCGGGTTGAAGTGTGATGACCGAATGAGAGTAGTCCGCTCGGATAGGGCCAGCAGCGCCGATCTGGAGCGATTGATAGCTGGCATTCAAGGTAGGAATGGTGAGATGTGCTTCAAGCTTGGTTTTATCTTTCAGCGGCCCTTTCACGGTTGCGTGCAATTCGGTTTCGCCTTTGAAACCCTCGGGCACGGAGCTGGCATACGTTGCCAGCAAGACGTCGAGCGGAATAGTGGCAGTGTCGATGGATGCATCGGCGTCAAAGTCACCAGTGAGATTCACATGTCCGCGCGCCCGAATAGCGGATTGGGCAACCTGTGAATCGACGGTCAGGTCAGCTTGCTTGTTGGCCACATTCACTTCTGCTTTCAATCCCGCAATTGACTTCTGCTTCACGTCAAGCCGGGGCAACTGCAAGCTCGCAGTCAGTTGTGGATCGTCCAGCGTACCCTGTCCATGTGCGGAGAGAGTTAATGTTCCATTCACCGCCAGATTCTTTTCCTGAACCATTTGCAGCTTCTGCAGCACAATCGCGGGAGCATCGAGGCTCAGCTTATAGGCTTTGGTTCTTGGTGTGAAGGTCAGGCTCGAATTGGCAGATCCGGCGCTGGTAGAGACGTACAGCGTAGAAACAACGGATTCGTTTTCGGTATGGAACTTCAACGCCAGGGTCTGAATGGGCTCATCGTAGACGCGAGCGTTTGCAATGTCGACCGATCCCGATCCCGCGGGATTTAGTTGTGATCCGCTAACGGAAACGTTGGCTGACAAATTTCCGCTCACCGGATATTGAACATTCGCTAAATGCTCGAGGTCTGTAAGCGACATCTGCCGCGCGGACAGATTTGCCTGAATCGCATTGGAAGGCAGATACGACCACTCGCGCAGTGCGATAGTTGCGCCGAACGAGGCTTGACCGCGATGCGCGCTGACCAGAGTTCCATTCGAAACCACGATTCGTGATGGATTGGCTTGAAGCGAGAGCTCGGCACTTTTCCACACACTGCCTTGAACCTGAAGATTCTGCGCAGAGAGTTTCCCGGATATGTCAGGCTTCTGCATTGAGCCTTGCACCGTGGCATTCAAGTTTGCAGAACCGGAAACCGCCGGTGGTGCGCTTTTCGTAGAAGCGAATGCTGAGGCCAGTGCTACCAATTGATGAAGATCGTCGGCTGTGGCGTGAACTTCAAGCTTGGAGCGCTTGCTCACCTGTCCATCTGCGGTCAGAGTGGCTGACGGTATTCGCAGAGTTGTTTGCCGCAACGTGAGAACGTTAGTCGGACCATCGTACGCGGCATGAATAACGCCGTCGATCGGAATATACGTTGCGGAGGCTGAGTGCGAAGCTTTGGCAGAGCGCACAGCGAGGTCGGAGCGAGCGCGCACATTGTTTACGCTGCCGGTCCAATCGGCTTGTACAGTACCGTCGACGCTTCCCGAAACCACAACATTCTTGAGTTCCGGTCGGTTGCACGGTTTGCTCTGCTGCACGAAGTGAAATGCCATGCAAAGTAGCACGAACTCGCGACGAAGGTGTGGTGTCGAGGTTGGTCATGTCGACATCCGCATCGATCCGGCCATCGAGCAATTCCGCTTCGACGCCTTGAGCTCGCAAGGTGCCATCGGCAAGTCGATATCGGCCCTTTAGTTTCCGGACTTCGACCCGTTTCCCGGACGCAACTGCCGACAGCGCCTCGCTTCCCATCTGTCCTTCAATCACGATACTGCGTAGAAAAGGCCGATTGCTATCGCTCTGGTAATGTATTTTGCCGCTCAGCGAAACATCCCCGGAAGCCTTTGCGGTTGGTGACATTGCCTCCAGATCTTGAGAATGAATACGAATGTCATAATCACCCGCAATGGCAGGGTTGCTGTAATTAGTCAGTTTGGCATGCAGTTTGACAGACGACGACGCCACCTTCATCACGGCAGATTCAACTGAGAACTCTGCTGGCGTCGCGCTGAATCGTGCGTCGAAGCTGTGCGGCCAGGGTGCATATTCCCCATAGCGAACCTGTCCGCGGTCATACGAGATTGATCCGCGATACCGTGTCGCGGAAGGTTCGAAAGTGATATCTGTTCCCAGATCGTAGAGATCGGCATCCAAGGGCGTCTTGCGGTCGTTGTAATTGACCTCCCCGCGAGTGAGAGCGGTGTGTCCCACCGCAAGCTCGAAGACGTTCGTCTGGCTACTCGACTGGCTCGGTGGCGCCTGCGGGATATTGCTCTTGCCTTCGCTATCAACCTGCAAATGCACTACCGGGTGGTCAATCAGCAGTTCGCTAAGATTGATTTTGCGATGCAGCACTGATTGGATTTTCAGAGCGACGGTTAATTTATCGAGTTGAAGAAGTGGAGGAGCATCGGGTGCTTCGTTGCCGCGAATGACTACGTTGTAGAGATGCGCCGTCAGCGTCGAAAGCTTGAAGTCGAGGCCGCCGATCTGCGTATGGCCGCCGGTAGCCTGGTTGGCCTGTTCGACAATCTTGCGAATCGCAAACTGGCGGAATGCGTTGCTCCGGAGGTAGAAATATCCGCCGGTAACGCCAATTCCGATGACAATCACGAGGATCGCGAGTGTCCAACCGATTATCCTCCTCAGCTTCATCATTACACCTAAAAAGCCTGGCCCAAAGTTATGTAGTACTGGGTGGGATTGATGCCGGGAACCGGATTCAGGTTGCGGCCAACATCGATGCGAACCGGTCCAATGGGCGTCGCGTAGCGCAAGCCCACTCCAATCGTGTTGCTGTAGTTGTTGACGAAGTTATTCAGATTGATTGCGGTAAAGACGTTGCCGCCGTCGTAGAAAACCACGCCGCCGAGGGCCTTCATTATGCGGAGGGGAAAACGCACCTCCGAATTTAAGATGAACAGTTCTCGCCCACCCACGGGAACGGTAACGTTCACGCATCCGGTCTGTCCGGTCAGCACATTGCAGAATGGAACCAGGCGCTGCGGCCCGGCTTCGTCAATGGGGAAGCCGCGAAGCGTGGTGCCGCCGCCAGAGAAGAATAGTTGGCTGGTGGGTACGAAACTTCCGGAAAACGATTTCGCCATGCCTAGCCGAATGCTGTTAGCAAAAACGACAGAATGCAGCGGCTTATAAAACGCGTATTGACTGAGAAGTCTGGCGAAACTCGCGCTGGAGCCGAAAGACTGCGGTGTAATTCCTAGCGTGAGCATACTGAAACTTCCCTTGTGCGCGTCCAGAGGTTTGTCTCGTGTATCGCGCAAGAGAGTGCCCGACACGGTCGACAGGTGAACGTTTCTGTCTTGCGGCAGAACCAGCGCGGGTACGAGCAAATTCGACAGCACCGTCTTGTTGAAATCGTAGCGAAGCTGAAAGCGCGTGTTGTTCTTACGATTGATCTGACGTTCAACCTGAAACGAGACATCACCCAGGTTGGCCCCAAATAGTGGATTTTCAGTATTGCGCTCCAAAGAAAAGCTCGACAGAGAACTCCATTTCGAGCCGAAGAAATGGGGTTGCGCATAGGTCGTGAGGGCGCGCTGATCGAGGCGGGAAAGCAAGAGCGAGGCGCTGGCAGTTTCTCCCAAGCCGCGCATATTGTGGCGGTCGAATTCCAGCGAACCGCGAGGGCTGGCGAAAGTAGATTGGCTCGCGGCAATTTGATTGTTGCCAAGTCCAATGGTTGGTCCGCCCGGCACGGCTACGGTTCCGGAGGGAATATTTCCTCCCCGATGCGAGACTTCGAAACCAATTCCATAAGTAATATCGTTCCGCTTCGCCTCATGTACCTTGACCAGCGCAGCTTCCTCAGTCTGATCGGTGATAGGCCGCTTGGGGCCAACGCTTGACCAATCGAAAATGTTCAGATCATACAGCCGGCTCTCTGCCTCCAGTAAATTTCCTCGCCTCATCGGCGTCTCGCTCGACACTTTCGCCGTCTTGCGAACGAAGGACAGCCGCGTTACCTTCTGTCCGAGATAAATTACCTCGCCAATCCGCACCATCTGCTGTTCGTCAACTGCGTAGGTGACATTCACCGCGTGAGAATCACCAGCATCGCGCTGCACTGTAGCTTTGACTTCGGCATTCAGGAATCCGCGATTCTGATAGTTGGCAGTGATTCGATTGCGATCCTCAGAAAGCCGCCGCGGAGAATACGGTGCGCCCGCACGAAGTTGGAATCCCACAGGAGCAGTGAGTTGTGCGTAGGGAACGTGGTTGTTTCCGATGACGTCCACATTGCGAACCACGGTTTGGGCGCCTTCTTCGATGGTGAAGACGGCGTCAATCTTGGGATCGTGAGTGACGGTTTGCGAGTTGACCTTGATTTCTTCAAATCCCCGGTCGCGATAAAGCGCTTCGAGATTGGAGACACTCTGCTTCAGCAATTTCCGGCTAATATTGCCGTGCGTCCAGATGTGCGATTTCGTCACCACAACGACAGCTAGCAGATCTTTTTCTGAAACCTCGTGGTTGCCTCGAAAGACGATGCGGTCGACTTTACGCTTCTTTCCTTTTTCGATGTCGTAAACCAGCAAAATTTGATCGCCCTGGTGCTGGAAGGTAGTTTTGACCTGAGCGTCGAAGTATCCTTTTTTCTGAAAGTAATCCACCAAATTTTGCTGGCCTTCATCCACCAGTTCGCGATCGATGGCTGCCTCGGAATAGATGGGAATCAGTTTTTTCATCTGCCGCGACGACATGTAAGGAATCAGCGACAAGCGCGCACCTGTGACCCGCACCGTAACCACAGGACCAACCTCCACTTTGAAGGACACATCGACTCGGTTATTTTCGGCGTGATATTGCGGAGGATTTTCCTGAACGTGGCTGGCCAGGTGGCGCTGCGCGGAGAGTGTCCTTTTGATCAATGCAGTCGCGTCGCTGATGCGGGCACGAGTGTACGGCTTGCCTGGCTTGAGAAGCCCGCCGGAGAAGCGGGCGCGCAATGAGCGGATCGCGTGCTGCAACCGCGCATCTTCGTTTGCATCAGGGCCTTCGAAAGTCACGTTAGCCACCCGGGCCAGTTTCCCGGGGGTCACTGAAAAAGTCAGATTGACCAACTGGTGAGCATCATCGATATTGGTAGCAGTTTGAATTTTTGCCTGGAAGTATCCATTGTGCTCAAGAAACTTCTGCAACGCTTGTTCCGCAAGCGCCACCCGCGCCTTGTCGTAGGGATCTTCATCAGGCAGGTTCACCACTTGCAAAAGACGAGTGTAGGAGAAAAGTTTTGCGGCTCCGGGGAAATCTATAACGCCGAGGAAGTATGCGGGCTCGAGCAGAAAATTCAAACGCAAACCGGAGGGATCGGGAACAACATTTACCTGCACTTTGGGAAATTGTCCCGTATGTTCGAGAGCCGCGATGCTGGCTTCCACCTTGTCCTGCGAATAGGCCTCCCCGACTTTCTGCACGACCAGGGATCGAAACGGCTCCATATCGCGATGGGGATTTCCGATAAGATCGATGGCGGCGACATTCTGTCCGTTGTAAACCGGTTGCGGACCCTGCACGGTTAGCTGCGCCCACACTGCGGCCGTCAATAGGAAGAAAAAACTACCGGACAAACGCATAGTCGACAGCGTCGGCTTCACAGGCGGTTTTCGTCGGTCTTTAAGCAGCTTTGTCCCAGCCGATGTCTGATGCGTCCTCAGAGGGAAGAGTTGTCGGCGTGAAACCGTGCGCTGGTATTGCGGACCGCATGAGTTGAAGCCCGCTGTTCTACGCGGTTCTGGCACCGCGCACAAAGTGCAATACCAGCGAGATTACGGCCAGCACCAGCAGGATGTGAATCAATCCCCCGGCGATGTGAAAGACTCCAACGCCTAAAAGCCAACCGAGTAACAACACAATAAAGAAAATCGTAAAGATGCTCACAGACCCTCCTTAGACTTTAGCCATACTTTCGTTGCGGCAACTGTTCGAGGAGATGCCTGTTTACGGGGTGCCTACAGGATAAAAAACTTCCGAACCGACTGATATCTCAGTCCGGCCGCTGGTCTTTGTGGTGAAAGTCAAGGCCGAAGTGTGGCTCTGACTCGGTGCCGCTGATTCGCACCGGAAGCTCGGTTCCCGCGCCATGCTTGCTGAAGAACGGATCCGCGGGTGTCAGCAGGATGTGTTTCCATCCAGTCACCATTTGCGAAAGCTTTGCGTCCAGGCGGGCCTTTCCATGAAAGTCAAACAGCTTGCCATCAAGGCTATATTCACCGGTCAAGTCCACGCGAGTGCCAGGGATTTTGAACTGCAGTTCGGAAAAGTGGATAACACCGTTTTGCAGATGGAACACGCCCCTCAAATCTGAATCTA
The DNA here is from genome assembly GCA_963716405.1 of uncultured Acidobacteriota bacterium. Classification (GTDB taxonomy): domain Bacteria; phylum Acidobacteriota; class Terriglobia; order Terriglobales; family Acidobacteriaceae; genus JABDBE01. Next base: position 310,133 of record CAVQTI010000014.1, on the reverse strand, counting down.
CATTGTCGATAATATTTTTTCGCAGCAGAGCCATTTTTCCCCGGGTGCGCATACTTAAGGCATCGATTTTCTTCTGAATTTTCTCGTTGGCGAAATGTCCTTGCACAACACGGAACCGCCCCGCCAAATTCAGCCGATCGCTAACCGAAGACGGTCCCGGCTGGAGATCAAACTTCGAGTTCAACCGAACCGTGCCGGTCATAATCGGCGGATCGGTACGGACTGCTAATTTCAGCAAGTCTTGAATCTTGCCCTGAGCGATGGCAACGTCAAGCACAATCCGATGTCCGGCCGGTTCCTTCAGCCGCACTACATAGCCAGAGGCAACCAGCGGCGTATCGATAATTTTTGCTTTTACCGGACGCAGATAAGTATCGCCATTAGTCGCGTCCACAATCGCGTGAAAGTCTGTGTGCAGCGGGACCGGACGTCCGCCTGACTCAATACGAAAATCTGGAGTGTCCGTAGAGCCGTCCACGACAAGGTTATTGAGCGTGCCGCCATACTCACCCGTGGATGACAGCATCCCTCCAATGCCTTTGATCGTGCTCAGGTCAGCCTGCTGAAAGGAATAGTTCCCGCGCACCGGAGTATCGCGCGGGCTGTCTGCCTGCCAAGGGCCGAACAATCCACTCGATACGATCGTTCCCACCGGCTTCGGATTAATCAACTTGGCATCGAAGTGCAGCGGTTGATTCGCCCCAATCGTCGTCATCTGCAAACTTTCAATGTCGAACTCCAAAGGAAGCTTGCCCGGCTTGAGGGTGTTGATTACCAGCTCTGCTCCATCGCAGACAAATTTATCGACCACGATCTTGATCTTCTCGTAGCGTCGTTCCATGCTTCTCATCTGTGCACGCTGTTCCCGCGGCGGCAGATTCACCGTCAGCCCTTTCATGGACACCGTGTCCACATGCATGGGATAACGAAAAAGATCCATGATGCCGGTGCGGAAACGAAATTCCGCCACACTGATAACCGGTTGAACTCCCAGTTGATGAATATTGGGGTCGGTATCACTGTAGAGGTCGAGTCCGGCGCCCGAGACCTGGAATCCCCGCAGCAAGGACACATGGAATTCCTTGAGCTCAACCGTACTTTGGAAGCGAGCGGACAGCGTCTCAATCACGCGTTTCCGCAAGATGGGCTCGGCATGCGACACCACAATTGTTCCGGCAACGAGGAGGATTGCACTAACAATCAGTAGGAGGATGACAATCCAATACCAGCGCCCGCGGTGCTGTTCAGGGGACGGTGTTTCGAGATCGGACATTCGATCAAACCGTTTTCAAACGAGCAGGTTCAATCCCCGAGCCATGCTCCGAAACTGCGCAAGGAATCGGTGTAATCACAAATAATTTTAGTCATCGCGACCAGCGGAACCGCCAATATCAGTCCCATCGCTCCCCAGATCCACGCCCAGAACAAAAGTGCCAGCGTTACCGCCAGAGGATTCAACTGCAGCCGCTTTCCCACCACTTTCGGAAACACGACGTTGGTGGTCAGAATGTGCAGACCAACCACCGTGAGAACAACAGTCATCACGCCCGTCTTATCTAAAATTCCAATGCCCGCGGCTAAAGGTGGAAGCAAAGCCAGAACTACTCCCAGATACGGAACCAAACTTACGAACCCGCTGATAATGCCGAGAAAATAAAAGTACGGAATGCCCAGGCGCCAAAACACCACTCCGCTGATCAATGCGTTCGCCACGCCAATGATCAGATTCCCGGCGATGAAGCTGCGAATCATTTCGGAAATTCTTGCCACCGTACGATGTGCCACGAGTCGATGCTCTTTGGGAAACAGATGCACGGTGTTGGCGTGCACGTGGTCCTTCCAGGTCAGCATGAAATACACGAGAAAAGGCACAAAGCTGATGGCAAGCAGCAGGTCGCCTAGAGTTCCGCTGCCAGCCGAAAGAATATTCGAGAGGCCGGGCGACTCCTGTATCTCGACCGGCAGCGGCCGTTTCTCTAGTTTGGGCGAAGCGATCACCGACTTGGTGCTTTCTTCAATCTTGCTGGTCTGTGCTCGAAGACCTGAGATGGTGCCGCGAATCTTGCTTGAATACTTCGGTAACTCCGTGGCAAAGTCTACGGCACGACTGTAGAAGAAGTGGGTCGCCCCGGCTGCCACTGCAATCAGCAAAAGTACTGCCAGCAGCGCACCCACAGGCCTCGGAATCCGGATGCGCTGCAACTGGTGAACCAATGGCTCCAAAGCAAACGCCAGCAGCATGGCGGTCAACACGGTCACCAGCACGACTTTCAGGAGGTAAATCAGACCGACCGTCGCAATAGCCGCTACAACAATTTGGGCGACAGAACCGGCTTTCATGGATGCGTGTAGAACCTCTTCCTCTTCCGTTTTCGCCGATGAAGCGGGATCTTGGGCAAGTGCGGCCTTGTTCATCGGACGCGCTGTTTCCCATTCCACCGGACTGGTTTGGACTGGAGAGGAGCTTGTGGACGAAGTCGGTTGGGTCGCCATGGCAAGGGGTATAAGACGGCTAAAGCGCTCCGTCCGTTGCTTCTACGAACCGGCTCTTATAACTCCCGTGTCATATTGCGTCGGTCACTAACCACAGGGTATCTGTTATTTATGCGGTTTCTGACCACCCGAATTGTCCACAAGCCGTTCGAAATATAACTCGGGCTATAAATGTGCAAATGTTTGCATGTTGTGCCACTTACAAGCATCTCTAAATGCATGGCAAGCAGGGACTAGAGGGGTGGTATGAGGCTTGCTCTTAGTGATTGCGTGGGGATGATCCAAAAGAACTTGGAGATAAACCGATGAAGATTGCAATGTTTGTACTGTGTTTCCTCTGTTCCACGATCGCATTAGGACAATCGATTGGCGGAAGTTCGGTGGGCGGAGCCGTACTGGCCAGTACGGTTCAAATGGTAAGCCACCCCGAACACGCTTCGCAGCATTTCATGGCGCAGGAGCAGAGCCTTTTGGAGCATTCTAATTCTTACTATGCTCAGGGCGAGAGACCACTGTGGGAAGTTCAGCCTTTGGCGCACCGTGTACCGCTCGGCGACATCGCTCGCATGCTGAAGCAAGAACACGCGACCGCCAAAAAAGCGGACATCGTGGTGAACGACTAAGTTTTGTTCGGAACTGGGTGCTCTCGCATCTTCTCTCCATGCGCGGGCACCCCCTCTGGCCTTTCAAATTTCTTGCTTACTGCAGTGCTTGGCTCGGCCCCATTTCCGGGCGGCCGCCAATGTTATAGCGTTTCAGCTTCCGATACAGAGTTGCGCGGCTAATGCCGAGCATCTTCCCCGCCAGCGCTTTGTCTCCTTTTACTTGTTCGAAGACTCGTTCAATAGTCGCCCGTTCAATGTCTTCCAAATCCGTAGATGACACCGGGCCTGTAATTGCGCTCATGGGAACGTCCGCGGATGGCGACGCCGAGGCTATGCTGGGCGGAAGATCACTCAGATCGATGATCTTGCCATCGCCCAGGGCGACTGCGCGTTCGATGCAGTTTTCCAGTTCGCGAACATTTCCTGGCCAATCGTATTGCAACAGGCATTTCATGGCCGCGTGCGTGACCTGCATTGCGCTGTCCGGCGCGTGACGATCGAGAAACCAGTGCGCCAGCATGGGAATATCGGAGCGCCGCTCGCGCAGCGCCGGCAAGTGGACCGTTACCACGTTCAGCCGAAAGTAAAGATCCTTGCGGAAGGTACCGTTACGGTACTCGGCCTCAAGATCGCGATTGGTGGCGGCCACCACGCGAACATCCACTTTTACTTTCTGATTACTTCCCACCGGGCGAATCTCTTTTTCCTGCAAAACTCGAAGCAGCTTGGCCTGCATTTCCAGCGGTAGTTCGCCAATTTCGTCGAGGAAAATTGTTCCACCGTTTGCCGACTGAAACAATCCGGTCTTCGATCTAAGAGCCCCGGTGAATGCGCCCTTTTCGTAGCCGAACAGCTCGCTCTCAATGAGCGTGGGAACCAGCGATCCGCAGTCCACCGCGACAAAGGGGCGATTTGCAAAAGAGCCGCGAAAGTGAATGGCTCGCGCCACCAATTCTTTTCCCGTACCGCTCTCGCCGGAAATGAGCACCGGAGTGCGCGTGTCTTTCAACCGCGAGATCATGCGCAGCACGTCCTGAATCTTGGCCGACGATCCGACGATGCCGTGGAGATCGGATTCAGTGTCGACGCGTTCCCGCAAGAATTGATTCTCTTCGACCAGGTGAACTTTCTCCGCCATACGCCGCAGAAACAACCGCAGTTCTTCCAGCGGAGAAAAGGGTTTACTGATGTAATCGTAGGCGCCAAGTTTCATGGCCTGCACGGCAGTCTCAATCGAGCCGTGTCCGGTCATGACTGCGACCTCGCTGCGCGGAAGCAGTTTCTTTACCTTCTCCAGAAACTCAAGCCCGGACATATTGGGCATGACCATGTCAGTGAGGATCATGTGCGCCGGCTGCTCTTCGAGCAGCGTCAACGCCGTTTCCCCACTGTTGGCTTCCATGCAGGTAAAGCCCAGCGCCTCACCCACTGTCATGCACAAGCGGCGGATGCTCTGCTCGTCATCCACAATTAGGAGTCGTATGCGTAAATCGTCGCTCACGGTGCCTTCCCTATGGTTTTTTCTATGACTGAAATGAATTGTTGAACCCGGAACGGTTTCTCCACACAAGGCGCACCGGTTTTGCGCAAAGTGGCAACTGTGTCTTCATTAGCGATATCGCCGGTAATAAAAACAATACGCGCGGCAAGATCCGGTCGGTTGACGCTCAACCAGGCATGCACGCCCGCGCCATCGACCCCGCCCGGAGTTCGCATATCTGAAACCACGCCGAGAAACTGCTCCGACTCAAGCAACCGCAAGCCTTCGGCGCCAGATTCTGTGGACACAACTGCGTAGCCGCTTCGTTCGAGGGCCGCACGAACGTACGCCATTACAGCAGGCTCATCCTCGATGAGCAACACAGGCAAAGTAGCGGGCTTAATCATTGGCTGGCTTGTAGTCATGGTTGAATAACTCCTGCAGCGGTTTCGTTGGAGGCCGTTTGTGTGACGGCGGGCAAGCGAACAATAAATGTGGCGCCCTGCCCGTCCGTATTGTTGTGACAAAGAATTTCGCCGCCATGCTCGCGCACGATGCCATAGCAGATGCTCAGACCCAAACCCGTGCCCTTGCCAATTTCCTTGGTGGTGAAGAATGGATCGAAGATGCGTTCGGGAAAGGAAATGCCGTAACCGTTATCGCGGAATGAGACTTCGACAAAATTGCCTCGGTTAGCGGTTCGGATTTCGATGCGTGCCGGGCGCCCGGTATCGCGGACGGCATCGTAGGCATTGTTAAGAATATTCAGAAAAACCTGCTGCAACTGGTGGGCGTCGCCAATCGCCTCCGGCAAGTCGGGATCAAGTTGCTCCACTACCTCAGCGCCTCGGCTCTGCAAGTCGTAGGCGCGCAATTGCACGGTGCGGCTAAGAACAGTGTTGAGCTGTACCGGCCGCCTTTGCGGCGGCATCTGGCGAGCAAAGCTCAGCAGGTTCTGCACGATTTGCTTGGTGCGCTGTGCCTGCTCAAGAATCACGCGCAGATCTTTTCGGGCGCTTTGCGGTACTTCAGGATTCTCCATCAGCAGGTCGGCGAAGCCGAGAATCGCGGTAAGTGGATTATTGACCTCGTGCGCGACTCCGGAAACAAGCTGTCCGACCGCTGCCATTTTCTCCGCGTGCAACAGCTTGGCCTGCAGGGTGGCAGCGTCGGTGATGTCGCTCATCACAACGACAATGCTCGCGACATTTCCCTGATCGTCGCGCATCGGACTCAAATTCATGGAGAAATATCCGACACGTCCCTCGCCTTGCACAATCTGCACTTCGAGATTGTCGATTTGCTGTCCTGCCAGGGTGGCAGCAAAAGCCTCATTCAGCGCCTGACGCCGAGCCGGCACAATGAGTTCTTCAAGAGGCCGGCTGAGCAACTGATTCTGCTGATATCCCATGTCGTACCAGCGCCGGTTTGCGTAACTGACCAGTCCGGCAGTATCCGCCACCAGAATCAGGCTTTGGGTGTTGTTCAGAACTTTGCCGGAAAAATCGCGCTCCCGTTGCAGTTCGGATTGAAAAGTCTTCAGCCCGCTTATATCCAGCATCACGCCGCGGTACTGCACAATACGCTGCTGAGAGTCGCGCACCGCGAAGGCATTAATCAGAACATGGACTGGAGTTCCGTCCTGACGGACCAAAGTTTGCTCGTGATTCCGCACCGCGCCGTACTGCTCCATCTGGCCGGCGAGTTCTTCGTATTGTTCGACGGAAAAACAAACCTGGGTACGAACGTCGGCTTGAAGAAGATGCTCACGGCTGCGATACCCGAGCATGCGGACCAGCGCATCGTTTACTTCGATGAACCGGCCATCAGGGGTGGAAAAAAATACTCCTTCCTGAATGTTGTCAAAAAGCTCGCGGTAGCGGCGCTCGGCCTCGCGCCGGTCGGTGATGTCCTTGAGCACATGGATGGTCTGCAAGCCTTCGCTATTCGCCCCATGCACGCGCGAGGTCGATACCAGATAGGTCCGGTCCAGAACGGCGAGTACATATTCATCGGTGCTGGCATCGGTAGTCGAGCGGCAAAAGGGACACGAGTGCGTGGGCACGTCGTTTCCCATTGCCAGCAGCGCACCCATGTTCACTCCGATTAGGGCGTTGGGCTGAACCCCAATGAAATCAGCCAGTGAACGATTCACCCGCAAAACATGATCGGACTGATCGTGGGCGACAATGAAGTCGGTAATGGCATCGAAAATCTCGATCCAGTGCCGGTTCGCCTGGTCCATGCGGGTAAAACGTCGCGCATTTTCCAGCGCAACCGAAGCTTCGCCGGCAATTGCATGCAGCAGTTCCCTTTCCTCTTCTTGCAGCGCCTTGCCTCGATTGGCAAGGCACAAAACTCCAATCAGGTCCCCCGACGAACTCAGCAACCGGATCAACTCGCAATCTTCCCAACCGAGAACGCTAGCAAGCTCGGACCCAAATAAATCGGACGCGTTCGCAGAAACGATTGGCTGAGGATGCTGCGCCAGCGCCTCTACCAGGGCGTGATCAATCAGGCGAAGCAAGGGGCTTAGTCGATCGTGTTCAACCGGCACTCCCTGCAATACCAAAGTTTCGAGACCTGTAACCTGTTGGACGGCTAACGCACCGGATGGCGCCGCCATAACGTCTGCAACCCGGCTCACGCAGTTTCGCGCGGACTGCTGGAGATCGAGTTCGGAATTCAACTCCAGGGCGACGACTTTTAACGCGGCGGCACGCTGGATTTTCTGTAGATCATCAACACCGCCTCGCACTGTTTTGTTGAGTTCGGCATTTGCCATGGCGACTGCGCCAAAGCCAGCCACGGCCGTAAGCAGGTCCTTCTCCTCGCGGCTGAAAGCCCCTTCGCGACGAGGATAGACAAACACCGCTCCCATTACGCCCATGGCACGAACCGGCGCCACCAGCAGCATCCCAGCAGGCACCAGGTCACCAAGATAGGTTGCCGGATCGATCGTAACTGCAATGGGATCGACTCCGCCGAGAGCGCGGGAGGTAAGTTCGGATGCAAACTGCAGTCCTTTGCCTTGCAAGCGCGCGCAAACGGATGTCGCCAGTTGCGGGGATTCAGCAGCTATGGCATGCAACTCAACCGCAGTCCCCTGTTGCAGGAAAATGCAGACTAGTTCGGTTCGCAGCAGAATGCGCAAGCGGTCCGCTAAAGTCTCGGCCACTGCGGGAGATTCCGCGATCGCCTGGATGGCTTGCGCTACTTCAGCCAATATCTCAGCCGGCCGAAATTTGCCTCGCGACATCTGCACCAGGCGGCTCGCTTCCAGCAAGTTGCCTAATTGGCCGGCCAGAATGGTCGCTTTGGCGGCGAGATCGTCGTTGAAATAATCTGCTTTCGAAGTGTGGAGGAAGACAGCGGCTCCGATCACTTCATTCGAAACCAACAGCGGCGCTGCCATCAGCGACTTGGCATCGAACTCCTCTGCCGTCGAATATCGGCCGGGAGCGGCGTCATTTACATACACCGTTCTGCGCTGACGGACGGCATCGATAGCCACCGCGCTGTCCGACGCTCTCAAGCGGCGGCCAATGAAGTTGGAAGCCATAAAACCGTCGGCCTCCGCGCCTACCAGTTCTTCGGCAGACTCACATCGCCAGAAATACGCACCGTCCGCATGGAAGAAAGCCCGGGTCGCTTGACAGAAAAGGCGGATCAGACCCGAAGGCCGAGTTCCCTGCGCTGCCGCCTGGGACAGTCGTAAGAGCAATTTCTGGAAGGGGTCCTCTGCCCGGGGGCCGGGTTTGTCCAATACTGTCGAATCTCGGGCATGCAAAATCAGAAAAGGCACCGCCTTCCGCTTGAACCTACAAGTGATTGAAGCTACAGGAAAAATAGATCGGCATCTCAATTTGAGTCAAGCGAAATAGCATTTGGGGTGCCGAACTGTAAATCTTGACCAAAACGGAAATAGTGTCTCATGCTGAGAGAAAGCTTGCCCGGTGAGACGATTTCAGCCACCACTAACCCTCTCCACCGTCCCAAAAAATACCTCTAACAAATTGATACAGAGCAGGTTAGGCGGTGCGACTCTAGGAAGTTACGGCCTCCCGCAACATGGCATGGGCATTGCTGTGTGGCCAATGGGATCGCTGACGAGGAGGAGGAGTGTCTATCCAAAAGGTATGGCGTTGGGCAGGACTTGGGCTTTTGGCGATGGCAACATTCCAGTCCATTCCCGCCTTGGCACAGGGAGAACTGACCCGCAAAACAAAAACTAAGGTCGCTCCTACCTACCCAGTTCTAGCGAAAAAAATGAACATCACCGGCACCGTCAAGGTCCTGGTAGTGGTTTCGGCCAATGGCAACCTGAAAGACACCAAAGTGGTCGGCGGAAACCCTGTCCTGGTCAACGCAACCATGGACGCACTGAAGAAGTGGAAATTTGAACCGGCTGACTCCGAAAGCACCGGAACGCTGGAGTTCAAGTTCCAACCCCAGGACTAGCAAAAGCAAGATTAATTAAAGACTGATAAGTTCCGAATCGACAGAACTGGAAAGGCGTGACCCGACTTTTAGATCAGATTCAACCGTGTGCAGGGGCGCAGGCCGGGAAGCGAAATGAGGAACGGCGAATGACAATTGGCAAAAAACTCTACCTGAATTTCGGAGCCATCCTGGCGATGGTCGTAGTGCTGTTTCTGATCAACCTCATCGCTGTCCAACGCGAGCACAGCGCGAAGGCCGCAGCCTCGCAGGCGTTGCAAATGGCGGAGACCACCGACAAGATCCGTTTTCAGATGATGCAAAACCGGCTGTCACTCAGCAACTACCTCCTGAGTGGCGACACCCGCGAAGTCGATCGACTGAATGATGGTATGCGGGTCTTGCAGGAAAAACTGCAAGCTGGACAGGCCCTCACAACCTCTGAGCAACAGCGCAACGCACTGGCAAAAGTTCAAAGCAGCGAACAGAGCTGGGCTCGCGAATTTGCCGCGCCCCTAATGGACAAACGCAAAGAAGTAGATAGCGGCAATGCCACCGTCGCCGAATTGCAGATTTTTTATTTGCAGAAAGATGCTTCCGCCTGGGTAAAAAACGCCAGCGAATATCTCGACGCGGCTGACCTCGAAAACACCAAAGTGCTGGAGGCACGAAGAAAGTCCGACGAGACGGCGGGGACTGCGACTTTCGTGATCGCTTTGCTGAGCACGCTGGTAGCGCTGACGCTCGGAGTCGTCATCGCTTACACCACCGCTAAATCCATTACCTCCTCGCTCAACGATCTCATGAGGATCGCGCGGCAGATCGCCGACGCCGGTGATCTGGACCATGAAATCGAGATTAACCGCAGCGATGAAATCGGCGAATTGGCTCGTACCTTCGCCAAGATGGTCACTTACCTGAGGGAAATGGCCGCGGTGTCAGAAGCCATCGCCGGCGGAAACCTCGGTGTGGAAGTTCAGCCGCGCTCCAAGAATGACACTCTGGGCAAGGCTTTCCTGCGCATGATTGAAGGCCTGCGAAAACTGGTTCGCAACGGACGCGATGCCGCCCAGCAAGTAGCCAGCGCCTCCAACCAGGTCGCGGGAGCCTCCGACGAATCCGCAAAAATCAGCCTGCAGACTTCATCCGCAATTGACGAAGTCACCAGCACCATGCACGAGATGAGCGTCAACGTGCAAAACATGGTGAAGAGCACCAAGGTGCAGGCTTCGAGCGTGAGCGAGACCTCCGCCTCCATCGATCAGATGGTGGCCTCGATCCAGCGCGTGGCCGATACCGCCAAAGTGCTGCTCGACATCTCGAACCGTTCGCGCGAAGAGGTTCATAGCGGCATCGTCACCATGGAGAAGGCGACGGATGGCCTGAATCGCATCAACACCACCATCCAATCTTCGGGCGACATTATCGACGTGCTCGGGCAGCGAGCGGATGACATTGGCAAGATCATCGAGGTAATCGACGACCTGGCTGAGCAGACCAACCTGCTGGCGCTCAATGCCGCCATCGAAGCCGCCCGCGCCGGAGAGCATGGATTAGGTTTCGCGGTGGTCGCCGACGAAGTCAGAAAGCTGGCGGAGAAATCGGCACAGTCTACCAAGGAAATTTCCGAACTCATCCAGAGCATTCAGAAGGAATCCCGCAAGGCAGTCGAAAATATGGAACAGAGTACTTCGATTGTGAACGAAGGACTGGGCCACGGCGAGGAACTGAATACGGCGCTCCGCAAGATCTCTAACGTGGTCACGGAAGTCTATAAGTTTGCGCAGGAGATTGGCGCCGCCACTAACGAACAATCGCATGGCTCTTCGCAAATCGCACGCGCTACTACCCGATTGAATGAAATCACTCACGAAATCAACTCCGCGGTAGAAGAGCAGGCCTCAGGAGCTCATGCGGTAGTCAAGGCGATGGAGCGAATGCGCGAACTGGTGCAGAACACCACCTCGGGCTCGACCGAACTGGCCGCCTCAGCCGAACAAATGTCCAAGATGTCGCGCGATCTGCTCGATTCTATGGGCCGATTCATGTTGGAGCAGACGGATGCTGTGAACTCGTATCGCGAAGACAAAGCTGGCGCAAAATCCAACGTAAGGAAAGCCGCCGCCGGGACCAACCACTAAGCTCATGAATCGCGAACTGCACATAGTCGGCTTCAAGGTGGGCCGGGAAACTTACGGCGTGCCCATCACCGCATTGCGCGAGATTGTGCGCGTGCCCGAAATCACCGCTGTGCCCGATGCCCCAGATTACGTCGAAGGCGTCATCAACTTGCGAGGCAAGATTGTCTCTGTCCTCGATCTGCGGAAGCGGCTCGGCGAAGTTGCCGTCGCTCCCAGCAAACGCAATCGAATCCTGGTAGTCGAACATCGCGGACGCCTTTGCGGCTTAATCGTCGATTCCGCTTCCGACGTGCTTAAGATCCCGGCTAAAGACATCGATCCTTCTCCAACAGAATTCGTGGAAGGCGGACTCAACTGCGTGACCGGGCTGGGGAAATATCAGGGCCGCCTGATCGTATTGCTCGATATCGAGAAAGTGCTGGAGTTCAGTGGAAGCAGATTGAAGGGCGATGCGCCGAAGAGTACAGCGCAATCCGCTTCCGCCGTGAAATGCAAAGGTCGCAGCGGCGTCGAAGTAACAGTCAGTACAGGTTGCACAAAAACGCATGGGCACAGCAGGCGTACCAACGCAAATCACCGAACCCGAACTGAAACTCCTGCAAGCACTGGTTTATCAGGAATGCGGAATGCATTTTGATTCGCGGCGCGCCGATTTCCTGCAGGATCGTCTGCAACGCCGCCTGAAAGAATGCAAGCTGGACTCTTTCTATAGCTACTATCGCCTTCTGATCAGCAAGGAAGGCAAAACGGAATTAAGCAACCTGCTGGAAAATCTCACGGTCAACGAGACCAGTTTCTTTCGCAACAAGGCCCAACTGGACCTATTTCACAAACACATTCTCGATGACATTATTCGCCGCAAGCAGGAGCGTAAGGATTTCTCCTTGCGCCTATGGAGCGCGGGGTGTTCGACAGGGCAGGAACCATACACCATGGCGATGCAAGTTGCCGACGCTCTTTCCTATCACGTGTTGCGCAACGCATCGAGTTACGATACGCCCTTTCCTAAACCTCTGATTCCTCCACCGTGGAAGCTGGAGATTTTGGCCAGTGACATCAGTTACTCGGTTCTGCGCGCTGGCCAGGAAGGTATCTACTCCGAAAGTCAAATGGCATCGGTGGACTACAGTTACCGGCTTCGTCATTTCGATAAAGTCGGCGACCGATATGCAGTCAAGAAGGCGCTCAAGGAACTGGTCCATTTCGACTTCCATAACCTCAAAACCGAGTACCTGCCGCAGCGCAACGACGTTATTTTCTGTCGCAACGTAATGATGTATTTCGATGAAGCCGAACAGAAACGTCTGGTGGAAAAATTTTACCGCTGCCTGAATCCTGGCGGCTATCTGTTCGTAGGCCATGCGGAAAGCCTGCTCGGGCTTACCGACAAGTTCAGCATGGTTTACCGCGAGACCGGCACCGCGTACCAGCAAATTGAGGTGACCCCATGAGTCACTTCTCGGACGAGCGCGCAACCGAATTGAAGGAACTGTTCTTTGAGACCGCATTGGAATTGCTGCAATCGCTCAATGAAGAGACTCTGAAGCTGGAAAAAAAGCCAGGCGATGTAGAAACCGTCCGCACCATCCGAAGAATTGTCCACACTCTTAAAGGCGACTCCGCGTCCGTCGGTTATCAGGAACTCAGCGAACTGGCGCATGAACTCGAAGATGCGCTGGCAATCGAAACTGGCGGAGCGCCTACCGCCCTGGCCGAGGTCGCGTTCGCTGCGGCCGACACATTCACCGCCATGCTGAATTCGTATCGCAGCGGCACCAAGCCGCCTTCCGCACAGCCGGTGCGTAAGATGATCCGCAAAATGGCGGGCGACCCGGCAACCCGCAAAGCGCGTGGTCCGAAAGCCCCAAGCTTGGACGCCGCGGTCCACTGGACCGAATACGAGCAACTCGCTACCCAGACAGCTTTACAGCAAGGCAAGCACGTCTATCACGTGACCGCGCAGATCGATCCCGCGTGCGCCATGCCGATCGCAGCCCAGCAATTGATATTGAAGGCGCTGGCGGAAAGCGGCGAAGTGCTCGGGACACGCCCCGAACCCGGATCAGCCAAAAACGCCATGCAGTTCCAGTTTCTGGTGGCCAGCAGCCAGACCGAGGAAGAGCTAACCGCAAAGTGCCGCATCCCAACCATCATTTCGCAGGTAACAATTGCGCTAATCGGAAAGCCTGAGCCCAAGGCGGCTCAACCAGTAGTGGAAGGGGAACACGAACCATCCTCATCACTCGAAACCGATGAAGATTCCCCGCTCGATGAAATAGTGCATAAAGAAGCGCAGAAAGAGGAAGCGCTCGCAACCAGGATCGCGGTCCCAACCAACGCATCCAGCGCCGCTTCATCCAAAACGGATCGTGAAATCGTAGCCAAGCCAATTTCCGCCGCGCCCGAAAACGTGTTGCGTGTGGATGCGGAGAGGATTGATACCGTCCTCAATCTTGTGGGCGAACTCATTATCGGCAAATCGATGCTGCAGCAGGCGCTCAACGAATTCGCCGCCCGCTACCCCAAAGAGGCTATCCGTGGACGCTTCGTCGACGCCATGGCATTTCAATCGCGGGTGCTAAACGATCTGCAGCGCTCGGTGATGAAAGTCCGCATGGTTCCGGTCGAACAATTGTTCCGCCGATTTCCCCGCATGGTTCGAGACGTTGCCAAACAGTGTGGCAAGCAAGTCGACTTGGTTATGAATGGACAAGACACCGCGCTCGATAAGAGCCTGCTCGACGCCATCGCCGAGCCTCTCACCCATCTCGTGCGCAACGCTATTGGGCACGGCATCGAAAGCGCAGAAGAGCGCAGCCGCATGCAAAAGCCCGCTCGCGGCACGGTCCGCCTGCAGGCTTATCACCAGGGGAATCAAGTCATCGTCGAAATCATCGACGATGGCTGCGGAATTGACACGCAAAAAGTAAAGAACCGAGCCATCGAACGCGGTCTGTTAAAGGGCGAAGAAGCCAGCCGCCTCGGCGAGGCCGACATCCTCGATCTTATCTTCCGCCCGGGATTCAGCACCGCCGATGAAATCACGGAAATCTCGGGACGCGGCGTTGGCCTGGATATTGTGCAAAGCGTACTGCATCGCCTGAAGGGCACGGTCCACGTGGTTAGCCGTCCCGGCCAAGGTTCCACCTTCCGCATGCAATTGCCTTTGACGCTAGCCATTATCAAAGCTCTGCTCTTCCGCGTAGAGCAGCGCCTTTACGCCATTCCATTAAACGCCGTGGCGGAGATCGCTCGCGCCTATGAATCGGATATACACCGGGTCGACAATTGCGAAGTCTTGCAGTTGCGCGATCGCGTGCTTCCCGTGGCTCGCCTGGGAAGTCCACCTCAAGATGGTCGGGAAGGCCGGGCAGCACGAGTCTTCGTGCTGGTCATCGCCATGGGGGAACGCAAGTTGGGATTGCTGGTCAACGCCATCGAGGGCGAAGAAGAATTAGTCATCAAGGCGCTGGATGAACAAACTGCGGAGACCGACCTGGTCGGCGGCGCATCGATCCTGGGCAATGGTCATGTAGTTCTGATTCTAAACCTCGCTGCCCTGGTCGAGCGCTTTGCCACTTCCCGAGCCGATAGCTCTGGCGGACCCAGCATGGGCCTATTGCTATCGCAGTCGGAGCGGGCGCGAATCGCGCAAAGCGCGGCAGGAGGTCAGCTATGACGCCGCCCATCCGCGTGTTAGTGGTGGACGATTCAGCGCTCATGCGCAAGCTGATCCCACAAATTCTGCAAAGCGACAGCTCGATTCAAGTCGTGGGCACCGCCATGGATGGCAACTTTGGCCTGAAAAAGATCGAAGAGGTCAACCCGCAGGTGGTGACCCTCGACCTCGACATGCCAGGTATGGGCGGCCTCGACATGCTCAAAGAAATCATGCTGCGCCATCCCGTCCCGGTAATCGTGGTGAGCTCCCACAGCACGCAGGGTGCGTCGGTAACCATGCAGGCGCTGTCCATGGGAGCCTTCGATTTCGTTGCCAAGCCCATCGATGTTTCCGCCAACATGCCGGAGATTGCGCGCGAACTTATCGCCAAGATTAAAGCGGCAGCGCAAAGCCGCCGCGTAAGCATTTCTCCGCCACTTGAAGGTCAGAAACCGTTGCAAAAATCGGCGACACAAGCTCAGACCCGCGCCACTCGAATCGTGGCCATCGGAATTTCCACCGGCGGCCCGCAGGCGCTGCAGTATTTGTTGCCGCAGCTGCCCAAGAATTTTCCCGGCACCATCGTGATTGTGCAGCACATGCCCATGGGCTTTACCGAGATGTTTTCCCGGCGATTGGAAGAGATTTGCTCCATCACCGTCAAGGAAGCGCAGTCCGGCGACCTGCTGCTGGCGGGCCGAGCCCTCATCTGTCCGGGGAACCGGCATCTCAAAATTAAGCGATTGCCGATGGGCGACGTGGCCGTGCTCAACGATGAACCGCGCGTCAATGGACATAGGCCTTCTGTAGATGTGCTGTTCAAGAGTGTCGCAGAAGAATTCGGAGACAAAAGCATCGCGGCGCTCATGACTGGAATGGGCGAAGACGGGGCGCAAGGCCTCGGCATGATTAAGGCCGCAGGCGGAATGACGATTGCCCAGAGCGAGGAATCCTGCGTAGTTTTTGGCATGCCCAAAGCGGCCATTGAACGCGGCTACGCGCTGCGCGTGCTGCCGCTCGACGCGCTCGCCAATACCTTGCAGGCGCAGTGTATGCCGGACCGGAGATCGTCGACGAACAGCGAGTCCGATGAAAGCGGCAAGGCCGCAAGAGCGGGAAAGCACTGATTTTCTCCGGCAGGCAAGAACACGATGCCGGAATTTGAAGAGGCGGGAGGTTGTATATGGATCAGTTCGCAGCAGTGAAACGCAGCAAAGACGGCCAACCCGTCCGCTACCTGGTAGTGGACGATTCGGTCTTCGCACGTAAGAATCTGGCCCGGATGATTGAAACATTCGGAGGCCAAGTAGCTGGCGAAGCCGGTGACGGAGTCACCGCCATAAGCGAATACGAGCGCCTGAAGCCGGACATCGTGCTGATGGACATCACCATGCCCCAGATGGAGGGGATCGAGGCTGCGGAGAAGATCGTGCAGCAGCATCCCGAAGCGCGCATTGTCATGGTCTCCTCGGTCGGATATCAGGAGAACATTGTGGCGGCGCTGCAGCGCGGGGCGCGCCATTTCGTGCAGAAGCCGGTGAAGCCGGAGGTTCTTTACGAAGTGATCAAGTACGTTATGGGCGAGGACGGCACTGCGGCCCAAGCCGCAGGCGCGGGGGTCTAAATGCGAATGGATTTGATACAGCCGTTCATCAACGCGGCCGATGCCGTGTTGGCGCAAGGACTGCATAGTCCCACGTCGGTGGCGAACCTCAGCATGGAAGAAGAGGCCTACCGCCGTAAAGGAGTAGCTGCGCTGATTTGGGTGACTGGCGACATCGAAGGGCGCATTGTCATCGACCTCGATCCCGCCACCGCGGCACGCGTGGCCAACGGGTTCGCCGGCGTCGAATTACCGGAGTCAGACGAACTGGTGCGCGAAACGGTTTGCGAACTGGCCAACCAGGTAATTGGCAACGCGGTCACAACTCTCAACGACCAGGGATTCCATTTCCGCGTGCATCCGCCAGTCCTGCACACGTCAGAGCACGGTCCGAAAAGCAGCGAGGACACGGAAGCGCTAGTCATCTGCTTCGAAACTGATATGGGAAACGTTTTCCTTAATATCGCGCTGCGCCACAACTGTTCTAAACCCTCCGAACAGGCCGCCACTGTGGGCCATTAGAACCAGTCTCATGGGTACATGAAAGCCGCTTTGACGGCATTCCAGAGACGCTTGCTGATCTCTGATTGCGCTGATGCGTGGCGACCCATGAACGGTGAGCACTGGTGGGTATGCGATCCCAGAGCACCTGTTCTGGAATCATCCAGATCGTCCCCAGCCATGTCTCCGTCAGCTAAGGCCATCCCGTTATCGTAAAAGTGGGCCAGCCCGATTAGGGGATTTTGAGTGTAATGGCGATTTTTCGCCAGTTACGGCTCGATTTCGAAAGCGTCTCCTCTTGCAAGTAAGTCGCTGCTGATTTTGTTGATTATGGCTTCTTTCTGACTTTCGCTGATCCGCCAAAGGACCAGTCCTCGTCCGAAAGGCAACTCCCAATTTCTCAAAAGCCTCTTTCGCAGAAGCCATCTCGACGGACTTGTTACCACTTCAACGGGAAGTCTGGACTTCCGCCAGAGTTGGCTGTATTCGACGTGACTTCTCCCGCACCACGTAATGAAACCGAATAGAGGCATTGTCACGCGTCGGTTAAACCACCTTCCATCCCATTTCGTCTTTCAAATCTCGGAAACAATCTGAACAGATCCAACGACGATTGTCTTCGGTAACGTATCCCTCTGTGAGTGCGTTGGTTGAGCCGGTATCCATGAACTTGGCCCAGCATCCTTCACAATGGTCGTGATCCCAATCCTCGCTTGGGCGCGAATACTTCGTCAGTCGCAGCAGAGCCCCACGCGTCCGCTTCGCGTTATCTATCCGCCAGTCTGCCATCTCTCCTAACGCTATCATATCGCTCGTCTTGACTCGCCAAGCGAATCTTAAGTGACGAGAACAGGCGATAGCGCAAGCTTGCGCCGTTGCTTCGACCTCTCGGCGGCATCTTGCTCAGGCGTTATGAAACTGCTTTCAGGCCCGCGGCGTGGTATGCGATCCCCAGAGCACCTGTTCTGGAATCATCCAGATCGTCCCCAGCCATGTCTCCGTCAGCTAAGGCCATCCCGTTATCGTAAAAGTGGGCCAGCCCGATTAGGGGATTTTGAGTGTAATGGCGATGTTACGGCAACCATCGGTCTAAATGAAGATCAGTTGCTTTGCTATGTCCTAGCCGCTGGCTCCTCGCGGCGCCAGATCGACAATCCCGGTGCGCCTAGTGCCAACATTCCGAGCGTAGGCGGTTCAGGAGTGTGGGTCTTGATGCTTGCAGGAGTTGGTTGAGCGCCATCGTCTGGTCCCTTGGTCGCGCCTGCAATGATCGCCTTGCCGGGAACGGTTTCATACGCGTAGCCAGTTAAAGTAGCGGTAAAGCCACGTGCCGCTCTTCCCACTGTAAGCCGCGCCCACCCGAAATGAAACGTGCCGCCGACGCGGAACTTTAAACCCAAGTAGCGATTCGTGACTCCCCGTCCCTTGTTCGCCCACGGGCCGAACCAACGCGTGGAATTTGTACTCGACAACCAGCTCGCCTCGGCCATCACAACTTCAGCATTGTTTGTGAAGCGGTTTCCTTTCTGGATTTTCGCTCCGGCCTTCAGGGCACTCGCAAATCCGGACGCGTTCGCGCGGACCGCATTGAGCGCGTTTGATGTGCCTCTAGCCCGGTAACACTGGTACCCGTAGTTTGTTTTGGTGGGCTTGTGACAAACTGCCAGGGAGTCGAACTTCGGTTCGTCTTCACCCGCATAATTGAACACCAGAAAGAAGTCGCCCTTTCGGTCGTCATTCAAATACAAGGGAAATGCTGAGTGGCGGTGCAGGCGCATGTGCACCGGCTTATAAATAATCTTAGCTTCAGCTGCCGGCGGCGCATACAGCGAAGACGCACACGCAGCGCCTGCTGCGAGTGCGTACAGGTTGAGTTGTTGGTGAACTGAATTGGCGAGCTTAATGCGGGGCCGAGGAGCGCGGGTCATAAAATCCTCCTCCGAATGGCGGTCCATTATGCCTCTGCTCGAATTGGGAGTCAACGCTCCGATCTCTCAACGGTCGCAAACAGGCGATTTCACTCATTGAGAAATTGTAGGAGTTCCGGTGCTTCATTCTGCAAAACGGTCGATGATTGTCCAGCATGCGTCGAAGATGCGATCGCGAAACCGCTGGTTCGTAGCTTCGAGCGCAACGTCCTTTTGTTGAAGAATCTTGGGATCCCAATGCAGACGTTCGGAGCCGATTGGCAAGTCCTGCACTTCTTTCATGTACGCGGCGAAAACGGTCGGCAAGTCAGTCTCGAAAAGCGCGAGTTTTGTCAAAGTACGGGCCATTCGTTGACAGCCTGCCGGAAGACCGATCTGGTAAGTGACTATGGTTCGGGCCACGCCCACAACCTTCCTAGCCGCGGCGTCACGTTTACTGGGATTGCCCATTTTCCTCGCTGCATCCTCACGGCAGCAATCTACACCGCACCGGACCAACTTCCAAGATGACTGTCGTTATCAGGCCATTACACGTTTTGACATTGGCTGGGCAGGTCGATGAGTGTAACCGCGATGTTACGCCAACGACCGCCGAGGCCACCCGGCTCTAGCAGGCTAATCCCGGTTATTTTTGCGGATCATTGGTGCCTTTGCCGTCGCCCTTCGCGGAATATTCAGACCATGCCGATGGCGCAAGTTCGTCGAACCTGCAACCGCGAAAAATCCCATTGAGGCAACGCAGATTCATATCGAACGCGCGTTTCGTGGATGTCTTCTCAGTCTGCAAGACGCAAGTGTGAAGCATATTTACAGGGAACTTTACTGGGTGGCCATGGGAAAGGAACACGCCCTGATGGCCTCCCCGACACGCCGAGTCGCTTAGAACAGTTTGGACTTCATATCCGAAAGGGATTAGTCGCAGAGGGTACCCTGACTCTAACCTGTCGATCCTATATTCCGCTACACTAGTTTCGCTTCTTTCCAGTGTTCCGTTTCGAACTACAAACATCGCACCGAGGCCCCACGTACGCACTCCGATGTAAGGAAGAGTAGAGTACAACAATTCTATCGTTCTCTCTTGTAACGGAAACGGAAGTCGTGCGAGCTGAGTGTGGATCCACACTACAAATGTGCAATCTTGCGGCGTGCATGTGGGCCTCCGATTGTAGAAGGTAATATTCCCGTGCAGGTCCGGCATCGACGGGGTAGGGGAATCGCGTAACGGTGGTAGTGAAACCGGCTGAATCGGCGTACCCCCGTGGCGAATTAGGAGGTCCCGAACGTCAGTAAAGCCAGCCGTTGCAAAGTCGAGGGATTTCAGATCGGCAACGAAAGCCTCTGCTCTCCCACGCTGATGGACCGAGTCGAGATATAAGAACAACCAGCTACAACCGATAAACGCGATGGCCAGTCGCGTCACCCAGCGCGCGGCGACAGGAAATCGATGGCGAGAATTAGTCCTTTGTGAATGATTGTCGATCACTAAACTAGTTTAGACCCGAGTGATGAACCCTGTGTCCCCAGCACAGCCGGGCGAAATCAGGCCATAGCGCAAGCTTGCGCCGTTGCTTCGCCCTCACGGCGGCATCTTGCTCAGGCGTTATGAAACTGCTTTCAGGCCCGCTTCGTGGTATGCGATCCCAGAACACCTATTCCGGAATCATCCCGATCGCCCCGGCCACGTCTTTACCGACTGAGGCCATTTCGTTATCGGGAACTTCGTACGCCGTAGTCCAAATGCATGCCCGCTCTGAGTGTACAGATACATCTCCACCGGAACGTCGGCGTTCTTGAGCGCAATTAGTAAGCCAGCGGGTCGTCAACCTGCGCGGGCGAGGACGTCCGCGGCTAACACTCCAAGGCTGCGCCTACGCGATTAATTTTGGGTTGGGGCTGCACGGGCGAGGGCGCCCGCGCCACACGCTACGGTCCGGCTACCACGAACACTGGATTTTGTGGAAGCGGATTTCCATTCGCTGCAAAAGCAGCGCTGAACGGGGCGGGCATTTGCAGCAGCAGGGTGTCGTTCAAAGTTTGAATGATGGCGACGTTTCCTGCATCGCAATTGCCTACATAGACTCTGGAACTGTCCGCCGCAGCGGCTAGCGGGAGTTCGAACGGGTTCGATGCGCATACGTGCTGCGCCGTCGTGATCGGAATCGTAGATTTAGTGCTGCCGTCGGCTGCATTAATAACCGTCACGCGCGAAGTTACGTTGCTTCCGCTGATTGCCGCACTGGATATATAAGCCCGGCTTCCATCCGGCAGAACTGCCACCGCGATCGGATTTGCAACGGGAATCACCACAGCCGACAGCGCATCGCTCGACGCATCCAGATAGGTCACGGTGTTATTCGCGGGATTCGCCACGTAAAGGCGATTGCGGGTGCTGTCGTACAGCATGAAATTTGCGCCCACGCCCACCGAGACGCTATTCACTACGGCATTCGCGGCAGTATCAATCGCGGAAACCATCCCTGTTCCCTGGTCTAGCGCGTACACCCGGTTGCTATCCGTTCGCGCCGCTACTGAGACTGGAGAAATCCAGGTCGCATTCGCAATCGGCGGGTTCAGGCTTCGGTCGACCGGGTTGATGCTGGTGACGGAACCGCCCGTTCCGCCGCTGCCCCGGTTAGCCGA
Organism: uncultured Acidobacteriota bacterium; assembly: GCA_963716405.1. Classification (GTDB taxonomy): domain Bacteria; phylum Acidobacteriota; class Terriglobia; order Terriglobales; family Acidobacteriaceae; genus JABDBE01. Next base: position 288,641 of record CAVQTI010000014.1, on the reverse strand, counting down.
ATACAGGTATTGCTGGTTGGGGGTTTCCGCCAACGACACCGGATTAATGCCGACCGGAATCCCGTCCAGCGGCGCTTCGAGCACATTACTGATAATCGAAATCGCGGAAACCGTATTGTTGCCAGAGTTAGCGACGTAAACTGTCGCGGCCTCCGCCGTGGCCACAAAGCTTGGGGCTGAGCCACTGGGCAGACTTATCGTGGTGACCGGGGTGGCGCTGGTGGTAGAAAAAGATGCGATTGTGTCGTCTCCGCTATCGGCCACATAGACTCTTGTGCCGTTCTGTACCAGAGCAGCATAAGTTGGCACGAGTCCCACGATTGACCGCGACAGCGCGGTGTCGCCCGAAACATCGATTGTCGTACTCGCTCCCGGATGGCTGGGACCATTCACGCTGATTACCAGCACAACGTGAGAGAAGCCCGGATTAGGCGGGTTCGGCGCAATGGGCGTTGCGACCGGACGATAAGTCTCGCCACAACTTATGCAGACGATAATGAGAAGCAGAACGAGTCCTGTTAGTAAGGCAGACCGATACGACGCTGGGAAAAGCGATTTCTGCATAGAATCCTGGAAGAGTTTTCTATTCTAACTGCCGGTTGGCAATCTGCGCTAGGGTGCAGTACGAGCGCGGACGCTGGCGCCTAGATTTTTTGTTTTGTGCCCCGGGCTTTCCGGTGCGAACTGGAGGTGGGAGGCTTGCGCGGGGTCAGGCCGACGGCGTTGAATACGGTGCGCAGGTCGCGCCAGTTGCCGCGCATGGCGCCTTCGATTGAGGCTTCCAGCTTTTCGATTTCTTCGCGGCGTTTTGACTGCTCGGTGGTGAGCGGGGGAATGATGTCGTCACCAGGTTTTTCGCCATTTCCCTCCGACTGATGCGGAGAACTCAGATGCATAGATCCTTCGTTGGCAGGCCTTCGCTTCGCGAATGCCTGCGCTTCCTCAGGATGACAATCTTTGGCTGGGTTGAGGTCTACAGTTTCAGCGGTCGCATTTTCGGGGACGAGGGCGTCCGGGGCTATGTGGGTGTTGGATTCGGGAGGGTTTAGTTCGGGATGTTCGGTCAGGTATTGTTCGGCGTAGTTGGGGACTTCGTGGACCATAGTGTCCTGGCGAGATGTGGAAGAAGACGTTGCGGGAATTTCTTACGGCGATGTGCAGGGCTTTGAGGAGGATGTTGGCGCGCTTGAGGTCGATGGTGCCTTTGAGGACGGCGTCGATCATGTGCATGAGCGCGGCCTGGATGGCTTCGGCGTTTTCGATGAGGGCGACGGGGTGGATTTGGGAGTCGACACGAGTTTGGACTCCTTTGATCATGCGGGTGTGGAAGTAGCAGAAGTATTCTTGCTTGAGCGCGGGGGAGCCGCAGCGGTGTCCGGTGACCTTTATGTGAGTGCATTGACGAACGTTTGGATGTATAGGCATGGGTATATACCGCGAAAATCGCGTTTTTCTCCTAAATCTATGATTTGATTGGGTTTGAAAATGAGATACCCTTCTAAAATATCTCTTTTAAAGGAGTTAGGTTGGGGATATTCCGGCGACGGCAAGATGCCGTCGGGACAGCCGGCGAGACGCCGGCGCTACCAAAGTTTATCCTACTAATTCTATGATAACTGATTGCATAGGGTAAACCCGCCAACTTTGCAAAAATATATTCGCTTTGGGAAGAGTGGGTTAGCGGGAATTGAGCGGTTTTGGGGGCTTGACAACATTTTTGGCGAGGAAGGGGAATCGAGCTTCAACGCCGTAGTTAAGAGTTTGCAGCGGGTCTGTTACGGGAGTTGGAGAGTATTCGTATCGCCTGTGTTTGCCTTGCCTGAAGGCGTGAGCAACGTTCTTACCGGTGCGAGGGGATATTCGGCGAGCAGAGTTCTAAGCTGCTCGGCATGCTCGTGGAGCGCAGCTCTGAGTTCACTCAAGATCGGGGCCATTTCGTGCGCGTCGCGAACTGCGATGGCTCGGGCGCACAAGTCGCGGATTCGCTCTTCTGAAATCATAAAGAATTCGCAGCGTCCACTATGAGTATTTCAGTCGGACCATACCGTTTCCATACCGTATACACCGTATTCCGCGAATATTTAAAGAACGCGAGGATCGGCAACGTATTAAAAGAGTGTTACAAAACAGCGAACGCGAATTTGGGCAACTGCTCTTTTTCAACTTCGTGCGTTCAACTTCGTGCGCGAGATTTCTTTTTCGCGGTCGCGGCTTCGCGAGGGGCGGTGGCCGCGGGCTTCTTCTTTCCTTCCATGTCGGCCAGACTTTGCTTCAGTGCGGACATGAGGTCGACAACTGGGGCGAGCTTTTTCGGTTTCTCTACTTCGGCGATGGTGCCGCCTTCGAGTTTGGCCTGGATCAGTTTCTTGAGATTTTCCTGGAAGGTGTCGTGATATTTCTTGGGATCGAAATCGTCGGCGAGGGCTTCGATCAGCTGGTTCGCTACTTTGACTTCCGCTTCTTTCAATTCAACGTCAGGGGCTCCGAAGCCTTCGACCTTACGGATTTCTTCTTCGTAGTACATGGTGTGCAACATCATTCCGCCATCGTGGGGGCGCAGGAAAACCGTGTACTCGCGGTTATGCATGGTTAGTTTGGCGATGGCAACGTACTCGCTTTCGGTCATGGCTTTGGACAGCAATGCATAGGGGCGGCGGCCGGCTTCGTCGGGAATCATGTAATAGGAGGACTCGAAGAAAACCGGGTCAACTTCGCTGGCTTTGACGAATTCGAGAATCTCCATGGTCTTGGCGGTTTTGGGTTCGATCTTTTTGATTTCTTCCGGCTCGATGACTACGTACTCGTCTTTGCGGTACTCGTAGCCTTTGACGATGTCACTGCGTTCGACAACTTTGCCGTCAGCGAGACAAACATATTGCTGCTTCAGGCGGGAGAGATCGTCGCGGTGCAGCATGTTGAAGGAAATTCCCGAACTGCGGGCGCCGGAGAACAGCTTCACCGGCATTGAAATCAGACCGAAGGTGAGATATCCCGACCAAACTGAAGCAGCCATAGTTCCCTCTTAAGAGCGAATCAGCGTCGCAACCTCACAAGCTTGCGATCGTGAGTTTAAACTACATTTAACACTTTGATGCACAAAGCTCGGGGCGGTATCCCAGAGTTAAAGCACGATACCGGGGGGCGAGCCGAGGCAAGACCCCATACATTGTAGTATCTGACGGGATACCCGCGGGTGCGGGATTTCTAATGTCTTATCTGGCGCGAACCATGCAGGCTTTGGCGGGAATGGAGGCGGTGCGACCGCTTGCGCCTGCGGTCATTGTCAGCGTGGTATTCGCCGCTTTGGCGCGGTGGGTGCGAGGTGTAACCGTCGGGGGCGCCATTGCTGGAGCGGGGATCTGTTGCTTGTTGTACCTGGGAGCCGGATTGGGCGCGTTCCTGACTCTGGTGTCGGTGTTCGCCCTGACCTGGCTCAGCACTCGGTTTGGTTATCGGCGAAAAGAAAAGTTGGGAACTGCTGAACGGCTGGATGGCAGAAGTGCGTGGCAGGTACTGGCCAACCTTGCGGTGGCGGCGGGTTGTGCGGGATTGTCGGCGGTTACTCACAGTAAAGCGATGTTCCTTGTGGCGGTTTCAGCGGCACTGTCTGAGGCGGCTGCGGATACGGTTTCCAGCGAAGTGGGGCAGGCCCGAGGCGCTGATGCTCGACTGATCAGTAATTGGGAAGTAGTGCCTGCGGGCACGAATGGTGGAGTGAGTTGGATGGGGACGGTGGCTGGTATCGCAGCGAGTGCGCTTGTCAGTTTGGTGTCCGCGATAACCGGATTGATACCTCTTAAGTGGGTGGGCCTTTCAATTGCCGGGGCTGTGGCTGGCATGATCGCGGATAGTTTTCTGGGGGCTTTGCTTGAGCAGCGAAGAGTGTTGAACAATGATGCGGTGAATTTTCTGGGTACTCTGATTGCGGCGGGTGTTGCTGCGCTACTTGTCTGAATGATCCGCATGACTTCTGTAGCGCCGGCATTTTGCCGGCTGTCGCGAGGCCATCTTGCCCTCGCCAGTGAGGGCGGGACGCCCTCACGACAGCCGCCGAGACGGCGGCGCTACAAAGGTCATGTCCCGCAGTTCCTTGATGGCTGCGGCTTCATGAATAGAAAATGTAAACAGCATCTCGTAACCGTTACTTGCATCCAATTTCATATCAGAGCGAATGAAGATCCGGACACTTATCGCGGGTTATGTTTTGGCACTTGCGCTGTTTCTGTTTGCGCAGCGCCATCCTGCTTCGTCGTCGCCGACTGAGTTCCAGGCAGTTGTGGATTTGACGCACCCGTCTGCTGAAAAATCCGCGGCATCGGCGGTTCAGGTTGGGACGCGCATTGAGGCTCCTGCGTATTTTGCTGCTGGGCTTTGGACCATCGAGCAGATTCCCGGTAGACGACTGATCGCGCCGCTGGTTGTGCTCGATGTGAGGGCGAACGCCGCACGCCAGTCTGATTATCAAATTTCGGTTGAAGATATCGCCCGGTGGGAGCTCGCCCACAACCAGATTCCGTTAGGCTCGGTGGTAATCGCACGCACTGGATGGGATTCGCGCTGGAACTCGATCCGGGACTATCGCAATGCCGACGGGCGGGGCACGATGCACTTCCCAGGGTATTCTCCCGATGCAGCAAAGTTTCTGGTTGCGGGACGCAATGTCATCGGACTTGGCATTGATACTTTGGGAATTGATTACGGACCATCGAAAGACTTCCCTGTTCGGCAGTACACGCTGGCGCACAGCGTTTATCAGCTGGAAAACGTAGCTAACCTGGATCGCGTGCCGGATGATGGCGGGATGGTAGTCGTCGCGCCGACGATGCTGCGGAACGCTTCGGTTGGGCCGGTTCGTGTTCTCGCGTTGATGCGCTGAGGCGTAGTTCGCGCGGGATTCCTCGCCCCGCTGGAGAGAACGCGGGGACTTCGGAATGACCGTTCTCATTTAATGACCGTTCTCATTTAATGAAGAGTTGACTGACCACACCTAAATTGCAGCTTTCGTCTGGCGACGCTCATCTTGTTCCTGTAAGCGAAGCTAAAATCCAATTCCGAGGTGAACATGGCCGATCCCCGTTATCCCATTGGAAAATTCAAGTTCGAAGGCACTACTACTGACTCGCAACGCAATCAATTCATCGAGGACATCGAGCAGACACCGGCGGCACTGCGCTCGGCGATTAAGAATCTCGATGCGAAACAAATCGAAACGCCTTATCGCGACGGCGGATGGACGGTGCGGCAGGTTGTGCACCACGTGCCTGAGAGCCATATGAATGCTTACATTCGCTTTAAGCTGGCGCTCACCGAAGACGAGCCGACGGTCAAGCCGTACATGGAAGACCGTTGGGCGGTCACAGGGGAGGTTGAGGCGACTCCGCTGGATGTTTCGTTGGCGCTGGCTGATTCGTTGCATGATCGATGGGTTCGTCTGCTGCGCTCCATGAAGCCGGAGGATTGGAAGCGGAGTTTTCGGCATCCGGAGATGGGATTGGTTTCGCTGGAGAGAAACCTTGCGTTGTATGCGTGGCACGGGAAGCATCACGTGGCGCACATTACGGAGTTGCGGAAACGGATGGGGTGGTAATTATCTTTTGAGCAGGTCGATTGGCTCTTTGACGTCGGTCACGCGCAAATATTTTGCCAGCGCGGGATGCTTTTTCGCTACCGCTTCATACATCGCATAGGCGACGTTGCGGTAGGAGAAGTGGCCGGCTGGACCGGTTCTTAGCTCAGAGATGTACGCCACTTCGGCGAAATCCATTTTGAATAATGTTCGCTTGCGGAATGCGAGAGGAATCGCGTATTGCGCATTTTCTTTGGCTTCCGGTTGTGACCGGTCGACTAGTTTTTCGATCGCTTCCGCTGTGCTCTGCATGATTGCGTCGTAGCTTTTTCGGGCGCCGGCTGCGTCTACTTCGCTGGGGATATCGTAGCCGTGTCTGGTGGTCGGTTCCTGTCCAACCTGGATGCAGCGGCGGTGGCGATGCATGTCGCGGAAGCCGCCGACGTCCATGAGGATGTCAAAGCGGAATTGTTGACCGGCGCTGAACGGGCGCAGCATTTCGTCGTGCTTGCCGCGATGCCGTAATCCCAGATCGATGATCTCGCGCCGAATGTAATCTCCTGCGCCTTGAATCGCCTGCCGGATTTGCCGGTAGGGATGATGGCTGTGTTCGTAAATCAAGGTAGCGGCTAGTTCCACTTCGAGCGGTTCTTCATCGAGCAGGTCAACCGTGGGGGCTGGGGCTATGGGTAGATTTCCCATCAACTCGGCCGCGACTTGCCGCAACTCGCGGCGGGTTTCAATCTCGTATGGGTTCGGATCCGCATACTTGACCAGAGTGGGAGCCATGCGTACTTCGCGCAGCAACTCCTGCTCGGCTCGTTCGCCGAGATCCGGAGAAACTGTCCGGATCTGATCCACCAGTTCGCGCAACGAGCCGTGGCTGGCGTTGTATGCGGGAGAAACTGCGGCCTGCTTCAGCAGTTCTCCCAGATTTCGAACTTCTTTGTGGCTGTGTGAAAGCAGGCGCGAAACTTGAGTTTCGAGCGTGCGGGCGTTGACGATTTGCCCTAACGAGGTGATGGTCGCGAGCGGAAGCAGGTAGCGGGAGATGTCGAAGGCGCGGGCTTTCAGGGTGCGCTCGTACGCTTCCTGCTTCATTTCTGCCGGCTTGGGTGTGATGTCGACCAGGTAATGGAAAGTGCGATCGGAGAGCGATTCGTATTCACGAAAAAGATTTTCAATCGTGTCTCGATATAAGATTCGTGCGCCTGCTCGATCGTCCCCGAAATCCGGGGTGAAGTAGCCGCCCTTCTTGAAATCCTGATAGCGGGTGGAGCGTTCCTGGCCGTCCCAGCGCTGCTCGTCGGCGACCGCGATTGCTGCGAGAATGGAAAGGCGTTCGATGGCTAAGGCTACGTGGGCCAGGTCGGCAATCGATCTGTGACCGTACTGGAAGTAGAAGGTGTTGAGAAATTTCTCGGCCTTCTGTTGACTGATTTCCTTCAGCGACTCTTTCATTGACAGCGCGGAGCGAGAGTACTTCGCCATGGCATAGGCCTGAATTTCGGGCTCAACGCCGTACACGGCGTAAACCTCGACGGACGGCGCGCTCTGTTCGTTCGGCGGGGCATTGGTAACTTCAGGCATGCTTGTCGGTGCGGTCATTTGGCTGAGACTTGAATCTTACTGTTGGATTTGAAGATGTGCAATTCAAAGATGAGCGTTTGGATAGTCTGGCGCGAAGGATGGTCCATTTTGCAACGACTGCTTGTGAATCGTGCACGCGAGATTCCTCGCCCCGCTGGTGAAAGCGCGGGGCTTCGGAATGACGATCGGTCCGGCCCCGAGTCCGAATGGCCCAGCTAAGGCTATAATTCCGATTCATCCTACGGAGAAATTCATGACCTTGTCGGGACGGGTTGCGCTGGTGACGGGTGCGTCACAGGGGATTGGCCGTGCCTGTGCTCTCAAGCTGGCAGCGTCAGGTGCAACCGTGGCTGTCGCAGCGCGTAGTCAGGAAAAGCTGGCTGAACTGGTGAAGGAAATCGAAGGTGGTGGAGGGAAGGCTTTTGCTTTTCCTGTCGATGTCGGCGACGAGGAGCAAGTTAAGAACACGTTCAAGAGTGTGATCGCACAGTTGGGCAAGATCGACATTCTCGTGAACAATGCGGGAATCACTCGCGATCAACTGGTGATGCGCATGAAGCGGGCGGATTGGGATGCTGTTCTTAATACCAATTTGACTTCGGCGTATCTTTGTACTCAGCAGGCTATTGGTTCCATGCTGAAGCAGCGGTGGGGGCGGATCATCAACGTAACTTCTGTTTTCGGACAGATGGGGCAGGCGGGGCAGGCTAATTATGCAGCGTCGAAGGCGGGGTTGATTGGATTGACCATGGCGATCGCGCGCGAGGTTGGATCGCGAAATATAACCTGCAACGCGGTTGCGCCGGGCTTTATCGAAACGGCGATGACTTCAGGCTTCTCGGAGGATTTCAAACAGAATGCGTTGAAGGCCATTCCTCTGGGACGAGTGGGAACGCCGGAGGATGTGGCCAACGCAGTTGCTTTCCTGGCTTCGGATGAAGCGTCTTATATTACGGGACATGTTTTGAGTATCAATGGCGGGATGCTTATGGGGTAGCGCGATTGGAAATGTTCAAAATAGTTAGGCGCATAGATACTCTTATGCTCCTTTTTGTGGCGCTAACTATTTCAGTTTCGGCGATAGGGTGCGAGTGGTTCCCCGAATCAACCTTTGAATTAGCGAGGGAATCGAGGTTGCCGAAATGGACTGCCCTCCCGCCGGGACTTACACGCGCCGACGTTTCAATAACGATGAGCTACTACGTTAGGCCATGGGGTAGCAGTGCGACGTTCATATTGCGAGACCCGAAAGGGCAAATACGGACAACCGTTGATGGGAAGGTAAAAGGTTTAGGGCCTCTCAAACTGAAACATCCTCCGCCTGGATTTCCTCCCGGTTATCCAGCCTACGAAGTGATCACTGTAAACGGCATAACTGAAATTATCGAACATAGAAAAGCGGAGCCGGCATTTTATATAACGGACGACCCAACTGTTTGGAAAGAACTGGGAGCGGGGCAGTAAAAGTGGAATTCGGCAGGGCAGTCTCACTCAACTCGGCGATTACGTTCGTCCAGGCGGAATCGGCAGCGCAAGTGGCACAGGCGCGGGAGCTTTTTCTGGAGTATGCTCAATCGCTCGGCATGAATCTGTGCTTTCAGAATTTTGAGCAGGAACTTGCCGATCTTCCCGGGGGCTACGCTCCTCCTGAGGGCCGTTTATTGCTGGCTGAGTACGCGGAGCAGTTGGCGGGATGCGTGGCGCTGCATAAATGGGAAGATGGCGTTTGCGAGATGAAGCGGCTGTACCTTCGTCCCGCGTTTCGGGGAAAAGGTTTGGGACGGGTGTTGGCCGAAACCATCATCGCGGAAGCTCGGCAGATTGGCTATCAACGCATGCGCCTCGATACAATTGAGCCGATTATGAAAGACGCGGTAGAGATGTATCGCAAACTGGGTTTTCGAGAGATTGCGGCTTATCGGGTGAATCCGATTGCTGGGGCAACTTACATGGAACTGCAGTTGTAGAGGCGCGGGACGTCGGCTGCTGTGAGGTCTCACGGCGGGAATCACGGAATCGTAGCGCGAGATTTGGGTCTTTCTTGCGGCCGGCAAGAACCGGGATTCCTCGTCGCTTCGCTCCTCGGAATGACAGGGTCGCTTCGCTCCTCGGAATGACAGGGTCGCTTTCGCTCCTCGGAATGACAGGGTGGTTTGTGAGTTAGCGGGTAGAGTTCTACGGCGCGACGACGTATCGAATTTGAATTGCGGTGAGGGCGGGACGCCCTCACGACAGCCGGCGGGACGCCGGCGCTACGGAGGATTGCTTTGAAATTATTTTGTCTGGCTCTTACTTTGCTTTTCGCTCTTTCTGCTTTTGCGGTTACTCCTAAAAATGTTTCTTACAAAAGCGGGGATGAAACTGTGCAGGCATTGCTTTATACGCCTGAGGGCAAGGGTCCGTTTCCGGGGATTGTGGTCATTCACGAATGGTGGGGGCTTAACGACTGGGTCAAGGAGCAGGCTTCGAAGCTGTCTGATCTGGGGTATGTTGCGCTTGCCATCGATCTCTATCGCGGCAAAGTTGCGACCACGCCGGACGAGGCTCACGAATTAATGCGTGGGCTGCCGGAAGATCGCGCCAAGCGCGACTTGCATGCGGCTTACGAATACCTGCAATCGCAATCCAATGTGAAGAAAGATCGTATCGCATCGATCGGTTGGTGCATGGGTGGCGGCTATTCGCTTGACGTGGCGCTGCAGGAACCTACGCTCCGGGCGGATGTGATTAATTACGGGCACCTGGCGACTGACACTGATTCGCTGAAAAAGATTAACGCTTCCATCCTCGGGATATTCGGCGGCAAGGATCGCGGCATCCCGGTGGACGACGTAAAGAAATTCGAACAGACGTTGAAACAACTGGGCAAGAAGGTTGAGATTGTTATTTATCCGGACGCCGGACATGCTTTTGAAAATCCCAACAACAAGGACGGGTACCGGCCGGATGACGCAGCCGATGCCTGGAAGCGGACGGTTAAGTTCCTGGCGGAGAATTTGGGGAAATAAGCAGCAGAGCTTTCGCTACCGCCATTCAACTTCAAGAATCTGCGCATGGTTGCGGCTGTAAAAAGTTGGTGCGGGGAAATGGTGTGCGAATTGCTGTTGAATTTGAGTGCAGCGGTTGTGGTGCAGAGAAATTTCCACTTGCCAGATGATAATCCTCTGGTTACTATTCACCATCGCGGAGAGCTAGCTTGGCCGTTTTCTCTATGAACATCGGCGAGACCATTCGGAACTACCGGCTGGGGAAAGGTATGTCCCAGGGCGATATTGAAAAGCGCACCGGGTTGCTGCGCTGCTACCTGTCGCGAGTGGAAAACGGTCACACTATCCCGTCTCTGGATACGCTTTCGAAGATTGCTGGAGCGATGGAGTTGCCGCTATCGCAATTCTTCTCTGAAGCTGGACACAGCAATGGAGCCAAGGGGTTGCCGCAGCTTTCGGATGATGAAGTCCGCTTCCTGAGCCAGATTCGCCGCTATTCCGTGAGCCTCAATGACAGCGACCGCAAGCTGGTGCTGGCGATGGTTAAGAAGATGGCTTCGAATGCGAAGTGAAGCTGTCAGCTTTCAGCTCTCAGCTTTCAGCTAATGCTCCTCAGAAACATTCGTCCTATCGTCGAAAAATGGCATTGCGAACTGCAGGTCGGAATCGATTAGCTGAAGGCTGATAGCTGATAAGCTGACAGCTGCTTTCTGGTTACTTCCGTTCTATCCCTCTGGTGACCGACGGGTACCTCGTCCATCGTCCAACTTCGCCCTACACTGTGAGTTGGAGAACTTCCGGTGACTATCGACGAAGAACTTGTGTTGCTTGAGTCGCAACTGCGGCGGCTCAAGATCGAGTACGAAGTTTATTTCAGCAACCCCACCAAGAAGCCGCCTACGGATATCGAATGGAAGGTGCTGAGTCTGCTTCGCAAGTTCAGTGATGGCGGGCGTATGAGCTTTCAGCAGCGCTTTCGCTATAACGAAATGGCGCAACGCTACGCAATTTACAGCGACCTGTGGCGCAAGAAGGCGCGGATCCGCGAAGAGGGCTATCGGCGTCCGCAGGATGCGTTGCTGTCAGTGCAGGGGGTGCGGCCGGAGGAACATGAGCCGCAGCATCACGCGGTTTATGGAGTCGGGCATGCGGCTGCCGCAGTTGCGGCCGGAGCGAGCGAGGGGCCGCTCACTGTCCAATGCTCCGATGCTCGCGCCGAACACGACCAGGTAGAAAAGCTTTACAAGGCGCTCACCGAAGCCAAGCAAAAAGCTGGCGAGTCGGTTACCGGCAACATTGATAGTTTCACTTCATTCGTACAGAAGAAAACCGATCAGATCCGGAAGCAGCACGGCTGCCAGGCCGTGGAATATTCGGTTGAGATGCAGAACGGCCAGGTGCGGCTGAAGGCGAAAGCCAAAGCCTGAGTCGTATTTTGTCGCCCAACCCGCTACGCAGAGCCATGTGCTGATAAACTTTCTGGTACGCCATCGTTTATCGCCAAAGGCCTGCAATGTCACAAAAACAAGCTAAAATCCAGCGCGCCATTCTGAGTGTCACCGACAAAACTGGGCTGGTTGAATTTGCCCGCAAGCTGTCCGACCTGCGCGTGGAGCTGATCTCGACCGGGGGCACGGCGCAACTGCTGCGGCAATCCGGCATCAACGTGAAAGATATTTCCGAGCTCACGGGATTTCCTGAGATGCTGGATGGCCGGGTGAAAACTTTGCATCCTAAGGTGCACGGAGGAATTCTGCATCGCCGCGAGAATGCGGCTCATCTTTCAGCGGTAGCCGAGCATGGAATCCTGCCCATCGACATGGTGGTGGTAAATCTTTACGCATTTGAGAAGACTGCGGCCAAGGCCGATGTTCATTTTGATGAGTTGATTGAGAATATCGACATTGGCGGGCCTTCGATGATTCGATCTGCGGCCAAGAATTTTCAGGATGTGGCCATCGTCACTTCGCCGTCTGACTACGATCGGATTGCGGACGAGTTGAGTCAGTCTGGCGGCGAATTGTCGCTGAACACGAGATGGCGGTTGGCGCAAAAGGCTTTTGCGACAACGGCGGCTTACGATGCTGCGATTGCTTCTACGCTAGAACGGGTGAGCAGCAATGGGCGTTTTGAATTTCATGAGGCGGCGGGTTTTCCGCAGAACCTGCGCTTGTCTTTCACCAAGGCCGTGGATCTTCGGTACGGAGAAAACCCGCATCAGCAAGCTGCTCTTTATTCGGATGGCTCCGGGCGAGGCGTTGCCAATGGGCGGCAGCTTCAGGGCAAAGAGCTTTCTTATAACAACATTGTCGATCTGCAGGCGGCGTGGGATCTGGCGCAGGAGTTCGACCAGCCGGCGTGCGCGATTATCAAACACACCAACCCTGCCGGTGCAGCGACTGGCGAGACGTTGGTCGAGGCCTACCGGAAGGCGCTTGAGTGCGATCCGGTTTCGGCTTTTGGGGGAGTCATTGGCGTCAACCGTCCTGTGGATGGGGTCGCTGCGGAAGAAATGGCGAAGCTTTTTCTTGAAGTCATTGGCGCTCCCGAATTTGACGCCGACGCTAAGGCTAAATTCGCTGCGAAGAAAAATCTGCGGCTGATGGAGATCACAGATGCTCCTCAGAAATGGGTGATCAAGAATGTCTCTGGCGGGGTGCTGCTGCAGGATGCTGATGTGCGGCCGCTCGCGGAAAGCGATCTTAAGGTGGTCAGTAAGCGCCCGCCGACGGAGGAAGAAAAGCGCGCTTTGTTGTTTGCGTGGAAAGTTTGCAAACATGTGAAATCGAATGCAATCGTTTATGCGCGCGACGGACAGACTGTGGGGGTGGGTGCGGGGCAGATGAGCCGCGTGGATTCCTGCAAGATTGGCGCTATGAAGGCGGTTTTGCCATTGAAGGGCACGGTGGCGGCGTCCGATGCGTTTTTCCCGTTCCCTGACGGGGTTGAAGAGATTGCCAGGGCTGGCGCAACTGCAATTATTCAGCCGGGGGGGTCGGTTCGAGATCAAGAGGTAATCGAGACTGCCGATCGCCTGGGGCTGGCGATGGTTTTCACCGGCGTCCGGCACTTCCGGCACTAGAATTTCGATAGTCAGCACTCCATATTCGCCTACTTTAGGCGTGGGGCCATGGTTTATGATTGTGGGTCCAACTTCTGTGGGGTGTGCTTCGGGGGATGAATGTTGACGTCTGGTGGGCCTGAGGCGGGATGGTTTGAACTTTACCATGCCGCGCTATTGGAGGTTGACTACGAAAAACTTCCCGAGCGAATCAAACTCGTGGAGGATGCAATTGCAGCCCGCCTTCAAATACTCGCGGCATCAGGTAGTCGCGAGGAAATGTCCGCGATTCAGGACGCGCGACAGAACCTGCGCGTTTTGCAAAAAGAGATGGAGACTCATCGAAGTTCGACGGACGAGCGCATCCATCATTTGCATCCGGAAATCGATGGCAACTATGTGGTTTTCGTCAATGCCAATCGGCGCTACGTCGAAGTGACCGATGGCGTTTGCCAGTTGCTGGGCTACAGCCGGGAAGAACTGCTGACGAAGACGATCGACGACATTGCCGCTCCTGAGCTGCGCGCACAAGTGTCAGAAACCTTTGGCGAATATGTCAGGCAGGGGGAAATGGAAGGAAATTACAACCTTCTGGCCAAGGATGGCAGCCGCATTCCGATTCGCTATCAATCAAAGGTTTACCCAGATGGATGTTACGTTGCCCGTTGGAAACCACTTGATAAGGAACCACAGAGTCAATCAGTGGATCGTCAATCAGCGAGTCAACGAAAAGATCAAGCGTCCTAAGTCCATCCGTCCCTGTACCTCCGAATGTTTTCTGCGTGGTTCGCGCGGGGACATTTCGCCTATCCTTATTGACGAAGGTTTACAATAAAACGAGCACCCACAATTGGCGGTTTGGCATCCAACCGCTATGGGTTTGGAACTCCAAAGGTATTCGATGAAAAGCATGCGCTGGTCTATTTTTGTTTTTGCACTCTTCTCGGCGGGTATCGTCGTCGCACAGCAAACTCCCGCACCATCTTCCGCCGCGCCTTCGACTTCAAAACCGGCCAGTGCTTCTGCTCCGCGAAAGACCGACCGGGCGAGCGCCTACTATCACTACACCGTGGCGCACATGTACGAAGATCAGTTTGCGGTTTACAACCGCAGCGATCTGGCGACCAAAGCCATCGAAGAATACCGGCTTGCCATTGACGCCGATCCCACATCCGAATACTTGACCTCGGGTTTGGCGGAACTTTATGCCAAGACTGGGCGCATCCGCGATGCCGTGCTCGAAGCTCAGGACATTCTTAAGAAGGATCCCGACAATTTGGAAGCCCACAAATTGCTCGGACGCATTTATCTGCGTTCGCTCGGAGACGTACAGAGCGGCACCGGTTCTGACAGCGTGTTGAAACTGGCCATCGAGCAGTACGAGGAAATCATAAAGATCGAGCCGGATAATGTGGACGATCATCTGCTTCTCGGGCGGCTTTACCGTTTGAACAACGATTTGCGCAAGGCGGAGAGCGAGTTCAAGACGGCGGTGAAGTTGCAGCCTGACTCCGAAGAAGCCGTGACCACACTGGCTTACCTGTACAACGAAGAAGGCGATAGCGCTCGGGCTGCGGAGGCCTTGAGTGCGGTTCCGGACGCCGCCCGTTCGGCGAAGCTCTATTCGGCGCTGGGTTACACCTACGAGCAGCGCAAGGAATACAAACAAGCGATTACTGCATACAGGAAGGCCATTGAATTGGATCGCGACAACCTCGACGCGATTCGCGGTCTCGCGCAGAATTTGCTGAACGACGGTCAGACCGATGCCGCTCTCGAGCAGTACAAGATTATTGCGGAATCGAATCCCGAAGACGCGCAGACCTATCTGCGCATGGCGGAGATCTATCGCAGGAACGGCAAGTTTGATCTGGCGTTGGACAATTTAAAGAAAGCTGAATCCATGGTGCAGGATTCCATGGAAGTTCCCTACAACATTGCCGCCGTCTATCAGGCTCAAGGCCGTTACGACGAAGCCGCGGAAATTCTGCAAGACCTGGTAAAGAAGACTGACAAGCCGGATAACAGCTACAGCCAGAGCGAGAAAAACAATCGGGCTGTATTTCTGGAGCGCCTGGGGACGGTCTATCGCGACAACAATAATGAGCAACTGGCATTAGAAACGTTCCGCAAGATGCTGTCCTTGGGCGACGACAACGCAGAGCGCGGGTACCAGCAGATTATCGATACGTATCAGGAAGCCAAGCAGTGGCAAAAAGCAGCTGACGTGGCCAAGGAAGCGACGCAGAAACTGCCCAACGATCGCGGCCTGAAGATGGTTTACGCGGCTCAGCTTGCTGACATGGGTCAACCGGACGCCGGCCTGGGGCAAGTGAAATCTCTGCTGAATGGGACCCCTCAGGATCGCGAGGTGTACATCAACCTGGCACAGATGAACAGCCGGCTCAAACGCTGGCCAGAGGCGGAAGCGGCGCTGGACAAGGCCGCGCAACTTTCGACCAAAGATGAAGACAAAGAGTATGTAGAGTTCCTGCGCGGATCGACCTACGAGCGGCAGAAGAAATACGATCAGGCGGAAGCAGTTTTTCGCAAGGTGCTGGCTACGGATCCTCAAAATGCCGCAGTGCTCAACTATCTCGGATACATGCTGGCGGATCGCGGCTCCAAGCTGGACGAAGCTCTGATCATGATCAAGAAGGCGGTTGAACTCGAACCGGCTAATGGCGCTTATCTCGATTCTCTGGGCTGGGCTTATTTCAAGATGGGCAAGTACGAACTGGCGGAAGATAATCTGATGAAAGCTTCGCAGCATATGGGCATGGACCCCACCGTTCAGGACCACCTCGGCGATCTGTATCAAAAGACCGGGCGCTTGAAACTGGCCGCTGCGCACTGGGAACGTGCTCTCGACGAGTGGAATAAGACGGTGACGGCTGAAGTGGACACCGACAACGTGAACCAACTGACTCAGAAGTTGGAGTCGGCGAAGGTTAAGCTGGCTAAGGAAGAGCCGGGGAATAAGTAGTAACTCGACATTCTGATCCGTCCCGCGCAAAAGTGCACAGATCCTTCGTTGGGAATCGCTCGCGAGCGAGCGATTCCACCGCCTCAGGATGACAAGGCTTTCTGTTAGACTTTCTGCATGCTCGCCGACTACGCGGTGCGGGTGGAGCAATCCCGCGGACGCCGTTATCCCGAGCCACCGCATCCTTATCGCGACGACTTTCAGCGGGACCGCGACCGCGTCATTCACGCCAGAGCTTTTCGCCGGCTTGAGGCAAAGACACAGGTTTTCACCCGCCGCCATTCTGACCATTTTCGCAATCGGCTGACCCACACCATTGAAGTTGCTCAGATCGCGAGAACCATTGCGGCTCAGCTGGGTTTGAATGTCGATCTGGTCGAGGCTCTGGCGCTGGTGCATGACGTGGGCCATCCCCCGTTCGGCCATGCCGGTGAAAAGGCGCTTGACCTTGCCATGCGTGAGCATGGGTATTTTTTCGACCACAATCTGCATGCTCTGCGTATCGTCGAAGACTTTGAGTTGCGTTATGCGGCCTTTCGCGGGCTTAACCTGACTTTCGAAGTCCGCGAGGGGATTATCAAGCACTCGCATGACTATACGGTCGATCAGCATCCAGAGCTCTCCGAATACTTGCTTGAGCTTCGTCCGCCGCTTGAGGCGCAGCTTATCGATGTCGCCGACGAAATTGCTTACAGCACGGCCGATCTCGACGATGGCTACGAGTCCCATTTATTGGCGCTCGATCAAATCCGTGACGGGCTGCCCGTTTTCGGGCGCCTTTATGCTGAAGTTGAATCTATTCATCCGAATGCGATTCATAAGCTGAAATTCAATGAGGCGCTCAAACGGATGCTTAACCGTTGGGTTGGAGATCTGATTGAGAATACGAAAGAGGAAATTCGTACAGCAGGCGTTGGGACTCTCGAAGATGTTCGGTCGTGTGATCGCCGGCTGGTCACGCTGAGTGCGCCAATCGAACAGGAACGACGCGAGACCAAGAATTTTCTCTACCAGAATCTTTATTTCAGCGAGACGCTTAGTCCGGAGAAAAATGATGCGGAGCGAGTGATCAGAGAGTTGTTTAAGTTTTGGATGGAGAACCCGGAAAATTTGCCGCCTAGCTACAAGGAGAAAGCCATACTAGAACCGCTTCCGAGGATCGTCTGCGACTATATTGCCGGCATGACTGACAATTTTATTTATGAGCAATATGAGAAGTACTGCGGGAAGAAATGACAATCCTCGGGGGCTTTGTCGTTGGGGCCAATGTGGCTGTTACGAAACTGGTGCCATCCGCTGAACAGGCTGCGGACAAGCCTGGAGCGTCTAGCTTCCCAGCCATGCCGTAATCCTTTATGAAAGAACAGCGGCGCGGCTGGAAGCCCGCGCCCTTTCAAACAAATCGCCATAGGGCACTTTTTCGGCAAGCGCATGAGGGTAAACCGTTCCATTCATTTTGCGCATCCAAGCTCATGTGCCGCTTGAGTCTCGGTCACGCAGTTGGCGAAGGGGCCTTGCCAAAATTACTCTGCAGGCGGAGTATTCTTCTCCGCGTGCGGGTTCTGAAACCACAAGGTTGTTGTAAACTAAGGACTTGGGGTATTCGGAGTTTGGCAATAGACCTGTTCTACAGATTGCGGCGCCGGAGTCAACGGCTGCCGACATTTCAAGTTTTGACCATTTGAAGATTCAACACGCCAGAGGCGTGAATGAGCGGAGCCCTGATGCTCCCTCTATTGGAGGACGTTGAAAATGAAGAATCGTGTACTTCTCGCGCTAACCGTCTCAGTCATGCTCGCTTTGCCAGCCTTTGCTCAGCAAAGCGGCACGACTACCCAGGATCAATCGGCCACCCCAACAACGCAGAGTGCCCCGGCGACTCAGAGTGCGCCGGCTCCGGCCACAACCGATCAGAGTTCGTCTTCCTCGTCTGCCCAGTCGTCTTCCCAAGGGATGGGCGCCACCGGCAAACAGCCCTTGCAGGCTGAGAGCCATGAAGGCTTCTGGGGCAGAGTGAATCCTTTTGCCCGCAAAAAGTATGTGCAGCGCCAGGCTCAGCCTATTCGTGACCGGCTGAACGAACTCGACGAACTGACGGCCAGCAACAGCAAGATGATCAAGGACGTGGATTCCCGCGCCCAGCAAGGCATTCAGCTCGCGTCGGCCAAGGCCAACGAAGCTGACCAGCATGCTGTCGACGCCGGCAACAAGGCGCAGGCGGCGCAGCAGACTGCCACCCAGGCCAACACCCGTCTCTCCACCGTGGAGCAGGTAGTGGGCAATATCGATCAATACAAACCCAGCACGCAGACCGAAATCCGCTTCCGTCCTGGCCAGAGCGTTCTCAGCCAGAACGCCAAGACTGCGCTGGATGATATGGCGACGCCGCTGAAGAGTCAGCGCGGGTACATTATCGAAGTGCAGGGTTTCTCCTCGGGACACGGCCAGACTGCGATTGCTACCTCGCAGAAAATGGCGGACTCGGTGGTGAGGTATCTGGTGCTCAACCACGACATTCCGGTCTACCGGATTTATGTGGTGGGCATGGGGAACGCTCCAGTGCCGAACGCCAATACTGAGGAGCAGCCGAAAACCAAGCGAGCCAGCGGTGGCCGCGTGGAGATAAGCCTCATGAAGAATGACCTCGAACAATTGAGTTCGAGCAGCGCGCCGGCAGATCAGCAGGCACAACCCAAGTAGTTTTCTCGGACGACGGGCTCGCGCCCGGACGCCCTCCCCCAGAAAAAGCTTCTTGCGCAAGCAAGAGGCTTTTTTGCTGTGCCCCCGGCCAACCGAGGCGACGTGGACATTGGTTGTTTCAGACCACGGTGGCAGTTTCCTGCTTCATCTTTTCCGCTTGATAATGGGTTGTGAGCGCGTCGATCAGAGGCTGTAACTTTCCGTCCATTACTTCCTGAAGCTGATGGATAGTCAAGCCGATGCGATGATCCGTCACGCGATTCTGCGGGAAATTGTAGGTGCGAATTTTCTCGCTGCGATCTCCCGATCCGACCATTGCTTTGCGCTCTTTGGCTAGCGCGTCCTGCTGCTTTTGCATTTCCATTTCGTACAGGCGTGAGCGCAGCACCCGCATGCCTTTTTCGCGATTCTTGATTTGCGATTTTTCGTCCTGGCAACTGACGACCGTATTGGTTGGGATGTGCGTGATGCGGACCGCGGAGTAGGTCGTGTTTACCGATTGTCCGCCCGGCCCTGACGAGCAGAAGGTATCGATGCGCAGGTCTTTAGCCTCGATTTTTACATCGACATCCTCGGCCTCAGGCAGAACGGCAACCGTTACCGCCGACGTGTGAATACGGCCCTGCTGCTCAGTTGCGGGCACGCGCTGCACGCGATGCACGCCGCTTTCATATTTCATGCGGGAGAAAACCCGCTGCCCTTCAATCAGAGCGATTACTTCTTTCAGGCCGCCGGCAGAGGATTCGGAGGTCGAAAGCACTTCCACCTTCCAGCCTTGAGTCTCGGCGTATCGCGTATACATGCGAAACATTTCCGCGGCGAACAAAGTGGCTTCGTCGCCGCCGGTGCCGGCGCGGATTTCGAGGATCACATCCTTTTCATCGTTGGGGTCTTTGGGCAGGAGCAGCACTTTGAGCTCGTCTTCTACGCCGCCGACTCGCGCTTCGAGTTTGTCCAGCTCCTCCTGCGCGTAGGCCCGCATGTCGGGATCTTTTTCGTCGGCGAGCATGGCGCGGCTTTCGGCGATGCCTCGCTTCAGGTCTTTGTATTCGCGGTACCGCTCGACGATAAGACTGATTTCGCTATGCGCTTTGGCGGTCTTCTGGTATCGCGCCGAATCATTCATGATTTCCGGCGAGGCAAGAGTCTGCGTCAGTTCATCGTAGCGGGCTTCGATTTGGTCCAGGCGTTCGAACATGTCAGTCGTTGGTCTTTCGTCGTTGGTCGTTGGCCACTCGGGATCAGGCGACCTTCGCACCTATGGAGTTAATTAGGCCGGCCAATGCCCGGCCAACATTCTCGCACTTAGCTAATAGTCGCTTTACTTCTTCCTGAGGTAAATATTCTAATTCTTCTGCAATCAAAAGCTGAGTCTGCAATTCCAATAGCGAACCTCGCGCGTGAAACAGAAAATGCGAGAATTCCTTGTCTGAGCGGTGTCCTTTGCCTTCTGCAATATTACTGGGTACAGAAACTGCCGCGCGGCGCATTTGCGAACTCAAGCCGTAAACTTCGTGTCGCGGAAACCCTACTGTGCCTTTATAGATCGCTGCGGTAAGCTGCATGGCTTCCTGCCACACCCGCAGATCCCGAAATGATGATGACATACAGACCTCCAGACGAACTTTGTAAATCAGGGTCTGGCAGGTTGTATGTGATAAGTAACCGGAATGGATCGTCCGCCGGATTCGTCGCGATCGGCCAAGGACGAACGACCAACGACGGGTTCATTGCCGCTAGGCGATCACTAACTCGCCGCCGCGCTCTTTTTCGAGCGACATGGCATGGTCCAGCGCCACGATGGCGCATTCTGCCTGTTCGTCCGAGGGAGGCTTGGTTGTGATTCGTTGCATCCACAAGCCGGGGGCGGTCATTAGGGCGAATAGCGATCCGCGATGTTTGGCGGCGAAGCGAATGATCTCGTACGACAGCCCGGTGATCACGGGCAGCAGCGCAATACGAAGCGCAAAACGCGCCCAGAATGTGGTGACCGGAAACAGCATGTATACGAAAATCGAAATTATCATTACGGTCATCAAAAAGCTGGTTCCGCAGCGCGGGTGATAGGTCGTATATTTCTGCACCGAAGGCGTGTTTAGCGGGTCACCGTTCTCGAAGGCGAAAACAGTTTTGTGCTCGGCACCGTGATACTCGTACACCCGCCGAATGTCTTTCAACAGCGAAGTGCCCCAGATAAAGAGCAGGAATAAGAGCAGGCGAATGAGGCCGTCCACCAGATTGAAAACTACCTGCTCGCCGAACACGGGATTCACGCGTTTCAATTCCGTGGTCGCCAGCAACGGTAAGAACTTGTACATGAAGATAAAAAAGCCGACTGAAAAGATGATGTTGACCGCGGCAATCCAGCCGCTGATTTCGAGCTTCTTCTTCTCAGGTTCGCCCGGTTCCGGCGCGGGGCGTAATTCGTCCAGGGCAACGTTGGCGGAAAACTTCAGCGCGCGGAATCCCAGCGTCATGGCGTGGCCCAGCGTCATTACGCCACGTACCACCGGCCAGCCCATCCATTTGTGTTTTTCTGAAAGGCGCTCCAGCGGCTCGCTGTGAGTCGATACTTCTCCGGAGGGCTTGCGGCACGCAATAGCCCAGGCATGCGGCGAACGCATCATAACGCCTTCGAGCACGGCTTGGCCGCCGACGAGAGTTTCCTCGCCGCCCTCGAGCGCAGGCAGCAACTGGATCGCTACAAAAAATCGCCACAATGTTCGCCAGAAGCGCATGTTGATTGGATGATCCTTCCGGTGACGAAGTACCAGAAGTAAGAGTACCACAGGTGCAGGGGATTTCAGATAGGCTAACAAACGCGTTAAAAGGCAGCGCGACAGCAACTTACCGAACAAAAGCACTGACATGCGAAAATTCGCCGAAAGCTGCGAGCGCATCGCAGGGACGACAAAGAAACTGGAAAAGATAGCGATCGTCGCCGATTACCTCAAGTCGCGGCGGATGGAGGAAGCCTCCGTGGCGGCGGTCTTCCTCTCTGGCCGGCCGTTTCCGGTGTGGGAAGAGACGACGCTGCAAGTAGGTGGACGACTGTTGTGGCAGGTGATCGAGGAGATCTCCGGCAAAAGCAGCGAGGAACTGACTGCGGCCTATCGGCAACACGGAGACCTTGGTGCGGTGGCTGCTGAAGTTCTACCCCACGGCCGCTTGGTGACGGGCGCCGCAAGCGCTGACGGCCTCAGCCTTGCAGTGGTGCAAGCGGAGTTTCGCAAGATCGCCGCAGCCCGCGGATCTATTGCCAAAGCGATGTTTGTCCGCGAATTGTTATCGCAACTGACTGGGCTTGAGGCCAAATATATTGTGAAGATTATTACCGGCGATCTGCGGATTGGGCTCAAGGAAAGCCTGGTTGAAGAAGCCATCGCGAAAGCCTATGGCGGAGATTTGAAAGCAGTGCAGCGAGCCAACATGTTGCTGGGCGACATCGGCGAGACGCTGCAACTCACGGCCGACCATCAGGGCGCGGCGGCGCTCAGCCAAGTGAAGATGCGCTTGTTCCATCCCCTCGGCTTCATGCTGGCCAGCCCGGCGCAGTCGGCGGACGAAGCGCTTAGTTATTTTCAGGATGCGCTGGTTGAAGATAAGTACGACGGAATCCGCGCTCAGGCACATTGTTCCGGTGGCGAGGTACGCATTTTTTCACGCACTCGGGATGACATCACGGAATCGTTTCCCGAACTTCCTGCGGCGCTTTCCGGGTTTCATCAAGACGTGATTCTCGACGGCGAGATTGTGGCGTGGAGTTACCTGACGGGCGAGGCTGGACGCGCGCTGCCGTTTAGCGCGCTGCAGCAGCGCCTGGGCCGTAAGAAAGTGAGCGAGGAAATGTTGCGGCGTGTGCCGGTGGCGTATCTGGTTTTCGATGTGTTGTACGCTGGTGGCGAATTGCTCATTGATCGTCCGCTTTCCGAGCGGGCAAAGATCCTCGATCCATTGTTGGCGACGCCGCGAACACCAGTACAGGCAAAGTCCAACGCAGCACAAGCCCATTTGGCTCTAGAGTCGGCTGAGCCGACGGGCGTATCGTTCGAGACCAAAGTTTTCCGCGCGCCGGTGTTTCGCGCATCGTCTCCGCAGGAACTTGATCAACTGTTCGAAGCAGCGCAGGCCCGCGGCAATGAAGGATTGATGATTAAAGATCCTGCGTCGGCGTACAGCCCGGGCCGCCGAGGAAAATCGTGGCTCAAACTCAAACGCGAACTGGCTACGCTCGATGTGGTCGTAACCGCGGTGGAATATGGTCACGGCAAGCGCATCGGCGTTTTGAGCGATTACACTTTCGCGGTGCGCGACGGCGACCGGCTGCTGAATATCGGCAAAGCTTATTCTGGCCTGACCGACATCGAAATCGCCGAGATGACGGAATGGTTTTTGAAACACACGATTAAGGATGAGGGGATGCGATTGGTGGTCGAGCCGAAAATCGTGCTGGAGGTCGCATTCAACAACATGATGCGCTCTGACCGGCATAACAGCGGCTACGCGCTGCGCTTTCCGAGAATTGTGCGATTGCGTCCGGACAAACTACCCGAGGAGGCAGACACGATCGAAGCGGTGAAAGAAATTTACGAGAAGCAGGGTGGTTAGGACGGTTTACGGCCTACCACACGCGTGACACCAGGAAAACCATCAAAACCTGAATCAAAGCTTAGGATTTGCTCGATTTCATGTTGCTCCATAACAGC
Organism: uncultured Acidobacteriota bacterium; assembly: GCA_963716405.1. GTDB lineage: Bacteria > Acidobacteriota > Terriglobia > Terriglobales > Acidobacteriaceae > JABDBE01. Next base: position 265,045 of record CAVQTI010000014.1, on the reverse strand, counting down.
CAGATGCACGGCATCACGCGCAGAGATGCGGCGGTGACCGAGCACAATTTGCTTGGCGCGTTCTGCAACGGACCCGTCCACTGGCAGTACTTGATCGACAATGCCAAGCAAAGCGTCGAATGCCGGTTGGATGGCATCGCGACGATTGATCGCCACGTAGCGATGCAATATCTCCTGCAGCACCTCTGCGTCTGTGACGAGGCGTTGTCGATCACTCACTAGCTTTTCGAGTAGGTGTTGTGCGTCGCTTTTGTGAGGGTGGGCCGCGCCCACAAGGTACATGGGGATGTTCGAGTCGACTAGGATCACGGACGCGAATCCATCCCGTATCCCTTCTCGATTTCCGCCAACATGTCCTTAATATCGCTGACGGGGTAGTCATGCCGCGCGGCGGCACGGATCACGTCTAGCTTTTTCCCGGTATTGCCTAGAGGCTCGCGGCGACGGGCCAATTCAAGGGCCTGCCGAACCCACTCCGCGATTGATAGATGACGAGCGCGGGCCATGCGTTGAACCTCCCGGTAATCGGGGTCCTTCAAAATTACCTGCAAGCGCTTAGCCATGGTAGGAGTGTATATGACTCATGCCTATGAGTCAAGTTGTCTTTTGTAATCCATAGGTCATTTGAGTATGCGAGATTCCTCGTCCCGCCAGTAGAACGCGGAGCTTGGGAATGACGCCTCGTTGAACAAACGCCGACCCGATCTAACCTTTCAGTGTTGGTGCCCGTGCTCTTCGCTCACTGGAATCACGCAACCATGTGCCACTTCGCAGATTACGTGTTCGAATTGGATGGTGGTGTGATCGATTTGAAATTCTGCGTGCAGCCTTTCTTTCACATCACGCAGAATCCGCTCGCTCACCGACGGCGGAATGTCTTCGATCGAAATATGACACGATAGAGCGCGCGTTTCTGATCCGATATTCCAGACGTGCAAATCGTGCACATCGTTGACGCCTTCGACTGACCGCATGGTGGCCTCGACCCGATCCAGCCGGATACCGCGGGGCGTGCCCTCGAGCAAAATGTTCAGCGTCTCGCGGCAAATGCCGAAGCCCGACCACAAGATCAGTGCGCCGATGCCGAACGACAGCGCCGAATCAATCCAATATTGCCCGGTGGCGAGAATCGCCCATCCGCCAACGATAACTGCGGCAGTCGAAACCGTATCGCCAATCTCGTGCAATAGCGCGCTGCGGATATTGACGTCCCGGCCCGAGCGGTAGAGCAAAAGGGCTATTACGCCATTCATCACGACCCCGGCGGCCGCGACCCAGATCATCACATAGGCTTGCACTTGCCGAGGATTCTGTAGCCGCCGGAAAGCCTCGTAGAAGATCAGGAACGAAACCACAACCAGCGATCCCGCATTCAGCAGCGCCGCCAGCACTCCGGCGCGATGCCATCCGTAAGTCTTGGTTGCGCTGGGCGGGCGCGATTCCAGGTATACCGCCGCTAGCGAAAGCAGCAGCGCAACAAAATCGGAGAGATTGTGTCCGGCTTCCGAGAGCAGCGCCAGAGAATGGGCGCGCAGTCCAGCAACCACCAGCAGCACAATATAGGCCAGGGTAACGCCGAGCGAGATCTTTAGAACCTTGGAAGTTCGCTCACCCGTGCCGTGGCTGTGCGTATGCATCTACCTCAAGTTTAAGGGTCTGACAGAAAGGGTTCAAGGCAAACCGCTCGCGAAAGCATTCGTCAGACTACGGTTGCGTTTCCATCATCTTTTGAAACTGGCGGAAACGTTCGGTGGTTTCTGCGCCGTGGGTCGCGTACCAATCGCGCCACGGCGCGGGATCATCACCCAGTTTCTGATCAGTGATCTCGCGCAGGGCGCGGTAGCCATACTTCACCGTCTCGGCATCAAGCTTTTTGTCGTCGACCATCTCGATCAGCCCTGGCACGGCCTGCATGCGTTGCGCGCGAGTCAGCATGCCACAATGGGCAAGGCCGCATCCGGCGCCGTCAATGCGCACATGGAAAGACGGATCGTGGTGGAAGGCTTCCACTAAATCCGGAACGGTGTCGTCAGTGCCGATATCCGCAATAGCCGAAACTGCGCGCAGTCTTACTTGCTCGTTCTCGGAACTCGCCCACACGCGAAGCTGGCTGTGAATGCGATCAACCTCGACGCCACGGTTCGCTAGGCGGCCTAAATACCAAATGCTATATTCCGCGTTGTGAGAATCGCTTTCCCCCAACTTCAGCAACGCGTCTGCTTGTTCGTTGGTTTTCCCAAGATTGGCGACGGCCAAGTCAATTTCGAAAACAGCAGCGCGTACCCGCAGATCATCGCCATTCAGGGCCACGTCCATGAGCGTGGTCAACGATTCGGTTTGTTTGAGCTGTCCACGCCACTGCTTCACCCGGGCTTTGATTTCGTCGGTCGCTCCGCGATGGTGAGAGATGGCGTATTGCAGGAGCCGCTCTGCCTGCTGCTGCGGAGCCATGTGGTCCACCATGTCGCGCTCAACTTCGGAGAGCTGGCTGGTGGTGCCATGCACTGGCTTTCCAGGCACTGGCAGTTTCTCGCCGACGATTTCGCCGGGCTGGCTTTGTGCGGCCGCCAGCGGAGTCGTGAGGAAGGCGCAAGCAGATGCCAGCAGCACGAGTGAAGGCGGATTTCTCCTCATGCCGCGGATGCTAACATCCTCATAGGTAGGGGGAAAGTTACCGGAGTTTCCCCAGGCCACATCGTCGGCCCTATGCAGACAGCGGAAGTCGTCATCATCGGCGGAGGAATTGTTGGCTCAAGCATCGCTTATCATTTGACCGCCGCCGGATGTAGGGACGTTTTGGTGATCGAGCGGGAGACGGCTCAGGGCAAGGGTTCCACCGGCAAGAGTATGGGTGGGGTGCGAGCTCAGTTCTCCACGCCGGTTAACATTCAGATGTCGCTTTACTCCATTCCTTTTTATGCCAGCTTCGACGACAGGCTCGGATATCCCGCTGACTACCGGCCGCAGGGTTACCTGTTCTGTGCCACTAACGAAAAACATCTCGCTTATTTGCGCACGAACTATGAGAAGCAAGTCGCGATGGGACTGAAGGATGTTCGGCTCATTTCGGGCAGCGAGATCCGCGACATGTTTCCCCAACTTCGCGGTGATGACATCGTGGGCGGCAGCTTTTGCTCGAGCGATGGATTTGTCGATCCTTACAGTGTGATGGTTGGATTGATGACTTGGGCAGCGGATCATGGAGCGCGATTGTGGAAGAACACCGAGGTCACCGGCATCGATCGTGATGCTCAAGGAATTTTTGCGGTGCAGACCAGCCGAGGGGCGGTGTCCACCCGCAAAGTGGTCAACGCTGCGGGCGCGTGGTCGAAGTCAGTCGCCGCGATGGTTGGAGTCGATCTGCCAGTGGAACCGCTGCGCCGCATGCTCGTGCCGACTGAACCGTTCGATCAATTTCCGCACAGCGCGCCCATGATTATTGATATGTCGAACGGATTTCATTTTCGCCCGGAAGCACTGGGGTTTCTGCTCGCCTGGAACGATCCCGAAGAGACGCCCGGATACAAAATGGATTTTGATCCCGCATTTATTGAGAAGATTCTGGTGCGAGCGGCAGATCGGGTACCGGTGTTTGAAAATCTGGCAGTCAATCCGAAGCGTGCATGGGCGGGCCTCTACGAAATGACGCCCGATCACCATCCAATTCTTGGCGAAGCCCCCGGCATTCCCGGATTCTTTCTCGCCAACGGCTTCAGCGGACACGGAGTAATGCACGCCCCTGCAACCGGAAAAATTCTTTCTGACCTGATACTCACCGGGAAGACCGACCTCATCGACGCGTCGCTGCTTGGGCTGTCGCGTTTCGCCGAAGGCAGGACGATTCATGAGACTGCGGTGCTGTGAGCAGATCGCGACGCCTTCACGCAGAAAGGGTGACACCGCGACGAGGCGTCCGGGGCTACGTGGGCACCGGTTCGGCGAGCCAAGCTCGCTGGACTTTTCTGTGTTCAAATGTTCTCCGTGCTTCTGAAAGACGCGCTCACGTCAGGAACCGCACGGCTTACTGCATCCCAGGTCGGTTCGCCGCGCATGAATGCGGAGTTGCTTCTGATGTTCACTTTGGGCTGCGACCGCGCCTATCTTTTCGCTCATCCTGAACGAGAACTGACTGCGGAAGAGCAGTCGCGCTATGAAGAAGCGATCGAGCAGCGCGCCCGCGGAACCCCCGCGCAATACATTACTGGACACCAGGAATTCTGGGGCATGGATTTCATCGTCACACCCGCGGTCCTAATTCCACGCCCCGAGACCGAACACGTAATCGAGACCGTGTTGAAGTTGAACCATGGAGGCCGGGCGTCCTCGTCCGGCTACCTGCCCCATATTGTCGACGTCGGCACGGGATCGGGGTGCATCGCTCTGGCTCTAGCCAAAGAACTCTCTCACGCAGAGGTCCACGCCACCGACATTTCCCCTGCAGCGCTTGAAATAGCTCGCACAAATGCTGCGCGCCATCAACTAGAAAAACGAATTCATTTTCACCAGACCGATCTGTTACGAGGTTTCGATCGCGACGCATTTGATTTTGTGGCATCGAACCCGCCCTACGTTGGCGAGTCGGAAGAAGACCAGGTGCAGCTTGAGGTCCGCAAGTTTGAGCCGCGCAATGCAGTGTTCGCGGGAACAACAGGAGTCGAAGTAATCGAACGGTTGATTCCGCAGGCGCACGCCGTGCTGAAGCCCGGCGGCTGGCTGGTTATCGAGATCAGCGGGACTATCGCGGATCGGGTCAGACGTTTGCTGGATGGATGGAATCAGGTTCAAATCACCAATGATCTGCAAGGCATCCCGCGCGTGATCTCCGCACAAAAATCTTGACCGTGTAGCGCGCGCCGCCCTTAACCGGGTAAAAGCTAGCGCGTGTCCGGTGCTACGAGTTCTGGTAGTAGATCGGTTCCGCGCGCTAGTCTCCCCTCACCCGACCGCGGTCCCAAGCGACGACGTATCACGGATGGGACAACTCAGCAGCGAGCAGCTAAGCTTCGCCAATTTCTCTCGTGCAACATTGAAGGGGGCAACTATCACAATGCAATCAGGCGGGGTCGACAAAGCTCTCGTGTCCCTGTTCGTGGTATTGCTCTGCGTCACTAGCTACGCGCAGAATCCGACCGGCGCGCTGCGCGGCGATGTGCAGGACCTGAACGGCGGACGAGTTCCCTCCGCAACCATTGTGGTGCAAGCAGCGGGATCATCGCTGAAGCGCGAAACAAAAACTGACGACCATGGAGAATTCCGCCTCAGCGAATTGTTGCCGGGCACTTATCACGTGGTAGTGGCCGCCAAGGGTTTTGCCGAGGCGCAGGCAGATGTGGCAGTCGTCGTGAGTTCAGTGCGCGACCTAACCGTCACTCTGCATCCCGCCGCGGTTCGGGAAACTGTGAACGTCGAAGCCCAGCCGTCGTCCATTACGACGCAGCCCATTGATCTCGCCAGCGCCGTTCATCAGGCCACCGTCTCGACCGAGGATCTGCAAACCTTGCCGCTGGCCGCTCGCAGCTTCGCCAACATTGCTTATCTCGCGCCTGGAACTGAGCCGGTCGAACCTTCGGATCCCACCAAAGCTCGCATCACCGCGGTTTCGACCGGCGGCAGCTCTGGGCTGAACAACGAGCTGTCGGTCGATGGCGGGGACAACTCCGACGATTACATTGGCGGCTTCCTGCAGAACTTCTCGCCCGATGCGATTCAGGAATTCGCGGTGCGTACTGCGCAGGAAGACGCAGACACTGGACGCACCACCGCCGGCTCAGTCGTCATCACTACGAAACGGGGCACAAACGACTGGCATGGCGGCGGGGCTTTTTACGAGCGTGCGGCAGCTCTGAACGCGCGCTTCCCCATCGAAAATCCTGCGCCCAATCCGAAACAGCCGTTCTCGCGGCAGAATTATGTAGGGACGATCGGCGGGCCAATTAAGAAAGATAAGCTGTGGTTTTTCTCATCCCTCGAATACGTTCACGAGAACGCCAGCATCGCCTACAGTCCCGCCAACCAGGCCCAGTTCCAGGCGCTCGCGTCCCTCGCTTCACTGGGACTGATCGACGGCATAAATTCGATCCCGGTCCCTCCTAATGTACCCGTGCCATTTCGCGATTATCTTGGCCACTACGCGCTTCGACTGGTCGCAATCGCAAAAGTCGCAATGGTTCTTGCGCGCGGCTATCGACAACTACATCACGCGCAACGCACTGGTGCAGCAAGCTGCGCTGCCGTCGACCGGTCTCGAGCAGCACAACAATTACATGAACCTGGTGATCAGCAACCAGTACACATTCAGCCCAACCTGGATGGGAAGCTTCGTGTTCGATGCCAGCGGATTACATCTGACCGAGGCGCGCAACTCCGACCTCGGCTTTGCGCTGGCGTTTCCTTTTACTTCGACCTCGCAAACCATTTCTGGATTCGAAACCTTCGGCGACAACCAATTCATCACTCCTATCACTGCTTTTCCAGTAACCCGCAGTCAGGAAAAATATCAATTCCGCTATGACGTGAGCCGTGCCTCTGGCGACCACGCCCCGCGATTCGGAATCAACTTCATTCACGAGCCCGTACTGAGCGGCGCGCTCTCCGGCACACCCGAAACTCTGCTCGCTTACACGCAAGATCCGGCGTTCTACGCGGCCAACCCATCGCAGTTTTATTTCAATCTGAATTGCGTGAACCCGCCTGCTGACGTGGTCTGCGTCAACACGCCTGCCAGCGATGGCAGTTTCTCGCAAAACGTGCAGCGGTTGGGGCTTTACGCCGAAGATTCGTGGCGAGCGACTTCACATCTCACGGTGAACTACGGACTGCGCTATGACACTACGTTCGGCTTGTTGACCGCGTCCGGCCGCAGCCAGGCGGAGAATCCCGCCTACCTGACGCTAAAAGCTTTGGGCATCCCGCTGCTTAACGGCGTGGCCCATGACTACCGTAAAGCTTTCGGGCCGCGCCTCGGCATTGCTTATTCTCCGGGCAAATCGGGAACTACGGTGATTCGTGCGGGCTTCGGCCTCTACTACGACGATCTGGCGCAGAACGGCTGGGTCGCGGCGTTTCAGGCCGTCAATGCGCCTCCCGGGGTATGCGTCAATCCTGGCGATCCCGGCTGCATCCCGGGAGGCACATCGGGAGCGATTATTGATCCGCATTACAAGACTCCCTACGCGCTCCACGCGACTGCAGGAGTCCAACACGCATTCAACGCCCGCTGGACCGCGAGTGCGGATTACACGCACGAGGAAGGAAACCACGGGTACCGCGCGTATCCCTACGCCGCTGGCACGTCGCTGTTCGCGGCCAATCCTGCCGACCAAGCCGACGTGCCCAACATTGCGGTGTTTAAATCCGACAACCGGTCGAGCTACAACGCGCTCATGCTGCACCTGCAGGGCAATGTCTCACGACGTTTCAATCTGGTCGCAAACTATACGCTTTCGCGAGCGCAGACCTGGGGTTGCGTTTTGGGAGAACTCTTCGACTACGTGAACGGCGTCTGCGATCCGTTGAATCCATTTCGGCCCGGCGATTACGGGCCTTCCGGCGAGGACGTCACTCATCGCTTCGTTCTCGCCGGAACTTTCTACGTGCCTGGGGGATTCGAACTCACCACGCTTACTCAAGCCGAAAGCGCGCGGCCGTTCACGATCACGTTGGCTGATAACAGCGATCGCATTGAGATCAACGGAGTCAGAACGAGTCTCGACGAATTCCGCGGCACGCCGTACATTCAGGCCGATCTGCGCGTCAGCCGTCCCTTCAACTTTCACGACCGCTGGTCGCTGATTCCCTTCGTGGAATTTTTCAATCTCTTCAACCGCAATAATCCGGGCGCAAATTACGTGACCAACGTGTGCTCTCTCTGCCGGTTCCGCCTGCGCAAGCGCAGAGCGGCAACATCACGTCGTTCTGCGCCAATCCCGCGTGCACCGCCACTTCGCCTCTGACCAACCTGAACCCGTTGCGCATCCCCGGCGGCGCGCTTGGAGATTTCTTCGGCCCGGGGACCACGGTCGGAATTCCTTTTGCCGCCCAACTGGGCGTGCGTGCGACATTCTAAGTTTGGAGGCTCTGACGTGCCCGAGGGATCTGTAAAGATGGAACGGGCTGTCTGCTTAATCGTCCTGGCCGGCTCTGAAAGCGGCGCGTAGCAAGGGAAGTGGAGTTTTGTCATGAAACCTGCCAAAAGGGGTGCAGACTTTTTGCAATTAGGTGCAAACTTTTTCCTAAGACTGAATAATTCGTCGCGTTGCCATTGACTTCCCCCGCCGAGACGTCCAGAATCGTATGCGATTTTCGTTACTCCCTCGCAGTGACCATTCAAGGGCCGCCGGGAAAATTATTTGTCGAGAATTTCTCCGTCATCGCACAAGCCGTTCACCACGACGACCCACATCGCTATAGCTGTTCCACCAGTCAATCTTCCATCAGTCAATCTTCCACCAGTCAATCAAGGAGACGAGTCCATGAAACGTTCAATTGCGTTGCTGACAACTGTTGCAGCAGCGTTGTTCGTAGTACTTGTTATGTCTAGTCAAGCAGCCCTTGCCCAGCCGCAGAGCCTGCTGACGCACCATGTGCAGCCCGTGGTTCTCAATGGGCAGGCGACTTTCGTCGGCAAGCTTCCCGCAAATCAATCTATGCGCATCGACATTGTTCTGGCGGTGCGCGATCAAGCCGGGCTCGATCGTTTTCTGCAAGATGTTTACGATCCTTCCAGCCCCTCTTATCACCAGTACCTCACCGTCGAACAGTTCACCGAGAAGTTCGGACCGAGCCAGCATGACTATCACGCGCTGGTGCGTTTTGCGAGCGCCAACGGTCTGACCATGACCGGCGGCTCACGCGACGCCATGGATGTGCAATTCAAGGCTTCGGTAGCGGCCATCGAGACTGCCTTCCACGTAAACATGGGCGTCTATCACGACGCCAATGCTAATCGCGATTTTTATTCTCCTGACCGCGAACCGACGGTAGATCTGCCGTTCCAGCTCTGGCACATCACTGGTTTGGACAACTATTCCATCCCGCGTCCGCTGGTGGCGCGGCGTCCTCCGGGCATGAAGCCCCCGGCCACAACCGGTTCCTGCCCTTCAGCCTCTTTCTGTGGTAGCGATATGCGAGCCGCTTACTACGGAGGCACCTCGCTTACAGGCAAGGGACAGAACATCGGACTGTTGGAGTTCCTCGGATTCGATATCGCCGACGTGAACACTTATTACAAAAACGCCGGACAAAAGCGGACGGCGAAGGTGACTGGCATTTCCACCGATGGAAGCTCCATCAACTGCCTCGCTGCGCAGAATTGCGATGACACTGAGCAGACTCTCGACATTACCCAGGCGCTCGGTATGGCGCCAGGCGTGACGGCCGTTTACTTGTACGTCAGCAATAACAGCGATACGGCCATGCTGGCCAGTATGTCTTCCCATAAACCGCTGCCCTTGAATTTGAGCTCATCTTGGTATTGGAATCCGATCGATCCAACACAGGATAACCCCTACTTCAAGAAGTTCGCTGCGCAAGGCCAGAGCTTCTTTGAAGCAGCCGGCGACAGTGGCGCATGGCATTCCACGGGCACTTGGTGGCCGATGGAGTCTCCATACGTCCTCTGTGTGGGCGGCACGGATCTGACCACGAAAGGCCCGGGCAAGGGCTGGGCCTCAGAAACGGTTTGGGTCGACGGTGGAGGCGGCATCTCTCCTGATGACTTCGCGATCCCCAGTTGGCAGAAACTTAAAGGGGTGATCACCAAGGCTAACCAGGGCTCGACGAAATATCGCAATGGCCCCGATCTCTCCGCCAATTCAAACTTCACCTTCTACGTGTGCGCGGACCAACGGGGCTGCACAGCCAACGAATACGGCGGAACCAGCTTTGCCGCGCCCATGTGGGCAGGCTACCTGGCTCTAGCCAATCAACAAGCAGCAGCCCACAAGGATAATCCGCCGGGCTTCATTGATCCAACCATTTATCCCCTGGGTCTGAGCAAAGGCTATGCCACCGCGTTCCACGACATCACCGTCGGCAGCAATGGCTTCCCGGCTACCAAAGGTTATGATTTGGCGACGGGGTGGGGCAGTCCGAATGGAGCCGGCCTGATCAATGCACTGGCCAAGTAAATAATTTGCCGTTCGACTTAAGCCCGCTCCTCATGGAGCGGGCTTTTTTCTTTGTCAGGACAAGGTGTGGACAACTCTGCTTGTCAATAGTCGCAAGATTTTGCCTACCTGCGAAAATTTGACAACTTTCGTCTTGACTCCCACCCTTAGGCCGTGCAGAATCCTCTAGCTCACTGCTGCGCCCCGCAGCTATCAGCCCAGGATTGTGAGAAAAACAATTTGCGAAGGCGTGTAACGCCGTCGCTGGGACTTGCACGAGGTGGAGAAAATCGCATCGGTCGAATCGAACTTAAACTGATCAACCAACCAAAAGGAGTTGTTGCAATATGAATCGACGTTTCGCTACTTTCAACTTGCTCGCTGCGCTGCTGCTCGCCTGCACTGTCAGCGCCGCCTTCGCCCAGGATGATTCTCAAGCAGTCGGTCCAAAGCCGATGTTTAAAGCCTACCTACGATCGACATTGCCCGCGGAGGTACCCGGGAAGCAATTGGTCCAATGGAATGGTAGCTTCACGGACCTCACCCACGTGAAACGAAGCTTCACTATGGTCGGCACCAATCCCGCCAGCACCAATGTAACTACGACGACCACCATATGGGTGATTCCAATCAAGTTCGTCTACGACGCAAGCCACGGGAACAAAACCTTCGATCCCAACCATAAACTGTCGAACGGACGGTCGGTGGTCCAGAACATCTTGAAGTCACCGCTCTTCAACGCCGGCATCGACTTTAAACAGGGCGCGACGGACCTGGGCAACACGCAATACGAAGACGCCTTCCAGCGCGGCACTTGGTGGGGGAAGAACATCAAGAAGAACAATAACTACCATGTTCTGCTGAAGGCCGTGCTCAAGCCAGAGCAGACCATCAACTGCACTGACGCCAGCTGCCAGGTCGACACCTTTCATTTTGGTAATGACCCGAATATTACTGCAGGTCTTGCCGACATCAACTACTACGATAACCAGGTGCAGGGCTTCATGAGCAAACTGGGGGCTACCCCGGACATTGTTCCGCTCTTCGTCTGGTACGACATTTACCTGACGCAAGGAATCGGATTGAACAACTGCTGTATCGGCGGCTACCATAGCGCCAACAACCCCCAACCCGGCGGCCAGACCTACAACAATTCAGCCTACGTGGACGTTAAGACATTCTCTCAGGACGTCTCCGCCCTGTCGCACGAACTGGGCGAGTGGATGGACGATCCATTCGTCGATAACGTCGTCGGCTGCCAGGACAACAGCATCCTGGAAGTGGGCGATCCGCTCGAAGGTGGACCCAACTACGGAGCCTACCCATACAAGCTGAATGGCTTCACCTACAACCTCCAGTCCCTGGTTTTCATCGGCTACTTCGGTGCGCCCAGAAGCGACTCGGCAAACAAGTGGCTGGCCTTCCAAAACGATGAAGCTAACGTCTGTCCCGGACAGTAGTTTCTTCTGCTGTGTTAAAAAGCCTGCTCGCAAGAGAGCAGGCTTTTTGCTTTCAGCTGGTGTGGAGCTGACACTCTTGTCTGGGACGCCTCGCCCGTGCGAATCAAGTTACGGTTATCGTAATCAGGACTCCGGCAAATCCAGCGTGAGTCCTTCCGGCACGGGCGTGGACGCCCCCGCCTACACGAGCGTGTTTTGTAGCGCGGGCATCTTGCCGCTGCCCCGAGAGCGTCCCGCCCTCGGGAAGTACGGACGAGCCTCACCCGTCCAGCGTGGCGCGAGGATGCCCCCATTAAGTTGTGTTATCTGGCTTGGAGTCGTCCGGAGACTTACCGTTTGCTTATGCTCACGGGTTGAATTTCTTCCACGTCGACCCAATTGGTGGGATAGGCGCCGGTGTAGCAGGCGGAGCAATAAGTAGTTTTCTCGCCATCTCCGCAGGCTTTTTTCAGTCCCGGTAGCGAGAGGTAGGCCAGCGAGTCGGCGCCGATGAATTCGCGAATCTCTTCTACTGACTTGTTAGCCGCGATGAGTTCTTTCTTGGACGGAGTGTCGACACCGTAGAAGCAGGGCGAAATGGTGGGCGGACACGAAATGCGCATGTGCACTTCTTTGGCGCCAGCGCTGCGTACCATGCGCACGATCTTGCGGCTGGTGGTGCCGCGCACTATGGAGTCGTCGATCAACACCACACGTTTGCCTTCGAGCAGGCTGCGTACCGGATTGATTTTCAGCTTCACGCCAAAGTCGCGCACGCTCTGGCGAGGTTCAATGAACGTGCGTCCGACGTAGTGATTGCGGATCAGTCCGAAGCGAAAAGGAATTCCGCTCTCGGCTGCGTAGCCGACTGCGGCAGTCACACCCGAATCTGGCACGGGCACCACAACGTCAGCCTCGGATGGAGCTTCGCGCGCTAGTTGGCGTCCCAGTTCCTCGCGACTTTCCTGCACGGCGCGCCCGAATACGCGGCTGTCTGGCCGCGAAAAATATACGTGCTCGAAGATGCAGCTCGATTGCGCCAGAGCCGGGGCGTAGGTTCGCGATGTAATTCCCTCCGGGCCGACGATTACCAGCTCTCCGGGTTTCACGTCGCGTTCAAAGGTCGCGCCGATCAAATCAAAAGCGCAGGTTTCGGAGGCGAAGACTATTGTGTCCTGCTTCTCGCCGCCGTGCGCCGGAATCCGGCCCATGGCCAGCGGACGAAAGCCGCGCGGGTCGCGGGCGGCGAAGATCCGGTCGGGACTGATCATGACCAGCGAGAACGCGCCTTCTACCCGGCGCAGCGCGTCGGCAATGGCTTCCGGCAGGGTTTGTTCTTTCGATAGGGCGATCAGGTGCACGATCACTTCAGTGTCGCTGTTGGTTTGAAAAATGGAACCCTGGCTGTCCAGCCGCTGCGCGGATATCCTGCGCATTCACCAGATTGCCGTTGTGCGCCAGCGCCATCATGCCTTTGTTCGATTGCACCATGATTGGCTGGGCGTTCAAGCAGCGCCGAATCACCCGCCGTGGAATAACGCGTGTGGCCGATGGCCAGCGTGCCACGCAGCTTGGCCAGAACGCCTTCCTGAAAAATGTCGGCGACCAGGCCCATGGCTTTGTGCATGTGCAGAGCCATGCCGTCGGAGGTGACGATACCGGCCGACTCCTGACCCCGATGTTGCAGAGCGTGCAGGCCTAGGTAGGCAAGCGTCTCGGCCTCCGGGTGGGCATAGATGGCTACGACGCCGCATTCGTCGCGAAATTTGTCTGGAGTTAGCATTGTTAGCTCTCAGCCCTCAGCTATCAGCTTTCAGCGAACACATGGCTCGGCTGGACGTGTCAGAGACCGTCCCTACGTGGCGTTAGCTACTTCGGTCTCGGTGCGCAATGCCGCTTCTAGCGCGCCTTCGTACGAATCGCGTAGCTCGCTCGTCGTGGCGGATACTACGACCCCGCCATCCAACCGGATATTGATTTGTTCGGGAACAGTTTCGCCAATCTCATCGGCGGAGAGATGATATTTAGCCGCTACTTGTTTGATTCGCGCGAGATTGCTCTGGTCGCAAGAGATCACGATTCTGCTGGCATCTTCCCCGAAGAGAACAAACTCCGGCGGCAATCCATGCGAGGCGAGATTTACCGACGCGCCAATTCCCTTCGCGAAGGTCGACTCGGCCAGGGTGACCGCAATTCCGCCCTCCGAGCAATCGTGGGCGGAATCGACTAGCCCAGCTTCGATCATTTCAATGATGGCCTTCTGCAGCGCGGCTTCTCGTTCCAACTCGAGCGCGGGGGGAAATCCCCACACTGCGCCGAGAATTTCCTTGGCATACTCGGACGAGCCAAACTCGCACTCCGCATCGATCGAGATCACCCGGCTCCGAAGCCCGCAGCAAGACCACCGCGCGTCCTGGCTTCGCGAAAGTGCGGGAACACGGCTTTGTGAACGTCCGCATGAATGCCGACGATTCCGATTACCGGCGTAGGATAAATTCCCTCCCCCAGGGTTTCATTGTAGAAGCTGACGTTGCCGCCGGTGATTGGTACATCAAGCTCCTCGCAGGCTTTGGTGATGCCGTCAATCACTTTGGAGAACTGCCACATGATCTGCGGCTTCTCCGGATTGCCAAAGTTCAGGCAGTTGGTCGCCCCCACCGGAGTCGCGCCCGAGCAGGCTACGTTGCGCGCGGCTTCGGCGACGGCGTGCATGGCCCCAAGCTGCGGATCGAGATAGCACCAGCGGCCATTGCCGTCGAGAGCCATGGCCAGGCCGCGCTCGCCGCCTTTTATGCGGATCACGCCGGCATCGCCGGCGCCAGGGCCTTCGACGGTATTGGTCTGCACCATGTGGTCGTATTGCTGCCAAACCCAACGTTTGCCGCAAATATTCGGGCTGGCCAGCAAGCGCTTCAGATTGCCGGTGAAATCTCCTGTGGCGGCTAGCTTGATCGAGGCAGGCATCTCGCGCGCTACCGGCGGTTCCCATCGTTCCATGGGACGTTTGTAAACCGGTGCGTCGTCGGTCAGCGCTTGGTTTGGAATTTCGGAAACAACTTTTCCGTGATGCAGGACGCGCATCTTGCCGTCATTGGTAACCCGGCCAATTTCAACCGCATCCAGGCCCCACTTCTCGAATACGCGGAAAACTTCGGCTTCGCGGCCTTTCTGCGCCACCAGCAGCATACGCTCCTGCGATTCGCTGAGCATGATTTCGTAAGCCGTCATGCCAGTTTCGCGCTGCGGCACGCGGTCGAGTTCGATCTCGGTGCCAACGCCGCCGCGCGCGCCCATCTCGCAAGTTGAGCAAGTCAGGCCGGCAGCGCCCATGTCCTGGATGCCGACGATGGCGCCGGTCTGCATGGCTTCGAGACAAGCTTCGAGCAGCAACTTTTCGAGGAATGGGTCGCCGACTTGAACGTTCGGACGTTTCGCCTCTGAGGCTTCACTGAATTCTTCGCTGGCCATAGTGGCGCCGTGAATGCCGTCGCGTCCGGTTTTCGATCCGACATAGATTACGGGATTGCCCTCGCCTGCGGCTTTGGCATAGAAAATCTGGTCGCGGCGCACCAGGCCTAGAGCGAAAGCATTTACCAGCGGATTGCCGGAATAGCAGGCTTCGAATTTAGTCTCGCCGCCGAGATTGGGCACGCCGAAACAATTTCCGTAAGAGGCAACGCCGCTAACTACGCCTTCTAAGACGGAATGATTCTTGTGAATCTCCGACTGTGTGGCGCGGGCGCCCTCGCCCGCGTTCGCTTGTGAAGGAGGGGCATCATCGCCCGTCACATGGGGAGCTGTAATCGGTCCGAAGCGCAGCGAATCCATCACCGCTACAGGCCTCGCGCCCATGGTGAAAATGTCGCGCAGAATTCCACCTACTCCTGTGGCCGCACCCTGGAATGGCTCGATGAATGAAGGATGATTGTGCGATTCGATTTTGAAGGCGCAAGCCCATCCATCGCCGATGTCGATGATGCCGGCGTTCTCGCCCGGGCCTTGCACGACGCGCCGGCTGCGGGTCGGCAGCCGCTTCAAATGCACGCGGGAAGATTTGTACGAGCAGTGCTCACTCCACATCACGCTGAAGATGCCTAGCTCAGTGATGGTAGGCTCACGACCGCCGAGAAGCTGTTTAACTTTCTCGTATTCTTCCGGCGTGAGGCCGTGTTCGCGGACGATTTCTGGAGTGATAGCAAGAGTGGGAACCGTGGTCATTGGGAAACTCTATTGTCGCATCTGCCGCGGGTAGAGGAAAGAAGTTTCCCGGTTGCACCTATAATCTTTTTTTATCGCGGTAATTTGGCGCCTTTTCTGTGTTTCGTGTCTACGGCAACAACGCGAGCCGGCGATTGGGGGCTGATTTTGTGTCCATGTGAGGGGAGGATTGCGTTATATCGCTAGAAGCCCGGAGCCGCTGGCAATCTTTGCCAACGGTTGTTACAATGGTCCGTGGAAAGGGCTAGGGCATGCCTACGCGTAATGTCAATTTGACTGATGAACTTGACCGCTTTGTCGCCACCAAGGTTAAGAGCGGGCGGTACGAAAACGCCAGCGAAGTCGTGCGTGCCGGCTTGCGGACTTTGGACCGCGAGGAGCGGGAATACGAAGCGAAGCTAAGGGCGCTGCGGGCGGCTGTTGATAAAGGCGACGCCAGCGGCATCGCCAAGGGCCACGCCTTCGAGCGAGTCCGTAAGGCCCTGAAACTTCCCCCTTCGCAATCGCGTGGGTAAGTTTCGATTTTCGCGCCGCGCTGAAGCCGACTTGCTTGGCATCGGCGATTACACCTTACATCAATGGGGCAGGGACCAAGCCGCTCAGTATCTCGGTGAGCTCGAGTCTTGCTGTCACATACTGGCGAACAATCCGGCGGCAGGCAGACGTTGTGATGACGTTCGCGCCGGCTTGCGGCGTCACGAGCACGGCGAACACGTCTTATTCTACCGGCAGAGACGCGATGGCATTTTGATTTCTCGAATCTTGCATCGAAGTATGCTGCCCCACAGGCACGCTATCGATGACGACGACAACAATCCGTAATGCATTTCAGAAAAACCCGCTTACAGCCTAGGGTCAACTTCGCAGCCTGTATCATCATGTTGGAATGAAGTCCGTCATTGTCGGCACCGCTGGACACATTGATCATGGCAAGACTGCGCTGGTGAAGGCGCTCACTGGCATCGATGCCGACCGCCTCGAAGAAGAAAAACGCCGCGGCATCACTATCGATATTGGCTTTGCCAACCTTGAACTGCCTTTGCCCAGTGGCGAAATTTTGCGGCTGGGTTTTGTCGATGTGCCTGGACATGAACGCTTCGTGCGCAACATGCTGGCTGGGGTAGGCGGAATCGATCTGGTGCTGCTGGTGGTGGCGGCGGACGAATCGATCATGCCGCAGACGCGCGAACACTTTGATATCTGCCGCTTGCTCTCGGTGCGCCGCGGCATCACGGTGTTGACCAAGGCTGATGCAGTCGACGCGGATACGTTAGCTGTAGTCCGCGCCGAGGTGGAAGATTTTCTGCGCGAGTCCTTTCTCGGCCACCCCAACCCCATTGTGGCTGTCAGTTCACTGACCGGCGCGGGGATGGATGATTTGAAGCGCGAACTGGTGCGGGTCGCGAGCGAAGTTCCGTCCAGAGATTCAAAAGCGATCGCGCGTCTGCCCATCGATCGCGTCTTCACCATGAAAGGCTTTGGTACGGTGGTGACCGGGACGCTGGTTTCGGGCAGCATCTGCAAAGAAGACGAATTGGAGCTTTTTCCCAAAGGACAGCGGGTGCGGGTGCGCGGCATTCAAGTGCATGGCAGGCCCGCCGATCGAGCGGTCGCCGGACAGCGGACTGCGCTGAACCTGGCGGGCGCGAGTACGGAAGAATTGAGTCGCGGAATGATGCTGGCCCCGGTTTCAACTCTACAAGCCACCTTACGCGTGGATGTTGAACTGTCATTGCTGCCTTCCGCCAAGCCACTGAAAGACCGCGCTCGTGTGCATTTCCACTCTTACACTTCCGAAACCATTGCCAGCGTGGTGTTGTATGGCAAGAAGCAGGTGGGTCCAGGCGAAAGCGCCTTCGCGCAGTTGCGGCTGAGTGAACCCGCGCTGCTGTTGCCTGGAGATCGCTTCATCATGCGACAGTTTTCGCCTGTGATCACCAGCGGCGGCGGCGTGGTGGTCGAAAATGCGCCGCCGAAGAGAGTGAAGAACACGGGCGAGTACGGTCATTTTCTGGAGATGGTGGGGGAGGAATTCCGGGCTGCGAAACTACACACGCGAGTCAGAGCCAGCGGCGCTCGCGGGCTTAGCCTCGCGGAAGCTGTGGCGCGCACGGGCTGGCTGGCGCCACAAATTATTTCCGCAGCGGCGGAGCCTGAGATTGCCCGAGTAGGAGACGTTTTTATCTCCAAGGCCGCCGTTGACTCGGTGGGCAAAGAAATGATGTCCGCACTCGATGCTTTCCATAAACAAAACGCCCTGGTGGCGGGCATGAGCAAGGAAGAACTGCGTGGACGTTTTTCTGAAGTCAGTCCTACCGTGTTTGACCACGTTTTCGATGAAGGGCTACGAACCAGGAAGATTGAAGTCGCAGGAGAACTGGTGCGTCTGGCCGGACGCGGCGTAGTGATGAAAGATGATGAAGCCGAGTCGAAAAAACTTATCGAGGCGGCGTTCGCGATTGCCGGGCTGAGAGTACCTGCGTTAAAAGACGTGCTCGCGGGATTGAAAGTCGACAAAACGCGCGCGCAAAAAATTGTGACCCTGCTGCTGCGTGACAAAACCTTGATCAAGATTTCCGACGAATTAGTCTTTCATCAGAAAGTCCTGACCGAGCTTCGCCAGCGCATGACCGCAGAAAAGATCAAATCGCCCAAACTCGATGTGGCCCGCTTCAAAGACCTCACCGGAGTGAGTCGTAAGTATGCGATCCCTTTGCTCGAGTACTTAGACCGCGAACACGTGACCCGTCGAGTCGGAGATGAGAGAGTGATTTTGTGAGTTTTCAGCTCTGGGCTTCTAGCGCCTTGCGGTCGGCGACGTTCAAAGCACCTTTCCCGCGGAAAATCACCTGGTTAGCTTGCACGCTCATCGGGAACATTCTCGACGTCGACATAGTCACTCTTTGCGCCGCCCCGTCTCTCGGAACCGGCTCGCGGGGGAATATCGTCGGGGCGTCCGTAGTCGAGGTGGGTGTGGACGGGACGCTCGGGATGATCAGCCGCATCCTCGACACCTTCGACGATTCCGGCTTCAAGTGCCTGATCGGTATCGGCTAGTTCCTGGACGCTTTCGCTGTCAGCCTCGGCGCTCTGAAGAAAGCTGTTGCGGGTCGCCGGATTGTCCAGCGCTATCCGGGCCAACTTGTCCGGGATCGTTTCCCAATTCATCGGGCCGTGCTTGCTCGTCGCCGCGTCGTCGCGTAACCATAAATCCTCCTCGTGATTTGGATGCGGCGACTGGGACTAGGGTTCTCGGTGTTGAACTTCGTAGCGCCGCCGTCTCGGCGGCTGTCGTGAGGGCGTCCCGCCCTCACCTCCGAGGGCAAGATGCCCTCGGGACAGCCGGCAAGATGCCGGCGCTACAAAAATCGAGGCTGTCGCGCTCTGATCCAAACGAACAAGAAGTTGCACCCGGATTACCGTTATGGTACCTTTTAAAATTGTCCCGGACATGTGTGAGGGATTAGAGGGATACATGCGCCCGCGAGGGCTCGTTGTCCCCGCCTGCTGGCGTAGCTCAGTTGGTAGAGCATCTGATTTGTAATCAGAGGGTCGGGGGTTCAAATCCCTTCGCCAGCTCCAGCATTTAAATATTGATTTGCCCGGCACTTTTAGTCGCAGAATCGGTTCCGGAACACAGAGCGTTTTGCGCGGCGCGGCGGCGTAACAGATTTTTCCCAACAGCACTCCATAAGGAATTTTTCCAAGTGTGGTGTTTGCGTGCAAATGAATTTTTGCGCGCACTCTGATTTGTCTATTGGGTCATTGCCTCGCCGTTGCATCATCCTCCGCGCAGGCCGGGAAGTTTGCACAGGTGGGTGAGTGGTTAAAGCCAACAGACTGTAAATCTGTCCCTCCTTGCGAGGTACGAAGGTTCGAATCCTTCCCTGTGCACCAGGAAACTTGAGGCGCCATGCGGGCGTGAGCGAAGCGGGAGTCCGCAGCCGAAATCCCGAGCGTAGTGTGCGAGGGATCTGAGCCAGAATCCCGCGAGGATCTGAGTGAAGCGTTTACTGATTGCGCTGGCCGCGTTTGTTGCTTTAGGAATTTTGTCGTGGAACACGATCAGCGACCAGCGAATTCGTTTGGCAACGCTGGCAGTTCTAGCGATGTTCGCATTGAAAACCTGGGTGCGCAGAAAAGATGTGCTGCATCCAGACAAAGAATAGCTGTACAGACGTAGTTCGCTACGTCTGGATTGTGGCAAGCGGTTGGCCGATGTAGCTCAGTTGGTAGAGCACTCCCTTGGTAAGGGAGAGGTCATCAGTTCAATCCTGATCATCGGCTCCAGAGATTGGGGCGCGGGGCTGTGAATGCGGCGGTAGAGATAGCGGCGGCAGCCTGTGTTGCGTATTTTATTCTCTTGATCGTGGCACTCGGGCAGTTGACGGGAAAGCGTCGGACGACAGCGGTTAGATACATCGCGCTAGCGTTCGTCGCGGGATGGGTTTTGATTGATTGGTTGTCTGGCGCGACCAACTGGGTAATGATTGAGGGAATTCTTCTGGTTGTCGCAATTCCTTTCGGAATCGCTCATTTGGCGATTCTCTTGATTGAGGAATCGCGTCAGAGCTAGCGATTTGGAAGAGCGAAGATTTTGCTGAGAGCTGACGGCTGAAAGCTGACAGCTGGGTTTAAGCGGGAGTAACTCAGTGGTAGAGTCACAGCCTTCCAAGCTGTTGGTCGCGGGTTCGATTCCCGTCTCCCGCTCCAGAGTTTGGTACTGGTAGCGCCGGCGTCTCGCCGGCCTGAAAGCGGCGATAGCCCGCAGTGTTGCGAAGCTGTAGCGAATTCACGCAAGATGCCGGCGGGACGCCGGCGCTACAAAGGAAGAAAGAGCAAATGGCGAAAGAGAAATTTGAACGGAATAAGCCGCACTGCAACGTGGGCACGATTGGTCACATCGACCATGGCAAGACCACGCTGACGGCGGCCATCACCAAGGTGTTGCAGAAGCACAACCCGAAGATCGTGTTCCGGTCTTTTGACAGCATCGATAACGCGCCGGAAGAAAAAGCCCGCGGCATCACGATTGCGACCGCGCACGTCGAGTACGAAACCGCCAACCGGCACTACGCGCACGTCGATTGCCCAGGCCACGCGGATTACATCAAGAACATGATCACGGGCGCGGCGCAGATGGATGGCGCGATTCTTGTGGTCGCGGCCACCGATGGTCCGATGCCGCAAACTCGCGAGCACGTGCTTTTGGCGCGGCAAGTGGGCGTGCCTTACATCGTGGTTGCCCTCAACAAGTGCGACGCAGTTGACGATCCCGAGTTGCTGGATCTGGTCGAACTTGAAGTGCGCGAGTTGCTGAAGAGCTATCAATTCCCTGGCGACGATGTTCCGGTAATCCGTCTCTCCGCTTTGGGCGCGCTGAATGGCGAAGAGAAGTGGGAAAAGCAGATTGACGCGTTGATGGAAGCGGTGGACAAGAGCGTTCCGCAACCGGCGCGCGAGTTGGACAAGCCGTTCCTGATGCCGATTGAAGACATCTTCTCGATCTCCGGACGCGGCACGGTAGTGACGGGAAGAATCGAACGCGGCAAAGTAAAAGTCGGCGAGGAAGTAGAAATCGTCGGCTTCCGCGACACCCGCAAAACCGTCGTGACCGGCGTCGAAATGTTCAAAAAGCAATTGGACGAAGGCTTGGCGGGAGACAACGCTGGCCTCTTACTGCGCGGCATTGGCAAAGACGATGTCGAGCGCGGCATGGTGCTGGCGAAAGGTGGATCGATCACGCCGCACACCAAGTTCAAAGCCGAAGTTTACATTCTGACCAAAGAAGAAGGCGGACGGCACACGCCATTCTTCAAAGGATACCGTCCGCAGTTTTATCTGAGAACGACAGACGTAACGGGCGTAGCGGAACTTCCGGCAGCAACCGAGATGGTGATGCCGGGAGACAACGTCAGCCTGGTAATCGAGTTGATCACGCCAGTCGCGATGGAAAAAGGTTTGCGTTTCGCGATTCGCGAAGGCGGCCACACGGTCGGCGCAGGCACCATCAGCGAGATTGTGCAGTAGTACGGTCGTTGGTCTTTCGTCGTTGGCCGTTGGCCACTCGTGGGTCAGCTTCATCGACTGTTGAGAGCGACGCGAAATGCATAGATCCTTCGGCGACAAAAAGCGTCGCCTTCAGGATGACATTTTAGGTTGAGCTAGAAGCTAAGAGCCAGAAGCCAGGAGCTGTTTTCATGCCCCGAGAAATTATTACGATGCAGTGCGGTGATTGCAAAGAACGGAACTATTCGAGCACGAAGAATCGGAAGACGACTCCGGACCGGCTTGAGATGAAGAAATTCTGCAAGCGTTGCCGGAAGCATACGCCGCACAAAGAAGTAAAATAATTAGTAATTGGGAAATTTTGGAATTTGATAATTGAAAACCAAAGCGAGCCCGCTTTCAAATTACCAAATTACTCAATTGCCAAATTGCTAAATGACTTCAGGGGCGTAAGCTCAACGGTTAAACTGTCGGTCTCCAAAACCGAACTTGGGGGTTCGAATCCCTCCGCCCCTGCCAGAGATCGAAGTGAGCGAACGAAGTCGGGTAGGGAGTGATGGGAGTCGAGACAAAGAGAATGGCAAAATCAATGGCAGCCACCGCAGACGAAAATAGCCTGACAGGCCGGCTGAAGTCTTGGCCGGAGCGCGTCAAGACTTTCTATAACGACGTGCGCACCGAAATGAAGAAGGTTACGGCGCCTTCATTTAAAGATGTGCAAGCCACGACCATCGTGGTCATTATCACGGTTTTCCTGTTCGGATTGTATTTCTGGGTGGTCGATAACACCATCGGCAGCGGCATCAACTACCTGTTCAAGTATTTGACCCATCGTTGATGCCAAGGAAGGAAGCTGAAATCTTACAGCACGCTATGCAGGAAGAAAAAAACGAAACCGCAGCCAGCGCCGCCGCAGAAGACCAACTGCCAGCGACTACTGACGGCACGGCTGCCCCCGAGGCTCCGCGCAATCCCAACATGAAGTGGTACATCATCCACTCGTATTCGGGATTCGAACGCAAGGTGAAGGAGTCGCTGGAGTCGCGCATTCAGGCATTTGGGCTGCAGGAGAGAATCGGCAAAGTGCTCATTCCTACTGAGTCGGTCACCGAAGTGCGCGGCGGCAAGAAGTACACCAGCGAGCGCATGTTCTATCCCGGTTACGTGCTGGTCGAAATGGACATGGACGATCACGTGTGGCACGTAGTGAAGTCCACGCCGCGAGTGACTGGATTCGTCGGCACCGGCCAGCAGCCCACGCCGCTTTCGGAAGAAGAAGTGCAGCACATCGTGTATCGCGTGGGTGAGTCGAGAGACAAGCCCAAGCTCAAAGTTAAGTTCGAGAAGAATGAATCGGTACGCATCACCGAGGGACCATTCGCCAGCTTCACGGGAATCGTCGACGAAGTCAACGAAGACCGTGAGACGCTGAAAGTCATGGTGACGATCTTCGGCCGGTCGACGCCGGTTGAGTTGGAATTCAATCAAGTGGAGAAAGTGGCGTAGGCACTTCGCTAGCAGCTTAGGTAAAAAAGATCATGGCAAAGAAAGCAACAGGTTCGGTAAAGCTTCAGATTGCGGCAGGCAAGGCTACGCCCGCGCCCCCGGTGGGTCCGGCTCTAGGCCAGGCGCAGATCAATATCATGGAGTTCTGCAAGCAGTTCAATGCGCGTACCAGCGCGAAGGAACTGGAAGGACTCATCATCCCCGTGGTAGTGACGGTTTATAGCGACCGCACTTTCACCTTCATCACCAAGACACCGCCAGCTTCGATTCTGCTGAAGCGGGCCGCGGGAATTGCCAAGGGATCGGGGACGCCGAACAAAGACAAAGTGGGCAAGGTCACGATCCGACAGGTTGAAGACATTGCGAAACAGAAGATGCCAGACTTGAACGCCGCTTCGGTGGAAACGGCGATCAAAAGCATCCGCGGAACCGCGCGTTCGATGGGCATTGAGGTAGTGGGATAAAGTTTGAGTATTGAGAAATTTGGGTAAGTTTGAACATTCGGTCCAAGTGGAGAAAGCTCCGCGCTTTTGCAAGTTACCAAATTGCTCGATCGCACCATTACTCAACTGACCGAAGTCGAAAAACACTACGGCTCGCCAGAACAACGACGAGCGGTGGGAGACGAGGAAACGAAAATGAAGAAGTCAGGGAAAGAACATTACCAAGGCGCGGCAGGCAGTCGAAAAGCGTCCATACTTGATGAAGGACGCAGTCACCCTGCTGCAAAAAGTCAAATACGCGAAGTTTGACGAGACGGTCGAAATCACGATGCGCCTCGGAGTCGATCCCAAGCACGCCGACCAGATGGTGCGCGGCACAGTCGTCCTGCCGCACGGTCTGGGCAAGTCGAAGCGAGTGCTCGTCATCGCCACCGGCGACAAGATAAAGGAAGCCGAAGCGGCGGGCGCCGACTTCGTAGGCGGCGAGGAAATGGTCGAGAAGATCAACAAAGAAAATTGGACCGACTTCGACGCGCTGATCGCGACCCCGGACGTGATGAAATCCGTCGGCCGCCTGGGAAAAGTTCTTGGCCCCAAGGGTCTGATGCCCAATCCGAAAACGGGCACTGTCACGTTCGATGTCGGCAAAGCCGTGCAGGAAGTCAAAGCGGGCAAAGTGGAATTCCGCACCGATAAGACGGCGCTGGTTCACGTACCGGTCGGCAAGATTTCCTTCACTCCCGAGAAACTGATCGACAATGCCACGACCGTCATTACCAGCGTGGTGAAAGCCAAGCCGACTGTGGCCAAGGGCAAAGTACGTGAAGGGCTGCTATCTCAGCTCCAGCATGGGTCCGGGAATTTCGATTGACACCAGCGCGGTAGAAGCCGCGGCGAAAGCGTAATTGACTGCAGCCAGATGGGCGAGTCGCCCGTCTCCACACAAGATATTAAGAGGATTCGAATATGGCTGTTACCAGAGCAAAGAAAACCGAGCAGGTTGAAAAGCTGAGCAAAGATTTGCAGAACGTCTCTAGCTTGATCGTGACCACTTACAGCAAGCTTACCGTGGCCCAGGACTACGAGCTGCGCAAGACGCTGCGGGCTTCTGGCGCGAAGTACAAAGTGGTGAAGAATACTTTGGCGGAGCGCGCGGCCAAGGGCACCAAGGCCGAAGAGGTCCTGAAGGACCTTTCGGGCGTGACCTCGATCGCATATACCTCGGGCGATCCGGTGGCATTGGCGAAGGCTCTTTCGAAATATGCCAAGGATAATCCCGAGTTCACATTCAAGTCCGGATTGGTTGAAGGCCGCGTGATTTCGATTAATCAGATCCAGGCGCTGGCCACGATGCCGTCGAAAGAGGAGATCTATTCGAAGCTCCTGTTCCTGATGAACGCGCCGGCGCAACGTCTTGTCACGGTGATGAACGCCGTGGGACGGGACATCGCGGTTGTGATCAATCAGGGCGTGGAGAAGGGCAAGTTTAAGGAAGCCTTGGCTTCCTGATTTGGTAATCGGGTAATTGAGTAATTTGGGAATTGAAGATTCAAGTCTTCAAATTACCCAATTACGCGATTACTCAATTGCTAAATTTCAGAAGGTTTCGGGGCGGTGCGAGCCGTCCGAAAAGATTTAGTTATCTTCAGTCGAGGGTTGCGCGGTTTCGGTTCTGCTGCGTGTCTGGCGCGGTGGTTCAGAAGCCTGGTCGCACTGGAAACTTTGACTGCGGATAACAAAAATCAGCAATCGATACCTACAATTGGAGAAATAACATGGCGGATCTGCAGCAGTTAGAAGAACAAATCGTAGGACTGTCGCTGCTCGACGCGGCGCAGCTCGTAAAACGGCTGGAAGAGAAACTCGGCGTCTCGGCAGCAGCCGCGGCTCCGGTGATGATGGCCGGCGGCGGTGGAGCAGCAGCAGGCGCGGCTCCGGCGGAAGAGAAAACCGAGTTCAGCGTCGTCCTGAAAGAAGTGGGCGCGAATAAGATCAATGTAATCAAGGCCGTCCGCGAAGTCACCAGCCTGGGCTTGAAAGAAGCCAAGGACCTGGTCGACGGCGCTCCGAAAGAGATTAAAGGCGGCGTTTCCAAGGAAGAAGCGGAAACCATCAAGAAAAAGTTCACCGACGCGGGAGCGGTGGTCGAAGTTAAGTGAAGTTCCAAAATGGAGGACGGGCGTCTCGCCCGTCCAGCCGGATCGGGTCCGGTGCCCATTTTCTTTTGTTATGTATCTGGTGAAGCTTTTGGAAGGGTGCTATCATCTATATCACTAACGCCGCTTCCTGCTTCATAGAGTGACTGCGACCATCCAAGATAACGATCCCGGGAAGCGGGGGCGTGGTCGCTGACACGAGTTGGCAGACTGTTCTGCGGGCAGGGCGGAACAGGAACAGGCCTTTAGATACTGGCGCGGAAACGACACATTTCAACAGAGGCTAAGCGCTGCATTCGGCGCCTGCGGGGAGTCATGTCCCTGCGGGCGCGTACCTGTCTTTGCCATTTTATTGGTTCTTAACAACATCTTGGCGCGATTGATGCGCCTTCACATCTGCGGTTTTGGTCGCAGCCCAATTGCTGCGCATGAAAGTTTGGGAGCTCCGAATGTCGAAGAGTAATGGATTCCGTACCCGATTTGATTTTTCCAAAATTCCAGCAACCATCCAGATCCCTAACCTGATCGAAGTGCAGAAGCGCTCCTACGATCGCTTTCTGCAAATGGATCGTTTGCCCAGCGAGCGCGATGACGGCGGCTTGCAGGCGGTTTTCCAGTCGGTATTTCCGATCACGGATTTCCGCAACGTCTCGCAACTTGAGTTCGTCGACTACGCAATCGGCAACTGGGAGTGCAAGTGCGGCCACTTAAAAGGTCTGCATCACCTGCGCTCCACTTGTAAGAACTGCGGCAACACCATCGTTACCGATCCGTTCCACCCCGGCGACGTGCTTTGCAGCAAGTGCGGCACGTACAACGCCAACACGCCCGACTTCTGCAACAAGTGCGGCGACCCGGTCGGCTTGCAACTGAAATACGACGTGAGCGAGTGCGAAGAGCGCGGCATGACTTACTCCGCGCCGCTGAAGGTCACAATGCGTCTCACGATTTTCGATAAAGACGCAGAGACCGGCAATCGCTCGATTCGCGACATCAAAGAGCAGGAAGTATTCTTCGGCGACGTTCCGCTGATGACCCAGAACGGTACCTTCATCATCAATGGCACCGAACGTGTCATCGTCAGCCAGTTGCACCGTTCGCCTGGCGTTTTCTTTGAGACCGCCAACAACCGTACCTACTTCCTCGGCAAGATTATTCCGTATCGCGGCTCATGGGTCGAGTTCGAATACGACCAGAAGAACGTGCTTTACGTCCGCATCGATCGCAAGCGCAAATTCCTGGGCACGATTTTCCTCCGCGCCCTCGGCTTGCGCTCCAGTGAAGACATTCTGCGCACCTTCTACACCGTCGACCGGTTGGTCGTCCGCGACAAAAAGCTTTTCTGGACGATTGATCCCAACAGTGAAAAGGCCACCAATCTGCTGGGCATGAAGCTGGCGCACAGCATCAAGAACAAATCTGGCGACGAAATCGCGCATTCCGGGCGCAAACTTAATGCTGCGACGCTGAAAGAAATTCAAAAGGCAAAGATCAGCGAAATCGAAGTCGATATCTCCGACCTCGAAGGCGCATGGGTAGCTGCCGACGTGGTAGACACGACTACCGGCGAAGTGCTGCTCGAAGCCAATTCCGAACTCACGGCTGACAAACTGTCGAAGATTTTCGATTCCGGCGTAGTCGAGCTCAGCATCTTCTTCCCGGAGCGCGACGATGTCGGCACGGTCATCAGCCAGACCCTGAAGCGCGACTCGGTGAAGACGCCGCAGGAAGCGCTGATCGAAATCTACCGCAAGCTGCGTCCCGGCGATCCTCCGACGCTCGACACGGCGACCGCACTGTTCCACGGGATGTTCTTCGATCCTCGCAAATACGATTTCTCCCGCGTGGGCCGTCTGAAGTTCAACATCAAGCTGTTCGAAAACCAGGATGCCACGAACCTGGAAAACCGGACGCTCGAACCGCAGGACTTCTACGCGACCATTTCGTATCTGCTGAAGCTGCGCAAGAACATTGGCTCGGTCGACGACATCGATCACCTCGGCAACCGCCGCGTGCGCGCGGTCGGCGAGTTGATGGAAAACCAGTTCCGCATCGGCCTGGTTCGCATGGAACGCGCGATTAAAGAAAAAATGTCCGTGTACCAGGAAATGTCCACGGCTATGCCGCACGACTTGGTCAACGCCAAGCCAGTGATGGCGGCCATCCGCGAGTTCTTCGGATCATCGCAGCTTTCGCAGTTCATGGATCAGACCAACCCGCTCTCGGAAATCACTCACAAGCGGCGTCTCTCGGCTCTTGGGCCGGGCGGTCTGTCGCGTGAACGCGCGGGATTCGAAGTCCGCGACGTTCACCCGACCCACTACGGACGCATCTGCCCGATTGAGACGCCGGAAGGTCCGAACATCGGGTTGATTTCGTCGTTGAGCTGCTATGCCCGCATCAACGACTACGGCTTCATCGAGTCGCCCTACCGCCGCGTAAAAAACGGCCGCGTGGTCGACTACGTCAGCGTGGTGAATGCCGGCGACAGCGATCTCAAAGTCGGCGATCACATCGAGAAGCACGAAATCGAAAAAATAAATGCCGAACTCAAAGAACGCCGTAAGAAGCCAGCCGACGTCGAACCATTTTCCTTCTACCTTTCGGCTTGGGAAGAAGATCGCCACGTAATCGCGCAGGCCAACGTCGAACTCGACGATAAGGGCCGCATCGTCGGCGATCTAGTCAACGCGCGCAAGGCGGGCAACTTCGTGCTCGTCAGCCGCGATGAAGTGGATTACATCGACGTCAGCCCGAAGCAGTTGGTTTCGGTCGCTGCGTCGCTGGTTCCGTTCCTCGAGCACGACGACGCTAACCGCGC
This sequence comes from uncultured Acidobacteriota bacterium, assembly GCA_963716405.1. Lineage (GTDB taxonomy): Bacteria > Acidobacteriota > Terriglobia > Terriglobales > Acidobacteriaceae > JABDBE01. The sequence continues at coordinate 236,347 of CAVQTI010000014.1, read as the reverse complement.
ACTGATGGGCGCGAACATGCAACGTCAGTCCGTTCCACTGCTCCGCGCCGAAGCTCCGATTGTCGGCACGGGAATGGAAGGCGTGACGGCGCGCGATTCCGGCGCGGTCATTCTGGCAAAACGTAACGGCATCATTGACTCGGTAGACTCGGAGCGCATCATCGTGCGCGTCGAGGGCGAGCACCATCCCGGACAGCTCTCCCGCGAAGTGGGCAGCGACATTTACCAGTTGATGAAGTTCAAGCGCTCGAATCAGAACACCTGCATCAACCAGAAGCCGATTGTGATCAAAGGCCAGCGCGTAACCAAAGGACAGGTAATCGCAGACGGTCCCTGCACCGATCACGGTGAGTTGGCGCTCGGCCGCAACGTGCTGGTCGCGTTCATGGCGTGGCGCGGATACAACTTCGAAGACGCAATCCTGGTCTCCGAAAAGCTGGTCAAAGAGGACTACTACACTTCGGTCCACATCGAAGAGTACGAACTCGAATCCCGCGACACCAAGCTGGGACCGGAAGAAGTCACGCGTGATATTCCCAACGTCAGCGAGTCCATGCTGCGCAATCTGGATGAAGCGGGCGTGATTCGCATCGGCGCCAGCATCAAGCAAGGCGACATTCTCGTGGGCAAAGTAACGCCGAAGGGCGAAACTCAGCTCACGCCGGAAGAGAAGCTGCTGCGCGCCATCTTCGGTGAAAAAGCCGGAGACGTTCGCGATGCATCGCTCTACTGCCCGCCTGGAATCGAAGGCGTAATCGTCGACGTGAAAATCTTCTCCCGCAAGGGTCAAGAGAAAGACGAACGCGCGAAAGCAATCGAAGCCGCGCAGATTGGCAAACTCGAACGGAATCTTTCGGACGAAATCCGAATTCTCACCGACGAGCGCCTGAAGCGTCTGGACAACATCCTCGGCGGCAAAGTGGTGCAGGCCGACCTGCACGACGAGCGCACCAACAAGCGCCTGCTCACCAAGGACACTGTCCTCGATCGTGACACTATTGAGCGCATCTCGACCCGCAACCTCAAACGCATCAAGTACGCGGATAAAGATCCGCGCGTGAACGAGCAGATCGACGAGATCGAAGAGATGACTTCGCGTCAGATCGACGTGCTCAAGAAAATCGTCAACGAGAGAAAAGACAAGCTGACCAAAGGCGACGAACTGCCGCCGGGCGTGATCAAGCTGGTCAAAGTCTACATCGCCATGAAGCGCAAGCTGAGCGTGGGAGACAAAATGGCCGGCCGTCACGGCAATAAAGGCGTGATTGCCCGCATCTTACCTGAAGAGGACATGCCTTATCTCGACAACGGCACGCCGGTTGAGATCGTGCTCAATCCGCTCGGCGTTCCTTCCCGTATGAACGTGGGACAGATTCTTGAAACCCACCTCGGCTGGGCAGGACATGAACTGGGCGGCAAGATCGCGAAAATGCTGTCTGAGAACACTCGCGAAGACGCAATTCGACGCGAGCTCAAGGCCTTGTTCAAAGATACGGTTTTGGCCGACACCATCACCGACCTCAGCGATGAGGAACTGATGGCAGTCGCGCCGACTCTGACTCGCGGCGTCTTCACCGGTTCGCCGGTGTTTGATGGATCGAAAGAAAGCGAGATCAAGGCGCTGCTCAACCATGCGGGTCTGCCGGAGTCTGGCAAAACGTATTTATACGACGGCATGACCGGCAACAAGTTCGAGCAACCGATCACGGTCGGCTACATTTACATGCTCAAACTTTCGCACTTGGTCGACGACAAGATTCACGCGCGTTCGATCGGTCCGTACTCGCTCATCACCCAGCAACCGCTGGGCGGCAAAGCGCAGTTCGGCGGCCAGCGCTTCGGAGAAATGGAAGTTTGGGCGCTGGAAGCGTACGGGGCGGCATTCATTCTGCAGGAGCTATTGACGGCGAAGTCTGACGACGTTTATGGCCGCACCAAGATTTACGAGGCCATCGTCAAGGGTGAAGCTGCCATGGAGCCGGGCGTGCCGGAATCGTTCAACGTGCTGATTCGCGAATTGCAATCGCTGTGCCTCGATGTGGAATTGATCAAGGCCATTGAAAAGAAACCGGCATTAGCCGCAGCCGATTAAGCATTAGTCGTTGGTCGTTGGCCGTCCGTCGTTGGCGGCCAACTGGCCAACCAATACAAGATTTTTAGAACCGGATCCACGGTGACTGCTCTTGGCGCTGTGGATCAAGAAATGTTGCTGGCGACGAACGACCGACGACCAACGACCGATTTCAAGAGCCGCCCGCGGGGGCGTACTTCCGCAGGAAGCCGAGGATTACCTTGTTTCGTTCGAGCCCCTTTGATCTGGCAAATCCTATCGCCGATTTCGATGCCATTCGCATCAGCCTCGCTTCTCCGGAAAAAATCCGGAGCTGGTCGCATGGCGAAGTCACTAAACCGGAGACCATCAACTATCGCACCTTCAAGCCGGAGCGCGACGGCCTGTTCTGCGCCCGCATCTTCGGCCCCGTAACCGATTGGGAGTGTCTCTGCGGCAAGTACAAGCGCATGAAGCACCGCGGAGTCATCTGCGACAAGTGCGGCGTGGAAGTAACGCTCTCCAAAGTTCGCCGCGAGCGCCTGGGCCACATCGAACTGGCATCGCCTTGCTCGCACGTGTGGTTCTTCAAGGGACTGCCCAGCCGTATCGGCCATCTTCTCGATATCTCGCTGCGCGATCTCGAGTCCGTACTTTATTTCGAAGCCTATGTCGTGGTCGAGCCGGGCGAAGCGCCGGTCAAAGATCACGAAGTCATCAAGGACGAGGCCAAGTATCGCGAACTCGACCAGCAATTCCGTCCCACCGGCTTCAAGGCAATGATGGGCGCGGAAGCGATTAAAGAACTTCTCAAGCGCGTTGACATCGAAGGTCTCGCTACCGAACTGCGCGAGAAGATGAATCATGAGAACTCGCTGCAGAAGCGGCTCAAGCACACCAAGCGGCTCAAGGTAGTTGAGGCGTTCCGCAAGAGCGCCAACAAGCCGCATTGGATGATTCTCGATGTAATTCCGGTCATTCCACCGGAGCTTCGTCCTCTGGTTCCATTGGATGGCGGACGCTTTGCCACTTCCGATCTTAACGATCTGTATCGCCGCGTCATCAACCGCAACAACCGGTTGAAGAAGTTGATGGACCTGCACGCACCCGAAGTCATCGTGCGCAATGAAAAGCGCATGCTGCAGGAAGCCGTGGACGCGCTGTTCGACAACGGACGCCGCGGACGCGTACTGCGTGGCGCCAACAATCGTCCGCTGAAGTCGCTGTCCGACACGCTGAAGGGCAAGCAAGGACGCTTCCGTCAGAACCTGCTCGGCAAGCGCGTCGACTATTCAGGACGTTCCGTCATCGTGGTCGGCCCCGAACTCAAGCTGCACCAGTGCGGTCTTGCCCAAGAAGATGGCGCTCGAACTGTTCAAGCCGTTCATCTATCACCGTCTCGAACAGACCGGACACTGCACCACCATCAAGCAAGCCAAAGAAATGGTGGAGCAGCAAGAACCGATTGTTTGGGACATTCTCGAAGAAGTGATTAAAGACCATCCGGTGCTGCTTGAACCGCGCTCCAACGCTTCACCGCCTCGGCATTCAGGCGTTCGAGCCGGTGCTGGTCGAAGGCAAGGCCATCAAGATTCACCCGCTGGTCTGCACCGCGTTCAACGCCGACTTCGACGGCGACCAGATGGCGGTACACATTCCGCTGTCTCCTGAAGCGCAGGTCGAAGCCAGCGTGCTGATGCTGTCATCGCACAACATTCTGTCGCCCGCGTCCGGTCATCCGATCACGGTCCCGACGCAGGACATGGTGCTCGGCCTTTATTACCTGACGAAATCCAAACCCGGAGCCAAGGGTGAAGGCCGCTCGTTCGCCAACATCGAAGAAGTTTTGATGGCTCTCGAATCCGGCGAAGTCGAAACCCTGACTCCGATCCGTCTGCGCTACACCGGCGAAGTAATCGATCTGACCGCCACATACGACGATCAGGACATTACGCACACGGAACCCGTGCAGTACGAACGCAGCTTCCTGAACACCACCGTCGGTCGCGCCATTCTGAACGATCACCTTCCCGAAGGCATGCCCTTCATCAATGGCTTGCTGAAGAAAAAGGGCATCGGACAGTTGGTCAGCTACGGCTATCTCCGCTTCGGTCTCGAAGTCACGGTCAAGATGCTCGACGAGGTCAAAGACCTGGGCTTCCGCTTCGCCACCCGCGCTGGCTTGTCGATCGGCATCGACGACATGGTCATCCCGGACAACAAAAAGAGCCTGGTGAAAGACGGCGAGAAGCAGGCTGTGCAAGTGCAACAGCAGTATCTCGACGGCGCCATCACCAACGGCGAACGTTACAACAAGGTCATCGAAATCTGGTCCGGCATCACCGAAAAAGTTGCAGACGAAATGTTCGGCCAGATGCAGCAGCGCGACAAGGAAGGCTTCATCAATCCGATTTACGTCATGGCCGACTCCGGCGCTCGCGGATCGAAACAGCAGATCCGCCAGCTCTCCGGCATGCGTGGATTGATGGCGAAACCGTCCGGCGAAATCATCGAATCTCCGATCACGGCCAACTTCCGCGAAGGATTGACCGTGTTGGAATACTTCATTTCGACGCACGGCGCGCGTAAGGGTCTGGCTGACACGGCTCTCAAGACGGCGGATTCAGGCTACCTGACTCGTCGCCTGGTCGACGTGGCGCAAGACGTAATCATCAGCGAATACGATTGCGGCACCGTCGACGGCATCTACGTCGCGGGTATTGTCGAAGCTGGCGAAGTCATCGAGCCGTTGCGCGACCGCATCGTAGGCCGCGTTTCGCTTGAAAAACTAAAAGACTACGACGGCAACGTAGTGGTCGATATCAATCAGGAAATCACCGAAGAACTCGCCGGCACGGTCCAAGCCGCCGGCATCGAACGGGTAAAAATCCGTTCCGTGCTGACCTGCGAATCCAAGCGCGGCGTCTGCGTAATGTGCTACGGCCGCAACCTGGCCTCGGGCCGCCTCGTCGAACTCGGCGAAGCTACCGGAGTCATCGCTGCGCAGTCCATCGGCGAGCCCGGAACCCAGCTCACGATGCGTACCTTCCACATCGGCGGTACGGCTTCGCGAGTCTCCGAGCAATCGCGACTGGAAGCCAAGACCAATGGCACAGTCCGCTTCGTCGGTCTGCAAACGGTCAGAGCCAAGTCTGGCGATCTGGTCGTCATGAATCGCCAGGGCTCCATCGCAGTGGTCGACGAAAAAGGCCGCGAGCGCGAGCGCTACGCGGTCGTGTACGGCGCCAAGGTCAAGGTCAACGAAGGCGATCCGGTTCAACTCGGCAAAGTAATGGTCGAGTGGGATCCGTACACCTTCTCCGTCCTGACCGAAATCGGCGGCACGATCCAATTCAAAGACCTGCAGGAAGGTGTCACGCTCCACGAAGAAGTGGACGAAGTCACCGGCCTGTCGCGTCACGTCGTCGCCGATTCGCCCGACGAGAAGCGCCAACCGGCAATCGTGATCAAGGGCAAGACCAGCAAACGTTACCTGATGCCATCCCGCGCCCATCTTATGGTTCAGGACGGCGATACGGCTTTCCCAGGCGACGTGCTGGCTAAGATCCCGCGCGAGACTACCAAGACCAAAGACATCACCGGTGGTCTGCCACGCGTGGTCGAATTGTTCGAAGCCCGCAAGCCGCATGAGACTGCGGTCATCAGCGAAATCGATGGCACGGTCAAGTTCGGTGAAGTCTCGAAGGGACAGCGCAAGATGTATGTCATCGCCGACAACGGCACCGAAAAGGAATACTCGGTTCCGCGCGGCGTGCACATCAACGTGCAGGAAGGCGAGCGCGTCAAGGCGGGCGAACCGCTGATGGACGGCCCGCTCAACCCGCACGACATCCTGGCCGTGCTCGGAGAAAAGGAACTGCAGTCTTACCTGGTAAACGAAATCCAGGAAGTCTACCGGCTGCAGGGCGTCAACATCAGCGACAAGCACATCGAAGTCATCGTTCGTCAGATGATGCGTTGGCGCAAGGTGGAAGACGCCGGCGACACCAAGTTCCTGCTCGAAGAGCAGGTCGACAAGTTCGCTTTCGCGGAAGAGAACGAGCGCGTGATCGCGCAGGGTGGACGTCCGGCAACCGGCCGGCCGCTGCTCCTCGGCATCACCAAGGCTTCGCTCTCGACTGACTCGTTCATCTCCGCGGCGTCGTTCCAGGAGACGACTCGCGTCCTTACCGAAGCTTCAATCAACGGCAAGGTCGATCACCTCCGCGGATTGAAAGAGAACGTCATCGTGGGACGCCTCATTCCTGCCGGCACCGGCATGGAATACTACCGCAACGTCCGCCTCTCGCCAGAAATGGAAGAAGCGGCCGCCAAGGTACAGGAAGAAGTTTCGCAAGCGTACGAAGAAGCCGAGCGCGCGCTCGAGCTTATGCGGCACGAAGGCGAGACCGAGGAACTCACAGCCGAGTAACTGCAATTACCAAAAGGGGCGGTTTTCATATGACCGCCCCTTGTTTTATGCTTTCCGTAGACCATGGCCGCTAACCCCCATAGATTGCCCGACCGGGAACTGGACCGCAGTTCCCAGTTGCACACCATGCCCCGCCGCAATAGTCTAGGGCCATTGATCCTCCGTTTTTTACATCTGTTGCGGCTGGCATTTTGGCGCTCCTTCGAGCATGACGCGTTCGCCATCGCTAAAGCGTCTGCCTATTCCTCCATTCTGACTTTCTTTCCCTTGCTGCTGGTCGTGGGATCGGTGCTGGCCAACTCGCGCAAAACCGCGGCCTACCTGCGCGAGATCACTTACGCTTTGGACCGAATCCTTCCCGCTGGAAGTCCTGACGCTCTTTCGTACCTGAAGGGCGCTTCAACGCGCTCGGTCGGTGTCTTGGTCAGCGCTTCCCTGCTCACTCTGTGGACAGCTTCCGGCGTCATGATTTCCTGGATGGAAGGTTTTCGCCGCTGCTACGAGCTGCCAAAAATCTGGGGCTTGGTCAAAGAACGAATGGTCGCATTCTCGCTGGTCATTCTCGCTGGAATCCCGCTGACGTTTGCCACCATCCTGGTAGCCTCGGGCAGCCGCATCGAACGCAACATATTGTTCCACCTGAACCAGGAGTTTGGGATGTACGTCCTGCTGATGTGGACGGCGACTCGCTGGCTAATCGCCACGCTAACCAGCATCGCAGTGATTTCACTCATCTACCACAACGCCGTCCCACGCACCCAACCGTGGCATAGCGTGTTGCCAGGGGCAACGCTGGCGACGGTACTCTGGTTCCTCTCCACATCGCTATTCGGCTGGTATCTCCAAAACTACGCGGATTACAGCATCATCTACGGCTCGCTGGGCGCCGCGATTGCCCTGCTGGTGTGGATGTACCTGATCTCGCTGGTAATCCTGGTCGGAGCCGAATTCAACGCCATGCTCTTCCCCAGAGCATTCCTGGGCAAAGAGCTGAAAGCCATGCCAGCCCCGCAAACCGCAACCAAGTAACTCAGAAGCAATCTGGTGGTGCACTGCCTCCGAGAATGCGGAACCTAGTTCACTCCTTCCACTTCCTTTTTAGTTGGCCTCCAGAGTTTCCGCGAACCATAAGGGATTCTTCTCCAAGCCCTACAGCGAATCCCCTATGGATGGAACATAGCCGCATTTCGCATCATGGGTTGCTTTCGTATTAGTAACACTTCAAGAGTGATAAGGCTTTCAAACGTCGGTCTTCTCTGTACGCCACAAGAAAATAAAGCTGAGGAGAAATTCGCCATGCGCGTTTCATGCAGCAAGTTTCGGGTCGCACTCTGCTTTTTTCTGGTTGCTGGCTCCGCCATTCTAACCCTCGGCCAAACTTCACACCGCGTTTTACCGCCGCATGCCGTGGGTGTGAAGCCTTTACCAGTGCAGCGGGCCAAGTCACATAGTCAAAACTATGCGCCCAGTGGCGGTCCGTACTGGACAAAACTTAACAATGCTCCTCAGGTGTCTCTGGGTGCCATGCTGCTGCTTACTGACGGCCGGGTCTTAGCCCACGAGGAGCCCAACTGCAGCGGCACCAATTGTTCCGGAATGGATTACACCGCATGGTACATCCTGACTCCGGACAACAAAGGCAGCTACATCAATGGAACTTGGACTCAAGCTGCGAGCATGCCGCCCGATTACGCTCCACTTTACTTCGGCTCAGTAGTATTGCCAGACGGCAAGGTAGCTGTCGAGGGCGGCGAGTACCTGTGTCCCGGGGGACAGTGCGGCGAAGGGCCGTGGACCAATCTTGGCGCATTCTACGATCCCGCAGCCAACACCTGGACCTCGGTAGCGCCCCCCAGCACGCCGACGCCATGGGCTAACATCGGCGATGCCCCGTCCGTTGTCCTGCCCAATGGAACCTACATGCAGGCGGATTGCTGCGGCGTGGCGCTGCAGATGGAAAGCGCGCCGCTGGCCGCCTACTTTGATGAAGCGACTATGAGCTGGACGGAGCTGAACGAATCCACCAAGTTCGACGAATTCGACGAAGAAGGTTGGACGCTCCTCCCCAATGGCAAAGTGCTGACGGTGGACGCGTACGTAGCCTGTCCGAGTGATCAGCCCGCGTGTACAGCGGCGGGCAACAGCGGAAGCAATTCAGAACTCTGGAACCCCAGCACCCAAACCTGGAGCAGCGCCGGCAGCACGATCGTGCAATTGTGGGACTCCAAGTGCGGCGCCGGGGGTGGAAGCTACGAAGTCGGGCCAGCAATTCTGCGGCCGGGCGGAACAGTTTATTACACCGGAAGCAGCGATTGTCAGCCGGGCCACACCGCAATTTACAACTCGGTCACCGGGAAATGGACGAAAGGTCCCGACTTCCCAAATAACGACGCAGCCAATGATGCCCCGGCTTCGATCGAAACCAACGGCAACGTGATCGTGATGGCCAGTCCCTACAGCGGCACGTTCAGTGCGCCGTCAAACTTCTACGAGTGGAACGGCACCGCACTGAATGCCTTCCCCGCGCCGCCCAACGCCGTCAACGATGCCTCCTTTGTCGGCCATCTGCTGGTGCTTCCAACCGGCCAGGTCATGTTTACCGACTTCACCACCGATGTCGAAATCCTGACCACCACGGGCACATATAAGGCATCGTGGCAGCCAACTGTCCACTCGGCTCCTAAGTCCGTGATCCACGGCAAGGCGAACTATTCGATCTCCGGAACGCAGTTCAACGGCCTGACCCAGGCAAGTGCATACGGCGATGATTTTCAGGATGCGACCAATTATCCCCTGGTGCGCATCGTAAACAACGCCACCGGACACGTCTTCTACTGCAAGACGCACAACCATAGCAGCATGGGCGTGGCTACGGGCGGCGCGACCGTATCCACGAAGTTCGATGTCCCTGCCGACATTGAACTCGGACCCAGTAAGTTGTACGTGGTAGCGAACGGCATCCCGTCGCCATCGCAGAACATCACCGTACAATAAATCAGGCGGTGGCCGAGAAAATCGCCTCCATATTTACTGTCGAGGATGGCTCCGTCCAAGCTTCGAAGCTTGAGCGGGCACCCTGAAGAGGAAAATTTCCACCAAGGTAGGCGCTGGCGATTCAGTATCATCGGCTCCTTCTTAGGCAGAAAGGAGGACACGGCTTATGTCCGAGAGCAAATTGACTATTCTGACGGTCACGATGATTTTGTTGGTGGCAAGCTCTACGCTGGCGCAACAGGATGGTGGTGCCAATCAGAAGTTCGGTCCCATTGCAGTGCACGGCAATTCCGTAGTTTTTGACCCCGATCATGTATTAACCCACTCCGAGCTAGCCAAATTGGGCGCTAACGGTAAGCTTGGTGCGAAGCCGGCGGTGCTGGCATTGACTTTCACAGCCGGGGCGCAGCAAACGTTCATATTTTCAGCCTCCGGCAAGATTGGCTGTTGCGGCACGATAAATATTGGCCCGGACGGCTATACGGGAGCTTCGAATATCAAGTTGCTGAAGAGCATCTCTGGGTTCAAGGCCCCCGCAGAAACGCCACTGGTTGGCGTCTTCACTGACGGTAAACCCGAGGGTGCGGCTCCGCCGCGTTATAACTACAAAAAGGGCCTGGGGCAGTCAGCGTTCTCTCCCCAGCTGAATCAGGTCTTCTTCATTGGAGATGGGCTGACCGGCAAAGGCAAAAGGCAGATCTTTCATGTGCCGGCTACGGCAACTGAACTCTGGTTGGGCATTGCCGATGCGGGTGGCTTCAGCGGAAAGCCCGGAGATTACGGGGACAACCCCGGCAAGTTTTCCGTGTCGGGTGTGCTCCACATTTCAGAGTAAGTTTAGTGTCGAGCAGTCCACCGAATAGGTGTTTCGGGCAAGGTTTTGGTTAAAATAAGGTCTCTTCTACGATGCCGGCGCGTACGCGCACCGGACGCACCGGCATCGTCATCGCAGCCATTTTTCCGGCTCGCGAACTGTTAGCAACCTCACTTGAAAACACCGAATCGTGCCGTTAATTACGCTGCCGTCGCACGTGCGGCCAAGGTTGCCGATTTTAAACTCCCAATCTTCAACTACGAAAAAGCTCTGACAAGCGCGGGATGCGCTTCGCTGGCCCGGGAATCTTCGCGTACTTGCTGCAAGTGAGCTCGCATCGCGGCACGAGCTTTTTCCGGATTGTGCTGCTCAACCGACTGCAGGATGCGCTTGTGATGGTACTGACCCCGGCTCGGCCCCCCTTCGACCTGAAAAATCCGGATGCGCTGCTCCCGCAGCAACGCCACAATGGAATCGAGCAGCGAGAGGATTAAAGGATTGTCCGCCGCCTCGGCTAAAGCCAGGTGAAAGTCCAGGTCAGCTTCAATGTAAGCCTCGGGATCCTCTTGCGCACGGTCCATAAGCGCCACCGCTTCTCTCATCAGGATCAAATGCGGTTCCTGAACCCGCGTCGCCGCCAGCGCGGCAATCTCCGGCTCAAGAATTCCGCGCATTTCCGCCAGATGATTGGACCCGTTGGGCTGGCCGATCTTGACCATCAATCCGAGCGATTGTCGAATTGCCTGCGAAGTTCCGTCGGTTATAAAAGTTCCGCGACCCGAATAAGCCTCGACTAGTCCCTTTTCGCGCAGAGCTTTTACCGCTTCACGCACGGCCGTGCGGCTTACTCCGAAGCGTAGCGCGAGATCGCGTTCGGCGGGCAACTGATCCCCGGGCTTGAGCACGCCCTTCAGCACCGATTCCTCGATCTGCTGAACGATCTGCTCGTACAGTCGTGATGTGCGAATTGTCTTATGCACGGCGGTTTAACGCGGACATGCCACATTCGAAGCGACGATTTCAGTTATTTGGTTCTTGAATCCACACGGTTTTGATATTGGTAAACTCGCGAATGCCGTAAGGTCCTAGTTCACGGCCATGTCCGGAGTGCTTCACGCCGCCAAATGGCAGGCGGGTATCGGACGCAACCATGCGATTGATGAACACCATCCCGGCTTCAATTTCATTGATGAAGCGTTCGCGTTCGTGCTTGTCATTCGTCCAGGCGCTGGCTCCCAAGCCGAAGCGGCTGTCGTTGGCGATAGAAATTGCCTCGTCCACATTCTTAGCGTGAAATACCGACGCCACCGGTCCAAATAATTCGTCGCGATAAGCCGGTGAGTCTTTGGGAATGTTGGTCAAAACTGTAGGAGCGTAGTAGTTGCCAGCACCATCCACCGGCTTGCCTCCGGTGAGGACCCGAGCCCCGGCGGCGATGGTCTTCTGAACGTCCGCATGCAAACTTGTCACTCCCTCGGGCGTCGCCAAAGGTCCCAACTCTGTACTTTCGTCGAACGGGTCGCCCACTTTCAGCGCTTCCATCTTGCTTACAAACTTGCGTTCGAATTCTCCGGCGATGGATTCGGCAACAATAAATCGTTTAGCCGCAATGCAGGACTGGCCATTATTCACGATGCGCGCCTTCACCGCGGTTGCGATAGCCTCATCGATGTTGGCGCTGGGCATGACGATAAAAGGATCGCTACCACCCAGTTCCAAGACTACTTTCTTGATTCTTCTTGCGGCGCCAGTTCCAACTTGCACTCCCGCTTCCTCGCTGCCGGTAAGGGTGGCGGCCACAACCCGGCGATCGTTAAGAATTCCATCCACTTTCTGTGAGCCGATTAGCAGTGTCTGAAATACTCCTTCGGGAAAACCGGCACGCTGAAACAGATCCTCAATTTCGAGCGCACATTGCGGCACATTCGAGGCGTGCTTCAACAGGCCGACATTTCCCGCCATCAAAGCCGGGGCCGCGAAGCGCATGACTTGCCAAAAGGGAAAATTCCACGGCATCACCGCGAGAATCGGTCCCAGCGGCTGATAGTGGATATAACTGCGGCTGGCGGCCGTTTCGATTACCTCGTCGGCCAGAAAGCGCTCGGCGTTCTCGGCGTAATAGCGGCAGGCTGAGATGCACTTGACGGCCTCATCTACCGCCGCCCGAAACGGCTTGCCCATTTCGGTGGTCATGGTGCGCGCGAACTTTTCTTTGTCTTTTTCCAGAATCTCGGCGGCTTTAACCATCATTCGCGTCCGGTCAGCGAAGCTCGTCCGCCGGTATTTGAAAAAGGCCTCGGCCGCCTGTTTTAGCTTGCCTTCGATTTGTGTGTCGGTCAGCGGTTCGAATGACTTGATGAGTTTTCCGGTAGCCGGGTTGATGCTTGCAATCGCCATTGACGTCTCAGAGTAAAGCAAAACCGTTTTTGGTCCGACCACTATACCACATGTCAGTTTGTGATGATTTGGAGTTAAGTCAGGCGCGTGGGCCTAGCCGGCAATCGGGAAGAATCTTTCGCTTAAACCGCCGGGAAACCGGCGCTCCACAAGAACAAGTCATGATGCGCTGCGTATTTAGCGAACGCCATTAGCCGGAGCTGGCTGATTAATCACCAGCCAGTACAGTCCTATTGTCTTCACCGTCTCGCGGAACTGTTCGAAGTCAACCGGTTTCTGGATATAGCTGTTGGCTCCGTGGTTGTAGACACTGACCATGTCGCGTTCTTCTTTTGACGAAGTCATAATAACAATTGGGATGGTCTTAGTCCGCGGATCGAGCTTTATCTGCTTGAGCACTTCCAACCCATCCACTTTGGGCAATTTCAAGTCCAAGAGCACCAATTTCGGGGGATGATCAAACGATCGTGCTGCGAACGGGCCGCGACAGAAGAGGAAGTCCAGGGCTTCCTCGCCGTCGCGGGCGACGAAGATGTGGTTTGCCAACTTCCCGCGGCGCAGCGCGTGCAGGGCCAGATCCATATCGTCCTGATTGTCTTCCACCAACAGTATGTCGAGTTCGTCTGAGTTCATAAGCGGCCTCCAGCCGTGGCTTCACTGCTTTTCGCTTCAGCTTGTCTTCCGACGCTAAGAGTGAAATGGAAAGCCGCACCCTTCTCCAGTTCCCCCTCAGCCCACACTCGGCCGCCATGTTTCTGAACGATCCGTTGAACGGTGGCCAAACCGATACCGGTACCCTCGAAGTCCTCGGCGCGATGCAGGCGCTGGAAGACTCCAAATAACTTGTCGACGTACTTCATGTTGAAGCCGATGCCATTGTCGCGGACCGTGAATACACGTTGTCCATCCTCTTCCTTGCAAGCGACTTCGATTACAGCCCGGGTAGGAGCGGATCTCTGTGTAGGCGGGGGCGTCCCCGTCTGTGCACTCCCATCAGCGCCGACGCGCGGACGCGTAAATTTCAGGGCATTCGTCAGCAAATTCTGAAATACCTGCTTAACCAAAACGGGATCACAGTCGACCACGGGTAGATCGCCGACGACCCATTCCACCTGCCGCCCTTCGCTGTCCGGTTGCAGCATCGCGATCACTTCTTCGACCACCGCCTTCAACCCGGCAGGCTGCCGGTTGAACGCCTGCCGTCCAACCCGTGCCAGAGCCAATAGCGCATCCACCAGCAGGCCCATTTTTTGTGTGCCGGTCTGGATGCGATCGAGGTAATGTTGTGCGGTAGGGTCAAGCGTGGAACTGAATTCCTCGACCAGCATCTTGGAAAATCCCGCGATATGCCGCAAAGGAGCCCGCAAGTCATGCGACACCGAGTAGCTGAAAGCCTCGAGTTCTTTGTTGGCGGCTTCCAGTTCCGCGGTGCGCCGCAGATCCCGCTCCTCAGCCTGCTTAAGCTCGGTGATGTCTGCCCGAATGGCGGCGTATAGCCGAGGCTTTCCCTGGGCGTCCATAAACGGCACCACCGTCGTATCCAACCAGAAAATCGAACCGTCTTTGGCCCGGTTCTTGACCTCGCCGCGCCAGACCTTCCCGCTGGCAATAGTTTCATACATCGCGCCAAAAAAGCCTTTAGGGTGGTGGCCGGAGTTCAATATGCTGTGATCCCGCCCGATCAACTCCTCCCTCGAGTATTTGCTGATGGCGCAAAACTTGTCGTTCACGTAAGTAATGATCCCGTCGACGCCGGTCAGGGCCACGATGGCGTGCTGATCCATGGCAAACTTTTGGTCGGCCAGTTCCCGGTTGACTGCTTCCAGTTGGGCCGTCCGCTCGACTACTCTCTGTTCGAGTTCGTCATTGAGCTTTCTGATCTTTTGTTCATCTTTTTTTCTCTGGGTTATGTCACGGAACGCAATTACTGCGCCGCGCGACACACCGTCGTTATTCTTCAGGGGACTGGCGCTAGACTCGATCCAAACTCCCTCGGCGAGTTCGGCATTGCGCAAAAACATCTCTGCGGAGCACACCTCTCCGTGAATAGCGCGTAACAGCGGATTTTGCTCAGCCGGGAAAGCTGTCACCGTGTCGGGCAAGAAAACTCCGTAATGTTGATTCCATTCTTCGCTGGCAATATTGGCCGCGCCCAAACCGACAATCTTGTCCGCCGCCGGGTTCCAGATGATGAATTTTCCGTTCTCATCGGCGACCACTAACCCTTCGGACATGCTGTCCAGTACCGACTGCAGCATCAGGCTCTTACTTTGCAGCGCTTCCTGCGAACTGCTCAATTCTTCCGCGTAGCGCGACAACTCCAGTGCCTGTCCGGCCAGCACTTCTGCCGCTTGCTTGCGTTCCGTGATGTCCGCCCGTATAGCGACGTACTGCCTCGGCTTTCCGTCCCCCCCGACGAACGGGACAATGGTCGTGTCCACCCAGTAGAACGAACCGTCCTTCGCCCGGTTCTTGATCTCGCCATGCCAAACTCGGCCGTTGGCGATGGTGTGGTACATCTCCTGAAAAAACTGTTTGGAATGGTGACCCGAGTTCAGAATGCGATGGTTCTGTCCGATCAGTTCTTCCTCCGAATATTGACTGATGGAGCAGAACTTTTCGTTGACATATGTGATTGTGCCTTGGACATCGGTTATGGCCACGATGGCATGCTGATCCAATGCGAACTTTTGATCGGCTAACTCCTGCAGGGCAGCCTCATTGGCGGCCAGGCTTTTCTTCAAGGCATTCTCCGCCCACTTGCGCTCGGTGATGTCGCGCGCAATTTTTGAAGCCCCCACAATCGTGCCGTTCCGGTCCCTAATCGGAGAAATCGTCACCGAAACGGCTATCTTCTTGCCGCCCTTCCGAACTCGCACGGTCTCGAGATGCTCAACCCCCTCCCCGCGCCCAATGCGCGCCAGAATGTCATTTTCCTCGTGGGCGCGATCCGGCGGCAACAGGATGCGCATCGATTTGCCCAAAGCTTCGGCTGATGAATACCCGAACAACTTCTTGGCGCCCGGATTCCACGAGGTGATCGTGCCGTCAAGAGTCTTGCTGATAATGGCATCATCGGAGGACTCAACCACCGACGCTAAATGTCCGCGCACTTCCTCCATCCACTTGCGCTCGGCGACTTCCTCCTCCAATTTGCGATTCACATCCTGCAAATGCAATCGGCCAGGCAGTGAGATGACTTTCGGAATCAGCGGTACAAGCATGGCCGCGGTGATCACCGATACCACCGCTGTGATTGCCTTCAGCACGCCCGCCAGCAGGTAGCTGGCATGCCAGACATTCCAAATTTCCAGCAAATGGGTAGTGCCACATGCGAGAATAAAAATCGCGAACATCCAGAAAATGCGGTTGAAGGGAACATCTCGATTCTTGCGGATGAAATAAATTAGAACAACCGGAATGCAGTAATACGAGAGCGCGATCAGCGCGTCTGAGATGACATGCAGCCACACCATGCGCGGATCCCACAGGTAGCAATACCCGTGGGGCATGAAATCAGGAGAACTTAATGCTGAGAACAAATCCACGTCCCGCTTGCCTCCTAAACTCTATCGGCAAGGCGCTCGCCATCGCCACTAGGTAGACGGGTTACTTAAGGGGGCATGCGAAGTAAAGGACGGGCGTCTTCGCCCGTCTCCGCGGCACAAACAACCGCGTAGCCCCGGACGCGCTCGTCCCAGCCGAGCGAAGCTCGCGGGTTGGTCTTCTCCAGCGGTCCCAACCCGCTCCTAACCGACTCTTGGTCAGGGCCTCCGTGCTTACGACGGCGTGGTTGTCCCCGGCCAGGCATTCGGCAGGGCGGTGCGAATCACCTCCAGCAACTCGTTGTTGTCGGCGGGCTTCTGAAAAAAAGCCGTGGCCCCGGCTTGCAGGGTTTTCTCTTCGTTAGAATGCGGATCCCGCGCGGTCAGCACAATGACCGGGATATCCGACAAGCCGTCGCTGTCCTGCAGCCGCTTTAGCACCACGTAGCCATCTCCGGCGGGCAAGCCGAGGTCGAGAATAATTAAATTGGGCTGTTCCTTCTGCGCCACGGCAATTGCGGAATAACCATCCGACGCCTGCACGGTCTCATAGTGATTGGCCCGCAGACGTATTTTCAGCGCCCGCCTGAGATCGGGGTCATCATCGACGATCAGGATTTTCGGTTTGTCCATTTTCTGTGTCCTCCATTAGTTTGGTTTAATGTCTTAGGTTGCAATCTGTCGCTGTCAATTCCGGGCTGCATTTATCTCACCATCACCGCCCGGGCCTGCCGGTTTCGCGGCTAGCGCTGCCATGGCCATTCCCGTTATCTGGTCGGCAATGGTCTGTACCAGTTCTTCCAGCGGTTTCGCCTTATCCCGGGCAGGCATTGCCACCACAGCGGCAGATACTTTCACGCAACCGGCAGCTTTGAAACCTTCGGCCGCTTCGAGTTGTTCGCGAATGCGTTTCATCATGATCTCCGCCCCTTCCAAGCCCGTGGACGCGGCCACGAGCAAGTTTTCGCTCTGTCCAACCCGTCCGCTGACTGGCAGCACCAGGTCTTTGTCGAGATAGACGCAACGCCGCAGCCGGTTTAGACTCTGCTGGCAGATTTCCTTCCAGTTGCCCTGCAAGATGCCGGGAAGCGGTCTGAGTTCAACCTTGACCAGAGCTACCGCATCGCGCAGCCGGCCCTGGTCGGTGACGACCGGGAAAAGCAGTTTTGCCAGCGAATACAAAGGCAAGGTAAAGGAAAACGTACTGCCATTGCCTGCCTCGCTGGCCACCCAGATTCTTCCCCCGTGAAGCTCGACCAGTTCTTTGGCAATGAACAGACCGAGCCCTAATCCAGCCCGGTTGTTATCGACGGAGTTGGGGTCCTGATACAAGCGTTCGAAGATCAGGCTCCGAGCTTCCGGGCTGATACCGCAGCCGGTATCGGTGACGGAGACGTAAACCATATTGGAATCGGCCTCCACCAGGCATGCTTTCACCAGAACCGACCCATCGGCGGGGGTGAACTTGATGGCATTGTCGATGAGATTGATGAGCACCTGGAGCACGCGATCGGCATCGGCGTAGACAAAGGGGATGCGCGCATCCAAGCCAACTTCGAGGCCTACTCGTTTCTCCTTGGCCGTGGCCGACATCATGGAAACGGCCTGCTGGATCAGGTCGACAATAGTGATGCAGCGCGGCTCGATGTGGATTTTTCCCGACTCAGCGCGGGTCGCCTCGAGCAGGTCCCGAATCATGGCGCGCAACTGATGCACGCTATTGAGAACGGTTCCGAGATGGTAGCGTTGCTCGGGATTCATTTCGCCCGCCAGGCCATCCAGCAGGATAGTGACGAACTGATGAATCGAGGTTAATGGCGTCCGCAACTCGTGCGAAACGTGGGACAGAAATTGATTCTTGAACTCCAGTTGCTGTTGGCGGCTCATCTCGAGAGACCGAATCAGGGCCTGCCGTTCGATGGCATACCGCATAACCCGGTCCAGATGACTACTGGTGATATCGCCTTTCACCAGATAATCCTGCACCCCCTGATGCAGCGCTTTCATGGCGAGTTTCTCGTCATCCTGGCCGGAGAGGATCACGATTGGAACGCCGGGCGCTTTCTCCAGTACTTTGCGGAACGTATCCGAGCCGCGACTGTCGGGAAGATTCAGATCGAGGAGCACCACCGAAGGCGGATGCTTGGCTATGGATGCCAGCCCATCCTCAAGGCGGTTCACGCAGCTCACGTTGACCCCGCCGTCACTCTCGATCAGACGCAACCGGACCAGGTCAGCGTCACCGGGGTTGTCTTCGATTAACAAAACATTGGTATGCCCGTTATTCATCGTTCCTCCTCGCGCGGAAGATGCGCAAGCCCAAACCAGAATTCGCCAATTGAGGTTACGGCGGAGATAAAGTCCCGCAAGTTGCCCGGCTTGCTGACATAACAGTTCGCCCCGAGCTCATAGCTGCGGATAATGTCTTGCCGCGCCTGTGACGTGCTGAAGATCGCAATCGGAATCTTGCGCAAGGCCGGATCGGCTTTGACCTCGGCCAGCACCGCGCGGCCGTCTTTGCCGGGCAGACTCAAGTCCAGAATCATGAAGTCGGGCACAGCCACGTGGGCATACTTTCCCTTTCGCCGCAGAAATGCGATCGCATCTATGCCATTAAATACAGATTGGATGTGACTGGGACAGCCGTTGCGTGACAGCACTTCGCTGGTCAGGTCCGTATCCGCGGGATTGTCATCCACCAGCAAAACCTCAGTGGTTTTCATGCGTGGGCTCCCTGGGCGGACTTGGCGGCTGACTCGGTGGGAAGGGTAAACTTGAAGCAACAGCCGGGCTTGGCTTGGGCTTCGATCCAGATCTTTCCGCCGTGCCGCTCAATGATTTTCTTGCAGATCGACAGACCGATCCCGTTGCCCGGATATTCGGTGCGCGTGTGCAGTCTACGGAAGATGACAAATATATCTTCCTGACTCTCCACCGGAACGCCAATGCCATTGTCCGAAACCGTGAGCACCCAGTCGGCGTCTTGCTTCTCCGCGTCGATTTGGATTACGGGGCTTTCCCTGCCGTGAAACTTGATGGCATTGGCGATCAGGTTTTGAAATACCTGGGTGAGCTGCGCAGGGTCAGCCATGACCACGGGCAAACGGTTCCAGTTCACCACTGCCCCACTTTCCTGGATGGCGGCCCCCAGGTTCTTCAGGGCTTGTTCGACTACCGCGCGGCAGTCGGTGGTTCGAGGTTCAACTTGCGCTCTGCCAACCCGGGAGAACTTCAGCAGGTCGTGAATCAGGGCCTGCATGCGTACCGCACCGTCCACCGAGTAGCTGATATATTTGTCGGCCTGTTCGTCCAGCTTGCCGCGGTAGCGTTCCGCAAGCAGTTGGGTGTAGTTGGCAATCATGCGCAATGGTTCCTGCAAATCATGCGAAGCCACATAGGCAAACTGCTCCAGTTCTTCGTTCGAACGAGCCAACTCCGCAATCTTCCGGGCTAAATCTTCTTCACCCTGGCGGCGCAGATCTCGAAGCCGCTTTTCCTCCAAGGCCCTGCGTACCGAGGCCGGTAGCCGCGCCAGCCGGTCCTTCAAGACACAATCCGTGGCCCCTTGCTTGATGTAATCCACCGCTTTCTCCTCACCCAGGTAGCCAGTGACTACGATCAGCGGGACATCCAGATTTTCGCGGCATAGAATGTCGAGTGCCTCCGTGCCTCTCCATTCCGGCAAGTTGTAGTCGGCAAGGATCAGGTCATAATTGGTGGACTGTATTCGCGAAGTAAACTCCTCTGGGGTTTGAGCAACATCGCCACAGACTTCGAACCCGTCTTTCCGTAAGGTGGCCAACACCAGTTCAACGTCAGCCGGATTATCCTCGACAAGTAATACGCGCAATTTGGTGCTGGTCTTGCCCGAATCGCCACGCGGACACTCTGGGCGATTGCACAGCGCACTTCGGGAACACTCGCTGTTTGCCGTGCCCGCCTCGCGGGAGTCCGAAGCACAGCGAGGAAAATCGCAAGCCGTAGATAGTTGTTCAGCCGTGAGCGCTTCCTCCCTTTCTGGCTTGGCAGTTTCAACAAGCAAACGCCTTGGCGCCGTAGGGGGACAACGGCTGGCAACGGCATTACGACCTGTTGATCACTGATAGATTGCAAATCGGCAGGATGCACTAAAGCTTGAGTGCAAAATTCTCAATTTCTGTACGAACGATTCTCGTTCAAATCGCCGGAAAGAAGAGTCCAGCAGGTGGTTGGCCCTGTACTTTAGGGCAGAGAGGCATTACCCAACCGGGCATTCCAATTCAGATCGGCAGAATGGCGGCTTGCTTACCGCTCCCCTGCCGCCATACAATTCGCCGATGGCAGTAGAAACAATGTCGATCGAGCGCTTGAGCGCGCAGGAAGGGCCGCGCGTGATCTGCCTGCGAGGACCGCTTACGCTCGAGAACGTTCCTCTATTTCAGAACGCCATCCGGCGCGAGGAAAGTGTTCCCGTGGTCATCGTCGACCTGACGGACGTGCCTTACATCGATTCGTCGGGGCTGGGTTCGCTGGTGAGCGCTTACGTTACTCGGCACAAGGCAACCCGACGTATCGCGTTAAGTGGGGTGAACGAGCGGGTACTGAAGCTGTTTGAAACCACCAGAGTGGAATCGCTATTTCTGATTTTCCCAACTCTGGATGATGCCATAGTCGGGCTCACCTCAGCCGCGGAAGCTTAAGCTGGCCACGGCATCAGACACGCACAACTTCGGCGTGCTGAGCCGGTGATCGTCGACAGTTGGCCAGCCGAATAGGGTTCCCTAACCCTAGCTGCCGATGGAACTGGATACGCTAGAAAAGACATTATTCGCGTTGCCGCCGATCAATCGAACTGTGCCCACGACGATCACCAGAATCACCGCCAGCATAACTGCATACTCGGCAATGTCCTGGCCTTCATCCTCTGACCAGAGCCTGCGAAATAATCCGCTCATGTGCTTTCACCTTCCTCACCCCTTACGGGATCGATCTGTGTCTGCTACCAGCTTGAGTCTTGAAACCCCATTCGGCAATGGCCCGTTCAGGTCTGCGGGGTCACGCCTGTAACCTTGGCGCTGGTTACCGGGGGCCTGTAACTTGGTACCGGTTACTGCAGTCACCCCGCCCAGCGCGCTCGGGCAGCCACACATAACACCTGCGAGGGATCACTCCAACACCCTTGTGCTATGGCGCAAGTCCCAGGAATGAGTAAATATGCATTTAGTGACCTATGAGTTAACTCCCCGCTAGGTTTGCTCATTCGAAAGTGAGATAAACGAAGTGGCTGTGAACTCCGCGAATAAAACATTGGCAGCTCTGGCAGCGCACGCAGGTTCATCGGTGGACAATCAACGGCGGGTCGATCGGACCCGGGCAGTATTGCCCGTCAGAATTTCCGGGAACGACATTTCCGGCGAAGCCTATTCCGAATTGGTCCACACTCTCGACGTCAGCCGCAATGGAGTGCGTCTCGGGGCGATCCGCCGCCAACTTGAGGTGGGGAGTTCTCTGGTACTGCAATACCGTCAGCACAAGGCGGAGTTTCGAGTGGTTTGGACCCGGCCTGTCGGTTCAGGCGTCGAGCAGCAGGTTGGCCTCGAAGCTGATGCACAAAGAGATCTATGGGGACTGGAAACCAACGCTCCCAAAGGATCCCAGCCAGCGGCACCCGTATTAAGTAACCGTGCTTCGGCCGGGATGTAACAGTAAATTTTAGACAGAGCCAGGTTAATCGACCGCCGCCACCTGATACTGTTCCAGTTTTCCGTCCGGCATTTCATACGTCCAGGCTTGTAGCGTCCGCTGCTGAAATTTCACGCGGTAGACGCGTAGCAACATGCCACCGCGAGCTTGGTGCCGGGTTTCTGTGAATTCCAGAGGAGTGCCCAGAGGCGCGAGTCCACTGGCGAAATCCTTCAATGCTTGCTGGTTGAAATAACTGTTAGCGTTATCGGTGAACAGAGACCGATCGACAGTTCCCTGCTGCAGACCGGCAAAAATTTTCTTCGCCTGCTCCAATTTCCGGGTGGTTTCGGGATCGGTCTCGGCAAATAGCAAAGGCGCGATATCCCTGGCAATTTGCGCGGGTGCTCCCACTGCATCTTGATTGGTTAGCACGACGATGGCAACGTCATCGTCGGGGAAGACCGTATTCTGCGAGGTGTAGCCCGAAACTTCTCCATCGTGCTGCAGCACACGGCGTCCCGATTCCATAGTGACGTCAACTCCCAGACCATATTCCGTACCCACGCCGTTATTGAGCCGCACTTCAGTTTCAAATTCTTTGTACGAAGATGGCTTCAGCACCTTCTGGTTGATGATTGACAGATCCCACTTGGCCAGATCGGAAGCTGTCATGGCCAATTCGCCAGCGGCGAACAGCCAGCCTCGGCCTTCCTTGGGAGACATGCGCAGCGGCCCCAGCGCATAACGCATGTAGCCGGTCGCGTCAGAGTCGCCTAATTTTTCCTGGTCGGTGTTGGTCACGCTGGCCATTCCTAGCGGGTCGAATATGTTTCGATGAAGAAAATCGAGCAGCGGCATTCCACTGGCTTTCTCCGCGATCACTCCGGCGATCACGTAGTTCGTGTTGCTGTATTGCCATCTGGTGCCGGGATCAAAATCCAGCGGCTTGCGCGCCCACTGATCTAAAATCCGCTGCGCCGTGGTTGGTTGCAACATCATTGGCATCACGTAATCCTGAGGCCAGTAATCCTGATATCCGGAGGTGTGCGAAAGCAACTGCCGGATACTGACTTCGTTGGCGCGGGTGAGGTTGGGAATGAATTTCGCGACTTTGTCGTCGAGCGACAGCTTGCCTTGTTCCTGCAGCAGCAGGATCGCAGTCGCGGTGAACTGTTTGCTGATGGAACCGACGCTGTATCGCATCTCCGGCCGTGCCGGAGTGGACGGATCGAGACGCCCGTTACCATAAGCTTGCAGATAAGCAATCTGACTGTCTTTCACAATCGCGATCGATGCGCTGGGCACGCCGGTAGCGGTCAATACATCATTAGCAGCGTGGTCAATTTTTTGCCGCAGCTCCGGCGGCAAGCCCGCCTGAACTTGTGCAGCCGAGGGCAAGAAAAGAATTGCAACGAGAATCGCCGGAACAATGGATTTGTAAACTTTGCTCACACGAACTCCTTGATGAAAACCGCGACAGTGTAGCACGCTGCAAAGCAGAGGCGGATCGCCTGTCTCTTTAGATAAATCGCTTCGACAGAGTCGACCTACGTAGTCATTTATCGTGTCTGAAACCCGCTGCCGGGTTTGTCTTTTGCGCCCGAGCGGCGTATATTGGTCATTGGAAACTGTTGTGTAAGTACCAGATTTTGGCGAAGCACACCAGTGGGCGCAAGCCCACTTTTTAGTTTCCGGTGTTTTCGTAGCTTCCCCACAGGCCCGATAACTCATTGGCTTCATGGGATTTGAACTGGATCGGGTGCGCGAGATCGTCGAACGAGTGGCCACCTCGGGTGGTTTGGAGGTGGTTGAAGTGGAGTTGCGTGGATCGGGCAAGGCACGCATGCTCCGCATCGTCATCGACAAAGTTCCCCGGCCCGGTGAGAGCAGCGATAACCCGATTGGCGTAACTCACGAGGACTGCGCGAATTTGAGCCGCGAGGTGGGCACTATCCTCGATGTCGAGGATGTGGTTCCTGGCAACTCGTATTTGCTCGAGGTTTCGTCTCCAGGGCTGGATCGAAAGCTGTTGCGTCCAGCCGACTACGAGCGCTTCAGGGGCAGCAAGGTGAAGCTGAAAACGCGAACCCCGGTAGACGGAAACCAGTACTTTGAGGGACGTTTACAGAATTTTCACGAAGGTCGTTTAACCTTAGAGGTAGGTACGTCGCGGAAAAAGGCGCGCTCGGGCGACGCTGCGCCGCAGACATTGGAAATCGAACTTGCCAATGTCGAGAAGGCGAACCTGGTTCCGGAGATTTAAGCGGATTTTGGCGGATTGAGTAATTGGGAAATTTAGCAATTAAGTAATTGAAGCGAAGGCCGCAAGCGAGCTGTCCGGTGTGTTTTCAATTGCTGAATTACTAAATTACCGAATTACTAAATCGGTTTTATTTATGGCTAGTGAGCTTTACAACACGATTGATGCCCTAAGCAGAGAAAAGGGTATTGATCCGCAGATTGTGGTCAGCGCGGTGGAAGACGCCATCGTTGTCGCTACGCGCAAATACTATAAGACGCAGGAGAATCTGCGCGCCGAACTCGATAAAGACACGGGAAAGATTCGTGCATTTGCCATCAAGACCGTGGTCGAAGCTCCGGAGCAGGTGGAAGATCCGCTTCTGCAAGTGACCCTCGACGATGCGCGGAAAGTTAATCCCAGCATCGAAATCGGCGGTGAACTGCAGATTCCAAAAGTCACAGAAGGCATTCTGGGACGAATCGCCGCGCAACTGGCGAAGCAGGTAATTTTCCAGAAGGTGCGCGAGGCCGAGCGCGATACCGTTTACAACGAGTACATCGGACGCGTGGGCGAAATCGTCAATGCCACGGTAAAACGCATTGAAGGTCCCGATGTGATCTTCGATCTGGGCAAAGCAGAATCGCGCATGCCGCGCAAAGAGCAATCGCGGCTGGAGTCGTTTGCCATCGGTGAGCGCGTACGTGTTGTCATCGCGAGTGTCGAACGCGCTTCGAAGGGTCCAGCGGTAGTGGTCTCTCGCGCCGCGCCGGAACTGGTGCAGCATCTGTTTCAAACAGAAGTCCCGGAAATTTATGACGGCACTGTAGTGATTCGCGCAATTGCGCGCGAAGCCGGCGAGCGCACCAAAATTGCCGTCATGTCGAAAGATAAAGACGTCGATGCAGTTGGCGCCTGCGTAGGCATGAAGGGCATGCGGGTGCAGTCGATCATTCGCGAACTGCGCGGCGAAAAGATCGACATCATCGAATATCACGAGGATGCGGTAACCTTCGCCGAGAAGGCATTGCAGCCTGCGAAGGTGAGCCGCGTAAGCGTGCTCGAGGGAACTGAGAAGCATCTCGAAGTAGTGGTGGATGACAGCCAGCTCTCGCTCGCCATCGGCAAGAAAGGCCAAAACGTCCGCCTGGCTGCGAAGCTGCTTGGCTGGAAGATCGACATCAAGAGCGAGGAAGAAAAACGGCAGGAAGTTGAACAACAGATGTCGCAACTGGTGGCGCCGTCATCGACTCCGTTGGCGGATGTGCCGGGCCTTGGCGAAGGATTGGTGGAGAAATTAAGCGCTGCTGGAGTGACCACTGTAGAAGCGCTGGCTGATATGACGCCTGAACAATTGGAGGCGATCGAAGGCATCGGCCCGAAAACGGTGGAGAAAATCAGTCTGGCGGTTAATAATTACTTCTCCAGTCTCGAAGGCGGCGAAATCGCTGCTGAGGGAGAATTGACTGCCGAGTCGGCTGAAGGCCAGGAGACTTCGCCTGAAGGATCGGGCGAAGAGGTAGCCGCGGAAGATCCGGCTGCGGACGAGACCGCTGAATTTGAAGCCGTGAGCGAAACAGCAGAGCCAGTAGAATCGACGGAAGAACTCGCGGAGGAGCCGGCTCCTTCCGAAGGCAAAGAGTAATGATATCGTTATGCGCTGCCCACGAAGCGTGGAAGCGTGCGACACAAAACCGACACCGTGAGGTTGATATGAAGACTTAGCGGACAGTCCGGAGGAAAGAATAGGCGGATGAGCAAGATTCGAATCAACGATCTAGCCAGGGAGCTGGAAGTCAAAAGTAAAGCTATTCTCGACGCACTTCCGGAAGTAGGCGTTACTGAAAAGAAAACGCACTCCAGTTCCGTGGAAGAACACGAAGCGGAGAAGGTGCGCGCCTATCTGCGCGCCACCAACGAAGCCCAGGCTGCGCCGAAGCAGACTCGTTCCAGCCGCGCCGACAGCGACGAAATTAAGACCAAGATCGATCTATCCAATATTTCCCGGCCAGGCGATGTTCTGAATGCGATTCGCAAGCAACAGGCTCCGGTAGCCGCATCCGCTCCCGCAGCCCGTCCGCCGGTTAGTGCTACGCCCGCAGCGCCATCGGCTTCGCCCGTGAAAACGCCGCCTCCGCCACCGGCAGCGGCCGTTCCGCCGCCGAGGATGGTTGTTCCAACAACCGCGCCGAGGCCGACATTTACCGTTCCTGTGCCGCCATCGGCACAGCCACCAGCGACTGCTGCTACAACTCCGCCAGTTGCGCCGCCGGCACATCCGCCGATTGTGCCTCCGGCTGCCCAAGCTGCGACTCCCACTCCCGCAATTCCGTCGACGACGGCGCCGCCACAGCCAGCAACTCCGGTAGCAACGAAACCAGCGACGCCGATTGCGCCGCCGCGACCGCAAGCACCGTCGCCACGCATGATCGTGCCGCACACGGGACCGCGTCCCGTGTACAAAGCCCCGCCGGGACAAACTGCGCCAACCGCGCAGGCGGGCGCCACTTCGCGTCCGGCTCCGGGACGTCCAGTACCGGGTCAGCCAATTTTCCAGCGTCCCCGCCCAGGCGCGACGACCGCTCCGGGTGCCCGTCCGCCGTTGCGGCCGGGGGAACGTCGCCCAATGCATCCCACGCGCCAGTCGCCTACTGGCTCGCGACCGCTTGGCGTGGGACCAGGATTGCCTCCACCGGGATCAACCCGGCCCGGCAGCCGTCCGGGGGCGCCTGCGCGCCGTCCCGGCCAGCGCTATGTTCCGCGAGGCGTAAAAGAAGGCCCAATGAAGGGCTTCGTGCCGCCGCCGCGGCTATCGCTGTCGAATGAGCCGCAGCCGATCACGCGCAGCATCACGATTACGGAAGGAATCAGCGTAAAAGACCTGGCTGAAAAGCTGGGGATTCGCGCTAAGGATCTGATCGCGCGCTTGCTGGCACGCGGGGTTTTTGCAACGATCAATCAGACTCTCGACGCCGAACTAGCCAGCGAAATGGCCCGCTTCTTCGGTGCGGATACGAATGTAATCACGTTTCGAAGAGCAAGCCGCGAAAGAAGTCTCAGACGCCGCTGCCGGGGAAGAAGCGGGCGAAGGTGTGCCGCGTCCACCCGTGGTCACAATCATGGGCCACGTCGATCACGGCAAGACCACGCTGCTGGATTCGATTCGCTCTACCGACGTCGCCGGAGGCGAAGCTGGCGGCATCACCCAGCACATCGGCGCGTATAAAGTTACGGTGCAAGACACGCAATCGCCCGCGTATGGCCGCCAGATCGTATTTCTCGACACTCCCGGTCACGAAGCGTTTACCCGCATGCGTTCGCGCGGAGCCAAGGCCACGGATATCGTTGTGCTGGTCGTCGCCGCCGACGATGGCGTTATGCCGCAAACACTCGAAGCCATTGATCACGCACATGCGGCGGAAGTGCCGATCATCGTCGCAGTAAATAAGATCGACAAGCCCGGGGCGCTGCCCGATCGCGTGAAAAAGCAATTGGGCGATCGTGGATTGATGCCCGAAGACTGGGGCGGCACCACAGTTTTCGTAGACGTTTCGGCCAAGCAGAAAACCAACTTGAATCTGCTGATGGAAATGATCGTCCTGGTCGCCGATCTGCAAGAACTGAAAGCTACGCCGGAGCGTCCGGCTCAAGGTGTGGTGCTCGAAGCCAAACTGGATCGCGGCCGTGGTCCGGTCGCAACCGTGCTGGTACAGAATGGCACGCTGCGTGACAGCGACAATTTCGTAGTCGGCAATGTCTACGGCAAAGTTCGCGCCATGTTCGACGATCGCGGCAACGCCCTCGAAGAAGCGCCGCCGTCGACCCCGGTCGAAATCCTCGGCATGGAAGGCTTGCCTCAGGCCGGCGATCAGTTTGTAGTGGTCGCCGATCGCGACAAGGCGCGCGGAATTTCCGAATACCGCGAACAGAAGACGCGCGAAGCTACCTTGGCGAAGAGTTCGCGCGTATCGCTCGAAGGTTTGGCGGAACAGCTCAAGACGGCTGGCACCAAGGAACTCAACATCATTCTGAAGGCCGACGTGGGCGGCTCGGTCGAAGTGCTTAGCGATCTGCTTTCGAAACTTTCAAACGACAAAGTTCGTCTGAAAGTCTTGCACTCTGGCGTGGGCGCGATCACCGAGACCGATGTGCTGCTGGCATCGGCTTCGAATGCCATCATCATCGGATTCAACGTGCGTCCCGAACGCAAGGCGCAGGAACTGGCCGATCAGGAAAAGGTCGACATCCGTCTGCACTCGATCATTTACGAACTGCAGGACGAGATCAAGCGCGCCATGACCGGCCTCCTCGAACCGACTATCAAAGAAACTTATCAGGGACGCGCCGAAGTGCGCGAAACTTTCCGTATTCCGAAAGTTGGCACCGTGGCCGGCTGCACGGTTATCGATGGCCTGGTCAAACGCGATTCCGAAGTCCGCCTGCTGCGCGACAACGTCGTCGTCTTCAAAGGCAAAGTCGGGTCGCTTCGCCGCTTCAAGGACGATGCCAGCCAGGTCACCAACGGCATGGAATGCGGCATCTCCATCGCCAACTACGGAGACGTCAAAGTCGGCGACGTGATTGAAGCCTTCGCCACTGAGAAGGTCGCGGCCGAAGCGATGGCGTAGAGAAACTGTCGTTGGTCGTTCGTCGTGGGTCGTTGGCTAAGAGCCGCTGATGATATCGAGGCCGGCAGCATCGACAAAAGCGCGAAAGTCTCTGTCTCGTGTAACGAGAGGAACGTCCCGGTCAATGCAACTCTGAGCGATGAGCGCGTCTCCCAGTCGCGCTTTCCGACGCTTGGACAGCACCTTTGCCCGCAGTGCTCCCGCTCGCTGCCAAAACCCCGCTTCGATCTCGATCATAGGCACGTCTGCGAGAGTGCTGGCTAGGCTCGGAGGAAGCTGCGGGTCGCTTAGCAGTTCCGTGAGTACGACCGGTACCATCATGACCTGGCGGTCTTGGAGTGCTCTATCCAGCAGTTGCACATCGCTACCGGGGTCGCCCTCGAGAAACGCGATCCATGTGCTGGTGTCGGCCGCGATCATCGATCGGCTTTCAGTTCGCCGAGCGTGCGGGCGAACCGCACTTTGCCACGAAATTGACGCAACCGGGCATAGGCCTGTGATGCCGCCACCAGCTGCAACCCCGTGCGGACAGTCTGCGTGATACCTGTGCCGCTGGCTTTTTGGGCCTTATCGAGAAGCTCTCGCGGGATCTGAACCGTGATCTTCCGAGCCGTTTCCATAAATAGAGCTAATTGTACCATACTAGATACCAGCGTCAGATATGGCATCAAGAACTGGTTGCGCCCTTTTTGCAAACGAGGACACAGGGACCTGCTTCTCAGGAGCACCTAATTCTAGAGCCTTGCCAAAGACATTACCGGCCAAGTGGCAAGGTCCTGCGCGTGACGATGCTTCAATGATCATTGGACTACAATCAGCATGACTCCGATGATTGCTTTTCTCACCCTCGAACTCAGTATCGAAGCTGCACAATCGCTCAAAGACAAGCGGCAAGTGGTGCGCAGTCTGAAAGATCGCTTGCGCGCTCACTTTAATGTTGCAGTCGCCGAACTGGATGCCAGTGGATTATGGAATCGTGCGACCGTAGGCGTGGTCAGCATTTCCGATTCCCGCGATTATCTCGATGGGCTGATGAAAAATGTCGAACGGCAGGCGACGCGCATCGCGAACAACGGCGGAGCCGACATCGCGGATTCTTTTCTGGAATATATCTAGTCGTGTAAGTACAGGCGCGTCAGTCGGTGCTCGAGAGCCCGAGATCGTTCCCCTATTTCTGCACGAAAACGCTGACCTCTCCGGGGTCCTGGAATATGAAATCCAACAACCCGTCAGAGTTGAAATCTGCAGGCACGATACCATCTTCCGCGTTATACGGCTGCCCTGGCAGATTTTTGATCTTCTTGAGCTGAAACGTGCCGTCTCCCTGGTCAAGGTTCGCGCAGTTTGCATTCTGGCCTCCCACCCTTGCGAAAAGAATACGGAAATTGTGGGGCACCTCTCATTATCTGTAATTTGGGACTGCGATTTGAATTTGTGGAGTTCCTCTTCCAAGCGACTGAACTCGCCCTGCATCTTTCATCTCTGTACATACACACCCAGCCCAGTATCATTCTCCAGGACAAAATCCAGCAGCCCATCAGAATCAAAGTCTCCTGTCACAATTCCGCCTTGTCCGCCAAAGTTTTTCGGAAGAGTTATCTTCTGCGCCTTTTGGAACGTGCCGTCCCCGTTCCCCCACAGGACCGCGAATTTAGGGGTCCCGACGCCCTCCGTCACGGCAATGAGATCGGTCTTGCCGTCAGAATTAAAGTCTCCTGCCGTGAAATTAAATGGGAATGTGCGACCCGGTCCAAAGGGGATCTGGTAATAAACGGGCTGTTGAAAAGTGCCATCGCCGTTCCCGAGCGCGATCCCTATCCGCAGCGTGGGACCATTCCAGTCACAGAAAGCCAGATCAGCCTTTCCGTCGCCGTTAAAGTCATTGACAACCAGGGATTGTCCCTCGCCGCATTCGGGGTATCGCTTGTCGGTCACGATGCGACGAGCAGTTTGGAACGTTCCATCGCCGTTGCCGACCATGAGGTAAAGCCCCGTCCCATATTCAGCCACCAAGTCCAATTTCCCATCGCCATTGAAGTCGGCCGCCACCATATCTCCTCCGGGGTGTAGGCTCTGGACGTGCTTGAACGTGCCATCGCCATTCCCGTGAAACACCCCGCCGCCCGGACTCCCGCCCTCGTAGCTGGCCGCTAAGTCAAGTTTCCCGTCTTCGTCAAAGTCGCCAACGACGAATCCTCTTGCGAAATCGTTTTCAAGATAGTTAAAACGCGTAAGCCCCCGAAACTTTCCGCTGCCTTCGCCGAGCAGCACCTTTAGGTAGGTCGGCGGGTCACCACTGCCCGGTCCCAAACCAAACACGAGATCCAGTTCGTTGTCGCTGCCAAAGTCACCGAAGGCTATGCCAGCATGCGCAAAATAGCTTTGGTTGATTATTGACGCAGCCTGGAACGTACCGTCCCCATTGCCCCGATTCAATGCCAGTTGAGAGGTGAGAGTTCCAGTGATTAGGTCGAGTTTCCCGTCGCCCATGATATCCGCGGCGACGGAGTAGCTGGGGGAACCCGTAAAATAGTAAAAACTTGGCTGGTAGACGGAAATGGTCTTGGTCGGCTTGTGCACTTCCACCAATGCGTAACTCGAACTTGATTTGCCCCCGCCCGGTGGAGAATTAGTCACCGTGATGTAGCCCGCCGTCGGCTTCGCAACGTCCGAAGCGAGAATCTGCGCTTGCAGTTCCCTCGCCGAAATGAAGGTGGTCGAGCGCGCCTGACCGTTCCAATTGACTACCGCGCCCGAGACAAAGTTCGCTCCGTACACCGTGAGCGTGAACGCGCCACTGCCCGGAACCACAGCCTGTGGCACCGGCGGACCGACGACTGTAGGAATAGGATTGTTCGCAAAAGCCGACGTCACAAAGAGAAGACAGCAAACAAAGGAGGCAAGGAATTCGCTGGAGGTGACCTGACGAGATCAGGATTCACGAGGGCCTTCCCAGAACGCTAAGCATGGTAACCCGCCATCAGCAGTTGCGGTAGTGCCAAAGGGCTGGGAGCAATTCTTCCCTTAGCAGTATGTTTGTGGCCGACCCTACTTCTGCTGATCCATGGTAATGCCCTGCGCTCCGGGCTGTTTTTCAGCTTTGGCTTTCTTGGTCGCCATGGTTTTATCTACCCACTCATCGGCAGTCTTCAGATCGGCTGCGCGAGCTGCGGGGTCGTCGCATTCGACGTCCGCCTTTTCGCGATACATCAGATTCATGTACGCCATGGCGTCATCGTAGTCTGGGCGCAACTGCAGGGCTTTGCCGAGTGCGTCAATGCCCTCCTGAATATTGGCGGCATTCTTCTGCTTAAGCTCCTCGCAGGCTTTTTTCTGATTCTTGTCCTTGGCGCTCAATTGCTCGTCCGGCTTCATGCCGAGCTTGGCGCGGGCTTCCATGCGCGGCTGATAGGTCTGCGTCCAGTCGATGACGCCCACCGAGTAATACGGCTCGGGATCGTTAGGATCAATTTCGAGAGCCTTGCGATAGTACTGCTTGGCTTCTTCGAATTTCTTCATCTGCAGGTAAATGTAGGCAATTCCTTTGACGCTATTAATGCTTTTGGGATCACGTTCGAGCACGGCTTTGTATTGGTCGATAGCTTCCTGGCCCAGCCGGTTGTTGTCTTCGGCGTCGACACCGGGAATGTATTGCTGTGCGTAGGCAGTAGCGAGATAGAGACGGGCGTTCAATAGGCTAGGATCGAGCGTCACCGCCTGCTGAAAGTGGTCGATAGCCTCTTCATAACGGGCATTTTTGTACGAGGCTACTCCCTTATTCAACTGGTCGCGCGCCCTCAACTTGTTGCAGCCAGTTGCCGACAACATGAGTACGCCAACCGCTATGAGTGCCAGCACCCGAACGCTTTTCGTCATTACCTTATAAGTCTCCTTGCAAATGATTTCCGGGACCGATACCGTCCTGTAGCGCCGACATCCCCTCGACTTCGCTCGGGGCAAGCTTGCCAGCTGTCGCGAGGCCATCGTGCCCTCGCCGGTGCGGGCGGGACGCCCCCAAGACAGCCGCCGAGACGGCGGCGCTACTGTAGTTCTGTCGATGAAGACTTCGCCCGGGTGCTTTAACCGCCGGCTTCGATTTTGGCGGTAATCAGACCAACCTTGTCTACGCCTGACGCATGCGCAATGTCAATCACATTCGCCACGTCGGCGAAAGGAACGTTGTCGTCGCCCTTGACGAACATCACTTTTTCGGCGCGCGTCTTGAAAATATCGGTAAGGCGTCCCTGCAAGCCGTCCCATGTTGTGTCTTCGTTGTTGATTTTTACACCTGGCTCCTGCCCTGCGCCGCGATCGATCAACTGAACCACAATCGTACGATCGGGCGTATTGTTCTTAGGAGCATTCGGCGGAGGCGGCTGCGGTACCAGCGCGTCCAGGCCCTTCGGAGTCAAAGGCGTAATCACCATGAAGATGATAAGTAAAACCAACAGCACATCGATGAGCGGTGTGACGTTAATAACCGCGCTTTGTCCCCCACTCGCTCCAGCTGTCATTCCCATAGTAAGCTCCTCTTATTGCCCGCCGGTTGCCGGCGGTGGCGGAGTTCCGGTTGTCTGTTTTTTCTGATCGGTAAGCAGGCCCAACTGGTCGACGCCGGCGGAACGCACGTTGTCCACGACCTCGACCACCGAACCGAACTTAGCGCGAGCGTCGGCGCGCACGAACACGCGCTTATCCACGCGGTTTGCCAATCGGTCCTTAACCTTTTGGGTCAACTGATCGGGTGGAGTCAGGTCGTTTCCAAAAAACACCTTGCCATCCCGCATGACGGCTACGATCAGCGCGTCTTCTTTGTCAGCATCCGGCATCGCGGTGGGACTGTTGACTTTCGCCAAGTCCACGCTGACGCCCTTCTGCAACATGGGCGTGATCACCATGAAGATGATCAGCAACACCAGCATCACGTCGACCATGGGCGTGACGTTGATGTCGGAGTTAACCTTCGCTCCTTCGTTGCGCTTGTTAAGTGCCATTTTCTACTCTCCTATGCGCTGTAACCTTGACCAAAGTTGATCGGCTCTCGTCTCGTGCGGAGGTTTGCGCGACACCAAGAACTTTGGTGCCGCGCAAGCAACTCAAGGTCGAAGCCAATCCTGTTTGACCGTTAGGAGCGGCGCATTCCCCGGCGCTTGAGGAAGTAATCGATCAATTCGCTCGAGGAGTTATCCATCTCCACGTCGAAAGCTTCCACGCGTCCGGTCAGGTAGTTGAACATCATCACGGCCGGGATGGCGACGAACAGTCCGACAGCGGTGGTTACCAGGGCTTCCGCGATACCGCCCGCGACTGCTCCCAGACCTGTAGCCTTCTGTTCGGAAATACCTTTGAAGGCGTTCAGAATGCCCATCACCGTGCCAAACAGCCCGACGAACGGAGCCGTCGAGCCAATCGTGGCCAAGCCGCCCAAGCCGCGCTTAAGCTCGGCGTGAACGATAGCCTCGGTGCGCTCCAGGGCGCGCTTCGAGGCTTCGATGGTCTCGCCCGGAATCTCACCGCTCTCCTGGTGAGCCCGGAACTCCATCAATCCAGCAGTGACGACTTTCGCCAGATGGCTCTTCTTGTTGCGCTCGGCAACTTTGATGGCCTCGTCGATCTTTCCGTCACGCAGAGCGCCAGCTACTGCGGGAGCGAAGGCCCGCGACTGTTTGCGTGCCGCGCTGAAAGCCATGGCACGGTCAATCATGACACCGATCGACCAACCGGACATGACGAATAAAATAACGACCACGGCTCTCGCAATGAATCCCATCTGTTTCCATAGGGAGATCGGGTCCCAGGCCACCGGTTGTTCTTGAAACAACCAGACTGCCATGCTGGACATGTGACTTAGGGTATGGGTTGCTACATGAGCTACGAACATGAGTTGCTTTCCTCCTCAGAACTTTTGGATGCAGTTAATCGCGCTTGCCGATCGGTCGTACGAAAGCTGTCGAACTCGGCGGCCGAAGGTAAAGGCTTGAACTCTTCGGACCGCCCCGCCCCCGAGGCAGCTCAAAAGAAAGGTTTGGGGGAGAGACAGCTCTCTCAAACTTCTTACTCACACTCTGGCGTCCGGTCTAACTTCTGACGTCCAGTCTCGGAACGGTCTAGCCTCCGGACAAAGTAAAGTTCACCGTAATCTGCGTCTCCACCTCGACCGGCTCCCCATTCAGAATATATGGCTTGTACTTCCACTGCTTCACCGCTTCAATGGCTGCCGGAGCCAACATTGGATGCCCGCTGATCAAATGCAAATTCTGAATGGTGCCGTCTTTGCTGATCTCGGCTTGCAACAGCACACTACCTTGGATGCGTGCTTGACGGGCCAGGGGTGGATAATTTGGCTGTACCTTGCGAATCAGCAGACCCTGGGTCACACCCTGGGATACGCGGACCCGTTGCGGAGTCGCAACTTTGGGTACGGCGACCGGGGTGGAACTGATGATACCGCCAATGACACCGCCCATCTGTCCACCGGGAATACCGCCCGGAACGCCGCCAACTACGCCGGCTGACATCGCTGGCGGTGGCGCTTCGTCTTCCTTGATCATCTGAACTTTCTCAGGAATCTTGGTAGGTGTACGCAGCTGGTTGTTGATGATATTGGTCTGCACCTGCTTCACGATCTTGACTGGGGCAGCTGCGGGCGGAGGTGGTGGTGGCGGGGGCGGCGGAGCGACCAGGAAAGTCATTAGCTGGGTTTTGGGAAGAGCTTCCGTAAACAGCAGGGGAATCAGCACCAGAACTCCAACCAGAATGGCCTCGAGCACAAACGACAGAAAAGTCCAAATGCCCCGCTTGGTCTTGAGCCTTCCACCGGACTCGATCAGGCTGTCTTCAAACATGAGGGTCCTCCTACACTAGCCCCAACTATCTTTAGACACCGGGCACTGCGTTTTTGCTCCCAGGCAAGATATGTACCGCAGCGAACAAATCGAAAACCGGACGATACTACCTCAAATGCCAGCTAATCACAAACTTGTGAGATGCACCCCGCGCCGGTTACGGATATCAGGCCTTGGCTTTTACTTTCTCGCGACGGCCTGCCTCCCTGCCCGAAGAGACCGCGACGACCTGCTTGCCACGGCCAGACTTCCAATCCTGATAAGCCACCAGAATCGGCGCCGCGATGGCAATTGACGAATAAGTTCCGATCAAAATGCCGATTACCAAGGCTAGCGAGAAACCCTTCAGCACCTCGCCTCCGAACAGATACAGGGCAAGTACAGTCAGAAATGTTAAACCCGCTGTCAAGATGGTTCGGCTCAGGGTTTGGTTAATGCTGCGGTTTACGATGTCGGACAGCTTTTCCCGCCGCATCAGTTTCAGGTTTTCACGGATGCGATCAAAAACCACAATGGTGTCGTTGTTGGAATATCCAATCAGGGTCAGATATGGCCGCAATTACAGTTAACGAAATTTCTTTGTTCAGCAGGGAAAACGCGCCCACCGTGATCAAGGTGTCATGAAAAACGGTGACGACCGCTGCCACGCCGTAAATCCATTCAAAACGGAAAGCGAGATAGATCAGCATGCCGGCCAGCGAATAGACCGTAGCCAAGAGCGCCTGTTTGCGCAGCTGCGCTCCCACCTGCGGTCCGACGATGCTCACGTTGCGGACGCCGAAGTCGGAGAGAAAAAAGCCGTCGGATAAAGACGCCACCACGGCGGGATCGACCACAGTCTTCAATTCGTCAAGCGAGTCGAGCACACCGCCTTTGACTTTATCCCGATAGTTGACGATGGCCTGCGCCTGCGCCGAATAACGCTGGTCGGCGTCGGTGCCCGCGTGCAGGGGATCTTTGTCGACCAGGTAATTCTTCAAAGTCAGAAAACTGGTGTTATTTAAATCCTGCTTGCCCGCGGGAGGATTCTTTTCCAGGGCATTGATAATCGCCAATTTGCCCTGATCCAGCGCCTGCTCGCTGGTTTCCTGCAAAGACAAATCGATCAGCACTTCGTTGGCATTACCTTCCAAAAGACTTTGGATACGGGCATGGTGAAGCCCGGCGCGATCCATGGCCGCGCGAATCGCATTGTCGTCGGGTTTGTGGGAAAACTTTATTTCGACCAGGGTGCCGCCGCGGAAGTCAATGCCCAGCGGTATCCCATGCCAGAACAGCATGGAACAAACGCCGGCCACGCTGAACACCAGCGAAAACGCCAGGAAGTACCACTTCTTGCCGAGAAAATCGATGTTTGGATTGCGAAAAAATTCCACGCCGCTTAGAACTCCTTTTCTCTGGCAATGCTTACGTAAGCATTGCCACTACCCGATGCTCAATGCCTCGCCGCGCTGTTTGCGGGTCAGCAACCAATCGAAAATCACTCGTGACACGAACACTGCGGTGAACAAATTCGCGAACAGACCGAAGCTCAGCGTAACCGCAAATCCCTTCACCGGACCGGTTCCGAAGATGAACAGAATGACCGCGGAAACAATCGTGGTGACGTGCGTATCGACGATCGTGATCCAGGCGTGGCCAAAGCCCTGCTCCACCGCCGAGGGCGGCGTTTTTCCGTTGCGCAATTCCTCGCGGATGCGCTCAAAAATCAGCACATTCGAATCCACGCCCATACCAACGGTCAATATCACGCCCGCGATCCCCGGCAGCGTAAGCGTCGCTCCACTGTAGCCGAGAAATCCAAGCAGAATGATCAAGTTCAAAATCAAAGCAATGTCCGCATTGATGCCAGCGGCATGGTAGTAAACCAGCATGAAAATCAGCACGGCTAACATGCCGATCACCGCAGCGGTTACGCCGGCGCGAATTGAATCGCTGCCGAGCGACGGGCCTACGGTGCGCTCCTCGAGATACTTAATGCCTGCCGGCAAAGCGCCCGAGCGCAAGATCATGGCCAGGTCTTTGGCCTGCTGCTCGGTGAAGCGTCCATTTATTACGCCCTGATCGTGAATCTGATCTTTGATGACCGCAACTTCCTGCACCTTGTTGTCAAGCACGACGGCGAGATTGTCGCCGACGTGAGCGCCGGTGAAGCTGGCAAATCGACGGCCGCCCTCTCCGGTCAAGGTAAAGCTTACGGACGGCTGTCCATTTTCGTCCCGGGACTGGTCCGCGGCGCGCAAGTCACGACCGGTGACGGCGGACGCACGCGAGATAAGATAAAAAGACTGCCCGGTGTCGCTGGAACTCGCGGGCGCACTGCGGCCAGGCATCAGCATCTGATCCGGCGGCAGAACTCCGCCTTTATCCTGCAATGCTGCCTGCTCGCTGGGGTAAGGCCCGCCAAACGATTGCCGGATTTCAAGCATGGCGGTGGACTGCATGATTTCTTTCACGCGCGCGGGATCGTCCACGCCCGGCAGTTGCACGAGTATCTGATATTGCCCCAGCCCGTGTTCTTCAATGATAGGTTCGCTCACCCCCAACTGGTCGATGCGGTTGCGGATGGTTTCAATCGCCTGGGTCACGGCGCGATTCTTCAGATCGGCCAGCGCCTGCGGCTTCATGGATACGGTCCAAGTGTTGTCCGGACCGGAAGTGAGGTTGTATTCCGGAAGCCGGTCCTGCACGATCGAAAGCAAGTCAGACCTGTTCTCGGGAGGTACGCCTTTAATCACAATCTTGTCGGGATTGTTGGCCGGATCAGGCTTGCTGATCTCGACATAATTGATTTTGCGCGCTCGAAGATCGGCTTTCAGACGTTCGGCCGCATTATCGGAATCGACATTAACAGCGTCATTTACCTGCACCTGCAGAATAAGGTGAGTACCGCCCTTAAGGTCGAGGCCGAGGTGGATGCGGTTCTGCAGCGCCGCCAGCAAGCCGCTGCCCGACCATTTATCCGGCAAGCCAAAGATGCCGAAAAGGAAAAACAGCAGCGTGGCAACAATAACAATGACTTTCCAACCCAAATTCTTATTCATGAATGATTCCTAAATTGTAGACGCGAGCGTCGTCGCCCGTGCACGATCTCACTTCGCCGTCTCCTCCGGCGTGGTCACCGATGCCACCGAACCCCTGCTGACTTCGATCCGCAAATTGTCCGGGGGAACACGCAGATGAAGATAGTCATCCTTAATTGCAACAATCGTGCCCCGCAGGCCTCCGGTAGTCACGATTTTGTCCCCGGTCTTCAATTCGTTCAACATGGCCTGCCACTTCTTCTGCCGGCGCTGCTGCGGCATGATCAGCAAGAAATAGAAAATGCCGAAAATAAAGATAAGCGGAGCAAACCCCAGCCATCCTGCCGAACCGCCGCCTAGTTGTACTGCCAAAAAGTGCTGAACAGTCATATCGAAGTTAACAAGTTAATGCCGCCAAAAATCTCGCAGCTACGCACTGGCTTCTGCAATTTACCGCTGGAGTTCTCGCGCTATGAGGCCGGAGATTTCTTCAGCTTCGGACGCAAACCGGGGATGCCGAGCTATGGTTTCGGTTGAGACCGGGCACACGAAGAACCAGTCTCTTTCCCAAGTAAAATAGAATGACGCACTGTCCGCATAGTGTCAAGGTAGAAGCTCAAATTGTGAATGGTATTTAAGACCTGCGCCAAGACCTCGTTCGCAGCATAAAGATGCCGCAAATAAGCCCGCGAGTAGCGCTGGCAGACTCTGCACCCACAATTTGGATCGAGAGCGGAGTCGTCGCCCGCATAGCGCGCCTGTTTGATAGATATTTTCCCCTCGGATGTAAACAGTAATCCGTGCCGCGCAGCCCGCGTGGGCAAAACGCAATCCATCATATCGACGCCGAGCTTGGCGTATTCAACGATCTCCTCGGGCGTGCCCACCCCCATGAGGTAACGAGGCTTGTCGGCGGGAAGATGTTCAATCGTGGATTCGACAACTTCGCGGGTCAGGGACCGCGGTTCGCCCACGCTAAGCCCGCCGATAGCGTAACCGGGAAAGCCGATGCCAATAGTCCGCTCGGCGGATTCCTTTCGCAGTTGGGGTCCATCCCACCCTGCACAATGCCAAACAACGCTTGCGTCGCCTCAGACCACGTAAGTGCGGACGCCCTCGTCCGCCCAGCCGAGCAAAGCTCGGCAGCTGAGTGTGTGGCGCGGGCGCCCTCGCCCGCGTAGCTCGGATCATGCTCGCAGTCCCCTGCAGCGTCTGCGACCCCCCCGGACGAGGCGTCCGGGGCTACGCGATTCTTCGCCCACGGCACTTCGTTCTTATGCTCCTCAAAATACTTCTTGCTCCGCGACGCCCAACGCAGCGTCAATTCCATGGATGCCCGCATCCGCGCCGGGTCCGCCGGGTACTCGGTGCACTCGTCGAAAGCCATAATAATGTCCGCACCCAAGCCGATCTGCGCC
Source organism: uncultured Acidobacteriota bacterium (assembly GCA_963716405.1). Classification (GTDB taxonomy): domain Bacteria; phylum Acidobacteriota; class Terriglobia; order Terriglobales; family Acidobacteriaceae; genus JABDBE01. Next base: position 196,298 of record CAVQTI010000014.1, on the reverse strand, counting down.
TGCATCGCGCTTTCCGGGCTGAGAAAATGCGACGACCCATCGAGATGCGAACGAAACGTCACGCCATCTTCTGTGACTTTTCGCAGCTCGTTCAAACTGAATACCTGAAACCCGCCCGAGTCCGTAAGAATCGCACGCTGCCACGCCATGAAACGATGCAGTCCGCCAAGCTTTCGCACCTGCTCGACTCCCGGCCTGAGATAGAGGTGATAAGTGTTTCCGAGAAGAATCTGAACTCCGAGTTCTTCGAGAATGTCCTGCGAAACACCCTTCACCGAACCCAGCGTTCCAACGGGCATGAACACCGGGGTTTCGATTTCACCGTGAGGCGTGATCAGACGGCCGGCGCGGGCTGCGCCGGATTTAGCGTCGATGTGAAATTGAATGGACACTGCGGAGATTGTAGCGGACCGCGACAGCCCCTGTGAGCGTTGCTCCGCGTCCGGGCCTACATACTTTTTTCGAGTACAAGAATCTCTGCTTTGATCTTGCCATTCTCGATCGTGAGCCGGCCCACACTCACTGGCAGCTTGAACCGCCGAGGTCCCGCGCTGCCCGAATTAAAGTAGAGCACGCCATTCTTCATTTCGCTCTTGGGCACATGGCTGTGTCCATAAACAACTGCCGCAAATTTCGCGGCCTCCGGCTTCACGTCGAGTTCTTGAATACTGTGCAGCACGTAGATTGAGACTTCGCCGACCTCAAGCACATTCGTAACCGGAATTTTCTGCGCCCACGCCCCGTGATCAACGTTCCCGCGCACCGCGGTCACCGGCGCGATCTCAGCCAGCTTGTCTAGAATTGCGGGGTCTCCCACATCGCCCGCATGAATGATGTAGTGGGATCCTTGCAACGCCGCGAGAGCCTCGGGACGTGACAGACCGTGTGTATCGGAAATGACGCCGACAATCACTAGCCGATTCTAATGGAGGACGGGCGTCCCGCCCGGCCTCCATTATTGCTCAGCCGTTCGCAAGTTCTTTGGCGCGCTGCGCGGCTTTCACCACCGCTTTAATCAGCGTAACTCGCAGTTTGCCCTCTTCGAGCTCCAGAAGACCGTCGACGGTACAGCCAGCGGGGGTGGTGACTGCATCTTTCAGCAGCGCGGGATGGTCCCCGGTTTCGAGCACCACCGTCGCCGCGCCCATGGTGGTCTGCGCGGCCAGGAGAGTAGCAACGTCGCGAGGCAAGCCAACTTTTACTCCGGCTTCGGCGAGCGACTCCAAGATGATGTAAATGTAAGCCGGCCCGCTTGCCGACAATCCAGTCACGGCGTCCATCAGCTTCTCGTCGACGACAACCGTTCTGCCCACGACACCGAATAAAGTGCTTGCGATCTCCATATGTTCGGCGGTTGCGAATTTGCCCTTACACAACGCGGTCATTCCGCAGCCGACAACGCAAGGCGTGTTGGGCATGGCTCGCACGACGGGAACCGCACGCTTTAAGACCCGTTCGATGCGGCTGGTCGGAACCGAAGCAGCCACTGAAATGACGATCTGGTTCTTGGTGACGCTGGGGCGAATCTGCTCGATTACTTGATCGACAATCTGCGGCTTCACACACACGAGAATAATGTCCGCGTTGCGAGCTGCAGCCCGGTTATCGGTGCCCACGGTTATTCCCAGCTTTTTGCTGAGGCTGCGAGCCTTCTCTTCGTGCTGAACCGTGGCGACCGTTGTCTTGGTCGAGAATAATTGCTTTTCCAGAAGCGCTTTGAGCAGGATCCCGCCCATTTTTCCCGCGCCCAGAACAGCCACGCGTTTTTTAGAAAAGTCAGTTGGCATGATGTGATCTCGTTGGAGAACAAAACCCCTGTCATTCCGAGTAGCTGAAGCGACGAGGAATCTGGATTGTGCCGCCCCCGCGAAGAATCCAGATCCCTCGCGTTGCTCGGGATGACAAACCAGAACTGGATGACAACCAGAACTGATGGCAACACCTGGAGGCGCTAAAGGACAGCGCTCTTCTGCGCGATCAGCTTTTTGATCTTGTCCACGAACTCCGCCGCCGGCATGTCCTCGGTCTTTTCCTTGCCGCGAGTGCGGACATTCACCTTGCCCGCTTCAGACTCTTTGTCGCCGACGACCAGCAAGAACGGCACTTTCTGCATGGCGTGCTCGCGAATTTTCGCATTCATCTTTTCGTTGCGGGCATCGACCTCGACGCGCACGCCGGCAGCCTTGAGTTGATCCGCGACTTTGTTCGCGTAATCGACATGGCGCTCAGCGATCGGAATCATCACCGCCTGAACCGGCGAGAGCCACGCCGGAAACGCGCCCGCGTAGTGCTCGATCAGCACGCCGAAGAATCGCTCGATCGATCCAAACAGCGCGCGATGCACCATCACCGGCTGTTTGCGCGTCCCATCTTCGGCGACGTATTCGAGGTTAAAGCGCTGCGGCAGATTGAAGTCAACCTGGACCGTCGAAAGCTGCCAGAGCCGTCCGATCGCGTCCACCAGCTTGATGTCGATCTTTGGCCCATAAAACGCGGCTTCGCCGGGTATCACTTTATATTCCATATTCCGCTGCTTGAGCGCATTTTCCAGCGAGCGGTTGGCCATGTTCCACTGCTCTTCCGATCCCAGAAAATTCTTGCGGTCATTCGGATCCCAGGTCGAGAGCTCGGTCTGGAACTGGTCAAAGCCGAAGACTTTCAGCACTGCAAGAGCAAAATCCAGGCAGCCTCCCACTTCGTCTTCGATTTGTTCGGGAGTGCAGAAAATGTGAGAGTCGTCCTGAGTGAAGCCGCGAACCCGCAACAACCCGTGCATCACGCCTGAGCGTTCATAGCGATAGACCGTGCCCAGTTCACCCAGCCGCACAGGCAAATCGCGATACGACTTCAGCGAGTCCGCGTAAATCAAAATGTGGCCCGGACAGTTCATGGGCTTCAGCCGATACTCCGCATCGTCAAGCTCCATGAAGTCGAACATGTTCTGCGAGTAGTAACCCTCGTGGCCCGACACATTGAACAACTGCCGCCGCACCACATGCGGCGTATACACCAGCGAATAGCCACGCTTGATGTACTCGGAGCGCATCCAGTCTTCCATCTCTTTGCGAATAATGCCGCCCTTGGGATGCCAGAAAATCAGCCCGGGCCCAGCCAACTCCTGGATGGAAAACAGATCGAGCTGCTGTCCCAGCACGCGGTGGTCGCGCTTTTTCGCTTCCTCCTGTTTGTTGAGGAAGTCGTCGAGGTCTTTCTTCGAGAAGAAAGAAGTCCCGTAAATACGCTGCAGTTGCTGGTTCTTTTCATCTCCGAGCCAGTAAGCGCCGGCGATGCTGAGCAGCTTAAACGCCTTGATTTTTCCGGTCGAAGGCAAATGCGGCCCACGGCAGAAATCGGCGAACTTTCCGGTGCGATAAATGGAAATCTTTTCATCGGGCTTGGTGAATTGCTCGATGAAGTGGCACTTCATGAAATCGCCTTCTTTTTTGAACTCCTGCAGACCTTGCTCCCGCGGCAGAAACTCGCGCGCGTAGGGAATATTCTGCTGCACCAACTCCTGCATCTTCTTTTCGATCTTTTCCAAATCCTCCGGAGTAAACGGAGTCGGGCGATAAAAATCGTAGAAGAATCCGGTTTCAGTCGCAGGGCCATGCCCGAGCTTGGTCTCAGGAAAAAGCTCCAGAACCGCCGCCGCCAGCAGATGCGCGGAGGAATGCCGATAGACTTCAAGCGCCTCAGGATCGCGCTCGGTCAAGATGCGCAGATCAGTATCTTTTTCCAGCGGCCGGGTCAGATCGATGAGGTCGCCATTAGTCTTCGCCGCGAGCGCGGCGTCGGCGAGCCGCTGGCCAACCGACTTGGCAACATCGAGCGCAGTGCTGCCTTTAGGAACGTCCTTCACGCTCCCGTCGGGGAGCTTGATGTGAATACTGTCTGCCATAGGATTCCATCCAGTATAAAACACGCCACGCGATTTGAACTGAAGCAGCCAGCCTCGTATACTTGCAGCCCGCCATGAAGGTGATCGTAATTATTCCGGCTGCCGGACTGGGAACTCGCATGACCTCGGCCCCGATTCTCAAGGGCAAGAAGCCGGCGGCGACCAAACAGTTCACCGAACTAGGCGGCGTCCCGATTCTAATTCGCACGTTGCGCCAGTTTGCGTCGAACCCTGAGATCGCTGAAATTTATGTTGCGTTGCGCGGCAATGAAATCGAAGGATTCCGCGCCCGGCTGGAAAAAGAAGAAAAAGAAATTCGGCAAAAAAGCATTCACCTGGTGGAAGGCGGCGATCACCGCCAACACTCTGTAGCAAACGCGCTGAACTCGATCTCCGCTGCTGATGACGATATCGTCCTCGTTCACGATGCGGTCCGTCCATTTATTACTGAAGAAATAATTCATGAAGTGATCCGCGCAGCGCAAAAGTACGGTGCCGCGATCGCCGGCCTGCCGGCGGTCGATACAGTTAAGCAAGTCGAACGCACAGCCGACGGCGCGCTGATCACAGCTACTCTGCCGCGCGAGCGGGTGGTGCTGGCGCAAACCCCGCAAGGCTTCCGCTACGATGTTCTCAAGAAAGCATTCGATGAGGCCGCAGCTGACGGCTTTACCGGAACCGACGAAGCTTCGCTGGTCGAGCGCTCCGGCCACGCAGTTGCGGTAGTAATGGGATCTCCAAAAAACATTAAAATTACTACTCCCGGAGATTTAGAACTAGCAGAGTTCTTCCTGAAACGGTAAAGGCGGCCACTGATTTGCACGGATTCTCACTGATCAAGTTGGGTAACTGCAGTACGATTCACAGTATGAGCGCCGCGCCAGTGCTAAAACATGCGGACGTTACTGAAAAGATCATTGGCATCTTCTACGATGTTTACAACGAACTTGGTTACGGGTTTCTAGAATGCATCTACGAAGAGTCACTAACGATTGCACTCCACCAGGCAGGACTTACGGCGAATCGTCAGATACCTTTGCCGGTCTGGTTCCGCGGCCACAAGGTAGGTGAATTCCGGGCAGACGTTTTAGTTGAAAATTGCGTCCTGCTCGAATTGAAGGCTGCCCGCTCGTTGGATGCCGCTCACGAGGCTCAGTTGTTGCATTACCTAAAATCCACCGAAGTCGAAATTGGCATGTTGCTCAATTTTGGAACGCGACCGCAATTTCGCAGACTCATCTTCGACAATGACAGAAAAAAGATCCGTGAAAATCCGCGGAGATCTGTGGCCGGGGTTCCCGCATGAGGATAGGCTTCGGCTGGGACTCTCACGAGTTCCAATCTGGCATTCCCCTCAAAATTGGCGGAGTGACTCTGGCTCATCCAAAGGGCTTGGGCGGGCACTCCGATGGCGATGTGCTCCTGCATGCGCTGACCGATGCACTGCTCGGCGCCGTAGCTGCGCCTGATATCGGTTCGTTGTTTCCGCCGTCCGACCCCAAGTGGAGAGGCGCGGACTCGGCAGTTTTCTTACGCGAGGCTTTGAACCGGGTGCAAGTGGCTGGCTATGCAGTGGTCAATGTGGACTCCACCCTTATTCTTGCCGCTCCGAAAATTGGCCCGCACGCCGCTGAAATTCGCGAGCATGTGGCGGGATTATTAGACGTACCCGTGGATTGCGTCGGCCTCAAAGCCAAAACGCCCGAAGGCCTAGGCACCGAGAATGCGGCGATCGCAAATGTTGTCGTGTTGCTGGAGAAAAGCTAGCCACGGATTTGCACAGATTTACACGAATTAACATTTCTCGATTTTAATCCGCGCGAATCTGGGCACGATTTTCTACACCGACTCGAGTTCTCGCTTTTCCTGTCTGACTCGGGCCGCATCAACCAGCGCCTGGAAAATCGCTCGCGAGGGTTCATCCTCATCTACGGATCGCTCTGGATGCCACTGCACCGCCAGCACAAAGTGATCCGCCGATGTTCCTTCGAGCCCTTCGATGATTCCGTCTTGCGAAGACCGGGCGCTCACCCGTAGCCCATTGCCAACCGTATCCGCTGCCTGATGATGACTGGAGTTCACCGGAACTTCGGCTTGATCATGAGTTTTTACGGAACCAATAATCCTTCCCAGCTTCGATTCCGGTTCGACCTCGACCGTGTGCGCGACCGCCACGGCTCGTCCTGCAGCATGTGGGACTGGAGATTCAATGTGCTGGATCAGCGTGCCGCTGCGATACACGTTCAGACTCTGCAATCCATAACAGATGCCGAGAATCGGCTTACGCGCCTGGTATGCATCATCCAGAAGTATCCAGTCGACTGTGTCGCGACCGGAATCTGCCGCCGCCGTTTGCGGAGCGCACTGCGCGTTGTACTTCGCCGGATCAATGTCGGCTTTGCTCCCCGGCAGCAACACGGCGTCGCACCGCTCGATCAGTTTCATTATTTCGGTGGGTGATTGATCGAGAGGAATACGAACCGGCTCGCCTCCGGCGATTTCGACCGCCCGCTCGTATTGAGGGAGCGAACGCGCGGCATAATCTGGATCGCCAGAATGCGGAACCGGGATGGCAATACGCGGTGCCATACGATCGTCAACGCTACTTGTTTTTCGGCGGTTTTCGTTTCTCGCGCTTTGGTGCGTCTCTTGTTTCCCATGATCACAGTTTCACATATACGCGTCCGCTTGGCTAGCTCGATCGATTATGTCCAGTCTTCGGTTTGACGCTTGTCCGTCGCGCACGTTAAAATAGTTGAGTTTGCCTGTACTCGCGGTTCCGTTCTGGAGCCGTCCGCAATCGTTGCCGAGAGGCCGACGCGGAAAGCAGCAAGCATAGAAAACATCAGTTCAGCAGGTCGCGCCAGTGTGCGATGCAAGGTTACTATCGCGCTAAATCGGCCGGACCGGAACTGCAGGAGATAAAGCATGTACGCGGTCATCCGCGCCGGTGGGAAGCAGTACCGGGTGGCGCCCGGCGATGTGATTCGGGTGGAGAGCCAAGGCCACTGGCACCAACGGTCAAATGGAGTTTAGCGATGTGCTGGCGGTTTCGCCGGGCGATGGCCAGATCGGCAAGCCGCAGCCCGGAGCGCTGGTAACCGGCGACGTGGTCGAACAAGGCCGCGAGAAGAAAATCCTTGTCTTCCACTACAAACGCAAAAAGCAGTACAAGAAGCTGCGCGGACATCGTCAAAACTATACCGCCGTGCGGATAACCGAGATTGCCTTCGACGGGCAGAAATTTACTGCTCCAGAGCTTCCCAAGAAGGTTGCCAAGCCCAAAAAGACGGCTGCGGCAGAGAAAGAAGAAGTCAAAGTCAGAGGCGAAAGCACACAAGGCGCCGGCGAAGAAGAAAGCCCCGGCGAAGAAATCGGCAGCGAAAAAAGCTGCCCCGAAAAAGAAGAAATAGCTGAGAGCTGACGGCTGAAAGCTGAGAGCTAAATCCCGAAACTGGAATCTAAGTTATGGCACATAAAAAAGGACAAGGTACTTCTCGAAACGGTCGCGACTCAAACGCGCAGCGATTAGGCTTCAAGGCGTTTGGAGGACAGTTGGTTCCCGGCGGCACGATCATCGTCCGGCAACGGGGCACGCGGGTGAAGCCCGGCCTGAACGTGGGTCGCGGCAAGGACGACACGCTATTTGCCAAGATCACCGGTCGGATCAAGTTCATGGACCGGGGACAGTTGGGCAAGTACGTGATGGTTGAACCCATCGCTGCAGAGTAATTACAGTACCTCGCGGGCGGGGGCGCCCGCGCCACACAGCCTCGCCTTCGGGCCGAGGCTTTTCTTGTTTCGTCGGTCAGCCAAGCTCGAGCCAGACGACGCACGACCAACGACTGATGTTCATCGATGAAGCCACAATCCGAGTAAAAGCTGGGGATGGCGGCAACGGCTGCCTGGCCTTCCGCCGGGAGAAGTACGTTCCGCGGGGCGGGCCATCCGGCGGCGACGGCGGCGATGGCGGCGACGTCATCATGGAATCGAGCGAGCGCCACAACACGCTGGTGCACTTCCGCTTCAATCCTGAATACAAGGCGCAACGCGGACGCCACGGCGAAGGCTCGAACTGCAAAGGCCGCGAGGGTGAAGACGTTTTATTGAAAGTGCCAGTCGGCACGATCGTGTACGACGCCGACACCGGCGAGAAAGTCCACGATTTTTCGCAGCGCCGACGAACGCGTCGTGATCGCCCGTGGCGGCCGCGGAGGCCGCGGCAACGCGCGCTTCGCGACGTCAACCCATCAGGCGCCTCGCGAGCACGAAGAAGGACGTCCCGGCGAAGAGCGCGTCTTCCGGCTGGAGCTCAAGCTGCTCGCCGATGTCGGGCTGGTCGGTTATCCGAATGTCGGCAAGTCCACGCTGATTTCGCGCATCTCCGCCGCTCGGCCGAAGATTGCCGATTATCCCTTCACCACTCTGCAGCCCAATCTCGGCGTCGTCGCAGTCGGCGAAGCAAAGGAAGAACGCAGCTTCGTGGTCGCCGACATTCCCGGCCTGATCGAAGGCGCGCACACAGGCTCGGGCTTGGGCACGCAATTCCTGCGGCACATCGAGCGCACGCGCCTGCTGGTGCACCTGGTGGATGTGTCCGACGCCAGCGGCCGCCCTGATCCGGTGAAGGATGTTGAAGTCATCAGCGAAGAGCTGAAGAGCTTCGGCGCGGGCTTGGAGAATAAGCCCGTGATCGTGGTGGCATCGAAGATCGATGTCGCCAATAAAGACAAGCTGGCGAAGCTGAAACGCTATTGCAAGAAGCAAAATCTGGAACTGTTTCCGATCTCCGCAGTGACGGGAAAAGGAATCGAAGAATTGAAGTACGCCATGGCCGATAGAGTGGAAGAGATCGGGCGTCAGACGTCAGGCGCCAGGCTTCAGGAAGACCACACCCACACAGAAACCGAAACAGAAGAGATCGTACCGCAAAAGCGGAAAAGCGTTTAGCAGGTCACGACCTTCGGTGCCTCCAGTGAGGGACTTTGTAATCGCCCTTGTTTCGTCAACGATGGAGCAGGTACTAATCTCCCCCCTCGTCGAAGCACACATATCGTTCTTCGGGCTGGATACCGGCTAAAAGACGCCAAGCCTGCCGCCAAGCATCTTGCGCATTTTGTGAAGAATTATCCACGGCCAGGCCGGCGCGGTAATGTTCCAGGGCCTTGTCGCGGTCGACCTCGGATTCTCCTCGAAACTTATTCGCGTCGGGGGAGCCTTGGGCATTTAGTCCTTGTGCAGCGAGCGCAACGAAATCGGAATAGGCATCCCCCACCATGAAATGGACTTCGGCCGCCATCGGAGCGTCCAGCCCCGCACTCAAAAGCTTCTCACCTTCGAGGATCACTTTTCGGGAACGATCATCTGAATCTTGTCCGTCGCAGGACTCGTGGGCCATAAATCCGATTACGGCCATCTGTCCCACCACTCCGCCGGGATCGAGTTCCCGCGCTTGCTTCGCCCAACTTCGAGCATAGTATCCGTTCTCGGTCTCGCTTGGTGTAAGTTCAGCGCTCAATTTTTCGAGGTGCCATTGCTCCTTGACTCCTCGAGTCCAGCCTGTCATGGCCACGACGGTTTGGGCCGCCAATAACAAGTGATCCGCTGCCAGCAGACCTGCCGCGCGCCTTTTCGCTGGAAAAGTCTTTAACTGGCCCAGCCATTCTTGTACTAACGGCTCTAACGAGGGCAGCCAAGTCGGGGCCTGAACCGTCTGGCTGGGGGGAATATTGCCATCAACGGACTGCTGAAACAGCTTTTGTAGTCTCTCGGCATTGCCCTGAGAAATTTGCTTGTATAGGTTTTCCAACTTTTCGGTGTGGATGGGATCAGCTCCTGCGATAGCGAGTGCCTCGTGGAACTGTGAGTCCTCGATTTCGCGATAGCGATAGCTGTGCGCAAGATCCAGTTCCAGCCATCGCACCAGAGCCGAATGAGCACAAACAAACGCAGTGTCACCCATCGCACTCAGCGGGCCATGCAAATCGTTGCAGTGACTCACGTCGGAACTGTGGCCGGAAATAATCTCGGCATTGCTGATCCACCGTGCTGCGTTGGGATAGGAATACGGTCCCCAGAAAGGCTCGTCTTCGCTGCCAACACTCCGCCCGTATTCGCTCGTAAGCACCTCTCGGGCAGCAGCATCAAACAGATTCGCAGGATATGGGCCGTGAGTCTTGGTTTGGGCTTCCACCTGGACTGTGCCAAGAACACATTCCCTGCGTGAAGCGTGATCGGGAAATGTGACTGGAGACGGGGCTGACGGAGGATAGAAATACAGCTTCCACGGAATCCATATTCCGGAAGGTAATTGATCCATCGTAAAATAACTGGCACACTCCTCAGGATTCTCTGCCCACTGGTCGTCGCGATTCCTCGTATCCAGCCAATGGCCGAGCGTGGTCCCCTGGTGGAGTAGTGAAACGTAATGGTCAGCGTCACGGACAAACGCGGCTGCGTCGGAACTGTAGCCTGAGGTTTGAGCAGAACAAGGGAATGCCATTGAACTGGCGACCAAAAGTCCCGCCACAAGGCCCGCGCACACTGGCAAAGGTCGTCCCATCATGAATCCTCACAATTCGCTGAGAGGATCGTAGTCCCAGCAGGCTGCTCGGGCTACGTAACTTCCGTACCGAAAGGCTCCGACTGCTCGGTCATCGTTGACCCGACAGGGTGCCCCCGCCCAAGCTCTCCTCGGCCGGGGTCCTTCTTAACCCGTCAATCTAAGCGCGGAAGTTGGCAGTTTCCCGAAGGGTCAATTGGCGAAACATCGCCATTACACTCATCGACTGGGAAGTTCGCCGCCGGCACATCCGCCTCGTTCGCACGTCCGGCTAGAAGGAATATTTTCAGGGAGACGCGTTAGGTATATGTGTACTCACGCCTCCGGTACATGCGCGCCGTGCTGAAAGTGATACTGCAGAATCTTCGCCGCCAGGGCCGGGTTCATCGATGGTGCTTCAGCTTCCATGGTGCGGACCACTTCGCCGCGGCATACGACTTCCGCAGCCGACAGGCCTGCGATTTCCGGGGGCAGCACCAGATTTATTTCCAATTGAATGTTGGCGGGAAGCATTTCTTCCGCGCGGAATAACAAGCCCGAGCGGCTGATGTTTTCCGTAGTGCCGGCACGCCAATCGTTTTCTCCAAGCGGCCGATATTTTATCGGCAACTGTAGTTTGAAACGTTGCGCGCGGTACGGCGACAATTTTTGGATGGCCCGACCGGCTTCGACTTGCATCGCTAAACGCGCAGACATTGAAACCTCCTTGGGGAGCGGCGAGTCCAGAACTTCCCGGACCTTTGCTTTAAGCGTGAGCAGAGTGAACGGCTTCTGCAGCAGAGTAATTCCCTCGTCCAGCGTGCCGTTTTGCCCAATCGCGTTTTCCGTGTAGCCCGACATATAAAGCACTCGCATTTCAGGCCGACGCGGAGAAAGATGGTTGGCCAGTTCGCGCCCGGTCATTCCCGGCATTACGACATCGGTCAGCAGCAAATGAATGGGGCCGTTGTGGGCATTCGAAATTAGAATAGCGGTCGCGGGATCTCCGGCGTCGATCACGGTGTATCCCTGCAGTTCGAGATACTCGCGCGCGAGGCGCAGCACGGTAACTTCGTCCTCGACTAACAAAACCGTTTCGCGGCCTTGCTGCACTTCTTTGGCTGCGACGATGGGTTTCGCCATGGTGGGCTCTCCCGTCTCGCTCACGCGCGGCAAGTAGACTTTGAAACATGTCCCCTTGCCGGGTTCGCTCTGCGCCCAGATATAGCCGCCGCTTTGTTTGATAATGCCGTAGACCATGGAAAGGCCGAGACCGGTGCCCTTCGGCCCTTTGGTGCTGAAGAATGGTTCGAAGATGCGGCTCTGCGTTTCCGCATCCATTCCGATTCCAGTGTCGCTGATGGAAAGCATCACGTACTCGCCCGGCTCGGCTGGGGGATGCAGTCGAGCATAGGTTTCGTCGAGCGAGACGTTGGCGGTTTCAATGGTGAGCTTGCCGCCGCGCGGCATAGCGTCGCGAGCATTCACCGCGAGATTCATGATTACTTGCTCAATCTGTCCGGGATCAGCTTTTGCCGCTCCCAAGTCGGCGCCAGGGACCATCACAAGTTCGATATCTTCGCCAATCAGGCGAGTCAGCATTTTGAAATTTTCCGTGACCACGGCATTCAGATCGAGGACCTTGGGCGTCAGCATCTGCTTGCGGCTGAAGGCAAGAAGCTGGCGCGTAAGCGCAGTCGCGCGATTTGCGGCGTTGGCAATTTCTTGTGCAGGCCCGCGCACGGCCGGGTCGGAGCCGATGCGCTCCAGCAGAAATTCGCAGTATCCCGAGATCACCATCAACAAATTATTGAAGTCATGCGCGATTCCACCTGCGAGACGTCCGACCGCTTCCATTTTCTGGGCTTGACGAAGCTGTTGCTCGAGCGCTCGATGCTCAGTCACATCCTCGGCAAACAGTTCGAAGAATGTTGAATTACGTTCGTCGCGGATGGTTCTTCCTGAAAGGCGCACGGTGATGGGAATACCATCTTTGCGAACCCAATCAGCAATCAGGCCGTTGAAGCGATGGGAGGCGCGAAAGTGATCGGCGACCACGAACCACTGTTGCGTGTCCGCATACAAATTCGCCAGGTTGCGGTCCACAAGTTCGGTAGGCGAAGCGTATCCCAGTATGCCGACCAGAGCGGGATTCGCGCTGAGCAGAATTCCGTCCGAGTCGCACCGGCAAATTCCATATGGTGCGTTAGTCACCAGCGAACGGAAGTTGATTTCCGAGCGCCGCAAGCCCTCCTGCGCGGAACGCAGCGCTGCATTGAACGAGCAAATTAACAGCGCGACAAAAACAAACAGGGTCAGATGTATTATTGCTTTGCGATATTCGGCGGGCGAGTGTTCTCCGGCGAGAGAAAAATAAGCGCTGACAGTGAGCGCGAAAGAGGTCGCAACCAGACCCGGTTTCCAGCCGCCATACCAGGCACTCACCATGATCGCGACGGCGAACACTACCAGCCGGCTTTCGACTACATCGGCCAGCATTAATGCCGGGATCAGAGCGAGGGTGATACTGAGAACGGCGACGCCATACCGGAGGATAGGAGCCCGGGCCGGGGGAATGTAGCGTGCGCGAAGAAGGGGGAGCTTCAGTCGCATCCAATCCAACTTTAGTTTCAAAATAAGAACTCCGCGAGTTACGGGAGTTCATGTGGTTGCTAGCAGGTGGGCGCTGGCCTTGAGGACAACCACGGCCTCAACTGTTAGCCTGAATGTACAACGAGGACGGCCTGTGAATTTCGTTGGTGTTTGTAATTTCGGATTTCGAGAATCAAGAGTTACACGGGCCTAACACTCCACAAGTTGTCAGATTATTGGACAAGATGAATATAGGACTCTTCGGCGGAACTTTCGATCCTATTCACCACGGACATATCGCTTTAGCGCGAGGAGCACAGGAACGCTTCAATTTAGGCTGTATTCACTTTGTTCCGGCACACATTCCTCCGCACAAGCAGCGGCATCCAGTCACTTCGTATTTCCACCGCTACGCGATGGTCGCGCTGGCGACGGCCAGCCATAAGGCATTCCGGCCATCCCTGCTGGAAGCACCGGCCGAGGCCGCAGGAAATGAAATCAAGGGTAAGAAACAGAGCCCCGAAACCGGTGTGAATTACAGCATCGACACCGTTCGACGTTTGAAACAGAACTCTAAAAACAAGTGACCGGCTTTTCTTTCTTATCGGGATTGACGCATTCAAGGAAATTGCGGGATGGCGCGAAGCAGAGGCGCTTTTCCGCGAATGTGAATTCATCGTGGCCAGCCGCCCGGGATATTCGCTGGCTGATGTAGCCAATGCGCTGCCGGAAAAACTTCGCCCGAAATCCGAAGTGACCAAGCCCTTCGCCAAGCAAGCAGCAAAGGGCGATCTTGTGTTGACCGGAGCGACCGTGCATCTGCTGGAAAACGTACATCAAAATATCTCGGCTACGGCGATTCGAGACGCGGTTGTCGCCAAACGGCCGCTGACAAAATTTGTCGACGCGGCAGTTGCCGACTACATCAAGAAAATGGGGTTGTATCAGAATCGGTAGATGCCGTCGTTGGTCGTTGGTCGTTGGCCTTAGCGTTGGCTCTACGTGCCTGGAAATTATGTTTGCTTTGGAAAACGGCGATTCGGCATGTGGGCCAATGTTCTCAGTTAGAATGAAGACACCAACGACCAACGACGAGCGACCAACGACCGAAAATTCATGAAAAAAAGCGATCTCAAGCGACAAGTATCCGAGGCCATTACCGCTTGCCAGGAAAAGCAGGCGGAAGGAATTACGATTTTAGAACTGGAACAGGGATCCGGGGCGTTTACGGATTATTTTGTAGTATGCAGCGGCACCAACCCACGACAGGTCCAGGCCATTTGTGATGAGGTCGAAGAGCGACTCGAGAAGGCGGGACAGCGTCCTACACACATCGAAGGCTACAAACAATCAGAATGGGTTCTGCTCGATTACGTGGACTTCGTCGTACATGTGTTCTCCGAGAAAGCACGCAAGTTTTATGATTTGGAACGGCTATGGAAATCGGCGAAGCGATTGGAACCATCGGAGCTGGCAAAACCCAAACGAACCGCAACCCGGAGTATCGCGAAAAAGCGTGCTTAAGAACCAGCCACGGATTTCACGGATATCCGAAGAAATGATCCGCGTGAATCCGTGAAAGTCCGTGGCCAGATCTTGACATGACTGCTAATTCAACTCCAAATTGGGGAAATTCGTATCGCCTGATTGCTTCCGAAAAATGGAAGGCGAAATCAGCCGCCATGGGGCGCGACGTCACCGAGGCCCTGGTCGAGTACGCACAACCAAAACCGGGAATGAAGGTTCTGGATCTGGCGAGCGGTACCGGTGAACCGGCCATCAGCTTGGCCTCGCGGGTCCGGCCGGCAGGTCATGTTACTGCCCTCGATCTCAGCAGTGAGCTTTTGCAGATCGCCGCTGAGCGGGCTCGAACAGCGAAAACTTACGAACTTCTCGATCCGGCAAGCCGACGCGCACGAGCTGCCGTTTCCTCACGAAAGTTTCGATCTGGTGACGAGCCGCTTCGGGGTGATGTTTTTTCAGAATTGTGAAAGGGCGCTTCGTGAAGTGCATCGCGTGCTCAAGCCGGGAGCGAGAACTTGTTTTCTGGCATGGGGACCGTTTGAGCAGCCGTATTGGTCGAGCACCATGGGCATTGTCGCGAAACACGTGGGAGGTCCTGTACTTGTTCCAGGAGGAGCGGATCCGTTTAAATTTGGCCGTCCCGGAAGTTTGTCGGCGGAACTGCGCAAGGCAGGCTTCGCCAATGTTGAGGAGGAAACGAAGTCGCTGCCGTGGACGTGGCCAGGAACAGCGGAAGAAGTTTGGGAGCAGGCACAGGCCGTGGCGACTCCCTTTCTTCCGTTGCTGCAGCGGGTTCCGGCGGAGCGGCGGGATGAAATCGACGCGCGAAGTGATTATCGGCAATTCAGCAATACGCGGACGGCGACAGCATTAAGTTTGGCGCCGTGGTAGTTCTGGCCTCGGGAACAAAGGCTAAGGCAAATATTAATTAAGAAGTTCTGGCCGCGCCCCAGCCCGCCAACACGATTCAACGCTGAACATCCGCTCAGAGCTGGCGTCCCGCGCGGATTCGGCTTTGCTGCCAAACATGGCAGTTTGGAATTCTGCTTGCTCCCGTCATTCAACGTACGCTGTACGCCTTTTCGACGGCGAGAACATAGCCCCCAGCGCGCGAGATGCAGGCCACGGCCGAGTTACCGTCGAATGTTCGTGTTCGCAACCCAGGAAGCAGCCGCTATCCGTCCAAGCGGAAAAATAATAGATCGAACTCATCGAATTCTCCGTCTCGACATGAGACGCTTTCTGAGCTCCATGTCTCATCTTTGATACAAGGGCCGAATCGGACGCTACAAATGACGAAAGTGAAAGGTGCGTTATGCACTTTAGTAACAAAAGAAAATTTCGGCACGCTGAAAACAACCACTTGGCCGTTTCGATCGAGACCACGATACTGACACTTTTCTGGCAGTGCATTTTTGAGGTTCTAACATGTGTGATTAAATCCCGTGGTGAAGCTGCGGGTCGCATGGATCGGCAAAACCAAAGAGCCCGCCATCCAGTCTCTGACTGATGAGTACTTGAAACGCCTGACGCGTTATGCCGACACGCGAGGAATGGCACTGAAAGACGAATCGGCATTATTGAAGCTCTGCAGCCGCGATGCGCGTCCCGTGAGACACACGCTGGTGCTGCTCGACGGTCGTGGGAAGCAGCTTTCGTCGGAAGAGCTAGCGCTATTTCTTAAAAATTATTCCGCGAACCATCCGTTACTGTTCGCCGTCGGTCCGGCGAATGGATTCACTGCGGAAGCACGGCAGGAAGCGAAGCTGTTACTTTCCCTGGGCAAAATGACGCTTGCACACGAATTAGCCAGAGTGGTATTGCTCGAACAACTTTACCGCGCTTTCACAATTTTGAAAGGACACCCTTATCACCTCGGCCACTGAGATTGAGAAAAGTCTGGTGTGTACCTTTGTGATGTTTTATTACTTAAGCTCGCAGTTTAGAGTGCAGCAATGTTCGTGAACTAATTAGGAGCCCTCCCCCAATGAAAAATCCGGTTGAAGTGTTGCGCATGAAAGAGCAAGAGATGGTGCGAGTCAAACAGGAAATAGAAGCTCTGCGAATCACCGCCAAATTGCTCGGAGAAGAAGCTTCATCCGCCGGAACAGAAAAGACTGAATTACGACCCGTGGTCAACATGCCCTGAGCGTGACCATGACAGTTTTGTGCTGCCTGCACGGGCGTGGACGCCCGCGTCTACACTTGCGTTTTCGAACCCCGCCGCACGCCTCGAACAGGTACAATCAATAATTCCGACATATGGACGACATTCGTCGCGGTCTGATTATCGTTAACACGGGACCGGGCAAGGGCAAGACCACAGCGGCCATGGGAACGGCGCTGAGAGCCGTTGGCCAGGGCATGCGAGTTCTCATGCTGCAGTTCCTGAAGGGCTCATGGCATTACGGCGAACTGGACGCAGTGCAGGCGTTCGGTGACAAGTTCATCATGAAGCAAATGGGTCGCGGCTTTGTGAAAGTGGGAACCGAGAAGCCTGATCCCGAAGACGTCAGGATGGTCGAAGAAGCATGGGCCGAGGCGGAACGGGCGATTGCTTCCGGCAGTTGGGATTTGGTCATTCTGGACGAGATTAATTATGCGATCAGTTACGGTATGCTCGATCCCGAGAAAGTAGCCGCGAGCCTGAAAAAGAAGCCGGAGATGGTTCATGTTATCTTGACCGGCAGGAACGCGCACCCAACCATTGTCGAACTGGCTGACACCGTAACCGAAATGCGCCAGGTGAAGCATGCGTATGAAAAAGGTGTGATGGCGCAGAGAGGAATCGAATACTGATTGAGTAATTGAGTAATTGTGTAATCGGGCAATTTGAGCAGGTTTGCAATCGCAAATTGCACAATTGCTAATTACAAAATTCCTATGCCTTGGTTCAAACGACAGTCCGGCGAACTGGATGCCACCGGCGAGAAGAAAGTCCGCACCGAGGGTCTGTGGGTAAAGTGTGAGCATTGCCGGCAGATCATCTGGAAAAAGGACTTGGAAGAGAACATGAATGTTTGTCCCAAGTGCGACAAACATTTTCGCATTGACGCTCGCACCCGTCTGTCGCAACTTCTGGACGAAAATCAGTACGAGGTTTTCGATGCCAACCTGGTCTCGACGGACCCATTGAAATTTGTTGACCTGAAACCTTATTCATCGCGCTTACAGCAAGCGCAGACCGAAACCGGGTTAAACGATGCCGTCATCAACGCGCGGGGCAAACTGAACGGACGATCGGTTGTGGTCAGCGCCATGGAGTATTCGTTCATCGGCGGAAGTATGGGAGCGGTTGTGGGAGAAATGATCACCCGCGCCATCGAGCAGGCCACGGAGAGTAAGGCTCCCCTTATTATTGTTTCGGCCTCGGGCGGCGCGCGCATGATGGAAGGCGTCGTCAGCCTGATGCAACTGGCGAAAATCTCGGCCGCGCTAGCGCGATTAGATGAAGCTCGGGTACCGTATGTTTCCGTGTTAACCGATCCCACCACTGGCGGCGTGACCGCTTCGTTCGCCATGCTCGGCGATTTGAACATCGCGGAACCCGGCGCTTTAATCGGATTCGCCGGGCCGCGCGTGATCGAGCAGACTATTCGCCAAAAGCTGCCTCAAGGTTTTCAACGAAGCGAGTTTCTTCTGGAGCATGGCATGCTGGACGCGGTCGTATCCCGCAAGCAGTTGAAAGGGTATATCGCTCGCGCGCTGGAATTTATGGCTGCAGCGTGACGGCTGAGCTTTCCGTTGTCAGGCATCAACTCTCGGACGGGCTCTGGAAGCATTCGGACCGCATCTTTCCACACTGACTGCCAAATCATAGCCAGCCGAATCGCCGGTCCGTCCACTTCCCCGCGCCTCGTGGCGAAAAACAACTTCAGTTTGCGAGCGGCAGAGTGACTGTCGTGCCGGTCAGAGCTACGCCAACCACTTCGCTGGCTCACGGACTGCTTCGGCCAGGTCTTTGAGGAAGGCGGCGGCTCGGGCGCCATCGGCAGCGCGGTGATCGCAGGAGAGAGTCACGCGTCATCATGGGGCGGACAGCAGGCTTGCCGTCGACGGCGACCACGCGGTCAGCGATGCTGCCAACCGCGAGAATCGCCGCTTGCGGCGGGACAATAATCGCTGTGAACTCGTCGACCTGAAACATTCCGAGATTACTGATGGTGAAGGTGGCATCGGCGATATCGGCGGGGCGCAGCTTGCCTGCACGCGCTCGCTCGGCCACGTCGCGACGTTGCTGTGCGATTTCCGCAAGATTTGCGGTGTGCGCGTTAGGAATCACTGCCGCGACTACTCCGTCGGTCACTGCGATGGCCACGGCCATGTTCACGTGATCGTGAAGACGAATGCCTTCCGCGGTCCAGCTTGAATTCAGACGCGGATGTTTGAGCAGCACCCGCGATGTTAGTGCGACTAGCAGATCAGTATGGGTGATGCGGATATTGTGGATGCGTTCTATGTCTGGGGCCAGCTTTTCGCGGTATTCATTGAGCGCGCTAGCCTCGATTTCACGGGTGACGAAGAAGTGAGGAACCGTGGTCCAGCTGAGAGTGGTGCGCTCGGCCATGAGGCGTCCGATGGTGCTGGGTACTTCGATGCTGCCTGATTTGTTCGGGGATACGCTCGATGCAGTTGTCGCGGCAGTGGCCTGCACGTCCGAAGCCAGAATCTCGCCGCCGGGGCCGGAACCGCGCAGGCCCGCGATATCCACTCCCAATTCTTTCGCAAGACGGCGCGCCTTCGGTGAAATCCTCGCGTTTGGAACGGCGGATGTTTCGCGAGCATTCGGCGCGACCGGAGCGGCGTAGGTTTCTGTTTTCGCTCGTGCCGCAGGCGTGGAGCTTGCGGAGCCGCTGGCTGCAGGAGGTTTTTCCCCAGGCGCGACAATCCATGCAATCGTCTGTCCCACAGGAATGTCGGAACCAGCTTGCGCAGAAATTCCCGCGAGCACGCCGTCAGCCGGGGCTTCGATTTCCATCACCGCTTTGTCGGTTTCGATTTCGAGAAGCGGTTCGCCTTTGGTGACGCGATCGCCTTCCTGTTTGCGCCAAGCAATGAGCTTGCCGGTTTCCTGCGCCATCTCGAGGGCGGGCATGACAACGCTGAAGGCCATAGGTAGGGTTATATCTGAAGACCCGGGTGCCGTCCCTTAGGGACTCGTTTTTGCTGATCGCACTTTACCCCGGACTTACGTCCGGGCTATCACAACAATTCCGTCCCTTTGGGACTTGATCGAGCGGTTCCTGGACGTTCAAGTTCTTCGGACCAGTTTCTGGGGCTCGACTTCCCGGAAAACGATTCAGTCCGAAACTGCTACCCGCTCGGTTTTTGCGCTGGCCTCGATCATGTCGAGCACCTTCTCGCTTGGCGGAGCTTCAGTTTCTCTGGTCGTGGGCAGCGGTCCGTTGACCGTGAAATAATGCGCGCCCGCCACCAGAAGTTCTTCCGCGGGGAAACGAGTGATCACTTCGTGTCCCGTCGGCGTGACCACGATTTCTTCTTCAATACGCGCCGCGCTCCAGCCATCGGTTGAAGGCCAGAAAGTTTCGAGCGCGAACACCATTCCGGGCTCGATCGTTACCGGATGTTCGAACGAAACCAAGCGGCTGATCACCGGCTTCTCCCAGATCGCGAGGCCGATGCCGTGGCCGTATTGCAGCGCGAAAGCAGGCTTCTTCATTGGGAAATCCGAACTCCTCCGCTTTCGGCCAGACCGCGGCAATCTCCGCGGTGGTGCGTCCCGGACGCACCAGTTCAATCGCGGCGTCGAGATAATCGCGGCAGCGCTTGTAGGCGTCGACCATGGCGTGCGAAGCGTAGCCGACCGTGAAGCAGCGGTAGTAGCAGGTGCGGTATCCCATGTAGGAATGGAGAATGTCGTAGTAGACGGGATCGCCCGGGCGCAGCACGCGATCGGAGAACACATGCGGATGCGGATTGCAGCGCTCGCCGGAAATTGCATTCACCGCTTCGACATACTCCGAGCCCAGATCGTAGAGAACTTTGCTGACCAGTCCGACTGCTTCGTTCTCGCGCAGGCCGGGCTTCATGGCGCGATAGAGTTCGTCGTAGGCGGCGTCGACCATCATTGCGGAAGTGTTGAGCAGCGAGATTTCATCCTGCGTCTTGATGACGCGCGCGTTCGGACATGAGCTGCTGGCCATCGACTACCTTGATGCCTTCGCGTTGCAGCGCGAAAAGAACTGGCAGTTCGATAATGTCGATGCCTACCGGTTCTTTGTGCAGGCCGCGCATTTCGAGCTCGATGCGAATCTTTTTCGCGACGTCTTCGGCGCGTCCCATCTCCGGCGTCATGGCGCCGCGCAGCATGGAAATTCCTGGACGCGAGCGCTCGCCGAGCCACGGACAATTCAGTTGATGATGCTTGGCGGCGGAGCCGAAATCCCACAGGATGGGCTCATCGTTCTGCGGCAGCAGCGTGAAGCGGTTGGCCTTGTCCTGCGCCCACGTGCCGATGTGCGTGGAGGTCAGATAGCGCACATTGTTCATGTCGAAACACAGCAGCGCGCCCATCTCGGACTTCGCGAGCAGCGCCTTGGCTTTCGCCAGGCGCTCGCGGCGCAAGCGGTCGAAGTCGATGCGGTTTTCCCAATCGACTGCCATGGTTCCGTGAGTTTTGAAGTGCCATAACAACCTCCAGCTTCGTAGCGCCGCCGTCTCGGCTGCTCAGCTTCGCCCGCGGTCCGAGGGCGAGACGCCCTCGGACAGCCGGCAGGATGCCGGCGCTACGTTTATTGCACATCATCTGGCGGCGTCGAATACCGTTTGTTCCGTCGGTACCGTTGCGTCTTCTAGCGGTGGAGAAAACGGAATCGGTACGTGCATCGCGCCCATTCGTTTCACCGGTGCGTCCAGATCGTAGAATGCGCCTTCGGCGATCACGGCGGCAAGTTCCGCGGTCACGCCGTAGCGGCCGTAGCCTTCATCGAGAACGATCACTCGCGACGTTTTCTTCGCCGAGTCGATCAAAGTTTTTTCATCCAGCGGCCAAGTCGTGCGCGGATCGACGACCTCGGCGCTGATGCCTTCTTTCTCCAGCAAAATCGCCGCGCCCAGCGCGACTTGCACCATGCTGCTGGTGGCGACCAGCGTGATGTCGTCGCCGGCGCGCTTCACATCGGCCACGCCCAGCGGAATCGTGTAATCGTCTTCCGGAACCGGGCCCTTCAGCTTGTACATCATTTTGTCTTCGAAGAAGACAACCGGATTCTCATCGCGAATCGCCGGTCTTCAGCAGGCCTTTCGCGTCGTAGGGAGTCGAGGGCAGAACCACTTTCAATCCGGGCACATGGCTGAACCAGGCGTGCAGCGACTGCGAGTGCTGCGCCGCGGAGCGTCGCGTTGCGCCCAGCGTGGTGCGCATCACCATCGGCACTTTCCAGTGCCCGCCCGACATGTAATGAGCTTTGGCTGCCTGGTTGACCATCTGGTCCATGGTGAGCGTGATGAAATCGCCGAACATGATGTCGACTACCGGACGCAGGCCCGTCATGGCTGCGCCGACGGCGACGCCGGTGAATCCAGCTTCGGAGATGGGAGTGTCGACCACACGCTTGGCGCCGAATTCTTCGACTAATCCGGAGAGAACTTTGAACGGCGTGCCGGCCTCGGCGACATCTTCGCCGATGATGCAAACGCGCGAGTCGCGGCGCATTTCCTCCGCGAGCGCTTCGCGCACTGCCTGCGCAAATGTAAGTTCGCGTTCAGGCATAGACGTGCTTCTCCACCTCGTCGACGTTCGGATAGGGCGCGTCGATGGCGAACTTCACGGCTGCTTCCATGGTGGTGCGAACTTCAGAGGTGATTCGATCGAGGGACGCAGCGTCAGCATAGCCTCGTTCGAGCAACCACTTCGCTAAAACTTTGATGGGATCGCGATCCGTCTTCCAGAGATGCTCTTCCTGCTTGGAGCGGTAGTATTCGCGATTGATGTCGCCGACGTGATGGCCGCTGTAGCGGTAGGTATCGCATTGCAGGAATGCAGGTCCGCCGCCGGTGCGGGCGCGATTCACCAACCGCGTTGCAACTTCGTTCACTGCGCGAACATCTTGTCCGTCCACTCGCGCGGTTTCCATACCGAATGCAGTGGCACGGCCGAGAATGGTGCCCGCGGTGGTTTCCTGATAGTGGGTGTATTCGTTGTATTGATTGTTTTCGCAGACGTAGATCACCGGCAGCTTCCACAACTGCGCCAGATTCATTACTTCGTACAACGATCCCTGGCCGAGCGCGCCTTCGCCGAAGAAGCAGACCGCAACGCGATCCGTTCCCAGAGTCTTGGCAGTAAAAGCCGCGCCCGTGGCGATGCCTACGCTTCCGCCGACGATAGCATTGGCGCCGAGGTTGCCAGTCGCAGGATCGGCGATGTGCATCGATCCACCCTTGCCGCGGCAATAGCCGGCTTCTTTTCCCAACAACTCGGCGAACATGCGATCGGGCGACGCGCCTTTGGCCAGGCAGTGTCCGTGGCCGCGGTGCGTGCTGGTGATGTAGTCGTCGATGCGCAGCGCTTCGCAGATTCCTACGGCAACGGCTTCTTCGCCGCTATACAAGTGAGCGAGTCCGGGCATGAGAGCGCGCGTGTAGACCTCATTCACCTGCTCTTCAAACAGGCGGATGCTCACCATCTGGCGGTAGGCGTGAAGCCACTTTTCTTTTTCCGTGGCGGCTTCGCGGCCGGCTTGCGGTTTGGAGGTAGCCGTCGTCATGTTTTCTTCCCTCCTCTAGTGACTGGCGTCGACACTCCTGACATGGCGGCCAGCACATCGAACATGCAGGCGAAATCGTACTTCGTCCAACCCATGCCGCGGGCTGCGGTCAGAATCTCATTGCTTACGGCGGTGCTAGGCAGGGGAACGTCGAGTTGGCGTCCCAGGTCCATCGCCAAGACCATATCTTTCTGCATCATGTTGACGTCGAACCAGGCTTCTTCGGGCTGTTGCAGAACGAAGGGGCCGCGGTACTGGATCATCGGAGAGGCGATTGCGCTGTGGGTGAGCACATCGACGGCGGTTTCGCGTGCGATGCCGCTTTTCTCGGCCAGCAACACGCCTTCGGAAAACGCGAGCATCTGCACTGCGAGGCTCAGGTTGACGGCGATCTTCATGGAAAGCGCCAGACCGTTGTCGCCAACGTAAGTTACTTTGGGCCCAATATCCAGCAATATCGGTTTTACTTTTTCAAAAGTCTCGCGGCGTCCACCGACCATTACCGACAACTTCCCTTCCTGTAACGTGATCACGCTGCCGGAGACCGGAGAGTCGAGCATGTCCGCAGCCTTTTTCCCGCACCTTCGCGGCCAGCGCGCGGCTCACGTTAGGACTCACCGTGCTCATGTCGATAAAAATCTTGCCAGCGCTCAGGCCCGCCAAGAGTCCGTCGGGGCCTTCGGTGATGGCTGCGATGGCGGCGGCGTTGGTGACCATGGCGAAAGTGAAATCGGAAGAGCTGGCAACTGCCCGCGGCGAGTCTGCCCATTTCATCCCTTTTTCAACCAGCCACTGGGCCTTGGCGCGGGTGCGGTTGTAGCCGGTGACTGAATGGCCTTTGCTGAGCAACCGGTTGACCATCTGGCTGCCCATCACACCCAGGCCGATGAATCCGAGTTTCGCCATCCGCCGCCGACCTCCACATTTATTTCTGAAAAATACGCGAGCGAAAATCCGAAAAGTACGCCGAATGTTAGTACGAAAAAAATGATCCCAACTATGAATTAACTCTGGAAGCTATCGGCGCGTGTTTTCTGGAAGACTCGCTGCCGGAAGAAACCTGCGAATCTTCTCGTACCTGCTCGAGATGCGATGCCATCGCGGCGCGCGCCATCTCCGGGTCGCGACGCTCCATGGCCGCCAAGATTCGTTTGTGATGAAGCTGGCCGCGCTGCGGTCCGCCTTCGACGTTGAAAATTTTTATGCGTTGCTCACGCAGTAATCCGACAATGGAGTCGATCAAAGACAGAATCAGAGGATTGGCGGCTGCCTCTGCCAAGGCAAGGTGGAAATCGAGATCAGCCTCGATATAGGCTTCGGGATCTTTCTGTGCAAGATCCATAACCCCGACCGCTTCGCGCATCGCCGCTAAATGTTCTTCCTCGACCCGCACCGCAGCGATCGCGGCAATTCCAGGTTCGAGAATCAGACGGAGTTCCGCGAGATGACCAGAACCTTCTTGCTGACCGATCTTGACCATCAGGTCAAACGATTGCCGCGCAGCATGCGTAGTCCCGTCGGTGATGAAGGTTCCGCGTCCCGAGTAGGCCTCGACCAGACCTTTTTCGCGCAGTGCCTTCACCGCCTCACGGACGGCAGTGCGACTCACGCCCAAACGTTGCGCGAGATCACGCTCGGCGGGGAGTTGGTCACCGGGTTTCAGCGAGCCGTTCAGAACGGACTCCTCGATCTGCTGCACGATCTGCTCGTAAAGGCGCGAAGTCCGAATGACTTTATACACAGGAATTTCTCCCCGCAGGATCCGGTTTTGGAAACCCACGATGGTCTGGCTACTATACCGCAGCTCTATAGCTTGTGGTCGGCCTTTTACCGGCCTCCCAGTGCGAATCTAGCGTTGCCTGGTATTAGGTACGGTGGTATGACAGCTAGGACAATAGCACGTGCATAGAAATGAATGCAAGCGTTGTTGTCCAGGCAAAATCCCTTTCGGTACTTTACTAATAGAAGTCGCGGGGCCTAGGAAGAAGAGCGAGACGGAGAATTTACTTGACTTCGTTCTCGCAGCGGTGGTATGGCTGTCGGACCAGAAAAACGGAGGAAGTTGCGATGACATCCCGAAGCACCCCCATGTCCGCGGGTCACGTTGTTGCGTCCACTCGGATTTTTCTCTTTGTCCCCGTGGCGATCCTTCTCGCTCTGAGCTTGATCAGCATCCCGGCCCTGGCCCAGACCACTGCTGGACGCGTCCTGGGCACAGTCACGGACCAGAGTGGCGCTGCGGTCGCCGGCGCGACAGTAGTGGTCACAGACACGCAGCGTGGTACAGTGCGAACCCTCACCACCGACTCCTCGGGCGAATACGTTGCTGCCGACCTGATCCCGGGAACTTACAAGATTCGCGTCGAGGCCAAGGGATTTAAGACAGTGGAGCGGCCCAGCGTGGCAGTCGAGGTTGCGACCGATGTTCGCGCCGACTTGACGCTGCAACCCGGCAACGTTTCCGAGGTTATAACGGTCAGCGCAGAGGTTCCCTTAGTCAATTCCATTTCCTCCACCCTGGGAGGAACGCTCAGTAATAAAGAGATTAACGACCTGCCGTTGAATGGCCGCAACTATGAAAACCTGTTGCAGCTTCGTCCCGGCGTGATGCGTTATCCGGGCGGAGGATTCTCAACCACCAGCACTGATGGTTTGCGTGCGGAGGACAATGCATATTTTGTTGAGGGTCTCTTCAACAGCGAACCGTTTTCCGGACAAGGCATTATCAATGGAGCCGGCATTGCTGGAGATTCCGCGACCATCCTGCCAATCGATGCCATTCAAGAATTCAACGTTCAGGAAAATCCGCCGGCTGAATATGGTTGGAAACCGGGTGCGGTAGTCAACGTTGGACTGAAATCCGGCACGAACAAAATTCATGGCAGCGCATTCGCTTTCGGACGCGACGGAGTAATGGACGCGCGCAACTACTTCAACGATGCTCCCGCCCCGAAAAATCCCCGAACACTGGAACAGTTTGGCGGCAGTTTCGGCGGCGCGATCGTGAAGGACAGAGCTTTCTTCTTCGGCGCCTACGAGGGCCAGCGCTACGACGTTGGAAACTCCTATAGCGTGACGACGCCGTCGATGCAGCCGCTGACACTTGCGCCCGGTACGCCGCCGAACTGCACCGCGCCCGCCCTCGCTGGGCTCGACTGTAATGGCAGCATTCCGAATGCGATTGCCGATCTTCTGGCAAACGGCTACACAGTCGGCGCACGAAAGGCCCTTGTACCGGACCTTGTATCAGTCCAGCCAGCCAATTAATCTCGGGCTGCACTGTCTCTGCAACTGGTACGGTAACCTGCAACGGAACCGGCTTCCCTCTAAACAACACGCAAGGCATCAACATCGTGCAGGGATTTCCCAACAATGTTGGCGTCGACAACGCGCTTGGCAAAGTGGATTTCAGCATCAATCAGCACAACGCCATCAGCGGCATGTATTTCTATGGGAACAACAACGGAACGGTAGAGGATTTTCCCGAGTTGCAATCCAAATGGCGATCCGTCATCCACACTCGCGCTCAGGTCGTAGGAGGGAACTGGGTTTGGACTCCCAGCGCACGATGGGTGAATGAAGCCAGAGTCGGCTACAACCGCCTCTACCAGCCTACTCTGCCCGGCGACCTCAGCACGCCCGCCTCGGGCTACGGTATCGACACCGGCGTGAGCGGCCCGTTCACCGGAGGGTTGCCGCGTCTAGGCTTCGCCGGGGCTTTCGTCCCCGGCTTGGGTGCTTTCAAGTGGCCAAAGTTCCAGGGCCCGGATTCCATCACTCAGTTTATCGATCACGTCTCCTACACAGTCGGTAAACACGCAATCAAGTTCGGTGGCGAACTGCATAGGAACGAGGTCACCGGCGGCGCTTTTGGCAATGCCAGAGGCAGCATCACTTTCCTGGGAGGCGTAGCTCTGGCAGCGTCCACACCCTTGGAAGATTTCTTCGCCGGCGATCCTTTTAAGGCATCGGTGCAAGCTGGCAATCCGAATCGGCAAATCCACAATTGGGCCTATGGAGCCTTCTTGCAGGATGATTGGAGAGTCACAAAAAATTTCACGCTCAACTATGGGCTGCGCTATGAATTTAATTCAGTAATCAATGAAGCTAACAACCAGCTCGGCAATTTCGATCCCAACTCGCCTACTGGCTTGATTCAGGCCGGAATGAACGGCGTCAACGGCCCCTACAATCCCGATCACAAAAACTTCGCCCCGCGCTTCGGCTTCGCCTGGGACGTGACGGGCAGAGGCAACACGGTGCTAAGGGGCGGAGCCAGCCTGGTCTACGAGACGATCAATTGGGAATCTCTTCTCGCATTTAACAACGCCTTTGGCCTGTCGAACGTTCCTACGGGAGCCATCATCAATGCCGCTGGCGGCACTGCAGGAGGTACGATTACGGCGAGCAATCTGGCGATCCCTCCCGTCCTTCCGCAATGGGACAGCGGTGTGCCTCTGTATGGCGCCAATGTCAGCACCAGCACGCCCAATTGCTTCAACAATCCCTGCCCAATCATGAGCGTGGATCGCAACATAACTACTCCCTACGTCTGGACCTGGACTTTGAATTTGCAACACGCGTTCACGTCGAATGTTTCTTTGGAAGTTGCTTACGTTGGAAATCACGGGTCGAACTTGACTGGCATCCGGGATATCAACCAGCCGCCGGTTGGCACCGACTACTCCCCGGCATGCGTGACCGATCCTAACTGCGACCAGGATGCCCGTCCGTTCAATGCGAAGTTTCCCTTCCTTAGCAATATTTTTCAGATGGGGAACATCTACCGGTCAAATTATGATGGCTTGCAAGTCACGCTGAATTCCAGAAATTACCACGGCCTGAGCATGGTGGCTGGTTACACCTATTCCCACTCGCTAGACGATGTCAGCGCGAACTGGGATTTCGGTTACGGCGCGGGGCTGCCCCAGGATTCTTACAACGTCGGACGGGAATATGGGAACAGCGACTTTGACATGCGGCATCGTTTCACGCTCTCGCTTACTTATGCCATCCCCGGACGCAGCGGTTATGGACAGATGTTGCAGGGCTGGGAACTGAATTCCATCGTGACCCTGCAGAGCCCACAATTCTGGGGCCCGATTGATCTCGGAACCGACGTCGCGGGAACCGGCCCGCTGCCTGTAAGTCCGCCGGCTAGCGAGATGGCGCGCTGGGATTTTTACGGCAAGCCTTCCGACTTTCAGTCAGGGCCGACGCCAATTCCGTTTTTCCCGGGCGCGTCGAACTCTGCCTGTGCAGCTCAAGCGCTGGCCGTGGACGGCGGAACTCCTGGAAATGCAACGGCGTCTCTGTCCTCTTTTGGTTGCTATGCCAAGGGTAACTCGATCATGATTCCGCCGCCGCTGGGACAATTCGGAACCATGCCGCGCAATCTGTTCCCCGATTCAGGTTTCAAAGATTTCGATCTCTCGATTGCCAAGAACTGGCACTTGGGTGAGCGCGTTCACGCCCAGTTCCGTGCCGAATTCTTCAACGTGCTCAACCATCCCAACTTTGCAAATCCTTACGGCGGACAAAACGGGTTTGGCTTGAACGATCCTTCGGTGCAACCGTTCGGCTGCGGTTGTGCAACTCCTGACGTGGCCGCGGCGAATCCGGTCATCGGCTCGGGCGGCAGCCGTGCCGTGCAGTTGGGCTTGAAGTTCACGTTCTAGTATGAGCAGATTTGTATGTGCAGGAAGGCCGGACGAAGTTCCGTCCGGCTTTTTTTCGTAGACGGCTTGCGCGTTTCGCAAGTCAGAAAGAATGGGCCAAATTATGAGTCAACAAAATCATTTTCCCTTGCCAGTTTTCTTATTGCTGTTTATGGCATTCATTTCTGCTAACACGTTTGCTCAAACCGCCGAGCGGCGCGAGCGCACCATCGACGAGATCAAAGCTGAGGCCATTCGCCGCGCCGAGGTCGGCCAGTATCCGCTGATCGGGCTCGATCCCGCCGACGTGAAAGCAGCTTTTGAAAATATTCATACCAGCGACAAAGATGAATGGGCGGCGGGTTTCATGCACGTTGCCGATCGCTACTTCAACGAAGCGAAATCATTGGAGAAGACCGATCCCGCAAAGGCGAACGCCGATTACATTCGCGCCTGGCGGCTTTACTCCTTCGGACGCTGGCCGATTCCAGCCTCGCCGGGAAAGCAGCGCTCGTATGAAAAAGCTATCGAAGCATTTCTGGATCACGCGAAGTTCTTCGATCCGCCGCTTGAGGTTGTGCAGATCCCTTTCGAAGGCAAACAGATTATCGCCTACCTGCGCCTGCCGAAGAATGCTAAAGGACCGGTGCCGCTGGTAATTGCGGTGAATGGATTGGACAGCCGCAAGGAAGATCTTGCCGAAAGTTTTGGCGCGATTCTTCCTTTTGGAGTTGGTTATCTCGCGGTCGACGGCCCCGGAACCGGGCAGAATCCAATCAAGGTCAGTGAGACCGCGGATCGCGTGCTCTCGCGCGTGCTCGACTACGCGCAATCGCGGCCGGAGATCGATAAGAATCGCATCGCGATGCACGGTGTGAGTTGGGGAGCATATTGGGCAACGAAGATGGCGATTGTCGAGCGCGCGCGGTTGCGCGGGGCGAGCGCGCAATCTCCGCCGGTGGACAAGTTCTTCCAAAAAGATTTTCTGATGAACTCGCTGCTGGGCAATCGCGAGTATCTGTTCGACCAGGTTCCGGCGCTCATGAATATTCTGGAGGGTGTGCACACGCTCGATGAGATGGGCGATTACCTGCCAAAGATGTCTCTGGTGCATCAAGGATTGCTGGGCAAGCCGATGGCTCCCATGTTGATTCTCGCGGGAGTCCTCGACACGCAGGTTCCCATCGATGACGAATACCTGCTGCTAAGCAAAGGCGACGTGCCCAAAGAAGCCTGGATCAATCCTCGCGGCGGACATCTTGGCCGGCAAGTTGGAGTCTGGCCTGATCCGCTGATTTTTAAACAGGTCATTATTCCGTGGCTGGTGAAAACGCTGCAAGCGCAGCCGAACTGACTGCGGAGGAAACGGGAAACGCCCTTCTCGTCAGTCTAAGGTGACCCTCGCTAAACGGTTTGCTTCCGTCCGACGATTCGGCGACTAACATCAGCCTGGCAACACGGCGGTCATCTCGGCATGATGTCAGCTACGAAAATAACCGCCTCCCACTTGACGGAATAAACAAGAGAGAGCAACATGGGCATCGCGTTTGCGCGGTCTCGCGTAGCGTGGATCCGCAAAAGATCAGAACAGAAATCCAAAAACCGGGGGCTCGCATGAGACAGTATGTTGCAGGCAGCCGTTTGTGGAAACAAGTGAGCAGGCTAAGTTTCTGCTGTTGGCTTGTAGCAGCCGTTAGCATGGGTCCTGCGGTTGCGCAGACTGTCAATGTAACAATTCAGGGCGGGGTGTCCGACTCTACTGGCGCGGGAATCCCGCAGGCGACCGTAACTGCGGTGAATGCGGCCACCGGGCTGAGTCGTTCCGCCACCGCTACGGCGACGGGCGAGTACCAGATTGCCTTGCTTCCTCCGGGCGATTACACCGTAACCGCTGAGCGGCAGGGTTTTCAAAAATCGGCGAAGAAGATTCACTTGGATGTTGGGGAGGCGGGTAATCTGAACTTCTCGCTGTCGCCCGGTCAGGTTCAAACCGTTGTCGAGGTTCAGGATGTCGGTGCAGTGGCAGAGCCCACGCGGAGCATGGTCAGCGAGGTAATCACCACGCAGCAGATCGAAAATCTGCCGGTGAATGGACGGCAGTTTATCGACTTCGCGCTGCTGGCGCCCGGCGTCACCATCGGAGATACAACCTCGGGTAGTACGGACGTGATTGTAGAGCCGGTTACCAAGCTTTCTTTTGCCGGGCAGAATATCCATTTCAATTTCATCGCGGTGGATGGCGCGGACGACATTTCGACTGCGTCGGGTATTCAGCGCGGTACGCCGCCTCAGGAGTCGGTGGAGGAATTCCGCGTGATCAACACCGACTACAGCACGGAATTTGGCCGCGCCACCGCCGGCATCGTCAACATCATTACGAAGAGTGGCAGCAATAACTGGCACGGCTCCGCATATGAATATTTTCGCAATGACGCGCTGGACGCAATCAGCGAGCTCTCTGCGCCAAACTTCCACGTGCTGCGGCAGAATCAATTTGGCGCTTCCATCGGCGGTCCTCTGCGAAAAGACAAGACTTTCCTCTTCGCCAACTACGAAGGGCAGCGGCGGGCGGAATCACCTACCTACAATTCCGCTGTACTGGACAACATCGCCGCCATCAATGCGGTGAAAGCGAATGTCTTTCACTTGCCGCCGGAAAACCTGTTTGTGTTGCGCGACGGCAACACGGATAACGGATTCATCCGGCTGGACGAGAATTTCAACCAGAAGAATACTCTTTACCTGCGCTATTTCATCAATGACGATCGCCTGACCAATCAATCGCCGCTGAACAATGGTTTCGATCTGCCATCCGCATTCAAGAACAACTATATTCGCGATCAATCGCTCGCCGGCGGGCTGACCACGGTGTTTTCACCTTCGTGGGTGAATGAGTTGAGAATGCAGTATGCGCATCGCACCTTCGATTTTCCCGTTGTCTCCACGCAGCCGCACCTCGAGGTTGCGAACACGTTTGCGGTGGGAGTGAACCGCGGCAATCCCGATATTTACCGCGAGTCGCGCTTCGAGCTGGTGGAGAACGTGATCCACAACGTGTCCAAGCACACCATCACGCTTTGGCGGAAATTTCGACCGGGTCAGCACTTATGAATCGTTTCCGCTGTTTTATCCGTTTGAAGCGGACTTCGCGGATCTTTCCGCTTTTCTTGGCACCGATGGCGCGGCAGGCTGTCCCTCGGGGGTTGCGTGCCCCGATCCCTTTGTGATTTTCTTCGAGCGATTCAATGCCAGCACGAACCCGCCATTCAACGAGACTTCCCTTGCTGGCGGGACAGCCGTTTATCAGGGCGGCCCGATCCCGCAGAACATCCGGCAACAAGCCTCGGCGACTCTGGATCA
The DNA here is from genome assembly GCA_963716405.1 of uncultured Acidobacteriota bacterium. Classification (GTDB taxonomy): domain Bacteria; phylum Acidobacteriota; class Terriglobia; order Terriglobales; family Acidobacteriaceae; genus JABDBE01. The sequence goes on along the minus strand of CAVQTI010000014.1, from coordinate 163,997 downwards.
CACCTACGAAGGTTTTTACATCGAGGACAAATGGCGGGCCTCACAGAAACTTACTTTGAATGGAGGCGTGCGCTGGGAATTTGAGACTTGGCCTTCGGGCGTGCTTAACACGCAATGGAAGAACGTCGACCCGCGAGTTGGACTGGCCTATGACATCGGAGGCTCGCATGAAGTTGTGTTTCGCGCTGGTTTCGGATTGTTCCACGGCATTATTCCGTCGCCGTTGCTTATGTGCCAGGCGCCTTCCTGCGGCGGTCTGTCCAAATATCCCGGACGGCCATTTGAAAACAGCCTGAATGCCACCACTGGGCTCTTCAGTTTCGCCAGTTCGCCATTCATCAATTTTCTCGGTCTGAATGCGCTGCTCACCAATGCGACGTATCCCAATGGAACGCCGGAACCGTTCTGCCCGGATGGGACGCTGGCCAGTTGCGGCTTTCTGCAGGACGCGACCATCGTCCGCTTCGACCAGAACAGCAAGAATCCTTATGGAATTCAGGCGAGCGCCTCGCTGGAATTTCGTCCCTTCAAGGACTCAGTGTTAAGCATCTCAGGACTTCACGTGCGCGGCGTGCATCTCGGCAGTTTTTACAACGTGAACCAGCCTGACCCGAGTGGAACGGTGCTGGTGCATGATGCGGGCGGGCAAACCATTTGCAAAGATGTTTACTTCGACTTTGCCTCGCCGCTGAATTCTCCGGGACCGCTGCCGCCCACGAACTGCACGCCTTATCCGGCGCAGATGGTCATTCCCGGGGTGCCCCACATTAATGGAGTTCCGGGATTCCGCGACCCGCAATACAGCGTCTTTTTCGAGGCGACTTCGCGCTGGGATTCAGTTTACGACGGACTGCTGGTGCACATGAATAAGCGGCTCTCCCACAACTTCTCATACGCCATCAGCTACACCTACTCGCACTCGATCGACGACGGGCCGAATCCGAGCTTCGTTCTCATTCCGCAGGATAGCGCGAACTTTGCGGAAGAGCGGGCGAGCTCAGCCGACGACGCCCGGCATCGCTTCGTGGGCAATGCAATTTTCACCAGCCCGTCAAGTTGGAATGCGTTTTTGCGAGACTTCAGTTTCAGCACGATTGTTACCTTGCAATCTCCGCAGTATTTCACCAAGTACGCAGGCTTCGACGCCAACGGTGACGTCTTTGGAAATAACGATCGCGTGGGCGGAGAGCCGCGCAATACTTTCCGCGGAGACACCTTGCAGACCGTGGACATTCGTCTGGAACGAACCTTTCCCATTCACGAGAACCTTAGGCTGCAACTCATGGCGGAAGCCTACAACCTGATGAACACAGTGAATGTCCGCTACTTCAACACCAGCTACGGCGCGGCGGATTTCTGCGGACCTGATCCCGGAGCGCCCGGATGTTTTGGGGCACCCGCATTTTACAGGGAGGGCTCGCCGAATCCCCTTTACGGAACCCCGAGTTCGGTGTTCAACCCGCGTCAGTTGCAGTTTGTGGCGCGTGTGACCTGGTAAATCAAGTATGAAGCCCGCAGCCCTAGGCGTTCGAATGCATTCCGGTTGGGGAGTGTTGGTTGCTGTTTCCGGGGACGCTGCGTCAATCGAAATAATCGATCGCAGGCGCATCGTGACCATCGATGCGAGCATTCCCGGGGCCAAGCAGCCCTATCACCATGCAGCCAACCTCGCACTCGGAGAGTCTGAGAAACATCTTGGCAACTGTGCCGAGATTTCTGAGCGGCTGGCTTCAGGGGCCGTGGCTGACGTAATCAAGGAGTTGCAAGGTAGCGACTATCGGGTGGTTGGTTGTGCCATCCTTTTAGCCTCGGGTCGCCCGCTGCCGGCTCTTTCGAGTATTCTCGCATCGCATCCGCTAATTCACACCGCTGAGGGTGAGTTTTTTCGCGATGCCATTAGGAAAGCTTGCGCACGTTTAGAACTTTCTGTCACGGCAATTCGCGAGCGCGACCTCGACGAGCAAGCTAAGATGGCATTCGCGAACGCGGCCACCCGAATGCAACGCACAATCTCAAGCCTGGGAAGATCCATTGGCCCACCTTGGACCAAAGATCACAAAGCGGCGGCGCTTGCCGCGTCCATAATTCTGGCACGCGAACAGAATCTTCTTCCCGAGGCGCTCAAAAGAGTGGACCGACGAGGACAAGAGGGAAAGGTAAGGCATGCGATTCGGTATTTATAGTGAAATTCAGACACCCCCCGGGAAGTCACACTACGAAATGATCTGGGAGATCATGCGGCAGATCGAGCATGCGGATCAATCGGGATTCGACGTCTACTCGGTCATCGATCATCATTTCTTTCAGAAATTTTCTATTTCGGCCAATCCGCTGGCGATGTTTGCCGCAGCAGCGCAGCGCACCGAGCGCATCCGTTTTCGCACTGCGCTTCACACTTTGCCCCTGGAAAATCCCATGCGCCTCGCGGGAATGATTGCCGAAACTGACATTCTGACCAATGGGCGTCTTGAGTGCGGACTGGGCCGCGGTCATGCCTGGCTGTTCGGACCCTCCGCGTTGCCGCTGGAAGAAAGCCGGCCGCGCTACAACGAAGCTATCGACATTCTGGAGCTGGCTTTCGCCAACGAGCGATTTTCTTACGACGGCCAATATTACAAAGTGAAAGATGTCTCGGTAGTTCCGCGGCCGCTGCAGAAGCCGCATCCCAAGTTTTATACCGGCGGCACCAGCGACATTACTTACCAGATGGCTGGAGAAAAAGGGTGGGGCATCTTTGTTCCCCCACTGCTGCCCTGGAAAGTGCTGGAAGGCCCGCTGAACATTTATAAGCAGGCTTGCGCTGAACACGGGCATGAGCCGGACATCGTTTACATTCGTCCCGTTTACATCGATGAAGATGAAAAACAGATTCGCAAAGAGGTTGAACAAGCCTTGCACAATTTTCTCGCGTTCAACGCGTCGCCGGTTGAGTCCATCCAAAGCGCTGAGAAGAAAGCTGAGTTGAATGCGAAGGGTTACGGATTTTATGCGAGCGGCGCGCTCGAATCGCTTACCAAGCTGACCTACGATCAGATCGTGGAGCAAGAAATTGGTTTCATCGGAACGCCGGAGAAAGTGATTCGTCAGGTGCGCGAACTTGCCGCAAAGGGCGGCATCGGAGAATTGGCCATTGTCTCCAATTTTGGCGGACTGGAACATTGGAAAAGCATCAAGACGCAACACCTGTTTTCCAAACACGTGATGCCGGCATTTCGCAAGGCGCGAGCCGACGCCCGGGCTGCCGACTAAAAGCATCGCTATGGCATCCACCGCTGTCCCAAGTTCGTCCGCCGCGCTCGGTCCGGTGAGCGCTCGCCGCGTGCTGATCCTTGGAGGCATCGCACTGATCGCCGGCGGAATGCTTTTCGGCGACATCTTCGCGGTATTCGTTCTCCATCAGAACGGCACACGAACCGGAGAGACGTTGCTCGCGGCAACGCAAGCCGTGACTGCCCGGGATTCCGCTAGCGTCAAGGAAGATTTCGCCAGAATCGGCGGCCTGCTGGAAGATCACGGCACCAAACTCGACGCCCATGCGCACATGATTGCCGCCGGGTACCTGGCATTAATGTTGGCGTTGCTGCAGTCGTACGTGGCGTTCAATTCGAGGATCCGCAGAATTGTCGCTGAAGTGTTTATTGCCGGGGGCCTGCTGCTCCCCCTGGGAATTTTTCTCATCCATTATGTCGGCTTGGCTTACAGTCCGTTCAAGGTGATTGGCTGGGCGAGCGTCCTTGCAGACTCCGCTGGAGCGTTGCTGATCGCCGCACTCGTCGCTGAGGCTTGGGGCCTGTGCAGATATTATCGGGGAAAACGCCCGGACGACGCTGAACAGCTATTGTCAGTTGACAGAAGTTGGGAAAGCAGAACGCTACTGGCAGGCGGCACTGTTCTCATTCTCCTGGGCTTTCTCTATGGCGCGTGGTACGCCGGGTTCGATTTGTACGAGCATGAGGCGAGAGAAAAGACCATTCTCGCCACCATGTTGAAGACTTCCGCTGGCGGTGGGGATGCGACCCAATCGGTCAGCGACTACGGCAAGCTGCAGGCCGAGAAGGCGGTAGATATTGCAGCGCACTCGCATGTAATCGAATTTGGACTGCTCGCTATTCTGCTTTCTTTTATTCAGCCCTTCGTTTTTCTCAGTTCTCGATGGAAGCGGTTCTGGGTGAAGCTGCTGCTGGCGGGGTCAATCATTTTGCCAGTGTTTGTCCTGCTTGAGATGCGTCTGGGTTTGATCGCCGGAGGAATTGCCGATATCGGTGGTCTCATGGTTTTGATTGCATTGATTGGAATGCTTGCGGGGGTGCTTCGTTTCACTGTCGCGCTCAATGCGCAACCGGGAAGCGCGATGAGCGCGAGCAAGCTTCTGATTTTCGGCGGCCTCATGCTGGCAGCCTTCGGAATGTTGTATGGATTGCACTACGCAATATTCGTCGAGCACCAGACGCTTGATCGAATGGGCGGTTCGCTGGCTACTGCGTTTGTGGACGCCGCCGAACGCGACTTGCCCGCAGCGCAATTGGCCGTTGATGACTACGCGGAAACCAAATACGACTACGCTCGCCGGGTTGATGCGCACTCACACTGGATTGGCCTCGCGATGGTGATGATCATCTTCGGGGCCGTGCTGGAGCAGACGGCATTCGCTGAGCGCACACGATTCATCATCGCGAGTGCCTTGGCTCTGGGCTCGTTCAGTTTTCCCGGCGCCGTAATTCTGCAGGCCTGGACCCATGGCAGCCCACTCTCGTTAACTCTGGCAGTAATGGGATCGGCATTAGTCATCGGGGCAATGTCGGCAGCAGCCGTGGGTTTTGCCCTGCAGAGGAGCTAAGTCCATCCTCAGCCTTGACCAAAACGGCTGTCCACAGAGCGTGTTTCAGGAGAAGTCGGCGAAGAGCAACGGACTTACTTCGACCGCATCAGTTCGGACTTCAGATTGAGATTCTTAATCAGCCGGTGTAGGTACTTAGGATGAATTCCTAACAGCCGCGCAGCCTCGATGTGGTTTCCTTTCGCGTCATCCATCGCCCTGATCACCAACTGCTTCTTCGTCTGGTTCAGCGTGTTGTGATACAGCGCGGCCGCCACCTCCGACGACTGCTCTTCCAGCAGCGGCTCGGGAAGATCTTCCGGCAGGATCTCGTCGGTTAATCCCAGGACGATGGCGTGTTCGATGGCGTTCTCTAATTCGCGGATGTTGCCCGGCCAACTGTATTGCATGAGCAGGGAGCGCGCCTCCGCCGAAATGCCTTTGAATCCGCGCTTGCTCTTGGCCGCGAACTTGTTGGCGAAATGAATCGCCAGCGTGGGAATGTCTTCGCGATGCTCGCGCAGGGGCGGCAGCGATACCGAAACTACATTCAGGCGGTAATAGAGGTCCTGCCGGAATTCGCCGGCTTTAATCGCCTGCTCCAGGTTCTTGTTGGTTGCGGCGATGACGCGCGCGTTAAACGGCAGCAGGCGTGTGCCCCCGAGACGCTCGAACTCACGCTGCTGCAAGACCCGAAGCAGTTTCGCCTGCAACAGCGGAGCCATTTCGCCGATTTCATCGAGCAATAAGGTTCCGTCTTCAGCCGCTTCAAACTTGCCCTTCTTGGTCGCAGCTGCGCCGGTGAAAGCTCCTTTCTCATGGCCAAACAGTTCGCTCTCCAGCAATGTTTCCGGAATCGCCGCGCAGTTGATGGCGACAAAGGGTTTGCTGGTACGCAGGCTGTTAGCGTGAATGGCGTGAGCCACCAACTCTTTGCCAGTTCCGCTTTCGCCGCGAATGAGGACTGTCGAATCGCCCTTGGCCACGCGTCCGATGAACTCGGTGACCCGAGACATGGCCCGGCTCTCGCCGATCAGGGCGTCTGCGCCCACGTCTGCTCGAAGGCGCTGGTTCTCGGCCCGCAGAGAATCGAGCTTCAACAGGTTCTCCAGCGAGACTGCGGCAATGCGGGAAACTGAGCTGAGAAAGAACGCGTGGTCCTCGCCAAATGGTGGTGCTGTTGCGGGCGAAGTCAGGTAGATCACGCCGAGAATGTTCTCCACCGCAACCAATGGAACGCACAAAACATTTTCATCCGGCGAGCAATCGGTAGAAGCGGCTGTGAAGACGGCGCAGCGTTCCCACATGGCCTGTTGCGCCCACTCCTCGCGGATAACCATTTCTTGCTTTGCATCTCCGTCGCGGTTCCACGTGCAGGTGGTATTTGATTCCTCACTTGCATTCGCCTGCAGCACAATTGCACCTTGCGCGGCGGGGATCACTTCGAAAATCAGCCCCAGCAACTCGCGCTGGAGAGTGTCCACATCGTGAAAAGAATTCACAAGATTGGCAACTTTGAAAAATGCCGAAAGGTCGCGCGCCATTCGGCCTATGCCCGAGGGATTCACTGGCAATCCCGAACGCTGATCGAGAAACAACGCCGTGAGCGTGCCGCTGGTCGTTTGTGTGCCAACACCCGATGATTGCGCGCCCCCATCAATATCCTTATCCTCGCCAGTGAGGAACACAAACTCGCTGGTTCCAACGCGAATCCGGTCTCCATGTCGAATGGGCGTGCGGTCTATTTTTACCCCATTGACGAATGTCCCGTTGTGACTCTCGAGGTCGGAAATCTCGTAGACGTCCGCGGATGCTTGCGTGATAGTGCAGTGTTTTCGCGAAACCGCGGAGTCGCCGATCATGATTTGGTTGGCACTGTCCCGGCCCAGAGTCAGCGGACCGTCGCTCAAAGCTCGAACCGTCCCCTCGAGCGGCCCGGACATCGCCACCAATCTCGGGTTCAGCAAGTCTCCCTCCTGCGGAACAGTCTAGCCGAGTTTGCCTGCGACAAGTCGCCGAATCGAATCGCGCAATGCCGCGACCCTGGGTGAATCTTCGCTGAGGGAACCTGCCGGTTCTCAAGGGTAGCCGATCGGCTACCGGATGCCGGTCTGCAAAGCACATCGACGGGGGCCGGGCAAATCTCATCTTGTTGCAAACGCAACAGAATTTTCCAACAAACCAGCTCAGCTCGACTTGGCACCACGCTTGCCTTAACACAATACGTCACAGCAGTACTCAGCGAAGGCGCTGAAGACTTCTAGAGACAAATTCAGTTTGGGCCCCACTGCAAGGAGCCCCTAAGGAGGATGTCATGAAACGCAACCTTATCACGATCCTGTCGCTGGTGGTCATGTCCCTGATGTTCGATGCAACCGGCGCCTACGCTCAGTCCTACGCGAAAGCCGATGTGCCTTTCGCCTTCAACGTTGGCACGGCGCAACTGCCGGCCGGAACCTACGAAGTCAAGGTCTTAAGCCAAAGCCCGTACGAGATCATGATCCAGAACCGCGAGACCAGTGCAGCGGCGATGTCGATCGCCAGGCGCGACGGTTCGCTTACCGGTGAGAGCAAGTTGGTGTTCCACCGCATCGGTACCCAATTCTTCCTGTCCGAAGTCTGGAAGGATTCAGGCGCAGCCATGATCGTCCCGACCTCCAGACACGAAGAGCAACTGACCAAGGAACTGCGGATCGCCAAAGGTTCCTCGGCTGGGCACGACAACGTTGTGGTCGCACTTAAGTGAAAGCGGTCTACTCAGATCACGAAGCCGGAGCCGAGCGCTCCGGCTTTCGCTTGTTCGGCGCAGCGAGATGCGAATCGATACCAACCACTATGCTGGCGAGCCTGCATACTGCCTTTAACTCCGCAGTGCGTTTCCTTTAGGGTCACTGTGGGCAGCGGAAGCATCTCAGGGACTGGTGATTCAAGCATCTACAGAAAATCGCGAAATTGTTGACAGTTCTCACGAAACATGCGAAGGTATTTGGAATGAAAGATTGCCTAATCGGCAATCGGAAAAATATTAATATTACTAATGACCAATTCAGCCCAAATCCTATCGTCGTGGAAGCCGGTTTTCTGGTTTAGGGCGGAGCTGTTTCGGGTACTCATTCTGCTGGTACTTATTATTATCACGGGTGTAGCTGTAACACCCGGAGCCAGCGGATGATGTAGCCCAGAAGAGATTCAAACTAGAGGCCATCATCCAGAAAAGATGATGGCCTCTAGTTTTTTGGGGCAGTTTGCCGACGGGATTCCTCGGCTTCGCTCCTCGAACTGACCAGCGAATCGGGACCAAAGGGAATAGCGGAGAGAGCGAAGGCAGCATGCAGAGGAAAAGATTGGAGCGGGAATGACCGAACGAAACTCGCTAGCGCGGCACTTACCCAAGGGCCAAGCCGCGCGCCCGCCCGCGCCATGTTGAAAGCTGTGGGATTCACCGATGAAGATTTGCGACGGCCGTTGATTGGCGTGGCCAACACCTGGATTGAGATTGGTCCTTGCAACCATCATCTGCGTGAGCTGGCGGTCTCCGTCAAGCAAGGTATACGGTCGGCAGGCGGCACGCCGATGGAGTTCAATACGGTTTCGATCTCCGACGGAATCACCATGGGGACCGAGGGTATGCGGACGTCGCTGGTTAGCCGCGAAGTAATCGCCGATTCGATTGAGTTGGTGGCGCGCGGTAATCAGTTTGACGGAATCGTGGCGCTGGTGGGATGCGACAAAACTATTCCCGGGGCACTCATGGCGCTGGCGCGATTGAATCTTCCTGGTCTGGTGCTTTATGGCGGATCGATTGCGCCCGGCAAGTTTCACGGGAAGGATGTCACCATTCAGGACGTGTTCGAGGCCGTAGGTGCCCACGCGCAGAAGCGGATGAGTGATGCGGATTTGCTGGCAATGGAAAACGGCGCATGTCCGGGAGCGGGCGCTTGCGGCGGGCAGTTCACCGCTAACACGATGGCGATGGTCTGCGAGTTTCTCGGACTTTCGCCGATGGGGAGCGCCAGCGTTCCCGCGCTGGACGCGAGGAAGCCGGAAGTCGCTCAGGCAGCCGGCGCGAAGGTCATGGAGTTGCTAAAAGGCGATCTTCGGCCGCGACAGATTCTCACTCGCGAAGCTTTTGAGAATGCGATTGCCAGCGTGGCGGCAACTGGTGGCTCGACCAATGCGGTGTTGCATCTGCTGGCCATTGCGTTCGAGGCGGGCGTGGACCTTTCGATCGATGATTTCGATCGCGTTTCAGAGCGGCGTCCCGCTGCTCGCAGACCTCAAGCCTGGGGGAAGGTTCGTGGCTACTGATTTGTATCACGCAGGCGGCACCGCGTTGGTGGCGAAGCGGCTTCATGAGGCGGGACTGTTGCATGGGGACGCGCGTACTGTCAGCGGCAAAAGCATCGCGGAAGAAGCGCAAGCAGCGAGTGAAACGGCGGCGCAAGAAGTCGTGCGTCGCGCTTGATCGCCCTATCAAGCCGACCGGTGGCCTCGTGATCCTGAAAGGCAATCTTGCTCCGGAAGGATGCGTCGTAAAGGTGGCGGGACACCAGCAGCTTCACCATCGCGGACCAGCGCGCGTTTTCGATAGCGAAGAGGCGGCGTTTGCGGCGGTGCAGCAGGACCGGATTCGAGCTGGGGATGTGCTGGTTATCCGCTACGAAGGTCCGCGCGGCGGACCTGGCATGCGCGAGATGCTGGGCGTAACGGCGGCGCTGGTGGGCGCGGGTTTGGGCGACTCGGTGGCGTTGCTTACCGACGGCCGTTTTTCTGGGGCTACGCATGGATTGATGGCGGGTCACGTCGCGCCGGAAGCAGCGTGCGGCGGTCCTATTGCCGCGCTTCGCGATGAGGATATTGTTGTCTTTGATATCGAGCAGCGTGAACTTCGCGTGGAGCTTTCCGACGGAGAGATCCGGAAACGGCTTGCGTCCTGGCAGCAACCGGAAGCACGTTACCGGAGCGGAGTCATGGCGAAATACGCGCGGCAGGTGTCATCGGCGGCGCTGGGTGCGGTTACAAATTAGGCATTGTCATCCTGAGGTCCACGTTTCTTGTGGACCGAAGGATCTATGCAATTGCTGGCAGCCTCGGTAACGCCTGCAACTTGCATAGGTCCTTCATTGGGAGTCCTCAGCTTAGCCCGATGACTCCGCTGTTTCAGGATGACGGCATGAACTCGTGCGCGAGGAGCTTATGAAGAAAACCGGTGGTGAGATTATCTGGGAATGCCTTAAGCGGGAAGGCGTGAAGCACATCTTCGGTTATCCCGGCGGAGCGATTCTGCCTGCCTACGACGCGCTTTGCAAATACCCGGAGATTCATCACGTGCTGGTGCGCCACGAACAGGGCGCGGCCCACATGGCAGACGGTTACGCTCGCGCTGGCGGGCGGAGTGGGCGTCGCCATTGCCACCTCTGGACCCGGCGCGACCAACCTGGTCACGGGCATTGCCACGGCGATGATGGACTCGTCGCCGATTGTCTGCATCACCGGGCAGGTGGGCAGCAAGCTGATCGGTTACGACGCGTTCCAGGAGACCGACATCACCGGCATCACGCTGCCCATTACCAAGCATAACTATCTCGTCACGCGAGCCGAAGATATTGCGGCTGCGATGCGCGAGGCTTTCTGGTTGGCGACAATCCGGGCGGCCAGGGCCGGTGCTGATCGATGTCACGAAAGATGCCCAGCAGGGTAGTTGCGAGTTCGATTGGGATGCGGCCGAACCGAGACATCGCAATCGTTGTCTGGCAGCAACTTCGGCTGCACCGCAATATGGCGATGCACTCGAATTGATCAACTGTGCCAAGCGGCCAGTGATTCTGGCTGGGCACGGCATCCTGCTTTCGGGGGCGATGCGCGAACTTTGTGCGCTCGCCGAACATGCTCAGATTCCGGTGGCAATGACGTTACTCGGCATTGGCTGTTTCCCTGCGTCCCATCCGCTGAATCTTGGGATGATGGGCATGCACGGCGAGGCCTGGGTCAACACCGCGATTCAGGAGGCAGATCTACTGCTTGCGCTCGGTATGCGCTTTGATGATCGCGTCACCGGCAATCTCAAAACCTACGCGCCCATGGCGAAAAAGATTCATATCGAAATCGATCAGGCTGAAGTTAACAAGAACGTCAAGATCGACGTGGCGCTGATCGGGGATTTGCGCGAGGTGTTGTGCGAACTGTTGCCGCGCATAGACGCTGGCAATCGAGAGCCATGGTTGTCGCGAATTCAGGAACTGAAAGGCGACTCCGCGGTGCGCGACATTCAGAACTTGCCGGACGACGGCCATCTCTATGCCGCGCACGTGGTGAATGACCTGTGGCGTGAGACGGGTGGGGACGCAGTCGTGGTGACCGATGTCGGTCAACACCAGATGTGGGAGGCGCAGTATTACAAACACGACAAGCCGCGCACTCTGATCACTTCGGGTGGTTTGGGCACGATGGGTTTCGCTCTGCCTGCCGCCATTGGCGCCAAGTTCGCGCGGCCCGACGCGGAAGTTTGGGTCGTGGCCGGGGATGGCGGCTTTCCAGATGACCATGGCCGAGTTGGCCACGATCTCGCAGGAGAAGTTGGAGATCAAAGTTGCCATCATCAACAACGGATATCTCGGCATGGTGCGGCAGTGGCAGGAATTTTTCTACGAACGCCGCTACAAAGCTACGCCGCTGTATAGCCCGGACTTTGTGAAGCTCGCGGAGGCTTTCGACCTGCGTGGCGTCGCGGTTCAGAAGCGCGCCGAGGTGGTGCCTGCGATTCGCGAGGCGCGTGAGCATCGCGGTACTTACGTTATTAATTTCTGCGTGGAGCAGGAGGACTCCGTCTTCCCCATGGTGCCTGCGGGCGCTGACCTTCACGCGATGATTCGTCGTCCCAGTCCGTTGGTTGAAACTGCGCAAGACTTGTGAGGAAACATGCTGATGACACTGGTGGTGCAGGTCGAGAACAAGCCCGGAGTTCTGAACCGGGTGGCATCGCTTTTTCGGCGGCGCGGTTTCAACATCGAGTCGCTGACGGTCGGGCATACGGAAAGGCCTGGCGTCTCGCGTATGACGATCGTGGTCGATACCGACGAAGCCGGCGCTCTGCGGATCGAAGCCAATCTGTACAAGCTGGTGCACGTGCAGCGCGTCGAAAACGTCACCGCGACTCCGTCGGTGTTTCGTGATCTGGCCATGATCAAAGTGGCGGCGACTCCGGAAACACGCGCTGAAATCATGCAACTGGCGCACGTGTTTCGCGCCCGCATTGTCGACGTCAACAGCGAGTCTCTGGTGATCGAAACTACCGGCACCGAGGACAAGATCGACGGCCTGGTTGAGATATTGCGCGGCTTCGGAATTCTTGAGATGGCGCGAACTGGGCGCGTCGCGATGACCCGCGGTCCCCGACCTGAGGCTTCGACAGGCGTGTCTGGTCAAGACGATTCGCTGGAGGACGAATCCGTGTCGTATTCGGTTTAGCAGCAGTTTTCGTAGCGCCGCCGTCTCGGCGGCTGTCGTGGGGGCGTCTCGCCCCCACTGCGAGGGCAGGATGCCCTCGCGACAGCCGGCAAGATGCCGGCGCTACAAGTGAAGTGTGGAGGTAAGTATGGAAAACCTGAAACAGAAGTTAGAGAAAACCCTGGAAGAACATCAGCGCGAGAGCGGATTGCACATGATCGGAGGCCGTGAGCGGCTTGTGGCGCGGCTTCTGAAAGTGCTGGATCCATCCGTTCATGGCGCTGGAAATGCGGACCACGCTCCATCGGATGAAGACGGCCGCTGCTGTCAATAACTGATCGAGTAAGCCAGCAATGCTGCGCGCATCTCGATCCAAGAATAAAAAGGAGAACACAAATGGCAAAAATGTATTACGACAACGATGCCGACCTCGCACTCATTCGTGGCAAGAAAGTCGCAGTGATCGGCTACGGTTCACAGGGTCATGCACACGCACTGAATCTTCGCGACAGCGGAGTCGAAGTCGTGGTGGGGCTGCATCGAGACAAGCAAATCGCGCGCTCGCGCTGAGGCCGAGGGCCTGCGCGTGGTTTCTCCCTCGGAAGGCGCGGCTTGGGCAGATGTCATCGTGTTTCTGGCGCCCGACACAACCCAGCCGGCGCTGTACCGGGAAGCGGTTGCGCCTCACCTCAGCGCGAAAAAGACTCTGTTCTTCGCTCATGGTTTTAACATTCATTTCGCAACCATTCAGCCGCCCGCGGACGTGGATGTGATCATGATTGCCCCGAAGTCTCCGGGCCATCGCGTGCGCGAGGTATTTGTCGACGGTGGCGGAACGCCCGCGTTGCTGGCGGTGTATCAGGATGCCAGCGGATCGGCGAAGGCTTTGGCGCTTTCCTATGCGAAGGCGCTGGGAAGCACGCGAGCCGGCGTCATCGAGACCACATTCGGCGAAGAAACCGAAACCGACCTGTTCGGCGAGCAGGCAGTTCTTTGCGGCGGCGTAAGCGCGCTCGTCAAAGCCGGCTTCGAAACCCTGGTCGAAGCTGGATACCAGCCCGAGATCGCGTACTTCGAATGCATGCATGAGCTGAAGCTGATTGTGGACCTGATGTACCGCGGCGGGCTGAACTACATGCGGTACTCCATCAGCGACACAGCCGAGCACGGAGATTACACCGGCGGGCCGCAGTTGATCACCGAGGAAACCCGAAAGACCATGCGCCGCATGCTGGGCGAGATTCAGCGCGGCGAATACGCTCGCAAGTGGATCGCGGAAAACGAAGCTGGACGGCCGTGGTTCAACGCCACACGCAAGCGTGAGCAAACTCATCCCATCGAGCAAGTCGGGAGCTGAGTTGCGCGAACATATGTCTTTCCTGGATCCGGTGCGGATTACGCCGGAGGGAAGTCCGGAGAAGACGGTCGCAGCCGGCAGCCGAGTTTGTCGCCAGCGGCGCCGACTGATCGAGAGAAAGAGGTAGAACCTATGCATGTCTATGACTGGAATTCGATGCAGCCCGAGGCGGTGACCGAACTGTACCGGCGCACCGTCGCGCAGGGAGAGAAGATGAGCGTGGCTCGGCTCGAGGTCGCCAAGGGATCGTCCACTCGAGCCCACCGCCATGAGAATGAGGAAGTCATCATTCTGCTGAAAGGGTGTTGGCAATTTCACTTCGCCACTGGCGACGTCATGTTGCGGCCCAATCAAATGCTGACCATTACGCCGGGCGCGGAGCATTCGTCCGAAGTGCTGGAAGACGTGGTCGCAATCGATGTGTGCAGCCCCGCGCGGGAAGACTGGCTCAGCGGACGCTGACCGCACGCTTCATAACGATCCTGATCAGTGTTTGTGGGGCGTCTAGGCAAATTCTGATTGAGAATTTCGATTGACGCCCGCACGGGCGCGGACGCCCGCGCCTACATTGAGGAAACTATGTTCGAGCAAACACAATGGGTGTGGATGGATGGAGAGATCGTGGCATGGAACGATGCCACGGTCCATGTCTCATCCCATGCTCTTCACTACGGTACGGGAGTGTTCGAGGGAATCCGTTGCTACGACACGGAGGATGGTCCGGCGATTTTCCGAGCGGACGCGCACCTGAAGCGATTTTGCGCGTCGGCGGAAGTGTACGGTCTTGCGAATCCCCTTTTCGCCAGGAAAAGCTCATGGAGGCGATGTGCGCTCTCATTCGGCTGAATGGCTTCCAGAGTTGCTACATCCGGCCAATTTGTTATTACGGCAGCAAGAGCCTTGGCCTGCTGCCCGATCGATGCCCGGTGCATGTCGGCATTCTGGTCTGGCCATGGAACACGATGCACGGAGATGCAGCCTTGACCCGGGGCGTGCATATTGCGCGTGTCGCGCTGGACCAAGTTTCACCCCACCATGATGCCCACCACCGCGAAGGCTTGCGGGCAGTACATCAACTCGATTCTGGCATTGCGCGAGGCCGTGAGTGAAGGTTTCGATGAGGCTCTGTTGCTCGATCTCAACGGAAATCTCAGCGAGGGGGCGGGCGAGAATTTGTTTCTGGTCAAAGATGGCGTGGTGCTGACCAACGACGAACGCCACTCGATCTTGATGGGAGTGACGCGCGAGGCCGTCATCGCCATCACACGCGATCTTGGCATTCCCGTTGAAGTCCGTGATCTTCGCCTGGAAGAATTGTCCTCGGCCGATGAAGCTTTCTTTACTGGAACCGCCGCCGAAGTAACGCCCATTCGCGCCGTGGACGACAAGCCGATCGGTAGCGGCAAACGCGGGCCCATCACGGAAAAGATTCAGGAGAAATTCTTTTCTGTCGTCTATGGCCGCGAACCGGCTTACCGCGCATGGCTGCACCCGGTTCCCACCGGGATCACTCAAGTCGGCGTGACCGAGCAGGGATGAGTGATGGAAATCCGGAAGCTGGTCACGGCCGAAGTGTGGGCAACGAAATGAGCAATCGGCTGGCGCCGTTCCACAGGATCTGCACGCCGATGCATACCAGCAGAAACGCGGAAAGCTTGATCATTACGTTGATGCCCGTAGGACCTATGATTGCACCTAGTCGATCTGCAAATGCGTAGCAGAGATAGATGGTTACGGCCACGATGGCGCAGGCGATTGCCGCCACCAGAATCGCCAACAGGTTCGCCCTCAGGTGATGTGTTTCGTTCGCGCCCAGAGTGATCGCAATCGAAATCGAGCCGGGGCCGACCGTCAAGGGCAGTGTCAGCGGGTAAAATGCGTCCCTTAAAGCATCAGTGCAGTTGACCTGCCGACGAACCGTGCTCCTGTCATTATCATCTTTCTGGTTGAGCATCGCCCATCCGGTCGAAATTACAATCAATCCGCCTCCAACTTGCACTACCGGAAGCGAGATTCCAAAGAACGAAAGCACGTGGGAGCCGATAGCGAAAGACGCGATCAGCAATATGAAGCTGTCGACCGCGATGCGGCGGGCCAGCAGTCTGCGTGTCTCCGGCGCGTAATCCCTGGTGAGCGACAGGAAGACGGGACTTCCCCCGATCGGGTCTACGATTGGAAACAGCGCGCTTACGATCAGCAGGATGCTCTTTGCGGTTTGAATCATAGCCTCTCATCCATCGCTCATCCCCTTGGACGATTATGGGAATGTCGGACTCGCAATGTTATAGCGGTTAACGGGAAGGGCGGGAAATAAATAAGAGAATAGCCGCCTTGGCTTCCATACATTTTGGCAAGTGCCGGCCAAACTACTGAACGCCATCAACATCAATAGCAAAGAGATATGATGATGTGTCGGGAGATCCCCCGCTGCTTTGCGTGCTGCGCGACTCTCGTCAATTCCGGCTTTTTCAAATTCAAAGGAGAAATCGAATGGCTGACAACCCCTCCACGGACGGAAAGGAAATTTCCCGCGACCGTCTCGCCGAGCTGTTAAACGAAGACCTTTCCCGCGAATATCAGGCGATCATTTCCTATGTCGTCTATTCCCAGGTGCTCACCGGCGCCGAGTACATGGACATCGCCGACCAGTTGGAAATCCACGCCAAGCAGGAACTCGATCATGCCCTGACACTTTCACGGCAAATCGATTATCTCGGCAAAATGCCGGTGGTCACACCCAAACCCGTTCGCACATCGAAAGATGCGAAAGAAATGCTTCGGTTCGATCTCGATAATGAAAACGAGACCGTTCGTAATTACCGTGATCGCGTCCGGCAATGTGAAGCGCTGGGAGAATACGCGATGGCAGAGCAGATTCGCCAAATTCTGGTGCAGGAACAGGATCATCAAATAGATTTAGCTACCGCCCTTGGCGAGGAGGTTCCAGACCTCAACAGTGGTCCACAGGGACGTCCGCTGCGGAAGGCTGGCTAATCCCGGGCGGCCTTGCCGCGTGGAGCTGGCTGATGGCCCGCGCCAGGCCGTGTCACGGCCAGCTCAACTAGTGGGACGAACGCAACTTTTTCAAATGGCAGCGGCGGCGGACAGGTGTGTCCGCCCCACATGGCCGGTTAACGGCTGATGCGTTCGATCTGGGCCAGGGCTTTGGCTTGGCGGTAGTGGCGGATTTCCATTACGCTGGCCGAGATGAAGGCGGCGGCGCCCACCACCGCCGCCACCGGAAAAGCGATGTGGTTATAAGCTATCGCCATGTCGGGATGGAGTCCGCGCAAGCGCGCTTTGATCACGATTCCGACAATGCCTAGCAGCAGGCTCACGGCGAACGACAGCAGGGTCATCAGGAATGTGATCAGCAAAATTCGCGCCGGGATTACATACCAATGGGGCTCGCTGGCGGGATTCTTGCGCGCTGGCATTTGCTGTAGATTGTAACGCCGCTGTGCCCGCCGGCCGCATTCGAGCGAGGGTTTTTCGCGAGTGCGCTAGAATAGTTCCTATGTCGCAAGCTGCACCGGCTTTCACGCGTTCCCCGGACGAGGTCGTCCGGCAGAGTCCCGTATCGCAAGCGTCCAATGGAATCTGTTATGCGATTGTCGGTGAGGTTACAGTCGCCGGCTCGGATCTCGAGCGAATGGTCGCGGCGGTTCCTGATTCCGCTGCCGCTGCGCTCCAGAGAAAGGCTTATTATTTTGTACCGCTGACCGTGAATCATGGCGATGATACGGTGATCGCCGACCGCTACGACGTTGCGCTCAGCGACAACGCGGTTTGCCATCGCAATATCGATCTCGGCGATTCGCAGTGCGTTTTTATTTCTACGCGGCTGATGGACGATAAGTTTTCCGTCGCTTTCGAGTTCTACATCAACGTCGGACACGCGATCGTCGACAAGGTGGGAGTGTCGCAGGAGTTTGCCGATCTGGCGTGGAAGCAGGTTGAAGCCGGAGCTAAAGGCGAGACTTCGCTGGATGCGTGGGAGTCTCGCAAAGCCGCGACCAGCCCCGGAGCGGACGCGGAGAAGCATAAGAACGAATATCTGGCGGCGACGTTCTCGGATGCGATTTCGATCTACTTGTTGTCGTTGTTTATCGATGTCGATTACTACGATTTACGGGAGCGCGATTATCCGCTGCTGGCCCCGGCGCAGATGGCGGAGCGGTTGCGCAAGGTGGCCGAACTTTTTCCAGCCAACCCGGGATTCGAGTTTGCGATCTACTATAAGCGGCGCAGCTAGGGTACTCCTTCATTCACCACAGAGGCACAGAAAACTTCGAGGATATTATTTTCTACTAGCATCTCGTCTGTGCCTCTGTGGTGAAAGCCTGCTGAAACCGGACGGTTGCGCGCGTCATCTACTACTGACGACCGATCGGGGGATCGAAACTCATGTCTACACTGTCCTGGCCCATACCAAGCGCACTTGATGCCCGCACACAATCTTTTCCCACCTTAACTCAGGCGCAAATTAATCGCCTTCGCCCCTTAGGAAAAGTGCGGAAAGTTGAGCAGGGCGAAATTCTGTTTCGGCCTGATGACATGGGAAGTCCATTTTTCGTTGTGCTCTCTGGCCGGATGGAAATTGTGCAGCCTGATCTTTCGGGCGAGCGTCCGGTCGCGGTGCATGGTCCCGGCGAGTTTACGGGCGAGATCACGATGATTTCGGGGCAGCGCAATCTGGTACTCGGCCGGGTTACGGAGGCTGGCGAATTTCTCGAGATCAGCGCGGATGCGCTGCGGACAATTATTGCCAAAGATGCCGAACTGAGCGAGATTTTCATGCGGGCGTTTATTTTGCGGCGTCTGGCTCTCATCAGCAGTGGGCAGGGAAACGTCATATTGATGGGATCGCGGCACTGCGCGAATACTTTGCGTATCCGCGAGTTTCTGGCGCGTAATGCATACCCTTTTACTTACGTGGATCTCGATTCTGACAAAGCTTCGCAGGAACTGCTCGACCGGTTTCACGTGAAAACGCAGGAAGTGCCGGTAGTGATTTGTCACGGGAACAAAGTCTTGCGCAATCCGTCGGTTCAAGAATTGGCAGACTGCCTGGGTTTCAACGCCGACATTGATGCGGGGCAGATGCGTGATCTGGTCATTGTGGGGGCTGGGCCTGCGGGGCTCGCGGCTGCGGTTTATGGAGCATCGGAGGGCCTGGACACTTTGGTGATTGAGAAAGAAGCGCCAGGCGGGCAGGCGGGTTCGAGCTCGAAGATAGAAAATTATCTGGGGTTTCCTACCGGAATTTCTGGCCAGGAGCTGGCTGCACGGTCGATTACGCAGGCACAGAAGTTCGGCGCAAAAATGATGGTGGGACATGATGTTGTGCAATTGGACTGCAAGCAACGTCCCTATCACTTGGTTTTAGATAACGGCGATAAGATCGCGGCGCATGCCGTGCTTATTTCGACTGGGGCGCAGTACAACAAGCCGCCCATTGCTAATCTGCAGCGGTTCGAAGGTCAGGGAATTTATTACGGCGCGACTTATATCGAGTCACAGTTGTGCGGCGACGATGATGTAATTGTGGTTGGCGGAGGAAACTCCGCGGGGCAAGCCGCTGTGTTTTTGTCGCAGGATGGACGACGCAAAGTTCACATGCTGGTGCGGCGGGACGGATTGTCGGAGACGATGTCACGCTACCTGATTCAGCGGATTACCGATAATCCTGCGATTGAGCTGCATTACAAAACGGAGATTGTCGCGCTCGAAGGTGAGACGCAACTTGAGCAGGTCACGTGGCGTGACAACTCCACTGGAGAAACCTCCACTCATAAAATCCGCCACGTTTTTATTATGGCTGGAGCGTCTCCGAGGACGGACTGGTTGCAGGGCTGTGTGGCGCTCGACGACAAGGGATTTATTTTGACCGGGCGTGATGTGAGCAAACGCGACGGCAACGGCTCGACTAAGGCTTGGACCTTGAACCGGTCTCCGCAGATGCTGGAGACGAGTTTGCCGAGTGTGTTCGCGGTGGGCGATGTGCGTTCCGGCAATGTGAAGCGCGTGGCCTCGGCGGTCGGTGAAGGCGCCATCGCGGTCCACCTTGTGCATCGGGCGCTGGCCGAGCCGTAGAACACGCGGTCGTATAGTCACTTCTTCGGCGAGATTTCAAAGCAGTGCAAGTAGGCTGGAGGGATGACGGACGGGATCATTCTACCTTTGTACATACGTTTGTGATTCGCCGCCGCCACGTCGGACGCTTTGGCCAATTCGAACGTAAATTTCTTTTTTGCACCGTCGCGATCGATGAGGAGCGTCATCGTGGCGGGTTTCGGGCTGCTGAAGAGCTGCTCCAGTTCCGCCATTGACTTTCCACGGGGATTGACGCCGTTCACCGAAACAACAGCGTCGCCGTAGTGCACGCCCGCGCTTTGTGCCGGGCCATCTTCAATGCCCCCAACCGCCATAGGCTGCGGGGCTTTCCAGACGAATATTTCAAAACCTGGATAATAGAGTTCTAGATTTGCTGGATAATGTCCTACCGAGAAAACCTTCTCTGTGACTGGCGGCTCCGCACTAATCTTGCTTACTCGCTGCATCTCGGCTTCGGTCGCGTTCTTTGGAAACAAACCATTCGGCCCGAGTTTCCAACCTGCTTTTTCATATAAAACAGAAGCTTTGATTCGCCCTACGGTAACGCTGTACGAACCGTGTTCGCCTTCGAGTTCCATCGAGCTAGGCTTTGGATCTTTAGTGCGAAGCAATGGCCGCGCCTGCGCTACGTCTATTCCGCGGTGTCCATCAACCGCAAGTAAGCGGTCGCCTGGCTGGATTCCCGCTTTTGCAGCAGGCGTGTCCGGCTCTACCAGCCAAACGATGGGTGGGCAGGTGGAGTCTGGACCTGGCTTCCCGATAACAGTCAACCCCGTAACATATTCATCAGCACCCGACTCCTGCGCCAGCATAAGGAACGCAACAAGGCTGGAGATAATCGCAAGACAGATCAGTTTCCACAGGGCCATTCCGCGTGACGCTGACAATTTCTTTAGAAATTTCATCTTGGCATCCTCTTATCGTCCTGAGTGATCAGTTGATGATTGACAAGCACCCTGCTATGGAACATAATCCAGCCCACGTTTTGGGCGCATCTTTTATTTCGCCCGGAACCTCACCTCCGTACCGGCTTTTTAGATAAGTCTTTGGGCCCCGATGAGGAATCTCAAGTCCACACTGCTTATTCTGGCACTTGCGCTTGCGGGTACGGTCGCCGCCAGCGCGGCCGATGCGCCGAAATTAGCTTTCACGTTCACCAAGACCCGCGTTCCTGGAGCGGCGCAGACCGGGCCTAGCGGGATCAACAATGCAGGTGTGACGGTCGGCGGATACGTAGATAAGAACTCGGTATCGCACGGATATATTCTCCGTGGCAAGAAGCTGACTACGCTGGACGATCCGAAAGGAGTAGCGGGCAGCACCGGCGCCGAAAATCTCAATCCCACTGGGCCGATTTGGGTTGTCGGCGCTTATAACAATTCGAGTGGAAACTCGGTCGGATTCTTGTACAAGAATGGCAAATACACGGACATTCCCGGTCCAACAGGAGCCGTCTCTTCGGTTGCTTCCGGGATAAATGACCACGGAGCAATCGTCGGCGACTACTTGGACAGCAATGGGAGCAACCCACGGATTTCTCCTCAAGGCTAAGAAATATACAACTCTCGACGTGCCCGCAGCCTTTGGCACTACTGCCGCCGCGGGAATCAATAACGCCGGCTGGATCGTCTTGTGGTGGGTGGATCAGCAAGGCCTTGTTGAGTCATCGATTACAAAAGACAACGGCAACACTTACGATACGATTGACGTTCCCGCCGCTGCCGACTCTTATGCCTCCGACGTCAACAGTGCGGGCGACGTCACTTATTTCTGGTTGGATTCCTCTGGCGCAGGTCACGGGGCGTTATTGCACGCCGGGAAATACTATAAGTTCCACTATCCCACGGCGAGTTTCACATACGCCGGCGGAATTAACGACCATCGCACCGTCGTCGGAGGGTACCAGTTCAAAGGCAAGAATGGCCATCCTCCTCTGTTAGGCTTCAAAGCAACGTACAAGTAAAGTTTTTGGGATAGCTTTCTAGAAGGTGAACGCTACGCCGCCGCTCACGGTTTTCGCGGATTGCACCAGATAAACGGTGTGCCCATCGTGACCCATCACTGGAACGTATCCCTGCGCGAGGAGATTGCGCAAGTCGACGATGGCCTCGACGTGGCCGGGGAAAAATCCCAGGCCAGGGATGGGTTGGCGGAAGAAGAGATTTAGATAGGGATCAGCGCGTCCCGCCGAGGCGTTAAACATATCGATGGGAGTCAGAGCTTCTCCATTGATCAGGCGATAGGACGCCATCCAATGCGTCCCGGTCTTCGGCACTGTGCCCGTGATCTTGGCGGCCACGCTTTGCCGCTTGCGCGACACGCTATACTGCGAAACATTCTCCAAAGCCGTGCCCGGCGTGGCTAAATCCAGAACGCCGCCGTATTCGTAATCGAACGTCCCCGTCAAATTCGACTTAAACTGGCGTTGCACCACAACTCGCATGCCCTGCGTGTGGAAACTGCTTCCCTGATAGGTAAAGGTTCCCGAATCCAAATCAGGCAGCACATTACCGTTGTCGGTCGTATATTCGCCAACCCCAAGCAACGCTGGATCGGAGATGCGATCGGTATAAGCCGCCAACTGCAGATTGGTCTTGCCCATACGATGCGAAACTGACAGCTCCTGGTGATGCGCATGCTCCACCGTGGTCGCGTATCCAACCATGGTGACGTGCGGCGCGGGCTGGTTCGCATCCTCAGGATCGGACTCAAAACCTTTATCCATGCGGTTGCCCGGTTCCGAGGTCGCGTAGCGATATTCAACCACCGTATTCGGCGAGAGGTGCAGATCGGTTGTTCCGAAGGGACGGAAGGTGGTTACTCTGCCCATGAACTGGATGGTTTGCAGTTCGCTGCCAAACTTCAGTTCCAGAACGTCACCCAGCCGGAGATCGTCCGAGGTGCTCAATGCAAGCGCCTGCAGGCTGTGCAGCGCCAAGTCGGGTGCGGGCGAATTCCACATGGTCAGCGCAAACGATGGCTGCGATCCATCAGCCATTTTGTGATGGAACGACGCAGTAACCACCGACGATGAACTACTGCCGTATCCCACATTGCCGCGCAGACCCAGTGTGTCCGAGGAAAAAACAGATTTCTCCATGGAGAAGCCGGTGTTCATGTCAGCTACGCTGCCGTATCCTTCGGAGGGCGATCCGGCAAGGAATGACAGTGTTCCTTTCATGTCGCGGTCACCCTTCGCAGCTTCCGCGGCCTCAGCCGGCGATTGATTGCTTGCAGATGGATCGTCGACCAGGCGCAAAATCGGGCGGTTGGATGCGGAGCGCAACACCCACTTCCAGTCATCACCTTCTCTAGAGCTTCTCGCGGGTGCGATTTGAATGGCCTCGAACAGAGTGTTCAAGGTGACATTGACTCTGGTGTTGCCGCCAGGGTGTAGTCCGATATGCTCGCGCAATGCGGGTAGAAAAGCAGGAGCCGAAACTTTGAGATTGTAGACTCCAGGCAACAGCCCGGCAGCGGAGTAGAAGCCGTTTTCGTCCGTGAATACTTTCAGGCTTTGCGCGGCTGCGCCCAGGATTTCAACCACAGCTCCCATTTGCGGAGTCCCGCTCGCCCCGCGAACGTATCCGGAAATCTTGCCCGAATTGTCAGCCCACGCTGGGAACGCCAGGCCTAACAGCAAAATCGAAAACCCGAGCTTGCGGAGAATCAGCAACCCACCACCTCAAGGGAGACCAAACGTTCCAGTTTACTCCACGGCGAAAGTAACCGTAGGGTCAACCGTCTGCTTGGAGATGTTGTCATTTACCTTGATCTGAATCCGATACACTCCTGGATCAAGGTTGGCGGCCGAAAGCGTCTTCTGCAGGGTTACCTGGTCGCCAATGTTGCCCATCTGGTCCGTGGATTCGACCGTATGAATCACGGGCTTATTTGTGGTAGCACTCACTACATTGTACTCAACCGTGGCCGTGGCTTTGTGCGTTTTGTCGTCGACACCAAGATTGTAAACCTGCATCCAGAAGCTCATCTTCTGAGTGCGTTTGAACGTCATGGGCTTTCCGTCGGCGGGCGGAACCCGCGGGCGGACCTTGGTCGAGCCAATCACAAACATTCCCGTGCCCACGTTCTTGGCCGCCACTGGTTCCATGAGATCGGCTACGATCAGCGAAGAAGCTTCCAGCCGGTCATCGGCGTAATCGGGTACTTGTATACCCTTGCTCCAGGTTCCCACCCGGTCGCCGTTCACGTCTTTTACGACGATATCTACACGATAGCGTCCCGGCCGCAACGGAATCGACTTCCCATAAACCTGCGAATTTTCCGCTGCCTTGGCCAGCAATTCGGCGGGGATATCCGCTTGCACAGTATCTTCAAAGGTCTGGGCAATATGGCCTGTTAAGGTCGTTACTCGCCCGAAAATGTTGACCACGCCGCGCTGCACTCCGTCCTTGTTTACGAAAGTGATGTCGCGGTTTTTCATTTGCACCGTGAAAGGAACCAGCACTGTATCGGCCGTCACTCTGACGAAGTCCGCGCGCACATCGAACGGCATCAGGTTGATGCTGATCTTGTGGCTGACCACTTCTTCCAAGTCTTTGAACTTGACTGGCGGCGGTGCCGACAACTTGGCAAACTGCTCCAGGCGATCGAACTCTTTGCTGGCCTGACTCGCGCTGTCCGGGCCCGCTCCGAGAGTTTCCAACCCCCCGTTAAAGCGACTGGCTTTGCTCGCCATACCCATCTGCTCGTACAACGTGGCGCCACCGTTGGGGGTGTGAAGCAATGCATCCTTTTCCCCACGGTCGATAGTCATGTGATAATCGCCGCACATGCAAGTGTCCACAAACTCGATCATTACTTCCTGGCCGATGCCTTCAAGGTAGCGATAACGCCAATCTTCGAATGGGAAGGTAGAAGTTTCGCCGCCGCCTTCTTCTATTGGCCGCTCGTAAGCGCCGCCGCTGGGATGAGAATCAATCTCGTCGGCCGGCCCGTACATAATGTAGATGCGGCCGCGATCGGTTTTCCAGCCGGGGATTCCGGCGGCGAAATGTTCGTTAGCGTACTCAATGCGGCGGTAATGCTCTTCTTTGAATTCGTTTTCTTCAGTGTCGGGAGTGGGATCGCGGCGCTGCCAGAAAGCTTCGATGAACTGGTCGCGCTCTTCATCGTTGGAGAGTTGCTTGAACGCCTTGCGCTCTTCGTCCGAAATAATGTAGACGACGTCTTCGTCGAGCCACTTCTTGTAAGTCTTGCTGAGTTCCTGCTTGAGGGCTTTGGCGTTTTCTTTCTTTTGCTTCTCGCTGATGGGGCGCTTCAACGGGTCGGTGGCCTGACCTTGCTTTGCCGAGGATGCGGGAGTGGCTTGATCGCTGTTGGACGGCTTGTCATTCTGCTGAGCTAGGGCAGACGCACCAAACAAAGACACCGATAATGACGCGGTAAGAAGGTAGCGTCGTAAACCTACTTGGAACATAGAAGGGGTACTCCTCGCACACGCTCGTGTGGTTATCATTCTATGTCTTTGGATACGCGAAGGCAAGGCTTCCCTGCCTCTATCAGGATTGTAGGATGCAGGCAAACTTCGAGAAGGTGCCTGCGGAATCCGGTTGTCGGACACCAATCGCATCGGCCAGAATGTAGGGTCTCCCTTGAAGGTTCGCAGGACGGGCGGACGCCCGTCCTCCACCGCGGTTGTCCTGAAGGGTATGCCTTCAGCCATACCGTGCGACACCGAAATGAATCGGCTTCAGCCGCCGCCTTCCACTATTGTCTCCACCAAGAAAAAGGCTCCCTCCCAGAGGAAGGAGCCAGAAGACGTTAAAACTACACCGTGCGGCTAGAAAATAATCTTGCCCACCAGTTGCATGTTGAAGGCCTCGCCCGGCCCAATGCCAGGCGCTCCGTTGAAGTCGCCGATGGTATCGCTAACCACGCCGCCGCTCGAAACCGATCCCGGACCGGAGGCAAGGTTGACGCGGTTGAACAGGTTGTACATCTCCGCGCGCAGTTGCACCCTGACCCTTTCGGTGACGGGAATGTTCTTAATGACCGAGAGATCCACGTCAGCGAAGCCGGGTCCAACCAATTGGTTTCGTCCGACATTGCCGAGGAAACTCGTAGTTCCCGCGCAACCCGGCCCCGGCGTGCAATACGCTGCCGGGTTGTACCACTGCACCCCTGACTTGTTAAAGGCGCGATTAACACCCGCCAGCGGATCCCCAATCTGATTCAGGCCCGGCCGCACTTCGCCGAAGGGCTGTCCGCTGTGGAAGGTCCACAGGCTGCTGACTTGCCACCCGTGCGTCAAGATCTTCGGACCATGCGAGGAACCCGGAATATCGTAGGTCCAGAAAGTGGTGAAGTTATTACGCGTATCGAAGTCACCGCTGCCGTACTCCGCCTTCAAGTCAAAACTGTCCAGCGGAATCGAGCCGCGATATTCCGACATCTCATCCAGTTCGTGCGCCCAGGTGTAGGCGAACTGCGCATTGAACCCGTGGAACGTCCGTATTTTCAGGGTCGTCTGCAGGGCATTGTAGTTGGATGTTCCCACACTGTTGAGCTGATTGATTGACCCAACGTTGGGGAACAGTGGGCTATACAGTCCGAATTGGTTGATGTTCAACATCACCGACAGTTTGCGGCCCTGGCTCCCAACATAACCCACTTGCAGCACGGCAGCGTTGCCCAAGCCCTTCTCAATATTCAGGTTGTAGTTGTAGAAGTAGGGTGTCCTGAAGTTCTGGTTTACCGAATAGACGTTAAACAGCGCAGTTCCGCAGTTCGGATCGGTAGCCACGTTAAGGGTGGTACAGGTCTGAACGCCGGGGAAGATTGGGACGTTCGGCTGCCAGGTGTAGCCTGCGGCAGTGCCTCCGGCGCCGGTCGCGAACGGACCAATCCCGTAAGTAGAAACCGGGTGTGGCCCTGCTGGGTTATCCTCCAAACCGTCCGCCCCGCCATTCGGTGGCCGGAAGTCCAGGAATGGGTTCATGTTGATCTGATCGTAGAACACGCCGATTCCGCCGCGCACCACCAGATCGGCGCTGGCAGTTGGCTGATAGGCAAATCCAAATCGCGGTGCGAAGTTGTTGCGATCCGGGGGGAAAATCGAACTGATGCCATTTCCCTGTATCTTGAGCCCGCCGGCCGAAGGAACGAAGACCGCCAGGTCGTTGGTCCCATTGGAATGCAGGGGTCCGATATAGTCGTAGCGGAGACCTAGATTCAGATTCAACCTGCGCGTAACTTGCCAGCTATCCTGCGCGAAGAAGTCGAATCCATTCACCAGAACCTTGCGTTCGGCGTCGCCCACCGCGATTGAACAATCGCCGCCCGGACACGCAAGGTAGCCCGCCAGGAAATCAGAAAGAGAATTCGTAGCTTGGCAAACTGTATCAGTACTAGCACAAGCAGGCCACGGTCCTTGAGTACCATCGAACTGGAATTCCCCCAGCGAGTGGCGGAAGTAGAACTCGTCTACCCGGCCCTGTCTGACTTCGCCTCCGAAACGGAGCTGGTGCCTTCCCGTGGTGTAGGACAAAATGTCAGTCAAATGGCCGGTTATATCGTTACGCCCCTCCGGCGGGGTTAATCCGATCTGCTCAAAAGTTCCACCTCCAGGTCCGATTATTATGTTTGGAGACCCAGAGATCGGCTGCCCGTTAATCTTCGCATCCGGGCTCAAAATCAGTCCCGCGCTCGCGACGTTATATCCTGAAAATGCGTCGCGGAAAGTTTGGTTGAAGTAATTCACCCCAAAGAGCACCTGGTTGGTCAGCTTTGGCGTTAGAACAGAATTCAACACCAGGGAATAATTCTGCACGTGGATTGGGGCTTTCTCGAAGTAGTAGGACAAATTCGAACTGGCCGTCGCCAACGCCGGACTCCCACCCAGCGGTGCGGTCTGGCTTCCCTGTCCTCCGAACCAGCGGGCAGAAAGGTGATGATTCGCGGTGAAGTTGTGATCGATTTTGGCCACACCGTTGTAGCTGTATCCGGTCGACGCCACCGGACTGAAGAAGTTATTGATCGTCGCGCTCAGGCCGTTAATGTCAGCGGGCCACAGATTTGCAATCAGGGCTTTCGAAATTGGACTCTCCGCAATTCCCGCCGTGGCCAGTTGTCCCAGGGCCAGATTCTGCCAGGCCAGCGAAGGCTCGGTGGCCACCCCTGACAGTCCGATGATGTACTGCTGTTTCTCGAAAGAGAGGAAGTAAAACGTCTTGTCTTTGATGATCGGGCCGCCCACCGAGAATCCATAGTTCTCGTTGCGCAGTTCGGGTTTTTTCACGCCCACCGGAGTGAACGGTGAGGCAGCCCCGAAAAATTCGTTTCGGTTGTAGTAATACGCGGAGCCATGCAACTGGTTCGTTCCCGACTTAATGGTCAGGTTGACCACACCACCCGCGTTTCGTCCGCTCTCGGCGTTCGATTGCGTCTGGGCAGAAAACTCGTCGATCGCGTCGATCGGCAGCACCACGCCTGCGATTCCGGAAACTCCCCCCTGATTCACTGCCGGAATGTTGTGCCAGAAGTCATTGTTGTCGGTTCCATCGATCTGCCAGTTCATCTGATTGGCACGGGTCCCGTTGAGTGAGCCAAAACCGCCCACCGAATATCCTCCATAGCCTGGCGTGACTGCAATCAATTGCGAGAAATCCCGTCCATTCAACGGGATGTCCTGCAGCGCTTTTGTTGTTATGGTATCGCTCTGCGTAGCTGTGGTCGTATCCACTTCCAGCGCCGCCGCCGACACTTCCACAGACGTCGTCTCGCGACCCACCGTGAGTTTGACGGGAACCGTGTACACACTGCCCGCCGTCACGTTGACGTTCTCGACATTGGTCTGCTGGAACCCTCTCTGCGTAACGGTGACGCGATATGCGCCCACGGGGAGATCTTGAAAGGCGAACTCGCCGTTCGACGTACTTAGCATGCTATGTGCGCTACCGGTCGCAATCTCCGTGGCTTTTACGTCGGCTCCCGCCACCACTGCGCCCGAAGGATCGGTGACAGTGCCGTTAATCGCACCGCGAAATGTCTGTGCATAGCCAGCCACTCCCACCAGTACCAATACCGCTAGGGCTCCCAATAAGCGTCGCATCGTACTCCTCCATCGTTCGCTTGTTAGTTAACTTTCTGAAACCAGTCGAACTGCAACTGCACTCCCGCCCATGCCCCTCTACGGAATTCACCGACACCGTAAAAGATGGACGACCGCGCCTTCCTTTTTTTGAAGCCCGTATTCTATCGCACGTGCGGGACAAAGCAAGCTAGAACCAAGGTACCGGCCCATGGCTGCTCGAATTGTGCACCAGTGTAATGCCAATTCTTCGCACGGCTGCATATAAATTGTTCATACCGATTATTGGAAAATCGGCAAGAGCCTATTCAAGAATGAGGAATTGTAGCGCATACCCGCCGCAAAGCAAGTATGAAGCGGGTGTACCTATCGGTTCGTGTGGGAACGCACGTCGAGCGGTCGAGGGAGCAAATCCCCGCAACCGTGCAACAAGCCTGTTTCGTAAGGGGTTGCGGAAGTGATTCAACGGGAATGAACCGATAAGATTCCCTGTAGTTGAGGTTTCAAGCTGATAGCTGATAGCTGATAGCTGAAAGCTGATAGCCGAAAGCTAGTTCTTCACTTCATCCCGCTCGATCACGCCATCCTTAATGTAAACGACGCGATGCGAGTATTCAGCAATGTCATGCTCATGTGTGACGAGCACGATGGTGTTTCCCTGCGCCTGCAACTTATCCATCAGCGCCATGATTTCGTTTCCAGTCTGCGAATCCAGATTGCCCGTAGGCTCGTCCGCCAAAATGATCGACGGCCGATTCACCAAAGCCCGCGCAATCGCCACTCTCTGCCGCTGGCCGCCAGAAAGTTCGTTAGGCTTGTGCGTCATGCGCTCCGCCATGCCCACCGATGCCAGCGCCGCCTTAGCCCGCTCCACGCGCTCTTCAGCCGAAACCCCAGCATAGATCAACGGCAGTTCCACGTTGTGCAAAGCAGTAGCCCGCGCCAGCAAGATTAAAAGTCTGAAACACAAATCCAATTTCCTTATTGCGAATGTGAGCCAACTCATCATCATCAAGCTCGCTGACCTGCTGATTGTTCAACCAATACTGCCCCTTGCTAGGCGTATCCAAACACCCAATAAGGTTCATCAAAGTAGACTTCCCCGACCCGCTCGGCCCCATGATCGCGACGTATTCGTTGCGGCGGATGTTTAGGTTTATGCCGCGCAGGGCGTGTACTTGCTGCTCGGAGCCCATGTCGTAGGTTTTCCATAAGTCGAGCGTGGAAATCATGTAGGTCTCTGGCGAGAAGGACACTTGGGGTTGCTGGATGTTGATTACTTCGGCGGTCGCCATTCTTTTCTCCGTTTCCTCGTCGGACACTTGCCCGCGCTCCGATCTTTGCTGCCGGCTCTCCATTGGACGCTCTGCTGGCGCGAAGGTTAGGCCGTCAACTGCTTTCTTCTTCTTTCTTTGGGGCTGCGTTATCTACTTTTATGCTGGCGCCCGGACGCAACGTGCGCAGCACTTTGTAGCTGCCGGTAATGATTTCGTCGCCTTCTTTTAATCCCTTGATCACTTCGATATCGGTTGTGCCGGCGATGCCCGGTGTCTACCGGGACGAATTCGGCTTTGTGGTTGCGCAGCACGAAGACGCCTTGAATTTCCTGATTATCTTTTACTTTGTCTTTCGCGGCCTCAGGGGCTGCGGCTTGTACCGAACCTTTTTCGTTTGCTGGAATCAGATCTGCTTGGCGACGAACGGTTAGCGCTTGGATTGGAACCGTCAGTGCGTTTCCTCGAGTTGCAGTGGTGATCTTAGCAGTCGCGGAAAGTCCGGGACGCAAGTCTTCGGGCGGATCCTGTAAAGTCACTACTACCTTGAAATCTTTTGCTTCCTGACTGGCGGTGGTTTGTTGTGAGGTGGAAACGCCGGTCGAACGCACGATGGCGTTGTCGCCGATCTCCGTCACCACTGCTTTGAAAATCTTTTTCGGAATCGCGTCAATCGTTACTTGCGCGGGCTGCCCCATCTGGACGTTTACTATGTCGGTCTCATCCACTTTCACTTCCGCGGTGATGACAGACATATCCGCCAGCGTCATCAGCGTGCTGCCGGGTGAATTCTGGATTCCGATTACTACCGTCTCGCCTTCCCGCACCGGCAAATTTGTAATCACTCCATCGAATGGAGCTTGATAAGTTGTTTTTTTCAAAACATCGGCTGCGTGGGTTAGATTCGCGCCGGCTTGGCCAATGCGGCGGTCGGCTGATTCCTTTTGCGCCTTCGCCTGGGCTACGCGGGCTTCGGCTTGTGCCAGTCCGGCAACCGCGGTTTGGTGAGCGGCTCTTTTGCATGTCGTAATCGGACTTCGAGATCAACGCGTCTTTATACAAGCCCTGGGCGCGGCTCCAGTCGAGGTCGGAGCGCTCGGCATCGGACTTCGCCCGATTAAGATCAGCGGCCGAGGTATTCAAAGCTGCTTCCGCTGCAACTGCATCCGTGCGCGCCGCTTCGAGCGAAGCTTGCGTCGCATCCATGTCCGCCGCGGGTTGGACGTTCTCTAGTTGCGCCAGCATCTGTCCGCGCTTTACCCGATCGCCTTCCCTCACGTACAGCTTCGTGATTTTGCCGAAAGCGTTGGCGCCGATATTCACATAAGTCTTCGGCTTGATTTCGCCGGACGCGCTCACGATCGCAACCAGATCCATGCGTTGCGCCTTGCCCGTCTGCACCGTCACCACATTCTTGTGGCTCTGATAGACGGTGAAACCCACAATCGCGGAGAGCAGTACGACCACTCCGGCGCCGATCGCGATTTTTTTCCAGGTGCTCATGATTTCCCTGTCAGCTTGTGGAACCGGTCAGAAATCTCTTGCGTCAAAGTGCGTCTCCGCCCCGGTCCATTGCGGCTTCAGGGAGCACGCAATTAGATACGGCTCCCCCCAGGCAAAAGTTCCCCATTGTGGAAACCATGCAGCGTAGACGGAAAATGGAGTGTTCCACGGGCCGACTGGACATTATAGCTTGGCTGCATGGGTAGGGAAGTGCACAGGTGGCAGCCTGCGCGCTTGAACGAAGCAATTAGGCAGGAATGTGCTTGTAGGCTACTCCGCGATGTTGCTCGGAGGCATCATCGGAATGATATTGTTCGAAGTCGCCGAGCACGAGTTGCGATGGTCTGCTGCTTAGTTCTTGGATAGCGATCTTCAGAACAACCAGGAGGAACACGGCTGCGCACGTCCCTACGATTAACGCAACCGTCCACGAAATAGCCATGATTTTATCCTCCACCCAATATATCGACCAATCCAAACCTGCAATAAGATGCCTCGCAGGCACTGATAGACCATCCAAGGAGTCGCCAATGCCGCCGCAAAAAGGACAAAGGCGATGGACACAACAAACTTGGCCACCGTCCAGTCCAGCCGTCTGGTTGCATACGTGTCGAGCAGGCCGAAAACAAGCAGCAGAACGGAGGCTTCTTGTAGGTAGCTAGTGACAGGATCGACTTCGCGCTTGTGACGCTCAAGGATGAACCGCGCCTCAGTTGCTATTCTGCGCCAATCCGGCATACGACGCCGCTACAAGAGTATTACAACTTTAGTAACCGACCGCCAGCAAAATGTCGAGGCCACTACTTGCCAACAGGACCGCGAGCGAAGTGCGATGCCGTTCCGCTCCTTACAGGTTCTTTTATCGAGCCCGGCAGAGTTCTTGTTGCCCCGAGCACTCCCGGTGGCGGATCTACGCACCCCCATTCCGTGTCGCGAGGGGTAGGGATTGCATGATCCTTCGGCCCACGAAGTACGTGGGCCTCGAGGATGACAGCGTTGGTGTGGGTCGCGCGGCGGCCGAAGGCGCTTTGACTTTTGGCGGTGCGGCATCGCCGAAGCGATGCCCTGATACGAATCGAGCGGTTTGCGGCGGCCGACTCGAATATCTAATCAAGGTCCAGGGTAATAAGAATTGCACGGTTGAGTTTCTTGATGTATTCGTCCGGCAAGTGTCCCAAATATTCCAGGAACCGTGTTCTCACCATGAAGGCTCGCATTTGCTCGACTTTGACCACGGAATCCAATGTGAGTCCGCCGACACCCTTGGGTATCTCCACGTGACTCATGTAGGTCTTTTTGATATTTGCCTTATCGGTTGTGGGGACGGCTATGACGACCGAGCTGTTTTGGTTGATTGCGTTTCGGCTTATGACAATGACGGGGCGAGTGCCACCCTGCTCGTTTCCTTGAATCGGATCGAGCCTGGCGCGGAACACGTCGCCTCGTGTAGGAACCGGAAGAATGGCGATAAATTGCTCCTGATTAATTCTCTAGCAGCGCTTCCCAGTCGCTCTGAGCAAATTCATTTTCGATCCGCTCAGTTTCATCCAGGTATGCCTGGTCTGTTTTCATGGATTTAAAAGAGGCGTCAATTTTCATTCTCCTCACCTTTCGCAGATAAGCCCTCAGTGCCGAAACCAGGAGATCATTGACGCTGTTTTGCATCTCTTCGGCGGCGTATTTGGCCTCTTTATACAAAGGCTCTGGAATTCGGGCCGTCGTTTGCACGATTTTCACTTTGGTACCAGCAGCAGACATGATTAACTTCCTTAGGGAACGCCGACGTCGAGAATCGGTGTCATTCCTGCCATCTATTTTAGCATCAGATTTGATATCGGAAAAGCGAGTGCCCAATCTGTGTTTGATCCCGTTCGGGTTACGCCGTGGGGCGGCGGTGGTGGTTGCGCAGTTGGTCCCAGTTTTCTTGGTAGGGGGCCCAGCGGCTGGTGGGGTGGGTGGTGTAGAGCATGATTGCGGTCTTTTTGGCGGTGACTATGCGTTTTGCCGGGATTATGTACCAGACGTCCTCGGGGATTACGTAGGCCGCCAGGTAATCGAAGTCTCCGCGTTTGTAGGGCAAGCCGCTGGTGGGGTGGACATGGCAGCTGTACCAGCCCCCGGAACGGCGGGAGGTGGTGGATTTGATTTGCACGCGCACGAAGTGGCCGTGGGTTTCGATGACGGCGTCGTAGGTGGAGGATTCTCCCCAGGGATTGAAGACCTGGAGGCCGTGTTTGGCGGCTGCGGCTATGAATTGTAGCTCGGCCCATTCGCCGCGGCGCTTGCCGTTCTTGATCTTGATTTTTATTCTGGGTTTGATTTTGGGATTTCATTTAGGCAATAAAAAACGCGGCCTGGAGAGGCCGCGTCCCTTTCTTTGACTGTATGCTTTTATTATATCTGATGGAAAAGGGTAAACCCGCCAACTTTGCAAAAATATATTCGGCTTATTTGCAATGAGTTAAGGTCGATCATGTAAAATTTGCCTATTGACAAGATTTTTTGGGACGCAGGGTCTTGGGCGATATTTCAGAGTTTATCTTTCCCCGCGTGGGTCTTCGGAGATGAGTTGCAAGCTGGCCAATAAAAATGCGGCCCACGAATCGAGTCGTGGGCCGCACGCAGAGAGCGCAGGAAAGCCGGCAATCCTGGATGGTTTAGACAGCTTTCTTTAACGTGTCTGCGCTCTCCGACCCTCTAGAAGTCGCGGTGCCGATGCTGCATGAGGTACAGCCTGCGACTGCTTCTTTGCGGCGCTCGCGCAGGCGAGCCTGGAATGTGTCCCAGCGGCCGCCGATTCCGGAGGCGCTGTTGCCGATTACCACCGAATCTGTGCCTGCGGGAACTACGCGTCCGGTGTCTGCAGCGGCGGCTTCGACGCGATCTGTGCCGCTACTTCCCAAAGAATCACTAGTGAATCCCTGGGCCGTATTGCCGGCTCGTTGCGATGATGGATTGCCTTGCAACTGCTGAGTCGTCGGGGTTATGTTGCGATCGGTTTCGGCGCGATGCATTACCGGGCCGGTCTCCCACTTCGAGCGGTATTTGCCTTCGTAGTCCGCCCATTTATCTTCTGAGCGGAGATCTTTTTCGTTGTACGTAGGGAAGCTTTCAATCTGTTGTTTGGTTAGATCGACGGTGAAGTCGCCATCATGCTTGTCCGAAGCCCGCAGACGATTGGCAGGAACTATGAACTTTTTGGTGCTGAGCCAGCCTCCGGTGTCGACGACAACGTAGTTGATGTTTCCGGTGGAATGATCAAAAATTACATCGTCAATCTTTCCCAGTTTTTCATCGCCTACTCCATACAGCCTGGCCCCGCGTATGTCTTCGGTGGACTGGGTCAATGGGTAGTTGTTCAATGTTCCTTGATGAGACATCGTTTTCTCCTTTAGGGTTAAACTCCGTCGTTCGTTATTTGCGAAAAATGTTCCTTGGCCCAGGTTCGCGTCCAGAGAACTGACGCGAACCCTGGGGCACCCATGGTTAGTCTGCCGCTGCTGCAGTTGCCCACGGATCGAGGACAACTTTTGTGCAGTGGTCTTGTTTGTCGCGGAAAATTTTGTACATGTCTGGAGCTGCATCGATCGGCACTCTGTGACTGATCACGAAGCTGGGATCGATGTCGCCCTTTTCGATGCGCTCCAATAAAGGCTGCATGAACCGCATCATGTGAGTCTGGCCGGTTTTCATGGAGAGCGCTTTGTTCATGAAAGCTCCCATGGGGATGGTGTCGTCGAAGCCGGAATAGACTCCGGGGACGGAAACAGTGCCTCCTTTACGGCAAGCCTGGATGCATTGCCGCAAAACCGTGGGACGATCTGATTCCACTTTGAGAGCCTGTTTTGCGCGGTCGAGCACAAACATGAGGCTGTTGTCATGGGCTTCCATGCCGACAGCGTCCATGCACGAATCGGGACCGACGTTTGCCGTCATGTCTTTCAAAGTTTGAACGACATCATCGACCTCTTCGTAGTTGATGGTTTCCGCGCCGCCGTCTTGTGCCATGTCTAATCGATATTGGAACCGATCGATGGCGATTACTCGTTCCGCTCCCAGCATGAAGGCGCTGCGGATGGCGAATTGGCCGACGGGGCCGCATCCCCAGATGGCGACGGTGTCGCCGGGCTGGATATCGCAATTCACCGCGCCGAAATATCCCGTTGGGAAAATGTCGGAGAGGAAAACTACTTTGTCGTCGGGAATTCCTTCGGGGAGTTTCAGCGGACCAATATCTGCGAACGGAACGCGGGCGTATTGAGCCTGGCCGCCCGCGTATCCGCCCAGCATATGCGTGTAGCCGAACAGACCGGAGGGGGAATAGCCCATCATTTTTTCTGCGATCCAGTAATTAGGATTGGAATTCTCGCAAGCCGACCAGAGCTGACGCTCGCAGAAAAAACAGTTCCCGCATGCAATGGTGAAAGGAACGACCACGCGGTCGCCGACTTTCAGCTTTTCTTTGTTAACGCTGGCCCCGACTTCAACGACCTCTCCCATGAATTCGTGACCCATAATGTCGCCTTGCTCCATGGTGGGGATGAACCCGTTGTAGAGATGCAAATCAGAACCACAAATGCAGGTGCTGGTGATGCGTATGATTGCATCCCGAGGATTTAGAATTTTCGGATCAGGAACGGTTTCAACGCTCATTTTATGAGTGCCCATCCAACAAACTGCTTTCATGCTGTCCTCCGTTCTGCGTTAAAAACTTCGCTTATGCGAGCGGTGCGGCGTATTGGCTCATCTGGATTCGCAAGTCTTAGGGCGGCGGTTAGGGCTGAACGCGGACCATGCGATTGCCCGTCGATAGTGGGGATTTCTCCGGTTTCGACCAGCGCCTTGAAGCGACGCAAATCCTGCTGCATTTTGAAGCTCGCATTTTTGCCCAGCAGCTTAACCAGTGACGCGCCCAATTTGCCCGCGGGTATGTCGTATTGGAAAGTCATGGTGAGTATGGTTCCGCGCTTACCGGGAGCTTCCTGGAAGCGGATTGAACCCTCGGCGCTCAATTCGGAGTTTGGCAGAGTGCGCCAGGAGATGAAATCGGCTTCGCGTTCGTCGACGATTTCGAGGTCCCAGTTTATTTCTGCTCCCCCAGGTCCGAGTGCGATCCATCGATATCGTTTGTCACCAAGCTTGGTGACGGTTTCGAGGTGACGCATAAATAACGGCAGGTCTTCAAAGTTACGATAGAGAAGGTAAGCCTTCATCGGAGAGGAATTAAGCAGCACGCTCGCGTGAGCCACTAGCTCATGTTCGCCCTGGTTGCGGGCGCCGATGTAAGCCAAAGCCCCGCCGGCGGCGGCTAGAGCCAGACCTGATTTGGATTTCCGGCTGAGGCCGAAGGCACCGATTGCGGTGCCTGCAATTATCGGAACCAACTGGCGCGTCCGCGATCTCGACGCGCCAGTTGATGGGTTGTAATTATTATGAGGCTGGTTTTTTTCATTCATTGGTAATCTCCAAGACCGTCTGGATATGACGGACGACTATAAGATTTGGTTATTGTGTTCTGCCGCACGCTCATTCAGCGCAGTGATCCACGAGGGGGACACATCGTTTTTCCGGCGAGGTCGTAACGCGGGCTCCGTAAGCTTCGTGCAGCCGCGACGCCGACAAGAGCTCCAGCGGCGAAGGCTACTTTGTCTGTGAGCTTGCTTCCAAACATCGTCTTCCTTGCAATACGTTTCTCGATGAGCGGAGCATCATGCTCGTTTCCGCGTCATCGTGTTGGGCTTCTGGTCCCATGTCTCGCAACGACGGCGAGACATGGGGCACCCATCGTAGATGTACTTTTTACTGCTGGCTTCGCTGCGTGTGCATATTGCTGGCAGTATGCGTTTTGGGGGCGATCTCTTTGGCCTGCTTGAGATGGTCTTCAAGCGTTGGCAGAGTCTGCGAAGCAAAATCCTTGACCGCGGGATCTTTGCCGGACTGGCTCTCACGTTGAAATTCAGCCACGTCCTGCGTGTGATCTTTGACCATGTCGGCCATATACGCTTTGTCGAATTGCTCGCCGCTCAGTTTCGACAGGCGCTCTTTGGTCAACTTGTCTTTTGCGGACAGGCCTTGAGGAAGCTGTACGCCTTCGCTGCTCGCGACTTGCTTCAATTGGTCCCCGGCCTTGGTGTGATCGTCGACCATTCGTTGTCCAAACTTTTTTACATCATCGCTGGAAGCCTTTTCTGTGGCCAATTTGCCAAGTTCTACTTCTGCCATTCCGCCTTGAGCCGCGTCGCGCACAAATTTCTTGTCTGACGCGCTCAGGCTCGAGCCCGATTTGCTGTTCATGGAAGTTGTGCTGTGAGAGCTGGAACTGTCCGACATCGAACCAGTCTGGGAAAGGCCCGCAAGAGGAAATAGTGCTACGACCGCGCCCAATGCGAGGTTGGTGAAAATATTTTGTTTTCGCATGTTCAATCTCCTGTATCTAACGAATAATTCCATGAGGAGATTGGCGCAATCGGCGAAAGCCCGTAGGGCTATGGTATGGATGCCTTAAGAAGGAAAGTCTTTTTTTACTTAGACTCCCACTCTTTTTTTCCCAGAACGCGAAGAATGGGTACGAAAGCACGAGCGTGGGACGCTCGCGCCTACACTAAGCGGGGACGGATGCATAGCTCGTGAATTCGAACTGGCACCCGTCCCTGGGTCGTACAACTAAGCTATTTCCCGTTCGCTGTCTTCGTTCCGATCTTCTTCTTCGATGTCCTCTTCAGCTCCGGGAGCGCGGCGTTGCACTGACGGATCGCCCTGATACTCGCGCTCGCTGCCCGGCGCACGGCGTTGGGCTTCGTCGCCATGCTTTTCCTGTTCGCTGAACGGATTGTTTTCCTTTTGCTTGGGTGTCTTCAATTCTCCATCTGGTTCCGGCGTTGAAGCGTTTACTTCCGACATGGTGAAACTCCTTGATCGAAGTTGGATACGGCTGCTCTCAGATGAAATATGGATGCGGGAAGATGTCTCAATCTTAACGACGTTGTAGTTGCTCGAAGGTGCATTGATCCGGCCTCTTCTCGGGACGCCATCGGATGAACTTGGTTCCGTGTCGGAAGCGGCCGCCAGAAAAATGGTCGTAGCTGACTTCGCACACTAATTTTGGCTTGAGCGGCTGCCACTCGGTGGAACGTTTCGTGCTCCAGCGGCTGGGGCCGCCGGGCGCTCGGCCAGTGAATCCGGGTGGACCAATGAGCGGTTCGACTATTTTCTTTAACTCCTCGCGTTGTTCGGCGTTGAAGCTCGAGGTAAAGCCAATGTGATCGAGCAACCCATCGGCGTTGTAAAGTCCCAAGAGAAGTGAGCCGATGCCATTGCCTTTTTCCGCGTAGCGGAAGCCACCCACCACGCAGTCCGCGGTGCGGATGCGTTTTACTTTTATCATCGCGTTGCGGTCGCCGGAATGATAGGGCTCATCGAGGCGCTTGGCTATGATTCCGTCCAGTCCCATGGTCGAGCGCTCGCGCATCCACTGCTTTGCCTGGCGGGATTCGGTTGATGCCGGAGAAAGCCGGATCAATTCTGGAGGCGAGCTGGACGCGAGAAACTCTTCGAGTTCCCGACGCCGTTCGCTCAGCGGCAATTGAACTAAGGATTTTCCGCGTTCATTAACCAGAAGGTCGAAGCACATTAGCGTCGCAGGGGTCGACGTTGATAGTTTGCGAATTCGCGATTCCGCGGGATGAATTCGCATAAGGAGATCGTCAAAGGAAAGACGATCATGGACGAAGATGACAATTTCTCCATCGAGCACGAATTTGCGTGCTTTCAATTGACCGAGGGCGGCGACTAGCTCCGGGAAATAGCGGCCTAGGGGTTGACCGGCTTTGGATTGGAGAAGGATCTTATCGCCGCTGCGAAAAGCCAGACAGCGGAAGCCATCCCATTTGGGCTCGTACAGGTAAGGACCGTCTTCGGGTATA
The DNA here is from genome assembly GCA_963716405.1 of uncultured Acidobacteriota bacterium. Lineage (GTDB taxonomy): Bacteria > Acidobacteriota > Terriglobia > Terriglobales > Acidobacteriaceae > JABDBE01. The sequence goes on along the minus strand of CAVQTI010000014.1, from coordinate 124,510 downwards.
GCGTCGGACGACTTTGCCTCCATCGGAGGATATGGAGGCTTGATCGGAAGATCGATTGGAGGGAACGGCGCCTCAAGGGCTTGAGACGGAACTGCGCCTGATTTCGAGCGCGCGGTTGCACGGCGGGATCCAGTTTTTCTGGCCGTTGGCATTCTGAATGTTTGATGAGGGATCGGGGCGACTCGGCTATTGTGGTCACCGTGCGGAGGCCGGGCATCTCGCCTGGTTGGACAAACTAGACGCCCGTCCTTCACAACTATCATCACACCTAGGTGGCCGCTGTTTGCGCAGCTAACGGCCGCTGCAGCCATCTGGTTTTTTCGCAAAACTGATACAGATCTTCCCTAAACCTTGGATGAGCAATGTCGATCAAGGCTTGCGCCCGCTGGCGGATGGTTTTTCCATGCAGGTATGCAACCCCGTATTCCGTGACCACATAACGAATCAGTCCGCGGGAGGTAACCACGCCCGCGCCGGGATTAAGCATGGGAACGATTCGCGAGATGGCGCCGTCTTTCGCCGTCGATGAAATGGCGATGATCGGTTTGCCATGCTTGGACCGTGACGCTCCACGTAGAAAATCTACTTGCCCGCCGATGCCGCTGTAGAACTGGCTCCCAATCGAATCAGAGCAAACCTGGCCCGTCAGGTCAATCTGCAACGCGGAGTTGATGGCCACCATGTTGTCATTGCGGGCAATCAGCGCGGGATCGTTGGTATAAGCGGTGGGATGGAACTCAAATATAGGATTGTTATCCACGAAGTCGAACAAGGCTTTGGTGCCGATGGCAAATCCCAGAATGATTTTTCGCGGCTTGAAGTTTTTGCGCGCTCCCGTAATCACGCCGGCTTCGATTAGAGGAATTACGCCATTAGAAACGAGTTCGCTGTGAATGCCCAGATCCTTGCGATCCTTGAGAAAGGGCAGCACCGCATCCGGGATTCCGCCGATCCCGGTCTGGAGCACGGCTCCATCTTCAATCAAACTCGCCACGTTGCGGGCGATGGCCACGTGCATATCGGTAATCTGCGGTTGCTTCATCGCGCACAGCGGGCGCGAAGAATTGACGACGGCGTCAAGCTCGCTTACATGAATGAAACTATCGCCGAAGGTGCGCGGCATCTGATCGTTGATCTGGGCTACCACGTAGCGGGCGCATTTGGCGGCGGTGAGCGAGGTATCCACGCCCACGCCGAAGCTGCAAAAGCCATGCGGGTCGGGAGGCGAAAGCGTCAGCAGTGCCACGTCTATCGGCATTTCGCCGCTTTCAAACAGTCCTTCAATCTCGCTCAGGTAGATTGGGGTATAGTCGGCGCGCCCTTCATTGATGGCCTCGCGCACATTGCTGCCGATAAACATGGCGTTATGGCGGAAGTGCCCTGCCATCTCGCGAGCCACATACGGAGCCGCGCCCATGGTCATCATGTGGACGATTTCTACGTCTTCGACGTCGGGGGCACGGCGCATCAGCGCTTCGACCAGAGTCTCAGGTTCGGCGCAACCGGGCTGAATGTACACACGCATTCCGGATCGCACGCAAAGCAATGCTTCCTCTGGCGTCTGCAACTTATTTTTGTACTCAAGTTCCCAGGAAGACATTCTTCTCCTCTATACAGCCGCACGCGCCTGCTGCAGCGATTCGGACACGGCTGCACGCTCATAACCCACTGCGGCGTAATAAATGGCGCGATCAAAAAATTGATCCAACAACTGCTCCACTTCTAATTCGCCGGAAATTTCCGCAGGCCGGTCCAGCACTGCTTCTCGTTGCATGAAATCCCAAAGATTCTTCTTGGTCAGAATAATCGCCCAGATGAGCTGACTTAACGGTACGTGCTGGTGAGCCCGCTTTGCCCCGATCTCCAAATAGCGTTTCTCGACATCCAACTCGCTTTTACCGAGAAGCCATTCGGCCAGGTGCCGATAGATTTCGTACACGCGTTGCTCGAGTTCTCCGGGCGGAACGTCGCGGTAGCCGGAGAGCAAAGGGGATTGTTGAGTCTTTTCGAGAAGCCCCGCCGCCAGGGCCTCAGAGTGGGTTTCGACTAAGCGCAGAAGCCTGTAACCTAGCATCATGGCCGCGCCTCCTTCGCTAATGCGAGTCTCGGCGTTGGTCCCTGGCCGGGGATAGTGCAGACAGCACAGCTGACTGTGATCTGAATCACACAAGTGCGGGAAGCCTTGCGGTTCAGACTATTTAGGCTATGCAGGCCGGGCGTCACTGCCCGGCTGGACCCTTCGACTTCGCTCAGGGCAGGCTTCGCCCGTCCTCCACTTACTCCTTCGGACTCCGGTTCCAGGGGGAGAGTTGCGGGTTCCACGTATGGACTTGCTTTTCAAATTCTCTGGCCGACTTTTCTTTAGTACAAGAGGTGAGCGGTTGGCCGGATGCGGCCGCCGCCGTTACGTGTTCGGACAAACATTGTTCCAGCTTTTCGCGGACGCCGCTGTCGTTCAGCAATCCGATGAGTTGGGCTCGGTGCATCGAATCAAGTCCCTGAAGGAGTGGGCACCTTAACAGATCCTGGTCGTTCATGACTGACTCCCGGCGCGAAATTGCTTTCGTACGGCCGCCGCGCATCCGGTCGGCTTCGATTAGAAATGTTCTCTATTCATGCGGCGGTGATCTTAAGCACAAGTCTTAGTGAGCTCGATCACGTTAGCAATTGCCACGCCGGGTCGCGGTCAATCCTTTTCCTTGTCATCGTGCAATTGCTGAGAGAGGTAGTTTTGGATGCCCATCTCACTGATGGCGTGAAGTTGGCCTTCGAGCCAGTCGATATGGTGCTCTTCGTCGAGGAGGATTTTTTCCAGCAGTTCGCGCGACCCGTTATCGCCTGCGTTAACGCAGGTTTCAATCCCGCCATTCAGGCGTTTTACCGCGTCATACTCCAGTTGCAGGTCGTTCTTGAGCTGATCCGCTAAACTTTGCCCGATGTTGATCTTGAAATAGTCGCTCATATTGGGAGTGCCATCGAGCAGAAGAATGCGCTCCATAAGTTTTTCCGCGTGGGTCATCTCTTCTATCGATTCCTTGCGGGTATGCTTGGCCATCCTTTCATAACCCCAGTTCTCGCACATCTCCGCGTGCAGGAAATATTGGTTGATGGCCGTGAGTTCCGCTTTCAATACTTGATTCAGCAAGGCAATAACCTTCGCATCACCTTTCATATGCCTCCACAAAAACTAGGAATTTTTGTAACTGGGTTCTAATGGGAAGAGGAAATGATACACCTAGCTGCGCCGCAACGCGTGCCCCGTTTCGGACATCCGTGCCGAGAGTCAATGCTGCTCACAGCGTCCCGTGATGCTCGTCACAGCGTCAGCCGTGCAAGAGGGCCAGACTTGGATCAGAAAGTGGAATTTTCGCAGGAGGTGGCCAAATGAAAATCTCACGCATCATTACCCTGACTGTCACGATCGTTGCCCTGATGCTTATGATAACCCCGAGCGCCGCGGGGCAGAAGTCCGGAACAAGCGTCCCAAAGTATGATCGGGCAACGGAAGCTACGTTTAAAGGAACCGTCGAACAGGTTAGAGACCGGCAATGCCCTATGAGCGGTGGAATGGGCTCGCATCTGGTTTTAAGGTTGTCTCCCGGCGAGACAATTGAAGTCCACCTTGCCAGCTCGAAATTTGTGAAGACCTACGATCTCGTCTTCAGTAAAGGCGATGTGATCACCGTGGTGGGCGTCAAAGTACAGTTCGAGGGCGTGGAAACTATTTTTGCCCGCGAAGTTACCCGAGGCAGCGAAACGTTTGTTTTCCGCGATAAGGACGGCAATCCGATCTGGTAGCGGGATTGGGGCGTTCGTGTAGAGCGGACATTCTTGTCCGCTTTTTTTGCTCTTGATTTTGAGAGCTAGAAAACCACTTACATCAAAGGCGGCGGACAGGAATGTCCGCCCCACACTTAGTTTGCTTTCATCTTCTCTTTTACGCTGTGCGCGAGCTTTTCGATCTCTTCCGCTTTTTTCACTACGTCCAGAGACAGGGTGTTCTCGTTGGATTTTTCCACGTATTGTTTTAGTTCGTTGGCAAGTTTGAGCAGGTTGTCGGTGTCGCGCTGCAGTTGAGCCTGACGGTCGCGGTTCGCTTTTTTGGCCAGATCTCTTTCCAGTTTGGCGCGTTGCTCATTATCGCGATCGTCGGGATTGAGCGGAGGGATGGAGCCGAGCCGGGGAGTCTGAATAGGAGTTTGCATAGGGCTTTGTATGGACGACTGAGCGACTAGAGCAGTTGTCATGAGCAGAAGAAAGAGAGCCAGCGCGAAGGATTTGAATCGCACGGTAACCTCGTTGGACGCGGAATTAGGAAATTATACGGTTTTCAGGGAAGTCGGAGACTTATTCTGGCTGTTCTGAGTAAGAGGTTCGTTGATTCATTTGGACGGCTTCGATGAGGGAAAGTTTGCGGCCCCGCGGGGAGAATGCGACTAGTTGTTTGTCGGCGATACGGCGAACAGTTTGTAGCGGCATGTAGTTGGCTGATGCTGACTTACTCGCGCCGAAACGGAAGCGATACTTGGGAGTCAAATAGGGCCTCCTGGGTTAACACAAATAATAAATAGCAGTCGATGAAAGATGGATAGCCGGCGTCCCAGAATCAGCGCCTTTTGGATTCATCTCTTACCTTTGTTGCATTTGGGGCTTGCCTGTGGATCATGCGCTCCGACTCAGAATGGTGGTACATGGCTTATGTTGACTTTCCGTTTTCGATTCTCTGGGCCGCGGCAGACTGGGGTCGCGCGAATATCATGACTGTCTTTGCGATTTTGGGAACTCTTTGGTGGTATGTGCTGAGCTACTATTTTTGGTTTGTTTTTAATAAGCGCGCAGCGGCCCGAGAGGCCGCTGGACAGGGAGCGGTTCGATCGAGTAGTAGTTAGCGAGTAATTTCCAGCCGGCCCGGCGACGATCCTATCGGAAAGAAACCCACGTGGTGCTAATCGTGGCCCTGGGAGAGCCAGACCCACCTACGCTCGGACCGCAAGCCTAAGTTGAGCGGTCTCGGTTTCGTACGGGATCTTCTCTTTGGCCTTCTTCAATCCGTCGATGTAGCAGCGGATCGCGTCCTCTGCCATGCGCCGAGCGTCTCCTAGATCCTTCCCTTCCGTAACAAGCCCCGGCAAGGCCGGCACCGTTACGGTATAGCCGCCAGTTTCATTGGCCTGGAAAAACGCCGTGTATTCGTATATCTTGCCTTTTCGATCCCTCATGGCTCCGAACCTTTCTGGCGCAAGCCTATTTTCCTAGAAGAGTGGCAAACTCCTCGACGGTCATTTCACACTGAACGAGAACTGACTTGATCGTTTTCGGTGCGATATCTCTGCTATGGCTCGGCACGACGACGTGAAGGTGGGCCTTCTTCTCGTGTCGCAAGTTGACGTGGCTCCCGGTCTGGTGATGCACGTAAAATCCGGCCCGTAATAGTACCTGTAGCAGCCTTCTGGAAGTTACGCGTGGGAGCTTTGGCATCGCGTCGCACTACAGCGAACTCATGTTGGCCAGGAACTCGCCGTTTGATTTCGCTTTGTTCAGCTTGTCGATCAGCAGTTCCATGGCTTCTACCGGCGACAGCGGATTCAACACCCGGCGCAGCACCCAGATGCGAGTCAAGTCTTCCTTCGGGATCAGCAGCTCTTCTTTTCGCGTGCCGGAGCGCTGAATGTCGATGGCTGGGAAGGTGCGCTTGTCGACCAACTTGCGGTCGAGAATGATCTCCGAATTGCCGGTGCCTTTGAATTCTTCGAAAATCACGTCGTCCATGCGGGAGCCGGTGTCGATCAGCGCCGTCGCAATAATCGTCAGCGATCCGCCTTCTTCAATGTTGCGGGCTGCGCCGAAGAACCGCTTCGGACGCTGCAACGCATTTGAGTCAACGCCGCCGGAAAGCACTTTACCGCTGGGCGGAACGATGGTGTTGTAGGCGCGCGCTAGACGAGTGATGGAGTCGAGCAGAATCACTACGTCGCGCTTGTGTTCGACCAGGCGCTTGGCCTTTTCAATTACCATTTCCGCGACTTGCACGTGGCGGGCGGCGGGTTCGTCGAAGGTCGACGAAATCACTTCGCCTTTGACCGAACGCTGCATGTCGGTGACTTCTTCCGGGCGTTCATCGATCAGGAGAACCATCAGCACTACTTCGGGATGGTTCGTCGTGATCGAGTTGGCGACGTTCTGCAGCAGCATGGTCTTGCCGGCGCGAGGCGGCGACACGATCAGGCCGCGCTGTCCTTTGCCGAGGGGCGTGAGCAGATCCATGACGCGGGCGCTGACGTTTTCACGCGTCGTTTCGAGCTTGATCCGCTCCTGCGGATAGAGCGGCGTCAGATTGTCGAAGAGAATCTTGTTGCGCGCCTCGTCCGGAGACTCGAAGTTGACGGCTTCAATTTTTACCAGCGCGAAATATTTTTCGCCCTCATGCGGCGGACGAACCTGGCCGCTGATGGTGTCGCCGGTCTTTAGATCGAACTTGCGAATTTGCGACGGGGAGACGTAGATATCGTCGGGGCCGGGCAAATAGTTGTAATCGGGCGAGCGCAGGAAGCCGTAGCCGTCAGGCAGGATTTCGAGCACTCCTTCCGCAAAGATGTGGCCTTCTTTTTCGCTTTGGGCTTGAAGAATTTTGAAGATCAAGTCTTGCTTACGCAATCCACTGGCGCCGGGCAGATCCAAGGATCGGGCGATCTTGGTCAGCTCTGTGATGTTTTTTTCTTTCAGTTCTGCGATGGTCATTATCTAGTTCACCTGCGAAGGGATTTTCAAAGGGGGGTTACTCAGAAAAGACGTGTCAATCGCGGGGCAGGGCGGCGGGGCTGGTTACGCAGCCCGCCGTTGTGCCTCGGCAAAATTTTCAGGTTCAGACAAAACCGTCTGCCGTTCCGAGCTTGCAATCTTATCCAGAACTTCGTTCATGGTTTCCTGGATTCTGGTATTGGGCTTGTGAAATTTACGGGTAGCCTTGGAAGCAAGCTGGCAAAGCATATAACGATTCCGCAATGTATGTAAAGCGTCAAAAACGCGATCAGAGCGCATATTAAGTCACTCTCCTAGTTCGAGCAAATTGGCCGCACGTCCCTTTTCTGGCAAGAAGAACCCGACCAGAGTGCCTAAGTTACTCAATTCAGATGGGTTGTACGGGAAATCTCTGGTTACTGGTATAGATGCTCCGTCTGGCCCGAAAGTTTCTCGGTTTCTAGATTTGTTCAGTCGCCAGCGGAGATTCGTCAGACCAAACTGAGTACGTAGCCTTCGGAACTTTTCACCCTACGTTAGAATGAACGGGACGTCAAGTGTTTCTTGCAATACCGTTCAGCTTAGCGGCGCAAGGGTCGATATGGTCATGGATCAGTCCAAACTGCAATCCTATGTAAGTTATTTGTAACAAAGGTGGTTAGATTGCAGCTTAATGCGCCGTTTCCGAAACCAAAACGGGCGAGACGCCAGTTCTCCATTTACGCCCAGAAGGTCCGATCCAGCGTACGGTATTGAATCGCTTCGGCAATGTGCTTGGGCTCGATCGACTTTACCCCTTCCAGATCCGCAATGGTCCTTGCTACTTTCAGAATTCGATCATGGGCGCGAGCGGTCAAACCTTGCTGGGCCATAGCCCGCTCCAACAGCCGCTCGCAATCCGCGGAAAGATCGCAAAAAGCGCGTATGTGCCGCGGCCCCATTTGGGCGTTGCAGTAGAGCTTCTCTTTTTTTGACGATGAAAGAAATCTCTCCAGCTGACTGCCGCGAGCTCGCATTACCCGTTCCCGAATCTTGGCGGAACTCTCCGGTTCCGAGCCTGAGCGCATTTCCTTATAGTTCACTGCGGGCACATCAATATGGATGTCGATCCGGTCCAGCAACGGCCCTGAAATCTTCGACATATAGCGCTGAATCACCAGGGGCGTGCAATGACACTCGCGGGAACGATCATTGAAGTAGCCGCAGGGGCAGGGATTCATCGCGGCAGCCAGCATGAAACGCGCGGGGAAAGTCAGCGACATGGAAGCGCGGGCGATACAGACGGTTCCATCCTCCAAAGGCTGACGCATGACCTCGAGAACATTGCGTGGAAATTCGGGCAGTTCGTCCAGGAACAGCACCCCGTTGTGAGCCAGGGAAACCTCGCCCGGACGGGGAATGGCACCTCCGCCGATCAGTCCTGCGTCGGAAATAGTGTGATGAGGCGAGCGAAAAGGGCGAATGCCGACCAATCCCGCGCCGGGATCGAGCACTCCGGCAACGCTGTGAATCTTGGTGGTCTCCAGAGCTTCTTCAAAAGTAAAGGGCGGCAGGATCGTGGGCATGCGTTTGGCCAGCATGGTCTTGCCTGAACCGGGAGGGCCAATCATCAGAATGTTATGGCCGCCGGCGCAAGCTACCTCGAGAGCACGCTTGGCGGAGTGCTGGCCGCGCACGTCCTTGAAGTCCACATGAAACTGCTGGGCTTCGCTGAGCAAGCTCTCGCTGTCGACTTTGAGGGGCACGATGCCGTTGCCGGTATTCACGAAACGGATCACATCCAGCAACGATTTGACGGGATAGATTTCTACCCCGCTGACCATTGCCGCTTCTTTGGCATTGAGCTCAGGCACCACCAGCCGCGAGATTTTTCTGCCGCGTGCCTCAATGGCGATGGGAAGCGCTCCACGAACTCCGCGAACCCCGCCGTCGAGTGACAGCTCGCCTACGAAAAGGCAATCTGGCAACTCCTTCTTATTAAGACCACCATAGGCACCCAGAATTCCCAGCGCCATAGGCAGGTCGAAGCCGGAACCTTCCTTGCGGATATCGGCCGGGGCAAGATTGATAGTGATGTGGGTAGGAGGGATATCGTAGCCGCAGTTTTTTAGCGCCGCTCGGACTCGGTCTCGGCTTTCACGGACCGCAGCATCAGGCAGGCCGACGGTGTGAAAGTGGTCCTCCATTGTCTTAATTCCAGACACGTCGACCTCGACCTCGATGATGTTGGCATCGATGCCATAAACTGCGGCGCTCAGCGTTTTATAAAGCATTCAAGGAGGCGCAGCCTGATCCGTATACCTCAGCAAGCGGGTTACCCACCGACACCTCAGGCTAAAAGCACACACTACGCCTTGACACGTTCAACCCTTGGTGACTGATGAACCGCGAACCTGTGACGAGTGAACAATAGGCTTTCGCTTGCCTGTGAACCAAATTACCCAACATGCTTCGGTTGTCTGCGTGCGCTTGCTGAACTAGGATTCGCCTAAGGCTTGGGCGTGTCACAATACAGCGCGTGCGAATCGTGCAATGAACCCTTATGTCGGACCCTGAACAACCACCGACCAATCCTGGGGAAATACCCAGCACCCTGGAGCAAGAAGAAGCCTGGCTGTGGCGGGTTGCGCTTCTATTTGTAATCCTGCTTGCCACCGGGTTAGCGGCAGAGTCATGGGAAAGATTGCAAAGCCTTCCTTTCCATCTGGGATTGCTTGCCATCGCAGTTTTCTGCGTTGCCATGGCGTTTGTCGGCTTTATATATGGAAGAAGGAAACGCGTCGCTGAATTAAAAGTCCTGGTACGCGGCCTGCAAGAGCGAGCAACCGCGCCCACCAATGAACAACTCGATCAACTGGGAGAAATCATCGCCCGGTCGCAGCGCAGCTTCAAAGAGCTTATCGATTCCTTCGACGACATTGCTTTTGCCACTGCGCTTGACGGAAAAATCAAAACTGTAAACCGGCGCGTAACTGAATTGCTCGGAATTCCTTATGCCGACGTCATTGGCCATCGTCTAGACGAATTTCTGGACGAACCGAAACGTGAGGAGGTGGATCGCGGGTTGTCTCGCTTTCTCGAAAAGCGGCGCTGGTCGGGATTGGTTCCAGTTCGACTGAAGTCGAGCAGCAAATCTCTCTACTTTGATTGCGCCCTCAACGCAATCGTGAAGGGAGATGAAGTGGTGGGCGTTAGCGCGCTTGCCAGAGACGTCACCGAAGAGCAGCAGAAGGAACGGCGATTTACGGAATTGTTCGAGACCCTGCAGGAAGGTGTTTACTTCAGCACGCCGGAAGGCAAAATACTCGATGGCAACGTCGCGCTGGTTTACGTCCTGGGATACGAAAGCAAGGAGGAACTGCTGGCTCTCGATTCCCGGGCGTTGAACGCAGATCCCAATCAAAATCCTGTTCTCGGGCGATCCGCAGATGATCAGGGTGGAGTGCGTACCCGTGAAATCACTTTGCGGCGCAAGGACGGCAGTCCCGGCGTGTTTCTTGATACTTCGCGTGCCGTCTGGGACGCGGGAGGCAAAATCGTTCGCTATCAGGGAACGCTGGTGGATGTATCCGAGCGGCGCGAGATGGAAAGAGCTTTGCGTCTTCAGGAGGAGTTCCACCGCTACCTTCTGGAAAGCTTTCCCGACCTCATCCTGGTAATCGATCTGCACGGTCGCTACAGTTTCGTGAGTTCGCGCATTCAGGATCTGCGCGGTTTCAAACCAGAAAATTTGCTGGGCAAGAAAGTTGAAGAGGAAGAAGATTTCTCGCCCGAACTGCTGGAACTCTACCGTGACCTGACCGAAGGCCGTAAAAAGTTCGGTACATGCGACTACAGGGCGCGGCACCGCGATGGAAGCTGGCGCACCATGCGAGCCTCGGCCAGCCCGCTTTTCGATGCGGAAAATAAATTGAGCGGAGCGATCGTCTCCGTGCGCGACATTACTGTCGAAAAGAAACTGGAACAGCAGATCATTCAGAGTGAACGGCTGGCCGCCATGGGACAGATGATTGCCGGATTCGCCCACGAATTGAATAATCCCCTGACCAGCATTTTAGGAATGGCTGAATTACTTCAGGAAGGCGAGGCCCCCGAGTCGGTGCGGAAACAAATGGTTATTCTGCAGCAACAGGCCCGCCGGGCGGCGGAAATTGTTCAAAACCTGATGTACTTTTCGCGTCCGCCCGCGCCCGGCAAGAGTCCGATCGATTTAAGCGAACTGATACAAAGAACTCTGCACCTGCACGCCTATTCACTGCGCAAGAGCAATATCACCGTCGATTTTCTAAAGGCAACATCACTGCCGCCGGTGGGCGGTGACGCGCACCAGTTGATGCAGGTGTTCCTGAATCTGGTGTTGAACTCGGAACAGGCCATGCGCGAAGTACGCGACCACGGGACCTTGCGCATTCGCATCAACCAGGATGAAAAGTCAGTCTCGGTGGTCTTTCAGGACGACGGCCCCGGGATTTCCCCAGACATCCTGCCCAACATCTTCGATCCCTTCTACACCACCAAACGCCCGGGCCGAGGGACCGGCCTCGGTTTGAGCATCTGCAAAGCAATTCTGCGAGAACACAACGGGAACGTCGAAGCGGCGTCGGGGCCGGGTGGCGGTGCGGTGTTCACGGTTACGCTGCCGATCGCGACGGAAACAACTCCATCCGAAAAATAACCTGGTGGGTGCGTTCGAAAACGAACTCCTCTTTGCAGCGCGCTCACTTCGAGTTCGGCTTGTCGAGTTGCGTAACCTTTTGCTCAGCGCTGGTTCTTATACCGTTACGCATTAGTTCGCTGTCAATCTTATCGCTCGGCAAAAGTTCCAATGCCTTCTTGGCGTTCTTTAGGGCGAGATCTTTTTCTCCGGCGGCAAGATATGCGTCTGCGAGGCTGTCATAAGAGTTAGGGGAATCGGGATAGCCTGCCACATTCAGTTTTAAGATTTCCACCGCCCCTTCAGTATCGCCAAGTTGGATATGTTCGTACCCGAGCAGGTTGACGAGGGCCTGCGGAAAAATGACAGCCTGCGGATCGTGTTCACGAGCCTGTGACAGCGTCTTCGCGACTTCATCGGCGCCGCCGGGTTTGTCAATCAATTCCAGAGCCTGAATTACTTGAGGCTGCAAGGCTGTGCCATTGGTCTTGGGTAAGCTGGCCGGATGATTTGTAAGGGTTGCCGCAAACCACTCAGCGATCAAGTCAGGTAATTCTTTGTGAACCGCGAACATATCTGCACCATGCCCTCCGGTCGCGTAGTGTTCAAACCGGCTGGCGGAATTTATCGAGATGCTGAACCACCACTGCATGGGTTCGACCGCGTTGCCAAACTCATCGTCATCTGCCGCGGAAACAAAAATCGGCAGACCGGAGGATTGCAGAAATAGCCTTCCCGCCCGGTCGGTCGGACCGGAGAGCAACATTAACGACTGTACCTCAGAATGCCGCCTTGCCAACTGAATGGAATTGTTGACGCCGCAACTCGCTCCCCCCGCGCCAATTTTGGTGCGCACCACACCCGGCTGCGACTCGAGATACTCAAGGGCCATATCGAAATCGCGCGGCCATATTTCGGTGACCATTTTCTTTTGTTCTTCCGGGGTTAATTTGTCGTTTGGCGTACCGCCGCTTTCGCCGTATCCGCGGTAGTCCAAGGTGAGAACGTTTATGCCCGACGAGGCGAGCCGTTCCGCAAGTCCGTCCCACACCTTGCGTTGCCGATTGCACTGATGAAGCAGCAGAACTCCGGGCCCTGGCTTCCCTGCGTCGAAATAGGTGGCCTTTAGGACGACTCCATCGGGAGTGGTAAGGCTTACAATCCGCGGCGCCGGCTTTTGCTGTGCGGCGCAAGTCAGCGCGAGGAGAAAGAGAGGAAGCAAGTTGAAAAACAATGGTCGATTTGGCAAAAGAATCACCTCGGCGTCTGGTTGGACCAAAGTAAAGCTGAAAGGTTAGCCCGCTCGGACCTATCTCTCGACCGCCATGGCCACGGCATTCCCACCGCCGAGACAGAGAGCCGCGATGCCGCGATGAACATCGCGGCGAATCATTTCATAGATCAGCGTGACCAGTACGCGCGCACCGCTGGCGCCGATGGGATGCCCGATGGCCACTGCGCCGCCATTCACATTCACTTTGTTGGGATCGAGTCCGAGTTCGCGCATCACGCCGAGCGCCTGCACGGAGAATGCTTCGTTCAGTTCATACAGATCTACATCTTCGTTTTTCCAGCCGGTCTTTTCCCAGATCTTGCGAACCGCGCCTACCGGAGCCATCATTACCCATTTCGGCTCGACTCCGCTGGTGGCTTGCGCCACGATTCGGACCATCGGTTTTGCGCCAAGTTCTTTCGCGCGACTTGCACTGGTGACGACCACAGCGGCAGCGCCATCGTTCACTCCGGGAGCGTTGCCAGCGGTTACGGTGCCGTCTTTCTTAAATGCTGGCTTCAGGGATCGCAGCACTTCGATGGTCGTGTCTTCGCGGGGAGATTCGTCTTTATCAAAGATGATTGGGGCTTCGCCCTTTTTCTTGGACGGCAGTTCGACGGGAACGATCTGCGCTTTGAATCGGCACTCCTTAATCGCGGAAAGCGCCTTACGATGCGAGTTCACTGCGAACTGATCCTGCTCCTCGCGAGTAATGCCGTATTTTTCCGCGACGTTCTCGCCCGTAATTCCCATGTGGTAGTTGTTGTAAATATCCCAGAGCCCGTCGTTGACCATGGAATCGACAATCTGCGCGTTTCCCAGACGGTAACCCTTTCGCGCTTGCGGAAGCAGATAGGGAGCGTTGGTCATCGATTCCATTCCGCCGGCGACGACGATAGAACTGTTCTCCGTCTGTATTGCTTGCGCTGCGAGTGCGACCGCTTTGAGTCCCGAGCCGCAGACTTTGTTTACGGTCATGGCACCTACCTCGGGGGAGAGTCCGCCGAAAATTGCGGCTTGCCGCGCCGGGTTTTGGCCAAGTCCTGCGGAGACTACATTCCCCATGATGCATTCGTCGACTTGCGCGGGATCAAGATTGGCGCGCTTCACGGCTTCACGAACCGTGATCGCTCCCAATTGCGTGGCGCTCAAATCTGAAAGGCTTCCCTGAAATTTTCCTACCGGAGTGCGACAACCTGAAATGATCACGACATCGTCGAAAGCAGCCATTTATGTGCTCCTGCGATTATTTTGAACTTACTAATTATAGATGTCCTTGCCAAGAATAAGGATGAATTCGATCAAACCGCGCGGATGCTTGCAAGGAAATTGTTTTTTCAAACAAGGTGGATCTGAAATCGCTGTGTGCGAGTTACCGCTCGCACTTCGCGCGAAAAAGTTTGCTGCTGGAGACGATCAGCCGAATCCCTGCGAAGAAATTTCTACTTGAGCTTCTCTGCAGTGACTTTGGTGTATGGGTCGCATGCTCATCGAACATCATTTTTTTCTTGACTTCACTTTTCAATGACTCTATACATCAATCAGTTGCAACAAACGATCGTTGCATTTCAAGTCCATGAAAAATGGAAAGGGAGAATAGATCAATGGCAACCAAAAAGAAAGCAAAGAAGGCCGCAAAGAAGAAACACTAAGAGGCCTTGAACAAAAGAACAAAGAGGGGGACGCAAAAAGCGTCCCCTAAGTTTTTGTGGGCAGGATTTTTATCCTGAGGAATCCGCCGACAATCGGGCAAAAGAAACTAGTTCGGCTTGGTGGCGGAATTAATGGTATAGAGACGCTTCTCAGTTGCGGGACATAGACTGCGATAAGCGCAGAAGCGGCAATTGAAGCTGGGTTTGGGGTCGAAATTTCCTGCCGCAATACTCGCTGCGACGCTTTCCACTTTCAATTGGGCTTCGTGAAGTTGGGCATCGGTGCGCTCTGTGATCACGGTCGTATTCTCGCCCAGGTTGTAGAGGGCGAGGTGTTCGGCGCGGTATCCCCATTTCTCGCGGGCTGCCAGGGCATAGATGGAAAGTTGCAAACTGTCATCGGCGTCATCTTGAGACTGCGGTTTTCCGGTCTTGTAGTCGGTGATTACAACTCGTCCGTCCGGGAGTTTGTCGATGCGGTCGATGCGTCCAACTACTGCCGCGCCGCCGATTCGCACTTCGAAGAATTCTTCCGTATGCAAAACGTCGGGGACGCGGAGTCGCTGGCAAGCCGCCAGAAAATCCTGCAACTGCTGGATCCCCTGAGCGTCATAGAGTTGGTATTGATACCGGTCCTGAATTCCGGCCTCATCAAGATCGGCCCGAAAGAATGTGACCAGCGCATCCTCTGACATGGGGCGCTGAAAGCGAACCGAGTCGTAATAAGCGCGCAGCACGCGATGCATGGTCGCGCCGTATTGCATGGCTGCCGGAACTTCCCCAGGAATTTTCCATTCCCGTTCCAGCTTGAATTGCAAGGGACAAACTTCGTACCGCTGCACCGCGCTCGCGCTAAGCTTCGCGCTTAAGTCGGAGGCTGGCGGGAGGGAAAGCCACTCGGCAATTCGGGTGAGCGTTTCGGTTCCAGCTTCACCGAAAAGATCAGTCTGAAAGCCGCGCGCCGGGCGTTCGCGCAAGTAACGTTTCAGAGGAGCGTCTTTCACCAGATCACGCATGAAGCCGGGCGGACTGGCATCTTTTCCTTTGCCTCGACGGGCGTAGATGGTGAGCGAGTCTCGGGCGCGAGTCATGGCAACGTAGAACAATCGCCGCTCTTCCTGCTCATTCAAGGTTTTGTCGTCCTGCATGGAAATTGAATCGGGATCACGCAACTCTCGGGGGAACTCCACCAACGATTCCTTGAATGAGCACGGAAAGGAATTGGAGTTGGCCCGCAAGATGAAAACGTGACTGAACTCCAGGCCTTTAGCGGCGTGCGCAGTCATTAGACGAACCGCATCATCGTCGCTCGATGGCAGAGGGATCGCGCCGTGGGCTTCCTGAAAATATTCCAGATATTCGAGCAATTCTCCCGTTGCGCCCGTCTTGGTGGTGGGTTTTTGCTCCCATTTGTTTACAAAATCGAGGATGGAGGCCAGCGGAGGCGAACTGCGATCGAATCCGAATGATCGGATGATGATATTCAGAGCAGCGAGACTTTTCGCGGCCGTCTGCGTGATTTCGTCGCGCACCTTTTGCAGAGTAGCCAGAACAGCGGGGCCACCGTCAATTTGCGCCAGTACCGAACCGACGCCTGAATCTTTCTGTTGTCGCGGAATTGACTTGATGCCGTTGCGCAGTTTTTCCGGATCGATGGCAAACTGCGGCAACGCCGCTACACGAAAAAGGCTGGCGTCGTCCCGTGCCGAAACGACCGCTCCCAAACACGCGAACAGATCTCGAGCTTCGGCCGTGTCCATCACGTCCATATTTTCGATGGTGAAGGGAATGCCCTGCTCGGCCAGTTCTTCTACCAAGTCATCGCGATGCGAGTGCTGCCGGTAAAGCACCGCGAAGTCCTTCCACTTGCATCGGGATTGTTTCTGCTGCTGGCGTATGGCGGCGACCAGATCTGAACATTCGAGTTCCTTTGCCGTCAGCAGCACAGCTTCTACGGGCGCACTTTTCAACTCCTTACCTTCGCGCAACGCATCTTCTTCGCGCGCCGAAATCAGCGGCGAGCGTTTATAGGGAAATGCTGCAATCTTACTTCCCGGAAAAATGTCGGGGTTTTTCGAAATCGAGCGCATAGGCGCAACGCAAGATCGGCGTCGTGGAGCGCCGGTTCTTTTCCAGCACCACTAATTTTGCAGCGGGAAACTGGTGCTGAAAAAGGCCGAATGCAGCACTCGATGCACCCCGAAAACGAAAGATGGCCTGATCCGGATCTCCTACGGCGAATACGTTTGAGTCCTCTCCCGCCAACTTCTGCAGAATTTTGACCTGAGCGAAGTTGGCGTCCTGAAACTCGTCGACGAGGATGAAGCGGGCATGCTCGCGCTCGCGATTTAGCAGAGCTTCGTCTTGCCCCAGCAATTGGTGCGCGCGCGTGATCATGTGGCCAAAGGTGCCGAGGTTTTCTTCTCCAAGCATTCGCTCTACCGTGGTAAAAACATCCGCGATTTCCTGGCAGCGCCCCAATACTTCTTCGTCGCTAAGAAGGTTGGCATCTTTGGTCTTGCAGACTCGTGGGACAGGCAATTCTCCGCGCGCAAGTTGGCCTACGTACGACGCGTACTTTTCCGGACCTACCAGTTCGTCCTGGCAGCGACGCAAAAAATCCAGCAGGTCGTCCAGAAATTTGGTTACATTCGCCGCGCGGACGAAGTATTTCAAATTCAGTTCGCGAAGCCGTTTGCGCAGGTAGATCCAGATATCTTTGTCGTCGAGCACGCCAAATTGTTTTTCGCAGCGGATCAGCAGGTTGTTGCAGTAGGCGTGAAAAGTAGTGACTTGCAGACGCGAGACGTCGGCCCCGCGAATCTCGGCGCGAACGCGTTCCTGCATTTCCCGGGCAGCGTTATCGGTATATGTGACAGCCAGGATCTCATCGGGTCGAGCATGCCCCTGCTCGAATTAGTCGGGCGATACGTCGCGTAAGCACGGTCGTTTTGCCCGTGCCTGCCCCTGCGACCACCAGCATCGGGCCGCGCACATGTTCGATGGCCTCCCGCTGGCGCTCGTCCGCCTCGAAGGGTCGCGCAGCCGGAATGGGTTTTGAAGCGGCCACTGGGCAGGAGCATATCAGAGACACTTGAGGATATTTTAGGTCCGCCGGGACCGGAAGCCTCAGTCGATAGGACACCTGTGCTAAATTCTTAGAATTAATGTTTGCATTCGTTTAAATGTCTTCATTCATTCCAAGCGTCAGGCGTCCCGCAGTCAAGGTGTTCGTCGCCACTACGGTGATGCTGACATTCATCTCGTTCTGGCGGGCCGCAGCCATTGTCCTTGCCGACCTTGCCTCTTCGGCTTATTACGCTGGCGGCGACGCCGAGAAAGTCATCGGCAAGAGCGCTCCCTGGTTCATTCTCGCGGTGATGTTGTTCAGCTACTGCGTCCGGGCTCTGTATATAGAGTCCAGCAGCATGTTCGTTCGCGGCGGCGTTTATCGCGTAGTCAAAGAGGCGATGGGCGGAACGCTGGCTAAGTTTTCGGTATCAGCCTTGCTGTTCGACTACGTGCTTACCGGCCCTATCAGCGCAGTTTCGGCGGGCCAGTACCTGGCGGGTTTCATCGAGGATATGGGGAGATATCTTCATCATCCCCTGGTTTTTTCGGAAGACCACTTTTCAGCCGTCTTCGCCATTCTGATCGTGTTGTATTTCTGGTGGAAGAACATCCAGGGCATGCATGAATCGAGCGAGAAGGCGCTGCAGATCATGATCGTCACAACCGTCATGGTTGTGATTCTCATCATCTGGTGTGTCATCACCTGCTTCAAGGTGCCGGTTCAGTTGCCTCCGAACCCGCTGCATCCCGGAGTGGTAAAGCTCACCAAAGAGTCTCTGGGCTGGCTGTACGGAACGCGGCTTAGTGGTTTGACATTGATCATCCTCTTCGTTGGATTCGGGCATTCCGTGCTCGCCATGAGCGGCGAGGAAACGCTGGCGCAAGTCAACCGCGAGATTGAGCATCCCAAGCTGAAGAATCTGGAAAAAACCGGCCTCGTCATTTTTATCTATAGCCTCCTCTTCACTTCGCTGGTTTCGTTCTTCGCGGTAATGATTATTCCGGACCACGTGCGTCACGAGTACTTCGCCAACCTCATAGGTGGCATTGCGATGTACCTGGTCGGTCCCATGTGGCTGAAGCTGATCTTTCATGCTTTCGTGGTGCTGGTCGGCGTGCTGATTCTGGCGGGCGCGCAAAATACTTCGATTGTAGGTGCGAATGGCGTCTTGAACCGTGTAGCGGAAGACGGCGTACTCACCGACTGGTTCCAGAAGCCGCACACCAGATTTGGCACCAGCTACCGCGTCATTAATTTGATTGTCGGATTGCAACTCCTGACCATCATCCTCAGCCGAGGCAATGTCTATGTCCTGGCTGGACTCTACGCCTTCGGCGTGATCTGGAGCTTTGCTTTAAAGTCGCTGGCTGTTTTGGTATTGCGTTACACGGAGCCCGAGAATCGCCAATGGAAAGTGCCCGGCAATTTTCACTCGGCGGCCGCGAAGTGCCGGTAGGCCTGATTCTTATCTCCGCCGTGCTGCTGATTACAGCATTAGTCAACCTGTTCACCAAGTCCGAAGCCACTATCGCCGGAGTGACCTTCAGCGCGGTTTTCTTCGCGCTTTTCACCTACTCCGAGCACCGAGTAGCGAGAGAGCGGCATGGCAAGCCCGAGAATCTGGACCAATTCCGGGTATACGGCAATCAGGAGTTAGGATCCGGAGCACTGGGCGTACGGCCCGGGAACATTCTGGTCGCGGTCCGCGATCCACGCAATCTTTATTATCTGCGCGACGTTCTAAGGAATACCGACACAAACCGTCAGGATGTAGTTGTGATGACAGCTCGCCTCTACCACCGCGAGCATTCTTTTAGCGGCAGCGCAGTCATCGAGACGTCGCAAGTTTTCGATCACTACGAACAGGAACTGTTTACTGCCGCCGTTGCTGTTGCAGAAAAAGAAGGCAAGCCGGTTTCTCTCCTCGTCGTCCCCGCCACCGATGTCTTCGAAGCGATCATAGTAACCGCCCAACGCCTGGACTCGAGCAAGATCGTCTGCGGACTCTCCAACAAGCTCACTCCTGACGAGCAGGCCAAACTCCTGGGCGACGCGTGGGAACGTCTGCCCGAACCCAGACCACGGTTGATCCTGGAGATACACGAGCCCAACGGAAAAATCCACGAATATCTGCTCGGGCCCCACGCGCCGCGCATGCGTCCCCAGGATCTCGAACTCATGCACCAAGTGTGGCTCGACATCACTTCCGATCCTAAATACTGCGGCGCGCATCACTATCACATTGTTGCCGTAGCGCTCGAAGAATTGCGACGCGAGCTGAATAGCGATCAGCGGGCCGAAGTACTGGCGAAATTGCTCGATGAAATGCACCGCGACGACGCCCCGAAGGCTGGGAGCTAGCTCTCGCTCAGGTTAGACGGATTCCGACGGCTCCGAATCCTGCGTAGCCCCGGACGCCCACGTCCGGGCTAGAGCAACGCTCGCGAGCAGGTCTTGCGAAGCTGCGGCGCTTTGCGCCGCGGGCGGACGAGAGCGTCCGCCCCTACGTGGTTATTCCGTATCACCCTTGCTCTGAGAACGGCGAAGTGGATTCGTGACTGCGGATGATGCGCCTCCTGCTCTCCTGTTAACATCAATCCGTGACACAAAAATCTCCCGTCCGCGTGCGCTTCGCGCCTTCGCCCACCGGACATCTGCATGTTGGCAACGCACGCACCGCCCTGTTCAACTGGCTTTTTGTACGCCACCAAAAAGGCACTATGGTCCTGCGCATCGAAGATACGGACGTCGAGCGCAGCGAGGCGCGCTTTGAAGATCAACTAATTTGGGATCTGCACTGGCTCGGCCTCGACTGGGACGAGGGTCCCGACGTTGGCGGCCCATACGCTCCCTACCGACAATCCGACCGGTTGGATATCTACCGCGAGCATGCCGAGCGCCTGCTGAACGAACGCAAAGCCTATTTATGCTTTTGCGGCGAAGACGAACTGCAGAAAGAACGTGACAAGGCCCTAGCCGAAGGTCGCCAGCCGATTTATTCCGGGAAATGCCGCGCCCTTGACCCAGAAGAAGCCAAGCGCCGGCGCGCTGCAGGTGAAGCTTGCGCCATCCGGTTGCAGATTCCTGAGCACCCCATTCGCTTTCATGACATCGTTCACGGTGATGTCGAGTTCTCGAATGAGGTCGTGAGCGACCCGATTATCCTGCGTTCGAATGGTATGCCGGTCTACAACTATGTGGTGGTTATCGATGACGCGTTGATGAAAATCACCCATGTAATCCGCGGCGACGATCATCTCTCGAACACGCCCAAGCAAGTCGCGTTGTATGAGGCGCTGGGATGGCCGGTGCCGGAATTCGCGCACTTATCGACCATTCTCGGCGCAGATCGCGAACGGTTATCGAAACGCCATGGGGCTACCTCGATCGCGAATTTCCGCGACATGGGCATTTTGCCGGAAGCGTTGGTGAACTATCTGGCATTGCTGGGCTGGGCTCCAAGCGGAGGCACGCGGGAGATATTCAGCCTTCCAGAGCTCGTGAAAGAATTTTCCCTGGAGCGCATCACGCCCTCTGCTGCGGTCTTCGATATGGAAAAGCTGTTCTGGCTGAATCGCCAGTACATCAAGGCCTGGCCCGCAGAGGACATCGCTTCTATTGGAGTGTGGTTTTTCGTTAAAGCCGGATTGGTCGAGTGCAGCGACGCGGATTGGCCGTGCGCCAAGAGGCTGCCAGTAGTCCAACTCAGCCAGGATCTGCGCATCTGGTTTTCGCAGGTCGTGGCGCTGCTCGCGCCCTACGTCGATCGCTTGGACCAACTCCCAGAGAAGGCGTCCTTCATCTTCAACTACGACGCGAAAGCCGCCTTAGCCGCGCCTGATAACGCTGAGGTGCTGGGCTGGCCCCAAAGCAGCGCAGTATTCGCCAGATTCATCGTCAAGATTATGGAAGAAGAATCGGCCAGCGCGAGTCAACTTACGGCGGAACAATTCAAGAAAATTATCAATGAAGTCAAAGCTGAAACCGGAGCCAAGGGAAAGGAACTATTCCATCCCATTCGCATTGTGATTACGGGTTCGCATTCTGGGCCGGACTTCGACAAACTGATTCCCATCCTCGAAGCCGGCAGCCATCTGCACCTGCCAAAGCACGTGCTCAGCGTGCGCGAGCGAGTGGAAGAATTCGCCAAAGCGCAAGCCAACAAATAGGCCACGGATTTCGCGGATCAGACACGGATTTCTTTAACTAAGAACGAAACATCCGCGTTAATCCGCGAGATCCGTGGCCCGTTTTACTTCAAAATATTCTCTAAAGCCGATCTCAACTCGGGATTCTGGAAGATATATCCCGTGCTCGAAAGATTGGTTGGCTCTACCCGTTGGCTGGCTAATAGAAGCTCATCGGCCATTTGCCCGAATACCAAGCGTGCTGCGAATGCAGGCATTGGCAAAATCGCTGGCCGGGACAGCACCGAAGCCAAGGTCTTAGTGAATTCGGCATTCCGCACGGGGTTGGGACCTACCACATTGATCGGTCCACGCAGGCTGTCATTCTTGATGACATGGAGAATTGCGCCGATGACATCATCGATGTCGATCCAACTCATCCATTGCCGCCCGTTGCCAACATTGCCCCCCACTCCCATGCGAAAAGGCAGGCAGCATCTTTTGCAGCGCTCCGCCCGATGCGCTCAGCACCACACCAAATCGCAATTGCGCGGTGCGGATTCCTGCCTTGGTGGCCGGTTCGGCGGCGGCTTCCCACTCGCGGCACACTTCGGGAAGAAAGCCGCTGCCCGGCGAACTTTCTTCACGCAATGTTTCTTCGCCGCGATCGCCGTAATATCCAATGGCCGAAGCAGAAACAAAAACTCGCGGAGGCTGCGGTGCCGCTGCGAGTGCTTCAGCTAGATTGCGAGTGCCCTGCACCCGGCTTTCACGAACGCGACGTTTCTTGGCTTCTGTCCAGCGACCCACAATAGATTCGCCGGCGAGATGTACGACCGCATCGAAGCCGGATACAGACTCAGGCGCTACTGGGCGGGATGGATCCCATGCAACATCCCCCTTGCCCGATGCCGCACCTCGGACCAGGCGTGTGACTTCGTATGCACTCGATTGCAATGACGGCAGTAAAGCACTCCCGATCAGACCGGACGCACCGCTAACCAAAACCTTGGCAGGCATGAAATCCACTCTATCAGTTCACCAATGCGCGGAGAAACAGAGTCCCTCCGACTGTAGAGACGTTGCTTGCAACGTCTGGTTCCCGGCTATAATCGTCTATGGCGACGCTGCGCGAACAGATCGCGACCACCGCCCTGACGGTCACCAAGTTCCGGGAGTTGTTGCGCACCATGCGTGCCAACCGCCCCAGCGATGATTTGGAACTGGTGCGCAAAGCCTACGAATATTCCCAGAAAAATCATGCAGGGCAGCTTCGCGCCTCGGGCGAGCCTTACCTGGTCCATCCTCTCGGAGTTGCGCAAGTCCTCGCGGAAATGAAGATGGATGCGGTGGCGATCGCGTCCGGATTGCTGCACGACTCGGTCGAAGATACGTCTGTCACGATTGTTGACATCCGCAAAGAGTTTGGCGAGCAGGTGGCGCATATTGTTGAGGGCGTCACCAAGATCAGCCAGATTGACTTTGCCACGCGTGAGGAACAGCAGGCTGAGAATCTGCGCAAAATGATGCTGGCTATGGTCGACGACATTCGCGTCGTCCTGATTAAGCTGGCCGATCGCTTGCACAACATGCGAACGCTGGAACATCTTCCGCCGGAACGCCAGCAGAAAATCGCCAAGGAAACTCTGGAAATTTATGGGCCCATAGCCCACCGCCTTGGCATGGGAAAGATTCGCGGCGAGCTCGAAGATCTGGGATTCCGCTATCTCGATCCGCTGACTCACCAGCAGGTGCACGACGCCGTCGAGGCCCGCCGCAAACAGGGCGAGCAATTCCTGGCGCGAGTTGAACAAACTCTGCGCGACAAACTGAAAGAAGCAGGGATCACGGCCGAGGTGGAAAGCCGCATCAAGCGCCTGTTCAGCATTCATAAAAAACTTGTCCGCCAGAAAATCAGCGTGGACCAGGTGTACGATCTCTACGCCATGCGCGTCATCACGCAGTCTTTGCAGGATTGCTACGCGGTGCTGGGAATTGTGCACAACGTGTGGCGTCCCGTTCCCGGGCGGATCAAAGACTTCATCGCCATGCCTCGTCCAAATTTTTACCAGTCGCTGCATACCTCGGTGATCACCGAGGAGGGTACGCCGTTCGAAGTGCAGATCCGCACCGAAGAAATGCACCGCATGGCGGAAGAAGGCATCGCGGCGCACTGGAAGTATAAGGACGGCCCAGTCTCCGCCCAGGACGAACAAAGGTTGGCGTGGTTGCGACAGGTAGTTGAATGGCAACGCGATGTGTCGGATCCTACCGAATTTCTTTCCACCCTTAAGATCGATCTCTATCCGGAAGAGGTTTACACTTTCACGCCCAAAGGCAAAGTCGTAGTCCTGCCGCGCGAGTCCACGCCAATCGATTTCGCCTATACCATTCACACCGAGGTCGGCCACAGTTGCGTAGGCGCGAAGGTCAACGGACGCATGGTCCCGCTGCGTCACAAACTGCACAGCGGCGATATCGTCGAGATCATCACGCAGCCCGGGCACAAGCCCAGCCGCGATTGGCTGGCTGCGGTTAAGTCGTCACGCGCCCGAAACAAAATCAAGCACTGGCTCAACATTCATCAGCGTGAGCGCGCTGTCGAAATTGGCCGCAAGCTGATCGAAAAAGAAGCGCGCAAGTACCGGGTCGCGCTGAAAGAGATCAAGGACGAAGAGCTGCGCAAGATTGCCTCCGATTATGGCCTGGGCCAGATTGACGATTTGATGGCCGGAATCGGTTACGGCAAATTCTCCGCGCGCCAAGTTCTGGCGCGCTTGGCGCCCAGTTCCAGCTGCACCGGTAGCCGACGCCGACGGAGACAAATCCAGCGGCATTGCCAGTGTGGTGCGTCGGGTTTTCGGCGGAGATACCGGCAACAACGCCATCCGGGTGAAAGGCCACGGCGATCTGCTCGTCTATCGCGCCCGGTGCTGCAATCCCATTCGCGGCGAGGATGTGGTCGGCTACGTGACCCGCGGCAAAGGCGTCGCGGTGCACGCGCTGGATTGCCCGAACGTCGTGAACCTGCTGTATGAGCCGGAGCGCCGCATCGACGTGGAGTGGGCCCGCGATGAGGGAACTCCGAGTTCTTATCCGGTGAAGCTCACCGTCTTTTGCGATGACCGTTTCGGCATGCTGAAGCAAATTACGGCTGTGATCAGCGACGCCAAAACCAACATCCGCGATGTCCAGGTGCGCAGCGCGAATGCGCAAGCAAACGTCGATGTGGTTTTGGATATCGCCGATCTCAAGCACCTGGAAAATATCATCAACGGCGTGCGGAAAATTCCCGGCGTCCACGACGTGCAAAGATTGCAGAAAGTCTAGTGGCCGGAACCCAGTCCCTCTCCGCGCACTCTGCGGCTCTTCTCAGCGCTCTCTGCGTTTTAAGGTTTTGATCTATTTTCGCAAACCCAAAATCTTAAATCGCAGAGAGCGCTGAGAAGAGCCGCAGAGTGCGCGGAGACGAACAATTCGTGCATTTGATATCATCTGCGTTCGCGAGAAGCGCGATTGTTGGAGGATGAATGCGCGATGTAATCTCTACTAAAGATGCCCCGCAAGCGATTGGGCCGTACTCGCAGGCGATTCGGGCCAACGGATTTGTCTTTGTTTCAGGACAAGTGGCGATTGATCCAGCGACGCAGCAGGTGCTCAGCGGCGACGTCAAAGCTCAAACGCGATCGCGTGCTCCAGAACCTCTCCGCGATTTTGAATGCTGCGGGAAGTAGTCTGGAGAAAGTAGTACGCTCGACGGTGTTCCTCAAGAACATGGGCGAGTTCGCCGCCATGAATGAAGTCTACGGGCGCTATTTCAATGCAAATCCGCCAGCGCGATCGACGGTCGAGGTAGCTCGCTTGCCCAAGGACGTGCTGGTCGAAATTGACGTAATTGCATTAGCTTAGTCTTTTGCTCTTAATTAAACTCAATCCTCAGGAGAACACAATTGATGCTGAAGAGTGCGTGTTTGATTGCAATCGTTACATTGGTGGCTACGGCCCTTTTTGCGCAGGGCGGTAGCAAGAAGCCGGACAACAATTCGCCCACCAAAGTCACAGGCGACGGAACCAAGACCGCCGATGGCCTGCAGTATTGGGACATAAAAGTCGGTACGGGCCCTACCGCCACCGCGGGCCAGAGCGCGAAGGTCCACTACACCGGATGGCTAACCAACGGCAAGAAATTCGACAGCTCCCTCGATCGCGGCGAGCCCTTTGTCGTAGAACCTCTGGGCAGCGCACCGGTCATTCAAGGGTGGAACGAAGGCATTATCGGCATGAAGGTAGGCGGCAAGCGGCAGTTGCGCATCCCCCCGCAACTCGGCTATGGAGCGCGCGGAACACCGGGTGGCCCGATCCCTCCGAATGCGACGCTGATCTTTGATGTGGAATTGTTGGGCGTGCGATAGGGTTTGCCGCAAACTCGAAGATCAGAGAATTTACGATTTCCAATTGTCAATTTGCAATCGGAAATCGTAAATCTGGGAATGAAGTCTGTGCCTTCTTTATTTAGGCCTTAACGACTTTGCCGCTGCGCAGGCAGGAGGTGCAGACGCGCATGCGTTTGGCGCCGCCTTTTACTTTGGCGCGAACCGGGCGCAGGTTGACATTCCAGCGCCGGCGCGACACGTTATGCGCGTGGCTGATGGTGTTTCCAAATTGCGGCCCTTTGCCGCAGATATCACAAACTTGTGCCATGACAACTCCAGAAAGATTCAGAACTTAATCGAAGTATAGATTTTACCGGAGTGGAGCTGACTTCGGCAAATGTCGAAATCAGCCAGAGGCAGCGGACAGGAATGTCCCCACACTCAGTGCT
The DNA here is from genome assembly GCA_963716405.1 of uncultured Acidobacteriota bacterium. Lineage (GTDB taxonomy): Bacteria > Acidobacteriota > Terriglobia > Terriglobales > Acidobacteriaceae > JABDBE01. The sequence continues at coordinate 98,171 of CAVQTI010000014.1, read as the reverse complement.
CTAGAATCCAATCTTTAATTAATGCCAGAATTTCCGGAGTCTCCGGGTCCCACAGCGTGGTGTGAGGCACGTCCGGAAAAATCTTCAAAGACTTATCTGGCGAAGCCGAAAGACGGTCGAATGCGAGGCACTCCCGATGGCTCACCACCCGGTCTTTGCCGCCTTTGATCATCAGCGTAGGCGCATGCACGCGGGGCGCGATTTTCCATCTCCACCCAAAAACAATGCGCTGCACATCAAGCAGGTACCCGAAACTGACGTGCTTATAGGAAAGTGGATCGACGCGACGTCGCGCAACGAACTCCAGATCGCGCGAACTTTCCTCCAGACGCTTGCCGACAAGGCTGATCACGGGCTCGCGATGAGCGAGGGCAAAGTAAGGCATCAGACTCAAGCTTTCAAGGCTGGCAAACTGGCTGAGGTCAAGATTCAAAGCCAACGCTAGAAGAACGAGCCCGGCAAGCTCGCGGCTATTGCGCTTGGCATAGTTAAGAGCGAGGTCGGCGCCCATGCTGTCGCCCAGCAAGAAAATCTTGGCCGTCGGCCGCTGCTCTTTCACCAGGCGGATCATGCATTCGACATCTGCCCCTACTTCAATCGAAGTGCCGACGTATCCGCGACGGCCCTGCGATAAACCATGCCCTCGGGCGTCCAAGCCGTACACCTCAGTACCGCTCGAATTCAGCGCGTCGGCGACAATCTTATAGGGAGCGCTGTGATATCCAATGCCGTGCAGAACCACAGCAACCCGTCCGTTCCACGACGTGGTGGCTGGCCAATGACGATAGAACAGTTTCGTCTGGTCAAATGAGGCAACATATCCGTGGCGATCAGCAATGGTTCCCGGCAGCAGAGGTATGTCCTCAGCCGAGATGACCTCTGGCGGCATCAGTTGTTCTATGGGAGCGGAATCGAGCATGGAGGATCTTAGCGGAGGCTTTTCACGGATTCCGCGTCTATTATTCATAGCACGCCGAACCTGTTTTGGTCATTTACTTCCCGTTACTTTCGGCACTCCTGGCATCACTCGGCTTCGCCAAAAGCCAAAGGGTTCGGCTGTGCGATACTAAATTCATGGCTGTCGTCACTGACCCTAAGTCAGTAAAAGTCAATCTGAGCACTGGTACCGGTCTCGATATCGAGTGGAAGGACGGGCACCAGTCGCATTATTCCTTCCCATTCCTGCGGGATGCCTGTCCGTGCGCGCTGTGCGATGAGACGCGAGGCAAGACGCACCAGCAGCCCGGAGAGCCTGCCAAGCCAGCGCCGGGAACGCTGCCCATGTTCAAACCCACAGTCAAAGCCACTTCAGCCGAAGGCGTGGGCAAGTACGCGATCAAGTTTCAGTTCAACGACGGGCATGAGTTGGGGATTTATTCGTGGCAGTTCCTGCGGGAATGGTGCCCGTGCGAGGAGTGCAAGGCGGCGCGGGCCAGCCATGCTGGTGCGCATCACTAGAAAATGCGATGGCTCCGATTTCTCGGAGCCACAATTCTTGGGTACTTACAGCACCCTGCGACTGTTTTAAGCATAGACCGCCACGATTTTCAGTCAAGTTACTTTTGTAGGGAAGCTATCCCTGCGTTCGCTTCTCACAGAACCTGCGTCAGAAGAACTGACCGTGGACCCGACGGGATTCGAATCCGCATCTGCTACTGTCGCACGGGCCCGCAGACAATTTACTCATGCTTGTGAAGAATGAGCACGGTCAGACTCACAAACGACCGATTCGTGTTCCAAACAGGAACTATAGGGCGAATCCCCTGTAAAATTACAGTAGCTGATTTTGGAGCTTCTTCCGACTTTGTCTTTTCTCGATCAACTCAATCCGCAGCAGCGCGAGGCTGTTGAAACCGTCGATGGGCCGGTGCTGATCCTGGCTGGCGCGGGCAGTGGGAAGACTCGCGTCATCACTTACCGCATCGCTAATTTGATTGAAAACGTGGGCGTGATGCCGGAATCGATCCTGGCGATGACGTTCACCAACAAAGCGGCGTCGGAGATGGTGGAGCGCGTCGACAAACTGGTCGGCGGATTGTCCATTGCCAAGCCGGTCATCTCGACGTTTCATTCTTTCTGCGTGCGAGTGTTGCGGCGGGACATCGAGGCGCTGCGCATTCCGTCGAGCGTTCCCGGTACTCCGCCGATCGGCCATACCAAGAGTTTTGTGATTTATGACGAAAGCGATCAGGCGCAGCTCGTGAGGTCGGTCATGCGGCGGCTGGGGATTGACGACAAGCAGACCACGCCCGCGCTCGGTGCTGGCGCATATTTCCTGGGCCAAGAATCACATGCTCGATCCGCAGGAAGTGTATTTGCAATCGGCTGATCCGAAGACGGAGCGGGTGGCGCAGATTTACGCCGAGTACAAGAAAGAATTGGCGAAGGCCAACGCCCTCGATTTCGATGACTTGCTGCTCGAGACCGTGCGCCTGCTCAAGGCCGCACCTGAAGTGCGCGAATACTATAACCGGCGGTTTCAGTACATTCTCATCGATGAGTATCAAGACACGAATCGGCCGCAGTACGAATTGATGCGGCTGCTGGCGGGAACGCGGCACAACGTTTGCGCAGTTGGCGATGAGGACCAGTCGATTTATTCCTGGCGCGGCGCGGACATTCGCAACATTCTGGAGTTTGAGAAAGACTTCCCTGAGGCCAAGATTATCCGCCTGGAACAGAATTATCGGTCGACACAAAACATTCTGCAGGCAGCGTCGGCGGTGGTCGCGAACAACCTGAAGCGCAAAGGCAAGAATCTATGGACCTCGCGGCAGGGCGGCACCAAACTCGGATATTACGAGGCTCCCGATGGCGAGAATGAGGCGCTATTCGCGGCTGATTATATTGCGAAGTATCTGCGTGAGGCCGTCGACCAAGGCGAGAATGCGCGCGCTGCGGTGCTTTACCGCACCAACTCGCAGTCGCGGCTGTTTGAAGAGGCAATGCGGCGCTATCAGTTGAAGTATCACGTGGTCGGCGGGTTTTCATTCTACGAGCGCGCCGAAATCAAAGACATGATTTCGTATTTGAAAGTCATCCACAACGTGGACGACACGATTTCCCTGCTGCGCGTGATCAACACGCCGGTTCGTGGGATCGGCAAAACTACACTTGAAACGTTGGAGCGGGTTGCACTCGAGACTGGAGTTTCGCTGTGGGGAGCGATAGGCGAAGCCGATCAAGCGTCAGCTTTTGCCGCAGCGCGCGTTGGCGGCGTTGAAGAGTTTTAGAAACCTGATTGAAGATGGCCGGGCCATGCTGGCTGGAACTTATGTGGAAAGGCTGGAACAGACTGCGCGAGGGGAAGAAGATGCAGTCGCACTCGACGAATCGCCCGAGGAGGCAGACGTTTCCTTTGATCCCAGCGAAGATGAAAATATTTCATTCGACTTCGGAGATGCTGGGTCTGATGCTTCGACCGAAACATTGGGCCAAGCCGAAGCGGGCGAGGGCGCCCGCTCCACACCACCGGCTGAGCCTGGCTTCCGCACTCCCGGCGGCCCGGCCAGTACTGCCGAAATTCTGAAGTTCCTTATCGACCGCACTGGTTACATCAAGCAACTCGAAGAGGAAGACACGCCCGAGGCTTACTCGCGGATCGAGAACCTGCGCGAACTGGTGAATGCGGCCATGGATTCGCGCGACCGGGGCGAGACTCTGGATCAGTTTCTCGATCACGCGGCGCTGGTGAGTGATGCTGATGCCTATGACGAACGCGCCCAGATTACGCTGATGACGCTGCACGCCGCCAAGGGGCTGGAGTTTTCGCTGGTGTTTCTTGCCGGACTCGAAGAGGGATTGTTTCCCCATTCGCGAACTTTCTTGCAGCCGGATGATATCGAAGAGGAACGGCGGTTATGCTATGTGGGCATGACGCGGGCGATGGATACTTTGGTCTTGACTCGCGCTGTATACCGCCGTCGCTATGGGACTGATTTGCCCGAGGCCAGCATTCCTTCACGATTTCTGGAAGAAGTGCCGATGGAGTTGGTTGAAGAGTTGGGAGGGTCGCGGCGGAAGCGGGAGTCTTCGCGGATAAATTCGCGGACAGGAATGTCCGCGCCACACGAACCCGACACAGCAAGCTCACTACGCATACGAGGATGAAGATCAGAGCAGCGCGAACTGGAGTGCTCCCAGCAAACCACGGGCTCCTGCTTACTCTGGACGCAGTTACAATTCGATCGACAACATTGCGGAGTTCTTCGCATCGCGCGGAAAGAAATTTTCTGCGCCGAAGTTGCCGGTCGAAGAACCCAAAGGCAAGAAGGGTTTTCGGCCGGGGCAGAAGGTGAGGCATCCGAAATATGGCGAAGGCACCGTCTACCATCGCGAAGGAGACGGTGAAGAGGCCAAGATTACGGTACAATTCCCTCGCTTCGGTTTGAAGAAGCTGGTGGAGAAGTACGCGCAGTTGGAGACGAGCGTAGAACGAATGTAATTTTGTAATCGGGTAATTGGGAAAATCCCAATTACGCAATTACCAAATTACAAATCCGCACTTAGGACACTCATGGCAAATACAAAAACACTGAGCAAGGAAGAACGTAAGAAAGCAAAACGAACATCGCGTAAGAAGGTGAAAACCGAAAAGCCGCTGAAGCCGCGGGAGTACGCCCGCGGCTCGAAAAAGCGCAAAGTGAAGAAGATGGTGCGCGGCGCGGCGAAGAGATAAACGGCGGCGCTTGGCCAGCGGCGGTTCGCTGGCCAAGTGCTGACTTTCGGTTGTGGAGACAAAGCGCTTTGGCTCAAATTCCGACCACCGATAAACGCACGACCGAGAGCAGTCCTCGTACGTCGGACAATCAGCTTTTCTGTTGCAAGTCCATCGATAAGCTGATCTCGGATTCAGAGGAGCCCGAGCGAAGGCTGAAGAAGACTTTGGGTCCGGTCTCGCTCACCGCTCTCGGCATTGGCGCGGTGATCGGATCGGGCATTTTCACCGTCATCGGCACCGCGATCGGGGGGCAGAAGTTCGACACTTCGTCGATTCTCAACGCGCCGCTGCTGGATTTTCTGGTCACTCATCACGCGTCGCTGGGGCGGCCGGGCGCGGGTCCAGCGCTCGCACTCTCGCTGGTGCTGGTGGCCATCGTCTGCGCTTTCACCGGCCTCTGTTACGCCGAACTCGCGTCGATGATTCCGATCGCGGGCAGCGCTTACACGTACACCTACGCAACCATGGGCGAACTCATTGCCTGGATCATCGGCTGGGATCTGATTCTTGAATACGCAGTCAGCAATATGGCGGTGAGCGTGGGCTTTTCGGCCCATCTGGTCGGCATGTTTGACTGGTTCGGATTTCATCCCGCACTACGCTGGATTTCTCCGGCTTATTTGCCGGCAGGCCTTACCGATCTGAAGGGCGACGTGCTGTATCCGCCCGGCCTGCACTTTGGTTTCAACTTCCCCGCATTTCTTGTAGTCATGATTTTGACGGTGATCCTCGTCCGCGGCATTCGCGAATCGGCAGAGGCCAACAATGTGATGGTGCTCCTGAAGATTGCGGCCATTCTCGCGTTTGTCATCGTGGGCGCGAATTATGTGCACCCCGGCAACTGGCATCCCTTCGCGCCCAACGGATGGTCCGGCATCCTGACCGGCGGCTCGATTATTTTCTTTACCTACATTGGATTTGATTCAGTCTCGACCGCCGCGGAAGAGGCTCGCAATCCGCAGCGCGACCTGCCCATCGGCATTATTGCCACGCTGGTGGTGTGCACCATCCTATACATCGGGGTTGCGATTGTCCTCACTGGAGTCGTCCCCTGGCAGGCCGTACGCGACGATGCCGCACCCGTAGTCAATGCAATGAAGTTGCTAACCGTGCGTACGGGTTCGCACACTTTAAGCTGGATCCATCTCGGAGTGCTGTTCGGGGCAATGATGGGCATGATTTCGTCGCTGCTGGTTTTCCAGCTTGGGCAAGCGCGTGTGTGGTTCTCCATGTCTCGCGATGGGCTGCTGCCCCGGCTTTTCGGACGCGTTCATCCTCGTTTTCGCACGCCTGCGACGGCCACGTGGATCGCTGGTTTTCTGGTTGGCATTCCCGCAGGCTTTCTTGATATCGGCACGCTTTCCGATCTTTCGAACATCGGCACGCTCTTTGCCTTTGTTCTCGTATCCATCGGCGTCATCATTCTGCGCTACCGCGATCCCGGACGCCACCGTGGATTCCGCGCCCCCGGCGGCATTGCAGCTCCCGTGCTCAGCGTGTTCTTCTGCGTGCTTCTTATGTCCGGCTTGCCGATTTTGACTTGGCTACGGTTCTTCGCCTGGCTGGCCATCGGCTTGACTGTCTATGGGCTCTATAGCCGCCATCACAGCGAGTTTTGTAGGAAGTAGTCTTGGTGGGCCGAATTCGCAGCCGATTACTTAGCCGAGCCAGGTGGCACGTCGAAGCCATAGGTCTTCAACACATCCGCGACCGCACCTGACTTGAAGAAGGATAAGAATTGCTTCGCGCCTTCCTTGTTTTTGGATGAGCTTAAGATGACACAAGCCTGCTCAATGGGCGGGTAGTCGCCGCTCGGAACCTCGACGTATCGGCCTTTGTCTTTCATATTCGGAGATAAAGCCAGCGACAACGCCACGATGCCGACATCGGCTGCGCCGGAGACAACGAACGAAGCCGTCTGCGAAATATTTTCGCCGAGCACAAACTTGTCCTTCACTTTTTCGTAAATGTTTGCTTTCTGCATCGCAGCGACAGCGGCTTGCCCGTAAGGCGCATGTTGCGGGTTGGCCACGGCAATCTTCTTGACGGAGGAATCCAGCAGAACCTGCATACCGGATTTCAAATCGAGCTTCGAATCACTCTTAATCCAGATCACAATCTTGCCATTGGCATACGGGTAGAAGCTTCCAGGCTCGATCAATCCCGCAGCTTCCAATTTTTTCGGATAATCGAGGTTAGCGGAAAAGAACATGTCAAAAGGAGCACCGTTTTGAATCTGTTGGAAGAAATTCCCCGACGAACCGTAAGTGACCTTCACCGTCTTCCCGGTTTCCTTCTGGAATCGCGCGGCCACATCTTGCATAGCAAATTGAAGGTCCGCTGCGGCCGCCACTGTGATCTCTTGGGCCCGGCTTAATTGAGAAATAAGACCAACCGCCAGAAGCGCGATTAGGCTGAGTCTTCGAAAGTTCATCCATCGTGCTCCATTGATGATCTACGGCGCCATGTCCTTGATGTGGGTTGCGATGTACCACTGATTGCCGAAGGCGTCCTTCACAGCGCCGCTACGGTCGCCGTATGGCTGGTCCACTGGCTCGGCAATCGAAGTCGCACCGGCCTGCAACGCCCGCTGATACGTCGCATCGCAATCGGGGACGTAGAGGTAGAACATCGTCGGCATGGGCTGATACTTGCCATGAGCTTCGCCCATCTCAACCACTGAATCCCCAACCCGTATCTCAGCGTGATGAACCACGCCGTCGGGCGATGCATATTTCGCAATCTCACGCGCTCCGAAAGCCCGCTTCAAGAAATTGATGACGGGCTCTGCCCGCAGCGGATGCATATACACGTTAACGTTGTTCAGTCCTTGAGGAATGTAAGTCTCACCTTGGCCGGTAGCGATGTACCACAAGTTCCCCGCCGGATCTTTCACGCTAGCTGAGCGCTCGCCGTATTCCTGATCCCTGGGCTCATCGATCGACGTCGCACCCGCTTCGAGAGACCGTTGGTAAACCGCATCGCAATCCGAAACGTAGAGATGGATCGCATGAGTATTCGCGGTCGAGCGGAACTCACGACCCGGGATGCCGCCGCCTATCATCAGCATCGAATCGCCAACGCGCACTTCGCCGTGCAGACCGCCAGCTGATCCTACGGTGCGGAACGTCTCTTTGGCGTCGAACGCCTGCTTCACAAAATCCATCAGTGCCGGTCCATCTGCCGCAATCAGATAGGGCGTCACCGTGCGATAGCCTTCAGGAATCGGGTTTACGGCTGGCTTCTTAGCTTTCTCCTCTTTCGTCATCGCCCGGAAACGGCGGTGCATTTCTTCAACTGACATCTCTTCCTTTACCGTGGAAATGGCCCACAGATAGCCAAACGGATCGAGCACAGTTCCTTCCCGACGACCATAGAATTGATCCGCAATCGGACGCACCATTTTGCACCCGGCGGAAACAGCCTGGGCCACGAAAGAATCCACGTCTGGAACCTGGAGCGACATGCTGACCGGCGAACCGCCCGTCGTCTCGGCGCTATAGCGTCCACCTTCTGGCCACTCATCGGTCACCAAAATTACAGATTCGCCAATCCAAAGCTCGGCGTGAGGGATGCCGGTTTCGATCTCGAAGCGCAGAGTTTCCTTCGCTCCAAAAGCTTTTTTATAGAAGTCGATTGCCTTCGCCGCAGACTTGTAAGTTAATCTTGGAGCGGCGGAGGTGTGTGTCGCAGCGATAGGCGCTGTGGTAGTTGCCATTGAACTGCTCCTTTCCAAATCATCCTTCAAACGAATTTTGAAATCTGCTCGCGGCAAATTGCGCAACTCAGCGGCGATGCCAAGAAGTTGGCCAACTTCACCTTCCGCGCGTGGCAAGGCCGCACTGGGATTATCGATCATTCCCTGCAGCGCTTCGTCGAGTTGATCGATCAAATTGCGCTTAGGCATCTTTGCCACCCGGCTTCTTGCTTCCCTTCCTGACATTTCGTTCTGCGCCTTTGATCTTCGCCCGCAGACCCTGCAAGCCCCGGAATTGCAACTGCTTCACCGCGCCTTCCGTACGGCCCAACGTCTCCGCGATCTGGCGAATACTCTTCCCGTCCGCAAACCGCAGCGCGATCACGCGCCGCTGATCCTCAGGAAGTTGCTCGACCAGGCGAAACAACCGGGCTCGGCGCTCCACTTCCTCGAGATCGACGAGGACGGTCGGCGTCTTCTGCGATCTCCGGAGGATCATCCACGGCCAATTCTTTTTTCCCACGTTGTGCCCGATCCGCAATTGTGTTGGCCGCAATCCTAAGCAGCCACGCCGCAAAGGGCGCGCCGCGCCATTCGAAACGGCGAAGGTTGGCGAGCGCCTTATGAAATACTTCTGAGGTCAAATCCTCCGCCGCATCGCGATCGCCAATCCGCCATGCGATGAACGCATAAACGCGTTCGAAGTTGACCTCGTACAGTTCAGCAAAACGGGCAGGATCCTTCTGCGCAGCCTCGACCAGCAGGCGTTCCTCTGCCTGCTCCGGGGACCGCCTCGATGCCGGTGCTCGAAGGACCATCGTGCCTCTAACTATATAAAACGACCGCCAGCCGGAAAGGTCACGCAGAATAATTTACCGGATCTTTCTTGGCGACTAGTCTGGCCTGGCGCTGCACGGGCATGGACGCCCGCGTCTACATTTTTGCCCCTTAAGCGCCCAGCAAGCCGCATCAACCCCGTCATACCGCCTGATCGACATGATGCCCACCGAAACGTATTGAAACGAAGTGTCAAACTGGGGCATCCAACTCAATGAATGCGCTACCTAGCTTTGGCCACTGATTACGATGGAACTCTCGCAGCCCATGGAAAAGTCACCGAAAGCACGCTGGAGGCTCTGCAGCAGGTCCGCCTCTCCGGACGAAAACTGTTGATGGTGACCGGACGTCATCTCCCTGACCTCAAGTCAGTCTTTGAACAATTGGATCTTTTTGATGTAGTTGTAGCCGAGAACGGGGCGCTCCTGTACTGGCCTGCGACCCATGACGAAAAATTGCTTTGCGATCCTCCAGATCCTCGTTTTATCAAGTTACTCGAGGAGAGAGAAGTCCCGATCACAGTAGGCCGAGGTATTGTGGCTACGTGGGAACCGCACGAACGAGCGGTCCTCGAATGCATTCGCGATCTGGGGCTCGAACTGCACGTTATCTTCAACAAAGGCTCGGTAATGGTTTTGCCTTCGGGAGTGAACAAAGCGACCGGGCTGCTGGCCGCTCTGAAAGATTTGGGCCTGTCGGCGCGCAATGTGGTTGGAGTCGGCGATGCAGAAAACGATCATGCCTTTCTGGCGGAATGCGAGTGCGCTGTCGCTGTGGCTAACGCGTTGAGCACGCTGAAAGAGCGAGCCGACGTGGTCACGCAGGGAAAGCAGGGACAAGGCGTTGAAGAACTCATTGCGCAACTGCTCGAAAACGACCTGGCGCGTTACGGTAGTAAAGAGAGATCTCGTGGCACTGCACACGTGGATGGTTAGCGCAGGTTATTCAAATTCAAGCATTACAATCTCTGGATTCGACCCCAATCGTAGTGGAGGGCCCCAGGTTCCCGCGCCGCTCGAAGTGAACACTTGCATTTGTCCGACGCGGCTCAAGCCGTATACAAATTGGTGGTAAATTCGCCGTGCCATCCAACTCCAGGGAATGAATTGTCCGAGATGAGTGTGACCGGAAAGCTGCAGCGAAACACCGGCAGCTTCGGCGATCTCGGGATGGTCAGGGGCGTGAGTCAGCAAAATGCTGGCGCGGCCGCGATCCAGGCGTACGCCTTGCAACACGGATGCTAAGCGCCCGTGGGCTGCGTTGCGGTAGGGCACACCGACGATCTGCAAACCGTCGACTTCCACTTTCTCGTTGCTTAGCACTCGCACGCCGGCCGCAGAGATGGCGTTCAAGTATTTACTATCGTCTCCAAATTGTTCGTGATTCCCGGCGACGAAATACACGCCCTGCGGAGCCGTCAGCTCGTTCAATGGCTCCGCGGCCCGGCCGGCGTCGATGGCGGTCCCGTCATATAGATCACCCGCAATAAAAATAGCGTCCGGCTCTTCCTTTAGAATTTTCGCGACCATGCGCCGCAGAAAACTGCCATTCCGCACGTGCCCGAGATGTACATCGCTTATCAGCGCAGCTCTTCGGCCGCGCCATGCCTCGGGCAAGTTCGCAAGTTGAACGGTGGTTCGCGTGATTCTCGTCCAGTTGGCGTTGAAGACCCCATAGAGCCCGGCCGCTATTGCAATGCCGAAAAGCAATTCGACAAGCCGATGAAAGTTCAGGTCCAGTTGGGCAACGCGGGCTACTCCGAAAATAAACCACGAGGAAAGCATTGCGAGAAAAAGAAAAGTTAGAAGTCCCACCCAAATGGCTGCGATCCGATAAAACGTTCGCACCACCGGATTGGTGTAGCGGAAGGCGAGTAGGGAAGCGGCGACAAAGCTTACCGACAAAAACGCGAGAAGCGGCTTGAGCCAGGTTGCCAGCGGAGTTCCGCTTCCGGCCGGGTAGGCCCAGGTTTCATACAACAGAAAATGAGTCAGAAAAAGAACAGATTGGAGAACTACGATGAATCCGATTAAACGACTTCGCACTCGCATGGCTGATTAGATTCCGCAACTAAGCATTTCGATTGTTGGCTTCGGGCCGGCAGGTTAGAGCCAGAGCAGACATAGGTTTAGCGGCTGACGGACACGGGTTTGCGCAACCGAGAGATGCGGCTGACTGCCCGATCGACCACGCCAGCCAATTCGGCGGCAAAGTCAGCGGTGCGATCCTCGCACAACCGCCGCTTTGCTTTCCTGGCAGAAAACCAGGTGGGATTTCGGTTGTCCTCCTGGGGAGACTCGAGTCGCGAGACCTCACAAAGATGAGCTTGAATAGCGATCTCTTTTTCGATGGATTTGTCCGGCCGCGCGGGATCTCGCATGCCGCTACGTTTGCGGCGAATGTACCTGGCGAACGACGCTTCCTCCATGCGGCCGTGAACTCCTGCTTCTTCGAATGCTTCGAGCGCAGCGGCCTGGGCGTGGGTCAATCCCGGTTCGGCTTTGCCTTTGGGGAAAGTCCAGTGCCCGCTGTTGGTTCGAACCAGGAGGAATTCAATTTCTCCGCCACGAATGCGATAGCAAACCGCCGCCACCTGTTCGCACTCCCGCAACCTCCGCAGATGCGCCAGCCGGAAACTTTTGATTGTAGGCAGATCAGGGCCGGGCAATATGACTGATATTCCGTTATCTGCGCCAGCGGGCATAGCAGCAGAGTGCACGATTCCGTACGTTTCTGACTAGAGCACACCTTGGTTCGGGCTTATTTTCCTGCGCGGTGTGGATACGGGGGTTCGATATAGAGACGAATCCCTTTGCATACTTGCGATGTTGGCCGGTCCGCGACAGTATTTCTTCTTGGCGCTGAACGGCAGGAGGCGCATTTGGAAAACTTGTATTGTCTTCGCTGTAATCGAGAGCTCGATACCGGGCACAAATCTGTCGCCGTATATATGTTTGCGCAGACAGTGGGAATCAGGCCGCGGCAAAAGTCTACGGCCCAGCGCATCTGTTTTTGCCCGCAGTGCTCAGTGTCGCTCGCAATGGGACCTCCGCCTGAAGGCGCGCTCAATATTGCTGCGTGGAATATGATCCGCGATCTAGTCAGCTCAGACCCAGCATTGAATCAGGCGGCTTGGGAAAACCTGCGCGGAGTTGCAGGGCTGCTTTCAGCTACCGGCACGGAAGGTGTTCGTCGAGCGTCCGGCGATGGTTACTTCGAGTTCTAAATAGGCTTCTGTTCAAAATGCAGACGGTAGCAAGATTAAGCGCTTTCCGAAATCCAACGATCAAGCCGGCAGCCATCCTCTTCCAACAAAAAATTTCCCACGCCGAAGCACTCGCCGAAGATGCGATTCGATTCAGGATCGCGTGCAGCACGGGTGATCCATTGCTTCCCAACCTGATATTTATCGGCGGTGAACCATTTCTGCGGAAGTACCTCTACCAATCCCGCCTGCGGGTAAAAAACATATAAGGCAAACGCCGGATCATCTTTCTCTTTCGCCGGATAACTGGTGGGCACAATCAACTCGTCGACCGACTGCAATTCTGATGGTACTTCGATTTTGTGCATGCCGGCGGCGAGTCCAAGCGGGACCTCAAAATCAGCTAGCGGCTCAGTGGCGGCATAGATGCGGTCCGCAGATTGCTTAAACCATCCGGCAATTTCCGAGAGATCGAAACTCTTGAGTTGCGCGGGATCGAAACATGTCAGACGAATACTGCGTCCCTCCGGACACCAAATGCCTAGATGCGAGGGCGGCACGAAGAATGGACAGCAATAGGTATTGAGAGCCAGACAAGCTTCATTCGGTTCCTCTATCAGACCGAGCGAGACTACGTAACCCAATGGGCCTTCGCTTCCGTGATGAGTCCACGCGAAACGCCGAGATGAGATGGAATCGACGCGTGGGAAGGTCTTCCAATACCAGGGAGCGGGACCGATGGTGCGGGAGAGAAGGTTGAGTAAACGCGAGGCGCTGATCTCGCTCATCAGCCCGCCGTGGGAACTGAACGCGGCTTGATGTTGCTGCGAATGAATTGAACGATGGTGTCCATGGCGGTCCCGGGCTGAAAAATTGCGGCCACACCGATTTCTTTAAGGTGGGCCACGTCCTGATCGGGAATAATTCCCCCGACGATTACGATTACATCGTCCATCTTATTTTGCTTCAGCAGATCCATCACGCGCGGCACGATGGCGTTGTGCGCACCGGAAAGAATGGAAAGTCCGATAACGTTTACGTCTTCCTGCACGGCGGCGCTGACGATCATCTCTGGAGTCTGTCGCAGACCGGTGTAGATAACTTCCATCCCCGCGTCGCGCAAGGCTCGGGCGATTACTTTTGCGCCTCGGTCATGGCCGTCCAGGCCGGGTTTGGCGACCAGCACGCGAATTTTTTCTTCGGTTGGCATTTGAGTGCGGAGGACGCCGCTCCCTGCAAAGCGGACGCTCTAGGATACAACAGGTACGCGAACCGTGCAGTGATGACGGCTCCTACATCGTCTTTACATCCAGACTTCGCCACAAATACCAGCAGGCGATGCTGCGGTAGGGCTCCCAGCATTTTGCGATCTTTTCCATCTGTAACGGCTTCGGCAGCTTGCGCTTTTTGTAATGCTTCTTAATCGCAGTTTGAACGCCAAAGTCGCCGGTCGGTAATATGTTGGGCCGCCTCAGGCTGAACATCAGAAACATATGCGCGGTCCAAACCCCGACGCCTTTGACCTGCGTCAGATGTTTAATAACCTCGACGTCGGTCATGTCTGCCAAGCGGCTGAAATCCAATTCCCCACGGATTGCACGCTCCGCCATGTCACGCAGATAAGAAGATTTCTGTTTTGAAAGACCGGATGCCCGCAACTGCTCGTCGGTAAGCTTGTTGATGCCCTCGGGAGTGACGGGATCACCGGTGAGCGCAACGAATCGGTTGAAGATCTTTGCCGCAGCTTTGCCATTCAACTGCTGATAGACAATCGCCTCAGCCAGACTATGAAACGCAGGCTCGTCAAACTCCATGCAGAAGGGACCGACCTTTTCAATGATGGCGCGGAGTACTGGATCGGATTTCTTTAGGTGATGGATGGCTTTTCGCATACGAACATTTGACGAAAATTACATCAAGCAGGATAGCAAAATCGAGAATAAGACACAGACGCAGTTTGTGTTCGCCATTCTGCGAGAGTCTACGTAATGCTTGCCTCTGTATAAGTTCCATACACCTCGCGCAGGGCATCGCAGATCTCGCCGACGGTCGCGTAGGCGCGCACCGCATCCACAATATAGGGCATAGTGTTGGCGGATGAAACATTCCCATTTACGCCGCTCTTAGGTTCTTCGGCGGCGGCTTTTTTCAGCGCTTCCAGACGTCGCTTTACTTCCTCATTCGACCTTCGCGCCCGAAGAGCTCTCAACTTCGCGCTCTGGTGTTGGGCTACGCTTTCATCGATATAAAGGATGTGAGGCGACTCTTCTTCGATTACGAAATCATTTGCCCCGACGATAATCTTTTCCTTTGCCTCGGCCGCCCGCTGAAATTGATAGGAAGCTTCCGCAACTTCTTTTTGCGGATAGCCGCGCTCGATCGCTTTGACCATGCCGCCCATTGCATCAAGTTTGCCAAAGTAGTCGGAGGCGCCCTTTTCCATTTCGAGCGTCAAGTTTTCGAGGAAATAAGACCCGCCCAGCGGATCGACAGTCTGCACCACCCCCGACTCATAGGCAATAATTTGCTGGGTCCGCAAGGCGATGCGCGCGGCTTCTTCGGTCGGCAACGCCAGAGCTTCGTCATAGCCATCGACGTGCAACGATTGGGTTCCACCCAGCACCGCGGCCAGTGCCTGGATGGCAGCACGGGCGATGTTATTCATGGGCTGCTGTGCGGTCAGCGAAACCCCTGCTGTTTGCGTATGGAATCGCATCAACCAGGTGCGCTGGTTCTTCGCCTTGAACCGGTCTTTCATCACCTGGTACCAGATCTTGCGGGCAGCCCGATATTTTGCAATCTCTTCGAAGAAATCGTTGTGCGCATTGAAGAAAAAGCTGAGCCGTGGACCGAACTCATCCACGTCCAACCCGCGCCTCCGCGCCCATTCCACGTATTCCAAGCCGTCGTAGAGCGTGAACGCCAATTCCTGCAGGGCTGTCGAGCCGGCCTCGCGAATGTGGTATCCGCTGATCGAGATGGTATTGAAACGCGGTGTGAACTTCGCGCCGAATTCGAAAGTATCAACTACCAGCCGCATTGACGGCGCTGGAGGATAGATGTATTCCTTCTGCGCAATATATTCCTTGAGAATGTCGTTTTGAATCGTTCCGGAAATTTTCTTCCAGTCGGCTCCCTGCTTTTCTGCAACCACCAAATACATCGCCCAGAGCACCGAGGCAGGAGAGTTAATGGTCATCGAAACCGTGGTCTTTTCGAGATCAATTCCACCGAAGAGAATTTCCATATCTTCAAGCGAATCGATGGCCACGCCGCACTTGCCGACCTCGCCTTCACTGGCGGGATGATCGGAATCGTAGCCCATGAGCGTAGGCAGG
This sequence comes from uncultured Acidobacteriota bacterium, assembly GCA_963716405.1. Taxonomy (GTDB): domain Bacteria; phylum Acidobacteriota; class Terriglobia; order Terriglobales; family Acidobacteriaceae; genus JABDBE01. The sequence goes on along the minus strand of CAVQTI010000014.1, from coordinate 82,374 downwards.
TCGAAGGCAACCGAAAGCCCTCCACCACCGTGTTCAAGCAAATACTTGTAGCGCTGGTTAGTTTCCTCGGGCGATGCAAAGCCGGAAAACTGGCGCATGGTGAAAAGTTTGCCGCGATATCCGGTGGCGTGAATGCCGCGCGTATAAGGCGGTTGGCCAGGGTAGCCAAGATACTGGTCATGGTTCCAGTCTTCCGGCAAATCAGCTTGGGTGTACAAACGGCGAATGGGAACGTTGGAGATGGTGGAAAATCGGGCGTGGCCGCTTTCGTCGCGGTTCGTGCCAGTAGGCGCACCGATGGGCCGCTCCGGCGCTTTTTCCAGTGTGGGCGCGAGTGTTTTTTCTGCCCAGCGTTTTTCTTCCTGCGAAGGATGGCGCCCTTCGAATACGTCTGCTATCGGACTGTCCGCCACTGGCGGCTTGGAAGGTTTTTCGTTAGCCATGAATACCCCGTCTAGCCTTGATGATAGAAGAGGGTGCACCAGCCCGCAAGGTGAGCATTTCGCAGTCGATGGAAGTCGACAGAATATAAAGTTAAATCACTTTAAAGTCGTGCGCTGGGGATATGCGGGTGCTCTTCCGCACGACGCTAACATCGTGAAGACGATGATGCCGGCTGGAACAAGGTTTCATGGCAGCTACTACGCAGAGTACGTAAAACAACGTCGCATTCGCCGGAATCTGTAAGTTGAAATCCACCAAACTGTGCACCAGAATTCCGCTGATTCCAATCAGAGCAGCCAAAGTCACGGCAGCATTTGTGGTGGATACAACATCGTTTAATTTTCGCAGGGCCGAACGAAACAGCGCCACCAGAAACCACAGCACGATCACGAAACCCGCTGCTCCCGTTTCAACCAGCAGTTGGAGATAGTCGTTGTGAGCCATGCCCACTTTCAAACTGGTCGAGAGACCGCTAAAGCTGGGATAAATCACGCCAAATACTCCCAAACCCCAACCCATTAGCGGCCTTTGTACAAAGATTTTCAGCGCATCGCGATCGATGGTGAGCCGCGTGGCGCTAGATAAACCCGCTCCAGCAGCGCTGTGCACGCTAGCCAGGCGATCCGCCAAGCCGCCACCACCGAGCCACAGGAGCAATATCAGTGAAAGACCTAGAAACCCGGCCAATGCGAAAGTGGCGGTCCGGTCTTTTCTTCGTTTAACCAGGAAGACAGCAAGCAAGATCGTTTGCACAAGGAAGGCAGCCATGCCACCCCGTGATCCAGAAAGAAAAATCGTGCTGGCCATTACCGCTGCCGCCGAGAGCGCCAGCGCCCTGCTGCGGCCGCACACCCCGCCCATCAAAGAAATCACCAAAGGAATCGGAGTCAACATTTCCATCAGTCCGGCGTAGTGGTTGTGGTTTACGTATGGGCCGTAGATCCAGCCGTCGGATTGAGGGACTCTGAGCCAATAGAGTTTGCCGTTACCGGCAATGCCCTGTAGCAGCGCAAATGTGGCGATGGCAAAACCGTATACGGAAAAAATCCAGGCCAAATTCTTGAGCTGTGATGTGCGCCGCAAGCACTGAACTGCCAGGAAGGAAAAGAGTCCATAAGCGCAGTAAAGCAGGGCTGCAGAAAACGTGGCGGCGTGATAGGCACTGCGCCGGGTTACGAGTTGCCAAAGAATCAGAGCCCCAAAAAGCAACATAGGCGCAAACAAAGGGTTGCTGCGAATTTCCAATTCCCCCGACGCAACTTGCCGCATACCCCACAGCATGAAAAGCACAGCGGCCCACACCTCCATGATCGAAATCGACCATGACTCGACGGCGCCAAATGCCAACGGCCCGAACAGCACCAGGGCAACTACTCCGTACAAACAAACTTGATCCAGACGTGAATACGACCTGGGTTAGTCTCGGCTCGGTCCACGGCGGAGCCAGCACAGAAGAACTCACTGGCCACCTGCAATGGTCTGTGGCGGTGTTGGCGGGCGCGGGGTCAGGCGAATGTCACTGATCCAAAGCTTTCCACGAATCGCAGTTCCGGCAGGCATTCGCTGAACTCGAAGGACCAGCAGGCTCGCATCAACTCCGGTGCTGAAGGTTCCCTCGACCTCTTTCCATTCATCGGCGTTTTTAAGCTCATCGCTGGCGAAGTAGCTTTTGCCGTTGAAGTGATCTTCAAGCACGAAGCGCGGCCCACCTGCGCCTTCTAAAGCTTGAGACTTGAAATATGCGGAAAAGTCATAGTTCGTATTTGGCGCTACGGGAATGAGTTGACGAATGCCAACGTCTCCCATTCCGTGACTATCAAAAACGATCGACAGTGAACGGTGCCCGGCATGCGATTCAGTCGAGTCCAAGGCAAGGGAAACATCGGATAATTTTTCGTAGGTCCAGTCAAATCCGCCGTTCAACACTGGCAAGCTGAAATCCCCGTTGACCACGCGATTCTCCGCGGAAGGCTGGTATTCAGATAGATCGCACAGATTTGTTGATTGCTCCCAAACCTGCTGGGCCTGCCCACCCTGCCTGCGGCTGATCAAATACCGCACATATTCGAAAACATAACGCCGATCCACGGGCTGATGCAGTTCCAGCATTTCGCTCCAAACCGTTGCCGCGGCATCCGGTTCATTTTTTGAAATCAGCAATTCAAAGAATGTCGAATAAATGTCCGCATTACGCGGCACCACGGCACGCAGCAGAGTTTTGACATCAGGTTTAATGCGCCAGCACGCTTCCAAAGCCGCAGGCGGCAGGTAGGGATCGTTCTCCAGCACTATGCGGAATTCACGCAACGCCTCGTCCGTTTCGCCCCTGGACCAATAGAAATTTGCCTCGTCCCACGCAACATCCGGATTGGATGGATCAGCAGTGGTAGCGTGTTGCAAGGCATCTTTCTGATGATCGTCATCGTTTAGTCTGCGGTAAGTTCTGGAGAGTGCAAGCCAATACCTGGCGTCATAGGGGTTCAGCGCGGCAGCGGATTTGATGAATGGTATTGCAGTCCTTGGGGACTGCTGTGTCTGTAGGAAATATTCGCCCAGGCGGTATTGGTAATCCCCATTCTCCGGTTCCAAGGTCGCGGCCGTCTGCAGGCTTGTGAGATCAAGCTTCGCTGAAAAACGATCGGCGATAAATCCACGCACAACGAATCCGATGTAAACCGTTGTGAGCATCAGGCACGTAGCCAAGAAGACGGTTTTGCGGGCTGGGCTTCGAATCGCAATCGTCATGCGATGGTCTTCGAACACGCAGGTTTTTCGCGAATGCGCCACACCCTACGCTCCGCCGGAAGTCGCCCCGGGCATTACCACATCCGTATGGCTCGAAGCCTCCTCTTGATAGTAACCGTGGCCGTATTTCCCCTGATATTCGTAGTGGTAGTAATAGTCGGGCGAATTGAGATTGACAGCATTCACCAACACTCCGCACACGCGCGCATTCACTTGCCGCAGGATGTCGCGGGCACGTCTTAAGGCCGGTCTGGTTGTGTGCCCCGAGCGAATAACGAGAACGACTGCGTCGGCTGCAGTGGACATGACAACAGCGTCGGTCACCGATAAGGTCGGCGGAGAATCAATGATGATGTGGTCATAATGTTTCCGCAGCTCCTCAAGGACATTCTTCATTTTTGTTGAGGCCAGAAGTTCGGCTGGGTTTGGCGGCGGCGTACCGGCGGGGAGAAGGAACAGTTCAGGCACAATCGTCGACGGAATAATCGCCTCTTGAAGGCTCGCAGCTCCTGTCAGCACATTGCTCAGCCCAAGGGTCGGGCCCATTCCGAGTGTCTTGTGAATGCTCGGGCGGCGGAGATCGGCGTCAAGCAACAGAACCCGCGTGCCCTTTTGAGCGAGCACAATCGCTGAGTTGACACTGGTAGTGGTTTTGCCTTCTTCCGGCAGGGCGCTGGTGATGAGAATAACTTTTGGAGGTCCTCCCGGAAATGTCAGAAGCAGCGAGGTACGCAGCGCGCGATACGATTCCGCCATCTGCGACCGGGGACGCGATTTTGTTACCAGTTCGACGGCTTCTTTGGACGACGCCAGCGCCAACTTCGAGCTCCCGCGCATTTCCCGCGTGCTACGTGATCCGAGAGGAATCATTCCGAGCGACGGCAACGACGAAATGGTTTGTGCCTGCTCCGGAGTTCGCACCGTGTTGTCCATGCTTTCCACCAGGAACGCGAGGCCGATTCCGGTGGAGAGACCCAGCGCCAATGCGAAAGCGAGGTTCCGCAGCATATTAGGTCCGGAAGGCGAAGTAGGAATCCTCGCGGCATCGACGATGCGGAAATTATTCGAGCGCAAGCCTGCCGTCACTCCGGCTTCTTTTAGTTTTTCCAGCAATCCTTCTGAGAGCGTACGGTTGGCGTCAACGTCGCGTTTGAGCAGGCTGTATTCAATGGCGCTTTCATTCAGCTTGTTGGCCTGCTGCTTCTGCTGCTCGAGCGCGCTGCGCAGCATGCTCTCACGCTGCACAGCGGCCAGGTAATCGCCGCGTAAACGAGATGCCACCTTGCGCATTTCACTTTGAATCTGCGCGTCTACTTCCTTGAGTTGACTGTTGAGTTGCGCCAATTTTGGATATGACGGCCCGAACTGCGTGCTCAGTTGCGCAACCTGGATCTTCAAATCGGCTTGCTGCTCTCGTAGTTTTTCCAGCAGCGCGGAATTAGCGCTCGAACCTCTGGCAGCGCCGTCAACATTAGCGGCGGCTACTATCGAATCAGAATCTCCGGACTGTACCAGGTGATAAATCGATTCCTTCTCCATTCGGGCGGATTCGGCGGCGGTCAACTCGCGGTTCAATTCATCGAGCTTGGCGGTAGTTATATTCTGTTTTTCGTCAATGCCCAGGATTTCATGTTCTTTCTGGTACTTGACCAGTTTTTCCTGTGAGGTCTCTACTTTTATTTGCAGATCGACCAACTGTTTGGAAAGCCAGTCCGACGCCTGCATGGTGGACTCGAACCGCGTCTTGAAGTTCTGTTCCACATAAGTGTTGGCGAGCGTGTTTACCGCGCGGGCTGCGAGATTCTTATCCGGGCTGCGGTAGCGAATTTCGATGATTCTGGTATTGGGGACGAGCGAAACTTGCAGATTATTTTTGAAGTCGCTGAGAGCGGAAGACGTTCGAGCAGAATCGGGCTGCATGCTGTCCGTCGTCAACTCCAGAGATGAAGCTATTTTGTTCTTGGCGGCTTCCGGTGGCTTGTCCAGATTCAATTGCCGAATCACCTGAAGAGCTAGCAGGTCACTCTTCAATATCCGCACCTCGGTATCCATATCGGCGGGATCGTAGTAGTCGATGCTACTGGAGGAATCCTTCAAGTTAAAAGTAACCGGATCCATCTTGTTGATGGCGATGCTGCCAACAGCTTCATAAATGGGCGTCGTCCGTAGCGTAGAAATTGTGACCACGCTTACGAACAGCAACACAGTGATAACCACAACCCACTTGCTCTTAATAAGAACGCGCACGTACTCTCGAAGAAGCGAATCTGGGCCGGAAATCCCGTAAGCTCCGACGGCATTACGGTTGAACTCCATCGAGAACGATGGCTGCAGTTCACGCAGGCTATTGCTATTCAACGGTGCTAGTGGTTTCGAGTCCATCAGTCTCACAAGAAATCAGGGAAGGTTTAGCTGTCCGTCCTCGTCTTTTTGGCTATTATTTAAAGCGCAGCTCAACCTCACTTTTTGTCGCTCTAGCTATTACGGCAATTGCGCACAGTCTAGCACTGCAAGGTCAAGACTCACCCTCCCTAATCGAATGGGTTCCTTAGTGTTAACGGGGGTTCCTGCCGACTGAATCGCTGCTTATCTCCGCTATACTTGCGCAGGAAAATATTAATTTGACAGCGCGCTCGCAGGCGCGGCTTCGTTTTCGGATGTATTTTTCATTTCGGAGATGGCATCGATGAACTGGTCCGAACAGGTCGTATTGGTCACCGGCGGGACGGGGTCTTTCGGCAGGAAGTTCGTCGAACTGATGCTGCGCGAATACCGCCCGCAAAAGCTGATCATCTTCAGCCGTGACGAACTCAAACAGCACGAGATGCGGGTTTCCGGATTTGGCCACCCCAGCCTGCGCTATTTCATCGGCGATGTGCGTGATGCGCAACGCCTGGAGCGCGCCTTTTCCGGGGTCACGGTCGTAATTCATGCCGCCGCGCTAAAGCAAGTTCCCGCCTGCGAATACAACCCGTTCGAGGCCATCCAAACTAACATCATGGGCGGACGGAATGTCATCGATGCGGCAATTAATCGGGGCGTTCGCCGCATTCTGGCTCTGAGCACCGACAAAGCGGTAAACCCCATCAACTTGTACGGCGCGACCAAATTGTGCGCGGAAAAAATGTTTATTCAAGCCAATGCCTACTCCGGAACGCAGGATACACGCTTCAGTTGCGTGCGGTATGGGAACGTGTTGGAAAGCCGCGGCAGTGTGATCCCAGTGTTTCGGGAGCAGAGCAAGCGCGGCAAGATCACCATTACCGATCCTCGCATGACCCGTTTCTGGATCACGCTTGAGCAAGGGGTCAGGCTCGTAATCCGCGCTATCGAGCAAATGCATGGCGGGGAGATTTTCGTCCCCAAAATTCCGAGCATGAACCTGATGGAAATGGCCGGGGTCGTTGCTCCCGGGTGCGATGTGGAAGCGATTGGAATCCGTCCCGGCGAAAAGCTCCACGAGGTTCTGATTTCAGAAGATGAAGCTCGCCAGGCCATTGAGACTGAAGATATGTATGTGATCCAACCTGCGCACCCTTGGTGGCGCAAAGAAAACTGGAACCATGCTCGTCCGCTTCCCGAGGGATTTCGCTACAGCAGCGACAACAATCCTCAGTGGATGACCGCGGAGAAGTTGTACGAACTCGTTGGCGAAAATCCCCCGCTGGTCGTTGCCTGGCCGCAGGAAGAAAAGCTACGGGCTCCAGCCTAAAGGAAACAGATGACTGTAGCCGCAGCAAGCAGCGAAGTGCTCGCAGTGCATGGCGGACCGCCGGTTCGCAAGACTTTGCTGCCGTATGGGCGACAGTCCATCGACGAGAGTGACATTCAAGCCGTCGTCGAGACGCTGCGCTCCGATTGGTTGACTACCGGCCCGAAGGTAGCCGAGTTCGAAGAAGCGATGGCCGCGTGGGTGGGCGCGAAGTACGCGGTCAGTTTCAGTTCTGGCACCGCCGCCTTGCACGCCGCCGCTTTCGCCGCCGGGTTGCAGCCTGGCGACGAAGCGATCACTTCTCCGCTCACCTTCGCGGCCACAGCGAACTGCGTACTCTATCAGGGCGCGACGCCAGTCTTCGCCGACGTTGTGGAGGACACGCTTAATCTTGATCCCGAGCTAGCCGCTTCAAGGATCACTAGCCACACGAAAGCTATTCTTCCGGTCGATTACGCTGGCCATCCTGCGGATTTGGATTCCATTCTGCAGTTGGCAGAACTCCACGGGCTGATCGTGATTGAGGACGCCTGCCACGCCTTAGGGGCGGAGTACCGCGGACGTCGCGTGGGCAGTGTTGCACACATGACCGTCTTCAGTTTTCATCCGGTGAAGCATCTGACGACCGGCGAAGGCGGCATGGTCACGACCGACAATGCGGCCTTCGCCGAGACCCTTCGCCGCTTTCGCAATCACGGAATCAGCAGCGATGCGAGGCAACGGCAGAGCGCCGGCCAATGGCATTACGAAATGGTGCTGTTGGGATTCAACTATCGCCTCACCGACATTGCTTGCGCACTTGGCCTTCAACAAATGAAAAAGCTGGAAGCGAATCTTGAACGGCGTAGGCAGATCGCAGCCCGATATGACGCCGAGTTCCGTGACTTACCCGGTGTGCGTCCCCCGCAGACTCGCCCGGACGTCAATCCTGCATGGCATCTTTATCCGATACGTCTGGATTTGCCCAGGCTCTCGGCTGGTCGCGGCGAAGTGTTCAAGGCTCTACGCGCGGAAAATATTGGTGTGAACGTTCACTACATCCCGGTTCATCGTCATCCGTACTACCGTGATCACTTTGGATACGAAGGCGGGGAGTATCCGGTGGCCGAAGCGTGCATATGAATGCCTGATCAGCCTCCCAATGTTTCACGGCATGACCGACGATGACATTGAAGATGTGGTTCGCGCTCTCAGCAAAGTTCTGGCGCACTTCGAGAGGTAATTTCCATCTATGACGCCTAAGGGGCCAAAGCGGTGAAGATCAGCGCTATTATCCAGGCTCGAATGGGCAGCACTCGGTTGCCTGGCAAGGTGCTGATGGATCTGGGAGGCAAAACTGTTTTGGCCCGGGTCGTCGACCGTTTGCGTCGGGCTAGTCGGGTTGACGAAATTGTGGTCGCTACAACCAGTTCTGCCGCAGATGATGGCATTGTTCGGGAATGCCATCATCTCAAGGTCGAATATTTTCGCGGCTCCGAGAACGATGTCCTGGATCGCTACTACCGGGCGGCGCGGGCGGGAGCGGCTGGCGTGGTCGTGCGTATTACCTCTGACTGCCCGGTGATCGATCCGCAACTGGTGGACGAAACAATCGAAGTTTTTCAACAGCAACGCGCAGACTACGCCAGCAACGTATTCCCACGGACGTATCCCCGGGGCTTGGATACCGAGGTTTTCACCACAGCGGCACTTGAACAGGCCTGGCACGATGCTCACGAGCCCTACCAACGAGAACACGTGACGCCATATTTTTACCAGCACCCGGAATTGTTCCGGCTGGCGTCGCTGCGTGGACAGGTCGACTACAGTCAATATCGCTGGACGCTGGATACCGCCGAAGACCTTGAACTGCTCCGCGCCATCTATGCCCACTTCTCCAACCAGGACGATTTCAGCTGGAGCGAAGTCATTGCGCTGATGGAGCGTGAGCCGGAACTTGCTGAACTGAACTCTCACGTCGTCCAAAAAGCACTGCAAGGAGCCTGATCTGTCCACCGTCGTTATTCGCGCCGACGCCAGCATCGCAATCGGTACAGGGCACGTAATGCGCTGCCTGGCATTGGCCCAGGCGTGGCAAGACGCCGGCGGCAATGTCGCGTTTGCTATGGCGGAATCGACCCCCGCAATCGATGCGCGCCTGCGTTCGGAAGGGATGGAAATTGTCCATCTGGATGTCTCCCCCAACAGTTTGCAGGATGCTCAGGCCCTGGCAGCCCTGGCATTGGATCGTCAAGCGGCATGGGTCATCGTGGATGGCTATCGATTCGATTCCGAGTATCAGCGCAACTTGAAGAACGCCGGACTTAAGCTGTTGTTTGTGGACGACCTGGGCCAATGTGAGAACTACTTTGCTGATCTGGTGCTGGATCAAAATGTTCACGCAAGTGACAAGATGTACCAAAGGCGTGAGTCGTACACGCGGCTGCTACTCGGCTCAGGTTATGCCATGCTGCGGCGCGAGTTTCAGGCCATGCGCGAGTGCCGACGCGAGATTCCCGCCGTTGGCCGGACGCTGCTGATCACCATGGGCGGTAGTGATCCCGACAACTTTACACTGCGACTGATCAAGGCTCTTGCCAAAATTTCTCTTCCAGATATTGAGATCACCGTGGTCGCTGGCGGCAGTAACCCACAACTATCCGATTTGCGGCGTGCGATGTCGGGCCTGAAGATGCCAATCCATCTAATCGACAACGCAAATAACATGCCTGAACTTATGGCCCAATCCGACATCGCGATTATTTGCGCGGGGGGAACTCTCTGGGAACTTCTGTACATGGGCTGTGCGACCTTAAGCTATTTCAGAACCGCAACTCAGGGACAAATCGTTGCGAAGCTTGACTCCATGGGCGCGGTACGCAGTATGGGCTCGGTCGATGATTTTGAGGAAAACCGCCTCGCTCGCGCGCTGGAAGAAATAATTAAATGTCGGGATTGCAGGGCAAAGATGGATCAATTGGGAAGGACATTGGTCGATGGCAAAGGAATCAATCGAGTTCTTGGCCAGGTTCTGCCCGAGAGCATGAGTTCCCGGCTTAGCCTGATCCCAATCGAAGAGGACGAGCGCGAGGATTTCCTGGAAATGGCGCAGCAGCACTTCCATGAGCTCAATCCCACATTCACCCCGGCACCAGATTGGACCCACTCCTACTTCGACAACATCCAAGGAAATCCAAAGTATTCGCTTCGCTGGATCATCGCGGATAACCGCCACGTGGGATTCGTTCTTTTCGGAGTGGAAGAGCACCGGTTCTTGCCGCGTCAGACGGGAGCAATCTACGAGGTATATGTGATTCCCGGGGAGCGTAGAAAAGGCATCGCTCGGGCTTGCGCGAAACAAGTTATTGCGGAACTGTGGAAGGCGTCTCCATCGAAGATTCAATTGGAAGTGGTCCAAGGCAATGCAGCCGCCGCCGAACTCTGGAGATCCCTGGGGTTTCAGAAGGTCACAGAGCGTTTTTCGTTAACTGAGCAGACCCGGTAACAGAATGAAGATAGCGATTTCGCAACCCACGTATTTGCCGTGGATCGGATACCTGGATCTGATCGATCAGGTGGACACGTTTGTTCTCTTGGATAATGTGCAATTCGAGAAGCAATCATGGCAGCAGCGCAATCGCATCAAGACCCCGACCGGATTGCAGTGGCTCACCGTTCCTGTGCTGTTTCGGGGACGCTTTGGCCAGTTAATCAACGAGGTCGAAATTCGTGATATCGAATTCTGGCGGAATCACCTTCGCGCTATCGAGCTGAACTACCGCAGGGCACCGTTTTTCGCTGACTATTTCGATGACCTAAACGATCAGATAGCGGCAAGGGCAGCATCTCCACCTCTGATCGCTGATCTGGACGTCCGCTTACTCGAATGGTTTATGGAGGTGTTGGGCATTCGGACTCCTTTGTTGCGCTCATCCCAACTGAAGCAGCCCGGCAAGCGGACAGAATTGCTGGCCAACATCTGCGCCTCGCTCGGGGCCACGCAATACGTCTCGCCGATTGGTTCCGCGGACTATCTGGTGCAAGAAATGGACGCTCTGTTCGGGAGAAGAAGTCGATGTCGTTTTTCAGCACTACGAACATCCACAATACCGGCAAATGTTTCCTCCGTTTTGCCCTTATGCCTCGATTGTCGATCTGATTTTTAATGAAGGGCAGCGAGCGCTTGAAATCTTGCAGCAGTGGACGCCGAACCTCCCTTTCTTCCAGAAGAAGTGAGCGACCTGTTTTCAACGCGAGTCGGCGCGCAATGAGGCCCGGATTCGAAATCGGAGATCGCAAGGTCGGCACGGGTCTACCCGTGTACATCGTCGCCGAGCTTTCCGCTAATCACAACCACGACCTTGGCCAAGCGGTTCGTCTTATCCAGGCTGCCAAAGAATCTGGAGCGGACGCCGTAAAACTGCAGACCTACACGCCGGACACGATTACGATCCGCAGCGATCGTGAGTACTTCCAAATTCGCGGTGGCACGATCTGGGATGGCCGTACCCTTCATGACCTTTATGGTGAAGCTTACACTCCGTGGGATTGGCAGCCTAAGCTGAAACGAGTCGCCGACGATCTTGGGCTCGGTTTCTTTTCTTCTGCTTTCGACTCAACTTCCGTGGACTTTCTGGAGAACATGCGGAGTGCCGGCTTACAAGGTCGCATCCTGCGAACTGATTGACATTCCACTTCTGCAGAGGATATCGCGCACCGGCAAGCCGCTGATTCTCTCGACCGGTATGGCTACCCTTGAGGAGATTGACGAAGCCGTTGAGACCGCGCGGCGGGCGGGCGCGGGGCAGATTGCATTGCTGAGGTGCACCAGCGCTTATCCGGCTCCTCCCGTGCGAGATGAATCTGCGGACCATTCCCGAGCTGGCGCGAAGGTTTGAAGTTCCCGTGGGACTGTCGGATCACACCATGGAGATTGCAGTTCCGGTGGTGGCCGTAGCTCTAGGGGCATGCATCATCGAAAAACACTTCACCTTGTCCCGCTCGCTGAAGGGACCGGACAGCGCTTTTTCCCTCGAGCCAGCAGAGTTCAGGGCCATGGTGGAAGCAGTTCGAGTGGCCGAGAAATCTTTGGGAGAAATTCACTTCGGCCCTACTGACAGTGAACGGAGCAGCCGGGTTTTTCGCCGGTCACTCTTTGTGGTCGACGCTGTCAGGCAGGGGGAAATTTTCTGCGCGGAGAATATCCGTTCGATTCGACCCGGTCACGGATTGCACACCCGGCATCTCCCGCAAATCGTCGGCAAACGAGCATCCCGCGACATCGAGCCTGGTACCCCGCTGAGCTGGGACTTGGTGGCCAAAGCATGAAATTGGTCAGTCCCTTGTTGAGGCACGTTGTGTATCCCGGCCTGTCGAGGGCCGGATATCTTCGTCGTGCGGCTGAGATTGGACCTGTGGTGTTGACCTACCACGGTGTCTTGCCCGCAGGATACAAAATCATTGACCCGCAACTGGATGGCAATCTGGTAGCGCCGGAGTCTTTTCGACGTCAGCTAGAATTTCTCAAAAATCGATACAACATTATTTCTCCCGAGGAATTTCTGGGCTGGTGCGAAGGCTCGCAAGAATTGCCATCACGTTCTGTGCTCTTAACCTGCGATGACGGCCTGCGGAACTGTCTCTTCGACATGCTGCCCTTGCTTCAGGAATTCAAGATTCAGTGCCTATTCTTTGTCACTGGCGCTTCTCTCAGCGAGACGCCCACAATATTGTGGCACGAGGAACTTTATCTGATGTTCCTGGCAGCTCACGGGGAGTTCAGCGTGCAGTTGCCCGAGATCGGGGAGCACATACGGGAAAGCCCGTCGACCAAACATTCTGCGTGGGCAGAGTTAGTAAAGAAACTCTCGCAGCACAATCCGGAGCGCCGGAACAGGACTTCTGGAAACAATAAGAATGCAATTGAGGCTTGACGAACAATGGGACGCGAACTACCGCAAGGATCCCGTATTGAGCCGTCGATTTTTGACGTTAAACCAATCCGAACTGAAACAGCTTGCTGCTTCGGGAGCGTGCGTCGGAGCCCATACGTTGTCTCATCCAATGCTCTCGCAGTCATCGCCGGAGGCGGCGTGGCACGAAATTGCTGAGAGCAAGCGCAGACTGGATCAGGCTTTGGGACAAGAAACATGGGCGTTTGCTTATCCCTTCGGCGACGCCGCTTCGGTTACCTCGCGCGAGGTGGAAATGGCGGAAGGTGCAGGATTCAAAGCTGCCTTTCTGAACGTTGATGCATTCGCGAGCCGCATCTCCAAGTTCTGCTCTTCCGCGCGTGCATGTCACTGCGGACATGACGCTCGCGGAATTCGAAGCCCACATTTCAGGTTTTCATCGAACCTTGCGGGAATGGGTCAGATCGACAAGCCTGAGCGCTGCCGCGGAGTCGACGGCTTGAGGCGACGCTGCCGCGTATTTACGAGTGACGAGGATCATCCCATCGGCAGGAAAACATGCGCTTAGTTTTGCACCGAGAAATTCCCGACGATGACATTCTGGCCCGCCAGTGGAATGAACTGGTCTGCCACATGGAGTGTCCGGAAGTTTTCTACACGTACGAATGGTCGCTGGCGGTGAGCCGCGCCTATCGCGAATCGGTCACGCCTTTACTGATTTTGGCCTACGAGCAAGACGCGTTGGTGGGTGTGGCCGCTCTCGCCGCGGACAAAGCACAAACCTCGTTCCTAGCGGGTATGACAGCGGATTATTGTGATTTTGTTTCCTCCCCCGAATTGCGGCAAGAATTCATAACCGCAGTTCTGGCCGAACTCAGGAGATTGGGAGCGCCCACTCTAGTATTGGCAAACTTACCGGCCGACTCGGCCACTACCCCTGCACTCCGGCTGTCCGCCGACCTCCGCGGATACAACTTGTTTTCTCGGCCAGCATTTCAGTGCCCCCAGGTTTCACTGCGGACGGCGGAGCAGCGCGACTCGGTCCGCCAGTCGGTGCGGCATAAACGAGAACGGCGCTACCTCAAAGCATTGGCGGCAAAAGTACCAGTCGTAGTGGATCATCTGAAGTTCCTGGGACCTGATTGCTTCCGCGTTGCCTTCATTCTCCCGCGCTCATGTCGCGAGACTCTCAGCCATGGGCCGGATCAGTCATCTGGATAGTCCGCAACGCATTACGTTTCTTGCGGAAGTGGCGAAATTGCTTTCACAGCATGGCTGGGTGACGTTAAGTCAGCTTCGCGCGGGCGATCATCCCATCGCCTGGCTATACACTTTTCGATTCGCGCGCCATTGGTCCTTTTACCAGATGACTTTTGACTGCGGTTTTCGTGAGTATTCCCCGGGATCCGGTCTGCGTCTCAAAGTAATCGAGGAAGCCTGCGACTCTTCTGAAACCGATTTTGTCGATCTCGGTTTAGGTGGCGAGCACCACAAGCAGCGCTGGGCAACAGCCACGCGCCAAACCGTAGATGTGACACTCGCGAGATCGACAGTCACTTATCTGAAAGTCGCGGCCCGCTATCATGCCGCCGCGGCTATCAAAACTTCTCCTCGCCTGGAATCTTATGTCCGTAGAGTGTTAGGGCGGCCATCAAACGGGATCGCCCAGCCATGAAGGTACTCCTACTTCACCCAGACGATACCCTGGCTCAAGTCGCATCCGCCGCGACACTGGGACCTGGTGGTCGATACCGGCCGCGCTCCGATTGCAACTTACGAACGTTGGAGCCAACTCGCCGGCTGTCCAGTAATCAGCATCTACGATCACGCAGAGGAGATTGAGGATCTTTACCGGATCCGACAACTGCTACGACTCGGATCAGGTCGCATGATGGACCAATGGGGAATCGATTGGTGGGAAGTGTTATCACTGGAGATTGCATCCGAGCCTTCAGCAACTGGTCCTCGTCCACCGGCTCTCGAAAGAACTGGACGCTGGTTGCCAGCTGTATTCAAGTCGGCCCCAGCTTCTCGCAACTGCTCTGCAGAGACTTCTCGACGCTCGATTGACGATCTTGGAAAGCGGTTTCCAGTCGGTCATTCGACGGGCCAGACACTCTCATAGCTTGTTCTCGCATCTCGATGCTGCCCAGTTTCTCCAGGTGATCGAGGACAAGTTCGATCGCGAGCATTCGATTCGCCGCCACTTCACTCGTCGTGGTCGCGCGTCCGGGCAGCCGGTCATCTTATTGCCGTCAGCCTACAGCAATGTTTCCCGCACTGCGGTTTCCTATGCCGAACTGCTTCCGGACCATCAATTCCTGTTAGTGCACTCCAGGAGCAACGCTAAGCTTACGTCTCTGCCCACGAATGTTCGTCTCGCGCCGCTGGCGCCATACTTTGTTGCGAGCGAAAAGCAGGAAACCGCCAGCCTGATCGAGTCATGGAACAGTTTACGAAAACAGCTCATTGGCGGCGCTGAAGAATTCAATACCGCCGATACTGTGGGCCTGCTGGAACGGATTCCATCGCTTCTGGCATGGGGCATTGCCCTTCGGGACGCCTGGAACCAGGTATTCGAATCCGAGAATGTTACTGCCTGTGTCTCCGGAGATGACAGCAATCCGCCATCAAGCATTCCGCTTCTGCTGGCCAAGAAACGTGGCCTTCCCGCTCTGGCCTGCCATCACGGTGCTTTGAACTACATGATGGCGATGAAGGTGAACCATGCGGACTTCTACCTGGTGAAGACTGAGATGGAACAGGATTACCTGAATCGGGTTTGCCGTGTTGAACCGGAGAAGTCAGTTATTGCAGCACCGGTCATCGGAACCGTTGCCTCGGCACCGTACGGCTAATCGCTCCGCGCCCTGGCTCGTATTTTTCACCGAACCGTATCAGAGCTACGGGTGGCGCATTGATGAAGTTTACCGCGACCTTTTGCCGCAGTTGAACTGGCTCGCCCATGCTTGCGGACTGAAACTAGTTTTCAAGCTTCATCCCTTTGAAAGTATCAAAGGTCACCGCACAATGTTACGCGCCCTCAAGCAGCACCATGATTGCGGGATCGAAGTGCTTTCGGGCCCTCCATCGGACGAGTTGTGGAGCAACACACGATTCGCCTTGACCGCGCAATCTTCCATAGCTTTGGAGTGCACTGCCCGGGGCATTCCTGTCTTCCTGTGCGCATGGCTTCGAGATTCTTACTCCGGATACGTTCAACAATATGCACGATTCGGAGTAGGTCAGGTGTTGGAGTCCTCGGAACAGATCGCGAGCATTCCCACGTTGCTTACGAGCCAGAACGGACCTCGCCAGCGGCAGGTGCGTGGACGTTCCATAGACCGAACCGACTTTGCGCGTCTGCTGTCGGGAACTTACTCTCTGCCGGTTGCAAGCAGTGCGTAATAGCTTTCTAAGACAGTACAAGAAAGCCGTGGATCTTTGCTTCGTGACAAATGTAGTTATGAAAATTAAGTTGCGAACTCGACCCATCACGATTTTCACACCTTCGTCGGCCGGCGAAGATAACACCAATGCTCAAAATCTTACCGTGAAAGAGATCGTTGCCCGCCTGCCTTCGGAACAATTTCAAGTAATCATGATTTCCGACGGCAAACCCGATCCCCGCATCGCCGCGCGCAAGAATACGGAGTTGATTCCGTGGACCGAACATTGGAATACTGTCCGTCTCTTCAAGCGCTGCCTTTTTCGCAGGCCGGATATCTACTTCTTTCCGCGATACGGTCCTCTTGACCGCGCATTCTTCGACTCGAGAAAGTGCCTGGGAAAAAGAACCGCGCTGGTGAGTTACGTTGTAACGATGATGAACGATGTTACGGCCAGAGGCTTGATTAGGCGCTCGATCGTCGAGGCAGACAAAGTTTGCGTCAACTCGAAGTACGTTGGCGATACGGTTCGGGAGAAGTTCGGCCTTGAGTCGACCACAATCTACGACGGAGTCGACCGCCGATTTTTCTTCCCGCGTTCTGAGTGGAATTCCGAGACTCGCCGCTCCAAGTCGTTAGTGGTCCTCTATGCCGGTTCTCTGCAATCGCGGAAGCGAGCCGAATTGGTAATCCATGAAGCCGCACGTTGGCCAGGCGTGCAGTTTCGTTTGGCAGGTCGCGGCGAAACCGAGGAACGGTGCCGCTGCGTTGTGCCAGGAGCACAATTGCCGCAATGTCTCTTTCCTCGGCCACTTATCGTCTTCACAACTGGGAGCAGAAATGCGCAGCGCGGATGTTTTCTTTTTCCCGAGCATTCTTGAAGGCCACCCCCAAGTGCTTGGACAAGCCGCTGCTTGCGGCTTGCCGGCAGTTGCCATGAATGTTTACCGGCCAGATTACGTGCTGCATGGAGAGACTGGCTTTCTGGCGGAGTCGGATGCTGAGTTATCCCAGAAGTTGGATGTTCTACTACGCGATTCGGAACTACGGCAGTCGATGGCGTCGGCCGCCGCCCGCCATTCACGGAAATTTGATTGGGATCAGATTACCGAGCAATGGATCGCGGTTTTTCAAGATGTAGTCGCGGAACGGCGGACCTCTTAACATGCGCAGAATATTCGGCAATTCTTGTTCAATCGCGCCCGTTCAAGACCTTGCAAGCGCATTATGAATGCGACCACTCAAGTCGCGCCGGACCAGGCGTACCCACAAGCAGTGGGTCTGCCTCGCGTCATCAACAACTCCGTTGCCTTACTTCTGTTCGACTTGCTGAACAAGGCAATTCCCGTGATCGTTTTCCCGCGGGTAGTTCGCGCTCTCGGCCCTGCCGTCTACGGACAGTTGGGCTTCGCTGGCGCCGTCGCTGGCTTTTTCGGCCTGCTGGCTTCCCCGGGATTTTCCACGTATGCGCTGCGAGAAGCGGCCAGGAACAGCGACCGCGTTTCGTTCCTGGTCAAGCACGTTCTAGGTGCGCGGATTGTGTTCGCAACCGCGGCATACACGCTGCTCGCGCTTTTTACTCTGTTTGTTGCGCCGCATGATGGCCAGACCCATCTTTTGATCTTGTTATCCGGTTTGGCTTTCGTGGCAGGCAGTCTCGACACCCAATGGATTTTCGCCGCTCGCTCGCGTATGTCCATAATCGTGGTGCAGAGCGCGCTGGCACAACTTGCCTATGCTGGCCTGATTCTCGCGCTGGTTCGCGGTTCCCGCGACGCTTGGATTATTCCATCCGCGACCTTGGTCTCCCTGGGGCTGAGCGCTTTGCTTATTTGGCTGCCCGCCCGGCGCGAATATCGCATTCCCCTCCCGGAGATCTCACCGCAGGTCTGGGGAATGTTTCTTCCAGTCTGCCTTGTCATGGGATTCTCCAGCCTCATGTCAATGATCTACGACCAGATCGACGTGGTTATGCTCAAGTATTTTCGAGCCGACGCAGAACTGGGAACGTATGTGGCGAGCTACGCCCTGATGACCATGGCAATGGGTTTTCTGCCGATCCTGAGCCAGGTTTTTCTGCCGCTGCTTTCTGAAACCGCAGGGAACAAGCGCGATACTCAGAAAAAATACCTGCGTTGGTTGGGAAACGCGACCATCGGCTTGGCGCTGCCGATCGCTGCTGGCGGCTTTATCTTAGCGGCCCCGCTTACCCAGTTAGTTTTTGGAAGCCAATATTCCGGCGCGGAGGTTCTATTCCGTTGGCTGATGCTTACCATCGTTACCGGGTCAGCAGCCAGCTATTGCGGAGCGCAACTCATCCCGAACGGCCGGGAAAAAAAATATTTGCTCGCTGTACTTGCCGGTGCGGCTTTGAACGTTGTGTTGAATCTCCTTTTTATTCCGAAATACGGGGCGCTCGCCGCAGCGTTTACAACCGCATTGAGTCAGGGGCTGGTGGCAATCATGAACTACCTTTTCGGCAGAGATCTCCATCGACCACCGGTGCTTGCGGCGGCTGCCATGTCGCTTCCCGCAACCTGCGTGATGGCGCTTGGTCTTGTCTTTATGCAGCTGCGATTTCCGGTTCATGTCTTGGTACTAGTCACTTTTGGAGCCTTGACATACCTTGGTGTTTACACGCTGACGCTGCTTGGTTGGAATCGGATCAGCGATCCTTTAAATGCATCGTGAGTGCAGTTGCCAATGAACAGCTTGTTTGCGACATGTGAATCCGATTCGCTCGTGGAGAAAGAGCGGGCACCGGTTTGCGACCCTGCTGGGGACGCTGCCGGTCGAAACTACTGGAATGCGATTTGGGAAAAGTTGCCACCCGTAACGCTGTACGACGGCCCGGCCTACGAGTATCACTCTGTGCTGTCGGGATTTCTCTGCAATTCTGGTGGAGGCGATGCTATCGAAATTGGGTGCGCCACTGGCAACTACATGATTTATGTAAACAAAGAATTCGGATACAGCGTGGACGGGATCGATTACTCAAACAACATGGAATACGTTCGAGCGAACCTGTCTTACAACGGCATCTCGGGGGCAAATCTCTTTAAACAGGATTTTTTTGAATTCGCGCCACCAAAGAAATACGACCTGGTTTTCTCAGCAGGCTTCGTCGAACATTTTGATGACTATGAGTTGGTGGTTAGGAAGCATGCGGAATGGGCGAAGCCCGGCGGATTGGTCGTAATAATCGTCCCCAATTTAACTCACATTCACAAGTTTCTCTGCGGCTGGTTTGCCCCCGATACCTTGCGGGTGCACCGCTTTCCGCTTATGCACCGCTATGTGATGCGGCAGATCCTGGAGAAATCCGGTTTACACGTGTTGCATTGCGAATACCAGAAGACGTTCCGCCCCACTTACCAACTGCCGGCGATGGTGGACTTTTTTGCCAGAGCGGCCGGCAAATTGTTGCGCATTTCCGGGCTAGCCGACATAGGCAATCGGTTTGGCAGCCCATACCTCATCTCAGTCTCCAGGAAGGACTGAGCCCCATGCCTGGATTGGAAGAGAGTACGCAAGCGGGTCCAGGGTTGGTCAACGGCGGATCAAAAGAAAAAATACCACGGCCGGCAATTCGAGTCTTAACTCTTACTCCCTTTTATCCTAATGCTTCCAACCATGCGGAAGGCTGTTTTATAGCAGAGCCATTGCGTGCGATGCAAAAATTCGGCGTCATCTCTTCCGTTCTAGCGGTGCAGCCATTGTATCGCGGTAGCGCTCGATCGAATGCCGTTACTCCCGCCGCAACGTGGATTCGTTATGCCTCTGTCCCGGGTGGGATCGGTCTGGCTTCCGCGGGAAAATTCCTTTATGCGAGTCTGATTGCAAGGATTCGCAAGTTGCACCGGTCCCAACCGATTGATCTCATCCATGCTCATGCCGCACTACCGTGCGGACATGCTGCGGCATTATTGAGCCGGGAGCTGAAAATCCCCTTTGTCGTAACCGTCCACGGCCTTGATGCCTTCTTTGACAATCAGGTTCGGGGATACTTCGGGGCCCGCTGCAAGGGCGTTGCGCAATCTGTCTACCGAACCGCATCCCGGGTCATTTGTATCAGCGAAAAGGTTGCCGCCAAGGTGGCCGATAGCGCTGCGGTCCGATTCAATGCGCGGGTAATTTACAACAGTGTCGATACGGAAATGTTTTCGCCATCGCCGGTTGAGCCTTTGCCGAATACTATTCTTTGTGTCGGAAATCTGATTCCTATCAAAGGCCACGAACTTCTGTTGCGCGCGCTGGCGCACGTCCTTCCCCTTCATCCGCATGTTTTATGCGAGATTATTGGCGACGGCTCTGAACGCGAGCGCCTGGCCAAGTTAGCGCGTGATTGCAACATCGCCGGCAAGGTTCATTTCCTCGGGCAGCAAAGTCGCAAGCAGGTTGCGGAAGCGATGCGCCGTTGCACACTTTTCGCGCTGCCCAGCCGGTATGAAGGTTTAGGTTGTGTTTACCTGGAGGCGATGTCCACGGGAAGATCTGCAATTGCCTGCCGCGGACAAGGGCATCGATGAAATTATCCGGCACGGAAGCAATGGCTGGCTCATCGATCCGGATAACCTGCCAGAACTGATCTCGGCTCTAACCACCCTCTTGGGTGACGTCCAGTTGCGCCGTCAAATCGGTGAGGCTGCCCGGCGAAGTGTTCTCGAGCGCTTTAGCTCGATCCATCAAGCTAGCGAACTTGCCGCGATCTATCGGGAGTGCGTGGCATGAGCCGTCGAGTTGTAATTATCACCGAACTCATCGCGCCCTACCGGATTCCGGTCTTCAACGCGCTGGCTCAACGCAGCGGGATCGATTTGCACGTAATCTTTCTTTCGGAAAGCGATTACAGCCAGTGGCAATGGCTGGTTTACAGAGATGAAATCAGGTTTTCCTACGAGGTGCTTTCGTCGTGGCGGCGAAGGCTGGGTAGGCAGAGTGTTTTGCTGAACTGGGGCATGGAAAGCGCGCTGCGGCGAGCCTGTCCCGACTTCATTGTCTGTGGCGGCTATAACTATGTTGCCTCATGGCAATCCATGTCATGGGCGCGACGAAATGGTGTGGCTTTCAGTTTATGGTGCGAGAGTACAAGTAGAGACTTTCGCAGATCCTATCCCCTGATAGAGTTTTGCAAAAAACAATTCTTGCGGCATTGTGACGCATTTGTCGTTCCAGGAAAATCGTCGTTCGAGTATTTGAGAGATTACGCTGTTTCGGAGGAATTGATATTTACCGCACCGAATGCGGTTGACACGCAATTCTTCGCAACCCGAGCTGAAGTAATCCGCAGAGACGCAGCGACGCATCGCGAGGCATTGGGCTTGCCTCCGCGCTTTTTTCTCTATGTGGGCCGCCTGGTGCGGGAAAAAGGGATCTTCGATCTGCTCCACGCCTATCGCGCATTGCAGCCCGAGCTCAGAGAAAATGTGGGCCTGGTCTTTGTAGGCGACGGTCCCGAACGATCCGCGCTTCTTCAGCACGCAGAAGCGACGAATCCAGGGTCAGTTCAGGTCGTCGGTTTTGCCCAACGAGAACAGTTAGCGGCTTATTATGCGCTGGCAGACGTGTTTGTATTTCCCACGCACACGGATGCCTGGGGACTGGTTGTTAACGAAGCGATGGCCTGCGGTCTGCCAGTAGTTGCGTCCCACGTTGCGGGCTGTATAGCCGACCTGGTTGATAACGGATGGAACGGCCGCGTGGTTCCGGTTGCAAACCTCCCACAACTGGGTTGCGCTATGGCGGAACTTGCTCATGACGCGGGACTGCGGGCGCTCATGGGCCAGCGCAGCCGGGAACGCATTCGGCAATATTCCCCCGAGGCGTGGGCGGCGGGCATGGCCAATGCGGTAATGCCGCGGCGGAGAGAAGCAGCGTGAGCGATCGTGTTTCGGCATTCTTATTTCCGCTCATCGTTCTTGTTTCCTCCGTGTGTGCCTTGTACGCCGTGCTTCTCCGGCCAGCGTATTTCAGCAATTCCGATGGGCTCGCGACCCTGTTGTTTATAGAAGTGCTGGTGGCCGCGATTTGGAATTATCGCGCGCGATTTTTCCCCCTTCTGCTGGCGGCGTTCCTGTGGGCTGGCTTAGCTCTACCGTTGAGTGAGGCGTGGACCACCGGGCGATGGGTTGTTCTGGGTGTGGGTGCGTTGGCTGGGCTGATTGTTTATGCGCGCGATCAACGTTACTCATTCGGCACCTTTCATCTGGTGGCATTGTTTTGCGTGATCGCGGCCATGGTATCCGCCGCCGTGTCCGCTTACCCAAGCCTGGCCTTCCTCAAAGGGACCAGCTTGCTGCTTCTTTTTCTATATGGTTCAACTGGAGCGCGACTCGCGGTCATGGAAAGAACGGCAGTTTTCTTCTCATCATTATTGATGGGTTGTGAGCTGCTGGTATATGTTTCAGCAATTTTGTATTTCATCTTCCGCTCGGAAATTTTCGGCAATCCCAACTCTATGGGCGCGGTGATGGGCGTGGCGGCAGCCCCGTTGCTGCTCTGGGGCATTCTTGTCAGCGAGCGGCCAACTACCCGCTGGCGCCGTGCGTTTGCATTCGCACTGGCGCTGGTATTGCTCTTCAGTAGTTACGCGCGCGCTGGCATTGCGAGCGCGCTGGTTTCGTGTATTTTGCTTTGTGTTTCTGTGCGGCGATATGGACTCTTACTCGCTGGGACATGCATGGCTCTATTGCTGGCGGCGCTGGTAGCCACTACCGTCCCCTTGCATCAGCAACCATCGGATTCACTCACCTCCGTGTTTTTGTACAAAGGCCATCGAGAAGCTGGTCTTCTGGCGTCCCGCCAATCTATCTGGGACGACACAGTTTCCGCCATCAAGGGCCACCCCTGGTTGGGCAGCGGGTTTGGAACCAGTCCGACCAGCAGCGACCTGGTGCGGCAACCCGGTAGCGTCGAATCACTGCGTGAAGCGACTCGGGAACATGGCAATAGTTACTTGGCAATCACGGAGTGGGTCGGAGTGGTGGGAGACATTCCGTTTTTTGCACTGGTGATTTTGATCGCCGTGAATGTCGGCTGCACCTTGGTGCAGACAAGGCACACCGGTGACGTCTTCTCACCCGCGCTTCCGTTGGCGACAGTGTTAGCAGCTGGGTTGGTCCATGCCGCTTTCGAAGATTGGCTGTTCGCAGTCGGTTATTACCTCTGCATATTTTTCTGGAGTTTGGCTTTCATCATGGTCGATGTAATCCACCCCCTGCAAATCAAGCTTCCAGGTAATTCAATTCGGCCACCCTCGTTCCGGACCAAGGCAGCCTTGGGACCTCAGGACTGATCCGGAGGAAGCGGCAGAGAAACTGCTGAGCGAAGTGAAAAATGGTCGTGCGTTAAAGCGGACGATGCGCTTGTTCGTACCACTTGAAAAGACAGCAATGTCAATCGACGTCTCCAATCCTCTATTAGACGGCCCAGGAAATACCACCATAGGGTGCCGAGAATTCCCCACGCCGCCAAGGCATACGGAAAACTGCCATCGGAGTTGAACATTGCCCCAAAGGCAATTAAGGAAAGCGGAAGATCAGCCACAAAGAGAATTCTGAATGGCCAGTCGGCCGGTCCGTTCGCTAGAGGTTGAGACTGAATCCAAAACAGAAGCCACGTTAAGGCGAACAAACAGACGTGCAATCCGGCAGCGAACACAGGCGGTCGTCGAAGGTTCAACACCCGCGAATCATATTTCATGATCCAGAACTCCGTCATCTATCATTCGTTTTGGTCCGACTACGAAACCCGAAAACACAGATGCATCAAAATTGTCCCGCCTAATGCGGCCAGCAGCGCTATGGGCATTGCGACCACGCCCACCTTGAGAAAATCCAAAAAACTCACATCCAGCTTTTCTTTGCGCAAGGCGATCAGCCATAAAATAGTTGCGAGTGACCCTGTGATAGAAAGGTTCGGTCCCAAGTCGACGCCGATCAGAACCGCATCGAGGATGGGACCTTTTGCGTGCGCCGCTTGCACGGTACTCCCTGCTATCAATCCCAGCGG
The DNA here is from genome assembly GCA_963716405.1 of uncultured Acidobacteriota bacterium. Taxonomy (GTDB): domain Bacteria; phylum Acidobacteriota; class Terriglobia; order Terriglobales; family Acidobacteriaceae; genus JABDBE01. The sequence goes on along the minus strand of CAVQTI010000014.1, from coordinate 58,183 downwards.
CAGATTGTTGACCAGGTTGTTCGCCACGCCAACCGCAAATCCTATAACGAGAGTGCCGACGGTTGTTCCAAGCGTCTCTGCCCAGGCAAGCCATTCGCGTGTGTATTGCATCGCGCCGATACTTTCCATGGCATCCACCATCACAAAAAGCCCGCCAACAAGAGCTAAAGTTCCCCAACTTATCTCACGAGCAAGATCCAGGGGATTGCATCGTGCCTTGATCGAGACAACCCCTGTTATGGCGAGCGCCGCCAGACATGTGGGTAAGCCAAGGTCCTTGCCCAGCGATGACGCCGTTAACAGCACAACTATCATTGCAGCTAATCCCACGAGGACCAGCTTGCCATCGCTCTTCAACGGCTTAGCTTCCACGTCAGATTCGATGGCAGCGCAAAGGTCTTTTCGAAAGAGCCAGCGCAGCACAACGAATGTTGTGGCAATCGAGAGTACAGATGGGACGCCGAACGACATGAGCCATTTACCCAGCGGGGGCATTTGATTCTGAAAGACAACCAGATTAGCGGGGTTAGAAATGGGGAGAAGAAACGATGCAGCATTGGCGATGAATGCGCATACGAACAAATAAGGCAACGGCTCAGCTTTAGATTTGCGTACAGCCGTTAAAATCGCGGGCGTCAGGACAACCGCCGTCGCGTCATTGGACATAAGCATGGTAACGATTGTTCCGACCGCGTAGACCAACGCAAACAATCTTGAGCAGGAACCATTGGCTCTCCGCAACGCGACCGACGAAAGCCAATCGAAGACTCCGTGTTCGCGTGCCAGTTCAGAAAGCAACATCATGCCGATCAGAAAAAGGCATACATCCAAAGCTTTAGTGACCGCCCGACCAGCCATCGGCAGTGCTACCAATCGGAGTATGAGCAACAGGAAGACCCCGGCTCCGATCCAGTAAACTTCGGAAATGTTGCATGGGCGGATCAGCATCAACACAATGCTGATACCGACGATGAGGGCTATAAGAGAGTGCGCAAGCGCGGGCGAAATCATCTACCGCTTTCTCCCACTACTTTCGGTGGTTCGCAGGGGCCTCATCACGCAAACGATTCCTTTTCTATCGCGATCTTGATTCCATTTTCAGATAACAGATTTTCAGAATTGTTCGAAAGCATGCGGCATGAGTGAGGGTATAGAGTACTCCGCGAATCGGCAACACTCCGAACCCGAGCTTCTCTGACCGGCCACTGGAATTTGAATAGCGCTAGTCCATATGATTGGGTGCAATGGCAAATCCATCGTCAGCGAACGACACAGATGTTTTAATTGTCGGCGCCGGACCAACCGGGCTGGTATTAGGTCTTTGGCTGACACGGCTGGGCATCAGAGTAAGAGTTGTAGACAAGACCGCGGAACCGGGAACAACATCGCGCGCCCTCGCGGTTCAGGCTCGGACGCTGGAGTTTTATGGCCAACTGGGTTTCGCGAATATGGTCGTCGAGCAAGGACGTTGGGCAACTAAGGCGAATATTTGGGTGAACGGCAAAGCAGCGGCCCAGCTTGACTTTAGTGGCATGGGCGCGGGACTAAGTCCATATCCTTACCCTCTGATTTATCCCCAGGACGAACACGAGCGTTTGCTGATTGAGCGCCTGAAAGAGGCCGGCGTCGCAGTCGAGCGAAATACGGAAATGTTGAGTTTTGATGAGGGGCAAGACCACATAAGAGCCAAGATCAAAAGGCCAGACGGCTCTGAGGAAACCTGCACTGCGTGCTATGTGGCTGGATGTGATGGCGCTCGCTCGCGGGTGCGCGAAATGCTGGGCATCGGGTTTCCCGGCGGAACATATGAGCATCTGTTTTATGTAGCCGACGTGGAGGCTAGCGGACCGGCGCTGAACGGCGACCTAAACATCGCTCTTGAGCGATCCGATTTCCTTGTAGTTTTTCGGATGAAGCATGAAGGTCGAGCACGGTTCATTGGCACGGTGCACGATCCCCAACAGGCCGAGGAAAAACTTTCATGGGACAACGTGAACAAGGGCGTCATTGAGCATCTGCGCACCTCTGTGCGAAATGTGAACTGGTTTTCGACGTATCACGTGCACCATCGCGTAGCCGATCATTTTCGTAAGGGCCGAGCTTTTCTGCTAGGTGATGCTGCCCACATTCACAGCCCGGTCGGAGGCCAGGGGATGAACACGGGTATTGGCGATGCCGCAAATCTGGCGTGGAAGCTGGCGGCTGTGGTACGCGGGCGCGCTAAGGCCTCTCTGCTGGATACCTACGAACCGGAGCGCATCGCTTTCGCACGGAAGTTGGTGGCGACAACCGATCGGGGGTTCACCGCGGTGACGAGCTCCAGTTCGGTCGCGCGGATGATCCGGTTGCGCATCGCCCCTGTTCTGGCTGCACTGATGGTTTCGTTTCTAACGGTGCGGCGCCGTTTGTTCCGCACCATTTCGCAGATAGCTGTGAACTACCGAGGGAGCAGCCTGAGCCAGGGACGCGCCGGCAGCGTCTATGGCGGTGACCGTTTGCCGTGGGTGAAGCTAAGCAGTGATGACAAATACCCGGACAACTTTGCACCACTCACTTCGCTGGAATGGCAGGTCCACGTATATGGCCAAGTGAGCCGAGATGTACAAATTTTCTGCACCGAGCGGAAGTTATCGCTGCATGTGTTTTCGTGGCAATCTCAGATGAGCACGGCGGGACTGCGGCGCGACACTCTCTACCTCGTTCGACCCGATGGCTATATTGCGCTGGCCGACCCGCAAGCAAAGGCCGCGACAGTAGCATCCTATCTCGATGACCGTGGCATTCTTTTGATGAAATAGAAACCTGCACGCTGGTAATCTGAAGCTGATATAGCTGGCGGCTGATACTTACTATGTCCTACCAAACTGCGGTGGCAAGCATGTACGCGTTGGGCCACGAACTGGCGAATTTGCCTTCGCATAAATTTGATTTAGCGCATATGCGCGTCCTGCTGGCAGCTTTGGACCATCCGGAAAGAAAGTTCCCGGCTGTTCTAATTGCGGGAACTAACGGCAAAGGATCGACGGCGGCTACGCTTGGCTCCATTCTGCGGGCTTCGGGCTTGCGAACCGGCCTCTACACCTCGCCTCATCTGGTGAGGATCAACGAACGCATCCGTATCGACGCCGATGAAATCAGCGATGAAGATTTCACCTTGCTGCACGGGGTAGTAGCGCGAACAGCAGAGCGCTTGGTCGAGGAACGCGAGTTGCCGTGGCATCCAAGTTTTTTCGAGATGCTCACCGCCATCGCATTTGAATATTTCGCGCAAAACAAAGTCGAGATGGCCGTGTTGGAAGTAGGTATGGGCGGGCGGCTGGACGCGACCAACGTCGTCGAACCACGCCTCAGTGTGATTACCGACATCTCGCTCGATCACCAGAAGTTTTTGGGCAACACGGTAACCGAGATCGCGCGGGAGAAAGCAGGAATTATCCGGCCCGGCGGCATGGTAGTGACTTTGCCGCAACAACCGCAGGCGAACGATGTGATTGGAAATACGATTCTGGAGTTGGGTGCGCAGGGGATGAGTGCGGTTCCGTATGTTCCGCCGGTCTCTCCCAATAGCCCGGAGTACATCGGCTCGACGGATGCAAGACCGATTTCAACTTATCCGCTACAGGTAATGGGACAACAAATTTTAGTCGAGAGCCCACTGGTTGGGCGGCATCAGTTGCGGAACATCGCGCTGGCGATTGCGGCAGCAGAAGTGCTCAGCCATCAGGGATTCGCGATCACTCCTCGAACCATCGAACAGGGCATTCGCCAAACCCATTGGCCTGGGCGTTTCCAGGTCATTCCCGCCGATCTCGGCGCGCCTGAGTACGTTTTTGATGTGGCGCACAATCCTGCAGGCGCCTGGGCCTTGCGCTCCGCGCTTTCTACCCGCTATGAAGACCGCCCGCTGACATTCGTTTTTGGGGCCATGCGGGACAAAGCCATTGGGGAGATGGCCGAAATCCTCTTTCCTCTTGCCTTGCGCGTCATTGCCACGCGGGCCGATAACCCCCGGTCGGCCACGCCAGAAGAGATTCGGGATGTAGCCGCGCGCACTGCAACTGACATCGAATATGCAGCGGACGTACCCTCAGCACTGATTCGGGCCCGTTCCCTGGCTGGTTCTCGCGGCATAGTAGTTGTGACCGGTTCGATATACATTGTAGGAGAGGCCATGCGCGCCTTGGACATGAAGGTTTAATCAGCAGATGCAGGACTTGAGTACATCAGTCGGAGAGCAGGCTCAACCGAACGCCCCGTTGTCGGTGAATGTGTCTTCAGGCGCCATCAGACTGGCGGCGAAAGACGGCGTTTCTACTCCCATTATCCCGGCAAAAAAACATGGCTGGCTCAGCCTGCTGCGGTCCTATTTCATTTTCGATCCTCTGATCTGGATGTACACCGTTGTGCTCGGAATTGTTTCCGTTCCAGTGTCTCTTTTCGGCGAGAAGAGTCGTATCCTGCACCGTTTCGCAAGCTTCTGGTCCTGGCTGATCATGAAGACGATTCTGTCGCCAGTCGCCGTAATTGGTCTGGAGAAGATCGACACGTCGAAGCCGCATGTTTACGCGGTAACCCATGCGTCCGCGCTGGACATTCCGGTGCTCTACGTTTATTTGCCATTTCAGTTCAGAATCCTGTTCAAGAAAGAACTGCTGTCGTATCCAATTATCGGGTGGCACTTGAGACGCTCCGGGCAAGTTTGCATTAATCAGCAGAAACCGACGCAATCGATCGCGCACATCCGCTCGGCGGTTAAGAGTTTGCAAAGCGGGATGCCGCTGGTGATTTTCCCCGAAGGCGGGCGTACTCCGGATGGTGAAATCAAGCCGTTCATGCCCGGCGCGTTTTACCTGGCGATCAAGGCGCAAGCGGATATCGTTCCCATCGCGCTCGTCGGAACTTATGAATTGCTGCCTATGAACACTTACCATATCAAATCTCGTCCGCTGGAGATGCGTGTGGGCGATCCTATTTCGACAGCGGGATATTCGCTGCGCGAGATGGAGGCACTTTCTGCGAAAGTCCACCAGGCAATGGAAACTCTGTACTACGGTGGCAATGCTCACGTTGGCCCGGACGCCACTGTCCGAGTGGAGCGAAGCTCGCCCTAATGGTCTTCTCCTTTCGCTTCCTTTCGCTGAGCCCGCGCAACTGCCGAGCTTAGCTTGGCTGATGACGTCCGCCCACACTCAAAGCATATGGACAAATGGACTTCCGGAGCAGCTTACGACCAGTGGATGGGACGCTGGAGCCAGTTGCTGGCGCATGAATTCTTGAATTGGCTGGCGCCATCGTCGAATCTGCGCTGGCTCGATGTCTGCTGCGGAAGCGGTGTTCTCACCGAAGCGATCGTTCGTCAATCCACGCCTTCTCGAGTTACGGGTATAGATGCATCTTCACATCAAATTGAATTTGCCCGCGCACACCGTGCCAGCCCGGCTACCATCTTCGAAACTGGAGACGCGATGGCTCTTCCATTCTCCGACGCCAGCTTTGATCTTGCTGTTTGCGGACTCGGATTGAATTTCATTCCCCAACCCAAACTTGCTTTAGAAGAAATGCGTCGCGTCACGGTTCCGGACGCCGTCATCGCCGTCTACGTTTGGGATTACGCCGAGGGTGCGCGCTTTCTGCGCACATTCTGGGACGTAGCCGCTGCCATCGACCCCGAAGCTTCGGCCTACGATCAAGCCCACCGCTTCCCCATGTGCAATCCCGATTCTCTGAGCGAGTTATTCGCAAGCGCTTCGCTACAAGACGTGACGGCGCGCGCACTCGACATTACAACCCGCTTCGCCAGTTTCGACGACTACTGGCAGCCATTCCTCACCGGACAAGGTTCTGCTCCCAACTATCTTGCCAGCCGCGATGAATCGACTCGCAGCGCAATCCGCGAGCGTCTGCGCGATTCGATTCCGACTAACTCCAGTGGTGCGATCGAACTGCCCGCCCGTGCCTGGGCTGTTCGGGGAGGACACTAGGGCCGGTCTTCTCGCTAACTGAACCTGACATTTCCCGTCCACTCATTGATAATGCTCAACCGGAGGATGTGAATGAAATTGCGCGTCATATTGTCTTTGTCCCTATTGCTTTTCGTAATCGGAGCTCAGGCCGCTTCGAAGCCGACCGTCGCCGATGCCGAACAGTTCATGAACCAAGCTGAGGCACGCCTCAACGACATCGAGGTGAAAGCGGCGCGAGCCAGTTGGGTGCAGGAAAACTTCATTACCGACGACACCGAAGCCTTGTCGGCCGACGGCCAGGATCAACTTACTGCAGCGACCACGGAGTTGATTGAACAGGCCAAGCGTTTTGACGGCCTTCAGCTTCCGCCGGAACTTGCCGCGCAAGTTTCTGCTGCTGCGCCTCTCGTTGACTGCGCCAGCTCCGAAAGATCCGGCGTTACGAAAAGAGATGACGCAGATTGGCGCCTCGCTCGATGCGGATTACGGCAAAGGCAAGTATTGCCGCAAGCCGGACGATTGCCTCGACATCACCGCCATAGAAAAAATCATGGGAGAAAACCGCGATCCCAATGAGCTCAAGGATGTCTGGTTGGGATGGCACAAAGTTGGCGCCCCCATGCGTCAGCGCTATGCGCGATTTGTTCAGCTTTCAAACCAGGGCGCGGAGGAACTCGGCTTTAAGAACACCGGAACGCTTTGGCGCGCGGGCTACGACATGCCTCCCGACCAATTCAGCGCGGAGGTAGAGCGGCTGTGGCTGCAGGTCCGCCCACTTTATCTTTCCCTGCATACGTACGTTCGGGCGCAGTTGGTGAAAAAATATGGCCCGCAAATTGTTCCGCCCGATGGACCTATCCCTGCGCACTTGCTTGGGGATCCATGGGCGCAGGAGTGGGGGAATATCTTCCCCATTCTCGGCCTGCCCGAAAACAGCAGCGGCTACGACCTTACTCAGCTTTTGCAAGCTCAGCACCTCGATGCCAAGGGCATGGTGCGTTACGGCGAAGGCTTTTACAAATCGCTGGGCTTCGCGCCTTTGCCCGAAACTTTTTGGGTGCGCTCGCTTTTGACCAAGCCTCGCGACCGCGACGTGGTCTGTCACGCGAGCGCCTGGGACATCGATAACTTTGACGATCTTCGCATCAAGATGTGCATCCAGATTCGCGACGTTGACTTTGTCACCATCCACCATGAACTTGGCCACAACATGTACCAGCGCGCTTACGAGAATCAGCCATTCCTGTTCAAGAACGGAGCGAATGATGGCTTTCACGAGGCAATTGGCGACACCATTGCGCTGGCCATCACGCCCGAATATTTGCGGACGATTGGGCTGTTGGACAAAGTGCCATCCGCCGACAGCGATATTCCGCTGTTGCTTAAGCAGGCTCTCGATAAAGTTGCATTTCTGCCCTTCGGCCTGATGATCGATCAGTGGCGTTGGAAAGTATTCTCCGGCGAAGTCACTCCCGCCGATTACAACAAGGCATGGTGGGATCTTCGTCTGAAATACCAAGGCGTCGCTCCGCCGGTCGCGCGCAGCGAAGCGGATTTCGATCCCGGAGCCAAGTATCACGTTCCCGCCAATGTGCCGTACACGCGTTATTTCCTGGCGCGCATTCTGCAGTTCCAGTTTTATCGTGCCTTGTGTCAGGCGTCGGGATACACAGGCCCATTGAACCGCTGCACCTTCTACGGTTCGAAAGAAGCAGGCGCAAAATTCAACAAGATGCTGGCAATGGGACAGAGCAAACCGTGGCCTGACGCGTTGGAAGTTTTGACCGGACAACGCCAGACGGACGCCGGCGCACTGCTCGAATACTTCGCGCCATTGCAAAAGTGGCTCGATGAGCAAAATAAAGGACAGAAAGTAGGCTGGTAGGAAAATTATGTAGCCCCGGACGCCTCGTCGGGGTCGAGCAAGGTTCGTGAACTGCGGCGCTTCGCACCGCTTGGCGGACGAGGGCGTGCGCCGTTACGTGTTTCTTGGGTACTGGCTGGACGGGCGAAGACGCCAGTCGTCCATCGCCCTATTCCACCGGGCGTTCCAGCACCACCGGCGGAGTTTTCTTCGGCTCTCCGTTCGGGATTGCGGTCGCTGTGGTCAAAACTACCGCGGGTCGCGGCTCCGTACGGGCTGAGCGTTCATCCCACTTGCCGAAAATCATTTTTCCCGCGGTGGTTTGTAGAACCGAGGTCACAGAAATGTCGATGGTCTTGCCGATCATTTTGCGTGCATTGTCGACGACCACCATGGTGCCGTCATCCAGATAGGCAACGCCCTGGTTGTATTCCTTGCCTTCTTTCAGTATGAACACCTTCATAATCTCGCCCGGCAGCACGATCGGCTTCAGGGAATTTGCCAATTCGTTGATGTTGAGCACCGCGACGCCTTGCAATTGCGCTACTTTATTGAGATTGAAATCGTTAGTAATAATTTTGCCTTCGTAAAGCTTGGCCAATTCAATCAGTTTCAGATCGACTTCGCGGACCGCGGGAAAATCATCTTCCACAATCTGAATTTGCACCGTGGCGATCTTCTGCAGACGCTGCAGAATGTCGAGGCCGCGCCGCCCACGATTGCGCTTGAGCGAATCGGCAGAATCGGCCACCAATTGCAGTTCACGCAAAACGAATTGCGGAGCCACGATTACGCCATCGAGGAAGCCGGTCTCGGCGATGTCGGCGATGCGTCCATCAATGATGACGCTGGTATCCAGAATTTTGAAACTCTTCCGCGATTGTTTCTCGCCGCCGAAAATCCCGCCTAGAGCCGCGAGATTCAGCAGGTCGCCCTTGTTGGCCCCGACAATCAAGCCGACGTACGCCATCAGCAGCATGACCATGATCTGCAAGAAGCTCTGGGTATTTCCGGCAGGAATGCTGTTGCGAATCACCAGGGCGAAGAGGTAGGCGCCAAAAATCCCGAGGACGCTGCCAATCGCAGCTCCGATCAAGCGCTTCAAGCTGACCAGGCGCAGACGCCACTCGAAGGTGACGACGGCAATGCCAAGCAGTGCGCCGACGCCAGCATCCAACTTAGGAGAAAGACCGAAAGGTTGAATAAGGTAGCAAGTAACAGCGACAAAAACCACAAACAACAGGCGGACCATTATTAAGTCCACGTAAACCTTCCTCCTCAGAACCCACGGTCCACGTGGTGTTCCGCACTCGCCGCCGACTGCCATCTAATGCGGCCAGTGATCTATATGCGGAGCCTATGAATGAGACGGCTATAAACCGCTCCGCCGACGTCCAAAAACTAGACAGTTACAAAATACAGATATTCCAAGGAAGTATATACCTAGGCCGAAGGGTACGCGATTACCCAAGTCACACCCTCGGGTGATGTAGGAGAATCGTCTCGGGCTTGCGATAGACTGAATCGTATGAAAGCGATTGTCATTACTCGCTTAGGTGGGCCAGAAGTTCTCGAGGTTCGAGATGTTTCTGCTCCAGTTCCGAGTCCTGGACACCAATTGGTTAGGGTAGAGGCCAGCGGCCTGAACTTCGCTGACGTCATGACCGCCCAGGGAGGGTATCCTGGCACTCCGAAACCTCCGCTGGTGGCGGGCCGGGAGTTCTGCGGCAAGAGAGAAAGCGACGGTCGCCGGGTGATGGGCTATACCCAATGGGGGGCAATTGCTGAACTCGTTGCCGCCCGATCCGAACTGTTGTGGCCGGTTCCCGACAATTGGAGCGCGGAAGAAGGTGCTGCGTTCCCAGTAAATTACTTCACCGCATACTTCGCGTTCTGGAAGGCGGGATTCATTGGCGAGCCAAATCCGGTTGCTGGCGGCGCACAAAGCGTATTGATCCACGCCGTAGCTGGAGGCGTCGGAACCGCCGCAGTACAGATTGGAAAGTTGCTGGGCATAGAAATGTACGGGACTTCTTCATCCGACGAAAAGCTCGCACGCGTGAAAGAACTGGGCTTGCAACATGGAATCAATTACAAACAGCGCGACTATGAAGATGCGATCAAAGACCTCACTCACGGCCAAGGCGTGGACGCAGTATTCGAAATGCTGGGCGGTGAGCACACCGCCAAGAGTGTGCGCTGCCTGGGTGATTTCGGACGCGCTATCGTGTACGGAAGCGCCACCGGGCAAAAACCAGAATTAGATACCAGACTACTTTATGCCAAAGGCGCAAGCATCCACGGATTGTGGTTGACTTATCTTTCCGCCAAGGCAGAACTCATGAGTCAGGCATGGAAACAACTTTCCAGTTGGATCTCGCAGGGCCACCTGCACCCAGTGATCGGACATGTGCTGCCAATGGAGAAGGCAGCCGAAGGCCTATCGTCTGTTATCAGAAGGAAAAAACTTTGGGAAAGTGGTTTTGAAGATCAGTTAACCACAGAGTCACAGAGACACAGAGGAACCGATTAGAAGTTTCTCTGTGACTCTGTGTCTCTGTGGTCGAATTGTGTGAATTTCTGTGAACGCTCGTAAAATCTTTGCGATCAACAGAACATGTGAGAGCTGTGGCGATTTCCCGCACACGATCGCTTGCTAACAACCTTGCTCATCGAGCGTCCAACTTGGTAATTGCAATATGAAACTACCGGGAACTTTGAAACATCGAACAACGTATATTGACACGGTGAGGTGAAACGGCGCGGGTGACAGCTCACCCGGAGAGCAAGAAACAATTCAGGGGTTAAGGGACTGGCTCATTCTCGGTTTGGCGGCCCAGGTGAGCGCAATCCCTGCAGCAGACAGCCCGCGGTCTTGCGGCCACGCGCTTTCTCCTTAACCCCGCTGCAGCATTGTAAGGCTTTCACGGCAAAAAAATGAAAGTTTTTCGTGGAAGCCAGTCCAGGCCGCCCAGAACCGGTTCCCGACGTTTTCGGGAAAGAAAAAGGAGCTTATGAAATTCGCAAAGTTTTCCAAAGGTTTGCTGCTGGGACTGGCTTTGGTGCTGGCAACCGGCGCATTCGCGGCCTCTAACAAGGGTTCATTGGAAGTCGTAGATCCGGTAACCGTGAGCGGCAAGCAATTGCACCCCGGTGATTACTCAGTCAAATGGGATGGCGCTGGTCCGAACGTCGAGTTGAGCATCATGCAAGGCAAGAAGGTTGTAGCCACAACTCCCGCCCGGCTCATCGATCTGAGCCAACCACCAAACAGGGATTCTGCGGTGGTGAAAACCAATGATGATGGCAGCAGGTCGCTGGCTGAAATTCACTTCGGCGGGAAAAAGTATGCACTCGCAATCGGCCAGGAAACGGCCAGCATGGATGGCAGCAGCGGTAACAGCAAGTAAAGTTGATCGGGGTGAGAAGAAAGAGGGGAGCGTTTTCAAGCTCCCCTCTTTTTGACTATCTGTCTGCAGTTTGCTCAAGCCCAGTGCTGAAGCCGGGGTTCAGTACTTCGGCATCCTCGGATCCACGCGATCTGCCCAGGCCAGGATTCCGCCGGCGAGATTGTGGACTTTCTTGAATCCTGCCTGTTGCAGGAAGGCGACGGCTTTCGCGCTGCGCACACCGGAGCGGCAGTGGGCCACGATTTCGCGGCTGGAATCGAGTTCGTTCACTCGCTTCGGCAAATCGCCTAGCGGGATCAGATGGCCGTTGATATTGCAGATCTGATATTCGTGGGGCTCGCGCACGTCGAGCACAAAAAGATCGTCGCCCGCGTCCAGACGCCGCTTCAGTTCTTCAACCTGCATTTCGGGAATGCCTGCTTCCACTGTTTTCTCCTCGCGTTTTTCCTCACCGCGGATTCCGCAAAACTCGTTGTAGTCTATCAGTTTTGTAATGGTGCGATGCGTCCCGCAAGCCGGGCAATCCGGATTCTTGCGCAGCTTGAGTTCGCGAAACTTCATACCCAGCGCGTCGATGAGCAGCAAACGTCCAATCAGCGGATCGCCTTTCCCGAGGATCAACTTGATGACTTCCGTGGCCTGAATCACGCCGACGAGGCCGGGCAAAATACCGAGCACACCACCCTCCGCGCAGGAAGGAACCAATCCCGGCGGCGGCGGATCGGAGTACAAACAGCGATAGCAAGGACCATCTTTCGTGGCGAAAACACTGGCCTGCCCTTCAAAGCGGAAAATCGAACCGTAAACATTTGGCTTGCCGGTGAGCACGCAAGCATCGTTCACCAGATAGCGCGTAGGAAAATTGTCGGTGCCATCGGCAATGATGTCGAAGTCGCGAAACAGTTCGAGCGCATTGTCGCTGGTGAGCCGGGTTTCAAACTTGCGGATGTTCAAAAACGGATTGATCGCCTTCAGCTTCTCGGCCGCAGAATCCAATTTTTTCCGTCCCACGTCGGCGGTGCTGTGAATAATCTGCCGCTGCAGATTCGTGTAATCGACCACATCGAAGTCCACGATTCCAAGCGTGCCCACGCCTGCCGCGCCCAGGTAAAGCGCTAAAGGCGACCCCAGCCCGCCCGCTCCAATGCACAGCACGCGCGCCGCTTTGAGCTTCTGCTGGCCCTCCATGCCGACTTCCGGCATGATCAGGTGACGCGAGTAGCGCAAAATTTCGTCATTGGTAAGAGCTTCGGGCTTCGTTTCACTTGGTTTGACTTCTGTAATGGTGGCCATAAAACCCTCGGTTAAAATTTTAATGTTGAATGAGTTACGAAGTGGACGACTAGAAACAACAACAGAGCGGACAACAACCAGCGCTGTGGCGGCGCATTCGGAGAGTGATTCGTTCGTCGGTCATGATTCACCGGCCTCCAGCAATCGAAGGCACAATCGAAATAGTATCACCCTCTTTGACGGCAGTGGCTTCTTTTTGCAGATAGCGGACATCTTCGTCATTCAAATAGACATTCACAAAAGACCGCAGTTTTTGGTCTTCCGTGTACAGATGCCTCTGCAATTCAGGGTGCTTGGAAACCAGCCCAGACAAAGCCTCAGCCACGGTTCCAGCTTTGACTTCGACTGTCGGCTGCTTGCCAGCATATTGGCGTAAGGGAGTAGGAATATTGATTTTAGTCATTACCGTAAAGTGATGCCCAAAGAGGGCTACTGGGATTCAGCAAGCCCGAGTGAGGCTTACATCCTTGCCCGTTCGCTGAAGGTTCTCAATATGAAACGTAGTCAGCATAAGTTTCTCGCACCAGGCTCCTTCACTGTCCTCAACGAGCCTTTTGTCGCCCTCATCGCTGCCCGCAAGCTCGAATGAATTCGTGACCGCGGCCTTGCCTTTCTCAACGCTGGTAATCACATAGGAGCAGCCGAGCCAGTGAGCGTCGGCGAGATCAGTGGGCGACCAGTGTGCCGGGATGGTCGGGATGAGAATGGTAGAAGCCGACAATGTCCTCCGCCCGTTCGCGTCCCTCCGCTGAATGCGAATCACTTCACTCGGATCGATGTGTAACGATTCTGCGGAGAATCAGTGCGTGTGTTCCCGTAGCGCACAACTGAACTCACGATGCGCACGTCTCCATCCAATCGGCCCGAGCAAAACTCCACAGCATTCATGCGGATAGGTCTCCTCGCCATGCGCCGAATAGCCTCAAAGTCTTTTCGTTCGATCTTCAACATAGAACTTTCAGAAACCACAGAGACACAGAGTCACAGACCTTTCAATTTTTTCTCTGTGACTCTGTGTCTCTGTGGTTGAAAATTAACCCTCCTGCCAGAATCTCTCGCTCAGATACTTGTCGCCAGAGTCGCACAAGATAGTCACGAAGACGGCATGTTCATTTTTCTGCAACTGCCGCGCCAGTTGCAGGCATCCGGCCACGGCGGCCGCAGCCGATATCCCTACCAGCAAGCCTTCCTCGCGAGCCAGGCGCTTGGCCATTGCGTACGCGTCTTCGGTGGAAATTCCCAGGTCAGCATCAGCCAGCGACGGATCATAGATCTTCGGAACGATGGCGCTGGCCATGTATTTCGCGCCTTCGATTCCGTGGAACGCCGAATCCGGCTGCAACGAAATGCAGCGGATGCGAGGATTCAATTCTTTCAAGCGCCGGGTCGCGCCCATGAAAGTTCCGCTTGTGCCTAACATCGACACGAAGTGAGTAACACGCCCCTCGGTCTGTTCCCAGATTTCATTTGCAGTGCCGTGATAATGAGCTTGCCAGTTGGCATCGTTGGAATACTGGTCCGCGTAGTAATAAAGGTCAGGATGCTTCGCGGCCAATTCGCGAGCCACACGAATCGCACCATCAGAGCCGTCCCCAGGGTCGGTGTAAATAATATTGGCGCCGTAGGCATGCAGAATGCGCTTGCGTTCGACCGAGACATTTTCTGGCATGCACAGCGTCACGGGAAAACCCTGCGCAGCGCCCAGCATCGCATACGCAATGCCTGTATTGCCGCTGGTCGAATCGAGCAGAATTTTACCGGATGTTAACTTGCCGCTCGCCTGCGCTTGGGCCACGATGTTGGCGGCGGCGCGATCTTTCACCGAGCCCCCGGGATTGAGCCATTCCGCTTTGCCCAGAATTTCGACTCCCGGCAGATCACTGGCGACGCGCTCGAGGCGAAGCAATGGAGTATTGCCAATGCGATCCAGAGTTCTCTGTCCCAGACTGGGCTTACGTGGCGGATTTTTTTCGCCTGTGTGCCCACCAGAACCGGCCAACTCCCCGATATTTCGATACCCACTATGCATGACGCAGCTATAAGAGCCGTGACCTAGGTAATGTCCCGTACACGCGAAATCAGGAACTAAAAACTGTTGATTAGATTATAAGAGAGGTACTTGGTTTCATCGAAGATGCTGGGCAACGTACCTTTTTCAGGGAGCCGCATCTAACCTAACCGGGAATGAAGGACAAAAATGGCATCAAAAGTAGAAGAACGCACTTATGAAGAGGCTCTTAATTGGCTTCGCGACCACGGCTTTGATCTGATCGAGGCGCCGGGCACGCAGGGACGAGTGTTCGTGAAAAAGTACAATGTATCCGCCGCCATCCAAAAAGATGGTGACGATCACGTTAAAATTTTCGCTTATCCGGGCTATCTGATCGGCGGTGAGATTTCGAAGCTGGTGAATAAGGGATACCAGCAGTTTCTTAAAACGTCCAAGACGGAAATTCCAGCGACTGCCGACCATCTGAAGGCGCTACAGCAATTCACCGAGGAACTGAAGGAAGGCCTGGGCCTGCCGACGCTCTACAACGAATCGCTCGGCACGGTCAGCGAGTCTTATCAGTACGACCGCATCGAGAATCGCGACAAGCCAGCCGAAGCGCGGCCCAAGCGTCCCTGGGAAAAGGCTGGAGTTATCGCTGCCGCGGCGAAAAAAGGCCGAGCGTAGGGTCTCGATCGGGTTGCTCATTCCACGGCGCAGACAAAACCTTGCCGCGCGTGTCCCGTCACTTACTTCAATTGCTGGAGCTTCGATGAAGCTAACTGGCCGGCTTCCGTGGCGGGATTTTCTTTTTGGATGGTCTCGTAGATTCGTTTAGCTTCGAGTGGCTGATTGTCAGACTGATAAGTCGCGGCCAATTCCATTTGCGCCGCCGCCTTTCCTACCGTAGTCGTTGGCTTCGCCGCCAGTTCCTTGTAAAGTTCGATGGCTTGCTTGTTACGTCCGGTATTGCGATAAACCGACGCCAGCGCCATTTTTGCCAGCGCAGCCACATCGCTGTTGGCCGACGAAATCACTTTCTGAAATTCACGCTCGGCGGACGCGTTGTCGCCCAGATCCGCGGCCGTCAGACCGACAAAATAATGAGCGAACTCAGCTGCATGGGTGTGCGGATATTTGTCGACAACGGCCTGAAACTGTTTGTGAGCCGCGGTGGCGCGCTCCGCTACGCTGGCAAAACTGGGCGCATCCGGTTGCGCGGGCATGTTAGGTGGACGCACCGGCGTATTCAGGGTGCGCACGGCAACGCTCATATCGAGGCTGGCCTTCTGATCCTGCTGGCCCAAGTAGTACCACGAGCCGACAACTGCGGCAACCACAGCCGCCACGGCTATGGCTGCGACAACCAACTTGTTTTTGTGCTCAACCGACCAGTGCGCAGTTCTCTCGGCCGCGTCGAGGGTGACTCGGCTAAATCGATCCTGTTTTAATTGATGACGGGTTTCTGCGCGCACGAACTTCCCTTCTGAAATAATTGCGTGGGATTGCTAGTCTTTGAGTTTAACAGGCGAAAATCAGCAGCGTCAAAGGGTTACTGTCCGCAAATCAGCTTTCCTGCGGTAGTGCCGCGTGGATTTAGTGGCTTTTCAGGCGGATGAGTCCGACAATGATGCTCAGTACTTTTTCCACTGCCTTGACAAACAAAACCACTACAACATCACCCGAGAAAAGATAAAGCGCCGACGCCGCGATCAGACCTGCAATTACCGCGACAAGCGTGTACTGCCAGGTTTTGCTCACTGCCATCCGCGCTGGAAAGTCAAAAAAGCGAGCCGCCCGAAATCAGGCGGCCTTTCCCGACTCAGGGTCAAAGCGTTGGAACTGCAGACATTGCTAGCAACGTCTCTACCGCGGAGTCTGTTCCAGCAATCCCTGTTCCGCTTTTTCCTGGCATTCGATGCAATGGCGAGTCCACGGCACGGCTTCGAGGCGCTTGGCATTGATCTCTTTGCCGCAGGAGATACACTCGCCGAAGCTTCCCTCCCGGATGCGCGAAAGAGCACCTTCGACCATCTGCAGAAGCTGACGATCGTTATTGCTCTGGTGAAAGAGAAACTCTTTGGTGTAAGAGCTGGCAGCGCGGTCGGCGATGTCCTGCGCCGAGTCTTCATCGACCGTGCGGCCGTCTTGCTCGGTACGCGAGACCATCCGGCGCAACTCCTGTTGCCGCGTTTCCAATCTCTTTTTGAATGTTTCCAGCTTCTTTTTATCCATGGATAATAGCTTCACTGTTTGTGGCCCTTCCTAGCTCGTTCCTGCCTATGAGGCCAAACGAAGATAATATGCGTCTAAAATGAGATGCGTCAACTGGGGTTGGGGATTCGGTGCCCGGTGGAAATCTGGAAGTTCAGCTGGCCGCTAACCTACGTCAGGAAACTGACGGTTTACAAATGTTAACGCTTCTTCCTTGTTGCGCAATCTTCCTTCGAGTTGTCCATCCTCTACCGCTGAAAGAATTTCTTTGAATCGCGGACCCGGGGCGTAGCCGGATGAAATTAAATCATCGCCGGTGATCAGCGGCGCCGGCCTCATCGCAGCTGCTGGCATGGCGTTCATCTTCTCGCGAGTGAAATCGTATGAAGTAAGATCGCCGTGGCTGGACAGGCAATCCATGCGATGCAATTCAAGGTGCTCCTCGAAGCGTGGCATGCGCACGAATCGCTTAAACGTAGATTCCTTCATTTGCTGGACGTGCGCGAAGCGCATGTGATTGTCGACCAGAGCAAGAATTTGGCGAGTGTCGTCGTTAGAGAAGCGCAGTCGCTCACAAATTTCTTCCGCCATCTTGACGCCGACATCGACGTGGCCATCGAATCGGATGCGGTCCGGCGCAACCCGAAACGTGGGTGGCTTGCCCACATCGTGCAACAACGCGCCCCACGCCAGCGTGACCGGACAGGGATGCGGCAGTTTATCCAGCAATAGCATGGTGTGCACGAACACATCGCCTTCGGGATGAAACTGCGGCGGCTGCTCGACTCCCTTCATCGCTTCAATCTCCGGCAAGACTTCGTGCAGCAATCCGCTTTCGTCGAGCAGAAGAAAAGCCTCACGCGCATGGCCCTCGATCAGCATTTTGCTGAGCTCATCGCGCACGCGCTCGCGCGAAACCTGGTGAATTTGCGGTGCCAGTTGTCGAATCGCCTCGAATGTTTTGGGCTCAATTGCGTAGCCGAAACGCGCCGCGAAGCGGACCGCACGCAACATCCGCAGTTTGTCCTCCGCGAAACGCCTCGCAGGATCGCCAATGGTCCGAATAATTCTAGCGTCGAGGTCTCTGCGTCCGCCGACATAATCCAGAACTTCGTTTGTGAGCGGATCCAGTAGCAGACCGTTGATGGTGAAATCGCGGCGCTCCACATCTTCACGCGGATCTTTGCTGAAACGAACTTCATCAGGATGACGGCCGTCGCTGTATCCGATATCACAACGAAAGGTGGCAACCTCAACCACTCCCATAGTTCTGTCATCCCGAGCGGAGTCCGAGCTTCGCTCCGCGAAGTTCGGACGTAGTCGAGGGACCTGGTGTTCGTCTTTTTCCGGCGCAGGGACCAGCACAACGCCGAACTGCGCGCCGACTGCATAAGTCTCAGGAAAAATCCGCATCACCTCTTCGGGCAGAGCATCAGTGGTGACGTCGTAATCGGCGGGTTCGCGGCCCAGCAGCAGATCGCGGACGCATCCACCAACCAGATACGCTTTGTGGCCTCGTTCGCGTAGCGTACGGATGATCGAAATGGCAAAGTCTTTGAGCATGGCCGCGAAATAAGGCTCCAGCAGATAATATAAGAGTTATGGCCGACGCCTTCATCCTCGGCATTGAGACTTCCTGCGACGAAACCGCCGCCGCGGTGGTGCGCTCCGGGGAGCAGATCGTCTCCAATGTCGTGTTCTCGCAGATTGCCACTCACCAGCCCTACGGCGGAGTCGTGCCTGAATTGGCATCGCGCGAGCATCTGCGGGCGATTGTCCCAGTTGTGCGTAAGGCCCTCGCCGATGCAGGGCAAACTTATCAATCTGTCGATGCCATCGCCGTAACGCAGGGACCTGGGCTTGCGGGCGCTCTGCTCGTCGGCATCAGCTACGCCAAGGCTTTGGCATTTGCTCTCGACAAGCCACTGATCGCGGTCAATCATCTCGAAGGCCATATCCATGCGGTTCTGCTCGAGGAGCGTCGCAAGGGAAATCATGAACTACGTTTTCCCGTGCTGGCGCTGGTTGTCTCCGGCGGTCACACGCATCTTTACCTGGCGAAGCACGAGGATAATTGTTGGTCTTACCGGAACATTGGCCACACGCGCGATGACGCTGCCGGCGAAGCTTTCGACAAAGTCGCAAAATTGCTGGCGTTGGGATATCCCGGCGGACCGATCGTCGATAAACTTTCTCTCTACGGCAATCCTCACGCGGTAAAGTTTCCGCCTTCGCAACTCAAGCACAGAGATCGCAACGAGCGAAATACCTCCGCCTTCTAACGGTGGCCCACGCTTTGATTTCTCCTACAGCGGCATCAAGACGGCAGTATTGCGATACGTCGAAACTCACGACCTACAACAATCAATCGAGAAGCGTCGCGCCGCGCTTTTGGGAACGTCACAGGGCAAAGTCGAAGATTGTTTGTCTTATTGCGACAAAACGACGCTCGATCTGGTGGCTTCATTCCAGAGAGCTATGGTCGAAGACCTGGCGGCAAAAACTCTGGCCGCGGCTCGCGCTTACGATGTTGCGACGTTGTTCGTGACGGGCGGGGTAGCGGCTAATCAGGAATTGCGTCACAAATTCGAGCAGGACGCAGCCAATGAAGGGATCAGCCGTTTATTTCCCTTCGCGCCCGCTCTCAACTGACAACGCCGCAATGATTGCAGCCGCCGCCTATCCTAAGTTTCTGTCACGCGATTTTGCCTCCATGGATTTTTCAGCGGAGGCAGGGATGGCGCTGAAGTAGAACTCAATCTGGATAAAATCGTGCGGTCCGCACTTCAGAAACTGTGAATATTACGCTCTGCTTCTTCGCCACTTGTGCTTTCGCGGCTTTTGTCCCCAGCACCACCTTCAGCGCCTTGGCCAATTGATCTTCGATATTGATATCTTTAAAGATCGTGAAGTTGGCTCGCGTTTCTGTTTCCTCAAAGCCGCTCTGTTTGCCTGCGACGATGACGATTGGAATCGCGGCCAAGCCAGTGTCTCTTTTAATGGCGGTGATGAGCTCGGTGCCGCTCATCGTGGGCATTTGGATATCGGTGACGATAATGTCGGGGCGCACTCGTTTCAACGTTTCGAGCGCTTCCTGCCCGTTGGTCGCGGACTCCACGGTAAAGCTCCGCTCCTCAAGGAAGCGACACACGGTATGCCGGATGAGCATGGAGTCGTCGACAACTAAAGCCACCAGTGACATGACCTCTCCGTCGGCAATGGTTGCCACGCTGACACTAACAAACTGTCTCGGCTACGGACAAGGAAGTACCTCCCGCGGGGGATTACCTTCGTCATCTGGCAGTGATCCAAACCACCTCAGAATTCGTTCTTCGGCCGGGTGTCTTCGATCATCATGTCCTTGAACTCGCTGGATTCAAAGATGTCGCCGCATTCCAGGCACTCGACGAATTCTGCGTCTTCTTCGCGGGCCACGATTTGCACACGAGGATGCTTGCACTCGCTGGTTGGAACTCTATCGGGAGATTGCGGCGGCGGGCTGGGAGTCATAAACCCGGCGATCACAAAAAGCCTGGCGAGGCTGCAGTGAGGTTTGCCGGAAATTGG
Source organism: uncultured Acidobacteriota bacterium (assembly GCA_963716405.1). Lineage (GTDB taxonomy): Bacteria > Acidobacteriota > Terriglobia > Terriglobales > Acidobacteriaceae > JABDBE01. Next base: position 37,882 of record CAVQTI010000014.1, on the reverse strand, counting down.
CGGTATTTTAGCGTGACTCACGGTCTTGTCAAGTCTTTTCGTTAAAATCGGCTTGAAACTCGCATTTGCTAGAACCATCCAATGATGCGCCGTGGGAGAGCGCATGGCTAAATAGCGATGAAATACGACCTAAAAGATCGCTATCTCATAAGCAGCTGAGGGCACAATACTTACCATCCACTGGAGAATTTAGCCATTGCCTGCAAAGCTTGCAATTTCAGGTCAGCGAGCCCTATAATTACATATCCGACTGAAAAGGTCGGATTTACACCTCAATGCTGAAGCTTACCAAGAAGGCGGATTACGGCTTAATGGCCATGAAACATCTGGCCGAGCATGCGCCGAACGGGGCATGTAGTGCTAAAGACGTTGCCGACGCTTATGGCATCCCGCAGGAGGCGCTGGCAAAGATTCTGCAGCGACTGGTCAAGTCCGGTTTGCTGCACTCGCAGCATGGGATGAACGGCGGATACACGTTGGCGCGAGATCCGGGAACGATCAGCGCGTTTGAGGTGATTCGGGCTATTGACGGTCCGCTGTTCATTACTTCTTGCATCACGGTGCGGGGCGAATGCGATCAAACCGACCGCTGCACCATTCGCGAGCCATTGCGCCGGGTTAATGAGAGCATCGAACAGGTTTTGCGGCGCATCAGTATCTCAGAGATGAATGAAGAGCCGCAGTCGTCCCAGGAAATCGAAAAGAAACCGGCTGAGCTGGTGACAATTACTTAAAAGACAGGTAGGAGAGCAATCATGAGCACCGACGTAAAGACAATCCCCCAGGCAGAACACATAGCTCCAGACGGAGTTAAGCTGCCCGTGTACATGGACAACCATGCCACCACGCCGATGGATCCGCGGGTACTGGAAGAAATGCTGCCATATTTCATGGAGAAGTTCGGTAACGCCGCCAGCCGCAATCACTCGTTTGGCTGGGCGGGAGAAGAAGGCGTGGAAACCGCGCGTGAACGAGTTGCCAGACTGGTCGGCGCAACCACCAAGGAAATTATCTTCACCTCGGGCGCGACCGAGAGCGACAACCTGGCGATCAAGGGTGTTGCGGAGATGTACCGGGAAAAGGGCAACCACATTATCACCGCCGTGACCGAACACAAGGCTGTGTTGGACACCTGCAAGCGTCTCGAGAAGTACGGCTATCGCGTTACCTATCTGCCGGTTCAGAAAGACGGCTTGGTCGATCTTGAAGAGCTGAAGCGCGCCATGGATGACAAGACGATCCTGGTGACGATCATGTGGGCCAATAACGAAATTGGTGTGCTGCAGCCCGTCGCAGAGATTGGCAAGCTGTGCCGCGAACGCGGAATCATTTTCCACACCGACGCGACCCAGGCTGTCGGCAAGATTCCGGTCGACGTGAACAAGAACAACATCGACGTGATGTCGATTTCCGCGCACAAAATGTATGGTCCGAAGGGAGTCGGCGCGCTGTATGTTCGGCGCAAGAATCCGAGAGTGCAGATTTCCGCCATCATCGACGGCGGCGGCCACGAGCGCGGCATGCGTTCGGGAACCCTGAACGTGCCGGGCATTGTCGGTCTCGGCAAGGCATGCGCGATCGCTTCCGAAGAAATGGCGAAGGAAGCTTGCCACCTGGCGGGGCTGCGCAACCGTCTGCGCGACAAAATCATGGGCCGCCTTGACGAGGTATACATCAACGGTTCCATGGAACACCGTCTTCCCGGCAATCTGAATATCAGTTTTGCCTATGTGGAAGGCGAATCGTTGCTGATGGGCATCAACGATATTGCGGTTTCGAGCGGTTCGGCATGTACCTCGGCGACGCTGGAGCCATCTTATGTATTAAAGGCTCTGGGCACCGGAGACGATTTGGCGCACAGCTCCATTCGATTCGGTCTTGGACGCTTCAACACCGAAGCCGAAGTTGATTACGTCGCCGATCGCGTCGTTGAAACTGTAACCCGGTTGCGCGAACTTTCGCCGCTTTACGAAATGGCGAAAGAGGGCGTGGATTTGAAGAATGTGAAATGGGCAGCTGAGTAGGTTGGACAAAATTTTAAGGAGAAGCAAATCATGGCATACAGCGATAAGGTTCTAGATCATTATTCAAACCCGCGCAACGTGGGATCGATGGACAAGAACAGTTCCGAAGTCGGAACTGGCCTAGTCGGCGCGCCTGAATGCGGCGACGTGATGAAGCTGCAGATCAAGGTCAACCCGCAAACCAACATCATTGAAGACGCGAAATTCAAGACGTTTGGTTGCGGCTCGGCCATCGCGTCCTCGTCCCTCGCCACCGAATGGGTGAAGGGAAAGACCGTGGACGAAGCCCTGGCGATCAAGAACACCGAGATCGTGAAAGAGCTCTCGCTGCCGCCGGTGAAGATTCACTGCTCGGTGCTGGCGGAAGACGCTATTCGCGCCGCCATCCACGACTGGAAGAAAAAGCAGGAAGTGGCGAAGCCGGCAGCGGTCGCAGCGCAGTAGTTTTGCCAAATGGAGAGCGGGCGTCTCGCCCATTGCTTTTTGTCCGATGACGATCGAAATAGAAACCAAAACGGAAGCGCCGAAGGCTCCAGCGAAAGGCGTCCAGGTCACGGACAAAGCTTTGTCCAAGATCCGAACTGCAATCGTGAAGGAGGGCATCTCGCCGGAGCAGGGCGGATTGCGCCTCGGCGTGCAGGGCGGCGGATGTTCCGGGTCTGAGCTATAACATTCGGTTCGACACGCAGCCGCGGGAGCGCGACCGCATTTTTCAGTTCGGCGACGTGCGCGTGTTCGTCGATCCGAAATCGTTCATCTACCTGCATGGCATGACCCTCGATTATCAAGAGACGCTCATGCAGCAAGGCTTCGTGTTCGTAAACCCGAATTCAACGAAGTCGTGTGGATGCGGCACTTCGTTCTCGGGCTGATAGTGTGGCGCGGGCGCCCACGCCCGCGAAGTGTCTTTCCACTACGCCGTTGTTCTGGCCTCGCAAGCCCAAGCAATATTGTGAGTGTCCGCGGTAAGCACATTTATGGCGATGGAATCCAACACGAGTTCTTCTCTGGTTACGCCAGGCGAAGCTACGCCGTCCTGCTGGTCCTGCGGCACCATGCGTGCCGTCCATTTCTGCAGCGCCTGTGGCAAGGTTCAGCCGCCGGTGCCGGTGGACTATTTCACATTTTTTGCTCTGCCTCGCAAGCTCAATCTCGATACCGCGCTTCTGGAGCGGGAGTTTTACGAACTCAGCCGCAAGCTTCATCCCGACCTTTGCGCCCGTGCCGATGCGCGGGAGCAGGAGTGGAGCCTGGAGCAGAGTTCCCTGCTCAACGACGCTTATCGCACTTTGAAAGATCCCATCAAACGAACCGAATATTTGCTGCGCCTTGAAGGCGTGGAACTCGAGGAGCAATCGAAAGCGGCCACAGAAAAGGCGCGGGCTTCCGGTCAGATCAAGAAGCAGGTTGTGCCTCCAGACCTGTTAGAAGAAGTTTTCGAGCTGAACTTGCAACTGGAAGAGCTTCGCATGCAGAAGAAAATGGGCGAAGACGATCCCGCGCTAATCGAAGAAATAGGCAAACAAAAGCTGGAACTGGAAGAGAAATACGAATCACTCTCGGATGAGCTGAAAACTTATTGGAACGATTGGGACCAGCTTCCCAGTGACGCGACGGAAGAGAGCAGGAAAAAAGTCAGCGACAAGATGGTCGACCTTTTGAATCGTCGGTCTTATATAAGAAATCTGGTTCGCGACGTAAACGAAGCATTGGAGAATTGAGAAATTGTGTAATCGGGTAATTGTTCGCGGCTGCAGCCTCGGCGTTGTTTTTCAAATTACTCAATTACCAAATTACTAAATTACAAAATGGCCACTGATCGCATCGTCGGCATAGACCTCGGAACCACCAACTCCCTGGTGGCTTTCATGCAGGGGGATAGTCCTGTTGTGATCCCCGGCGAGGATGGGCTGAATCTAGTCCCGTCCGTCGTTGCGCTAGATGAACGTGATCAGATCATAGTGGGCAACGCGGCCCGCAAATATCTGATCGAGACTCCGGAACGCGCCGTCTATTCAATCAAGCGACTGATGGGACGCGGCCTTGAAGATATTCAGGAAGAACTCCGGCTGTTTCCTTTTCATCTGGCGGAAGATTTGCAAGCCGGAGAAGTTCTCCGAATCAAGCTGGGAGAGAAGACTTTCACCCCTCCGGAAATTTCTGCATTCATTCTTCGCCAACTCAAGCGCAACGCTGAGCGATTCTTCAATGCGCCGGTGACGAAGGCAGTAATTACCGTACCTGCCTATTTTAACGACGCGCAGCGCCAGGCTACCAAAGATGCAGGCCGCATCGCCGGCCTAGAAGTTCTGCGCCTGGTAAATGAACCCACGGCTGCATCGCTCGCTTACGGCTTAGACAAAAAGCAGAACGGCATCATCGCCGTGTATGACCTTGGCGGCGGGACTTTCGACGTTTCCATTCTCAAGCTACACGACGGAATCTTCGAAGTGATCGCGACCAACGGAGACACACACCTCGGCGGCGACGATATCGATAATCTGCTGATCAAAATTGCTATCGACGACATCCTCGGCGATGCGAACCTCGACGTTTCGCGAAACGGTGAAGCCGTGGCCACCATACGTAAAGCAGTCATTGAAGCCAAAATTGCTTTGTCTTCCCAACCCGCGACAGAGCTGGATATTGAACTTCCGCAAGGCAAGCGCTACCAGCGCGAAATTACGCGAGAGCAATTCGAGCAACTGATTCAACCGATCATCGATCGTACGGTCGGACCGTGCAAGCTGGCTCTAAAAGACGCCGGACTCAAGCCGCAGCAGATTGATGAAGTGGTGCTGGTGGGAGGATCGACACGCATCCCCAAAGTGCGGGCGCTCGTCGAAGAGTTATTTCAGCGCAAACCGCACACCGATCTGAATCCCGACGAGGTTGTGGCTCTCGGTGCGGCGGTCCAGGCGAACATCCTGGGCGGCGGCTCCGAAGCTACCGAGAATATGCTCCTGCTCGACGTCACCCCGCTGTCGCTGGGCATCGAAGTCGCGGGCGGCGTGACTGACAAAATCATTCTGCGCAACTCGACCATCCCGGCCTCGGCGACGCAGTATTACACGACCCAAATCGACGGTCAGGCCAACGTAGCCATTCACGTCCTGCAAGGCGAACGCGAATTGGCCAAGGACTGCCGCTCGCTGGCGCGTTTCGATCTTAAAGGAATTCCTCCGATGACCGCCGGCATGCCGCGCATCGAAGTCAAGTTCCTGATCGACGCCAACGGCATCCTACACGTCTCCGCGCGTGAACAGCGCAGCGGCAAAGAATCCGAGATCGAAGTGCAGCCCAGCTACGGCCTCACCGACGATCAAGTCGAGAGCATGATCCTCGATTCGTTCGACTATGCCGAAGAAGACTTCCGCCAGCGCCAATTGATCGAAGCGCGCAACGAAGCTGACACAATTCTGGCGGCGCTCGAGAAAGGCAAGAACGAGTCCAGCCTGGGGACAACTCACCAGCGACGAAAAGAAAAAGATTGCGAAACTCGAAAAAGCATTGGTTCAAGTCAAAGCCGAAGATGATTACGCGGCCATCCGCAAAGCGATCGACGTCTTGAACCAGGGCACGATGAGGCTTGCGGAGTTGATGATGGACACTGCCGTGAGCACAGCGCTCAAAGGCAAAACCATGGATGAAGCCGACATGGGTGAAGAGTCCGAAACCGGACATCCCGTGGCTAAAGCGGATTTTGAGTAGCGCGATCTGCGAGCGCAAGATGCGCTCGCGACAGCCGGCGAGACGCCGGCGCTACGCAAGGAGAAATCATGGCAGATGAGAAAACAAAAGGATCAGGAACCGCAACCGTGGAGTCGCCCGGCGAAGGCACAGTGCAACTAACTTTCTTGCCCGAAGGCAAAACCGTCGAATTTGAGCGCGACAAACTTCCCTACAAAGATCATGGCAAGGAACTATCCATCCTCGATGTGGCGTTGAACTACGGAGTCCGTCTGGATCACGCCTGCGGCGGGAATTGCGCCTGCACCACTTGCCACGTGTGGGTGAAGGAAGGCGCGGAGAATCTCTCCGAAATGGACGACGATGAAGCCGACCGTCTGGACATGGCAGCCGATTTACAGTTAAACTCCCGTCTCGGGTGCCAGGCCGTAATTACCAAGCCCGGCAAAGTCGTAGTCGAGATTCCTTCGTGGAATCGCAATTACGTTTCTGAAGAGCACTAGGAAAATAAGTGACTTCGCAGCAAGCCGAGGATCCAAAATGCCAAAAGAGCTAACCTGGGACGACGCTGAAGACATCGGTATCCTGCTTTCAGAGGCCCACCCTGAAGTCGAGCCTCTTTCTCTCCGTTTCACCGAACTGCACGGCTACGTTACCGCTTTGCCTGAATTCAAAGACGATCCCAAAAAATCCAACGAGGGCAAGCTCGAAGCTATTCAAATGGCCTGGCACGACGAGTTCCTGGACAGAACGCAAGCCTGAGTCGCCGGTTCTGTCGTAAACAGTTGACACTTCTTTTACTTCGTCGTGACAAGCCTGAACTGCGTCCGCCCTATTCTGTGATCACTCCTGAGTCTCACTGAACGAAGATCGCAACACCATCTTCCTCTCATGTGAAAAGGGCACGGTGTATACCGTGCCCTACTTTTAATTGAGATGTGACGGGTTCTACCCTACTGCTGCCGGCATCGGTTCTTCCACGCTGGCCTCGCGCAGAAACTTCGCCGCTTCCTCAGGCGGGGTCGGATTAATGTAAAAACCTGTGCCCCACTCGAATCCTGCTGTTTTTGTCAATTTAGGCATGAATTCGATATGCCAGTGGTAGTGATCGTTGGTTGGGTCTTGCACCGGCGAAGTGTGAATTACCAGGTTGTAAGGTGGATTGTCCAGAACCCTGTCGGCCTTGAGCAGCAGCGTCTTAAGCGCCTTCGCCAAATTTTCAAACAGTTGCGAAGATGAATTTTCAAATGCCGATTCATGCTGCTTGGGCAGGATCCAGGTCTCGAATGGAAATCGTGGCGCATACGGAGCCAGCGTAAGGAAGTCCTGGTTCTCGGCTACCACGCGGGTGCTGGCCTCAGTTTCCTGCCGAATCACATCGCAAAACACGCAACGCTCTTTATAGATGTAGTACTGCTTCGCTCCTTCCAATTCCTCGACTACGTAGATCGGAAGTATTGGCAACGCGATTAGCTGAGAATGTGCATGTTCAAGCGACGCCCCGGCAGCCTCTCCGTGATTCTTGAAAATCAAAATGTATTTGAACCGCCGGTCCTTCTTTAGATCGAGAATACGGTCGCGAAAAGTCCACAGCACGTCTTCTATTCGTTTAGGAGGCAGCGTGGCAAGGCTGGCGGTATGGTCGGGAGTTTCAATAATGACTTCGTGCGCTCCCACGCCATTCATGCGGTCGAACATACCCTCGGCCTGCCGGCTGAGGTTGCCTTCAATCCCCAATGCCGGGAACTTGTTGGGCACCACGCGCACTGTCCATCCGGGCGTATCGCGCTGTGGCGGCGGCGCTCCATTGGGGTTCGGGCGATAGGCTTGGATCTCAGGCGGGGTCTTGCTCTCGTTTCCATAGCAGAACGGGCAAAAACCGCCTTTTAATTTAACTCCGTCACGGGCAAAGTCGGTTGGACGTTTGGCACGGTCTGTCGAAATAATTACCCACCGGCCTACAATTGGGTCTTTTCTAAGCTCAGGCAAGGACTAAATCCTTTCAATAAATGCGTATAAATCCGGCTGGTGCCAGTTCGATTCAAATCAAATTTTCATTCTACGATAGAGGGAAGGCATTACGAAATAGCTCTATCAATGGCTGGCTGGACCGTTGTTCATAATATACGGTCACTACGTCGAAGCGCCACTGGCAGGGGCGCGCTACGTGATGAAGATATTCGTCGGCCACCGCCACTAAACCGCGCTGCTTATCGCGATCCACGGCAGCTTCTGCAGGCTTTACTGCGTGCGTGGTTCGCGTCTTGACTTCGATAAAACACAACACGCCATGGTCCCAGGCAATCAGATCAATTTCTCCACGACGGCGCGACGATCGAAAATTACGCGCCACCATGACGTATCCCAGCCGCCGAAGATAGAAATACGTATCCTCTTCCCCGCGACGACCGGTCCGCTGATGCAGGGGAGTATCTTCGGGTGGAAGCGTTCGCTCCGCTATCCAATCCAGCGCCCTAACTACGGTCTGCGTAGCTCTGCCGGAGAATTGCGAGAGGGAAAACAGCGAAGACATGATGGGCCAACTAGTGAATGATAAAGCCTGCAGCTTGGCCGATATGTGACCGCCGTCACATGAAACACCTGAAACGACAATAAAAAAGCCGGTCGAGCGTTGCACTCGACCGGCGATTAATCTGCCCACCGCTGTCGGCGGGGTCGTTAATTTCCGCTTATTGATGAGTTGCGGGCTTCGCCTTCTTTTTCGCCGCTGCGGCGTGCGGATGGTCCGGAACCGCTTTCACCTTGGATTCATCCACAGGCTGCGTACCCTCTTCCGTGAACGTTCCACCAGCGGGAACGATCCAGTATTCGGCGGTCATCGTACCCGCGCTGCCGGTACGGGTTTCGATGCGGCTGGGATCGATTCCCAACTTAGCTTCGCCGCCAGTGAGATACGCCTTGGAATTGACAGCTCGTTCAGCCGCCAGATTCTTGCGCTTCTCTGTGGGTTCGGCATTTCCGACGATGACCAACTTGTTGTCTGCGTTCTGCTGCAGGTTCTTGGCAACGTCGTCCAATTTGCCTTTGCATTCGTTATCCACGCGCCACGGCTTGTGGATCTTGTTCATGTTCGCGAAGTCGCATTCGGCCAGCTTGCTGGCTTGCGGCGGTGGTGGCGGTGGCGGATTTTCGACCGTCACTTGCGTGGAGGCCTGCGTATTCAGACCACGCGTGTCGGAACAAGTGGCGGACACGGTTATGGTTCCCGCGGATGCCCCAGTCGTATTCAGGCTCCCAGTGTTGCCGGTCCCGGAAATGGTTCCGCCGCTGGCAGTCCAGTTAGTGATATTCACAGGAACGTTATCCGGACTGGTGCAAGTGCAGGTGATGGTCGAGCTTCCTCCCGCCTGCAAAGAAGTTGGGCTGGCCGAACACGAGAATGTAGGCGGATTCTTCGGCGGTTCCTTCACCGTAAAGTTCGCGGTGCAACTAGCCTCTCCACCAGTCTTCCGCTTGGGATCGCTGACGTGAGCCGTAACCGTGTAACTTCCGCCGGCGACTCCGTTGGTGTCGATGCTGGCGGTATTGTCTTTGCCAGTCACCTTTCCGCCGGTTGCGTTCCAACTGTAAGTTAGCGTGTGCTTGGGATTGAAGTTAGTTGTCGAGACGGTAGCCGTGATCGGCTCGCCAACCATAACTTCGTTCGGCTGCACCGAGCAGCTCGCAGTGGGCGTCACCAATTCCGGATAGCCAAAGTTGAACACCAAGCCGGTGCGCAGCCGGATCCCCTCGAGCGAAACTCGGCGCAGATCCGGGACCGCCGCCGTGACCACCGAGGCATAGTTCTGCCTGGCCCACACGTAGTCCGCCTCAGCGATTCGCAGAGACAATAAATGATTGACGCGCAGATCCCATCCGCCGCCGAGAATCGCACCAATGCCATTTCCGTTGGGCAGCCCATCGACCCCCAGCCGGTTGTAGCTCAACAAAGTATGTAAAAAAAAGTTCGACTCCTCGGTGCGCAGGTTCAACTTGGGGCCGACCGACAGAGTGGTCTCGTAGTTATCCCAATTGGTACCGAAGTCGCCTTCCAATCCGAAATACTTTTGAAAATTGTATGTGAAGGCGGTGCCAAAGCCCGCCGGCATATCCGGAAGCGTCATTTTGACCGGAGCGTTGTAATTCTGGAACGGGGCTGGAACACCGGCGCCGGGATGGAGCCACTGATAGCCAAGAAAGATTTCGTACTTGGGGGTTTCCACGTCCTGCGCCAGCGTGACGGCCGACAACAGAACGACGGTTAACACGAGCAAGAAACTAGCACATAGCACACGCGTGCTTCTTAAACCGGGATAAAACGACATATCGTCCTCCGAAACTTTTTAGTCAGTTTGTATATCCATGCGCACTTGCAAGATTGGGAATCCACAGCATGGCAACCGTTAGAAATCAATACTTCTCAATGTCGTGTAGACAAGAGCAAAGGAGCGCAGGTGTTCATAAACATAACCGTTAAATCAGAGCCAACATTCTACTTGATGCCGATTCGTTGCGTCCAGCAAATGAACATACGAGTTTGTCTTGATTTGAGATTAGCTGAGGGTAACCGAGTGAATTCTGGGCTAGCACCAAGCACTATGCTTGCAGCAACGCATACTAACCTTAATAATGAACAAGGGCGCCTTTCAATGAGCTGGAATCTATGAGTCAGGAAAAAGTACTGATCGTCGAAGACGAGGAGAATGAGCGGACCGGTCTTGCCGAACTGGTGTCGTCGTGGGGTTATACGGCCGACACCGCCAAAGACGGAGCAGAGGGCTGGGAAAAGGTTTCCACCTGGGCGCCGTCCCTGGTAGTGACTGATCTTAAGATGCCGCGAATGGGCGGCCTCGAACTGCTGGAGCGCATCGCCGATGGCAGCAAAACGGTCGCTGTAATCGTAGTAACCGCTCAAGGCACCATTGACAGCGCCGTGCAGGCCATGCGCATGGGAGCTTACGATTACATCACCAAACCCATCGACACTGACCGCCTACGCACCATTCTACAAAACGCGTCATCCCTGCTGGGAACTCGAATAGAACTCGAGGTCACCCGCCGCAAGTTGCGGGATGCTGGGTCCCTTGGGAGCCTGGTGGGCTCGTCCAAGAAAATGCAGGAACTGTTCCGGCTGACTGAGATGGTGGCGCCCAGCACCGCCTCCGTGCTGATTACCGGCGCCAGCGGAACCGGTAAGGAATTGGTGGCGCGGACCATCCATGAGCTCAGTCCTCGCCGCAATCGTCCCTTCGTTCCCATTAATTGCGCAGCGATTCCGGAAACTTTGATCGAGAGCGAGATTTTTGGCCATGAAAGAGGCGCATTTACCGGAGCACTGGAACGCCGCACCGGCTGCTTCGAACTGGCGGAAGGCGGAACCTTGCTGCTCGACGAAATCGGAGAAATGCCGGTCGGCACCCAAGCCAAACTTCTTCGGGTGCTGGAAGATCGCAAGCTTCGCCGCCTGGGAAGCAAGGTGGAAACGACCGTGGACGTCCGCGTTCTCGCGGCCACCAACAAGGTTCCCGAGGAGGCAGTGGCCCGGGGCGAATTGCGCAACGATCTTTATTACCGCTTAAACGTTTTCAACATCCACATGCCGCCTTTGCGCGAGCACAAGGACGATGTTCCCGCTCTCGTGGAATCTCTGTTGAAAGACATGTCCACCAAACATGGACGCAAGGTCGCGGTGGTCAGCGAAGCGGTCCTGAACTTGTTTCAGAATTATTCATGGCCGGGAAATGTGCGCGAGTTGCGAAACACGTTGGAGCGTGCCGTCATCGTGTGCGACGGGGCGGTAATTGAAACCAAGCACCTGCCCCCCGGATTCGGTCAGGCCACCATTCGCACCTCGTCCGAAGATCCCGATGCAATACACTTGGGCGTTGGCACGACTGTGGAAGAAGCGGAGAGGCGTCTGATTCTTAAGACCATTGAGTCGACCAGCAATAACAAGACGCGAGCAGCCGAGATTCTCGGCATTAGCTTGAAAACCTTGCATAATAAGCTAAAGGAATATGGCAATGCTGCGACCGACGCCGCCCTGGCCCGGGAGGATTAGCCAAGAGCGGCAGTGGTTTGCCCGATCAGCTGACTGAGGATGCGTCGAAAAACTCAAATCGTGCTTGCTATTACCTTGATGGTGGCGGCGCTGGTGTGCTCGTTTTCCTACATTTATATTTCGTACATCCTGCGTCAAAAAATCGCGTACACACACGACACCGCTGCCTCTCTGGAATCGCAAATTGCGTATATCGCGGCCCAAGCGGCGATCCCGGATTTGGCGGACACCAAGGTCGATACGAATAATCCGGCCAAAGTGCGTCGAGCGATTAAAGAGTATCTCGCGACCAACCTCGATCTGAACACCATACTCGAATCGGTCGTGGGCTGGCCCATGGTCTACGATGCCGCCATCGTTGACACCGACGGTAAAGCAATTCTTCACACTGACGCAAAATTGAATGACAAAATCGTCCCGCCCCGGCCTGATTTCCAGATTGTGCAGGATGCCAAATTCCGGCGGCAACTCCGCCTGATTTATCATCCGCCCACTCTCTACGACGTCAGCATGCCCCTGAAGTTAAACGGACAGGATTTCGGCAGCATCCGGCTGGGAGTGTCCACCACATTCCTGAAGAGCGAAATCACGCCCCGACTGCAGCACGCGGTGATCTTCTCGGGCATCTCGATCTTGTTATCCCTGTTATTGGCAGCAGGATTGTCGCACCTCGCCCTCGGGCCATTGGAGCGCATCAGCCGCAGTCTGGATAGCGTGACCGCGGGCGATGCCGACGCCCTCAGCGAGGAGGAAGCGGGCCGCGATGAGTACGGCCTGGTGACCCTGAAAATTGCGCACTTGGGCCGGCAGATGCGCGATGCCAAAGAAATCTTCTCAGCATTGAAAGACAACGTCGACCAGATAATGGGAAATTTGCAGGATGGGTTGATGCTGTTCACGCGGGACTCGCGAGTCGTTCTGGTGAGCGCTTCAGTGGAACGTTTTCTGGGCCGTCCCCGGCGGGAATTGCTGGGTCGCACGGTCAAGGAAATCTTCGCCAGGGACACGCCGCTCGGAGTGCTCGTGCTCGACGGTTTCCAGTCACGGCATCCCATCGCCCAAAGCGAAGTGGAATCGTCAAACACAAAACGGGTGCAGGTATCTTTGGATTTCATTCAAGAGCGAGGCTCTCCGATTGGTGCCTTGCTGACCCTGCGCGATGCGGAATCAGTTCGACGTATTCAGGATGAAATCGAATTATCGCGGCAGATGTCTGCCAGCGGCCGCACTACACGCGGAGTAGCCCACGAGGTAAAGAATCCCATCAATGCAATTGTGTTGCATTTACAGTTACTGCAAAGCAAGTTGAAACAGATCGATCCCGACACGCGGCGCCACATGGACATTATCGGCAGCGAGATTCATCGTCTAGACCGCGTAGTTCAAATTCTGGTCGACTTTACTCGTCCGCGCGATCTACGTCTGGAGGAAATCGATCTGCGCCGCCTGTTAGAGGATGTCATAATGCTCGCCACGCCCGACACCGACCAGCATGGCGTCACCATCAAGCGCCGGCTCGGGACCGAACCGCTCGGTGTGAGAGTGGATACGGACGTGATGAAACAAGCAATCCTGAATGTGATCATCAACGGCATGCAAGCGATGCCAAACGGTGGCACGTTAACTATTTCCGCCCGGCGAGACGAGGACAGCATTCTCACCGAAATTCGCGATCAAGGTATCGGCATACCGCACGAACTACAGGAAAAGATCTTCGAACTGTATTTCACCACCAGAAAAGGTGGCAGCGGGATTGGGTTGGCACAAACTTATCAGGCCCTGCAGTGGCACTACGGCTCGATCGATTTCGAGACCGTCGAGGGACAAGGCACCACCTTCCGCCTTCGATTGCCAGCCTATTCAATCCGAGCTGAAGCGAACGGTGAGACTATGCCTTCCTCTGCTCCCAGCTTGACCCTCCCCAATCCATAATGGACGAATGTTCGCCCGGAACGAAACTGTAAATCGGGCATTCGTAAAGTGAATGGTGCGGCGGCGTACATTCGGCGATAGAATTCGCTGATACTCAGATTGCTGATCCCAAGGACAAACGACATGCGACTGGCCATCATCGTCGGAATATGTCTGCTCTCATTGTCAACGCCCGGCCATATCGTGCCGGTTGCGGCAGGGGTTGTTTTGCAAGCGGCGCAATCGCAGGATAGTCCGCCAGTCAACCCTAGTCCGCAAGGTTCCGCGGCGCAATCTCCCATCACCGATCAGCAACAAACTGCCAATTCGCCCCAGCCGGCAACCACGCCGTGCCCAAATAATTCTCAATCAACATCGACCGCTAAGCCAGACTGCAAGCCTGCAGCGAAGACTCGGAAGCACCGTAAGCCCACTGCGCCGGCACAAACAAACACAGGATCAAGTCCCAGCAAGACCGTCGTTCGCAACGGAGGAACAGCCGATTCTAGCGTCAATCTTGAGCCCGGCGTGACCCCGCAACAGGCATCGCGCGACGTAGACAATACCAATAAACTACTGGCGACTAGCGACGCGAATTTGAAAAAACTTTCAGGCCGCCAACTCACTGCGAACCAGCAGGATACGGTAAAGCAGGTCAAAAGCTATGTGGATGAGGCAAAGAAGGCGGCCAGTGATGGAGACTTGCAGCGCGCCTACAATCTCGCCGTCAAAGCGAATCTACTCTTGTCTGAATTGGCAGGACACTGAAACTTTTATGCCGGACGAGCGTCTCTGGCGGAGGACGCCCCGCCTCCGATTCTCGCCACGTGGCACGAGCGGAGTCAATACTGTAGTCTGGGCCGATGCAAGACGAAGAGCAGCGTCGCGTCAAATCTTCTCGCCGCCGAATCGAGCCGCCGAGCAAATCGACGCGCCGTCCGCTTCACCATTCGATCCTCTTCATCGTCCTGATTGCATTTTTGCTTCGTCTCGCGGTGATCACCGTAGGGCACACTTATCGAATCACACCTCGCCGTGATCACTTTCAATTCGGCTGGGAAATGGGACGCCTTGCCCGCTCGATCGCCGAAGGCCAAGGATTCAGTTCGCCGACCGACCTTCCCACCGGACCGAGCGCCTGGGCGCCGCCTCTTTACCCCTACATTCTCGCAGGGGTATTTAAACTGTTCGGGGTGTACAGCGCGCTGTCTGCCTGGGTGATTCTCGCATTCAACAGTATTTTTGCGGCTCTAACTTGCTTAACGCTTTACCTCATCGCAGAACGAATTTACGGACCTGAGGTGGCGCGCGCAACCGCGTGGACGTGGGCAATTTTTCCTTACGCCATCTATTGGCCGGTTCGGGTGGTATGGGAAACAAGCCTCACCACTTTTTTACTGAGCCTCGCACTACTGCTTGCGCTTCGCATGGCTGACCACCCGCCGCGCCTCCGCATGTGGATTTTGTTCGGATTGCTCTGGGGTGTGATTGCACTGACCAATACCGCGATTCTAAGCATGTTTCCATTCTGCTTGCTGTGGCTTCTATATCGCCTGCCTCGTAAGACCGGCCGATTGGTGGGGGCTGCCTTATGCGTACTTACTGCCGCTCTGGTGGTAAGCCCATGGCTGCTGCGTAACTATGAAGTTTTTGGCAAGTTTATTTTCGTTCGCGATAATCTTCCGCTGGAAATGTATGAGGCCAACAACGATCAATCCGCGGGACTGTGGACCCGAAACGAACATCCCGGCAACAATCCCGAAGCCATGCGGAGATTTCAGCAATTAGGCGAACTCGGATTCATGTCCGAAAAAAAGCAAGAGGTCCGCCAGTTTATACGTGAGCATCCCGCCAGATTTTTGCGATTCACCGCCGAACGCGCCGTGTATTTCTGGATCGCTCCGCCGCAAGCAACGATCGTCGGTGGATACGACCTGATGATCTCTCGTCACACGAATTTCTTACTGGGAGCCGTACTCGCGTTCGCAGGTTTGTGGCTAACCATTCGCAATCGAAAATGTGGCGCATTTTTGCTTGCCTGTTTCTTGCTCGTCTATCCGCTTCCCTACTATCTGGTGATGCCCTTCGTTCGCTACAAACACCCGATCGAGCCGGAGATGATAATGCTCATCGTGTATTTGTTCTGGGAATCCCGCAACATTCAGATTCAATGGCCAAATCGAAAAATCGCATAGTCCGCATTCCCTTAAAGGGACTCCATCTTAAAACCACGAAACCCGACTGCCGTCCTGGCCTTTCCTATACCGCCCGCTTCGCCGCCCCGGGTGCATCTCAATTGTCAGGAATCGAAAGCAGCGTTCGGTACTGTCTCAGTTTGCTCTTCGCCGAGTTTCTCCGCGTGCTCTGCGGTCGTTCTTTGCGGACTCCGCGTTTCAAGGTGTTCATGAGCCAGGTTAAAACAAAGTCTTAAATCGCGGAGATCGCAGAGAAACGGGCCGCGGAGCACGCAGAGATAGAAAGGCGCTGCCAACGAATCTTTAGCTTGGTTGAAATTGAGACACTACCAAGCGCTCCCCGGGTTTCGCCAACGCGTCCTCATCATTTAAATTAAATCATGCGATCCATTCTGCAGAAGCCGGCGCTACGTTTCGTTTTCGCTGCCAATGTGATCTCGATGTTGGGCAGTGGAATGAATTCTGCCGCGGTCGCATGGTACATTCTGCAGGCCACGCACTCCGAGATCGCCCTCGGAACATTCGCCGTCCTGCAAACCATTCCGGCCATGCTGATGCTGCCGTTCACTGGCGTCATCATTGACCGCGAAGACCGCCGTCGCCTCGTCATGATGCTCGACGCCGGCCGCGCCGTTGTCATCCTCGCCGTTTCCATTCTCGCCTTCATGGGTAAAGCTAAGATCTGGGAGCTCTATCTGATGAACACGCTGGTGGCCGCCGGTTTCTGGATGTTCTGGCCTACAATCACGGCCTTGATCCAGGAACTGACTCCGGGCGAGGAATTCGTCCACGCAAATACTTTTCTGCTCGCAGGAATCCAGGGAGGCTGGCTGATTGCAGGTTCGATCGTCGGATTCGTTTACAACCGCATCGGCTTGGGCGGGGTATTGCTAATCGACTTCTCCACCTATTTGGTTTCGTTTCTATGCTATTTCGCGGTGCGAAAAGGACGGCACGTGGTGCCACGGCCAGAGGAGTTGCGCGCCGACATCGCGGCCGCGGAAACCGGAGTCGAGCGGTTTGTGCGCGAAATGCGCGAAGGCATCCAATTTCTTCGCAATCGGAGGAGTCTGGTTTTTCTGGGAATCAGTTGGGCGCTGTTCCTGGCCGCAATGACGACGGGAGTCGTGGTCACTCCTCCGTTGAGTGACAAGGTATTTCATGCCGGAGCGGTCGGATATGGCTGGCTTAATGCGGGATGGGGCACGGGGGCATTTGCCAGTGCTCTATACGCGCCTTGGCTGATCGCGGGGTTAGGCGCAAAGCGGTCAATCGCAATTTCCATGGGATTGCTGACCATCAGTATGATTTTGGCGCCGCTGTCTCCAGTGCTCGCCATCGCCGTTTTTCTCTATGGCATGATGGGGTCGGCCCGTGGCGTGAGTGGTGTAGCCATGAATACCAGCATCATGGAACAGGTGCCGCAGCACTTTATGGGCAGAGTGCAGAATACTTTTTATTTCGCGGGCACTGCATTGCAGATCTGTCTAGCCCTGCTTGTGGGCGCAGTAGCTCAGGTGAGTCTGGTCGCCGGATTCTCAATCATCGGATTGGTGTACGCCGTCGCATTCGTCAGCGCAAGCTGGCCGGTGGGAGCGGCTACGCCCGTCGAAGTGAGTACGGCAGAATAGCGCTACGTCGCATTTATTTTCGCTCGCCAATTTTGAATCGCCGATGGGAAGATGCCTCGCACAATCGCAACTTGGCAATTGAAAATTGAAAATTCTTCTCTGTGACTCTGTGTCTCTGTGGTATATAAGCCGTGCCCACTGTTATTCTTTCTGTTCCAATTTCACCAGGAGACACGCATGTCCTCCAGCCTTGAAGGCCGAGTAGCGGTTGTCTTTGGAGTCGCCAACAAACGCAGCATTGCCTGGTCTATCGCCCAAGGCCTGCACAATGCCGGCGCCAAGCTGGCCATCACGTATCAGAACGAACGCATGGCGCTGGAAGCCAAAGACTTGATTCTTTCTTTACCCGGTGCGGAGGCTTTCCAATGCGACGTTTCGAATGACGCCGAGATCGACCGACTCTTCGATCAACTCAAAGACCGCTACGGCCAGCTGCATGTTCTCGTCCACAGCATTGCCTTTGCTCCCGCTGACGAACTCAAAGGAGACTTCATCAATACAACTCGCGAAGGTTTCCGCGTAGCGCTGGACGTGAGTGTCTATTCGCTGATTGCAGTCGCCCGCGCCGCCGCGCCGCTCATGGGCGATGGCGGGTCGATCATGACCATGACTTACTACGCTGCGGAAAAAGTCGTGCCTCGCTACAACGTCATGGCCGTCGCCAAAGCCGGCCTGGAATGCTCGGTGCGCTACTTAGCCTTTGAACTGGGCAAGAAAAACATCCGTGTGAATGCCATCTCCGCGGGCCCGATAAAGACTTTGGCCGCGCGTGGCATCGCCGGCTTCACCGATATGCACAAAACGCACGCCGAGCGCGCGCCGCTAGGCCGCAACGTGGATGTGAACGAAGTCGGAGCTACCGGAGTATTCCTGGCCTCAGACGCCAGTTCCGGCATCACAGGAGAGACAATCTACGTGGACTGCGGCTACAACATCATGGGATTTTAAAGCGCGGCGTTGTTCTCCGCGCGCTCTGCGGAATCCCTCCGCGAACTCTGCGTTTAAAAGCTTTTGATCGCGGAGCACGCAGAGAGTGCGCGGAGGTCGCAGAGAACGTCTCTATAAAATTAGGCCCTCACGCGCACGCGCCGTTCGCTCTCTCCCACCCGTTCCAAAGAAATCTCCACATCACATTCGCGTTCAAAGCGTGCGAACTTTTCTCCCCATTCGATCAGCAGGACGCTATTTTCCCCGATCAAGTCGTCGAGCCCCAAAGTCTCAAGCTGGCGAGGCGTATCTATCCGGTATAAATCGATGTGATAGAGAAACGCCTTAGGCCCCCGGTATTCGTGAATCAGGGTGAAGGTAGGGCTGGTTACATCTTCTTCCGTCGCCGCTTGGAAGGCCTCCGCAATACCTTTGACCAGCGTAGTCTTGCCGGCGCCCAGATCTCCGCGAAGCACTACGATTTTCGGCGGTGCCAGCATCGGCGCCAGTGTGCGACCGACCGCGATCGTCTCTTCTGGCGAGTGGGTGATGAATTCTCGCGTCTCCATGAAGGCTGGAGACAAGTATAACCAGAGTACAACCCCATCCCCACCTTCATGTCATTCCGAGCGAAGTCGAGGAATCTGCTGTATGGCCGGCGCGGGCGGACAAGCAAAATCATGGCCCATTCGCGGATGATCCTGTGCTCCTCAACTCAATGTCGTTTTGGGGCGACCCACTGTGAGGAACGAAGTCCCAGGAAGTCCTTGTCGACGCGGGAATCGAGGGCGTCGCGCAAAGTCTGGTGATCATTATCCTCGAGGGCGATAAAGCGAAACGGCTGCAGGGTCCCGTCCTTGGATTTGCGGGTGGGCTGCAGAATTTCTGCCATGGCTTTCACGGCTCCCGATGCCGTCTCGATGGTGACCTCGACCAGATTGCCCTGCTCCAGCGCTCCAGACAATCGCAACATGCCGCCAGTTTCGGAAATGGTTTGCAGCTTCGCCCGCGCACTGCGCCCGTCATTCAGCTTGATAACGACCGGAATTGTGCTTTGGAATTGAACTCGTTGGGCCCGGTGTTGAGGGTGACTCTGGGGGAAGTGTGTCATAGCCAAATCCACTATGTCATAAGAGGCGAAGGCCAGACAGATTACGGAAGGACGTAAATCAAGCTCTTTCTTTTCCCGAGAAAAACGGGAAAACGGCATGAACCCTTTAGAATCAGGTTGATCTGCCCAACGGCGGACTCATAAACGATGAAGAGAAAACGGAACCAGGTCTTCAGAATAGGTCACTGCTCGCGGCTACAGCGATGTGGTGGCCGACGCGAAAGTATTAGTCAAGGCATCGCGCCACGGCTCTTTCACATCGAGCGCGATTGCGTATGCGAGCGACGTCAGCTTCGGCATCGATGCGGGGAAACAGCGACGCGAACAGTTGTCTTCGATCCTCGCCTCGCACTGGAAAGTGATTACCTTCGTCACCGTCGGAACCTGTCGTTATTCATTCGTTGTCCCAACCCTGTGCTAACTTTTTCTTTGGTCCGGCTTGGAATCGAGCGCGGCGGCAGCGTGCTGCCGCAAAAGACGCATTCCCGTAGCCGGTGGGGGACGCATTGCAATCTGGGGCGGCGGTTCAACGCGAAATCCACGGAACTCCATTCATCGTGGCCAGTCCCTCGATGCAACGTTTCATGGCCATGGTCGAGCGCGTGGCCGGCCACACAGAAACCGTCCTGATCACTGGTGAAACCGGCACTGGCAAGGAACTGATCGCCTGCAGCATCCACGAATTCTCCTATCGCAATGGCAAGGCCTGGATCGACATCAACTGCGCCGCTCTCCCCGAGCACCTGGTCGAGAGTGAATTGTTTGGCTACGAAAAGGGCGCATTCAGTGGCGCCGACAATTCCAAGCCTGGACTGTTCGAGTTAGCCGACAAAGGCACTCTGTTTCTGGATGAAATCGGCGAACTGCCATCTCATATTCAGGTCAAGCTGCTGCGCGTTCTCGACGGCGCTCCGTATTATCGATTGGGAGGGCATCGCAAGATCACGGTGGATGTGCGCATCGTCGCCGCCACCAATCAGGATCTCGAAGCCGCAGTACGCGAAGGCCGTTTCCGCAAAGATCTTTTTCATCGCCTCAGCCAGTTTCAATTGAGGGTTCCGCCGTTGCGCGAGCGGCCTGAGGATATTCTCGCCTTAGCCGAATATTTCCTCCGGCTGAAATCTCCGGAAATGCGTTTCAACGCGGAAGCGTTGCGCCTCCTGCAATCGCATTCGTGGCCAGGCAACGTGCGCGAACTGCGAAACGTAATCGCCAAAGTCGCTATGGTCGCGGCCGGACCCGAGATTGGCGCGTCCGATGTGGCCGCCGAACTCTCGTCCGAGCAGCAAAAGACCAATATTCCGGTGCCGTCTGGCGATCTTCAGGACATGGAAAGACAGATGGTCATGAAGGCGCTCGAAAATACCGGAGGCCACCGCGCCAAAGCGGCCGAGCAGCTTGGGATTTCGCGCAGAACCCTTAGCCGGAAGCTGGGCGAATACAAAATCACAGCGGCTCCGAGCGATAAGAGCCGGGCGCTGGGCGCGCTCAGCCTGAAGCAAAAGAAATTTTTCCGCGCAAAACTGAATGTTCCGGTCACGCTCAAAGACAATCATGGTCACGAGTCGCAGGTCACCGCGGTGAATCTCAGCGTCGGCGGAATGGGCCTCGAAGGATTGCCCGATCCTCGCCGTTCTGAAGGGCTCATGGATATCAGCTTCTCACTGCCCGGTAACCAAACCCGCATCGAAGCGAAGGTGCAAATCGTCTGGGCGGATCTCGACGGACGCGCCGGAGCCACCTTCGTAGTTATCGACCCAGCGGTCTACACAGAGCTGCAGGAGTGGACCAATCGGAGAATGAAGGACGAAGGATGGGAACTGCCGTTGTGAGCTGGCTGTCCGACTTGAAAACAATGCCTTTGCCGAAAATCTCTGCGTTACTTTGGTTTGCCAAGTTTTGCGTAAGTTATTATTGCCGCGCAACTTACCTAACTACAATAGATAAAATCCCTGTTTGAAAAACTAGTTGTGCCGGGCGCTAGTGCGCGGAGGTTTCGATACGCTACCCGCATTGCCAAAACTCGTCGCCAAGATTCTGATTACCGTTCTGCTAGGCGGTTTTCTGGGAGCGACACTGGTCCGCTTTGCCCCCGGCTTCGGAATCGACGAGGAAGAACTGGACTCGCGCCTCAGCACTCAGAGTATTCAGGCACTGCGCGAAACCCGCGCCGAGGACGCCAATATTTTCGTTTTCTATTTTCATTATTTGAGCCGCTTACTTCGCGGCGACCTGGGAATCTCCCGGACACTGCAACGCCCGGTTCGGCAACTGGTAGCCGAACGTTTGCCTGAGACTTTGAAGTCAGTCGCTGCCGGAATGGCTTTGGGCTGGACCGCTGGATTTCTGCTGGCGGTCGCCGTCGTGATGTCGAGAGCCTGGTATCTCGATCTGCTTGGCAGTTTGCTGGTCGGAGTTTTGCTTTGCCTGCCTGCGGCCGTGCTTGCACTTCTTTTTGTGCTGGCGCAAGCGCCGGCGCGATTGTTGCTAGGTCTGATTATTTTTCCCAAGGTATTTCGCTATTCGCGCAATCTGCTGGGACGAAGTTCGGCATTGCCGCACGTGCTGACCGCGCGGGCCAAAGGTTTGGGCAACATGCGCGTGCTGGTTTGGCACATTCTTCCCACGGCGGCGCCACAGCTTTTGGCTCTGCTCGGGGTTACGGTCAGCTTCGCATTCACTGCCGCGATTCCGATGGAAGCGCTGTGTGACATGCCGGGGATCGGACAACTGGCCTGGAAAGCTGCACTGGGGCGCGATGTAGCACTGCTGGTGAACCTGACGATGATCGTGACCTTGGTTACGCTCATGGCCAATTCAGCTTCCGAAATGATGGGCAAAACTTTTTCCGTGAGCGAAGCATGAACTGGGCGAGGACAGCGGCCATTGTTTTTCTGCTGGCGGTTTCCGCCGCCTGCTTGCTGGCGAACTTCATCGCGCCAGCATCGTATGCTCACCAGTTTCGCGATGAACCGGACGCCGCGCCGTCGCGGCAACATCTCCTGGGCACAGACGATTTAGGACGCGACCGTTTTTCGCGCGTGTTGTACGGTACCCGAGTCTCGCTGTTGCTGGCTCCAGCGGCGGCATTGCTCTCAAGCTTGTTGGCGGCTTTTATTGGCGGCATTGCTGGTTTCGTCGGAGGACGCGTTGAACGTTTCGTAATGGCGGGCACAGATCTCTTTCTGTCGCTGCCGTGGCTGTTCTTGCTCATCACGGTTCGCGCGCTCTTGCCTCTGAACGTTTCTCCGATTGTTTCGGTGTTGATTACTTTTGCCATGCTCGGCTGCCTGGGCTGGGCTGGCACCGCGCGCATTATTTGTGCGGACGCACGCTCGCTTTCGCGCTCGGATTTTATTCTTCTCGCGCGGGCATCCGGCAGCGATGGCCTCCGGTTGTTCTGGCGTCATCTGGTGCCCAATCTCAAGCCCATCTTGTACGCGCAGTTCTGGATTTCTGTCCCGGTTTTTATTTTGACCGAAGCCAATCTTGGAATTCTGGGCTTGGGCGTCGCCGAGCCGTTGCCCTCCTGGGGCAGCCTGCTGCGCGAACTCGAGGGCTTTTCAACCATCACTGGCCAAGCTTGGCAATTTGTTCCACTGATTCTGTTCATCCTGGTTGTCAGCAGCTTTCATCTGGTCTTAACGAAAGAGGAGTTAGCGGTATGAAAAAACTGTTAACAAGTTCCCTTCTGGCAATCCTGCTCGGTGCGAGCGGAGTGCTGGCGCAATCTGGCGGCGAATTACATTTTTGTTTGCGGTCAGAACCGAAAACATTCAACCCGCTTCTCGCCGCGGATGATGCTTCAGAAACCGTCCGCTATCTGACCGGCGGCGTGCTGGTGCGCGTCAACCGCCTAACCCAGGAACTGGAGCCGGGGCTCGCGACGTCATGGAAGGTGACAAACGGGGGAAAGACAATCACCTTCGAACTACGCACCGGGCTGCGCTTCTCCGATGGCACTCCATTTTCCGCGGACGATGTCGCCTCTACCATGCAACAACTCATGGATCCTGCATTGCATTCGCCGACGGGAGACGCCTTCCGCGCATCGGAAGGAAAAATTCAAACCGAAGTTCTGCCCAAGAACCGCGTCCGAATTACTTTCCCGGCGCCAATCGCTGGTCTTGACAGGCTCTTCGATCAGGTGGCGATTATGTCAGCCAAGTCTCCACAAAAAGAAATGGCAGTGCTCGGGCCTTATTATGTGGGCGAAAACAAAGCCGGCTCGTACCTGATTTTGACGCGCAATCCTAATTATTGGGAGAAAGATCCCGCCGGCCGCCAATTGCCATACATCGATTCAGTGCGGCTCGATATTCAGCAGAATCGCGACATCGAAATGCTGCGCCTGACCCGAGGCGAAATTCACTTCATCAACTCGGTTGATGCTGATTATTTCGACAAGATCGCTGCTCAGGATCCGTCGATGGCGCACGATGCGGGAGCATCGCTCGATTCCGAAGAGATGTGGTTCAACCAAGTCGCTAACTCTCCGCTGCCGGCATACAAGAAAGCCTGGTTCACTTCGACAAACTTCCGCCGGGCCGTTTCAGAAGCGATCAATCGCGAAGACATCGCGAGAATCGTATTCCGCGGGCACGCCCGTCCGGCGGTCGGGCCAGTTAGCCCGGCCAATAAATTCTGGTTCAACGCCAAGCTGCAAGCGCATCCTTTTGACCAGAAGTCCGCGCTGCAGCGCCTCGCTCAGGACGGGTTCCATCTTCAAGATGGCACTCTGCGCGATCACGACGGGCATGCGGTCGAGTTTTCGGTGATAACCAACGCCGGGAACAAAGCCCGCGAACGCATGGCGACCATGATCCAGCAGGATCTTTCGGGCATTGGAATCAAACTGAATGTCGTCACGTTGGATTTCCCCTCGCTCATCGAACGCATCACGCACTCGTTCGATTACGAGGCTTGCCTGCTCGGTATGGTGAACGACGAACTTGATCCCGATGCGCAAATGACTGTCTGGCTCAGTTCCGGCGACAGCCATCAGTGGAACCCCAGCGAGAAAACTCCCGCAACCGCGTGGGAAGCCGAAATCGATAAGCTGATGCGCGCGCAAGCTTCGACGCTTGATTCCAAGAAACGCAAAGAAGATTTCGACAAAGTTCAGGAAATCGCGTGGCAGCAGGAGCCGTTCATTTATCTGGTAAACAAAAATGCGCTGTCAGCAGTATCGCCAGCGCTGCATAATGCGCATCCCGTGGTGCTGAGGCCGCAGGTTTACTGGAATATCGATCAGCTTTCGCTCAGCAGCGAGGTCGCCAGGAATCACTGATGGACGCGCCGCCGCTGCTGTCACTGCGAATCTCCGTCGACTATCCCGGCAAGCCGGGAGTCCTGCGCGATCTCGCGTTGGATGTGGGCAGGCAGGAAATTCTTGGCCTGGTCGGACAAAGTGGTTGCGGCAAGAGCACGCTGTCGCTGGCCATCTTGAAACTGCTTTATTTGAAGCGGGCGCAAGCCCGCGGTTCGATTCACTTCAACGGCCGCGACCTGATGGCGCTTGGCGAGCGCGAAGTTCGGTCTCTACGCGGAAAAGAAATCGGCCTCATCCTGCAGAGTCCGATGTCGTCGCTGAATCCCGCGCTGCGCATTGGCACGCAGTTGGCCGAGGCATGGAAAGTCCACCAGAGCGGCTCGGCAGAACATGTGCCAGCAGGCGTTGCGGGAAGCGCTGCAAAATGTCAGCCTGCCCGGAGAGCAACATTTTCTCCGCCGCTATCCTTCGCAGTTAAGCGTAGGTCAGGCGCAACGGGTACTGATTGCAATGGCCGTGTTGCATCGGCCGCCGCTGCTTATCGCGGATGAGCCCACCAGCGCCCTCGACCTGATTACTCAGGCAGAAATTCTGCAATTGTTTGCCAGCCTCAGCACGAAGTTCGGCATCAGCATTCTGTATATCTCTCACGACCTGCTGTCGGTCGCGACCATCGCGCATCGCGTCGCAGTCATGCATCAGGGCGAAATTGTGGAGTGCCGCAAAACCGCCGAGTTGTTCCAGAATCCCAAACATCCGTACACGCAACAGCTCATTCGATCTCTTCCCGTGATACCGCAATTGGCAGCCGCGAGCGCGGGCACGCACTGAAGTTCCCTTTGTGAACCTTAGTGTCCTTCGTGGTAATCGCTTTTTTCAAACCACGAATGACACGAAGATTCACAAAGGAAACTTCGCAATCACTTTCCGGCTGTGACCGGCATTCCCACAGGCACGGAAATTTCAACGACATCAGGCGTGGTCCAGTTGGCCTTTCCGTTTGTCAGTTCCAGGCGGTTCATTGCTGACTTTCATCTTGCCGCGATCCACTTCCACCAGCAGGTAATGGTAATTAACCGGCTTGTCGAATAAGGGATCTCCAGCCTTGCGCGGAATCAAGTAAGGGTGCGCCCCGCCACCGCCTGTGACGAAGTAAGTTACCCCTCCGTGCTCATGCCGTTCATAGTTATGGACGTGTCCAGCGAATACCACCAAACGCGCGTGCGCGCTCGCCTGCCGATTCTCCAGCAACAGAGCAAGACCTTGCTCGGAATGGCGCGCCGAATGGCCGCCACTGAAAAAATGATCCGACGAATCGGTAAAAGGTGGGTGATGCAGCACAATGCATACGAAGTCGACATCCGATGGCAGCGTATCCAATTGACGGACGAGCCATTGCCCCTGCGGCCCTGAAACTTCGTCGAGCGAACTATCGAGCATGAGCAGGAGCGTGTTGGCTGCACGAACCGAATAGTAACGTTTGTTCTGCAATTGCGGGAAGCGCTGGAAATAATTTTTTAGCGCGATTTTCTCATCGCCGTAAAGTTCGTGATTCCCGAGAGCCGGATAAACTGGAATTTTGTTTTGCGTCCAGACAGCGGTTTCTGCGTCAAAGACTCGCCAGTCATTCACATTAGTCGCCGCCATATACGAGATCGCCGCCGATGGATATGAATGCAGGATGCGCGTCCGCAATAGCTTGCACCAGAGCTTTCCGCACTGCGGGATTCGAAGCGTCGGTGTTCTGCGGATCGGTGAATCGGATGTCGCCGTAAGCCACGAATCGGAAGGGGAGATTGACTTGCGCTTGCAGTTCGAGCGGTTTTGTTTGAGCGGATAAGGCGAACGCCGTGGCCGCTATTAAAATGCAATGCGTAATAATTGTTCTCATGATCCAATCTAGGCGCGAGCATCCGCGCTCGTGCACTTTTCCCAACCGCCAATCTAGAATCTCCTGCCCGTACGGGCGAAGACCGCCCGCACTAGCTGTCCTCGCCGACTTTTAGCACAGCGAGAAATGCTTCCTGCGGAATATCAACTCTTCCAATTCGCTTCATGCGTTTCTTGCCTTCTTTTTGTTTCTCGAGCAGCTTGCGTTTGCGGGTAATATCGCCGCCGTAGCATTTGGCGAGAACGTTCTTGCGAATGGCATGCACGGTTTCGCGCGCAATTATCTTGGCTCCGATCGACGCCTGGATCGCCACTTCGAACATCTGCCGCGGAATCAACTCCCGCATTTTGGAAACCAGTGCCTTGCCCCGTTCGTAGGCGAAGTCGCGATGCACAATTACCGAAAGCGCGTCCACCGGTTCGCCAGCGACCAGAATATCCATTTTCACCATCGGCGATTCCCAATAGTCCGCCAGATGGTAATCGAGCGACGCATAGCCGCGCGAAACAGATTTAAGTCGATCGTAAAAATCGAGCACGATTTCGTTCAGTGGCAGTTCGTAATGCAGCATTACTCGCGACGAACTGACATATTCAAATGTTTTCTGCTTGCCGCGCTTCTCTTCCACCAGCTTCAGAATGCCGCCGACATATTCTTCATTCGTCAAAATGGTAGCTAAGATCACCGGCTCTTCGATTTTTGCAATCTCACTCGGTGCCGGCCATCGTGAGGGATTGTCGACTTCCACCATTTCGCCATCGGTCTTATAAATCTTGTAGCGCACGCCAGGCGCGGTTGTGATCAATTCCAGATTGAACTCGCGCTCCAGACGCTCCTGGATAATTTCCATATGCAGCAAGCCAAGGAAGCCGCAGCGGAATCCGAAACCGAGCGCAACCGAGCTTTCCGGCTCGAAGAAGAACGACGAATCGTTCAGGCGCAATTTCTCCAGCGCCTCGCGCAGTTGCGTGTGCTCATGCGCGTCCACGGTATAGAGCCCGGCAAAGACCATCGGCTTGATCTCTTCAAATCCGGGCAAAGGCTCGATGGCGGGATTGTTCTCTTCGGTGATGGTGTCGCCGATTTTTGTGTCGGCCACATTCTTAATATTAGCGATCAGAAAGCCGACTTCGCCAGCGCGCAGTTCGTCGACTTCGACCGGCTTCGGCGTCAACACTCCGAGCGTTTCCACATCAAGCACGCGTCCATTCCACATCAGCCGGATCTTTTGTCCTTTGCGAAGTGTCCCCTGGAACACCCGCGTCAGCACGATCACGCCACGATAGGGATCGAACCACGAATCGAAAATCAGCGCCTGCAGCCGCTTTTCGGGATCTCCCTTGGGCGGCGGAACGCGTTTGACGACAGCTTCCAACACATCGGGCACGCCTTGCCCGGTCTTGGCGCTGATGAGAACGGCATCGGAAGCGTCCAGACCGACCGCACCTTCGATCATTTCCTTGGTGCGCGGAATGTCAGCGCTGGGCAAATCTATTTTGTTGATGACCGGAATTATTTCAAGACCATGATTGATGGCAAGATAAGCATTCGCCAGCGTCTGTGCTTCCACGCCCTGAGACGCGTCCACAATCAGCAACGCTCCTTCGCAAGAAGCCAGCGCACGCGAGACTTCGTAAGAAAAGTCCACGTGGCCGGGAGTATCGATCAAATTAAGCTGGTAAGTCTGACCATCCTGCGCCTGGTACATCATGCGCACTGCGTGAGCCTTAATCGTGATGCCGCGCTCGCGTTCGAGGTCCATCGAGTCGAGCACCTGCGCCTGCATCTCTCGCGCAGTGAGCGAACCAGTCAGCTCAAGCAGGCGGTCGGCGAGCGTGGATTTGCCATGGTCAATGTGAGCAATAATGGCAAAATTGCGAACAAAAGCTCGGTCCATGGCTGCGGGAGTCAATACCTTGATTCTAACAGGCGTTGCGCCACGCGCCTCACGCGCGCACGAGAGCTTCCACGGTAAAATAAAATTTATGCGTTACTTAGTAAGAGCGCGGGTCAAACCCGGTTGCGAACAGCGGCTGCTGAAAGCGATCGAAGATGGAACTCTAGGGCAAGGTTCGGTCGCGGGAGGCGAGTACTTGCGAAACATGCAAGCGGCCAGGCTATGCGAGGACAACACAACTCGCTGGGTCGAAATCTGCTATTGCCCGACTCCCTTGCAGGAGGAGCGCGAATATTGGGAGCAATATTTTGAATTGACGCAAGTGCAGGATGCGCATGATCGCAGCCGTTGCCGCGATCAAAACGGTTCCG
Organism: uncultured Acidobacteriota bacterium; assembly: GCA_963716405.1. Lineage (GTDB taxonomy): Bacteria > Acidobacteriota > Terriglobia > Terriglobales > Acidobacteriaceae > JABDBE01. The sequence continues at coordinate 8,901 of CAVQTI010000014.1, read as the reverse complement.
AAGCATGGGCTTGCGGCAACTGCGATTGTACTGAGCGTCTCGAGCGAAAACTGGAAACCACCGGCAAGCCCTTTCTCGAATCACTGCGCCACGCAATAATTGAGCTGTCGTCTCCGATCGGCGGATGAACTTCTTGAAACCCATTGGGTTCCCGGAAATCGCATTTCGCTGATCGGCTAAAATCACTTTTCATGCTTGTACTCGCATCCGCCTCTCCGCGCCGCCAGGAGCTTCTGCGTAATGCGGGCATCGCTTTCATAGCGTGCCCGACCGATATCCCTGAAACACCCAACAAAGACGAAGCACCACGCGCCTTCGCCGAACGCATGGCACGAGAAAAAGCCTTGGCCGCATTCGACACGCAGCCGGAAGATTTCGTTCTCGGGGCCGACACCATCGTCGTCGTAGATTCGGAAATCCTTGGCAAGCCTCGCAACAGCGCAGACGCCGCCCGCATGTTGCGATTACTCTCCGGACGCACGCACCAAGTCATCACCGGAGTTTGTCTGCTGGGCCGCGGATTCGAAGATGTGCGATCGGAAACCACAACCGTAACTATGAACACTCTCAGCGAGGACGACATCCAATCCTATATCTCAAGCGGCGAACCCATGGACAAGGCCGGCGCCTACGCCATTCAAGGCAGGGCGTCGCGCTGGATTTCGCGGATCGAGGGAGACTATTTCAACGTGGTGGGATTACCGGTTTCGCTGGTCTATCGAATGATGCAGGAGCACGGAGTGCTGTGAAGCAGCGGAAAGCTACGCCTTTTTCTCAGGCTCTTTGTTGTCCTTGTCTTTATCTTTAACCGCTGATTTGAAGTTGCGAATACCTTCGCCCAAGCCCTTGCCCAGATCGGCAAACTTGCTGGGACCAAACAACAAAAGCGCAATCCCACGATCAGCAGAATATGCAGCGGCTGAAACAGTCCTTCACCCATAAATCCTCCAATAGCGCGCCTGTGGAAATTCTAGGCTTCCCCTGCTGCGTAGTCAAAACAAGATGGTCCCAATCTACCTGCCTGCGGGCTTGGCGCCACTAGCCATCTTCACATCGCGAGAAGCCTGATAATGCGCGATCCCGCTGTAAAGCGCTTCGGCGATCTGCTGGCGGTAAGTCGAACTCTGCAGATTGTTCTCGTCGTCCGGACTGCTGACGAACGAAACTTCAGCCAGAACCGCCGGCATCGAAGTCCCGGTCAGCACCACATACTGAGCCTGCTTGACCCCGCGATTGCGCAGCCCCGAATTGTTTTCGGACAGCATTGCGTACAACGAATGTTGCAGGCTGGCTGCGATTCGCCGCGACTCCCGCACTTTTTCTCGAATGTCGACATTCGTCCAATCGACAGTCTTCAGTCCCGCTGCTGTCGCATCATCGGCGTCTTCGGTTCTCGCCTTTAACGATGAATAAGTGTTGGTGTAATAGGTTTCCACGCCGCGCGCTGAAGGGAAATCGCTGTAATTGGCATGAATCGAAACGAAAAGATTGGCTTGCGCAACATTGGCAATTTCAGCGCGCTTTTCCAGCGAAAGATAACTGTCATCTTTGCGCGTGTAAATCACCTCGGCGCCCAGGCGAGTTTCGATCAGGTGCCCCAGACGTTGCACAATATCCAGCACCAGATCTTTTTCCAAAAGGCCTTTGCGCCCAACCGTTCCCAGATCCCACCCTCCGTGACCGGCGTCAAGCACGATGCGAAGCTTGGGTCCGTGCAGCGGAGTGAGCACTTGTTCGAGGTCTTCAGGCTTTGCGGACGTCGCAGGTCGATTGTCATTGGCCTGCGCTGGCGGTGCAGGCTTCAGCGTGCCGGGAGTCAGGGCGATCGGATTGAGCGAAGCTTGATTTGACAGTTTCTGGCTGAGGATAAGCTGATTCGCAGATGACTGAGGAAACTGGTTCTTTGTCACCTGATCCAAGATCGCAGAGTCGGGAAAAGCGAAAAGATCCAGCTTCGCCCGGGGATGCGGCTTGTCTCCAATCTTGCGCACCTCGACCACCAGTCGATACGGATTCGGTTCCAATCGCACCGAGAAATCCGATGCGCCGGTAGTTTCGAGCACCACGCGGGTGACTCCCGCCATTGGTTGAGCTACGCGAACCCGCTGCAACAGCGCATCATTGACCGCAATCGTGCGGCTGGTGAAGCTGCCTGCAAGCGTGGTGTCGTGCAAATCGAAATAGATTCTCTCTGGATTGGGGAGCCGATGCGCTTCATATTGCACCTGATCCTGGATGTCAATTACCACGGTGCTGGAGTCAGCCGATGACCAATGCCGAATGCCGGTGATCTGAGGCAACAGGCCGGCTTCTTCCACCGTCGCGGGCAGAGATTCGCTGTCATCTTCTGTTTCTGTACTCGTAGCCGCCGCTCGCGTCTCTGTAGGTATTGCGTGCTGCGCGGTTTCCGTTATGCTTTGTGGAGTCGATGCGATCGGAACTGAGCTTGCTTGCATCCGCGCCGAGGGCACACGGTGTCCCAGCTTCCACCAGACGATGGCACCCAGCGCCACAGCAATGACTACGACCGCGGCCACTACCGCGAGGCCGGGAGTTGAATGGGGGACGCGTTCAGGTTTCGCTGTCGCCGAGGAGTTACTGATCGATTCTGAATTTTCAGTAGCAGCAATAGTCTGTGCAGGCCGGGCGTCCTCGCCCGGCTGGACGGGCGAAAACGCCCGTTCTCCACTGGAGTGTCCGAAACTCTCTTCCTGACTCGCTACTTCAACCATGCCCTCGTGCACGTCCGGAGCTTGAACCTGCAACTCCATAATCTCCGGCGCATACACGAAACTCATTTCAGGTTCGGCCGATGCGGATGGAACAACCTGCCGTGAAATCTCCCGCAGCCGGTCTTCTTCTTCCGGCTTCATCGCCGAAAGAATCAGCTCAGCCAGCAGGTTCAGACTGCGAACATCGCTATCATTAAATCCGTAAGGCTCACCGGAAAACACTTCCAGCAAGCCCACCACATTTTGTTTGGCTGAAAGCGGCACCGCCAGCATGGACCGCACACCCAAACGCCGGCAGGCCTCCAGATTTACTCGCGGGTCAGTATCAACCTCGTCGCAGCGCACGATCCGTCCCGAAACCAGGCACTCGCCGGAAAATCCCGAGTTTGGATCGAGACGCACGCCGGGGTCAGGCACAATGCTGCCTGCCGAGGCGCGGCACACAATGGCATTGTCCTGAGCCAATGCGACGGCCACACCGTCCGCGCCGGTAATCGCGAGCGCCCGCTCCGCCACCAGTTGCAGCACTTCATCCAATACGAATTGCTCAAGCTGCCAATCACCTTCCGGATCGGAACCGTTATTAGTCTGCTTCGCTCGCCGGCTACGGATCTGCTCATGCAAAGCCGAAAAAGCGAGCAGAGCCTGCAGCGCTTCATGGCCCATACATTCCGTGGGCGAAGGAGCGCGAGTTCCGACGGCAGGAACCGGTGCGTCTTCCTTTATTAACTCCAAATCCGGATTGTTAAGACCCGCGCTCATGGCAACGGTGATAAGCGAAACAGTCTGCGCAGAATGGTAATGCGACCGATGCGGCGCTAATTTGGGGGAAGGACACTTTGCCGCAGCTTAACGCAGGGTACCGCGCTTTAGCTCTAATCGCAATCTCTCAAAGTATTTCCGCAGCACCAAGGTAAGGACCCCGCCGAGCCTTGCAACCGCCAAATCCCCAGGATTCATGGTATTGCGGATTCCGTTGCGCGGCCCGTAGGATTGGGCATATCCTTAAGTTTAGGGCGCAATCTTGTCTCCCTGCGGTAGACTGTGGCTCGTGAGTGAACAAAAAAAGAAGTCGGGTTGGCTATGGCCGTTCGGCGTAGTCGCCACCGGATTGGGCGCGGCTGGCGTGGTCATTTTCCGCGGCTGCTGGCACCGCAAAATGAGCTGGCCGGTGCGCTTCCATGACCGCTCCTACCAGGTTTGCCTGGGCTGCGGCATCAAACGCCTGTTTGATGAAAAAGCTTTCCGCGCTTACGGGCCATACAGCTACGATCTGAATCACCTCGTAACTCGTGACCGCATCCGGGAAGGCCATCCCGAACCCGCAATCCATCGCACTGCCTCCTAACGCGCGACGGCCCAATCTAAATCCCAAATAGACGAGGGTGCCCCACTCTTTCGCGTTTTTTGCGAAAGGGTGGGAATCGAGGACGCCAGCGCCACGAGTGTTTAAGAGCAGAGGTCATTCGCCGTGTTGGTAATTTCACCGTCATTTACTCGTAGCGTAAAGCCTCAGCAGGCAGAATCCGCGCCGCCGACCACGACGGATACACAGTCGCGATCAGCGAAACGCCAATCGCTACCCCCGCCACCAGTAAGCCGTCCGTCACTCGCGGAGCGAAGGGCACATAATCAATCGAATAAACCTCAGGCGCGAGCGACAGCAAATGGTAGTGTCCTCCCGCCCACGAGAGCGCGTAACCAAGCACCAGACCAATCGCGGTCCCCACCACTCCGATCAGCACACCTTGCGCAATAAAAATGCGGCGCACTTGCGCTTTGCGGGTGCCCATGGAAATCAGCACAGCGATATCGCGAGTTTTTTCCATGACCATCATCGTCAGCGAGATCAGAATGTTGAGCGCGGCCACGAAAACGATCAGGCCAATAGTGATGAACGTTACCAGGCGTTCCAGCCGCAAAGCGCGAAACAGCGCCTTGTTCTGTTCCATCCAGTTCGTAGCCATGAAACCTTTGCCCGCGGCCTGTTCGAGTTGCCTCGAAATCTCCTCGGCCTTGTAGATGTCGTCCACTTTGAACTCCAGCACGGACACCAGATCGCCCAGCCCGAACAGCCGTTGGGCATCGCTGAGACGCGTGAACGCCCACGCGCTGTCGTAGTCGTAGAAACCGGAATCGAAAATTCCCACGACGCGGAAGCGGTCATACTTCGGCACCATGCCAAACGGAGTCAGTTCGCCCTGCGGGCTGGTGACGAGTACGGTTGAGCCTACAGTCGCGCCCAACTCGTCGGCCATATCTTTGCCGAGAATGATTGGAGGCATCGCGGCCAAGCGGTTTTCCACCCCTTGCAGATCAGTGGGAGACGCAGCCTGTGTGGACGTCCCCCGTGTGGCGCGGGCGCCCTCGCCCGCGTTTTGCGAAGTCTCCTCAAGCGCATCCGCCGAACCGATTTTCACCGTACTCAGTAAATCGCTGACTTTTCTTTCCTCGCGGGGAATCATTCCCTTGAGCACCGCCCCCCGCGCCCGCGGTCCCCGCGAAATCAGAACCTGCTCATAAATCGCCGGCGCTGCCGCCACAATATGCGGCTCTTTCGACAGCCGGTCCAGGAGCTCCCGCCAGTCGCTGATCCCATCGCTCTGAATGCGCAACAGGTTGATATGAGAACTCGAACCGAGCAAACGGTCCTGCAGATCCTGACGAAATCCGTTATTGATTGCCAGCGCCACAACCAGAGAAGCGACCCCGGCAGCGACTCCGGCGATGGAAATGCCGGTAATGACGCCAATCACCGCCTGGCGCCGTTTGGCGCGAAGGTAGCGCGAGGCGACGAAAAGTTCGAAGCGCATAAGCTATCGGCCGCTAGCTCTCAGCCAGACTGGATTATAGCGAGAGACAACGCCGATTTTGGAATCGCGGGATAAATGAGGCCACCCAACGCCCATGCCTTACACAAAAAAAATCGCCGCCGAGCCGTAAGGCCCGGCGGCGAGAAAGTACAGCGGAACCGAAGCGGAGTCGTGAAGACCCTGACTACGGTGTAACCTCAAATACCGTGCCCTCTCCGTGGACTCCCCCGCTATTGGTCGTACCATAGAGCTTTCCATTGACGACAATCACGCCGTGGTAGGGATAGTATCCGTCGCCAGTGGTGCCGAAACTCCACAGCACACTTTCCTTATAGGTGCTCGCCGTCAGCTTGTAGACAGTGCCATAGTTCAAATTGTTGGCTGCGCTTGACCCACCTTGATAAGTCGTGCCGTAGACATTCCCTGCTGAATCCAGGGTAACACCTGCAAAATACGGGTATGCGCCGTCCTTTTGGGCATAGCCCTTGAAGCTGTAGATGATCTTTTGCGTCCACTTGTTGTTCGCGCCTGGCGTCAGCTTGAACACATCTCCGAGGTTGAAGGCGCCACCTTGATAGTTCGTGCCATAGATGTTGCCGGTTGCATCCACGGCCAAATCAGATTCGCTATATTGTCCGAGTGAGTCTCCAAGGAAATTGTAAATTACCGAAAAGATCCACACGCCGCTAACTTCACGCAGTTGGTAAACCGCGCCAGCATTCCAGACAACACCACCATAGTACGTGGTACCGTAAAGATAACCGTTCTTGCTGTCGACAACCAGCCCGGCGTACGGATAATACGCGGTGCTGCTGCTTGTGGCAAAACTGTGAATCACCTTGTAAGTGTATTTGCCGTTTGACGCCTTTAACTGGAAGACAGTGCCGCCGCCGAACTTACCACCAGCTTGGGTAGTGCCGTACAGGTTGCCGGCCGCGTCAAAGACCAAGTTGCCATATGGGGAGTACCCGTCGCTGCCGCTAATATCGTCGAAGGTATGAAGCACAGTCTCCTTCCATGTGCCCCCCGAGTTGGACAGCTGAAATACCGAACCCTGGTTGCTTGCTCCGCCGTACAAGGTCGTGCCGTAGAGGTTTTTCCCGGAGGCATCCAAGATCAAACCGGCAACGGGGTATGCACCATCACCGTTATTGGTACCGGTAAAGCTATAGATTACGCTTTGGGACCACGTGCCACCGGAATTCGTCAGCTCGAAGACTTCGCCATAGCCGTTGACACCGCCTTGGTAGGTCGTGCCATAAAGATGACTACCTGCGGTATCGGCAACCAGGGAGCCATAGGGGATGTAACCGTCCACACAGCTGGTCTGAGAACAGAAGTTGTAGAGAACAGTCTCGGAGCTAGCCCACGCGCTAGCCACCAGCATTAGGGCCACTGCCACTAGCACAAGCGCTTTCACGCGCATAAATTTCCCTCCTGAATTTTGAACCACAAACCTACGAGAACCACAAACCTACGAGAACCACAAACCTACGAGGTCCGCAAACATACGAGATCCGCAAACATACGATAAAGGAGATACCCTTGCCTGGGGGACGGCGACGGGGGGAACCATGTACAGCCAACGAACCTGGTGACCTAAAAAATGTCGCAACATTGTGGGCCAGCAACCATGGGCTGTCAAGATGAAAGATTTTGCATGTCGTACGGGCGCCCGTTTTTGCTCCACGGTCTGATAAGAAAAGATTCTTACCTCAGTTGGCCTTAAAGGCGCGCACCGCTTCAGGGGTTGGCTTTGAAAGGGCGCGGCTTCACATTTCAACGACTGTGCGCCCCGACTGAAGTCGGGAACCCTTCCCAAAACCTGCCAGAATTATAGTTTTTCCCGCCGAGAGTTGCGGTCCAATTGAGAACTCGGACTGGGGGAACTGATATCATCCTCCGCAAATGCATCCCATTCTACTCAGCCTGCTTCTCGGCCTCACGGCCGCAGCCGCCAACATCTTCGGCGGCGCCATTATTGTGCAGAAGCATTGGGATCGCTCCTACCTTAGATATTTCGTCGCACTCGGCGCAGGCTTCATGCTGGCCACGGCCATCGTCGAAGTATTTCCCGCCGCCTTGGAGTTGCGCGGAAAGAGCGCGGCCTTTCTGGTGCTCGTCGGCTACCTGATCATTCATTTCTTCGAGCACACCGTAACTACACACTTTCATTTCGGAGAAGAAACCCACAAAGACCAGTTTGTCCACACTCACAAGGGATACTCGATTCTCATCGGCCTGATCATTCACACATTTTTCGACGGCATCGCCATCGCCTCCGGCTTTCTGGTTTCGAACTTCCTGGGATGGATAATTTTCCTGGCTATTTTCTTGCACAAGATTCCCGAAGGATTCACCATCTCCTCGGTGATGCTAGCCAGCGGCCAGAGTCGCCGTATGGCCTGGGGAGCCTCCGTGCTTCTGGGTGCCGCAACCTTTGCGGGAGTGGCGACCATGGCAGTCTTCCAGCGTCAAGTGAGTTTTGGACTGCCGCTATCGGCCGGAGTAACAATCTACGTCGCCGCCTCCGACCTCATACCGGAAGTAAATCGAGAGCCCGGAGCAAAAATGGCTCTGGTAGTTTTCCTCGGAGTGGGATTCATGTTCCTACTAGACCACTTCGCCCACGTTCACTAGCGCCGCCGCCAAATCTGAAAAGAACTAAAATGCGTAGGGCCTTGCCTGATGTAGCTGCCCCAGGTTCGCCGAGGTCGGCTAGTGTAGGCGCGGGCGTCCACGCCCGTGCGGGACCATAAACGACCTTGCATTGTGTGTTCCCCATCTTTTAGAGGAAACCAAGAGTACGGTGAGACCCGCTCACTTCAGCCGGACGCCGCCGACTTCCGCTTGCATATCTACACCGTTGCTGCTGTCCATCCAGGCGGCGATGAAGGTGTCGCCGGACCAGGCGTTGCCGGTGTAATCGCCCATCCAGTTGTTCTCGGTGCCGTTCACTCTGGGATCGGAGAAGCGCCGTGGTCAGTTGCCAGTTAGCGCCAAAGCTTTGACCGCCGTCTTCGAGATGGCGGCGAATGCCTGATAGTCGACATTGTTCGGATCGTTGCGACGGTCGAGCCAACTCACGCCAACCTTTCCCGGCGAATTCACGGAAATCGAGGGGAACAACTGATCGTGAGTGTCGCTCTTAGGTGCCAGAGGAACGGGGTGCGACCAAGTGTGCCGCCGTCTGTCGAGCGGATCATCTGCACCCGCAGGTAGGTTCCTGTCCAAGTGTACATCCCCACGTAGAGGTTTCCGGCGTGCGCGCCGTCGCTGTTGTCTACTCCGATCACCGGGTAGTTGTACACGCTGCTCTTTCGTGATGGGCAGTAGCCAGAAGTGCGTGCATCTTA
>CAVQTI010000013.1:0-10205 GCA_963716405.1 uncultured Acidobacteriota bacterium | reverse complement strand
AGGGGAAGGCAACCCGGTAATCCCCGCCAGCTTGTCAAGAATCTGCTTCAAGGTCAGATTCTGTCCACCTAGAATATAGCGCTCGCCGGTTCTTCCCTTCTCCAAAGCCGCGACATGTCCGCGCGCACATTCCGTAACATCCACCAGATTCAAACCTGTATCCACATAAGCGGGAAACTTCTTTTTCAAAAAGTCGACAACAATTCTTCCCGTGGGCGTGGGCTTAATATCCTGTTCGCCCACCGGCGTAGTGGGATTGACCACCACCACATCCATCCCGCCGCGTCCCGCCTCCAGCGCCACTTCCTCGGCCATGAACTTCGATCGTTTATAGTGGCCAATCATATTGTCGAGCGAAACCGGAAAATCCTCATCCGCCGGACGCCCATTCGAACTGAATCCCATAGTTGCCACGCTAGAGGTGTAAACCACGCGCCGCACTTTATTCTTGCGCGCAGCCTCCAAAAGCGACCGCGTACCATCCACATTGGCAAGATACATCTGCTGCGGATCGCGCACCCACAGCCGGTAGTCGGCCGCAACATGAAACACCACATCGCAACCAGACATCGCCCGCTCGATGGACGCCGGATCGCGCAGATCGCCAACCACTCGATCCGCATTCAAAGTCTGAATATTTCTAGGATCGCTGCCAGAACGAATCAGCAAACGCAGGTCAGCACCCTGCTCGGCCAACACACGGGCCACATGACTACCTACAAACCCGGTTGCGCCAGTGACAAAAGCTTTCATCAGCTGTCAGCCCTCAGCTATCAGCCGAGGAATTCTGGTGAAAGCTGATAGATAACAGCCCAGAGCTCATATTCCGACTTTCATTGGAATTACTAGGCATTAGCGTATCAGCCAGAGGCACCTGCTGAAAGCTGATAGCTGAGAGCTGACAGCTGCTATTCCAACTTCTCCGGCTGCAGAGAAATGTCGCGCTCCCCTGCCGCCTTTTTCTCCCAGTAGTGACGCACCCAATTTTCCCAACTCTTGCCCGCAGCCATATCGCGACCGGTAAACGCCAAAGCGGCAATTTCCGCGTACGCAATTTTTATTCGCGGAGATCCGTCTTTGGGCAGCACTCGCACAAAACTCTCTGCGAGAATCTTTCCGCTACTGCGATCGAAAATGTAACCTTCAATCTTCGTTCCGTCTTTGCGCGTGATGGACACATCGCCGCGATAATCGAACGCCTGCTCCAGCGCTTTGCGAAGCTCTTCCTCGTTAGCCAGCGACGGAACCGATCCCTCAAGCTGTTCGTGAGCCGTTCCCGGAGCAACTTCCAAGGAATCCGGATCCGCCGAAACCGCAGGTCCGTGCCCAGCTTCCCGCCCGCTCAAACTCGCGTCTCCTCGCCAACCGGCGCGTCGATCTGCACCAGCGGACCGGCGTGCACCGGTTTGATTGGCTCATCGAGCAATCGAAGCGCCGAAGCATCTTCATACTCGCCAAACATGCGCGCCTTCACTTCCTGCCACATGCCCTGCACCGACCCGAACAGATCGTTGACCGCCGAAGCTTCATATCCGCTGTGAACCATGCAATTCGCACACTTCGGATTGCCCGACTCCGTCCCGTAATTTTCCCAAGCCGTCGTCTCCAGCAATTCGGCGAAACGTATCCGCGTAACCGTCCTGCAGCAAATAGCAGGGCTTCTGCCATCCGAAAACGTTGTAGGTAGGCATGCCCCAGGGCGTGCAGGCGTAGTCGCGCTTGCCCATCAGAAACTCGAGAAACAAAGCCGACTGATTGAAGCGCCACTTCTTGTCGCGATTCGAAAGCATGGCGCGAAACAACCGCCGAGTGCGAGCGCGTCCCAGGAAGCGCTGCTGATCGGGCGCCTTATCGTAAGAGTAGCCAGGAGAAAGCATCATGCCCTCGACGCCCAACTCCATCATCTCGTCAAAGAACGCGCGAACGCTCTTCGGATCGGCGCCATCAAACAGAGTCGTATTGGTGGTCACGCGGAAACCACCAGCCAGCGCGGCTTTTATTCCATCAACCGCCTTCTCGTATCCGCCTTCCAGGCAAACCGAAAAATCATGATGCTCGCGCTGCCCATCCATGTGCACGGAAAACGTCAGATACTTGCTTGGCTTGAAAAGATGAATTTTTTCCTTGAGCAACAGCGCGTTGGTGCACAGATAAATATATTTCTTGCGCGCCACCAGGCCTTCGACAATCTCGCCGATCTGCGGATGCAACAACGGCTCCCCGCCAGGAATAGAAACGGTAGGCGCGCCACACTCATCAACCGCCCGGAAACATTCCTCAGGCGTAAGCTGCGACTTCAGCACATGCGCGGGATACTGAATCTTCCCGCAACCGGCACAAGCGAGATTGCAGCGGAACAGCGGCTCCAGCATCAACACCAGCGGATACTGCTTGCGTCCCTTAACCTTCTGCTTAAGGACGTAACTCGCCACCGTCCACATCTGAGAAATTGGCACCGCCATCAGTCGTAACTCCCTTAGTAGCGCCGGCGTCTCGCCGGCTGTCCGGAGGGCGTCTCGCCCTCCGCCTGTGAACTACCCAATCCGCCGCACGCCAGTTCCCTGCTCAGCACTAGCCATTGCCTTGGCGTAAGTAGTCAAAGCAATCAGCGGAAAATATTGCCGGTACAACGTATAAGTAAGATAAAACACCCGCGGGAAACCAGTCCCGGTAGTCTGCGGCTCATCCCAGCCGCCATCGCGTTTCTGCGTGCGCAAAAGATAAGCAATCCCCCGCGCCACAGAATCACTACGCGTATCGCTAGCCGCCAGCAACCCCATCACACCCCAAGCGGTTTGCGATGGAGTGCTTGGGCCGATCCCGCGCGTATTAGGATCATCATACGAACCGCAAGTCTCGCCCCAACCTCCGTCCGGATTCTGCACCATGCGCAACCACTCCGCCGCCTGCTGCACATAAGGCTCATGATGATCGATGCCCATAGCTTCCAGCCCACGCAAAACCTGCATCGTGCCGTAAATATAATTCACGCCCCAACGCCCGAACCACGAGCCATCCGGCTCCTGCTCCTCGCGAATAAACTTCAGCGCCTTCTTCACCCGCGCATCGTTCTTGTCATATCCGTAAGTAGCCAGCATCTCCAGAATTCGTCCAGTGATGTCAACCGTCGGCGGATCAAGCATAGCGTTGTGGTCAGCAAACGGAATGTACTGGAATACCATTCGCGTATTGTCTTTATCAAAAGACGCCCATCCACCCGACTTGCATTGCATGGAAAAAATCCAGTCAATGGCCCGCTGCACCGACTCGCGCTGATAGCGTCCATTGGGATGTTCCACCTGACTCAGCCCAAGACAAACCATCGCGCTATCATCCACGTCGGGATAAAACTCGTTATTAAACTCAAAGTACCAACCACCCGGCTGGCCCTTCTTATTCTTCACTTTCCAATCGCCAACATTGCGAACCTGCTTTTGCAAAATCCAATCAGCACACTTAATCATCCGCGGATCATCAGCCGGAACCCCAGCCTCGCCCATAGCGAACATCGCATAGGCCGTATCCCAAACCGGCGACATACAAGGTTGCATCCGGAAAGTATCGTCCTCTTCAATCCCCAGCTTCTCGAATTCATCGACGGCACGAATCACCTGCGGATCGTCCAGCGAATGCCCCAGGCAGCGCAGCGCGATAATCGCATTAAGCATCGACGGATAAATCGCGCCCAACCCATCGCTCATCTCAAATCGTTCCAGCATCCACTGCTCAGCCCGCTTCAAAGCCAGCCACCGCAACGGACGCACATGCACCATCTCAAACCAGTGCGTCATCCGGTCGAGAACCAAAAAGAAATTGCGCCACGAAACAATCTTGTCACTCCACCGCAAACGCATGCGCGACTTATCGCGTCCCCCGACGAATAATTCCTCCACCCCCATCTCATCAGGAATTTTCTTAAGAGGTTTCTTGGCGTAACAAATAGACAGCGGAACCAATATCGCCCGCGACCACGAAGAAATTTCGTAAATATTGAACCAGAACCACTTGGGAAACAGCACAATCTCCGGAGGAATCGCCGGCACCGCGTCATAATCGTACTGTCCCAAGAAACACAAATAAATCTTGGTAAAAGTGTTGACCTCAGTAACCCCACCCATCTCCAAAATCTTCTTCCGAGCCCGCACCAATGCCGGATGATTGGGTTTGTACCCAGAAAGCTTCAAAGCAAAGTAGCTTTTCGTTGAGGCAGAAATTGTGCTTGGGGCGTCGGCGTAGATTCCCCAGCCGCCGTCTTCGTTTTGGTGGCGGAGAATCCAGTTGCAGCACTTTTGGAAGCGCTCTTGGTTTCCGGTGCCGAGCAGGGTGTGCAGCAGAATGTAATCAGACTCGAGCGTGGTGTCGGCGACCAACTCGCCGCACCAGTAGCCTTGTTCGTGCTGCTGGGAGAATAAGAATTTACGGGCGCCATCGACGGCGGCCGTGACCCGGCCCTTCAGGTCGTCGATTTTTCCGAATCGCAATTGCGGCGCGTTCGACGCCGAAAACGAGGAGGAGGTCTCGTCCATATTTATCTTTTATTACTCCACACTAACTGCGCTGGGGGCGCTGGCAATCGCCTCCACAATTTCTGGAGGCAAGCCAAAGCGCACGTTTTCTGGCATCACTTCAACTTCCTGCACGTTGCCAAATCCCTTGCTGCCCAGGAACTTCACCACTTCTTCCACCAGACACTCCGGAGCCGACGCTCCCGCCGTCAACGCAATCGTCTTCACACCTTCCAACCACTCCGGCTTGATGTTCTGAAAGCTATCAATTAGATGCGAACTCGTGCCCAGATTGCGCGCCACTTCCACCAGCCGATTCGAGTTCGAACTGTTATCCGAACCGACCACCAGCAGCAAATCCGCATCCGAGGCTACGTGCTTCACCGCAACCTGCCGGTTCTCGGTCGCATAACAAATGTCCTGCGCCGCCGGACCTTTAATATTGGGAAACTTCTTGCGCAGCGCCGCGATAATATCGCGAGTCTCATCCAGACTAAGCGTAGTTTGCGTCAGATAAGCCACCCGGCCGGGATCCGGCACCGTCAGCGATTCCACCTGCTCCGGCGAGCCCACCACTTGCGTCACCACCGGCGCCTCGCCCAAAGTTCCAATCACTTCGTCGTGGTCGTGATGGCCAATCAGAATCAGCGAATAACCTTCCCGGGCAAACTTGACCGCCTCCACGTGAACCTTCGTGACCAGCGGACACGTCGCATCAATCACCCGCAAATTCGCGAGCCTGGCTGGCCTCGCGCACCTCCGGCGAAACTCCATGCGCGCTGTAAATGACCCGCTCGCCGTTCGGAACTTCGTCGACGTTATCGACAAAAATCGCGCCCTTGCCTTGCAGCTCTTCGACCACAAAGCGGTTGTGCACAATCTCTTTGCGGACATAAATCGGCGGCCCAAAGGCCTCCAGCGCAATCCGCACGATATCAATCGCCCGCACCACCCCGGCGCAAAATCCCCGAGGCTTCAATAAAAGCAGCGTTTTGCCATTGCTGTTTGGCACTAAAAGTCCCTCTTTAAGGTACACTTCCCCACTATGGTTTTCTTATTTAAAGCTACCTGAAAGAACCATTTTGGTCAACGTAAGCTCAAGCATTCCATAGGATTAGCAGCGGTTGGCAAGATTTGACCAGCGAACGGGATCAGGCCGCAGCGAGCGCCTCCTAGTTCGGACAAGGTGCCTGAGGCTTGTCGTCCCCGACCCACGACGAACCAGCATTAAAGGTGTTCGGCGAGTTCGGCGTAGGCGGTGATTATGAAAGGCATCTGGGGCAGGATTGTCGTCGTGTCGACATTGACTAACGGATTATGAGCTGCGGCGTCCCCAAGGAATTTTATACCCCGAATCGCGTTAGCTGTTTTTGGCAGGAGGACTGGCAGGCCATTAACCTTTTCCTTAGCTGCAATCTCAATTATCTCTTGGAGTCCCTTCCGGCCGCCGGGCTTGCCGTTGTCAACTATTTGGGCGTCTCTACCGAGTTTCCCGAAAACGATTATCAGTAGCTTCTCAAGGATCTTTCGCAAAAGGAAGGCGCTCGCGTTTCCGTGTTTCCCGAAATTGTCATGCAGCTCTCCAAGCTCTACGCGGAAATTCTTTTCAAGCTTTCCTACGAGTGCATCTGAAAACAACTGCTGCTCGACCTCGACGACGCGCTTTTCCTTTCCGATCGTGGAGAGCGCCTGCTGACGTGACACGCTGGTCAGCACATAGTAGTTTGAGCGCGAGTTCTGCGGACGAATCGCGTGCACGATGCCTGCGACCATAAACTTACGCATGTAGGTCTGAACGTGGCCTGTGCTCATCCTTTTTCCGAACCGCTCTCCAATTCTTCGAACAATGACCGTGCTTGGCGCCGGCGTGTCAAACAGGCCTTCTATCAATAGCTTTCTGATGAAGTCGTAGTAGCTTTCCGGGTCCAAGTCCATTCGGCGGGCGATGTCTTTCGGAGGGTCACCATGCATATGCGACCTGCTCTTTTCCCTCTATCACTTTTTTGGTTTTGCGAAGATGCTTTCTGCGTTGCATGCGGAGCAATGCCATCTGTACCCGGTCGCTCTGGCAATGGTATTTATCCTGAAGCGCAGCATGAACCTCATTGCCACTGCGTGGGTCTTTGAAAAACCCCCGCGTTCCTCAGATCAAGGATGTAATCCGGCAGCTTCTTCGGCGTCTCTTGGATAGGCTTCTTTGTTCCCTTTGTGGATGCCGAGGTCTTTCCCGGCCTCAAATCAGTTGAACCGATGAAGGTTTGGCCTTTATCGTCGATCAGAGTGAACTCAATTCGCATGTTGCTCACCTCAAATTCTGCTACTGTACGTAAACGTACTTCCCTTTCTCTTTGAATCGCCTAAGCCGTCGGCTCCTCGCTTCTGCCTGCATAGCGCCGGACAGTGTTGTCAGTGGGTAATGGTGGCCCGCCTCTGCAAGCTTCGCCCGTACCTGCTTGAGTCCTTTCGGTTCACCAAAGAAGTCCTCGCTCCTCAAACTCTCAATGAGGTCAGGAATCTGAGTCTTGCCCTGCTTTTTACGGACGGTCCCTGTGCTGACAGGAGAAATGGACTGAGCCCGGTCTCCGCGGAGTTTCTGCACAACCGCAGATACCTCGTCGGGAGTTCCTTCAATTTCTATGGACATCCCGTCTGCTGCGACAATTTTGGCGTGCGCCATGCCCCACCCCCAGGTTTTAGTAGATCGAGTACTTCCAGAGTGTCTTTCCGCCCTCGCTGATTCGTGTTCTCCTGAGCGCCCGAGAGCGAACCATTCGCCCCAGGGGCGTGCTGAGATTCTGTTGTGGGTAATGCCACCCACGCTGCGAGAGTGCCTCTTGGATTTCCGGAAGAGAGCGCGGCTGAGCGAAAAAACCGTCAGGCGACAGCGACATAATCCGGCCTGCGGTGCCAGACTCCTTTCCGTCCATTCTTTTAGTGGGTCTCTCGTCGTCCCTAGGGAGCTTGGTTAACGCGTGCACACTTTCGTGCAACAGACTTGCGAGAATTGTCTCGAAGGCAGCTATCTTCAGCGGACCCTCGGCCATTCCTTCCACAGCGGTCTCGGCTAATTTTCTCGCTTCGAGCAGTCGTTCCAATTTCAATTGGAAGCCTCCTTTGAAAGACCCTTGAGGAACTGCACTACGCGAAAGGGATTGGCCCTGTAGGATCCGCGCCCGGGAGCCTCCGCGAAGCCCTCATTTACGGCCTCAGCCGCTCGCGCGCGCGCCTGATTCTCCGCAAGGCCCGTCGCGCGGGCCAAATCCGTAACTGTTAGGTCCGGCGAAAAGGATGAGTCCAGTTGATTGGCGATCGCCTTCGCTGACAGTGCAATTTTCACTCGTACCTTGCCGGTAAAATCATGCGTTTTGAGGTGAACCTTACCCGACGAGTCCACGGCGCAGTACCGGAGCGCAGTATTGACAACTTCGCCGAGGACTTCCCTGAGCCCCGCATCGTCCAAGATGAACTTCCGTTTCAAATCCTCTGTTCCCATGAATCCCTCCTTCGCGATTGCATGACTGTATATTAGTTTGGTTCGCGTTGTCAATGATTATTTGCACAAAAATACTAATTGTGATACGGCGACGCATGGCAAGGAAAACAGGTAGCAAAGCGCATGCTCATTCGTAATTGCCATTTTCCCTGCATACTGCGGCGAGGAGCGTCCGATGGCAACGTGGTGGCACCTTTGACTCGACATTAAGAGAGCGGCCCGACCCTTTTGACTTTATTGTCTACTAGAATCGCAATTGGCAAGCGTTTCTGCAGGAAGCTTGTGCTTGTATGTCTACGCTACAATGATTCCAGGCTGACATTCGCTCGGGCATACAGCAGCGACCTGGGATCGGCACGCACTTCTGGCCGCGTCGACGCCCGGCAGTACAAAGATAGTGTGAATTGATCACCGGCGAGGTTCTGCAACTTTCGTCTGCAGTGGTTGGACCCAACTATATTCATTTGCAACTACCTAGAGCATTTGTGCCAGAGCTTCACCTCGCCGCATACTGCGGCGAGGACCGTCCGATGGCAACGTGGTGGCACCTTACGAGATCCTGACAGGACGAAACCTCGGCGCTGCCTTGACTCGACATTAAGAGAGCGGCCCGACCCTTTTGACTTTATTGTCTACTAGAATCGCAATTGGCAAGCGTTTCTGCAGGAAGCTTGTGCTTGTATGTCTACGCTACAATGATTCCAGGCTGACATTCGCTCGGGCATACAGCAGCGACCTGGGATCGGCACGCACTTCTGGCCGCGTCGACGCCCGGCAGTACAAAGATAGTGTGAATTGATCACCGGCGAGGTTCTGCAACTTTCGTCTGCAGTGGTTGGACCCAACTATATTCATTTGCAACTACCTAGAGCATTTGTGCCAGAGCTTCACCTCGCCGCATACTGCGGCGAGGACCGTCCGATGGCAACGTGGTGGCACCTTACGAGATCCTGACAGGACGAAACCTCGGCGCTGCCTTGACTCGACATTAAGAGAGCGGCCCGACCCTTATAGTTTTACTGTCTAGTATTCTGCGTAGGGTCGGCCTTCGGCGACCGGGTGCCCTGTCCTTTTAACATTCTGTGCGAGAGGGCCAGGACCCAGCTGGCCATCGCGGCGGCGGACCACCGGATTAACGCCAAGCTGCCCACGACGACGCGCCATCGAACGAGATTCGATCTCGACCACACCTTCTTCCCTTCTCGCATAGTGCTGGCCACGCTCCACGCCCAATTCTCAGCGTGCGTTGCCAGCCCGCGTTGTTGCAATGGTTCGGTTAGGAAAAGCCTCTAAGGCCCCACCCTCTCGCACAGAACGCGAGAAGTGTGGGCGCACCCGGTTTTCTGCTTGGTGCGGGGGTTACTGAGATAGTTTTTTGTCAACGGCGGCGGATCGGAGTGTCCGTCTCACACTTTCGGCAAAATCTTTCAAGCCCCCTGCGCGGTGCTTTTCTCTGTAATCTGCTGATTCGATTCATTAAATAAAGTTTAAAATTTGGCGGGTTTACCCTATCCGATATGCTAGGCTGGAAGAATAGATAGAAATGAGGCGCGGAGTTCAATCCGCGTCTTTTTTGTTGGCTGCCGGCCTGCGGCGTTTTCTGTTCCATTCCGTTTACTCATTTCATTTAACAACTTAAAAGGAGAAAGACAGGCGCCGCTTGCGGATGCCTCTCTTGCGCATTGCATGAAAAATCGGGGCATCAGTCACCAAAAGAAGAATGCTTCGCACGTCTACAAAAAGCGCCAGGGAGAACTGGCCGAGTTGGCGTTCATGTTCAAGGCGGCCAGCGTCGGTATGGGCGTGGCCAAGCCTTATGGGGAAACCGAACGATTCTGACTTTATCGTCACTTCGGGTAGGCGGTTGTGGCGAGTGCAGGTGAAGTCTACCGTCAGGCTCAGCCATCGACACTATGCGATACATGCTCGTGGCAGCAGAAGACGCGATGCTGACCTTTACACCAAAGATGAGATCGACTTGATTGTCGCGTATTTGATACCGGAGGACGCCTGGTACGTGATCCCGATTGGCGCTGTCAGAGGTAGGCCAGTTCTTTATTTCTATCCCAATGGGAACGCACGGGGAGTGGCTAAGCTCAAGATATCGCGAGGCTTGGTGGCAGATGAGGTCTAACCGTAAGTCGGGTTTGCGCGGCAAAGCAGCACCGGTCTCACCGTAGTGGCGGAGAACGCGACTAGAGTGGAGC
>CAVQTI010000012.1:0-9797 GCA_963716405.1 uncultured Acidobacteriota bacterium | reverse complement strand
CAACCTTGCCTGCCGGACTCACTGAGATTGAGGGGAAGAATTGATCGTGAGTGTCGCTCTTCGGGGCTAGCGGAACGGGCTGCGACCAAGTGGTGCCTCCATCGGTCGAACGGATCACTTGAACTCGCAGATAGATCCCTGTCCAGGTGTACATCGCAATATACAGATTTCCAGAATTCGCTCCGCTACTGTTGTCCACCGCAATCACCGGATAGTTGTACACCCGTACACCTGGATTGGCATTGGGCAGCCACCAGTAATGGGGCATGTTTACCGTCGCCACGTGCTGAGGCGAGGACCATGTAGCGCCGCCGTCCGTGGATTTCGAAAACATCATGTGGACCGTTGGGCAAAGAGCACTTCCGTCACCGCCTTTTTTCCCTCGGCAGTGCATCCACGTGCTGTAAACCGTGCCGTCCTTTCCGATTGCCATGCGCGTAAAGTGATCTTCCTCTGGGTATTTTTGCACTGCATCCACTCCAGCCTGGACCCAGGTGGCCCCCCCATCCATCGAGTGCGAAACCAGGATCTGGCTGCGGTCCTGATTTAGCTCCATGAGCGCGGAAACATATAAGCTGTTGACTCGCGGGCTGCCCGGGCTAATATCCACCGCGAGCCAAGTTTCAGCCACGTCGCTTCCTGGGTCATTTATTGCGACGGCTGGCTTGCTCCAGTGGGTCCCATCGGTGGACTTTTGGAAGGCAAAGAGGTTCTTTCCGCTGTCGCTGGAATTGTAGAGTCCCGCAATATAGATGGCACCTTTTCGGTCGTAGCCGACTGCCGGTTCGTCGCTCGGCCAGAATACGCCGTACTTGGTGATGTACGAAACCATGCAGGTACGCCTCCAGGTAGAGCCGCCGTCGTTCGAAATATGGAACCCGAGAACAGATGGAGGTGGGCAGTTGCCGTCAACACTCCCGAGCAAGAGCTGCTTCGGATTTAACGGACTGCTGACGATGGGAGTGTCGGTCACTGGATTCCCGCCCTCCGAAGCTTGAGTGGGCGGCAGCACACATGGGGCGGGGGAGCAGTTAAAGCCGCCGGCATTCGTCAGCGCTGGTGCACTGGCCGATTGGCTCTGCGCAAAATATCCGGCGCCGAACGCGAGAGCGATTATCAGGATACGGGACATCGTCATCAACTTCCCTTCGCTAGCCCAGGCACCCCGACGGTCCGTCATTGGGGCGTGTGCGGACCTGACCTGAGACGGCTTGGGCGCCCGTGTGAACTTGTTGAGCCGTCGCCGTAAGACAATGAGCGGGTCACTTCCTCCCTAGCGCCAGGCTGCCCAGTGCGTCGGATGGGGCAACCTGCCTCGGGACTCGGTTCCTCCTGACTGTCGTCTGGGCCCTTGGTCTTGCCAGCTACTATCGCTTTGTTCGGGATGGTTTCGTAGGCATAGCCAGTCAGAGTAGCGCTGACAGTACAGTCAATGAGGCTGAGGGCGTGCATCCACACGTTGAAGCGCGCCCAGCCATAGTGCACTCGCCCACCGAAGACGAACTTCAGACCGAGGTAGCGATGATTAACCGGCCTACCTGAGCTGGCCCACGGGCCACCGTAGCTGCCGTTATCGAAGTATTCGTTCTCCACCGCCATAGGTTCCCCCAACTGGTTCGGGAAATACTGGCTCTTTCCGATATGAACGCCCGCCTTCAGGGCCGAAGCGAAAAAATCGCCACTTGATGTCTTGGCGGCCGCTCCGTTTCCCCGATTCACCCGGTACAGCAACATTTTGGCGGTGCAACCATGGCTGCTGTAGGTTTCGCCAGCCTTCATAAAAAACTTGAAATCATTGACGCCGTCGTGGTTCAGGTCAAGGAAGAAATTATGGTTGAGATGAAGCTTCTTATGCGCGGGCGTATAGACAATCTCGGCTTGGGCCGGCTGCGCTAGGGCCAGCGCTCCCACTCCAGCCGCAGTCGCCGCGAGCGCGTACAAGTTGAGCCGATGGTGAAGTGAGCCTGAGAGCGTCGCAGGTGTTCTTTGCGCAGGTGGCCTCATGAGTTCCTCCGCCCGGAAGATTGGCGGGTGGCACGAACGTTACCTGATGAAGAAAGATTTGACGCACGCGCAACGAGCAGACGCGGAAGGGACGAAAACACGGAGGCCTCCAGAAGCGCGAGATACTACAACAGGGGCCGGTACAGCGGAGACAAACGTTATCAGCGAAGCCGCTGCCTGTCAAGAAATTGCTTCTGGAACGACGCCGTTATTCCGCGCGTCCTATGGCGGCGGAATTATCGCTTGAGTCTGGTTGGAATACCCACTCTCCTCATTGCTGGAATTCACCGCCGTAGTCACATAATAATAGGTTTGCCCATCGACTACTGTGGTGTCGGTATAAAGTGTGCTCGCGTTCAGCACTGGATTGATCTTCGTGTAAGGTCCACCGGAAGTGCCGCTGCGATATATGTTGTAGCCAGTCACGCCTTGCGAATTCGATGCGGTCCAGGAAAGATTAACGCTATGCTGCGGGGGAGGGGTCCCTGTCCCGGTCAACGATTCAACCGCCGGAGAGTTCGAAGCATTGCTGGTGAACGAAAGGCTGCCCGACGCCGCTCCGGTTGCCGAAGGCGTGAAGGTTACCGTGTATTGGACGTTCTGGCCCGCCGGAATGACGATTGGATATGACGGCAGGCCGCTCAACGCAAAAGCCGCGCCAGTTAAAGTGTCGGACGTCACTGTCACGCTCGCACCGCTCGCGGTGAGCGTGCCTGGCAGTTGCGCATTTGTTCCCACGATCACGTTGCCAAATGCCAGGGTAGACGGTGTCACTGCCAATTGCCCTTGAGGCACAGGGGTGCCTGTACCACTCAGTGGGACAGATAAGTTTGGGTTTGACGCGTTCGACACGAATCGAAACACTTCCCGCGTAGTTGCCGGGGGAGGGCGGCGTGAATGTCACGGTGAACGTGTAATGCTGTCCGGCCGTCAGCACTTGCGGAGCCCACGAACTCATGCTGAATCCAGTTCCCGATACTGTAGCCTGCGAAATGCTGACGCTCACCGCTCCGGTATTGGTCACCATCTCTGAAAGTTGTTGCTGGTTGCCAACCTGAACATTGCCAAAACTCAGGCTCGACGGATTGGGCGTAAGCGCCCCCGCTGCCAATCCGTTTCCGGTTAGTGCGACGTTTACCGAAGGATTTGAGGCGTCGCTGACAATCGCAAGATTTCCAACACTGCCGCCGGAGGCGGCCGGCGCGAAGTTCACGCTGAAAGCCTCGTTCTGTCCCGCAGTCAGAACCAACGGCAAGCTCAATCCGCTCACGGTGTAACCTGTACCGCTCGGCGTCACCTGCGTAACCGTGATCGTCGAACCTCCAGTGTTGGTCAAAGTTTCGGGGAGGGTCTGATTTCCACCAACCTGCACGCTGCCGAAATTAAGACTTGACGGACTCGCACTGAGTACGCCCACCGTCGTTGAGCCGCCGCTAAGAGTTACATTAACCGTAGGTGTCAACCGGTATTTGCAATCGCCAGGTTTCCGTTAACCGTGCCCGCCGCCTTCGGGGTAAAAATGACGGTGAATCCTTGGCTCTGACCTGCCGCAAGCATCACCGGAAGGCTCAATCCGCTTACGCTGAATCCGCTGCCGGTCGCGGTTACCTGAGTGACCTGAAGGGTGGATCCTCCCGTGTTGGTCATGCTTCCAGGCAGGCTTTGGTTGTTGCCGACCTTCACCACTCCAAAGCTGATGCTGCCAGGCGCAACCGTGACCACGCCCGGGATCGTCTTGGTCTGTGTGGTTGCCGTTTTGTTCGAACTGGTAAGCCCTTGGCATCCCACCATAGTGGCAAGCGCAAGCACGACTAGCGGCCCATTCCAGCGAGCAGGAAGTTGTTTGATCATAGATGCCCCAACGCCTTCCTAAACCACCGATCAGCAGCCAAGAAGAGAGTGTGAGGGGCAAGGCGGAAGTTGAACAGGTCGCAGAGGGTCGTAGCAGAAAACAGTCAAGCGCCAGATGGAAGGCTGTCTGAATTCTTTCCCAATCACTCGCAGTTGGCCCGCCTGTTTCAGGCCGCTGGAAGGTATTTGCTCATCGCAAATGTCAGGAAAAGAATTGGACCAGTGCCGCGCTGGACTGGGCTTTTGGGCCGCGTCCTTTCGTGCTCTTCTTTACTCAATTTTCATCGAAACACGTGCGCCCTGGCATAGGAGGGTCGCCTCGAACTTTTCCTCAGCTAACAAATGGCACGATTCGTGCCTACAAGAAATCCACTCCATGTTTACTCGTTGAATGCTGTCTCGTCCTGCGAGGCAGGCCAACTCCCAGTTCTCCTCCGGCATCTGATACCGCGTCCCAACCATTTCGCTCGCAGAAGAAATGGACTTAACATTACGCCCGAGGAAGAGTGAAAAATTATGATGCGCCACATTCGCTTGGTGCTTTGCTTAATCGCCACATTGAGCATCGCCGGACTCGCACAAATAGCGTCCAGCACTTCGCCCGCAGCCTTCGTCTATGTATCCGGCAGTCCCAGCAATAATCACTACGAGATCAACGCTTTCACCGCAGCCTCGGATGGCAAGCTCACCCCGGTTTCAGGTTCGCCATTCCCGGCGAATGTGCAGAGCATGGCTGTGAATGAAGATATCTTTTCGGCACCAACGGGGTTAGCATCTACTCCTTTTCGATCGCGCCCGATGGGGCGCTGGAAAAGGTCGCCTCCATCAACGCCCAAAAGCACAACGGATACAATTGCGGCGGACCAGCGGCGCTATTCCTCGATCACACCGGCACAACGCTGTATGACGAAGACGTCTATGGCAACATTTGCGCCAACAACACCTATCAATCTTTTAGTATTGATCGCTCCACGGGCCAGTTGAGTTATCTCGGTGCCAGCGATTCAAGCGTAGCGTTCGATCTGCCGCTGAGCTTCACTGGCAACAATGTGTACGCCTACGGATCTTCGTCGCATGAGTATGGTTCCTGGCTCTTTGGCTTCAAGCGCAATAGCAATGGAACTCTGAAAGACTTGAACATCAATCCGCCCATGCCAGTTGCGAAGAAAGCGGATTTCTACGTTTCCTACGGCGCCGCCGCGGATCCAACCAACCACGTAGCAATCTCTGTCACGCCCTACAACAGCAATACATGGCAACCAGATGGCCCCGCGCAGCTTGCCACTTACAATGCCGACCGCTCGGGAAATCTGACTACCAGAAGCACGTTTTCCAACATGCCAGTCACCGCAGTCCAGTACGTCGCGGATCTTAAAATCTCTCCCTCTGGCAAGTTGCTCGCCGTCGCCGGAACCGCTGGCCTGCAAATATTCCATTTCAACGGCGCAAATCCGATCACGCACTACACCGGCCTGGTTGTCAAAGGCCAAGTCGACCAGATGTTCTGGGACAACGACAATCACCTTTACGCCATCAGCCGCGCCGCCGGTAAGCTGTTCGTCTTCACGATCACTCCGATGAGCGTCCGCCAAGCGCCGGGCTCGCCCTACACCATAACCAATCCGCAGAGCATAACTGTTCTGCCCAGAACCTAGAACTTCGGCCCGTCACCACACAACCATGTGGGAACGGGTTTCTCCCTATTCATGCGGAGCAAAGCTCCGCATCCCTCTAAAGATACTTTTGCGCGTCTACGGCGGATCATGGATGGTCTACACCACCCCGCACAATTTCTACTGTGCATACGAGGAAAAATATTATGGCTAATGACGGAAAGAGTACGGCGCAAAAAGCACAAAATATTGCTGAACGAGTTACAGATCGAATTACGGATGTCAACATGCAGGACGTGTCCGAACGCGTCAGCGAAATTGGTGAACGCGTTCAAAGCGGACTCTATGAAGCGAACCGGAAGGTAAAATCTGAACTTAGGGATCTGGACATCAACGAATCGACCATACCGGATGCGTTCCGGAACTCGCCGAAATTCATTTCTCCAAGAATTCACGCGTGGTTGGACTTTGCCACAACCACCTATTTCGTGATCCTGGGTGCCTGGTTCGCCGGGCGCAGAAAAAAGGGCGCGGCCACGGCTGCGTTCGTGAACGCTGGCATGGTCGCGGGCGTCTCGATGTTGACGGATTACGAAGGCACCGGCAAAAAACCAATCAGCTTCAAAATGCACGGCACGCTCGACGCTGTGCAGGCAACCACCGCAGCCCTGGCTCCAGTTCTTCACGGATTCGCAGGAGAACCCGAGGCCAAGTATTTCTATGGCCAAGCCACCAACGAAGTAGGAGTAATCGCTTCCACGGATTGGGACGCCGGCATGCCCACCGCCAGACGACGCCGCAAGGCCGCCTAGCACGAGTTCTCGATTCCACCTGAAATCGCGAGGTTGCCCCACTCTTCCGCGTTCTCCACGGAAGGGTGGGGTTTCGGGAAGGA
Organism: uncultured Acidobacteriota bacterium; assembly: GCA_963716405.1. Lineage (GTDB taxonomy): Bacteria > Acidobacteriota > Terriglobia > Terriglobales > Acidobacteriaceae > JABDBE01. Next base: position 3,434 of record CAVQTI010000012.1, on the reverse strand, counting down.
AAAATGCCGGATGCGCGTTCTGGACCTTGCTCTATCAGCTGGTCGCTGTCGAAGAGCAGGCAACTCGCCGAAGCGGTCGCCGAGTATTTTACTTCTGCATCGAGCATAGCTGCTGAGTCTTCCCAAGCTAAGGCTGCAATTTCTCCCAGAGATCCGTCTTTCCAAAGATCTTTCGGACGTTCCTAATGCACGCCACGGCCCTTGGACAAACTCAATATTGTTCTCCGCCCGCTACGCTGCTACCCCACAAAGCGCTGCTGCCCCACATCGCGCTGCTACCCCAGAGAGCAGATGAACCCCACAGAGCGGACGACCCCCACATTGCACTGCTACCCCACAAGGCGCTGCTGCCCCAGAGAGCAGATGAGCCCCATAGAGCGGACGAGCCCCACAGCGCAGAAGTTGCACTGGTGAATTGATTCGAGCCCCACACCGTCGAACTTCCCCACAATGCGGAATTTCCCCAAGCTGACGACCGATCGAATGTCAGATAAACATTCCCGGAATTCGTGTCGTAGTTTGCGATAGGAGACATCGCCGTCCCGTTTGCCACGTCGGTGCTGGCGAATGCGGCCGCGATGTCCAGATAGCCGGCGCCAACGGTGAACATATCGTATTGGTCCGTGTAGGTGTTTCCGGTCGTCGGATCGTACACGCTGCTCGATTGCGGAAATGTCTTGTAAGCCGTCTTCATCAGTCGCGCCTTCACCTGATCGGGCGTGAGACGCGGCTGCGCTTGCAGAAGGTCGGCAACGGCTCCGCTAACCACGCCCGTTGCCATACTCGTTCCGCTCAGCGTGAAGTAATATGCCGAAGGCGAAGAACTGCCTGCGAACTCGTAAAGATTGTATGGAACCAGGTTGCTGGTTTCGCTGGTTTCCAGCGTAGTTCCCGGAGTATCGGTGGAGACCAGCAAATTGCCCGGAGCGACCAGGTCGGGCTTGACCACGCGATCAATGACTGTCGGACCCTTCGAGCTGTAGCTGGCAATGAGATCATCCGTGCGCTGCGGCGTTCCCATCGGTTTCATCGCGCCCACCGTGATCACATACGGATCGTTGCCGGGAGCGGTGACGGTCCCGTATCCAGAAGTAGGCACGTAGCGTCCGTTATTTCCCGCAGCCACGACCACCACGATTCCATGTTGCCAGGCTTTTTCGACCGCCTGGCAAAGCGGATCCAGCTTGTAGCTTTCGTACACTGCTCGTCCGAGCGAAAGGTTGATTACGCGGATGTTGTACTTCGACTTAAGCGAGATCGCCTGATTGATGGCCGCGATCACCTGGCTGTCAGTCGCTCCGCCGTTCGCATCCAGCACTCGCAGGTTGACGATCTTTGCTCCCGGCGCAATTCCCTGGAATGTCTGGGAGAACGCCAGTCCGGTCGAAGCCAGGCCATCGCCTGCGATCAGGCCGGCGATGTGCGTGCCGTGACCGTACTGGTCGGCGGTGCTCGATGTCCCATGGACGAAAGACTGGCTGTACACGACGCGCGATACGGGAAGAATTCCAGTGTAAAGGTCCGGGTGACTGTTGACCCCGCTGTCAATCAAGGCCACGCCGATGCCCGTTCCGGTGTAATTCGATTGCCACGCCACTTCCGCGTTCACAGCCGAAGGCGCGTTATCGAGAGTCGCCAATGGCCGGTCCGAGCTGATGTAAACAACGTTCGACTGGTTCGAGAGATTCACAATGCCCGTACCGTCCACCAAAGCGACAACGCCATTGATGAGCGGCAACTGACCCAGGATGTTCAAAACGTCCTGTACCAGGCAACCAATCAAGCCGAACAGCCCGCCGCAATTCTGCGTCTGCGCTCCGGGCTGCGTTCCAGGCGCGTACTGCACGATTACCTGTACAGGTTGGCTTGAATTATACCCACGCAGTTCGGGAGAAATCTTGGTGTCGTCGGCGTAGCCGAATGTGACCGTCACCAGCAAACAAAACAAAATCAGCTTCTTCATAGCTTGTGTCCTCTAGCCGGGCGCCAGCCCGACAAAGATTGCGGGAGAGGTCGAAGCATAGATTGCAATTGCGTGACCGGATTCTGGACCAATATGTGGGCCTAGATTCAATAAGTTAGGAGGTGGCGCCGCACGCTCCGATGGGCCAATTTGTCCCACTCCACGAAGCCCGGACAAATTGGCCCGCGAGGGACTGTCCCGTCACCTTTCAGCGCAATTCCCAAAAAGCAGTTCTTCCACTCTGCATTGCGATTGATAAGCCAATCGCAATGCTCCGGTCGAGATGACGGATTATTTTTACTGTCGGATTCTCGGGTTTGCTACCGAGTACAACAAGTCTGTCAGAAAATTTACCGCGATGTAGGTTAGGCCGATCGCCAGAATGCAGCCTTGCACCAGATAGTAATCGCGGTTGCCGATGGCTTGGATGGTCAGGCGTCCGATGCCGGGCCAGGAGAAGATGGTTTCGGTTACGATGGCGCCGGCCAGCAGCGCGCCGAATTGTAATCCCAGGACCGTGATTATGGGAATCATGGCGTTGCGTAAGGCATGCCGATAAACTACCGTGCGCTCGGGCAATCCTTTGGCGCGGGCGGTGCGGATGTAGTCCTGGCTTAATTCTTCGAGCATCGAGGTGCGGACCATGCGGGTAAGAATGGCGGCGAGCGCTCCCCCCATGGTGATGGCTGGTAACACCAGATGCGCGACCGAGCCCGAGCCTGACACCGGCAGCAAGCCCAGTTTGATGGCGAAAAACAGAATCAGGATGGGGCCAAGGGCGAAGTTGGGAAATGATAATCCGAAGAGGCTGACCACGCTGAGTACGCGGTCGTCCCAGCGATTACGCCTTTGAGCGGAGCGAACGCCGGCGGGAATCGAGAGCAGCACCGCTACCAGCAAAGCTGCAAGAGTTAACTGCAAAGTGTATGGGAGCGCTGAGCGATGAGCGTGCCGACGTTTTGATTGAAACGCAGCGATGGACCAAGGTCGCCGCGCAATACACCCTTCCAATAATGCAGATACTGCTGGCCCAGCGGGACATCGAGGCCGTATGTATGGCGGGTGGCTTGGACGTCCAGTTGCCGGCGCGCCTTCTCCCAGCATCTGCAGAACGGGATCGCCGGGAACCAAGTGGATCAGAAGGAATACCAGCGACACGACGAGCCAGACGACGGGGCAGCGTGTACAGCACGCGATGGAGAGATATCGAAGCATTAGTCACGGTCAGCCGTTTGGGTGTGAAGTCGATACGCTACCTGAGTCCGTTAGCCGAATCAAGGGAATCACCCTGTGACGAAGGCATTCGCCCTTGTTCAATGGCCAATCAACTTGTTGCATTTCTCAACATATTGAAGCGGGCACCGCTTGAACTTTACTGCGGAATTTCACCAATACCTTACGAGAGTTTGGTTCTTTTCCCGCAGCAACGACAATTTTCAGTTTGGAACTATTACTTCATGCAAACTTGCTA
>CAVQTI010000011.1:0-156696 GCA_963716405.1 uncultured Acidobacteriota bacterium | reverse complement strand
GTACCGGGCGGGAGGAGCGCAGGCGCTGCAGCATGGCAACTGCGGTCGGGTTTCGAACCGGGCCTATGCGGGGCAGTTTCGCGCGGCCGTGCTGCAACAGGTGAAAGCCCGCTATGAGGATTTTGGGCCGACGCTGGCGAGCGAGCACTTGGCTAGCGATGACGGACTGGCAGTGCAGGCGGAGACGCTGCGCCGGTGGATGAAGCAAGCCGGGTTGTTGCGGAGACAACGGCGGAGAAAACCGTATCGGCAGCGGCGGGAACGCAAGCCCCACTTTGGCGAGTTGGTGCAGTTGGACGGAAGCTTTCATGAGTGGCTGGAAGAGCGCGGGGAGCGCGCTTGTCTGATGCACATGGTGGACGACGCTACCAGCACGGTGCTGGGTCGGTTCTCGCAAGAGGAAACCACCTGGGCCGCGGCGCGGGTGTTGCGGAGTTGGATCGAGCGCTACGGCGTACCGCGAGCGCTCTACACCGACTGGAAAAACGTATACGTGCAGCCACCCAACGCGCAAGAACGGCAGCGCGGAGAACCAGCGGTGACGCAGTTTGGACGCATGTGCGCGCAGTTGGGCATCCGCATCATCGCAGCCAGTTCGCCGCAGGCCAAAGGGCGGGTGGAGCGGACGCACGGTACCCATCAGGACCGGCTGGTGAAAAAACTGCGGCTGGCCGGGATTGCCAACTATGACCAAGCCAATGCGTATCTGGAGGAACCTTATCTGGCGGAGCACAACCGGCGCTATGCCCTGCCGGCGGCGGCAGAGGCCGACTATCATCGGCGACGGCCGACGGCGCGGCAACTGGACCAGGTGTTCTGGCTGGAGGAAGAACGCGTGGTCAGTGCAGACTGGGTGGTGCGCTACAAAAACAAGCTGCTGCAACTGGAGCGGCAGAGTCGGCACTGGGCGCCGGCTAAGAGCCGGGTGCGGGTGCGGGAGAATGAGCAAGGCGCCATCGCGATCACCTATCGCGAGCAGTCTCTGCCCTTCACCGAGATCCCGGCTTCGACACAGCCGCGCAGGGGAAGGGGCTCTGCCCCTTCCCCCGCACCCCCATCCCCGAGCCCTACGCGTTCTCATTCAAGAAGCCCAGCAGCCCATCACCCTTGGCGAAAAGGCTGGCAGCAAATGAAAACTCCGGCCTTTTCCGGGGCATGGTGAAAACAAAATCAAGGGGACATTTCTATTGTGGACAAACCGGGGACACTTCTAATGTGGTATGACATTTTGCACAAGTTTCTATTGACGTCCATTCTGAATTCGACGATAATCCGCTCGCTGCACCTTCCCTCGCGGCGGTAGGTATATCCTCGTCGCAATCCGTTGCTTCATTTGGGGGATTGATGCGCCACGCAATGACGAATGGCAATGCCGTGTCTAGCCGCCTTAGATTCTTGTTCTGCGTCGTTTGGTCGCTGCTTTTCGTACTATGCGCTAGTACATTTGCAGACTCGCAGAGCGCCGATCTTGTGCGCACGCCCGTTAGCGCGGCCAATCGTGTTCCGCTGATCGGCCATCACCCGGCGTGGGCAAACCCGCAGAATGACGCCGGCGCCGTCCCGTCCGACCTGCCGATCGAACGCATAACCATTGTCCTGAATCGCTCACCACAACGGCAGCAGGCTTTCGATCAGTTCCTCCGCGACCAACAAAATCCCGCAACGCCTGACTACCACCACTGGCTCACGCCCGCGCAAATAGGCCAACGCTTCGGCCCGTCCTCGCACGACATCGCGGCCGTTACCGGCTGGCTGAAGTCGCAAGGCCTGCAGGTCGACTCCGTCTCCAACAGCCGCCAGAGAATTACGTTTAGCGGCCCAGCCTCGGCGGTTGCCACCGCCTTCGCAACCGAGATGCACTATTTCACTGTCAACGGCGAGAAACGCATCTCCGTCAACTCCGACCCGCAAATCCCGTCAGCGCTAGCCAGCGTCATCAACTCCATCCACGGCCTGTACACAGCAAAACTCTATCCGCAACATGAATCTGAAACGGTGCACTCGCAGTCGCACAATGTAGCGTCGGATTCGGGCGCCCACCCCGAGCCAGACATGACCCTTTCCGACGGCAGCCACGCCATCGCTCCTGCCGACTTCGCTACGATCTACAACCTTAACGGCGTGACTGGCGGATCCAACGGCGCCGGCCAAACCATCGCCATTGTTGGGCGTTCGCGTGTCTGCAACGCAGACATCACCAACTTCGCTACTCTGGCCGCGGTAACGGCGAACATTCCGACCGCCATCGTCCCGCCGCTCGGGGTCGATCCTGCCGCAGCGGATTGCGGCAACAGCGGCGGTTCCGGCGATCAGAGCGAAGCAACCCTTGATGTCACCCGCTCCGGCAGCATTGCGCAAGGCGCAGCCCTTGATCTTGTCGTGAGCAAGGATACTCCTACCGTCGATGGCATCGGTGTCGCCGCGACCTTTGTAGTTGACACTCCCCCGACGCCTGCTCCCAAAATCATGAGCATTAGCTTCGGAAACTGCGAGAACCAACCCGGGGCGCAGGGCGAAGTCCAGTTCTGGAATAGCCTCTTCCAGCAAGCGGCAGCAGAGGGCATATCGGTCTTTGTCTCCTCAGGAGACTCCGGTGCGGCCGGTTGTGACACTTCTTTTCAGGCACCACCCCCGACGCAAGTCCTGAGCCCAAATGCCGTTTGTGCATCAAGCTACGCCACCTGCGTCGGCGGCACTGAGTTCGCCGACTCTGCCAACCCAAGCGAATATTGGGGCGCAAACAACGGCAACGGCCTCGAATCTGCCCTCAGCTATATTCCCGAAGGCGCCTGGAACGAACCCATGAGCGGATCAACCATCCAGGTGGCTGCCACTGGTGGCGGGGTCAGCGCCCTCATCGCCACGCCACCCTGGCAGGTAGGCACCGGCGTTCCCGCCGCACGCGCCGGAAGATATACCCCGGATGTTGCCTTCAGCGCCTCAGCCCACGACGGCTACTTCGGCTGCGAGGCGGCGGGCGGAGGCTCTTGCGTAGTGGTCAACAACAGCTTCACCTTTGTAGAATTTTCCGGCACCTCCGCAGCCGCCCCAGACATGGCCGGCATCACCGCACTCCTCAATCAGAAACAAGGGTCAGCACAAGGCTCACTCAATCCCATCCTCTATGCACTCGCAGGGAATCCCGCGAACGGCGTTTTTAATGACGTCACCGTCGCCACGAGCGGAGTCGCCAACTGCGTAGTGACCACGCCGAGCATGTGTAACAACAGCACCCCCGGAACAAACGGGCTTACTGGCGGTCTCAGTGGCTACTTGGTGAACGCTGGCTACGATGAAGTCACCGGCCTCGGCTCCATTAACGTCGCGAATCTGCTCACCAACTGGAGTTCGGCGGCCCCAACCACCACGACACTGAACATCTCACCTATCTCGCCGGTCAACGTGGGAACCAGCGTAACTCTCTCTGCCAAGGTGACTCCGGCATCTGCCACCGGGACAGTTACGTTTTTCAACGACCGCATCGCGTTGAACAGCACTCCTGCTCCGGTTACCAATGGAACGGCCAACTTCACCAGCAGCACGCTGCCCGGAGGTTCTTACTCCATCACCGCCGCTTTCACCCCCACCTCGGGCACCAACTTCGGAGAATCGGTCTCTTCCGTCGTTCCCTACAGCGTGCGGGATTTCCAGATTGCGGCGAATCCCACCACCGTCACCGTCACCGCTCCCGGGATGAGCGGAACGACTAGCTTGACCATCACACTGCTTGGCGGATTCAGCCAGACCATCAGCTATACCTGCACAGGGCTGCCGTCGGAAGCCACCTGCACTTTCGCCGCGGTCTCGGCAACCAGCGAGACGCTGACGATTGCGACCACGGCCCCGTCTGCGAGGTTAGATAAAGATCCTGGCAGCCGGAGATCCGGGTTGTTCTACGCTTTGATGCTTCCCGGACTGCTGGGCCTGGCCATATCGGCGGGGAACCGCAAGCGAATGCTGCGCGGCGTCCGTTTGCTTGGACTGGTTGTCGTCCTTGCAGCCGCTACTTTATGGATGCCGGCCTGCGGAGGCGGAAGCAGCACAACCCCTCCTAGCAATCCAGGAACGCCGGCTGGCAGCAGTACCGTGACGGTAACCGCGACTTCTACCGTTCTGACCCCCAAGACCGCGATGATCACGTTATCGGTGCAATAACCAAGGCGCGCTCCGCGAAAGCGGAGCGCAATCTTTCTTGCGCATTCCGGGACTTGACCTCGCGTTGATGGCACGATTCTGAGATTCGGGAGTATTCTAGTCACGGCAGTTCGGCCTTCTGGCTTTTATTTGATAGCCGCTGCCGCTTCCAGATGTCGACCGAACTCGTCACTCTGCAGCGTTTCCGCGACGTTCCCGAGGCCCTCCTGGCCAAGGGAAAACTTGAATCCGCCGGAATTGCCTGCGCCCTGGCCGACGGCAACCTGGTTCGCATGGACTGGCTGCTGTCCAATGCAATTGGCGGGATTCGGCTGCAGGTGCATGAACAGGACTTCAGTACGGCACGGGCCATTCTGGATGAACCCATTCCGCCGGAGTTCAGCGAAGAAGAGGTTGGCGAGTCGTTTGCCCAGCCGCGCTGTCCTCGCTGCTATTCCCTGGACATCGGATTCGAAAAGATCAATCGCTTTTGGACCTACGGTCTTTGGCTGCTGCTCTCGTTTCCCATTCCAGTAAGCAAAAATTGCTGGAAGTGCTACACCTGCGGAAGCGAATGGGTCGAAGAATAGACGCAATCTTCCAGCAACGGTATAAACAAACCCTGCAACATTCTGATCGCATAGCGGTTATTGGACGCATCTCTTGGACTATGGATGCTCCGTAATCTTCCCCGTACTCGTGCCGATAGATACAGAATGACCGCACCATCCGCTGCCCCTTGTCCCGGCGAAGCTAAACCTGCACCCAAACCTGGAACCCAATTTGTCGCCCGCCAACCAATCTTGGGTGCCGACGAGAAAGTTTTCGGTTACGAACTGTTATTTCGCAATGGGGTCGAAGACTTTTTCAATTGCGCGGATCTGGAGCAGGCTTCGCGCAGCACCTTGAACACATCCATGCTGCTCGGGCTGGACGTGCTATGCGATGGTCGCCGTGCCTTCATCAATTGCACCCGCGAGGTCCTGTTAAAGGATTACATCACCCTGCTGCCTTCGGGCCAGACGGTGGTTGAGATTTTGGAAACCGTTCCCGCTGACGATCTGGTGGTGGCCGCCTGCCGCCGGTTGAAGGAATCCGCCTACATGATTGCGTTGGATGACTTTGCAGTAAACGACCCACGCGAAGCTCTTACCGACCTGGCTGACATTATCAAAGTGGATTTGCGCGCCACCTCCGCTGCTGACGCCGCTGCGATGGTAAAACGCTACGGGCCCTGGCGATGCCGGATGCTGGCCGAGAAGGTTGAAACTCGCGAAGAATTCCTCGAAGCCAAGAAAGCTGGGTTCATTTATTTTCAGGGGTACTTCTTTCGCCGTCCGGAGATTCTGACCGCGCACGAAATTCCCGCCAATCGAATTAACTATCTGCGCATGTTGAAGGCAGTTTCGCAGCCCACCTTAGACGTACGCGAGATCGAAAACCTGGTTAAGGGCGAGGCTTCGCTATGTTACCGGCTGCTGCGCTACCTGAATTCCGCCGCCTTCGGATTCGCTAACGAAATTCATTCGGTGCGGCATGCATTGGCAATTTTAGGAGAACGAGAAGTCCGCCGCTGGATCCGCTTGGTCGCTACCCTGGGCGCCGGGCAAGGCAAAACCAGTGAACTGGTTTTATCGGCCATGGTTCGCGCTCGTTTCTGTGAATTGCTCTCGCCCAAAATTGCTCATGGCGATTCCGACTTATTCCTCATGGGATTGCTTTCCTTGATGGACGTTATCCTCGAAATTCCCATGTCTCAGGTGCTGGACAACGTTCCCATCGATCAGGAAACCAAGTCGGTGCTGCTCGGCGGAGCCAGCCGTTTGCGGCCCTTCTATCAACTCATGTTGGCCCAGGAATCAGGTGAGTGGCAAATGGCCGGCGAACTCGCCAGCCAACTTCAGTTGGTTGAAAGCGATGTGGCCAAGTGTTATTGGCAAGCGATGCAGTGGGCAAGGGAAGTGAGCGGGGGAAGTTAAGCCACTGTCAGTCGTTGGTCGTTGGTCGTTGGTCGTAGGCCATCGCAAAAATCGGGCGGTTTCGGCGAACGACCAACGACCAACGACAGGTTTTGTCCGGCTAAGCCGACTTTGGCATCTGGGCGAATGCCTTCTTTTGTTCTTGCTCCATTTCCTCAGGAGACATATCCCGGGTGTGGGTTGCGAGCGACCATCGGTGTCCATAAGGATCGATCACTTGCCCGTAACGGTCGCCCCAGAACATCTCCATGACTGGCATCTTTACCTTGGCGCCGGCTGCAACCGCCTTCTCAAATGCGGAGTCTACGTTCTCGATGTAAATATGCAGAGTGTCGCTTGACTCTGTGGCAGGCGCCAACGTCCCGCCAAACTCGGGAAACTCATCGTTCAACATGAGAAAAGAATCTCCGATTTTGAGCAGAGCGTGCATCACTTTGCCTCCCGGGCCGGGGGCGACATTCACAACCTGTGCTCCAAACGCTTTTTTGTAAAACTCGATTGCACCTTTCGCATCGCGGACTGTCAGATGGGGCGTGATGGTGTGATATCCATCAGGAATGGGTTTTACCTGGTTTTTCATGAAACCTCCTCAGGCGAAAGATTTTAGATCAAGTAATGTTAAAAGTTGTTAAAAAAAGGTTTGCCCGAGAGCAGCAGAAGTCTATTCCAGGAGCCAGATTATTGACCCTCGCTTCGTCGACGGGCAAAAGCATAGAAGACGGGGATGCCAGCCAAAATGACCAGGCAGCCGAAAACTGAATTTCTCAGGTTATCGGTGAAGGTGTAGTAAAGCAATAAAGCGGCAGACAACACAAACAACGCCGGAACCAAAGGATACCCCCAGACCCGATAGGGCCGAGGTGCTTGAGGATCGCGCCGCCGAAAAATAAAGACAGTACTGGCGGCGATCATGTAGAAAAGCCACTCGGCGAAGATCGCCAGTGAAAAAAATTGCCGGAAGCTTCCTCCGAAAAGCAGCAGCACAATAGAAATGGCCGCTTGCATCCCAATAGCAACTGATGGCGTGTGAAAGCGCGGGTGAACCTCGGCCAAGGCTGAGAAAAAATATCTGTCGCGTGCGACCGCGAATGGGATGCGCGCGCCACTCATAATGGTGCCATTGAGCGTCACTAGCATTGAAATAGCCATAGCTGCTGAAACGATACTGGCGCCAAGAGTGCCCCACACCAAAGCGATGGCATCGGAAGCCGGTCGAGGAGAAGCCGCAATCGCGTCCGCGGGAAGGACAAACTGCACCGCCGCATTCACCAGCATGTAGAGCGCGCCCACGGTGGCCACGCCCACGATCAGCGCAATCGGAATATTGCGCTCCGGTTGCCGAATTTCTCCGGCGACCATGTTGAGATCGTTCCATCCGTCGTAAGCCCAGAGTGCGGCCACCAGCGCTGCCATAAAACCGGCAATGCCACCCTTGGCAGCAGCGTAAGTCCCGGCGAAGTGGGTCCAGCTTCCGCCGCGATAACTGAATCCGATTGCCACAATGCCTAAAATAATCGCCACTTTCAACAGAGTGAAGATTAGTTGAAACTCGCCCGCCCTCTTGACCCCAACATAATTGAGCCAAGAAATCAGGATGGTGGCAGCAATGGCAACCAGTTGTCCATAGCTCACGAAGAATGGATGACGGAATACCGGATCAGAGAAAAAGTGAAAGACTGAAAACGTTTCGAGGATCCGAACTAATCCGGTTGTGATAGTTGCGATCGATGCCGGTTTGGCAATGAGGAACCAAGTCCAGGCATAAAGAAATCCCGCCAGCGGACCGTAGCCGTCGCGCACATACACATACTCGCCGCCGGCTTGCGGCTTCATGGCTCCCAGTTCGGCGTAGGTGAGCGCTCCGAAGAAAGAGAGCAAGCCTCCAACCAGCCATACCAGATAAACCAGTTTGGCCGAGCCGACGGCTTGCATCATTTCAGCAGGAACCAGAAAGATCCCGCTGCCAATGATGGTGCCGACGACAATTGCTCCCGCATGGCTTACGCCGAGGTCGCGAGCCAGTTCGGGGCGGGATTTCACGGCTACGGGCATTCAGCGCGTGGAAAGTATAAGCGAAAACCTTGAAAACGCAGAGATCGCTGAGGTCGCGCAGAGGTCGCTGAGAAAATCATCCTCTGCGCTCTCTGCGGCAGTTCTCCGCGTTCTCAGCGATTTAAGATTTTGCCTCTTCTCGCTGAAACACAAGGCTGGCTGCGTATCCAACCACGAAAGTCACGCCAGTTCCAATGGCGACGTACCAGGTCCAAGGCACGCGGGTTGTCCAGATATAGAGCTCGCAAGCTAACCCGCACAACATGCCAACGATTGCGCCCTTCTCATTCGCTCGCCGCGTGAGTACTCCGAGCAGAAATACGCCCAGCAATCCTCCATAAGCCACCGACGCGATCTGCAATCCCACCTCGATGACGCGGCCCACTTTGTGCAGCGACAGGAGAGCCAGCGAAAACAGAACCAGCGCCCAGACGAACGTTGCGATGCGAGAAAGTTGCACGCGGCGGCGTTCATCAGTTTGCGGCCTACGCTGAAGATAAAAGTCGATGATCGAAGTCGAAGACAGTGCATTCAGCGCCGCGCTCAGATTCGACATGGCAGCTGCCAGAATCGCCGCGATCAGCAAGCCCGATATTCCATGCGGCATCTGGCTAACAATAAACTTGGGATAGATTCTGTCAGCCGTGCCAAAGTTCGCGGAAGGAACACGATAATAAGCGAATAGAGCCACACCCACTATCAGGAATAAAGCGAATTGAAATAGAACCGCGACTCCGCTCGTGAGCAGGGCGGCAACTGATTGCCGCTGGCTTCGCGCCGCCAACAATCTTTGCACGATGAGTTGGTCAGTGCCATGGCTGGCGGTGGTAAAGAAAGTGCCGCCCACGACCCCAGCCCAGAATGTGTAAGGTTGCCAAAGGTTGAAAGAAAAGTCGAAAACCCGCAATTTGCCGGTGCTTTCCGCAATGCCGTGAATGGTGGCCCACCCGCCGGGAACCAGGTGAAGAATACTAAACAAGCCCACGAGCGTTCCGCCCACGTAAATAATCGTCTGCACCACATCGGTCCAGATTACCGCTGCCAGGCCGCCTTCGAAGGTATAGATCAGTGTCAATATAGTGATAATCGCAATGGAGGCGATCTCGCCCGTGCCCAGTGCAATCGCCACCACGATAGAAACGGCGTACACGCGCACTCCTTCCGCGGCCCCACGAGTCAAAAGGAAGACGCCTGCCGTCAACGATCGCAACCGGCGGCCAAAGCGGCGCTCAATCAGCGCATACGCGGTGTACAACTCGCCGCGGAAGTACGCCGGCAGCAGAACGAAGCTGATGATGACGCGACCAACGAGATATCCGAGTACGACCTGCAAAAAAGTCAGATTGGTGTCGTACGCGAGGCCGGGAATGCTGATGATAGTCAGGGTGCTGGTCTCCGCAGCCACGATCGACAGCGCAATAGCCCACCAGGGAATGTTGCGGTCGGCGAGAAAGTAATCGCGCAACGTTCGCTGACGCTTGCGGAAGCGCAAACCGAACAAAGTAATCCCAACCAGATACAGAGCAATAATCGCGAGATCGAGTCTGTCCAGTCCCATGCTGTGTGGTGTAGCCCATTCAAGAGTACCGGGCTTTAAGTGCATGCACGCCCAAATTGCGAACCGGGAATCAAGCTTGTAAGAAGCTGCACAGAATTAAGGCAAATTTGCATTTGTCATCCTGAGCGCAGCGAAGGATCTATGTGCTCGCTGGTACAAACAGAGTGCATGGATCCTTCGTTTTGCTCAGGATGACAGCGTTTAGCTCTGCACGGGCGAGGCGCCCGCGCCACACGATCTCCGCGCCTACACTGACTGTGATAGAACTACGGTTGTGAGCATCTTTCTTGGCATCGATGGCGGCGGCAGCAAGACTTCGTGTGTGATCGGCGATGAAACTTCGGTGTTGGGTACTGGAGAATCGGGTGGCAGCAACATAGTCCGGGTTGGAGAAACTCAAGCGCGCGAAAGTCTCGGCACCGCCATAAGAGCAGCCTGCGCTGAGGCGAAAATCATTCCCTCTCAAATTAAGAAAACTTGTGTGGGAATCGCGGGCGGAGCCCGTCCTGAGATTGCAAACCTGGTTCGGCGGTTGTTGCTACAGCTGGTTGGTGGCGAAATTGAAATTGTGGGCGACCAGGTGATCGCCATGGAATCGGCATTTGGCGGCGGGCCGGGAATCATCGTCATTGCGGGCACGGGCTCGATTGCGTACGGTCGCAACGCGGAAGGCAAGCAGGCACGCGCAGGCGGATGGGGGTTCGCTATTTCCGACGAAGGCTCCGGACACTGGATCGGGCGCGCGGCTGTGAAAGCGGCTTTGCGTGCTTATGACCAGGCGGGACATGACAGTACCACCTTCCTGCTCGAGGGCATCATGAAGTTCTGGGGCGTAACCTTGGTTGAACAGTTGGTGGTGATGGCCAATTCGGCTCCTGATTTTTCTGCGTTGTTACCAACCATACTGGTGACCAGCGAAACCGGCGACGACTTTGCTCGTGATGTTCTAACCAAGGCTGGCTCAGAATTGGCCGCCTTGGCCGGAATCGTGATCGATCGATTATTTGGCAAAGATGAATCCGTACCAGTGGCCGTGTCAGGCGGGGTCTTTTACAACTGTCCGCTGGTGCGAGAGATTTTCGACGAGAGCGTTCGCGCCGGCTATCCCCAAGCTTCGCTGACCAATGCAGTAATCGACCCAGTAAAAGGTGCGCTGGCGCTAGCGCGGAAGAATTCCTGAACCGGCAACCGGTTACTTCGGTGCGCCTTCGCAAGCGACCATTCTCGACTGCGCCACTCACTCACTCCTACAATTTTGGTATGCTCCGTCGCGCAACTCGGTTGCTCTCGATTCTCGCTGCCACTTGTCCGCTGATGGCTCAGTCGAGAGTAAATAGCTGCGCGACAATGAATCCTAAACTCGTTTTCGAAGACACAACGAATGGTATGAGGGTGATCTACCATATTCCCGATGTTCACGGCATCCGTGCTGCGTGGCTGGAAGTCTGGGACCGTCCCAAGCGCCTTTTCCGGAGCGCAGTTCCAGTAAAGACTGACGGACAGATCATCTGGAACCCCGATGATCCCTATCCGACTACACCAGAGATGCTCAGCCTCGCAATTTTTGACGCTGAACTGCCTGAGTTCTGTATCGACTTCCCTTGTTCTGGACCCTCTTTTGGAAGCAATGTTTCTCCAGTAGTGGTGGGCAACACTACCAGCCGAATCATCGGGCAAGGCCGAACTGGAAGGGGCGCCGATCCGATTACAGGAAGGTGGCGACGTGACCGATGTGATTGCGACCGGTCGAGACCTGCCACCTGACATGAAGGTGATATTAGTCGAAAAGGACGAAACCACCGAAGACTATCGCTGGATTTTTCGCGATTATCTGAACACTGAGGCAATCGACCTGCGGCATATTAAAGTCACGGTTCCGTCTGCATATTTGTTGAAGCCTGGCCTCTACGGTCTAGTGGGTCAAGACGCGTCCTTCGAGATGGATGCTATCGCCTTGTCCAAGCTAACGCCGCAGCAGGAACTCTATGTTGCGAGCAAAGACAGTCCGGTTATCAGTTCGGTTGAGCCATCTTCGGTTCGTTCAGACGCCACGAAAAGGGATGATGTGGAAGTTACTTTGAGAGGCACAGGATTTACCAAGCAATCTCTCGCGGTGTTTGGCACTGCGTCCGAAGTGCAAATGGGACTGGGCGGTGGCGACGCCGATTTCGTTTCGTCGCAGGAAATACAGGCGAAGATTCCATATTACTTGCTGACCGTTGGCCCCTTCGCAAGCAACGAGCCCATAAGTGTGTGGGTGACGGATGACAACACTCTGAAAGTTTCCGAGCCGCGCAGCATTCAGGTTTTACCCGCTCCGTCGCAAAAAGTGGCTCCCAAGGCGGCAGCCATCAATTCCGTCACTCCATTCCCAATTCCGCTCATGGACGCGCATAGCCCTCGCTACGAAGTGGTGGAGATTGAAGGCGAAAACTTCAGACCCGACGACCGTGTAGAGGCAGTGCGTGATCCCGATTACCCGGGCGATTATAGCCCGCTCAAGACCGAATTTATTTCAGAAACCAAGCTGCGCGCCTGGCTGCCGCGAGAATTTTGGCGCAAACATCAGCTGAGTTATCGGTTGATCCTGAAGACCGCCGCTGGAGTTTGCGCGACGGAAGTCTTTGACGAAGTAAACTAGACGACTTCCGCGTTGGCAATACTTCGTTCCTGCTACTGCGAAGGGATTCAAGCGGTGCCTTGAGGCAGGCGAACCGTCGGTGCGCTATGCGAAGTGAGAACGCAGCCTGAATTGTCTTACGTCAACTGCAAATCAATCTTCTTTGCCGAGCGATCAAGCTTAGCGATTCGAAAGCTGCGGACTTGCCCCTGCCGCACTGCCTCCGGTTTCGACTCAGCCCCGGCGCCACCTTTCCAGTGCGCCTTGAGCATCGAACTAAGCGATCCCAAATCCAGCTTGGCTTCGCCCGTCGTCTTTTCCTTCGCGAAACGCTCGGCAGGGATTGTGCACGCAGCCTGAATACCTTCACCCAATTCCACGCGCGCCTGTTCGCCAGAAATTTCCACTACCCGCCCAGATACGTTGTCACCTTCGTGATGATCGGCGATATATTCCTCAATACTGGTTGGAAGCAATTGCTTAATGCCAAGCTTCAACCGACGTTTCTCCACATCAATCTCAAGGACCTGCGCCTTAATCGTCTGTCCGACTCTCAGCATGTCCTGTGGGTGGTTGATACGCTTCTCCGCACTCATATCGCTGATATGAATCATGCCCTCGATACCTTCGGGAAGTTGTACGAAGGCACCGAACTTAGTGAGGCTGGTTACCGCGCCTTCAATCGCCGACCCAACCGCAAACTTCTGCGCTGCATCTGCCCACGGGTCGCCCAGTGCCTGTTTCAGTCCTAAAGAAATGCGACGCTCGCCCGGGCTCACGCCCAAGATGACGGCCTCCACGGTATCTCCCGGCTTTACTACATCGCCAGGCGTTCGGACCTTCTTCCCCCACGACATTTCCGAAATGTGGATCAAGCCCTCAATACCCGGCTCGAGTTCTACAAACGCGCCGAAGTCGAGAATGCGCGTCACTGTGCCATGAATTCGCTCGCCAGCCTTGTATTTTGTCGTCACCGAATCCCACGGATCCGGCTCAAGCTGCTTCATGCCGACCGAAATGCGCCGCTTCTCGGAGTCAATCTTCAAAACTTTTACTTCTACCTCCTGGCCCACCGAGAGCACATCCGCCGGCTTGCTGACCCGGCTTCTGGAAATGTCGCTGACATGCAGCAGTGCGTCCACGCCGCCAATGTCGACGAAAGCGCCGTAATCAGTGAGGCTGCGGACTATGCCATGCGCCGTGGCTCCCTCTTTAACTTCCGAGTACCTGCGGTCCTTTGTCGCACGCTCCTCTTCTTCGGCTACCGCGCGCCGATCGACGACGACATCTTCCTCAGTCACATCAAGTTTTGTAATCCGGCAGCGGATTTCCTGCTCCACCAATTTCTCCATCTCAGCAGCAGTCGCGTGCGCCGCTACGCGAGGCCGGCATAAACGCGCGCACTCCGACGTCGACGCTCAATCCGCCTTTGACAACCCCGGTCACCGTGCCGACGATAATTGCTTTTTCGGCGAATGCCCGCTCCAGCGAAGCCCAGTCTTTGGGCCGCTCACTCTTGCCTCGCGTGAGCTGGTAATAGCCCTCGGGATCACGACCTTTGATTGAGACCACGAGCTTGTCGCCAGGCTTAACAGTTTCGCTTTGAAACGCGGCCAGCGGCAGGATGCCTTCGGTTTTGAATCCGACGTCAACCAGCACCGAATCGGCGGTGACGGCAATGACCGTTCCTTCGCGGCCTTGACGCGCCTCCTCAGGCCTGCGCGATTTGCTCTGCTCGAACTGCGAAAGAATGTCTTTGAATGACTCGTTCGATTCGGGGGCTGCTTCTGGAGTTTCGGGATTCGACATGAACGATTAGCCTTTTATGATTTTGCTTTCACATGAAAAAAGTAAGGATAGCGATGGAACATTCAGCAACCGATTTGTTTGAGTGCCCGCGACCGCAGGCTAATTTCTCGACCCTCAACCCGGACGGTAATCAGGCACCTGATCGTCGCTCCTGAATACCGGTTTCGGTCCCTCACCATTGATTTCCGCTGCCTTGCGGTTAATTTCCTCGATCTCTTTCTTATCCCATCCTACGCTGGATATTTCGATCTCTCCATCCTGGCCAATCCAGAAAATGCTAGGCACGTTGGTCAGGCCGTAGGCATTTGAGACTGGGTAGGTTTTAGTGTCATCCAGGAGGATCGGGAAGGTCACGCCGTACTCTTTCACGAACGCGGCCGTATCTTTCATTTCGTTCTGCGAGACTCCAACCATCGTCACCTTTTTCCCGCCATGAGCTTTATAAATCCGCTCAAGGAACGGAAAAGCATATTGGCACACTGGGCAGGAGATTTTAAAGAAAGCTGCGACCACAGGCCCCTTGGCAAGAGCATCACGCAAGGAGAACTGCTGGCCATTCATGGTTTGCAGTTTGAAATCCGGCGCGGATGTTCCCGCGGTAAGTGCAGCCATGTTGCGTCCTCCGAAGATGCTACGAAACCACTTCACCAGTATTTAAGTTTAGTACAACGCAGCAGGCACCTTCGAATCTGTCAACCTCAATATTTTGGAAACACCCGTAGCCTGATTATTTAATTTTAGCCGGGGCAATCTTGAAAAAGCACTGTTTTGGGCAACTCTGTGCGAGTGCCGCCCTGGGCCGACGCCGGCCGACATTTAGCTGCGAACCGCAGCCATTTGCCGCTGCATCCATCCCCAGGCGGTCGAGACGCTATCCTTCAACGACCTTTTGGTTTTCCAGTTGAGAACCTTCAGCGCTCGCGCAGGATCGGCCACCAACGAAGGCGGATCGCCCGGCCGCCGCGGCACAATTTTTACCGGCACTTTTTTCCCGGTAACCTCTTCGACCGTGCGAATCACATCCTTGACCGATGAGCCTTCCCCTGTGCCCAGGTTAACGGTGAACGACGGCTTGCCGCTGGTCAAATGTTGCAGCGCGATAACATGCGCCTCCGCCAGATCGACCACATTCGTGTAATCACGAATGCAGGTCCCGTCCGGCGTCGGATAATCCGTGCCGAACACTTGCAGTTCTCCGAAACCCGCAGCCGCCCGCAGTGTCAGCGGAATCAAGTGCGGCTCCGGATCGTGACATTCGCCAATCTCCCCGCTTTCATCCGCACCGGCGGCGTTGAAGTAGCGCAAGCTTGCATAGCGCAGCCCATAGGCCGTGTCATACGACTCCAACGCCTGTTCGAAAAACGCTTTTGAAACTCCGTAAGGATTGCAAGGAACCCGCGGATCGTCCTCCGTGATAGGACTCTTGAGCGGAACCCCATACACGGAGCATGTCGAAGAAAAAATGAAGAAGTGCTTTTTGCCCGCGTCCAGTACCGTGTTCAACACCGAAAGCCCACCCTCGACATTGTTCCGGTAATACTTGCGAGGATTGATTACAGATTCACCTACATAGTGATTAGCGGCAAAATACATCACCGCATCGGTCTGCTTAAGGGCGTCCAACAGCTTCTTGCTGTCATGAACATCGCCGACCACCATTTCGAATCCGCGGGTAAGAAACTCAAAGCCGGTGGACAGGTTGTCGTAAATAAGAACCTCAAAGCCAGCCCGGCGCAGCACCCGCGCCGTCTGACTGCCGATATAACCCGCTCCGCCAACCACAAGAATTTTCACGTAATCTCCGCCTCCCGCCTCAGATTTCCTGCTTGGATTACTTAGAACGGCCAGTGAACCATAGATAAGAATCTTCGCCAGATACAGCCATGTTTCGCGTTTTCTTTTGTGAAGCTCCGTGTCCTTTGTGGTTAATGGTTTTCTTAGACGTTCTTGTAAGGTCTAATTCGATTCATCAGAATAAGGCACGCACTGAAGCCCGTCAATGAAAAGGACACCTGAATGTAGATGCTCCAAGATAATGTCACCCCTTAATTGCAACGAGACTTTGTCACCCTAGAGGGATGGTGACAATGAGTCAGAAAGAGTTCCAACGGGTGAAAGTGATTGAGAATGCGGTGGCCGGGCGGCTGAGCGTAGGCGAAGCCGCGCGCCTGCTGCAACTGAGTGAACGCCAAGTGCAACGGCTCAAGCGGCGCTATCGTCCCGACTCCGTGGCCTGGGTGCATCACGGCAATCGCGGGCGGCCCATGCCCTGGGCTCTGCCGGCTGCCCAGCGTCGCACGATTCTCGAGCTGGCCCGCGGCAAATATATTGGCTTCAACGATTCTCATTTCTGCCAGAAACTGCACAGCGAAGAGCATCTGTCGGTCAGCCGCGAGACCGTGCGCCGCATTCTGCGCTGCGCCAAACTGGCATCCCCGCAGAAGCGCCGCCCTCGCCGGTATCGCGCTCGCCGCTTGCGTCGTCCCCGCTTCGGCATGATGGTGCTCACCGATGCCAGCCGTCATGATTGGCTGGAAGGCCGTGGCCCCGAACTCACCCTCATCGGCTTTCAGGACGACGCCACCAGCCAGATCCTCTCCGCCCACTTTCAACTCGAACCAGAAAACACGCTCGGCTATTTCCACGCTCTGCGGGCCATGGTCACGACTCACGGCGTGCCGCTCAGTGTCTATCGCGACCGCCACGGCATCTTCCAGCGCAACGATCCGCACTGGACCCTGGCCGAACAACTCGCGGGAAAACAGTGTCCCACCCATTTAGCCCGGGCTCTGGAAGAACTCGGCATTCAGCAAATCCCCGCCTACTCTCCCCAGGCCAAAGGCCGCATCGAGCGCGCCTGGCGCACCTGCCAAGACCGCCTGGTCAGCGAACTCCGACTGGCCCAGGCCTGCGATCTCGACTCCGCCAACCAAGTCCTCGCCCGCTTCTGCGCCGACTATAACCAGCGCTTCGCCGTCCCGGCGCGCGAGGCTCAGTGCGACTTTCGCGCTCTGCCCCCGCGCTTCGATCTTGCCCGCTGCCTCAGTTTCCGCTACCAGCGCGTGGTCGGCCCCGACCACGTCATCCGCTTCGGCGCCCGCTCTATCGCCCTCCCGGCTTTACCCTCCAAACGCGGCTACGCCGGAGCCCCCGTCGAACTCTCCCACCAGATGGATGGCCGGCTGCTTGTCACTTGTAGGAAGATTTTGCTTTTGTCGTTGCCTTGGCCGTTGCCGTTGCTGGAAGATGCCGGTCGCCGTCCCGCCCCTCGCCTCTCCCGGCAGAAAACCAAAAAAACGATGCCTCGCATCTACCACCTCAGCGGCCGGCCCGCCGTAGCCTAATTCAGAAAGGGGTGACAAAGTCTCGTTGCAGTTAATACGACATTTTCTGGTTGACCTAATCCCCCCAAATACAATCAGAAGTTCGTGGTCAACCGGAGGTCATAGCTGCGCGGTGGCGCAATGGAGTTACCGGAGAAAAGTCCGGCAAAGTCAATCACATTCAGCCGGTCGTTGAGGTTCTGTATGTCGGCTTGAAAGCGCACGCTACGCTTGTCCTTCTTCCAAAGATCTACCCCGGCCGAGAGATCGATAGACAAAGAGGGCCTTACGCGCGCAGTGGCGAAGTTCACGCGATCCACAATTGCCTCGCCATACTGTGCCACGGCTTGTTGTTCGGTGCCGTCAAATTCCACCGGCAGACCGCTTCCGTATTCGCCGCCCAGCGCCACCCATAGCCGCTCCGCGAGCTGGTACCGAAACCGCATCCGCAGGGTATTGCGCTGGTCCTGACTGACCCAAAAACGTCCGCTGGTCTGACTGAGGGCGCTAGTCGCCTGATCGCCGAGAAACAGGCCGCCTGTGACCGGAAGATAGGCAGTCCCAACCATGTAGGAATAACTCACGAATCCGGACAAGCGCCCCCAATGCGGAAGGTCAAGCTTGCCTTCCGCCCCATAGATATTTGCCTTGCGAAAGGCAATCGGAAAGCTGACCGCTGTATTAAGCAATTGGTCATCATCGGCGAAGTTATTCACCCTTCGATCGAAGCCATTCACGTCTAGCCGCAGCTTTTGAAAAAAACCCTTGGTAAATCCGACCTCGTAATAGTTGCCATGTGAAGGCTGCACCGGTATGCGCAGAACCTCAGGATCTAAAGAAACCACCGCAGCGGAACTGGAGAGCAAAATGTTCTCGAAATCCGGAGTCTGGAAAACTCGGTCATAAGCCGCGTGCAAAATTAAATCAGCAGATTGGAAATATCGCGACACCCCCAACCGCGGGCTCACCGCGTTCTGGTTTACCAACAGCTGGTAGTGATCCCAGCGCAGACCCGCACTCACCGTCCATTTGCCCGCGCGAATAAGGTCCTGCACAAATGCGGATTGCTCGAGGTCCGGACGATTTGCCGCGAAGCTGAATGTGGCTGGAGTGCCCGGATCAAATTGACTGAAGTCCGTAATCACGTCGCTGAACTGTTCGCGCAGAAATGTCGAGTCGGACTCAACCCCGGCTTTCCACTCCTGACTGCCGTGATGAATGGAAATGGTTCCTTTGAAATACCCTTCGCGAAAACCGTTCTGCTGGAAAACAATAATCGGAGTCGAAAATGGATTCGACGTGAACCCCTCGGAATCATCTCGAACCATTCCATGTAAATCTCCCACTACGTTCTGCGAAAACACATGCTGATAAGAAACGATCCCCATGGTTTCAAAATTATTCCTATCCTGCCGCTGTCCCGCCGCCTCCTGCACCAACTCGTTGGGTACGAGAAAACGTGAAAACTCATGGCGTGCGGAAAAGCTCAAACGGTCGTGATTGCTGAAATCCCGCTCGTAGCTCGCGCCGAAGTCGCCAGTAGTGGCGTTGTTGGTGAAGTTTTGCAAAACCGGAGGATTTAAATAGCGGTCGGTCACTGCGCCCTCGGCGTTGACGCCCACGGTGTTTTTCCCCCACTCGTATTGAGTTAAAAGGTAACCATCGGCAGTGTCGAAACTCCCGCCTGCCAACACCGCCTCGCCATGAAGGCCGAGTCCCGGATCTTTAGTCGTGGTCATTTCAACCACACCACCCATTTTTCTTCCATACTCCGCCGGAATTCCCGCGGTATAGATGCTCATCGACTGCACATCGTCCGCTTCAATTTCCGGTCCAAAACTCGGCGACCGGTTGTCAGTAAGCGGAATGCCATCAACCACCAGTTGCGTCTGATATTCCGATCCGCGCGGATGCAATACCGCATTGCCCTCATATAGCCATCCAGGCTGGGAGTTAATCAGATCCTGCAGCGATCGACCTGGCAGCGACGTCGTCCTGTCCGCGATCGTGTCCTTGCCAATTCGATTGATCGTGCCCGAGCGATGCGGATCGATGAGTGTATCGGCGTCGTTCACAGTCACCGAAGTGCTCATGGGAGCGATTCTGAGAGTCACGTGATATTCGGCGGGAATGGCAGACCGGACTTCAACGGAATCGGAAAATGGCGCGAAGCCCTCGCGCTGCACTTCAACACGATACACACCGAAGGGAAGCAGTTTGGCGACCACATTTCCGACGTCGTCGGTAAGCAAAGTCTTGCGAATTTGATTAGCTTCGCTGACCAACTGCACCGAGCTTTTTATCCCGAGCCCCGCCGGGTCGGTAACTTTAATCCTCAATTCTCCAGTATTGCTCTGCGCGCCGAGAGGAATTGCCAACCACAGGAGCCCCGAAAACAGAAAGACAAGACGAATCTTCATGATCAAACGAAATTCCACGGCGAATCTCAGCGTCTACGCGCTCCGCGGTCCTCTAAATGTTAGTTTGCTTCCTGCCGCGGTTAATGCTTCACCCAGTATCGATACTTCGATTTGATCAACGAGGTGGCAGCCGAGACGGCAGCATGTCGCAGAATCCAGACGGGGACGCATGGTCATTTGATTCTAACCGCCGCGCAGGCGAAACGGTCTATCCGAACCACGCCTTCAAACAGTAACTGCCCACAAACAAAATCTGTCATTCTGAGCGTAGCGAAGAACCTATGCAATTTCTCAGCTACCAGCGCTATCGTTCGCATCCGGGGTCGCGCTTTTCTCGGGCCGAAGCAAGGGAAACAAAATCACATCGCGAATAGTATGGGAATCAGTCAACAGCATTGCCAGCCGGTCTACGCCGACGCCCACGCCGCCAGCCGGCGGCATACCGTAAGATAACGCGCGGATGTAATCTTCATCCATCTGATGCGCCTCTTCGTCGCCGCGCTCGCGCTCTTTAAGTTGCTGTTCGAAACGCTGACGCTGATCTTCGGGATCGTTGAGTTCGCTGAAGCCATTGGCAATTTCCATCTTGCCCGCGAAAATCTCCCAGCGCTCAGTCCAATCAGGCTCGTCCGCTTTCTGTTTGGAGAGCGGCGAAACCGCGGTGGGAAACTCATAGATGATGGTCGGCTGAATCAAGTGCTCCTCAGCCACGGCGTCAAACAGATTCGCAATCGTCTTTCCTGCAGGTTCTCGGGGATCGTACGCAATATGCGAGTGCGTCCTGTTGAAGCGCTCGACGAGCCCCTTCATCGAATCTTGCGAACTAAACTCAGACATCGTCCGGCTTGGACCCGGCGTTTTCCGGCCAATAATGAATGATGGCCTCGCGCATAGTCATGCGCCGCCAATTCGATCCGGCCCAGTCAATCTCATCTTCGCCCCACTTGGTCTTCGTCCCGCCAGTAACGTCGACGGCCGCCTGCTCAATCAACTGCTGCGTAAGATCCATCACACCGCGATAATCCGTATAAGCCTGGTAAAACTCAAGCATGGTGAACTCGGGATTCCAGCGCCATCCCAGGCCCTCATTGCGAAAATTACGATTGATCTCATACACGCGATCGAACCCGCCAACCGTCAGCCGCTTGAGATAAAGCTCCGGAGCAATGCGCAGATACAAATCCATATCGAGCGTGTTGTGATGCGTCACAAACGGTTTGGCAACCGCGCCGCCCGCGATCTGCTGCATCATAGGAGTCTCGACTTCGATGAAGTCATGCGCATCGAGAAACCGCCGCATGGATTGCACCAGCTTGCTGCGCTTCAGAAAAACCTCGCGCACATCCGGATTCATCACCAAATCCACATAACGCTGCCGGTACCGCAGCTCAACATCGGTCAACCCATGCCACTTTTCCGGCAGCGGCAAAAGATCTTTGGACAGAAACGTAATCTCCTCGACGTGAACGCTGAGTTCGCCAGTGCGCGTGCGGAATAAATATCCGCGCACGCCAACGTGGTCTCCGAGATCGAGCAAGCGGTAAAGTTCGAATCCCTTTTCTCCGACGGCATCTTTCTTCACATAAATCTGCAGCTTCTGCCCGTTCTGCTGCAGGTGGGCGAACCCCGCCTTGCCCATCAACCGGATAGCCATAATGCGTCCCGCAATCCGCACCTCGACTCGCGGATTCTCCAACTCCTCCGCGGACTTTGGCGAGTACTCCGCCAGAATTGCGGGAATGGTATGAGTGAACTCGTACTTAGTCGGATACGTCCGCTGCCCCAGCGCTTCAATCTGCTGCAACTTCTCGCGCCGCAATTTGTAAATGTTCTCGTCGAGAGCCAATGGGTTCCTTTAGTTCGCAAAGATAGAAGATCGATTATAAACAAGCCCTCGATGACCAGTAGCTCGGTCCACGATTTGCCGTGTTTCTCCGCGCTCTCTGCGGATGTTCTCAGCGAGCTCTGCGATTTAGGACTTTGATAGGAAATGGCAACACAAATTCTTAAAACGCAGAGGGCGCAGAGAAACGCCGCAGAGTACGCGGAGAGAAAGACGCTGGCGCAGATGAAATCGAGGAGAGTCTTGAAGCCCACCGCTCACGGCGTTACTATGAATGGCTCTATACTTTCAATCGAACAGGGAAGTTGAGGCCCGATGCCGCAAAACTACGTTCCACTCTTTCTATTCATCGCCGTGGTAGGAGTTCTCATTCCCATCACCCTGCTGGCGGCGAAACTAATCCGCCCAGACAATCCCAATCGCACCAAATTGATGCCCTACGAATGCGGCATCGATCCCATCGATAGCGCCCGGGGCCGTTACACCGTCCGCTATTACATTATCGCCATCCTGTTCGTGGTCTTCGACGTGGAAACCATTTTTCTGTTCCCCTGGGCGGTAAAGTTCAAAGCGCTCGGCACCTTCGGACTGATCGAGATGCTCGTCTTCCTCGGCATCCTGATCGTCGGCTACATCTGGATTTGGGGCAAAGGCGCGCTGGAGTGGGTGTAGCCGTAGCAAACTGTCAGCCCGCGACTTTTATCTATGACAAACGCAACTCCCGACGAAACTTTCATCGCCAGCCGCTGGACCAAAGGCAATTTATTTTTCCCGACGCGTATCGTGGTAAACGCTCTGCACGTCAGCAAGGTAAAGCCACGCCTTTTCGGCAGCAACGAGGAAAGCATCGCCATGGCGCAAGTGGCCTCGGTGCACATTTCGACCGGGGTTATCTGGTCGGAGATAGTCATCGAATCGACCGGCGGTACGGATCCGATCACCAGCCACGGCCATCGCAAAAAGGACGCCCAGCGCATTCGCGACCTGATCGAGTCATATCAGGCAGCAGCTCGCCGAGCTTGATGTTTGCACGGAGTGATTCGAATCGTTGACACCGTATTGCCAAGCTGTTAGAAGTTAACGTTCTCCCAAACCTGTTGCAGCGCCGGAGGTCTGTACCGTAGCAGATGCCTGAGGAAACTAAATCACCTGCTCCGCCGCCGGGCGGTGAGCCCAAACCAGCCGCGCCGGCAGCTGGACATTCCCCTGCTGCACCCGCGAAACCAGCCGGCCCCGTTCCCATTCCATGGGATTCTCCAATGGTGGGCAAGCTCAAGGGCCAGTACGGATCGGGCATTCGCGAAGCCAGCAGCTACCTCGGCCAGAACTATCATGGTCGTCGAACCCGCCATTATTTTCGAATTGCTGCAGATTTTGCGCGACGGTGAACAATTCGATTACTGCGTGGACATCACCGCAGTCCACTATCCCGAGCGCGAAAAACAATTCGACCTCCTCTGGATTCTGTACTCTTTTTCCAAAAACGAACGCATTCGCGTGAAAATCATGATCGCCGACGGCGAAAGCGTTCCCAGTGCCACGCCGATCTGGGCAACCGCCAACTGGCTTGAGCGCGAAGTCTTCGACATGTTCGGCATCCGCTTCGACGGGCATCCGGATTTGAAGCGCATCCTGCTGCCCGATGGCTGGAAGGGACATCCGCTGCGCAAAGACTACGGCATCATTCAACAGGATCAGGAATGGGTGAAGGCCAACCTGGGAATCGAGAGCGGCCAATAAATGACTGATCACACCATTACTGAGCCGACGAAGCCAGACGCCAAAACGAACAAGTACGTCTCGCACCTGGAACTCGGCGAGCCCGACAAAACTTTTCTCGACAGCAACGAGCTCGTCATTAATATGGGCCCGCAGCATCCCGCGACCCACGGGGTATTGCGTGTAATCCTGAAGCTGGACGGCGAGCAGGTTCTGGGCACCGAGTGCGTGATCGGCTATCTCCACCGCGGAGTAGAAAAAATTGCCGAGAACCGCACCTACACCATGTTCAATCCATACGTCGACCGCATGGATTATGTGGCCGCGGTCTCGAACGGCCTGGGCTACTGCGAAGCGGTCGAAAAGCTTCTGAACATCGAAGCCCCGCCGCGCGCGAAGTACATTCGCGTAATTCTCACCGAGTTGAATCGCCTGGCCAGCCATCAGCTCTGGCTGGGCACGCACGCGCTCGACATCGGCGCCATGACGCCGCTCTTCTACACCTTTCGCGACCGCGAAGAAATTCTCAAGATTTTCGAAAAGTATTGCGGCGCCCGCCTGACCACGCACGCCTTCCGCATCGGCGGCTGCTCAGTACGAAACCTACGAAGGCTTCGAGCGCGACGTAATCAAATTCCTCGACTTCGTTCCGCCCAAGATCGACGAATACGAAGAACTCCTCACCACCAACCGCATCTGGCTGGAGCGCACGAAAAATGTCGGCGTAATCTCAAAGGCAGATGCCATCGCGCTAGGCGTCACCGGCCCAGTGCTGCGCGCCAGCGGCGTGAAATGGGATCTGCGCAAAGCCCAGCCCTACGCGGCCTACTCCGACTTCGATTTCGAAATTCCCATCGGACAAAACGGCGACACCTACGACCGGTACTCGGTCCGCATGGAGGAAATGCGGCAGTCGCTGCGCATCATCCGGCAGGCGGTCGAGAAAATTCCCGAAGGCCCGATCATGGCGAAGGTTCCCAAGGTGATGAAGCCGCCGGTCGGCGAAATCTATCACTCGATCGAAGCGCCCAAGGGCGAACTGGGATACTTCATCGTCAGCGACGGCTCCACGCAGCCGTATCGCGTGCGCGTAAGGCCGCCGTCATTCGTGAACCTGCAGGCGCTCGACATTATGGTCCGCGGCGCGCTCGTGGCCGACGTCATCGCGGTAATCGGCACGCTCGACATCGTGCTGGGCGAGGTGGATCGCTGATGCTCGACTACATCACCTCCTATCTCGGCAGCAATACGACGCCAGGGCAGGCCGGCAACGTGTTCTGGGCGCTCGTTTATATCATGGTGGTCTTCGGCGGGATCTCCGTCGCAGTTATGGCGATGAACTGGCTGGAGCGCAAAGCTCTGGCGCATTTTCAGATTCGCCTTGGCCCCATGCGAGTAGGCCCCCACGGCCTGCTGCAGCCAATCGCAGACGCGATCAAGCTGATGACCAAAGAAGACATCATTCCGTCCGAAGCCGACAAGTTCGTCTTCTGGATCGCGCCGCTGATCATCTTGTGCGCCTCGTTCGCCGTTTATATTGTCGTCCCGTTCGGTCCAACACACGCGATAACCGATTTGAATATCGGAATCCTATTCATGCTCGGGGTTTCGTCGCTAAGCGTGTTGGGAGTGGTGATGGCCGGCTGGGCATCGAACTCGCACTACCCACTGATCGGCGCGCTGCGCTCCAGCGCGCAAATGGTTTCCTACGAAGTAGCCATGGGGATGGCCGTAGTCTCGGCCATTCTGATGACCAGCCTGCACGGCCTCGGTCCTTACGGCGTCGGCACGGGCACATCGGGAACGGGCACGCTGAGCATGATTGGCATCGTGCAAGCGCAGTACGAGCAGCATGTCTGGTTCCTGTTCAAATTCTTTCCACTAGGCTTCATCGCATTTGGCATCTTCGCAATTGCGATGGTCGCGGAAACCAACCGTGCGCCCTTCGATCTGCCAGAAGCAGAATCGGAACTAACCGCTGGCTTCCACACCGAATATAGCGGCCTACGCTGGTCGCTCTTCATGCTGGGCGAGTACGCCGCGATGATCGCAGTCTCATCCATCGCAGTGACTCTCTGGCTTGGCGGATGGTATCGGCCTTTTCCCACCACCTTGACCGGAGACACCTGGGACCTGGTGTTCTCGCTCTTCCCGGGATTCACGCTTTCTGGCGTTGGCCGTCATCGCCTTCGTCGGCGTGGTACGCATGCCGAAACATCCATACTTCCGCGTGCAGACCATCGGCCTCGCCGGATTCGGCGTAGTGCTGGGTTTGATCGGCCTAATCCTGTTCGCGCCGCCAGTGCGCGACCGCATTCAGGATATCTTCTGGTTCGTGGCCAAAGTCGCTGGCTTCATGTATCTATATATCTGGTACCGCGCCACATTCCCTCGCTACCGCTTCGACCAGCTCATGAAAGTTGGATGGAAAGTGTTGCTGCCGATCGGAATCGGCGTGCTCATCCTGACAGCCATTCTGGGAGTTGTGCTCTAGATGCAGCCAATCGTGCAACCCGGCATGCAGCCAGTAGCCACAACGTTCTTCTTTTATTTCTTGTCAGCGCTTACTTTGTTGAGTGGAGTGCTGGTCATCACCCGCAAGAGTCCGGTGCATTCCGCTCTGGCTTTGATCTTCGGCCTGCTAACCCAAGCCGGCCTGTACCTGATGCTCTACGCGCCATTCGTCGCCGGCGTTCAAATCATTCTCTATGCGGGCGGCATCATGGTGCTGTTCCTGTTTGTGATCATGCTGGTAAACCTCGAGCGTTCGCAAAAAGAAGAACAGTTCAACAAACAATGGCTCATCGGCCTACTGGCAGCTGTCGCACTGGGCGCGCTTTTCATAATCGTCTATGTCAAAGGCAAAAGCTTTTTCCCCATCGGCATTCCGCAGCCGATTGAGAGCAACAACACGCAGGAAATCGGCGTAATGCTGTATGGGCAATACATGTTCGCGTTCGAAATTGCGTCGCTGCTGCTGCTGGTAGCAATAATCGGCGCGGTAGTGATGGCGAAGAAAAGAATTTGAAAAGTAGCTTCTGCTCTGGCTCCTAGCTAAACTAGAGCCAAGAGCTAGAAGCTAGAAGCTTTCTTATGGCTCCAATCGGCACAATACATTATTTAGTCGTCGCCGCCGCCCTCTTCATCCTGGGGGTAATCGGTGTGCTCACCCGCCGCAACGTGGTCATCATTCTGATGTCGATTGAGCTGATTCTGAATGCGGTGAACTTGAACCTGGTCGCGTTCTCACGAATATGGGGACTGCACGGCCAGGTATTCGCGATTTTCGTAATCACCGACGCAGCCGCCGAAGCCGCCGTGGGACTAGGAATTTTGATCGCCTTCTTCCGCAACAAAGAAACAGTGAACGTAGACGAAATAGATTTACTGAAGTGGTAGCCAGCAGCTAGGAGCTAGAAGCTAGGCGAGCCAACGACCAAGAACCAACGACCAACGACATGGTTTTCTTATCCCACATTTGGCTCATTCCTCTGCTGCCCGCTCTGGGTGCGGCCACCATGCTTTTCTTCGGCCGCAAGCTGCAGAAGACCACCATCAATGCTGTTTGTGTTGGCGCAGTTGTCGTCGCGTTCATCCTCTCTTGTGGCGCAGTCTGGCAATATACGGACTACTCTCGCGACAATCCCGGCAAGCCTTACCAAAACATCGTTTACACGTGGCTTGGCACAGGCGGTGGAGCAACGAGCCTCTCGGCGCTAGGCGGGGAAGCCGCGCCTCCACTGATCTTTGTGACACGCGACGGCCGCCCAGCTCCGTTTCAAGCCGACGCGGGTTTCCTGCTAGATCCACTTTCCAGCATTTGGCTGCTGTTTGTGACTGGCGTAGGCGCTCTCATCCATATCTATTCGACTGGCTACATGGCGCACGAACACGGCTATTACCGTTTCTTCGGATACCTCAACCTCTTCATGTTTTCCATGCTCACGCTCATTCTCGCGAACAATTACGTCCTCATGTTCGTAGGCTGGGAAGGCGTGGGCCTGTGCTCGTATCTGCTGATCGGATTTTATTTTCATCGCCCGAGCGCCAGCACCGCAGCCAACAAAGCATTCATCGTAAACCGCATCGGCGATGCCGGATTTCTGCTAGGAATGTTCACCATCGCCTGGTACTTCGGATCGTTGCGCTTCACCGAAGTCACGCATCTGGCGCGCAGCGGCCATTTCGGGATCGGCGATCCCATCATCACCGCCGCCACTCTGCTTTTGTTCGTCGGTGCGTGCGGAAAGTCGGCGCAGATTCCCCTCTACATTTGGCTGCCCGACGCCATGGAAGGTCCAACTCCCGTCTCCGCGCTGATCCACGCCGCAACCATGGTGACAGCGGGCGTGTACATGGTCGCAAGATCCAACGCGCTCTTCGTGTTGGCTCCAACGTCAATGAAGACGGTCGCAATTATCGGCGCATTAACCGCAATTTTTGCCGCTTCAATCGGCCTGGTGCAAAACGACATCAAGCGAGTCCTCGCGTATTCC
The DNA here is from genome assembly GCA_963716405.1 of uncultured Acidobacteriota bacterium. GTDB lineage: Bacteria > Acidobacteriota > Terriglobia > Terriglobales > Acidobacteriaceae > JABDBE01. Next base: position 128,743 of record CAVQTI010000011.1, on the reverse strand, counting down.
ACCGTCTCGCAATTGGGATACATGTTTCTCGCTCTAGGCGTGGGCGCATTTGCCGCCGGAGTCTTCCACGTCTTTACCCACGCCTTTTTCAAAGCGCTCCTCTTCCTCGGATCAGGCTCGGTAATCCACGCCATGAGCGGTGAGCAGGACATGCGCAACATGGGCGACCTGCATAAGCGCATCCCCATCACCCACTGGACCATGTTCATCGCGACCTTCGCCATAGCCGGCATCCCACCATTCGCGGGATTCTTTTCTAAGGACGAAATTCTCTGGCAGGCCTGGTCCTCTGAAGGCGGCGCCTACCGTCTGCTCTGGCTTATCGGCTTCGTCACCGCGCTGATGACAGCGTTTTACATGTTCCGGCTGATGTTCCTCACCTTTCACGGCCGACCGCGCATGAGTCACGAAGTCGAACACCACATTCATGAATCTCCGAAGTCGATGACAGTGCCGTTAATAATTTTGGCCGTCTGCGCCATTTGCGCCGGCTGGCTCGGATGGCCGCACAGCCTCGGCGGCTCCGATCGTTTTGCGAAGTTCCTGGAACCGGTATTTGCTCATGAGGCAAACGTTTTTCAAGCAGAAGGGAAGAGCGCACAGCTGGCCGCCGGCGAGAAAGAAGAAGAACACACCAGCCCAATCGAATACGGATTAATGTTTCTCTCGGTGGGCGCCGCGATAATCGGTTGGGGCATGGCGTGGCGCGCGTATCGCGAAGCCGACAAAGGCTACGTCGAACCAATCGCAGCCAAAGCCCCAGCGCTCTACGACGTGCTCTACAACAAATATTATGTTGATGAAGGCTACGACTACGCCTTCACCGGCCGCCGCAAAGTCGGCAACACTCGTCTGGGCGTGATGGGCGCGGGCGGAGCATCGTCCTGGTTCGACTCGCACGTGATCGATGGCCTGGTAAATGGCGCCGGATGGATCACTCGCTTAAGCGGTACGCTGACGAGTTGGTGGGACAAGTGGATCATCGACGGCATATTGGTCAACGGTCCCGCAATATTTTCGCGAATGTTGTCCTATCCGATGCGCCTGCTGGAATGGGGTCTGGTGCAGTGGTACGCGCTGGTCATGGTGTTGGGTCTGGTAGGATTTGTCGCCTATTATTCGTGGCGATAGCTGACTGTGTGGCGCGGGCGCCCTCGCCCGCGTAATGGAAAAAAATGCAAAGCCATATTCTCTCGATCATCTTATTCACACCGCTCGCCGGCGCTCTCTTGCTCATCTTCATTCCCAAAGAGCAAAAAGACGCTATTCGCTGGATCGCAAACATCTTCGCCCTGGCCGGCCTCATCGTCTCCATTCCGCTGGTGCCATGGTTCTGGGCCCAGCGCTACGAGCCGGGCTTCAAGTTCATGGAGGGCGCGCCGAATAACTGGATTCCCTCCATCGGCGCCGGATACGTGCTCGGAATCGACGGCATTTCTTTCCTGCTGATCATGCTCACCACGCTGCTGGGATGGATCTCCATCCTCTCGTCGTGGAGCGCGATCGAGACCCGGGTCAAGGAATACTACATTTGGTTTCTGGTGCTGCAGACCGGAATGCTAGGCGTTTTCATGGCGCTGGATTTCTTCCTGTTCTTCGTTTTCTGGGAAGCGATGCTCGTGCCGATGTACTTGCTGATCGGCATCTGGGGCGGCCCGCGCAAGCTCTACGCAGCCATCAAATTCTTCCTGTACACCCTGTTCGGTTCCGTGCTGATGCTGCTGTCCGTCCTGTTCCTGTACTTCTATAATTTCCGCCAGACGGGGCAATACACGTTCAGTATCCAGGCGCTATATAAGACCGCTCCGCACATTTTCCACGACCCGGCCTATGGTTCTAGTTTTGCCATTCTTCTATTTCTGGCATTCTTCCTGGCTTTCGCCATCAAGGTGCCAATGTTCCCATTTCACACATGGCTGCCCGATGCACACGTTGAGGCGCCCACCGCAGGCTCTGTCATTCTGGCCGGCGTCCTGCTGAAAATGGGCACATACGGTTTCATCCGATTCGCCCTGCCATTTTTCCCCGACGTAGTCATGCATCCGAAAGTCCGCTTCTGGATGATTTTCCTCTCCATCGTCGGAATCATTTATGGCGCGCTGGTTTCGCTGATGCAAAGGGACATGAAAAAACTCGTGGCCTACTCCTCCGTCAGCCACATGGGTTTTTGCACGCTGGGAATTTTCGCGCTGAATCCGATGGGACTAAGCGGCTCAGTGCTGCAACAAATCAACCACGGCATCTCGACCGGAGCACTATTCTTGATCGTCGGCATCCTGTACGAACGGCGGCACACCCGCGAGATTTCAGCGAGTACGGAGGCATCTCCAACGTAATGCCGCTCTATGCCACCATCACGATGATCATGTTCCTCTCCTCCATGGGCCTGCCGCTGCTAAACGGTTTCGTCGGCGAGTTCACCATCCTGCAGGGCACGTTCATGGAAAACTGGAAGTGGGCAGCCTGGGCGGTGCCGGGCGTGATTCTCGCAGCCGCGTACTTGCTGTGGCTCTATCAGCGGGTTTTCTTCGGAACCGTAACCAACCCCAAAAACGAAAAACTGCGTGATCTCACGCCGCGTGAAGTTCTCACCTTCGCTCCGCTGCTCGTCATCGCATTCTGGATCGGCCTCTATCCCAAACCATTTTTCCAAATCCTGCAGCAACCCGTGAATCAGTTGGTGCTAACCGTTCGTCCCGATTATCCCGGCATCAGCGGAGCAGTCAATGCATCCACGCAGCCGCAAGCGCCAAACACGGCGAGCCTGGCCGTTCCCCTCGCCATTGCAAAGGGGAAGAAATAAGTGCCTGGAATGCCACAATATTTCACGGCCACCGACTATCTCCTGTCGTTGCCCATCGTCATGCTCACGGTTTTCGCCCTGGGCATACTCCTGATCGACCTCATAATTCCGCCGGAGTGGAAATGGACGAACGCCGTTACTGCCTTCATCGGCGTACTTTTTTCCACCGCCGGAGTCATGAAGATTCAGTACGCGCAGTTCGAAGCCGCCAAGCTCGGCCGCAGCCTTGAAGTCGCCTTCGTGCACTCCATGATGCTCGACCACTTCTCCATTTATTTCTATTACCTGTTTCTCGCTGGCGCCGCCATCTCAATTTTGATGTCCGTCCGTTATCTCGAGATCGAACACGAAAACCACGGCGAATTCTACGCGCTTGATCCTGTTCTCGGTGGTCGGCATGATGTGCATGGCCTCGAGCTTCGATATCGTTCTCACCTTCATTGGACTTGAGCTGATGGCAATCTCGACGTACGTACTGGTGGGATTTCTGCGCACCGATCGCCGCTCCAACGAGGCAGCATTAAAGTATCTGCTGCTGGGAGCATTTTCATCGGGAATCTTCGCCTACGGCTTGTCGCTTTTCTACGGCCTCAGCGGCTCTACCAATTTAGGCGACATCAGGCAAGCGCTCACGCAACAAGTGGCGCAGAACCGCAACCATGTAAGTCCGATAGCAGTAATTGCTCTGCTGACCACGGCCACCGGATTGTTTTTCAAGATCGCCGCCATCCCGTTTCATCAATGGCTGCCAGACGCCTACGAAGGCGCGCCCACCAGCGTCACCGGATTCATGTCAGTTGCGGTAAAAGCGGCAGCATGGGCGATGTTGTTGCGCATTTTTTTGTGGGGATTGTATCCGTTGCGCACGGTCTACGTTCCGCTGCTGATCTTTGTTTCGATTCTCACCATGACCGGCGCCAATCTGGCCGCGCTTACCCAGAACAACCTCAAACGCCTGTTGGGTTATTCTTCGATCGCGCATGTTGGCTACATGATGCTGGGTTTAGTTGCGCTGGCTTCAGTGAACTATCCCGCGCCCGCTTTCTTCGACGGCTTCAGAGGTATTTTGCTCTACCTGCTGGTCTACACTTTCATGAACCTCGGCGCGTTCGCCGTCGTCACCTCGCTGCGCCAGCGCAATGTGATCGGCGATGAGATCGACGACATTGCCGGACTTTTCCAGCGCGCCCCGACCGAAGCAGTATTAATGCTGATTTTTCTTCTTTCGCTGGCTGGGATTCCGCCGCTGGCAGGCTTCTATGGAAAGTATTTTATTTTCCTCAGCCTGATGGAAAGCGGCCACTATGTGCTCGCATCGCTCGCGGTGCTGTACGCGGTTTTCGGTCTCTACTATTACATGCGCATAGCGAACGCCATGTTCATGAGCGAAGCGCTCGAAAAAACCCGGCTCCCGATCAGCGTTGCCATGAAGGTCGCCTTGGGTGTAACCGCATTGGCCACTGTCGTAATCGGCATCTTCCCCGAGCGCTTCATCAGAGTCGTAACGTGGTCGATGGGCTTAGGTTAGAAACTCTCGCGAGCAAGCCGCGAAGCGGCGTAAGAACACAGCCCACGGCGTAAGCCGTGGGTAGAGGATGAAACCGAATCAGCCCCAGCGGGGCGGAAGATAGCCAGGCCCCAACATGTCTCCTCCCGACGACAATCCTCCTAAGAAGAAAAGCACCTGGGTGCAACTGGCCAGCTATAGCGAACTAGCCTTCATTTTTCCCGCTGCAACCGTCGCCGGATGGCTCATCGGCCTGGCCCTCGACCATTGGCTGCATACAACCTGGCTATACTTGGCAGGCCTAATCATCGGAATCATTGCTGGCTTCGTGCAATTAATCCGCACCGTAACTTCTTCAGATTCAAAATGAGCGAAAACGGGGACAGCGCCGAATCGTTTTATTCCGGCGCGCTCGCTCGTATCCCGCACTTCATGATCGCACTGGCCCTCATCCTCACTGCCGCAGCATGGCTTCGCTTTGGCTGGCGCATCGCGTTAGGCTTCGCTTGCGGATGCGCCATCGCCTACCTCAATTTTCATTGGCTCGAGCGGGTTGTCAGCGCCCTGGCCGACCGCGCAACCCAAAGTGCTTACAAGCAATCGAGCAGCGGAATCGTATTTCGATTTCTGCTGCGTTACTTTTTGATGGCCGCAGCCGCCTATGCTATATTCAGTGTTTCTCCCGCGAGTGTTTACGGCCTTTTTGCCGGCCTGTTTCTGCCAGTAGGGGGCATCGCGTGCGAAGCGGCGTATGAAGTTTATATGGCTTTGGCACGCGGGTTCTGACCTAAGCGCCACCAGCCAAGAGCTAGGAGCTAAAAGCTAAGAGCTGTTTTTATGCACGAACAACTCTGGTTTACCGCATTCTTGAATCACATTTTCGCCGGCCCCGTTACCGGGCTGCTGCGAGCGCTCCATCTCGAACCAAGATATCCTGACGCACCCATCCCTAATTCAGTAGCGATGGAAGTTTTGGTTTTCGTATTTCTGATTATCGTATTTGCGCTGGTGAGGTCGCGCCTCTCGGTCGACAAGCCAGGCGCATTGCAGCACATCTTCGAAGGCGCTCACGGATTCGTTCAATCCCAAAGCCAGGAAATTATCGGTCATCACAGCGAAGGCTTTACGCCTTTCCTGATGGCCCTGGGCCTGTTCATCCTGCTGTGCAATCTCATCGGTGTCATTCCCGGCTTTGAATCTCCGACTGCTGTTCCGGTAGTTCCGCTGGGATGCGCGGTGTGCGCGTTCGTTTACTATCAGGCGCAAGGATTCAAACACGCGGGCATCGGCTATCTGAAGCACTTTCCGGGGCCAGTTTGGTGGCTGTCATGGATTATGCTGCCCATCGAACTGGTCAGCCATCTTGCCAGAGTGATGTCTTTGACCATTCGTCTTTACGCGAACATGTTCGCAGGCGACATGGTCACCCTGGTTTTCTTTTCGCTGATCCCAATCGGAATACCGATTTTATTTCTTGGGCTGCATATCGCGGTGTCGTTGCTGCAAACGTATATCTTCATCCTGCTGACAACGGTTTATCTGGCTGGGGCGGTTGCCGAAGAACATTAGAACCAATTATCGGTGTCCTTCGCAAATGATCTTTGGGAAGGGCATGACTTCAGTCGTGCCGATGGACCTATCAAGATTTTGGGGCTTTAGCCCCTGAGGGATTGTTTCAGACGTAGCAAGTGTTGCTGTTGTCCCACCGTTCAGCGTGAGGGCGTCTGCAAGGTATGGCGTCAACCACCCACTGGCGGTAATTCATAGTTGAGGAGAAACACATGCGTAAGTTGAGCAATCTGTTTATGGCACTATCATTATTGTGCTTCGCCGTTCCTGCATTCGCGCAGGGAGGGGAAGCCGCAGCCGGTGGAGTTAACTGGGTAGCGATCGCCGCCGGATTTTCCATGGCCTTCGCTTCCGGCATCTGCGCTCTGGCGCAGGGCAAAGCCACAGCCGCCGCAGCTGAAGGCTTGGCGCGCAATCCTGCAGCCCGCCCCGGTATTCAGTTGGCGTTGATTCTTGGTTTGGCCCTCATCGAGTCCCTGGCGTTGTACACGCTGGTGATCATTTTCGTCAAAGTGAAATAACCGATTCCGCGAGATGTGAAAAAGCCCCAGCTGCGAAGCTGGGGCTTTGTTCTGGGCTCCCTAAACGCGGGGTACTATCGACTCAACTCTTGCGCTCGCCTTGCCACTCGGTGCCTCGGATCTCCGGCGCCCGCTCTACGGCTTCCATCAGAATTCCGCGCAAGCGCAGGCGGCTCTCCATGTCGGTGTTCACAATTTCAAATCCCACTTCGTTGACCCGTGCGCGCCGCAGCAAAACTTGCCCACGAATATGGCGGACGCCCGTCGAAATATCGATGTTCGCTTCCGACCCCACGCGGAGATTGTCCTCTTTGGTTCCCATGCCGCCGCCTAAACTGAGCTCGCGAAGCATGATGCTCGATTTTCCCCACGAACTACTGATGATGGCCGACAACGTTTTCCGCAACACGATCCGTTCATAACGCCGCTGCCGCACCCACGGACAAGCCGGAGCCGCGTCGAGTGGCGCGATCGCCAGCTCGCCTGGCGCCAAGCCGCTGCTCGACATCACCTGGGCCGCGTACCGCGGATCGATCTTCGCCAACGCCTGCGCGGCCGCAATCCGCAGCTCCCGATGATTCGTCCACTTCCACATCTTTTTACTTTCCAGCAAACCTCGCAGCACATTGACCGATTCAGTTTCGCGGAGCCTGCCCAACGACTCCACCGCTTTAATCTGGATGATCGCCGAGCGGCCCTGAGCTTCGCCCGACTCAGCCATCACCATCAGCGGCGGCACGGTCGTCCGGTCGCCGCTCATGCCAATCTCATCAATCGCTTGAGGCAGAACCATCGCATCCAGGTGCTCCAGGATTTCGAGCAAGGTACGCCCGCGGTCCGCAGCCGCTCCATATGCTATCTGGCGAACCACAATATCGTGATAGAACCGGTTCCATTCCTTCAGCCGGATCGGCAACAACTCCAACAATGTCGGCACATCCAGCCGGCTCAAAAGTCCGATCACCGCGGATGCCTGGCGAACCGGACCCGTCCTCAACATTTCTCGCGCTTGTTGCAAACCGGAGGGACCGAGTTCCCTAACGATCTCAACCATGCGATCGCATTCTTCCCGCCGCATGCAGCGGAAGAATCGGTCTGCCAAATGTTCCAATGCCGCTGGCGAAGTGCGCTGCAGCACCAGAACCAGATCGCGGGGAACCTGCGGCAATCGCAAAGCTTCTTCGATAAACTCCGGCAGACGATTCTCTACTCCAATGCGTGGGCGCAGTTCGTTAGCCATCGCCGGACGTTGTTTGGCGACATCCTCGATGGCGCCGCAAACTTCGCCTAATGCTGCATATTGCTTGCGGTTTCCAGCTTCCGAACTCAATCGCACAAACGCCGCGCTTAACAAACTTTGTATTTCAGGATCGGAGTCGCGAACCAGCGCCTCGCCAATCTTGTGAATGATGGGTCCAATCAAATCGATGCCGGGAGCGGCAAACAGGTCGGCCAACTGGCTCAATCCGATCGCCGCTCTGCGGCGAGGGTCACTATCTTTAGCGGTAAGACAGGTCGAGTAATTTTGCAGGATGGTAATCACGCTGTCGCTGTCTCCCCGCTCCAGCAATACCTCGATGAACTGGCGAATGTTGCGCGGCGGCACACAGGCAGCATCATTCGACAACAGAACACTTTTTTTGCCCGCCTCCGGCACTTCCGACCAGAACATGCGATCCAAAATGTCGGCATGAGATTCGACCAGAAGCCCAGCCTTGCTCATTTTGTCTTCGTGCACGCGCAGAATCTGTCGCAGCGTTTCCATCTGCCGGCTCATGTGCTCCAGCATCTGGTGGACTGCGTTCACCTTCATGTCTCCCTTTTGGAAGCGCTCCATGGCAAAGCGGATCGCCATGTGCTCCGCCGCCTTCATCAAAAGAGGAGTATCGGTTTTGTCTGTAGGACTCTTTGCCGCCAAACTTGACAGGAGTTGTTGCAGATTGAGTCTGAGATTCGGATCAGCCTGGGTAATTTCTTTCTGCAGCGGTTCGATCTGGGCAGCAGGGCCAGAGCCGGCTTCCCCAAATTTCGTCAGCAGCCGGATCGCCTGCACCACTTCTTCTTCCTGGAGCGGCACCACTCCGCCCGCCCAGGTTCCTGTGCCTGCCGTGCTCGCAGCCCCACCGCTCGCCGCTTCACCGGACCCTCCGCCCGAAACATTCGGGACGCTTCCAATCGGCGGGCCACCCACCGCCCCGCCCGAGCGCGAACCTTCCGCCGCTGCGATCAGTTGCAAAAGTTTCTGCGGATCATTCAGCCATTCTTTGAATTCCGGTCCCAGAGTCTGCGCCGCAATCTGTGCCGCCACGCTCACGTCCGCGGTGCCCGGATCAGACGCCACAAACTTCACTTCATTGATCCGAATCGTCGAAGTCTTGCTGTCACCGAACGTGTCTTTAATCTGCTGCACCACATCCTGAGCCTTGGATCCACCCACGGCAAAGGCGCGAATCAGGCGGGCAAAATCGTCAACCGTCACTCCCTTGGAAAATTGAATACTGGCCAGACCAGCCGCGGTAAGAAGTTGAGCAAAACTGCGTTCCGCTTGTCCGGTCTCCAGCGCGACTCCATCCAACAGCAGTCTGTTCTCCGACACGCCCAGTAGAAACCCGGCGTCGCCTTCTTTCGGCAATCCGTGCTGCAACTCGTTCCACGTAACTTCGAATTGCCCCTCCGTGCGCTTATGCTGAAAACCGTAAAGCCGCACGTACTTCACCAGGATGTTGAGGCTATGAATGAAGGCGCGAGCCGACGCGTTCCTGTCTTCTCGCTTGGTTGTGGCGGCGGTCGAAATACGTCGCTCCTGAAAGTCCGGTATTAAGGTTAATGCACAAGGTAAGGGGATGCATGTTACGGAGGTAATAATCCTCAAAGCCGCCAAGACGATGCTGAAAACGCTCGATACGCATCAGGGGATGCCTCCACAAGCCACAGGAAAACTCTGTTTTGGGTGGAGCAGCGCTTCAGCGCCGCATACTGGTTTTTTTGAATCGGGCTTTAAGACCGCTGAGGTCGGTGCATGCCAGGAAACAGAATTGTTCGCCAGTTTCTAGAAGCGCGCGCAAACCACCTGCTCAGGTACGATTTCGCCATTATCAGCCTCAGCGCTGGAATTAATTCCCCTGAACGGCGAAAATGATCCGTGATTCCGCAACCACAAAAACCATGAGTGCTTCTGTAGCCCCAGCAATCGCAAAGCGCCCGCGTAGGAAGACAGGGCTCGCGCTGTGGATGGAGCGCGTGCTCGAAGAGTGTGAGCGCGCCAGCCTGGACTTCAGCGCCGATCCGGTTCACGATCTGCGCGTCGCCCTGCGCCGTTGCCGCTCCATAGCGGATGGCCTGCGCGTCATGGATCCCGATCCCGCATGGAAGCAAATGAAAAAGGCGGGACGCCAACTCTTTCGCGAGCTGGGCGAATTGCGAGATTCGCAGGTCATGGAAGAGTGGGTCCGTCATTTGAGCGACCCCGCCGACTCAGTTGCCATCACCCTGCTTCAATTTCTCGCTGCCCATGAAGCCCACTTAAAGCAGCAAGCCGCACTCGCTTTGCAGCAGTTCGATCGCAAGCAATGGCGAAAATGGATGAGAACCCTGCCGCGACGCGCCGCCAGAGTGCGCACCGGCAGCGTCCTCTTCAAGCATCTCGCCCTCGAACGCTGGACCGAAGCCCACCAACTGCACCGCAACGCCCTGCGCAATCGCTCGCAAATCGCATTTCACTCTTTGCGCATCGGCTTGAAGCGCTTTCGCTACATCGTAGAAAACTTTTTGCCCGAGCAGCACGCCGCCTGGAGCAACGATCTAAAAGAATTGCAGGACATGCTCGGCGAAGTTCACGATCTGGACGTGCTTTGGGGCACCGCGCTCCACGTCAACGCTTTTCCCGACGCCGGCACGCGCACAAATTGGCATTCGAGGATTATCGAAGAGCGCACGCGCAGGATCGATAACTACCGCGCCAAAATGGTAGGAAAGAATTCATTATGGCCAGTCTGGCGCGCACAATTGCCGGTTGGAAAGCAAATCGAATCCGCCGCATTGAGCCGTTTAAAATTATGGGCGTCAATCCTCGATCCTGATGGCAAACATTCCAATCATGTCGCGCACCTTGCCCTGCAACTTTATGATGGCCTGCCAAAACGGTTAGCCACAGAGGAGGCAACAGACGATCGAAGTATCTTGGAAGCAGCGAGTCGCATGCATGACGTCGGCCGCTCCAAAAAAGAAAAAGCCCATCACAAAGTCACCTACAAGCTGATCGAGCGCCTGACTCCACCTTTGAGTTGGAGCAAAGAGAAGATGCATCTTGCAGCCGTCGTCGCCCGCTATCACCGCGGAGCGCTTCCCAGGACCGGACAGAAAACGCTGGTGGGCTTAAGCCCGGATCAAAAACAAACAGTCCTATACCTGGCAGGAATTCTACGTCTGGCCAATGCCTTTGATTCCCAAGCTGACGGCCACGTTCAGCGCCTGCAAGTCCGCCAGCAAAATGGATTCCTCGAGGTCGCCGCCCAAGGCTACTCTCCGCGCGATCGCACTGCCGAAATCATCGCAGCCGCCCGCCACCTGCTAGAAACTGTCTACGACCAACCAATAATGATCAAACCGCTCAGAGCTGCCAAGCCAAATAGATCCAGTAGCCTGCAGCCTAAAGCCTGAACCAGAAGCCGCGCAGTCACTTCCCGCCGCGCCCACCATCAACTAAAACCTAAAGCATCCATGACTCACGCCCAGCTAGTCCAAAAAGCCGTAGCATGGCTCCGCTCCTACCGTTGCGGAGTGATCCTCTCCGAACAAGCCTGCCTCAGCGGAGAAATGCCCGACGCCATCGGATGGAAACGCGCCTGCCACTCCGTGCTAGTCGAATGCAAAATCTCCCGCTCCGACTTTCTCGTAGATCGCGACAAGCCATTTCGTCGCAAACAGGAAATGGGCCTGGGCTGCGAACGCTATTACCTGACACCCGCGCCATGATTCGAGAAGAAGAATTGCCGCGTGGATGGGGCCTGCTCGAATGCCACAACCGAAAAATCAAACTGCTTCGACCCGCGGCCAAGAACCTGCGAACCGCAACCGGCTTTCGCTACGAAATGAATCTCCTGCTAGCCAGCCTTCGCCGAGTAGAAATCCGCATCGAACCCCGCAACCTAACCGAATTCTTAAAATGGAAAAATCGTCTGGCCGACTATAACCAGGGAGCCCTACCAGAAGGAATCGTCTCTACAGAAGAAGAACCAAACTATTTCCTGGAACAAGAAGAAACATCATCAGTGAAATCCGCGTAAATCAGTGGCTGGTTTTTTTAAGCCGCTACAACTCCCGCCGACCCTCCATCGACTTCAGCATCGTGATCTCATCCGCATATTCGATGTCGCTACCCACCGGAATACCCATGGCGATTCGCGTAACCCGAAGTCCCGCACGCCGCAATTTTCCCGAAAGATAAGTCGCCGTCGCCTCGCCCTCAACCGTCGGATTAGTAGCGAGAATCACCTCATCCACCAGACCGTCGTCAACTCGTCGCATCAAATTCGAAATCCGCAACTGCTCCGGACCCACTCCATGCAACGGCGAAATCGATCCATGCAGCACGTGATAAACCCCGTTGAAATGTTTGGTCTTCTCGATAGCGCCAATATTGGTAGGCTCTTCAACCACGCAAACCATCCGCTGGTTGCGCGTAGCGCTGCTGCAGTAAACGCAAGGCTCGACGTCGGTAATGTTGTTACAGATGGAACACAGCCGCAGCTTAGCCTTCACGTCGCGCACCGCTTCAGCCAACGCGTCAGCGTCCTCATCGTTGGAACGCAAAATGTGAAAGGCAAGCCGCTGCGCCGTCTTGCTGCCAATGCCCGGCAGCTTTTTCAATTCATCGATCAGCCGCGACATCGGCTCCGCAAATTTAGACATAGAAAAATTGAGTAATTGGGTAATTTGGTAATTGAGTAATTGAAGAACCTGGCGTTGCAATTACTCAATTACCAAATTTCTCAATTACCAAATTTCACAATCCAGGAATCCCCAGCCCGCCCAACATCCCGCCCATGGAGGATTGCATGGCCTCATCCACTTTCCGGCTAGCGCCATTAATCGCCGCAGTCACCAGGTCCTGCAGCATCTCGACATCCCCACCCTTAACCGCTTCGGGATCAATCTTCATACTCAGCACCTGTTTGCGCCCATCCATCTTGACGACAACGCTGCCGCCACCAGACGAGCCCTCCACGATGGTCTCTTCCATCTTTTTCTGCAGCACTTCATACTGCCGCTTCGCCTGCGCCATCATTTCCTGCAAATTGAATCCGCCCATTTCATCCTTCCCGAAGAAGCGTGTGGCGCGGGCGCCCTCGCCCGTGCGCCTCAACATAAAATGTAGGCGCGAGCGTCTCGCTCGTGCTGGCGCCAGAAAAGACCTCAGCGCTTGTCCTTATAATCAATAATCGTCCGAATCTCCGCCCCAAACTTCTCCTTCATGCGGCGAACAACAGGATCCTGCTCAGCCCGGCTGCGTCCTCCGCCGTTAGAAGAAGGACGATTCGACACAGCGTCAGTAGCCGCATTCCCAGGGATAACTTTCAACTTAAGCGCCCGCCCCGCCGCCCCGCTAGCCGTAGCTATCGCCAAGCGCCGCGCATCAGTCCCAAAAGTCATATCGATCACAGTGGCCGACGCACTCACTTTGATCACCAACTCGTTTCCTTCAACCCGCCACTCGCCGCCTTCCAGCATCGCAACCAGCATCTGATGCCCACCCGCAGCCAGCGCATTCAACACCGGCTCGCGCAAGCTGTCCGGCTGTGCCATAGAAACAGCTTCAGGAGCACTGACAACTTCCCGCGCCTCGGCAGGCGCAGCCGCGCCCATAATTACGCTCGCCATCGGCTTGCTGGCAGCGAACGCAGGCGCGCTCGCTGCCGGACTATCCTCTGACAAAAGCTGCGGCTTCGATCCGCTCTTCCGCGCCGAATCCGCCGCGAATGGCGACACCTGATTGGACCGAGCCGCAGCAGACGCTTCCGTCTTCTTCGCTTCGGGCACAGCTACCGGCCTACCCGCTCGCGGCGCACTCGACACTCCCGCAGCGCTCAGCAACTCTTCGATCGGAAGCAAACGTTGCGCATGAGACATTTTCAGCAAACCCAATTCCAAATGAAATCGCTGCTCCTGCCGGTATCCCAACTCGCCATGCGTCCGCAACATGATCTGCAGATGCCGCGCCAAATCCTCTTCGCTGAAAAGCTCCGCCACTCGCGCCACCCGCGCCCGTTCGTCCCCGGAAATCTGCAGCAGGGAAGACTCTCCACCAGCAATCTTGGCCACAACCGTATTGCGCAAGAATCGAACCATCTGCCGCGCGAAATGCGTAGGGCTGTGCCCGTCGCTGATCAGCCGATCGACCAGCCGCAATACTTCCTCGCTCGAACTCCGCGCCACCGCCTGCATAACTTCTTCGAGCACCGCGGAAGGCGCAGCCCCAGCCAGTTGCCGCACGGTTTCCGCGGTAAGCCGCCCATCGCAACAAGCAATCGCCTGATCCAGAATCGACAACGCATCGCGTATCGAACCGTCCCCAGCCTCCGCCAGCAATGCCAGCGCATCTTCATCCGCTTCGATCCCCTCGCGACCGACCAGATCTTTCAGTTGTCCGAGAATCTCTTCAAAGCGAACTGCCCGAAAACTGAAGTGCTGGCAGCGTGAGCGAATCGTCTGTGGAATGTCCTCCGGCTGCGTCGTAGCCAGCATAAAAACTACGTGGCTGGGAGGCTCCTCCAAAGTCTTGAGCAGCGCATTAAAAGCCGCATCAGTGATCTGATGCGCCTCGTCAAGGATGTAAATCTTGAAGCGATCCCGCGCCGGCCGATACCGCGCCGCCTCGCGCAACTCCCGAATCTCATCGATGCCGCGGTTGGTAGCGGCGTCAATCTCAATCACGTCCACCGAATTTCCCGCCCGAATTTCGGTGCACGATTCGCACACTCCGCAAGGCTCCGTCACCGGCTTATCCGACGACCGGCAATTCAGCGCCATGGCCAGAATGCGCGCCACGGTAGTTTTGCCAATGCCCCGGTGCCCGCTGAAAATGTATCCATGGGCGGTTCGGCCCTGCTCAATGGCATTCTTGAGCGTGCGGGTAACGTGCTCCTGACCGATAACTTCAGAGAATTTCTGCGGACGGTATTTACGCGCCAGGACCTGATAGCTCATGGTGTGAAACTTAAATTATACGTGATCAAGTGTAGGCGCGAGCGTCCTCGCTCGTGCTGTCCGGCCAGAAAGCTCGGGCCCGGGCGACGCTCATGTAGCCCCAGACGCCTCATCCGGGACGCCAAGCAAAGCGAGCCCAGCTCACGAAGCCCTTGCGAAAAACACCCTCCCCGAGTAGGCTTCTTGTTTAACTTCCTGCTCGGGGGGCCTCCATGCAACTCAAATTAACCGTCCGCACCCACGACGACATCGTAGTCGTCGACTGCGCTGGCCGTATCGTTTTCGGAGAAGAATCCGCCGACCTTCGCGACACCGTGAAAATGGTAATCACGCAAAGCAAGCGCGTCGTCCTCAACCTGTCAGGCGTCAGCTACATCGATAGCGGCGGCCTGGGAACCCTGGTCGCTCTATACACAACGGCTCGCAATGCGGGCGGCTCCATCAAGCTGGCAAATCTCACCCCACGCGTAGGAGATCTACTGCAAGTGACAAAGCTGGTCACAATCTTCGACGTATACGACAGCGAAGAGAAGGCCATAGAGTCCTACAAAAAGGGCGCGGCCGCGTAATCGTGGGTGTTCGTGTGGTGCGGGCGCCCTCGCCCGCAATGTCCCCGGCAACCATCGTGACTGACACCATGCACGCCCGGATCGTTGCCGCGATCCGCAAAATTCCCCGAGGCAAGGTTTCGACCTACGGCGCCATCGCTCGCGCCGCCGGATATCCCGGAGCAGCCAGGCAAGTAGTGGGCGCGCTCCATCGCTCGTTTGATTTACCGTGGCACAGAGTGCTAGGCGCCGGAGGCGAAATAAAATTGCGTGGAGACTCCGCCATCGAACAACGCCTGCGCCTGGAATCCGAAGGAGTAAGGTTTCGCGGAAAACGCGTAGACATGAAAAATCACGAATTCAAATTCACAAAACCCCAGAAGAAAAAGAAGAAGTAAGTCACCAGCGGATTTTCCCAACGACGAACGACCAACGACTAACGACGGTTTCTAAACTGCTCATCAATCTCCACCTGATATCCCGCGACCAGCCGGTTAGTCTCATTCGCCATCCCAACCACAGCCATCAGTTCTTTGAACATGTCGTCGGTCATGCCTTTTTTTCGAGCCGAAACCGTATGCGAAGCAATGCAATAATCGCACTGATTAGTCACACTAACCGCGACGTAGATCAGCTCCTTTATAAGCGGATCAAGCGCCCCCGGCCCCATAATTTGTTTGACATCTTCCCATGTCCGCTTCAGCGTCACCGGATCATTCGCAATCGCCTTCCAGAAATTGTTAATCCAGTCCGTTTTGCGCACCGCCATAATATCGTCGTAAACCGCCCGCACCTCCGGGCCAGCGTCTGCATATTCAACCAGTCCCAATGTAGCCATTCAGTCTCCGAACAAAGTTAACCAGATTTTCTCAGCGCACTCCGCGGCTTTTCTCCGCGACCTCTGCGATAAAGCTTTTGACCTTAGCCCTTAGGAACCTGCCCGCTAAGCAATGTCCCTAACTCACCCGACGGACACCGCAACCCCACATAAAAAGTCCCAAACAACGCATAAACCGCGCTGACTTCATCAAACCGCATTTCGTAAATCAACTTCTTAAACACCAAAGGATCATCCGCAAACAAATCAACTCCCCACTCCCAATCATCAAATCCAATCGACCCGGTAATAATCTGCCGAACCTCGCCCGCATACCGCCGCCCCACCAACCCATGCTCATTCATCTGCCGCGCCCGTTCTTCAATCGGAACGGTATACCAATTTTTCTCTTCCCCCCGCCGCCGGTCCATGGGATAAAAACAAAGATACCGATGCTTCGGCAGCTCCGGAAACAATCGCGGCCGCATAGCCTCCCGCTGCCGCGCCAAGGTTTCCTCGATCGTCCGCTTCCATTCCTCCGAATGCGGCTCCACGCCTCGTTCGACCAGCTCGCTGTAGATCTTGATCGTAGATTCATAAAGCCCCAACTCAATCATCGAAAGATAAGACGTCGTCGGTTCCAGATAATCGCTAAGCCGCAACCCCGCCATCTGCAACTCCGCCTGATTCAACTCCGCAAACGATTGCCGGAAGTGAACCAACATCAAATCACCTTTATGCCCGATCAAAGAAAAAAGCCCCGACTGCCCCGAAGCATTCTCCTCCATCGCCGCCAGCACCCCGCGAGCCTCATCAACAATCTCGTTTTTCTCAGCCGCCGCCAGCCCCCGCCAAGCCGGCCACCGAAACCGCATCATCTGATGCAGCACGCTGTAACCCTCAACCGTCAACGGAACCGGCGGAATCTCCGCCGAAGCCATAGCCGCCCGCGCCCGCTCAGGACGAACCGTACGTGTAACTGACATAACCATTCCCTCGTCGCCCTATTGTACCCGCGACAAGGCAGCGTAGGCGCGGGCGTCCACACCCGTGCAGCCCAAACCCGCACTAAGACGTTGGCTCCAAACGAAGCCTGAGGGTCGCGCGCGTTTACTTATTGGTAAAATGCACGTTACGGTGTTTACCGAGCCGTAACGGGTATATACCCCAAAAAATGCGTTTTCCCGCTAGATCTATGAAAACAAAGGATCTGTTTTGGAGATACCCACGTAAAATATCCCTTCTAAAAGACTTACGGGAGGGATACCTGCGGCCAGGGTATCTCGGCGCGTCGGGCGGTCCGTCATTGCAGTCAAATGTCAAAGAGCTGGGCAACTCGCTGCTGTTATCAATAAGATAATTAAGTAAATCAAATATTAGCCAATTAGAAATGCCAGGTCAAGCGAAAGGTGGATGCCGCCAAGCTCCGCAGGCGGTTGCTGAGCGTCACTATGAATCCAACCATGCCAATTTGGAACCAACCCTTGGATTTAGTTTGGAAGTCACGACCCTTCGCGATCTTTTCCTCATACAATCCTCGCAGGCGGACAGCGTTTGGAGGGTGTTACCAGTGGGTACTGGACGCCGTCCGCGAAACGGTCGAGTGGCTTACCAGCCATTAGGGTTCGACTCCCTCGCCCTCCGAGGTCACCCGATGTTTGCAAACGATCCTTGACAATGCCGCAGCTAGAGTTATCCTAAAGATGTTTCGCGGACGGTGTTCAGTACCAAAATTACGGCCCCGGCTGATTACCGGGGCTGTTCTATTTTGCGCCGACCCAGGCAATCAGGATCTAGCTATGAGCTCACCCCGCGTTGCAATCCCCTGCACAATCGCACCTTGGCTGACCGTTCGCAACGGCGAGCAAGCTCTCCGCTTCTACCAGCAGGCATTCGGAGCCACGGTAGTCTACCGCCTAGACGACCCCGCCGCAGGAGTAGTGGCGCGACTCTCGGTCGGTGGCGCGGAGTTTTGGCTGAGTGACGGCCAGCTCGATGGGTCACGTCGGGAGTCTCTCGGGGGCGGCTCGGTTCGAATGATTTTGACGGTCGGCGACCCGGATAAAGTTTTCGCGCAAGCCCTGGCAGCCGGCGCCTCCGAGGTGTCCCCTGTAGGCGAAGAGCACGGCTGGCGCTCCGGACACCTGGTCGACCCGTTCGGTCTTCACTGGGAGATTGGCCATCCCCTGCCCGTATAAGCGGGCCATCACGCGTTAGAGCGTGAAAGGGAAGGGCACGGCTCAGCCGTGCCAAAAAGACCATATTCGACCCAGGCCCCGCAGGGAATAAGCGGCGCGTCCCCAAATTCCCTTGACTCCCCGAAGTCGCCGGAGTAGTGTTCGCTTTCCCCCAGATGTAGGGCCCCCAGCTTTCCCCAAGCATTCAAAGCAGAGATATCTCTGCAACGCGAAATTCAGGAGAAAACTTCATGATCCGCTTCATGATTGGAGCGCTGTCCCTGGCGATGCTGCCAGCCGTGCAGTCCCTTGGGCAATCCGGAGCCATCATTCCAGAACACGGTGCAGGTCATGCGGAGAAACCCAGCTGCGTCCTTTTGAAGCGCATGGGACCCGCCGATCAGGTTACCAGCCACCTTTACTCATTCGGTATCCGCGGAAAGCAGTTTCAGTACGTGGAAGGCAAGCTGCCTGACGGATTTCCTTTTCACGGCCGATTGACCGACCACGACGTTCGCAATCTACAAGCTCGTGGCGCGGAGGTAATCGTCCTTAACCAGAATTACTCACCCGATGAGCTCAAGCAAGCCAGAACGGATTGCCAGGGCGTAACCGGCAAGACTCCGCTTCAGGACGATGCGAAAGCGACATCCTTACCAGCGCAGTCGCCAACCGCTGCCTCTCCGGCGCCAGCAACCACAGCGTCCGCAGCAAACGAGCTAAGCATTTCCTCAACACCACCCGGAGCCGACATTGAGGTAGACGGAAAGTTTGTGGGCAACACTCCATCGTCCGTAATCCTGGCTCCCGGAGATCATGACATCGCAGTCGAGAAAATTGGGTTCGCGCCCTGGGACAAAAAGATCACGATCTCAGGCGGACACGTCACAATTAACGCCGAGCTTTCTCCCGTGCCAAAGTAAAATAGTCGGGAGATCTTTACGGTTTTTCTAAGGAGGTAGAAACGTAGTTCAGTAGCGCTTCAGGCCGGAAGATTCGACCCGGGTACCGGGAAAAAGTGTCCTTGGGACTATGTCCTCAACCCAGAACTTCGTCGCACGTCCCTAAAGGCGCATAAACCGACCGCTTGATTCGCGTCGCTCACGCTCCCTTTACGGCGCTCGGCGCGACGGGCGGCTTGCACTTCTCATCGAGTATCAGGAGCCTATCACGCACCTCAGCATCGGCAAATCTCTCATTTAAATGCATCGCAACCCGCTGCAGGTCCTGAACCTTGCGCGTCAGATAATTAATTACGGTTCCGGCACCAACGGCGACAATCGTGGTGCATTGAATGCCCCCTACAAATTTGAGCCATGGGTTTCGGGGGAGATCTCCGAATGCGAATGGGATAAAGATCGACGTCACGAACGCATCAGGCCACGTAAAGGCAATGGACTGAACACGAGCGATTCCGTAATACGCAAACGAAAATAGTAACGCCATATAAATATGGACGCAGCCCAGGAAGGCCGAACCGAGAACAACGGCCCACCGGGAGACCAATTGCCGGTTCTGAAACACAAGCAGCCCCATGCGTATGCCAGATGCATTGGTCCATGTATTGCGCAAATCGGGCGTAACCTCGCTGTCCCGGGTCACAAAGGCGATCTTTGACAGTAGTGTTTCGGCCTGTTGCTTAATGTTGGCTTCAAGCTTCGATAACAACCCAGCAGAAAATACCGTTACCCTCAGAACAGCAACCAATGCGAAGACAATGTGAATTAGCACGACTGCCAGGGCAAACTCTAACAGCCCGCTATGCGTCGTTAGGACCAGCAAGATGCACCACAGGAATGTGAAGCGACGTAGGGGCCTGGACAACACGACGAACAGGCCGTTCCATGTAAACTTCCACTTGGCTTTAGGTGCCGCTTCGGCTCCCGGCGGGCCGGGGCCCGTCGCACCGGCCACACTAATTCCCGGAATGGCGAGAACCGTCTCTCCAGCCGGTAAACCAGCGGAACAAAACTTGTTTATCGCGACGAGGGCGAAGAATACCCACCTCCCGAGAATGAAAAGGAGGACGAACGGGAAGAAATATATGTATAGGATATCCCAGAACAGCCGGCCGTAGCCGTAGGTGGCCAGGAGAGTGAATGCGGCCAACAAAATGAAGATGAAGACTTCCGCGCCCGTCAGGTGCAGCCAAGTAGCGAGGCCAGTGAATCTTGGCGGCGCCACCCGAACCATGAAGATCGCGTGTAGCCAAAGAGCGGCCGCGACCGCGAACCTAGTTGCTCTCCTTATCGTGCCTAGGGCGGTTCGCATACTATGTATGGCCCAGAGTATTTTCCAGTCTACCTCACAAATCCCGCACCCGTGCGGCGTGACGGTTGCCCCTGCGAAATCTCAATGCGCGCCAGCGCCCTTCTTGAGTTCTCGGAACTGATTAATCTCCACCTTGCCCTCGGGGAACACAGCTTCAATCTTCAATCGGCCTCCCATGGCTCGGATCATAGATTGCAGAGTGCTGATGTACATATCGGCGCGGCGCTCCATCTTTGAGACTGCCGCCTGGTTGATGTCAAGCAGGTTGCACCCTCCGACGTCTCGAAAGGCGCGAGACGTGGGAGCACCGGAGCAGAAATAATGTTCACCTCTTTTCTGAGGAGGTAGTACAATGGTGGTATGAAGGAGAAGACCTCTATCACACTATCAGGCGACGTCCTGACCGCCATTGACCGCTTGGCGGGATCGAAGCAATCGCGCTCCGCTTTCATCGAGCGGGTACTGCGGGAGTACTTGCGGCAACGCGCTCGGGCCGCGCTACAGGCGCGCGATCTTGAACGTATCAACGCCGCCGCCCAGCGACTCAACGCCGAGGCCGCCGACGTAATGGAATACCAGGCGTCGGGCGAATCCGAATGAACGCTCTTTTGGAGCCGGTGTGAAGCGCGGCGAACTCTATCGTGTATTCAAGCCGGGAGGCGATCCCAAACAGTACCGCACATTTGTGATTGTGAGCCGCCAGGTGCTTATCGACTCCCGATTTTCCACTGTGGTCTGCGCGCCCGTGTTCACCCACGGCGAAGGCCTGTCGACCCAGGTGCCGGTCGGAGCTGACGAAGGATTGAAGCACCCCAGTTGGATCATGTGCGACAATCTGGTAAGCCTGCGCAAAAGCGACCTCACCCAGTTTCTGGGCTCGTTGGCAAAAGCTAGACTCGCCGAACTGGACCATGCTCTGAAGATGGCTCTCGACCTGGCATAGCGTTCCGCCGCTCCGGGGCTAAAGCCCAGAACGCTTTGAACCTTACGGCACGACTAAAGTCGTGCCCTTCCCAAATGTGAATTCGCAATCCTTAGGTTCCCTCTGTGACTCTGTGTCTCTGTGGTGAACGCCTTTACACCCCGCTTAGCAACGTGTTAACCTCAATATCGTTACAAAACAATTGAAAAATTAGACAGGAGTGCACCAGGTTAGTGCTAGCCAGAGAGCAAAAGAAATCCCTCATCGACCAGTACGGCACGCATGCTACCGACACCGGCAGTCCGGAAGTCCAGATCGCATTGCTTAGCGAACGCATTGGTTCCTTGACGGAACACTTCAAGATGCACCAGAAGGACCATGGCTCACGCCGCGGTCTTCTCATGCTGGTCAGCAAGCGGCGTCGCCTGCTTGACTATCTCAAAACTTACAATTCCGATCGCTATAAAACTGTGGTTCAGAAACTCGGCCTCCGCAAGTAGCGGCGTCCTATTTCTGGAATTTCTTGTATCTTACGGCCACACCACCGGAATTGTTCTGCCGTCCTTCGAAGAGCCCCAGGGACCGCAGCGGTCGAATGAGAAAGCGGAGAAGGTGCGTCTCCAAGCATATTCCAAATCACGACTGGCGCCTGCTAATCCTTTGTGCAACCTACCCGACGCGGCACCGGCGTGCCCTCCTGCCCAGAAGGAAAATAAAACATGAAGCATGACGTATCGGTTCAACTCACCGGTGGTAAAAGTCTCTCATTTGAAACAGGAAAATTAGCCAAACAAGCCCACGGCTCGGTCGTGGTGCGCATCGGAGACAGCGTAGTTCTCGCCACCGCGGTGTCCAATCCCGACCCGCGCGAAGGCATCGATTTCTTCCCCCTCACCGTCGATTATCGCGAGTACACCTACGCCGGCGGACGCATTCCCGGCGGCTTCATCAAACGCGAAGGGCGTCCCAGCGAACGCGAAATTTTGACCAGCCGCCAGATCGATCGTCCCATCCGGCCGCTGTTCCCCGAAGGATTCAAGTGCGAGACGCAGGTGATTGCGTTCGTGCTCTCGGCGGATACGGAGAATGATCCTGACGTAGCCGGAATCAACGGAGCCTCGGCCGCGCTGACGATCTCAGACATTCCGTTCAACGGCCCCATTGGCGCGGTGCGCGTAGGCTTGGTCAGCGGACAATTCATCATCAATCCGACCTACGACGAAATGCGCGACAGCATTCTGAACATCATGGTCGTCGGCACAGCCGATGGAATCGTGATGATCGAATCCGGCGCCAAAGAAGTAAAAGAAGAAACGGTAGTGGACGCAATCGAATTCGCCCACACCGAAATAAAAAAGATTTGCGCCGCCATCAACGACTTGAAAGCAAAAGCCGGCAAGCCCAAGCGCGAAGTAACCGCCCCGGAATTCGATGAAGTTTATTACGGGCATCTGAGGGCGAAGGCAGGCGATCAACTAGCGGAAAGCCTGGACACGGAAAAGCACCCCAAAGCGGAAAGCTACAACATGGTCCGCGACCTGAAGAAAAAGCTGCAAGCGGAAATCCCTGAGGACGACAAAGAAGCCCAAGCAAAACTGAAACACTACTTCGAAATTCTCCGCGAAAGAATCTTCCGCGAACTGGTAATAAATAATAAAAGAAGACCAGACGGCCGTCCCTTCGACAAAGTAAGAGACATCTGGGTAGAAGTAGGAGTTTTACCAAGAACCCACGGAAGCGCCATCTTCACCAGAGGCGAAACCCAAGCCCTGGTAACAACAACGCTAGGCACCAGCGACGACCAACAACGCCTAGAAACCTTCGAAGGCGAAGCCAAAAAACGCTTCCTGCTCCATTACAACTTTCCGCCTTTCTCGGTTGGCGAGGTCTCGTTTTTGCGGGGGGCTGGGCGGCGCGAGATTGGGCATGGGGCTTTGGCGGAGCGGGCTATTTCGGCGATGCTTCCTACTGAGGAGAATTGGCCTTACACCATGCGCGTGGTGTCGGACATTCTGGAGTCGAATGGGTCTTCTTCTATGGCTACGGTTTGCGGGGCTTCGCTTTCTTTGATGGATGCGGGCGTGCCTCTCAAGTCTCCTGTGGCTGGCGTGGCTATGGGGTTGGTTAAGGAGGGCAACGATTACGCCATCCTTACTGACATTGCCGGGGCTGAGGATCATTACGGCGACATGGATTTCAAGGTCGCTGGGACTAGAGACGGAATCACTGCGCTGCAGATGGATATTAAGGTCGGCGGCATTACCGCTCAGATTATGCGGGAGGCTCTGGCGCAGGCGCAGCGGGGACGGTTGCATATTCTCGAGAAGATGAGCGAGGGGATCACCGAGCATCGGGAGAAGGTTTCGGCTTATGCTCCGCGAATTTACACTTTGCAGATTCCGGTCGACAAGATTCGCGACGTGATTGGGCCCGGTGGCAAGATGATTCGCTCGATCATTGAGCAGACTGGGGTGAAGATCGACGTTGAAGACACGGGTAAAGTTAACGTGGCCTCGAACGATGAGGCTTCGGCGAATAAGGCGCTGCAGATTATTCGCGATCTGACGGCTACGGCCGAGGTGGGTAAGACTTATCTTGGCACCGTCACACGGCTGGCGGATTTCGGGGCTTTCGTTGAGATCATTCCTGGGACTGATGGTTTGCTGCACATCAGCGAAGTGGCTGAGCATCGTATTAAGGATGTGCGCGACGAGCTTGAAGGAAGGCGATCAGGTTTTAGTGAAAGTGCTGGCGGTTGAGGGTAATCGCATCCGGCTTTCGCGCAAGGCCATCCTCAAAGAGCAGCGGGCGAAGATGGGTGGTGGCGAGCCGGGAACCAACGGTGGCGAGGAAAGCCACGGCGAAGCTTCTGGGGCGCCGGCGCTGACCATCGAAGGTGGCGGAGACTTCCCTGACGACGAGCCAAACTTCAATCGGGATGCAGTTGCTGGCGTGGCCGGAGGAGAACGTCCTGCGGGAGATCGTCCGGATCGGGGCGGAGATCGCGGGCGCGGCGGTAGGCCGGGCGGTGGTGGCGGCCGAGGTCGTGGCCGCGGCGGCAGACCCGGAGGCGGTGGTGGACGTGGCGGACACGGTGGGTCCCGACACTAGAAGACCGGCCACGGATTTTGACATCTACACGGATCATTTAATACAGATAAGGCCGCGACCTGAGTCGCGGCCCTTTTTATTATGCCTTTTTGCAGCGATTGGCCAGGTGCGCAGGCCTCGTGCTGGCCAAAACCAGCCGCCCGAGACCATCGTCAGGGTCACATTGTCGGAGTTGTAGGTCACGGTGAAGTGTTCGCTGCTATTGATTACAGTTCCATTCACTTTCGCGAAGACACCGCTGCTTGAGCACAAGCCCGGAGGAGCCCACGGGCACAGTGGCACAGATGAACCTGGAACGCTTCGGGTTGCAGCCGCTCTCGATCAGCTTCTTAATGTCCCGGACGGCGATTTATCGTCAGCAGTGCGCTTGAAGTCAATGAGTGGAAGTAGAGACTTTGCAACAACTATCGGCCAGCGCTCTCTCTGGTTCATACTCCCACGCTTTGATAGATCCGCTCCGGGCTCGAACATGAAGTAGCTGGAAACAAAAAAGGACGAGCGGACTGGCCCGTCCTTCGGTCATCCCAGCGTCTCAAAGTTCGAAGTGAAAAATATCCACTATTTGGAAGTTCACCCGGTTCACCAGGGCGACGTGTCCGCCAATGAATACATGCGCACAGTCAGGTGGTGGCGGGGGCAACCGCCGTTCGAGGTCTGGGGGGCACGGATACATTCTTCCCCGCAACTCCACCGGAAGTATCCCGTGTACGACAAACCGTCTTTCCAATTCGGGAGGCAATCGATCCCGATCCCTCAAGCCGCGGGGCAGGTGATCGTGATGCTCCGCGTACCAGCCGTGCATCGCCTCGCGGTCGTGGTCGCCGTAGAAATGATCTCTCTCATGATCTCGGTCATGACCTTCGCGGAATTCCCCTCTGTCGCGGCCGCGATCGTGGTCACGTCCTTCCTCCTGGGCCAAAGCCAAATTAGAGCCAAACGCGAACATGGCCGCAATGAACACAGGTAAGCAAGTCCTCAGTCGCATAAATTCCTCCCCCAAAAGTTGTAAGCGCGAATGAGCCAGCCTAGCCGGGCCCAAAGCGCCGGACAAGGTACAAGAGGACGTGTACTCGTGCTGTCAAAAGGCAATATACTTTTTTCTCTGAAGGAGTGTTATGGGACGTTACGGCAACTGAGCATAGCTTCAGGGTAGCCGACCAGCAGACAGTAACCGCGACGGCTGGTTTGACACCCTTTTGCGGCCGCTCCTATACTTGCTCCGCGCCGCGATTCCACGTCTTGAGAGGACTCTATGCTGAAACATTCCCTGGCTGTTTTCCTGATTGTCGCGTCCACAACCCTGAGCTTTGCGCAAGATCATTGGAAACAACCCAAGCTCACCGCGCAAACCAGCAACACGACGCAATTGCTCATCTCTGTGAGTCCGGTGAGCTCGCGGATAGTTTGGGCAGCCGGGACCGGCGGTACTTATGTGGTCACGACCGACGGCGGAGAGACCTGGAAGGCGGCCGTAGTACCGGGCGCCGAATCTCTGCAGTTCCGCGATGTGCAGGGGGTGAGCGATAAGATCGCGTATCTACTGTCCATCGGAACGCACCCGACAGATTTCCGCATCTACAAAACTACCGATGGTGGCACCACTTGGAGCATCGAGTTCAAGAACCAAGCTAAGAAGGCATTCTACGATTGCTTCGCCTTCTTTCAGCAGGATCGCGGAATCGCGCACAGTGATTCGGTAAACGGAGTCTTCCCGGATATCCGTACGACCAATGGAAAGACATGGAGGAGCATTGCCAAGGATATGCCGCCCGCCCTGAAAGGCGAAGCGTCGTTCTCGTCCAGCGGCACCTGCATCACAACCGAGGGTGCAATCAATGCCTGGATTGCCACCGGTGGCTCGAAAATTGCGCGGATCCTCGCCACCACCAATGGGGGAGGCGCGTGGAACGCATATGATACGCCGCTGATCAGTTCACCTACCGCGGGTGGATTCAGCGTAGCCTTCCGCGATTCCATGAACGGCATCGTCGGCGGCGGTGACCTGGCCACGAAGGATCCCAATCACGCCGACGCGGCTATCTCGCACGACGGCGGTAAGACCTGGAAGTTGACGAACAAGCCTCCAGTAAAAGGAGCCATTTTCTGCCTCAGTTACATCGGCGGCAAGGGATTCGGCGACGATGCAGACCGCGACCACGGCGACCGCACAGTCGTAATTACCGCCGAGACGGCGCCAAACTTCACCTCAGGCGCGGGGGCGTGGTCTCCGGATGAAGGAAATACCTGGATCAAACTGCCTAAAGAAGTGAGCGGCTACTGGGGCGTGGCTTTTGCCGATCCGCACGCTGGATGGTTTGTGGGTAACGGCGGCAAGATCCTGAAGATCAGCTTTTAATAGCTGCGATGGATTCGACCACCGCGTCGTGAAACTTCGGACGCAATTGCTTGATGGCCTGATTGCTGCAGTCAGGCCACGTGCGGTTGGTGAGCAACGTTACGGAGAGTTGACGTTCGGGATCAATCCACAGCGACGTCCCCGTGTAACCCAGATGACCGAATGAATTAGCCGAGAAATATTTTCCCGCTTGTGACGGGGACGAAGGCGTGTCCCAACCCAGCGCGCGAGAGGTATTCAGAGGCGACGATTCGCGCCGGGTGAATAGTGCCACTGTCTCAGGGCGCAGTATTGGGCGTCCGCCTGCCAGCATGGCGTGGGCAAAAATGGCCAGATCTTCGGCGGTGGCAAAGAGTCCTGCGTGAGGCGCAACTCCGCCTAGCACGCTGGCATTTTCGTCCTGCACCTCTCCTTGAATAACACGGCGGCGAAAGGATTGATCGTTCGCAGTCGGAGCAATTGACGCTCGCCACGCTGCGGGAGGATTGAACGCAGTGTGCTGCATGGCTAACGGCGCAAACACTTCGCGCTGACAAAACCGGTCGAGCGATTCTTCGGCGATTCGCTCCAGCGCAATTCCAAGAACGATAAAGCCGATATCGCTGTACTCCACTCTGGCGCCTGGGTCGGCAGTCAGCGGAGTGGCAACCGCTGCGGCGAGAAGTTCGTTGCCCGTCTTGCATCGCAGAAAAAGTTTTTCGTAAGCCGGCAAACCTGACGAGTGAGCCAGCAGCATGCGCAGCGTAACCGCATCTCGCCGCGGGTCTTCTCCGCCGAACTCTGCCACAACCGCAGTCACTGGCAAATCCAAGTCGAGTAGGCCGCGCTCGTAAAGAATCATCGCCATGCTGGTTGTAGCGACGACTTTCGTGAGCGAAGCAAGGTCGAAAACGGTAGCGGTAGTTGTTTCCGGAGAGTCAGCTTCGTAGGTGAAATGGCCGATGGCCTTTAATCCGACCAGATTGCCCTTGTGATTGATGGCGATTGAAGCTGCAGGAAAAATATGATCCGCAATCGCGCTGCGTACTAACTCATACGCGGACGCAAAGATCGTATCGTGGTCCCTATAGGCGGGAACGGGAGAGCAGGCGGAAGTTTTGATGGCTGGCAAATGCTTAGTCGGCTCGATGCCTGCTTTATAACAAAGTTCTGAACCAAGGTAAAGATAACCGTTGCGTCCCTCAATGCTGCTCTGCGCACTCTGCGGCTGTTCTCAGCGTTCTCTGCGTTTCAAGGTTTTGAGCTTAATAAAACACAAAATCTTAAATCGCCGAGGTCGCCGAGAACAGCCGCAGAGACGCGCAAAGAGGCCGCTAAAGGAGTATGTGGAGTATGATCGTCAATTGCCTTGGCATGTGGTGCGAAGGCAGAGTATCTGCGACTTCCAAACAGAGAGCCAAACCAACAACAATGACTGCAAAATTCCGTGTTTTTGCCACTTGCGATATTGGTGAATCCATCGACCTATTGCGCAAACGGGGATACGACGTCGAGGTCTATCCTAAACCCGAAGCGCCGCCTAAGAGTCTGATCATCGAGAAAGTAAAATCTGGCATCGACGGCTTGATCACGACCTTGCGTGATCCCATCGACGCCGAAGTATTCGAGGCAGGGAAGGGAAGTCTCAAGGTAGTCGCGCAGTTCGCGGTCGGCTTTGACAACATCAATCGCGCCGACGCCAACCGTTACAAAATCCCCTTCACCAATACCGCTGACGTGCTCACCGAGGCTACGGCTGAATTTGCGTTTTTCATGCTGGGCGTGCTGGCGCGAAAGATGTGGCCAGCCGAGCACCTCACGCGGGAAAACCAATGGGGATACTGGCATCCGTATCTGCCATTTCTGGGCGATGAAGTCACCGGCAAAACCATTGCCGTCATCGGCACGGGACGCATTGGCCTGGCGCTGATCAAGAAGTGCGCCGGCTTCGATATGAATATTCTTTGCTATGACACGGCTTACCAGAACCACGAATACGTCAAAGCCATTCAGGAAACTATGGACCTGCGCCACGCCCGCGGAATATCCCGCGATAAAACCTGGATCAAATACGTCGAATTCGAGGAGGCGTTGCGCGATGCCGACTTTGTCAGCGTGCATGTGCCGCTGCTGCGCGAGGGCGAGAGTTCCACTCCCACCTATCATCTTTTCAACGAACGCACGTTGCGCCTGATGAAGCCGACGGCTTATCTGGTAAACAATTCGCGCGGGCCGGTGGTTGAAGAAAAAGCATTGGTAAAAGCGCTTCGCGAACGATGGATTGCCGGCGCAGCGCTGGATGTTTACGAGAAAGAACCGTTGCCCGCAGATTCAGAATTGCGCGATCCGGCCATTGCCGACCGCTGCCGCCTGTATCCGCATTTCGCCAGCGCCGCGCGAATCACGCGCTTGTCAACTGATCCGGACAAAGGCATGGCCGGCCGCTGCGCGCAAGGGCTCATCGATGTGCTGGAGGGAAATTACGGCGGCGATGTCACGAAGATGCCTTACGTAGTGAATAAAGAAGCGTTCGGCAAGTAGCCGGGTAATGCAGGACGGGCTCGTCTCGCACTGTTCGCTGCGCCGAAGCAGTTACGGCGCGAGGACGCCCGTACTCGATCAAGTTGTTTGGATTACTCCGAGATGGTGTGTTCCTCGCTGCTTTGGGCGCGAAGAACGCGGTCGACAGAATAAGGAGCGCGGCGGGTGGGTTCGTGATAGTGCCGCACCTGCATTTCGCCGAGTAGGCCGACCGCCAGCAGGTTCAATCCCGCCAGCAGCAAGACCGCGGCGAAAATCATCAGCGGACCATGCTGAGTCATGGTGTCGGAGTGATTCAGAAACTTATCCACCAGCAACCAGCTTCCGATGCCGGTTCCACCCAACATGCTCAGCATCCCGAGCGTGCCGAAAAAATGCAGCGGACGCGCCAGGTATCGCAACAGAAACCGAATCGTAATCAGATCGAAGAACACGCGGAAGGTGCGCGAGATGCCGTAATGCGACGCGCCGCGCTCCCGGTTCACATTGCGAATCGGAACCTCAATGATCGAAGCCCCATACCACGATGCCAGCGCCGGAATGAAGCGGTGCAACTCGCCATACAACGGAACCTGTTCGAGTACCTCGCGGCGATAGGCTTTGAACGTGGTTCCGAAGTCGTGAATGCTCACGCCGCTCAGTTTCGCCATCAGCCAGTTGGCGCAGCGCGACGGAATCCGGCGCAGCCAGAGATTGTCGATGCGCTGCTTGCGCCATCCGCTGACGATGTCATAACCTTCGGCAATCTTCTCGAGAAAAATTGGAATGTCGGCGGGATCGTGCTGCAGGTCACCATCCATGGCGATAATGTAATCCCCGCGCGAGTGGTCGAAGCCCGCGGCCAGCGCGGAAGTCTGGCCAAAGTTACGGCGCAATTTCACCACCGTTACCCGGCTGTCGATGGCAGCAATCTCGCGCAGCAGATGGAAAGTTCGATCACGGGAACCATCGTCCACCAGCACTATCTCGAAGCTCTCGCCATGAATCTCCATGACCGCTTTGAGGCGGTCGTAGAGATCGGTGACGTTCTCCTGCTCATTGTGCAGGGGCACAACGATGGAATATCTTGGCATGAAAGTTTATTATAGCGTGCGCCGTGCGAATTTGAACTTTTTTACCACCTGCCAGGTGGGCCGGCTGCGAAACTAGAATGGTAACAGCAACATCCCTGTTTTTGCTGTATCTTTTGGATGGCGTAAGACCGGGTGTTCAAATCTGCAGCAGTTGCACAGGTCACATGGACGGGACAGGAGCCCGCGCGAATGGATATTAAAGTGATCATAATGATGGGCTGTGTTCTTTGCACCACTTCCGGACTCTGTTTCATGGAACTTAGGCGCATACGCAAGAATATTGAAACTAAGCCAAAGGTGTAAAAAGACGGTCCAAAACTGCTAAAGACGTTGCCTCCCGGCGCATAACTACGCGTCACCGAGTAATCTTGCGAATTACTCTCGATTTCGCATGATCGATTCTTGATCGACGTAACATTCTGAGTTGCTCGCTTTCCCTTTCCAATTTGACACGTCTGGCCGGCCGCTGCCCTATAATTCCGTTTTCATTCATCGCTAGTGGTTCACAGGAGATGGGGTTTGCCGAACCGACGAGAAGATGTGTCCCTCAATTGCAATTCGCCCCAGCGCCGGACCTTTCTGCAGAAAAGCGCCTTGACAGGAATTGGCGCAGCAGTTTTTCCAGCTCTCACAAGAGCGCGCGAACTGGCCGAGTCTCCCACGCCCGAGATCAAACCATTCGAATTGGATGAGCTCACTATCGCCGATCTGCAAGCCGGAATGGCGTCAGGAAAATTCAGCGCCCGCTCGATCACTGAAAAATATCTCGCGAGGATTGAGGAAATAGACAAGCACGGTCCGACCATCAACAGCGTGATCGAGCTCAATCCCGACGCGCTGGCCATTGCCGACGCGCTCGACAAAGATCGCAAAGACCAACAGCTGCGCGGACCCATGCATGGCATCCCGGTCCTGATCAAAGACAACATCGATACCGCCGACCGCATGCAAACCACCGCTGGTTCTTTAGCTTTGCTGGGATCGAAGCCGGTGCGCGATTCTTTCGTTGCGCAGAAGCTGCGCGAGGCAGGCGCGGTAATCCTGGGCAAAACAAATTTGAGCGAGTGGGCAAACATTCGCTCCAGCCACTCCAGCAGCGGATGGAGCGCGCGCGGCGGACAAACTCTGAACCCTTACGTGCTCGACCGCAATCCCTGTGGATCGAGTTCCGGCTCAGGCGCCGCCACCGCCGCCAATCTCTGCGCTGTCGCAGTGGGCAGCGAGACCGACGGCTCGGTGGTTTGTCCCGCTTCGGCGAACGGACTTGTCGGCATCAAGCCCACGCTCGGCTTGATCAGCCGCTCCGGCATCATTCCTATCGCTCACAGTCAGGACACGGCTGGCCCCATGGCCCGCACCGTGCGCGACGCCGCGATTTTATTGAGTGCGCTTGCTGGCGTCGATCCGCGAGACAGCGTGACCTCGACGAGCAAAGGCAAAGCTTCGCCCGACTACACGAAGTTTCTCGATCCCCACGGACTACGCGGCGCCCGCATCGGCGTAGCCCGCAAGTATTTCGGCGGGAACGACGCTCAGGATCAGTTGATGAACAGTCTGATCGACACCATGAAGCAGCAAGGAGCCGAAATTATCGATCCCGCCGACCTTCCCACGCACGGAAAATTTGACAAGACCGAACTTGTGGTGCTGCTCTATGAGCTGAAGGCTGATCTGAATGCCTACCTGGCGAATCGCCCAGGAGCGCCCGCATCGTTGAAAGACATCATCGAGTTCAACGAATCCAACCGCGACAAAGAGATGCCATATTTCGGCCAGGATCTTTTCATCAAGGCCGAAGCCAAAGGCCCGCTTAGCGACAAGGAATACACCGATGCCTTAGAGGCGAATCATCGCCTGTCGCGCCAGGAAGGTATCGACGCGGTCATGGACCAATTTCATCTCGACGCAATCGTGGCGCCCACAGCCGGCCCGGCATGGCTCACCGATTTGGTCGACGGCGATCACGACTTAGGCGGCAGCTCAAACGCCGCCGCAGTGGCCGGATATCCAGATATCACCGTTCCCGCAGGATTCGTCTTCGGGCTGCCGGTAGGAATCTCATTCTTCGGCCGCGCCTGGAGCGAGCCGGTGTTACTGAAAATTGCCTACGGCTTTGAGCAAACAATCCAAGCGCGCAGGGCGCCGAGATTCTTGCCGGCACTCAAGCCGTAAGAGTGGGCCGCATCAAATTCGCTCTGTCATCCCGAGCGCAACATTGCGATTGGCATTATCAATCGCAATGTGGAGTCGAGGGACCTGGTGGGTCCCAGCCTTTAGCGACACGCCAAAAGCAAAACCCCAGGCCATTTTCAGCCCGAGGCGTAACCTGTCCAGCTACAAAATTGATTATCAGAAAACGCGGATCCGAGGTCAAGATTACTGGAGGAGTCCCTGCCCTCAGACTCCACGCCAGCCCCTCAGGAGCATCTTCGGGATGTATGACGGAGGCTGAGTTGGTTTCCAAGTGCCAACAGCAGGTCCCTCGACTCCGCAATGCGATTGATAAAGCCAATCGCATTGCTCCGCTCGGGATGACAGATGGGATTTGTTATCGCATTGGATAATTTTGTTTCACCGGCATTTGCACGTTTCAACAGATGCTGTGCGCGATTGTGGTATTCTTCCTCGCCATGATTGAGGAAACCGCGTGACCCCGGAACCGCAACCCATCGATGTTGGCCTGATCGGCTTTGGTTTTGCTGGGCGCACCTTCCATGCTCCGGTGATCCGCGCGGTTAAGGGCCTGCGGCTTGCCGCCATTCTGCAGCGGAAGGGAACTGAGGCTGCGAGCGCCTACCCGGACGTTCGCATCGCGCGCAGCGTTGAGGAACTGCTCGCGTCCGATTCGATCCAGCTCGTCGTGATCGCGACGCCGAACGTCTCTCACTTCGATTTGGCGCGGCAATGCTTGCTCGCCGGACGCCACGTTGTCATCGACAAGCCATTTGCCACCACCTACGCCGAGGCTGCCGAGCTGGTTTCGCTGGCGGAAAAATGCGGACGCCTGCTTTCGGTTTATCAGAGTCGCCGCTTCGATGGTGACTTCAAGACGGTGCGCAATCTGTTCGCGGCGGAGGCTCTCGGCCGCGTCGTGCTGTTCGAGTCGCATTACGATCGCTATCGTTTGCAACTGAGGCCGGGAGCGTGGCGTGAACAGGCAGGGCCGGGAAGCGGTGTGTTTTTTGATCTCGGTCCGCACCTGATCGATCAGGCGTTGACATTGTTCGGAACTCCTGAAGCGATTTGCGCGGACATACGCGTGGAGCGTGACGGAGCCGTGGTCGACGATGCGTTTGACCTGACCTTGCGGTATCCGCGACTGCGGGTTCAGCTGCGTGGGACGATGTTGGCGATTAAGCCGGCACCACACTTTCTGATTCATGGAACCAGGGGTTCATACGTCAAGTACGGGCTTGATCCCCAGGAGAACGCGCTCAAGCGCGGCGAACTTCCGGAAGGACCAGATTGGGGCAAAGAACCTGAGGAAGCGTGGGGCACGCTTTCGTTGGTGGACGGAGATAAAGTCACCGAGCGCGCCGTGCCCACAGAGCCCGGTGATTATCGCGAGTATTACGCGAATGTGCGCGACGCGATTCTCGGAAAAGCCGCACTGGCCGTCACTCCACAGGGCGCGTTGAGTGTGATGCGAGTGTTAGAGCTCGCGCGGCAGAGTAGTGACGAGAGACGAGTGATCCCGTACGCCTAGGAGCCTTCACCACAGAGACACAGAGAATAAAACCCATGGGATACCCGGGACGGGAGCGGCAGTCCATGCGGGCTGCGAGAGCGCGCCGCCGATTGTTTTTTCGGCAGAAAATCGCGTGCGGGTCTGCGGCGCGATGTTATGATTCTGTGACTTGACCAGAGCCCGCGCGATGCGAGCCTCTATAGCGGAGCGAGCAGCGATCAATGGCAATTGCGAATCTTAAAACTCCACCCACGGCGGTAGCGCCGTCCTCCACTTACAAGGGCGCTTTGGCAGTGATGACTACCCTCTTCTTCATGTGGGGATTCGTCACTGTGCTGAACGACGTCCTGGTGCCTCATCTCAAATCGATTTTCGATCTGACTTATGCGCGGGTGATGCTGATCCAGTTTTCATTTTTTTCGGCGTACTTTATTTTCTCTATTCCTTCCGCGAAGCTCATCGATTGGATCGGTTATCACAAAACGATGGTTGTCGGCCTTTTCACTATGGGTGTCGGCGCATTTCTGTTTATACCCGCTGCGAGCGCAGCGTCGTATCCGCTGTTTTTGACGGCGCTGATGATTCTGGCGGCGGGCATTACGGCGCTGCAGGTTGCGGCCAATCCCTATGTAGCAGTTTTGGGTCCTGCGGAGACCGCTTCGAGCCGGTTGAACCTCGCGCAGGCTTTTAATTCGCTGGGGACAACTATCGGTCCTTACCTCGGAGGGGCGCTGATTCTCAGTGCGGTTCCGCTGAGCATGGAGAGCGTGCGTCTGTTATCGCCTGATGCGCTCCATGCATACCGGATCCACGAGGCCTCTTCGATTAAGTTGCCTTACGTTGTTATTGGGCTGACTCTCTTCGTGCTCGGAATCGCCATTGCGCTTTTCAAACTGCCGGCAATGCCGCAGGCAGAACGCCACGGAGCGGCGGGTCCGCAAGCCAGTGTATGGAAACATCGCAATCTCGTGCTGGGAACGGTTGGGATTTTCGTCTACGTGGGCGCAGAAGTCGCGATTGGAAGTTTTCTGATCAACTATCTCAGCCAGCCGAACATTGGAGATGTCTCCGTTCTGGTTGCGGCTAAATACGTTTCTTACTATTGGGGAGGCGCCATGCTCGGCAGATTTGTCGGCTCGGCGATTCTGCAAAAGGTCCGCACCGGCACCGTGTTGGGCATTGCTGCGGCTACCGCATGTCTGCTGGTTTGTATTTCCATGTTGACGCTCGGCCATGTCGCGATGTGGAGCATTCTTCTAGTGGGCTTTTGCAATTCGATCATGTTTCCCAGTATTTTCACTCTCGGAATTGCGGAACTCGGCCCGCTGACCGGAGACGGCTCTGGCCTGCTGGTGATGGCGATCGTTGGAGGCGCAATCATTCCGGTGATCCAGGGCGTAATAGCGGATCGAGTGGGGATCCATCACGCTTTCATTCTTCCGGCTATTTGCTATCTGTATATCGTGTATTACGCATTTAGAGGGTCGCGTCCCATCGTGACCGCTTAATCGACAAGACAAACCACGTGAGAACCATTTTTCTTGCCGTTGTACTGCTGACTTCAGCCTCGCAAATGTTCGCGCAGGATTCCGCTTTGGCCCCCACGCCTCCGATGGGATGGAATAGCTGGAACAAATTCGCATGCAACGTCAGCGAAGATCTCATCAGGCAAACAGCCGATGCGATGGTGAAGTCTGGCATGAAAGATGCGGGATATCAGTACGTCATCATCGATGATTGCTGGCAGGTTGGACGCGATAAAGATGGAAACATCATCGCCGATCCGCAGCGTTTTCCTTCCGGGATTAAATTGCTGGCGGACTACGTTCACTCCCTGGGCTTGAAGTTTGGGATTTATTCTGACGTGGGAACCAAAACTTGTGCCGGGCGGCCGGGCAGTCTGGGACACGAATATCAGGATGCGCGCCAGTACGCGGCGTGGACCGTGGATTATTTGAAATACGACTGGTGCAACACCATTACGCAAGATGGCCACGCAGTCTATTCGCTGATGCGGCAGGCTCTGGATGCGTCTGGACGGCCGATTGTGTTGAGTATTTGCGAGTGGGGTTCGCATACGCCGTGGCTCTGGGGAAAAGATGCTGGCGGCAATCTTTGGCGCACTACGGGGGACATCAAAGACCGATGGCAAGGCCGGGTCAAATGGCCCGCGGGCGATTGTTGTTCGAACGGCGTGGTGGATATTGTCGACTTGCAAGTCGGACTCGACAGCTTCGCCGGGCCCGGCCATTGGAATGATCCCGATATGCTCGAGGTCGGCAATGGCGGCATGACCGACACCGAATATCGTTCCCACTTCAGCCTGTGGGCGATCCTTGCTGCGCCGCTCATCGCGGGCAACGATGTGCGCAATATGCGTCCGGAAATTCGCGACATTCTTACCAATAAAGAAGTGATCGCCGTCGATCAGGACCCGCTCGGGAGCGAAGGCAAGCGGGTGAAGAAAAATGGCGACCTGGAAGTGTGGGCCAAGCAAATGAAAGATGGCAGCCGCGCGGTGATTCTGTTTAATCGCGGAAGCACGGAGCATCAGGTCAGCGTGAACTGGGAAGATATTGGTTATCCCAATCATTTGCAGGCTGCGGTTCGCGATTTGTGGCAGAAGAAAGATCTGGGCCGGTTTACCGGAAGCTTTTCTGCTTCGGTCGTGTCTCATGGCGTAGTGATGGTCACGATCAAGCCATAGAGCCACTTTTCAATCGGGCTCATTTGTGTACCTTGGCGTCCCTTGTGGTTAATGAAGTCAAATGCGACAAACCACAAAGGACACGGAGGTACACAAAGGAACTTATCCTCGGCAGCCTGTTGTGAAACGAATCGACAGCTCGGAGCTTCTTTGTAGTACACGTGCGACAAGCGCGGTGCGCACTCTGAGGACTCTGTTCGCTGAATTGTACGGCGCGGAGTCCGGCAATTTACCGGGCGCCGGGAAGAGTCAACCTGATTGGCGAACACACCGATTATAACGATGGCTTTGTCATGCCCGCCGCTCTCGATTTGTATACACGTGTCGCGGTAAGTCCGCGTTCCGGATCGAAGGCTTCAAGTCTACTCGGCGAATCTTAAAGAAAAGTGCGATATTGATCTGGATTCGATTCATCCTGGGCGATCGGGTCACTGGAGTGACTACGTGCGTGGCGTGGCTGGAGTGCTGCAATTGGCGGGATACCAGCTTCGCGGCGCTGATCTGGCGATCACGAGCGACGTTCCGCTGGGATCAGGTCTGAGTTCGTCCGCGGCTCTTGAAGTTTCTATGGCGTGGGCTCTGCTAAGCAATTCGCAACTCAGTGCCAGTCCCACGGAAATAGCTCAGATGTGTCAGAAGGCGGAACATGTTTACGCGGAGACGCGATGCGGAATCATGGATCAGTTCATTTCGTGCCACGGCCGCGCGGGCCGTGCTCTCATGTTGGATTGTCGCTCCCTTGAATTCCAGCTGCTACCCATTCCGCCCGATGTGAGGCTCATGGTTTGCAATACGATGGTGAAGCATGAGCACGCGAGCGGCGGATACAATACTCGGCGGCGGGAATGCGAAGAGGGTGTTCGCGCGCTGGCTGAGGTTCTGCCGGGAATCCGCGCGCTTCGCGATGTCACGTTGGATGAAGTAGAAAAGCATCGCGAGCGTTTGAATCCCGTCATCTATAAACGTGTGCGCCACGTCGTCAGTGAAAACGAGCGGGTGAAAAAAGCAGCCCGTGTGCTGCAGGCCGGCGACGTAGCGGCGTTTGGCCGACTGATGGCTGATTCGCATCGCAGCCTGCGCGACGACTACGAAGTCAGCACTGCGGAACTCGATCTGATGGTCGAATTGGCGAGCGGCCACACCGGCGTGTATGGCTCGCGTATGACGGGAGGCGGTTTTGGAGGATGTACGATTAACCTCGTCGATGTTGATCACGCAGAGGAAGTGCGCCAAAAACTGGAAAGAGATTACGAGGGAAAAACCGGAGTTAAGCCTGTAATCTTTATTTGCGAAGCTTCAGACGGCGCCGGGGCTGTTGTGGACAACTGAGAATAATCCGAGGTTCGGGAAGGCTTCGAAGCAAATTCCTTATCAGGTAAAAAGGCCCAGTGAATGCAGTCCCCAGCAAGTTCGGAATTCATCCCTCAAATATTGCAAAGCACTGCCCACCGACGCTTTAATCCGCTTACGGGCGAGTGGGTGCTGGTCTCGCCGCACCGCACAGAGCGTCCCTGGCAAGGCCAGACTGAGCCTGCGCAGGCCGAACCAAGCCAGGCCTACGATCCGAATTGTTATCTGTGCCCCGGAAACGTTCGTGCGGGAGGCCAGCGCAATCCGCCGTACACCGGCACATTTGTTTTCAATAATGATTTCGCGGCGCTGCAACCCGAACCTTCAGCGGCGAAGTTCGATTTGGAAGAAAAAGGCATTGTTGTAGCGCAGAGTGAGAGCGGCATTTGCCGGGTGGTTTGTTTTTCGCCGCGGCATGATCTGGACGCTTTCGCAAATGCCGCTGACGGAAATCCGCGGCTTGATCGATGTTTGGATAGAGGAATTTCAAAATTTAGGGCAGCAACCAGGCATCAACTATGTGCAGATTTTTGAGAATCGCGGATTGATGATGGGGTGCAGCAATCCTCATCCGCACGGCCAAATCTGGGCGACCTCGACTGTGCCGAATGAACCTCGCAAAGAGCAAGAGTCATTTGCCGCATACCAAAATCAGCATGGGTCTTGTCTGTTGTGCGAGTACATAAAGTTGGAGGAAGCTTCCGACGAGCGCGTGGTGTGCGCCAACGACCACTTCATGGCTGTCGTTCCTTTCTGGGCGATCTGGCCTTACGAAATGTTGGTGGTCTC
The DNA here is from genome assembly GCA_963716405.1 of uncultured Acidobacteriota bacterium. GTDB lineage: Bacteria > Acidobacteriota > Terriglobia > Terriglobales > Acidobacteriaceae > JABDBE01. Next base: position 89,809 of record CAVQTI010000011.1, on the reverse strand, counting down.
CAAGCTCCATTTGGGAAGCATGAGTGTGCTTAGTGAAGAAGCGCGATCAGCACTGGCCGAGATTTTGAAGTGTGTCACCAGCCGATACGATGGTTTGTTTGAGACTCCCTGCCCTTATTCAATGGGATTCCATCAACAACCGACTGACGAAGACGCGCACAACGAATGGCATTTTCATGCGCACTTTTATCCACCTCTCTTGCGATCAGCTAGCATCAGGAAATTTATGGTTGGATTCGAAATGCTGGGATCGCCGCAACGCGATATCACCCCCGAATATGCGGCTCGGAGACTGCGGGAGGCTGAGATCAAAAGCCCAGAATAACTTCTACGGCTGCGCCGGAGTTGCTTCCGACGCGGACGCCGTCGCGCTTCCCACCGAGAACCGGCTTGGCTGCGGACGATATCCGTTGCGGGTGCGAATGTGATACTTTCTTCAGGCGCTCGCCCACGAGTTTCACGGTAATGGCTCGCCAGCCCATATTAGGGTTGGGCTGCGGGTAATAGCTGACCGAATAGAGATGCGCCAAGTCATCGCGTATGGACGCAAAGGCGCGCTGCTCGTCTTTCCAATCCTTGGCAAAATACGCTTTGCCTCCCGTTGCGGCCGTCATGCGTTCAAACACCGCAGTAGAAACTGGCTCCAGTTTCGCTAACTGGGTGCTGATCATGTAAATGGCGGTTCCGGTCGACTGCGCCAGTTCGGCTACGTCCTCCGGAGGAACCATGCTGGAATTGTCCGGGCCGTTCGAGAAAACCACGATCACCTTTCTTCCGGTATAGTGCGCGGCGTCTTTTATGGTCAGAAGAAGGCAGTTATAAAGGGCAGCATCGTCCCCGGCAACGGTCGCGCGAACGCCCCGCAAAACCTGCGCCCGGTCGGGGGTTAAAGGCGCCGGGCGCGAAAGATCGCGACTGTAAGAATAGAATGCCACTTTGTCCGCGCTTTCGAGTGATCGCACGAAATCCGCGATGGCATCTTGCGCGAACACAAACCCGCGATACATGTAGTTGCTGGTGTCGAAGAGGAGAAACACATTTGCGCCAGCAATCATCGAGCCAAGTGATTGATCCTGACCTGCGGGTGCTGAAAGCTTTGTGTCGACGGGTCCCGGAGTTTTTCCATCGGCGGGCGCTGCGTCGGCCACTCGGTACACAGGTTCGTTGCCTTCTCCAAAGGTGGCAAGCTTTTGCTGGATGCCATCCTCGACGATAGAGAAGTCCGACGGGCGTAGGCCGGTCACGTAATTTCCCTTGTTGTCGGTCACCGCTACATTCAATTGCACCATCTCGACACGAACGCGAATGTTGGGCGCGTTTTCCTGGGCGAGCATCCGGGGTCCGGGAGTAGAAAATAGAATGGGAACCAAGGTAAGGAGTGAAAAGTAGTTCTTTCTCATAAATGCCCACGGCCTTCTTTGATTGGTTAGACAGCAGCTTAGCTACGTCTTTACAGCGTCCGCTTCAGAACTGCGTTTTTGCGCCCACGATTGTCGAGGAAGCAATTTTCCCTTGGCGAAATTCTTCTCCTGTTTCGCGCATTGCCCGGAGCATGGCTGGCCAGTCTTCGAAATCAGTGGCGAAAATCTTTTCAACCATGCGATGCGTCAACTCTGGAATCAGGCGGTTTAACATGACCGGAGGATAGCCTTTTTCATCCGCTAAACGCGCCCAATACAGATTGCTGGAATCCCAGCTTTCCGCCAGCAAGCGGCTGGAGTAACCCTCGAAAGCAGGAAACGGTTTCAGGTTCAGCAACTCGCGCGCATAACTTTGCGTGAGGATCGGATGCGGCACTCCGAAGTCTTGTGAGAGGCGCTCCCAGCTGAGCTCTGCGGGATTTTGATGACATAAGGTTTGCAATTCCTGACCGGCGGGTCCGAAAGAGCTGGTTTCGTCAGGGAATCGCCGGCGAAATTCCGCTGCCAGATAGAACGTATCGGCGGGCGTAACATGCGAGTTGACATCAACCAGATTTCCGGCAATCAACTCACGGTCCACTCGCTGTGAAACTTGCGGATCCATGCGTTCCGACAGAATCACGATTACTTTGCTGCGCAGTTGAGGGTCGCCGGCCGATGCCGTTAACAACTCTTCGCCGGAACGCTGATAAAGACTCACAGCATGGAGTTCGGTCTGGCTCACGCTCCACCAGCGCGGCAAAGTAGCATTGATCATGAGGCCCGGCACCAGTTCGCGCCAGATCAAGGCCTGGACGTTTTCCGGAGCAATGAAATCCTGTTCCACCTGCGCCAGCACGTAAGGTAAATCGGCGAGCGAGCCGACGAGATGGGCGCCGCCGCCCGCAGGAGATCCCTCGCCATATAATTGCGAAGCTTGCCAGACTTGTTCGATCCCCTCGACGGTGTCTCCCGAAAAGTCGTGGGAGCGCACGAACAGAGGATTGTTGTGCAGCATCTGCGCTCCCGGTGGTTCGTAGTATGCATAGTTCAAACCAACCAGAGTGTCTCTGAGGAAGGGAGCGATTTGGCCACGAGCCTCAGCCACTTGTTCGCGCGAAGAAGGAGACTTGATGATCTTCAGCAGATCGGTGCGCATCTGCAATTCGGTGTGGCGATTGTTATAAACTCCGGTCGCCCATTGCGTGCGCTCGCCGCTGCTGAAAATCGGACGCGGCATTTCGAATTCGCGAAGCTCTCCTGCCAGCGGGATCAATTGGTCGGCCACCGCCTCGCCTCGTGCCAGCGCGCTCAAACCGTCACCCAGACCGATGATCGTGTCCAAAGAAACCAATCGCTGCCCGTCTAAAACCTTACGGATGCGGTTGGCTACTTCTTCATGCGTTCGTTGACCGTCAGGGGTGGTCTGTTGAGGACCAGCGAGCAAATCGATGATTTCATCCTGGGAGCCGTTTCGTTGCCCGGTCGCAGCCAGCAGAATTTCGCCGAGAGAATCGCGGCCCGCGTCGAAAAGTTGGGAAGATGTGATCACATTGCCGAAAGGCTTGATGACTTTCTGCCAGGAATCGTTTAGCTCACCGCTCTTGATTTGTCCTTGGCGAGCCAGAATCTGCCAGATTCCAATGTTGGCCTGGAAAACTCCCATGGCGTTGCCTCGCAACGTGTGGTTTGAAATTTTCGTCAGGCGTTCAGCTGTGTTCACGAATCGCGTGATGGATTCATCGCTCAACTGCGGGAATTCGGAGAAGATCAAATACTGATTGCTGAGCTGTGAGAACCTGCTGGCCAGCAACAGCGCGGTTTGCGGGCTCAAACGCTGGTCCGGCGGTCGTCTTCCGTCCAGTTCACTCAAGCTTAGATAAATTTGCAGCGGCCCGGTTTCCGTCTCCACGCGGCAGAGGGCGAACATTGCTTCCGCCAGTTGGTCGGGACGACTGAAGTGGCTGGCACGCTTACCCCAACCGCGTACAATCTTGGAGTCGCTTTTTTCGCGCAGGATTTCTTTCCATATCTCCAGATTTCCCGGAACGTAAGGTTCGCCGTCAGGGCCCCATTGCATTCGCGTCAACAGAAGCAATAAAGCGGGTGCCGGCCGAAAAGTTGGCCGGGCGGCGTCGGGAGAAATCGCATGTCCGCGAAAAGCTGCATAGTATCGGCGCAACCGTGCCTGGCTGAAGTGCGCCTGCTGAGTCTGACTGACTCGCGCCAGCGCGTCGAAGTAGGCCGCCAGCCATCCATTGTCCTTGGTGAGCAACTGCGGAACGAACTCCTGTGGTGATTTCGGGCTTGCGGCTACCAGTTCTGTCCAGGCGGATTCGGCGTCCGCACCACCAGGAACTATGACGCGCCCGGCGCGGATCGAAATGTGACTTCCGTAAAAATCCAGGGTCGCAGCCAGGGGAAGCAGTTTGCTAAGCCCGATCGATTGCCGCAAAGCATCCCTGGATTCGGCATCAGTTCGCGAGAACGCCCAATAAAGACGGCACAAGAGCGGATCGCGCAAAAGCGTGTTGACGAGGTCGCCGTTGTTCTTGTTGCTGAGCGTTGTCCAATCTCTCTCGGTAAACAAAACGGGAACCCGCGACGCGGGAAATGGATAGCTGAAAGTCTTGCCGCCCTGAAGTGTCTCTTCAAGCTCGGGCAGAGGGAAGCCCGAATCGATGGTGAGGAACGCGCGTTCCGGATCAGCGGTCATCAGGGATGTGTTGCTTTGTCCACACTCCTGGCGGACCCGGTAACCGAGGATGCGCAACAACGGCTTGGCTTCATCGCAGTTGGAAATGCGGATGGCGCCGTCGGGACCTGCGAGAACTGCGAGTTCTTGCGCCTGATGTACGTAACGGTTCAGCAGGATTAGAAATTCTGTTGGCCGGCCACCATCACGGGCGCCCTCGTAGCCTTGTGTGAACACGTTGTGGGCGAACAAGGGCACGACTTCTTCCGGCGAGATTTTTTGGCTGATGCCCGCCATACGCAAGAAGGATCGTAAAGGGCCTGGAATAATGATGCTGGCCTCAGAGCGCGGCGCGGCCGGCTCATCAGCCCAAGCAATGCCGGCAAGAGGGTTCCACGCGCTGGGGGCGAGGCAGGAAATGCAAATCGAGAGTCCCGTAAAAAGGGTCCGCAGGCGACGAAGAGATTTCATGGCTGGTCCTCTCCGACCTTCCAAACATCTTGAAACTAAATCGTGACAATACCCGGGACCGGAGCGGTTGCTGCCTAACCTGAGGAGTTCGGCTGACCGACCCGGCTCCTTACATGCGTGTCGGTCACATTAAATCATCCTTCGACTTAATCCAAGGCCTTTTCTTGGATTCACGACTGCTTTTTGTGTTTGGCTGCAAAATAAAGAAATATTTAGGTGGATATTCGCCCGGCGAGTGAGCGCTTCAGAAGAGGCCGACCGGCAGTGGTCGGATCAGAGTTCAGCGGCTAAAAGGATGGACGAAGAACCGCGCGCTATCAATACACTCGCATGAGGTTGTTGGCTACGAAGCCGCCTTCAATCGCTAGCATGCTTCGAACCGCAATGCGTTCGGCTTTGTAGTGATGGGTTCTATGTAATAAATATGCAGTTCCGACGGCGAACCCAAGCCCCAGGCCGGAGGCCGTCGCCTCGCCAGCCACCCCTCGGGTGACCAGTGGGCGAATTACCGGGTTCGTCTCCCTAAATCCGTTTGCCAAACCGCGCTGGGTGGTTATCGCGTCGACGGCAATCTGTCCCGCGAGGACAGAGAAATCAATCTTATTTTCTGCACTCCAGAATTTCTGCGAAGTTGTGGGTTGCGGCGTGGGGCTGGACGCTACGAAGCTTTGTTGTGCCTGAGCTGCGCCAATAAAAATAAGAAGGACTAGAATGGTCGATTTCATGCTGTCTCCCGAACGCGAATTAAGAAACTGCACTGGAATCAATTCAGGCCCAGGCAGCGGCAAGTAAGGTAAGATTATCCGGTTCATCTCCGGCAGTACATGGCCTAAAAGTGACATTTGAAACGCCTTTAGTAACGCTCATAGTAACTTCTCAAAATGGTTACTGACGGCACGGAAGTAGCTGGGGAAAGCACGGAAGTAGCTGGGGACGATGAGGCTTACAAAGGTATCAAAGCGAAGTTGCCGTGGGTCAGGGCTATGGGTCCTCTAGACGGGTGAGTGTCACCGTTCGGATAATTGTTGTATGCAGAACGGACTCAGAATATTCCGATTGCGCTGTCTTGGTTGCCTCTTGGCATTGCCGTTGCTAGTCGCACTGGTCGGCTGCCAGGGTGTTACCTCAGCGAGTCAAGCCAATAATGCGACCGCCGGTCAGCTCGCAGTGTCGCCTGCCACTATAAGCTTTGGAAACGTGGCGGTTGGATCCGACTCGATAAAGCAAGGCACGTTAACCGCGGTCAGTTCCGATATTAAAGTGACGTCCGCAGCTTGGAGCGGTCAGGGATATTCGGTGAGTGGAATTACCTTCCCGGTCACGATTCCCTCCGGACAGAATATCCCCTTCACCGTAACCTTCGCTCCGCAATCAGCTGGAAGCGCGCCTGGCAGTATCACGTTCACCAGCGACGCGACCGACTCCGCAGCGGCCGAAACTTTCACCGGCAGCGGTACGCAAGGGTCACAACATAGTGTGGCACTGTCCTGGAATGCGAGCACCTCGCAAGTGATTGGCTACAACATTTATCGCCGCATCGGATCGGGCGGGTCGTACACCAGGCTCAACGGATCGATTAATACGATAACGAGCTATACGGATACGGCAGTCCAAAGCGGACAAACCTACGACTATGTGACCACTGCGGTGGATGCGAGCAACATGGAGAGCGCGTACTCGAACCAGGCGACGGCGTCGGTTCCGTAGTCTGTTGTAGCGCCGGCATCGTGCGGCTCGGGGGTGCAGGCAGGCTGCCTGCACGACAGCCGCCGGGACGGCCGCGCTACAACAAGCATTAGAATACTTGCTCTCTAAGCAACTGCAGCAAGTAGGCACCGTAGCGATTGTTCTTCATCGAGGTTGCCGTAGCCTCTAATTGATCGGCTCCGATGTATCCCAGACGATAAGCAATTTCCTCGGGGCAGGAAACCATTAGGCCCTGGCGGGTCTCGATGGTCTGAATAAATAACGAGGCTTCCAGCATAGACTCGTGGGTGCCAGTATCAAGCCAGGCCATGCCTCGTCCCATCACCACGACATCCAGTTGCTTCTGTCTCATATATTGCTTGTTGACGTCGGTGATCTCAAGTTCTGCACGCGCGGAAGGTTTTAACGCTTTCGCGATCTCGACGACCTGGTTATCGTAAAAATAAAGTCCGGTAACTGCGTAGCGCGACTTTGGTGTCTTTGGCTTTTCTTCCAAGCTGAGGGCTCTACCTGCGGAATCGAATTCAACCACTCCATAACGTTCGGGATCCTGCACAGGGTATGCGAATACGCGCGCGCCGGTAGTCTTCGCAACGGCTTCCTGGACGCACTTCATCAGATCATGTCCGTAAAAGATGTTGTCGCCGAGAACCAGGGCACAGCAGGCTGAGGCAATAAAATCTCTGCCAACAATGAAAGCCTGCGCGATGCCTTCCGGACGCGGCTGAACTACATATTGAAAGTTCACACCGAAGCGCGATCCATCGCCCAGAAAGTGCTGGAAACGTGGAACGTCTTCAGGGGTAGAAATCGAGAGAATGTCGCGTATCCCCGCCAGCATCAGCGTGGATAGCGGGTAGTAGATCATTGGCTTGTCGTAAATCGGCAGCAGACTTTTGCAAACCGCATGGGTTACGGGATAAAGCCGCGTGCCTGATCCGCCTGCCAGAATGATGCCTTTATATTTGCAACTTCTCGTGGGATTTTCGCTTGGCATTAATTTTTGTTATACGCGCTTTGACGATCACACAGAATATTGGGTCGCGATCCACTCGCGATAATGTCCCGATGTTACTTCTCGAATCCATGCATCATTGGCGAGATACCACTCGACCGTTTTGCGGATTCCGCTTTCGAAAGTCTCCTTCGGTTGCCAATTCAGTTCCCGCTCAATCTTGCGCGTGTCCATGGCATAACGGCGGTCGTGCCCGGGTCGATCCTGCACGTAGGTAATCAGTTTGCTGTGTGGAACAACCGTATCGCCTGCCCGCAATTCATCGAGAATCGAGCAGATGGCGTGAACGATCTCAAGATTTGGCTTTTCGTTTCGTCCGCCGACGTTGTAGGTCTGGCCGACTTTTCCGCGCGCCAGAACGGTGCGAATGGCATTGCAGTGATCCGCAACAAATAACCAGTCGCGAACATTTTGGCCGTCACCGTAAACCGGGATCGGTTTACCGTTCATCGCATTCAGGATGGTTAGGGGAATCAGCTTTTCGGGGAACTGAAACGGCCCGTAATTGTTCGAGCAGTTAGTTGTGAGAACCGGCATGCCATAAGTGTGATGGTAGGCACGAACCAGGTGGTCGGAAGCCGCCTTGGTCGCCGAGTACGGGCTGTTGGGCGAATATGGAGTGGTCTCCGAAAAGGCAGGGTCTTTAGGACCGAGAGAGCCGTAGACCTCGTCGGTCGAAACGTGCAGAAAGCGAAACCTCGCTTTTTCCTCCTGAGCCAATTCCGTCCAATAGGCTCGCGCTTCTTCAAGCAAGCTGAAAGTGCCGTTCACATTGGTGCGCACAAAATCGTCTGGCCCATGGATGGAGCGGTCTACATGGCTCTCTGCCGCAAAGTGCACAATGGCGCGGGGACCGTGCTGCTCCAGAAGACTGCTGATTAATTTTCGGTCGCCGATATCTCCATGAACGAAGCTGTAAAGCGAATCCGACGAAATCTTTTCCAGGTTGCCCAAGTTTCCGGCATAAGTAAGCTTGTCCAGATTTACCACCGGAGTGCCTTCTGTCGCGAGCCATTGCAGGATGAAATTTGAGCCGATAAAACCGGCTCCTCCGGTTACGAGGATAGGTTGTGTAGGCACTTATGAAATCCTAGTGTTCAACGGCTCCGCGGTAAAGTAGAAAGCCTTGTTCAGTCTGCCCTTCAGTTGTCATGATCCTCGTTGTAGTTGTTTTTGTATCCCAACGAAGCGAGGGATCTGGGTTCTTCCCGCGACCGGCAAGAACCCAGATTCCTCGTCTTCGCTCCTCGGAATGACCGTCAGTAGGAATATGGAGAAGGATATCAGGCGGTTTGCGCCGCCGAGACAAGCCGTCATTTTTGTAGGATCGAAAGCTTTAGCCAGCAACTTCTTCGAGCAATTTCTGATCGATATCGAAGTTCGCGTGTACGTTCTGCACGTCATCATGTTCTTCAAAGGCTTCCATCAGGCGAATCATGGTGGCTGCAGCCGAGCCTTCGAGTTTGATGTAATTTTGCGGAATCATAGTGACGCTGGAGGACGCCGGCTCGATGCCAGCTTTTTTCACGGCTTCGAGAACCGCTTCGTAAGCCGAGGTTTCGGAGAGCACCTCCCAGTTATCGCCAGCGTCAATTAAATCCTCAGCTCCAGCATCCAGCACGATACTCATCAGATCGTCTTCCTTGGCTGCCGACTTCGGAATGATGATTTCGCCCTTCTTATGGAACATGTACGAGACCGCTCCGGCGTCCGCCATATTGCCACCGTTTTTTCCAAAGACGTGGCGAATCTCGCTGACGGTGCGATTGCGGTTGTCGGTATTGATGTCGAGCAGAATGGCCACGCCTCCGGGGCCGTAGCCTTCGAGCGAAAATTCTTCGTAGGTCGCACCCGGCAATTCGCCGGTGCCGCGCTGAATCGCCCGTTTGATGTTGTCCTGGGGCATGTTCTCGGCTTTGGCAGCCAGAATCGCGCCGCGCAGACGGGGATTGCTGTCGGGATCGCCGCCGCCGTTTTTCGCGGCAATCGAAATTTCCTTGATCAGACGGGTGAAAATCTTGCCGCGCTTGGCGTCCAGCGCGCCCTTCTTATGCTTAATTGTGGCCCATTTTGAGTGGCCGGACATGGAAATACCTCGCGTTTATGAACTTAAATTGTGCTGATCTTGATAATGCTGATTCTAACCGTAAAGGACACGCCCGTAGAGGAGATCACTGAATTACCCTCGGGATTGCCTCGAAAAATCTTAGGCGACTTAAAAGTATAGCATTACACGGGCGTGGACGCCCGCGTCGACCCTAATTTAGCGGTGAAAGTTCGGTCCGAGAAGCGCTATGTCATCTTCGGCCAGGCTGCGAATGAGTTCGGGGGTGAAGTAATCTACGGTTGCCGCTGCGGTGCTGTCGTAGCGCTTGTGGTAGGTGGAGCGGCTTTTGTCGATGTCTTCTTTGAGGCGATCGTATAAATCTTTGTGCTTGCGGCCTTCCGCCACTTTGGCCTGGTTGTATAGTTTGATCTCGTCCATCAGCAGGCGAGCGAAACGTTGCGCCTTGCGATGGATCTCAGCATCTTCGGGCGAGAGGTGCGCGAATGCATCAGTCGCGGGGGCAGCTGCGGCCGCTGCCATCGACGCCGGCGCGGCTACTACCTCCGCAAAGGCCTCTGCCATGGCAGGTTCTGCGACTGGAGTTGGGACCACGTGTTTCGGCGCATGAGCGGCGAATGGATCGGAGAAAGATGAAACCGTTTGTACCGGTGGAGCTTCGAATTTCTCGCTGGCCGCAGGCTCGCTCACGCCTTCTTTCAGCGCTTGCTTTCTCAGCGAAGCCACTTCGAGCCATGCGCTAGTTGCAGAGACGAGCAGTTCGACGGCCGCGGCATCCATGTTTCCGTCGGATCGGGTTCCACCGTCGGCGTAGACCAGCGCAGCAACTTTGTCTTTCAAGCGTAGTGGCAACAGCAGTGCCTTATGGTCAGCAGCAGCGCCGAATTTCGATATGAATGCCGGATCCATCTGCGCAGCTCCTGCGCTGGTTGCTACCCGCGATTGCAGCACCTGGCTGGGAGCGGAACTGTTTACGTCCAGCGAAAAATCTTTGACCTCGTCGTTATTATCGAAACCGCGTCCTTGCCACCCTGTGGCCGTTCCTGACTTGATCACAAAGAGAGCAGCGCGTCCGCTGTATGCTGCAGTGCTATCGAGCAGCGCCCGCAAGATTTCCTTTTGCGTCGAGCCCGCATGAATGGCTGATACTGCCTGCAGGAGATCGACAGCCGAGCTTGCAGAAGCGCCCGTGGAGCCGGAAACATGCGGTTGCACTTGCTCCAGCACCCGGCGAACCAGGTCTTTCCGCAGCTGCGGAAAATGGCCTTCCAGCACCTCAGAGACTGCCTTCTCGACGATTTGATCAATCGGGGTTTTATCAGCCATTGTTACCTTGACCACGTCTCCCGCGGAATGCGAATTCGCGCAAAATCCCTAGCAAGTTTCTGATTATACGGCCAGTTGGTCGACCTTCAGTGATGACGGAAGTAACAGCCCAATGCGGTCCCGCCGATGGGATAAAAAGCGCCCTAAACCATTCAATTCGCAATACGTCAAAAGAGTTCAGCGCAATCGCGGGTTAGCAAGTAAAATAACAGTTCCTAATGCGTGTAGGACTGAAAATTGTTGCATCGGATGAATGATGAGTACCATCCAACCAAAAATAGATGAGCCAGTTTCCGACGAGCTGGCGCTCGTACAAGCCGCCAAGGGCGGCGATGTCAGCGCCTTCGAAGAATTGGTTCGACGTTACGATCGGAACGTATTTCGAATTGCTCAACACATCACGCAGAACCGCGAAGACGCGGAAGATGTGGTGCAAGATGCGTTCCTGAAGGCTTACAGCAATCTTCACCAGTTTCAGGGGCAGTCGAAGTTTTATACCTGGCTCGTGCGCATTGCGGTGAACGAAGCGCTCATGCGGTTGCGGCGCCGTCGCCCGGAGCGCATGGTTTCGCTCGACGAGGATGTAAAGACCGAGGAAGACTCGCTGCCGCGGGAGGTCGCGGATTGGAGTCCGAACCCCGAGCAGCAGTACAACCAGGCGGAGTTGCGGGAGATTCTGACTCGTACCATTCAAGGTTTGCCCGCAAGTTTTAGAACGGTCTTCGTCCTGCGCGACGTAGAAGGATTGTCAACGGAAGAAACCGCCGAGGCGCTGGACCTGAGCATTCCGGCGGTAAAATCGCGGCTGCTGCGTGCGCGCTTGCAATTGCGCGAACGGCTCGGCCGATTCTTCCAACGACGCGAGACCACGAATGGCAAAGAAAAAGAAGTAGAAAAACCTGAAACCGGAGACACCCAGTGAAGTGCAAAGATTTTCTGAGCGAGCTGACTAACTACTTGGACGGCGTGATTGACGAGCGCACCAAGGTTGAATTGGAAGATCATCTCGCTTGGTGCCACAACTGCTACGTAGTATGCGATACCACCAAGAAAACCATCGAGATTTACCGCGATTCCCAGTTGTACGAACTTCCTGAAGACCTCCGCACCCGCCTTCGTTCCGCCATCGTCTCTAAGTGTCATGCTCACAAGAAACCCGGGCCGGAACGCGTCTAGGTCGAGCCCCGAGCCGGCGTTATCCCCATTCGTTTAAGATCTTCTCAATCAGATAGTGAAACGTTCTCGCCCGGCCACATCACTATGATTGTTTAGCGAAACCTTTTCCTACGGGATTGAATCTAAGAAAATGACAGTAGACGGCCCTAAGGGGATATCGTACTCCCCGCAAGGTCACGTTAGGTTGTTGGCTGTGGAGGTCGAATATGATCGCCAAATTGGTCGACGCTTTCTTCGGTTGTTGGCACAGTCACTATAGTTTTCCTATTAGCATCCGACCAAATTCTCGGAATAAGTCTCGTCCTTCCACGGCCGCATCGCTCACTGGGACGTACGTGGTCTGCCTTGATTGCGGTAAGGAACTACCTTATGACTGGCAACAAATGAAGATCATTGGAACGTCATCGGAAGCCCGGCACTATGCGCGGGAATTGGCCACCCGGCAAGCTACCTAACCGGCACTTAAGTCCCGTCATCGGCCTGCCACAGCACAACATTTTGCACCGGCAGATACAGTGTTTACTGTATTGTCGAATTCGTGCGGGCGGGATACTTTGATCGCAGTTCGGGAGCGTACTAAGCTAGAGGCGGTCATGGGTTAGCGTCAGCGGAGCTGACATTCGGACCCTCACGACCGCCGCTTCAGTTTAAAATTGTCCCCTCCCCTTTCTGCTCCCCAACATCTGCCTTATGCTGCGCCTGTGCCGAGGTTATCCTCTGGCCGCAGGCGCAGCCGCCTTTTTGGGTAGAATTTCCCCAATGCGGCGGATCTGTGCCCCTACTCCCCGCAACTTCTCCTCAATGTGTTCATATCCGCGGTCGATGTGATAGACGCGATCAATGATGGTTTCTCCATCGGCGACCAAGGCTGCTAGCACCAGCGATGCGGAGGCGCGTAAGTCGGATGCCAGGACTGCAGCTGCGCTCAGCGGCGTCCGGCCACGAACCACAGCGCGTCGCCCTTCGATTTTGATGTTCGCACCCATCCGCACCAGTTCCTGGGCGTGCATGAAACGGTTCTCAAAAATGTTCTCGGTAATAATCGAGGCGCCCTCGGCCTGAGTGGCTAATACCATGTATTGCGCCTGAACATCAGTGGGAAAGCCAGGATATTCCTGAGTGGCCATGTCGGCAGCTTTTGGCGGATTGTCGCCCATCACGCGAACTGAGTCTGCTGTGTGTCTAGTCTTCACGCCGACTTCTTGCAGCTTCTCAAGCAGCGCGCCGAGATGTCCGGGATCACAACTAGCGACGTTAACGTCCCCGCCAGTAAGCGCACCCGCGATAATAAATGTGGCTGCCTCAATGCGGTCGGGGATGATACGGTGACGCGCGCCATGCAATTTGTTGACGCCTTTCACGCGGATAGTCGAAGTTCCCGCGCCCTCGACTCGTGCACCCATGCGGTTGAGCAGGTCGGCGAGGTCGGCGACTTCGGGCTCGCGAGCGCAATTCTGCAGCACGGTTTCTCCATCCGCCAAGGTCGCGGCCATCAGCAGGTCTTCGGTGCCGGTTACGGTTATCTTTTCAAAAACAATCTCGGCGCCATGCAAGCGCTTCGCGGTGGCCTCCACGTAGCCGTGATCCTGGGTAATGGTTGCGCCCAGCAGTTCCAGTCCCTTGATATGCAGGTCGATAGGCCGGCCTCCGATGGCGCAGCCTCCGGGAAGAGAGACGCGGGCGCGGCCGCAACGGGCAACCAGCGGGCCAAGTACGAGAGTGGAGGCACGCATGGTCTTCACCAACTCGTAGGAGGCCTCGGGAGACGTCAGGTTCTTGCAGCAGATGGTCGTGCGATGCTGGGCGCGGCCGTATCCGAGCTCGACCTCGGCACCCATGGCGGACAGAAGCCTGCGCGTCGTCTCGATGTCGCGCACTTGCGGAACGTTTTCGAGGATGACCGGTTCGTCGGTAAGCAAGGCGGCGGCCATGGCAGGGAGAGCTGCGTTTTTAGCGCCGCTGACGCGAACCGTCCCCAGCAACGGATTGCCGCCGCGAATTACGAATTTATCCATATCGATATCGTACGCTGTGAGAATGTGACGTTGGGTATTGTAAAGGCGAAATGCGTTGGCATTCGACGGGAATTGGTTAATCGGAAGGGCACGGCCTGCTGGAGTTATGGGACATTTTCGTGGGGGGAAAGTCGAGCTTTGCTCGATCGTCAGGCCGGCGAGACGCTGGCGCTACAGAGACCGGGCAGTGGTGATGGCTTGGCGGACGTTCCCGTTCGTAGCTTTTAACGCGCCCGCGGCTTGGGTGCGACTTACATTGGCTTCTAGCATGACTAGTGCTATGGGAACGTCGTCTCTTGACGCGCGCAAGGCTTCTTTCGCGGCGTCACGACCGATTCCGGCAAGCTGTTCAAGAATCGTGAGGGCACGTTCACGCAGCTTGTAGTTCCTCACGTGGAGATTGATCATTAGGTTGCCGTACACGTAACCCAAGCGAGTCATAGCACCGGTGGAGAGCATATTCAAAATCATTTTTTCGGCGGTACCGGCTTTCATCCGGCTGGAACCGGCGATGACTTCGGGGCCGACCTCGGCGACGATGGCGAAGTCCGCGGCTTTTCCCAAAGCTGAATTCGGATTGCAGGTGACGGCAATAGTTTTGGCTCCGCGCTGGCGGGCGTATTCAATGGCAGCGATGGTGAACGGCGTGCGCCCGCTGGCGGCGACTCCCACTACGACATCGTTTTTAGAAGGCTTCCTTTTTGCTATTTCGCGGCGGCCGAGCGCAGGGGAATCCTCACTGGCTTCGGTGGCGGTGTGCAGCGCTCTTGTGCCGCCAGCGATTACGAACTGCACCATCCCTCGATGAGAGTTGAAAGTGGGTGGACATTCGGAAGCATCGAGCGCGGCGATACGCCCGCTGGTTCCAGCCCCAACATAAATCAGCCGGCCTCCTTTTTTGAGCGCCTCCGCGATTACGTCAATTCCTTTAGCAATCTGCGGCAGAGCGGCCTTAACTGCGGCGGCAACTTGAGCGTCTTGTGAGTTTATGATGTGAACGATTTCCAGCGACGACTTGAGGTCGAGATTCTCGGCTGTACGGTTGGACCGTTCAGTTGGCAGGCGGCTTAGATCTTCGGTAACTTCGCTGATTACAGATCGCAATGGTTTTGTTTCCACGTTATGGAGTAATACGACTGAGTTGTCAGTTGAATTTCAGATTAGCAGAGAGGACAGGAATGCGCCGAGCCGAAGTTGCGACAGACTCAGTCCCGTCCGCGGGGAAAAGACTGGTCACGTTGTCAGCGGCGTTCGTCACAAACGGTTAAACGGCATTGAAAGAATTGACGTGTATATACAAACTTAGTATTATGTATACATCATATTGAAAGCTATATGGCCGTAACTATTACCTCAATCCGCTTAGACACTCGTCTGGCAGACGAAGCTAAGAAAGTTCTTCGCGTGAAATCTCGCACCGCCGCGATCCACCTCGCTCTTCGGGAAATTGTTGCGCTGAAGCGTTTCAAAGATTTGATGAAGAAGAACGCAGGAAAGCTCCCATTCGTTGGCCACCGTGAATGACCTCGTCATTCTTGACACATCTATTTTTATCGATGACCTGCGCACTGGACGTCATCAGCATAGAATCCAAGCTCTGACCGGTCTCATCCGCATATCTTCTGTTGTGTTAGCGGAGTTATGGCGTGGCGCCACAAGGCGTACGGAACGCGATTTCTTGTCGGCGCTGGAGCGCAACCATCCCATCTTAAGTCCGACAGAAAAGAATTGGTTGGAGTCCGGCCAGATACTGGGGAAAATTCGTGCGGACCGAGGGCTCGCGCCGGATAAGCTGCGTGATTTGCACTTCGATGTTCTGATCGGTCTGACAGCACGTTCAAACGGTGCTCGTCTAATAACAGCGAACCGAGCCGATTTTGAAATTATCAGCAGTTACCGAAAACTCCAGCTCGAAATCTGGTAGCCGCGGGTTAAGATTGCGTGGTGTCTGCCACTGCCATTTCGTTACAGCGCGCTGCGCGTCACAATGTGCTGGCCTCCGTTGGAGTCGCGCTGGTTGCAGTCTTCGTAGTCTGTGCGGTCTTCGCCCCATGGATTGCGCCGCAGGATCCCGCTCACATCGATCTGCCCACACGGCTTGCAGGACCATCCTTTGGTCACTGGTGCGGCACGGACGAACTTGGCCGCGACATTCTTTCCCGCCTGATTTACGGTTCGCGCATTTCCATGCTGGTAGGCAGTTGCGTAGTGGCTGCCTCGCTCGCCGTGGGACTCATCGTGGGATCGATCGCCGGTTACTACGGCGGGCGGATCGATCGCTTTGTCAACGTGGTGGTGATGAACGCGTTTCTTTCCTTCCCTGGAATTCTGCTGGCGATTGCGTTCGTGGCGTTCCGCGGGCCAGGGATTTTCAATCTTGTTTTAGCGCTTTCGCTTGGAGGCTGGGTAGGCTATGCGCGTCTGGTCCGTGCACAGGTGCTTGCGGCTCGCGAGCGTGAATTTGTGGAAGCCGCTCGCGCCTTGGGAGCCAGTGATATGCGGGTGATCGTCCGCCACATCTTGCCCAATATTATTCAGCCGATCATTGTGCAAGCGGCGATTGGTATGGCTGGCGCTATTCTCGCCGAAGCCACCATGAGCTTTCTCGGTCTTGGAGTCCCGCCGCCCACCGCGAGTTGGGGAACCATGCTTAACGATGGCCGTGCCCATTTGTTCGACGCGCCCCATCTGGTTATTTTTCCGGCGATGACGGTAATGCTGGCCGTATTGTCATTTAACTTCATTGGCGACGCACTGCGGGATTTTCTTGATCCGCGCTCGCGTATTGAAGTTGGGCTTTGATTGGCGTTGCGATGGCCGAAAGAGCTAGTAGGGCGCGCGCGATTGGAGTGGCGATTGGCGTTGTCTTGCTGATGATTGCCTTGTTGTGGAAGCGTCTCTTGCGCTGAGTACTCCTCTTGCTGCGACCTCTTTTCGTGGAAATTCCGTGCTGTGACTGCATTGCTCCCAACGTTAGAGGGGTCCTTCGGCTCCGCAACCACTCGCTTCGCGTGTGGCTGCTGCGCTGAGGATGACATTTCTTTGTCAGGACAGACGCCTGGCTAATTCAGGCTGCCTGCGAAATCTTGCCTTACGTAGTGGAAAAAGATCGACGTGGAGCTGTGTCCCTCAGGCAACATCTCGCGGGAGTGCGGTAGCTGGCAGCCGCGGTAGAGCAGCGCATCGCCGATGGCCTGGAAGACTTTTACAGTACCGGATTTCTTATGAAGTTGAAGCGGCCATGGGGTTGCGTTGCGCGGTTCCGGTGCGTAGTCGAGGCAGAGGGTCACGCTGAAATCGCACTGCTCGCGGTCGGTATGTTTCTCGAGAACTGCTCCCGATTGATAGGAAGCCAGATAAACGTAGGAGGGCTTTAGCGGCTCGCCTGCGAATGCGCTCATGCTTTCGGTTAATTGTTGATGAAAAAATTGGCCGACCGGATCGTTATAAGAGACATAGCGAAGCGGGCTTTGACCGTCGCCTAGACGAAGCTTTCCGGAGCGAAGCTGATGACGATAGTAGCGGCGAAGAGCTGCGATATGGAATGGATGAATCAAACCGCCGACAGGAGCGTAGCCCTGCGACTGGAACTGCGGCCTGACGAAAGAAACAATTTCGTCCCACTCCTGGCGCCGGCGAGAAATGAAATCTTCAGGCACCAGAACATTTGCCATGGTTAGAGTGCGCCGACTTTGTGGGCAAAGCGCGGAAGGTGCAGGATCGCCGGGTTGCGCATCAGCAAGTATGTTCCAAAGTTCCGGGGTCAGCCAGAACGGTTGTAGAGTTGTGCTTCCTGGATCTCTGACCCAAGCTATATTACCCCGCGCAATTTCATTTTGGCCGGCGAGGACGGAGATAGAAGCATCCGCCGACGATTGTCCATCCGCGATGAAAATGCAATCGGGGTTCAAGAAAAACGGACGATCAGCCAGACCCTCCCAGTACTCCGGTCGGAGGAGACGGACCGGAACCAGATGGTTCGGCTGATCGTCCAGGCAGCAGTGGAAAAGCGATCGCGGAAGTTCATTTCCGCGATCAAGGCGCGCAGGTGCTACTGCGAGCTGCTCAATCCACGCCAGCCAAGCTGCATCTTTCATTTGTGAATCCATCCATTCACGGTGAAACGGCTGTCGGCAAACTGCCCGGAGGGACAGTCGAGCGGGGTGATTTCGTGCGAGAGACCGCTGGCGAACAAGACCAGTTGGTTCTGCTCCGGCACGATGGTGCGGTAGCTAGCGGTGGGAATATAATTTTCATTCTCGCGTCGCGAGTCGTAAATGCGCAGTTCGCCGCCGGTGAACTGCCTGGGCTCGCGATGAAAGAAGTAGACAAATGTGATTTCTCTGCTGGCCACCTCGTCGGCTGCGTTGTCGCTGTGACAGCGGAAGAAATCGCCGTGATTGCTAGCCGTGGTTTGGCTTTCTACACGAGAGATGCGAAACGGATCGCGGCCCCATTTCTGCAGGACTTTCGGTAAGCAAGTCAGGAGACGATCAACGATCATTCGTTCGTGTCCACCCAGATCCATGAGCACGCGCGAGCGGCGGTGTTCATAGTCAACGGAGGAGCCGGTGACACCGGGCGAAAGAACTTCGCTGATTTGGAAGCGCGTTTCCTGGTCGAGAACGTATCGCTGCAGCGCGTTTAATTCGGCCGGAGTCAGAAACTCGTCGAAGATCACGCACTCGGCCGAAACATAATCAGAGGCCTCGAGAACCGCCACTGCGCGCGTTGCTGGTTGCGACGTGGTCAGAAATGAGATTGGAGGCGGAGTTGTACCGGGCGGGCGCGGGGCACTACCCGGCATGGGCGCTGGAGTATTCGGAGGCGAGCCCAGCTGATTGGAGGCGGAGTTGTACCGGGCGGGCGCGGGCACTGCCCGGCATGGGCGCTGGAGTGTTGGGAGGCGAGCCCAGGCTGATTGGAGGTGGAGTTGTGCCGGGCGGACGGGGCGTACCCGGTACGGGAGATGGAGGGTTGGTGGGTGGAGATCCCGCGTGGACGATCGGTAGATCTCCGTTTGAAGGTTTCAAGGATCCGGTTAACGGCTGATTTAGCAACTGCCGTGTCAGGCTTGCGCCTAACAGTCCCAACGCTCGTTCCGCGATAAGTTCTCCTACGCTGCGAGCAATGGCTTCGGCGACCGCATTTTCTGTAGCACTGGGTTGGGTTCGGGTACGCTGTAGCAAATTGGCAAGAAGTTCTTTCTCGGGGACGCTGAGAATGCGCTCGTCGCGCAATAGAGTACCCGAGAGGCTGTCGATCATCTCTCGTGCTGTCATTGATTGGACCCTCCCGGAGACACGAATAGGGAACCGGGCAGTCCGGTGAAGCGAAGGGGATTGCAGCGTAGCAAAAACAACTATGAAAGGGAAGAGCTAATTAATGGACTCGGGAAATTTTAAACCGGCGCAGAACTGTTGCCCTACTTTTCCGCCATGGCCCCGACTAGGGATTCGAAGATTTTGAAACCGTCGGTCCCGCCAAGTTCAGGTTCGCTGGCGCGCTCGGGATGCGGCATCATTCCGAGCACGTTGCGACCTGGACTGCAGATGCCCGCGATATTGTCCAGCGAACCGTTTGGATTGGCATCCGGGGTTATTTGGCCGTCGGGGCTCGAGTACCGGAAAACAATGCGCTGGTCGCGCTGCAATTCTTCTAACGTGGTCGCGTCGCAGAAGTAGTTGCCCTCCATGTGCCCGATGGGAATGGTCAGCACTTCGCTCTGCCGGCAGGCGTGAGTGAACGGGGTATCGGTAGTTTCGACCCTTACGTGGACTGGCTTGCAGACGTACTTCAAGCCAACATTGCGCATCAGAGCTCCGGGAAGCAGCCCGGACTCGCATAAAATCTGGAAGCCGTTGCAAATACCCAGCACCAGACCGCCGCCATCGCCGAACTTCTTTACTGATTCCATTACCGGAGAAAACTTGGCGATGGCCCCGGTACGCAAGTAATCTCCATAGGCAAAGCCGCCGGGAACGATTACCGCATCACAGTTCTCCAGGTCATGCGATTCGTGCCATAAGAACGTAACCGGCTGTTTAGCCACATTCTGGATGGTCCAATAGGCATCGTGATCGCAGTTCGAACCGGGAAAAATGATGACGCCGAATTTCATCCTGGCTTCCTCACTGAGGGATTATATTTCGAGTTTAACATGGGGCTGCGGTGGCTCAGACAGTAGGAAGCATCAAAGATAACCGATGAATTTGGGGGAACATTTTCGCGTAACTGGAGGCGCGCTTAAGAATTGGTTCGTCGCCCAGATTCAAGATTCGATCGCCGTTGGATTGTTATGGCTGATCGGTCTCTATGCGCTCAAAGTGCCGTTAGCCCCTCTATGGGCGGCGCTGGCCGCGGTCCTGCAAGTTGTGCCGCACTTGGGACCGGTGCTGGGATTAATCGGTCCGGTACTAGCCGCAGCTTTGCGCTGGCAAGACTGGGAGCATCCCCTTTACGTTCTGATGCTTTACGCGGCCATTGCCGTGGTGGATGGCTTCGTGTTGCAGCCCTACATCATGAAGCGCAACGCGCGGGTGCCGATATGGGCGTCTTTGTTGACTCCAATCGTGTTGGGCATTTTGATTCCTTTTTGGGGGGTACTGCTGGCTCCGCCTCTGCTGGCGGTGGTGTTCGCTTACAAATCGTGGCATGGAAAACAAGACTTGCCGGCTCAGCCTGGTCCCCAGAATTAGGCGAGAAGCCCATCCCCGTTGTCATCCCGATGCGAAGCGAGGAATGACAAACTTGCCTGTGCTAGACGTGACAACAGCAAAAAATGGCATACTATTGTCCGGGAGTTGCACTTGCGCGAACTGATGCGGTTCGCGGCGGAGGCATATAATGACAACTTTTGCGCCTATGGGAAAAGCAACCCAGTACGAACTTAGGCTGGCCGAACGCATGTCGCGGCTGGGAACTGAAACTGCCTTTGAGGTTTTGAATAAGGCGCGCGCCCTGGAGCGTCAGGGCAAGAATGTCATTCACCTGGAGATTGGCGAGCCAGACTTTAATACTCCCAAGGACATTATCGAAGCCGGCGCTGAGGCCATGAAAAATGGCTGGACACACTACGGGCCGGCGGCCGGGCTCCCTGAATTGCGCGACGCGATTGCAGAAGATGTTGCTCGCAGCCGCGGGGTCGCGGTCACGAGCGACTGGGTAGTGGTGGTTCCAGGCGGCAAGCCGATTATTTTCTTCACATTGTTGGCATTAGCTGACGTTGGAGATGAAGTTATTTATCCCAACCCTGGCTTTCCGATTTATGAGTCGATGATCAACTACGTTGGCGCTAAGCCGGTGCCCATCCGGCTGTGGGAGGAGAAAGATTTCAGCCTCGACGTGGAAGAACTGACCCATCTGATCACCGATCGCACCAAGCTCATCATCTTGAATTCGCCCCACAATCCTACCGGGGGAGTGCTTACCAAGCGGGATATTACCGCCATCACGAAAGCCATTGGCGATCGAAATATCATGGTGCTGTCGGATGAAATTTACAGCCGCCTGATGTTCGACGGAGCCCGCCACTATTCGATCATGTCGGAGCCTGGTTTCAAAGAACGCACCATCCTGCTCGACGGTTTCTCCAAGACTTACGCGATGACCGGATGGCGCATGGGCTACGGAGTTATGAGGCCGGACCTCGCGGCCCAAATGTCGCGCTTAATGACGAATTCAACTTCGTGCACTGCCAGCTTTACCCAGATTGCCGGCATCGAAGCGATTCGTGGACATCAGCAACCGGTCGACCGCATGCGTACGGAATTTCAAAAGCGGCGCGATGTATTTGTTGCCGGACTGAACCGGATCAAGGGCTTCTCCTGCAAGGTTCCTAAAGGTGCGTTTTATGTCTTCCCCAACATCACCAAGACGGGATGGAAATCGAAGAAATTAGCCGATGCGTTGCTTGATGAAGCCGGCGTCGCGTGTCTTTCAGGAACTGCATTTGGAGATTATGGGGAAGGCTATCTGCGCTTCAGCGTGGCCAATTCGCTGGAGAATCTTAACGAGGCACAGAAGCGAATTGATCAGTGGACGAAGCAGAATTTGTAACTTCGCGCAAAAAACCCGACTTTCCCCAAAACGCCCTTACAATTTCCCCCTTACTTCAGTTTGTTGAGCCATCCGCTCTGGTTGTGTAGAGTCAGACTATCCGTATGTTCAATCTTAAGCCAGGGCTTTTGACAACCGCGTTTCTTATGGGCGCACTGTTCCCCTCAGCGCTGGCTGCGCCGAAATCTGCCTCAGCCGTCGGTTTGGACGTGGTCGACAGTATTGTGCAAGACGCTATTCGTGACGGGCAGATTCCCGGCGCGGTGGTGCTGATTGGGCACGATGGGCAAGTGATTTACCGGAAAGCGTTTGGAGAACGGGCGCTTGAACCGCGGCGGGAGCCTATGTCAGTGGATACCATTTTCGACGTGGCTTCACTCACCAAGGTGGTCGCGACTTCTATAGCTGTGACTCAACTGGTGCAGAAGGGCGAGGTTCGCGTGAACGAGCCGGTTGCGAAATACATTCCGGAGTTTGCTGAAAACGGCAAAGAGGAAATCACGGTTCGCGAGTTGCTTACGCATCACTCGGGGCTGCCGAAAGATCTCGATTTATCTCAACCGTGGGAGGGTCGCGAAACCGCATTGCAGACGGCTTATTCGGAGAAGCCCATTTTCGCGCCGGGATCGCAATTCCTCTACAGCGACGTCAACTTCATCGTGCTGGGTGCGCTGGTGGAGCGGGTATCCGGAACCTCACTCGATCAATACTGCCGGAAGAATATTTTTACTTCCTCTGAACATGACGCACACGCGTTTTCTGCCACCAGCCGCGTGGTTGCCGAAAATTGCGCCCACACAATTTGACGAGCATGACAAGATGTTGCGCGGAGTTGTTCACGACCCAACCGCGCGGCGAATGGGAGGAGTAGCGGGACACGCCGGCGTATTCTCAACCGCCGACGACCTCGCGAAGTTTGCCCAAGCGCTGTTGAGTGGCAGCCCGATTCTGTCTTCGCTTATGGTCGAAAAAATGACTACGCCGCAACAGCCGCCGACCTCGACGGTGCTGCGCGGTTTTGGCTGGGACATTGATTCGCCATTCTCGAGCAACCGCGGCGACCTTTTGCCAGTGGGATCGTTCGGGCATACAGGCTTCACAGGCACTTCGCTATGGATCGATCCCACCACGCAGACGTACGTCATTGTGCTGTCGAACGCGGTTCATCCGCGCGGGAAGGGAAGTGCGGTCGCGTTGCGCTCGAAAATTGCTACTGCCGTGGCGGCGGCTTTGCCGCTTACCGTGACCGAGAAAGAGAAACTGCGATGGGAGAGCATTACCGGATATAACGAGGCGCAAACCGCGGCGCGCCGGGTCGCGTCTCGCAACGGAACTGTGCAGACCGGAATCGATGTCCTCGAAGCCCACAACTTTGACGTGATTCGGGGAACGGCTGCCAAGAGAAAGATTGGTCTGCTGAGCAACCAGACTGGAGTGGATTCGCAGGGCCGCCGCACGATTGACGTGTTAGCGCAAACGCCGGGCGTTTCGCTGGATGCGATCTTCAGCCCCGAACATGGAGTGACCGGCACTTTGGATACGACCGTCGTTGGCAATTCCCGGGATGCAGCCACGGGGGTTGCGGTTTACAGCGTGTATGGGGGAACGGATGCGGCTCGGCGGCCGTCGCTCGAAATATTGAAAACGCTCGATGCAGTCGTGATCGATATTCAGGACGCTGGGACGCGTTTCTACACTTACGAAACTACGCTGGGATATTTTCTCGAAGCCGCGGCCAAGGCTGAAATTGAAATCATCGTGCTAGACCGGCCTGATCCGATTACTGGGTCGTTTGTGCAAGGTCCGATTTCTGATCCCGGGCACGAGAATTTCAACAATTTTGGACTCGTTCCCTTGCGTCATGGCATGACCATGGGAGAGTTGGCGAAATTCTTCAATAGTGAACGTAATATCAATGCCCGCTTGCAGGTTGTGCCGTTAGAGGGATGGATGCGCGGCGACTGGTACGACTCGACCGGGCTGGCATGGATCAACCCCTCGCCGAATCTTCGCAGTCTGACCGAGGCAACTCTGTATCCGGGCGTGGGCATGATCGAGGGCACAAATGTTTCGGTCGGTCGCGGAACGGATACGCCATTTGAATTGCTGGGCGCGCCATGGATCAATGCGGCAGAACTGGCCCGGTATTTGAATGCGAGGGATATTTCCGGAGTACGTTTCGTGCCCTTGAGCTTTACTCCAAGCACAAGCAATTACGCCGGTCAGACGTGTCAGGGCGTCAACATTATTGTGGTCGAACGCAATGCTTTCGATGCGCCGGAGTTGGGAGTCGAGCTGGCCTCCGCGCTGCACAAGCTTTATGCGGCGCAGTTTCATCTGGAAAAGATAACCGACTTGTTGGTGAACCAATCGACCTATGACGCGATTGCCGCGGGCGAAGATCCGCGGCGCATTGTGGAAGGCTGGCGCGCGCCGCTGCAGAAGTTTCAGGAGCTTCGGCAGAAGTATCTGATTTACAAATAATCCGATGTTTTCCCGAGCTTTGATTGGCTCCCGGGACGAGGCGTCCGGAGCTACGTATTTTGGGGGGAGTTTAGAGCCGTGCGCTCGGCCTTCATATTGGCTAGAATGGTTGCGCCTAACTGATACTACTCGCTGGGAGCGCGCTGCCATGGAAGCCGCCAGTTCGAAGTTTTCGACACCTAATCCGCTTCACCGATGTGCTGGTCCCAACTGCGGCCTGCTCAAAGGATCATCCGACCGCGGTTGGCTCATGTGGACCTCCTTCGGCGAGTACGACCGGCCGGTTTTATACCTCTCTCCGTGGGACGAAGACCTTGCCTCTAGGGAAGGCACGATATACGTATGCGGAGAGTCTTGTGCTCAGAAACTGCAATCGCAATATATGGGAAACATATTAGAAAACGAGCTAAAGCGCATACCCCGGTGAGCTCAGATTTCGAATTCATCAAGCGCAACTAACTTTCCTTAACTTTCACGCATCGTACTTTCATCGAGAGTTTCTTCTAAGACGGCTTATACTGGCGTCTAAATTCGAGCTACTTTGGCAGAGGTGTTCTATGCGCGTCCTGTTCGTGTTGTTTCTGGCGGCGTTGGCCTCAGCTCAATCGACTGCGCCGGCCAAGCCGGATTCGCCTGTGAACGCTGCGAATGAACTGACAATTCCCGCGGGCACCAAGGTGCCCGTGGCGCTCAAGCATGCGGTATCGAGCAAGGGCACGCGTGAGGGCGACGGCGTCTACGCGGAGACGACATTCCCTGTGGTCGCCAATGGCCGGGTTCTCATTCCGGCGGGGACTTTTGTGCAGGGACGGATTAGCCACATCCAGCGCGGCGGAAGGATCAAAGGACGCGCCGAAGTTCTGATGCACTTCACTACGCTCATCTACCCGAGCGGCTACACGGTACTTCTGCCCGGCGCTGTCGAAAATGCCCCCGGAGTGGACAAGACCTCGGTGAAGGATGAGGAAGGCACCATTCGTTCCGATAGCCAGAAGGGCGAAAAGATTGGAACCGTGGCAAGTTCGGCGGGGACTGGTGCAGTGGTCGGTGGGCTAAGCAATGGCGGCAAAGGCGCGTTGGTCGGCGCGGGAGTCGGCGGGGCGATCGGAACCGCCATCGCTATGTTGACCCGCGGGAACGACGTGAAACTGGATGCGGGTACGACCCTGGAGATTGTGATTCAGCGAGAGGTTCCGCTTGACAGTAGCCGCATCCCTACCACCACGCGGGCTTACTCGTCGACGCAGTGAACGTCAGGGGACGGTGCTTCATGCACCGTCTGCAAGAACGTGTTCTAGTTAATTCGCCGCTATTGCCTCTAACCCCGAACCTAGTTGTGAAGACCAGCCCTCGTGTGGGCCAAGCATAGATTGCTCAATCTGTTTTGCTCTTCAAAATCGGACGGCGCTATGATATGAGTGTTCGTTGTTTCTGCCGATAGTGACTTGCGATGCGTAAAGGTCTGCCCAATCTGCTCCCCATCATTTTTATCATTGCTGTGCTGGGCCTTACCGTTTACGGACTTTGGATTGTGCGTGAACTTGCGGTGAACGCTGCTCAACCTGCACCCGCTAGTCCTATGACTACCGATGATCTTAAGGCCCGAATTGAGGAGCTTAAATGGATTCTGGCGTTAATCGTGACCGCCGCCGGCCTGTTCACCATCGCACAAGCCGCCGCAGCTTGGTTCAGCAGCCAGACCTTTAGCAAACAGGCGGAAGACACTCTTAAGCGCGTTGCCGATGTCGAACAGGACGTCGAATCGCGTTACCCTGTTTTCTCGGACTATGAAAGGGTTCGAAGAGAGGCCTATGTCGAACTAGCGCACAGCCTCAAAACTGCTTCGAGTGACGACCAGGAAGAAGGATATGACTGGCGTGAAAACTTGTACGAAGTGATGGATATTGAGAAACGGCAGAAGTTACTGTCAGTCGAGCGATTCATTGGAATCGAGTTTCTTCGCCGCCCGCTGGACGACCTTTCGTATCCACAGAACCTCCGTCGTCTGGCTAACTTCTACGTCTCAAAATTTCAGTTCGAGAGGGAACACAAGTTCGGATATCTGGGCGACCTGGAGCGTGCCCACTACTATCTGGATCTGGCACGGGAGCGTACGGAAGACGCATTCTATCTGCTAAACGATATCGGGGTACTGCATGCGCTCTGGTATCCGCAAGTGTACACGCAGGATCGCGAGGCCCATATTCTGGAAGCGGTAAAACTCTTCGATCAGAGTAGGGCGGACAAGCCGCATCAGCAGCGTGCTTATTACAACCTCGGCGCCATTGAGAGTGTCCGAAAGAACTGGGAGTCCGCTGCGGATTGGTGCGAGCAAGGCATAAAGCACGAACTTTGGGAGGAGACGCTGGTCGACGCTCGAAAGGGAGACCTTTATTACAACCTGGCTTGCTACCATGCGCGTGTGGCGGCACTGAAACGCCAGGTCCGCCATGGTGAATTCCACGTCGATCGTTGTCTCTGGGCTTTGGGGATTGCTGCTGGAATAGGTCAGGTCAAGGGAAAAACGGTTAACGGCGATTATGCCAAAGAAGGCGACCTTTACGATCTCTTCACGACCGCCGACAAAAAGGTAGTAGCCGACCTGAATCAACTGCGACCGGAGCTGTCAAAACGAAAAATAAGAAAGGAAGTACCACAAAACTTGGCCGATAAGATGTCAGCCGTGGGTGCCGCGGTCAGAAATCTATTCACGCATTAGAGTATCGGATTGCCCATTTCACACCTCGCCAACCTCGATATCTTACCGCAAAACTGAGCCCAAAGGCAAGGTCTTCCCGTAAGACAAACAAACAAAAACAGATCTCTCGCTAGCCTGTTTCCATAGCTATCAAAATGTTGGTTGAGGCGCGGGAGTCGTTCTTTTCCACAGCCTTTAAAATGCATAAGTTGCTGATTTTATTCGGGCTCAAAATGGCAAAAGCGAAGCCGACTCCACGACTTAGCCAGTCTCTGTAGGGCTCGCGGACGAGGCTCAGAATTCCGCCCTGTCAAATATATTTTCAAGCATTCTATGCCTCAGCCGTGTTCCGTGGGGCTAGTTTTTTGCATAGACGGGTCCGGCGGCGCGAGACGCGGGATCCGAGACGGCCCGGATGTAGGAGATTAGCGCCTGCGTGTCCGATTTGTTGAGAGTATTTCCCCATGCCGGCATGAGTGCCGATTTGTTCAGCGCCGGTCCGCCATAGGTGATGATCGCGGTCAGATCGGCATCGCTCATCTTGTTCAGAGTGTCGCCCTCGGTGAAAGGGTGCGGTTTCACTTCCAGGTTATCGTAGTTCGAAACGCGCTCGACGGTCGACTCCGGATTATGGCAGCGCTCGCAGTATTGCATGTTCAGATGGCTGCCAACCGTCTGCTGATAGCCCAGCGCGATTTCTTCAATCTCGAGTCCAACCTTCTTTTGCGATTTGTCGGTGGTCGATGCCGTGATCTGGTAGCGGCCTGCCATTCCTCCAAGCGACACGTTCGTGGTGAGCTGTCCGCTGGAATCGGTTAGACCGCTGGCAGGGTCGAAAGTAACGCCAGGTGCGGCCTGGAATTCGACTAAAGCTCCGGCAACGGCGCTTCCTTGCGCGTCGTTAACTTGGACGACCACGGGTTGCGGCAGCAAGGCTCCCGTTTGCGCAGCCTGCTTTCCGCCACTGGATTCAACGATCGCCGCGCCGAATGCAGTGGGCTTGGGTAGCTGCACCGAACTGCTCTTGCGTGAACAAGACCCTGACAGGGTTGATGCCAAAACCGCAGTCCATAAAATGAAACGGGCTGAGAAGGGTCGATTCATTTCTTTGCGGTCTCCTTTGTGGCTCCGCCCTTTTGCGAGATTAGGAACGCGGTGAGGGCTCGGGCGTCTTCGTCACCCATGGCTCGATTGGGTTCGATCGTGCCGGGCCGCAGTGCCTGTGGATTCTTCATCCACTGATAAATCCATGCGGCGGTGAGGCGTGTTCCGACCTGCGTCAGGGTTGGGCCAATATAGCCCTTGTCGGTTTTCGTATCGACGATGTGGCAACCCTGGCAAGCATACTTGCCGTAGAAAAGCTGCTTGCCCAATTCAATCTCGCCTGGCGAATAGCCGCTCGGCGGCATGGAATCGAGGTCAATGGCCGGATTCTGGTACACGGTCATGATGTAGTCGGTGAGTTCGTTGGCCTCACCGTCCGTCAAGTTAAACCGTGGCATGCGCCGAATCAGAGCTGGCCGCAATGTGCCTGGATTCTTGAAGAACTGAACCAGCCAGTCTCGCTGCACCGAGCTGCCCTCCCAGCTGAGGTCGGGCGCCATATCGCCGCCATGGCCATTGATGCGGTGACAACTGAAGCACGCCAGGTCCGACATCAATTTTCCTGCTTTGCCCGCAGGCTGGTAGTTCGATTCCGACAGCGCGGGGACAGCCAAAGATGCTGGCAGCGTGGTGGAATGTTCGTTCAACGCGAGCAACGCCGTGGTCAGAGCATCGATCTGCGCCGTTGTGAAGCTATACTGCGGCATCCTCAGGCCTGGTGAAAATGCGCGTGGTTGTTTGATCTTGCCCGCAATGTAATCCGGCAGAGTGTGCGGCATTCCGGGAAGGAAAATAAGTTGAGTAATGGACTTGCTGCCGATGCGGCTGAGCTCGGGCGCAAAGTTCTCGGGCCTCTTGATGCCGGCAATTTCGTGACACGAGGCGCAGCCGTAATCGGATACCAGGCGTTTGCCGTGGGCGATCTGCTCAGGCGTTGCCGCGTCCAGATGCACACTGGCCAGCAGGTCTGAGTCGGTCTTAGCCATGAGGAATGTCGATAGAGTCGCCACTTGACCATCGTTGAATCGGTAATGCGGCATGGCCGTACCCGGATCGTAGTTGCGCGGGTTCTGCAACCAGGCTTGCAGCCATTCCGGCTTGACCTTGCTGCCTACTTTCGTCAACTCCGGTCCAACGTTGCCTCCCACCATATTCCCTGCAGCATTCTGTACGGCGTGGCACGAGGCGCAGAAAGATTCGCCATAGAGGCTTGCGCCGGCGGCTGCATCCGAAGAGGGCTTGGCCGAAACCGTGACCCTATCTCCGGGCAACGGCGTGCTGTTGGCGATCAGGAAGGCGGAGATGTCGCGGGCATCGTCGTCGGCCAGCTTGAAATTCGGCATGGTTGCTGTCGAGGCATAGGCTTGCGGATCTTTCAGCCATGCATAAACCCACTCCCTGGTGCTCTTGTCGGCGATGTGCGACAGCGAGGGTGGGTCGTCGGTCGGCCTTCATGGTGGTGCCGTCCGGCAACTTGACCATATGGCAGTTCACGCAGCCGTAGCGCGAGAGCAGGATGCGCCCTTGATTCAACACCGGCGTTCCAGGTAACGAGCCGCGATGGCACTCTCCGCACGAGGATTCAATGTACTTCGCGGGAAGAATCGGCTGCTCCCATGCCAGGGTGCTGTTGTGCGCTTCGGCGACCGTAGTTGCGGCGCCTTGTCCGCGATGACACACGGTGCATCCGAACTGAGAGGACTTGTGAGGAATGACTGGATGCGGGCGGAAGGGTTGGGTAGGAACATCCGAGAGTGAGGTCTCCTTCATTCCTACGTGACAACTGGTGCAGCGATCAACTACTCCGAGTTCAGGTAGCCAGATTTGCTGGATGCCGCCCTCAAAATGGCGTTGCAGAGTATTGGCATCGCTGCGGTTGCGGATCATCTTAAGATAGCCGTGCTGATAATGACGCCACTCGCTGAAATAATTTTTTGCCGGAGCGATGGCGATCGAGAACAGAAACACCACGCTGACCACGCCGAAGGCGCGAACACTATCGCCGAACAATTTTTGCCAAAGCGACGTTAGCTTTTGTTTCATATGCGTCGCATCCTTAGTAGGACCTCCACGGCAACACCCAGGCCCAGCCCGGCCCGCGGAAAAATGTGCCGATTGCGGTAAGAACCGCCAGCTCGAATAAGAACCAGGTCATCACCCAATAAGAAAGCGGTCTTGCCGCAAGATAGCGGCGGAAGGCCGAGGGCGACTGCTCAGAACCTTGGGACGCCAAAATCATCAACCCGACCATAATCAACGTGGGGATTAGTGCCACCACCACATGAAACCAGGCCAGAAAGGCCATCAATAGGACTGATACGACGTAAAAGATGCGAAGGCGCCTTGGGCGGTCTTTGGTAAACAGACCTTCGGCTTCGATGTTTACCTTGAAGTACGGAATTACGATGAGCGCCATCACCACCAGTCCCGGCGCCAGCACACCTGCAACCACGGGCGGAAAATAGTGCAGCATCTCCTGGAGTCCGAGAAAATACCAGGGTGCTTTCGCGGGATTCGGCGTATGCGAAGGATCGGCTAGGCCTTCGAGCGGCGCATTGAAAGCCAGGGCTGTCCAAACTAGTGCGATTGCGAGCACTTGAATGGCAACCGCGGCCCGGAACAGCACTTCGGGAAAGGTTTGTATCTGCTGTTCGCTCTCGGCTTTTACTTGCGCGGAAGTTCTACGCGTAATGAAAACGATGCGGCGGGGAGATTTTTTGGCGTTGGAATCAACGCCTGCAATGAAGTCTTTGGAGTCAGGCATTATCGCACCTCCTCATTCATTGGGGCATTGGCGCGGCGTACCGCGGGCTCGCTCGAATGCGCATAGAGTCCGCCATCCTTGCGAATCCGCCAGAAATGGATGGCGACGAAGAACATGGCCGTCAGCGGGAGAATCATGCAATGCAATACATAAAAGCGCAGCAAAGCATTGGCGTTGACTGTGTTGCCGCCCAGCAGCAGGAAGTGAATCTTGTCACCGACAATCGGTGTGGCCGAGGCGATGTTCGATCCCACGGTGATCGCCCAGTAAGCCAGTTGATCCCATGGCAGCAGATAGCCGGTGTAGCTCAGCAGCAGCGTCATCAGCAGCAGAATGACACCGATGACCCAATTAAATTCGCGAGGAGTGCGATACGCGCCGCGGTAGAAGACCTTAAACATGTGGGCGAACACCAGGAACACCATCGCGTGCGCTGACCAGCGATGCAGATTGCGCAGAAACAGGCCGGAGGAGACGACGAACTGAAGGTCCTTAGTGTCGTTATAAGCCTGCGGCGCTGAGGGATGGTAGTAGAGCATCAGCGGGATGCCGGTCGCGACGAGAATAAAGAACGTGCCCAGCGTCAGCGTGCCCAGATACCAGGTCGCGCTGAAACTCAGCATTCGAGTGCGCACTTTCGTGGAAAACAAGTGCAGAAAAACGTTCTGTTGAATAGCGAGGGCCCGCTTTAGTGTGCTGGAACCCGCACCGCTGCGGAAGATCGAACGCCACACGCGTGTGGCGCGCAAATCGTCGAAGTATTGGTCCGCGGTTTTCGCCATATCAGATCCTCACAAAGGAGTCGCGCGCTAGCGGCGGGACATCGGTGGAACGATCGACCAAAAGGTCGCCATCGTCATTCAGCCAGATGCGCTTCCAGGGCAGTGGCCGGGGAGCGGGGCCTTCGATCTTGTCGCCCGGTTTGTGATTGGCATCGGCCTGAACAAAAAACTTGCTCCCGTGGCACGGGCAGGCGATGATTCCCAACTCCGGTTTCCACGCCGTCAGGCAACCCAAATGCGTACACACCGCGCTCAGCGAGAAGAAACCTTCTTGCGAGTGGATAATGTAAATGCCCGCGTTCACATCGAGCGTGACTGAATCCAGCGGATAGCGGTCCGGTTTCCCCTGATTCACTACGGGCGATGGCTCATAGAGCACATTGGGCTGAAGATATTGATAAGAGAATGCTGCGGTGCCTAACGCAGCGATACTCAGCGAACCAAGCCCCAGCTTGCTGAAAAATTGTCGCCGGTTCAAATCGGTTGCCGATTCTGAGCTCGTACTTTTGTGTTCTTCTGCCATGAGTTCCTTGCCTATTTCTGCAGCCCCGCTCCGATCGCAGCAATTGAGATCAACCCGGTCGGCTCGGCGGGCAGCAGATTATATGACTCCATGGTGATGGTTCCCACCGGGCATCGCATGGCGCACAGACCGCAACGAATGCAGCGCGTCTCGTCTTTCAACATCGCGGCCCCGGTAACCACGCCCAGTTCAGCCGCGGCGACTTCGTCGAGTTCCACGCCGAAGAATTCCTGGTTGTCACGAATATGCTCTATGGTCTGCGGCTCGAATGCGATGCGGTCGAGCGAAACCAACTCGAGACATTTCTCCGGGCACACATCGACGCAGCCGCCACACAGAATGCACATGCTGCCGTCTTCGGGAGTTCCCTCAAAAACAGTGTTGGTCCAGCAATGCAGGCAGCGTTGGGCTTCCGCCATGGCGCTCGGAGCGTCGTATCCGATTTCGACTTCAGTCACGCCGGTGCGGCGTTCCAGCGGAAGCATGGGAACCGGCTGGCGGTTGATATCGAGATAGTCGAGCGGCATGGCGTGTCGCTTGAGGACTTCCACCTCGATGACTGGCTCAGGATGTTTTCCGCCGCGCAGATATTCATCAATGCCGACCGCCGCGCGCTTGCCGTCGCCGACACTATCGATGATGAGGCGCGGTCCGAAAACGCAGTCGCCTCCGGCAAAAATTCCCGCGGCCGAAGTCATTAGAGTCTGCGGATTCACCGCGATCAGACCGCGGGGCGAGAGTTCGACCTTGTCTTCCGGGGTGAAGAAATCCAGGCGTGGAGCTTGTCCGATCGCCATTATGAGGGTGTCGCACTCGATCTGAGTCTCGCTGTTCTCGTAGAAGGCGGGATTGAATCGTTTGTTTTCGTCAAAGACCCACTTGGTCTTGAGCGTCTCAAGAGCGAAAACTTTGCCATCCTTGCCGAGAATTCGCTTTGGCCCAAGACCGGGATGAATAACGATGCCTTCCTCTTCAGCTTCCTCAATCTCTTCGAGCGCGGCAGGCATTTCGTTGCGTCGCTCCAGGCAGACCAGGTTCACTTCCTGCGCACCCATGCGCAACGCAGAAAGGGAGATGTCTACCATCTCCTTGGTGGCAACGGCGGAAACATTTTCCGCCGAAGGCTCGACCTCTTGAACGCCGGCAGCATGTTGCTTGACGACTTCGCGCGCTGCCGACCGCGCCACGTCCATGGCTACATTGCCGCCGCCGATGACGATTACCTTTTTTCCGATGGTGAATTTATAGCCAAGATTTACGTTAAGCAAGAAATCGATGCCCTTATACACGCCGTCGAGATCGACTCCGGGAATGCTGAGATCCCGGCTGCGGTGCGCGCCGACCGCGATTAGGATTGCATTGAATCCCTGCTGGCGCAGATCAGAAATGGAAAAGTCTTTCCCCGCTGCCTGATTCAGTTTGAGAGTAATATCGCCGGTGGCAAGAATCTCGCGCACCTGCGCTTCCACTACATCGCGAGGTAAACGGTATTCCGGAATTCCCAGGTACAACATGCCGCCAGCCACCGGAGCTGCTTCGAAAATCGTAACCGCGTATCCCATCAGCGCGAGATCATGCGCCGCCGATAGTCCAACGGGGCCGCCTCCGACAACCGCGACC
The DNA here is from genome assembly GCA_963716405.1 of uncultured Acidobacteriota bacterium. Lineage (GTDB taxonomy): Bacteria > Acidobacteriota > Terriglobia > Terriglobales > Acidobacteriaceae > JABDBE01. Next base: position 55,906 of record CAVQTI010000011.1, on the reverse strand, counting down.
TTGTAAGGAAGTTTTTTCTGCCCTCGTCCTTCATTGACGTTGATCGGATGCTTCGACTCCGGCCCATATTGCTCGGTGAGAAAACGCTTCAGCGCGCGGATCGAAATCGGACGGTCAATCTCGCCGCGGCGGCACGCGGTTTCGCACGGATGCGCGCAGACCCGCCCGCAGATGCTCGCCAGCGGGTTGGGTTCTCGCGCCAGCCGATATGCTTCTTCGAAGCGGCCGTCGGCAATCAGGCCCACGTAACGTCCAGCATTGGTGTGTGCCGGGCAGGCCATCATGCATGGAAAATTGGTGTGCAGCCAATCCGCGTCGACTTTTTTATTTTTGAAGCGCTTCAGCATTGGCTCATTTGACCGGATGATGGCTAAAGTTTGACAGCTAGGCGCAAGAGGCGATGCGAGGAACGAAGCCAGCCGAAACTTGCTTTCGGTCCTCGCTCTCTCCTTATTTACTCAGAGTGAAATCCGCTTTGCCGCCGCCGGAAACGGTGACCGGCTTGGACTGATTCTTGGCGCCCTCGTGCCAAACGATCAGCGTGTAGCTGCCGTCGGGAACGTCCTTGATCTTGTAGCTGCCTGCATCGTCAGTCTCGGCAAAGTACGGGGTTGGGCTGACGACGATATATCCCGCCATTTCCGGATGCACATTGCACAGCAACGGTACGACCCCTGCTTTATCGAAGGTGAAAGGCCGCTTGTCGCCCTTAGGCCAGGTTCCCAGATTGTGTCCAGCTTTCTTATCGCTGCCGATTGCCGTCCAGAAGACGTTGTGCTGCACGCTGTCGCTATTCAGAAACTCGACTGTTGTGCCCTGTTGCACAACGATAATATGCGGAACGAACATCAATCCCTTTTGATCTACCACGGGATGTTGTGTGGGAGCGGGGAAAGTTTTCCCCGCGATCGTATCGACGTAAACCACCGAGTGCCCTTTCATTCCCGTGGCTTTACCCTCAATGTCGCCAGCCCAGACCGCCGTGCACAGACCGGCCATCACCACCATCAATATCAATGACTTCAATTTCATTGCGTTTTCTCCTTTGAATTTGCAATTCATAGTGCCTGTCCTGGATTTTCTAGAAAATGAACCTCGCGTCCAGATAGATTGTGTTGTTCGCGCTCGCATTACGGCCGGATCCGTCGTAATTGGTCGAGCCGCCATTGAACCGTGTATAGCCGGTGTATTGCGCGGCCAGTTGCAGGTTTTGCCACGGCCAATATGAGACGTTCGCGATGTAGCCGGCACCTCTGGGGTCTCCGTTTGCGCTGCCGGTCACTGCGCCGGCCGGATACAGCCCCGGATTGACCGTACCGCCGGTATTGAAAATACCGAAGGTGCCGGTATAGCGGTTGCCGAAATGGTATTCGGCATTTGCCATCACGGTGTTCAAATGATTGGAGCCGAACCCGCTGGCCAGCAAATTAGAGTTTTCGCGGATGTACGTGCCCCGGAATGAAAGCACGTCCGTCCGGAATAGCGTCCGGTCGATCTGAGTGTCAAAGGCAAAATCGGTGTACTCATCCTGCGAGCCGGGGCCGGTGAGTGCGGTGTTCCGCACGTGGATACCGTAAGTGCCCACTTCATACTGCGTCTTCGCAGTCAGGTGCTGATAAGCAACCCGCCAGTATGGCGCGACGCCGCGAATGTTGTTTGTGGAGCCGTCCCCTGGATTTGGCTGAGGGCCGCCCACGTGTTCCGAGCGATAGAGGGCTGCGTCCACATAAATATGGTTGTCCCACATGGCAAAGGCACCGAGCCCTGCAACATCCTGGGCTAAGCCACCGTTAATGATGGGCGAAGCAGTCGGGGTTGGCGCAAAATCGCTGACGTTCCATGGGAACCCCCATGCAGGCGTACTGTTCCAGAGGTCTTCTACGGTTGGATTGTTGTTGAGGTCGAGGCCGTAGACCAGTTCTTTGCCACCCAGTTTCGTCTTGTTCGCAAAACGAATATCGGTATTGTCGCTAGTGAAGTGGTCGTCCTGAGTGTCGTAAGTCACCTGCAAAAAGCTGCCGATATTGCTGGTCCATGCTCCCGAAATAAAGAGCGAAATGTCCTGGGGCAATTCAAAATTCCCATTCTGCGTTGTCGGCACCGGTGACTTGATGGAAGTGAACGAGGCTTCGAGCATTGCGGAAAGGGGCAGCGAAGACAGAAGATCGAGCGCGGCGCGCTTTTTACTTCCATCCGTCTTTAGGACCTTGGTCTCGTCCGCTCGATCGACGTACCCGAGCAGCTTGAATCTCCTTCCGGCAGGGTTTAGCTCCGGAGGAGCATAGTGGCAACCACTGCAGGCCAGACCAGTTTGCCGTGCATAGCTTGGAACGGCCGCACACTTTTGGCGGATTCACAGCAGAAATCAGCAGCAAGACTATGACAGGTATGGCGGCAAGGAAAACAAATTCCGGTTTCTTCATAATGAATCACCTTCATTATTTCGAGAAGTTCTTAGGTTTCTTTTAATCTCCCAAGATAGCCGGATAGTATCGGGTGGTAAGTAACCAGAGACAGGAGATGGATCACGTCGCGTTGTGATCCCGATCACACTCCTGGGAAAAACTTTCTCGGGGCCGCTAGTCCCCTGTGCTTGAGAAAAGATCTTCAGCCATGATCAGAATCAGTGGGGTAACGTAGCACTTAGTGGGTTGTTACGTTGCTGCTCAAGAAAAATTTGAAACGCAGGCCCAGTTGCCTGCCCAGATGAATTGACGGTTTGTGAAGAAGGTCAATCTTGCCGTGGCCTGCAACCGCGTGCGCAGAATTCGCCGTCAACATTGTGGGGGTTAGCGGAAACCCCGCCAGCGACTAGCAGTGCGGAGGAAGCGTTCTTTTCCACAGCCTTTAGAATGTGTAAGTTGCTGATTTTATTAGGGCTGAAAATGCCACAAAGTGCGACAACAGCCGGGTTCATCGTACACCTATCGTTGACGGCGGAAGCGAATATACAGCGAATCTAAGGCCTCGTCCTTCGAACTTTCAGCGGCATCGCTCAGTTGCTTATTAAAGGATAAGCCTATATCCTTTAATAGAGAGATTCGTTATTAAAGGATGAGCATGGCGAAGTCGAAGTCCAAGCAGCGGCTAGGAAGCTACATCTCCAGTTCCGTTGCCGGGGAGACTGTCCGAGCCTTCATCCCGCCTCCGCTGCCACCAGTACCCGAATTGCAGCTGAAGGAATTGCATCAGCATCTCGACCGCGCAAATCAGGAACTCGGTCGCCTGAAGGGAATGACCAGGCTTCTGCCCGACATCCGATTCCTGCTCTATTTATATACTCGCAAGGAAGCCCTGGTCTCATCCCAGATCGAAGGAACCCAGTCCTCATTTGTCGACCTGCTTTTGTTTGAGAACGATGAGGTTCCTCATGTCCCGGTCGAGGACGTAGAAGAAGTCTCGAACTATGTGGCCGCCACGCAACATGGCCTAAAGCGAATGGCAGGAGGCTTTCCCTTGTCCCTCCGTCTGATTCGAGAGATTCACGCAATCCTTCTAAGAGGCGGACGAGGCGCCAACAAAATGCCGGGCGAATTTCGCCGGACCCAGAATTGGATCGGCGGCAGTCGGCCTGGAAACGCCGCGTTTGTTCCACCGCCACCCGAAAGATTGATGGAGTGTCTGGACAGCTTCGAGCGATTTCTACATGACGAGAAGCACAAACTCCCGGTGCTTGTAGAGGCCGGACTGGTGCATGTTCAGTTCGAGTCTATTCACCCGTTTCTCGATGGCAATGGCCGGCTTGGAAGATTGCTGATCACGCTCCTGTTGTGCGCAAAGGGCGCTTTGATAGAACCACTGCTTTATCCCAGCCTTTATCTAAAGAGCAATCGAGATCAGTACTACGACTTATTGCAGCGAGTCCGCACTGAGGGTGCGTGGGAAGATTGGCTGGCATTCTTTGTCGAGGGAATTGCGATTGCGGCACAGGAGGCAGCGGACACCGCGGAGCGAACGTTGAAATTGTTTGCGAAAGACAAAGACAAGATAGAGAAATTGGGAAGGGCCGCTCCCTCCGCTTTGCGGCTTCATGAATTCATCCAAACCAATCCCTACGTTCGCATTCGAACGCGCAGCTAAAGCCCTGAAGCTTACCGTTCCAACCGTCACCAGTTCGTTGAACCATCTTGTGCGTCTAGGCATCGTCAAAGAGGTCTCAGGAAAGCACCGCGATCGACTCTTCGCCTATACCCGCTACGTCAGCATGGTGAGCGTGGGAACCAACCCACTTTCCACCGCGTAGACCGATCCATCCGCTCTCCACATTACAGTTCAGACAAATCGGAGAGTGACGCAAATCTAAATCCGCAATAGGCGAAGGCCGATCCGGAATTGGCGGATGGTGAAATTGTCGCGCGAACAGATGAAACAACCGTATGGTGGAGGCGGCGGGAGTCGAACCCGCGTCCGAAAATGTTACTGGTCAAGAGACTACATGCTTATTCGCGTTCATGCCCCAGGCATTACCCTGGGACGTTCGCGGCCGCCGCTCAGAACGGACAAGAAACGCCAGCCGCTAGCCTGAGATCTTAGCCTCTCCGCCCAGACGTAGCGGAGAAGAGCAGCCCTCTGTGTGACGCTCGCTCACCGCCCGAAGGCAAAGCGGTGGAAAGCGGCTGCCTAATTAATTAGGCTGCGTATGCCATTTGTTGATTGGCAATTATCATTTTGCACGCGATTACGGGTGTGTGCACCCCGGCATGCCTCTTGGCCGCAAGCATCTCCGTCGAAGCCGTGACGCCCCCACTGGTGGGTTTGGCCGTGCAAAGACCTGCTTTTAATCTAGGGCCTGAGTGGCTGTAAGTCAAACGGCTGAACGGGGTGATCAGAAGGAAGTGACGGCGTGTCGCCTGAAGCGCTGGATAACTATATGGTCGATAGAAATACTAGACTTTATGCTTTCTTTTAGATACCATCCTTCCTGCGCTCATGTGGAGAAGGCCGGATGTTCCGAACGTCCTCCGAGCCCGGCCTTTTTTCTTTCAACTCTTAAATGCTCTCAAAGTGCCCGCCGCGGCGGGATGCCGCTTGCTCCTTTCGGAGAACCTGCAGGACGGATTCACCTGGAACGGAGTGACGGTCACTAATCCATTTTCTGAGAAGCCGCACGAACTGCTGGGGGAGTTGTTGGGCCGCTGAGCGAAGTATAGGCAGGAGCGTCCACGCTGTGCTTCTTCCCCCAATCAATCGCTGGCAAAAAGAAGTCAGGTGTATTATGGGAGGCCGTGAGAGCCGCTTCCGACGCGCCGCTCCGGCTCGTCGCTGGTAAAAAATAAAAGGACTCTAACCAGACCCTAGACTTCGCCGAGTTACGAATGGCCCGATTGCTCTCAGTAAATGTCGGTCTGCCGCGCGACGTGACGTGGAACGGCAAAACTGTCCGAACCGCAATCTGGAAATCTCCGGTTACGGGACGGCGAATGGTGCGCAAGCTCGATATCGATGGTGATGCACAAGCCGATCTCGCCGGTCACGGCGGGGAGCACCGCGCCGTATTTGTCTACCAGATGGACTCGTATCATTACTGGGAGCGCTTTCTGGGCCGCAACGATTTTACTTTCGGCCAGTTCGGAGAAAACTTCACTGTTGAGGGACTTCCTGATAACGAAGTGTGCATCGGCGATCGTTACCGCATCGGTGGTGCTGAATTTGAAGTAACGCAGCCACGGGTGACGTGCTACCGCGTCGGCATCCGCATGAATGAACCTCGGATGCCAGCCCTGCTCGTAGCACAGCACAGGCCAGGATTCTACTTCCGCGTGTTGCAGGAGGGAGAAGTTGGTGCAGGCGATGACATTGTAAAAATTATTGACGGTCCAGAGCGAATCAGTGTGGCCGACGCTGACGCCCTCCTGTACTTGCCCGGACAGTCCAGCGAGCAACTGCAACGCGCGCTGCGAATTCCGGCACTTAGCAAGGGTTGGCAGAGTTCATTCCAGGCGATGCTCCAACAGGACTTGAGCTCCAAAACTACGATGGGCAATCCCGGACTCGCCAATGAAGAACAAGCGCCAGCATGGCCTGGCTTTCGACAGATGCGAGTCGCGAATATTAATAAGGAAAGCGATAGCGTAACTTCCTTCATTTTGAAGCCAATCGATGTGCAACCTCTTCCTGTCTGCCAGGCAGGTCAATTTGTCGTCTTGCGCTTGCTCGTCGACCCGGACCAACCGCCGGTTCTTCGCAGCTATTCGTTGTCCGATCTGCCGGTAGCCGATCATTTCCGCATCAGCATCAAAAACGAATTGAACGGGATTGGAAGTTCATTTCTGTGCAACCATACGCAAGAAGGCGATCGGTTGGATGTTAGCGCGCCGCGAGGAAGCTTTACTCTGCGTCCCAGCCAGAGTCCTGTGGTTCTGCTGAGCGCTGGAGTGGGCGCAACGCCGGTGATGTCGATGCTGCACTCACTTGCCGCCGAAAAATCGCAACGAGAGATCTGGTGGATCTATGGAGCGCGCAATGGCGCCGACCATCCATTCGCAGAAGAATCGCGTGCGTTACTGAAACAGCTCTCTGGCGGGCGAGGGTACATCGTGTACAGCAGGCCCGCTGCAACCGAACACGTCGGGAGAGACTTCGATGCTCCCGGGCACATTGACACAGCTTTGATAGAGAAAATTGGCGTGCCACAAGGTAGTGACTTCTATCTGTGTGGCCCCACTTCATTCTTGCAGAACATGCGCGACGGGTTGCGAAACTGGGGTGTGCTCGCCGAGAATGTGCACACGGAAATCTTCGGTTCTCTCGAGGCTATTACGCCTGGTATGGCGCAGGTTGTTCACACTCCTCACCTGCCACAAGGGCCGCCCGGATCTGGTCCCCCAGTCTCATTCGCGCGGAGCGGGATTACCGTCGCTTGGGATCGTAAGTTTGCCAGTTTGCTTGAACTGGCGGAAGCGTGCGACGTTCCGGTCAGATGGTCGTGCCGGGCTGGAGTCTGTCATACCTGCATGACTGGTCTGATCGGCGGATCGATTATTTATAACCCTGAGCCGCTGGAAACGCCCGCGCCCGGAAACGTTCTCGTATGCTGTTCCCAGCCCAACGGGGGTGTCACTTTGGATCTTTAAGAGAAGAGATAAACCGGAGGAGTCCAATCATGCGTTCTGATATCGTGCCCGGAGGCATTTTCCCCGACTACCAACTGCCTGATCACACCGACAAATTGCGCAAGCTCAGCGAACTACAAGGCGACGATCCGCTGATCCTCACGCTTGCGCGCGGCCACTATTGTCCAAAGGAGCACCAGCAGCATTTGGAACTCGCCGCGTTCTACCCGAAGATCGCGGTGGCGTACACTCAGATCGCCACCATCGCCACCGACGATCACCATACGCTGCAGGAATTCCGCGCGTCAGTCGGAGCCCAGTGGACCTTCCTTTCAGACCCCGAGCGAACGGTTCAGAAGGATCTCGATATCCAGGAGTACACCGACCCCGAGCACAATCCGATGATCCCGCATACGCTCGTGCTCAAACCGGGCCTCGTGATTTACAGCATCTATAACGGCTACTGGTTCTGGGGGCGTCCATCAATCATCGATCTTTGGCACGACCTGCGCGCCGTGACCAGCGAAATCCGCCCAGACTGGGATCTGAGTGCCCCCGGACTCCGCGAGGCTTGGAATGCGGGTGACCTCTCGCGTTTCCACGGGTGGAACAAGCAGGCCAGTTTGGAAGATGCCTCGATTACGCGGAAGAAATAACACAGCCCCCAACTTCGATCTGCTGCGATATCGAATAGCTCGGGGAGGCAAATCATGGCAAAGGCACCAGAGAAGAACAAACCCGATTTCAGAAATGGATTTCCGATTCGCGATCTCCCCGATGCAGCATCGGATCGGCACAGTCCAGGCGCGTAGATGTTTGTGTCTTCTCAAGGGCCTGTTCGCCTTCTACTCGCACGGAAGCGGGACTCCGCACAGGAAATCGACCAGATGCATTTGGGTAAAAGATTGTTAATTTAAAAAACTCCTTATCCCTCAGTCAGAAGTTAGGCGACCAACCTGGACGGCGTGGGCATCATCACATGAGCGGTTACAGATTCCTAAACTCGGACTGGGTTCACACACTCGATACCGAAAGCATGGTATGGATTCGCAGTGGTAGAACCGTGAGAATCGGAATAAGGAATTCCGAATTCCTCAGGTTCATCTTTAAGGACTGTCATGGGACTCAAGAAACTCCTCGCTCAATGGCCGTTGATTCAACAACTTCAAACTGGGGCCAGAGGGACTGGGCCGGAAGCCATGAGTCAGCGCACGCGAAATCTTCGACCAAAAACCGATGGCGCCGAGGTCGCGCGCTCGATTTGCCCGTACTGCGGAGTAGGTTGCGGCCAGTTGGTTTATCACAAAGACGGAAAATTGATTTCCATCGAAGGCGATCCGCAATCCCCAATTTCGCGTGGACATCTGTGCCCTAAGGGCGCTGATACCTATGAACTCCACACTCATCCGGGACGCTTAAAGAAAGTCAAGTATCGCGCGCCGCACTCGAAAGTCTGGCAGGAAATCAGCCTCGACAAAGCGATGGAGATGGTCGCAGAACGGGTGTGGGATACACGAGAGCGAACGTTCCATGAGACTCGCGAGGGGGAGTCTTTGATGCAGACAACTGCCGTAGCCCACCTTGGCGGGGCAACTCTCGACAACGAAGAGAATTACCTGATCAAAAAACTTTTCACCGCCGGGCTGGGAATGGTCTGCATCAGCAATCAAGCGCGGATATGACATAGCTCAACCGTGCCCGGTCTGGGCACCTCGTTCGGCCGCGGTGGCGCTACTACGGCGCAGCAGGATCTGAGCAACGCCGACGCTATTTTGATCATGGGATCGTCGATGGCAGAAAACCATCCGGTCGGCTTTCAGTGGGTCATGGAAGCGCGGGAAAAAGGCGCGAAGATTATCCATGTCGACCCGCGCTATACACGGACTTCCGCGATGGCAGACGTCTGGGTACCTCTGCGCGCCGGCAGCGACATTATTTTTCTGGGCGCACTTGTTCACTATGTCCTCGAAAACAAAAAAGAGTTTCGCGACTATGTGGTGAACTACACCAACGCATCCACGATTCTTCGCGAAGATTTCCGCGACACCGAAGATCTCGACGGCTTCTTTTCCGGATGGGATGCGGAAAAAAGCAAATACGACCCAGAAACCTGGCTCTACCGCGGTGCACCCGGCCAACAAACCGCGGAAAAGGCCGGCCACTCTGAAGCTGGAGGTGGGCACGGCAAAGATCGCGGCGGTGAAGCGGGAGATGTCGGGCAGTTCGAGTCAGATCCGACCCTGCAGCATCCGCGCTGCGTGTTCCAGGTGCTGAAGCGGCACTTTGCGCGCTACACCCCGCAAATGGTCGAGCATTATTGCGGTGTTCCGCAGGATATATTCCTTAAGGTTGCCGACACCTTCGCGTCGGCATCAGGCACAGACAAGACGGCGGCAATCTGCTACGCGGTCGGCTGGACCCAGCATTCGAAAGGCGTGCAGATCATTCGTACGGCTGCGATTCTGCAATTGCTCCTGGGAAATATCGGACGCCCCGGGGGCGGGATTTTGGCCCTTCGTGGTCATGCTTCGATCCAGGGTTCCACCGATATTCCTACGCTGTACGACATCCTCCCCGGTTATATGCCCATGCCGTTCTTCGAGGCAGACTCGCACCGATTGAAAAACTATCTAGCCAAGCACAGCTCGCGAACAGGCTTATGGGCGAGCTTCGACAAGTATTTCATCAGCCTAATGAAGGCGTACTACGGCGACGCTGCGACGAAGGAGAATGATTGGGGCTTCAACTGGCTGCCTCGAGTTACGGGAGATCACTCGCACTTCGGCTATTGGCTTGACATGGCTGATGGGAAGCTCGACGGCCTGTTTGTGATCGGCCAGAATCCCGCAGTTGGAGCCTCCAACGGACGTCTCGAACGCAAAGCTCTTGCCAAGCTGAAGTGGCTGGTAGTGCGGGATATGGTCGAGACCGAAACCGCGTCGTTCTGGTATGCGTCGCCGGAAGTGGAGCGAGGCGAACTTTCCCCCGAAACCATTGGAACAGAGGTTTTTCTTTTTCCCGCTGCGGGCACCGCCGAGAAAGCCGGAACGTTTACCAATACACAGCGGCTGCTGCAATTCCGCGAAAAAGCCGTTGACCCTCCCGGGGACGCGCGCAGCGATTTGTGGTTTATTTATCATCTTGGCCGGCGCCTGAAGGAGAAGGCGATGAATGATAGTCGCCCTCGCAACGACGGATTACGAGCGTTGACTTGGCAGTACTCTACCGAAGGCCAGCACGCGGAGCCCGATGCCGAAGAGGTGTTGCGAGAAATCAACGGTTTTTCGCTGCCTGCGCGCAAGCAACTTCAACACATCAAAGATCTGAAGAATGATGGCTCGACCGCATGCGGAGCCTGGATTTACTGCGGAGTGTTTCCAGAGGAAAACTACAATCGCGCCAAAGAAAGAAATCCCAAGGATCTGCTTGGCCATGGCTGGGGCTTTGCTTGGCCGAATGACTGTCGAATCATTTACAACCGGGCTTCCGCGCGGCCCGATGGCAAACCTTGGAGTGAGCGCAAAAAGTTGGTTTGGTGGGACGAGCAAGAAAAGCATTGGACGGGCCTCGACAATCCAGATTACGAAAAGGAAATGCCGCCCGATCATCCCGCGAACGTTCATGAAGGTCACGGCACGGAGGCGCTTGGCGGTGCGAGGCCGTTCACTTTGCATCCGGATGGTGTCGGTTGGCTCTATGTTGCCAGCGGACTAAAGGATGGTCCTTTGCCCGCGCATTATGAGCCACTGGAATCGCCGATTGAAAATCCGCTCTACAGCCAGCAAACGAATCCCGCCGCGGATCGAAAAAAACGGCCCGACAACCCATATGCTGCCCCGCACGATGCGCGCTTCCCCTACGTGCTCAGTACGTACCGTCTCACTGAACAGCACACCGCGGGGGGAATGACGCGCTATCTTTCCCATCTGAATGAACTCCAACCGGAATTGTTTGCGGAAGTTTCACCCGAACTGGCGGCGCAGATCGGATTGCAGCATGGGAAGTGGGCGACCATCATCACGGCTCGGGCACTGGTAGAAGCGCGAGTGCTCGTAACTCCGCGAATGCGGCCACTGCGGATCGATGGCCACATGCTTCATCAAGTCGGCCTTCCGTACCACTGGGGATATCGCGGACAAGTGACCGGAGATGTGGTGAACGATTTGCTTGCCATCAGTGAAGAACCAAATGTCCGAATTATGGAAACTAAAGCATTGCTCTGTAATGTGATTCCCGGACGCCGTGCTCGCGGGCGGGAGGCGTTGCAGGAGTTGCACGCATACCTGGGAGAGAGCGCATGAGTGTTACGGCATTTTTAACCGATTCCACCTTATGCATCGGATGTAAAGCCTGTGAAGTTGCGTGCAAGGAATGGAACGGCGTTGACGAAGATGGTCTCAACTGGAGCGGGTTCTCCTATGACAATACCGGAGCGGTTGGGGCCTCAACGTGGCGGCACGTGAAGTTCGTCGAACAGGCGCCAGTGCCCGGATTGGGTGGGAACGCGGGTGAACAAGCCTCGTGGACGTTCTCCTCCGATGTCTGCAAACACTGCGAGGACGCGGGTTGCCTCGAAGCTTGTCCGACTGGTTCCATCGTGCGCACTGAATTTGGCGGAGTGTTCATTCAGCCCGACATTTGTAACGGCTGCGGATATTGTGTGACCTCTTGTCCTTTCGGCGTAGTGGAGCGCAATCCGAAAGATGGGCGCGCCTTCAAATGCACATTCTGCTACGACCGTCAAAAAGTTGGATTGCAGCCAGCTTGTGCCAAAGCCTGCCCGACGGAATCCATTAAGTTTGGGGAAATCGAGCATTTAAGGCAAGAGGCACAGAGCCGACTGGAGGAGTTGCATCGTAAAGGAATGGCCGACGCTCGGTTGTACGATCCAACGGAAACCAGTGTTCGAGGCACACACGCCATGTTTATCGTTCGCGGCGATCCGCGAAGCTATAACCTGCCTCCAACTCCTGAAGTGCCGACTGTCTACTTGAAAAAAGCATGGACGTCTTCTGCTGTGGCTGCAGGATTACTTCTCGGCGGGACGCTGCTGGCCTTCTTGTTCGACGGGAAGGAATCAAGATGAGCGATCCGCTTCCAAGTCGTCCGGTGCAAACACCGGATATCGAACGCGAGCGTCGGCTCGACGAAATTCGTCGAGAAGCAGAAAAGCGCGGCCAGTTGCAAGTAGTCGCCGCGCCTCCTCAAGGAGCGCCATTTCCGCAGGCTACCCCAGAGAGCGGCTACTACGGGATTCCGCTGTTGAAGCAACCACCCTGGACGTGGGAGATCCCGCTCTACTTTTTTGTGGGCGGCGCAGCTGGTGCTGCTGCCGTAATCGGCGCGATTGCTGACTACACCGGCGCCGATCGTGAGTTGGTTCGACATGCTCGTTGGATTGCGGCCGCTGGATCCGTGATTTCGCCTGCCTTGCTCATTGCTGATTTGGGCCGACCCGAGCGCTTCCTGAGCATGTTGCGAGTGTTCAAGCCACAGAGCCCGATGTCGGTCGGGGTTTGGACGCTCTTAGGCTTTTCCAGCGGCGCCGCAGCGGCGGCGTTCGCCGGATTCCTGAGCGACCGCTACGGACCGTCATTGCCTTTGCGCGTGTTGGAAAATGCAGGACAGGCGGCATCGCTTGCTTTCGGACTTCCGTTCTCGAACTACACAGGCGTGCTGATCGGCGCGACAGCAATTCCAGTATGGAATCGGAACGCTGGCGAACTTCCGCTCCACTTTGCAGCGTCAGGGGTGGGTGCGGCAGTGGGAATCCTCGAATTGATGGGACACCGCAAAAGCCGTGCATTGCATGCTCTCGGCTTGGGCGCGGCTATCTTCGAGAGTTGGGAAGGGCTGCGCATTGAAAGCCGTTCGCATTCGCATCTCGATCCCTTGAAACATGGCGCTAGCGGATGGATCACGCGCGCTGGCGGAGCGCTCTCCGGGCCCATTCCAACTTTGCTGCGAGTTGCGAGTTTGTTTGGAGGAAAAGCGAAGTTCGAACTCGCTGCGTCGCTGGGCAGCGTGGTCGGCGATTGCGGGATCGCTCATAACCCGTTTTGCCTGGATTCACGCTGGACATGTATCTGCAAGAGATTGGAAGTTACCTCTACAGCGCGAAACTACCGAATGACAATTACAAATCGCGATTCCCTTGGGCCATGTTTCGACCTATTTCATACGGGCGTAATTAGCGGTTTTTGCTTGGGAATTGCTTCCAGTGTTTCTTTGCTGATCCCGAGATGCGCGGTCACCAACTCAGGCGGCGTGTTGGAAACCCACTCGGAAAGCGACAAATCGGTCTTTGGAACATAACCGACGTCGCTGGCGCTGAAGTCAGCCGTTCTGGCTTTGCCCCCATTGAAGAAGACGCGGTGAGAGTGGAAAGCAGGTTTCTCGGCTACGCTCGAAATGACAGATTGAAAATTGAATGTCAGTATATTTTGTAACGCCCAAACAGCTCTTAGTTCAAAAAGCTCTTTTAGTTATGAACCGTCAACTTCGAATCTTTTTATATATTTCGCTGACCGTTCTCTGCGTCGCGGGGAGTTCTTCTGCCCTGTGGGCGCAAGCGATGACGCTCGAACTGGATCCCGCAAATACCAAGGTCGAATTCACGCTCTCCGATGTGCTCCACACGGTGCATGGAAGCTTTGCCCTGAAAAGCGGGCTGATTCACTTCAATCCCTCAAACGGGTCGGCGTCCGGATTGGTCGTAGTTGACGTCAAGAGCGGGCAAAGCGGCAACGGCAAACGCGACCGGAGGATGCACGCGGAAATCCTGCAGAGCGAACAATACCCGGATGCCACTTTCACGCCAACCAAGATGTCCGGATCTTTCTCGCCGCAGGGCAGTTCGGAGATTCAAGTCGACGGGACCTTTCGCATTCACGGCGGCGATCATCCCATTACGCTTGTTGTGCCGCTGCAAATCAGCGGCAACTCCGCTAATTTTAAAACTCAGCTGATAATCCCCTATGTGAAATGGGGTATGAAAAATCCCAGCACGTTTGTTCTGCGGGTAAGCGATAAAGTCGAACTGGATATCGCTGCGAGTGGGCATCTGTCACAGGACGCGCCATCTGCGGACAGCCGCTGAAAACTCGGATTACACAAGTTGCAAAACTCCTATCGGAAGAGACATCGTAATCAGCGCGCCGCCAGAGGGCGAAAGTCCGACCTTCACTGATCCGCCATGAACATGAACCACGGCATCCACAAAGGCGAGCCCCAATCCATGTCCTTGAGATTGTTTCCCTTTTACGAAGCGCTCGAACGCACTCTCGCGAATTTCAAGAGGGAATCCGGGGCCGTTATCCTGGATTGTGAGTTCCGCCGATCCCTGCTTGGTTCGCAGCCCGATCACAATTTCCGAGTTGCTCGGTAGATGCATAAGCTCGTTTTCGAGCAGATTACTGACAACCCGCTCCATCAGAGGAGCATCCGCGTCGATCACAACCTTCGATTCCAGATCGAGAACAAGTCGTTGATTTTTCTCCGCCATCGCCGGGCGGTATATTTCTGCCAACTGCCTGGTCACGTCCGACAAATCCAGGGGCTTGCGGTCAAGGTGCAAAGCGCCCGCCTCGGCCTCTGCCAAGTCGAGGGTCGTGTTTAAACGTTGAAGCAGCCGGTCCAGACCTTCAATCGCTTCCCCCACGGAGTCTTGCAATCTTTCGTTGGTCCCATCGCATAAGGCTGACTCAAGCGTGCCGCGAATCGAGGTGACAGGGCTCTTGAGATCGTGGGCCACCGCATCCGTCACCGCGCGCAACTGGTTCACCGACGATTGAATGCGGTCAAGCATGTGATTGAAGGTCTCCGCGAGACGAGCAATTTCATCCGAATTCTTCGACTCCGGCAAGCGCTCTTTCAGGTTCTCGCTTCCCATGCGCGCAACGGCTTCGGTTATACGCTCCACTCTGAGCAGGGTTCGCCGCGCACTGAAATAGGAAATCACGCAACCCAGCATGAACATCCCACCCCACACCGCCAGAAAACTCCGAGTGAGATTATGCAGCAGGTGACGCGCGCCACGGTCAGAAAGCCCGAGATATACCGCGGAGCCATCGTTATGGACGCGGGCCACCACCCGAAAGGGCTGCTTCCATCCCTGAATATGAATCGATTGCGGTTCGCCGGAGGTTAGGTTCGCCGTCTGAATTGCCTGAAGAAACGCCTCTTTGGCGTTGGGGCCGACCCATAACGGACTCTCGTGCGTTTTGGGGTCGGTCTCAAGGAAGAAAACAGAATTCTCTTTCTTCCCGTGGTCGCTGGGCTCTTCCGGAATCTCCTGGGTTGCCAACTCCGCAACTTCTTCGACGATCCTCTCGTAGAGGCTGTCTCGCGGCGTGTTTTCCGCCACCTGCGCCAGCGTATCCGCTTCGCCGATCAACCACGCGTCACCTCGCTGCCGGACGCTCTTTGCCACCAGTAGATAAACGATGGAAAACGCAATCGCCGACCCGATGGCGAATGCCGCTGCCGTCCAGATGGAAATTCGCCATGCTGCCGTGGTGCGATGTCGCTTAGGCATTCTTCAGGACGTATCCTACTCCGCGAATGGTATGAATCAACGGCCTTGCCGCTGCATGATCCACTTTGCTGCGCAAGCGGTAAATGTGAACATCCACCACATTCGTGGCCGGATCAATTCTCATTCGCCACACATGGTCAAGGATCATGGTGCGGGTCACCACGCGTCCCACATTCCGGCACAGATACTCCAGCAAGGAGAATTCTTGAGCAGTTAATTGCAGCAATTCGTCGCCGCGCCTGGCCTCGCGCCGGACCAAGTCGAGTTGCAAATCGGCTGCGTGCAGACGTGTAGACTCGCTCTGAGGAACGGAGCGCCGCAGCAGATTTCTCAATCGAGCCAACAGTTCGGGAAGGGCAAAAGGCTTGGTCAGATAATCATCGCCGCCATGTTCAAGCCCACGCACTCGTTCGTCAACGGAGCGTCGCGCCGACAGAATAAGGACCGGCGCGCAGCTGCCCTGCGCCCGGCAGCGCGCAATCAGATCCAGACCATCCATATCCGGGAGACCAAGATCAATGATGAATGCGTCGTGGACCTCCTCAAGCGCCAGGGCCTCGGCGGACTTGGCGTCGACCGCTGCATCCACCTGGTATCCAGCCTCCACCAATGCCCGCTTTAGAAATTGCTGGATGTGAAGGTCATCCTCAACTAAAAGCAACCGCATGCCGTCGGACCTCTTAGAAACTGTATTCTCCGAAGTACGATGTATGCAATCCCTCAGATGTTGAGTGCGCGCCGGGTCAGACCCAGCGCGTCGTACCAGAGCGTTGAAGAGGTTTCCGCGGTTGCGCCCTGTCGGCGCGACCTTGAATTGCATGTCAGCCTCTGACAGTGGAGTCTTCTTCGCATACCACCGCCCGACAGCTTCCACGATCCCTTCCGACCTGTGGCCGTCCCTGTTGGGGTTCTCGCCTTCCGTCACGTCGTGCTCTTCCGAATCGTCGAGCAAGCTGCATGCAGTCCATCTGCGAAGGGCCCCACTTCTCGCAGAGGAGCCGAGAAAATGGAGCGCCCAGCGCAGAGCCATAGGTTGGTGGCTACTCAGCGATGCTTGATGAACTCGCCAGATTGTAATTCGCTCATCGCCTGACGCAGCTGATCTTGTGTGTTCATCACGATTGGACCGTACCACGCAACTGGTTCTTCGATCGGTTTGCCTGATACGAGTAGGAAGCGAATCCCTTCGTGTCCCGCTTGGACAGAGATCTCATCGCCTCGGTCAAACAGCACCAACGAATGATTACCGACGTCGTAAACCGGCGGCGCATCGGGTTTGTCGACTCGCTCAGTCAGAACCGCGCGGGGATTCGAGGAATCGCGAAACGTGCCCGACCCCGCGAAGACGTATGCGAAGGCGTTGCGCGTAGTCTCGACCTTAAGCCGCTTGCGCTGGCCTGGAGCAACCGAGATGTCGAGGTAATTCGGATCAGCCGCTACGCCTTCCACTGGTCCCCTTTTGCCCCAGAACTCGCCACAGATAACCCGTACGCGGGTACCATCGTCGTCGGTGATCTCTGGAATCGCACTCGCCGGAATGTCCTGATAACGGGGATCGGTCATCTTCAGCGATGCGGGCAGGTTCGCCCACAACTGAAAGCCGTGCATGCGCCCCTGGTTGTCGCCTTTCGGCATCTCCTGGTGCAGAATGCCGCTGCCAGCTGTCATCCATTGCACATCTCCAGCGGTCATTTTGCCTTTGTTGCCCAAGCTGTCGCCGTGTTCGACGGAGCCGGCAAGCACATAGGTAATGGTTTCGATGCCGCGGTGCGGGTGCCACGGGAATCCGGCACGGTAGTCGTTTGGGTTATCGTTACGGAAATCATCCAGCAGCAAGAACGGATCGAAATCTTTTGTCTTGCCGAACCCGAAGGCGCGTTGCAGTTTGACGCCCGCGCCCTCAATGGTCGGTTTTGGTTGAATAATCTGTTTTACTGGTCGGAGTGACATAAACTCTCCTTTTTATTCTGTGCCATGCAGCAAATTTCGTACTGCGAGAGGCGAATTCGTTAGGCTTTTACGAACTGGACGTCGAGGGTTATGGTGACCTCGTCGCCGACCAGAATGCCGCCGGTTTCAAGGGCCGCATTCCAAGTGAGGCCAAATTCTTTTCGATTGATCTTCGTGGTCGCTGATACTGCGACTCGTGTGTTGCCCCATGGATCCTTCGCGGGCGGAGTTGGCCCTTCAACCGTAAAGAGCACTTTGCGCGTAGTGTCCCGAATCGTCAGGTCGCCCTCGACCGAGAGTTCACCGTTGCGGACAACTTTGATGCCGCTAGACTTGAAAGACATGGCAGGGAACTTCTCGACGTGGAAAAAGTCGGGACTTTTCAAGTGGGCATCGCGCTGGGCGTCGCGCGTTTCGATCGAACCGGTTTCGATCGAGGCTTCAATCTTCGATTTGGTCAGATCGGATTCGTCCAACGTCAGCTGTCCCGAAACCTTGGGGAATTGCCCCTTCACGTTTGAGATCATCATATGCTTGACCTTAAACTCGGCAACGGAGTGAACAGGATCGATATTCCAGGTGGTGGTGGCAGTTTGCGGCGTAGTCAGTGTGCTCGTGCTCATGGTGATTATCCTTCCTTTGTTCGATTTAGGTGCTTCTGAATTTCTGCTACCCTGAGTTGGATGCCTCACGACGATAATCGTTGCAACAAATATATCTGCAAAAAAAATCAGCTTACGGCACTGCGGGCATCGTATAGCAATTCGGTAAGCGCCCGAAGCCGTGCCCGCCCCAGATGGCCCAGGCACTTGCGGTGAGCTTCCTCGACTGGTTCATCGAGGCGGCTCAGAAGCTTAAGTCCCTCCGCGGTGATTCCTGCCATCACCATTCGCCGGTCCTGGGTTTCGCGGCAGCGGGAAATCAGGCCGCGCTTCTCAAGTCGATCAAGCAGGCGGGTGATGTCCGGATCGCGCGTAATCATGCGGCTGGCAATCTCGCCGCAGGGAAGTGCGTCCTGCGCCCCTCTGAGGATACGCAGCACATTGTATTGATTGGGGGAGAGGTGTTCGGCCTTGAGAACTCCTGCCAGAGCGCGAGCCAGCAGGTCCGTCGTGCGCAACAGCTCCAGGAATACCGCCTCCTCAGGACAGGGAGGCCGTCGTTTGGTTTGTTCTACGCGATTCATCTATTGCTTATACTAGTCGTGTCAACGACTATTGTCAAGACGGATATTATTGGCTATCTACTGTCCTCGTGATTAACGGAGCGGTGCCCTAAGCGATAATTCCCATCACGCCGGCTTGTGACAAGCGGCCTTGCGGCGCCGCGTACGCTTGCCGCCCAAGTCCGCAGTTGCTCGCCAGTCATAAAATTAAGAATCCGGCTGGGATCGAGGTCTGCCGTGCGCGCAGCAGCGAGTCCAAATGCAATAAATCTAAGCTGCGAAGCCCCATGTGAATCAGTGCCAATCGAAATGCGACATCCCGCCCTTTTTGCCAGGCGGAGGAGATCAAGGCTTAAGTCCTGACGGTCGGGATACGAATCAATTTCGACCGCTTTGTCCAGTTCCGCGGCTAGCGCGAAAACACGAGGCCAATCCGCGTTCAACCCCAATCGGAAATTGTAAATTCGTCCACGCGGATGCCCCAGAATCTGAATGTCGGGATTACGCAACGCGGCAAGATAACGGTCAGTTTGATCGTCCTTGCGGCGCAGCGCGGAATGAAAACAGCCCAGTACCAGATCGAGTCCGGCCAGCGATTCCTGTGCTCATATCGCTTTCGCCCTTGGGGCTCAGATTTAGTTCAATAGAACGCAGGACGCGAATTTTGCGGCGTGCATCTTCAAAGGTTTCATTGATCGTTTCTATCTCCACTACTTGTTGCCGAAGTTGCTCTTCACTCATGCCACCTGCAATCTTCAATCCCTGCGAATGATCGGTGATCGCAATATATTCGTGCCCGATGGCCTCGGCGGCATCAGCCATTTCCTGAATTGATTCCGAGCCATCGCTCCAAAGCGTGTGCATCTGCAAGTCGCCTTTAAGCCGTGCCCGCCAGAGCGGGGTCTCCTTGAAGATTCGAGATTCGCCTGCGTCCAGGTCAGAAAATCTTTTCGAATATCGGGAGCGGTAGGAACGGACGGTGGCGATTTCAGCCATCGGCCAACGATCTTCTCGAGGTATGGTCCGATCCCCGGAAGTTCCGTTAATGATCGACCCTCCTGCTGCAGTGTCGACGCTTCTTCCGGCCAAAGCAAAGCTTTGCGCGATGCCCGGCGGAAAGCCTTCTGCAAAGGCTGTTTCAGCCCCTCGGCTTCGGTCGCAAGCAATTCCGCTATCTGCGAATTTGTGAGCCGATCAGCGCCATCCGGTTCTTCGATCTGAGGCGACCTGCGTCGGGCTTGTGAAGACGGTGCCATGGCTGGAATCCTTTGGTCCAATTTAGCGGCTGACCGTGAATCCGCATCTCAATCTTTTTGCAGCCTGGACTGAGACATCAACTGGTTTCGATGCTGCATTTCCGTAAGTGGTGAGAGAATTGTGCCCCGAAACCAGGGAGAGTGCCTTAAGGGAGCCGACATGCGCGGGCAAATTTACCGCATCTATACCGAGGAAAAAAATAAAAAAGCCATCGTACGACTGGTGGCTGAACATTTCGAGAGTTTCACGCTGCAGCCGACTCTTGGCTACTACCGCCGCAAGCCGGAGAAGTCCATTGTGATTGAAATTGTCGGTGCTAAGGCGGGTCAGATAAGGCGGCTGGCGGAAACGAATCCGAAAGATGAATGGTCAGAAGTCCGTTCTTATCTTGAAATTCAGCGCTGACAGCGAGATCCGCCGCGACTAAGTCCACCTTCCTAAGCAAACCCAAACCGTGAGCGCGAATCCAAGCAATTGGACGGTTTAGCCCATTTTTATGTGTGCCAAGAGTGGTTCTTCAGAAAGGGTTAGTCGCCGAGGCCGCGGAGATCAGCCGTCGCAAAGGCTGCACCTGGTTCCATCGCCTCGAGTGCTGCGGTGCCGCCGTAAATTCCTTCGCTTTTTCCCCGGCGGCTTTTACGACCCTACCTACTTGGAGTGGGAGCGGAATTACAAATGGACTGCCCATCAGCAATGGGAAGAAATGCTCGGCGCTGACGAATATCGTGCTCTGCTGCGTGCTCAAGAATTCACTGAGATCGCCAGCCGGGCAATCAGAATCGAGTCTCGCACTAATCTTCTATTCTCTTTCGAAAAAATGGCCATACGCGACGCGGTGAAATCTTCAGCGGGGGCACGCGCCTTTTCGCAGGGGCTGTACGATTTTCTTCACGGGGAAGGAACCATCGAGAACAAGTTTGAAAGATGGCGCGACGTCGTCAGCACCCTACCGCGAAAGCAAACTCGCGTCCTCACCTGGCCGGTACTGACCGTTTGGGGTTTGATTGCTCAGCCCGACACCCACATTTTTCTAAAGCCGAATGTGACGCGACTAGCCGCAGCCGAATACGGCTTCGACTTCAAATACCAATCATCCCCCTCGTGGCCGACCTACGCTAGCCTGCTGGATTTTGCCGAAACTATACGCAGGGACATGCGCGACCTTGAGCCGCGGGATATGATCGACATCCAATCATTCATTTGGGTTCTGGGCTCGAACGAATACTGAGTCCATCGCAAAGGGCTAACGAAGTAACACTTGGCTGTGGAAAATATACAGCAGTCGGCGGAGGGAAACGATATGGTGCGCCCAGAGAGATTCGAACTCCCGACCTAACGGTTCGTAGCCGTTCGCTCTATCCAGCTGAGCTATGGGCGCACGAGCATCAGTTTATCAGAGGGTGTTGACACGCGTCATGCGCTTGGAACGCTGCAGCGGTAGATTAATTTTCCTTTTCCGCGCGGATTTTCGTACACCCGCAAGCTGCAGCATAAATCACGCAAAACAGCTCGAATATGCTCCTGAATCATATCTTCGACGAGCGCACGCATTTCTCCCGCGCGGATCGCCTCATATTCCAGCGGCAGGTATTGACTCACTAATGTGAGCGGCGGCGTAGACTCATCAAGGTTGGCGCGAAGCCGGGCAAGTTCTTGCTGAACCGTGGGATCGCCCCAGTAGTACCGGCAACGGTCGCTGTAGCTGTACATGCGGGCCAGACGCACCTCATCATCGCTGCCGTGATAATAGGACCGCCAGTAAGTTGGATTGCGCAGCATGGCGGCCTCGAGTGCTTCACGGATTTGTGATAGCTGAATTCCGCGCCTGTGCCCCAGCCATTCGCGCTCAACTCCGCTCAGTGCAAAAACCGCCTCGCGGAATGCAAACGTAAGCCACGGCCCCACTTTCAAGATCGCGAAATGATCCTCGACCATTTCTGCAAGTGCGGCGGGCTTCTGGTAGTCCGTGGAATGCGCTTCGAAAACCAGAGCTGGTTGATCGGGCAATGCTGCGGACAGTGTTTTCGTTTGCGCCCGGTCATAATCAAAAATCGTATTTTCGGCGAACTCCACTCCCGGCTGAACAACCACGCCAATCACCCTGTCCCACGCCGAACCGACACTTTGCTGAACGAAGGCGGCGCGGAACAATTCCAAGGTGCGGCGAAGCTGACCGGCGGAAGATATTATGAACGGTGTTCCCGCTTTCAATTCACCGCCAGGGGCTGGAACTTCGGTGCCAATGACGTAAACCAAAGGCGACGAGCCCGGCGGCAGTTCTGCAAACGTCGTTTCGGCTACGCGACAGAGGACGGCGGCTCGGTGCGCGATTGTTTCTTCTTCCGGGCCATTTTGGCCGTCATCGGCACACGCCATACTGGCGTCGAGGTGAATTTTCTTGTATCCGGCAAGTACGCAGGCGCGAACGAGATCACACGCAGTGCGCATCGCCGTCTCCGAGGGCTGGTCCCGCCAGGGATATGGGCCGAGATGGTCGCCCCCGAGCACCACTCGCTCCCGGGGAAGGCCCGCTCGCTGGGCGGTGTTAAGAACAAACTCGGCAAATTGAGAAGGATTTTGCCCGATGTAGCCGCCAAACTGGTTCACTTGGCTTGATGTGGATTCGACGAGCAACAACGATTCATCTGCGACTGCCTGCTGAACCGCCGCTGAAAGGACGCTAGGATGAGCGGAACAGACCGCGTACACTCCGGCGCGTTCGCCGTTTCGATTGCGGCGAATGACCTCTTGTAATCGCGCAGTTGCGCCTTGAATGTGAGGTTCCACGGTTGTCAGAGTTTATTCCGGTTGAACCTCAAGCAGCAGGTGTTTGTTGAACTCGGCAGATATCTTACCCGCCGGTCCGCGCACGCTTCCGAAATCTTTGTTGTTCACGTAATCCACGACGTGGTATGTGCGATTCTGCAGGCCGCGTAACTCTATCGCGCCGCTCCAATGTCGCGCAAAGAACGCGTAGTACATTTCGTCGCCCTTCCGGATCACGTGAGTCTCGGGACGATCAAAGCCGATGTCGTAAAGATCTCCCACATACTCTCCGCGTGAAAGCATCTTGCTTTTGTAAATGAGCAACCACTTCTCGAATATCTTCTGCCGCGCCGGTGTCAGGTCCGAGGTGCTGTGTTTTGTCACCAAATTTGGCAGCACGAATTGCGTACCCACCACTCCTCCCACGCCCACCGTCGAGGCGAAATCGATCGCTCCATCGCTCAATTCGACGTGGTCGCCAAAATAGGGTACATTGTCGCCCATCAAAGCTTTCAAGGTCTTGCCCTTCGACCTGATTTGAAAAGAACTTTCCGGATCGGATGCGACCGACATATTGAAATGCGGCATGGTGAAGAACGAATACGCCGTGCCGCAAGGGCAGAACTCCACCAAAGCATCAGGTTTCACGCTGCGCGCAGTTTCGTAAATCTCGCGAAAGAAATCTGGCAGCGCCTCAACGGAATCGTCAGGAGATTTGTGATGGTGCGCGGGATTGTAGCAAGGCGGAACGCCATTCATGTGTTGACCGTCGAGTTTGAGCCCGTCGAATCCCCAGTCGCCCAGAATCTTCCGCACCAGCGCTTTGTGATATTCCACCACGGTTCGATCGGCGGGACAAAGATAGAACGAATTCCACCAGGAGATCTTCCGCTTCGATCCGTCCTTATTGAGTAGGAGGAAATCGGGATGGTCTTTAAGCAACTGTGAATTTGGAACGGCGCTCAGCGGTGACCACCACAGTTGCGCCTTAAAGCCCTCCGCGTGGATATGATCGACCAGCGCTTTCATGTCGGCATCGCCATGCGGAAATTTCTTGGCGTCGACGCCCCAATCGCCATAATTGTTTTGCCAACCATCGTCCAACGTGACCCACGCGAACCCCATCTTCTTAACGGTCGGAAGTGTGTCGTAAACTTGTTTCAGCTTAACCGATCGTCCGTAGCCCCATGCGCACCAAATCGGTCCGAAAGCGCTGTCGGGCGCGGAAGCCATTTGAAATCCCTGGCGCACCATGAGCCGCCGGTATTCTGTCAGCGTGCGAAAGTAATCTCCCTGATGCACGGAGACAAAAGTGTGAAGAGTATGAAAACTTTCTCCGGGCTCGAGAGATCGGTCTCGCGCCGAGTGCACGGACACGCTAGCGTGGTTGGCATCAGGCATGGCAACGGGAAGCGATATCAGCCGCGGCCCTGGCTCGACGTCCCCCACAGCGAGCCCCACGTCTTTGCGCCACACGTCTACAATCGGAGTGCCTCCGCCGTAATCGCTGGCATTCATGCCCAGATAATTTTCCTGCCGAAATCCAGTGCGTAACGGACGTACCCAATCGGGCCGCTTTTCGTAAGAGCCGCTCTGGTAAGACCAGAACGCGGGATCTCGCGAGGTCGGACGACCAGTCAGGAAATATCTATGGTTCGTCCAGCCGAGGATTCTAAGTTGAGTCGCGCCAGTATTCGTGTATTCGACATCAAAAATCGCAAGGGAAGGGAAGTCAGCATAAATCGTGACTGAGATATTTTTGCGCAACTCTCCCGATTGACCGCTCAGCCACAGCCGCTTCCCGGCGCCAAAAGCATCTGAAACGTTTTCCCGGTGCGCCGTGATGAGAGCAAAGTCGCTCCAAACGCGGTTTGTGCCCGCGACAGTCTCCGTCGCGGAAAACTGGGTTAGTGCTTTCGGATTTGAACCGAACAATGCGATCACTCGGGTATGCAGGTTTTGGTCGAATTCGATTCGTAAGACGGAGCTCTGAATTTGCAGATCAGACTTCGCATCGACAGCATCCGCAACAGCAGAGTGTGGATCGGAGTTGGTTCTGCCTGAGTTCCAACCGGGCAAGGCGAGACTAAACAGGGCGCAGCACGCAACAACGAGGGTCCATCTGAACTTCATCATCGCAGGGTACCACCGATCATCTTTGAGGGGCTGCTCGAAACTAACACCCATTCTCACCTGAATTTATTGGACAAAACCGTTGTTTGCGATATATTGCGATCAATTACTTTTACTTTCGTTTGTTTGACATTGTCAAGCCAGAATCTGACCACGGAGGGCGGACGTGATTTCCTTTAAAGTGTGGGCAAGTCGGTTCTTGGTATTCCTGGGAACGTCCGCATTACTGGCCGCCCAGAATCAGTCTCAAGAGGCGATTGGATACAAATCCGCCGCCGATGCCGACCAGAAGAAGACCCTGCTGCTGAAAGATTTTGCCCCAGTTTCCATGCTGCACGCTGCAGCGCATAACGTGGACCGCGCCAAGTATTACGTGATCGACGTTCACAATCACATCAACGACGCCATGAGGATCGATGAACACATGCCGCCCGAGCGCGTCATCGAGATTATGAATAACACCAACGTAAAGACGGTCGTTATTCTTACGGGCATGTGGGGCGACAAACTGCAGCATGTGATCGACGAAATGGTTAAGCCGTATCCCGGGCGCTTCATAGTCTTCTCGCAGATTGACTGGAGCAAAATTGACGACCCAAACTTCAGCCAGGAAATGGTGGCACAGCTCGACGATGCGGTGGCGCGAGGCGCCCGCGGCCTGAAACAGTTAAAGGACCTTGGCCTCAGTGTGCGCGACAAGTCAGGAAAACTGGTCGCGCTTGATGATCCGCGCATCGATCCCATCTGGGAAGAATGTGGGCGGCTAGGCATTCCCGTTTCCATTCACGTAACCGATCCTGAAGCGTTCTTCCATCCCATCGATAACACCAACGAGCGGTACGAGGAATTGGTCGAACATCCTGACTGGAGTTTCTACGGTCCACAGTTTCCGACGAAAGAATCAATCCTCGCTGCACGCGACCGAATGTTTGCCAAGCACCCGCACACAACATTCGTTGCGCTCCACATGGCGAACTGGCCGGAGAATCTCGATTACGTTTCTCACCTGCTGGATACGCTTCCGAACGTGATGGTCGAATTCGGAGCCCGTGAAGCTGAACTGGGCCGCCAGCCTCGCCGTGCCCGCGAATTCTTCCTGAAGTACCAGGATCGCATCATGTTCGGAACCGATAATGGCATGGACGAAGCCATGTATCGAAACCATTTTCGCTGGCTCGAAACTGCCGACGAATACTTCGATTACTGGGGATATCCCGGCCAAGGCCGCTGGAAAATTTATGGCATGGAACTGCCGGACGCGGTTTTGGAAAAGATCTATCACAAGAATGCGGAGCGCATCTTCAGTCAGTTCCGAGGAATTAGCGCAGCCCGGACGAAATAAAATCTTCCGCGAGAGCTAAATGAGCGTCACATCGATTCCCATTTTTCTCAGCGAGGCGAGATCGGTCTTGGGAATGCCGCGATCGGTGATTAACTGGTGTACCGCTGAAAGCGGCGCTATCGAAGACAAGCTCCGCCGTCCAAATTTGCTGGAGTCGCAGACTGCGACCACGATTCGCGCAACCTCCATCATGCAACGATTGACTTTGGCTTCGAGCAGGTTTGGCGTGCTCAAACCGTAGTGGACATCGAATCCGTCCACTCCGAGAAAAAGAATGTCCGCATTCAAGCGCCGTAGCGTCTCTTCCGCAATCGGCCCCACCAGCGAGAAGGAATTCTTTCTCAGTGTCCCTCCCGTCAGAATGACCTCAAGCGACGAACCAGACAATTCCGCGGCGATATTCACCGCGTTGGTAATGATGGTGAGGTTTTCGAATTCACGGAGCGCGCGTGCAATCGCCGTGGTTGTGGTTCCAGAATCAAGTATCACCACCTGACCTTCTCTGACCATGCGGACAGCCGCGGCGGCGATCTGCAACTTTTCCTTGCGGTGCAGCTTTTCTTTTTCCCGCAACGTGGGATCTTCAAGCGCACCTTCACGTGCCGGCAATGCACCGCCGTGAGTGCGGTGTATGCGGCCATGCGCCTGCAGACTCTCCAGGTCTTTTCGGATAGTGACTTGGGAAGTGCGGAAATGTTTCGCCAGCGCGCCGACCAGCACGCGCCCTTCCCGGTTTAATATCTCTACGATAAGACGGCGTCGTTCTTCGTTTAGCACAGTCTCGCTCAAAATATGTCAGACATATTTTACTCTTGACACTCGGAAGAAACGAAAGTAAAAGTTATGAAACGCAAGCATACGTAACTTGTACAGGAGGTACTCCCCATGCGAGTTCCGGGTCCTGAATCCTCTTCAGTTCGTCTCCATTTGCTCTGCGCAATCATCCTTCTGCTCCTCCCATTGACTCTTTCCGGACAAGCCAGCTACCAAGCGCAGGTTCGCGGCCTCGTGTCCGACGCCAGCGGAGCTGTTCTGCCGAATGCGGCGGTCACCATTACCGAGGTTGGTACGGACGTTTCGCAAACCGCCAAAACCGATGCCGCCGGCGAATACATCTTGCGCGCACTGCGGCCTTCCACGTACACAGTCAAGGCGACGGCCACCGGTTTTCAGATTGTGGAGAAAAAAGATGTCGTTCTTGCGGTCGACCAGGCAACCACTCTCAACTTCACCCTGCACCCGGCTGGCACTTCAACGATGGTTCAAGTCACTGAAGCAGCGCCGCTGCTCGATACTGAGAACGCCGCTCTGGGCACCGATGTTACCAGCCAGTACGTAAAAGAAATTCCGCTCCTCAATCGCAATTTCTTCGGCTTGGTATTTCTGAATGCCGGAGTGAGTGAAGCTGCGGGATCGGGAATTGCCGACAACTATCCCTCCGGCACAAATTTCGTTTCCAATGGGCAGCGCAATGCCACGGCGGAAATTCGGATGGACGGCGCGCTCATCAGCGCTCCCGAACAGGGCGAGGGCGGAAATACCAACGTGTACTACGAGCCTTCCGTGGAGGCGGTGCAGGAATTCAAAGTGCAGAACAACACCTTTTCCGCCGAATTTGGCAGCAATGGCGGCACGGTTGTGAATATGGCCTTGAAGAGCGGAACCAATGCATTGCATGGCAGCGCATGGTGGTTTGGTCAAAACGGCGTGCTTGATGCCAACGACTTTTTCAGCAACCAGGCTGGCCTGCCCCGGCCGGATCATTCCCGCAATCAATACGGAATTTCTCTGGGCGGGCCGATCCGCAAGAACAAGACTTTCTTCTTCGTCGACATTGAGCGGGTGCTCGAAACCGATCCGGTGAATATTGTCGCTACGGTTCCCACGCAAGCTGAGCGCGCGGGAGATTTCTCGCAAGCTCTCATCACCGATCCCAACAGCGGCAACGTTGTGCCGAACTTAATCTTTAACCCTCACCAGGTGGATGTTAACGGTGTGCGCAATGCATTTAACGGAAACATAATTCCCTCACAGTCATGGGATCCCATCGGACAAAAACTCCTCAATCTTTATCCCCTTCCCAATCAACCCGGCAATCCCGACGGCACCGATAATTTTCGTGGCAATACCAACTCGTTCACCAAATCACTGCAGTTCGATATGAAAGTCGACGAGCAGTTTTCTAACAGTCAACATTTCGCTGCACGCTACAGTCACGCCCATGCTTCCAATGCCACTCCTACAATTTTTGGCGATGGCGAATTCAATGACGGAATTAACTTCACCACCAGTGTAGAAAATGGCAGCCTGCAGCATGATTGGACAATCAGACCTTCGCTGCTCCTAAGCAGCCGCTTTTCCATCGACTACGTTTACGCGCCCGGCTTCAGCAACTATCCGAGCGCGGCATCGGTGGGATTTCCCACGGAGCTGGCAAATGCGAACGCAGGGATTTCGCGAATGCCCGCAATTCTCACCGATTCGCCCTGGACATCGCTCTACGACCAGTGTTGCGTCGACACCAAATTTGCCCACACGCTGTATTCGTACTCCTCGGCGTTGTCGTGGGTGCACGGCAAGCACAATTTCAAATTCGGCGGCGAGCAGCGTCTGTTCTTCAATAATTTCCAGCAGCCGCCTTACCCCACCGGATACTTTCACTTCTCGCAAGACGTCACCGAGCAGCAGGTCGGGGCGTTCAATCCAGACCAGGGAAATCCGTTCGCCGACATTCTGGTCGGAGAGGGCGACTACGGAGGCATCGCGATCTACCCGGCGGTGGAGAACAAGTCGAAGGAGACCGGTTTTTATGCGCAGGACGATTGGAGAGTCACGCCCAAGCTGACGCTGAATCTCGGTTTGCGTTATGAATGGAGCACTCCGTACACCGAGCGAAATAATCTGCTGCAGTTCAGTAATTTCACCGGAAACAGTGGCATCACCGTTCCGGGCCTGCCGCTGATTTCAGGACCATTACTCGGCACCACGGAGTTCGCGACTCCCGGCAATCGTCACGTTCCCATCGATCGCAATAACTGGGCGCCGCGGCTGGGATTCGCCTACCAGTTGACCACGAATACCGTAGATTCGCGGCGGCGCCGGCATTTATTACGGAATGAGCGTTGCTACCAACTTTCAATATCCGGGCACGGCCTTCCGCAAGGATGGACAGGTTTATTTCACCCAGGACAACTTCGAAACCCAGTACGCAACCCTTGAAAATCCTTTTCCAGCCGGGCTGCCAGCGCCTCAGGGGACAAAGTATGGCGCGTTAGCCGAATGGGGTTACCCGAACCTGAATGACCTGGGCACAACTCCAGCGCAGAATGCTGACATCTATCAATGGAGTTTTGGCGTGCAACGCCTCTTGCCGGGACAGTTGGTTGTCTCCGCAGATTACTCCGCGAATCACAGTACGCACTTGCCTTGGGGCGGAGCTGGTGGCGTTTGCGGTTGTGGAATAAGCACGCGTGATCGGAATTTCATCCCTTCAGCGGTGCGCGAGCAATACAATACGATCGATCTCTACAATGAACTTCACAACACGGTCAACAATCCATTTCAACCGCTGTTCAGTGGCCCAAATGCAATTTTCAACGAGCCCGACTCGCTATACAACAACGCCCAGATTCCGCTAATCAATCTGCTGCGACCCTACCCGCAATTCAATGGCAACTTCGAAGGGCTTCCCGCTGCTCGAAGCCGAATCTTTTTACAACGCTTTGCAAGTCCGCTTCGAAAAACGCGCCAGCCACTACATCAGCTTTGAAGGCGGATACACCTTTTCGAAAGCAACCGATGATTCCTCCGCCGGCCGCAACGCCTGGGTCGGTTCGCTGGCGTCGGACAATCCTCAAGAACTCGACAACCTGAAAGCCGAGCATTCCATCAGCGCCAACGACGCGACTCACCGCCTGGCAATGGCCATTATCGCGGACTCGCCCGTTGGACGAGGACGATGGATCGGACCGAACATGAATCGTTTCCTCGACGGCGTGGTAGGCGGTTGGACGCTTTCCACCATCCTTACTTTGCAATCCGGTCAGCCAATTGACATCGGTATGTCTCAGCCAACGCTCGATGATGGCAATCAACGGCCCGACGTGATTTGCAATCCCAGCAGCGGCATCAGCGCGCACGCATCCGCGCTGACCGGGCAAAGCACTTTAAATTCGAATTGCTTTGCCAATCCCGGTTACGAACAGCCGGGGAACGCGCCGCGTTATTTTTCGAACCTCCGCACCGACGGCATTCACAACATCGACGTCGCGCTGGAAAAAACGTTTGTTCCGCGGGAAGGAATGAGATTGGAAGTGCGCGGCGAGTTCTTCAACTTCTTTAATACGCCTCGCTTCGCTGTGCCCGACACGTTGTAGGGCGATTCGACCTTCGGGCAAATCACGTCGACGGTGCTAGGCAGCACGCCGCGCCACGGGCAACTCGGGGTCCGCTTTGAATTCTAAATTCCCACAATGTAGGCGCGGGCGTCCTCGCCCGTGCAGGCGAGCAGCGCAAAGTGTCAAGCGGGCCTGCGGTGCGATGTTCGTCTCATCCTGCTCGCTCCAATTCTGCGAGCTGCCCAAGATTCCGCAGAGCAGGACTGGACCCACTACGTTCGGATCGGCGCTTATGGGCTGCGCAACGATAATGCCGAGCAGATTGTGCGCAGCGCGCAGGAGGATGGCGTCTTCGGTATCGAAGTTGACAACGACATTCCCGGCCGCTACGAAAGCTTCGTAAACCCTGAGCAAAAGCTGAAGGCAATTCGCACGCTTGCTGAGAAGGCGCACGCCGTCGGGCAACCGAGCGTTCGTCTACATCGCAGGCACGGAATGCATCACTGCCAATGCCGACACAACTCCGCACACGCTGGCCAAAGAGCATCCCGACTGGCTGCAACGAAAAATCACCGGCGAGCCGGCTGTCTTTGGCGGAGGCACTGCCTTCTGGATCGCCAAAGGTGATGAAGACGTATGGATAACTCCCTATGCGCCAGCATGGCGAAAGATGTACATGGAGAGAGTCAGGCAAATCGCCGCGACCGGCATCGATGGAATCTACGTGGACATTCCCTACTGGATGACGCACTTCGACGGTTGGGAAGACACCTGGGCAAGCTTTGACGACTACACCGTCGCCGCATTTCAAAAGCAAACCGGCCTTAATGCAAGAAAAGACCTTAAGCTGGGAGATTTTTCCGATCCCAACTTTCGCAAGTGGATTCAATTCAGAATCCAAACCATCACCGCACTTCATGCAAGAAATTGACCAGACCGCAAAGTCAATCAATCCCGCAATCAAGACGATTCCAGAAATTTATCCCGGCATCGAGGAAGAAGCGGTTCGCGTGGGTGCGGATGTCTACAGCCTGTATCCAGTCGTCGACGCCATCGCCCACGAATACGAATTCGGCAGCGGCGATCACATGGCGTCATCTCGAACGCCGTTGGACTGGTTCAGTTACCAGGTGGGAATGCATACCTTTCGAGCATTTGCGCAGGGGAAGGCGACTTGGATTCTGAACTATTCCTGGGACGGCGATCAAAAGGTCGACCGGCGCGAGTCGATGATGAATCTTGCAGCTTCAGAGATTATGGCCGGGGCGAATTTCTGGGATGCGCCCGGCCACTCCATGGCTGGTTCGAATGACCCGCTCACACGGAAAAAGATTTTTTCCTGGACCCATGCCCACGAGAAAACTTTTTATTCACCGCGCATACCGATTTCGCCAATTGGAGTTTACTTCTCCCCCGAAACCCGTAACTTTTTTGCTAAAGAATTCATCGCCTCGTATCGCGGCATTCTGATTCTGCTAATGCAAAAGCATCTGGAGTTTCAGGTTGTCACCCCCCGCACACTCGCGGATTTCCAGGGAAGCACTCTGATTCTGCCGAACGTAAGGCTGATTAGCGACGACGAACGGTCTTCTTTGCGTTCGTACGTCGCGGGAAACCGACGGTTACTGATCACGGGAGAGGACGCTACAGCAATTGCAAGCTCACCCAATCTCATCCATTTCAGTAAGTGTCCGGGAGCGGACTACAGCGACGCGCTGCAAAAGGATTTTGACGCCGCTGCTCCTGATCGAGAACGCGAATTTCTGGGCAGCCTGAAATCAGAACCTGCAGTCCACGTGGTCGCATCGCCGATGCTTGCCACTTCGATTGCCCGCGTGGACGACAAGCCTCACGTATTCTTGACAAACTTTGCGGGCCTGCGCGGCGGGGTCAATCCCGTGCAGACTCCTCAAGCCGGCGTACAAGTCACCATATCCGGCGCCGCCAAGGGACACGGATTCTTTCTACCTTTTCTCGGCGACGCGCAGCGGCTCGAGGGCACGGCTAATTCCTCCGGCATGACCTACATTTTGCCTGCGATTGAGAAAGGCGCGGTCTTTTGGTACGAGCCATGAGTCTGAAACCGTTTTTCAACCGGTGAAGTTTGAATCGATAGATATTGAATCGATTCGTGGAGTCGCTAACTGTGAATGCACTTTCTAAACTGCTGAGCCTCACGGACAGTGAGAAAAAAGCTCAGGGGTTGCTGTATACACCGGCGGAAATCGCGCAGCAACCGGGCACCTGGCATTCAACCTTCCAGCTTTGCAGAAACAGAAGCGGGCAAATAAAAACGTTTCTGGAGGCCGCTGGGTTAGCCGTAGACCCACGACTCCGGCCAACCGTTTTCCTAATCGGTGCCGGAAGCTCCGATTACATCGGACATTCTTTGGTCTATCTGCTGCGCAAATGCTGGCACTGCGAAGTCGTCGCGATAGCAAGCACGGACCTCATGACCAACATGGATGATCTTTGCGCGACCGACAAAAAGTATGTTTGGATTTCTTTCTCCCGCTCGGGCGACAGTGCCGAAGGCGTCGCCGTCCTGGAGCGCGCCTGCAAGCGCCGTCCGGATATTTATCACTTGGTGATTTCCTGCAATTCGAATGGACAAATGGTCCGCGCTCACGTTCGAAATCCTCAAGTTCTCAGCATCTGCTTAGACGATGCGGTGAACGATCGCGCACTGGCCATGACCAGTTCATTTTCCAATATGGTCATCTTCGGCCAATGCCTGGCCCACCTCGCCGACCTGGAGAAAGATCTGGAGAAATACGAGAAGATACTCTGTCGACTGATCGAAGCTGGAAACAAGTTCCTTCCCGCTGCCGCCGATTGCGCTGCAACTCTTGCGGAGCAGCCGTTCGATAAAGTTTGTTTTGTCGGTTCGGGCAGCTTGAGAGCCGTGGCCAAAGAGTCCGCGTTAAAGCTGCTGGAACTGACCGCAGGCAAGGTCGTAACCATGTCAGAGTCCGCTTTGGGGTTGCGCCACGGTCCTATGGCGGCCTTGGACCGTAACACTTTGTTGGTGTGCTTTCTGTCAGGCGATAAGCGAGTGCAGGAGTACGAGCGGAATCTGCTCGAAGAAATTGGCAACAAGCGGCTGGTCACAACCCGCGTCGTAGTCGGTGGAAGCAGCGAGCCCGCTACCAACTCTATCGCCGAGCAGATTCTCGCGTCCGACGGTTCACTCGCCGACGACTACCGCCCCCCTCTAGACGTGATCTTCGGACAATTGCTCGGATTGTTTTCGTCCCTGCGATGGAACCTGCAGCCCGACTGTCCGAGTCCCAACGGAGCCATCAGCCGCGTAGTACAGTTTATCGGGTCGCATTCCTGACCAAAGCTACCTATCCACACGCATGAGGGGAATCTGTTCGAATGATTGAAGTCTGCGTTGTCGGCGAGCTTAACCTCGATCTTATCCTCTATGGCTTGCCTGAAAATCCGCTGCCGGATCATGAACACCTGGCCAGCAGTATGGCCTTCACCCTGGGCAGTTCGTCGGGAATCTTTGCTCACAACTTGTGTGTGCTCGGCACCGAAGTAGGTTTTATTTCCAAGATTGGGAACGACCCGCTGGGCAAGATGGCCGCCGACCGCCTGTCCACGGCAGGCGTGGACATCAGTCGCATCAAGCAGGGAACTGGAAGCACGTCTACTGGTCTTACGGTTGTATTGCCGCATACCCAGCACCGGTTTATGTTCACCTATCCGGGGACCATGTTCGAAATGCAGTATTCCGACATCGCCCTGGACTACCTGCTCAGTGCGCGTCATTTTCATCTTTCGTCGTTTTACCTGCACCGTGCTCTGCGCCCTCAAATCGTGAATTTGTTTCGCCAAGCCAAGCAAGCCGGGCTCACTACGTCCCTCGACACCAACGACGATCCCGAAAATCAATGGGCTCCGGATTTGCTCGAGGTTCTGCCATACGTGGATGTTTTCCTGCCCAACGATCGCGAGGCCAAAAAAATTGCGGGCACAAACGATTCTTCACAGGCACTCAGCTTCCTTGCACAACACGCAAAAATCGTTGTGCTCAAACGTGGTTCTAGTGCCGCGATATGTCGGACCGGCAATGAGCAGTGGAGTGCTGCTCCTCCGACAGTCCCGATGGTCGACGATATTGGCGCCGGCGACACTTTCGACGCTGGTTTCATTCACGCTTTTCTGCTGGGCGCGAAGCTCGAGGACTGTCTCGCTTACGCCAACATTGCAGCCGCATACTCCGTCACAAAGCCGGGCGGCACAGAAGCCTTTCGCGACCGCAAAGCACTGTCCAGCTTCATTCGCGAGCAATGGACGTTAACGGGAAGAGGGCCGCTTCCTGTAAGGACTTCATAAGAGGTTCATAAGAGGGAAAGAGGAAAGAGAGACAATTGTAGATCACGCCTCACTCGGGTCGTACAGTGATCACTGTATGCGCCCAAGGTAATGTAACCGAGCGGCTTCAACCCGACAGTTTTGCTCGGACGTAAATCTTTCTCAGGGGATGCAATTCCTACCGTCCGAACCCGATCTTGAGCGTGTATTTTCAGATGATTGGATTGGCAAGTGAGGTGCAAGACGTTCACCAGACGAAGTGGCGCGCAACGGGGCGCCCTTGAAGATAAACTTCGGCCAGAGGTTTTCTTGGACGCCCCTTGCATTTATCCCTTCTCGGTTTCATCTGGCCGACGGACGACCTCCCCCAAAGCTCACCGTTGGCCGATGAACTCATCTTCAGATTACCTTCTCTTCCAAATCAAGCCCTGCTTCCCGTAACAAACTCGCGACCGCCGGCTCCTTTAGTCGTGATCCGTCGAACTCCACGCGAATAACTCGCCCCGTCTCAAACCTCATTCGACGAATGCCGTATACTTCGCGCACGCTGCCTAAAGCTCGCATCTCCGCGGGTCCGGGGTTAGCGCCGTAACGATATGCGACTTCCATTTGTGTCATGGGGCAGGTTGTCCTCCTTTACTAAGATACAACAGCCTTTATCCACGGAATTCGTGACTGCAGCGAAAGCACTGTAATCTGAATCTATATTCGGATGAGGCGTAGCATGGTGTTCTCAATCCATTTCCAACGCCGACAGGCAATATGACCGATAATGTCTCAAAATCCGCGACGCTGGTAAAAGATCTCGTCTGCGGGATGGATGTGAATCCCACAACCAGCAAGCACCGCGTCGATAATGCCGGGAAGTCATACTTCTTCTGTTGTGCTGGCTGCGCGGAGAAATTCAAAGCGAATCCTGATAAATACCTTACCCCGGCTGCCCGTTCTGGATTCTCCGACTTGGTCATGTTAGGCATGCCAGCCATCCGTCCAGCCACCCCGCCCGTACCTGCAACTCAGGCAACCTACGTCTGTCCGATGTGTCCTCAAGTCCGTGTCAGCAAGCCCGGACCGTGTCCAAGTTGCGGGATGGCGCTTGAATCCGAGTTTCCTCCAAGCCCTACACGCACGCGAATACACGTGCCCCATGCATCCCGAAATCATCCGGCCCGGTCCTGGATCATGCCCCATCTGTGGCATGGCTCTTGAGCCGCGCACGGTTACTGCCGTGGACGAAGAGAATCCCGAACTGCGCGACATGACCCGCCGTTTCTGGATAAGCCTGGCTCTCACAGTACCTCTGCTCGCAATCGCGATGGCTGATATGGTGGGCGGGATGCCAGCTCCAGGAACCGGCAGCTGGCTATCCGAGAGCCAAATTGTCCTGGATTGAGTTGCTGCTCGCCACGCCTGTCGTCCTCTGGGGCGGATGGCCTTTCTTTCAACGAGGTTGGACTTCAATCATCAACCGCTCCACCAACATGTTCACGCTCATCGCGATGGGCACGGGAGTTGCATATCTCTTCAGCCTGGCCGCCACTTTATTTCCCGGTATTGTTTCCGGCATCATTCGGCGGAATGAATGGCGCTCCACCCGTGTACTTTCGAAGCGGCCGCCGCCATCGTGACCCTCGTGCTTTTAGGCCAAGTGCTCGAACTCCGGGCCCGCAGCCGCACCGGCGCTGCCATCCGCGCCCTGCTCGATCTCACTCCCACGACTGCGCGCATTATTCGGAACGGCATGGAACAAGACATTCCCCTCGATCAGGTAAAAGCGGGCGACCACCTCCGAGTGCGTCCCGGGGAAAAAATTCCCATCGACGGCATCGTCCTCGAGGGAACAAGTTCGATTGATGAATCCATGATCACGGGGGAATCCATGCCTGTCGCAAAAGAGCCAGGCAGCCCGGTGATTGGCGCCACCGTAAACGCCACCGGATCATTCGTGATGCGCGCCGAGCACGTAGGCAGTGAGACTCTGCTGGCGCGCATTGTTCAAATGGTCAGCCAGGCGCAGCGCAGCCGCGCCCCCATTCAGCGGCTGGCCGACCGTATCGCCGCCTGGTTCGTGCCTGCGGTAATTGCTGTTGCCGTCCTTACTTTCATTGTCTGGAGTCTGTTTGGTCCCCAGCCGCGCCTTGCCCACGCGTTAGTAAATGCAGTTGCCGTCCTCATCATCGCTTGTCCATGCGCTTTGGGATTGGCCACTCCCATGGCGATCATGGTCGGCACCGGACGCGGCGCTCGCGCTGGTGTCCTCATCAAGAACGCTGAAGCGTTGGAGGTTCTTGAGAAAGTAAATACGCTGGTCTTCGACAAGACCGGAACTCTGACTGAAGGCAAACCCACCGTCGAATCTGTGACTGCGGTTACGGCGGGCGATGAAAGTGAGCTGGTTCGTTTGGTCGCGAGCCTGGAGCAGGGAAGCGAGCACCCGCTCGGCTCGGCGATCGTCTCTGCTGCCCGGCAGAACAATCTAGCCTTGGCGAACGCGAGCAAATTTCAATCGAACACGGGATTGGGCATCAGCGGCGAAGTCGAAGGAAAAGTCATCATGGCCGGCAATGAAAGGCTGTTCGAGCAGCTGCGTTTTCCCATGGATGAACTTAAGCAGCGCGCCGAAGACCTGCGCCGCAAGGGCCAGACCGTCATCTTTGTCACGATCGATGGTCACCCAGCCGGATTAATCGGCATCGCCGATCCCATCAAGCCATCCACTTCGCAAGCGCTGCGCGATCTTAAAGCCGCTGGACTGCGCATCGTTATGCTCACCGGCGACAGCCGCAGCACCGCTCAAGCGGTAGCCAGTCAGCTTGGCATCGACAACTTCGAAGCAGAAATCCTGCCCGACAAAAAGTCCCAGGTAGTGCGCCGCTTGCAGGAGGAAGGTCGCACGGTCGCTATGGCAGGAGACGGCATCAACGACGCGCCGGCTCTGGCTCAAGCTGATGTAGGCATCGCTATGGGCACCGGAACCGATGTCGCCATGGAAAGCGCCGGCGTAACTTTGCTGAAAGGCGATCTCGCCGGCATCGTCCGCGCTCGTAAACTGAGCCAGGCGACCATGCGCAACATTCGACAGAATCTGTTCTTCGCTTTCATCTATAACTTGCTCGGCGTGCCGATCGCCGCCGGTGTGCTCTATCCGTTCTTTGGCTTGCTCCTGAGCCCAATCCTGGCCGCGGCTGCCATGAGCTTCAGTTCGGTCTCTGTGATCACCAATTCGCTTCGCTTGCGCAAAGCGGAGCTGTAGCTGAGCGCCAATGTCGCAGAATCTACCCGGAATATGCAATCAAATGCAACTCTCACCTCATCAAACTCTGCAGTAAACCCATAGCAAATAATTGAAAGCGCGTCACTTCCGCACATACTGATCCGGAAAATAAATTGGCCTCGAACTTGCTAATGTCGGTGATGCTAATAAACTCTATTACAACGATAGAGTTTATGGCATAATTCCCGACTTATGAAAATCTCGCAAAAAGGTCTATACGCGCTGCAGGCAATGATGATGCTGGCCCGCCACTACAACCAAGGCGCCATTCGCATCCGCGACATCGCCTACGAAGAAACTTTGCCGGAAAAATTCCTGGAACTGATTCTGTCTGGAACTGAAAAATGCGCGCATCGTCGAAAGCGTGCGCGGCGCCAAGGGTGGATACCAGTTGCGGCGGCCCCCATCGCGAGATCCGCTTGAGCGAGATCATCCGTCTGATTGACGGCCCGCTGGCGCCCTTCGGAGACGCCGACCAGTTGCGCACTCTGATCGATCGCGACGCCGAACATCGCGCGCTCTACCAGGTCTTTCTCGACGTACGCGATGCCGCAGCCAAGATTCTGGAACACACTACGCTCGCCGACATCATGGATGGTGAGGGTGCGAATGCTGGCAAAGTCCGGCAAGCGGCGCAAGAAGAATGGCGACGGGCCGAGCCTTTTGCCCATGGTCGTCCACGGAACCGGGAGCCGCGGAAGAGATGAATAAACGGGTCATCTTTTTCGCTAGGCGCATTGTTCTTTCTCATCCAGGCGCTGCCTTCGCTCGGTCAGACGGTGATTCGCGTGGGCGCGTTTCCCAACATCACGCACGCGCAAGCCATGGTCGGCAAGGCGAATGGATGGTTCGAGAAAGCTCTGGGGCCA
The DNA here is from genome assembly GCA_963716405.1 of uncultured Acidobacteriota bacterium. Taxonomy (GTDB): domain Bacteria; phylum Acidobacteriota; class Terriglobia; order Terriglobales; family Acidobacteriaceae; genus JABDBE01. The sequence continues at coordinate 16,899 of CAVQTI010000011.1, read as the reverse complement.
AGTGTGAAGATTCAATGGACAAGTTTCAACGCTGGCCCATCGGCCATTGAAGCGCTGTTTTCCGGCGCGATCGACATGACCTATGTCGGCCCGAATCCGGCCATTGCGCGGCTATGTTCGCTCCAACGGCGAAGCGCTTGCGAGTGGTCGCCGGCGCGGCCAGCGGCGGAGTGGCTCTGGTGGTGCGAAACGATTCGGGCATTCAGAAGCCGGAAGACTTTCACGGCAAGCGAGTGGCCTCGCCGCAACTGGGCAACACGCAGGACGTGGCGCTTGCGCGCCTGGCTGAAGGCTCACGGCATGAAATCCACCGACAAAGGTGGCGACGTGCAAGTGATCCCGCTGGCCAATCCCGACCAGTTGACACTTTTCCTGCAAGAAGCAGCTCGATGCTTCGTGGGCTCCCGAGCCATGGGCGACGCGCCTGATTCATGAAGGCAACGCCCATCTGTTTCTTGACGAACGCGATCTGTGGCCGAATAAACAGTTCGTGATCACCCATCTGATCGTCAGCACAAAATTTCTTCGCGAGCATCCGGATGTGGTGAAGAACTGGATTCGCGCCCACGTGGAATTGACCGACTGGATCAACGGACATCTGCCTGAAGCCAAGAAAATGTTGAACGCGCAATTGCAGAAGGAAACCGGCAAGGCGCTTGCCCCGGCCGTGCTGGACGAGGCTTTCGGAAGATTGCAGCTCACCTACGATCCGATTCGCAACTCGCTGCTGGCCTCGGCTCGTTCCGCCTACGAGGCCGGTTTTCTGGGAAGACAAATGCCGGATTTTTCCAGCCTCTACGACTTGAGTCTCTTGAATCAGGTTCTGGCAGAAAAGGGAAGGAAGACAATTCAATGACGCCGAATCCAGCAGTACAACCTTCATTCGCGGCTGATCACAGACGTCCGCTACGCCCTGCCAGCACTCGATGGAAGTCGGCGTCAGGTTCCGCGGTTCTAGCGCTCCGACATGACGAAGCGGTTCCCAAAGTCTCACTCCACGGAATTTCCCTCAGCTACAAAACGCAATGACGGCTCGCGCTTGCTCGCGCTCGACAACATCAATCTGAAAGTGAAAGCAGGCGAATTCCTCTGCATTGTCGGACCATCGGGCTGCGGAAAATCCACGCTGCTGCACCTGATTGCCGGGCTTCACCAGGCCACCTCGGGGAACGTGCTGGTGGATGACAAAATTGTCCAAGGCACCGGGCACCGACCGAATTCTCATTTTCCAGGAACTCGGACTTTTTCCCTGGCTCACGGTAGGCCAAAACGTCGAGTTCGGCATGAAGATGAAAGCGCGTGCCGAAAGCCGAGCGCGAGGAAAAAACTCAGTATTACCTGCGCCTGGTTCATCTCTCGCAGTTCAAGGACAGCTACACTCATCAACTGTCCGGCGGAATGCGGCAACGCGTCGCGCTGGCCCGAGCGCTCGCCACCGAACCCGACGTTCTGCTCATGGACGAGCCCTTCGCCGCACTGGACGCTCAAACCCGCGATCTGCTGCACGACGAACTGGAACGCATCTGGGCCGAGACCGGCCGCACCATTATTTTCGTGACCCACAACGTGCGCGAAGCCGTGCGGCTGGGAGATCGTGTCGCTCTGATGACCTTCCGCCCCGGACGGGTGAAGCGCGAATTTCTCATCGACCTGCCGCGGCCGCGCGTGCTGGAAGACACGACCGTAGCGAAAAGCGCGCGCGAGATCCTCAACGATTTACGCGAAGAGATCAACAAGTCGCTGGAAGAGCAGTACGGCCCGAAAGAGGTCCCGGCATGAAGCGTTTCGCCAAACATGCAATCTTCTATGGCGTGCTCATTGCGATCTGGGCTGTCGCTGGCCAAACTGAAAATATGGCCACCCTACGTATTTCCCACGCCGAAAGGTGTGGCGGAGTCGTTGTGGGCCGGGTTCGCCGATCATAGCTTCTGGATCGCGATTGCGGTCAGCATGAAGCGCATGTTGCTCGGCTACAGTTTGTCGGTGGTGCTGGGAATGGTGCTGGGCCTGGGCGTCGCCAGCAACAAGTTTCTCGAAGAAACCATGGGCGGCTTGCTGGTCAGCTTGCAAAGTCTGCCCAGCATCTGCTGGCTCCCGCTGGCTGTGCTTGTGGTTCGGCCTCACGGAAAAAGCAATTCTTTTCGTGGTGGTGATGGGATCGCTGCTCTCCGTGACCATCGCCATGGAGGACGGGCCGCCAGCAGATGCCGAAGATCTACGGCATGGCTGGACGGAATCTCGGGGCGCGCGGCTTCAAGCTGTTCTGGTACGTGCTGCTTCCAGCCAGCTTGCCATTCATTCTCTCCGGACTGAAGCAGGGCTGGGCATTCGCCTGGCGCTCGCTGATTTCCGGCGAAATGATCTTCGTCAGTCTGGGTCTCGGGCAGTTGTTGATGATGGGCCGCGATCTGAACGACATGAGTCAGGTGATCGCAGTCATGATGCTGATTATCGCCATTGGATACATCGTCGATGGTCTGGTCTTCAAGACCATCGAACGCCGGCTGCAGCATAAGTGGGGTTTGGCGCCGGCTTAGTTTCCCCCGGTTCGTCTGTGTTGAATTCTGTGGTGTAAAAGTACCCGCCTCTCAGAGCCGGGAAAACAGTTTAGGAGCGTCAAAACTCAAATGAAGCAAGGAATGAAACGTTATATCTCTACTATATCGATCATGATGATCGTTATAATCCCATTAACCGCGTTCGTTTCCGCCCAAACCGGTGAATCGGCATCGACTGCAACCACGGCGAAGAAGCGCACGCCCACCAGCAAAACAGTCACGGCCCGGGAAGTTGAGGAGTTGAAAGAAGCCGTGTCCGCGCAACAGCAGCAAATTTCACAGCAGAACCAACTGGTGGATCAGTTAAGGTCTCAGCTCCAGCAACTGCTCGATGCGACCCAACAAGCCAACGCCGCCGCTCAAAGCGCAGCCAGCAACGTTGCACAAGCCCAGAGCACTGCGGTACAAGCGCAACAATCGGCCGCGGAAGCCAAAAGCCTGGCCGATCAGGCTTCATCCAGCGCCGCCGAAGTCAAGACGGCGCTAGCCGTCGTGGATACAAAAACCCAGGACGCGGGCAGGCAATTAACCGCCCTCGAAGCCTTGGTCGGCCGGTTCCGCTTCAGTGGAGACGTTCGAATTCGCGGCGAGTCTTATTTCCAGCAGGGCATTCCCGACAACAACCTCGCCCGTATTCGTGTGCGCTTTGGAGTCGATGGTCAGCTCAACGAGGATTTCGTCGCCGGCTTCGCCTTAGCTACCGGTTCGCTCGGTAATCCGACTACCACGAACGAAACTCTTTCCAACGTGTTTGATCGCAAAACCATCGCCCTCGATCGCGGATTCGTGACCTACAATCCCATCGCCCATCGCTGGCTGTCTCTCACCGGAGGAAAGTTCGCCTACCCGTGGCAGCGGACCTCGGTCACCTTCGATCCTGACTTGAATCCGGAGGGGTTCGATGAAAAAGCTTCGTTCGACTTTTCTGGCGCGCTGCAGAATATCACCATCCAAGGTATCGAACTGCTTTACAGCCAGGCCAACGGAAAAACCGCCATCGCATCTCAGGATTCCTATGCCTTAGGCGGACAAATATCTGGTCGGCTTCAAGTCGGCCCCTGGACTGCGAGTCCCTCATTCCTCACGCTGAAGTGGAATCGCCCCGATGCGATTTTGAATCAAAGCGCCTTTGCTGTGGAAGCGACCACTACCGGTTTCCAGCCGGCCACGCCGACAGGCGGCAAGACTCCATCTCCGATAACCGGCATTCCCGTACCGGGCGAGGGCCAGGGTTGCGCCAAAGGGGTGAGTTTCACGAGTTTCCCGCCCTGCGTGTTTGCGCCCAATGGCATGACCAACGCCACTTACGTGGATGCCACCGGGGTGGCCCACTTTTATTCCGGCTACAACTACGCCGATTTCATCCTCAACAACCAGATCCGGACTGGCCTGACTCGCCTGCCCGTGAATCTGTTGCTTGAATTCCTCGACAACCTGGACGCGGAAGCCCATCCCCTAAACACAAAGGGCGCCGTCATCAGCACCCTAGGGAGCCAAAACAAAGAATATGGATTCGACTTCAGCGTAGGCCAGGTAAAAAACAAAAATGATATTCAACTAGGCTACGCGTGGTCGCGCGAAGAACAGGATGCCGCCATCGCTTCCTTCGTAGAAAGCGATCAAAGGGCTCCCACCAACATTTTGCAGAACCGCATCTACGCTCTGTGGAAGCTGCGCGCCAATACACTCGCCAGCTTTACTTGGTGGCATGGACGCGCTCTGAACACCAATCTCGAAAATAACGTCGCGCTGTTCAATAACTACAGCAGCCTCGCCACCATCAGCAAGCCCGGACAGCAGGAACCATACTTGAACCGCCTGCAGTTTGACTTGATTTACACATTCTAAGTAACAACATCGACTAATTGGAGAGAACTACATGGATCGCACAAAAACTTCTGATCGCTGTACCAGGAATTCTACTCGCGACGCTTGGCAGCGTTCGCGCAAACCTCGTCAAACCCGCCCGCTTCAACCGGAGACACAAACGGCCCGGCATCCGCAACCACCACGGTTCGCGGATGCCTCGACGGGCAGCGCGGAAACTACATCGTGGTCGAAGACAAAACCGGCCTCGTCTACGTCCTGAAAGGAGTCGGCAACAAACTCAATAAACAAGTTCATCACCAAGTCGAGGTCACGGGGCGAATCCGGCCCGGCACAACCAAGACCGGCGTCAATCCCACAAAGTCCGGCAGCAATCCCGCCGACACCGCGCACGGAGTCGACGGCGTCCCGCTAGAAGTAGCCGACGTGAACAACGACATCCGCGTAGTGGCCAAGCATTGCAAAGCCGCAGACCAACAGTAATGGGGAGAGATGTTATCGCGTTCGACGAACAACAAACGCAACGTCGGTCGATTGGCATCGCGGTGCCAGTCATCGAGACTGTTCTTCTCGACCACCCGGAAGCCAACGCGACTGGCGCGGGATGCTGGCTGTTGTCTGTACACATCCCAACGTCGGGCGTGAGCCCGATCCGACGAAGCCACTAAGGAGCTATAAGTCGCGCCTCAACCTGAAGTAGGAGGTTGGCGTTGTTCCCAGAGCCTTCCTGAACATGGAAATGAAAGCGCTCGGTGTACTGTACCCCGATTCCAGAGCCGCATGAGTGACCTTTGCGCCTTCGGCTAAAAGGCGCATTCCTTGCATGAGCCTGAGCTGCTGCCGCCATTTTCCAAAAGTCATTCCGATTTCCTGCTGGAAGAGTCTTTCGATGGACCGCTTGCTGGCCCCCGCCACCCTGCAAAGCTGAGTTAGAGTTCGACCGTCGGCCGGCTCTGTCATAAGAATCTGTGCAATTCGGACAGCTCTCGGATCGGACAAATGAGGCAGTTGTAATGGGACCATCCGCACCGCTTGTAATTGATGAAGAATTACCGCGATCAAGTGCTCTTGCCATTTCACCGTTCTCTTCAACGCTGCCAGAGTGCAAGTGTAGAGAATGAGCTCTTTCAGCAATGTTGGGACGTTGATCACACAGCAGTCTCGCGGCAGCCCCTTTGCCATCCGCGGTTTCAAATACAGGGTTCGCATCGCCACTGCACCTGACATCGTGATTGTGTGCGAGACCTCTGCCGGTATCCACACCGCACGATTGGGCGGGACCACCCACGTGTCATCGCGAGTACGAATTGTCATCACCCCGCGCGATGCGTAGACCAGTTGATCTCGATCGTGGAAATGCAGCGGTATTACGTGGTCGGCCGGATAGTCTCGTGTGAAAGTTGTGATTGCAGACCTGCGGTCAGCCGAGCGATCGAAGGTTCCATTTTGCCGCTTTTGCGACATCTATTGTCACCTTATCGAAAGCGCGCAGAACTGACAACCGCTAGGGTAAGAGCTAAGAAAACCCTGTGGGGATATGAATCGCATACATCACTGGCTCTGCCGTTCGGATCGTTGGCATGCAACTCTTCAGCGGCGAGTGCCATGGGTTCTAAGCGGAAATGACCTCGGACCGAATGTTTTGGAACTCGGCCCCGGTGCCGGGTTTAACCACGGACCTGCTGCGAACCTCGGTCACGCGACTAACGGCTCTAGAAATCGATCCTACGCTGGCGAGTGCTCTGACTGCACGCTTACGTGGAAGCAACGTGGAGGTGATCGAAGGGAACGCCACTGACATGCCATTCCCGGACGCAGAGTTCTCGGGAGCGGTTTCATTCACCATGCTCCATCACGTCCCTTCTCGCGAACTGCAAGACAAAGTTCTCAATGAGGTGTTCCGCGTCCTACGGCCAGGAGGCTTTTTTGTGGGCAGCGACAGCAGACAAAGCCTGCTCATGCGACTGATTCACATAGGGGACACACTCGTTCCAGTTGATCCAGACAGTTTTGGCATGCGCCTTGAGTCCGCAGGATTCGAAGTTCATGACATTGAAAACGATAACGAGGCGTTTCGCTTCTGCGCGCGCCGGCCGTTATGCGATGTAGAGAAAGAGCGAGCCTCCCTCGTTGAAAGGAAGGCGCTGTGATTAAGGAGGATCTATATGAAGCAGTACATGGATGCAAAACCCGGATGGTTCCGTTGTTCTCTCTTCTTGATTGTTGTCGTGCTCGTCGTGGCCACGCCGGCAATCCCAGCCTTGGCTGCAGCGAATTCTGGGGAGTGTTTCACCAACCCGGCCAATCGCGAGCTTGATTTCTGGCTGGGTAACTGGGCCGTTGCGTATCCGGGTATCTCATCCGGCGCCTCAAGCACGGTCAGCCTGGATCTCGACAAATGCCTGATCGTCGAGACCTGGAACGGCGGCAAGGGACACAGCGGCAAGAACATGCTCGCTTATAGCGCTGATGACAAGAGTTGGCATGGATTGTTCGCTGATAACGAAGGGCGTGTGCACGTGTTTGCAGGCAAAGTGACATCGGGTGTGGCGGAATTTCAGGGTCCGAGTGTCGGACCTAATGGAGAAGCCGTTCTCAACCGGATCAAAGTGATTCGCAAAACGCCGGACAAGGTCGAGCAACTATGGGAGAAGTCTACCGACAACGGCGCGAACTGGAAGACGGTATTCCAGGGTGAGTATTCACGAAGAAAATCTTAGAGACCACACTTACAGGAGTTTGTGGCCATGCGCAGCATCGTTCGTAGGTGCGCTGCAGCCGTTGTGTTCCTCGAAGCCTCGTCGATCCGGGGCATAACTTCCGAGTTGCCCGTCACTGGCGCGGAACAGTGACGGGCATCGGTAGTGACTTTTTCTGGTGCTCTATCCAAGCTCTACTGGGTCACGGTGAAGATTGCCGAGCTTGTAGCAGTACCTCCCGAGGTAGTGATCGAAATCTTTCCAGTCTTCGCACCCGTCGGCACATTCGCCGTCACCTGTGTGTCCGAGTTTACGACGACCGTCGTCGCCTTGACGCCACCGAAGGTCACTTTGCTGGTCTGCGTCAGGCTGACCCCTTTGATGGTTACGGGCGTTCCCACCGATCCGCTGGTCGGACTGAAACTCTTGATCGTCGGGGGCACGCGGAAATTTATATTGCTCTTCAGATTGCCACCAGGAATCGTGACCGTCACGATGCCTGTCGTCGCGCCCGCCGGGACTGTGGCAGTCAGGAAAGTATCTGACGATACCTTAAACGTGGCCGACGTCCCGTTGAATGAGACTCCACTGGCGCTGTTGAATCCCTGACCCAAAATGCCAATCGACTTTCCCACCTTGCCCGAAGTCGGCAGCAGCGCAGCGTACGGCGCCAGGCTAGCTTTAAGGCTGTAGAACGCTCCCGTGTTGTGACTGCCGCCAGTATTCGTGTCTCCGTACAGGGTGCCAGTCGTGTGCTGCAGCAAGGTCACCATGGGAAGGCTGCCGTGGGTGCCATCCAAGTCGTAGCGGACGGAAAAGGTCCCGCTCGGGGTGATACGGAAGATGGTCCCTTCGTTCTTCGTACCGCCCAAGTACCCAACTCCGTAGAAGTTGCCGTCCGTCGCTTGTACCAGGCTGCCGTAGGGAGTTCCTCCATCCGAGGCCGGGGTAAACGAGTGCAGGACGCTCAGCGTACCACTCGCAGTAATTTTGAACACGTTGCCGTACCCCACGCTGCCGCCGTTAAAAGTCGTTCCGTAGAAGTTTCCGTCCTTGCCGAGAACTAATCCGGCGATTGGGTTTCCGCCATCCGTTAAATCAAAGGCGTGAAGAATGGTAAACGTTCCTTTGCTTGTGACTTTGAAGACCATGCCGTATAGGTTTGCCCCCAGGCCAGAGTATGCGGTCCCGTAGAAGTTTCCATCGTTGCCTTGAACCAATGGTCCGTAGGGATTTCGGCCGTTCGCCAAATCGAAGGAGTGCAGAACCGTCAGAGTGCCGGTCGGCGTCATCTTGTACACCGTTCCGTAACCGGAGGCGCCTCCAACAATCGCGGTTCCATAAAAGTTACCGTCTGACGCCTGAATTGGGGGAGCGTAGGCAGAATATCCGTCAGTGCTGGCAAAAGTGTGGAGAACGGTCAACGCGCCTGCGGGCGTGATCTGGAATACGACTCCCAGATTGGTTGAACCGCCTGCGGAAGTCGTGCCATAGAAGTTGCCATCCGTACCCAGCGTCAGGCCGCCATACGGCACCTTGCCGTGCGTGCCATCAAAGTTGTACAGAACGGACACGACTCCCTGTTGGGTGATCTTGAACACCGTACCTAGCGCGTTGCTCCCGCCTTTCGGGGTTGTGCTGTACAGGTTACCGTCACGGCCTTGTGCCACGATTCCCGAATACTCGGGATTGAGTGGATCGCCCGACCCGTCGCCAAAATTGTACAGGTCAGAATAAGTTTGAGCATGCGCCACCGCAGCCAGCAGGCTCAATGCAAGTGTTGCAACCATAACCAAACCGCAGGACCTAATTCTCTTCATTAGACGTCTCCTTGGACTTTCCGCACTTCATGCGATCGCATTCGTTTCCTAAGCGTCAGGAAAACTGGCTTTCATTAATAGAAGCGAAATTCGCGGCCGTAATGGCTCAAAGAAAGAGGAAATATTAGCGATTGAGCGAATCACCGGGATGTATCAGAGATTTCCCTCGCTTTGGCAGAACGCTGATCCCGACATTCCCATCCTGAAGCAGGCAAAGACAGAGTACGCTTTATTTTGAGCGATTCTCCACCTTTCATCTCTCGCCAGCAGTAACAAGACGCAATCGCTGATAACAGCGAAACCGGAAACTCGCCGGAAATTTGCTCCAAGGCGACAACGGACTAAACGACGTTGCAGCATGCGTTCGTGCAACGCTCACCCTGCGTTAAGCCAACGCGTAGAGATACTCGACGAAGGAGCGCACAGCCCCATCAATTCCCGCAACCTTTGGATTGGTGGAATCGATCAGATAGTACTCATTCGGAGCATGTGCCCCGGTGCCGTGCCCCACTCCAAAATGTCCGGCGGGAAGATTGAGAGGTTCGGAAGTGAAAATGTATCCCGGCCAGGAGCCGGCGGATCGAGGCCACAGCACGGGATCCAGACCCAGCTTGCGGTAAGTCGCAATTTGCGCCTGGATGAGCTTCGAATCCTGCGAGGTCTGTGTCGGATCGTAGCCGCCACTCATATTGACCTCGATGTCGCCGAAGCCGTGTTTGGCAAGATGCTCCTTCAGAAGCGCCAGTGTACCGGCAGCCGTCATGTCAGGCACCAGCCGCATGTCAATCTTCGCGACGGCGCGATGCGGCAGAATGGTCTTGCCACCGGGACCCGTGTATCCACCGACCAGGCCCTCGATGTTGATCGTGGGCTTGGATTCGAGCAGCACGAGCGAGTCAAGCCAGTTTGTGTCGTGCACCCAATGCTCAACGCCTAGCTGCTTCTTGACCGTGGCTTCACTGCGGCGAGCGGCGGCATCCTGAATCATCTTCATTTGTGCGGGAGTGAGCGGCTTGGCCTTGTCAAAAAAGCCCGCCACAGCCGGCGTGTGTCCATCGGACTCGATGAGCGTGTTGAGCGCTTGCACCAGGTGCCACGCGGGGCTGTCCACCTGTGCCTCAAGGCTGGAGTGAACGTCATGTTTGGGTCCTCGTCCCCATCGCTCTCCACTGGAAACCAGTTCGAGCTCAACTACTCCCTTCGCGCCTAGTGATATCTGTATGCCTCCATCCGCGTCCTGGCCCGCTTCTGGCATGAACACACCCATGCATTTCTTCAACGCAGCGGTGACCTTGGGTTGGTGGATAACCTCCGGAAAGTGGGTCGAGCCAATCTCTTCTTCGCCTTCACAGACCAGCACGAGATTTACAGGCAGCTTTTGTCCCCGCTGCCTTGAAGGCATGAAGAGCGCCGAGGAAGGCCGTTTCAGGACCCTTCTGGTTCACCGCGCCGCGGCCCACGCAGATCCTGCCCAACCCTTCCTTGTCCACGATCCGCCCTTCGAGCGGTGGCGAAGACCACTCCGAAGGATCAAACTGTTTCACGTCGTACATAAAATAGATGCCGACGGTGGTTGCCGCACCTGCATCCAGAGTGCCGAAGACCCCAGGCTTGCCCGACGTCGGCACAATCTCGACGTTCGCAAATCCTGCATCGCGAGCGAGTTGCGCCATATACTCAGGGCCCTGCGGATAGTTCCGATTCTCGGCCGCGATCGAGGGCAAAGCGATCCAGTCCTGCAGCCGCTTCACGTTCTCATCATGCATCTTCGGTATTTGGCTCAGCACCGATTGCAGGTCGGGATTGTCTGAAGAGAAAACAGAGGTTGGCAATGCGGCGAAGGCGGCTCCAGCCAGCGCGCCGTGGATGAACTCACGACGATTGAACGCGTTATAGCTCGAGTCAGTCAATGTGCCCCCTCAGACTCAATTCCAGAAAGAGAACGGTCTGTATTTTATCGGAGGTCATCATAACAGTTGATCCGCTACAGATCGATACGACGAGGTCATCAACAGCGAAATCTGCGTCACAATTTCACGACACAGCGAATTGCGGGTGCAGTGAGAAGCAGCAGTAAATCGCCGGAAGGATGGAGCCGACGACCAGAGTTGAACTGGTGACCTGCCGATTACGAATCGGCTGCTCTACCAACTGAGCTACGTCGGCTTTGATTAAGACCGTGGAACTATCGACAGCGGCTGACTACAAGCGAAACTGTCGTCCCTGATTTTATCAGAACGCACTCTGCGCTCAGCACCCGCGTCTCGACTCCCGCGCCGCCTGCCTTTACACTTGAATAGTGAAGATTGCGCTGGGCCAAATCAATCCCACCGTCGGAGATTTCGCCGGCAACGCGGCCAAAATTATCGACTTCTCCCGTCGCGCCCAATCCGCCGGCGCGGGATTAATTCTTTTCCCCGAGCTTTCCGTCTGCGGCTATCCGCCGCGCGACCTGGTTGAGCGCGCCTCGTTCGTTCAGCACAACCGCGAAACTCTCGACCAAATCGCCGCTGAAACCCGCGGCATCGCCGTGATCTGCGGCCTCGTCACTCCCGCCCAGGCGGAGAGCGGCAAATCGGTAATGAACTCCGCCGCCCTGCTCAAAGACGGCCGCGTCGCCTTCCTGCAATCCAAAATGCTTTTACCCACCTACGATGTCTTCGATGAAATGCGCAACTTCGCGCCCGCAAAAAGCCAGCTGCTGTTTCCATTTTGCGGCAAGCAAATGGCGCTCACCATCTGCGAAGATGCCTGGAACGACAAGCATTTTTGGAACAAGCGTCTGTACACTTTCGATCCCGTCGAAGCCCTGGTTTCCGCCGGCGGCAATTTCGTGCTGAACATCTCCGCATCGCCGTTCTGGCTCGGCAAGCGCGAATTGCGCCGAAACATGCTGGCCTCAATCGCGCGCAGTCACAAAGTTCCCGTCGTCATGGTCAACCAGGTTGGCGGCAATGACAGCCTGCTCTTCGACGGTTCGAGCGTAGTGTTGAATCCCGCCGGAGAAATAATCGCGCAAGGGAAATCCTTCGAAGAAGACCTCATCTACTTCGACTCCGATCAACTAACCGGCGAGATGCACCCGCAGATCGAAGGCGAAGAGGCAAGCGCCTACGCCGCGCTGGTACTGGGCACGCGCGACTACGTCCGCAAATGCGGATTCAGCCAGGTAATCGTCGGCCTGAGCGGAGGCATCGATTCCGCCCTGACCGCCGCCATCGCCGTCGACGCCCTCGGCCCAGAAAATGTCATCGGAGTAGGCATGCCCGGCCCGTACTCCTCAACCGGTTCCATCGACGACGCCCGCGCTCTCGCCAAGAATCTCGGCATCCGTTTCGAACTGCTCTGTATCACCGACATTTTCGAAAGCTACAAAAAAACTTTGGCCAAACCTGTTCGCCGGACGCAAAGAAGACGAAACCGAAGAAAATATCCAGTCGCGAGCCCGCGGCACGCTGCTGATGGCGCTCTCCAATAAATTCGGCGCCATAGTGCTCAGCACCGGAAATAAAAGCGAGCTTGCCGTCGGCTACTGCACTCTCTACGGCGACATGGTCGGCGGCCTCGCCGTAATTTCCGACGTTCCCAAGACTCTGGTCTATCGCCTGAGCCACTACGTGAATTCGCGCCGCCCGGTAATTCCGCAAGCCAGTCTGGACAAGCCGCCATCCGCCGAGCTTCGCCCCGGTCAAATGGACAGCGACACGCTCCCACCCTACGACGTGCTCGATGCCATCCTCGAAGACTACGTCGAAGACTCGCACACCGCCGACCAAATTGCCGCCGACCGCGGCTTCGATGTTAGTCTGGTCAAGCGCGTGATTCGCATGGTGGAGCGCAGCGAGTACAAGCGCCAGCAGGCCGCGCCAGGCATAAAGATTTCCGCGAAAGCATTCGGCTACGGCCGCCGCTTTCCCATAGCCGCCAAGTCGGATATTTAATTACAGACGAGTGATTCGAAAGGAACGCATGCAATCTCTATTAAAATATCTCTTCATCCCGATCTTCTTACTAACGCTAGCCAGCGCCCAACAAGCGCCATCCACGTCCCACGCCACTAAAACGACTGCCAGCCTTCCCTCCGAAGAAACCGTTAACGCCTTCCTGCATCAATGGTTCGGATACGACGGTTCGCTAACCTGGAAAATAGTCAGCATCAAGCCTTCTGAAATCGAAGGCCTCTCCGAAATCAATGCAGTCCTAAGCGGCGCGCAAGGCCAGCAGCAGCTAAAACTCTACGTCACGCCCGACGGCAAACACGCGGTCAACGGAGAGATCATGCCCTTCGGCGCCCATCCCTTCGCCGCCGATCAAAAGGAGTTGGAACGTGGCATAAATGGTCCATCACGCGGTCCCGCCGACGCCCCAGTCACGGTTGTAGATTTCAGCGATTTGCAATGCCCACACTGCAAAGATGCCCATCCTATTCTTGAAAAACTCGCCGCAGAAAACAAAAACGTTCGCCTGGTCTTTCAGAGCTTCCCGCTGCCCATGCACGATTGGGCCGCCAAAGCCGCTGCTTACGCTGACTGTGTAAGCCGCAGTTCGAACGATGCATTTTGGAAATTTATTTCCAGCGTCTTCGCCGCCCAATCCGACATCACCGCCGCCAACGCCGACGAAAAACTAACCGCACTCGCCGACAGCGCAGGAGTAAAGGGCGCAGACATAGCCGCGTGTGCCGCGAAACCGGAAACTACTTCGCGAGTGGAAAAATCCGTAGCCTTGGGCAAGGCCCTCGACGTCAACAGCACGCCAACCATTTTCGTAAACGGCCGCAAGCTCCCTGCGGTCCCCTATGAAGTCCTGGTAAAACTAGTAGACTTCGCCGCCAAGGAAAACACGCAAGCAAAAAAGTAAATGCATTGTTATCGCGAGCCCCATTGTCATCCCGAGCGAAGCGAGGGATCTGCATTTCCCATCCGAAACGAAAAACCCTCAGGATGACGGGCGTCATCCCGCGCCCCTACTGCCCGCCCTTAGGCAGCCAAACTTCCACGCTCTGCCCCGGACTCATGTCCACAATATGCGGCGTGATCACGACCAGCAACTCATCCGTCTCATCCATCTTGCTGTTGGACACCATGACTTTATTGATCCCCGGAATCGCACCCAGCCCAGGAATCCCATTCAAACTAAGTTGTTCGGTCCGGCTGATCGAACCCGCCACCACAGCCGGTTCCCCGTCCACCAGCGTGACGTTGCCTTTGTATTCGCGATTCGAAATCACCGGCACTCCGTTTAAACTTTGCCCCGCCAGGGTGCGGAAATCCATTTCAAAAGCCATTCCCACATCTGAGTTCGAATACACCGTAGGTTTCACTTTAAAAGTCAAACCCAGATCTTCATAAGTGAACGAAGGGAACGGCGCCTGAAAGCTGCCATTCTGCAGCACCGACGAGATCGCCGGAGTGTTGAATACAGGCGCGAAACTTGCATTAAGAATGGGATAACGCGATCCCATCCGAAACGTTGCTTCATTGCCTTGCGCAGCCCGCAAAGTCGAGTGCTCCAGCGTTTTCACCCAACTCTCGTTCAACGAAAGCGTCGCGCTCAGCGTGTCCAGACTCAACCCCATCAAAGTCAAACCACCTCCGAAGGTAGCCAAAGGCTGGCTGAAAATCGAATTCTGCTGTCCCTGCAATTGCGCGAGCAATCCGGCAATCCCCTGCGAATTCGCCTGGTTGATGCCGCCGCTCGAAATCAACTGGTTGATAAGGTTTTGAATATTCCCGCCGCCCAGCGCACCAGTCAACGCAGCAATAGCCCCCGCGGGAATGTTAAATAAATTGAAGTTGTTGGGAATATGAAGTCCGATGTCGCGCGTCAATTGGTGATCAATCTGAAATACCTGTATGTCCAGCATCACCTGCGGACGCGACGTACCCAGGTTCTCCAGCAATTTCGTAACCGCATCCAGCACGCCCACCGGCGCGCGCACCACCAGCATTCCCGATTGCGGTTGCTGGGTCACAAAGCGCACATCGAAAATGGTCCGCAACAGAGTCAGCATTTCGTTCATCTCTTGCGGCGTGCTCGCTCCCGGAATGTAAAACGTCCGCATCGCCATGTGGTCGTACTGGCGATGGTTCTCCGTAGTGTTGCGGGCCACGAAAATCTGTTTTTCCGACAACGGAACCCAGAACGTTCCAGTCACGTCACCCGCGGCCCGCATGGCGGTAAAGAAATCGACAGGCTCGATATAGAAGTGCACGTGCTTGGAGGGAATTGATTCGTCGAAATCGGCAGTGACGCCATAGGCGCTCGCCACCTGCGTCAGCAAAGCATGCGAGTCCCCGCGAAAATGGAATTCATGCAGAGCAGGATTAGGAACCACGCGTATCTCTGGCGACTCCAGCACTACGCGCGGAGCCTCCGCGATTCTCGGAGCCCACTCGGTAAGCGAATCACGCAGCCGCTGCTGCGCAAACTCGTTTTGCGGATCCAGATTGGCCGCGCTGCGAAACTCCGCCTGCGCCTCCACGTTCTTACCCCGGGTCAAATCATCGCTGCCGCGCTGCAAATGATTGAACACCAACTGCTGTCGAACCATGGCCAGCGAAGTTACATATTCGAGATTCTTCGGAACCAGCCGGGCCGCCGCATCAAATTCCTCAAACGCTTCATCGAAGTGATCAGCCTTCTGCAACTTCAATGCGCGCGCAAAATCGACTTTCGCTTTCTTCAAATCAGCTTTTGAGGGATTGCATGCGGGATCGGTCGCCGCGTCTTGCGGACAAGGCAGCACCGCCAGATTTTCCGGCTTGTCAGCGGCCAAAGCCGCAACCGCGAGCAACACTATGGCCGCGGCCGACCATCCCCAACGCATGCGCATGTTCCGATTGTAACCGGGAAAAAACCATCCCGAACCATATCCGGCAGGGCCCTGTACCTTCGGGTTACCTCGTAGGAACGGATGAATCGCTCAGTCTTGCAAAGAAGCAGACGATAGCATTCAGCACCACAGTTACATGCCACTTCGCTCCATATGCAATACCATTTCAGACGTGACCAGGCGAAACCAGGTTCGACGCGGGCTAGCCGCCACGCTAAGGCTGTGGCGGCGCATCGTTGTTCTCGTTGTCTTAGGTTGCGTGGCAGCTCCGGCGTCGGCACAAAATTGTACGGCGAGCAACCCGCAACTGGCGGTCACGGTTCTTGAGAAAGTCCTGGACGCATGCTCGTCGCCAGACGAGGTCCAGGCGATACGTGGCTGAAACCTGGCTCGCAGTGGATATTAGCCCGGGCAGCCCGCGAGTCAACAGCTTATATGTTTCCGCGCTCATGGAGCTAAATCAGGACCGCAGCCAGATCCTGGTTTCGCACTCGATGGATGGGGGAGCCACCTGGATCCAGGCTGGAGTGGATTCAGTGCAAAAATACCCAGAGGAAGATCACTTTACGCGCATGGCAATCGGAAAGGACGGCACGGTTTACAGCACCTGGATGCACTGCCGAGGGAAAAAAGGCGGTGACGGAAGTGCTCTTTGCCCAACGGTCCACATGATGTTTTCGAAATCCACAGACGGCGGCGCTACATGGTCCTCGCCTCAGCAACTAGCGACGGTAAACATGCCCCATTTTTGGCTCCTGCCAAACACCAATCAAGAGCGGGTGTACAACTATCCGGTGATTGCGGTGGACAACAGTAGCGGAGCGAATTCTGGAAATTTGTATGTCGCGATGTACACCTGGACAGGGATCTATCTGCGAGTTCAAGTGATCCGTTCGACCGATGGAGGCACCACTTGGTCGCAGCCCGTTCCGCTAGCCCCGAAGAGCGACACTCACGATCAATTCTTCCCCTCAATCTCAGTGAGTCCGGCAGGCAAGGTTGGTGTGAGCTGGCTCGATCGCCGCAACGATCCAAACAATATTGACTATCAGGCCTTCGCTGCTATCTCGACCGATGGCGGACAGACTTTCCCCAACACCCAACTGACCAAGGCGCTCTCCAACCCCAACGCTAACGGTGGGAACAACTGGATGGGCGAT
>CAVQTI010000010.1:0-126659 GCA_963716405.1 uncultured Acidobacteriota bacterium | reverse complement strand
TACACTGGAAACACCTGGGTCGGCCAAGAATTCATCGCCGCCTGGATGGACAGCAGCAACGGCACTGATATGCAAGAGGTGATCGGCGGCGTCCGCCTCAAGTAAGCTTAAACAGTATGACGCATCTGCGATCCTCCGGACCGTTCCGATGCTGTCCATCTGGTTATTGATCGTCTGTTATTGATCGTTTAACTTGTATTTATTCTCACACGGATCGCCTATCCAACTTAAAGTAATTGCTTAAGCCTGCATGTACTACTAAGACTTTCTTCCTCAGGCTGTAATTCTGGACAATGCTGGGCATGCCACTCCCCCGAGCATTAAGTCAATCCCTGCTTATTGTGGCTGTGTTCGCTTTGGTTCTGATATCGAGCCTGAACGCGAATGCGGCTGACGCAACCACCAGGAAGTCCACCTCGTACCATCAGCAAAGCGAGCGTTTGATCTTTTATCCCGCTAATCTGGGGTTTGGGTCAGTCGATGCCGGAACTCAAAAGCTTCAGACCATCACCATAACCAATGGCGGCAATTCGGAGATCACGCTGCTGCAGGCAATCGGGCAGGGAAGCGATTTCAGCCTGGCCGGACTGGATTTTCCCTTGACGCTGGCCGGCGGAGAGAGCTTTACCTTTACCGTCGTTTTTGCCCCGCAAGCGGCTGGCGAGAGTAGCGGCAGCGTATCCTTCATCTCGGCGAAGGGCGGCGCTTCGAGCCGGATTCCGCTGACTGGCAGCGCGACTGAAGCGCCCGCCATCGGCGTTACCGTGCAAGGACATAAGGTCGATCTCTCCTGGCACGCCAGCAACTCGAAAGGAGTAATCGGTTACAACATTTATCGTGCGCAGAAGTCGACTGGCCCTTATCGCAAGATCAATTCCACACTGGATGGGTCTACCGCGTATACCGACACTTCGGTGGCTAATGGAGCCACTTATTACTACGCGACTACAGCCGTTAACTCAAAAGAGCGGGAGAGCGTTTATTCGAACAAGGCGCGGGCTAAGATTCCGTAGCGGGCCTGCGCGGTTCAGATATTACGGCTCAGGGATGGTGACTTGGACTTCGTTCGAGGCGATGCTCTCGCCGCCATTGCCTTTCACGGCTTTGGCGACGTAATGATAGGTGTGTCCTGGTTGTACCGTTTTGTCGACGTAGGTTGTGGCGTTGAGCGGCGCGGAATTGAGCTTGACCGTTCCTGACGTGTCGCGACGATAAACGTTGTAACTTACCCCTGCCGTGGCGCTGGCTGTCCATGACAACGTGACTGTGTGTTGCGGTCCAGCTGGCGCGACTGCGTCGTTTTGGTGCGCCCTGGCGGAGGTGGATCCTGGAGTTAAGAACTGCCTGGCTTGAAGAACTGTTTTCAATATCCCGGTGTGACGATGCGTGGCCAGGAGAAAGCACATCCACAGAGTTCCCAAGGCGAGCGCGATGAGAACGATTGCGGGAATGCTAGTGCTTTTCAGCCACGATTTCATGCGGTGAGTTATCGACGAATGCGACAGCAGTTTACTCCACGCATGCGCAGGTGATTGCCCCAACTGGTGAGGAACGTCAGGTCTGCGTACAGGCGGCAGCACTGCGCAAGGAGCTGCACAAACTTCGCACATTTATTACGTATTCGTTGTTTACGTTACTGATTGTTCGGTAGTTAGGCGGTTGCGCACGGTTCAGGGAATTGCAAGAGCCACGAGCTGTCGAGGCTACGATTTCTGAGCCGCAACTTACGACCTTTTCGTCCGGGCCCCGAGCGTAATTAGTCAGTGTAGGCGCGGCACCCGTGGCGATGCCAATCCAGAGAATGACCCATTTTTCTTAAATTTCGCTAACAAGGCATTTGTGGGCACATATTTTGTTGGTAATCCGCCAACCCCGTGCTAATATCTTCTCGCTTTGTAGCTGTCGCGGATTTGGGGCGCGCTCCTTAACGAAGACTCACGAGGAGAAGCCCGCCGATGACCCGAAAATATTTCCTGCTGACAATTCTGTTGTGTGTTCCGGCCAGCATTCTGGCTCGAGCCAGCGACGAAATCGTTCCCGCCGGAACACTTTTGCAATGCACCATATCTGAGCCTAACTTTTCTCCCAAGACCGCTCAAGTAGGTGATCCCGTGCTTTGTTACCTGGGCCATGTCGCGGCCTTTGGTCATCCCTTGTTCCCCCGGGGCGCGGAGCTTAGCGGACACCTCGAAGACTTTCAAAAGCCGGGACACTTCGTGGGCAAGGGATGGATGCAGGTGAGTTTCGATCGCATCATCCTGCCCGGAGCGCAAGTCCTTCCGCTGTCCGCCAAGATCATTTCCGCGCCTCACCTGAAAACCGATGCTGAGGGAAAGGTCCATAGCAAGGGCCATCCGAAGAGAGATGCGATCCTTTGGGCCATTCCTGTTTTCTGGCCGGTCAAGCTCATTACCCTGCCGGCTCGGGGACCGTATCCGGCTTTCAAAGGTGAAACCCGTTTGAGTTTGCGGCTTATGGAAGATATGGAGTTTTCGCTGCCTGCGGTGCGCTCCTCCTTGGTGCCGGCTCCGCCGTGGGCTGCGCCCAGCCGCTATGACTCGACTTCGAATGCGGCCTACCGGCCGGCATCGACGGTGGGGCAACAACAGACACCGACTCTGCAACAGGCGAGCTATGTTCAGCAACCGGCGATACAGACCACGCAGCCGGCATCCACAATTATCGTGCTTAAGGGCGGCGCGGCGTGGCTGGCGCGCGATTATTGGGTGGAGGATGGACAGCTCCATTGTGTGAGTCCGGACGGACAGCAGAAACTGATTGCGCTGGAAACCATGGATCTCTATCAAACGCTTCGTGTGAACCGGGAGCGGCGGGTCGAGTTCGTGCTGCACTCCAAAGAACCGGTTGAACAGTAGCCGGTTCCGCGGGTAGTTAAATACGGCGGCTCATAAGGATAGGGTCCGCGGGGGTTGGCTCAACAACCCGTCGCGGACTGCTGTCTTTTACTGGCCGGAAGCTGCAAATCCTCTTAGTTCAACCCAGACCCTCGGCCAACCTGTGAGAGAATCCTTCCATCCAAAGCGAGTGGAACGGCGCTAGGCCACTTTGTCTTCATCTTCCTCACCATCGCTCGATCATTACCGATGGGCAGGGAGACGAGAGAGTATCATCACTGCTTCCTCAATCTCACCTGGGAAGTCGCCGTTTCAGATTAAGCCGCATCGGCCGTTCGCAACTGTGGTTTGGGAGCAGGATGATCGCAGAGAAGATTATCTCGTCGTTCACTGGATGTAGCTTGGGAGGCTGCCATGAATATGCGTAAAGTCGGAATCGTGGTCGGAATCATCGTTGCCGTTATCGTGATTGCCGTTGTCGTCGTGTTAGCCGTTTTCAATCCTAACGACTATAAGGCAACCATCCAGACCAAACTCGAACAGCAATTGGGCCGAAAAGTTTCGCTCGGCGACATGAGTTTGGGAATATCTTCCGCTGCGCTTTAAAGTGGCCAACCTGTCTATTGCTGACGATCCCAAATTCAGCACCGAGCCCTTCATCCAAACTCAGTTGTTGAGCGTTTCGGTAAAGCTGTTGCCCTTGCTGAGCAAGTCGGTGGAGGTGGATTCGCTGAGCCTGGAGCGTCCAAACGTCAACTTAATCAGAAATGCGCAAGGCGTTTGGAACTTCGCTTCGCTGGGACAGACGCAGGCGCCCGAGGCTGCTGCGCCGCCTGCGAAGACCCCGCCGCCTTCGGCGGCACCAGCCAAGCCTGCGCCATCTTCGTCCTCGTCGAGTGAACAGCAATTTTCGTTGGGCGAATTGGCCATCAATGACGGACAAGTTGCGATCACCGATTTGCAAGATAAGAGGCCGAAGACCATATACGACCACATCGATCTCAAACTCACCGACTTCGCGCCCACTACGCCTTTCAACGTCGAGGCGTCGGTGCATTTACCGGGGCCCGGAAATCAAGAAGTTGGGTTAAAGGGAAAGGGTGGGCCACTCTCGCACGATAATCCTGCTACTACTCCGTTTAAAGGCTCGCTTGATTTGAAAAACGTCGAGATCGCCGGGTTGCAGAAATTTCTGCAGATTCCGGCATTGGTCAAGACCGACGGAGTGCTCTCGGGACACACGGACATTGCTAACGAGAACGGCAAAGTGTCAGCCAACGGGCAAATGACGCTCGACAAACCTAAACTGCACGGCATTGATGTGGGATATCCGATCAATGCGGACTATAACGTCAGCGAAGATTTGCCGAATGATCTGCTGCACATCGACAAAGGGGCAATCAAATTGGGGCAGACTCCAGTTTCGGTTACTGGCACGGTGAATCACAAGCCAACGCCAGCGCAGCTCGACGTAACTGTGAAGGCTGACAACGTTGCGATTGCGGAAATTGCGCGCCTGGCGGCCGCGGCTGGCATAGCATTCGCTCCCGGCACTGCGGTGAATGGGCAAATTAATGCAGACATAAAAGCTCAAGGCCCTGCGGACAAGCCAGCGCTCAATGGAACGATAGCTGCCCACGGCATCCAGGTGTCGGGCAAGGAAATCGCGAAGCCGGTCGAAGTGAAAGCGATCAACATCGCCCTCACGCCAACCGAGATTCACTCCGACAATTTTAATGTCACCTCGGGCGGAACTACGGCTTCCGTGCAATTCTCCGTGAAGGGGTACACAACCAATGCGGCTGTGGTGGACGCGACATTGAAAGCTCCACAGGCCGCGTTGCCTGACGTACTGGCCATGGCGAAGGCATACGGCGTGACCTCGCTTGATAAGGTTACCGGCGCGGGAAATCTGAGCGTCGACTTGCATGCGGCGGGTCCGGTGGCGAATCTCAGTTCAGATCAGTTAATGAAAGCGCTCAATGGCAACATCAATGTGAATTTCAATAACATGCGTTACACCGGCATCGACATCGCCCACCAACTGCTTTCAATGATCGGTTCCAAGAAGCCGACAAAAGATCAAGGTTATACCAACGTTCAGAAAATGACGGGCACCATCGCGGTGAAGAGCGGAGTCGCGCAGACCAACAATCTCCAAGCGACGCTCGACATTGGAAACGTGGGCGCGGTCGGCACGGCTAACCTCGTCACCCAGACGCTGGATCTCCATTTGACCGCCGTACTTTCGAAGGCGTTCACACAAGAGATAGGCGGCGCGGGCGGATACATGACGACTGCGTTAGCCAATAACCAGGGAGAACTGGTGGTACCGGCAACTGTCACGGGAACGTTCCAGAATCCGAAGATTATGCCCGATGTGCAGAAGATGGCGCAGATGAAACTGAAGGGCTTGATTCCGACTGGCGACAATCCGCTGGGCGCGGGCTCTTCGATTCTTGGCGGATTGATGGGAAACAAAGGGAAGCCAGGGACTCCGGGTCAGCAGCAGAATCCCGTGAATCAGGTTTTGGGCCTTTTCGGCCAAAAGAAGAAACAATAGTCCGGCGCATTGGTGACCGCGGAGCCGCGTGAAGCGCGCCCTTTAATCAGGGCAGGATTCCCAGCAGCCGCAGCGTGCTTACGCCGGTCATCACAGCCACGAACGTTACCACGACGTATTCGGCGACTCTTGCGATCGCATCCGTAGCCCGCGCTTTGCGTAAAAGCTCAGTCATTTCCGTTCCTCCAGCAGCTTCAGAATTGTTCTCGGCTGTATCCAGAGTGCGCTGCTGGCGCGGTTTCAACAATGGCTCATTGGGGGAGTTAGCCAATCCCCGGTAACCACCGGTGATGACTCTGGTCACGGACGGGTAACCTGCTTTTCTGAGAGGGAAGACCTAGCGGACGACTAAGACTTCGCGAATGTTGTCACGCGTGAGGAAGAACTTGATTGAGCCGAAGTCGCGGAAGAGGTTTTCTACGTGACGGTTGTTGAAGACACGCTGCAAGCGGAAACTTTTCTCGACAGAGGTATGCACCACGCCGTTCGGGCCTTTACGGACATCTCTGCGGGCTTGGACATGCTGCATTTCCAGAATGTCATTGTCCACGATGTGGTAGCGATAGCAAGGAGCATCTGGGCCGGCTTCGTGCGTATGAAAAAACGCGAGCAGCATGCCGCCGGGTTTAATGGTTGACCAGAGACGGGCGACCACGGGTTTGACCAGGCTTTCATGCATGTAATCGGCGAGGTTCCAGCATAGAACGATGTCGAACTGGGCGGCGGGATAAGCAAGGTTGTTAGCCAGGAATCGCTTGCTGTCAAGGATGGTTTGTTCCTGCTCATCCTTTGTGATCAGCGCCGGATCGGTGGAAGCTTCGAGCAAATCTTCGCTGTAAATTTTGTGTCCACGCTGGGTCAGATAGCGGATATTTGCCGCGGAAGTAGAACCAATATCGAGGACACAAATAGGCGACTCGGATTGCAGCGTTTGCGAAATTGCGCCCAGGCCGCTGGACCGACGAGTCAGCCGCTGCGTCATGGAAATCGGCCCAGCACCCTGGCCGACGACGGTAGATGATCCTCGAAATAGTTTCATGAAACTGTGAGTAACGGATGCCATGTCAAATTTCCGGCGTCCGGTTCCATAGAATTCCGCAATTTAAAATATATCGCGGCGTCCAGCGTTGAACCGGGAAAAAGTTCTACTGTTTGGTTACCTGAGTACCCCCCGCCACCGCGGTCCTTGCTTCAACCCTCGTTTCGGATTTGGCCGCAGGCGCCGCATTTGGCTTGGAGGGTTCCCGTTGAACCTCCACCTTGCCCTTGAAGTAAGCGCCCTCTTCGATGGCAATACGTTGGCTGACAATATCGCCCACAATCACGGCTGACTTGCGCAGCTCAGCGCATTCTGTGGCATGAATGTTGCCTTCGAGCTTGCCGTGAATCTCCACGCCCTTGGCGTCAACATCGGCGTGAACATGGCCGTTCGGGCCAATCACCAGATTGTTGCCTTGTAGATGGATCGAGCCCTCGACGGCACCATCGATGTATAAATCTTCGCTGCCGGTGAGCTCACCCTTAATAACGACGGATTTACCGATATGAGCAAATTCGCCGCTTTTTGGCATGTCCATAGTTGTGTCTCCATTTTGGCGCAGAACCGCAGGGCACAAGTGGGAATAAGGGATTCTAAACTATTTGCGCGATTCCGGGGGACTGCGAAGTGTGATCCGATGAAATAGTTTGGCCAAAGCCGGCTTCAGCTATTTTGTGGAATTCAGTGAAATCGCTTGCTGCTTGCGGCTCAAGCCGGTGTACAATGCCGTGCGGTTTGAATTTAGAACCGAAGTATAAGTTCAAAGCCAGTTCGAAGAAAGAGTGACGGATGAAACATTCTTCTATTGTGGTTTCCATGGTTGCCCTCGTTGTTTTGGCGTTGGGCGCGTATCTTTTGCCGGGCCGGGTGCACGCGGCTGACCAAAGAAAAATCAACGGATTTAACATCGTGGTTCCGGAATCCAGCATTCCGCGTCCCGGCCGCATTCACACCAACTACTTTATCGCGGTCCCAGAACAGCCCAATAACACCGGCGGTCCTCCTCCGGGCACTGAAACCCCAGGATCAGTGGCCTGCGTCTACAAATTAGTGAGCGGACCCAAAGGCTGCCCCGTCAACACCAGCACTACGGTTCCGACGGGTGGCGTGGGTGCCATCGCCATCATCGATGCGGGCGATTATCCAACTGCAAAGGAAGACTTGCACGCCTTTTCGAGCTATTTCGGAATCCCTGATGGCGACTTCCAGGTTGTTTATGCCAATGGTCACAAACCTCCCGTCTACTCTAATTGGGAAGTCGAAGAGGCATTGGATATCGAGTGGGCGCACGCCATGGCTCCCAAGGCGAAGCTTTTCCTGGTGGAGTCCAAGCTGTGCACGTCCGGCACTTGCAACACGGATCCCTTCTGGTATGCGGTGACGGCGGCAAGTAAGTTGGTGGCCGAGAATGGTGGTGGCGTGATCAGCATGAGTTGGGGTGATGGCGAGGCCGCCTACGATCTGAAATACGACAAACTTTTCACTCAGCCAGGAGTTGTCTACTTTGCGTCGAGCGGCGATTCGGGGATTGGCAACTCACTGTATCCCACAGCCTCGCCGAACGTTGTGTCCGTCGGAGGAACGGTATTTAACCGCGATTCCAATGGGGATTTCGTCAGCGAGAGCTACTATACTGGCGGCGGTGGCGGCGACATAAGCCCGTATGAGCCCCGTCCTAGCTACCAGAACGTCATCAAGAATATCGTCGGAAGCAAGCGCGGGTATCCGGATGTTGCTTCCAACTTCTGTTGTGCCGCAATCTATCTGCAAGGTCAGTGGGGCGCGGTAGGAGGCACAAGTTGGTCGTCGCCAACTTTTGCGGGAATTGTTAACGCCGCGGGCGGCCAGATGAAGTCGACCCACGACGAACTGACGGCGATCTACAAGGAATACACCATCAAGAAGCAGTACCACGCGGATTTCTACGATATTACGCAAGGCGATTCGCGTTGCAAGGTGGGCTGGGACCTTTGTGCCGGAGTTGGTTCTCCCCGAACTTACAAGGGGAAGTAGCGTTAAACCAGGTTAGTATTTGGCCCGACCCTGCCGGAGACGACAGGGTCTTTTTGTTCGCCGGAGTTAAAACTTTCTCTGATACAACGGCTCCGAGCTAAATATCGTCTAATCTACGGGAAGATGCGAATCGGATTCAAAGTCAAAATCGCGCAAGCTTTAACCGTGCTGGCATTGGCTGGCGCGACCGCGGCATACGCTGGCGATCAGCCTTCCGAATCTCCAGTCGAATTGGTTCGGCTCACGGTAAGAAATGAAATCGGATCGGGCACCAACAACACCAAATCGATGTACGTAAATCGCAAGCAAACGCAACATGGTTCCCAGACCAAACTGGTAGTCGAAACCCGCGAGGGAACTGCGGGATTGATGATTTTGATCGACGGTAAGCCACTGACTCCTGAGGAGCGTCAGGCTGAAGAGACGCGTTTATCGGAACTGGCAAAGAATCCGGAAGAGCTCAAGAAAAGGCAGCGTTCTGAAAAAGAAGATGCGGAGCGAAGTGAGCGAATCATGCGAGCCCTGCCGGACGCTTTCCTCTACGAACCGGACGGTACGGTCGCTGGAACACGGCAAGTCGGAAAGCCTGGCGATCAATTGGTTCGGCTGAAGTTTCGTCCTAATCCCAATTACAGTCCGCCCAGCCATGTGGAGCAGATTTTGACTGGCCTGGAGGGGTATCTTCTAATTGATGCTGATCAGCACCGCATCGCCAAGATCGATGGAACTTTGGCTAAAGAAGTGGGTTTCGGTTGGGGAATTCTGGGACACCTGGATCGCGGCGGACACTTTCTGGTTGAGCAAGCCGACGTGACCAAGGGCGAATGGGAGCTAACCCGCATGAACCTGAGCCTTACCGGCAAAGCGCTCCTGTTCAAGAGCATCAACATCAAGTCGGAAGAAGTCTGCACAGATTTTCGTCCCGCTCCTTCGAATCTGTCCTTCGCCGAAGGGGTGGAACTGCTGAAGAAGCAGTCTGACCTGCCAACTACTGCCCAGAATCATGACCCGGAATAAATTCGTACTATTGTGCCGCGCGGATTGTTTCCTTGCGCACGGTCAACTTCTCAATCAAATCCTCCCGCACTTTGTAGCCAGTGCCGGTTTCATCGCGAACTAAAATCGTGCCTTGTGGAGTTACCTCGACTGCGGGCTCGACGATGTCTTCTTTCCAGTAGCGTTTGGAGGCGGAAACATCGCCGGGAAGGCGAAAGTTGGGAAGCGTGGATAACGCAATGTTGTGAGCGCGTCCTATACCCGACTCAAGCATGCCTCCGCACCAGACGGGAATGTTGCGGGATGCGCAGACATCGTGGACTTTCACGGCTTCGGAAAAGCCGCCGACACGGCCGGCCTTGATGTTGATAATACGGCAAGCATTCAGATCCAGCGCCTCGGCCGCGTCCCGCGCATGATGAATGGATTCGTCGAGGCAAAGCGCGGTCCGCAGTTCCTGCTGCAGGCGGGAGTGGTAGTAAATATCGTCGTGCCACAACGGTTGCTCGATCATTAATAAATTGAACTGATCGAACTTACGCAGGTGTTCGACTTCGTCCAGAGTGTAGGCGGAGTTGGCGTCGCAACTGAGCAGAATTTCCGGCCAGCGCGAACGGATGCGCTCTAACACATTCAAGTCCCAGCCAGGCTTTACTTTTACCTTGATGCGGCGATATCCAGCGGCAAGTTCGATCTGAATCTTCTCCAGCAATTGCTCGATGGAATCCTGAATGCCAATGGAAACACCGCAGGAAATTTCGCGCAGGCCGCCGCCGAGCAGCTTCCAAAGAGGCATTTGCTTCTGTTGCGCTTCCGCGTCCCACAACGCATTTTCGAGCGATGCCTTTGCCATATTGTGCCCGCGAACTCTCGCCATTAGAGGAACGCTTTCCCGCGCTGTCGCCAGGGTTTTCCCCAAAATAGCGGGAACCAGGTAGTGCTTGATTGTGGCCCAGGCGCTTTCCGTCCACTCGCTGCTGTAGTACGGGTCTTCGCCCGCGACGCATTCTCCCCAACCGTGAATGCCATCGCAGTGCGCGGTCAACAGCAGAATGCGACGGCTGAAGGTGCGTTTGAAGCTCGTCTCGAAAAACTGGACGAGCGGCATTTGAATTTCACGAAGGGTGATTGCTTCTACTTTCATAGTTTAGGAATCCATCTCCTGCGAATTAGGCCGCGGATACATCCACTTTTCTTCCCACTGACCGAGCAAGAATTTTCCATCACCATGAGGTTCGCGTTCATAGCCGAGAACGGCCAATCCTTTGGCAAACGCCTTGATAAATTGGGCTCGATTTCGTTCCTGTAGATTTAGCGCTTGAGCGCGAGTCTCCGGCGATGCCTTCCACTCATAGATCTGCGCTGGAACGGAAATCGTCATCGATGTCTCAATATGTATGAGCTTTCCCGCCTGCAATAGAGTGTCGACGCGCTTTGACTTCAGCCACCACTCAGCGACCAGGCGGTCCGTGGGCAGACCTCCCTGCAGCGGCGAAGAGCTAAGGCCATACTGATTCACGCTATAGCGGCGCGCGATGGCGCCCAGCTTTGCGATGTTAAGATATGCGTTCTTAATCTCCAACGGATCAAAAGTCCACTCAATCAGCTCGAAACCGCGGACAATCGCATCATCGCGTTGGAACAGCTTGAGGCGGCGGCCGAGACCGGCATTCCGATACTGCTGACGAACTGCCAGCATGTGCGAATGCAGGTACGAGTGTCCGGCGCGAAAGCCGGGCACGGAGAGCGCGAAGCCCACCATTTCATTCTCCGCAAACGCTGCGATCACTTGCCCGCCCACTTTCTCTGCTACCACGAACATTCGCAGCGGCACCAGGTCAGCGTCGGAAAAATTCCACACTTCTTTTTGCAGTGCGACGCAAGCCTGCATTTCATGGAGCTGGTGACACTTGCGGATGACGATCGTATCCCCGCTCACCGGCCGCCCTTTTCCTGTTGCTTGGCCTGCTGCCACAGGGATTCGAGTTCATCCATGGAAGCCTGTTGGGGGGTGCGTCCCGAAGCTTGCAACCGATCTTCCATCCACTGAAAGCGGCGCTTGAATTTGCGGTTGGTTTTCTTCAATGCCGACTCGGAATCAAGCGAAAGATAGCGCGCGATATTTACCAGCACGAAGAACAGGTCTCCCAGTTCGCCTTCCACGCGTTGGCGCAGGTCTTCGCTGATTTGCGGACGGCCCGCTCCGGCGATGCCTTGGCCTTGTGGTTGAGGGCCGGGGGCAGGGAAGTCGTGAAGCTGTTCCTGCAGCTCTTCTGTTTCCTCGCGCAGCTTTTCAAAAAGCCCTTGAACGTTAGGCCAATCGAAGCCGACATGAGCTGCACGCGAACTTAGTTTGTGGGCTTCGAGCAATGCCGGCATCGCCGGGGAAACCCCTGCCAGCACGGAGTCCGGCTTTCCGTCAGCTTTTGCCGACTTTCCGCCGCCTGCTTGCAATTGTTTATTTTTTTCTTCGGCTTTCAGCGCTTCCCAATTGCGCAATACTTCGGATGAGGTTTCGGCCTTCACGTCTCCGAAAACATGCGGATGGCGATCTACAAGTTTTTGGCAAAGCCGGTCGATCACTTCGTCAATCGAGAATGTATTGTCCTCTTTGGCCATCTGCGCGTAAAAGAGAACCTGAAGCAGCAGGTCGCCAAGTTCGCCGGCTAATTCTTTCCAGTCGCGATTGTCGATGGCTTCGAGAACTTCATAGGTCTCTTCGAGCGTGTAGGGCTTGATGGAATCGAATGTTTGCTCGCGGTCCCAGGGACATCCGCCGGGCGCACGCAGGCGGGACATAATTGACACCGCTCGTTCAAAACGTTCTCCAGTGGTTGGCATAGCGCGTGATTACTGTAAATGACGGGCGTCGACGCGGGCAATGATACAAAACTACGCTTTAGCAAGGAACACGTGCCGCGGACGCCTCGTCCGCGAGCAAACAAAATCGAATGTTAAAGCTGCGCAGACGAGGCGTCCGGGACTACCCGGGCAGCATGACCCCGCGACAAGGTTGAAGAGCCGATGAAATCCCAACCAACATCGAAACTAACGTTACCTTTTCGATGAGAAACTATATGAACGAGACTTGAGTAGCGTATATGTCGATACCCTAACAATGGGAACGCATCTAAATCTGAACATGAAGCCGCGACCTCCGCTGGAAAATAAGCGTTTTGATGTGATCGTGATTGGCGGCGGAATTAACGGAGTCGCGATTGCGCGGGAATGCGCACGGGGCGGGCGGCGCACGCTGCTGGTCGAGCAACACGATTTCGCCGCGGGTACAACCAGCCGTTCGACGCGCATTATTCATGGAGGGCTGCGCTATCTGGAGCACGGCGACATCGCTCAGGTACGTGAATCGCTGCGGGAGCGGCGATGGTTGCTGCGGCGGTATCCGCATCTGGTTCATCCGTTGAAGTTTCTGTTGGCGTTGGATGGAAACAGCCGCCGCAGTGCGCTGGCCGTGCGTGCCGGCTTATGGCTTTATCAAAAGATGGGAAGCGCGAATTTGCAAGGCAATGACAGTCAGGCGGATGAGAAAAAACTCGAACACTTGCTGGACGCGGGCAAACGGTTTTCGGTGTTTGACTTCGATGATGCGCAGTGCGAATTCCCGGAGCGATTGGTGGCGGAATGGCTGGTGGAGGCGATTGACGCCGGCGCGATGGCGCGGAATCATACTCAAGTTCTCGCGGTCGATATTCGCAATGGACGCGCTACTGGCGTTCTGCTGCGGGATCAGTTGAGCGGGAAAGAAGAGCGCGTCGGGGCCACCTGGATTATCAATGCAACCGGGCCTTGGGCCGACAACATCTGTCGCAGTTCTGGCATCCGCACTAACAATCCCATGGTTGGAGGAGTACGCGGCTCACACATTGTGCTGCCAAAGTTTCCCGGTGCGCCTGACGCGGCTGTCTACACCGAGGCCATCGATGGGCGACCGATTTTCGTCATTCCCTGGAACCAGCAGCTGTTGGTTGGAACTACCGAGGTCGCGGATAACGGGGATCCAGGCACGGTGCATCCATCTGCGGACGAAATTGATTATCTGTTGCGATCTTTGCGGTGTTTGTTTCCGATGCTGCATGCGTCTCGAGACGACATACGTTATGCGTTCGCCGGTGTCCGTCCTCTTCCGTATTCGACG
This sequence comes from uncultured Acidobacteriota bacterium, assembly GCA_963716405.1. Lineage (GTDB taxonomy): Bacteria > Acidobacteriota > Terriglobia > Terriglobales > Acidobacteriaceae > JABDBE01. Next base: position 113,040 of record CAVQTI010000010.1, on the reverse strand, counting down.
AAGAACAGCCCGTCAGAAGTAACTCGGAAACATTATTTCCACGACCATACCGGTGACGGCGCTGCGCAAATGATCTCGGTTATCGGGGGGAAGTTGACCACGGCGGGCAGCCTGGCGCGCGAATGCGCGGCAAAGATCGGAGTGGAGATTTCCGCGCCGATGCTTGCTGTTGCTTCTGAAACTAACGCGGATACGGCGAGGGAGCAGTCGGTGCTCGAGGTTGCGAAACGAGGCGGAATCGCTAGCGATGCAGCGTACGGCATCGCGGAGTGGTACGGGAAACGTGCGTTTGCGGTCGCCGACCTGGCGCGCTCCAGCGCGGGGATGCGTGCTCCGCTTTGTCTGCACACCCGGCACATCGTGGCCGAGGCGGCGGATGCTTTCACCAACGAGTGTGCCAGCACGCTGGCGGATGTTTTACTGCGCCGCGTGCCGGTCGGGCTGGGTGCCTGTTGGTCATCCTCGTGCAGCCGTGAAGCTGCTACCCGCATTGGTGCAGTCATGTCGTGGAGTGAGACGCGCGTGGCGCTCGAACTGGAAGCATTCGAGAGGGAACAAGACAGCTTTTTACGGAAGGTCTCTCCGCTGGAGACTATCGCGGAAGCAAAAGCATAGTTCAATAGCTCGCTCACCACTTTGAATCAGGCGAAAGTCTGTACCAATAATTTGGTGTCGTCAGAAATGATGCCATCCACTCCCCAATCGGCCAGACTTAACATTGCCTTGCTGTCATTTACCGTCCAAGCCACAAGTTTGCCGCCTCCGTTGTGCGCTTCCTGCACCAGGGCGCGCGTGACCAGCGTGTAATGGGGAATCAGGTATTCAATATTGTTTTCCCGCCAATACGCCAGTTGATTCGGCTTGTCACAGATAATGCCAACATGAATGCTGGCAGTGCGGGTCTTCAGCTCCATCACCACCTCAGGAATGAAAGAAGAGACAATATAGTTCTCCCCCATTTTGTGCTCGCGCAACAAACCGAGCACTTTGGATTCCAGCCCTCTGACTTTGAGTTCGATATCGAGAAATGCCCGTTGAGCGTAGCGCTGCAGGACATCGTCGAGTAGCGGTAAATGGACCAATTGATCGGCTGTGGCTTGGCAGACTACGATGCCATCGACCTCGGGATCATGACAAATGACGCTACGCCCAGAACTGGTTGAGCGTACGTCGAACTCAAAGCCGTCGCAGCCATGTTCGAGAGCGAGAGCGAAGGATGCGAGAGTGTTTTCCGGAACCAGAGTGTTCACACGGCTACCGCGATGACCGAGTAGAAGGGGAGCGCCGGACATGACTGATTCTACGATGGACGCAGCGGGGCTCAGAACACAAAAGTTCGCTCAATCGCGAAAATAATAAAATTTTACATTGCGTAGGAATCCGCGCCCCTCCAGCCCTCGGTGCTTAATCCAGATCGAAATCGCGAATGGGTTTGCCGGTGTCCGGGGATTCTTTGGCTTTCTTGACCGCCTCCTGAAATTTCTTTTCCAGTAGATCTCCGGCATGCTTTTGGGCTTCCACTGATTGGCGAAAGATAGACTCGCGGCGGCTGTCCTGTTCCTTCATTGCTTTCGCGGCTGCTTCGAAATCATTGAACATTTTGGGTTTAATCGCCGCCGTATGGGCGATGATGCCCTTGGCCGTAGGGTCGATTTTCAGCACAGCGCTGCAGCAGGGACAGGTTACATCGAAAGCTGACGAATTATCCGCCATGCAGAAATCATAGCGCAAATGGGCTTCACTTGATTGAGAAACTCAACGAGGGTGGATTTTGATGGGGAAAATGTGCAAAAGGGAAAGCATTTCCAAACCCAAAAGGATTAGTGATACGACAGTTACGGTGATCGCCAATATCTCGCCGAAATTGAGGTTGCTACGGCGTGGTTCGAGCCGGCGCGCGACCAAGCCAAGAATATTCAAGGTAGCAAAGCCAAAAACCAGTACCCACAGAATGTTGTAGACGTTGTCTTTTTTACTGGAGAACTGGTCGGAAAACTGAAACATGAACAACAGCAATGATTGCAGGCCAATAAAGACCGTTCCTAACCCGCTTCGCGAAGTAAAAAAGTTGAGCGCATTGGCGAGAGTCAAAACCATCTTTGGCTTAATCAGCGAATCCAGGTTGTGGATGCACGATATTAACCTTTTTTCGCCGCCAAAGTCAGCGTCTCAGCCGGGTTACTATTCTGCGTCCCGCTGAGCACTGCTTTATAGCAGTGCCGCTTCTAAATTTGCGCACAAGGCAAATGGCGACTGGAACCAGGAAGTGCTTCACATCTTCGGCACCGGTTCGGACGGGTCGGAACTAACTGGTGGGCTGGTTTTCGATGCCAAAGGGAACCTCTACGGTGCCACTTTGCAAGGTGGCGCCAGCGGAGTAGGCACAGTTTTCAAGTTGACGCCGAGTAGGGACGACGTTGCCGGATGTGTCGAGACAGTCTTGCTCAGCTTTGGCGGGCCTCCCTATGTAATGTCCGATAATAGGTATTATGTAAAGTAAGGCGAAGGGCCGCGTCTCTAGCTGAGTCTTTGCGCTTCGACGCTCCTCGCGATCACCTCAACCGTATCCCGTTGTGTACTCGTAGAATCCAGCAGCGTCGGCGACCTATAAAATCACTCCTCTTTCCCGAGCAACCGCTTGAGATCCTCGCGGAACCGCCGCAGCGCCTCCAATCGCTCGGGCGTGGCCTCCACCATCTCCTGCTTGGCCTGAAACACCAGACGCCCGCCGGTTTCCACCAGAACCCCTATCGCATCCCCAATCTGCCATCCCGGCGTCCCCATCAATTGCAGCCCATCGGTCCCCGGCACGAGCAACGCGATACAGTCATCGCGAACCACTCCCACACACTTAGGAAAGCGGTCGAAGACCTTCAACTCGAAACCCGCCACATAGATTTTCTGAAGTTGCTCCGCCGGATCAGGCATGAAAAGGACAATTGAGAAATTGAGTAATTGGGAATTGAGTAATTGAAAGGGGCCCTTCAATTCAGAAATTACGAAATTATCAAATTACTCAATTCCTACATCTTATACCGGCCCAAATCCTCGTCATTCAGGCCTTCCAACCACTTCCTCAACTCCTCGCTGGTAACGCGGTCTGACGCGGTAGTAGCCAGCTTGGAATTTTTCAGCACCTCATCTTCCACAAAGATCGGACAATCCACCCGCAACGCCAGCGCCAGCGCATCCGACGGCCGCGAATCAACGCTCACAATCCGCCCATCGCGTTCCAGCCAAATCACCGCATAAAAAGTGTCTTCCCGCAGTTCCGTCACCACAACTTTATGGACCATCGTGTCCAGCCCGACCAGCACGTTCTTGATCAAGTCGTGGGTCATGGGACGCGGCGTGCTCACCTTTTCAATCTCCAGCGCAATCGCATTAGCCTCGTAAATCCCCACCCAGATCGGCAAAACCGTATCCGTCCCCGCATCCTTCAGGATGACTATGGGCATATTTGTAACGGGATCCATTAGCAGGCCGCGAATTTTCATTTCGACTTCCATCGTGATCTCCGAAAAGCTCCTTATACCACCAATTCGCCCAAAAGGCTGTTGGGAAAACTGCCTGTCGTCAGTACCTCGACATATTCGCCGGGGCTGAGCTTTGTGTCTGCCGGTGCTGTGAAATTGAAGACTTTGTTCTGCGAGGTGCGACCAGCCCACTGACCTCGCGCTTCGTTTCTACTCTCAACCATCACTTCCATAGTTGACCCGATACATCTCTCATTACGAATCTTCTGGATGGTTCGCTGCTTCTCATTCAGCACCGCTAAGCGGCGCGCTTTTTCCTCGTCCGGGATCGCGTCTCTGCAAGCTCAGCGCCGGAGTGTTGGGCCTAGGCGAATACTTGAATCCGAAGATGCTGTCGTATTCAACTTCATCCAGCAGCGACAAAGTCTCCTCAAACTCAGCTTCGGTCTCACCTGGAAATCCGACAATAATATCGCTGGTGATGCTGATCTCCCGCCGCGCGGCCTTAATCCATGAGATGCGTTCCATGTACTCATCGAGCGTATAAAGCCGCTGCATCGCCGCCAGCACGTGCGCCGAACCGCTTTGTACCGGCAGATGCACGTGATCGCACAAGGTGGGAACAGCATCGATTGCCTCGATAATATCGCGCCCAAAATCTCGTGGATGAGAAGTCGTAAAGCGCACCCGCCGGATGCCGGGAATCTCGCCCACCGCAGCCAGCAATTCGGCGAAGGTCCGCTTCCCTGCCGGATCTTTATACGAATTCACGTTCTGTCCCAGCAACTGAATCTCGGTATATCCAAGATCGGCCATCTGCCGAGCTTCCGCCAATACCGAATCCGACGTCCGGCTGCGCTCCTTGCCGCGCGTGAACGGGACCACGCAGTAGGCGCAGAACTTGTCGCAACCTTCAATGATGGTGATGTATCCGCGATGCGGATTGGTGCGCGCCGTGAACTCAGTCTCGAAGCATTCGTCGGTTTCGCGATCGTCCAATCCGGTGACGCGCTGCTTCCCTGCCTCAATTTGGATCAGCATCTGCGGCAGGTTTCGATACGACGCCGATCCGCAGACCAGCGAAACATAAGGCGCGCGCTCAAAAATCTTTTCGCCTTCCTGCTGCGCCACGCAACCCAGCACGCCAAAGCGCTTGCCCTGTTTATAAAATTTCTTGTAGTCGTTAAGCCGGTTGAAAACCTTCTGCTCGGCCTTATCGCGGATGGAGCAAGTATTGTAGAGAACCAGTTCGGCCTCGGCGACAGTCTGAACCTGCCGGTAACCCTCGGACACCAGCGTCCCCACGACTTTTTCGGAGTCGTGCGCATTCATCTGGCAACCGAAAGTTTCGAGGTAAAAAGTCTTCTGGGGCTCACCCGGCATACGTAAAGCCAGTATAACGCAGGGGCAACGCCTCATGAATTTGGGAAGTCTTTTCTGGGGCTAAGAGTAAAATAAAGCCATGGAAATTCGCCTTCGACCAGAGATCGAGGAATTAGTTAAACAGGATGTCCAGCGTGGTTCCTACAAGAACGTTGATGAATTCGTGGAGCGCGCGGTTTCTATGTTGCACGAGCAGGAGGTTTGGCTGGCCAACCATCAAGGGGAAATTGAAGCCAGAATCGCCGAAGGTTACGCGGCTGCTCAGCGCGGAGAGTTAATCGATCCCGACGCCGTCGGTTCAAGGCTTGAAAAATTGAAGCAGGCGCGTTCCCACGAAACGCCGCGGGAATGACCAAGTATAAGTTCACCCCTCAAGCTATCACCGACCTATTTGATATTTGGAGTTTCATCGCCGACGATAATCCCGCAGCAGCCGACCGAGTTGAGGAAGCCGTCTTTAAGGCCTGTGATTTTCTTGCCGATTCGCCTCTTGCCGGTCGAATCCGAACAGACCTAACGCCATTACCCGTCAGGTTCTGGATTCTACAGCCATATTCGCATTATCTGGTCGTGTACGATGCGGAAAAGCAACCGCTCCAAATCATTCGTATCCTTCACACTTCACGCGATCTTCCGCGCGTTCTACGGTAGCAATTGGCGCACGGAATACATCCGCATACGGCTTCTGCTCGCGGATGACTTCACCAGACCCGCTGGACCCCATAACCGTCGAACACAATATCGTTGCTCACAATCGCTAAATTCTCCGCCAGCGCTTGCGCAATCAGCATGCGGTCGAATGGATCCTTGTGCGGCCCTGGCAACAAGCCGGCTCTAATGCCGTGGTCAGTACTTACCGGCAGAGTCTCAAACCGCTCCCGCTCAAGATGCGCGGTGAAGTCATGAGCCAGGTCGAGGGCAATGGGAAGCTTTCCCAGGCGCACCTTGGTGGCAATTTCCCAGGCAGAAGCGGCGCTTACCAGAACGTCATGGTTTTTGTTGGCGATGAGTTTGCGTGCGGAAGCCGGCAAGGAAGGATTTTCGGCCAACCACCAGAGCAGGGTGTGCGTATCCAGCAGAAGACGCATTGCGCGTTACTCCCACCGCTCCAGTTCGTCCTGAGGCAACGGCTCGAAGAACTCAGGACCCACATGAATCTTTCCCTTCAAGGCTCCGGGCTTGCGATTGCCGCGTGAATCCTCAATCGCTACCAACCGCACGACCGGTTTTGATCCCCGTGCGATCACGATTTCCTCTCCCCGGCAAGCCTTCTCAATCAGCCGCGAGAGCTGGGTCTTCGCCTTGTGAATGGTGATGGTTTCCATGGCGTTAGCTAATTTAGTTTAGCTAAGATGCTGCTCGCGTGTCAACGTCCTTCACCGAGGAGCCGCAAAACGAAAGGTTTTTGACTAGTTTGTCCATTTTATCTAAACTGGACATTATGCGATCCGTCTCTGCCACCGATGCCAAGCAGCGCCTGGCCGCACTCCTGGACGCCGCTCAGCGCGAACCAGTCGTCATTCGCCGCCAGAATCGTGATGTCGCGGTAATCATGTCCGCCGAGGAATACGAGCGAATTCGCGACCTTAACGCGGCCGAGTTCCAGCGCTTTTGCGATCGAGTCGGAGCTCAAGCCAAGGCTCGCGGCATGACTGAATCGGTCCTGAAAAAGCTGTTAAAGGATTGATGCGCGAGCGCGAGCGTATCGTCGCCGACACCAATTGCCTGGTCAGCCGGCTCCTGTTGCCATCTTCCGTTCCCGGGGGACGCGGTTCGCAAGGCTGCCGATTCCGGGCTCCTGCTGGTGTCCGAAGCCACCATGAACGAACTGGCCGACGTTTTAGCTCGCGCCAAGTTCGACCGCTACATCAGTCTTGCCGACCGCCAGCAGTTCCTGCGACTGTTGGGACGAGTAGCCGAGTTGGTGCCGATCGTATATCCGATCCGCGAATGCCGTGATCCCACAGACGACAAATTTCTCGAAGTCGCACTGAATGGCAAGGCAGACCTAATCCTGACCGGAGACGCCGATTTGCTGGCTCTGCATCCGTGGCGGGGCATCGCGATTCTGCCTCTGGAGCGATATGTCAAGCGGTGAACGGTTGTCGGGTGAGCGCAAGGCAGAGTCATGTGCCGCGCGGATGTGTATCGCCGGGGAACCCCCGCCCAAGCGAAGCTTGGACGGGGCACCCTTGAGAGTGTGCTGAGCGCTGCGGTCTGGGCCACTCGCTGAACAATCGGAGAGTTGATTCTTACTTAGTGTATACTGTAAGACATGGTACGTCGAATCACTACGGTAAGCACCAAGGGGCAATTCGTCATTCCTTCCGAGATGCGGATTTCTTTGGGAATTGAACCGGGGACGCGAATCGCCGTCACCCAGGAGGGGTTGAGAATCGTTTTGGAGCCGGTATCGGAAAAGCTGGTGGACAAGACTCGCGGGCTTTTTTCTGGCAAACCTTCACTTTCCGAGGAGCTCAAACGGGAGCGACGCCGGAAGGACAAATGGTAACCTACATCCTCGACTCAAGCGCGATTCTGCGCTATCTGGATGACGAGCCGGGCGCGGCGCGGGTTTCGGAAATCATCAAGTCGCACTTGGCGGGACGATGCGAAGCCGTCATTTCGGCGCTGCATTGGGGTGAGGTCGCCGGCATCACCTGCAAGGTTCATGGCCGGCAAGGCATGGACCTTGCGCTTTCACGCCTGAGCGCTTTCGGTCTGGCCATCGTTTCCGCGGATGGCGATCGAGCGGTGCGCGCGTCGTTGGTCAAGCTGAAGCGAGGAATCCCCTACGTGGATGCCTTTGGAGTAGAACTCGCAGCGGATTCGGGCGATCGGGTTCTGGTGACGGCAGACTTCGATTTCAAACCCGCCAGCCGCGATGTGGCGATCGAGTTCCTGCCTGCGAAGTAATTGCTGTATGGCCCGAGATCAACCCAGCTGAATCGTGCCCCATCTTTGCACGCTCCCACCTTTACTGCAGAAAACGTAAAGGTGGGCCAGCCCCGCCCGCCTATTGAATCCAAGGCCGCACTAGGCAAGGGTGGGAGGCAGATCGGCGATACAGCGGGAACGTCCCGTCTGTCCCCCAAGCTTGATCACAACAAAACACTGGAAACAGCGTGATCTCCTCCTATAAGCTAGCGTCAATGGCCGATCCCTCGAAAGATGAGTTACCTCAAGAGCAGGAGGCCGCTCAGCTCTTATCGCAAAGCCGTCAGATTCTGGAAGAGATCAAATCGTTCAGAGAGCAAGGCGAGGCGTACGCAAAGCAGGCTGAGGTCTCTCGCAAGAACGCTGATAGCGAGCTCTTCTCGCATTCAACGCGAAGCAGGCTTGTGAAGGGCACGCAACCGCGATCGCGGGTGTTATGCCATCCGGCCAGCAGGCAACTCTGAACGGTCGACACGCGCCTTACGTCGGGCCCTGCTCGGGTAACTATCCACCTAACTGAGCAACTATGAACAAGAGATTCGTTTTGACGCCGATTCTTGACGTTTTGCTGGTCATGGTGGTTCTCTTCACTGGTGCGTGCTTGTACGTGAAATGGCAAGCGTGGCAGACCAGGAGAAACGCAGAGATTCTTTTGGTTGAGTTGCGAAAAATGAAAGTTGGCGAAACTAGCCTTGAGGATGTACGGCAGTTAGTAGCCAGCACGCGGAGCCGCTTTCTTGCGAAAGGCTCCGATCCGTTTTGTCAAGACGAGTTTTGCACTTTTACTTTCGACTACTACACGGGTATTCTCGGGAAGTTGTCCTTCTGGCACCTCCATCCTTGGCGACTTTACTTAACTCCTGCCCCTGTAGGCTTCTCGGCTAACTTGGTCGTTCATGGCAATCGTCTCGTGAGGATCGGAATGCTATTAAGTTCCGACGTAATACCGTATACCGTGTCAGCAAATGTGACGGATGAGGTGCCTGAAATAAGCCCGGTCCATGAACCGTATATTTACGAGCTCCGGCAGTCGGAAATATCGATCTATATCAAGCCCAGCGCGACGGCGGCACAGCGTGAGGCCGCCTATTCCTTCAACTTGCATTGCATGGACGAGATCGGGGGCTGCCGGGACGAGACTCTACTTCTGCCGAAGCCGCAGTAGGAGAACACGGCGTCGCTTTTTGCGACAGACGGTGCGGATCCAGTCGATTTATTTGGGGACGATTTATTTGGGGATAGACGGAAGTGACCCCAATTCTCCAATTCTGGCTAGGCGACAAAGGCAATCGTTTGCTGCGTCGAATGTGCGACCGACTTTGGGCGACGACCTCTCTTGCGGGGCGCGAGCAAGCGACGGGTAGCTTGTTCCAGTTGTGCGACAAAGGGGGCCTCTCCCAGAGGGCGACCAGGGTGGGTAAATTGGCGCAACGCAGTCAGTTCGTCCGGGGGCTGGCCCGCCCTAAACTTTTAATCTACTCTTCAGGGTGCCCCGTTCAAGCTTTGCTTGGGCGGGGCTTTTTTTTGGAGGGAATGCGAACGATTGGAATGATTCCCAGCACTTCTCGGGGCCGCGTGGTCCATTGGAACTCGATCTCGACGGCTCCGTCGGCGCTGGTCAAATAGTGATGGAAGCTGCTCCACGTCCATCTCAGCTAACCTGCGCGCCAAGGTGCGAGGCCTGGGGCATACTCTGTCTTAATCCCCTCCGTTGTTCTTTACAACCACGTAACGTTCACAACACCAGGTCCCTCCACTCCACAGATCATCGCTTTGCGATGATCTGTTCCGGTTGATTTCATGACAACGACGGCTCCCTACGGGCCGAGTAGACTGTGGTTGCTAAAAGACCCAGAAAGCTCGGAGACGAAAGGAGCCGTGCATGAAGATTATAGGCTGTGATTATCATCCGAGCTTTCAGCAAATTGCGATGTTGGATTTGGATACGGGCGAGTACGTCGAACTCCGGCTCTTGCACGCCGGAGGGGAAGCGCACCGGTTCTACGAGTCTTTGAGCGGGCCGGTGCGAGTGGGAGTGGAGAGCAGCGGGAACATGTTGTGGTTCGAGCGGCTGCTGCAGAAGCTGGGGCATGAGCTGTGGCTGGGGGATGCGGGCGTGATTCGAGCGAAGGCTCCGCGCAAGCAGAAGACCGATGTGCGAGACGCGCGCCACCTGCTGCAGTTGCTGCGGGAAAATAATTTTCCCCGCATCTGGGTGCCGAGCGTGGAGGAGCGGGATCTGCGGCAGTTGTTGAAGCATCGGCACACGCTGGTGCAGATGCGCACGCGGGTGAAGAACCAGTTGCAGCACATTGCGCTGAACCAGGGGATACAGAAAAAGCACAAGCTGTGGACCCAGGCAGGGCAAGAGCTGTTGCGCGGACTGGAACTGGATCGCTGGACGGCGCGGCGGCGAGACGATCTGCTGCACCTGCTGGCGTATCTGGAGGGACGGATCGAGGCACTGGATCAAGCGGTGAAAGCGGAGGCGGAGCAGCGGCCGGAAGTGCGGTTGCTGATGACGCATCCGGGAGTGGGTCCGGTGGTGGGCTTGGCCACGGTGTTGACGCTGGGCGAGGTCGGGCGTTTTCCGCGGGGGCGGCAGGTAGCAGCTTACGTGGGCCTGATTCCCAGCGAGGATTCCAGCGGGCAGCGCCGCCGGCTGGGAGCCATCACCAAGCAGGGCAGCAGTTTTTTGCGGTTTCTCCTGGTGCAAGCCGCGGCCAGCGCGGTGAAGGGAGATGCGGAGTGGGCGCGGGTGTACAAACGCCTGGCCCGCAAAAAGCACCACGGGGTCGCCAAGGTGGCGATCGCGCGCAAGCTGGTGGTGCGGTTGTACTGGATGCTGCGCACGCGCACGCGGTATCCGCAAGTGGTTCGCAAGCCGGGCAGCCCGAGTCATCCTGTAGCGCAAGTGCAGGCTGAGCGGTTGAGTGGGCACCCGGCCTCCCGCCAGTAAGAAGCAGAGCGGGAGTTTGCATTCCAAATCATGGTCGCAGGGTAGAGACCGAATAGATGGTTGGTGAGAACCACCGAAACGATTTTCGCAAGCGCGAGCTTTCTGGGTCGAGTGAGTGAACCGAAAAAACCAAAGCGTTCTAGTCAAGGTTGGAAGCTCCGCTATGAGGCGCTGCGCTTCCAACCCTCCTCGATTATGTTGCCCTTGCCGCTGCTGTCAAGGGTCGAGATGAACGCAAAGGACGCGCCCTTGACAGCAGCGGCAAGGGCACAGGAGCAGTGTCGTCTCTTTCTTACTTGACACCGCCGTCGTTGTCATAGACGGGATGACAGAGTTGGAGGGAGATCGGAGCATCCTCGGTCGAGGCGAGACCGGGCTGGTGCGGGCCAGCCGCCGTTTGAAAGTCAAAATCCCCACCCTAACGTCGCAAAACCAGAGTGAGGTCGGGATCGGACCATTTCTGCGACGTTAGGATGGGGCACCCGGCCAGCTTCCCTGCCAAGAAACCATGGACGTCAAGAGCGGCGGACAGGAGTGTCCGCCCCACACGAGCCGTCGCAAGAGTCCGCAGGGATCTCAGCGCAACAGTTTCAGGGGGCAGATTGGCAGGCGGGTAGGGCCTTTGTCGCAGCAGCGTGGGGTTACGATTTTGCTGGGGCCGTTCTCGTCGTGGGGGCAGGCCATCTGGCACCAGGCTTCGCGATACTTCTCCCAGCGTCGAGGTGCCTCGCCCGTGGGGATAGAAGAACAAAGTGCTCGTCCCTATAAACTTCTTTATCGGAACGATGTACCACAAATCTTCCGGCACGCAGTAGGCCACCAGGAAATCGATGTGATGTCTCGGTGTAGGCCACGCGTTGTAGCCCGAAACCTCTAACCAGAATAGCCGCCGTCGGCACGGCCGCGGTTGGACTTTACCTGCACCCGCCAGAAGCCGTATCCGGAGTCGAGAACGAAATCATATCGCTCTTGGCCCCAGGGCGGGCTACGCCAAAGCCCATGCTGGAAGCCTTGGCCAGGAATTTGGCCTCCACGATGTCGCCCTTGTTTCTGGGAGAATCGACACCGAGCGCGTGGATGTCGAAACTTTTCTTCGCATGGCTTTGCTGGTGCTGCATCGGATTCTTGATTTTCAGTTTGCATGACGACAAAGGCGCAGCCGTTTAAGCTGCGCCTGAGTTCCCTTTCCTAGAATTTGTGAAGAGACGCTGTGTGGCAAACGAAAACGCGACCCAAGTCTCGCTCGAAATTGCGAGACTTCGACCGCGTCTGATCTACCATCAATAGCCTAACCTGCGGCGAGCCATCTGCAACAACAAAAAGCAAACCGCTTCCCATTTCGGGAATTGATTTACATCGGGTGCCCCAGGTCTCGCCGTGGTTGCGAGACCTGGGCTTGATCAATCGCCAAGTTAAGCTTTGCGCGTGTCGATAGTTTCCCCTTTTTCGACGAATAGCTGCACCCAGCCAAGAACGCGTGTCCATCCTTGCGCGTGATCCGTCGCTGCCTTGGTATTTCCGGCAAATCCTTCGTGACGAAGTCTGACCAACGTGCCGGTGCCAACTTTGTGCGGGCCATCATGACGCAAGCCATGAACGCTGCGAGGTTCGAGTTCCCAACGAACAACCGTTTTCAACTCGGCACACCAGGTGGCGAACCAGGTATGCACGAGCAGGCGCGGCGGATCGACTTCTAAATATTCGCCGTCGACGCGAAACGACTTACCATCCGCGCCCACGCCGACACTCGACCATTTGCCGCCCGGACGCAAGGTCGCCCTTCCACTCGGTGATGCGATACATGCCTGACTGACCCCACCATTGCAGGGTCTGGCTCGGATCGGTGATCGCTTGAAAGACACGCTCCGGCGGCGCGGCAATAAAAATTTCCGCGACGACAGTGTTTTGATCTGGGCGAGATTTCGCTTGTAGCCATGAAATTTGCTGTAGAGGTTGTAGCCATCGTATTTGCTCCTTTATTTGTTTTCCAAAAAGTTTTTGAAAGCAGCGACCAGACCCGGCCAGCCCTGACTGTATCCGGCGCGCGTAGAAGGCATTTGCGCCAATCCGCTGTGGGTGACTTTGACTCGAGTGCCAGCCGAAGTTGGCGTCAATTCCCACCGAACCACGGTTTCGATCGTGGGATTTTCATGCCAGTTGGCAAACCAGGTATAAGCGAGCGTGCGCGGCGGATCGACTTCAAGCACTTTTCCGTGATGCTCGAATTCGCGCGGCTTGCCATCGGGACTCGTAACGCCCTTTTCGTGCGAGATGAATTGCCACTTGCCTCCGGGACGCGCATCCATTTCCCAGACCGTCATTTCGAAATTGCCGCCGGAGCCCCACTTCATCGCCTGATCGCGGGTAATGAGTGCCTGAAAAACGCGTTCGGGCGGAGCGGCGACGTCGACTTCGCTGATAATGGCGTCCTGGTCGGGCGTGATTCGAGTTGTGGCCACGGCGTCTCCTTAGGCTCTGTTGAGTGGTAGAGACGTAGCTAGCTACGTCTCTACAGGTCAAGCGGCGAATATTTATTTGCGCGTGAGGTCAAACACTTCCTTCATCTCTTTGCCGTGGTCGGTAAAATTCCATTCTTCGGTGTGGTGATTGGCGTCGAGCATGGCGATCACGACATGATCCATGTGGCCCGATTGTGGATTACCGAGATTTGTGGCGTCAAGAAAACTGAAGGTGATCGTCTTGCCATCCGGCGAACCGCTTGCCTGCATGCGCGGCTGGTTCCCCGCCGCACAGTAGTGGGTCAGCACCAGGCGGTTGGGGCCGTCGAAGTGAATCATGGAAATCATATCCTCGCCGTGGCCATTGATCTCGCTCATTAAAGCGGAGCCTCCAGCGGTCATACGGTAAGAAACCTGCACCGGCTGGCCCTGCGAGTTCTTTCCTTCCCATGAGCCGTTAAGTGATTTCAGTTGGTCAAACGATTTCTGCGCATCGGTCTGCGCGAAAACGGCAGTGGTGGAGAGCGTCAACAGCATGCAGATAGCAAATACTTTCATTTTCTTCCTCCGGAAAAGTTATTTGTGTTTTGCCCGATGGGCGTTTTCTTTTTCGTACTCGGCTTCGACAAAAGTTTTCAAATTCGTCAGACTGGTTTGCCAGAACACGCGATATTGTTCCAGCCAGGAATCGACGGCCTTCAATGGGACCGGATTCAGCTGGTAAAAACGATGACGGCCTTCCCGTCTTTCTTCGACAAGATGTGCCCTGCGCAATAGACGAAGATGCTTTGAAATGGCTGGGCGCGAAACCGGGAAGGCTCGGGCAATTTGTCCCGCCGGCAGACTTCCCTGCCGCAAAAGATCGAGCATGGCGCGGCGGGTGGGATCGGCGAGGGCGCTGAATGCTTCCGCCTGATATGTAACCGATCGGTTTCGCATAATGTGTAACTGTACGGTTACGCAATCAGGATGTCAAGAGAAGATTTTAGTTGTTGCAGAAAGCAATCTTGGCGGGATTGCGGCGGCGGACGCATACGTTCACCATTTGTCCCTCTTAAGTCTTTCTCGCCTCAGTTCGTCAGAGAGGGACGGCTTCGCCGGGAACATCCCCCGGGTCTTGTCAACGTCCGAAATCAAATCTAGAAACGCCTGATGCACGCGTGTGTCTTGGCTGAGTTCTGGATGGAAGGTTGCGGCCATGACGTTTCCCTGGCGGACGGCGACCGGATCGTCGCCTTCGGTGGCGATGACTTTTACGTCCGGGCCGACGCGCTCGATCTTGGGCGCGCGGATGAAGACCATTTCGATCGGCTGACTTCGCCCAATCGACCTTCGCGGATGGAGCTGTCGATCTGCCGGCCATAGGCATTGCGGCGGATGCGGATGTCGAGTGCGCCCAGCCCGGTTTGTTTCGGATTCTCCACTTCGTTAGCTAAAAGAATCGCGCCGGCGCAGGTTCCGAAGGTCGGCTTCAGACGGACGAACTGCTTCAGCTTTTCGAATCCCGCTTCGCCGAGCAGCTTTAGAAATGTGCCTGATTCTCCGCCGGGAATTATGAGGCCGTCGATTTCGTCTAGTTGCTCCGGCTTCTTTATCAAGACAACTTCAGCGCCGAGCTCTTCGAGCCGTTTGCGGTGCGCGTCGAAATCGCCCTGGAGAGCCAGAACTCCGATCTTCATGATTGATTAATTTTACCCGAACGGAAAAGGTCATCGTTCCCGCGCACGTAAAGCTCGGACGCGGCGCACTGCAAAAGGCAATGGCTCCGACGAGTCGAAGCCATGAAAGATCTCGTAGTGTGAGCACTCTGTCTGTCTCAGTATCAGAGCAGCAGACTTCAGTGTGACACTGAATCAATCAGAGCAATGGTGTAATGCTTTCGATTTACCGCGACAGCGACTATACGACCTAGCGCGGGATCGCTCTCTACGCGTAATTCTGTTACACCTTCTGGCGGATTGTTTGCCATCCGTGTTTTTCGCTAGCATTCGGGCGGGGAGTGAATCTGTCTTTCCGAAACAGTCTGACTCCTCGACAAGCGCATCGTGGGAATGGAAGCAGGGTTCAATAATGATAGAACGGAAGCTCACCATCAACGAGATCATGCTTATCGCCGGCACCCGCTTCGCACTGGGTGCTGGAATCGGCCTATTGCTTTCCAACCGGCTAAACCGTGCTCAACGCAAAGCTGCCGGTTTAGCTCTCGCCTTGTTTGGAGGCCTTCTGACGATTCCGCTAGCCTTGGGTGTGATCGAAAAAAAGGATGCGGAAGGGCTGAGACGAGCCGCCTAAGCTAGTGTGACTCGATGGGCAGGATCTCAACCGAGGAAAGCAGGTAAATATGGCTGTGAAATTGAACCGGACGGGATTTGAGTACGCCAAAGAACTGATCGCCGCAGGAAAAGCGGTGCAGGACGAAAGGGACGCGTGGAGCGAACATCAGCCGTCCACTCAACAAGAAAACGAGTTCATCCATGCGCATGGGTTCGAGGAGTACGGGAAGTGGCATTTAGGAATCGACGACGAGGCGGGTGAAGATACCAAACAACGCTACAAATTTCCTTATGGAGATTTCGAGAAGGTCCATCGCTGCGCAGTTCTTTCCGCTGAGAGTCGGGCAGGACAATACAAGCACTTTGATATTGAACGTGCAGCCGCGCATTTGCACGGCATGATCGATGCACTAGAGCAGAAGGCCGCCTGAACTCCGCGCACGCCCTTCCTAGGGCGGCCTTACACAAACTTACCATCCCCTGAATTGCGGGTGCCCCAGGTCTCGCCGCTTTTGCGAGACCTGGGCATTTTTAGGCCCTGAATGTTCAGTGATCACAGACAGTTCTTGTCTATTTTTTTACTCTCGAGGCATGCCCCAATCCCTGCACCGCTTTTATGGCGGAGGTCATTTACATTTCCTCACATTCAGTTGTTATCGACGGCGGCCGTTTTTCAATAACGCCGGGCATCGCGACTTATTCCTGGAGATTCTCGAACGAGTTCGCCGCCGCTATCGGCTTGTGGTTTTAGGATACGTAGTCATGCCAGAGCACGTTCATCTGCTGGTGAGCGAACCGCAGCGGGAGACGCTATCGATTGCCATCCAAGCATTAAAGCTCGGTTTCGTCCGTAGATTGGAGGGCGGCGTTCCCATGTCTCGCAAAAACGGCGAGACATGGGGCACCCACGGCGCAGGTGAAACTAAGAGGTCAAGGCACTTCTGGCAGGCTCGGTTTTATGACTTCAATGTTTGGACTGAGAAGAAGCGAATCGAAAAACTGCGCTACATTCACCGCAACCCGGTGACACGCGGGCTGGTGAGTTCACCTGAGCAATGGCGGTGGAGTAGCTTTCGTTGGTATTTGCGCGGAGAGGCCGGTCCGGTAAAGCTCAACGACACGGAAATCTTGGTAATGAAAATCCGGCGGCCAACCGCGTAACTGGGTACGGGTGCCCCATGTCTCGCCGTCTTTGCGAGACATGGGACTGAGCTACCAGCCCCTCGTCTGGAGCATGTGTGCCTCGTCCAGGGCAGCTACGGCGAGGCCTTTCATCGCTCCTACCAAGTTTTCGCTGACTTCAAGTAATACTTTAGGGTCGTTGTAGTGCGTTGCGGCTTGCACGATTGCCTTGGCGCGCTTCTCTGCTTCTTGCGGATTAGCGAAGGTCGTCGAATCTTGCATGAAGATGCCGGAGCCTACGAAAACCGATTCGGCGCCTAGTTGCATTACCAGGCGGGCGTCGGCGGGGGTGGCGATGCCTCCGGCGGAAAAATTTGGGACGGGCAACTTCCCTTCTTTGGCGACGATTCTCACCAATTCGTACGGGGCTTGATGCTCTTTGGCTTTGGCGTAGAGTTCTTCTTCGCTGAGCACGGTCAGAATTTTTATTTCTTGCACGATCTGGCGCATGTGCTTTACGGCGTGCACTACGTCTCCGGTGCCGGCTTCGCCTTTGGTGCGAATCATGGCTGCGCCTTCGGCGATGCGGCGCAAAGCTTCTCCGAGATTGCGCGCGCCGCAGACGAACGGGACGGTGAACGCGTGTTTGTCGACGTGATGGGCTTCGTCGGCGGGCGTTAGCACTTCGGATTCGTCGATGTAGTCGACGCCGAGTTCCTGCAGAATTTGCGCTTCGGCGAAATGGCCGATGCGGCACTTGGCCATTACGGGGATCGAGACGGCGTCCATGATCTCGCGAATTTTCTTGGGCGAGGCCATGCGGGCCACGCCGCCTTCGGCGCGGATTTGCGCGGGCACGCGCTCGAGCGCCATGACCGCGACGGCGCCGGCCTTTTCGGCGATGGTGGCTTGCTCGGCGTTGGTTACGTCCATTATGACGCCGCCTTTTAGCATTTCCGCAAGGCCTGTCTTCAGGCGCAGGCTGGTCGATCTTCCGTTGTTTTGTGACATAGTTTCCTCTTTTCGTTTGCGGCTGCGAGGCTTTGAGCCGCACGGGCGTGGACGCCCGCGCCCACAATCTAAGTATATGGGACGGGCGAGATACCCGTTGTCCATTTATTTGATTTGACTATCTTTCTACGAATTTGGCGAACATTTTTTGCGGGTCGATAGCGATGAACAAGCCGCGGCTGCGAGCCAGGACTTCGTCTTTTGAATTCAGAATTTCAGCCGTATTAATGTGCTGGCGTCCGCGGACGCTTACTTCGCGGGATTCTACGCGCAGCGGTTGGTTGAGCGGCACAGGCTTCAGGTAGTCGACCGTGATCTGTGACGTCAGCGCGATTACCTGACGCAACTTGTTTACCTTGCCCATGGCTTCATCGAGGATGGTGGCGATTATTCCTCCATGGGCGTGGCCTGGCGGTCCCGTGTAACGCTTGCTCAAACGGAAGCGGCAGACGAAACCCTCTTGCTTTTCGTCATGCGTGAAGTTCAGGTGCATGCCTTGCGGATTGTTTTTGCCACAGCCGAAGCAATTGTTCTTCTGCAGGCGGAGGTATGGGGTATCGTGGCCTTGGCCGGATGATTTTCTACGCATCAGAGTCAAATTCATTAAACCACGAAGGACACTGAGGTACACAAAGGAAAACCTGCTGAAAATTTCACCTAACCGCATTCTTTGCCGTTCCCGATTCGGTTCCTCACAACAAGGTGTTGCGCGCATCACACATCGCTGTGATAAACTTCGGGGCCAAACGCACCTTCAGGATTTTTAAACGCGCTAATGACACCGCACAAACCACGTCTCTTGGAGATCTCGTAGATGGGCCTCGCTCTGCTTGGAATTATCTGGCTGATCACTCTGGTTAGCACTTACTTCTTCGCGGCAAAAACCTGGTGGCTTCCGCACGGCGCATCGGCAGCGACGCCTTGGATCGACCATCAATTCGCGTTGACTTATCTGCTGATGGGAATTGTTTTTGTCGCCGCCCAGGGCGCACTGGGTCTTTTTGTGTGGCAGTACCGCGATCGCGGCACCGCCTCCAAGGTGACCTACACGCACGGCAATACCACGATGGAAGCGGTTTGGACGGCCCTGACGGCAATCCTCTTTATTGGTTTGAATCTGATGGGGAGTCCCATCTGGGCAGCCGAGCGTTTTGCGCCCGCGCAGGCGGGTTCGGTCCCGGTAGAAGTGACCGGAATGCAGTTCGCCTGGTATTTCCGCTATCCCGGCCCGGATGGAAAATATGGCCGCACCGATCCCAAACTGATGGATCCGTCGGCGGGAAACGAGGCTGCGATTGGGTTGGACACAGCGGATCCCGCTTCGAAAGACGACGTAGTCACGGGCACGATGTATGTTCCGGTGAATCGGGAAGTCGATCTTACCGAACGTGCGGTTGACGTGATCCACAGCTTCTTCGTTCCCCAGATGCGCTTCAAACAGGACGCCGTGCCTGGGTTGATCATTCATATGCATTTCACACCAACGGAAATTGGCGAATACGAAATTGCTTGCGCCGAGTTATGCGGCCTCGGGCATTACAAAATGCACGGCATGTTGCATGTGGTGAGTCAGGAAGACTTCGATAAATGGCTGGCAACTCGGGAGGCGGAGAAACAGTAATGGCGACTTCGGCTACAGTTCACTCGCACGCGGCTCCTCAAGGATTTATCCGCAAATATATTTTCAGCCTGGATCACAAGGTCATTGGCCTCCAATATTATTTTCTGGCGCTGGTGGCGGTGTTTGTCGGGATGTTTCTGTCGGTGCTGATGCGGTTTCACATGATCTGGCCGACGGCGGTGTTGCCGATCATTGGCGAGATTAAGCCAGAGACCTATTTGAGTCTCCTGACCATGCACGGCACGATCATGGTTTTCTTCGTGCTGACTACGGCGCCGCAGGGTGGCTTTGGAAATTATTTTCTGCCGATTCAGATTGGCGCGCCGGATATGGCTTTTCCTGTCCTGAACATGCTTTCGTTCTGGACTACATTCGTCGCGTTCGTGGTGATACTGGCCGCGTTCTTTGTGACTGGCGGAGCGCCGCTGCATGGCTGGACTGGTTATGCTCCGCTGAGCGCGCTTACCAACTCTGGGCCGGGCGAGCAGTTGGGCGCGGATTTATGGATTACCAGCATTGCGATTTTCTGTATCGCTTCGCTGATGGGCGCGCTGAACTTCATCACTACGACTCTGGATCTGCGAGCCAAGGGCATGACGATGATGCGCATGCCGCTGACGGTTTGGGCATGGTTCGTCACGGCGATTCTGGGCTTGTTGGCTTTCGGCGTGTTGCTCTCGGCTGGAATTCTGCTTCTGCTCGATCGCAATCTGGGCACAAGCTTTTACATTCCTCTGGTCGTGGTTAATGGCCAAGTGATGGGCCACAGAGGCGGCTCGCCGCTGCTCTGGCAACATCTGTTCTGGTTCTTCGGACACCCCGAAGTCTACATCGCGATCCTGCCGGGCATGGGCGTGGCTTCGCAGTTGCTCTCGACTTTCTCGCGTAAACCGATCTTTGGCTACAAAGCCATGGTCTACGCGATTATGGCGATTGGTTTCCTCGGATTCATGGTCTGGGGGCATCACATGTTTATGAGCGGCATGAGCCCGTACACGGCTTTTGCGTTTTCGCTGATGACCATGGCTATCGGCGTTCCTTCGGCGATTAAGACCTTCAACTGGCTGGGGACGATTCATGGCGGCCGTGTGCGCTTTCAGACTCCGATGCTGTTTGCCATCGGCTTCGTTTCCCTATTCGTTTCTGGCGGATTGAGCGGGCCGTTTCTGGCGCAGCCGGTGCTCGATATTCCCTTGCACGATACGGCTTTCGTGGTCGGGCATTTTCATCTGATCATGGGAGTCGCGGCCATCTTTGGCATGTTCGCCGGAACCTATTACTGGTTTCCGAAAATGTTTGGCCGCATGATGAACGAGACCTGGGGCCGGGTTCACTTCGTGATTACGTTGATCGGGACCTATTGTATTTTTATGCCGATGCATTATCTGGGCATGGCCGGACAGCCGCGGCGCTACTCTCAGTTTACGGAATTGAATTATCTGCATCAGTTGATTCCGCTGAACACTTTCATTACTTATGCGGCTTTCATCACGGTGGCTGCGCAATTCATCTTCGTGGCCAATTTGTTCTGGAGCATGTTCAAGGGACCGAAGGCGAGCGACAATCCTTGGGAAGCGACGACGCTCGAATGGACTACGGCCACGCCGCCTCCGCATGATAATTTTGGCGGGCATACGCCGGTGGTGAATCATGGGCCGTATGAATACAGCGTGCCCGGCGCGCCGCGGGATTACGTAATGCAAACTGATCCGGCGACGGTGGCATCGCATTAGAAAAAGTTCGCGGGCGAGGGCGCCCGCGCCACTTGGACAGCGCATCTATCAGTCATGGTAACTTTCAGTTCTCCAGTTTCGATCGACGTACCGAAGACGGGCGAGGGTGGCGGCGGGACGCGTCCGCCTGCGTACAGTGGCGGCGGGGATGGACCGGGCGACGGGTCTCCAGATTACGGGCAGCGCTTGCGGCGGGTGCGGCTGGGATTGGCCATTGGGCTGACTTCGGTCACCATGATATTCGTTTCGCTGACTAGCGCTTATGTCGTGCGCAGGGGTTTGCCCACTCTGGACGAAAGCACCAACAAATATGTGCGGGATTGGATTCCGGTCGACCTGCCCATTACGCTCCTCCTGATAAATACGGGGCTTTTGCTGGTGAGCAGCATCACGGCGGAATTGGCTCGACGGCAGATTACACGCCAGGCAGCGCTGGCTCCGGTTCGCTCTATACCCGGGGTTTCCCTGGGTGAGGACAACGGTTTTCCCTGGCTGAGTGTAACCGTCGTGCTTGGAACGGGCTTTCTTGCGGGTCAGTGGATGGCATGGCGCGAGCTTGCGGATCGCGGCTTTTATCTCGCCACCAGCGCCAGCAGTTCGTTTGTCTATCTGCTGACTGCGACGCATGCCGTGCACCTAATGGGAGGCATTTTGGTTCTGCTGTATGCGGTTGCGGTTTCTCTGCTGCACAAGCCCGTCGAGGAGCGCCGCATTGTGGTGGACGTTACTGCTTGGTATTGGCATTTTATGTTTTTGTTGTGGTTGTACATTTTCGGGCTGGTTTGGTTTATCCGGTAGCGAGACGAACGCGGGCGAGGGCGCCCGCGCCACACGGGCATTCGCCACACGAACATGAATTTAAGGAGACCGATACATGTCTGAAGTCGCGGTGCAGCATGGGGTGGCCGAAGTTTACGAGCCATCTCTGTTCGGCACCTATTCCAAGAAGATCGGGATGTGGCTGTTCCTGCTCTCGGACACACTGACGTTCGGGGCGCTTTTGTTCGCTTACAGCTACGGACGCATTTCCAATCCCGACTGGCCCACGCCATTCGGCAAGGAAAGCATCACCAACGCCACGATCATGACTGGATGTCTGCTCTCCAGTTCGTTGACGATGGTGCTGGCAGTGCTTGCGGCCCGGCGCGGCGATCGTGCCTGGACGCGCAACTGGATTCTCTTCACCATGCTTTTCGGTACTGCGTTCATCGTGCTGCACGGCTTGGAATGGACTCACCTGATCGACGAAGGCATGACGCCGTTCAAGAATCCGTGGTCGGCCAATGTGCCACAGTTTGGAGGAACGTTCTTCACCTTGACCGGCATGCACATGCTCCACGTGACCATAGGCGTCATTTATCTAGGCGTGGTTTCGCTGCGCAAAGCGTTTTTGCCTATACTGCTGGCGATCTGGGCCGTAGCGTGGTGGGTTATTCCATCAAGCAGCGTGTTTCACTACGGTGTCCACGCACTGCTGGCGGGCTTTATCGTAGCTGCATTGGTTCTTGTTTCTGAAACCGAAGGATTACGACGCACACGACGTGGAAATTGCGGGACTGTACTGGCACTTCGTCGATCTGGTTTGGATGTTCATCTTCCCGCTGGTGTATTTGATGTCCACGCGAGTGTGATTCGAAGTGTCGAAAACGCACGGAGAAAATCTAATGCACACAGCCGTTGCAACGCACGATGAGAGCAAGACCCAATACTTCTGGGTTTGGGGAGTGTTGCTGTTGCTCACCGCTGTAGAGGTAGTGCTGGCGTATAAACGCGTTTTTGAGCCGCTGCAGATGCTGGAAGCCTTGATGATTCTTTCCATCATCAAGTCGGCCTTGATCATTGGCTACTTCATGCATTTGAAGTATGAGATCGCGGCCATGAAATGGGTTATGATGACCGCCGTGGTCGGGTGTCTGTGCCTAATGTGCATTTTCTTTCCTGACGCTTTTCGAATTGTGCACCTGGGGGTGCGATGAAACTGCGACTGGCCGCACTGGCTTTAACGGTCGCGCTTTGGGCTGTCCCCGCTGCAGCTCAGAGCTGCGCTATGTGCTATAGCAGCGCCCGCGCTCTCAACAAAGATGGTCAAAATGCGATTACGCGAGGGGTGGTAGTGTTGCTGCTTCCTCCAATCGGATTCATGACTATTGGAGTCGGCTTAGCGTTGCGCTACGGAAAAAAACGCGATGAAGAAGCGGAATGATATCCGCAGCGTGCGAAAGATCAAAGGCTCCGACGCGTCGGAGCCTTTTCTGTTTCCGCAAGAATTTCTGCTAATGCTATGCGCTAGTGCATGATTTGAAAGACCATGCCGGAACCCTGTTGGCCTCCCAGTTCAGTTGTGCCATAAAGATTGCTGGCGGAATCTAGAACCAGATCGCCCGTGGGGCGGTATCCGTCGGTGGCGCTTCCGAAAACGTGGATTATTTTGTAAGTCCAGGTACCTCCGGCTACAGGCGTCAGCTCGAAGAGCGCACCACATCCGCCACCGCAGGTAGTCTGGGTAGCGCCGAGCATGGTGGTTCCATAGAGATTTCCGGCAGCATCCAAAACCAGTCCAGCGACGGGATTTCCGGCGGGAGTGTTATAGAAACTGTGAAGCACGCGTTCATGCCATCCGCCTTTTGAGAGGGGCGACACTTCGTACACTACGCCGTAGCCGGCGCCGCCCTGGAAGGCTGTGCCATAGAGATTGCCGGCCGCGTCGAAGATCAAGTCGCCGAAAGGATATTTTCCGTCGTGGCCGCCGGTAAACGCGTGCAGCACGGATTCAGTCCATCCGCTGGAACCCGGTGTCAGCTTGAAAATTGTGCCGCTGGCGGAAGCGCCACCGGCGTAAGTTGTGCCGTATAAATTCCCCGCAGGATCAAATGTTAAGCCATCGTAGGGTGAAGCTCCGTCGGATCCGCCCTGGAAAGCGTAGAGCACGCTTTCGCTCCATCCGCTGGAACCGTGCGTAAGCTTGAACACAGTGCCGCAGCCGGCACCGCAGACCGAGCCAATGTTTCCACCCTGCAAGGTTGTGCCGTAAAGATTGCCGGCGGCGTCGAACCGGACTCGGGCCGACGGCTCGCCGCCATCGCTGCCTCCAGTGAAGGTATAAAGAACGGTCTCAGTCCATCCGCCGGAACCGGGGATCAGTTCGAAGACTGTGCCGCAGCCCATATTGCAATTCGAGCTGCCGCCGAAATTCGTAGTGCCATAGAGATTGCCGGCAGTATCAAAAACCAGGCTGCCGTAAGGCTGACCGCCATCGGAGCCGCCGGTAAAGTTGTACAGCACCGTCTCGGTCCAGGTTCCGTTGGAGTTCGGAATTATCTCGAAGACTGTACCGTGATTATTGGTTCCACCAAGTTCGGTGGTGCCATAAAGGTTGCCGGCTTTATCGAAGACCAGGCCGGCATATGGCAGTTTGGGGTCGTTGCCTCCGGCAAAGTTGTATAAGGCATTTTCCGACCCCGAGCCGCCGCTGGGAATTACCGCTTCGGTCTGGTTGGAATATTCACTTTGCGTATTGTCCGAGTTGACCGCGGTAGTCACATAATAATAAGTTTGGCCGCCTTGGACGGTGCTGTCGCTGTAACTGGTGTTGGGATCCAGAGTCGAATTGATCTGGCTATACGGCCCACCAGGGTTGGCGCCGCGAAACACGTTGTATCCGATGACATTCTTTGAGTTGCTGGCATCCCACGACAATTGGACCGTGTGTGCGGCGGCCGAGGTGGACAGGGCTGAAAGGATGAAAGTAAGTATGAGTCCTTGGAGTGTTGCCTGCGGCGTGAGATGTCTCACGAGATCGCCTCTCTTGCCCCGTGCTTGCGCACGGACGGGGGATTGAAGAGCGGCTGCACCGCGATCCTGATCGCGCATATTTCGCGATCAAAACTACGTAGTGTGCAGCTAGGCCATTATTTGCATCCGGGCTGCATTTCTTGTAGGTCACGGAAGGTCATGTGCGTTTGGTAATTGGCCCAAATTGGGACGTGTGGAAGAACGGAGGCCGAGTGCGCGGTAGGCCGGTTATTCGCGGAGTTTCGGACCGGGAAAGTTAGTTCGAGGCAGGCGCGCAGCTCCGCCGGAATGGGCTGCTAAGAAAGTTTGCGCTTGACTATCGTGATGCTTCAGAAGCTACGCTTCCCTGCTTAAGGCCTCTATGAGTTGCGCGGCCTCGTCGAGTCTGCTTATTTCCTCGCGCGATAAACATTGAACTGCGGCAGCCAGTGCCGCGACGCGGCGTCTGCGTCCTTCCTGCATGATTCGTTCGCCTTTTGCTGTCGGTTCAATGACGATGGCGCGGCGATCTCGCTTATCCGTTCTTCTGTGTACCAGTTGGCTTCGCAACAACCCACTGACAATCCGGCTCATGGTCGAAGGTTTGACTTGTTCAGCCTGGGCCAGGCTGGCCAGCGATTGTGGACCTGCGAAGACCAGAACGGATAAGGCGGACAGTTGCGCCGGTCCGATACCAAGCTCGTGATCACGAATGCGCAAGCGTCGCAGAAGATGGATGGCCGCGGAGTGTAAACGGTCGGCAACCTTGAAAGCAGCTGAACCTGGTTCAGTTCCCTTTTCGATTTTGTTTTTAGGAAGTGCTTGCATTTTATTAGTTAGCTATGCTAATTAAATAATAGATGGATATTGAAGGTAAAACAAAATGACAGACAATACAGCCTCGCCGGCGATCGGCATCACCTCGATCGGACAGATTGCGATCAATGTTCACGATACCAGCCGCGCTATTGAATTTTATCGCGATACCCTCGGGCTCAAGCTGCTGTTCACGGCCGGAACTCTGGCTTTCTTCGATTGCGGCGGGGTTCGACTTATGCTGACACTTCCGGAACGTCCGGAATTCGATCACCCGGCATCGATTTTGTATTTCAAGGTTCCCGATATTCAGGCTGCCCATGCCCGCCTGGTCGAGCGCAACACAAAGATGGAAGCCGAGCCGCACCTGGTTGCCCGGATGCCGGATCACGACCTATGGCTGGCGGAATTTCGTGATTCCGAAGGCAATATTATGGCTTTGATGAGCGAAGTGCGGCATTAAGTGTGGCAGTTCCGTTAAACACTTAAATGGGCGTCCAACCGAAATCAACAGGTTGCCATCCAACTTCGGTATATTCTTATGCCAGTCGTCATGCTTGTGAAATGCGAGAAATGCGGTTACGAGAACTTTCCGCAACATCGCTATTGCGGAATGTGCGCATCCCCCTTGCGCATACCAGGCGTTCCCGCGACTCAGCCGCCTCCGGCGCCGACCGGCTTACCGCCGGTGCAGCACGCCGCGCCGAAATACGAGGAGCGACCCGCGACGCCCCCAAAAGAAGCGGCTCTGCGGCAAGTCAGCGGGCCTTCTTTCCTTGGCTTGGGGCAAGAGCCAGCTGAGGACAAGAGCTTCAGCTACTTATTTGAAGATGAAACGCCCAGTCATCGCGGGCGGAATGTGATTCTGATTTTATTGCTCGCCGCCGCGGCTGCGGCAGCTATCTGGCATTGGCGACAAGATTTGCGGGTCGTAACCGACCGGCTGCTGGACACTCTGCCGGCTGCGCAGAAACCTGCTGCCTCGAACAAGACGGACGCGACTTCTCCCGCGCCAGCCCCAGCCGACTCGACGGCGGGAGCCGCTTCGTCCGGTAGTTCTAGCGCTCCATCCGAACCCACTGCTGCAGTTCCTGGCACTCCAACGCAAGCTGCGCAAACTCCGCCGCCGGCCGCTCCGGATGCCGCTGCCGGGCCGCCTGCAGGTTCGGGGACGACCGAGTCAACCCCGGCCGGGTCGGAAGCGCAAACGCCCAATCAACCCCGGGCGGAGAGTGCACCAAGTAAGGCTTCTACCCATGAGGAATCGGAAAAATCGGACTCCGATGAAGCTCCGAGCCCGCCGCCGCATGCGCGCAAACCTGCGGTCACGAAGGCAGCACGGGCTGCGCCAACGGCATCTCGAGCGGACGATCTGGAGGCGCAGGGCGAGAAATATCTCTATGGAAACGGTGTCCCGGAGAACTGCGCCCGCGCAAGAACAAACTTAATGGCTGCCGCCGAGCACTCGAGTGCCCAGGCTGAAAGCGTGCTGGGAACGATGTACGCGACCGGTCATTGCGCGACGCGCGACTTGCCGACTGCCTATCGGTGGTTCGGCCGATCGCTGCGGGAAGACCCCAAGAATACCCGCATTGAACAGGATTTGAAGGTTTTATGGAATCAAATGACGCCAGGAGAACGGCAACTGGCAATGCGCAACGAACACTGATCCTTCAGTTGTGTCCCGGGTAAATCCTCAATAATGAACCAGGGTGCCGTTTTTCTTTGTCTTATTGCACCGTCCCCTAATTTCCCATGAAGGCCCAGCTCGGCACTGTACGCCTGACCTCCAGAATCCCTGATGCGATTGTCAGGTAATTTTCACAATAACTTTACGCACGCGTGGCAAATTTCTCGCTTCTATAGGTGAGACTGGCTATCGGGTGGGGACGGAGACCTATGGGCATCAACGATTTGGTGTTATACGGGATGGTTTGGGCGCAATTCGGTCAAGAGGACGCGGGGCGTGAACTGATCCGGGCACTGGCTTCGCCCGACGAGATCACGCGGGTGGTGGCGCGAGTTATGCTGGGGCAGGGTGGGGGATGCGCCAAGGAACTTATCGGGCAGGCACTTGCCGAGGACGAGATTTCTGAGAGTATGGCGAGCGTTTGCGGGTTTGGGCAATGCCAGCCATCGAAATTTGAGAAGTGGGACGGGACTGGCTGGTGTCCGTCGGCTTCGGCTTAGAGATTCCCAACTACGCCAGGTCAAATCAGTGAGGTAAATAACCCTCTTCCAAGGGCAGTTTGCCGTCAACTCTCACGACATTCACCTGATCGTTAATTGAGCGCACATCGACCAGTCCTATTGCACCTTCGGTAGACTCCACGCGTTTGAGCACATCTTCATCGGAGTCAACCGTCGTAATCGATGCCTGGTGAGTTGCAATAAATGATTTCAACTCGCCAGCCGACATTTTGTTGAGTCGTTCCAACGTCAGCATTTCGCCAGCGGAGTTCTTGTGCAGGACAAGGATTACGTCCTTGCCGTCGTGCCACTTCTTAACTTCGAGGCGAAGTATTTTGGCCAGATGCGCGGAAGCGAGTTCGCCAACATTGTTGTCCTTGTTGACCACCACAGCCATGTGATGTGCGAAGCAAGGCAGCAATGACCCCATAAAAAAGATCGACAGACAGAAAATGCGGGAAAGCTTCATAGCACACTCCAGCCGGCGGAACATCTGTTTAAAGCATCCCGCTTATATTGAGGAAAGCCTAGTGGAAAGCTTTGGCCAATGGTTACGTTGGTGATGTCTAGTGCGGGTTATTCCATGGGTTCGACCAGAGGGATTTCCTGCTGCGTTTTTCGATCGGGCAATTGCACTATGACAATCGCCACCAGGACGAGCATGATTCCTAACGTTTGAAGCGGGCGCATCACCTCACCCAAGGCGATAGCCGCAATGACTATGGAGAATACCGGTTCCAGGCAGCTGACTACGATCGCTCGGGTGGGTTCAAGATGCTGCAATCCGGCGAAGTAGAGAGAGAACGGCGCGAGTACCGATATCAGCGAAAATGCCAGCAAGAATACCCACTGCGCTTCAGAATAGTTCGCGGCCACAATTTTCCATGGTGGGTTCACGAAAATCCAAAATAATGACGCGCTCAGAATTACGTAAAGAAGCACCGTCCAGCGATCATGGCGCGCGAGAATGCTGTGCCCGCCAATATTGTAGAAGGCGAACGAAAATGCCGCCGCCAGCGCTGCCAGTACTCCAATTGCGTCGAGACGGAACCCTTCGGAACCGAAAATTCCGATGACCAGGGCGATTCCACTTACCGCCAGTGCAACCGCAGCAATCCGCTGCAAAGTCGGCTTCTGCAGCCCACGGGCGATGGTGTACAGCAAAACCCACACCGGCGCTGTGTATTGCAGGATGATGGCGGTAGCAACGTTGGTTCTCTGAATGGAGAGGTAGTAGAGGTAATTTGACGCGGCCACGCCGAGAATTCCCAGCACGAACATGCGGAGGAGATCGGGAGTGGGGAGCCGTAACGATTTTCGGCCACGAAACAGCAGCAATACCGGAAGAAGAATAACGAAAGAAAATGTCGTGCGGCTTTGCGAGAGGATGAGGGGATCGATGGCTCGAAGCGTTTGGCCTTTGGGCAGGAGTCGTCCGGTGAATGCAGCTCGCCCGAGGTTAGCGGCTACGCCCCATAACAATGCGGCGCTGGCGATGTAGAGGTATCCACGAAGTGGTTGGCGACGGTTTCTTTGCAATTGCGGATTGCCGATCTTAATCCTGTAAAACCCTGCCGAGCTTTGCCCGGCCGGACCGCCGAGCTGGCTGTCCCCACGTGTTTTTTATATGTACTCGATTACGTAACTAATCTTTGCCGACTTATTGAGCATCGCCGCGACCGAGCAATATTTTTCTTCGGAGAGGCGCACCGCATCTTCTACGGCTTTGTGCGAGACGTCTCCTCCTACTCGATAAACGAGGCGGATTTCCGTGTATACAGTCGGAGGGGTGGTGGCGCGGTCGGCTTCAGCTCGCACTTCGAGACTGGTGTAGGGCTCGCGTTTCTTGCCCAGGATGCTGGCGACATCGTACCCGGTGCATCCACACAAACCGATCAGAACCAGTTCCATGGGACTGTTGCCGGTTTTACTGCTGCCATCGACCACAATGCCGTGACTGCTGGTGGACTGGCCTAGGAAACGTAGATTGTCGGTCCAGATTGCTTTTGCTTCAACCATTGCGACGTCCCCCAATTGTCGATTTCCAATTTTCGATTGCCGGTTGTTGCTACCTCCGATTATCGGTTTGCGGTTCGGGATGAATCAGCACGCGAAACAACTCTGGCGCCTCCTGTTTGAAATGAATCTCGAGGTCGGTCGAAATATCGTGCACGCGTGCAAGCGGGAGCTCGTCAGAAAATGTGCAGTGGCAGGAAACGTAAAGCCGGCCGCGCACATGTTTCACTTCCACGTCATGCACATCCAAAACTTCAGGAAAATGCGCTGCCACGGCTTTCAATTTCTTCTCGAGCAAAGCGTCGCGCCCAACTTCGTCACCCGTCTCTATGGTTGCCGGTTCGCTTTCGATATGCGTGAGGATGGTAGAAATCTCCGGCACGTCCTGACGTATATCCGCTTCGAGCCGGGTTACCCGATCGTGAGCCTCCTTCAGACTCAGTTGCTCATCAAGTTCGAGGTGCTGTTCGACGTGCAGACGCCCGCTCAGATCCTGAACGCTTATGTCGTGCACATTGAAATTGTTGCGGGTGGCGACGGCACGAACACGATCGAAAATATTTTCCCGGCGCGCTGGACGCGCCACCGAACGAACCACCACATCGGCGTCGGGCAAAACACCCTGCACCGCCGAAGTGACCGCATCGGCAACTTGTTCGGAGCGCTGAAAAGTTACATTGCGCGCCAATCCAATCGAGAGATCGGCGAAGTAACGGTTGCCGGCGCGGCGGATGCGCACGCGATCGACCTCAAGCAGTCCGTCTACTTTGTTGACCGCGGCTACGATTTTGCCGCGCACGCCCGCGGGCGCAGCGTCGAGCAGAGCGTCGACGGTTCTACGAGCCAGCCTGGAACTCACATAGACCACGACGCCAGCAACAAAAAGTGCGGCCACGGGATCGGCGGCACGCAGTTTATCGATGCCAAAGGTGCGCCCGAGCAGCACCAGCGCCAAGCCCACCACCACCACTCCGCTAGACCAGATATCGGTGGAGAAATGGAGCGCGTCGGCTTCGAGCGCTTGGCTGTCGTACTTTAAGGCAATCCTTCCCAAAGCCCGCGACCGCCAAAAATCGACAGCCATCGAGATGAACATTACGGCGAAAGCCGCGACGCTCGGTTCGATTTCGACGTGACGGAAGAACATTCGCCTGGCTGCTTCGTAAATGATCCAGACACAAGTCAGAGAGCAAGCAGCGCGGTTTCGATAAAGGCGGAAAAATTCTCTACCTTGCCATGACCGTACTGGTGATCGGCGTCGGCGGGTTTGTCAGAGACGCGGACGGAAAGGAAAGTGACGAATAGCGGCAATAAGATCGAGGCCGGAGTGCGCGGCCTCCGAGAGGATGCCCAAACTTCCAGTAGTAAATCCAACCACAATTTTTAGCGTGGTGACGGCGATCGCTGCCAGCACGGAATTTCCCGCCACCGCGCGTTTTTCCGCACGCATGGACGCTGGACTGTCGATGGTTGGCGAGCTCGCCATGGAAGCATTATCGCCGCTTCTGCGTGGCTCCGACAATTATCGTTTTCAGAACATACTTGCGCCATGTCCGGCAGTGGGAACTATGTGCTAGGATTTTGCTTGACCCTTATTTGATTACTTGGAGGAATTACTAAAAATGATGCGATATGCATTCGTCTGTCTGCTGCTAACAGCCATGGCTTGGGGCCAAGCCACCAGTCCACCACCACCTCCCGCCCAGCAGCCGGGAGCTGCGCCAAGCGCTGCCGCTAATCCCGCCGCGAGTAAAGAAGGTGATGCCGCGAAAGTTGCTCCTGATGCGGCGGTGATCACAATAGCTGGATTGTGCGACCATCCGCCCGCCGAAAAAGCAGCCGCCGACCCGAATTGCAAGACCGTGATTACCCGGACGGAATTCGAAAGGATATTGGACGCGGTGCAGCCGAACATGCCTGCTCCGCGCCGCCGGCAATTTGCCATGCGATATAGCATGGCGTTAGTGATGGCGGGACAAGCCCACGAAATGGGGCTGGATCAGGGACCGAAGTTCGAGGATCGTATGAAGTTGATGCGAATCCAGGTGCTGTCTCAGGAATTCAACCAGGCGCAGCAGGAAAAAGCCGGCCAAGTTTCTGACCAGGATATCGCGGATTATTACAAGAACCATGCCCCGGACTTCGAAGAAGCGAATCTGCAGCGCATCTTTGTTCCGCGGGCCCAGCAGCCAGCGGCTTCGAAGGTGAAACTCAGCGCCGCGGCGGAAGAAAAGCGCCGGAAAGACTCGGAAGAGGTCATGCAAAAAGAAGCGGATAAACTTCGGGCCCGCGCTGCGGCGGGAGAAGATTTCGGCAAGCTGCAAGAGGAGGCCTATCAGACTGCTGGAATGAAGGCCAAAGCTCCAACCACTAAAATGGGCGAGGTGCGTCGCAGTGGACTCCCTCCGGCGCAGGCCACGGTAATGGATCTAAAAACTGGGGCCATTTCGGCGGTGATCTCTGACGCAAGTGGATATTACATTTTCAAAGTTGGCGCAAAAGAGGAGGCGCCTTTGGATAAGGCAAAAGAAGAAATTCGCGGAGCGTTGCGGAACCAGCACATGCAGGACCAGATGCAAGCCATGCAACAATCCGCTACTCCAACCTTGGATGAAAGCTATTTTGGACCAGAAATGCCTCCTACGCATGGGATGCCTTTGCCCCCACCGACCGGCGGACCGACCTCGAAGCCGCCGACTCCCGGCCCGCAATAAATGGGTGATGAGAAACCAAGGATCGTCGTAACGGGAATTGCCGGAAACCTGGGAGTGCGACTGCTGCCGTTGTTGACGCACTCCCAGGTGATCGGTATCGATTTGAACCCCCCGCAAACCGACCATCCGCTGAGTTTCGTTCGCATGGATCTCGGCGTGGAAGAATCCTGCCGCGAGATGTTTCTGCTGCTGCGGGAAACCCGGCCAACAGCAGTCATCCACCTGGCTTTCGTGTTGGATCCAGTTCGCACGGGTGTGCTCAATCTCGATCGCATGTGGCAGATCAATGTGGCCGGTACGGCTCGAGTGATGGAGGCGGTCACCGAAGCCAATCGTGATGAAGCTATCGTCGGAAGATTTATTTTTCCCAGCAGTGTTTCCGCGTACGGACCAAACCTGCCGGAACCGGTGAGCGAAGACTATCCCCTGGGCGCGCACACGTTGCCGTATGCGATCCACAAAATGGAGGCTGACAAAGTGGTGCAGCAGCGCGCGCCCGCGCTGCGAGGCTGCAGTGTGTACATGCTGCGTCCGCATATTTTTGCCGGCTCCAGCGTACAGAATTACATGCTCGGCGCTTTCCGCGGCACCCCGAATGGCCGCGCCACGCGCGCTGCCAAAATGCGTGAACGGGGCAAGCGGCTGCCTTGCATGTTGCCCTTCGGTAAGCAGTATCTGGAGAATCGTCTGCAGTTTGTTCACGTGGATGACATGGCGCGGCTAGTGGCGCACATCGTCCACCGCACCGAACCCGAAGCGCAGCGCCTTACGGTAATGAACGTCGCGGGGCGCGGCGATGCGCTAACTTTCGCGCAGTGTATTGAGATGGCACGCGCCAAACTTATGCGAGTGCCCGGGAAGTTGTCGTTTCGTCTGGTTTTGCAGCTGCTTTGGAAGCTAGGCATCTCGGCAATCCCACCGGACGCCATGCCCTACATGACCGGCGAATATCTCATGAAGACCGACCGGCTGCGAAACTTTCTGGGCGATGATTATGAGAACGTGATCCGCTATACGATGGCCGACGCTTTTGCCGATTCGTTTGCGGAAAGCGAGCCGGCACCAATCGAACCTTCTGCGGCGGCACAGCAGGCTTAGTAGCTACTTCTTGCCTCTATATAATCCCGCAATGCCAAACGTGTACGGCGTCCATGAAGCATCGCGAAATCCAGCGCGACGCATGCGGCCAAGCATTTCTTCAGGAGATGGAAAGCGCTCTACCGACGCGGGCAAGTAGGCGTACGGTCCTCGAACTCCCGAGATGAGAGTGCCGATTGCGGGAAGCACGTGCTTGAAATAAATCCGATAAAGCTTGCCGATCAATCCACGAGGCTCGCCGAAATCGAGGATGCCGCATTCGCCGTCGGGGCGCAGTAGCCGTAGTATTTCGCGCAGGCCGGCATCATAGTTTGCCAGATTACGGAAACCGAATGCCGCCGTGATCAGATCGAATTGCTGATCGGGAAATGGCAGACAGAGCGCATCAGCTTCAATCCAATGCAGGGGCTTCCGCTGTGATTTGACGTTTGCCCGCTAGCAGCATCGCGTGGGAGAAATCCACGCCCAGGATTCTTGCCCCGGAGTTCCCTGCCCTGCGATGCAACGCGAAAGCCATATCGCCCGTGCCACAGCAGAGATCGAGCACGCGCGCGCCTGGCCGCCTCAGAACGGAAGAAAAGGTGCGCGCCGTCTTCCACCACCACCAGCGGTCCACGTTGAAGGAGAGCACGTGGTTGAGCAGATCGTATCGCGGAGCGATGGAAGTGAACATCTCCCGCACCGCGCGCGCGGCCGAAGCGGGATCGCTTGCTCCGTCGGGAGCCGCGCCCAAGGCAGCCGGTTTGATGGGATCGCTGATGGTTGGTTCTGGGCTTCTCATGATTTCGATAAGCGCCGCAATTCGTCCAGCGCTACCATGACGAGTTTCTCCGGCACATCATTAACGATTTCGACCTTGCCGATTGCACGGGGGAGGACGAAGTGTATTTTTCCGTCGCGCGTCTTCTTATCACCTTGCAGTAACCGAACCAGATCGCGGCTTCGAGCCTGGATTTTTGGCAAACTGCCGAGATTGAGCACGGCATTTGAAATTCGCAGCGCGTTATTGTTGTCGATGCGGCCAGTCATCGCCGCGATATGCGTAGCCGCGATCATTCCCCAAGCCACCGCCTCGCCGTGGAGAAAACGCCGATAACCCGACTCTGCCTCCAGCGCATGTCCAATCGTATGACCGAAATTCAGCACCCGCCGTAGCCCGCTCTCCCGCTCATCGGAAGAGACCACTTCAGCCTTCAGTCGCACCGATTCCGCAATCACCCATTCGAGCGCCAGCAACATCACGGCGTAACGCTTTCACCTTCACGTTTTCGAGGCAGCCGAATAGCGCAGGCTTCCCTATGACTCCGCATTTCAGCGCCTCGTACAGTCCGGCGCGGAACTCGCGCTCCGGCAAAGTGGACAGTATCGCGGGATCAATCAGCACCGCGCGTGGCTGATGAAACGTTCCAATCAGGTTCTTGCCGGTGCGGAGATTTACCCCTGTTTTGCCCCCGATGGCCGCATCCAACTGTGCCTGCACGGTCGTTGGAATCTGCACCAGGTCGACCCCTCGCATAAATACCGATGCAAGTAGACCCGCCACATCGCCTACCACGCCACCGCCGAACGCGACGATCACTGCGTTCCGGTCTGCACCCAGGCTAACCAAGGTCTCTGCTAACTCTTCAACCGTAGGCAGCTTTTTGAAGCGCTCGCCGTCGGGCATCTGCACCAGTTTGGGAGTGAATCCTGCGGCGAGGAGCGACATCATCAACGCCTTATTCCATTTGCGCCGTACCGGGGGCACGGTCACAACGAACAAGTTCCGCCGGTTTCCAATCACGCGGCTCAAATGTTCTCCTGCGCGCTCCAGCACTCCGTTTTCTATGATTGCGTCGTAGGGACGCGGCTGTACCGCAATTGTCACCCGGGTCATGGATTCTCATCATAGCGTAATCATTGGCGCGGATACTTGGTTTGCCAAACTTCAATCAGAAGGCACGAAGGTACAAAGGAAGGCAATCGTTCGCCAAGTTTTAGATCTTCCTTTGTGTACCTTTGCGTCCGTTGTGGTTAGCCCTTTTGACTTCGCGGATGGAGCAGTGAGGCCGCAACTGAAACCGACAGAACTGCCGCAACCACTGCCAGTGTGAGGCCGGTTGGAATCTGGTAGTACTCGGACGCGAGCATCTTGGCGCCAACGAAAATCAAAACCAAAGCCAGGCCGTGATGCAGGTAACGGAAGTCGTCCATCATTCCGGAGAGCACAAAGTACATGGAACGCAGACCCAGAACCGCAAATACGTTGGAGGTATAAACGATAAACGGTTTCAGGGTGATGGCCAGCACTGCCGGAATGGAATCGGTGGCGAAAAGCAGATCCGTAGTCTCGATCAGCACCAGCACCGCGAGCAAGGGTGTCGCGTACAAGCCTGCGCGCCGCACGATGAATTTGTCTCCCTCGTAATCCGGAGTTACTCGAACCCAGCGGCGAAATAGTCGCAGCAGCGGATTCTTTTCCGGTTCGATGCCAACTTCAGTTTGGCGAAAGAGCTTGATCCCGCTGTAGATCAGCAACGCTCCAAAAACGTAAATGATCCAGTGAAACCTGCGAATCATGCCGATGCCGGCCACGATGAAAATAGCGCGCATAACTAAAGCGCCTACGATTCCCCAGAACAACACTTTGTGCTGAGCGTCGGGAGCGACCCGAAAATAACGGAAAATCAAAAGGAAGATGAAAAGATTGTCCAGGCTGAGCGAAAGTTCAATAGTGTAGCCGGTGACGAACTCCACCGCGGTCGCGCGGCCCGAATATACCAGGACCAGTAGAGCGAATACACAGGCTAGCGCGATCCAGCATGCGCTCCACACCAGCGCTTCACGGAATTTCACCACATGGCTGCGGCGCTGCAAGAATCCCAAGTCAAGGATCAGCATGCCCAGCACGAACAGATTGAAGAGAATCCAGAGTGATAGCTGGCTCAATAGAGTTCCAACGTGAAATTGTCGCAATCGCCAATTCCCAATTGCCAATTGGCAATCGCAAATCAGCTTTAGTCCGCCCGTCCCCATTTGCCTTCTTGCCAGGGCTGCCACATGCCGAAAGTCTTCATCAGTTCGTCGAGGTGAGTCTCGACCATAGTCTGCTCGATTTGCGCATGATGCAGGCGAGGACCCACCCGCTCGGGTGCGTAAGCGATGGCAAATGTAAAAGCGGCCGCCTCGGCCACATGTTTTTTCAGTTGCGCTAAATCGACTTTATCGAACGTATCGGACATGGCGTGATAGTTGATCAGGTAATTGGCTTCCTCTTGCTCGGCCACAAACGTGGGTACGCCTTCCAGCATGAAGTCGAAATGGTCAGTTCCCCACTCGGCGGTGGTGAGCAGCGTAGCCGCGTCGAACTGCTTAAGCGGAGCAACCAATTTGTTCGCGGCATCCACCACGTCTTTGCGTCCGCCCAGCGAGAAACCAGTAACCCGGCCGGTGCCAGAGTCGAAGATGATCACTGCGGCAGCCTTGTCCAACTCCTTGCGATGAGCGATGGCGTAGGCATGCGATCCCAACAGACCCTCTTCTTCGCCAGAGAAAAGAATAAAGCGAATGCCGCGTCTCGGCCGCAGGCCGGCAGTTTTGATAGCTCGAAGCGCATCGATCACCAGCGCCGCATTGCATCCGTTATCGAGCGCCCCGGTACCGAGTTCCCATGAATCGAGATGTGCGCCCAGGATCACAAATTCGCTCGGCTTCTCGCTGCCGCGTATCTCGGCAACCACGTTGCTGGCGGTGATTGGACCCCCGATGCGATTGGGAATTGCGAGGTCGGCACGAAGCTTCTGACCCGAGGCCAAGAGGCGCGCCATGCGATCCGCATCCTCGCGCGCCACCAGCACTGCGGGAATCGAACCAATTTCGCCTTGCAAAGAATCCGTGTGCCGATACAGCAAGTCATGCGGGCGCGTGGATTGAAAAGCGATGGCCACAGCCTTGGCTTGCCGGGCGCGAAGAATAATGCCGGGAGCCCGCAGATATTCGGCGAAGAGGTCATCCCATTTCGCCATTTCCTTGGAATGTACGAGCAGCAACGCTCCGGAAACATTGCCTGCTTTATTGAAATCTTCGACCTTGCCCTCGCCGATATCGATCACCGGAATATCTTGTCGACCCGCCATCGCCGGAGCCCACGCCATCGAAACCACGCGCACGTCGAAGCGTTCCGGCGCAGAGATGCTCATTCTGGTAAAGCCCTCGGCCCAGGAAGCTGGAATTTTGAAGTCTTCCGTATGCACGCTGTCCGCGCCCGCGGCTTTGAATGCGGCGACTCCCCATTCCACCGCCTCCCGCATGGCCGATGTCCCCGGAACCCTACCGCCGATTTCGTCCGTAAGCTTTCGCAGATTGGTTTCGAGAGGCGACGGCTTCAGGGCTTCAGCGATAACCTGATCAACCGGATTTTGGGCGGACGCAACCGCCAGCAAAAACATAGGTAGGAAAAGAAACGTTTTCACAGATCGCATAAGGTTGGCATTAGAAATCAAATCGCGAAAAAGCGAAAGCGTAAACGAGCCTGCAACGCCACATCACGAGCTACGCGAAACATTTTCCCGCTCTGTCATTTCGAGCGCAGCCGGATTATCCGCGAATGCGGATGATCCGGCGGAGTCGAGAAACCTGCTTCAGTTTGTCGCTGGAGACGAAAGCTTACGCTTCGTGAAAAACTTCACCAGATATATAACCACGCCCACGCAAAATGCAGTCTCCAGGTAAGAAGTTTGTGGACGCCACAACCAGAGCTCCAACACAGAAAATATAACTATCGCAGACGCTATTCTTACCCAGGCCCACAGTGGGCTCGCATGCCTGTGCGGCCACGCAAAGCTCACTGGAATCAGCCAAGCAAAGGCGAGAAGCGAGGCCAGCAGAATTTTTTCGCCGAGATTCATCACACCTAGCCTTGTCGCAGAAGGCAGTTTACTTCTTATCCAGCATCTGCACGGTTTCTAGCGTTACCATTCCGACGATTTCCAGGCTCTTGGGGCTGAGCTTGTCCACGGTGTCTTGCGTGGTGTGCCAGAAAACGTTGTTGTAGCCGTAATCGAAATCGATCAGGTCGGCGCTGGGAACGCCGCGCTGCACAAAGGGCTCGTGGTCATCTTGCATCGGGATGGCGCGGGCAAAGAAGTGAGACTGGTAACCGACCTTTGTCGCGGCCTGATAAACCGTGTCTTCGAGCCAGGGAGTGGAATTCTGATCGCGATCGATGTTCAGGTCGGCGTCGCCGATCATGTCTTCGAGGATGAAGGCTTTGATCTTTTTGATGGTGCCGTCGTCCTGCCATTTCTGGGCGATGTGGCGCACTCCGTAAAGTGCCTCGGGATCGTACCAGGGCAGACGCATCGATTCTTCGGCGTCGTCCCACAGCAGCCAGACGCTGTAGCCATCGAGTTTCTTGCCGCGCAACTGGTTCGCGATTTCGAGCAGCAGCGCGCTCGACGACGCGCCGTCGTTCGCGCCAATATATGAAATGTCTTTCAGAGGCCAATTCGTGTCGTAGTGGCTGGCGATCACGATGATGCCGTCGCGCGTGCCCGGGAACTTCGCCACTATGTTGTGGACGGGAAACTTCCCTTCTGTCGCGGTGATCGTGAAAGCGTCGTCTTCGACCATCGTCGCCTTTTAAGTGGGCGTGAATGTAGTCTTCAACTTTTTTGTGATTCGCGCTGCCTATGGGACGCGGCCCCAACGCCACGATTTCTTTTACGTACTGCATGGCGCGAGCGGAGTTGAAAGCTGGCGGCGGGCTTGTGTCGGAAGACTTCGGCGAAGCATCGGTAGACGCCGAAACTGCGGGCAACGTGGTCCCTAAAATCAAAAAGAAGATTGCTGCAAGGCGAAAGTTGCTCCGCAGGATCATCGTGCCTTCCGCTCTGCCCGCTTCTTGCGCTGGGTTGGATGCACCAGGTACGCGATGCCGATGCTGGCCATGTAAAGCGCGACCATCGGCGCGGCGAAGATGCACATATTCAGAATGTCGGCGGTCGGAGTGATGATTGCCGCGATGACGAAGATCACGAGAATCGAATAACGCACGTTGCGCCACATCCATCCCGCGCTCACCACGCCCATCAGCGCGAGAAAGAAAACCAGAATCGGCAACTCGAAAACCACGCCCAATCCCAGAATCACGGTGAGAAATAAATCCGTGTATTCGTGGATCGTGATCATGGGCTGAAACTGCCTGCCGTAGCCGATCAGAAATTCCAGCGCCGCGGGATAAACAACTTTGTAGCCGAAGGCGCCGCCCGCAAGGAACAGACCCGACAGTCGAAATCATGAACGGCGTGACGTAGCGCTTTTCGTTGCGATAAAGTCCGGGAGAAATGAACATCCAGACCTGATACAGAACCACTGGACAAGCCACAAACAGACCGGCCAGCATTGCGACCTTCAAGTAAAGGTTGAAGGGGTCGGTGGGGTTCAGATAGACCAGCGTCTGCGGCATGCCGTTGCGGTGCAGGGCTTCCATGATCGGCTTCTGCATCCAGCCGACGATCTTTTCCGCGTAGCCCCAACAGGCAAAAAAGCCGACCGCGACCGCGATAATCGAGTAGACGAGCCGCCGCCGCAATTCCTCGAGGTGATCGAGGAAGCTCATGGCCGGCATCGCTTCTTTCGACGGCGCAGCGGGCAGTTCGGCGACCTCAGGCATCGGGAGCCTTCGTCATTGTCTGGTGATCGGACTCGCGCTCGGACTGGTGCTCGAAGTCGTGCTCAGAGGCGGGTTGCACGGCGCCGGGGTCGAAGCCGGGTTCGAGGCAGGGATTGGGGCTCGGCGACCGGTTCGAGCTTGAAACCCGAGGCCGCGATCGCGCCTTTCGGCGGGTCCGATGGAGGCAGAATCTTGCGGTGTTCCTCCACTTCCAACTGCGATATTTCCGACTCAATCTGGGATTTAAATTCGTTCGAGGCGCGGCGAAACTCATTCAGCGCCTTGCCAATCTGACGAGCGATTTCCGGCAACTTCTTGGGCCCAAAAATGACCAAGGCCAAAAGAAAAAGGAAAATCGTCTCGGAAAAGCCCATGCGTTTCATCATACTGCCGCGCTGTCATGACGGCAACGGCGCAGCCGCGA
Organism: uncultured Acidobacteriota bacterium; assembly: GCA_963716405.1. Lineage (GTDB taxonomy): Bacteria > Acidobacteriota > Terriglobia > Terriglobales > Acidobacteriaceae > JABDBE01. The sequence continues at coordinate 72,385 of CAVQTI010000010.1, read as the reverse complement.
TTTGACGAGGCTTTGACATAATCGGCGATGAGCGGGCGCCCGGCGTAGTTGCTGGTCTGCACCCCCCACCCCGTGATCTATTGGAATCAGAGGATTGGCGGCAGACTGCGGTCAAAATCTTTGCGTTCAAAGGAGTTGCAGGCAAAATCTTGGAAACAAGCAGTTTGTGGATGGGGAGGGCCATTTCGTTGTAACTAGCTATATAATTGTTATCGTCTATATCTATTAGTGAAGTCAAGAAAATTATGGAGGCGAAGAGTGATGCTGTACCGAAACGGAAATTGATCTGACGATTTTTTCAGTGAGGCCCGTTGACTTAAAGTTCGCCGTTCCCAACTTTACACGTAAAGGTGGCCCCGCCGCCAATGCTAGGGCGCGATTTTAAACACAACCCCACCGCCGTAAGCCCCGCCTTCGTAGGTCGTGCCGTAGAGGTTTCCGGATTTGTCGAGAGCCAGGGTTCCGTAGGGAATCTTGCCGTCACGTCCAGAGAAATTGTGGAGCACAGTTTCTTTGCCGGCAGTGTCAATTTTAAAAACGACGCCGAAGCTTGAGGCGCCGCCCTGCGGAGTGGTGCCATAGAGATTGCCGGCGGAATCGCGCACCAGGCTAGCCTCTAAGGGAAACCCGCCATCGGCACCACCGGTGAAGTTGTAAAGGACGGTCTCCTGGCCGCTGGCATTGACTTTGAATACCGTGCCGGCACCGTCGGTGCCTCCGAGGTTGGTTGTTCCGTAGAGGTTGCCGCGAGAATCCCGAATCACGCCCGCGTCGGGTGTTCCCCCGTCGTTTGAGCCCATGAAAGTGTAAAGAACGGTTTCCGTGCCGGCAGGGTCGACCTTGAACACCGTTCCATAACCGCCAAAATCGTAAAGGCCGCCCTCGAATGTGGTGCCATAGAGATTTCCTTTGGCATCGAGGACCACACCCGCCATTGGATAAGCGCCATCAGTCGAGCCGGTAAAACTGTACAGCACCGTTTTCTTGCCGGTCGGATCGACTTTGAATACCGTCCCGGCGTTATCCGGGCCGCCGTTTTGGGTCGTACCGTACAGATTGCCGGACGAGTCGCGCACCACGCCATCCTGCGGGAAGCCATCCCCGTTCGTACCCGTGAAGCTGTACAGGATCGTTTCCTTGCCAGAGGCATTTATCTTAAATACGGTACCGGCGCCGAATCTGCCACCGGGGCCACCTCACCCAAGTGGTGCCGTACAGATTGCCGGAAGAATCTTTCGCCAGCGTGCCGTACCAAGGAAACGCACCATCGCCTCCGAATTGGCTGAAGCTATGGAGGACGGTTTCTTTTCCGGCCCCATTGATTTTGAACACGGTGCCAGAGGCAAAAGCTCCGTCATTGTAGGTTGTGCCGTACAGGGTGCCGCTGGCATCCCGGACGACGCCCGCATAAGGATTGATGCCGCCGGGGCCGGAACGGAACTGATACAGCAAAGTGAAAGTCTGCGCTGGCGCAGCGGAGGCTAACGCGCACACGAACATCAAGTGAACGACGAGAGCCAGGCGGGCGTTTTTTATCCGACGTGGAGCTGCGACGTTTACGTGTCTGGTCAGGTTCATTCGATTTCCTTTTGCTGGATTGTCCCTTACATCTCCAGCTACGGGGAGACCTTGAAAACCACGCCGCCGCCGTATGCGCCACCGTACTGGGTAGTGCCATAGAGATTCCCCTTGGAATCGCGGACGACCCCCAATTCCGGCCAATCTCCGTTCTTTCCGGAAAAATTATGCAGAATGGTTTCTTTTCCGCTGGAGTCCAACTTGAATACTGTGCCGTACAGCAGGCTGCCGCCCTCGCTGGTCGTGCCATAGAGATTAGCGGCGCTATCCCTCACCAAGCCACCGCCCGGAACTGCTCCGTCTGTGGCAGTTGCGGCAAAGCTGTGGATTATCGTCTCCTTGTTGTTGGGGTCCAGCTTAAACACCGTCCCCGCGCCGACAGCGCCTCCTTGAATGGTTGTACCGTAGAGACTTCCCGCCGGATCTCGGACCATGGTGCCGGAGGGGAGCGCACTGTCCCCGGCGCCTGCGGAGCCGAAGCCGTACAAGATGCTCTCAATTCCGTTGGGATCCAGCTCAAAAACTATGCCCCGGTAGTAGACTCCACCGATATATGTCGTTCCGTAGAGGTTGCCATCGGCATCGCGCAGCAAAGAGCCGCCAATCGGAAACCAACCGTCGTCATAGGGTGGGGTAAATGGATTGAAGCTGTGGAGCAAAGTTTCCTCGCCCGCCGGATCAATCTTGAACACCGTTCCGTAGCTATTTCCATAACTATAGATACCGCCCTGAGAGGTAGTTCCGTAGAGATTGCCTTTCGAGTCCCGTACCAACCCTTGCTGGGGATTCATTCCGTCGACCTGAGGGATTCCGGTGAAGCGATACAGCACGGTCTCTTTGCCTGCCGGATCCAGCTTGAATACGACTCCGCAGCCGTTCCCGCCACATGCGCCTCCGAAGAGGCCACCATATTCGGTGGTTCCGTAGAGATTGCCGGCCGCATCCCTGGTGAGGGGTGCAACCGGGTTGGCCCCGTCGCCTCCGGTTCCTGTGAAGCTGTGAAGCACGGTTTCTTTGCCGGTCGGACTGACTTTGAAGACTGTCCCGTAGCTGTAGGCGCCGTCAATCATGGTGGTGCCGTAGAGATTGCCTTCGGAATCTAGAATCAAGCTCGAATAAGGATTGTCCCCATCGCGTCCAGACTTGAACTGATAGAGCAAGCGGAAGGTCTGAGCACTGGCGGCCTGTGCAATAGAAAACACTGCTGCCAGCACCAGCATTAAAGCCGTTGTGTTCGCAGCTGGCAGAAGCGGTGTGATGGCTCGACATCGCTGGTCCAGAGCGCTCATCGATATTCCTCTTCGCGCACCGCGTTCATGCGCGAGTCTCCTTCTCGACCTTAAAGGCGGCGGTCAGTATACACTGAGCCCGACAAATTCGAGCTGAAATGATGCTATTGAGGGCCGCATTTGCTGGTATCGCTTTAGTCCTCTTGCACGAGGTTACTTCTTTGTGGGGATTTCGGCTGTGACGAGCGAACATTTCGGCTCTCGGGAAGGCCTCTAAAAGCCCCGCCCTCTCGCAAAGGACGCGAGAAGGGCAGGGCACCCGGGTTCGTACATCCCTAGACATTCCTATCGAAACTTAACAAAGTTCCGCACCTTCGGCCTCTTGGACGCATCTTACGAAGATGTGAGCTTGTAGGCTCTCCCTTACCTGGGTGGTTACCGAAGGTTGCCGTAAACATGGTTTCGACCATTTAAGGTCGTGCTATACTTCGCTCAGATGCGGTGGCCGGGCCTTGTCTACGCCCGAACCGAAGGAAACTAAAAGATGGCCCGTAGTTCTCGTCGCCCACTTTTTCTTGCGGTCTTTGTTCTCGTTACCTGCGGATTCCTTGGCATGGTCTTCGGCCAGAAGATCAACCCGGCGGCCGCTCCGGGCGGCGACTCCGATGTCCGTGACAGCCTGACGCCAGTTCACCGACGTGTACGAGCCTGGTCGAGCAGAACTATGCCGAGCCGGTGAATGCCGACAAGGCGATTTACAACGGCGCCATTCCGGGCATGCTGCATCGTGCTCGATCCGCACTCGAATTTCTTTGATCCGAAGTCGTACTGCGCTGCTGCGCGAAGATCAGCGCGGCAAATATTACGGCGTGGGCATGACGGTCGGGCCGCGCAACAATAAAGTCATCGTGATTGCGCCATTTGCTGGGACGCCGGCCTATCGCGCGGGAATTCGTCCCGGAGACATCATCGTCGCAGTCGATGGCAAGCCCACCGACAACATGAGCACCAGCGATGTTGCCGACCTGCTGAAGGGCCCAAGGGGACCACGGTTCACATCACGATTGTGCGCGAGGGCACCGAGAAGCCGATCGAATTTGCCGTGGTGCGCGACGAGATTCCGCGCTACAGCGTCGACCTGCACTTCCTGATCAAGCCTGGCATCGGATATATGCACATCAACGGATTTAACGAAACCACGGAGAAAGAAGTCTCCGAAGCGCTCGATCAGATGGGCGATTTGAAGGGGTTGATTCTTGATCTGCGGCAGAATCCCGGAGGCTTGCTCAGCGAAGGCGTGGGCGTAGCCGACAAATTCCTGCGCAAAGGGTCAGTTGATTGTTTCGCATCACGGGCGCAATTCGCCGGAGAAGCGATATAGCGCGAGCCACGGCAACGGCGGCAAAGAATATCCGTTGGTGGTTCTGGTCAACCGCGGCACGGCATCGGCTGCGGAAATCGTGGCGGGAGCGATTCAGGATCACGATCGCGGGCTGATTGTTGGCGAAACCACTTTCGGCAAAGGTCTGGTGCAGACCGTGTATCCGCTCGTCCGAAAATACCGGACTGGCTCTGACTACCGCTAAGTACTACACCCCCAGCGGACGCTTAATTCAGCGCGACTACTCGAACGTCTCGCTCTATGACTATTACTTTGAGCGCCCTGACGATGACGCCAAGAGAACAACGCCAACCGCGAAGTCAAGCTCACCGACAGCGGACGCACTGTCTATGGCGGCGGCGGAATCACCCCGATGTGAAGATTGCTCCCATCAAGAGCACGCCGTTCCAGGATTCGCTGCTGCAGCATTATGCGTTCTTCAATTTCGCGAAGCACTACATGGTCAATCATCACCCGAGCAAGAATTTCGAAGTGGATGATGCGGTCATGCAGGATTTCCGCAAATTCCTCGATTCGGAGAAAATTCCCTACACCGAAGCCGAGCTGCTGCAGAACAACGATTGGGTTCGCTCCAACATCAAGAGCGAAATCTTCGTGAATGCGTTCGGCCAGGAAGAAGGCTTGAAAGTCAAAGCCGAAGCCGATCCTGAAGTGCTCAAGGCGCTCGATCTGTTGCCGCAAGCCAAGCAGTTGGCCGAGAAAGCCAGAGAGTTAGTAGCCCAGCGCACCACGATGACCCGCTAGGCCAGGCATGGGCGTCGTCGCCCGTGAGAGGGAAACACGCAACCCCGGACGCCCTCGTCCGGGGTTTACTTTTGTAAGCGTCAGATTGATGTGGTTCGCGCGGGATTCCTCGCCCCGCTGGTGAGAACGCGGGGCATTGGAATGACTCCCGTTGAAACAAGAGCGTAGCGAAGCTGCAGTAACATTGACTTGCCCTCATCCCTGTGTGACAATCCGCCCATAAAGCTTGTTTTCGGCTGCTTGCGCAGGGCCGCCCATTCGGACTCTTAATGAATAATCCAGCGCCGCGGCCCCAGCAATTACGGCCATAACTTATGGCCATAGCCAGAGAAGGAGCACTGATTTTGCCAACGCTGCTAGCCATTGCCGGCGGATGGACAGACTGGCGCAGCCGCCGCATTCCCAACTGGCTGACTGTTCCCGGCCTGGTGTTAGGAATTGCGGTGAACTCGTGGCTGCATGGCTGGCTCGGAGCCAAAGCTTCCCTGCTGGGCGCGGGCCTGGGCTTGGCGCTGCTTCTGCCGTTTGTCCTGATACGCAGCCTGGGTGCCGGCGACTGGAAATTCGTAGGCGCGCTGGGAGCTTTTCTCGGCCCAGAAAATCTGCTGACCGTGCTGCTGCTTGGAATCCTGGTGAACGGCCTGATGGCTCTGATAATGATCGTGCGAAAAAGGCGCCTGCGCGAAACCCTGCGCAATCTGGGACGCATGCTGGCCGCTTTCCTTTCCATGCACTTGCCCGGCCCCGACCTGACGCTGGATAATCCAGATTTAGTGAAAGTTCCGTTCGGCGTGGCAGTGGCCATCGCAGTGATTCTGTACAGCAGCCGGCAAGTCTGGGGAGCAGCGTGAGCATGTGTGGCGCGCGCGCCCTCGCGCGTGCAAGAGCAACGCAAAAGTTGTTCCGATAAAAATGTCGCGACTAAGAAAAATCGTAAGCGGAACCGTAGGCTCAGAGATCGCCGAAGCTGCTCTGGTGCTACCTATTTTTTTCATGATAATGCTGGGCATTTACTGGTTCGGGCGAGCATTCAACGTCTACGCCACGATCAATCATGCCGCGCGGGAAGGCGCGCGGGCGGCGGCGGCGCCAACGTGCGCGACGTGCGCTGGTCCCGTCAACCCGACGTTTTGCCCCACTGGGATAAGCTGTCAGCCCACGCCGGATCAGGTTGCCGGTGTGGTTAAGCAAGCCCTCCAAGCTTCGAGCCTTGATCCGGGTCAAGTTTCGAACCTCGGAACTACACGCACCGCTTGTGGCGGCGGGGCGGCAAGTTGCAACAAACCCAGCGCGGCACCGAATATCTGCGTTTACTACAACGTGCAACTTCCCAGCACCTCACCAACGGGTTCTGGCACGCCCGATTGCGGAGTTTCCGTTCAGTTCCAATATCCGTATCAATTTTCCTTGCCGTTTACGTCTGTGAATATGCAGAAGATCATGCTGAATGCCGGCGTGCAGATGACGGGAGAGTACTAACGATCATGTTCCGCGGAAATAAACTCGGTAGGTGCGTTCGCTTGAGGATCTCTTTGCTTCGAAACACCGACGCCGCCGCCATTATTGAGTTCGCCGTCGCACTTCCGCTGCTGGTGGTTTTAGTTGTGGGAATTTTTGACTTTGGCGGCGCTTTCAATTTGAAACAAGAGCTGAACAATGCGGCACGCGAAGGCGCACGATTTGGCGCCGCTCAGCCCACCAACGACTTAGCACTTTCCCAACCGCCGTCGGTGAACGCTGTACGATACGTGGTCGCTGCGTACCTGACAAACGCTCATATCAACGACTGCGGCCTTGGATTAAATAGTACGAGTTGGGGTACCGGCGGAGGACTCACTTGGCAGTTCACCGCTAACTCCGGTTGCACGATGACACTTACTGTCAGCCGTGGAATCCAGTTACAGGAGACGGTCGGCGGCACACAGGTTAACATGCTCTGCACTAGCGTGAATATTGTCTATCCCTATCAATGGCATTTCAATAACGTCATCCAGTTGCTGGTGCCTGGCGCGAACTACACACTCGGGAATATTCAAAGCAACGCCACCGCGGCCAACGTGGACTGAGGTTTTGCTCATGCAGACAACGAGACGTCAATGGCAGCATCGTTACGAACGAGGCCAGACTATTTTATTGGTGGCTATTTCATTAGTGAGTTTGCTAGCCATGGCTGCACTCGCGATCGATATTGTGACCCTCTATGTAGCCCGCAGCGAAATTCAACGAGCCGCCGACGCTGCTGCGCTGGCGGCGGCAAAAGCCATTGCGGACTCCGGTGTCACTAGCCTAGATTCTGGTAGCTCTAACCTTAGCGCCGCGCAATTGCTGGCGCAGAATATGGCTTCTGCGGCCGTCACGACGCTCGTCAGCAGCAGCTCTACTTACAACCTTGTGAGCGGCGGGCCACCGACATTGGTTACACCCACGCCGATACCCGTGGATTTCTCTCGCCAAGGCAATCCCCACGTCACCGTCCAATTAAGCAGCACGAATCTGCCGACCTTTTTCTCGAGAATCTGGCGAGCAACCGCTCCGAGCGTGAGCGCTACGGCTACCGCCGAAGCCTACAATCCTGCAAACTTGCCGACTAGTACACCGTTTACGCCCATCGCTCCAACGAGTGTGAAACCCTGGCTGGTCGTTAACAGCAATCCTATTGACGGCAAGCCTTTCGTTGATACTTCAACTTGGATCGTAGACTCCAGCATTATAGGCGGGCCAGCGATCGACTTGGTTTCTGCCTGTGCCCACCCTGGCCCAAACAGATGTCGTCCTGTTCCTAATCCTCCGCACGCAATCGCCGGTACATCCCAGGTCCAATACGTGCCCGCCGTCGTGAATACGCTCAACACGCAGAACGTCTGCCCTGCTTGCGCGGGGGCAACCGATTATGAGCAGAGTATTGAATGCGCCGACGTGGCAACCTCCTATCAGGTTCTCTCATGTGGAGGTGGAGCGACTCAAATACAATGGGACAACAACATAAACCCGGGCGCGCCTCCAGGAAACAATGCGACTTCCTTGGGAGCTCAATGTCTAATTCACGCTTCAAGCGAGGGTCTGGGTCAAGGACAAGACTCACTTACCGAGCCGACCACTATGTTCTCAGCGCCTTACCAGATACATTCCAAAAGTGGCTCAACCCTCGTCTCGACCAGCAATTCGATCGTCACCATCCCGATTCTCCACAACGCCGTCCTTCCTCTTGGCGGTGGTGGCGCGGTCACTATCGATGGTTTTTTGCAGGCATTCATTAACGAAGTGGACCCACCGCCCACAGGTGGTGGCCAACCCCTCGAGGGCAGCATTAACATCACAGTGCTGAATATTGCCGGCTGCAGCTCAAGCAACAACGGTGCGAATCCTGTTATTGGAGCTTCCGGCACGTCGCCCGTTCCCATCCGCTTGATTGCGCCTTAATCGAAGACACTCATTTCGTCAGCGGCACCAAACTTTCACCCAGTACATCGTTTCCGCCGCTGCGCTCTAAATGCGGGTTCCTGATTCCGCCGTGGTAGTCGATGGAGTAGGTCTTGAAGAATTTTGCGTTTTCTATCAGCAGATCGATTGGATGCTTGCTTTCTGTCGACGCGTGCAGGGCGTCCTGCAAAACGTCTTTCGACCAGGCTCGGCCGTTGATCGCTATCAGCTTCATCCCAGGGCCGACACCGGCTGCGTAGGCGGGCGAGCCGTAGATCACGTCGGAGAACTCGCCGTCTTCTTTGACTACGAAGCCGAGCGAGTAGGCGGCGTTTACCGACTTGCGGATTTTCTCCGCGGTTTTAATAAACAGGTTGGGCTGGTCGTTGTAGACGACACGCCATCCGCCGCGTTCGATGCCGCCTAACGGCGCGTGTGCGGTCGTTGCATTCACTCGCTCGCGCAGCAGTGCGGCCCAGTCGTACGGCGCTACCTGATTCAGCGCTTGCACTACATCGTCGAATGTGTAAGGCACAACCTTCGGCGCGCCGCTCTCTCCGCCGTGAAAAAGACGGCAGAAATCATTCAGCGATTTTTGCCCGTGAGTCTGCTGCCGGATGATGGTGTCCACCTCGAGCCAGATCAGCTCTCCCTCGGGATAGTAATCGAGGCTGCGCCGCCAGCTTTGCCAGTCCGGCCCCTGCAGGCGGAGAATCTGTACCGAACGCGCCGTGTCTTCGAGCGGGCGCCAGGTGCGGCCGGGGCGGTTATCGAGCATGGCGGCAGTGTCGGCCAGCGCTTCACGATATTGATCCGGCGTCCACAGTCCCGAGCGCGCCGTAAGGACATTGCCCAGATACTCGGTGAGCCCCTCGTATACCCACAGCAGATCGCCGCGCATTGGGTCTTGATAATTTCGCGTGGCCAGACCCGCAGGACGCCGATATTTTCCATTCCACGAATGCGTGAATTCGTGCGGAAGCAGGCCCGCTTCCATCAGCTGCAGTTCGGGCTCAATGAGGGTGCGCTCGCCTACACTGTTGTCGCTTGACTGATGATGCTCCACGCCGTGATGACCGGCCTCGTCGCTGAGGGTAAGGAGAAAATGATATTCGAGATAATGACGCGCTCCGAACAACGCTCCGGTCTCAGCCACCAGCTTGCGGTACGCAGCCTGGTCCGCTGTCGTCATTGCCAGCGCAGGATCGCTCTCGCTAACCATATCGATCACGTGCAGCGGCGTTTCTCCCGGCTTGGTCAATTCGATCTTGCGGTAGTGATTGCCCGCGATGAGCGGAGAATCGACCAGCGTGGTCAGTGAGACTGGAGTGAAAGTAACGATCTCGTTGGCGCTCCTGGCGTTGGGTGGCAATGCGGTTCCGTATCTCCATCCTTGAGGTAGTTTGACCGCGGCTTGCACTTGCACTTCATCCGAACTCGCGTCCTGCGGATAGAGCACAACTTGATTCCAATTCAGGTCGAGGACATTGGTAGTCGCCGCCGGGCCGCTCGCACCCGCGCTGCCGTCGTCGGTGATCGTATCCAGCGAAACCCGCAACTCGTTCGCGCCCGCGGGCACATCGAGGTGAAAGGCGTACATATCGACGGGATCGCGCTGCCACGCCAGCGTGTGGCCGCCGGCTTCCATCTTTATGCCGGTGACATTGGCGATGGGCCCGGAGGGACGATGATTGCCGGGAATCCATTTGGGATAAACCAGCGTCAACGGGCCCGGCTTAACTGGGATGGCCAACTGCGAGTGAAAAATATTACGCGGCGCATCCGTCAGATCGACCGATAAGCGAATGGACTGCGCGTCAACCATATTGGAGAGAAGTGAAACAACAAATATAACGAAGCAATCGAAGCCGCAACTACGCACGTAGCCTCCAGCAAAAACTCAGGCGCAGGAGAGCTTAACGGAGGCGAAGGCGTTGGCGCAACTTCGTGGCAATTAGAGACTACAGTTTGACTGCGGCTTTCGCCTCTTGTCCAATAGCGAGACGTTTTTGAAGGCAAATCCGCGATTTTGTTGACAAGCAGAATTCTCGGAGGATAATAGCGCCACTGCGATTCAGGCTTATCCCCCGAACCACAGCCACCCAAGGGAACTCGTCCCAAAAATTTCTAATCAAGAATGAGGAGGTCCTCCCTATGAAGTTCGCTACCAAGAATTTCCTGTTTCTGATCGCGTTTTTGGCAACGTTGGCATACGCACAAACCATTCCCGCTGGAACTTTCAAGCACATCATCATCGTCGTCCAAGAAAACCGCACGCCTGACAACCTTTTCGGGTCCGCTCCCAGCGGGATTAAATGCGGCTACGAAGACCAATTCGAGCCCGGCGTCGACATCGAGAACGGCGGTGCGGTAAAAGGGCAGCAACAGCTACAGTGCCTGATTCCCCTGCCGCTCAGCACATGGGACTCGGCTTTGAATGGTGGCAAGGGCGAGATCGTCGACCCGGATCACGGCTATCCAGGCTGGGGCAAAGACTACGATGGCGGGGCCATGGACGGTTTCTGTCACGCGTATGGCAGTACCTGCCCGGAGTATAGCTACGTGCTTAAGTCAGACGTGCAGCCGTATTTCGACATTGCCACTAGCTACGGGTTTGCGAACTATATGTTCCAAAGCAACCAAGGTCCCAGTTTCCCGGCACACCAGTTCCTTTTCACCGGAACTTCAGCGCCAGTTGCGCCCGGTGATTCCAACCACTACTCCTGGGACTTCGCTGCCAGCAATGCGGATTTCAACAACAGCGGATGTCCCTACCAGGGCGCAGACGGCTGGCCAACGTGGGTCAAGCCCGATGGCACGCAGCTTCAACCTCCGCCTGTGCTCACTGAGTGCTACACCCACGACAGCCTTGTGACCGCCGCCGCCGACTGCAGCAATGGACTGAATGGGGATTACTGCGATAGGAGGATCGTCACTTGGGCGTACTACGCGCCGAAACCAGACTCGATAATCTGGGACGCCCCGTCGGGTATTCCGGAAGTCTGCTACGGGCAAAACGCCTCTTATAACCACAATGCCTGCGGTGCTGGTCCCTCTGGGAACAGTAAGGAGTGGAGTGATCACGTCCGCATCCCGGACCAGAACGGCTACACCGACGCGCCCATTTTTGACGACCTCTTCAATTGCAAGCTACCCCAGGTGAGTTGGGTTATCCCCGACGGGCGGTGGTCGGACCATCCCCAAGACGACGCCGGCTCGAACATCGCCGTCTTCGGACCAGACTGGGTAGGCGATGTTGTTGACGCGGTCGGCGGAGGGATGCAAGGAAGTACCTGCAATCCTCCCTCCGCTACAAACGCCAAATACTGGGCGCAGGAGCCCACACTTATCCTGGTTGTCTGGGACGATTGGGGCGGCTGGGTTCGACCACGTAGAACCTTTTGTTGCGCGCATAGACCTCACCAATCCTCCGAAGGGATACACCCCTTGTGACCCAAGCAAGGGCCAGTGGGGCTGTGGTTTCACCGAGGGATTCCGTGTTCCGCTGCTGGTGGTTTCTCCTTACACGCTTCCCGGCTATGTTTCCGGTGCTTGTACCGGAACGACCTGCAACAATGACCAGTTCCCATATCAGCACGATTTCGGCAGCATTCTGGCATTCACAGAGTACAACTTTGGGATGCAGTTCATCGACGGACCCCCCGATGATGGATATGCGGACTACAACGCACCCGACTGGTCGCCCGACCATACTACGCATGTGCCGCTATCGGATTTCTTCGGCAGTAGCACATACAACTTCACCAGCATCTCAATACCTGCGCGGTACCAGTACCCATGCTTCCAACATTTCGCCAACTGCGTGCCCGGTTGGGTGCCCACAGCCCCGGACAATGATTGACCAGGAATACAGCATCTGGCCGTGATACAGTGGTGGGCGTCGGCGACGAGGTCCCCGTCGCCCGCCGCCCTCAGTCAGTCGCCCGGAGGTAGTCAGCCATGAGTTTCAAGTTCCGAAGGACAAGGGCCACTTTTGTTGCGCTGGCGGTGATCGGTATCCCTGTTGGTTCCTGCCGCATGGGGAGGGCCTAAGTACAAGGTCATACACGATTTTGGTGGCGGGAAGGATGGGGCTGTGCCCGACGGTGCCTTGCTTTTAGACGGAAAGAAGAATCTCTATGGAAACACGTCTAGCGGCGGAACGGGCTCATGCGGCGGTTACGACTGCGGCACAGTCTTCGAACTTAGCCTGCGGCTCAATGGAACATGGCGCGAGAAAGTGCTGCACGACTTCACGGCGGGCAATGACGGCGCGATTCCTTGGGGTGGCTTGGTTCTTGATGGGAAGGGCAACCTTTACGGTACCTTGATAGGCGATAACGGGTTGGGTGGAAGCGGCATTTTTGAGCTCAGCCCTAGGCAGGGCGGATGGAGCAACGCCTTGATCTATACCGAGGGTGCCGGCCCTGGCTTGCTCATGGACGATCTCGGGAATCTCTACGGGGAGATAGGTTCCGGCAACTACTTTGGCATAGGCGCCATCGGCGAGTTGTCGCACAGTTACAAAGGCTGGGCCTATAGCGACCTTGCGAATTTTACATCCCACCGTGGGCTACGCTCCACCAGCACCACCCGTCTGGGATGGCAACGGCAATCTGTTCGGCACGACGACCTTTGGCGGCGTCACCAAACCGCCGTGCTACAACTCGGACGGTTGCGGCATCGCCTTTGAGATGACGCCCAACCAGAACGGTACCTGGACTTATCACATCCTGCACCGCTTCGGTTCCTACTCCACCGATGGTCTTGCTCCCTATGGAGGCTTGGTGATGGACGCCTCCGGCAACTTTTACGGGATGACCATTGGCGGCGGCGTTCATGGCGAGGGAACGGTCTACAAGCTTGCCTTCACGGGCGGAAAATGGAAACAGACCACCGTGTACAACTTCCCTTCCAGTTGCGCCGATGGCTGCGGTCCGGGCGGCACACCGGTATTCGACAAGGCGGGAAATCTCTACGGGACGGACGCAGGCGGACTGCAGAATTGCGGCGGCTACACTTGCGGCGAAGTATTCAAGCTAGCACCGCGAAAGAACGGCACGTGGAAATACACCGCCCTTTACAAGTTCACTGGCGGATCGGACGGTGCCGGTCCCAACGACGTCATCGTGGATGACAAGGGCAATATTTTCGGCACGACTTTCAGCGGGGGCACGTACCAAGCTGGCGTCGCCTTCGAAATCGCACCTTAGCCTTAGAGGAGGACAGAGTTACCTGTCCAGGTTCACGGTCGAGCCTGGGCGCTGGCGGACGATCTCTCGATTTCAGCCATTCCCTTTTTGCCCAGCTCGATGTCGTCCGGTTCTTTGGCCAAAGCTTAGAAATTGCTGCATGTGTTCGGCTGCGCCCTGGTAATTCTGTTTGCGCAACTGGATCATGGCCAGCAAGTATTGCAGCTTGGGAATCTGATGTGCGTCGTCGACGCGAATACCCAGCAGCGCAGTTTTTTCCGCATCATCAAAGTTCTTCAGGTTGTAATTGGCGACAGCGTTGTCGTAATAGGCATCAGGAAAATTTACTGGATTCAAGCTGACCAGTTTATTCGTGATCTCAATTACGTTAGGCCACTCCTGGGCCTGCATGGCGATCTGCGCCAGCCCTTCGTAAGGATCGACGTACTTGGAATCTGCGGCGATCGATTGTTCGAACGAATGCTTGGCCGATTGCGCAGATGGGCTGGGCGAGGGGCTCGACAACTGATTGCGTAACTGCAGCCGTCCCAGGTGATACCAGGCGGTAGCGTATCGAGGATAAATCTGAACCGCCTTCTCGAACGATTTCCCGGCATCGTCCCACTTATTTTTTTTCTCCTGTTGCAGGCCCTTTTCAAAGGCTTTCCTGGCGGCAGGCGGTGCGAGGGCGCTGGTTACACTAATGCTGGTGCCGTCGACGTGAGCCAACCGGTGCAGCGGAACTCGGCCCACATCAATGTTGCTCATCATTCCGATCCGGGTATTGAGTTCCACCGCTTGAGAAGAAAAGCCTGCCAGCTCAGCCTGAAGCTGACAATCCTGTAAATCGCGGTATTGCGTGCCCGCGCCGTTGTTGTTCACGTTGGAACTGCTGGCATCGCTGATCGCGGCTGCCGAGCCCTGTGTCGGATCCCCAAAGCGAAAGCTGAAGCTGCCGTGCGCATCGCTGTAGGTTTCACTGTGCCGGCTCCCGCGGCAAATGGTTTGAATCATGGCAGGTTCAGTCAGTTCGGTCCCATCATCCAGAACCACCTTGCCGGAAACGAAGATCGCTGGTTGGGTTGAAGGAGGCGCAATGGTCCCAGTCGAAGTCGAACTCGAAAAAGGCGGCCCGGAACCTGGCGTACCGGATGCAGGCCGGCCCCGTTGAGCCAGGACGATCCCGCTTAATGCGAAGAGAAGAAAGGCACAACAGAAACGCGGGGTCTTCATGACCCACCCCCTCGGACACTTTACGCGAGTATATCGCTTTTGCCGCATGGTCGAGAGGTTTCGCCAAATAGTGACCAAGATTTTACAAATGATGGTTTCATGCGTACGTCCTTCGGTACTAAAGTTTCCGGCGAGACAGACGATATTGCTAACAGACGCGAGGTTGTAGTCGGGGATTGCCGCCGTCTCTCCGACCCATCAGGAAGGCGCTTGTGAAGATTCTGATTGCTGAAGACGAACCGCTTTTCCGCAAGCTTTTGACGCAATTGCTGTCTGCCGAATTTGAGCTGACCTTAACCGAAGACGGAACCACGGCCTTGGCGCGTCTACGGGAAGAAAATGGACCAGTGCTGGCCATTCTCGATTGGGTGATGCCGGGAATGAGCGGTCTCGACATCTGCCGGGAATTACGAGCCAGCCGCCGCACTGCGAGCGTTTACGTCATCCTGCTGACGGCGAGAAACAGCGCTGCGGATATCGTCGCGGGCCTTCGGTCCGGCGCCGATGATTACGTCACCAAGCCGGTACAAGCGGAAGAGCTTCGCGCCCGGGTGCAACTCGGATGCCGGATCATTGAACTGCGGGCCGCGCTCAAAACAGAAGTGGCAGCACTCGCGGTAGCGCTGGCCCGCGAGAAATTGCTGTTAAACCGGCTGGCGTTGCTTCCCGAGCGCCCGTCCCGGCGGGCGTCGCGAAAAGAAATTGCGTCGGTGGTTTGACGCCAGAGCTCGGCCCGTACTTCAATTGCCTTTAGTGGACGAGCAGTCCGAATGCCGTCACATTATTCGAGGTACCCACGTAGACTTTTCCGTTAACAACGAGCGGCGTTCCAAAGTGGCTGGCGGTTCCGAACTGATCGCGCTTATTGGAAGCCTGATTCGAGTTGTAAAGTTCGGTCGCCAGGTTAGCGGCATCGTAGGCGTGCAGCACGTCATAGGGATCGCTATGCTCGATTGCCCACACAATGCCATTTTTTGAGCCATTGGCGGAAACGCTCGGCGTAGTGCCAGGATAAGCGAACTGAGCCGCGCTTTTCGATATCGGCGAAGTAGAGAGTCGGGCGTTAGAGAATTGGAATTGCAGCAGGTGGTTTCCAACCGGCCCATAGTAAATGTTCCCCTTGAAATAAGCGGCGGTGGCCCATTCGCCGCCCCCTAGAATTCCGTCGATCTCCTGATAAATGTCATTGTCGTTATTGGGATTAAATTTCCCCATGTTGGTACGATCCACAATGTAGATGTTGTTATCCTTGCCTGCGCCAATGGCCAAAGAACGAAACTTGCCATTGACGTCTTTCATGGGCGGCAGCACGATGGTCCCGCCAGAACCCAGGTCCTTATCGCTGTCCGACTCACTGACCGTGTTGAACATGTTGAAATAATCTGCGACTTTGAGTTTGTTTCCCTTGGTAGACACTTTGATGAAGCCGTTTCCGTAGTCGCCATTGATCGGAAAACCTTTACTGTTCAATGTAGTGTCAAAAGTGCCGTTGGCATCCAGAAAAAAGAGGCTCTGCCCGTCAGAGGCGAATCCCGCTCCACTTTGCCAGATCGAACCCTCACTCCCATTGGGAGTGAGGTTCAATACGTTGGTTTTGGTTAGCGTGCTTTCGTCATAACCGATTATCCATCCGGTATAAGGCCGCTGATCACAGTGCGAGGTCCATCCCGTATAGATCACGTTGTTCAAGAGCAGCAATCCCTGCCGCTCGGCATACTGGCCGGGATCGAAGATGACATGCCCATCGTGACTGTTGTCGCCCGTTCCCGGATATTTCGCGGCAACCGCCACCGGGCCTCCGAATTCTTCCTTTCCCGTAGTTATGTCGAGAGCGTGAATGCGCTGGAAGTATTCCGACGAATTCTTGCTCATGGCAACTACATAGATGGTCCCGTTTGGACCGCTGGCACGATCGATGACCGGCGTAGAAGTAATACCGATCTGCGGACTGATCTGCCCGCAGTTGTGACTATCCGAAGGGGTTTCTCCGGATTGCAGCAGCGACACATGCCACAACTGACTGCCGTTGTCGGCGTCAAAGGCGTACACGCTATCGTTTTCTGTGACCGCATACACCACGTTGTGCGTGCCCTGGCCGGCGATTGGAACCTGGGAAAGATACAAGGGCTGGGCGTCAATAATCCCATCTACCGAAGACGTGAACAGCTTTCCAAAACCAGCGGAGTTCACATTCTTGGCAGTCAAGATAGTCTCCTGCAGATTTTGACCGGTGCGGGCGATGTCATTGTGATAGGTAACAACGTCCGTAGCGGAACTTATCAAGGCCGTGCCCAGCCAGAACATCAGACCGAGCAATATTACCAATCGCAAATTTAATGTTCCGAAAATACTGGAGCGTTGCAAGCTGGAGCTATTTGAAATTACCTGTGCCGAACTAACGGATGTTAGACAATTGATTACCTTTGATGCCATTAAAACCCCCGGGTCCGCTTCTTTCATCCGCTGTGGCGCTACTGCAGCCCACAGCCAAGATGAGAAAATTTTGATGCTCAATCTAGATTGTGAGAACTTCGAAAAGCCAATAAAAATCCTTCTTACTGTTGGTGTAACCCACGCAGGTATTGCTGGTCGGGAGGGGACCGGAAGGCTTGCCGCCTGCCGGAACTTGGGCGTACTACAAACACAGTTTCTCCTGTGGGCGAGCCGCCGTCAATATGAAAGGTTTTGCACAAATCCCCCAAATAATTGCGAACCGCATACGGGCACAGTTGAAGGAATGATTTAAGTCCCGGCGGAAACGAACTCGGTCCGTGCAGCTTCCAGTGGTGGACCAAGCGCTGTCAAATCAATGATTGCGCGTCAGCCACTAAGTAACCGAATAGCACCCGCTTGACCTAAGTCTGCCAGGGCCCTAACATCAACACGAATCATGCGGTGCAGCCCTAGTCGTCAGTTTTCGTGGTTCAGTAAACTTTTCGGAGTCTTAGCCCTATTCCCTAGTATCTTTACCCTGGCTCAATCTTCGCACCCTGTTCCACTAAGCCAACCAGCCGTCAATTTCATTGATGTCGCCGAAAAATCTGGCCTGTCTTTCAGCAACGTTTTCGGCGGAGTCACGGCGAAAAAATACATTATCGAAACCACCGGCACCGGCGTTGCCATCTTTGATTACGACAACGATGGATGGCCCGACATCTTCTTCGTGAATGGGACCACGCTTGAAGGTTCTACCGACGGGAAAAATCCGACTAACCATCTTTACCGCAACAACCACGACGGAACTTTCACCGATGTAACCGCGCAAGCCGGCCTTACCGCAACGGGCTGGGGCCAAGGCGTCTGCGTTGGCGATTACGACAACGACGGCTGGGAAGACCTGTACGTCACCAGTTACGGCAAGAACCGCCTGTATCACAATCTGCACGGAGTGTTCACCGAGGTCGCAGAGAAGGCAGGAGTAGCGGGATCAGGCAAGGCGTGGGGCTCAGGCTGCGCTTTCGTAGATTACGACCGTGACGGCTTTCTTGATCTGATTGTGGCAAATTACGTGGATTTTGATCTCTCCACCACGCCTGCACCCGGCGAGCGAACTTCCTGCATCTGGAAAGGGACGCCGGTAATGTGCGGCCCGCGCGGCCTGCCTGCCGCGAAAAACATTCTGTATCGCAATCGCGGCAATGGCACGTTCGATGACGTCACCATTAAAGCTCACATCGATCAGACCAATGCCCATTATGCATTGAGCGTCTCCACTCTCGACTTTGACGACGACGGATGGCCCGATATTTATATCGCCTGCGACAGCACACCGAGCATCCTCTATCACAATAATCGCGACGGCACATTTACCGATGTAGCCGTCACCGCCGGCGCAGCCTTCAACGAAGACGGCCGCGAGCAAGCCGGCATGGGCACTACCATAGCGGACTACGACGGCGACGGCCGCCTGGACATTTTCAAAACCAACTTCTCCGACGATACTTCAACTCTCTACCGCAACAACGGCGACGGCACTTTCACTGATGCCACCTTCGCGGCGGGCCTGGGCCTGCACACCAAATATCTGGGCTGGGGCACGATGTTCTTCGACTTCGACAACGATGGTTGGCCCGACCTGATTCTAGCCAACGGACACGTCTATCCCGAGGTCGACAAATATCACCTCGGCAGCAGCTACCAGGAACCTCGAATCCTGTATCACAACAACGGCAACGGCACGTTTACCGACCTTTCAGACTCGGCGGGCGCAGGCATTACCACCGCCTCGTCGTCCCGAGGCCTCGCCGTCGGCGATCTCTGGAACAATGGCCGCATTTCCGTAGTTGTAAGCAACATGAACGGCCAACCCAGCCTGCTGGTGAATCAGGTCCGCTATCCAAACCACTGGATCGCATTCAAGACGGTAGGGACCGCCTCCAACCGCGACGGAATTGGCGCGAGGATCACGGTTAGGGTAGGCAAGCGAATCCTGGTCGACGAAGTCCGCAGCGGATCGAGTTATGTCTCCAACAATGACATGCGCGTGCATTTCGGCCTGGGGGCTGCAACTAAAGTTGATTCGCTTACGGTCCGCTGGCCCAACGGACGGATGGAATCTTTCGAGAATCTGCCAGCAGACTCGATCCATACCTTGAGAGAGGGCGCTGGGACAGCTCCAGGGGCTGATTCGAAGAAGTAGTGACGAGACTCTCATCCGTGAAATGCGGTGAGGGGATCGTGCTTTAGGGCTTGTCCAAGTTGTTCTTACGAACGCTCGGTGTCAACTTCCGGATAACGAATTCTTGAAACAGATTGCTAACCGCAGTTGCTCCGATCCCGATTGCCGCGTTTTCGAAAGTTAATTCGGCGCCATTGCGATCGTTCGCCGGGTAGTACAGATTGGAGATACCGCCCGCCGCCAGGCTTCCCAGGATACTCGAATAATTTGGCTGCCAGCGTCGATTGTCGCCCTTGCAGATCACCGCATTGGCGATCGCATAAAGAGCGCGTGCTCCCGTGCTGCCGTTTCCCTTATAGAAATAACGCGGATCCTGTTTCAGAAGCGATGGCAGGATGGCCGCTCCGATGAAAGTGCTTGTAACCGTATCGGCATAGCCAGCGCCGAAACGCTTTCCATAACCTTCTGCCCCTTGCCCATATTCTTTAAAGTGATCTTGCGCCTGCTCAACTCCCGCAACGCCCCCGACAAATACTAAGGTGAATGGGTCGATCACTGTCTTCCAGGCGAGCTTGAATTTTTGTTTTGAGTTGAGGGGCGCTGCATTGGGAACGTAGCTGACATAAAAATTTGGCAGTACGCCCAACACACGCTGCTTCTCTTCAACCTTGATCTGCTCTTCTGCCACTTCCGTTGGTGAAACTCCTACTTCGACTTCAGTAATGTTGGTAGCCACCGCCAGCGGGTTCGGCGGGACAATGAAGTTCTCCCCAGAATGCAAGGTTCCCGAGAATGTTTGGCTGGCAAAGCCCGCCGACGTAATTGTGAGCTGGAAAGGTCCGGGAGGGATGTTAGCAAAGGAGAATTGCCCATTGACGCCTGATAACAGCTCTTGGTTCAGGGAACGACCTTCACCGATAAGCCTCACCCGGGCTCCGGCGATGACGGCCCCACTTTGATCGACGACTGTTCCGCTGATGCTTCCAGGCAATAGCTGGCCGGGCAGTTGGCCTAAGGCAATGCCGGGTCGTTCCGGACTTCGCACTTCCGGACTGGACACCGGCGATTGCTGAGGGGTCTGTCCGAAGCAGAACGACGTCCAACCCAGAGTGACAAACGCAAAAACTATGAGTGCAGACTTAAATTCGAAACCCATGAATAACTCAACTTTACCCTTTCCCGTGCTGCCGATCCAAATCACGAAGGTGCTCCATTCGCACACCTCTCCGCGGGGCGGCAGGCCAATCGCCTCAACATGCTCAGCCCCAACCCTTCGAGGCCGAGGTGTCGCCGTCCCACGCAGATTGCGCTCCCAGAAATCGACCTCCTCGGTGTGTTCTTTTTCAGCTGTGTGGCATCCTTAACTGTGTGGGTTAGCGCGTGGACTTCGGAGGATATGGCAAGAACTTCATCGAAATAGGCAAGCGGCCCGAGTCTTAGGAAACTATGCTTAGGCTTGCGCTACCCTTTGAGGCATACGAAATTTCATAGCGTAGGAGAAATCATGCAGAAACGCAAACTTGGAAAAAGCAATTTGGAAGTATCGGCTCTCGGGCTCGGATGCATGGGAATGAGCTTTTCTTATGGTCCGCCAAAAGATAAGCAGGAGATGACGAAACTGCTTCATGCCGCCGTGGATCGCGGCATTACGTTCTTTGACACCGCCGAGGTCTATGGTCCATTCACGAACGAGGAACTTGTGGGCGAGGCGCTTGCGCCTTTCCACGGGAAAGTGGTGATCGCCACGAAGTTCGGGTTCGATCTGAGTGGCGCCGATAATCGGCCGGGAGCAGCGGGGGTGAATAGCCGGCCGGAGCAGATCAAGCGGGCAGTGGAAGGCTCGCTTAAGCGACTCAGAGTGCAGACTATCGACCTGTTGTATCAGCATCGGGTTGATCCGAACGTGCCCATAGAAGATGTCGCCGGCACGGTGAAAGAACTGATTCAGGCCGGCAAGGTCAAGCACTTCGGCATGTCCGAAGCAGGCGTAAAGACGATACGCCGCGCACACGCCGTCCAGCCACTTACCGCACTGCAAAACGAATACTCGCTGTGGTGGAGGAAGCCAGAGCAGGAAGTCATACCCACGCTCGAAGAACTCGGGATCGGCCTTGTGCCTTACAGCCCGCTTGGCAAGGGCTTCCTGACAGGCAAGATCGACGAAAACGCGAAATTCGACAGCACCGACTTTCGCAGCACGCTGCCTCGCTTTACGCCTGAGGCTCTCAAGGCAAACCAGGCGCTCGTCGATCTACTCGGCGAGATTGCGAAGCGGAAGAACGCGACTCCTGCTCAGATCGCACTCGCCTGGCTGCTCGCCCAGAAGCCGTGGATTGTTCCAATCCCAGGCACGACGAAACTAAACCGCCTCGAAGAAAACATCGGAGCTGTCGCGATCCAGCTTACTTCCGACGATCTCCGCGAGATCGAAAGCGCCTCCTCAAGCGTCAAAGTGGAAGGAGCGCGGTATCCAGAAAAAATTGAGCAAATGACGGGGTTATGAAAGGAACGTCCATGTATAAAACAAAAGCTTACTCCGCTGCCAGTGCGACATCACCGCTGGCCTCCACCAAGATCCCGAGACGGGATCCAGCCGAAAACGATGTGCAGATCGAAATTCTGTTCTGTGGTATCTGCCACTCTGATCTTCACTCGGTGCGTAATGAGTGGAGCGAATTCATGCCCACGGTGTACCCGATTGTCCCCGGCCATGAGATTGTCGGGCGAGTCACCAAGGCCGGCTCAGCTGTGACCAAGTTCAAGCCCGGCGACCTGGCCGCAGTTGGCTGCATGGTCGACTCGGACGGCACATGTCCCGAGTGCCGCGCGGGCCTTGAGCAGTTTTGCCCGAACATGACACTGACCTTTAATTCGCCGGACAAGCACCTCGGCGGCGTCACCTTTGGCGGCTACTCTGACAGCATCGTCGTCGACCAGCGTTTCGTTCTGCGCGTTCCCGCGAACCTCAAGCCCGCTGGAGCCGCGCCTCTACTCTGCGCCGGAATCACAACCTACTCGCCCTTGCACCGTGCGGGTGTGAGCAAAGGCAATAAAGTTGGCGTGGTTGGTCTCGGAGGGTTGGGCCACATGGGGGTGAAATTCGCGCATGCGTTCGGCGCCCACGTTGTTGTCTTCACGACTTCGCCGAGGAAAAAGGAAGACGCCCTTCGCCTTGGAGCGGACGACGTGGTCATCTCACGCAACGCCGACGAGATGCAAAAGCACGTCGAGAGCTTCGATTTCATTCTCGATACCGTCTCTGCCGATCATGACGTTAATGCATACATCCAACTGCTGCGCCGCGACGGCAATCTCACCATTGTTGGAGCGCCGCCGAAGCCCCTCGCCGTCACTGCCTTCAGCTTGATCATGCGGCGACGCAGTTTTTCAGGCTCGAGCATCGGCGGCGTCGCCGAAACTCAGGAGATGCTCGATTTCTGCGGAAAGCACAACATCACCGCCGACGTCGAAGTCATCCCCATTCAGAAAGTCAACGAAGCTTACGAGAGACTGCTCAAGGCCGATGTGAAATATCGCTTTTCGATTGATATGGCTTCTCTCAAGTCGGAGTAGATTTTGCAAAAATAATCGATGGATAGTTGCTGCGGATTTGCAGGATACAGTGACGGGTGGCACGGCGATCAAGTAAAGGAACTTCGAAATGGAAATCAAAAGAGTTGGTTCACAACCTTCGGGCAAAGGTCCCGCCGAGTGGTTCACTGGCACAGTACGCATCGATCCATTGTTTCAAGCACCCGACCCAGCGTTTGTTCAAGGCGCCAGCGTTACCTTCGAGCCGGGCGCGCGAACTGCATGGCATACGCACCCGCTAGGGCAAACACTGATAGTCACCGCTGGCTGCGGCTGGGCACAGCGCTGGGACGGGCCGGTCGAGGAAATTCATCCCGGCGATGTGGTCTGGTTTTCGCCCGGCGAGAAGCACTGGCACGGAGCCACGCCGACCACGGCCATGACACACATCGCCATTCAGGAAAAGAAGGATGGCAAGGTGGTGGAGTGGATGGAACACGTCAGCGACGATCAATACCTCGCCGGGAAATAAAGGAGTCTGCGATGAGCAAGAAATCGACGACCGTTAGCCTAAAAGACCGCCTCGCCCGCTCTGGCGAAATTAAAATTACTGTGACTGGCAGAAAGTCAGGACGCAAAATTTCAAACCCAATCTGGTTTGTACTGGACGGACAGAACCTTCACCTCTTGCCAGTGCAAGGATCGGATACGCAATGGTACAAGAATGTGCTCAAGAATCCGACGATTCAGATCGAGGCCGGCGGCACAAAAGCTGAATTCAAGACCGCTCCTATTACCGACGCTAAACAGGTGTCCTCCGTGGTAGATAAATTTCGGGAAAAGTACGGAGCCAGCGACGTGAAGAAATACTATTCAAATTTGGACGTTGCCGTCGCGGCCCAAATGCAACCAGCGCGATCATGATTGCCAAAAAATCGGGCAACCGGAACGCTACCTATTTCATCCAGCGTAAGCGCCTGCTCCTGTCCTACACGACTTGCATCGCCGCCGCGTCGTTCCGGCTACGATGCGGTTTCACCACAATCTCGACATCCTGATCGAGGGCTACCAGGAAGCGCAGCAGGCGTTCGACGGAGAACTGGCGGAACTCGCCGCGCAGCATTTTCGAGATATCTGGCTGCCGAACTCCGAACAGCTCGGCGGCTTCTACCTGTTTGAGGCGTCGCCTTTTCAGGATCGTGTCAATCTTGAATACAAGCTGCGCCTTGACCAGATGTTCTTCCGCATTGGGCACACCGATGTCTTTGAATACGTTGCCGCTTCCGCCTTCATACCGCTTTTTGTTACTCATCGCCTTCTTCCTCTCGCCATTTGTTCGGCCTCGCGCAATCGCTGCTTGATTAGTTTTCCCGATGCTTGCCGCCCGGGCTCGGCGATGTATCGCGCCTAACCGATGTGATAGTGATATCACTATACAAGGTCAACGTGTCGTGAACGACATCAAGGTTGTAGAGAGGTATTAGCGAAGGCGGGAAAAACCAACGGCGAACCACTGGCAAGCCACGCAAGCCAGCTATTTCGGCGCCCTACTTTTCTCGCACGCTGGATCTAGATCCGCACATGCAGATCGTCCTGCGAAATGTGACTGTCGGCATTGTGCGATCGATCGAGTCACACCGCTACGCCGCCTACTTGAATTGTAGATGCAGTTGGCGCAGTCCAATCTGGGCGCCGGCAGTGCCGGCGTTGAATACGATGATGCGCACCACGTAATCGCCGTTCGCCCCTGTCGGCAGGCCTTGCCAGCCGCTCAGGTAGATTCCATTAGGCGTTGTCACCGGCACTTGTTCCGAGAGCGGAAACCAGTTGGTTCCATCAGCAGTGTACTCGCCTTGTGCGTAACTTCCGCTCGGCAACGCTGCCGCCGCCAGCGTCAGGACCAAACGAACGGATGTCACACTGGTCATGTCGATCTGATTGCGATCGGTCGAGCCCCCGACTTCAACGACGCCGACGCCTGTCTTGTATCCGGTTCCATAGGAGAAGTTGTAATCGGAGGGTGCCGCCATGGTTCCCGGCGGCCCCTGTGCACCAGCCGGCCCCTGCGCTCCGGTGGGTCCCGCAGGTCCAATCGCACCGGCAGGCCCCTGCGCACCCGCTGGCCCCATCGCTCCCGTCGCTCCTTGCGGGCCAATAGCTCCGGTCGCCCCGTGGCTCCTTGTGGGCCAATAGCTCCGGTCGCGCCGGTGGCTCCTTGCGGGCCAATCGGGCCGACCGCTCCTGTGGTTCCCGTCGCCCCAGTCGGGCCGATCGGCCCAATCGCGCCAGTTGCTCCTGTCGCTCCGCGGACCAATCGGACCGACCGCTCCCGTGGTCCCGCTGCTCCCGTCGCTCCTGTCTGCCCAATCGGACCAATAGCCCCGTCGCACCCGTCGCGCCCGTCGCCCAATCGGCCCAACCCCTCCTTGCGGTCCCTGTGCGCCCATCAGAGAGTGATAGTTGTTTCCATTGTCCGACTCTACGAGCATGCCGTTGCCGATCGACAGCGTGTACTGGCCTGCTGCTGGCGCCAGCACTGGCAGGCCAAGATCGACCAAAGTGATCGCCGACTGCGTATTGTTTCCGGTCTGCGGCCCCACGCTCAACGGGCCGCTACAATTGGTGCCTGGAGTGCCCGTGGTGCATTGCGCCCATGAGATTCCAGACAGCAGAGTCAGCATGACGATCAACAAACAGTTCTTCATTTCATCTCCGAATCTTCAGGGGATCACAGCGACAGTCTCGTTGCTGTAGCCGCTTTCGTTGCTGCCGCTAACTGCGGTGGTTACGTAATAGAGAGTTTGATTGTGCGCTGTGTGGATATCGGTGTAATTGGTGGTTGTGATTCCCGAGGCAATTTTTGCGTATTGGCCATGCGACGTCCCGCGGTAAATCGAATAACTCTGCGCACCCTGACTGGCGTTCCATCTGAGAGTGACGGCATGCCCGGTGGAGACAATAATCGCCTTGCCCGCGAATTTCACATTGCCTTGAATGCCCTGGGCAAAAGCGGAATTCAGACAGCAGCTTAGAAGTATTGAGATCAGGAGTAATCGCTTCATCATTCGGTTCTCATGTGCGTTCCTAAGGAGTTCTCACGCGCTGGCATGCAAGTCTTGCCAGTGCCGCGGCAAGAACGTCGGTGCCGCGTCCAGTTCAGCTAAGTTGTCGGCATGCGGTGAGGAACAGCGGTCGGAGTCGACCGAGGGCCGTGAGCATCACCGTTTATGATTGCTCTATCGGCGCACCGGCTCGATCCGTTAGAAAATAACGGCAATATAATGCGCGGGAATTCGGAGACTCTCTCTAGGAAGGAGCAGCATCAGTGCGGTGCTAGGGGTTCTTGGTATGGGCATGCGACCCAGCGCCTCTATTGCAGCTTTGCATACTCGGCTTTGGCTTGCGTCAAGATGGGGATGTCGGAATCGGCGTTTTCCCAGAGCTTGAAGAAGTCTCTGTATGCGGTGAGCGCCCTGACGCGGCCAGCGTTGGCATCGGCACCCCGGGAGGTTCTTGTTTGTAGAGCGTTCGCACGGGCCACTCCCAGATGCGCTAATGCTCCAGTCCAGCAATTCCAGACCATGCCTTTGTGTTCGAGAATCTTCTGGAACTCGGCGGCCGCCTGCGTACCTTGTCGAGCCGCTAAGTACGCCGATGTCCGCGCCCGTACCCGCTCGGTCCCGTTTTCTAAATTGTTGATACCATTTTTGAGCGTGCATCCGTCTACTTAGAAATGAGGGCAAAATGAAAAAAACGATTCTGATGACTACCTTGCTGTTGCTCGTCTCATCGGCAATGGCACAAACAAATCCCACACCGACCAAAAATCCTGTCAGCGACGCCCTGAGAGATATCCTGCCCGGGCAGCAGAAAAAGACCATTGCAGCGGTTGAAGCCATGCCCGCCAACAAATTCAGCTACAAACCCAGCGCCGACCAGATGACATTCGGTCACCTCGTTGTCCACATGATCGAGGCGAATTACCTGCTGTGCAGCAAGACAGCCGGCGTCGCGGCTCCCAAGGCGGAAGAGGCCAAGGATACGGATTCGAAGGAGAAACTCGTATCGGCCCTCAAGGCCTCATTCGATTTCTGTTCAGACGCGCTGGCGAAAATGGACGACTCGAAGCTAGCAGAAACCACGGAGGGATTCGGAGATAAGAAAGTCACACGCGCTTGGTTCAGCCTGATACTGTCGGGCGCTTGGGCCGACCATTACGGCGCAGCCGCGACAGATCTGCGGTTGAACGGAGTGTTGCCTCCGACGGCAAAGAAATAAGAAGTGCGGAGCCTGCGGGGAGGTTAAGGTTTTGCGGGGGGATAGGTTTGTCTCAGATCATAACATCCAGCCACGATTTGCAATCACCGAGGCGGAGGGGGTGTAGCACTTTCCCCTCGTGCCCTTATAACCCCAACTTTCATTGACTTGCTTGTCCCCCGGACGTAAGATTCGCCACAAATGATCGGCGAAGTCATCTCGCACTACTGCATCGTGGCCAAGCTGGGGCGCGGCGGTATGGGCGAGGTTTACCTGGCTGAGGACAAGCAGCTCGGCCGCAAAGTGGCGATTAAGTTTCTTCCCGCGGAAGTCGCTACCAATGAGAACGCCAGGCAACGTCAACTGCGAGAGGCCCAGACCGCGGCCACTCTCGATCACCCGAATATATGCGCTATCTACGAAGTCGGACAGGAGGGCGGCTATAGCTTCATCGTTCTTCAATACATCGAAGGCGAGACTTTGGCTGCGAGGCTCAAGCGCCAGTTACCGGATTTGCGTGAGGCGCTTGCGATTGCGGCCCAGGTTGCTGACGCGTTGAACGAAGCCCACGCGCGCGGCATCATTCATCGCGACATCAAGCCGGAAAACATCATGCTCACAACGCGCGGGCAGGTTAAAGTCCTCGATTTTGGACTGGCAAAGACGGTGCGCGATCCCGGCCTGGTCGAACCTGACGCGGAAACCGGGACCTTATTGAGCATACCGGGAATGATGCTCGGCACTGTGCCATATATGTCGCCGGAGCAGGTTCGCGGCGAGGACTTGGATTGTCGCAGCGATATCTTCAGCTTCGGCATCGTGCTCTATGAACTGTTGAGCGGACGCCGGCCGTTTCGAAGCCAAAAGCACGGCAGAGGTGATTTCCGCGATTCTAACCAGGGAGCCGCCGGCCATTAGCCGTTCCAGCCTTGGCCATAGCGGCAGCGCCGAAGAGCGGCTGATCCGAAAATGCCTTGAAAAAGAAGCAGCGCAGCGCTACCAGACGATGGGCGATTTGATTTCTGACCTAGCGCAAATCCGCCGCGAATACGATAGCGGCCAGATCAGCCTGCCAGCCGATGCCTCGCTGGTAAGACCGAAAGAAGCAATCGCTGGTGGCGGATGGCGCAGACTTCGCATTTCAAAGCCCGCGTTAATTCTGATGGCCGTCGCGCTGGTGGTAGCCGCAGCCGTTTACCTCTCATCATTTCGGACCCCGAAGCCCACAACCGCGTCGGGCGTCAAGTCCGCCAATCCCGCGGCCTACGACGACTACATGCGCGGCAAGGTGAAAGTCAGCAGCGAGAATCCTGAGAGTAATGAAGCTGCGATCAAACTGTTCCAGGAGGCCGTCGCGGCTGATCCGAGCTTCGCGGCCGCCTATGCCGAACTGGCGCGCGCTTACGCCATAAAAGCGCGCCTCTTCGCGCCCGGCCCCGACAAGAAAAAGTTGAATGAGGAAGCTGAAGTCGATGTGGATAAAGCGCTCGCGCTCGATCCCAATCTGCCCGAGGGTTATTTTGCCCGTGGTCTAATCTTGTGGACGCCCTACAAGCGCTTCCCTCACGAACAGGCAGTTTACGCCTACAAGCGGGCAATCGAACTGAACCCCAATTTCGATGAGGCGCATCACCAACTGGGATACGTCTATCTTCATATTGGCTTGCTCGACCAAGGCCAGCGAGAGCTTGAAACGGCTTTAGCGATCAATCCCGGCAACACTCTCGCCAGATTTCGCCTGGGCCAAATCGAGATGTGCCGGGCTAAGTACGCAGAAGCCTATCAGATCTTCGACACTACCCCGCTCGAAAAAAATCCTATCGTCGCTGCCTACAAAGCCAACTCTTTATTCCGGCTGGGCCGGACTGAAGAAGCGTCGGCGTTAGTTGAGCAGCTACTCAAAGACTATCCGAAAGACGAGGGCGGACAGGTCATAAGCCTGAAAGCCATGATGCTGGCCAAGGCTGGCAAGCAACCGGAAGCGGAAGCCGCCATCCAGCACGCGATTGATATCGGCCGTGGATATATTCACTTTCATCACACGTCTTACAACATTGCTTCTGCCTATGCGCTCATGAAGCAGCCGGAGCCGGCAATGAAGTGGTTGCAAGTAACGGCAGAGGAGGGCTTCCCGAATTACTCACTGTTCAAAGCCGACGCTAATCTCGACAATCTGAGAAAAGATCCGCGGTTTATTGCGTTCATGGCGAATCAGAAGCAACAGTGGGAACATTACAATGCTACCCTGTGAAGCACTTGGCTGAGCCAGTGAACATCCAACGATTCAATTCGATCGTGCTAGAATTCGCCGTAACTTCCGTGGGACAATAGCCTGATTTGCCAGCCGACCTACCTCGACGCCTGACAGCAACAGAGTTTCGCAAAGCTCATTCCATCGCTAAAATTCCTCGCGGCATCAGTCGCTCTCTTTTGCTGCTGGCCATTCTTTCGACCTTGGCATTTTCACAACAGGCGGCTCTATCCCTTTCACGTCCGGTGCGTCCGTGGGAATTCTTGTCTGCGGTGGGGACGCGAGCTGGGATGTTCGGCAACGAGGCCGGAAACTTTGAAGCCTGGGTCTACCCACTGAAAATCCTGCGCGATTTTCACCTCGTATTTCACATCGAGGGTCGCGCGATTCCGGCTGATTCGCTGGCGCGTACAGTTTCTGTCCAGCCGGAAGCGTGCTCTATTCTTTATGCGGGCGATGCCTTCCAGGTGCGCGAAACTTTTTTCGTGCCCGTGCGTGAGCAGGGCGCGGTGGTCCTAATTGAAATTGAAACCGCGCACCCACTCGAGGTCGAGGCTGTCTTTCAACGCGATTTTCAATTGGAGTGGCCTGCAGCGCTTGGCGGCACGTATCTCAACTGGGATGCGGACCTTCGCGCATTTGCGTTGGGGGAAGAACAGAAGAAATTCGCCGCGATCGTGGGATCCCCGTCGGCTGTGCTTTTGAACGAAGAGTATGCCACCAATTACTCATCGTCTTCGCAGAATTCATTTTTGCTGGGTCCGACTGCCAGGGGCAGAGACACGAAAGTTGTCGTGATCGCCGGCTCAGTTAACGGAGCGAGCGAAGCTGAAGACACATATCAGCGGCTCAGTACAACATATCCTAAACTGCGGCACGATTCTTCTGATTATTACAAGCAGTATCTGAATGAAACCGTAAAGCTGGTACTGCCCGACGCGCAATTGCAGCAAGCCTACGACTGGGCCCGGGTCAGCCTGATTCAAGGCATGGTCAAGAATCCGTACCTGGGGACAGGCTTGATCGCCGGATATCGAACTTCGGGCGAGAGCGCACGTCCGGGTTTCGCCTGGTTTTTCGGCCGTGACGCGGAATGGACATCACTGGCTCTGAACGCTGAAGAGGACTTTGCCGATTCCCGCGCCGCCCTGGATTTTCTCAGTCACTACCAGCGTGCCGACGGCAAGATCCCGCACGAAGTGTCGCAATCCGCAACGCTCGTTCCGTGGTTCACTGATTATCCGTATCCGTACGCGTCAGTCGATGCCACGCCGCTTTACGTCATCGCAACCAACGACTACGTTCGCAAGAGTGGCGACCTCGGGTTTGCCCACGAGAAATGGGAGAGCTTGTGGAAAGCCTACGGGTTTCTCAAGTCGACGTATAGCGCGCAAGGGCTCCCGCAAAACTTCGGCTTTGGCCACGGATGGGTCGAAGGTGGCCCACTCTTACCAGTACAAACCGAGTTATATCAAAGCGCACTGGGCGCCGAAGCCCTGCAAGCACTTTCAAATCTTGCTCACCTTACGGGCAAGGATGACGTTAGCCAGAAATTGGCCGACGAGTTCACTCATCAGAAACAGTTGGTCGAACAGGCTTTCTGGTCACCGACAAAAAACTTTTACGCCTATGCCCTCGACCCAAACGGGCAGCGCGTCGAAACAGCCAGCGTGCTCGCCACTGTTCCGCTCTGGTTCGGTCTGCTGGACGAAGTCAACGCGGGCCAAACGCTCGACCAACTTGCCGACGCCGATCAGCAGACCGATTGGGGCATGCGAATCATTTCGTCGGAAAATCCTTTATACAATCCGGACGGCTATCACTACGGTTCGGTGTGGCCGCTGTTCACGGGATGGGCTGCGGTCGGCGAATATCGCTACCATCATGCCCAGTCCGCCTACGCGAACCTGCGCTCCAACGCGCTGCTGGCCCTCGATGGAGCCCTCGGCCACGTCACCGAAGTTCTCTCCGGTGATTTTTATCAGCCTCTCTCCACCAGTTCGCCGCACCAGATATGGTCTGCCGCGATGGTCGTCAGCCCGTTGCTGCGCGGCTTGCTTGGCCTGGAAGCCGACGCGACGACGCATCAACTGCACTTCGCTCCACATGTCCCGGCCGAATGGAGTTCCTTCGAGGCGCATAACATTCAAGTTGCTGATGCCACGATTGATCTCCGTTACAAGAGAACCGAGGACGGTATTACTCTCGAAATGCAGCGCACCGGCTCCGGTGACTGCACGATGGAATTTTCACCCGCTGTGAGCCTGCGCGCCGAGATCACCGGCGCGGAAATCGATGGGCATCGTGTTGCAATTCGAATGGAGCGCAACCGGGAAGACCAGCATGTGTTCCTGCGCTTCCCAATTAACGCGGGATCCAGCACGCTGCACATTCGCTTACACAACGATTTTGGCTACAGCATTCCCTCGACTCTCCCTCCGCTCGGCGAACGCAGCCAGGGATTGCGCGTTGTCTCCGAGTCGTGGGGTCCGAAAAATGAAAGTTTAACCTTGGACGTGGCGGGTGTGCCGGGCAAGCTATACGATTTCGTATTGCGGGATTCGAATGAAATCGCAACCGTCGACGGCGCCAAGGTCATCACAGAAAATAATGGTGAGAAACGAATGCGGCTGCAGTTACCGGGAACCGATTCGTCTTATGTACACGGAAAGATTCTTATTCACTTCACAGCCAACGATGTTCACAAAACCACCCGGAAGAATCATTGAGCCAAGAAAAAGCTCTTTGCATCACGCTAGCTGAGCTAAACTCTATCGGTGTCCGCAGCCGACTCGCCCATATCTTAGGAGGGAATCCTATGTTCCATAAATTCGCGGCTTTATTTTTACTCGTTAGCGGCTTGTCCCTTTCGCTTCACTCCCAAACTCAGCCAGTGGACGCCGAAGGCCACCAGTGGTGGCAACACGCCGTGTTTTACGAAATCTATCCGCGCAGTTTTATGGACAGCAATGGCGACGGCATTGGGGACCTCGTCGGTATCGATTCGAAAATGGATTATTTGAAGAGTCTCGGCGTCGATGCCATCTGGCTCACGCCCTGTTATCCCTCTCCACAAGTCGACTTCGGTTACGACGTATCCGACTATGAAAATATTGATCCGATGTACGGAACGCTCGCCGATTTCGATCGCCTGGAAAAAGATGGAAAGCAGCGCGGTATTCGCATCATCATGGATTTCGTAATGAATCATACGTCGAGCGAGCATCCGTGGTTCATCGATTCCCGCTCGTCGCGCACCGCGGCCAAACGCGACTGGTATATGTGGCACGACGGTAAAGGTCCGGGGCTGCCTCCGAACAATTGGATATCAGAATTCGGCGGCTCGGCGTGGACGTTCGATGCGAAAACCGGACAATTTTATTATCACTATTTCTATCCGCAGCAGCCTGATCTGAACTGGCACAATCCGCTCGTGAAGGACGCGATGTTCGACGTCACTCGCTGGTGGTACAAACGCGGAGTCGCCGGCTTTCGCCTTGACGCCGTCGACACCCTGTTCGAAGACCCGCAAAACCGCGACAACCCGACCCTTCCCGGCCTGAACAAATACGGCGATCAGAACCAAGAGAAGGTTAACAACACCAAGCTGCCCGAGGTGCACGTCGTTCTCCGCGACTTGCGAAAGGTCGCCGACGAGCACAACGCTGTCTTGATTGGTGAAACCTGGACCAAAGACGTAAGCGAGCTCAAACAGTATTACGGCGATCACAGTGATGAACTGCAGATGCCGATGGACTTCATGTTCACCAAGGTCGATAAACTTTCACCGCCGGAATTTCGCCGGCAGATTGCGGCGGTAGACTCAGCCGGAGGCTGGCCGGTCTTTGTGTTAAGCAATCACGACATCGTGCGATCGTATGTGCGTTACGGCGACAGGCAGCACGATCAGGCAATCGCCAAACTCATGGCGTCCCTTTATCTAACTCTTCGTGGCACGCCAATCATGTATTACGGCGAAGAAATTGGAATGGAAAACAACGATCCCACGCGCAAGGAAGATGTGAAGGATCCGATTGGGCGCATAGGCTGGCCGCAAGAAAAAGGACGCGACGGCGAGCGCACACCCATGCAGTGGGACGACAGTCCCAACGCCGGATTTACGCGAGGCGTCCCGTGGCTGCCCATCCCGCCCAGCTATAAAACCGTCAACGTCGCCGCGGAACTGAAAGATCCGTCTTCAATCTTGAACACGTACAAGACCCTGCTCGCTTTAAGGCATCAGAATCGAGCGCTACTCGACGGCGACTACGTCGCACTCAATGAGAACGATGCCAACGTGCTCTCCTATTTGCGGCGTTATAAAAATGAAGCCGTGCTGGTGGTGCTCAACATGTCCGCGCAGCCGCAAGACGTCAGCTTCGATCTTTCGCCGCAAGGCTTCCCCGGAAAGACCGCGCAAACGCTACTAACCACGATGTCTCCCGCATCGAAAGAACGCACACTCTCGCATTTATCGCTGGAACCATTCGCCGTATACATCGGCGCAGTGTCGAAGTGAAGAACGTCGAACCGCTATTTAGCAGCTGAGTGATGGCAAATTTGCGCGATCCCACCGGACCCAAAAAAAAAGCCAGCATCAACCAGTATTAAGTTGAATGCTGGCGGAACTTAAATCATCGATTCAAAGCCCGCGCCCGAATTTCAAGTCCCTGGGGCGAGGAGTCATTCTTAGTAGATCGCTATTCCGCCCACCGACTGACCGCTGCTGTACGTTCCCCAGGCATCGTTGGTTCCTTCCACGAACCCGCCGGTAGCGGCGGAGAGGTCCCACGCCAGCCAGGAATTGGCATCGCTCCGGACATAGACCCAGTAGGCTTTGCCCTTGGTCAGCGTCGCCGTGCACTTGAAGCTCTCCACGTGATATGCGTTTCCGGCATTGTAGAGGTTCTTGATTTTCCCTTCGCAAAGGTTGGTTTTATCGATCGTGCCACAAGGAAGGTTGTTGCAATCCTTGTCCAGGATCACTTTTGCGCCGTTCGTGCCTGTCACGAAGGCGACCGTGACGCCAACCTTCTTGGTCGTGCCCGACTTCAGCGCGATGATCTGGTTGGCCGGAGTGTACTCGGTGTTGATCGGACTGCCATTAGAGACCGTCCAGCCTTCATCTATGTTGATGCTACCGCCGCAAATGTTGTCATAAAACGTACCTTTAGTGCAGGGCTTAACCGCGGCTTGGTGAGAATGAGTTCCCATGAAAACCGTGTTTTTGCCGCCGTTGATGGTGATGTTCGACTTGCTGTTGTCCTCAGCCAAAGCGGTTGCGCCGACGAGCGTCAACACAGCCAAGCAAAGCAGAGCGCGTGCGATCATTCTTCCCTTCATTATTCTTTCTCCTCCGTTTTTTTTAAAACAATCGTCAGTTGAAGTCAGGAGTCGTGGTAATTGTCTCCGCCGCGCCCGTCACCAGGGTCCGAAAGCATGTCCCCTAGATGCAGATCGTAGCTGTAAACACGAATCTCCTTGTTTGACTTCAAACAACGGCAGCAAGTGTATACCCCTCTGACGCATTCGAACACTGTGAAAAGATTTTCATCTGACCCTCCTAACAGTTCGAGATCACCACCGTGGGAGTTGCCGCCATTGGCGGCCCATTCACCCAACTTTTGAGCAGAAAACATTACTGACGGCGTGTGAGGCTGTATATGTTTAACAAAACGGCGGAATACGATCGTGCCGAGTATTCATGCGGTAGATTAGTGGTGGAGCTAGTCGGGCTCGAACCGACGACCTCATCGTTGCGAACGATGCGCTCTCCCAACTGAGCTATAGCCCCGCCCGTGCGGAAACTGCAAATCGTGACCAAGCGATTTTAACAGTGTTCGCTTTCCCGCGCGACATGCATGATCGCCGTCGATGTTCGCCCACGTGTCTTCCCTTCCCGGCCCGCTTCGCGCTATAGTCTCTGTCCGGTGCTTTTGGAGGCTTGCTATGGCTACTGAGACACGACCCGAGGGCAAAGTCAGGAGTTTCGGTCAAAACATCGAGAGCGATCTCGCTTCGAGATTCTTGCGTGTTGTCGAAACCGCAGCCATTGCTTCCGCGCGCACTATGGGTCAGGGCGAACGCAAACTTTCCGATCAGGTTGCCACCGAGGCCATGCGCCAGACCATGGACAGCATCCCCATGCGCGGCACCATCGTGATCGGCGAGGGCGAGCGCGACGAAGCTCCCATGCTCTACATCGGAGAGAAGGTCGGCGCCGAATTTCCTGACGGACGCGACGTGCCAGAGGTCGATATCGCCGTCGATCCGCTCGAAGGAACCAATCTTTGCGCCACCGGAGCGCCCGGCTCGATTACCGTGCTGGCCGCGTCCGAACGCGGCGGACTGCTGAACGCTCCCGACTGCTACATGGAGAAAATTGTCGTCGGGCCTTCCTGCAAGGACGCCGTTGACCTCGACGCTCCTGTTGCCGACAACCTCAGAAACATTGCCAAACGAATGGCTCGCGACGTAGAAGACCTCGTCGTTATCGTGCTCGATCGCCCGCGCCACGAAAAGTTGATTGCCGACATCCGCGCCGCAGGCGCACGCATCCGCCTCATCGGAGACGGCGATCTTTCCGCTGGCATCGCGGCCGCAGTCATTGGCACTGGCGTACACGCGGTCATGGGATCGGGCGGCGCTCCAGAAGGAGTGATCACTGCGGCCGCGATTCGCTGCTTGAATGGTTACATGCTGGGTCGCCTGGTCATCGATAAGCCGGAGTTAGAAGAGCGCATCGCCCGCATGGGCATCAAAGATAAGAACAGAATCTACGAAGCTGAAGACCTCGCGCCCGGCAAGCAGTTGATCTTCGCCGCCACTGGCGTAACCGAGGGCGCGCTGCTGAAAGGCGTGCGCTTCTTCGGCGAAGGCACGCGAACCTCATCAGTCATTCTGACCTACCGTACCGGCAAGGTGCGCTTCATCGACAGCATCCACCTTGAGAAAGGGCCGGATGTGAAGGTGAGGTTCGTTTAGGGCGCCCGCGCCATACCTTCAAGTTCACGCCTCAGCCTTTACTCGCTCGGCGAACCGCTTAGGCGCGATCAGCGCGTAGCTGCCCGCCAGCAGTTCTTTCACCTCGTCCCAATCGATCTTGCCGACGTCCAGTCGCAGCGCGACCCAGCCCTTTGATGCAATGTACGAGGGCAGATAGAATCTGCGTGGCTGCGCTTCGGCGAGCGCCTTGTTGTCGCCGGGCAGCACTTTGCAGGTGACGGCGACGATGCCATCGCCGTGATGATCATCAAGAAAATAAGCGAAGGTCTTTTTCCGGATCAAAAATTGCGCGTGCGATCCGCAGAGCTTTCGCTCGGACTGGGGAAGCGCGAGCGCAATCTTTGTCAGCTTGGCTAGTCGGGCATCCTCTGTAGTTCGCTTCACCATGGCTCTCTACTCAACTTGCTTCTTCACGTCCGGCGGAACCTTCGGCGGCGGCGGAAAATCTTGCGAAAAGCCCTTGAACAGCGCTACCGTTTTCTCCGCTCGCTTGGTTCCGTCGTGCACCGCAATCTTGTGCACCTTGTCGGGCTCGTAGCCTTCCCACAGCGAAACGCCTGCGTAGACGCCGTCTTTGCGCAGAATGTAATACGTCATGTCGACGAAGCGTAGCCGGTTCATGTCGCCGTTATAATTGCGGACGATTCGTTTGAGCGCATCCATTCCGGCATCGAACGGGGACATGCCGTGCCGCATGTTCTCGACGATCGTGTGCGCGCCTGCCACCTTGATATTTTCTTCGCCGCTGCCCGTCGCCCCCGCCGAGCCCACATCCTGATCGGTATAACAGCCGGCGCCAATAATTGGAGAATCGCCGACACGGCCCGGCAGTTTGTAAGCCAGACCGCTAGTGGTGGTGCAACCCGAAATGTCGCCCTTCTCATTCAGCGCCGAGCAATGGATCGTGCCCGTAGGCGGAAACAAAACTTTGTGCACAGCGTCAGCTCGCCGCTCGGGCGCAATGCCAAGGTTGGCAGCCCGTTCTTCCAGCCGGCGAAAATGTTCCTGCATCTTTTGAGCTTGTGGTTTGATATCCGGCGGCTGCCAATGTGGATCATCCAATCCCGGTCCCCACCAGTCTTCTGACGAGTGATACTCCTTCCACAGCAGCCAGATTTTGCGCGAATGTTCGGTCAGCAAACTCTCGCGCGGAAAACCTACGGCCACCGCAAACCGTTCCGCGCCTTCGCCCACCAACATTACGTGGCCGGTGTGTTCCATCACTGCCTTCGAAACCAGCGAAACATTCTTGATATTGCGCACTCCGCCGACCGAACCCGCCCGCCGGGTTGGCCCATGCATACAGCAGGCATCGAGCTCGACCACGCCTTCCTCGTTAGGCAAGCCGCCCAGGCCCACGCTGGTATCGTTCGGATCGTCTTCCGGTCCCTTGACTACTCGCAACGCCGCGTCCAGCGTGTCTCCGCCACCGGCGAGAAAACTGTAAGCGTCATCGAGGTAATTGAACCCGTTGTTCGCACAAACAATAATCGGACGCTTGCCGCCGCCCGAATTTCCCTGAGCCCCGTTTGTGGAACGCTCTTTGCTTGATTGATCCTGACTCTGCTGTCCCTGCAAACTTAGCGACAGAGAACCCACTACAGCGGTAGCAAGAAAATCGCGGCGCGAAACGGCCATCAGCCCCTCCCGAAAGATAAACGCGAGTCAGCGTCGGCCAGAATAACATGCGGGAGCCCGAACGCACGTGTGGCGTGGACACTCCTGTCCGCGGCCTTTGACTCAAGTAGCGGCTTGGCAACCCACCGGGCGATTCGAAGAATCAACTCATCAATCTGAAATCACTTCGCCGCGTCGGGCTGCGGAACTTTGAACACGTTGTTGCTGACATCACTTTCCGGCACGCTGCCGTCATTGACGATGACTTCCACTGGAATTGAGGCAGGTCTGGCACGCGAATCGCGGCCTTCGATTTCGCGTGCACCTCGAGCCGCCTGACAATTTCGTCGCTTTGGGTGCGCAGAATTATCGGCACCTCCGCTCCGGCGTTTCCCAGGTTCTCGATCGTAATCGTTACCATGTAGCCGCCATTGACGATTGGGCGCGGATAAACAGAATCGACGCGGAAATCCGGCAGCCCCCGGTCACGATAAACCCAATCGTCGAAGAACCACTGCAGATCGCGGTGAGTCTGCTTTTCGATCAGCCGTTGCATGTAAGCGGCGTCGTGGTCTTCGGACGCATGATAATCAACCAGAAATCCCAGTGGATGATCGCCCAGCATATCGTGCAACATCCACCAAACGTCCATGCTCTTGGTTTGAAGGTATAAATCATCGGGCGCGTTAACTAATGAGTGACTTGCTTCTTCACCGGCTTTAATTGTTTTCTCGGCATCGACCAGCGGCGTCCGGTGAGCATTGAGATAGTCGAGTGCAGCCTGCCGCCCTGCGTCGCCGGCGATGAACGCGGCTTGTGCGTAGTGCCCCACCCCATCCTGAATCCAGGCTCGTGGCGACAAAACCAGATGACGCGCTTTCGCGTACACAATGTTTAATACCGCATCGTTCGTTAGCGGCGATTTAAGTGGGCACAGCAACATTCCTTCGCTGACAAATGACGCTGCGTCTGGATCCGGTAGAGCTAAAATCTGCAGGCCACCGGAACCCCGTACGATTGGACCAAGAGGATCGATGTTCGCCGCAACTTCTGCGTACTCTTTTGCTGCAGCGTCCTGGCCCGGCAAATACTGAATCGTGATGAGATCGTTGGCCGCGAGCTTTTGGTAATCGGCGCATAACAAAAGTTGGCACGCTGATTCCGGGTTTGGCCATGCTGAAAGCACCAGCTTTGGTGATCCCCGGTTGCTTGCCCACCTCGGCAAGGTTCGGCGTGCCAGTGAAGAATATCGGCGCGTCAAGCGTGGATTCAAATGTCAGTGACATCGTGGTATCAGTGAAGCGTGCATTCCATCGCGCTTCAGTTTCGGCAACGCTGTTGCCTGCTGACAAGTTCGCCGCGTCCGCCGCCACTGGATACCAAACGACGTATCCAATCCCCCGCACCGCGGTGAACGACTTGCTGATCTGGTCCCAATCGATGTGCTTTGCTTTGTCTTCGGGCACGCCGATGCGCGTAAGGCGCGTGACGTCGAGAGGAATGACACCTTCATATCCGACATCGAGTTCGATTGTTCCCTTGGGCGGAACTTCGTGCG
The DNA here is from genome assembly GCA_963716405.1 of uncultured Acidobacteriota bacterium. Taxonomy (GTDB): domain Bacteria; phylum Acidobacteriota; class Terriglobia; order Terriglobales; family Acidobacteriaceae; genus JABDBE01. Next base: position 32,750 of record CAVQTI010000010.1, on the reverse strand, counting down.
GCAACGATCACGATGGCTTCAGACAGTGCACCGGTGTGATCGATGTCCGAGGTGTATTCGTGAGTGACAAATTGCACCGCTTTGCCAGCGGCCGCAATCGATTTCCAATCCAGTGTTGAGGAAATTTGCAGAGCGACATCTTTCTGCGGGGAAGATGAATCGTTGCGCAATATAATCTTGCCGCGCACGCCCATACGCTGCTGCTCTGGCTCGATGCGAACCGTTAGGTCGTAATTAGTAAAAGTGAAAGCTTCGCGATCAAGGGCGTATCCAGGAAGAACCAGGACGAAAAGCGCACAAATGACACGGAGAAACCTCATGCCGACTTCTTTCTCCGCTGCCGCACAATTTCATACAACATCACGCCTGCCGCAACCGAAACGTTCAGCGATGGCACCTTGCCCAGCATGGGGATTGAAACCAGGAAATCACACTTACGCGCCACCAGATCGTGCAAGCCTTTGCCTTCCGCGCCGAGCACGATGGCGCAGTCCATGTTGTAATCGAGCGAGTCGTAGGATTGTTCACCGCGTTCATCAAGCCCAACCATCCACAGGTTCTGTGCTTTCAACTCTTCCAGGGTGCGTGCGATGTTGGTTACTTTCGCGATGGGCAAATGTTCAGTGGCTCCTGCTGAAGTTTTGGTCACGATCGCAGTCACGCCCGCAGCTCTGCGCTCTGGAATCACCACGCCATCAGCGCCAGCCGCGTCAGCGGTGCGAAGGATTGCGCCGAGATTGTGCGGATCCTCCACGCCATCTAGCACGACGATGAGCGAATGCTGGCCGCGCTTGGCGGCGACCACGTCTTCAAGATCGTTGTATTGTTTTGCCGAAGTGACGGCGACCACGCCCTGGTGCGCGTTATTGCCAGCCATGTGGTCGAGTTCTTCGCGTGGTACGAAACGCACGGCAACTCCCTGCCGCCGGCACTCATCGACCACATGCTTCAGGCGAAGGTCGTGGCGTTCCTTGGCGACTCCGACCCACGCGAAGGTGCGCCCGCGAGCCTTCAGCGCCTCGGTAACGGCATTGATCCCATAGATGTAATTCATGTTCTGGTAGTTTAATTCAGGATGCTGAGTTGAGTATTGTAGCCACGGTATGTTTAGAACTAGATTCAAGAAGGAAATCGTTGCGGAATTCTTGCCTCCGGCTCGCGCACGCAAGCAAGATAAGGCAATTATTTTGTGCGATGGCATGCCTTCCATTCCGCGGAAGCAGGCGCTGGTCGAGTTTCTTGCGGGCAAAGGATATTGGGTCTTTTACCCGCGGTGGCGTGGTGCATGGGAAAGTGGCGGACAATTTCTCGAGCGCTCTCCGCACGAAGACATTCTTGACGTGGTCGATGAGTTGCGGAAACCAATTAAAGAGCTGGCTTTTGGCGAGACATTTCACTGTTCCCCGCGAAAGATATTTGTTATCGGTGGAAGCTTTGGCGGCGCCGCTTCCATTCTTTGTTCGCTGGACGAACGAATCACTAAAGTGATTGCCAATTGTCCGGTCGTCGATTGGGCCATCCTGCGGAGGAACAGAAAAAAGAAACTTCGAATCCCAGCTATCCCGCGTACATCCGCGCTGCATTTGGCAATGCTTATCGGCTTTCCGCCAGGAATTGGAACAAACTGCATGGCGGCGTATTTTACAATCCCGCGCATCATGTGAAGGAGTTCACCGGCTCCAAAATATTAATGTTCCATGCCAAAGACGATCCTTACATTCCGTGGAAGGGCGTAGATCGGTTTGCGCGACGGGCGGGCGTGAGACTCAAACTACTGCAGCGAGGCGGCCATCTCAGCACCGAATACGTGGTGCGAAAATATTGGACCGAGATTAAGAAATGTTTTGATTCATGATGAGTTCTTGTATGTGAAGCCAGGTTGAAGCGCGATGTCGCGCACGAGATTCCTCGCCCCGCTGGAGAAAACGTGGGGCTTCGGAATGACGGTCGCATATAAAAATGAGGTTCGCAAGTAAGAATGACGCTTTGCAAATAAAATTTAACGTTGTCGCCCTCGCATCAACCCTGGAATTACCTGCTCAGCAAGCCTTTCCCGCCTGATGCAGCTTCTGTTATGCTGCTTGCGCTCGGCCAACTGCGCGTGTCGCACAATCGCACGCTGTGGAGGGATTTGTGAAAAAGAGAATTCGCTATGCAATTTTCGTGACAGCCTGTTTTGCGACTACTGCCGTTTTCGCCCAGGAGGATTTTTCTGCGAAGGCGGTGAACGTACGAGGAAAGGATTCAACCAACGAGGGAAAAGTTTACGTCACCAAGGACAAGATGCGCGTTGAGTCAAACCAGATGAATGACCACGGCGGAGTGGCGATCATAAACTTCTCCACTCAAACCAACACTATATTGATGCCAGACCGCAAGATGTACATGGAACTTCCCCACGACCAGGGGCCAGCCGCACAGCGCATGAAGGGACTGTTCCGCATCGGAAGCGCCGACGATGCATGCGGAGATTGGCGCCGAATGACATCGGCCAAGCCGAACGCAACCTGCCGGAAGATTGGAAGCGACACAGTCAACGGCCGTAGCACCGTGAAGTATGAAGCGACCTCGGACAATGGCAAGGCGGGAACTTTCTGGATCGATTCCAAACTCCGTTTTCCAATAAAGTGGCAGGAAAGTGAAGACGGCGGCGAGTTGCAAGATATCAAAGAAGGCTCGCAGCCGGCTAGCTTGTTTGAGATTCCGTCGGACTATCAGAAATTTCAGATGCCGGCTGGTATGGGAAACATGCAACATCCAAAGAAATAGAATGGCTCGCGGACGGGCATCGAGTTCTTAACGTGACCGCGCGAGATTCCTCGCCCACTGGTCAAAGCGCGTGGCTTCGGAATGACGAGCGTCAACTGGCGACGGTTGAGGTTTGACGCTGGCAAAAGCGCAACCATATACTTTCATTAGCTCCAAGGAGAGGTATGTCGCTTTCCGCTGTGATTGTGGACGACGAGCAACTGGCTCGCGACGAACTTGCCTTTCTGCTCAAAAATGTTGACGACGTCGACGTAGTCGCGCAGGGCAAAAACGGAGTCGAGGGCGTCGGTCTCATTCGCGAGCACAATCCCGATCTGGTCTTCCTCGACGTGCAAATGCCCGGCCTCGATGGCTTTGGCGTAATCAAGAAGCTGTCTGGATCGAAAAGTCGCGTTGCCGAAGATTGTCTTTTGTACTGCTTTTGACCAGTATGCGGTGAAGGCATTTGAAGTGAATGCCGTCGATTACCTGCTGAAACCTTTTGATAAAAAGCGGGTGGCACAGTCGGTAGCCAGAGCACGAGCCAAAATCGCGGACAGCGGCACACCGTCCGACAAACTCGACACGCTGATGCGCATGCTGGAGTCGCAGAAACCGCAAACTTCCAAAATTCTGCTGAAAGCTGCCGGCCGGTTATTCCTGGTGAATCAGAAAGACATCTGCTTCGCTTCCATAGAAGACGGCGTTATCACAGTGGTCACCAGCGGTGCGAACGGCATGGAAGGTCAATCCAATTGCCGTACGCTCGAAGAATTGCTGGACAGCCTCGATCCGAATCTTTTCTGGCGGGCGCATCGTTCATTTCTGGTAAATATCAATCGGATTAAAGAAGTCGTTCCCTGGTTCAAGAGTTCCTATCAATTGCGTCTCGATGACAAGAAGCAGACCGAGATTCCAGTCAGCCGCGCGCAAACCAAGCGCTTGCGGGAACTGTTTGGGCTTTAGAAATTCAATAAGTAAGTAGTTACTGCCCGTCGATTTCACGGCCTCCGGGAAAAACTGCGGGCGTCGGAGTTTTGAAAAGCACGGTTAGGTTGAATGCTTTGTCCCAAAATATTTGACTCCGTCCTTTGTTCATGCATCGTCATTGCGTTGGTTTCCGGTTTCGGTGTAGATTCAAATAACGCATTGATAGTTAGATCGTTATGCGGTCGCTCTCGAAATCTATAGCTTGGCTGTGTCTGCTGCTGACGTTAGGGTCGGCAGTGGCGTTTGCTGCGCATCACCATTCGAGCGCGGATGAAGCGACCAAGTGCACCATCTGCATTGCTGCCCATTCAGCTTCTCCCAAGGCTACTTCCAATATTGCCCGGGCCGGTTTCGTTCTGGCTAGCACCTTTCGCCCGAAGCCGGTTTCCGCAAAGCAACAACTGCTGACTTTTGCCCTGTCGGTTCGCCCGCCTCCTGCGGTCTAAGAATCAACTTTGATTTGCAAATAAGCGGTTCCTGTTTATAGGAACTGTGCCCTTTGATTTCTTGGACCAATTTTTTCGGAGGAAATTCATGCTGGCTTCTTACAGGAAGTCGCTTCATGCGGCTTTTGTGGTGGTTTTCTATTTGGCGCTCGGCCTTCATGCCCACGCGCAGTCTAACTCCGCATCCATCGGTGGCACCGTCCTTGATTCTTCCGGTGCCGTCGTTCCCAATGCAACGGTTGAAATTCATAACCCGGTCAGCCACTTCGACCGATCAACGACCACGGATGGCGCCGGACGCTTCAGTTTTGCCAACGTCCCCTTCAATCCTTACCACCTAAGCGTAACCGGTAGCGGGTTTGCTCCCTACGCGCAAGATGTCGAAGTTCGCTCCGCCGTACCGCTGGATATCAAGGTCAATCTGCAGGTAGCCGGATCTGCCGAGAGCGTAACCGTCGAGGCTTCGGGAGCCGACCTACTGGAAAACGATCCGACTTTTCACACCGACGTGGATCGTGGCTTATTCGATAAGCTTCCCTTGGAGAGTCAGTCATCGCAGGTAAGCTCATTGGTGACCCTCACGTCACCAGGAATTGCTGCCGACTCAAACGGACTCTTTCACGGGCTAGGCGATCACGCTGAGAACTCGTTTTCTGTCGATGGACAGCCCATCACCGACCAGCAGAGCAAAGTATTCTCAAACCAAATCCCACTGGATTCGGTCGAGTCCCTGGAAGTGATCTCCGGGGCGCCGCCTGCCGAATATGGGGACAAGACCAGCATCGTCATTAATGTCACGACCCGTTCTGGACAAGGAGTGACCACGCCTCATGGCAGCGTCAACGCCTCTTATGGCTCGTTTGGATCGTCCAATCTTGGGTTCAATCTGGCTTATGGGGGGAAGAACTGGGGAAACTTCATTTCGGCCAATGGACTAAATAGCGGACGATTTCTCGATCCCCCCGAGTTTGCGGTCATGCACGACAAGGGCAATGAAGAGAATCTGTTCGACCGGGTGGACTATCAACTTACCAGTGCCGACTCCATTCACCTGAATTTCGGCTTCACGCGCTCCTGGTTCCAGACTCCGAATACATTTGACACCCAATTCGCAACCCCGTGGAACGGCGTAGTTGTAAGCAATGGGGGACTTGACCCGAACGGAAATGTCGTCGGCCCAAGCGACCAACGTTCCCAGATCAAGACGTTTAACATCGCTCCCTCCTGGACCCGACTACTGAGCAGCACGGCGGTATTCACTCTCGGTGCTTTCGTGCGCAGAGACCAGTTCAATTATTACCCCAGCGCCGATCCATTCGCCGATCTGGGACCCACCAATCTTCAAAGAGAAACCGTCGGCCAAAACCGCACCCTCACCAACGCCGGGCTGCGCTCAGACATCTCGTACGTGAAGGGAATTCATAACCTCAAGGTGGGTGCTGTCTATGAGCAGACATTTCTCGACGAGGCCGACACTCTTGGAATCGTCGATCCAACCTTGCTCCCTTCGCTCACAGACTCAAACGGCAATCCCTGCTTTGTCGGCAGCGTTGCTCTCGATTCCCCGTGCACCGACTTGTTGCCCTTCGACCTGACTCGTGGAGGAGGACGGTATACCTTCAACGGGCATACCGACGTGAAGGAACTGGCTCTTTATGTCCAAGACAGTATTACGAAAGGGCCCTGGGCCATCAATCTCGGGGTTCGTGGCGATTTCTATAATGGGCTGACGACACACAAAGAAGGCGAGCCACGCCTCGGTGTCGCATACAACATCAAGAAGACGAACACCGTTCTTCGCGTGTCCTATGCTCGGGTGTTAGAAACTCCCTTCAATGAAAACCTCGTGCTCTCTAATAACGGTTGCGCCAACCCGGTTTTGAATCCCCTTCTCGGCTGTACGGTGTCGGGTATAACACCGTTTGCTCCCGGCTGGCGCAACGAATTCCACGCCGGCCTGCAGCAAGCCTTCGGGAAATACGTCGTGTTCTCTGGCGAGTACATCTGGAAGTACACCCACAACGCCTATGACTTCAGCGTACTCGGCAATACGCCGATCACGTTTCCGATCGAGTGGGACCGATCGAAGATTCCCGGTTACGCTGGCCGCGTGAGCGTACCGAACTACCATGGGTTCTCGGCCTTGGCCGTATTTTCCAGCGTCGCAGCCCGCTTTTTCACGCCCCAAATCGGCGGAGCCGGTGCTGTACCCTCCGTAGCGGCCACTTCCAGCGCCTCCACTCCCTTCCGTATCGATCACGACGAGAAATTCAATATGACCACCCACTTCCAATATCAGGTGGGAAAAACCGGGGCATGGGTGGGCTTCAACTGGCGGTACGACAGTGGCCTTGTAGCCGGGCAAACACCTTGTTATGGAGGAAATTGCGCGCAGACGACCACCCTGAACGGACAGCCTGCCATTGCGCTAACCGATTCCTTCGGGACTCCTTTAACCGCCGATCAAGAGTTCGAGTCCGGTCTGTTTTGCGGCAGCCAGCGGGCAACCCCGTTCGTACCTCTTCCCAACCCGTGTCTCGTATCGCAATTTGGATCGACGCTATTGCAGGTGCCGGCTCCGAATACCGAAAACGATGACAAGAATCCTCCCCGCATCGCTTCCCGCAGTTTGTTCGACGTTTCGCTTGGCCACGACAACATTTTCCACGGCGACAGATACAAGTGGAGCCTCCAGTTGTCAGCCATTAATCTCACCAACAAATACGCGCTGTATAACTTTCTCTCCACCTTCAGCGGAACGCACTACGTAACCCCGCGCGCCTTGACGGCGGAAATTGGATTCCATTTTTGAGGGATTCATGAAAAAGGAGACGGCCGGGGAGGAGAACCGGCCGTCTCTGCAGCAGGCTGCATCCGTCACTATGCAGCCAACGCTTCCAGGGCAGTGCGATTGCGGATAATCAAGGTAGATCCATCCAACCGAATGAGTTCCTTTTTCTTCAGTTCGCTGAGCAAGCGCGTCACAGTCTCGCGCGATGAGCCAATCATTTGCGCCATCTCTTCATGGGTCAGGCTCGAACGGACGCGGATTTCAGGCGGCTCGAACTGTTCGCGAATTGGCGTCCATGAAAGAAGCAGGCGAGCCAGTTTGCCGGCTGACGAACGGGCCAGCACCAGATCGTGAATATCGCGATAGGCCGATTGGAACTCGCGGCTCAGAGCTTGTGAGGCGTGCAGGCCGAACTCGCCATTCTTTTCCATCAACCGCATCAGCGCATCACGCTCCACGAAATTGACCTGGCACGGTCCTGCCGTCTCTGCGGTAAGTTCAAAGGGCTCGCCGGAGATCACCGCGCTCAAGCCGAGCACCTCGCCAGCCTCGGCAATTTTCAGGATCAGCACCTTGCCGTCGCGCGAGGTGGTGGAGAGCTTCGCCTTTCCCGAACACAGAACGAAGGCTCCACGCGGCATCTGGCCCTCTACGAAGAGAACTGCATTCCCGGGATACGTGCTCAAATGACTGACTCCGCTGAGCAGTTTCAGAACCTCGGGTGAAAGGCCACAAAACCAATGGCCCTTTCGCAACTTGCAGGACATACAGTTTTCGACTATTTCCAGGCCGTATGGTGTATTCATTTCAGCCACCTTAATGGGCTGTTGCCGAGAGGGCGATGCCACATTTTGCGCGGCGGGCTTAGTGATTCGAGCCCGAGCCCGCCGCATGTCGCGAACCAGAAGGCGACCGTGCTCAGTCTTTGCGAGCAAAGAGGCTGCCGTGGCCCGTAAGTCGCGATCAGGCGATTGCAAGAATCTGATCAGATCCCAGCCCGCACCTGCATCCCCCTCTTGATGCCATAACACTCCACGAAAGAACACATATAAAGGATCGACTGATAGCCCAGACACCTGCTGGGTCTTGTTCATTGCCGCCAACACCGACGCCCTTACTGCATCGGTTCGAACGAGTATAGGAAGCGACAATCTACGAACACTTTCGTCCGCTTCGCCAGTTCGCGATATGACCGTTTCGACGCTGCCGGCTCGAATGGGAGTGCCTAGTGGGATGAGCAAGAAATTCTCCTCTCGTCCTTAAAGCTTCCCGTAAGCGTCTTCGGGGATCGGCGCTACACGGCCCGTGCATTCCAAAACGTTTTGATCACATTTGTCATTGATGTGAAATTGAGCGGCCCGCGTGATCACGGGTTTATGAGTGTCTGCTCGCTGCTCCCTTCGCAGGCCGCATGCCAAACCTGACGCGAGAGGCAAGTGGCTGCAAAGGCGAGGGAACAATGGGGGAAATTCAATGAGGATTGCACATTTCTCAGAGCAGAGTTGCCGAGGCTGCGGCAGATTGCCGACATATCGGCTGCTCAAAGCAAAAGACGCTGGCGGGTGTTTGAATCACCTTAGTTCTCGTAGTCTGACCGGGCGATTCCCATCTTCTGCATTCTGGACTGCAGCGTAGTGCGCTTCATGCCCAATCGCGCAGCGGCGCCTCGCAGACCCGAAATCACCCCGCCAGTTTCGCGCAGAACACGAAGTATGTGCTCGCGCTCGAGACTTTCTAATGTGGCGTCTTGCCGGTCCGCCTGCAAGGTGGGCCGCAACTCTGACAAAGGAACATTTAGGGTCGCATTTTCGGAGAGAATCACCGATCGCTCAATAAAGTTTTCCAGCTCTCTTACGTTCCCCGGCCACTCCCAGTGGGTTAAAGCGTGCATGGTTTCCGTGGGGATGGTCTCGATCTGTTTGTTCATGCGGCGGGAAAATTTCTGAACAAAATAACGCACCAATAACTCAATATCTTTCCCACGCTCTCGTAACGGAGGCATGTGGACGGGAAAAACATGCAGCCGATAATACAAGTCGCTGCGGAACTCCCGTGAGGCCACGCTCTTGGCGAGATCGCGATTGGTAGCCGCAATCAGGCGTATATTCACGCGGATAGTCCGAACCCCACCCAGCCTTTCAAATTCCTGGTCCTGCAGAACTCGTAGCAGCTTAGGCTGTAACTCCAGGGGAATGTCGCCGACTTCATCGAGAAACAGCGTACCTTTGTCGGCCAGTTCGAGGCGGCCGATTTTTGCGCTGATGGCGCCGGTAAACGCGCCTTTCTCGTGGCCGAAAAGCTCGCTCTCCAGCAACCCGGTGGGAATTGCGGCGCAGTTCAGTTTGATGAAGCTGGCATCTTTTCGCGAACTCATGCGGTGAATGGCGCGGGCAATCAGTTCTTTGCCCGTTCCGGTCTCGCCCAGAATGAGCACCGTCGCGTCCAGCGGAGCCACGGTATTGACCTGCGCCAGAACATGTTTAAGAGCCGAGCTTTCACCCACGATCTCTTCAAAGTTGAGTACAGAACGGATTTCATCCTGCAGGTACAGCTTTTCCTTCTTGAGCTTGTCGGTGAGCTCGGCAATTTCGCGATACGCCCGCGCATTATCCAGAGCGGTGGCAACCTGGCCGGCGACTTGTTTCAAAAAGCTTATGTCTCCCGGCAAAAAGGCACTGGCGGTCATGCTGCCCAGGTTCAGCGTCCCTAGCTTGCCTTTTCGGGTTATCAGTGGGATAGAGCAGAATAATTGCATCCCCAGTTCCACCATTCGCCTCATCACGGGAGAACCGTCAGCCCGTAACTCCTCGCGGTGGCGGACCGTGGCTTCGCCCTTCAGAAAAGCAGATCCCGCTACTGAGTCTCTAATAGGCATGACCATGTCAGGGGTAATGCTTTCATCCCTGATTGTGGAATCCATGGCATAAAGCCGGAGGTAGTCGTTAGCTTCTTCATAGAGCGTCACACTGGCAAAGTCCTGGCGGACAACTCTGCGAATCAACTCTGAAATGTTGGGAAATAATTGCTGCACATCCAGGTTTGACATTAATGTCGTACCGACTTCGAGCAGAACCTCTAACCGTTCCTTCTCCTCGCGAAAAGCAGTTCTCGCATTTGCGTTTTCGAAACCTAGAGCAACCAGTTCCGCAATTTGCCGCAGAAGCTGCACATCCTCTTCGCCATAAGCGTTGGGCCGATAGCTTCCCAACCCCAGTGCGCCAAACTTTTTCTGCCCACTGGTCAAGGGAAGTCCGCAATACGACCTCACTCCTTTTTCTATGAGGAGACTGACCGCTGCCTGAAATCGAGTTTCCTGCTGCAGGTCGGGCAGGATCATAGGCCGCTGTTTTTCCCAGACGAAGCCACAAGCCGATTCTGCCACTGGCAGTTCCGCCAGGTCGGAAAGCTGGTTCTTCCCTTCCCAGAAGTGCATTCGCATTACTTTTTTTTCTGGATCGTAGAGAGCAAAACTGGCAACTTCAAACGAGGCTACTTTACGCAGGCGCTGGGCTAACTCCGGCAGGATCTCGGGGACACCACGATGGTGAACCACGAGGTCCGCCATCTGCAGTAATGCCTCGTAACGACTTACATCTTGCACATCAAAGTGGCGATCAGGGTCCATTAGCGTAAACGCGCATAAAGGAAGCCCCCCTCGAAGCAAACCTTATACAAACATCAAAACAACTTATACAAATGATAAACCCGATTTATCAGCCCCGCCACAAGTTTATTCTGGCCGTGACACGTTTTGTGCCAGCTTGGCACTTTTCGTGCCTTTGTACTGATTTTTTGGGTAATGCTGGCTTCGTGCAACAAACAGGCTGTCCAAAAATCAGACAAAATTGCGTTTTGATCGGGACTTGAGCACGTATAATTTTTACATGGCTCGTGGATGGGAAAGTAAATCGGTCGAGGAGCAACAAGCACAAGCGCTTTCTTCACCAAGCCCGGCCAAGCCTCCGCTAACCCCCGCCGAAATCGCGAGTGCGCGCCGCAAGCAAGGTCTAATGATGTCGCGCCACCATGTGTTGCAGCAACTTGAAGCTGCCAAGAGTCCCCGTCACCGGGAAACCCTGCAGATTGCTCTCGCGGAACTCGATCGTCAACTGGCTCAACTGGTCTAAGTCTTTTCGAAGGTCGTTTCGAAGCTCGCTAAATCCCAAAGAACAGCAACAACCCAAAGCAATTAGAGCCAACGGATTCGTCAGGTAGGGCGCAACTTTGGCGAATTCCCCAATTAATGCAGGAGGGGTAGCTACGGCATGAATTATAGCTCGATGCGAAAATAGTGTTCATCTTGCTGAACATTCCGGCATAGCGTGTTGTGCAGTGATTGTGCAGTAGATGATACCCCGAGAACACTGTTAAACTAGAGCTAACTACCACTTGGATTGTCAAAGCCATCCAACCCCAATGTCCACGGAAACTATTGTTGTTCGCGGTGCGCGAGTTCATAACCTCAAGAACATAGATTTTGAGATTCCGCACAACTCGTTAACGGTTGTTACCGGAGTATCGGGGTCAGGAAAGTCATCCCTAGCCTTCGACACCATCTATGCTGAGGGACAGCGCCGCTATGTGGAATCGCTATCCGCTTACGCGCGGCAGTTTCTGGAGCGAATTGAGAAGCCAGACGCGGATGTGATTGATGGGATCGCACCCGCCGTGGCGATCCGGCAGAAGAACACAACGCGCAATCCGCGTTCCACGGTGGGCACCGCGACGGAGATCTACGATTACCTTCGACTGCTCTTCGCCCGGGTTGGGCGTACCTACTGCGTGCAATGCGGTAAAGAAGTTAAGAAGGATACCGTCGATGAAGTTGCCGATGCCTTGATGAGACTGCCCCAGGGCGAACGGCTGAATGTATTGTTCCCGCTGCAAACTGCGGCGCCACAGGTCGCGGCGTCGGCCGATGTTGCTCCCGTGGCCAAAATGCGTGCGGGTAAGAAAAAGGCGAAGAAGGATGCGGGCAGCGTTCTCTCCGATCAGCTTAAAAGTCGTCTTCTCGACTTGCGAACCCGGGGCTTCAACCGGCTTTACCAGAAGGGGCAGATCTTCGAGTTTTCCACGCCCGAGTCGTTGCTGAATATTAACTTCGCCGAGCCTGTTTTTATTCTGGTGGATCGCCTTGCTATCTCGCCGGATTCGCGCTCGAGAATCGTAGACGCGGTTGAGATCAGTTATCGCGAATCGGGCGAAGTCATCTTTGAAACTGTGCCGCGCGACGAGCGGCCTGCACAACGATTGCGTTTCTCCCAACGCTTCGAGTGCCAGGTTTGCAATATTCGTTACGAGGAACCGGAACCGCGATTGTTCTCTTTCAACAATCCTTACGGCGCCTGCCCGCGTTGCCAGGGATTCGGAAATACGATCGATTTCGATTTGGACCTGGTGATTCCGGATAAGTCTCTGACCCTTAACCAGGGCGCGATCGAGCCTTGGACCAAGCCCAAATACCGCACGTTGTTTACCGACTTGAAGCGATTCGCACGCGAAGCCGGTATCCCTCTTGATGTCCCATGGAACGAACTTGATCGGGAACAGCAGCGGGTGATCGTTGCAGGCGAAGGCCGATTTTTGGGAGTGCGGGGTTTCTTCAATCATCTGGAACGAAAGAAATACAAATTGCATGTTCGCGTATTTCTCAGCCGCTATCGCGGATATTCTCTATGTTCCAACTGCGAGGGAGCGCGGTTACGAGTGGAAGCGCGGCAGGTAAAGATCAACGGCAAGAATATCTGCGAGGTTTGCTGCATGACGGTTGAGGCCGCCTCGCAGTTCTTCGAAGCGCTGCAATTGACGGAGCAGGAAGCGGGAATCGCCGAGCGCTTATTGCAGGAGATACGCGAACGCTTGCGATTTCTGAATGAAGTTGGATTGGAGTATTTGACACTCGACCGGCTTGCGTCCACGCTTTCGGGCGGTGAAGCGCAGCGAATTCAACTGGCTACCTCGCTGGGTTCGCGTCTGGTCGGCACGCTTTATGTGCTCGACGAGCCTTCAATTGGATTGCACAGCCGCGATACTCACCGCCTGATTAAAATTCTGCATAATCTGCGCGATCTGGGCAATACGATCCTGGTGGTCGAACATGATCGCGATGTCATGCAGGCTTCGGACACGATTCTCGACCTTGGTCCTGGGGCGGGCGAAAATGGGGGTAAATTGATTGCGAGCGGAACGTATAGTCAAATTCAGAAGATGCCGGGTTCGCTCACTGGGCGCTATCTTTCGGAAGAACTGCAAATCCAAATTCCCGGTTCTCGCCGCAAGCCTGGACCACAGCAAATCAAAATTTACGGTGCGCGCGCACATAACCTGAAAAGGATCGATCTCGAAGTCCCGCTGCGAATGCTGGTAGCGATTACCGGCGTCTCCGGCTCAGGGAAATCTACGCTACTGCATGACGTGCTGTATCAAGCATTATCGGCGGCAAAGAGGCAGCCCAACTCTATTCCCGCAGGATCGTCATATTGGGACGACGTGGAAGGCGCGGAGTATATCGACGAGGTTGTGCTGGTGGATCAATCGCCGATTGGGCGCACTCCTCGGTCGAACCCGGTCACTTATATCAAGGCTTTCGACGGCATTCGCGATCTCTATGCGTCATTGCCTGAGGCTAAGAAGCGCGGGTTCACCGCCGGACATTTCTCTTTCAACGTCCCGGGTGGACGCTGCGAGACCTGCCAAGGCGATGGAACTGTGACGGTGGAAATGCAGTTCCTGGCGGACGTGGAGCTTATCTGCGAAGAATGCAAGGGCGCGCGCTACAAACCGCAAGTGCTGGAAGTTCGCTATCGAGGAAAAAATATTCACGAAGCTCTGGACCTCACGGTAAAAGAGGCGCTGCAGTTTTTCGCCGGCGTGCCCAAAATCGTGGAGAAATTGCGGGTGCTGGAGGAAGTTGGTCTTGGCTATTTGCGTTTGGGACAATCGGCTACGACGCTATCGGGCGGCGAGGCGCAGCGCATGAAATTGGCCGCACACTTGCAGCCGGCGGCGCGCGAGGCCAGCCGCCTGCGAAGCTCAGAGGGGTCATCGCGTCGCCGCCAGCACCTTTTGTATATTTTCGATGAGCCCACGACTGGGCTACACTTTGACGACATCAGTAAGCTGCTTTCCGCCTTCCGCCGTCTTATCGATGCGGGCGGCTCGATTCTGGTGATTGAGCACAACCTCGAAGTAATCAAGACCGCGGATTGGGTGATCGATCTTGGTCCCGAGGGAGGCGCGCGCGGAGGCTACATTGTTGGAGCGGGGCCGCCGGAAGCTATCGCCAAGCTGCCGAGTTCGTACACAGGACAATTTCTGGCGAGTGTGTTGAACGGACATGGGCCATCGGGGAACGGAACGTCGAGGAATGGCAGTAAGTAGGCCTGCCTGTATTGCCCTGCTTGTTCTGGGTTTCCAGTTTGGCGGGATCGTTTTCGCTCAGAGTTCTGGCCAAACCGTCCGTCATCACAAAGTAGTCGAGCAGGATTCATCCGCCCCTACGGAGTTAACTCAAGCCGAAAGCGCTATCGAGAAGCATGATTACGCTGCCGCTGAACCGCTGCTGAAAAAAGTCGTCGCCTCCGATCCCAATAATTTTCAGGCATGGTTTGATCTGGGATTCATCTACAACGGGCTGGGAAACACGCAAGAGTCGATCGCCGCATATCGCAAATCGGTGGCCGCCAAACCGGATGTTTTCGAGTCGAACTTAAATCTTGGTCTGATGCTGGCAAAGACTGGCCAACCGGACGCCGAACAATTTCTTCGCGCAGCAACCACGCTAAAACCTACTGCGAATGTAGACGAAGGTCATGCTCGCGCGTGGTTATCTCTCGCTCATGTCCTCGAGAGCAGCAAGCCCGACGAAGCCATCGCAGCTTACAAGCAGGCCGCTACGCTCCAACCGAAAGATCCCGAGGCTCATCTCTCAGCCGGGCTGTTGTTGGAGAAGGAAAACCGTTTTGCCGATGCGGAGCAGGAATACAAGGAAGCGCTCGCCCTCGATCCAACTTCCAGCGATGCCCTGACCGGCATGGCCAACATTTACATGCGCGGCCAGCGCTTTGGCGAGGCCGATCCGATTTTGCGCAAACTCATTGCCATGCATTCTGACGACGTGGCGGCGCGAATCCAGCTTGCCCACATTCTGATCGTCCTCGAAAAGTACGATGACGCAGTTGCCGAGCTTCAGGATGCATTAAAGGGCGATCCTGCCAATGCTCAAGCGCAAAACGATCTCGGCTGATCTTTATCTAAGGACCAAGAAATACGACCAAGCAGAAGCGCTGTACCGTTCGCTGCTGGCGACTCACGCGGACAACGCTCGATTGCATCAATATCTCGGCATTACATTCTTGAAGGAGCGAAAGTTTCCTGAAGCGCAACAGGAACTGCTGACCGCGGTCAAGCTCAAGCCCGATCTCGGCGAAGCGTATGGCGATTTAGCGACAGCGGCGGTAGAGAACAAGAACTATGAATTAGCCATAAAGGCGGCCGATGCGCGGGCCAAGTTTCTTCCTGAGATTCCCGTGAGCTATTTTCTTCGCGCCAGCGCTTATGATCATTTACGAAACTATAAATTGGCGGCCCAGAATTACCATCGCTTTCTAGAGGTCGCGAACGGAGCGTATCCTGATCAGGAGTGGCAGGCCCGGCATCGGCTGATCGCCATCGAGCCAAAGAAATAACTTATGCGCAAGCAATCAACGGTGTTCGCGGTTCTCCTGGCGACGTGCCTGGTCTGCGCAGGCCGGCAGGAAACCTTGCAGGACCTCATGGCCCGCTGCGAATCGGCGAAGGTCGACGACCGGCCCGCACTGTGCGTAGAAGTTGCCGAACGCCAACTCAAATCCGCCGATGAGCTCTATACTGCTGGCAACGTCGATGAGGCTCGAAGCGCGCTGAAAGACGTGGTGACTTATTCCGAGAAAGCGCACGACGCAGCTATTCAATCGGGCAAGAGAGTCAAGAATACGGAGATAGACTTCAGAAAAATGGCGGTTAAGCTGCGGGATATCAAGCGCACGGTGAACTTTGATGATCAGGAACCGTTGCAAGCTGCCGCAGAGCGCTTGGAGAGCTTGCGAACCGATCTTCTAACCCACATGTTTAAAGGCAAATGATTCGTTCTTGGGCACAATTCGCACGACTGGCGGTGGGATTGTTACTGCTATTACCTGTGTGCGCGCAAACGCGCCGCGACCCGCTGAACCCGCTGGAACAGGATCAACTGCGGGACGCGGCCCAGGAGCCTGCGGATCGCCTTAAGCTGTATATCCAGTTTTCCCGCGCGCGGCTTTCTTCGCTCGAACAGATGCGGGCTGATCCGAAAGTGACCGACCGGCCTCAGCAAACTCGCGACCGGCTGCAGGACTTTCTCGATGTCTACGACGAATTGAATGACAACATCGATACTTTTGTCGAGCGCAAAGCGGATCTGCGAAAACCTTTGAAGGCAATCATCGAAGCTGATACGGAGTTTCAAGCCAGGCTTCGAGCTTTGAAAAGCTCTGCGGACGCCAAGAAAGACGAAGCCCGGCAATATGATTTTCTTCTAACCAGCGTGGTGGAAACCGTCGACAGCGGTGTCCAGGATCATCGGCAACTGCTAAGCGAACAGGAAGAAGCGTTTAAGCATAAGAAAAAGTGAGAATAGGAATCCGCAGGATCATTCGCGCTACTCAGTTTTAACGTTTTATCCATGCTAATCTAGCCGCAACGTGCAAGACAGAATCCTCCACATCTTTCAGGAAACTTATCGTGAGCTGCGTCCGCGTGCTCCTATGCCGGAAACTGCGGTGGAATTCTTTGCTTTCGCCAACATCAATAACACGATTCGCATGCGGGAGGGAAAGTTGTTCGTTCGTCTTTCAGACTTGCTGGAAGGTGCGCCCGACCCGGTGTTGCGGGCGATTGCTCACATTCTGCTAGCCAAGATGTACCGCAAGCCCATCGATCGTGCACAGGCGACGCGGTATCGCCGACATATCTCCGCGCAAGACATCACCAGAAAAGCTCACCTGGTGCGGCAGATGCGTGGGCGCAAGCGAATCGAAAGTGCCCAAGGCCGAACCTATAACCTGGAAAATATCTTCGAAGATCTGAATCAGCGCTTCTTTTATGGTTTGCTGGCTCGGCCGCACATGACTTGGAGCCGCGATCACGCTCGCAACCGGCTCGGCCATTACGATCCTGCCCACAACGCCATCGTGGTGAGCCGCGTCTTCGACCACCCGCGCGTTCCGTGCTACGCCGTCGAATATATCGTCTACCACGAGATGCTTCACCTGAAGCATCCCGTAAAACTGCGCGGCAGCCGCCGCTGTGTGCACTCTTCGGAATTCCAGGCCGAAGAGAAGCTTTATCCTCACATCGACCGGGCGAAGGCTTTTCTCAAACATCTGTAGCCGATTCGATAGTTGCAAACATTGTCACGATTGTCATTCCGAGCACAGCGAGGAATCCGCAGTTTGTCGGGAGTCACGAAAATGCAGATTCCTCGAGCGAAAGAGCCGCGCTCGGAATGACAGAGTTTGGCTGAGTGGCTTTGCAATGGTTCCGTGGTACTCCGGGAGCTCAGTGCGTTAGCATGCTAGGTGATGCAACTCACAGCCGCGCGTGACTTCACGCGTTGACGGCGGCAAAGCCGAGAGACTATCCTAGATAATGAAATTGAAATTCATTTTCAATATCAAAAGCGCGTCAGTAGAGGCTAATTTCCAGATGTTAGAAGCATTCATCGTAACTTTGCGAGAAGGCGTCGAAGCCGCCCTGATTGTCGGCATTACGCTGGCCTATCTCGCAAAAATCAATCGTCCAGAGCTACGCAAATCGGTTTATGCGGCTTTGATCGC
Organism: uncultured Acidobacteriota bacterium; assembly: GCA_963716405.1. Lineage (GTDB taxonomy): Bacteria > Acidobacteriota > Terriglobia > Terriglobales > Acidobacteriaceae > JABDBE01. The sequence goes on along the minus strand of CAVQTI010000010.1, from coordinate 14,922 downwards.
GGCCTTTGTCGGCAGCCTTGGAGTTGCCGCCCTGCTGTCTCGCACCCAATGGAATCAGGACATTTTCGAAGGCTGGGTCATGCTGGCCGCTGCCTTTTTCGTCGTCACCATGATCATTTTCATGATGAAGACGGGCCGCAAGATGAAAGGCGAGATCGAGGGCAAAGTTGGACTGCTGGCGGGACGCAATGCTTGGTTTGGGCTTTTCGCATTCGTATTTCTGATGGTTTTGCGCGAAGGCGTTGAAACCGTTCTGATCCTGTCAGCGGTCTCTTTGAATTCAACTGAACTGCTCAGCTTCATGGGGACGTTTCTCGGTGTAGTTGCGGCGGTTGTATTCGGGGTAATGTTCGTCAAAGGTAGTGTCCGCATTAATCTGCAAAAATTCTTCCGAGTCACCACGGTTATTTTGTTCTTCGTTGCGGCGCAACTTGTGATCTCGGGCCTGCACGAGCTCTCCGAAAATGGCGTGCTGCCGTCTTCGAAGACGGAGATGGCAATTATCGGTCCGATCGTCCGCAACGATCTTTTCTTCTTCATCACGATTCTGGCTCTGGCAGCGCTCATGGTGCTGTTCGAAGTAAAGCGCCGGCAGCCAGGAGCACTGCCCGAATCTCCGGCGGAACGGCGTAAAGCGATTTGGAGTGCGCGCCGCGAGCGTTTGTGGATGGCTTCCGTCTATGCCAGTTCGTTTGTGTTTATTGTTCTCGTTACTGCCGAGTTCATCTACACCAAGAGCGTGAGCGCGTTGTCCCCTGCGACGGAAGTTACTTTTGTGAACGGGCAACTCAGCATTCCGCTCACCCAAGTTCAAGATGGCGACCTGCATCGCTTCGCCGCCCAGGAAAACGGCACCACGGTTCGCTTCTGGCTTTATCAAAAACCAGACGGCAAGATCGCCACGGTTCTTGATGCCTGCGAAATCTGTGGCGCGGTGGGTTTTTATAAAGGACCCAATGGAGTGGTTTGCAAAAACTGTGCTGCTCCCATCAACCCCCAATCAGTTGGAATGCCCGGCGGATGCAATCCCGTCCCGCTGAAGGCGCAAGTCACCTCCGACGCCGTAATCATCCAAGAGGCGGACATCGCGGCCAGAAGCCGCATGTTCCAGCAATAGTCATGTTTGGACGCCTGGTGTTCGAATCATTTCGACGGCAAAAACGCCGCAAGATTTTGGCGGGCGTTGCCATCACTCTGGGTGTGGGCGTGGCAACCGCTATGATCGCCGTTGCGACAGATATCGGCGACAAGATCAGTCGCGAACTCCGCAACTACGGCGCGAACCTGCTCGTCACTCCGCAAGAAGATACCCTCGATGTTCAAATCGGCGGTGTCGACCTCAAGCCACCCAGCGATGGTGCATACCTGAACGAAGCTGATCTGCCTAAGATCCGAGGGACGTTCTGGCATCACAATATCGTCGGTTTCGCTCCCATGTTGCCCGTGAGCGTCCGCGTGGGCGACAACGCTGATGCGAAGAATCTCACTCTGCTGGGAACCTATTTCTCCAAGAGCCTTACATTCGGCAAAGAAAGTTTTGCCACCGGTGTGCGCATCACCCATCCGTGGTGGAAAGTGCAAGGCGCGTGGCCCGACGATAATTCCTCTGATGTGTTGCTAGGTGAAAGTCTGGCTGCGAAATTGGGCCGCAAAACCGGAGATGAAATCGAACTCGATGGTCGACAGCATCGCATTGTCGGAATTCTTTCAACGGGCGGAGCGGAAGACAATGAAGTTGTAGCTCCGCTCGCACTCGCGCAACAAATTCTCGGCAAGCCCGGAGCTGTGCGGCGCCTTTATGTAAGCGCGCTAACCAAGCCGGAAGACGCCCTCGCGCGCCGCGACCCCAAGTCAATGAACCCCGAAATGTTCGATCGCTGGTACTGCTCCCCGTATGTAGCGTCGATCGCTTACCAACTGCAGGAGGCGATTCCGCATTCTCACGCCGAGCAGATTCGTCAGATCGCGCAGAACGAAGGCACGGTGCTGTCGCGCATCAAGGGACTTATGCTGTTGGTGACACTGGCGGCGCTATTCGCCTCCGCACTCGCCGTATCGGCAGCCATGGCCACAGCCATCTTTGAGCGGCGCACAGAAGTTGGGCTGATGAAGGCGCTAGGCGCCGGCAACATTTCCGTGGCAGCGTTATTCTTCGCGGAAGCCCTGCTGCTGGCACTGATTGGCGGCATCATAGGTTTTGCCGGAGGAGCGCTGCTGGCGCGACAGATTGGCCGCTCCATTTTTGATTCCCAAATCACCATTGATCCAGTCCTGTTCCCTGTGATTCTCGCCATTGCGGTGATCGTAACTTTCGCCGGCAGCGCGCTGGCGATTCGTCGCGCGGTGAAATTCGATCCTGTCTACGCGCTGCGAGGTGAAGCGTGAAATCAGATGTGGCCAACCGCCGTGCCGGCAAACCTCACACCTCAATGTTTCTCCGTATGCTGATGCGCGCCGCCGTGCTGCGTCGCGGACGCGCTGCCTCGGCCCTGTTGGCAATGGTAGTTGCCGCCGCCGTCGCCACAGCGATGCTTAATCTGTATGTGGATGTACAAGCCAAGCTGCGCAAGGAGTTTCGCAACTACGGCGCGAACGTGTTAATGGTTGCAAAAGGCGATCAGACACTTCCGCGCCGACGCGCTCGATAAAGCTAACGCGTTATTGGCCGGACGAGGTCTCGCCGTTCCGTTTGCCTACGTTGTGGCTCGGACTTCAAACGGCCAGTCCGTCGTCGTTTCCGGAACCAATCTTGAGCAAGTGCGCAAGCTCGACAGTTGGTGGTCGGTCACCTCCTGGCCGGCAAACCCACGGGATGCGCTGGTCGGCACGCGCGCCGCCGCAGTGGTCAGCCCACAAGGAACGCCCTTCGACCTCAGTTTTCAGGGACGCACCATCCACATCAATCCTACTGGTATTTTGCGAACCGGGGCGTCTGAAGATAGCCGTATTTATCTTTCGTCGCAAGATTTCGAAAGCTGGACCGGAGTGAAGCCTTCGACCATAGAGATTGCAGCTTCTGGTTCGCCCGAGGACGTCAACACTCTGATCCGACAACTTTCGCAAGCCGTTCCTGATGCCGAGGTCCATCCCATCCGTCAAATCATGGAAGGTGAAGCCCGGGTGCTAGGAAAGACTCGCGCCACCTTGGCTGCCGCTGCTGCCTTGATTATCGCGACTGCAGCCCTGTGTGTGCTTTCTACGTTGATCGGATGGGTATTCGATCGCCGCCGCGACTTCGCCATTATGAAAGCTCTGGGTGCCTCGGAATGCTTGATCAGCGGATTCTTCGCCGCTGAAGCCGCAGCTTTGGGAGCCGTAGGGGCGGTCGTCGGATTTGGCATTGGCGTAGGTGTCGCGGCATGGATTGGTAGAGTAAACTTTCATGCGCCGGTGGTGCCGCGCTTCAGCGTTTTGCCTGTGGTCTTCGTGGGCAGCATCGTTGTAGCTCTGGTTTCAGCCGTGCTTCCGATTTTTCTGCTGCGGCGCGTCCAACCCGCTATGATCTTGAGAGGGGAGTGAGATGATCAAGCTGAAAAATGTCAGCCGCCTGTACCCCGCCAAGGCCGAGGCCGGCGGCGGCGTCATCCGCGCGCTTGATAACTTCTCCCTCAACGTCGATCCCGGCGAGTGGATTGCGATCATGGGCCCGTCTGGGTCCGGCAAATCTACTTTCGTAAATTTGATCGGCTGCCTGGATCGTCCGAGCTTCAGGCGAGATTTGGCTGGATGGCGAAGATGTGGCCAACATTTCTGCGACTGAACTGAATCGCGTGCGCGCGGAGAAAATCGGTTTCGTGTTTCAGCAGTTTCATTTGATTCCTTATCTCACCGCACTCGAAAATGTGATGCTCGCCCAGTACTTCCACAGCATGACCGACGAACAAGAAGCGCTGGACGCCCTGCAGCGAGTGGGATTGAAAGAGCGGGCGCACCACGTTCCCTCGCAGCTTTCCGGAGGCGAGCAGCAACGTGTCTGCATAGCGCGGGCTCTGATCAACGATCCGAAAATTGTTCTCGCCGACGAGCCCACGGGAAATCTCGATGCCGCGAACGAGGAGATCGTGCTGCGTCTGTTGCGCGAACTGCATCAGCAGGGAAGAACTATCGTCATGGTCACGCACGACCCCGTGGTCGCTCGTCTTGCCGACCGCCGCATTGAATTGCATCATGGCAAGATTGCAGTTCAGGAAGTCTTCGCCATGGCCGACGAAGAACAGTTCGACGAAGTGTTGGAAGAACTCTGGGCGCTGGCCGAACATGGCGAGATTGCCGAACTCGAGCGCATGGAGGTGCACGGTGCGCTTCCGGTTAGCATTGCGGTGGAAAAGATGATCGATCTTGGTCTGGTCACCTCGACTCCGCATCCGCCCGAGCCCCACGATCACAAGCCGTTCATTAATCCCTGCCACGATGCGCTGAAACCGACTGGAGTCTCGACCGGCGACGGCAGCATGATTGTGGAACTGACGACCCGCGGCCGTCAGCGCGCCGCTGACATCATTCGCAGACACCGCCTTGCTGAGCGTCTGTTCACCGACAGCCTCGCCATGGACAGCGAGACCGAGATCGAACAGCAAGCCTGCAAGTTCGAGCACATCCTTTCGCCCGAAGCCACCGACAAGATATGCGCCTTCCTCGGTCACCCGCGCACTTGCCCTCACGGCGCGCTTATTCCTCCGGGGCCCTGCTGCGGCAGGACTAGAGATTTTGTCGGTGTCTCCGTAGAAAAATCAGAGCGGCACGCCTGACCTTTTCATGCCCCCGCGCAGAACTTGCATCGGCGTTTTCGACTCCGGCTTTGGCGGCCTCACCGTGCTTAAAGCTCTGCTTCGACTCATTCCTGATGCCGACTACATTTATTTTGGCGATACTGCTCGCCTGCCTTACGGTTCGAAATCAGCGGAAACCGTCGCGAGGTATGCCGTGGGCGCAGCGCATTACCTTGAGAAACAAGGTGCGCAGGCGCTTGTAATCGCCTGCAATACGGCCACGGCGTTGGCTATGGACAAAATCACTCTGGCAGCGAATGTTCCAGTTATAGGGGTGATTGAGCCTGGAACCGACCGCGCAGCGGGAGAGAGTAAGAATAAAAAAGTCGTCGTAATTGGAACTGAAGCCACAGTGAGCAGCCATGCTTATTTGAAGGCCCTCGAAACTCGTGGAATTGAGGCAAGAGAAAAAGCCTGTCCGTTATTAGTGCCGCTAGTCGAGGAGGGCTGGACCGATCATCGCGTGACCGAGGAGGTCGCGCAGATTTATCTCAAAGAAGCTTTCACCGATGGATTCAAGTCGGCCGACGTGCTGCTGCTCGGCTGCACGCACTACCCGCTGATCCAACCGGTACTGCGGCGGGTCGCTCCGAAGCACGTGAAGATTGTCGATTCCGCGGACGCTACTGCTGATGCGGTCGCAAGATTACTGCGCCGCATGCCGATGCCTTCCGGGCCAGAGGCGGAGCGCCGCCGCTTGCCACGTCTAAGATGTTTTGCCACGGATTCAGCCGAGAAGTTTCGCCGCCTGGGAGCGCAGTTTCTCGGGCAGCCGATCGATGACGTTCAACACGTCGATCTGCCTGAGTAGGCACCGCAGGGAACTCCACGCAAAGCGAAACGGCCGCGATTTCTCGCGGCCGCTATCATCACCCACACTCAAATCAATACAACCGGAATGTGACCTCTACGTTGATCTGTACGGCTACAGGTTTGCCATCCTTCATGGCAGGTTCAAACTTCCAGGTTTTCACGGCTTCCATCGCCTTTTCATCAAGCCCCAAACCAAGGGTACGAGCCACGCGAATATCGCGTGCGCGACCATCCGGGCCGACGATCAGCCACAGCACGCAAGTTCCCTGATACTTGGCCTTGCGAGCTTCTTCCGAATACTCAGGATCGGGCGCGTAAATTGCTTTAGGTGCGGACACTCCGCCACCGACTTTAAACGCTCCGCCGCCCGTACCGCCGCCGTGGCCCGGCCCATATCCAGGTCCCTCACCCGAACCTACACCCCCGCCATTCCCCGAGCCAATCCCGCCGCCAGAACCGGTACCGTTCGACGGCGGTCCGGACGGCAAGTGCGACATTGGATCGCCCAAGTTAGGCAGATTGTTGGTCGCCAGCTTGATCTGTGGTGGAACCACGATGGTAGGTTCGACCGCGAGTTTCGGATGGTCGTTGCGCACCACCATCATTGGCGGGGTTATCTGTTCCATGGCTAACTTTGGGAGCTTACCCTTCGGCGCCTGGAACTTGTCGCGGTCGCCACCACCACCGCCGCCGCCGACTTGAGTCTTAGAAGGAGGCAACGGGGGTGTATCTTCCGGAGGGGCAACCAGGGTTGTAACTTCGGCAGGCTTCGTGATTTGCTGTACCACCCGCCGTCCCAACATTGTCCCGCCAATAATTACGATCACCGCCAGAATGTGCACTACGGTCGAACCCAGCGCACCATTCTTCTTGTAATCGTAGAATCCCCAGATATCCTTAACCGGGATAGGCTTCGAAGTGAGAACTAGCGGCGGCTGCTTCTTCGGGAAAAACCGGTCGTTAAAATTCTGGACCAGTGACTTCCAGAGCGGCTGATCGAAGTCGCTCTTGGCCATCAGCAGATTAAGTTCGGGCTCGCTTCCCCGCGTGGGCTCGATGTCGTTAGTTACCATATTTGACCCGACTTCCTGGTGTTAAGGCTGGATCCCAAAAGAGCTACTCCTCACCATAAACTGATGAAGTCAAACCGCAGCAAGTTGCTTGCCCGTTGCGATTAACTATTTTGAGGCTGCCCCGTTTTCGTTCCCCACCGTCTGGAACTGGAACCTTCTTCCAACGCGTAATTAGATGCAAAGGCGCGGGAAAGCGTCTGCCAATAAAATTGTACACTTTTTGATTCTCTTTTCCACAGTGCTTTTGGGGTTGCCCTATTTCGTGCGACTCGCGGCGGATGGACGTTAACCGCCGGGGTGCCTATAATGAAATAAATCAACCGCTTGGGAGTACATCGAAGAGTGCCGTTGGACCCGGAACCCAGCCGCATCCTGGCGCCCGCTACGGCGGGATCGACTAGGGATTGTCGCCTCATTTTGGGCTTGACCTGCGTCATTTCATAGCTATGAAAACCAGCAAAATCCAATGACTCGTTCCCACTTAATGCGCCGGTACCACTTTCTTATAGCCCTCGCGGTTGTTCTGCTGGATCGCGTTACCAAGTGGGCGGTTGCCAAGAACATCTCCCTGCATGATGGCAAACAGGTGATTCCCGGCTTTTTCCGCATCACCCATGTGGAGAATCGGGGCGCTGCCTTTGGCCTGTTTGCCGACTCGCCCGCGCAATGGAAGATCGTTATGTTGGTGCTGTTTTCGATTGTGGCGTTAGTGGTGGTCTCCGCGCTACTTTGGCGGAGCAGCCATGCCATGACCACTAGCGGCATAGGCCTGGCGCTGATTCTCGGCGGAGCTCTGGGAAACCTCTGGGATCGCCTGCTCAACGGCCGGGTTGTCGACTTCCTGCTTTTCTATGTTGGCCAATATCAGTGGCCCGCTTTCAACGTGGCCGACAGCGCCATTGTGGTCGGGGCCGGTTTGTTGGTCATCGAAATCCTCTTCGCGAAGTCTCCTGTTCACGAAACCACCGCTTAACAGCTTGAGTTCACGTGGACAGTGCGCGATACTCCACTGCTAAGTTCTTTCTGTCTGTTCAAATACACCAATAAACAGGAGACCAAATCATGTCACTGAAATCAGTCTTGCGAACTGCGGTCGCCGTGATGTTCGTCCCATGCGTTTTCGCTAGCGCCCTGGCGCAGATGCCGAATCCCTACGGCTTAAGTATCAGCTTGGACAATGCAAAAAAAGCTGTGCTGCCGGCGCTCGCTGAGGCGGCCAAGAACAATTGGCTAATAGCAGTGGCGGTGGTCGACCCTGCAGGAAATCTGGTGTATTACGAAAAAATGGACAATACCCAACTGGGAAGCGCCAACGTCTCGATCGACAAAGCGCGTTCCGCGGTCTTATTCAAGCGGCCGACCAAGGCGTTCCAGGATGCATTGGCGGCGGGCGGCGAAGGCTGGCGTGTGCTTGCCTTGCAAGGAGCGGTTCCCGTCGAAGGTGGTATCCCTCTGATCAGCGACGGCAAGATTGTAGGAGCGATAGGAGTTTCAGGCGCCACCAGTGCCCAAGACGCGCAGTGCGCCAAGGCCGCCGTCGAGGCGTTCAAATAGCAGGGGGTTTCCTTTGTGAACCTTTGTGTCCTTAGTGGTTTGTGATTTGTGGTTCTAAGGCGCGCCATACAGCTGCCGGTAGACATTTGCATTGCGCAGGATGGCTTGCACGTACTCGCGAGTTTCGGTGAAAGGAATCGATTCCACAAATTCCTGCGGATCGCGGTACTTGCCTTGACCCAGCCAGTCCTGCACCCGATCGGAGCCCGCGTTGTAAGCGGCTAGCGCGTATTCGAACGCCCCGAACTTGTCTACCATGCCGCGAAAGTAGCGGGTGCCCAACTGAAGATTTATTCCTGGAGTAAACAGCTGGGTGCTGGAAAAATGTTTCAACTTTTCTTGCTTGGCGACAGTTTTCCCAACTTTAGGCAGCAACTGCATCAGCCCGACTGCATTCGCCCGGGAGACGGCGCTGGGATTAAATTCCGATTCCTGCCGAATCAAAGCGGCCACCAGATAGGGATCCAGCGCATTGCTCGAAGAAAATCGCTTCAAGTCAATCCAGTAGGGCTTCGGAAAAAGCGCTTCCCAATAAGACCGTGGCAGGCTGGGCAAATCCACCGCAAAATAACTGGGCACGGCGCGTTTCAGTGTTTCAATCGCCATATTGTAGCGACCAGCATCCGCATAAAGACGAGCGGTCTCGGGCGCAAGCCAGTTTCCCTTATCTTCTTCGGCCGCGGCTCGAAGTTCCCGCACGGCGAAGTCTATGAGTGCGCCGTTCTCGAGAAGTTCTGCCTTCTGCACACGCAGATTGTCGGTGGGAAGCGGATCTGCGGTCATCTTCGCATCCGCATCGATCGGAGGCACGCGGTCGAGCACTGCGTAATGCACCGGATCGCTATCGGTCTTCAGCTTCTTAATTTGCTCACGCGACAACTCGCCGTAATAGTAATTGCGAAACCTGTCTGAAACTTTCTGGTAAAAGGCGCGCGCCTTCGCGGCGTCTCCATCTTCCTCCGCCAACCGGGCGCGCCAATACAGCGCCGCCGGAACTTCTCCCGACGACGGGATAAAGTTCAATCTGCTCCTCGAATCCTTTTTCGGCATCCTCACGCCGGCCTTGCCGCAGGCTCAACCAAGTTGCCTTCCAGTGCGCATAGGAAGCTCGCCCGCCATTGGGAAATCGGACTTGCAGTTCGCGGTAGTAATCGATAGCGTGGTCGTAATCGCGCCGCAAAAGGTAAATGTTTCCGGCGGAGAGAAGCGCTTGCTCGAGCCATGAACTGGTCGGAGCCGTCTGCCGCAACTGATCAACGATTCGCAAGAATCCATCGTCATCATTCGCACCGCGGGCAATCTCTCCCAGGTTAAACAGACGCTCAGCATTCATCTCCGGAGTCGATTCCGGCATCGCCTGTAATTCTTTCTTGGCTTCCTTGTCTTGTCCCGCATGACGCAGCGACTCCGCCATCGCCATCTGAATTGGCAGACGGTCTTCCGCTCCCGCTTCATTCAACAAACCGCGATATTCGTTGGCCGCCTCGTTGTACTGTTTGCCTTTGGCCAACAGGTCGGCGCGCGTTTTCCGTTCCGCGAAACTTATCGCCTGCGTATCGGGAGTCGCAGCCAACTTTCTTAATTCGCCTTCGGCTTGGCTCGCTTCCCAACTAAGCGGCATAGTGAAATACAAATTGCGAAATATCGTCAGAGCCTTTACCGGTTGGCCTGTCACCTCATAAGCGCGCCCCAACACCAGCTCCAAATCAGTGCGAATCGGCTGCCGATCATTCTCGAGCAATTCAATCGCCTCCGGCGCGCGGCCATCCGCGATCAAGGCATTGCCGTAGGCTACATGCGCATCCCGGATCAGGAGCGACTCCGGATAACTCTTGTCGAATCCTTGGAGCGTGGCTACCGCTTCCGCCAGCCGTCCCGTCTGGTAGTAGGCGGTGCCAAGATAAAAATCAACGTAATCTCCCAGATCTCCCGCGCGCGGCTTCGCGCGATTCAAAGGATCGATCGCCTTCACATAGTCGTGATCGACAATGTGCGCATACCCAAGCACAAGCCACGCCAGAGACCCCGCATCTTCCTTGCCGTGGCGCCGCGCAAACGCTTCCACACCCGTGTAAGCCGCGGGAGTACGATCCTGCAGCAACTGCCGCGCCATGGGCTTCAAACTGGCCGACGCTACGAACGCCGCATGCATGCGGCGCATACGAGGCGAGCTGCGCTTGCGTTTCGCGCGAGCCGTGGCAGGTGAGCTGGTCTTTTTCTTGGTCGAAGCATTCTTTGAAGGCGCATTCTTCGTCCTGGTACTTTTCGCAGTAGTGCTTTTGTGGACGGAAGTTGCCTTCGAGGAGGGCGCAGTGGAAGGCTGACTCGAGGATTGCGTCTGACCGGATGATTGCGTCTGACTCGAAGACTGCGTCGACGGTTGTGCCGCCGCGGCAGGAGCCTGATTGCCGGCTGCGGCGCAACACAAAATGGCCAAGCCAAAGGCTAGAACCTTCAGAATAAAAATCGCATGACGATGTACGGACACTTTCCCCAATTATCTTCTTTTTATGTCCATCGTCAAAACTCAATAGCTCCTGTACCAGTTGATGCGCAAGGTACGCTGAAATCAAACCGAGCCACGATCTTCTTGCTTACTTCGGACTTTTTTCCGCCGAACCTGCGTTTTCTATCGCAGGCACCCCTTCAGTCGTACTTCTCATACAGGATTAATTTCCGGTCCCAACCCAGAGACTTCAGCAGATCGCGGTTGGTTTTGACCATTTTGTCCAAGCCGCAGATGTAGGCGTGCATGTCGGTGCGGCCTGCGACTATTCCCGGGACGTGTTCCTGCACGTATCCGCGCAGACCTTTCCACTCCGGGCCGCCACGGCTAAGCGTTGGTAGGTAATCGAAATTTGGGTGCGCCACGGCAAGGCTTTGGAATTCGTCGTGATAATAGATATCTTGTTCCGTACGATTGCCGAAGAGCAGGTAGAGTTGCTTGCCTTGGTGACGCGCTTTAATGGCGTCGAGCGAAGACGGGCGAGGGCGCTCGTTCTCCATGGGATTGAGCAGCCAATGCAGCATGGAACGAAACGGCGCGATCCCCGTCCCTGTAGCGATGAAAATCGTGTCGCGCATCGGCGGGCGCAGGATGAAATCGCCGAATGGTCCCTGGCAACTGATCTCCTCGCCTTCTTTCATGTCGCAAAGAAAGTTGGACATGAAGCCGTCCTGCACCCGATTCAGGCATAGGGCGAAGCGATTGTTGTCCTCCGGCGGAGAAGCAATGGAATAGGCGCGGATGATCTCTTCGCCATCAGGCTTGTTGGTTTTGAACGACAACCACTGTCCGGCGACGAATCCAAACCGGGGCACGCCCTGCATTTCGAACTCAAGATGCCTGGTCAGTTCGGAGAGAGGTCTCGAGCGGATGAGTCTCGCGGTGAAAGTTTGGAACGGCATCGTTTCTTTAGATGAAATAACTGAGGCCGTCGACGCGAGGGGATTGGAGAATTCCCTGAGACGGTATGGTGCTGCGAGCCGAAGCAGGTCCTTCGACTCCGTGAATTCATTCGCTTCGCGAATGAACATTACCCTCAGGTGTTGGTGCCAGAAAGACAAGAGCTAGAAGCTAGAAGCTCGACCCTTGCTATTCTACTGTCACCGACTTCGCTAGATTCCTGGGTTGATCCACGTCGCAGCCGCGACGCACCGCTATGTGATAAGCCAGCAGTTGCAGAGGAACAATTTCAAGAATCGGCGACAGTTCTTCTGGAGCAGGCGGAATGTATAGCACATGGTCGGCGGCTTCTTTTATTTCTTCGTCTCCCTCTGTCGCCAGCGCAATGACAATGCCGGAGCGGGCTTTCACTTCTTTCAAGTTGGAAATCGTCTTCTCGTAGCGGATCATCGAGAGCTCATTATTCGGGTCGCGGGTTGCAATTATCACGACAGGCAGGTTCTCGTCGATTAGGGCGTTGGGGCCGTGCTTCATCTCTCCCGCTGGATAGCCTTCCGCGTGGATGTAGGATACTTCCTTCAGCTTCAACGCGCCTTCGAGGGCGATCGGGTAATGAATGCCGCGGCCGAGAAAGAGAAAATCCTGCGCGCGCACGTACTGTTTCGCAAGATGCTCACAGTCTTCATCGCGGGTCAGCAGGTGCTCAAGTTTGCCGGGAAGCAGAGTGAGTTCATGAACAGCCTTCGCGGCTTGCTCCTTATTCATGGTGCCGCGCACTTGCGCCAGATAGAGCGCGAACAAATAAAGAGCGGTGAGTTGGGCAGTAAACGCTTTGGTAGACGCAACTCCAATCTCTGGACCGGCGTGCGTGTAAATGGTCCCGGCAGCTTCCCGCGTGATCATCGAGCCGACTACGTTGCAGATGGCGAGCGTCTTCGATCCTCGTGCCTTGGCTTCACGCTGGGCTGCGATGGTGTCGGCGGTTTCGCCGGATTGCGAAATCACCAAGGTGATCGTATCCGGGCCGACAATGGGATTGCGGTAGCGCCACTCGCTGGCATAATCCACTTCGACTGGGATGCGCGCCAGGCTCTCGATCATGAACTTGCCCGCTTGTCCCGCATGCCAACTGGTTCCGCAGGCTTCGATGTTGATCTTCTTCGCAGCCTTTAATTCCGCCTCAGAGATTTCCATCTCATCAAGAAAGATGTGGCCGGTCTCCTGCGAAATGCGCCCCAGGGTCGTATCGCGCACAGCCCGCGGCTGCTCGTAAATCTCTTTGAGCATGAAGTGCTTAAACCCACCCTTCTCGGCTTGAAGCGGATCCCATGTGACGTGCTGGATCTTGCGCTCGAGGGGCCTTCCGTCGAAGTCGGTGATCTTTACGCCTTCGGGCGTAATGACTGCGAGGTCGCCGTCGGCGAGAAAGAATAGGTCGCGGGTGTGATATAGAATCGCGGGCACATCCGAGGCCACGAAGAATTCATCCTTGCCCAAACCAATCACCGCTGGTGGGCCGTTGCGGGCGGCGATGATAGTGTTCGGGGCATCTACGGCAATCACTCCCAGCGCGAAGACACCGGTCAGCTCTTTTACAGTTTTGCGTACCGCTTCTTCCAGCGAGGGACGGTTTCCATTGCCCGTCTTCAGGTAATACTTTTCGACCAGGTGGGCGATAACTTCGGTATCAGTTTCAGTGGTGAATTTGTGGCCTTCTTCGATGAGCCTTCGCTTGAGCGTGACGTAATTCTCGATGATGCCGTTGTGTACTACGACGATGGTTCCGGTGCAGTCACGATGCGGATGCGCATTCTCTTCCGTAGGGCGGCCATGCGTAGCCCAGCGGGTATGGCCGATGCCGTAAGTACCATTCAGCGGCTTAAGGCGGATGACTTCTTCCAGATTGCGTAACTTGCCTTCGGCGCGGCGGATTTGCAGGCCTTCGCCATTGCCGCACACCGCGATTCCAGCGGAATCGTAGCCGCGATATTCCAGACGACGCAACCCATCGATGATGACGGGCACGACACTCTTCTTACCGACATATCCCACAATGCCGCACATATTTAACTCCGATGCAAGTTAACCATTCGCTGGCACCTTATTCGGGGAAACGAGGTAAACGCAGCGTCCTTCCACTCCGCGGTTCTTCCGCTCCGCGGAAGAACTCCTGTGTTCAGGATGACAGCTTTCCGCGACGACCTTTCCGCGTAAGTTACTCTTCGAGGGAGAAACGGAATTCTTCAATGACCGGATTGGTCAAAACTTCTCGCGCCATGCGTCCAACTTCCACCTCCGCCTCGGCCCGGGTCAGGCCGCCGTCCAGTGTGAGTTCGAAATACTTTCCCTGGCGCACATCCTCCAAACCCTTGTAGCCCATTTTTTTGAGAGCACCCTGGATAGTCTTTCCCTGAGGATCCAAAACGCTCTTCTTCAGCGAAACGTACACGTAAGCTTTCATGGGGGATTTCCCATTATACGTCACGCGGCAACCGTAAGCCTGCACGGTGGTCACATTGAAAATGTTTATGAAGTGGACGGTCCTGCCAACACGATCTTGGCGTGGAAGAGGGTGCCTGCTACCCGGGTGGCGATGGCGATCAGTTCCCTTTGCCCTGCGAAAACCTTTACGAGCTTCGATTGGGAGAGTTCGGGCATGTTGACGGGGCGTCCGGCGCGGATACGGGCTGCCATTTCTTCATTGGCAGTGATGCTTGGGAGTTGTGGTAGGAGTTTGCGAGGATGAATGAAGAGTTCCTCGGCCTGACCCTTTTCATTGGCTGCTTGCAAGTCTTCCAGAGTGTGAGCGTCGGTCAGTTCGAACTCCGCAACCGCAGTTCGCCGTAATGACTGCAAATGAGCGCCGCAGCCTATCAATTGGCCCATGTCGTGGGCTACGGAGCGCATGTAGGTTCCAGACGCGACGCGGGCCCGGAATGTGGCGCGATCATTGTCGACCTCGGTGATTTCGAATTGCTTAATCTCAACTGGCGCTGGTTTCAGCTCAAAGTCGGCGTGCTTGCGAGCCAGTTTGTAAGCGGGCACGCCGCGAATTTTCTTGGCTGAGAATGGAGGTGGTATCTGTTCGATCTTCCCTTGAAACTGGGCCGCTAGTTGGCGGACCTCCGCCAGGGATAACGTGACCGCTTGCGTTGGATTAGTGGGTTCGCCTTCGGCGTCGTAGGTGTCCGTAGCAAAGCCGAAGCGAATGGTACCCTCGTAGGTCTTCTCGGATGAACTATAAAACTGCGCCAGCCGCGTCAGGTTGCCAACGACCAAAGGCAGAACTCCTGTGGCCAGCGGATCG
>CAVQTI010000009.1:0-168242 GCA_963716405.1 uncultured Acidobacteriota bacterium | reverse complement strand
GGGATCCCGTGCTTACGTTCTACGATCAGAGGTTCACTCCCGCCAATCTGATTATCTGTGCTGCAGGAAATCTGAAGCACGAACAGTTCGTAGAACTGGTGGCGAAACATTTCCAGCACATGAAGCCGATGAAGAATGGATTTCACAGCCCTCAGCCGAAAATTGTTCCGCGCATCATCATGCGCAACAAGAAAGCTCTGGAGCAGGTGCAGATCTGCGTGGGTGTACCTTCGCATCCCATCGCTCATGAGCGAAGGCACGCGTCGTACATCCTGAATACGCTGCTGGGCGGTGGCATGAGCTCGCGTCTGTTTCAGAACATCCGCGAGCGTCAGGGACTTGCCTATGCTATCTACAGCGATCTGAATCCGTACCGGGACACTGGCTGCCTTTCGGTCTATGCCGGTACCTCGCGGGCTTCGGCGGGCAAAGTCGTGCAGAGCATCGTTTCTGAATTCCGCAAGCTCAAATCCGAGAACGTGCCTGAGGAGGAACTGCGGCGCTCCAAGGATCAACTTAAGGGCAGCCTTGATGTTGTCGCTGGAGTCATCCACCGCCCGCATGTCCAGCCTGGCTCGGCAAGAGATGTACTTCGATCGCTTCTACAGCATGGACGAGCTGATCGAAAAAATCGAGAGCGTAACTGCTGAAGAAATCAGGCAGCTTGCCAATGAATTCTTTCTCACCGAGTCGATCGCAGTTACAGTTCTCGGCAATCTCAATGGTCTGAAGCTGAGCCGCGAACAACTGGTCTGCTGACTATCCTCGGCCTAAACGCGCTGGCTTTGTGTACAGTTTCCGGGCATACTAGGCTGCAAGTCTCCAATTACGGCAGGGGAATTTGCGCTACGTCTATGCCGGATCAGAATCACAGCACGGAAGTCGGCAACGCCCTGCAACATTCGTCTCTCGAACAGCAGCAACGTCGCCGGATGCTCATCGCCCTGGGTGTGTTGCTGGTTGCGCTGATGCTGGTGCTCATCAAGGACCGCCAATACTGGTTCCCGCCGAGTCCGAGTGCTGAATCCGAAACTCCTGAGCAAGCTTCGTCCTCGAGCGTGCCGGCCAAGAGTGTGCCGCAGAGGACTTCACCGAAAGCGACAGCTCCGGCCCGGAATCATGCGCGGTCAAAGTCAAAGCCGCCCGCAAAAACTGCGCGTTCGATGGTGCCAGAGAGTGACGGGTCGCCCGTGATTATCGCTAGCAACCGAGCCGTGCTCCCGCCGCTGGAAGTTGAGGTCGTGGCTGGCAATCAGCATCGGGCGGTCAAACCCGGCGACAGTTCTGTGAAGCTCGACATGCAGCCGAGTGATCCGGGCGCGGACGAGCGAACCTCTCCTGCCGCGCAACCTCAGGATAATGGCCCGGTAGAAAGCCATCCCACCGCGCAAGTGCAAATGTCGCCTGGAAGCGCGCAAGTCGTATCACGCGTAAATCCCACTTATCCGCTGCTGGCGAAGCAGATGAAGGTTCAAGGCGCCGTCATTTTGGAAGCTCTAATCAGTCGGACCGGAAGCATACAAGGCATACAGGTGCTCAGCGGACCAGCGATACTTTCCGAGGCCGCTCGCGAGGCAGTAAAGCAGTGGCACTTCAAACCTTATTATCAGGGCGGCCAACCGGTGGAAACCGAGGCTCGCATCACGGTAAATTTCACCATTTCAACGTATTGATTGGAGTCTTTGTGAGGATCATGCCGAGACCGTTCAACACAGGGACACAGAGTCACAGAGAAAGGAAAATCTTTTTTCTTTGTGACTCTGTGCCTCTGTGACTCTGTGGTGAAATACGCCGACTTCACCAGCAGGGCGAGGAATCTCAGGACAACAATTCAAAGTAGCAACTTCTACTTAGGGAAAATCAGCCATAAATAAAAACGGGCGTCCGACTCTTGCGAGTCATTGGACGCCCGGGCAGCCCTCCCCCAGAACTGCTCACTTAGGAAACTAAATCTGTTCCCGATTTCTGTGAATGGCCCGTCCGGGCTAGATAGAGCCACCAAGGTGCTATCCAACTGCGGTTTAGCACTTCCGTTAGAAACTCCGGTCACCCGCCGGGCTGCGTGGCCGCTAGCGCAACGGGAGCGATTTCTACCCGATTGCGGCCTCCAGCCTTGGCGGCATAGAGAGCCTGGTCGGCATCGTGCAGCAATGCCTCGCGGCCGATCAAGCCAGAAACGGTTATTTGTGTAGCCGCAAGCCCGAGGCTAAGTGTGATCGGAATCGGGCCGGCAGTTGTGTCGATCGGTTGGTCCGCGACACGGCGGCGCAACCGCTCAGCAGTTACCTGCAGGTTCAAAGCGTCGCACCCAGGAACAACGATGAGAAACTCTTCTCCTCCATATCGGCCCACTGAATCGTAGCTACGGAGTCCGGACTGCAAACGATGGCCGACCTCTCGTAACACTGCATCGCCCACCAAGTGGCCATGACTGTCATTGACATTTTTGAAGAAGTCAATATCCGCCATGATGATGCCCATAGAGTCTCGGTTACGGCGGCTCCGTTCCATTTCTCCTATCAGCAAATCGAGGATGGCGCTGCGGTTCCAAATAGCAGTCAGCCCATCGTGGGCGGCCTCGAACTGCGAAGCGCTTTGCGCTCGAATCAGTGCCGCCTGGAGATCGAGAATGCGCTTGCCAGCACGAACCCTGGCGCGCAGTTCCTCCACATCGAATGGCTTGGTCAAATAATCGTCCGCACCGGCTTCCAGCCCGGCGACTACATCCTCCTTGTGATCTTTGGCGGTGAGTAAAATAACGTAACGATAAGCACCGTTATCTCCTCCGCGGATTCTGCGACACAGTTCGATCCCATCCAATCCCGGCATAATCCAATCGAGCATCGCCAATTGAGGAGCGTCATCCTTTTGCAAGATCTCCCATGCATCGAGACCATTTTCCACCGCCGTAACCTGATAATCCCAGCGCGTGAACCAGCTTTGGAGAACTCGACGAAAAATGGGATCGTCTTCAGCGATCAACACGGTATTGAGCGCATTAGCTTTGGCAACATCTCCTGGTTTTGGATCGACGAACTCTTGGGTTAGTGGTGCAAAAATCTTTTTCATAGTTGGGCACCGGTTAAATCTTTCAGGTCGTCATGCAGACTTGAAATCTCCCGCTCAAGTTCTGCCAGCGTATGGCTGGCGTGCACGAGGTCCTGGTTGCGTCCCATATCCTCGAGTTGCCGCGCAGCCTGTGAAGTTCTGCCAGCTCCCAGATAGCTCGATTCTCCCTTAAGGCTGTGTGCGGCCCGCATGAGCCCGTCACAATCTCCAGCTGCGAGTGCGTGCCGCAGTTTCGCCACTAATTTGGGAGACTCATCGAGAAAAATCTGGCACAAATCACGCAGCAATTGCTGATCTCCTCCAATGCGCTCGAGAGCTTCAATTCGGTTCCAGGACTCCACTTTCGTGACTGCCTGAGACGAATTCACATTCTCGCGGATCAAGCCCGCCAGAGTTTCCTCAATGTCGCTGAATCGCACCGGCTTGCAAATGTAGCCATCCATGCCGGCGGCGAGGCACCGTTCGCGGTCGCCCTTCATGGCGTGAGCAGTCATGGCGAAGATCGGCAGATGATTTCCGTTGTGCTTTTCGCTTTTGCGAATCGCTGCGGTGGCGGAGAGACCATCCATTTCCGGCATTTGCACGTCCATAAAAGCCAAATCAAAGTTTTCAGTCGAAGCCAGGGTCAGGGCTAACTTGCCGTTCTGTGCCAACACCGGAGTGTGCCCCATCTTCTGTAATGCCCGGATGATCACCACTTGGTTGACAGCGTTATCCTCTGCCACCAGAATTCTCAGTTTGCGCGCCGACTCCCGTAGAGTATGACGGGTAATCAAGGCTGGCTTGGTATCGGTTTGCGTCCGGCTCTGGGTCAGCGCGGTGCGAATAGCCGTCAGCAGATCGGATTTACCCACAGGTTTGAGAAGGTAGCCTGAAATCCCTAGGTTTCCGCAACGATTGGCTTCTCCCGGCCGTCCTCTCGAAGTCAGCATCAGTACGCTGGATTGGCTTGGGACGCCGTTGCTTTTTGCCATCGCCTGTATCTTTTCCGCCAACTCGAAACCATCCATGTCGGGCATATTGCTGTCGATCACGATGATCCGGAACGGTTCTTTTTTTTCTCGCGCGGTCTCCAAACAAGCCAGTGCAAGCGGGCCGTTCTCGACAGCCATAGGTCTCATCCCCCAGGTGCGAGTCATTTCGCAAACGATCCGCCGATTAGTTTCATTGTCGTCGACCACCAGCACAGAAAGACCTTGCAACTCGGTTTCGGGAGTAAGAGATGACGCCGTTGGCATGATCCCGGCTGGAGCAAATTTCGCGGTGAAATGGAACGTGCTCCCTTTGCCCTGACTGCTTTCCACCCACAGTCTTCCCTGCATAAGTTCGACCAGGCGAGCGGAGATAGCCAGCCCCAGGCCGGTGCCTCCATACTTGCGGGTAGTGCTGCTATCCGCCTGGGAAAAAGCCTTGAACAACAGTCCTTGTTTGTCTGCGGGAATTCCTATGCCGGTATCCGTCACCTTAAAATGCAGTTCCACTGCCCCATCAACTTCCGGGCCGTTTTCAATTGTGACCACCACTTCCCCATGCTGGGTAAATTTAATGGCGTTGCCGACGAGGTTTACCAGAATCTGCCGCAGGCGTCCTGGATCGCCAGAGAGATGTGCAGGCACGTCGGGGCCTGCGTCGTAAGCCAACTCTAATCCTTTCTGATGGGCTCGCAGAGCCAGTGTTTTAACCGTTTCGCCGACGCAGTCATAAAGATTGAAGTCGATATTTTCTAACTCGAGTTTGCCCGACTCCACCTTGGAAAAGTCCAGGATGTCATTGATCACCGACATCAACGACTCGCCGGAAGACTTCACCAGCAGCAGGTAGCCGCGTTGTTCGGAGTTTAATTTCGTATCCAGGGTTAATTCGGTCATGCCCATAATGCCGTTGATCGGGGTGCGGATCTCGTGACTCATGTTGGCCAAAAACTCGCTCTTAGCCAGGCTCGCGGCCTCGGCTATTTCCTTGGCTGTTTTCAGTTCGACGTTGATGGCCATCAACTCTGCGGTTCGACGCGTAACCTGCTCCTCCAAACTTTCGCGGTGTTGCTGCAGTTCCAGGTCGCGCCTTTCGATTTGTTGCAGCATGTCGTTGAACTCGGTTGCAAGCAGCCCGAACTCGTCATGATTGAGAATCTGCGCACGAATGGAGTAATCACCGTGGCCTGAAACCGCTTTGGTGGTTTCTACCAGGTTAAGAACCGGTTGAGAGATGGATTTCTGCAGGCGGGACGCCAGCATGAAAGCGGTGGAGAATGTCACCAGCAGCGTCAACATAAAAGTGAGGGTTGCTTCTCTTAATCGCGCATGTTGTCTTTCCAGATCAGATTCGAGATACAGCGTGCCCACCGGTTCGCCAGCCAGCATGATCTTGCGGAACTGAATCAGATGACCGTACTTGAAGAGAGTGGATTCGGGTTGCGCCGTCGGTGGCACGAATTTCAAGTCTGAAGAGTCGCGCGTGTATTTTGCGAAGGGCTCTGCCGTCGGAGGTATAGATGCAGGCGGCAATCACATCGGGTTCAGCCCGTAAAGCCCGCAGGACGTCACGAGCTGATTCCGCGTCACGAAAGGTCAACGCAGCAGTGCTGTTGCCAGCCAGAACATCGCCCAGAACAGCCAGGTTTTGCGCGGCAGTATGTTTGAATGTCAGCACGTCATAGGTGGCGATGGGAGCAGAAATTGCCAGTGCCGTGAAGCCGCTAACCGCCATGAAAAGGACGGTGAGTTTGCGGCGGATCGACAAATCCCCGAAATGACGCATTAAAGCTGCTCCCTCATAGCGCTTACCCGACTACAAGTTTCGCCACGCTCAATAGCTTGGAACTGATTTTCAGTCCGCCTTGCTCGGCGGCCTTGCGGTTCACTTCGAACTGCACCCGGCTGTTTTCCAGAACGAAATTAATCATGCCGCCCTGCTCGACAAAACCTTTGGTATCACCGACCGTCAGGGCATCTGTCCCCCGAAGGCTTGCAAAAATTTGCTTCAGTCGCGCCGTCTCCGACGAAGCGATAAAGAGAATTTGGCAGGTTCTGGCCCCTTGCAGATCGAAAACCTGAGTAACCTCGAGTTTGCGCCCGTTCACCGTCTTTTCCTTGGTGATGTTGCGTAATTCTTCGCCGAAGGGATCGCGGCCGAAAACGCAGATCCGAAGCGGCGCAGAAGCATCGGAGAAACTGCTGGCCGGCCATTCCACGAACTTCGCGAAGTTGAACAGAAACGCCGCCTTGACCTGATACTCGCCTGCCGTCGGAGATTGCGCCCGCGTGCCGCTCAGGAACAGCACCACCACGCCCACTGTCCATAGAACTCGCCTCGGACTCCGCATGCCCTCAACCTTTGCCGGAGTCAAATTCACAGTCCGCATGTCGCTCTCGAAGCACTGTTTTGTGCCTTTACGTGATGAGTTCTAAAAACCAGCGCCGATTCATCCGCCCCAGGACGACATGCACTGCGCTTTACCAGAACCGCCACACAATCTTGGCGTAGGCGCTGCGTTTCATTTGTGTCGGGTTCAGGCTCGTGAGTTGGTCGTTGGATTCCAGGTGGTGGTCGCGCAACAGATTCTGGCCCACTACGCTGAGCTCGAGCCCTTCCCCGAGTTGCCGGCTGAACTGAGTATCGAGCCGGGTGTAGGAAGGGACTTGTTGTGCCGGCAGTCGCTCAACAAAATATGCGCTCGCATCCCACACAAAACGCCACGGCAGCTTCAAGTGGGAGCGAAGTTGAGCCTGGTGGCGCGGACTGGAGCCCTCAGTGTCGGCCAGGGTGGTTGTGTCCTGACTTGTGGGGTTGGTATGCAGATGCATCTGCAGCAGCGCATAGCCGGGGCTGAGCATCCAGTGATCGTTCACCTTCCAGTTTCCAGAAACCTCGATGCCGACAGTCGTGCCGTGCATCTCGTTGCCCCAGACCAACGGGAAAACCAAGTGAGAGGGAGGTGGATTGACGACCAGAAATGGCGAACCTGGCTCGGTTGTCGCCAAATTCGTATAAGTATTGAAGAATGCCGCTAGATCAGCGGAGAAGGGACCCTTGGGTTGTGCGCGGTACCCTGCCTCATAAGCTACAACCTGCTCTGACTTTTCAGCGGGGTTTCCGAGCAGCGTGAGTTCGGCTGGCACTCCACCAGGTCCCGGGAATACAGCGACGTTGATATCAGCATCTTCTTCACGGCGGGAAGGAGTGCGGCCGGCCCTTGAAACTGCTGCCCAAAACGTATTGTTTTTGTTCGGAGTCCAAGCCACACGCGCGCTCGGGTCAATGTCGAAGCCGCTGAAATAGTTGTTCTCCAACTTGCTGCCGAAGGTTAGAAAGATGCGATCGGGTTTAAGAGCGATTTCATCCTGCACAAATGTGCTGAAGAGGTGTAGCGAGCGGCTGGCTGGTGACCACGCCTGATCAATCGTGCCTTGGGTCTGGTCCCTGCTATGGCGATAGTCGGCGCCCCAGATCAGATCATGCCGAGCGCCCAAGGCTAGGTGGTGTTGGAAATCCAGATCAAAAATGTCCTGGTCGTCGCGAGATTCCGGCCCATCTCGCTCATCGCGGTCAAAGTAGACCTGCAGCGAGGTATCTGACCGGTTGGAGAAAATATGGTTCCACCGGGTTAATACGTTTCCTCCATTCAGAAGGGCGCTTCCATTTACATTGGCGTTGACCGGCGGAGCGATGGAGACGATGTGGCCGAACTCCGCGCCTTCATCTCCTCCGTACGCGTCGCCCTCGACAGTGACAGAGTCTTTCTGCGACAAGCTTCCATCTGCCCGGAACCCGACATGCCCCAGATGCCAGCCATCCTCCCCGTTTTGGCCAGTCAGGTCGGGGAAATGATTGTGGTCAAGATATTTCGTGAAAACCCGATAGCTGGCATTTTTGCCAATTCTACCGCCATATTGCGCCGTGCCCAGCGCCAAGTCCCCGGTGCCTCCGCCCGCTACCAGCAATGCACCCTGAGTCTCGGAGGCACTTTTAGTGATGATGTTGATGACGCCGTTCACGGCGTTTGCGCCCCATACCGTCGCACCTGGACCGCGAATGACCTCAATCCGGTCAATGTCCTCGAGGGGAACGTCTTGAGTATCCCAATAGACACCGGCGAAAAGCGGTGTATAGACGGTCCGCCCGTCGATCAGCACCAACAATTTGTCGGAAAACTGATGGTTAAAGCCTCGCGCTGAAATGGCCCAAGTATTGGCATTGATCTGTGCTACATCTACGCCAGGCACCATGCGCAGCAGGTCGGGGATGTTGGTGGCGCCGGAGCGGCGAATGTCTTCCTGGGTAATTACGAAAATTGCGGCTGCCACCTTCGAAAGAGACTGTTCCTTCTTGGATACGGATGTGACTTTGGTATTCATTAAGTCTTCGAGACTCAACTCGGTCAGATCTTGTTGAGCAATCCCCATCCCAGTCAATACGAGAAGAGTTAGCAGTAGCTTTGTTCCCTCGACGAAGCCGGACTTTGTCTTGCGCTCGATCCAGTGCTTCATAGCTCCGATCCTCTGTTTAAGCAGACCTGCCCTCCTCAGTTTCTTCGGCAAGATGCGATTTCCTCTTTACTTCTAAAGTCAGCAACCTGCGTGCAAGACCGCGGAAGGAGAACCATTCGTCCTCATCTGAAGTGCTGTCCTGCGTTTGCCGATGTGTAGTCCAGCCGCGCCTTTTATGTCCGAACTTCAGGATCCAGAGATCTTTCGCACCGTGTTGGACACACTGCAGACCGGAGTGTCCGTGGCGGATCGGAACGGGAAAATTCTTTTTTGGAACCAGGGCGCCGAAAGGCTGACCGGACACAAGCGACATGAGGTGGTGGGACGTTCTTGCCGTGACAATATTCTGCAGCAGTGTAACGGCCAGGGCTGCGTTGCTTGCGGCGCAACCTGCCCTATCAGTCGCACCTTGCATGAAGGCAAGGCGCAGGAAGCGAAAATGCAATTGCGACACAAAGAAGGGCATCCCGTGCACGTGCTGATGCGGGCTGCTCCGCTGCGCGATCCGCATGGCTCAATCATCGGCATCGTCGAGAGTTTTGACGAGCAAAACTTCGCCGCCGAACGAGACCGCAATCGGCACACTCTAGCCGAGCACGGATGTATCGACGAGACCACTTGCATCCCCAATCACGAGTTCACTCAATTCCACTTGCGCAAGAATCTTTCCGGCTTTGCCAGCTACCATCTGCCCTTTGGCGTCATCGTTATTCAGGTCGATCATTTGGAGCACTTTCGCGCCGCCTATGGTCCCCCGGCCAGCGACGCGATCCTGCGCGTCGTGGCGCAAACTATGAAGAATGCGTTTCGTCCCAGCGACTTCGTGGGCCGCTGGGCAAATGACCAGTTCCTTGCGATTTTGATCAATTGCGGCGATCACGGGGTGGAGAAAACCTTCGAGCGGATACGGAAGATAGTCACGTGCGCCGGGCTGCGCTGGTGGAGTGACGAATTATCGGTTACCACCTCGGTGGGATACGCCAGCATTCAAGCTGAGGATACCGTCGAGTCACTTTTACTGCGTGCGCAAGTCTCGCTAAACCGTGCTTACAAAACAAAAATAGCGTCTGTCTTGCAGGCAAGCCCGGTAAATTCAGAGGTCTGATCTACTATGTTTGCAATTATCGGAATCGTGGTTGTCTTCGGCTCGGTAATCGGTGGCTACCTGATGGAACATGGCAATCTTAAGGTTCTGATCCAGCCCGCCGAATTGGTCGTGATTGGAGGCGCCTCGATTGGCACAGTTTTGATTGCGAATCCGCTGCACATTTTAAAACAGATCGCGGCTGGCCTCGCAGGGGTTTTCGGAGGATCGAAATTCACCAAACAGCGTTATCTCGACTCGCTCAAAATGATGTATGAATTGCTCAACAAAGCTCGCCGCGAGGGGCTGATGGCGCTCGAAAGTGACATCGAAGACCCAGCCAAGAGTCCGATTCTTTCCAGGCATCCAGGCTTTCTTAAGGACCATCACGTCCGCGACTACTTTTGCGACACCATGCGCATGGCCGTCAGCGGAGTCGAAGCTTTTGATCTTGATCAACTGTTGGATCTCGATATGGAGGTTCATCATCACGGAACGAGCCTCCCTGTGGCCTCGTTAAGCAGTATGGCCGACGCCTTGCCCGGCCTGGGAATTGTTGCTGCCGTGCTTGGGGTTGTAATTACCATGGGCGCTCTCGGTGGACCGCCGGAAGAAATCGGCCACAAAGTTGCCGCCGCTTTGGTCGGCACTTTCCTCGGCATCCTGCTTTGTTACGGGCTGGTTGGGCCACTCGCCGCCAGCATGCAGAAGACCGCGGAAGAAGAAGGCGCATACCTGCACGTGCTGCGCGTGGTAATGATTTCTTTCTTGAAGGGAAACGCTCCTATTATGGCGGTCGAATTCGCACGGCGCGCCATTCCTGGCCACGTGCGCCCCACGTTTATCGAAGTAGAAAAGCATTGCAAGAAGAGTGCGGACGCTGCGCCAGATGCTGCCGAAGGAGCGGCCGAAAAGGCGCCGGAAGCTTCCGCGGCTGCCTCAGCCTGAGAAAGCGATTTTATGCCCGGCTCACGTCCCATCATCATTATTAAGAAGAAAAGTGGACATGGCGGTCACCACGGCGGGGCGTGGAAAGTCGCCTATGCCGACTTCGTCACCGCAATGATGGCGCTGTTCATTGTGCTCTGGCTGCTCAACACCAACAAGCCGGTGCGGGAAGCGATTGCAGGCTACTTTAAAGACCCTTCTGGAACGGCAACTAAAATCGGCTCCACAAAAGCCGGCGTGGCAGAGGCGGTTGCCATCACCAAAGATGACATGCCGAAACTGAAGGAGGAGTTGGAAAAGGCAATCCGCGCCGTACCCAATTTCGACAAGCTGAAAGATCAGATCGAAATGACGCTTGACACCCGAAGGCCTGCGCATCGAACTTCTCGAAACCGAAACTGGAACCTTCTTTGATGTTGGCAACCCGGCGCCGAACGTCAACGGGAAAGAACTGTTATCACTGCTGGCGCACGAACTGGGAAAGCTTCCCAATAATTTGTCGATCGAAGGCCACACCGATTCCAAACCTTACACACGCGGCCGCGACTACGGCAATTGGGAGCTTTCCACCGATCGGGCCAACGCCGCCCGCCGGTTGATGCAGCATGATGGTGTGCGAGACGACCAGGTTACGCAAGTCCGAGGCTATGCGGATCAGATGCCGCGCAAGAAGGACGAACCGCTGGATGCATCCAACCGTCGAATTTCCGTCATTGTGCAAAATCTGGAAAGTAAGCCCGAAGGGCCGGAGAAAACCGGTGGCCAGCCCAGCCCGCCTTCTCAAGATCTTCCCAAAAAAGAATGATCTTTGTCATCGTTTACATGGGTTCCTCTCCCATCACTGCAACATCGAACACTCATCCGCTACAATGAACGGTTCCCGTCGTGGTCGGTTCGAGAGGAAATAACTCTGTGATTATCGGTGTACCCAAAGAAAGTTATCCCGGAGAGCGCCGGGTTGCTCTGGTGCCCGCAGTAATCCCAAATCTGCTTAAAGTCGGATTTGAGCTCGTGATTGAAAAGGGCGCGGGCGGGGAAGCGGGCTATCCGGACGCGCTCTACGTCGAAAAGGGCGCAAAGATTCTCCCTGATCGCGCCGCGATTTTTGCGGCTGCGGACATTGTTGTTCAAGTCCTCTGTTACGGTTCCAATGACATCACCGGGCAGGCGGATCTGGCGTTACTACGGCGTGGCCAGGTTCTAATCGGCTTTCTGCGTCCACTGGGATCGGCGGAGGTGATTCAGCAAATTGCGCAAACTGGGGTGACTTCGTTTGCCGTGGAATTGATGCCGCGAAGCACGCGCGCGCAGAGCATGGACGTGCTGTCATCCATGGGCACAATCTGCGGCTACAAAGCAGTGCTGATCGCAGCGGACACTTTGCCTAGAATTTTCCCCATGTTAACGACTGCCGCCGGGACCATCACTCCGGCTCGCGTGCTGGTGATTGGCGCGGGAGTAGCCGGGCTGCAAGCGATTGCCACCGCGCGCCGTCTCGGCGCAGTGGTCTTTGCGTACGATTTGCGACCCGCGTCCAAAGAGCAGGTGCAGAGTCTGGGTGGACGGTTCGTAGAACTTCCCATCGAAGCTAAGGATGCACAGGATGCGCGTGGATACGGCACCGCGCAGGATGAAAGTTTTTATGCGAAGCAGCGCGAACTGCTGGGCCGAGTAGTTGCCGAAAGCGATGTGGTAATCACCACCGCGGTAGTTCCCGGCAAAAAAGCGCCAGTGCTCGTGACCGCAGAGATGGTAAAAGCGATGGCGCCGGGCTCGGTTATCTTTGATCTCGCGGGTGAGCGCGGAGGCAATTGCGAGCTGACGCAATCAGGCAAAACTATCGTTGAACATGGAGTCACGATTATCGGCCGCATCAACATTGCGACCGAAGTCCCCTATCACGCCAGCCAGATGTATGCGCGCAATATCACCGCATTCTTGTTGCATCTGGGTAAGGAAGGGAAGCTGCAGTTCAATCTGCAGGATGAAATCACTCGCGAAACCTTGCTGACTCAGGACGGGGAAGTAGTGAACCAACGCGTACGCGAATTCTTCAAACTCCCGGCGCCGGCAGCGAGTAGTCGGTGACCGGGGAGCGGTCTGCATGGTGACACCTGGGTCACAAGTCCGGCAGCAGTTATAGCTGTTGATGAGTTTCGGTCCGCGCTGCGAATGACTTGGCAGGCGCAAGCGCTAAGAAATCAAAAGGAGCAATCGTGCCACCAGATTTTATTTCTAACCTCTATGTCTTCATCCTGGCCGGGTTCGTGGGCTTCGAAGTGATCCGGCGTGTTTCTCCGCTGCTCCACACACCACTCATGTCGCTGACCAACGCCCTCGACGCGATCGTGGTGGTAGCCGCCATCATCATCGCCGGCCGGCATGCAACACGGCTCACGACCGTCTTGGGCGCGATCGCCGTGGCCGCTTCGTTTAGCAACATGGTGGGCGGATTCCTGATTACCGACCGCATGCTCCGCATGTTCAAATCCCGTGGGCCGAAGAAGTCATGACCGAACTGGGGCTGCAGCAGTACCTCGATTTCGCCTACATCGTAGCGGTCGTTCTGTTCATTCTTTCTCTCAAGTTCTTGAGTTCGCCGGCGAGCGCGCGCTGGGGCGTTCTGGCCGGCGAGATCGGCGCTGCGCTGGCGGTCATCGTCACACTTTGCAACCCCGAGGTAGCGCAGTACAAATGGATCCTCATCACCCTGATCATCGGTGCCGGAATTGGCGTTCCACTGGGCCTGGTGCACATGACGGCGGTGCCGCAGCGAACCGCCTTGAGCCATGCTTTCGGCGCCCTTTCGGCAGCCATGATCGGCGTGGCCGAATACTACGTGGGCACTGCGCCGACGCGCTTCGAAATGGGAGAGATCGCGCTGGAGGTCATTATCGGGTCACTCACGTTTACCGGCAGCCTGATCGCAGCGGGAAAGCTGCAGGAAATACTTCCCCAGCGGCCCATCGTCTATCGCGGGCAGAATATCGTCAGCCTTTCCGTTCTGGCTGGAGCCCTGGGGCTGGCGGTCGCGTTGGTGGTGAATCCGGCGAACACCACGCTCTTTCCGATTATGGTGATCGTGGCGCTATGCTTTGGCATTCTGCTGGTCACTCCCATCGGTGGCGCAGACATGCCAACCGTCATCTCACTGCTTAATGCGTACGCCGGGGTCTCGGCGGCGCTGCTGGGATTTGTCCTGAACAGCAAAGTGCTCGTCGTGGCAGGCGCGCTCGACGGATCTTCTGGCTTCGTTCTGTCAGTAATTATGTGCAAGGCCATGAATCGCTCCTTCACCAACGTGATGTTCGGAGCATTTGGGCAAGTGCAGGCTTCGGCTGCCGGAGTACAGGAAGAAAAAACGGTACGTAGCGCCACCGCCGATGAAGCCGCTGGAATCTTAGCCGCTGCCAACAAAGTTGTGATCGTCCCCGGATACGGGATGGCGGTTGCCCAAGCCCAGCATAAAGTCCGCGAACTCTACGATGCCCTCACCAAACGCGGAGTGGATGTGCGCTTCGCCATTCATCCCGTCGCCGGCCGCATGCCCGGACACATGAACGTCTTGCTCGCCGAAGCCGATATCCCTTACGATCGCCTCATCGAAATGGATGACATTAACGGCGATTTTCCCCAAACCGACGTGGCGCTGGTGATCGGAGCCAACGATGTCACCAATCCCGCCGCCCGTACCGATACCGGCAGCCCGATCTTCGGCATGCCCATACTCGATGTCGATAAGGCTCGCACCGTGATGGTAATCAAACGCGGCATGAGCCCAGGCTTCGCCGGCATCGACAACCCGTTGTATTACCTCGACAAGACCTTAATGCTCTTCGGAGACGCGAAGTCTTTCGTGAACAATATCGTTCACGAATTGACGGGGACGGCGCACTAATCACGAGCCGCAATCGAACACAAAAATTTACAATTTATCGGCCAAACGCTTGCCAGTTTGGCTAGCTGAAACGGGATTTCTATGGAATTTAATATCGAATCCGGCCAGTGCAACTTCCGATTACCATATAGATAACATAACATTTGCGTAAGTTACTGATATACAAAGGCCAAATAGCCACTTATTTGGAACGCCATTTGCCTCTCCTGAGGTTGTGACAACTTTAAAAACTCACACTGCAAATAGCCTTGGACGTGGCGCAATATTCCCTCTTTCGGAGGTCAAGTTCTCGCCGTCCAATCGGCCCCATAACAAGACACTAGCAGACGTAATGCTGTGCGACTCAAGAACAACAATATGTTTAGTCAGCAGGAGGAAAGGCATATGAGATTTAAAAACTTTGCGATGTTTCTCGCGATCTTTGCTCTCGCAGCAACCCTTCAAATCTGGGCACAGACCATCACCACCGGCGAATTGGCAGGGACGGTGACCGATCCCTCTGGCGCCGTGGTGGCCAACGTGCCCGTACAACTGAAGAGCCTGGACGAAGGCTCTGTGAATAACCAGAACACCAGTTCGAACGGCTACTACCATTTCGCTTATCTCAAGCCGGGCAACTACAGCATCACCGTAAACGCACCCGGATTTCAGGCTGCCGAGAAGAAGGTCACGGTCGCGCTGGGCGCCGCTGCTTCGGCCAATTTCCAGCTTGCGACTTGGCTCCTCGACCACCACGGTCGAAGTTACCACCGCCGCTGCGGCCATCGAGACCGAAGATGCGAACCTGACCGCCAACTTCAATACCCGACAGGTCGAGTTGCTTCCGAACCCCGGCAACGACCTGTCAGCTGTCGCTCTGACCGCTCCCGGTGCGGTGATGAACACCGCCGGTGGCGCGATGTTCGGCGGCGGCAACTTCGAAGTCAATGGTCTGCCAGCGACCTCGAACCTTTTTACTATCGACGGTTCGAATGACAATGACCCCTACTTCAACGTTAACAATAGTGGAGCAACCAACCTTACTCTTGGTCTGAACGATATTTCCGAGAGCACTGTGGTCTCCAATGGCTACAGCGGATCTTACGGCGGCTTGGCGGGTGCGAATGTGAACTACGTCACCAAGTCCGGCACGAACAATTTCCACGGCAACGCGATTTACTGGTGGAATGGCGATATTCTGAATGCCAACGACTACTTCCGCAATCAGCAAAATGCTCTGGCGGGAAGCCAGGTAGCTCCACGCACATTTGTGAATGACAATCAGTTTGCCGGCTCGATTGGCGGTCCGATTAAGAAAGACAAAGCGTTCTTCTTCTTCGACGTTGAGGGTTTGCAACTTGCAATCCCCTCGCCCCAGACACTTAAAGTGCCGACTCCCGCTTTTCAGTCCGCCGTCCTCGCGAATCTGGCCTCGCCTGCCCTTGGCCTGAGCCAATCTGTTCCTTTCTACCAGAATATCTTCGGCTTGTATAACAAGGTTTCTCAAGCCGGTGCTAAGCAGTTAGGGGCAGGGGTTGATCCGGCAACGATAACCTCAAAGAACCCGAATGGCACGCCAACCGGCGGGGGATGCAGCGACATTTCTCCTTCGACTGAGCCGGCGTTTGCGGCCTTCGCTTCAGCTCCGTGCGCTGTCCAAGTCCAGGCTGCGCTCTCCGCTCACAGTCATGATCGGCTTTATGTTGGCAAATACGACATGAACATCGGCAACAACGATAAGCTGTTTGTTCGTGTCGAGAGAGAGCACGGTCTTCAGGCCACCTACACCGATGGCATCGATCCCGCGTTCAACGTGATCAGCGATCAGCCCCAATGGCAAACGCAGGTTGGTGAGACTCACACCTTCGGTTCCGACCAAGGTGAATGACTTCAAGGCTTCGTTGCTTGTGGTACAGTGCCGGATTTCGCCAGCAGAATCAGCAGGCTGCAAACCCGCCGCTTTCGTTCTTAATGGTACCGAGCTACATTTGCTCTGGTGATGGCAGCCTGTCCAGTCTGAATCCCGACAACGCTGTGATACCGCAAGGACGAAACATCACCCAATATCAGTTCGTGGATGATTTCAGTTGGATCCACGGACGGCACAATTTCAAAGTTGGAGTGAACTTCCATCGCGACGACATCAGCGACCAGAACTTCACTTTTGTCACCCCCATCGTATTACCGCTTTCAGCTTGGACAACTTCGCCACCGGAGGAACAGCCGGCACGCAGCCGAGCCTGATCGTCCAGAACTTCCCCTCGCACCAGAAGTGCCGATCGCTCTTTACCAGCTCGGTATCTATGCGTCCGACGACGTCAGAGTCACCAAGAACTTAAAGTTAACCATCAGCCTCAGAGCGGACCATCTTTCCAATCCTGTCTGCCAGATCGACTGTTTCCAGAGGCTTGCTACCGGCGCTTTCGGCGACAGTGCGGCTCCAGTTAACACGCGCCATTCAACTCCGGCTTGCATCAGGCCTTCCCCTCGGTCACGGCATCTGCCTGGCAGCCGAAGATTGGCTTCGCCTGGTCGCCAGGAGGATCGCAAAAGACTGTTCTTCGCGGCGGATTCGGAGTGTTTTCTGACGCTCTTCCCACCGGCGCGATCGACAGCTTCCTGCAGAACGCCCCGCTCGATCCTCGGCTTCGTCCAGCGTCGGCGGCTATATCGCTCCGCAGCAGACGGGGCCTAACAACCCAACTTTGTATCAACTGTCGCAAGCTGCGAACGCCAGCTTCCAGGCGAACTACGCGGCAGGAGGTGCTGTAACTCCCTTCAACTTCTACAACGCCACGCCCGTCCAAGTTCCGACCTATTACAAATGGAGCCTGGAAGTGCAGCAGGCAGTTGGCTGGAACACAACTCTGAGCACAATGTATGTCGGCAATCACGGTACGCATGAAGAAATTTCCAACGCCGCCCTGAACGCCTTTGCAGCCCAGACGCCCTTCGCGGAACTCTGCCGACCACATTCCAGACGCCGCTTCGGGGTGGTGGCGAACGCGCAGAACATTGCCAACTCCAACTACAATGGGCTGACCGTGACTGCAAACCACAGCTTCTCCGGTGGCTTCCAGTTCCAGGCCAGCTATACCTGGAGCCATGCTCTGGATGAAATCTCCAACAACTCTCTTTCTCCGTTTGGTCTGAACATCACTGGGACTGCTACGCGGACGTCGTCTATCCCGAGAATCCTTTCAACGTCCACCAGTTCAACTATGGCAACGCCGACTATGACATCCGCCATAACTTCACCATGAACTATGTGTGGAGTGATGCCTTCCGTCACATCACCCACTGGGGACCGAATGCCCTGATGAAGGGTTGGTCGTTCTCTGGCACCATTTTCCGCTCACAGCGGTCTTGCCATTCACCCCGTACTCAGTCCACCGACACCAGTTCCCTGCAGAGAACCAACTTCGGAAGCCAACTGCAATCCTGCAATACATCTTTCGGATGACTCGGTCGGCCCCAATGACGATTCCTGCAGCGCTGCGGCGGCGACCCTCTCGGCTTCGGGAGCTGGAAATCCCTGCCTGTTAGACCCAGCTCTGCGAATCCGCAATTTACCGACCCTGTCACAATCTACGGAAACAGCGGCGGAACCAGAACCGCGGCCCAGGATACTTCGACACTGATTTCGCCATCGAGAAGGGCTTTGGCATACCGAAGTGGGAAGGTGCTCAATTCTCCGTCGGTGCACGCTTCTTCAACCTCTTCAACCACCCGAATTTCGACTTCCCGGTCATGAACGTGGATAGCTTCGGCCGTTCGGCACGATTATCCAGACTGTCCGCACCCCGACCAGTATCTTCGGATCCGGGCTGGGTGCGGACAATTCGCCCAGAGCGATTCAGCTGCAGGCGAAGTTCCACGTTCTAAGCGGTTTGAGTCAGTTCCTATTCGGGCGGCCTCTGGCGAGGCCGCCTTTTTTTCTGTTGCGTTGTCTTTGTTTAGGTGTAGCATGACCCAGTTTGTCCCATGCCCAGGGAGGGACAATATGCTTCACCATCGGCCGCTAGCTCTCCTGCTCGTTGCTGTTTCTGTCCTTGGTATTTTCGTTTTCGCCAGCCAGCGCTCAAATTAAGAGCGGGAATGTCCATGTACTCGTGACTTATCCGGATGACCGCGCCCCCACCGCGCAACTAAAAGTCGGACTCATTGGAAGCGGCAATCAGGTCGCGGAAACCTATACCAACGATCACGGCCAGGCCCAGTTTTGGAACGTGGGTATCGGCACCTATCTGCTTTCGGTCAGCGGCTCAGGAATACAAACCACGACAAGTGAAATGTTTGAAGTGGATTCCGGCAGGGGTACCCAATCCATTTTTGTCAGAGTGAAGCCTGCGGAAAATGTCGACTCAACGACCGTTAAGGGTCAAAGCGCTATGATCGCGGCGAATGACCTTAAGGTGTCCAAAAAAGCCAGCCAGGCTTTTGACAAAGCCACCAAACTGATCGCCAAGCAGCAGTATCAACAAGCCATTGATCAATTGAATAAAGCTTTGACGCTTTATCCATCGTATGCCGAGGCCTACAACAATCTGGCCGTGCTCTACGCCCGTCTGGGAGATACGGCGAAGGAACGTGACGCTCTTCATAAGGCAACCGTTGCCAATGATCACTTTGCTCCCGCCTTCGTAAACTTGGCCCGAATGGAAATGAAGGAGCACAACTTCGCTGCCGCCGAAGCTGATCTCACGAAAGCGGTCACCGCTGATCCCACGGACGTGCGCACTCTGGCTCTACTGGCCCAGGCGCAACTGCTCGACGTTCACTACGAGGATGCGATCGCCAGCGCACGCAAGGTCCACTCCCTTCCGCACAAATCTTATGCGCTGGTGCATTACGTAGCCGCGCGCGCTTGCGAACGGCTGCACCGGCTATCCGAGGCGGTCAGCGAGCTGACGTTGTTTTTGAAAGAGGAACCCGCAGGAGAACGGGCCAACGCAGCTCGCCAGGAAATGGCCGCCCTTCAGCAACAACTGCGCTGATCGGGAAGAAACACGCAGCCCCGGGAGCTCCGGACGCAGCCGCCCGCGTATCTTGGTGGCCCAAGAACTCGCAAAAGGCAGGTAGGCTGGAAGCTGCGCCCATCCAAAACTCCCCACCGCCCGGCGTTTTCGCAAGCTGTTCAGCCGCCTCCTTTTGCGACCAAAAAAGCCATTCGTTGGTGCGTGTCCAGGCTGTACAGTCTATGGAATATTATATCGAGTTCAACCATTCCTTCCAATTCCTGTATTAACAAGCAATAAGCTCCATAACTGATTGATTTGTATAACTAAACAAGACGTTTATTTGGAACACAACTTGCTTAACAGCTAACTGTTAATGTCTGTCTTGTTATACAGGAAGCGGAGCAGCGGGGCTCTTCAGTTTGTTCGGCAGACTCAACTATCTCATTCAAATAAGCTTACTTCACAAATTGACTCAAGCGAATCACAGTTGTTTTGTCTTAAGACCCCGTTCGTGAAAATGGGGATTTTGCTCTACTAGCTCACTTTGTCAGGAGAAAACTATGCGATTTAATTCGTTACTAAAACTGGCGACCCTCTTGGTGGCGGGTTTGTTTGCCCTTCAGGTCATGGGACAGTCCATCGTAACCGGCGACGTTGTAGGTACGGTGACTGATCCATCCAACGCTGTCGTTTCAGGTGCGACCGTGCGTTTAATCAGTGTCGACACCGGTGCCAGCGTGGAAGTGAAAACCAACGCCAGCGGGTCATACCGGATCCCGTTGGTGAAACCGGGAAACTACAAAGTGTCCGTGGCCCAGTCCGGCTTCCGCACAATCGAAGCGGCCGTCGCGGTTGAAATCGGGCAGGCCAATACGGTCAATCTTCAATTTCAACTCGGGCAAGCGTCCGAGGTGGTGGAAGTTTCAGGTGCAGCTCCCCTGATCCAAGCCGAAGATGCCAACATCTCCAGCAACTACTCGCAGAACCAACTGGCCGCCCTCCCGGCGCCCGGCGGCGACATTACTTCGTACGCCTACACCGCGCCCGGCGTAATGGTAAGCAACGGAGCGGGCTACGGCAACTTCTCGGCGTTTGGCCTGCCTAGCACTTCGAACTTGTTCACCACTAACGGCAACGACAACATGGACCCGTTCCTCAACGTCAACAACTCGGGCGCTTCCAATCTGTCCTTGGGTTCCAACGAGTTACAAGAGATCGCGGTCGTCTCGAACGGCTACACCGCGCAGTATGGCCGTCAGGCAGGTGCACAGTTGAACGCCTCTACCAAGTCGGGAACTAACCAGTTCCATGGGAACGCGAAATACTACTATAACGGCACCAATCTGAACGCTAACGACTGGTTTGCCAATGCCAGCGATACACCACGACCCCATGCGGTCAACAATTCGTGGGCAACCTCCATCGGTGGGCCCATCGTGAAGAACAAATTGTTCTTCTTCGGCGACTACGAAGGCCTTCGTTTCGTCCTTCCGGGTGTCAGCGGTGCGCAATTCGTTCCCAGCCCACAATTCGCCAATTACGTTTTGGGCAACGTCCCTGCGAACGAGAAACCGTTCTACCAGAGCATCTTCAATCTGTATGCCGGTGCTCCCGGATCTGGTGGAGCAACTCCTGTCCCTGGCGATGGACTCTGCAACGATCTCAACGGGGTCGCTGGCTTTGGCACGGGCGGCAACCCCTGCGCTGACCAGTTCATCAGCAACGCCAACAATCTAATCACCGAGTGGATCCTGAGTACTCGCATCGACTACAAGATTGGCTCGCAGGACACTCTGTTCGGCCGTTACAAGATGGATCGCGGAGTGCAGGCCACTGGCACCGACCCGATCAATCCGGTCTTCAATTCCACCAGTCTCCAGCCGCAGTATGAAGGCCAGTTGAACGAGACCCACGTCTTCAACAGCACCACCGTCAACAATCTTATTGTTTCAGGATCGTGGTATAAGGCTCTGTTTGGCCCTTCAGATTTCCAACAGGCAACTGCAACTTTTCCGACAACCTTGCTTTTCTTCGGAGGAGGAACCGGAAACGGCAGTTTTGCCAACCTCGGTGGCAGCGACAACAACTATCCCCAGGGACGCATCGTGACCCAATACCAGATCACGGACGATTTTTCCAAGACGATGGGCGCGCATGACATCAAGATCGGCATTAACTTCCGTCGCAACCTGGTCAGCGACTACTCAGCCTTGGCCGGCACCACTGGCTCCCTCAACATCAATTCTCTGGTTGAGTTTGCCAACGGCTTTGCCGATCCCGCCAATCCACAATCGTTCTACAACTCAAACTACTCCACCGTTGGCGCAGTTAAGGTAAAGCTATACAGCCTTGGCTTTTACGTGCAGGACCAATGGAGGGCGAGCAGCAAACTGAACCTCACTTTGGCGCTCCGATTTGATCGCAACTCGAACCCGAATTGCGATAAGTGCTTCACTCGGATGACCACACCTTTCCTGAGTGCTGACCACGGTGTGAATACCCCCTATGATCAGACGATTCAGACCGGGCAAAGCAGTGCCTTCTCCAGTGTTGAAGCGCTTGCATATTCGCCACGCATAGGGTTCGCCTACAGCCTCAGGCCAACGACCGTGATTCGCGGTGGTTTTGGAGTTTTTGATGATCTGTTTCCAGCGACTCTCGTGGACCGGTTCATCACCAACGCACCGCAGGTTAGCAACTTCGGCGGCCCAGTGGGTGGAGCTCCCATTTCCTTCGATGTACCCGGTAACATGCGCGACTTGGCGAATGCTGCCAATGCAACTTTCCAAAATCAGTTCGCCAACGGCCTCACTGCGGCTGGCTTGAATGGGGCTTTGCCCAACTATTACACCATGGGCAGCAGCCTGAGCAATCCGAAGTATCTTGAGTGGAACCTCGAAGTTCAGCAGCAGGTGGGCAACAAGTATAGCCTCGGATTGAACTATGTCGGCAACCACGGTTACGACATCATTTCCATCAATCCATGGCTGAATGCCTCCTGCCCAGGCTGTGCACCTGGCCAACTCTTCGGAGGCGTGATCGGACCAAATCCGACGGATCCACGATTTAGTGAAATCGTGGACCTCAATAACAATGGATACTCCAACTCTGACGGGTTGACCGCCAGCTTTACGGTCAGACCGACACATGGATTCTCCGGGCAGTTCAATTACACCTGGAGCCATGGATTGGACACTTGCTCTAATAATTGTCTTGAGCCTTTCGTTGCCAACACACTTGTCAGCTTGCGTTATCAGACGTCGCCTACGCTGCCCGGAACGGCGTACGGCAACTCAGACTACGACGCACGCAGCAACTTCAACTTCAACTACGTTTATGACTCACCCACAAACTGGTCTAACCACGTTTTGAAACAAGTGCTGGGTGGATGGACGTTGGCTGGCACGTTGTTCTACCACACCGGTATCCCGTGGAGTCCAGTCGACCTCGCATCCCGCAGCGCATTGGCCGGTGTAACCGGTCTTCGCAACGCAACCCCTCTGGCTACGTTCGTGACCGCGCCCGTTTCAGACTGCGGAACCTCTGCAGCTGAGTTCGGAGCAGGCATTGGCGGCTCACCTTGCGCAGAT
Organism: uncultured Acidobacteriota bacterium; assembly: GCA_963716405.1. Taxonomy (GTDB): domain Bacteria; phylum Acidobacteriota; class Terriglobia; order Terriglobales; family Acidobacteriaceae; genus JABDBE01. Next base: position 145,227 of record CAVQTI010000009.1, on the reverse strand, counting down.
GCCGCTGCCGTTGCAGTTGGAACATTGGGCTTCGGCAACTATGCCCGTAACTCAATGCGCGGCCCCGGGTTCTTCAACACGGACATGTCTCTGTCGAAGAACTTCAATGTCACCGAACGTCTCCACTTCGCGGTGGGTGCTAGCGCTTTTAACCTCCTGAACCATCAGAACTTCGACCTGCCGATTAACAGTGTCGTTAGCGGTGGTTATGGTGCGATTGTTTCGACTATCGGCTCCAACACCAACCCGTACGGTGCGTTCTTCGGTGTCCCACTGAACGGCCGCATCATGCAGGTGTTCGGAAAGTTTACGTTCTAGGTGGCGTGAATAAGTCTTCTCTTGGCGATCCCCTCGCGGGATCGCCATTTTTTGTGCCCACTGGCTTCGCAAAATAGAGTTACCCAACGTTCTGGTCGCATCATTGGGCTTGTGGGAAAGCGAGCGAGCGTGGCTTCGCCCGCCGCCTGTGTTCCTCGTTGTACTCAAGTCCGGGCATCGCCTTTCGGAGCCGGCCATCGATCGGCAACCCCAGGGCGGGTCGTCGGTTTGTCAGCGATCTTGAGATTCTGGCCCTTCCGGCCAAAGCAAAACAAAAACGCCATCCGGCTCGTGCCGGATGGCGTCGCAATCTGCCGACAGTTTCCCTAATCTGCCGCGGCATGCGCCTTGGCGGCCACGCTCTCTGTGCCAATTCGCATTCCATAGAACGAGCGGTACACGAAGAAGAAGGAAACCAGGAAGAACACAACCGCCAACAGATTGGTCAGCCCGGCATTGGTCTCCGTCAACTTCACTGCCAACTCCACCGCCAGCAATCCGAACAACGTCGTGAACTTGATCACCGGATTCAAAGCCACCGACGAGGTATCTTTGAAGGGATCGCCCACCGTGTCGCCGACCACTGTCGCGTCGTGCAGAGGCGTGCCTTTCTGTTTGTATTCGACTTCGACGATCTTCTTGGCGTTGTCCCATGCGCCGCCAGCGTTCGCCATAAAGATTGCCTGGTACAAGCCGAAGATCGCTATCGAGATCAAATATCCGATGAAAAGGAATGGCTCGATGAAAGCGAAACATAGCGTGGCGAAGAACACGGCGATAAAAATGTTCAACATGCCCTTCTGGGCGTATTTGGTGCAAATCTCGACGACCTTCTTGCTGTCGGCGACCGAAGCCTTCGTAACCCCTTCCAGCTTGATGTTCGCCTTGATAAACTCCACCGCCCGGTAAGCCCCAGTGCTGACCGCCTGCGTGGACGCTCCAGTAAACCAGTAAATGATCGCTCCCCCGCTGATCAAACCCAACAAGAACGGAGCATGCAACAACGACAATTTTTCGACGTTCTGTGTCAGCCCATTGGTCAGAGCCATGATGATGGAGAACGTCATCGTGGTCGCACCTACGACCGCCGTCCCAATCAGAACCGGCTTCGCAGTCGCCTTGAAAGTATTTCCCGCGCCGTCATTCTCCTCCAACATGTGCTTAGCGCGCTCAAAGTTCACGTCGAAGTTGTAATTCTTCTTGAGTTCGCTTTCGATGTTGGGCTCTTGCTCGATCAGTGACAGCTCATAAACAGATTGCGCATTGTCCGTCACCGGGCCGTAGGAATCGACTGCGATCGTCACCGGGCCCATGCCTAGAAAGCCAAATGCCACCAATCCGAAGGCGAACACCGGAGCCGCGATCATGGTTGCTGCCGCTGCCAGACCCATGGTGCTCATGTAGTAGCCGACGGACATCAAAAACACCATCGACAATCCCAGGTAGTAGCCGCTGAAATTTCCCGCTACAAAGCCCGCCAGAATTCCGAGCGATGCGCCACCTTCTTCCGCCGAGGCTACAATCTCCCTCACATGCCGTGACTCGGTCGAGGTAAACACTTTCACTAATTCAGGGATGAGCGCCCCGGCCAGCGTCCCGCAGGAAATGATCGTCGCCAGCTTCCACCACTGGGTAGTATCGCCTCCAATATCGGGAACGATGGCAGCCGAAACGATGTAGGTCAGAACGATCGAAACCACCGACGTGACCCAGACTAACGAAGTCAGCGGCGTTTCGAAGTTCATCACATCTTTATCAGCAAAGCGAGCGCGCGCGACCGCGCTATTGAGGAAGTAAGCGCCCGCGCTTGAAACCAGCATCATGATGCGCATGACGAAAATCCAAACCAGCAACTGCACCTGCACCGTGGGATTTTTTACCCCAAGCAAAATAAACGTGATCAGCGCCACGCCGGTCACGCCATAGGTTTCGAATCCATCCGCTGAAGGCCCGACCGAATCGCCTGCGTTGTCACCAGTACAATCCGCAATCACGCCCGGGTTACGCGCGTCGTCTTCTTTGATCTTGAAAACTATCTTCATCAGATCCGACCCAATGTCCGCAATCTTGGTGAAGATGCCGCCAGCAATTCGCAGCGCAGCCGCGCCCAGCGATTCGCCAATGGCAAAGCCAATAAAGCACGGCCCCGCATAATCACCAGGAACAAACAGCAGAATGAAAAGCATGATCAGCAACTCAACACTGATCAGCATCATTCCAATGCTCATCCCAGCCTGCAGCGGAATGCTGTAAATCGGATAAGGCTTGCCGCGCAAGCCAGCAAACGCCGTGCGCGAGTTGGCAAACGTATTTACCCGGATGCCAAACCACGCCACGCCAAAGCTGCCCGCGATCCCTACCAGGCTGAATGCCAGAATGATCGGCAGCGTCGTCATAACCGGCTTTCCCGGCACCGGCGACAGAACGCCGAAGTAGAGAACGATTACCACTGCGATGAAGACCCACAGCAGCAGCAAAAACTTTCCTTGCGTGATCAGATAAGTTTTGCAAGTCTCATAGATCAGCTCGGAAATCTCCAGCATGGCTCGATGTACGGGCAGATTTTTGAGGCGCATGTAAATCGCCATGCCGAAGCCCAGTCCGGCGATGCAGAACAGGATTCCGATCATCAGCAATTTATGGCCATCCACGCCCAGGAAGGAAACCGAAGAAAGGTCGGGAAGTTTCAAGCCGGCCTCGCCGCCCAATTCCGGCGCCGGTTGGGCCAGTGCGGCGGACGCGCCTAGAATTACAACCGCAATAACAGACGCCGCGATACTCGCCCGGGTCTGAACCAAACTGAATCCTCGGGACACAAAACTAGCAAGCCAGGTGCGCATAGGGAAGCCTCCACTCATTGAGAACGATTAAAGGATGACTAAGGATTCAGTCCTCGACCGGCACATAATTTTCTCGACGCTCATTACGGAGCGTGGGAACGCATGGCCGGAGTTCCGAACACGCTTCCACTGCAAGACTTGAACAGGGATGCTGAGCTTGGCCGCGTCGGATGTCAAATGTGCCGCAGGCTGGGAAGTGTCCCAGTCCGTGGCACAAGAGCAATTTTTATAACACGTTAGAGGGAGCAGGTCAACCAATCGTTGGCGCAGTGAAAGAACTCCAGCTACTGTCCAAAAACTCCTACCGCACTCAGTACTTGATAGCTGGTATTCCAACCCGTTCCGGTATTGTTGGAGAAATAATTTCCCTGTTTTTCTGCGTAGTTGTCGGCCCAAACATCCCACGTATCTTGAAACCTTTGCTCTGGACGTAGAACCACCCAATACAACTTACCCTTCGTGACCTTGATCCCCTTGGCGTATTTTCCCGTCTGCAGTGTGCAGCAACTCCAAACCGCCGGCAGGTTGGAAAAATGCCAAGTATGAAGTGCCTTTCCCGGGACTCCGAAATTGTCTTCATTCAAGCTGACCACGAGCACATTGGTCCCTTGGAAATGCGTCGCCCCTACCTGGATCTCGGTCACGAGGTGGTCAGATTTTGCCCGGAAGCCGTTCGCCACCATTTGTGGCAACATCTGCCCGGTATCCGTGCCCAGGATGCCAAACCCGCTAAGCGTGCTGTACACGTTCTTACCTTTTCCCAAAGTGCTGTAGATCGTGACCAGCTTCGATGACGCCAGTACGGTCGGGGTAAAGGGCTGCGATGGCGCCGGCATCACAATCGCAGTTCTTCCCGCATCAATCTTGATCACGCCATCGTTGCTCGCCTGCGCCGAAGCCAATACGTTTGCAAGCACCAACATTCCCAAACAAATAGGCATCCCGAATAGCTCTCTCTTACTCATCATTTCTCCAGTCTCGATTCAGCGCAGTTGATACGATGCACTCCGTTGGCATTCTACCTGCAAAAACCTTATTTTGTGCGAAGTCTTGAGATGGAAAGGAAAGGTGACAGACGAACCTTTGTGTACCTTAGTGCACTTTGTGGTTGATGCCTTTTGCCTGTCAGTCGTGAAGAACGACGTTCAGAAGGGAACTATGGACTTGCAGTCCCCCGTTGTAATGGATGAAGCCCATTTTTCGAAACCGGTTCAGAAAAAAATTTACCCGCGAGCGGGTTGTGCCCACCATCTCGGCCAGCGTGGCTTGACTTATCTCGGGGATAACCGTTTGCGGCACTCCTTCTTTGCCGAAGTGAGCCAGCAATAGAAGAATCCTTGCTAAGCGCTTCTCACTCGAATTGAAAAGTTGGTCAACCAGATCTTCTTCGTAGCGGATGTTTCGCGCCAGCAGATAGGCGACGAACATGTCGGACATTTTGTGTTCGCGGTGCAGCGCTTCCATCATGACTTTCTTATCGATGCGCAGAACTTCGGAATTGGTAACCGCGCTCGCCGACCCCATGCGCAGCCTCTGCCCCGCCAGGCAGCCTTCACCGAAAAAATCGCCTTCCCCTAATATGCCAATAGTCGCCTCTTTGCCACTACTGGATATAACGGTCAGCTTGACCTTGCCTTTCTGGATGAAAAAGACCGCGTCAGTTGGATCGCCCTGCACGAAGACAGTTTGCTTCTTAACAAAATGCAAAGCTTTTCTGCCCTCGCCGATAGTGGAAAGGAAGGTGTGGGGATCGAAACTCAGCGGCTTTTGCGGCACTAAACACCATGCTAGACCCCTTAGGGCAGTTTGTCACGGTCAGTGACACTGACCGGCGAGTCAATGGAGGACGGCCGTCCTCGCCCTCAGAAAATCATCTTCAGAGCCAGTTGCACTTGCCGTGGGGAATATGCGTTCGTAGTTCGCAGCGGATTGCTGGGAATCTGAAAATGGCCGGGATAATAATTGACTCCCAGCTCATTGCTGATTTTCACGAAATACGCCGTATCGCTCTCCAAGCCATTTTGGGTGATTAGCACACGTTTGTTATCGCGATTCAGCAGATTGAAGGATTCCACCACCAAATCTAATTTCAGACGATCGCGAACGTAGAGGCGGCGAGTCAGGCGCGCGTCGGTGGTTGCGTAATCGGGTCCAATGAACGAATCGCGGCCCGCGCCCGGCAGGCGATCATTGTTCTCGTTGCCATCCTGATTGGGATCGCCTGAGACCATGACGTTCTCTGGCCGTCCGCTGCCGAAAGTAAGTACGCCAGCTAATTTCCAGTCGTTAAAAACTTTCTCCAGCAAAGGCTGATCGCGGCCAAAGATTTTGGGATCGGCAATCCAGGCAAACATCAGACGGTGCCGCTGGTCGGTTACGCTGAGACCTTTTTCGGCGGCGGTGTTATAGGAATTCTGCACCAAAGCGGGTTGTCCCGCCACCAGTGCGTCCTGCCCGTCATCGATCGCTTTGGCGAACGTGTAAGCAAGCCGGAAATAGAGGCCGCTCGTCATTTGGCGATGAACGGAAAACGTCATTCCGTTATAAACACTCGATGCCGCGCTCTGAAATACATCGATCGCCCCAAGTTGCGGAATCGGGCGAGCGAGAGGATTGATGCACGGCGGATACGGACAGGTGAATGACGAAGTCATCTGCCAGGTGGAAAAAGACTGCACGTTGTAAAACGTGCCAAGAAAATTGGTGCCCGTGCTGTCGTATACCGGATACTGCACATTCACCGGTGGCGGCAGATTCTCATCCAAGGCGCGGATAAGGTCGACGCCATGCACATACATGTATGAAACCCCGACCGCCAGGCGGTGTGCTACCTCCTGCTCGAGTCCGAGACTCGCCTGCTCCACTTTTGGCGTCTTGAAATTTGAGGCGAAGGCAGAGACTGCAGCTTGCGAATACTGCGCCAGACTCGGCGGCAAGGTGCAAGATGTCGCGGTCAGCGGGCAATTCACCAGCGCATTCGGATATTGAGGGAAGACCTGATGATCGTAATAATTTGAATTCTCCAAAAACAGATTGCTGGAGGAGAAACCGTTATCAGTGGCTATGGTGGATGTGTAAATTTGCGGAATGCGGGTGTAGAACCAGCCGTATCCCGCTCGTACTACCAACGGCTTCGCGTCCCCGAAAGAGTATGCAACCCCGACGCGCGGAGCAAAATTGTCGGGATTGAAGGGAATCTTGCCGGAATCTGGCCACAGCGGGTTGGTCAGCAGTCCTTTCTTGGTGAAGGTCTGCAGGTCATATCGCGCGCCAAGACTGATGGCCAGATGGCTGGTGGCGCGGATTGTGTCCTGCAAAAACCCCGAGTATTCGTTGGTGTCGGGATGGCTCGACTGATTCCCAAAATTCTGGATGTAATACTTTGGCACATCGTGCGCATAGGCGCGCAGCGGTGTCAGCAGCAAGCCCGCTTCCTGCGGTTCGAAGGTGAACGGGTTCACTTTAATAAGATCGAAAATGTACTCTCCGCCGGCTTGCGACGGGAAATAGTTATAAATCCAGCTGAGCAAAGCGTCGCCGCCGATCTTCCAGGAATTGCGTTTGCCTTCAAGGCTGATAGTTTCTGCGACCTGTAGCCGGTGCTCTCGAGTTTGCCGCGGCAAAATGTTGGAGCGTCCAAAGCCGTCAATGATGCTGCGCACTTCGGTCAACGGATCGGTGGCGTTGCTGCTCGACTCTTGCAGATCGTGCGAGAACTGGGCGCGCAGATGGCTGATCAGCCGCCAGGAAAATGTACTGTTCAACGCCACCGATCCTGTCTCAGTGGCCACGTGCTGCTCACCATTCTCGCTTATCGCGTTGGTCGTAAGCGGGCTGGACGGATCGAGGAACACATTATTCAGGCCGGAATAACGCGAAGTACTTAGGCGCGTGGAAAGCGCCTCGTGTGGCGTGAGCGTGAAATCCATTTTGAAGAAGCCGGCATTACCAACCATCTTCGAAGGATACGTTCCAGCCAGATTAGACAGCCGGGCGGCGGCGGCGAACACCAGCGCCTGATCGCTGGCCTCGTAGTCGCCGTCGTGCAATGGTTGCTGGCCGGGTTGCGGAACCACTTGCGAACTTCCATCCAGAAAACGCACCACCGTGGGCACGTGAAAAATGTGCTGATCGAGTCCGCCAAAAAAAAACACGCGGTTGTGACGCAGTGGACCACCCAGGGTAAATCCGAATTGCTGCTGTTCCGAACGCGGTTTGAAGTCGAGCAAGGGCTGAGTCGCGCCGAAAGCGCTGTCACGAAGGAAATAAAAATCGGTCCCATGAAGCTGGTTCGACCCGGACTTCGTGACCACATTGATCACCGCGCCTCCCGCGCGTCCGAGTTCCGCCCCGTAGGTGTTCGACGAGACCCGGAACTCCTGCACAACTTCATTCGAGAACTGATACGGCGCGCGATAGCCGCCCCGCGCCTGCGCGAAAAAAGCATTGTTATTGTCTTCGCCATCGACCAAGTAGCTGGATTGATAGCCGCGGATTCCGCCAAAAGCCAAGTCGCCATTTGAACTAGAAGTCAGCCCCCGCGGATCCTGCGTCACTCCCGGCGTCAACAGGGCAAGGTCGGTGAAGCGGCGGCCGTCGAGCGGTAATTCTTCAATCGCGCGTTTGTCGACCAGCGAGGAGACCGCGTTGGATTGGGTTTCGACCAAAGGAGGTTCGCTGGAAACCGTGATCTGTTCCTTGGCTCCGCCCACTTGCAGTTTAAATTCAAGTTCAAGAGTCGCTCCCACAGAGATGTGCAACTTGGGCGTGAGCTGCGGAGACATGTCCGGGGCGACGGCGCGTGCGGTGTACTCGCCCGGCGGGAGCAACTCGAACACAAATTGTCCCTCGGAATCGCTGGTGACGAAGTAACGAAAGCCCTGAGCGTCGTCCACTAGCGCGATGGAAGCATCGACAATGCGGCGTCCGGTGGAATCGCTAACGATTCCGCGAATGGCGCCCGTGGAGGCGTCCTGCGCCAAGGCAGAAATCGTCAGCCAAAAAATAACGCTAAGACAAACGAAAAAACAACGCGGCATTGGACGTCACCTGCAAGGAATCGCGGTGAGCCCAGACTCGACGGGAGACAGTCTCTGTATAGCACTGCGTGGCAAGGAAGTCTGTGAGCAGGCAGGTTCTTTTTTCAAGTTGTCCCGAGCCGGGAAAGTGCAGGCGTGGGCGTCCGCGCCCGTGGGCTAAGACGATGCACAAAGCACGGGCGATGACGCCCCCGCCTACACTTGCGGGCGAGACGAGCGTTTCCCATTTATCTGGACGTTAGCTTCTGCTGCACTACCTCTTCTACCCGGCGCAACACTTCGTCTTCGGAGAGGTTGGTGGAATCGATCATCACTGCGTCGGCTGCTGGCGCTAGCGGCGAGGCTGCGCGGGTGCGGTCGCGGCGGTCGCGCTCGCGCAGTTCGGCAGCCGTGGCTTGGGCTGCTGTTCCCCGCAGATTCTGTTGCTGCAGCCGCCGCTGCTCGCGAACTACCGGGTCGGCATCGAGGAAGATTTTCACGTCGGCGTTGGGAAAGACTTTGGTTCCGATGTCGCGGCCTTCCATTACGACGCCGCCGCCCGTGCCCAATTCCTGCTGCCGGGCGACCATCCACTCGCGCACCTTGGGATGAACAGATACGCGCGATGCTCCGGCGGTGACATCGGTGTCGCGTACGCGCTGGGTTACGTCGCGGCCGTCAAGCAGAACCCGGGTGCCGTTCGCTGCTGGTTCTATCTGAATCCGCGAGTCGTGGGCAAGTTTGGCCAGCGCAGCTTCGTCGTCGAAAGAAGCGTCCCACTCAATGGCCTTTAGCGCGAGCGCGCGATACATGGCTCCGCTTTCCAGGTTGGCGTAACCGAGTTTGCGGGCCAGGCGTGACGCGATAGTACTCTTGCCTACGCCGGCGGGTCCGTCTATGGCGATGATCAGTTTGCGTTGGGGAGAGTTCATCGTGACGAATGATTTTACACGGTGCAACAAAGTTAAAGATTCGTCGCCAGCCACTTTCTGCCTCCGCGTACTCTGCGGCCGTTCTCTGCGACCTCCGCGTTTTAAGGTGTTGATGAGCGGCGTCAGATACAGAGTCTTAAATCGCGGAGGTCACGGAGAACGGCCGCAGAGTACGCGGAGGAACCTATAAAGACTATCCGCGGTCTGCTTGGCTGATCCCGCCTACTCGAAAAATCAATCGCCGACCTCCTGATTTGCGAATATACTGGCCGCCTCCAAGGAAAAGCGAGCTAGGAGGGAACATGTTCACCATCCGCAATTTGGTGGCTGTGGGCTTGTTTATTGCGTGCGCGAGTGGGCTGGCGTTTGCACAGGGCGGCGCTACCGGCGCCATTACCGGCACGGTCTCAGATGCGTCGGGAGCCGTGGTTGCAGGAGCTAAAGTCGATGTTGTGCGAGAGGCGACGGGAGAGGTGGAACGCCATCTGACGACTGATTCCACCGGCGCTTTTACTGCCACGCTATTACCTGTCGGCGCCTACACTGTCCAAGTCAGCGCTCCCGGATTTGCCACCACCAAGTTTCCTGGCGTGGTTGTAAACATCACCGAAACCACGCGCCTCACCGCGTCGCTAAAGGTGACATCCGTCAACGAGGTCGTCCAGGTTGAGTCCCAGGTCGCCCAAGTGGACACGACCGACGCCACTACCGGCCAATCACTGACGAGCAATACCATTACCGAACTTCCCCTGGCCACCAGGAATTTTCAGCAATTGCTGACTCTGTCTGCGGGCGCTTCTTCGGATTTGAACAACGCCTCGCAATTAGGCCGCGGACAGGTTTACATCCACGTCAATGGCGGACGCGAAGACAACAACAATTACCTGATCGAAGGTATTTCCGTCGCCGATTATTCGTTCGGAGAACTGACTTACACGCCGCTCCCGAATCCTGATTCCATCCAGGAATTTAAGGTCAGCACCAGTCTTTACGACGCGACTCAGGGCCGCAATGGAGGCGGCAATATCAATGCCACTCTCAAAAGTGGTACCGCCAACTTCCACGGTGACCTGTGGGAGTATTTCCGCAATACCGTGCTTGATGCGAATGACTTCTTTTTAAACCGGGCTGGGCTTCCGCGCCCAGTTATCCAGCAGAACATCTTTGGCGGCGATTTAGGTGGACCGATCGGGAGTAAAGCGAAGCTGGGCTACTTTTACGTGAACTATCAGGGGACGAGCCAGCGCAGTGGGGCTTCGCCCGGAACCTACATCAACACCAGCATCCCAGTGATACCGGCCGACCGCTCCGCGGCCAACCTGCTGGCCACATTCTTCCCCAACGGAGGCCTCACCAGCATTGATCCTGTAGCGTTAGCGCTGCTGAATTTCAAGAGCAACCAGTTCGGCGGAGGCGGAGGAGGCTATCTTTTGCCCACCGTGCCAGGAACGCCGGGCTTCACCAATGGCCAACTCAACTTTGGCCCCCTCATCTTAAGCCGCACCGGCAAGTTCACCGACGATCAGTTCACTACTAACTGGGATCGCGAATTCCGCGGGGGTAAAGATCGTCTGGCCTTCCGTTTTTTCTGGGCTGATTCCGAAACCTTTCAACCCTTCGGCGCCGATTCCTTCCAGATTCAAACCGGCGGCGCGCCTACGCCGAACAACCTCAATTTCCCGTTAGACATTCCCCTGCACAACCGGGTAGGCAGCATTACCGAAACCCATCTGTTCTCCAACACGACCGTGAACGAGCTAAGATTCGGCGTAAACATCATCAGCGACAAGTTGAACAACCAACCGCCCGTCACCAATGCGCAAGTGGGAATCAACATCCCCACCGCAAATGGCGACCCCAATATATACCGTTTCACTTTTGGCAGCTGGGCCTTCGGTCCCTTCCCGCAGCAACTGCAAAGCGCGCTTTCCGACAGCTTTGTATTGCTCGACACCTTGAGTTGGAGCCACGGCTCTCATCAGTTCCGCTTCGGGGGCGAATGGGATCGAAACACCATCCGCCGTACCCTGCCAGTCGCTGATAACGGACTATTATTCTTTGCCGGGCCCACCGGATTCGCCACCGACTTTCAAAGCTTCCTGGCCGGCGCACCTCTGTTCGGTGAGGCCGGAGGCGGCGTGGGCAACCATGACTACCGCATTCCTGCGTACTCCTTGTTTGGCCAGGACGATTATCGGGCCACAAAGAATCTGACCCTGAACCTCGGCTTTCGTACTGAGTTTGTGGGCGCTCCTTACGATGAGCTGTGCCATCTCGGCAATTTAGATCCGACGCTGGCCAACACCACCGGCCAACCCTTCGAGTATCCCACCTGCGTAAGTCGATTCAACCTTCCCGGCTTGAGCGGAACCCTTAATCAAGCCGCTCTCAAAAACGAATACGCCACGGTGTGGGAGCCCCGCATTGGCTTTGCCTACGATTTATTTGGACATCACACCACCACCATTCGCGGCGGTTATGGCATTTACAGCGTGCGCGAAGACTTGGGCGCCGTCGATAACTTATCTTTCTCCGCCCCGTTCTTCCCGATCGCGGTCAACTTCTTGCCAGGCGCAGGCAGCCTGACCAATCTTTTCCAGCCCAATCCAGTAACGGGATTCACCGGAATTCCTCCGCTGGGAGTGCTGAGTCCTGCTTTCGTGCCCCGCGCCGCGCTCTTTACCGGCTTCGCGCCCAGTTGTACGTTGGGAAATGGAAATCCCTCCACCAATCCCGATCAATGCGGCCCCGGCTTCACTGGAAACGTAAACAGCTTCATCGGCCTCCAGGTGCCGTTCCACTGGATCGCAGCCACGACTCAACAGTGGAATTTCACCATACAACATGAAATAGGCCGAAACTGGTTCGTCGAGCTCGGATATGTGGGATCCAAAGGCACTCATCTGCGCTCCACCTTCGATCCCGATCAGGCAACGCTCGCCACTCCCCAAAGTCCAGTCACGATTCCGGGAGTCAGTTGCGCCGGTGTACGAGCGCCAGGTAGTTCATGTCAGATTGTTGACACTACCGCGGAGAACGCCAATGCGCGTGCTCCATTCCTCGGATTGGCTCCTGCGGCATTCGAGTCATTCTCTCCCAATTCCGACTCGCATTACCATTCGCTGCAGGCAACGCTGTCGCACCGCTTCGGCCAGGGATTGTATTGGCAGAGCGCCTACACTTTTTCCAAAGCGATCGACGATGTTTCGACGGCGACAGTAGCCTTCGATACCCGTTTCAACGATCAGACTAATGCCCGCGATTCGCGCGGTCTCTCCGACTTCGATCGCCGGCAACGCTTCATCACCAGCGCAACCTACCAGTTGCCGTTCTACGCGCATGCCAGCGGCTTCACCGGCGGTGCTTTGGGCGGCTGGATCCTCAGCGGTGTTGTTACCCTGCAATCGGGTCTGCCTTTTACGCCGATCGATTCGGCTGGAGGAAGCGCTTACGCTCTCAGCAGCCCAAATCTCGCGACTCCGACATTCGCTCCAGGCTTCAGCTGCGCCAACGCAGCGACTTCAGGCGGCGTCGAGTCCCGGCTCGCCCACTGGGCGAACCCGACAGCCTATATGCCAGACGCGATCATACCGCTGGCCAACGGCGCGCCCGGAGATGCTACGGGCTACGGAAACGCTCCCCGCAACTGCATAATTGGGCCACCCCAGAAGAATATCGACTTCACCATCGGAAAGACTTTCAAGTTGACCGAGCGGCAGTCTCTGCGCTTCCGCACCGACTTCTTCAACCTATTCAACCACCCGTCGTTCGCTAATCCCTCGGCGACGGATGTTGAGAGTCCCAGCTCGTTTACCCAGATCACCTCAGTCGTCGGCACACCGCGGCTGATTCAGTTCTCGTTGAAGTATGGCTTTTGAACTGTAGGGCGGACACTCCTGTCCGCCCTTTGAAGTTGATTTTGCAATGACAAATAAACATAAGGAGGCCGGGAGGCTCCCGTCCAGGCAGCCGAGCAAGGTCGGCATTGTATCAACTTCGCCCCCGTACCGTAATCCGGTTAAGCGGCTGAACTGCGGCGGAAGGAAGCAGTGTTCAGTTCAATCCGAAGGCGTAAAGGCCATCCTGCGCACCGACATAAACCATTCCATTCACCACCGCGGGCGAGGACTGCACCGCTGAGATCATATAACTCCACAACTTGGCACCGGTTCGCGCGTTCAGCGCATATACGTTTGCATCGTCCGAACCTACATAGACTACGCCGTTCGCCACTGCCGGCGAGGATTCCACATAGTAGTGGGTCCGGTAGCTCCATAACTTGACGCCGCTCTGCGCGTTCAGAGCGTACACTTTTGAATCGTACGAGCCCACGTAAACGACACCATTCGCGACTGCCGGCGAGGACCCCACATAATTCCCGGTGGTGTAGCTCCAGATCTTGGCCCCGGTGCGGGCATTTAGCGCGTAGACCTTGTGGTCGAACGAGCCGATATAATCGACCCCGTTCGCTACCGCGGGAGACGACAACACCACCCCCTTGGTTTGGTACGCCCACAGTTCTGTACCAGTGCTTGCTTCGAGCGCGTAAATATTGCCATTGGAGGAACCGACAAACAGGACCCCATTCACCAGCGCAGGCGCGGAATAAAGGGTGGCATATTCGTGGCTCCACAGCTTGGCCCCGGTCAGGGCGTTCAGCGCTAGCAGGTTGCCATCGCCGGAGCAGATATACACCACTCCATTCGCCACGGTGGGGGAGCAATCGATGTTGTTGAATGTGTTATAGCTCCATACTTGGGCGCCTGTGATCGCGTCCAGCGCATAAACGTTGCCATCCTCAGAGCCGATATAAACCATTCTACCCGCCACGGCCGGGGACGACTCCACAAGGCCCCCTGTGCCTTTTATCCACACGATGGCACCGGTGTTGGCGTTCAGCGCGTACACATCGTTGTCTTCCCCGCCAAAGTAAACCACGCCATTTACTACCGCAGGCGAGGAATATACCCCGAAAATTCGAACCCTCCATCTCAATGCGAGGCTCCCGATATTGTTGACATTGAGCACCTTCTCGTAGGGGTTAAGGCGCTTCATGTTGGTCCGGTGGAACTCAGTCCAATTCGCGCGAGACCCCGGGGACTGTCCAAAGCAAGATACCGTCAGCAGTAATATCGCGATACCGAATCTTTTGCGTATACCGCTCTGGGTCCCGGGTTCTCCGTCGCTTGTCACGAATGCCTCCCGATCATTTTTTCAATGCCTTTCAGCCGCCCAGCAGCGGTGTTCGGTTGGCCGGTCGGCGCATCTTAGAGTCATTCAAGCACGACACACCACACAAGATTCGATCAAACCGGAATCGGTGTGTTTGCCATGGATTTTGTAGGCCGGGACGGCGAACGCCCTGGGATTAGCCTCAACCTGGGGTCAAAGAGAGGTCGCTCAAGGGACCGCACAGCGGAAGGATGGGTGGTCTCTCTCGCGTCGCATTATCTTCCCGCCATGACGAGAAGTCAACGGTCTCTCCCTGCGAAAGAGGTCACTACTTTCGAAGACTTGTGAGCTTGAGGCATCGGTTATAGCTTCGATCCCGGAGACATCTTCGGAGCAAGAAGGGACCCCCATGTTTCGCAACTTCGCCTTAATATTCGTATTCCTGACCACTCTGGTACCCCTGCAGGCAGGCACCATCCATGAGGTGTTCAATCAGACTTATACCCTCACCGGCGCTCTAAACACCACCGATCTTTTGACGCCGCCGGCGGTCGACACCAGCTATCTGATCACGATTTATTACACGGTGTCAGGAACTTCTGGTGTCGGTGTTAAAGACGTTGTGAGTCCCTATTTCAATTGGACAGACGCAGCCGGAGTTGAACAGTTGGGTGATGGACTTTGCCCGTGGAACGAGAAGGGCATGCCGAAAAAATGTTCTCTCACCCAAGCCAACGGACCATGGCTTCCGCCCTTGCAGGTCTATGGCGGGACCACTGGTATTCAAACGAACGCCGGCCCGGTCGCGGTCACATTTCCCGTCCGCGTGCTGGCGAACAGCCATGTCACCCTGACCATTCCGGTCTCGAATCCTGACCATCTCACCTATCAAGTGAGCGTCCAGGTGCAAGGCTGGTAGCCGAATACTTGTGTAGAGCGGACACTCCTGTCCGCTGCCGTTGAAGTTGCCGGTTATTTTCTGTAAATATTGCTTCTTCTCCAACTCTGTGACTCTGTGACTCTGTGGTGAAGACTCACCAGACTTTACAAACTTTATCCGGCGCACTCACCATAGGCTGTCCCGCTTTGCAAGAAAACGCGTGCGCGAACTCGGGCATATTCACAACCACGCCATTGATGCGGTATTGCGCCGACGAATGCGGATCGGTTATGGCCCGAACGCGCAGATCCTCATCACGCATATTGGCGCAATCCCACTGCGCAAAGCCCACAAAGAAACGCTGCTCGGGAGTGAGGCCGTCAATCGGCGGAAGGTTCTTATCTTTGGTCGCATCTTTCCACGCCATGAAAGCCAGAATTTCGCCGCCCAGGTCAGCCACATTTTCGCCCAGCGTAAGTTCGCCGTTGATGTGGACGTCATCGACCATGACGTAAGACGAGTATTGATCGGCCACGCACTTGGTGCGGGCATCGAATTTTTCCCGATCTTCCTTAGTCCACCAATTCTTCAGATTGCCTTTGGCATCGAACTGGCTGCCTTCATCGTCGAAGGCGTGAGTCAGTTCGTGGCCGACCGTGCCGCCGGTGTCGCCGTAGTTCGGAGCGTCGTCCATTTTTGCGTCATAGAGCGGAGGCTGCAGCACTCCGGCGGGGAAATTTATGTCGTTCATTTGCGGGTTGTAGTAGGCATCGACGGAGGCCGGCGAAATGTCCCACTCGCCCCGGTCAACCGGCTTACCAATTTTGTTGATCTGGCGATGCAATTCGAACTCGCCACCCCGCCGGATATTTCCCGCAAGGTCGTCATGAACAATGGCGAGAGAGCTATAGTCGCGCCACTTGTCGGGATAGCCAATCTTGTTGCGAATCTTCGCAAGCTTAATCAGCGCCTGCTGCTTCGTCTCTGGACTCATCCAGTCAAGTTGCCGAATGCGCTGTCCCATGGCGGCTTCGATACGATCCACCATGTCCAGCGTGCTGGCCTTCAACGCCGGCGAGAATACGTGCTCGACATAAACCTGTCCCAGCGCCTCGCCGAGATTGTAATCCGTATATTGCACGCAGCGCCGCCAGCGCGGCTGCATCTCTTTGGCCCCGCGCAGATACTTTCGGTAGAACTCAAAATTCTCCTGCACAAAGTTTGCCGACAAGAAAGGCGAATACTCATCGGCAACGTGAAAGCGCAGATAGTTTTTCCAGTTCTGCAGCGGCTCGCTGGTTAATTCAGAGTTCATCTGTTTATAAAACGCAGGCGCGTCGACGTTGAGAATTTCAATAGGCGGATACTTCAGCGCGCGGTAGTAAGTCTGCCAGTCGAAATTCGGCGCCAACTGCTCCAGTTCCCCGAGCTTCATTTTGTTCTTTAATTTATAAGGATCGCGGCGCTCAACCTGCGTCCACGAAGCCTTGGCCAGCGCCGTCTCCATGCGCAGAATTGTGGCGGCGTTCTGCTTCGCGTCCTGAGGATTGTCGCCGAGCAACTCAAACACCTTCTGCACATGCTGGACGTAGCGCTCGCGAATCTCCTTCGATTTGGCGTCTTCTTTTGTGTAGTAATCGCGATCGGGCAATCCCAGCCCGCCCTGGTCAAGATCGGCGATCTCCTGATCGGAGTTATCCGGATCCTGAGTTGAGCCAGCGGCAAACAAAATCGTACGGCCAAAAGGAAGCGGCAACTGAGCGACGAGCGCCGCCATATCGCGCTGAGACTTCAGGCCAGCGATGGCATCCAGTTGCGGCTGGATCGCACTCACCGCGTGTTTGTCGGCAGTGCTCTCGTCCATGCACGACGCGTAGAAATCGCCGATCTTCTGGGTGCTGGCATCACGCTGTGAACTGCTTGTCCCAGACTGCTCCAGGATTCCGCGCAGAAACATCAGATTGTCCTGATACAGCTTGCCGTAAACGCTCCACGAAGTCTGGTCCGGTGGAATGGGGTTCTGCTTTTGCCAGCCGCCGCAGGCGTAGTGATAAAGATCGACGCACGGATCAACCGACTTGTCCATCGAACCAACATCAAGGCTTGGGATGTAGGGCAGCGCTGGTTCTTCTTTTGACTGCGCTCCGGACATAGACTGAGCCGCGGCAATCGATACCAAGAGCAGCAAACCTAACCAGAAAGCAAAGAGTCTCTTCATATTTCTCTTAGACTGGATTCTCGGGAAATCGTCAACCTAGCCCACCCAACGTAGCCGGACGCCTCGTCCGGGGCAATCGACGATTCTCACCCTCACGTCGTTGTCATCCTGAGCGTAGCGAAGGATCTATGCAACTTGCTGGTACCGTCGGAGTACATAGTTCCTTCGCTACACTCAGGATGACACGAGAAGTATTGTGCATTAGGTTCGTGGAGGAGACAGCGTTTTCCGAGGTGAACGTGGTTCTCGCGGACCAGCAGCGCGCGGAGCGGCCTCCGCCTTTGCTGGCGTGATTTGAATCAACGTACGATTGCCCACGTGAACAAAGCTCAACTCACGCGCAGCCAACAGCGCATTAATCGCTTCCTTTACCCGTGAGCGCGGAACGAAGTTACCGAAAAAAGATTCCAACTCCTGCTGGTCGGCAGCTACGACGCAATCCAGATATTTTGTCAGCAGCGCGGAGAGCGATTCTCCCACCGAAAGATTCACGCCTTCGCGCACCGCGTCCGGCGACCAGCGATACAGCACATCCCAGAACGCGCCTTCCGTGGGATTGTAGTCAACTCGCGTGATGCGCAGCTTGGACCATAGCTCGCCCAGCGCATGATCGAGAGCCACGAACGATACGCTGCCGCCCAAAACGTCGCGCATCTTCTGCTTGGAAATCGGACCGTCGCGGCGGATCAATTCAAATGCGTCGCAAGCCAGTTGGGAGTAGTCCGAGTGCGGCTTCGGTTTCGGCGTTGCTTTGGGATTGCGTTCTCCGACCAGCGCATAGAAATAAGGAAAGATGGAAGCGGCCACCAAAAATGCATTGTTCTCGTCGAAGCGATTAGCCTCGTAAGCCGAGCGGTCGCGCAACAGACGAACCATCAAATCGGTTGCGTCTTGCGCCCGCGGATCGGCGAAAGCGTGCTGCCAGTCAGGCAGTTGCTGATCCGAGCCAACCCAGGCGCCCATGAATGTAGGCACCAGCACCTGGTTGCGCATGGGATACATCATGCAAAAC
Source organism: uncultured Acidobacteriota bacterium (assembly GCA_963716405.1). Taxonomy (GTDB): domain Bacteria; phylum Acidobacteriota; class Terriglobia; order Terriglobales; family Acidobacteriaceae; genus JABDBE01. Next base: position 126,837 of record CAVQTI010000009.1, on the reverse strand, counting down.
CCAACCGATTCGAGAAACGCGCGGGCATCGTCCAACGTGCGCACAGCGCGCCCGTCGAGATGCCACTTCTCCCGCCGCAGTTGATCGAGATCGGTCATAAAATCATTAGACCACACGGAACACGAGTGATAAACATTTCACCATGCCCGGACGAGCGGGAGTGGCGTACACTCAGGGCGGATTTCACAGTGCGAAACAGAGAGCTCCGGTGAGAACGCGAGCATGAAGATCAGATCGCCGGCTTTGTACATGGTCTTGAGCATAGCGGTTGCCTGTTTGACGGGAATGCTTCCTGCACAATCGGCGCACGCCCAAACCTACAAGGTGTTGCAAAACTTCTGCCCGGACGGTCCGCCCTGCTTGAACGGCGCTAACCCTTACGCGGGTGTGATCCGAGACGCCAAAGGCAACCTATACGGGACCACCCTAGGAGGCAGCAAAGGAGAAAAGATAGGGAGGTGCAGCTACTTCCAAACCCGGGGCTGCGGAACGGTATTCAGGCTGAACAAATCGGGTAGGGAGACCGTGTTGTATCGCTTCAAAGGAGGACGGGACGGCGGTGCTCCTTATGGAGGAGTGATCCGGGACGACGAGGGTAACCTCTACGGGACTACCTTTTACGGCGGTGAGCTTTCTTGCGAAGAGGGCCAGGGCTGCGGAACGGTGTTCAAGCTCAGCAAAACGGGCAAGGAGACCGTCCTGTATGCATTCAAGGGCGGGCCTGACGGGGCGAACCCCTACGCAGGAGTGATCCGGGATGCTTACGGAAACTTGTTTGGAACTACGTGGATCGGCGGTGACGTTTCCTGTGATTCGGGCGCAGGCTGCGGAACGGTTTTCAAGTTGAGCAGAACCGGCAAGGAGACTGTGATGTACAGCTTCAAAGGTGCGCCCGACGGGGCGTTTCCCTATGCAGGAGTGATTCGGGACGAAAAGGGAAACCTCTATGGAACCACCAAGCACGGCGGTAGCGGGGAATGCGACAACGGTTGCGGAACGGTATTCAAGCTGAGCGAGGCCGGAAAGGAAACCGTGCTGTACAGCTTTAAGGGGGAAGCCGACGGGCTATACCCAAATGGGGGTGTGATCCGAGACGGCGAGGGGAATCTCTACGGCACTACCACCGGCGATGGCCTTCCTAACGATGGAACTGTTTTCAAGATAAGCAGGAGTGGCGAGGAGACCGTGCTCTACAGCTTTGACTCCGGCGGTGGAGCGTTCCCCGTATCGGGTGTGATTCGGGACGCCGAGGGTAACCTCTACGGGACCACCATCGCTGGCGGAGTGTACGAAGGCTGTGGCGGAGGAGGATGTGGCGTAGTGTTCAAGCTGGACAGCACCCGTCACGAAACCGTGCTCTGCAGCTTTAACGGCCAGCCGGGCTGTACCAGCGGGGCGTTCCCTTTCGCAGGAGTGATCCAAGATGCCAAAGGAAATCTGTACGGGACGGCATGGGGCGGTGGCTCTTCCGGCTGGGGAGTCGTGTTCAAGCTGACGCCGTAGTCGTCTCTAAATTCTCTTGAACGCCCTCTGAATGTCCTTCATCGAGTATCGCAAAACCACCGGCCTGCCGTGGGGGCAGCACATTGGGCAGTCGGTCTTTGCTAGCTCGGCTAGCAGCCACTCCATTTTGTTTTGCTGCAGCGGCATGTTGACTTTGATGGCGGCGTGGCAGGCGATGGACGCGGCTATCCGGGCGCGGACTTTTTCCATGTTCAGGGCTTGTTCTTCGCGGGAGAACTGATCGAGCAGTTCGTGCAGCATGTGTTCGATCTGTGCGGCGTCCACTCCCGCGGGGGCGACTTTTATGGCGACGCTTCGGGCTCCGAATGGTTCGGCCTCGAATCCGTTCTGATTGAGTTCTTCCGATATCTCGGCGAAGACGGCTTGCTGGGCGGGCGTTAGTTCTAGCAGCAGCGGCATTAGCAGGCGCTGGCTTTCTACTTTTTGCGCAGAGCGCTGCTTCAGGATTTTCTCAAAGAGCACTCGCTCGTGGGCGACGTGCTGATCGACGATCCACAAGCCCTCGTGATTCACGGCGAGTATGAACGAATCGCGAATCTGTCCCAGCGGTTTGAGCGATGCGAGCGATGGCGTCGGGTCATTGTTCGCAAACTCGCTAGCGGTTTCTGGCTCCTCTGGTAGCGGCGGAGCGCAGCTGTCTTGTTCTCTGACCTCGGAAACTATCTCTGGCGCGCGAACCAAAGACAGCGCGGCGTTGCCATCAACCGCGATTCCATCGACGCCGAAGTGAAAGCGCTCCGTGACCGGCGGGGCAGTTGGCGGTTGCAGAGTGAAACCTTCAGCCGCGGCGGAAAATGTGCGTAACTCCGCTGGTTGGGAACGAGATCCCGGAGTAAGCGACGGGCTCGCCGTAGGATGCGCGCTGATTTCCGTAGTGAATTGCGGCACCGGACGCGCTTTCATCAGCGCCGCGCGAACCGAGTCTCGAACAAAGTCATGCATGACAGTTTGCTGGCGGAAGCGCACTTCGGTTTTCGAGGGATGCACATTCACGTCCACTTCGCCGCTGGGCAACTCGAGGAACAGCAGCACCACGGGATAAACCGTCGGCGGCAGAATGTTGCGGTAAGCCTCAGTAAGGGCGTGCTGAATAAGGCGATCGCGGATCAACCGTCCATTCACAAAAACATAAATCGAATTGCGGTTGAGCTTCTGGATTTCAGGTTTGGAAACGAAACCGTGCATCCGCATCTCACCGAAGCCACCATTCGACGATGCGCGCGCGGGCTCAGCCAGTGTAGGCGCGGGCGTCGTCGCCCGTGCATCCCCAACCTGCGCATCATCCACCAGAACTGGTTGCTGCCTGCGCCAGGGCGGCGGCTGGGGCAGGCCAACATGCTCCAATGGCTGCATTGCCGCTACTGAAATAAGTTGGTCGAGAACGTCTTTGCCAAAAACCTGGTACACACGCTCGCTGTATCCGGCGACGGGCGGCCGCCACCAGCACGGCGTTGGTGGCAGAGTGCAACTCGAAATGTTTGTCAGGATGCGCCAGCGCGTAATGCGTGACCAGCGAGGCAATATGCGACAGCTCGGTAGATTCTGCTTTCAAAAATTTCTTCCGCGCCGGCGTATTAAAAAACAAGTCACGGACGGTGATCGAGGTTCCCGCTGGAAGTCCCGCTTCTTCCACTTTGAAGATTTTGCCGCCGTTGATTTCAATGACGGTGCCAGACTCCTCGTCTGGGGCGCGGGTTTCAAGATGGAGTCGTGAGACTGAAGCGATGGTCGGCAAGGCTTCGCCGCGAAATCCTAGAGTGGAGACGCTGAGCAGGTCTTCGGCATTCTTGATTTTCGAGGTCGCGTGACGTTCAAAGGCCAGCATGGCATCGTCACGAACCATGCCAGATCCGTTATCAGTGACCTGAATGAGTTTCTTGCCTCCGGCTTCAACCTGAATCTTGATGCGCGTGGAACCGGCATCGAGAGAATTTTCCAGCAGTTCCTTGACCACAGAGGCAGGGCGCTCCACCACTTCGCCGGCGGCGATCTTGTTGGCGACAGATTCGGAGAGAACGTGGATGCGTCCCATGGCAGCGGCTAGAGCCAAGTTTCGCAGATGAGAGCGGACAAAGCAAAGCGGCCGGGGATCTAACGGATCAGCACGGCGTGAGCATCGAGCTGTGCTTGCTAGCCCGCGCCCGTGTTATGTTTAATTTCTTATTTGGCAAGACGAAACATGATCCGATCCTACAAGGGCATCAAGCCAACTATTCCCGCCTCGTGCTATGTCGACGATTCGGCGCAGATTATCGGCGACGTGGTTCTCGGTGAACATGCGAGCGTGTGGATGAACGCGGTGCTTCGCGGCGACGTGCACTCCATCCGCGTGGGCGCGCATTCTAATGTGCAGGACTGCAGCGTGCTGCACGGAATGAAGGAGCAGTACAACGTTGTCCTGGGAGAATACGTCACGGTTGGGCATTCGGTGACGCTGCACGGTTGTGTAGTCGAAGATCGGTGTCTGATCGGGATGGGTTCGATCATACTGAATGGGGCGCGCATCGGAGCAGGATCGATCATCGCGGCGGGAACGTTGATTCCAGAGAAAACCGTTGTCGAACCTGGATCGCTGTGGATGGGCTCTCCGGGAAAATTCCGGCGCAAGCTGGAGCAGAAAGATCAAGAGAGCATCATGCGCTACGCCAATAATTATCTGGGATATAAAGAAGCGTATTTGAGGGAGCGCTGACCGTCAGCCCTCCAACGCTGTCATCCTGAGCGTAGCGAAGGATCTATGCATTTTGTTTGTACCATCGAGTACATAGATCCTTCGCTACGCTCAGGATGACAAATGTTTTGAGCTAGACGCCAGCAGCTAGAAGCTAGTAGCAGCCCATGATCAAAGCCGTACGAGGAACTCGCGATCTTCTCCCGCCGGAAACGGCGTTGTGGAACTTTGTCGATGCCACGGTGCGCGACGTTTTCCGCGTCTACAATTTTCAGGAAATCCGTACGCCGATTTTCGAAGAGACGCAACTTTTCGCTCGCAGCGTGGGTGAAGAAACCGACATCGTGTCGAAGGAGATGTTTACCTGGGAAGACCGTGCTCGTGCGGAAAGTGAAAAAGGCCAGTCGTTGACGCTTCGTCCTGAAAACACTGCTGGCGTTGTTCGCGCTTACATCGAGCACAAACTTTGGGATCGTGGTTTGAATAAGCTCTATTACATCGGTCCGCAGTTCCGGCGGGAGCGTCCGCAGAAGGGACGGTATCGGCAGTTTTATCAGATCGGGGCTGAAATTATTGGCCCGGCCAGTGCGGGCAGCGAATCGCCTGCGCGCGATGCCGAAATTCTCGAACTGCTGGCCACGCTGCTTGATCGTCTTGGCGTCGAGAACTGGACGCTGCAGCTAAACTCTGTGGGCTGCCCGAATGATAGGGCCGCCTACAACGAGGCGCTGCGCAAGGCGCTTGAGCCCGTTGTCGGGCAAATGTGCGCCGATTGCCAGCGTCGCGCCGTCACCAATCCGTTGCGCGTGTTTGATTGCAAAGTTCCAGCGGATCAGCCCATTATCGAAACCCTGCCGCGCATCAGCCAGTTTCTTGACGAGCCTTGCCGACGGCATTTCGAGCAAGTGCAGGAGATTTTGAAGTCTGTCGCGGTTCCGTTTCAGTTGAACGACCGTCTGGTTCGCGGTTTGGATTATTACAGTCGGACGGCATTTGAGTTTACGCACGGAGCTTTGGGCGCGCAGAATGCGATTCTTGGCGGCGGGCGCTACGACGGACTTTCCGAATCACTTGGTGGTCCGAGCGCGCCTGGCATTGGTTTTGCTATTGGCGAAGACCGGCTGGTGCTGGCGCTTAAGCAATCGGCGGAAGCGGTGCAGCGCAAGCCGGATGTTTATATCGCGCCGCTGGGCGCGGGCATGGATCGCGAGGCCGCTCGTCTGGCGCGTGAGTTGCGTCGTCACGATGTTGTGGCCGAACTGGGGGATGAAGCTTTTCGTCTGAAGAAATCTTTTGAGGTTGCCAGCAAGGTGGGAGCGCGGTTCATTCTGATTGTTGGCGAGAACGAAGTTAACGCTGGGGCCTTTGCGTTGAAAAAGTCTGGAAAGCGGGGAACAGGTGTCGGTGCCTCGCGGCGAGCTGGCGCAGAGAATTCAGTCGGGCAATTGAAGAACGCCACTCCTGTCATTCCGAGCGAAGTCGAGGAACCTTGTGTTTAGCTGGCGCGAGCGAAAAAGCAGGTTTCTCGACTCCGCAGGATCGTCCGCATTCGCGGACAATTCTGCTGCGCTCGAAATGACAATGAATAGGCAATGCATCAGCACCTCGCAACGGACAGAACCGGACCCTCGCATTTATAATTTTGATTCCCATTCTTTTCTGAAAGGCATAACTTGCTCGACTTCTTAGGCGACCTGCAACGCACTCATCGCTGCGGCGCTTTGCGCGCTTCTGACTCCGGCCAACGGGCCGTGCTTATGGGATGGGTGAACCGCCGTCGCGATCTGGGAAACCTTATATTTGTTGACGTCCGCGACCGCACCGGCATTACGCAGGTGGTCTTTAATAAAGAGCGCGATCCGGCGGCGCATGAGAAAGCCAGCCAGTTGCGCAACGAGTATGTTGTCGCCGTCATTGGCAAAGTCAAGCAACGTACAGCCGATACCTTCAACAAAAATATTCCTACCGGCGAAGTTGAGGTGATTGCGGAGGAATTGCGTATTTTCAATGAAGCCAAGCAACCGCCTTTTCTTCCCGGCGACACCATTCTGCCTAACGAGGAAATGCGCCTGAAGTATCGATATATCGATTTGCGCCGCGATGCTATGCAGCAGAACATCGAACTACGGCACAAGGTTGCCATCGCGATCCGCAGTTATCTTTCGGGGCAGGGATTTTTCGAAATCGAAACTCCGTTTATGACCCGCTCTACTCCCGAGGGAGCACGCGATTATCTTGTTCCCAGCCGCGTGCAGCCCGGGTCTTTCTATGCGCTGCCGCAATCGCCGCAACTGTTCAAACAGATTCTGATGATCTCGGGATTCGACCGTTATTTTCAAATTGTGCGCTGCTTCCGCGATGAAGACCTGCGCGCCGACCGGCAGCCGGAGTTCACGCAGATCGATTTGGAAATGTCGTATCCGCAGCCGGAGCGGGTTTGGGAGGTGGTCGAGGGATTTCTGACTGCGGCTTTCAAAGCTGCTGGACAGGAGATCAAGACGCCGTTTCCGCGCATGAGTTACGACCAGGCGATTCGTCTGTACGGCAGCGACAAGCCCGACATGCGTCTGCCCGCGATGAACGAGGTACGCGCAGCTTTCACCGAGGAAAACTTGGCGACGCTTGCGGTGAATCCGAATTTGCCGGTGGTCGCAATTCGTATTCCGAAAGTCGGCGAGCTTTCCCGCAAGGAGCGCGACGAAATCAAGCCGCTGTTCAGCGCGCGCGGTGCAGCGAAGTTATTTGAGGATTTCAAGCGGCTGGAGAAGAACTTTCCCGAAGCTGCTGCCAAGATTCGGCAGGAAACCGGCGCCGAAGAGGGCGATTTAATTGTGCTTGTCGCTGGCGACGGTAAGCCGGCGGAGCATAAATCCGAGGGAGGCGTGAAGCCCGAGGTAAAGCAGCACGACCATGCTGTTTATACGGCAGCGGGATTGCTGCGTCTGGCGCTGGCACAAAAATATGCCGACCGGCACGGCGCCTTCAAGAAAACGGGAGACGCAGCGAAAGATTTCCGTTTTCTCTGGGTCACTGATTTTCCGATGTTCGAGTGGGATGAAGACGGCAAGCGCTGGGCGGCGGCGCATCATCCGTTTACTTCGCCGCACGAGCAGGACATGGACAAACTTGAATCCGATCCGGCTTCGGTGCGGGCGCTGGCTTATGACGTTGTGTTGAATGGGACTGAGTTGGGATCGGGCTCGATTCGTATTCATCGCCAGGACATTCAGAGCAAAATTTTCCACGCGCTCGGCATGACGGAAGAAGAAGCGCGCTCCCGCTTCGGATTCTTTCTGGAAGCGCTGGAATACGGGACGCCTCCGCATGGCGGCATTGCGTTGGGATTGGATCGCATTGTGATGATTCTCGCGGAGCGCGGATAGCCTGCGCGAGGTAATCCCATTCCCAAAGACGGCGCGGGCTGTGGACTTGATGGTGGACGCTCCCACCCCGGTGAGCGACTCACAGCTGAAAGATTTGGGCATACAGGTGAAGAAGTGAAATCCTCCTCAGCATAGAACTTCGCCCCCTAAAATCCGCTGCGGAGCTTTGCTCCGCCTGGACGGGCGAGGCGCCCGTCGCCACGTGAGTGAGCTTCAGTTCTCGGTGACTTGCGGAACTTTCGGTACGGACGGGACGCGCGGAGCTTTTGGAGCCTTTGGTGCGGCGCTGGTGTTTCCGGACGCTTCGGAGGCTTTGCGGATTTCGATGGTTCCGTGTTCGTTGCTTACCACTACGTGCGGACCGCCGCCGCCGACGGTTCCGGTGGCAATTGCCTGGTCGTTTGCGTTGTCGATTTTCAACTGGTCGAAATCGGTTTCGATTTCCCCGTTGCGGGCGTGCGCGTCCAGCTGGAAGCCGGCTTTGTCGGGCAAATAAAGCTGGATGTCGCCTTTGCGATTTTCTACCTGCACGCTGCCCAGCTTGTTCATGCGAAGTTCAACCGAGCCGTTTTCATCCTCCATGCGCACGTCTCCAGAGACGCCAGTGAGGCGAATATCTTTCGAGCGCGTATTCAGGCGGAGCGGGCCGATTAGATCCGAGGCTTGCAAATCGCCGGAATCGAGATCGAGATCGCCATCGAGCCGGGAAAAATCCATGTTGGTGCGCGACGATTTGAAAGTGACTGGCTGGCTTATTTTTGCCAGCTTCACACTTTCCATGAACTCGCCGTCGAGGTGCGCTGCGCCTTTCACATCCTCTATGGAAACATCGTTAGCGCGTCCAGTGATGGAGACGTCAGAGGCGATCTGCGAAATTCGGGCTGAGCTGTGATCCAGATTGAGGCTGACTTTGCCGCGGATGTCGGTGGTATTGACGTCGCCGTGCTGGCTGGTGATCTCCAGATTGCCTTCGCGTCCAGTGACGCTGACATCGCCGTAACGCGTGGACGCAACCACCGCAGCCTGACGGGGCAAGGAAATGTCCAAGTCTTCAGCCACCCAATGATCCCCCGCGCCCTGATTGTTGGCATTCAATGTGACCACGTTTCCGCTGACCGTCAGCTGCGGCTTGGTGCCGCCATTCCATTTGTCCGCGTCTGCCTGACTTTCGGCGCTGATGCGCTTGTGAACCACCACGTGGATCTGATCATCCTGTGAAGCGATGACGTTCACGGCGCCGCGCGTGTCGATAATGCGCAGGCTGGCTCCTGCTGGGAAAGTCTGGGTTAGCTGATCGTCGAAGTTATATTTGGATCCGAAGAACGGAAAATCACCGTCATCGTTGATGTCAATCTGGTCGCGCAGTTGTTCCCAGTGAAAGCGGGAGGCGTGGGTTGCGATGAGTCCAAAAATGATGATGAAGATAACTAGAAAAACTCCACCCGCTCCAATCCCAGAAGCCCGCGTACCTTGCCTTTGCGCCTGCTGGTATTCGACCAACTTCAGCACGCCCCAGACGATGAGCAGCAGCGGCCAATAGTTCGCGAACCAGTGGCCGAGATGTCGCCAATCCAGCAGCCCCATGGTTCCCAGGAGAAACAGGATACCGAGCGCGATGAGGACCACTGGTCCGGACAACGAGCGCCGGTAGCGAGGCGGAGGCACTTGCACTGGGCTAACCATTTCTCACCTCGGTGGTTGGCGGCTGCACATCACTGGTGACGCCAGCCGTCGGACCTGTTCCGGGTGGCATCGAAGGAGGCGGTGGTGTTCTGCTTTCCAACAATTTGGTTATGCCGATGGCCAGAAGCAGCACTGGCCAGGTGCGGCTCCAGCGCGGTCCACCGTAGCTTTCAAACAGCGATAGCATGCCGATCGTAACGAACACTACTGGTCCGATCAGGCTTCGTCTGCGTCCATGCGGCCAGTAGGTCATCCGGCGCGATCCGACCCATCCCTCGCGGACGGCGTACATCCAAATTCCCAGGCCAATCAGAAAGAATGGCCACACTCGGTCCCACCCAAACTCGAAGACTCCTGCGGTTTGCAAAAGGAACAATACGCCCAGTCCGATCAGAACCACGGCTGCCGTGGGAATCTTCGGCTGCTGGGTTGCCGTCGCTCCGTGCGCTGGTTGCAGGGGCTGACCAGTGGGTGATGGATCGGCTGCTCCAAACGCGTGCGCCAACCCAAGTGGATCCGGCGGTGGCTGGCCCATCTGAATTGCTTTTGCGGTGCGCACCGAATCGATAATCTGCCACACGTAGAAAAATGCGATGCCCAAGCCGAGCATCGTGTTGATACCGCCATTGTCGATGACAGACTCGCCCCACACCAACAGCGTGAAGATCACGAGATGCGCCAATCCCTTGGCATATTGTCCGCAATAAACCGCACCGACGCCGAAAGGAAAGAATCCGGCGAGAATGCCTGCTACTGCGGGATTCGGTCCACTTGAAGGCGCAATTGGTGCGACTGGAACATAACCAGCCGCAGGCGGTGTGATTGCCGGCTGGATGCCTTGCAGGCGATCGGCCAGACAGTTCTCGCAATAGATCACGCCCTTAACGTCGCGCGTGCAGTTGGCGCAGAGCGGCTTGCCGCAAGTTCGGCAATAAGCCACGGGCGCAATATCGGGATGGTTGGCGCAGTTCATGAAAACCTCCTGTGTGCGGCCAGTATCACTACAGGTGGTTCATCGGTAAAAGAAGCGAGAATGATTTGAGTCCCCTCTTGGCTGTAGTTGCGATCCTGTCTGGGTTCGGGCTGTCCACTGGTGTTGTCGTTCCGATGGCGCTTATCTTTCTGTTCCTCTTGCGGCGCGGGCTCGGCGGGAGTCGTGGCCCGCTTGAACTCCCGCACCCGCGATTCAATCTCATAGACGAAGCGGATGTTCTCGTAATATTTCACCACTTTGCCAGAGGTCTCATAATAGTTGCGCTTGATGGCGCTGGGCCGCAAATTAACGTGGCGAAGATCGCTCAACTTCACGCCCGCCATGCTCATGGTAATGGAGAGCGAAAAGAAGGCCATGCCAAATGACATGGCAAAACGTGGTTGCTTGGCGACCCCGAGGATCGGGCTGACCAGTTGGTTGGCCCAAGCCTGCACACGATCAAGCCATGAAACCTGAGCCGGAGCCCTCGCGGTTCGGCGTAGGCGAACAGTATCAATCCCGCTGGTGGCAGCAAGAATGTTGTTCATCAGGGTGACCGGAGGCTCAACTTCTACGAGCTCATGCAGCCAGCGTAACCCCGCGTCGGCTTCGGCCAGCAGCGGCCCGCAAGTTGGACAGCCGCGCGCGTGCGCCTGGAAGCTTTCCAGCTTGTCTCCAGTCAGACGCTGGTCGAGAGCTTCGCTAAGCAGAGCGTCGAACTCTGTGCACTGCATCCCGTTAGTGGAATCCGCTGCCATCAGATCACCTGTTTATATGTACGTTGTAGAAGGCGCGCAAGTTCCGCGCGTCCCCGGTTTATTCTTGACTTCACGGTTCCTTCCGGAACCCTGAGTACGGTGGCAATTTCTTTGTAATCCATATCTTGCAAGTCCCGCAAAATAACGGCCTCCCGCAGGTCGGGAGACAGCTTCTGCAGCGCCTGATGAACCGTTTCTTTGACCTCACGGCTTTGCGCCCGTGCGTCGGGTGTAGGGGCATTATCGTGGATTTGCTCGCTTAATGGCATGGCATCTTCGTGCTCAGACGCGGGCGTGTCAAGCGAATCCGTAACGCGGTCTTGCTTGGTTTTACGGAAGTGGTCGACCAGCAAATTACGCGTGATGGTGGTCACCCAAGTCATGAAGGCCCCGCGCTCGACATCATACGATTGCAGGGTACGGTACATTTTGATGAAAACGTCCTGGGTAAGGTCCTGAGCGTCGTCGGCCGAGCCGGCGAAACGGTAGCAGATGTTATAAATGCGCCGGTGGTAGCGCTGCACAATTTCTTCCCAAGCAGCCGCGTCGCCGGCAATGCAGCGGCGTACCAGCATAGCGGCGACTTGCGCGTCTTCCAACCTGCACTCCTGGAACTCCTGGCTTCGCGTCGGGCGAGGCGAATGAAGTTCTTATTGCTCGAAACCTAACAACGCATAACAGATACGTGTATACGGTCTCGAAAGTTCTTAGCTTCTATGGAACTATGAATTGTATCAGCGGAGTAAAGCCAGCGAAGAAAGAGCGAATAACCACCAAGGCACAAAAAGGTTCACAAAGGAATGCAACTGAATTTCCTTCGTGAACCTTTGTGTGCCTTTGGATAGGCTTGAGTTCCTAAGTAGCGGGAACTCCGAACTCCTCATAATGAGCGCGGCACCTAAGCCATACCCCAGCCGGCTTATTGCTGAGCGTTAGGCTTCGCCTTTTTCTTGGTCGTGTTCTTGGTCCCTGCCTGCTGGAGTAGCGACAACGAATCCGCAGCGTTGAATGGGAATTCGCGTACGGACTTCTGACCCGTGGTGCTGAGAGTAATGTCTACCCGACGATTGCTCGCCAGCAGAACCGTCTTTATGTTGTCCACGATGCGCTGCCGCTGTTCTGGATTTAGTTCTGGGTTCTTCTCAACCGCATCTTTCACTTGGGCTTCATCGAGGTTGCGTTGCTCGCCAAAAGCCTTTGTTTCGAGGTTTGCCGCTGGAACGCCGTGTTCGACCAGGAAGCGTTTGGTACGTTCGACGCGCCGTTCGGAGAGCGCCTGATTGTATTCCACGGAGCCTCGTGGGTCGGCGTGGCCTTCGAGAGTCAAGTGGGCATCCGGCTTGGTTTCGAGATACTTTTTGAAATCTTCCGCCAGCGAAATGAGGGTTTGCTCCTGGCTGGGAAGCAGGCCGCCATCGGGGTTCTCGACTCTTGGCTTGTTAGTCGCAAAGTAAATACTGTGCAGAGAAAGTCTGGCTTCCAGTTTGATGAACTCGGGCGAAACTGGGGGCGGGTTCTGCACCATCACCTGCGCGGCGGCCTGAGTGTTCAGGCCGCGTGAGTCGCTGCAAGTTGCCCTCACAGTGATCGGACCGTTAGAAGTTCCGCTCGTATCCAGAGCTGCGGTGTTGCCGTTACCCGAGATGCTGCCACTGCTCGCGGTCCAGCCGCCTACCGTGACTTGGGAATTGTCAGGACTGGTGCAGGTGCAACTGATAGTGGAAGACGTTCCGGTCTGAAGTGTCGACGGGTTCGCCGAACAGGAAACGGTCGGCGGATTCTTTGGTGGCTCCTTCACGGCGAAGGTCGCCATGCAATTCGCCTGGCTTCTGGTCTTTGCATCTGTGATCTGCGCGGTTACGGTATAACTGCCACCAGCCACGCCGTTCGTGTCAACGCTCGCGGTATTATCCTTGCCGGCAACTTGGCCGCCCGTGCTGCTCCAGGTGTAATTCAGGGTGTGCTTGGGATTAAAGTTGCTGCCAGTCGCGGTCGCTGTCGCTGGTTCGCCGACCATGACTTCAGCGGGATTCACGGTACAGCTTGCGGAGACAGCAGGTGGCGTGGATTTGCCGCCAAGATTAAATACCAGACCACTTTGCAGTCTGACTCCTCTGACATCCGTCGCCGGAACGATCGAGCTCGGACCATATTGATGATTCGAGAACACGAAATCGGCGCGAATCATACGCCAGGCGAGATGTCGAGTCAGGTTCAGATCGAGGCCGCCGCCGGCCATGAAGCCGAACCCGTTACTGCTCTGGAATAGATCGGAGTCAAGGCTATGCCACCCCACCAGCGCTTCCACAAACGGGGAAAAATGATGGGTGCGAAAAGTCAGCTTGGGCCCCATGGAGGCACTGTAAAATGCGGCATCGTCAATTCGGCCACCCACCCCGTTCTCACCGCTTCCCCAATGCCCGCTGCCGTCGGCGGTCAATCCGAACCAGCGATTAAAGTTGTAGGTGACGCTGCCGCCAACGCCATGCGGATTCGATTCGATACGGCTGGACGCTGGGAGCAATCCTCCAGGAAGCAAGCCGTGTACATCGGTGCCTGGGTCGAAGAAGGAGTATCCGCCGTAGAGCTCCCATTTGGGAGCAGGCTGATCCTGCGCGGCCGCGAACGTGCCAGTGACACCAAGGGCGATAACCGCTGCCAACCACAGGATTGCGATCCGGCTACAAGAGTTCTGCGAGCGAGATGACATATAAGAATTCCTCCGAACATCGATAACTTGAATCATGCGTCTCCACGCTGCCCGGCTCTGAACCGGGCAGCAAGCCACTCTCACTACACAAATTCCTCATGGACACGGAGGTACGTTCACCGGATTGCTGAGCATTGTGACTGCCCCCGTCCGGGCCAGCGCCCTGCCATTCAGCGTCGCGCCGGTGTCGAGCGAGACCGAGGCCTGAGCCATAATGGTTCCGGCGAATGTGGTGGTGGTTCCGAGCGTCGCCGAACTGCCAACCTGCCAATACACGTGTTCCGACACGGCACCACCTGCCAAGATGACTTGGCTGTTGTTCGCTGCTGTCGTGAGGGTGGACACGATCTGGAAGATCCACACACCATTCGCATTGCCACTGAGAGTGAGATTGCCGGTTATTCCTAGCGAAGGCTGCGCGCTGGTCGTCCTGTAAACCCCAGGAGGCAGCGTTTCTCCGCCTATATCCGCAGGAAGTACGGCGCCTCCAGGTGCTCCCGCAGCGTAGTCATACGCTACAGTCAAATCACCTTGAGCCGTCTGGGCGACCGCATCGCCCGCGTGTTCCGTGCCCGTAAGTGTTCCCGGTGGAAATCCAGTGATGGCGGTTCCCGGCCACACACCGATATCGCCGGTGACGTTGGAGGGTCCCAGGTTCGTGACCGTAGAGCCGCCCAAAATCCCGTAAGTGCAGGCCGTTCCTAACGGTACCGAGCATGACGGGGAAGACGTAGTAAAGCTCCATACATAGTCAGCTGCTAGCGGATCGCCAGCGAGATCCTGCGCTCCCGTTGTAATGGTGGCGGTATACAGCACGTTGGCCGCGAGAGCGTTGTTGGGTGTGAAAGTCGCGACATCGGTGGCCGCATCGTAGGTGACTGCACCCGCCACCGGCGTGGTGCCTGGCCCGGCCAAAGTAAAAGTTGTGGTGTTGATGGTGGAAGACTTCATCGCTTCGCTGAAAAGCGCGGTCACTAAAGCGTTGGGACAGACGGATGCGCCATTGGGAGGAGCCACAGAAACCACCGTGGGCGGAGCGCAGGCCGTCGTACTGGTTGTGAAGCTCCAGACAAAATTACTTGCTAAGGCAATGCCAAAAACATCTTTCGCTCCGGTAGTAATGGTCGCGGTGTAGAGGGTATTCAGTGTCAGAGGGTTTGATGGTGTAAAGGTCGCGGTTGACGCGGTGTAAGTCACTACTCCTGTCACCGGGGTGGTGCCTGGCCCGGTCAAGGTAAAGGTTGCCGTGTTGATGGTGGCTGGATTCATCGCCCGGCTGAAGGTGGCAGTCACGACCGTGCTGGGGCAGACCCCGGTCATACCGCTGAGAGGAGTCACGGAAATCACCGTGGGCGGAGCGCATAGGGCGCTACTTGTTGTAAAGGTCCATACGAAGTTACTGGCTAGCGCATTGCCGAACGTGTCTTTCGCTCCGGTCGTGATCGTGGCGGTATATAAGGTGGTGAATGCGAGGGCGCTTGAAGGTGCGAAAGTGGCGGTCGTGCCAGTGTAAGTAACCACTCCCGTTACGGGTGTGTTGCCGGGCCCGACTAAAGTAAAGGTCGTGGCATTGATTGTTGAAGGATTCATCGCCCGGTTGAAGGTGGCCGTCACTAACGTGTTGGGACAGATGCCGGTCGTACCGCTAACCGGGAAAACCGAAACTACAGTTGGCGGGGCGCAAGGGTTCGCGCCGGTTGTGAACGTCCATACAAAATTACTTGCCAGCCGGTTGCCAAACATATCCGTGGCGCCGGTGGTAATCGTGGCCGTGTAGCCGGTGCTCAGCGCAAGAGGTGCCGACGGTGTAAAAGTAAAAATCGTGTTGGTTGAATCGTGAGTGATGATTCCAACCACGCCCGGTGCCACAGTAAACGTTGTGGCATTGATGGTCGAAGGATTCATTGCCTTACTGAAAGTGGCTGTGACAACCGCATTGGGACAAATGCCGGCGGTGCCGCTAAGAGGAGTTACGGAAGCCACAGTGGGCGGCGTGACCGTTGGGTTGTTGCCGGTCTTATCAGGATCGCTGCAGCCGGCGGCGAAAATGAGCAGCAAGAATGCTATGAAACAGATCTTGTGATTATTGCATCTACGCATGACCGTCATCCTTCTTCCTCTCGGCTCGACTGCGCCGCACAGTGGAATCGCAAAATGTTTGCAAGTGACAACACATCCTCGCTGTTCAACAATTACCAAACTGGTCACAATTGCTCAGGGTTCCTAAAGAGACAATGGTGGAACTGGCATGAGGAACCAGCTGTGCTCTGTAGGTCCTAACGCCGACACTTCGTATTTGCGTCGGGGACTCGTCGCCGTGCATAAAGCATCCATGCACTCCGGAGAGTACCCACGCGTGAAAATTTCGTTAGTGATAAACCGCTCGGTTAAGTATTGCCGCCTCAACGGCATCGAGCGTCAAACATCCACCCGCTAACCGAGCGCACGGAATGTTCCGGTATTCGGGCGTGTTCCAGCCAGAGAGGGACTGCTGGACAACGCTCCTTGCGCGCCACCCAAGAGAGAGATCCACCCCGAAAGCCCAAGGCAGTCGCTTGGATAGTCTTAACACTTCGATAGTAGGGGCGGTCAGAAGGAATGTCTGTGACGCTTCAACTATGGTTAGCTGTGCAAAAAGTTTCGCGGCTAAAATTGGGCAGTAAGAGCTACTTGGGTACACCGGCAGAGACTAAGATCCAGCCTCATCCAGCACGCGGCGAACGTTGCGCGCCAGCGCATCCAGCGAAAAAGGCTTTTGCAGGACGGTGGCGGATTGCCTTGTGGTCTGAATTTCCAAGGCGGACTGTTCCGAGTAGCCCGACATGAAAAGCACTTTCATGGTCTGGCCGCTGCGGAGTAAGGCGCTGCGCCAGTTCGCGGCCTCCGATGTTCGGCATCACCAAATCCGTGATCAGCAGGTGAATTGGATCGGGATAAGCCCCCGCCATCTGCAAAGCTTCGTCGCCGTCATTCGCGATTAATACGTTGTAACCATTGCGCCGCAAGGATTCTCTGACGATGTCGCGAATGCCATCCTGATCTTCCACTACCAGGACAGTTTCCGTGCCTTTGGGTGATGCGTCCGCGGACGACGCGGTTGGGGTTGGTGGTTTCTTGTTGGATTGCGATTCGTCCAGCGGAATCTTTTCCATCGAAGATTCACGAGCGACGAATTCCTGCACGCACGGAAGATAAATCTGAAAAGTAGTTCCTCGGCCGGGTTTGCTATCGACCCAAATCCAGCCATCGCTCTGCTTGACCACTCCGTAGACCGTGGCCAGGCCTAAGCCTGTGCCTTTGCCCGGCGCCTTGGTGGTGAAAAAAGGCTCGAATATGTGGGCTTGCGTTTCGATGTCCATTCCGGCGCCTGTATCGCTTACGGACAGCATGACGTATTTCCCGGCTGGCGCTCCCTCGTGATTGCGCGAATCGTTCTCGTCCAGTTCGACCTCACGGGCGGTAACAGTCAACTTCCCCCCCGCCGGCATGGCATCTCGTGAATTGACCGCCAGATTGAGAATGACCTGCTCTATCTGACCAGGATCAGCCTTGACCCGCATTGGCGAGGACGCGGGCACAATGTTGACTTCGATATTTTCGCCGATTAGCCGATGCAACATTTTCCCGGCGTCCGCGAGGACGGTATTGAGATCAAGAATCTCAGGCCGCAAAACCTGCTTGCGACTGAAGGTCAGCAATTGCGCGGTAAGGGACGCAGCCCGAGTAACCGCGTTTTCGATTTGTAAAGCATCTTTACGCGCGGGATCGTCCGCAGCCAGGTGATCGCGGAGGTGCTCGTTGTGAGCTTGTATCAGCATCAACAAATTGTTGAAGTCGTGAGCCACACCGCCGGCAAGCTGTCCGACAGCTTCCAGTTTCTGAGAATGCCGGAGTTGATCTTCCAGTCGCTTGCGCTCGGTGATTTCATACATCACTCCTTGCATAAGCAGTCCGCGGCCTTCGCTTTGCTTGAGCAAAACGCCTTCATCGCGGAACCACAGCACTCTGCCATCGCGCGCACACATACGGTATTCAGCCCGGAATAAATCGTGGGTTTGCTGAAAAAGATTTTCGGCGCCCAGAACAATTTCGCGGTCTTCCGGATAAACCTGGTTCATCCAGTTCATGGGATCGGAGAGCCACTCCTCTGGCGAGAACCCGAGCATGGTTTCAATTTGCGGACTTACGTAATGCCAAGGCCCTCCGGCGCCGAGTTCCGCAATATAAGTGATAGCCGGGAGACGCTCCACCAACGTTCGATAGCGGGCTTCTGCCGCGCGAACCTCAGCTTTCGCCCGATCATGTTCGATGGCTATGCCGGCCAGATGAGTGGCGTGCGCGACCAGTTGCACATGCTCAGGATCTGGCGTGCGGGGTTCGCCGTAGTAAACGGCAAAAGTTCCGAGCACTTTGCCGTCCTGTGAAGCAATCGGAGTCGACCAGCAGGCGCGCAAACCGTGCGGCAAGGCTAGTTCCCGGTAGTTTGCCCAAAGCGGATCGGTCGCAATGTCAGGACCACGACGGATTGTTTGCGATAAGCAGCCGTTCCGCAGGATCCCGCGCAAGGACCGATCTGCACGCCATCTACCAACCTTGAATATTCGGCTGGAAGGCTGGGAGCCGCGCCGTGCCGTAGCGTTGTTCCGTCGGGGTCAAGCAGAAGAACAGAGCAGTGCAGTCCGGGATGGCGCTGCTCGATGTGTTCGCACAAAACATCCAGAATTTTCGCCAGCGGCGTCTGCGTGCGGATCATTCCCAACAGGCTCTCATTCAAAAGCGCCAAAGATTCCAACGGCCCGAGCGACTGCGTGCTCGCCACTCTCTGAATGCCTGTCGACATGCGGCTCCTAGTTTGGAATCAGTCGAACACGTTGAGGTAACTCGGTAAAATTATCGTGATACCGAGCTCGTTGAAACCGCGTAGGACCAAAAAAATGATTATTCCCCACTTAGGAAAGAGACCAAAGTTACTAGCGTAACCCCGCAACAATCTATGCCGGCCAGTGCGCCCGTTCTGTGCGGAAGGGTAGGGAACCGGGAACGCCAGAGCACCCATGTTTGATCTTTCAAAAGATGGAGCGTTGAACGACTACTCGCTAGTGAAGTAATCGACAGTCACCGGGTTTTCGAACAACGAATAATCACGTGTGACCACCGTGATTCCGCTGTCGGTGACGAAGTAGCGCTGCCGGTCGGCCTCAGGATCGTAGCCGATGGTCGTGCCTTCAGGGATATGTACATCGCGATCGATAATGGATTTGCGAATCCGGCAATGCCGGCCGACATTCACATGTGAGAACAGAATGCTATCGTCGATGTCGCTGTAGGAATTAATCCGCACATCGGGTGAGAGCACACTGTTCTTCACCATGCTCCCGGAAACGATGCAACCGGCAGAGACGATGGAGTCAAGCGCGGTTCCAGTGCGTCCGGTTTCAGCGAATACAAACTTGGCCGGCGGATACTGCCGCTGGTGAGTGCGGATAGGCCACTCTGAATCATACAAATTGAATACCGGCGATACCGAGACGATATCCATGTTGGCTTCGTAATAAGCTTCGAGCGTTCCCACATCCCGCCAGTAGAGCGCTTCCTTCTTGTTCTCGTCGACGAAATCGAAAGAGTACACGCGGTACTCATCCATCATTTTAGGCAGAATGTCTTTGCCAAAATCATGGCTGGATTGCGGGTCTTCGGCATCCTTTAGCAGCGCAGGAATGAGCACGTCAGTATTGAATATATAAATTCCCATCGATGCCGAAACTTTCTCGGGATTGTAAGGGGAGCGCAAATCGGTTTGCTTCGGTTTCTCCTGGAATCCGTTAACCCGGTGATCGCGATCGATCTCGACGACACCGAAACGATAAACTTCATCGGGATCAATCTGGATGGTCGCGAGGGTGACGTCAGCGCCTGAGTCAGCGTGCTGTTGCAGCATTCTGCCATAGTTCATTTTGTAAATGTGATCGCCGGAAAGTATGAGCACATGCTGCGGCTGCTCCGAGCCAATGGAATAAATGTTCTGATAAACCGCGTCCGCCGTGCCCTGATACCACTCTTCGCTGACTCGCTTCATCGGCGGCAGCACTTCGACGAACTCTCCCACTTCACGTCCGAGAATGTTCCAGCCTTCGCGAATATGGCGGTTGAGCGAGAGCGCCTTGTACTGCGTCAAGATATAAACCCGGCGCAGATCGGAGTTCAGGCAGTTGGAAAGAGTAATGTCGATGATGCGGTAAATGCCGCCGAAGGTGACGGCGGGCTTGGCCCGATCGCGGGTAAGGGGATAAAGTCGCTCGCCCGCTCCTCCGGCTAATAAGACTCCGAGCGTATCTTTCATTTGCATCGGCATCGGCATCAGCTCCGGCGGTTGGATGACGATAACGTGTAGTGTGGATGCACGGTGAATTCGTGCAAACCGAGAATCAGCAAACCGTAAATACTAGCACAGGGAAAATTTGGCTGCGTTCTACCTGCGCCTGCGGAAGGGGCGACCCTCTCGTGCCAGATACTGCTGATCGAGCGCCTGACGTATGAGCGTCTTAATCACCGCCTGCCGGCTGATGTTTAACTCCTTCGCGGCCTTGTCCAGTTCCTCCAGCATGCCGGAGGCCAAGTCAACATTCACCCGCTGAATCGGGCCCATCATTTTTCCGGTGTTGGTGAAAAACCGGGAGACGTCTCTGCCCTGGTCGGCCAGGCGAGCGATGGCCTCTGCTGGCACTGGCTTTCGCGGCCTACGAGTGTTCTTCATATAGTTTGTGCTCCTGCCTGGTGGCCTTCCAGAGAACCTTGAAATCGCTGCCGAGAGAGTTCCTAGACCGGTTAGCGTCCAAAGAACGGACACGAACCTGGGCATCGGGGGGAAAACGGAGTTGAGTCGAAGGGGGAAGCTTGGCGTCTCAGTCCGTATGAATAATCCCCGCCTGGGTCACCTCAATGACAGGTAGATCGATACGTACCTGCGCACACTCGCTTTCATTTTGTCCAATCTTGTAGCGAAACTCAACTCTGTCATGCGTCACCTTCTGGTGGGTTCCAAACTTCCAAGTGTTGACAGTATCGAGGGTTCCTTTCTCAAGAATAGGAGGCCCAGACTTGGCTACTGCATTTATTACGGTTCCATCTCTGGCGATGTCAAACTCTACTTGAACGACGCCTTGAATCCTTGCCTGCCTTGCGAGTGACGGATACCGCGGTAAGTTGTCAGGACAATTCGTCTGGGCGGAGGCGAGCACAACTGTCAAGCTGAGCTCGATAAAAAGAAACGAAATGAATCGCCACATGATCTGTGTCCTCAGCGTGCCTGGGGCACGATTTCTCAATCGAGCAAACAAAATCGCGTGAGCCTGTCTGAGCGAGTCCCCCGGGTCAGATCGCAAGCAGTTCCATCTCGCTCACACGGATACGGCTCACGCCCGGGTAATTGTGACGAACACGTCCTCGCCGCTTAGCGAGAGCTTGGCTCCGCCATTCTGCGTCGCGCCCGCTTCCAACCGATCTGCCAGCAACTCGTGCCGCAGATATGACTCGTGCTCCGCAATAGCCTCGGCGATGCGCGGCGATGCGGAATAGGTGACTGCGATGCGATCGGAAATGTTGAGGTTCATTTCCTTACGCTGATCCTGCACCAGCCGGTTGAAGTCCCGAGCCAGGCCTTCGCGCGCTAATTCCGGCGTAACCGTAGTGTCGAGCGCCAGGAACGTGCCCTGTTCCAGCATGGACTTGAGATTTTCCGGACCTTCGAACGATGTGATGATTTCGTCCGGTGCCAATTCAAACGTCTGCCCGTCCACTTCCACCTTATAAGGATTGTCGCTCAACACAGCTTTCGGATCGGCTTGCGCCAGAACCTGTGCGATCGCCTTCAGGTACTTGCCTGCGCGCGGGCCTAACTTCTTCGCATCCGGTTTAAAGGTCGGTTTCACCAAACTAGTCTCATCATCGATCAAGACGAGCCTTTTGATGTTCGCTTCCTCCAGAATCTGAGCCGCGTATTCAGGATTTTCCAGCACACGGCGATCGGCAGCGTCCTTGGGCCGAACATACAATGTGCCGAGCGGCGTGCGGATCTTAGTTTTGCTTTGAGTCCGCAAGCTCAGCGCAAGATTCTTGACGCGGATCACCGCATCAATACTGTGCTCCAACTCCTCGTCGATTAACGAATGCTCAACCTGCGGGTAGCGAGTCAAATGCACAGACTCCGAAGCCGACGCATCAACCGAGCACACCAGATTCTGATAAATCTCTTCGGTCAAGAACGGCAGCGCCGGCGCCATCACCCGAGTGACGGTGGTGAGCACGGTGTACATCGTCTGATAAGCGTCGGGCTCGTTCGCCCAAAAGCGGCGGCGCGAGCGGCGAAGATACCAGTTGGAAAACTCATCATCGAAAGTCTGAAACGCATCGATCAAACGATAATGTTCGTAGTTATCGAAGGCATTGCGAGCGGCTTCGATCAAACGCTGCAACCGGCTCAGCACCCAGCGATCCAATTGATTGGTGACCGGAACCGCGCGTGCCGGGCTTCCAGCCATCGGAGCGAGCGTTGCTGACGAAGAAGCTATAACAATTCCAGAAAGTCAGCAGTTTCCGCCGCGCCTCGCCGTCGATCGTCTGGCCTACGTTGCCGGTCGGATGCAAGTCAGGAAAATTCAGATTCTGCGCCGTCTTCTGCTCGGCGTAGATGTAGCGCATGACCTCCGCACCCAGCGCTTCCGCGGCTTCATCGAAGGCGATGGAGTTGCCTTTCGACTTATGCATCTCTTCGCCGCGTGCATCGCGCACCAGCGCATGGCCCAGCAAAGCTTTGAACGGCGCGCGTCCGTCGATCATTGCGCTCATTGCCAGCATGGAATAAAACCAATTGCGGAACTGGCCAGGAAAACTCTCGAGCACGAGATCGGCCGGAAACCATTTTTCCCAATACGCACGATCTGACATGTAGCGCAAAGTGCTGAAGGGCACGATGCCCGCGTCCAGCCAGGGATTTCCCACGTCCGCCACTCGCGAAGCCATTGCGCCGCACTTCTCGCAACGAATCTTCACCGCATCAATATAAGGACGGTGCGGCGAATTGCCTTCGAATGTCTCCCAGCCCTCGACCGCACGATCCTTCAACTCGTCGCGACTGCCGATCACCATGAAATGCTCGCACTCGTTGCATACCCAAATGGGCAGCGCGAGTCCCCAGAAGCGTTTCTTGGAAATCATCCAGTCGCGCATGTTGTGCAGCCAATCCAGTTCGCGGGCTTCGCCCTCGGGCGGAATCCAGCGGATGGTCGGCACAGTGCGCTCGATGCGATCGCGCCAATCCATGCGGATAAACCATTCGTCCACCGGACGAAACACCAGTTCCGATTTACAACGCCAGCAATGCGGGTAAACGTGAGGATAGCGTTCGCGAGCGACCAACAGGCCGGAAGCTTTCAACGCCGCGACTACATCGTCAGCCACATCGTTAGCGTTGCGGCCGGTGAGCATGTCGAAGCCTTCTTCAAAAACCGCGCTCTCATCCAGCGGCGCGATGAAAGGCAAATTATTTTCTTTGCCGAGTTCCTGGTCCTCGGCGCCGCAACCCGGCGCAATGTGAACCAGCCCGGTGCCTTCCGCCTCGCTGACTTCCTTCCAGGCAATGACGCGATGCGATTCAGCCGCAGTTTTGCCTCCTCCCGTCACCCCGAAAGGAAAAACTCCGCCCGGCGTCTTTTGCGCCGGCAGATCGTCGAACGGACCAGTATAAGTAAGGCCGAGCAGATCGCGACCCGGCAGTTCTTCGAGCACTTCGACGCCACCGCTTCCCTTGAGAATGGTGCGGATCGACGGCAATTTGTGAGTCTCGTGTTTGCCTTCGACTTGCAAATCCTGCACCCGGTCGCGCTCGAAGTTAGCCTTCGCGATGTAGTAAGTCCAATCCCCGTGACGAACCTTCACATAGGTCATGTCCGGATTGACTGCAACCGCGACGTTAGACGCGAGCGTCCACGGCGTCGTGGTCCAGACCAGCAGCGCAGTCTTCTCCTGGCCCTTAATAGGGAAGCGCACAAACACAGACGTATGCGTCGTAATGCGGCGGCCCTCTGCCACTTCCATCTGCGAGAGTCCGGTACCGCACCGCCCACACCACGGCATCACATCATGACCGCGATAAATAAAACCTTGTTCGTGACATTTCTTGAGAAAAGCCCAGATCGTAAAATTGTTTTCGTCGGAGAAAGTGAAGTAGCTGCCACCGTACTCGGCCGAGCCCAGCTTGCGGACAATCTCGCTGGCCCGCGCCGTCTCGATGCGGCCACTGGGTAGTTTCACAGTTACAACTTTGTCTCCGTCAGCCAGCCCATCGCGCAAGGTGCGCAAGACTTCGGGATCATCCCAATCACACCAATAGCCCAGGCGGATCGACTGCTCGGTCTGCCGCGCAGCGTAGGTCAAAACGCGTTCTTTGCAGGCCCGAACAAATTTCTCAATACCGTAGTCGCGAATCTCGCGCTTGGTCTTTAGCCCAAGGCTTTTTTCCACCTCGACTTCGACCCACAATCCCTGACAGTCGAAGCCGTTCTGGTAACGCTCTGCCTGACCATTCATGGCGTGGTAGCGCTGATACATATCTTTCAGCGACCGCCCCCACGCGTGATGCACGCCCATGGGATTATTCGCGGTGATCGGTCCATCGATGAAAGACCAGCGCGGACCATTCGCATTCTGCTGGCGCAGCTTATCGAAAACGCGGTTCTTCTCCCAAAAGCGCAGCATCTCGCGCTCCATGGTGGGGAAATCAGGCACCTTTGGCACGGGTTGATACATGTTCATTAATAATATCGTCTCAGGCATATAGGCGCGAGCGTCCCCGATTGTGGGTAGTGTCTTAACTCAACAAGACTGAAGATTCCTAGCGCCTTTCTATCTCCCCGTACTCTGCGGGCCGTTCTCAGCGACCTCCGCGATTTAAGACTTTGTCTTTACCGTGACCTCATCAACACCTTAAAACGCGGAGACCGCAAAGAACGGCCGCAGAGTACGCGGAGAAAGCCGGCGAAGAGCAAATTCAGCCACTACCCGATTGTGCAACTAGGCTCGCGTAGCCGCAGACGCCCTCGTCCGGGGATAAGTGACCAGTCCTCGTCGCAAGGCTGCAAGGAGATGAATTGCTGATATGAAACGGGCGGTCAGGAGTGCAAAGCGCTTCGCTTACGCCGCGTCGTCCTCAACTTTAATGCGCAGCGACTTGAGGAATTTCAGATCCTGATCATTGATCTTGAACTCAGTGGTCATCAGCGAAGGTTTTTCGGTGGTTTTCTCGCCCGGCTTGCTCACTCCGATGGTGGCTTCCAGCACCAGGAAAATATCGTAGCCGCCCTCTTTGATTCGCGACACGACATCGGCGATGGGCTCGGAATCAGCCAACGACTCGTTGATCGCCTCGCCTAGTTCCTTCATCAACTGCTTCAATTGCTGGTCCACGTAACCCCCTTGCAAGATCCAATTCCTATATCCCAATTTTACTCTCGACGCAAGCCAATCGATTCTCGCGCCTGTGATTAATTAGATGCCGCCTCAGCTCGGAATGTTTCGCATCGAACCGCCACAAGCCGCGACATTGTACCCCGAAACTCGCCCCACGAAACCACGCTCGCGAAATATTGGTAGAATTATGAAAATGCAGGGTGTTTCCACTACTCGAAAACTGGGTATTGCCGCCCGTGTTGCGGGACGAGTTATATCTCAGCAGGCGGGCCGCTCGCGCACCTTGGGCGCGCTCACAAATGCCGGACGAGCCACGGCTACCCACTGCGGACGCGTGCTTGGGCAACTCTGGCTCGAGGTCACAGGTTTTGTTTTCTTGGCCTTAGCTGGCGTCGGAATCCTTGCCTTCGTGCGCGAGTACAACAAGTATCAGGCTGGTCATGCAACCTCGAGCCGAGCCATGCTGGCGATATGTTTTGCTGGCCTCTTCGCATGGTTCGGCGTAAGCTCGTTTTGGAAGATCCGAAGAAGAAGTCAGAACCATTAACCACCCTTCGACTTCGCTCAGGGCAGGCTCCGAACACGAAGGTTCACAAAGTTAAGATAATTTATCTCAACCAATGACCTTTCCGGCAATCGTTCTTCCTTTGTGAACCTTTGTGCCCTTAGTGGTTCATGTTTTTTGCTGCAGGAAAAATGAAATCAGCCCTCGATCCCGAGACTGAATCCCACATAGCCGTTCGTCCGCTATATACACCGGCCGATCTAGAAGCATGGGACTATGACCGAGATGTAGGCTATCCCGGCGAGTACCCGTTCACCCGTGGCGTGCAAGGCACTATGTATCGCGGACGCCTCTGGACCATGCGCCAGTACGCCGGCATGGGCGACGCCGAAGAATCCAACAAGCGTTACAAATATCTACTGGCCAATGGAACGACGGGGCTCTCCGTCGCCTTCGACCTGCCTACGCAGATCGGATTGGATTCCGATCACCCGCTCGCGGTAGGTGAGGTAGGAAAAGTCGGGGTTGCGATTGATTCCATTGAAGACATGCAGCGTCTTTTTGACGGCATCGACCTGACCAAGATTTCCACGTCGATGACAATCAATGCCACGGCCTCGATTCTGCTTGCGCTGTACGTTGGCGTGGCTCGCCGCCAGGGCGCGGACATCCGCAAACTTTCCGGCACTGTGCAGAACGATGTTCTGAAAGAATTCATCGCGCGAGGAACCTACATTTATCCGCCGAAGCAGGCGATGCGCATCATCACCGACCTCTTCGCCTGGACCAACGAAAACGTTCCCGAGTGGAACACGATTTCGATCTCCGGCTATCACATGCGTGAAGCGGGATCGACGGCGGTGCAGGAAGTTGCGTTCACCCTGGCCAATGCGATGGCGTACGTGCAAGCTGCGATCGACGCCGGCCTTGATGTGGATAGGTTCGCGCCGCGGCTTTCGTTTTTCTTCAACGCGCACAGTAATTTTCTCGAGGAAGTGGCCAAGTTCCGCGCCGCCCGACGCATGTGGGCTCGCATCATGCGCGACCATTTCAAAGCCAAAAATCCGCGTTCCTGGATGCTGCGTTTTCATACTCAGACCGCCGGCTCCACGCTGACCGCGCAGCAACCGGAAAACAATATCGTCCGCACCGCAATTCAGGCCATGGCGGCGGTTCTCGGCGGCACGCAATCGCTCCACACCAATTCCTACGACGAAGCGCTGGCCCTGCCAACCGAGCAAGCCGCGCGCATTGCCCTGCGCACGCAACAAATTATCGGCTACGAATCCGGTGTGCCGCAGACCGTCGATCCGCTGGCCGGCTCTTATTACATCGAAGCTTTGACCAACGAAATCGAGAAGCGCGCCACCGAATATCTGGACAAGATCGAAGCCCTCGGCGGAATGCTGAAAGCCATCGAACGCGGCTACGTGCAACAGGAAATCCAGAACGCCGCCTACGAATACCAGCAGCAGGTGGATCGCGCCGAGGCGGTGGTGGTCGGAGTAAACCGGTTCACGGTGGAGCAGGAAAAACCCATCCCCACCTTTCAGGCCGACGAATCGCTCGAACGCAAGCAGGTGGAAAGACTGCGCGCGCTGCGCGCCCGCCGCGATGCCAAATTGTGGAAAGATTCGCTGAAGAAGATCGAAGACGCCGCCCGCTCCGGCACAAATCTAATGCCGCACATCGTCGCCGCCGTTGACGCCTACGCCACAGTAGGCGAAATCTCCGACACCATGCGCAAAGTATTCGGCGAATACCAAGAAGCCGTAGTCATCTAAAGCGCCCGCTGCGCCCCGAAATCCGGATGCCGAACTTTGAAGGCGTTTCGGCCGCCCCGTCCCATGAAAATTAAAGGTGGCTATTAAAGGCGCCCAAGTAGCGACAAAAAGGCATTCCGCAAAATCGAAGCTAAAAGTGCGACTCCGAAGCTGACTCCGAAACCTTATAACCGCAGGCGTCGCGGCAGGGTTTGCAGTAGTACAGACTGTCTTCGCAAAGCCGAATCTCGATCAAGGACTGGCACAGGCAGCAGTATTTTTCGCAGTCACAGCGATCTTCCGTCATCTCGCATTGCATGCAGCGATACTTTCTCGGTGTAGTAGTGGCCATGGGCGAACTCTAGCGCAGCCGACGGCAAGCGGGAAAGTGTCGTTAGTAACCGCAGAGTCATGCTTTAGACTTTAGTTTTACGAAGAGAGTAAGTCGGGGACAGACGGGAGTAAGTCGGGGACAGACGGGACGTCCCCCGATTCTGGCCGCAGAAAAGAAATTAGGGAGCCCTCTGTACCCCGAAGAACTTTCTGTCCCCCGAAAAACATTAAGGCCAGCCCCGGGTTCAATGAGTGTAACCGCCATCGTGCAAGAGTTGTGGCATTCTCAACGAGGCCGTTTTACACTCTGGCACATTGCGCCCCGGGAGACTTTTTTAATGCACGCAAGCAAGCGATCGGCTGTTCTTAGTTTGGCTCCGCTCCTCTGTGCCCTTGCCGCGTTTCCCCAGTCTGACGCTGTCTCCATTGATCATGCCAACCAACCGAGCGAACAGACGATCCATGTGGTTCGTGAAAAGCAGATTCTCGCCGTGCCAACTTCCACCCCGTCCGAATACTTTGCCGAGTATCCGGCGACGCCAACGCCTTGGGACGGCTCCTTCTCCGCCTCGGAACACTTGCGACAGCCAGACGCATCGCTCGAGGAGTCACCGGCAACGCTCGGGAACATGCCCGCAGAAGATGCAAACAGCCGAGCGTCGTTTGCCAGATCACAGCCCTCCAAGCCGCCTGACTTCAACCGAGACATTTATTACAGGAACAAGCTCGAATTTTCCCTGGAAGGGGGATGGCATCCCATCAACATCCCTTTTCCTCTCGATATTTTTGTAGGCGATGCCTACAACACATATCCCCTTAAATACACGCTCGTACCTATCTTTGCTTCTCTCCGATGGCATATCGACGGGATCGAAGCTCCCTGGATTCTACGCGGCAATTGGGATATGCAATTCACCGGGTCCATCACTGGGGTTGCCAGGGGACCGGAGAACCGGTATTTCGCTTATCTCATGGGTATTCGACGTAATTTTGTCCCGCGTAGAGGGAAGATCGCGCCCTATTTTGATGTACGCCTCGGCGTTGGGCGCATTGACGCCAAGGGACCCTACGGGGTGCTATATGCGCAAGGACAGGACATCACGTTCACTATCAACATGGGAAGTGGAGTGCGATACAACTTCAATCCTCGCTATGCAATTTCGGCGGGTATGAATTTCATGCATATCTCGAATCTTGATTTATCTGAAAGCAACGGCAAGCCGAACTGGGGCGTCCGCAACTATGGCATCAATGTTTACGGGCCGATGGTCGGGCTCGACATCCAGTTGCGCCCGCATCGACACGCTGAGTGATGCCGGAGCTTCTCCCACCCGAAGGGGATGAGAAGCGGAGCGGAGGGACCTGCTGTTTCCTGCCGGGTATCCGCCATCGAACGAGGACAAACCTTTACAAAAATATGCGCATTACTGGCGACTTCGATCTTTCCCTAGTTGTAACTACCCAACAAGGGACAAAGGAGAAAACATGCAATTACAACCAGTCCAAGAGCAGTCATCCCTCAACGTGAAACTCGTCCACTTCACCAAGCAAAACTCACCTGATGATCCAGTGCAGGTTGCCTTCGCCGTAACCGATGATCAAGGAAAGGAAGAAATCATCACCGGCGAGCTGCCCTACAGCTATGACCTTTTCCGCATTCTTCAGGAAAACGGCTGGCTGAACATCCGCCGAGGAGTCGCCTCGGTCCGGGAAAACCGTACACAGCGACGAGCCATGTCAGCTTAGTCACCAATAGTGACACGGCAGCAGTGCCCAGGTTCGCGTCCATTCTGTGGACGCTAACCTGGGCTCACTGTAGCAGCATGTTTGTCGGGATGGGGCAGGGCTTAATCGGGCTTTAGCCCCCTTGGGGACGAATCTGTAACGTTGCGGCGCTGAAACGCACTACCAAATGAGCGGGGCCCCGGTATTGGCTCCGCCCCCATGAATTGGGAATGCGCTCGACACCCCGAGGAGGTAGTATGTTTGCCCGCAAGGTCGCTGCCCGCCTGAAACCGAATTCGATTACCGAATTTACGAATCTGATCGAATGCGAGATTCTGCCCTGGCTGCGAAAGCAAGAAGGGTTTCTGGATTTGATCACGCTGGCCGCGCCCAACGGCCTCGAAGTCGCAACCATCAGCTTCTGGGATGAGCAATGCAATGCACAAAGTTACGACGCAACCGCCTATCCGGAGGCGTTGAAGCTTCTGGAAAAACTCTTGGACGGGCCACCATACGTCAAGGTGTTTGACGTTGTGGGCTCAACTTTTCAGCGGGTCACGCTCACGCAGCAGCCCGAATCTGAAAATCTAGCCCAACAGGCTGCCGCCCCAAATTGAGTATCGCTGCCGTGAGACGCGCGCCTGACAGCACCTGGCGGCCAGCTTTCTTATGGCCTGGCATCCCGCCCGCAGCTTCTCATACCCGAAGGGGATGAGAAGCGGAGTGGAGGGACCTGCTGTTGGCTCTACGCGGCGGCAATACCGAAATCGCCTGGCCAAAACTGAGCGCGACCGTCACCCCGGCCAAAATCTTGTCAATAGGCAAAAAACCCACGATTTCGTCCAACCATATGTCAACATTGGAAATATAAATTCCAAAATTTGGCGGGTTTACCTATTCCATATGATATAATAGAAATATATTAATTAGCTCACACGCGACCCCACCGGGGTCGCGTTTTTTATTGGCCGCTTCCCATCCCAAACCAGTATTTCCCAGGAAATCACCTTCATGACAAATCGAGGAATCGACATCAAGAACCCCAAGCAGCGGGGCGAGTGGGCAGAGATGTGTTTTATGTCGCGAGCCGCGGCGCACGGATTGTGCGTCACCAAGCCTTACGGAGATTCGGCCCAGTTCGACTTTATCATCGAGCATCAGGGGCATTTCTTGCGCGTGCAGGTGAAATCGACCAAGCGCAAGCGGAAAGACCACTACGTTTGCAACGTGATCACCAGCCGCAAGCCTTATAAAATGAGCCAAATCGACTTCGTAGCGGCGTATGTGATTCCGCTGGACATCTGGTACATCATTCCGGTGAGCGCGTTCAGCGGCCGATGGTACATCCATCTCTCGCCCGATTTGAAGACCGCGAAGTACCGGCAGTACCGGGAGGCCTGGGATCTACTGCGTGCCAAACCCGCAAAGTCCCAAGCCGCCCGAGCCGGGCGCTAGCGATTGTCATCCTGAGGCAGCGGAGTCGCACGCGAAGCGAGCGACTCCCAACGAAGGATCTCTGCACTCGATTCTCAATGATCACGATCTCCTAGCCATTGTTATCCCGACCGCAGTCGGGGGACCTTGGGTTTCCCAGGAGAGCCCAGACGTCAGCCAGAAAGAATAGAAGTTTTTTGGGTTCCCCGTTCCTTGCGTTGTGTGTAAGGGGCGGTTGCATGCGCAGACAGAACCGCAATCTGAAAATCCTCGGTTTGACCCTCCCGTCCCTTTCCAAAAAGCGCAAGAGCGGGGCACTCGACAACCGAATTGCCAGACATTTCATCTACGCTACTATTCCCGTATCGGAACACTCGCAAAAGATATGTGCCGTCTGTCAAGGTAACTATGGTAAAAGATGAGCTTTGTCCAGTAACATTACGGAAGGCATCTTGGAACAGCCTAATGCTCAGGCAGAAGATCAAAGGGCGAAAGATAAAGTCGCACTTCGGCGAAAGTACGCTGGTGAAGTCTTCTGTGAACTGGGAGTCCTGATCCTTGTTTTCCTCCCCCTGGAAACCGTGCTCAAGCCGTCGTCGTTTTGGCTGGAAGTAAGTGCGGTTGCTCTACTTGTCGGCTTTGGGTTGGTAGTTTACGGAATCCAACTCCGAATCGAAGATTGAGAGGTCCTAGAAATGAACATCATCGTCCCATGGATTATGTTTGGTGCCGCAGTCCTCGGCATCGCCGTATATGCCAATTGGGGTAGAAGTAAGCGGGTTCGCGCCAATTGTGGTGCAGATGACAAACAAAACCCTCGGAAGGCAGCGTAGCCAACAAGGAGCACGAGCCGGAACTGGCTCACCGCTAAGCTGTCGCTCAATCCGCTCCCTCCGGTTCGATGAGTTCCTCTGCCCCCGCACGTGATCGGTAGTTCTTGGCTCCGAGCGTCCATATCTCGGCAATCTTGGGTCATTCTTATCTTCGGTAGCCACCTCTGCACTCGATTCTTGATGACCACAGATTCATTTCCTACAGAATGTCACCCCGGCCGGAGTTTCTCATTGCCCAAGGCGATGAGAAGCAGAATGGAGGGACCTGCGTTTTCCTGCAAGCCGGAAACCAGAAACCTCTCCAGCGCCAAGGACACTTCAGCGCCCCACGCAGCCGAGCAATATTTCTACTATGGTTGGAACGGGCGGATTTGCGGATTTCAATGACGGTAGGCCGCGCTAAATGAGGCTCGTGTTCTTTCAGATAATCGTAGATGTCTTGCAAGTCCGCTGCGGCGGTTGGCGTCCAGCGGATACGCATCAGGAATTAAGCATCCGCTCGATGCGCGCGTCCATCTCTTCCTCTTCGATAAATTCCCCCCGGTCGGCCTGCGCGATGCCCTCTCGCACGGCGGCGCGAAAACGGGCGTCCTGTTCAAGCAGGCGCAAGACGGCATCCTTTACCAACCGCTCGGTATCCGTACCGGCACGGCTGGCGATTTGCGACAGCTGCGCTTCCTGCTCGGGGGTGAAATGGACTTCCATGCCTGTCAGTGTAGGAGGCGCGAGTTTACGCTGTCAACGGGGATACCGCTGGAGACGGCCTGTGCCACGCAAGCACCCGCCCCTTGCGAAGAAGCCGCCAGAAGCAGGACACGCGACCATTGTCATCCTGAGGATGTGGAGTCGTTCGCAAAGCGAACGACCCCCAACGAAGGATCTCTGCACTCGATTCTTAATTATCACCATCTCCTAGCGATCGTCATCTCGACCGCAGCTTCTCATCCCCGAAGGGGATGAGAAGCGAAGTGGAGGGACCTCCTGTTTTCCGCTGGCGACCCGGAGAGAACAAAAGATTCTGGCGCATGCGGAGAGAGAAAACCAAAACAAAGACGCGGCCGTCGATCCTCCCGCCCCTTGCAAAAAGCGCAGGGAGCGCCGACCGCGGTCCCTCGCAATCATGTTCCGGCATTTCCGGCCGATAGTGTACCGGGGAGCACTCCTGGAGACCCGTGACATGGGGTGTTCCAACGTGCGGCAGAGCTGACATATCTGTATATGAGATTTACCTGCGTCTGCTACACTTGCGCGTTGAGCAGTGTAAGACATTGACCATCGCAATTTCCATCAAGATCAATGACGGTCTCGTGCTCGCATCGGACAGCGCGTCAACTGTGCTCGGAGCGACCCCCGACGGGCAATTGCAAGTCTTCAACGTCTACAACAATGCTGACAAGGTCTTCAACCTGCAAAAGGGATTGCCCATTGGAGCGATAACGTGGGGTGCCGGCAGCATCGGACAGGCATCGACGTCCACGATAATGAAAGATCTGAGGAAGATTTTCACCGACGGTGATGACGAAAAGCACCCTGGATGGAAGTTGGACAAGAAAAATTACAAAGTTGAGGATATAGCAAATCGGCTGAAGGAGTTTGTGTTTGACGAGTTGTACGCTCCGGCTTTCATAGACTTTCCTCACAAGAAGCCGGACCTCGGGTTCATCGTGGCAGGGTATTCGGCTAATGCGCCGATGGCAGATGAGTTCCAAATCGACATCAAGGAGGGACAATGCAACGGTCCGCGTCCCGTGCGAGCGCGAGAACAAATTGGGATGACTTGGGGGGGAGACCCGGAGGCATTGAATCGGCTGATCATTGGCATCGGCGGAGGACTGCCGCAGGTGCTCCAAAATCTGTTTCGACTGCAACCAGACCAGACACCCCAAGTTATGCAAGCCATTCAACAAACCCTTCAGCTTCCACTGGTGCTACCCGCGATGCCGCTTCAAGACGCGATTGACTTGGCAGAATTCCTAGTCGATCTGACGATAAAATTTTCGCGGTTCATGCCTGGGGCGCCAACGGTGGGAGGACCCATTGAAATTGCGGCGATCAGCAAGCACGAGGGCTTCCGCTGGATCAGACGGAAATACTACTTTGACCGTAAGTGGAATCCTGAGGAGAGGTTTACTCGAGTCTACGAACCGGAAAGCAAAGAAGACAAAGCCCTGTCAGATGGAGGAAAATAAAGGAGGCTATCTATGGCAGAATCGAATTCCAAACCGCCAACAAACATCAGCGAGAGCACAACAGTCACAATTGTAGGTGTGTCAAATCTCGCTCCGGGCGATTCTCGCGCTCTCCCAACCTATGAAGTCACCTCTTACACCGCTCCGGGTGAGAACACGGAGCGTTCGCATCCCCTGAGTGAGGGAGCCGTGCGGGTCGGAAATTCTCTCCTGAATGCACGAGTTCCTGAAACCGCGATCCTCCGAGATAGGCCGGAGGACCTCTAACGTTGTACATCATCCGCGGCGCTGAAGGTTTTGATGTCGCAACCCTCAGACAGGGGGACATTCTAGAGGGTGTCCCCTTCCCGCTGATGGACCATAGAACCTTACACCTGCTGGGTTCCATCAATCTGGACCGGGACTTCAACGCCCTTCCAGAGATTACCGCCAAGACCCACAAGCAGCGGCAAGACACCGAATGGCTGACCGCTCTCGTCCCAGTACGCTTTGGTTTTTGCATCGTGCTCTCGAACTGTTGTGACCTCGAACCACATGAAGGTGTAATCTCAGCCCCAGTCTTCATTCTTGGCCGGCTTCATCCGATCCCGGAAAACCTGAGATCCAACAATGATCTGTTCAACAGCCTCAAAGCGAACAAGGACCCACGTGACCCGAACGATCCCGGATACATTGACTTTTTCTACCTCGAACCACACGAAGCTTTGCAGAGCAGGGATTGGCGGGTTCACTACAACCAAGTGACGACATTGCCCACGGCAACTATTCCCACCTTTCTTCTCAGGAAAAAGATCCTTCAGCTCGACGACCGCACGCGAATGAAATTCAAGATCAAACTAGGCTTCACGCTAATGCGCGTGAACGATGACGAGCGGCGCGCAGGCCTGGAAAATCCTTGGGAATAGGCGCAACACGTCGCTCCCCAGGCATGCCCGGAGCTTCGCAGCCTTAGGCTGGTGTCAGAGGACGAACTCGCGACCCTGACAGCGAAACACTCTCTGTCTAAATCAAGAACACACCATCAACCCAGCGGCAGACCCGTTCCCGGTTGAACCCCCCGCCATCCGCATGTTAGGGTAATGAGTTTCACCATCCCGGCAGCCACTGCTCTGATCGAGGGACCATTGTCCGCTGTTCAATCGACCACGCCGACCGTTCGCAAGACCGCGCTCAACGCCGTCCATCGCCAGATGGGCGCGAAGATGGTCGACTTCAATGGATGGGATATGCCGGTCGAATATCCGTCGGCGGGCGGCATTATTGCCGAGCACAACGCGGTTCGCACCGGCGTGGGCATCTTCGACGTCTCGCACATGGGCGATATTCGCCTGCAAGGGCCCGAGGCGTTGGCTGCGGTTCAGCACATTTCCATGAACGATGCGTCGCGGCTCGCCATCGGCCAGGCGCAGTATTCGGCGCTGCTCTATCCGCAGGGGACGTTTGTGGACGACGTGATCGTGCATCGTCTGGGCGAAGACGAATACCTGCTGGTGATCAACGCGGGAACGCGCGAAAAAGATTTCAACTGGGTGCGCGACAACACGCGGCAGTTTAACTGCAAAGTCGAAAATCTATCCGACGACTTTACCCAGATCGCGATTCAGGGCCCCAAGGGCGTGAACCTGCTGCAGAAGCTCACCGACGCCGATCTTTCCGCAGTGAAATTTTATTGGGTCACACGCGGGACGGTCTGCGGGCTGAAGAATATTCTGATCGCGCGCACCGGCTACACCGCCGAAGATGGATTTGAAATCTACGTGCCCGCCGACGAAGCCACCAGCGCCATGGTCTGGAATAAGGTGCTCGAAGCGGGAAGGGAATTCGGCGTGGTGCCGTGCGGCCTGGGCTCACGCAACACGCTGCGGCTCGAAGGCGCGCTGTCGCTCTACGGACACGAAATTTCAGATACGATCAATGTGTGGGAAGCCAAGCTGGACCGTTTCTGCAAAATGGAGAAGCCAGACTTCATCGGCCACGCCGCGCTGGAAAAAGCGAAGGCCGCAGGACTGAAGCGAACATTGGTTGGACTAGAAATGGTCGAGCGCGGCATCGCCCGCGACGACTACAAAGTTCAGGACGAACGCCGGACGCGAGATCGGCTACGTAACCAGCGGATCCTACGCGCCATTTTTGAAAAAGAATATCGCGCTGGCCTACGTGCCGCCGGAGTTCGCGAATGTAGGATCGACGGTGAAAGTGGAGATCCGCGGCCAAGGCGTGAAGGCGCAGGTCGTGCCAACGCCGTTCTACAAGCGTCCGAAAAAGAGTTAAAGGCCGGGATGAGATTATTCTTGGAATTCATCTTGGAATTGTCATCCCGAGCAAAGCGAGGGATCTGCATTTCCCTCGAACACAAGAACCGCAGATTCCGAGCGCCCAAACCCAGCGCTCGGAATGACAGTTTTTTTGAAGTAGCCAAGAGCTAAAAGCTAGGAGCTAAAAGCTAACTCATGCCCTATCCAACCGACTTCAAATACACCAAAGAACACGAGTGGATCAAACCCGACGGCAAGAACGCAACCGTCGGCATCACGCACCATGCGCAGGAAGCGCTCGGCGACATCGTCTTCGTCGAACTGCCCAAGCCCGGCACCGAAATTACCAAGGGCAAAACGTTCGGCTCAGTCGAGTCGGTCAAGGCAGTATCCGATCTGTACGCTCCCGCCTCTGGCACTGTGACCGAAGTGAACGGCGAACTGGCAACGGCCCCGGAAAAGATCAACAAAGATGCGCACGGCGCATGGATGATCAAAATCACGCTCAAAGATCCGAACGAACTGAACGGCCTGCTCTCTGCCGCCGATTACGAGAAGTTCGTAGCCGAAGAAGGCGGGTAGAATCACCACCGAGACACAGAGTCACAGAGAACTTCTTTGGCTCTTCTTTCTCTGTGACTCTGTGTCTCTGTGGTGAGATAAATGGCAATCGTCAATCGAACTGACTGCTGGTTACATCTAATTTAATTCCTATGCGCTATCTGCCAAAATCTCCCGCCGACCGCGAAGCCATGCTGAAAGCCATTGGCGCGCGTTCCATCGACGACTTGTTCGCACCCATCCCCGCCGAGTACCGGCTCAATCGCGACCTGAAAGTTCCGCGCCAGATGGCCGAGTCCGAAATCGTAGACTGGTTCCGCGAACGCTCCCGCGAAAACGGCGACGGCTTCACCAATTTTCTAGGCGCCGGCGCCTACTATCACTATCGCCCCGTAATTATCGATTCGCTAATCTCCCGCGGCGAATTCCTAACCGCCTACACCCCATATCAAGCCGGAGATCTCGCAGGGCACGCTGCAGTCCATTTTCGAGTTCCAAACCATGATCTGCGAGCTGACCGGCATGGAAGTAGCCAACGCTTACGTATGTATGACGGGTCGACGGCGGCGGCTGAAGCGGTGATGATGGCGTCGCGGCTTACTGGGCGGCACTCGGTTGTCATTGCGCGCAGCGTTCATCCTGAGTATCGGGAGGTGTTGGCGACTTATGCTCACCACCAGGGCATGCCGCTGTCGACCGTGTCGTTTAGCGACGATGCGCGGCTGGATCTTGACGGAGCTGGAGAAAGCAGTTACTTCCGAGACCGCGTGTGTCCTGATTCAATCGCCCAATTTTTTTGGAACCATTGAAGACGTGGCGGCGATCGCTGAGATCGCGCACAAACACGGCGCGATGCTGGTGGTCTCGATTGCGGAAGCGGTTTCGCTGGGTATTGTCGAACCGCCGCGACAAGCCGACATTATTGCCATGGAAGCGCAATCATTTGGCGTGCCCCTCGGCTTTGGTGGTCCCTATTGCGGCGTGATTGCTACTCGCGAGCAATATGTGCGGCAGATGCCGGGGCGGCTTGTCGGGCAGACTACGGATCGTAACGGCAAGCGCGGTTTCGTGCTGACTCTGGCAACGCGCGAGCAGCATATTCGTCGCGAGAAAGCGACCTCGAATATCTGCACCAACCAGGCTTTGATTGCGCTGATGGCCAACATCTTCATGACGATTTATGGAAAAGTCGGATTGCGGGAACTGGCGAAACAGAATTTGGCGAAGGCCGCTTACGCGTCCACGCAGTTCGGCAAACACGCAAGAGTACTTTTTCACGGCGCGCCGCGCTTCAACGAGTTTGTGGTGCGGACCAGCGAAGATCCTTACGCGATCAATAATCGGCTGCTCGAACAGAAGATCATCGGTGGGTTTCCGCTGAGGAAGTTTTATCCGGAGCTCGGTAATGCTGCGCTGTGGTGTTGCACGGAGATGACCACTCGTGCGGCGATCGATACCGCAGTGAGTGCGGTGACACAAACCGAGCGGTCTGCAAAATCCTCGAAAGAACGGGCCGATGTTCAGGAGGTGGTGCGATGAAGCAGACGCCTCGCAAGGCCACTACCCATGTCAATCAGAATGAGGGATTGATTTTTGAGAAGTCGTCGGCTGGAAAAGCGGCGTGGAGGCTGCCTCCGCTGGACGTACCTGAGGTCGATACTGCAGAGCTTTTAGGGTCTAGCGAAAGAAAAGACCTGGGCAACATGCCCGAGGTGAGCGAGATCGAAATTATCCGCCACTTCACCCGGCTTTCGACATGGAATTACGCCATCGATCTTGGCATGTATCCGCTTGGCTCGTGCACGATGAAGTACAACCCCCGCGTGAATGAAGTGGTTTCGCGTTTGGATGGGCTGGCGAATGGGCATCCGTATCAGCCGGAGAAGGTTTCGCAGGGCGCGCTGCGCATCCTGACAAACGCTCAGCGAATGCCTGATCGAAATCACCGGCATGGATGCGATCACCCTGCAGCCCGCCGCCGGGCGCGCACGGCGAATTGACCGGTCTGCTTCTGGTGCGTGCTTACCATCATTCGAAAGGCGCTCCTCGCAAGAAGATTCTGATTCCTGACTCTGCTCATGGCACTAATCCCGCAACCGCCGCCATGGTTGGCTATGCGGTGGAAAATCTGAAATCGAATGCGCGGGGTATGGTGGATGTGGCTGCGCTGGCGTCGCAGATGAACGAAGAAGTGGCGGCGCTGATGTTGACCAATCCCAACACGCTCGGCGTTTTCGAGCAAGAGATTCATAAGATCGCCGACATCATGCACGCTAAGGGCGGCCTGCTTTACATGGACGGCGCCAACATGAATGC
The DNA here is from genome assembly GCA_963716405.1 of uncultured Acidobacteriota bacterium. GTDB lineage: Bacteria > Acidobacteriota > Terriglobia > Terriglobales > Acidobacteriaceae > JABDBE01. The sequence goes on along the minus strand of CAVQTI010000009.1, from coordinate 87,758 downwards.
GCTGGTGGGCAAAGTCCGCCCCGGCGATTTCGGCGTCGATCTGATGCATCTGAATCTGCACAAGACTTTTTCGACGCCGCACGGGGGCGGCGGACCTGGTTCAGGTCCGGTCGCGGTAAAAAAGATTCTCGAGCCATTTTTACCGACGCCGGTGGTCATCACGAAGCCCGACGCCACTCTGGGCTTCGAATACAACCGTCCGCAATCGGTGGGTCGGGTGCGGGCTTTCTACGGCAACTTCGGAATGTTTGTGCGCGCCTTGGCGTACACACTGGCCAATGGCCCCGACGGTTTGCGGCAGACCACAGAAGACGCGGTATTGAACGCCAACTACATTCGCAAAGGACTCGAAGGCGTCTACGATCTGCCTTATTCCACGCCGACGATGCACGAAGTCGTCTTCAGTGATAAGGTGCAGGCGAAAAAGGGCGTGAAGACCATGGACATCGCCAAGCGCCTGATCGATTACGGCTTTCATCCTTATACAACGGCGTTTCCGCTGATTGTTCCGGGTGCGCTCATGATCGAGCCGACCGAGAGCGAGTCCATAGAAGAAATGGATTTGTTCATTGAGGCCATGAAGTCGATCGCGGAAGAAGTCAGCGAGGATCCGCAGATGGTGTTGGCTGCGCCTCACACTACTCGCGTTTCTCGACTTGATGAAACTGCTGCGGCGAGGAAACCTGTTCTGCGGTGGAAGCCGGCCCCGTAAATTCATTAAGCACAAAGGACACGAAGTTACACAAAGGAAACCTGGGGCAACCTTTGTGTAACTTCGTGTCCTCTGTGGTTCAAGATCTCGTGCTTTACTTCTTCTCGCTGATATCGACCGAGGCTTTCGTGTTCTCCCACATGATATTCAGCGTGCAGCTGTTTCCCTTTTGATCAAACCCGATGGTGAAATTTTCGACCGGTGACGGCGTCTGCGAAACTTTCATGTCGACGCGGGCCAGTTCGTCGGATTCATATTTGTAGGGAATGCCCCACTCGCCGGTTTTCTTGTTGATGATCAGCGTCCACTTGTCGGGATTGGGGATGGTAAACATGGTGTAATTGCCCGCGGGAACACTTTTGCCGCCGACCGTCACATCGGCTGTGGTTACGAATGTGGTGGCTTCGTTGGCGCCGGTGCGGTCCACTTTGCCATAGGGCACAAGACCTCCGTAAATTTTGCGTCCCTTCATGCGCGGACTGGAGTAGTCAACGGTTATAGTTTTACCGTCGGAAAAACTGCATTGCGCCTGGGCGGGCGGGCTGGGACGCTTGCTCTTGTCCTGCTGGCATGTGGCGAGTACGGTGAAGGTGAGTAACAGTGAGGTGAGAAATAGAATTTGTTTGCGCATAAGTTTCTCCTGAAAGTATTTTCCCTTTAGAGATGCTAGGTTCTTTGACGTACGGATCGACAATTTGGACAGCAAGCCTCACATTATGCGCTTCGCCGCACAGCCGTTACAATCTCACCATGCCGGTATTCGACGACAAGCAGGAAGAGTTAGAACACTACGAGACGATGATGGGCGTTCCGCGAGGGCGGTTGGCCGTGACGATGGATATGATTACCGACGCTATGGCTCTCGTGGGGCAGCACGGCGTCTATTGCCAAAGCCAGCGCTGGCCGGGCAAGCCAGTTATGGATATTCAGATGGTAATGAAGAATCTGACTGACGCGAAGGAATTGATTCAGAGTGTGATGGAGAAGCTGAAGACGGTGTGACATCGGGTGGCGCGGGCGCGCTTGCCACATTTGGGTAGTTCCGTCTGAGAGAATTCTTCCAAGTACAATTCGGTGCCCTCTTTAAGATTGGCGACCGCTTCTTCAACGGTTTTGCCTTGGCTCACCGTGCCGACCTCGGGGCATTCGGCCAGGTAGAGATCGGCTTCTTTGTGGACGATGGCTGCGTGTGTGCGTCGAGGCATATTGCTAAGCATTCTCAGGATTGCTAGTTGGCCGAAACACCAGGTCCCTCCGCTCCGCTGCTCATCCCCTTCGGGAATGAGAAGCTCCGGTTGATTTCATGACAACGACGGCTCCCTGCGGGCCGAGTAGACTGTGGTTGCTAAAAGACCCAGAAAGCTCGGAGACGAAAGGAGCCGTACATGAAGATTATAGGCTGTGATTATCATCCGAGCTTTCAGCAAATTGCGATGTTGGATTTGGATACGGGCGAGTACGTCGAACTCCGGCTCTTGCACGCCGGAGGGGAAGCGCACCGGTTCTACGAGTCTTTGAGCGGGCCGGTGCGAGTGGGAGTGGAGAGCAGCGGGAACATGTTGTGGTTCGAGCGGCTGCTGCAGAAGCTGGGGCATGAGCTGTGGCTGGGGGATGCGGGCGTGATTCGAGCGAAGGCTCCGCGCAAGCAGAAGACCGATGTGCGGGACGCGCGCCACCTGCTGCAGCTGCTGCGGGAAAATCATTTTCCCCGCATCTGGGTGCCGAGCGTGGAGGAGCGGGATCTGCGGCAGTTGTTGAAGCATCGGCACACGCTGGTGCAGATGCGCACGCGGGTGAAGAACCAGTTGCAGCACATTGCGCTGAACCAGGGGATGCAGAAAAAGCACAAGCTGTGGACCCAGGCAGGGCAAGAGCTGTTGCGCGGACTGGAACTGGATCGCTGGACGGCGCGGCGGCGAGACGATCTGCTGCACCTGCTGGCGTATCTGGAGGGACGGATCGAGGCACTGGATCAAGCGGTGAAAGCGGAGGCGGAGCAGCGGCCGGAAGTGCGGTTGCTGATGACGCATCCGGGAGTGGGTCCGGTGGTGGGCTTGGCCACGGTGTTGACGCTGGGCGAGGTCGGGCGGTTTCCGCGCGGGCGGCAGGTGGCAGCTTACGTGGGCCTGATTCCCAGCGAGGATTCCAGCGGGCAGCGGCGTCGGCTGGGAGCCATCACCAAACAAGGCAGCAGTTTTTTACGGTTTCTCCTGGTGCAAGCCGCGGCCAGCGCGGTGAAGGGAGATGCGGAGTGGGCGCGGGCGTACAAACGCCTGGCCCGCAAAAAGCACCACGGGGTCGCCAAGGTGGCGATCGCGCGCAAGCTGGTGGTGCGGTTGTACTGGATGCTGCGCACGCGCACGCGGTATCCGCAAGTGGTTCGCAAGCCGGGCAGCCCGAGTCATCCTGTAGCGCAAGTGCAGGCTGAGCGGTTGAGTGGGCACCCGGCCTCCCGCCAGTAAGAAGCAGAGCGGGAGTTTGCATTCCAAATCATGGTCGCAGGGTAGAGACCGAATAGATGGTTGGTGAGAACCACCGAAACGATTTTCGCAAGCGCGAGCTTTCTGGGTCGAGTGAGTGAACCGAAAAAACCAAAGCGTTCTAGTCAAGGTTGGAAGCTCCGCTATGAGGCGCTGCGCTTCCAACCCCTCTCGATTATGTTGCCCTTGCCGCTGCTGTCAAGGGTCGAGATGAACGCAAAGGACGCGCCCTTGACAGCAGCGGCAAGGGCACAGGAGCAGTGTCGTCTCTTTCTTACTTGACACCGCCGTCGTTGTCATAGACGGGATGACAAACTAACGTGAAAAGCGCTTTTACGCCAGAGTGTACTTCCCGCGCTCGATTATCTTCTGCGCGATCTGCTGGCGTAACTCGATCGTGTTGAAGGGCTCGTGCTTGGCCAGGCGGCGCAGGATTGCCAGTTGCGTGCGCAGCATGTCGCCGTCGGCGACGGCGGCGATCACTTTCCTGGCTGCGGCTTCGATTTTCTCCATGGCTTGCGATAGGTACACGCGAGTCATGGCAATGGGCAAGGATGCGGCACTCTCTCCATTGCGGTCAGCGATCTTCTGCGCTCGCAGTACCGCTGATTCCATGGCGTAAGTCTCGATCACTATGTCAGCAATCGCGCCCATGACTTCCTGCTGATCCTGAATAGCCTGCATGAATTTCTGCGTGGCTGCTCCGGCTACGAACAGCCCGAGTTTCTTTGCGGACGTCACCAGTTTGCGTTCTTCGGCTAGCGGGCCTTCCAGTTCTTCCCCCATCGAAGGTCCGGATAGCACTTCGTCCATCAGCTTCTTGATCGCCGGCATAAGCGGCAACTGGCCTGACATGGCGCGCTTCAGCAGGAATCCGGTGATGATGAGACGGTTGATTTCGTTGGTGCCTTCGAAGATGCGGTTGATGCGGGCGTCGCGGTACGCCCGCTCGGCCGGATATTCTTCGACAAAACCGTAGCCGCCGTAGATTTGCACGGTTTCATCGACTACGAAGCCGACCATCTCCGAGCCCCACACTTTAATGATGGAGCACTCGACCGCATATTCTTCGATGGCTTTGCGGGTTTCTTTCGCGGCATCGGCTGCGGACTTGTCGACCTCGGAGAGCGCAACGTCCATCATTCCGACAGTTCGGTAGACGAGAGCTTCGCCGGTGTAAACGCCGACTGCCATATTGGCCAGCTTTTCGCGAACCAGGCCGAAGTCGGCGATCACCTTATTGAAAGCCTTGCGCTGCTTGGCGTAGCCAATCGCATTCTCAAGGGACAGGCGCGCGCCGCCTACGCACATCGCACCCAGCTTGAAGCGTCCGACGTTGAGGATGTTGAAGGCGATGACATGGCCCTTGCCGATTTCGCCAAGTACGTTTTCAGCCGGAACTTTGCAGTCATTCAGAATGATCGGGCAGGTAGATGAGCCGCGGATGCCCATTTTGTGCTCTTCCGCGCCGACGGAGAATCCGGGGAAAGATTTTTCCACCAGAAACGCTGTGAACTTTTCTCCGTCAACTTTGGCGAATACGGTGAACAGGTCGGCGAATCCGGCGTTGGTGATCCACATTTTCTCGCCGTTGAGAATGTAGTGCTTTCCGTCTTTAGAGAGCTCCGCGCGAGTGCGGCAATTCAGCGCGTCGGATCCGGAAGACGCTTCCGACAAAGCATAAGCGCCGACGATTTCTCCCGCGGCCAGGCGGGGCAGGTATTTTTGCTTTTGCTCCTCGGTTCCGAAATAGACGATGGGCAGCGTGCCAATGCCGGTGTGTCCGCCCCAGGTGGTGGCAAAGCCCGCATATTTCGCGATGTGGTCGGCGATTACCGCGGCCGTGACTTTGTCCATCTCCAGGCCGCCATAAACTTCCGGAATCTCGGCTGAACTGAGTCCGAGTTCGCCAGCTTTTTTCAGCAGGTCGCGGGTGATGGAAAAATCTTTGTGCTCCATCTTCTCGATGTTGGGAACGATCTCGTTGACGGCGAACTCCTCCGCCGTCTGCGCGATGAGAAGATGCTGCTCGGTGAAATCTTCGGGCGTGAAGACGTCGTCCGGTTTGCGTTCTTCAAGAAGAAAGCTGCCGCCAGAGATTCTCGTTTGCGGAACTGCTGTTGTTGCCATCTTAAGTCAACTCCTTTTAACCACAAAGGACACTAAGGTACACAAAGGAAACCTTTTTGGACCTAGTGTTCTTTGTAGTTGCTGCCCTTGTTTTTCGTTATTTCCAACCTGTGCCGTTTACGAAGCGCCGAATGCCATCTTTCAAATGCACAACATTGAAGTTTATAAGCAGTCCGATGGATTTACCACTTAGCTTAAGGTACGAAAGTAGCTGAGCCTGATGTACCGGAGATATGGCGTCGACTGACTTGATCTCCACGATGACCAGATCCTCAACTAGCAAGTCCATGCGATATCCAAGTTCGAGCTTTACTCTCTGATACACGACTGGCAGGCCGACTTGGGTTGCTGAGCGCAGTCCAGTCTGAGCGAGTTCGTACTGGAGGCAGGCGGCGTATGTGCTCTCGAGCAGGCCCGGGCCAAGTTCAGTATGTACCCTCATTGCAGCAGTGATGATGGCGTGGCTGACTTCGTTGGGAGAAATTATTCGGGTTGGTGCGATAGCCATGGCTTGACCTCTGGAAACCGATAGTCTTAGATCAAACCGGCTATTGCTAGGTTAGATATCACAATTGGGAAGAAAAAAACGTGAACCACAAAGGACACAAAGGTTCACAAAGGAACGCTAGTACAACAAGATTTTCCTTTGTGTACCTTCGTGTCCTTTGTGGTTGATGCTTTTTCAGCTTAGATTCTCGAAAATTCCCGCTGCGCCCATGCCTCCGCCTACGCACATGGTCACGAGACCGTACCTTGCATTGCGACGCTTCAGTTCACGAACGATCGTGGCCGTCAGCTTCGCGCCAGTACAGCCTAGCGGATGGCCTAGAGCAATCGCGCCGCCGTTGGGATTTACTCGTTCGGGATCAAGGGCTGCTTCTTTAATCACAGCCAGCGACTGGGCGGCGAAAGCTTCGTTTAATTCGATCACGTCGATATCCGACAACTTGAGTCCTGCCATCTTCAGGGCTTTGGGAATCGCGAAGACCGGTCCCAATCCCATTTCTTCGGGCTTGTATCCGGCGGTCGCGAATGAAACGTAACGCGCCAGCGGCTTGATGCCCAACTGGTTTCGCGCGATCGGCGGACATGACTACCGCGGCCGCCGCGCCGTCGGACATCTGCGACGAATTGCCCGCTGTCACTGTGCCCTTTGCGTGGAATGCCGGCTTGAGCGAGAGTAGCGCTTCGAGCGACGTGTCGGCGCGCGGGCCCTCGTCCACTTTGAACGTGATCTCTTGTCGCTTCGGTTTCGAGCCATTCGGCGTTGTGAAGCTCACCGGGACGGCGACAGTTTCGTCTGTAAACTTGCCGGCTTGAATTGCGGCCAGCGCTTTCTGATGGCTGCGGTACGAAAATTCGTCGGCGGCCTCGCGCGTGATGCCGAAGCGCTGGGCCAGTCTCTCCGCAGTCAGGCCCATGGAAAGATAAGCGTCGGGATAATGGTCGACGAGCCAGGGATTGGGCGAAATTTTGTGGCCGCCCATGGGGATCATCGACATGGATTCAGTGCCACCCGCGACGATAATTTCCGCGCCCCCGCTCATGATGCGCTCGGCCGCCATGGCGATGGCCTGCAGCCCGGAAGAACAAAAACGATTGATCGTCAGCGCTGACACTTCGACTGGCAAGCCGGCGCGCAGCGAGGCGATGCGGGCAACGTTCATCCCTTGCTCAGCCTCGGGCATGGCGCAACCCAGGATGACGTCTTCGATTTCTTTGGCGTCGACCTGCGGCACGCGTTCGAGTGCGCCCTTGATTGCGACTGCGGCAAGTTCATCGGGACGCGTGGCGCGGAGCGTGCCTTTGAAGGCGCGTCCCACGGGCGTGCGGACGGAAGAGGCGATGACGACTTCACGCATAGGAACTCCTGTGCTTATCTTAGATGTCGATCGATGATTTTCGACTGAATGATTGTGTACGCGAAAATGCGCATCGTGCTTACTGGCTTGCCCAATCCTGCCACGTGAGACCTTTTACCCGCGCGAATTCCGAAACATTCGCTGTAACCAAGATCAATTGGCGAGCCAGCGCCTGTCCCGCAATCAAAGTATCGTAGGCGCCGATAGGCTTGCCTTTGGTCTCCATGGCCGCTCGAATCGAGCCCGCGACGCGTGCATCTTCGTCGTCCAGCGGCAGCACGATGACCGGACCAGCCAGAAAAGGTCAATTTCGCAGCGTTTTTCCGGTTTTGAGCGTGTACTGGATTCGTTCCTGCGTCTTCTTTTCTCCGCAGAGCGATTTGAATCCTTCGCGCTCGAGGTCGAGGATGTACTGCTCGCTTACCGGCGTCCCCGGGGTCACGTTTCCGCCGCATAGAACCTCAGCGATTTTCGTGGCGAGTTTCACTTCGTATTCGGTGATGTATTCGCCTTGCCGCATCAGGTGGACGCCCATCTTCAACGCGGCGAGGATATTTTCTCCAGGTGCGGGAATGTCGGTGCGGGGCTGTGGAGGCTCGTATCCAGCGCGGACCATTTCTAGAGCGCGGGCTTTGGCGTCGGCTAGGACACGCTCGCGGTTCATCGTGATGTTGTCGGAATTTCTCAGGAAGCCCAGGCCGCGAGCCTCGTGGGCTGACGTGGCGACTTTGGCGGTGGCGATGGTCTCGAAGATTTTTTTCATTGCCTCCATCAGTTCAACCGATTCGCCACGGCCGCCGGGCCGAATCGACTCAGCGCTGTCTACCGCGCGCAGCAGCATTTCTTTGCAGCCTCCGGCGCCGGGAAGCAAGCCGACGCCGACTTCGACTAACCCCATGTAGAGTTCGGCGTGAGGTTGGAGGGCGGCGGCGTGCAGCGAGATCTCGGTGCCTCCGCCCAGGGTTAAGCCGAAAGGCGCGGCCACTACCGGTTTTGCAGAGAACTTTATGGCCTGAGTCATGCCCTGGAAAGTACGAATCGCGAAGTCGACGTCGTCCCACTCTTCTTCCTGGATGGACATGAGCAACAACATGAGATTCGCGCCAACCGAAAAGTTGGTTGCGTCGTTGGTAATCACGAATGCGTCGAATGCGTCGCCGGCGCCGCCTGGCTTCAAAGTTTGCGAGATCAGTTGCACGATGTCGCTGCCAATCGTGTTCATCTTGGAATGAAATTCGAGACAGGCCACGCCGTCGCCGAGATCGACCAGCGATGCTCCTGAGTTCTTCTTCAGCACTCCGTTTGACTTCTTTGCGACTTCGACCGACCAGACTCCGCTGGGAGCTTCCACGGGATTGTAGTTCACGGTTTTGAGATCCCAGAAGGCGCGGCCAGATGTGGCTTTGGGGTCGTCCAAGTACCAGGCTTTCTTGCCGGACGCCAGCAACTGTTCTACGTTCGCCGCGATGGGCCGCTCTTCTTTTTTCATGCGCTCAACGGTGGCTTCGACTCCGGCGGCGTCCCAAAGCTCGAACGGGCCCAACTCCCAATTGAATCCGAGGCGCATGGCGCGATCGATTTCGACAATCGAATCGGAGATTTCCGGAATGCGGTTGGCACAGTAGGTCCACAGATCGGATAGAGCCGACCACAGGAACGCGCCCGCGCGGTCGTTCTTTTGTGGTGCGCTTCCATCCAGCCCTAGTAGCATCTTCAGACGCGCTCCGGGTTGCTCGATATTTTTCACCATGTCGAGAGCAGGGAACTTGGGTTTCTGGCGCGGATGGTATTCGAGCGTCTTCCAATCGAGGGCGAGCCGTTCTTCTTCACCTTTGGCGCTTTTTACCTTCTTATAGAAGCCGCCCTTGGTTTTGTCGCCCAGCCATTTTCGTTCCAGCATCTGTTTGTAGAAATCCGGCAACTTCAAGTCGCTACGTTCATCGAGCGGGGAAGCGGAATCGCCGGCCACACGGATCGTATTGCTGACAACGTGGCCTAAGATATCAAGGCCGACAAGATCGATGGTGCGGAACGTCGCAGATCTTGGCCAGCCTACGGCTTGCCCGGTTAGCGCGTCGACGTCTTCAATGCTGAGGTCCATCTCCTGCATGAGGCGCATGACATTCAAAACTGAAAAGGTGCCGATGCGATTGCCGATGAAATTCGGCGTGTCCTTGGCCATGACGATGCCCTTGCCGAGATGAATGTCACAGAAGTGAGCCACCGCATCGATGGCTGTGTGGTCGCTATCGGGCGTAGGAATGATTTCCAGCAGGCGCATGTAGCGCGGGGGATTGAAAAAGTGGGTGCCAAACCATGAGCGGCGGAAGTCCTCTGAGAATCCTTCGGCGATCTTGCCGACTGGCAGTCCGCTGGTGTTGGTAGTGATGATTGTTCCAGGTTTGCGAATGGCTTCAACTTTCCTCAGCAAACCCCGTTTGAGATCGAGGTTTTCGACTACTGCTTCGATAATCCAGTCCACCTCGGCCAACCGCTTGAGGTCATCGTCGAAGTTGCCGATCGTGATCAGGCGCGCCAGCGATGCGTCCATGAATGCTGCAGGCTTGGATTTTTTCGCAGCGTCGAGCCCGGCAGCGGCAATCTTGTTGCGCGCGGGGGCGTCCGCGTCCGGCGGAACGATATCGAAAAGAAAACTCGGCACACCTGCGTTGGCGAAGTGCGCGGCGATGCGGGCGCCCATCGTTCCCGCACCAAGGACGGCTACTTTATGAATAGCTTTCATCAATCAAACACTCCGTGCAGTTGTTGTCATCTCGAGCGTAGCGAAGGGATCCAGGGTTATTTTCGCGGCCGGCAGAAATCCAGATTCCTCGCTTCGCTCGGAATGACAGGAATAAGGGTTTGTGTGTGCCCAACGTTATCTTCGCGCAAAAAAGACGTGTTCACGCAGTTTATCCATCTCGCAGTAGTTTTGACCACTCTGGATCTTGGGTCTCTGGGATGAAACGGGAACAGACGCCAAAAAAACAACAGGCGCGTGCCGCATTAGATGTGGGGTGAGGATGGCAGCGGCACGCGCCTCAATCAAGTTGATTCAAGATAGACGTTGAAACGATTGCAGTCAAGGTTATAGATCACATATCTGTGTGACGAATGGTCCTTTGCATGTGCTAAAGCTCCGGATGCTCTTTCAGGTAAGCTTCGGCACGGCGGACCATATCTTTCTCTCCGCGGTAGGCCAGCTTTTTGGCCGCGTCTTCGAGGGCGATCCATAGCGCCCGTTTGACCTCGATACGCATCTCGGGAGCGATTTCGTCGATCTGGCCAGATTCATAGCGGAAAAGATAAAAGCTGACAATCTTGAAAACGCGCTCTTGGTCGCCCCACGAACGCACGTAAACATACTTCGTGTCTCCCAGCTTTGTAACCGCAACCGCTGTAATACCGGTCTCTTCAAGCACTTCACGGGCGGCGGTTTGCTCGGGATTTTCGCCTGGATCAACCAAGCCTTTGGGTAAAGCGAGTAACATTTTTTGCGGAGCTTTCTTCGACGATTTAGGGGATACAGGGGGATCAGCGTCTTTTCGGGGCTCAATTACTGCGATTTGCCAGCCTTCTGGCGTGCGGCGCACCACTACCCCTCCTGAGGAAACCTCTCTAACCATAGGCCTCAAGTTAACAGGAACACAAGGGTTAGTCACGGGCAGGCGACACTCAATGGCCCTTGAGTAACCTTTCGTCGTAATCTGGCATAACCCGTCTGGCTATGAAACGATTGCCTTAGAAATGGCATCTTACTTGCAGATTTAGCCCAGGTTAGCGGGCAGGGGCGGCAGGCAAAAAGCCTGCAAAGTAGCCGGGCAAGATCGGGAGAAGGTGAGGTTCCCCGTGAAGAGTCTGGATAAGATCATTCGGTCGGTGCAGGCGTTTGGACGCGGGCTTTCGGCCCATCCCTCGGCCTTGGGGTCGAGACAGTCCGGAGTGGGCATTGGATTGGCTTTGGGCGGTGGCTTCGCCCGCGGCATTGCTCATGTGGGCGTACTGAAAGTCCTCGAAGAAGAAAACATTCCCATTCGCTATATTGCCGGAACCAGTGTGGGCGCGCTTATCGGCGCCGCCTATTGCAGCGGCATCTCAGCTGCCGAACTGGAGCAGGTTGCCGCCCGCGTGCGCTTCAAACACATTGCCCGTTGGACGGTTTCGCGCTACGGCTTCGCCAGCAACCAGCGCATGATCGGATTCCTCAACCAACTACTGAAAGTTAAGACATTCGAAGAGCTGCGAATTCCTCTGGCAGTGACGGCTACAGATTTTTCCACCGGCGAAGCAGTAGTTTTTCACTCCGGACCGCTGGTCGATCCGGTGCGCGCCAGTTGCGCCTATCCAGGAATGTTTTTGCCGGTGAAGGTTCGTGGAAGATTGCTGATTGACGGCATGTTGTCACACACCGTTCCCACCCGGCCGTTGCGGCAAATGGGAGCCGAGCGCGTACTGGCTGTTCACCTCAAGGGGAAATGGACGGACGGTGACGGTCCGCGCCATCTGTTCGACGTCATTGGACAATGCTTCGCCATCGCGCAGGAGATGAACAGCAGCCAGTGGAAACAGGCCGCCGACCTGGTGATTGAGCCGGACGTGACCGGATACAAATACGATGCCTTCGAGTTCAGCGCAGCCTTGGTGCGCGCAGGAGAAATAGCCACGCGCGCCGCACTTCCGGACATCCGCAGGTGGCTACAAACCGAATCACGCCGTCACAATCCGACGCGGGCGTCGCAACCAGCGGCGGTTCCGGCAGATTAGGTTTTAGTTTGGCATGAGGCCAGGAGCTAGAAGCTGATAGCTGACGGCTAGAGTTACTTCATCACCCCGCGCTGCGCAATCCCAATATTGTCCCGCGAGGTATTCTTCACCAGATACATCATTTCGTCGGCTTGGCGAATGATGTCATGCGGCGTCTTGGCATCGTGCGGATAGGTTGCCACCCCCATCGAAGCCCGCACATTCAAATCCAGACCTTCCTCATGACAGAACATGCTGGTACGCAGACTATCGCGCAAACGTTTCGCCACCACAAGGGCCTGATCCTTCCCGGTCTGCGGCAGAAGCACAACAAATTCGTCGCCGCCGTAACGGAATGCGAAGTCGATCAAACGCAGCTGGGCTTTGATCAGGTATCCAATTTCGGCCAGCAGTTTGCTTCCAATCAAATGCCCGTGGGTGTCGTTGACCTGCTTGAAGTGATCCAGATCGATAAAGACGACGGTGAACTCATAACTGAAACGCGACGAGCGATAAACTTCGGTTTCCAGAGTTTTATAAAGATGGCGCGCGTTGTATAGGCCGGTGCAATCGTCGGTGATGGTGAGTTCCTGAATCTTCTCCACCGCCCGCGCATTCTCGATCGCGATGGCCGCGTAATCGCAAAGCGATTGCAGGAAGAATATTTCCTGATCGCCGAAGTGTTCCATGTCGACATTCACCAGTTGAATGACGCCCAGCACGCGCAGTCGCGAGCGCACGGGAAAACAGACGATGGACCGCGTCTCCCACTTGGTCATCTCATCAATGCGTTTGGCGAACCGCGGATCGGTCATTACATCGGGCACAATCAGGCACTCCCCATTCTTCGCCACGTAGCCGGCAATGCCCTCGCCCACTTTCAGGCGCAGGTTTTTCAAAGCCTCGGACGCGCTCCCCACGGCAATGGCGAAGTACAGTTCGTCGCGAGTGTCATCCACCATCAGCAGCGACCAGGTATCGGGACGGAAATATTCCGCCATCTTTTCCATGATTGTCTGCAGGATGGAATCGAGATCGAGCGAAGAAGTTAAGGCCTTGGCCACATCGTGAAATATGGTCAATTCCTGACTCTGCCGATTATGCTCGGCCCCGGTGGCCCTGGACATGAACTTCAACCTCGAATTCGAGCGGGAGTATGGAAATTATATGCGGCCCCCGGAAGCGCAGGCAAAGAACGATGGTAACCTGAACCCATAAAGACAAGAGCGCAGGGCGAGGTTCGAGTGCAGGCGCGAGGTTCAAGTGTAGGCGCGAGCGTCTTCGCTCGTGCTTTTGGATAAGTCGCGAGGGTTTAAAGCGGACTAGCAGGCTCTGTCGGCCACTCCTAGAACTTGGTGACCTCGGTGAAGTTAAAGTCCCGAACCTGCATCGGCGGAACCACCATGTCGAACGACTCCTCGCCACTGGCGCGCACCGGAACTCCCATGGCTTCAACGTTCGATAGCATTTGAATCAGACTCTCGTTGAAGCGGAAATTACGAACTCCGTAACGCACCTTGCCATCTTCAACGTAGAAGGTGCCGTCGCGTGTCATCCCGGTGAGAATCTTCTCGTAAGGATCAACTTCGCGGATGTACCACAGCCGCGTGACCAGCACGCCGCGCTCGGTGGAGGCAATCATCTGCTTCAGGGATTTGGGTTTATCAGGGGCGCCGAAGACGATGTTCATCGGCGCTTCGCCCATTTCGTTAGGCAACGGAAAGGCGTGCCCGGTGGGTCCAACGGGACCCACTTTGTCGGCGAATTCTGAGCGTTTCATTTTCTCCGCGGTTGCGCGCGCGTACACCAGACGCTTCACTACGCCGTTTTCGACCAAATGCACCTGCTGACGGCGCACGCCTTCCCCGTCGAACGGAACGCCCGATTGCAGTGGGTGAGCAACGTCATCCCAGATATTAATGTTCTCGCCGAAGAGTTTGCTTCCCACGCGATTATTCAGAAAAGAGCGCTGGTCAAGAATCGACAGTCCACCGAAATCGAAGAACATGAAGCCAACTATATCGAGCACCGCCGCGGGCTCCAGAATGACGGTATATTTCCCCACGGGAATCTCGCGCGGAGCGGCCGATTCGGAAGCCTTGCGGGCTGCGGTTTCTGCTAGTGCGGCGGGATCGAGATTCGCCACATCAGGCGAGTTAGCTTTTTGCCAGCCCGATGAATCTCCAGCGAGCATCGTGATCGAGATTTCCGACGAAGTCTGCGCGTGCCAATCGGCCACTCCGCGCGAATTGAAAATACCCTCAACCGTCTCGGCCGTTGAAACAATGCCGGCCGTCGTTAGCTTATGCTGTTCCGCTATCGAAACAATCTTCTTGACGGTTTCCGCCCGCTGGGCAGGAGTGATGGCGGCCGTTTCGGCAAAATGACGGCTCGGCAAATCTCGGCCAGAACTGCCCGCGCTGGACGGTTCGGGTACGGGCAACAAGTCAGGATCAGGATGTTGAACCTTCGCCAACTTCTCCGAAGATTGAACAACTCGCTTCAGGCTTTCGTCATCAAGTTTGTTGGTGGTCGAACGAGCAGTACGTTTGCCAAACACAGTTCGCACCGAAACCGCATAATTTTCTTCAGCGACGTTTTGATGGATCGTATTGTTGGCGAAGCGAGTGAGCGCACTTTTCCCGCCGGAGAAAAGAACTTCAACTTCGTCGGCGGTCGAATGCTTCTTAATCCGGTCGAAGATCTCGCTGGCTTGGGATCGATTGAGCATTTGATGTTCAGAAGCGAGCCGTCAATATTGGCGATACGCTTCGCCACGCGGCGAAAACTGACCTTTTAATCTAAATTCACGTTCCCTTGTATGCGCTTCCCACCTTAATATTGCGAAATCTGGCTGGAGCCGCGCCGTGCCCGGTACCCATCACTTGCTGCGGTTGGCCTTTGCCGCAATGCGGTGTGCCCCAGACAACCCACTGGTCGCGTGAACAGATGGCGTCCATTGCATTCCAGAATTCGGTTGTGATTCCGGAGTACGAAGGATTTTTCAGCATCCGAGTGCGCTTCCCACTCTTGAGTTCCCATCCCATTTCGCAACTGAACTGGAAGTTGTAGCGCTTGTCGTCAATCGACCACGACTTATTCGTCTCCATGTAAATGCCGTGATCGGTATCGGCGATGAGTTGCTCCCGCGTGAGCGGCTTCTCGCCGGGCAGAATGCTGATATTCGTCATACGGATGATCGGTAGCCGGTTCCAGCTTTCAGCGCGGAGCGTGCCGCCAGATCGATTCATACCGATGGTGTGCGCAGTTTCACGCGAAGTGAGATATCCGGTGAACAAGCCGTTGGTGATAATGGGCGTGCACTGCGCGGGGACGCCTTCTTCATCGAAGGCAAAGGTCCCAAGCCCGGGGCCATGCTCCTGGCGGGCATCGGCGACCATGTTAACCAGTTCGCTGCCATAACGGAGAGTGCGGAGTTTGTCCAAAGTCAGAAAGGAAGTTCCCGGCGAAATTTGCTTCCATCCCCAGCACCCGGTCGAGCTCAATAGGGTGGCCCACCGATTCGTGAATCTGCAAACCCAGTTGCGAGCCGTCGAGAATAATGTTGAACGCGCCCTCCGGACATTGGTCGGCTTTGAGCAGCGCGACGGCTTCTTCGCCCACGCGGCGGGCATTGTCCAATAGCTTGAGCTCGCTAATCAGTTCGTATCCTTTATTCTGCCATTGTCCGCCGTAAGAATTGGGATACGAGCGCTTCTGAATCTCGTTTCCCGCAAACGCATAAGCCGCGTAGCCTACCCCGGTGGTGTATTTCGTCTGATGAATGTTGGCGCCCTCAGAAGATATAAACCACTGCTCCTCGCGCCGAAAATTCATATTAGTCTCGGCCAGAGTAACGCCCGCGACCGAGCGCAATTCGGAATCAATCTTCAGCAGCAAATCAATATTTTGTTCGACGGAAGTCGTAAAAGGATCGATCTGGATCGGCGTAGTCCACTCAGCACTGACAGGCTTTTCGGGAGCCAGTTGGACGTCGCGCTGTTTCACTCGCGACGAAGCCTTGGCAATATCGACCGCCCGCGCCGCAGTTGCTTCAACCGCGGAACGGCTCAAATCGTCAGACGCCGCAAATCCCCAGGCCCCGTCAGCGATGACACGAACCCCAATGCCAAAAGATTCGGAGTCCGACGCGCCTCCAACTTTTCCGTTCTTGGTGGACAAAGCGCGGCTGCGATCGTCGGCGATACGCGCGTCAGCATAAGCAGCACCACGTTGCGCGGCGGCGTTGAGAGCCCAGGAAGAAATGTCTTTCATCTCGCTGTATCAAATCTACCATGGAGCGCCAGCGCAGAAAGTCTTCCGCGGTGCGAACGGCCAGCCATCTAAGATGGCAGCTGAAGTTGATAAAATCGCGACGTGACCTCCGTAGCTTGCGATTTGCATGGGCCTGCCCATAGAATCGATCCAGGGAAAGATCCAACAAAAAAGCATGACAGCAACAAAATCCCGGGCTTCAATTGAGGAAGATAAGCCCGCGATAGCTTCCCAGCAGCAGCTCTAAGTATCTACAACGCAGGAGAGATGGCCGAGTGGCTGAAGGCGCACGCTTGGAAAGCGTGTTTACTCGAAAGGGTAACGTGGGTTCGAATCCCACTCTCTCCGCCAGTACCTTAGTTATCTCGCACTTACGAAGGCTCTTACCACATACTCGTACCGGCTGTCGGTTCTTTGGTAGTCTCGCTCGGCGATGCAACTGGAGATTCGATTCATCTGCTCACGAGTGCAGTGAACGGCTGCCGTGGTAACCGCTGCCGAGCCGTGACTACCGGGAAGTACTAATATGGAAAATTAATCGTGCTTTTGGTCCCGAACGATTCGCGATTCTTGAAAGAGTCTCTGTCAGGTTGCCGCAGTGGAGAGTCAGGAAAGGAAAGGCATTTTGGGTCGTGCATAAACGAATCCATTTCATCCCCTACCAGAAGAAACAGATTCTCTTAGTCGACTTTTCTGCGTGCTCGCCTCTCGAAGTCGAAGCGATTGGGCGCGCAATTCCTGAGTATGTCAGTGTTCAGCCACGCGCCTCGGTCCTGTTGCTCGCGGATTTCACAGGAGCGTCGTTTAGTAGCGAGGCCCTTCGGGTGTTGAAAGAGAGTGCGGTATTCGACAAGCCCTACATCAAGAAGTCGGCGTGGGTAGGCGCGGAAACCCTTCCGCAGGCATTTCTGCAGGACGTAGGAGATTTCTCTCGCCGGGAATTCCCGACCTTTAAGAGCCGAGAAAAGGCATTGGCATGGCTAATTCAGGAGTAATCGTAAGGTAGCGAAGCGGGTGCACAACTCCGCCACATCTCCCCGACCAGCGATGACCTTTGCCCTCAGACCAGACCCAGTGCCCAAATTACGTAATACGAAAGTTGTATAAAGTTGTACTACTTTTCGTTGAATTGATGTGGCCCGTTCTCCATCCCACTCTGTACTTAGGAACACATGCCGATCGCTAATCGACACTGACTTGATAGCCTGGTTCGGGTTCGTTGTGATGTTCGGCTTGCTTCCTGTTTTCCGTTTAATTACCTTATCCCAGTGGCGTTCGAGGAATCGTTGTTAGCTTCATGAGAAATACAGATCGGCATGGAGGAGAAGAAAATGTTTAAGTCTTCGGTTCTACTCGCAGTGACAGGAATGCTCGCCATGAGCGCTCCCAGCAAGCCTGCTTTCACCGCCGGGTCCTGGCAGGTAGACAATCATCATTCCGATGCCCAACTTATCACTGATGCGACAACGGATTATGGAAAAAAGAAAATAGATGTAACCCTCGGCTTCGCCCGGGCTAGTGGCCGAGTGTATCTGGACGATAAGGACCTCACCAAGTCCTCCTTCGATTTACGAATCTATCCGGCTAACTCTATGGTGCCCGATATTGATGAGGACGGAAAATTCTTGAGTCAGTGGCTGTCCAGTCTATCGAATCACACCTTGGTATGTTTTCACTCCAAGGGGGCTGCTCGGACGGCCGACGGACGGCTGCAAACCACCGGCAATTTGATTCTGACTCGTGTGGATCGCAACGTCGAGGCTAACCCGACCGAAGCCTATGCGGGACCTGTGTACGGGCCGCCGATGATCCACCGCGTTTCGCACGAAGTCACTATCGTTTTCGACACTCCCGCGGCCGATGCCAAGGCGCAGAAAGATGGTGGCATCGTGATGACGGGATCGACGCATATGTTCCGCGAGGATTTCCCCCAATTGGTCAGAGCCGTAGTCAGTACCTACTGGCCGCCCGTGGTTCAGGATAAGAACTGTCAAGCGCCTGCCGCTGCGAGTGAGGACTATCGCGGCTCCCAGTGCACGGGAACAATGCTGATGGCTCCGGGCCTGCCCGAGGCGCCGCAGGCGGCTGGCGGTGAGGATGTCGGTGTCCCACAGAATTTCAATGCCGTGGTCGGGAACCATCTGGACATTCTGGTTCACTTGCATTTGTTGCCGCAGGGGTCGGGAGAACAAGCGAGAGCGGGATACTAAGGCAGACCGGCTGGATTATCTGCTTGCGGTTTTGAAACGGCGCGGCTTCCCGCCGCGCCGGCTATTACGTTTAAGGGTACGGCTGGTAAGCCGTGACCCCACGCTCGGCCTCCCGTCTAATTGGAGGTCATTTTCGAAGTTGACCCTTAGAGCCTTCGAATCCAAACTGTACTTCTCCTCATCACAGCATAGAAGCCAATTCATTAGGAGGATTTATGGCAACACTTAGAGTTGCGGTTAAACCAGCAGCGGCGCCAATGATGGTGGCACAGGTTTCGAAACCCGGAGGAGATTTCGAAATTGTCGAGCGCGAGATTCCTGAGCCGGGTGCAGGACAGGTGCGCATCAAGGTGCGGGCCTGCGGCGTTTGCCACAGTGACGTGCTGACGAAAGAAGGCTTGTGGCCCGGCATTCAGTATCCCCGTGTTCCAGGACATGAAGTCGCGGGCATCATCGATGAAGTGGGCGCCGGTGTTTCCGCGTGGAAGAAAGGGCAGCGTGTCGGGGTCGGCTGGCATGGCGGCCATGACAACACGTGTCGGGAGTGCCGGCGCGGCGATTTTCGCAATTGCCAGAACGTGAAAGTTTGCGGCATCAGCTATGACGGTGGATACCAGCAATACATGGTGGCTCCCGTCGAGGCACTGGCACCCATGCCCGAGACTCTCAGCGACACCGAAGCAGCACCGCTGCTCTGCGCCGGCATTACTACCTACAACGCGCTGCGCCATAGTGGTGCGTTCCCTGGCGATCTGGTTGCAGTGCAGGGCGTCGGTGGTCTGGGTCACCTGGGAATTCAATTCGCCAACAAGTTTGGCTATAAGGTCGCGGCAATCGGGCGCGGCTCCGAAAACGCGTCGCTGGCAAAAAAGCTTGGAGCGAGCGTGTACATCGATAGCCAATCGACCAACGCAGCCGAGGCATTGCAGAAACTGGGCGGCGCGCAGGTGATTCTGGCGACGGCCCCCAACTCGAAAGCGATGTCTGAACTGATCAACGGTCTGGGGCCGAACGGGAAGCTCATGGTGATCGGTGCGACATTCGATCCCATTGAGGTCACGCCGCTTCAGCTCATAAGTGGAAGTCGAAGTATTCAAGGCTGGGCATCGGGAACACCAGCCGATTCCGAGGACACGCTACGCTTTGCCGAATTGAGCGGCGTGCGTCCGATGATTGAAACCTATCCGCTCGAAAAGGCGGGCGAGGCTTATGCGCGGATGATGAGTGGCAACGCACAGTTCCGAGTCGTTCTGACGATGTGAACGACGGAAACAACCAGGATACCGGGAGCATAAATTCGACGGGTTCGCGCAAGCGGAGCTAAGCGATGTGTGTTTTCACACCACCTCGTTGGAACCGGTGCTTGCGGCTTTGCTGTGCGTCATTGCTGGTTTCTGTGATGCTCGCATCATTTCAATTGCCGGCAATTGCCGGCCCAAGCCGAGGGAAGGAACGTCCCATGGAACATCCGACTTTTTATCGCACGATACAAATAGATGGACTCTCCATCTTTTACAGAGAGGCCGGCCCGAAAGATGCGCCGACGCTTCTCTTGCTGCACGGACTCCCTTCTTCGTCGAGAATGTTCGAGCCGCTCTTCGCGCGGCTCTCCGACCGCTATCACCTGGTCGCGCCCGATTACCCGGGCTTCGGACATAGCGACTGGCCTGATCCGAGAAAATTCGCCTATACATTCGATCACTACGCCGAGATCACGAATCACTTAACCGAAGCGCTCGGCCTCTCGCGCTACACGCTTTATATGCAGGATTACGGCGGCCCTGTGGGCTTCCGCATGGCATTGGTGCACCCGGAGAGGATTGAAGCTTTGATCGTTCAGGATGCTGTGGCGCACAACGAAGGTCTGGGGGCGAATTGGAAGACGCGGAGAGCTTTTTGGGCCGATCGGGCGGCCAACGAAAATGCCCTTCGCACAAACTTGCTGTCGCTTGCGACTACGCGTACCCGCCATGTCGGAAACGATCCCAACGTAGAACGTTACGATCCCGATCTCTGGACCGATGAATTTTATTTTCTCAATCAACCCGGCCAGGCCGAGATTCAAAGCGATTTGTTCTACGACTATCGAACCAATGTGGACGCCTATCCGAAGTGGCAAGCGTGGATGCGCGAGAAGCAGCCGCGCCTGCTGGTGATCTGGGGCAAGTATGAACTGTCGTTCGATCCCTCCGAGCCTGAGGCCTATCGTCGCGACGTGCCGAAAGCTGAAGTCCACATCGTCGATGGAGGTCACTTCGCATTGGACACGGCTGCAGATGAGATCGCCGCGTTGGTGCGAGGCTTTGTCGGTTCTTCACGTGGAGAGTTGCAGGCGCGGCGCGCCGGCTGATGCCGGAGAGATCGTTACGCGGTTCCAGGTTTCGCGTCGGTTCTTTGGACGCAACTAGGGAACCTTCACGTTTTAGTGACACCTCGATACCATTCCATTTCGCTTTGCACGGAGGGTCCACGGATGCGCTGATTGCCTCAGCTGACTCTCGATGACTACACCCAGAATACGGTTAATGCGCGTCTGGCACCCCTTGCCATGGCCCTTGAGCCAATCGAGCACATCCGCATCGAGACGAATCGTCACCCGCCTGCGCACACCCATCAGCCGGTACACGGTGCGCCAGCCGCTTCCATCGCGGCGGTTAAAGTTTTTCGAGCTAGAACCGCTTCGTGCCGTTCTCAGAGAGCTAATACAATCTATTCTTGTTAGCCTTAAAGAAATGCCAGTTCAAGCGGAATGAGCGGTTACGAAACTAGCTTGGCCTCACCACCAAAGGCCTGCGGAGCCTTGCTTCGCCGGCGCCCGTCCCCACACGAGCTTCGTATACGGGGATGCTCGCGTTTTTGGAGCGGGCTTTCATGTGATCACTATCACACACATGAGTGAGTTGGATCGCATCTTGTCGGACAAGATGATAAGAGAATTCGTCATCCTAAATGGCTCTGTTTCCTTCAATGCGGCCCGGAAGCTTTCGAGCAGGAGCGGCATGGAAAACGAAGTTTTTTGCCGGCAGAGTGCTTAGAAAGCGGGTTTGCGGATGCGTCGTTGCTGAAATGTGTGGACTCGGAACGTTGGCTCTGGAGCCGTCCTTTTCTCTTTCTTCTTTTCCACAGGTATACACAGCTAGCTTGCGCGGGCGAACAAGACTACAATGCGACACCAAACCCGAAACATCTGAAGGCTCCAGGAGGAAGGCGTGACCTCTGCTACTGCGAAGGTACCCAAACCTGCTGTCGAATCGGCCAATCCCGTAGCATGGGTGACGGCCCTAATAGCCGCAATCATTGCGTCCATCTTAATTCTCAGAATTCCTCCGCCTGCGCATCCCTGGCCGCAAAGCTACGACCCGACCGGACACTGGTGGCTCTCCGCCTTGCTGGCCGCGCTGCCGGTTGTAGTGCTGCTCGGAACTCTCGCGCTCTTGCACATGAAAGCGCACTATTCCGCGCTGCTGGGCCTTGCCACTTCATTACTATGCGCGATCTGGATTTTTGGCATGCCCATGAGTTTGGCGGCCAAGACTGCTGTACTCGGCGCGGGATATGGGCTGCTGCCGATCGGCTGGATTATTCTGAACGTAATTTTTCTCTATCAACTTACTTGCGATGCCGGGCTATTCAAGATTTTGCAAGAGAGCCTCACGGGCATCACCCAGGACCGGCGACTGCAGCTGCTGCTGATCGCCTTCAGCTTTGGGGCGTTCTTTGAGGGCGCGGCCGGATTCGGGACGCCGGTGGCCGTGACTGCAGCGGTTCTGATCGGCCTGGGCTTCGGACCTCTCGAGGCATCGGGCTTGTCGCTCATTGCCAACACCGCGCCGGTAGCGTACGGCGCGCTCGGAACTCCGCTTATCGCGTTGCAGGGAGTGACGGGATTAGATCTCCGGGAGCTGAGCGCGCAGGTCGGCCGCATCCTGCCTTTCTTCTCAATCCTGGTGCCGTTCTGGCTGGTATGGGCCTTTGCCGGATTTCAGGGAATGCTTGAAGTGTGGCCGGCAGTGCTGGTGGCAGGCGTGTTCTTTGCTATCCCGCAGTATCTGGTGTCGAACTTTCACGGGCCATGGCTGGTGGACGTTGTCGCTGCCATCGTTTCCATGCTGGCTCTGATCGCCTTCCTGATGAAGTGGCAACCCAAGCGCATCTGGGGTTTTGAGCATGAGGGAAAACGCGAAGCCCGCGGCACGCATGGTCATAACCGGGCGCTGGTGACCAGAGCATGGGTGCCGTGGCTGGTTTTGAGCGTTGTGGTTTTCGTTTGGGGATTGCCCAGCGTCAAGACCAAGCTCGATAAATTGTCGTCGCCGAAGTTTCCGGTCGTCGGGTTGCACCAGATGGTGCAACGCGTGCCGCCCGTGGTGCGCAAGCCGACTGCTGAAGGCGCTGTGTATTCGCTGAACTGGCTGACTGCGACCGGTTCGGGGATTTTTGTCGCCGCAATCATCTCGGGCTTCGTCATGGGCTTCACGCCCTGGAAGATGGCGCATACATATTGGCGAACGATCGTGCGAGTGCGATTCTCCTTGCTCACGATTGCCGCCATGCTCTCCATCGGCTTCATGACACGCTACTCCGGACTGGACGCCACCATGGGGTTGGCATTCGCGCGAACCGGTGTGCTCTATCCATTTTTCGGAACTTTGCTGGGCTGGTTGGGAGTGGCGCTGACCGGGTTCGGATACCTCGTCCAATGTGTTGTTCGGCAGCTTGCAAAGAATTTCCGCCGAGCAAGTCGGGGTGTCACCGACCTTGATGGCGTCAGCGAACAGTTGTGGTGGCGTGATGGGAAAAATGATCGATGCGCAGAGCATCGTCGTGGCCAGCACTGCCACGGAGTGGTACGGGCACGAGGGCGACATCTTGCGTTTCGTGTTCTTCCACAGCATTGCGTTGGCGGCTTTGGTGGGAATTATGGTGACCCTCCAAGCCTATGTATTTCCATTCACCCGTCTGGTGGTGCGGTAGGCGCACCTGATCTGGCACTCGGGTAGTCACCCGCAGCTGGGTATAGTTGCCGTATCACTGCCTGAACCTCGTAAGCGTTCGGGCCGGTCCCGTACTTTTTGCGGAAAGTTTTAACAGTAAATACGGATTCGAAATCTAGCGAAGAAGGAGAGCCCTTGCTTATGTCAAAGTTTAGAAAGTGGCTGTGTACATCATTACTCACAGTAGTAGCGACCGCGCCCGTCATGGCTGGCTCGGACGACGGTGTGCCCGCGAATAATGGAACCGGTACCAACGCGACTGCGGCGGAACCGGCCCCTAGTCCTGCTCTGAATCCGACCTCGGCAATCAACAACAGCAATGTCACGGCCCTGCTAGGTGTGTTGGTAATGAAGGGCGTGCTTGCGCCTTCGGAGGCGAATGCCATTCAAGGCGCCGCTCCCGAAGCCGAATTTCAACTGCTGGTGGAAGCGCTTACAAAAAAGGGCTTACTGAGCGCGGCAGATGTGGCGGCGGCAACCCCTGCTTCACAGCCGGCCACGGCGGCGGTTTCGGAATCAATTGCGAGCCCGGCAACCCAATCGGGACAAGTCGCCACTACTCCGGTGACGCCTCAGATAGAGAAGCCGGCTCCGCGGAAAGTGGTCGCGGCGATTGCTCCAGTACGCGTCAACCCTGTCGATCCGCCTGTCAAAGACGGGCTGGTGGCGGCCTTCAAGTTGGGACCAGTCAAGATGACGCCTTACGGTTTCGTCAAGGCGACGGTGGTTCACGACTCCAGTGATCCGCGCGGCGACGATTTCGTTCTGCCTGGTTTCTTGAATGCCGATACGGGGCCAACGACTGATCCCGCATTCCACGTCAAAGCGCGCTCGACGCGCTTCGGAGCCAACCTTGAATGGCCGGATATTTCGCCCAAGATCGAATTGACTGGACGCGTTGAGGGTGATTTTGAAGGCAACTTCAGCCGCGTGGATAATCGCAACGTTTCCTCTATCCGCAGTTCGATGGCAAGCCTCCGCTTGGCTTTTATGCGGCTTGACTATGCGGCAGGCGAGAACACGGACCTCTACTTCGAGGGCGGACAGGATTGGCTCCTCTACGGATCAACCATACTTCCAAACATCCTCGAAACTACGCAACTGCAGGCATACTTTGGAACGCAGTATGAACGCTCTCCACAATTGCAGGTGGGCCTGGTGCAAAAGCTGGGAGGATCGCGGAACTTTAAGTTCTCTCCGGCCTTCGC
Organism: uncultured Acidobacteriota bacterium; assembly: GCA_963716405.1. Classification (GTDB taxonomy): domain Bacteria; phylum Acidobacteriota; class Terriglobia; order Terriglobales; family Acidobacteriaceae; genus JABDBE01. The sequence continues at coordinate 63,144 of CAVQTI010000009.1, read as the reverse complement.
GGTTAGTATGCCGAGCGAAGGCAACGTACCGGCCGATGCAACCATTACTTCGTGCTCGATACCGGCGACCTTTGTGCCTGGCACGACGACCACCATAGGTTGCACCAGTGCTGTGACAGACGGTACCGCCAACCAGTTGGGATACGGCGAACGGCAGGGTTCTGACTCGAACAATTTGGAATATTCAGCGCGTGCGGTTCTGCAATTCCAACTTGATCCGGCTCCCGCTGTGGCTCCGGCTTATATAGTCGTCAGCGGTTTTGAAACTCATCGTGCTGCGATCGTGTTGCACTCGGCGATTGCTGCTCCAGCCGGCTCGGATGCCGCGGTAGTTGCGGCCTACGATGCCGTGAAAGCTGCTTTCCCAACCGGTGCTGAAGACCGCAGCGAGGGCTACGGCGGTCAGGTTGGGGTCTCGTTGCCAACGCGCTGGGCTACGGTTGTGGCCAGTGCTTATCGTGGTGGAGACCTGCGGTTCATGTTCGGCGGGCAAACTCTGTCGAACTTCAACGACGAAGGGGGCTTGACTGGCGTGGTAACGGCTCCCTCGGTCGATCGCTCCTCCACTGTCGCATTCGGTACTAATGCCGCCGGACAAATCGTGGTTGCTCCTCAGCGCAGCATCCGGGCTTACGGCGGTTTCATTCAACTGGGCTTGCCGCTTTCGCGTTGGTTTAATGCGGATCCCAAGGGACACAACGCGGGTTGGCAACTCTACTTCAACCACGGCTTGGATGCGGTCGTACACTCCGATTTCGCGAGGGCGAAGGGCATCGGGGCGGACGGTGCTGGTCCTTACAAGAGCACGCTTAACGCAGCGACTCTGTTCTACCGGCTCAACCCCTGGGTACAGTTCGGGTTTGAGGAGTCGCTCTACAGCAGCTATGCACTGCCGAATAATGCTGGAGTTTTCACGCCTAACACCTCGGTGGCGGGCGTACCCAGCCGCACGTGGAGAGATCTGCGTTCGGAATTTGGGCCGATCTTTACCTTCTAAGAGGATAAGATAGTGGCTCATTTTTGAAACGCCGGGGCACATGGGTCTTTCACCGAGAGAATGACCTTTGTGCCCCGGCGTTGTCGTAAAATTACGGCAGGAAGTGTCATTCCTGGCGATCGAGTTTCAGTGGCGAAATCCTGTGGTCAACCATCGTCGGGCAAAGAATTAGACGGAGTCGAATATGCGGTGTAATCCCGGACTGCTCGTGGCGTTTTGTTTGCTCACTGGATTAATGTCCAGCGCTGCAGTCAAGACTGAGCGGTTTCGAATCACGGTTTTGGATGCGCACTCTCAGACTATTGACGTCAATCCCGATACGACGCCCAGAGATTGTGACAATGTCAATTACTCCGGCTATTGCCATGAGAGCAAGGTAGCACCCGTGCGCAATACCATGCGCGTGCAAAGCGGAAACGGAAAGCCGTTTGAAATTACCTGTGTGTGGGATTCGCGGTTGTCTAGATGCGTCGCTTTGCCGATTGGGCAGACATTTGACGCGCGCAAGGACAAACACGGGATCACGATTTTTTACGAGAATGAAAAGGGTGGAGCGAGTAAGCAGCTCTACACGGTGGTGGAAGCGGTCCCGACAGCCAGTCCGACGACATCAGCCGATGCTGGTCCAAAGAGTGCAATCCAAAATAGTCCAAGCCAAAATTCGACTGTGCAGGCAACCAGCGGAGTGATTCCGGCGTCTGCGAACGTAGCAGCAAGTCGACAAAAAGTTAAGTGCAGTTTCAGTTCGACGCCGCCCGGAGCTGAAATCACACTCGACGGTCGGTTTGTGGGAAGCACCCCCTCGACCCTTGGTGTGGGGCTCGGTACACATGTCGTGGTGCTGTTTATGCCAGGGTTTGCGCAATGGAAGCGGGAACTAACGGTGTCCGATAACTCGGAGTTGACGGTTAACGCCACCTTGCAAAAAACACCGTAGATTGCGTCGGCGTCGGTTCGATTCCCTGGTGGTGTTAGGAAGGTGTATTTCAGTATGACCCGATACGCCGCTATCCTGCTGGGGACGCTGTTGTTGGGCGCAATTTGGGCGAATGCCGCAACCAAGCCGCAAACGACAACTATAAAAATATTAAGCTCGGACACGGAGACCATTCCTTTAGCTTCCGATAACAACGGAGCTGCGAAAGACTGCAATCTGATGGATTTTTCCGCCTATTGCCACCACAGCCGGAACGAAATAGTCCGTCACAAAATGGTGGTAGAGGATGCCACCGGGAAAACCTTCGCTATTGCCTGCACGGCCGATACGATGTTTTCCAAGTGCGCATCTTTGCCGGTTGGAACAACTACCAGCGCACAATGGACCAAACACGGGCTTGTGGTTTGGTATCCGAACCAAAAGGGCACAGAAGTGAAGCAGTTGTACAAGGTGGGTGCCGCACCAGAAAAGACTTCAGCCGCATCTGATTCGCACGCAGATTCTTCAACTACAGAAATGGCAAAGGACGCTGGTGTGGCGACTGCCGCAGCTTCTGACGTCAGCCCGAGATGCGGTAATCAATTTCAGTTCGACTCCTCCGGGCGCTGAGATTGTGCTCGATGGCAGCTATGTCGGCAATACACCGTCGAGCATCACGGCGGTTCCTGGACGGCATGTGGTTGAGATATCCACGCCGGGATTTGGCACGTGGAAGCGGGAGTTGCAGGTGACGGCCGGATCGAGGGTTGACGTGGACGCCACTTTGCAGAAGACACAGCAATAGTGGTTAGGGAAAAGTTTGGGCGTCGAATTTTGAGAGATGGCACGGGCTTCGCAGCCGTGCCGTAGTCATCGAGAAACGATGCATGCGGCGCGGCTTAAAGAGGATGCGGAAAAAGTGATGGGCGGGCGTTTAGATTTGAAGGGGCGCGGCTTCCAGCCGCGTCGACATCAACTTCTAAACGACTTGCGGCATGGCTGGAAGCCATGCCCCTTCAAAACTTCTGAAGCCCTGTGAGTTTTTCCGCAACCTCTTAAAGCCGCGCCGTGTCAAGGCCCAGTCGCCACGAACATCGGATCTTCTAAGTTAAAATGCCGCACAAAGTGTCACTCTTCGTGCCTTGCTTTGTGGACCAACTGCTGCCTGAAGTGGCAGTGGATACGGTCAAAGTCCTGCGCCGAATTGGATACGAGGTCGAATTCCCCGAAGATCAGACATGTTGCGGCCAGCCCGCATTCAACACCGGATACTGGAATGAAGCTCGGCCTTGCGCCGAGCATTTCGTGCGAGTCTTCAAGGATGCTGAGTGTGTCGTTTGTCCCTCCGGTTCCTGCGCCACGATGGTGCGTACGTTTTACGCCGACTTGCTGGCCAGCAGTTCGCTGCGCGACGACGCCATCGCCATAGCCAGCCGCACATTTGAACTGTCGGAATTTCTGGTGAAGGTTGCCGGCGTCACTCAAGTCGGCGCGACTTTCCCGCACACGGTTACCTATCACGCTTCCTGCCACGGATCTGCGCGAGCTTCGCCTGCGCGACGAGCCTCTGCAGCTTTTGCGTCAGGTGGCCGGCCTGAAGCTGGTTGACATGGCTCGTTCCGAAGAATGCTGTGGTTTCGGAGGAACATTTGCGATGAAGTTCGCCGACATTTCTGCTGCCATGGGAAATTCGAAAGCCGAAAACGTAGCTGCTACCAAAGCCGAGTTTGTGACTGCGATCGATCCCAGTTGCCTAATGCACCTGCAAGGAATCATGGGCAAACGGCAAGATCGGGCGCGCACCATTCATCTTGCCAGCATTCTGGCGCAGGACGGCTCGACTCAGGTGAAAGCATGAGCGCAACCGCGGCACAACGCTTTCTGCAGGACGCGGCCGCGAAGTCGGCAGATCTTGTGCACCGCGAAATCATCCGTCGGGGCATGGACAGTTACGATGCCGCACATCTAAAAGGGCGCGCTCGAATCAAGGACTGGGAGGCTGCTCGCCAGAAGGTGTCAGGAGATCAAGCGCGAAGCCATCAATCATCTTGATCGCTATCTTCTGCAGTTCGAAGAAAAAGTGATCGCACGCGGCGGACACGTTTTCTGGGCGGCCAACGGAGAGGAAGCCTGCGAGTATGTGAAGAATCTGGCCACGCAGCGTGGGGTGCGCACCGTGGTGAAATCGAAATCCATGGTGACGGAAGAAATTCATCTCAGCCCTGCACTGGAGAAAGTTGGAATCAAAGTCTGGGAGACCGATTTCGGCGAATACATTGTGCAGTTGCGCGATGAAGCCCCCTACCACATCGTCACTCCCGGCCATGCATCTCAATCGCGGGCAGATCGCAGAATTATTTCGCGAGAAACTGGATCCGGGAATAGTCAGCGACGATCCGGCTGATTTGATGGCCGCAGCTCGCGCAAACTGCGCCAGGCTTTCTTTACCGCGGAGATGGGAATTTCAGGCGCGAACTTTTTGGTGGCCGACGCCGGTGTGATTGCGATCTCAACCAATGAAGGAAATGGCCGCCTGTGCACCAGCGTTCCTCGCATTCACGTCGTGATAACCGGGATCGAAAAAGTGATTCCGCGGCTCGAAGATCTGGCCGTCTTGTGGCCGGTGCTCGCGACTTCCGGCACGGGGCAGGGAATTACAACATACAGCACCCTCATTGGTGGGCCGCGCAGGCTGGAAGAAGTGGACGGGCCGGAAGAATTTCACGTGGTGCTGGTGGACAACGGACGCAGCCAATTGCTTGCCGATGCTGAGCAGCGTGAAGTGCTGCATTGTATTCGATGTGGCGCGTGTTTGAATATTTGTCCCGTGTTTCGCCATGTTGGAGGTCACACTTACGGCACTACTTACCCCGGGCCGATTGGCAGCGTGCTCACTCCGCACTTAGGCGGCATCAAAGAGTTCAAACATCTTTCATACGCATCATCGCTGTGCGGCGCGTGCACCAGCGTTTGTCCGGTGAAAATTGATCTGCATCATCACCTGCTGCAAAATCGTCGCAACGCCACCGAAGCTGGCGCTACGAAATCGAGTGAGCGAATGATGTTCCGCGCCTGGCGTCACGCTATGGCTCATCCTGGGATTTATGCGTTAGGGGGCTGGTCGATGCGGAAAGTTCTGCGCATTGTTTACGGTCTGGGACTCGCCGGGACATTCCTTGATCCGATGCGAGTGTGGAACCGTCATCGCGCGCCCGTGCCTTTACCATCCGAATCGTTCCGCGCACGCTGGAGAAAAAATCTTGGTGCAAACTGAAAACCTAAGCCGGGAGCGGATTCTCGAGCGCATTCGTGCGGGATTGCGTACCATCGTGGCAGATTCTGCGGAGCTGAAGTCGCGCGGCGAAATCTTTGAGCGGTCAATAATCCCCTGGAGAGATTTCAGCAGGAATGCGTTGCCAATCTCATGGAATGCGTATTGACCGCCGATTGTGCCGCGAGTGGCCGTCAATTGTCAAAGGTTCTGGAGTTAGTACCAGAGGGCGAAGTCTTCGTGCAGGACGCTCCATCGCTGCGGCGGCTGGTTGAACTGGCTGAGCCTGGGCGGTTGATTCGCTGGTCCAGTCAAGGCGCTCCCCGTGAAGCCTCGCAAGCGACGGTCACGCTTGCTGAAGCGCTTATCGCCCAAACAGGATCGATTTTGGTAACCGCTTCATGCGGTGGCCGCGGGGCTTCGGTGGTCGCGCCATGTCATATCGTGTATGCGACTGTGGCTCAACTGGTTCCCGATCTCGCCACTGCACTGCGTGGCGTCGCCCAGGAAGGAACACTTGATCGCAACTCGTTCGCTTGTGTCATTAGCGGTTCCAGCCGCACTGCGGACATTGAGAAGATTCTGGTGCAAGGGGCGCACGGGCCGCGGCGGTTAGTCGTGATTCTGCAGACAACAAACTAGAGCCGCTACTCGATTGCATCACCGAGCAGCGACCCGTTTCCATTTCTACGACCAAGATCAGTTAGCTGGACTTTGTATAATCACAGCTTCGCTGCCTGAGCTATCGACTGTAGTATTACGAGACTTCGCTGCCTTCGATGCGGCCTTTGCCTTCTGCAAGCGCGCTTCCTGTGCGGTCACGCGTTGAGGCTGTGCAGATTCGGGCTCGCACTGGTACTCCGGATACGAAGTGCAGCGCTCAGCCTGTGCCATCGCGCGATCCTGTTGCGCCTCCGCGCAGTTGTGCAGAGCATCCAAACTCTGCCAGCAGGCGGCGTCATTAGGATCGGGCAAAGTGTTTTGAGCAGAAACCGACGAGGCTGCAAGCATCAGCAAGGTAGCAGTTATTAAAATTGTAAGAAGTTTCACGATAATCCTCCAATTTGTTTCTGCATCATCAGATTGCGGCTGAACCGTTTTCGGACGGACAAATAGCGCTCGTTTTCTGCCATTCTTTTTTTCATGTATCAAAGGACCACTGTCCAGCATCTTCTAAACATATGAATCTAATTGCGACAAGATCAGCGGGGTCACAGCGACGCGAGCAGGAATGGCCGACGCGTCGAATTTCGCTGCTTATATTTCCGCGAGTGCACCTGATGAACATCGCTGGTCCGGTCGACGTGTTCGCGCGTGCGTCGCTGGCGTTGACTCACGCGGGGAAGCGCAACTGGCCCGCGTACGAAATCGAGTTGCTAACGATGGACGATTTGCCTTTAGTGACTGCGTCGGGTCTGAGCCTTATGGGTGGCCGGCAATGGACGCAGGCAGTCAGGCCGATCGACACGTTGCTGTTAATAGCTGGGGCGTCGGAATTAGATTCGTCTATTGCACCGGAACTTCTTGCCTGGTTGCGCGCGAGTGCGGATCGCGTCCGCCGTATCGGCTCGGTCTGTTCCGGGGCATTCGCATTGGCTGCAGCTGGAATACTCGATGGACGGCGTGCTACCACGCACTGGAAGCTGGCGGATAGATTGGCACGACGCTATCCGCGGATTTCAGTAGATGCTGACAAAATTTTCGTTCAGGATGGAAATGTGTGGACGAGCGCCGGCGTATCAACCGGGGCTGACCTGGCGCTGGCAATGGTTGAAGAGGATTATGGACACGCGGTTGCACTGGACGTTGCCCGCCACATGGTGCTGTTTCTGCGGCGTACGGGCGGACAAAGCCAGTTCAGCACGCAGCTCGCGGGCCAGGCAGCGGACCTGCAACCGATTCGCGAATTGATTGCCTGGATCTCTGACCATCTTGATGCGGATCTGTCGGTTCACGCGCTGGCCAAGCGCGCAGGCATGAGCGATCGAAATTTCAGCCGGGTTTTTTCGCGGCAAGTGGGCGCCACTCCTGCGCGTTTTGTCGTCAGCTTGCGGCTACAAGCGGCTAAAGCCCGGCTCGAAGCGACAACCGATAATGTAGAGACAATTGCTTCAAGAGCTGGCTTCAGTGACAGCGAAGCCTTACGCCGTCGCTTCCGTTCAGAAGGTGAGACACCGAGCTCATATCGCGAACGCGTGGCTGTGATCGGTGCGGGAATGAGTTAACCGCTTTGTTGCATGATAGAGCTAGCCTTCCATCGTCGAAACATCCCCAGCGTCCACGCCTGCTTCCTTGGCCTTCAGGAAGCGCCGCAGAATTTTTCCCGACCGAGTCTTTGGTAGAGCGGCAACAAACTCCAACGCTGCGGGAGTGGCGATCGGTCCTAGCTCCCTTCTTACATGTTCGATCAATATGTTCGCCAGCGCGTCCGACGGTGTGTGTCCGGCGCGGGTTTGGACGAAGCACTTGATGACTTCGCCCTTCAGCGGATCGGGAACGCCAATGGCTGCAGCCTCGGCGACCGCCGGGTGTGAGACCAGCGCGCTCTCTACTTCCGCGGTTCCGATGCGATGGCCGGCGACATTCAACACGTCATCGCAGCGGCCGAGAACCGTGATGTATCCATCTTTATCGCGCAACGCGACGTCGCCGGTTACGTAGCAACCGGGAATCTGTTTCCAATCGCGTTCGTATCGCGCCGGATCGCCCCACACCGTTCGTAGCATGCAGGGATAAGGCCGCCTCAACACCAGGCGTCCGCCCACGCCGGGTGGAACCGATTTTCCTTGCTCATCAACTACGTCGGCTTCCGAGCCTTCTAAGGCTACGCCCACTTTGCCCGGACGCACTGCCATGGTTGGCGGCGTGCCGAGCGCAGGGCCGCCCAATTCGGTTTGCCACCAGTTGTCGACTACGTAGCCCCATTTGCCATCGCCCGCAAGATGCGTCTGCGCCCAGCGCCACGCTTCCGGATTCAACGGCTCACCGGCGCAGGCAATCACGCGCAAACTGGTGAGGTCATACTTTGCCGGATACGCTTCCCCGTAACGCATGAACATGCGCAGAGCGGTCGGCGCAGTGAACATTTTGGTCACGGCGTAGCGTTCCACGATTTCCCACGCGATACCTGGATTTGGATAGTCGATCGCGCCTTCACGAAATAGCGTAGTCGCGCCCGCGCACAGTGGGGCGTAGACAATATACGAGTGGCCCACCACCCAGCCGATATCGGACGTGCACCAGAAGATGTCCTGATCGCCGACGTCGTAAAAGCTTTCCAGATAGTAGGTGGTCGCGACCATGTAGCCGCCGTGGACGTGCACCACGCCCTTCGGTTTTCCGGTCGATCCTGAGGTGTAGAGGAGGAACAGCGGGTCTTCAGCGTCCATTTCTTCCGCGGGACAGTCGGCGGGAAACTTCAGCAAATCATTGAAATCGATTTCGCGCTTGCTGTTCAGCTCTGTGGGACGACGGGCATACACCACAACTTTTTCGACGAACTCAAGCGTGTCGATGGCCTCGTCGACGATGGCTTTCAGCTCTACCGTCTTGCCTCGGCGGAACCCGACGTCGCCGACGATGATCACTTTGGCTTGTGCGTCAACAATCCGGTCGCGCAGCGCGGTGTGTCCCAGCCCGGCGTAGACGACAGAGTGGATGGCGCCGATGCGAGCGCAGGCCAGCATGGCTACAGCGCCCTCGATAGTGAGCGGCATATAAATAACGACGCGATCGCCTTTGCTCACTCCTAACGATTTCAGCCCGTTGGCAAAACGACATACCATGCGATGAAGCTGGCCGTAGGTGACAATGCGCTCGGTCCCGTCTTCTCCCAGCCAGATGAAGGCCGCCCGGTTTCGCCGTTCGGAGTGCGCATGACGATCGAGGGCGTTCAAAGTGATATTGGTCTTGCCGCCGACAAACCACTGGTGGTGTACGCCATCCCACTCCAGAATCTTGGTCCACGGCCGCGTCCACACGAAGCGCTTGGCGTAGTCGCCCCAGAAACCCTCCGGATCCTTGACCGAGCGCTGGTAGGCTTCGGCGAAATTCTGTTGGCGGCAATTTTGCGCCACGATCGGCGGCGCCGGATATTCCTCATCCATCGTTAAGAGATTTGAAATGCCTTCGGTTAGGGTAGCAGGGCTGCTCATGGCGTTCTCCCGCGAGAAGAGATGTGCAATCCTATGGCTGCTCCGAACAGGCTGCAGTGATCGGGATCACAATATGATGTGAGCTGAAAGAGTAAATCATCCAAGTCGCTGGGGGGAGGATGATTTGTCGCGGCGGCCGGTATTGTGGGGTAACTAGTTGGTTATGAGTATTTTCCTGTATGTCTGCTATTGCTTAACTTTGTAATGATGTGTCACTTTGCCCACGGAGACTAGCACCGGACGCATTCTGTGTGTCGATGACGATCTCGTCACTTTGAGGCTGCGCAAGGTGTTGCTCGAAGCTGCGGGATACTCCGTTTTGCTCGCACCTTCCGGCGCCGAGGCCCTGCGAATGCTCAGCGAAGGAACCAAGGTCGACCTGGTCTTGCTGGATTACATGATGCCTGAGATGGATGGGAATGAGCTCGCCGGTAAGCTGCGAGCGCATTACCCTCACCTTCGGTTGATTGCCGTGTCTGCGGTGGGTCAGTTACCCGCGGCACTGGTCGATGCGGTAGACAGTCATGTGCAGAAGGGGCACGATCCGGAACTTCTTCTTTCAGTGGTATCAGCCGTGCTGGCTGGTCCTGGCTCTGGCTCGCCAGGCAGTTCACACGTGCAATCCCCTAAAACCATTCTTTGCGTGGATGACGAGAAGCTGCAGCTTCAGCTCCGGAAGATGGTGCTCGAATCCGCTGGTTTTGTTGTGCTTGCGGCTCAGTCTTCAGAAGACGCCATGGAGATGTTCCGCACGCATCATGTGGATGCGGTCGTAATGGATTATTGGCTCTCGGGAAATAACGGTACTGCTTTGGCTGAACAGATGAAGAGGCTTCATCCCAGGATTCCGATTCTGATGTTGTCAGGTTTTTCTTCATTGCCCGGCGAGGGCGCAGTAGTTGATGCATGGCTTCGAAAAGCGGAAGTTGAACCGGAAGAAATTATAGAAACGGTTAATCGGCTTATCGGTCTTCGTAGCGATTCACAACAAGGTGCCAGCTCCTAAATGAAAATCCTAAAACTCGAATGTGTGTCACCCAAAAAGTGGCCGACGGTGTTCTGTGTCATGACATGCTTGCTGGCCGCGACGACAGCGCCATACGCCTTCTCCGACATCGATCAATCAACCAACCCGGCAAAGCAATTGACTCTGGAGGAATTGGGGAACGTACAGGTGACGACGGTTTCCAAGGAACCGGAGCAGATTTGGAAAACTGCCGCGGCGATATATGTAATCACCAACGAAGATATTCAGAATTCAGGGGCGACGACTATTCCGGAGGTTTTGCGCTTGGCTCCTGGAGTAGAAGTGGCTCAAATCGACAGCCACCAATGGTCAGTTGGCATTCGCGGTTTCGGAAGCAATCTTACCCGAGACATCCTGGTTTTGATTGATGGCCGCACCGTTTATACCACCTTGTTAGCCGGAACCTATTGGGAAGTTCAAAACGTCATGCTGCAGGACGTGGATCGTATTGAGGTGATCCGCGGTCCGGGCGGCACAATTTGGGGACCGAATGCGGTGAATGGCGTTATTAACATCATTACTAAAACTAGCAAGGATACTCATGGCGCCTTAATCAATGCAGGCGGAGGAAATGTTGATCAGGGATTCTTTAATGCGCGCTACGGCGGCGGCAATGGCAAGACATTCGATTATCGAATATACGCGCTGGGATTTGACCGCGGTCCGGAGTTCCACACGGACGGCAACAACTTCGACGCCTGGCGCGCGGCGCAAGCCGGTTTCCGCACTGATTGGACCAAGAATGATCGTGATAGCTTCACCTTTCAAGGCGACATCTACGACGAAGGAGCAGGGCAGTATGTAACTGCGACCACTTACGCGCCGCCCTACTCCCAGAACGTCGACAAAACAGCGCCTCTTGCGGGAGGAGATATTCTTGGGCGATGGCAAAGAGTTCAAGGCGAGGGAAAAGATATCCAGCTTCAGGCTTACTTCACTCGCAGCAACCGCGACCAAGCGAACTTCGACAACGATGAGAATACTTTCGATGTTGATTTCATGGACCGGTTTCGTCTGGGAACTCGACAACAATTTTCGTGGGGAGGCGGAATGCGTTTTACCCATGAACATGATGCGGTGGTGGTCTCGGGTCTCACATTCACGCCGGAGAACAGAACCGACAATCTCTTAACCGGTTTTTTTCAAGATGATATTGGACTGGTGCAAAATCGTCTAACCTTGTCGTTAGGCACCAAAATACTGCACACGAATTTTACCGACCTGCAGTGGCAACCTAGCGTCCGCCTGCTGTGGACGCCAACTGATCACCAAACTGTGTGGGCCGCCTTTACGCACGCCGTGCGAACTCCCTCGGATGCCGAAGAGAACTTTTCTCTTGCCGGGTTCATCGGCATCGCCCCCGGCGGGATACCATTTTTCGCGCGCTTCAATCCTAACCACCACTTCAGGCCGGAAGAGCTCAATGGCTATGAACTAGGTTATCGGCGCATGTTGGTGCGCACCCTTTACTTTTCTATAGCGTCGTTCTTCAACCACTACGGTGATCTCTTCAGCGAAGATGTGACGGGAGCGCCGTTCCTGGAAACGAATCCAGCGCCGACGCACATTCTTCTTCCCGCTCAGTTCGGCAATGGACTGGTCGGGACTACGAAAGGAGTTGAGATCGCTCCCGAATGGCGGCCGGTTAATTACTGGCGATTGGTGGCAACATATTCATTTTTGCAAATGAACTTGCAGAAAGCGACCAATTCCGAGGACATTGGGACTGCGCCGATTTTTGCTGGCTCAAGCCCCAGGCATCAGGCTACCTTACAATCCAATCTGGATTTTGCTAAGCGTTTTCACTTCAACCTGACGTCTCGTTATGTCAGCGCATTGCCGGCAATAAAGGTGCACCCTTACATCACCGGCGATGCCCGCTTGGCTTGGGAACTAAATCATCAAGTTGAGTTTTCAGTAGTCGGACAAAATCTGTTTCAGCCGTATCATTTCGAGTATGCGGGATCCGATCCGGGGCCGCCGGTTGGAATCCGAAGGGCTGTTTACGCACAAATTACGTGGACAAGGTGATTCGCACAGGCATTCATTCCTCGCGTTGGGGATTAGGGACCTTGACTAGCGTGCTTCTATCGCGCAGAAGGCGTCGCCGATTGATCTCGAGTGCTGCGCTGCGGTTTGCCGTATTGTTGTCCCTGTTTGCAATTAGTTCTCTCGCTCAGCAAGTTCATCCGACAGAGTCTCAAGTAAAAGCTGCTTACCTCTACAACTTCGGCAGGTTTGTCGAATGGAAGAGCGACCGCGGCCCTAACGGAGATTCTTTTGAACTTTGTGTACTCGGCCAAGATCCCTTCGGCCCGATTCTCGATGCCACGGTGGGGGGAGAAAGCATTAACCTCCGTAAGATCACGGTAAAGAGAATTTCGAAACTTCCCGAAGCCGCAGGCTGCAACGTTTTATACATCAGCACCTCTGAGGCAGGACGGCTCGGGCCGATCATTGAAGCTGCGCATCATTCTGGCACTCTGACGGTCAGTGATATTCCGCATTTTGTGGATCATGGCGGAATTATCGGTTTCGTTAAGCAACAGGACAGAATTCGATTCGAAGTAAACCGCAGCGCAGCCGAAGATTCACACTTAACCCTAAGTTCGGAATTACTAAAAGTCGCTTTCAAGGTGGTCAATAAGGATACAGCAGAAAAATAGCCATGCCTGCACCGCGTACCAGATCGATTTCGACCAAGCTCATGATGATGAATGTGCTGGTGAGCGGTGCTGCCTTGATATTGGCATCTATCGGCTTCTTTATTTATGACCAGATTACTTTTCGGCAGGGATTGGTGCACACGCTTTCTGCGCAAGCCCAGATCATTGCCTCAAACAGCGTTTCAGCGCTGCTGTTCAACGACCCCCAGGCGGCGGCTAACACACTGGCTGCCCTTCAGAACTCACCTAATATTTCGTCCGCAGGAATCGTGACGCCATCAGGGACAACGTTTGCACAGTACAGAAGGCAGCGTGGGGACGAACTTTTAAGCGTCCCAGCCCTTCCTGATGATCGAATTGAAGATTATCGGTTTGGCAGTAAGCACGTGGTTCTGGAGCGGAAGATTCTCTCGCAAGGAAAACTTCTGGGGATCGTCTATATCCGCGCGGATTTGCGGGAAATCGATAAGCGCCTCTGGCGATATGCCCTGATCTCCCTGGGTGTGCTGCTGGTCTCGCTGTTATTTGCCGTAGCGGTATCGTCGCGCTTTCGCGAATCGGTTGCTGAACCGATCATGGGCCTGGCTGAGACAGCGCGTGTGGTCTCTCGAGACAAAGACTACAGCGTGCGCGTCAATGCCAGCGGGGAGCACGACGAATTCTTCACGCTGATGAATTCGTTCAACGATATGTTGAGAGAAATACAAAACCGCGATGCCGCGCTGCAGAAGGCTCACGACGAACTGGAACAACGTGTCACCGAGCGAACCCGCGAATTGGTCTCAGCCAACCGTGAACTCGAGGCATTCTCGTATTCGGTGTCGCATGATTTGCGGGGCCCTCTCGATGCCCTGAACGGCTACAGTTACATTCTGCTGAAGAATCAGGCGAACAACCTGGACGCAACTGGCAAAGAGTCGCTGCAGAATATTCGCGCTGCCGCTCGGCGCATGTCTGATCTGATCGATGATCTGCTGAATCTGTCCCGCCTCAGCACCAGCAGCATGCATCGGGAAAAGGTTGATCTCAGTGTATTTGCGCGCAGCATTATGGAAGAACTATGCCGCAATGCGCCTCAGCGGAAAGTAGAGTTCGTTGCGCCAGCGACTGCGGAAGGTTATGGTGACGCCCGTCTTTTGCGGATCGTGTTAGACAATCTGTTGCGAAATGCATGGAAGTACACGGCCCATCATGATGAGGCTCGCATCGAATTCGGACAAGAGAGCAGCGATGGGCGAATCGTGTATTTCGTCAAAGATAATGGCAGTGGTTTCGATCAACGATCGGCCGATCGTCTGTTTCAACCTTTCCAGCGTCTTCACTCAACCGCGGAATTTCCCGGCAACGGTATCGGGCTCGCGACGGTTCGGCGCATTATCCAAAGGCACGGTGGGGAAGTGTGGGCGGAAGGCGAAGTAGAGAAGGGGGCGACGTTTTACTTTACTTTGGAAGCGCTGCGGGACAGTAGTACCCGTGGTTGAAAGACATCGGATGATTCGCGGCCGCGTGGCGTTGGTTCAAAGACACGGCCGCAGATAACAGTCAAAGCGCCGGTTATTTCGGTGGGAAATGATCCAGCATTTTGTCGACGGCCTTTTCCAGTTTCTTCTCGTTCTTTTCCGGTTTATTGGAGAGCGCTTCCTGAGACACGCCGCGCCAGATCAACCGCTTGTCGTGGGCGTCATAGAAGTCCAAAACCAGTGAGCCGACGGGATAGTTGACAACCTGGGTAGTTGTTTCGCCGAAGCCTCCCCAACGCCAGCCTCCCATTCCGTCGTAAAAGGTCTGGTACTCACGCTGATCACGAGCGCTGCCGACGGCTGTAATCGCGACGTCGCCGCCGCTATCCACACGTTGCCATCCCTTGGATTGCAGCGCATGATCCACAGCCTCTTGAATACGGCTCTGCCAAAGAGGATCAGTGGTTTTGATTTTCTCCCATGAATAGGTGTGATATTGGGAAAAGTTTGCGTGATGGTCGTAATCAACTTTTACGTCTTGCGCGCACACACTTGCAGCAACTGCGAGAAGCAGGAAAACGGTCGAATACAAAAACTTTCGTGCATTCATAAATCACTTTCTCCGAAGATGGAATCTGGTGCGCAAGGCCGAGGCAAAAAGTCACCTCGGCGGCTTGCGCGATAATGAGATGCTGATTGTTAGCCCGAGGGCAGTAAGGTGTTCTTCTATGCGGCATCCATAAATGGCTGTACAAAACAAAAGGCCACCAAGGAAAGCCTTGGTGGCCATGAGTCTGCCCGAACTTAGTTTTGCGGTGGCGTGTTGCTGGGCGGAGTTGTGCTGGGCGGAGTGGTGCTGCCCGGAGTTGTCGAGTTGGGGCTTTGACCCTGCGGAGTACCCTGCGTCTCCGGAGTTGTGCCGGGAGTCGTGGTGCTGCCAGGATTTGTGGACGTTCCGGGGGTTGGCGACGGGTTTGTCGAGTTGGGAGAAGTAGTATCAGGTGTCGGCGAAGCTGTGCCCGGTGTTGGTGAAGCAGTACCCGGCGTTGGCGAAGCGGTTCCGGGCGTCGGCGAAGCGGTACTTCCCGAGTTCGGCGTTGTGGTGCCGGGATTAGAACCGGTCTGACCGGGGTTCGACATCGTTCCCGGGGTCTGTCCACTTTGCGCGCCTGTGCCCGCCTGTCCGGCGCTTGATCCCGTTGAGGAACCGGCGCTGGAGCCGGTCGATCCCGCTGAGCCAGCGGATCCGGCGGAGCCCGACTGCCCCGTTTCAGCTACTACCCAGCATGTCAAAAGTAACAAAACTGCGATTATCGAAATCTTTGTCTTCATGGGGCCTCCAAGCCTCCGAAAGGAAGTAACGCCAAATCCGCGTTCTCCAGGGAGTGTAGGTTGCGGCCTAAGAACTGAGAATCCGGTGGACGCCCTAGGTTTTGCGGGGCGATGCGGTAGAAATTCCGGTGACCGCCGTGAACCGCCGCGTGCGACCGCAAGCCGTCCCAGGGACAAACCGGCAGATGAAAGGAGCATCCAACCATTCCATGCTTGCCGGGAAACGTTGCAGCCCAGCTTTGATCTACGTCTTTATAGCGATCATCGTAGGCACACTGGCGTTTCTCGCCTTGCACCACGGACCAGAGCGACAACCCCGCACCGAGCCCATCCACGAAAAACAATAACGAATTAATCTTCAGCGCACTCAAGCCGATGGTGGAAGAATTAATCCTTGGCAGGAAGAAATACAGAGGCCGGCAGGACGTTTTGTGTTTGGGTCCGTCGGCCCCTGGAAGGCGATCAATGCTGATAGTTATCGTGATGATCGTCGTGACGATCCTGGTCCCAATTCTGCTCGGTCTCCCATCGGTGTTCTCTTCCATTCCACCACTGATGATATTTATCCCAGCAATGCTGCCGTTCCGCATTCAATTCACGCCGCCGCTCCTCGGCTTCGTGGCTGTGCTCGCCATCCTTTTGGATCGCTCTGTCAAGTCTTGCTTCCGCTTTTTCGACCGCGTGCTGGCACCTACCTCGGTCGTCGTCGGCTCGCGCCTGCGGGGTGGCTGCAAAAAACCAAAGTGCTCCAGCCACTACGAATGCCACTGCTGTCCTTGTTAGTCGTCGAGTCAAGATTGTTCTCCTTTTCTATGCCGCTGGCGGCGAACAGTTGCCGCCATGCGAGCTAATTGAACTACTGCCGCTGACTGTCCGTCCTGGGAATTTTCACCCAAGGCTCCGCAAATTTTATGGGCGTTAAAAAGGCTTTTCGATACAGGACATTCCCTATTTACTGGAAAGTCAAACAAGTAGAGACGATAAAGCGGAACTGGTTGTGTGGCCTGTTTGACGGCTGTTTCAGAGTTACTTCTTGGCTACAGCGGCAGCTCTTGTACCGTAGGAAAGTGATGCTGTTCGCGACCGACTTTGCCATCGTATTTGGTGGTCATTTTGAAAAGCTCCAGGCGGCCGTCGGAAGCGAGAAAACGACACTGATCGCGTAACGCCTGCATTTCCGCCGCTTCCAAGGGCTTGAAATTAACTGCGACTTGCAGGTTTTGATCGAGAACTTCCATGCTATCGACTCCGCTGATCGTAGTCGCAACCGGCAAACTCATAGCGTATCGCAGACCCTGCTCGGGTGTGACCGCACCGTGCCTCACCAGTTCGCCGCTGCCCCCCAAACTTTTCATCCCGAGCGGCGCGATACCTCGCCGGTTCGCTTCCGGCAGAACCTGAGTCTCGAAACTGCGAAAGGTGGCATCACAACAGTTGAGCGGCATCTGAACTGTATCGAAGGGGAAATTGTGTGACAACATTTTTAGATGGATCTCCGGATCCTTGTGTCCGGTAAAACCGATAAAGCGAACTTTGCCGTGCTGCTTCGCGTCCAACAGCGCTTCCGCTGCGCCATTTGGGGCAAAGATAAGATCGGGGTCATTGTCGTAAACCACTTCGTGAATCTGCCAAAGGTCGAGGTGATCGGTTTGAAGCCGCCGAAGCGACTCCTCGAGCATTCGCATGGCGACCTTTTTGTCCCGCCCGTGGGTGCAAACTTTTGTCATCACGAAAGCTTGTTGACGTTTTCCCTTAAGCGCCTTGCCCAGCCGTTCTTCACTCACCCCATCGTGGTATTCCCAAGCGTTATCGAAAAAAGTGACTCCGTAATCCAGCGCCTTGGCCACAATCTCATTCGCGGCCTGATCAGTTTCGGCCGAGCCCAAGTGGTATCCGCCCAATCCCATGGCCGAAACTTGAACACCCGTACGTCCCAAAGATTTCTTGGGAACCTGACCTGACGGCCGCGCCGATTGGCTCGATTGTTGTGCCATGCTTCCTCCCGAAATAAGCGGTACCGCCCCGAGGATCGCAACACCTTTCATGAAACTACGCCGATCACACCCCTTCGAACCCATTACTTCGCTCCTAACATTGCTTTTCTGGAAACGGATGGCCGGTATTCATCTGCGCACCCAGCATGTCTCTGACTTCGGATTGTTGGGTGTCGAGTGGGAAGCCATGGGCGAGGCGGGCTTCGGGATTGTCAAACTTTAACGACAGTTTATAAAGCTCGATATCTGCCGTCGGCGGCGTCTGCTTTGCATCGCTCGCGGAGCCCATTCATTTCTGTCTCAGAAAATGGCGAGAAATTCTGTGCGATTTGCAGATTCTGATGCAGCACTTCCAGACTATCGATGCCGGTAATGGTAGTTGCAACCGGCAGGCTCATCGCATAACGCAAGGCTTCTTCGACCGTGATCACTCCGTGCTTGATAGCATCGCCGTGGCCGTTCAGTGGCTTCATTCCCAGCACCGCAATTCCACGCTTGTTCAATTCTGGCAACACCTGCTGCTCGAAGCTGCGGAAATTGGCGTCGAAAGCGTTGAGCGGCATTTGCACCGCGTCAAAAGGGAAGCCGGTGTTAAGCATGGAGAGGTGAACTTTCGGATGCTGGTGGCCGGTAAATCCGACAAAGCGAACTTTACCATCTTTCTTGGCTTTTTCCAGCGCTTCGGCGGCTCCGCCGGGACGTATGAAAAGTTTGGCATCGTTGTCGAAAGCCATGCCATGAACTTGCCACAGATCAAGATGATCGGTTTGCAGACGGCGCAATGACTCTTCCAACATTTGCAGCGCCAGGCTGCCATCGCGGCCGTGAGGACATGTCTTCGTCATCAAGAAAACCTTGTCGCGCCGGCCTTTTAGGCCAGCGCCCATCCAGAGTTCGGTTTTTCCCCGTCGGTACTCCCAGCAGTTGTCGTAGAAGGTTATGCCGCCGTCGACCGCCTGATGAATAATCTCGACGGCAGTTTTTTCATCAGGGGCATCGCCTAAATGATGGCCTCCGAAACCAAGCGCAGAAATGTTGGCATCGGCGCGACCGAACTTACGGAGAGGAATAGTTCCGCTGGAAGGCTGGGGCATGTCGTCACCCATTTTTCGATTTAACTCAATCGCTAGCTGCCTTGGATGCGACGGTGGATTCGAGGGTTGGCAAAAAAATCGAATGGTGATTTCGTCATGCTTGATTGGGAAATGCATTCGCCGAATTTTTGTGTTGCCGGTAATTAACTGCGGGCTCATACTTCCCATGTCGGGGAGATTTATGAGTCCCGCCGCGACTGGAACGCCTGAAAATTTCGTATCACCGCGTGCCTTCAGGCGAGCCGAAACTCACGGCTTTCCGAAAAAGCTCGCTTTGAATTGGTCGTGTCTCTGCCGTGCTTGATCCATTAGAGTTTTGAATTCCGGTTCATTGCGAAGGCTTTGCAACAGAGGGTCGCGCACGAAGTAGGGATAACAGAAGAATCCCCCTCCGATGCTCAAACGCAGCATGTGTAAAGCCGCAACTTTATCGCCTAACACCGCGTAGGCTTGCGCGACTTTGTAAATGCCCTCGGCATCGGTAACTCCCCGCCGCTCGATCCGCTCTTCTGTTTCATGCAGAAGTTTCAAGCCCGGCTCATTTTTATGGTTGATCGAATAACTGAGCGCTTTCCCCACATCGGCGGGAAGCAATGCCGGCTCCATTTCGTAAGCCCGATCAAAATCTCTGCCTGCCTGTTCGTAATTTCCGAGATAGTACTCGCCGAAGCCGTGATAGAAGAGGATGTAGGTAGAATCGTTGACTGGCAAGCTCTGCATGAACTTGTCGTATTCGCCGAGGTATAGATAACTGTTGAGCGCGGAACTGTTGATCTTAACCTGCGGGTTATTTTGCCGTGCTTTCTCACACTCCGCGACTGACTCGCGGAGCATCCCGCCGAACCGGTAGGCGTATCCCAATTCCCAGTGTGCCTCCGCATTGTTGGGGCCGGTCTGCAAGGCCGATCTCAACAGAGGAACCGATTGTTCCACGCGTCCAGTATCGGTAAGCAGGTTGGCCATATAAACGCGCGGCTCGACCCACGCAGGATTCAGCGCAATGGCCTTCTCATAAGCCGTCTGCGCCTTGTTGTAATCTTCCCGCCCGCCGAAACGTAACGAGGCGTTGGTCGTAAATGCTCTGCCCAGATGCGCCCAAGTTGGTGCGTAATTCGGTTCGAGCGCTGCGGACTTCTCCAGTAATTCGATCGCCGGTCCAAATTCATTCAACGAATAAAGATCGACCCCGCGCAAGTAATATTCATAAGCCAACGAATTGATGGGCTTGTCGGGTTTAAGATTGGCGGCTTCCGCAGGCGAAAGGTTCAGCTCCAATCCTTGAATAATCTGCTGCGCCACGCGATCCTGTACGGTCAGCAATTTGTCGTACTTCAGGTCGATGGAATCTTGCCAAAGAATCTTGTCCAGCTTCACATCGACCAGTTGCGTGGTGATTCTCAAGTCATCGCCGTCTTTAATGAAGCTGCCAGTGAGCAGGGTGTCCACGTTCAAATCGGCTGCAACCTTTTTCGCATCGATGATCTGGTTGCGGTACTTGTCTACTGAGGACGATGGTCGAACCGTTAGCGCGCTAATGTAACCGACCTTGGTGATAACCGCGTCCGCAAGTGAAAATCCCAAAAAGTCAGTTTGGGGATCCTGCTTGAGGTTCCGAAAGGGAAGAATTGCCAGGCTGCGAGGTTGCTGGACGGTCGGGACGGAATGTGAGTTCCGTAAAGCGAAGTAGCCTAGAAGCAGCGCGGTGAACAACAATACCGCGAGTCCCAGCCAGGTCCGGCGCGAATAGAGGAAACTGCTTCCGACAGATGGCTCGTCAATCTGGAATAGTGGACGACCTCCTGACCCTCTTTTTACATTTTCGATTTTCCCTGGTTCGATCCCCGCGCTTGCTGTCGCCTCTGGCGCTCGACTACTGCTACCGCTCGTCGTGCGGCCAGGCCGAGCTGACAGTTGCAACTTAGCCTGAAATTCCGTCTCTTTCTTGAAATCCTGCAGATCAATCAGCAGATCTTTTGCGGTTTGATAACGGCTCTCGCGATCCTTGCGTATGGCTTTACTGATCATGCGCTCGACTTCATGAGGAACCTCGGGAGCAAATTCCACCGGCGCCGGCGGCTCACCCTTGAGAATTTCTGCGATAACATCGCTGGCAGTTTCGCCGGCAAATGCCTCGCGTCCCGTGACCATTTCGTAAATCACGGCTCCCAAGCTAAAAATGTCACTGCGCGCGTCCACCGGAAGGCCTCGCGCCTGCTCCGGGGACATGTATTTCGCAGTGCCAATCACCATCCCCGGTTCGCTGGTCGAGGATGCGATCGCCGACGCTGTGCGGCGAATGCTCTCGCCGATCTGCCGTTCGTTCAGTTTGGCGATTCCAAAGTCGAGCACTTTGACAATGCCATCGTTTCGCACGATCACATTGTCGGGCTTGATGTCGCGATGGACAATTCCGCTGGCATGCGCCGCAGCCAGAGCGCTGGCAATCTGAATCGCTATGTCAATCGTCGCGCTCAACTCCATCCTCCCAGCCGCAACATGCTGGCGAAGGGTGCCTCCCTCGATGTATTCAGAGACGATAAAATGCAGCCCATCGGCATGCCCGAATTCATAAATCGTGAGAATGTTGGGATGATTAAGCGCTGAAGCTGCGTGTGCCTCATGCTCGAAACGCCGCAAGCCGCGCTCATCTTGAGTGAGTACGGTCGCGAGCAGTTTGATCGCAACCTTGCGTCTAAGACGCAGATCCTCCGCCAGGTAGACTTCGCCCATCCCGCCGGCTCCAAGCATGGAAATAATTTTGTAATGGGCCAACTCTGTTCCGGGCGCAATGCTCTCGTGACGCCCAATGTCCATGATGTTCTGCGCCGCCTCGAGCACAGGCTTTTGCAGAAAATCCATGGTTTGTTCGGCCGACTTCAATAAGCCTTCTACTTCTCTTCGCAGCTCCGTGTCGGTGCCGCAGCTCTGATCGAGAAACGCCGAACGCGCGTCGGGCTCCAAGTCGAGCGCCTGATAAAACAAGCCCTCGATCCTTCGCCAGCGCTCAGAACTGGAAGACAAAGCCATGAGTGGTTATTCCGCTGAGAGTTCCCGATGCAGCCAGGCTTTTGCCATGGTCAGTTCGCGATGTACCGTGGCCGGAGAAATCTCCAGGGCGGCTGCGGCTTCATCGTAGGTTAGCCCGCCGAAGAAAAGCAACTCGACCAGCGCGCCCTTGCGTTGGTCGTGTGCAGACAGCCGTTGCAAAGCTTCGTCCAACTCTAGAATGCCGCCGGTTGCTTGTGGTCCAACCAGCACCGCTTCATCGAACGAAACCTTCTCGGCGCCACCGCCGCGCTTGTCGCGTTTGTGCGCCTTGGCGTGGTCGATGAGGATGCGCCTCAGAAGTCGCGCCGAAACTGCAAAGAAGTGAACCCGGTCCTCCCAGGCCACGTCGGCATCCACCAACCGCAAATAGGCTTCATTCACCAGCGCCGTCGCTCGCAACGTGTGGTCGGGCCTTTCAGCGCGCAAACATTTTGATGCAAGCTTACGAAGCTGCTGGTAGACAATCGGCATCAATTCGTCAAGTGCCGCCTTGTTGCCGCTTCCCCATTGTTGAAGAAGTTGTGTTACCAATTGCTGCTGTAAAGGCATTTACTCCCCGCTCCCATTGCCGCCCTTGAGCCAGAAATTCGCTGCAGAAGTGTACGTCCACCTGGAGGAGACGCTGCCGGTGAGTTTTCTAATCGTATCTATGATCACGGGCCAAAGCAATTGCTGGATTCAGGACATCAAGGTTTTAGTAAGATGGACGACACTACAGTTTTCGATCCGCAGGATCAAGGCATAAAAGTTGAACCTAGTTTAATAGGTAAATGGTTTGAGGAAAATTTTAATTTAGACCTTTTGAGGGGCAGACTGAATGGCGAATGTGAACACCAAAAGGGGAGTAATCGGAATTCTAACGGGCGGCGGCGACGTGCCCGGTTTGAATCCGGCTATTCGCGCCGTAACTTTCAGGGCGATACGCGAGGGTTGCAAAGTCATCGGCCTGCGCCGCGGATGGGGTGGGTTAGTCGACATTGTTCGCGAAAAAGATTATGACAACAGCGACAACTTTCAAACCTTGACGGAAGAGATTGTTAACCGTGCCGGCCGCACTGGCGGAACGTTCCTGCACAGTTCGCGCACCAACCCCGGGAAGGTTAAGAAATCCAGCGTCCCCCAGCATCTCCAGGGAACTTACGACGCCGATATCAACGATCTGACGCCGGAAGTGCTCAAGAATCTTGATTGGTTGGGAATCGATTTTCTCATACCGATTGGCGGCGATGACACTTTGAGCTATGGCGTTCGCCTGTACCAGGAGGGCGTGAAGGTTGTCGCCATTCCCAAAACCATGGACAACGACGTGCCTGGAACCGACTACTGCGTGGGCTTCAGCACCGCGGTTACTCGCACCATCCAGATGACAAACGATCTGCGAACGTCCGCTGGCTCGCACGAACGTTTTTTGGTTCTTGAAGTGTTCGGCCGCTATGCCGGTTTCACCGCCATGCTGCCCACCATGGCAGGAGCCGCTAATCGTTGTGTCATCCCGGAGCATCGCTTCAACATCGAGCAGTTAACCGAGTTGCTGGTCGCCGACCGCCGCAAGAATCCGAGCCATTATTCAGTAGTTCTGGTTTCCGAAGGAGCTATGTTCGAAGGCGGGGAAATGATTTTCGAGGACCATACGACAGACGCCTTTGGCCATAAAAAGCTGGGCGGCATTGGCGATCTGGTTTCGGAGAAACTGAAAGAGCTCTCGCCCAAATACAACAATGGCAAAGTTATCGAGGTGATCAATCAGAAGCTGGGATACCTGGTTCGATGCGGCGACCCCGATGCCATCGACTCGATCGTTCCCATGGCCTACGGAAATCTGGCTCTTGATCTGCTGCTGCACAAGATTCACGGACGTCTGGTGGTACTGAAGAACGGACGCTACGACAACATGCCGGTCGATGCCGTGATCGCGTCAAAGAAAGTCGTGAACCTGAAGGAGCATTACAATACCGAGCGGCTGCGTCCCCATTTCAGCAGCTTCGAAATGAAACCGCTGTTTATTATGACCAGCGAAGCCACGTAATTTCTACAAGACGAGTGCGGCTTTAATCGCCGCCACTCGATCTGACAGGCTGCCCAGTTCGATGAAGACGATCTCAAAGCCAAAGTTTCGATAGGTCTCTTCATGGATGCGCTCAAAACGCAGAGTTTCCTCGAAACTGATCCGGCGTGCTTCAGTGTTCGTAATGAAACCAAGATTCCGTATAAAGAAAACGCACCTTTGAAAAATCGCCTCGCTCTTGATGCGTTCGAGCTCACGAGCGAGCGTATCGGACACTGAGTACCCGAGATATTGCGCCAGAGCGGCGGTGCAAATGGCGGAGCGATCGTGAAACTGTATTTCCGTCTTCTCGAGGGACGCGCGCATTTGCCGCGCTCTTTGCAGATCCGCGACTGCATCGATGAATGAAGCCTGTCTCCAGGGTTCTGCGATGCCTTGCGCCTGTCGCAGCGCAATCACGTCAGTCGCAGCCTCTTCCACGACACTGAAGCCGTCCAACTCCAGTTGGCGGATTATGC
This sequence comes from uncultured Acidobacteriota bacterium, assembly GCA_963716405.1. Lineage (GTDB taxonomy): Bacteria > Acidobacteriota > Terriglobia > Terriglobales > Acidobacteriaceae > JABDBE01. The sequence goes on along the minus strand of CAVQTI010000009.1, from coordinate 38,662 downwards.
TTGTTTTCCCGGAACCGGGTGCCCCGGTCAGCACAAATCTTTTCATTCCAAGTAATTTTATATGCCATCATTCCGAAGGCCTGCGTTCTCCCGAGCGGGCCGAGGGATCTCGCGTGAGCCCTGACCCAACCCTGGCTTCGATTGAGCCCCAACTGATATAACGACCGGGAGGTCACTTCCCCATGCCATCACAAAACGCACCCGAACCAAACCCGAATGTTGAACACACACCGGTGATCGAGCACGTTTCCGGCGCCCACGAACTGCTAAACGCATTGCGCAAGCGGATCGGAGAACATCCTGAGTTAGCTGAAGCCATCGCCAAACTGGAAAGTGCGTTGAATATCCTCACGGTAAAAACCGGCGGAATGCTATAGGCGCGGGCTTCCGCATTCCTACGCGATACACGTAGCGTTTACAGCCAGCCTTTGGTCCGTGCGATTCGCGCTGCTTCAACCCGATTGTTCGCGCCCAACTTGCTGATCGCTTCGGAAAGATAATTCCGCACCGTTCCCTCGGAAAGGCTGAGCTGTGCCGCAATGTCACCGCTGCTCACACCTTCCCCAGCCAGCCGCAGGACTTGGCGCTCGCGATCGGTCAGCGGGTCCGGTTCAGCCCAGGCTTCGGTAGCCAACTCCGGATCGATGACCCGCAGACCCTGTTGCACTCGCCGTACGGCTTCTGCCAGTTCTTCGGAGCGCATATCTTTCAGCAGGTAACCAGAAGCGCCTGCTTCCAGTGCCCGTCGCAGATAACCTGCGCGTGCAAACGTGGTCAGAATAATGACGCGGGTTCCGCTGCGCCGGCGCTTCAGTTCCCCGGCGACGTCGAGCCCGGTCATCTCCGGCATTTCAATGTCGGTGATGAAGACATCCGGCTTATGCTCAAGCACCGCTTCCAAGGCTTCCTTGCCGTTACGGGACCGGGCCACAACGCTGATGTCGCCTTCGATTTCGAGCAGCGCAGCTAGAGCACCTAACACCATGCCCTGATCTTCGGCGATTACAACGCGAATCGATTTGCGTGCGTTCTTGGCGACCGGGATCAATGATCAACTGCTTTCTTTTGTGAGCGGAAATTGAATGCTGAGTTTGGTTCCCGCTGTGCTGTCGCGTTCGAAAGTGCCACCCAGAGCCTCAATGCGCTCCCGCATACCGCGCAGTCCGTTGCCTTCGGCATTGCCGCCGCCTCTGCCGTCATCCTGAATTTCGAGCCGACAATTTCCATTTACCGGCATCACCCGCAAATGGCAATTGCGAGCTTGCGCGTGCCGCACCACGTTCGTCACGGCTTCCCGCACCACCAGCGCAACCACGCTCTCCTGCGCTGGGGAAAGACGAACTGGCTCGGACTCAGATTTCACCATGACGCCTGCAGTTGCGAGCGTCGCCTTCGCATGTTTGAGTTCGGCCTCGAGACTATGATCGCGATATCCCCGAATGGTGCTCCGGACCTCCGCCAAAGCTTCGCGCGAGGTCTGTTCCACGTCGGCGATCTCCGCCTTCGCTCGTGCCGGATCGTGGTCCATTAGTTTGCGGGCCAGTTCCGATTTCAAAATAATCACAGAAAGAGTGTGGCCAAGCACATCGTGAAGGTCGCGCGCGATGCGCTCGCGTTCCGCCACTTTCGCTAGATGCTCTATCTCGTCTTGAGCTTTCTGCAGCCGGTTATTTACACGCTCTCGCTGCGCGAAAAAAATGTTGCCGACACCCACCACCATCGAAAGTCCGCCGCCGTAGAACAAGAACCATCCCGACAAGTGCAGCAGCCACCATTCGCCGGTAGCCACCGCCAGAACGGCGGCGAGCAACTTAAGTGCGGACGATTCCGTCTCCACCGCGTAAGGACTGAACGCGGCTGCGAAAACGAAAAACGTGCAGGCTCCTTCGTTGAAGGGCGCAAAGCCGGCGCCCAGTAGGATGAAGGCGGCGATGTTAAGCAGATTCCACGGGCAGTTAATCCAGAAAAAACTGAAATAAATAACCAGGAATGCAATCGTACCCAATGCCGTCGCAAGCCACTGCTTCCAGCCCACGTGACTTAAAATCGGATTGAGAAGAAAAAAGCAGAAATAAAACAGCCAGGTATAAGGAGCCCAGCCGTGATCGCGATTCTTGGGTAGAAGCCTCATTTATGCAGCTCTAGGCTACAGCTTTTCGCGGATGCTCGTCAGCATCGGCATCGCGGCCTGTTAGCCGTACATCTTGCCTTCGTCGCGCTGAAATCCAAGCCGGGCTACGCCGAGGCAGATGAGGAAGAAGCCAATCAGCGCCTGCCAGTGCGTCCAATTCGATTCATGTTGTCCCGCTGCCACGACTCCGAGCGCGAGTTGTGCCAGATGATAAGGCGGTAGAAAGTGGGCGATATGCTGCAACATCTTTGGCAAAAACATGATCGGAACCCAGAGCCCGGAGCAAAACGATAGCGGCAGATAAATTAAATTAATGATCGCGACCGATGAATTCGGACCGACAAAATATCCCATGGCCAAGCCCATAGCGCAGAAGGGCAGGGAGCCAGCTACCAGAATTGCGACCAACTTCGCTGCATTCAGTAAAGGCATGTGCACTCCGCCAAACGTGATTCCAAGCCCCAGCAACAGCAGCACCACAATCGCGCTGAAGACCATGCCCAATGCGACCTTTGCCGTGAAATAAGCGAACGGCGGCATAGGGCTGGCGCGCTTCACCTGCAACCATCCCAATCCCCGCTCCGCAGCTAATCCGGACGCGGTGCCAAACAGCGAGGCGCCCATGACTCCGAAGGTTGCGTAAGTGGGGATCAAGTAAGTTGCGATCCCAATCCCGCCTACGGGCGCATCCTTTGAATTCAGCACCAGGCCGAACAGCACGTAAAACATTAACGGAAACGAGATGGTAGAAATCGAGTAGGCGCGAAGACGCAAGCGCGTTAGAAATTCGTATTTCGCTTCCTTAAAATAGATCGCAAGAGTTCTGCCCAGTGGGCGCTCTAGATTGGCGGGGACGAATGTCGTCAAAGCTGTTGCCATATCATCACCTCGTTTCAAAGTGTATGTGCCGCATTACCGCGATCTTTAGTTAGCGCGAGAAACGCTTCTTCCAATCCGGCGCTATTGACGTCCAATGCCGGACAGTCGTGGGTCGAGCATGAATAACTCGCGCAAAATAGACTCGGCCTCGGCCGCGTGGATTTCGAACGCATTGCGATCCCTGCGGACCTCAATCACACCAGGCAGAGCGCGGATGGTTTCAATATTGAGCGAACTCAGGCACCGGATTCGCCGTCCCGCAGTCCTGGCTTTGATTTCAGCCGGAGTCCCTTCCGCAATGATCCTGCCGTTATTGATGACGACCACTCGGTCGGCAAGAGCGTCGGCTTCTTCGAGATAATGCGTGGTGAGCAGAACAGTCTTGCCCCGCGCGATCAGCTTGCGAATCTCTTCCCACAGCAACCGCCGAGATTCCACGTCGAGCCCGACCGTGGGTTCATCGAGAAACAAAATGTCAGGGTCACCGCACAGAGCGAGAGCAAACAACACGCGTTGTTTTTGACCGCCTGAGAGTTCGCCGAATACCCGGTTCTTGATTTCTTGTAGCCCCGCGAGTGCCAGAGTTTCGTCAAGGGACAAAGGCTTTGGGTAGTACGATGAGAACAGGTCGATATGCTCCCTGACCCGCAGCGTTTCCGGCACCTTCGCTACCTGCAGCATAGCCCCAATGCGCATGCGAACTTCCGATTCAATTGGATTTCCACCAAATACATTCACGCTGCCGGCGGACGGCTTTGCCAATCCGAGAAAAAGCTTAACGGCGGTGGTTTTGCCGGCGCCGTTTGGTCCCAGCAGCGCCACTAGTTCACCAGCTTTCACCGCGAAATCAACCTCGCGCAAAGCATGCACATCGCCGAAGCTTTTGCTGGCTTTATTCAGGCTGGCAATCACGGCGTGTTCTCTTCCTGGTTCCTTGGTTTGGTGTTGTACTTGCACCGCGGTCATCATAAGATTGCCTCGCGTAATGGATCCAAATCATCCAGCGAAGTCATCATCGCGTGACCGACGAAAACGCACCAGTGCGAATCATCACCAGAGCGCGGTGACAAATGTCACCCGGTCAGCGACTGTCCCGATGTCGTAACAAAACACGGTTTCGACAAACTAGCGTGTAAGGTTCGGTATAATCCCCAAATTCACCAGACGCAGCGTTGGAAGGGACGCAGTAGGCGTAATGCGAATACGGCCAGGAATTGAGTTGGCGAGCCTCAGCGACATTGGCTGCCAGCGCGAAAATAACGAAGACCGGTACGCGTACTGGGAACCCAACAGCGATGAGGAATTTGCGCGCAAAGGCAGATTGGCCATCGTGGCCGACGGCATGGGCGGTCACGAAGGTGGCCAGGAAGCCAGCCGCATTGCGGTTGAATCCATCCAGGAAATTTTTGCCAATGCGCCTGACAACGATATTCAGTCTCTGCTGACCGTAGGATTTCAGATCGCGCACGAGCGCATCCTGAAATACGCGGCGGCAAATCCCGAATTGCAAGGCATGGGTACGACAGCTACTGCGATTGCATTGCAGGGAAGCCTTCTCTACTACGCGCATGTGGGCGATAGCCGGTTGTACCTCGTCCGCGGGACCAGCATTTCCCGCGTGACCCACGACCACTCGTATGTAGGCCGCCTGGTTGAAAATGGATTGATCAGTGCGGAAGAGGCCGAGACCCATCCGCAAAGACACATCCTCACCGCGGCGTTGGGCGCGGGTGCAGAGGTGTGGCCCGAAACTTCACACCCCATTCAGTTGCAAAAGGACGATGTGCTGGTCCTCTGCACCGACGGATTGTGGAGCATGCTTAGTGAAAACGAGATACGCACCGTGGTTGCCGATAGTACACCGCCGGAAGCATGCCGCGTATTGATCCAAATGACAAAAGATCGTGGCGCTCCCGATAACATTACCGTTCAAGTCCTGCGGGTAGGCGCAGTGTAGACGCGAGCATCCCCGCTCGTGTGATTTTCCTTTGTGTCGCAAGTCGCTTTAACTACTTGCGGCGACGCAGAATCAGGTCGCCTTCGCTAGGCGGAAGTGAGAACGGGAAATCGAGCACTTGATTCCCGACGGGAACGCGCAGCAGAAATTCCTCCTGCTTGCGAAGGCCATCGATCCATTTACTTTTGGTGCTGAATAGGACCCAGCCACTAGCGTCGGGATGGCTGGGATCCAGCGTCGTCGGACGGAGGGTGCGAGTTTTCAGAAATTCGATCATCTCCGCCGCATCCTTTTGCCGAACTGCTAACGCCGCTTGTTTTTGTGTCTGCTGTTCTGGATGTTTTCGGACTTCTCGCTCTGTCTGCTCCGCTAGCACGGCGGTATCGTTTTGCTGTTCAATTGCGAGACGGTCAGGGTCCAGCGCACTCTGCAAATTGCGGTAGTGCTTGACGAATTCCAAGCCGATCCTGCTCGGTATTACGTCGAGCGAGTCTTTGCCTCGATAATGAACGGTCAACTGCAACGCGAATATCGGATCAGGTCGCCGACGCGCTTTCTCTAATTCCTGAGAGTCCACCGTGAGAACAACTCCGAAGTCATCGGTCCAGAGACCGTAACGGTATTTACCGTCATCATCCCGGCTGAAAGTGCAGCCAGGCTCGCCTTCTGACCAGCGCAAGGTGGACGTGTCATCGCCCTTGTCAGCAGCTGCAGGGATGAACAGAGCTGCAGAAACCAGCAGCAGAGCCAGTAGCAAAGTCGCGGTAGATTCTCTGGGAAAGGAAGGGCCGTCCATCGTAGCTGCCCCCAGACTACTACGGCTGGGCCCGAGCAAATCGAAATAACCATTGCATTGAGGCTTGATGTACCGAAGGGGAACTGTCTTACTCGTATCGCAAGGCCTCGATGGGATCCAGCCGCGAGGCGCGCACCGCGGGAACCATGCCGCTGATCACTCCTACGGCAGTAAGAATTAGGATGGCAACGAGCAGCGTGCCGGGCGCGATAATCAAACGAATGTCGCCCCCTTCGGCATTCGTCGCCATCGCACTGTACAGAGTAAGCCTTCCAACAGAGAGCGAGACCGCGTAGGCGAGCATGATTCCCAACGCTCCGCCGATAAAAGTAATGGTGAGAGCCTCAGCCAGGAATTGCGCCAGAATGTGTCCGCGCCGAGCGCCAAGCGCTTTCTCAACACCGATCTCGCGGGTGCGCTGCGTCACCGACACCAGCATGATGTTCATCAGTCCGACCCCGCCAATGCCCAACGTCAACGTGCCGATGAATCCCAGCAGAATTTTCAGCCCAATGGTGATGACTTCGAACTGATGAACCTGCTCCATCAGATTGAATATGCGAACCGCGCGGCGATCGGTAGCGATGAATTTGTGCTCTGATGCAAGAACGTCGCGAGCAGCCTTCTCCAATCTCTCGTACTCCGGCGTCTCGTAATTGAACCAGATTGAATCAAGGTAGTGAGTGTCCTTCAGGTCGCTCATAGTCGTGAAGGGCACGTAGATGGTGCGATTGATGTCGTCGTCGCCTTCCTGCATCTTCGCGCTCAAGACGCCGATTACCTCAAAGCTCAAACCATCAATGCGGATGCGCTCGCCGACTGCGTTTAGTCCGGAGAAAAGTTTTTCTTTGGCCTCGGAGCCGATGACCGCAACTCGGGCACGTTGCATTTCGTCCTGGTTATTGTAGAAGCGTCCCTGGCCCAGTTTCAGCGCGCGAACGGAGTCAACATTGGCGTAGTTTCCGGTGACTTGGAAGCTGAAAGTCCGAGTGTCGAACTGGATATTGGACTGTTTCTCTACCTCGGGAGTGATATGCGTAATTTGCGGCAAGTTGGTGGTGAGCGTGTCCACATCGTCCATGGTGAACCGGACCTGCATGCCTGCTTTTTGACCGCCCGCTTGCATGGAAGTTCGCCCGGGGACCAGGATCATGAGCTTGGTCCCAAAGTTGGCAAAAATATTTTCGCAGGCCCGGCCAAAGCCGTTGCCGTAAGCCAACAGCATAACCACCGTGGCAATTCCCCAAGCCATGCCCAGCATGGTGAGCGCGGTGCGGCGGCGATTGTGGCGCATGGCCCCGTAAGCTTCGTGAAATAAATCGCGGAACATGGTTACTCCTGCCGCAGCGCTTCCACAGGCTGCAGCATTGCGGCTTTGCGCGCGGGATAAAGGCCTGCAATCACACCCGCGATTGTCAAACTGCCAATTGCCAACACCGCCGACATCGGTACAATCTTGGGCGGATCAAATCCTCCCGGCCCCTGCTGCATACCTAGAACCGCCATCAACGCCGCGGCGAATGCCATGCCGATGAATCCGCTGAACAGGGTGAGCAGAGTTCCCTCGAGAAAAAACTGCAGCAGAATTGTGCGGTTGGTTGCGCCCAGAGCTTTTTGCAATCCAATCTCACGCGTGCGTTCGCTGACTGTCACCAGCATGATGTTGATGACGCCGATGGCGCCAAGCGCAAGAGTTACCAGGCCCACCGCGCCAAGGAACAAGTTCATGGCGTCGAAGATGGAGCCGACCGCTTTCGAGTTTTCAATCGTGTCCCAACCCTCGAACGCATTATTGTCGCGATAATCAAAGTCATGATTGCGGGCAATCAGTTTGCGAACTTCGTCCTGCGCCAGCAGATGTTCTCCGGTCACACGCGGCTGGTAATTAATAAAAGAGATCGAGTTCTGATGGTTCTCGCCCTTAAGTGGAAAAAAAGTCGCCATCACGTGGTAAGGAATGTAGCCACGCATGTTGGTGGAATTGTCGTCGCCGCGACCAACGCGCTCAACGGTGCCGATGACCTCAAAGGTGATGTCGTTCAAAATAATGGTTGCGCCGACAGCGGGTCGTCCGGGGAACAAGTTCTTGACCAGTTCGTCGCCCAGAACGATGACGTTGCGCCGCTGACTTTCATCCAGCCCATTGAGCCAGCGTCCCTGTTTGATTGGGAGGTAACGAATCCCGCTGAACTGCGGTTCCACTCCTGCAATCTCTCCATTCGCGCTGGCGAACTCGCTGACGGCGCGCACATCCGGGCGGACGAGCACCGGCGAAGCATTGCGGACATGCGGGGCTTCCTTGCGGATGTCCAGATAATCCTGATAAGTAAGCAAGTAATTGCGCGCGGAGCTCATGTTGCCTTGCACCACGGGAGCGCGGCCGGGAAAGATGAACATGATGTCCTTGCCATACTGCTCCATCTCGCGCTTGTTGCCCGAACGAAAACCTTCTCCAAGCCCCACCAGCAGCAACAAAGAGCCGACTCCCCACGCGATTCCAAACATAGTGAGAAATGAGCGCAGCTTGTGCGCCCACAAGGTGCGGAAGATTTGCGCGAAGATGTCGAGAAGCATCCGCATACAATTAAGAATACGCAATTTGGGCGTATTTGGTTCCAGTGTGGCTTCTTCTAGCCGCCACGAAAATCCGGTATTTGCTTTATGGACTGTGGATTTAACAGTTAGTTAGCAATGCGAATGTGAGTTTACAAACGTACAGGCGGGTCATTATGCATTGGTTTTCAGCATCTGCTCGGCGTGCTTGCGAGACGTCTCGGTAAGCTTCGCCCCGCTCAGCATTCGGGCGATTTCTTCGGTCCGCTCTTCGCCGGTTATGAGCCGCACTGAAGTGCGAGTACGTTCGCCGGAGTTTTTCTTTTCAATCAAATAATGATGATCGGCGAAGGTCGCGATTTGCGGCAGGTGAGTGACGCAGAGCACTTGATTGGCTCGCGACAAGGCCTTCAGCTTCTTGCCGACGGCTTCGGCGGCACGGCCTCCAATGCCGGTATCGATTTCGTCAAAAATAAGAGTACGGTGCGCGGGCGAGGCCGCCCGCGCCACATTTGGTTTCTTGGCGGTGCCGGCTTCCACGCTGGCTTTGAGCGCAAGCATCACGCGCGATAGCTCGCCGCCGGAAGCGACATGCTCCAGCCGCCGCAACGGCTCTCCGCGATTGGTGGAAATCATATACGCGACTTGATCGAAGCCGGACCCGGTCCAGTTTGCCTGTTCGTCCGTGCCGCTAATGTCAATGTGGAACGCAGATTTCATCGCCAATTCGTTGATCTCTGCCTCGACCAGCTTCTCCAACTTACGCGCAGCTTCATAGCGTTTTTTCGAAATGGAGCGAGCCGTCCGAACATATTCCTCTGCTGCCTGCGCAAGTTCCACGCGAAGCTTGGCCAGGATCTCATCTTTGTTTTCCATCTCGGAAAGCTTGCGGCTGACCTCTTCGCCGTGACGAATCACGTCCTCTAAAGTGGGACCATACTTTCGCTTCAATCGATCCAGCAGCGCGAGCCGATCTTCCACTTCGGCCAAGTGTTCAGGCGATGCCTGAATGCCGCCGGCATAATCGCGCAGGGTCGCGCCGACGTCCTCCACGCTGATGCGGGCGGTTTCGATCGCCCCAAGCGCCTCTTTGAACCTTGCCTCGTACCGCGATAGTTCCTCGATATGCTTCTGCGCAGTGCGCAACGAAGAGGATGTGGAGGCGCTGCCTTCGTAAAGCAGATCAAAGGCATTCATGGCGGCGCTGTAAATCTTTTCGGCATTTGCCAGCACTCGTTTTTCGGTTTCAAGCTGTTCGTCTTCGCTTGGGTGCACCTTGGCGTCGGCGATTTCGCTCTTTTGGAAAGTCCACAAATCGAGCAGGCGTAGTCGGTCTTGCTCGCCATGCTGCAACTCCTGGATGCGATGCGCGATACTTTTCCAATTTGTGAAGGCCTCACTGACGGCGTCGAGCTGGGTTGCGGCGAAAGCATCCAGCAAGTCCAGTCGTGCCCCGGCGTCGAATGAAACTAGCGATTCGTTCTGTGCGTGAATGGTGGCGAGATGGGGGGCAATCTGGCGCAGCACGCTGACCGTGGCTGGCTGATTATTGACGAAGACACGGCCCTTGCCTCCTACTGCGATCTCGCGGCGCAGGATGATGGATTCATCCTCGTCGTTTGGGTCAATGCCGTTGGCGTGTAGAATGTTGGCCACGAGCTTTTCTGTGCGCTGGTCGACTTCAAAGACGGCGCTAAGTACGGCTCGCTCGGCCGAGGTGCGGATGACATCAGTCGAAGCCTTCTCGCCGAGAAGAAGTGCGAGCGCGTCGATCAGAATGGATTTACCGGCTCCGGTTTCGCCCGTCAACAGGTTCAATCCAGCGGCAAACTCGACCGCCAGATTGTCGACGACCGCGTAGTTTTCAAGCCGCAATTCTGCGAGCACGTGTTGTCCTGGAATTTGGAACTTAAACGCAGAATAGCATGAAAAACCAGTTGTTTGGCGTGACAGTTGAAGGAGCACATCCGCAATTTGATGTTGGTTCTTTGTGTACCTTCGTGCCCTCTGTGGTTTCAGCATTTGCACTTTCCATGAATCACGGAGGACTCGAAGGTACATCTACAGCGAAATCCCGTTGCCGCATGCGGTACATCTATTAAGCGTTGCGCAATGTTCGTCTATAATTAACCCACCAAACCCAAATGCATTTTTCCTTTCTACTGGCAGCGGTGGTTGGCGGCGAGATCGTCGATCTGGTTGGAGAAACCGGTCCTGTCGCCAAGGTGGTTCTTCTGATCCTCCTGATCTTCAGTGTGATTTCATGGGCGATCATTCTCTCCAAGTGGAGCCTCGTCCGCCGAGCGAAGGTTCAGAGCGGACGCTTCGTGCGCGCTTTCCGCAAAGCTCAGCGCCTGCAGGATGTCTCGGCCGTAGCCGAACAGTTCAAGCCGAGCCCATTGGTGGCAGTGTTCGAAGGAGGCTTCGCGGAAGCTCGCCGACAGGGCAGCACCGAGGCCATTCAGCGCTCCATGCAGATTGCAGTTTCGGAAGAAGTCTCGCGGCTCGAACGCAACATGCCTTGGCTCGCTATTACAGGGGCGGTGACTCCGTTCGTCGGCCTTTTCGGCACGGTCTGGGGAATTATCGACGCCTTTCACGGATTAGGCACGGCGGGTGCGGCGACTTTGCGCGCAGTCGCTCCGGGAATTTCCGAAGCTCTAATTACGACTGCGGCAGGACTGGTCGCCGCGATTCCAGCGGTTATCGCCTATAACCTGCTGGGCAGTTCCATTCGCGAATTTGCTGCGCGGGGAGACGATTTCGCGCTTGAAATGCTGAATGCGGTGGAGCGCTCGCAGCCCGCGGTTCCGGAGGTGCGGCGGTAATGGCCTTCACGGCTTCTAACGGACGAACCCAAACTTCTCTCTCCGATATCAACATCACCCCTCTGGTGGACGTCGTTCTCGTACTGCTCATTATTTTCATGGTCACCGCTCCGGTGCTGCAATCGGGCATCGAGGTCAGCGTGCCCAAGACGAAGACTGTGAAAGAAATTACCGAAGAGCGCCTGGTCATCAGCGTCGACAAGCAGCAGCGCGTCTTTCTGGGGAACGATCCGATCAATATCAATGAGATTGCTGCCAAGCTGCGGCAGAAGGTGCGAGATCCGCAGCATCAGTCCATTTTTATTCGGGCTGATGAGAACGTGCCCTTCGGCGCATTCGCGACAGTAATGGACGCCGTAAAGCAATCGGGCATCACGAATGTCAGTATTGTGACGCAGCCACTTCAAAGTCATGGAAGCCAACGCTGAGATATTTTTCGAGCACGACCAGTGGGGGCGCAACCTGGCTTGGTCGGTCGCGCTGCACATTGCGGTTGCGGGATCGATTATTGTGTACGCTGTTGTGGGTCCCGGGAGGCAGCGGCAGCACTTGGGGCGCGGGCGGCGGTGGTGATGCGATGGGCGTAACCCTGGTCAGTTCGGTTCCGCTGCCGGCCAGCCCGGTGCAGACGCAGAACGTGCTGGCGAATGAATCCAAGGGGCTGACGAAGTCGCTGCCCAAGACCGAAGAAAAAGAGCCGGAAGCAATTCCGATTCCCGATAAGAATGCGAAGACAAAACCGAAGCCGCATCCCAGCGAGACTCGTCAGAAAACGACGCCGCAGCCGGTTGATGAAGCCAGCAACGTGGTTCCATTCGGAGAAGGCGGCCCGGTCAGCGGCCCTTACGGAGTGTTCAACGCTGGTGGCGCGAAAGGTGGATTCGGTTTTACCGGCGGTGGAGGCGACTTCGGTTCGCGTTACGCCTGGTACGTCCGCGTGGTCCAGCAGAAGGTTTCGGAGAATTGGCTGAAGTACGAAGTCGATCCGCGGGTTAGTGATGCGCGCAGAGTTTATGTGACGTTCGATATCAAGCGGGATGGGCATCCGGCCAATGTGCAGGTCGAGCAGTCGAGCGGTGTGCCGTCGCTGGATCAGTCGGCAGTGCGCGCTTTGCAGCGCATTGACACGTTTGGTCCCTTGCCGCCAGATTATGCGGAGAATAAGGTTTCGGTGGAGTTCTGGTTCGATTACAAAAGATAGCTGTTAGCTCTCAGCTTTTAGCTCTTAGCTTAAAGCGGTAAGGAATTGGTTTACGAATGCGGAAGGGCAACTTTCTATTGAATGTTCGTCATCATACTTTCAGTAGCGGTCTAGAGGCTGGTATCGGCAAGAGGACAACCGGCACGCACTACTTCAACATTAAATCTCGCATTGGCGCAGCGGTGCTTTTTCTTCTGCTGGCTGCCGCTCCCTCCCTGGCTCAAGATTGGATCAAAACCGGTACCGGGTTGGGGATGGAAAAAGTTCGCCTCGCCGTCCCTGACTTTAAACCTTCCACTTCAGATGCAAAGAACGCCGACCTGCTTAAAGTTTTCAACGCGACGCTGTGGAATGACCTGGACAACGCTGGCATCTTTGACATGGCGTCGAAGAGTTTCTATCCGCTGGCCATACCCGGTAATCCGGCCGAGGTAAAGTTCGATCCCTGGAATACTCCTCCGGTGAATGCGGCTATGCTCGCGTTCGGAAACCTCGGCGTCACAGGCAACAATGTGACTGTCCAAGGGTGGCTTTATGACGTGAAGAACGTCACCTCGCCGCAGGTGCTCGGGAAACAATATCAGGATGCGGCCACTAGCGATGAAGCTCGCATAATCGCGCACAAATTTGCTGATGAGATTATCTTCCGGCTCGGCGGCGGCATTCCTGGCATTGCAGAAAGCCAGATTTATTTTGTGAGCAGCCGCAGCGGCCACAAGGAAATCTGGGCAATGGACTATGACGGAGCCAATCAGCGCCAGGTCACGCACCAAAATTCGATTTCGCTATCTCCGCGAATTTCGCCGGACGGCTCGCGCCTGGCCTTCAGTTCGATAACGAAATCGGGTTGGGAAATCCTGATGTACTCCATGGATTTGAACCGGCTGGTATCGTTCACCAGATTTGGCGGAAGCAATTTCTCTCCAGCCTGGTCCGGCGATGGCACCAAGCTTGCGTTTTCCTCGTCGCGCTCCGGTGATCCTGAGATTTACGTCGTGGATCAATCGGGCACAGGTTTGAAGCGGATCACTTCGTCGAAGGGCCCGGATGTTTCGCCGGTATGGAACCGCAAGACGAATGCGCAGATCGCGTGGGTCAGCGGGCGCACCGGCCTCCCGCAGGTTTACACCATGGAAGCGGACGGCACCAATGTGCAGCGGCTTACGGACCAAGGTTATGCGGTGTCACCGTCGTGGTCTCCCAATGGGCAATTTTTGGCTCTGGCTTGGACGCGCCATTACGGCCCTGGGGCGCCGGGATCGGAGGATCTCTACCTCATGGACGTTGCCAGCAAGCAGTGGGTACAGCTCACACACGATGGTGGACGAAATGATTTTCCGTCCTGGTCGCCGGATGGACGCCATATAGTTTTCCAGTCCAGCCGTTCTGGGAGCGAGCAAATCTGGTCCATGCTGGCCGACGGCAGCAACGTCAAGCAGTTGACTTTCAGTGGCAAAAATACGCAACCCAATTGGAGTTGGAAGTAATCCATACTAGTGACAAACTCGAATCCTCGACCAAAGATTCTGCGAAAAATTTGATATGGTTGAGGAGACTCCGATTATATTCGTGTGAATGTTGCACGGGTGGCGAAGCCCGCGTCAGCATTTTCACGATTAGGTTTGGCGAAGCCTTTAATTAGCCCGGAGGAGGCGGAGATTTGAACCCGCCCCGCTATTGTTTCTGACGCGCGTTGGGGCAAAGCGCGCGACTACGCAGGGAGGAAAAGTGAAGCAGCAGAGAATGAAGTGGATCACTCTTGTATTCGCGCTAAGCGCCATCATGTTTTTAGGCGCCTGTCATAAGAAAACACCACCGCCGCCGCCACCACCGCCGCCACCACCACCGGCGCCGACGGCCTCGTTGACGGCAAGTCCCAACAGCATTCAGGCAGGGCAGTCGACCACCCTTACCTGGCAGACTACCAATGCCACCGACGTAAGCATCGACGGCATCGGTGCCGTGCAGCCGAGCGGTTCGCAGCAGGCTACGCCAACCGACTCCACTACCTACACACTGACCGCAAAAGGCGCTGGAGGAACGCAGCAGGCGACCGCGCGCGTCACCGTGACTCAAGCTCCACCACCCCCACCGCCAGCAGCCGGGCCCAGCGAGGAGGAACTGTTCTCGCAAAGCGTGAAAGACATATATTTCGACTACGACAAATCTGATGTTCGTCCTGACCAGCAGGGTTCGTTGCAGGCCGATATCGAATTTCTCAAGCAGCATCCCGACATTCACTTTGTGATTGAAGGACACTGCGACGAGCGCGGATCGACCGAATACAACCTGGCTTTGGGCGACAGTCGTGCGGGGGCCGTACAGAGCGCGTTGACTCAGGGTGGCGTCAGCGCCAGCAATGTGAAGACGATCAGTTACGGCAAAGAGAAGCCGTTCTGTACCGAGTCCAACGAAGCCTGCTGGCAGCAGAATCGCCGTGGCCACTTCGTCTATCAGAAATAGCCATTTAAGGTGCGGAGCTGGTGCTCCGCACCTTGGTGTTTATTTTGTTTTTATTTTCCCCTGGCCAAACCGCACTCACAGCGGAGACTCCAAGACAACTGTGTCTGGACCGGGTTATCCTTCACAATGAAGTGTAATTTTGTGCCTCCGAGCGGAGCCTGTCATCCTGAGCGGAGCGATTCTCCGCGAAGCGGAGAATCTGCGGAGTCGAAGGACCCCGCAAGAGATTGTGATTACGATGCAGCGGAAAGGAATTCCTAACAACCGTCGCAGTGAGAATTCCCTGTTGCTTTTTTGGAGAGCCAGCAGCATCGGGATCCTTCGACTGCGGCGTCGTTCGCTTCGCGAGCGCCGCCTCCGCTCAGGATGACATAGTAGGGTAAGTTGATGGACCGTAGCTACTGCACCTACATCGTCGCGAGTTGTACCGGCACGCTGTACATCGGAATGTGCAATAACATTGAGCGCCGCATGCGGGAGCATAAAAGTGCGGAGTTCGATGGTTTTGCCAGCAAGTATCATTGCAATCGACTGGTGTATCTCGAAAGTTTCGATGATGTTCGCAAAGCAATCGACCGGGAAAAGCAGCTGAAGGGCTGGAGCCGTGAAAAGAAAATCGGATTGATTGGAAAGCTCAATCCGCGCTGGCGAGACCTGGCTGAAAAGTGGGGCGCGCAGATGGCGTTCCCCGGCCAGCCAATCAAAGACAACTGAACGTGAAAACTGTCATCCTGAGCGTAGCGAAGGATCTATGTACTCCTTGGCGCCAGAAATGCATAGGTCCTTCGCTACGCTCAGGATGACAAGACGATAAGGAATGGATTATGAAACTCTATCGATTTTCGGCCATCGGCGTTCTTCTAATCGGCTTCGGGGCAAATCTGACGCCAGCCTGGGGTGTAAGCAAAGAGATCATTCAACTCCAGACTCAAGTGCAGGCGCTGCAGGACCAGATGACGCACATGCAGCAGTCTTTCGACGAACGCATGGGCGTGATGAAGAACCTGATGGATCAGAACACTGACAGCATGAATAAGGTGGCGGCATCGATGACCGCACTTCAAGGCAGCCTGGAAAAGTTGCAGGCCGATAATGGCGGCAAGGTCGAACAACTTTCCGGTCAAATTCAGGCGCTCAACGATTCTCTGGATGAATTAAAAGCGCGGCTGGCCAAAGTCAGCAAGCAATTGGAAGACATGCAGGCCGCCCAGCAGAGTGTGGCCGCGGGACAGGCCGCGGCGCAGGCCCAGCAGCAGGCGCTGGCGCAAGCTCCGCCGCCCGATGTGCTCTACAACAATGGGCTGCGCGATTACAACGCGGGCAAGAATGATATAGCGAAGCAGGAATTTTCGGATTACGTGAAGTTCTATCCCAACACCGATCTTGCGGGAAACGCATATTTCTATCTGGCCGAAATCGCTTATAAAGAGGGAAACTTTCAAGAGGCCGTAACCAATTACGATCAGGTGCTGCAGAACTTTCCCACTGGCAACAAGGCGCCATCAGCCGACCTGAAAAAGGCTTTAGCTCTTATCGAACTGGGCAAGAAAGATGATGGAATTACCGAGCTTCGGCATGTAATCGAGCGCTATCCGCGGTCGAATGAGGCTCTGCAGGCTCGGGACCGGCTCCGCAAACTGGGAGTGTCGACGACCGCTGCACGCGCGCGTGGCGAATAGACTACCCGCACCAACTACCGTCGGGCGTTAATGCCGGTGTGATGCCGCGGGTGACGGCGGTGATTGTGCTGCTTATTGCGATGGTGGCGAGCACTTGTTGACGGGGCCTGAATCGCAGTCGGCTGAGCAGGACTCGATCCTTCGGTTTGCGCCCACAAAGTCAACGTTGAACAAAAAACTACGACCGCAGTGAGAATCAGTCGCTTCATACGTCCTCCAACTCCACTAAGAGTTCTTCCTATATACATGAGAAAACTCATGCCATGTTGGAATGTTTCAGGGTAGGCTAATTATAGGCGTGGTTCACGCCTCTGGGAGATTAATATGGCTACTTCGAAGGATCAAGACCGTTCAAAAGGCGCGGTGGAAGAAGAATCAAGTTCATCCCACGCTACTGAAATGCAGGGCCAGCTTCCACACCGTGATCAGGATCCAATGATTAAGTCTGCGGACTCTGACTTCCCGGAGCCCGGTGGAAGCCCGGAGCACACCGGTGAGCCCGAGGATAAAAAGAAACCCGACGCTGCTTGAGGTAGGGTCAAACTGTCATCCCGAGCATCGCGAGGGATATCTAGGTTCTCCTCGGCGCCGGAGAACCCCAGATTCCTCGTCGCTGCGCTCCTCGGAATGACAGGGGTGGTGGACTAGGGAATGACGAGCGGGTGGTTCAACTCGCCCCGGCAGCCATTTCCACTTTCACATTCCGCAAAAACTCCGCCGCCGCTTCCGGCAGCACCGTATTGATGAACATCCCCGAGCCAAGTTCGAATCCCGCAACCCGGGTCAGGCGCGGAATGATGCTCACATACCAATGGAAGTGCTTCACTCCCACGTACTCGGCGGGCGCACTGCGGATGGTGAAGTTGAAATCCGGATTGCCCAGCCCGTGGTAAATCTTCGCTAAAACCGTCTTCAGCACCCGCGCGAGATCTGCAATCTCGGCGTTGCTGATATCGCCGAAACTGGCCATATGACGGCGCGGGTAAATTGGTGTGCAGAACGGGGTTGGCGAGGCATAGAGTTCCAAGGCAACAAAGTGGTCGGTAAGAAGCACTACCCGCTGCTGGTCTTCAATTTCTTCCTGCAGGGTCTGGCAAAACATGCACTCGCCGTACTCATCGTAATGGTTCAAGGCTTGCTGGAAGCGCTCGCGGACCTGATGCGAGATCACAGGTGTGGCAATCAATTGGGAGTGCGGATGCTCCAGGCTGGCTCCGGCATCACCACCGTGATTCTTGAAAATGGTGACGTGCGCGATGCGAGGGTCGAGGCTCAACGAGTCGTAGCGGGACTTGTAGACCCGCAGCAAATTAGCGATGTGGGCATCCGGCATGCTGGCGATGGAATGGGAATGGTCGGGCGTATCGATAATCACGTCGTGTACGCCAAAGCCACCCATGCTGCGCCGGGAACGATGAATAGTACGGATGGGCTGCACATCGGGCGATAAGGCCGCGAATTTATTGGCCACGACCCTGACCTGCCATGGGCCTCCGCCATTGGTTGGCGCGCGCATGACTTCTGGCGGAGTTTTGCTCTCGTTACCCGCGCAGAAAGGGCAAGTTTCTATGAACGGCGGCACGATCTTTGCCGGACGATGCGTGACCAGGTCTTCCGGACGCTTAGCCCGCTCGGTCGCGATAATCACCCATTCCTTGGTGAAATAGTTCTGGCGCAGTTCGGCCATATTTAGCCCTCTGGCTGTTCTATCGGCAAGGAGGGACTTTTCTGTAGTGCTTCAATTCGGTCAGGACGTCACTGGCCTTCGGTGCTGCATCAGGTAGAATAAACGCTTCAGGTTGGCTCCCAGTCACTGAGAAGCTCCCTTGGAACTGCATGCTCTTTTCCTATCCATTCCTAGCCGCGCTCGTCGCCCCGAAGGGCATTGGTCAATACATCCGGCAACACTTTCTCGACAAGACTTTTCAGGGGCTATATCACCCCAACGCCTTTGACACGGCATTGCTGATTCCTTATTTCATCGTGCTGGTCCTGCTGGCCTCGTATGGCGCGCATCGGTATGTCTTGGTTTATCTCTATTACAAGAACAAGAAAAATCGGACTACCGAACCGACGGCACATTTCGCAGATTTGCCTCGCATAACCGTTCAACTGCCAATCTTCAACGAGCAGTTCGTAGTCGAGCGCCTGCTGGATGCCGTTTGCCGGCTTGGAATATCCGCTGGAGAAACTGGAAATTCAGGTGCTCGACGACTCGACCGACGAAACGGTTGCCGTGGCGCGTGGGCTGGTCAACCACTACGCTGCCAAGGGGTTCCCGGTCAGCTACCATCATCGTTCGAATCGCGAAGGGTTCAAGGCGGGTGCGCTCACGGAGGGTCTGAAGACGGCGCGAGGCGAGTTTGTCGCCATCTTCGATGCCGATTTCGTGCCGCCTGAGGATTTTCTGCAACGTGTGATTCACCACTTCACCGATCCCAAGATCGGAATGGTGCAAACTCGCTGGACTCACATCAATCGCAACTATTCGTTCCTTACAGAAGTTGAAGCGATTTTGCTGGATGGTCACTTCGTGCTCGAGCATTCTGGCCGGGCCCGTAGCAATGTCTTTTTCAACTTCAACGGCACCGCAGGAATGTGGCGGCGCTGCGCAATTGACGACGCCGGCGGCTGGCAGCACGATACGCTCACCGAAGACACTGACCTTTCCTATCGGGCACAACTCAAAGGCTGGAAGTTTATTTATCTGCAGGATGTCGAGTGCCCGGCGGAACTACCGGTAGAAATGACCGCCTTCAAAACCCAGCAGGCTCGCTGGGCCAAGGGGCTGATTCAGACCAGCAAGAAAATTCTGCCGCAAGTGCTCAAGAGCGATCAGCGATTCCACGTGAAGCTCGAGGCCTGGTATCACCTGACTGCGAATCTCAGTTATCCGCTGATGATTGTGCTCTCTGTGCTGCTGCTGCCGGCCATGATCATTCGCTTCTACCAGGGCTGGTTTCAAATGCTGTACATCGATCTGCCGCTGTTTATGGCATCAACTTTTTCCATCTCAAGTTTCTATCTGGTTTCGCAGCGGGAGTTGTTTCCTGGAAAGTGGTTTCGCGCTCTGATTTATCTTCCATTTTTGATGGCCTTGGGCATCGGGCTCACCGTGACCAATACGCGTGCCGTGCTGGAAGCGCTGTTGGGAAAAAAGTCGGACTTCGCCCGCACTCCGAAGTATCACGTAGAGTCAAAAAAAGACAAAGTCCGCGCCAATAAATACCGCCGCGGCCTGGGCTGGGTCCCGTGGGTTGAACTGCTGATCGGCTGCTACTTTGCCATCACCGTGTATTACGCCATAGAGAATGAGAACTACATCACGGTTCCATTCCTGATTTTGTTCGTGTTGGGCTATTGGTATACAGGGCTGATGTCTCTGCTGCAAGGACGCTTCACCGGAATTGCGCTGAGCGCGGAAACCCATACCAAACCATTTCCGGTCGGTGTTTGAATTCGATCGATTCTTCGAGGAATCTCAATGCGCAAGGTCTTCGTCTTTGCAATTGCTCTTTTAACCTTCGCTCAAGTTGGTGCAGCGCTTGATCGGCAGCCGAACGCCGACTATCGCGCCCGGCGGCAAGCCTTGGCCAGCAAAACCAGCGGCGGCGTGGTCATACTTTTCGCGCCCACCGAAGCCGAAGGCCCAAACGCCATTTACGGATACAGGCCGGACAGCAATTTCTTTTATTTATCGGGATGGGCCGAACCAGGAGCAGCTCTGTTGATTGCTCCTGCAGTGGAAGCCAAGGGCAAAGATCCGGCGCGCGCTTACACAGAAATTCTATTTTTGCCCGCCCACAATTACGCTGCCGAAAAATGGACTGGGCCCAAGCTTGGTCCCGACAATCCCGAAGCCACGCGCATCACTGGATTCGATCACGTTGAAGTGCTCGACAGCATGCGCGAAGAACTGTTCCGGCTCCTGCCCCAACCCAGGGCTGCGATTTATACGGATGTCCCCGGACCCGACGAAACCTCGAACTCTCGAGACGTCGCTGGAATGGTTGAGTCGCGCCAACGCTTTTCCCCTGGGAGTTTCGTACCAGGATGTTCGCCCGCTCATTGCCGGGCTGCGCACTTACAAAGATGCTGGCGAAATGGATCGCATCCGCAAAGCGGTTAACGCCTCGATCGCGGCGCACTTCGCAGCAATGCGCACTATGAAGCCGGACATGAACGAACGCGAAATTTCCGCCCTCATGCAATACGAATGGGGCAAGCGCGGCTGCGAACGTCCCGCTTACGCGCCAATTGTAGGAGCAGGCTTCAACTCCACCGTTCTCCATTACTCCGATGACTCAGGGCCAATCCAAGCCGGGGACGTAGTGGTGATCGACGCCGCCGGAGAATATTCGCTCTACGCTTCTGACATCACTCGCACCCTGCCAGCGACCGGCAAATTCACTGCGCGTCAGCGGGAGATTTACGACATCGTGCTGGGAGCGCAACGCGCAGCCATGGCCGCATTTCAGTCAGGGAAGTCTCACCTCAGGCGCGATCAACCGGACTCGCTTCATAACGTCGCATACGATTACATCAATAGCCACGGCAAAGACCTGCACGGCGAACCGCTCGGGAAAGTATTTCATCCACGGCCTCGGCCACTACGTCGGCCTCGATGTTCACGATGCTGGGGATTATGACGTACCGTTGGCTCCGGGAATGGTTTTTACTATCGAGCCGGGCATTTATATTCCCGACGAAAAGCTGGGAGTCCGGATCGAAGACATGTATTACGTGGATGCCAGCGGCAAGCTCATCCAGTTGACCGAAGAACTTCCGCACACCGCCGACGAAGTGGAGCACGCAATGGCGTCCAGATAGGGTTGAAGGAATTCACTGCGAAAAAGAAATAGACTTGAACCCAGCTATGGTTTCCATTGGCTGATGAATGGTTGCGGGTTGTCGCAGAGCAGCAGACAAATGATTCCACCGCCGGTGCCCGCCGCCCCGATTACGACCCAAGGACCTGAAAGCGTACTGCTCTTTACGGGCCACAGCGCTCCAGGTTTGCGCTTCTTCTTACTGCAGTTTCCGGCCGCGTCGGCGGTCACTTCGTCTCCCTCCGAAAGGCTAGACGCTTCCCTTAGCGCAATTAACGTCTATGCTGCCCTTGCTGGCAACAACGCGAATGTTTCCGTTTGTGTCCGCTACTTCAAATTCGGTCCATGCGTCCGATGCAGGAGTTGCGGTAACTTCGCGGGCGGTCGCAACCATGCGTTTCGACGTGGCAACGCTGACGCTTCCACGCTGAAGAGATACAGAATTCTGTTCGAACTTCACCTCCGAGTCCGGATACACGACGACGCCTGAGCCCGGCGCATCAAGCGTGGCGACGGACTCTGCCGGAGTTTGAATTAAGTCGCCAGGAAAAACGGCCGACGAGCGGGGCAACGGTTTGCCATTCAGCAATACGGCTTCTTTGCCGCGGCCATAGAGCATGGCTCCGCCGGGATCCGCATCTGCCGCCACCAACGCGGCCGGAGTCAATGCGATCAGCATCCAGCAAATAGCGTATTGGGGAAGGGACAGCTTCATCACACAAGCTCTTCGCCGTGATGCTAGCCCGCAGGTCAGCCATCGTCAATTGACTTGTGTGGTCACCGACCGCGTAAAATCGCAGTTGTTTAAAGGTGGGGACATTCCGGATGGCGCGTTTTCAGCAACAGGGAAGAGGAATCTCGCCGTTCTAAACCGGCCCAAAAACTCCGTGCCGAAGCCAGTCGGAAACGCACGAAAAGAGTCGCGAATTACGTCGGGTTGACTTACAGCGCATCGGTGCCGGCTTGCCAACTGGGTGTAAAATAGCTGGCGGTTTCTGAAGTTTGTAGTGGAGGGGTGCCCATGAAACGTCTCTCTCCCTTTGTTCCTGCTGCTGATTGCTCTTCCGTCATTAAGCGCCGTAGGGCAAGACTCCGAAGCGCCCACCCCGCCTAAGTATTGTCACCCTTGCCTGTTTTACGCTGGCGACAGTCCGGCCCAAGATGGTCTTGCCAACGAAAAAGACATCATAGTTTCCGACGGCGCCGAGGTGCTGGTTCCTTTCGACGTCCCGGATTCACAGCAGTGGACCGTTACCGGCTTGTTCACCAACGACCTGTCGGACATCAACGTACTTGATCCTCCCAAAGCGTTCTGGTCGATTCGAAAGGACGTGAGTAAAGGCGACTGCGGCAGCGTCGTCGCTTCCGGCAATACCGGCGCAACCTTCAAGCCCACGGGCCGAAGCGGCAATGGCTTTGAGGAATATACGACCCTGACCAATATCAAGCCGGTGATCCTTCCGCCCGGCCGCTATTGGCTGACTACCGTGCCTCAGTGCACCAACACCCGCGACTCCAAATGCGAGGCCAACGCCCGATACTTCTGCGTCATCGTTTACCGGAAAGGGAAAGCACGCTTATGGGCCGAAGGAACCTTGTGCTGCATTCTTTAACTCGCCGTTTTTTGGCTCGAACTGTCAGCCTGCTTCAGATCGCAACCAGTGCACCAAATTTTCCGCGGGCGTGCTGGGGACAAAATAGATTGGAGAGAAATCTTTGGGTGCTGAGTCCGACCTGCAACAAATGCCCGCGAGATTGCTTGCTCGTTCGTATTCATCAGATCGGCAGAAGTAAACGCCGCGATCGCCTGACCCAGCCCCACAAGCCGGAAGGTCCAGTAATTTTCGGCAACCCCTCAAACCTGCATCGAGCGAATCCGAGCGGAATCTCGCGTGTTCAATCGGATGTCACTGAACAATCTCCCATCCAGCGATTTATAATCACCGCCGTCGAAAACAATAACAAAAAATCATTCTTCCATTAAGGATGCACTCATGCCCATGATGAATATTGCCGATATCCACGCCCGCGAAGTGCTCGATTCGCGCGGCAATCCCACGGTCGAAGCCGAAGTCCACTAGCCGACGGAACCAAGGACGCGCCATCGTTCCCAGCGGCGCGTCCACCGGCGAGCACGAAGCCGTCGAACTGCGCGACGGCGACAACCAGCGCTTCCTCGGCAAAGGCGTGCTCAAGGCAGTCGAAAACGTGAATGGCGAAATCGCCGAAGCTCTGGCCAATTTCGATGCCTCCGACCAGCGCGCACTCGACCAAAAGATGATCGAACTCGACGGCACCGAAAACAAAGGACGCCTCGGCGCCAACGCGATTCTCGCCGTCTCCATGGCCGCAGCCCGCGCATCGGCCGCGGCCTTCGGCCTGCCCTTATATCGATACCTCGGCGGCGCCGCCGCCAACACGCTGCCCGTGCCGATGATGAACATCCTCAACGGCGGCGCGCATGCCGACAACAACGTCGACTTCCAGGAATTCATGGTCATGCCGGTCGGAGCCGAATCGTTTTCCGAAGCGCTGCGCTGGGGCGTCGAAGTTTTTCACACGCTGAAAGGCGTGCTCAAGAAGCGCGGCTACAACACCGCCGTCGGCGACGAAGGCGGATTCGCGCCATCCGTCAAATCGAATGTCGAAGCCATCGAAGTCGTGCTCGAAGCCATCCAGCAAGCCGGCTACAAGCCCGGCGAAGAAATCGCCATCGCCCTCGATCCCGCCGCCAGCGAGTTCTACAAAGATGGCAAATATGTTTTCAAGAAGTCCGACAAGTCGGCGAAGAGTTCCGACGACATGGTGCGCTTCTGGGCGAAGTGGGCGAATGATTATCCAATCGTCTCGCTCGAAGATGGCTTGGCCGAAGACGACTGGGACGGCTGGGCAGAACCTCACCAAAGAGCTCGGCAGCAAGATTCAACTCGTAGGCGACGACATCTTCGTCACCAACATCCAGATCTTCTGCAGAAGGGAATCGACAAGCACGTCGCCAATTCAATTCTGATCAAAGTGAACCAGATCGGCACGGTCAGCGAAACGCTCGACGCCATCGACCTGGCCCGCCGCAACGGCTACACCTCGGTAATCTCGCACCGCTCCGGCGAAACCGAAGACACCTTCATCGCCGACCTGGCCGTGGCCACAGGAGCAGGCCAGATCAAGACCGGCTCCGCCTCCCGCACCGACCGCATCGCAAAGTACAACCAGTTGCTGCGGATCGAAGAAGAGTTGGGAGGCGCGGCGAGATTTCTGGGGTTGAAGGCGCTGAACTACAAAGGCCATACGGTGGTATAGTTCGCACTGAAGTCCATGACTTAGCTATAATTACCCTCATGGAAGTCAACATCCACGAGGCCAAAACCCACCTGTCGCGCCTGCTCGAACGCGTCGCCATGGGCGAAGAGGTCATCATTGCCAAGGCCGGGAAGCCGGTGGCGAAACTGGTGCCATTAACGGCGCCCGAAAGTTTAATGCTGGGATCAGCCAAGGGTGAATTCACCGTGCCCGACGACTTCAACGATCCTCTGCCCAAGGAGATCGAGGACCTCTTCTATCAATGAGGGTCCTCTTGATACCCACGTTTCTCTGGGGGATTGCGAGAAGAGGCTTTCCCACCGAGTCGCAGTTTTACTGGCTGACGTTGGATGAGCGTGGCCAGCGTTTGGGAGATCATCAAAGTGCAAGTTGGCAAGCTGCCTTGCCGAGTCCTGGGTCCTTCCTGACTGCAAGCCGCATCCAACGGATTTAGTTCTGCCAGTCACTTGGACCATGTTTGCGGATCGAAAGCTGGAATTCACCACCGCGACCCGTTCGACCGCGTCCTGATCGCGCAGAGCATCGAAGAAAAACTTCCGCTGGTCACTTCCGATCCGCACTTTGAGCGTTATCCTATCGAGGTGATCTGGTAGCTGTTTTGGAAGAGAGTCTTATGAAACGTCATTCTGCTTTCCTCGCAATCATTCTTTTCGTAGCATCAGCAGCCTTCGCGCAACAACCCCATCGGCCGGCGACGCTCCCGCCTCGAAAGAAGACATTCAGAAGCTGTTCGAGGTCATGCAGATTCACCAGCAAATGCGTCAGGTGATGGACGCCATGATGAAACAACAGAGCGCCATGATCGACGAGACTCTAAAAAAGCGTTACCCGCAAACTTCGGCTGAGAAAATAGCCCGCGCCAATCGCATGATTGCGGAAACCATGAAAGACATGCCCATGGACGCCATGCTCGACGACATGATCCCCATCTACCAGAGGCACTTCTCCAAGACCGACATCGATGCCATGAGCACCTTCTACGCGTCCCCGACCGGCCAAAAGATGATGCGGGAGATGCCCGCCCTGACCTCCGAATCGATGCAGGCCTCCTACGCGCGCATGCAAAAGCAAATGGACGCCATGCAGCAACAGGCCGAGCAAATCGTAAAAGAAGATCAAGAAAAACCGAAAAGCGCGCCAGCAACAACAACGCCACCGCCTCAGCAAAAGAATTAGGTCATTGTTTCTGAAAAGGTGAAGCCCGGAGCAATCTCCCCTCCCGATCATTTTCGACGGAGTAGCCAAGCGGCACCGGGCCGATCACAGAGTATAATCTTCGCAGAATGGCAGAAACTGAGATCATTTTCTCTGTCCAGGAATCGCCGGAAGGCGGCTATGAAGCGCGTGCGCTGGGCTATTCGATCTTTACCCAAGCGGACACCATGGATGAATTAAAGCTAAATATGCGCGAGGCGGTTCACTGCCATTTTGATGAGGGCAAAGCGCCCCCGGTGATCCGTCTTGCACATGGTGAAAGACGAGGTCATTTCGGCTTGAGATTACCTCGTGATCTTTCCGGTCACGAACTCATCACGACTGCTCCGCCGGTACGATTACCAAGTCACCCGCCAGGTGGGCAGCCATATATTCGATTGCAGTCGAGTCTTCGCGGTTACGCGCATCACCCTCACGGTACCTGACCATCGCAGCCTACGGCTCGGGACGCGTAGCACTATCCTTTCTGATGTAGCGCCTACCTGAACATTGAGCGCTCGAAGTTGGAGCTGGAACTTCTTCAAAAATGACCCGTCCCAAACCACTCGTCCTAATCATCCTCGACGGCTGGGGCTACCGCGCCGAAACCAAAGCCAATGCCATCGCGCTTGCCCGCAAGCCCACCTACGACCGCCTGCTGCGCGAGTATCCCAACACCTTGATTCACACCAGCGGTCCGTACGTCGGACTGCCCGAAGGTCAAATGGGCAACAGCGAAGTCGGCCACCTCAACATCGGCGCGGGACGCATCGTGCACATGGACAGCACGCGCATCGAGCTCATGATCCAGAACGGCGAATTCTTCTCCCATCCTGTCCTGCTCGCCGCCATGAAAAACGCCCGCACCGGCGGCCGCCGCCTTCACCTGTTCGGATTGCTCTCCGACGGCGGCGTGCACTCCTATCAAACGCATCTCTATGCACTGCTACGGATGGCGAAAGCAAAATGGCGTAGACCGCGTCTTCGTGCACGCCTTCATGGACGGCCGCGATACTTTGCCCACCAACGGAGCCGGCTACCTCGAGCAACTGCAGCAGAAGATGCGTGAGTACAACACCGGGAAGATCGCGACCGTCAGTGGCCGCTACTACGCCATGGACCGCGACCGCCGCTGGGAGCGCATTGCCAAAGCGTTCAACGCCATGGTCCACGGCGACGGCGAAGGCGGCAAAGTATGCCGATCCGGTGCAGGGCGTGAAAGAGTCCTACAACAAAGGAGTGACCGACGAATTCATTGTCCCCTTCGTCTGCGCCGATCCGAAGAGCACGAGCGAGGACGCCCGGGCCACACATTCGCGACGAAGACTCCTGCATCTGTTTCAACTTCCGCGCCGACCGCGTCCGCCAGATTACCCGCGCTCTCACTCGCAATAGCGGCCTCAACGAAAAAGCTGGACGCGATCTGCCCGGCGCCGACGATCTCGACGCCGCCATTCCCCGCGACCGCGTCCCCAAGAATCTGCATTACGTCTGCATGACGCGCTATGACAAACAATTCACTCTGCCCGTCGTCATCCCGCCGGAGTCGATGAACAACATCCTCGCCAACGTCATGGGGCAGATGAATCTCCGCAACCTGCGCGTGGCCGAGACCGAAAAATATGCCCACGTAACCTACTTCTTCAATGGGGGCGTGGAACAGCCATTTCCCGGAGAAGAGCGCCTGCTGGTACCGTCGCCGAAAGTCGCTACCTACGATCTGAAACCAGAGATGAGCGCCGCCGGAATCGCCGACGCCGTGGTGAAAGCCGTCGAAGACGGAACCTTCGACGTGATCATCGTAAATTTCGCCAACGCCGATATGGTGGGCCACTCCGGCAAAATCGAACCTACAGTCAAAGCCGTAGAAACCGTGGACGCCTGCCTCGGCCGCATCGAGCCCGCCGTCCGCGCCAAGGGCGGCGCCATGCTTATCACCGCCGACCACGGCAACGCCGAAATGATGATCGATCCCGTAACCGGCGGCCCGCACACCGCCCACACCACCAATCCCGTGCCGTTCATCGTGGTCTCAGATAACAGCAAGCAGTTCACGCTGAAGCCCGGAGGATCGCTGCGCGACATTTCGCCGACCATTCTTGGGCATGCTGGGGATCGACGAACCGAAAGAAATGACCGGTCAGGATTTGCGGGTCGTCTCACCAAAAGAGCTAACCGAGCGAGCGTCCTCAGCATGTTTGAAGCGGGCATAGCCGCAAAAGTACATTCACAGCTGTCCGCCCCTAAGGCCTTAACCCTAGAGTGCAAAACCTTTCATCTTGACCGCAACCGTAGCCGGGATGATAATTGAGCGGCCTCAAACGCTTCGCGACTTTCCGCCACTGTCAGCGCGAAGTCAGCCGTTTTTGCGCAGCTAGTACGCCGGTGCGCAGATTTGGTTTTGAGGAGGCTCTCAATTTATTTCCTGCACTGGTTCGCGCCGGCGGCAGGGAAGCAGTCACACAATTTTCTCTAGGAGGAGAAACCAGTGAAAAGGTCCATTCTTGGTGTATCTGCTAGTTCTCACGTTCGTCGCGGTAGGAATCGCGGCGGCGCCACCCTTAACCTTCACCTTTAAAGACGTCCATGCTAACAAGACTGCGCAGGAGACCGATACCTATGCCATCAACAACAGCGGTATGATTGCGGGCGATTATGTTGATAGCGCGAGCGTGCAACATCCCATGATCCTCGCTGGGACAAAGCTAACGACGGCCGACCACAAGGGTTGTACCACCAGCCCCGGTGTGAGCCCGGCGTTCTACGGTCTCAATAGCTTGGGCGTGGCGGCGGGCTACTGCACCACATCGACCGGCGGCACCATTGCCTTCACGTACAACAGTAAAACCAAGAAGTTCACTGACATCACGATCAAAGGCGGGACCCTCATTGAGGCGTCCGGGATCAACGACAAAGGCGCGGTAGTTGGGACATACGTCGACTCGGCCGGAGTAGCACATGGATTTTTGAAGGTTGGCAACAAGGTCACGAATTTGAACCCGCCGGGTGCCGTCAGCGGAACCCCGGTAGGGCCAGCCGACGGCTTTATCAACAATGCGGGGGTCATCACAATTTTCGCGACCAACAGCGCTGGAACCGATGTATCTTTTACCACGGCGAATAACGGCAAAACCTACAAGGCGTTTCACGGCAAAGGAGAAGGGCCGACGGGAACTGCCATTCACAATATCAACAGCAAGGGAGACATAGTAGCCACTGTATTTGATAGCGCAGGCAATCGGCACGGTATTTTGTTGCACGCTGGCAAACAATATTCGTTTGACGACCCGAACGGCGCAGGCAGCACGCGAGCTGACGGTTTAAATGACAAGCTCGGTATTGTCGGTCGCTATGGCTCGGGTGCGTTTGGCGGCGTTGGCTTCTTCGCACAGGCCAAGTAGTTCGTTTGTTGACGGTCCTTGATGGTCGCGCTCTGGCTAGTATGGTTGCCGTCACCCGGCAATGCACTAGCAAGCCAGGCATCCGGAGCACAGACGGCACTCGAACGACGGTCAAGCATCTGGAATCGTTGACGTACACCGACACACCAGCGGTGCAACCTCGCGAATGTCCCAGCTCGCCGCCTCAAGCTCGCTACTCGGGCTTGAGGCGGCTGGCGCTGAGTTCATGCAGGCACGCTCCGCTTACTGATCTCCACGCCCTTCTGCTTCGCCAGATAATCGTTAATCGCCGTGCCCCATTCTTTTCCGCTGTCCCGGTCCGCCTCGCCGAGTTTCATTCACATGTTCGTTGGCATCGGGATCCAACGCGGTGCGCTCGTACGCAACATTCACCTTTGTGTTCGCCGCGTCGATCTCCGAGAAGCGAACATCGATGAGCACGACCATCGCCTCCGGAATAACGTAAACATACTGAAAGTGGCGCGCGCTCTTGTCGAACGATGTATTGATCCAATAAGCCTGCCGGTGTCCATGGCGAATGGTGAACACTGCGCCCTGAATATCCTGCCGCCGGTTGCGGATACAGGAAGTGCGGATCCCAGTGACCGCCCGACCACGCGCGTTCACCCTCGGCTCCGAACAATGGAGCCACAACTTGGTAAGGCGCATGAGCCGTGAACTCGAACTCATTGCGCACGTGAACGATGGCCCCATTCGCTCCAGCACGGCGATAGTGCAGATGATAGAGCAACGCCAGCAACGCGAGCGCACCCACAGCCAGCGCAATCAGCAACCCAGTCTTCATCGCCGCCGCTCCTTGAGTTGATGGCTATCGGATGCCTTCAACGTCATGCCATAAATCTTCTTGAATTGCTCAATCTCCTTGAGCGTCTCCGCAGAAAATGGCGCTTTACCTTCGAATGCGTGCAGCACCACGCCTTCCAGCAAGTCGCCCAGCGTCATGTCTTTCAGTTCGGCTACGGCTTTAAGCACCTTCAACATGCGTTTTTCAATCCGAACCCCAGTCTGCACGCGCTCCACTTCGATCATCTCTCTTGGCATGCTCGAATGTTACCATGGTACATAGATAACTTACCAATAGAATTCCCAAAATGTTCGGTGCACCGGGTTATTATGTTGTGGGCTGGCTCAACCTCCCGAATTCGCGACCGAGGCTACCATCTTGTACTTTGAACAGTTCTACCTGGGCTGTTTGGCGCATGCTTCCTACCTATTGGCATCTCAGGGCGAAGCCGTGGTGGTCGATCCGCAGCGCGACGTAGACATTTACCTCAAAGCTGCAGAGGAACACGGAGTAAAAATCCGTCATATCTTCGAAACCCATCTCCACGCCGATTTTGTTTCCGGACACAAAGAGCTAGCCGCGCGTACCGGCGCCAAGATTTATATTGGAGCCCGCGCTGGCGCCGGCTTTCCCCACGTCGATGTGCAGGATGGTTTCGAGTTACGAGTGGGCACGATGGTTATCAGGGCTCTGGACACCCCAGGTCACACGCAGGAGAGTATCTGCCTCGTAATCGTGGATGAAGAAAAGTCAACCGATCCCTGGGCGGTGTTGACCGGAGACACGCTCTTTATCGGGGATGTCGGAAGGCCGGATCTTTCAAAGGAGCACACGCCTGCGGAATTAGCCGGCATGCTCTACGACAGCCTACAAAACAAACTGCTTGCGCTCGGAGACGATGTGCTTGTCTATCCCGCGCACGGCGCCGGATCGCTGTGCGGACGCAACATGCGGGCCGAGCGTTCCTCCACCATCGGCACCGAGCGGCTCACCAATTACGCCCTGCAGATTAAGAGCCGCGCGGAGTTCATTCGGCAGTTGACCACCAATCTGCCCACGCGTCCTGAGTATTTCCTGCAAGATGCGGAAATCAACCGTCAAGGCGCGTCCGCTCTCAACGACATTGGTGAGCTTCTGGCGTTCACCCCTGCTGAATTGAGATCGATGCTGGATGAGGGTGCGGTAGCGCTCGACGTGCGTCCTGGGGACCAGTTCGCCCAAGCCCACGTGCCTGGCACGATCAACATTGCGCTGTCGGGACAGTTTGCCTCCTGGGCGGGAACAGTTCTAGGCCTTTCGACGTGCCCGATGTTGATTGCTGAAAGCCCCGAACAATTATCCGAAGCGCGACTGCGGCTGGCGAGAGTGGGCATTGAAAATGTCGCCGGATATTTGCAAGGCGGAGTGGCCGCCTGGAAGCAGGCGGGATTTGCGCTCGCTGAAGTGCCGCAAATCACGGTGCAAGACTTGCACAATTCCCTGCAGGCTGAAGCTTCGCAAGTTCTTGATGTGCGGCGCGAACCCGAGTGGAACGCCGCACACATCGAAACCGCAACATGGTGGCCGCTGGACAATTTCAAAATATCGACGCCAGAGATAGACCGCGACCGTCCGGTGGCCGTCCATTGCAAAGGCGGCTATCGCAGCATGATTGCATGCAGCTTGTTGCAACGAGCCGGTTTCATAAATGTCACCAACGTGATCGGCGGATTCGATGCCTGGCAGGAGGCAAAGCTTCCTGTCGAGAGTAAAACCACGGTCGAAGCGTAGGTACCGCCCATAGAGTGGCAGGAGAATTGACCAAACCCCGCCATCGACCGGGCGTTTCCGTCGGCCGCCGCCGGCCAGTTTCCGCAATTATTTACAATTCCATCTCACATTCTGTGCTATGGTTGCTGCCCTGTAACAAGCCTTAGAAGAATCCAAGGCCGATGTATGCGCTTCCCCCGGGCGCCGGCGACGTCTTGTCATCACAATTCTGATCGAGGAGCGCATATGAAGGACAGATATTTTCTGCCACAGTTGGCTATCACTCTATTCGCGGCCATGCTCGCCGCAAGTCCGATTGCTTCGCACGCCCAGACCTACACTACCATCTATAACTTTGCCAGTCACAGCTGCGACCCGGTCAATCCGCGGGTGTCAGGCGCCATCACCCAGGGGCGCGACGGAAATTTGTACAGCTCGACCGCGAGTGGTGGTTGTTTTAGCAATGGCGCAGTGTTCAAGATCACACCCAAGGGCAAACTAACCGTAGTCCACAGTTTCCAGTTAAACCAAAAAGGTGATGGAATAGGCGCTCAGAGCGGCGTGACCATGGCCACTGACGGAAACTTCTGGGGCACCAATGAGGGAGAAGACTTTAATCAAGGTAACATTTTCAAGACCAGTCCAGGCGGCAAAGTGACGAATTTTGATAACGCCCTGGGCGGCACGAACGACACCAACGGATCCCAGCCTGTAGCCCCGCCAGTGCAAGGCCGGGACGGCAACTTATATGGCATGACGACGTCGGGAGGCAACACAGCGAAATGTACCTACGGAAACGGGGGATGCGGGGTAATTTACCGGATCACTCCTGCTGGTAAATACGAAGTCATTTACACTTTCGATCAAACTCATGGCGCGAATCCCGACGGTCCGCTGGTGCTGGGAACCGACGGCAATTTTTACGGCACGACCTCCGTCGGAGGAACGGTAAACGATGGCGTGGTCTTTAAAGTGACGCCTTCCGGCAAGTACACCGTACTGCACAATTTTTGCAGCCAGACCAACTGCGGCGAGGGAGGCCAGCCGGTCGATGGCTTGGCGCAGGGCTCGGATGGCAACTTCTACGGGACCACGACCATCGGTGGCGCTCATGGCGGCGCCTTTGTAGGAGGAACTGCGTTCAAGATCACTCCCGCCGGCAAGTACACGGTGCTCCACAGTTTCTGCGCACTCACCAAATGCACGGACGGAACTACTCCTAATGGCGGACTTATGCAAGCGTCGGATGGCAACTTCTACGGGACCACGGTCGCCGGCGGAACCAACAATTACGGAATCATTTATCAGATCACTCCAGCGGGCAAATTCAGCGAGTTGTACAGTTTCGTCTTCACCACGGGCGCCATCCCAGAAACTACGTTAACCCAGAATACGAACGGCATTCTGTACGGAGACACCATCGGAGGCGGAGATGGCACGCTGGTGAATTGCGGAGGTAACCGCTGCGGTGTTTTCTACAGCTTCGATATGGGGCTGAAGCCTTTTGTCAGCATGGTCGCCGCCTATGGTCAGGTCGGACAAACCATTGAATTCCTCGGTCAAGGTTTGACCGGTACTACGGCCGTTTCGTTCAACGGGAAGTCGGCGGCTTTCACCGTGGTCTCCGATACCTACCTGACTGCGATTGTTCCGTCCGGTACTACGGCAGGCGTGGTGACTGTAACCACTCCTGCAGGCGAGCTCACCAGCAACGGAGCATTTCGTGTCCTGCCTGCGATCCTGAGCTTTAACCCCACCAGCGGTTCAGTAGGAACACCGGTGACAATAGAAGGGACCAGCTTTACCGGTGCAACCAGGGTAACGTTCGGCGGAGTGAAGGCGGCCTTCACTGTTAAGTCGGACATTGAGATCGACACCAGCGTTCCATCCGGAGCAAAAACCGGAGCGATCGAGGTGACCACGCCAGATGGAACGGCAGTAAGTTCCACAAAATTCACCGTGACCCAATAATCACCCGAGGAGTTTCTTAAATGACAGAAAAGCCGCCTCCCAAGGGCGGCTTTCGGTTCTGAACTTTCGCGCTCTGGTGCGCATTCATTGGCAGCCGCACATCCGCTATGCGATACTGGCAACGTAAACCCGAACACCCGATTGCAGTGTCGAGCTCGAACTAAAACTGATTCGCAGGCCAGAATTTACTAACCAGGCCAGGATGGCGGAACCGGCAGACGCAGCGGAATTCAAAAGCGGAGGCTGATGTCTTCTAAGTCTAAGTAAATAAATATGGTACTGGTAGGATGGCAGACGCCTCGGATTTCAAAGGGTTGACGTCTCATAAGTTGAAGTAACAAAAGGTGCCGGCATGACGGAGTGGCATACACATCGGACTTTAGAAAATGCTGACCCGACGGGCCGTCATTGACAAGACGCGGGATGATGGCCGCTCCGAAGCCATCACTTCATCGCGCGGAGAACAGCGTGATTCCCTTCACTTGGATCCGAAATCCCGTCCCAGACCTGTCCATAACATTCCTCTAGTGCGGTTTCGATAATTTCCTTCTCCTCCCGAGCGAGGGCACGATTAAGCTACTCACGCGGCTACATGCATGTCCGAATGCCCGAGGCACCCGCAACCTAGAAAAAAGTTATCAAGGTGAACTGGCTTACTCCATAAGGCTGGCGAAGCAGAGGAACGTCGAAAAGTTAGACCTGCTGCTTTTTCAATTCGCTAAGGCGGGGAAATCTTCCCGACTGATACTCAGCAAAGAGCCTGGCAATGTCCTGCTTCGAGTCTCCTATAAATGGGCCATAGGATACGATTGGGTCTCCTTGGGGTTGTCCCGCATATAACACCAGCCGCGCTCCGGATTCGCCGGCGACCACACGCAACACGCTCGTACCGCTGTCAGTCGGCCGATCGAGCCAACCGACCTGCCCAGTGTTCAGCTCGGTGTCGCCGATTCGAACCGAACCATCAATGACAAATGCAAAGCCGTTGTAGGATGCAGCTATGTCCAACTCGGCCGAGGCGTGTGGCTCTAAATTGATCTCGACCATTGTGACCGGTACATGGTTTCGCGTGCCTGACTGAAGGCCGACGGAGGAACCGCTATAAACTCGGATCTCAGCGCCGTTTTCGCGGCGCACCGGAACCTCATTGACATTAATCGTTTGAAAATCGGGGGCAATCCAGCGTTTGTTCTTAGGTAAGGTAAGCCATAGCTGAAGCAGGCGGACCTTTCCTTTGGTCCTGACGTCTTCGCTGTGAATAATGCCGCTGCCCGCGGTCATCCACTGCACTTCGCCAGCGTTGAGTGTGCCGCCCTCATCGCGGTCAAAGATCGCGCCGTCGAGAATGAGCGTCACGGTTTCAAAACCTGCATGCGGGTGAGGACCACCAACTGGCCGGTCGCCAATGTCAAGATGATCGTCCATCAACAAGATGAAGGGATCGTTCATCTCGAAGTTCTCGGGAGACACGACAGGTGCAGCTAGATGTCCCGGACCGACGAATCCAGGTGCCGCTGGAGGAACGTTAACCACGCGACTGATACTGCGTTGTTGCGACATGTCTTCTCCTTCTGAAATCAATTCCCCGTTCACTCAAAACGCTTACTGAACGGGCGCTTGCGCCATTCGAGTGCCGTATCGCCGATCATGCACTCAGCACGCAGGCACCGTTCCTCTCATACTGCGACGCAATTTATGCCTGCGTCGCAGCCTTCGCGCTGAAGATGCCCTTGAAACTTTCGCGGTACTGCAGGAAAACCAGAATCCACAACACGCAAGCGACCAGTGCGGGCGCGATGGTGCCCGGTGACATCGTCAGGTGAAACGCCAGGATGTTGTAGAGCTCCGCAGCCAGCAGTGTCAGCGCAAGTGGCACGAATCGGCCGAAGAGCAGCAACAGCCCACCAAACACCTGCCCCGCGAAGAAGAACGCGGCAAAGTGCGATGCGACGATGGCGCCAAAAAACTGTAACGCCAGCGGATTCGTGGGCGGCGGCTGGTGGATAAAGTTGAGAAATCCGTTCAACCCAAAGACCGTAAACATCAGGCCCAGTAAATAGCGAGCAACAATTGAAGTAGTTTTCATGAGTGTCCTCTCTTAGAAGGTCTGCGCGTGCGTCTGCACGGCTTGAAGGTGTGGTGCGAGAAATGTGTTCCGGTCCTTCCCCTGGTTCAGCGCGCTGGTCCCACCTGCGGTGAGGAAGGTCGCGTCCGTCACGCCAAGAAAACCAAATACGGACCGCAGATACGGCTCCACGAAATTGAACGAGGCCATCCGCGTCTGGGCGTCGTAGATCCCACCCGTTGCGATGATGAAGGTTGCCTTCTTGCCGGTGATCAGGCCCTTCGGCCCTTTCTCACTGTAGGAAAAGGTCCTGCCCACGCGCGCAATCTGGTCAATCCAGAGCTTGAGAACCGAAGGCACGCCAAAGTTATGCATTGGCACTCCGATGACGTACTCATCGGCCTGCTCCAATTCGGCGAGCAGCGAGTCGGAGAGCGAAAGCAATTCCTTCTGCTGCGGAGTGCGCGCCTGTTCCGGCGTGTAGACGGCACCGACCCATTCCGCATTGATTGGCGGCATGGCCGTTGCGTTGAGGTCTCGGTCAATGACCTTTCCATCCGGGTGCGCAGCCTTCCATTGAGTCACGAACGCAGCGGTTAGTTCGCGGGAGACTGACCGGCCGTAGAGTGGGCTGGAATCGATGTGAAGCAGCGTCGACATTGAGAATTCCTCCTGCACGACATATGATGAATAAGCGACATATGTCGATTCAGAGAAAATAAACAACTGTCGCTTTGGTCCGTAAACAGGTATGCTTTCATCAATATAGAAATGGCCCAGCTTCTCCAACCCGAGACCGAAACGACGGATCCGCGCATCCTGCGGAGCCGCCGCATGCTCATGGAAGCGCTGGCCAGGCTATTGATGAAAAAGGAGTTCGAAGACGTCTCTGTGCAGGAGATCGCTGACGAGGCCACGTTGAACCGGGCCACCTTTTACCTGCACTATGCGGACAAGAACGCGTTGTTGCAGGCCATGACGGAATCCCGCTTCCGCGATCTGATCGAGCGCCGAGCCATAACTTTTACCGACTGCAACGGAGCATTGCGCGCCATTGCACTCGGCGTCTGCGACTATCTTGCGGAGAGCACAGGCTGTCCCACTCAGTTGTCGCGGATGGCGCTCGAAGGCTCGATCATTCCTATCGTTGAGGATATGTTCAAGGAAGGACTTGCCCATCATGGGATGGCTCCCGGTGCGGACGCGTCACTACCAGCGACCACCGCTGCCTGGGCCGTTTTTGGAGCCGCACGCCGCTGGTTTCAGACTCCCAATCGCATCCCCGCGGAAGAGATGGCAGCCAGGATTGAAACCATGGTGAGCCCGATTCTTTTCGGCGCCTCACAATAGCAGAGCGGAGAACAACCAGTAGCAGGCGGTATCATCGTGTAGGAGAGATGATTTCGGCGTCTTGCCTCTGCCTTGTCGCGACACAGGCCGGGCGATCGCTGTTTCGCCGCATCAGAATCTTCCAATTCTTTGCACTGATCAGTTCTTTTTCGGTGGGATAGAGGAGGATGAATGGCGCAGGTATGGTTAGTCACCGGCAGCTCTCGTGGTCTGGGTCGTGCAATTGTTGAAGCGGGCCTCGCTGCGGGCAATAAAGTGTTGGCGACAGCTCGGGACATTAAGTCGCTGGCTGATCTGTCGGAACGATATGGAGATCAGGTCAAGCTCTTCGCAATGGATGTGACCGACGAAGCAGCAGCAGCAAACGCGGTAATGGCGGCGGTCGATGTATTTGGCTCGCTGGATGTGGTCATTAACAATGCGGGATATGGCAATCTTTCGTCCGTCGAAGACACGCCTCTATCGGAATTCCGGGCACAGATCGAAACGAACCTCTTTGGAACGATTATTGTGACGAAGGCAGCTCTTAGGTATTTTCGCGAAAAGAAAGCAGGCCAGTTCATTCAGTTTTCATCGGTGGGCGGAAGGATTGGCCCTCCGGGACGTGGGCCTTATTCGGCGGCGAAGTGGGGTGTCGAAGGCTTCTCCGAGGTGCTTTCGCGCGAAGTGGCACCGCTCGGCATCAAGGTCACCATCGTTGAACCCGGTGGCTTTCGCACAGACTTCGCGGGCAGTTCCACCGAACTTAGCGAAGGTCATCCTGAATACGATTCGACGGTTGGAGCTACCGCAAGATTTCAGCGGAACTACAACGGCAAGCAGCCTGGTGACCCCAAAAAGGCAGCTCAGGCGATCGTCCAGTTGACGCAAGAACGGAACCCTCCGTTGCGACTCTTGCTCGGCAGCGATGCGTACGCCGCCGCGGAGAAGAATGATCTTGCGCGATTAGAGGAAGCACGAATTTGGAAGAAACTCAGCGTCTCCACCGATTTTGAGACGAAGTGAAGAAGCAGCAAATATTAAGCAGGAGAATCCGAACCGCGCCAAGGTAGTCAATGGTTCGACTTGGACTGGATTCTTTCCTTCTTCGTCTCACTTGACGATCAGATTGCGCGAATCAGCCGCATGAAGGCGTCGATCTTCTTCGTAATTCGCGCCCGGTCGGGACCGAGGTTCTGCTCCAGGCACCAGCCAAAGCGCTAGAATGCGATCTTCAAACTAAACTCAACTTCACGGGGTGATCCGAGCGTGAATACA
The DNA here is from genome assembly GCA_963716405.1 of uncultured Acidobacteriota bacterium. Lineage (GTDB taxonomy): Bacteria > Acidobacteriota > Terriglobia > Terriglobales > Acidobacteriaceae > JABDBE01. The sequence continues at coordinate 233 of CAVQTI010000009.1, read as the reverse complement.
CCGGTCCCCACACCTTGGGGCTGGACTCGACGAGGTTAAGAATTGCGTAACCATGAGTCATGCGCTGCGAAACCTCAGCGTCGTCGAATCCAGTGTGGCACTCAAAGCCTAATCTGCGGCAGCATTCGTTGCGCCTTCTTTCGTTGCCACCAAGGCACCGCTTGCGGCCTGCTCGATAAGATGAGCGACGGCCTGAGGATGGGACAGGAACACGGAGTGACTGCTTTTGACCT
>CAVQTI010000008.1:0-8149 GCA_963716405.1 uncultured Acidobacteriota bacterium | reverse complement strand
TGAAGTGCGATTGATCAAGCCTGATCCGGCCATCTATGAGAGGACTCTCGAAGGCCTTGGCGTTGCGGCAGCGGAAGCGCTGTTTGTCGACGATCGCGAAAACAACATACAAGCTGCGCGGGCGCTGGGAATGCATGCGATTCAGTTCCAATCGACTGAGCAGCTAAGACGTGATTTAGAAAAGTTCGGATTCCCGATACTGCCCGCCGTTGCGGAATCATCCTCGGCGATTCGCGGGATAATACGCATTCGCGCTAATGCTGCGATTCTTGTTTGCCGGGTGCTTGCGACTGGCTTGACGTGGGCTGCAATCTTTGAAATTCCTGCATCTCATGTTGCGCAGCGACCGTCTTACCCTGTTTGCGGTAGAGGTTTGCCAGCCCGAAATGCGCCTGCGCCGCGAGCGCGCTTTCTTTTTCAATCGAAAGAAGTTTTGTCCATTCTTTTTCGGCAGTCGCTGCATCTCCCTCCAGTGACGCGGCCTTTCCGAGCGAATACAAGGTCTCTGGCATGTCTGGCAGCAATTTATTGGCACGCACAAGTTCTGCTCTCGCTTCATGGGTCTTGCCTTGTTCCAAGAGCGCCGTGCCCAGGCGATAGGCAGCCTCGGCATTTCCGGGCTGTAGCTTGGTTTGCGTGCGAAACTCTTCTTCGGCTTTAGCCCATTGAAAAGCTCCGGCATAAACTTCTCCCAATTCCAAGTGAAGCTCCGGTGTATCCGGCCGCAACTGCAACGCTTGGCGATACTCTTTTTCTGCTTCAGGCATTTGCCGCAGCACGAAATAATTTTCCGCCAGCGCCTGATGCGCTCTGGCGGAATCTGGATACGCCGCGAGTAAGGTATCAATGGATTGTTTCGACAACAGACCGCTGGCGCGGCCGAGGTAATACAGTAAATCCTGATCGTTGGGGCGAGTTGCCAGCGCCGCCTGCAGATTGGCGACTGCTTCCGGCAATTGACCGGTCTGAATTTGAGCGATTCCCAGACCAGTCTTGTCGTCCACCTTTTGGAGATGGGGAATCGCTTCAGCCGCGTACCCTTGCGCGAGCAGCGCGTAACCCAGCAACTGATGCGCTGGCGTCATGTTGGGATCAATGTCTAACGCATGTTTTAACGGCGCGATGGCGGAACCGATCTCGCGCTTCTCCATGTACGTTTGGCCGAGACTGACGAAACCATCCGCGAAGCGCGGTTCGAGCTCGGTGACTTTTTTGAACTCGGCGATGGCGACATCGAATTGTCTTTGTTTGTCGGCCGCGATGCCAGCTTGCATGTGCTGCGCGGCCTCGGGTGATAATGTCTGCCACGCAAACCACAAAATTAATAGGGCGCGAATCACGGTTTCTCCGGCTCACGGACTTCTAGAAACTGATCAGCGTGAACCTCATTCAAAGTCTGATGAATTCCCGAAGGCCAAAATATTTCCACGTTCGCTTTCTCGGTCGAGCCCAGACCAAAATGAAGACGCTTGTCGCTCGATGATGCGTAGCTTCCGGCGGAAGTTGCAAAGCGTGTTTGCCCATTCACCTTCACGCGGGCGCCAAACCCATCACGGTTGCTGCGCGTGCCGCGCAGAGAAATTACCAGCCAATGCTGCTTGCCACCGCGGTTCATGAACACTTGAGGATGGCCGCCGAGATAAGTCATCACCACATCCTGCCAGCCGTCGTTATTCAAGTCACCAAACGCGGCTCCACGTCCAGCTACAGGAGTGGTACTTCCTGAATCAATACGCTCGAAGCGGTTATTGCGATTCATCGCCAGCAGCGGCAGTTCGAGATAATGGAGCGAGGGATCAATGCGCTCCACATTGTCGAGCACATGGCCTTGCGCGACGAACAAGTCTTTCCAGCCATCGTTATCGAAGTCCTCCAAACCGACACCCCATCCGGAACTCCCACTCGAGAGGGCGCCCAGGCCAGTTTCGAGACTGCGGTAAGTGAAAGAACCGCCTCCATCGTTGTGATACACGCCATAAATTTCTCTCGGCAATTCAGTCACTACAACATCGGGCCGGCCATCATTGTCATAATCCTGAAAGACCACGCCCATGCCCGACAACCGCCTGCCATCTTCAGAAAGCGCAGCACCAGCTTCGAGAGCGAGTTCGCTGAAAGTTCCATTGCCATTGTTGTGAAACAGAAACTGCTGCATTCCGTCATTGGCTACAAAAATATCTGTGAATCCATCCTCGTCGTAATCAGCAAAAGCCACGCCCAGCGCCCGTCCCTTTTTGGCCGCGATACCGGAGCGTTGGCTCACATCGGTGAAAGTTCCGTCGCCATTGTTGTGATAAAGAATGTTTGTCGTGGCAGGGAACTCTTCCGGCGGACAATAGGTGTGATAATTGCCGCCGCAATCTTTGTTGTGCTTCGTATCCCATTCCATGTAGCGGGTGACGAACAAATCTAATTTTCCGTCATTGTCGTAGTCGAAGAACCCGGCTGAGACTGACCAACCGCCTCCGGCTACTCCGGCCTTTGCGGTTACGTCGGTGAAGGTGCCGTCGCCGTTGTTGTGATAAAGAACATTCTTTCCATAACTGGTGACAAACAGATCCGGGTAACCGTCGTTGTCGTAATCTCCGACCGCCACGCCCATGCCGTAATTCCCATCGCCAGCATTCGCCAATCCCGCCTGCTCGGTCACATCGGTGAAGCTGCCGTCTTTGTTCTGGCGGTAAAGGCGATTCCAGTAACGCGGATCGTGACGGTCGAAATTCTCTGGCATTTGCATGGGACTGCTTATGTGGCCGCCGTTGACCAGAAAAATATCTAACAAGCCGTCGTTGTTGTAATCCAGCAGGGCAACGCCTCCGGGCATGGTTTCGATTAGATACTTCTGAGGTGTTGGCGAATTCTGCAGGATGAAGTCCAGTCCGCGCGGCAGATTGACGTCGAACATCGGTCCCACGAGGGCTGCGGCCGACAACACGACTGTTGTGACGAATAATGCGCGTAGAACTTTCAGCAACCTTGGATTCCTTTGTTGGCTAGGATATCGCGCCCGGCATGTTTATTGCACGTCTACCGGCGAGTCGATTCGCGTTCCACTAGCTTCGGCGAAATCAAAATCTTCCTCGGGCGGGTCGACCGCGCCGGCCGCTTTAAAAGAATTTGTTCCATAAGTACTTCGGCTGCCCGCGCCCCAATCTGACACGTGCCTTGATCGACCGTAGTAAGGGGAACCGCTAATAAATCCGAATACCGAACATTTCCTGCTCCAACCACACAAATATCATGAGGCACTCTCAGGTTGGCGTCGAGAATCGCCTTTATCGCGCCGATTGCAACCGGGTCGTTGTAACAGACAACCCCGTCCGGAATCGGACGCGCGCGCAGCAGCCGGCGCATGCCGTCGTAACCGGTCTGTTCTCCGTGCCCGCCGTCGGCGACGTAGCCGGCGGGCATTCGGAGACCACTCTTCGCCAGCGCCTCCCGGCAGCCCTGCAGGCGCTCTCCGGCGATTCCAATAGCGGGACCCCGCAGGTACGCGATTTGTACGCATCCACGGGTGATGAGATGTTCCGTGGCCAATCTTCCGATCGCGCAGTTATCGACCCCGACGAAGGGCGCTTGCAGCCCCGCGATAGGCCGATCAATCAAAACAAACGGTACTTTTCGAGCCTGGATTCGCTTGAACAGAGCCAGACGCCGCACTGGTTGCGCCGACGCAATGATCAGCCCATCCACCTGCCGGGCAAGAAGGGAGTCAGCTTCGCTCATTTCCAGTTCTGGATCTTCCTCGGAGTACGAAATGATCACGTGATAGCTATGCGGCCTCACAGTCTGGGCTACCGCCCGGGCAATCTCCGCGAAAAACGGATGGGTGAAGTCTGGCAGCAGAAGCCCGATGGTGTAAGTGCGCCGTGTTACCAGACTGCGCGCTACCCAGTTCATCTGGTAATGAAGTTCTTTTGCGCGGCGCAGCACGCGCTTGCGGGTTGCTGTGCTGATTCGTCCCTGGTTCCGGAGCACCTTCGAAACGGTCACCACCGAGACCTTCAGATCTCTCGCAATGTCCTGCATGGTGACGGCCATCGGCAGCCAGCATAACACCGCGCACAAGGCAAAAGTAATCGTTAACCCTCGGTTAACGATTACCCTATGCAAAATGGAATTACTATCTGTATCCAAAAAATCGATGGTCTAATCCAAAAACATTACTTTTTACTTGACAACGAATACTCGCGTGCTTCACACTTTCGCCGATCAAAAAATATGGTGTGGGGGTTGTGTATGCCGTCTCGCAATTTGTGGACGCTGTGTCTTTCTATAGCTTTGGTCGTCACGACTTCTCTCTCCCTTCACGGTCAGAGCACCTTCGGTACGGTCGACGGATCTGTGGTTGACTCGTCCGGAGCCTCGGTCGCCGGAGCTCAAGTCACCCTCACCAACACCGGCACGCAGGAAAAGCGCGTCCAGTCCACCGGCAACGAGGGACTGTACCAGTTTGTTAACGTGGTTCCCGGGACGTATCGCTTGGACGTCGAGAAGGCGGGCTTCAAACATTTCACACGCAACGACGTCACGGTTGAAGTTCAGCAGGATACTCATATCAACGCCACGTTACCGGTTGGGCAAGTCACAGAAACCGTCGAAGTAACTGCCGAGACCCCGCTGTTGCAAGCCGAGACTTCGTCTCTCGGCCAGGTCGTCGAAGAGCGCAAGGCCAACGAACTTCCCCTGAATGGCCGCAATATTTTTAACCTCATCACGATTTCTCCCGCGGCGGTGGCGCAGGGCGGATCAGGCGGCACACCCGTCGGCCAGAATCCCTTTAGCTGGGGCAACTATCAAGTGGGAGGCTCGTTCGCGAATGAAAGCGCGGAGTACCTCGACGGCCAGCCCCTTAATATCGGATACATCAATCTTCCCATCGTGATTCCGACGCAGGATTCAGTCGGCGAATTCAAGGTCCAGTACAACAACCTGGGACCGGAGTTCGGCAAGTTCTCCGGCGGCATCATGAACTTCAGCACGAAGTCGGGTAGCAACGCCTTCCACGGCGAGGCTTACGAGTTTCTCAGGAACAAAGTTTTGAACTCGAATGAGTATTTCTTCAAGAAGAGTGAACTGTTGGCCGGTCAGACGAACACGCCGCCACCATACGTTCAGAATCAGTTTGGATTCAACGTTGGCGGTCCAGTTATTAAAGACAAAACATTCTTTTTCGTGAGCTGGGAGCAGTTCCGGCTCCGCACCGGTGGCGTCGTTACTACCACCGTGCCGATCCAGGCTTTTCGGCAAGGTGACTTTTCGTCGCTGCTCGCCCAAGGCATTCAGCTCTACGACCCTTATAGCGTGGTCTCGGGTACGGGGCAGCGCACCGCTTACCTGAATAACCAGATTCCGCAAGCCGAATGGAGCAAGGCCGCAACCACACTGTGGGATAAGTATTACAGTCCGGTCGCTCCGGGTGGCAACAGCTTCTCGACTGGTAACTTCACATCGGCAACCAGTAGCGGTGGAAATAACACCGAGTTCGTAGCTCGCGGTGATCAGAACATCACGGACAAAACGCGGCTATTCGCGCGCTTTTCCTACTTTGGATTGCTTGACCTTCCAACCAACCCCTTGGGCACCGGTTTGTGTCTGGATCGCTGCGCCGAGGACTATCACACCAAAGCTCTCGCCATCGATTTCAACCACGTTTTTAGCCCAAACGTCGTCGGCGATTTGAACGTTTCGGGAAGCCGCTTCATTTACGCTCGTGCGCCCATCCTTGCGGGTTACGATCTCACTCAACTCGGATGGCCAGCGAGTTACAACAGTACGGTTCCTACCGTTATGCGGACGCCGCCAACGCCTGCCTTCCCGTTTCCGGGTGACGTAGGTAAGAGCCAAGGCAACAGCGTGATCGGCGATCACAACACCCAGTACAACGTGTCACCATCTTTGACCGTCATTCGCGGCAAACACACTTTTCAGTTTGGCGGGCAGTATGAGCTGGGCTTGGACAATTACTTTCAAACCAACATTGCCAGCGGCGCGTTTGGTTTCTTGGGAAGCTGGACGGCGAACAATGCGCTTAATCCATCAGCCAACAGCGGCTTCCCGTTCGCTGATTTTCTGTTGGGCTTAGCCCAACTTGGCCCTGCTTCTTTCGTGAATCAGACAGAAGGCGCGGCTGAGGTTCCAGCACAAACCGCTGGCCGTCAGACCTACCGTGCCTTTTACGGCGGTGACAACTGGAAGGTCACCCAAAAATTGACCTTGAACGCCGGACTCCGCTACGAACTTCAAGGGCCATGGTCCGAGCGTTACAACCGTTTGAGCTTCTTTAATCCGACCTTGGTCAATGCCACGGTCACAGGATGCAATGGGACTGCTGGCTCTCCTTGTATCGGTGACGCGTCGTTGGTCGGAACACCCCCGAACAACACGAGAAACAACATACCGTTGGATAAGAAGGAGTTCTCTCCACGCCTCGGATTTGCCTACAGCTGGGATCAGAAGACTGTGATTCGCGGCGGGTACGGAGTGTTTTGGATTCCCAACTATGTGTCTTTCCAACTCAATCCAGACAACGACTTGATCAATCTGGCGACCACACCTTTCTTTGCCACGATAAACCATGGCCTGTCGCCAAACGCCAGTCTTGACGCCAGCGGTTGTACTGCAGTCGGCGGAGGATATGCCGCCTTTCTCGCCTCATGCACAGCCGCGGGTCCCTTTGGCGCGAATGGAATTTTGCCGCCTCCGGGCCGCACTTCCTATCCACCCACGTCACCCAACATTTCTAGCTTTGCTGCCACGAACGGCGCCCCTACTTTGGCACCGTACACTAATCAGAAAGCGGGATACGTGCAGCAATACAACCTCGACATTCAACGTCAGCTAGGGGCTGGCTTCTTCGTAGACGTAGCCTATGCGGGTTCGCACGGCGTCCATCTTCCGCAGTACAACCCCAATTACGTTGCCAATCAAATTCCGGATTCGTTCATTGCCCAGGCAGCTACGCAGTACAACCCAAACCTCCAGAACCCGAACCAAAACGTGACGATCGATCAGCCCTTAACACACCTTGTCAACGGTGTGGCGACTCCCTTTAACCCCATCTCAAGCCCAAATCCGTCCCTTGGCGGTAGCACAATTCTTGCTGGGCAGTTGGATCGCCCGTATCCCCAGTACACAAACTTAAGCCTGGCCGGATATGGGTGCTGCGGTAGCACTTACAATTCGCTGCAGGCAACCGTAACGCGTCGATTCCAGGGCGGCGGCACCCTGTTGGTGGCTTATACGAATGCCAAGCTGTTGAGCAATACCGACACACTCACCAGTTGGCTAGAAGGCTCGACTGGTGGGGTTGGACAGGTGCAAGACTGGAACAATCTCGCCGGAGAGCGTTCGCTTTCTTCTCAGGACGTCTCTCAGCGACTTGTGATCAGTTACGTGCTTGATCTTCCATTTGGCCACGGCAAGGCTTTCCTTAACGGATTCTCAGGAGTTACCGACAAACTGGTATCCGGTTGGGGAATCGACGGCGTAACCACCTTCCAGCGCGGTTTTCCGCTCAAGATTTCGTGGGCTGGGCCACCGACCTCCTTGGAGCAGGCCAATTTCGGTGTGAACAACGTGCGTCCGGACGTCGTACCCGGATGCAGCAAAGGCGGGAACCGCTCGCTTACGGCGTGGTTTAATACGGCTTGCTTTGCCTTGCCGCCGCAGTGGGGTTTTGGTAACGAGTCGCGCGTAGATTCTTCGCTACGTGCGCAGGGTATCAACAACTTTGATTTCGCCGCTTTCAAGCGAACTATGATTGGCGAACGGTTTGGCCTTGAATTCAGGACGGAGTTCTTTAACCTGTTCAATCACACCCGCTTCGGAGTTCCGGGCAGCGGCTTCAATGGTACCGCCACCGGCAACGGATTCGGACAGGTCACGTCTACCAATCCGGACAGCAATCCGCGCCTGATTCAGTTTGCTCTGAAGCTTATTTTCTAACTTGCCTGGAAACTAGCCGAGCTGGGTTCTGCCCAGCTCGGCTTTATTTTTATTCGGCACTGAAAAATGGTCTTAATGGGTTTCCTCCAACCCGCATGAGGAATGTTCCTGTCATCGAATACACCGAAGCTCAGAAGATCGTCGACCTGATCGTTGAGAAAGCTACCCACCTGCAAAAGTCCCTCGTAGTAGCTGTCTCTGA
>CAVQTI010000007.1:0-1199219 GCA_963716405.1 uncultured Acidobacteriota bacterium | reverse complement strand
GGCCCCGGTCCCCGACCCTGGACGCCGCCGGCAATCTTTATGGCGCAACCGGCGGCGGAGGAATCGGGACTGGATGTGGCGGCGGTCCTTGCGGAACGGTGTTTGAGCTGGAGCGCACCGGAGACGGCTGGAAGAAAAAGACGCTCTACAGTTTTCGCGGCACCATCGATGGCGGCTGGCCCGAGGCGGGTGTGATTTTCGCCAGAATTAGGCAATCTGTATGGTACGACGAGCGTTGCAGGACCGGGAGGCGTCGGAACGGTCTTTAGGCTGGCGCCGAACTCAAAGGGTGAATGGACAGAGTCAGTTATTTACACTTTCAGTTTTTATGGTGACCCCGGCCGCTCGCCACAGACCGACCTGGTTTTCGACAATCAAGGAAACCTATATGGCACAACATCGAACGGCGGCAGTGGAGGCGGTTGCTTTGGTGATAGCGGTTGTGGCGCTGTATTCGAGTTAACTCCGAAGGCAGACGGTTCGTGGACAGAATCCACCATTCACAGTTTTGCCCCTCCGCCGGATGGCGGAAATCCTTCCTCAGGGCTGATTCTTGATTCAGCAGGGAACCTCTATGGGATGACCGAATATGGGGGCACGGGTCTCTGCCGCCCCTTTAGCGACCAGGCATTCACGAATCTGAACTGCGGTGTTGTTTACAAACTTAGTCAGTCTGGTGGCAGCTGGACCGAATCCATCGTCTCTAACTTTGCGCGGGGCGGCGGGCACGCCATTTTCCCTCCGGTGGACTTCTCTTCGACAAGGCAGGAGATCTGTTTGGAACATCACTGGCTGGCGGCAACGGCTATGGCACCATCTTCGAGTTGCATCCCCAGCAAGATGGAAGTTGGCGGGAAAGCGATCCCCATTCTGTTCACGGCCTCGACGGTAGGGAAGATGACCCAAACGGCGGACCGACTGTTCTCGGCAGGCTAGTGATGGACGAGAAAGGTGATTTGTTCGGAGTAAGTCTGTGGGGCGGGGCTAACGATAACGGAGTCGTTTTCGAATTCCAGCACCGAAAGGACGTATGGAGACCGAAAATTCTCTTTGCCTTTCCCAACGACAGCGGGGGCAGCTTCAACCTCAAGGCAGGATTGGTTCTGGACTCACAGGGGCATCTTTACGGCAGCACTCGATCTGGCGGAATAGACGCAGCTTGTAACAGTGTGGGGTGTGGAACCATCTACGAGGTCACCCCATGACGATGATAACTTCGATGCGAAGCCGCTCCGCGATCCGGTTTAGCCCTGCGCTGGAAAAATCTCTCTCAGCGTATGCCGTTGCTGCAACCGCCGCAGGTGTCGGTTTGCTGGCGCTGACCTCACCGGCCGCGGCTCGCATTGTTTATACTCCCGCAAACACGCCTATCCCCGTCAATGGAGGCCCGGTGCCCCTGGATATAAACCACGACGGAGTCGTCGACTTTTCCTTCTCCAACCAGCTGCGCACTGCCAGTCACGTGGAATTATTTCTGTTGCAAGCGTTTCCCAAAGCTAAGAGCAATGCCATCTGGGGTCGAGGAAGCTTCGGTTCGAGTTTCTTCAATTTTGGCGGAGCCTTTGCTGCTGCTCTCCGCCCCGGTTTGGCCGTCGGTACGAACCGATCTTATTTTCAGAAGGGCAAAAACGGAATCTTAGGTGTCTACAAGGGCGCTTTTTCGTCTGGTTCTTTCACAACTCAAACCTATCGTCAATGGCTGAATACCAAGAGCCGCTACTTGGGTGTACAGTTTCTGATCGATGGACAGCTGCACTACGGCTGGGCGCGGCTGAAAGTAGCAAAACCTGGACAGGCGGCATTCAGGCCATGCTCACCGGCTACGCCTACGAGACCATCCCCGACAAGCCCATCATCACAGGAAAGATCAAAGGCCCGGACGTTATCACTTTGGAACCAGCGACCCTCGGGCGATTGGCGCAAGGATCAGCTGGGATTCCAGCTTGGCGGAAAAGCGGCGGCTATTGGAATCCTGCCGCGCACTAATCACTTCAGCGCTGAGTTTTTACTCGATCCAGCAGCACCGGGATCTGCTCGGTGGCCGGCCCACCTTTACGTTCTGTAAAGATGGGGGACGACGAGGTCGGCGGCTCGGCTGCATTTTTCCTTGACCCAGTCGCTCCAAACAGCTAACATGATCACGTATCGATTAGCTGTTTGATAACAGCAGCAATCCTTTCTGCTCTTTGACAATTTCGACGTCCGCGGCGCACAGAGAAGCCACCTCCACACTCTAAAACACCCTCGCTAAGTCCTTTAGAAGGGATATTTTAGAGGGTATCTCAAATCGCTGCCTGTTTTCATACACTTACAAAGCAGAAAACGGCAGCATACCCCATCCCGTAAGTCCTTTAGAAGGGATATTTTAGCAGGGTATATCTAAAACAGAGCCTTTGTTTTCATAGATCTGGCAAGAAAACGCATTTTTTGGGTATATACCCGATACTCAACGGTAAACCAACCGTGATCGATCAGTAACCTATTGGTAAATATACCGAGAGCCCAGCACGACCTGGAACGCCGAGCCGGAACCGAGCAGGTGGCCGACGCAAGTCCCTCCCTTCAGGAATGAGTTTTCACTTTGTCCAGCAGCACTGGGACCTGCTCGACGATTTCGATGTCGAATCCTTCGAGCGCGGTACTTTTCGGGGATGATTGGTCAGCAGGCGAATGCGTCGCAGATTTAAATCCGAGAGGATTTGCGCGCCGATGCCGATTTCGCGCTGGGTTTTGCGTTCGCTCTCCGGGAAGCGACGGAAGACGCTGTGTCGCGATGGAAAGTTCAGCATCTTCCGGTCGCCGATGCTTCTCGACCGAAAAGCCTTTCGACGTCTGATGCAGATAAATCAGCGCTCCGCGGCCTTCGCTGGCGATAGCCTGCATTGAGCCTTCGATGGTGGCGTGGCAATCGCAGGCGGTCGATCCGAAGACGTCGCCCATCACGCAGTGAGAGTGCATGCGGACCAGCACCGGCTCGCTGCTCTCGATGTCGCCTCGCACCAATGCAACGTGAGATTCGCCGCCGTCGACTTCGCTTTCGTAGGCGATCAGGCGGAACTCTCCGTATTGCGTGCCGATCAAGGCTTCGCCCACGCGGTGCACGTAGCGCTCGTGCTGCATGCGGTAGCGGATCAGCTCGGCCACCGTCAGCATTTTCATGTCGTGGGTTTTGCAGAACTCGACCAGGTCGGGGACGCGCGCCATGGTGCCGTCGTCGCTCATGATTTCGCAGATGACGCCGGCGGGAATCAGTCCGGCCAGGCGAGCGAGATCGACCGAGGCTTCGGTTTGTCCGGCGCGGACCAGGACGCCGCCTTTGCGGGCGCGCAGCGGGAAGATGTGGCCGGGACGGGCGAGGTCGGACGGGCGGGTGGCGGGATCGATTGCAACCTTGATGGTGTGGGCGCGATCGTAGGCGGAGATTCCGGTGGTCACGCCCTCGCGGGCGTCGATGGCTTCGCAGAATGCGGTGCCGTAGTTCGAGGTGTTCTCGGCGCTCATGGGGCCGATGCGCAGATGGTCGAGGCGCTCTTCGGTCAGCGCCAGACAGATCAGGCCGCGGCCGTACTTGGCCATGAAGTTGATGGCTTCCGGGCGTGACTCTCTCGGCGGCCAGGGTGAGGTCGCCTTCGTTCTCGCGATCTTCGTCGTCGACGACCACGAGCATGCGGCCGGCGCGGATTTCCTCGATGGCGGTAGGGACATCCGTGAATGCGGATTGCGGTGTCATTACAGTGCGATTGTAGCAAATGGCGCTTGGCAAGAATCTGCTTGCGCCGGCAAAAACCTTAAAACGCAGAGGACGCTGAGATGGGCCGCAGAGTACGCTGAGCTACTTGGCTAATTCATATTTGGCTCCGCGGAAAAGCCTCCGCAGTGAGCGCACCACCCCGCGTGCCAGCACAACGATGATGGCTAGCAATATACACACGATAGCTATCGCCGCATACGGATGTTGAGTCGCGAACCAGGTCAGGAAGATGGCGAGACCATCTTCTCCGAGACTTAGCGTTATGTTCGAGAACGGTTCCGGCGATGGGGTTACGGCAGCCCGGACCGCCGTTTTGCCTCCATGCGCGGCCAGCGCGATTGCGCCTCCGACCACCGTTGCCGCCAGTTGTTCGGCCGGAGAAAGGGTTGATGTCGCGCCGTAGGCAAGCAGAGCTGCGATGGGGATGCGGATGAAGGTGTGCAGCGCATTCCACAATAGGTCGAAGGCGGGAATTTTATCGGCGAAGAACTCGATCGCGAACATCACGCCGCCGGCTGCGATCACGTACCAGTTCGATACCAGGTGCAGAGCGGGAGGCAGCGGGAGGATTCCGGCATGAGCCAGCAGTCCAAGTGTGACCAGAGTGGCGTAGACATTCAGTCCGGCAGCGAAGCTGGTGGCTATCAATAGAGCTACCAGCTCGCTGGGCGGGATCGTCGCCATGGTCAAGGGAGATGCCAACTAAACCTCGACTCTTCTTAGCTGCAACAAAAAGGGCCGCCGCTTGGGCGACCCTCAACAACTTTATTCCTCTGTTTAGAGGGTGGATTCGATCTCGAATCCCCAAGCCTCGAGCAACGGCTCAGGAATGTACTTCGAATTCTTATTGCGTCGAGCCCACTCCCGCAGGCGGGTCGAACGCAGGTATTGGTCTGGGGAAAGCTTATATTCCCGCACCACCTGTTCGAACTCCGTAATAGTAGGAGTAATGGGTCCGATGGGTTCAGGCTTGCCCCAGTTAGGATTGCCGCGCCGCTTAGCCATAGTTATAACCCCTCGATTATGAGATAAACTTCCACTGGTAAAAAGTTAGATTCATTCCGCGCACGCCGGGATTCACTTGGCGTGCACCAAACCCGACCGCAGGCCCTGAGACTGGACCCGTAGACAAAACGGAAGGCTTTGATTCTATGGGTGTTTTGCCTGAAAGTCAACAGAAATCGTAAGCACGTGGCGGGTCGGTCTCGCTTTGCCCTTTTCCCCAAGGCCTAGGCTCTGGGCTGAGTTGTGCCGCCCGGGGCTGAGGTCCTCTCAGTGGTCCTCGCAGTGCACCGGATTACCGTCGTAACCCGGCGCGACCGCCAGTCATTGACCCCCCAATAAGGACCAACCTACATTGCATAAAGGAGGCGGTACCTGTGAAGGATATCTATGAAGTACTCCGCAAGAAACAGGCGGAACAGGCTCAACTGGGCAAGCAAATCGAAGCGCTCCAGAGCGCTGCCGAGCAACTTCGCAGCGTGGCTCATTTACTCAACGAAGAAGAATCCCATGGAGAGGGCGTCCTGATCGGCGTCTGAGCTGGTTTATGGAATCTGCGGCTTTGAATCTGCAAGCGCTGGTTGTCTGCTCGGATGACAAAATCATCCGGGCGCTTCGCCGCGTTCTGAGCGATCTGGAAATCGCGGCGGAGTTTTGCAGCGACGCCGATTCGGCGGTCAGCAAACTGACTCGCCGGCGATTTGAATCGGTCATCGTCGACTGCGCTGAACCGGATATTGCAGCCAAAGTGTTCGCCAGCGTCCGCTCCGCTTTATGTAATAAGCGTTCGATCGCTGTAGCCATGATTGACCGGCAAAAGGCGGTGCGCACCGCATTCGAGCTGGGCGCGCATTTTGTTCTTTACAAACCCATTTCAGCGGAACGTGCCCGTAACAGCTTTCGCGCGGCTCGGGCTTTGATGAAGTGTGAACGGCGCCGCAATGCCCGGGTGCCGGTGGAGATTCCGGTGGCTTTGACGGGAGGCCGCGGTACTCCGCAACGAAAAGCGATCAGTTGCGATCTTGGCGTGGGCGGAATGTCTCTTAAGCTCTCGCGTCGAGCCCTGACTGAAGGTGCTTTGCACGTCAAATTTGAATTGCCTGGCGCAGAATGCAGCATCGAATGCGCGGCAGAAATTGCATGGGATGGCGGAGGCGCACAGGCGGGCATTCGCTTCGTGAATCTTACGTGCAGCACAACGTGACCACCTGAAGTCGTGGTTAGGCCGGCATGCCCCGGCGATGGAGCCAGACGATCCACCGGCTCCCTGCAAGCTTACCGACCTCAGCCCCGGCGCCTGCTACGTCGAGATGCCTTCTCCGTTTCCCGTTAATACCAGAGTCAGCCTCAATATCCGCCTGGTAAAATTCGAGAGTCAGGCGCAAGGCGTGGTGCGGGTGATGCACCCTGAAATTGGAATGGGAGTCGAGTTCACTCGAACCACTGAGCAGCAACGCAGCCAAATGGCACAATTCATTCACAATCTGAAAACCAGCAACGCGCCACCGCAACTGGTGGTGGAACCTGAAGGTATGAACGACTCCGAACCGACAGAGGCAGAGACGCAGGCTTGGGTAGAAAGCGAAGACCCCTTACTGCAACTTTTTCAGAAAAGTAACGACCTCACTGCCGACAGCTTCCTGAACGTACTGCGCAGTCAGCGGAACTCGATTGCGCTTAAGGCTCAGGCCGCTGCCGCCTCAGTCTAGCCAGCCAATCGATGGTGCCCGGGACCGGAATTGAACCGGTACGTCTCTTTCGAGACCCGGGATTTTAAGTCCCGTGCGTCTGCCAGTTTCGCCACCCGGGCATGTTTTTAATAATAAATGTAAAAGCCTTATCCAGGGATTTGTTGCATGAAATCTCAACGCGATGCCTAACTTGGAATCCCGGAAGACAGTCCGACGAATGTGGGAGTGCAATCTCGATGCCGCCGTGGACAGCTAGGGTTGCGTGAGCACAATCGGGTCAGGGTGTACTTCCTGAGCGCGACACACGCCTTTTTCAGCCGCATAGCACATTGATTCAGGATGGCTTATTTAATCTCCCTGGAGCGGAGATTTATTTCTGGGAGCGACTGCATCGCCATTTCGGCAGCTGGATATTTTTTGGGGATCATCGACCGTTTCGTCGAGATCAGTGCAACTTTTTTGGAAAGAATGGCGGGGACGACGGGACTCGAACCCGCGGCCTCTGCCGTGACAGGGCAGCGTTCTAACCAACTGAACTACGTCCCCACTCGCCAAATCAACGAGATGCGCAATCGCCAGGGTTTATGCGGCCTTGCACAGTTTGCTTAAATTGCCCAATCTGCTCAGGGCGACCCAGATTGCTTCCAATCGGGTCAAAACTGCTATTAAACCGCCAATAAGAAACTGAGCAAATCGTCGTCACAGGGATATCGTAACAGCTTCTCGCAGAACACGAAAGACCACCTTAATTTTCCTGGGTCAGACTGCACGAAATTCTCAAATTCGGCCGCAACGGTGGAGGCTTCGTGTTGAATCTGCAACAAGCTTCGACTGATCAGTGCTGGCTTTCCGGCACAGTAAATTGCTGTTGCTCCTCGATAACGTCACCAGAAGGCTCTTGACTTGCCGTTGTTCCTCACGACCAAGCCCTTGATACGCGGAGCGCAGCTGTTCCAGCAAACTACCTCCTTCCGGCGTCGTGGACATCCGAACTCCGTCATGAAGATCGTCGGGTGCGCTGCTAACAATTGCTGTTTCGCTCATGATTCTGTTTTCCTTCCTACTTTTGCTCCATGCCTTAACTCTGTGCCGTCAGGCGCGAAGAATGGGAGCTCCAAACGGGGCACCCGTGGCTCCGCCATCCACCATCAGCTCAACTGCATTGACGTACGAGGAATCGTCCGAGGCAAGGAAGAGCACGGCTTTGGCAAGTTCTTCCGGCTCGCCCCAACGGCCCAGCGGAATGACAGACGAGAAGAACTTCGCCAACTTGGCGGACTGATCTGCAGATATAGAGGCGCGCGGCCCGCGCTTCCAAATAGGAGTCTTGGTCGCGCCAGGTGCGACGACGTTCACGCGAATGTTGCGCGGTGCAAGGTCGGCGGCGATGGAACGCGCCATCGAGACGAGGCCGCCCTTGGTGGCTGCATATGCGGCGACGCCAGGTTGGCCGAGATAGTTATGTACCGACCCATTAAAGATGATGCTGCCGTTGTCGTTCAGCAGAGGCGCCGCTGAATTCACCGTAAAGAAAGCGCCATTTAGGTTGGTGTGGATCACGTTCTCAAAAATGGCCTCGTCAGTCGAACCGGTAGGCGTCTGGCCAGAGATGCCGGCATTGGCGAAGACAATGTCGAGCTTCCCGAAATCTTTGGCCAGGGCTGCGAAGAGCTGCTTGCGATCTTCCGCAACAGTGATGTCTGCGCGGTAGCCACGCGCGTTTGGTCCGAGTTCTCGAACCGCCTCATCCAGCGTCTTCTGGTCGCGACCGGTAATGGCGACCTGCGCGCCTTCCGCAATGAAAAGACGAGCTGTGGCAAGACCGATGCCACTGTTGCCTCCGGTAATAAGAGCCTTCTTGCCTGTGAGCTTCATAATGCCTCCTTATTTGTTACAATCGGCCAATCAACTATGATGACCGTCATACATGTTATATGATGACCATCATAGATGGAGGATGCAGAAAAAGTTTATGCGCTATCCCGTCGAAGAGGCCCCC
This sequence comes from uncultured Acidobacteriota bacterium, assembly GCA_963716405.1. Lineage (GTDB taxonomy): Bacteria > Acidobacteriota > Terriglobia > Terriglobales > Acidobacteriaceae > JABDBE01. The sequence continues at coordinate 1,190,776 of CAVQTI010000007.1, read as the reverse complement.
GAAAATGTCCCTTTTTCATCCAGCGCGAGTGGCTGAGCTCAGGCGTAGCACGCTGTGAACAGTGTTCATGAAGTCGCGAGTGAAAAAAATGGTGTACAGAGTTGTAGCCGTCAGACATCATCCGGTTCGCGACTCCGTATATCCGATCTCTCACTCAGAACCGGCTTTGCCTTTTGGCGCACCGGGCGGCGTATCCGTCTCATGGTCGTCCGCCCGCCCGAACGAAGGGAGGTACCGGCCGAAGTTCAATTCGAAGTCGCTCCGAACGCCGTAACCGATATTGCGAATCTTGGCGCGACGCGCCTGCGCACCTGGCAAGGCCAGCAGTGGGAAGAACAGGTCGGTGCTCGACTTGAGCTCGGCAGCTGTCGGCGTCCCGAACCGATTGATCTGGGCCTTCGCCGCGGCCAGCGTTTCACGGTCGAACGAGGCCAGACGCCCGACGAGCGTATCGACAAACGAGTCGAGGTTGGCATCGTCCAGCGTGCGGTTCACCCAGCCGTAACGCTCGGCGATATCAGCATCGAAGTCGTCACCGCTAAGCACGATCTCAAGTGCCCGAGAGCGGCCGACCAAACGCGGGAGCCATTCCAGCGCTCCGCCGCCCGGGACCAGTCCGACGCCGACCTCGGGGTTGCCGAACAGAGCGCTTTGCCGGCTGGCGAAGCGCATGTCGCAGGCCAGCACGAACTCGTTCCCGATGCCGCGCGTGCGGCCTCGAATCTTGGCGATGCTCACGACGGCGTGGAGGAAAGGCGCAGCACAAAGTCGCGCCAAAGCCCAGCGCCTCGGGCCGTTCAGCTGCCTTGGCCACGTCGAGATCGGGCGATGAAAAAATCGGGATTCGCCGACTGGAACACTACGACCTTCACGGACGGGTCCGCCTCGAGGTCGGTCATTAGCGCTCCCAATTCGACGATCGTTGAGGGAACAAACATGTTGATCGGCGGGTTGCTGAACGTGATCGTCCACTGGCCCGCATAAGTGCGGTCGATGTTGAACTGAGAAGCCCGGACTTCATGCGTCGCATTTGCCATGTTCTTCTCTCCTTTGCGTTCATACTGAATCGCGTAGTCGTGCACACTCCGTGTCTTCCACGAGGTCCTTTAAGAGAAACAAATCTCGTCGAAGCGATCTTCCGCGATCCCAAATCTGGCGCCGGGCCTAAACCCACGGACAGCGTGCAGAGATAGACGGCCAAGGCAGTCATAACGACGGCTTCAAGTATCGACTCGTCGTTGAACCCGGATGCCCGCTGTGTTTCGATGTCTTTCGAGCAGACCGACCGAGCGTGGCGGCTTAATTTAAGACAAAATTGCAGGGAGGCTAAGTTACGCGCGGAGAGGCCCGCGTGATGGTACTCGTTCAAGAGGTCATCGATTTGACGGTCCGGCACGCCAAGCGAAGACATGACCTTACTGTCCATGGCCACGCTATACGTGTCTTGTCGATCAGCTGCAATACTTAGAAAGATTCGTTCTTTCTGTACTCTGGAAATCGCGCCTTCCTGTAGACGCACGGCGCTTTCAAGCTTCGCCTGAGCCTCGATAGCACGAGGTAAAAGGGTCTGAGCGCGAAGGAGATTGGGAATGAACCCAAGGGCTTCCTGAAATACGACAAAAGGACCGAACTTGTCCCCCAGTTGAACTTCGCTGAGAAAGCTCATCTCACACCGTCGGCTGGCGCGGGGCAACTTACGCGAGTCTACGTCTTCGGCTTCGCTGGGTGCAACCGGAGTCCGGTTCTCTGTCGACGAAGGCAGATTTTCCGTACCTTGTTTCCGCTCCGCGCCGTCTCATCTCACGAATCCGGCTTGGAAGCCAACCTGACAGACAAACAGTCCGTCCTGCGTAATGCGAGATCACCCATGCAAGATGCACCATACAAACGGATGCTCATTCTTGGAGACGGGTTTGCCGGGCTCACGGTCGCCATGGAGTTGGAGAAGAAACTCGCTCAGGATCCGCCGCAGGAAATACGGGCATCCTGCCAGCTTCATAATGCCTCTTTTTTGCGCGATTGGCATCAAATATGATGAGCGTCATGCATATGATACGGTGACCATCATAGATGGAGGATGCAAGAACAGTTATGCGCTATCCCGTCGAAGAGACCGCTGCAAAACATGAACGCATTGTGAAGGAGGCTTCCCGCCTGTTCCGTGAACGGGGATTTGAGAACGTAAGCGTGGGCGAAGTGATGAAGGCCGCCGGCCTGACGCACGGGGCGTTCTATGCCCATTTCGGTTCGAAGGAAGAACTGCAGGCGGCTGCCGTTGCCTACGGCCAAGAAGTTTCGCTAGGTCGCCTGCAGCGCAGCAAGGGGAAGACCACCAAAGGATCGTTTGCTAACCGGTACCTGAGCCGGTGGCACCGAGATAATCCAGGCGACGGCTGCACCATGGCAGCGTTGGCGCAGGAGGTGGCTCGCTCGACCCCTGAACTCAAAGCCGCCTTCGAGCAGGGACTTGAGAACATGCTCTCCGCTGAGGGTGGGGACCGGAAAGAAGCCATCTTTCGGGCGGCGGCGATGATGGGTGGCGTAGTACTGGCTCGCGCCGTGCAGGATCCGCGACTCTCGGAGGAAATTCTAAAAAGTGTCCGACAAAAGCTCGACTGATCGTGCTCTCGCGAATCCGAACTATCGCGTCGCCGTCCTTCTGATCTGGAAAGCAAGTTTATGGATGGTGGGCAAGCCCGATACTCTCCAGACACGGCTTCGGGGAGATTGATAGATAATTTCCTCGCCGACTTCTGGCCTGCTAGTGTTTGGCCGTTCAGCTTAGTTGAATCGTCTTCCAACCCTAGCGGGCGCTGGTGCATCAACTCCCGAACGGAGGACTCACTGGCTGTGAAGCGGGTGATCAAAGGTGTGCACATCGTTCCGATGGGGTTTGCAAATGCCTTCCTGATCGAGGGCGACGACGGGTTGACACTAATCGACGCTGGTTACCCGAATAAGGAGGCAGCGGTCTTCGGGGCGATCCGCAGGCTTAGCCGTTCCCCAGACCAACTCAAGCATCTGATCTTCACTCACGGCCACCCTGATCATATTGGAAGCGCTGCCGCGATCGTGCGGGGAACCGGTGCGAGGACCTACATGCACCCGCTCGATATCCCTATCGCCGAGAGTGGAGGCCCTTTTCGGCCGATGACGCCGGCGCCTGGTCTGTTGGGGCGAGTTTTGTGCAATCTGTTCTTCCATCCCGACGAGCGACTGGACCCGGTTGCCATCGACCAGCCTTTGACCCCAGGGGAAACACTGCCCGTCGCAGGTGGCTTCGAAGTAATTCATGTCCCCGGGCATTGCGCCGGACAGGTCGCGCTGCTGTGGCGTCCCGGACGAATGCTGTTCGCCGCTGATGTGTGTACGAACATCATGGGCCTCGGTGATCCCGTTGGCTTCGAGAACTTGGAGCAAGGTCGCGTGAGTCAGCGCAAACTTGCTAGTCTTTCATTCGATGCTGCCGGGTTTGGCCATGGCAAGCCTATCGCCCGCGATGCGTCGACGCGTTTCCGCAATAAGTACGGCCAAAATCCAGAGCACGTGCATCAACAGCGATCCGCAGCTTAATGCCCCGATCCACGGCCGGGTTGGTCGGGCTCGCGGTCGTAATAAATGTTTCGAGCACTGGCGTGGGAAGCCATGCGTCATCGCTACGGTATTGTTCGGGCCGAATCACGTGGTCATACATTTTCCCTTTCCTCCTTCTTGAAGAGATCCTGAAAAATCAGTGGAGCCCAGGTGTTCCCTCGCGCCTGGACGAGTAAGCCGCCCTCCGTAAGCCTGCCCAGCCACACTGGTGCAAAGCCGAGTCGTTCAACTAATTTCGCAACTTTGTTACCAGCAGTTTGGTCGTCACTTGAGAGGAACACAACGCGGTGTTCGCCATCGATCTTAGGGTCTTCAGCCAATTTCTTCGCGGCTAGATGGTTGAATGCCTTCACCAGCCTTGCTCCGGGTAAGGCTTGCGATATCACAACGGAGGAAGGAAGGTTGCCGAGTTTTTCCGGAGGGACTCCATAAGCATTTGTTACGTCAATCACGATCTTGTCCTGCCAGCTTTGAGCGACCTTCGCTACCTCTGTATGGGCCTCGAAAGGAACAGCCAAGAAAATGATCTCGGCTTTGACCGCGTCCGGCAGCGCCTTGGGGACGACCGTCGGCCCGATTGCCTTTGCGACCAGCGCGAGCGCCTCCACGGGCCGCCTGCTTGCTATTGTTACTTCAATCCCTTTTCGGGCAAACGCAGTGGCGAGCGCCTGTCCGACTTTGCCTGCCCCTAGAATTGCGTAGCTCATAGAACCCCTCTTTCCGGTGTTGAAGCAACTGGATGCCGTTTTTCGTCCGTCCGCATAATTACGGAACACTCGTTACAGATGTTCGTAAAAGTGCGTCGGATTCACGTTTTTAGGCTCTAATATGAGGGGCGAGTAAAAGAATGAAAACGAGGAACGGAAAGACGGGACGACCGATCGGCTTCGATAAAGACGCAGCCCTGGAGGCTGCGATGCTGCTTTTTTGGCAACGCGGGTACGAGGGAACGTCCATGGCCGATCTTACTCAGGCGATGGGTCTCAACCCCTCGAGCATCTATGCGGCTTTCGGTGACAAGCGCGCGTTGTTTCAGCTCGCGGTAAAGCGCTATATGGAAATGCGAGCGCAATACGCAGGTAAGGCCCTGGAAGAACCGACTCTCGAAAAGGTTGTTCGTGCACTCTTCGACAACACGGTTGCGTTTCTCACCACGCCCGGCCACCCGGCCAGGTGTATGACGCTGTCGGGGGCCGTGGGCTGCAGCGTAGACGCTACTCCAGCGAGGGATATCATGACCGAAATACGTAAACAGAATGAAGCCGTCATGAGGGAACGCTTTATGAAAGCGCGGAAGAGCGGAGAGTTGCCGAAGGACATCAACGTGGATGATTACACAAGGTATCTGTCGACGATCATCGCCGGTCTCTCCATCCAGGCAGCAAATGGTTCGACTAAGGCAGAACTCAAGCGAACCGCCCAGATGGCCCTTCGCCATCTTGGCTACTGAGCCTTGTTGCGGCCGCCCGCTTGCCTTGCCGCACACCCATGGTGACAGTCTACTGCCTCTCACCGATCGGCGCCCCACCGGAAACTGGCGGATCCGGGGCAATGGCCCACATTGCGAAGCTCACCCCAGCTGCATTTCCATGAAGACATCGGCCCGGCTATAGGGCGTTGGCGGAAGGGCCTCAGGTTTCACGTGACGAAAGCCGACCGACTCGTATAAGTGAACAGCATCCCTGAGGCGCGTGTTACTGCCAAGGAACAGAGACTTGGCGCCGAGGCTTTTGGCCTGCACAAGGGCGTGCTGAAGCAGGCGGCGGCCTAGTCCTCTGCCGCGCAGATGCGGAGAAACCGCCATCTTGGAAAGCTCAAAGACGCCATCTCTCATGGGGATCAGCGCAACGCATCCGACGGCTTCGGCTCCGGCGTAGGCCATGAAGATATGACCGCCTTTCAGGAGAATAGAGTTTACAGGGTCGTTGAGGGTCTCGCGGTCTTTGGCCTCAAGGGTGAAATACCGCGTGATCCACTCTTCATTTAGCGTCCGGAATGCTGTGGCGTCATCGTCGGGTGCAAGTGATCGAATTTCAACGGCTAGCGGGTTATGTGCGAACGCGGCAGACGGACCAGAAGTTGGATCGGCCTCATCCCCAAGATCCATAGCTGCGATAAGACCACCGTTCACAGTAAATACGTGGAGGACTTCGCTCTCCGATAGAACATCCCCTTGAAGACTCTTGACGAGTTGGTGCACCCTGACGCGGACCTTGCCTCCGTCTCCCTCGGTGATTGCCACAGGTTCGACATGGGGATCGAACTCGCCCCATTGTCGGGTCCAATAGGCGCGGACCTCTTCCTTTCCGACAACTTTGCCGCCCTCCGAAGCCTTAGGCCAGCTCACGTCTCGCGTCATCAGTGCTAATGCGCCGTCGATGTCCCGCTTGTTGAATGCGGAGTATGCCTGCTTAATAAGGGTCTTGATGTCTGCCATATAAACTCCTACCACGCTGTACTTTCCTTAGCTTCGACTCTCAATGTCATCGAAGTGAATAAGAGACTCGGCGATCATACACTCACCGAGATCCGCCGATTTCAGATGGCCGAGAAGCCGCCGTCGACAGACAACTCCACCCCATTCACGAAGCTCGAGTCGTCTGAAGCAAGAAACAGCGCGACCGCCGCAATTTCCTCAGGACGACCCATCTTTCCCCGCGGGATCAGGGATTCGAACATCCGCTTCGCCTCCTCGGTGAGAACCTGGTCCTGCATCGGTGTGGCGATCGGCCCCGGGCTCAGCACGTTCACCCGGATATTCCTGCCCTTCAGTTCGTTGAGCCACGTGCGTGCGAATGAGCGCAACGCCGCCTTGCTCGCCGAATACACGCTGTAACCAGGAAAACCTTTCACCGAAGCAACTGACCCGGTCATGAAGATCGATCCGCCATCGTTGAACAGCGGCAACGCTTTCTGAACCGCAAACAGCGTGCCGCGCGCATTCAGGCCGAAGGCCGCATCGAAGTGCTGCTCGGTAATCTCGCCCAGTGGTACGGCTTCGCCGGTGCCAGCGCTCGCGTACAGGATGTCGATCTTGCCCTTTTCCCGCTTGACCGTATCGAACAGGCGGTCGAGGTCGTCGAGATTGGCCGCGTCGCCGCGCACGCCGGTCACGTTCCGGCCAATCAGCCTGACGGCGTCGTCGAGCGCCTCCTGCCTCCGGCCCGTGATGAACACGTAGGCGCCTTCTTCAACGAACCGCATGGCGCTCGCCAGCGCCATGCCGCTCGATCCACCCGTGATGACTGCAACCTTACCCTCAAGCTTTCCCATAATTGCTCCCTTCGGTAGATGTGTAGCAGTCATTACAGATGTGTTGGGACGCCCATCGGATTCATGATTTTGAGCTCTTCCGTTCCCTCGAAGAACGCAAACACGAGTGGCAGCACTCGACCGCACTTCTCACGAAATAGCATTTTCGGCTAGACTCAGGGGCACAAGTTTCAAATCCGCGTTCCCGGGCAGGCAGATTGGAAGTCGTACTTGGAGTGGAGCGGGGAGAGGCGTTAGCGATGAAACGAAACTGGAACTGGGCAGTGTGGACCGGCGCGTCGCTGGTTTTCCTGGGAGTGATTAGCTATCCGCTGTTTTTCGTTCGCTTCCCGGCGCTTCGCGATTTTCCGTGGGCGAACCTGCCGATGATCGCGCTCGGATTGGTGCTGCTCGCCTTGGGGCTTGTGCGCGCATTCCGGCGTTCGGACCTGTTTCGCGGCAAAATTTCTGGCAGTGTCCTCGCGGTGTTAGCGTTGGCATTCAGCGGATTTTTCCTCTACGGCATTTTTATCGGCGCGCGGCATGTGCTACCCGCTTCGCACGGCGCGCCGCAGGTGGGCCAGACGGCGCCAGATTTCACGCTGCCGGATTCGCACAACCACCCGGTGAGTTTAACAGGTGCCTTGAATTCTCCGTTCACTCCAGAGAGTACAACCCGCGCCGCGACGAGCGCGGCCAAGGCAGCCGGCGTGATTTTGATTTTCTACCGTGGATATTGGTGACCGTTCTGCAACTCCGAGTTACGGAGTTTCGAGAAGGCGCTGCCGGAATTCGATGCAAGGAAAATTCGAGTGATGGCCATCAGTGTGGATTCTCCCGAGGATTCCGAAAACCTGCGTCGGTCGCAAGGCTACACGTTTCCGATTCTTTCGGATGCACAGGAGGACGTGATTCGCAGGTGGGATCTGGTGCACCTTCACGGCCGGCGCGACGGTGCAGACATCTCGCGACCAGCGGAATTCCTTATCGACCCGTCGGGGAAGGTGCGCTGGGTGAATCTTACGGAAGATTTCGTGGTCCGCGCCCGGCCAGAAGAGGCGCTCGCAGCGTTTGACGCGATGAATAAATCATCGCCGTCCGGACAATAGTTGTCTCGGCTTCTATTCTCAAATTCCAGAGTCCGATGTGCGTGCCCGGTCAACTCCCGATTAGTCGGCTTCTCTCCAGCGATTGATCGGTCACTACTAACGCGTTTCCCAGGACTAATGTGTCCGATGCCGGCTCAAATCCTTGCTCGATGAGCGCGTTGGCCTCAAAGCGGCAGTTGAGCCGAGATCACTCCGGCAAGGCTACGATTCGGCCAGGTGACGAGAGCGCGCTTAAACAAAGCCCCCGCAGCCACCCCTGGCTGGGATTGCCGGGATGGACCTGCGTTTGCTTTGCGTTCACTATCTCGCGCATGACGATCGTCAAAAGGTCAACTTCCTATTTCGCCTGTACCAGCCCCGCAATAACCGCAGCAAGTTTATCGAGTATCTGGTTCCAGCCCTCCATTTGACCGCTATTTTTCGCGCTCTCCATGGGTTCATTTCCAATGAAGGTGAGTTTCGTCTGGCCGTTTCCAAGATCCTCAAAGATGGTCACGTCGTACGCACCGTCTATAGCCTCATGTTCTATTCCTAATTGCGCAGGCTCGATCTTGTTTCCCTTCGAGTCGGAAAAGTACATCAAGGAAACGATCTTCTCGTACGGAACAATCTCGTGGTATTCAACCGCATTCCAGAACTCCTGCCCATCCGGCGACTTCATGCAGCAGAGGAATTTTCCTCCAACGCGAAAATCCATCTCGCAAACGGGCGCAGTAAAGCCCTTCGGTCCCCACCACTGCATCACGTACTTCGGGTCTGTCCACGCCTTCCAAACCAACTCGCGTGGGGCATCAAAAACTCTTGTAACGACCATCCGCTCAATTTCGCTAACCGTGTTGTTTGTCATCTCTGCACCTCCTCTTTCTTCATTTGATTTACAACTACATCCAGTTTGTCGAAGCTCTCTTCCCAGAATCGGCGATAGCTAATCGCCCAGTCGCTGACTGTCTTAATCGCCGCTGGCCTAAGCGTGCACACACTCTCTCGTCCACGCTTCGTCTTGATCACAATCCGCGCCCGCACCAGGTAGGCAATATGTTTTGAAATCATCTGCTGCGAGAGTGCAAACGGTTCCGTCAATCCATGCACAGAGGCAGGCCCACGGGAGAGCCGTTCGATCATCGCCCGGCGGGTTGGATCAGACAAAGCCGCAAATGTTGTGTCGAGGCGATGCACAACCATATGGTAGTGGATTATCTATCGATGTCAAGTGTGAATTTCGCGATTCCTGACTTCTGAACCCTGACTCATTAATCTGACGATGAAAGTGCGTACCGCAGACTGCGCAGGAGCGCGATCCGCCAGGGTTGCGGCGCTGGCATCGTTGGCCGGAGGAATGCGGATTGCGTCTGGAACCTGTTCTCGATGCGCCACCGGCATTTGGTAGCGCCCGCGGAAGCGATGGCATAAGTGTGCCTGCAGCAGATTGCCGAGCAGCAAAGTCTTTGTTGCGTTGTAACATAGAATCGAGACTGTTCATGTTGGTTCTCCTTGAGAGATGTTGCTGACATTTGTTGGCCTATGACGAGCTGCCAACATCTTCAACCGCTCTGAACTGTTTTGATGGCGTGCTGGTCGTTTTGACCTGCACGATCAGAGACAAAGAACCCACCATTTCTGCCAAACGTTAGATTTGTTCTGGCTTTGGCGCCGAGTCCGGCGGATCAGGCGCATCAGATATAGCGTTGCGAGATTCTCTAACGAGGAGACCGTTCGCAACACCATTGTCCAAGCGGCTATTGACCAGCGACGGAAGTTCTTTGAAGCGAAGCGGGACCATCTCTATCAAGTTCGAAATCTTCTACTGCATCCTCCTCGAAGGCGCCCAGTCGAAGACCGGCGTCGGCACGGCGTTGGTTTGTCCCTGGACGAGGCGTTCGAGGCTACGGTATAGGCTTCGTCAGGGGTTCGGTTGCACTTCTCCTACAGGAACTATCTTGGTGTCGGTGCGGAATTTTTTGTAGTCGCGGTAGGTGATGTCGTCTTCGACGTTGAAGTTTTTCAGGAGGGCTAGGCGGACGTCGACTTTTATGTCGAGGTGTTGCGGCAGCCAGACTTCGTCGTTGATGCGCGTTTGCTCGATGATGATGCGCGAGCCCTTGTGAATGCGGGCTAGAAACAGACCCCAGGACACTGTGTCGATGCACTGGATGTCTAGCTTCTTCCACTGCGATTCGTCTTTGTCGATCCAGGCACGGAAGCGGAACTTGGGCAGGAACTTGGATTCTTTCAGGTGTCCCTGGTAGCCGGGGCGCGGTTCGGCATCGATTACGTAGGTGTCGCGTCCGGCAAGGGATTCAATGCCGGCGAAGTGGAAGTTGTAGGCGTCGGCCACTTCGCGCACGAACTGGCGGCTGTCTTCGCGGTCTTTTTCTTCTTTTTTCTCGCGCTTCTGGCGGTCTTCGTCGGATTCGTTTTTGCGCTTTTCGAGTATCTTCTGGATTTTTTCTTCTTCTTTCTTGGCATCTTTCTCGGAGAGTGGCTTGTCGTCTTTGGCGATGAGGCGTTCGACCGGTTCGCCGTAGAGTTCCATGATCTCGGTAGTTTTCGTTTCCGTCGACTTAACTTGACCTTGGCCATTTAGCTTGTGTTGTTCTTCGCGCTGGATGTAGGTGTAGTCGCGCTGGCGTTTGTCGTTCTCCATGTCGTTGGCCGCGGTGTGGCGAATGAGTTCGCGGATCTGGTCCTCGGAAAGCGCGGTAGAAGAGGCGTCAGCCGGGAGTTTTGCAGTTGTACTTTCCTGGCCAAACGCGACCGACGCTATCAGGAGGAGAAAAAAGAGTAGAGTGCGTCTGGTGTACACCAACATAGCTACGACATTCAAACCCAGATGGTTCCCTTAGGTTGCTGCGATGCAGTCTATTTGAATGAGGTTATCACTCTTTACGCGCATGCTTTTCCCAGACACTCCGCCTGGAACAGTCTTTCATCGACGCGGTGCAGGCCTTTAATCATATGCGGACGCAGCAGTTTGTAATGTTTGATGTCGAAGAGATAGTTCACGATGAACCAGACGGGTTCTTCGGTGGTCATCCAGTTCATTCGATCAAAGCGGCTTAGGTTGACTGGCCGCGAGAACGTGCGCAGGGTGCGTTCGCGCCGCATATTGAAATATAGGTTGAAGTAGCTCATGGCCAGCTCGCGCAGGGAACGGTAGACGGGCTCGCGATAGCGGCATCCGCTGTAATTGGATTTGGCGAGTGCGCCCCAGTGGCCGTTCATGCGATAGATGGCGAGCACGTGGTCGGTGTCGTGGTCGGCTTCGAAATCGAGCAGTAGAGGTGGAAATCCGTTTACGCGCAAGGCCGCGGCGGCGAAGATCGCGCCTTCGCAGCAGTGGCTGCTGTTTTCGCGCAGGACGCGGCGCGGAGACCAGGCGGTGTCTTCGAGGTGGTAGGGCATGTCGTCGAGGAGACGCTGAATGCCGTAGGGAGTTTTCAGGCTGCGAAGTTTGCGTAGTTCGGCGGGGGTGAAGTTGTTCATCCTCGAGGTCAGTTTATCGTGCTGTCGGGCTAGAGGCGTTAACCACTGAGGACACTAAGGTTCACGAAGGAAGACTGGTAATAGATCTGACAAGTCTTGGGGGCTGTCTACGGTTACGTCTGGTGGGGCTTCGCATAGCGTGTGCGGGGCGAAGCCGTAGGTTACGCCGCAGGTCCAGAGGCTGGCGTTGCGGCCGGTTATGACGTCGACGGAGGAGTCGCCGACCATCAGCGTTTCGTCGGGACGCGTTTTGGTTTCGCGCAGGAGGGTTTGTGCGCCCTTGGGATCGGGCTTTTTGGTGGAGAAACTGTTTCCGCCATAAATATGAAGGAAGAAATCAGCGAGGCCAAATGCTTCGACGATAGCGCGCGAAGGATTGACCGGCTTGTTGGACAGCACGGCCATAGTTCGCGGGCCGCCGTTCGAGTTGCGAACCGCAGCAAGCATTTCTCTTACGCCATCGTAGAGGTGGGTATGGTCGAGTTTGTGCACGCGGTAGTAGGCGAGAAAGTGATCGAGGCCGTCTTTTACGAGTGACTCATTGCGGGGGTCGCCGAGGGCTCGGCGCACCAGCATGGGCGCGCCGTCGCCTACGTAGGAGGCGATTACGTCGCCGGGCAGTTCGGGGCGTCCGAGGTGCTTCAGCATGGCATTTACTGAGTGAATGAGGTCGAGGCGCGAGTCGATCAGGGTGCCGTCGAGATCGAAGATTAGCAGCTTGATCCGATGAGGGTCGAATTGGCGGTTGAATTTGATCACTTTTTTCAGGATAAATGATTGGAGAAGCTTTCAGCTGTCAGCTCTCAGCTTTCAGCTAATCATCTGTGCCGAATTCGGCCCAAGACCGGGAACTGAGAATTGCTGTTCTCGGTCCTTGCTGTGGATTTACAATGGAAAGCAGGATGGCGACTAAAACAGAACCTAAACCGGCTGGGGTGGTTGACGAGAAAGTCAGGGGCAGGAGCAAGACCTACGAAGGCCTTTCTCGCGAGCAACTGATTGAGGCCTATCGGATCATGTATACCTCCCGGCGGCTGGACGACCGGGAAATCCTGCTCAAGCGGCAGCAAAAAATCTTCTTCCAGATTTCGGGCGCGGGGCACGAGGCAGTAGGTTTGGCTGCCGGCTTTGCTCTGAAGCCCGGGTATGACTGGTTTTATCCCTACTATCGCGATCGCGCGCTTTGTCTGGCCCTGGGCGCGACTCCTCTGGATATGCTGCTGATGGCTGTGGGTGCGGCGGCTGACCCGCAATCGGGCGGGCGGCAAATGCCTTCGCATTGGAGCTTCCCGAAGTTGAATGTGGTCACACAGTCGTCTCCCACGGGCTCGCAAATTCTGCAGGCGGTGGGGTGCGCGGAGGCAGGCCGCTATTTCGCGAGACATCCGGAAGCAGCCAAGAAAGCCGAAGGCGATTACCGCCAATTCAAAGACGTCAAATTCCACGGCGATGAAGTCACCTACGTTTCACTCGGAGACGGCGCGACCAGTGAGGGCGAGTTCTGGGAGGCGATGAACACCGCGTCCAATAGCAAGTTGCCAGTGTTGTTTGTAGTAGAGGACAACGGATACGCCATCTCGGTTCCCGTCGAAGTGCAAACTGCGGGTGGAAATATTTCGCGGCTGGTTGCGGGCTTCCCGAATTTTCATTTTGAGGAAATCGACGGCACCGATCCGGTGGTGTGCTATGCGGCATTTCAGCGCGCCCTGGCACATTGCAGGGCGGGCGAGGGGCCTGGATTTATTCATGCACACGTGATCCGTCCGTATTCGCATTCGCTCTCCGATGATGAGAAGCTTTACCGGCCTGAGGCTGAACGCAATATCGATGCGGCGCGCGATCCGATTACGCTGATGCAGATGTTCCTGATTCGCGAAGGCATCCTCGATGAAAACGGCATTAACAAGCTGGAGAAGCAGGTAGAGGACGATTTGCAGATCGCGGTGGATCAGGCTCTGGAAGCGGCTCCGCCGACGCCGGACACAATTTCACAATACGTTTACTCGCCCGACTTCGATCCTACCTCTTCGGCGTTGCAGACCGAGCCGGTATCGATTGCTCCCGCTGCGGACGGCAAGAAGGTCGCGCCGAAGACCATGGCCGATCTGATCAATGCCACGCTGCGCGATGAGATGCGGCGAGATGAGCGCATTGTAGTTTTCGGCGAAGACGTGGCCGATTGCAGCCGCGAAGCAGTATCTGAAGGAGAAGCTGGTCAAAGGCAAAGGCGGCGTCTTCAAGCTGACTTACGGTCTTGCAGAATGACTTCGGCTGCGATCGCGTATTCAACTCGCCGCTGGCCGAAGCGAATATTGTGGGACGCGCTGTCGGCATGGCTACGCGCGGACTGAAGCCGGTAGTCGAGATTCAGTTCTTCGATTACATCTGGCCGGCCATGATGCAACTGCGCGATGAGCTGCCGCTGATTCGCTGGCGCTCGAACAATGGATTTTCTTCGCCGTGCGTGATTCGGGTTGCGATTGGCGGATACCTCACTGGCGGCGCAATTTATCACTCGCAGTGCGGCGAGAGCATCTTCACGCATACGCCCGGAATGCGAGTAGTATTTCCGTCGAATGCACTGGATGCGGCCGGTCTGTTGCGCACCGCGATTCGCTGCGACGATCCGGTTCTGTTTCTGGAGCACAAGCGGCTTTATCGCGAGACCTTCGGGCGCGCGCCGTATCCGGGGCCGGATTACACGATTCCGTTTGGCAAAGCCAAGATTGTTCAGCCGGGGACAGATCTTACCGTGATTACTTACGGAGCCGTCGTTCCGCGGGCCTTGCAGGCGGCGCAGAAGCTGGAACGCGAGCAGGGAGTCAAGGTCGAGTTGATCGATTTGCGCTGCCTGAATCCGTTTGACTGGGAGACGATTGCGGCCTCGGTGAGCAAGACCAATCGGGCGCTCGTGGCGTACGAAGACACGCTGAGCTGGGGTTACGGCGCGGAGATCGCGGCCCGCATCGCCGATCAACTGTTCGATCACCTGGACGCGCCGGTGCGCCGCGTCGCGGCGAAAGATGTGTTTGTCGCCTATCAGCCGATTCTTGAGGATGCCATCCTGCCCCAGACTGAGGATTTGTTGCGGGCCATGAAGGAACTGGTCGAGTACTGAACGGGCGAAGAGTCTTAGCGTGCGGCTCGCTCAAGCCTTTTCCGTCATGAATACTGGCATTGACTTAGAATTGACGTGATCTTGATATTTGGTCGGTTGACGCAGGGAAGATTTTCAGCGGATAATCAGCGCGCCAGAGGATGGGCCGTCATGAAACAACGTTTCCTTCCCCGTAAGCCAGTTGTCCTTTCCGAATCCTCCGAGCGACGCCTTGGGATGTATGCGCTTGCAGCGGCGGCGGCCGGAGTTGGAGCAATGGCGTTGGCACTGCCAGCGGAGGCCGAGATTATCTATACCCCCGCGCATCTAGTGGTGAATCAGAATGGCCACGACTATTGCGTGGATATGAACCACGACGGAAAAATGGACTTCTGCCTTGAAATCTATAGCCATGAGGGTTTCTGCTTTGTGCACGCTACTGGTGGATCACAGAATCGGGCCGGTGGCATCGCTGCCAATAAAACAGGCGGCGCGCTCCCGATACGTGCTGGCAGGCCAATAGGTCAATCGAGGAATTTCATCCAGAGCTTCTTTCGCCCATACATGGTAAGTTTTAACGGCTACTGCGTCTACTCGACGTGGATTGGGCCGTGGGTAGTGAATGGCAAAGGTAATAAAGGACTCACCAACCGATATCTCGGCATAAGATTTGGGACGCACGCCAAAATCCACTATGGCTGGGCGCGATGTTCTGTCTATCCAGGTAAGCTTTCCCATCCCGTCGTGATGACCGGTTACGCCTACGAAACCATCCCCAACAAGCCGATAATTGCAGGCAAAACCAAAGGTCCGGATGTGATAACACTCCCAGTGGAGACCGAATTTGGCACGCTTGGACATTTGGCGCTCGGAAGAAGATAGCGCCTATCGTTAAGTTTCGTCTGTCATTGGTTTCCCCTCTTCCCTCACGGTTATTGGCTTGGGATCGGACTTCAACGGCCCCACTCTAAATTTTCGCAAAGAACGCGAAATTTAGAATGGGACACCCGCCATGAGAACGCTTGTAAAAAAACTGTCAAACCCGCGCTGCGCAGGTGTTTTGCCAGTCATTCGGTGTTATAGTTTCAGGCCGCCGGTGAGTCTCGGCAAACTTGGTTGTCAAATTGAATGGTCGTTCGGAACCGAAAGGGTGCGAGCATGGGGAGAAGACGGTTTTCGTATTTCGTGAGCGTAGGTTTTGCAGTGGTCACCTTGGTGTTGATTCTGGTGAATGGCGCGTGGGCGGCAAGCTCGGAAAAGGTGTTGCACAGTTTCGCTGGAGGCAACGATGGGATTGATCCGGCGGCGACGTTAGCCGCGGATTCAGCGGGCAACCTTTATGGAACCACCGTCAGCGGGGGGACTGGGACGCTATGCACGAACGGTTGCGGCACGGTGTTCGAGTTGTCGCCGATCGCGGGGGGCAAGTGGAAGGAACAAGTTCTATATAGCTTCAGCGGCGGCAACGACGGCAAAAACCCCTACGGCGGTGTCATCGTGGACAGCAAAGGCGACCTCTACGGAACGACCGTGGCCGGAGGTTCGGGTGGGACTTGCGCCGGGGATGGTTGCGGAGTTGTGTTCCTTCTGTCGAAATCCGGCAAGAGCTGGGTTGAAACCGTGATGTACAACTTTACCGGTGGCAAGGACGGGTTTGGTCCCGGTGGAGCGTTGGTTTTCGATAACGCCGGCAATCTCTACGGCACTACTCCGGACGGCGGCAACCTGAACAAGTGTAACGGCGGAGGCTGCGGCGTGGTTTATCAGATATCGCCGGTCAGGGGTGGTGGCTGGAAGCAGACTGTGCTGCACACCTTTACCGGAGGCACGGATGGCGCAGTGGGTTCGTTGGGACCGTTGTTCCTTGAAAAAAGCGGAAACCTGGCTGGCGTAACTGAACTCGCAGGCGATGCCACTTGCCAGTGCGGCACAGTATTTGAACTCGTGGCAGGCTCCGGGGGTACGTGGAAGTTCCGCACTGCGTATGCATTCAAAGGGCTGCCCAACGCTGGATTTCCTTACGGCGGTGTGATTGCGGATGCCAAGGGAAATCTCTATGGCACAACTTATTTTGGCGGCGCCAATGGCATGGGATCGGTGTTTAAGCTGACGCATGCTTCAAGCGGCAAATGGACCGAGAGCCTGCTGTATAGCTTCAAACCTGGAACTGACGGGAACTCCCCGACTACCACGCTCGTCTTTGACACGCATGGGAGTCTGTATGGGACGACGTCCGCAGGCGGCGATGCCAATGGGGATGGAACGGTTTTCAAACTGACTCCTGCAAGCGGCGGCAAATGGAAAGAGAGCGTGGTCCATCGCTTCAAGAACAGTCCAGATGGAGCCAATCCTTATTACGGATTAGTGCTCGATAAGGCAGGCAATCTTTATGGCACAACCGCAGTCGGTGGAGTAGGCAGCGGCGTCGTGTTTGAGATCGCGCCGTAGCTGGGACTGCCGTTGCTGAAAGCATGCTTACCTCCAGGCACGAGGTGACGGTCGCTGGACGTCGGTTGTCTGCCTGGTTGACGCAGCGCGGCTCATAATCCGGCATTCTTGTAAGCGATACGCGCGATTGCTGACCAATCTGCGTTTTCCAATCCTTGTGCCATGGCGGCTACAAAACGGTCGTGCACAAGGCTAGCCATCGGCATGGGAGCCGCAGCCTCTTCGGCCGCCGCGAGCACCAGTCGATTGTCTTTGAATCCAAGCGGCATCTTGAAACCTACCGGCTCAAATTTGTTGGAAGCGACCATCGCGCCGTAGTTCTTGTACACCGGCGCTGAGAACAGAGACTCCGTCATCACTTCCAGGAACTTCTGCGGATCAACGTCGGACTTGCGCATCAGCGCGCAGGCCTCTGCCAGGCTTTCAATCACGGTAGTGATAAGAAAATTTCCACTGAGTTTGATCAAGTTGGCTGCATGTGCGTCTTCATTGATCACGAAAAGTTTTTGCCCCATTGCGGAAAAAAGGTTGCGAAACTTTTCGATTTGTTGGGTCGGACCTGCTGCGACGATAAATAGTTTCGCGGCGGCTGCGGCATCGGGTCGTCCAAAAACCGGTGCGGCAACGTAGTCTTGGTGTTTCTCCGCATGAGCCTTTGCCAGTCTGCGAGATAGGGCGACACTGATCGTACTCATCGAGATGTGTACTGCTCTCGCTGGTAGTGACTCGATCGCATGACCGGGTTCGAAAATCACGTCTTGCACCGCGCGATCATCCGCCAGCATGGTGATGAGCGCTTCCACGCCCGCCGCCGCCGCAGCAGCGGTATCGGCGACCTTTGCTCCGAGACGCTGCAGCTCTTGGGCGCGGCTTCGCGTGCGGTTGTAAACGATCAGGTCGTGGCCAGCTTTCAGCAAGTTGCCGGCCATGGCCGATCCCATGTTTCCCAGACCGATAAATCCAATTTTCATGATGTCATCCTTATGCGCGCGTGTTTTGTGTATTGGATGCTTACAGTCGGTCCTCCGGGATACTCTTTTCTTCCGATAGAACAGATTTCATTTTTCGCAGGCCAAAACGCGTCAATTAGGTCTGCTAGCCTGACAAGTTCCGACGGAAATGTAGAGCAGAATCTTGCAGCACTTTCGTTAATTTCGGACCTTGCAGTTCGCCGGATGCCAAATCAATCCGCCAATCTTCTTTGAACAACAGCGTCGAATACAAGTCGATATATTCGACGTGGAGTTCCGGTCCATCCAACGTCAAATTTGCATGTCCGTTGAAACCCACGTCGATGTCTTCGCCATTGTGGTAGCGGCGGTTATCCCATGCCAGCCAAGGACAATCGAGATCAGGCAGTTGTCCACGCTCGACGGGCATCCCGCCGTGTCCGTTGCAGCGGCCATGTGCCTCAATTCCTTCGGGCACGCGGTACCGATCGTAAATCGTAAGCTTATGTTCGTGTCCCCAAAACCAGATCACGGGCCGATGAATGATTCGCGCCAATTGCCTGGCAGGAATCTGATACCAATCGCTGAATGCGGAATAGCATCCGTGATGCGTCAACAAGAGCAGACCGCGTTTGTCCGCATCCGGGTTCACAGTAGCTTGAAGCCATGAAAGAACTGCGTCGGGAATAGTGCAGCGCGGTTTAAACCGGGTTGACGTGCGAATGAACTTGCTTTTCTCGAACAGTGGTAATTTGCCCCAATCCGTGCCTGTTGCGTTATATCCAGTGTCGAGCGCGATAATCCGCCAATATTTATTTTCAAGACAGAAAAAGCTCGCCCATTGCCCCTCACCCCAATCCGCGCCAGCTTTTCTCAGCCCCATTCTCGGCAGGATCACATCGAAATAGCCGTTGCCGCGCGCATACATTTCGTGATTGCCACTCAAAGCAAAGCTGCCCAGCTTGCCTAGAGGCCATTTCACTGGAGGATAGGGACTCGTGGCCTCGCCCAGAAAGTTTTCCTTAACCTCGCTCTCGTCGCCGACGAAGTACACATCTCCCAAGTGGATGGTGTAGTCAGGCCCGAATTGCTCAACGCACTCCGCCACTTTTTGCGCTTCGTCGGTTCCAGTTGCCCAATCGCCCACCAGGCTGAAGGTCGCGCGATCGGCAATCTTGAGAATGCCGTTGCCTTTGTCCGGTGTCGTGTAGTCACGGAATGGATGCTTTTTGTGAAACCAATAGCGGATGACGTGAGGAATCCAAGCCGCGAGATGGCTTGGCAAGAAAGCGTTCAGCGGATTGTAGCGAGTCTTTGAATACCGGGAACCTCCGGCGCGAAAATGCGACGCGAAGGCGGTGTGAAACATCCCTTGGAAGTTTCCGAGATCTTTGTGTGCAGCCTTTTTATTCTCGCCCTGTCCATTGCCCATGTAACTCAGAGATCTCACATTTCAACTGCAATCACTTCTAACGGAGGAGGTAAGGACTTACTGCAAATCTGCTTTGTCGGGGTTGTAGTAGAAGGCGAATCGCAACGCCAGATACTGACCGCCGAACTCGTTGGGTAATGGCGGAAAGGGATTGGAGGCGGTGATTCCGCCCCAGGCGCCGCGGTCAAGCGCTACGTCGCCGGATGTCGAAACTAATCTCATGCCCGCGACCGTGCCATTCTTCAGAATGGCGAACTCGATTGTGACTTTGCCTTTTTTCATCAGCGGTGCTCGTGCCGATTCCGGGATCAGGTTGTACCAATTGATTTTCACGTCGTGCAGCACGCGCTGAAGATAAGGTCCGAAATCCACGCCCATGGTGTCGGACAGGACTTCCAGCGGCCCCATCGCAGCGGTGGGCTTACCGCCTAAACCAAGGCCGTAATTTCCGCCGTCCCCGCCGCCATATCCGCCACGATTCGCGGCCGCCGCCCGAGCGGCCTGTTCGATAGCCGAACCTGCGGATTGAACCCCGCCGCCAAATGCTGCTTGCGGAGTCAGCGTAGGAGTCTGCAGTTTCGCAACCTGATTTTGTTGCGGAGGCGGCGGAGGCGGCGCTGACGGTTGCGGCGCGGGATTCTGACCTCCTGCAGGCGCAGCGGGCGCGGGCTGCGGCTGCGGCGTTTGCGCGGCGTTCGCACCAGGCCTACCCGGCCGTGACGCGTCGAGAATCTTTTTCAATTCCTTCCGATCGATCTGCGGTGCGTGCGATGTGGCAATGCGATCTTTGTCAGAAATGATATTTGTGTTGGGACGCTGAGTGATCTTCTGTTCATCGGGAGGCAATTCCAGATAGGTAAGATCTTTCTGCGACTGCGGACTCATCACTACCACGGGCCGCCTTGGCATGAATCCTGCCAGCTTCGGCGAATTGTACAGCAGCAACACTACAATCAAGTGCACTGCTACGGAAATCCAGAAAGCTTCTCGCCGGCGCGCCTGCGCCAGTTCATCCTGAAGATGTAACAATAAAGCAGGAGCCTCGACAATTTCGCGATACGCCGACTCCCAATAACGCGCATCGTACAAATCTCCGCCCTCGGAAGGTCGGGTCGGTGGAACGGGGTTTGGTGGCGGGATTTGCGTAGTCGACATCGAATGAACTACCTGCTGGTCGAGGGATGGGTGTCGAACATCAGTTGCAAGGACAGAAAATCCCCCACATGTGCTGCGTGCTTCAAGTCTACTGCCTCGAGTTGCTGGCGTCTGCGGCTCAGTGTCTTATTTTCGCATCTTTCGTGCGAATCTGCGAAGGCCTGAAAGTGCCGGAACCAGGGATTTGCATCCAGATGGTCAATCGCGGTTTACAAAACTTGACATTTGCGGAGCGCAGGTCAGGCCTGAAGTCGGTCCAGATCAATCTTTTTCCCGTGCGCATTGATGGCAGCGACAATGTCCAAGGCGACAGACAAAGCGCGGCGTCCATCTTCTAACGTGACTGTAGGCGGAGAGCGACGCTTCACCGACTCCAGAAATGATTTCAGTTCCGCGTATAAAGGCTCCTCACTCGTTGTCGGAAGCTTCGTCATTTGAATTTGCGGATTCACGGAGGGTGCACCTCCAGCGCCATCCGCTCCGACAGTGAAGACCAGAACATCCTGCCGGCCATAATCGAGCGATACGTATTGATTGGGCTGAAAAAAACGCACCTTGCGCACGCGTTCGGTCGAGACTCGGCTGGCGGTAAAGTTGGCAACGCATCCCGAATCGAATTCGAGCCGCACATTCGCAATGTCAACCTTGCCGGAAAGGATGGGCAACCCGACTGCGCGGAGTTCCTTGACGGGTGAATTTACGAACGAGAGCACAACGTCGAGATCGTGAATCATGAGGTCGAGGACGACATCAACGTCGAGAGATCGCGCCGTGAATACGCTGAGGCGGTGAACTTCGAAAAACATCGGACGCGTGATTACGGGAAGAGCGGCGCGTACGGCGGGATTGAAGCGCTCAAGGTGCCCGACTTGCACGATGCGGTCATCTTTCTCGGCCAGGCGGACGAGTTCGTCGGCTTCCCCCAGCGAGGACGCCAGGGGTTTTTCGATCAGCACATCGACCCCAGCCTCCATCAATTGGCGCGCGGCACTCAGATGATGAATTGTGGGCACCGCCACCGATGCCGCTTGAACTTCACTGTGGGTGGTGGTGAGCTGTTGGATAGAACCAAAGCTGTGGCAGCCAAATTCGCGCCCCACCGCGTCCGCCTGGGCTGTATCTCGATCAACTACACCGACCAGCCGTACCGGAGCGCCCTCCTCGGCGAGTTGGTGGTAAACGCGAGCGTGGTTGCGGCCAAAGGCGCCCACCCCGATCACAGCGACATTGATAAAGTTATCGGCGGTCAGTGTTCAGTTCCCGGTCGGGCGAAGATTTGTTGATTTAATCACAAATTGAAGTGTTGCTGAGAACGGCTTATCGCGCCGCCGCTTTTTTCAGCAACGCAATCTGTCCGGCATGATAGAGCTCGTGCTGCACTATGCCGGTGAACATATAGAAAAAATTGTAGTAGCTTTCGCTTTTGCCGGGAACCTGCTCGGCCAGCCGCTCGTCCGGGAAAGCTGCAACAGCCTGCACCAGTTCGTTGTGAGTTCCTTTGGTATGCTCGATAGCCTGGCGCCAGGCGGCTTCGCTGGTGTCCTTTACCGGCGGGAAGTTCTGTTCGTCACTCAGTTGTACCGCCGTACCGCAGGTGCGCTTCAGAACCGCTCCGTCCCATGCCGCAATATGCAGCACCAACTCCCAAATGCTGTGCGCATCCTTTATGGGATGAGCCGCAGCCATTGTCGCATTCACGCCTTCGAGAATTTTCTTGACGGAATCGCCATGCCACGCCTCGCCATCGAAGGCACGGCGTATTTGGTCAGCTAAACGAGCAGTTTCGGACATGTAGTTGCCCCCAGGATTTTGGCATTGGTTGTGAACCCCTAGTCTGCCACAATGGCGATGCCTGCCGCATCTGCTGCGGCATTGATCGCGTTGCCGTCGAGCAGAAGGCATTTGCCCGCGTCGACGGCCAGGCAAGTCGCGCCTGCGTTTCGCATCACTTCAATTGTATTTACGCCGATCACCGGGACATCGAAACGCATATCCTGATTCGGCTTGGCGATTTTTATAACCGTGAGGGCGCGGCTTAACGTCGATGCTTCCGATTCGAGCGATGTCATCAGTTGGCCGGCGCGTTGAATGGCCGCGTCCGTACCTTCCATCGCTTCAACCGCAACGCAGGCGGTTTCCGCAACGATCACGGTCTGGCCAATATCGTACTGTGCTAGATGACCCCCAACCTCGCGACCATAATCGATGTTTTTCTTTTCCTGCTCTGACGGCGCACGCTGGGTAAGCACACCAGGCTTAGCCAAGAGTGGATCGAGGAGCGAAGTTGAATTCTCCAGAACGATGCCTTCATCGGCCAGCACCTTTGCCACCGCGCCCAATAGAGAATCAGTGTTGCGGGTGCCGAGCGAAAGAAGAAGTTTGGCCAAACGCCAATCCGGCCGGATGCTGGAAAAAATCTGTTTATGCTTGACCTGTCCCGCCATAATCGCGCGCTGTACACCCTCGCGCTTGAAGGTATCGATCAGTTTGGAAAGCTCTCCCAGTGATAGCCAATGGACAGTGGCGCCGTGCGATTCGATTTCCGGAAATGCTTCTTCCTTGATGGCGGCGACGACCACCTCAAACCCCTCAGCCCGGGCGGCGTCGAGCACCAGGAAGGGGAAGCGTCCGTTGCCGGCAATCAGACCGAGTTTTCCTTTGCTGGCAGACATCGCTCGCCAGTGTAAATGAAAACCATTTTCGGCGAGAGGAACCGTAAGTAATGAGTTGAGATCGGTTGAGCGCATGCTTTGCAGGCTTACGACGATTGCAGCCATGGGGGTCGTAATAAACAACGCGCACTATAGGCCGGACCAACCAATTCGTCGCACGTGCGAAGAGCTGACTGTTCTGGTCGGGTTTTTACTGAGAGTCCTGCAGCAGATTTATGGTCGCAGTGCTGGCACGGCAATAACTGTTTCGGCATAAAGAAGTTGTGATCGTAGAGATCGCGATACAGGCGTCCGGAAATTTCGGCCGCTTTGGGGCCGTAGGTCGGTCGGCCGCCTTCGAGGAAGACAACTACGACGATGTGGCCGATGTCGGTTTTGGCATAGGAGGCAAACCATCCGAAGCGAGTGCCGGCATGGGAGCAGGTTCCGGTCTTGCCCAGAACTTCCTCCTCTTTGAAATTGACTCGCAGGCTGCGCGCGGTGCCGAAATGAACGGCGCCTTCCATGCCATCAGAAATTTCTGGAATCAGCGGGGCGATGTCGAGACGGCGCTTCACTACCGGTTGAAAATTGGCAATCTCTTCGGGCGCTGTGGGATGCTGCAAGTAGTAGAGCGTGCCGCCGTTGGCGATGGCTGACACCAGAGCCCCAAGCTGCAGCGGGGTCACTGATACGCCTTCGCCGAAAGAGCACATCTTGGCAACGCCACCCAGTTTGGATGGAATTTCTTCGTTGGGATAAATCCCCAGCTGTTCGCCGGGTATGCCATAGCCAGCCAGTTCGCCCAGCCCGTATTGATGAGCGTAATAGCTTACTTTTTCAAAACCCAGTTGGCGCCCAAGCGCTTCGAAATATGCGTTGTTCGAGTGGGCCAGCGCCATGGTCAGGTTCATACGATAGCGGCCACCCAAACGGACTTCGGTTTCTTTGGTGATGAGGCCTTCATTTAACGCGGCAAGGGCGACAGAAAGCTTGATCGTCGAGCAGGGTTGCGCGCCGCTTGAAAGCGCGAGCTTCTGATTAACCATCGCCAAAATGCGGCCGCTGGTGGGTTCGATGGCGACGACTGTTCCATTCATCCCGCCCAAAGCGTCGATGGCTGCTTCGCGCACAATGGGATCTTCGCCGGCGATCACGTCGCCTTCGGTAATATCCTGGGCGAAGGAACTGGTGTAGAAGCGCTCGTAATAGCGATGCCTGCGACGCACACCGGCGGCGGTTCTAGGCACTACGGCGCGGCTGTGAGCCAGATGATGCATGCGCCTTCGAGCGTGCTGAGGTTCGTTGATTTTTTGTGATTTGGATTTATGCGAAGTCAGAGAATTCGTACTGACGGTAGCAGCAATCCCGGACGGGCACACTGCGAGAAAAACGACGAATCCGACCAACAGACCGAAGCCAGCGAAACGTTTGCCTGAATTCAATTTCCTGTCCCCATCCCCGGAGTCCATACCAGTAGGTAGCACGAAGCCCGCCAATGATCGTCGTCACTGGCTAAGTTCCTGACTGTTCTAGATGTTATGAAACTTCCTATCGATAAGCAATGTAAAACGTATTTTCCGCCGAACCTTCTTGAATTGCAGTAAGCACCTATAAATAAAGGGGTTGCCTTCAATCTTGGAATCTGGCCAACCCCTTTGGTAACGTGAGGCGGTTACTGGAACGATACTGCCTCATAAGGGAAAAACTTTTCCCCTCGCCAAGTTACATGGTCTCGCTGCGCTTGCGCAGAAACGCGGGAACGTCGAGATCGGACTGCTCGAAATTGGCGATCATGGCGTTGCGCATGCTGTCGATGGAAATCGAGTCGCCCGAAGCAGCGGCGCCGGCGGCTTGCGGCGCTGCTTGCTGCATTACCATCGGCGGCGGTTCGGGATCAACTTCGGCTTCCGGTTGAGGGTCGTCAAAGAAATCATCGTGACGCGAGCTTTCCCGTGAACTCACGAAAATCGATCGCTCTTCCTGTCGCCGCCGACGGTGATCTGAATCCTTGAAGCCGGTGGCGATTACGGTAATCTTTACCGCATCCTTCATTTTTTCATCGAGCACGGCGCCGAATATGATGTTGGCATCCTCATGCGCGGCGCTTTGGATGATGGTGCATGCCTCTTGCACTTCGGCCAGCTTGAGCGAAGTAGATCCAGTGATGTTGATGAGGATGCCGCGAGCGCCGTCGATGGCTCCCGCTTCGAGCAGCGGCGAGGCGATGGCCTTTTGCGCGGCTTCGGTGGCGCGGCGCGCGCCATTGGCTGTCGCAGCTCCCATGACGGCGTAGCCCATTCCAGCCATGATCGCTTTCACGTCGGCGAAGTCGCGGTTGATGATTCCCGGGATGGTGATGATGTCGGAGATGCCTTGGACGCCTTGGCGGAGTATGTCATCGGCGACGCGGAACGATTCGAAGAAGCCGGCGTCCTGCGCCACTGCGAGCAACTTTTCGTTGGGAATCACGATGGTGGTGTCGACGGATTCCATAAGCTCAGCGATGCCGCGTTCCGCCTGTTGCATGCGGCGTTTGCCTTCAAACGCGAACGGCTTGGTAACGACCGCGACGGTGAGCGCGCCCATCTCGCTAGCGAGTGACGCAATGATCGGGGCCGCGCCGGTTCCGGTGCCGCCGCCGAGTCCGGTGGTGACGAAGACCATGTCGGCGCCTTCGAGCGCTTCGATGATTTTGTCGGAGTCTTCGAGCGCGGCTTTGCGGCCGACTTCGGGATTGGCACCGGCCCCGAGGCCGTTTGTAAGTTTCACGCCAAGCTGAATCTTCATGGGGGCGCGCGCCATGCGCAAGGCCTGAAGATCGGTGTTTGCTACCACGAACTCGATTCCCTCCATGCCGGAATCGATCATGCGGTTTACGGCGTTACCGCCGCCTCCACCCACGCCGATGACCTTTATCTTGGCGTCATTGCGGGTTTCTTCGTTGAAGCTGATGCGAATGTCATTGTCATTTTTCATGGGGTCATTTTTCATGGGTAAGGCACCTCGATAGATTTTGTTCTTGTAGCGCCGCCGTCTCGGCGGCTGTCGTGGAGGCGTCCTCGCCTCCACTGCCGAGGGCAGGATGCCCTCAGGACAGCCGGCAAGATGCCGGCGCTACTTTTGTGACGTTGTTTTTTCATGCTCCCTTTTTTGCGAAGAACCCCATCAAACGCGAACTCCAGCGGGTGTCCTGCAAGCCGCGGGCGATGCGCGATCGATGGCCGTAAAAGATCATTCCTAGAACAGTGGCGTATTCCGGCTCTGCCAGAGTCGAAGGCATTTTCGCCAATGGCGCCGGCCAGGACAGACGCAACGGGCGCCGCAACACCGATTCAGCGATGTCCATGATCCCGGCCAGACGCGAGGTGCCTCCGCTTAACACGATGCCGCCGACGCAGACATCGAGCATGCCGCTATGACGCAAATTGTCGCGCAGCATTTCGAATAATTCACGGGCGCGGGGCTCGAGAATTTCTCCGACCATGCGCTGCGAAATCAGGCGCGAGGGCCGGTCGCCGACTGATGGAACTTCGACTTCGTTTCCCTCGGGAATTAGAGTCACGATCACGTTGCCGTAGAGTTTCTTGATTTTTTCCGCTTCCGCCAGCGGGGTGCAGAGGCCAACGGAAAGATCGCTGGTGAAATGATCGCCGCCAACCGGAATCACAGCGGTGTGAATTACGGCGCCTTCCTGAAAAACGATCAGGCTGGTTGAGCCTGCGCCTAGGTCCATCAGACATACTCCCAATTCACGTTCATCGGCGCGTAGTACGGCATCGGCGCAAGCCAGAGGCTCGAAGACGGTGTCATCCACATGCACGCCGGCGCGGTTTACTGCCGAGATTACGTTCTGCGTAGCGCTTGAACCGGCGGTGACCATGTGCACGCGGACTTCGAGACGCATGGCCATCATTCCGAGGGGATCGTGCACGCCGCTTTGATCATCGAGGATGAATTCCTGCGGCAGCAGGTGGAGAATTTCGCGATCGGCCGGCAGCGGGATGCCCCGAGCTTTATCGACTGCAAGACGAATCTCATCGCGCGCGATTTCGCGAGCTCGCGTACCCAGACTTAGTCCGCCGTGGCTGTTCATTCCGCGCACATGCGACCCGGCGACTCCCAGCAGCGCATGCTCGATGGGCGCGCCGCAAACGTCTTCAGCCTGCTCTACCGCTCTCTGAATCGATGCGACCGCCTTTTCCAGATCGACGATCACGCCTTTGCGGGAACCGCGCGATTCGGCAACCCCGTGTCCACGGTAGCGCAGGCCGGAGTCGGTGATCTCGGCCACCAGCACGCGAGTCTTGGCGCTGCCTACGTCAATTGCCGTCAGAAAATTGTGATGCTGATTCGCCATGCTTATGGGTGATCCTCTCCCTTGGCAATCGCTGGACTGGGTTTGTTTCCTGATTTCGGCGCGGCAGTTCCTGGTGCGGCTGATTGCGATGGAGCGGGGGAGGAATCAGGCTTTGAGATGTTTTTATTTTGTGCGATGGCGGTGCCCTGTTTCGGCGTTGCTTTCGCCGCGACTTTACGGTGAGTCTTTTTGACGCTCTTTTTGCCGGCTGCGATTTTTGCCGGAGGCTTTGCAGAAGCGGTTAACACTGTGGCTTGTTTGGGTGGGGTGAGTTGGTGGGCGATCAGCGCGGCGGGTTTCATTCCCGCTGCCATGGCGGCTTTCACCGATAAAACTGAAAGCGGCGTTTGCTTGGCCGTGCCTTGCAGATCTGGGTTCACAATAATCTGCCGGTCATAGCGCAAATCCACGGATTCCAGTTTGTCGAACTGCTGTCGCCACTCCCGCACATGGCTGACATAGATTTTGTAGCGCTCAAGGTAATTGGACGAGCCCAGGTGCACCAGCACTTCACCCAGAGGATCGCTGGGCAACACTTTGACGTCTTCCGCGTCGGTCAGGTCGACCTCGCTGAGTTCCTGCGAATAGTGCGCGCCGCCCACGTCCAGTTGGCTGACCAGGTCGTTGTAGATTTTCATACGTGCGGCGCGAGTGGAGGCAGGTTCGCCCGGATTCATCCCGAGGATCACCGGGAATGAATACTTTTTCTTGCTTGCTGTCGGCAGTTCCATCAGTGTGCCGACAGAGTCGATCAGCAGAATCTTCGATCCAACGCGGGCGAAAGCGACGGGCGTGCGCTCATGGATTTCGATCCTGAGGCGATTGGGGACGAACCGCATAACGCTGGCCGATTCCACCCAGGGGATTTTTTCCAGAGCTTGCTTACGGGCGGACAAAGGCACAAAGAAAATGTTGCGGCCAATGTCGCCGCCCATGACCTCCATGATTTGAAAGCGGGTCACGTTCTGCAGACCGGCGAGTTCGATGTCATCGCTCGAATCGATGCGGAAACGCCAGGAATGTTCGCCGTAGTGGTAGAGCGCAGCGACCGCCGCGCTACCGGAAAA
This sequence comes from uncultured Acidobacteriota bacterium, assembly GCA_963716405.1. GTDB lineage: Bacteria > Acidobacteriota > Terriglobia > Terriglobales > Acidobacteriaceae > JABDBE01. The sequence continues at coordinate 1,162,178 of CAVQTI010000007.1, read as the reverse complement.
GAAGACAATCAAGGCGAGGATGCCCCAAGTCAGGCCAGTGGCGGCTTTTTTCGGCAGAGAACCGCGGCGAACCGAGACGCGCTTTTGTCCGCGCAGGAAGGGCGATTCCTGTTCCACGTCCAGGTCGAGCATGCGCGCGTCGTCGAGAGTGTCGTCAGGCGCGGGACGCGCAGGTTCGTGGACGGCTGGATACAACTCCTCCTGCGAGATGGTCGAACTGCTTTTGCGCGCCATCAACCAGGTCAGTTGTCGTCAGGGAATCGCTGAGCGGAAATAACTATAACTGCTTTTTTGCGATTGAGGTAGATGAAAGTTGGTGCACGGTGTGAAAAAAAGTGATGGTTCGAGTTCCAGTGTCGAGCCGATTGGAAAAGGTCCCCCATTCCGATGTAATATCGCCGCCCTGATCTTCGCAGAGCAAGCTCCTAGCGGAGCAGCAATGAGGTTTCCCGCCAGTTTGAATTATCGCCGCACGAGCGATGACGCTCGCGCTCACACTAGCTGGCCTTGGCTGGTCTGTAGAACCATGCCAGGGCTTCCGCGCCGCGGCCTTTTAGCTTGGTACGCAGCACCGATAGAATGACCATCGAAAGGAAAATCGTCAGCAATCCATAGGAGGCGGTGCGAATGTCGACGGCATGCTTGGGCAAAATAGAAAGCCGTCCGTAAACAAATTCAATGTGAACCCAGTAAACCAGCAGTGAAGTCTGCCCTAGTTGTATAAGTGGGCTAAAGCCCCACTGTCCCGCACCCCATCGGCACCAGAGATAAGCCGCAGCACAGAATCACCAGCAGCAAGCCAACCCGAATCAAAAAGAAATTCGGACTGGTATGCCAAAAATCATAAGTCGCATAAAACTGGTGCGGACGAGCATCCATCCAGCGCGCCAAATAAATCAGCGCTACCCCACCCGCGCCCGCCAGTGCAAACGTCCAAGCCCCCTGTTGCCTCGCGTTATCGCTCAACAACCAAAATCCAACCGCGAGACCCATGAAGGCAAAAGCGGCCCAGGGAAAAATCGGAAACAGCCAGGCTTGAGGCTCGCCCAGGTTGTGAACGCCATCGATATAAGACTCAATTGGCCAAGGCAGCCAGTGCGGACGCCAGTTCGTCCACAGCAACGGAGTGAGGAGCGAAATGCCCATGGCGACGCCGGAGGCGCTAAGAGCCAGGGTTAAACGCGTGGGCGATAAGCGCAAGACCATCCAGCACAGCAGGCCCATCAACATCATGGAAAGGCCGATCATGTTGAGGATGTCGACGCGCAACAAATCACTCCACGGGGCCCAGCCCAGGGCAATCACAAATTCCTGCAGACGGAACAAAAGACCAAGGCCGAAGATTTCCGCACCGCGGCGAATGGTAGTGCGCGCAATCTGTGCGACCGGCGTGCCTTTCTGTCGCATCTTGTCGGTGACGAGCGCGAAGGAAATTCCGGCCAGAAAAAGAAACAGCGGCGCTGGCAGAGTTCCGCCCAACTGCGACCACATAAAAAAAGTACTCTTACGGGCGCTGCCGTTGAGCCATGAATCGTAGCAATGCGTCTGGAACATGAGTACGCAGGCCAAGCCGCGCATCCAGTCGATATAGGAAAGCCGGGATGAGGCAGGAGTCAGCATTGGTGCCAACGTCGAGGCACCGAGCAGTATACAAAAAGCTGTGGGGATTAGTGACTTTCAGCCTGAAAGTTAGTCTCTCAGCGGCACGATGGTTTGATCGCCGCGGCAGAAGGTGGCTACGTGCTGAAATCCGCCATCAGGCTGTTTCAGCAGCATGACTGGACCATAGCAGAATACCGCGTGACCACTTTCCGCCATGTACCACGTTCCGCCTTGTCGCGCACGCTGTGTTACGGCATGATCGGAAGGTGCCAGCGGGGGAACAGCAAGCTTCGAGCCCGGCAGAGACAATGCCAGGAAAAATGCCGCCAGAATTTTCATCCTACCTTACCTGGGTCCTGCTATCAGATCGTGTTTGCGATCCTGCGTCCGTCAACAATATCTGCGATTCCCAACGGAGGCTTTGCCGGAAGCGACTTCCGCACCTTGCCCGCAACATGGCTGCGCTGCGAGCTTCCGGCTGGCGCGTCCTGGGTCATCGGAGCCTGGGTTATCGGGGCCTGGGTCATCGGGGCCTGAGCCGACGGAGCCTGGGTCAAAGGCTCCTGGGCTTGGGAACTACTCGCGGCATTCTGCTGCGGATGCTGGTCCTGAAAAATCTTGACTTTCAAATGGCTCAGTTCGGTACTGTCGCCGAGCAGAGAACTGATCAGGGATCGCTGCGCTGCAATCGTCTTATCCTGTTCAACCGCCAGCAGGCACATCAAGCCGTAGGAAACCAGGAACAGCACGATCAGAGTGGGAAGCAGGGAGTGTTTGGTTTTCGGTTTAGCTGCTGGCTGCGGAAGCTGGACCACGGCATCCTGCGTCGAGTCGATCAATGTACACCCCGATCTGCGCCCTGGAGAGGCGGCATTAGTGAAAAGCAGCTTAAACACCATCGCCGGACCGTTTTCTAAATCATTATAAAAGTGACACTTAGCCGAGATTCGGTGATCCAAAATTAATTTAAGGGATGCAACGCGATGCACATTATAGGTAACGCTACGACGGTGCTTTGTAGTCAAACCGACTTTGGTTTGCAAGTGTCCCTACAGGATGCTCTGTATCGACCCCCTGCCAGCAGTGTGAAACCCTCGGCTAAAGGGGCGTGGATTGATGGAACGGCGACTGGAAGATCGCATCAGAAAGCTCTGCGCGCACGTAGTGAATACACCGGACGCCGAGCAGTGGGACGAAATTATTGTGGAACTCAACACCTCGTTACGGGAGCACATCCGACGCGCGCGAAGGCCCCTCGTGGAGTCTATGCAGGAAGAGCGAAGATCCGCCAGTTAGTTTTGGTCACGGGCCCAGCGGCAGGGAGGAGTTGGCAGGCTGGCCTAAAATGACCCGAACTAGGCTTTGGCCTGAAATCCAGGAGGACTGCCTGGTTTCCTCGCGTCTAACAACCGATTGATTTCTTCGACCAGCGCCATCAGCTTTTGAGGATCCTGTTCTTTCGCGGCTTGGGCGCAAAGTTCCAACCACTTTTCTTGCTTCCCATCGCTTTGCATGGTGTTACCCACTCTGTCCAGACGTTATATCATGCTTGGTTTAACCTGTCTGTTAGATTGCATACTCAGCCGAACGGCTCATTTTTGCCGTGGCACGATTTCCACAGTTTTTGCACCTCACAGCGGTTTCACTCGGCTGCGGCATTCTTGCAACAACTCAAGAAGTCCGCTGATCACTTGGAAGCTCGCAGTCGGATAACTCCATCTCCGCTTGGGCATCTTCGCGGATAACGTGGTCCGAGGTCAGGCCACAGCGCACACAAAACCACTCCTGCAGTTCTGGATTCCAGCGGATTTCCCCATGTCGCATCGACTTAGCTATACCACGAAAATCAGCGCCACGTCTGGACGCAGGATTAAATGCAGGTTTTTAGGAAATGTTCGCTGCGGTACAGACGAAGTCAAGCCGCTTTCTATACATTTTAGCGTCGCCATCCTGCAACGGAAAGAGTGGGAATGACTCATACAGACAGCGATCGCATCATGGATTTGTGCCGCCTCATCTGTGAAGAGCACAATCCCAGTAAGTTTCAGAAACTGGTTAGCGAGCTCAACCAACTTCTGGCGCGGAAGGAACAGACCCTGGCGAACCCGCCGAGCCAGAGGAATTCCGCCTTATGATCCGCGTTCCCCGCAGTTTCACCACTGTCCGGTCGTTAGATAATCTGAATGAGGTCGCCAGCCACGGTGAGGCCCGAAGGGCCGCTGCCGACGACGGCAACCTTCTTCTCTGTCGGAGCACGGCTTCCCAGCCGGTGCCGTAAAGTCGTTCAAACCATGTGCGGCGCGGTTTGAAGCCGCGCCGCCTCAAGGCTCTGGTCGCCGATTTCCAAAGTTCTCCGCACCCCGTCTAAATTTCTCCGCACCCCGTCTAGGGAAGCGCACGGTTCGTGAGGAGATAATTCCCGGCGTTTTCCGCTACCACATGGAGAGCCGGCTTCCCGACCAGTTGCTCGAGATGCGGCATGTCGGTGCCATATGCCAGCAAGTAGTAACGAGCGTCCGTCTTCCACAATGAGATGAAGCGGTTGTCATCGATAAATACATCCGGAGCGCCGGGCGCGTAAGAGCCATACTCCAAATTGTTCATGCGACCATTCAGCAGCAACGCCGTGCGATTCGTGTAGAAGAAAACCGACGAGAAAGCATAATAAGCATCAGCCTCAATAAGCTGGCCGGGCGGGCTTTGTTCCAGTCGTTCTGCCAGCGGGTAAGAGCCTAGATACGAGTCAAAACGAATCAGCGCAATCCGGGCAGCCTGAAAAAAAACAATCATGCCGGCGGCTATGACCAGAACTGTTCGGTGCACATTTTTTCTCGAAAGTGCCAAGGCAATTGCGGTCCCTCCGAAAGCAAGAACCGCAAGTCCCAGCGGCAATTTCAAATAGGCGAAGGCATTGAGCGTCAAGTCCCAAATATGGCCGAGCGAATGAGTGTAGAGCTCCGGATGTTGAGTCAATGCCTGAGAGATGTCGCCGGGCGCTGGGACACGCCAGACCGAGTAACAGCAGGGTGAAAAGCACAGCAGACAAGATCGTACACACGGCCAGCAGCGCGTATGTACCAGCGCGCACCCAGCGACGGCCGCTTGCGAGAACCGATCCCACCAGCAGTGCCAGCGCCGGATAGATAGGCATCGAATAGTATTCCTGCGTGGTCGAGAAGGTGAAAAATAACATCACCGTCCCAATCCAGCACAGAGCCATTAGTCTGGTTCTGGATGCTCGTGAGGTGGTCTTGTAATCGAGGGTCGGCGCAGCCAGCAGGTAGAACGACCAGGGAAAAATCCAGAGCAGATTCAGAACCCAGAACCACAACCTGGGGACGGTGTCATAGTCGCGCGGGTACCTCATGCCCAGAAAACGCAGGAGGTGTTCGTTGAAAAAATAAAACCAGAAGAATCCGCGGTATTCACCGGGCCCGCTGTGCAAGGAAAACGCGAAATAAGGCGGATTGCGCAAGGTTGCCAGCACGTACCATGGCACGGCGATCGCGAGCGCAACCGGAATTGCAAGCCCGAGATGCAGACGACGCCATGCTGCCGGAGAGAACAAACGCCGGGTAACGGCCATGTACGCGAGCGCGGCCATTATGGGGAATACCGCCGCGATCAAGCCCTTAAGCAGCAAGCCCGCGCCTAAGCACAGACCCAACGTGAATGACCAGCGCAGCGGATGCTGCTCATCTGGTTCGAGCAGACGCAGCCATGCCCAGATCGCTCCCGTTATGGCCAGGGTCAGGACGGCGTCGGGAATCAGGACTCGGGTGAAAAGGAATAGACCGACCGACGTGCTAAGCGCCAGGCCGGCGAAAAGTCCGGCCGTTTCCCCAAAAGCCCAACGTCCAAAACGATAGGTCACCCAGCACAACAGCACTACCGCCAGCGCATGCGGAAGCCGGGCAGCCCAGTCATGCACACCGAAGATCTTGTACGCAACCGCCATCATCCAGTAGTTGAGTGGCGCTTTTTCGAGGTAGGCAACACCATCGAGACGGGCGGTCACCCAGTCCCCCGACGCCAGCATGGTGCGAGCGGCTTGTGCCTGAACCGCGTCCACATCGTCCATGAGGCGCGGCGGACTGCCGATGCTTAGAAGGAAAACGAGGGCAGCGACGGCGATGACGATCCAATCTGCCCGCGGACGGAGCACTGAGGACTTAATCGTAGGCGTTGTCGCCGTCGCTACGCGATCTGCCACTTCATTTAGATCAGACAAAATACATGACCGTTGGTACGCAGGACTTGAGGCTCGGCTGTTCACCGCGCTGAATATAGTCTACCGTCTAGAGCGTTTTATTGGTTGGCAGGTGCTTGGCATGGGACAAACATCCTGCTCTCAGAAGTTGGTTTGAATGGACCTGTGAGCTCGAGGCGTGAGAAAGATTTTAGTTCTAATGATTCGACGAAAGCACGAAAAACAGCAGAACGGACAATGCAATTGCGGCGATGCTATGGCCCCGGACCGTGCGATAACTTGCGGCCCAGGGGAACATCAAGACATCAAAAACCGGCATGAACTTGTCTGGCCAAAACAGACCAGCGAGGCCGAAAGCCAGCGAAAGCTGGATGATTACAGAGAGAACCAAATGATGCGACGAACCATTGAGGAAAGCAATGATCACGTTTGCCTCTAACTTTTTGGATAGGTGAGTTTAGCACTGGCAATTCTCAGCATCAAGATTTCGTTCGGGCAGTGTCCTTCGGATTAACCCGATACAGATGGCCCGAAATCGAAGGGCATCGGGAGTGACTACCCGTGCTGTTTTCGGCCGAAAAGCGGCTATCGACGCTACCACTGTTCCGGGACTACAATAGCAACAGTCGCATCCCAGCATCACAGATGCGCACGGGCTCTATCCGCCGAGGCGGAGGGGCACTGGAGGACATTGTGAGCGTCACCCCAATTGGCGAATCTCGCCGTAAAGTCACTGTAGCTTCCCTTCGAGATAAGAAACTTCAACGGCAACCGATTACCTGCCTGACTGCCTACGATTACGCCAGTGCACGCCTGGTAGACGAGGCTTCCATCGACATCGTTCTGGTTGGCGATTCGCTGGCCATGACCATGCTCGGTTACCCGGACACGCTTTCGGTCACGGTCGACGAAATGCTTCATCACACCCGTGCCGTGCGGCGGGGCGTAAAACAGGCGCTGCTGGTGGCCGATATGCCTTATGGTTCTTACCACGTCGGGGCGGACGATGCCGTGCGCAATGCGGCCCGCTTCATGAAAGAAGCGGGCGCGGAAGTGGTGAAGATCGAAGGCGGGGAAAAGCGCGCGGATGTTATTCGCCGCGTAATCGACGCGGAGATTCCTGTCGCCGGTCACATCGGGCTGACGCCGCAATCGGTAAACGTTATGGGCGGCTATAAGGTTCAGGGCAAGTCGCTGGCCGCAGTCGAACAGCTCATGCGCGATGCGGTGGCGCTGGATCGTGCCGGCGTGGCTTTTCTGGTTCTTGAAGGGATTCCGCGGGAAGTCGCCGCTCTGATTACCGCCGAGATTGAGACTCCAACGGTTGGCATCGGCGCAGGGCCAGACTGCGACGGCCAGGTGCTCGTCTTCCACGACATCCTGAACCTGACCTTTGCCCCGCCAGCTAAATTTGTTCGCCGCTACGGGGATGCACGCAAGCTGATCACCGATGCAGTGCACGTCCTTTCGCGAAGACGTGGTTTCGCATCAGTATCCATCGGACGGCGAGTCTTACCATTTGTCGAAAGAAACGCAGCAAGCGCTGGAAACCGTGCTGGCACGCAAACGCGAGATGCGCCGATAAAGACCGCGTCTACATTAATTGCGCAGGGAATCGGGTATCACGCTGATATCTGTGGAAGCCACTTGACCGAAACGCACCCTGCAACTTTCACCTTCAACTGCCAGCGCCGCCCGTAAATCTGTTCCCAAGTCCAGTTGGCAAATGAACCATCGTCGCGCCTCTTCTGGATTTTCGTAGACTTTCAGTTGCAATTTAAAGCCGTCGCTCCCGACGTCCGGAAGAACTCCAAAGCTGCTTAGCGGCATGGAGAGGCCTTCACCGTGCGCCTTGATGTAAGCCTCTTTCCCGGTCCAGCATGTGAAGAACGCCGGAATCTGTTCGGAAGCTGGTTGCGATCGCAGCCATTCCACCTCCGGATGCGAAAAGAATCGCTCGGCCAGTTCCATCGCATTGGTATCCATGCGAATTCGTTCCACATCAATTCCTACTTGCCGGTGCCGCGTAACGGCAATGATGGCCGCGCCTGCAGTGTGCGACAAGTTGAAGCGAACATCGTCATGAACGCCAGATTCATGGGCAAGCTCAGGTTTGCCATTTGTCATGGTGCGGAAGTGAACTTCGCGTGCTTCAACGCGCAGATAACGGGCCAGCACCTGACGGAGCATGGCTCTGCTGATAACAAATTGATTGCGAGGGGCAGGAAATTTGAATCGCGCGGCGCGCTCCTGCTCCTCCGGATTAAGTAGCGAAAGCAACGACGCAGATTCTTTCTCCCAGGCGGGAAGGTCGACATACCATACGTGGACCTCGTCCTGCGGCAAGATGCCATCGAGCCGAGGCAACATTTCTGTTTCCAAGTCGAGCTCCCCAAGTGTGACTTTCCGTGTGTTACTGACCGGTAGCCTACCAGGCTTGAATACCATGCTCTGCGGCGTAGCTGCAAACGGCACTTCTTAAAGATGGCGGTTCTTATCCGTTCTGTATTATCATCGCTGCAACCAGCCGCGGAAACACGCAGTCCATTTCAACTTGGAAAATGTATAGGCCGTCGCCGTCCGGTTTGATGACCATGAAAAATGTATATGAAGTTCTGCGTACTAAGGAGATCGATCTGGAACGTTTGCGCAGCGAAGTCGATGCACTTCGGATCGTAGCCCCGCTGCTTGCCGACCGGATGGCTGAACCGCTTGAGGTCGAACGAAAGCCCCAGCCTGACCTGGTATGGACGCCCGCGCTTGAGAAGAACAAATGGCCGCTAAAGGTAGGCCAGCCCGGTCCCACTTACTCGGATTCATGATTCGCGCCTAATGATTGAGGATTGTCGTAAGGACGCATCAGCATCATTGTGCATGCTCCACCGGCTGCAACGGTTTTCATCTTCAGTACTGCGCCCGTCTTTTCCAGCTGAGTAAGTCTTGTCACATCAAGCACCTAAGCAATCTCTGCGCTGGCATCTGGATTGCCCTAGACAAGCCAGATGGCTGAGCTTGGTGTCTATATCAAATCGGCAAGACTTTTGGGATCGGTCATGACAGTGCGCAGGTTGTGCCTTTTTCTTCTCGTGGTCTTAGCTTCATCGAACTGTCTGGCGACGGCCATGGAAGCGCGATCGCGGCTGTCTGGGACACCACTATCTGCCCGGGAAGGTCAAATATGGGGTTCGGCGCTCCGTGACTCCAGTTTCGCGGCTATGTTGCACGCCAGCGCGGGCACCGCTTGCGAGGCGTCGGAACCCCCTGAACCTTTGGCTACGCCGAACCCATTACTGAGCATTATTGATCCGGACACCAGGGTGAGCGTGAGTTTCATCATCGGCACCGACGGGCGGGTGCATTCTCCGCTGATTCTCGAAAGCGCAGGTCCCGCCCAGGATCGCACCATCCTGGATACGGTTCGCTCCTGGCGCTATCGTCCGGGAATGTGCAATGGCGCGGCTACTGACAGCGAAGCGAAGATCGAGTTCTCAGCTCACTAAGGTCTTCTCCGGCCAGCCGCTTTTCGACTAGAATGAGCGCTGGCTAGCCATCCCTATGGATCACGAAAAAGCAACCGGGCCAGTTCGGAATACACCTGTCTCCGGATCGGAACATGCCCATGACCCGGCGGCCGACGATTTCTTCCGGCGACTAAAGCAAGACCTGCATCAGCCCCAGCCCGGCAACGAATCGATTGCGGCAGCCTTGCAGGCAGTTCAACGGCTGACGTCACAGGTCGACACGGATGCCTCTACCAGCGCCGCAGCCGAAGCGACTGAGACCCGTGCTTGTCTCGCCTGCGGCAGCCCAAACCCGCTGGAGAACCGGTTCTGCGCGATCTGCGGCGTTCCCCAGCAGGATGCCCCGCCCTTTTCACCCGAAGCTTCAACTGCGGCGAGGCCGAAGGTGTCTGCTCCCGCTGTGGGGCAACATCACTACCACCACCATTATCATCATCATTATTTCCCCTCGTCTGAGGGAGGTCCTCTCGCCGGTTCGGAGCAACGTCCCACTGGTGCTCCCATTACACGTGACGCGCGGCCGCGCACGCCATTGGCAGGAGCTTCGGTGAGCCGGAACGAAGCTGCAATTCGAAAGCTGACGCAGGATTGGGCGCTGGCTTGCAACAACAAACAGCTCGACGATCTGGTCGATCTCTACGGAGCTGACGCGGTTGTGCTGCGTCCGAATGTGCCGCCGGTTCGTGGCACAGCGGCTATTCGCGAGTTCTTCTTTAGCGTGCTCGATGCGGGACTGGGCGAGGTCGAGATGGATACGTTTCGCGTCGAAATTTTCGGAGACATCGCCTACGAGGCCGGTCGTTGCCAAATGCTGGTGCCGTTTATGGGAAAACGCCGCGAAGAGCGTGGCAAATATCTGCTCACCCTGGCGCGACAGGCGGGAGACTGGAAAATCCTGGCCGACTGCTGGTCCAGTGATTTAAGTCTGGGAGGAAACGTAGATGCCACGCCTCTTAAATCGAACACTCAGGCGCCCCAAAATGCGGCTTTGAAGCCGCCGCGCAAGGTATGAGCGGTGTCGCGGCTGCGAATTTCTAACTTTTCTAAGCGATTACGCAAGCGCCTATCCGCAAGCGTCGCGTTCTTTGCCAATCAGGGTGCTACAATCTTCCCAGCAAAATATCAGGAGAAAATTAATGTCCGCACCGAGCCGTCGTCCCGAAATTCGCCGTCGCCGCACCCGCAAAGAAAAAATTCTTAAGCTGCGCAAGAGCTTGGCTGCGGCTTCATCCGAAACCGACCGTGCCCGCTTCCGCACGAAATTGCACCGTCAGGGTCTGGTTTCCCCAGGAACTCCATTGCTGAAGGGCGAGTAGCTGCGTAACTGCTCCAGGCCACTATACAGCTTTCACTAGTTGCCGGTCTGGTTGCCGCTTCCCCGCAACAGCTTCATAAACTGCAAGAGTTTGCCGCGCGGATGCTTCCCAGGAAAATTTCTTTACCTGCTCGTCTCCACGCTGTTTGTATTTGTCGCGAACCGTCTGATCTAACAGCACGCGCAACAGCGCGCGCATGATTTCAAAGACATTTTCCGGATTCACCAGGACCGCAGCATTGCCGACTACTTCCGGAAGCGACGAAGTGTTGGAGGTGACCACCGGCGTACCATGCGCCATGGCCTCCAGCGGCGGAAGTCCGAAACCCTCGTAAAGAGAAGGGAAGACAAAAATCTTGGCGGTGTCGTAAAACACTCGCAGTATTTCAATGGGAACGAATCCCATGAAGCGCACGTCGTTTTGCACGCCGCTGCGAATGACGGTGCGGCGCAAATCGGGATGCTTGGAGAGTTCGTCGCCAATGATGATCAGTTTGAGGTCGGGAAACCTTCCGTCCTTTTCCAGTTCTGCCTTCAGCGCTGAAAACGCCTCGATAATACGCACCAGATTCTTATGCGGACTGATGCGGCCCGCATAGAGCAGAAATGGATAAGTCACGAGATAGCGTTCCGCCAGCACTTGCCGCTCGGCGTCAGAGGCGTGACCGCCCAGGAAGCGCTCATCAATGGCGTTGTACACAACTTCAATGCGAGAACCGGGAATCCCAAACAATTTCTCGATGTCACTCTTGGTGTACTTCGAAACTGCCAAAATTTTCGCCGCGCCCTTCAGCACGCGTCGCGTGAGATGAAAATGCAGAGAGCGCCGCAGGCTGGAACGGTCATGAGCGCGATACATGTGCTCCAGAACGTCGTGTACTGTCATCACGTACGGGCAAGGCAAACTTCGAGGCATCCAGAATAAGTAGGGAATATGCACCAGATCGCAATTCCATCGCTTAAGAATGCCGCGGCATTCCAGGTAGCCTTTCGCTGTGCTACCGTCGTCTAACAAAGGGATGGTCTGAAAATTAGGCGGTAGCGGCCCGATCTCCGCCACCTTCTGCGGCGAGCCGATAAGAAAATATTCGTTGAAGTGATCCAGTCGGCCGAGCGCCCTGATCACGTTGCGCGTGTAAGTGCCGACGCCAAACTCGGTCATGCGCCGGATATCGATGGCGACTTTCAAGGTCCTCTCCGTGTTGATCCGCGAAAATCAGTGGCGAGGAATTTCAAGCTCTTACTTCTGCCTTGGCTCGGCGCTCCGGATATAGCGGGAAAGTATCCGCCACTTCCAGCACTTGCTTGCGGATTCTTCCGAGCACCGCGGCATCCGTTCGATTATGCAGCGTCTCGGAGATCCACCGGCCAACTTGCCGCATTTCGGTTTCTTTCATGCCACGCGTGGTCAGGGCCGGCGTGCCAATGCGAATGCCGCTGGGTTTCATGGGAGGATTGGTGTCGAAAGGAATTGCGTTCTTGTTGACGGTGATGCCCGCCTGATCCAACGCCTTCTCCGCCTCGCTGCCCAGCATGCCTTTAGAAAAAACATCGACCAGCATGAGGTGCGTGTCTGTACCACCAGAAATAATGCGGAAGCCTTCCGCAGCCAGCGTTTCAGCCAGAACTTTCGCGTTCGCGACAACCTGCCGCGCATAGTCGCGGAAATCCGGCTGCATGGCTTCGCGGAAACACACCGCCTTCGCGGCAATAATGTGCACCAGCGGCCCACCTTGCATTCCGGGAAAAACAACTTTGTCGATGGCCGCTGCGAATTCCTGCTTGGACAAAATCATTCCAGCACGCGGTCCACGCAGAGTTTTGTGGGTGGTGGAAGTCACAATTTGCGCGTGCGGCACCGGCGAGGGATGCACGCCACCCGCAACCAATCCAGCAAAGTGCGCCATGTCCACGAGGTAAAGCGCGCCAACTTTGTCGGCGATTTGCCGCATGCGCGCGAAATCAATAATCCGCGGATACGCGCTGCCGCCGCCGATGATCATCTTGGGCCGCTCTTTTTCCGCAAGCTTTTCCAGGTCGTCGTAATCGATAGTCTCTGTTTCCTTGGTCACGCCGTAAGGAACGATGCGATAAGTTTTCCCGGAAAAGTTGAGATGGTGCCCGTGGGTGAGATGGCCGCCGTGCGCCAGGTTCAGGCCCAGAATGGTATCGCCGGGCTGCAGCACCGCGGAGTAAGCCTCCATGTTGGCTTGCGATCCCGCGTGCGGCTGGACGTTGGCATGTTCCGCTCCGAACAGTTGCTTGGCGCGATCGCGCGCCAGGTTCTCCACGACGTCGGCGAATTCGCAGCCTCCGTAATAGCGCTTGCCCGGATAGCCCTCCGCATACTTATTGGTGAACACCGAGCCCATGGCCTCGAGCACAGCTTCGCTGACGAAGTTTTCCGAAGCGATCAGTTCCAATCCTTCATGCTGGCGGCGAACTTCGTTGTCGATCGCAGCAGCTATCTCGGGATCGGCTTCGTACAGCGGGCGCGACATGTTGTTGCTCTTCATCTTTATCTCCAGATCTTTATCACCAGGCTTCGCGGCTTTCACAGACTGAAACCCGATCCTTATTCTAACAAGCACTTTGCACTTTAACTTTGCCTAAGGCGATATTGACTGGCGGATCAGCGGGACTGAGGTCTAAAGGCCTTATTACGCCGAGGTCAACATTGACAGCCAGTCCTGCTGGGCATACGATTCTCGGCCAGTAGCGGGCGATTCATAGCTCTACGAGTTTTTCCCTTTCACCGGCTTCTTAGGCCACGCTATTCCGACCGATCCCTGGGGCAATTGGAACGTTCATACATTAGGAGGGACACCGTGAAGAATAAATTCCCGCTGGCAAAGCTGGCGCTTGTGAGTCTATTTCTCATGCTGGCGCCAGCCGCCATGGCCGCCACGACATGGTACGTCGATGGCGTAAACGGAAGCGACAAGAACGATTGCAAGACGCCTCAGACTGCCTGCAAGACAATCAAGCATGCCATCTCGCTAACTTCGTCGGGTGATTCCATCATGGTCGCAGCCGCTACCTACAAAGAAACTCTCACCATCAACTCCAGTTTGAAGATCTTCGGCGCAGGCGCCGCCACAACGATCATTGATGGTTATCAAGGCGTCTTCATTCAGCAGGACAATGCTATTGTCACCCTCTCAGGGCTGACCATCCGCAACGGGTTAGCCGGAATTAATAATTCCGGGAAGCTGACGCTAGACGACAGTACGATCAGCGGGGTCGCTGGCGGCGGCGGCATCGCCAACTATGGCACGATGACGGTCAATCGCTGCACCATCCGTGGAAATGTAGGCGCAGGGTTCGACGGCTACTACAGTGCCGGCGGCGGCGTCTACAACAGCGGCGTGCTCACAATCAACAGCAGCACCATCAGCGAAAACGATGCAGAGGGAAATTACGTCTGCGGCGGCGGTATCTACAACAGCGGCACATTAGCAATCAACAACGCCACCCTCAACCGCAATCATGCGAGAGGTGACAGCAATAGCGTTGGCGGCGGCATCGAGAATGATGGCGGCATGGTGGTGCTCAGCAACAGCACCCTAGAGGGGAACAGCGCCGTTATTCACGAGTATGGCGATGGATCGGCAGGTGGCATCGACAATGGGGGCTGTGTCATGAGCCGTTCCTATGCCAGCACGACGACGCTTCAGAACACTATTGTTGCGAACAATGCACACGGGGGAAACTGCAGTGGGACTATGACCTCGATGGGCTACAACCTCAGCAGCGACAAAACTTGCAAGTTCGATGGCCCTGGCGACCTGAACGACACCGTCCCCAAACTCGGAAAGTTGGGCAACTATGGCGGACTCACCGAAACCATCCCGCTGCTCGCTGGAAGCCCGGCAGGTGATGCCGGAAACCCGCTCTGGCTGCACCGACGGTCGTGGTCGTCTTTTGAAGACCGATCAGCGTGGCAAGCCTCGTCCCGGCAAGTACAAGCACGACCAGCGATGCGACATGGGCGCGTATGAACGGCAGCACGACTGAGTGGAAATGAAAGTCGGCTTCTTAGGCCACGCTATTCCGACCGATTCCTGGGGCAATTGGAACTTCATAACTAGGAGGGACACCGTGAAGAATAAATTTTCGCTGGCAAATCTAGCGCTTCTGAGTCTATTTCTCGTGCTGGCGCCAGCAGCCGTGGCGAGCACGACTTGGTATGTCAACGGCATGAATGGCAGCGACAAGAACAACTGCAAGACGCCTCAGACTGCTTGCAAGACAATCGGTCATGCCATCTCGCTGGCTTCCACTGGTGATTCCATAATGGTCGCACCGGCTACCTATACAGAATGGAATCTCACGATTAATTTCAACTTGAAGATTGTCGGTTCAGGCGCCGCAACAACGATCATTGATGGCGCGCGCAATGGCGTCCGCCACGCCACAGTGATTAATATCCCCAACAGCGGTCCCGACGTCACAGTTTCCAATGTGACGATACGAAATGCTCATAGGGGTGTATTTAACCAGGCGACGCTGACGCTTAACGACAGCACCATAAGCGGTAATTTCCCCTTCAGCGGCATCGGCAACTATGGCACCATGACGCTCAACCGCAGCACCCTCAGTCGCAATGGCTCTTCGGGAATCGACCGTTACTACAGCAACGGTGGCGGGATCGAGAACGACGGCATTCTGACAGTTAACGACAGCACTATCAATGACAACAGCACGAGAGGCAACTACGTTTGCGGGGGCGGTATTTACAACAGCGGGACGCTAACCATTAACAATAGTACCCTCCACGGCAATCGCGCGAACGGTGCTAGCAATGGCGCCGGCGGCGGCATCGACAACGAGGGCGGGACAATGGTGCTCAGCAACAGCACAGTCAGTGGGAATAAGGCCCTTCCCGACGGCAGTAGCAGCGGGGGCGGCATTTCCAACGGCGGCTGCGTCAGAAGCCGATGGCATCCCGGCACGGTTACACTCCAGAACACTATTATTGCGAACAATCACCACGGGGGAAACTGCGACGCGACCATGAGCTCGATGGGCTACAACCTAAGCAGCGACAAAACCTGCAATTTCAGTGGCCCTGGCGATCTGAACAACACCGTCCCCAAACTCGGCAAGTTGGGCAACTACGGCGGCCCCACACAAACCATCCCTCTGCTCCAGGGAAGCCCGGCGATTGATGCGGGCAATCCGAACGGCTGCACCGATGGTCAAGGTCATCTGCTGAAGACCGATCAACGGGGCAAACCTCGTCCTGACAAGGAAGACCACGGCATCGGCTGCGATATGGGCGCGTACGAGCGGCAGAGTGACTAACGTGCGACGACACAAACGCAGATTGCGTTCACTACTTAAGAGGATTAGCGCGCGGCCGTTCCTTTCAAGATGACAGGAGAGAATTATGAAATCTAGACTCATGTCCCACGGCCTTCTGGCTGCGGCTCTATTCCTGGCTGTCCCCGCGATGGCGAGCACGACTTGGTATGTCAACGGCGTAAACGGAAGCGACAAGAACAATTGCAACACGCCTCAGACTGCTTGCAAGACAATCGGTCATGCCATCTCGCTAGCTTCGTCGGGTGATTCCATTAAGGTCGCAGCCGGTATCTATAAAGAGACTCTCACCATTAACTCCAGTCTTAAGTTGATCGGTGCGGACACCAGCACGACAATTGTTGATGGCAGCGGATACGGAAATGTGGTCTACGTTGCCATTGCCAGCGCCCACGTCAGACTTTCAAAGGTGACCGTTCGCAACGGCGGGCAAGCCGGTTGTGGTGCGGGCATTCTCAACTATGGGACGCTGACAGTCAGCGAGAGCATGGTCGAAGGGAACAGCGCGGAGCAGGGCGGCGGCATCTGTAATGTCAGCACCATGACGCTTAACCATAGCACGCTCCGTCGCAATAGCGCTTCGGGAATCGACGGTTACTACAGCGCCGCTGGCGGCATCGACAACGGCGGCACGCTGACAGTCAACGACAGCACTATCAGTGAGAACACCGCACTGGGTGATTACGTTTGCGGCGGCGGCATCTACAATGCTGGGACGCTAACCATCAACAATAGCACCCTCTATCGTAATTATACGAACGGCGATAGCAGCAGCGTTGGGGGCGGCATCGACAACGAGGGTGGCACGGTAGCACTCAACAACAGCACCCTCAGTGGGAACAAGGCCACAGCTGGCGGTACCTCCGGAGGCGGCATTTCCAACGGCGGTTGTGCCAGGAACCGTTCGTATCCCAGCACAATAACACTCCAGAATACGATTGTTGCGAACAGTCGCCACGGGGGAAACTGCAGCGGGACGATGACCTCGATGGGCTACAACTTGAGCAGCGACAGAACTTGCAATTTCAATGGCACCGGCGACCTCAATAACACCGTCCCCAAGCTCGGAAAATTGGGCAACTACGGCGGACCCACCCAAACCATCCCTCTGCTCCAGGGAAGTCCGGCAATTGACACGGGCAACCCGAATGGCTGCACCGACGGACAAGGTCATCTGCTGAAGACCGATCAACGCGGCAAACCTCGTCCTGACAGGGAAGACAACGGCATCGGCTGCGACATGGGCGCGTACGAGCGGCAGAGCGATTGAATTGAATTGAAAAACCCTGCGGTTAGCCCTCGAAAGCAGTTCGCATGAACGATGCCAGATTCCAACCGTCGATGTATTTGTAAGGCGTCTCTCCGGTTGTGTAGTGTCCGCAGGGCAGGACCACTACTTTGTGATTCAGACCGTGCCGCTGGAATTCGCGGACGGCGCTTAGAGAAAATTCCGGCAGGAAGGTCAGATCGTACTTGGCATAAATAATGAGCGACTTTTTCGGCCAGCGTGCGAATTGCTGGAAGTAAGACATCGGGCTCACCGCGCTCCACAGAACCCGCAGACGTTCAAGATCGATCTGAGACTCCAGCCCTTCACGGATGTGCCGCGTGGATTGCCCGTGCCACACCACATCGGCAACATAAGTTGCGGCATGATTAAACGCTGCGACCTGAATACGCGGATCGTGCGCGGCAACGAGAAAAGCGTAGCAGGAGCCGAGGCTGGTGCCGAGGATGCCGAGCCGGCGGTAACCTTGGGACTCCAGCCAATCCAGGCAGCAACGGACATCGATCACCGCTTGGCGGCAGGCGTCGAGCGTGCGTCCTATGTTGGCCGAGACCGCGTAATCGGCGCGGAGAATTTCTGCAGGCGTTCGAATGTCGTGGTAGGGCATGCTCAGCCGCAGAACCGAAATCCCCAGAAGATTTAATACGCGGCATAAGCTGTTATAAGCCAGTGCATCGGAATTCCAATGCGGCAAGAGCACGATGGCGCGCTTCCCACGCGCCGGGAACCAGCGGGCATTCACCAGATTGTTTTCTGGAAACGGCGAGCGCACCGGCGAGGTGAAGCGCAGGAAATCAGCATAAGTGCCGCTGACTTTTTTCTCCAGCGCCGGATCCGGAACGGCGCGGGTGCTGAAAACTTTGACTTCGCGCCGCTCCAGGCGAAAATCGGTAGGCTTTTTGTATGAAAAGAACTCATCGCTCGACGCGATAATTCGCCGGTTATATTCGCGTAGATAGCTTTCGCCATCTTCCGGAACGTGGCCTGGAGCGTAGCCGTTCCGGCAAGGCCAATCCCGCGCCCACTCCACGCCCCATTCCAAGGGACGCACCACGCGGTTATTGTCCACCGACGTGAGGCGCGTTTCCCAGTCGTACATCCATTGCGTGTAGCGCGAAGGCATTGTTCTAGAGTAAGAATAACAAACAGCCAAGCAGATTAATCAGGGTAGCGCAGCGAAGCGCAACTACGAACATTCAATGGGAGCCTGGGAGACTTGGAAATCACCTTTAGGAAGAGCTCGCGAAGCTGATCCACACCCGCCAGAAGAAAAAGCCTGGTTTCCCGCTTTGAAACTATCGGAGATTTGTCGAAAAAGTAATGCTTTCGGCGCCACGTGCTTTGCCTGTCTCGTGACATTCTGTGATTGGTCGCGAGTCAGTAAATACCGTCGAGGGCCAGTAGCGTTTTGCCAGTAGCTACGTTTGGAGTTACAATGATCTTCGAATGGGATGACGCTAAGAATCGAGCCAACATCCGGAAGCATGGTTTCGACTTCGCAGATGCGGAAGAAATGTTTCGAGGCATGCTTGTCGTTCGTCCCGACGTGCGCGAAGACTATGGCGAGCAGCGATGGATTGGGATGATTCAGGGATGTGTAACCTTTGTCGCATTCGCTGAGCCTGCGCCCGCCACAGTTCGCATCATCTCGCTGAGGAAGGCAGATCATGAAGAACGAGAAGAATACGAAAAGGCGATCCAGGACGGACTGGAAACGAATTGATTCGCTCCGGGACGAAGACATTGACTATTCAGATATCCCAAAGCAGGGGGCGGACTTTTTTGCCCATGCGATAATCTGGCCGGGACCCAAGAAGCAGATAACCCTACGGATCGATCCCGATGTGTTGACGTTTTTCCGCAAGCAAGGCCGAGGCTATCAGACCGTGATCAACACCGTTTTGCGCAAGTACATGGAAGCCAGAAAAAGCGTGCGATCGCGAAGCTAGTTAATCTTTGTACCTTCTCGGCACGCGCTTGGAGATGCCGCAAAGAATTTCGTAGGGCACGGTTTTCGCAAGCGCGGCGTGTTCCCTGGCGTCCACCCGCAAACCATCGGTCGCGCCGAGCAACACGACTTCGTCTCCCACAGCAACGCCAGGTAGGCCGGTCACATCAGCCAGAGTAAGGTCCATGGAAATTCGGCCCACGATTGGAGCGTAGTGTTCGCCGACGATAACTCGTCCTTGAGATGAAAGGCCGCGGTTTAAGCCATCGGCGTAGCCCACCGGAAGCACCGCGATGCGTGCGCGCGCTTTCGTGACATAGATTCCGCCGTAGCCCAGTGCCTGATTTGCGGGCACGTCTCTTAAAGAGAGAATGCGAGTCTTCCAAGTCAAAACCGGTTTGACTGCGAGACGCAACCCGCTCCCACTGACTTCGCGCCCGGCGCGCTCAAATGGCAAATGGTATCCGTACAGAGCGATGCCCGGCCGCACCATCGTATTCCACGATTCCGGGCGGGAGATCACGGCGCTGGTATTAGCGGCGTGAACCAGTGGCGGATCGAATCCTTCATTGCGAAGAAGTT
This sequence comes from uncultured Acidobacteriota bacterium, assembly GCA_963716405.1. Taxonomy (GTDB): domain Bacteria; phylum Acidobacteriota; class Terriglobia; order Terriglobales; family Acidobacteriaceae; genus JABDBE01. Next base: position 1,142,387 of record CAVQTI010000007.1, on the reverse strand, counting down.
CACGCGCCTCTTCGAACACATGCAACTGGGCTGCGACCGAAGGCTCGTCGAGCACTTCCGAAGAAGCCAAGTGAGTGGACAATCCTTCGAGCGCGAGGTGTGGCGACGACTTCAGTACTGCGCAAATTCGGGGCAGGTCTTCCGGCGCGGCTCCCAGCCTTCCCATTCCAGTGTCCACTTTCAAGTGGATGGGATGCTTGGAAACGCCGACTGCTTTTGCGGCTCTCTCGAACAATTCGATTTGTCCAGTTTCCCAGACGGTGGGAGTCAATCCCAGGCGAACGATTTCTTCTTCTTCACCGCGCCAAAAACCGGTCATCAGCAAAATGCGTCCGCGGATGCCCGCTTCACGCAGCGGAATCGCTTCATCAAGCGAGGTCACGCCGAACCATCGTGCACCTTCTTGTTCCAGAGCGCGTGCGCATTCGACCGCGCCGTGTCCGTAAGCATCGGCTTTCACAATCGCACAAACCGTGACGCCAAGCCCGATGTGGCGTTGCACCTCGCGAAAATTCTGTTGCAAAGTTCCCAGCGAGACTTCGGCCCAGGTCGGTCGAGTCGCGGTTCGCTTGGCGATTTCAATAGTGGCCACGGTGTTTAGATTATAGCGGTCATCAGGGTTGCGACTGAGGTTACTGCCGTACCACTCCCTGCGCCGATTCTTATCCGCCGGAGAGCGTAAAGTTCACCGTCACCTGAGTTTCTACTTCTACAGGCTCATTGTTTAAGTAATAGGGACGATAGCGCCACTGTTGAACAGCATCCTCGGCCGATTTCACCAGCAGCGGATGACCGCTAATTATCTGCAAATTCTCAATCCTGCCTTCCCGGGAAATCACTGCGCGAAGTACAACGACTCCCTGAACTCGCGCCTGCCGCGCCAATGCCGGGTATTGCGGCTGCACGCGATAAATTAGATTTCCTTCCATCATTCGAGAGACGCGAAGACGAGAGGGCGAGGGTTTTGGAGGCGGAGGCACGATGGCATTAAGGTCAGTGCCAATCGAGTCAAGCACGCCGTTTCGTGTCATCGAATTGCCCGTGCCGCCGGGAACGTTCAATCCACCCGCATCAATTGGCGGCGGAACAGTCGTCTCCTCAATGTTCAGGATTTGGTTCGGCACAATCCGCGGCGCGATTACGTGGCCATCCGATGACACGTTGCTGGTGTTCGTGCGAGCGCTTCGTGCGGCCGTTGGAGCGAGTGGCGGCGGGGGAGCGGGCGCGACCAGCGCGGACATTAATTGCAATTGCGGAAGGCCTTGCGTGTACAGAAGTGGAAGCAGAAGCAAGCCGCTGATGGTGACGGCCTCTAACGCAAACGAAATTACGGTGGTCCATCCGCGGCGGGAACGGTCGGCCCACGAGTTATTGAGCAGGGAATCAGCAAACATGGTGTCCTCCTGAATTTTGCGTGCTTCTTCTAAGGACACCGGCATGCAGATTCGAAGGCGAACAACAACTGCCATTTTGGCAAAAATAAAAAGGCCGCTTTTACGCGGCCGTCTGGGAACTTTCGTTGTGGTTAAGGTGTCGGTGAGTTATTTGGGAGGCGCAGTCGTGGTCGATGGCTTCGTCCCGCTGGATGGCGCCGCAGGTTTGCTTGTCGAGCTCGATGGTTTAGTGGTCATCGGCTTGGTCGGAGCCGGAACGCCGGACTGCGCGTTGTAAGCATCGACGATCGCCTTGGTGATATCAACGGAGGGTCCTGCCCAGAGCACGGGTCCTTGCGGCCAGGGATTGGACGTATCCATGATCAAGCCAAATCCTTTGTCGCCGGCGTATTTCACGATGATTGGGGCCATCTTCTGCAGAATGCGTTGTGCGATCTCGTTCTGCTGGCTCTGTGCGTCGTCGCGGGCATCCTGGACGGAGCGCTCCAGCCGTTTCTGCTTTTCCTCGACCTGCTTGACCAAGGCGCCGCGCGAATCTTCGTTGAGCTTACCGTCTTGAGTGTTGAGCTGTTTCTTCAGGCTCTCCACTTCGTCGTTCATGTTTTTCAGCTCGGACTGTTTGGGCTCGAGCTTTTTGCTGAGTGCCTCGAAATCGCGCTGACCTTCATTGCTGGCAAAGATCGCCTGTTCGATGTTGATGGTACCAATTTTGTTGGCCGTGCCGGATGCCACGGTCGTATCGGGCGTAGTGGCGGCGGCGCTGGGAGCTGCGGGCAATCCGGGATCGGTGCTGGCACTTTGAGCCAGGGCCGCAACCGAGAGAACGAACACAGTGGCCAGAAGAAATCGTGCAAAAGTTCTTGTCATGAGATTGCTGAACTCCTTGGAAATTGTTCGGGAATTTCGCCTCGGGTCTTTTCTATGGACTATGCTGGGACATCGCTCTAAACGTCATTTGCGATTGAGCGGGAAGGCAGACCCACACCCAGCATCTCACGCAAACATCCGCGTGAAGACCACCCTTCATATTCAAATTTTCAGGGTGCTGTAGTTTTCATTATAGGAATCCTGTAGCCAAGCGTCAAACTTCCCTAGTGCCTTCCCGAATCTTTCTCGCCAATAAATGCCTAGAATGTAGTTGCCACGGTGAAGCGAAATGTCTTACGCGGCTCACGCAGTTGATAGGGCGGAGCAAACGAATTTCGGGCCAATTGGAACGTGTAGTCTCCTGCCGCCCCTAACGGGAACATGCCGCGGGTGATCGGGATAGGAGCGTTTACTGTGGTATCCAGGCGCAGCGGGTTGTACGCCCAGTAGATGCGGAATGGCGCGTTAATGACCGGCAGGAAGACCTGCAACTCCAGCCCGGTCGACATTCTCGGAGTCCAATTAGTCCCGGCCACCGGGTTGAGATATTGCGAAAATTTCTGCGTGGATCCGCCGACGCAATTCAAACCTACATCCAGAGCCGGACAGCCAAAAATCGTGCTGTTTATCAAATCGAATTGCCCACTGTTGATCTTCAGCTGCGAGTCTCGAAGGATGGGCTCAATCCCCATATCAACAAAGGGCGCCAGAGCCACCGGCCCGGCGATGGTGATCCGGTATTCCAGGTTACCGACTACGCTCAAGTCGCCGCCGGGGAAAACAATCTGATCCAGCGGAACCGGGATGGTGTAGGCGCCCTGCAAAGGATTCGCCGGATTCTTGGGCACGAGCGATCCATCCGGATTGCGTAACTGAATGCTGGTGGTGTTCGGCAAGAAAGCAACCGGCGAGATCGAGCGAATATCGAATCCCCGCAAATCATTTTCACCGCCATCGTAGAAGCGTTGGAATGGAGGCGGAACCAGACCGCCATAGCCCGTGAGGAACGAACCCTGGAGCCGGAAACCAATGGTATTCCGGCCCTTTTGTACCGGTTTCCAGTGCGTGTATTGCGCGACCGGACGAATCGTTCTGACTGTCCCACCCAGGCCTGCAATTTCCGCGCCCAGGTAGATGCTGCTGCCTTTGTGGGGGAACAGAGGACGGTCTACGCTGCTGGAAGAGAAATTGGGGGTAATTTTGCTGGTGATGATTCCATTCAAAGCGTTCGGGCCACTGATTCCGCTGAACGACAGAAAGTTGAACAATGTCTGTGATGCGGTGGTCAACGCCACAATAGAAGAATCGTCAAGCGAATAGCTGATGCCCACGCGTTTGCGCGAGCGATGCAGCGGATAAGTCAAGTTCACCGCAAAGCCGTGGCTGGACTGCGTGTAGTTCTGCAGATTTTCCTGCAGAGCTGCTGGAAGGTTGATCGACTGTCCGCTGAGCAGAGCTGCTTGTCGCGCCTGATCGTAAGTGAACTTAGTAAAGTACACAGTGAAACCGGCCTGCAACGGACGGTCAAATAAATACGGCTCAGTGAAGTTGAAAGAAACGTTGCGCTGCAGATTGCCGATGTTGGCCTGTATGCTCAAGGTCTCGCCCAGACCGAGAAAGTTGTTGGTGCTGTAGCTAAGCCCCACGAACGTTCCCGACAAACCGCTCACGCCACCGCTCAACCCGATGCTGTTTTTCCCTTTCTCTTTGACTTTGAGGGTGAGATCTACCGTGCCGTCTTTTTCGTTGAGGTGCCGTTCGGTGACGTTGGGATCATCGGGCTTGAGATTATCGAAAAAGCCCAACTGGTTCAGCCGCTGGATGCTTAACTCCCAAAGCTGCTGGTTGTAAATCTGCCCTTCTTCGAGAACAATTTCGCGGCGAATCACCTTGTCGCGCGTGGTGGTATTGCCCTGGAACTCGATACGTCGCACATAAAACTGCTTACCTTCGTCGACGTCGATGTCGAGGAACACGCGCTTCTTTTCCTCATCGAAAGTGGTGTTCGGAATTGAGGTGAAGTTGATGTATCCCAATTGTCCGTAGGCTTTTCCCAGATTTTCCAAACCTTTGGCGATTTTGCTTCGGTCAAACGTATCGCCATCTTTGATCGGGAAGAGGGACCGCAGCGCCTTGGTGTTGGACACTGCTTTATTGTTCTTGAATGTGATCTCGCCCAGGGTATATTTGTCGCCTTCTTCAATGGGCATGGTGATGTCCACTACCTTTCCGGGTCCGGCCTGTAGCAGCGGGATGTGAAATCCCTGGTGCCCGCTGTCGTGAATATTAGTTTTAGGCTCCTGAACCAGGACTTTGAAGTAGCCGCGGTTTTGGTACTCGGCGCGAACTCGTTCAGTGTCCTCTTCGAGCTTGGTGGCGTCGTAGGTCTTGGCGAATATATTCTCCAGAAAGATAGAATGCGGAATCCCGATGGGCTTCAGGTTCTTCATTGCGCTACGCAGGACACGGCTTTTTACGTGCTTATTGCCTTCAAAGATGATCTTGCCGACTTTGACCTTCGGTCCTTCCTTGATCACGAACGTCAGGCTGATGGCATTCGGTGGGATGGGACGAACCTCGGTGCGAATGGTGGAAAATTGTCTTCCGTGTTCGGCTAGTAACTCCTTGATCGTGACTTCGGCCTTCTTAACTTTGGTAGGATCGTATTGACTCTCGACCGAAAGCCCGACTTTAGCCTCTTTAAAACGGTCCAGCACATCGCTTTTCGAAACCGAACTTAGTCCAAGATAATTGATCTCACGAATGGTCGGGCGTTCTTTCACGATGATGTGCAGAACCCATCCCTTTGGAGTCTGTTCGCGTTCAAAGCGAATGTCTTCGAAATATCCGGTATTCCACAGCGAGTTGAAGTCGCGCTCGAGAGCGGCCGGATCGTAAACGTCTCCGGCGTGGGTGAAGATTCGAGCTTTAATGGTTTCGGCGGGGATACGGCGATTGCCACTGACGTCAACTCCAGCGATTACGTCCTGTTGGCCGATTGCCCAGGAACCGAGCAAGAAAAAAATCAGGACGAAGCCCAGCAGCGGACGCTGGCGGGCGAGGCAACGTCTTAGGAATGAAAGAGATGGCCCCCATCCAGCACTTGGGGTTCGCCATGCGTGATCATGCCTGCCCTGGATCATCGCAGGGCTATCCTGATAAGTGCGATGAATCGCTACTACCTCAAACCATTGGAGTGTGGAAAACCGCAATTATACGGTAGAGCAGTGGACACCGTCCAAGCACTTGCCTCTTATATTGTTCTAGGATGCAGTTTGGAAAAGCTCTACTTCAACCAAGACGGAATAAAACGTAGCGGAGTTGCCCAGGTCGGTAAGTTTTTCCGAAGTAAGCACGTTAACGTTACGTCCTTGCTGCCCGAGCTTCGCCCAATCCAGCCGCGCACAAACAACACCTGGCTGTACTGTGCCGTCAACTCGGGCCCTCAGGAGTATATCGCCTCGCGGAGTTGAAGACGCGAACCTGATCGCCGTCGGCGATTCCGCGCGGGCGGGCATCGTCGGCATTCATTTCGAGTAGACCAGTTTCCTCCATTGCCTGGATCACCGGCAAATTCGAAAATGATGAATTGAGAAAGTTGTCGGCTTTGCGTGCCAGAAGCTCCAGAGGAAAATCTTTCGCTCGTTTGCTGTGCCGCGATTCCGAGGGCGGCTCGAAGTGAACTACGGGATCCAATCCTTGTGCTTTGAGAGCTTCGCTATAAAGTTCCGCCTTGCCGCTCGCGGTGAAGAAGTTGCCATGCGCGAAAGGCAGAAACGGTGGATAAGATTGCGCGGGGCTTGCCGCCGCCCGCTGCCCGGAAGGCGCTTCTTCAAAGTTCATGCGAATATGGCTTTCGTGTTGCAATCGTTCGCGGGTAATTCCGCGCAGCCAGGGATGATCCGAATCCAGCGCCGAATCAATCATCTCGTCGACCGATTCACGAAAACACTCATCGTCAAAACCCATCCCCTCGGCCAGCGCACGGAAAACTTCTACATTCGAGCGGCATTCACCCAGCGGTTCTATCGCCTGGTCTGACACTTGCAAAAAGTAGTGCCCGTAAGCAGTTTGCAGATCCTTGTGCTCGAAGAAGCTCGTTGCGGGCAAGACAAGGTCGGCATAATCCGTGGTGTCAGTCATGAACTGCTCGTGCACCACGGTAAACAAGTCCGGCCGCTGCAATCCTCGAATCACTAGATTGTGATTGGGACAAGTAGCCGCGGGATTAGAGCCGTAAACGAATAGCGCTTTGATTGGCGGATCATAAAGAGTATTCAGCGCCTTGCCCAATTCCACCATATTTACGGTGCGCGCCTCGCGACCGAGCGATTTGAGCATCAGATCTTTGCGCTTCAATCTTTCACCGCCGACTGACGCAAAAGCTCCGCTGGTAGAAAGTTGCAGCCCGCCGCCGACCTCTTTCCACGATCCGGTAATGCAAGGCAGCATGGCCACAGCGCGGGTTGCCATGCCGCCACCTTCCGAGCGCTGAACTCCGTAATTCAAGCGGATGACCGCGGGATGCGTCGTCGCATACTCCCGCGCCAGTTTTACAATGTCCGGCGCTGAGATGCCAGTCCATTGCGCTACCCGTTCCGGCGTGTACTCCCGCACTTTTTCGCAAAGCTGTTCGAAGCCAACGGTATAGCGCTCGACGTAATCGGCGTCATAAAGCTTTTCGCCGATGATCACGTGCATCATGCCGAGCGCCAATGCGGCATCTGTGCCGGGATTGATGGGAAGGTACCAGTCAGCGCAAGCCGCGGTGCGGGTGCGATAAGGATCGATGACCACCAACTTCGCGCCATCCCGGCGGGCTTCCTCGATGAAGGGCCATAGGTGCACATTGTTGCCGTGGATGTTCGCCGCCCACGCAATGATGTACCGCGAATGGCGGAATTGTTCGGGCTCGGTACCCATTTTCCGCCCGTAAACTGATTCCAATCCCGCTTCGCCAGCCGCTGAGCAGATGTTGCGCGCCAACTGCGACGCACCCAGCCGATGGAAAAATCGCCGGTCCATCGAGGCGCTATTTAGAGTCCCCAGCGTGCCGCCAAAGGAGTAAGGCAAAATAGCTTCACTGCCGAACTCGCATGCGATCTTCTTGAAGCGGGAAGTGATTTCTTGCAGCGCCTCCTCCCAGGTGATGCGCTGCCATGCTTGTGTGGCGCGGGCGCCCTCGCCCGTGTCCCGCGGCCCTTTCGCTCCCACCCGCCGCATGGGATACAAAACCCGGTCCGGCGAATAAACTCGATCCAAATACTTAGCCACTTTCGCGCACAAGAATCCACGCGTCACAGGATGTGCGGGATCACCCTTGATTTTGGTGGCGTGGCCGTCCTCCACGGTAATCAAAACTCCGCATGCATCCGGGCAATCGTGCGGACAGGCGGCGTGGACCACTTGCTTCATCGCTTCGATTATAAGGTGTTGCTCCGTCTTCAGGAAAAATGAATAAATCACCGAGGACACGAAGTATCCGGATTTGATTGCGAGGGTTTTCCTTTGTGTAGCTTTGTGTCCTCTGTGGTTAAAGTCCTTGCGGCACAGATTCCTCGTCGCGGAACTGGCTTTTTGAATAAGGGCGGTGAGTGCTATTTCAGGCCAATGTACAAATCGACTTGGGCGTCTTGGGGATTCTGGCTGCGCTGGTCGTAGAGCTCGAAATCACGCTTTGTAGGCGCGAGTGCCGCCAAGCTGTTTGCTATTGTCCATGCTATAGACGCGCTGCCACGCCTGCGGGACAACTTCTTGAACCGGTCCCTTTAGCACTGCTAACTACTGCAAATTTCCCGCTTGGCACTTTCTTCGCAACCATCGCCGGCGGAACGTCGGACGCACTACTGACCTTCATGCCAATGAGGAAATCGTATTCACCGTTGTAGTCGCTGGCGTAATTCGTATAAACGGCATACATCGTAGAATCTAACTTTGTGCGGAATCTTGTCCGCGATTCCTTCCTTGTAAAACTTGGTCCACTGTTTGGGGATGTCGCCCTGACCGGTCATTTCCCTGGCGTTGCTGGTCCGAACCTGAATTCCAATAATCGAGAATTCCGGCTGTTCAACTATTTTTGGTTGCATTGAGGTTTCCGCTAATGCATGCGTCAGAGGGAGAATAGCTGCGAGACAAAGCAAAGTAACGCAGCAGATAGGCGTCGATGAAGAACGCCCGGGCAGGCTCGCATCATTTTATTTCCATCACTTCTTTTTCTTTGCCTTTGCTCATCTCCTCCATCTTCTTGATTTCATCGTCGGTAAGCTTCTGAATCTCATCCATTGCCCGCTTTTCATCGTCTTCGGTAATCTTCTTGTCTTTCATCGCCTTCTTGATGGCGTCATTGCCGTCGCGGCGAATATTGCGTACCGCCGTGCGATGCTCCTCAAGCACCTTGTGCAGATGTTTCACCATATCCTTGCGGCGCTCTTCGGTGAGCGGCGGCACAGGCACGCGGATAATCTTGCCATCGTTCATCGGGTTCAAGCCAATGTCAGCAGCACGAATCGCCTTTTCAATTGCCGGCAATGAAGTCGGATCGAACGGCTGTACGGTGATAAGCTGCGGCTCCGGCGCGTGCACCTGCGCCAACTGATTCAGCGGCATGTGCGATCCGTAATAATCAACGCTAACCGAATCAAGCATATGCACCGACGCCCGCCCGGTCCGCGTGGCAGCCATCGCCTTGCGGAAGTCCTCGACCGCCTTCTCCATGCGGGTTTTGAGTTGAATGTAAGTATCTTTAAGGCCAGTAATCGCGGCCATACCAGCTTGAGCCATGGTCAGCTCCCCAGAGGAATGAGTTACCAAAACTGTGAATTATAAACCTTTGAAACGAACGATAAATCGATAAGAAGTGATCCGTGAAAATCTACGCAATTCCGTGGCCAGCCTTAGGCGCTCACCAGTGACCCGATCTTTTCGCCGGTTACAACCTTGCGGATATTGCCCCGCTGATTGAGATTAAAGATGATGATGGGAAGATTGTTATCCTTGCAAAGCGAGATCGCGGTTGAGTCCATCACCTTCAGGCCTTTTTTCAACACGTCCATGTAACTGATCTCGGTGAATTTCTTCGCATCTTTCACCAGCACCGGGTCCGCGTCGTAAATGCCGTCAACTTTCGTGGCTTTCATGATGACGTCTGCTTTAATTTCCATGGCGCGCAGCGATGCGGCAGTGTCGGTAGAGAAATAAGGATTGCCTGTGCCCCCCGCAAAAATCACCACTCGACCTTTTTCCAGATGCCGAATAGCGCGCCGACGAATAAACGGCTCGGCAACCTGATTCATCTCAATCGCCGATTGCACTCGTGTATACACACCCTGCTTTTCCAGCGCATCCTGCAACGCCAATGCGTTGATCACAGTTGCCAGCATGCCCATGTGATCGGCAGAAACCCGGTCCATTTCTTTCGCCTGCCCAGCCACGCCCCGAAAAAAGTTCCCTCCGCCCACCACGATCGCGATTTCAATTCCCAAAGACCTGACGTCCGCCAGTTCAGCTGCGATTTCGTGAATGCGAAAAGGGTCGACGCCGAATCCTTGAGTCGCTGCCAGAGCCTCGCCCGAGAGCTTGAGCAAAATGCGTTTAAAAATAGGAGTCGTCATGATTTCGTAGCGCGGGCGTCCCCGCCCGCACAAGGGCACAAAAAAGGGCGCCAGAGGCGCCCGTGAGACTATTCTGCCTTCTGTTCCGGCTTAGTGATGGCGATGGTCTCGCCCGCGTCGCCCACTTTGAAGCGAGCGAAACGCCGCACTGCGATATTCTCGCCCAACTTGCCGATCTTAGCGGCAATCAGTTGTGAAATGGTGACGGTCTGGTCCTTGATGAAAGGTTGCTCCAACAGGCAAACCTCTTCGTAAAACTTTCCCATTTTGCCTTCGACGATTTTCTCCACCACCTGCGGCGGTTTGCCGGTGGCGGCGGCTTGCGAGCGATAGATATCCTTCTCGCGCTCGTAGGCTTCGGGCGTGACATCTTCCTTGCGGACAAACTTGGGATCGCTGGCCGCGATGTGCATGGCAATATCGTGCACCAGTTCCTTGAAGTCCTCGGTGCGGGCCACGAAATCGCTCTCGCAATTAATTTCGACGAGGACTCCGATCTTGCCTCCAGCGTGAATGTAGCTCGCCACCGAGCCTTCGCTGGTCACGCGCGTAGCTTTCTTCGCGGCGACTGAAACGCCCTTCTTGCGCAGCACCACGACCGCCTGCTCCATGTCGCCCTTGGCTTCCGTAAGGGCCTGCTTGCAATCCATCATTGGCGCCCCGGTTTTCTCCCGGAGCTCTTTTACCTGCGTTGCGGAAATATTCATCGTTGATGTGCTCATATAAATAAAACGTCCTTGGTCGTTCGTCGTTCGCCATTGGCTATGAACCTCGAACCAACAGGGAATGACCAAAGACCAATGACTGCCCTAACAAACCTCGACCCGCGCCGGACGACCCGCGCGGGTCTGAATCCCTCAGGGGCTAAAGCCCGGATCTTCTAGGCTCTTTGCGGCACGGCTGAAGCCGTGCCCTTTCCAAACTCTTCGGCGCAACTTCAAACGCTACGTCATAAAGAACTGAATTTAGCCAACGACCGACGGCCAATGACCAACGACCGCGCTAGACCTTCTGCGTCTCGACTTGCGGAACATCTTCGGCTACGGAATCTTTCGCGGCCGCCGGTTGTTTGCGCGTTCCCGCTCCCAGCACATCTTCCATGCTGATGTCTTCGGCCCCGGCATCGTCGTCCGAGGCGCTGATGTCGATCCCACCGTCAGCTGCGCGCGCCGCCGCAGCCAATTCCGCCTGTTGCGCCGCGCCAGCAGCAGCCGCAAGATCGGCCACTTGCTTGTCGGTCATGAGCTGCGCGCCTTCGGCTACTGAATCCGCAATCTTCGATGCGAACAAACGGATCGCCCGCAGCGCATCGTCGTTGCCCGGAATCACATAATCCACTTCGCTCGGATCGCAATTGGTGTCAACCACTGCGACTACCGGAATGCCCAGTTTGCGCGCCTCGCGCACCGCAATCTGCTCTTTATTCGAGTCGATGATGAAGATCGCATCCGGCAAGCGGCTCATATTTTTGATGCCGGCCAAGTTCGCCTGGAGATGCTTGCGCTCGCGTTCCAGCTTGATAACTTCTTTTTTGGGCAGCAACTCGTAGCGGCCATCCGTGGCCATTTCGTCGAGTTCTTTCAGCCGCTTTACCGATTTCTGCACGGTCACCCAATTGGTGAGCAGACCGCCCAACCAGCGCTGGTTCACATAGAACCCGCCACAGCGCGTGGCCTCCTCGGCAATCGCATCCTGGGCCTGGCGTTTGGTTCCGACGAAGAGAATAATCCGCCCGTCGGCAGCTAGTTCCTGCACAAACTTCGACGCCTCTTTGAACATCTTCAGCGTCTTTTGCAAATCGATGATGTAAATCCCGTTGCGCTCTCCGAAGATGTATTCCTTCATCTTGGGATTCCAGCGCTTGGTCTGATGCCCGAAGTGTACGCCCGCTTCGAGCAACTCCTTCATGGTGATATTAGCCAATCAACCTCCTCATTTGGTCTGCATCCGGCGCTCACCCTGAGGCTGCTCCGGATTGCCATTCCCGTCCCCGCAGCCGCGAGGCTCGGGAAGAATTGAACACCTAAAAAACCCGTCGTTCGTCCTTGGTCGTTGGTCGTCAGCCAACCGCCGTTGCGAACGACCAACGACGAAGGACCAACGACAGAATCTACCGCTTGCTGTACTGGAAGCGCTTTCTTGCGCCCTTTTGGCCGTACTTCTTGCGTTCTTTGCCGCGTGAATCGCGGGTGACCATGCCTTCGGCCTTGAGCTTCTTGCGTAACTCGATATTGAACACCATGAGTGCGCGGGCGATACCCAACTTTACCGCGTCAGCCTGGCCATTTACTCCGCCGCCGGAAACTCTGGCGACTACGTTGAACGTACTCGCGGTTTCAGTCGAGAGCAATGGCTGCTTTGCCGCCGAGCGTTGCGCCGGTGTCACGAAATATTCTTCGAAGCCGCGACCGTTAACTTTGAATTCGCCGCTGCCCGGACGCAGATACACGCGCGCGATTGACGTCTTGCGACGCCCCGTTCCGTAATATTGTACTTGCTCTGCCATTCGTAGCCTTTAGCACTTAGCTTTTAGCTCTTAGCCAAACCGCTTCAGTGCACCTTTCAAAATTTATTAGCTGTCATCCTGAACCGGCGCAAGCCGGTGAAGGATCTCGCGTGTACAAACTCTACGCCCGGACTTCGAGCTGCTTCACTTGGGGCTTCTGCGCTTCGTGCGGATGCTTCTCGCCACGATAGATATTCAGCTTGCTGATCATCTGCCGTCCCAGTTTTGACTTGGGCAGCATGCGCAGAACCGCATCTTCGATTATCAACTCCGGCTTGCGGTCGAACCGCTTGCGAAATTCTTCCGTGCGCAATCCGCCCGGATAGCCGGTGTAATGCTGATAAACCTTCTGCTCCGACTTGAAGCCGGTGGTCTTAATCTTCTCGGCATTGATCACGATGACGTGATCGCCAGTGTCGAGAAACGTCGTGTACTGCGGATTTTCTTTACCCATCAAAATGCGGGCGACCTGTGACGCCAGCCGTCCGAGTGTCTGCCCGGAGGCATCCACGACGTACCACTTGCGCACGATTTCCCCCGCTTTGGGGAAATAGGTTGACATGCAAAACTCTCCCAGAAAAATAAAAACGCAATGAAGACCGCTGAGCACCCACTGTGCGCCGAAGGCGCAGGGCTATCAGGCGGGCAACCGCAGGACTAGCAAAGTCTTAAAGATAACGTAATGCGTAAACTATTGTCAATCAATAGTCCATTGCATCGGAGTACGAAGGGCGGAAAGACGGACTACAATATCCGAACAATTTTTATCGGAGGGCTCTCATGGCGTGTCACTGGTGTGAACTTTCCGCCGCGGTTCTTGGTTTTGCTGGAGCCGCGCTATTATCCGTCGATGCCATTTACGGAAAACAGAGGGTTCTTCAAGAAGAAGGCAAGAACGCGGCTCGCGAAGGTGCGGAAGAGCACGACGCGACCTTGGTCGATCAACACACAAACCAACCCATCGCGGGTGAAGCCGGCGTCAGAGCTTGGTTCGCGGGACGTTCGCAGAAGTTGAACCGCATAGGGTTCTTGCTTATGACAGCCGGATTTCTTTGCGACTTCGCAGGGAAGTGGTGAAAAAGTGAAGGTCAGTGCCTCTGCTTCTCGAGTTCTACCGCCAGCAAATAGACGTGGCGAATCAACTCGCTTCCTTCGCCGGATTCATCGACAGTGAATACCACGACGTAGTCATCGATTAGTGGTACGCAGCGATTGCCGGTCCAGCGGTTGTGTTCCGAAGTGCCTTCGAGGTTTCCATCCAGCAGATTCGCTTCAATCTGGTGCAGACGAGTCTTGATCTCCTGTTTGCGCGAATACAGCCGATTCAACAGTTCGCCACAAGGCCCATCGAAGCCTTCAGGATCGGTCGACAGCAGCCGTTTCATATCGCTTATTCTTGTTTGAAATAGGTGGCAGGCTGGTCTCGCAGAGCGGCTTCAACCGCCGACATGACTCTTTGCTTGAGCTCTTCACTGGAAATCATTCTGATTGGTTCCACCGTTGGATTCTCGGTGGGAAGCTCAATGACATCGGCGTTTGCGATCTTATCCAGATGACGATCAAATTCCTCCGAAGACTGAAATGTCGAGTAGTTCTTCCGCCTTACGTTTTCAGCTGCGGCGCGCTCCAACTGCGCAGCTTCGGCAGTGTCAGCCGTCACAATTCGAGCAGGGCGCAACAGCACGCAATTCGAATTTGCCACTGTCAGTTCCAGCCACTCCCCGGCTTCCATGCCAAGCTTGGAAACAATCTCAGCTGGTAGAGTGATTTGATTCCGATTGCGAAGACGCACCAAAGCCCGTTCCATAAAGGCACCCCTAACTGAAACTATGCTATCATAAATCAGAAAATCGCACAATCAGAAAATCGCACTCTACTCATACGCCAGCGCGTCAATCGGATCCTTCTGCGCCGCCTTATAAGCCGGGTACAGCGCCCCAGCAATCGCGCCCACAATAGCGATAATCCCGGCTCGAAGCATCCAGCCCCCGGTCACCACCACCGGCAGCGTCGGCAATCGATGAATGATACCTAGCCTCGCCGCTAAACTGACCACGATTCCAAGCACAATGCCAGCGATAGCCAGCAGCACCGTCTCCCGCAAAATCACATTCACGATATAAAGCTTCGACGCGCCCAATGACTTCAGTATTCCAATCTCGCGCGTGCGCTCCATAACCGCCGTATACATTGCCTGGAAAATGACGATAAATCCGATGGTCACCGAAATGCCGATTACCACATCAATGAACGTCGACAATCCCGGATAATTACTGGGCGTCATCATCGACAGATAGTAGGCCATCGAAGTGGCGACATATTTCTCCATGCCCGGAACGTGCTTGATTTCGTCCACCACGGCGTCGGCGTTATTAGGATCGTCGAGTTTGAGGTAAAAGATCGACGCCTTGTCTTTGGCTCCAATTAAATCCTGCAGCACGCCAATCTGCAAAAACTTTCGCGCTCCCTTGCCCTGTTCCACAATCCCGCACACACGAAAATTGTGGTTGAGAATTTCAATCTCGTCGCCAACGCTCACATGCTTTGCTCTGGCAAACAAATCATCGACCAGCACATCGTTCGGTCCCTGAAATGGTCCACCTTCCAAGTAGCGAAACGGCCCAGACAACTTTTCGTAGCTTTTCAAGTCGATTCCGGCAATTACTTCTAGAGCCCCCGCGGTCGAAACATGCGTCACCACCGGAGCCACCGTGACCACGTGCGGGAGCTTCGCCAGAATATCGCCGACCTTGATCGGCATGGGCGCACCCGTCAGCCCCACTATGAATGACGAGCCTGGCGGCATGACAATCACGTCTGCTCCGATGCCCTGCTGCCGCGCCCGCGAGTCGTTCAGCATTCCTAGCGATAGGCCAACGATCAGCAAAATCAGCGTCACTTCTAACGCAATCGCGACAATGCTGATCAGCGACCGCAAGGGCCGGTAGACCAGGTTCGCGACAATCATCTTGTTCATCATAACGAGCGCTATTTATGTGCCGCAGGCGCAGACGCGGAGTGCGCTTCCTGCTTGTCCAGGTCGACCACTTCTGCGCCCGGCGGTTGCTCCAGTGCGAACTTATCATCCGGAAGTGGTTCGTTCAGCTCAAGCTTCACGATATTGAGCGTAATGTCGTACTCCGCCTGGGGCATGGCGATTTCGATTTGCCAGGGAAAGTTGACCCCATTCTCATCCTTATACTTTTCATAAACCGCGTTGGTCCGAACGTTGCCGTCGCCGTCGTAGATCAGTTGGCGATGCGGCAGCAGGTCGGTGCGGCTAAAAACAATCTTCCGTGAAAGCACCCATCCTTGAGAACCTTTGCCAATTACATCAATGACGTAGTCCGCTCGCGATACTTTGTGGCTCTTGGCTTCGGTCACCAATTCGGTATCGTTCTCGAGCACAGCAATTTCATTCTGGGGATCGATGCGGTGGAGTAACAGCGCATCAGAAATATATTGCGGCCGAAGACTCTCCAGCGTTAGCGAAGGGTTGTGCGTCTCCATATCGTTGCGGCCGATAACAAAACGGTTCTTCGAAGGAATCCAGAGTTTGAATCTCTCACCATCGCTGACCATATCAAAAGCTTTGTTACGCACAATTGGCATGAGCCCAATCAAGCGCAGCATGGCCGGTTTGCGGAGGAGCAAGTAGCCACGAATCTCCTCATAGTCCGTGACCTTGCCCTTTTTCACCCCGCCGACGGTCGTATCGATATCGACCGTCGCTTGGACGGATCGAACCTTCTCGGCCTGCGTATTGATGTAATCGATCAGTTCCTGCTGGGTCGCGGACTTCAGTTGAACATCGTTGACGGTCTGCACCACCTTCCGTGAGCGAAACAAGCAACCGGTTAGCGGAAGAACCGCCAGCAGAACGACGACAGCGCGATAGCGAAAGAAAAAAGACATGCGAATACTTTGATTCCGTGTCAAAGAGATGAGTATACCCAACCCGAAGATTCAGGAGCTTGAAGTAGCGTAGATATTTAGGCCCTTATAACAAGCATGCAAATGTAGGCGCGGGTATTCACGTGTAAGCGCGGACGTTCCGCCCGTGCGATAGCGCGGTAAATCATGAATGATTGAGACCTTCAACGCAGAAGCACGGTGTTCCCGGCGGCCATCTGCCGCAATCCGCGGTCGAACGTGACTAGGGTCAATCCGCCCACACGCGCAAAGGCTGCCAGGTAGGCATCTGGCCACTGCTGCGAAAAGGAGCGTCCGCCCGAGGTGAGCCTGCGAAAGACAGATTCTATCTGCTCAGGCTCCGCCTCGCTGTGGAATGAAACCCTTTCATCCTGAAGAAGTGAGTCATAGATAAGCCACGACTCTTTCTGACTCCTAACATCCTCTCCCATCACGGTGGGATGAGTAAGTAGCCTCAGCAAGCCGAGTTGGGTCAAGCGGCAAAAATGGATCTGGCCGTCATTCACGCCGACAAACCAGGCTTTTGCCGACGCGTGGTGTTGGTGCCCGTCATAAGCCAAGGCGAGCCATACATTGACATCAGGGAAGTAAGAGCTCATGAATGGTCTTGTTGTTAAGCCTCAGCCAACCGGGACGTTTCGACTTAACCAGAGGTAGCGTGACCTTCATTTTATTTTTTTCCTGCGTTTCGCCATTTAATTCCGCTTTCACACCGCGCAAAATTAACTCTTTCACTGAACAGCCGCGCAGAGCTGCTTTAGCCTTAAGCTGGCGATAGGTTTGGTCCGGAATGTCTACCGTAGTTCGCACGCAAACAATTATACCATATTTATGGCTAAGTCAGCCATATTTATGGCATCTAAATGGAGCAAAAATGGTAAAGCCTACCTTCCAGCCATCTCCTTCCGATACGCCGCCACATTTCGGTTGTGCTCCTCCAGACTGTGCGCGAACCGGTGATGACCGTTTCCGTTACTGACAAAATAGAAGTAATCCGTGGACGCTGGATGCATGGCCGCTTCGAGAGATGTTTTTCCCGGGTTCCCAATGGGCCCTGGAGGAAGCCCCGGATGCGTGTAGGTGTTGTAGGCGGAATCGAAATGCATATCAGCGTGGTGAAGCGCGCCGCCGTACGTGCCCTGCAATAGCTCAGCATAGATCACGCTGGGGTCGGCCTGGAGCGCTTCGCGTTCCGCTATGCGATTGCGATAAACGCTCGCTACCAGCGGTCGTTCTTCGGGTGCGGCAGTTTCTTTTTCTACGATGGATGCCAGGATGACAATCTGCTGCACGTCGTTTTTCGAGGCTTCCTGAGCTTGCAATTCTGAATGCTGTGGGTCTGGGCTTTTGGCGTCTGGGGTCAAGCCGATCTCGCGGGCAACTATACGAAACTGTTTCACCATCGCCGCCACCATCTCATCCATGCTTTGCATGCGAGTGAACTCGTAAGTATTCGGGAACAGGTAACCTTCGAGACTCTTCGCATCCGGAGCGATGTCCGAAATCATGGAAGTATCTGTGGTGACGGCTTTGACGAAGTCCTCGCTCGAACCCAATCCGGCGGCCTGTATGGCCTGTGCGATCTCGAACATGTTGTAGCCTTCGGGAATTACGACGGTATGGAAGTAAACATCGCCGTGCGCCAGTCGCTGGTGAACATCGACTGCCTTTGCGCTCTTGTCGAAAAGATACTCGCCGGCTTTAAGCGATCGCTTGCGATGAAGGTAGTGCCACAGAATGAAGGCGTCGGCATTGCGAATCACGCCTGCGGACTTCAATTCACTCGCGATCCGCCGAGTGGAATATCCGGGATGCAAAAGCACAAACGTCTGCCCGGACGGAGCGACTGGCTCGAGCAGAGCCCAAGCAAGCCATCCCCCGCACGCGAGAACGGCCAGCAGAAAGAATGTGAAAAGGACGCGCATCCTGCAATTAGTTTAGATGAGCGGCGGTGGTTGGTCGTTGGCCATTGGTCGTTAGCCGTTAGTCACGGGCGGGGACACCCGGCCTCCATTTTGACCGACCCAAGACCCACGACCGACGACCGACGACTAAGCACTATCCCTCGCATCCATCCAGCTTTGCAGGATTAAAACGGCAGCCATCTGATCGACAACCTGGCCGCGGCGCGCGATCGACATTTCGGTTTCGCGTAACAGGCGGTTGGCTTGGGCTGAACTCAAGCGTTCATCCCAGAGATGCACCGGCAGCGGAAAACGCTGTCGTAGTTCCTCCGCGAACCGCTGCATCTTCCCCGCCTGGATGCCCTCGGCTCCGCTCATGCGGAGCGGGTATCCCACCACAATTTCGGTCACTTCGTAATCATGGATCACCTTTGCAAGTTGGTCGAAATCAAGGCGCTTATTCTGCCGATGGATGGTTTCGAGTCCCTGGGCGGTAATACCCAGTGGGTCAGAAATAGCTACTCCAATCCTCTTAGACCCTACGTCCAAACCCAAAACCCGCGCGAGACTCCGGGGGCGCGATGGGTTGGCAGACTGGGTTGGTTCGGAAGGCACACGCGATTATAAGCCGCAACGAAAAAATCAAAAAAAGGATTACGATGCTGGAATGGCGACCAGCGAAGCAACGCCGCAGACGACATCACTTCCGCCCGCAGCGGCGCCGCCTGCGCCACCGCAGCGTCGGCACTGGGCGATGAACGTCGTCGGCATCACCGGAATTCTCGCGCTGTGCTATTTCGGCGAATCGGTACTGGTTGTGATGCTGGTCTCGATGCTGCTGGCATTCATCCTGGCGCCGATCGTGGATCTGTTCAGCTACATCCGTCTGCCTCGCAGTCTTTCAGCCGCGATTGCAATTTTGTTGTTGTTCGCTGCGCTTGGCGGAGTTTTTTACTTTTCCTACAATCAAGCCACCACGCTGGTGCATGATCTGCCGAAATATGCCAGCCGAGTGCGCGAGGAGGCCTCGCGTTTCCGCAGGAGCGCCGAACGTCTGGAAGTCTTGCCTCCCGAACACGAGAAGGGCGTGCTAAGCGTTCGTCCCGCGACCGATTGGGCTGATCTGCTGACTCGCGGCTTCGGTTCAGCAAGCACCGCTATTCTGGCAATCTCTTTCGTCCCGTTCCTGGTGTTCTTCATGCTGACCTGGCAAGAGCACGTGCGTTCGGCCACAGTCATGCTTTTTCCCATGGAAAATCGGCACGCCGCCTACGTCACGCTGGGGCAAATTTCCGCCATGGTACGCAGCTTCATGGTGGGCAACCTGATCATCGGCCTGTTCCTTGGGGCCGTGAGTACCGCCGTCTTTGGCATTATTCATCTGCCGTTTTTTTATTTCGCAGGCTTCGTCAGCGGAATTTTGAGCCTGGTTCCGTACATGGGCGTGCTTCTTGCCCTAGTGCCGCCGATCTTCGTCGGGCTCGGGCACACCGGCTCAAAGGAAATGCTCATCGTCGTTGCAACCGTGCTCGGGCTGCACCTGGTCGCATTCAATATCCTCTATCCGCGATTTCTCGGCAAACGTTTGCAACTTAATCCCTTGGCCGTGACCATGGGTTTATTGGTTTGGGGAGCAATGTGGGGAGCCATGGGCCTTGTGTTGGCAATTCCAATTACCGCCGCATTGAGAATCATATTTGCCCACGTCGGGTCTTTGAAGCCTTACGGTGCGTGGCTGGGCGAATGAACGTAATTTCGAGAGCACTATTTTCTGAAGTGTGGCAGTACGGTTTCGCCGAATAACTTTGCCTGCCCGGTGCGATCCTCGCCCCAGATTTCCAGCATGACGTGAGTACATCCCGCGTCGCGATATTCCTCGATACGCGCAATGCATTCCGCAGGCGTTCCAGCGATCGGACAAACTTTACGCAGAATATCGTCAGTAACCGCTTTGGCAGCGGCTTTCCGCCCGCCCACTTCCATAGCTTCAGCAATGGGCCGTAATTCGTCAAAGGATCAAGCCCGGCACATTCGAGCAAAACGTCGGCCGAGCCTTTAATATTCTGTACTTTGTTTGCGAGATACATCGCCGCCTGTTCTCGCGCTCCTTCTTTACCCTTGGCCGAATCGCGGTCGATGCTTCCAACAATTACCGAACCGAGGACGAGCTGCGACGGATTTTTGCCAGTTTTGCGCGCTCCCTCTTCCATGTTCTTACGCGAATAGCGAACGAAGGCCGGTGTCGTAATGCTCGCCGTAAGCAAACCGTCTCCGACCACGCCAGAAATTCTTTGCAGCACCGGACCAGTCCCGGCAATGTAAATGGGCGGGATACCTCGTGGAGTATGCGCGTCAGACCTGAGAGGCGGGACGTTTGCAGCGAAGACCTTCCCCGCATACTCGAAAGCATTGCCCGCAAGGACGCCTTTGATAATGTCGATGCTCTCGCGCATCACGGTCGCCGGTCCGACTTTCTCACCTTCACCTTCGCCGATTTCTTTCATGAAAATCTTCGAAGCTCCCAGACCGAGCAGAAAGCGATCGCCGGCAAGATCCTGCATTACCCGCGCTTCCATCGCGATCTGTACGGGATGCCGCGTGTAAGGCGAAATGATGCCCCACCCTAATTGAATTCGTCGCGTCTGCGCGGCGATGACTGCCAGCACCGCCGTTGACGACCGCGCTTCGAACGAATGTTTCCGCCACCACGGATACGCCTCCGCGATCCAGAAAGCATCGAACCCCGCGTCTTCGCAGGCCTTTGCCATGGCAACAGTTTCGCGCACCGGCTCCATGCTGAGTTGCAGAACACCAATATTGAACGGAATCGGCATAAGTCAGTTTCTAACTCCTAGTCCGGTGTCTGGCGGTTCAGCCGCATAAGTCAGTTCAGCCGCATAAGTCACGTTGTCATCCTGAGCGTAGCGAAGGATCTATGCATTTTCTTACTGCGCTAAAACCGTTCGACGCCGCAGATGAGGGCAAGCTTTCAGTCCGGATCTTTCCACGAATGTTCCAGGCCTTTGATAAGTTCCCACAGCGCCCGGTTCAGCGGCGTCGGTACTCCCACTTCTTTACCCCACTGCACAATGGCCCCGTTCATGAAATCCACTTCGGTTTGCCGCTTCGCGAGCACATCCTGCAGCATGCTGGCGCGATGTTTGCCGGGAGCATTCGCGCCCTTCTGCACAAGTTGACGGGGATCGCCGTGCAATTCAATTCCCAGTTTTTGAGCGACCGCCTCGCCTTCCGCAATGAGATCGTCGAATAACTGTCCCGTTGGCTGGAAACGCGTGGCTGCACCGTGGTGCAATCCGGTAAGCGCGCCCACCGGATTCGTAGCCGCGTTGAAGATCAGCTTGGTCCACTGCGCGCCACGAGCATCTTTCAAGGGGATTGTGTTCATGCCGGAACGCGTAAGCAGACCTGCGAGCTCATCCACTTTTTCCATCGAAGTGTTGGTTGGCTCGAATGGTCCGATCCAGGTGTCGCCCTTGATGTCATAACCGACGTGGCCCGGCGCAATTGGATGGCCTGCGGGAAACGTCGTGCCTCGAATCACAAACTGGACACGTTCCGCAATAATTTCTTCGTTGCCCACACCGTTCTGAACCGAGCAAACCGCGCTCTTGTCGTCAAAGATATCCGCGACCTCAGAGATTGCGACCCGGGTATGAATCGCCTTGGTCGCGACAATGCCGTAATCGCAGCGAGGCAATTCGCCGGGATCGCTGGTTGCGTTGAGCCGGGCGGCGAATTCTGCCGCACCCGAAAGTCGCAGGCCGTGCTGTCGAATTGCGTCGGTATGCTCTTTCCACACATCGTAGGCCCACACTTCGGCTTCCCCGGCCTTCGCGAGATGCGCGGCGAACAAGCTTCCTACTGCTCCGCAACCGATTACGCAAATTTTCATTGAAAATTACGACCGCTGCAGAATCCTGTGTGCCGTTGGTTTCTCCGCACCCGTGTAAAACTTCCACGGCACATCCGCCAGACACTCGCCTTCCGTCTTGCCAATGCGATAAGTGTCCTGCGTATACAGACACACTTTGCCGTCTTTATCCACGACCTGCGGATGAAGAGAGAAAATCATATTTTCCTGAAGCTGCACGTCACTCTTCGCGCCAATCGCCGGATACTCCAGCATCGTGGTGCCGATACTGTGGCCGGATAGATGGCCCAAAGCAAATCCATGCTTGGCAAAAGTTTCAGCCACCACCCGATGAACATTGCTCGCCAACTCGCCCTCCCGCATCAGCTTCCGCGCAGCTTCGAGCGCGTGCGGATACGCATCGGCCATAGCCTGAGTTCGCGAACTTAGTTTGCCGCGAATCAATGGACGCGAAAATTCCACCCAGTATCCGCCCGCTCCCGTGACTTCGAGAGAATAAAGAAGCAAATCGTCCGCTGCAGTCACACGATGTCCCGGAACTTTGAAAGATGCCTCAGCCTCGCCATCCGTGCCTGAAAGGAGAATGTTCATCATGCGTGGACCAGCGCCACGGGCAAAGAATCGTTCGACCGCGGGTGCCATTATTTCCGCTTCTGTCTTTCCCGGTTCGTAGCTCGCGACCATGGCCCAGAATCCGTCGACGATGATATCCATCGCATCCCGGACTTCAGACAGTTCCTCTTCGCTCTTGACTGCGCGTGCCATATCGAACTCGAAGTCGAAAGGCACCATTTCGAAGGGACCGCTGACCAGTTCGTTGTAATCGCGTACGGCCATAATGAAATTCATGCCATACACTCCGACCCTCTTCCAACCGTGCTCGCGGGCTCGGCTCGAAATCCACTGTCCCGGAACATCGGGCCAGACGTGATCTTTCACCCATGGTTTTACTTTGTCGCCGATCCAGCGGGCTTCGCGGGGAAAGACCAAGGTCGGTTCGTCCTCCAGCGGAAGCACAGCGTAGACGTAGCGATGCACAATTTCGAAACCTGAAACATACAAAACCGCACCTTCAAACCCGGCGTACTGATTGCCGCAGACGACGAGTGCGTCGAGGCCGGCGCGCTGCATCGCAGTTCGAATATTCTTGTAGCGGCGATCGATTTCAACTTGGCTCGGCAAATGCACCTCAGGGGCGGTGGCTACTGCACACCGCAAAGTTCAGCGGCAGTCAATGCGTAAATCTTCGTAATATCCACTAATGTTTTGATTTTGACTTTCTCGCCGTCGGCGTCGCGCGGTCCGCTCGAAGGGCCGTAATTCACAGTGTCGATGCCGTAACGCGTCATCACCGAAGCATCCGAGCACCACAGCACCACATCACGCTTAGGAGCTTCGCCCATCACCCGCTCGTGATTCATCTCAATCGCTTTTACCATCGCGTGGTCCGGCGCGATGCTCGCGCCCGGCACCGAGACGTAAGTCTCGAACTCCAACCCGTAGTCTGGAAAGCGTCGCTTCAAGTCCAGGAAAAGCGATTTCGCCGCGCGCCGCGCGCCTTGCATCGACATTTGCGGCGGCACGCGCAGATCGAGGAACAATTCGGCACGCTCGGGAGTGCGGCTAACCCGCCAGGGTTGCCCGCCGCGGATGCAGCCGAGATTCGCCACGCCTTTTCGTCCTCGATACGATGTTTTCTGCTCCCAACCTTTTGCCCATTTCAACACCGGGCCGAGCACATCGTACAGACGTCGAATAGAGTTGCGTTCCGCGCGTCCCGCAGCGAACGCACTGTGTACGTACATGCCCGTGGTAGAAATGCGCACCCATAGCGATCCATAGTGTTCGAGGATAATTTGCATATCAGTCGGTTCGCCTAAAATGCAAATGTCGGGCAGCACTCCGTGGTTCACCAGATAATGCGTGCCCGCCCCGTAGCCGCGATATTCGCGCCCGCGAAATTCCTTCCATTGCGTCTTTTCGATTTCCCCAGCCACGGCCGCCAGGATCACGTCGCCCTGGAGTCTGACTCCCGCGCGTTGCAGCGCCTTGACTGCATGGGTGTAGCAAACCAGCGCGCCTTTCATGTTGTAGATGCCCAGGCCATAAATCATGCCGTCTTTGATCACGGCATTCGGTTTGTATCCGATTCCCGTGAGGAAATCTTCCTGGCCGGTGTTGGAAGTATCCATGTGGCCGTTGAACATGAGGCAGCGGCCGCTGCCGGCGCCCTCCCAGCGTGCCACTACGTTGGCGCGGCCCTCCTCAACCTCCTGCCATGTGACCTCGAGGCCTGTGGATTCCCACGCGGCACGCATGTGCTCCGCCATTTTCGCTTCTTCGCCTGTCGGACTGGGAATATTGATAACGTCGCAGCACATTGCCACGATTTCTTCTTCGCGAACCTCGGAGACAATCTTCTCGATTAGTTTCGAGTTGAGCCTCGACGCGGAAGCTTTATTTGATTTGGCCAAAGTCTTCTTTCTTAGTGGCGTCCCGCCAGACGA
This sequence comes from uncultured Acidobacteriota bacterium, assembly GCA_963716405.1. Classification (GTDB taxonomy): domain Bacteria; phylum Acidobacteriota; class Terriglobia; order Terriglobales; family Acidobacteriaceae; genus JABDBE01. Next base: position 1,117,774 of record CAVQTI010000007.1, on the reverse strand, counting down.
AAATCGTCCGGATAAGTACACAGCTTTTCATTGCCCGCAGCGGTGATTAGAAAATTGTCTTCGACGCGCAGTCCCCCTCCGCCGGGCCAATAAATTCCTGGCTCGATGGCCAGCACCATTCCTTTTTTGATCGTGCCTTTGCCCGCCTGATGCGCGTAAGGAAACTCGTGGGCGCGCGCCCCCACGCCGTGACAAATGGGATGCGAAGGCTGTCCTGGATATCCGCCTTCCGCAATCCGCGCGCGAATCAGGCGATCAAGTTCAGGGAAGTCAGCTCCATCCCGTGCAAACGCAATCGCTTCATTGAAAACGTTTAGCAACAGATCCAGCAGCTTGTGATATTCGAGGCGTGAGTTCGCCGGGGCATGCATTCTTGGTAAGGTCAGTCCAATAGCCATCGACGCATACCCAAATTTCGAACAACGTAGGCTCATTGTTTTGAATGGGACGGTCTCCAGTCGCGGTGAATGTCGCGATCCCCTTGCCCGACCAGACCAGCGTGAAGGCACGCGCCATCTCCACTTTTCCTTTGTACCCCACGCCGAGCCCATGCACGAAGCTTTCATACATGCCGCCGACTTCACTTTCTTTCATCCCGGGACGCATGTGTTCGCGAGTGTAGTCCATGGCCAACGCAGCCAGTTCATTGGCCAGCCGCATACGCTCGATTTCCTGCGGCGTCTTGATGGAGCGGGCTTCATTGAGCAGCGGTGTAGAGTCCACCACCTGACCCGCAACTTCTCCGAACGCGTCGAAATACATCTGCGTTGGCGTCGTCGGTTCGCCCACCATGCGGTCGGCAGACTGCGTGCCCATGTTGAGCTCGATGGCGACTTTGTCGGCGAGTCCGCGTTCCTTCAGCACACTTAGCGCCAGATCGAGCGCGCGATATTGCGGCGGACGAGGGTCGCTTTCGTGATAGCCCTTAAACAATCGAATATCTTTTGTCCAGGAATTGCGCTCGGCATCGGCCAATTGCGGTTCCAATGCGATAAGTGTCGGCTCTCCCTCGCGAGGAAATACCACCGCATCATAGCCTTTCATGCACCAATAACTCGTGAGATACACCACATTGTCGGGCGCGCGCACCACCAGCGCAGTCAGATCCTGATCTTTCATCAGAGCGCGAACGCGATTTAACTTCGACTCATCAATCGGCCACGGCATGGTTTCGATCCATTAGCATTGCAAGCAAGGTTCTACGGCGCGACTGCGCGATTCTCATCCTTGAACGTCCACGAGGCTTCCTTGCCTTTAATCAACCGATAAACAGCCGTATGTAACGGCGCGGACACGCCAGCACGCATGGCCTCACGCGCAATCGCGCCACTGAGAAAATCGACTTCAGTCGGCGATTGATGGCGAATGTCATACAGCATCGACGGCGGATGATTGGTCATTGCGCCGATTTTATTCATCTCCCACGGATCGTCGTGGAGCTGTATGCCCGCCGCAGCCGCCACCGTTTTTCCTTCTTCAATTAATTCGTGCAGTAAGCGTCCAAGAGAAGAAAGCTGCAATTCGTCGGCAAAGTGCGGCGAATGCGGCAAACCGGTTAGTGCAGACACTCCATTGACTGACGCATTAAAAATCAGTTTTGACCATTGCGCCGGGCGCGCGTCCGGCAAGGCCTCAGCCTTCAGGCCGCTTGCTTTAATCAAGTCGGCGGCTTCTTCCACGACTTCGTATGCGGTGTGGCGCGGCTCAAACGGGCCGATCCATGTGGCCGTATCGAGTTCGAATTGCACGTGCGTGTCGCTATGCTTGGTGCCGCTCATGAAAGTTGTGCCCCGAATGACTTGTCCGCCGGTGTGGACGGCAATAATTTCTTCGCTCCCCAGCCCATTCTGTGCGGAAATAATCGCACCCTGATTGAAGCGGTGGCCGATGTCGGAAATGGACTCCTCCACCTGCCTCGCTTTGGTCGCCACAATGCCGAGATCGCAATCGGGGATCTGTTCCGCTCGTGTCGTTGCCTTGAGCGACACATGAAACTCATGCTTTCCCGATACCCGCAAGCCGTCGCGATTTAGAGCCTGCGCATGATCTTCGCGGCGGACAAACGCCCATACCTCCGCAACCCGCGCCAGATGCGCCGCGTACAGACTGCCAATGGCGCCACATCCGACAATGCAAACTTTTTTCATTCGTAGCACCGGCATCCTGCCGGCTGGCGTTCACGCGCCCATCAAACCGCCGAAGACGGCGGCGCTACACTCTTCTTTCCACTCTTATCAGTTTGTCAGCTTGACTGATCTCTTTTCCTACCATCGCTCGAAAGAGGCTGTCCGCATTGTTAAATGAATCATCGATCATAATCCCGCTGGCAAACAGTGCATCCTGCAAGGCCGCGGAAATCGTGTGGATGGGAGCGGCTCCGCCTTCGCCCATGCCTTTGGCCCCGCTATAACTATGCGGCGAAGGGGTTTCTATGTGGTCGTATTTCACCTTCGGCATATTCATCGCCGTGATGGGCGTGTAATCGCTGAAGGTGCCGGTCAGCATGTTGCCAACCGCATCGTACACGCAATTCTCCATGAGAGCCGCGCCGATGCCATGCGCGGTTGCGCCATAGACCTGGCCTTCGACGATCGGCGGATTAATCACGGTGCCGCAATCGTCGACCGCGACATAATCCAGAATGCGTGGAATAAAAGTGTCACGCTCGATTTCAACCACGGCGATGTGGAGCTGAGAAGCATAGGTTAGCGTCAGGCTGCCGTATTTTTTCTGCGTGTCGGGCACTTTGAAGGGTGCTCGCCAGATGTAGCGGCAATTGAGCGTGAGTTCGTACAACTCGGGCGGCAGCACTGCGCTGTTCACATTGACAATATTTGCCAGCCCCCAATAGTTGATCGATTTTTCCCGTACTGGTGGCGCGAATTTCAGGGCCTTGCTCGCCGGTGCGGAATTCGAGGTCGGCTTCATTAGTTTCGAGAAGAAATGCGGCCAGACGGCTCATTTCTTTTCTCAGCTTTTGTGCGGCGCCATGGACAGCAGAGAGCCCGGACACCGCGAATTGGCTGGCATACGTTCCGGAAAATCCAGTGTGAACGTTGCGTTCAGTGTCGAACCCGGTGCGCACCGTAATACGATCGGGATGAATATTCAGCACGTCGGCCACGACCTGCGCCGCAGTGGTTTCGTGTCCCTGCCCCTGTGGACACGACCCGACCGAAACTACGACTTCGCCATAAATATCCAGCTTGCAATTCGCGCCTTGCGAGTTGCCGGAAAAGGGCGCCCCCGGATTCACGATCTGCGACTGGCCGAAATTATTCGTGCCCGAATCCAGCGTAGTTCCAATCCCAATTCCAATGAGTCTGCCTTCCTCTGCGCGCAGCAGCCTGTTCGCCTTTCCATTTATCCCAGCCAATACGCTCTTTCGCGACTTGCAGCATTTTCGGATAATTTCCCGAATCGTAAACGCAGCCATTCGGCGTCGTATAAGGAAATTCCTCGGGTCGAATGTAGTTGCGCAAACGGATCTCATCGCCGGGAATTCCAAGCTCATGTCCGCAAATGTCGATTACGCGCTCCAGGAACCACAAGTGCTGCATGCGCGAGTAGCCGCGATTGGGGCCAACCGGACACTTATTCGTGACCGCTTGCGTGAAGTCGATGCGCGCATTCTTGAAGCGATAAACCCCAGGAAACACTTGCGACCAGATTACGCAGCCCAGCGGCTCGTAGCGCGGGTAAGCGCCGCAGTCATCGATATGTCGTGATACGAGCGCGGTGATTACACCGTTCTTGTCGAGTGCAACGCGGGTGTCACGAAAAGTGCGCTCGTTGCCATGGGCACTCGAAGTAAGGTGTTCCGAGCGCGTCTCCACCCACTTGATCGGCCGCCCGCCAGCCTTCTTTGAAGCCAGCGCGCACACCGCCATCTGCGGATAGCTGGTGATCTTGATGCCGAAACTGCCGCCAATATCCGAGGTCTCCACACGAATACGATCGATGTGTACGCCAAGGTGCGCTGACAAAAATTGAATGGCAAACGAAGGGAACGAATTATTGCACTCGTAATAGATGCGATCGTCCTTCGAATTCCATTGCGCAATAACCACGTTGTTCTCGAGCGGCGTGCTGGAAAAACGATGGAAATGCATCCGGTCGATGTTTACGACGAATGCTGCCTCACTAAATGCCTTATCGACATCCCCATATTCGAATACTCCGTTCCAGACACGATTCGTGCCAGCTTCTTCGTGCAGCACGCTTTTGTCGGTCAAAGCCGCTTCCGCATCCACCACGGGATCGAGCGCCTGGTAGTCAACCTGAACCAACTCAGCAGCATCATCGGCCAAGCTGGGAGATTCGGCCACAACGGCCACGACGGGTTCGCCCTGGTACCGCACTTTGGAGACAGCCAGCGGATAATCTTTGATCTTGCCTCCGGGATCAGGCGCGATTTCGATGAATGGCTGCGTCTGGGCCGCGATCTCCGAACCAGTCAGCGTGCAAACCACCCCAGCGAGTGCTTCCGCAGCCGCGACGTCGACGCTCACAATCTTCGCATGCGCATAGGGCGACCGCACGAATCGCAGATACAACATCTCGTGCAGCTTGATGTCATCGGCAAACTTGCCCCGCCCGCGCAGCAAGCGGTTTTCTTCCTTGCGCGGAAGCGCCTGCCCCACCCAGTTCTTAGCGCCATCCTTTTTGACCAAACCATCTCCTCGTGTAGCGCCGGCGTCTCGCCGTCGCTTGCATCAAGCCAACGCCGCCTGCAATCCATCAATCAATTTCTGAACTTGCTTTTTCCCCAGAGGCTCCAACAGGCCGCCTGCTACCGATGCCAAGCGGCCAAAAATTTGTGCCTCACCTTGCCATGAAACTTTAGTGCCCTTGCCGCTGTCGAGTGGCGACAAATCAAAGCTTGCCATAAGCGACACGTTGCCTCCAGCCACGCTTCCCTGACCCCTGTACAGTGCTCGCTTGGGGCGCTCGCCTTCCGCCAGTTCCATCTTCACTTCCGCAGTGCCTTTGATATAAGAAATACCGACGTTCACTTTCACCGTGAAGTGAGTCGGGTCCTGTATCGACAGGCCTTGAAAATCCGGCAGCAGCGAAGCGAACTTGCCGGGGTCGCTCAGGAAATCGTAAACCTCTTCCGGCGTGCGCTTGACTTCAAAGCTGCCGGCGAACTTGATTGCCATGTTTCAGGCGCCTTTCATATTCTGTGCCGCCATTTGAATCGCCTTCAAAATATTCTGATACCCGGTGCAGCGGCAGGTATTTCCTGCGATCGCTTTGCGCATTTCTTTTTCGTTTGGCTGTTTATTCTGCGACAACAACTGCAAGGCCGAGAGCATCAGCCCCGGCGTGCAATACCCGCATTGCAATCCGTAACAATCGCCAAAGGCCTTTTGGATGGGATGCAGCTCACCGTTTTGTTCGAGGCCTTCGACGGTGAGAATATCCGCACCATCCGCTTGAACGGCGAACATGGTGCATGACTTCACCGCCGCGCCGTTCATCAGGACGGTGCAAGCGCCGCAGTAGCTGGTGTCGCAACCTACATGAGTTCCCGTGAGATCGAGATCTTCACGTAGCAACTCCACTAATAGCTTGCGCGGCTCAATTGAGCGCGAATAAGCCTTCCCGTTAACCTTCAACTGAATCGAAATGTTTTCAATTTGGCTTGGCATGAAAGTTTTCAGGCATAGATGTGGCTAGCCGCTACTTGCTCGCCGCGGGCCCGGCGTACTGCAATATCAATCGCCCGCTTAACCAATGCAGCCACCAGCGTGCGTTTATAGTCGGCAGAGCCCCGCGTGTCCGATTGCGGATCTGCGGCGGCGCGCGCCGCGTCTGCGGCAAGCGCGACAGTTTTTTTGGTAAGCGGCTGCCCACGCATAACCGAGACACCATCCTTAACGTTGATCGGAATCAGGCCAACACATCCCAAGGCGATTGCCGCATCCTGACAGACATCACCATCCATTGTCAGTTGGACCGCAGCACTCGCTGTTGGATAGACCGGCGCAGAGCGCTTGAACGCCAGGTACGCGCCGCCGCTTCCCTTAGGCGGAATTTTGACTGCTACTTCTCTGACTAACTCGTCTTGAGCCAGATCGGTCGTGTATGCGTCTTTGATGAAGTCGGTGAGAGAAACCGTGCGCTCGCCCTTAGGGCCGAGACAGTGGACTTCCGCAGCCAGCGTGAAAAGCACCGTCGCCCAATCGCCGCTCGGATCGGCTTCCGCCAGCGAGCCGCCAATAGTACCGCGGTTGCGCACTTGAACGTCCGCAATTCCGGCTGCGCAATCGTGAAGAATAGGAATTGTTCCTGCTGCGGCGGATGACTCGATCTCCGCATGCCGGGTCAACGCTCCGAAGCGGAGAATGCCATTCTCTTCGTTAATGTAAGACGTGCCGGATACGAAGTTCAAATCCACGAGATGGGCCGGATTCGCGAAACGCAACTTCATCAGCGGGATGAGGCTCTGTCCGCCGGCCAGCAGCTTGGCGTCATCACCAAGCTGCGCAAGCATGGCTGCCGCTTCTTTCAAAGAACTAGCGCGATGATAGTGAAACGCTCGCGGATACATTGGTTCTTTTCAGCCCTGTGCGAAGCCGTTCGTCGCCTTCAAAGGAGCGAAGAAAAATTAGCGGAGCGAAAGGCGCGCTGGGCCAATAAGCTTAACAAACGAGGTGGTCTCACGACTACTCGACAAAAAATAAAAAATGCGCAAGGGCGACGCGAGTTTGAGATTGAGGCTCTAATCCTTTGTCCCGATCTTCCAATATTCGCTCCGGAAATACAGGAGCGGCGAGCCAGGGCGCACCACCACATCCTCCACCTCCGCAATAAAAATCGTGTGATCTCCCGCGTCCTGCACGGTGTGCAATCGGCACTCCAGATAAGCCAGCGCACCGTGCAAAACCGGAGTACCGTGCTGCGTGCGGTCGAAGCGTGCTCCAGCCTCTCGCTCCGCGTGACGGTGAGTCGGATTGGGATCGGCATAATACTGAGAAATCGCAGTCTGATTTTCTGCCAGCACATTTATTCCAAAACGTTTCTTGCTATGCAGGTGAGCGTGGGTGCGCGCCTGGTGATCGACGCAGACTAGCACCAGCGGCGGATCCAGCGACACTGAAGCGAATGCGTTCGCAGTCATGCCGCGAATTTCACCTTCGAAGTCGACAGTGATGACCGTAACTCCAGTGGCAAAGCTCGCCATCGCCTTGCGGAATTCCGCCTGTGTAACCGCCATAAGAGATTCGTGACTCCGCTGACTCAGCGAATCAACGAGTGTAATAGGGATTTATCGATACCTCGAGGCCGTTGACTCAAGGGATTCAGAGAACGCCGCGTCGCCTCTTAACTGTCGCACTACGTCGGCAGCTTAGCCTCCGGCACAAAATCTGACAAGGAGCTTACTATGCAAAGCTTTGCACACATTGACGCTACGTCAGATGGGTCTAGAATTGTAACCGCCTCCCCAGAAATGGAAGGTCGGTAACTCGTTCGCTGCGAGGGCACTCATGCAAAGCGAGAGACGACTGATTTTGCTTACCGCGGCCGCTGTAGTTGCAGGATTTCTGGCTATCACAACTCCAGCTCTTGCGGCTAGAAGAGAAAACGTGCTCTACAGCTTCTGCGGGCCGGCGGGACTGCTCAAACGGGGGCGAACCCGATGGCGTGATTTTCGGCGAAGATGGCAACCTGTATGGCACGGCTAGCTATGGTGGGACCAACAATCAGAACAGCCCTGCGGGCCTTGTCTTCGAGCTAACACGCGGGGCGAACGGCAGCTGGACCGAGGATGTTTTGTATAATTTTTGCTCCTTCAACAACTGCACTGACGGAGCGCGACCCGAAGCCGGCCTGATCTTTGACGCAGCCGGAAATCTGTACGGAACTACGTCTGAGGGCGGGGACGTCGGTTACGGCACTGTTTTTGAATTGAGTCGCGGGACAAACGGTTCGTGGACGGAGACGGTGCTGCACAGTTTTGGCGCCGGCAACGACGGGACCTTGCCCACGGCCGGCGTGATTTTCGACGCTTCTGGAAACTTGTACGGCACAACCTCCTCCGGGGGAATCCACGAACGCGGTACCGTCTTCGAGTTAATGCCGGGAGCGAACGGCAAGTGGACCGAGAAGGTGCTGCATAGCTTTGAGTCGTCCGGCGATATCCAAGATGGTCCCGCCGGTGGTGTGGTTTTCGACGCGGTCGGAAACCTCTACGGCACCACATATGGGGGTGGCATTGTTTCCAGCCGTTGCAACGCTAATAACGATACATTCGGCTGTGGAAGGGTGTTTGAGCTAACGCCCCAGGCGGATGGTAAGTGGAAAGAGATTACGCTGCACCGCTTCAATAGCAAGGATGGGGCGAATCCCTTTGCCGGTGTCGTCCTTGACGCTGCTGGAAACCTGTACGGTACGACGTATTATGGCGGGGCGGGGCACTGTCAGGATGGGTGCGGTGTGGTGTTTCGTCTGAGTCTAGACAAGAACGGTAAATGGACGGAGAAGGTGATTCACGATTTCGGTGTCAGTGGCAAGGATGGGTCTGACCCCGTAGCCGGGCTGACCTTCGACAGAGATGGTTACCTCTACGGCACAACATATGACGACTCCGGACGAGGCACAGTCTTTGAATTGATACCCGACGCCGACGGTAAGTGGACAGAGAGAATAGTGCATAAATGGGGCGAGTGCACATACGGCTGCGGCCCAAACTCCCCTGTGATCTTCGACGCGTCAGGAAATCTGTACGGAACAACCGAGTTTGGCGGTTGCGCTGGCGCCGGCCAGTGCCTTGGCGTCGTTTTTGAGATCACCGCGAAGCCGCAGTGAGACATCGCGTGCCTGGTTTCGAGCGAAATCTTCCGGCTCTTTCTCATGTAGAATTCCGTCATTGTGGGTGCAGGACAAATAGATTCGATTGACTACTCTTCGAGTGCCGCCGAAAAACTGATTTCGAAGACGGCGCTCTCCCGTGACGATGCTTGCCGGCTCATCAGCTGTTCAGATAACCAGCTTCCGCAATTACTCGCAGCTGCCATGGCGGCAAGGCAAAATTTTAAGCCAGGCATCGTTAGCTATTCGCGCAAAGTTTTTATCCCCCTCACCAATCTTTGTCGCGACTACTGCGGCTATTGCACCTTCCGCCGCGACCCTGGCCAGCCCGGCGCGCATACCATGACCCCCGATCAAGTTTTGGATGTGGCGCGCGCAGGCGAGAAAATGGGATGCACCGAGGCGCTTTTCAGTCTGGGTGATAAGCCCGAACTCGCATTCCCTGAAATGCGCGAGACTCTGCGCCATCTGGGATATAAATCCACCCTCCATTACCTCGAAGCTATGTGCGAATTGGTGCTCCGCGAAACTACGCTGCTGCCGCATCCGAATCCCGGTCTGCTGAGTGCGGAATGGATTGCGCGCCTGGCGAAAGTTTCTCCGAGCATGGGCTTGATGCTCGAAACCACCAACGCTTCTCTTCTCGCAGCCGGAGCCGCCCATGACAATGCCCCCGACAAAGTTCCTGCCAAACGACTCCATACCATTGAAGAAGCGGGCAACCAAAATGTTCCTTTCACGACCGGCTTGCTGATCGGCATTGGCGAATCTGTCGAAGATCGCGTGGATACGCTGCTTGCGATTCGCGACCTGCATCGCCGCTACGGGCACATCCAGGAAGTAATCATTCAGAACTTTCGCGCCAAGCCCGAAATCCCCATGCACGACTGGCCCGAGCCCACGCAAGCGAAATGATGCGCACCATCGCCGTCGCGCGTCTGCTCATGCCAGACGTCAACATTCAAGCTCCGCCCAATCTTTCCGCTCCGTATTACGATGACTTCCTCGACGCCGGCATCAACGACTGGGGCGGCAGTCTCGCCGCTGACGCCAGATTTCATCAATCCAGAAAAGCCCTGGCCGCATCTTGAACAACTGAAGTCGCGTACTGAAGCGAAGGGATATCGCTTGCGTCAACGCTTACCGGTCTATCCTGAATTTGTGCCAGCGCTCATTGCCAAACCAGGATTACTTTCTGAAAAAATCGCTGCTGCCGCAGACAGCGCAGGCTATGCGCGGAGACTTGCATGATCGTCGTCCTCACAGGCGGCACAGGCGGCGCAAAATTCGTTGAAGGCCTCCGCCAAGTTTCTCCGGCGAACCAACTCACCTTCATCGTGAACACCGGAGATGATTTGGAATGGTGGGGACTATACGTCTCGCCCGACTTGGATTCGATCACCTATGCCATGGCTGGTCTGCTCAGCAAGGAACGCGGCTGGGGCGTAAAGGGCGATACATTCTATTGCCTGCAGGCCATGGGCGAACTGGCTGAACCTATCTGGTTTCATGTCGGCGATCGCGATCTCGCCGTCCATTTGCTCCGCTCGAAATATCTGGCGCAAGGAAAGACTCTGAGCGAAGCCACCAAAGCCATCTGCGACAAACTGGGCGTCTCGGCGAACATCCTCCCGATGAGCAACTCGCGGGTAGAAACGAGAGTAGACACGCCGATAGGGGAGCTCAGTTTTCAGGAATATTTCGTGCAGCGCTGGTATCAGGACCCCGTCAAATCAGTTCGCTTCGCCGGTGCCAGCGACGCTGAGCCCGCACCTGGCGTAATTGATTGCATCATGTCCGCCAGCGTTGTGATCCTGGCTCCGAGCAATCCCGTCAGCAGCATCGGCCCAATCCTTGCAGTTGCCGAGATTCGCGAAGCACTGGGAAAAACTCAGGCGATCGTCGCCGCCATCAGCCCGATCGTTAACAACGCCGCAGTCTCAGGCCCGGCCGGCGCATTGATGGCCGCGCACGGGCTACCTGTTTCCATTGCCGGAGTGGTCAAAGGCTACGAAGATTTTCTCGATGTTCTAATTGCGGACGTCCGCGACCAAGAAGCGGCCAGGAAACTGGTTAGCCCTGGCCTCCGTGTACATTGCACCAACACCATTATGCGCACCGCGGAAGACAAAGCCAAACTGGCGAGGACCGTACTCGCCCTGCTGGGCGCGGAAAGCGCGCAGGCCGCGGACATCTCATGATTCTCATTCCGGTGAAGAGCCTCGCCAATGCCAAACAGCGCCTGGCATCGATGCTCGATCAGCCAACTCGCACCCGCCTGGCTCAGGCCATGCTTCTTGATGTGCTCGAAACCCTGCAGACATGCATCAGCCCGACCGAAGTCAGCATCGTAACCAGCGATCCGTTTGCAGTCGAACTCGCGCGGCGATTCGAATTCAAAATAATTCCCGACAACGCAAATCGCAGTGAGAGCCACGCCATCGAAATGGCAACGCAGTTTTGTGAGGAGCAAGGGATAAACAATACGCTGGTGATTCCGGCCGACATTCCCTTGATTCAGGCCTTCGAGATTGAAAAGATTCTGGAAGCCGCGCCGCCGGAGGGCTCTGTGCTCGTCCCCGCCGCCGACGGCCGAGGCACCAACGCAGCGTGGCGAAGTCCTGCGGGATTATTTCCTCTGCGTTTTGGAAACGATAGTTTCAAACCACACCTCGCCGCAGCCCGCGCCACCGAGAAACCATGCGTGGTTCTCTCGCTGCCCGGCATAGCTCTTGATATCGATAATCCCTCTGACCTCCGCCAACTAGCGGAAGCTCCCGGCGAAACCCGCGCCCAGCGCCTGGTCCGCCAGTGGGACCTAACCGGCCTGCCGCTGGCAGCGAACGAATGAAGCGTGAACTATGTATGCTCGTGTGGGGACGGGCGCCTCGCCCGTACAGGCCGAGCAAAGCCCGGCAGCGCATTGTCAACGCAAGCCCTTCCATCAGCCGATGGTCGTAAACTAGCATCCGAGCATGGCGAGCTTCGGTAAATCACGCGAACTGCGAATCATTCCTGTTTCGCTGGACGACGAAATCCAACCCGGTGACTCGATAGCTAAAAAACTTATCCAAGCTCTCCAGCATCTGAATCTATCACTGCAAAAAGGCGACATCCTGATCGTGAAACACAAAATCGTCTCCAAGGCGGAAGGCCGACTCGTTTCCCTGGAAAAAATAACTCCCTCCGCCGCATCACGAGCATGGGCGCGGCGTTACCATCTCGACGCTCGAGTAACCGAACTTGCTCTCGCAGAAAGCAAGCGAGTGGTACGTCGCAAGCGGGGTGTTCTGATCACCGAAACCCGCCACGGCCTGATCTGCGCCAATAGCGGCGTAGACGCTTCCAACGTCGACGGAGGTGGCCATGCGCTGCTCCTGCCCAAAGACCCAGATGCGTCTGCCTCGAAGCTGCATCGCGAGTTGAAAAAACGCCTGAAACTTTCCATCCCAGTCATCGTCACTGATAGTTTCGGGCGGCCATGGCGCGAAGGACTTACCGAAGTTGCCATCGGCGTCGCGGGAATGAAAGCTCTGCACGACTATCGCGGACAACGCGATCCGCACGGCTATCCTTTGCGGGTCACGATTGAAGCCGTCGCCGATGAACTGGCTTGTGCCGCAGGCCTGGTCTGCGGGAAACTGGCACGCACGCCAGCGTGTATCATTCGAGGGTTCGCTTATCGGCCTGCTCGGGGACGCGCTAAGGATCTGATTCGTCCCGCAGCCACCGATTTGTTTCGCTGACGTTGTTAAGGAGAATCGTATGACTCGCACTCTCGCGCCCGCAGAATTAGAAAACTTTCCTTCGCTTGAGTGGTCGGACGTTGCTCCTGGCATGAGTGGCGAAACCCGCTCGGCACTCGAACAAGTGATGGAAACACTCGACGGCGGCACGCTCAGTCGCGAACAGTGCGGCGTGCTTGCAAATGCTGAAGGCGACGACCTGCTTGGCCTGCTCGTTGCCGCTGACGCCTTACGCCGCGAGTTGGTAGGAAATATCGTTACTTATGTAGTCAATCGCAATATTAATTTCACCAACATTTGTTTTGTTGGCTGCAAGTTTTGCGCGTTCAGCCGCGGACCCCGCGAATCCGATACCTATTTTCTTAATCTTGAACAGGTCGCACAGAAGGCTGTGCAAGCCTGGCAAATTGGCGCCACTGAAGTTTGCATTCAGGGCGGTCTGCCGCATGGACTGCCGCCGTTTTACTATCGCGACATCCTGCGTGCAGTTAAGCAAGCCGTGCCCGGCATGCACATTCACGCTTTTTCGCCGATGGAAATCGTTTATGGCGTCGAACTCACCGGCATGTCGCTGAAAGATTACCTGACCATGCTCCGCGACAACGGCCTCGATACTCTACCAGGCACGGCCGCCGAAATCCTCGACGACGACGTTCGCTTTGTGCTTTCGCGCAACAAACTCTCCACCGAGCAATGGAAAGACGTCATTCGCACCGCGCATGGTTGCGGGATTCGCAGCACGTCCACGCTGATGTACGGACACGTCGAAACGCCCGATCACTGGGTCAATCAGCTTTTGTTGTTGCGCGAAATCCAACAGCAAACTGGCGGCTTCACCGAATTTGTCCCACTCGGATTCGTTCACCAGAACACTTTGCTCTTCCACCAGGGAATAGCGCGCTCCGGCCCCACGCTCGCTGAACACCTCAAGATTCACGCGCTGGCGCGAGTTCTGCTGGCCGGCGCCATCGACAATATTCAGGTGTCATGGGTAAAGCTGAATCGCGGTCTATCTCAACTCTGCTTGCACGCCGGCGCCAACGACTACGGCGGAACATTGATGGAAGAAAACATCTCGCGCGAAGCCGGCGCCACTGCCGGTCAATACACCAAGCCCGAAGATTTTCAGGCGCTCATCCTGGAGGCCGGCCGCATCCCTGCCGAGCGCAATACCGTTTACACCAGAATCAATCTCAAGCTACAACCCGAAGCATTCAGCTGCGAGCACTTGCTCGAACCGGAGTTCGCATGATCAAGGTTTCATGAACGCAGCCCGGCCCATCGCAGTTCTCGGAGGCACTGGCCCTGAAGGATTCGGCCTGGCTTTGCGCTGGGCGCAAGCCGGCGAGACGGTGATCATCGGCTCGCGAGACGCAAAACGCGCTCAGGATGCGGCCGACAAAATCAAGCAGAGAGTCGGCGCCAGCGCGAAAATTTCCGGCAGTGAAAACATCGCCGCCTGCGGTGCCGCCGATTTAATCGTGCTCACGATTCCTTTTGAAGGCCACGCAACTTTGCTGAAGCAAGTGAAGGGGGCGATTCAGCCCGGCAGCATCCTAATCGATGCCACCGTGCCCCTGGCTGCAAGTGTTGGCGGCCGCGCGACCCGAACTCTCGGCGTATGGCAAGGCTCAGCCGCGCAACAGGCTGCGGAACTGGTACCCAAAGGTGTTTCTGTAGTAGCCGCCTTTCAAAATCTCGGAGCGGAGTTGCTGAACGCCGAAGGCCCGGTCGATTGCGATGTGATTGTCTGCGGCGACGACCCCGATGCCAACCAAGTAGTGCGCGGCCTGGCAATAAAAATTCCCGGAGTTCGCGCAATCGACGGAGGCAAACTGGAAAACGCCCGTATCCTGGAACAAATCACCGCGCTATTGATCGGGCTGAACATCAGGCACAAAGGTCACTCCGGCATTCGCATCACCGGCCTGCCACCATCAGCATACGAGACTCTGTAGCGCCGAAATTTAGTAGCGCCGGCGTCTCGCCGGCCGTCCCGAGGGCATCCTGCCCTCGGAGAGCGAACGATGAATTGAAAGCTACAAGAAAATCGATGAACGACTCTCCCAACTCGCGTCCAGCCATTGAATTCCGCAACGTCGCATATAAAGTGAACGGCGACAGCGGACGCGAACTGCTCCACGATCTCAATCTCGAAGTGCAGCGCGGAGAAACACTAGTCCTGTTGGGGCGCAGCGGTTCCGGCAAAACTACCACTCTCAAATTAATCAATCGCTTGCTCACTCCGAGCAGCGGCGAAATTCTAGTCGAAACGCGTCCGACTAGCGATTGGGATGTAATCCGCCTGCGACGTATGATCGGCTACGTAATTCAGGAGGTCGGCCTCTTTCCTCACTTCACCATCGAACGAAATATCGGCTTGGTTCCGAAGATCGAAAATTGGCCCGCCGATCGAATTCACGCACGAGTACAAGAATTACTCGAACTCGTCGGGCTGGATCCAGAAATCGCTCCGCGTTTCCCGCGCGAACTTTCTGGCGGACAGCGCCAAAGGGTAGGCGTTGCCCGCGCTCTGGCGGCCGACCCTCCCATCATGCTTATGGACGAACCGTTCGGCGCCCTCGATCTAATCACCCGCGCCGAACTGCAGCGTGAATTTCTAAGCCTGCAGAAGCGACTTGCGCAAGACCGTAGTCTTCGTTACCCACGACCTGCGTGAAGCTCTGTTGCTGGGCACACGAATTGCGTTAATGGATGCGGGTCGTCTGCTAACCGTGCAAACGCCCAAGGAATTTCTAAATTCAAATGATCCATTAGCACGCGAGTACAAAGAAGCCTTTGGCACGGACCTGAAAGTTAATTGTTAATGAAGGACGGCAGTTCGCCCTTGTCAGTACGAGCCCATTGCAAGCATAGCGAGGAACCATGAACGTCTGGCAATTCATGCTGCAGAATCGTACTGAAGTCCTCGAACTGACCCTCGAGCATTTAAAGCTGGTAGGAATCTCGACGTTCCTCGCCGTGCTGGTCGGAATCCCGCTAGGAATCCTGATCACGCGCTGGCCCATTCTCAACAAGCCAGTTCTCGGTGGCGCGAACATTATTCAAACAATACCCAGCCTCGCGCTATTCGGATTCCTGCTGCCAGCCCCGTGGATCGGAGCGCGAGCCGACCGCCTCGCCATTCTCGCGCTAGCCCTGTACGCCCTGCTCCCGCTGATTCGCAATACGTACGCCGGCATCCAAGGTGTTGATCGCGCCATAGTCGAAGCCGGACGCGGCATGGGCCTAACCGATCGCCAACTGCTTTTTCAAGTCGAGCTTCCGCTTTCTCTCGGAGTGATCATCGCCGGAGTTCGCGTGGCCACGGTAATTTCCGTCGGCTTGGCCACGATCGCCGCCGCCATCGGGGCCGGCGGTCTCGGAGAATACATTTTTCGCGGCCTCGCCATGGTCAACAACCAAGTCATTCTCGCAGGCGCCATTCCCGCCGCCGCCATGGCTTTGCTGGCTGACGTAAGCCTGGGCTGGCTGGAGAAACGCCTCAGTCGTAATTGGTCATCCTGAGCAAAGCGAAGGATCTCTGTATTTATTGCGCCGACAGAATACATAGATTCTTCGCTTTGCTCAGAATGACAGCGGTTCTTGTAGATGACAGCAGTTCGGCAAACATGATTCAACGAATCAGCGCGCTCGTCCTCATATTCGCGCTGCTCAGCGCTTGCGGCCCATCCCGCGAGAATCGCATAGTCATCGGCTCCAAAAATTTCACCGAACAACTCATCCTCGGAGAAATCATCGCCCAGCAAATCGAATCCAATACTCATCTTCAAGTCGAACGCCGCTTCTATCTCGCTGGCACTTACATCTGCCACCAGGCGATTCTCGCCGGACGCATCGACATCTATCCTGAATACACCGGCACCGCTCTCACCGCTGTCCTGAAAGAAAAGCCCAGCGCCGATCATGAAAAAGTCTACGACCAAGTCGAAACGGAATATGCCAAGCGCTTCAACCTGGCTGTGGGCGTGCCATTCGGCTTCAACGACACTTTCGCCATCGAAATCCGCGGCGAGGACGCCCGCCGCCTCGGCCTGAAAACCATCTCGCAAGCCGCGCCTTACACTCCGAAATGGCGCGCCGGATTCGGCTACGAATTCATGGAGCGCCCCGACGGCTACAAAGGACTCGTCGCAACTTATGGCCTGCATTTCGCCAAGCCACCGCAAATCATGGACCTCGGCCTGCTAACCCGCGCCTTAAAGAACAAACAAGTTGACCTGATAGCCGGCAACAACACCGACGGCCTGATCCCCGCGCTCGATCTGTTCATTCTCGACGACGACAAACATTATTTCCCGCCATACGAAGCCGTGCCAATAATTCGCCAAGACACGCTAACCCGGCATCCCGAAGTAAAACAAGCACTCGATCAACTCGCCGGGAAAAATCACCGACGCCGAAATGCGCCAACTAAATTATGCCGTCGACGGTCAGCACCGCGACGTAAAAGAAGTAGTGCGCAATTTCCTGCGCGAAAAAAATCTCGCCCAATAAAAAAGCCGCCAGCAAGGCGGCTTTCCCATAACCCAAAAAACTCAAGCAGCAGCTTGACTCCGCCTCCCTGGAAAGGCTCGTCGTAACTGCCGCCGTAAATCGTCGGGCACTTCGCACCCATCGGACGCAGATAAGTCGCCAACGCCCCGCGATGATGAATACTGTGATTGTTAACGAATCCCAGATAGAAGACGTCGGGCAAAGTAAACACGCCGTAAAAGTCGACCGGCGTCAGCAACTCCTCCGCCGACATCGCCCGCACCCGCTCAATCGCCCGCGGAAAATTCTTCTCATACCACGCAGCCAACTCGGCCGATGTCTTCGGCTCCTCTTTAAAGCGCGTCTCCATCCCGAACTTGCGATCGGCAACTTCGTCGAGCATCTGCACATCCGCCGATGCCAGATGCCACGCCAATTCCCACGCAGTGCGCGCATTCGGATCAGGCTTGTAATCACGCTTTGCATCGGGTATCGCAGCCAGCACTCGCTGCGTAGCTTTCATTTCATTTTCCAGACCCATCAGCATTAAGTCGCGGTAGGCGAGCGCAAATTCCGGAGTGGGGCCTTGCTGTGGTGATGCCATAATTTTCTCCTTGATGTTATGTCTAGACGTGGTCAAAAACCGAAGGGGCGCTGTTTAAGCGCCCCCGGATTTGTAAAATTTTAAACTGGCTAAACCGTGACCGGCTGTTTGCTGCCCACCGGCACCGGCGTCAACCATCCAAACCGGTCGGCTTTCTCGCCGCGAACTATACCATAAAACTCTTTCTGAATGGCTTTAGTTATGGCTCCAGTCACGCCTTTCCCGACGCTGATCTTATCGACCGACCGAATCGGAGTAATCTCAGCCGCCGTGCCGGTGAAGAAAGCTTCATCCGCGATGTAGAGCAACTCCCGCGGAATCCCTTGCTCCGAGACTGGAATCCCCAACTCGCGCGCAATCTGCAAAACCGAATCGCGCGTAATCCCAGGAAGCACCGAGTTGCCCAAAGGCGCAGTCTGCAGCACGCCATTGCGCACGATGAAAACATTTTCGCCCGAGCCTTCGCTGACGTAGCCATTCACGTCGAGCGCAATGCCCTCGACATATCCATTGATAATGGCTTCCATTTTGATGAGCTGCGAATTCATGTAATTCGCCGCCGACTTGGCCATCGCCGGCAGCGTGTTGGGCGCGATGCGCGTCCATGTCGAAATGCACACGTCCACGCCTTGTTCGGCGTCGCTACCCAGATATTTTCCCCACGGATAGTTGCAAATATAAACTTCGGTCGGCGAATTGAACGGATTAACCCCAGCTTCGCCATACCCGCGCAGAACAATCGGCCGCATATAGCAAGGCCAAATCCCATTCGCTTTCACCAGGTCGAGCATGCCGGCGATTAATTCTTCGCGCGTGTAGTCGACGTCAATGCGATAAATCTTGGCCGAATCCAGAAGCCGTTGTGTGTGTTCCTTCGCCCGAAAAATTGCGGGACCGCCGGCGGGCGCGTAGCATCGAACTCCCTCAAATACCGACGAGCCGTAGTTAACCACGTGCGACATCACATGAATCTGCGCATCATCCCAGGGGATGAGCTTGCCGTTATGCCAGATTTTCTCCGTCTTCTGAATCGCCATTGACCGCTCCTAAAGATTGGATTCGCGCGTACCGCAGGGAGTTTCGTTAGATGCCAAAATATCTTCCGTGGGCGGACCCGCCTGCTGGCACTTACAGGCAGCACGGTACAAAACGGGGTGGCAGGAGACCCAACTAAAACTACGAAATTATAACCCAGGCAGGAAGATAGTCGAGAGGCTTTCTCGACCGAAGGGCAGAAAAAGGAATGCAGCAGGAGCGCGTCCCAGAAGCCCCGATGTTACAGTCGGGGTGGATTAGTGACTGGCAGTTTGCCCGGACGCATCCGGAATAGGGCTAAGGCCGGCCTGGACTACGTGGGGCAATTCATCCCCCTTAAAATACCGCCCCTTGGCTGCCCGCATCTCGGGCATCGCGGCGTAAGGTTTGCTGTAGTCGTTCGCGGCATTCCAGAACAAAAACCCGATTCCGCCCGCCTGCTTTCGCCGTCTGCACCTGCACTTCAATGTATTTCGGCGAATAAGTCGAGGTGCGCCAGCGGAAGGCCTGCAACCACGGACGAATCACCACGTCGCTGCCCTTGGTGATCAGCTCAAACCGCTTCATGGATTCGCCAATAAAATGCTCCGGCGCGTCACCCGGATGCGCGATCCCATCCATGCCAAAGAAATGCGACGGATAGATCATCGGCGAAAGCACATCGCAATACTTAGCCATCAGCACAATATCCTGCCCCGTATGCGCCAGGTCGACCGGCCGCTGCCAGGCCATAATGCCAAACACGTCCAGCGAAAGCAGCACGCCCGTGGGGTGCAGCTGCGCATAAGCATGTTTCAGGAAATCAGCAATGACCTCGGACCGATGCCACGTCGGATGCTCGGTCTGGAACACGAAGCTGGCGTCTTTCTGATCGCCCTCGGCCGGGAAGCGCACATAGTCAAACTGAACCTCGTCCACGCCCGACTCAGCCGCCTTCTTGGCCAGAGCAATATCGTATTCCTGCACCTTGGGTTGCGAGGGATCGGTCCAGACCAGCTTGCCGTTTTCCCGCCAGGCCTGGCCGGTCTTATGTGACTTAACCGCCAACTCAGGATGGGCAACCACCAGCCGCTCATCCCGGAATATCGCCACGCGAGCGATAGCGTGCATGCCCTGCGAATGCAGGAAATGCGTAAACTTGGGCAGGTCGTGAATAGCAACGTGGTGCGAACCCGCCAGCGGATGGTCGAACGGGATATTAACGCTTCCGTCGCTATCCTTTACGTCGAAAACTACCGCATTCCCGCCTAACTCACGCCACCGCCGAATGATCTTCAATCCCTTGTCGCTGCCCGCCATCACTCCAGTCAGGTAAATGGCTCGTACTTCGAAATCGCGCGCTACCGGAATGCTCTTTTCCACGATCGGCGCCGGCAAAATTCCCGGCACCATCAACTCCTGGCCGGATCTCAGGTAAGTCCCTTTGGGGTTCCCACTGGCTTCACGAATCGCATCACCCAGCTGGGTGTAGGTCAGAAAGCTCGTCTGCGGCAGGAAGTGATGGGCAACCACGCTGATCGTATCGCCGCGCTTCGCCACGTACAAGGCAGTGCCTGGCGGCATACTGCCAGCCACAAGAGCGGGTGGTTCGGCCGCCTTGGCGGCTCGCGGAGCCGGGTTCGATGTCCGCACCAACTCCGGGGCTTGACCGGGCTGAGCAGCCGCGGCAGGAACCTCGAAAGCCAATCGCCAGGAAACAAATCCAAGAGTCAGGCAAGACAGAACTATGATCAGAATTGACCCAGAGCGGCCCACGTTTTTCTCCGTGAAAAGCAGGATGATTGCTTAATCCGGATGCTAGCGGCCCACCCATACCCGTGCTAGTTACGTCTGGTCACGACCATCGTAGTAGCCTTTTGCACCACCATCGACAAAAATTTCTCCTGCGCAAACTATTTCCCTTTACATGATTTCCTCCGCGCTCGTAAGTACCTTCATGGACGTTTAACAGCATCTAAGTTGTGAAGGAATAAGCCGTGGGCAGTTCTCAGGGGATGGCGCGTTATTTGCACTAAGGGTGATCGCGGTGAGTGACGCAACCAAAATTTACCCGGAAATGACAAAATTTGTCGCTTTTCGAAGCGACGAAATTAACCAGCCACTATCTAACAGAAAGCCCAGGAAGGGAAACGCCCTGACCTTATGAAAAACGCTCTCAACACCGTTCTCGATCCTACACGCCGCAGCAACGACGCCAAGGAATTCGACAACACTTTACGCCGCAAGATCGTTGGCCAAAACGCCGCACTAGAAAAAGTGGTTGAGATTTATCAGATGTTCCTGGCGGGATTAAATCCTCCGGGACGTCCGGTTGGCAATCTTCTGTTTCTGGGACCGACAGGCTCCGGTAAGACTCGGGTAGTCGAAGCCATGTCGGAAACGCTGTTCGGTGACTCCCGCGCCTGCATCAAGATCGATTGCGCCGAGTTTCAGCACTCACACGAAATCGCCAAGCTGATCGGCTCGCCGCCCGGATACCTCGGCCATCGCGAGACTCATCCGCTACTGACCCAGGAAGCGCTGAACCAGTGGCACACGGAAAAGCTGAAGCTCTCCATTCTGCTCTTCGACGAGATTGAAAAGGCTTCCGACGCGCTCTGGCAACTGCTGCTCGGCATCCTCGACAAAGCAACCTTGACCCTGGGCGACAACCGCCGCGTCGATATGTCGCAATGCATCATTATCCTGACCTCGAACCTGGGGACCAGCGAAATGAGCAACCTGGTCGACGGCGGCATGGGTTTCACCCACAAGCCCAAACTAGTCGACTCAAGCCTCGACGACAAAATCGATCGCACCGCGGTCGAAGCTGCTCGTCGCAAGTTCACTCCAGAGTTCATGAACCGCATCGACAAAGTGGTGGTGTTCAAGACGCTGCGGCCCGAGCATCTGGAACAGATCCTCGACATCGAACTCGGCATGGTGCAACAGCGCATTCTGATGGCATCTGCCGCCAATCAATTCGTCTTCAACTGCACCGACAAGGTGAAGAGTTTCCTGCTGCACGAAGGCACCGATCCAAAATACGGAGCCCGTCACCTGAAGCGTGCGATCGAACGGCATCTGGTTTTTCCGCTGGCTAATCTTGTTGCCACGGGACAAGTACGGCTCGGAGACTTCATTCGCGTAGACATGGCCGCCGAAGGCACTATGACATTCGTAAAAGAAGCCGAAGGCGCTATGGTACCCATGCTTATGGAACGCTACGGAGCCGCGGCAGGAATGCCTCCCATGGCCGCCCGCGCCGCCCGTACCATCGGACGTCGAGAATTCGGAGCCACCCCAACCGCCGATACCAAATAGTTTTGTTGTAGTCCGGACAAAAAAGAGCGTCGCCAACCAGCGGCGCTTTTTTTATCGCCTTGAAATCAGAACACCTTGAAAATCGAACCGCTTTGAAATCTGAATCGCCTTGAAGGGGCGCGACTTCAGCCGCGCCGCAACGAATCCGTGTAGGCGCGGGCGTCCCGCCCGTGCGACGCCGCTGAAATCTAGGTAGACTGAATGCTTTGGCGCGGCGTTCTTTAGGCGATCTAGCTCGCGCCAACATCGTTCTCAATCGTCTTGACTGGTCATCCTTGCAGTCACGCTTTACTAGATCGCAACTTCCAAACAATCTGCCGCAAAATCCCCAGCCAAACCACCGCATCGCGCGCCGGCAAATTCAACCGCCGCACCAATCGCCGCATTCTCTCCTCCACATCGGCAATAGGACGCCGCTCCAAATACCCGCTCCCGCGCATGGCCTCGAGCAGCTTTGTGGTAATCCGTTCAAGTTCCTCCGCCGTCGCCCGCTGAACTTTCTCCGCCTCCCGCGTAGCCTTGCTGTCGCGAACCAGTTCATACAGACAAACCGCCACCGCCTGCCCGAGATTCATCGAAATATTACTTTCGCAGGTAGGAATCCGCATCAACCAGTGACAATGACTGAGCGCAGCATTTGACAGTCCAAATTTCTCCGACCCAAACAACAGAGCAACTTTGCCAGACCCCAATTTCTTGCGAATAAGCCGCGCTCCATATTCGAGCCGCCGCAACGGATGCTGCAATTCCCGATGACGCACCGCCGTAGTTCCCACCACCAGAGTGCAATCAGCCACAGCCTCAGCGACAGTCTTGTACTCTTCCGCGCTAGCGAGCAGCTCAGAAGCTCCAACCGCAGACCGCGCCTCGCGAAACGCCGCCTCATAAGGATTGACGACGCGCAAATGCAAAAACCCAAAATTACTCATAGCCCGAGCCGCCGCCCCAATATTAAGCGGATTCCGCACCGCCACCAGAACCACCCGCAGATCGTCGAATGTAGTTGGAGCAGCCAAGAACGATAATTCTATCTAACTTGATTGTCATTCCGAGCGTAGCGAGGAATCTGCATTTCGCTGGAACTGGGGAGACGCGCGTCATCAACCACCGAGAATCGTTCGAAACTCCGACTCTAAGGCTTTCCTCGCCGCTGCGATTTGGTGCTGAAGTTGATGGTCATCCCTCACCGGCTGTACTGATTCCTCTGCTTCTCCGCATGACGCTCCAACCCCAACTGAATCAACCGCCCAATTAGGTCGGAATACGATATACCTGAAGCCGCCCACAACTTCGGATACATACTGATCGCCGTGAATCCAGGCATAGTATTGATCTCGTTCAAATAAATCTTCCGCGACTTTGGCTCCATCAAAAAATCCACTCGCGCCAACCCCGCGCAATCCACCGCCTTGAAAGCCGCGACTGCCAACCGCTGCACGCTTTTGATCTCGCTCTTACTAAGCTTGGCCGGAATGATGAGCTGCGATCCTTCGTCCAGATACTTCGCGTTGTAATCATAAAATTCTGTGCTGGGAACGATCTCACCCGGCAACGAAGCCTCAGGCTGATCGTTGCCCAGCACCGAGCATTCAATCTCGCGCGCTTTCTGTTTCGATCCGCCCACGCCCTGCTCAATCACAATTTTGCGATCGAACTTCGCCGCCTCTTCAATCGCTGGACCAAGTTGCTTGCCATTACGCGCCTTGGAAATTCCCACCGACGATCCCAGATTCGCCGGCTTCACAAACACCGGATACTTCAGCTTGCTCTCCACAAGTTTCTGAATCTTTTTCGCATTCGCCTCCCACTCGCTGCGCAAAAAAGTAACGTGTTTCACGATCGGCAATCCCGCCGCGCGGAAAAGCGATTTCATAATGTCCTTGTCCATCCCCGCGGCCGAGCCCAGCACGCCCGCGCCCACGTAAGGCATGTCCGCCAACTCAAGCAAGCCCTGGATGGTTCCGTCCTCGCCAAACGTTCCATGCAGCACCGGGAAAATTACATCGACATCAATGGCGCGATCGGCCGCGCGACGAGTCAGCGCGTGCGACGCCGCGTCCGTTTCAAACGGCGCAATTGAACCACGCCGATGCGGCTCCGGCGGCACCACAACCGATTCGCCCTTGGCCAGAACCGCGGCCCCGGGAGTGGCGTCAGGATCGCCGGCGCGCAGATGTGTGTGGTCTTCAAATTTTCCCTGGAGCAAGCGCTCCGCATCGGCGCGGTCACCCATCGTCCTTGTTTGGTGATGCCGATGGGCACGACTTCATATTTATTTTTGTCGATGGCGTTGAACAACGGACGCAGCCGAGAGCAGAGAGACTTCATGCTCTCCGCTGCGTCCGCCAAAGAGAATGCCGACTCGAATTTTTTTCATGACCTTTCAGTCTGGACGCGCAGACGCCTGCGGCGTCAATTGCCGTTTGGATTCCTGGCTGGTCGTTGAAACTGGGAGATGTGTTCCACGTGGAACATTCAGCAATTTCGCAAGCTGATTGATTCAACGACGCTTACGCTCGACGCAGCATGCGGCTTCGATACCTACGAAAGTAGACTTGGCCGCTATGGAACGTGTGGTTACAGAATTTTCTTTCCGAAGGCTGACAACGCTAACTCCACGGCCAGGTCGGCGGTTCGGTTGTGCTCGTCTATTACCGGATTCACTTCGACGATTTCGAAGCTTAGCATTCGGCCGTGGTCGGCGATGATTTCCATCGCCAGATGGGCCTCGCGATAGGTTGCGCCTCCGCGGACCGGCGTGCCTACGCCGGGGGCGTCTTCGGGATCGACCCAGTCCATGTCGAGGGAGACGTGGTAGCCGGCGGTGCCGCGTCCGGCGATGCGCAGAGCTTCTTCCATGACCGTGCGCATGCTGCGCTCGTCGATATCGCGCATGGTGAAGACATGAATTCCGGCGCGGCGAACATGTTCTTTTTCGATGGCGTCGATGTCGCGCACTCCGACGAGAACACAGTTTTCCGGGCTGACTTTAGGACAAAAATCGAAAATATTGCAGAGCTCTGGCGGGCCTAATCCCATGATTGCGGCCAGCGGCATGCCATGCACGTTTCCGCTGGGAGAACTGTCGGGGGTGTTGACGTCGGTGTGAGCGTCAATCCAGATGAGGCCGATTTTCTGGTTTTGACGCCGGTAAAATTCGGCGACGCCGGCGACTGTTCCTGCGGCAATAGAATGGTCGCCGCCCAGAGTGATCGGGACTTTGCCTGCTTCCAAAGTTTTCACGATGAGTTCCGCGTGCTTGGTGCAGGTGGCCATGATTTCTTTTAGATATTTCGCATGCGGGTCGCCTTCTTTTTTTTGCTCGGCGATGGCGACGGAGATATTTCCCGCGTCTTCGACCACGTGACCTAAGGCCTCGAGGCGCGCTTCAAGGCCGGCGACGCGTACGGCTGAGGGGCCCATGTCAACGCCGCGGCGTGATTGGCCGAGGTCGAGGGGGACACCAATAACGCGTATTTTGCGGGCTGTGACACTGGAAAAGGAAGGGGCATGATTTGTCATAGAGTTTGAGGCCCACTATTGAGTCAGCTTGGAAACTTCCCGCCAGATCCCTCGCCTCGCTGAAAAGCGCGAGGCTTCGGGATGACCAAAACAAATTAAATCTAAGGATACAGTGTCGCCTGCCGGAGCGAGGCTGGCGATGCCAGAATCTAATTCTAAGGGTAAAGTCGGTGCAGCATTCTCGGGAATGGAATTGTCTCGCGCACGTGTTCCAGGCCGCAGATCCAGGCTACTGCGCGTTCGATTCCCATGCCAAAGCCCGCGTGCGGTACGCTGCCGTATTTCCGCAGATCCAGATACCACTTGAATGCTTCTTCTGGCAAGCCGTGTTCGTGAATACGCTTCACTAACAAATCGTATGATGCCATGCGCTGCGAGCCGCCGATAATTTCTCCGTAGCCCTCGGGCGCGAGCACATCCACGCACAGCGCGAGATCGGGGCGCTGGGGGTCGGGCTCCATGTAAAAGGCTTTTACTTTTGCGGGATAGCGATGCACCATTACCGGCCGGTCGAATTGCGAGGAGATGTAAGTTTCGTCCGGTGAGCCCAGGTCTCCGCCCCACTCGAAATTATTTTCCAGCGCGCCCTTGGCGTGTGCTTCTTGCAGCATCTTTACCGCTTCGTCGTAGGTGATGCGCGGGAAACGGAGCCTCGACTTTTTCCAGTTTTGAAATATCGCGGCCGATGGTTTGCAGGTCGGGACGGCGGCGCTCGAGACATCGTTTTACCAGAAAGCTGAGCAGTCCCTCGGCTAGCGTCATTATGTCGTCGAGTTGTGCGTAGGCGACTTCGGGTTCGACCATCCAGAACTCGGTCAAGTGACGGCGGGTTTTACTTTTCTCGGCGCGGAAGGTTGGTCCGAAAGAATACACCTTGCCGAGCGCCATGGCGGTTGCTTCGATGTAGAGCTGTCCGGACTGCGTGAGGTACGCCTGCTCGTCGAAATAATCGACTGGGAACAAAGTTGTGGTTCCTTCGCACGCGGCTGGGGTGAGGATTGGCGGATCGGTCAGAGTGAAACCGCGTTCGTCGAAGAAATCACGCGCGGCTTTGATGATTTCGGCGCGGACGCGGAGAATGGCCGCCTGACGCGGGGTTCGCACCCAGAGGTGGCGATGCTCCATTAGGAAATCGACACCGTGCTCTTTTAGTGAGATCGGGTAGGGATCATTTTCGGCGACGCGCTGCACTACCTGCACATTCGAGATGTCGAGTTCGTATCCGCCGGGAGCGCGCTTGTCGGCGCGAACTTTGCCTTCGACGATTACGCTCGATTCCTGGGTCAGACCTTTTAGGGCGTCGAATACTTCAGGGGCGACCGCGTTTTTTGGGACGACTCCCTGAATTACCCCGGAGCCGTCGCGCAGTTGGGGGAAGAGCAGTTTTCCGCTCTCGCGCAGGTTGTAGAGCCAGCCGCGAATGGTGACGGTTTCGCCTTCGTGCTTGCCGACTTCAATGATTGTGGTTATAGGAGATGACATAGGTTGATTTGGTGTGTCCTGCAAAAGCACCTCAGGGGTTGACGTTTTGTTTGTGAGACTAATCTTTCGCCCCGCCGGGGCTGACCGGCCTCACACTGTTACCCACGGCTTGCGCCGTCGGCTGCATTCTTACGCCGCTTCGCGGCTATCGATCCAGTCTTCCCGGCGGCTGAAGGCCTGTCAGGTCCTTCCAGCAGTTCTGCGGGCGAGACGCCCGCAGGACAGCCGCCGAGACGGCGGCGCTACAAAGTTTCCAGTTTGTCGAACGCTTCTCGCATTTTTTCTGTTGGATTTACTTTTTCGTCGGCTTCGATTTCCAGCAGCAATGGCGGAGTGTGCGGGGCCGACCGCAGCAGTTCCATGGCTTGTTTCCAGTCGATCGATCCACTGCCGGGCCACAGATGCGAATCACGATCTTTGGCGTTGTCGTGAACGTGAGTCGAATGGATGTAGGTTCTCACGGTCTCGAAAGCCTGCGGCACATCGCTCATGAGGTTGGCGTGACCGAAGTCGAAGCAGACGCCCACGTCATCGAAATGCGCGGCGCGGATAAATTCCACCAGACGCTCCGGGGTCGACAATTCGTTGGGAATATTTTCCAGCAGAATGCGCACTCCTAGCGGTTTGGCGAAAGCGCGCAGGTGCTCGACCGAGGTCATAGCAGCTTCGAATTTGCGATCGTCAAAAGATTCTCCGGTGGCGCCGAGATGCTGCACTAAAAAACGAAATGGGATTTGTTCGGCTAATTCGAGGGCGCGCTTGATTTCATCCATGGCTTCGATGCGGCTGGCGCGATCAGTTGAAGCGACGTTGATGGGAGGCGCGCCGGTTCGTCCCCATTCGTAGTCGGCATAGAGAGGGGCGTGGACGGAGTTGAGGGTAACGCCGCTGGTGCGAAACCAGTCCGCAAGTTCGCGCACGTGTTGCTTGCGGTTGGCGTAGTCCACATGCTGGCGCGCGGCAAAGATTTCGATTGTCTGGGCTCCGCCACGGACCAGTCCGTCCAGCAGGCCGGGGTGGAGGCGCTCTTTTACGTAGATGAATGTCGATATTGCTTTCAGCATTGGTGCGCTTTCATATTAGCTTCATACTCTGCGGCAGCGCCTGAAGGCGCCCGTTAGAGAGTCTCGCTTGCGGCACGCCTGAAGGCGTGCCCTGATACGAACCATAGACTTGACGCGTATTTAATAGCCTACTGCCTTTCCGTTATTTCTGACGTCGCTTGCGCCCAGGCGCTCGTTGGTTTTGAGATCGATTGCGGCGCATTCTCCGTCGCTCCAGTAGGGGGTCCAATCTCCGGCTACAGTTTCTCCAATTTCAATTTTGTGTCCCATTCGTTGCAGCAAGTTCGAGGCGTCCGGAGAAAACCATTGCTCGACACTCACGATATCTGGCATCCATTGATTGTGGAAGCGCGGTGCGTTGACCGCCTCCTGAATATTCATACCGTAGTCGACCACGCCCATCAGAATATTAGCAACCGTGGTGATAATTCGCGCGCCGCCGGGCGAGCCTAGCACGAGAAAAAGTTTTCCGTCTTTCAACACAATGGTCGGAGTCATGGCGGAAAGCGGGCGCTTGCCCGGTCCGACTGCGTTGGCCGGACCCTGAATCAGGCCGTAAAGATTGGGCACTCCGGGTTTCGAGGCGAAGTCGTCCATCTCATCATTCAGCAAAAATCCTAAGCCCTCGGCCGTCACGCGCGACCCAAAGTTGTCATTCAACGTCGTAGTTACGGAGACAGCGTTTCCGTCGGAATCGATTACAGAGTAATGGGTGGTGTGCTCGGGTTCCCGCACCATCGAAGGCTGGGAATGCTGCGAGGCGTACTGTTCCAACTCGCTGAAGATCGCAGGGCGCTTCAGGTCTTTACTCGGGCTGGCGTGCGCGGGATCAATCGATTCCCGCCAAGCCGCGCCATATTTTTTATCGATCAGTTGCGCTACTGGAATCTTGGAAAAATCGGGATCGCCCATGAACTCTGCACGATCATAAAAAGCTCGGCGGAAAGCTTCCACGGTCAAGTGGACTGATGCCGCCGAGCGATTGCCCGCCTTGGCCAGATCGAAACCTTCGAGGATATTCAATATTTCCATCAACGCGGTACCGCCCGAGGATGGAGGCGGGGCGCTGATAATTTCATAGCCTCGATAGGTGCCGCGTACGGGCTCGCGTTCCTTCACTTCGTAGTGAGCGAGATCGTCGGCGGTGATTAGGGCTCCGCCCTTTTGGAGAGACGCAGCCAATTCATGCGCCATGGCGCCGTGATAAAAGTCGTCGGGATCTTTGGCGATGCGCTCGAGGGTGCGCGCCAATTCTGGCTGGCGCAAAACTTCGCCTTGCTTGTAGTAATTTCCGTCTCGCTGGAAAATACTGCGCGACTCGGAAAACTTGGCCAGATCTTTGTCATGGAGATCGCGCGCGTCCTGCCAGGCTAAGGCATAGCCGTCTTGCGCCAGCTTGATGGCCGGGGCCATCACTTGAGCGAGCGTTAGCTTGCCGTATTGTTTTTCGCGCGTACACCATGCCTGCGACCGAGCCGGGTACGCCGATCGATTTGTATCCGACGACGCTGGCATTCTCGATCACGTTGCCTTGCGCATCGAGATACATGTTCGCGGTGGCTGCGGCGGGAGCTTTTTCGCGGTAGTCGATGAAGTGGACGCGACCGTCAGCTGTGCGGATGAGCATGAATCCGCCGCCGCCCAGATTGCCAGCCTGAGGATGAACCACGGCTAGAGCGAAGCCCGTGGCCACGGCAGCGTCAATCGCGTTTCCGCCGGCGCGCATGACTTCGACTCCCGCGCGAGAAGCCAGTTCGTGAACGCTGACGACGATGGCGTGCGGAGCGTGGACGGGTTCGGTGGCCGCCGCGGCGGTTGCGGAAAGAAGCACCAGCAGTGCCAGCGGCAGCACGAATCGGTTGCGCGTAAATCGCATCGGGTATAAGACTGGCCGGAAATCCCCACCCTAGTCGCAGAGAACGCGACTAGAGTGGGGCACCCTCTGAGGCTAGCGTAGGCTGCGAGGCAGAGTCAAATTCGGCTGTCATAGCTTTTTTCTTTTACGTGCTGTTTGTCGTTTGGTAGTCTTGCCCTTCGCCTTAACTCTTTTGGCTTTTATCATTACCATTTCGTATGACTGGCTGATCAAGTCTTCGGTTTCCTCATCACGCAACACATCCAATCGTTCCAGCAAAACCCATTTGTAGCGGCCCACATAAGGTGCTGGGCTGATTCCTTCTTGCTCACACAACTCGGCGAAAGTTTCCGGTGTGCATTTGAAACACATGGTTGGCGGAACGGCGGCCAGGCTCAGCATGGCGAAAATTTTGCCGTTTACTTTGAAACAAAGCGTCTCGCCCCATTGCAGGGTTTCCTTTGCCTGGGGAAAATTGAGACAATAGTTGCGAACGGATTCGACGTTCATGCCGGTTGGACGATCTGCATCAGATTGAACCTGCAAGAAACCACTCAGGAGATTGAAATGGAAACGCGGCGACTTGGCAACTCCGATTTATTGATTACTCCCGTAGGTTTTGGCGCGTGGGCCATAGGCGGCAGCTGGCTGGCAGTTTGGCTGGGGCACGCAGGACGACGATGACTCCATTGCAGCTATTCACAGCGCGCTGGAGGCGGGCGTGAACTGGATCGATACGGCCGCGGTTTATGGTCTGGGACATTCGGAGGAAGTGGTCGCCCGGGCGTTGAAGAGTTGGTCGGGGCCGAAGCCTTACGTCTTTACCAAGTGCGGAATGCGCTGGGATGCGGAGGGGAATGTTCGCAAGATTCTGCATGCGGATTCGATTTCCTTCGAAATTGAAAACAGCTTGCGGCGTTTGGGAGTTGAGACGATCGATCTTGTATCAGATTCATTGGCCGCCTGATCCGGACTCGCCCGAGCTTGAAGAAGGGTGGTCCATCCTTTCGGAGTTGAAGCGGCAGGGCAAAGTGCGGTGGATTGGGGTGTCGAATTTCGATGTTAAGCAGTTGCGGCGGGCACAAAAAATTGCGCCGGTTACGTCGCTGCAGCCGCCTTATTCGCTGATCAATCGCGGAGTTGAGGAAGATATTCTGCCGTACTGTTTGCGGGAAAACATTGGCGTGATCGTGTATTCGCCGATGGCTTCGGGACTTCTGACCGGGTCGATGACGCGTGAACGTGCCAGCAAATTGCCGAAGGATGATTGGCGCAGCAGCGATGCTGAATTCACGCAGCCGCAACTTTCGCGGAACCTGGCGCTGGTGGAGCAGTTGCGCGAGATTGGCAAGCGACATGGCCGTTCGCCGGGAGAAGTGGCTATTGCGTGGACGCTGCGGAATCCGGCGGTGACGGGTGCGATCGTGGGGGCGCGGAATGCACGGCAGGCCGGCGGGATCATGCGGGCGGGAGAGTTCCGGCTTAGCGACAAGGAAGTAAACGAGATCGACGACTATTTTGAGCAGACCGCTGCTTAGGCAACTACACTTGCTGTCTAGCCTCACCCAGCGTGACGGTTACATCCATTTTGCGCTTGCCGCGATAGATGGTGACCCGGACTGAGTCGCCGGCGCGATGGTTGTTCATGACCTCGGCCAACTCTTGTTGATCTTCGACTTTCTTGCCGTCGATTGCGACGATCAGGT
This sequence comes from uncultured Acidobacteriota bacterium, assembly GCA_963716405.1. GTDB lineage: Bacteria > Acidobacteriota > Terriglobia > Terriglobales > Acidobacteriaceae > JABDBE01. The sequence continues at coordinate 1,086,143 of CAVQTI010000007.1, read as the reverse complement.
CCCCGCCCAGCATAATGGGCATGTTTCCCAGAAATGCGCGCTCGCTTCCGCCGCGCAACCCTGCATTTTCTGCGGCTCCTCGCGGCACGACTTGCACAATCAATAGTCCATAGTCCGCCGGCAGCCCCATCTGATCCGCCAAATTAGGATCAATAGGAATCGTGCTTACTCCCAGCGCTGGACGCCGCACGCGGCCCGAGGTAAGCAGATCGTTGATCACGGCTTTCGCGGTATTAATGGGAATGGCGAAGCCAATACCCGCGCTCTGTCCGACGCTGGAAGCGATCATGGTGTTAATGCCAATCACCTCTCCGTGCATGTTTAGCAGTGGACCGCCGGAATTTCCGGGATTAATGGAGGCGTCGGTTTGGATGGCGTCGTCGATCTGCATGCCATCCGGTTCCTGCACCTGGCGGATCGAACTCACAATCCCGCGGGTCAATGTACCTCCCAACCCAAAGGGATTGCCGATCGCGTATACCTTCTGTCCAACTTGCAAATTCGCGGAGTCGCCCAACACCATCGGTGTGAGGTTGGGCGTCTTGATTTGAATTACAGCCAAATCGTGGGACCGGTCGATGCCTACAATGGTGGCGGGAATTCCTCTTTCGCGATTGTGGAGCGTGACTTCGATTTGACGCGCACCGGTTATGACGTGATAGTTCGTCAGTATGTGTCCCTGCTTGTCGATTATGAAACCCGAACCTTGTCCTTCCTCGGGCACCAACCCATAGAAAAACTCGTAAGTTACCGCTTTCGATGTCACGTTCACGACCGAACCAATATTCTTGCGGTAGACGGAAATGTTGTTCTGTTCTTCGGCATCGAGCGACTCACTGCCTGACGCCTCACTGATCTCAAACTTGCTGGGATGCCCGGTCCAATCGGTGAGCGCAGTGCGTCCCGAACGATAGGTGGTGAAATAAAAAAAGCCGCCAGCCAGAACGATGGCCAGCAAGACAGGACGAAGCAGCCTCATAGTTCGGAACCTTCCATGAACTGATATCTCGATTGTAATAAATTATCGGCTTTCTGCAGATTTGCGGTTCCGCACGGCGTTTTCCTCCGCTTCGCGTTTGAGTTCAGCGTAGACTTTGGCGACCTGCTTCCGGGTTTCGTCTAATGATCCAGAATTATCGATCACATATTGCGCTGCTTTGATTTTGTCTTCATCTGGTAACTGAGCTGCCATTCGGCGAGCGACCTCGCGGCGCGCAGTTTCTTCATCCCCGCCGACCCGCGCAGCCCAGCGCTGAATTCGCTGTTCGGGATGGCACGTGACCACCACCAGTTTGTCGAAGCGCTCGGTCGCTCCGGCTTCCAGGATTAATGCTGCTTCGACCATTGCAATCGCTTTTGGATCCTTGCGGCCAACTTCTTCCATCCATTCATCCTGCCTCTTGATCACCGCGGGATGGACAATCCGGTTCAATTCCTCAATACGAGATTTATTTTCTGGCGACGGGCCAAATGCCGCCTCGGCCAGCCGCGCCCGATTGACGGTGCCATCAGGATTGAGAATTCCGCTTCCGAAATGGCGTACGACTTCCCGATAAACTGCCTCACCCGGCTGCATTAGTTGGTGCGAAATCGCGTCTGCCTGAATCAAGTGCGCGCCGAGCATGACAAACATTTCTCCCACTACGGATTTGCCCGAAGCAATTCCGCCGGTCAGTCCGACTTTCAGCAAGGTGGCCTCGTTGTTGGCAGAACCTTTTCACCACAGAGCCACAGAGACACAGAGAAAATCATTTTAGGTTCGTACAGATTGCAAAGACTTCGCCGTCTTTCCCCGCCGCAGCTTTGCGGCACGCACTGTGTTTGCCATCAACATGGCGATGGTCAGCGGGCCGACGCCGCCTGGAACCGGCGTAATCGCCCCCGCTACCTCGGCCACCTGCGGATGGACATCGCCAGCCAGCGTTGAACCCTTTGTACGAAAAGTTTCTTCACGCTTGGCATTTCCCGCGAACAACCGATCGAACTCTGCCCGATCCGTCACCTGGTTCATACCGACATCGATAACCGTTGCGCCCGGCCTCACGAATTCGCGAGTAATCATGCCCGCGCGGCCAATGGCAGCGACCAGAATGTCGGCGCGGCGGCACACTTCGGGAAGGTCGCGAGTCTTCGAATGGCAGACCGTAACTGTTGCGTTGGCATTCAGCAACAGCATTGCCGCCGGCTTGCCCACTATGTCGCTGCGTCCCACGACTACCGCTTCCTGCCCGGCAACGGGAATCTTGCTGCGCTTAAGAATCTCCATGATGCCCGCCGGGGTACACGGAACCAGCCCTGGCCGCTGAGTGGAGAGTAAACCCACATTCATAGGATGAAAGCCATCCACGTCTTTAGCGGGATCGACAGCCATCAACACTTTCTTGGCGTCGACCTGCGGAGGCAAGGGAAGCTGCACCAGGATACCGTCGATCTCCTCGCGACGATTCAAGTCAGCGATCAATTCAAGCAATTCATCGGTAGAAACTGTTTCCGGCGGCGTATGCTGTTCGCTGTAAAGTCCGACTTCGCCGCTGCTCTTCACCTTCCCGCGAACATAAACTTGCGACGCCGGGTTGTGTCCAACCAGAACCACGGCCAGTCCTGGACGCATTCCCGCCGCAGCCATCGTCTTGACCTCGGACGCGACCTCATTTCGAATTTCACTGGCGATTTTGTTGCCGTCCAGAACAGTTGCAGCCATCAGCCCTCGCTAACGTTGCCGACATTTACCTCTGCGAATTCTCGCACACACTCCAACGCAGCTTGCAATTCCGCATGGAATTGTTCTTTCTGAGAATCGCTTGCATCCGCGGGCACTATGATCCTGTGACTCACTCGCATCAAGGCTCGCGAAAATGGTTTTGGAATCATTGACCGATCCCAGGTGTTCAGGATCCAGGCCTTTTCCACGGCAATGTGAAATGCCACCATGGGTGCGCCGGTAGCACGTGCCAGCAGCACCGGTCCGGGTTTCGCCACGAATCGCGGACCGCGCGGTCCATCGATTGTAAAAGCCACAGGCCAGCCTCGCTCGAGTTCACGCCTCATGCCAAGCAGAGCCCGCACAGCGCCGCGGCTGCTTGATCCTCGCACTTTCACGAAACCAAACTTGCGAATAATCCGCCCCGTCCACTCTCCATCGAAACTGTCGCTGCTCATCACTCTGATCTGCAAGTTGCGCCAGATGTAGGTTGCGGGAAAAATACAGTTATGCCAAAACGTAAGAATCATGGGGCGAGTATCGAGCGATGGAGGCGCCCCGTCTTCGAACGATATTGTCACTCGCAACGTCGGGCCGATCAGGCGGATCGCCAGAAATCCTGCCCACGTGATTAGCCACAGCAAGAATTTCTGCCACAAGCTGTACGGGCGGACCGGTGTCGACGTCTCGCCAGCGACCGCGGATGTTGTAGCCGTGCTCACTTCGGTATTGTACCGTCCGACCGCAGCAACGGCTTAGCCCCACGCCGCGACCGGGCTCCTTCCCCTGCGAATCAATTCCGGCTATGCTGCTTGCGTCTGGATGTGGGAAGCTAAAATTGAACGACTTGAAAGGACAGTCTCGCATGCAACTACACAAAAAGTTTGTTCGCGTTTTGCTGCTGCTCGCAGTTCTCGGCTCAAATCTTGCGGTGGCGAAGGATGCATCCCGCGACGAGCAAGCCATTCGCGCTCTTGATACCGCGTGGTCTCAGGCAGCCGGGGCAAGGGATTTAGACAAGACCGTTTCTTTCTATGCGGATGATGCCTCTATGCTGCCCGCCAACGCCCCGATTGCTAGCGGCAAAGAGGCTATCCATACAGCTTGGTCGCAGTTAATGGCGCTGCCCGGTTTCTCGCTTAGCTTCGCCCCAAGTAAAATCGTCATCGCCAAAGCTGGCGACATGGCGTACGAGATCGGTACTTACCACCTCACAGTGAACGATGCGCAGGGAAAACCCGCAGCCAGCGTGGGCAAGTACGTAGTGAACTGGCAAAAGCGTGGCGGCCAGTGGAAGGTTGTGGCCGACATCTTCAACGACGATAAATAATGCAACACTAGCAACAAACCCTGGATCAAAGGCGGCGGACAGGAATGTCCGCCCTAATGGATTTGCCATGAGCTCACCAATCGCCGATCTGCTTCGCCAACCAGTTTCACAGGGCCATTGGGACGAAGCCGTGGCTCTTTTGCAAACCAGCGACACAGCCCAGGCGGCCGCAGCATTGAGCGAACTTCCTTTCGATCAGCAGCAATCGCTGTTCCGACACTTGCCGCTGGATTTGGCTGCCGCATTGGTAGCGCACTTTCCCTACTATCACCAATACGTCCTTCTGCATTCGCTGCCTGCGGAAGCGATGCGCGCATTGGTCGACAAAATCAGTCCCGACGACCGCATGCGCTTTTTCGATGAACTTCCGGAAGAGGCGTGGCAGCGGCTAATGGATGAACTGTCGGGCGAGGTACCGGTTCAGATCTCAGGGGAGCTCGAAGCGGAAACGGTGCGTGCGCCAGAAGCATTGCCGCAACCGCCGGGTGAAATCATCATCGAAGGACGTCAGATCGAAAAGTGTTACGCGCAGCCGGATGGCAGGGAAATTCAAATCATCGCTCCCATGGATTTATCGGTCGAATCGGGCGCCATTTGCGCTCTGCTGGGGCCTTCTGGATCGGGCAAGTCGACTTTGTTGAGAATTTTGTCGGGACTGACCCTGCCCTCGAGCGGCACGGTATTGGTGCATGGGCAGCCGTTGAATGGCCGAACACCGAACATTGGCATGGTCTTCCAAAGTTTTGCATTATTTCCGTGGCTGACGGTGCTGGAAAACGTGGAAGCCCCACTAGCAGCCCGTGGGCTCGAACATTCGGAGCGCCATCGCCAGGCCGTAAATACGCTGGCCATCGTGGGGCTCAAAGGTTTTGAGAACGCTTATCCCAAGGAATTGTCTGGAGGCATGAAGCAGCGCGTCGGCTTTGCCCGAGCCCTCGCCGTAGAGCCGGAAGTGCTGTTCATGGATGAGCCATTTTCCGCGCTCGACGTGCTGACTGCCGAGAGTCTGCGCCGTGAATTAATGGAGCTCTGGATCAACCATCAGATTCCAACCAAAAGTATTTTCCTGGTCACGCACAATATCGAAGAAGCGGTTATGCTGGCTGATCGAGTGGTGGTTCTGGGAACGCATCCGGCAAAGATCCGCGCCGATTTCCGCATTTCGCTGCCGCAGCCGCGCGATCGCAAGTCCGCCGAATTTCTGATCTACGTGGATTACATTTACAAGGTGATGACTCAGCCGGAACTGGATTTTGGTCCGCTTACAAAATTGCCGTTTCCACGAAAGCCTGCGTTGCAAATCCTGCCGCACGCAACCGCCGGCGGGATGGCAGGGCTGCTTGAATTTTTGAACGATCGCGGCGGCAAGGAAGATCTTTACCACCTCGCGGAAGAACTGCTCATGGAAGTTGACGATCTCTTTCCTATCGTGGACGAGGCGGTAATGCTGGGCTTCGCCGAGTCGAATGAGGGAGACGTGCACATAACTCCTTCGGGAAAGGAATTTGCGGAAGCCGATATCGGCGAGAGAAAAAAGCTGTTTCGCCAAGCCGTTCTCAGCCACGTCACTTTAATTCAACAAATTCGCAATGCATTGGAGCGTAAATCAGACCGCGCCGTTCCACTGGAATTTTTTCGCGACGTTCTCGACGAGCATCTTTCCCATGACGATGTGCAGCGTCAGCTCGACACTGCATTGAACTGGGGGCGATACGCGGAGATATTCACCTACGACTCGGAAACTGACAGGCTGCTGCTGAATGAACCCGCCAACGCTGCGCCGCCGGGCGAAGCCGTACCTCTTCATTAATTAAATTAATTACTTAACTTGAGTGGAGCCTACTTTGAACTTTCTTGCCGGGCGTGGGAGGCGAGTTGCTTCATCTCAGCGCGGATTTGCTGGCGTCTTAATCGCCGCCCTTTCGAATCGAGCCGGGCTGCGCTGCTTTTGGCATTCGTTTCAGACTGGTCTTCCAATTGATTGAGTACGGAAAGCTGTTGGAGAAGATCCAACATCCTATCCGAAGATCCGCTCATCGATTTCCTCTGCCGGACTTCGCTCCGCTCTTTTGCCAAAGTGCTGCCAGTGCGGTTGCCGCAGCTGCTACCGCTTCTTGCTGACTCAGTGCAATCCTGCCACGCTCCACGATAGGACGCTGTTTCCTCGGAGCAGTGCTGGCTCCGAGCCGATCCAATGCAAGTTCAAATTTCTGTAAATCCGAATCCATCAACGATGCAGTCGCCATCAATCCTCCAAGTTCTAAACCACTCTACAATTGGAGTCTGGCGTTGCAAATAGGTTAAAACCCGAGAGTGGATGCGGAATCATTGTAGGCGCAAGGTAGGAGCGGGATGAGGTTCTGCCTTCTAACCGGAGAAGGTCTCCGCTGGATTGGGCTTCGGCGAATCAATTCTGGCAAGCTGCAGCGCGTTGCAGGACGCCCGGCCTCGATTTTTCTGGCGCAGCCTCCATTCCTTGGGCGTTCTGCATTGGTAAATAGCGGTGGTGTGTCAGATAGGTACACTTGGCGAAGAGTGAGGGTCGTAATCTCTCCGCCAAGATGAGGATCTTTCGCAAACTTGCGGTCGTGCTTTTCTTGGGCGCTATGCTTCACGCTCAAACCGCGCCCTACGCGGGTGTTGGGATAGGCGTCAATGGTTTGGGTTTTCAGTCCCCTTACTACAATGCCGACGTGGGCGTTGATTGGGGAGATCTTCGTCCTACATTCTTTGAGGCAGAGTTTGGAGCGGATACCGCAAATCCAACCGGGCTTAACAATGGCGCCACGGTGCGCGGCCATGGAGTCGTGATGTGGCGGACATCACCGCACTGGCGCCTTGGCGGCGGCATCCATTTCAGCGAATTGTACACTTCGATCTACGATAAGCAGTCGATTTGGCCGACTCTTGGGGCCATGTTCGAGAACAACTGGTTTCGCATGAATGCGCAAATGCTAATACCGCCCAGCCCTAACCAGTTGGTGGGACCGCTGTTCGATATGCGGGTGCATTTGAGAAAGAGTCTTTATTTCCGCGAACGGGTTGGAATTTATTGGTATGTCGGCTCGACTGACCCTTCGCGTCATGCCAGTGCGGTTGCAGACTTCGGCGTGCTGTATGTTTTTCGTGGGTGTGGGAAGGGTGCCAATAGCTGCGCGGCACCGGTAAGCCTGGACGCCCCCGTCTGGGCGGGAGAGCAGAGATCGGCAGGGACGAGTCGAAGAGCCATCCCATACAGGCGTCCCCGACGGGGGTTGAAATTTTCAGTTCGCCAGAGTCTTTTCGATGGCGCTGCGGAGTTCGTCGTACTCCATCAATCCGGGATGGTATAAGGTCACGCGTCCTTTACGATCGACGAGCACGAGAGTCGGTGTCGTACTGGCGCCGTAGTTGGTGAAGTTAGCTTTGCTGATGGGCACCGGAACGCTTTGCAATCCGGGATAGAAATGCTGCCAGACCTGTCCGATGTAAGCGATCTCATCCTTGGGCTTCGCATCTTCTCCCTTGGCCGCGTATCCGTAGAGTTGAGTGGGAGCGAGAATGTTCAGTCCCTTGGGACTGAACTCGGAACCGAGTCGGCTGATGATGGGACCTTCGTACTTGCAGTCTCCGCACCAGTGCGCCCAGAAAAATAAGAGCACCGGCGAACCTTTCAGCTGGCTTAGTGGGGCTGGGCGTGCGCCGAGATATTCCGATGTATCAAGCGACGGAGCCGGCAGCGCGGTCAAGCTTAGCAAGTTCAGATTCTTGTGCAGGCGGGGGCTGATCGAAGTATTTCCGTAAGTTGCCAGGGCACGGCGCAGCAGCGCGGCTGCCTGGGCGTTTTGTCCATGCGCGGCCAGCACTCGAGCCTGCACCTCGAAGGCCGCGCCGAGAGCGATGGGCAGATGCGGTTCGGCATCGAGGGATCGCTTACGCAGCAGTTGGGTGGCGAGGGTTTCGGTTTCCTTGGCAGCGCTGTCGGCCTGTTCCAGTTCGTTGGCGTTCAGGGCAGCGCGCGCAGTCCAGGAGAGAGCTTCCAGGTATAGGGCATCGACTCCGTGTTGGGCGCGATAAGTCTGCAGTTCAGAAGTTGCGGCGGCAGAATTTCTCTGAGCCAACGCGGTACGAACGTCGTCGACAATATCGGCGAAGGCAAGCGAAGATAGCAAGAGCAAAATTGCGAAACTGGAAAGACGCATCTCTTCATGATGCAGCGAACTGGGAAAAGTTTCCAGTCTCGCCGAAGCGCTGCTCGCAACCTATTGATTATTAGCCGGTTAGTGCGAGACGGATGAAATAGTTTGGCAAACTGGCGAATATCTGAGGTACAATCCTGCAGCGTTTGACTTTGCAGTTTCAGCAACTCCCGCGATAGCGTGACCTGCCTGATGTAGTTCTGCGATGGACACAGCGCATATCTAACAAAAAGGAATCGAGCAACACCATGGAAACAGGAACAGTAAAGTGGTTTAACGATGCCAAAGGCTATGGTTTCATCAGCCGCCAGAGTGGCGAGGATGTTTTTGTACACTTCTCGGCGATTCAAGCAGGCGGGTTCCGCAGTCTGCAGGAGGGCCAGCAGGTGCAGTTTGACGTGGTTAAGGGCCCCAAAGGGTGGCAAGCAGAGAATGTGAAGCCGGTATAAACCACATACAAATCTTGGGAGATAGGGCGGCTGGCCAGCCGCCCTTCCTTTTTGGTTGAGACTTTTGGCTCCTGCGAGATCACTCCATTGACAGCGCCGACCATCTGTAATAAGTTCTGAATCGCGCCCGACATTCGGCGTGTTACCCCTCCCCTATTTTCATGTCCTTATAGCTTTCCTGATTATCCGGAATTGCTTAGTTCCGCCTGCCGGATGAGTTCGTTCGCATTAATCCGCGACGGTTGCGGGCGAAGCGGGTTATGTCATGTGTCGGAGGAGAAATGAAGAGCTTAGTAAGACAGTCATGCACTCTGCTCCTGATTAGTGTGTTGGGATTGTCTACGGGCAGCGCGTTGGCTCAACAATATATTTATACCAACGACAATGTGGCGAACAGCACCAACAGCACTACGGCGCTGGCTGTCAGCGTAAAGGGCGCCCTCAAGATACTGAAAACCTACTCGACCGGCGGGAAGAGCGCGGGCAGCGGTTACTTTGCTGTTTCTACGGTGACTTCCGGCAAAACCCGGCTGGGGGACTGTCTGTTCGTTTCCAATGGCGGAGACAGCACCATTGCTGCCTTTCAGATGAACCTATTCGACGGAAGCTTGACGGCGGTTAAGGGTTCTCCTTTCTCCGATGGCGCTAACGGCGCACAGCACTTGGGTATAGGATTGGCTTCCGCAGGATCGCTTTTGTTCGCAGGTAACACCAACAACAACAGCATCTCGGTATTGAAAATCGGCTCCAGTTGCTCGCTCAAAGCGTTGAAGCAGGTTACAGTTCCTGGTTCGCCAGCCGGCATGAAAGCGACGCCGAACGGGCAGTTCCTCCTCGTCGCCTACCTTGGGCAAGTCGATTCTTTTAAAATCGATGGGAGCACCGGCGATCTTACCGAACTCGGACCGTTCACCCCCAAAGGAACAGCCGCCGGTGTGGATATCAATTGCGAGGGCACTGCCGTGTACTTTGGCGACACGGCGACCAACACCCAGGTGGAAGTGTTCAGCATCGGATCGAGCGGAGAACTGAAAGAGTTGAACAATTTCACTAACAAGAACGGCACAAGTTCCAACAATGTGATGCTAAGCCTTGATGGCACCCACCTCTTTGTGAGCAACACGATGTCGAACCAGATCACGACACTCTCGGTGGGGACCAACGGAGCTCTGACCTACGACAGTACGCTAAACCTGAAAAAGCCCGGCATCTATGCGCTGGGTATGGCGACGGGGACTGGTTTGAATCTTTTTGTGTCCGAGGAAAACAACCCGGAGTCTATCGGTGTTCTCACGGCCGTCGGGGGTATTTTGAAGGAAGTTTCCGGCTCTCCATTTTCCGTGATCAAGAACGGCTCTGATCCAGCGGGGATGACAGCAGTGCCAAGATCCTGCAACTAAAACAGTACGGTTTCGCGCCAGCTAACTTTGCGAATCGCGGATGAGCACTACGTCAGAATCGGTGTGCCCGCGAATCACCCCCAACTGGCTGCCGTCCGATGACCAATGAAAATCAATGATCTGTTCTGACTTGAAATCTGTGAGCTGTTTTCCGGGAGAACCATCCAGCGGCTGCGACCAGAGGTTATCGACTCCGCCGCGACGGACGGGGTAAACGATAGCCTTGCCATCGTGCGAGAAGCGAAGGGGACCACTCCGTGGCCGCTCGAAAGCCATCGTCTTTACAATCTGGTTGGTATCGAGTGAGAGTATTCTGAGGGCTTCGATATGTTCGCCCAGATGTCCGAACGCTGCGATAGCGACGGTCTTCGAATCGGGAGAAACGTCAAAACCCGCCGCAAGCTCATCTGAGATCTGTTGCGGTGTTCCCCCGTCGATGGAGACTTTCATTATCCGGGCGCCATTTACTTCATCCTGATAAAACACCCAGCGCCCATCTGATGAACAAACCGGACTTTCATCCACCTTGCCGTTCGAAAGCTGCTTCAAAGTTCCGCCAGACATGTCGGTACGCCAGATGTCCAGCACATTGTTGCCCTTGTTTAATAGGCCGCTGAATACCACATAGCGGCCATCGGGACAGGCGGAGGCAATATTAACCAGCGCGCCGTCGCGCGAAAATATAGGCGTCTTCCCGCTCGATTGAGGGTTAAGCAGGCTAAGACCTGAATTTGAGTCTGACCGCACAACCATCTGACCGTCATGCGTCCAACTGAAACGCAACACGGGCGCGCCCGAGGTAACTTGCCGGGCTTCTGCGGCATTCGAAGATGCCGGCATTGCGAACAGGTTATAGTGATCCTGGCTCAGGACGCTGACCAGAGTGCGCCCGTCAGCAGCCAGGCTAGGTTCGGAATAAAAATTGGTATCGCGGGTTACGTCGCGCAACTTTCCGTCCGGGTAAGAAACGAAAACGATTTGCGCATGCACCAGATTGGATTGTGCGAGCAAGCCACTCTGATCCGGCATCCAGACAGGACGTTGAATGATGTCCGAGGCGGAGGTGAAGAAAAGTTTTTGCTTCCCGCCCGCAACATCAAGCGCTACTAAACCGCTGAAAGCATCACCGGGCTGAAGCACCATGCAGACGATCGTCTTGCCGTCTGGTGACCACGCGGGGTCTCGTAATCCTCCTTCGATTGGGCCACTGTACAGAGTTTTCTCCTCGCCGCCTTCAGCGGGAAGAAGCAGGAGCCGTTCCTTGCCGGCATCGGGATTATTGTCGCGAAAATAGGCGATCTGTTTTCCGTCAGGCGAGAACGTAATGTTTGAATCAATGTCGGTGACCAGTTTCTGCGGAGTGCCTCCGAGCACCGGCGCGCGATACAGATACTTCAACTCTTCGCTGCCGGGTTCGCTGCGCCCAAAATACAGATAATTGCCATCGGGAGAAAACCGCAGGTGCGCGTACTCGACTTCCGCCGGCGGAATCACCTGCGTATCGCTGTTCGTAGGAAGGTTACGCAACCACAGACTTTCCTGCCCGGCGTCACGAACTACGGTGAGAATGTACTTTGCATCCGGAGAAATGGCCACCAGCGCGGCTTTGCCGGTCTCGGTAACCTTGGTGATGGAAATATTTTCGAACGGAACATGACGATTGCGATTGAACAATGCGAAAACGCCGTATGCGGCTGCGGCAACGACTGCCAAAGCAATCACCGTCGCGACCCCGGCGCCCAACTTGTTCTGGCGGGCAGCCGCGACTACGGTGGAACCGCTCGACGCTTGGCGCGATGGCGCGATTGACGGATCCGCGACGGGGACGGATGGCATGGAAGCGGCAGAGGTTGGTTTGCGTCCGGATTCGGTGTCGCGCTTCAATCGTCGAAGATCGCCGCGCAGGTCGGCGGCCGACTGGTAACGCAAATCCCGATCCTTCTCCAGCAGTTTGTCGATAATTTCCTGAAGCTTCGGCGGTAGCTGCGAATTAAGTTCCGCCGCGGGTGTAGGATCGCGCTCCAGGATGGCGTGGAAGATCACCGCCGAAGTATTGCCGTGAAAAGGCAAACGTCCGGTGGCCATCTGATAAATTACGGTTCCTAAAGAAAAAAGATCGGTTCGCGCATCAAGTTGCTCGCCCCGAGCCTGCTCTGGCGACATATACGAAACTGTTCCGACCGTGCTTCCCGGGCTAGTGAGGCTGGCGGTGCGCCCAGGGTCCCCAGGGTCGACCGTCGTCTCGGCAAAAAAACCAGCGGCACGGGTGAGCTTGGCCAAGCCAAAATCTAGAACTTTCACCTGGCCCCGCTGGGTGATAAAAACATTCGACGGCTTGATGTCACGATGGACAATGCCCTTGGCATGTGCAGCATCGAGCGCGTCCGCCAACTGAATGCTTAGGTCGAGTAAGCGGTCGACAGGCAAGGGTCCGCTTTGCAGTTTGGTGTCAAGCCCCTGACCCTCGATAAGTTCCATCGCAATGAAAGACTGTTCGCCGTCCTTCTCCGCCGCATAAATCGTGCAGATGTTCGGATGATTCAAGGCGGATGCGGCGCGAGCTTCCAGCAGAAAACGATCCAGAGCAGAGGCATCGCGCGCCAAGTCAGGAGGCAGAAATTTTAGAGCCACGCGGCGGCCAAGAGTGAGATCCTGGGCTTCGTAGACTACGCCCATGCCGCCACTGCCCAGGCGTCCGGTGATGCGGTAGTGCGAAATAGTTTGACCGATCATGATAGGTAAAATTTGCTGAGTGCCCATCTTAAGGTTGCGTACAAAGTCGAGTCAAACCCGACATGCGCAGCCCCGGACGCCTCGACCGGGCGGGTTGGGACTGAGAGGCCGGAAGAATTGTTAAGAGTCATTGATTCTGCGCTAATGCGCCGGGGAGTGGCGCTCGAGGTCTCGCTCCTACATAATGCTAAAGAGTGCCAGCGAGGAGGGAACGGACACATGGCGTTAAAGGTTGGTGATATTGCACCCGACTTCGAGTTGCCTGCAGTCGAAGGTGAGCAGCGGACGAAAAGTCAAGCTCAGCGATTTCCGCGGCAAGAAAAATGTTCTTGTGACTTTTCATCCCTTGAACTGGACCCCGACTTGAGGAGAGCAACTGCCGGCGTTCGACTCGGATCGCGAGAAGTTCGCCGCGCTCAATGCCCAGGTTCTGGACATAAGCACTGATTCCATCTATAGCCACATCGCCTGGCAAAAGCATGCCATTGGAACGATGCATTTCCCCATGTGTTCGGATTTTTATCCGCATGCGGCCGTGACGCAAGCCTTCGGGATTATGCGTGAAGGGCCGCCACTCCCCGGGATCAGCGAGCGGGCCGTATTCATCGTGGACAAAAACGGGAAGATCGTTTTTGCCAAGGTGTACCCGCTGGACCGCACTCCCGACAACGGCGAATTGCTGGCGGCGTTGAAAAACGTGCAGTAGATCTCTTTGGGAAAATCAATAACCCACGGTGCACAGTGGTCGCTTGCCAGGGTTTTGCTGCAGAGGCTATTCTCGTTATTCGAATAACCCTAAATCTCCGCACCAAATCTTATGCCTCACACTACCCCGCGTAAGTTCGACCGTAACGCTCGGCGGAAACACACAGGTCCGGCGCATCTGGTCATCGGCAATTCCAAAATTGATTCTGAAGGTTGTCACACCACCGCGCCGATAAAAAAAGGCACGTACATCGTGGAGTACACCGGCCCGCGCATCACCATCAAACAGGCGGACAAGCTTTATGACGACCATCCTCAAACCTATTTGTTCGGACTCAGCGATGGCAAGCACGTGATCGATGGCGAAGGCGTGGCGGCCTTCATCAATCATTCGTGCGATGCCAATTGCGAGGCGGATGAAATCAAGGGCCGTGTGTGGATTATTGCGGCACGAGACATCGAGGCCGGCGAAGAACTTACCTACGACTACAACCTATACGACGGCGATCTGGATGACCCGTCGCCGTGTTTCTGTGGGGCGAAGAATTGCCGGGGCAGCATGTATTCAGAGAAGGAATTGGCAAAGCGGACGAAGGCGTTGCGGCGGCGCAGCACAATGAAGAAAAAGGTCAGCTGAAAAAAGCTGACGCTGAAATTACGCCAATTACTGACCCTGTGGCACCGGAGCGCGAGATTCCATCTTCACCGCCGACAGACTGGCCGCATCAAATCCGCCGCCCAGAGCCTTGATCAACAGAACACTATCCACCATGCGCCGGCCGGAAATCTGAACCGCGGTGCGCTCGTTGGCAAGAGCGATCGTCTGCGCCGTGATTACCTCGAGATAAGTCGTGACCCCGCCTTTGTAACGATTATTCGAAAGAGCCAGCGAATGTTCGGCTGCATTGACCGCTGCGCCTTCCGTATTGGCTTCATCTTCGAGCAAGCGCAATGCCGCAAGATTGTCTTCCACTTCCTGGTACGCGGTCAGCACATTTTGCCGATAATTTGCAACACTTTGATCGTAGAAAGCACGAGCCTGATCGCTGGCGGCGCGGCGCCGGCCAACGTCGAATGCGGTCACTACCGCCGAAGCTCCTACAGAAGCGAATGCGCTGGGGCTGGAAAGCCAATTGACGATAGTAGTGCTTTCAAAGCCCGCACTCGGACCCAGGTTGAACAAGGGGAAATATGCTGCCTTCGCGATTCCGATTCTTGCGTTTGCCGACACCATCTGTCGCTCGCTCGAAGCAATATCTGGCCGCCGCTCCAACAATTCGGACGGTAATCCGGGAGGCATAACAGGTGGTACGGCGTTGAGCGAAGCAACCGGCAAGGTAAAAGACGAAGCCGGTACTCCTATCAGAACCGCAATTGCATGTTCGAACTGAGTCCGCTGCTGTCTGACATCAATGGCCTGCGCTCGCGCTGTCTCCAACTGAGTTTGCGCCTGGGCCACGTCGACCTGCGAGGCGACGCCGCCGTTATATCGATTGTTGGTCAACTCCAGTTGCTTCGTGTAGCTGGAGACGGTGGAATCGAGCAACTGGGCTTCCGCGTCCAACTCGCGCGCTTGAAAATAATCCACCGCCAATTCAGCGCGCACGCTCAGTCTCACCGATTCCAGATCAGCCAGGGTAGCCTGAGCATCCGCGCGGGCGGCCTCAACCGTGCGCCGCACTCTGCCCCAGACATCAGGCTCGTACGACATATCAACGGGGATGACAAGATCATTTGTGGTCGTCACACCGCTAGTAATCGCCAGGGGCCGATTCCGAGACAGACGTTCGCGAGTAGCTGACACTCCGGCCGTGACAGTTGGATAATAGTCCGCTCGATTGTAGCGAACGGTGGCACGAGCCTGCTCAAACTGAGCCTGGGCAGCCTTCAGACTTTGGTTTGAGATGTTAATTTTTTCTTCGAGCGCGTTGAGTTGCGGATCCTGATAGATTTCCCACCATTTTCCGCGCAGCGTTTGATCGGCAGGCTGAGCCGGTTTCCAGTTTTGCGGTGTCTCTTTGTAATCCGTCGGAACGGGAGCGGAAGGCCGCGAGTAACGAGGACCAACTGCACAACCTGACAACAGCATGAGGCCGGCAAAGAATGCCCCACCCCAAACCGAAGGCAGGCTCACGAAAACCCTGCGCCGCAAAATCACTGTTGGCTTTCTCCCGACTCTGCCGCCGGCTGCGCAATGCGAACCTCTTCTCCAGCCACAATAGAATCCGGCGGGTTGACGACGATCGACTCATTCCCGCTAAGCCCAGCCACAACCTCAACCTCGGAGCCGAAGTCGTGTCCCAGCGTAATCGCTCTAAGTTCAGTGCGATGGTTGTCATTCACCGAAACCACACGAAGCCCTTCGGCCCGGAATAGCAGCGCGTTCACCGGAAGAATGAAAGCCGTCGTAGCGGTTGGCAACTTCAGGTGGACTTCTGCATAAGCTCCACTGAGCAAGGTGCCGGTCGGATTATTCACGCGGATCTCGACCAGCAAGGTGCGGGTCGATTGGTCGATAGCGTTGGCAGTTCTGATCAGCGTTCCCGGAAACAGCCGTCCGGGAAATTCAGAGAGCGCCAGTTGAGCCGTGAGTCCGGGCTTGGCCGCCTGCGAGTAGGCCTCTGGAACATTCACGTAAACCCGCAACTTGTCAGGCTGCGCAATATGAAATAGTTCAGTCCGCGTCCCGCCACTGCTGCCGGAATCAATCAAGGCGCCGATGTCGGTATTGCGCGCGGTAATGACGCCTTCGAAAGGAGCGTATATTTTTTCGAAAGCCTGCAACTCTTCCAGGCGCTTTACATTCGCCTGCGCTGATTGGACCGTTGCCTGCTTCGCCGCATAATCGCCCTCAGCATTATCGGCATCTTGTTTGGAAACTGAATCAGTTTTCAACAGATCGGCGTAGCGCGTGGCGGTAATCTTCGAGAGATTGAGATTCGCTTCCGATGTAGCCAGATCAGCCCGCGACTGCCGCAGTTGCTGATCGACTTCCGGAGTCTCGATGTCCGCCAATAATTGGCCAGCTTTAACATGCGCGCCAATGTCCACATACCAGTGCTTCAGATATCCATTAGTTCGCGCATAGATAGGCGCGTCAATATAGGCCTGCACGTTGGCTGGCAGAACCACTTCCTGCGCCGGCGCGCCGCGCTTGGGGTGAACGACGGAGACGGTCGGAATAGCCATCTCGGCAGTCTCTTTGTCGAGACTCGCGCGGGCATTAATGCGAGGCAGAATTCCAGAAACCACAACAGCCGCCACGATCGCCAGAGCTAGCACGAGAATCCACCAGCGCCTCGAAGAACGGCCCCGCGGACGATGTTCCGCGAGCTTTGGCTCTTCGATTCTCACTGGCTGCTTGACTTCATTTTGCTGATCAACCTGCATCAATGCACTCCGTAGACTCTATGAAAAAACAGATCAATGTTTGACATTACTCTTAGCCAGGCGCTCCCTGCGCCCGTGCAGGATGCTGAAGAAAACCGGCACGAAAAATAAGGTCGCTACTGTGGCGAATAATAGACCGCCAATGACTGCCCGGCCAAGTGGAGCATTCTGTTCTCCGCCCTCGCCCAGTCCAATCGCCATAGGGACCATCCCGATGATCATCGCCAGGGCCGTCATCAGCACCGGACGGAAACGCGTGAACCCGGCAGTCAGTGCGGCTGCAAGCGCGTCTTTGCCCTCGGTCAACTGCTCTTTGGCGAAACTTACCACCAGAATGCTATTCGCGGTCGCAACGCCCACGCACATAATTGAGCCGGTAAGCGCTGGAACGCTAAGCGTCGTGCGAGTTACAAACAAAAACCAAACAATGCCGGCCAGCGCGGCGGGCAACGCCGAGATAATGATGAACGGATCAAGCCAGGATTGGAAGTTCACCACGATCAGCAGGTAAACCAACACGATCGAGAACAGCAGTCCACTCAATAATCCGGTATACGAAGAACGCATGGTTTGAATCTGCCCGCGAACAATCAACTGCGAACCGCGCGGCAATTCTTTCTTGCTCGCCTCCACGATTTTATTCAGGTCGCGCGCCACTCCGCCCAGGTCCCGGCCCTGCACGGTGCCATAAATATCAATCAGCGGTTGGATGTCGTAATGCGAAACCACGGCCAGTCCAGCGCCGCGGCGAATGGAAGCCATATTGGCGAGGATTTCGTAGCGGCTGCCACTCGGGCCGGTGACCGGAATGTTCTCAAGGTCCTGCAAGGAGTCAACCCGATACTGCGGAGTCTGTGTCGCGATGGAATAGCTCACGCCGGTTTTTGGATCAAGCCAGAACTCCGGCGTTGTCTGAAAACTCCCGCTCAGTGAAACCAGCAAGTTTGTGGCAACATCGCGCTGAGTAAAGCCGACCTGTTGAGCTTTGGTGCGATCGACATCGATATGTAAATAAGGCTGATCAAAAGGCTGCTGGATATGCAGATCCACAGTCCCGCGAACTTGCTTGACCCGCTCCAGTAATTTGTCGGCAAAAGCCCGGTTTGCGGCTACGTTGAAGCCCACAATCTGGATATCAATAGGAGCAGGGAGACCGAAATTTAAAATCTGGCTGACGATGTCTGCCGGCAGGAATGAGAAAGTCACCCCCGGAAACTCCTCAGGAAGTCTCAATCGCAGATCATGAACGTACTGCGCTGTAGGCCGGTGATCTTTCTTCAGGCTGACAAGAATATCCACATCACCGGGGCCAATTGGAGCGGAGTTGCTGTAGGAGAGATTGATGCTGCTGTAAGGCAGGCCAATGGTGTCGATGATGCTGTCAACTTCCTTCGCTGGAATCTGCTGCCGGATGGACTGCTCGACCAAATCAGAGATGCGCGCGGTCTCCTCGATGCGCGTGCCGGTGCGCGCCCGCATATGCAGTTTGAACTGTCCCGCGTCCACCGCCGGGAAAAAATCCTGTCCCAGCCAGGGAAGCAGCAACAACACCGAAACCAGGCAGAAGCCAAGAAAGATCAACAAAAAAGCGCGTTGATGATGCAGACAGCGTTCCAGCAATCGGTGGTAGCCTTCGCGGAAACGCTCGAAAGCCTCTTCAAACCTGATCTGCATCGCCACCAGCGGATTTCGGCTCTCGCTTGCCGCCAGCGACTCCGCTTCATGCCCGCGCAGCAGATATTTCGCCATGGTGGGCACCAGCGTCCGCGACAGCAGGTAGGAAGCCAGCATGGCAAACACGACCGCTTCCGCCAGCGGCACAAAGAGAAACCGCGCCACCCCGGTCAGAAAAAACATGGGCACGAACACGATGCAGATGGCCAGCGTCGAAACGAAGGCTGGAACCGCGATCTGCTGCGCGCCGTCGAGAATGGCGTGTTCGACTTCTTTGCCTTGCGCCAGGTTGCGGTTGATGTTCTCGATTTCAACTGTAGCGTCGTCGACCAGAATGCCGACCGCGAGCGCCAGGCCGCCGAGGGTCATGATGTTGATGGTTTCGCCCAGCGCGCTCATCACGATGATCGAAGTCAGAATCGAAAGCGGAATAGAAACCGCAATAATCACCGTGCTGCGCCAGTTGCCAAGAAAGATCAGAATCATCAGTCCGGTGAGACAGGCCGCAATGGTGGCCTCTTTAATTACGCCATCAATCGATGCCCGCACGAATATCGACTGGTCGGCCAGCGGATTTATGTGCAACTGTGGCGGCAGACCGGCGGCAATCTGTGGCAGCAGCGACTTGACGCCGGCAATAATGTCGAGAGTCGAAGTCTGCCCGCTCTTCAGCACCGTCAGCAGAACCGACCGCTGCCCATTCACCCGCACGATATTTGTCTGCGGCGGAAACCCGTCGCGGACGTTCGCCACATCGCGAATGTAGATGGTGGTGCTCCCCACCGTCTTGATGGGCAACTGATTGAGTTCGGCAACCGTACTGGGGGCGCTGTTGGTATCGACCGCATACTCAAAGGCGCCGATTTTTGAAGTGCCGGACGGCAGAATGATATTTTGCGCGCTGATTGCATTCACCACGTCCACCGGCGACAGACCCTTCGACTGCAGCGCGTTGGTATCAAGGTCAACCTGAACCTGGCGCTGCTTCCCGCCATAGGGATATGGAATCGCGCAGCCCGGCACGGTGATCAAACGGGTGCGAATAAAGTTCACGCCATAATCGAACAATTGCTGTTCAGAAAGACTCTTTCCCGAGAGCGCCAGCTGGATAATCGGCACGCTGGACGCGCTGTAAGTGATTACTAGCGGCGGCGTTGTCCCCGGTGGTAATTGCCTCAGTTGGGTCTGCGAGATCGCCGTTACCTGCGCGATTGCCTTGGTAATATCCGCATGAGGCTGGAAAAATACCTTCACCACCGCGATACCATTCAGCGATTGCGACTCGATATGCGCGATGTCGTCCACCAGTGTGGTCAGCGCCCGCTCTGTCTGAAAGACGATGCGGTTCGACATGTCGTCAGGATTCAGACCCTGATAGTTCCAAAGAATGCTGACCACGGGAATATTAATGTTGGGGAATATGTCGGTGGGCGTGCGAAGAATGACGATCGGGCCGAGTATCAAAAGCAGCAGCGCGAGCACCACAAAGGTGTAAGGCCGACGCAGCGCTAATCGAACAATCCACATAAGCTTCCTTGGGGCCTAAAACAACTTGGACTGCTGGCGAACTAACCATCGCCAGAAGTCCAAACGAGCAGAAATAACAAGTAAGTATGATGCAAACCGCGGCCAACGACCCCCCGGGCCTGCATCCGGCGGGACTGATTCCGGATCATTAATATCCTATTGGATTTAGCTCTACAGCTATGAGATGCAGAGTTTTGTTGGGGAAAATTCTCCAACCCCGTAGATTACCCAAATCGATTCCTGCGGTTCCCTGCATCGAAAAAGTCGTGGTTGCGTCCACATCCGCTTGCGATACTATAGCCCGCTAGGAATGATCTTTTCGGATTGGCAATGCTGCCCAGTCCACACGATAGTGTGTCCACACTCAGCCCCGGGGAGAACACTATGTCGAGGCCAATGCAGAGATTATTTTGGATCAGTTTCACAGCGCTCATACTGATAGCACAGGCCGTCGCCCAAGGCGGCGCAACCGGTGCCATCACTGGAGTCGTGCAGGACGCCAGCGGAGCATTCGTAGCCAACGCCGAAGTGCGCATCACCGACCAGGACACGAAGACTCTGGAACGCACGGTCAAGACCGACGCCGAGGGCGCCTTTACCGCTCCGCTGCTGCCGGTCGGGACTTACACCGTGAGCATTCAGAGTGCCGGTTTTGCCGAAGCGACTTTCTCCGACATCGTGGTTCGCGTCACCGAGACCACGCGCATGATTGCCAAGCTGACTCCGCAGGCGGTGCAGGAGCACATCGAAGTGCAGGCGCAGGTGCAAACCGTCGACACGACCGACGCGACCACCGGTCAGGCGATCGAGAGCGCCACCATCCGCGCCCTGCCGCTGGCCACGCAGAATTTTCAACAACTGCTCACGCTCTCGACTGGCGCACAAGCTCAACTGAATGCGCTTCCCAACTGGGACGCGGCGACGTTCGCATTCAGGTGAACGGCCAGCGCGAAGACAACAACAATTATTCGATCGAAGGCATCAGCGTCACCGACTACAACGTCGCCGAATTGACCAACACTCCGCTGCCGAATCCGGATGTGGTGCAGGAATTCAAAGTTCAAACCTCGCTCTACGACGCCAGCCAGGGGCGCAACGGCGGCGGCAACATCAACGCCGATCCTGAAGAGCGGGACCAACCAGTTCCACGGCGATGTCTACGAGTTTTTCCGCAACACGGTGCTCGATGCCAACGAATACTTCCTGAATCAAACCGGCTCGCCGCGGCCGCGTAATTCAGCAGAACATTTTCGGCGGCAGCCTGGGCGGTCCGGTCAGTCCCGGGGGCAAGCTGGGATTCTTCTTCGTCAACTATCAGGGCACGCGCCAGCGCAGCGGCGATTCTCCGGGAACGCTGATCAGCACGTTCATTCCTTATGTGCCGGCAGCTGATCGAGGCACCACGCCGCAAGCCGAAGCCAATCTGGCCGCCGATTTTGGAGTGACTAGCGTCGATCCCGTGGCGGCGTCGCTGCTGGCTTTTCAAAGCAATCAGTTCGGCGCGCCGGCGAATGGATATCTGTTTCCGCTTCCTAACGTTCCCGCAGGCACTGCGCCCGGTTCGCTGGTGCAGTTCACCGTCAGCAAACCCGGCAAGTTCACCGACGATCAATTCACCGCCAACTGGGATCGACGATTTCCGCAACTCGCGCGACCGGGTGTCGGCGCGCTTCTTCTTTTCCAATTCGCAGGAAAACATTCCCTTTGGCGCGGGCGGCCTGCAGGCCTCGCTGGGCGGCGCAGCCAGCGGCACAGATCTGAACTTCCCTTATCAATTGCCGGTTCATGATCGCGTCTTGACCCTGGACGAGACTCACGTGTTTTCTCCGACACCGTGGTCAACGATTTCCGCTTTGGCTTCGTTCACATCAACAACAGCGCGATTAACGTCAATCCGGTCACGGTCGGCGACGTCGGCATCGACCGGCCCACCGATAATCTGACCACCAGCATCTACAAATTTACTTTCTTGACTTCCGGATTTCAGTTCGGTCCGACGCCGCAGGCGAATCAGTATCAGACGCAGAACAACTACAACTTTGTCGATAACTCTGAGCTGGGTGCACGGCGCGCACACGTTGACGTTCGGCGGCCAGTACGTCCGCGTCAACCTCGACAAGCAGTTTCCGCAGGTCTTCAACGGACAGCTTTTCTTCACCAACACAACCGGCTCGACCGACTTCGGAAATTTCGTAGGCGGCACGCCGGAATTCAGCTTCGGTGGCGGCGGCGTCTACAACCACGCATACCGGCAGAACAATTCTGCCGTCTTCGCGCAGGACGACTGGAAGGCCACCTCAAATCTGACGCTGAACCTCGGCCTGCGCACAGAATTTCTCGGCGCATGGACCGACGGCGACTGCCACATCGGCAACATCGAGTCGGACCTCACCGAAGTCGGGAACGTATCCGTTCATCTATCCCAGTTGCGTTAACAAGCTGGGAGTTTCGGGGCTGACCGGAAATGCTGCCGGATCGACGTTCAAGAACAGCGTCTCGACCGGCTGGGGACCGCGCGTCGGCTTTGCCTGGGATATGTTCGGGCGCCACACCACCACGCTGCGCGGCGGCTACGGCATCTACTACGTTCGCGAAGACGTGGGCGCGGTCGATCAGCTCAGCTTCCAATCGCCATTTATTCCGATCGTGTTTTTCGGACAGACGCCGGGATTCACCATGTCGGACTTCTTCACCGGAACGCCGGCGACCAATCCCAATGCGGTGCCGCCGGCGGGAACGCTCTCGGCGGCATGGCTGCCCTGCCTGGCGCAACTGACGAGCTTCCCCAGACACGAATGGCGCAGCCACGTATGGCGGCTGCACCGGCCCCGGCGTGAACAGCACGCAGAACCTGTTTGTGCTCGAAGTGCCGCGCCACTTCGTCGTGCCCAACACGCAGCAGTGGAATCTGACGGTGCAGCGCGAACTGGGCAAGCGCTGGGTGCTGGAAGTCGGATACGTCGGCACGCACGGAATTCATCTGCGCGAAACGCGCGACGCAATCCAATCGGTGAACGCGACTCCTGCGAATCCGTTCACGGTCACGGACACCAGCGGCAACACCTATCAGATCACGACCAATACATTCGCCAATGCGATCGCGCGCACGCCCACGCCCGGACTGAACGGCTACAGCGGCTACCAGATCTTCGCCAACGACGCTTACTCGATCTACCACGCGCTGCAGGCAACGGTTTCGCGGCGATGGGGCAGAGACTATTTGCAGGCGGCGTACACGTTCTCGAAGAACATTGACGCGACCTCGACCGGCAACACCGCGTTCAACACCGCCTACAACGATCAGAGCAACATCAATGCTTCGCGCGGGATTTCAGACTTCAACCGTCCGCATCGTTTGTCGGTCAGCTACGTTTACGAGCTTCCGTTCTTCGCGCACTCCGGCTGGAGTGAAGCAGGTGGCTCTCGGCGGATGGGAACTCAGCGGCGTAACCATTTTCCAATCAGGCCTTCCGTTCTCGATTTTCGATTCGAGCGCGGGCACCGCGTTTCTGGGGCAGGGAAGTACGCCGCTTCTCGGAGCCAGCCTCGCTCCGGGCGCGACCATTGCCAGCGGCCTGACCAGCGGTGATATTCATCAGCGCGTAGCCAATGGATATTTGAATCCCGCAGCCTTCACGCCGGCGCCACTGTTGTATCCGACGCAGTGCGCGAGCGATTCCAACTTCTGCACCACGGGCTTCGGCGACCTCGGCCGCAACCTTTACCACGGCCCGTTCCAGCAGAACTGGGACGTGTCGTTCATCAAGTATTTCAAGATTGGCGAGCGCCAGGAGGTCCGCTTCACCGCCGATTTCTTCAACATCTGGAATCACACCAACTTCGCCAACCCCACGGTAACCGACATCGAGGCGTACCTGGCGAGCCCGACTAACAGTCCCTTCGGCAAAATTGTGGGAACAACGGGTACGCCGCGGTTGGTGCAGTTCTCGTTGCGCTATGCCTTCTAGCATGGCGTCTTGGAGCAGGATGAGAATGCATGGAAGCAAGTGCCGAACAATTCGAAGGTTTGTCCTATTTCCTTTTTATCCTGTGTCGCTTGAGAGGTGAGTGTTCTGTGGCCGTACTGGCTGGCTGCTTCTTAGAACGGTGCTTGGAAGGTTTTGCCGCGCCAGGTTTATTGTTCCTCGGGGCTATGTCGGTCATTCTTGTCGAACTTTTTTGCCGCGACTTTGTTCCTTTTCTATCCTTCTTGCTTGCACCGGACTTGCTTGTCTCAGACTTGCTCTTGCCGGACACAAGCGACACAACGGTACCTACAGCGGTTCCAACCTTTTTTGCCACTGCGGTTAAGGCGTCGGGCTCCGCTCTCATGGAGTCATTTTTTGAATCGCTATGGTTGGTCATTCGATATCCCTCGCAAGTCGGAAGCTTGGATGCATCTTCTGTGAATCAGGTAGCTACAAAGGGCTCAGGTCGCCAATTTGAGGTAATTGTCCTTTACCCAGGTCCGCGTAAGTTCTCTGCACCCTATTTGAAAACGCTCGCATGATGCCTGTCGTTTTTCCAAAAATCATTGTTTTCCCTGCGGGAACCAGCAGGTCCCTCCACTCCGCTCCTTTTCCCCTTCGGGTATGAGAAGGTGGGCCGGGGTTGACACTTTAAGGGAAAGGCCAGCGCGGGAGTAAGGTAGGCAGACACGTCGCCGAAAGAACTTAATTCGGTTTGCGAACTTTGCCGTCGGATAAGTATTGGAGCAGGGCGGTGTCGGCGGCTCGTTTGAATTTTTCTGCGGCCGCTACTCTGGGACTGACCATGCTATCCGCCGATGGTTTCTGGCCGAGGCTTTGGCGCAGGTGGTCGCCGTCCTCCGATTCGTTGGTCATCACCTGCATGTAGAACCAGAGGAAGTGGCGCATCTGGTCGAGCGCCGATTTCAAGACGTTGAGCGACTCGATCTCCGGCAGCTGGCACAGGGCTTCCATCAGTTCCGGATCGCTTGGCGCTTGCATGGCTGCGCAATTCAGAGTCTGCTGAATCGCGCGTAGATCTTCCGTCACCCGCAGGATTCGAACGTGAACCTCGTCCAGAAAATCAGTTTTTCCCATGGTTCGCCGGCTTTCTAGAGGGAGCAAATGCAACCTCAACATCTCACCCGCGAACCGTAGCTAATAGATGTCCCATGTGCATGCGCTTTGGTAATTCAGGCCGTTACTTTGGTCTGCAGAGACCTTGCCGCGCGGGAATTGGAGGCAATATGGGGCTGAAACCCGCGACTAGCAGGCGTTTTCAGGTGCTTCGAGATTGTGTCTCTGACCCGCTTATCCCGGTCAGCGCACGAAGGTTCCTACGAAAGCGCTGCGTCTGCCGTGCGATTCCCAATCGACGTCGAGACCCGGGCCGCGGTAGGAATCGGTCAGTGCTACCGCCGGCATGGAGTGGGTCAACTGCGTCAGCGGAGGATAAAAAGTTACCTCGTTGCCGCACACATGGTCTTTGCCGTTTACGGGGCGGGTCTGCACAGTTGCGAATTGCCCCGCCCGCAGCAAGGCCACGCCGTGGCGCTCCTGATTCACGGCTAGTTCCATGGGCACAGAGATTACCCGCTGGGCGTTACGCAGAAGCTCGCCTCCCATTTGATGGGCGAAGGCGATCAGCGCTGCACTTTGCTGAGCAGTTGCCTGGTCGTCGACCAACAGCACGGCGCGCGCCGGATAGGGATTGGCGTAGGGATCGCCGAGGGTGGCGTTGGCATGCACGGCGGCGGCGACGGTCAAGCCGTCAAGCGCGACCCCGTCCCAGGTTCCGCTGGCAACGTGCCACGCGAGGATAGCTTCATCGCCCACGAGGTTTACTTCGCCATTGGCGAAACATTGTCCCGTGTACACGTCGGCGCTCCGGGTTTCAACATAATCGCCGCGAATCTGCTGGCCAAAGGCCGCGGTAGAAAGAGCCAGAAGAGCAATCCAAACAACTCTGCGGAAGCCGTGCTGCATAACTCACCTCACCTGTAACTCTCTCTATTGTGCTCCAACTGGCACGCTTATGAAAAGCGGAGTTCCCACATCTCGAAGGGGCGATAAGTTGAGGTTTCGCCGAATCTAGACCTTCCTGAATTGGAACTTTGGTCACCTTTCTTTTCACAGAAGCCGCCTCCCAGGCCAGATGCTCCTGCGGTCAACGTCCGATGTACTAACAACGATGAATAGCGCCAGGAGAAAAACCAAAGCCGTGAAGACCGTCTTACGGTCAATGCACGTGCTGCTGGTTGGAGGTAGCAAGCAGAACTTCAACCATCTACGTGAGTTATTGACGGACGGGAACAGGCATTTGCAGTTCGACCACATCGCTTCGCCCTCCGGCTCGCTCAACCAGAACGGAAAAGGACGCTATGACCTTTTACTTTGCAGTAGCGAATCGACTGATGACCATGCTTTTCAATTGCTGCGCCAGGTTCGCCAACATCATTCTCGCGTTCCGCTCATTTTTCTGAGCGATCCCGTCAGTAAAGGTGCCATGGAGATTGCGATTCAAGGAGCGGCGCCCAGCGCAGCCGAAGTGAAATCGGCAGAAGTACAGCAGACGGATTCCGAGGCAACACTGCGCAAGCTGTGGCGGTTGGTCGAGCAGTCAACCGACTCGGTCATCATTATGGATCGATCGGGAGTCATGGAATATGTGAATCCGGCGTTTGAAGCTCTGACCGGGTACTCGCGTCGAGAAGCCATTGGACAAACTTTGGGAATACTGAAATCTGAACAGCAGGCGGGCGAACTTTACGAAGAGATGTGGAATACGGTTCTCTCCGGCAGGGTTTTTCGCGGAATCGTTACCGACCGCAAGAAGAACGGCGAAACCCTGATTATTGAAAAAGCGCTCACCCCGCTGCGCGACGGGAATGGAGAGATCACCAACTTTATTTCTACTGGGCGCGACATCACCGAGCGGCGCCAACTGGAATCGGATCTGCGGCAGGCGCAAAAAATGGATGCCATCGGCAAATTGGCCGGCGGCGTGGCCCACGACTTCAACAATTTGTTGCTGGTGATCAGCGCATATGCGGAACTTATGCTCGACTCGCTGGCCGCGGACGATCCTCTACGACGAAATGTGGGCGAAATTATAACTGCATCCCGCCGCGCCGCCGATCTGACCCGGCAGTTACTGGCGTTTGGCCGCAAGCAAATGCAGTTATTGCAAGTCCTCGATTTGAATACTGTGATCGCTGAAATTACGGTCATGCTGCCGCGACTGATTGGTGAAGACATTCAGTTGGTTTTCCTTCCCGAAGAAAACCTCGGCAAGGTTAAAGCGGATCCGATACAGATCGAGCAGATAGTAATGAATCTGGCGGCAAATGCGCGTGATGCTATGCCAGGCGGCGGTACGCTTACTATAGAGACCGCAACCGTCGTAGTTGATGAAGCCTACGTGCAGCGCCATTTCATCGTGCCTCAGGGAGACTACATATTGTTGACCGTGGCCGACTCGGGCCAAGGTATTGCGACCAAGCATCTGCCGCATATCTTTGAGCCTTTTTACACCACCAAAGAAGAGGGCAAAGGCACGGGTTTGGGATTGGCGACTGTATATGGAATTGTGAAGCAGAATGGAGGCTTTGTCTGGGTTTACAGCGAGCCAGGGCAGGGAACGACTTTCAAAATTTACCTGCCGCGAGTACATTCGCTTCGACCCGAGGTGCGCATGACTAAAGCGACAGAACAGTCTCCGCAGGGCTGCGAAACCGTTCTGCTAGTGGAAGACGAAGCGTCAGTGCGTCAAGCGTCGCGGCAATTTCTTATTCGAAGCGGTTACAATGTGCTCGAAGCAATTGATGGCGAAGACGCTCTGCGCGAGGCGCGGGAGCACGATGGACCGATTCACCTGATGATCACGGATGTGGTGATGCCCAGAATGAGCGGGCCGATGCTGGCCGAACAATTGGCCGATGATCGGCCGGAGATGAAAGTATTGTTCGTCTCGGGCTATGCTGAGAGGACAGTGCTGCAGCACGGGAAAATTGACGTTACCAAACGGTTCCTGCAGAAGCCGTTTTCATTGAAGGATCTGGCTCGAAAAGTGCGTGAGGTTCTGGAGGCGAGTTCCGAACACCTCATGGCTGGAGCTTCTCACGATTAGGCTAGACGGGCGAGGACGCTCGTTCTCCATTACTTATTAATCTTGGATTTTTATCAGTTTTCCGTTTTGCAGTTTGAATTTATCTCCCCGCCATATCACGCCATGACCGGCGAAACTGGCGATCCACAGTGCCAGCGCGAGCAAATCACGGATAGGAAGCAATGCGAGTGAAGGGATGACTTGTTTATCTTCGAGCACAAACCTTCCGACCGCAATGGCTACCGCGATGCGCAACAGGGCGGTGAGAGCCAATAATGCCCACGCCCAACCCGCGCCTCGAGCGAAAATCAATGTGAGCAACGCCCACGGCAAACCGAACGTTACTCCGAGTCCCGCGTAGCCGAAGAACCGTGAATCGCGAATTGTGCGGCCCCAACGCACTTGGTGATCCCAGAAGCCGCGCAGGGTGTATTGCGGCAAGAAGGTTTCGACGACAACGTCGGACAATTTTATTTTCAGTCCCAACGCAGCGATGCGGCTGCCTAGTTGATAGTCATCGGCCAAATAGTCCACCAGGGATTCAAAACCGCCGATGGCCTGTAGATCCGCCCGACGAAACGCGAGGGTCGAACCGAGTCCGAACCTAATACCTCGCTCAACCAATTGCGCGACCAGTACCCCGGCGCAAAAGTCAGTGATGCCGAGCGATTCGAGATGTGAGCCCAGGCTCGCGTTTGCAATGCCGCGATAGAGACAAGTAACCAAACCAGTCTGCGGATCGCTCAGCGGGGTCATGACACGCCGCAGATAATCGGGCTGAACGCGAATGTCGCTGTCGTTGACGACGAAATATTCATAATGCGCGGCGCCGACCATTTGGGCGAGATTGCTGACTTTGGTGTTGGCGCCCAGATTCTGGCGGCAGATTAGCAATTGAATGTTGCCCAGCGGGAACTCTTTGCGCAAACGCTCAACCAGTTCAATTGCGGGATCATTTGCGTAGCTGACGCCGAAGATGATTTCGTACTGCGGATAGTCTTGCAGGCAATGGCTGCGGAAGCTCTCGTACATTTCAGGATCAGTGCCGCGCAGCGGTTTCAGAATAGTGACGGGAGGCTGTGGTTGTGCGGGGCGGACACTCTTATCCGCCTTTCGCCGGCGCAGAAATGCGGCAGCGCTCCATAGGCAGAGGCAGTAGTAAGCGATGCTCGCGACTGTGCCTGCCACGGCCAAAGCTTCGATGATTTCCGCGAGCTGATGAACCATGAATGGCTTGAACCGCGCTTGTTCATTCGTAGCGCAAGGATTCTATCGGGTCCAGATTGGCTGCCTTCCATGCGGGATAAATGCCAAACAGGAGGCCTTCGAGCGCGGCCGAGCCGAAGCCGAAAGTGGCCCAGAACACCGACATGCGCGCCGGCAATGCGTCCCAGATGGCGGGAATGGTCCAGGTAATCATCGCTCCCAAGAAGCACGCCGAGAATCCCGCCAATCGCAGTCAACGTGATCGCCTCTAAGTGTGAATTGCAGCAGAATGTCACGTTTTCGGGCGCCAATCGCTTTGCGTACTCCAATTTCTCGCGTTCGCTCCGTCACCGAAACCAGCATGATGTTCATCACGCCTACGCCGCCGACGACCAGTCCCACGCTCGACACCGCGAACATGAAGATGAATACCGCGCCGGTAATCTGATTCCAGACATCGGAAAGCGAATCCTGCGTTAGGATCACAAAGTTGTCGGGCTTGTCGGGCGGCACTTTGCGACGGCGGCGCAGCACTTCGCGCATTTCGTCCATCGCCTTCGGCATGTCCTCGTGGGAAGTGGCTTTGATCGTGATCCAATATTGTTTCAGTTCCGGATGCAGCTTCCGGAAGGTGCTGAGTGGGAAATACACGATGTTGTTGTTGGGATTCTTGCCTCCAGAAAAAACTCCTTTCACCGGAGCGGCGACGCCGATCACGGTGAACATCTGGCCGTCGATATTGATTTCCTTGTCGAGCGGATCTCCGTCGGGAAATAATTCGTCTGCCGTATCGGAACCGAGAAGAATTACCGGCGAGTGATGGATGTCGTCGGTATCGTTGAACCAGCGCCCGGAGCTTAGAGCAAGGTCGTAGACGTCTTTCAGCGAGCCACTGTCGCCTTCCAGGATGGTGTTCTTGGCCCGCCGGTCGCCGTATTTGACCACGTAGGTGCCCTCGCCAAATTCCATTTGAAGGTACTGCAGAGTCGCGGTCACACCTTTTACGTGCGGCAGATCTTTCATGGCCATGGCGTCGTCGAAGGTGAGTTCACGGCGCTTGCGCATTTCTTCGGTGGGACGTCCGAACTGAAATGGCTCCAAATGAAAAGCAAAAATAATGTTGGAACCCAGGCTGGTGATGGATTGGGTTACGTTGTCATTCAGCCCGCGCACCACGGACGAAATTCCGATCACGACCGCAACGCCAATCACGATTCCAAGCACGGTGAGCGCGGAACGCAGCTTATTGCTGCGGATGGTATTCAGCGCCATCCGGACGATTTCGCCGTAATCGCTTTTACGCATCATGGGAAAATTGAATAATTTGGTAATTGGGTAATTGAGCAATTTAGGCTTCGACGGCTTGCAAATTACGCAATCACACAATTACTAAATTTCTCAATTTTTACAGCTCAAACCTCAATGCGGCGATCGGGTCCAGCCGCGCGGCTCGTTTCGCCGGATAGACTCCGAAAAATACGCCGACGCTGGTGGAGACGATGAGTCCGGCCATCACTGCCCAGAGCTTGATTGCCGATGGCATCCCGATCAGCGCTGTAATCCCTTTAGCGAAGGCGATTCCGCACATTACTCCCACGAGCCCGCCGACCAGCGCCATGGTTCCCGACTCGATCAGAAATTGCAGCAGCACATCCTGACTGCGCGCTCCCAGCGCTTTGCGGATGCCGATTTCGCGCGTGCGCTCGGTCACTGAAACCAGCATGATGTTCATGATCACGATGCCGCCGACGACCAGCGAAATCGCGGCGATCGCGACCATGGCGATAAAAAAAGTTCCGCTCAGGCTCGACCAGATGCTCAGGAAACTCTGGTTGGTTTCGGCGGCAAAGCTGTCGGGCTTGCCGGGGAGATCGTGACGGCGAGAGCGCAGAATCACGCGCGCTTCATCAATCGCGGACTCCAGTTGGCTGCCGACGCCGTTGGCCTTGCCGGAAATGCGCACGCTGGTATGCGCGCCGAACTGTTTCAGATACGTGGTGATCGGGATCGCGGCATAATTGTCGCGGCTCTGGCCTAAGGTTTTGCCCTGCTTTTTCCCTACTCCAATCACGTGTGTAGATCTGGCCTTCAATGCGAATTTCCTTGCCCAAGGGGTCGACGCCCGAGAAAAGATTTTCGGCTACATCGGTTCCAATCACCGCTACGTTCGAACGGTTGTTCTCGTCGTTGCGATTGAGCATGCGTCCCGCGGTTAGATCGAGATCGTAGATGGTGGACATCGACGGCGTCATGCCGCGAATCCAGGAATCGCTGAGCGACTGCTCTCCATATTTAATGTGGCCGCTGGTGTTGGTGATGGACGCGCCTACCAGCGTGCAATGGCGGCAAGCGTCGAGCACCGCCTCGTAATCGTCGAGCGTGAGATCTTTGCGCTTCTGGCCGTCGAGGAACTGGTCGATGTTGGTGATTACCGGCGAGACTTTGCTGATGATGAAAACGTCCGCGCCGAGATTGAAGATTTTCTCCGCCACGTAGCCATTGATGCCGTTCACGAACGTGACTACGGCAATAACCGCGGCCACGCCGATAACCACGCCGAGCAGCGTCAGCGCTGAACGCAGCTTGTTCGCCCACAGCGACTGCAGCGCGATGCGGATGGCTTCGAGAATGGTCATGGGTCGGTCGTCGGTCGTGCGTCGTTGGTCGTTGGCAAACCTTGTTGCATCCAAGTCTAGCGAAAAAGCGATCTTCCTGCTTGCGCTTGGTCCGGCAGTAAGGAATCTAAGCCAACGACCAACGACGGACGACCAACGACCGACACCTATCGCATATAATGACTGCGTAGGCAGCTGGACCGGACGGTCGCTCCCGTTTCGTCAAGGAACGGGGGAGGAAAGTCCGAACTCCGCAGAGCAGTGTGCCGGATAACGTCCGGGAAGCCGGGTTCAAGCCCGGTTGACGGCTAGTGCCACAGAGAACATACCGCCTGGTGCGTCTTCGGATGCGCGAGGTAAGGGTGAAAAGGTGCGGTAAGAGCGCACCGCCGCCGCAGTAATGCAGCGGGCAGGGCAAACCCCACACGGAGCAAGACCAAATAGGGAGGGACCCAGGTCGGAGCGAAAGCTTCGCCTGAACGTGCCGGCTCGGCGCGTCACAACCTCCGGGTAGGTCGCTTGAGCCGCGCAGTAATGCGCGGCCCAGAGGAATGACCGTCCTGCAGGAGCAATCCCGCAGACAGAATTCGGCTTACAGGTCCGGCTGCCACAACTAAAGCACTTGCAATGCATTTACTGGCAAGTGTGCCGTTTTTGTGCAACTCGTAATAAGGGACGAAAGCATGGCAACGATAGATTTGCGAAAGTATCTCGCACGATTGATCTGACGTTATAACTGCGGAAACCAACCGGGATTCAAGCACAGCGTTTCATCATGTCCGACACTTCCCGTTTGATCTCCAACAAACGTCCCTTTCGTAAGGCGAAAGCGGATTTCTCTAGCACGGTGTGCTGGTCCTTGCTCCAATAGCGAGCGGTCGTGACTCTTAGATCGCTTATTTCTTGTCTCATGCTACCGAGACGTTCCGAAATGTAATTTGCATCCATCATCACCTTTATCTCCAGTCAATTTCAAGCGGCTAGTTCTTGGGAGGCGTTTTTCGCATTCGCCCTAGACTTCAACGCGCTCCGAAGGGCGTGCAAGGCATACATCGCGTCATCTACAGCCTGCTCTTCTTCGATATTGTCTCCTGCTGCGTGAAAGAGTTCGCGCGCACGCGTCACAAGTACCGTTTCCGCTTCAGCAATTCGGTCTGAAACTTTGTTGGCGTCCAACTCAAAGAGGGCTGCCTTGTAAAATTGTGCCCAAACTCGCTTGCACGGTGACCCTAATATGCTAGTGTTCATAACCAATCCTGGACAGGTAGCAGACCAACTATTATGAGGGGGAGGCGACAGAAGCCGCCTCCCGTTTCTCTCACCACCCGCTGGTTTCATGCGGCCTTGCTGACAACCTTGGGTTCGAGAGTCTTCTCGCTGCTGACATTGACTTTGATCTGCTTGGGCTTCGCTTCCGCCTTCTTGGCCAAGCTGATCTTCAGGATGCCCTTGTCATAGTTGGCCGAGACCTTCTCCGGGTCCACGGTCGTGGGCAGAGTGAAGGATCGAGTGAAGCTTCCATACTGCCGCTCGACGCGACGGAAGTTTTCCTCTTTCTCTTCCTTCTCGATCTTGCGCTCGCCGTGCACGGTGAGGGTGTTGTTCTCGATGTGGACATCAATGTCCTTCTCGTCAATGCCCGGAACTTCAATCTTCAGAGTGATGTTGTGCT
Organism: uncultured Acidobacteriota bacterium; assembly: GCA_963716405.1. Taxonomy (GTDB): domain Bacteria; phylum Acidobacteriota; class Terriglobia; order Terriglobales; family Acidobacteriaceae; genus JABDBE01. The sequence continues at coordinate 1,052,487 of CAVQTI010000007.1, read as the reverse complement.
CGTCTTCGTAGATGTCCACCAGAGGTGCGAAGCCAGTGGTCGTCAACGCTTCCTCTGGGGCCTTCGGGGCTGTACGATTCACGGAAAAGACGGTTCATGCGGTTCATGCGCTCTTGCATGGCAGAAAACTCACGGAGAGGCTCCCAACGGGTCAATATTGTCATGACGCAATTCCTCCTTCAGAGGGAAGCTAAGAGGAAAAACTTCAGATGGGCTGACTTAGTTCAGGGGACCTGAAAGAGTAAGAAGAGGTAGCTTGCTCAATCACAATGCTAGGCCTGTACGCTACCGCTGTCAAGGCTGCTAGGACACGCTGGAAACAGGCAGCGGACAACCTATATGTTGGACAAACTTTGATCCGTTCGACCCGATCAATTAGGTTTCAGCGACTTCTTTGAAAGCTCGCCTTCGAACTGACTTTCAACTTCTCCACGACTAAGCGAGTCTTTTGCGTCGGTCAACACGATCGAATAGACGACTTTGTTGCGCTCCACCTGAGCGGTGATAAACACCCACTCGTCCCGCAGTTCTTGGTTGGTGAATCTCACTCTTCTGCCATCTGCAAGTGTTTTAATCCACTCGTCGCCTAGCATTATCAATTCCCCCACCAGTTTCCCTAAAGGCGACTCCATCTGTTGCCGCTTGGTATTCCGCTTGGGGAGAAGAATGCATTTCACTACAGCAGGCATTTTGTTGCCGGTGACTTCGCGGTAGATGCGTTCGATGGGAGTTTCGTGCCGTGGCTTATGCGGCATTTAGTCCTCACAAACAGACAACGGAATAATACGCCCGTGGGGCGTGATGCACGAAACGTGACAGGCCGGACGTGTAGAGGCTCCAAGATGAAATGTCACCCCTTAACTGCGACCAGACTTTGTCACCCCAGAGGGATGGTGACAGTGAGTCAGAAAGAGTTCCAACGGGTAAGAGTGATTGAGAATGCGGTCGACGGGCGGCTAAGCGTAGGCGAAGCCGCGGGTCTGCTGAAACTGAGTGAACGGCAAGTGCAACGGCCCGGCGGGACGGGCGAGACGCCCGTCCTCCATTTTCGTTGCGAGCCAAGCTGCAAGTTCTTTCCCCTTGACGACAAGCCCAAACCAGATCAAACTTTGCCGAAGGTCAGCGGTTGCTGATTAAGAAGAGGAATGTATGAATGGCAGAGTCGTCCTAGTTGCGGCGTCGCTTGTGATCTGCATCCCATGGCTTCAAGAAAACGCTTCGGCTCAGAAGCAGTCGGCGAGCCGTCCCGAAGTCGTCTATGAGAGCTATCACGACACTTCGTTGCCGCCGGGCGAATATTCCATGGCGACGCCGCAGGGACGCATTCCCCGCGAGGTTGAACACCCGCGGCCTCGGCGGATTCTAGCCGGCGCCGCGCGTGCCCGTCGCAGATCTTGCGGAGCAAAGTTACGTTGCGCCGCCGGTTTCCGCGAATATCGAGCTGAACTTCGAAGGCATTCCAAACTCGGCCAATGGCAAGGCTCTCGAAGGCGTTCCTTCCGATGACAATCTCGCCGTCGGCGCTACGCAGGTCGTCGAAACCATTAACACCGCCTGGCAGGTCTACGACAAAGCTACGGGCAAGTCGGTATTCGGTCCGCAACAGATCAGCGCGCTGTTCACCGGTGTCCCGGGATTGTGCGGGCAGGGGCAGACTTTCTTCTGGACTGATCCGGTCGTGCTTTACGATCAGTTCGCGGGTCGCTGGATCATCAGCCAGATCGCGGCTGACAGTACTTTCAGCACGGGAAACGAATGCATTGCTGTCTCCGAAAGTTCCGACGCCACCGGAAAATATCACCGCTACGTTTTCAAGTTCGGAAAGAACGTGTTTAACGACTATGACAAGCTGAGCGTGTGGCCCGACGCTTATTACGCCAACTACAATCTGTTCGGCCCCAAGTCATTCATCGCCGATGATGCTTGCGCCTACGATCGCGCCGCTATGCTGACCGGCGCCGCAGCCAAGGCAGTTTGCTTCAAGAATCCCAACGAATTCTCTTTTCTTCCTTCGAACGCGGATGGAGCCACGCCTCCACCGACGGGCGAGCCCAGCTTTTTTGTCGATCTCTCCAGCTCAACCTCTCTCCATCTGTACCGCTTCCATGTGGACTTTGCCAATCCATCGAAGTCGAAATTTACAGGTCCAATCAGCATTCCAGTGAAGGCTTACACCATGGCCTGCGGAGGCGGAAGCTGCATCCCGCAGCCGGGCACGACGCAGAAACTTGATTCGCTCGCCGATCGCCTGATGTTCCGCTTGGCTTATCGAAACTTCACCGACCATGAATCGCTTGTCGTCAGCCATTCGGTGATGACCAGCAAGGCGGCGTCGGGTGAGCGGTGGTACGAAATCCGCGATCCCAACGGCACTCCGAAGGTGCATCAGCAGGGCACGTTCACCAACGGCAGCAATTCGCTGTGGATGGGAAGCATCGACATGGACAAAGCCGGAGACATGGCGCTCGGCTACAGCGAATCCAATGCCAGCACTTTGCACCCGTCCATCGCTTTCACGGGACGAGTGCCGACCGATCCTCTGAACACCATGGAAAGTCCGGCCAGCATTTTCATTGCAAAAGGTTCTGCGACCGGCGCGAATCGCTGGGGAGACTACAGCAGCATGGTCATCGATCCGTCGGATGACTGTACGTTCTGGTACATAAACCAGTACATCCCCAAGACGGCAAAGAAGGACTTTCTGACTTTCCATACCCGGGTAGCATCGCTCAAATTTCCTACCTGCCAGTAGGGAAAGAAAGCTTCATGAAAGGTTGAGAGTCTCTCAACCCGGTCCTTCCGCAAAGAGCGCGGAAGGACAGGGGCAGCCTTGTCTCTTGTAGAGCGGCAACGAAACTGACGGCTGGTTGGAAGATGGATGATAGGATCATGCTTCTCGCCGCAGAGCTGGAGGCCGCTTCTATGGCGAACTGCGAACACGATTGTCCACGACCAGATCTGGTTGAATTCTTGGGGAAGATCAGCCTGGTTGTGCTTCTCCTAATTTCTTCTTTGCTTGCAACTGCCGCGCCGGCCGACGTGTGGCAGCATGTCAACATGCAACCCGATGCGCGGCCTGAACGAGTCACCGTTTCTAAGGCACAATTCGATGCGGTCAAGGAAACTCTTACGGCTGGCAAGGGAACTTTGGGCGGTTGGCCTTGTGACAGTGAGGAAGGCGACTGGACTCAAAAGTTAGTTTTCGAAGAACTGCCGGTCTCTTCCACAGAAAAGGTAATGCTTGTCGAAGCAGGGACCGGGTGCGCCCGTGGAGGTCAAGGGGCAAACGGCGCGATGTGGGTCGTCCGCTTCAAAGGCGACAAACCCATCTTGCTTGCCACCCCGCAACACGACTTTAACGGATGGCTTTATTCCATCCAGCCTGGTGTAAGCCATGGGCTTCACGATTTAGTCCTGGGTTGGCACATGGGCGCATTCGAAACCGGTTTGAGCTACTTTCGTTTCGACGGCACGTTCTATCGAATGATAGGTGTTGCCTCATTGCTTGCAGACGCGGATGGGAATGCAAAGATCGTTCCACAGAAAATGGACCTGAGTCGGCGGTGAAGCGAACACTCAGCCGATCATAAAAAAGAGGAGCGGCGAGCGCCGCTCCTCCAAGAGTCTCAGTAATCGATTAGTTGGTGCGACGGCTTACCGCGTCGGTTGAGGCGCTGCGGTCGTCGTTCTCGGGTTGCATTACGACGCCGTCAAACGGAGTGGCGGCCACAAAGCGGCCGTGCACCACGTGAATATTGCGTAGCGGATAGCCAGTATCGGGACCGCGGGTCCAGGTGCGGCCAGCGTCCATGCTCTCAAAGACTACGCCGGTTTCGGTGCTGGTGGCCAGCAGGCGTTTGTTGCTGTGGTCGTAGCTGATCGAGCTGATGTTCTTATCCGGGAGACCATTCTGCATGTGCTCCCATCCACCGCCCGCGTTCGGGCTGCGGAATGCGCCTTCCCTCGAAGCAAACATTATCTGGCCTTCAGGAGTGACCGTGACGCCACGAATGCTGCTTACGTAGGAAGACAGGCTTGAGTCTTGCCAGCTCTTGCCATCGTCGGTTGAAACCAGAACGCTGCTGCGAGTGGCCAGCGCGATCAGGCTTCCGTTGGATTGCACAGAGACGAAATCCTGCTTGCCCATTACCGGACCGCCGCTCCAGCTCTTGCCTTGATTGGTGCTGGTGTACAAGCCTGCGGAAGTGGCAGCCATCCAGGTCGTGGGTGTGATCTCGATCTCACTTACGCGCGCCGTCAGGATGGAGTGAGTTTCGGTCTTTACTGGTCTGCTCCCTTTCTTTGTCCTGTGCGCGGCCGCTGTGCGGTTGATGACGGTGTTAATCGGACTCCACTCGGTGGCATTGTGCGCCAGGATGAACATGCCTCGATTGGTTCCGGCTACGAGCTCGCCATTGCTGGCTTGCTTCAAGGTGAACACATCGCGGCCGTCGAGGCCTTTGCTCTTCTGCAGCCAGTGCTGTCCAGCATCGTGCGAAACGAAGACTCCGCCCAGCTCGCGGTCGTTTACCACGCCCACGTAGATGGTGTTGGAATCGCTCTTGTCGGCGAGGATCGAAGTGACGTAGCGATGCGTGTAGCCATGATTCGAAGTAACGAAGCTGTGCCCGCCGTCTTCGCTAGCCAACACGCCAGCGCGATCGGTTGCCAGCATGACTCGCGCCGAGTTGCGCGGATCGACCATCACATCGTTGACCACGACATCAGGATTGCTTACGCGGACCCACGTCTTGCCCGCGTCGGTGGTTTTCCAAAGGCCTTCCGTGGTTCCGGCATAGACAATGGCAGCGTTGCTCGGGTCTTGCTTCAACACCCGGGTGCGGCGCGCGGAAAACGGAATGCCCTGAATCTTCTGGAAAGAATCGCCCGCGGTCTGGCTCTTGTAAATGCCGGAGCAAGCGCTGGCGAATACGACTGAAGGATTCGTCGAATCGACGATGATCGAAAACACATCAGAATCTTCGATCATGCCTTTGTTGATGTGATGCCAGTTGGCGCCGCCATCGTCGGTCTTCCACGCCAGATGCCAGGTGCCGGCATAAACGACGTTCGGATTCTTGGGATCGACAGCGATGGATTCGATGTTATGAATTTCCTGGTTGGAGGAGGAAATCTTCTGCCAGTTTTTGCCGCCATCGGTGCTGCGGAAAACGCCATCCAGCGCGCCCGCGACCAGAGTCTTTGAATCGGAGGCAGAAATTGCCATGGCGCGAATCGATTTGCCGTGCATGGCTGGAGTGGTTTCCCAAGTCGTTCCGCCATCGGTCGAGCGGAACAGATCGCCAGCCTGCTGATTTTCGACGCTCCAGGCAGCAGCATACATTTTGTTCGGGCTCTGCGGATCAATGGCGAGGTGGTCGATCACATAATCGTCGCCGTTACCGAGATGCGCAAACTTAGTCCAGCTATGACCGCCATCGGTCGAAGTGAAAAGGCTTCCCGTGCTCGTTCCCAGGAAGATGTGATCAGGATTCTGTGGATCGTAGGTGAGGCTGCGAACATCGCCGCCGTCTGGCCCTAACGCGGTCCACTGTCCGGCCCACGCGGCGCTGGCACAACACAGCGCAAGTATTAGAAAAAGCAGAGATTTGCGTGACACAAGATGCTTTGATTCGGAAATCATAGAGCAGTTGTCCCCCCAACGGAAAGAAAGTCCGTCCCGGGGGCAAGATTGACAGGGTAACACGCGGCAATCAAGTTACTGAAGGGAAGCGCGGTTGGTGTTGGAGGTACCGATCTACGGTTTCGTTTTTTGGGCTACCGAATGTGCGATAAGGCCGCAGAATGGGGACAGCCTAATCGGGCGGGTGCTCCCACGTAGCCAGCTTCCGCGCGCGTTATAATCAGCTGAAGTCTGTTGGGGTGACCGGATGACTGTCGAACAACAGGTGCTTGAAAAGCTTCGTGAACTGCCCCTCCAAAAGCAGGAGGAGGTTCTTGCCTACATAAGCCGTCTGCAAGAAAAGACACGAAAGCACCCCTCCCGCCGTAGCCTCGCGGGCCTGTGGGCAGACCTCGGCGTGAATGTAAGCGAAGAAGATATCTCCCAAGCGCGTCAAGAAATGTGGGGGAACTTTCCGCGGGACGCTTCCTGATGGCGTTGGTTTTGGATACCCACGCTGTGATCTGGTATCTTGCTGACTCAGAAAAGCTCTCCGACACCGCCCGCACAATCATTGCGACTGAGGAAAATAACGGTGGGAGCATCTTCGTTTCTGCGATCTCCCTAGTCGAGGTGGTTTATCTCGCGGAGCGAGGCCGTTTGCCCTCCGCAGCACTGCAGAGTTTGGAAGACGCTCTGAAAGATCCTGAAGGAAGTATGGTTGTTGCGCCATTGGATGGCGCGGTGGCTCGTGCTGTCCACAACATCTCCCGCGTAGCCGTCCCCGACATGCCGGATCGAATTATCGCCGCCACTGCTTTGCACTTGAACGCTGAACTCGTAACGCGCGACCGCCGACTCCAGGCTGCGCTGAAGAATCGTGCCATCTGGTAATTCGCATCCTTACTATCCGCCTAGTGAGACAATCGTGTCGCGCTGCTTTCCTCCGAGCCCTCGTCGCGCCGCGCCGGGCCCTTCACCTTCGGCGATAAACTAGTAATGCACGTAGACGAGCTAGATATGTCAGTAATCATCGAACAGGAGATCGACCGAGTTGGCCGCTTCGGGCAGCGGCTGGAGGACCTCTTCTACAACGCGGCGAAGGATGGCAAGGTCGTCTACCGCACCAAGAACGACGACCTCCTGATGTCCTATTGGTCGCTGGTGTTCGACTACAGCAAGGGGGTTGTGTGTCTCTTGGCGAACAAATTCCACTCCCCGGCCTTCGCGCTCATGCGTCCCCTTGTGGAGGCGGTCACGCGGGAACACATAGTCCTCGTCGGATCAGAGAACGAGGTAAGAAAAATCCGGAGCGATCGGTTCAAGGTGAATTACGACAAGGACGGGGCGAGGATCGACAAGTTCCTCAACTCGCGTTCGATCTTCCAGGGCTTCCTCAGGGATTCGCGGGACATGCTCCACAGCCTCACACACTCCGGCACGGCGCAGCTGCAGAACCGCTGGGACGGGGACGCGCTGGGCTCCGGGTTCTCCGAAGCTCGGATACTAGCTCTGCTAACGACTTGCTCGGTCTCAGTTTTCATGACAACGATTCTCGTCACGAGGCACTTCGGTCTTGATGAGCAAAAGGAGGCGACTGAGGCTGCGTACTTGGATCTCGGGCCTCCCCCTAATTCGTCGGCCACCCCGCCGACTTAGTTTTTCAGGGTGTATGGCCCGTGCTTCAGCGGGCGAAGCCCCAAGAGATCAGGCTTTACTTCCCCCGTTACCGGTCGCTGTCCGGCGCAGGCACGACCGCTCCGCCTTCTATCTTGGGGATGCCGAAGTGTCCGCTGAGATGAAAGAGGTCGAGGGGACTGATCGATCCTGAAACTGCGATGAGGTTCAGCTGTTTCTCCCCGGCGAGCAGAACTGCGACGTTGCGGATGGTCTTATTCTCGAAGTGGACCCAGAGATCGGTTGCGCCGGAACCGCCGTTTTTGTCATGGGTGCTGACCATGTGCTTCCAGCCCGCGGCGTGGAACTGTTGGCGCACCGAGTTCAGAGCTTCCGAATCGTACATTCCGGGCTTCGGGAAACGGTAGCTGTGGACAGAGATGCCATCCACGCCCGCGACTACACGGCGCAGGTCTTCGTCGTCCTGGTCCAGTTTTGACACGAGCACCAGCATGGAGTGGTCCAAGGTGAACTCGGTTCGCGAGGAAGCATTCTGCCCCAGGCTTTCGATACCATGAGGAATCCAGTCCTGCTGCTGTGCCTGGACCAATGTGACGGAAGTCGCGAGCAGCGCCAAAAAGGCAAGGTGGGAGAGTTTCATTGAGCACTCCAAGAGTCAGGCAGGTCCGCGGTGGTCGAGCGAGCACTTGGACCAACAATGACCCATAATTAGTACAACCCGGGTCGTGGAAATTTGTTGCGGAGGCCTTACCCATGCTTTCACCACCCCAAAAGCGGTGGCCTGCCTTTGCATTGGGAAGGTGTGGCGCAAACAGCACATCGATGGAATGACAGGATCAGGAAGGGATTGGACTCGCTTTCCATCCCAGAGCGATCCCAACCGGCTGACTCGTTAAGTATTGGTCGGGGCGATAGGATTTGAACCTACGACCCCCTGCGCCCAAGGCAGGTGCGCTACCAGGCTGCGCTACGCCCCGACATACATTGCTCTACTGATTCTAAACCACTTCCACGAAGTTGCTGTTACGAGGCCCCTTTCGGAAGCTTTCGTTCTGCTGCGTTTTCGTAGCAAACTGTGTCAGAACTGTGTCAAAACCCATTAATTCACCCTCGCTGTGTCGTAATTGGAGTTTTCGACCGAGTTCTGCTCGTTTGCCATCCGGTTCAACTTTACCAAAGCCTCGCGTTTCATCTGCAGTTTCATCTGCGAATACTTCTTGAAGACCTTCGCGTCTCCCTGCCGCAGCAACTGCGTCACCCACTCGTCGGCGACACCGCCGGCACTGAGCCGTGTCGCGTAGGTGGAACGCAGATCGTAGATGCGGAAGTAGGGGACTTTGGCGCGCCGCAAGCTGGCGCCCCAGACGGTCTTCAACGTTCTCTGATGTCCGCTCGGATTCTCGTCACTCGGAAACAGATATGGACTGCACGGAGACAGACGAAGCTGATCGCGAAACGCCTCGACTGCGATGGGCGTCAGCGGCACCTCCGCCACTCCGTTCGGGGTTTTCGAATCAGGAATCCAAACCACCGCGTTCGCGAGATCCAGATGTTCCTTCTTCATCGGCATCAGCTCCTTGTACACGCGCAGCCCCGTCTCGGTGATGATCCGCACAATGTTGCGCAAGTACTCGGGGGCGTGGATTTCAATTTTTCGCTGTTCCGACCAGCTCAGATAGTGCGGGCGGAACAACCCTTTGACGGCAACCGGGAACTCCACCCCTGCACAGGGATTAGAGGGTAAGAATTTCTTCCGAACGGCAACGTTCAACATGCGGCGCAGGACTCTGAGTTCCTGATGCACCGTTGCCGGCTTGAGTTCACCCCGCTCGATGTAACCTGCGGTTGTCCTGACGCGCTTGCGGTCCCGAAGCCGCTTGCGCAAGTACAACTCGATTCCATCGGCGGTGAGATCGGCCAACTTCGCGCCCTGAAAGGCAGCTTTCAGGTGTTTCGTGGCTCGCAGGTTGGCGTTGTGAGTCTTGGCAGCGCGGATGGGCGGCTTGGAATAATTCTCCAGGAAAAAATCCACCCATTTCTCAAACTCCATCTCTTCGCCCTTGCGGACAATCTCGAGAACTCGATTGTCGCGGGCGCCGAGCCGTTCGCGGAGCTTCTTGTTCGCTTCCTGCCAATCCTCGGTAAAGGTTGATTCCCGGATGCGCTTCCCGCTTCGATCGAAGTAGCGCATCCAGAGAATTTTTGTGTTGGGTCGCCGGTAGACGACACCGTCGTGCTCTCTAGGTCTTGCCATCTCCCACCTCTTGTTTGAAGGTTGCGCGGAAGGGCACGAGATCCGCTCGCAAGAAACGGATATTTCGACCCATCACGCGGAGGTGGGGAATCTGCCTTCGCTCCACCCAAAGATACACGGTCTGGACACTGACGCCGAGATAAATTGCCGCCTGTGGCACGGTGAGAGGAAGTTCTTCTGGAACGAACGGCAATCCTAGATCTGCGGCGTTGCTTGCGGCGTTCGGCTGGATTTGTTTGGAACTCATGGGACTCTTCATAAGCGGGATTTCTCCTTGTGTCAAAACTCGCGTAGCTACAAGAAAGGGAGGGCATGGCAAGTGTGCGCCTGCTTTTCCGCTGGTTCTTGACAAACGCTGAAGATTGCAAAAGATCGCTTTGTCTAGTCAAAACAGCAGGTTTGGGGTTGACCGGGGTTGGCGTGCGCGACATGGCGTCGCGCTGGCCAGTCGAGCCACAGCGGGTGTAACCGATTCCGGTTTGGCTGGTTTTACTAGGGATAGACTTCGGCGTTGGCAGACGTGGCCTTTTTGAGAAAATAATCAGCGCCATTCACGGAGTGTCTGGAGAAATCAGATCATGAGCCCCGAAAACCTAAAAACAACTTCACCCGCTCTTAAATAGATTGGTCTGCAATAGATTGGTCTGCCGATTCTTTTTGGCGCAATGATTGAGACTGCGTGCGATCTCCTGAAGTATGTTGTTCGGTACTTCAGAACGAGCATTTACTTCGATGTCAGCAATGGCCTCTGGCACGAGCTGACCGACCCCAATGTTTGGCTTGGCTTGGCATTTGCCATCGTCCTCGTGGTTTTGTCGACGTGGGTGCTCGACGCGTGGAAGTGGGCAGATCCTCGTCGTTCAGTGCGTACTGCTCTAGTTGTAGTCTCGGTGATCGTGACGGGATTTGTGGACCCATTCGGCTACATTTTCCGAAAGGATCTCTTGCAGGCATTCGAGAAAGCGCAAAAAGGCGAAACCATGGATGTCGTGATGCATGGTTTCGACTATGGGAGCCCTATCGTGGAGCCTCACACGGAGAAAGGCAGCCCACTAAGCTGTGTCGGCGAGTGCTGGATTCGTGTGTCCTATGATTTGCCGGTGGTTCTTGGGGAACTTTGGATTCGACTCGAATTCGATCGAGAACAGCACCTTATCAGCAAGAGCGATTGTAGTTGCGCTCTTGTAATGATCGATAGGAGGTGCATATTTCTGAGACCTAAAGTAGAGATGTCCACGTTTGACCCCTGTCGTTCATCGTTCATTAATGGTCGACCAGGAAAACGGGACAGATGCGGCCTAAAAGCCCGCTGATATTGCGCCTTCGAAACGAGATCACTCCACCCACCAATAGTTGCTCTCGGGCCGAACGAACTCCTCGATGGCCTCGGGAAGATCAGAGAGCGGATCGAGCGAGTCGGCGTACTCCCTGGTCCAGTCAACGACCTGTTGAATGTCATTTCTCTCGTCGTCCGAAAAATCCGACTGTGCCGTTTGTTTCTCGATGGCTCTAACGAATTCTCGAAGGCGTTCAGCCTCTTCCCATTTTCCAATCAGTTCGGCTACAAGTTCCGCTTTCCGTTTGTGCTCCTCTGCAATGCGCCGTTCTTCCTCTTCTCGTTTGCGCTCCTCTTCCCGTTGCCGATGTCTCTCTTCGGTCTCTAGCCTGTTTTTCTTGATCGCGGCGGCTGCGACACTGAGGCCAACGATGAACTCGCCGACGCAGTTTTCGATTTTCTGGTATTTCCCGTCTGCCCATGTTCGTCGGATCGGCCCCCTGTATGCTGGCAGGTTGCTAATCTGCAATTGCAGTCTGCCAGTAGGCTTGTAGTCGTACTTGGGTGCGGACCAAGGATGATTCGCTTCTGTAGGAGTTAGTACGTGGGGCAGACTATCGGTCAGTTCCGATAAGGAGAACCGGACAGCCTCGCCATCGATATTCACGGACAGCAATGCGCCTTCCTCTTTTGGCCAGGATGCGGGCTGTCCTCGCTCTTCGAGCGTCAGTAGCAAAGCGTTCAGGACCTTGAGCGCGCGTGGCAATTGCTCTCGGGATACAACCGAGTGCGACAAGGAACCGTTTTTTGATATCAGTAACCCGTGCTGGTTGAGTTTTCCGCGTTCGAGAAGTTTTTTGGACCGCAACACGAGGGGATGGGAGATTTCAGAGGCGATTACGATCTGTGGCGCAACCTGGCCGGCCAGTTCTTCGAATTCAGGACGAAGTCTCTCTCTGACGTAGATGTCCAGATGCTCCGGTGAATTCTTCGCGGCAGGGAGTGAAGGACGGCTGTCTTTGTGGCCTGTTTCTTGTCTCCGCCAATATCCGACGGCGGAACGGGGATATCGTGTCTGCGACAGACCTTGGCCAGGCCAACGTCGGACATGCCAAATTCTTTGGCGAGCGTCCGCATGGGAGTCGCCCACACTTTTTCGTAGAGCTCGGCGCGCGTCAGGCGAATTCTTGTCTGGCTCATCAGTCGTTCTTATCGGCGGGATGCGTGGCAGGGGTCGCGGTCTTGTTTTGGGGACACTTCAGTGTTCGGAACTTCACAACCAAAGAGAGGCCCAGGACCTCCGCACAATAAGCTTGTATTGGTACAGCATGATCGGCTTGTATCCGTACCCCAGTACGGGGACAAGTCCCTGGAAATGCGAGGGACTTTGGGGCCTTCCGGGAATTGTTCGCACAGCAAGAAGCATATTCAACAAGCGCGCCAAAGAAAGATCTGCATCGGATGGGACATCTGGCTACCCGAAACACCATGAAGATGGGTCGGGTCCTTTCCCATGGAAGCCCCGAGCGGCTGCCCCCGGCAGTCCCCGCCGTCCGGGAATTAACAAGGAGGAGTCCTCGAGGCCTTCCTCTGAATTGTTCGCATGGCAACAGACGATTCGTATCACGCGGCGAATAAAGAAAACCGAAGCCCGCATTACCGATGGAGAGCCGTTGAAGGGTCAGAGAACGAAGGTCACTTCTTGATAAGGTTCGCCTTTGTGGTGCGGACTGACCTCGATCGTCACCTTTCGCCCAAGTCGCCTGAGGAAGTCAAGCAACTTGTCCGTCGTGAAGCGGCTGAAATGTCCGTTCATCAGGTGCGATACGTCCGATTGCGCAATCCCTAGAATGCCGGCGATATCGCGCTGTCTTAGCTTTTTCTCTTCCAGGATTTTGAAGACGTGAAATCCTATCTGCGAGCGAGCCATGAGCTGATCAGAGTCTTTCAGGCCGAGGTCCGCGAAGACATTCCCGGAGCCAACCTCGATCCTAGTTGATCTTCGTCTTTTCGTAGTCACGCGCCAACTCCTGTGCTTCAGAGTATCGTTTGCTAATCAAATCGACGTCGCGCTTCGGTGTCTCACTGCCTTTCTTCGACTTCTTCTGAAACGCGTGCAGAACATAGATTCTTGCGCCGAGCTGTAGAGCCGTCACCACACGATACGCATCGGAAGCGTATCGCAAAGCAAGCTCAATAACCCCGCTGCCGATTCCTTTGAGTGGCTTTGCATCTTTCGGCATACCGCCAAACTGGACTAGCTGCAGCTCGTTCCCGAGCAGTTTTTGCGCGCCCTTCGGAAAACTCTGAATGTTCTTCTTCGAGTCTCCCAGCCACACAAGGGGCCGCTGTGCAGGCCGTTGCAATCGATCCACGCTGGCTTCCTTGAGTAATATAGTAAAATTACTATAACTTCAACTTCATTCTTGCGTCTTCAGAAAGGCCCCGGCGGACCCCCTCAGCCACCCGTGCCGCGGGGAATCTAGCACGGGGTCTCCGAGGCCTTCCTGAATTGTTCGCAGGAGGGGTCAGATTTGTATCAAACTCGCCAGGCTCTATGCCGTCGGGTGCAGGCTCGCGCAATCGACGTAGCCTAGGCGAAAAAGCGCCTAACTTGAAAATAGGCGGAAAAGCGCCTAATATGTATTTAGGCGGGAAAGCGCCTAGACCGCGAGAGAACCCGAACATGGAAACCATTGCCCGAACTCCCCTTCAACTTGGGAACTACATTCGACAGCGGCGCCGCGAACTCCGCTTAACTCAAGAAAAACTGGCAGCCAAAGTCGGGGTGCGCCAACGGACGGTTTCCGACATTGAGACTTCTGCAGCAGCTCGATTCGATACCGTGTTGCGCACGCTTGCCGCGCTCGACCTGGAATTAGTGATCCGTCCACGTACCAAGGGCTCAGCCCGAGATATTGAGAGACTCTTCTGATGCCACGTCGAGCGCGCTACGAACCTCTGAATGTGTTTCTCAACAGCCGACTCGTCGGCCAACTTCGACGCGAGACTTCGGGGGCCATCATCTTCCAATACGAGCGGTCGTGGCTGGAATGGCAGCCCGCTCTGCCCGTTTCGCTCTCATTGCCCCTACGCGAACAGCCGTACGTCGGCGCGCCCGTCTTGGCAGTTTTCGAGAATCTATTGCCGGACAACGATAGTTTGCGGCGGCAGATCGCTGCGCGCGCGCGTGCCGAAGGAACCGACGCCTATAGCCTGCTGGGCGCAATTGGCCACGATTGTGTGGGGGCGTTGCAGTTCCTTCCCCCTGAGGTACAACCGACTCCGGCTGGCGCTATTGATGCAGTGCCTGTCAGTGGACGCGAGATTGGAATCATACTTGACAATCTAGCATCGGCGCCCCTGGGAATCACCGAAGATGAGAGCTTCCGGATATCTATAGCCGGCGCTCAAGAGAAGACCGCACTGCTGCGCTGGAATGGCAGATGGTGCAAGCCCCACGGTACGACTCCGACGACGCACATCTTCAAGCCTAGTATTGGGAAGCTCCCCAATGGGGTGGACCTCACTTCAAGCGTGGAAAACGAATATCTATGCCTCAAGCTCCTAAATGCTTTGGGTCTCGCGGCTGCTAAAGCAGAAATGCACACCTTCGGGCACAGGCGCGTTCTGATTGTTGAGCGTTTCGACAGACTCTGGACTGAAGATCGGCGATTGCTGCGTCTCCCACAAGAAGATTCTTGCCAAGCCCTCTCGGTGCCTCCAAACCTCAAGTACGAGAGCGACGGGGGCCCAGGCATAACGGATATTCTGAAGCTGCTTCGGGGAAGCGACGAACCACTCTCAGATCAGCGCTCATTTCTAAAGGCAAACATCGTCTTCTGGCTTTTGGGAGCCACCGATGGGCATGCGAAAAACTTCAGCATCTTTCTCTCTCCGGGTGGTCGCTTTCGCATGACGCCGCTCTACGACGTGATCTCAGCCCAGCCTAGTGTCGACTCGAAGCAGATCTTGTGGAGACAGTTTCGATTGGCCATGGCATTTGGTACAAAACCGCACTACCAGATTCGGCAGATTGCTCCGCGTCATTTCTTTCAGACTGCAGATCAAGCTGGTATCGGACAACAAGTGATCGAATCGGTTATCCAAGAACTGCTGGACGGCGCCGCCTCTGCGGTCGAATCTGTGGTGGCCAGTCTACCCGGAGATTTTCCTGGTGAGGTTGCGTCGTCCATCGAAGCGGGCATCAAAGGACGTCTTCGACTTTTGGGGAACCGTGAACCCGTTTCAGAAAGAAAGTAGACCGCTCGAGAACAGCTTCCCAGGCGAACTACTAGGTATCACAATCGTATTTTCGCAATTCTGCAAACAGCGCATCGTTCGGAATCGCCACCGGACTGGCCTTGCGGGCCGTGTTGTCATGGACAGGAACACTGCATTTCCGGCTACCATCATCATGGAGCCATTCGCCGCTTGCTTCTTTTTGTTCCGCGTGATGTTTGACGTAGTTCACCGGTTTATGGCAGTTTCCGCATTCGGTACCAAGACTGATGTTCAGAGAGATTGATTCGGGAATAGTGCCCATTGTTTCCAATGCCTGTGCCGTGCCGAATGTCTTGCTCAAACCCCAGTGAATTTCCATATCGAGGAACCGCAGGCCAAACTTGGTCCGGATACCGATAAAGCCATCCTTGCCATCCCAAACGCCACATTCCAGGTTGCGCGACTGTAAACGGTAGACCCTGCCTCGTTGAAGTTGCTCAAGCTTGATCATGCATTGAGACCAATTCAGAAAGACCCCGGCCCCTCACCCGTTGGTGCCGCGCAAGTCACAAGCACGGGCCTGCGAGGCCTTCCTAATGGTTCGCAGGAAGAAGCAATTTTGTATCAGTCGAATTCGGTCGCACACCTCCTGAACTTAGAAAACGTCATGGCCATGACAACTGTATTGGCCATGACAAAATGTTCCGCGTACCCGATGTCTAATCGCTCAATTCGCCTGCCGAAATCTAGCAAGGCAGATTGCCGTCCCGAAATCATCGCCCTATGTCTTTTCTCGAATCCTGGCAATAGATGCTCAAAGTATCCTGACCCTACACATCGAGATCCGTTGCTTTCAAGGTGCAAATAGATAGCCTTACGACTGGAGGACACCCGAACCTGCCGAAGGTGCGGCAACGCTCTTCGAATGCAAAGGGGCGATCAGGTGAGCGAAGCCTACGACACGCCCCACGATATCGGCGTCCTGCGGATATCGTAGATGCCGGATGGGCACTGGAGATTTTGGAGAAGGGACCAGAAGCAAAGAGTTCCCCTCGAGTTCGCACCAACAGACCGCATAATGGTTATCGCGCAATTCCACAAAATACACTGGGCGTTCGTATTCGCTCGGCCACATACCTCGAATGACCTTGTTTTGCTCCGGATCGATCTGCACGAAGGCGCCTGGCCGAATGATGGGATCAAGCGTGTAATCATCGGTGCCGACATACCCATAGAGAACTTCTTGCGGGCCGGCGTGCTGAAGAAGGAAATTGGGCATCTCGCCAAGGCCCTGAAACATGGGGTGCACGAGATTCGTTTGCTGGAGTGGAAGCTTGAGCGGCAATTGCGGAGCCGCCACGACACGCGGATCTGATTGCGCTAGCGGTAACCCGCTGAGACGGGTATGGGGCAGACTGATATGCCCGCGTTCGTTGCCCAGATCAGCGATATTCAGGCCGAACGCAGCCAGGATTTCGTTGATGTCGCAATCGTAGATGAGACTGAGACTGTGAAACCTGGGTAGTAGTCGCGGTTTGGACTTTCCGTTCTCGAGGTCGCTGATCCAGTTATGAGGGACGAAGAAGGCTGGATCGTTCTTCTTTTGGGCAATCTTCTGACTCATCTGGGCGACCCGGCGGATAGACAGGTGCAGTCGCTCGCGTTTGGCCCGGAGGCGTGTACCGGCTTCGAAACTGGTCGACGGGGCCAACATTGGATACGGCCAGGTTGGCGTTGCGCAATGGTAGGCCCAAATCGGAAACTTTGTCTACCATGAACGAGTTTTGTTCGGAAAACCGACATACCGGAATCGGGTCCACATTTGGATTTGAACCTGAGTTCCTCTAGCTTCAAGCACACTGGTCGGAAGTTCGACCACTCCCTTCCTTTCGGGCTACTCGTTAGTCCTCCCGAATTCTAATTTCTGCCCGGAAACGTACACCTCTGTCCTGAATTTCGGGCAATGACAAGAAACTTCTGCCACGCCAAAACCAAATTGTTTACAACCGGAAGCCTCTGCGAGTGGATCGGCCGGAGAAATCTGTTCAGGCTCTAGCGTCTTCGCTGAGCTGTAAATTTTGATCGGCGCCGAGGGGGAGCTTCTCGCGAGAAAGAGTCACGAGAGGTCAGACGGTGCCCCTGCACAATGAGGCTGGATCAAACCGAGAACTCGCGGCGCGCGTCAAATCGATATTGGCAACCAAGCGGCGCACGTTGCACCAAGCATCGCAAACCTCGGCAACGCTGTTTGGCCGACGGTCGCCTTACTACTTACCTCACAATCTCTATTACGATCTCTCGCACGGACACTTCAGCCCAAGCCTGTTTCAGCTGGTTGCATTCAGCCGAATTTCCAACTACCGACTGAGGGACTGGTTGCGAGTCTTTGGATTTGATATCGAAGCGATTCCACGACTACAGATTCAATTTCGTTCGAAGCGAACTGCGCTTCTGGAATCGTCCGTGGATGATCCAGACTCCCGTCTTGGTTGGTTTCGGAGTGTTGACGCGGGCGCACTTCCCACTGACATAGTCCCGCTGACGCACCTACTAGAGTGGACAGAGCCACGTCGCCTTGCCAGTTTATCGGCGTTCCATGATGGCGCCTTGTTGTACGCGCAGATCGGCAGTGAGGATGCTCTCGCTTTTCCGGAACTTCTCCCAGGCAGCATTGTGCGGGTCAATCCAGAACTGACAGGGGAAGCTCTCAAGCAAGTTACAGCAGAAAGATCTGCGCATTTATTTCTGATTCAGCATGACAGAGGACTGAATTGCTGTCATGTCCGGGTTGCCGGACGCGGGCGGATTGGGACGATCAGCAACCAGTTGCCGTATGCCCGAATGGAATTCA
Source organism: uncultured Acidobacteriota bacterium (assembly GCA_963716405.1). GTDB lineage: Bacteria > Acidobacteriota > Terriglobia > Terriglobales > Acidobacteriaceae > JABDBE01. The sequence continues at coordinate 1,034,621 of CAVQTI010000007.1, read as the reverse complement.
GAGTACCCGACGAAGCGAGAATCCTTGGTATGGTGGACCTCGAGATCCGAAATCTTCTTGCGCCACGGCAACCGTCCGTGGCAAAGAGCCTGGCGAAACGCTGGAACCCAGATCTGCTCCCTAACAATCCGTCTCAATTGGGCCCTCTTCTGCGAGGGGCGAGACTAGAAATGGGGCTTTCACTTCGTGCCGCGGCGGCCAAGAGCCGGGAACTCGCGGATGCACTCGGTGATGAGCGGTACTTCACGGCATCAGGGTCGTTGTCTGATTATGAGGCCATCAACACGCCACCGCGCCACTTTCATAAGGTCATCACCTTCTGCGTGATCTATTCGCTGTCCCTGAATCAGATATTTCAGGTCCTCGATATCAATTTAGATGAGGCTGGCCGTGAACCAATCCCAGATTTGCTGACGGGCAGCCCCTCATCAGAGACCGCCTCTGCCGATGCCGATCGGATTGAACCGCTCGGGCTCATTCCAGAGTTGGCTGGTCAACTTGGTGGCGTGCCGTTTTTCTTGAGGTCGTCGGTGGGCGTGCTGTGCGGGTTGCCACGACTCTCGCTGAAGGACTTCTTCTGGATCGGCGGGTCCGCCAACACAGTTCATCCGTACCTGAAGGGAGCAGTTCTTGCAGTAGTGAACCGGCAGAAGAAAAAGCCCAACGACTGCGCCTCGAAACCACTGTGGCAGCAATCGCTGTACATCGTCCTAAAGCGAGACGGAACGTACCTATGCGGATGCTGCAGCCAGGAGAACGATACCGTGGTAATTCATACCTATCGGGGTGGAATTCACAAGCGGGAGGAACTCCGAAGCCGGGACGCTGAGGTCATTGGGAAGATTGTGTCAGTTGTGCACAGGGTCTGAGATGAGGCCTCTTTCCTTCTCTACGAGCGGATCAGAACAAGCGATTCTGCGCTTCGACAATCTCAGTTGGTAATGCGCAAGCCGGGTCGTCGTTTGAAACCCGATTGATCCTGTTGCTGGCCGGGTAAGAACGCATGCCGCTCGCATTATATGGTTTCAGCATATGCGAGAGCTCGGCGACGTCGGTGAATCCCGGATCGAGCCACAACTCGTAATCAGTTTTGTCGAGGATCACAGGCATGCGGTCATGAACTTGCGAAGTCACCGCGTTCGGCGTGGTCGTAAGTATTGAGCAAGATCTGATCCAGTCACCTGTGGGATTTCGCCAGCGCTCCCACAGTCCTGCGAACGCGAACAACTCGCCGTCACGAACCTCGAAGCAAAACGGTTGCTTGCCTGTCCCTGTTCGCGACCACTCGTAGAATCCGTCGGCCGGTATCAGACATCTGCGGGACTTCATCGCATCCCGAAACGCCGGCAGGAGATGTGCAGTCTCCGACCTTGCGTTGATCATCTTCGCGGCCCCGGTTGCATCTTTGGCCCAGGAAGGAATCAATCCCCAGCGCATCAAAGAGAATACCCGCCGAGGTTCTTGGGGATGCTGGCGAATGACCGGGACGGGCTGAGTCGGGGCGATGTTGTAACGAGGATTCCAATCCTCTTCGCCGGAAGCATCGAAGTGCTCTTCAATGATCTGCTTGCTCCGCGATGCCCGGTATCTCCCGCACATAGAGAGGTTTCATTATCGCAGGACGCAACGCAATGATGCCAGCTACCGTTTCTTATTGGTATGCCAGAGCATCGTCAGAGGATCACGACCTTTGCCTGAGTGGATCAGGCCCCGCTCCTCCAGCGCCTTAATCGTGTTGCGATTCGCGGACAGAGGGCGAATTACTTCATCATCTTTCGGCCGGCGCAGGACTGGATTGCCGCCGAGGGAATCAGTTTCAAGTTGATAACCCTGCTCCATGTGCGCGAGCAGATCCTGTTCAGCTTCTGTCAGCTTGGGAGGGAGGCTGCGGCCCTTTTTCTTCGGCATCAGTTCGGGACCAGCTCTTTTTACGTTCCTGCGAGTCTACCATCGCCCCTGATCTGAGGCGGTCGGAATCGCGAACACGTTGATCGGGCCTGATACCCAAGCAATATTCTTTGTTTTCAGAGGCAGTGGCCAGGAATTGAACAAAAGCCGAACGCAAACTGTTTTCACTGGACGCTGTTAATGCTGGATGCATAACCTCCAGTCTTAAGTACCCAGTCCAAGCCCGCGATGAGCACGTGAGGTTCCTCTGTCTCTCAAGATTCCCAGTGAATTGCGTTGGCTGGCAAAACAGATTCGACCCTTTGTGCCTTGGCACGTTGCCAGTTTCTTCTGCATGACGGCGGCCAGTCTTCTGGCGCTTCTGACCCCACTGGTTCTCAAGTGGCTGATTGACCAAGTGTTGCCCAAAAGAGAGACCGGATTGCTTCTCGGCGCTGCCGGCCTGATCTTCCTCAGCTACCAGGGCAGAACGGCACTGACAAGCGTGGGCAGCTATCTCACCCTCAATGCCGTGCAGAGAATGGGGCTGCGTTTGCGCATGGATGTATTGCGCCATGTCGACCAACTCTCCGCGGACTACTACGAGAATACGCCCCCTGGGGCGGTGATGTATCCGCTCAAAGAACCTATCGAAGAGGTTGCGCTCTTTGGCTCTGATCTTCTGCCCTCGATCTTGCGCATGTGCCTGACGACCGGCTTCACGATCGTGACCATGTTCGTATTGAGCCCAAAGCTGACGTTCGCGATCTTGCCGCTTCTTCCAGTGTTCCTCGTCGCCCGGCAGCACTTCCGGACGAAGCTCTCGGCGGACTCCGATACCGTGCAGGAGAACCTAGTTGCGTGGAACAGTTTTCTTGAGGAACACATCTCCTCCGTTCTTCCCATCCAACTGCTTGGCCGTGAAAAGCACCAGGAAAGAAAGGCGTTCCACTTACTCGCGCAGACAACTCGGTCACATCTAGCGCTCTTTAAAACCGGGGTGTGGTTCACCGTGTGGACCTCGGTTGCAGTTGTGCTCGCGATGTCCGCCGTGATTGGGTACGGCGGTTGGAGCGTGGTCGCAGGAACTCTGAGCCTCGGTAGCCTGGTGGCCTTCTACAGCTTTGTCACCCAACTGTTTGATCCGTTAAGCGGGGCGGCAGAGCTTTACGCGCGAGCGCAGAGAACGTTCGCCAGTATCCGGCAGTTACAGACAGTCTTCGCATTACGCCCGAGCATAGTCGAAGGACCCGCGCCAATCGAGTTCCCGAAGCAAGACTGGGAAGTGGAGTTCGATGCCGTTGAGTTTGGATACGGACGAGAGAGCACACTGACCCTTCCGTCTTTGCGGATTACCGCCGGGGAGAAGGTAGCGATCATCGGAGAGAACGGTGCCGGCAAGAGCACGCTGGCCCGGCTCATTCCGCGAGTGTATGACGTGAGAAAGGGAGCGATCTGTGTCGGCGGTCAGGACATTCGGAAAATTGGGATCAAGAGTTTGCGCGAGGCGGTGTGCTACCTTCCGCGAGACCCGGTTTTGTTCGACGGCACGATCTCGTCCAACCTGCTCTTTGTGAGACCCGGGGCATCAGATCGGGAAGTGCAGACGGCATTACGTCTTGCTGATCTCGACAACCTAGCCTCGTCTCTTCCGAGGAGCATTCATCAGCGCATTGGACCTGACGGCTGCCAGCTCTCCGGAGGTCAGCGACAACGGTTGGCGATTGCCCGTGCTCTCTTGCAACGGCCGCAGATCCTGATCTTGGACGAAGCCACATCCTGCCTTGATCCTACCTCCGAAACTGTCATTCTCCGCAATGTCTTGGATCACCTTTCTGCTTCCACCCTGATTGTCGTTTCTCATCGAGCATCGACGGTGGCGTCGTTCGACAGGGTGTTCGCGCTTTCTGCTGGCCGGATTGTCAAGGACTCGGCCAAGACTCTCGTTTCGCAAGAGGCCGATCGCTCTGATCCAACTACAGCAATAGGCAAATTGGATCGCCCCTAAACAAGGGAAGAAAGAGCACATTTTTCGACTAGAATGACGCCATGGGAGCCACTCCGGCCTTCGTTGGAGTATGTTCGTCAGTTGATATTGCCACCAATCTAAAAAAACTCCTCCTGATGTTCGACAAACTAGCCGTAGTTGATCTCGAAGCACTTAAGAGTGGAGTCAGCCTAATGCCCCAGAAACTATCGGTAGCTGACATGGAAGCACTCAGGAAGGGCGTCAATCCGTTTAAGAGTCACAGATGTCCCAAGCTCAAACGAAACCGGGCACTGGTTGCCAATCTAGAGTGGTTGGAAAAGGAAAACATTGTTTTTGAAGCAGCGGTTGACCTTGAGTCCGTATCGTGGTGGCCGGGAGAGCCCAAAACCAATGCTAGCCAAATTCCGCCTCCGTTCGATGACTTTGTTCCTAACCCAGCAATACCGAATGAACTTCTACCAACAGTCTTTCAACTCTGCGAAGCTGCGCACAAAGACTGGTATCAAACCCGACGTCTAAGTCGAGCCCTCCCACATTTTATGGTCGCATCCAGCACCGATTCCCTGGACCTCGGAATTTTAACTACGATGCGGATTTACAGCCACGCCCTCAAGCAAACTGACGGCTATGATGCTGTACCCGTGTACTTCGGAAGAAGTCAACCTGGGCAAGAATTGCCATCGGGCAAAGAGAGTGTCTTGCGAATAGTCATGCCGCTTGTTCCCGAGCCAGACGATACGACCTCCCTTGAAAACATCCTGGATTTCCGATCGGATGAGGAGGCGAAGAGTGCATTTCGGAAGATGAGGCGTTGGATGTCGAATCTCAGCAAAGGGAGCTTTGAAGTAATCGAAGTGCAAACTGAAATAGCAGACTTACTCGCGGAATACCAACGGTACATGAGTATTCACCACATAGACACACGAAGCGGTCTACTTGAATCAATTGTCGTCACATCCGCAGAAATAGCGGAAAGGATCGTTAAGCTGGAATGGTCCACGCTCGCAAAGGGTTTATTCAGGATACACTCAGACAAAATTGCGTTGATGAGAGCTGAAATGGAAGCGCCCGGACGAGAAGTGGCTTATTTATCGATGATGAAGCGCAGATTCCTCAAACGCCAGTCCAGAGCACAGATTCCACGGCAGGGCAAACATCGTAGAAGCTAGTTTAGGTTTGCACGAATGGGTGAAATCATGGTTGGTCTGGGCGCTCGCCAGGAATAAGAACGGAAAATCGAACGCATCCTGTTTTGGCCAAGTCTGTCGTCAGTTGTGTATCTCATTGAAGTGATGACCCAACCCGCAATCGTCTGATTCTTTCCCGAACAAATTTAAGAATCACTGGCATTTCCACTGCTCCGAGTGTCAATGTGTGCGACACGCACTTCGAACAACCGAGCGTGCCGAGTGGGGCGAGCCGATGTACCAAGTTTCCGAAGGAGTTCGCAGCACACACGGACAAGATGGTGCCATCGTTCTAGATGTTCAGCAGGGCCAAATGTTCAACCTTAATCGCGTCGGCTCCAGAATGTTCGAGCTTCTAGAAGTGGGTTCGGCGGAGCCCGAAATCGTCGATGCAATTAGCCAGGAGTTTAGTGTTAGCCGGGAAATGGTGGAGGACGACGTGCGCGAGTTCATAGGCACGCTCAAGAAGAACCGATTGGTCACAGAAAGATAAAAGACAGCCGTTCCAGTGGACGGAGCAGAATTGGCAGAATCCGCAAAAAGCGAAAGCAGAACCTACCGCGTAGTTGTACTCAATCGAAGCGGGATGGAAGCCTTGTTGGTACGTAATGATGCGAAACTAACGCTTCCTTGTGTCGAAATCGCGCCATGGCAGCGAGTAGCAGAGAATCTCACAGCGACACTCAAGAATCACTGGGGCGAAGAAGCAATTTGTCTCTTTACTCTGCCGCACGTTCAGGGAATCGCTGGCCCCTGCCGACACCTGTACCAAGTCGCGGAGCACTGGCGTAAATGCGAAGAGTCCAGCGTGCCAACACGGTGGATGGAATTAAGCACGCTATCGCCGAGCGATTTTCGAGACCACGGCGATTATGCGGCGTTGTGTCAAGCGGTCTATCACACTCGCAGCGAAGAGACTGATTCGCAAGACCGGCCATTTGTCAAGCTAGGGTGGTTCAAAGAGTTCCGCGACTGGCTCGAGGCTGCCCTTGACAATCAAGGACTCCACCTCAGGCAGGGCTTCCACCAGGTCAGCGCCAGTCCCTCATTCAGCTTGGTCCGTTGTGAGACCGACGGCCCTCCCGTCTGGTTCAAAGCTGTGGGAGAACCTAATCTCCGTGAATTCCACATTACCTCTCTCTTGGGGGAACGGTTCCCGAGGTTTGTTCCGAGATTCCTTGCCGCTCGGCCAGAATGGCATGCGTGGGTTTCCGAAGAGACAGTTGGAGCAACTCTGAACGAAGTGAAAGATATTTCGCACTGGCAAATCACTGCGGCTTGTTTAGCCGAGCTGCAGTTTGCCTCTCGGACCGACGTCGCCCCCTTCCTTTCGGCGGGCGCTCATGATCTGCGAATCACCCGGCTGTGCGACCTAGTTAACCCGTTTTTCCGCGTAACGCGGGATCTCATGAAGCGCCAGACAAAGATTCCGCCGGCGGTTCTCAATGAGTCGGAATTGACTACCCTTGAAGAGCGCGTTTTTGACGCACTCGCCCTACTCAAAGAGTTAGACATTCCGAGCAGCCTAGGGCATCTCGACCTCAACCCAGGAAACGTAATTGTTTCATCCGATGACTGCCGGTTCCTCGATTGGGCCGAGGGGTACGTTGGCCCGCCATTTCTGACGCTCGAATACCTGCTCGAACACTACCGACGCACAACAGAAACCGAGAGCACGGTCGACCGAAACATAGCGCATGTTTATTACAAGCGATGGGAACACCTTGTGCCCCCCGAGGTGCTAGTTGAAGCCCGCGCGGTTGGACCTCTCGTTGCGGTATTTGCATACGCGGTCGCGGACGAAGCCTGGATGCAACCTGAACAATTGGAAGAACCAGAAAACGCCGGCTACGTCCGCAGTCTGGCCCGAAGGATGTGGCGCGAGTCGAGTCAATTGACTGAGCGAACGGTGAATTTTTTTAAGTAAGAGGAGGGAACGATGTTCGTTGTGGTCCTCAGAGCCTATCTGTCACTTATTTACTTCGATCTCCGTCTTGCTCGGGGTAACTTCTCGGCTCTTTACGCGAGGATCCGTGAATGTCCGGTTCAGACGGGATCAAGGGTGAGAAGCGAACGTGACATTTGCAATGCGATGGACCTGGCTTTGATTTGGTATTGGAAGAAAGTGCTCTGCTTGCAGAGGTCCGCGGCTACAACTTGTCTGCTCAGAAAATATGGAATTGCTGCCCACCTCGTGATGGGTGCACAACAAATGCCGTTCAGGGCGCACGCATGGGTGGAGGTAGATGGCCGAGTCGTGAACGACAAACCTTATACCCCTGAGATGTTTGCTGTCATCGATCGCTGCTGAGTTTTCCGCAGATACGGTGAATTCTATGAGTATTCAGTACGGAAAATGGTACTTCGATGGGAGGCCGATGGAACGTAACGAACTCCCCGAACTCTCTTCGCTTGCCGCCCGCTATGAGACCGATTCCGATAGACGTTTTTGCCGGGATGGCATTTGTATCGCCTTCGGCAGCTTTGTCATCACAAAAGAATCACGGCATGAATCTCAACCCTATCTGGCAAGTTCAGGGCTGGTGTTTTCCTGGGATGGGCGACTCGACAATCGTCAAGAGTTAGCGTCGCAACTGAGCCAAAAGTGTTTGTTGGAATCGCCGGACGTGGCGATCGTCGCCGCGGCATATGAATCCTGGCAAACAGATTGTTTCAGACGATTCATTGGCGACTGGGCCATGTCGATCTGGATCCCTAGCGAGCGAACGTTGATCCTTGCCAAAGATTTCCTCGGGAGTCGCCACCTTTACTACCGCATAGACAAGGACCAGTTGCAGTGGAGCACAGTTCTTGATCCATTGGTCACCTCAGCGAACAAAATCGAACTCAACGAAGAATACATTGCCGGCTGGTTTGCTATGTTTCCGGCAGCACATTTGACGCCTTATAAAGGCATTCATTCCGTTCCTCCCTCCTCCTACGTCAGTGTTCGCGGCGGAAGGGCGGTCACCGTTGCTTATTGGGACTTTGATCCCAGGAAGAAAATTCGTTACCGCACTGATTCCGAGTACGAAGAGCATTTCAGAAACGCTTTTACACAATCCGTGGGCCGCCGACTGTGCTCCGAGAACCCTGTGATCGCCGAGTTGAGCGGTGGGATGGATTCGACATCGATTGTGTGCGTTGCCGATCAGATTCTTCGCGGCAACAATCTAGAGTGCCCGCGTCTTGAGACGGTCTCCTACTACGACGATTCAGAACCGAACTGGAACGAACGGCCCTACTTCGCCAAGGTCGAGGAACGACGCGGCCGCAGCGGTTTGCACATTGACGTTGGATCTCGTCAGAGTCCGCAGTTTTCCTGTAAGCATTTCTCCGCCACTCCCGGTTCCCAGAGTCCTCTGGTTCACGTGACCGAGCAGTTCACTTCGTTCATGCGGTCCCACGGCGCTCGCGTTCTGCTCTCGGGAATTGGCGGGGACGAAGTAACCGGTGGCGTGCCGACACCTGGTCCGGAGTTGGCCGATCTCTTATCCCGCGCGCATTTTCGGTGGTTGGCTCACCAACTGAAAATTTGGGCTATCCAGCAAAAATGCCCCTGGTTTCACTTGTTGTTCGAAGTAGTACGAGAGTTCATGCCAGTGCCGCACCTGTGGGTTCCGGTTTACATGCGGCCGTCGCCATGGTTGAGCAAGGACTTCGTGCGCCGGAATCGATCCGCGGTTTACGGATATCCCCGCAGGTTGCAACTCTTTGGCCCCGAGCCCAGTTTTCAAGAGAACCTCTCCACACTTGCGGTGCTTCGCAGACATCTCGAATCTTTGGCAACGCCTTCGGAACCACATTATGAGAAGCGGTATCCCTATCTTGACCGTGATCTGCTCGAGTTCCTCTATGCGATTCCACGCGAACAACTCGTTCGACCGGGTCAAAGGCGATCTCTGATGCGTCGGGCGCTAGTCGGCATTGTCCCCGAGGAGATTCTTAATCGAAAACGGAAGGCCTACGCCGCACGAAATCCGAACCTCAGCATCGTTGCCGGCTGGAACACGCTTTGTCGCGGGAAAGAACTCGCGAGTGCCCAACTCGGAATCGTCAATGCAGAGGAATTCGCCAAAGCGGTGGAAAGAGTGCGGCAAGGGCATGATGTCCCCATCGTCCACTTGTTCCGGACATTGGCGATTGAGGCCTGGCTGTCGCAGTTTCCAAACCGAGCGCCGTTCCGGTTGACGGATGGCCATGCCCCTGAGGCACTGGTCTACACCCGCTCTGCATTTTAGTAGCAAGCAAAACTACAAGAGGAAAGGAGGTGAAATGCCATGAAGTACGAGAAGCCAGAACTTACCGTCCTGGGAACTGCATTGAACGCGATACAGACCATGACTAAGGGCATGGGAAAGAAGGACAGTCCCCAGGAATTCCCGTCGACGTCCGCGTACGAGACTGACGAATAACAGCAATATCTGGTTCGTCGTTCGCGCAGGCCTGTACAAAATTGACCGCAATTCGCAATTGTCGAAAACGGTCTCGTGTCCGAATGCAACAAGGAACAATCCAAAATTAGAGGAAAGGAGGTCAACGTATGAAATACGAAAAGCCAGAACTTAACAGTCTCGGATTCGCGTCCGACGCGATCCAGGGCACACCGAAGCGCAACCGCCACATCGATGCGGAGTCACTTCCCACGGTTCCCGCCTATGAGGCGGATGAGTAGGAGAACGCTGGAGCATCCGTACGCGGATGCTCCAGCCCTTGTGAACTCTCTTATAACCCTACGAATCGACACAGCCCTATTTCCATTGGGAACCGCTACTATCAAGGCCGGATTCCCGCTACAGATGCTGGGCTAACCATTCAATAATTCGATGAGAAAGATCGACCTGGTCCGCATAGTTCCAAATGCTAGGATCGTGTCCTTCTTCACGATACTTGGCGTACTCAACCTCGCGGCCCAGGCGCCGCAGAGCAACGAAGATTTGATCGGCTAGAAAAGGTTGCACGAACCTATCCGCCTCTCCTTGAACAACCAGTAGTGGCGTCGAGACCCTGTCGAGAAAGAAGAAGGGAGAGTTCTCGATGTATCGATCCCTGAACTGCCATGGAGTGCCTCCCATCTGGTCCCCACCATGCTCCTCTATGGCAGTTCCGTATGCTGATCCTGCAGCATCCATCTCCCCGTAAGCTTCGATAAGATCTCCGTGCCCATCGATCTCTACGGCGGCCGCGAATCGCTGTGTCTGTACGATTAGGCTCAGCACGCTATAGCCCCCGTGGCTGTGTCCCATCACAGCAATTCGATCCGGATCCGCAATTCCCATCTCGACAATCTTGCTGACTCCCGGCAGGACGGTTTTCGCCGTATCAAACATCAGACTGCCTGCCGTCTCGGGGGCGCTAGGCATGAGAACGACATAGCCGCGCGTCGCCAGGAGTTGCATGTTAAACGGACCTGAGGATTCCACGCCGAATTTGTCCAGGTGATCGGCTCCTGAGTCGCCGCCGTACACCCATACAATTAACGGGTAGCGCGATCCCTCCTTGTAGCCGGGAGGAAGCAGCAGAGTTCCCTTAAGCCTCTGGCCATCATCATCTAGCCACTCGACGAGACGCGTCTTTCCCATGATGTAATCGCCCAGTTGTGGGTTGAGGGTAGTAATACGTTCCGGTTCAGTCATCTCCGGAGCACTGATCCACAGATCAGCGGACGCCGTCGCGCTCTCCTTGAGGAAGGCAAATGTCTGGCCATCAGGAGATATCCAAATGGAAAGCTGCCGAACCAAGCAGGTATAGCAACCGCCGCTTTCTGCGAGAGCAACAACCGAGCCAGTTTTGAGATCGGCTCGGTAGAAGCCGTCGTGCTCCGTGACCGGATCGTGAGCAAGCACAATTGTCGACTTCCCGTCGTTCGAGATCCACAGGGCATTAGGTGTCCGGGCTAGCATTTGTTTGATGAGCACCGTACGCGCCGCTGTCACGCGCATCGCCTGGCTCCGGCCGATGGCAGCCTCCCACAGCTCGCCTTCGCGCAGGAAGAAAATATGTGCGGAGCCATTCCAGAGCGGCGGAGGCCCCCACTGAGAGAATGACGAAGGTGAAAAGTCGGTCAGTTTCTGCAGTTTGCCGGACGCAACTTCGATGGCGTAACAGTCTCCGCGCTTTTCCTCCATCCCGGCTACGAGGTAGCTGATCCATGACCCATCGGGAGACCAGCGAAATACCGCACCCGATGGATTCAAACGAATGTCAGAGGCCAGCGTGCGGCTTTGCTTCGTCTGCAGATCCACGACGCGGAGATCAAACAAGACCTGTTGTGACCCTGGCAGTTCGAAGTTCTTTGGGATTGCATACGCGACCTGAGTGCCGTCCGGAGAAAGGTAGAAAGTCGCTATCCTCCCGCCCTCGGCCACGGCCTTGGAATCGCCGCTGCGCCGCAAGTCAATGAGCACCAAGTCGGCGCGGTAGCGGTCAAGGTCCCATGGTCCGGCACGCGGATAGTCTGACGGTCCCGCAGAAGTTGTGATGGCACGGTATAGTCTCACGGCGGGACCAAAAGCCGCTTGGCGTGAATGGTCTTCCGGGGGTTCTGTCCGCGGCGGTTCGTTCTTCGGTTTCTCAACATCCGCGGTTCCAGGCGCAACTCCCACCACGATGCCACTACTGTCTGGCAACCATTCAATCTCTGCACCGCGGATGTTTCTTTGTGATGCCATCCACATCTGGTTTTGTCTCGCATCCCAGATCCACAGCCGTGCCTGTCCACTGCCATCCCGATCGGAGAGAAACGCCAGCAATCGACCGTCGGGGGACCAAGTCGGAAGCCAGTTATCGTCCTTCGCGGTAAGCTTCCGAGACACTCGAGTCTTTAGATTCACAAGGTAGATATCAGAACCTGAAGCGTAGTGAGGAATCCCTGTGCTCTCGAACTTTTCGGGAGAGATGTCAACGTTTCGAGTGTTTTCCCGCACCGCATACGCCAGCCACGCTCCGTCTCCGGAGAACGAGACCGGGGAATATTGGCTGAAGTCTCTCATGTTCAGCACCGCTTCGACCGGAAGTGGCACGAGTTTAGGTGGCGTTGCCGCAGTCGCCCCATTCGTAACACAGAGGATGAACAGAACCAGAGCCAGAAGAATCTTCCTGAATAAGCTGCGATGTTCCATTGAACCTGCTCCAGAATCGACAAGATTGAAACCACAGTGCCGGTTAGGTAACTCAGATTGGTTCTGAGTCGCCCGGGGAATGAAGTCTGTAGAAGCGCGTCAGAAAAACAACTTGAGCGCCAGTTGAATGCTACGTGGACCTCCGATTTGGTATATCGAACTCAACCCTCCCCCTCCGGCGACGTTGCCGTTATTGAGGCTCTGCCCTAGTAGTTGGGTGGACAGACCGAACTGCGGATTAAAGATGTCTCCGATCGGCGGGGCGAAATTCGGGTGGTTCAGGATGTTGAACATCTCGGCGCGGAATTGCAGCTTGGAGAATTCCCGAATGGGAAAATCGCGATGGATCGCGAAATCCCACTGAAATGCACCGAAAGCGCGCAAAGCATTCCGACCCAAATCACCCTGACGGGTCGGGAAACCGGTGCTTGGATCAACCGGCGGCGGTGCGAAGGCAGCTGGGTTAAAGGCCTTCCCGCCTGGGTAGGCCGGGCCGAAGAGATATTGAGGGGCGCCAGGCACGATGTCAGGACGGACTTCGGTTGAACCATTCAGCAAGGTAAAAAATTCGCTGTCGCTGATATTCACGGGCGGCGCGGAACGGGCCTGAATCAGACTTTGTGCGGACCAACCGCTGAACAGGGCAGTGGTGATTCTGTTCGACCGTGGAGACGGTAACTCATACGAGGCTCCCGCTGTGAAAGTGTTCCGGATGTCAAAGTCAGACGGGCCACGATTCTGACTCGCGCTGACTCCCGGCACGAACGTATTCGAAGCGCTGCCAAAGGAACCTGCCGATCCGTCATCGATCGAATGCGACCATGTGTAGGAAGCAAGAAGCTGCAGACCGGTCATTGCTTGTCGCCTAAATTGCACCTGCAAGGCGTTATAGTTTGAACTGGCGGTATTTCCGACCAGAATGGCCTCGGCAAAAGGCGTATTGGTCGGAAAAATGTCAGAGGTCTGGATGAGATTCCGACCAATGGACCCAATGTAAGTGGCCGAGAGACTTTGTTGCTTGCCAAAGCCCTGCTCAAGCGCCGCATTCCATTGCACCGAATATGGCAACTTGAGGTTTGGGTCAAAGGCGGTAACAGTTCCAGTGCCGGAGTTTGGAGGAGTAATCAGCGGCGGTGCCGTAGCGACTGCGGAGAGCGGAAACGTTTCTCCAAATCCGAAGCGACTCGCGCCGTAGGGATAGTCATCCTGCCAGATAAGGTTGCCGACCTGCCCCGAGGCCAAGTCATGAAAGATGCCGACCCCGGCACGGAACACCGTCGTGCCAATCGAACCTTGGGCAATTTGGTAGGCAATGCCGAGGCGCGGTGCGATGCCGTTGTATTCGGTCCGATAGGCAGGAGTTCCGCTGGGGGCCAGTGCGAGTGTGGAGAGATCGTTCAGGTTGTATCCGGTCACCGCAGGAAAGCTCGGACCATTGATGGCCGACGGCGGAAAGTCAAGGTCCCAGCGAATTCCGTAGGTAAGCGTGAGGCGCGAGGTAGCTCTCCAGGTGTCCTGGGCAAAAGCGCCCAGATTCCGAAAGAGCAAGGTTGCTTTCACGTTCGAAGCTACAAAGCTCAGCAGTAGGTTGCCGCTCTCCGCAGATGGCACATCATTGAAAAGTGCCAATTGGCGATACAGCGAAGGGTCGAGTTGGGGGGAAAGCCGGCGATAATCAACCCCAAATTTCAGGGCGTGAGACCCTCTCTGCAATGACAGGGTCTCGACGGCGTTGAATTGCCGTTGTACATTTTGCTGGTCCTGGCCGATATTGAACAAGCCACCGTTCAAGGACGCAATGTCGAAACCGAAAGCCGCATTCTTGGAACTGTAGCCACTAGGCAATGGCAAGGATGCAAGAGGAATGGCGCCACCAAAGCCATCGACGGTCTGCGACCCCGATCCCGCTGTGCGACTGTAGTTGAAACGAAAATCGTTCAAGGCGGTCGCCGAAATTGACGAGACGACACCCACGGTCGCGGTCTGGGTCGTGAGCCGCGAGGTGAAAACGTCGTTTAATGCTCCGCCAGTGCCCCGCTGCTCCGTCGACGATGGAGAGTAGTCATAACGTCCAAACACGCTCCAGTGCCGGTTAAACGTGCGATCGATCCGGAGACTGTAAGCATCGAGCGTCGCGGGATTCGAGTAGCTGGCATTGAACTGGGCAATGCCGGTCGAGACGTCGCCGCTTCCGTTCGGCAAGGGATAGGTTTTCAGGTAAGGCTGGAGCGCTGGGAGCGCATTCTGCCTGGCTAGAACGTCGGGGACCGTTGTGAGCGTCGTCTGTGGCAGTCTGAGGCGCAGACCTTCGTAGGAAAAGAAAAAGAACGTCCGGTCCTTTTGGAGTGGGCCACTGAATGTGCCGCCGAAATCATTCTGGCGTTCTCTCGGCTTCGGCAGTCCGGCTTCATCCGCAAACCAGTTGTTGGCATCCAAGATGTCATTTCGAAAATAATCGAACGCCGTACCATGAAAACGATTGGTGCCTGATCGTGTCACGATCGAAATCTGGGCTCCGGGAGTTCGCCCGAACTCGGGCGCGAAATTCGAGGTTTGAATCCTGAATTCCTGGAGAGCGTCAACCGAGACGAGGCTGTTGGTGCCGCCCAGGACGCTAAACGAGCCCAGCGCACCGGCAAGACCGCTGCTGGGATTTGCAACGCTGATGCCGATATTGGCACTGACGCCGTCTACCATCCAGTAGTTCGAGTCGGTTCGCTGACCGTTGACACTAAACTGTCCGTCGTCATAACCGTTGCTCGGAGTGACCACCACCCCCGGCGTCAGATCGATCAGGGACTGAAAACTCCGGCCGTTGAGGGGCAGGTTTTCGGCGAACTGGCGGTTGACCACCGTGCTCACGGCGGCCGATTCTGTGTTCACCACGGTCGTTCCGCCTTCGACCGTTACCGTCTCGAGTTGCGCCCCAACTGGCAATGTGAAATTGATGGAGAGCGCATCCTGCACATTGAGAACGATGTCAGGCTTAACGATGGTCTTGAAGCCTGACTTTCGAGACCTGCAGCCGGTATGGCCCCGGAGGCAGGTTGGGCAGCACGTATACGCCTTCGTCGTTTGTCTTGGTAGTGAATTGGACATTGGTCAGATCATTCACCGCAATGATTTCGGCGCCGGCAATCACGCGATTGGCAGGGTCGAGGACCAGACCGTTGATGTTTCCGTTTGGCGACTGGCCGAGGGCGCAGATAATGCATAGCACACCATAGGCAAGTAGGACGGCAATCTGGGGGAAGCGCATACAGATTTCTCCAGCGAACAACGAGATCTCAGCCGCTCCCTAGTTATTCGCAGGAAATCGCGCCGTTTTATCAGCTGACGCCAATTCTAGAACGAACGATCGAAGAGGTCGAAACTAAGGGTGGTTGGGATTGACTCTGAGGTAGGCGAAAAGAAGGGGTTTGCCGCTCGGCTTATCGCTACCGCCGCGCGGCTCTAGTGTCACGAACACAGCGTCAATCTGAGCGAGTGTTTTGGGATCCTCGGACTTCAAGACCCAACGCTTCTTCGAAGCATTGTCTTCGTAGAAGATGCCCAGACTCACCGCCTGCTTAAAGTCCGGGCCACGGCGACCCCAGGCTTGGAAAGTCCGGGCAGGATTGCCGCCTTGTTGGTCAAGGTCGTAGGCGTAGAAGATCAGAGACTTCTCCTTCGTGTAGAACACGCGGCCGTAAGGCTTGCGGGTAGCCCCCTTTTCGTCGGTGTCGTACACCTCTGCGATATAGAGATTACGTGCACCCATCACTTCCCGGATGTCGCGATCGTGGGCCAGCAGTTCGTCCTGCTGGTTCAGGGCCTTGTCACGATCTTTAAGCAGACGGGTGAGATCGTCGACCTTCGCGCCGAGTGCCTTGGCTTGCGTTGTTCCGCTGGTCGACTGCTGGGTGAGTGAATTTACCTGCTGCTGAAGGGAGTTCGATTCCGCCTGGGCGGCTTCCAGTTTCTCAGCTAGCTCGGTTCGCTCTTGAACGAGGTCTTGTTTGCCGGCGTGATCGCTCCGAACCGTGGCCTCCAGTTTGTCCTGGGCCTCTTTCATCCGACTGATTTCGGCCGACTGCCGCTGCAATTGGCGGCGCAGGTCCGCAAGGGTTTTGTCACGTTGGGCGATCTGGGCACGGGCTATTTCGCGCTCGTGAGCGGCATCGCTGAGTTGTTCTTCCAAGGAACCTGGGTTCTCAGATGCAACTTTAGCCGGAGTCGCCAGGGCGGGCGGTGTGGACTTAGCCACATCCGTGCCGTGCCGCACCCCAACCCAATATGCAGAGAGACACAGCGTAATGAACAGCAGGATCCCGGCGGCATAAAGCATCCAAACGTGGCGCCAGGTGGATTCGGGAGCAATGGGCAGAACTCGACGAAAGGTGGAAGGCACCCCGTTTTTCTTGTCGGCGCTCGGTTGTTTTCCTTCTTCCTTGGCTAAGCGTTCGAAGAAGGTCTTTTCGGCTTTCGATTGGGAAAATCCAGGACCAGCATCAATCCGATTGGACTGCTCTGCGCCGATGGCAGGGATCGCGTCGTTAACGACCGATTCGTATTCGCGAAGGGCCTCACGGCAGGCGGGGCAAACTGCAAGGTGCTCCTGCAGCCTGTTCTGCTCTACCTCGGTTAGTGGGCCCGAGGTCGATACGGCACAGAGCTCCAGGAACTCGTCATGGGGTCCGCTTGGCAACAACGCACCCGCTCCTACGATGGCTAAAGCCTTTTATCATACTGCTTCTTTGCCCGGCAATTTACCAGCAGAAATCTGCTTGCGCAGCCTTTCAAGACCACGGTAATAGTGATTCCTGGTGTTCCCAACGGTTTGACCCAGTTTGGCAGCGATCTCCTCAAATGTGTAGCCCTCGAAGAAAAAGAGATAGAGTGTTTGCCGCTGGCCTTCCGAGAGTTCGGAGAACCAAGTGTGCAAGGCTTCGTCTCGATCAAGGGCCTCGTTGATGAGGTCATCCACGCGACCACGTTCTGCGGATGTGCCCAACTGGTTCGCTGCGTGGTCTAGGTCCAAGCGAGTGTAGAAGTGGCGTGAAGTCAGATAACGCCGCCGGGAAATGGCCCGTCGATAGGTCATCTGGAGAATCCAGAACCGCGCCGAACCTTTGGACCTGTCGAATGTCCGGCAAAGACGATGCACCAACAAGAAGATGTCCTGCAGAAGATCGTCGGCCTCAAATGCATCCCGCAAAATCTTATAAGCAACCCCTCGGACAACGGCTGCGTAGCGCCGAAATAAAACACCGAGCGCTTCCTTGCTCCCCCCGCAAACCTGCAAAATCAATTCTTCGTCAGAAATGGCGCAGGCTTCAGCCGGGTTGGAGCTCAATTCGGGGGCGCGCTTGACGGTCGGTTCCGGTATCGCAACCGTCGCAAGCCGGAATGTAACCGAGGAATCCATATAGAATAAACCGCGGCACGGGTGAGCCTCGAACTGCCTCACACAGGGCGCCGCACAGTTAATTGCGTGTAATCATGTGCTTAGAAGATTTCGCATTGAGCGCGGACTCAGTCTTACCTTGCCGACGCCATTCATTGTCGGAGAAGGTCGTTCGCTCCCAGCTTTGTGGCCGTCCCGAGAGCAAACCGCCTTCCCCTCTCGTTCCCATTGGCGGACTATAGTCACTGAATGATTCAGTGTCAAGCAAATGAATATGGGCTGTGCCCAAAGCTATCGGCGCTGACAAAAAGAGAGAGACGGATACGCTCGCACGAGCGATTGGTACCGAACTCACCGAACTGCGTCGCGCATGTAAGTTATCGCAGCAGAGACTCGCAGACCGGCTCGGCTATGACGTAAGCCACGTTCGGCAAACAGAGATGGGTGGTAATCCCACACTGGAGTTTCTCAATGCTGTCGCCACATACTTTTCTCTCAAGCTCTCCGAGTTCATCCACAATGCTGAACAACGAGTAACTCCGGCTCGCTAACTCCACAATCAATGAAGGACTATTGTCCCTGAATTAACTATGGGCCGGTCGCTAATTATTGGTGGGTGGCAAAACCAATCGGTGCCGACAAGGAACGCAAAGTTCGCAATCTGGATGAGGCTCTCGGAGCCGAATTAACGGATCTGCGAACACGTCGCCGTTGGTCACAACAGCGCCTGGCTGAAATCGCGGGCTACGACGAAAGTTACATCCGCCAGATGGAAAGAGGCACGAAGAGCGCGACGTTACGTACACTCTCAGACTTGGCGGCCGCGTTCTCAATTTCTGTTTCTGCGTTGATCCAAAGAGCGGAGTTACGGGTGCGAAAACGCGACTAACGAATCGCTTTGAAGTGCCCTACTGCTAAACGCCCATCAACGCCGCTTCCACCTTCGCCGCAGCGTCATCTTGCATGTGAGGGAGCACGTGTGAATAGACATCCAGCGTGAAGGCCGCACTCGTGTGTCCCAGTTGCTCTGAGATCACTTTCGGTGAAACGCCTACTGTCAGCGCCAAGGTTGCCGCCGTATGCCGCAGGTCATAAAGCCTGATGTTAGGCAGTTCGGCTCTTTTCAAGATGGGCTTGAAGTGCTTGTAGACCAAGCTGTTCACATTGACTGGACGCCCGAATTCCGTAACGAAAATCAGGTCCACGGCTTCTGGCCATTCTTCGGGATCACTCCTCTACACTAAGCACCCTCATTTCGCGCCTTCGGATACGAGGCAGCTTCAGCCCTTTAGTCGGCACTTCCAAAATCATTTCCCAACGCAAAGCCTGCCTGAACGCAGCATTCAGGACCCAGTGAGCACCTTGGACCGTCCTTGGTGAGAGTCCCCGGTCTGACATGGTCTGATAGACGCCTTGGACGTCCAACGGTCTGATGCCCACAAGAGGCTTCTTGCCAAGTGATGGGCGGATATATTTCGCGAGCAGACTCTCGTAACTTTCATAGGTCTTGCTGCAGACCTGCGATTTGATCGTCTTCAGCCACTGGTCGAGGTATTGGTCCAAGCGAATCTTCGCGCCGTCCCGCTCAATATAGGCTCCGAGTTCATTGACCTTCTTTCCTAGAAACTTCTGCGCCTGCCGCAGCGAGCCATGAACAGTACGGTTGTAATAGTTGCGTTGTTTGGTTTGTGGATCGCAACCCATGGGGATGCGAATCATCCAGGTGTTCTCGCGAACGGCGATGATCTGACCCAGCTTGCGAGTCATGGAGACACCTCCTTTCTTTGCTCGCGTGCACAGAGCCGCAGTTCCGATTGGTTTTTGGGGTTGAGGGGATCTGGACTACAGCGAAAGACCGTTCGTTAGAGCCGCTTCCATCTTGGCAGCAGCTTCGTCTTGCATGTGCGGAAGCACGTGCGAGTAGGTGTCCAGCGTGAAGGCGGCGCTGGCATGTCCGAGTTGCTCGGACACCACTTTGGGCGCGACTCCAACCGTAAGGGCAAGAGTTGCAGATGTGTGGCGAAGATCGTACAGTCGGATGTTCGGCAAACCAGCTTCCCGCAGGAGTGGTTTGAAGTGCTTCTTGACCAAGTATTCCTCGTTGATCGGTTCGCCACGTGTTGTGGTAAAGATCAGATCAGCGAATTCTGAGTCGCGCGCCGCTCCCGCCTCATCCGCCCCGCCTTTCAGCTTCCGGAGTAGATCAAGCACCCACATTTGCAGTTTAACGACTCGACGACTGCGGACCCGCTTCGTGTCCGAAAAGGTCCATTGCCCTTCATTCTTGTGGAGAGTTCGAACGACGCTGATGGTTCCACGATCCCAGTTGATGTCCCGCCAGCAGAGGGCGAGGTATTCGCTGGGGCGCATTCCGGTAGTGAGGGCCACAGCAAAAAGGCACCCTTGTGGGGAATGCGATGCAGTCCTGAGAAACGATCGAGCCTGCTCTGTCGTCAGCACAGACATTTCTCTGCACTGCTCACGAGGAAGTTCAACTCCCTGCGTTGGATCGCTGAGGAGCAACTGCCAACGTATAGCCTGCCTGATTGCAGCCCGCAAAACGGCATGCGCGTATCGAACCGTGCGTGCCGAGAGTTTCCGGTCGATCATGACCTGATATGCGGCCTGGATTTCAAGAGGCGAGAGCGAGGCCAAGATTCTTGCACCGATTGCTGGGCGGATGTATCTACGCAGCATGGCTGCGTAGTCGCTGTACGTTTTCTCGCGGACTTTAGGTTTGACGGCCGTTTTCAGCCAGTGATCCAAGAATTCGTCTACGGTCACTCGGAGACCTTCGACACCGCGGGACAGGTCTCGTTCGTGCAACCTTCTTGTTAGGTATGCCTGTGCGTGCCGTAGAGAGCCGTAGATTGTTCGATTGTTGTAGGTGCGCCTACGCGTTTCGCGATCGCGCCCGAGATAAACGCGAACGAGCCAACGACGCTCTCCTCGCGCGATGATCTGGCCAACTTTGATTAAAGGTGGAACCTGCCTCAAGAAATGTTATTTCGAGACCTATCGATTTTCAGAAGATTTGGATTTCACACTGCGCAATGAAGATCATCTCGACGAAGAGTTCCTGCAGCCGGTATTTGCACAAGTGATTGCTTGGGTAGCAGAGCATTCCGGCCTTAATATTCCAGTCGATCAGCTTGAATTCGATATCTACGACAATCCGCGCGGCCACTCTAACTGCCAAGGCAAGATTGCTTACCGTGGACCGGTTTCACCGACCTCGGGCGGCTGGCCCAAGATCAAGCTCGATCTGACGGCAGATGAAAAACTGGTTCTTCCCTCCGTGCGCCGCGAGGTATTTCATCCATACACTGACAAGCCAGAAGGAGGGATATGGGCTAATTGCTATGCCTATGAGGAAGCATTCGGAGAAAAATTGCGCGCACTCGGTGAACGGACGCGACCCCGCGATCTCTACGACGCGGTGAACCTCTATCGGCACACAGACAGCCGACCAACGCCTTCCGTGCTCCTGGACGTGCTCCGGCAGAAATGCGCTTACAAAGCGATCGAGATTCCTACGTTCCAAACCATCACGCCGCATCGCGAGGCTCTTGAGGTGATGTGGTCGGATATGCTCTCACACCAGCTTCCCGCTCTTCCACCGCTCAACGACTTCTGGGATGCGTTGCCGGAAATCTTCACTTGGCTGATGAGCGGCGCACCAATTCCGCAACGTGCAACCATTCAGCACGGGGCCGGCGAGATCGCTGTGCGCACACGAGTGCTGCCGATGAACATCCCCTTCCGTTCGCGCTCGAATCTCGAGATAATTCGGTTTGCCGCCGCAAACCATCTTTGTGTCGACCTTGCCTACGAAAGCAGTGTTCGCCGAATAGAGCCATATTCCCTCCGGCAGACGACCGAAGGAAATTATGTGCTGGGAGCCATACGAAGTGATTCAGGTGAGTATAGGTCCTACCGGGTGGATCGGATGCAGGGAGCAACCGTAACTTCGCAGGTTTTCACTCCACGTTATGCGGTTGAGCTGACTTCGACGGGACCGCTTGCCGTAGCACCATCTCCTGCAATGCCGCGGGTACCAAGGATAAGGGCACCGAGAGCTAGAGACCAAGGGCCAAAGTATGTCTACCGTTGTACCGTCTGTCGAAAGACCTTCAACAAACGAACCATGGACGGAAACCTGAACCCGCACAAAAATCTACGCGGATATCCCTGTCCCGGGCGATACGGAGTCTACGTTCGCGCCAAATACTAGAAGAGCGGAAGTGCCGAAGAAGCCGGTGCGGCTGGTACGGCTGACCGACAGTCAGCCGAAACAATGCCCTCGACGCCAGTAAAATCTGGGACACCGACGGCACACAAACGAGCCGAATCGTGACTTCCTGATTGCTCGTCATCCTTGAAGAACTCACGAAATCCCTGCTGAACTCTCTTTTTTTGAAGAAGCGAGTGATGCACTTTTTTGCATTCCGATGATAAAAACTGCCGTGGCGAGGAAGCACGCAGTGAACGAGTTCGCCAGCAACGTCGAGCGTCATCGCCGCGAGCTGCTGATCCACTGCTATCGCATGCTCGGTTCCTTGCCGGACGCCGAAGACGCGGTGCGGGAAACGTTGCTTCCCGCGTGGCGCTATCGCGACAGCCCCAAAAGAAGGCGCGCCGTTGCGTCCAAGGCTCTACCGCGTGGCTACGAACGTGGGCTTCCAGGCCAGTGCGCGCCTCGACAGGGTACTCGAACGGGCGACCTTGTTCTAGCTTTGCTCATGAAGTCGATATTAGTTTGATAAAGTACGAGGTGTTAGTCCGTTCAATCGAAAGTTTTTTAGCTCAGACCCATTGCATGAGATATCGAGGAGAGCTACTCGTACGTGCATGGTCTTTTGTCTGCACCTAATCTGGCGAAGAAGATGATGCTGCCACCTCCGGAGTGCCGGGTATATACACCGCCGCAACTTGCGGATGCGATGGTGCAGGCTATCGATGCGAACCCTCATGACCATTGGCTTGACCCCTGTATGGGTCCAGGCGCATTTATCGCATGCCTTCGGAACAAGGGTGTTCACAAAGATCGCATCGTTGGCATCGACATCGATCCTAACGCCGGAGCAGAAGACGGGTCTGCAACAACCGTGCGAGGCATAGATTTCTTTAAGTGGTGTGCATCGACGACACAGAGATTTAACCGAATCGTTGCCAACCCCCCGTATGTGGCCATTCGCAAGCTTCATCCCACGTTGCAGCAATCAGTAACGGCCTTTGGAACTGGCGATGACGGATCGTTCGCGCTTCGTTCGAACTACTGGTGCGCGTTCCTGTCAGCTTCTTTGCGGGTCCTCGCCAATCACGGCAGTTTGGCATTCGTGTTGCCCGCTGCGTGGGACTACGCCATGTACGCAGCCGATGTCCGATGCGCAATCCATCAGCAGTTTCAATCCATCGAGGTGCATCGTTCCCGCGAGCCTTTGTTCCCTGCAGTGCGGGAGGGCTGTATCGTTCTTGTTGCCAAAGGCTACCGCAAGGATCCGGCCCGGTCCGTGCGCATCAATCACAGCGATGGGCACGCGCTCATAACGGCCCTTCTCCAGGGCGATGGTAAGCCGACCAATCATCGCGCATCAGCGAGGACTGGGGATCTGTCCCTCACTCCATTTTCGGATCTTTACGCAGTCAGGATCGGGTGCGTCACGGGGGACGCCAAATATTTCCTGCTACGCGAGTCTGACCGGGTCCGTCTAGGTTTGCCAATAGAATCCGTCTCTCCTGTCCTGTCGAAAGCACGGCATCTGGTGTCTGCGTACATGACCACAAAGGAGTGGGAACGGCTGCTCGCAGCCGATGAACGGGTTTGGCTTTTCAATCCTGAACCAAAGCTGCTGCGCCGTAAAGCAGTCCGAGAATATCTTCAGCATGGCCGTGAAAACTGCGACCTGAATGCATACAAGCTGCGTAATCGCGATCCCTGGTATCGCGTCCCCGACGTTGGATACGGGACCGTAGGATTTGTGAGCGGAATGACGAAGCTCGGACCGTGGATTTGTTTTCGGTCGAAACGTCAGTTGGTTGCCACCAACACTCTGTATACCCTGACCGCTAAAACGAAAATGACTCCCGAAGAGCGGGCAGCATGGGCTCTGTCTCTCCTATCGACTCCTCCGCGCCGACAGTTTCATGCGATTGCAAGACGCTATCCTGACGGTCTGGCGAAACTTGAACCCCACGATCTCAATTCTCTTCGGCTGCCGACTCCGCTGCGCACGAAGCGCGCTCCTGAAGAATATGCGCGCGCAATCAGTTATCTCGTGGCGGGCAAGATCGCGGAAACGATCGCGGTCGCCGACGCGTTCACGAGACGGCCATGAACCTTCCGACTGTCACGGGGAGCCACGGAGCCAATACGACAGGTGAAGGCATTCCTTGATGCTAAGCGCCGCCCAAACAATCGACACACTTGCGCAAGACCCGATTGATGAGGCACTGTTTCCACTACTCGAGCTTGCCGAAAACGCGGTCGCCACGCATGCGCGCATACCGGTGCTATCCCTTTGGAAGCGGCTGCCGTTTATCCCTCTTTTTGCCGCCCATCTACATTTGCGATGGCCTGGTCAGGTCAAGTCACTCCCACTCAGCCCCCGGATCGGAATCTTTCCATTTTTTGCGTCCGACCTCGAGCTTCTCTGCCGTCCACTTTACAACGTCCAAAAAGCTCAATTAGTGCGTCAGACGGCTCGCGCCAAGCGGTTTTCCGTTAGTCCGACTTCGAAAGGCGAGCTGTATCCCGATTGGGAACAAGCAGTTGATCGGCGGCGCCACAAACTTCAGCATCTGGTTTTGCCGGCCTCCTCCTTTATTTCAATCGATCGTGTTAACGAAAGTGGGGACATCCGGCAGGGCAACCGTCAGATCATCGGCCGATTTGCTCCGCGCGGAGAACCTCGACCTCAGCTTCTCGTACCTGCGAGAGTCGAAGTTACTCGCCAGTTCATCCGAGCCTTCGGCAGTCTCGATCTGGTCCTTATTAATGTCCAAAACATCAGAGGTAAGCAGCTAGCCAGCTCGATAGAATTCTTCCTGCGCGAGTTGCCAGGTACGGTTCCGACCCTGATACTGGCCTCGAGCCCCGCCGACCTCATATTCGTGGGGGCTCTGGAATCTCCGTCTAAGCACCCGGTCATCCTAACCGGCCTCAACCGCAGCTCTAGTGTGAAGGTGAAAGAGGTAAATCGAGACCGCGCGCAGGCTGAGCGCCAGTTTTGCTTTGCCACGGAAGACCTCGCCGACAAATCTGACATCATTTCTCGCCTCGTGTCTCAGGCTAAGCGAACCTGGTGGGCAACGAGACAGTCAATGTCCGTGGGTACTCCGCGCGAAGCTTTGGCTTTTGCAAGGCTCTATTCCGACATGCTGGATCGATCTCCCGGAGGTGAACTTGAACTCTTAGAAGAGACCAAGCGACTGATATTGCAAGAGTCTGAAAACGTCTCCATGCGGGACGAGCGCCGAAATTCTCTAATTCAGTCTGTACTTCATGATGCGAAGGGTGGCAGCCTGCTGGTTCTCGTGCGCTCCGATAGTGCAGCAGAGGAGCTCAAATCGATATTGGCTCGCGACTTGGGCGTTACTGTCGGAGATTTGTCATCGCTGGGTGTCGATGTCTTGAATGTCTTCGGTCCCTGGCCCAGTGCGGTATATGAGACTTGTGTCGCCTGCGGATATTTCGGCACCAGCACAATCGACATGTTGTTCGCGAGCGGAGCACGCGGTGGAGTACTGATTGTCGATCCTATCGAGGCACGTGTCGCCATCTGGGACATTGAGAAGCGATTTTGTGGCGTACCTGACTTGCCGGACGCGGTCACAGCCGATTTTCGAAACCTCTCCACAATGCTCGAGGCTATTGCTTCTCCATCCGCCACGCCCATCTCGCTTCCGACACTGTCTGGAGATCCAACGCGGTCAGGCAGCGCGGCGACGGCAGTGTCTCTCTATGCCGGCAAGCCAACCTACGTCTGTTTATGTTTTGCAGACGGTTCAACACAGCAAAGCACGGCGAATGCCCGCTATGAGGTCGTCGGAAGGAAGCGTTTGCACTTGCAGAGCGTAGCGGCAAAGGATTTGCACATCGGCGATCAGGTGGTACTTCTCAACGATGACGAGCGTGCTGGATTTTCTGAAAGACTGCTTCAGGCAATGGACGAAGGGCGCTTGCGAAACGATAAACAGACCAGATCGACATGGGTGTTGACGCTGCGCGCCATCCGCTTAGGCGTTAAGGTATCCGTTCCTGAGATAAAGCAGCGCATGGAGAACGAGGGCGTCGCTGTGGACGCGAGCACCATTCGAACATGGCTGCCGTCGGCTATGTCGGACGAATGCGGAGTTCCGGAGGGCGAGGATGCATTTCTGGCGTTCGCCAAGGCAGTCGGAATCTTGATGCCCACAGATATACTTTCTGATTGGTTTATCTCCATAAATAGACTACGGATCAATCATCGTAAGATTGGTCGGGAGCTTGTTCGAGCAATCCGCGGCAACTATCTTGGCCGACTTGATCCTGCCAGCGTCGCGAGGATGGAAAAGGAATGGGGCGTCGAAGCAAAGACGTTACTCGAAGCCGCCCGCGTTGCCACTATCGATGACGTAATTCCTTTGGGCGGTGAGACGCATGATTGACGATCAAACATACAACGTCTTTGCCAGAGCCTTAGCAGAACAGATCGGTTGCCGAGCGAAAGGCATCGACGATGAGAGCGCACGCATTGTCAATGTAAGACCGCAAGAACATATCCTCGCGGGCTTTCTCACACCACGCTCGGTTGTGCATCCTCCTCCTGGTGATCTGGACATTACTTCGGAACCCGACGATCTGCCGCGAGACTCAGCGTTTGAACTGACTTCCATTGGCCTCGAATGGCTTGCAGATCGGGAAGCCTTTAACCGCGTCGACGTGCTCTCGGCATCGCTTTCGCTAAACGTCTATGTCCGCTGCACGCCCACATTCGACGAGCAGAAGAGATTGGGCTCCTGGCGAAGGGAACACGGCGGGGGTGCTCAGGTACAGAAGATTCAGCCTGTCATCGCCGTTTGGCGGCGGCTTCAAATTCCCGAATTCTCAGTGGAAATCTCGGTAGGCCGCCTTCTGAGCGACAAACGCGAGAAGGTGGACATCTCGCCGTCGCTCGTTTTGCCTACCAGCAGTGTCCCGCCGGACATTTATTCTGCGAGGCAATTGATCTACCTCACCGAACCCGAATGCGCTTCAGAGCCCGCATTCACTGCCGCTCTCAGTCGTGCCCGAACTCGAGCTTTCGTCTCATTTTGGAAAGCGTTCGTGGATGTTCGGCTGATTAGTGTGCCTACCGAGCCTCAGTCGATCCGTGTGGCAATTCGCGTCATCAATGATTCCCCCGCGCCTGCAAAAGCGCAAAGCGACTTTCTGGATGCCAACGTCTACGCAGTCCGACTTTCCGTCGCCGTGCCCAAGGAAGTTCACCGCCCAACCATTTTTCAGGAACTGCCCGCCAGCTTCCGATATGACCGTCAAATGCCAGGAGTCGGCATCAATTCCCACGTCTGCGAAGAACAGAACGGCGCTCTGCTGCAACTGACCGCCGAAAGCGTACCTCAGACCGAAACGGCACGCCTGGAGGCTCGAGAATTCCGAGATGCTGTTCCGACTTTTGCTGCATTGGGCTCAAATCCGATTCCTGTGCTCGAGGCTCTTGCCCGGCACATGGAGACGTACGACGCGACCCAATGGGCGACGAAACTGACAACGCTTTCGGGGATTGAGCTCGAAGATGCAACGGGATCACGTCGTGAGTTTGAGCTCGAAGTCCAGCGGTTCAAACGCGGCCTCGAGCTTTTGAAGAACCCCAAGTTCCCAGCAGTGTGGCAAGCGTTCCTGCTGATGAACAAGGCTATGCAGCGGGGCAATGCCAGTCACGAAAAATGGCGACTCTTTCAAATCGCCTTCATCATATCCCTCCTGCCGGAACTTGCAGCCCGTGAGTACCCCGGGCTCGCCACCCAGGATGACGGGTTCGTAGATCTCTTGTGGTTTGCGGCCGGTGGCGGCAAGACCGAAGCCTTCATGGGAATCATTTTATGGCAGGCATTTTTTGACAGGCTTCGAGGTAAGCAGTTTGGAAATACCGCCTTCGTTAGATTTCCGTTACGGCTTTTGACTTTCCAGCAGCTTCAACGTTTGGCGGTCGCTCTGGCCGCTGCTGAGCTCATAAGGAAAGAGAGCGGACTGAAGGGAGCACGCTTCAGCATCGGCTACCTTGTAGGCGGCACAGTCACTCCGAACAAGATAGACGACGAACTTCACAAAAGGCTTGTACGGCAAGGCTTGGACCCAAAATATAAGCGCATCTTTAAGTGTCCTTTTTGCGGGTCGCCCACAGCGATCAAATATGAGTCCTCGTTACGCCTTATCGAGCATCATTGCGAGGATTCGCAGTGCCCTGGGGGAAAAGAGCGTCTACCAGTCTATGTGACAGACCAGGACATTTATCGTTACTTGCCAACGGTGATAGTTTCCACCGTCGATAAGCTTGCCCTGCTCGGACAGAATCATCGCTTCTCTAACTTGTTCGGTCGCATCGACATCATCTGCGGAAAACATGGCGCGAGTTTCGTAAAGTCGAATGAACTATGCGATGCGGCGGCGGCTGTCGCCCGTGGCGAACGTCCCCAGACCTGTGTCGGCTCCGGGGCTGTGGTCCGTTACGGTCCTTTTCACGACCCAGCTCCCGCGATTCTGGTCCAGGATGAGCTTCACCTCTTAAACGAAGAATTGGGTACGTTCGACGCGCACTATGAGACAGGCACTATCGAGCTCTTCAAGAGCTTAGGCTCAAAGCCCTGGAAAATCATCGGTGCCACTGCCACGATCCAGGATTTTGCTCGGCAAGCCTGGGAGTTATATCTTCGCGGAGCGCGGCAGTTTCCTGCACATGGACCCGATGCCGACAACTCGTTCTACTATTGTCCCAGTCCGGAGAAAATTGGGCGCATTTTCGTGGGTATTTTGGGTGTTGGAAGAAAACATACGCCGGCAGTGACAAAGGCACTTTCGATCTTCTATCAACAGATCCAGAAAGTCCGCGACGTAATCGCGCGCGACCCGGCCAAGGCCGCTTCTATGTATGGGGTGGGTAATTTAAGCGAGCCTGAGCGGAAAGATCTGCTGTTCTTGTATGAGCTGGCTCTGACCTACGTCTTGACCCGAAAGGGTTCCGATCAAGTCGCAGAAGCCATTGAATCGAGGGTTCGCCGCGAACTACAGGACAGCTCGCCACAACACGGCGAACTCCTCATAGAAATGTTTAACGGCGGCGTCGATGTGTCCCACATGATTTCCACTATGGACGAGCTGAAGACGGAGACCAGTGAAGCTGATCCCGGCACGCGGACGCGCGGCATTGTGACTACGAACATCATCGGCCATGGCGTCGACGTTGACCGCTTTAATGTCATCGTCTTTGCGGGATTCACGCGCCTCGTAGCCGAGTATATTCAGGCCTCTGCCCGTGTAGGGCGTCGATTTCCTGGCATCTCGATATTTGTGCCCACCCCACAGAGCGAGCGTGATCGGAGCATCTTCGATCGGTTTGCCAAATTCCATCAGTATCTCGATCGCCTGGTAGACCCGGCGGCTGTGACGCGATGGCCGGAACCCGCCATGCGGCGGACGCTGCCGGGTATGCTCTGCGGATACCTTATGGGTGTCGCTTCGTCTTCCCTAGGACGCCCTCTTGCCACGGTTGAGGCGATACATGACGGCCACGGCGATTCAAAAGCCGGAGCATTGGCTCAGGATGAAGTCGTGAAATGGATGGTTTCGGCCTACGGCTGTGAGCACGCACCCTCGCCGCAAAGGTACCAGGAAAGGCTTACTCGGGAGGTGAAGAACAAATTCAGCTCCATAGTCAACACACCGAAGCAACGCGGGCGCCCAAGAGCCCTCAATACATTCCTTGACGCCATGAATAGTCTTCGTGACGTAGATGAGCCCGCAGATATACGTATCGGGAATTCAGAGGAAGCCAAGGCGCTCCGAAGGTTGATCGATGTCCAGTAGCCGCAACTACGGTCCCACCCACAACGACGAAGCGGAAGGCGCTTCGGAACACGTGCGTCCGATGCAACGTGGTGTCTCCCAGCTCTTGTTTAACTACCTGCCTTACAGGACGGTCGATTGGGAGGACGGCCTAGCCATCATCCAGCTTGGCAATGTTAAGTTCTCGACAGTCTGGGAGGAGGAACGAAAGGCGACGCTCCTGAAAGAGATAAGAGAATCCTTCGACCGCTGGATACTTCGCGGAGGACGAGTGGACTCTACTTTCCCACCGGACCCGGTGCGTGAATACGACAGGTTCACTGTAGGCAGTCCCACATCGATCGACGCTAGCGTTTTGCAAGCGGCACTCATATGTCAAGGATGCGGACAGCTCATTTTCGAAAAGAAACATCAGAGAGATGCGCGGCTTCACTGTCCGAATTGCAACGGCTCTCGCATACATCAAATTCCTTTTGTATTTGTGCACGGCTGTGGCGAACTCGTTCCGATTCAAGAATGGCTGCCTGCCACAAAGAAGAGCAGTGAATCCGGTGGTCTCCCAGAGGTCACAAAGCATCCTATTCGCTGCTCCCAATGCGAAAGTGGAGCACACCTCTACATTCCTGGCAGGTCAGACCGTGTAAAGGACATGAAAGTCATATGCCGGAAGTGCAACACCGTAGCCTTGGACCGTTTTACCGCCTCCTGCCATCGCTGCCTGAAGCGCTTCGGCCGGGAAGGAGCACCCGCAAACCAAATAGGAGGTACGGTCGCATCGGCTCTGGCAATGCGGCTAGCGCGTTACAGCGCCAGTGATACTTACTACCCGCAGACGATTTCTATTTTGCGGTTGGACAGGCCGCAACTCACCAGCGTGGACGATGAGATCTCTTCCACGCTTCGTCGACTACTCCCTCAATCCCGAAGACCCGATAGCGCTGGATCAGCTTCTGACCGGCTGAAGGCACTTTCGGAGCGCATGAAGGCAGCGGAATCTACAGGAGATACCGCTGAGCAAGCGCGTCTGCTCGCAATGATTCTCGAAATTGCCCAAGGGAAGGGACAGGGGGCCGAGTTGGCCGAGGCTGGATTACTGAGCGCAATCTCGCAAGATCTCGAAAAGGCAATCAAAGAAAGCTTGGCGTTCAGAGGGACGGTCAGCATCGAATCAGCGGAAGCGAAAGCCCGTCGAGAGGGTGAAACCGCCGAGCTACTCACGCAAGAAGTCGGCAGATTGAGGGCTTCGCTCGGTCTCAGTGAGCTCCTCTATGTAGATGATCTTCCGATTATCACTGCAACATACGGCTATACGCGCCGGGATTTTGAGCCGATTTACGATGAGCTGGGCGCCCAAAACCTGCCCGTCGAGATCAGGGCTTTTCCGTCTGTGCAGAAAGCGGCGGCACAAAGATTGGGCAAAATGGACTTAGTCGGAACGATACCAATTCTGGCGCGTGAAGGAGAACATGAAGGCATTTTTATGTCCGTTCTGCCAGATCGGGTCATCGATTGGCTCGCGTTGAACGAGATTACGCTTCCGGACGCCCACTTGCCACCTATCGCGCGGATTCTCGCGGCACTAGAGCCGATTGATAGAGATCGATATTACGACTCCATCTGGCAACTGCGCATACGCCGGATGGTTTTTGGACTGATTCACAGCTTGTCCCACGCGGCTATGCGGGCAATGACTCGATATGCCGGGATCGACCGAACATCGGTTGCGGAGTATATTTTTCTTCCGCTGTTGGGCTGTGTCGTCTACGACAGTTCGAGCAGCTTTAAGCTGGGCGGTGTCGCAACCCTCGTTCGGGATCACTTGGCAGCCTTCCTGCGAAACATTGCGGACGACTCGGTGGAATGCCTCTACGATCCCGATTGTTCAGACCACACTGGAGCCTGTCACGGCTGCCTGCATTCCCCCGAAATATCTTGCCGCGTATTCAATCACGGCCTATCTCGAGCATTCCTGCTCGGCGGTCATGCGCCGTGGGCAGATGTTTCATCGGACGTGCGGATCGTCGGCTATTGGGAGATGCAGGGCCGTCAGAGATGAAAGTCTACGTCGTTACCGTCAAGTCGCATCCGTGCTACTTCCCCCAGTAGAAGATGCACTCAGGAATTCAGACGTGGGCGCGGCAGGCGATGTTTCTAAACTAGCGAGGAACATCCGCACTACAGGCGGACGCCCTATCTCAGATGATGAGGCGTTGGTTGCCTTCAATGCCTTGTGCGATCTGGGCGTGCTCGAGCGGGACGGTTCGCGCTATGTCTTGAACAGGGATCGATTTGCGGCGACAGAAGAGTTGCGCAGTGGTGTGCAAGCAACAGTCGAAATCTTGCGGGATAACAAAACTGAAAGCACGACAGACGTACAACTTTGTGTATCCCTTCCGCCCAGCCTATCTCCTGCCGCGGAACACGTGATCCATGAATCCTCCACCGACCTTCGCAGCAGTTTACTGGACGTAATTGCCTCCGCAAAGCAGTCACTGATTGTCGCCTCTCCCTTCTGGGATGCTGGCACAACTGCGGAAATGGTCGCCCTTGCGCGCAAGAAGCTCTCGGCTGGAGTACAAGTCTCGCTCCTAGGCAGATTTTCTCGAGAACTTCCGGCGGAAGTGAAATCGCAACTGGGCAAAATCGCTAGAGATCCTGGCTGCGCAATCCTGTCTTGGTTTGAGGGGACAGGGACCGAAACTCAAACGTTTCATTTCAAAGCCATCAGCGCCGATAGAGGACATCGAGGGTATATGGGTAGCGCCAATATGACAGTTTCCAGCCTGCGATCGCGAATGGAGCTAGGAGTCATACTACGAGGAACCGCAGCCGCACAGTTGGACCGAATCCTTAGGGTCGTCGTAACAATGGCTGCACCTTTCATTGTCTGACAAGAAACGGCTCACCGATACACATTGTGAGCGTGGTACTCCAGATTCTCCAGTGAAGGTTTCGCCCATGCATCGTTTGGCTCTCGAAGCACCTGACCTTGGAGTTTGTAATAATCCTTCCCGTTCTCGAATTCCTCTCTGATCCTTTTACTAACAACCACACAGCGATCTTTCGGGTCCACGGTCAGGTAGCCTTCGTCGAAAAGCGTGTGAAGGTCGCTTCTCATCAGCACACCGTTAGAGAGTTCATGGCGCTTCACCAGAGAGTACGGCTTTATGTGCGCCGCCTCCAGGACTGGCAATGTGCGCTCTCCGGTCATCGCACACCTTCGTGAATATGCGTCCGTGACCAGAATACGAAACAAGCCCTGCCCGAGCCGGGGAAGGACGATTTGCGGTTTGCCGAATCCGTGGGTTTCAATCGCTGCAACCGTAGCCGTCCCCGGCTCCAGAAGCGCCTCACGACTCTGTGTTAGTCGTTCCGACACTGCGTCCCAAAGCAACTTGCCTGTTCCCGTGTCGGAATCGTACCCTTTGCCAGTAACGGTGTTTAGCTTGAAGT
This sequence comes from uncultured Acidobacteriota bacterium, assembly GCA_963716405.1. Taxonomy (GTDB): domain Bacteria; phylum Acidobacteriota; class Terriglobia; order Terriglobales; family Acidobacteriaceae; genus JABDBE01. The sequence continues at coordinate 1,001,554 of CAVQTI010000007.1, read as the reverse complement.
CCGTCGGACAAGGAATCCAATCAGTTCGATTCCAAAAGAACGGTTCGGCCAGCAGGATGCAACCGATTGTGGGGTTGTCGTTGCCTACAATAGGGCTGCGGCGGTAGTGTGCGATTCGCTCCCGCATTTCGGATTGTGATCTCACGCCGTTCGCCTCCCCGAACGTGTCCCATACTAGATTCACCGGAAGCTGAAGGAACCGTGTGAAGAAGCCGCCACCAGCGATGAAGTTGTCCGGTGAGTGGAGCTTGAAAAGTAATAGTTCACCGGGTTGTAGCGCCTTGAACGCAGCGTCGGGCGATGGCCGCCAAAAGTTCACTTCCTCGACTTCGGCTTTCGAAGCGTGCAGAGAAAACCAGTCTTTATCTGTAACGGCGACGTAGAGGCGCATTGATAGTTACTGCAGCAGCCGCAGCCGTTTCAGAAGTGGAAGAAAAATGAGACAACCGTGTCACATATGCCGATGCTTCAAAATCTAATGAGCGGTAAACATCCACTGGAGGGGTGATGCCGCGGGTCAACGAGCATTACAAGAAGTCGAAAGAATACTGGAACGCGCAATTCGAATCGGCTACGACTCAACAGCGCAAAGATTATTGTATGGTGCGCCTCGACAACATCGAGACAGAGGAGCTTCGGCGCAAGAACAAATTGCTCGCCCACCGAAATGCCCGCCTCCGAAAGGCAAAGCCATACGACCCGGCTGATGATCCGGAGCCTGAGCAGCCCGACGTATTGGGATTGTCATTCAGGGAGCGACAATCAGCAGACTTTGAATACACAAATGAGTACGACGCATGGCTCAAGCGCAAGGCGAAACATCAGAAAGAATGGGCGAAGTTCGAAGCCCAGCAAGCGGGAGCGCAGAAACGATAAGGCCGATCACCGCCGACATCACGCGAAACCGACTTGTGCGCTGCAACGCATGTGGGAGATCGATTCATGACCTCCCCGAAGCCGACTTCTGGACAACGTCACGTTTTGCTGGCCGAAAACCACCGATGCGATCCAGTGTCCGTTTTCGGACAACTTCAGGTTTGCCCGTCAACCGAGAACAATCGCGATCACTTTCCCGTAAGCCGACTTCACGTAGTGATCCGCTTCGGTACCCATCTGGTTTGCCTCCAGACCGCCGACCACATGTCAGCAAACGGTCAACAATCACTTCCTCGGTATCAGAGCGCCAGATCACGCAGTCGCTTTGAGCCGGTTCGGCTGGCGACGATGCGCACACCGCTCTTCATGACAACCTCTACGCGCGAGGCATCATACGGCTCGATCGATGTCACAAATTCGAGATTGATAAGGTGTGAGCGGTGGATTCTCAAGAAACTCGTCCCCGGCAGGCGTTCTTCGAGGTCAGACAGGCGGATGCTGACGAGGTATTCCTTCGTTGCAGTACAAATCGTCACGTAGTCATCAGCCCCTTGTGCGCGCTCAAGGCTTGCAAGAGGGATTGGGACGATGCGGTTGCTGTCGCGCACGAAGAGTCTTGAGAGCGGGCGGATCTGTTCAAGCGATTCCGTTACGCGGGATAGTAGGGGAATCGCCGAGTCATCTAACGCCGCTTGTGCTCGACGCATCACGCGTTCCAGTCGGTCGCGTCCAAATGGCTTCAGCAGATAATCAAGAGCGCCAAGTTCAAACGCGGTGACGGCGTATTGGTCATGAGCGGTCGTGAAGATAACCTTCGGCTCATATTCAAGCCGCTTGAGTACTTCGAGTCCCGTCGCACCCGGCATCACGATGTCTAGGAACACCAAGTCAGGACGTTGCCCGTTCGCTGCGACAATCGCCGTTTCGCCGTCGGGAGCCTCATGAATTGACCCCTCCCAGCCGAGGTCGAGCAAATATTGCCGCAAGGTGCGTCGAGCCAGCGGCTCATCGTCGGCGATTAGAATGGAACCTTTCATCGGTCTCCACCGACTGATTCTTGATCGCGTTCCGAGGTCGACGGAACCAGAAAACGTGCCTCAAAACCTTCCTGGCCGTCCTGAACCGTCAGTTCAGCGGAAGGTCCGTATGCGGCCCGCAGACGTTCCCGCAAGGAACGCAGCCCGAATTGGTGCGATTGGCCAGGATCAGCGCTGTCTCCATGCCCGTCATCTCGAACACTGACGCTAAGTTTCCCGTTTCGGCAGGAACATCTGATCCAGATTGAGCCGCCTTGTGGACGGATGGAGATCGCATGGTGCACGGCATTTTCGGCCAAGGTTTGGATCGAAAACGGCGGAACGTCGAAGTGGAAAGACTCCGGGTCAATTTGTAGGTCAACCTTGAGCCGGTCCTCATAGCGAAGTTGTTCGAACGCGATGTACTGACGAGTGAACTCGTATTCCTCGCCAAATTCGACCAATTCACGGCCATCTTCCTTCAGCGCGTACCGCAGCATGTCCCCCAGACGCTCGATGGCGTTTTCCGCTATGGTTGGCTGGAACTTCACCAAAGCGGCCAGCGTGTGTAGAGCATTGAACAGGAAATGCGGATTCAAACGGGCGCGAATCGCATCCAGACGCGCAGCTGCAGCAAGCGCTTCGGCACGTGCGGCAAGCGTCTCCTTTTCGTGCAACCGACTCCGCGTCTGCACTGCATAGGAGACTCCCGCGAACAGGCCGTACAGCCAGAGACCCATCAGAAGTTGCCAGCCAAGAATCGGGGATTTCCTGAAATCTCGCAACGGGTTGGCGCCGCGGCGTAGTGCCTCCAGCCCATCGACTGAAACGATCCAGAGAATTGAGTACCCTGAGGCAAGGAAGACTTGAAGGAAGTAGAACTTCAAATCGAGCCGCAAGGGCCAAGGCCAGCGTTGGCAAATATGCCAGACACCGATTCCCATCAGACTCGCGCTGCCCATCGAAATCATGCCTGTTACGAGTGCGGCACTCAGTGGATAGTGCCCGTACAACATCGCCAAGAAAACCCAAATGGCGAAGAACGGCAGCCATGCTGCCAAAACAATCGCGTAGCGCCTGATAACCTTTCGCATGATTCGCTTCAAATTATCGTACCTTGGACGCGAGTTCACCATCGTTGACCGACAAAACTTGCCGGTTCGCCGAAAATTTCTGGCGTGGGCATGCAGTGCGCCCTAAGTTAGGGATCGAACGACAAGATAACTCCGTGCCAAAAAGCACATTGTGGAATGAGTCTGTAGGGTAAAACGATCTGGGGCGAGTGGTGTTGAGAGGAATCAGATGCGAAGAATCCTGGCGTCAACGATTTTGGTCGCGGGTGTGGTTGCGCAATCGGTCTCCAGGGCTCCGGCGCAGGATGTACACAATACGTCGTACGTTACCAAAAGTGGCGAACGCGTGCTACGGATCGAGACGGTCGTGCCCGGAACCGCGGAGAGTGTTTGGAAAGCTTGGACTGACCCGCAGGAACTAAGCAAGTGGATTGCTCCCGTGGTTGCGATAGACCTTAAAACCGGGGGAACAATTTCTACGAATTACGATCAAAAAGCAACAATCGGAGACCAAGGCACCATTCAGTTGCCGATCATCAATTACGTCGAGCAACAGCTTATTACACTCAAGGTAAACTTAAACGATAAATTTCCGAAGAAGGTACGCGACGAGGATCGCAATTTGCAAGAGATTGTACAGATTGTGGACCTTGGCGGCGGTAAGACAGAGGTTGTCTCTTCCATGGTGGGGTGGGGCACTGGAAAGGATTGGGATCAGACGTATGACTTTTTCGCTCGCGGTAACGAGTGGACCTACCGACAATTTGCGAAGGATCTTTCATCGCGGCCTTCTGTGATCGTGTCGCCGGCCGCGTCCGCCGTCGATACATCTCGTGAACAGGTCGTTAAGATTGTTACGCGAATACTTCGTGCTGACTACGAAGGCGACGGTGCAGCCCTAAACCAACTTTACGACCAGCTTGTCCCGTTTGTTGACGAGCCGAAACTCGCTTCTCGCGTTCGATACTGGCGTGGATTTGCGAAATGGCGCAAGGCCATTAACGGGTTTAGCGAAACCCCTACACCGAAGGATTTGTCAGACGATTTGACGGACGCGGAAAGCGAATTCGACGCAGCCATCCAAAGAGATCCAGCTTTTGTGGATGCAAAAGTTGGGGCTGTGTCTTGCGTGTTTAACCGGCTCTTCCTGGAAGGGGTTTTCAAAAATGAGAAAGATCCTCAGCGGTTGAGGGAAATCCTAACACCTGCCTCGATGTTGCTTAAGGAGGCCAAGACTGCAGCACCTGACAACCCCCGGCTTCTCTGGGTGGTGGGTCCGAATCAGTGGAGCACTCCTGCGGAGCATGGAGGCGGCCAGGAGAACGCCATTGCAACCTATGAGAAAGGTCTGGATGCCATCCGGCAACACAAAGAGAGTGCCAATGATCCGCTGGAGCCAACATGGGGCGAACCAGAACTACTGATGAGTCTGGCTTGGTCAAACTTGAACCGAACCACGCCTGACTTAAAGGCCGCCGAGCAATACGCACAAGCTGCCCTCAAGCTAGTCCCCTACTGGCACTACGTTCGCGACGTCCTAATGGCGCAAATTCGTACCGCGGAAGCCAAAACGCGCTGATTTCCGTTGGAGTGATGAGTCGGAGTGTTGTGAAACACGTCGATGCCGTTGATCAAGTGACGGATGCCGAGCGAAAAAGAGGGGAAGGGATGGCAACCAAATTGGTCGCAGTCGCGGTGGCATGTTTTCGGTTATGGCCAGGGGCGGTAGTGGCCAAGCAAATTTCATTCGAATTGGTGACTGTGCTGCTGATGGGGGTAATCAATGCCGGGCTACATCGGAGCCAAACATCCGCGGTTCCAAAGACTTCTCGGGGAACCGCTGAGGCGTGAGAACTTGAAGAGTTAAGGATGATCCGTAGCCGTGTTCGCAGCCGCAATCAATGGAGGTAAGAATGCAAGCATCCATCTTTTATCGTATCGCTGCTGTTCTTCTGCTACTTTTCGCGGTAGGACACACACTCGGCTTTCGCGAGTCGGATCCCACATGGGGAGTTGATGCCCTTCTTGGCTCAATGCGGTCCATTCGTTTCAACGTGCAAGGGTTCAATCGCACGTATTGGGACCTCTTTGTGGCGGCCGGATTCTCTGTTGGCGTGTTTTATCTATTCGCGGCGCTATTGGCATGGCAGCTGGGTGGCCTTCCGGCTGCGACTTTGGGGCTCATGCGTAGCACGGCGTGGGCGTTCGCCCTTTGCTTTGCGGCCATCACGGTTGTGAGCTGGAGATACCTCTTTATTCTACCCATCGCCTTCTCAATCGTGATTACGTTATGTTTGACTGCGGCGGCATGGCTTTCAGCGAAGCAGGTTTCCATGCCTCCGTTGCGATAGTAACGGCGAGAGGATTCAAGCTGCACCACTACCGCAAATTTGCACGATTGGTACCGAGAAACGGCTTACCGTCGCTAATTCCGTGATTGTCGGCTAACCGTAAACTGTCCAGAAACGGGCTTCGGAGAGATCAATGGCGATCTCCTCGAAGCCGACTAATGAGATGGTCCGCCGCTTGATTTCCCTGCACAGCCAGGGAGATCGTAGAGGCAGCTTCTTAAAAGGAGGATCATCGACATGCAGATACATTCAGTTGGCATCGATCTGGGCAAGACGACCTTTCACTTAGTGGCACTGGGAGCGGCCGGCAAGGTGCTGGTCCGGAAGAAGTTCACTCAGCGGCAGCTACTGACGTACACCGCGAACATGCAGACGTCTCTGATTGGCTTGGAGGCTTGTTCAGGAGCTCACTTCTTGGGCCGTGTCTTGCGGAAGCAGGGCCACGATGTGCGGCTTATCGCAGCGCAGTTCGTGAAGCCGTTTGTGAAGTCTAACAAGAACGATTTTGTCGATGCCGAAGCGATCGCAGAAGCCGTCGAGCGCAAGAACATGCGCTTCGTGCCGATCAAGACGGACGATCAACTGGACCTGCAGGCCATTCATCGAGTACGCGATCGGCTGATTTCACGGCGCACCGCGGTAATCAACCAGTTGCGAGCTTTCCTGCTCGAACGAGGCTTAGTGTTTGCGAGGACTCCAGCCAAGCTACGAGCCGCGATGTCGGACATTCTCGAGAACGCGGAGGCAGACCTGACGCCGCAGATGCGAAATCTCATCGATCTGCTATGGGGGGAGTGGAAGACAGTCGAGCAGCAGATCGAAGTGCTCAGGCTTGAACTGGAGCGGATCTCCGCAGCAGACGCGGGGTGCACTCGCATACGGCAGATCCCAGGGATCGGGCCGATCGTCGCCACGGCCATCGTCGCTGCGATCGGTAACGGAGCTGCCTTCCACAAGGGCCGGGAGTTCGCAGCATGGCTTGGACTCGTGCCACGACAGTACTCGACCGGGGGCAAGGCGAAGCTGCTCGGCATCAGCAAGCGCGGCAACGTCTACCTGCGCAAGATCTTGATCCACGGGGCGCGAGCAGCTGTGCTTCGCATCAAGCGAGATCGATCCTCGATCGGCGCCTGGATGGATGCACTCGATGCCCGAGCTCCCAAGAACGTCGTCGTGGTCGCAACGGCCAACAAGCTTGCACGCATCGCTTGGGCTGTATTGTCGAGCGGAGAAGACTACAGGCCTGTAGCGAACGCTTCGCCCGTGACCTAGCGCTCCCGCTCTACGGCACTACAACGACGGCTTTGAAGTTTAACCACCGAGGTCTGCACAGGAACAACAAGGACGAAAGAACAGTCACAACGGCGTGTCCGCAGCCTGGTAGCCAGAATGGTCTTCAACGACCGACCGACTTATAAGGACAGACACGCGCGCGCAACTCATCATGGCCAGGAGAGCTGATCTCCATCAAAGGCCGAATACATTTGCGCAGACTTGTCTCCTCGCCCCTCAGTTTTCCCTTGCAGTCGTGCGGCGGACCATACATTCTGGCCCCGAATAACTTCCGGTTAGCCCGTTATCCAGCCAGAATCGTCGGCTGGTTTATCATGCCAATCGCCACGCCTAGCGGACGACGTGAAAGGACTGGTTCCTTCTGGCAGCCGCTATTACAACTTCGCGTACTCTGCCTTGGCCTGCTTGAGGACAGGAATTTTGGGATCGGCGTCTTTCCAGAGGGTAAGGAAATCGTGATAGGCGGCTTTTGCGTTGGCGACGTCGCCCTGCATGGCATACGCTCGACCCAGTTGGAGATGAGCCAGTACGCCGATGGGATCCCCGACCATGATCCCGGGGTGATCCAGCATTTTGTGAAACTCCATAGCGGCCTCAACACCTTGACGCCCGGCCAAATACGCCCGACCACGCGCATAGATGGGATAGAGAGCTCCGAAGAAACCCGTTTGAGTGCTGCGTGGCTGACCAAGTTCGTACGGAAGGGAAATTTGAAGAATTTCGATTGCCTTTGCGGGATCGCCATGGTTCAGACCAAGAAACGCACGGACGACTGGCAAGTAATTGAACTTAACTGACGTATCTTCGGGGAAGCTGCTTTCCAGATCGTTGGTCAGTGTTTGAGCCTGCGAAGAATCCCCCGCGATAGCCAGGGCGAGGGCCGCGCCATACTGCACCTCCCGGTTCTTGGCAAGCGCAAGGGCTGCCATTGCCGCCGGCTTTGCGGTGATCTTGTCTCCGTAGAAGGCTTCCCACAGCGCCGCTCGGGTTTCAAATCCAGCCGCCTTCTCTCGATGACCCGCCTGCTGCGCCAAATCGCTTGCCCGCCGTAACATCTTCGTGGCCTCTTGCAGGTGACCGGCGTATGCGAGGGCAAAGGCTTGATGGTCAGAAATTAATTCTTCGACTCCCGATTTCCCCCGAGCCGCGTCCATTTCACGCTGCATGCCCCCGATGTCGCCTTTCAAAAAGGCGACATCGTATCGCACGAGGGCTAACAGAGGGATTTCAATTTTTCGTTCGGAGGCTCTGCGAATCGCGTCTTCGGCTGCTTCCAGGCGATCGAGGCTAAGAGAGTTGGACCCAAGAAGGGCATAGCCCACGCCAAAGTCCGGAGCCAGTTCAATCGCCTTTTGGGCCTCTTCGGCTGCCTTTTCATGTTCGCCGAGCACAGGATAAATGAAGCCCGCTAAGAAGGAGTGCGGTGTCCACTCACGAGGATAAGCTTGTGCCCACGCCTCGCAGGTCTGCTGCGCTTTTTTCTGGTTTCCTGTCGCCCGTCCATCGTAATAAGCGGTGATAAAGAACTTCTCGTTGTCGCTGGCACGGTCCCGCAATTCGTAGGCTTTTCTAGTGTTCTCCGTACCAAGTTCGGTTTCGCCACTGGAACCGTACATGAGCCCGAGCGACGCGTATGCGATGGCAAATTTGGGATCGATCTCGACGGCATGTTTAAAAAAAGGAACAGCGGCGTCTCCACCGGCGGAGGCTGTAACTTTCCAGCCCATGCTATAAGCCTTTAAGGCTTCCAGTGACGCGGTCGTAGCCTCGGCGAGCGGAGTGTCGTGTTTTTCAACTGTCACCAAGGATTCTCCGACTCGCGTTCTGAACTTACTTGCAATTTGAGTCAGAGCATTCAATACGTCTTCCTTCCTTGCCACTTCTACCTGCTCTTCATCGAGGACGTCCCCTGTGCGACAGTTCTTTGCGCGCAGCCCCAATACGTACTGGCTTCCGAGATTGGCAATGGAGCCGTCGAGGACGGCGGCGCTCGCGGTGCGCTCGCAAACTTCATGGGCGAGCTCTGGAGTAAGCCGCGCATCGGAGGCCTGCCCCATCAGGGACAGCGTGTGCAGGATGCGCTGCTCTGAGATGAGGCTGAGGAAAGGCGACTGTTCCAACTGCACGGCGAGACCTTGCCGCAGCGTCCCGTCAAACACGGGATCGCCCGTCGTGTTTGTGAAATCGGCCAGGACGATAGTGTCCGTGTCTGTGAGCTTTGGGTGTTGCAGGAGATAGAAGTAGGCGCCCCCTGACAACACGACTACTGCCACGGCAGCAAAAATAATTGCCTTCCATTTTCCAAGACCAGCCGCGGACGGGCGAGACGCCCGTCCTCCATCAGCTCCTTTCTCTGCACTTATCACTGTCGGAGCCGAATCCGTGTCTCGCTTCATCCGCCGCAAGTCGGCTCGGATTTCCGAGGCATGCTGGTAGCGAAGATTCGAATCCTTCTCTAAACACTTACCGATGATTCTTTCCAGTTCGGGCGGCAGGTCCTCATTCAATCGCACGGGAGGTATAGGCGCCCGGTTCAGGATGGATTCAAAAATCATTCCTGTAGTTTCTCCGCGGAAGGGCAATGTTCCGGTTGCGGTTTCGTAGAGCACCACACCGAAGGAAAACAGATCGGAGCGGGAATCCAATTCTTTTCCGCGAACTTGCTCCGGCGACATGTAGGCCACCGTCCCCACCGCCGTGCCCGGGTTCGTAAGAGCGTCCTCCATCGTCGAGTTGTTCAGTTCCATGCCTGCGTCGTTGAGTGAAAGCTTGGCCAGCCCGAAGTCGAGGACCTTCGCGTGTCCGCGCTTGGTGACAAAGATGTTTGCAGTCTTGATGTCGCGGTGGACAATGCCAGCGGCGTGAGCGGCGTCCAGTGCGTCAGCGATCTCGATGCCCAGCGACAAGATCAAGTCGGTTTCCATGGGACGCCCTGCGATGCGATGCTTCAGGGTCACACCGTCCAGGAACTCCATCACGATAAAGGATTGCTCACCGTCCCTACCGATTTCATGGATGGTGCAAATATTGGCGTGATTGAGTGCGGATGCCGCTCGTGCCTCGCGGCGGAAGCGTTCCAACGCTTGCGGATTGCGGGACAGGTCCTCGGGCAGAAATTTTAGTGCTACAAAGCGGCCAAGCTCAATGTCTTCGGCCTTGTAAACCACGCCCATCCCACCGCTGCCGAGCTTTTCTACAATGCGGTAATGGGACACGGTGCGGTCGGCAGGAAAATCTTCATCGTCGTGCGTTTGCTTGCGTTGGTCCCGCGCGATGGCCAGTGCGGCCGCTTCCATAGCGGGACTCTCCAGAAAGCTCCCCGCCTGATGTTGTGCCCTAAGCAGCGAGCGTACCTCGCGTGCAAGCGTGTCGTCGCCCGCACATGCACTCCGCAGAAACGCATCGCGCTCCTTAGGCGGACGCTCCAACGCTGCCTGAAGTAAGTGATCGATTTGTTTCCACCGATCAGGGTCCATCGGTCGCCTCGCCAGTTAGTTCACGATAAAGCCAGGCCTTGGCGGTACTCCAGTCGCGCATTACGGTGACGGGCGAGACCTTCAACACCTCCGCCGTCTCCTCGACGCTGAGTCCGCCAAAAAAACGCATCTCGACGACTTGCACTTTGCGCAAATCAATGTGGGCCAGCGCATCCATCGCGTCATCGAGTGCGACCAAGTCCGCCGCCCGGTCGCCGCCCACCATGGCGGTCTCTTCCAGAGAAACATGTTGCACGCCGCCCCCGCGCTTCAGATTGTGGCGTCGCGCATGGTCAACCAGAATGCGCCTCATCAGCTGTGAGGAAACCGCAAAAAAATGGGCGCGATTCTGCCACTGCATACTCTTGTAATCAGTAAGGCGCATGTAGGCCTCGTTCACCAAGGCCGTCGTTTGCAGGCTGTGGTTGGGGCGCTCGCCTCTCATGTACCGCCCCGCCAGGCGGCGGAGTTCGTCATAAACGATGGGCGTTAGCCGGTCGAGCGCGGCTCGATCTCCGTCGCTCCAGGCTCGGAGCAAGCCGCTCACTTCCGCATTATCGGAAGCTTGCGCCTCTCGGTGCGCCGGTGGCTCAAAATTCCCCATGCCTGCACTCCGGGAATCATACGCTGCCCGGCCAGTCCTTCAAAAATAAAGAGATCCGCGGATGATAGTTTCGCGCCGGGGATTGCGCCTACTTAGATAAGAGCGAAATGCGTTCAAAGATCGAGCCGCATACAACTCGGACAAATTTTAGGAGGCCACATGAAATCCCAATCTCTGCTGTCGCTTTCGGCGTGGTTACTCGCGGCGCTGGCGGTTCCACTGACCGCTGCCGCGCAGGACACCCAGCAACGTCCAGCCGTCCATTACACCGTGACCGATCTCGGCACGTTGTCTGGCGGCAATTTCAGCCAGCCGTTCTTCATTAACAGGTATGGTTTAGTGAGTGGCTCGTCGAACCTCGCGGACGGCAATCAACACGCAACCCTTTGGCTGGAAAAACTGAGGGTCGACATTGGCGCGCCCGGACTCGGGGGACCGAACAGCATCGCGTTTGGGGAAAACGAGAGATTCCAGTCCGCCGGTGAAGCTGAAACCTCTACCTCGGATCCGAACGGTGAAGATTTTTGTGGATTCGGTACCCACCTCACTTGTTTACCTTTCCTCTGGCATGACGGGGAAATGATTCCGCTCCCCACGCTCGGAGGCAACAACGGCGTGGCGTGGGCGATCAGCAATCGCGGAGAAGTAGCCGGATTTGCGGAAGACTCGACGCCGGATACAGGCTGCCCAGCTCCCCAAGTTCTCCACTTTGAGCCGGTCGTCTGGGAAAAAGGAGTGATTCACAAACTGCCTACGGTTGGAGGTGATCCGGATGGCATCGCGCAAGAGATCAATGACAACGAACAGGTTGTCGGCGGATCGGGCACTTGTGCAACTTTCAACACGAATTTTCTGTATAACCTCGTGCCGGTTCATGCGCTGCTCTGGGAAAAAGGCAAGGCGACTGACCTCGGAGATCTCGGCGGCAAAACGGGACAGGCGGGCGGAAACATCGCCTATGGCATTAACAACCTGGGCCAGGTGGTCGGTAACTCGGACCTGCGGGGCGACCAAACTTTTCACGCTTTTCTCTGGACCAGGAAAACTGGCATGCAGGATTTGGGCAAACTCTCCGGGGACGTGGCGAGCGTTAGCATCAGCATTAACGACGCTGGCTCGATAGTTGGCGCGTCCCTGGACAAGAAATTCAATCCACGGGCGTTTCTGTGGGAGAAGGGCGTGATGACCGACCTCAACACTCTGGTTGCGGGTCATTCTCCCTTGTATCTACTAACGGGTTGCTCCATCAATTCGCGCGGGGAGATCACTGGCTTGGGTCTGACCAGCACCGGCCAAATTCACAGCTATCTCGCGACCCCGACACACGGTGTTGCGAGCGGTGAGAGTACCTCACAAGGCGCGATCAGCCGGAGGATCCTGAGCGACGATGCCCGCAAGCAGCTTCAGCAACAACTGCGCTTCGCCCGATCCGGAGCCCGGTTTATGGGACTGCAACAGTGATGTCGGCTTTAAGCGCCAGTATCTAATGGCCGAGCAGCGAGGGAAAGTCGCCGCCGTTGAGAGAGCAGGAGAGTGTCCTGCTCTCTCTTCTCTCGCGCGGTACCGAGATCGCAACCTGATCGAAGGAGGCGAGCGACGGGGGATCCGGGCGGATTGTCCGCCAACAGGAAGTTAGCCAGAAACGTGCTTCGAGACCATCAGACCATCACTCCGACTGAAACACCATACTGAGCGTCGCGGCTAGGAGGCCGCCAGTATGGCGCATCGGAAAACAGCGAAACGCTCCAAGGCAAGAAGTATGCTTCGACTAGCCGATTTGGAGCAGTCGAAGAATGCGGTGCTTCATTCGCTCGGCGCGGCCAGTTCGCAAGAATCATACGGTCACGCCATCGACGAATTTATCGGGTGGTACTGTTCCGAACCACGTCTTGCACTTAACAGGACGGTCGTCCTCCGGTACCGGTTCTTTCTCGAACAGAAGAACCTAGCGCCGTCTACGATCAATGTGCGATTGGCCGCCGTCAGGCGCCTGGCCTATGAAGCCTCCGATACTGGCCTCCTGAGCCCTGATCTGGCCGCAGGGATTCGTCGCGTCAAAGGCGCAAAGCGTCTAGGGGTACGGATTGGGAACTGGTTGACCGTCGATCAATCCAGAAGCCTGCTCGGCGATCCGATGTCAGGCAGCCTCCGAGGCAAGCGTGATCGGGCGATCCTGGCACTGCTCATCGGATGCGGACTGCGACGGGCCGAACTTGTTGGACTCGAAACGGAAGACTTTCAAATCCGCGAGGAGCGCTGCGTGATTGCTGACTTGGTTGGCAAAGGGAAGCACATTCGGACCGTTCCTGTTCCACTCTGGGCGAAACGCGCCGTCGATGTGTGGATCACGGCGGCTGGCATCGACGGCGGGGCGATCTTTCGTCGAGTAAGTCGACTGGATAAGATCTGGGGCGACGGAATCACGCCCAAGGCCATCTGGCACGTGGTGAAGGCGGCTGCCAAACGTGCTGACATCAAGAATCTGGCTCCCCACGACTTGCGTCGAACCTGTGCTCGGCTATGCCATCTCGCAGGCGGAGAGCTTGAGCAAATTCAGTTTCTCCTTGGCCACGCATCGGTGCAGACAACCGAACGGTATCTCGGCTGCAAGCAAAAACTCGGCCATGCCGTGAACGACAATCTCGGACTGGAAGACAACTGAGAGAAGGCAACGACCCCGAAGCCGACTTCGGGACAACGTCGTTCGAGTCCGCCTGAAGGTGAAAAACGTAACTCCCGTCGTTTCGTCCGTTGGCCAGACGCTATTGCCAAGGTCCAGAGCAACCACGCCTCTAGTTTGACAACCCAGCATTCGCTGTCGATCGATGGCATAATGTCGTTCCATGCTTCGTCTCACATCTCTCTCCGTTTTCGTTTTTGCGGTCTCCCTGTTGTCGACAACCGACGCCGTCGCCTTGCAAACGCTTCGTTACACGATCGTAAGCAACGGCAGGACGGCGGGAAGTGAGGTTGACACCTACAGTGATGGCCACATCGATTCCACATTCGAGTTCAACGATCGGGGCCGCGGACCCAAGATCGAGGCGCATTACATAGTTGCCGCGGATGGATCGCCACTGCGCACGGACATAATCGGCAACGACTACTTGAAGGCTCCCGTTGACGAGCACTTCGCCGTTGAAGCTGGCATTGGCCATTGGAAGAGTACTTCCGAGAACGGACAGGCTCCCGCGCCCGGCTTCTACGTCAGCAACAATGGGCCGGCAGCCGAGTCAGCCCTGCTGGTAGGTGTCCTCTTAAGAGCTAAGGGTGCTCCAGTGAAACTATTCCCGGCTGGCGAGGCCAGACTGGAACGAATGACCGAGGTGACCGTCGAAAGCCACGGGCAGAAAATGCACGTGACCGAGTTTGCGATCACTGGACTCTCTTTCGAGCCGCAAACTGCGTGGCTCGATGATGACCGGAATTTTTTCGGGATTCCGGGCAAGTGGTTCGCCTTCCTCAGAGAAGGCTGGGAGGATACGAACGACCAACTCTATGCTCTCGACCGCAAATCACGGGACGAACGCTACGCTCGCCTGGCCCACGAATTGGCCCGGCATCCAGATCATCCAGTTGCCGTGGAGCATGTGCGCCTGTTTGATTCCGAGCAGGCCACTGCGCGGGAGGACCAGACGGTTGTCATCCAGGGCGAGCGTATAACGGCAGCCGGTCCATTTATGTCCGTCAGCATTCCGAAGGATGCTGAGATCATCGACGGAGTTGGCAAGACACTCGTACCCGGCCTGTTTGACATGCACACTCACAATCAGGCAAGTGACGGAATCATGAACATTGCCAGCGGCGTGACGACGGTCCGCGACATGGGCAACGACATTGAGGAACTCAAGCATCTGCAGGACCAGTGGGAAAGCGGCGCGGCCATCGGCCCGCATGTGTGGAAAGCTGGTTTTATCGATGGGCGCGGCCCTTTTCAAGCTCCGACCGGTCTCTACGCCGATACGGCTGAAGAGGCACAGGCAGCAGTCAATCGTTATGCCGACCTCGGCTACATTCAGATCAAGATCTATAGTTCACTCAATCCGGACTCCGTAGCGGGAATCGCGAAAACTGCTCACGCACGCGGACTACGAGTCAGCGGACACGTTCCCAATGGGATGATCGCGAGCCAATTTGTGGAAGCCGGTGCCGACGAGATACAACACATTAATTTCATTATGCTCAACTTTCTCGGCGATAAGGTGACGGATACTCGCACGCCGGAACGTTTTACCGCTGTCGGAGCCAATGCCGCGAAGCTCGATCTGCAGTCGAAAGAAGTCAATGATTTCATCGCCCTGCTCCTCCAGCATCACACCACCGTGGATGTAACCCTCGCCACTTTTGAGGGAATGTTCAGGGGGCGTCCGGGAAAAGTTTCTCCAGATTACGCCCCCGTCCTGAATCGGCTGCCCGCACAAGTTCAACGAGGTGCGTATACCGGAGGTCTGCCGGTGACAGCGGAGAACGACCAACTCTACAAAGACTCTTATCAAGCCATGCTGCGTATGACCAAGCGAATGTACGATGCCGGCATCCCCATTCTCGCTGGAACCGACACGACAGCCGGAATCATGTTGCATCGCGAATTGGAACTCGAGGTGGAAGCAGGTATCCCACCCGCGAAAGCCTTGCAGATCGCAACTTTCAACGCCGCCCGACTTCTGAAGCAGGAAAAAGACTTGGGCTCCATTACCCCTGGAAAGCGAGCTGACTTTGTACTCGTGGAAGGAAATCCGGCCGAACACATCAGCGACATTCGCCGCTGCCGGCTGGTGATGAAGAACGGTGTGCTCTACAAAAGCGCCGATCTTTATAGCGCTGTTGGCATCAAGCCAGCTGACTAGCTGGATCTCCCCCGGCCCGATCTTACACGTGAGAGACCGGATTCCGCTGTTCCTCCTTTGTGCCGGATCGCACGATTTTGAATGTGTTGTCGGTAAACCGGAAACTGTCCAGAAACGTGCTTCGGGGAGGTTGGCCAGATTGGTAACGGGAAGTCGGCCAGTGTTTACCGATGGAAAGAGGAGGCGATTACGATTGCTGCATCTGCCTGAGTCACGGCGGAGCGGGTGCGACACTTGATCGCGCACTTTGACGTTGTCCAGAAGTCGGCTTGTGGGAATTGGAGCCACAACAGGTACCGGGGGTTCGAATCCCACTCTCTCCGCCAGCTTCACAAAACCCCGCTGTTTATGCCTATTTTCTTGACTTCATACACCATGGGTACTACAATGGGTACTAAGCTGGAGGTGGGTACTATTTATGAAGATTGCCCTGACCAAGAAGATTCTGAAGGACGGGCAGAGGGTGTACGTTGCGCCGGAGACCGAAGGCGACGGCATCTTCTACCTGTCGTGGTACGAGGGAACGAAGCGCAGGCGCGAGTCCATTCCTGCCACGACGTTGAAGCTGGCGCTGCGGGCTCAGGTGGACAAGCAACGCGACATGGACGCCATCGAACGCCTAAAGGGCAACGGCACCTATACGGAGCCCGAGAAGGCAACCGAACGGTTGCTGCTCGCCGATGCTGCCACCGAGTATCTGGCCGACATCAAAGCGCACAAATCGGCAAAGACGCTGAGCGCATACGCCAAGGCTCTGGAATACTTCCAGCAATCCTGCACCAAGACCTTCGTTGACTCCATCGACCGAAAAGACCTGCTGGCCTTTAAGACGTACCTCGCGGACGAAAAGGGCCAGTCGGACCGTAGCGTGTGGAACAAGTTCTCCGCGACCATGGGCTTCCTAAAATCCGTTGGCCGCACTGGCAAGGCGATGGGTATCACGAAACACGATTGGCCGGAGTACGACGAAGAGACGCCGGACGTGTACAAGGATGCCGAGTTGGCGAAGTTCTATGCGGCCTGCGACGAAGAAGAGGAACGGTGGTTCCGGTTCTTCGAGTTGACCGGGATGCGCGAAGGCGAGGTTCAGCACTGCCAGTGGTCGTGGATCGACATGGACGAGCGCACCATCACTGTGCAGCCCAACAAGCGCCAGAACTGGCGTCCGAAGAAAAACAAGACGCGATCCATTCCGATGTCGAGCGTATTGTATGACCTGTTGGAGGATTGGCGCGAGAAAACAAAGAACAGCGCCTGCGATCTGGTTTTCCCCACTTCCGGTTGCAATGTGAAGTTGGACTTTCTGGATTGCCTGAAGGCGATTGCGAAGCGGGCAAAGTTGTTCTGCGGGAAGTGTGAGGGCTGCGCTAACGAAGTTCCGAACTGCGAGAATTGGTTCCTTCATAAGTTCCGCTCGACATTCGGCACCAAGGTGCTGCGGAAGACCGACGTACGCACGGCAATGGAGTGGTTGGGTCATACGGACATGGAATCCACGATGCGCTACCTTCGTCCGGCTGAGGGCGCGGATGCACAGAAGAAGATGGACGCCGTCTTCAACTAGGCGGCTCGCAACCTCCCCCTATCCGCCCTCTCTTCTTTCTTCAGCATCGTCCGCACTGCCACGATAGCTTGCTTTTCAATCAACCATTCCGCAATTCTGGACGGCAGAAAGCGTGTCAGTTTTCCCAGTCTGAAGTGGGGAATCTCCCGTTGGTCGCACAGCCTATGGATTGTTGATTTGCCTACGCTCAGTAGTTCCGCAACTTCACTTGCGGTTAGAGCCCGGTCACACGTTTGCAGACGAGCGAGGAGCCCGTCCGATGGTTCTGGTGCCGCAATATTCGATGACTTCACTCATCATGCCCTGCACAATTCTCTCGTCAAAGCGCGTGACGATGGTCGCGGTTAAGATTCAGTTGACAAACGGAGCGTCCGTTGTTGTTACTAATGTTCCATTGTACCATTGTGCACTCTTGCAGGCAATGAAAAAGAAGGCCAGCGGTTCACGGATGACTGCGGAGAAGAGTACGCATTCAGGAACCAACTGGCCTTGTGTGTGTGATTATCGGGTTATCGTTTACGGCTAGGTGGCGGACTCGCTGGCGCGTCGGAATGGTTTGAAATAATGACTACCTCGGTTCCGCTGGAGTCCTTCATTCCGCGAACTTCGTACCCGAGTTGCAATTTGCGAACATAGTTTCGGGATCGGCGTTTGAACGTACTTCTAAGGTTTTTGATCTTGCTGTTCTTCGGCAACTCAACAACGATTGCGCTGTTGGGCTTGATGCCAGCACTCAATTGAACCTTAAGGTCGCGCCACTCTTCCAACGTTTCTAACGCAGTTTTACGGGCTTGGCGAAATTTCGTTTCTGCTTCTGCCAACGGGATGACCTTCAAAGGCATCTGGGGAGTCCTCCGTATAGAAGTATGGCTCGCCGTTCGCGCATGTGTCAACTGTGATGTTGTGCGTTCTTACGTACATGCTTGCGTGCCCGACGTTCTGCTCGAATTCTCCGTGCTTCTACTACGGTCCGTCGAGAGTTCTCGCGGCGATAGCATCCACACGAAATTGTCAGTCCGTTACGTAGGCTGCCGCCACAAATGGTTTTCTTGGTTCCGCAGGAACACTCGCAGAGCCACATGACTTTCTGGTGTCGATTAACACCAGCATAGCTCAGCACGCTAAGTCTGCCGTACGTATGGCCGTGCTCGTCCGTCGTTGAGTTCCGCATGGTCAGTCCAGCCTGAAACCTTTCAGCGCTTCTAACACCACGGTTGCTTGCTCGTCGCCCGCGTCCGCCATGCGCTTCAATTGAGCGAGTGATCTTTGTCTATCGATCATGATCGCCGATTCCGTGAGCGCCACAATTGCGTGCGACCGGACGGGTCCGTCACAAGTTGGAAGTTGGAACCGCGTCTTCGCCATGGACGTTGAGTATTCCATTCCTTTCGGAATGTACAATGCAGTGTTGTCGGGCTCGCTGGAAAAGTGCTCCGGCATCGCTTGCGGCGTAGCTTTGGGTGCGTGCGGATCAATAGCGTGATTCATTGGTGCCTTTCTTAGAAATGTTGCTGGTCCTCAAAGACAGAGATGAAGCGGCGAACAAGACCAGCGTGCCCGTGGAGGCGGGGCGTTCATTTTCGGCGGGAGACGAAGGACAAACCCGCCGAACTCAAATAGATTGGGAAATCACCGCGAAGTTCTGATGACGACGGCTGCCAGCGAAGCCACCATACAAAGCAAGGCTCCGCTGAATAAGAATGTAGCCATGATTGTTGTTACTCAGCCCCGGCAATGGTGTGCAGAACGACGGCAGGAACGCCAGTCGCGTCTGCAATCTTCTTGACGGTGTATCCGCCGATGATGATCCGCGCAAGTTGCTTGCGTGCTTGCGAAGCGACGAAGGTTCGTGCGGCTGGCGCATCAGAACCAAATCGTGCTGACAGTTCTTCTGGTGCCAAGGCATTCATGTCTCGGTAGACACCGAGCCAGTTCGTCGAGGGCTTGAATCCCAGAAGTTGCCGCAGTTGGGGAATGCCAGTTGCGCGTCCAGATACTCCAGTTCCAGTGTTAGGCCGCAGCAGTTCTTGCATGGCCTGCTGTCCGGTTGAAGAAGTAGTCGAGGGCTCGAAATCCTTAATCTCCTGAGCAGCGGTTTGCGCCGTTTCAGCATGGTCAATCAGATCGGCTGCGCGATCATCGCCGACTGCCTGTTGGAGACGCCCGCTGTCGTAAAGTTTGTGCAGACGCGGAGCCAGCTTGTTCGGGTCCACAGACTCAACGCCTTTGCCGACACCGGCCCGCCCAGTCGTAGACATCTTGACTTGCGAGTCCACGTCATAGAGTGCTTGCGCCTTTTTGTAGTTCGCCCGCGCCTCATCGGCGAGCGCAGGATCAACCTTGCCTGCCGCCTTCATGTCTTCGATGAGTTGCGCCTGCGAGGTTTCAATTTCGTTCTGTTTCTGTTCCAGTTCGGCGTACTTGTCATCATCAATGCCCGCGACTTCTTTCATTTTGTCGCGAACGTTCTTCAGTTGGTCATCGAACCGTTGCCAACGTCCGCCCGACGCTTCGTCCAATTGTGCGTAAGCATTCTTGGACTTCGCGAAGACTTGATCGGCGGTGTTCTTTGCAACGTCGCGCACGGAGTTTGGATTTGGTGCTTCAACGCCATTCTCTTTCGCCACTTCGGTCATGACATCGTGGATACCCTTCTGGAATGAAGGCTGAATGTCATCGCCCGTAGGCGCAACAGTTGTAGTCTCGGGAGTTCCCACGGGTAGGCCAGATTTTGCAGCGTTGCGTGCCACAGCTTCTTCTACTGGAATAATCCCAGTATCAGGATGCCAAATGTGGGTCGCCGCGCCTGTTGCCTTCGAATTTTCTAATGCTGCGACTCGGGATTCCAGTGAAGTTCTAGCCGCGCCTATTGTTGCTTCAGGCGTTGCTTCAGGAGCTTCACCACCAGTGCCCCAAATGGATGCAGCTAACGCAGCCGCATCAGCGACCGCACGAGTTGCCGCTTGGGTCGGGTTCTGTTTGAACTCTTCTACGCGCTGAGCCAATACATCCTTGGCATCATGGATTTGTTTCGCCGTGGCATTCGCAGCACCTAATGAAGCCATGATGCTTTTTCCGTTGCTGCGGGCTTTCTCATACGCCTCATACATCGGAACTGCTTCTTTGATGTGATCGTATGCCTGAGTAGCAGCACCAACAAGTCCGCCCGCGCCGGATGGCGTTACCATGCCTCTAATCGTGTCCCACACATCGTGGGCTGTTTCATTCAAACCCGTAACAATCGGGTGTTCCGCTTCACGCTGTGCGACTGCCGCAGCGTGGCCTTCAGGCGTCTGCTCATCGGCAACAGCCTGCATACTGTTCGCGGGCATTCCGTTCGGTGCGGTAAGACCAGTAACGGGGGTGTCCTGATTCACGGGCGCAGAATCAAAAGTCATTCCGCTAGTGTCTGGCGAAGCCGCAGACTGAGAGACAGGAGTGTCCTGTTTCACAGGTGCGGCATCGAATGTCATCTCTTGGCCTGCCATTAGAATTTCACCACTTTCCCATCAGCGGTCTTGTAACCGATGATGTTGCCAGCCGCATCTCTGCCGGGAATTGCTCCAGCGGGCACAACACGGCTTTGCTGGGCGGCGTTGGTGCTTCCGCCGTTCTGACGCTTAGCGTAGTCAGGGTCCATGGCCGCACGAGCCTTTTTGGCTTCTGCCGAAATGCCCGGTAGCGGAGCCTGATAACTCTTGCTGGGCGCAGCGTTGTTCCACTGTTGCTCGTACGCATCCATCTTGTCGCCCATGGATTTCGCCTGAGTCGTGATGGCCGCGTCCCTGTTGAGCGTGGCATTGAGCGTCGTTTTGTAGGACGCTATGCCGGGGATGGTGGAGTTGCCGTAGAACTTGGCCAACTCATCTGCCACGGTGTCAACTTTGTTTTCGTACCGTTGATAATCGGCGGTTCCGGGGATGCGACTCTCAATCGTGTTCAGAGCCCGCAGTTCATTCAAGTGCATGAACGCCGTACCACCAGCATTGATGGCTTTGCTGGCCGGACCGCTAGTGAAGTCCTTGTACGTTGCGGGATAGCTCTGCGCCTTCGACGAATCAAAAGACGGATCGGCCTGCATAACTTTGTCGATCAACTCCGGCTTGCGTGCCAGAATATACCCCAGTCGGTCCGGCGTAATGTGCCCGGTCGTGATGGCGGTCACAACTGCATTGTTATTATTGTCGTCTTTGAGAATCTTGTCGGTTTCCGCATCCAACTTCTTTTTATCGGCGTTGTTCTTCGCAGTCTGACTGAGTTTCAACTGCACATCCGCGAGTTTGTCTGCTTTCTCTTCCGGCGTCAGAGCCTTGGGCTGCGGAGTTTTTGTAGCCGCATCTGTGGCCGCTTCGACGCGCTTGTTGTGCATGTCGTCAAGATCTTTTTCGGTGAGGTGCAGATAGTTCATCAACAGGCCACGAGACGCCGGATCGCGCTGACCCATGGTGTTGAGGATGTCTTCGATGTGGCCGTTGGCACCTTGCGTGCCCATCTGAGCCTGCGAAAACACACTGACAGCCTTGCGCATTTGCGGATTGGTCTTCACGAGCGATTTCAGGTCGTCCAAATCTTCAGGGTCGCGACCTAACATATCGTGCGCGTCGTTTTTGTGGTCCTGCAACATCTGCTCGCCAGCGTTAATCGATGCCAGCAAAGATGTTTTCTTCGCGATGTCCGCGAGTGGCCATGCTGGGGTTCCGATGCCACCCTTCGTACTCGGCATGATTCCCGCCCCGACGAACTGGTCCTGCATTTCCTTCGTCAAAGGAATTTTGCCATCTGGACCTACGCCATGAATCGTGATGTAGTCATGGCCGACTTGCGGTACACCGTTCACGATGACTTGTTGGCCGTCTTTGCCGATGACGGGCTTCGGGTCTCCGACTGGAATCAGCAAGTCTTTGGTGATGTTGGTCTTGCCATTCTTGATGGCAGCCATTGCGTCTGATTCCCACGTGGGATCAGACTTGCTGACGCCCTCTGGGAGAACGATAGTTCCGTCTTCCAGCCCGTCAGTGATTGACTTGAATGAGTCGCTGAACGCCTGCGATGCTGCCATCGACGATTTGCCCGCGTTCACTGCGGTCTGATAGTTCCGCATGTTGGCTTCAGTTACAGCCAACTTGTGGTTCTGGTCGGCCTTTGCCTGAGCATCCTGTTCTTGGTTAGCTTGTTTCACTTTCGCACGTTGCTGATCGGCAACTCGTCGATGCCGGAGTCGGGGCTACCTCTTTGCCGCGCACTGAGCCATGCGGGCGCGTTGCGGCACGCGGTGCGTTTTCCAGTTCTGAAACCCGCTTACGGAAATCATCGCCGCTCGGACCTTCAAAATTCTGCTTATATTGGTCGCTGGTCATCGCGTTCAGTTGTTCTCTTGATAGTGTTTCGAATGCCATGTCAATTTCCTCTCTCTTGTTCTGCCGCGAGTCGTTCTCGTTCGGCTTCCTGCTGTGCTTTTATGTCTTGAATTTCGCGGTAGATCAGCAGTCTTGAATCGCCTCGCGTTCCAGACTCGAACAACCTACGCAATCTGAGACCATCTTTTGCGCTGAGTTCTCGGTCAATGGCTTCATCTGTCCATTCGCGACCCGTTTCGTCCACGCCTACAATCTTGGTCATATAGTCTTGGTGCTTTAACACTGCGAGTTCGCTCGGTGTGTGCATCGGTTCTTCTGTGATCGGAGCCGTCTCAGTGACGGCGGGCGGTTCCGGGTATGCTCCGTATTCGAGCATCAAGTTGTGGAGTGCGAGATAATTCGGCGCGATTGGTGCAAGATCGCTCCGCTCCGCAGCCGACAGCAACGCATCCGCCATCCAGTGCTGGAACGTTGGGCATGTGTCCGCGAAATATTTCCAGTTCCGAATCGCGGCAGCTTCATTCGCAATGACGCGGCCATTCATTCTTTCGACGCCGGGTAGCATCGAGTCAGGGACGTATCCCGTGCGCAATAGTTCCTGCACGGCCAGAGCCTCAGCATCCAGAGCGCGTTGTGCTTGCAACACTGGGTCAGCAGCTTCGACTACTGCTTTGGCAGCTTCCTGCTCGGCTTGATATTCTTTCTGCCATTCGATAAATGTTGGGTCGTTTGTTCTGTGGTCACGAGCGCGATTCATTGCTGACCTTCCATTTCCGCTATCGCGGCTTCGCGGGCTGCTGCCTCGGCACGCGCACGAGGGCTGGACACGACTTCTTTTCGCAACTGCTGTTCAACACCAGCCGCTGAAGTACGACTATCGCGAGCATGTCTTAGACAGCCATGGCGACGAACTGGAAGATTGCGGCTGCTGTGGCTGCCAACATTTTCCAGAGTTCGCTGGAGACTGCCGCGAAGACTGGGAAAGATTCTAGGAGGACACCATGGAACCACACGTCATCACAGTTGCAAACGCACCAAGGATCGCCGAATGGCTCCGCACTCGTGGCGGCATCGCCATCTGGGAATCGGCTGACTTGTCTGATCCGACATTCTCACTCACGACTCCAGCGAACGATGCGGACGGACAGCCGTTTCCGAAGCCGCATTGGAAAGTAGCGAGCCAGCCTGCACGCATCATCACTGATCCTGCCGAGGTAATGGTCTCGAAGGATATCGAGGTGAAGCGCTTTCACGTTGCTGTTCGCTGCGGCAATCAGGGGCTGACTCTGAAAGTTTCCGATGGCGGGTCTCGCCGGATTCGGAAAGAGGTTTCGAAGGCTGGGCACGGCGCATATCACGTGTTCGACTACGGAACGCAGGAAGCCGTAATCATGAAACCGCAGTCGCAAGTTCCACTCACCGAATATCGCTGATCCATTCCCCTCGATTCAACTTCAACGAATACGCCAAGGGAGAACACCATGCAGAGCCTAGAGCAGATTGTGTCTAACAACGCCAAGGTGCAAGCGGCCTACGACGCCAGCACGGGCACCGACTTCGCAGTTGAGAATCACGGCACCATCATCCTGTTGCAGCCACTCACCCGAGCGGCCAACGAATGGATTGAAGAAAAGCTGCCCGCAGATCGTCTGAGCTACGCGGGCGCAGTCGTGATTGAACCACGCTACCTCGCAGACATCGTGGACGGCATCAGGGCTGATGGTCTGGAAGTGTTGTGATGAAAACGTTTCGCGTTTCTTGTGTGGAAATCGTAGCTCTGGTGTGCCTTGTTCTGGAGTGGCGATTCTTCGCGGTGTGCCTGCTCGTTGTGGCGATTGTGTTTGTGATCCATCTGGCCATCTCTTCGGGAGTGACCGCAGGCATCCGCCATGCACAGGAGGGAAAATGAAGAACCTCGACCTACTTGATCTGCTGGAGAAGTCCGAAGCGTATGCGGACGGTGTGACCGTACTCGCAGAAGGTTCCATCGCACGAGCATTGGAGATTTATGGCTCGTCAAATCCGCGCTGGGATGGTTGTGATTTCGCTCGGTTGCCGCGTGAGACTCAGCGCGAAGTGTTAGACCTTGCTGCCATGGTGGAGGTGTAGCCATGAACCAACGACAGAGAAGAAGGCGCGAGACACTTCGCTCACGATACGACGCCGGAGAAACCCTTCGCGAGATTGCAGACGCCGAGCGTATTTCGATTGAGCGAGTACGCCAACTGATCCACAAGCAATCCGTGGATCGAGCGGCTATGCGCAGGCGCAACAACGTAATGACCATTCTGCAAGGCGCAATCAGGAGGACATCGTGACAAAACTTTGTGATTGTGGTTGCGGTCAACCTGCACCGATTGCAAAAACGCAACGATAAACGGTATGGCTGGATCAAAGGTCAAGCCATTCGATTTATTCGCGGGCACCAGCCAAATCAATTTGCACGTTTGTCGCTGAAGACGCGATTCTGCACAAAGGTCAACAAGAACGGTCCATTACACCCTGTGCTTAAAACTCGTTGTTGGCTTTGAACTGGTACTTGTTCCGGTCCGATGCAATACGGGCGCATGTACGTTGACGGTGTTCACACAACTGCTCATCGGGTGGCGTGGTTTCTTGAAACAGGTGAGTGGCCTAATCCGCAAGCACTGCACAAGTGTGACAACCCAGCATGCGTTCGATTTTCCCACCTCTTTGAAGGTACGGGTCTTGACAACATTGCGGATCGACAGACGAAAGGGCGGCAGGCCAAAGGTAGCGCGGTGAGTAGAGCCAAGTTGACTGCTTTACAGGTGCAAAGCATTCGACAGATGTACGGCATTGGCGTAACACAGCGAGAACTTGGAAGCACATTCGGCGTTGAGCAGGGCACCATCTATTTCCGTGGCACGCACTCAGAGAAATAGAGTCTGTTTCGCGGAAGCGAAAAACGGTGCCCTTTCGCTTCCGCGATGGAGGTTAATTAGGGTGGCTCTGTAGTTTAGGTTTGACGAGTGTCGTACTTTCCCCGTCTTTGCCCGGCTCACAGGCAATGTGACAGGTGCAATACGGCGGGCAAGTCTCCGGGGTGCACGTATAGTTGAAGCAACAGTAGCCTAAGGCGTCCTGCGAGCACGCCTTGCCGTGATAGACGCGGAAGCAGTAGGTGTAATTGCTGGTCCCAACGCACGTCCACAACTTTAAGCAGGGTGGCGGCTTGACGCCCGATTCTTCTGCTGGATCGTGAAGCAGTTCCGACGCTACCTGTTTTGCATCATGCGAATCTGGGCAGGGTGCGGCACTATTCTGCTGATGGTTGTCGAAACTTGATCCGTTTTGTTCCAGATCGAACGTCCATACTGGCGCGTCCATTTTGCTAGTAGCAACGTATTCGACACGCACTACCCCGACCTGAATATGCAAGGCTGCTGCCTTTGCCTTCATAGCAAATCGTCGCAATTCATCGGCGTTGATTCGATAAGAAAACGCCGATCGAGTCTCCCCCGGCTTTAGCAGGAGCATGTCGATCGGACTCGTGATAACCCACGGGACGACCGAAGAACCACAGCTTGTTGGAACCTCGATGACCCAAGCCACTTGAATCTGTTTCACGGCGCGATTAGAGAAATTTTTGAAATCGACTTGGCCTCCCAAGTCCTCTGCCGTGGCGAACGTTGCGAGAATCCGCACTGGCGCATCCGGTTGCGGCGCGGCTTCGTTGATAATAGTTTCGCCCCACGCGAATGCGGCTAGGCCAAAGAAAAGCACTGGAAACAACAGTCTTTGACGCATTTCTCTAACTCCCTTCTGCCTTTAATGAGGCCGTTTCACTTCACTCCGGTTATTCAATATCTTGGGAAACTGCCACCAGTGTGATCGAACGGAACAGGGTTCTCTTCTTTGGAATCCGCTTGCCTCCTCGGGCGAGGACGCTCCTTGGGACGGGTACCATTGACGTAAGGTAGTCCTCGTCTAGCAGACTGTGAGTATACACCCCAGAGAGGGCGCTGAATTGATTTTCTCGGGCTACTTCGTGAGCATCTTGGTTGCCAGCAGTTCTCCTGTCTGCTTCACCGTCTCATCTATGACTTGGATGTAGTGCTGCTGGCTGGTTTCTACTCTGCGGTGTCTCATCAGGGTTGCGATGTCCTTCGGTGACCCAAGGTGCTGGGCATGGGTTGCGACCGTCGTGCGCAGAATCTGAAAGTTCAGCCGTCCGATACCCGCCTGCTGTGCCAGTGGACGCAGCACGCCTTTGCCGGAGGAAGTGTCTACGTTTGCGTCTGGGATGAAGTCACAGCGTTCGGAGTTGTCGTCAGGATCGAACACGACCTGATCCACTGCCCACTCGGGTCTTTCCAGCGATCCCAGAGTCCTGCGAACGCGAACAATTCCCCGTCACTAACTTCAAAACAGTACGGCTGTTTCGCCTTACCCCTGCGTGACCACTCGTAAAATCCGTCTGCTGGAATTAGGCACCTACGATTGGTCAACGGATCACGGAACGCGGGCTTCCTAGCCGCTGTTTCCGATCTTGCGTTAATCATCATGGCTGCGCCCGACATGTCCTTCGCCCACGAAGGGATCAAACCCCAACGCATAAGCGACAACTCCCGGCGCGGTTCCTTGGGATTCTGGCAAATGACCGGGACAGGCTGGGTCGGCGCAATGTTGTAACGCGGATTCCAGTCGTCTTCGCCTGAGACACTGCTGAAATACTCTTCGATCATTTGCTTTCGACGCGACAATCGATATGGGTTTCTGCTGCCAAGATAGTTAAAGTGAAACCACTGAAGTTTTGGTCTGCTGATACATCGGCTCTCCCACATCATGGGTGTGTAATCATCGCCGAGGCTGAGACCAACAACGTGAATGGCTTGGACAACCTCGTGATTCCTTCGTGGGAATGCATAGGTTATCCGCAACGAACACTGGTTGCATTTCGGGCATCTCATCTGAAGGAGCGACTGATCCCATTTCAATCGCACCTTATCCCAGAGGTATGCTCCAGCGGACTTACATCCCGTCACTTCCGAATATTCGGCACCGTCGTATCCGCAGTCACACTGCAACCAGTAACCCGTTTTCCTCTGTTCCTTCATGTTGTGCCTCTGAAGGAGTGCCTTTGGCAGCTATTCTATGCAGCCTTCTTCTGCTGCGCCTTAACCTTCTGCCACCTCGCCTTTTGGAAAGCAGCGATCTTCCTGCGGGCTGCCGCTGACATGGTGCGCTTCACAGGAGCCGGAGCAGTTGTCTTCGGTAATGCTACTGGCTGTGATGTCCCACGAACCTTAGCCCATCTCGCTTTTTGCGCCTGCGCCATCTTGCGCCGTGAAGCTGCCGATATTACTCGCTTCGGTTGGCTTGCCTGATGGATTGTTGCCGAGCCGTTTAACGACTCAATTACGGAAATCGCTTGATCTAACTTCTCGACCTGTGACAGCATTTGCTTGCGCTCAGCACGAAGCTGCTGAAGCGCACTGCTTAGGTTTCCCATTGATTCCCCCTCGGATTTGAAAGCGAGAATATTGTATAGGACGGTCGAACACGGAAACCGCTACACAAGGAAGCCAGCCAAGTGAGCCGCATGGGCAGCCTCCCCGTGGGAGCGTATAGTTGTAGCGAAATGACCATAACAGACGAGCTTGATGGACCGACAAAGCCGGGGACAAATCCGAATGCGGAGCCCCTAAGAGAGCCCACGCCCAAAGAAGCAGCTTTGATAGAACGCACCACTCAGAAGGTGAAAGAACCGAAACCGCCCGCCATTCCGCCACCAGTCACGACACTTCCTGTTGCTCCTGTGTGGGATAAACGTCGCAAGAAACGTCCGCCAAAGACTTAAGACTGGAGGCATTGTGTTTCTTCTTCAACTATCCCACTTCAAGCGCTGGCTCCTGCGCGGACCAACCGATGCCGAGCAGGAACGCATCAGTCGGACACTGGCGGGAATGCACTGGTCTGCCCACATCTCTTACGCAGACAGCAAGCCTGTCGCTGTGCGATGGCATGATTGTGGATTCGAGCAGGCTTCGCTGTGTATCGTGCCCGAGCCGACCGCCAGCTTCGGGTACACAGATGACCGCTTCCTGCGTGCGTGCGGTGTGCGTCCGTCAGAAATGTCGGAAGACAATCTGACCCGCCGAGGTGAGGCGCATCGACTTTGAGCGCATGGAGTGTCCGGCGTGCGGAGAGAGGTTTACGCCCAGCAGGAGGCCGTAGCTGCCCACCGATGCAGGGACTTCCAATACACGATGCAGTGTATGGACGAGCCTGCACGCCTACCGTTAACTTGGGGATTCTTGGAGTTTTGCCATGAAAGGCACCAAGTGCCGAAGTGCATTCTTGTCGTGGACGACAGTGCTCTCATACGCAGAATGATTCGTGAAATGTTGGAGCGGCAGGTCGGCTGGGAAGTGTGCGGCGAAGCGGCCAACGGGCGAGAGGGAATAGAGGAAGCACAACGATTGAAGCCGGATTTGGTGGTGCTCGACCTTTCCATGCCAGTGATGAATGGCCTTGAGGCGGCTCGCGAACTAAAACGCCTGTTGCCGTCTCTGCCCTTAGTGATGTTCACCAACTTCACCAGCCCTCAACTCAGCAAAGAAGTCTTATCTGCGGGCGTTAGTGCAGTAGTGTCGAAAGATAAAATCGAAGGTCTGGTCCACAGCATTCAGGCATTGCTCGAACCCGCCGCCTGAATGCGTCTTTCCAACTCTCTCCGTAAAACATTCAATCCAGCGAGCGCATCGGTGATAGCCAGCCGTTCTTCCGGCGTACCTCCGTGATCCATTTGCAATTCGTGCAGGCGGGCGTCAATTGCGCCCTTCGCTGCCCGGATGCGATTCGGCATCTTCGTGTCGTCAGTTTCGAGGACAGCAGCCCTGTACGATTCGTCCCAAACATAATCCGCTCTCATGGTCGTTCCTCTCTGGAGCAGACGCGCCTTAACAAAACGCATCTGCGCTTGCACCGAGCCGGGATAGAGGTGTGCGGCAGCCGTTCAGGCTCCCTACGTGACGTACGTCAGTTTTCGCAAGGAACCGTCGCCCAGCGGGCGCGGCGGAAGGATGGGAAAAGTAACAAGACTATTCTACTAGCCTTTCGACGGTGCAAAACTTGTTTATTACGGTTCGCTATCGTACCCCAAGGATTTCGCGTGCTTGAAGCCGCGAATCGGTTCGCTTGGTTGGTTAGCCGCTGAGGGGGTTTGGTTTTAAATTCGGTCGCAGTTTCTCGATGCGATTGTCTGAGATGATTGCCCGTTCAATGCTCTCGGATTGACGCCGTCCCCGAGCAACTCTGCTCACGTATGAAGGATCGACGCCCAGATCGCTGTCACTGCTCGTGACACGCAAAAATACTAGCACTATTTTCTTCTTCGGAATGTTCAGTAGGAAACAGAACCAAACGTGGCAAGCGTGGTACATCGTCAAAATGGAGCCGAAAAGTACCGCGCATATAGCCGTTAGCCCGATGACCCTAACCTGCCCTCGGTGCGGTGCCAAGGCAGGGGAAGTATGCGAACTCTTTGACGGCGAAGTTGAAATTGTCCATGTCGCCAGAATTGCGGCTGCACAGCAGCGAGATGTCTCTGCAAGGAAGACCTGATCCGCCAAACTCGTCTTACGCGGCTGGCCTGCTTAGATCATCAAGCAGGAAGGGATATTCGGCAACGATGCGCTTAAGGTCTTCGTTATGCTCGTGCAGCGCATCCCTGAGTTCCCTCATAATGCAACGCAAGGTTTCCGCGTCTTGCGTTTTCACGGCCTGAGCACACAGTTCGCGGATTCGTCTTTCCAACATAATCACGCCCGATATGACGAATCATTTCACGAGGCTGGAGAGTGTGGAATACACTAAGCACCGTATGGCAGTGATGGTCAACCAGCGATCCTTTCGCGGGTTCTGCGGCAGTGAAAGACCCGCGCTTCAAGGAGCCATCCAAGAACAACGCGGGTCCGCGATGGGGGCAGGTAACTTTCACAGTGTACTCCCCTCCAAGGAATGACGGGAAGAATCTGGCGTCGCAGCGGATTGTGACTCTAAGTCTCGGTTTGCGGGCTGGGCTCTCGTTTTCCGAGACGCTGTTGCTTTTCGGCCAAGAGACGGTCAATCTCTGTAACGAGTGCCATTAACTTCTCAGGGTCTTGTTCGTTGGCAGCCTGTTCGCAAAGTGCCATCCACTTTTCTTTCTTCTCGCCTCGCACGAGCCCTCCCTCGTCAGGACTGGCTCTTGTATCACATGCGTTGTGCCAAGTCTGTTCGGCAGATGACGTTCAATCTTCTCGCGCACCATGCGCGTCATTCCTGATTCGAGTGTCCAGCATGCGGGGAGCGGTTTGCGCCACTCTGAGTTGTCACGTTTCGTGCGTCCTGCCTCTCGGGTGTAGCATTTGGCCGGGGTGCGACATGGCCCGCCGCAAAGAAACCACCATCGAACGCATCTACCGCGAAGTCAACGGCAACAACATGCCCGCCGCAGTGAAACGCGTACTTCTCCCCAAGCGAACACCACGCGGCAGCGGATGGAGTCGCACGTGGGGCGAAGCGATAATACTAAGCGACGCGTGGACTAAAACACTCGCCGATGGCAGAAGAGTGAAATTCACCAACCAAGAACTACAGGACGACTGGGTATTTATCACGGCTCAGGTCGAGCGCAACAAAATCGTTTATTCAATCGTATTTACCGATGCAAAAGACTCGCTTAGTCGTGAAGAGGTTGAAAGTCAGTTCGAAGGCGAACTTTCCAACAAGCCGCTGAAACCTAATTGATGGGCTGCCTTTGCGTACGGCATTCAGGGGCGACGCCATCCAAAAGTCGGCCTATCCCACGAGTGAACGATTAGGGGGCCAAAACGCAACTCGCACTGAGAATTGTGGCATCATAGTCCGCGTGAAGACGAACGCTCTTACTCCCAAACAAATATTGGCTGTGCCATGTCCCACCTGCGGTGCATACCCGAACAAGTGCTGTGAACTTGCCAGTGGCCAACGGCGCACCCAGCCGCACCGAGCAAGGCAGTGGACAGCATCCGACCAACGGCACAGCGAGGAAATGAACGAAGCCACTGCGCGGATTATGAAAAGAGCCATTGACACTCGCCGTCCCGCTTCCGTATCCCGCGCTAAATGAAGACTGCCAAAATCGGCCAAAATCGGACCGACGTTGGTGAGCAGGCGGGGCAATCGCCGCGCATCACTACAAGCCGAAACGTTGAGCCTCATCCGATGGAGTTTAGCGAGAAGGTGAAGGTGCTCTGCTTCTGCCACCAACTGCCCGCTGAAACCAGCGCCAATCAAGGGTTCTGACGGGTACTATGGGTACTATTCTCTCCAGTTCTACTGGGACGTATGGGACGAAATCGGACGAAACCCTATCAAACGCCTGAGTGCAATCATTGGGTTACGCGCAAGTCCTTTTCCTGCAACACGCGCACTATAATCCCTCTCCCTCCGCCAGCAAGTCTTAACTGCAGAGAATCCCGCCGTCCTTTCCCCCGAAATGCGCGAAAGATGCCCGCATTTCGCGATTGTTGCTCAGCAATCCGGACTGCAGAGAACGGACTGCTCGGGTGAGATCGGGGTCACTGTCCCGGCTTTTCTCTGTACGGCACAGGCGCAGTCCGGTTTCACGGAGTCCATTAGGCGAATGCAATGCGATCAAGAGCTGCGGATTCGGTGAGCGCGAGTTGACTTTTGGAAGCAGGATGCTCACGAGGTCACAGATTACTTCGTCTCACTGCAATCTCTCACCGATGTAACCTCGCCGCGCCCCTTGAAGCGAAGTAACGTGCCCGTGAGGCAGATTTCTTAAGAAAAGGGGTGCTCTACAAGAAGTACTCTAGGTCGAGCAGCGGGAGATGCCGCTGCGCCCTGCGGCGGCGGTCAGTGCTCTCTTATAGTGTTCCTGTGATATCTTTCAGTTCATCTTGAGAAATTATTGTGACAGCCATGAGGGTTTATCAGCAGCGGTGAAATGAAGCTCTCATCCATCGTGTGTGATGTGCCCATCTATCGCGACTTTACGCGCTGCAATCGGGCGTAGAAATGCGCCGGATCTGCTCAATATGCGGTGACCCGACCAGAAACTGGGAAATGTGTTGCAACGCGTGCACATCCGGGCTCGCTCCGGACGATCCCGAACTCGTTCTTGGGCATTCGCCGGTATTGATATACCGGATTCTGAACGCGGGTGGTGTGGCGATTGTGGCTGTAGGCGTAGGCCTGGCCGCGTTTATCATCTCGCGTTTGATGGTCAATGATGATATCATCGTGCGTCATCTCAGCGGGGCCTATCGAACGCTCACCGGGTTTGCGCTGCTCGCAGTCCTGTTACTTGTTGTATTAATGTGCGCAGTCGCTCTGTACGAGACCAAGAACACCCTGACATCGAGCGAAGTCGTATTGATTTCGCGAGCCGGCATTTCATATACGAGAACCCGGGAAACGGAAGATGGTCCTCCCTCGATCATCAACTTGAAGGAGCAAATTCCTGCCAATTTCACCCTCAGGGTCTCACAAGGTCCTTTCGGGCGCCTGTTTGGTTATGGCCGCATCGACATCCAGGCCGACAAAAAATGGAACCTGCTTGGTGTCCGCGATCCATATGAATTTGCCGCCCGGCTGAATTGGCTCGGCGCTCACCGCGGCCAGGCACCGAACGCTGTCGACGCGACGCGGGTTTCGAGATTTCGTAAATTGTATGATGAGAAACTGCAGGCTGTGCGCGAAACTCAACGTTGGCAGTCGGGATCGTCTCACACCGTCGCAGCTAGACCGTCGCAATGGTGGATTTCTCCTTTGGTTGCACTGCCAATCATCTTAATAGTGGCGAACATCATAAGCCTTATTATGGGCTTGGTGACCCTCTTGAGCATAGACTTGATTTTTGGAGATTTCCAGGGCGTTGGTGTTATATTCGGGGCTCTTATCGATGCAGGTAGCAACGGCTTCTACGTTGCCTTCACCCTTGGAAGTTTATATTACGTGTTGCACAGGCCGCACTGGTTCAAGATGTCCCTAATCTCGTTCGCGGCCAGCGCGTTCAATTGGCCGCTCCTGAGCTTTTCGCTCTTTAAAGTGACCGGGGACGTTATGCGCTCCCTCGTTTTCGGCCTCATCACGACGGTGGCTGCCTGCATCTTCGGCGTCTTCGTCTTGAGTGGGCTTGATGATCCAGGTTTGTTCGAGTTCTTCAAGAAAAGTGCAAGCGCTGACCAAACGTGAGCCGGGGGATTCGGCTGCGGATCTTAGTCCCACTGGCCTGATCGGAACCGGTAGCTGCCTGACAAACGAATTGGGTGGCGGCACGACGCCTTGCTCCTTGAAAATCCTAGTCAGACCGCGCACTACAAAATCGTAGTCTGTTCCACCTTCGTGCGCTCCATAAAACAATTGAGAAGGATCTGTCATGTCGCGGAATTTATACCACATTCTTGTCCGCCAGCCGAGCGGCTCCGATCGGATAACGAACAATCCGGAAATTGGACCACGGAGAGAGGCAGGCGGGCCAGAAGTCGACTTCTAGGACGTTGTGGGATTCGCGTGGCTGTGTCGCCATTTCAGACCAAATACTCCCGACGCTTGCCAATTCAATTAGGGAATGATAAAGAACGCTATCGCCAACTTCGCGCGTGATCGCAATCTCCCGTACTTTCCCAGCCACAACCGCCTCAAAATATCCGTAATCTGCGCGAATGAGGCGCGTCGGCACGGAATTCGATCTCCCTTAAGAAGGGCTCTTGTGACTGTTGATGTGAACGTCGTGAGTCACGGGTGCATCCAAACGCCATCGCCGGCTTGGCCTTGAACAGAGGATTTGTCGAAAATTCGGGTTTGCTCCCAAGCGAGACGACTGAATAGGCTCGTTGTGAAGTCCTCGAAGCAGTCTCGACTTAGTATGGCCGTCGCTAGGGTCCAGTTCGAAGTTGCAGTTCGGATCTAACGAGCTTGTCAAGCTGGGAGTGAGGCTGAACCAAGTCATAAATGATGAGGAGGCGCAAATCTAGATCGAGATGTGTGTAAGTACCACGTGGACCGGCAGGATGGAGATTCGGGTACGTTCCGTCAGCTAGTTTAACAGCTACGATAGGAAGAACACTGATTAGATCTGTAGTCGCGCGCATTCGAATTCCTTCTTTACGCTGTTGAGTCACGAAGCCGAAGGTCGACAATTCCTCTATCTGCCTCTGTTGCTCCTGTGGTGAAAGGCTCGAGAAAATCCCACGTATTATGGAAATCTGTCCCTGCATCATTACACTGAGATCAGGCCCTGATCTCAGTCGTTCAGCCGCGAATCTGTCTGCGGCAAGTTCCACATTCTTCGTGGGACCTGCGATGTCTTCTATTTCCCGAAAACTAATGGGTTGAAGGCCAGTGTAAGAACCGATCTGACCGCGTGACACGTGGCCCACTTCATGTAAGAAAACCAGCGCGAGCATGCGTCGCGCCTCGTCGTTCGTTAGTATTGGTACATCGCGATTGGGGTCATGTTCAGGATCAAAAAATGCCCGATAAGCGGGGCGTTGTTCCGGCAGCATATTGAAAAATGCCTGGTAAGCCTGATAATCAGGGCCACTTTCCGGCATAGTAAAAGCGGCCTCATAGTCGACACCGAATAACTCGAACAATGCTGGCAGCCTGCTAGCCTGAACAAAGATGCACTTTATACACTCTTTCGGTACAAATACGTATTCGGAGTCCTCCAACGTTTCTCCGTCAACCAAGTAGACAAGGATCGTGTCGGCCGGCGCCTTCTTCCAGCTTGGTGCCAATTTGTAAGGGGTATCGATTTCCAAAACTACATTGGCGAGATAGATGGCAGCCTCTACAATGTTGCGATGAGCCTTTGATTCCGTCAATCCGAAAACTACTGGGGAGAACTCAGATTGAAATTCGCGCTGTTTGACATTAGAACGGTTACAACCTGATGCCACGCTCAGCAAAAACCATGCTGCGAATAACCGAGCCATCGATCGATGTGGCATCGGTGCTCTAATTCGCTGCTTTCAGCAGAGCCTGTTGCAAATCGGATATCACTTTGGGTGCATCTTCTGGTTCTTTCGCTCTGAGGAAGGCGATGCGAGACAAGCCAGTGGAATTGGATAGTTCGATCGCAGCGGACACGTTCGCTTTCGCATCCTTGTCCAGCTTGTCAGTGAATAACTGCGATCCGGACGCCAATGCTGCAATGATGGCGATTGCGACGACGAGGTGGCTTCGTTTAGCCCCGGGCTCGGTCCTATTTTCTTGCGGGTTGACACCGCCGACAGCCGCAAGAAGCGTTACGAGAACAGTGAGAGAAATGCTGAGCCACGAGAGCACATTCTTAAACTTATTTTGTTTTGTTGCAGAACTGTTGAGTTCTGAAATGCGCGTATTGGATTGATCGATAAGCTTATCAAACGTATCGACATACGTTGAGACACTTGCTGCAAAATTTGCCCCAACGCGAAGAACCTGATTCGCCTGAAATTGTGGGGACCGCCGCAAATCGTTGCTGAGCTGCACAGCCGACCAGACAAGTAAAACCAACGGAAGTAGGAATAGCAGTTTTCTCACGTCCGGTGCCTCATCTACAAAACTGTGCGACTTGAAAATATCACACTCAGACGACGATCTCCTACGCACTCCTGTCTCAGGTGGGTGTGAAAAGCGGCCTCACCCTACCTCGTCCGTCGTGTTCTGATAGCGTGTGCTAAAGGACGTTCACATGAACAACCGCAGCCGCCATTCTCACGGGGATGGAATTCGGTGATGTCTCAGGTGATCGGTGCTGAGCTTATGCGGGACGAAACTTCGGACACGGCCCAAAGGAGCCGTTCCGATGTCCCTCAAAACGCAGCCCAAATCCACAACTCGCACCGCAACCGTCACCATCCCTGAGCTGGAACAATCCAAGGCGGCAGTGCTCAATACGCTCGCTTCTCAACATTCACGTCGGAGCTATGAATATGCCATCGACCGATTTATTGCCTGGTACTGCAGTGAGCCTCGACTAACGTTCAACCGTTCTGTTGTGGTGAGGTACCGCTCATTTCTGGAATGCCTCTCTCTGTTCGCGGCTACGATCAACCTCCATCTTTCAGCGATCCGTCGGCTGGCCGATGAATCTGCCGAAAGCGGTTGGCTTAGCCCGGAACTGGCGATTGGAATCCGGGGAGTTAAAGGACTTAAGCGGCTCGGACGGAAGATGGGCAATTGGCTCACCCGAACTCAGGCTCAGGAGCTGGTTAACGCCGCCTCGAAGAACAGCCTGCGCGGTTGGAGGGATGGTGCAATGCTCGGATTGCTTCTGGGATGTGGACTGCGACGCTCAGAGGTCGTGGGTTTGAACCTGGATCAGTTGCAGTCGAGAGAGGGTCACTGGGTCATCGTCAATTTGGTCGGCAAAGGAGGACGGCCACGAACCGTACCTGTACCGTCGTGGTGCAAGGAGCTTGTCGACGCGTGGCTCCGCCACTCGGGAGTGAGCGACGGAAAGGTATTCAGACGGGTTTTGAAGGGAGGCATACTACAGGGCGCTGCCGTGACAGTCAACGTAGTCTGGTACGCGGTGAAGCGATGCGCCGGACAGGCTGGCATAGACAATCTGGCTCCCCATGATCTTCGCCGCACATGCGCCCGGCTGTGCCGTGGTTGCGGAGGCGAACTGGAACAGATTCAGTTTCTGCTGGGCCACGCATCCGTCCAAACAACAGAACGGTACATCGGAAGCAAACAGAAACTTCAGGACGCAGTGAATGATCGGCTTGGAATTTCGGTCGCAGGCAATGTCTTCGTAATTGGTCTTATTGCGTGCAACCTGCTCTACAATGCACGGTATCGGATTGCCAGTAGTTGGGAACCCACCCGCGGCGGAACCGTCAGGAGGAGGCGGACTCTGAGGGGGAGAGCCGGCGCATGGCTCGTCGATTTTTGACGTCGCGAGAGACCGGACCATACCCCCGATCCTTGCCGGAGCGAGATTTCCACTCTCGGCCTGCGCGAGAACGCCACTCTTAGCCAGCGCGAGAACGCTCGCGTGAAACTTCAGTGATTCTGGGCCACTAGGCCAATGCGGATTGGACGTGAACGTATCGGCATCCGATGCCCATCTTTCAAACTCGACGGACGATCCACTCTGGGCGGAGATCGGCGCAGTGATCTGCGTGAACAGCTCCCACATAAAGGTATCCGAATTCTCAGTCTTGCCTTCGACTACTCCCGCCCGCGCCGGAACGGCAACCGCTACTATCGGCGTTGAGACGGCTCTGGCCGTGGATTTTGGAGTTTCAGTTTTGCAACTTGTGAGAACCAGGGCCGCACACACGGCGACAACAACCATAACTTTGCGTTTGAACATAATTCCCTCCGCGCGCCGACTGGGCGCCTTCGTTTTTGCCTCTCGTGCCATTGCAACGGCCTCTTCAAGCCGTGTCAACAGAGTTAACCACTTCTACGTCTTCTGAATCTGTGCGGTTTACCGGGATGACCAACGCCAGGTTCCGAATACCCAAACTCTATGGGTGTCCGGATACCTTCGTTCGTACGATCCTTTGGTCATCCGGTGAGTCGTAAATCAGACCTAGCGGCCGTTGCCAGTCGATGGCCTGGAATTGAAACCTCAGTATCTGCATCGCACGACCTGACTGGTATCACAACCGCACTTGCTCTTGATCGGCCCACCAAATCAGCCGTGAAACAGTAGTCTCTCGGCAAACTAGCTGTGCTTTCGTCGATGGTCGCCACCATCGTGTGAATTACACCAGCCTTTCCCGATGGAGTGATGAGATGTCCATAAAGTAGGGTTCAACGTCAATTCCAACAAGCATTTCAACTGGCTGTGATGTGGATTTGCCCTTTGACCATTCAACCACCGTGCGAATTCGGTTTTTATGGTGATAAAGGCGATCGGTGGCGACGGCATGTACTTGTTCAGGAGTAAAAACGACGTTAAGCACATCCGCCCCAAGTGTTCTTTTCTCGCTGTGGGCCTGGGTGTCGACGTTTTCGAGATAGACGGTCACGGACTCTGGTGTGCCTTGTGACTGCCATTCGACGCCAATCGGGTCCAGATCTACTAGCAGCCCATCGGCATCTTTGTTAACTCCTGAGGGAGGCTTCCAAGAACCGAAAGAGGCTGCGGCCTGGTGAATAGCCACACGCTCAATGCGACTAGCGAAGCGCTGACTAAAAGAACCATAACGGTCAAGCTGTGTTGAAAGATGATGAGGAGCCGCAAAAGCTTCTGGTCTTGATCGTTAACCGCGTCTCTTACACTCGTGTCTGAATCCACGATCTTGCCGAGCTTCGCGGGTGACAAATCACCGTAGGCTTTCAAATCCAAGTTTGGATTCGTTCGGAGCTTGCCCACGATGTCCTTGAGGATGTCGCCGCCAATCTTCGCTTGGCCAACCCAGAGATAAGCGAAAAAACCCGCTATTCCCAGCAGGGCTGGTAGACCGGCCAGAAAAGACAATGAAGACATAGACTCCCCCTTACCAATCGACCGGCAACTTTATGGGATAGTGGCACTGCACATCACTCGTCCAGGATAGGGCCCTGTTCCAAACTGCCGGAAGTCCAAACTAGACCGAGTGCCAGAGTCGTCAAGTCTTGAACAAGAATCGCAATTTATCCAACGTCCCACATAGCAAGGGCGCTCAGTCTCTCCCAGCCGCACACCTTTTCAATTGAATGCCAGTGGCTTTCCAGGGTCCGGAATGCAACAAAACGATTTTGAAGGGGTGCGACGGATGAAGCGAGAGTGTTCTCGTCTTCTGATGTGAACAAGTGCAAGCGGCCACCAAACTCCATTTTCCAACCACTACTCAGATAAAGGAGGGAAACGATGGAATCTTCGGGCGGCACGAAGTCATTATGTAGAGGGAACTCAGGTGTATCAGAATTCATCTGTCTGAGCTGAATCCAGTTCTCCCGGCTTAGCGTTACTTGAACTTCGAACGCCGCCGACAGGAGGCTGACCGTTTTTCGAGAGTAAAGAGCTGTCCACAGAGTTTTGCTTCTCAGCAAGGAGTATTCGATCCGACCACTGCCCCTTTTTCCCAAATCAAAGCTGTGTGGATCAGAATTAATTTCAGCAATAGACTTCGCAAGAACTGATTCATGGAGAAAATTATCGACAATGAGATGCGGCCAGGGACACGAGATCAGTTTGGCGGAAAGCGGTTTGTCTTTGGGGCGGACGGCGCTAGACATGCACGGCTCCTCCGTCGCGGATGGCTTCTGTCCGCCCAGTGAGCACAATGTCGATATACGCTATGCAGCTGGAGACAGAATCTTCTCTATCTTTACCTGCACTCTTTTCAGAACCTGAACGCTAACGGGTCCCTCTGCTTTTTTGTCTAGTTTCTTTACCAGCTCAGCGATATCCTTCGAAATGCTCTCTAGGTCTACAGCTTGAGCTACTCCAGTGACCTTCTTCTCTGACATGAGATGTCTCCTCTGAAATTAGTCGCAGGAATTATAGCAAAGGTTTCGATTGTGGCAAGGAGTAAGTCGCGGAACTCGCTAATGGCCCGCTGGCTTAGCCATTGATCGGAGATTACCTGGACGATTGGTAACGACAAGTCGGCCAGCGGATACCAATTTTTACATCTGTTCCTCACGACGGCGCATCTGGCTCCAGGCCGACGTGATCATTTAACCGCATCGTGAAAACGCTGCTTGCACCCGAGGTATCGCTCCGTCGTCTGAAATGAAACGTGGCCGAGCAGGAACTGAATCTGCTCTAGTTCACCTCCTGCCTGATGACACAATCGCGCACAGGTCCTTCTCAAATCGTGCGGTGCCACCGATGGCAGACCACAGCTTTTCGCGTTTGCTTTCACGATTGCCCAGATGACCTTGGGTGTAAAGCCGTGTCCCCAAATTCTGCCTGCTTTGTTGATAGACCGTAGCAAGGGACCCGAGGTGATGCCGGCACCGACAGTCCAGCTGTCGACCGCCTCCTTTACCCACTGCGGAACGGGCATCGTTCGGATGTGGCCACCTTTTCCTCTCAGGTCAGCGATGACCCAATGGCCTTCCCGAAGCTGAAGATCCTCTAACCGTAAGGTTGTAACCTCAGCTCTCCGGAGGCCGCAGCCAATGAGAAGCGAGAGCAAAGCGCGATTTCGTCGGCTGCGAAGGGTGTAGGCTGTCTCAGCGCCGAGTAACTTCTTGCTCTCCTCCGCCGTCAGCCAATTCCCGACACGCACTCCCAGCCGCCTGACGCCCTTCACACGCCGAATGCCTGCCGCAAGATCCGGGCTAAGAAGTCCGCAATCGGACGCTTCATACGCCAGCCGACGTATCGCCGCCAATCTCAAGTTAATCGTCGACGGGGCGTACGGGTGCTGTTCGAGTGCGATTCGGTACCGTGTGACCACAGTCCTGTTGAAAGCTAGCCTGGGCTCCGAACAGTACCAGTCGATGAATTCACGAATGGCATGGTCGTACGAGCGCTTTGAACTCGAAGACGTAAGACTGTTCAAGACCGCGGATTTCGATTGTTCTAGATCGGGTAATTTGAGGACCGTTTTCGGGACTCGTTTGCGTTTGCTCTTCGCCATTGGAAGCGGCCTCCCCTTGCCGCGGCGAAAAGCATGAACCTGTCACCGATCTTCTAACCAGTAGCGCGTTTGAACTAAGCCGCTAGCGCGGCGGACGCTACCGCGTGGTCGTCGCCAGCACTGTTGCCCGTGTAAGGTTTTGGGTCACAAGGAGGTTTACTGTGACCCGACTCAGGAAGTTGATGCTGGACGAGCTCCAGCGTCGCAACTACGCCCAGAACACCGCCCGTGCCTATATCCACGCCATAGAGGATTTCGCGAAGTACTTCCACCGTTCGCCAGATCGCCTCGGCCCAGAACATATTCGCGAGTACCAGGTTCACCTGTTTCGCGACTGCAAACTCTCGGCGGGGACCATCGAAGGCCGCACCGCTGCTCTGCGTTTTCTCTTCGTCAAGACACTCAGACGGCCCTATCTTCCCGATCACATTCCGTTTCCCAAGCGTCAGAGGAGGATGCCCACTGTACTGAGTCAGGAAGAAGTGGCGCGGCTCATTGCTTCCGCTCGAAACCTGATGCACCGCACCATGCTGATGATGCTGTATGCGACCGGCCTACGCCGAGCTGAACTATGCCACCTCAAGGTCTGCGATATCGACAGCGAACGCATGGTCATTCATGTTCGCCAGGGCAAGGGCGGCCGTGACCGCGACGTCCTGTTGACCCCGAAGCTGCTGGAGACCCTGCGCGAGTACTGGCGCTGGATGAAACCAAAAACATATCTATTCCCCGGCACGGTCAACAACTGGCGGGCCGATGTACCCATCACGGAGAAGATTGTCTGGACTGCCGTGGCCGAGGCCACGAAGCATGCTGGGGTGAGCAAGCATGTGTCTCCGCACACGCTCAGGCACAGTTTCGCTACTCACATGCTCGAAGCCGGCGCCGATCTGCGCACGATCCAGGTTCTGCTGGGTCATGCCAAGCTCGCCGACACCACTGTCTACCTGCACTTGTCCCGGCGTCATCTGCAGGCAGTTCCCAGTCCGCTGGAAACCATCGAGGTGTCTAGTCCCGACCAGGTGAAGCGTTCTAGGAGGCTGATCAAGCGATGAGTCGGCCCACCCTTGAGGTGGCCGATATCGTCCGAGCAGCAGGAAACAGATTCTGGGAGCATCACGGATCACATCTTGCATGGCAGCATCGCAAGGTGCTCGATGCCATCGTCCGATGTCGAACTGCGGCGTTGGGCGGTCATCGTGATCAGTGTGTGCGCTGCGGCCATCAGGCTATCTCGTACAACTCATGCCGAAACAGGCATTGTCCCCGATGCCAGGGAAACGCACGCTCCCGGTGGCTAGCCGAGCGTAGAACGGAGCTGTTGCCTGTCTCGTACTTTCACATCGTCTTCACCCTGCCGCACGAACTCTCCGCTCTAGCCTTGCAGAACAAGCGACTGCTTTACGATCTGCTGTTCCGAGCTAGTGCAGCGACGCTGCTCGAACTCGCCGGCGACCCGAAACATCTGGGTGCGGACATCGGGTTTCTTGGCGTGCTCCACACTTGGGGACAGAACCTTCACCATCATCCGCACATACACTACGTTGTTCCTGCTGGCGGTCTTGCACCCGACGGTTCCCGATGGATCCCCTCCTCGAGACGATTCTTCCTGCCAGTCGCCGCGCTGAGCCGCGTCTTCCGGGGCAAGTTCGCAGCCGGACTGAAGCAACTCTTTCAGCACAAGCTCCAGTTCCATGGCTCACTCCAGAGTCTTGCTGAGCCCCGCCGATTCCACGCGTTCCTGCGACTCCTCTTCCGCGAAAACTGGGTGGTCTACGCCAAGCCACCCTTCGGAGGTCCCGAACATGTTCTGAACTATCTCGCCCGCTATACGCACCGCGTCGCCATCTCCAACCATCGACTGGTGGCTTTCCAGAATGATCGAGTCTCGTTTCGCTGGAAAGACTACGCACGGGGCGGTAAACAGAAGATCATGGCGGTTTCCGCAGATGAGTTTCTGCGACGATTCTTGATCCACGTTCTCCCGAAAGGGTTGGTCCGCATCCGTCACTTCGGACTTTTCGCTAATCGCAGACGTGGCGATATGCTGTCACGCTGCCGCAGTCTGCTCAGCGCGCACTGCCCAAGCGAGGCTGACACAACAACTCATCTGCGCTGTCCGGTTTGCGCCGGTCCCATGTTCACCATTGAACGGCTGACCAATACCCAGCTCTATTTCCAATCGGCCCGGACTAGACCTGATTCCCAGAGGTGCAGCCTTGACTCCTCCTGAGATACCGATGGCGCAACTTGTTTCGATCAACGGCCGTTGTAGGCGTGTTCCAGCACGCCATGCCCTCGTCTGCTCACGCAGCGACGGAGTCCCCCCAACACCACTCTTTCTGTCACGGGTCAAGACTCCAATGCGATGTTCAAGAACAACGCCGTCTCTCCCTTCGTCTCGGTTGCTTGCTTTAGACACGCCCTGCACCCGGTACGGACGGATTGAAATCCCATAG
This sequence comes from uncultured Acidobacteriota bacterium, assembly GCA_963716405.1. GTDB lineage: Bacteria > Acidobacteriota > Terriglobia > Terriglobales > Acidobacteriaceae > JABDBE01. The sequence continues at coordinate 958,099 of CAVQTI010000007.1, read as the reverse complement.
TCCACCGCGTCCGCCGCAAACGCCAGCGGCTCAGTTCAAACGACCCTATCGAAACTGCCCCGACCACACGACCGCGCACCCCACACTTCTTCTTTCGGGGCAGTCCCGATAGGGCCCTAACGTTTCTCATTACCTATACTGATGTAGGAGCGCGTTTCACTATGACAGAGCATGAGAACGGGAAGACAGCTCAAAGGATTGTCATGAGTTTTCCATGTCCCATAAAACACTATGAGAGTTCGATGGCCGAGGAGATATTGGCGACGCCACCCACCTTCAAACGGATTTGGTTTCACACGACCGAGGTAAAGTCGGAAATATGCTCGAATGGTTGGAACCCTGAGAAGAATAAAAATTCCATCTATGGAACCGCGATCTATCTTTCCCGGAAGAAATGGGATTTAGACGATCTGTTCTGTGATCATGCTGGTCCACCTGATCTAGAAACCTTAGTGAACGGGCTAAGACACCCCAAGATGTTTGCACTTCAAGCCAACGAGGTACAGAGTTGCTTCCCCTTGGAACATGCACCTAACGGAAACACTGAGGACCACCTTCTCGAATATCTAAATAAGAACGTTCCACTGGATAAATCTGCGCATAGGAGCGTAAAGCGCATCGGGATTGATAATGCAGCGACGAGTCGTCAATTCAGTAGAACTTCTGGTCGAAGGAACAACAAACAGAACAAGAAGATCGCTTGCTACTTCCTTACCAAAGGAATAAAAGCTATCAGGTTTTTAGAACACGGCGAGGAAGTAGTGGCGGTTTTTGACCCAAGCTGTATCCGCGTACTTCCTAAAAGAACGAGTCTTGACGTACATCCTTTTTCGGATATCTTGGCGGCGAGTGACCCGGGTCTGCCTATCCTTTGACGATGTGTTGGCTTTTCGGCCTACTGGGCCAGCGGCTAAGCTGGCGGCAGACGGCGCAGGTGCCAAGTCCCTGCAAGTCGGCTTGTGTTCAGTTATGAATCCGGTACACAGTTTGCACACTGGATTACCCCACAGTCAGCTTCCCTCCGATCCGGTGGCCCGGCACTGCCGCTCGAAGCGGGGTTGGCATTGCAGGAAACTGTCACGAGGTTGTTAGTGAACCCCGGCATGCATTCAGATTTTCACCATTTCAAACGGCGAAGGTCGCCCCCAACAGAGGTCGATGGATCGTCCTATAATGAGCATTATTGGAATTTGGGTGTCGCTCAGGCAGGGGCTTTTATGCCAGAATCTTTCACCTCACTTACGTTATATAGGCTCCACGACAGGTTTGACGGGCAGCCGATAAGAAAATTCGAGGATTTCATCGACCCTGAGAAAACAACAACGGCTCACGATCTCAAGGCGAACTTTGACTTCCAATCGCGTTTGTTTGTTGCGCCACCTGAAATAGGGCCGCCCGCTTGGCTAGAGCCTCTGAAGGCTGGATTTGGTGAACTTAGGGGGATTCCCGATTCTGTGGACAACACCGCAGTATTGATCATCAAGATTAACAGCCAAAAGTCAATATACTTCGCCGCTACCTTCGGATTTGGTAGATTTCTTCTTCGATCGGACAGTTTCCAGCGTAACTACGGCCTGCGCGTGGCAATCAACGTAATATATCCCAAGAACAAAGGGAACGATCAATCCGACTTCGAGCGCATACGCAGTGTAGACTCAAAAACCGTAGCTAGTAGCGTCCTCAGAACCCGCCGCCAAGTTGATCGCAAGTCAGATTTCGAGAGCTTCGAAATCGACACCCAGCGCGACCTGCTGAGTGGACTAACAGGCAAACCCTTTGATACCACGGTTTGGGGCACACGAATCGATGGTTCCGATGCAGTCCACTTGCATCGTTCCGTCCACTTCAATCAACTGCATAACGTCTGTCTTCAACTAGAAAAGAATTCGAAGACAATTCCTGGCGAGTTCTCTTGGATTGATAATATCTTCCCGGTTCGGGATTCATCAATAATCGAGAAGCTTAAACAGCAAATTGTGGACATGATTAAATCTGGAGACACCGGTAACTTAGAGCTAGCGCCGCCAGCCCTGGTGGAATGGGGCGATATTGATCATTTTGAATTCTCGTTCGACTCCGGACACGTGTTTGCTGATCCCAGCGTGGAGGAGTACGTAACTCGTCTTACCGCCAAACGTAAACTAGACTCCATCACTCCGCGCCAGTTGACATCTGGACACCGGTTGCTCGCGTTCGACGCTAATGGAAATCAGGTCGGAAGGTGGACGATATTTCAGTCGCTAACAGGTGAAATTGAACACCAGTCGCCAAGCTACATCCTCAGTGAGGGAGAGTTCTTCAAGGTTAAACCAAACTACATGGATGAGCTGGACGACACAATCGAAAAGCTGGAAGTCTTTACTGGTAACTTGCCGGCATCAAAGCCAAGCTGGTCAGAAGACCATTACAACAAGGAAGTAGCCAAGATCAAAGGAAATTTCTTGCTCGATAAAATGACGGTCCGGCTTACGTCTAGAACGACTCCAATCGAAATATGCGGGCATTTCGGCGTCGACCTTTACAGTCGTATATGCCATTATCGCCAATTGGAAAAACAAGACTCTTTCTGCAGCACTCCCTTTTTTCAGCAAGATAAACCTGCGTCGGTGCGCGCAGGATCTCAGGCGCATGGGCTATCACGTAGCGTATAGCCAGATTTCTGCTGCGGGCCAAGCAACCCAAGCGCCTGGAACACTCCAGCTTGGAAAACGGCACCCAGGTCGCGCCGCGGTGCCACTGCCCACTAGACGGAAGGCCTGAGCTGTGTAGAGTGGCGTCGCAATCAAGGATTCCCATTTAAGCAGTGAATTCGTGTGTTACATGGTCGACTACTGAGTAGTGACACCGGACACAGCAAAGTCCCGAAGTTGCCTTTGGGCAGAAGCAAGGGGAAGGTAGCGTATTGGGGCAGTTCTTCGCCTGTCTTCGCAGATGGTCTCGTTGTAGAGGCAGCGCAACCTGGAAAGACCTTGCGGCGGGAGTCGAAACTCAGCCTGAGCGACAGTCAGTCTACCTGAGCCGCAGCGCAGCCGTGCCTCTCTATACCGAATAGATTTTACACGCACTTAGCAACCCTTCGGACTGCCAAGATTCGCGGAAGTCGTATAATCCATCCATTTCTTGAGTTGAGTTCTGGGTGGGAATGGACAAGCCATCTTTTTTGGCGGCGTTTATTGCAGAATGTAGGTGTCCTCCCATTCCATATCTACGAAGCGTCCTATTGGCGCAGACAGGAGGGTGTTCAGCGCCCTCTTGGCGCCGGACATCAACGCCAGTTCGAAATCGAGATCAATGGTTGCTCCGCCGGCCACCGTGTAGGGCCCCCAAGCTTTGCGAATACGGTATTGATGCGATCGGTGCCCACGAGATCCGAAGCCGATCTCAGCGTTCGCACGAAACGCGGGACCTGACCGGAGCATGGCTGGCCAACAGCTCCCGCGCGGATTGCGTCAGTAGTATTGCGCCAGATTTACAGTGACCAATGATCGTATACCGGCGGACCGAGATCTGTTTCAATTGTTGGCAAGCCGCGCGATCGTGGTAGCCACTCGAATGGCGTCTGCAGGCAATCGGCTGCTGTACCCGTCGGATCGCTGGTAAGCTGACTCGTGCACTAATGAGTTCGGCGGAATTGTCCTTCGCCGCCACAAATTCATATGATGGCCCCATTTTTCGGTGGTCCGATCGAAGTGTCGCTTGAATACCAACTCCGCCAAATTCCAGGCTCCGTTGAGAGATTCGTGCGCGAGTCCGTTAGGATCAGGACGAGCGTACTTACTGCCACTTGTCTTTCCTAGCACTTCTTCCTTGCGAACTAGATCGACAAGCAGTTCATGTGCCTCAGCCTCTTCAAGCATCCATTCGAGTGCGATCTTTGCCAACCCGCTTTCGGCCTCGGGATAGCCTCCGCCGACGTCGCAGTGCACACCAGGAAACCAAACCTGCTTCAGGTCTTTAGGTCCGTGCGGGCGCGCGGGGTTTGTGCCCGGGCGCCACAGATTACTTCGGAAAAACGCACGATGCTCATCAATCGAAACCGCGTGCCTGGCGAATTGAATGTCCGGATTGTCTGAAACGTACGGCAGGCGCAAGGGATTCTCAATCCATCCGACCGAACTCACCGTGTCCCAAACCCCCACAAACCACGGCCGGCAATCGGTGCGAGACATCGTCTCTCGGAATTTGTGCGCCAGATCAAAATATCTGTCCATCGCTTCTTGCTGTTTATCATCGCCCTTTTCGGCTCGATCGATCCCCATCATCATTCGAACCGCGTAGGGCACCAAAGGTTCGTTCCCTTTGCGAATGAGCCCGTACATGTGCAATAAGGAGCAGACGGCTCGCACGGTGTAGGCCCCACGGCTAAATCCGAACAAAAACAACCTATCTCCCTCCTGGTAGTTCTCCATGAGAAATGAGTAGGCGTCGCGGATATCATTCGCAAGCCCATAGCCGAGTACCTTACCCAATAACCTCGTAACTTGCCGGGAAAACGTGGTGAGTGCACCGGCGGGCTCCATGGTCCCGAGCCCGGGATGATAAAACATTACCTGCTTAGCTGGGTCCTGATTCAGAACGTAATAAAGTTTCACTACGTTTGTATTGTCTTCAGCAAAATCATTGGCCGTGCCATCACAACAGATCACTATGTTCCTCGGCATCATCTTCCACTCCGTGGACGTAAGAACCTATTTCTCATCAGCTCTGATTACTGGCTCCCGCTCCTGCTCATGCGGAACTCACTGGGCCACTGGTTCATCAACGACACAAGCCAGATATTTTAGGCGTCAGTTTGTAGAGTTTCGCTACATTAGCCGAACCCATTCCCTGCCATCGCAACAGATCACGCGGGTCTCGGCCGTTCCGAGACTTCTACAGACGCAGGAAGCAAAAAGAGATTCTTATGAGGCCTATTCGATCTAAGCCGAATATGTCATTTCGGCGGGGCCGCGGTAGGAGCGGTACCGCCAGCAATGAGGCTAGTCAGGCTCTCCGAAAGGCGGGCGTCGTTCACCACATAAAAGAGGCCTCCTCGTCCGTTTTGACTGCTAGAGCAGTTCGGACCGGAAGCAGTCCCCTGTTGATTCATGTCGCCGAAAATCGAATAATGTTTGTCCCCGCCGGTCGATACTCCAACTTTGGCGTGATTAAAATTTGTTCCGGGGCCTCCGGTCAGGCCGAATTCCTTCCCTGCCCACTGTCCCGTCGTGGCAATCTCCACGGGCCCCGGCTTCGGCAGCGAATCGTCCCAACAAGCGATGGTCGTGGATGACGTGGTGGTATAGATCATCGGCTTCGTCCACCACGTTGCGGCTCTCAGAGGAACGCCCCCGAGAATGGCCGAGACCAGCTGCCACGGTGGAACGTTGAGATGTGAGGGCTTGGAAATCAGTTCGACGCCGCTCGAAAGCGTCTCCTGCGTGTAGGTTCTACTGTTCGATTTGACCCCGAGTGCTGCAACCAGGCTCTGAATGTCTGTCGGACCGCCGTTGTTGACCACTTGAGGATTCTTGGGATCGGTCACTACACTGGCATTCCGGAGGGCCGAGAGAACCTTCACAAGATCGTCTTTGGTTAACTTCAAAGCGAAAAAATCTTGGCTTACTTGGACATCATTGTCTTTGACGCAACCTAGGGTGTTACCGTCGGTTTTCCGAGGAAACTGTTTGCTCCCCGCCGCTGGCCAAGACGGCGTCGTTACCTGCAAAACAAAGCCTTCACCGGAGTCATTCCACGCGACCATGCCTTTTGAGTGGCCCCAGGGACCACTGCAACTTTTGCTGCATCCATTGATTTCTGGATCATCGTAAAACTGATCATTCCAGATCACGTAGTGGAATGAATTGTCATAGACCTCCTCGAAGGTGGCGCCGATTGGATCGGCTGTTGTGTCACCCGCACAATCATTTCCCTCTTGAAGCGTGTCGACTTCGCTGCTTGCATAAACGGATCTCTGGCTAAATGCTCTGTAGTTCTGCACTTCGCCGCCAAACGGACAGGTTCTCGTGGCTCCGCCACTACAGCCAGGAAAGACCGACGAATTGAACTTAAAAACGAACCACCAGTTAACCGGGTGTCCCCTCGTCAAAAGTGGGGTTGGGATTTCTTGTGCACCTTCGGCTGGCCCTCCTGCCGGTGCTGACTTCGAAGCTGACTTCGAAATGGTTGCTTCCGCGTTAATTCGGATGTTTCGGCCCCATACATAACCAGTCCTTCCGTCCGAAGTTTTCACGCGGTAATAGCCACCGGTTGGGCCCGCTTGGAGCAGCTGAATATGGGTTCCTGACGTTAGCTTGGTGCTGGGGTCTCGATCGTTCGACGGACTAGGCCGAAGGTTGACATTCCGCGTCACAACGGCTGTTTGTGCCGAAGCGAAGCCGGCTAATAGCGCTGAGAACAGCAAAAAACTAAGTATTCTCTTCATGTACGCCCTCCTAGGAAAGCATTCTTGTTTTTATCTGGGCCCGACACGAGACGTCGGTCAGTGCTCGACGTATTGCGTCTCATGAGGACACCCGGAGCTTATGATCAGTGACTTGGTACTCCCTGTTTGGCGAGTACTTCTGAATTAATGAAGGTCACCACCGCCGTTGTCTCGGCAGCGGTTCTCCGGGTGACCTCCGCGTGAAACATTCCTTTACCAGCCGGGGGCGCCCATCCGAAATTACGCACGTCCCAAGAGCCGGTCGGCAACACAGCGGGATCGATTCCCGGAATATCCTTAGTATTCAGTAGATCGATGGTGCGTCGAGTCTCTGTATGACAGCTTACGCAATCGGTGTTGAAAAAATGGCTCTTCCCGGGATCGGCGATCACGTCGAGAATTTGCTTTGTTTTGTCAGCCGGGGGCGGCGGATCGACGAAAAGGTCTGCTGTCGAAACCCCGGTCCGCTGGGCAATGGGCAGGCCGCCGGGCGCGGCAGCGTTCTTGCAAGTAATCTGCTTGAGATTATTTGTGTGGGGTTCCGGAACTACACGAGGAACATTACCCTCTGGCTGCAGCATCTGCGCGAATTGCTTACCATCGAGCGTGGGGCCGTGTACAGCGCAGAATCCTCCTTTCGGGCAGTCTGGATCGAAACCGGGAGGCACCTCTGCCATTGACAAGAATATCCATGGTTTATGTGCTCCCGCAGGGAGCCCGGCAATAGCCATGGCATGTAAGTGCGCGCTCGAAATATATTTTTCGAGCAATGACTTTATCTCCTGGCGAACATTCCTTTCAGTCGTCGTGTCCACCAGTCCCGGGTGAACACCCAGAGGAAAGTCAGAGGTCGTGACTTTATGTTCGCCGAGCTGCCCGCTGCCCAACTTCGTTCGCAAAGTGGCGAGGTCCGCGACAATTTTGTTGAAGGTGGCGAGATCGGGTGATCCGAGTGGCAGACACCCAGCCTGCGCGGGAGTCGTAGGAGAGTTGAAATCAAAAATCAGATGTCCCGCGATATCGAGCACATTGGGCGTGCCATCCGAATTGCGCGTCACGGGTTGGATGATAAGGCGAATCTCCGGTAATTGCCCGAATTGCGCGCGAATCTCGTTCGAGAGTCCCGGCGCTCCGGCATCGATACGTATGCCCGCGACGAACCAAGCGTCTATCGATTGCGCCTCGGCGGGCAAGCCAATACCAATCTGTGAGCCAGCGACCTGCGCCGCGGGGCCATTGGCAATCTCGATGAATCGCTGGAACACTGAATAGGGCCAAACAAGATCGCGCTTTGTCGGATCCTGAGGGTTCTGCGTAGTGAGGTCGCGAACCGCGATCAATTTAGCAAAATCCTCGGCTCTTGTCGGGGCTGGAAACAGCAAGGACACGTCGTTAGCCGAGAGCGGGGGGACGGACTGCGCAGGCACGGCATCCACAGAAGCAGCGCGCCCGTGCCAGAACGAAGTGGAACACACACCGCCGACTATTAGAATTCCGATTAATCCAAGTCTTAAGTATCTGAAGGTAAATATCCGAGAAGTATCCACGATGTAACCCTCCTAAACTCGAAACCGATTTTTCTCAAAAAGCACCGCCGATAAACTTACAACGTCTTGAGATACTCGATAATCGCCCAACGATCTTCGTCGCTAAGCTCAGGACCAATAACGCCTTTGCCCGGAGTATTTCGGAATTCATGGCCCGCATTCGAATTGCCCGGATGCGGATCGTCTGGTTGATCAGTGCGAAATTCAAAACCACCCTTTAACTTCGCCGTGCTGTATCCGACGTTTTTAGGATCGAACTCGCGGCTGCCAACGTAGAAAGTCTTATCCCGTCGGTCTGCAGGGAGCAGCATCTGATACAGACTCGGGACCGATCCGTTGTGCAGGAAGGGTGGCGTGGACCAAAGACCGCCCAGAGGCCGCGCCCGGTAGGCCAGGGGTGCATCTACCCCGTCGTCACGAAAGCCATTCCATTCCATTCGTTGCTCTGCTGACAAGCCGAGCGCGTCGTAGTTCATATCGCGAATCTTGCCGGTCACCGCACGAAGCCCTACTTTCGCCGGCACCGTCCCTAACCCCAAAGCGTCCGTAACCGCCGTACGTTGCGCCCAATCTGTGGCTTCTCTGGGGTCGGTACCGATCTCATCCAGCGGAATAACATTCAGTTTCAAAAACCTCTTGCCGTCCCAGCCTGCTTCCCAGTATTTGGCATCCTGAATCTCCGGCGAATTCAGCGGCGGCAAATGGCAGTGCTGACAATGTTGTTTGTAAAGCTCCGCACCTTTCTGCATCTTGCCCTGGTCGATCGCCCCGAACACTTCCGCTGGCCAGGCAGGCGGCTGGAGTCCGGCAAACGCAGTTGGACCGGCTAGCAATCCTTCCATCTCCCACAGGTTTTTCACATTCACCGTCGAGCGATAGAGCTTGGATGGATCGGTGAGGTTGACACGGGCCCGGACCCCAAGCGCCTCGCCAATATTTCTCACCATAGGCTGTTGAATGGAAGCGTTGTACTGCACCCAGTTAAACCAGCTTGTAAACCAGAGGGGAGGAAAATTTGCCGGCGCATTCGCGACACGCAGATTTGCGTTGTCCAATTCGGTGCCAAATACAAGATTACCAATGCGGCCGAGTGCGTCGGTGCGTCCGAAACCCCCGACGGTGTCATAAAGTTTACCGGCGACGGCAGCGTCGTTCTCTGCCTTACCCGCATTCAAAAGTCCTCTCAAATCTTGCCGCAACTTGCGATTGTCAGCATCGGAGGCGTTTTTGCCCAGTACAACTCGCGCAAAACGATTAAAACGGAAAGGTACCCCATCGGTAAATCCCACAGCGTAACCAAGTTCCGTCTGGAATGACGCCAAGTCAATCGTCGCAGACCCACCATCAATCCGGATCCCCTTACCTCGATATTCAATTTGGCCAGTGTGGCAAGCGGCGCAAGTCAATCCGAGGATTTCCACTGGTTGACCGCTTGTTGGATCGACCACTGTATCCTTCGCAAAGCCAACCGGCAGTCCGTCGGGATTCTGCGGGCTTGCGGCATCGGGCAGGAAACCGAATCGCGCCAGATAGGCGGCGTCGGCAAACTTGGGAACTGTTGCGAAAAGCTTCACCTCGGGCTGCTCCAACGCGAGGAACCATTTGTAGGGCAGCAGTACCGTTCCTTGCGCCGTATGATAGAACCAAGCCCGCTGATCCGGGGACCAATTCTGCTTCCCAAAGCTGAGCTCGACCGGTCTGTAAGCCGGCATGTTTTCGCTCGGCCGAGTGGCAAAGATGGCTTGTAATTGTGAGCGGCCGATTATCGCGATCACGCAACAGGCTGCAAGAGCCAGTAACCAAAGGAGACGCCTGGATCGGATGGTCATAGGAGTTCGTCTTTAGGTGGCCACTACGTGGCTTTAGTTATTGAGAACCCACCCGTGGGCTCTTTTACTTTTCTTGGCATCGAATGAAACACGCTCACCGCGCGAGTTTTTTGAACTTGACCGGCACCTCTTCACGGACTGTTCAGCGGGCCTTTAATTCAACTTTGTGTTTCTTGCTACACATGACTAATCTACGCTTGATTAGAATCGGGACCTGCATTATGATCGCCTGTAAGCAACCCATCGCGATTATGCGACGGCCGCTCCACTTTCGTCAACACTTTTTTTCAACGGGTTGGAAATAATGGATGATCGGCTCATCGATCTAAAGAAACTGGGTTCCACCATTCGTTTTTTGCGCCATGGGAAGGGCTGGGCTCTTGCAGAGTTGGCAGATAAGTCCGGGGTTTCCAAGGCTTATATTTCAGACCTAGAAAACGGGGCTGCAGGTAAACCAAACATCCAATACGTATTCAATGTCGCAGCAGCCTTAGATGCCACGTTGGACCAGTTGTTGAAGGATGCGACGGCTAAGGACCAGCGCACGAAGAAGAGGACGTCAGCAGAGGACTTACCTCCCGGATTGAGCGATCTTCAACAAGAATTGGAGTTATCCGACGATGAAGTCGAGATGCTGGCGCAAGTGCATTTTCGAGGGAATCGGCCAAAAGATACGGAAGGATGGCGGTTTGTTCTTCAGGCCATAAGAATGGCAGGTGAGCAAAACCGCCAGAAATGAAGTATGGAAACTCTTCGGATCGGTGGTCGGCGGTACTCCGACCCCGATGTTATCTCGCTTTGCCAACAAACTGGTGCGTTGATTGATCCACGTTCAACCGTCGTCCATATGGCGCGGTCACTGCTAGGAAAAATCAACGGATTTCCGGGTGTGCCTAAAGACCCACTGGAGCGGCTCAAGATTATTGCATCACTTGCCGGCATAAAGATCCAAGCGATGGACATGGATCGCCTGCAAAAAGAAAAGCGCGACGCAGCCCTGTTTCCGACACCCTCGGGCTTGACGGTGCTGTACAACCCCAATCGTCCAAAAGCTCGAGTTGTGTTCACGATCGCTCATGAAGTGATACACACCTTTTTCCCCAATAGCACTAGCGGAGCTCGTTTCAGATCAATTACCCATCCCGATTCTCGCGAGGCAAATGAGCTCGAGCGATTGTGCGATCTCGGGGCTGCCGAACTGGTGATGCCTCTGGAAGACTTCCAACGCGAAGCGAACGGTACATACAGTTTGACAAGCGTTGAAAAATTGGCATCCCATTTCGGTACCTCTTTTGAAGCGACCACATTCCGCCTTGCGAGTGCGCATCCTGGTTTCGCGGTTTCAGGATTGCTCCGGTACCGCTACACGCTGGATGAAGAACGACGATTGCACAAGAACTCGAAACAGCGGCTTCTGTTTTCCAACCCGCCCGTGCCGTTAGCAGAACCCGCGGAAAAGAAATATCGACGCCAGTCCTTGCACATGTCTTCGAACTGCGAAGACGAGCATTTGATTAGGTGGAACAAGTCTTTCGACCGAACCTCCGTCGTATATAAGGCGAGGGAAGGTGGAGTTCATCGCGCAGTCGAAAGCCTGCCAAACCAGTCCGGTTTGTATGGTCAACTTGAAGCTGTGCTCTCCCCTTTTCAAAGGGAAGGAGCGGATGGAAGCTTCAAAGACATCTTGTTCTTTTGGCAGCACATAACCCCATAATTACTTGGCGTACAGACCGTCACCGTCAATGTTCTCCCTTATTCGCTCGGCCAACTGAACCGCAGCCGCGATCATAGCATCGGTCCTCGGACTGTCCGGTGGCCCGCCAAATAAATCATCCGGAGAGCTTCAATGTTGTCGGGCAGTGCATTTGGCTGCTGCAACTTTGCGAGCAGGTCGAAAGTGGGCAATGGGTGAAGCCTTTGTTGTGAAATCAGCGATCGAGACTCGCAACATCCGACCGCTATTTTTTGCACCTGTCGATGCCCCATCCAGCTTCAACCCACAAAGTGGCACACAATGGGCACACATAATACTTCACACTTACCCAATTCCACGCCCCTTCGACTGATCGGCCGTAGGTCGAGTCGATCCTCATTTGGCGATTAGGTATTGAGGATTAGCTCGCGGGTACTCGCTTGCGACGCACGGTGCATCCGGAGAAGATCGCCCTAGTTTGACACACATCCGGCACACAACCAGATCTTCGCTTCTGCTCTCCACTCCAAACAGACTGGCGTACATTCCTAAACTGTCCTGATAGGACCCGGGTACTGCGACACCAAGGGATCGATGGTCAACAGCGTGACGCCCTCAACTGTCGCCTGTGCCACTAAGACTCTGTCGAAAGGATCTTTGTGAATCGGAGGCAAACTCTCCGTGGCGACGACATGATCGCTGATGATTGGCAACTCGCTGTACCCATTGTCTAATAGTCCACGGCGCAGCAAGCGCGCATCCACTTTGAAATCTTCTCGGCCCAACCCACGCTTAATTGCCACTTCCCATAAACTAGCCGCACTGAAGAGAAGCTCGTTTTCCGAATTATCGATCAGTCTTCGAGCTTGTTTAGAAAGCCGCCGGGGTTCGCCAGCAGCCCAGAGGAGAAGATGTGTATCCAGCAGAAGTTTCATGCCCCACCGCCGAAAAGTTGCTCGATCAACTCCTTGCCCATTCGATCAAAGTCGTCCGGCACCGAGATCTCCCCCTCCATGAAACCGAGCCGCCGTACTTGAGCACCGGTTGGAGCGCTAAGGGCAGTCACCTTCACCACTGGTTTACCAGCCTTGGCAATAACGAAGGCCTCCCCCTTTGAAGCCGCTTCTATGAGCTTCGAGAGCTGAGTTTTCGCCTCATGAATGTTTACCGTTTTCATATGTTTACCTAAACTTAGTTTGACTAGTCTAGTCTAGCACTGAAGCTCACAGGATTGCAAAGTGGGAACCGTTGGGCCGTCGTGGCGGCAACCCCGCAAATTGTTGAGAACCTCTGCCCGGTGTGGAGAGCCTCCAAATGACTGTTCGCGCCGTAACCCCCGATTTATCGGTTGGGATATATTTCCATCGGGATTAATGTGTCTAGGTTTTAAGCACACCTTTGGCACACTCGTTTTTGAAAAAGAGCAGTAAGCGTGCCAGGTTTCGGTGCCTTAGCGGCTGATGGAATGTGAGTCGTAAACTAAACGGTCCATCGGATGGCTTGAGGCTTCGATCTCAGTTGTCTGGTCCTCACGCCGATGTACACATGCAGCGCTTCGATCTAGCCGTTCTTAAGCGATCGCAATGAGATAGCCCTATAATGCTCAGCATGAGTGGCAGCGGAGGCGACGCCGGGTATGATTATCAGGCCAACGTGACGGCGTTTGTTGCGGCTCACGGCCTCTCCAACCATCCGCTGGGCTGGTTCGAGGATTTCAACGACGTTCCGTCTGAATGGTCTGCCGAGACGGGGGGAGCGGGTGACGATCTTCGTGTCGTGACCCAAGATGGTCATGTCATTGAAGTACAAGTGAAACATGCCTTCAGAAGAGGCGAGGATTATGTAAAGGCGATCCAGCGACTTGTCGCGGGACTAAAAAAGGATATAAACCTCCGCGGAATCGTACTGGTCGATAGACATGCGACCGCAAACATCCGCGATGGACTCAAGGAAGATATCCTTCGCATCGGAGCAGGGCGTACGGACGGTCTGAAGGCGATAACGCTTGATCTCTTGCGAGAATTGGGTGCTACCCCGAATGGCATTTCGGAAGTTTTCTCTAGGCTAAGAATCACGGTCGTCGACCTCGACGAGGGAGCGGACGGTGTCCGACTCGGTTGCGCACTGCTAAGTCGTTTAGTGCCGGCGGATGAAGCTACTGTCGCATTCGATTGGCTCGGCAAGCGCTACCACGGAGTTATCAAGCGCAGAAGCAGGGACACCGTCGGCAAGTGCTTGGCTGCTCTGAGGAATCAGTTTGGCCTCACCGAAGCGAAACTACAAGTATCCGTTGCGACTACGAATGTCCATGAATCGCAAGGGGAGAATACATCTGATCCGTCACCGAGGCAGTCGAGCGGCTATCCAGGCGAATCGAGCGTTCGCCTTCTGGAGCTTTATTATTCGGATTTCGATCTCCGAGCCCAAAACCTCTCCCGATACTCATTCTCTTTGGGGCGGCAGCATGTCGTCACTAATATAGCCACATCAGCACAGTGGTTGGACTTCGCCCGGCCCATTGTCGCTTCGGCAGATGGCAACTTTACCTTTCTAGAAAACGTCGAGAACCACTGGTATTCGGTACCTCCTAATGAGGTCCAACGCTTGGATGCTGAGCTCAGAGAGAGAGAAATACGTTTTGAGAACAGACCGATATACGCCCTACGCTCGTTTAGCCCCGCCCGTAGTCCTATAGCTTCTTTTTCGATCGGTCAGTATGCTGACTACAAAATCGAAATGGGACGGTTGGAAGAGGAAACGCACCGTGTTGCTGCTGAAATCGCTCGGATTCCGGACGTGCGTCGCGAGGACTTCCGTTCCGGTATGCCGCTGCGGGAGAAACTTCTACCTACCAGCCGAATGATGGCCAAATATGAAACTCGTCTATGTGCCGGTGGCACCAACATACTGCTTGCGTTCCGCACAGGGGGTCGCGATGACTATATGTTTTTTGTCAAACAGAGATCTCGGCATGTTTCGACGGGTCGACTCGCACAGAACTTAATCCCTTCGGGTATGCACCAGCCCTCGACTTGGTTCGTCACTCGCGAGGAAACGTCGATAGCAGCCACCGTTTATCGCGAAATAGACGAAGAACTGTTCGGCGGCACCGAGCCCAATCCGTACGACAAGAACACTCACCCGCTCCAATTCATGTCCACACCGCACATTGCATGGTTTAGGGAACACCCAAACGCATTTACTCTTGAGATCGTTTCTTTCGGGCTGAATCTTGTCGACGGAACGTTTGAGTTTGGTGTGCTGCTTGCTATCCACGATTCATCCTATTGGAGCGCATGCCAGAACGACTGGGAGATGAAACCTAACTACGAGGTTATTCGCGAGATCACAGGAGACTTCTACACTCAAGACTCAAATCGCGTCGCTTCGTTCAAAACAGAGGCTCCTTTTTTTACGAGCGACACGGATAGGCTAGCATCCCTTATGACGGCCCGGCAATGCGCGGACGTATCTCTCATTGCGTTAATTGAAGGTCTCCGACGGCTTCATAAACTATACCCAGAAAAAGTAAAACTTCCGCCTGATCTGGTGCGTGCACCGACTCGAAACTCGTCCTCTGTCACCATCAAACACATCTCGTCAGACCATGAGTGATGAAGATGCACTCTATTATTAGGAATCGATGACTCAACGCGGTTGGCTGTGATAACCGAAATCGTGCACACAGCTGGCACACACTGGCATGCGAGCAAACAGATTCGCCGCAGTACCTAAGGCTGTACTCGACTGATGGGCGGTAAGTCGTCCGATGCCACTGCAGGTCGTCCAGACTCGCAGAAGCCGGGTAATTCAGACATTATCTGAATCCGGTGACCGGCACTCAAGTTCGCGTTCCTACACGGTAAACACATGGGATGAGTGCCGTGCCAACGCTGGTTCTCTGGGCGTGGGAGCGGCCGGAGGATCTGCGTTTTCTTGACCCGACAAGGGTGGGGGTGGCGTTTCTGGCAGAAACAGTACGGTTGGGGCCGAAGGGAGTGAGTTACCGTCCTCGGATGCAGCCGCTCCAGGTGGCTCAGGAAACGAGTTTGGTTGCTGTCGTGCGTATCGAAACGGTGGCCGGTGCCACGCTGGCCCCCGAGACCGCCGGGAGAGTGGCGGGAGAGATTGCACGAGCAGGCCGACTGCCCGGGGTTGTTGCGCTGCAAGTGGACTTCGATGCGACCACATCCGAGCGGTCGTTCTATCGCAAACTGCTGGCGCAACTGAGGCAGCAGTTGCCTTCATCGATGCCGATTTCGATCACCGCACTCACTTCCTGGTGCATCGGCGATCAGTGGATGTCAGGGCTGCCGATTGATGAGGCGGTTCCAATGCTGTTCCGCATGGGAACTGGTCGGGCCGAGGTTACGAACTGGATGCGATCGGGGCACGACTTCCGAGAAGCCACGTGCCGGACCAGCCTTGGTGTTTCGCTGGACGAGCCGTGGCCGGAACTGCCATCGGGACGACGGACATATGCGTTTTCTCCTTCTCCGTGGACGGAACAATCCTTGCAGAAGCTTCTTCGGGAGATGCAATGATGGCGATGAACCCTGGCGTTTCGCGGCGTGCGCGGTGGTGGTTCATTGCAGGCGTTGCAATGGTTGTGCTGAGCGCGCCTGCTATCTACGGTTGCGGGCCCTGGTTTGACGAGGCGGTTTTTATTCCCGGCGGAGCGCCGCAGACTTCGCAGTCGGAGTTTGCTTCCGGAAAGTTGGGAATCGTGCTGCCCTCGATGCGGCGGTCCTATTTGATTGTGGCCTATCGTTATTTGAACGGAATGAAGTTGACTATGGAGCAGCAGCACGACGCGATGGATGTTTGGAACCGAAACATGGGGCCGACACCGCCTCCGTTTGCCGGGGAGCATCCAGTTTCTGAAGAGTGGTTGAAGGCGCGGGAACGGGTCGGGGTGGCAAGACTCGAAACTGTCGCTGTGTACGCGCCAGTCGTTAAGGAGCAGCCGTACCAGGTGTTTCTGAATTGTCCGGCAGATGCGTTCAGGACGGCCGAGCGGACGCTAGAGGCGCTGGGTGCGAAGTATGGAGGGGGAAGCACGGCGATGAAGGACTGGGTTGCGGCTCAGGATCAGGTGTTCGCAAGTTGCAATGGAACGGCGCTGGGCACTCCCGGGACGCTGGAGTCGAAGGATCCATTACTGCGGGCCTACCGGGATTATCAGATTGCGGCGGCGTTGTTCTATCAGCGGCGGTTTAACGAGGCGGCCTCGGCATTTGAGGCGATTGCGAAGAATCCCGCGTCGCCGTTGGCAGGGTATGGCCAATATCTTGCCGCACGGGCGATGGTGCGTGAGGCGACGCTGAGCACGGCGGATTACGGGAAAGTCGATAAGGATCGGCTGCGAGCGGCGCAGGCGAAGCTGGAGGGTGTGCTGCGCGATCCAAAGACGGAGGCGTCGCGCGCGGCCGCGCAACGGTTGCTAGACTATGTACGTTTTCGTACGGAACCGGAGAAGCGAGTGGCGGAATTGGAGCAAATGATGGAGAAGGCGGATCCGGGGCCGGATTTCAAGCAGCATCTCTGGGACTACGTGCTGCTGGTATCGAAGGGCGAGCAGGCCGAGGACTTGAGCGACTGGATCAAGACGTTCTATACGGATCGAACCTACGAGCATCGGCTGGGAGTGTTTCGCCCTGCAGTGCAGGAGGACGCCAAACATGCGATGGAGCGATGGCGCGAAGAGAAGTCTGTGGCATGGCTGATTGCGGCTCTGGATCTTGCTGACCCGAAGGACGCGAGCACCGCGGAATTGCTGAAGGCGGCGGGGCAAGTGCGAGCCGTGTCTCCTGGATACATGAGCGTGCGCTACTACGCGCTGCGGTTGATGGCACGCGGGAAGGATCAGGAGGCTACACGGAAGGAACTGGATATGTGGCTCAGCCGCCCGGACGATGAACTGGCCCACGGGACTCGCAATCTCTTTAATGATGAGCGGCAGAGGCTGAGCGCCAGTTTGGCGGACTTTCTCAGCCATGCAGGTGAGGTTCCGGCGCATATCGGCTTGGATATGGGCGATGGCCTTCCCGATGGAGACGAAGAGCAAGAGCTGACCGAGCGCGGCAAACAGGATCGGGAGAAGGCGTTCTTCAACGACTATTCTGCAGCAATTTTTGCCCAGCGAATGCCTCTTGAGTTGCTAGTCGAGTCGGCGAAATCGGAATCTCTGCCGGCGCCGCTGCGGAGGGAACTGGCTCGCAGCACCTGGACGCGGGCGACGGTGCTGGGAAATATGGCGGCGGCGGAACAACTGCAGCCGGTGATTGAGGAACTGGACAAGCCGTTGTGGACGACGATGGAGCCGTTCCGGTCGGCAAAGACAAATGAACAAAAGCGCTTTGCGGCGGCGTTTGTAACGTTGCAGAATCCGGGGCTGAGCCCGTATGTGCGGACGGGACTGCTGCGGTCAGCGACCTTGGGCGAGATCGACAATTTCCGCGACAACTGGTGGTGTGAGCCATTGAAAGATGGCGGCGGGCGCACCCGGGCCGATCGCGATCCGAGCGTACCGACTCCGGCGTTTCTTTCAGTGACCGAGGTTGCGCAGTTCAAGGAGGAAACCGCGAGGCTAGCCGACGTTGCCGTGGCGCCGAACATCCTAAGTGCCGAGGTGCTCGGTTATGCCAAATTGCACCCGGACGACGCGCGAGTGCCGGAGGCCCTCCACTTCGTGGTGCGCTCCACGCGATACGGGTGCACCGACGCGGAGACGACGAAATGGTCGGAGAAGGCTTTCCGGTTGTTGCATGAACATTACCCGAAGAGCGAGTGGACAATGAAGACCAAGTATTACTACTAGAGAACGCTTCACAAAATCGAAGCGGTGATCAGCCGTTACTCGTCCATCCGCGTTGACCCTTTGTCGGAATTGCACCACCAAGTGTGTTGCCTGGATATTGTCTGGATGATCGTCTCTCCAAGCTCCTCCCATTCCTTTGGGATTCTTATGGTCCGGAACGACGTCGTTGTAGTCGGTGAACTCTTCGTGGCAGATCGCGCATATTCCGGCCTGTTGCCACACCTTGCGGTTCAGCAGTTTTCGCATCTCCGCTGGTGATCGCAGTTCCCGATATCCTCGCGGATGGTGCGGATCTTCGACTCGCTGAACTCCTAATCTTACGAGCCGGGGCTTGGGAAGGGTCTCCCGGCCGCAGCAGGACAGCGATTTGTGAATTGGGCAGAATTCGTTGGCACGGAGTCTCATGGTGGATATCCTTCGCAAGCTTGGGGCTAGTGGGTTGAAGGGTTTCAGCGTGGAACGGAGTCAAAGCGAACTGGAAGAACACAATCGTCGGGGGCTCGGCCGGTCTTGGATAGAATTGCAGATGGGATGGGAGTCACGATCGAACTGCAGAATCTCGGCGACGCTCAGCTGTGCCGCGACATTACCGCGTACCTGGAGCATGCGTTCAGTGGGCGAGAAGGCAAGTGGCGCGTGTCGATTGTCGGGTCGCGTGCGGCCGAGAACTGGGACTTACGAGTGGAGGGCCCCAATGGCTTTGAACGGTCGTATACTCTCTCGGCTGCTGCCGGTGAGCACGAGCTTGCGGCTATCCGGACGCTTGTTCTAAGGCTCGTACCGCCTGCCAAACCGTGATCTGGGCTTTCGTTGGTCCAGGTGCGGCATTCATTTCTTTTCGCTAAAATGTCAGCCGCAGGAAAGGAGCACAAATGGCACAGAAGAAAATCGATCCTCTGAACAGGAAGCTGTACGGCGCCGTCTCTGCGGCGCTAACCGTCTCCAACATTCCGGCTGCGGTGAGTTTTTACCAAAAGGCATTTGGCTTTTCGAAACGGGCGATCATGAATGGGCCTGATGGCAAACCCGTTCACGCTGAACTCACGTTGCGTGGCGCGACCCTGATGCTGGGGCCGGAGAGCGAGCAAATGGGGAGACGCAGTGCGAAGAGCGTCGGTGCGTCTCCTGCCACCCTCTACATTTACGTGGAGAACGTGGACAAGGTCGTCGAAAAAGCGGCCAAGCTTGGTGCCAAACCACAGGGTCCGGTGATGGACATGTTCTGGGGTGACCGCTGTGGCAATGTCGTCGATCCCGATGGCTACACGTGGATGGTCGGCACACACAAAGCCGAGCCGACAGCGAAAGAAATGAAGAAGGGAATGGAAGCGATGATGAAGCAGCAGCCGCCTGGAGCGGCCGCGGCAGACTGACGTGATTCATTCGAAAAGAGTCGGCTGTGGCTTCGTTTCTCCTGCATCTTGAAAATTACTGAGACCCACGCCCACTAACCGAAAGCGTTGCTGTGGGCCAAAGTCCACTCTTTCTCTCAACTTCAGTGCGATGTCCGTCAACTCATCGCATGACGAGGGTGGATTGTCCGAAGTGTAGCTGCGCGTGAGGATCTTGAACTCCCTCGTCTTCAGCTTGAGCACGATAGTTCGTGGTATTCGCGGCTCCTTGCGCGATGCGGACCACAGCTTTTCTGCGAGGCGGCGGATCATAGGTTCGGTGTCTGCCAGCAGAACATCCTCTGGAAACGTATCCTCGACGGATATGGACTTCGTCGGCCTGTCCGCGACAACTGGATTCTCATCAATCCCTCGCGCCAGTTCATAGAGGCGCACACCGTAGCGGCCAAATTCCTGCTCAAGTCCCGCTAGCTCAAGACTTCGCAGGTCGCCGACGGTCCTGATTCCGAGTTTCGCTAACTTCTCTCCGTTGACTTTCCCGACCCCTGGCAACCTTCCAACCGACAGTGGCAGCAAAAACGCATCCACTTCCCCTGGCTGGATTACGAAGAGTCCATCGGGCTTCCGCCAGTCAGAGGCTAGCTTTGCCAGCAACTTGTTGGGCGCGACGCCCGCAGAAGCTGTCAGGTTCAATTCCTGTCGGATTTGTTCTCGGATGGTTCGCGCCACCAGCGTTGCGGTTGGCAAGCCCGTCTTGTTTTCGGTAACGTCGAGATAGGCTTCGTCGAGCGACAGTGGCTCAATCAAGTCCGTATGGCGACTGAAGATCTCCCGGACACTCTTCGAAACTGCCCGATAGCGTGTGAAATCTGGAGCAACGAAGACAGCAGCGGGACACAAGCGCTCCGCGCGCATGGCGGGCATGGCCGAATGAACGCCGAAAGCTCTGGCCTCATAGGAAGCGGCGCAAACGACGGACCGCTTAGCCTGCCATGCGACGATCACCGGCTTTCCGCGTAGTTGCGGATCATCGCGCTGCTCCACGGAGGCGTAAAACGCATCCATATCTGCGTGAATGATTTTGCGAAGACCCATTTGCAACTATCTTATTCCGCGTCAGAAAAGGCTGTGAACGTCAGGTTGCATCGGATCGATCCCGAACCAGCAATGCGATAGATTCTAGCCATGCCTCCAACCTCGGGCGTCTATTCTGCACTGGCCGTTTGCGTCCTCTTACTGCATACGCTGTTCATAGTGTGGGTGGTGTTCGGCGCCTTCGTGACGCGCTCTCGCCCTATTCTTCGCTGGCTGCACATCGCCTCACTTGTCTGGGGAATTCTTACAGAACTGATGCCCTGGCCCTGTCCTTTGACTGTGTTAGAATTGGCTCGAAGCCAAGGCCGGTGTCGAACCCTACCAGGGCGGGTTTCTGCTTCATTATCTGGACAAGCTTGTCTATCCCGACATCTCCGCAAACGTTCTGACGGTTGGAGGCGTCCTCGTCTGCGTTCTCAATCTTGCGCTCTACGGGCGGCAGATGTGGGTCGCTCGCAGTCGCTAGTTCCGAATACGTCGCTCCTATCCTGCCTGGCCAAACGAAACCAGTCCCACTGTCCATCGGGTGTCAACGAGATGGGATCCCTGTTCGATCGCCAAGAAGTTCGCAGCCGCAGAAGCCTGCTCGAGTGCTTTTGCCGGATGGATCCTGAGAGAATTGGTGTCTCGCGGTTATTCGCTTCTTGCAGCCCGGCGCGATTATAGCCAGTCGCTTCTGCATTTCCCAGCACCCAGGTCGCGCATCCCAGGAGTGTGATTGTTGGTTGACGCGCGAAAATGCGTGCGTGACGTCCATCGCCTTTATTCTGTTTTTGAAACAAAAATCATTTTTTCTTGGTCCAAACTGGCTGCAGGCTAGCTGTGGATGATTCTCATTGTGGGAGTCTCATCTACGAGGCTACAGCTTGCTGCGACGTTCGCATTTCGTAAAAGATGGTGGGCTGCGGAGTTTTCCTCAGCCTGTCCGCCTAACATTCCCGGGCACTGGAGGTTCCCATGCCCCGAACACCAGTTCTCCCTCTGTTGTTAGCCTTGGCCGCCTTCTGCCTTTCCTCGCCAGCGACGGCGCAAAACAGCGCCTACGGAAAGTGGGATCCCACCGGACTTGCGACTCCCGGGTTCGTCTACGATCCGCCGCCGGCTGGATTCGATGCTCTCACGGCTTCCGATGTAGAGCTCGAGCAATACGGATTTCCCCCGCGGCCGCCCCAGAGCGACAGTGCACGCTACTCGGCTTGGAAAAGAGCCGCGACAGCGACGCGCATCACGCCTCAACTCACACCCACGAATATCTATAACGGTCCGGCAAGAATCGTCAAGATTGGCCCGGGCGTCCGGGGCGCCAACCAGGGGCCCGTCTTTAGTGCGAACAGCCAGAACTGGAGTGGTTTCGTCTTAGACGGCGCCAACGGCACCTTCACCAAGAACGACAGCGAAATCATCGAGCAGTGGTATGTGCCGCACGCCACCCAAGCGCCTGGCACCTGCAACAGTACCTGGGACTATTCGTTTGAATGGGTGGGATTCGACGGCTGGACCTCGAGCGACGTCCTTCAGGCGGGCACCGAGGCCGACGCAAATTGCTCGTCTACCCTTTACTCATTTTGGTATGAGTGGTACCCGTTTGCGGAGACCAGAATAAGCTTCACAATCTCCCCCGGAGATGACGTGGAAGTGGAGGTTTGGTACACCACCACGTCGCCCTACGGACACGCTCAGTGGTTCAATGCTACAACGGCAACGGCAACAAGTGTTGGGTTCAACCCACCGTCCGGCACTAACTATGTGGGCAATTCAGCGGAGTGGGTGGTGGAACGTCCCACCGTCGGCGGCCTCCTTTCGGACTTGGCCAATGTCAATGACACCTTCCTTGATGGCTACGCCTATAATGGCACAACGTTTTATTACCCCGGCTCCAATAGCCTGAACACGTACGACGTCACCATGGTCTGTCCCCCGTGGAATCCCAGTTCCTCGTGCACGACCACCACAACCCTAATGTTCGTTGACTTGTTCGCTATTTCAACCTTGTATTACGGCGACAGTGGTCCGGCTTACTGACCCGTGCGGAAATGTGAGAGTGTTACGAGATCCGAGCCACAATTCCTGCGCTTTCAGGGCAGGGTATACGAACCGCAAAAAAGGAGAATTCCCATGCAAACAGCCAAAATCGTGGCGCAGTGCCAGTGTTTTGCCCGAAGGCTCCTCACCATTGGAAGCCGAGCGTATGCCGGCGATTCAATCAATGCAACTCGAGCCTTTGCGCGCCGGGTCCTTCTAATGTGTGCGGTGGTAACTCTTGCCTCGCATGCGCAAACCCTCACTACCCTCGTCACCTTTAACGTTAATAACGGATCGCAGCCGTCTGGGCTGAAGCAGGCCTCGAACGGAAATTTCTTCGGCACGACCTCCGCCGGCGGGGCCAATGGGGATGGAGAAGTGTTCCAGATGACGCTCACCGGCGGGCTGACCATAATGCACAGCTTCGATGTGACCGACGGCATTGATCCCGCTGGGCTGACGAGCAGCGCGAGTAACTACTACGGGACGACTGCCACCGGGGGGGCGAACGGCGACGGAGTGGTGTATGAAATCACGCCCACTGGCGCGTTCACTCTGGTGCACAGCTTCGACTTTACTGACGGCGACCTTCCCGGAGGGCTGAAGCTTGGTTCGGACGGGAACTTCTACGGAACAACCCAAAAAGGCGGGGCAAACGGAGACGGAGAGGTGTACAAAATGACGCCGTCGGGCACCGTGACTGTGCTGCACAGTTTCAATAGCAGCGACGGGGCAAAGCCCAAGTCCGGCTTAGTGCAAGGCACCGATGGAAACTATTATGGAACAACCTCGCAAAACGGACCGGGTATGGACGGCACGGTATTCAAGATCACTCCATCGGGCACGCTGACCACTCTGCACTCGTTTAGCAGCACGGATGGCGATGGCCCCGGAGGGCTGCTGCAAAATACCGTGGACGGAAACTTTTATGGGACAACGGTGAACGGAGGGGGATTTGGGGATGGAGTGGTATACAAGATGACACCCTCAGGCACCCTGACCGTACTGCACAGCTTCGACGTAACTGACGGTGCCTTTCCTGGAACGCTGATCGAGGGTACGGACGGGAATTATTACGGAACAACTACGGACGGCGGAGCGAACGGGGACGGAGAAGTGTATAAGATGACGCCGACGGGCGTCGTCACCGTACTCCACAGCTTCGACGTAACCGACGGCGAAGTCCCCGGAGCGCTAGCCCAAGGGTTTGACGGGAATTTCTACGGGGCCACCGTCGGCAAGCCGCCGACCAATGACGGCACCATATACAAGCTGACGGTAACCCACACGCTTCCCGGGCCGAACGGTATCGCTACGTTGGCTGGGAACGGCACCCAAGGCTACTCCGGCGACGGTGGACTGGCTACCAGCGCTGAGCTCAGTGCTCCCGATGGTGTGGCCGTGGATACCGGCGGCAACATTTACATCGGGGATCTTGGGAATAATCGCATTCGCAAAGTGACGGTGTCGACCGGCGACATCTCCACCGTGGCAGGAGATGGTACTGCGGGCTACTCCGGCGATGGCGGGCCGGCGACCAAGGCTGAGCTAAGTTCTCCTGAGGGCGTGGCCGTGGACCACGCTGGCAACATCTACATCGCGGATCATACGAATTCTCGCATCCGCAAAGTGACGCTCTCGACGGGCATCATTACTACGGTGGCGGGAAACGGCACAACGGGCTATTCCGGCGACGGCGGGCTGGCTACTAAAGCTGAACTATGCGCGCCTGAGGACGTGACTGTGGATAGCGCGGGCAACATCTACATAGCGGATTCCTGCAACAATCGCATCCGCAAGGTGACGGTTTCTACGGGCATTATTACTACGGTGGCGGGAGACGGCACAGGCGGCTACTCGGGTGATGGTGGGCAGGCGACCAGCGCGGAGCTGTCTGATCCCATCGGTGTGGGACTGGATACGGCTAACAACATTTACATTGGGGATTTCAGCAACAATCGCATCCGCAAAGTGACGGTCTCGACGGGCATCATTACCACGGTAGCGGGAGACGGCAAAGGCGGCTACTCGGGAGATGGCGGACCGGCTACCAGCGCGGAGCTAGATTTTCCGGGCGGGGTCGAAGTGGATCCCGCAGGCAACATATACATTGCGGATTACGGGAACAGTCGCATCCGCAAGGTAACCGCGTTGACAGGCTTTATCTCCACGATCGGTGGAAACGGCGTTGCGGGCTACTCCGGCGACGGTGGAGCTGCGACCGCCGCTGAGCTGAACATCCCCCCCGCCCTGGCGCTGGACGCCGTGGGCAACATCTATGTTGCGGATAGAGGGAATAATCGGATCCGTGCCATCGGCTACTAGCGAAGAGGCGATTTTGCGGGTGCGGCTGACAGCTACAGGGAATCCCGCGTGAAGCATTTAATGGTTTAGGAGGTGAGCAATGCGATTGCAAATTCTCGCCGTGGTGGTGCTGGCGGCAGTGGCAACTTCTGTTTCCCTTGCGGATAACCTGATTGTGGGAAGCGGGCCGACCGAACCGGGTCGCTTTACGTTCGACCGGCTGGCAGATAATGGAAGCTTAGTTCTGTCCGGTTCGTTGGATGTTGGCCGAGCGAGTCACACAGCTGTAAAGCTGAACAGTACAGCGTGTTTCTCGCGGGTGGTACTGAAGACACAACTTCCATAGAAATTCTGGATGAAAGCGGCAACGTCCTCCATTCGAACCTGCTTGCCGATTCCCGCATATCCGCTGCTGGGGTGTTGCTGAGCAACGGGAACGTGTGTTCATCTGCGCCGGAACGATATCCCAATCGACTTGAGAGATTCACAGCCCGACCGGAGCGCTCGTTTCTACTGGATACCTTTTCGACTCCAGAGCAGGAGGCGCTAGTATTGCCGCACTCTCGAATGGCAACGTGTGGTAAGTCCTGGGCCGCAGTCAATGATTTTTATCTGCTTCCCGGAGGGTGCGGAAAATTTGGGCAGAATCTCAACGGCCAGATTTCCCCCAAACATGCGGGATATGTTAAAAAGCGACCGGCTGCCGCAGACCAGGCACTGGTCATGCGGGCTGTCGCTGACTACATCGCATTCAGCGCACAGCACGGCATTTTGCAACGCAACCGCATGAAAATGCGTGCCCGTTCCGGGGCACTCTCGACCATTGAATCTCTCATCACAGAACCTCAACAGAAGTTAGAACGATTCTAAGCCCGACGTTGACTGACGATCAGGGCCTTCACACGCCGCGACTGAATTCCTCCAATACTGCGTGCCCGTAAAGCTGCACTTTTCCATCCACGACAACGGCAACGTAACGCCGTTGTTTAAGAAACTGCATTACCTTCTGTCCTCGTCGCGCTAACTGGGCCCACCGGGAGCCCGTTTCCGGATTTTGTTCGAGTCCCCGCAATTCGTGCCCTTCAAAACGAAAGTCCACTTCCCGCAATCTGGATCGGCTGGTCCTACGGACTGGAAATTTCTCGTCGCGCAACACAACAACTTTCGTATCTTCCACCATCACCTGTCGCCAGACCAAAATGAAAGTTTCTTCTAAGCTCGCGGCCATCGTTTGTCATCCCCGGTATTTGCGAACGTTCCGTCGATTCTTCTCAGGATGCGTTCGGCCCACTGCACGGCTGATGCGACCAGCGACTCAGTCCGCGGACTTGGGCGGCTGTCATGCAGGTCTTCGGTTGTCTTTAGATGACGCGAGACCAGAATGCTGGCCATGATTCCTAATACGCGTTTTCGTCCTTCTTCCATCTCATTCACCGTTAAGCCTGCGCTTCGATGGCCAGGCCATCCAACAAAGGCCTTCGACTCTTTCGTTCCAGCCGTTCCATGCGGCGATCGAATCTCGCTTTGAATTCGCGATAGGCGCCGGGCGTCAAGTCGCCTACCTGAAGCGCACGGCGAAGTTCGACGAGTGCCTGAGAGACAACCTGTCGAGCTTGCTCCGGATTGCGGGCCTTGTGTTCGTAGTAGATTGCGAGTTGCTCATAGGCCTCATAGCCATGCCGTGTATTTCCGAGTGCATCCCTCCAAAGCTCGCATGCCAGATCGAAATCGCCTTCGCGCTTGGCGAGTCGCGCCAGAGAGCGGCGCGCTGCGCGATCTGTTTCTGTTGGCAGAATGGATGCAATCGACTTCTCGTAAAGCTTGCGAGCGCGGGTGTGCTCGCCTCGCTTTTCACAGATGCGGGAGACACCGAACAGTTCCAGGCCGTCTTGCCCCAGGTTTTCGGCGTCGCTGAGCAGCGAAAGAATCCGGCTGGACAGTGCCGCTAGGCCACGCAGATCCATCTGGTTGTGGTTGAGCACCGGGACCAGGCATTCCGGTGGCCCGCCGCGCAAATAATCGAAGTAGAGTTGTGGGATTAAACCTGAAAGCAGGTCCGCTCCCCGGTCCCAGCCCAGCACATGGCGTTCGAGTTCTGACAGTCGCACTGACCCGAGACGCAGCCGCCATAGATTTCGTGCGGGGTGAAGGAAGTCGAGGTGCGCTCGCGGAGCCGGTACAGAAACCTTCCGGCTCATGCGATAGCGGGTTTCGAGCAGCGGCCAATCGAATGATTTGCCATTGAAGGTTACAAGCACCGGCCGCTCGGTTATCCGTTCTCGCAGCGCGCACAGCAACGCTCGCTCCTCGCTGTACTCGCGCAGAAAGAACTGCTCGATCTCTAGGCCGCCGCCTTCCCACCATGCAATGCCGACGAGAAACGCGTATGTCCCGCTGCCGCCGGCGAGACCGGTCGTCTCCGTGTCGAGGAAGAGCCACTGGTCAACGTCAGCGATCTCATCCGGCGCTGAGGGCACCAGCAGCTTCAGGGCTCGGAGATCGGGCGAATATCGAGGAGGCTGGGCACACCAGCAGCGCACGGAGAGATAGTCTCCGTACTGATTCGTCTTCGGAGTGGCGCCCAGAGCCTCGGACAACCGGGCCGGATCACAAGGGATCGTTTTCGGGCGGAAGGGTAGATCGCCTGCATCGTTCAGCCAAGAACCTTCGAAGCCGCGCGCCGACGCGTCCGCTGCGGGGGAGCGCCGAAGGGCCTTTAGTCCGTGGACGCGGTCGAGGCTGACGTAGCGCACGCTCATGCGGTTTGCGCCGTCCTCGCTGCCGTGGACTGAGCATCCCGACACAGTCGTCCCAGGATCTCAAGCGCGACTTCTTTCGTTCTCTCGCTACGGTCCGCCGTCGGTCCGACACACGTTGGGCAGCCGTTTTCGCACGGGCACGCATGGATCAGTTCGAGCGTGCGGTTTAACAGCGTGTCGCAAGCGCGGTACAGCGGCTCGCTGATGCCGATCCCGCCGGGATACGCGTCGTAGATGTAAAGATTGGGCTCGAAGAATACTTCGGCCTCGGACGGGTTTGCCGGTGCTGCGAAATCTTTCCAGTCGATCTCGGTCGGCGAACTGGGAGGCCGTTCGCCGACAGCTGTGCCAAGGTCCCGGCGGTCGCACATCATCAGCAAAGTCGCCATGGACCCCAGCGCATAGAGCAAGCCAAAGATGCCGTTCTGGCGCTCGGAAAGACTGAACGGCAATTCGGCAAGCAGTCTGTGTCCGAGGGTTAGCCAAAACGAGGTCGTGTGCATCTCGTTCTCCGGCAACTCGAGTTTTCCCGAGCCCACGTTCTCGTTCGTAAAGAATTTGATCTTCTTGAAACCCACCACTTGCGATCGCACGAGCACGTCGCCATGCCCGCGCGCTGCTGGCCCAGCAATCGTCTCTTCTTCAGCCACTTCGAGCACGCGAACCTGGGTGTAGCGGATCGCGTCCGTGTAGTAGTCCACATTGACGGGCTTCACATAGGCTTTGCGTTTGCCGAAGTCCAAATGCTCGACGTGGTACTGCTGCCCCTGGTGGATGTAGATCGCCTTCGGATGAACGGTGGTGAGCGGCGAAGAAAAATCGACTTCGCCGATCACCTCAGGCTTGCCCCTGTCTTTGCCAGTGGTATCGATAATGACGAAATTGTCTGATGTTACGGACCGCAGGCTGATCGTGTCTCCTGGATACGCTTCGTCGATCCAGTGCCAGTCTTCGTCACTTTGATGGAGAAATCCTGCCTCCCCAAGCTGCTCGCAAAGCTCCGGGAGACTAACGTTACCGAACCGCTCGTCCGGAGAGATGGGCAGCTCGAACGCCGCGCACTTCAAGTGATTGGCGAGAATCTCAAGATTGTCTGGCTGAATATGCGCGTGCTCGGGCGAGTTCCCGAAGAAATAGTCAGGATGCTGCACGACAAACTGATCGAGCGGAGCCGAGGAAGCGACGAACACCGCGCACGAACTTCCTGTACGCCGTCCCGCGCGGCCGGCCCGTTGCCAGGTCGAAGCAATCGATCCCGGATACCCGGCCATCACACAGGCATCGAGGGAACCAACGTCGATTCCAAGTTCGAGCGCGTTTGTAGCGACCACTCCCAGAATGCGGCCGTCGCGCAAACCGCGTTCAATCTCGCGCCGTTCTCCTGGCAGATAGCCTCCACGGTATCCGCGAATCGGTTCTTCCTGGCCTGGTTTCGGAGGATTCGCCTGTTGCAGATAGGTCAGAATGACTTCCGTGTGCAGCCTGGAATTGGCGAAGACGATCGTCTGCAGCTTCCGGCAAAGGATCTCTTTCGCGACTCGCGTGGCTTCGTTGATGTGCTGCGGCGAATCCCGAGATTTCGATTCACCATCGGCGGGTTATAAAACACGAAGAGTTTCTCGCCAGCGGGTGCTCCGTTCTCTTCGACGACTTCGACTTCTTTCTCGATGAGTTGCGAAGCCAGTTCACCGGGATTCGCAATCGTTGCTGAGCAGCAAATGAACTGCGGATCGGAACCGCAGAACTTCGCGACGCGCTGCAATCGCCTGAGAACGTTTGCGAGATGGCTCCCGAACACCCCACGATAGGTATGTAATTCATCAAGCACGATGTAGCGCAGGTTCTCGAACAGCCGCATCCATTTGGTGTGGTGCGGCAGGATGCCGGTGTGCAGCATGTCCGGATTCGACAGCACAATATGTCCGCGTTCCCGAATTGCTTTTCGCGCATCGCTCGGAGTATCGCCGTCGTACGTGAACACTCCGAAACTGTCCGCGAGCCGTTTGGATAAATCCTGCAATTCAGCCAGTTGATCCTGGGCAAGTGCTTTGGTTGGGAAAAGGTAGAGCGCGCGAGTATCGGGATTTTCAAGGACCGCATTCAAGACAGGGAGGTTGTAGCAAAGCGTCTTGCCGGATGCAGTCGGCGTCACCACAACCACGTTCCTGCCGTCGCGCACCCGTTCGGCCGTCGATGCCTGGTGTGAGTAGAGTTGCTCGATTCCCTTCGTGCGATAGGCCTCAGCCAAGGCACTTGTCACCCAGGCTGGCATCGGACGAAACTTGGCTTCTCGAGCAGGAAACTGCCGTACGGCGGTGAGAACTTCGTCGCTGCGATAGCGGGCGACTAGCGTTTCAAGGAAATCCTGAATCGTCTGGAGACTTTCGCGGGTTCGGGGAGCCAGAGACTCGGAAGGGGACATGCGGGACTCCGAATGTGTTCGCCTTTTGTTCGCCAACTACCCTACCACCTTTATATAGGGCCGCGCAATACGCCACCTGCTGCCAGCGAAAGTGCGATTGGTGGACTTCAGATCCCGCCTGCTCGCGGCTACGTCAATGAAGCTCCGACGTTTGGAACAGATGTCGAGACAGCAGAAGAATGTGAAAAGCAGGCTGTTACAATCCCTCCCGAGAGGAATTCATGCTGAAGCTGAGCAAGGTTGTCCAGCAGTTGAAGAAGGAAAGAGAACAAACGCAAGTGAAGTTAAATCAACTGGACACCGCCCTTAAGGTCTTGGGAGACATCGGAAAGACTGGGCCAAGAGGTAACGGCAGACGAATGAGATCTGAAAGCCGGACGCCCATGTCAGCTGCCGCGAAGAGGAGAATTGCCGCCGCTCAGCGTGCGCGTTGGGCGAAGTGGAGAGCCGCTCAAAAGAAAAAATGAGAAGACGAAGTTCAGTCTGATCGCACGTCTTAGACTTTTCGAAATTCTCTTGTTTCTATCCGCTCGTTTCGTTCACTAATGCATTGACGATCTCAGACCACTCCTCATCGAGCGATATACGGGTTTGAGGCCTTCCTGCGCGGCCATACCAGTACCCGGCATTTGACAGGTCCCCTTCCTTGCGATGAAGGTAGGCGTGGACCCACGCACCTGCAGGCCCTTCGTCCTGTTGTGCTGATTCATGGGCCTTCGTCCAGTCGCCTTTGGCGTCCCACCACAGGGCCGCTAGCGAAGGGGTCAGACCTTCAGGAGGATGTTCGCTGTTCAGCGACTTGTGAAACTCTTCGAGGGTCATAACACATAGATGATGCGGAACAGGCACGGTCGCACAAGGCAACGTTCGTCTGAAAACTGGTCGCACTCGAAAAACTAGCCAAACTTGACCGCGTTCCAGCATCCGCCTACCATCTGCGAGAGACAGAGTGCGATCCGCCGTACAAGAGTACCGATTCGATACCTGTCATATGTGAAGCGAGTGCTCCCATGCGTCTTCCTCTGGAGCCAGTCGCACGACTCCGTCGTGCGCTCTTCCCGTCTAAAGACAGCCAGTTCGGTTGGCGCCTGGCTTCAGTCACCGTAAGCCTTGTCTCGGTTGGTCTTATTGCCCTGACTGTGGGGTATCGGATTCGCGGGGCGGAATTACCTCCAGCGCTGTGGGTTGGCCTGCTCGCGTCCTTTGCAACGGTCGTAGCCCTGTTCTCGAAATTCTTGTTTTGGGCTCAGCAAGAGGGAGGTCAGTTTCAAGGCGCTTTCACCACCACCGAGCGCAAATTCCAGTCGGTGTTTGAAAATGCGCTGGATGCCATTCTGATTCTTGATGACCAGGCAGTCTGTCGGGAAGCGAATCCGGCAGCCGAGCAGATCTTCCGAACGCGACGGCCGGACCTAATCGGCCAGCCCATCGATCGGTTCTATAAAAATGCCGGCCAATTCCGGGAAGGCTGGCAATCACTCTTGGCCCAGAAGTTCCAGCAGAGCGATGCCGAACTCGTGGACGATGACCGGTCATCCATTTTCGTCGAGTTCACCGCCAAAGCCGACTGCCTGCCCGGCCAACACGTGATGATTCTGCGCGATGTCACCGACCGCCGTCGGGCCCAGATGTCGCTCCTCGAAAGCGAGGAACGCTTTCAGCAGATGGCGAACAATATCCAGGAAATTTTTTGGATGATCGACGCCGAAACGAAGAAAGCTCTTTTCGTCAACCAGGCCTACGAGACCATCACCGGTCGTTCCTGCGAGTCATTGCGCGACACCCCGACATCGTACGAAGAACTGATTCACTCTGAGGACCGCGTTCACGTTCTCGCCAAACTCGATGAAGCCACGCGGACGGGACAGTTCAACGAAAGATTTCGAATTGTGTGTGGTCACGGCGAAGTGCGCTGGGTTTGGGTGCGAGGCTTTCCCGTGCGCGATGCCGAGGGCAAGATTCGCCGATTGGTGGGAACTGCGCTGGAAATTACCGCGCAGAAACACGCCGAAGAGCAGGTCGTGGCCAACCTCGAAATTGCGAAATCCGCGTGGGCTGAAGCCGAGGCACTGCGTAAAGCGACTCTTTCGCTGACTCAAGACCTGCGGATGGATTTCGTCATGGAAACCTTGCTTAGGTCGCTTGAGGAATTAGTTCCGTACACCTGCGCCCGTGTACTGGTGCCGGAAGGCGGTCCGCACATGATGGCGCTCGGGGAACGGACCTGCCCTGAACAGCCAAAGAAGCCCGGTGTCCGGACTCCCCTGACCTTCGTTGCGGACGAGTCGACGTTTTTCCATCGCATATTGACCGAGCAAAAGAGCGTCTTGATAGCCGACACAGACACAGAGGAAAAATGGCGCACGTTCAAGGGGCACAAGCAACTGCGCTCCTGGCTCTCCGCTCCGCTCGTCGCTTCGGGAGAGTATCTCGGGTGCCTTTCTGTCGGCCACACCCAGCCCAATGTCTATACCCAAGATCATCTCCGCCGTGCTGAACTGCTTGCCATTCCAGCCGCGGCAGCGATTCAGAACGCAAGGTTGTACGAAACCGCATCGATTTACGGCGAGACTCTTGAATCGCGAATTGCCGAACTCAAGCGCGCAGAAACCGCTCTCGCACGCTCCGAAGACATCCGTAGGTCTTTCGAGGAGAAATTCGAGAGGGTATTTGAGTCCTGCCCCCTTCCTTTTTCGATTACGACCCTCAAGGAAGGGCGCTTCCTCGATGTCAACGCCGCCTTTGAGCACAGGTATGGCTACTCCCGCGCTGAGGTCCTGGGACGCACCGTGCATGAACTGAGGATCTGGGAAGACCCCAGCGATCGTGGATTGATGCTGGCTCGGCTCAATCAAGGCGCCCCGATCCGGAATATCATGACCCGGCTTCGCACAAAATCCGGCGAGATCAAACTGACCGCATACTCTGCCAGCAAAATTCAGTTTGAGGGCGAGGTCTGCATTCTCGCTGTTTCCGAAGATGTGCAACAGTACGATTCTCAGAAGACCAACTGACGCTCGCTTTCGAGCACTCCGCCCCCGGCAACGCAATCGGAAATGGCCCGGATGCCGCTAGCCGTACGGATTTTCGGGCAACAAGACCTTTTGCCCCCCTGTCCAACACAATTTTAAATTCTCTGTTTTGAGTGTCTGCCCGAAATCCCGACCATTCGACAAAAAGTTATCTCGCCACTGCAAGATCGCGCCAATATGGCCGAGATTTCCGGCGTGATTGGTGTGGGGTTTCTGTATGTCGGGCGCAGTCGAGCAGGTCCGAAATCCAACTGCAATCAATCCTCGTCTTCTCCCAGCCATTGACCAGTTACTGATCGCCGGTATCAAGCTTGGACCGAACAAAAAGCACGAGGCCATCAACAAGATCCTCAAGTTGGTGCCGGAATGGAAACGCGGCGACTGTTGGCGCCGGATTCGACAGTTGCGCAGAACACCGGCGCTCGCCTCAGAAGGGTCCGATGCGCCGCGAGAATTGAAGAAGACTGATGAGAACGTCCCATCCCATCGCTCCTCCCGTCCCTGGCTTCCGGAGGATGATGCGAAGTTGTTGGACTTAGCGGGTTATGAACCCGTCAATGAGATCGCTGAGCGGCTTGAACGTTCGGAACGCGCCGTTCGCTTTCGCCTGGGGGCCCTTGGCATGAGCGCAAGAGTGACTGACGGGTGGTCGCAGCGTGCTTTGCGGAAACTACTGCGTATGAGCCGGACGCGACTGCGCCAGCTTGTCGCGAGTGGGGCGCTGCGCGTTCGCGATCCGCGCATCACCGCAGAATCCATCGCAGCATGGTTCGCAAAGCAGGCGCCTGGGGGCGATCCGCAGTCTGCGACAGTAACGAGAGATGCCGGCAAATTGGCCCGTGGTGCATGCTCCTGGAAAAGAGCAGCGAAGATCCTGAAGATCGAGATCGCCGATGTGCAAAAGCTCATTTCGGACGGCCACCTGAAACTCGTGGACACGTTTGTCACGGAGAGGGCTTTTGAGGATTTCTGCCGCAAACATGGAAACCTCATCAACATCGCGCTCATCGATCTGTCGACGAGACGATGGTTGAGTAGTGAATACGGCGTTGTCGACGCTGTCGAGAACATGAAGTTACCTCGCGCTCAAAAGCACGCCGTAATCATCCGGGAGTGCAAATGCGGGCGACGAATAGCTGGGAATGTCTATTACAGGCACGTGCGGTATTGTGCACGCGCATGTGGACGCGGTAAGGTCGGCCCGGAGAAGCAATGCTCAGCGAAAACCCCGTTTAATCCTGTGTCATCGGATGCGAAACAAAATTTGGTAGTTTACACCTGATTTAGAAGCACAACTATAGATTGGTAGGTTTTGTTCCGAAAAGCGAACATAAACCTCGTTGAATAAACAGTTGTTGCCGATAACTTCTATTGACAATTTTGATGCACCTGCATATCGTGATCGGAACTCGGCGACTGAAGGATGAAGCGAAACATCAGCTTCTCATCCGAGGGGGCTTCTAGCCGCCGGTTTCTCCTAGTTAGGAACAGAAGGTGTTAGTGGGGCTTCTGTCGGAAGCCGCCGTCGTCCTCTGCGCAAAGGCAGGCCCAGCCTGCGACTTATGCGTTGAAAGGCCGCGTGCCTTAGTGCGTCTTCAGACAGGAGAAGTAATGCGATATCTCTGGCACAGGTGAAATCATTCATGAGAACTCAACGCTTCAAACCGGGGATGTTTCCTCCGTTTCTATTGGTCACGGCTTTTATTCTATTGGTTGGGACCACCTCGATCGGTCAGATCGTGAGGAAACCAGCCCCGAAGTCACCCAGTACTCCGAAAGCAGATAGCGGCCCCGCCGCGCAGGCTTCTCCCATCGCGTCTTTCGAAGGAAAGCTCGTGTCAGTGTTCGACCCGGAACATCCCGATAAAGGCGACTATATCCCCTGTCAATTTACAGTCGAACAGCTACTGTTGTTACGTCCCAAACCAGAGGTTCCACTGATTAGCTCTTATGATGAAGAACAAATAAAAGCAGCAGTATTAGCGACAGGGCTTTCCCAATCGAACACGGGAGTCTTCTCCAAAGGTCAGGAAATTGCCTTCGCGGATGGGCTGGCGCAAGCACCTCTGGAAGGTCTAACCATGAGCCAGGCTTTGACGGTTGTGATTGACCTGCTAAATAGGGCCACCTTGCCCTCCCCGACAGCTCAAGCTGCGGCAGCGGCAGCCAGTTCTGGGAAACAAGCAATGTCGGCTTGGGTGGCGAAGCAACTGCCCGGTAAACCAGACGTGGTCAACTATTTCAGCTCGCAGATTACCGCCACTCGGCCTTTGGACATCCTGAATCAGGTTCACTCGCTTGCCAACAGAGTAATAGAGACCGCACCGGGAACTACTCCGAACACGTCGGGCCAAGGTTCGCAGCCACCCAATGCGAGCCCAGGTAAAAGCGGGGGAGAGTCCAAGCCCTCCACGCCGCCCTCAATCTCTGCTGCTGACAAGCCCGCGATTACCTCCGTTCAAGAGGCGGTAACCGAGGCGTCCCAGTCGCTGAGTGAGGATTCGACTACGGCCAAGAACGCCATTATTGACTCTGCGCGCGGTACGATCTCTGCTTTTCAGCGACCGAATGACGTAGGCTGCGCCATGTCGATCTTGTCTTGGAACTCGGAGCGTTATGCCTTCGGGCAGACATTAGCGAACGAATATATAGCTGTGCAACTCGTCGTCCGGAATATGAACAACCAGCAGGAGTTTCTCGTTCATGACGCGGAGTTCTCGGTTGACACAGATCTTCTTGGTGCGCATAGTCGATATTCGTCTGGCCTCGACAAACTGACCGTTCGCCAGTTTATGTTGTCGTCCCGGGATTATGGACGGCGAAATTTTCTCGTCAATATGGCGCAAGGTGTCGGCGCGATCTTGAGCGCAACCACGCCTGTATTTGGCGGAGGCCTGGCCGATGCCAGCAGTGTTTACAATGCGGGATTCTTGAATGCACTAAATACTGTATGGAAAGACCACAATACCGAGCAGTTGAATCTTCTGAACGACGTCGGCTTTTCGGCTTCGAAAACCGATCGCACAGTTGTCCCCAAAACCGGGACGGCTATGTTCGTGATTTTCATACCTGTCAAGCAGTTTCAAACCGGATGGTGGACGCAAGAGTGCGCAGACGTAATCGTAACTTCGAAGGTTGCAGCTCCTGACCAGAAGGCGCCTGTTTGTTCCCCGGATGCACAGGGCAAGGGATCGTCTTCGTGCATCGAGCCTCAAGACGCCTACAAACGGCTGTCGAAATATGCCAGCCCCAGAACTGGAATCGATTTGGAAGCTGCCCGAGCGATTTGCGAAAAGTACTACGCCGGATCACCTGAGACAAAGAACGCATCCGCGACGAATGATAATCAGGATGCTTCACAGGATCAGGGTTCATCAGAGCCTCCTCCTCCGACGAACTCGTCCGTAAAACAGGGCACTACAACAATCAACTACATCCGTTCGCCTAGAACGGTTCCGTTTCGAAATTGGTCCGACACCGCCAATGCGATCTTCCGCGAGCTATCTTTTGCAGTGGTCGCTGGTACGCACATTCAGGAAGAACAAGATACTACTCCATCGATTACAAAATTGGATTGCCCCGCAAAGCCGGACGGAAGCATCAATTTCAGCAAAGTGACAAACGGCGCAATCGTCTGTGACGTGACAGGCCAGAACCTCGACAAGGCTGCAAAAATAAAGTTGCGAAACAGTCAAGATCAGTCGGACACAAGGACTGCGGATGGAACGGTAACAACCAGTGGTGACTCCAAGACCGCCAAAGCTTCATTTGCCCTTGAACAAATCGGACCATTGAATCAAAAGGCCTACAAGGTTTTTACAGTGACTAAGGATGGCGCGGAAAATGGCGGTCAAGTCATTCTCCACTTTGACCTGCAACCGATCCTTTCAAGTGCACCATCGGGAAAAGACGTACCGATTCCGCTGGACAAGCTCACGGCAAAAGGTGCTACGAATGTCTCTGTCACCCTGAATGGATACCATCTAGACAAGCTGGAGAGCGTTCATCTGGGTAGTTCACCGACCGAAGTATCCGCAGGCGACTCGATCTCGATCGATGAAGCCGCAAAGTCTGATTCAGCTACAGCGGCAACTTTTGAGTTTAGTCCTGCTGACGCCGCGAAGATTCCCGCGGGCGACTATACGACGAATAAGGCAAAACTGTACGTCTTCTTGGTATCGAAGGATGACCCAAGCAAGAAACTGGCAACATCACAAATCCTGTACGCAACTGGAAACGTGAAAGGCGGAGGAACCGGTGGTGCTGGCGGAACAACTGATCAGCTGTCAATTTCGCTTCCGAGCACAGCGAATGCCGGATCTTCTGCCACACTGAAGGTGACCGTAAAGGATTCCAAGGGGAAGCCCGACACCAACTTCAGCGGAACGATTCACCTCACTAGCTCCGATAAACAGGCCCTGATCCCGCCGGATTACACATTTGTGACTGCTGACGCTGGTGCAAAGGCGTTAAGCATCACTTTCAAGTCCAAAGGGAAGCAAACGGTCACGGTCAGTTCAACCGGCATTAAAGCGCAAAGCGCATCGACGACGGTGAAATGATGGCTGCGGCCGAGTACTTCGTGCGTGTCGTGGTTGGACGCGCAATCAGGTTCGAAGGACAGATGTGGGACCTCGATAGCGATACAGTGCTTCTTTCGACGGAACGTGATCACTCAAGAGCCGCTCTGATTTTGTTAGTGGGGTGAGTCGGAATGTCTATCGCACAGAAATGGACCGGAGCGGCACTCATGATGTGGACCATCGCTTCGATGAGTGCTTGCAAGAAGTCTGAGGACGAACAAGTTGCTCAGAAGTTTCATCTCGATGTCCACACCGTCAGCTATCTTCATGCCAAGAAGTCTGTGAGGAACAGTGCGTTGCTGACAATGAGCAGTTCGGAGCTTTCCGAAACCGTGCGCGAGCTACGTCCCGACCTTCCAAGACAACGGGCGGCGTTTCGGAATCTGCAGCAGCAGGTGAACGGAACTATACCCTCAAGAGGTTTGGAAGAAGCGTTGGCTACCCTACAGCAGCTACGCCTGACGCGATTCCAGCCCTTAGTTGGTGGAATGAGGGTCGGACGAGTCGTTCGATCGTTCGACCTTGTCAACCCGCAGCCAGTCGCGGGCGCTTGGGAGCCTTTGGGTCCTGGGAACGTCGGGGGCAGAACCCGTTCCATCGTGATTGATCCTGACGACCCAGCTCAAATCTGGATTGGGAGTGTCGGCGGCGGCGTCTGGCGCAGCGATGACCAGGGCACAACCTTTAAACCAGTCGATGACTTCATGCCGAATCTCGCCATTTGCTGCATGGTGATGGACACTCAGGCGAACCCGCATGTCGTTTATGCGGGTACCGGGGAAGGTTTTTATAACATCGATGCGATTCGGGGAGCTGGAATCTATCAGTCTCCTCGCCAGCCGGGTGGAAAATGGGAGTTATTGCCTGGGTCTGACAAAAAAGACATGCAGTTCATGACCCGTCTGGCAATTTCTCCAAACGGAAAAACAATGCTATCGTCGAGCCAAAATGGTGAGCCCGTGGCAGTCCACGGTACAGCCAATCCCAAACACTCCGCTGGAATTTTCCTTAGCACGAAGGGCGCTTCCGGGTGGGACTCGAATTGGAAAAAGACCGTTGGAAAGGACGGCCAGCCCATCAGTGATGATGTAGCAGATCTCAAGTTCCATCCCACCGACAATTCGCAGGCAATCGCGGGAGGACTATTTGGGAAGGCATGGTATTCGAGCGACGGAGGAAATACCTGGCTTGAGGCCATACACGACCATGATTGGAACTATGGACGGGTGGAACTCACTTACGCAGCCCAGGACCCGTCCATAGTCTATGCACTTGTCGACTCAAATGGTGGTGAGGTGTACAAGTCCAGCGATGGAGGCAAGTCGTATAACCAGGTTCCCAGCACGCTTTCGATTGCGGGTGCGACAATCCTCGGAGCACAGGGATGGTATGACAACGTCATTTGGGCAGGAGATAAGCAGAACCCACAGCTTGTGATTGCGGGCGGAACTAATCTGTGGCGGAGCCGAGACAGCGGTAAAACGTTCACTGACATTTCCGACTGGACGAAATCAACGTCTGTCCACGCGGACCAGCACGCGATCGTGGCCACTGCGGACTATGGAAAAGCCGGCAGCTCCGGCTCCAGATCAGTCTTGGTAGCGAACGATGGCGGGATCTACCTGGCTGACGACATTTTGACCGCAGGCAACGACCCTGACCGGGCAAATGGCTGGAAATCGCTCAATGCGACTTATGCCACAACTCAGTTTTACGGAGGAGCGTACAACTCAGATAGCGGCGAAATCATGGGAGGGGCCCAAGACAATGGAACGCTAGAGCTCGACAAAGACGATGACGTAACGAAATGGCGGTCGACCAGCTCGGGCGATGGAGGATTCTGTTTTTCGCACCCGCGACTAGGAAGTACGTTTTTCGGCGAATATGTGAATCTTGATCTCATTCGATCTTCCGACAATGGGCGAACGGCACAGGATCTGAGCGGAATCGTGAACTGGCGGCCTGACGGTTCTGCCGTGTGGAAAGCGGATGGACTCTATATTCCCGATGCAAAAGCTGCATTCAATGGCAATCTTGATTTTGACCACAGGACCGCGAACTTCGTAGCTCCGTTCGCCGTTGACATGCGTGCTCCGAATCGGATTCTGGCAGGTGGTGCCCAGCTGTGGCGAACAGAAGATGCTGATGCTGCGATCGATGACAACTCTGGGCCGCATTGGCAATCTGTTAAGGATGTAATGCCGGGTAAGTCTCCTGAACGCCTCATCAGCGCGATCGCCATCAGTCCCGCTGATTCAAATATCGTTTGGATAGGCTACAACAGCGGCCGCATCTTCCAAACGTTAAATGCAACAGACGCAGGACCTAAATGGCAGGAAGTACAGGTCCGAGATCATCAGAAGTCCCCTCTCGGGCGCATGTCCACCCGAATTGTCTTCAGTGCTTCTGATCCGAAGACGGTCTATTTGACGTTCGGTGGTTACGAGACAGACAACATTTGGGTATCTCGCAATAGCGGTACGACTTGGTCCAGCATCCATTCGGATTTGCCGAAGATGCCCATCTACGTCGTGACACAGCACCCATCAAAGCCGCAGATACTTTATGTCGGCAGTGAACTCGGTGTGTTCACGAGCCAAAATGGAGGTAGTACCTGGTCGCCCGCAAATACGGGGCCAGCCAGTTGCTCAGTTCAGGATCTTTTTTGGAAGGGCCAAGAACTCGTGGCCGCGACCCATGGTAGGGGCATGTTCATAATCGATTTGAGTCACTAAGCGAATTATTCCAGCCTTTTTGTGCCCTGCTCAGATGGGCCAATGCCGAGGACGTAGCTCCAGCGTAATTTCCCCGTCACGAGGTCGGCGGCTTCGACAGTATGGATTGCGATATTCGGTTGCTTGTGTTTCGTCAGGAGCCAGTACACCGTGGATCCAATAACCTGTGGCTCGACAGAACCTGGCTCGAATTCCACTTCGCCCAGCATCGTCCCTGCCTGGGCTGAGAACACGTGCCACGGTTGTGATTCGTCGGGTGATTTCCGAAGCAAGAATACGTAACAGCCATCGCTGGTTCTGTAGACCGATGGATTTTCCCCGGATAAAAGAATGCGGCTTTCTGTCGTTCCATTTTCTCGTTTGGTTACCAACAGCACGTCTTTCTGCGAACTAGCGTTGCGTACATCTATGTGAACAAGTGAGTTGCCCACCTTCCAAGGATCGAAGGCCGACATCGAAATCTCGCGACTCAAGAACTGCTCACCATCATTAGCCGCACTCGATCTTTGTGCATCTTCAGGTTCAAGATCAGCGACCGATCCGGTGTTGAAATCGATCTTCTTGAGCCCGGAATGGCTGGGGACTTGCAGACCAGCATCGAACCGCTGCGAAGCACCACCCCGCCTTGGTGTGCTATACGTCCACGCTATCTTCAGGTCATTGTTCGCTTCTGTAACCCGGTAAACAAATGAGGATGCGGCGGTATTGACGGTCTCGGGAAACGAAACCCCGATCGATCTGTTCGGTGCGCCTTTTCGTTCGTCCAATAACACGATCGAAAGGAAATTATGTTGAGGCCCAGGAAAAGCCGCTACCAAGTTGCCCTTATGTACCGCAATTGGTGTGCCTTTTGTGCCCGACCTCCACATTCGTGTTCCGGAATCCAGCTCAAGAGCGTCAATGTAACCATCACTTGATTGCACATAAGCGACGCGTTGTAAGCCATCCTCCAGACCTCCGGGAAATGTGTGGATTCGCTTCTGTTCGCAATCACTTGTACTTGCCAACATAGAAGCGAGAAGTATGACTAGAAACATCTCACGGCTCTCTGCTCAAATTTTACTCCCAGAGACTGAAGTGTTCCCCCCGAAGGAGCCCAGGAAATGGTAGCCGCACCGGCCGCAACCGATACTCGTTCAGAACGACTGTGAAAATCGGGTTTCCAGAAACTCGCCCAGCTTCGCCGTCGCCTTGAACTGTGGAATGGGCTCTAGTTCCTTGAATGCCGACGTGAACGCATTCGAGAGACTCCAGATCGTTCGCGGCCGGAATTCCTCGTACTTCGGCTCGAAGTACAGGTCGTGCACGGTCCGGGCGAGGTGTTTTGGAGCTTCCAGTTTGCCCTCGACGAACGCCTCGTAGATGACCACCTTGGCAGTGACATCCGTCAGTTCACATCCTCTGCCAGGCTTCCACCTGCTTTCGCATCGGCTCGAAGTTTCGCTGCATTCGATCGACTCCAACCGAGATGCAGTCGATGAGCGAGAACGACTTCGAGTGTTTGGCGAGCACCGGCGTAAAGTCTCCAGCAAACGCCATGTTCGAGCACACGAACACGCGATAACCGCAGGTCATCGCCAGACGCATGCTCTTGTCGTGCGAGTTGCGCAAGCCGATGGAGAAGCGGCATCCCTCCATCTCGGTTGCGAGGTCGAGAACCCCAAACATTTTCATGCCGTCCGGCGAGACGGCGTACTCGTCGTGGACGACTCCGATGTGGCGAAACCCGAGCGTCTCGATCAATGCCTGCACGATCTCGTGATGCGGAATCGGGCGGTGAGTTTCGGTTGCCGGTGGTGTGGGCACCAGCGCTAGTTCTTCGCGGCCAATCGTTCGGCCGCTGTAGCCAATGAGCGTACTTGTTTCTGACATACTGTTGTTTCCTCCTGAGTGAAATTAACCGCAAGGTCTGAGAAGTGAACCCCGTTTCGGGTGTGTGAGGCTATACGTGCCGACATGAGTAGCGTCACGAAGGCCTGAAAAGTCAGTTATTCTTTCGATGGGAAGGTGGGGAACGTAAGGCAATGAGGAAGCCAACTCTGCGGGTTACAAAATGGCTGGCTGACATCCCGGTCGAGGCACACTGCACACAGTGCCCTACGGTATTGTTCAAGGCGCAGCGGACTGGCCATCGCCCGAACTGCGAGGAATATCACAAGTCGTTGCAGACCCAGTTGACGCGCACTGTAAACAGGTGCATTCCGAAACGTAATTGATAGGTCAGCGCATTCATCCGAACAGTGAAGCCTGCTCCGGTACGGATGGCTTTCCCGCGTGGTCTCCTGCCAGCGAGCCCGGTCGCTGTCCGAAGATCAAGACCGAACTCGAATCGATCAGTTCCTGGCCAACCACACGAGCATCGGAGTGGACCGGAAGCCCATCGCCGGATAATTCGGGCGATCCAACTTCCGACATTGAGTGAGTATCTGTCGGAAACAGCTTCTGATGTTCGGTGTTGAGCGCCTTCCAAACAGCATCGGCAGTCTCGCCGATTCCGTTTCTTTCGACCAGTTCCCGCGCCATCGCCGAGAGCATGTCATCGTCTTCGTCGATGTTCTGCAATCCC
Organism: uncultured Acidobacteriota bacterium; assembly: GCA_963716405.1. Lineage (GTDB taxonomy): Bacteria > Acidobacteriota > Terriglobia > Terriglobales > Acidobacteriaceae > JABDBE01. Next base: position 914,916 of record CAVQTI010000007.1, on the reverse strand, counting down.
TCGCCGGCAAACTTGCCCTCCATGGTGAGTGCCACCAGGAGCTTCTTCCCCATCAGGCGCAAACACGATGTCTGCATCGTCCCTTCGTAGCAAAGAAACTTCACGCGCACCGGCCGTCGTTGCCCGATTCTCCAGGACCGGCGGCTGGCCTGCCGCAAGGTGTGCAGCGAATATCCCGACTCGTAGAAGATGATGGTCGGAAAATCCAGCAGGTCCAGACCGGTCTCCACCAGCTTGGGATGGCAGATCACGACCTGCACTCCTTCTTTGACCTGTCGTGCATACCAGGCCTCGCGCTTGGAGGTATCCACGCTCGCGCGCAAAACTGCCGTGCGGATTCCTTCGTTGCTCAGAATTCGTTGAAGCCGGGCAGTGACGTCGTGCTTCTGCGTGTACACGGCGAAGACCTGGCACCGCCGTCCTTCGGCCAGTTCTCTTCTTGATCTCTTCGATCAGTTTTCGTTCCTTCGAATAGAGCTGCTCCTCGGGAAGATCACGTGGTCTCTGCAATGACGAATCGAACCTTGCGCTTGAGTTCAGGATCGAACTCCGTCCCGTACAGCGTTCCCAACCCGTACGGGTGATCGGGATAGAGCAACAGAGTATTGAGCATCGTGCTCAACACCGACCGGTTGCCCCTGTGCTCTTTCAACGCCTTCCGCATGTCATCTTCGAGTTCCCGATACGCTTCCAGCATCAGCGGATCCATCGGAACGCTCAGATAGCTTTCCTCATACGGCGGAAGTTCTCCCGAGATGTCCTCCAGAAACACAAAGGCGCACAACTGCATCAGAAATTCGCCAAACAGCAGCGGAGATGCTCCCGGCTTGCGGCGAACCGTGCTGGTGGTCTTGGCCTTGGAGCAGGCATTGTTGGCTGGCTCGACTTTGGTGATGGTTTCGAGGACACCGTAATCCTGAATGAAGGAACTGCGTCCCGTCGTGCCCCATTCGTAGCCGTGCTCCTTCATCCTTCGCGCTTCGAGACGGAAGAGCGTGTTGAACAGATCGTCCGCATAGCCGCCGAGAAGTGTGCCGGTCAGCCCGACGATCCGGTCGGTGCATGAGGCCAGAGTGCCGAGAGCATTTCCTTGCGCGGTATCGCCAGCCAGTTGGTGAATCTCGTCGCAAATCGCGTAGTCAAACCATTCCGGCATGTAGCGCCCGATGAATTCAATCGGCGCCATGCGGCGGATCTTGTCCGCGTCCGCCTGCCACAGTGGGCTGTGCAGTGGGCGGCAAGACTTGTCGCCTCTGGTCTCGATGGTCTCGGCAATCTTGACCTTCTCAAACTCACCTGACGGTCAATCGGCTGTCGTCCACGATCACCGGCTTGCCCGTGTCCGAATTCACGACGCAGCCGACGTATGGGCCAGAGCGCGGTACGCGGTAAGCATGGCGCCAGAAGTAACCGAGCTTCGCTCGCTCACGTCCGACGATAAACAGCGATGGTCTCCCGCAGAGCGACAACCAGCGTTTCCGGGAACTCGGCGAATCCTTCCGCAGCCGCAATTCGCTCAACGTTGTATGCAAGCCTTCCCGCACGATGCGGCCTTGCCTCAACCGCACTTCGTTCACTCCGTGCGGCTTTGTTCTCGTCGCCGCCATTTCGCAAATCGTCGATCAGGAACACGCGTACTCCCGGCAATGTCAGAAACGCTTCCCGCGCCCACTTTTCGACCAGGTGCGGAGGAACCATCGCCAACGCGGTGAACGGACTTCCTTCGCTGTGGACATGGATCGCTCCAAGCGAGATCAGCGTCTTGCCGGTACCGCACTCCGCGACCACCATGCCGGTTCGCGCCTGCTGCCAGCGTTTGGCGAGCTCCCATGATCGCGATGGTCTGTGCAGGAAAAGGCGTTCGCAACAGCCCTTCAATCCGAGGTGAAACTGGATCGTCGAATTGGTGGAGCGCTGGATACTCCTGCAAGAATGCGCGCTCCCAAGAAAGCCGGCGTGGGCGCGCATGTAGTCGTAGATCGTGGACAGTTCTGGCATGGAAGTCCTCTCGTAGGCAGAAGGGGATGTGCGGAAAGGAACAAGAGACGGAAAATCAAGAAGTGTGATGGGGAAACACTAGTCAGCTTGCAGGAAGATGTCTTCGAGACTCACGCTAGGCCAGCGGATCGAACCTGTCTCGTGCCGGAAGTCGAACTGGCATCCACTCTCGACGCCCCAGCTGAGCCAGTCGAGAAACTGTTCTTTCTCGCCTTTGACCATGACTGGATCACATCCGATGCCGAGACGCAGGGACAATCGCCTGATGCGTTTTCAGTTCGTCCGCAAACCAATCGGCCCACTCCGGAATTCCGGGAATCCCGTAGATGTGGGCGACGGAAGCCCAAATGAATCGCTTGTCCGAGCTTGCCAGCAGAGTCCTTCCTGAGTTGGCCGATATGTTGCCCGAGGCGAACTCTTCCGACAACGCCAATAAGATGGCGCAGCGGCTTCTTTCGTCCGGCAAGTTGTATCGAACCTTTGAAACATCTGCGCATTGCGTTCCAGACATACTCGGATTGGCTGTACCCCTGGCCCTTCGACCATGAACCGGTCTCCCAGGGAAATGGCCGCGCTGACCGCCGAGATCTGCGTATCCCCGCCAATCACGGAAATGAAAGTGGGCCTTCGCCTGTCGCGGAGGATCGGGCAACACTTCCCCGATAAAGCGGTCCAGGCGCAACTTGATGCTGGTCGTGGTCTTCTCCGTGCTCTTCACGTAGGTGAGCCAGCCGAACCGAAGGTGTGCATTTTTCATTCGGACTCCTTCTTTTCGTGGGTGAGAATCTGGGTCTTGCCATTGGCAAAGACGAGCGTCAGTTCGTGCGAGAACCGTTCGCCGATCGTGCAGGATCTTGGTGCCGTCCTCTTCCTCTTCTTCCCAATGATCGGTGAACTTCACCGATCGCCAGTGGGCAATGTGGCGGTCTTCACCTTCGCCGAATACGCCATTGAGCATTCCTGCAGTGCAGAGCAGGCCGACATGTCCACCATGCAGTGGCGTGAGTGGACGGCCTCGCACATCCCGTTGCTTGGGCAGAAGCACTCGACTCGCCTGACGATAGGCCGCGGAATCGAGCAGCAGATCCTCCACTTCATCCAACGGAATGCCGGTGTTGGTGAGTACAGCCAGGTCCAGAGGGAGGTACTTCGTAGGAAACCGCCGTGCAGTCGGTCAGGTCAGCGAGGTCAGGTTTCCAAGCCAGCATCTCTAACCAGCGCACGGAGTTGAGCAGCTCGGAATCGCGGAGGTGTTGATGACGTTTGCGGCGCCTTCCCAGGACTGCAACCTGCTTGTACTGCACACTCGCCGGTTCGGTGAGCCGATAGACGGCGAGATCGCCAAAATGCTCGCTCAGGGTTCTGGCACATGGCTTCAACTGCGGTTGCGGGATCACAAAGACGAGAACGCCGCTCGGTTTCAGCCATCGGTATGTGTACTCCAGAAATACCAACTCCAGGCGCTGATTATTGGTTTGCCCCACCTCCAGGTCGTACGGCGGGTTGAGATAGAGAAGAGAGACTGATTCCGCAGGACAGCGCACGTCCATCGTGTTCGCGTGTAGTGTCTCGATTCCCAAGCTTCTGGCCTGTTCGGCTCGATACGCATCGATTTCAATTCCGTACCGCCGCACCTGTGTCCCTTCGACCAGATGGGTGAAAGCCACACCGTCTCCCACGCAGGGGTCCACTGCGGAAAATTCATCAGGGAATGTCAGGCAATTTCTGAGACGCCCGGCTTCTACAGTTGGAAGCGGAAAGAAACCTAATCTTGCTTTGCCATGAGGACGCATCGAGAACCTCTTTTGCGTGTGAACAGGATGGGCAGGAAGACCTGAAGGAACAACGCTTCAACCGCAAATGTCAGGATCGTGGCCGGAAAGCGATCAGAGGAAGTTGCCCGACGAGTCGATGGCGATCGTCGCCGGACCCACGATATCGCCAGCCCAGGAGTCGGCTGAGAACCCAGCGAACGAGCGGTGTCATGAACCGGTTTCGGAGTTCGTAGTCACGTACAACGTTGATTGCTTCCTCTTCACTCAGAAAGCGGTGAGATGCCTGAAAGTGCCTAGCGCCGATGACTACCTCTTCGTTCGGGGTGGCCTCGATATTGCGAAGCCAGTCGGAACTCCGGCCAAAACCACTCATCACCACTGCTTCCGGACCTTCTTCTCTGTAGTCCATCACTTCCAGGACCGTTTGATGGCGTACGCCGGTACGCCGGCCCGTGTGTGTCAGCAGCAAGAAACGTTTTCCGAACAGCGGGCCCAGGCCCAAACGATAGAGATAGATCGGCGACCGAAGCAGATGCCGCAACACACTTTTCTTATGGATCGCGCTCATGCTGACTCAGGTGCTCCTCTTCGATTCTCAACTATCAGAGGTTTGATGTAGGAATGATCTTGGCAGAGAACAGTATCGTCAGTACTCTTCGGGCAAAAGCAACGTAGTCACGGATCGATCTGCTTCGGTGATCACCCAGAGCTTCTCGGTATTGGTCACCTGATAGCTGCTCAGCAACCGGAATCCATGCTTTAGGCTCAATTCGTTTTCAGTCTTGTCTTCCTGGTCGAGATCGCCCCAGTCACCGCGAAGGTGACGAGAGAGAAATTCTAAGGGTGACTTGTTGGTCTGCTCGAGCAAGGCGAGAGCACCCCGTGTGGCAACCAGGCGGCCTAGAGGAAATAGCGGAATTGTCGGTAGAGAGTTCATTATTCATCTCCAGTTTCAGCGCGCGGCGCGACATCGTTGGCTTTGTGCTCCTCACGATCCGTGGAAGCTCGGACCACGATGAGGTTCGCGTCTTCGGCTCTTCTTTTGGCGATCTTGGTGTAAAGGTGAATGACGTACAGAGACTCACATCCTTCACACTTCCCATCCAATGGATGTCCATCGCGCTTGGGGTCGTAGCGGGGATGACGTGTACAGCGTCCATCGAAACGAAACCGGATTTTGAGCGACATCGAGCACCTCACCAATCCCCGGGCGCAACACCGTTCCCGTTCAGTGCCTCCGCTACGAGATCGTTGAGTCCGTCCGAAACAGGTAACTCTCGGACGGCGACGAACGAGCAGAAACCGTTCACCGGAATCGGTCGTTCATCCTCAATGCGATAGCCGCGTACGATGTGTTCTTGTTTCCGTTTGTCGAATAGGTTGGCTCTGGTGGTCACACGAATTCTCATGGCCATCCTCATCTCTCATTGCTGGAAATTGGGTGTTACGGGGCGGGAGGCTTGCTCAATCTGCGTGGGTGCTTAAGCAAAACCGGTTACGGGATTTTCAGGTCGGGGGCAGGCGGACGAAGGGTACGAAAGGGGAACCAGTTCAGTCCCCTCGGCCGATGAAGAGTAATCGTTCACGTCCACAGTCAGTAAGCGTGCGTCAACACGAAGGGCATTGCAAAGTAGTTATCGGCTGAAAAATGCACGCTGCGAAACGACGGGACTTACTTTGGCCGTCTCGAAGAACTAGGGGTTCTGTGCGGGGACAATTTCACGACTCTATTGTTGCGCCAGATGTAAACGGGCAGGCCTAGGCGGGTGTGCTCGTCAATGGCTTTCGCCACTGCGACCTTAAAGGCAATTTCCGCGCGCTTCTCGATCGGTAACCGCAATACGTCTCTTGAGGGCTTGCTCATTTTCGACCGTAGCGCTTAACCAGCGCGGTGTACGTCCCTTTGTCTATTATACGGATGGTCTTGTCCATCTCCAAAGCGATCATCTTGGGAGTCTTGCCCGAGTTGTCGAACAGCGTCCAAACCTCAGCCAGGGGCCGATAGTGAAGCAGAAAATTTTGCATGGACCGGTCGAAACGCCGGCGAATGACGGTTCGGGCACATCATGTCCGCCTCTTGAAACTCGTTCTTTAACTCTTGACAGCGCTAGATCAACGCTCTTAAGCCACAAAAAGAAGAAATGAATGTCATAGCCTTCGGCCTTCAATCTTCGCAAAAGAGTCAGATAGCTTCGGCCGGAGAGCGTAGTTTCGAAAGCAAAGGATACACGCCTCTCGGCAAATGACCGGATCTCGTGAAGCATCGCCCTGCCTGCTCGCAGGGCAGCGGTTTCAGGCGAAAAGGGCGCCATTCCCTGCGCGATCAAGTCGGCATTGACGAAGTTCTTGCAATCCGCGTAGTTGGGGAGGAATTCCCGAGCGAAGGTTGTCTTGCCGGCGCCATTAGGGCCCGCGATAATGTAGAGCTCCATGAAGGTTTCTATCCTATCGAATCCCGGACTTCATTGCCTCTCGCAGTTGCATTCCTGATGTTGAGTTCTTTGGGAACAAGATAAGGAGGAAAAGTTCGCGAACAAAAAACTTATTTCTTCGCTCTGGACGCTGCCTCTTCAAGAGCTACCACGATCTCTTGCAGAGTCTTGAGATTGTCTACCTGGCCAAATGAACTTAGTCTCAAGGATCTGAGAATGGCGGCAAAAGGTGCCAAACCAACCTTCTCTCGTGCGGACTCGGCGCGCCGCAGTCCTCTTTCGGCCGCCTGCAAGTGTGCGAGCACTCTCTCTTGGGTCTCCCGGTCCTGAATCTCTTTGGGATTCCACACTCTCGCCAGGCTCTTCAGCAGCCCACGGTACATGCGCTTGCCGACGACTCGCTCCATTCGTTCGATCTCGCAGAGAAGATCGCCGCTAGCACCCGGGCCGTGATCATTGTGTTGGCCATTGCTGCCGTTTCCGGCAGTTGCCCGTTCCGGTGATTTCTCAGGAGCGCAACTCGGTCGAAGACCTTGTAGCCATCCCGTCGGGGTCGCCCACCCGGCAAGTTGCGGAACAGTCTTGGGTCTCTTGCGTTCGTCCAGGTCCACCCACGTCCCGGTGAAATAATAAAGATACCGGCCGAGTCCGAGACAAGCACAGGCCCGCTTAAAAGATTGCGCTTCCGCCGACGTCACAGCATTGTCATCATCGGTCCATGCTTCTCCGGTGGCCGAGTGCGATCCTAATCCGAAGACAGTGACCTCGCATGTCAGCATCACCTTCGCCACGATCTTCTGGTCTTTGCTGCGTTCAAAATTCGCGCTCGTATGAATGCTGTACTTGCGCGTCCATCCTGCCGGTGTAAAGAGTGCATTCAAACGGTCGGTGTAGGCTCTCTGGTCGGCATACGGCACCACTTGGCCCCGGATTGGTTGTCCGTTCTTTGTCGTGTTCGTCACCCGCCATTCGATGTGCGAGCCATCAAAAGGCACTTCCAGCGCTGCTACCAACTCTCTGACCCTCTCCGGTGAGTATTGAGGCATCATCGGAGCAACCGAGGCCGCTGCCGGTGGTACAGACGCGGTCCCGCCGTTTTCAGGTGCATGGCCATTGGGGCCGGTCATGGCGTAACCTCTTCTCTCGGTCGGTTTTCGTCATCCCGGTGTTGTCCGTACATCCAGCGCCGCGGCTTGATCTTAAACAGCCAATCTTGGGCTGTGGGAATACGGCCAAGATCCTCCCGGACATGCTGTTCTCCCACGTAGCGCACCGGGATTATTTTTCCGTCGCTGTTTACGATGCTTACGCCAAACAGTTTCTCTGCCAGAAAAATGCCCTCGGCGTGATGACGCAAAGCTCGGTGGCGGAAGTCCGGAATGAACGCTTTCGATTCGTCAAACCAGTTGTGAATCGGAAGATAGTCCTCCGGCCTTCCGCCGAATTTCCTCACGCTGCTCTCAGCGTGCTTGAGTGGGTGGGCCATAGCCTTACACCTCATACGTGGTGGTCGTGTAGTCTTCAAACCGGTCATTGCGCTCGACGGTGATCTTGCGTCGAGTCACGTCGAGAACGACGTCTCCAAAACCGCCGCAGTTGTCCTCATATCCGAAGGGCACAAGGGTTTTGAACTGTTCTTGCAGGTGCGAAGCGTCGTACTTGACTGGTTCGTGCTCTTCCCAGGCATACCACTCGCTGTCATAGCACTTCACTTCTTCGGTTGTTCCGTCGTCACCGCATCCGTCGAAGTGGACTGCCACAAACGTGATTCCTGCGGTAGCAAGGGTGTCGCATTCTGCCAGAACCGCAGCTTTGGCTGCTGCCTGTTCTGGCTCCAGGGTCTTGTCATGGTTCTGCGGTGTATCTTCCATCGCATGATCCTTTCGACTCGGAAATACAGATGAACTCAGGCGTGTTCTGTGCGAGCGGATGCTTCCGCTGATCCCACTGCATCGTGCTTCTGAATTCGGCTACGCCGCGCCTTCGTTCGGAGGCGTTCCCAGTATTTGGGATCAACGCGTAACGCCTGAACACTAGACAACGAGGACAGACTGACGAATGCGCCGTGGTATGAGATCGTTCCGTAGCGGAAGAGCCGTGCAAGTAGCGCAAGCGCGTGATTGGCCAGTGTCGGATTGACGAACGGTTCCTGACGATCGAGAGCCTCCGCTGCGCTGCAACTCGGCAGGCCATCATCGTCTAACTCGTCTTCGATGACTTCCGGGAAGAGTTCAGAAACCGTACGCAGGCGAAGTCTGTGCCTTCGGTTCCTTCGATTCAGCGGCTCCCCAAGAACAAATTGTCCGCTATCAGCGTTGTTGCCCAGGTCGAGCCAATAGTCGACTTCACTCCAGTCTTCGGCCCACTTGGCAATAGCTGCCCGTGCCTTTCGCGTATCCACACAGCCGATCACAATATCCACGCCATCGAGCTTTCGTTTGGGATCGAGCCGCTCGGGAATCCCCTCCCAATCCAGACCCCAGAACAGATTCAATCGGTTGGCGAGAACCACGGATTTATACAGACCGATTTCAGATTGACTGAAGGGCTGCCGTACGCAATTTGTTGGCGAGATGACGTCTGGATCGAGCAGTGTGACGTGGATGCCTTCCGGATGTCCGTATGCCAGCAGCGCCTGATGCAGGTACGGCAATCCGGCAGCGACCGCGCTTCCGTTGCCGCCACACCCCACAACGAGCAAATGCACCCTATGCTTGAGCAAATCTGCATGAACATTGTGTAGGTTCATTTCTCGCTTCCATTAATTGTTGCGGCGGAGTTTTGGGGTGTCACGGAGCAACGAACCGCAGAGACAGAAAGCTTGGCGTCAGCAGGTGCGCGAGCCAAACACACGATAGAATCGGCACGGAGCGGCCGCAAATGAGTAGAGAGCAAATTGAACCCTACCTTATCGCGAGCAAGCGTGTGCTCGAAGGTGTGACAGCCGTAATCTCACCACAAGGATTCAAAAAGCTGTCTTCTCGTCAGCTGTTCGAACTACTCTATCTTTTTCGCTATTTGGAACACTTTGATTCAATACTCATTCTTGTCGAAAGGGAAAAATACAACTCGGCGCTGGCGCTGCGAAGAGTTGTTTTCGACACCTATCTGCGAGGAATGTGGATTTCGCGGTGTGCGACCGATGAAGTGATCGAGCGAGCTCGGAAGAACAATTTCAAGTTGGATTTTCCTAAGAAACGGGCGGACCTTCAACAAGCTCTCGCAGCTAACGCAAGCGATAGCGCAGTTGAGCGTGAAAGCAAGTTTTACAAACGAGGATCCGGCTTCATCCACTCCGGGCTCTACGAGACTGCGATGTATGCAATCCGCAGCAACCCGAAGGTTGCAAAACATTTGGTCCGGAGCATTCGGCGAGCTCTCACGAATACTACTTTGCGACTACTTCAAATGGCCTTGAATCTTCATGTCCAACTACTGCAATCCGCAAACGCTGGTGGTCTGTGCGGAGGCACTCCTCACGAAGACTTGATGTCCCGTACAACCTCGCTTCAGCGCATCGCCGACGAGTACCGCTCCAGCTTGAGCAGGTAACAGACGGAGCGAATTACTCTTCTCCTCGTCGCAAGAATTCCTGAAGCGTTTGCCTGCTGTCGGCTAGAAATTTCACAGGAAAGTGACGCTTCCCTCCGATTAGAGACGACCAGAGTCCGAGGAAGCCGCCCGGATAAGTTGTCAGGCGGACGGCGCCACTGGGGTGTGTGAATTGGCTGGCAAAATAAGCTTCTTCCCAGCCTCGCATGGACGACGCGCTCACCTCCTCCGGAACGCGCATGCTGCCGAGACAAACTCGACCCTGCGTATCCGTGTTCCAGTATGGTGCATTCCTTAAGCGAGTATCAGCTTTAGGCCGACGGTTCGCTGCAAGGGCGCGAACGAACAACTCCCGCCCACGGATCATGAACACGAGCGCAGGATGGGGATACATCTTGCCACTCAAGTTTCTGGTCTTCGGATCACCATCACCGAAGAACATCAGCCGCGCTTGTGCCTGGCTCCACCATGCGATCAGCTCCGGCGTTCTGGCCAACACATTCTCGGGCAAGACCTCGGCTGCCATGCTTGCGCCCAGGCCTCTGGCAAGCGTTTCGAGAAAGCCTGTCGTGACCGACTGACCGGCGCACAAATACGATGGTCCTTCAGGCTGGCTCTTCACCTCGTGTAAGGTGGCGAATGCTCGATTGCCCTCCTGATACACAAGCACCGCTTGCTTCAACGTGAAGATTCGGTTATCTCCAATTCGCACGTGGACGTCCATGGCTATCCCTCGGGAGTGATCACGCCCTCTTCGTTCCCCGGCATGAGGTCAATCAATCGGCTCGCCGCAGCCAGCGTTCTACAGAGAACCCCAAGCGTGCGAAAGCCCTGCCTTACGGTGAGCGGATCGCAATTCCTGAGCGGAATGATGACGTTCGGTTGTGGAGTTACTTCCATCGCGGTCTCCGCTTCATCGTCAAAACATCCCACCACCGCATCGCCCGATGAAAAGGCTGTGAGCAGACAGGGCAAGGCTGGATTCGAGTCCATCAGTTGCTCCCCCATGTCCTCGGTGAACTCCGGGCGCTTGGCCTGTTTCGATACCCGACACAATTTCAGCAGACCGCTGATCAGAGCTTGCAATTGCGTATCTCGAACCTCTTCGTTAAGGTTCTTCAGTTCGCACGGATTCAGAGGCGTTTCTTTCAGGGACTTCGGCGTACACCCATCAACATCCGGTATCTCGTACTGGTCCGCATTCTCTTCGCCCTCATACCACTCACGCAACATCTCGACTCGCTCTTCCGCGTCCCGGTAGTCGTAGACGCGGACCCAGCGGTTGAGTGCCCCCGCAAAATGGCTGTAGAACGTTGCCGGCAGACGCGGATGTACTTTCTCCAGAAGCTCAATGGTGGGAGTCAGCAGGACGAAGGCTGCACTGTCAGGATCGACGATCAGGTAGAACGCGCCTTCAGGACCTCGCTGATCTGAGTAGTCAACCAATCGGTCGCTCAAGCTGAGATCCAGATCGAATCGACGGTCAATCGCTGAGCCGCCATGAATGCGAATCCATCGCCTGAGAGTCAGTAGCAGGTACTTCGTCGCGTTTCGTTCACTCCTCGTCCAGTCCTCTGGTATAGCGATCTCAGATTTCACCAGGATCTCGGCCAGTGCGATCACCTCGCGGTCATCAGCTGAGAAGCTCTGTTCCGCCGGCACGTTCGCCAGGGAAGGTAATGCAACGCCGCAGGGCGCTGTCATCAACTTGTGGGCGGCAGAGACTCTCCTGGTGGCAACAGTCGTCTCCCTGCTTTCCACGGCGAGCATTGCTCTACCGCCTTTGCCACAAGGGCTGAGGACATCTGAAGCTCCTGACATTCCAAGAACCTCCCGAGTACCGACTGTCTGCGCGCGTGCTGCTCCAGTTTCTGCTCTTCAAGATCACGCAGGATGTCCTCTCTGGCTCCGGCGGTACGAACTCTTTCTCTGATACGCTTTGGTTTCATATCTCACATCGAGTGGAATCCTTCAGTCGATCTGAAAGCCGGCATATGAGGCGAATCCTTCTTTCCTGGAGTAGCGGCAAAGATAGTGCCTGGTGCCTGCATGTCCTTCGCAACAAGCGCGAATATGAGATCGTCGGTCTTCTAACTACATTCAACGAGGCCGCAAATCGAGTGGCGATGCATGCTGTCCGCCGCGAACTGGTCGAACGCCAAGCATTTGCCGCCGGGTTGCCGCTCTGGCCTGTGTATCTGCCCCGGCCGTGTTCGAACGAGCAATATGAAGGATTGATGGCCGAAGCCTGCGAAAAAGCAATCAGCAACGGAATCGAGGGCATTGCTTTCGGCGATCTCTTTCTCGAAGAAGTGCGTGCCTATCGGGAGAAGCAGTTGAAAGGCACCGGCCTGGAGCCGATATTCCCCCTGTGGGGCCAACCCACCCATGAACTGGCGCGCGGCATGATTCGATCTGGCCTCCGCGCAAAGCTGACCTGTGTTGACACCAATCAACTGGATGCTGAATTCGTCGGACGGGAGTTTGATGAGGATCTTCTCGGCGCTCTGCCTGCCAGCGTCGATCCGTGTGGCGAAAAAGGCGAGTTTCACTCCTTCGTCTATGCCGGCCCGATGTTCGATTTTGAGATTCCGGTCGTCGTTGGAGAGACGGTCGTGCGCGACCAGTTTGTATTCGCAGATCTGAGTTCTGCCTCCATGCCTGCTAGCCTTTCGTCCCAATCGCTCTGACGAAGCTATAAACCAGGTGTTCTCCACTCGCTTCCGGCCCAGTGATGGCGGCTGTGGCAAGCTCGGGATATTGATGGCTGTAGGCGGCTTTGACCTCTTCGGGCGTCATCTTCGGATCGGGATCCGGAAGTTTCACCCCGTTGTATGTAAAGCTGCGGGACAACACCTTTGCTTCGATCATGATGTTTTCCTTTCTTCTTCCGGCGAAGACGTGGGAGGTTCGGTCGATTGTGCCTGCTCCGAAAATAGACTCGGCGTAGGATCTGCCGCGGCGGGTGTTGAAGTGGCCGGCTCTGACTTCTTGGCGACCGCGGCTTCGGTCTTGGGAACCTGTGTCGCTCTGGCTTTTTGACGTGCGGCCTTTGCCGCCGCGTCCATCTCGGCCTTCGCTTCGGCCAAGTTGCTGCCCAGAGCGAGATGAGCATCAACGTAGCTGGTAAGATGCTTTCCAAGTTCCGCGTCCAATTCCTCCGGCGAGGCCGTGTAGCTGAGGGGAGTCGTGAGAGCTTGGTCTTCGCCTTCCTTTACTTTGGCAGGAATGACGTTCACCTTCACTTTCTCGCCGACTCGGGCGATCGTAAGCAAGAGCGTGCGGTCTTTGAGTAGCGGCATGAGTTCGACGAACATGCTGAGTCTCTCCTTAAACAGAATGAGCTTGAGTTTGCGGGAAATCATGAATTGCTTGGAGCGGCGCGTGGTGTCCTCAGCGTGCTAGTGCTATCCACCGGCATCGGGTTTGGCGACTCTCCCGGCCGCTTTTTGCACGTCTTGCTCGGTGGCACCAGCTGCCTCTACGTAGCATAGCGGGCAGGCAATCGCGATCTCGTTCGTTTTGAGATTGCGGCGAAGCGAATAGGGTACCCCATGCTTCGGGCATCTCTCTCTTGTTTGGGTCATGGCAGGAAGGCGAGAACTCCTACAGGACAATCCTTCTTCTGGGAAGGGGCGGAACCGGTTCGTGATGATAGCGAAGGTTCCAGTACGTCCAAGAGCGTCGATCGAAGATTCCAGGATACGGATCGTTTAGGGCTGCCTCGAAGTCTTCCTCAGAAAAGTAACGAAGCACTGTCCGAATCTCGCGGAGGGTGCCGTAGGTCATTAAGTGCGTGAGGAAGAGCTTCGTGTCCTTCAAAGTATCGTCCGGTCGCTTGAACCATACGACTCGTCTTGCTATTTCCTGAAGATCCGAATTCATGTTCAGAGAGTCCCCGTAACGCCGCTGCGAGCCTGCATCGGCTGGATCTCTTGCAGATTGAGGCCGCTGGCCAATGTGCTCAGCTTTGACTGGCTTGCGGAACTCAGTGTCGCCAAATCGCCGTCGGCGAAAAACGTGAGTGCCTTCAGGCTTAGACTGCCATTGAATGTAAGCCCGTATACGGCCTCGGCCGCCGCAAGCATTTCTGAAAGAGTTATGCCAGCACTAGTGAGCGCTAGAATATCCTCGTAATCTCTAGCCTGTGCACGCCGTTGAATCGTCGCGAGTTTCGTCGCGGCGATATCGAGCAGGGACGCCACCTTGATTCCATTGTCTGGCATGACATCAGGGTCATGCACCCGGTTTAGCTTCAAGCCACCAAAGAACGACACCTTGACGGGCCCGGACCGCTCGACAATGGCCGTCAAGGTGTTCTCTTCAATCTGACGAATTTCGGCATCCTTCATAAAGCCAATCGTCTTCAACAAGAGGTCCGGCGAAAATGGACGATTCGAGAAGAAGTCGAAGTCTTCCGAAGTTCTGTGGCCCAATCGCAATGCCAGCGCGGTACCTCCATAGAGAACGAAATCCCGAGGCGTGTCGCGCAGATCCGTCCAAAGTCGTCGTTGGGCGTGGGGAAGAACATCGAGTTTGGGAGCAGACATTGTGCTTTGCTCTTTCTCAGACGTGTCAGTTACCTGCTTCGGCGCGCTTCGACGCTCATTCGCAATGCAAGCGGCGATCTGCTGCAAGACATGTTAGCACCTGGCATTTCACGTCTCCTCGGGCACGGTGCCTCCTGGCATCCTGTAGCTGAGGGATGGCAACGAGAAATGTCGTTCCGAGAGCGCCGGGACAGGCGCGCACCGCGTGGGGATGGGGGTGAGTAGGACGCGGAGTGCGCCCGTCCCTAATCTGTGGCTCTGCCAACGTGGAGAGGTTTCCACAGATGTCTTGAGTTTTAGAAAGGAATGTCGTCGTCAACCACCGCGGGGGCGGGCTCCGGGTGCGATTCGTGACCGGCAGCCTGCGCTGCGGCGTTCTGCCCGTTCTCGCGGGAACCGAGCAGGACAAGATCGCGAGCGACAATCTCTGTGCGATATTTCTTTTCTCCGCTCTGCCGGTCTTCCCAACTTGTGGTCTGGAGCTTTCCTTCAACGTAGACCTTCGTTCCTTTGCGGACGTACTCGCCTACGATCTCCGCCAGCCGCTGCCAGGCCACAATGCTGTGCCATTCTGTTCTGTCCTGCCATTGATCGTTTCTGTCTTTGAATCGTTCGTTCGTGGCCAGACTGAGCCTCGCGACCGGTACACCGCTCGGGGTGTACTTGACGTCCGGGTCTTGGCCTACATTGCCCACCAAAATGACCTTGTTCACGCTTTTCGCCATGTCTCACTCCAACGGTTTCGCTTTACGAGCATCCGCTCGTGCTGCCGCATTCCAGGCAGCGATAACAGGAACCGTTTCTCGCCATCAACGAACCGCAGAACTGGCATGTCGGTGCATCTCCCAGTTCGACGATCTTGCCAAGTGCGTTTACGCTGCCTCTCTCACATTGCGGCTCGCCTGAGCTCTGTCGCTCGAAGAGCATTGCTTGCTCGCCCTTCAGGAAACGCAGTTCGAGCCAGCGGAATAGATAATCCATTAGGGATTTGGCATATCCAATCTTCGGATTTCCCGACCAACCGCTTGGCTCAAAGCGCGTGTGGCTGAACTTGTCGCAAAGGATCTGCAAAGGCACTCCGTACTGCAGAGCCAAAGACACCGCAGTTGCGAGCGAGTCCATGAGGCCAGAAACGGTCGAGCCCTCTTTGGCCATGCGAATGAACAGTTCGCCGGGCAGTCCGTCTTCGTAGAGACCCACGGTGACGTAACCTTCCTGCCCAGCGACCGAAAAGTGATGCGTCAAGCTGCGTCGTTCGTCCGGTAGTCGTCGCCGGACTGCTTGGATCGCCTCCGGCTCTCGTGACCCGTTGCAACTGTCTTCGCTGCCTGGACTCGAAGGACCATCTGGGCGTCTATTAACACTTACAATTTCCTTTGTCTCTGGCATAAAGACCTCGCCAACCAGCTGTGTGCTGATCATCCTCGCGGGATTCCGCAACCCTCATTTCTGGTTTTCGATTTTCACAAACATCAGCGCAACGCCGTCGCAATAAACTAGCTTCCAGTCCGCTGCTCCGTGCAGCACCGTAGCGAGCGCCGAATCCACTGGAACCAAGGCAGCGTTCACCCGATACTTTGCGAAGATCTCCGCCCAGTCTGGACGCGCCTCCGACGCCCGCAATCCTTCCTCAACGAACCGGGGACCGTACAAATCTGTTCGCCCGTCGTCGAACACGCGCACCGAGGGCCAAAGCCGGTAGATCAGATATCCACCCCATTGCCAGCTTGCGTAAAGTCGAAGAGAGGGCTCAGGGTCATTCTGAGAGAGAAAAGTCGCCGCCTCCGACGGGAAACGATTCCGGTCAAAATCAGCGTGCAAGGTTTTCGCGCGACCGGGGTGAAAAACAGACAATGCCAAAGCGAGCACAGCCAGACAGGGCGCCAGATGCCAACGCTCTCGCTTCTGACCACTGGCAATCACCTGCAGTTCCGTCTCCAGTTCGGCCAGACTCGCTGCGAGTTTTCCCCGCCAGTCGAGAGGCGAATGTGAATCCAAAAGCCGCAACCAATCACGCATTGCCAGACCGATTCCAGGCGCAGAAACCACGGCAAAGATGGGAATATTGCGAACCGAAAACAATGCCAGGTGCGCCCAACTCAGCAGCAGGAGGGCGTGAATCAACCTGCGCTTGCCCAAATGCCAGGCTGGCGCGGCGATCGCGACCATGAGCAGAGTCTCGAAATATGCGGCCGTAAACGTGTGAAAGTCCGCGGATTGGAATTCGCTGATGCGCTGGAAGTAGAAAGATGATCCGAGATATTGGGCAACATGGATATGCAGGCGATACCCATAAGGGTTTACCAGGCTCGCGACAACGCATGCCCCAGCGGTGAATAAATACTTTCGCGCACGAATCCAGGCGCTGTCTCTCGTTCCATGCACCAACTCTTCAGCTGCGGCTCCCAACGCGTAGGTCATCACCAAGGCGATTCCAACAAAGAATCCGCCATGCAGGTTCGCCCATAGAATCGTCAGTGCGGGCAGCCATAAGAGCAGCCGGCCGTCACTCACTCCCTTCTCTACTTTGTTGAGCACCCAGCAGAACACCGCCGCGAATAATGGAGTGACAAGGTGTGGTCGGGCGAGCCAGTGTATGGTGCCCGCCGCCATTGCGAGTCCAGTAAGGGAGATTGCGATTAGGCGATGTTCGGATTCTTCAACCGTGCTCCTGTAAATACAAAGCGACGTAGCTCCGAGGACCAACAGGCTCAAGAGCGCGATTCCGCCCAGCCCCAAGTGGCGGTGTACCGCCGCCATCGAGACGTCCGAAAGCCACTCCCAGGCAAACCAGGGCTGGCCAAACTTGGTGAATGAGAACAGATCTGTTGCCGGGATTCGGCCGTTCTGCAAAATCCATTCGCCGGTCCGGATGTGCCAGCCGGTGTCGGAATCGGTGAGCAGCCAAGGGACACCTGTCGTACACCAGAACAGAACCAGTATCGGCATCAAAAAAGCCAGATCAGACAGGGATGGGACGAGGAAGACCCAGCGGCCGAGCGGAAGCTGGCGAAGTTGTGCCGTCGCCTCTTTTTCCCGCAGGACACACATCTGAATAACTCACTGTCGGAACTCGGTTCCCGTTTCCGACGCACAACAATGCCTTACTTCGGCTTCTGCAGCATTCTGCGCGAACCCCGGACTTCTTGAGGCGGGAAACAGATCGCGATCGAAATCCCTTCGAAACCATCTCCGATTGAAAAAGTGGACTACGAGTGGTGTTCCCGTCGCCGCCGCTAGAAACGCACCGCCCTGATTGAGGTGCAGTCCGCCTCCAATTACGAGGAAGAGGAACAGAAACAGCACGTGATCAATGCCGCTTGCTTGATTTTAGCGGGCATGATGGCACCTCCTAAATGCGATACTCAGGTCGCTTCGAACGGACTTAGGGTTCTTCTAGCTGGCTAAAGTCTCGAAAATTTCGCTGTCAGCAATTTTGTGTTCCATCGAATCGTTGAGTTTCGGCGGGCCGAGGGGACGCGGCTTCCGCAGATAGTGCATGTGGGAGCAGCCGCGGCAGTTCACCCCTCGTGTCGCTGCGCGAGCCAGGGCCAGGAACTTCTCCGGGATCGCGCTCTCCTCGCCCGCTAACGAGTAAAAGGTCGGCACGACTCTACCGGCCTCCGCTTTGTCCTTCGCAGTGAGGTCCAATTCCAACCGCCCATGAATACCCCGGAAGGCAATCTCACATTCCAGTCGCGGCTTTCCGCCATCCGTTACAAGACTCAACCAGTGACGCGTAATCAGCAATTCATAGGTTCTGCCTTTGCGAAGCATGTCCGCACGCAAAATAGCGTTCGATATGACCACGGCGTGCAGACCGTTCACCGCGATTGTTTCGACCGGGTGCAAATAATCGAGCGGTTCGCCGTTTTCACCTGCGAACGTCACGTAGCGACCAACATCCCCTGCCGACCCACCTGATTCGAGTCCGCGGATCACATAACGCTTCGCCAGTTCCTGATGTTCGACACTAAGCAGAGAGTGAACGTAGATTCCTCCGTTTCTCAGTATCCTCACTGCACGTCTCGACAGCGGCAGCCCGGCAACCCCTGTGAACTTTTGGCCACTCATGGAGATCGTCACCTCCTTTTGATTTATGCGGTGCTGCGGATCGGAATCGGCTTTCCGACCGCTGCCCGAATCATTTCTTTCGTGCAGCCCGCCCAACACTGATAGAAGCGCGGATCAGAGACAAGTATCGCCAGGTTGTCTCGGCCGCGGTCGCGTCCAGCAAGGGCACAAGATGGGCAACGCGCCACATAATTCCGGCCCACGACCCTGGTCTCAGATACGTAGTCAAGGATGCAGAAGCCCCGGCGGTTTTCTCCGAGCGCACTCTTGCTGACCGGTTCGCCTTCGATTCGCACCTTGGCAATGCTTGGCGGAAGCTCCTTCCCCTCTGTGAAACGATCTAGTTCCTCTTCCGTCAGCTTGTGCAGTTGGGTCAGGAATTCAAGCTGAGCGTCTAATGTGTAATCGGCGCCATAGAACCAGAAACGCCGTTTGGCACCGCGATGAATCCCGAGAGGTCCTCGTATGCCGTTGCCGAATGCACCCGCTTGAATCTCATCGTGTTTCGGGAACACTTCGATCCCCTCGGCCAGCCCGGAGCCTTTCACGGGCACTCCGAGTCTTTGTGCTAAATCGTAGATGTAAATCCGACACTTTCTCGCGAGCAGGGGTAGTGCGAGGAATATCCAGAGGTGCCCGCCCCGCTTGCTCATCTCAAGCGCTGATTCGACGTGGTCCTGCGTGAGCTGGTACTGAAGCTTGATCAGGTCATCCATCGCCGTCTGGTAGTCGGCATCAATCGCGACCCACTTGCACCGCTGGTTCAGTGGGTTAATGGCGTACAGCCCTATCGTTATCCTTCCTTCCAAGTGGTCGGCAATAGTTTGCTCCGTCAATATCAACGGGGCTCCTGATGCGCGTTCTTTGGGACGAAAGTAATAATGACGGCCGCCCTCAGCGTGGGGCCGCATAGATTGGAGGGTGTAAGCGCGGCGATTGACGAAGAGATCGGTGTAGATCTTCACCAGCGCTGCCTTGGCAGTCAATCGTCGCTTCACTGTCTTCCTCCTTCCGGCGAATCCGGCGTCATGCGCTACGTGTAGATATGTCGAGATCGAATTTCTGTCAAACGGCAGCCAGCGGCCCTCAATTGGAAGGCATTGCCATTTCAGCGGGCTTTCCGGGTTCCAAAATCCAGCCCGGATTCGCCCTCAGCAGGCCCGAGCGCTCGACCAGGCTCAAAATGTCGTACTCGTGAACCAGAAGATCGAAATCGCTTGCGCCATACCCGCCGTACTGCTGGTCGTCGAAGTCAATCCAGAACCAGGTGGCAGTTCTGCGATCGAGGACATAAAAGGCGCCCGATTGCGGATCCTCTTGGATTGACATGAACAACAGAACTGAGGCGGGAAACTCGATCCAGCGCACGGGTTGTGCGTTCTCCGTGATTGCGAGTAGAGCAGCGATCGCCGGGTCAGTCGAGGCTGTCGCTACCGCGAGAATAGGCTGTGCTTTCATGTGACCGAACATGGGTCTTCCTTTCTGGCGAGTGCTCGCCGAACGTGTGAAGACAAGTGGAATGAAGGTGGATTCGAAGGCGGCTCGTTCTTTGTGGGGTCTGGCGAACTTAATGAAATCGTCTGACTACAAAGGCCGCGGTCCGCAATGTCCGGTTTACTCGTTATCCAGGAGTTTCTGCGATCGAGCCGACTTGTGGGTACTAATGGGTACCAATTGGACTCAACAATGACCCTTACAGCTGCAGACTACTGATCCCAAGCTGGACTGTTCCAGAGTCGATTCGATTTCATCGCAGCCGGCAGCATCGCGACCCACCCTTGCAAAAACGCAAGGATGGGGACCCTCCGCGGGAATGGTGCAATGCAAAGATGGGCCACCCGCCGATGGAGGGTTCTACCGCACGCCGACGACAATCAGGGATCGGTCGTCAGCGAGGGGGCCGTTCTGCCATGCGTCGATGCTATCGAGGATGGCCCGCTTCATCTCAGGCAACGGCTGCTCCGAGGCCTCTCCTACGATACGGCTCAGCCCATCGATGCCCAATTCCTGCTCCTGCGGGTTGAAGCATTCGCTGAAGCCGTCCGTGTAGATGACCACGCGATCGCCGGCCTGAAGCTGGATTTGAGTCGTCGCGTTGCCGTTGACTGCTTCTTCGAGCAGTCCAAGAGCGCAACTCTGCGATTCCAGCAATCGCGGCTGCTCACCGGGCCGCGCAATCATTACCGGTGGGTGTCCGGCTCCGGCGAATACCAGCGTGCGTCCGTCTCCATTCAGCCGCACAGCTGCGAGCGTGAAATAGAATTGGCGGCTAAAGGATTGCAGCACGAAGCGGTTGAGTTGCCGGAGCATCGGCGCGAATTCCGTGCCGCGCTGCATGAGGTCAATGATCTCGGTGTAAACACGATTCGCTACCAGCGCAGAGCCGATGCCATGCCCGGACACGTCGGCAACCAACGCATTGAGGCAATCGCCGCGCAAAGTCACGAGCCCAAAATCTCCACCGATCGATCGGGCCGGCTGATAATGCGTTTCCACCGTGCCGCGGTCCCAAACCAACCCCTTCGGCACCAGCGTTTCCTGTACCTTCGTGGCGAGTATCAACTCTTCTTCAATTTCCCGGCTGCGCTTTTCCAGCAAGCTATTCGCTCGGCGCAGGTCCGTCTGCGCTTGCTTGCGCTGGGTAATATCGATGACAGTTCCTTCAATCATCTCCGGCGTCTCATCACTGCTCTCGATGAGGGTCGCGTTTTCAAGAACCCAAACGGGCGCGTCGTCCTCACGTCGAAGACAGTGCTCGAAGCTGCTGAGTACCTTGTGATTCCTGAGCGCTGCTAGAAAGGTTTCCCGATCGGCTGAATTCGAGAAGAATATTGCATGCGGATTGGCTCAGGTGCTTCCGGGATGCGTAACCAAGAATTCGAGAAAAGGCGTCGTTACAGTCAAGAATGCGTGCCTCCAAAGTCCCTCGGTAAATGCCCGCGACGTTTCGCTCGAATAGCAGACGATAGCGTTCATTACTCGCCAGCAACTCCAGGGCATGGGCGGCGAATCGCCGGTCAACCCAGGAGGTGAGGAGGGCCAACCCGAGGACGACAAATGTGACAGCGGCAATTCCCGCGATGCCGAGTGTAGAAATATTCACGGCGTGGGACAAGTCTGGCTGCGCCGTTGACAGGCTAAAATGCGCCGCAGCCATCCCCGTGTAATGCATCGCTGGGATCGCCACACCCAAGGCCACACTTCCGGCTAACTTTCGCCAATCTGTCCCGGCCGTGTCTCCGCGGAAATAAAAAGCTAGCCACAGCGCTACGAAGGAAGCAAGGACGGCAATGAGGATCGAGAGAGCCACAAGCCGCACGTCGTACCGGCATTCGACCGGCAAACGCATCGCCGCCATGCCGATGTAATGCATGGACGCAATTCCTGAGCCCATCATGAGACTGCCGAGGACGGCTTGCAGAGGGCCCATCGCCTTTCGACTCACGGTGTGCAGGGCAAGGGCCGAGGCAACGATCGCGGCTCCGAGCGAAAACATAACAGTTGGCCAATCGTAGGCGACGGGCACGGGCAGGCGAAAGGCCAGCATTCCGATGTAGTGCATGGACCATATGCCGAATCCCATTGCCGCTGCTCCACCGGCGAGCCAGATTTGCCGGAGCCATCCGCTCGCGGCGGTTACCCGTCCAGCTAGATCGAGTGCTGTATAGGATGCAAGAATTGCGATCACCACGGAAAGAGCCACCAGGAAGTAATCGTAGGAACCTGTCATCGCGGGCTGGCCTGTTGTCATGGGACTGCCCCAATAATTACGCTACCCATGGGCCGCAAGCTGGACAATGCTTCGCTAGAACGAATCGGAAATACGACTTTAGAATTAATCGAGTCGTTACAAATCGGCCGCAGCGTTCCTCCGCTATTGGGTACACTCCACTGGATACGCTCCTGGAAGGACTACGAGATGCGAAAAGGGTTTACGAGAAAACCACAAGCGGACGAGCCCGCGACGCCAGTCAAGAACTACATCACGCCGAGCGGGCTGGAGCGCCTCAAAGATGAGCACCGGTTTCTGCTCACCAGGGAACGCCCGGCCGTGACGGAGGTGGTGGCGTGGGCTGCCAGCAACGGCGATCGCAGTGAAAACGCCGACTATCAGTACGGCAAGCGGCGGCTGCGGCAGATCGATGGGCGGATTCGCTTTCTCACCAAGCGAATCGAAGCCGCGGAAGTGGTGGACCCGGAAGCTCCGAGAGCGGGGCAGGCGGCGACGAGGGCATTCTTCGGAGCGACCGTGCGCTATGCCAATGCCGCGGGAGTATCGCGAGTGGTGAGCATCGTGGGCACAGACGAAATCGATCTCAACCGCAACCACATCAGTTGGGTGTCACCTCTGGGGCGCGCGTTGATGAAGTCGGCAGCGGGTGACAGCGTAGTCCTTCAATTGCCGGGCGGTACAGAAAACCTGACCGTGCTGGAAGTGTGTTACGAGCGCATTTCTGTGGAACCGTTCCGTGAACCACCTGGATCCGAGGCCTCGGCAAAGGGACTCCCTCGCCGACGCTAGATCCACCTGACGAAAAAGAGACGAAACGGCACAGGTGGTGAAAGAGCGACGACCGTAATAGCGCGCTATCGGCTTTTGGCAAGCGACAGGAGATGAGTTGAGTCCTCATAAACGCGCTCATCGCCATCAACTCCCGGAGTCTCGGCCACTCGGAAGCTGTTTACGCCTCCATGCGAATTCAGCGCTTTTTTCATCACGTTGCAACACGTCAATGGTTCCCCTGGTTTCGGCTATAGTGTTCAGACAAGTTCTTGAGCCATAGAATGTTGCACTCGAGTCGACACCGCAAAGGCACGGCAATGACACCACAATCACACGCCAATGCCGGAGAAAAGCTCGCCTGACTGTTGCGCCTTTTTCCCGGGGGCAAGAACAGCTGCAAGCGTGAGCATGGCAGGGCTTCCGCTCCTTCGCACGGGGAGTGCTAACGTTTGCTCGAGGAAGTCGGGAAATAGGCCAATGTAGACTGCGCGCTTGCACTGGGACAGTTTCTCAGCAATGAACCACATGAAATCGTGACTCGGTACCAAATACAAGAAGTGTCCAATCGATGTTTCCTGCTCGATTCTCTCGCGGATGGTGGCATAATGGCGCGCTGCCTTTGGAGTCCGTTCATATTCCAAGGCGAACTTGCAGTCCTGTCCGGCGAGACGAACTACCACAACCGCGTCGTAGTACTTGCAATAGCCGTACGGGGTGAGGTCATTTCGCGATCGAACCTCAGTCTCGGGCATCCAGTAGACCAGCGATCCCGTGCGCTTCAACGCCAAGTGGATCTCGTTCAAATCGAGGGAATGACGCAGTAGTCTCTCCCTGCTTGGTGAGGCGGCCTTGGCGAATGAGTCAACCAAGTGGTCCGCGCTTCCTTTCGATGCCAACGCAACGGATGGGGAGACCGAGTAGACGATCTCACCACTGGCGACAATCCGCTCACGGCGAGTGAGAAGGCCGTGCTTCACCAGTCGGAGGACGCGGTTGTTGAATGCCTTCTTTGATGAGACACAGTAATCCAGTCTCAGCAATTCGAATAATTGGTTATGCGTGATGCACCCCGATCGCGCGACCTCCCGCAGCAGCGGCTGGTCGCGTGTGAGGCTCAATACGATAGAACCTTTCCAATAGCGCACCGAATACTCCTCATTCCGAGGCACGAAGCAAAAGCCGTGGGACCGAACCGCCGATCACGGGAGGCTCGAGCACGAAGTTGCCCAGGCTGGTGCGGATCCAGTCGCCGATCGACATGAGAAGCATCGCCTCCTGCTGGCCGCCGCTTTCACTCAATGAAAGAAGCCAGATGGTGGGGGAGCGCCAGTTATGCTCGCCAACAGGCAAGTGACCAACGAGCTCCGATTTTGCGACGACCAAGAAGCAGTCGGGGCACTCACCTACATTCAAAATTCGTCTGAAGAGCAGCTTGTTGTAACCCATCCAAACACATGGCTCAGCGCAGTCGAACACGCGCCCGATCATTCTTTCAGGGTGGTTGGGATCGAAGCCGCCGATAGTATCGAATCGCGCGTAGCCGCAAATCTGCGGACGCTGTCGCACGTTGCCGTGCACAAGAACTCCAGTCGTGTTGTAGTACACGGGTCTAGTCGGGCGACCCCGCGCATCGCGCTTTGCGAGCCGATGGCGCCACACACTGCCGAAGTCCATGACGGCAACTCGCACGTTCTATCCGCCTTTCAACCTGCGATTGTTATTTCGCTCCGAGTACAACTGCTCCTGCAGATTGTTAATGTGGGTCACCAATCTGGCATCGGGACCGCGCTTAGATCAGATGTTCCTTTCGCGGCAGTTGACACGCCGGCTTTGCTCGTGACCGCATCCAGGCGAACCGACATGTCGGCCAGGATCTCGGATTTCCGTCGCAACTCTTCTCGCGCAATGTCCCTGTCTCGTATAGCTGTGTCTCTTTCTTCGGCGACACGCATCAGTTCCGTCCTCAACTGCTCGATCTCATTCTGGCCGACCGAACCAGGACTACCTTCACCTCCTTCGATCGCACGGTTACAACGCTCGATGTGCTTGTTGTAGCGTTCAATTGCCTCCTGGGTGACCTGACGGGAATATGCATCCTGGTTGTACAAGTCTGCCATCATCTCGGCTGTGATCGACATCGCCCGCCGCTGATCAATCCGCTGCTTTACGCAGATAGCACTGGCGAGAATCAATGCAATCGTGGTGCAGAGACTGTAAAGGAAGTACGGGTTCTTGAGACGAAGCTCGATCAAATTGCGGCGCCGCTGCTCAAGCCAGTTGCCGTAATCGACGTTGTCCGGATTGAACTGCTTCAGGATGAACTCGTACCACGTGTCCTGGCGTTGGTAAGGCGATTGGACACGCTCTGCCGCAACATCTATGCGAGATTTCGTGGGGACAGAGTCGGTCGTCCTTTCGAAGCCAGAGGCGTGCGCTATCGTGAGTCCGATCAGCAGACTGCATGTCATAAAACTGCCTCTCACGACCATCCTCCCGCTCGCCGGCGGCGGCCGACCGGAACCACTTCGGGCGACTTGAAACGGAGATTCGCACCCACGGAATCCTCTCGCGACTGGCGGAGCGTGGGATATAGCTGAGGCTTGAATCGCGGTATGCTGACATCCTCCGGCGACCTCACATGGAGCAGACCATGCAACGTTCCACGCGCATCGTCAGTCATCAGGATCTCCATTTGAGCCTTGGGAAGATTCTTGATGTGTTCATCCAGCGCGCGCGTTTCTTTTTCTTCACGATCGACAGCGCGTTCGGTTTGTTCGTACTTCTCGTAGCCAAACAATTTCCACCGCTGCATCGAAACGCTGCGTCGGGTAACACGATGCTCGGCCGAAGCGCGTAGAAAATACTGTGTTGTCTCTTCGTCACGGGTGCGCAGGATCATCGTCGTGTTGGGCGCTGATGAGACGTCCTCTTTGAATCCTCGGTCGACCTGCATGAGTTGAGGCAAGGCTTGCATCGAGAACAGGAAGGCGGTGTTCGTGCCGCGGGCCGTCTGCAGGATCTGGGCAAAGTTGCGGTAGCCAAACGGAGCAAACTCGTCCAGGACGACACTGAGCATTGGTCGGTTGCTGCGTTGCCGGTGCTCCTCGCTCTCGTATCTCTTTCCAATGACCAATTGCAGGTTCTGCAGGATCATCTTGCCGAGTGACCGCATGGGCTCGGGATTCTTGTTGATGTTGAGCGAGACGACCAGAATGAGTTCCTGTTCGATCACATCGTCAATAGACAGCAGTTGTTCGTATGGCCCGGTCAGAACACTGAGTTGATCGTCGAGAAAGGTCATGCATTCGTTAAGCAGCCCCTGGATCTTCTGCACTCGCTCCCGATCCGCCAGCGATGTGTACAGGTTCTTGACCGACATCTCGAAATTGAGGCGGCGCTGCGTAGGGAGTGATGAGTCTACGGCGATGCGCTTCCGGGCCTTCTCGACCTGCTCCTTCATGACTCGCTCGTCCATGGCCATGACGAGCACGTCGTAGAAGTTGAACTTCAAACCGGTGTAGAAAAGCACGCGAACGATGTCCGCCAGGTAGTTCAGTTGGTGCTTCGCAAAGAACTCCTTTCGCAAGATTGAATGACCCGAAGATCATGGCGACAACCGGCATGTACTCGTCGTCCGAGCACTGAAAGGGGTTGTAGCGGACAGAGAGATCAGGACGCGCAGGGTTCAGGAGCCGCAACTGATGTAGGCGGCCAGCCCGGTGCACGTGCGGCAGAAGATCCTCGAAGAATTCCAGATCTCCCTTTCCGTCAAAGATCACCATTGGAATGCGATGGGGCTCATCCGGAGGTCCAACGACACGGGCGAGATCCTGGGAGATGATGTTGCGCAACAGCGTTGTCTTGCCCGTGCCGGTCATGCCCAGCACGATCGCCTGCATGACCCGAACCCGGTCCGGCCAATACCAAGGCCGACCGTGAATGTCGTAATCCGAGCACTACAGAATTCTGGTTCCACGCCCGTTTGGTGATTCTCTCGTCACGCTTGCCAGAGATTGCCAGGGGAGGGTGGGGCCACTGTTTCTCCCTGCGAGATCGCCGAGTGGCCCAGAGCGCAATGGTCGTAACCAGCGTGAAGGCCGTCATAATAAGGTAGGCGGCAAGCTCGGCCAGTTGGCGCGCTGTCAGAAGGTATCGTTCTCGTCCGACGTACCAGGCGAACCAACCGCCAAACATCAGAACCGCCGCGATCAGGATCTCCGCGCTCTCGAGGAGAGGCGGGTGATGGTGACGGTCGGCATAGGTTTCCCGGATCATGATGCTGCTACGCGATTGAGGAAGAGGGTAAAAGCCTGCATGCCAATGAGCGCGATCGTCCAACGCCACATGCGCAAGAAGCCTTTCCGCTCGCGCTGAACCTCGCCTTCAGCGCATCCGAAAGAGGGAGTGAACATCACAATCAACTTGTACGCGAGCATCAAGAGAGATCCGAAGAGCCACGCCTGCGGCAAAGCAGCGCCGGTCCATTGGCCTGTGAGGCCGAATGATGCGCCCTGGCCAGCGGGATGTTGCGCATAACCAGTAGACGATTCCACCTTCGAGAACGACCGCTAGCATCATTGCCAGGAAGAAAACAACGGTTTCGATTTTGTGGAGCACAGTTGCGACCATCTCAAGTCAAGAAGTTGAAGTACGCAAAGGCAGCGAGAGCCGCGACCAAACTGACCACGAAAAGCACAAACCATCGGTGGGGTTTTCTTCGGGGCTCGGTTGAAAAAGGATTATGCGGTTCGAAGATCATCGCCCTTAATGCATTCCACAGTCCCATATCGGAGCGGCGACGGAGGTGTTGCCGCAGCAAGCGATCCACTTCTTCCGGCGTAATCCGTTCCATAGCTCACCGCACCAGCAATGCTGCGACCTGTTGTTTGTCGTCGTTGGGAAACTGAAACCGCAGTATCGTGGGTTCTGTGCTCGATGTTAGGCGAAGGGCTATGACGCCAAGGGATTCTTCCCCAGGTGCGAGATGCTCAGTCTGCACGTGACTTTCAAGCACTGGAACTGGAGTCTGGTGCTTCGCCGTGACTCGCAAAGACTCCTGGTCGCCTAGCTGTGAGTCCACCAGGGGATAAAGAGATTGAGGATAGCGCAGGCCTGTAAGCTCATAGACCTGCGGCGCGTTAACGTAGTAGATATGGTTGCCTCGGTTCCGAACGGCGTATCGCACCAGCAGGCGTCCGTCTTTTTCGTAGAGATCGCGAATGGTGACCTCCACCGGCCTGCGCGAGTGCTTGGCGGACTCCAGCCGTACTGCCTTCCCGGCCAGGAGGATCTCCGTTGCGGAGGGCTGAGGTGGCTGATGGACGCTGGCTGCCTTGGGCTGAGCGAGCGGAATCTGATCTACCGCAAAGTCCATGCCAGCGACCTCACCAGCCGGTTCCAGTTCATAGTTCAGCCGCTCGGACGCGGTCCAGATAAACAGATTGGTTGACGCATCGGCTTCGGTCGGCTGCACAAATACTTTGTTTTCCCGCCACTCGACCTTGAATGACTGACTCCCGGTGGCTACCTGGGTGACAGGTTCGCGAAGCTCAATCACGGTCAAGTGATTCAATGCAGTTTTCAAGTGAATAATCTGGGAGCGGTCGCTCGATTCCCGCTCGATCTTCTGGCCGGCCAGCGGTATCCCTATAGCCGAAATGCCCGTACTAATAATAAGGATGGTCCAGAGTCGTTTCATTGTGTTTCTCCTGCTTTGTCGTCGGAGCCCATTTGAGAACGTCCAGGAGGTTCGACGCGAACCTCCCGGACATATTCAGTTAACGGTTTGCGGCAATGCGGCGGTCGCGCGTGGAACTTGAGGACGCCGTTGAGTGCCGGGAAAGGTGACAATCCCATCCCGTGCCTCGCTTCTGCCCGCCTGAATTGGGAATGGACGGACTCGTTCGATCACGATGGGCGAGCCCTGCTCGTCGCGTTCACGAAAGACCTCGCCTTTTCTTGTCACCTGAGCGAGAAAGATGAGGCGTTCGTGGACTTGACCGTCGCCATTCGTGAAATGGCTGACCAGGAAAATGCGCCCGTCCCGGTCGATTTCGACTTCGCCGTCCGTGAGATCGGGGATCTCGACGGTGACCGGCCGGCCTCCGGTTCGTTCGGCGATTTGGTTGACGACTTCCTGCGGAAACGCGTAGAACACGATCGACCCGGTTCCCGGAACAAACTCATGCTCCGGATCCGGCCGTCTATCCCGGCACACGATCGCGTGCAAGGCCGACAGATATGCCAATCGCGTTCCATTCTTGCTTTGGGCCCAGATGCGGACTTGATCAATCAGGGCCCGCAGCTCTTCTCGCGAGCGCTCCTCGAAACTTTGAAGAGCCGCGGAGGCCTGCTTACGGCGGAAAATGGCTTCTTTCCGAGCCTCGGCATCCTCTTTTCTTAATGCCTCGACCTCGGCTTCGGCCTTTTCCAGTTCGTCCCATAGTTCCTGTCGCTGAGTCAGGATTTGAGTCACGACGGCTGCATAGTACTTGTTGACCGTGGAGCACTCGGCAAAGATTTCCGGCGTAAACTCTGCACCTCCGATCAGCCCGCGGAAATCGCTGAGCGGCGCCACAGCGGCGTCTGAGAAAAAACGTCCAAGCTCTTTGCGGAGGAAGTTGTACAGCTTTCCGATCTTGTCGTGTTCTGCGACCGGCAAGTGCTCGTCCATGTCCACGATTCGCCGTTTCTGTTTGAGCTTGAGCCAGGGGGCCTTACTTACTTCGTTTCGGATATTCCGAATGACCTCCTGGTCAGGTTGTGTCCCATGCTTCAGCTGGTCGAGCGCGTTCTGAAGTTGGTCCACCAGCTGCCAGGCCAGATCGTCCCTTCCATTCGCCAGGCACGAGGTCTTCAAATCGGTAATCGATCCGATCTGATTTCCCCGCGCCTGCATGGCAACCTGCGGCAGGTTCCACCAGGGACTCGGGGGTTTGGGAGTTTTGTTCTTTTGCGCTGCGTGCTGTTCCTCGTAAGTGAATCGGTCGCGGACAAAACGAGGAAACTCGTCGCCTTCGACCACGCATACCTGGTCGAAGTCGAAGTCTCCGCCGTTTCGTGCAGCTGCTTCCGAATGCAAGATCAACGTGCCCTTCAGTTGCAACTGCTCACTGGCCACCGCTGCGACCTGTTGTTCCGAGATATGGCAACCGCGCTTTGAAAGGTCGGCTGCCAAAAGAGCCGTAAGTTCCTCCGGCGACAGATTCTCGAACGGCAGCAGGTCTTCCTTCATCCGGATGGGATAGCGAACGATCAGACCTGCGCGGGACGAAACAGAAGCAAACCCGCGGTCTTTCGGAATCCAGTCCGAACCACAGAACACCTCGCCATCGTGCAGAACCAGGTAGCCATCGTCTGCCAGGGCGAAGCCGGGCAGACGAAAGCCGCCGCTGGTGCAGAGGCGATATGCCCATCGAGCGAGCACCTTCTGCAGATGGCTGTTCACGAAGGGATGTTTGAGCATGTAACCCGTGCCATCGGCAACGAGTGCACCGTCAGCAACTGTGTACTCGCTGCAGGTGTAGTCCGGATCCGGATCTTCGGCGATGTCGAGCGCGCGTTGGCTCTCCTGTGTGCCCAACAGCTCGAAAAGTTCCGTGAAGTTGTTTTCCTCCCACGCCTTTCGCAGCTTCTCGATCTGCCTGAGAGCGTATGGTTTGATTTCGAGTTCTATGGAGTCCTGAGGCGCGTGCTCCACAAGCGTGTAGCTCGATTGGAATTCGAGATTTCGAGAAACGTCACGAATGCCGACCAACACCGACCCGCGAATAGCAGTGAGCCTGACGATCACCGAGGACCGAGCGAATCGACCGCAACACTCCTCCCTGGTACCTGGGTTTGACCGAGGACTTCGGCAGGATGATGTCAGCCTCGAGTTTCTCAGCCACTTCATCCGCCATAACCTTGAATGACCCTTTCGCCTGCGTCTTATCGAACGCCAGACGAAATTGATAGAAGCGATTCCTTCGCAGCAGCTTTCGGCCAATCATTGCCTCGGCTTGCTGTTTGAGAACCTCTTCGTCCTCCGGATTCAGTTGAACGTGTCTGTCCGTGCCCGAGCTTGCGAAGCAGTCTTTTGACTTCATCGGCCAAAAGATTCTCGCGGTGTTTTGCCTGGAGTTTCATGAACAACGAGTGTGAGATCCATCCCCGACAGTCGTTCGTACCGAATTGACGATCATCGACGACGAGAACTCGGCAGTCTGGCACTTCGATCATCACCTTGCACGAAGACACCAGAATGCCGAAGTAGGTCATGGCTGCCTGCGGCGAGTAGCGAAATCTCTCCGCCAGCCGCTTCTCGTAACGAGATTCGACGGCATAGAACTTTCCTTTCTTCGCACTGCCGCTCGCTCCCACCAAGCTGTAGCGAATGCCATCAAACTCGACCCGCGTCAGAGCCTGCTCGACCATCGCCTGCTCGCAGGCATCCAGAGGCTCCGTTGGCACATCCACTGTGGCCACGCGAATCCCTGGACAGAATCCCTGGAGCAATGTGTTCGTGAGCGTTTCTTGACGGCTGAGTCTCATGGTTTTCCTCGAAACGTGACCCTCGCGATCGAGTTCGAGCGCAAGGATCGGCATCGTACCGTGCTCCACGTGTGACATACTTCATCTCCTTTTCTGTCGGGCAAAGGACAGCGAAGGAGGCTCGTGTCCGTCTCCTCGCTGTCCCTTGCCGAAAACGGTGAAATGACTTTTCGGCCGGGCAGCGAAGCGCCAGGCCCACGAGTTGGATTTGCTTAGCTCACACTTTCACTCACGGTCAGATTCCCATATGTGCGCCGGCCGCGTTGGGAGACGAAGGCTAATTTGTTATCGCTCCACAACCCACGAAACCTGCGCATTTTGAACCAGAACCACTCTCCCCACGCCCAAAGCCCACAAAGCAGGGCGAGCGCAAAGAGCGCGATCGTTGCCGCCCTCACGACATCGGAGATGTTGAGAGGCGGATGTTGAAGCCGCGTGCGAGTCTGATCGAATAGTTGATACGTTACGATCAGCGCGCCGGCCTTACATACGGCGATAAGCCACGGCTTGAAATGCGTGAGAAACCGTTGCTTCACCACTTCTCTTCCTCCTTTCTGTCTGAAACCAGAACAGATCGGAGGGCGCTCGTGCGGCTCTCTTCGCTGTCCTGGTCGAAAACGTTTCAGGTTCCCGGCCAGGTTCGCGGAAAGAACCAGACCAGCACTCATCCACAATCAGCTTGTGGATCGCTCACTACAGACCAACGTCTGTCATGAAACCGTCGTGCTATGAATTCCCAATCGATCGGCTGCTTCATCCTGTTCCTGCTTCTGGTGACTGCCTCACGCTTAAGTTCCGGATTCTTGCCGGCGAAATCTGCGACCGGGCGCCACTCATGAACGCTGTAGTAAGTCAAGCCCAGTTTGAGTGCCTCAACCCGAGCTTCGCCTTCGCTCGCAAACTCCCGGCCCAACTCCAATGAATTCCCATTCGCTCCCGCCTTCGGCAGGAAGAAGCGTGTGCTTGACGCGCTCTCATCGTCCGCTGCCGGACGGGGGCGCCGGGATGGCCTAATGATGGGCCTATTGCTGTCTTGGCTTGTTTTTTCCTCAGAAGCGGAGGTAAGCATGGTTGCCATGGTCGCCCTCGAATCGTTTTTCATTTATCAAGTTCACTACGTTGCAAAAGGCCGTTGTCTCGTTCGCCGACCATCTGTTGTTCTGAGTAGTCCGCGACAAGAAGGCCGCTCGGGTTGAGTTCGGTCCGCCGTTCTTCCACTAGCCGCAGGTTGTACTGCCCCACTATGCGGTCGGTCACTTCGGTGCCGTTTTTGATCTTGTGAATCTCCTTCACGCCGAACACGGCGTAGCTCCAGGGAGCATCTTTGGAACGTTCGATGGACCTAATCCGGAAATCGGAGATGATCTGATCCTGCTGGATCTTCCCGATTGTGTCGTCATCCCGCAGCTTGTCCATCGTCAGCTTGCGGAGGTTCGTTGTCATCATGTTGAGCGACTCAGCAAAATTGCGGGTCACAGAGTCGGGCGTGTAGGAGAGGTAGTGCTGGAGAAATCGACGCAACACGGCACGCCCCTCGAGATCGGTCGGGGCGGCTGAGTCGGACGTAGTGGCGGCTTCTGCGAGTGCGCCGGCCAATTGTGACACCGGGTTTACTCCCAATCTCGCGCCGACAACGGTTGCTTCACCATCTTTATCCACTCGAATGACAGCTGGCGGCTGAATTCGGACGTAGATTGCAA
Source organism: uncultured Acidobacteriota bacterium (assembly GCA_963716405.1). Taxonomy (GTDB): domain Bacteria; phylum Acidobacteriota; class Terriglobia; order Terriglobales; family Acidobacteriaceae; genus JABDBE01. The sequence continues at coordinate 881,799 of CAVQTI010000007.1, read as the reverse complement.
AGCCCAGAGAAGCAAGAGCGATCACGCCGAAAAGCATCGCCGAATACATGGCGCGGTTCGCGTAGGCCCGGAGCATGCCATCGTGCTCGTAGTATTTGGTGTAAGCCAGAATCTCGGGGTTCGTGATCGACTTTTTATCCGTTTTCATTGCAACCAATCCATCAATTAAATCCAGGCGACCAAGGGTTTCAAACGGCGACTACAGCTCCGCCTGCGCCGATCTCGCCAGCAGAACTGCCCACACCACTTGAACCTTCGGTCAACGGTGCCGGCGGTTTCGATTCAGAAAGTAAACTCCCTCCTGAACCAGCATTCGCTCCTGCTAGGGTTCCAATTGGCCCTGGCCCACTGCCGGTATGTGAGCCGGGTTCGGACACGGGTGGGGGAGGACCGGCGGTGGAGGATTGAGCAGAGGAAGCGCTCGAACCGAGGAATGCCTTTGCAGTCGTATTCGCGTACCAACCCGCAGCGGAAACTAACGCAAATACTGTACTACCGACTTCGCCGCGCACCAGTCGACTCGCGATGAAAGGGATTAACACGATTGCAATCGAGAACAGAATGCTTACTGCACCCAATAAGATCATTTGGCTTGATCCAACGAATGCATTCAGAACACCATTGCCGTTCAGGACCGCATTGACGCTGTTCATCTGAAGTGCGGTAATCAAAACTTGAAGAATCGCATAGAGTAAGCCCCAGCTTTGAAATACCATCAGATTCACGAAATACGTGCGCGACAGATGTCCCATCATGCGACTCGGCCAGAACGCCAGCACGAAGGGGCCGACCAGATACAGGATTGACCCATACATTGCGTAGGCGAGAGTGAACAATGTGTAGCTGACCGGGAGGATGACGAGGCCGAGCAGGATCAAAAGGACGTCTAACAATCCCGATATTGCACCCGTAACTAAGGTCCAGAAACTCGATGAACCCTGCTGACCGATGTAGGCGCTCACGGAATTCAGCCAACTCTGGATTACGTCGCCGATCCCGTTGGTGTTGTAAATGAAATCCGCGACGCTGTTGAACATCCCATTCACGGAGCGAAACGCAGACTGGTAATTGAGAAAGACCAACCCTAGAACGAGGTACTTGATGCCGGCTATTCCGAGTGCGCGTACATCACCACCATTGCTGTATGCCTCGTAGACCGCATAGAGCAGACTCAGAATCAGGATCACGCCAGCTATTTGCAGCACAGGCCCCGTCACGTTCTGATCGATTCCGTTGAGCGCTGTCTGTAGGACTTGCTCGAAATAGAAGCTCGGCATAATTCACCGTCTCAGTTGTGCTGCAGCAGGTTCATCAACTGCTGTCGAAGATTCGTGGTGTTGGTTGCTCCCATTTTTATGTCGGCGCTGGAATTCGCCAAGTCGATCGCGCGGAGACGCATCAGATCCGCGGTTGCGGCTTGCGTGTAAGCATTGGCGCGGACCAGCCATGCATCCGCCTGCGCCTCAATAATCGGGGCGCTCCCTGGGGCCGCGTTCTGGATGCTCTGGTTGATCTGGCTGGCAGCCTGCAACTCCAAATCGGAAAGGGCGTCGATCTCAATGGCTCTCTTCATCGCATCCTGGGCGGCCGCGTCTGTCATATCGACCATGTCGCGCACCTGCTGCGACGCATCTGTGGTGGTCGGAACCTGACCGTAAAGCGCCGTATAGTTACTGGACGTCTGCCCGATCTGGCTTGCATTGCGGGACAGCAGATTCGCTTCGAGTTGCTGAGAATTAGGCAGAGTCGCGCTGTTCACCCGAATCTGCGTCAGTGACTGGATCTGATTGAATATGCCCTGTAAGCCTCCAACAAGGGCACGAGCTTGGTTGATCAGACTCTGTGGCCAGATAACGTCTTGTTCGAATTGCTGGATGGACTGATCCACGCCTAGAATCTGGTTCAATCCACCGCCGATCACGTTCTGCAAAGCGCTCGAAATGCTCGACAGCCCCGCCGCCATGATCGCGCAACATGGGTCGATGAACTGCCCTTTTGCAGGCCACGGTGCAAGCGCAAGCAAGACTGCACCGAGGACAAAGGTTCGGAGTTTGTGGCCCAGTATCCAGGATCCTCCAGTTCTTAGCGCGTCTCGAAAGCATTTCATAATATTTCTCCGGAATCAGTTGTGGTGCAGAAGATTCATCATCAGAGTGCGAAATTGCGTGGTGAAAGTTGCGCCCCGCTTCCGGAATCCGTTTTGATGCGCAATGTGTGCGGCCTCCTGGCGCAGTTCAGCCGCCAGCATTTTCTGTGTTAGAGCCTGGCTACGGATGCTGGAAGCGACAGCAGAAGCGGTCATGAAGGGCGCGGAACCAGGCGCAGCCTGACTGGCGGAGTTCTCGATGGCGTTGGCGGCCTGAAGTTCCAGGTCGGTGGCGTTGTCCGATGCCTTGAGAGTCTTCAGGCTATCGAGTGTCAGGGCATCGTCCATGTCTGACATGTCGCGGTCTGCCTGGCTCGCATCCACTGATGTCGGAATTGCTCCGTAAGTGTTGCCGAACGTTTGGGTCAACGCGTTGTAATTGTTGACCCGATGATCCCGCATCAGCGTTTCCATGGATTGAGGCGTGGGGAGAGTTGCACTGCTCAAGCTCATGTTGAGGATGTTTGCCATGATCGCGCGGTATTGATTGATCATTTGCGTGATTTGTGCCCGAGCCTGATTGATCAATTGCACCGGCCAGATCAGGTTTTGGTAAAGATTATTGATTGCTGCTCTCGCCGTGTTGATTGCAGCCAGCACATTCTTGACTATTCCGTTGATCACGTTCAGCACGGCTTGAATCGCTTGGATCAAGCCGCCCTGTGCTTCTGCCAGGGGCGGTGCCATCAGCAACGTCACTATAAGGACCCCGGCAACCGTTACGGTCAGGACACGGCGAGGACTGTTCGCACTGACCATGAACCAGGTGAACGTCAAACCAAAAAGAACGAAGGTGAGAGAGTGCATTTTCAAAACCTCCCTGTGCCGGGTTGAACCGGCAACGTAGAATTTCTTGGACGGTTCCCGGACTGATTCGCGGAGACCGCGACTGCGCCTGACAGTTCCTCGGGCAGTGGTGCCACGTCCGCCAGTCCCTGGGGAAATTTCTTCGCAAGCTCCTGATAGTTTTCTAGCAATGGGCGGTTATAGTGCTCTTCGAGGAACCAACTCCGATATTTCCGTTCGCGCGGGAACGTCGTGCATATCCAGTAGGAGAGTGGCGTGGGAATGATGCGTATTGTCTGCGTGGTCTCGGCCTTCTCTCCGATTACGAGCAGCACCTCAGCACTGCGTCCCTTTCGAGGCGCTCCAAACTGCTTCACCTGACCGACCGCAACCGAGTTCAGGTACAGGTGAGTGGTTAGGGCACTCACATCTCCTGGCTGTTGACCGATAATCTTCGTGGTTGCATTTTTGAGAATTCCGGGACCATGCATACGGGGCTGAGACTCGGTACCGACAAAGTCCTCGACCGTCTGACTGATGCCCCACACACTTGAATTCCGTTTGCGAGCGGTCCGGAACAACTGGACCACCTCAGGCGCTAATGCCGGCGAGTCCAGAAGAAACCAGCATTCGTCGAGCACAGTGATGCTCGGCTGGGCGGTCTTGCCGGTGGCTCGGGCGGCCATGGCAGTCGCGATCAGCATGCTCATCGCAGTTTCAAGCCGCGGATCTGAGCTCAGCCCTTCGACATTGAAGAACAGCCAATCGCTGTCCAGTCGTATCGTGGTCGGTCGATCGAAGAGGTTGGCGTAGATGCCGCTTTCTCCCGTCCATGAGCGCAACTTGATTGCCGCAAGATGGGCTTCGTCCATCGTGCGCTGCATCTTCTCGGCATCGCGCCAGTTGGCAAGCTCCTCGCGCAGATCGTTGAAGGTCGGGATCGGATTTGAATAGCGAATGGCGCAGCGCTTGTAGACTCGCGAGATCGCGTCCGTGAGGACGTTGTCGAGCAGAGCGGCATCGGCTCCCGGACTATCGCCAATCATGTGGCGAGTCAGATTCTTCAGGAATGCAGTTTTTTCGTTACTGGGGGTGGTTTGTCCCGCCGATAAATCCCAGGGATTCAACGTCTCCTTTCCATCGAGGTCCACATGGATCACGCGTCCGCCCATCAATTCGACGAGCGGCTGGTAGGAATCGCCTCTCTCCAAAATCGAAATCAGAGGCTTCGCGCGCGCCATCATGAGCAGGAATTCCTGCGTCATAAATGTTTTTCCACCGCCGCTTTTCGCCACGATGAGTTGGTTGGCGTCGCCTAGGGAGGAATCGAAAAGGGAGAACGGAATGAGTTGCCGGTAAGGAGTTTCAAAAAGGATCAACGGAGAGTTCGGGGTGCCGCTCCAGGGCATCTCCACTGGCAGCACGTCCGCGGCGTGCAAAGTCAGGACATCGAGTTCGCGTTTACTCGTTTCAGCCTGCCCGGGCAGACCGGAGAAGAAAAAACGCTTTTGAGCAAGCGTTTCCGCAATGCCTCGGGCGCCATTCATGCGCGTGATGGCATGCAACGCCCTCTGCCGACGGTCGGAAAGAACGCGCTCCGCCTGTTCGGCTTCGGCGCGATTCCGCGCGGGCCGCGAAGTCCGCACCGCAAGCGTTAGGCTCATCTGGCAGGACTTGAGTGAGCTTGAAATCAGGTCTTGCAGAACCTTGATCAGCTGATGTTCCGCGACCTGGGCGTCGACATTCAGCCGAAAGCCTCCGTGAATATCCTTTTGCGCGGCGGTCATTTTCCGCAATCGGCTTTTGTATTGCTTGACCGCCTTGGCCTGATCGGGAAGAACGACCTCTGCATTGATCACGATCGGGAAATCCATCACGACCAGTTCGCGCAACACACCGGGAAAGGTCGCATCCGGGAGGTCCTTCAAGCTAATGAAGGAGTAGAGCAGGCCACCGATCTTCAGGTAGTCATCGGATTCATCCTCAATGTTGACGTTTGCGAGCTGGCTGCGTGCACTTTCGTAGAACACCGAGGTTTCAGGCCGGCGATAAGGAACAACATCATTTTCTAAGGGATGCAGGGCTCTTTTGATTTCGAGGAATAGATCATCTCCAGACATTCGGGTGAGCTTCATTCCCGTGGACTGCAATGTGCTCTCGACCCCCGCCATCAAGCTGCGAAATTCGGCGTCAAGGTCTTCGTGCTCGCGGCGGCTCCGCTCGATGCACTTGGTCGCCGACGGGCTGAGGCTGCCGCCACGCATCTTCTTCTTCCATTGCAGGTCAGGTGACTGGTGATGGATTCTCGGATCCCAGATGAAATAGAAATGGAGAAAATGTCGCAGATAAAATCCATCCTGGTTCTTCTTGAGCCAAGAATCCAGATGCTCGCGGTCAAGCGCCTGCAGAACCTGGCTTGTGTTCCTCTGCTCCCGGTTGTAACGGGCGATCAGGTCGCCGGCGCCTTCGGTGATTTCGAAGCGCGCCTGCATCCGCATCGAACGCTCCGGGAGCGATCGAACCAGGGCCTCAAGTGACAGCTTGGTACGGTTTCTTTCCTCATCGCTGGCGTAGTAAGAATTGATTCCGCTCACTGCGTAACCAGCAACAAAGGAACCGTTCACCTGAACGAGCAAGTCGTCGACGATATCCCGCACTTTGAGTTGCTCGCACAAGGGCGGTTGCCCGAGTGATTTTGCGTGTTCTAGGACCGTCATTGGCATCGGCGTTCTCAATCTCGCAAGTATTCCTTGGTTAACTCGCGATCGTGTTCGAGTGCTGAATACACGTGCGGTTTTGTATGGAACAACACCCAATCCAACAGGTACCCTCGCTGTTTGCCGTACTTGAACAGCATCAGAGCTGGGACACTCAGGATCGGCACGAAATATTGCAGGACCATGTTCATGGGCAGTCCAAACATCTCCCGGTTGAGAAATCTTCCGAAGATGTTCATGAGTACGGCCACAGCCAGGATGGCGAACAGATCCTCCGCTTCGAGTCCTGCAAATGTCACTCGCGTGCGGAGATTTCGATAGACGGGTGTCACATCGAGCGCCATTTAAGTTCACCTCACACCGCCTGTGCCTTGCACGACGAAGAACTCCGCCAGCCTCAACACCCCAGAGACCATGAGGCAGAGGCCGGCTGCCAGGAAGTGACGCATCCACCCGCTTGTCGGATGGATGTAGGAGAACATGCCCATCCGCAGGGCTCCCACTGCGACCTGGGCGGCCGCGTATACCGGCAGGATGACGTTCCCCACCCAGTTGATCATCGTTACGAGTGCCATCCAGTAAACGTCAGGGTTGTTCCATGTCCGCTGCGACGCGAAGGTCTCAAGGGCCCGTGTGAGGCCCGAAACCATCAGGCATGCCAGGGCTCCATACATTGCATGCGAGAATTCCATTGCTTTCGAGAACTGGATGATGGCCAGGATGATGAAAACCGCCGTGAGAGTCGGCATGATCACGTTTCCAACCCAGTTCGCAAGATTCAAGATCCCGTGATCGAACGACATTTGCGAGAGGTTCATATCGCATTCCTAGCCCATCATCGCCAACACCAGTTGCCAGATCCCGGAAACGCACAGCAGCGCGAGTGCAACAGCAATCGACCGCATGAATGGCTTGCGAGTTGCGAAATTGAGGATCGCTCCCACGAGCGCCAACACCGCGGCGATGGGCATAATCGTTCCGACCAGATGGTTCCAGAGACTGTCGAGAACATCTGCTGTGGCAAACTGCGTCTGCGTGTTGTAGCCCTGAATCAGCGTGAACGTCCCTTGAATTCCGAGCAAGAACAGCGCCGCGATGATTGATGGCAGCGGCTGTTCGCCGGAGGCGGTGTCGAGAATCGCGCGCAGAACGAAAAATGCCGCAAGCGTCGGCACGATTCGTCCCACGACGAACTTGGTGACGAAGGAGGCAATGTCAGACTGAACACTCGCAAGCCAAGACGTGCTGATCCCGCCAGTCGGAAGCGGCAGAGCGATTCCGAAGGACGCGAACCATGTCAACAGCGGCTGCAGAGTCAGAAAGACTACGGCCCAGAACATCCATTTCGTAAAGCCTCCTCCGATGACGAACGTCGATCCGTCGTGTCGAAGGGCTATGCCGGCCAGCACCAGAGATACAAACGCAGCAGATGGCGCCAGCAGGAGCAGCAACGAGATGACATCGTTCAGCAGTTGCGGGGTTTGCATCGTCTTACTCTCTAAGCTCGTTCTTCGCGCTGATGTTATGGCAGGCAGCGGTGTGGTCCTCAGGAGAGTTGCAGACTGCCTGCCCGTTATGGTTTCGAGTTTTCGTCTAAGTCACCCCGCCGGTTCCGTTGGTGATCCAAAACTCGATTAGCCGGGTGACACCGGAGATCGCCAACAGTGCTGCGGCAGCGAATAGCCAGCGGCCAAAGCCGCGCCCGGTCAGCCACGACAGGACAGCCCCGAGCACCGCGCCACCGGCACCCACCGGAGCGATTACGTTTCCGACCCAGTTGATGAAGTTCAGAAATGCGCCTTCCGGTTGCGCTCCGGTTTGTCCTTGAACCGCAACATTGGACTCCGGAGCCGATCCCAGATTCTGCGCCCACAGAAATTGCCCGATTACGACGAGCGCAAGAGCAATTAATGCGGCTACGGTTTTTCCTCTCGCTTCGGACTGAAATCTCATCGGCTCTATCCTCCTTTCTGCTCGTCGTTCGTGTGCGCCAGATTTGGCGCCGCGAACGATGAATGCGAGGGGAAAGTAGAGCCAAACGAAATCTCTGTCAAACGACAGACGCACGGTATCGGGAAGAAAAAGATTTGCTAACGTCGCGAGGAACGCCGCAGTATGAGTTGGTGCCCGTTGGATTAGCATCAATCTGCGAATGCGCAGAAGCACTGAAGGAGTAGGGAATGCGTCACATGATCCAAGCTATGCTCGTCCACTGTTCGTCCTGCCGTAATTTTGAATACTGAAGGTGCCTTTGGCGTAGAGTACCGCGATCAGTCTCTTCTCTGCGCCTTAGACAAACAGATCCAGACTACTGACATCATCCAAGAGGCTGTGAGCAGAAACAGCAAACTCACGATAACTCGATGACCGCTTTCGTTGAACGCCGACCAAAGCGGCTTGAGGGTTGCCACTCTCGAAAAGCACAGCATGAGAACCGTAGAGATCGCCAAGCGGTAAAGCTTCGCACGAACCCCGAACTTCGAGAGGGGGGACCGACTACTGTTGTGTTTTCTCGAATTCTTGACATCCGTTCCAAAACAGCGGAACAGTATCTTAACAAGACTGATCCAAAAGGCAGACCAGAGGCCAAGGAGTTTGCCTAGAAAACTCGATCCAACGTATTCAACTTGCCATTCTGGCCAGGGCGGCATAAACGTAGCCATCCTTCTTCGGCTACTTTAGCCCATTTTTTACGGGGGAGGTAGGTTTAAGATCGCGGGGGCCGCCTGGGTCAGCGGAGTTTCATGTCTTGAGGTTCGACCTGGAGTTTCAGCAAGGAAATACCCTGCTGCCGTAATTCTTCTCGCTTTCGTGCGATGAAAACGTCATCGTAGATCGTTTCCAGTGTTGCATGCAGACCGTTCGGAGCTTGCTCTAACTTCCTCAGCTCGAAGTCGAAATCAGCACGCCTGTAGCAGCCGGAACCTGTTGTAAATGTAGCAGTTCCCGTCATCGTCCAAATTCAAGTAGGTACGAGTGATCCCGTGCTTGTAGAGGTTGATGCCATTCACTCGTCCCATATACATGAAGCCTAGGCATTGCTTTCGCCCTAACCGATTTTCGAGTGGCTTCCAGTTTGCTTCCATGGGAATCCGTTCGCTCATTGCTGCGCGGCGACAGGCTGCGGGTTCGTCTGCGAGTACATCTGGTTTAACTCGCTCCTAAGCTGAATCAATTGCCGCAATTCTTCAAGAGTTGGAGCTTTTCCGGCTGACAGATTTTCGCTTCTCGCATCAGTCGGTCGCGGAACTGGTCTCCCCGCCTCCTCGGAAGTCTCCTTTTCGACCACTACGTAGAAACGAGTACTTCCAGGCACCGTAACCACGATGTTCTGATTTGCAGAGAGGGTGTTTATCTCATCCTGTCCGGCCATTCCGACGTTGTCCGCCAAGCGCTCGCGGAGGAGAGAATTCTCCGAAATCGGACCGTTGAAGCCGGTTGTCCCCTGACCGCCGACAGCATAGGCCGCGACGGTCCCAATGCCGGTCACCGAGCGCACCAGGAAATTCTTGCCTCTGTTCCTGCCTGATACGCTCCCTTTGATCGGCCCGAATTTAAGATCCATTGATGTAGCATCGATTTTCTCGAGTACACCCTCTGGTGTTTGCACTCGATCAAATTTGAAGCCCAGGAACCCGGAGGGGCTCACGTGCGAGAGCTTTCCAAAAACCCTTGACCCTGCAGACAGCACGATCTCGCCATTGCGCTCGTAGTTGTACTCGACGACGGCAATTACTGGGGCCGGCACTGCCGAACTTACTGGCGCTTCAAGTCGCGCTACGAGTCGTGTGCCAGCGGGTAGGACTGCGGCCAAAGTGCCGTCCTCGATTGGTGATCTTTGAAAGGATGGGATTGTACTTTGGGCAGCGCGGACAAAGACGATCGAGGGCTTCTTCAGTTCGGATTCAGGCTCTCCCGCCGGTAGTCGGGGTGGATTCGGTATGGATGCTGGCTGCGCAACTGCGGGGTCAGAGAAATCCACGTTCTTGAGGGCATAGGCTTCCGAATTTGCTGGTCTGCCTGCAGGAGGTTTTTCGAAGCCGCCGGTCGCGTTTCCAGTCACCTGGCGGAATTGATTGTACCGAGGAGAAGTTCCACCTACCTCCTGCGGTGTCACCTGAGAACCTGAGCCGTTGTCGCCTTCACGAACATCGGCGGTGAGCATCGGCGTCACTGCCTTGGTAGCGTCATTCTGTTGTCCGGGAGTTTGCTTGCGTCCAAGACTCGGCGCTCCGCGGGCAGTCTCGCCGGGCAAAGGAGCACGAGTTTTCGGACTTGAGAATACACCTAAGAAGATCAAGAGAAGCGCGATGCTAGCGCCGGCAAGCACCAAGAAAGACTTGCTTTTGTCGCGACTGAGTTCCCGACGACTCGGGCTCGCCTGCTGATTAGGCCGTACTTTCTCCAGAAGGGTCCGAAGGGCCTGAAACGTGTTTGGAGCGACCGGTTCTTCTTGCGCGACACCCTTTTCCCGTGAAGCGTCGTCCTCAGGCGTAATCGTTGCTACGCTCTGTCTAGTTTCTTGTCCCTCGCGTTCCATGATCTTCCTCCTGGCGAACTGAACTTACTCCAAACCCGATTGGTGCCAAACCGGGGCGATCGACCGCACCCGACTCGGCCATTTGCAGGAAAAGCTGCTCGCTAGACTGCTTGTAGGGTGGGCGCTGAAACACCACCACGCCATCCGCGCGCTCTCCGGTTCCGATACGACGGCGGCTGAGCCGGAAGTCCTCCACTGGCAGTTGTTCCGCCGTTGACCACCGATCATGCTTGACCAGCTTTCCTGTCCTGCTCTTGCCCCCTAGTTGGACCTGCGGCGGCATCAACAAGATCGCGTGTTTGCCGGTATTGAGTACCGAGAACAAGACTGTCACCTGATCTCCGCCGTCGAGGACTTCGCTGACTCCAACCCGGAGTCGATCTCCCTTTGCGTTCTCCCCTTCGATCCGCTCTCCGTACAGCACAGGGAGGGGAGCGTTTTCCTGGCGACGAAGCAGATCATCCAACGGAGTCGATTGGTTCAGAGCCGTGTCAGCGCGAACGCCAGCTGTTCCCGACGCATTCAGGCTCAATGCAGTTGGCAAAGCTCCGAGGGACGCTCGGCTTTGGCATTGGCTTTGGCTGTCGTGCTCGCCGCTGCGCCGGATTGTTCGATGGTTGCGGTCTGCCCAATCAGCGGGAACGGTACGATCTCTGGTTCGACGAGAAAGCTGGCGGCCGGCTTATATTGCAGGAGAAAATCCACTTTCGTTGAGGCTGCCGCGCTCCCACGGTTCACCAGCAGGAAACTGAATTGGCGTCCGTGAATGGTCGACACGAGGAGGTTGGTCTCGGCACTTCGTTCCGTGAGCGCTTTCACGAGCACCAGTTCGGGTTCGCGTTCGGAATGCTCAACCTGGAACAGGGCCGGGTCGCCAACGGCAATTGAATTTACCGGCTCGGTCAGACGGATCGCCGATACAAAGTGCGCGCCGATCTCTACGACGGTGACCTTCCCATTAGGAGCGGCATCTTGTCCGAACCTGCGGACTGAGTTGGATCTGCGCTCTCGGCGCGATCGTTGTCGACAACAGCCAGCAAAACTATGGCCGCGAATTTCGAAGTTTTCATTTTTCATCTCCTCGCCCGTTTGCGAGCGCCAGGTTCACAGCCCGCCTTCGCCTGGCGCGGTACCGTTCTCGCCACACGTTTTACGTAACCCTGGATGTCCGCGCACGAGTAGTCGAGTTTCCGCCGGGAAATAGGATCCTCGCCGACGTAATAGGCAGCTGTGACCAACCGCAGGTCTCCGCCGAATTCGCGATTCAGCCAAGCAAGATAAGCAACTCCTCCACGAATGTTCTCGTCGAGCCGAAACCGATTTCGCACGCCGAATCGCACAGCAGTCTTTGGCATGAGCTGCATGAGCCCGACTGCGCCCTTCTCTGAGACCGCATACGGATTCCAGCCTGACTCTTCGTCGATGATTGCATAACCAGGTCCAGCGGAACTCGATACACGGCGGCGTAATACTCGGCGCAACGAATGGATACAAGGTGCGTCTCCTGTTGCCCTGGTGCAGACTGGGCCGTTAGCGTCTGCATGGCAAAGCCAGGAGAAGGCAAGCCAGGTTCGCAACTCTCATGCCACGGCCTCCTCAACTGAAGCGTGTGGCTTCGCCGGTCCTCTCCTGCTCGGCTCATTGCCAATCGAAAGTTCATCTCGATATCGCTTCGAATCCGCGACCAGCCCTTCAAAGCCCGCACGCAGCATTAACCGCTTGCGATCCGATTCGGTCTTGGCTAGTAGCGGCAAAAGCAAGTCCCGCTGTTCGTGCGAGATCTCTTCCATACCCAAGATCTCCAGTGCTTGTGCCAGGTCGAGCATTTCGGCAATCGAAGGGGGCTTTTCCATGTTCCATCCTCGAAGCGCATGGGCCAGCCCGGCTAACTGACCGCGAAGACGAGGACTGTCCGCTTCGGCTTCGGACGCTCAGAATCTCCGTTTCGCGCTCAACCGTCGGGTAGTCGAAACGCAGATAGAAGCAACGTCGGCGAAGAGGATCGCCAAGCCGCCGTCTCTTCGTTCGAACTGAGCACGACGAATGGAACGGTGATGGCAGTAATGGTTCCGAGCTTCGGTACCGTAACCTGCCATGCGCTGAGGATCTCCAGCAATAACGCCTCAAAACCCTGGTCTATCTTGTCGAGTTCATCGACGAGCAGAACGCAGGGGCGATCCTTGTGGCGCAACGCGCGAACCAGCGGCCCTTCGGCAAAGAAGTCGAGAGTGTGGAGCCGCTGACGCACTTCGTTCCAGTCTTTTCTGACGTTTTCTGATTGAGTCTCCAGGAAGAGTTTCTGCAGTCCTTCGTCGAATTTTCCGATCGCCTTCTCTTCGGTGATTCCGACATAGCATTGCAGCCGCTCCACGACTGATTCCGGCAGCTTCCGCAACGGCATACGCAAGTTCGGTCTTGCCACATCCCGGTGGGCCTTCAACGAGAAGTGGCTTCTGCATCCGGGCGGCGAGATAAACTACTGAAAGCGTCACCGGATCGATGATGTAACGTGCGGCCCGCAGCTTGTGTCGCAAGTTCCTCGCCCGACGAGAACACGAGTTTGTCCTCTCGGGGTGAACAGTACACCGGAAAGGACCTGTTCGCATTCGCCGCCGTTGCTCGCAACTACAAAGTCTGAGTGTTTCTGGGAACGCGTGCGACGCACGCCGCGAAGGCTGCAAAGCGTTTGGCAAGAAAGCATCGATTCCACTTAGGAGCCGAGGTGGCTCAGAATGTGTCACCGCTGCTGGGCATCGCCAGACTGGCGTTTCACTAATTTCATTTTCACTGCCTCCCCGAACACGACATTTCTTATTACCGATCCCAACGTCACTGACGGTCGGCACTCGGTGGACACGCGATCGCGGCCCTTGATCGTGAACGTTCAAGCCTGATACGTGACCCACCTCTTGCACTGTCACCCCAGTTTTTCTTCACTGATCTATTCGAGACTGACGCGACGACTTCCAGTTCGCAGCAGGCATCGAGGACAATCGGATCGCGTTTCATAGATCGCGGTCAGCCTCGGATAACTCTACTGATCGCACATTGACTGAAGGTAGGTACGTGGCTGCACATGCTGCCGCGATTCCATGTTGTTCGTGGCGCCTATCTTCTCCACCACAGCACGGCTTTTGACAGCAGAGAGGTTTCGCATTAATAGTGCTGCGGTGAGAACGGATCGCGTGCGCCTCAGCAACATCTTGGCAGAGTTGCGCCGAAGGCAGTTGTCTTGTGGCGGTTGGGCGGCTCTTACTTCGTCTCCACAGGCATCTCTTGAGGCGACCTGTCTTGCAGCGCTCGCGATCGGAATGGACGACTGCGACAGCCAGAGACGCGCTCACGATTTCCTTCTTCGTGTACAGAATCCGAATGGAAGCTGGCCTGCTTTTTTCGGGGACGACCAGGATGGTGTTTGGGTGACGTCACTAGCTGTGATCGCTCTTCGCGATGTTGTAAGCGTCATACCGGCGAGGCTGCGTGGCATTGGTTGGCTGCTGGAATGTGTAGGCAGAGAATCCACTTGGTTTTGGAAATGGAAGTTTCGAACGGTGGATCGCCGCGTCCGTTTTGACCCGGACAAGTTTGGCTGGCCATGGATTCCGGACACGCTTAGCTGGGTCGTGCCCACCGCATTTGCGATTCTTGCCTTGCGCCAACTTCCTTGCTCCTGCGGCAGCCTCGAAGACATCCCTGTTCGCGTTGATCGCGGCATCGAGATGCTGATCGACCGCGCGTGCCCAGGCGGAGGATGGAATGCCGGCAACGGCGTCGTCTACGGATCTGCGCTCGCTCCTCACCCCGACGATACAGCTGTTTCGCTTCTGGCATTGGGCAATCGAGCGCAACACCCGGTTGTACAAGCCAGCGTGGAATGGTTGCAACGTACCGCTCCCACGCTAACTGCTTCGTGGAGTCTGGCTTGGACAATTCTCGCGCTAGCCGCTTATGGTCGCGCCGTAGGGCCGTTGATCACTTCGCTGATGGCGCTTCCCGATCTGGCTGGCAATGACGACACCTGCACTCTGGCGCTTGTCTGTCTTGCTGTTGATTACCCCCGCGCCTTGGCTGCTCTTGGGGCGAGACCTATGATCCCTAGTCGGCGCAGTTTTCTTGTTGCAAGTGCCGCGCTGGCCGCCGGCGCTTCCGTGTCCGTTCCCTTCTTCCTCCCCAAATATCACTTGGTCCGGCGAGCGAAACGATCACGAGTCGCGATTCTCCACGTCGAGCGATATTCGCAGGGCATCGATCAGGTACTCGCCTCGGGTCTTCGGCTCTTTCCGATCAACGTTCAGGACAAGACAGTCGTCCTCAAGCCCAATTTGGTCGACTACATTCCTGGCAATGCAATCAACACTCACCCGATATTGGTGCTCGCCGCAGCCGAATCGTTTAGACGCATGGGCGCTAAATGTGTGATTGTCGCGGAGGGACCAGGACATCAGCGGGACACGCAGCTGGTGCTGTCGCAGAGCGGTTATCGAGAGTCTCTTCGCGATGAGGAGATCCGTTTTGTCGATCTCAATCGCGACGAACTGGTTCGCACTCAGTTGTGCGCGAGCTTCATGGGAATGAAGAGCCTTTGGCTTCCTCGCACAGTATTGGAGGCGGACTTTCTGGTCTCCATGCCAAAAATCAAAGCTCATCACTGGGCCGGCGTTACGCTGAGTATGAAGAACATGCTCGGCGTCGTACCTGGCTCGAGGTACGGCTGGCCAAAGAACATTCTCCACTGGAAGGGCATTCAGGAAAGCATTCTTGATGTGTGCGCGACCATCCCGGTCCACTTCGTTATTGCCGACGGCATTATGGCAATGGAAGGGAACGGCCCACTCAACGGCACTGCTCGTCCTCTGGGAAAGATCGTGCTCGCGGACGATCCGGTTGCTGCTGACGCGACGTGCGCACGGCTGATGGGTTTCGAACCTGACCGAGTTGTCCACATCCGCGAGGGCGCGAAATTCTTGGGCAACGCTTCCCCCGCACTTATCGATCAGGCGGGAGAAATTTTCAAACCTCCCACGAATCCGTTCCAAGTCGTTCCGGAGTTCCGGCATCTTTATGTGCTTTGACCGGCGTGCTTTTGTGTTCATGTCGATGAAAAGCGGTTTGGGGGATGAAAAGCCTTATTGGAGCTATGAAGACATTGGTGTATTTTCCCTTGTCCTTGCAGTGTTGGCGCCGATCCTTCACCTTTTCGCGCGCCTTCATCTTCTCCCACGATCCGAACTTGAGAATCTGGTCTCGGCCTGCAGGCCGCAGTGATCGCGTCTTTGATGCTATCGTTGTACTTGATACTCAAACTACGGCATCGGCGACCGGTGTTCCGACCATTAGGTTGGGTCTGGCCGCGCACGGCCTACGTGATCCTCGCGCCGCTCTTAGGGGTGTCGCTTGCAGCAGGTGTGAGAGTCTACCTCCACTTGCATGGTCAGAGCACGCCGACCAGGCCGCTCGTCGAGATAATGGTACTGGGATTGGTGCTCGGGCCGATCCTTGAGGAATCCTTTTTCCGGGGATGTCTATTCCCAGTTCTTGCAAATACCGTTGGCAGGATTCTCGCTGTGGTTCTCACCGCTTTGCTGTTTGCGCTTTTTCACAGTCCAGCCAATTTGGCGCACTGGGCGTCATTTACCGGGACCGGGGCAGCCTATGGCTGGATTCGCTTGTCGTCGCGCTCCACGACCGCCCCGGCCTTCGCGCACGCTGCCTACAACTTGGCGCTTTTTGTATTGGCTAAGTTGTAATTCGGGCATTTCTCTGTTCTCAACGCGTGCGCGCCTGCCTCTCACGCAGGTGGTCTGGGTCAGTGCCACGTCGCCTAGCCGCTGCACAGATGGACTCTTCGAAAAATCACATGGAAGTTTCATTCCACAAACGAACCCCTTGGTGCTGCGCCGGGGGATTCAAATAACCGAAGATGAATACCTGACGTCGCGCCAGGGAATCGGGCCTCATCTCGACGGGGGAAGGAACTTATGAACAACTGATTTATCATCGGTTGTGCGATGGGGAGATGGTTATGACTGAGATCCCATTCCAATTTCGTCTTAGAATCCCAGGCTGCTGACATATCTCAATCCAATCCCTTGGCCTGCCACTGGATAATCCCGATCACGGATTCGGTCTCTGGCGATGCACTTATGATCTGCGTTACATCAGTTACAATTTCTGTCGTTGTCTCTGACCATCTCATTGTTTTCTCTTTTCTGATTCCAGTTCTCTCGGTCGCTACGTTGTTGGGTTGCGAATTCCGTCAACGTCGACTTCACGAGTCGCACTAAAACTCGTCGCGATTGTCGGGCTTCGGCTGGGTCTCGCCACCACCATTCCGCCGCTGCAAACTCCCGTTAGCGTCGAAAGCCAGGTCACCAGCCGGGGTGAAGCCATCGTTGGCGCTGCTCGGAAAGCTGTGCACTATGTTCTCTGTCCAGGTCCCATCGGAGCCCCGAGTCAGTTCGAAGATCGTGCCTAAGCTAGAGACACCGCCAGTTCCGGCTGCACCGTACAGATTGCCCTTCGTGTCGAAAATCAAGCGGCCACTTGGGTTTGCCGAGTCCGTGCCACCCTTGAAGGCGTAGAGGACAGAATAAGTCCAACCACCTTCGGCGGACGGAGAGAGTTCGAAGACGATTCCACAGCCGGCGTTGAATGCGCAACCGCTGCCTTGTTGCCCGCCTCCGTTCGTAACCCCGTATAAATTGCCCTGCGTATCTTGGATAAGATCGGCGTTGGGATCTGCTCCATTCTTAAAGTCAAAACGATAAAGTACTTTTTCTTTCTGCGCCGCTACGGCCAAATTCGCGGATGCCAAGGTGATAGCGAGAACAAACAGGATCGCGCGAGAGTGGTCAAAGCGAGGATGCTGACGAATCACGTTCGCTAATTCGAAGCCGTCCTGTATGGGCATGCTGACATCCAACAGAACCACTGCGATGTCGTTCTTCAGGAGTTGTTCGAGGGCTTCGCGTCCGGAAGTAGCCTTAATCAAATTCTCGCCCAACTCACTGAGAATCACCTCGTAGGTGAGTAGTTTGTCGGGGTGGTCATCCACCATGAGGATGTTAACTTTTTCCGTGGCGCTCATTCAATCCTCCGTATGCTAAAGCGGGGGAGGAATATTGCTCCAAAGCCTAACACAAGAAGGATTTAATCCTCTACAGGGTTTACTGTAGGCGTGACAACGGAATCAGTCTCCAGGCTCCGGACTTGTACCATAATCCGTGCCTAAGTGGGTCAGGCGAAGATGCCCGTCACGAACGTACGCCAAAGTCTTCAGTGAGGGGACGCCGCTCTTTCTTCACGCATGCGTCTGCTCGTTGCGCCAACAGCCTGCTAATTTCTGCGATGAGCGCGATCAATTTTTTCGGGTCCTGCTCCTTGGCTGCAAGTTCGCAATATTCCATCCACTTCTCTTTTTGCTTTGCAATCATTGGGCCCTCCAAGTCGGAAGGACATTCCAAAACGAACCATTCCTCAAGATGTGCAGCACACACTCGGGTGTTGCTCCCAGCGAGAGCTATTTGGGATTAAGCAGCGAGGAGGATCGCCTCCGCAGCATCGCGGAATTCCAGCAGAAAGCTGAAGTGCTCGAAAAAGAACTGGCGACGCGCGAACGTGAGGAACAGTTCCGATTGTTGGTAGCAGCGGTTCAGGACTATGCGATCTTCATGCTCGATCCCAGCGGCAAGGTTAGCAGTTGGAATGCCGGAGCTGAACGGATCAAACAATACAAAGCTGAAGAGATTATCGGAAAACACTTCTCGCAGTTCTATCCTGAAGAAGACGTTCGAAACGGAAAACCAGATTGGGAGTTGACCGTCGCGCAAAAAGAAGGTCGGTTAGAGGATGAAGGCTGGCGAATAAGGAAAGATGGATCACGCTTTTGGGCGAACGTGATCATCACCGCAGTAAGGAACAGTTCAGGCAAGCTGGTCGGTTTCGCCAAAGTTACGAGAGATGTCACCACCAAGATGCAGGCTCAGCGAGCATTGCAGAAAGAGGTTGCCGAAAGATGCGAAGCGCAAAGGCAGCTGCACCTATCGGAAAAATTCCTCCGGGAATTGTCACTCCACCTTCTCGCTACTCAGGATGAGGAGCGACGGCGCATCGGACGGGATCTTCACGACAGTCTGGGGCAGTATCTTGCGGTGCTGAAGATGAAGTTGGACTCTATTGCCTCCGTCCTCGGAAAGAAAGACCAGATTGCCGAAGACGTCTCGCAATGTATTCGCTTGACGGAAGACTCGATCAAGGAAGTCCGAACAGTCTCTTATCTTCTGTATCCTCCGATGCTGGAAGAGATGGGTCTAAAATCTGCGATTCCCTGGTACCTTGATGGATTCTCAGAGCGCAGCGGAATCAAGGCAACCTTCGTGGCGGAAGCCGATTTTGCTCGCCTGCCTCGCGACCGCGAGTTGGCTCTGTTTCGTGTTCTTCAAGAGAGCCTTACCAATGTTCACCGCCATTCGGGAAGCAAAACAGCAACGGTTCGATTGTTGACGCGAGACGACATGGGTATTCTAGAGATCGAAGACAGGGGAAAAGGAGTTTCTCCAGCAACTTCTGGAACAGGCTGGAGAAGATTGGATGGGCGCTCTTGGCGTCGGAGTTCGCGGCATGAACGAGCGCATGCGGCAATTGGGGGGCACGCTCGAACTCGTGTCGAACGAAAGCGGCACCACGGTGCGGGCTAAGATGCCCGTTAGATCATCGCCGTCTGTGCAATCATCTTAGGTCTCCTCATCTACAACCTGCTAAAAGAACTATGGAGAATATGTGCCCGTAAAAATTGTGATTGTCGATGATCATGAAATTGTGCGTGAAGGTATCAGGACGCTGATTGCCAGATCACGGCCAGAATGGAACATCGCAGGAGAGGCAAGCGGTGGCGCGGAGGCGATTGACATATGTAAAAAATTGAAGCCCGACGTCCTCATCCTGGATATAACCATGCCCGGTATGAGTGGGCTTGAGGCCGCGTTAAGGATTGCCGAATTGGAATTGAGTTGTCGTGTTTTGATGTTCACTATGCATGAATCGGAAAGACTGGTAGCCGAAGTTCGCCAAGCTGGTGCTCAGGGTCTTGTTCTAAAATCTCAGGCCGCGCGAGACCTTATTCGAGCCATAGAGTGCCTTCTTGCGGGTGGTACATTCTTTGCAGGGAACCTGATCCTGAAAAAAATACTCCGACAAGCCTACCGCCTTCGGGTTCTAGAACCGAACAATCTATTAGGGATTACCGAGGCTTACGCCTGCGAACCGTTTCGTCGTGCGTATTCGTTCTCGCCGGATCCCAACCAGAGCCGAAGGAACTCGAACATGGTGCCAGAGTTATAGCAGATCGGATTTCTAGCCGCATCCGATGTTGTTCATTTCAATGCCGGACCGAATTGTGGCGAGGCACAATGGGTAGTTTCCTAACTGGTTTTGCGGCGTAGAACCAACCAGATTCTTTTGGGGGATTATTGCGGTTTCGTATTCTTGATCAGCTCAAGATCGAGGCTGACAGAGACCTCATCGGCGACCGCAACTCCGCCCGATTCCATTGTCTCGTTCCAGATGAGCCCGAACTTCTTGCGGCTGATCTGCGTGCTAGCAGCGAGACCGATTTTCTCATTGCCACGCGGATCGCGGATGGATGCGCTCGGGCCCTCCACATTCAGAACCACCTCTTGAGTAGTGGCGTTTATGGTCAGATCGCCCGTGACTTTGAGTCTGCCGTCGCCCATCTTTTCCACCCGTGTGGACTTGAACTTCATCACAGGGTAGCGGGCAACATCGAAGAAATCGGTGGTCCTTAATTGAGCATCACGCTTGGCGACTCCGGTGTTCACCGTGGAACAATCGATGGTGGCTTCCACGGTGTCCCGTGTGGAGTCCTTCGGATCATAGGTCACGGATCCAGTCACGCCCGTAAATTCACCGCGCACCGTCGAGATCATGAGGTGACGAACGCTAAAATGGGCTCCGCTGTGTAGCGGATCGATCCGCCATGTGGTCTCCTGAGCGCGCAAGCACGGTGAAAAGATCAGAGCCATGCCCAGGAGTACGACAAGCCGGCCCATTCGTATATTTCGCTGATTTGCCATGTTGATTAACTTAGCTCGACAGCTTTGCCACATCGACCGTTTATTGCCCCACTGTCATGATGGCTAGTGACTCAAGAGCCGATTTGCCTCTTTTGACCCTTGACGGACGCGCGGAAGTTCTCCGTGACGCCGCTGTATCTAAGGCAATTCCAAACTCCCGTACGACCTAGGATATGTCACGATGCCCCACGGGAGCTTGAATCCTTCGATTGTCCCGATCTGTTTGTATGAATTGGCGTCGATCGCAACTATATTGTTCGACCGCCCGCAGGCCAATAGAATCCTCGAATCATCCGGAGTGAATGTGAAGTGCCAGCACCTCTTTCCCGTAGACACCTCCGCTAGGAGTTGGAGCGAATCCGCCGAAAAGACTTGGAGCTTGCCTGACAGAGCCGCTGAAACGAAAATGCGCTTGCCCGCGCGGTCGAACGCTAGTCCGTAGGGCTTCGCTGCTGTCGGCACAGATTTGATTACCTTCAAATTCAGGTCCATCATCACTAACGTTCCAGAGCCTTCCATCGTCACTGCGTACCCATTACCCTGCGGAGACACTTTCACGCCGCGCGGACGGATTCCGTAAGGCTTTAGATTGACATCTCGCACATGCCCCCCAGTGGCTGCGTCAAACACGCCAATGCTGTCCTGCGATTCGTTCGCTACTAGCATCAGCTTTCCGTCGCGTGAGAATTCGAGGCCTTCTGTTTCTTGGCCTGCCGCGGAAACTGGGCCTAAGGCCCAGTCGCCAACATGGAATGAGGCGATCTGCGAGGGTGGCTCATCTTTCTCATTGCCGCTAACGGCGGCTTTCTCAATGCTCGGAGGTCCGCCCTGCGAACCGGGTTCGAAAGTCGCAAACAGCCGGTCACCAGCGGGATTAATCTTAATGAATTCAGGGTTGGCTCCGATATGCATTCGTGTGACCAAGCGCAGGCGCGGCGTACTGAAGACCGCCACATCGCTTGTGTTCTTGTTTGATGTGATGAGGTATTTTCCGTCATACGACACAGCGAGTCCTCTTGGCGCGATTTCGCTCGGCTGTACCCTGCGGAGCACTTTCAGCGTGCCTAAGTCAATTACGGTGATCCCGCCGTCCTCCTCGCTCACGTAAGCAACGTTAGTCGGAACTAAAAGATAGTGGGCCCACAGGAGGGTCGCAGCCGCGAGGATGACCACAATGAGCGCCGAGAACGAAAAGCCGATTTTTCTCAGCGCCATCACGCACCCCAAACTTGCAGCCCATTGGCTGTGATTTGAAAGCTCACTTACTCAACTGGAGACAACCTGGCTGGTCACTGCCTCAAGTAGCGAAGCGGCCTTGGGCAGGCTGCGAGTCTCTCTGCGGTTACTTCAGGCGAACGCCGCCGACTACTTCTTGCATGTAAGTGCCGTTGCTGCTATCCATCCAGGCCGCTATGAATTCTTGTCCGACCCAAGTGTTGCCGGTGTAATCACCCATCCAGTTGTTTTCGGTCCCGTTTACCCTCGGGTCGGAGAATGCGGTGGTCAGTTGCCAGTTGGCGCCAAAGCTTTGACCGCCGTCCTCGGAGATGGCAGCGAATGCCTGATAGTCGATATCGTTTGGATCATTGCGGCGATCGAGCCAGCTCACGGCGACCTTGCCGGTCGAGCTCACCGAGATTGAGGGGAAGAATTGATCGTGGGTGTCGCTCTTCGGGGCCAGCGGGACAGACTGCGACCAGGTGGTGCCTCCGTCTGTCGAGCGGGTCACTTGGGCCCTCAGATAGGTCCCTGTCCAGTCGTACACTGCGACATATAGATTCCCGCTGTAGGGGCCGTCGCTATTATCGACCACGATGGCCGGATAGTTGTACACGCGCTCTTTCGTGATGGGCAGTAGCCAGAAGTGCGGCATCTTAACGGTCGCAATGCGCTGCGGTGCGGACCATGTGTTACCCCCATCTATTGATTTCGAGAGCATAAAATGGACGGTAGGGCAAAGAGCACTTCCGTCCCCGCCGTTCTTCCCCCGGCAGTGCATCCAAGTTATGTAAACCGTGCCATCCTTACCGACGGCCACACGCGTAAAGTTGTCTTCTTCGGGGTATTTTTGCACGGGGTCAACGGCGGTTTGCGTCCAAGTAGCGCCCCCGTCAATGGAGTGTGAGACCAGAACCTCTGTGCCGTGGGCGAGTTCTATGACGCCAGAGATGTATAGGCTATTGGCCCAGGGACTGCCCGGCTTGGTGTCAACCGTCAGCCGGGTCTCGAACGGATAGGTCTGGCCTGGGTGACGCAACGCCACGACTGGCTTGCTCCAATGGGTTCCATCTGTTGATTTTTGGACGGCGACGAGACCCTGGTCTCCGTATCCCTCAACGTTGAAGTAGACCCCTGCAATGTAGGGTGTGCCGCTTCGGTCGTAGCCCACGGACGGCTCATCGAGCGGCAAATAGTTGTTCTGCTTGGCAGTGATTGCAGGCATGCATTCGACGCGCTCCCAGGTCGAGCCACCATCTGTTGAAAGATGGAAGCCTAGCGAAGACTCTTGTCCGCAGTTGTAGTCGACGCTGCCCAGCAGTAATTCTTTTCGGTCCAGGGGGTTGGTCACGATGGGAGTGTCGGTTACTGTGCCCCCGCCTTCGGAGGCCTGAGTGGGCGGAAGGACGCACGGCGCAGGTGAGCAATTGAAGCCATCCGCTGGCCTCGGCGACTCAGCGGACCGGCTGCTCGCCGTCTTCCCAGTCAGAAAGATCCCGACAAAGACGATGAAGAGGATCGCGAAGAAGCGCTCGAGTTTCATTCTTATTCCCTTCCTCTAGTTCCCGCACGATGAGTTTAAGCACCCGAAAACGGCTACTCCGGGCGTGGTGTCGCCCTGTGCGTTTACTGTTTCTGTCCCCACATACACCTGGCCCTGGAAGATCGATGGAGTAGAAAACGATGTCACCAAACCAAGCAGGGCGCCCAGACCGCTGCTACTATAAAGTTGCGTGAGTGTGCTCGCATTGAACGCGTGCAACGCCGCTGACTCGTAGCCGCCGGTAGGACAATTGGAGGGGTTTCCTGAATTCTGATTCTCTATGGCCCACAAAATTGCCGTATTGCTGCCGTTGGAAGATACGGAGGGCGTTGGGCCGTATTGGCAGAAGAAGGCGCTCGTGTTGGCCGTCGCTGTTTGAGAAATTGGGCCAGAAGGGCCGCTGGCCGCCAGATTGTACCCGTAGACTGGGTACGGCGCGACGGTCGGCTCCATCTGGGCCGTTGGCGAGTAGTAAATCCAAGCGTGGGTGCCGTCGAACCAATATGCTGGACTGGCCCAGTAGCCCTGGTTTGCGGGGTTGTTGGGGCACCCTGTAGGGACACACGGGGTTTGCACGGTCTCGATATTGGTTGTCGTTGTAGGACTGAAGCCTCCTAAACTTGCCTGGTTCGCGACATACAGCTTGGACTCCTTGTCCGCCTCGATTACCACGTTGCACCCTCCAGTGCACTGACTGCAGCTATTGCCGGTGCAAGTGTATTTGTAAGGGGACGGCACCAATAGGACTCCGCCCGAGCTGAAGTCCAAGTCGGCGTCGCAGCGCGTTGTGCCAGAGTCGTCGCTAGGGGAGTAAAAATCCGCGAGAGTAAGCGACGAGGTGAATTTGACCAGGCTGTCGCCAGCTTCGAAAGGTATGTCTTCTTCGTCCTGGAAGGTACCGTTCCCCGTAGCCGCGTAGATGTAAGTGCCGTCAGAGGCCGGGCCGGCTCCACTTCCCCAGATGCCGCCGCCGGTGCCGTAAGGCGTGCTATTGAAAAGGGCCGTCTGCGAAAAGGAATTGCCACCATTATAGGTGTAGCCAAAAATCCAGCCGTTATTAGAAGGTTCGGGATAGGGTGCGAACCCCACGTACACGCTGTCGTTGAGGAGCAACAGGGCGGACCGTTGAAGGTGATTGGAGGTCGCGGGAGACGTAGAATTGAAGGAGACTTGGCCGGAAGCGGGGTAGGTTGATTGGCACTTGGTCCCGGGAGTGTTGCCGTTAACGGTTCCGGCTATCTGCGTCTTGGCCAGCACGCTGCCCGAAGTTGTGTTGACGGCGAAAAGGTAATAAGACACGCTGGGAATCACCGGGGAATACACCGCTCCCACTACGAATAGAGTGTCAGGAGTCACGATGGTGTCTATAACCGGCGTCCCCGTGACGCCTATGTACGGGCCAACAATGCTGCTGGGTGGCGTTTTATCGTTGCATGGGTACTTATGTGTCCAGTTCCCACCAGACGCACAGTTTACCGCGGCGTCCTGGATATTCACCGCCTGGGCGAGGTTAACCGGGCCCCAGAACGGCGTAGACGAATTGGAGGCCGCGTTGAATGCGTACAACATGTCCTGCTCCGTGGCAATGAAGACTAGGCTGCATGGGTTGTTGCAGCTTCCTATGGTTTGCGGATAAGTAACCGCAAGCGGTTGGGCGTAAACGTATCCGGTCACGGGCAACTGCCAAAGCAACCCGAAGTTGTTCTGGTTCATAGCACCCGTTCCGGTTGCCCTCAAGATGGTTTCGTTTTGTTGCCAGCCGGTTCTGTTGTTGTCATTGTGCCAAGTGGTTACATTTGCGCTTTGGGCAGATGAGTTAGGGGTTAGCAAGTTTAGGGCGAGAAGACAAGACGGAAAGACCCACAGGCTGCGAAGCGGAGAAAACATGGAGGCCTCCAGAAGGTCACGAGACTTGAAACAGGGGCCTGTACATAGACAACACGCGGATTATCCTCCCGAAATCTCCATTGTCAAGAGATTTCGATCTCATCTGCAAAAAGTCTTAGTTTACATCAATCAGGATTCTCGTTTTTGGACAACACGTCACGCCGGGGGGCCTATCCCCAAGGAGAAATTGCGCGTGCCGCTGCGGGCCAAAGTGTTGTGCTGCGATGGCTCCGTACGGCGATGCGGAAGGTGAAAAGCTGGGCGAGGTTTCCGCTGAAATCCTGGAAAGGAATATACTCGCCGACCGTTGCATTCGAAAGAATCCCAAATTCAGACGGGACAAAGTACGGGAAAGCGTAAATGGAAATCGTTACGTAAAGGCATAGAGATGAGATGGAACGGTAGACTCAGCACAATCAGGCGTCGCTTCCCCCTTCTCAACGGCAAACCGCGCAGGATCTGCAACAGCCAGCAGTGCTGGCGCTGTCGGTTGATCGATACACGAGCCGGTCTCCAATGATGGTCCCGACATACCGGCCATCTGTGCCGTAGACTTTCCCTCCTCTTATTCGGCCTATGACCGTTCCTGGAACGACCGTAAATCGTATCGCCTGAAACTTGCAGTGGTCGCCCATTCTTCGTATATAGACTCATACGCCTCCTAGCGCATTTCATCGTCCCAAAACGGTTGCGGGCGGCTGGCTCACCGTTTTTTCTTTGTGTTTGTGCATTTCTGTGATGGTACGCCTGTTGTGCTATTCAGAAGAAACCAGGGATAAGAGAAAACTAGGAAGAGAGAGGATTTGATCGCCCGCCCCTAGTCCCAAGCCAGCTACTCTAAGGCGGCCACCAATCACCGCTCGAGGCACACCGCTTGATGCGTTCGCGGAAAAGGAGGCTAACCCCGCCACATGCCGCGCAAAACAATCATGTGACTACTGACGCAGCTGAAGGTTGCAAATGGATGACCGAGGCTCCGGCTTTTAATCCCAAATCGGCGAGATGTGAATGATGGGTGAAGAAAAGCACCTGCGTCCGCTGGGCGATTTGCCCCAGCACTTCCAGGGCGGCTGATGCGCGGAGATCGTCGCTATGGATGAGGATGTCGTCGAGAATTACCGGGCACGGGGCAATTCTGGTTACGTGATCTTCAATTGCAGCCAAACGAAGAACGAGGTAAAGCTGGTCGCGCGGGCCATCGCTCAGTCCAGCTACTTCAAGTTGTTCCTTGTTCTTCCGAATGGCAACGAGGACCGGCTTATCGTCATCTCCGAAACCAGTCGTAAGGCCGTCGTGTTCGCCCAGAGTGAATCAGGAAAAAGCTCGCTCGCGCGCGTCAGGACTGGTCCCTGGTGCTTCTCGTTCAAAGCTTCAATTTCCGGTGCATGAGCCTTGAAGGCGTCGCTCACCGGAAGCGCTTTCATTTTTTTGCGTGCGTTGCGCAATTTGATCAGTGAGGCTCTCGATCTGCGCAGTCGCGTCCGTGCGATCGGCAATCGCCTCGTCAGCGGTGGCGCTGCACCTCCTGCAATTCCACCTTCTGCGAACCTCACACAAAACTGACTAGGGATACGATGCTTTCCAATCCCAAGGCGGCAGAACGCGCGATTCACTGTCTTTTTGAAGGCTGCTCGATCCGCAGCACGGAACGGCTCACGGGACTGAATCGCAACACCATCATGCGGCTGCTTGAAACCGTTGGCGAACGCTGTGAAAAATTGCTGGATGCGAAACTGCAAAACTTGAAGTGCCGCTACGTGCAGTGCGATGAAATCTGGTCTTTCGTTGGCAAGAAGCCATCGTTGCCTCTTTGCATTGATTCAGTTCATGCCCTGCGCTTAGGGTGCACAGTCTGTGCGGTCTTGACGGTTCTAAGTCACGATCTCCGGGCTTCCAGTCCGGACTGCCGTCCGCAGCACGGAATGCAACCAATGCGCCCGACCGCCATTGTCTGACCCATGCATCCGACTCCTATCGGGTCATCTGTCATACCACGATCGACCAAAAACGTTTGCGAAGACCATGACGTCCTTGCGGACCTCACCTTCCGTGATATCGTTGGCCATCTCAGATGCCATCTCCAATCGTCGGCATTCCTTGTGTCAGCCTGCTTCACCGGTCGGTGGCAGGGGCCCTCCGAATCCCATTCCCTCCGCTGGCGAAACTGAGATGGAAATGCCGGGGATAGCCTGGAACCAGGCAAAGATCTGCTCACCGGTGCTCGCCTCTGGCGGAACCATGTGAATTCGAACTTCGGCTACAGCGATCCCGGCGCCCTGACAATATTTGGTGATTATGCCGACCGCGAGCTCGTGGATAGTTGAATCGAGGCTCTGCCCATCGCCTGGCTGGACAAACATTCTCCGACCACTTGGGAACTTGAACGTCATGGCGCAGTCTCGCCAGATGAAAATCATTAAGGTTCCGTTTTCTTCTCCTCCGGTCTCGTCAGGCGTGAAACTACTCACCACCAGAGCAGCTAGCTCCGCAATGTCACGCGGATGGTCCGGCGTTGTCTTCGAGCCACTACGCGTGCGTTTAGTCTTTCGTTTCGACACTTTCACCTCCAAATGAATGTCGTGGTCTCACAAACGTTTGCCATACTGCACTCCTGTCATCCGTCCGTTTGTCACTTGCCGCTCTCCTTCCTTCTCTTCTTTCGTCCCTTCCCAGAAAACTTTTCAAGCCCGAGCATCGACGTTTGCGAAGGTTTCCGTGGCCTGCTCGACTGCTGTGGTGACTTCCCCTGCTGGCCAATCAACTTGCGAATCGTGTTTAGGCGCCGGTTGGCGAATTCGCGAGTGCGCCACTCGGAGGACCCCGTAATGCCGTATAAGAAGAATGAAAAATCTAAATGAATAATTTCCGTCGCCCAGTACCGCACCAGTTGAAGCATTTCATTTTTCGTGGGCACGAATCCTCGCACCTCCACTCCGCCTTCGCCGACAATGCTTTACCGGCTGCGACGCCGGTTGGACGCACAAAACCTGGCGGCGCCGATGAAGGCACCGCTGCGTCCGGCTAGCGTTGCGCCCGAGGACGCAACTGGGACACAAAACTCATTGTTTGGAATCAGAAACTTGCGGAAACCGCGAGAATTGAATCAACCGAATCAATTAGATATGGTCGGGGAGAGAGGATTTGAACCCCGACCGGGTCCCGAACCAGATTCTAGACCTTATTAAAACTTGTAGAATTCTGTTGATTCCAAGTGATTGCTGTTTAACCTGTTGCGGCCTGCTTGTTGAATTCTGTTGATCTCTGTTGAAGTCGTGTGCTTTGACAGCTACAAAATCGTCTACAGCCGAAGCATTGCTCTTTAACGATTAATTTCCGGATTGCAAGCCAACCGCGCGCAATCGCGTGGTGAAGTGCTATTCGGCGAACTTCAACTTTCCATCTTTACCACGCAACAAGACGACAGGTGCGTCTCCGGTGAGTGCATCCCCCTGGAGGATGTAGAGATCCTCGACGTAACCGGGGCTTCCCGAATGGAAATGATACTTGGCGGCGTACACTAGCTTCGCAAAATGCTCTGGGATTTCATCGGGTTCGAAACCCCATGACTCCCGAATTGCCGGTATAGCCATCATCTCAGTCCACTCTGGGATGCTCAGCATATGAGGACGAGTGTCATCGCACCATTTATCAAAATCTCCCGTGTGGTTGCTGGTTTGTGGGGCTTCCATGTTTGTGTTTTCACTTTAACCCTGTACTCTTACTTGTCAAGCTGCTCTCGTTATGATGCGTGCCCAGCCAATATCCCTTTAGGTTTTGCCCGGTGGTGTCAGCAGCGCCCCACAACCGCACCGCCCATCCCGCAGGCCGTGAGCTATCGTAGGAGTTGCCATGACCGGCGGCGCATCTTGTTCTTCAACGTCACCCGGCATCCAACCAGCAGTTGGATCGTCCAGCAGTTACGCGAAGCATTTCCCTATCAATCCATTCCCAAGTTCGTCCTCTTCGACCACGATGCTAAATACGGATTGGAGGTCCCCGCTGCGCTCCGCTCGATGACGATTACCTGTGTGCAGACGTCCATTCGAAGTCCCTGGCAGAACGGAGTGGCTGAGCGCTGGGTGGGAAGCTGCCGCCGCGATCTGCTCGGCCACATCATCGCTCTCAACGAGCGCCACCTGAGGCGACTTCTTGCTGACTACGTTCGCTACTACCACGAGGACCGCACTCACATGGGCTTGCAAAAGCAAACGCCCGGCGGTAGAGTTCGTTCAACAGCTCGGGGTCGCGTTGTTTCTCGCGTGCGGCTCGGTGGCCTGCACCACCGCTACGATCAGGCCGTAAAACATATCTTCGAAACCGATCTTCCGCGGTTCTCCGAACTTGAAAGTAGCGGCTTGCGCTCTCGCAATGGTGCAATATCCTCACCGCCTAGTTAGCCTCAATTCGGGCAAGCAAATTTGCGTACCTGCACTTTTTCTGGTGCGACTTCGGTCATGGCGAGGCACAGTAGAGGAACTTTCTTTCGAAGTGTCATCCTTCTGAAAAGTGTACGGTCAACTTCCGGAAGCTCGGGGAGAAATGTGTGCAACCTGCGCAGCAATTAAACTAGGAAGTCGCAATTCTACCGGCCCCCCACTTGTCAATCTCGACACTGGGCTCATGGCTGGCTGACTCTTAAGTCGAGACACCCCGAGAATGGAGACTTCTGAGTTAGTCCGCGTTGCATGGCAGCAACTGGAGCGGTTAAAGGTTGCCGTTTGTGCTTGCTGTCCGCCAAATGTACACGATGGAATCCCGACTCGGTGGCTGATCGGCGATGGTACGTATCGAAACAACAAGTTGTGCGGTTGATGCAGAGGGCCACTTAAACGCAACGTTAGGGTGAGTGAGCACCCTTGCTCCCCTTTCAGGTTCCCTGAACTAAGTGAGTCCATCCATCTGAAGTTTTATTTCTTAGCATCCCAACATAAGGAGGTTGCCATGTTTTCACGCCATGTCTCGATTCATCTGAAATCCAATATGCTTTCCGATTACAAAAGCCGTTGAGTTTTGACGATTACGAACAGAGCGATGTCGTCTGCCCATCCTGTGGGAGCAATGACGCAGAACCATAACGGTCGT
Organism: uncultured Acidobacteriota bacterium; assembly: GCA_963716405.1. Taxonomy (GTDB): domain Bacteria; phylum Acidobacteriota; class Terriglobia; order Terriglobales; family Acidobacteriaceae; genus JABDBE01. The sequence continues at coordinate 851,789 of CAVQTI010000007.1, read as the reverse complement.
TTTTCTACACGTCACTTCGGAGAAGAGCGCTTGATCTTAACGCCGGCGGAGCCGTCGTCCCGCATTCAATGAAGGCACACACTGACACCAAGACGAGCGCGCCTTTCGGGCAGCCATCCTTACTTAAATCGATTCGGTCTTAGTTTTTGGTTTTACGAACGAAGGGCGCGAAATAGCGCACACTCACGTCTTCTCCCATATCAACCACTTGATATTGCCCGACGGACTCCCGATGCGGCTCGGCCTTGGGTATGAAGTAACGCACCATCACATCTTCTCCGATGTGAACAACTTTCGTCACGAGCACCACCGTGTGGAGGAGGGTGGCTGTCCTCGCGTCTCCCACCGCAATTGGACTGGTCCGAAACCTTGGCCTGTTTTCAGCGGGCACCGTCTTTGCGGGTGGCAGGGGTACCTGCTCCCCGATGGTGGCCATGCTCTGCAGCTCTATAGGTGCCAAGAAAGAAAGTGGGTGACGGTCGCCGTAGGCAATCCAGCAAGCAAACGCAAGGACGGTAACAACCGCCGCCAAGTACCCGTTCCACGGCCGCATGTGCCAGGGAACACGCTTCGCTGGCTGCATGAGCAATGTCGCAAGCAGGTCGGGCTGCTTCGGTCTGTCCCTTGGCATCGTGCCTTGGTGAGGCTGGTAAATCACATCCTTGCTTGCTGAGGCCGGTGTGGATGCACCGTCATTGAGAAACTCCGCAGCTGAGCGGAGCTTGAGGACATGGCACTCTTCGTGAACGGCCTGCCCGTACTCATCAGTCTTACTGGTCTCTACGAGAACTGGGCTATTGCAAATACAGCAAGCAGGAAGTGGCTGCGAGCCTCTCAGAATCGAGGATACAATCACTTGCTGGCGGTCACCGAGCCGACCGGGTAGAGTTGTTGCTGAGCGTGGAACGATGGCCCGCATAGTTGTTCCATGACCATCCGATTCTATTTCCAGTTTGCCGTTCAATTCGTTCATACGCTCGCGCATTCCCGCCAGGCCGACCCCCGTTTCCGCTCTTGCTTCACGAAGTCGAGCTAGCCGCTCCGCCGGTATACCGGACCCATCATCTCGTATTTCCAGAACTATCTTTTCCAGGTGGGGATTAAAGAAGACGCTGACTTCCGAAGCGCCAGAGTGGCGATGTACATTCGTCAAGCTCTCCTGGAGAACACGGAAAAGAGCAATCTCTATCCCGATTGGGAGTCGCTCTTGAGCGCTTGCGATATCCAACTTTACCTTGACCCCAGTACGCTTGGCGAAGCCCTCGACGTACCACTCCGCTGCACAAGCAAAGCCGACCTCATCCAGTAGTGGTGGGTGCAGCAGGTAAGACATGGTGCGAATTTCTTCGATGGCCTGATCCGCCAAGGCGGCAACCTCGGAGGCAAGAAGCATGATGGATGGGTTTTGCTTGCAGTGTTCCTCAAGAAAAGAAATACTGATTTTCAGAGCTGCCAATGTTTGACCCGTGCTGTCGTGCAGGTCACGAGACAACTTGCGTTTCTCCTCATCCTGCACTTTGAGGAGCCGCTGCGACAGACGCTGTAGTTCGGCCGTGCGTTGTAGAATCACCGATTGAAGTTGGGAATGCTCAAGCGCCATTTGTCGAGAATGCTTTGAAAGGGGCCACATAAGTCCTCCTGGGAGCGGCAGGCCGAATTCCAGAATTATTCCCTTTGGCCCTCTCAGAATCTGATCAAAATTGCACACACAGTCCCGCCGGGGCGAGGCATGCCGGGGAAGTTTCGCGGTGGGCGGCGTATTCCGCTTTGCGGACTAAATTTATAAATCGATCCTGCCTTTGCTCCGGAGAGCGCATCTTAACGTGGAACCTATGCACAATTTCACTCGCCGAGAACTACTTAAACTCGGAGCTGCGGCTGTTGTCTCTTTGGGTTTGGACGATTGCGGTACTTCCAACTTGGTTTCGTCCGTTCCGACCGGTTGTTCCAGATTGACTGACATCGAACATGTGGTGATCTTGATTCAGGAAAACCGGTCCTTCGATCACTACTTTGGCAGCTACCGCGGCGTCCGTGGATTTTCCGATCAGAGTGCGGCATTCCAGCAACCCGATCCAGCCAACACGACCATCTCGCCGGTAGGGAAGCTCTTGCCCTTCCACCTGGACAGTTCCAAAGCAAACGCAACCTGCACGCCCGACATCAGCCACGATTGGGTGCCGCAGCATCAGAGCTGGAACAACGGTGCGATGGACGGTTTTGTGAGTTCGCGTCTACCGATTAATTCCAACGACGCAGTATTAAGCATGGGCTACTACACTCGCGCAGACCTTCCCTACTACTACGCCCTGGCCGACGGCTTCACCATCTGCGACAACTATTTTTGCTCGGTAATGGGCCCGACCGACCCAAATCGCCTGTACACGATGGCGGCCTCGCTCGACCCAGATGGGAAAAACGGCGGACCGGTTTTGCAGACCATCGTCACAAATCGCGCAGCCTTTTATGGCCGTCTGACCTATACGACCATGCCCGAACAACTGCAGGCTCGGGGAATTTCCTGGAAGGTTTACTCGTCGCCTGACGAGACGATTCTCGGCGGGATTCTCTCGGACAATGTTCTTTCCTACTTCAAGAATTTTCAGGATCCTGCATCCGTGCTGCATCAGAACGCATTCGGACCGCAGTTTCCCGTCGACTTCTTGACCGATGTGGCGCTTGGGAATTTGCCCCAAGTCTCCTGGCTGGTGGGGTCGATCCTAACTTCGGATCACCCGCCTGCGCCTTCGCTCTTTGGGGAGAATATTCTTTCGCTCATCGTCGGGGCTCTGACCGCGAATCCGGCCCTGTGGGCGAAGACGGTTTTGTTTGTTACCTACGATGAAAACGGCGGCTTTTTTGATCATGTTCCACCGGTGACGGCGCCGCTCGGCACCGCGGGCGAATATGTGACCGCGCCCGCGGTTCCCGACCCGACTGTAATCGGCAATCCGGCCATTAGCGGCCCGATTGGACTAGGTTTTCGCGTCCCCACGCTGATCGTCTCGCCGTTCAGTCGCGGCGGGTTCGTGTCGTCCGACCTCTTTGATCACACTTCGGTGCTGCGATTCCTCGAGACTCTTTTCGGCGCCGAGGTACCCAACTTGAGCGCCTGGCGCCGCTCCACGGTCGGAGATTTAACCAGCGCATTTAATTTCAAAAACCCTGACGGGTCGATCCCGAATCTGCCATCCACACTTCCTGGGGATCCGCAGACGATCTTGCAATGTGTGGAGAACCTGGCTGGAACGATACCCTACACCGTGCCAAGCACGCAGATCCTTCCGACTCAGGAATCCGGAACCCCGACTCGTCCCAGCGGACTCTGCCAATAGGATCGAACTACCGTGGCATCCGAAGCACCGTCTTCCAGATGGAATGGATGTAAGGATAGCGCAACTGGAAGTGCAACTGCCCCGCCGACGAAGAAATCGCCTGCATCATAGAACTTAAAAAGGATATAGGGTGCAGCAGACGCCTCATATCAAACAGTCCTCTGGGCTGAGGGTATTGCGCACGCCAGTGCGTGCGCCGAAGGCGAACGCGTATTGCGAGCGGCTGGTCGGAACGGTACGGCGCGAGTGCCTGGATTTCATAATTCCCCTGAACGAACGGCATCTGCGGATGACCTTGCGCTCCTGGGTCAGGCACTATGACAAAGGACGACCACACTCTAGCTTAGGTCCTGGTATTCCCGAGAAGGCTCTGGATCCTCCTCTCCGCCTACCCAAGATACACCGGCACCGATTGCGACGGGAATGCAAGATCAGGGCGAAGCAGATCCTAGGCGGCTTACATCACGAATATTGGCTGGATCAAAGCGTCGCGTGAGCAATCGGAAGTTTCTGCGGAGGACAGGTTTCGAGCGGTATCGCCTGTGGGTGGAAAAAGTCATCGAGATGGCAGGTGAGATTTAGCGGAAACAGTCCCGACCGCTTGCTTTTCCGCTTGCTCCCCGAAGCCTTTTCGATTATTGTGTTTTGAACTCCAGCTTGCTCCCACCCGAGGTCCACCAAAGGCGAAAGTAACAACCATGACGTCAGGCAAGCTACCCAATCAGGGGACATGGGAGTGTGCCTGCCGCCTTTCAGCACCGCTGATGCTGTGGCACGCAAACATGCCAAAGGAGAGGGTCATGACGACCAATTTCACGTTCGCCAGGCCGGATCTTCCAAAAATACCTGCCCGGTCCCAAGCAGATGAGGGTTCTATCAGTAGAAAACCCGAGGGGCAACGAATTCTTGCAGCCGCGCCGCATTCTACATGGCTCTCATTTCAGACAGCGGTTCTTTGGGGCAGTGCGCTCGCGATCTTTCTTTTTTCTGGGACAGCCACCGCGGCTGACCTCAAGCCGGAGACGCTCAAAGCTTGGAAAGAGTACGTCGTGGCGGCGAATGCCCAGATGCAGGGACGTCTTAGCCCTGATCACCCTTTTCTTTTGAGTGATGAAGACCCGAGTCGTGCGCTCAAACTCAGGAGCGGTAAAATCCTGGCTTCCCCCGCAGACCCGCATATTCCGAAACGAGTTCCGGCGGGACTGATTCACGATTGGAATGGCGAGGCCTTCATCCCGAACGCGACAATGCACGATGTTCTGCCAGTCGTGCGCGATTACGGGTGTTATAAAAAGGTCTACCAACCGGTGGTAGTCGATTCCAGAGCCATTGCCGCCAGCGAATCGGAAGACCAGTTTTCCATGTTGCTGATGAGCAAGTCGCTCATCTCGAAGACTGCGCTCGCTAGCGATTTCCGATCCTCTTATTTCCGGGTAAGTGACCAGCGCTGGTATAGCGTTTCCGAATCGACCCGAATCCAAGAAATCGTGGGCTACGGCACAGGTGGCCAGCACGCGCTGCCGGAGGACGAAGGCACGGGCCTGATGTGGAGAACCTACAGCATCACACGGTTTGAGGAGCGCGATGGTGGCGTCTACATCGAAGTAGAAGCCATCGTTCTCAGCCGGGACATTCCGATTTCGCTTGGCTGGATCGCAGCCCCGATCGTCCGCCGGGTATCGCGAGAATCGCTAATTACTTCTCTTCGTCAGACTCGAGATGCTGTATGTTCGGCGGCCAAGCTTGGGGCCGCTACGCCACATCTGGTCGGTGCGTCCTTCAGGCCCATTCCGAAATGATTAGCAGCCTCACACTGGCGGTTATGCACCCGAACAAGCAACCCGCCTCCGCCAGCAATGCAGAATATTTCCCCGATCAAGCTTGACGGGAGCAAACAGAGTTGCCAAAGCCCACAGAAGCTTAGCCCGGCAAGATCTCCTTAAGCGCGCAGTCAATCCTATCGACCTCTTCGCGGATCACTCTGATTGATTGTTGGTTTTTCAACGGTTGGGCGATCGCAGTAATTCCTTCCACAGCGCCTCGTATTTGATGATTCCGAGCCCAAATGAAGTTGAGCCTGGCGCTTCTCTCCTTGCGATTTCTGTAAACGCTGCCGACGAACTTAGTGGCGAGCCAGGCAAATACCAAACCAAACAGCACCTCAACGGGAATGCGATCGGTTGCGCCGTCAAACTCGGAAAACAAGAGTCGATAGACCGCTTCCCCCATCCCAAACGATGCGAACAACACAGTGGCCCCGAACAAGTATACTTTTAGGCGTTCCATTGGTTGCAAGTGTATGGAGTCGTCGCTTCCGTCACGTGTCCGCGCTAAGTTGAGCGCCATATTTCCTCCAAAATGTCGCTGCTCCGGTAATCGCAATCTGCGGTCACAGAGCACCATTCTTCGTGAAATAATAACTTGAAATTTCAATTAGCGGCGGGGTGTTCCAGCCGGATATCCGCAAACTGGTGCCCACGCAGAGGAAACGCCGACCTTCTCCCATATCGGTTTCCGTTAGCGGATGCGGCGCTCAGGGTTTCGCTGTTCTGGTACTCCGCGTGATCCATCCAGAACGACGAGTGCTAGGCAAGCTCGGATTCAATTCGGCCAGTGTGCAACTTTGACCAGACAACGCCCGCCGAACCCTAGATACTCACTGGAGACATAGACGAAGACCCAGTGTGCCCTAAGTGGCGGCTACTTCTTGAGCCTTCGCGATTGAGAGGCTTGACCTCCGATGGAAGGCGGCTCCACATGCCCCGCGCAAATCACCGCAGTTTGCCTGCTTACACGATCCTCTTTCTCTTTCTCCTGCCCTCTGGTTCTTGGAGCCAGGAAGTGCACGAGAGCCCTCCCGGCTGGTCATTCCGGACGGCACTCCTGTCAAACTTCAAATGGTCCGGACCATCTCGTCGGCGCACGCTCAAAAAGGTGATCGCCTCGATTTTGTGGTCGTAAAAGATGTGACGGTAGGAGGATTCACGATTATCCAGGCTGGCACCATCGCCAGCGGTTCGGTCGTTGGAGTTAAAGGTAAGCGCCTCCTCGGAATTGGAGGCAAAGTAGTCATTAAACTCGATTCCGTTGAGCTCATCACCGGCGATGAGGTTGCGTTACGAGCCCGCAAAGAAATCAAAGGAAGCTCCCGCACCAAGCTTATGGTGGTAGAGATGATCGTTACGGGGCTGTTTTACTTACCGGCCGCACCGGTATTCCTGCTTTCCCGCGGCCGCGACAGCACTGTCCTGAAGGGCACAGAAGTGACAGCCTACATTAACGGTGATTCTCTCGTGCAGACGGCAAAGTTGTTGGGAGGAAATGAAGGCGTTTCAGAACTAAGCGAGATGATCAAATTTCCTGCCGCCCCGCACGGTCGATGGTCAAGGGCGCGAGGGCGACATGCTGAACCTGATCTTCATTGCCAAAAAAGACGATTTGGAAGCGGCGTTCGAGCGCGCCGGCTGGGTCAAAACGGACAAATCAAAGCCTGCGATTTTCTGGCACCTGTTACTGCAGCGGAACCATTATGCCAAGCTACCCATGGCCACGCTTTACGTGTTCGGGAGGGCACAAACTTACTCTTTTGCTCTGCCTGACCCGACTTCAATCGTGACCCGGCGTCATCACCTCCGAATCTGGAGAACTGATTACGAAATGGATGGCACTCCTATATGGGTGGGCGCCGCAACTCACGACGTTGCAATTCAAATCGAGATGAAGAAACTTCGGATCGTTCACAGGATCGACCCTCAAGTTGACGCAGAGCGTGATTTCATTGCTGGACAATTTGGCGGACACACGTCTGGTCACGCACGAAGAATACCTTCATTGCGTTGATCCAGTTTTCAAGGGACAAACGGCCACCGGCGGGACCTACTATTCAGACAGCAGAATGCTCTTAGTGGACCTGCATCAGGAAAAGTCTGCCAGATTTCAGACCTCCAGCAGGACAGCGTCCACTTTGCAAGGAGGATCCGGCGGTGGCGCGGCATTGATAAATGCGAGTCGCTGAGTGGATTCAGATCGCCTTTTTTCTCGATTCTTGTCTTGGCGGCTTGGATACGCCCCCTCGCTCGTCGGCGGCGACTTAAGGTCACTGCGTTCGCAACACTGGCGATCGCGGCCATTTTAGCAGCTCGCTTCATGTTCTACTTTGTGCCACCTCGTTTTTCTTCTGTTGTTCGTGACTGGCTTCCTGCTGCCCTGCTACTTGTACCGTATTGGCAGATCGGTGAGTTCTTCACAGGACCAAACCAGAGCGTGCAAGCTCGGCTTGCTGCATTCGATCAGTCCTTTTTTGAAGCCGTGCATATCCAACCTGCAAAAACATCAATTGGCCCACTCCGCGCTCTCTACCTGGAGCTTGCCTATCTGATGGTTTATCCCCTTATCCCGCTGGGCCTTGCTGCTCTCTATATTGCGGGTATGCGGCACAATGCGGATTATTACTGGGTGGTGGTCTTGCTGGCTACTTACACTTGCTTCGCCGTGACACCGTTCGTGCCTGCGTTGCCCCCGCGCGTGTTGACCGGTTACGACATGTTCGAGATTCCCCCCAACAACCTGCGAGCCCTAAATCGGTGGGTACTTCGCCGCGCGAGCATTCAGGTAATCACGTTTCCAAGTGCTCACGTAGCAGCTTCCGCCGCCGCAGCCCTCGTTCTGCTTCGATTGGAGCCCCGCGTGGGCCTGCTCTTTCTCTGGGTGGCGCTCAGCATAGCGGTAGCGACCGTCGTGGGTGGCTACCACTACGCCGCCGACGTTCTGTTCGCGTTACTCGTCGCCGTCCTGGTGTTTGTTGGTACTCTCTGGTTCTGGTAGGAGTACGGCAATCGTCTGTGAGCTGCGGATCGGTGGGCAACATCCCGATGGATGGAATGAACTTGAAATGTCGTGACCTTTGGACTCTAATCACTACTCGCATAAAGCGTAAAATTCGCGCACTCTCGCGGCACCTGCGGCAAGTCCGCGTCGTCGCAAAAGCATTGCGTTCTCTGCGCCATCCGATTGTTGCGCATATTGTGCCGATCCGGCGCTGCAATCTCTCCTGTACTTACTGCAACGAGTTTGACGATTTCTCGCAGCCTGTTCCAACCGCCGTGATGCTACGCCGCGTGGACCGACTCATTGAACTGGGCACAACAGTCATCACGATCAGTGGGGGCGAACCGATGCTGCACCCGGAACTGGACCAGATCATTCTCCACATTCGCAGTCGGGGCAGCATGGCTACTCTGATCACCAACGGGTACCTGCTCACTCCGGACCGCATCAAGCTTTTGAATCGTGCCGGCCTCGATCATCTTCAGATCAGCATTGACAACGTCATGCCGGACGAGGTTTCCAAGAAAAGCTTAAAAGTACTGGACAAGAAGCTTCAGTGGCTGGCCAAATATGCGGAATTTCAAGTTAACATCAATTCGGTGATCGGAACTTCTGTCCAGCATCCGGAGGATGCTGCTCGTGTTGCCCGGCGGGCCGGGGAGCTCGGCCTCGTGACCACGGTTGGAATCATTCACGATGGTGGCGGCCAGCTTCGACCGTTGAGCGAACAACAGCAGCAGGTCTACCAAGAGATTGTGAGCGTAGTTTCTAAGTCTTTTTCAACATTCGCATATTACAACCAGTTTCAGAAGAATCTGGTTCGCGGACTCCCCAACGACTGGCACTGTCGTGCCGGCAGTCGCTATCTCTACATCTGCGAGAATGGACTAGTACATTACTGTTCGCAGCAACGTGGTTTTCCCGGCATACCGCTCGATCAGTACGGGGCGGAGCACCTGGAGCGCGAATATCACACCGTCAAGCCCTGTGCCCCCTATTGCACGGTATCCTGCGTACACCAGGTGTCCATGATCGACCAGTTCCGAGAGCAGCCGTTGGAGGCACTCAGTCGCTTCTTTCCGCCCAAGTCGGGCCAGGGAATGCCCTACGATCTCCCAATCACGATCCGCGTACTTACTTGGATGTTCCTGCCGTCCGCCCCCGGCACCAGCACCGGACGCCGACTTCTGACGCACACTTTTACGCGCGCCGCACTGTGGTGTCTGAGAGTGAAATGAGATGCGGTCGTCGCGATTTGCATCCCTTTGACTTGGCCGCGTAATGACGAAATATGGCAGACAAGGATATTTGGAAGGTGTCTTAAACCCGCGAAGCTGCATGCGCCAAGGTTTTGAGAGGACCGATAGCTTGGACGATGCATGCTCTATCGCGATTAGTTTTCAAGACAGCTAAAGCTTCGAGTTTTCCGAGATGTGTGTGATTGGCATACCGCGAGGCACACCTGATATTGAGATTTGGGAGGGCGGGGGAGTTCCAGGAACGGCGAGTGCAACCCGTGAGGAAGCGGGAAAGTTTTATCGCGCCCTCGCGGTCCAGGGAATGAGGTGCAGGTGCGGATGCAGACGAGCGGCTGCGCGCCGGTTTGAACGACCCATCCCATGCTTGTGAGCTGTATGACACATAAATGAATTGGTTGTAGGTGTAGGGTTGTGGCTAGGCTCTGGCCTTGATTGGCTTCAGTAAGGGCCGCTAAGCACAGCCTCATTTAGGATTGCGCCCGAAATGCCCTTGGCGTGCACGTCGGCTTCCGACTCGAACTCCTTGGCATGTCCGTTTGTGCTTGCTTTCCGCCAAAGCTACACGGGGGGCACCCAGACTCTGCGGGCCGGATCTGCTCTGTGGCGTGTCGAAACAACAAGTTGCGCGGTTGATGCAGAGGGCCACTTAAATGCAGGGGTTGTAAGTGAGGTGGTTACCACCTTCTCCTCTTTCAGGTTCCCTGAACTAAGTCAGTCCATCTGAAGTTTTCTTTCTTAGCAACCCCAACCTAAGGAGGTTGCCATGTTTGCACGCAATGTCTCGATTCATCTGAAATCCAATATGCTTTCCGATTACACGCGAACTTTTGAGAAGGACATCCTTCCTTTGCTTCGTAAGCAGAATGGTTTTAAGGACGAAATCACATTCGCTGGTCCCGGCGGAGTTGATGTGACTGCAATCAGTCTGTGGGAAAACAAAACCGATGCCGAAGCTTACAACACCAATACCTATCCGCAGGTGTTGAAGACGATGGCAAGATTTATCGAAGGAACGCCCAAGGTTCAGACCTCTGACGTTGTCACCTCCACCTTCCACAAAATCGTGGTTCACGCGACCGCGTAGGACTGCGAGACTTCCACACGAGAAGGCGGTTAAATCCGCCTTCCCAATTTCTGTGAGGCGTACTCTGCCGTCATACCTTTTCCATTGCCGTGCTTGCCTGAAAGCTGTTCCTTTAACCCAATGCAAAAAAGTCGTGGTCTTTGGGTCACGGCTTTCTCTTTTTCACTTCGAGACGCTCTCATTTCTATTGCCCTGAGAGCCACGATCTCCGGCCGGGTGAACCCTACCATCCCCGAATTTGCTTCGGCCTTGCGACTGCACGGAAAAAGTAAAGTCTTTAAGGTTTTGTGCGATTCTGATCCGCAATGTCGAGCCGATGTTCCTCGCGGCTAAGCAGCTCATTGAGCTGTGTGACCAGTTTGGTAAACTGTTGGTGATCTTGCTCCATCTGAATGCGCTCGCATAGCCGATTCATCTGCTCACGTTCTTCTGGGGTCATGCGAATCGACTCCTGCCCTTCGCGTGATAACCGTTTCCATTCGACTTTTCACCTTCATCACGCAAGGTCCGGTCTGCTGGTTTTTCGGGCGGATCGTCAGCGGCCAACAAGTGTTCAATCTCCGCGACGAGCACGAGCAGTTTTTCGGGATCTTGTTCTACGGAAGCCAAGGCGCAAAGTTCCAACCAGCTTTCTTTCCTGTTCTCGGTCATAGCGGACTCCATCTGAGGAACCTCTTATATCACAAGGGGTATAACAAGTCCGTTAGTTACCGAACCGTTCAAGCACCTTACGTTTGGGACTCCGCTTCGGGAGAAGAACCCGCTTTATCGCCTCAGTCATCTTGCGACCAGTGACCTCGCGGTAGATTCTTTCGATGGTGGTTTCTTTGTGCCGGGCCATTGGAGCACCCCTGCCCCAAAATGCTTACACCTGACAGGCAGGACGCACGAAACGTGACAAAATTCGCTCATTACAAGAGGCTGGAGCCACGATATCCGACCGCGTGATCTACTTACCATTCCCGAATTGCCGCATCCCTGTGGCCTCGCTGCACACGCTTCCTCGGGCTAGCGAGAAGCTTCAGCTCTGACTCTGTGTACAGTGTCTCCCTCTAAGCAGCCTTTTTCTGCAGCGCTTTTATCTTCGCCCACCTTGCGCGCTGAAATGCCGCGATTTTCCTTCGGGCTGCCGATGACATGGTCCGCTTCGCGGGAGCCAAGGCCGTTGTCTTTGCTATCGCAGTTGGCTGTGTCGCACGAGCTTTTGCCCATCTTGCCCTTTGCGCCAGCACCATTTTCCGCCGTGAAGCCGCCGATATGATTCGGGTCGGTTGATTTGCCTGCTGGACTGTTCCCGAACCGTTTAACGACTCGATCACTGAAATCGCTTGGTCTAATTTCTCCACCTGTGACAGCATTTGCTTGCGCTCAGCACGAAGCTCGTGGAGCGCATTGTTTAGGTTTCCCATCGTTCCCCCTCGATTTAGACAGCGGGGAACATTGTATAGGAATGGAGTGACTTACCATTTGTCCAAAGTGCTCAGTCGCAGCCGCATGTCTCGGCTCTAAGACCCCGGTAACCCGCGTGGGCGATGATTGGGACCATCACGAGACCCGCAACTGGGTCAGCCCACCACCAGCCAAGGAGGGCGTTCAGGGTGAGACCAAGTAGCAACATCGCTGAAAGGTAGACGCAGAAATCTGCCTGCTTTGCGTCCGCGTGCATAGCCATACTGTTAAGCTCTGTTCCGACTTGCTTCTTCGCTCTTGAGAGTGTAGGCATCACGATAAGCGAAACGCAGGCGATCACGATACCAAATACGCTGTGCTCTGGCGCATTGCGACCCAGCAGATCGCGGATTGACTCAACCGCGACGTAAACCGCGAGGGCGACAAAACAGACGCCAACTAAGCGCAGCGAGATACGTTCGTTCCGCTCCCGTTGATGCTCATTCGCATCGACCGACATCCGCCACAGCAACGCTGCACCCGATGTCACTTCGATAAAACTATCAATGCCAAAAGCAGTGAGCGAAATGCTTCCTGCGATAACACCCGCCGCAACGGCAGCGATTCCTTCCATCGCGTTCCAACCGATGGTGAAATATTCGATCCGACGCCCGCGAGCAGCCATGTCCATGCGGTCAGCTCTGGCTTCAGACATGAGACGAGAATAAACTATTACTGGGTCTTTCGGCGGAGTCCTTCGCTGACGACTTAACACTATTCGTCGCGCCGTTCGGCAAGATTGTGCGACCGTGATTGGTCTTTTCGGGAGGTCGCCAAATGTCAGAGTTCCTACGATTTATCCACAAGCTGCGACTGCCGAAGTGCAGCATATGCAATGAACCCGTGGAGCTTGAAACCGCGAAGACAGATCAGGAAGGGAAAGCTGTTCACGAAGAGTGCTACGTCGGCAGGATTATACGATTGAGGGAAATCACTCCACCGCCCAAAGCCTCTTAAACCGGAGAGATGGCTATGCCCGAAACAACCAAATGCCCTTATTGTGCCGAACTTATGAAGACTGGCGACGAAGGGCAGTGGTTCGTATGCCCTAGATGCGGTCATGTCACGATTGAAGGCTATCCATCTTACCGATGTAGTTGTCAGACGTGCATGGAACGCGGGCCGAAGCCAAATCTTGTGGTCTGATAGTAATGTCCAGAAACAGAATGAGCCCCGACCATGGGAGGCCGGGGCTGTTGGTGTTTACGGTGATCGCGCTCTCCTCTAGGGCGGCTCAGTCTAAGTTGTCTTGCTGAGCGGTACTCGCTTGATTGGGCGTTCAGCTCCCCCGCAAGGGGAGTTCGAAGTAGTAATCATGATCGCGGTTGCGACCGAAGAGATGCATGGGTCGGACTGAGTCCTGACCTGAAAACAATTACGAGCGAGCCTACGGTTGGAAAGGCAACACCATCCATGAGAGCAAAATGGCGCTCTTCTTTGAGTGCATGGTGCAGTGTGCTCGAAAGCGCTTGACGCGGGCCGACATTGTCAGAGAGGCGATATTATAACAGTCATGGGTGTGGGGCTTCGATTGGCTCGTTCATATCTCGAGCCCAGCGAATGTTGAGCACGTAGCCTCGTTGAAATAACCCCCATGAATAGCGATTACCATGTGGCATTCCGTCGAGAAGTGCCTACGGTATCAACGATCACCGAATACCCAGAATATGGTCTTGCAAAAAATGAGGCCGCTATTAATGCTAGATCGTGCCGTCCTCCGACCAGTTAGAGACCATGTTGGCTCGGCTGCTGCGCGATCAAGCCGAAGCCAGGAACGATATCTCTCCAGCTCAGAAGCGTAAAAGCGAAGTCCGGGATAACCGGATACTCTCGTTGAAAACTGCCCTCGCAAAATCTAAGCCGAAGCCGAAACCCGAACCAAATGTCGGTGTGAACAAGGTTTCCTGAGACTCGGCTTTCGAGCACGACAGCAAACCGCGCTAGTCCGGACCTGGACGAGCCATTTATCTGTGCCGCGCTCACGCCGTCCCCTCGGATTTTTATCCCTCGGTGGATATCTTGTGAATTATCCCGGCCTGGAACGTGCTCGTTTGACCATTCCTACTCTGGATTTAGGGAGCACAATAATCCAATGCTCTCGTCTACTACCTGGCCCACACGAAAACTCCGTCCGCGTGGAATTGCCCCGCTTGTAACATTGTTACATCCTCAGCCAATTTGAGATTGAGCAGTTGTGGATGTGTGGCAAATTACTCATTCGAAAAGTACCTTGCGAGCGCGGAGTTTTCGTGAGGGACAATCGATTAGCATCACGATCGGCAATAAACCGCAGTCGGGGAGATGACGAGCTTGGGTCCCTTGACGCTGGGTCCTCTCATACAAGGGCTGGTGCCAACTATCTTGCGATCGGGCCGCCGCTATTTCATTGCACACCAACCATCAGGCCTTGATAAGAATCTGGAAGCAAGTTGAACGAGGTTAACAAATGGATCATGCGTTCCCGCTGTGGTCAGTGCTAGTCCTTTTGCCGGTTTTCTGTTCGCTGCTGTTGCTGGTCCTTCGTACAACGCATCGCCACCAGGGTTTTTCGGAGAAATCGCAGATTTCATTTGTGACTCGTCTTCGCGCCAAGTTAAGAAAATCGCGGCGTCAATAGGTTTAATGGCTGACATGTGCGGACGCGGCTGAAGTTTATCGACCAACTTAGAAAATGTAACGGTCGGCTTCCCGTGCTCACTCCGAGTAGCCGTCTTCGTTTTCGTCACCGGCGTCAGGATCGTCTTCTTTGCCGTTGCCCTGGTCTTCCTCTTCGTCGTCTTCTTCCTCATCTGGCTCTTGTCGAAGCAAGAAATCAAGAGTTGAGTAGCCAGAGGGGTTTGAGTCTCGACATTCTGGATGTGTCGTGGTCATGGGAAATCCAACGCAGCAGCCGTCCATGCAGCGGTCGGAAGTTTAACTTAACAACCGTTGTATCTTGCGAAGTTCGTCCAATAGGGTGCTGCGAATCTTTGATGCCTTTCGTTTGCCCACCGCGGCACGGCTCACGTAGGAAGCGTCTACTCCCAGTCTGTTAGCCACGCGACGATAAATTCCAGCGTGAAGCCTGTGGGCCTTAATTAAAACTTCGTCTTCATGAATAGATTTTGCCAAAGTTTTCCAACTCTCCATCCGCTTGCCGAGCCGATCCTTTTTTCAGCAGCTTCCACCGAGCGCCCGACGCGTCGTCTTAAAGGAGAAGGCCGAACCTTGTTGGCCCGGCCTGAAGCGTAGCGGGTTTGGGCGTGGAAAGCAGAGCAGTCGTGAGGGTCTGAACGTCGATCCTGTCAATCGGCACTAGCCCATGACTGCGCCGTCGAAATTACAGAAGCATACGTTTCCCCTTAAGAAGAGTCTGATCAAAACTGCTCAATTTCGACGAACAAATCTGGAGGTACGGTTGGAATGAAAGCCGTGCTAACACCTGATGGCGGAACTGGCCTGTGCAGATTTTTTCTCAACTCTTTGAAACCAAAAGTAAATAGAAACTTGCGTTTTTTTCGGTCGCAGATGTCATAATTAGTGACATCCTTCCTTTTCATTCATCTTGGATTCATTCTTAGGCTGCGTTTTCGCAGCGACCGTTTACTGAACAGCCGACCTGTTTATGGGCATCAAGAAGAAACGCGATTTCGACCCCCATGCATTCCTTGCCACCCTCGGCGAGGGCAGGAAGATTGTGCCGTTTGAAAGGAAGCAAACCATCTTCGCGCAAGGGGATGCGGCTGACGCAGTGTTTTATATCCAAAGTGGCAAGGTGAAGTTGACGGTCGTGTCGAACAGTGGAAAGGAAGCAACGATAGGCATCTTGAGTGAGAAGGACTTTTTTGGCGAAGGTTGCCTCGCAGGTCAGCCGCTCCGCATGGCTGCTACCACTGCAATGACCGATTGTGAGTTTCTGCGTATTGAGAAGAAAGCGATGATGCAGGCTCTCCACCGGGAACACGCTTTGTCCGATATGTTCGTCGCTTATTTGCTGACCCGTAACATCCGCTACGAAGAGGATTTGGTTGACCAGCTTTTCAATTCTAGCGAAAAGAGGCTAGCCAGAATCCTGCTGCTGCTGGCTCATTTCGGCAAGGAAGGTGTACCCCAGGCTGTAATCCCCAAGCTGAGTCAGGAGACTCTGGCGGAGATGGTTGGCACAACCCGGTCGCGGGTCAGCCATTTCATGAACAACTTTAGGAACCTCGGCTTCATTGACTATGACGAGAGCGGGCTACAAGTCCACAGTTCGCTTTTAAACATCGTTCTGCACGACTAGACGTTCGTTCCGCAAAAGCGAAACCCGACTCGCCTCCGATGAAGTTACCTTCAACCTAAGCTGCTATAATAGTTGTTGGGGCGGTTACGTTTTTCTCCTCTTTCAGGTCTTCTGACCTAAGCCAGTCCATCTGAAGTTCGCCCACCTTAGGCTTTTCAGCAAACGAGTGGTCTGCCTTACGCCGTTTGGGCAGGACTCGCCAAGAAGGGTCGCTTTCATGAATGCAATTAGCTTTTCTTTCGGTCTGCTGATTGTGCTGTTCGCGATCCTACTGCTGCACAAGATGCGCAGGCTGACTCCACGCATTGCCGGATACGGATCACAAAGGATGTGCCCGTCCTGCGGATTGATTACATCTCGATTAAAGGCAAGCTGCTTGGAATGCGGCAAGTCCCTTACAGGCGTGAGTGTGACCCCGATTCTGGAGAAATGAACCACTGCTCACAAACCGTTTCTTGGGAAGTAAAGAGTGACAAACTATGAAAAATACAAAATTTGTTGTGAAGTTGAACCGAGGCGGTACCCACGCACCTGAGTTCGTTCAGCGAATTGATCTGACGCCCATCCAGACAACAACCAATCGCAAAATGGCACTAGTGATGGGGAGATTTACGGCCGAAGACACTATCAAATCCCTCCAAAACTCCCGGCGAGTGCCGGAGCTAGTGTCCGTACAGGTTAGCGCATAGTATTCGCGCTGAGCACCACGGAAGGTGAGCGTTTTTGCTCAGTCTCGGTCTAGGGCCTCGGTGTACCGTCGGGACTCAGCACACAAGGAGAGATACATGACTGACGAAAAGCAGAATCCGAAGCAGCAATCCGAACAGCAACCGCAACAGGCAAACAATCAGCCATCCGGGCAGCAACAAGATCGCAAGCCTATTCACACATCTCAGCAACAGGACAGTCAGAAGGATCAGAAAAATACAGAAGTAAAAGAGAAACAGCCCGATCAGTCTCAGGAGCGGAAAGCATCATAAGCGCTCTTTTCGGGCATACTATTGCCAGGAGGGAGCATAAATTTGTTTCGTCGCTTTTACCGCGGCGCATTCGTTCCACCCTTTATTGCCCGGTGAACGATGCGGCGCTGCACCTTAAGGAGAACAAATGACAATCAAATTGAATCGTTTACTGTTGTGCCTCGTTCTTGCAGGTCTTTCCGCGTCGTGGGCAGTTGCTCAAGATGGGACCAGTGATTCCAAATCAAAGTCGGATGTAAGAACGATCACGGGTTGCTTGACCAAAGGCGACAGTGCCGATGAGTTCATGCTGGCCGGAAATGATGGCAGCACATGGGAGGTGCGGGGTAGTCAGAGCGGAGTAGACCTCGCAAGTCATGTGGGTCACGTAGTTTCTGCAACGGGCGTGGTCTCGAACGCCATGGCGCATAATCTCAAGGAAGATACCAAGGATGCGGCGAAAGACACTGGCGTGAAGAAGAACAACACCGAGCACGGGCACTTGAAAATTACGGACGTGCAGATGGTGAGCGATTCGTGTCAAAAGTAGTTAGCCGTTCACGTTGAGCAGGGTGGGGCCATCGCCAGGCCCCCTATTTTATTGTCTTCGCTGTCATGTTTTTCGGTTCTGGGCGCAGCCGCGAGGTTGAGTTCCTTGCAATCGGCGATCACGGGGTGCGTTACCAGAGGTGAACTGTAGTGTTATGCGCAAGCGCCTGATCAGGCCGATTTCGCACGACGCCCCGCCTGTGGACGAAGGCTGGAGGGAACTCGACAAGGCAGCCGTAGTCGAAGTCACATCGGAAGAGAAGGAATATCCGGTCGAGTCTGCGCTCGTCTCAGAAGAAACGCAGGGCTGGCGTGCTGCCGATTCTGGCTCTCAAACCATCCGCCTAATTTTCGATCAACCGCAACGACTTTCGCGCATCTCGGTAATCTTTGAAGAAACCGAGATGCAGCGTACCCAAGAGTTCGTTTTGCGATGGTCTCCAGATGGCGGACGCACATTTCGAGAGATTGTGCGCCAGCAGTGGAATTTCAGTCCCCCCAACACAAGTCGCGAAGTCGAGGAGTATCAGTTTGACCTCTCCGGGGTCACCGTTCTTGAATTGATCATTGTGCCCGACATCAGTCGAGGATCGGCTCATGCTTCGCTTAAGAGTCTGCGCCTGTCATGATTCGTATTCTTCGGCGTATACTGGACACTGCTGTTAATCGCCACCCGATTCATGGCGACTGACCCTGTTCCCGGCTCCTCCGTTTGTTCAGACTGCCGACTTCGTTGTTAGAAGTGAGCAGTTTGGGTCAGCCGAACCATTCTTTCCAAGCCTATGCTGTATGTATTGAGGATGGAAAATCGCAGCAAAGTGTGCTGCTCTCGCCTCTTGGAAAGAGACAACGGAATATGACCCACATCACCGATAAGCTGACACCAAAACTGCGTAGAGCTTCCCAACCGCCGCTGTCATATCCCGGCGCACCGGCTGATGCAGACCGTGCCAAGAAGCCGCCGCTTGCCGAACCATCATCCACTAACGAGGAATTGAGTCCCGGAGATCGCGTCGAGGGTTTGGGCAACTTCGGAAAGCCAACTGGAGAAATCGGCACAGTTGAGCGAACCAACGAAGAGGATGCGGTCGTCAAGTGGGATGATGATGGTCGTATGAGACTGCACCAACCTTGGCTCAAGAAGGCGCAGCCAGCAACAAAGCTTGGGTCTGGCCTGTAGGAAACAACGGGCATGGAAGACGGCGATCACTACGTTCCACAGCTAAACGACTTGTGAAAAGCAGTTTCTGACAGTCCAATTATGCGGCGAGATGCTGTCACTGGATCGCTCTGATTTTCTCCCGATCACGCGCAAACTGAAAACAGCAGGTCGGCAATTTAGTTAAAGAACACCAAAGGAGACTCCCGACGAAAGCCGTAGTCTGATTCTGTTTGAGGTTGCTGCAAGAGTTCGCGCTCATCTAACGTATGCCGCAGCTGGGCAAGAAGGATCGCCAGTTTTGTTGGGCTCATTGTTTTACTGACGTGTTCTGTAACAGCTCGCCAATTTCCGTCTTCAAGGTCCAGGGCCAGAGCAAGACCTCCATTTCTACGATTCGTTAATTTATCTTGGAGGGGGAAGCCAAGTCTGAGCAATAATGCTCAACGCGCATTTCAAACACTGTCAAATCTTATGGCCGATCGGGCATACCGCTCGACGTGATTCCTTTCAACAGCAGAACTGCTTTCCACAGGCGTGCGAATGAGATATTAGTTTTGCTGCGACCAATGTCTTGAACCGTCCAATCTCGCTCATAGGCGAAACGCTGGTTCAGAGCCACTCTACCCCTTTTGATGCTTCGGTTCGGGATTTCAGGGCTGCAAGCAATCACGATCTTCAATCGAATTGTTCGAAGAGTCCAACAGAACCGCGGCCGTCGCGTCGTGTGTCTCTGACTTACAGTAAAGTCCGTGGATACCCTGGGTGCCGCCGGACACATTTTTTATTTGCGCACACACCGTCGAACTGGCACCTGAATAACCTCCGGTGTCGAATGTAATATGCGAATAGGGCCCGGAATTGTCGGCCGAGTTGGACACGAAAAGTGATCGGGTTTTTGCTGACTGGCGGAACTGCTTTCGGTGCCAGGTCCAGCGCAGGTGCTTGCGACAGCGGCAGCGCTTCCAGCGTTCATTGCTGCCTCACTTCCATCCATGCTTGGCTCTCGGTTCCTTGGATCTGCGGTCTTCCGGTAGCCACGAGTTCTTTTCACTCCGCTGTGTTGCACACCGAGCAGGCTAGCTCATGGCGCCGCTCCGGATCCTAGAACTTGAACTGCACGTCAAGTTGCATACGGCGGGGAGGCAGGGCCGCCACCGCGTATCCGAAAAATGGGGATGTGATGACTCCTACATAACTCATATCGTTGACGTGATTAAGCACGTTGAAAGAGTTCAGCGTCACGGTCAGAGTGCGTGCCTCTTTGCGGGTTTTCGAAAGCACAAAGTCATGCGCAATGTTAAGGTCCAGTTCGATTTCTCCTGGCCCCGCGAGGGTATTGCGCAGCACCCCGGCCGGACGATCGTTCACGATGCCGTCTAGATTGTTGTCGGCGCCGGTCGTGACGTTGACTGGCTTTCCAGAATAAACGGAAAGCGCCGCCCCCGCCGTGAAATACCTGGTTGGTTGAGACGAGGCTAACAAATCAAACTTGTGCCGGCGGTCGTTGTCCGAGCGCGCCCATTCTCCCGCGGGGTCGTAGCTGTTTGCGGGAAAAAATGTAATGCCGCTGGTGTTGTTGTACGTTTTGCCGAACGTATACTGCGCCTGCCCGGAAAACCACTTGCTGGCTTTTCCGCGAAAAGTCAGCTCCAGTGCGGCACTCTTCTGATATCCCTCCGATTGGATCTCGCGCACCTGCCCCAGATTTGGATTTAGCGGAAACAAATAGTGCGGGGGAGATGGGGCGTTGGCATCGATCGAACGAAACGCGTCAATGTTTCGCGATCCCACGAACTTCGCGCTGAAAGTGCTCTTCTCCGTCACTTGGCGCTCTACACCCAGGCTGTATTGCACCGAGTACGGAATCCCCGCCCTCGGGTCCAGCCTCACAACACTCGTCGGCACATCGATGGGAGGCGGAGTCGGATCACTTGGATTTTTAATTACGGCATTGTTGACAATGAACCGCAGCAGATTCACACCGTTGAAGTGGAGTAAGTCTGCAATCGGGGAGGGTCCGGTGCGATCATAAAAAACTCCCGCCCCGCCACGAATCACCGTACCGCCGCGCTTTGTGGGCGCATAGGCAAAACCGAAGCGCGGCCCAAGGTTGTTGGGATCGTCGTGAAAGTAGTTCTGAAAGTAATAGCGCACCCCAAGATACACAGAGAGGTTCGGTGTCAGCCGAATATTGTCTTCTACGAAAGCGCCCAACACGCGCTCGACAAATACGACGTGACCGTTCCCACGCTGCAGCAGGAATGTGGTCGCCTGCCCTGAGGCGTAAGCCTGCAGACTGGGATAGGTATATGTTCCCAGTTGGTTCGTGAAGTCATCAAACCCGCGGCGGCTGATGTCCGGAATATCCACGCCGAAGCTCAGCTCATGTTTTCCATTCGCGTAGGTGGAGAAATCAGTCCCGTCAAAGTGATATTCGGTTCGCCGCGAGTCCGCCTGTGCCCCGCCTGCGGTGAAGGCTCCCGAAACCACGATTTGTGGCGCCTCGGTCACACTGCTAACGGGGGAATCGTAATGGCCGAGCAGAAATCGCAACTGGTTGACCCATTGCGACGAAAAACTGTGGCGGTAACTTACGTTGACCTCATGCTCCTGGAATTTAGTGTCGGTGGCGGCGCTGGGCAATGTCGTTCCGCCTGCGCCCTGGTTCTCTACGGTTCGGCGTTCGTAAGAATAGCCTATCCAGAATTGATCGCCATTCAGCAAGTCGTGAAACACGCGCCCCGAGCCAAAAAAATGTCGCGTAGGATTGGCGACATTCTCGTTGAACGCCACCCCAGGTTGCACTTCAGCCACCACGAAGGCTTGCTGGTCCTCTTGATCATGATCGAGCGCAAGCAAAAAGCTTGTGCGTTTGCTATTTCCAACAGGGCCAGTAAGCGAACCTTCAAAATATCGGCGCTGTTCGGGAGGCTTGATAGTAGCAAAGGCGTTGCTTGCATCGAATACCGAATCGCGAAACATGAAATTCAGCGAGCCGTGAAGGGTGGGTGTTCCACTCTTGGTAATAATCTCCAGCCTCGCCCGGCCTGGGCGGGTAAACCGAGCCGAATAAGGATTTTGGTTGATCTTCACTTCTTCCACCGCCGACGCCGTCACCCCCGGCCCGTTCGCCTCAAGGCCGTTGACCACCAAGGTGACCCCGTTTGTGCCGGTGGCGCTGTCGTCGAGAAACCGGGACATCGTGGTGATGTAATCCTGATCAAATACGGGCACACGGTCGAGGGCGTTGCGGTCGATCGTATTCGCACTCTGATTCTCGCCAGTCTCGGTGCTGACAACCGATGCCTCTTCCGCTCCGACATTTACGGTCTGGTTCTCCACTGCAATAGGCATCACCACGCGCAAATTCGTGACCAGCCTGGCCCCGACAACAGCGTTGGTTTTCGTTTCTTGAAATCCCGCAGCCTGTATGTCGACCGTGTAAGCGCCGACGGCTACGTTGTTGAATCGAAACATCCCCGCATTGTCCGTTAAGGACTGAGCTATCAATCTTCCATCCGCGGCGATCAAAATGACTCTCGCTAGCGGAATGGCGGCGCCCGATGGATCGAGCACGGTACCGCTCACTCGGGGAGTCAGGATTTGAGCCGAGGATGAGATCTGGAAAATTCCAGCTGAAGCGAGCGTCAGTAATGCGAGTAGAAATTTCATGCGGACTTTCGGACGGTCAAATTATTACCCAGTCTCCCTTAAGGATTCCTGAACGCCGAGACGCCGAGTTTCGCACCAAAGCAGGACAAAAGCTGGAAGCAATTTGAATCGATCTTTCGGTATAGCACCGCAGAGAAGACAGCCTGCCTAAGGGACGCGCGTCGTACGCGGGGTTATGGGTACGAGTTCGGCGGCGGAAAGTGGATTCCCTAAGTCAGGCAGTTACGCTGAGGGCAGTCCGGAATATTCGGATATAAACAATGTGCTCTCCGTATTATCGGTAAATGCCACGGATTGTCCGGTTCTTGCCACTGCATTCAAAGCCTGTTTGGCAGCCGACAATCTTCCATCACCTCGGGCACGACGCTGAACCCGCTCAGCGAAACTCTGCATAGCGGTAGCGCCTATTGGAATGTGCACCTAAAACTAATACCGGACGTTTCACTTGTTAAAAAAAACCCGGACATTTTAACTTACTAGCAACAGTCGGGACATTCACCGTCGTAACCCGAAAATGCACTCGGATCAAAAGGGCAGTCAATCGAGCTTACGTCCGCTTGCGTTGATAGCGGAGCGATTGTAAGGAAACTAAACCAACTTAAGCCCGTGAAAGCGAATACTTGGGTGCGAAAATCATTGTTGCGCAGACGCGGTTTCAAAATGTACTGCACAACGCCACAGACCACTCTCCTTGACATACACGTTTACGTATCTCCGTGGATTGCTGGATGCCGCTCCCTTGTATTCGACCAGCGACGTGCTGGTCCCCGTCACGATGCCGGTGTTTCCATGGACTCGCACCTCTACATCGCTGTGTTTGAATGCGGTTAATTTTAGGTTTCTGGTTCTGATATCTGCCAGGTGCTGCGCTTTCGTAAGAACGTATCCTCGCGAATTCGTGTAGACAAGATCCTCAGTATAGATGCGGTCGAGTGCGTCCGCATCACCCTCTTGAAGGGCATGATTCCGCTCCTCTTCAATCTTTAATACTTCGTTCTTCACGTCTCCGCTTTCTTGAGCTCTGGCGGGGGGCAACGACATGATTACCAGGAGGTTGAGCAGAAGTACGCGTCGCAACATAATTTATTTTCTCCTTCCTTAAGTAGCAATTCGAAGCAGTGTGGCTGCATTGCCGCCCAAGATCGCGATCTGCTGGGCCTCACTCAACCCGGGGACATCGAGGACAGAATCGACTTCACGGGAATCGCCCATGTGCGGAAAACCTACGTCATAAGGGAAATCGGTTCCCAGCAAGACATGACTGGCGCCGACCTCAGCGACGAGGTGCCGCAAACCTTCTGCCGTAAATACAATCGAGTCGCAATAGAGTTGTTGCCTGAAGTATTCACTTGGCGGCTTCTTCGGCACGGGCGTGCAGGCCTCGCTGAATTCCGCGCAGTGATTCGATCTACCCAGGTACGAGGCAAGAAATCCTCCCCCATGAGCGCCACAGATTTTGACTCCAGGATAGCGATCTAGGGTTCCCTCGAAGATCAAATGAGACAGGGCTAGCGACGTCTCCAAAGGATGCCCGACCACGTTGTCCAGGAACCCGTTGCCGGGAAAGCGGGGGGCCGCACCTACAACGCCTCCAGGATGGATCAAAATGAGGATTCCAAGTTCCTCAGCCTTTGCCCAGAAGGGATCAAACTTTGAACCTGATAGTGGTTCGCCATTTACGCTGGTATCGACTTCAAATCCGCGCATGTTTAGCTTCTTGACCGCATGGTCCATCTGTTCCGCAGCCAGATCGGGATGCTGCAACGCCACCGTTCCTAATCCGACAAAACGACTGGGGTGAGCGGTGCATATCTCGGCAATTTTCTCGTTTTGCCGTTGCACGATCCGGCTAGCCAACTCGCGATCCGCCCCATAGTTGTAATTGGGATTGATGGAAATTGCTTGGACATCAATTCCATGCTCGTCCATCTGCTGCAGGCGAGCGTCCACATTGGTTGAGCTCAGGAGCGGCGACCTGGGCGGACTGGGAGAACCACTTGAGGAATTAGTGGATGCGCCCTGTTTGAGAAGATCATCGATCGCGATGGAGCAGTGGCTGTGAATGTCCACCGTCAAAATGCGACGGCCTCCTACCGTGACGCGACGTCGGCTACCGCTTCCGCCGAGGTTCTGTGGCTTAGCCGCCGCACTCCGAAGGGCGCAGCCTACGAAAAAGACTTCCGCAGCTGCGCCTGCTAAATCCTTCAGAAATGCTCTACGATTCCACATGTGTTCTCCGTCGAAATCAGCCCGCATGTACTCAAGAATTTGATCTCGTGCAGAACCCGCAAACTTTTAGAGCTTGTTCAGCCCCTCGGTCAACTCAATTGACGTGCCCCATCGATCGGTAAGCTCAGCGCTGGCATAACCCCTGTGGCGCGTCTTGCTGTAGGTTTGGTCAAGCTTAACGCCGCTTGCTTCTAGCCTCTCGCAAAATTCCTTGAGGTTTTTTACTTCGAACCCAATGTGGTCCAGAGCCCGTCCTTTAGTAGGCTCAGGTGAAGCGGCAGACTTCGAAAACTTTAGCTCCATCCCCGGAATGTTGCCCGCCCGAACCGAGTCCTGCGAGTTGCTAACTGGATCTAGAAATGGTTTGGCGCCAAAGGTTTTACCGTACCAGGTTTGTATTTCTGCCAAAGACGACTCAGGGGCAAAGAAGTGGATGTGATCCGTGGCAATCGACCCGCTAAGAGGTGATGGCGCTCGTATTCCTGATATTCCTACCGCCGCCGTGCTGATTGTCGAATCTAGAATTTCGACTTTCACGCCATCCGGAGAATAAACATTTCCCCAGGACGACTTTCTTCTCGTCCCGGCATTGGTGTCCATTTTTACTCCGGAAGCTTTCAATTTCGCCATAAGCTCTCCACCATTCGGCGAGTGGAAGCCAATGTGATCCACGATGGTGCCAACGGTGCCGCCAGAAGGCTCGCCCTTCTGCAAAAGAACAAATATGCCTGGGAACTTGATGGCATCGGACCCGCCCACCCTGACCGGTGTGCCCCCAATGAGAATCCAAAATTTCTTCGCCGCGTCCAGATCCCGCACAATGGTAGAGACGTGGCTCATCGAGACGCCTACTTCATTGGGGGCGAGCAGCTGCGCCCAGGATGCAGCTACAGACCACAACGCCAGACAAGCAATCGACACCAATCTCTTCATGAATCACACCATACGTCTTGAAACAAGCTCAACGTACCACCTCGTAGATCTGAACCTTAGCTTCCGTCTCTCCGTGGTGCGGAACCGCTAAATAAAATTGTTGTAGCGCGGGTACAAAAAATGCGGTTACGGCATGAAAGGCAGTAGGAATTTCCCCGACAAGTTTATAGAAGTTAGGATTGCGCTCTTCGAATACGTAAACGAAGGGGACGCCTGCAACGTAAATTCGCTTAGAGGAGGGATCGTAAACGGCATCATCGGTCTGGCCCATGCAGGGTAAGGTGGTCACGATCTTCCCGGAATCTGAATCCATGACGATAAATTTCCCCGGGTTGCGCGCGAAGACAAACAGGCGATGATTGGCTTCATCGAAGGCCAGCGCCGTGTTCTCCTTGCCCTCCTGTGCGATAGACCAGGTAGCAATCACGGCGCGTTTCTGCCGGTCGATCACAGCCACGGCGCTCTTGCCCACCAGATTGGCGAACATGCGTGGCCCCGACTTTTCAATCGCCATTGCCTGCACGCTGTCCGAATCAATCTTGATATCGGACAACTTTGTAGCGCTCGTGGTGTCGATCACGCTAATAAGAGATTCCGCCATGTGCGCGCCCTTACCGCCATTGACGACATACAAATACTTTGTGGACGGATCGTAGGCGCTGCTATCCGCGTTCGGGGCCAACTGTATGTGACCGGCAGGTTCAAATGATTCGCCCTGAAATATTTCTACCTCGCCCGCCGGCTCGTCTCCCTCGACAACAAAGAGCTTTTTCAGATCAGCTCGATAAGCCATGGAGTGGGGCGTCTCGGAACCTTTGATGGTTCTAACCAAGTGATTGCTGTGTAGATCGATTACTTCCACGGCCGAGTCATCCTCCGCGGCTAGAAAGAGCCTGTGACCGACGGAGTCCAATGCAAAATGGTCAAAGTCGCCGTCGTGGAGCCCCGGCAGAGGAATAGAGCGAACCAACTTCAGTGGCTGCTCCACCTGCGCCTGCAGCGTGAAAGCGAACAAAAGGATGATTACTATTGCGATAAAAGACTTCTGCATGTTATCTCCGTGGGGATCGTGCTTCGCAAGCTAATCGAGCGGTTCTATTTCGGCAATTATTCCGGCATGCACCAGCGGAACCCATACCTTCACCGAATTTCCCGAGTCATCCACTTTAATATCTCTGATCTCCCCTGCGAGCGTCGGCAGCAAATACTCTTTCCACTCGCCGGTCTTGGAGTTGAGACGATAAACATAATCGGTGCTCATTCCTCCTGCCCACACGTCTCCGTTCTTGTCGGCCGCAGCACGATACAATCCATTCCATGGCGTGGGCGCCCGCCATTCCTTAATCTCCTTCGTTTTGGGATCGAACATTCCCAACTGTCCGGCAATCCATTCCCCGAACCAGAAGTGGCCCGCAGAATCGATAGAACCGCGTCGTGGGGCGGCTTTGGGAGTGGGCGTTGGGTACAAGGTTACTTTCCCGGTCGTATGGTCGAGGAGTGCGACAGTGCTTCCTTCTATATCGCAATAAATCGCGTCCCCGTTGGCGTCGATCGAGCTTCCATACATTTTGTGGGTCTCTTCGGCGGTCGCGAAGTGTTCATCCACGCCAAAGTAAAAAACACGATTGGGGCCGTTGTATTTCGCGCTGCCCGGAGGAAAGGCGTTAAATACCTTGACCTCGCCTGTTTTCGGATTGAGCTCGAACATCTTGCCGGTGCCAAAACTGTTGAACCAGACCATCCCGTTCGGTCCGACATTGCCTTGCGAACAGTTGGCGCGCTCATCGTTATATTCAGCCGGAGCGCTCCAAGTCTTAAACTTTTCCGTTTTCACGTCAAACATGGTCACCGAACATCCCTGGAAGCCTCTCGGGATCCATGGATTTCCCTCTCGATCGAGTTCGATTGACAGGGAATTCACCAAGCCTGGTTTCAGCCTGGGGAGCGTCCATTCCTTGAACGTTCCGCCAGTTGGGTCGAGCCGGCCAAAATTCGGCCCTTGAAAATCGTTGTACCAAATCATGCCTTGCTGGTCGACCGCTACGTCGTGGGGAGAGCTTCCAGAGCGCGGTATTTCGTATTCCGTGATGATGACTTTTGTATCCGCGCCTCGGGGCCGCGGGAACGTTTTCAGTTCGTACAGCCACGCAGTCCTGCCGCCGCTCAAGTTAATCGAGCTTAGATATTTCGCTAGTTCGGGATCAACCGGGTAATCTTTTGGCGGGCGGGGAGGAGTCAAACGGTGGTTGATAGTGCTTGCGGATCCCCAATAATTTTGCATTTTAGGTAATGTTGTTAACCACCCGTCCACATCGTAACTGCTCGAAGCGACTACATCCAGGGAATGACATTGGTCGCAATGGAAAAGAGCCTTCTTTTGTTTTTCATCTCCGGGAACGCTCATCATCCATTCCGCGCCCATGAGTTGAGGTGCGAGATCCTTCGTCTTGACGAGCTTGATATCCACTTGAGCTGTCTTGTCGGATCGGATCTCAACCGCAGGCTGCCCGGCGAGTTCGTACCCGATGGCTCTGATGGCCAAGGTATACTTCCCTGGCCGGAGCCGGCCCGCTGGGAATTCATAACGGCCTTTATCATTGCTGATTACAGTAACCGTCGTGTTTCCTCCTTCAGGCTTGGCGGTTACTAAAACTCCCTCCATGCGTCCCTCGGCTTGTGATATGACTGTTCCGGTTAACGAAGGTTTAGGGTTGGAGGCAACTGAAACGATGCTGCCAAGGATCAAGCCGATACTTAGTAAGTACGATGTTTTCATGAACGTATGCTTCCTCCACTCGGTTTGTTTGATTGTGTGCCTGGCTATGCGCCCAGCTACTTGCCGATCACCAGCACCTCAATCGAACCTGCGACCACGGCCGGGCGGGGTGTGGCTGTGGGGTTGCCGGTAAATTTCGCAGAGACCAGGTACACCTTGTGAGCAGCAGTATCCAAGCCCATGGTCTTCGATCCTGGAGGGGTATCCATATTTTGCACGACTGCGTATTTGCCGGATGAATCTGCGTGGATAACGGTAAGTTTTCCGGCGCCCGCCGAAGCAAACAGGTAGCCAGTGGATGGATCGAAATAGACGCCATCGCAATCGTCGCCAATGGGCACGCTCTGGCGGACCTTGCCGGTTTGGCTGTCTACCACCATGAGGGCGCCGTCGCAGCCGGAGAATAAAGTATTGGTTTTGGCGTCGAAGGCGAGCCCTGACGGGCTCTCGCAGCCAGCCATGGGCCATGTGGCTTTCAACTTCTTGCTAGCGGCATCGATGACGCCGATAGAATGTATGTCTTCCAGATTAATAAAGACGTTCCCTTTTTCGTCGTAGGCAAAGAACTCCGGCTTTCCGTTCAGTGGAATCGTACTCACCGCTTGCTTAGTCTTAGCGTCGATTACGGTGGTAGATTTGCTCTTGCCATTCTGCACAAACACAAGGTGAGTCGCTGGATGATACAAGATCGAGTCAGGATTCTGGCCGGTCTCTATCTCGGAGGTAACTTTCAATGTCTTGAGATCAAACACGGCAACCTTGTTGGCCTGACCCACACTAATAAAGCCGATTCCAAGATCGCCGGCCACGGCAACGCCGTGAACCCCGGGTGTATCGGGAATATCGCCAATAACTGCGCCGGTTTCCGAATCCAGGACGGAGACGTGCGTCGCCCGTGCGATGTAGACGCGGTGCGAATCGGAGTCGGCAGAGATGTAGTCCCAGCGCCCTCCGCCTTCGAGGGGTATGCGTTTCACGACTTTGAAGTTGGCGCTGGAAGCAGCCGAGGCGAACGTTACTAATGCCGACACTATCGCAAAGTAACAAATAAGTAGAGCCGTATTTCGTAGGACGCGATGCATGTGTTTGTCTCCTTATAGCATCCAGGCTGATCAGAGCATCCGTGTCCTAATCGCCGTTTAGATGTTTAAGCAATTTCTCAGACGCACTACCGTCCGTAAATCAGCAGCCGGAACGTTCCCGGAATAGCCGCCGGATTGGGATGGGGTTGCGCTGCGGTGGGAACCGGAGGCGCGCCAAAGTCCGCGGTCGGCAGAAAAAGGTTGTGCGTTTTCGTATCGAGCGCCAACGTCTTAGCCCCGTACTCAGTCTTGACCGTATCGACGATGCTGAACTTGTCGGGCGTGTCTTCATGAAATATATGGATCATGCCTTCGCGGGTTGCAGCAAACAGCAGTCCGGTCTCCGGTTCGTAGATATTCGCATCCGCTCCTGCAGTGATAGGGAATGACTGAATCACTTTTCCGCTGTCCGCATCCATCACCACGAGCATCTGGGGGTTGCGGCCCGAGATAAACAGCCGCCGGTGTTGTTTGTCCATCGCAAGGGACGTGGGCGTTCCCGCGGGTGCAACTGACCAGCGCGATTTAATTTTTAGTGTACGTGCATCGATTGCCACGATTTCGCTGGTGTCTTCGATATTGTCGTAAACAGTTCCTTTGCCGTCGGCCACTTCAAACTCGGGAGCGCCGCCCATGTCGATCGTTCCCACCACGTCGCCGCTTTTGGCATCGAGTACCGTCGCATCATGGCTGTGACCGTTCATCACGAAGACGCGCTTGGACACCGGATCGTAAACCACGCAATCCGCATCGTTGTCGGCCTTCGCTTCGCCAGTGACCCTCAGGGTTTTGGGATCGAAGATGATCACCTTGCCCTGCCCTCCATCGCTGATGAATCCGCGCCCAACCTCATCAACGATGGCGATTCCGTGGTTCTGCTTAAAGCCCGTCATGTTGCCCACGACGGCGCCGCTGTCGGCGTCGAGTACTTTGACTTCCGTCCCGTGCGACAAGTAGACGCGACGAGCGGCAGAATCGACGGTCAGGTAGTCAAAATACTCATTGGTGCTTCCCACGGCGGCCCCAAAGGAATATTTCTTGAGCAGGTGATAACCGCTATCCGCCGGCCCTGCGAGCGCGAAAGCGCCGAGGAGCAGAAGCACTGAACACGTAGCTAGACGACGGGGTCCAGAGAGTTTCACAGAAGTCCTCCTTCAACTTAATACCTGACAGATTGCGGAACTGCTTAGTTCTGTTACTGAGGGGCAAATCTCGGCGCCGAGAACACCCAGATAAAACGAGAAACATCTATTCGAGTGGCTCGATCTCCGCGATAATCCCGGCGTGAACCAGCGGCACCCAAACCTTCACTGCTTTTCCCGAATCGTCTACTTTAATATCTCGTATCTCGCCTGCAAGCGTTGGCAGCAGGTACTCCCTCCACTCGCGGCTCGTGGGGTTTAGCCGGTAGACA
Source organism: uncultured Acidobacteriota bacterium (assembly GCA_963716405.1). Classification (GTDB taxonomy): domain Bacteria; phylum Acidobacteriota; class Terriglobia; order Terriglobales; family Acidobacteriaceae; genus JABDBE01. The sequence continues at coordinate 820,798 of CAVQTI010000007.1, read as the reverse complement.
TAATCCGTGCTCATTCCTCCCGACCAGACATCGCCGTTCTTGTCCGCCACTGCGCGGTATAACCCGCTCCACGGTGTAGGCGGCCGCCATTCCTTAACTTCCTTAGCTTTAGGATCGAACATCCCCAACTGACTTGCCATCCACTCTCCAAACCAGAAGCGGCCACTGGAATCGATCGAACCCCGGCGTGGGGCAGCGTTCGGAGTAGGCGTCGGATATAACGTCACCTTGCCTGTGGTGTGGTCCATAGTTGCGATGGTGCTCCCTCCCATGTCGCAATAAATTGGATCTCCTTTTGCGTCCACGGCAATTCCGTAGGTATCGTGCAGTTGCTGCCCGCCTCCAAATTTCTCGTCGATACCGAAGTAAAAAAGATGGCTGGGGCCAGTGTATTTCGGGGTCGTGGAGGGGTAGGAATCAAACGCTCGAACCGCACCGGTCTTGGGATCAAGCTCGAACATAAGATCGCGATGTGAATCCCTAAACCACACCGTCCCAGTGGGCGAAACGCTGCCCTGCGAGCAGCTGGCATGTTCGTCGTTATATTCGCCAGCGGCACTCCATGTCCGAAACTTTTCCGTCTTTACGTCAAGCATCGTTGCCGCGCACCCCTGGTAAAACCTCGGGATCCACGGGTTTCCGTCTTCATCTAGTTCGATTGCCAGCGACCACTTGGGAAGGTTGGGCTTGAGTTCAGGCAGTGTCCATTCCTTTACCTCGCCGGACTGCGGATCAAGCCTGCCAATTTCAGGACCCCAGAAATCTGTGTACCAAACTCTCCCGTCGCGATCGACGGCTACATCGTGCGGCATACTTCCCGAACGAGGCAATTCATACTCGGTGATAACAACTTTTGTGTCCGCCCCTCGCGGACGCGAAAAGGTTTTCAGTTCATAGGGCAAGGATGCCCGGCCGCTCCGGTTAATTGAGCTTAGATACTTTGCCAGTTCCGGATCTACCGGAAACGCTTTATGTTGGCGCGCTGGAGCGGCAGGTTGGTTGATGGTGCTGTTCCCCAGCCAAAAAAGCTGCATTTGAGGCAACACGGAAAGCCAACCTTGGGCGTCGTGAGTGCTGTTCACTACCGTGTCGAGTGAGTGGCATTGGTCGCATCGAAACAGGGCTCTCTTCTGCGCCCCGTTTCCTGGAATGCTTTCCATCCACTCCGCACCCGTTAACTGGGATGCCAGATTCTTCGACTTCACCAGCTTGAGATCCAATTGGGATTTTTGGCCGGATTTGATCTCAGCCGTGGATTGGCCAGATATCTCGTATCCGATGGCCCTGATGGTGAGAGTGTGCTTGCCTGGCTGCAATCTTCCTGCTGGGAAAATGTAGCGGCCTTGATCGTCACTGATAACGGTGACACTTCTGTTTGCTCCTTCGAGCCTGGCAGTAACCAAGACTCCTTCCATGCGCCCTTCAGAGTCTGAGGTCACTAACCCCGTAAGAGCCGCTGCGGATTGAGGAGCTTTGGAGGAGGCAAACACAGCACTGCCAAGAAGTAAACCCACAACCAGAAAGTAAAAGCTCTTTATCAATGATTGCTCCACTTATAAGTACGTGCCGTTATCACTCACTTGCGCTTCGAGTAAGTTTTGATTTTAGTTTGCTGAGTACAACCTGTCTTGCCGGCGTGTGTCACGCTGGCACAAAAACCAACAGGGAACCAGACTTCGGCTAAAAAATCAGTTTCAGCGCAAGCTGGATCTCCCGGTTGGACGTTGACGTTGAATCAAGTGCTCCTGCGCCACCAACCGGCGCTCCGGTTTGGTCGAAAAGCGTACTATTCGCGATGGGGGAATTAAAATTAGAATGATTCAGCACATTGAAAAACTCTGCTCGGAACTGCAAATTCAAGTTTTCCCTAATTCTATTGTCCTTGAGCACGGAGAAATCCAGGTTTACCAATCCGGGCCCGTAGATTTCGTTGCGACCGCCATTGCCAAGGAGATTCTGGCAGGTGCCAGCGACTCCCGGGTTTACGGGCGGCTGGCCAGGAGCCGGAGGCGGGACGAAGCCAAAGGGCACGCACTGCGCTGCAATGGCTGGTGTGGCCTTTGGCAGAGCGAAACATTCCAGTTTGATGTAATTGGTCACGCTGCCAGGATTCGCCGGCGACCCGCACCCCGGACCGGTCAGACGATCTGGATAGGCGAATGGGGAACTATTGAGCAAGCCGAGCGGATCGCCGCCGATCAGGGGAGTAAACGGCAACCCGGTCCTCACCTGGAAGACTCCACCTAACTGCCATCCTCGAGTCACCCACGCCAAGGGCCCGGAAAATGAGCTCGAACTGGGAATATTCCAAATATAGTTAACGGTTAGGTTATGTGTAATGTTGAAGTCGGCAGGCCCGCGTCGGTATTTTGGAAGAAAGTAGAACAAGCTCGGGATGGCACTTACAAATGCGTCGCTCGCGACCGTCCCAGCGCCCTGATCGATTGCTCTGCCCCAGGTGTAGCTGCCTTGAACTTGAAAGCTGCGACTCATCCTCTTGGTTAACTGTGCTTCGAGAGCATCAAAAAATGAATTGTTAATCCATTGCATGGTGTCGATGCGACCCACACTCGGGTTAAGCACCTTCCCACTACCAATCGGCGAGGGCCACAGGTAGCCAGCGGAAGTTAGCGTTGGCTGGGTGGTGTTGATATCGTCCGCGCGAAATGTCTGATGCACGCCGCGCGAGCCCACGTAAGCGACCATCGCGGTAAGGTCGTTTGTGAGTTCGTGCTGGATGTTCAGGTTCCACTGCATAACGTAATTGCGCTTGGGCGTAGGTTGAACATACGGGTACTCCAAACCGGTACCAGCTCCAACTTGCGAGACCAGGATGTTAAATGCCTGCGTCGGAAAGGACCCTGGCGGTAAATTGACTACCGAACCATTGCCGGTGAACGGAGCAACATTTATTCCGAACTGTCCTAATAGAAAAGGTAGGGGGAGGACATCGAACATACCAAAGCCGCCACGCACCGCGGTTCTTCCGTTTCCGAACGGGTCCCAGGCAAAACCAACTCGTGGAGCGAAGTTCCGGAGCGTTGGATTTTGAAACAGGCCATTACCAAGATGAGGTATCGGGTCAGTAGGGCTGCGCAGAGTTGACAACCTGCCATGGACCTCTGTAGGCACGGTTGACATTTCGTAGCGCAGTCCTAAGTTGAGTGTCAGGGTTGGTCGCAAGCGTATGTCATCCTGAATGTAACCGCCGAAGATGGTTCCTCGAAAGCCGAAGTGAAGGAACGGTATGCTCGGAATCGCCCCTTGAAGCGAAGTCGGCTGGTTGGTCAGGAATGCTTCCAGCGAGCCAAAAGGGAAATCAGCCGCCGGCACATAGTTAAATGCATTAAACTGAATCCGCTCTACAGCGAAGCCAAACTTCAAACTGTGGTTTCCCTTGACAAGGAAAACGTCGTCGTACTCCTGGAATGAGTTTTGATAGAGATTCGTCTTGTCCAGTTGGTTCAAACCCGCTTGGGCAGAGGTTAGTCCCGTCACGTCGATTAATGGATTGTCAGCTCCCGGCGTGTCTCCCAAGGCCGGATTTGCCGACAGTGGATTAATCGCACTTATGCCGCCTGAAGTATGGAGTGAGCGGTTAAAGCCAAATCGAATCGAATTGATCAATTGCGGTTTGAAAATATGAGTCTCTTCGATGGCGACGAACGTCCTGCCCGAAGTATTTCCCAAGAGTACGTCGTTCACGGGATCGGGCTGAGTCGACACTGCCGAGTCGTATTCATAGCTGCCAAAGATGCTGTCGTTAGCCGAAAATCTATGATCAATACGCGCAGTGCCGAAGTTCTCAGACGTAACATGGGCGGCTGTAAAAGCGTAAATTCCGGTGTCTCCATTTCCCAAGAGTCCCTGATTGGGTAGATTCCACAGACCGAGGAAAGGTAAGACGGCTTTGTCGATGCCGGTCGCCGGGTCTGGATTGGAGGAGCCGGTCACCTGATGCGGTGAGCAAGTGCCCGGTTGCGGAATGGAACAAAGTATCCCGCTGCGAAGCGCCGGCGAGGGAACGTTGACCAAAGTGCTGAGCGCCTGATTCTGACGAAGTCCTTCGTAGTCGACGAAAAAGAACGTGGTGTCCTTGTGGATCGGCCCACCGAGGGACGCACCAAATTGATTTCTTCTGAATTCGGGAATTTTTGGCGGATTGAAATAATTACGGGCATCTAACGCGCTATTTCGCAGGAACTCATAGGCGTTGCCGTGGAATCGATTGGTTCCCGACTTCGTAAGCGCGTTAATGACGCCGCCTGAGGTTCTCCCGTACTCTGCGGAATAGTTGCTTGTCAAAACCGAAAACTCTTCGACCGCATCCACTCCCAGGGTAGAGCCCTCCACACTGCCGGGACCACCGTTCGTGTAGTCGTTGACACTGACGCCATCGATCCGGTAATTGTTTTGCTGGGGACGGTTGCCGGAGATTGCCAGTTGCACACCGTAACCGCGGTGGACTCTGTCGTGGCTACCAGTATCCGCTTGAATGGAGGCTACCGAACCTACGCCAGGCTGGAGAGTTGCGAGTTGGGTCCAATCCCGCCCGTTCAAGGGTAAGAGTGCGACAGCGTCCCGCCCAACGACACCTGCCATGGTCGACGTTGCTAAGTCAACCGAGGGAGCTCGATCTTGTACTTCAAGTGTTTGATTGACCTGCCCAATCTGCATTTTTATATTGACCAATTGCTGAGAACCCACCGTCAATACAATGCCATTTTGTACCGCGGTGGCAAACCCAGGCGCAGTGAAACTGACGTCATATTTCCCCGGCAACAAATTGGGCACGGAATAAAACCCCACTGAATCGACCGCAACGGAGCGGACTTCACTCGTGTCTTCGTTTTTAATGGAGATGTGCACGTGGGGAATGAGCGCGCCCGATGAATCGGTCACCGTGCCCGCCATCGTCGCTCCCGCCACCTGGGCACAAAGACGAACTGGCGTCACGCTTACAAGAGCGGCAAATGCGAGAAGGAGTATAGCGCTCTTTCTCGCGTGTCTATGGAGGGTTGTCATAAGTGTGGTTCTCTCACCGCCATCGTCCAACTGCCGGCGCCCCTCGTCGCCAGCGCCAATGGATTCCCTCCGAGGGGAATCGACGAGGCCGATAAGACCCACTAGCGCTTGTCGCGGACCCAGCTTGGCCGTTTGGATCCTGGATCCTTTTATCTGCAACCGTCACCTTTGTCAACTAAAATATTTCCCCTGCCGCAGCAGTCCGGGGACATATGGGTTGGGTCTCGGCCAAATGCGGGCTTTCGGCTGCATCAGAAGAATTGATTTCAGGGAAGCGACAGAAGTCGAAGGAAAAACGACGACGCGGCACAGAACCAGGCTCGAGTGCTAGGGAATTTGTTGTTGCGTCGTCCAACGGGCAACTTTGCGGGCTAGAGCCGATCGAATATGGGCGGACGCCAATGTTCTGGCGCGGGACACTTGTCGCTTCAAGATGGCATCGACAATTCCAGCGTGCTCGTCCCAAGATTGTTTTTGGAAACTATCCATCGAGAGGTCCGTAATCATTGCGCGTTGGATATGGTTCCACTGTGTTTCCATTACCTCTATCACTACGCGATTTCCAGACGCATGGTAGAGTTCGTTGTGAAAAGCCTGGTCTAATTCAATCAAACGGTCTACTGATTTAGTCCCAACGGATTTGTACCCGCTAGCGAGAATCCCATGCAGTTTTGTCGGATCGTAATCCCTTCGCGCCGCTACCATAGAAGCAACGTATCCTTCGACTACCTCGCGAAACCCGTAAATCTCTGCGATGAACTGATCGTCAACGGGTGTGACCATCGCACTGCGCCCGACAATGTTTACGAGTCCCTCTTGCTCCAATAAGACCAGAGCTTTGCGGACTGGTTCCCGGGAGACTCCAAGCTTGGCCGCCAGTTTTTCCTGGTGAATAGGACTGTCGGGAGGCAAGCTCCCGTCCAGGATGGCTGTGCGAATTTCAATGGCTACACGCTTCGAGATCGTGAGCTCGCGGGTAAGTGCTCTCATCAACGTCACTCCATCGCGAACGCTAACTCGTTACAACGGGTTGAACTGAGCTTGAAATGTGGCGCTCGCTGGACTGCAATTTACGCGATCTATCCCTATTGAGTCAAACAGCGTGTTGGGTTCACAACAAACAAACTCCACTCGCGAGGACGTCGCAAATTAGAAAACAACTCATCGTTGTGCGAATTATCTTGACTTTGTCTTTCTCGCAGATTACGAAGTGATCTGACTTCGTTTTACTTTAGTCCACCGCCTCAAACCTCCGTTCGTGGCGACCTGTGCACCAAATTAAGGAGAGCGATCTAACGCGTATGAAGTTATTTCGATTTGGTCAGCCAGGAGAAGAAAGACCCGGTGTGTTTCTTTCCGATGGGAATGGAATGGATGTTTCTGGTTTTTGTTCGGATTACGATGAAGCATTTTTCGCGGCAGGAGGCATTGATTCTCTGAGTCATTGGCTGAAAGAAAACAGCTCGCAGTTACCCAAAGTCGATACATCCATCCGCCTTGGGCCTCCGGTCACCAGGCCTAGCAAAATCGTGTGCATCGGGCATAACTATCTTGAGCACGTCACTGAGAGTGGGAGACAGATACCGAAAGAACCAGTCGTATTTCTTAAATCCACCACGGCCATGTGTGGTCCCAACGACAATGTCGTGATGCCCAGGAACGGACTGAAGTTAGACTGGGAAGCTGAATTGGCTGTAATCATCGGCAAGCGAGCCAGCTACGTGCCGACAGAAGATGCACTTGAATTTGTGGCTGGCTACACCGTTTTCAACGATTATTCAGAGCGAAGTTTCCAACTTGAACGAGGCGGACAATGGGTAAAAGGCAAGAGTGCAGACACTTTTGCGCCTCTTGGCCCCTTTCTTGCGACCCGTGACGACATACCCAATGCCGGGAACCTTAATCTGTGGTTGAGAGTAAATGGCGAACTTCGGCAAAACGGAAATACCTGCGACATGATTTTCGACGTTCCGACTATTGTGAGCTACGTGAGTGAGTTTATGACATTGCTTCCTGGGGATGTAATCGGTACTGGAACCCCTGCTGGTGTCGGGCAAGGCTGGAAACCACCGATCTTTCTACAGCCTGGCGATGTCGTGAGGTTGGGAATCGATGGCCTAGGAGAATCGAGCCAGAAGGTGGTTGCTTGGGGAAAGAGATCCATAAGCAGTAGCTCTTCATAGCATCGGACCGGCAATCAAATGATCATTATCGAAAGACATTTTAACGGAGGAACGTGAAAGTCGTTATTACCGATCACCGGTTCCCGGATGTCGAGCAGGAAAGGCACGGAGTCGAGTCATCAGGCGGCACGCTCTTCGTAGGTCAAATTGGCAGCGAAGACCAACTTGCTGTTATGTGCAAGGACGCCGACGGCGTGCTTACTGCCCGAGCGACAATCACCGAGCGGGTAATAGCTGCCATGGAGCGTTGCCGCATCATCGTGCGCTATGGAATTGGGGTCGACAATATTGACATCGGGGCCGCCACCCGGCACGGCATCATGGTGGCAAATGTTCCAGATTATTGCATTGACGAGGTTTCAGACCACGCGCTGGCCTTGCTGCTGATGCTCAGCCGCCAAATGATCCCGGCCATTTCTTTGGCCCAGGAAAAGCGGTGGGCGATCTCCAACATGCCACCCCTGCATCGATTGCGCGGCCAGGTTTGTGGTTTGGTGGGCTGCGGGAAAATCGGCTCGCTTCTAGCCGGCAAGGTATCGCAACTTGGCATGCGCGTCATGATCTACGATCCCTATTTGAACGAAGCTCGGTGTCGCGAGATGGGCGCAGAACTCGTTTCTTTCGATACCCTACTCGAATCCTCGGACTTTATTTCGCTTCACGCACCGCTAAATGAGGCGACACATCATCTCTTTGGAGAAGCCGCGTTCGCAAAGATGAAGAGCTCTGCCTCGATCATTAACACTGCGCGTAGCGGATTGATCGACGAAGTTGCACTTATCGCCGCACTCGATGGCGGGAGACTTTTCGGCGCCGGCCTCGATGTGGTGGACGCAGAATTGGCAGTGCCACCGATGCGAAGCGCACTAACAGAACACCCCAAGATTATCGTTACAGCTCACACAGCTTGGCTGAGCATCGAAGCCCGTGAGACTTTGCAAGCGCGGGCGATTGCGCAGGTCCTCGCTTGCCTTAGAGGTGACAAGCCTTACGGGCTGATCAATCGCGAACTCGCGAAGTAACAATTTCCGGCAGCAACTATACGGACATTTCGCTGGATCGTAGCGCGAACGCGATGCTTCCCGCCACCACTGACAGCAGCGAAATCTGAATTTCTCCCGCTACCGCCCATCCGGCGTGGCCAGCAATTCCACCCATTAGATAGCCGGCAGCGGCGGCAGCGGCGTAAAGGCTCGTCACAAACATACCCGATGCGCGACTGGCGAGGCCGCTTCGCACCGCTTTAACGTGATAGCCGGCTAAATTTACGTAAAGCGTGCCGCTGCCAATCGCGCCGTATGCGAATGTCATAATTGCCTGAGGCACGATCGTATGTGAACCGTGGAAGCAGAGGTATCCAAGGGCAGCGATGCAGAAGAATGCTGAACTGAGAACTACTCGTGGCGAGAAGCGATCACCGAGCCACCCGCCTGCAATCGAAGTAAGAGCTCCGACCCCGTAGAAGCTGGTGACGACTCCTGCCGTCTTCGGTGAATAGTGAAGTCCCTCGCGAAGATAAGTCGGATACATCCCAGTGAAACCGTAAAGAACGAGACCGCCAATCACGCTCAAAACCGTGAGAATCACGGTATTCCTGTTCAGGAGGACAGGTGCGCCACGAAGATCTGCTCGAGCGTCCCGGGCGCGATGAGTCTCGCTGAACCAAGGACGAACGGTTAGTGCAATCAGCACAATCATCAAGTAGCCGGCAAGACCAAATACGATCATCGGGACACGCCAGCTTCGATAAGTAGCGAGCAACATACTGCCCAAGATTGGGCCGCTGAATGCGCCGATGCCGAAAAAAACATTCATTGAACCGATTGCGGCGGCACGGTACCGCACAAAGTAGTTCGCGGCAATGGCTATCATTACCGTTAACTGCATGGCCTCGCCAATACCGGTGGCGGCCAGATAGATCAACATATCCCAGTAGTGGAACGAGACCACGATGAGTACAGTGGCAGTTGAAAAGATCGCGATGCCCAACAGGAGTACGATTTTGCGGGAAAAACGTGTTAGCAGATACCCGGTCGGCAATCCTGCCACCGCCAAGCCCAGAGTGAAAATCGTCGCAAGAAGGCCTGTGTCCGCGAGTGAAAAACCGAATTCCTGACGTACGTCATGGGCAAGAAGCGGAAAAAGCTGGCGATCCGCTGCATTTACCGCATAGGACGCTAGGAGCACGCAATACATCGCAATCGCCACTGGGCGAATGCCGGGCCGATCGGATGAGGGCGGTTCCCGAGGGTCCGCTAACTGAACGCGATTTTTGTCTTCGATCATTTAGAGATTTCTTACATGCTGGTCAGTTAACTTGCGGCGTGCCACCCTCCATCGACAAACAAAGTATGGCCAGTGACGAAATCCGAAGCGGGACTCGCCAGGAAAAGAGCGGCGCCGACTAGGTCGGAAGGTTTGGCGAACCGCCCAAGTCTGATTCGACTCGAGCAGTCGTTTCGCACGCGCCTTATCTTCGCGCAAAGAGCGACTGGTATTTTCGGTCAGCGTCGCCGTGGGTGCGATGGCATTTACCCGAACTCCGAAAGGAGCCCATTCGGTGGAAAGCGCAGCAGTGAGATAGGACACGCCGGCTTTCGCAACGCCATAGACACTCTTACCAACGTCGGTGCTCGCAGACCACGTAGAACTAAGATTGATGATCTTTCCGTATCCGCGTTCGATCATTAAGCGTCCCAAGAATTGCGAGCAAAAGAACGTACCCTTGAGATGAAGGTCGACCAGCCGATCCCAATCTTCTTCGGTGACATCGAGCGCGGGCTTGGTAAAGCCGAAGCCTGCGCAGTTCACCAACGCTAGCGCGAGCTCTCTGCCCTTGATGAGTCTGGCCACGGATCGTTCCAGCGAGTGAATGTCTTTCATCCGACTGAGATCTGCACAAATTACGTGAGCTTTTCCGCCTCCGTCTTGAATAGACCTCTGCACCTCAAGAAGCTTCTTCTGGTTTCGGCTGACCAAGATGACTTCGGCCCCTGCACGATGGTACGCAAGAGCAAACTCGCGGCCAATGCCTTGGCTTGCACCAGTGACGACGGCGAAGCGGCCATCGAGACGAAAGGAAGGCAGCTCGGAGCCTGATGGATGGCGTGCCATGTACAAGATTATCTGGTACGGCCCGTGGTCGTATCCAGCGGATGGAGTTTGTCTACCAGCCGCTCATCGAACGGATACGTCGTGTAAATATCGACGCCATCGGCCGTGACGATGTGATCGTTCTCTAGCCGGATGCCTCCTATGCCCGGCTTTCCGGCGTACGGCTCGAGATTAAAAGCCATCCCTTCCTTGAGCACCACCGGCGAATCCTTTGAGGCCGGGCTGAAGTAGGGGGCCTCCCATGGGTTTACGCCGGACCCGTGGCCCAGGCTGTCGAGAACGTACGGGTCGGCGGCGGCAAAGACCTCGGCGTTGGTCGCACCGGGTCGGACCTTGCTCCCTGCATTGAACAGTGCGTCGTAGCACTTTTGATGAAGGTCGCGCATCTCCGGGGTTGGCTTTACGTTTCCGCAAATCCAGGTTCGGGTTAAATCACCCCAATAACCGTTATAACCCGCACCGATATCGAGAATGACGAGATCGCCATTACGAATAATGCGATCGGATGTGAAACGACGATAGGGTGCGGTATACGGACCGGAACAGATTATGTTCGAACATTGTGTCCATTCACTACCCATCGCTGTCATGGTCTGCCAGGCGACAGCTAGCACTTCACATTCCTTTACTCCGGGACGGAGGAATTCGAGCGCACGATCGAGCGCCGCCTCCGTGATCGCATTCGCAATCTTGAGGCAATGAATTTCGTCCTGAGTTTTGATCTCCTTAGCCCGCATGAGCACGCTCTGATACCCGTCGGCGAATTCGGTTGTTGGGAATACCTCGCGGATGGCAGTCTCCATGTTGATATCCCAAATGTCGATGCCGACACGCTTGCCTGCAAGCGACCCTATCAAACCTTCTACTTGCTCGGCCCATCGTTTCATTCCGATTTTTTCACGAAAATTCGCGCGGGGGCGAATCTGATCTGGAGTAAGCCACGGCATACGATGACGGCAGTGCTCAAAGTCCATCGACCAGAGAATTGGTTCATGACCCCGTGCCAATACTGTAACCGCGTTGCCCATGATGAAAGCAGGACCGAGATGGTGGCGGTAGCCCATCAAGTAGCGAGCATCCTCGGTCCGGAACACGAACAAGGCATCAAGATCTGAATTGTTGAGTGCGTCTTTCGCTCGCTGCAATCGTTCACGTAACATCCGTTGAGGATTGAACCGCGCTTCCCAATCTACCGGAATGAGTCCGTAGTCAGACACTATTTCTCCTTTTAGATCGCGTACTTTGTTAAATACTCTGGTTCGTAAGCGGATCGAGTCCTTTGGCCCGTACTGGGCAAATCTATCCTTAAAGAGCGGCGTTGTCAGGAACCTTTGCAACTTTTCGAAGACGAGGATAAGTCTCGCTTCAATGAAACCCTTTGTCTGGAGTCTTTTTTAGTAAAGGGATCCAGGATCCAGTTCGGCGAGTTTAATCAATTCGATTGAGACCGTCAAGAACATTAAAACGATCGGAGTTCCAATCGGGCACTTGATCTCAGGAAGAGTGGAACGCTTCTATTGATTGCAACTATTCACATTTTAGTTGACAATACCAAACGTTGTGGATAAAAGGATCCAGGATCCAAACGTCCCCGGCAGGAACTTGGATTCAGCTTCCTCCCCAATAGGGACAGAAGCAAGGCTTTAGACGGTACACCCGAAGGACGGTGGAACTATGGCGGGTAGAAAACCTGGAAGTCGCGCAATGGTCCGGGCCGGAAATTCACGTGCGATCCCGGTATTCCTTATCGCATTTGTATGGTTGACATTGGGAATGCTCACATCGATTTGCAGTGATGCCCAGGTGGCCGGAGCGACCATTTCCGGAGTGGTGACAGACGTATCCGGTGCCGCGATCCCCAATGTCACTGTCTCCGTCAAGAACAGTGCGACCGACGCAACCCACATTGCAATGACGGACTCCGCCGGTTTCTACTCCATGCCGAATATATTGCCGGGAAACTATAGCGTCACCGCGTCTGCGACCGGGTTTTCAACCCGGATCGAAACTAGCATTACCTTGGAGGTGGGCGCGTCGCGGGTGCTGGATCTTTCTCTCAAGGTAGGAAAAGTCTCCGAAACAATTCAAGTCGCCGGATCTAGCCCGACCGTTGACCTGGAGACGTCAGCCATCAACGCCGTAGTGAGTTCCACGACCGTGCGCGAACTCCCGCTAAACGGCCGTTCTTGGACCGACCTCGCGACTCTCCAGCCGGGAGTAGTATCGGTTCAGACTCATGCTTTCCAGGATGTGAACCGCGGTTATGGCTCGCAGGTAGCGATCTCAGGCGCGCGCCCTCAACAGAATAACTATCGTCTAGACGGCGTCAGCCTCAATGATTACGCGAATGGCGGTCCTGGCAGTGTTCTCGGCGGGAATCTCGGGGTGGACGCGATTCAAGAATTCTCGGTTCTGACCACCAACTACTCGGCAGAATACGGAAAATCATCTGGTGGCGTAGTCAACGCTGTGACCCGGTCGGGCACTAACCGATTTCATGGAAGCGTCTACGAATTTCTGCGGAATAGCGCGCTGGATGCGCGCAATTTTTTTGATACCACCATCCCTCCTTTCAAACGCAATCAGTTCGGTGCCGCGGCCGGAGGCCCAATCCGCAAAGATCAAACTTTTGTTTTTGGCGATTACGAAGGAATCCGTCAATCGTTAGGCGTGACCTCATTTAACACCGTGCCCTCCCCAGCAGCCCGCAGTGGACAGCTTTGTTCCATCCCTGGCACCCCTCCCACCTGTATGCCTACGCAAGTGGCGGTCGATCCGGGGGCCCAGAAATATTTGAGGCTCTTTGCCTTGCCGAATGGGCCGCTCGTCGGCAATGGAGATCTTGGGATTTACACCGTACAGCAGCAGCAGATCACCTCGGAGAATTTTTTTACCGGCCGCGTCGATCAGAGGTTTTCGGAGAAGAACAATCTATCCGGCACCTACCTGTTCGACAAAACACCGCAGACCCAACCTGATCCCTACAACGTTGTCCTGGCGAGCTATCTAACGACCCGCCAAACCCTCATCCTTGAGGAAACTCATGTTTTCAGGCCAGCGTTGGTCAACTCTGTCCGGTTCGGCTTCAACCGGGTTGCCAGCGACGGTCAGCAGACGGCAACAGCGATCAATCCAGCTGCGGCTGATCTCTCACTAGGCGCAGTTCCTGGACACGCCGCGGCCAAATTATTTGTGGGAGGGCTGGCGAACTTTGGTGGCGGCGTCGGCGCGGTGGATAATTTTCGCTATCGGTGGAATTCGTTTCAAGGTTACGATGACGCCTTCCTCTCCAAGGGACTTCATTCGCTGAAGTTCGGCGCTGCGATCGAGCGAGAGCAACTTAATGAATTCCCCATCGCGGACGCAAATGGAGCGTTCAGCTTTGGTTCTCTTTCTGACTTTCTCACTGGCATGCCGCAAGTTTTCACAGCGGCTTTTCCGAACTTGATTTCGGAGCGCGGACTTCGACAGACTATTGTAGGCCTTTATGCGCAGGACGATTGGCGCTTGCGTCCCAACCTCACGGTGAACATCGGCCTGCGTTATGAAATGGCCACCGTTCCCAATGAAATTCACGGCAAGATCTCGAATTTATACAACATCACCGATTCGACTCCTCATCTCGGCAATCCTTATTTCTCCAATCCGACTCTTCGAAATTTCGAACCCCGAGTAGGATTTGCTTGGGATCCGCTAGGCGACGGGAAGACAGTTGTACATGGCGCGGTTGGACAATACGATAGCCTGCCGCTGCCGTATATGTTCGTACTTCTCATCGGCCGTCCCGCCCCCTTTACAAAGATCGGACTCGCTACAAACCTTCCCCCGGGATCGTTCCCAGGCGGGGCATTTAGCCTGCTCGGACCTTCCTCCCTCGAGTACGGTTACGTCGAACACAAGCCCCGCCGAAATTATGTGGTGCAGTGGAACCTCAACGTCCAGCGACAGTTGGCGACCGACCTTACAGCAGCTGTCGGCTACGTTGGTTCGCGTGGCGTGCACCAACCGTTCAGAACTGACGATGCAAACATTGTGATTCCAAGCTTCACCTCTGCCGGCTACCTGTGGCCGACGCCCATCGGGAGTGGCACACCGATAAACCCGAATGCGGGAGCAATAAGATTTCTAAACTGGCGTGGCGACTCTTACTATGACGCTCTCGAGGCAGCGATCACAAAGAGAATGAGCCATGGCCTTCAGGTCCAGGGTTCATATACCTGGAGCAGAAGCATCGATACCAGTTCCGGCGTAATTGCCGGAGACACCCTTGCGAATGCCATCTCGAGCCCACTGTGGATCAATATTGGCTTGAACCGCGCCCCTTCCGATTTTAATGCTGGACACGTTTTCGTACTCAGCGGAACTTGGCAGTTGCCGAATCGACATCATGAATCGGAACCATTGACTTGGGCCACGAACGGCTGGGAACTGGGCACAATTCTAAAGGCCAGCGACGGTTTGCCTTTCACAGCAACGTTCGGCACCGACGGAAGCCCGCTGGGATTAAACAGCAGCGATCCGTGGGATGTACCCAACCGGCTGACAGGCCCCGGTTGCGCTTCGCTAATCAATCCCGGGAATCCGACACATTACATTAAGACTGAATGTTTCGCGATCCCGAGTGCGCCCTCGCTGGCTTTCTGGCAGGCCAACTGCGACCCCAACCCGCCGGGTGTTCCGCCGCCGGGTGTTCCCTATCCGGAGTGTTTTAACCTGCGTGGAAATGCCGGCCGAAACATTCTGACGGGGCCGGGCCTCTTAAACCTCGATTTCTCTGTATTCAAGAATAACCCTATTGAGCGAATATCAGACACCTTCAACCTGCAGTTCCGAGCAGAGTTTTTTAATATCTTGAATCACACCAACTTCGCCGTTCCAAGTTCACCCAGCAACACCGATATTTTTGATTCCACGGGAGCGCGGAACGGTGCTGCCGGTCTGCTAAGTTCGACGACTACAACTTCTCGGCAGATTCAGTTTGCGATTAAAGTGATCTGGTGATTTCGGCAGGTAATTCGGGCGCAACTGGGGGGCCCGTTGATCTGGGCGAAGGGCAACTCTTATTCGAGATGAAACACTGCGGTACGACTACTGGCCACCCGTGGTGGTTATTGCGATGGTCACCTCCTCAAACCGAACCATTGCTGCAGTTACTAATCGGGCGAAGCAGCCTAAAATCGCTTCGCCAACTGCTTGAAAACTAAAGGGATGGTGAGCGCGGAAGGAATCGAACCTTCAACCTACTGATTAAGAGCCAGATTTCGGAGCGTATTGAAAATTGTTGAAATTTGTTGATCGCAACTGATTGATATTAAAGCTGATGCAGGCTGCTGTCTGAATCGATTGTTTTCTGTTGAGCTTGAGTGGCTCTCACAGCTACAAAATCATCTACACCGCTATGGGGTGAACCTCCTTCATGAGACAATTCCTGTGTCTACACTTCGAAGTCTGCACCTAATTTGGTCTTCACGGCCCAAGGGTTCAAAGATTTCTAGAGCATATAAGCCATCTGAGAAAATACGCGCCTCTTCTTCCGTAAAGCGAAGCGCCAGCTTCCTCTTGATCATCGGCAGAGTGTAGCTGAGTTCCTCGTGACAACCGGGTAGTGCGGAAGGTAGAATGTGTTGCCCGTTTAAGGAAATTCTTATGAAACGGTCATCCGGCATCGCTGCTGGTCCAATTATGGCAGCTCTTGCCGGAGCCGGAGTGGGCGGCGCGATAGGCGGCCTCACCGGCGCTTTGGTGGGCATGGGCATACCGGAATACGAGGCCAAGCGCTACGAAGGTCGCGTCAAGGACGGTGGGATTTTGCTCTCTGGTCACTCAGACAATTCCGACGAGACTAAGAAGGCGAAGCAAATTCTCGAAAGTACGGGCGCACAGGATATTTCTTCGACTGGCGAAACTCGGGGCGACAAAAGCGCGGTGCCCGACCGACACGCTGCATAGTTCTTCTGAACCGGCAGACCGGACGGAGTCTCCGTTCCGTTTGCCGCAAACATTGTTGAAGTTATCGAATTTAGGAGAAATCGAATGAGCGTCTGGATGATTGTATTCATAGTGCTGCTAATAGCGTGGATTGGCGGCTTCACCGTTTTCCATGTCGCCGGAGGCCTAATTCACTTATTGCTTGTATTCGCCGTGATCTCGTTGATCTTGCATTTCGTAATGGGTGCGCGGGCGGCTTAAGACTTTACGGAATGACGCTCAATACTGCAGGGTCGTATTCAGGAAGGTCGAGAATGCGCTGCGCTCTGCCAGTGTTGCCACGGCTCTCGTGGAGATCAACTGCAGAGGCAGATGGCGGGTTTTGTCACGGTGTGCGCGGAGAGTTTCAAATTCACGTCGCTCGCGGCCTGACAAGCAAGCCAAGAATGGGAGTGTCGTAGATTATCGAGTACCGCCTATATAGCGCACCTCGATCTTCGTACCGGGCTGATGATGACTGATCTCCTCTTTCAATTCTGCAACGGTGAATACGTAGTGGTCGTCGATCGCAAGAATCACATGAGTTGAGCGTACCATAATACTGGAATACTGTAGACGAACAAAATGCGAAAAATACTACCATCCCCAATTGGAAGAGAGGAGGAAGCGTCTGCCGGCATTGTGGCAGCGATTCCCGCCAGCCTGCAATGCAAATCGTTGACGATTTAGTGTAGTGGTTCGAGCTCGAAAAGTTACTAACGGGTCAATACAATAAACACTGTATAGGCTTCCCTCTGGGCTTCGTGCATTCTTGGGCTGCGGGTGACATATCGGTACCTCGATTCGAGGGCTTAACCCTGCTGCGAGTTCTAGCTCGCGTTGGCAACTATCGACGCAGCGCGATGGATCTAAGAAATCTCCGAGGGCCGATATGGGTTCCGTCGACGTCTTAATTGTAGATGATTTCTGTGGCGAAGCTAGTGATGGAATCGAAGCCATTGAAAAGGTGAGCCAACTCCATCCTGACCTAGCACTTATAGACATCAACATGCCTCGGATGGACGGCTTAGAGGCAACACGAATTATTCGGCGGGAGAGTCCCGATTGCAGTGTCGTCATTGTTACTCAGAACGATGCGAGAATTGCTCGCCAACAAGCCCGCAGCGTCAACGCAAACGGCTTCGTAACAAAGTCTGGTCTAGCTCGAGATTTGATTTCAGAGATGGGAAGGGTGGCAATGGAAAACAACAGCAGTCTGGGCGAGACAAAAAACGGAGCGGACCAAGGCGAGCCCTGGTGCGGTCTTTTAGCCGGAGCTGCACCCCGCGATCACATCGTCCAGCTTTATCAGGACCAACAATTTCTCAATCGGGCTGTCTGCCGCTTTGCGGCTGCGGCAATTGCCAACGGCGAGGGGGTAATTCTAGTTCCGACCGTCGCTCATTGGGACGCTTTTCGACCCCGCATGGAAAGCGAGGGCGTGGATGTGAAGGCCGCGGAAAAGCGGGGGCAACTAACGATTGTTGACGCCGATAATCTGCTGCCCACCTTCATGCGGGACGGAATGCCAGATTCGCCGGTATTTCTGGGGTTAGCCGCGAACGTCGTCGCACAAGCTCGCGGAGAAGGTCGCTACCAGAAAGTACGCTGGTGGGGTGAGATGGTTAACATTCTTTGGGAGCGCGGGGACGTTGCCGCCAGCATGAACCTCGAAGATTTATTCGACAAACTCGCGCATGAGCAAGACATCGCGATCTTCTGCTCGTTCTTGATGGATAACTTCAACGGAGACGTACACGCCCGTATGCTGCCGAGACTCGGCGAGAATCACTCGCATCTTATTCCCGTCGAAGATTACACTCGGCTGGAGCGAGCTGTGTCCGAAGCACTTCGAGACGCCGTGGGCCCGGACGAATCCCGCGTCCTAGAGGACCGACTTCTGTCGCGCTATTCCAGTTCGTTCCACATGCCGCGCTCTCAGGCGTTGCTCTTGGCGTTGCGTCAGACTCTCCCGCTTGTAGCCGATGATGTACTACAACGAAGTCAGACGCTGTATCACGCTACTGGTTAAAATAGAGATACGCTATGGCAGAGGATGACCAGCTCTTTGTAGCCAGCACTGTCTCAGGCGGAGGTACGACTTTGGGTGGGACGCCCCCCAACGGGATCGATGTGCTTGATGCCGTCGATCTTCCGGTAATTGTAATCAGCCGGGAGTGCAGAGTGGCCCGCATTAACCATGCCGCCACGACGGTGCTCGGTCTGAAGGTCTCGGATCTCGGCTGTTCTCTTGGCAGCACTCTTGTGGGTGTGCAGGATCTCAATAGAATCTGCACGCGGGTAATCGCTGACGGAGCACCGCACCGGATCGAAACCCGCGATGGCGATAGACATTTTCTTCTTCGAATAGCTCCCTACACTGGAAGTGATCGCCAGATTCTTGGCGCGGTGCTCACATTCACGAATGTCACGGCTTTTCGCGCAAGCATCGAACAAGCCATCTACGAACGGGAATACACGAAGGCAATCCTCAACACGGTAGTTGATCCTGTGGTCGTTCTCGACGGCAAGTTGCAAGTGCAGACGGCGAACCGGGCCTTCTATAGCATATTTGGGGTTTCGCGGGATGAGACGCAGGGCATTTCAATCCGCAAGCTCGGGAACAACGAATGGGAAACTTCCGAGGCGTGGAAATCCATAGAAACAAGTCTTTCTGGTCCTAATGAATTTCAAGCGGTTGAGATCGACCGCGAATCCCCTACCGGTAGAAGAACGCTTGCGCTTGACGCACGCCGATTGGCCGGAGTCGGGGATTCTCTGATCCTTATTACGTTCCACGACGTCACCCAGCGAAAGCAGGCGGAACGGACGACCTCGCTTTTGGCTGCCATTGTCGATTTTTCAGATGATGCCATCCTCAGCAAGAAGCTCGATGGGACCATAACCAGTTGGAACCAGAGCGCCGAGCGACTGTTCGGATATAAGGCAAAAGAAGCGATCGGTCAGCATATTACGCTCATCGTGCCGTGGGAACGACGTTCCGAAGAAGAAGACATTCTCAGGCGCTTGGCGAGAGGCGAGCGAGTCGAACACTTCGAAACTGTGCGCAGACGGAAAGACGGCAGTTATTTGGATCTCTCACTCACGATTTCTCCGATCCGCGACGCGGCAGGCAGGGTGATCGGAGCATCAAACGTAGCCCGAGATATCGGTGAAAGAAAACGCATTGAAGTGGCACTGCGAGAAAGCGAAGAACGTTTCCGGGCGATCGTTGAAACCACGCCGGAGTGCGTCAAACTGATTTCAGCAGATGGTACGTTGTTGCACATGAATAGGCCCGGCCTGGAGATGGTTGGCGCTCATTCCGCAGACGAAGTGGTTGGCAAGAATGTTTATGACCTGATTGCACCGGAGGATCGGGCCCGATTTCAGGCTTTCAACGAGACCGTCTGCCGGGGTGAGCAGGGTTCACTACAGTTCGACATCGTTGGGCTAGAGGGTAAACGGCGGCACATGGAAACCCACGCCGCACCCTTGCGAAACCCGGATGAAACTGTACTGCATCTTGCTGTTACGGCCGACATTTCCGAACGGAAGCATTCAGAGGAGCTGCTGCGTAAGAGTGAAGAACGTTTCCGCGCACTCGTGACTGCCAGCTCTGACGTGGTTTATCGCATGAGTCCCGACTGGAGCGAGATGCGCGAGCTTGATGGCAGGGGGTTCATCGCGGATACGGGCAAGCCAAGGAAGGATTGGCTGAACGAATACATTCATCCCGAAGACCAACCGATTGTGTTGCGGACGATCCGTGAGGCGGTGCGGACAAAAAGCATGTTCGAGCTTGAACACCGTGTCCGACAAACCGATGGCACGCTAGGCTGGACGAACTCGCGGGCGGTTCCCCTGCTGAATGCAAACGGTGAGATCCTAGAGTGGTTCGGTGCGGCCACCGATGTGACTGCTCGCAAAGAGGCAGAGGAAAACTTCCGCAAGTTGGCCCAAACACTTGACGCAGAGGTGCGGGCTCGCACCCGAGAACTGGAGGAGCAGTCCAACCAAGTTCGAGAGCTCTCCTGGCGTTTGTTGAGAAGTCAGGAAGAAGAACGGCGGCATATCGCTCGCGAGTTGCACGACAGCGCAGGTCAGACGTTGACCGTGCTTGGAATAAGCCTGGCGCAGCTTGTTCAGAAGACTGGGCGCAATGCCCCCGAGCTAGCCACTGAGGCTGAACAGATTCAAGAAACAGTTCAACAATTGCACCGTGAGATACGCACGACTTCTTACCTGTTGCATCCGCCTCTGTTGGACGAGAACGGGCTATATTCCGCGATCAGTTGGTACGTACAAGGACTTTTAGAACGCAGCGGTCTGGAAGTTCGGCTTGATATTTCAAAGGAGTTTGGGAGACTGCCGCATGAGATGGAACTCGTGATCTTCCGGCTTGTGCAAGAATGTTTGACGAACATTCACCGGCATTCCGACAGTGAGACTGCTTCGATCCGGATTGCTCGTGAATCGAATCAAATCACCTTGGACATCCGGGACCAAGGCAAGGGCATGTCGCCCGCGCGTTTGGTAGAGATTCAATCGGGACGCTCAGGCGTCGGAATAAGTGGGATGCGGGAACGCCTGCGTCAATTCGACGGGACCATGGATATCGAGTCGGATAGCTCAGGGACCCGCGTTTTCGCGACCATACCGCTTCCCAAAGCTGCATCGCCAGAGGATCAGACCAAGGCCGAGCTCTTGCAAGCAACCGTCTCAGACTTGAATACGGTCTGATCGTGAGAGTCTTGATCGCGGATGACAATGAACTGGTCCGACGCGGGATAGCTAAGCTCCTATCAGGTGACGAGGAGTTAGAGATCTGTGGCGAGGCCTCGAATTCCAGCGAGACTCTTCAAAAAGCAGACGAACTAATGCCGGACCTCATTCTGCTGGATGTCAGCATGCGCGGAATGAATGGTTTGGAAACGGCACAGCTGTTGAGGCAAAAACGTCCTGCACTTAAAATTCTGATCATCAGTCAGCACGATCGTAACCAACTACTACCTCGTGCACTTGAGGCGGGGGCGCATGGTTGTATCGACAAGGCGCGAATTGCTACCGACTTATTGCCAACATTGAGAAATCTTTTCAAGAATTAATCCATGCCAAGCAGTGCTCAGTGTCGCGGACGAATGACGTCTAGGACGTCTGACTCTCGGATTTTCAGCTTCAGTCATTGGATCCTCGCACAAAGGCACGCAGCAAGCCTCGATTCAGTCTGATCTGTCCCGGAACCGGTAGTTGCCTGTCTCCGGGATCGGACTGTACGAACGATCATAACTCCAACCAAAATCTCGCTTTCCTCAGAAAGTTGATGTCGTAGCCCCCTCCTGCCAAGACAAGATTTGCTCCCTCCCCTATGAGTTCAATCAATTCACAGCAGAACAACGATGAAGAAACAAGGCACGACAGACGCCAAGCGAGCGGCAGCAAACGACAAACCGGAGAATGGCAAGGCCGCGAAGCGGTCTAACCCAGCCGAGGACGCGAAGTATGTAATTGGCAATGCCAGCAGGGTGAAGCGCGGGTTCTTGTTGGCCCTCGTGGAGTTCGCCAAGGCTAAAGGCGAAGTGGATCACGTCATGCTGGTAAAAGAATTTTCTGGGCGTCAGTTCTTATTGCAGATCGCATGACAGCCGCCTCGTGTTCGACATCGAACAGTATCGGTATAATAGCTGTGGTAAGGTCGATCTAACTAAAATACATATTACCCCGCCGCTCCTGTTGGTGACGGTCCCTTGTCCAAATGGATCTGAGCTGGTTGTGCAGGAGGCTACCTTGGAACCGAGTTCTTCATCTTCCAAAATTCTTTATCCCGAGTGGCAGCATGAGTATTTCGCTGCAATAGTGGACTTGGACCCTCAGACGCTGTTCGACCGAGTTACGGCCGCAGAAACTGCGATCTTCAATCGCCTTCAGGCTATATCGCATGACCCAAACAGCCATGCAGAACGGCAGGCCATTGCAGATGCTGTGGCAAGCCTCCGCATTCTCAAAAGGGACAATCTCGGATTTCCTGACTGGGAAAAGACGTAATAATCACGCAGCGGTGTGGTAAACCAAAGCACGGGCCTTGCGGAGCAGGACAGACGCGTGGTCCGATTTTGAAACCACAGCGGATACACCTGCGGAGCGAGCGTCCTCCTCAGAGAGCACGTCGCTGTGCACGGTGAACATGATCAGAGGCACCGTAGGCATCAACCTTTTCAGAGCGCGGGCGGCATCTATGCCGTTCATTATCGGCATTGACAAGTCCAAGACAATCAAGTCAGGCTGTAAGGTCTGGGCCTTTACAATTGCGTCTTGTCCGTTCTCGGCCTCCCCGCACACATTAAAGTCGCTGTCTGACGCGAATAGCTCACAGAGCACCCGACGGATAACCGCAATGTCGTCAACCACTAAGACCGCTTTAGCCACGGGATCGCTCCGCTGGCCTTCGAATGAAGAACACTGACAAGCGCGTGCACGCCATGTTGAAAGTTCGATGCAGGAACAGCCCAACGGAGTCGCCTGAAAGTTTATAAAGAAATCGTAAAGAAGGCGTAGGTATGCGTAGAACTTCGGAAGATAACCAGCGGTCCGGTGCGTAGCAAGATCCCGGTTCCCTGTTCAAGCAGTATTGAAGTTTCAGCGTTACAGACTGTGATCGATAAGCGGCCCGCGAGATTCAGGTGAGAGTCCTGAACGGCGGGCCGCTCCTCTTTTCATGCTGTCGCTGAAACGGCTAGTGTCGTGCTGAACGCCTTGTTGATCTCGCCCTGAGCTTGTTTGCCCTGCATCGGTGCCAAATACTTTTGCGTCAGCTCGATGTTGGCGTGCCCTAACCAGTCGCTCACCGTTCTCAAATCCACGCAGCGCCGTAGCGCCCATGTCGCGAACGTGTCACGGAAGCGATGGACTTTGAACTTCGTCCTATCCATCCCTGCCCGCTTTGCAATGACCTTGCACGTCTCAAGGAAGTGCGTATCCGGCTTGTCGTTTCCCGTGTCGAACATAAACCGCTTCTTCGGATTCATCATCTGCCAGAGTAGGAGTTTCTTGTAGAGTCCCTGCTCCAGCGGAATCATCCGACTGGTGCCAGTCTGGACTCGGAAACCTAGCGCCGGCTTGTTCTGGACCTGAAAGGCGGGGTTGCCGTCAACGACCGTGACAGTCAGTAAACTCTGCGGTCGTCGCTGCGCGCTCGCGGCATCCGGTCTTCAACAGAAATTCGAAGAACAGAGAGTCGCGGTCGTTTTTGCACTCCGCGAGGAACTTGCTCATTTCATCCTCGGTGTAACAGATGGGCGTGGGGTCTTACGGCGTGCGGTATCAGCTTCTTGTGGTCAACTCCGCAGAACAACAGGAACGCTGCGACTGACGCATACAAATTGCAGACCGTGCGGTGCGAGACTCGCGCTCGCTGCGCGGCCATCCAGCTTTTCAAATCTTGCCGCGTGACGTCCTTGGGCAACACCCGGCCCGTCGCCTTCAAGAACTCCTCCATGACATGCTCGTAGTGCGTAATGGTATCGAGATCAAGAGGCGTCCCATCCTTCTTATATGTGGTCCTCTTGTCATGGATAAACTCCGCTCGAAGCTCCTCCAGCGTCTTCGGTTTGACGGGTGATGGTTTGGCCTCAACTTTTCCCTGACGCCAGAGAGCGGCTTGCTTCAGGTGAAGCGTGGCCTTGGCTGGTCCGTACTCGGTGCCCGCGGCTTCCCAGACTCGTTTTCCCTCCTGCTCATACCGGAGATAGAAAACTCCTTGTTGTGGTTTTGGTAGTAAGAGACATAATCCGAGACAAGCCGCCGCAGAAGACGCTCGTTCGCCGGAATCACGTGGTCCAGCAACTCACGTCTACAACTTCCAACCCACCGTTCGGCCGCGCCATTCTGCCAGGGGCTGCGGAGTGCTGTCTGCAACGGTTCAATACCCATGCCTCTAATTGCCGCAGACACCTCGAATCCGTATTTCGCATCGTGGTCCAAGATGAGGTAATTCGTATTGGCAACATACGGGAATGCTTCGCGCAACTGCTGCGAGACCCAGATGCTAGTCGGGTGCGCAATGACGTTGAAGTGCAGGATCCTCCTGCGCTCGTGCGCAATGATGAAAAAGCCGTAGAGGACGGAAACCGGCGGTAATGCTTCAGCTTGCTGTGTCGAAAGGCCGTCAGAAGTCTGGTTCTTTGTTTGCAAGCGCAAACTTATCGAGTCTTTCTGTTCCCAATCCGGAAGCTCAAGGTAAATAAGCTGAGTACCAGGCGAGTACGTTGATGAGAGTGCCGCTGGCTGGCGGCCCACCGGAGCGAATCTTAGTTGCGAACTGGATCAGTAATCATCAGTGTGCACGGGTCCCAGACACAACCTGCATCTACAGCGTCATTGGTGAACGGTCTCTCACCTTCTTCACCTTTGATCCATTCAAAGGTAAAGGGAAACAAATATTTCGCATCGCAGATGATTTTCTCCAGTTCTTCAACTGGACTCTGTCTCCGGATGGCAGCACCTTGGCAATTATCAAGGCGAAAACAGAGGAACAGCCGCGAAACCATCTTGTCTCGCTCAATGGAGCTCCCAAGAAATGGCTCTCCGTTCAAGGCTGGCCCGGATTAGCAGCTCTGGATTGGGCGGCCGATAGCAAAAGTCTTTGGTCGCCTTCAGCCGGTGACGACGAAAATACGCTCTTGAACATCGATCTGCAGGGCCATGTTCGCGCTGCCTGGCGGCCTAAGCGGAAGAGTCTCGGTTGGGCTATCCCTTCGCGCGACGGCCGATCGTTGGCCCTGTACGTCGGTAGCACGAGTTCCAATGCATGGATGCTAGAACGCCATTGAAGCTTGTATGACAAAAGAACATTTACTCGTTCTTGGCCAAACAAAAGCTCGGTGTCTTGGGGACAGCTTCCCTTCGGGGACCCCAGACAGCCCTGGTCGGAATCGCGGTGACACCAGAATTAGAAATTATCTTCGACACCCTTAAGAGTTCGCGCAAGTTCAACAATCTAATATTCAATCCGAAGTGTTCTTTTGTCATCGGGTGGCAGACGGAAGTGACGGTTCAATACGAGGGCGAGGTCAGCCAACTTAGTGGCGCGGAGCTGGCCCGCTAACAAGTTTATTTCGCCCCAATGGCCCGAATGTCGCACTTATCTGACTTGGCCTGGTATCACATATTTTGCCGTGAAGGCCAACTGGATTCGTGACAGCGATTTCGATTTAGAACACGATCGCCGCCACAACTATTAACATTGAAGGCAAGTATTTCAGTAAGAGAGCATGCCACTGGGTGTGTCTTCCAGTCTAATAAAAGCGTCGGGGAAGTTCTTGGTGGAAGTTGGCTTGACCCCTCCGGTTACCGGCTGTTCTTTTACGAAATTCGAAATCGGTCAGACAAACATGACTTCGGTAATTAGAGGTTGCCTCTCTCCCTGTGCCATTCTTAGAGTGACTCCGCAGAAGGGACTAGAGGTTAAATGTTGTATAAGTCGCACCAACAATCTATCACGGGCACCATCCTAGTCGCCGACGACCAAGCCGCGAACCGTGAACTATTAGAGGAACTCCTCACCACGCAGGGCTTTAAAGTCATCACTGTTTCCGACGGCGCAGATGTCATTGAGGAGTTAATGAGGACTCAAGTTGACCTGGTTCTCATGGATGTGATGATGCCTCGCCTAACCGGCTTTCAGGCTTGCGAGAAAATCAAAAATAATCCAGACACGTATTTGATACCCGTGATTTTGGTTACGGCACTCTCTGACAGGCAAGATCGGATCGAGGGTATCAAGGCGGGGGCGGATGACTTCTTGAGCCGTCCGGTCGATAGAACCGAGCTGCTCGCTCGTGTGAGGTCCCTTTTAAGACTCAAACAGCGCACCGACGAGTTGGAGCGGGCAGAGTCGGTCCTGTTCTCGCTGGCGCAGAGCATTGAAGGCAAAGATCCCTACACGCATGGTCACTGTGAACGTCTGGCGGAGTATTCCGCTCGTCTGGGTGAACAACTGGGGCTCTCGGAGGATCAACTTATCGCGCTACGTCGTGCCGGAATCGTGCACGACGTAGGAAAGATTGCGGTGCCTGATGCAATTCTGCTGAAGCCTAGTCGTTTGACCCCAGACGAATGGACAATTATCCGCCAGCATTCTGTGGTTGGAGAGCGTATCTGTGCGCCGTTGAAGTCTTTCCGCTTTGTGCTTCCGATCATACGACACCATCACGAAAAACTCGATGGCTCGGGTTACCCAGATGGGCTTCGGGGAGATTCAATCCCAGTTACGGCGCGTGTGCTGCAGATCGTCGATGTTTATGACGCTCTGACTACTGAGAGGCCGTATAAGAAGGCCTTCTCCATCACCGATGCTCTGCAAACGATGAAAGAGGAAGTTTCCAAGGGCTGGTGGGATCCGCACATCTTTGACCAATTCGAGCGGCTGGTCACAACTGTAACGGCAGATTACCTCTCTCGCAGCGCAGCGGCTGCGGGAGCGACCGGCTAAGAATAGGAGCGCTTTCGGAACATGAGGCCAGTCTTGAGCATGTCCCTATCTCGCGTCGACGACGCGTTTGGAGTCACGCACGACGCGGAGGCATGGCTGGCAGTGAGAGTTGTGCAGCGCGCTGCTCTTATCCTTTTGTTCGTGCTCGCCGGAGTGGTCAACCAGAGTTTTGGTGCTCCGCAACCGGACCAAGCGAATAGCGAGCCCCTCAAACAATTGAGTTTGGCGGAACTTGGCAATGTCGAAGTAACGACGGCCTCTAAGGAGCCAGAGAAGATCTCGAAGACCTCAGCAGCAATTTTCGTTCTCACTCAGGATGACATTCGCCGCTCCGGCGCCACCAGCATTCCGGAAGTACTGCGTCTTGTGCCGGGAGTGGAGGTAGCACGAATCAGCTCCAATCAGTGGTCTGTGAACATTCGCGGACTTGGAAGCGGTTTCTCAAAATCAGTGTTGGTATTGATTGACGGCCGAAGCGTCTATACACCGCTCTATGCCGGCGTGTACTGGGACGTACAGAATGTGTTGCTCGAGGATGTCGAGCGTATCGAAGTGATTCGGGGTCCCGGGGGAACGATCTGGGGATCGAACGCGGTCAATGGCGTGATCAACATCATCACTAAGAATGCTAAGGATACTCGGGGAACCTACGCATCCACCAGCGTCGGGAATGTCGAACAAAACCAAAGCGGAGTTCGCTACGGTGGCGCGCACGGAAACAATCTTAACTATCGAGCATATGCCATGGGATTTGGCCAAAACGCGGAATTCCACGCCGGCGGCGGTAACTATGATGCTTGGCAACTAGGGCAAGCGGGTTTCCGAACAGACTCCCAACTGACGGACCTCGATACACTCACAGTTCAGGGCGATCTTTATAAGGGTAATGTTGGGCAACAAGTGGCCATCGTGTCTTACTCGCCCCCCGGTCAACTCAACATAAACGGAACGCAAGATGTATCGGGCGGTAATCTCTTGGGGCGTTGGCGCCGCGATCTGAATAGTACGTCTGACGTCCAGGTCCAGGCTTATTATGATCGGACATATCGTCTCGGACCTCAACTGGGAGAAACTCGCAACACGTTTGACATTGACTTGATTCACCACTTGGTCCTCAAGCAGCGAAATGAAGTTATCTGGGGGCTTGGAGCTCGATGGAGTCCGAGCGATTTCATCCAAACTGTCGCTACCCTCAACTTTTTGCCGCATCATGAAGACGACAACATTTACAGCGCTTTCGTACAGGACCAGATCGCGATCTTGCAAAGCAAACTCTGGCTGACCGTCGGGTCGAAGTTTGAGCACAACATCTTCACTGGCTGGGAAAACGAGCCCAGCGCACGGCTGTTGTGGACGCCAACTTCCCATCAGACAATATGGGGAGCCGTGACGCGCGCGGTACGCACGCCTTCCCGTATTGATGAGGACCTGCAACTTACAGGGCTGGCACAGGCAACCCCTCCCGTGTTTGCTTGTATTTGCGACAACCGCCAGGTCGTGTCGGAAACGCTGCTCGGCTACGAAGCCGGATATCGGAAGCTGGTGACATCTAGCTTTTACGTGGACGTTGCAGCTTTTCATAACAAGTACAACGACCTCGTTAGTTATGGGGACGAATCGATTTCGACCGTGGCCTCGCCACCTCCCCCATACACTCTCATTTCACTCCGGGCTGTCAACGGCATTATGGGGTCCACCAACGGGGGCGAAATCTCGCCGGACTGGAAAGTGACCCACTGGATGGATTTCAAGGCCACATATTCCTATGTGAGCCTAAATTTTGAGGACAAAGCGACCCACACGAAAACCAGCCAGGTGTCTTCATATGAGGGATCGAGCCCGCTCAATGAGGCAACTGCACAGATGCTGTTCCATCTGCCAAAAGGATTTGAGTTTGATCCTACCTACCGCTACGTAGGGGCACTGCCGGCGCTCGCTGTAAACGCGTATCAAACAGCCGACGCCCGGCTCGGTTGGCACCTTGCCAAAGAGTTTGAGTTGTCCGTGGCTGGACAAAATCTGTTCCAGCCCCGTCATGCCGAGTTCGGTCCTGTGCTCATCGAGAGGAGCGCGTACGCGCAGATCACGTGGAGACGGACTGCGGATTGATATCAATGAAATATTTTCACGGTACAGAGTGCGTCCGCCGCGTTCCGCGCGATCAAGCGAGGTTGCCTGTTCTTAGCCTCCGTCCGTTGCTCACAGCTGTAGCCGCAGCATGGGCTTTTCTTGCCATTCCTGCCCTGCAGGCGCAGAATCCGAGACCCACTGACTACCAGGTGAAAGCCACCTACCTCTATAACTTTGGCCGATTCGTAGAATGGCCCGGGAAGGTTGCGGCAGACCAAGGCGGCTCTTTTACTGTCTGTGTTCTCGGGCAAGATCCCTTCGGCCGCAGCCTCGACGCCACGCTTGCGGGCGAAACGATAGGCGGCAAGACCATAGTCGCCAAACGAATTTCCAGTGCCGAAGAGTCAGGCAATTGCCAGATTCTTTTTCTGAGTCTTACGGACGATAGCCGACTAAACAAGGTTATCGCTGACCTAGACAAAAAGGCTGTTTTGACCGTCAGCGATGCGCCGCAGTTCGTCAAGCGCGGCGGCATGATCCAGTTTGTTGTGGAAGGGAAGAAAGTTCGCTTCGAGGTCAACCTGACCGCCACCCAGCATGCGGGTCTGACGCTCAGTTCTGATCTGCTCAAGGTAGCGACCGCCGTCAGAAAGGATCGGGAGTGACACATTTGCTCGATATCCGAAATTATTCGATCTCTAAGAAACTCACCTGGATGAACATGCTGGTGAGTGCGGCGGCCCTGCTGTTGGCCTGTGGCGGCTTTTGCGCGTACGACTTGTACAGCTTTCGAGACGCCCTGGTGAGCAATGTCTCAGTCCAAGCTCAGATCATCGGAGACAACACCACCTCGGCGCTGCTGTTTGACGATGCTCATTCCGCGGAGAAGACTCTGTCAGCGTTGAACGCCAATCGGCATCTTATGTACGCCCAGATTTACACGCACGACGGGCAGCCTTTCGCGGCTTACTGGCGCGATCGCGCGGACCAGACTCTGCCCTTGCCGGTTATTCCTTTAGGTCAAACTCAGATCCACTGGTTCCGGAGCGGTCATCTGGGGCTGGCGCGCTCGATCATCTTCGAGGGCAAAGCAACGGGAATTGTGTACATCAGCTCCGACTTGGGGGCGATGAACGACAGGCTGAAGAGCTATGCGGTAATCATCGTCGTCGTATTTCTAGCCTCGCTGGTGGTTGCCCTGTTGATTTCGAGAATATCGCAGCGAGTTATCTCCGAACCGGTGATGCAGTTGGCGCAGACTGTCCGCATCGTGTCTCACGACAAGAACTATTCAATCCGAGCCGCTACAAACCTAAATCGCGACGAAGTGTCGACCTTGATTGAATCGGTAAATGGGATGTTGGAGCAGATTCAGCAGCGTGATGGCGCCCTGCAGCGAGCTCACAGCGAACTGGAGCAACGGGTTCGGGAACGCACCGCTCAGCTGGCTATTGCCAATAAAGAACTGGATCTCCGCAACCGCGAAGTGGAACGGGCCACTCAGATGAAGAGCAAGTTCTTGGCTAGCATGAGTCACGAATTGCGGACCCCACTGAATGCGATTGTGGGCTTTTCCGATCTCTTGGCAGAGGGGACTCCGGGTGAACTCAACGACAAGCAGAAACGCTTCGTCAACCACATCAAACAGGGTTCAACGCATCTGCTGCAGTTAATCAATGACATTCTGGACCTATCCAAGATCGAGGCTGGACAATTGGAGCTGCGTACGGAGGAGTTTCTGGTAAGCGATGCCTTGCCGGAGGTACTGTCCACCATTCAGCCACTTGCCATGACCAAGAACATCCGGGTGGAGCAGAAAGTGGAGAGCAATTCTCTCGTTAAGTCCGATCGCGTGCGTTTTAAGCAAATTCTGTATAACCTGCTGAGTAACGCGGTCAAATTCACACCCAAGGACGGTCTGGTTAGCATCGAGTGCGTTGATGTCAAGGACTTCGTGCGCGTGTCGGTGACGGATACAGGAATAGGCATCCGGCCTGAGGATCAGAAGGTCGTTTTCGAGGAATTCCGACAGATCGAGGGAAGTGCTGACCGCGCCCAGGAAGGCACAGGATTGGGGCTTGCCATCACGAAACGCCTGGTTGAGCAACAAGGAGGCCAGATTTCCGTCGAAAGCGAGTTGGGAAAAGGCAGCCGGTTCACCTTTACTCTTCTCGCCGCGGAGCCGACGTCAAAGGTCCGCCCGGTCGTTGAGCCCGAGATGTCCTCCATCGTCACGCCGTCAAGTCGCCTCACTCCATTGGTGCTGATCGTGGATGACGAAGGCCCGGCGCGTGAGCTTCTGGCCAGCTATCTGGAACCAGAATACCGGGTTGTGATGGCCGAGTCGGGAGTTGAAGCAATCAAGAAGGCGCAACAACTGCGGCCAGACGCCATCACGTTGGATGTGCTAATGCCCGGCAGCAACGGCTTCGAAACCTTGGCAGCACTCCGAAAAAACTCGGAGACGGCAAACATCCCGGTCATCATCCTCTCGATCGTCGATCAAAAGCAGGTGGGCTTCGCCTTGGGTGCCGCCGACTATCTCATCAAGCCAGTCCGCAAGCCAGCGCTGCTGGAAGCGATTCGCAGGCATGTGCCGTCGTCTGCCGACGAAGATTCGTCCATCCTGCTGGTGGACGATGACCCAAAAGCTCTGGAACTGCTGGAGGAAGCCTTGCGCTCCGCCGGGTACGAGACTCAGGCCGTCCGCAGCGGGACACGAGCTTTGGAGGTTCTGGCTAACAAAGTTGTGGGCGCAATCCTGCTCGATCTACTGATGCCAGGCATGGACGGGTTTCAAGTTATTCGCCACGTTCGACAAGAGCCAGCCTTCAGGGAACTACCGATTCTCGTGATGACGGCCAAGAACTTGAGCCAGGATGAGATTGCTCTTCTAAACCGCGAGACACAGGGCCTACTGCAAAAGGACGGCTCCTGGAAGGAGCAACTGATTGCCGAAGTTGCTCAGAGTAGTTCGAGGCCGCAGTCTGGCAAAATCTGCGGGACAGGCATGATCAAAGTCCTCATTGCCGAAGACAACGCCGTTAACCGAGAACTGCTCCGCGAGTTGCTGGAATTGCGTGGATATACAGTTCTTGAAGCATGCGACGGTCAAGAAGCTCTTCGAATCATTGACCAGACTCAACCAGAACTGCTGCTTTTGGATATCGGCATGCCGGTAATGGACGGCTTTGCGGTTATAGAGAGAATCCGCGAAAATCCTTGCTTGGCGAAGCTGCCGGTAGTGGCAGTCACTGCGTATGCGATGCGAGGTGATCAGGAACGGATCCTTAAGTCAGGCTTTGATGGCTACTTGTCGAAGCCGGTCAACTCTTCCTCTCTCGCTGCGGAGCTTGACCGCGTTCTTAGCAAAAGTAGTCCGGCGGCCAACCGAGATCAGGCCCATGACGGCCAACCTGCGAGGAAAGCAGGGGCCTCGACAGGCGCTACCTAGATCCAATTCCGTTAGGGTTCGACCTAGGGTTCCATTTTCTCCACGTCTGCTATGAATTGACGAATCGACTGCTGACTGTGTGCACTTACATTCGTGAATTGGATGCCTTGGCGCTGCTCACTTGCCCACACGACGACACCAGGGGCATCGATTACCACGGCGGAGATTGGCAACTGGAATGACAATCGGACAGCATCCTTGGGCTTCAAATCACCCACTTCCACCTGCATTCCGCCTCGGCTGAGGTTCCAACTCACCCCGCGCAATGTTCGAGAGCCCACTGTGCAAGCGACATCGGCCCGGATTGGAACGCGCGTGTGTTTGCGACGGTTCTCTAGCATTCCGCCACTCACCGTGCGGAACAGGATGCTAAGCTTCTGTCTATCCACAGGTTTTTGAAGAAAAAAGGTTGCTCCGAGCGCAAATGTCTCTTGCATCGTTTGCCTCTCATCTCGTCCAGTCACGATAACGATGGGAGTGGATTTGTTCCATGACGATTTGCGGATGAGGCGCACCAACTCGAAACCATTCAACTTTGGCATTTCCAAGTCTAAGAAAATTCCATCAAACTTCTCCTGATTCACCGCGCCGACCGCTTTTTCGCTATCGCTGATAGGGCGCACTTCGGCCTTGAGAGACCTGAAGATCTCGGTCATGAGTTCCAAGCTTGCGAAGTTATCCTCTACCACAAGCAGTTTCAGCGGTTGCATGAATCTGTCCTCGTCTTTTGCCCGTCCTTTCCCATACTACAGTTCGCTGAGCGCATTCGCTCGTTTCTACTGTGCCTCGCCATGACCCTAGTCGCATCAGAAAAAGGGCAGGACGCAAATCGTTTTTGACCCGAATAGCAGGTGCAGGATTTCTGGGCGTGCGGCGCATCCAGCGGGAGCTCGTGCGCTCCGCTACGTCGAAGCCGAGCATGAGGAGTTCGCCGTGGATGCGAGGCGCGCCCCAGGTGGAATTTTCAACGACCATTTGAAAGATCAGGTCTCGGATTTGTTTGGAAATTCTCTTCCCGCCGACTGGCTTTCGCACCTGGCAGAGCATGGCCCAATACAATTGGAATCCGGCCCGATGCCACCGGACGACCGTATCTGGTGAAACCAGAAGAAGCGCGTCTTTCCATCTAGACCAGAATCGGCGCGCCACCACCGAAAACAGCTTATCGGTTGCATCGAGTCGCGGTTTAGGATGCCGGCGTTTCAACGCAGCTAGCTGCTGGCAAAGAGGAAGATTCTCCAGAATTAGGCTACCGCGGGTGTGAAAAATGCGAAATAGGGATCCCAACCAGAGCCGAAGGAGCTCGAACATAGTGCCAGAGTTATAGCAGATTGGATTTCTAGCCGCATCCGATGTTGTTCACTCAATGCCGGACCGAATTGTGGCGAGGCACACGGTCAGGCTTCTGCCGGTCAACTGTTCGTTCTTCTTGGTAATTCTACCGCTTGGGAGATTGCCGAACCTGGCCGACCACGCGAAGCAAGTAAGAGAGTTTCCACAGAGGTTGACCCCGTTTGAGCCATTCGTCATTGGGCCTGATTGAAAAACGCTTCTTGCGGTCAATGTTCGGCAGGACGTGGAAATCATGAAAGTCAGGCTCGCTAGGTTTGAGTCGAGCAAGCAGCGTTATAAGCCGACGTTCGTGGTGTGGTGGATCGGCGAGCCAGCAAAGACTTCCACCGGCCATTCGAACCGGTCGCGCAATCACTACCGATATCATCGGCCCTCTTTTGATGCGCAATCGGGGACGCCATTTCCGTCCATATCGGATGATGGCAATTTCTCTTGGAAATAGAGAGACAATTGTTTCAATAAGCTCATCCCGCAAAGCTTGATTTCGACGCCGAGCTTCGTACTTCCTGAAACTCTCAGGCCGACCGTATCCGATGAGCTTGTAGGCCTCTTGAAGACTGCCGAAGCGGTATCTGTAAGTTGAGCAGGATGCCATCTCCCGCGAACTGTCTATCAAGCGAGCCGTCAGTTGCCCTTCAGCGCCCACCAGCGACCGTAAATCGCAGAGGAGTTCTTGATTAGACTTGTTGAAGGTCCGACTGTAAAGAACTTGTTGTGCCCGGTCAAACGTCTCCTCGTCAACAATAGGCTCGAAGGCACCGGGCGTAATGACCCACTCTGATTTTGGTAGCCGTACTACTGGGGTAGAGAGCTTCTGTGTACTGCGACCATAAACGTGGATGCCAGCATACTTGGGGTTGGTAAGGACATGGTACACAGTGGCATAGCTCCAAGGGTTGGCGACTGGGCCTTTTCCGGCCTGCTTGACTCCGTTCTTGTTTAATTGACGGGCGATCTCAGGTACCGAAAGCCTATCCGAGATGAGCATGCGATACATCTCTTGAACATGCGCTACTTCGAAGGCAGGACCGTGAACCAGCGTGACTCGGTCCGTGGCGATGCTTTTGCGTTCTCCATTTGCCAACAGTTGTTTGAATGTTCCATCGGTTGCCACTAACATTCGCCGCAGGCCGTACCCCGGAACGCCGCCCTGTTTGAATCCCAGGCAGGCTATCCGTTTTTGTCCGGCCAGCACTTTGACGCTCAGTTCACGACTGTACTCTGCTGCCATACCTCTCTTCAGGGTCTTCATAAGAAGACTCGGCAGACTGCCATCGTTGGCAAAGCTTTCGGCACAGTAGTGCACTGGGACTCCTGCTGCCTTACACAGGAACTCATAGTGCGCTGACTCATCGGTGTCCTGAAATCGTCCCCATCGGCTGACATCGTAGACAAGGATTGCGCGATAGGGCGGGGTTCCGACCACATCTCGCAGAAGTTGCTGAAGACCGAATCTACGGCGAAGGACAAGACCGCTCTTCGCCGGGTCGGAATATGTACGGACAATCTCGAAGCCTCGGTCCTCCGCGTACTTCTGGATCACTGCGGACTGGTTTTGGAACGAATACTGCTGGTGTTCTGTTGACATGCGTAGGTATTGAGCAGCGGGAATAAGCGAATCGGCAATCATGGTGTCCTCCTGAAGAGGACATCGGCTGGGCTCAAATAAACTTTAGTTGGGCAAGTCCTAATAGCTCGCGCCATTACAACAACTGCCGAAAAGCTGCCGAAATGTCGTCACTGCTGCCGACCAGTCGGCGAACCGCGCTAACCATTTCCTGCAAACCGTTCTCCTGCTTACCTCACGATTGGCAATGAAATTGAAGCAACGGGTACATGGCCTGCATAGAAATTCTGAAGGCTGAGCTTGCAGCAATTGATAGACAGGACCGCGTTTACTGGCAGACCGAGATACCTAATAGAGACGAGAAATTCGAATATTTGGTTCGACAAGACAGAAGGCGCGCCGTCATGGACGAACTAATGAACTTGATGCTGGGAGCTGAAATGCTGAGAAGCAAGTCCGCCGGCCATGTGACCAAAGGAAGAACTTGACGTGTTCAGTCCGGAATTCAGACAAAATCCATCGGAAACCGTGATGAACTTTACGAAAGTATAAGGCCGTGATACCAATGCACAATGGATTTGCATATCCGTTTTTTGGCAAACTGCAAGAATCGCTGGTCTAAAGCTCAGGCCCCCGAGGAGACTTGGTGAGTCCAAAAACAATGCAGGAACGCGGCCATCGCCGAGGCGGTCGAGGCTCTTCGGATGACATTTCAGCCCTCCCCGAATGCAGCACAAATGCGCGGAATCCCGAATTTGAGGCATGATTCCGCGTTACCTGTGGTCGGACTTCTGCCATCTCGTCTGCGACGATGCTGAAGCCCGCATGGAATGGTTCAAGATCAAACTCGCTGACAGAAGCCCACCTCCAAAAAAAAGTCTCACCGAAGTGTTCGTTCCGGGAAGCAAAAGGCGGGGTGCGATGGACCTTTGGGTAATCATGGGTGTCTTTCTGCTTGGTGTTGGGGTCGGAGCCGCAACCACAGGAGCCCTACAAGTCAGGAAAATTCGGCAACTGAAAAGGCTATTGGAGTATGCACACAACAATCCTAGATGTGATGGATCAGAAATCGGATGAGCGCATTTCCTCGTAGTGAAGGAGATTAATGGACGGCAACTCGGCGGGACTAATAGGCAAAGCCCTGATCGTCTCGGAAGACCCAATTGCTACTCGGCAACTCGCTGAGGCGATGCAAGACCTGGCTTTATCGGTCGAAGTTTGGATCAAGCCCTCAGGCGCGGTAGACCGGGTTAGGCGCAGCAAACTTGAAGTCGTTGTCATTGATTTTGCACTTGGGAGTTTAGCCACACTCCTGCTTCACCAGGTACGCAGTTCGCCCTCCAATCGAAGTGCAGTCACGTTTGCAATCACAGGCAGCAGCAGTCAAACCACAGATGCATTGAATGCGGGCTGCAATTTTTCACTCGAAAAACCGCTGACTTACGAGGCAATCCAGCGCAGCTTTAAAGCCGCCTTCGGACTGATCGTGCGAGAACGTCGTCGCTACTTCCGTTGTCCCATCTCTGTCCCAGCAATTGCAAAAAGGAAAGGGGATTCTGAAATTTTTGGAACGACAGTAAACGTCAGTGAACAGGGTATGGCATTCAGCGGTCCGACTCCGTTGACGCCCGGAACAGAAGTGACGATCCAGTTCACGCTAACCAAGCCTCAATTAGCTGTAACGGCGACCTGCAACGTGTGCTGGACCAATGAGAAGGGCCAATCCGGCGTGCAATTTCTTTATCTCCATTCCGATCTAAGATCAGAACTGCACGCTTGGATTGCGCAGAAACTCGAAGAACAATTACCTAAGGATCTGACTCGAATGTTCCAATAGCCCGATGGGCTAATCGACCCAAGAATCGGAGTCCGAAGCTTGGCTCCAATTCATCATGTGGCATACGGTTTTTCGTCTCTAGATGTAGCGGTCGCTATCAGGAGGTATTGCGTGCATAAACGCATCCAATTCATCACCCATCAGAAGAAACAAATTCTTTTGGTAAATTTTTCGAACTGCCCGTCCAGCGAAATCGATAAGATTGCGCGAGCAGTTCCTGAACACGTAAGCACTCAACCACGCGGCTCGGTTCTTGTGCTTTCTGATTTCACTGGAGCAACGCTGGAGCAGGAAGCCATTCGGACTATAAAGGAGACCGCAGTCTTCGATAAACCCTATGTGAAGAAATCCGCACTCGTGGGCGGATGGAATCTCCCCGAGGTATTGGGGCAGAAGCTAAAAGATTTCTCTCGTCGCGAGTTGCGGACTTTCAACCGCCGTGAAGAAGCCTTGAAATGTTGGTTGAAGAGTAATCGAACAAGGCGTCGGCGGCTCGCCGTACTCAAAATTGCGACGGAAAGCCGGAACTTGATTTGGCGGGACTCACCATCTTCCTTTCCGTGGCCAGCTACGGCCGAACTTTCACTCCTGCGGGTAACAGCAACATTTGGACGATGGGAATGACTTACCGATTCGTCCTACCTTTGGGGCCGAAAGAATGAATTTCCCGAAGAGAGTTTCGATAGTATTGATTGTCGGGGCCACCTCGCTGGCATTTGCTGGTTCATCGGCAAAGCCGCCGGATGAAATTATCTCCCGTCCCACAATATCTCTGACGGAATTGAACCAGCAATGGATTATCGAAGGCGAGAAGCGCTTTCGGGCAAACTGCGGACGCTGTCACCAACCACCACACAAGTTCTCTCCACGGGAGATGGCGACAGCGGTCCGCCAAATGCGAGTTCGCGCCATGCTCACGGAAGACGATATGAAATATATTCTCTATTTTGTGACGCACTGATGAGAAAACAGGCCTACCTGGTATTAATCAGTTGTGTACTTATCGCCGGAACGCTGTGTCACTCGCAGTCAGCGCCGTCCATCGAACCACGTGTTATCGAACTAACTGCGGGCCGGGACAGCCGCTATCGGCTGGGCCGAAAAGTAGCGCCCACCATTGAAGTACGTTCGCGTGAGCCGCTGATCTTGCGCATCACAGCGGTACGTGCCGAAACTATGGCGCGGGACGGCAGTGTCCATGGTCTCGCTCTCCTCGATAAGAAATCCGAAGCGGTACCGGGTTGGACATTCTCCTTGCATCCTGGCGTGCAGGATCTGGTGGTATCCGCGCCTGCTCGGGCGGGTAGCTACACTGCTGTTTGCACGGTCATTTGCAGTGATGGCCACGACGGGATGGGCTTCACACTGCTGGTGACCGACTCGTTGTCAGACAAAAGAGAGTAGGGATGAGGAAACCATACGCAATCGCATTGTCTCTGCTAGTGATCACGGCTTTGGCGCTGGCTGAAACTTCAAAGTCGGTCTTCAGAGGAGAAATATCGGACACCCAATGCGCTATGAATGTGCACTCCCTCAACCGCAGCCACGAGGAGATGATTACGAAGCACACTATGGGCACAGACTCTGCATCTTGCGCAAAAGCCTGCGTTCGGCGTGGCGGGGAATGGGTGCTCCGTTCAGGCGACAATGTCTATCGCCTAAGAAATCAAACAGGGGTTGAGGAGTTTGCCGGTCAGAAAGTTCAAATCAGGGGTGCACTTGATACCAAAACCAACACTATAGAAAACCATACCGTCGAACTGATTAAATCAAAGGGCACATTGCCTTAGAACACGACGAGGTCAAGCTCGAAATGTTATCGCGTTTTGTCCGGTAGGTCCGGGCGTGGCCCAGACAGCACATACCCACAGCAAGCCGGGTACTCGCTGTGCCTACAACGCTCGTACAGGCGCATCGTCCGCGCATAGCACGGAGGCTGTGCACGAACCGTTGCGCCTCCCGCCAAATGACTCGAAATGAGAGCCCCAGCCGACCTCGTGCTCCCCTCGTCCGCCGATCCTCAACAATCAAGACAGGAAGGCTGCCGAGATGGTGCACGACGCGCCGGGATCCATGGTCCAACAACCACTCTCTACGGAGTAACTGCCACCGCCATGATTGAGCTAAAGTGAGTAAGGCTGTTCCTGAGTTGGTCAAGCCTCACGGTTTGAGAGCACTGCGTTTCATATGCAGATTCTCTTCCAGCGACGCGCCAGTATCCATATTTACGGTGTGAGTTCAAAAATCACACCGCAACCTTGGCCGGACTGTCCACAGGAAAGATCGCCGCCACTGAGGGTTGTGCCGTATAGGTTTCCTCTGCTGTCTTCTACTACTCCCGTTTCAGGCTCGCCACCGTCTGTTTGCCCTTTGAAGTTATACAACACAGATTCTTTACCCATAGCAGTCAGTTTGTACACTAGACCACAGCCCGAGCCGCTCGCGCCGCAAACATTGCCGCCAAACCTGGTCGTCCCGTAAAGGGTCCCATATGCGTCTTCCGTCAACGGGCCTGGGTCATTTCCGTCCGCACTGTTAAAAGCGAAGAGCACGGAAAAAGCTCCACCACTGGTGAGCTTAAAAACAGTTCCGCACCCTTTGGGTGAAAAGGGAAGATCGCAATTACCCTTCTCATAACCGCCCAAGGAAGCGGTACCGTAAAGATTTCCGTGCTTATCTAGGACGAAGGGTGTGACAGGTAAGCCTCCGTCTGAGTTTCCTTTGAAGGTGTACAGGACCGTCTCTTTGCCATTCGTGTCCAGCTTGTACACGGCGCCGCAACCACCACCGCCGCCTAAGTTACAAGACGTATCGCCGCCTTGGAAGGTGGTGCCATAAAGATTCCCTAGGCTATCTTGAATTATCCCATGCGGAATGCTTCCGTCGCTGGCTTGAGTGAAACTGTGAAGCACCTCGAAGCTACCAGAACTGGTCAACTTGAATACTTCTCCGAAATCGGTAATGTCAGTGGCCGTGCCATACAAATTCCCTTTAGCGTCCAGCGCCAGCCCGGTTGGGATGGCTCCATCTGAGCCACCAGTGAACTTGTACAGCACCCTGAAGCCGCCGGTCGAACTCAACTTAAACAGCAGTCCACAACCATTTGGTTGACACGCCGTGTTGCCGCCCCAAGTAGTGGTTCCATACAGATTCCCGTGGGCATCGCGGATTAAATTACCAGGGACGGCGCCATCGCTGAAGGTGAACGTATGGAGCACGCGAAATTTCCCTGCGGCACTTAATTCAAATACGACTCCACAGCCTTCCTGAAAATTACCGCATTGGCCAGTCTGGCCGCCGAAAGCAGTCGTTCCATAGAGGTTTCCTGTCGCATCCCGCACCAGTTTGGTCGGGAGATAGCCATCGCTTTTCCCTGTGAAGGCGTGCAGCACTTTTTCCTTGTAACCCAGTGCTGCATTGGGTTGGACTTCAGCGTGGACAAAGGCGCCGATAATGCATACAGTTGCCGTAGCTGAACATAGACGAATAAGAATGCCCGCAATCGAATTTTTCACAACGTTCCTCCCGAAAAGACGACCGAAAACAATTCTCTTAAGTTCCGGTCCATGAAAACCTATCCAAAAGCATTACTATAAGGATCCTGGTTTGCTGAGAAGCAAGTCTATACAGGCGATACCGTACTCACAGGGATAGTCCTCCCCGGAGGCGAAGGACTCAGCTAATTAATGAGCCCTATAACTGCAATCCAAGGCATACAAGCTGATCCGCGTTGCCAGCACTCTGGCCCTTACAAATCCACTTCGCTTGGAAGAAATTCTGAGCGCTGCACGGGCTAGTAATCTCGCAATCGCCTTTCTCTTTTGCCTGCTTGCCGTCTTCGTGCTAGCCGCTGTCTCGGCCGCGCAGAACTGCCAAAGTAATAACGTCTTGAGCTGGCACAGGGACAAACGAAGGAAACGAGAAAATGGCGGGATGCAGTTGGTGAGGCCATCGAAGATTTAGACAACACTGATCTCGCTGCAGCTGAGGCGGGTGCGCTGCATATCGATCGCGGCCCGATTGACTTCTCTGAGGTCGTGGGAGGCGGAAGGTATCGCCCATCGCGCATGAATCTCCGCCTATTTCGAGAAATTACTGCGCAACGATTCCCTGAATACTCAAGGGCAGTCCAGATTTGTGAAATATCAGGACCAGTTCGCTTCCCTTCAATCTGAACCCCGAATCGGCGCCGTGTTAAGGCTGAACTCGCAGATATCCTCGGTCGGAATTTTTTACAAGAATTTGACGCTCTGGTGACAAGGATTTGCGCCGGGCCGTGTAAATGTCTTTCGGAGGGAGAAGACTATGTTTATCGAGCCTGCAATGAACCGCAGTCGACTGATCCTTGGCCTATTGCTTTCTAGTCTATTTTCTCTCACCCCAGTTGCGTTCTCCCAAGTGCGCCTCGCGCCCACGAGTCTGACTTTTACTTCTCAGTTGGTGGGTTCGGTCAGTGCGCCTCAGGCCATAAGATTGACCAACTCGGGAAACACCGTCCTCACGGTGAGCTCAATCACCGGCAGTGGCGGTTACTCGGTGAAGAGTGATTGTTCGACCGTGGATCACGGCGCGTCGTGCACCATCTCGGTATCCTTCATTTCTGGACTCTTGGGTCTCGATCGTGGTGTCATAACGATCAATGACAATGCCGTATCGAGTCCTCAGAGCGTGACTCTTTCCGGGTCTACGTTCGCAGCCCCGATCCTCGCTCCTGGAACATTGAACTTGGGGTCGGTCCCAATAGGCATGACCCGGCGGGCCAAAGAGGTGACCCTTACGAACCGCGGCCCGGCATTTTCTGTTGGCGCAATCGAAGTCAGCGGGAATTACGTGCAGAGCAACAACTGTCCGGCCATGCTCTCCTCAGGCGCAAACTGCACCATCAAGGTTGCTTTTCATCCCACTGCGCGGGGAACAATTCTCGGATCGCTGTCGGTCGCCGGTGCGGATTCGGGAGGCGATTTCCCCGTGTCTGCACGGTTAACGGGGGTTGGGGTGGGGAAAGTCGTCTCGCATGTGTCGTTGCGTGCCAGCCAATCTCGATTTTGGAGAGATCGCCGTTATTGATCTAGTCCATCCTGTCAAGACAGTAACTTTAACCAACACGAGCAACTCCACTTCTCTTACGATCCAAAAGTTGTCGGTGAATGGACCTGTCTCGTTGGGCACGCCTGTGTATCAGATCGATTCGACCGATTGCAAAGGCCTGATCGCCCCTGGAGCGCAATGCCGGATTAGTCTTTTGATAGGGAATTCTGTTTCTGTTCCGGCACCCGTTGCGGGCGCGCTGACTATTGTGGACAGCGATCCTACCAGCCCGCAAATCGTCGGCCTTAGCGCCACGGAACTGCCGGAAGTGAGCTTCAGTCCTGCGATTTTGACTTTTGCGCCACAGAAAGTGGGCACCACTAGCGCTCCACAAATTGTGACTGTGCGCAGCAACCTCAACTCGTCGGGCATATCTTTACTGCCTCTCGCGGTGAGCGGCGACTACACCCTGGTGTCGGCGGGTTCAAATCCATGCGGGAATGAACCTTCGTTTGATGGGCAGGGTTCGACTTGCACGGTGGGCGTGACTTTCAGTCCCAATCGCATTGGCGTGATTCATGGTGTGGTTTCATTCACCCTTTACCCGGAGTGCGACCCTGAAAAGGTGGTTATCCTTCACCAGCCATGTCCCGCTGCGCAGAACGTGAATCTGGCAGGAGCTGGGCAATAGAATGGCAGGCCATAAAAACTGAGTTAATTATTCCCTTTTGTTACCAACTGGACAGTTAACACAGCGAAAACCTGATTTATCTTGGAATAGGCTGACGCGTTATAAGATTTTTGATAGCCACAATCACTCGAACGCTATGGTTTCTCAAAGCGACAGTTGTTGCGTGGTCAACTGCAGGTGGCATGTTTATGGTCGGCAAGTGTTGCAATCCGGGCCTTCGAACTGATGCCGCAGAATGAGAAATTACCTCTCTGAAGAACAATTCACAGGTGGTGAGGCCAATATGACGATTCGGTATACCTGTAGCGAATACAACCTCCAGCAACATGGAAATAGTCGAATGTCCAACGAAAGAAATTTCTTCACATTACGAACTACTCTTGGCTTGCGGATCGCGTCGGGAAGAGTTTTTGTCATGGCCATCGCGATGCTCTTTAGTTTGTCTGCAATTGCCTATTGCGCGAGCAAGGAAAAGTTGTTGCACGTGTTCGGGCAGGGCGATTTGCCATGGGCTGGTGTGACCTTTGATAGCGCCGGCAATCTTAACGGATGCGGAACGGTCTTCAAGTTGACGCCGAACGAAGATGGCAGTTGGAAGGAGACCATACTTCACGCCATGCACAAAGGTGGCGGAGTCAGCCCCGACGGGCAGAACCCCCGTTTCCACTCCGGAAAGCTTGCCTCAAAGGAACTCTCATCGGCTTACAGTGTCCCAACCTCGCAACAACCTGAATTACTAATAAGCGATCTCTGTTCACGCAACAATGACAGGTGTCAAAACAGATAGCACGATCAACCCCACGGCTTGCAACAAACATAGCTCGAGGACACTGATCAGCCAACTCACCCACTGGCTCTGGCAGGGAGTTCAGGAGGAAAAACTGTATCGACCTATTCCTGAATTCTCTGTCATCCGCCACCAACAGCTTATCTGCGGAGCAATGGTTCGTGCTGTCTTTCTTTCCAATGAGCGCCTTCTGGGAGCAGCGCTCGCTATGGGAGCCATTATCGCGAGGCAGAAGCGCTACAGAGCTCACGGTATTCGCCAGACGACAGTGCTTCTGATAACGGCTGAGCTTCTGGGCTGCCTGGCACGAACGTTCTGTCGCAGTGGCTGCGGTTCAAATATTGGAAGTGGTGGATGCGCACGGAGCTTGTGCTTTGGGCGATGGCTCTGCTCAGTGGCATAGGAACGTACTGCACATGGTTTGTAGCGCCATACCTCGACACGTTGCCGGTTCGGATTCGTCGAAAGAGCACCGCGACGAGATGCAAAGAAAGGTCCTGAAGTGACTATTTACGGACTCATCGGGCTAGCCGTAGTCCTAGTTATAGCCTTCTATTTTGCATTCATTGATGAATTCTCACCAGTCCGAAATAATTCTTCGCCCTATCTGATCAATAACGCACAGTCGGACGGTTCTCCGATAATCGAGACTGGAACGCGGATTCCACGGTTCCGGGTTGGTAAGCATGGCTGACATAGCTGCCCTTCCCATTGCTGCCCTTCCCCCTGGCACAACTCCAGCGCTCCATGCCGTTCCAGGCACA
This sequence comes from uncultured Acidobacteriota bacterium, assembly GCA_963716405.1. Taxonomy (GTDB): domain Bacteria; phylum Acidobacteriota; class Terriglobia; order Terriglobales; family Acidobacteriaceae; genus JABDBE01. The sequence continues at coordinate 776,469 of CAVQTI010000007.1, read as the reverse complement.
CTTGGAGGAGTTGAGGAAGCGAATCATCTTCTAAACTGACAAACACTACTTTATCGAGCCAGCTGAAAATAATCGATACCGAGTCTTAGCGGCGAATGCCCAGAGGGCTAGCGCCACAGCGGAAACCGAAAAACAAGCAATCGCTCTGGCAAAACGGCGGTTGCCGGCACTCCTTATCTCAGTGGTAGGCGGACACCGTGTGAGTCGGATTTCAGCAACAGCTTAACTTGCTAAATTATTCAAGGAGTGCATCGGCATGAGCCTACCATGTTCAGTTTCCACGCGTGTTAAACGTTTTTGCGGTTGCCTGGGTGTAGCCGCAAAATTCAATACGGAGTAACATTACATCAGCGCGGCATACTCGGTTTTCGCGTGCTGCAGTATGGGGATGTCGGGATCAGCATCTTTCCAGAGGGCGAGGAAATCTTTATAGGCTGCTAGGGCGCGGACGCGGGCGGCATCAGCGTCGGCTCCGTGTAAGCTTCTCGCCTCCAAGACATTGGCTCGGGCCAATTCGAGCCTCGCCAGTGCTCCAGTCCAGCAAGTCCAAACTATTCCGCTGTGATCTAGAATCTTCTGATACTCAGAGGCAGCGGCGTTGCCCTGTCCGGTTGCGAGGTATGCCTCTCCGCGAACATATGTTGGATAGAGGCAGGAAAGATTATTAAGGAATAAAATTTGCCCCAACTCAATCGGGGAAGCGGCTTGCAGTGTAGTCAGAGCAGAGGCTGGAATCCTTTTATTCAGCGCCAACCGTCCTTGAATCACAGGGAGCCAAAGCGACTGCATCTGGCTGTCGAGCGGGAAACGTTTCGCTAGGTCCTGGGCCAAGGTCTCCGCTCGCATCCTGTCACCGACCATGGCAAATGCCAGGGCAGCTTCGCTCTCCACACTCGGATTTGTCGGTTTTAGCTTCAAAGCCTGGTTCGCTGACCGTCGCGCTTCTGTGGATTCGCCGTACGCTGCTTCTTTCAGAGCAGCATTCGCTTGCCATATTGCCGCATCTTCCTTGCTATCCACTCGGATGGCAGATTCCACGGCCCGCTTCGTTAGCTCGCGCGACTTGGCCAAATGACCGCCGTACGCCGCGGTGTCAGAAGCGAGTGCAAGCCCCCAGTTCTCGTAGTCGGGCTTACTGGCAAACCACTGTTGCTGCTCCGCCATGGCGGCTGAGTCTTCCGCGAGCGAAGCCAGAGCATAAAGAGCATTGTGGAACATCGGATTATCCAGTTTTCGCGCTTGCGCCTGATGGATGATCTGCCGTGTCTCATCGAAATTTTGTAAAGCAAGGCTGAAGTTCACGAGATTGCCGTACCCCACTACTCGCTCCGGGGCAAGGCGCACGGACTGCCTCGTGCTCTCGCTGGCTTTCTCATACTGTCCCTGGGCGGCGTACACCGTGCCCAGAGTGCTGAATGCCACCGGGTCTCGGGGGTAGCTGTCGATTATCTGCTGAAAAGTTTGGGCCGCTTTGTCCAACTCCCCGCTTACATTTTGATAATAGGAGGCGGTAATCATCAACGCTTCGCGTTCGCTGGCATGTTCCCTTAGCTGAAATGCCCTGGTGTAATAGTCGTTGGCCCGACCCATCTCGCCGAGACTGCCGTAGGCCGCGCCCACGGCCCTGTAGCCCATGGCAAAATTCGGATCTAGCTGGATGGCATGCTGGTAGTAAGACAGGGCTGCGGTGAAGCCTCTTTCGTTGTTGGCCTTTAGTCCAAGGCTGTAAGCTTTCAGAGCCTCCAGCGAAGATGTAGTGGCCTGGGCCAACGGAATATCAAACTTCTGCACCGTCGCCAATGATTCGCCCAGTTGGCCGCGAATTCTAGATGCCGCTTTACCGAGCGCATCAAGTACCTTCTCCTTCGACGTCGCTGTCACCTGTTCCTGCGCCAGCGTATCTCCACTCTGGCAATTCGCCGCCTTCAGCCCGAGCACATATTCTGTTCCCAGGCTGCCAATCGCTCCGGCAATGTACGCTTTGCTTCCCGCCCGCTGACAAAGCTCGCGGGCTACCTCCGGCGTGAGTTTGGTGTCCGCCGGGCGGGTCATCAGTCGTAAAGTTTTCGAGACTTGGCTGTCCGGGAGTAAATTTAGAAAGGGCGATTGCCTCAGGGAGACGCTGAGTGCGATTTTCAACGCATCATCGAAGACTGCGTCGCCCGTACTGTTGGCAAAATCGGCGATAACGATTGTATCCTTCTCAGTTAGCCGATTTGGCTGATGCCGAAACCGATAGTAAAGGCTACCCGTTACCACTAGAGCGATAACGAGCACGAGCAGTCCACTTTTCCAGAGTCTCCGTGGCACGGCCACAGGAGCCACCGTCAAAATTGCACTACCTGACCCTGTCGAACTGTGTTCGCTGTGGAAGTTCTTTTTCAAACGCTTTAGAGCCGCTCGCATATCGGCTGCGCTCTGATACCGCAGACTGCGATCTTTCTCGATTGCTTTGGTGATAATCGGTTCGATCCCAGATGAACTTTCGGGATTCAGAGCGTGTATCGGCGGCGGGGTCTGGCGCAAAATGGCGTCATAAACGATTGCAACAGTATTTCCCGGGAATGCTCGCTGTCCCGTGACCATTTCGTACAACACCAGACCAAGAGAAAACACGTCGGTGCGGGCATCCAGAGTCTCGCACCTCACTTGCTCCGGCGACATGTAATGGGCGGTTCCCACAGTGGTACCCGTCCGAGTGAGTCGCAAGTTTGAAAAGGCTGCGAGGGTCACGTCCGACGCTACAGTCTCCGCCAGGGCAGCCTGCTTGCGGTTAACCTCATCTTCTTCGGCTATTTTTGCCAGCCCGAAGTCCAGGATCTTGACTTCGCCACGGCTGGTAATAAAGATATTGGCCGGCTTGATGTCGCGGTGAATAATGTTCTTGGCATGCGCTGCCTCTAGACCCGCCGCAATTTGCAGCGCCAAATCGAGCACCTCGCTCGCGGGCAGCTGTTTCTTCTGCCGGCTGGCACTTTCAATCCTTTCCTGCACAGTTTGGCCTTCGAGTAACTGCATCACAATGAAGGGCTGCCCGTCGTGTTCCCCGAGTTCATAGATTGGACAGATATTGGCATGCTCAAGTGCCGAGGCGGCGCGGGCTTCAAGTTCGAGGCGCTCGAAAGCTTTGGCATCGCCGGCCATTTCGGCAGGCAGGAACTTCACTGCCACCTTACGCCCCAGTTTCAAATCCTCCGCTTTGTACACCACCCCCATGCCTCCACCGCCCAGAATTTGCAAAATCCTATAGTGAGACACTTTCCTGCCCAACAAATTTTCGACACTGGGGGGCTGCTCCACGGGCGGAGTCTCAATGACTGGAGAGACTTCTACGACTGGAGCTATGAACCGATATCCTCGGCCGGTGATGGTCTGTACGAATCGCGGCTGCTCAGGGTTGTCCTTCAGCACCTGCCGAATTTTTCGGATGGCGGCGTTGATGCTGTTGTCAGTATCGAGAAAAATATCCTTGCTCCAAATTTTTTCGATGATCTGATCGCGCGTGACCAGTTGCCCTTTCCTTTCGACTAAAAGGAGCAACAGTTCCATGGGAATTCGCTCTAACTTGAGAATGCGACCGGCCCGACGCAGCTCGTAGGCGCGCAGGTCCAGCTCGAAATCGTCCCCAAATCGGATCTGGTCAGCCGCGTTGGCGGGATCGGACGGCATTAGAGCACCCAGAAAAGACTGGTCGTAATTTTACATCGTTCTCCAGCCGGGTTGACAAGTTCAATTTTCTCCAGTGCTTACGTATTCATTTGGATTAAGCAAATCTTCAGGCGTTCGCCATTGTCAGCCGCCGGAGACTGCGGCACTATGCGCCCATGTGAGCGGCAACACATAACTGTGAACAGGCGACCCGATGTGGGGGACGCTGATTGCAGGCTGTAGCGCAAAATCAAAAAAAACTAAGGGGAATCCTCATGTTGCGAAATACGGTTCGTCTGGCAATCTGCCTCGCACTGATTTGTTGCGTACTCCAAGTTTCCGCGCAGCAATCAGCCAATAGCGGGATCGTGCCGCCAGTAGTGAAGTTTGGCGGCGTTCTAACCGATGTCAACGGCAAGCCACTCGCCGAGACCACTGGAGTTACCTTCTCACTTTACAAAGATCAACAGGGCGGTGCACCGCTCTGGGTGGAAACGCAAAACATCAGTCCCGACAAGAGCGGACACTATACCGTTACACTCGGAGCTACCACTACCCAGGGACTACCTGCCAATGCATTTGCATCTGGCGAAGCTCGATGGTTGGGTGTGCAAGTGCAAGGACAGGCAGAGCAGCCGCGCACGGTTTTGATGAGCGTACCTTACGCGCTGAAAGCCGCGGACGCGGAGACGATCGGAGGCTTACCAGCAACGGCCTTCTTGAAGGCTGCGAGAAGTGGATCGGCGACTGGAAGCAGTATGAGCCAGGCAATCGCGGGGATCACCGGCAGCGGAACGGCTAACCATATAACCAAATGGCTAAGCGCAACCAAGCTGGGAAATTCGAACATCTTCGACGGTACAGGCAACGTAGGTATCGCAACCACGTCCCCCGGCGCTACCCTCGACGTCAATGGCACGGCCGTGATCCGAAGCAACGCGACGGTCAAAGGCAGTCTCGGTGCTGGACCGATCACGGCTACTTCCTCCAGTTCTGGGGGTACCGGAGTGTTCGCCAACGCGGGTTCCAGTAGCGCCAGTAACGGAGTAATAGCCGAGGGCGCGACCGGCGTAGCGGCCTACACAACCGTTGGTGGCAGCATCGCACTGTACGGCGATGCAGGAAGCAGCGGTGGCAGCAACGGAGTAGTAGCCTACGGCGCGACGGGCGTAGCGGGCTACGCGACCGTTTCTGGCGGCATCGCACTGTACGGCGATGCGGGAAGCAGCACTGCCAGCAACGGCGTGGTCGGCTATGGTGCCACTGGCGTGGCGGGCAACAGCACCATTACCGGCAGCTACGGAACATTCGGTAGCGGTTCCACCGGGGTGTGGGGCAACAGCACCGGCACTGGCGCGAACGTGGGAGTTTACGGGACTTCGGGATCGGGCGGTAACGGTTTTGGAGTTTTAGGACAATCGAGTAGTTCTAACAGCAGCGGCGGCGGCTTTAGCAACTCCACCACTGGCGACGCTCTGTTCACCTATAATCAAAGCGGAGGCTACGCGGCGTTTTTCGATGGCGACGTCGACGTCGACGGTCATCTCTCCAAGGCTAGCGGTTCCTTCAAGATCGATCATCCGCTTGATCCGGGCAATAAGTACCTCTATCACTCCTTTGTCGAATCGCCGGACATGATGAACATTTACAACGGCAATGCGACTACCGACGCGTCGGGCAGCGCAGTGGTTACTTTGCCCGAATGGTTTGAGACTTTGAACCGTGATTTCCGCTATCAACTCACGGTCATGGGCCAGTTCGCGCAGGCCATCGTAGCTAACAAGGTGGCGAATCATCAATTCACCATTAAGACGGATAAACCCAACGTGGAAGTCTCCTGGCAAGTGACGGGCATTCGCCAGGACGCATGGGCTAACGCTCACCGCATCCAAGTGGAGGTAGCTAAGGCTCCGGCCGATCGCGGACTTTACCTGCATCCCGAACTCTTCGGCGCGCCTCCGGAGAAGTCGATTGCGCTGGCGCACCACCCGACGATGCTGAAGCTGATGAAGCAGCAAGCGGCCAAACCGCAAATGGCTAAACGACAGCAGGTGGCTAAACAACAGCAACCGGCGAAATAACAGCCTGGCATCGGCGGCGAGGGCCCACCTTTTGACTGACTTTCAGAGGGTGGGTACCTTCTAGCGCTTGTTGACTTCCTTTAACAATGAATTGCGCTCGGATCGCAGTTTAGCTGCGCCATTTGGGGTTGTAGCAGATCTCCCCCCTCCCGCCTTCCGGCTGCCTCCACCAGAGCGAGTACTCGCTCTGAAGTGCGGTGACCGGCTGCACCGCGTGTGCGCGACGGATCGTCTGCGCTCCTGCTTCAGAAAGGCCGAAGTGCTTAACCTTACCTTGCTGGATGGTTCGGGAGGCTACCCGTCGCATTCTGGCCGTTGCTCGGCAATCCGGAAGTTATTCAGAAACGGGCTCCTGAGGAACTAGCTGTCATTCTCCTGGTGGCTGGGATGGGCAAGAGTTGGAAGCCGAGACGAGCTGCTTGCTTGCGGAGGCGCATTTCAGCTCTCTGCTGTGCCTGTTCATCACAACGGTGGAAGATGGTTTCTGTGTACGGTTCCTTGGTCAATAAGACGTGATACAGAATCCGCGCGATTTTATGCGCGGTGGCAGTGATCGCCTGGGCAGGCTGTCCTGTAAAACGCGCCAGGTAAAGGATCGCGCCGCTACTGCGCTCAGAATAGGCGCCAACTCCTTGTGCCGCGCGAAAGGTTACTTCGGCGAGTTCTTTCGCCGCATGCGGGCCAAGTGGATGACGTGAAAGGCGCGCTTAAGCAAGCACTCATTCCTACGCTTCAAGAGGCCGGTTGTGAAGGAATGTTCGAGACGTCACGGGAGGGCGACCCGCATAAGCTGGTCTTCTTTGAGATCTTCTCCTCTTCGGCGGCACATAAGTTTCACCTTGAACAGGAATACATGAAGCGGCTGTTTACAGCATTGGAGGGCAAATTGGCTGCAACCACCGTCATGACCAAGTTGAACGCACTCTAGCGACATCGCGAAGTGTTCAGAAGTTAGCCCGGGTCCGATCAATACGCCCTTGGTGAAAGCGATGGCCATTTGTCACGGCGAGGTTCATCAGGCGGATACGTTTGGAGTCCTGAAACTGACCCTTCACGCCACGAGCTACGATTGGGAATTTGTCCCGGAGGCTGCAAAGACCTTCAAAGACTCAGGAAGCGGAACATGCCACTAGTTGTCGCAATATCGCGATAGTCCAGAAAGGAACTCGTGATGACAGGCGCGTGTCCGCGGCACGCTTCGATCATTCGGATATTAAGCGCAAAGAGCCGCCCGGAGTTATGGTGCGCTACGCTCGAAAGCCAGCGATCCGCTAAGCCGCTTCGAGCACCGACAAGATATTTCCCGCCGGATCCTTGAACCACGCGATCGTCGGCCCATTCCCGCGAGAAATCCCGCGCGCGTCCGTTTTCAAGTTGGGTTCGTTATAGACTTCAAATCGCACGCCGCGTTGGCTCAGTTCATCCACAGTTTTTTCTACGCTGTCTACGGGAAAATTCAGGACCGTGAAAGTGGCAGGCTGGTGATTGGGTTTAGGGTACATCAGAGCTTTGGTGCCGCCGGAAAGGGGCACCACCAGGGTGCCTTCCGGACCGCTGGAAAGTTCGAGCCCCAGCGTTTTGCCATAAAATTCCCTGGCCTTCTGAATATCGTTCACCGAAAAACTGCTGAATGCCTTGCTTATGTTGAGCATGGATCCACTCCTAGAGTTTTAGCGTTCTAACTTCGATGCGGAATCAGCTTTCGCGGTTTTTCGAATCTCGGACCCGGCTCAACAGACCTCTACTGTGCCAAGTCTTGTTCAAAGAACTGATTGACACTCAACAGCTCGGCGACCCTTTGGCGTTGCAAGGAACTTGTTGGACCAAGATTTTCTTATTGGGTCAGGCCACCTTGCGGGCTCTCGCCGCCGTCTTTCGCCCGGTACGTGTCTTTTTCCGAGAGCCTGCCGCAGTTTTTCTCGCTTTGGGTGTCGCTTTAGCCGAAGATAGCAATTCCAGCTTGGGCTGTTTCGAAGTGCGATGGTGGCCATGATTCAGAGGCTGGATGCGAGCGGCCTCTTCTTCTGTACGCAGCTGAGCCTCTGTATCTTTTTGGCGCTCGTCTTCAAGGTATTCCGGAATCGTTTTCGTTGTCATAGCCGGAGTGTGGCAGACCTACGCCGTCCAAGCTGTCCAATTTTGGCCACTTCGTGACGATTCATGGGAGCGCTTCCTCTTACCTTCCGAAAGCGTGTCATCGTTTACAGTTTCAGCAATCTGTCGAAAAAGGAACGATACCGCTGTAGGGCAAGCCGCAGATCCTCAGTGGAGACGTTGTCGCCGCGATCCCACTGCTTTTCCAAGCCGGACCGTTCGTTGGCGAAACCTTCCGCGAGTCGCTGCATCACCGCAGCTACCAACTTGTCTGCTTCTTCGACCGTTCGGCGCGGCTCGTCCACGAAACCAGTCTGTAGCTTGCTCCACTGCGAACGGAAATCCCCCATTTCTGGTTCAGAAAACAACGGCATAGACTCTGAGATCACAGCCACTCTATCCAGAGGTTTTGGCTCCTGGCCTTTTACTAGCTTGGGTCTTTCGGGCTGCTTTGCCGGAATGTTGTCGCTCGCCACCTCGGCCGTCGGAAGTTCCTCCTCCATTCTCTTCAGTTCAGCCATTACGCCACCTCTTTCCTTTCCACAATCGTTGGTACCTGCACCAGTTCCTCAAATAGAGAGCGATAGTGAATCATTGCCGTTCTCAGATCTTCTGTACTTGCTCCATTGTTCCCAACCCGGAGCGCAATCTCATGCGCAGACCGGTAATTCTCCACAACCCGGGGATGGGCGACAGAAATGTCGGCCGCACCTTGATCGAAATCGGATACCGGATAACCACGAGTTTTCATCAGAGAGGACACCAGGTCATCGGCTTCAGCGACCGCTCCCTTTGGGGAATCGACAAACCGCGACTGCACAGACTCCCACTGTTTCGAAAAACGTTCGCGTTCCATCGGGTCAAGATCGCGAATGTTGAGCTTTTCAACTCGCTCCTTGCGATCCGCTAGTTTCGCTTCTGCTTTTCGTTCTGACCCATGCTTCTGCACCGCTCGCTCGTACTCGGGTCCAAACTTTTGCCTCAGGTCTGCAGTCGTACTCCTGCGTTTTCGCACGTACAGCCAAACAACCACTGCGATGACCAGAATCACCACGGCGGCGAGCCCGATCAGCTTCGGATCCAGCAGATTTAAATTCATCGAAAGCTCCCTGCATCAAGAATGTCCAATAAAACAACTTGTTCACGAAGTTCCCGCTGCGATCAAACCTCTGTGAACGGCCAGTATCAAACCGTGGGCTGCGAAAAACTGTTCAGAATTGATCGTTCTTGTAAATCAGAAACTGTGTGCGGAGGGCAGAGGAAGGACCATCAATGTGCTCCCGCCTGTACCGGTCGGGTTGAGCCTACCGGCGGTACATGTTAAGGCGAGATCGAAATAGTATTTTGCGGATGAGGTCCGAGTTGGCCATTTGGGTTTCTCCAATGGTCCAAAATCACGGGTGCAAACGACAGTGATCGGACTGCTTAGACTTTCTTGAGCGACGGTTGGTGGAGTCTCGTGCGACCGTCGTCATCCCATTTGACGACCGCGTCCTCTTGGTTAGCTCTCTCAACTGTGCCGATTTCTCCTGTCGGCTTTCCGAAGTTGCCCAAACCCTCAACCCGATCTCCGGGAGTCAACTCCTGGCCGGTGGCAGAGGGCTCGGAGAGCGGTGGCCTCTTGGCACGGTCGGTGTCAGCAATCGCCCCAACGTGTGACAGGGGTGGTTGCGGAGCTTTACGCAGTTCGGGTATCGGCTTGTTGGCGCCATGGATCATAAGTGTTTCCTCTTCCACGAGACCGGAAGGGCGCTCTTTGCAAGGACTGTTCATCGGCTCGATAGATACAGCATAGGCCCAGAATGGCTCCGCCGGTCCAAACTGCACAGTTCTGACAATTACTTTGGCTAAACCGGTCGACCACCTCGACGGCAGCGAGTAGGTCAGTCTATAGCACGAACATGGCTACACCCGCGGCGAACATTGCCGCTGCACCTAGTCATGGAGGACGACGCTGAGAAGTGAACTGTGGACTTCCAACCCACCGTTGTAGTGAATGAAACCCAACTCCCTGAATCGGTTCATGAAGAAGCTGACCCGCGACCGGGTTGTGCCCACCATCTCCGCGAGGGTTTCCTGGCTGATCTTGGGCACTACAGTCTCGGGTTTGCCCTTCTTGCCAAATTGAGCAAGCAACAACAGAGTCCGAGCTAGTCTCTTTTCGCTAGAATTGAAGAGCTGGTCCACCAAGTCCGCTTCGTATCGGATGTTCCGCCCCAACAGATACCCCGTAAACATGTCGGACAATGTATGTTCGCGGTGAAGACGCTTCCATCATTGCCTTTTCTCGATTCGCATGAGTTCGCAATCTGTCATCGCGGTAGCAGTCCCCATGCGCAGAGGCTGTCCCGCAAAACCGAAACCTATACCACGCGAGCGGCGCAAGGAAAGACCAAATATCTCATATGCCGCAGCGACGTATCGAACGCTGGGCGGGAGCGGGCACGATCCGTTTGAGCGTCAGCGGTACACCATCGGGCGAACAGAGAGTGGCTTCGCAGTTTTTGACCTGATGAACGGCAACATTCAAGTCGCTGGGCCTTTTGGAACGCGCAAAGACGCGGAGGATTGGACGCGTAAGACCACAGTTCCTTGAACTCCGACGCTGTCACACCAGAGTGTTCCTGTCAATTGTCTTGACCACGCTAAGAGCATCATGTACTCTGATTTCGTCTCCGCACATGTCGGTCGATGGCGCAACCCCGGACTCCTAAGTCCGCCTAGCCTCTGAAGCCTGATACCTGTTTTGCCGACTGCATGGAAGTTAACAAGTCTCCGTGGAGACCTACCTAAGAGTAGCTGGCTACACTTTCCTCGGAATACAGCGGCTTTGCATTTTAGGATTCCTCGGCCAAGCTTCGGTCGCATTGTTGACAATCCCAGAAGTTATCGCGGATGGCTATTCGGTGCCGTGGGTAGCGGGTCGGGGGCTTGGATATTGAGGCCAGCAAGTGTGTACTCCCCTAGGAAGCGGACCGTAGCAATGGCATCGAAGGAAATGGGAACCCACATACCACCCAGTTCCGCATATTGCAGCGTGATATGAATGCCCTTGATCCAAAGGGAGGGGCTTTTGGCGGGTACTCCTTCAATTCGGCGGATACGGAAAGTGCTCGCGTCTACCCAGATCCAACCGCTTAAAAGGTATTTATCCTTTCGCTTCGGGACGATCCGCAAAACGTACTCAGGGACGACGCCGAAGTTTTCTTGTCTAAGAAAAACGAAGTCGTAATTCGCCCGAGTGATTTCGCTACCGAGTTCTTTCTTCGCCGACTCGGTTTCCCGATCCAAAAGCTCGCGAACTATTTTTTCTCCCCTTGCGTTCCCTCGCGTCTGAATAATCTTGTAAGTCTTCATGTCGGGAGGAACGAAATCGATCTGCGCCATGACCTCAGAGGTGGGTTGCCTATCGAAGCCACGGAACACTTTGTATTCTCGCCTCACCTGATAAGGTCGAGATCGAGCGGGGTCCTGGTGCTGCACTTCCTCCAAGCGTTGCAGTACCAGGTTCACATCGGGAGATTTGATTTCAGCGGACGAAGGAGCTTGTGAGGATGAGGCGAGCGTCGCCAAGAAAACGAGAAGTGGCAGCCAGAGTCTTGGCATTGCTGTTTTAATAATTTCTGCTTTGTGATGGTGGACGCAGTGAAGAAGGACTTTCTGAGCCGCGCACCGTAGTATTTCCCATAACCGGGCAGCATTGTTACGAGGCTGAATACCGGACATATCCTAACACGCATTCAACGCATATCTTCACCCAATTCCGAAGAGCGAGGCTATGCGGTGTTCTCGGAGGAAAACTGTGCAATCGCCGGCAACAATTGGCTGGCCAAACGATCTTTGGCTATGAAAGCGTCGACACACTGCAAGACCTGCTTGGGAACCTCGACCGCTCCCGATAGCATGATGATTGGCGCTTGCGGCATAAGCCGTCTCATCTCGATTGCAACATCTAGCCCGTCCATCTCGGGCATGAAATAGTCGACGATTACAACGTCAACGGAATGGATGGAAGCCAGTTCCAATCCCTTGCCGCCGCTGCGTGCGGTGAGCACGGTATACCCGAAGCTTTCGAGGAATTCCTTTTCGCATTCCAGTACATCCTCGTTGTCGTCAATGCACAGAAGGACTTTGCGTTGGGGACTCAGGTGGATATCTCTCAACTGTCAGTGTCAAGATTTTGATCTGGAGAAACTGGTCAAAATTGCTCACCTTTGTCTTCTTCCCCGCAGCGGTGTGACGAGCTATGTGCGCACTGCTTCTCGGATATTGTCACTCTGTTAATGGCTCTCAAGCGACCTGTTGCTCGTTGGGAACTACTTTCTTCAAGTTTTAACAGGCGCCCTATACGGCCCTGTAGTGAACCGTAACGGCTTCATGAGGGCGCGAAACGTGGCCTCTATCGGCTAGGGCGTTGGCAATCCAAAACGAGCGCGAATCAGCGGGCGACAGTGCACTCCTGGCGACCTTCGCAAGAGGTAAAATTGCGTAAAGCAGCATGAAGCACAAGCTCCGAGGTGACCGGTGTTGACGGTAGCTGTGGAAGCGGTTTGGCTCACGACTAAAAGGTCCTTGATAACCATGTACAACGATGTTTATGACGAACATCTGTTCGTATTCGCCGCCGGGCTATCGTATTATTTCGTGCTTTCACTGTTTCCGATGTTGGTTTCAATGGCGTCGCTGCTGGGGTATGTGCCCATCCCTCACCTATTTGAAGGCCTTCTAAGCTTAATGGCCAAGCTCGTCCCAGGAGACGGAATGAGTTTGGTGCGCAACATCGTGTCTGATGTCATCAGTCACAAACACAAGCACTTCCTCACGCTCGGGTTAGTGTTCACGATTTGGACGACTTCGAGTGGATTTGCAGCGATGATCGACGGTCTTGATCTGGTCTATCGAGTCCGCGAAACGCGCCCCGTGTGGAAGATTCGACCCATTGCGCTGGGACTGACCTTGCTTGCGGGATCCCTGTTACTCGTTGCCGTAGGATTGATGGTCGAGGGGACATCCCTCGGGATCTGGTTTACCACCCGATTTGACCTCAATCCTGCCATGCTCACAGCTTGGCGCTACCTGCGGTGGGGCATAGCCATTCTGTTTGGCATACTAGCAGTACAACTGCTCTACCATTTTGGTCCGAATTTGAAGCAGCGCTTCCGGGATAGCCTAACCGGAGCAATTGTTGCAGTCATGACGTGGGTTGGTTTGTCATACCTGCTCGGAAGTTACTTCCGACATTTCGAAAATCTCGATAAGACGTACGGACCGCTCGGCGCCGCCATCGGCTTGTACGTCTGGTTTTACCTTTCCGGTTTTGCCATTCTGCTAGGTGGAGAAATTAATTTTCTCCTTGGCGAATTGAGAGACCACAAAACTCTGCAACCATCGACCCCAGTGCGTACTCAGATCAATAATCTGAACGCCGCGGCCTGACTTGATCAACTTCAACAAACCGATAGGGCTCACCAGACGCTATGCCAATCTGCTCAGTTTCCACCGCTTCGCGACGGAAAGGTTTCGATCCGCCGGCTTTCACATGGGACCTCGGGTCGAACAGACCAGCGTAGACTTCGTCACAGCGGCAAGTACCAGCGGCGAACAAAATTGAGCAGTCAAGTGGGTGTGCACGGTACCGCATAAGAGTGAACAATATTGCTCAGACGGAAAATCCGAGCACGGGATAACGTTGGGAATCCGCCCTCTCCCAGGAGGCCAAATGTCCCCCATCCAGCGATCCGAAGAACACATCATCTATCGTCCACAATGCGCCGTCTGCAAAGAATCCGTGAAGCTAGAAGAAAGCAAGGCGGATGAGTACGGGCAGGCTATTCACGAAGAGTGCTACGTCTCCAGGCTTACTGAAAAATATTCGCACCTCGCCCGCGCGTACTCTGGTTTGAGCCACGTCGCAAAGAGAGTTCATGCTGCCGTTTCGTGGCTCTGAGACTGAGGCATTTTCTGGCGCTCATCTAACGAACGGCACAGTTCAGCCACCAGGCTTGTAAGCTTCGCTGGATCCTGCTCCGTACTAGCCTTTTCGGCGATGGATCGCCACTCCTGATTTGTAAGGTTCTCGGCCATAACGAAAGCCTCCTTCTGGACCATTCCCAAGCCTACACAGGGTTCCAAAACGGGTCTGAGCAATAGCGCTCACTGCCTGGCCCGGTTTCGACGGTGCTTGTCTTAGCAGTCAGGCTGCTATTGCCCGTCCATTAGAAATAACCGGAATTATATCTTTGAGCCGACCCATCAACTGGCGGGCTTTGTAAGGGCGTGGAGAGAGGTTATTGACGATAAGTGCGTGTCTCGGCACTCATCGAGTTTTGTCGGTCTTATTTGCCGCATGAGCGACCAACTCGTCCAATCTCGAAAGCAAAATCTTCAGGATGGGAGACCGGTTCGACTTTCTGTAGCCGAGGACTAGGTCGACAGTTGGCACATCTCCCTTCACAGGGCGGCTCGTTACAGACGATGGGAGAAAGGTCTGTGCGTAAGCAGGTAACAGCCCTACGCCGCCTGTCGAAGGCTATTAACGACATTCCCATGGATAGATGGTCAGCCTCGTGAGCTGGCGTGATGTCGATTTTGGAGCGCTTCAGGTACGCACCTGCCGACAAATCAAGTTGCGTGCTGTGTCAAAACTGTGTCAGAACCCCTCCGTTTCGAGGCACTGGAGATATGCTTGAGCGAAAAGCAGACTCCCCAAGTTGTTGTTTTGTCGAGAAGTCGTCAAAACCAGGAGAGCGTTTAGAGCGGGGGGGTGTGCGCCCAAGGCAGGTGCGCTACCAGGCTGCGCTACGCCCCGACTGTATTGCTGCATCGATTCTAAAACAGATTGGTGAAAGCTTCTGGGGTGGGAGACGGGAATCGAATCAGGATCCGGCTTTTATTCGCTTTACATTCGATACTGGAAGCTCATGATAACTCAGGTTATGTCATGTAACATCATGTAAACAAAAGACTTACTGTTAAAGCTGTGCGATAATAACTCTTGTAAGCACATCTCGGTTCCGGGGAGGCCTAAGCAACCTCCCTTCCTTTTTTCGCGCTAGGAGCCTTGATGAGAGAGGAACTGAGAATGGACAAGATCCCCGCCACTACCGAACCATCCGCCACATCTCAACCTCTCGATCCCTTCGCTAAATTCCCCGCTGAGTTGAAGCGTGCTCCCAGATGGTGCGTGTGGAAGTTCATGGAGCGTGGAGGCAAACGCACAAAACTCCCATTCCAGGTGAACGGTCAACCCGCTGAGAGCAACAACACGGATACCTGGACGAGCTACGAGGCCGCTCTTGCCGCGTCTCCAAAATTTGATGGGATCGGTTGCATGATCTCCGATCCCTACGTTGCTATTGACTTTGATCACGTTCGGGATCCGAAGACGGGTGAAGTTGAGAAGTGGGCTCTCGCGGCAATCAAGGATCTGAATTCCTACACTGAGTTATCACCATCAGCCACGGGATTCCATGTGTGGTGTTACGGGAAAGTGTCTGGAGCTGGCAAACGCAAAGGCCGCGTTGAGCTATACGCGAAGGGACGATACTTCACCGTTTCGGGATTGCACCTGGAGGGAACTCCTCTCTCTGTGAACGAGTTGCCGAGTGGCTCTTACGCGGCAATTGAAACCCTCGATCCGCAATACAAATCATCCGCTCCGGCCGCTGAGATCAAGAATGAGCGCGTCACGAAGTCTCAGAAAATGCACCATCTCTCCAAGGGCGATTGGAAGAGCGCGGGTTTCCCGTCACAGAGCGAAGCTGATCTAGCGTGGTGTGGGCATCTCGCGGAAGTGTTCAAGGGTGACGAAAAGAAAATAGATGAAGAGTTCCGCAACGGTCCGCTCATGCGGGACAAGTGGAAGGATCACCCCACGTATGCGCGGGACACCATAGCGAAGGCTCTCACCAACTTCCAACACAGCACATCGTCCACGCTCAACGAAGATGACTTCTCGGACACGGTGACGGAGATCCTTGAGTGGCTGTGGCCGCGTGTGTTGCCGCTCGGAAAGCTGTGCCTTTTCACCGGACTGATGGACATGGGCAAAGGGCTCTCCTACGTGGACATCATCGTGAGGCTCATCACCGGAGAGCCGTGGCCGATCACCAACGAGCCCAACGAGTGGAGAGATATTCACGTTGGTATCCTCAGCTCCGAAGATGATCCGGCCGATACCATCAAGCCGCGTCTTCTTGCTCGTGGCCTCACCCTGGAGCAAGGAAAAGGCCGCGTCAAATTCTGGAATTCGGTGACGGACACCGCGAAGGGTGAGTCACAGGATCGGATGCTCAACCTGGAGCGGGATCTGAAGCTGATCCGCGAGAAGTGCGTTGCGGATCCGAAGATAAAGCTCATCATCTGTGACACGATTGATTCCTACTTCGGGGACGAGCGCAACATCAACAGCCAACAAGATGTGAGAGCCGTGCTCACACCCATCCGCGAGTTCTGTGACGAGTTCAAAATAACGTGGCTCAACATTGCCCACTTCGGCAAGGGCCGGGACATTCCAGTGTCGCAAAAGACGCTCGGATCCACCTCCCTCGTAGCTATTCACCGCGCTTCATGGGGATTCATGTTACCCACAGATGGAGCGGAAGCCGAGCGCGTGATGGTGTGCGTCAAAGGAAATTTCCTGAAGAGTTCTGAGAAGAAGGGCTTCCGCTACACCTCGGTGGGTGTGAAGGTGCCAATCCCCGGCAAGGATGGCAACACTAAGGAAGTGGAGCACGGTGTCATCAAGTGGCTCCGTAGATCGGAAGAGACGGGGGACGAGATCTTAGAAACCTCCACGGATCAGAAAAAAGAGATGCGGAGTGCTTCCGCGTGGCTCAAGGAATATCTCTCGAATCGGCCGGACGGGGACACACCGAAGAATGTCATTGACGCGGGGAAGCGGACCGGACACACCGAGAGGAACCTGAGAGCGGCCGCTCGATTGATCGGTGTATCACAGCCAAAGAACGGACAGCGGGGAAACTGGAGGCTCGAAGTGACTCAGCAAACGCGACTCAGTGAGCAAGGAGACTTCTGATGCACACCGATTGGATGACAACCGAGGAAGCGGCCGCGTATCTGAAGGTGAAGCCGCGCTCCCTGCTCCTGTGGGTGCGTGATGGCAAGGTTCCCGCGTATGCGCTCTCCGGCACCAAGCGGAGAGTGTGGAGATTCCGTAGGGAGGATTTGGACTCTAGCCTGCTCTCGAAACCTGTTGTAAGCTCGGAGCCGTCATCTGTGCGCTCTGAAGAAAGGAGAGTCATTTGAGAGCGTACATCGTTGAGTCAAAGACACGCGGCACATGGCAATTGAGGTATTGGGAGAACGATGTCCGGAAGCAGAAACAGGTTGGCACGATTCGGGATTGGCCCACCAAGGCTGAGGCCGAGAAAGCCAACGCGCATCTGCTCAATCTGTACAACAAAGAAGTGATCGAGGTTCCAACGGTTGAAGCCTTGGTGAAGCGTTATCGAGTGGAAGGAATGCCGGAGCGGAAGTCAACGCGGAGAGGTTACGAAACGTGGCTCAAGAATCACATCTTGCCTCGTTGGGGAGCCAAAAAACTCACAGAGGTGAAGGCCGATCCGGTAGAAGTGTGGTTGCGCGAGCTGTCATTGTCCTCGAAAACGAAGCGCAACATCAAAGGCATTCTCACGATCCTGTGGAGCTTCGGGATGAAGAAAGAGTTCGTCCCGCTCGGCCGCAACCCGATGGATCTTGTCACCATCAGGAAGCAGAAGGGTGAGAAGAAACGGCTTCCGATGAAGGATCTCACAGTGGAGCAATTCCAAGCTCTGTTGAAGGCTCTGGAATCGAATCCCGAATTACAGACTATGGTGATCGTGACGATCAGTTCGGGACTACGCATCTCGGAGACACGGGGCTTGCAATGGAAGGACGTTGATTGGCTTGCAAGGACCGTCACCCTGGAGCGCGGAGTTGTGAAGCAGGATGTGGACGATGTGAAGACGGAAGACTCAGCTCGCACCATGCCACTCACGGATGATGTGATTGCAGTCCTCACACAGTGGAGGAGTGCTACGGAGTTCACCCGGCCTGATGACTGGATCTTCGCTTCACCGTGGAAGCTTGGGAGGCAACCTGTGTGCTACTCCTGGATCTGGGAGAACTTGTCCATTGCTGGCAAAGCCGCTGGCATCGGACATCTCAGCTCTCATGCGTTCCGCAACGCATACCGGACTTGGCTCGATGCCATCGGAACTCCGGTAGGTGTGCAACAAAAAATGATGAGACATGCGGACATCCGCACAACCATGAATCACTATGGGACTGCGCTCAAGGCGGACATGCGAAAAGCTTCGGATGGGATCGGCCGGGTTTCAGCAGGTTTCAAAGCGAGTTAAGTGCTTTAAATTCTGGGGTGGGAGACGGGAATCGAACCCGCAACGTCCGGAGCCACAGTCCGGTGCTCTGCCAGTTGAGCTACTCCCACCGCGTTTAGCGATTATAACAAGTGGAGAAGCTGACTGGTTGCAGCAATCCGTATCGTGGGCTTAATTGAAGAATCGACGGAACCATTTATCCGCGGCCTACGCCGACGTATTCGAATCCCATGGCGCGGAGGCGAACCGCGTCGAGCAGGTTTTTGGTATCCACGATAAATGGGCGGCGCAGAGTTTGTTTGATGCGGTTGAAGTCCAGGGCGCGAAATTCCGGCCAACCGGTGCCGACCACTAAAGCGTCGACCCCTTCCGCTGCGGCATATGGAGACTCGCAGTAGGACACGCTGCCATTCAGCTCCAGGCGTGCGTCTGGCAAGGCGACGGGATCGTAAGCGCGGACCCTGGCCCCTTGCGCAATCAAATTCTTGGCCAGCCGTATGGATGACGACCCGGCAATTGAATTAGTGTTCGGTTTGAAAGCCAGACCCAAAATTCCCACGTCCTTATCGTGCACGGACTGCACGCACTTCGAAATCTTTTCTATGACTTGATCCGCCAAACCGTGATTCACTTCACGGGCGGCGCTCAGGATTTTAAGAGACACGCCTTTGCGCTGGGCCAGTTCGGCTAACGAATCCATATCAGATTCTGCGAACAGGCCGCCCATGCCCGCTCCAGGCTGCAGGCAGCGAGGCGCGATTTTCTTATCCAAGCCTAAAGCCAGCGAAAGGCTGACCGCATCCGCGTTTACTCGTTCGCACAAACTGGCCAGCTCGTTGATGAAAGAAATTTTGGTCGCCACAAATGCGGTCGCGGATTCGCGCACCAGTTCGGCGGTTTCATGATTGGTGATTATCACAGGCACGCCGCGCATCACCAGCGAGTGGAATATCTGTTTGAGAGCGAGTACCGCATCGTTCGAAGCGGTTCCGAGAATAATGCGGTCAGGCCAGTTGAAATCCTCTATCGCGCAGCCCGGGGTAAAGAACATAGGCTGTGAAACCAAGGTCGCCCGCAAGCCTGCCGCCGTTATGCTTTGCTCAATTACGGACGCGGTGCCCACCGAAACCGGGGTCACAATCGTAAGAATGGGAGGTTTGGAAGCTGCAGTGGCGATGCGAATGGCAAGATCGGAAAGATGCTGGGGGCTATCCTCAGCGAGAAAGATCACCTGCGCCTTACGGGCAAAAGACTCTATATCGGTCGAGTACGCCAGCCGCCCGGAGCGTACGTTACGCTTGATGACTTCGGTAAGGTTCTTTTCATGAAAGGGCACATTGCCCTGAGCCATCGCGACCATTTGCGAGCTGTCTGGATGGCAGCAAATAACCGGGGTCCCGAAGTCGGCGAGACAGGCGGAAACGACTGTGCCCAAATACCCTGCTCCGTAGACCCCAATCTGCATGGAACCTCCAGAAACCATGAATTCGCTGGGGAGGGTGCCTGAGCGGCTGGCGCAGCGATTCCCACTTCTGGTTTACTCCCACGGTGCGCACATAGCAATGCACGGGAGGGATTTGTACCTCGGGACATGGCCTACTGAAGAAGCGGGAATTTGGACAATGCCAACGTCACGGAAGAAGTTCGCGAAGCTGGACTTTATCGTTTCAGCAGGCTGCCACCCAGCCGAATACCGGCCAAGTCCACCCAACGGTTGGGTTCTTCCTCGCGAACGAAAGTTAGTTCATTCACCGGCACGGCACGGTTGCCGACGAATTGTGCCCAGCGGTCGCGAGCGACAATATAGGCCTTCTGCGCCAACTGCGGGGTGCTGAGTTTTACAATCGTGAGGTGCGGCATGTATGGCCATTCTTCCCCACATAAAAGCACACCCGTGTTCAAGCGATCATGCAGTTCGTGCATGCGGTAGGCGGCATGGGCCACGCGAATAAACACCGTCGGCGTTACCGGAACAAAGGTCTCGACTTCATCGAGAGTGACTTCGAACCGCTCAGCCTGGCCGCACACTTCCTCGACAGTCTCGAGCGCGGAAAGTTCACCACCTTGCAATTGGCGTGGCGGAAGGATGGTCAGATGGGCGGGTAGATGAGGCAGATCGGGATGCAACTCCTGCCGGAGGTTTTCCACAAATTCCCCGACAGCATTCCTCACATAAGCCACCAGGGCATAACGGGGACTTTGCATGTCAACTGGAAATTATACCTCCGGAGGAGCCCAGGCATGGCTACAACCAGCTGATTTAGCGGATACCTTTAAGCGCGTCTTCTAAATCTGCGATCAAATCGTCGGTGTCTTCAATGCCGACCGAGTATCGAATAAGCGCTTCGGGTATGCCGCTGGCAGCACGTTCCTCGTGCGTGGATTCCACATGGCTGGTTGTCGCCGGCGGCCCGGCAATGGTTTCGACCGCCCCAAGATTCGCGGCAAGATGCGCATAGCGCAGTCGCGGGAGAAATTTCCTCACGGCGGCAAAACCGCCTTTCAGAACAAAGCTGAGAACGCCGCCGTATCCGCTCATCTGACGGCGAGCGATGGCGTGATTCTCATGCGACTCCAAGCCGGGATAAAACACGGCCGCTACTTTAGGATGAGCTTCCAGGAAACGCGCAATATGCAGCGCGCTCTCATTCTGCTGGCGTATGCGCAGATGCAAGGTTTTCATTCCCCGCAGCAGCAGATAGGCCGCCATGGGGTCCAGGCAGGCTCCGGTAATTTCGCGGAAGTGATAAATGCGGTTGACCAGTTCGCGATTGCCGCAGACAGTTCCGCCGAGCGCGTCCGCATGTCCGCCGAGAAACTTGGTCGCGCTGTGAATCACAAGGTCGGCGCCAAGTTTCAGCGGTTGCTGATTGATCGGCGTGGCAAAGGTGTTATCGACAATTACGAGGACACCCCGCCTGTGCGCGGCCACCGCCAGCCGGGCAAGGTCGATGACTTTGTTGGTCGGATTAGTCGGACTTTCCAGATAAAGGACCTTGCACCCCTTTGCGATGGCGGCCTCAATCGCCTCGTGATTAGTCGTATCGCAAAGGCTTACGCTGATATGGAACCGAGGGAAAAATTCGATGAAGAGTTTGTTGGTACCTCCATAAGTATCGTTTACCGATACCACGCGTTCGCCAGGCGAAAGCAGAGTAAAAAGTGTATTGCTGATCGCAGCCATGCCGCTGGCGAAGCTGATGGCGGCTTCCGCGCCCTCTAGAATTCTTAGCTTCTGCTCGAACACCGCGACGGTGGGGTTTGTATTGCGTCCGTAAATGTGTCCGAGCTTTTTGCCTTGTGCGACCTTCAACCATTCATCGACATCGTGGTAGCCAAAAGAAACACTGTGCACGACCGGGACTTGCGTCGAGCCCATCCAGTGCGGGTTTTGCTCCCCTGCCCACACCGAAAGTGTTCCCAATCCAGGCCCACCGTTCCGTTTTTTAGAGGCATTGGAGCGACGATTCTTTTTCATGCGTAGTTCGTCCCTAGTGTCTCACAAACCAGTCTGTCATCCTGAGGCCGCGGAGGCCGCGGCGAAGCCGAGGACTCCCAACGAAGGATCTATGTACGGCGCTGACACGTTCGCCCCGCGAAGAATTGCATGGATCCTTCGGCCCACAAAGAACGTGGGCCTCAGGATGACAGCGGCGCTTGATGATCGCGACGCATCATGAGAGCGAGCCGACTTAATTGGCCTTAACGATTATTTGTGACTTTGCGGCGCGGGCAGAAAGGCGTCCACGTTGCTTTTGTCGACCAGCGCGGCACCGGTGTCGATGAAGGCAGGGACCGTCGACATGGGATCGGCCGTAAAGTCCGCTTGCAGGGATCGGGGCGGGTTGTGATGCAGCACGTCCAGCATGGTCATGCCTACATAGGCCATGGTGTAAGGCTTCTGCGCGATGGTGGCTGCGATTACACCTTTTTTGATCCAGTCCAGGGTTTCCGGATCTGTGTCCATGGCTACGACAGTTTTTCCCTTCACATTGTAGCGATCCAGCACCTCCGCCACTTCTTTGCCGGACAGAGCCTCCAGGCACACGAAAGCGTCGACTTTATCTTTCTCCTTGCCCACTATCTGCTCGGCGGCATCGAAGGCAACGCGAGGGTTTCCCGCGATGTCAACCACACGCACGATTTTAATTTGCGGAGAGTTGGCGAACGTGTCGCGATAGCCGCGCAGGCGGTCATCCAAGTTGGTTTGTCCCGGCATGGTGAAGACGACCACATTCCCCTTGCCGTGCATTTCCCGGGCAGCGACTTTCGCTCCCATGACTCCCGCCTGGTAGCTGTTGGTGCCGATAAAAATCAGACGCTTGCTGGTAGGAGAATCTGCATCCATAGTGAGGACTGGAATCCCGGCGGCGATGGCGGCGTCGATTTCGGGGCGCATCAACTCGGGGTTCGCAGGTGCAACCAGGATTCCGCTCGGCTTAGTTTTTACCACGCGCTCAAATTCGGTTTGCTCGGCTTTGGGATCGTATGTGTCCGGCCCCGCAAACTCGGCCCGAACCTTCATTTGCGACGCGGCTTGAATAAAGCCTTCGCCAGCTGACTTCCAATAGGGCACCAGAATATTGGCAGAGACGAGGACATATTTCTCGTCGGCGTCGTGGCGTGCCCCGCAACTAACAAGCAACAGCAAGGCGGAGGAAATCAGAATGCAACGGGACCACTTGAATTGATTGTGCATACGAAACCTCCTCAAGTTTTTCTGCAGGCGCTGGTCGACAATGTGCGTGCCTCCGCCACCTAACTTGCGGACTTGTCGATAGTGGGCAAGGATTGTGCGGGTCATCGGGGAGAGAACTCCCAACCCCGTCTAAAGCACGAACATAGTATGCCCGCGCCTCCATCCCGGTCAACGCTCATCCGGAATAGTGTCGGTTGCGCTGCAAGCTGAATTGGCGCAATTTCAGTATGACTGTTGCCTGCTTTTTCCGCTGGGACTCGGGTCACACAGCAAGGGGCAACAGGGGGAGCTCTAAGCTTTCTGCCCGACGGGTGGGCGTCGTAGGTGAAATTACGGTGAGAAATGAACAACTCGCGGAAGGCAACTTATCAAAAATGAATCACAATTCCGGTTGAGATCCGCACGTTATTCTGCGTGTTGCTGAAGAAACGCGTTTGCACCAGGTCGCCTTCGAGCCGCCAACTGATTAGAGGGATCAGATGATAATCAAGGCCGCCGCCCAGGGCATAAGCAAACGAGGTGTCTGAATTGGAAAACGGCGATGCATTCTCGCTGATGTGTCCAGCGCCGATCAGGGCTTCTGCGAAGGGCCGGAACTTCGCTACTGAAACTGAAACGCGAGGACCAAAGAGAAAAGTCTGTATATGAGTAGAGGCGCTGGGAAAACAGGATCCGCCGATAATCACCGTGCATGCAGGATTTCCCAGAGGCGCGGAGCCGTACTCTCCGCTGAAGTCCGCTACAATTCCAATAAACGGCAGAACCTTGCCTTCTATGGAACCATTCCAACCATTCATGCTGGTTCGATTATTCGACACCAGATCGGCACTCATATAGGAGTATCCAAAATAGACGTTCCCACCCGGGACTTGCGCGTAAACGGCGCCTGCCAACATAAAAAGAGTGAACGCAATCGCGATAATTTTGTTCACAAACATCCTCCAGGCTCCATGCGGCTGTGTAGATCATTTTGATGCGCCCCGCAAAACGAGGATGCCGCGCGATCATGGTTTCGATCAAAGTTTTTTAATTGGATTTTCACAGTCCTGCAACTGAAACGAGACATCCAAACATCATCATCAACTTAAACGCAGGAGACGCCTGCCTCATTTTGAGGTTGGGCACGCGGGATTTCTCGCCCCGCTGGTGAGAACGCGGGCCTTCGGCATGACGTTCCTATTGCCCCCCGGATAAGGAGTGGAATTTGAAGTTATCTTTGCAAACTCAAGCGATCGATAAGGTGACTGTTCTTCGTTGCCAGGGCCGTTTTACCTATCGCGACGAAGCCACGGCATTCTCACAAAAAATAGCTGAGCTGCTTCCCAATACGCGCCAGTTGGTAATCGAGCTCAGCGCATTGGACATTATTGACAGCGCCGGTCTCGGCGAGCTGGTAGTTGTGCACATGTGGACTCGGGCCAGTGGGTGCTCGCTGAAACTAGCGGGCGCTAATGCCCGCATCCGCCACGTGCTCGAGCTCACAAATCTGTCCAGGGTTTTCGACATCCATCCCACTCTTGACGAGGCTTTGCTTGCATTCGGGTGCGACCGTGACAAAAGCCGGTCGGCAGGTCACGCAGCCTAGGGAGATTCGAGAAAAAGTCCGGAATCGGAATTACAGGGAGGACTGGTAGCTTAGGCAACGCGCCGCTGTTTTTTCAGCATGGTTAGGAACTCCGACACCAGTTCTTCATCCCACAATCCACCACGAGCTTCCTGGCTCATGGTGAAAGCGGCGTGCTCGTGACTCAGTGCGGGTTTGTAGGGGCGCGCCGTACGCAGCGCATCGTAAACGTCCACTACCTGCAGAACCCGCGCCAGCAAAGGGATTTCATTTTTCTGCAATGCATCGGGATAGCCGCTTCCGTCGGAATGCTCATGATGACTGCGAATGATGGGCAGCACCAGTCGCAACGACTTCAGCGGGCGGCAGATATTCTCGCCGGTCAGCGGATGCTGCTTCATGATTGTCCATTCTTCTTCGCTAAGATTCTTTCCCTTTTTCAGAATCTCGTCAGGCACTGCGATTTTCCCTAGATCGTGCAAGTATCCGCCGCGGCGCAATGCCACAATCGATTCGTCACTCAGCCCGAGATGGCGTCCCAAGTTGCTGGCATTCTCGGCCAGGCGTTCGCAGTGACCTTCGGTATAAGGATCGCGGCTTTCTACGCTCAGGCCCAAAGTGCAGAGCACGGACTCCGCCGTCTCCAACTCATCGGTGAACTCTTTGAGTTTGAGCAACGACTTGACGCGGGCAAACAATTCCTCCGAGAAAATTGGCTTGTTGAGAAAGTCGTCGGCCCCGGCCTCGATTCCTCGCAGCCTGTCCTCGCGATCGCTCAGGCCGGTAATCAGGACGAAAGGAATAAGGCGGGTGGTAGGGTCGTCCTTGACCTCACGGCACAGTTCGTACCCCGACTTGCCAGGCATGACCACATCGGAAAGAATCAGATCAGGGAGTTCGCGCCGAATTTCTCTCTCGGCATGGGCCGCGTCCGGAGCTCCGACTACCTCGTAGCCGCGGGTGCCCAGCAGTTCTTGCATAAGAAACATGGTATCCGGGTTGTCATCTACGACCAGGATGCGCGGGTGCCGCGGGGAAAGCTCTCCCATCTCTCTATAAGACGAAGAAACCGGGGACGGAGATGTCCGGAATTTGTGGGAGCTCATCAGTACCGATCAAAAATCTTTGCTAATTGTAACGGATTTCAACACCGCGAAGAGCCGATGTTTTGTTGTTCTTGCAAATACCTGTCCCGCTTCTGGACACGCCATTTCGGGAAATGTCGCGCCACGTTGTGCGATCTGAACTTGTTTGCGCAGTCAGTACGTGCTTAGCCTGAGGCATGCGCCATCTTCTCCGCACCACTGTTGTTTTTTCCCTTGGCTTAGCTACCGCGCTGGCTGCCTCCAAGCCACACGCAATCACTTTTGGTAAATGGACGATGGTTAAACTCTCTAGCGAGCTAGATCGATCGGAGGATTTAAAGGTCCGACCCATGTATGTGGACGCGCGGTTGAAGGAATTCACCTTTGGCATTCCGCATGACGTGACCGAACAACTATTCGTTGTGCGCCGCATGGTTCGCGTGAATGACAGTTTGCCGCAGGAAACAGCTTCAACTCCGCGTTGGAGTTGGCAGCGCGGGGGATGGCTGGTGGTCGACCGCCTCAATGGACACATCTCCCAGGCGGTGCTGCCTGAGTTCGATCCTGATTCGTCCGCAGCCAGTTGGTATCGCGACTATGTTGCCTACTGCGGAATTTCGGATGACGGGCGAAAGCTGTCGGCGATGGTGATGCAGTTGGGACGCCGCAAGCCGATCCTGAAAAAGCCATTAGGCGAAGTTGCCAGCGACGATGCTTCCGCCTTGGGATGCACTTCTCCCGCATGGCAACGCGCTCCAACCAGAGTGAGTTTCATTTCCAAAGCGGATCAAAAGCTGACCTTCGCAGTTCGCGGACACATGGTTGAAGTAGTGACGGATGATGACGAAGAAGAATAGACCGTGTAGGCGCGAGCGTCCGCGCTCGTGCTCCCGCTACGACGACCGGAGCCCCCCACTTGCATGCTTCAGTTCCATATAGATCAACAATAGGACCATTGCGGCCACAAAGAAAACCCCGAGACGCCAGCGATCGCGAATTTCCGCTGGTGCGGTGAGATGTTTCGCCAAAACTGCACCCATCGCCAATCCCGCTACCAACCCGCCAATGTGAGCCGAGTTATCAATTCCTGGAACTGCAGCGCCGAAAAACAAATTGTAGCCCGCGAATACGAGCAGGCTTCTCAGGGTGCCCTGAATCGCCTGCTTGGAAATAGGCAAACTGCCAAGATAAAGAGCCGCAATTAAGGCTCCAGCCAGTCCGAAAATGGCACCCGAAGCACCCACGCCGACCGCCTGCGGATGCCACCACAGGCTGGACAGACTGCCTGCGAGTCCGCAGAAGGTGTAAGTCAGAACGTAAGTCCAGGGATCGAAAATTCGCTCCGCCAGAAAACCCAGATTCCACAAGCACCACATGTTGAGCCCGATGTGGATGATGCCAGCATGAACGTAAGTGGAAGCCAGAATTCGCCACGGCTCCGCGCCCAGCGAAAGCGGCCCCCAATTCGCTCCCCACTTCAACAATTGCTGTAGGCTCGGTGAAATCGGGGACACGCCCGTCAGCGACATCACCACGTACACTGCCACGTTCATTCCAATCAATGTGGTAGTGATGGGTTGTTTGTTCCCAATCATTTCAACGAAATCGGCTCGAGATTGATTCAATCTGTCATCTCCGCCATCGCCATTTTTTCAATCGCCGGTTTCCTGGTCACTTGCGCGCTGGTCACCAGGACTACCGAGGCTACCACGATCGCACTCCCTGCGAGGATGTAACCATCCACATGCTCATGCAGAATCAACCATCCCAGAAAAACCGCGACCACCGGATTGACGTACGCGTAAGTGGAAACCTTCGCCGTGGGCACGTGATTCAACAGGTAGATGTACGCGGTATAGCCGATCCACGATCCGCACACCACCAGATACAAAGTCGCGCCGATTCCGCGCGGCGTCCACACTACTTTCGAGAAGTCATGGGCGCCGGATGCGAAGAGCAAATTCGCCAAGCCAGCGGCGATCATCTGCCAGGCGGTGGCAGAGAACGGATCCACATCAGCAGACTTCCAACGTTTGGCCAGCACCGATCCCAACGCCCAACTGAATGATCCGCCCAGCAGGCTGATCGAGGCCCACAATTGCAGTCGTCCGAAGGAAGTGGTTGTGGTCAGATCAGGCCACAATAATATGAGCAGCCCTACGACGCCGAGCCCGAGCCCGGCTTTACCGCGCATCGAAACATGATGATCGCCAAGCAGCAGCGTATCCAGCACCAGGAACCAAAGCGGAGTCACGGCAACGATCAACGCCGCTAAGCCTGACGCCACATACTTTTCCGCATAGGAAAGAGTGAGATTCCCACCCATGAGCAAAAGCACGCCAACAGTCGCCATCTGCCCCAACTGGCGCGGGTTAAACCAAACAGTTCGCCCACGCGCTCCGCAAAACGCCAGCATGCACACGCCCGGCAATGAGAAAACGCAAACCGCACATGAGCGCCGGAGGAATGCGTTCGACCGCGATATCAATCGCGAGGTAGGTCGATCCCCAAAAGAAATACACCAGCCCGAAGGCAAGAATGACAGCAAACCGGCTCTGGCGCTGGGCGTTGGTCATGGGAGAGTCAATAAAGTGATAAGTATCAGACACACCAAAGCAGCGTTGGAGATGCGGGATATTCGTCGTCCGCTCCCGATGACTAACGGACGTGACCCGATTGGGGGTTACGCAGTCGCACGTTACGGGCTATACTAATGATGGAATGTTTCCCGATGCGCCGCCAAAATCCCAATTCGCACCTGCCCGCGTGCTGGATCCACTTTCTGGTGTGTCCGCGCCGCTATCTGGCAGTGTTGCCGTCGCACTCGCGTCCCAGCTTATTCGGTAGCGACTAACGTTTCTATCCTCCTCCGTCCGATTCTGGCTTTGAGGCCAAAGCCCGCCCCGAAGCCAACGACCAACGACGACCGACCAACGACCATTTCCGGAGGATGCCATGTCAACCCAAACTCTCATCGGCCCGAAGATCATCACCGCTCTGCCGGGCCCAAATGCAAAGCGTGTTCTCGCCGGCGACAGCAAATTTATTTCGCCTTCTTATACTCGCTCTTATCCGCTCGTTGCCAAACAAGGACGTGGCATGGTGGTGACCGACGTTGACGGAAATGAATTTCTCGATTTCTCCGCCGGCATCGCTGTCACCTCGACTGGCCATTGCCATCCTGATGTGGTCGCGGCAATTCAAAAGCAGGCGGCGGAACTGATTCACATGTCCGGCACCGATTTCTATTACGAGAACATGGTGACGTTGGCAGAGCGCTTGTCGAAGATCGCGCCCATGCCGGGGCCGCACAAGATCTACTACGGAAACTCCGGCGCGGAAGCCATTGAATGCGCCCTCAAACTTGCCCGCTATCACACTAAACGCCAAAACGTAATTGCTTTCTACGGCGCCTTCCACGGACGCACCATGGGCGCGTTGTCGCTTACCGCCTCCAAGCCGCAGCAGAAGCGCCGTTTCGGCCCCATGGTTCCGGGCGTAACCCACATTCGCTATCCTGACGTTTATCGCGGATGCGAAGGTGGTCCACAGGATGCCGAAGCCTTCGCGCTCGGCTGCGCCCGCTTCATCGAAGACAAGCTCTTCAAGACCACGCTCGCCCCCGAAGAAGTAGCCGCAATCTTCGTCGAGCCAGTGCAGGGCGAAGGCGGATACGTAATCGCTCCTAAGGTTTTCATGCAGGAACTGCGCCGCATCTGCGATCGCCACGGCATCCTGCTGGTAGCCGACGAAGTGCAAAGCGGCATTGGACGCACCGGCAAATGGTGGGCCATCGAGCACACTGGTGTTCATCCTGACATTGTTTGTTCAGCGAAAGGCATCGCCTCGGGCATGCCGCTGGGCGTCACCATCAGCAAAGCCGAAATCATGGACTGGGTTCCCGGCTCGCACGCTTCCACATTCGGCGGCAATCCTGTTTGCAACGCGGCTGCAATGGCAACCTTCGATGTCATCGAGCGCGACGGCCTGCTGCAGAACGCAACCGAAGTTGGCAATCACATGCTCAAGCGCATGGCGACTTGGCCTGGGAAACACAAACTAGTTGGCGACGTTCGCGGCCGCGGCCTGATGATCGGAGTCGAGATTGTCAAAGACAAAAAGACCAAGGAATATGCCGCCGCTGAACGCGACCGCATCATTCAATCCGCGTTTGAGCACGGCATTCTTTTCCTCGGCTGCGGCCCCAGCACCATCCGCATCGCCCCGCCGCTCATCGTAACTAAAGAAGAGGCCGATGTCGCCATGGATGTGCTCGAAGAATCCATTTCGACTGTGAGCCAAAGTTAAACAGCGGCGCGAACCTCCGGCGCTCGCTGTATGGGGCGGACCGTTTGGGTCGGTCTGCCCCGGTTTTTCATCTCTCGCAGTATTAAAATCTGGTCGGTCTCTACGCTTATTTCAGAATGATCTCGTTCAGCAGTTCCGAGCTAATCAGTTCGCGGATCTCAGCGCGTTTTTCCGAGAGCTGTTGCGCGGGTTGTTTGCCCCCGAGGATCTTGTCGCGAATCATTTCGCCCTTGGCGGCGAGGCCGTCCATGGCTGCATGATTCTTGTATTCGATGGCTAGACAAACATCCCAATCTTCGGGACTGTGCTTGGTCTCTTTGAGAAACAATTTGTAGTCCATGATCATCCCCTGGCGTTTCTGTTCATCGAGCAGGGGCTTGCTGGATTGTTGCAGGCTGGTGAGATAGGCGTCCATTTGCGTGGGCTTCACGCGAACCAGTGAGACTCGCCAGACTGGGCCTTCGGTGTAATGTTCTTGCGCGAGTAGAGCGGGGGCCAGCAACAACAGGAAAGCTGCGAGACTGTAAATTGTTTTCATTGGGTGATCTCCTGGAAGTGATTTTGGAAAACGGCGAGGAGAATCATACGCTACACGATTGGTTTCGTGTCGGGATAGGTTTGCGAGGGCAAGATGCCCTCGCGACAGCCGGCAGGATGCCGGCGCTACACGGGGGGCTGAAAGCTGACAGCTGAGAGCTGATAGCTATTTTACGGAGCTTCGATTAGTTCCATTTTGCCGTCGCGGGTGCGATGCAGGATCATGACTTTGCCCTTGGGATCGCGGAAGACGAAGACGTCGCGATCGCGGAAGTGGGCTTCTTTAATGGCTTCTTCGAGCGTCATGGGTCGCATGGCAACCGCTTCCTCGGAGCGCACCAGATGAACTTCGGTGGTGCGAGCGACGGCGGGAAACTTGTGGACTACGACATCGACAGAAGTGGGCTCTGACAGGCCGAGCGCGACGCCTATCTTTTCCTGCGACGCCTCGCCGTTCCATTTCCCGGCAACAGTGCTTGGGCTCTTCGGATTTGGGCTTTTGTGGTTGCGGCGTTTTTTGGTGCGCCATCGCGTCTTGTACTTGACTGCTTGCTTCTCCAGATGTTCGAGAGCTTCGTTGATGGCGGCTGTCATATCGCCGGCTTGAGCCAGACCAACCAGCGGTCCATTGCGTGGAGTAATGGTGATTTCCGCCTTATGCCTACGCTTTTCGACCGCGAGCACTACTTTGGTCTCAAATTTGTTGCCGAGAATTTTGCGGATTTTGATCAGGCCGGATTCAACTTCTTCACGAATTGCGGGCGTGACTTCGAAATGCCTGCCGGTGTATTCCACGTTCATGAGCGCCGCTCCTTGGGTTCTTGCGACTTCGGGCACAGCATAACCGGTATCATTGAGTGCCAATAAAAGAGTGCCAATAAAAGAGTGCCAATAAAAGAGTGCCAATAAAGCCGGCCAAACGCCGGCGCTACAACTTTTACTTCTTTACTCTGCGCTGGTGGGTGCTCGGGATGCGCATGTCTTCCCGGTATTTTGCGACCGTGCGGCGAGTGACCTGAATGCCCTGCGACTGGAGGATGCGGGTGATCTGCTCGTCGGTTAGCGGCCTGGCGGGATCTTCTTCTTCGATAAGTTTTTTGACACGTCGTTTCAAGATTAGCAGCGATGTGTTGCCACCCTGCGGACCGTTCACGCTTTCGCTGAAGAAATAGCGCAGTTCGAAAACGCCCTGCGGGGTGTGAGCGTATTTGCTGGAGACGGCGCGGCTGACCGTTGAAGGATGCACGCCAATTTCTTCCGCGACCTCTTTAATCATCATGGGCTTCAGTTGGTCGATGCCTTTTTCGAGGAAATCCTGTTGCCGGGCGAGGATGCTGTAGCAGACTTTGACAATCGTCTGCTTGCGCTGCTCGATATTCTTGATCAGCTGAATGGCGCTTTTGTAGCGCTCCTTGACGTAATTGCGCGTATCTTTGTCGTTAGTTTCTTTCGTGAGCAAGCGCTTGTACGCCGGGTTGAGGCGAAGTTGCGGCACGTCTTCGTCGTTCATCACGACGAGCCATTCGTCTCCGTGCTTCACGAAAGCGACGTCTGGTTCAATCAGGCGAGGCTGGGTTTTGTTGTAGCGCAAGCCGGGACGCGGATCGAGGGTACGAATGTAGTCGAGCGCCTGCTGCACCGCTTCAACTGGGCGCACCAGGACACGGGCGATCTCTTTGTATTGTTTGTTTTGCACGGCGCGCAGATGCTGGTCGACGATGGCGATGGCATCGTTCAGAGTTTCGCTGGTGGATTCTCCGTTGCCGTTCTTGTGCAACTCATGTTGCTGTTGGTGGTAGCGCAATTGATAGAGCAAACATTCGCGCAAGTCGCGGCAGGCCACGCCGGGCGGATCCAATTGCCTGACAACTTCGATAGCTTCGTGTAGGTCGGCAAGACTGAAGTTGGTGGGGAACGTCGGATGCGGCGCTGGCGCCGTCGAGGCTGGAGCCGGCTGCGCCGCGACTGCAACTTCTTTATTTGTTTCCAGCGGCTGCTCGACAGCAGCGCTTCTCATTTCGCCCTGTGAATCCGAAAAATCGATTTCGGGCAGGCCGAACTCAGGATCAGCCGGAATCGAATCTAACGAAGCGGCTTCCTGGTAATCAAGTTCTGAAGGACTCAATCCTGACGCGGAGTCGGCAGGTTCGTCAGTCGCGCTCAGTCCGAGAGCTGCGGCCTCCTTGAAAAGATTTTCTGCGAGCGCGGCGTCCGACTCGGGCGCGGCCGGCGGCGCTACTCCGATTAATTCTTCGTCGCTGGCGATCAGGTAGCCGTCTTCGTTCAAATTGCCGATGATTAGTTCAACGGCCTCCTCAACCTCCGGACGCATGGAGATCGAACCCAGTTGCCACCTGAGATGGTCGGTCAAACTGCCGGGCTTGGAGAGGAAATTCTCGAACGAGGGACGCTCGATGTCCTCCATTTCGCGCGAGCTACGATAGCCGGGGTCGAGATAATCCTGGAAGAAAGAACCGAAATCAATTTCTTCGAAAGGATCTTTTTTCTCGGCGTCGGCAGCCGTGGTCGGGCTTTCCTCTACGGGAGCGCGGTCGCGTTCTTCCTGACGGCGATCTACGTCATCGAGCAGGGGAACAGATTCTTCCAGTTCTTCGAGGACCGGGTTCTCGACCATTTCGGCGGTGATCATGTCGCGCAGCTCAAGCTTGTTGAGCGCGAGCACGCTGACCATCTGGACAAGACCCGGGGTCAGTATCTGTCTCTGCGAGACCTTGAGGCTTAGCTTGTGTTGCAACAGCACCATAAAATTCAGTCGTTCGTCGTTGGCTGTTCGTCGTTGGATCAATTACCGCAGCATTTACTGCGCCTACTCTAACTTGTCCAGCCGATCGTCGTGGCTGTCGAGCCGGTGTTAGTGCATCTCCACAATCCGCAGCAACCTGGCTGTGCCTTCAGCAACTTCCGTGACGAGCTTTGCCGCTCGGTCAAGTTGGCGATCATGTTTCTCACTCTCTAGCGATAACAGCTCCAAATTGCGAGTCAAAGCTTCCAGCCGCTCGTCAATCGTCATGGCAGCAATCCTTGTTGGGTTCTTCCACAACCGCTTGCACGAAATTCAGTCCTTGGTCGTTCGTCGTTGGCCGTTCATCCTCGGTTAGAGATCATGAGTCGCGACCTGCCAACGACCAATGACGGACGACCAACGACGACTTCTCTACACTAGTGAAAAACTTTGTCCCAGGTACACGCGGCGAACTTCGGGATCGCCTCCGAGTTGCTCTGGTGTGCCTTGGCGGAAAATTCGGCCTTCATTAATTATGTACGCGCGATCTGTGACCGACAACGTTTCGCGCACGTTGTGATCGGTGATCAGGATTCCGATGCCGCTGGTCTTCAGATCACTGATAATCTTTTGCAGGTCGAGCACGGCTATGGGATCGATCCCAGAAAAAGGCTCGTCCAAAAGAATGAATGTCGGGTTGATGCACAAGGCGCGAGCGATTTCTACACGGCGCCGTTCGCCTCCCGAGAGAGCGTATCCCCGATTCTTGCGAATATGCTCCAATCCCAGTTGATCGATCAGCTTCTCCATCTTTTCCCGACGCTCATGCCATGAAATCGATTGGGCTTCGAGCACTGCCAGGATGTTTTCCTCGACCGTGAGCTTGCGGAAAACCGAAGCTTCTTGAGGGAGATAGCTGATGCCGTACTGGCGAGCCCGCAGATACATGGGAACGTCGGTAATGTCGTCGTCGTCGATTAGGACGCGACCGGTGTCCGGCGGGATGAGGCCGACGATGGCGTAGAATGTAGTGGTCTTGCCGGCCCCGTTAGGTCCAAGCAAACCAACAACTTCCCCTTGTTCGACGCGCAGGCTTACCCCGTTTACAACTCGGCGGCTGCGATAGGATTTGCCGATTTCGTCGGTGGCCAAGGTACGCATTTATCGTGCCACTCGCGTTTGGGTGACGGTGGGGGATGAATTATTGCCTTCAACCAGCACCCTATCATCGCGTCTAAAGAAAGTCAACGAAACGCCGGTAATCTTGCCATGTTCGGCATCAAAAATGCTAGGCGGTCCGCCAGTCAGGACAAATTTGTCATCTGCCGCCGTGTAAACGAGGACGTCGCCGGTAGCGTGGCGCTCCGGTTGAGTGATCACGACTTGCTCGGCGGCGACGATTTTTTCCAGTTTTCCCGCTGAGGATAGAGGTTGGTTTGCCGAGCCACGTGCTTGGAGAAACGCGTCCATCTTTTTCGCTGTGATGGTCGTGTCTGTCGACTTGGCCACGACGTCACCCTCGAAGTGAGCTTTGCGCTCGGCGTCGGCGTAGTCGAGATGCGTAGAAGTAATGGCGACTAACACGGGCTCTCGTAATTTTTCTTCTGACTTGCGATCCGGCTCAGCCTGAACCAAAATCGTCGACACGATTCTAGAGGCATCGGAGCCGAGCGCAATCATGGAACGGTGATCGCGATCGAATTCAATCGACTGGGCCTCTACGGCGTTGGCGTCTTGCCACAGACGCGCGTCTCCGCTGTACAAAGCCACAGCCGATGATCCGTGGACGCTCATGGAGCGAGCCGTGACGTGGATTGGGCTGGACGAAGACAGAAGCGCGCCATTCGGCTGCGGCTTCAAATCGCTGTAGGTGGTTTTGACGTTGCCTTCTGCAAAGGCATCTCCGGTGGCGCGATTCAGACGCATAGAGTTCGCTGTCGTGGTCATGCCACCATCAGTCACACGCGGAGAGCCGGTAAGAATCAGCAGCTGATCGTTCGGAGTGTAGCGGGCGTGCTCGCCCCATGCTTTACGCTCGCCGTCCACGTAGGCGACGTTTCCTTGTTGCACCAGAGTGTCGATTCCGCTGCCAGACTGGAAGACGGCGTCAAGAACACGGCTGGTGCTGACGCGATCTGACTGGCCCGGGTTTTTACTGACGATGTGCGCATCGGGGGCGCCGTGAATAGAACTGAGTTGCCCGGAGTCATCAAAGTGAGCGTCAAATTTTGCCGCCGTAACTACAGTTTGTGACGCCGCGCCTGCGGAAGGTCGAATAACGATCTGGGCGGCGCCGGAAGTTTCGGCTCGGTCGAGATGGCTTTGCTTGTCGACCATAAAAAAGTCGACGCCCGAAGCCGTCAGTTCGAGATCCTGCGCACTGATATCTGGGTTTGACGGCGCTTGATGTTGCGATAACACTACGTGGTCTTCGGCGTGAATTCTGGTTAACAGATTCTTGCGCGGAGAATTTCTTTTTCGAGAAGCCTCGGTCTCGGCAAATTCCAACACGACGCGGCCGGCTTTGCCTTCCATGGGTTGCACTTGCGGGGGTTGGCCTGGAGCGCTTGGATTTTCGTCTGGGTTAGACGGGCGGGAGCCCACGCCCGTCCTCCATTGAATTTGTTCGCGCGACTTGGGCTCGCACGTCTCCGGAGAAAATGGCGGTTCGCAGAGTATCATGTTGCTCGGCCATAATCAGTTCCAGTTCATCCGACCGGGCTTCCGCTGCTTGTGGACCTTCGCCCTTTACCATCACATCGCCGCGCGCTAGAACCCGGTCGAGCGTATTATCGGGGCGCAGGAATAGCGTGGCCTCCTCTGAGTCGCATTGCCGAGCACCACTCCGCAACTGTGGGTGATCGAGCGTGACCAAATGGGGATCCTTAGTGATCGTGGCCCGAGCCGCGTGTATGGTGGCTGGAGTAAATCCGCCGAGGGTGAGATTTACCTGCGACAGCAGCGTGAGTACGCTAGTCTTGGCAACATAATTCACACCCATGGCCGATCCGCTGCCTTGCGGGAGGTCAAAGTCGACTCGCTCGCTGGTGTGCGCGTCTCCTGAGCTTTGGTTGAATGTGAGGCCGCTGGTCTTGAGGTGAATGGGATTCCTGCGTTCCGCCGGAGGGGACTGATCAGGATTCGACATGCCTTCGGGATTCGACTGCAGATCGATCAGGACTTCGCCCTTAGCAATCACGTTTCCAGTCTGCTGGTCGTATTCAAAATCGGCGCCGCGGATCTGATCGAAGCGGGTGGAATCGCTTCCGTAGAGAGTGATCTGCACATCATGCAGTTCGGTGTGTCCACCTTTCTTGAACTGCACTGCTCTGCTGGCCTGGATGGTAAACAGAGTGCGTCCCTGCTGAGATTTTGAAATGCTAAAACCGGTGGCGGTTTGTTTGATTTCGAGACCGATCTTTTCGGGAATCTGTTTCAGCGCATTTTGCACGCGATGACGAGCATAGAAATATGTCCCCGCCACCAGTAGCAATGCGGCGACAATGGCTGCGGCAAACCAGCGCCGCAGGCGGGATAGATTGCTGGGCATCCGAAAGATTAGTGTACTTCAGGCTTGCCGGCCTTGGCTGCAGCTGCGCCGGCTGCAGTTCGGTCAGTAATTCCGGACGTCTCGAAGAGGGATCTTGCAAGTTTGTCCTCAGCTCGTCCTGACGCCGAAGCCTGAAGCCTGTCTAAAAGCTCTCGTCGAGGGTAATTTGCTGCACTATCTGGTCGAGTTGAGCCCGGGCTTGATTCTGTTTTTCCTGCAGGTCAGAGATTTCTTTTGCCAGTGCATTTAAGCGGTCTTCTTGGGAATCTAACTGGTGAGCGTAACGCTGTAGCAAAGCCTTTTCTTCCGCGCTGCCTTTCAGTGCTTTCATGTTTTCCCGCAGGCGCGCTTGATCTTTGGTGATGGTTTCGACTTCGTGCTGGCGAGTTCTGATCTGCGTGCCCAGGCTATCCACTTTATTTTTCTGCTCGAGGACGCGGCGAAAGGCCTCTTGCATGGCAGGCGTGAGCTGCCTTTGCTGGCTGATGAATGCGACCTGCTTATCGTCGAGATTGGTCAATGCAAATTCGCTGTTTTCGGGATGGAATTCCTCGATGTGGAGATTCGCAGTCTGGCCAGCCGGAACCTCTATGCGAAAGCGCAGATAAGAGGCCGAGGTTTCCTCGGGCTTCGGACCTTCGACTTGCTTCCAATTTTCCCGCGCCGGATGCTCGATGACTACCTGGCGAGCAGCTGCGTCGGCATTATGCAAAGTGAACTTGCGGCTGTCGCGCTGCTCACGGGTAAGATACATCAAGCCTTTTACAATGTGGATGCGGGTGACGGGCTTTTCGCTTGATTCCTGCTCCATCGTCACTCGCAAAGCGGGGTCGGCGGCGTAGGAAATGAGACGGCGCTCGGCTGGATGGACAGTTTCGATCAGGCCTTCGCCGGCAAAAGTATCGCTTTCGAGGATGTTGAAGGTTCCGGAATCTAGCGTCAAACCGCTGCTGTTGGTGATCCAAAGGGCGCGGCGAATCTCGCGAGTGTTCTCATTCCAGATGGTGACCTTCTCGGCCTCGATGGGAGACTGCAGAATCGGCACCAGGGCGGATTGATTCTTGCCGATCGTGATTTTCTGCTTGAGGTTGTATTCGAAATAGTCGCCCAGGTCTTTGCTCTCAGCTTCCGCTTGCTGCTTGGCTGCGGCGGCCATGGGGTTGAACCTGTCGCGGTCATTACCTGCCAACTTAGCCCTGAATGCGCCGCCGGCAATGCCTCCCCCATGACCAGATCCGCTGTCCATGATCGTTAATGCTTGGCTATTGACGTCGACCGTCTCCGCTACCGAAGAGGCAGGTGCAGGCGCAGGTGCACTCATCGACGCTTCCTGGGTTTGCGGAGTGAGCATCGCCGCTTGCGGCAGCGGGACTACCGGTCGCCGAGTGTATAGCGGCCGAGATATATCCTGAATGAAAGACTGCGGCGCGCCCGCAATGAGTGAAAGCTGGACATCTTTCCAATCCTCGCCCACGGTGTTGTCCACAATGGCCCAGCCTTGCAGCACCGGCTTTTCGTTAGGCTTTTCGGGCAGGATTATGCGATACGTGCTCTTCCACACCGGCACTTCACTGATGTAGCTGACGAAAATTTCACGCTCGCCAGTGCCAGTAGCGGAGATGGTCATGCGGCGGAGATCACGCGCTCGCGACGAGCCGATCAGGTTCAGGTATTTTTCAACTTCGTCGCTCAGGTCGCGCTCCGCCAGGCGGACTGACGTACTGGGGCCGAGATCGAAATTCCGCATGTCGCCACTGTCGCTCATCACCGAGAATTCAGGTCACCTCGTACGAATCACCTTTTTCGTTGAATCTTTTCTCTTTCTCCACGCTGAGGAGCCGTCCAGTTGCGGCCTCTGAGCCGTTGTGTACCTCGACGCGCGCGCCGCGCAGGGCAGCCAGAAAATCAATGCGAGTAAGCTGTTCGCCAAAAGGCAGACGCAGCGCCTTCAAACGCTCATCAAGAGGCGCAATCGAGTTGTAGCGGACGCCAGATATCCGTCCTTCGCCCAGGTCGACAGCGGTCAACGACTTCAGCACATCATTGAGTTGGCTGGTGGTGAAGTCGATGGCGAGATCCTGGCTGCCGCGAATGCGGGTGGAATGCTCGAAATATCCCATGCCGTTTTTGTAGAGCACGACGCGCCTGACCGGCAGGCGAATGCCGGAATCGGCTTCGGAGTTGGAGGCCGCGGCGTGCGATTCGTCTGCAATGAGTTGCTCATCCGCGAATGCGGCGAAGAAAAATGAAATGCTGATGATTGTGGCGAGAATGGATTTCCGCATCGACACCTCCCGCTCTCGCGGGAGTGTAGCAGTGGACGGCGTCAAGATGTCAGTGACAAGTCAGGGGCGCTTCGGCAGGACCCAACTACGCTTTGGCGGCGTGCTGGCGGCTCTTGAAATCGCGAAGTGAGAGTTCCAGTCCGCCGAAGTCGGGATGATCGTTCTGATCCAGGGTAAACGCGATATCCAACGCGTCGCCGGGAAGCAGTTCCGCTTGCTGGATGCGTTCGGCCATGCGCCAGCCGAGAGCCGTGTAGGTGACGGGCTTTCGCGGCCTTGCGTTCGAAGTCTGGGCATGAACACGCGGCAGTACCGATGAATCGGGATGACATCGAGGTGTGGTCAATAAGGCTTCTTCGCTTAGTTCCCGCTGTTCGGACTGTGACGACAATTTCAGTTTGACGTGCTTTTCTTTCATCACGCGTGGCGGAGCCATTAAAACCAGGTCGCGCGAAGCAAAAACCGGTTCGGGATTGCCCATGCCAAAAGGTTCGAGGCGATGTACTGCCTGAAACAAATCCGGCGTGATTTCCTCGAATGCAAGTTCGACATCTACATCGAGCGTCGGTTCGAAGTCCTCCAGAGTCAACATGGTGCGCGCGTAGGCGTCGAGATGCGCGCAGAGTGCGGGCAAATTCGCGGCGGGCATGGAAAAGCCGACGGCGTGTGCGTGCCCGCCAAATCGGGTAAACAAGGGTGCGCAAGACTCGAGCGCATTTAGCAGGTGAAAAGCACGGATGGAACGGCCCGAGCCGTACGCTTCATTACCATCGCGGCAAATCACCAGCGTGGGACGGCAGTAGCGTTCAACCACGCGAGTTGCCGTAATTCCGATCACTCCACGGTGCCATCCGTCGCCATCGATCACCAGGCAGAAAGAATTGAGCAGAGCGGGATCCTGTTCTAAGCGCGAATCGATAGCGTCCAGGATTTTGCGTTCCTCATTTTGGCGATCTGAATTTAGTTGGTCAAGTTTGTTGGCAATCTCGCGTGCACGGGTTGCATCTTTCACGCTAAACAGTTCGATCACGTCGCGGGCCACGTCCATGCGTCCGGCGGCGTTTACGCGAGGGGCAATGCGGAATCCAACTTCGCTCGATGTCAGCGGGCGGCCGCTTACCTGCGCCACTTCAAGCAGCGCCTTCAACCCTGGGTTTACGGCTGAGCGCAGCGCCTCGAGACCGAGCTTGGTGAACACGCGATTTTCGCCAGTCAAGGGTACGGAGTCGGCAATCGTGGCAATGGCCACGACTTTCATGAACGACTTCAGCAGTGGCATTTGATCTCGATGACTGAGACGGCGCTCCATCAGCGCCTGCGCCAGCTTGAAAGCCACGCCCGCACCGCACAGCGCTTTGCATGGATAATCACATCCCGATTGATTCGGATTCAGCACGGCGAGCGCCGTGGGCATGCCGTCAGGGCCGGGAAGATGGTGGTCGGTGACGATGAGATCTACGCCAAGGCGATGTGCGGTTTCGGCGGCCGCGAAAGCGCGAATGCCGGTGTCGACGCTAATGATGAGATGGATCCCCGCAGCCGCGGCGCGCTCAATCACGTCGCCGCGGAGGTCGTATCCTTCCTTGATGCGATGCGGAACGTGGAAATCGGCCGAGCCTCCGCAGAGCTCGATTGCGGTTTTCAGAATGACAATGGCGGTGGTCCCATCGACGTCGTAGTCGCCGTAAATCAGAATCCCTTCTTTGCGCTCGATAGCCGCGTCCAGGCGGTCGACGGCAGCTTTCATACCAGACATTAAATACGGCGAGTGCAGGTGGGCGAGGGATGGTGCGAGGAAGTGTTGGGCGGTTTCCGGATCGTGAATTCCGCGCATCATCAGAAGCCTTGCGAGAGTTGCGGTCACCTCCGGAGTTTTGAGCCCGAGGCTGGCGCTTGAAAATAGAGCTGCTGCGAGGGACTGAGTGTGCTCGGCGTCAGCGGTCTTGGCTAGCCATTTCATTTCTGACAGATTCTTCGGGAAGGATGATTTTACTCGAAGGGCTGGTAGAGCCGCCGCCTCGGCGGCTGTCGTGCGGGCGTCTCGCCCGCACGGCGAGGGCAGGATGCCCTCGCGACAGCCGGCGAGACGCCGGCGCTACGAAAGGCTGCCACGTCCCGCGGGGCTTTACGGTTCGTCGTCGGAGTCGGTTTCGTCGATGGGAAAGCCGGCGAAGTCATCGGCCATTTCGAGAATGTTCTGATAACGGTCGTACCACAAGGTGGAAGCTTCGTAGACCATCATCACGCCCTGTTGCGCAAATCCTAGTTGCACGAAACCGGTTTTGCCGATATAGGTACGCAGCCAGCGGGCATCTTCTACATCATCATCGCTGCTGAACGCGGCCGTGCTCAGGCGCTCGATCATGGCATCAAGTTCTTCGCGCTCCAGACGCCACGAATCCATGGTCAGGAACGGCGCTCCCGAAGCTTTGGCTAATTCGACAAAATCTTTCCAGCTGTCCGGATTGTCTACAGACTTCCAGGTGACGCTCTGCACCTCTTCATAATCGACGAGGCCGGGGAAGCGGCGCATGCCGTGGCCTTCTATGAAGGCAACCATGTCATCTTTCAGGCTCGTCAAATCGTCGGGTGCAGAAGGCATAAAGCTCTTGATACCTGCATTGTAAGCCTGAATACGGGCAAATGGGGAACTCGCCGTTGGTCGTTTGCCGTTGGTCGTTGGCAAATGCGTTGCGTTCGTCAGCGGACGGCCAACGACCAACGACCAACGACGACCTCCCCGTATGCTACACTGTTTGTTTCACGACGAATCTCCGATCCGCATCATGCTTCTTTCCAAAGATTATGTGGGCTATCTGGCCCGCGAAGTCACGAAAAAACTGATTGCAGGCAAGTTCATCGAGACCAAAGCTGCGGCCGCGGTCACGGAGAAAGTGCATGCGGCAATCCTCGAGGAATTTTCGCTCGAGGACCGCATCAATGACGAAGTGCGCGTGATTTTGGAAGCTTATTCCACCGAGATGCAGAAAACCGGCGCCAATTATCAGGAGATGTTTCGCAAGGTGAAGAACGAACTGGTGCGCAAGTACAAGGCGGTGCTGTGAGAGTCAGCCGCGATAAAGTGAACAAGGTGGCGCACGTAGTGACTGATGCGCTGGCTGAGACGGATGACTTGGATTTTATCGAAGATCGCAATACGATCCGGCTGGAAGTGCGCAAGGTTCTGGAAGAGCTGCTGAATCAGGAAGAGAAGATCGATCAGGCGGCACGGCATAAAATTGAGAATCAGAAGCGGACCATTCTGGAGGGCAGTCAGGAATGGGATATCCTCTACCGCAAGTATTACACCGAAGAAGTGAAGAAGCTGGGGATGTAAGCTTTCGTCCACGGTTTCACCGCAGCCCAACCTTGCCACGCTGCGACGTTCCTATCTATCTCAACGGGCGAGACGCCCGTCCTCCATTTCATATTCGTTTAGTTGCCGGACAACAGTACCATTATCACGGCTCCGGGTGACTACTATCACCGCAGAGACGAGCACAGAGGCCTTAAATAGAGT
Organism: uncultured Acidobacteriota bacterium; assembly: GCA_963716405.1. GTDB lineage: Bacteria > Acidobacteriota > Terriglobia > Terriglobales > Acidobacteriaceae > JABDBE01. The sequence goes on along the minus strand of CAVQTI010000007.1, from coordinate 734,012 downwards.
GTTAAGCAGTTCATTAGTGTGCATTGCATCAGACGTTCTGAAATTTAATCTTGTCGGAGGAAAATTCCATGACTGTCATGACACCGCCTGGAGTCAAAACTTCGGGCGATTACATTGAAGACGTAATGTCCATTGTAAAAGCGAAAAATGCGGCGGAGCCTGAATTTCACCAGGCAGTTCAGGAAGTGTTCGATTCTCTACGGCTGGTTTTGCAGAAGCATCCGGAATATAGATCGTCGAAGATTCTTGAGCGCATCACCGAACCGGAGCGCGTCATCATGTTCCGCGTGCCCTGGTTTGATGATCGCGGCGAAATTCAAGTGAACCGCGGCTTCCGCATCGAGATGAACAGCGCCATCGGCCCTTATAAGGGTGGGCTGCGTTTTCATCCCTCGGTCAACCTCGGCATTTTGAAGTTCCTTGCCTTTGAGCAGGTGTTCAAGAATTCGCTGACCACGCTGCCCATGGGCGGCGGCAAAGGCGGATCGGATTTCGATCCCAAGGGCAAGAGCGACAACGAAGTCATGCGCTTCTGCCAGAGCTTCATGACCGAACTGCAGCGGCACATCGGCCCGGACACCGACGTTCCCGCCGGCGACATCGGCGTTGGCGGACGCGAAATCGGCTTCCTGTTCGGCCAATACAAGCGTCTGCGCAACGAGTTCACCGGCGTGCTGACCGGCAAGGGCCTGAGCTGGGGCGGTTCGCTGATTCGTCCCGAAGCCACCGGCTACGGCTGCGTATATTTCGCCGCCGAAATGCTGAAGAGCAAGAAAGACTCGCTCGAAGGCAAGCTCTGCATCGTGTCAGGCAGCGGCAATGTTTCGCAATACACAGTCGAAAAGCTGCTCGATCTCGGAGCGAAGCCGCTAACCTTCTCCGATTCCGACGGCGTAATTTACGATCCCGACGGAATCAATCGCGAAAAACTGGCTTGGGTCATGGAGCTGAAGAACGTTCGCCGCGGACGCATCCGCGAATACGGCGAGAAGTTCAAGAAAGCGATCTTCATGCCCACCGACATCAAGCTGGAGCACAATCCGATCTGGAACATCAAGGCCGATTGCGCATTCCCCAGCGCCACGCAGAATGAGATCAAGGCGAAAGACGCCGCGAACCTCATCAAGAACGGCTGCAAGCTGGTAGCCGAGGGCGCCAACATGCCCAGCACGCTCGAAGCCACCAAGATGTTCCTAGAAGCCGGAATTCTCTATGGCCCAGCGAAAGCTGCAAACGCCGGCGGCGTAGCAACGTCAGGCCTCGAAATGGCCCAGAACAGCCAAAGGCTAAGCTGGACCCGCGAAGAAGTAGACGACAAGCTGCACAAAATCATGATCGCCATCCACAAGAACTGCTTCGAAACGGCCGAGAAATACGGCACGCCCGGCAATCTGGTGAACGGCGCCAACATCGGCGGCTTCCTGAAGGTAGCCAATGCCATGCTGGATCAAGGCTTGGTGTAGCAAGTGTGACTAGTCTGTGTGGCGCGGGCGCCCTCGCCCGCGTCTCTGTAGAGACATTGTTCTAACATTTCGGATAGCTATGATGTGGGGTGGAAGCAGTTCCACCCCGCAAGTTTTTTGAGAGGGATTGCATGCGCAAGAAAGAAATCATCCAGCGCTATGATGCAGCTGAGGAGGGCGTCTTTCCTCAGGGCGAGAAGTTGCTACTCATATGTGTCAATAAGACTATTAACATCGAGGATGAGGCTTACACGTTACTCGACAGGGTCAGATACTCATGGAAGATTTCGCCTCGGAGGGCCGAGCAAGCTGAGTATGTGCTGGCAGTAGCCCACGGTCTGATCGTAGGGGTTTTTGAAGCCGACGAATGGCTGCCCGCGACAAAGGAGAATTTCGGGGAAATACCTGAAGAATACGGGCGCTGGCACTTTCAAGGGTGGGACCCTCCAGAGCCGAAAAAGCGGTGGGGATTTCGTGGCCGTGAGGCCCACCACGACGTTGCGAGACGTTACCTTCACAGGCGAGTATGTAGAAGGGTAAGTTGCTACGGGCGACTGGGGTTCGCCAAGCGAGTATGTCCGCGAACTGATTCGCCAGGACAAGGAACGCCGCCTGGTGAATCTCGAACAAGAGCCGTTGCTGCCGCCAAGGGACCGAAAATCGAGATCCTGGCCGAAATTCGCCGCAAGGGCCTGATCTCCGCGCTCCGCGAGCGCGCCCGCAGCCGATGAGAAGGCGTCGGCTTGTCTTCAGCGACCCGTCGATTGCCGACAGTACGGAACAAGCTGAGTGGTACGCCACTAGTCGGGACACCACTGAGCTCAACGCTGGCAGAAATCTGTCACGACAGCATTTCGCACGTACTGACCCGACCCGCGACTGGCGCGGCCTGCAAATTGCGATCGCCAGCACTTCGCGACGTAAGACGGCGACAATATCAGGATTTCCCAAGCATCTGCTCTTTTATCGGTTCGACGACGACGAAGTGTTCGTTCTCCGCGTTGTGCATGGCGCCCGCGATTTAGAGCGGCTCTTTTCTTAGCCCGCCCCTGGCCCGAGTATGATGCTTCAGCGCCGTATGCCCCTAACCCACACTCCCGATCCCATCGTCGATCCCGAGCGCCTCTTCGAAGGCTTCGAGAACCTGATGCCCTTCCGCGTGCAGGATATTCTCCTCGTCTCCAGCCTCTACGACTCGTTCATCCTGCGCGAGGACGGCCGCCTAAACGAACTGCTGATCGGGCAATCTCTCGAACTCAACCTCTCGCAGGTTCCCGGCATCACCCACGTTGCCCGAGGCGCGCAAGCGCTCGATCTGGCCAAGTCGCAGCGGCGGTTCAACCTGATCGTCACTAACCTCGAAGTGGAGGACATGGACGCCGCCCAACTCGCACGCGAAGTCAAAGCCGCGGGCCTTGATGTGCCGGTGGTCGTGCTCGCCTACGACTATCGCGAGGTTAAGAAGTTCATCGCGCGCAATCCGGTCACTGAGATTGAACGAATTTTTCTATGGCAAGGCAACGCACGCATTCTGATTTCAATCGTCAAGTACATTGAAGACAAGCGGAACGTTGACCATGACACTCGCGCCATCGGCGTGCCTGTCATCTTGATTGTCGAAGACAACATTCGTTATTACTCTTCGTTTCTACCCACGATTTATACCGAGCTGATTACGCAATCGCGGCGGTTGCTCAGCGAAGGGTTGAATGTCGCGCACAAACTCGTTCGCATGCGGGCGCGGCCCAAAATTCTGTTGGCGTCGAATTACGAAGATGCGGCGCGCCAGGTTATGAAGTTTCGCGAGTTTTTGCTAGGCGTAGTTTCGGATGTGGAGTTTCCGCGTGATGGCGAATTGAGTCCCGACTCCGGATTCGAATTAGCCCGCATGGTTCGCGCAGAAGTGCCCGATGTTCCTATCGTCCTCCAAACTAGTCGGACCGAATTCAGGGCGCGCGCGCATGCGGAGGGATATTCCTTTCTGCGCAAACGCTCGCCGACGCTGTTGCGGGATCTGCGGCGTTTCCTCACGGAGCAGTTCGGTTTCGGTGACTTCGCGTTTCGTCTGCCGGATGGCAGCGAAGTGGCGCGCGCGAGTAATTTGAACGAACTCGAAGCGCGGCTGCACGAAGTTCCGGCGGAGAGCATCGCGTATCACAGCGAGAGGAATCATTTTTCGCGCTGGCTTCGGGCCAGAACTGAGTTCGCTCTGGCGCAAAAGCTCCGGCCGCGAAAAGTCTCCGACTTCACCACGCTCGAACACTTGCGGCACGATCTAATCGATTCCATCGCCGAGTATCGCAATGAGCAGAGTCAGGTTTTGATTGGGGATTTCAACGCGTCCACTTTCAAATCCAGCGAAGGATTTTTTCTGCGCATTGGCGGCGGCTCGCTGGGCGGGAAAGCCCGTGGCTTGGCTTTTATCCGTCACCTGCTGCACAAGTATCAGACCGCCCGGCGCTTTTCCGACGTTGACATTGCAGTCCCGCCGAGCGTGGTGCTGGCAACGGATGTGTTTGATCGTTTTCTCTCCGAGAACAATCTGCTCGAGTTCGCCATCAACAGCACCAACGATGAGGAAACTCTGCGCCGGTTTCTCGATGCATCGATCCCGGCATCGTTGCGCGACGATCTGCTGGCATTTCTAGCCGAAGTCCATTACCCGCTGGCGGTGCGTTCTTCCAGCCTGCTGGAGGATTCGCAGTATCAGCCTTTTACTGGCGTCTACGAAACTTTCATGCTGGCCAACCAGCACCCCGATTTGTCGGTACGACTGGAGCAACTGATGGAGGCGATCAAGCGCGTCTACGCTTCGACGTTCAGTCAGCACGCGAAGGGATATGTGCGCGCCACGCCTTACCGGTTGGAAGAAGAGAAGATGGCGGTCATCCTGCAGCAGGTCGTGGGCAGGATTCATTCTTCGCGCGACGGCGAGCGGTTTTATCCTGATTTTTCTGGAGTCGTTAGATCACATAATTTCTATCCCGTTCCTCCAATGAGTTATGGCGATGGGATCGCCGCGGTGGCATTGGGGCTGGGGCGTGCTGTCGTAGATGGCGGAAAGTGTTTGACGTTCTGCCCGCGCTATCCTCGAAACATTATGCAGTTTTCTTCGGTCGAAGATATTTTGGCGAACTCGCAGCGGGAATTCTGGGCATTGGAACTCGATCACATGGAGCGCGGCGCTGAGTCCGCTTCCGACCCGCTGGTGGAACTTAAAGAAGTTCGATTCGGGCTGGATGTGGCGGAAAGTGACGGGACCCTGGACAACCTGGGATCGACTTATTCCGTGGACAACAATGTCATTTATGACGGGCTGAGCCGGCCCGGAACTCGCGTTGTAAGCTTCGCTCCGATTCTCAAGCATGGAGTATTTCCGTTGGCGTCGATTCTTGAGCGGATCACAAAAATCGGCGACGAAGCGTTTGGCCGGCCGGTGGAAGTGGAGTTCGCCGTGAGGCTGCCGCAGAGACCAAAAGAAACGGCTGAGTTCGGATTTTTGCAAATACGTCCGCTGGTGCTTTCGCGGGAAGGCGAAGAACTTCGAATGGAGGATGTGAATCCCGAGCGACTTATCTGTCAGAGTTCTCAAGTGCTGGGCAACGGCCGCGTGCGGGATTTGCACGACGTCATCGTGGTTGACTTTCACCGCTTCGAGCGGGCGCGCAGTCAGGACGTGGCCGAGGGCGTCGCCAACTTCAATGCGAAGCTGGGTGAAAAGGGAGCGCCGTATTTGTTGATTGGAGTTGGACGCTGGGGATCTAACGATCCATGGCTCGGCATTCCCGTGGAGTGGGACGAAATTTCAGGCGCGCGAGTAATCGTGGAAGCGGGGTTCCGCGATTTTCGCGTGACCCCATCGCAGGGCAGCCACTTTTTCCAGAATCTCACAGCGTTTCAGGTCGGATATTTTACGGTCAATCCAGATGCGGGCGAAGGATTTGTAGATTGGGATTGGCTCGGCACAGCCGCAGCGGTTGAAGAGCAGGGCTGCGTGCGGCACTTGCATTTCGGCGCGCCACTGGTTGTCGTGATGAATGGACGCACCAGCCGGGGCATGATTTTCAAACCAGAAACAATTGTATAAGCCTCGTAAACTATCCCATGTAGGCGCGGGCGCTCTCGCTCGTACCGAGCTCGCCAATTGAAGCAAATCAGCCAAATCACGGCGCTAGTAAAACTGGCAGCCCGCGACGCCGGGTTCGAACTCGCGGGGATTGCGCCGGTGCGCGATTTCGACGAGCTGAAATATTTTCCAGAGTGGATTCAGGCAGGCCACGCCGGCGAAATGAAATATATGGAGGCACGCGACCAAGCCGGAGAACTAAAGCGAACTTCACTTCGTTCGAGTGCACCGTGGGCCCGAAGCGTAATCGTATGCGCGATTAACTACAACACGGCGCATCCGTATTCCACCCAGGTCGATGATTCGGATCGAGGATGGATTTCCCGGTACGCCTGGAGTCGCGAGGATTATCACGAGGCGGTGATTCGAAGGCTGCGTGCAGTGGAAAACTGCCTGCGAGATCTTGCACGGCGGGGGCAGGATGCCCTCGCGACAGCCGATGAAACACCGGCGCTACAAACTCGCTGCTACGTGGACACTGGACCGCTGGTCGAGCGCGTGTACGCTAAGTACGCGGGTGTCGGGTGGATTGGAAAAAATACCTGTATCTTGAATCAGAAGCTTGGGTCCTGGCTTTTTCTTGGCGTGATTTTAACTTCGCTTGAACTGCAGCCGGATCAGCCGGCACCCGACCGCTGTGGCACTTGTACGCGGTGTATCGAAGCCTGTCCTACGGACGCATTGATCGCGCCTTATCAACTCGATTCCAATAAATGCATTTCATATTTGACCATCGAAAAGCGTGGCGCGATTCCGGAAGAAATGCGAGAAGGCATGGGCCGTCAGGTGTTTGGTTGCGACATTTGCCAGGATGTTTGTCCATGGAACCGCAAAGCTCCAGCGACGAGCGCAGCGGAATTTCAGGCGCGCGATGGACTGGTGAATCCGGCGCTGGAGTGGCTGGTGGAAATGAGCACGGAAGAATTTCGCGAGCAGTTTCGCGCTTCTCCGATTCGTCGCACTAAGCGCTCCGGGCTGCGAAGAAATGCCGCGATCGCAATGGGCAATAGCGAGAGCCAGAAGTTCTTGCCGACCTTGGAAAAGTTGGCGGCAGACGATGATCCCGTTGTGGCGGAAACTGCGCGATGGGCCATCGATAAGCTGCAGCGTCCCTGCCCGTCCGAACAATAGTTCTAACGGATGAAACAGATGCAGGCCCAAAGGACAAGATCGCACTGAGTTGTGCCGCTAAGGTCTTACGAACGCTGGAATAGGCTGCACTTCCTCGAATGGCTCGTTGGTCTCTTTCACATAGAATGCGACCGCGGTGGCCCGTTGCCAGAACCGTGTGCCGAGAAGGAGAAGCAAAGTGGCTTCGCCTACGATGAACGCGCCCAACACACTGCTGGGAGGGACGATCACATGCCAGAGCAAGATTCCAACGATCAGAATTGCCAGCGCGACAAAGGCAATGGCCAGGTAGCTGACCAGCAATCGTCCCAGATTGCGCCGCGTCTTGCGGAATCCGGCCGCAATCGATTTGCGCACTGCTGGTTGGTCGCGCAGCACTACGTCGGTCTGGGCAAGATCGAACCAGATGCGAATCAGCGTGAGGACCAGAAACATTATCAGCCCGCCGACTAACTGGGTGAAGAATGGCAGCCTTTCATGCGAGGTTTTGTCCGCAACGGTCATCAGCGCGTTGCATGCTCCGAACAAAATTCCGCCGATGATGCCAGCTACAATTATGAAGAACAGGAACACTCGCACAAATCGCCAAACATTTCGTCCGCAGGCTCGAAAAAATTCCTCTCGCGGAATGCGGTGGTCGGACGCATACCCCAGCAGCACGCCGGGCATGAATATCAGGCTGGCCAGGAAAAATACGACCGCGAACATCATTGCCGGATGCGATGCGGCAGGAAGCGCTCCGAATTCCGGACGCGCCAGCATTTCAACGAATACCCCCAGATCGAATCCGTGAAGAAGTTTGTCGGCGTACAGGCTGTGGTCCAGAATGCCATGTGCCTGATCGCTGAAAGCGGTTGCGCCGAAGTGCGCGAATACCAGGTTGAAAATATAGAACCACATCACGTAACGCTTGTTGCGGCTGGCAATCGCAGAGCCCGCCGAAATCAAATTTGTTTGTTCGCTCATTCAATCCTTTACACCAGATCCTTTTACACCAGCCACCAGGCCAGTAGTTGGGCACAAAACTGGCTGATGCAGGTCCAGTAATTTGCCAGCTTGCGTGCCGGCGCGCCGTGGGCTTCCGCGGTTCGGCTGTTATTAAAGTTGTTGCGGTCGAAATTAATTTTGTGCTCCGGATCCACTTCGATGGATTCTATTTTCGCTTTCTTCTGGTACGTGTATCGCACCCAGCGGTCTTGTCCGTCCCAGTGTTCGCGGACCTTGTCGCCATTGTCGAATCTGATGTCAATGTCGATGGGCATAATGAAATCAGCCTTGCGGTGAATCCACACATTGTCGACGTACTCCGTTTGGCCCTTTTTCTCTTTCAAGTCTTCTTTATACCAATCGACCGGCACTGAACTGAGTTTCATTACCTCGTAGTCCAGGACCTGCGTGCCATAGATCGCCTGATTGAAGTACCAGCGCAGGTCTTTGCCGGATACTTCTTCAATCGTCTTCAGAAAATCTTCTTTCGTGGGATGGGTAAAGCGGTAGCGCAGGAAATAAGTGTGCATAGCCCGGCGCATAGTGTCTTCGCCGATCACACTTTCAAGTGTGAGCAACACCACAGCAGTCTTGCCATAAGTGATCGCGGCGTACGAATTGGAATTGGCATATTGCCAGCCGTTTTTCGCAATGGGATCGAGATCGGCCGCACCCATATAGAACAGCCTGGTTTCCTCACGTTCTCCAGCAGTAAGCCCCCACAGATTCAGAGTCGAGGTAGACGGACCAAAAATAGAATCCATGACCTTGACTTGGGTGTATTCGTTGATGCCTTCATCCATCCACGCGTCTTCGAATTCGTTGGTGGCCACCATGCCATACCAGTATTGATGGCCAAATTCATGCTCGATAGTTTCCTCAGAACCAGCGTGCAGGCCCTCCGGTTCCCACCACGTGGTTCCCCCAGTAATGAATGTCGGATATTCCATGCCAAATGCCTGCGAACCGGGATCTGGATCGACGACAGTGAGAGTTTTGTAAGGATAAGGTCCATACCACTTATCGAAGCGCTCCATGGTCTGTTTAGTAATCAGCACCTCTCGCCCAACCTGACTCCAATGCGCGGGCTGCATCATGATGCGCAACTTCACCGGACCCATGCTGCCTTGAAAGGTATCGTCGTAAACGCGGTAGTGCGGACTCGCCGTCCAAGCGAAGTCGTGAATGTCGTCTCCGTGGTAAGCGACAGTTTTGGTTCCATCGGTATTGTTCACACTGCTAACTTCTATGCCGCTGGCTCCTACCACTTCAAACTGAGGCACGGTTAGCTTGACGTCGTAAACGCCGAAGTCCGCGAAAAATTCGGTGTACGCATGAAACTGATGGCAATTCCACGCGCCATGCCACCAAACGCCGACCTTAGGAAACCATTGGCCGCCAAGCACGAAATCCCGATTCCAACCGGTGCGCTCCAAAGTCTCCGGAAATTGATCGTGAAACTTGATCTTGAATTGGACATACCCATCTGGAGGAACCGGCTTACGCAAGTGCACTTGCATTACCGTGCGATCGTCTTTGTTGTCGTCATCGGGATGAATAAATTGCAGCTGAGAAGTGAAATCGCCCTGGCCTACGACTTCGAAGCCCTTGATCTCTTCAGCGCCATAGCTTTTCTTGTCCCACTTTTCAAAGTCCTGTCCGCGAGTGCCCTCACGTTTGCCTTCGCGCATCCATGTGGATGTGGGCTGAAACGCATTTAAATAAAGATGAAATGGAAATGTATCGAGCGCCTGCCCGGTGAGGTTGTGGTAAGTCAGCGTTTCAGTGGCATCGAGAGAATGAGCCTTAGCATCGTACTTCGCGTCCATGTTGTAAGCCACTACTCGCTGTGACAGCGGCGTCAGACGAGTTGATGGCTGACGTAGTCGCCGGAACTGCCAGGTCCGGCGGGGTGTTCTGGGCGAAGACCCCGACGGCAACCAAGCAGACGAGAAGACTCAACCGCATACGCATGCATAACACTCCCTCGGTTCGGGCGAACAAACCGATTCAAAGAACTTCAAGAAATAATGATAAAGCGAAGTTGAATCATAGCAGGAAGCGCCTGCTGGAAGCCGCCCTCGCCCTGTATTGATTACGTTATTGAGGAGGGCTTTGTTCCGTTTGCTTGATCATCTCCGCAGGGCGCTGACTCTCAGTTCTCGTCCTGAGGACGCGCAGAGCCCGGCTTGTTTCGAGGCCAGTGCCGAGGCAATCGCTTCCTTAATGATGCAAACGCAGGTTGCAGAACTCACCCAGCCTGACCTCGTAGTAGACTGGCGCAGGAACCTAAGAAATAGAACCAACGGAGGCTGTAGTCTTGCGCATTCTCATTGCGGACGATAATGCCATGGTGCGCCGCGGCGTTATCACGCTGCTGTCATCCGAGACGGCCTGGGAAATCTGCGGCGAAGCCAGCGACGGCTCGGAAGCCCTTCTCAAGGCGCACACCCTGCTACCCGATGTGATCTTGCTCGATGTCGGCATGCCGGGCGTTAATGGACTGGAAGTGGCCCGTCGACTGCATCGGGAATTGCCGCAGACCAGGATTGTCGTGATGAGCCAGGAAGATCCGGTTCATCTGCTGCCCAGCGTCATGGCAGCGGGCGGAGACGCCTGCCTCGATAAAAGCTGCCTCGCCGCTGATCTCGTAGACAGCATAAAAAACCTCCAGCCTCGCGACCAACAACCCGCAGCATCGAAATGAACGGCCTGCTCCACGGATATTTTCACGCCGCTGACCATGCAATAAACAGCCTTGCACTGCGACACCTATTCATCACTCGGAGCAACAGAGTCGACTCGCAATCAATTCCCACGTGGGGCCGATTTACGCTTCCACTTTGCGCAGTTGGAATTTGCGGGTTGTGGTGCGGCCGGAATAGTTGGCTTGCACCAGCACGGCGGAATCCGGGAGTGAGGCTTCATCCACATCGATCTTTAATTCGGCATCACCTTCCGAACTGGTAACCACCTGGGTGTAAAACGGCGCAGCATCCGGACGGGCAAAGCGCACAGTCAAGCGCGCTCCCTCTACCGCCGTGCCTCCCTCAGTGACGCGCAGGCGCAGCGTCAGATTGCGATCGGAATGCACGGAGCCGGCGTTGAGCCACTGCACATCAAGTTCCTTGATTGCGGACAGCGACTCGGGGGTTAATTGTCGGTCGAGCACACTGTCCAACCTGCCGTCGCGGATGGAGTCGAGCACCAGACGATGCTGCTCGCGAAGAATCTGTTCTTTCTGCTGGTCGGTGAAGCCGGACTCGGCCGCCTTGTCCGAATAAGAAACCGCCCGTTTGCCGACACAGCGCCCGCGCACAAAGACCTGAGTCTGCAGCAGCAATTCATTTTCCCGCGCTTCGCTCTGCACGTGGTAAACGGTGTCGTCGTGCTTCACGTCGGTGTTGAAGCCAAAGATCATGTGATGCTGTCAACCAATCTCCATACCCTCGGACGAAATGTTACGCGCATGTTAAAAGTTCGTCACGCAGTGACGGCATTGAATTTCAATAGTACGTGCCGGATTCGCTTGCCCGGCTGATGAAAGCGCTCGGCTTCTGGATGATACCTTACGAAACAAAGAGCAAAGTTGCTGCCTACAAAATCGCTCAGTCGCTTGACACTCCCATCCGCGAAATCTAGTCTAGAATGTTTAGTTTAATGCTGGTTGCGAATTATATATAGCTCTCCTATGCCGGACAATTACTTCGCTCGCTACCTGCCCTTATTGATTCACCTCATCGTAGCAGGTGGATTGGCCACCGCCATTGTGCTGCTTTCGTGGTTTATTGGCTACCGCCGGCCGACCCGGGCCAAACTTTCTCCTTATGAATGCGGAATGGTGCCCATAGGAGACGCGCGCGAGCGCTTCTCAGTGAAGTTCTACATGGTGGCCATGCTTTTCATTTTGTTCGACGTGGAAGCAGTTTTCCTTTATCCATGGGCTGTAATTCTGCGCGAACTCAAGATGTTCGGCTTCTGGGAGATGTTGGTTTATATCGGCATTGTGCTGGTAGGACTGTTTTATATCTGGAAAAAAGGCGTGCTGGACTGGAGTATCACGTCGACCAGAAGGGGTGAAGTTTAATGCCGCTGACCCCCGCCATTACAGACCTGGAGGCGCTGAAGGAACATCCGGCTGTGGCACGGCTGCGGGGCTGGAATTCGGCCGCGGTCGAGGGCGCGAAATTCGATCGCGATGAGATGACGATTTACATCGAACGCTCCTGCATCCACGATGCTTGCGTCATTCTTCGCGATGATGCCAGTTGCCCCTTCAATTTTCTGTCCGATGTAACCTGCGTCGATTGGTATCCTTCACAGCCGCGGTTCGAGGTGGTCTACCAACTGCTGTCGATTCCAAACAAAGAGCGGGTGCGGCTCAAAGTGCGTTTGAGTGCGGACAGTCCGGTGGTCGAGACGGTGACCTCGGTCTGGCCGGCCGCGAATTATTTCGAGCGCGAAGTTTTCGACCTGTTCGGAATCCGCTTTACCGGGCATCCGTATTTACGGCGCATTCAAATGCCGGAAGACTGGGAGGGTCATCCCCTGCGCAAAGACTATCCGGTGGAGGGCTATCGCTAATCGCTATGGCCCATATGACTCCCACGCCCGTGCTTGATCCCGGTCAGGATCGGACCATGATCCTGAACATGGGACCCCAGCACCCGTCTACGCATGGCGTGTTGCGCCTGATTCTCGAAATCGATGGCGAGACGGTCGTGCGTCTCATGCCAGATATAGGTTATCTGCACACCGGAATTGAGAAGACGTGCGAGGCCAAGTTCTATCAGCAGGTAGTGCCTCTTACCGATCGCATCGACTACTTGTGCCCCATGACCAACAATCTCTGCTATGCGCTGGCGGTTGAGAAATTACTGGGGCTGGAAATTCCGCCTAAAGCGCAATGGTTGCGAGTGATGATGAACGAGTTGACACGCATCAACTCGCATCTGGTGTGGTTGGGAACGCACGCCATGGATATTGGCGCTCTCACGGTTTTTCTCTACTGTTTCCGCGAGCGTGAAGATGTTTTGCGCTTGTTCGAGGCAATCAGCGGCCAGCGCATGATGACTTCTTATTTCCGCATTGGCGGAGTCGCGCTGGAACCGCCGCTGGGATTCTTCGACCGAGTGCGGGATTTCGCCAATCGTTTTCCCTCCAAGGTCGATGAGTACGAGAACCTGCTGACGGGAAATCCCATCTGGGTAATGCGAACCAAAGGCGTGGCGCGGATTACTGCCGAAGACGCCATCGCCCTCGGAGCTAGCGGCCCCACGCTACGGGGAAGCGGCATTGACTTCGATCTGCGGCGCGATATGCCGTACTCGAGTTACGAAAAGTTCAAGTTCAAAGTGCCGGTATCGCAAGAAGGTGACGTTTTTGCCCGATATATTTGCCGAGTCCAGGAATTGCGTGAGTCAATCGCGATCGTGCAGCAGGCCCTCGACGGAATGCCGGAAGGTCCAATAAAAGCGGATGCACCGAAAGTGGTTTTGCCCGATCGCGAAAAGATGAAGACGCAGATGGAAGCCATGATTTACCACTTCAAGATTATTACCGAGGGCTTCGCGGTTCCGGCGGGCGAGGTATATCAGGCGGTGGAATCACCGCGCGGCGAAATGGGATATTACGTGGTAAGCGACGGCACGGCTAAGCCGTACCGAGTGCATATGCGCGCGGCGTGTCTCGCGAATCTGCAGTTGCTGCCAAAAATGTGTGAGGGCCGCTTGTTGGCCGATGTGGTGGCGGCGATTGGCAGCATCGACATTGTGTTGGGCGAGATCGACCGGTAAAAAATTGAGTAATTGAGAAATCGGGTAATCGGGTAATTGAATTCTGAGGCTTGCGTGAGCAGTCAGCCCGAGGAATTGCGGGATCGAACCAAGACCTTTGCGTTGCGCGTGATTCGGCTTTTTCGCTCGCTCCCGTTCAAGCCCGATGCGCAGGTTTTGGGGAAGCAGTTGCTCCGGTGTGGAACATCCGTGGCTGCGAATTATCGAGCTGTTTGTCGTTCGCGATCAAAGGCGGAGTTTGTCGCTAGAATTGGAATCGTCGTGGAAGAGGCAGACGAAGCTGTGCTGTGGCTAGAATTGTTAGCAGAATCTGGCATCGTGTCAGGTGAGAAGACGAAGGAGTTGCTCGTGGAAGCTCGGGAGCTGACCGCAATTTTTACGGCATCCCAAAAAACGGCTCGGAGCACAACCTAGATTTTCAATTACACAATTACCAGATTACTTAATTACTCAATTCGCATGAAGTTTTCTGATCAATTCGAAGCGCGCTTCTCGGAGATGCTGACGCATTATCCGACGAAGCGATCTGTGCTGGTGCCTACGCTGCTTTATGCGCAGGACGAAGTCGGCTATCTCAACGACGACGTTATCCACGAGATCGCGCAGCGCCTGAATTTGACCGACCTCGAGGTAAGCAACGTGATCAGCTATTACTCGATGCTGACGACGAAGCCTCGGGGAAAATTCAACGTGCAGGTTTGCACCAACATCGCGTGCATGTTACGGGGCGGCGAGGAGATTCTGGATCACTGCGAAAAGAGGCTGGGTATCGGGCACAAAGGCACTACGCCGGACGGAATGTTCTCGCTCGAGGAAGTGGAGTGCATCGGGGCCTGCAGTTGGGCTCCGGCAGTGCAAGTGAATTACGATTTTCACGAGAATCTGACGATAGAAAAAATCGACCAGGTGCTGGACGGATATAAAAAGAATTGAGAAATTGGGTAATCGGGCAATTTTGTAATTTAATTACCCGATTACTCAATTACTCAATTACAAAATGGCTGATTTAGTCTCCCATCCCGACGAAGTAAAAGTTGTCTCCAAACGCTTTGGCAAAGGTGCGACTGATATCGATCGCTACCTCGAGCTCGACGGCTACAAAGCCGTGCAAAAAGCGCTGGGGATGCAACCGGATGCAATCGTCAATCTGGTGAAGGATTCAGGCCTGCGTGGGCGCGGCGGCGCGGGATTCAATACCGGAATGAAGTGGTCATTCGTGCCCAAGCAATCCGCCAAGCCGAAATACATTTTGTGCAATGGCGACGAGAGCGAACCGGGCACTTGCAAGGACCGCCTGATCTTCGAGCACGATCCGCATGCGGTGATTGAAGGCGTGGTCATCGCCGGAATCGCCACCGGTTCGCACACCGGCTACATCTACATTCGCGGCGAGTATCGCTATCTGCTGAACATAATGCAGAAAGCAATCAAGGACGCGTACGCGCGCGGATTCCTCGGCAGAAATATCTTTCGGCAGCGGCTACGACTTTGACGTCTATTGGCACGGCGGCGCGGGCGCGTACGAAGTAGGTGAAGAGTCAGCGCTGATGGAATCGCTTGAAGGCAAGCGCGGCATTCCGCGCATTCGTCCTCCGTTCCCGGCTGTGGTCGGGCTGTGGGGCGGACCGACGGTCATCAATAATGCCGAGACCCTGGCTAGCGTGCCGCACATTTTGCTCGGCGGCGCAGAGTGGTTTGCGAAACTCGGACCGCCGAAAAATGGTGGAACGCGGCTCTTCTGCTTGAGCGGACACTTGAATCGTCCCGGAGTGTACGAACTGCCGATGGGCTACAACCTGAAGAAAATGATTTACGACGTTGGGGGCGGCATTGCCAATGGCCGCGCGCTAAAGGCGGTGGTGCCGGGTGGTTCGAGCTGTCCGGTTTTGACCGCCGATGAAATCGATGTCTCCATGGATTTCGATTCGATGATGAAAGCGGGAACGATGTTGGGTTCCGGCGGTGTCGTGATCGTAGATGAAACCACCTGCATGGTGAAATTTGCTTTGCGCATCATGCGGTTTTATCAGCACGAAAGTTGCGGATGGTGCATCCCGTGCCGTGAAGGCACAGACTGGCTGAAGAAAACGCTAACCCGGTTTCACGCAGGCGGCGGAGTAAAAAAGGATATCGACAATATCCGCTATCTTTCGGAAAACATGCTGGGGCGCACTTTCTGTCCGCTGGGCGATGCAGCGGCGATGCCGACCATTTCCATTGTGAAGAAATTCCGCAAAGAATTTGAAGATCATTTGGACGGCAAGCCGTGTCCGTATGAAAAGGCTGGCGCGGTCGAGGACTTGCCGGTATTGGCTTGACCCACATGACTCAATTAGTGTGTCCCAATAAGCCGAGTAGGTTCTCAATCGCAATGTACTGGGCGAAGCGCGAATTCAGGTTCGTCATAGACAGTGGGGAACCCGCCTGCTTTGCCTGTGGCTACTACGAAGAACGATGGGACCGACCGAATAGTGTGAAACAACGATGGAATGGAGCTCATTTGCATAGGGCCCACATTATTGCGGAATCGATAGGCGGGTCTCTTGACGTTATGAACTTTCTCTTATTGTGCCGCAGGTGCCATTGGGACGCTCCGATGACGAATACTCCCGATCTGCTTTTGAGCTGGGCGAAGAATCGAGAAAGTTGGATATCTAGGTCGACGCGGGAATTCACAGCAGCCTTGAAGCGTATCGGCATTACCGAAGAGCATTTGCAAAACATACGATGGCGCGAGATTTCTGAAGACTTCAAAAGGTACCTATTACATCGCCAGTTCAGCGTTCACCCAAATTCCTTCGACATTTCCGGTGACACAGTCGCAGTGATCCTGAAGGACTTCATTGAAGGGCGGCGTTCTCGAGTGAGTTGCTCGTAGATCAATTTTTATGGCTGACGTAAACATTACAGTCGACGGAAAGAAAGTCACGGCTCCCGCTGGGACGCTGCTGATCGAGGCCTGCAAAACTGTGGGCATCGAAGTTCCGTCATTTTGCTACTATCCGAATCTGTCGTTGCAGGGCGCTTGCCGTATGTGCCTGGTCAAAGTCGAGAAGATGCCCAAGCTGCAGACCGCGTGCACCACGGTGATCAGCGAAGGCATGATCGTCACGACCGAGAGTGACGAGATTCGCCAGGCGCGCAAGAGCATGGTCGAGATGTTGCTGGGCAACCATCCGCTCGACTGTCCGGTATGCGATGCGGGTGGTGAATGCGAGCTGCAGGATATGACTTTTTCCTACGGCGCCGCCGAATCCAAATACATCGACGCGAAAAATCACAAAGAAGAGCAGCAGTGGTCGCCGGTGGTTTTCTTCGACCGGCCCCGCTGCATTCTTTGTTACCGCTGCGTGCGCGTCTGCGGCGAAGGGATGGACGTGTGGGCTCTGGGCGTGCAGAATCGCGGCGTGAGTTCGATCATTGCGCCCAACAAGCATGACCATCTCGAATGTGAAGAGTGCGGCATGTGCATCGACATTTGCCCGGTGGGCGCGCTGACTTCCGGCGCGTATCGCTACAAGACGCGGCCTTGGGAGATGAGGCACGTGAGCACGACCTGCACTCATTGTGCCGATGGCTGCAAGACTACTCTAGGGGTGCGCCGCTCCGACACCGGCATGGAAATCGTGCGCGGAGACAATCGCGACAAGAGCGGCATCAACGGTGATTTTCTTTGTATCAAAGGACGCTACGCTTTCGATTTCGCGCATCATCAAGATCGGCTGACGCAACCCTTGATTCGCAAGAATGGCCGCTTGATGCCGGCCACGTGGGAAGAAGCGTTCGAACTTGTGGGCAATCGCTTCTCTGCAATCCGCGCCATGCATGGCGGGCAGGCGATTGGAGTTTACGGTTCGAACCGGACGACCAACGAGGAGAGCTACCTGCTGCAGAAGTTGGCTCGCGTGGTGCTGCAGACCAACAACATCGACCATCACCGTACTGCTGACTTCCCAGCTTTTGCCGCCGCGCTGGCGGGCAAAGCAGACGCAACCGCCAGCATGCGCGATGTATTCAACGCGTCCGCGATTTTGCTGATCGGGAATGATCCGACCGAGCAGCATCCACTGCTGGCCTGGCAGATTCGAAACAATGTTCGCCTCCATAAGGCGCGCCTGTACGTGATTAATTCCGAGCCAATTAAACTTCGCCGCCAAGCCACCAGCTTCACACAGATTGCTGCAGCATCGGAAGGAAAACTGGCGGAGTTTTTATCAGGCAACGACGCGGCCGCTGATGCGATTGCCAGCCCTGACACTGGCCGGGATGCATGGCTGTCATTAAGAGAGAAACTGCGGGGCGAAGCGAACCTGATTATTATTTTCGGCTCCGAAGTCCGAGGCAAAGGCATCAATTCGCTGGCGAATTTTGCTTCCACGGTTCCGGGCGCCAAACTTGTCTGTCTGGGAGACTACGCTAACTCGCGCGGCGCAGCCGACATGGGGCTTTATCCTGACCTCCTACCCGGCTATCACCGGGTTTCGGATGTTGGAAAGTTTCACCAGGATTGGAGCATCGTACCCCAAGTACCCGGTCTCACCCTGCCGGAAATGGTCGAGGGCGCCAAAGCGGGCAAGCTACAGGCATTTTATGTGGTAGGCGCGAATCCAATTGAACAATCGGGTATTGATCCCTACGCATTCACAAACAGCTTCGTAGTGGTGCAAGACATGTTCCTCACCGAGACCGCAGTTATTGCGGACGTAGTTTTGCCGGCGGCGAACGCGTACGAAAAGGCAGGAACGTTTACCAATACCTGCGGCGATTTGCAGTTGGTAAGAAAAGCGGGCGAAGTCACGGGGACGAAATCAGATTTTGAAATGATGGTGCGGATTGCTGGAGCGATGGGTTTCGACATCCGCAAACTGGTCCCGTTTGGCCGCGGCACGACGGCGGACATGGGTCAATCGCGCGGCGCGCAATCCGGGGAAGCAGACCGGCATGCGGTGTGGCTCGAGGCCCACGGACTCGAACCGAAGATGAGCCCGTTCGATCCCATGGCGATTCTGGATGAGATCCAACGCCTGGTGCCGGGCTACGATGTTTCGCGAATGGATCTGATGGCGGGCAACGAGCAGCACACGACTCTGAGAGGAAGCGGGCCTGGGGCTTTGCAAAATCCGGAACTGATCGTCCCCGCGCAGGATAATTTGTTCAGTTCAGGCACACTGGGACGGTACTCCCGCACTTTGAATTCAGTAATCGAGAATCGTGACAAGCAGCCGGCGGAAGATGTCGCCGCTGACTAGATTTTAGTTGAACGATATTCTAGCGTGTGCCGCAAGGACTCTGTAGCCACACAAAAAGTTTTCGGAAGTCAGGAAAACAATCTCATTGAATCTTGGCGAATTCATTCTCGTTTCCATTATTAAGATCGTAATCGCACTCGCCGTTTTGCTGACTGCGGTCGCGTATACGGTTTGGCTGGAACGCAAAGTTGTGGGCCACATTCAGAACCGCTGGGGACCCACGCGGGTTGGCCCGTTCGGCCTGCTGCAACCGCTGGCGGACGGCGTAAAGTTTATTTTCAAAGAAGACCTGCTTCCACCGCACGTGTTCAAACCGCTCTTCATTGCTGCGCCGATGATTGCGCTGGTTTTTGCTCTGACCTCGATTTCAGTTATACCCATCGGCAATTGGGTTACGGTTTTCGGAATCCACACGCCGCTTGAAATCACCGACGTCAACATCGGACTGCTGATCGTTCTGGGCGTCACTTCCCTGGGCGTATACGGCGTCGCGTTGGCGGGGTGGTCGTCGAACAACAAGTATTCGCTGCTGGGCGGATTACGCGCCAGCGCGCAGATGGTGAGCTACGAAATTTCGCTGGGGCTTTCCCTGATAGGCGTGCTGATTCTTGCCGGCAGTTTTAACTTGCGCGAGATCGTCGATGCCCAGGGGGGAACTTTTTGGGGATTCATTCCGCGCTGGAATATTTTTCAGGGACAGATCGTGGCCTTCTTTATTTATCTGATGGCGGCGTATGCGGAAACTAATCGCGTTCCGTTTGATTTGCCGGAGGCAGAAACTGAACTGGTGGCGGGCTATCACACCGAATACAGCGCCATGAAATTTGCCATGTTCTTCATGGCGGAATACGCAAACATGATCACCGTAGCTTGCCTTGCGACACTATTGTTTCTCGGGGGCTGGCATGGGCCGCATCGCTTCGGGCCGCCATTCGTGCAAGCGATTCTGCCGATATTCTGGTTTGTGTTGAAAGTATTTGTGTTTCTGTTCCTTTATATATGGGTGCGTGGAACATTGCCGCGGTTCCGATATGACCAGCTAATGGCATTCGGATGGAAGTTCCTTCTGCCGCTGGCGATTGCGAATCTGGTGATCACAGCTTTAATTGTGGCGTTGAGAGCTTAGCGAAATAATCGAAATGCTTCATCTGATCGTATTTTCGGTGTTCGGGTTGGTGTGCGTTGCCGGCGCGATAAATCTGCTGGTGCAGCGGCATCCCATCAACAGCGCGTTGTCGCTGGTAGTGGTGATGGGATCGCTGGCAGTGGAATATCTGTTGCTCGGCGCCGAGTTTGTGGCAGCGGTGCAGGTGATTGTCTATGCCGGAGCAATCATGGTTTTGTTCGTGTTCGTGATTATGCTCTTGAACGCCGGTGTAGAGGATCGCACCAAAGGGAGCCGCGTAGCCATTCTGTTCGGAATTCCGGGAGTCGTGATTGGCAGTGTGCTGGTCGCGTGGGTTCTCCTAGAACATTCTGGCACAGGAAGCGTCGCGGCCGGCGCGCTCCCCGGATCTCCGAAAGTAATTGGCTGGCTGCTGTTTCACGATTTTCTCTTGCCCTTCGAAGTCACTTCCGTGCTCGTCCTGATTGCGATTATGGGCGCGGTGGTCCTAGCCAGCCATCCGGCGGATGTTCAGCAATCGGCGCAGCCAGACGAGAGGGAGGGCTGATGGTACCGCTTTCCTATTACCTCGTCCTCAGCGGCATTTTGTTTGCGTGTGGCGTCACCGGATTTCTGATCAAGCGCAACATCATCACCATTTTTATGTCGATTGAGTTGATGCTGAATGGGGTGAACTTGTCATTCGTCGCATTCGCGGCGCAGTGGCATGCGCTCAGTGGTCAAGTCTTTGTGTTCTTCGTAATGGTCGTGGCAGCGGCGGAATCGGCTGTAGGACTGGCGATCATTATCGCCGTATATCGCACCCGCGGAACCTTGAACGTCGATCAGGTCGACTTGCTCAAACTATGACGCCGAACCTGCATCTCTGGCTGATTCCCGTGCTGCCGCTGGTGGGCGCGGCCATTAATGGTCTGTTCGGGAAGCGCTTTTCCCGGCAGGCTATCGCAGCAGTTGCGCTTGGGTTTTCTGGCGCAGCTTTCGCGATGGCGCTTTGGTTAACGACGCAAACTTCTCTTCTGCCTGTGTTAGAAAATTTGGCGCCATGGATTCGCGCCGGTGATTTCCAGGTCGACTTCGCGTTCTACCTTGACCAACTTTCATTGGTGATGTTGCTGGTGGTTACGGGCGTCGGCTTCCTCATTCATATTTATTCCGTCGGCTACATGTGGGAGGAAGGTGGCTTCTACCGCTTTTTCGCCTACCTCAACCTGTTCATGTTTTTCATGCTGACGCTGGTCCTGGGCAGCAATTATCTGGTGATGTTTATTGGCTGGGAGGGCGTGGGCCTGGCGTCCTATCTGCTGATTGGGTTCTGGTTTACAAAAGATTCGGCCGCATCTGCCGGCAAGAAAGCATTCATCGTTAATCGGATTGGCGACTTTGGCTTTCTTGATCGCGCTGTTTTTGATGATCAAACATTTCGGCTCGCTGAACTTTGTGCAGGTGTTTCGCATTGTGTCGGGATTGCCAGCTGAGGCTGCAGGTGCAGGTTTGCTGACCTCGATCGGTCTTCTGCTGATGGTGGGAGCAGCGGGAAAATCTGCGCAGATTCCTCTTTACGTCTGGCTGCCCGACGCGATGGAAGGCCCGACGCCGGTTTCCGCACTGATCCATGCCGCGACGATGGTGACAGCGGGCGTATATATGGTGGCGCGGTCGCATACGATTTTCGACCGCGCGCCGCAGGCTTTGATGGTCGTAGCAATTATCGGCACGCTGACTGCGTTGTTTGCTGCGACGATTGGAATCTGCCAGACCGACATCAAGAAGGTTCTCGCCTACTCGACCATTTCGCAGCTGGGCTACATGTTCATGGCTTGTGGCGTGGCTGCGTATTCTGCGGGAATTTTCCACCTCATGACGCATGCATTTTTCAAAGGATTGCTCTTCCTCGCAGCCGGATCTGTGATTCACGCGGTGGGCGGTGAGCAGGACATGCGTCGCATGGGCGGACTGCGGCACCATATTCCGTGGACTTTTTGGACGATGACGGCGGCTACTTTTGCTATCGCTGGATTTCCGCCTTTCGCTGGTTTCTTCAGCAAGGATGCAATTTTGTGGCGGGCGTACTCGAGTCCTTACGGAAGCTGGGTCTATTGGGCCATAGGTGTGTTCACCGCTTTCTTGACTTCGTTTTACATGTTCCGGCTGTGGTTCCTGACTTTCTTTGGTGAGTATCGCGGTGAGGTGGCAGCCAGCCATGGACGGCCCATGGAGATTCGCGGGCGGGGGCGCCCGCGCCACACGGGCATGGCGGCATTCACGAGAGTCCCGAAGATCATGCTTGTGCCGCTTGTGATCCTGGCAGTGCTTTCGGTTTGCGGCGGGTGGGTGGGAATCGAGCGTTTCGACAAGTTCCTTTCACCGGCATTTCATGCGAGCGCGACTGCATATTCTGCTGAGGATGCGGTTCCTGCCACTCCGGCTCCGGAACCGCAGGAGCGAAGCGGATCCGAAGCGCTGTTTACCGGCATTTCGGTTTTTGCTGCCGCTGCCGGGTTGTTTCTTGCCTGGCTGTTGTATCATCGCCGGCCGCAACTGCCCCAGGAGATCGCGAAAGCGTTGGGCGGTTTCTACGAAGCAGTTGTGCACAAATATTACGTGGATGAAATCTATGCAGCGGTCTTTGTGAAGCCGCTTATCGACGGATCGACGCGGATTCTATGGCAGGGCATTGATCGCGACGTGATCGATGCGACGCTGGACAACAGCGCCGAGGGTGCTCGCGAAGTTTCGGATGTCGTGCGCCACATGCAGTCCGGCAATCTGCGATCTTACGCTGGATGGATCGCAGCCGGAGCGGCAGTGTTGATCGCTTACATGATTTGGATGGGAACGCGATGAGCAACGCTTTGGACAACTCGATGCTCACGCTGGTGACGTTTATTCCGCTGGCCGGCGCGCTCTTGCTGGTGCTTTTTCCGCGGCGTGACCGCGACATTCGCGTGTTCGCTCTGGTGATCTCGCTGCTCGATTTTGTTCTGTCGTTGCACCTGCCGGTACACTTCCAGCGCGGGCAGACCGGATTTCAGTACGAAGTTAGCCACCAGTGGATTTCGAATCCGAACATTCATTACCACATGGGCGTGGACGGAGTTTCCATGTGGCTGGTGGTGCTGACTACTTTTCTTACGCCGCTGTGCGTGCTGATTTCGTGGAAGTCGATTCACGAGCGAGTAAAAGAATTTTTCATTCTCCTGCTGATTCTTCAAACTGCGCTGATCGGCGTTTTCGTCGCGCTCGATCTGTTCCTCTTTTATTTCTTCTGGGAAGCCACGTTGATCCCGATGGCTTTGCTGATCGGTATTTACGGTCATGGACGCAAAGTGTATGCGGCCGTGAAATTCTTCCTGTATACGATGGTCGCGTCGATGTTCATGCTGGCGGCGATTCTGTGGCTTTACGCCAAGACGGGTTCATTCGATTTCGTCACTATTCAGGCCGCAATTCGCAACGGCCAGGTGGAAAATTTTGCGGGCGCGGCGCTCTGGCTTTTCCTCGGATTCTTTATTGCCTTTGCCGTGAAGGTTCCCATTTTTCCGTTCCATACCTGGTTGCCGGACGCTCACGTAGAGGCGCCCACGGCAGGGTCTGTTCTGCTGGCCGGGGTTCTGCTCAAGATGGGCACCTACGGCCTGTTCCGCTTCAATCTCGGATTGTTTCCCGAGCAGTCGCGCAGCAATGCCTGGTGGATCATGGTGCTGGCTCTGATCGGCATCGTGTATGGCGCGCTGGTGGCCTTAGTGCAGCCCAACCTGAAAAAGCTGATCGCCTATTCTTCGATCAGCCACTTAGGTTTTGTCGTACTCGGCCTCTTCAGCTTCACTCAGGCAGGTCTTGACGGCGCGACTTTCGTCATGCTGGCGCATGGTGTTTCTACCGGCGGACTGTTCATGCTGGCGGGAATTCTGTATGAGCGACGCCATACTTATGAGATTGCCGAATTCGGCGGCCTCGCATCGGTCATGCCATCGTATGCGACGTTTTTTCTGTTCGTCGTGCTGGCATCGCTGGGATTGCCACTGCTCAACGGATTTGTTGGCGAATTCCTCGTGCTGAGCGGTGCTTTTCGCGATCGCGCGGTTTACGGCATCCTGGCGGCGACTGGAGTTATCTGGAGCGCTTGTTATCTGCTTTGGATGTATCAGCGAGTGTTCTACGGCAAGGTAACGCACGACGTCAATCTGTCACTGCCGGATCTGAGCGGACGAGAACAGGTCGCGCTCTGGCCGGTCGCGGCAATCGCTCTGCTGATGGGTGTAGCGCCGCTGATTTGGCTGAATGCGATTGATCCCACGGTACAAGGCGCATTGGCGCCCTTCGCGCAATTTGCGAGCCGGATGGTAGGCCGGTGAACAACACCTCCGACATGGCGCAAATGATTCCGCAAGCCGCTGACTACATCCGAATCCTGCCAGAAATCGTGCTCGCAATTTTTGGCATGATAATTATGGTGCTCGATCCGTTAATGGATGAGCATCGCAGCCAAAAGACGCTGGGTGCGCTTGCGCTGGTCGGATCCTTGTCTGCTCTGGTGGCAACGCTATTCCAGTCGCAGTATCCGGGCTTGGCTTTCTGGAACATGGTGCAAGTCGACAGCTTCAGCGTTTTCTTCCATTTTCTGGTTGCGGCGGTCACTGCGGTTGTAATTCTCAGCTCTTACGAATACATGGCAGTGCAGGAGATTCGGGCTGGCGAATACTATGCGCTGGTGCTGTTTGGCGCGCTCGGCATGAGCTTGATGTCCTCGGCGGTGGAACTGGTGCTGATTTTTATCGCGCTGGAAATTTCTTCGATTTCCACTTACATTCTGGCCGGATTTCGCCGGCGCGCCGCCATCAGCAGTGAATCTTCGGTCAAGTATTTCCTTCTGGGCTCATTTGCGACTGCGTTTTTTCTTTACGGCGTCGCGCTTATGTTCGGCGCTACGGGTTCGACGAGCATAAAGATAATCGGCGACGCGCTGCGCTCTGGGCATATCCCAGTCCTGGCGTATGTTGCCGTTGCTTTCATGTTCGTGGGTTTGGGCTTCAAGGTGGCGGCGGCTCCGTTTCACATCTGGACTCCTGACGTGTATGAAGGCGCACCTTCGCCCGTAGTCGGCTTTATGTCTACCGCGCCGAAAGCGGCGGTGTTCGCGGTGTTGCTGCGGGTCATGTTCGAGGCTGATGCTCCCGGTCGCGTGTGGTTGATCTGGGTTGTGGCCGCACTTTCGATGACACTGGGCAACATCGGCGCCCTGGTACAGGACAACGTGAAGCGTCTGCTGGCATACTCGTCGATTGCTCATGCCGGATATTTGCTCGTAGCGTATGCGGCCCTGCCGAACAATGGGATTCCGGCTGCGATGTTTTATACGGCCTCGTACGCGGCAATGAACGTCGGTGCTTTCGCCGTAATCAGCCACGTTGCCGGCGCGGGCGAGCGGTACGTGACGATCGAGGACTACGAAGGGCTGGGACGCCGCAGTCCATTGCTGGCTGCGACGCTGACAATTTTCTTACTATCGTTGATCGGCATTCCGATCACCGGCGGTTTCTTTGCCAAGTTTTACGTATTCAGCGCGGCGCTGCAGGCGAATCTAGTCGGACTTGTGATTATCGGCGTGCTGAACAGCGCGATAGCTTCGTATTATTACCTGCGGATAATTGTTGTGATGTATATGCGCGAAGCGCGGGAGGATATCGGCTTACCGCGGATTCCATTTGCACTGGGAACGGCGCTGGCTATCAGCGTGGTGGCGACAATTTATTTGGGTGTCCTTCCCGGACGCGTGCTCGATTACGCGGCGCGCACCGCGGCCGAGTGGGCTCGCTGATCCGCTCGTCGGGCTTTACTCTACGGCGACCGCAATATCCACGTGCGCGAAAATACGAGCTGACAGCAGCCAGAACGCTAACGTCTCCCCGGCCGCAAGTAAAACAGGACCCCAGGAAGCTCTTCCGGGCGAGTTGAAAGAAGAATTGAGGACGGTTGCTCCAAGTTCCCACACCGGTATCACGTAACCCCATCGTGCGCCGAAAACCTGACTGGCAATCGCGGGAAATCCCAGAACCATGGCGGTAGCGCCCGCCGCAAAGAATGGGTTCAAGAACGTAGAAAACATCAAAGCAACCGTGCCCGCCAACATGCAGGCCGCCACCAGGCAAACCATCAGGAACCAGACATGAGAAATGGGAAATCCCGCGCCTCCTAATGTCCAACTTCCAGTCAAGCCGAGGGTAAAACAGTAGACAGCGCAGGCAATGGTTACGCCGAGCACGAGGCCTGAAAGATATTGCTGGCGGCCAACGGCCTTCGAGAGTACGCCTAAAATCCGCCGAGATCTGCGTTCGTTGTAGATTGCCGAGCCGCCAAAAAAGACGCTGAAAGCGAGCACATATACAGCGTCCTGTTTGAAAACGAACAGCAGGTCTTCACGCTGGCGGTGAATATCTGTAACCAGCCCTAAAAATGCGAGCAGCAGAACCCAGAGCAGCAGCGTGAGGATAGGCCAGCGTTGCTCGCGCGCGAAGTTGACTGCGATCAGCAGTACCGGTTTCACGAAATTCCTTCCCCGCCGACCGCTTTGGGTTCAGCAGTGACTTCCAGGAAAATTTCCTCCAGCGAACGGCGCACTGGATTGACGGTCACGACTTCACCTCCAAGGTTCCATACCTTTTCCAATGCAGCCCGCTGCCTCTGCGCCGGAACGCAGAAGCTCACGAATCCATTGCGAGCTACAGCGCCGTCAAAGTCTTTTGTGCCGATAGCGCGAGCTACAATTTCGGTTCGCTCACCCGCTTGAAGAAGGTCGGCTGTTTTTTCCAATCGAGCCAGCTTTCCACGATGCAGGATCGCAACCCGATCACAAACCAATTCCACTTCAGAAAGTAGATGGGAGCTCAGGAAAATAGTCTTGCCGGCATCGCGGAAGGCGAGGAGCAATTCACGAACCATGACTCTTGCCAGCGGATCGAGGGCCGAGGTGGGCTCGTCCAGAATCAGCAATTCCGGATCGTTGACCATCGCC
The DNA here is from genome assembly GCA_963716405.1 of uncultured Acidobacteriota bacterium. Taxonomy (GTDB): domain Bacteria; phylum Acidobacteriota; class Terriglobia; order Terriglobales; family Acidobacteriaceae; genus JABDBE01. The sequence continues at coordinate 707,123 of CAVQTI010000007.1, read as the reverse complement.
TGAGCCAATCCTACGCGCTGCAACATGCCGCGGGAAAACTTGCCTGCGTTTCGATTCACGTGATCTTGCAGTCCCACAGTTTCCAGAACTTCGTGCGCCCGTTTGCGCAAGGCAGCCCGTCCAATTCCATTCAGCCCACCGTAAAAGCGGACCAATCGCTCTGCACGGCGGTGATACAGCGCAACACTCTCGGCGAGGAAGCCCACCCGGCGACGGACGCCGGCATGGCCAAAGTTTTCTCCGAGCAGACGGCCGCCTCCACTGGTTGGCCGCATAAAGCCCATGGCGAGATGGATGGCCGTGCTCTTGCCGGCTCCGTTTGGCCCGAGGAAACCGAAAATCTCTCCTGCCTCCACGGTGAGGCTGAAATCGTCAAGAGCGCGGAGGCGACGCTTACTAAGCAGGCTACGATACTCTTTGGTAATGTGATCGAATTCGAGCGCGAACCGCATCGCGTTTATTCTAAATGGCGTGCCGGACCAAGGCTGTGCATGATTGCGAAATCGTTAGCGCAGCGCGCATCTTTGATTTGATAAGGATTGACAAGCGCGTCCCCGGCCCGGCATGATAGTCCCGCTACAACCCCAACATTGGAGGCGGTATGGTTAAGTTGATGCAGAGACTATGGTCGGAGGAAGAGGGTCAGGATATTGCCGAATACGCAGTGATGCTGGCAGTGATTCTGGTTCTAGTGGTGGGAACGGTGCGGTTAATTGGCGGCAGCTCGAACAATGTTTTCTCGTCCGTCGCGAGCTCAATCGGGCAGTAACCACCTACGCTTGGTGGCGTTCTTTTAGAGTTGAGGCGAACGTCCGCCAAGGCCTCTCGAGTTGGAGCTTTCCATCGTGTGCATGGGGATCTGGGTTTGATCCCGCTTGTACTGGTTTAGCTTGTGATACAAAGAGCTGCGCGGAATGCCGAGCTTTTTCGCGGCCGCGCGAACTCGTCCGTGTTCTTTGCGAAGCACCTGCTGAATGTAATCACGCTCCATCTCTTCCAGGGTTTTGAACTGGCCGATGTCCGAAACACACTGCTCGATGTGTGTGTCGAATCGAAAATCCTCATTCGACCACGCATCTTTTCCACTGACCAGCACAACCCGTTCGAGGACATTTCGCAATTCGCGAATATTTCCGGGCCAAGAATAAGCCTGCAACGCCCGCAACGCATCCGGGCCAAGGGTTAAAGCAGCACTCCCCATCTGCCCAGTGAGTTGGCTTAGGATCTGTGCGCTAAGTACGGGGATATCTTCGATACGCTCGCGAAGCGGTGGAACAAGTAAAGTGGTCCAGTTGATGCGTTCGTGGAGATCGCGCCGGAATTGTTTGCGAGACAGCGGCGCAGCTACGTTTTGCTGTGCGGCGATGAGGCGAATGTCAACTCTTCGATCACGAACTTCGTCTGGTTTTTGAAAGTGGTAGTCCTCCAACGCATAGAACAATTTCGACTGTATCTGCGAATCGACACTTTCAATCTCGTCCAGGAAAATCGTCCCCCTAGGGGCGATCTCGAGAACCCCGGCTTGGTTCTGCATCCTCCCATCGAAAATATCTCGCTCACTTCCGAACAATTCAGCTTCTAAGAGGTCAGGAGGCAGATCGCGGCAGCTCACCTCCACGAAAGGTTCGGACGTTCTGGGACCATTGTGATGTAACCAGCGCGCTAGGTTCCCGGGGTCTGTACCAAACTCGCCCTGGAGTAAGACCGGGTTATCGGTCTGCGCCACTTTGTAGGCTAAATCGGCCAGTCTTCGGACGCTTTCGCTTGTCCCCAAGAAGGGATTCACGATGGAGCGACTGTTTCTATTTCTTTCTGTAAGCCGTTGCCGATGGTTTCGCTGGTGCTCCAGGCTGCGTTGAATCATGACGTAGAGCGTAGACAACTCCGCCGGCTTCGGCAGAAACATGTCCGCGCCGAGTTTGACTGCTTCAACCGCAAGATCAATCGAACCATATCCGCTCAAGATGATGATGGGAATGGAAGCGTCAATGGCCTTCAAACGAGGTATGAGCCCAAGTGCATTTCCATCGGAGAGGCTAAAGTCGAGGATCGCGACATCGGGGCGCCTGCTATTCCAAATTTGTTCAGCAGCAGCACAGGTTGCCGCGATTGAGATTTCATATCCTTTGTCTTCGAGATAATTGCGCAACATCCCGCAGATTTCCTTTTCCGTCTCGACGATTAGAACCCGTTCTCGGTGCATCCTGGTCCCTCGTGGAAAAACTGATATGGCTCTTGAAGCGTAGCCCCCTGCGAAGATGCCCACGTCGTATCTCCCCTGGCGGAGTTGCCGGCGCATTTCGCACGGTCGGAAGAATGGTTGGCCGGTCTGCGCTGCGGTCGAAATTCCGCAGCCTCTTGTTAACACATGGATTGGGCGCTAAGCGGTAGTTGCCTGGGATGTTACAGAAACGGAACAGAAGCCTTGGGTGGTCGGCCCAGGTGCAATTGATTAGTGCAACTGTGTGAACTCTCCAATTCACACATCTCTAACATTCGTTTATTAAATAGCCGCTTCGAGGGTTTCGTAGGACGTTACGTCTGGCATTGCCACATACTCGAGTACGAAGACAACGAGATGATGCGGCCTTATGACGTAATCGCACCACGCTGTTGGCAGTGCCGTAGGAGAAGCGGCTCAACGCTAAACCTGCACCAATCTCAATCTCCCAATATTAAGGCGCAGTTGGTACCGGATCCTGCGACCAGCGATATGCGCGCACTCCAAGAAATACATTGGCCCCGGTTACTAGCGCCGACGGGGCATACCAGATGTGGCTATGCTTTTTCTTCATGTAGTAGGTCAAATAGGAAATTGCCAAGTCGGCAGGAATTCCGATTCCATACAACGCGGCCCGGCTCTGTAAGGCGTGTGGAACGTCATTGCAGGAAGCTTGTTTACTCAGACAGTGCAAGGTCAGTTCCGCATTCATGATGCTCGCCCCAAACATAGCGCCGGTAAACAAGATATAGTTGCGGTCCGCCACGGTACGGTCAACGCCCAAGGGGCCACCTACGGCAGCGGGCGGCGCTCCATAGTGGGACTGATTCTTCACCGCCGGCGAAGGCGTTGGACTCGCACTTGGGGCATCGGGAGTTGTGGCGCTGGCCGCGTCCGGCAGGGCTACATTGCTCGCGCTGGTTGCGGCAGACTCATCGAACTTCGCAGCCAGCAGCACATCGGCAGAATGATCCTGCGGTTGGATATTGTCCAGGCGCTGCGCGTTGTTGCTAACGGACTGCGCATGCAATGACAACGCGGACGCTAACATAAAAGCGATAATGATGGTTTGAATATTACGAGTACGCACCTTTCCTCCTGGTGCCCAAGCTTCGGGAACGCAATGCACGTTCGTTTACAGAGCAAGCCGAATATTGAGCGGCGTCGCCCCGCCGTATTAGAGCACTTTAATCGCCGAGACTAACTTGGACCCGCCACGGGATACTAGTAGCCTAGGAACTAGCCCTTTTGATTGGACTTCACGCGCTGAATGGCGAAGATAAAACGTGCAGTATCGAGGGTTTACAAGAGATCGTTACGCTCGGTGATATTAAGAACTTTCTTTGGACTAAAATCTCTGGACATTAATTGTTGTAGGGGACGGCTTATTGTTTTTGTCTCGAATGAGACGCATCAGTCTCGGCATCCAACTTTTCTCTCGCTTTGAGACACTTGATCCGCTTCAGCAGCGCGTTCTGCAAACGAGGCGAAGAGTGTAAGCACTTACTTGCACCATCACCTCGAAGCGACTGGCGGCCGGAGCGAGCTTCAAACTCCCATGCGTGGATGTGGGCTTGGCAAGAATGTCGAAAGAAGCGTAGAGTATCGTTTCCTCTGAATCTCGTTTTTTCGGTAGATAGGAGCCATGTTGCATGCGTCACTGTCTGGTGCTTTTCCTGGCAATTTTCTGCTTCAACCTTTCTGCTTCTTCGCAAACTGCGGAAGATTTGGTTAACAAGAATATCGAAGCCAAAGGCGGGATCGATAAGATCAAAGCCGCCAACACCCGGCGTATGACCGGCAAACTGATTGGTGGCGGCATCGTAGGCGCAGTGGGACAGGAAAATATGCGCCCGAATCTGGTGCGCGAGACTTTCACCCTGCAGGGCATGACCATAGTGCAAGCCTACGACGGCTCAACCGGTTGGCAGATCCAGCCGTTCGGCGGCCGCAAGGATCCGGAACTGATGGGAGAAGACGACACGCGGGATCTCCTGATTGATTCGGACTTCGACGGCCCGCTGGTCGATTACAAGGCCAAAGGCAACACCATCGAGTACATGGGCCATGACACGATCGACGGAGACGATGCGCTCCGGCTTAAAGTCACGCTGAAAAATGGCGACATCATTTACTACTATCTCGACCCCGACACCTTCCTCGAGATTCGTAAGGATACGCAGGAATTCATCCGCGGCTCGGTGCGCGAGAACACTATCGACCTTGGCTCCTACAAAGCTGTTGCTGGCGTGATGTATCCGTTTTCTATCGCGTCAGGGCCGAAGAATGATCCCAGTTCCTGGCAGACGGTGACTGTAGACAAGATGGAAGTGAACGTGCCAATCGATGCGTCGGACTTCGCAGTGCCCGCGTCCCTCAAGAACCAAGCGCCGAACAAACAGTAAACATGCTGCCGAATTTTATTCGTAGAAAACACCCGCATTCTGAAAAGGACTTTAGTGATGAGACTTTACGCCACTATTTTTAAATCACCGCGAAACTTTTCGCGGCTAGTCGGGCTCGGTTGTTTTTTCATTTCAGTGGCAGCTTGCGCCCAGCAAGCTACTAAGTTCGACGCGGCCACGATCTCCGGCTTACCCGCGCGCAACATCGGTTCTGCAACCATGAGCGGGCGCGTTGCCGCGATTGCGGCAGTAAGCGAAAACGGGCGGCTCACGGTATTCGCCGGCGCGGCCAGCGGCGGTGTTTGGAAATCGGTGAATGGCGGAACGACTTTTAAGCCGGTGTTCGACCGCCAATCCGTGCAGTCGATTGGAGCCGTTGCCATCGATCCTTCAAATTCCAAGATTGTTTGGGTAGGTTCCGGCGAGGCTTGGACCAGAAACAGCGTTTCGATTGGCGATGGCATATACAAATCCACGGATGGCGGCGAGAACTGGACCAATATGGGTTTGAAGGACTCCGAGCACATCGCCAAGATTCTCATCGATCCCAAAGACAGCAACAATGTGTTGGCTTGCGTCATTGGTCACGTTTGGAACGACAACGATGAACGCGGCGTTTTCAAAACGTCCGACGGCGGCAACACCTGGAAAAAAGTTCTGGCTGGAGCTAACGGTTCCACGGGTTGCGGAATGCTTGCAGTATCTCCACAAGCACCGAAAACTATCTTCGCTTCGATGTGGGATTTTCGCCGTCAGGGATGGACTTTCCGTTCCGGCGGTCTGGGCGGCGGGCTGTTTGAATCCACCGACGGCGGCGAGCACTGGACGGAAATAAACGATAGCAACAGCAAAGGTCTGCCACAAAAACCTTGGGGACGCATCGCGCTGGCCGTGGCCCCTTCGAAGCCGCAAGTCGTGTACGCCATGATTGAGTCGAAGAAGAGCGCATTATTTCGCTCTGACGACGGCGGCAAAACATGGAATCGCATGGACGCAAGCAGGTTCATGATCTGGCGTCCTTTTTATTTTGCCAATCTGATTGTGGATCCAAAAGATGAGAACAAAGTTTTCAAGACCGACGGGCCTCTGCTGTTAAGTGTGAATGGTGGAAAGAGTTTTAGTTCGGTTGGCAGCGGAGCGCATGGCGATTTCCATGACGTCTGGATCGATCCCAACGATACGAATACTGTGTTTACCGCGGACGACGGCGGCCTTTGGCGTAGTCAGGATGGGGGCACGAAGTGGATGCACCAGGCCAATCTGCCGATTTCGCAGTTCTACCACGTGAGCGTCGATAACGCCGACCCGTACCACGTTTACGGCGGACTGCAGGACAACAGCAGTTGGATTGGAGACTCGTCTTATCCCGGCGGCGTCACCAACTCGCGCTGGGAAAATATTTATGGTGGCGACGGCTTCTGGGTTTTCGAGGACACCTCCGACCCGGATTACATTTACGCCGAATACCAAGGCGGTGCCATTGGCCGGGTCAATCGGCATACGCTTGAAGTACGGCCCATCCAGCCGCTTCCCAACTACAACGAGAAAAAGCTGCGTTTCAACTGGAACACCCCGATTCACATGAGCCCTAACGAGAAAGGCACGGTCTATATTGGGGCTCAGTTCCTGTTCCGCTCGCGCGACCACGGGCAGTCCTGGGATCGCATTTCTCCCGATCTCACCACCAACGATCCTGAAAAACAAAAGCAGGAAGAATCCGGCGGAGTGACGGTCGACAATTCTTCCGCGGAAATGCATACCTCGATTTATTCGATTTCAGAATCACCGAAAAACGGGCAACTGATCTGGGTGGGAACCGACGACGGCAACCTGCAAATCACGCGCGACGGCGCGAAGACGTGGACCAATGTCGTGTCCAACGTTCCAGGCCTCGAAAAGAATTCCTGGGTTTCGACCGTCGAGGCCAGTCGCTTCGACGAAGGCACTGCCTACGCAACCTTCGATCGCCACACATTTGGCGATATGAAGCCGTACGCGTACAAAACCACGGACTACGGAAAAACCTGGACTTCCCTGAACCTGCAGGAAAACGGAGTCCAGGGTTATGCGCACGTGATCAAGGAAGACACTGTCGATTCCAAGCTGCTGTTTGTCGGAACGGAGTTTGGTCTCTGGATATCCGTCGATGGCGGTCAGCACTGGGCACAGTACAAGGGAAGCGACTTTCCCGAGGTGGCTGTCCGCGATATCGTGGTTCACCCGCGCGCGTCTGATCTGGTGTTGGCAACCCACGGACGCGGCATTTGGATCATCGACGATATTTCTCCATTGCGTGCTCTCACGCCGGACCTGATGGCGAAGGACGCCACTCTCGTCGAAGGACCGCCGGCCATTCAATATTTAAACGCTAACGGTGGCTGGCCCCAAGGCGACGCCAGTTTCATCGGGCCCAGCCGGCCTACCGATGCGTTCATCGATTACTACCAGAAGCATCGTCATATCTTTGGTGATTTGAAAATCGAAATTTTCGATCAGGACGGCAAACTGGTAGACACGGTTCCCGGCAGCAAACATCGCGGCCTCAACCGTGCGCAATGGTCCATGCGGTTGAAGCCTCCGATTGTTCCCCCGGCTGCCAGCGCGCTGTTCGCGGCAGCACAGGGTCCTCGCGTTTTGCCGGGCACCTATACGATCAAAATGACGAAGGGCGATCAAACTTATACTGAGGCGCTGAAAGTGGTGCTTGATCCCCGCGCGAAGTTTACCGTTGACGATCGAAAAGCACAGTTCGAGCTCATTATGAAGCTGGACAGAATGCTCGGGCATATGAGCTACGCGGTGAGCGCCATCGAAGGCGTACGCGATGCTGCGGTAGCGCGCTCAGCGAAACTCCCTGAGAAAGATGCTCTTCGCGGCCGCTTACGGCAACTTTCGACCGACTTAGACACCCTCCGCTCCAAGATCGTAGCCACCAAGGAGGGCGGAGCAATTACCGGCGAAGAGCGTATCCGCGAACACCTTGGCGCGCTTTACGGAGATGTGAATACGTATGAGGGCCGACCCACCGATTATCAGGTTGCTCGCGCCAAATCGCTCGAGCATGAACTGGAGGACGTCATCAGCGACTTCCGCAAGCTGACTGACAAGGAGTTGCCAGGCATCAATGGCAGCTTGAAGAAAAAGAAATTGGAAGCGATTTCTGTTCTAAGTGAGGCGGATTGGGAAAAGCAGCGCGAGGAGTCTTCCGCGAAGTCGGCTGGGGCGCAAGTTCGCGAGTTAGATTGAACTCTTCCCGCTCCGTCATCACGAGCGAGCAAATTCTTGCCTGCATAACAGTATCGGTCGCAAGCAAACAGCCAGATACTAGCTCCGTGGGGTTAGCTCATCTCAGCGGCTTTGGCTGCACCGGTCAACTCTTTTAATTCTCCGAGTGGCAACTCAACTGTCACGCGCGAGCCATGCGGTTGCAGGTTCGAGAGCCGGATTTCGCCATCGTGCTCTTTGATAATCCCGTAGCAGATGCTCAATCCCAAACCGGTACCCTTACCCACGGGCTTGGTGGTATAAAACGGATCCAGCGCCCGGTTCAAATCTTTGAAACCGGGACCAGTGTCCTCCACTTCGATGACTGCCCGGTTGCTACGGACAAAAGCGCGCACCGTAATTCGTTTGAGCCCAGCCATATTTTCAACTGCGTCGATTGAATTGTTTATCAGGTTCAGCAAAATCTGCTTGAACTGATCTTCGTCAACCGCGACTCTTGGAAGATTAGAACGAATGTCAGAGACGACCTCAAGCCCATGGGTATGCGCGTAATACTCACGCAGAGTAAGTACATCTTTGACGACCGGAGCGAGGTCAAGCGACTTGCGATCCATTGTGCTTTGCCGGGAGAACCGCAGTAGGTTTTCGACAATCTTTTTCATACGGCGGCTTTCGTTGACCAGCTTATCCAGTTTCTCCCGCGGAGGACCGGAGGCTACATCGTCGCTGAGTAGATCGCCGTAGCCCATTACAGCGGTTAGCGGATTATTAAGTTCGTGCGCCACGCCGGCTACAAGCTGCCCTAATGCGGCAAGTTTTTCTGAGCGGATCAACTGGCTCTGCAGCGACTTCAGCTCGAGAGCCACCGCTAGATCAGCCGCCAGAAGCTCAATTCGCGCCAGTTCCGGCGCGGTAACTGCTTCAACGTCTCGCGGATCGTCCAGACCGATGCAACCCAGATAACCGCCACGCGCGGAGCACAAGGGAATCAAGAGCTCATCTCCCGTGTTCCAATAAGCATTTGGATCGTAGCTGGAGCGAACTTTTTAAGGGATCGTATTTCGCCGCCTCTGCTTCTGAAAGCAGGTAAGAATTCTGACCGATCTGGCGGCCGCGAGAGCAGAAATCTTTTATGTCGTCAGTCGTCCAGGCGCGGGCTTTAGTTTGCAACTGAGCCAGCGCAGTGGCCGAGAGTCCGCTGGCCCCGGCAACGCGCAACCCATGCCCCCCACTATCCAACTGGATAACGGCGATGCGGAAATTGCTTACGTCGGTGATGGCAGAGGCAATCTCGTTGCAGAGCAAGTCCACGGTCGCGCCGCTCAGCAATTGCGAGGTAATCGTTGAAAACCGTTCCAGTTGATGGTTGACCGCGCTTTGCCTGCGCTGCATGTTTTCGATGGATTCGGATTTGTCTTCAACGATGGCCAGAATCATGCCGAAGGCTACAAACATTTTTGGCGTATTCCAAAGCTCTGGCGGGACATTTGCGGCGGGCGCGAAGCGATCGATCAACATCCCTATGGGAAACACTGCGCCCCAGCAGAAAAAACCGCCTGCGGTGCAGAGAATGCCCGGCGAAGCGCGCCAGTAGTTCCGGCAAAGAAAAATACCGGGTAACGCGTAGCCAACCATTAGGAGCGCGGTTAAACCTTCATCAAAGGAGCCGTGGAGCGCAGCTAAGATCGCCCAAACAGCCGCAACCGAACTGAGGATTGAAATCGAGACAGCGTAAAAAGAAAATCCTCGCAGCCACAGCAGCAGCAGAATGCCACTCAGGAAGCAAGCTGCCAGGCAAAGGACGTAAGGCCATCGCGCATGCACGTCGAAGCTGGACAAGATTCCATAGGCGACCGACGGGATGCCGGTCAACAAAAGCGTCAAGGTCCGTTTGTATTTATCTTCTGCAACAGCCGAAACCGAGACCAGAAATGCCACGGCTGCAGCTTGGAGAGAACCCAGATCAAAGGCTAGAAGATACGGACTCACGTCGCCCTTGGCCGGCTCCAGCAACTGGGCTACGAAATGGGTAAAGATCAGAAACCAGGCTACCATCCACAGTTGCAAGCGGGCAGAATGGGAATGACGTTTAAGCGCCAGAAAAATGCCGACCAACACAGCCACGGTTACTACTGTGGGTATCTTCTCAAGCAGTGTCATAAATTTAAGGAGGCCCGGCCCCCCCACAGTAAGTCAAATTGCGGAAAGAACCAAGCTGTTCCAGGTTACAAAGGTAACCAAGGTCATTAACCTGTTGAATTGCTACGCGCGCAGGCGCAACTTTCCTGCTGGTTTGGGGTTTTAACCCCGTGGTTAGAAGCGCAACCGATTACAAATCTCTACGTTTGCGCGCTTTACATCGAGATCAGCCTGTCCGATGATTGTCATCCGAGAAGATTTACAAGACATGTTGGGATCCGGGCGCCGATTTTGGAATCCAACTTGAGGGCCCTGATTCACATCCAATGCTTATAGTTCCGGAGAAAAACTTGAAAAAACTAACATTGATCATAGCTGTTTTCATATTCTGTTCACTCGAACTACCGTTGCACGCACAACAGTTCGACGCAGCTTTTGGCTTGGGAACGATCAGTTCTGGCGCACCTACAACCTCGAACGGATTGCTTTATCCGTCTGAGCGGGGCGGCCTATATCCCAGCATCAGCGCGGATTTCTTAGTGACCCACCGCGCCGGCATTGAAGGAGAATTTGCCTGGAGAGGAAGCCAGGGGCTGTACGGAGGCTTGGAGCCTTACCGGCCGATCTTTTGGGCTATCAATGGAATCTGGGCGCCCAAGTTGACCAAGGGCGTTACCGCAGAGTTGCTCGGCGGAATTGGTGGTGAGGACCTGCGGTTCTACGGAACCGTGAACTACAATCCTCTGTCAGGCTATACAAATTACACCAGCAGCAATCACTTCATGGCGGATGTCGGAGGCGGCATTCGCGCCTACTTCTGGCACAACGCTTTCATCCGGCCAGAGGCGCGGCTTTACCTCATTCACAACAACGTCGAATTCAGCTCCGGCTATGTGGTGCGTTACGGCGCCTCAATCGGGTACAGTTTCGGCGGACGATAACTAACTACGGACCATTTATAGAGACATAGCTGGCTACGTCTCTGCAATTATCCTGGGCGAAGATCGTCAAACCCAATCCACACTACGCGACGGTGTTTCGTGCCTTGATGTAAGAGATCACAAACATGGCGCCAAGAAACAAGTCCACCGCGCCGAAGACAAGGTCTGATCTGTGCATGCGACCCTGCAGGACGAGAATCACTACGGCCGCGCCATAACTCAGTTTTTCAAAGATCGAAGGAATCATTAACGGTCGGTAGCGCACCGGGTCCATGGCGATGAAGAAAAATGCAATCTGCCATGCTAGTGCGGCCCCAGCAAATCCATAGAAGAATCCCGGATGCGTGATCGCTGGCGGATCGTTCCGGCTGATCACGTCAAACATAAAGTAAAGCGGCGTAATGACCAGTACGCCCCAAATGCCGGCGATCCAAAATACAACCTTCGCAAATTTCATTGTTGCCGGAGATTCTATAGGATGGCCGCTCTTGAAACCAACATCCGCGGAGCGACGCCTTCTCGGCAAGGGCAAGATGCCCTCGCGACAGCCGACAAGGTGCCGGCGCTACCAGGATGCCGTTTTAGTTACAATGGAGAGCATGGCAGACTCATTGATCATTGCGGGCCGAGAGTTTCATTCCCGCCTCATCGTCGGTACGGGAAAATACAAGTCATTTCAAGAAACGGCGCGGGCTTTGGAAGCCAGTGGCGCTGAGATGGTGACGGTAGCCGTGCGTCGCGTGAATCTTGATCGGAACAAGGAATCGCTGCTGGACTACATCGATCCCAATAAATACTTTCTCTTGCCTAACACGGCGGGCTGCTACACGGCGGATGAGGCTATCCGTGCCGCGCGTTTGGGGCGTGAAGTCGGGCTCTCCGATTGGGTGAAACTCGAAGTGATCGGCGACCAGGCCACGCTTTACCCGGATGTGCAGGCCACCCTCGAAGCAACTCGCGTCCTGGTGAAGGAAGGCTTCACGGTGCTGCCCTACACGTCGGATGACATCGTATTCGCCAAGCGTCTGCTCGATGCCGGAGCCAGCGCGATTATGCCGCTGGGCGCGCCGATTGGCAGTGGATTGGGGATACAGAATGCGGCTCATATTCGCATCCTGCGCGAGATGATTACCGGCGTGCCCTTGATTCTCGATGCGGGCGTCGGCACCGCTTCGGACGCGGTGATTGCGATGGAACTGGGCGCCGACGCTGTGTTGATGAATACCGGGATTGCGGCTGCGCAAGATGCCGTGCTGATGGCCGAAGCAATGAAAAATGCGGTATTGGCTGGACGGCAGGCTTATCTTGCCGGACGCATGCCGAGGAAGCTGTACGCAACCGCCAGTTCGCCGCTGGAAGGTGTTGTGCGCTAAGTTCACGCCAGATAAAAAGGGCGGATGAAAATCCGCCCTTTCTTGCTTACCAATCGACTAACCATCAGAGCATTTTGACGTTTTCAACGTGAATGGAGTCTCCGGTCATTTCTCCAGTGACCGCTACGTGATGTCCTTCGTGTCCCTTGAGCACATCCGGATTGTCAACGTTCACTACTTTCTGGTCGCTGTCGGTGACAATAACCGCCTTCGCGCCTTTTCCCAAACATTTGGTCATGCACGCGGCGTGGCTTGCGTTCGCGCCCTTGACGCCGCAATTGGAGTCGCTAACGTATCCGTTCACCGTCGTCGTTTTGTCGGCCGCCGAGGCTAGTGCAACCGTGAGGAACACAAGCGAAAACGCAGCCAAACTCACCATTACTTTTTTCATAGCACACCTCTTTTGCGGTTATCCCGCAGATTTGTGAAACGAATTTCGCCCCCGCTGCACACGTCCGAACCCACAACGCGGCCGGCACTCCGACTTGTTTGGCCGGCTAAAGCGACTTGAGCAGAACTATATCACAAACATTTGTGAGCAAGTGGTCAGGAGGGCATCACTTCTGGGCGGCATTTGTTCCTGGAGTTGACGGACGCAACGGGGGCGGCGCAACATACACCACTTCTCCCGGACGCGCATAGTGCAATTGCTCACGAGCTTCTTTTTCAATGATGGTGGGATCGGGCGTCTGCAGCGACTTCACCTGATGCGAATAGCGGTCGTTCTCTTTTTGCAATTCGACTATTTGCTTTTGCAAGTTTTGATATTCGGCTTTCTTCTGCCGGTAAACGACCATGCCATTGGCGCCGAACATCACATGCGCAAACAGCCACAAGGTGAATACAACCACACCGGCCGTAGCCAGGCGCCGTCGCAGGCCATACAACGCGGTGAGCATGGGACGGATGGTTGCCATCCTTCGATCCGCCCACGCTTCGGCTTGTGGCGCGCGGTCGACCAGCGTGCGCAGGCTGCGTTCGGGTCGTGAGATACGGATTTTAGGGAGACGGACTACTCGAAGATCCATTGTTTGGCCGCCGCGCTCAGCTTTGCCAGTTCTGCGTTACTGCCTGCCTCGGAATAAACCCGCACTACCGGCTCGGTGCCAGAGAGGCGATAGCAAACCCACGAACCATTCTCGCAGATCAGCTTGAGCCCATCCGTGCGTACCACTTCTCTCACTTTACGGCCGAAGAAGTCGCGAGGATTCTGTTCCAGTTTCCCAGTGAACTTCTCTTTTACATCCGCCGTCAAGCGGAAGTTCTCGCGCTGAGGATAAAAGGAACCAACTTTGACAAATAGCTCCTGCAATTGCTGCCCAAGTGATTTGCCTCTGCGTGCCACCATCTCGCAGCAAAGCAGGCCGGCGAGGATCCCATCTTTTTCCGGCACATGGTGGCGGATCGAAAGGCCGGCGCTCTCTTCGCCGCCGATTACGACCTTGTCCTGCTTGATCAGTTCGCCAATGTATTTGAAGCCTACGGGCGTTTCGTGCAACTCCACCCCGTGGTACTTCGCCAGCGCATTGATCATGTTGGTCGTGGCTACCGACTTGACCACGCCATTTTTCCATCCGCGGCTTTCGACCAGATAATCGAACAGCAGCGCGATGATGTAATTGGGCTGGAAGAAAGTTCCGTCTTCATCGACGATGCCAAAGCGGTCGGCATCGCCATCGGTTGCGATCCCGATGTGAGCTTTGGTTGCCCGCATTTTTTTCCGGAGATCCTCCAGCAGATGATCATCCGGCTCGGGAGCATGGCCGCCGAACAGCACGTCGCGATAATCGTGGACAGAAGCAACTTCAACGCCTGCGTCTCGCAGCAAAGAATCCGGATAGCCGCGCGCCGCTCCCCACAGCGGGTCATAGACCACGCGCAGTCCAGCTTTTTGGATGATCTTGAAGTCGATGATTTCCTGTAAGCGTGCCAGATATATGCCACGGGGATCGAGTGGCTGCGAGCCAGCCTTGGATGCGGCACGGGGCCAAGGCGTTTTGGCGTCGAAGGCTGCAATTTCAGCCTCGATTCCATCGGTGGCCTCGGGCAATGCGGGGGCGCCGTCAGGCGTGGAAAATTTGATCCCGTTGTACTCCGGTGGATTATGGGATGCGGTGAAGTTAATAGCGCCGTCCGCGTGCTCGCGAATGACAGCATAAGAAATCGCGGGCGTAGGCGCGGCGTCGCCGATAACCAGCGGAGTGATGCCGTGCGCGGCGAGAATTTCAGCTGCGATCGAGCAGAAGGTCTCGCCCAGGAACCGAGGATCGCGGCCGACGATCACCCGCGCCCCGGCGGGTTTCTCTGACGCCACGTAGCGGGCAATTCCGTTTACCGCTCTCCGCACGTTGGCGAAAGTAAATTCTTCCGCCGTAACCGCGCGCCATCCCGATGTGCCAAACTTTATTTGCGTCGCCATAAGTTCACCGTAGCCCGCCGTCCCGGCGGCTGCCGTGAGAGGGTCCCGCTCCCACCGGCCAGGGCAAGATGCCGGCGCTACAATTACAAAGTGCTAAGCTTTGATGCGAATAAATCTTGATGCGTATCAAGCTAACGGCCGAAGGCTGATTTTATATGACTGACAAAAGAATCGTGATGACTACCGCTGGATCCGTCGATGAGGCGCGCCGGATTGCCGAAAAATTGGTTGACCGCAAGCTCGCAGCCTGCGTAAACATTGTACCGAGAGTCGTCTCGATTTATCGCTGGAAGGGCAAAGTGGAGGAGGCAGAAGAATGGTTGCTGTGGATCAAAACCGCCGCTCCTTTTGAGAAGGTACGCGATGCCATCCTCGAGATGCACTCCTACGAGTTACCAGAATGCTTGTCCATTTCGATTGAAGACGCGAGTCCGGCATATCTCAAGTGGCTGGATGATTCGGTTGAATAACGGAATCCGGAGTAATGCTGTTCGAAGCGAATGTTGAAGCCAGTCTGTTTTACACTCAGAAGGAGAATTATTGGGGAATCTTCCCGTTCAGGTTCAGACGCCAGTAATCGAGGGAGAACGGGGGATCATCGGTTGCTGCCTGATCCGCGAGCGCATTGACAAATTCCGTGCGCAGCCCGGCGTCTGGAATCCGTTCCAGATGGTGACGCAGAATGACGGTCCGCACAAACTCTGAATACTTTGCCAAGTCCTCCAGGACGGTCAGAGCGGGTTCCAGGCTGGTGTTCACTTCTGTAAATCCTGCGCG
Source organism: uncultured Acidobacteriota bacterium (assembly GCA_963716405.1). GTDB lineage: Bacteria > Acidobacteriota > Terriglobia > Terriglobales > Acidobacteriaceae > JABDBE01. Next base: position 691,623 of record CAVQTI010000007.1, on the reverse strand, counting down.
CCGAAGCAGCGCCGCCGCCGTTTCAGCATCATTGAAGGTCCAGGGCTCGCGAAAACCGGCAAAGTACGGTGCATACTTCGTCGTTGCCGCCAGTTCATCGGTTCGGATGCGGAGCCGCGCCAGATTCGGGCCACCGCCGCACTGTGCGTGTAACCATCCTCCAGGACGCAACCCGCGGAATAGGCTCTGAAAAAGACGGCGGTGGTCCAGAACCCAGTGAAACGCAGCCGTGCTGAAAATGCCGTCAAACACTCCTTCAAAAGGAAGATCTTGCAAATCGGCAGCCACGAGCAAGAACTTGCCGCCGAAATCGGATGCCAGATAGTCTCGCGCGCCGGCTAGCATGTTTACGGAAAGGTCGACGCCCACAACCCGACCTCGCGGCAGGCTCTGCAACAACTCGGCCGTCAGCCGCCCCGTGCCGCAACCGGCGTCCATAAGCGTCTCGTCACCGCGCAGGTGCACTCTGGCTAGGACTCTCTTACCCCAACTGACTTGTGGTCCGGAGATCCGATGGTAGTCCGTCGCATTCCACTCGCGCGTTTTGGAAGGAGTCGTCACGAGGTGTCGTTGGTAAAGACGGGGTCACTGAAAAGAGAGATCACCTGCCCGCGGCCTCGGCAATGTGTCTCAGATGGCCGCTAAAGCCTGATCCAGGTCGGCAATAATATCTTCCACGTTCTCGATGCCAACCGAAATCCTGACCATGCCGTCGGTGATGCCGATTTCTTTTCTTCCTTTTTCGCCAATGCCAGCGTGAGTCATGGTTGCGGGATGCGAGATTAACGTTTCTACTCCACCCAGCGATTCTGCCAAAGAGCAGACACGCACTTTTCGCAGCATCTTGTTGGCGTTTGAGAGCGAACCCGTCTCGAACGTGATCATGGAGCCGAATCCGGTCATCTGCTTTTGCGCCAGTTCGTATTGCGGATGATCGGGCAATCCGGGATAGAAAACCTTTTTTACTTTCTTGTGTCGGGCGAGAAACTCCGCGACCACCCGGCCGCTGCGATCATGCTGCTCCATTCGCACTGCCAGCGTCTTCACTCCGCGCAGCACCAGCCAGCACTCGAATGGCGAAAGAATCGCGCCTACGGCCTTCTGCACGAAACCGAGTTCTTCAGCCTGCTCGGGCCGGGTACACACGACGACGCCTCCCAGACCATCGCTGTGCCCGTTGAGAAATTTCGTGGTCGAATGCACCACCATGTCCGCGCCCAGCGCGATGGGCTGCTGAAAATATGGCGACATGAACGTGTTGTCCACCACCAGTTCGACCTTCTTCGCGTGGCATATTTTCCCGATGGCTTCGAGATCGGCCAGCGCCATCAGCGGATTGGTGGGCGTCTCCACGTATACCATGCGCGTCTTCTTGCGAATAGCGCGCTCCACGTTGCGCGTGTCCGAAGTGTCGACGTAGGTGAATTCGATTCCGTATCCGGTCAGCACCTGGTTGAACAGCCGCGGAACGCCGCCATACAAATTGTGTCCGCACACCACGTGATCGCCGGATTTGTACATGGTGCAAATGGCGTTAATCGCGGCCATGCCGCTGGCGAACACGCGCGAAGCGACGCCGCCTTCGAGAGCCGCCAGATTTTCTCTCAAGGCGAGTGCGCGTCGGATTGGAAACGCGAGCGTACTCGTAGCCTTTGTTCTTGCCGATTTCCTGCTGCACGTAGGTGGACGTTGGATGGATCGGAGCGGAGATAGCGCCGCTTTCCTGATCGGGTTCTTGTCCGACGTGAATGGCGCGGGTGGCAAAACCAGGGTGTTTGATATTTTTATTCATGATGAACTTGTTTTGATCGAGGACGGGCGTCTCGCCCGTCCAGCCGGGCGAGGACGCCCGGCCTCCATCAAATGCCGCCTTCGAAGATTTTTTTGGATAGATAGCGCTCGGCTGAATCCGGAATCATAGTTACGACATGCTTGCCCGGGCCCAGGCGCTTGGCCACGGTTACAGACGCGAACACGTTGGCCCCGCCGCTTGAGCCGGATAGCACGCCTTCGCGCGCCGCCAACTCTTTCACCATGCCGAAGGCTTCAACATCGGTGGCAACCAGGACTTCGTCGCACACTGAAGAGTCGAACGTCTTGGGAATGAAGCTCGATCCAATCCCCTCTACCTTGTGAGGGCCCACTTTTCCGCCTCCCAGCACTGAGCCCTGTGTGGTCACAGCCACGGCCAGCACCTTGGGCAAGTGCTTCTTCATGTAGCGGGCGACGCCGGTGAAGGTACCTGCGGTTCCGGCGCCGAGCACGACCGCGTCGATCTGACCATCCATCTGCTCGAACATTTCGTGGGCGGTGGTTTCGTAGTGATAGTCGGGATTGGCAGGATTTTCAAACTGCGCGGCCATGAATGCGTTGGGATCGCTAGAAGCCAGCTCTTTGGCTCGATCGATCGCGCCCTGCATGCCTTCGGCGTCCGGCGTGCGGATTACTTCTGCGCCGAGAGCCCGCATGATAATTACTTTTTCTTCCGAAAAAGTTTCCGGGACAAAGAGCGCAACCTTGTAGCCGCGATTCACTCCAATCAGTGCCAGCCCAATTCCTGTGTTCCCCGCGGTGGCTTCGACAATCGTTCCTCCGGGCTTAAGCAAACCCTCCGCTTCGGCTCGTCCGATGATGCCAATGGCAGCGCGATCCTTCACGCTCCCGCCGGGATTCATGTATTCCAGCTTGGCGTAAACCTCGGCCGCGCCAGCCGGGACAATTCTCTTCAGCTTGAGGATGGGAGTTTCGCCAACCAGCTGAGTGATGTCGTCAGCGACTTGCAGGCGGGAGTGTTCGATCGTTGTCTTCTGCACTCTACAGGGTACGGAAGCCGCGCGATGGCGTCAATCGCACCAAAGGGCTGAAAGCGCGTTACGCTAACGCGTACTCTCTTGCCCGGGATAGTATCCACTGCGGGTTCGGACTATGAGTTTGCCATATCCCTTGGCATGGGCTTCTACGCGGATGGCTCGGTATCCGCCCGCGCTTTTCGGGGTCGTGGGTTTATAGCCGATGGTGTACTGGTTCCGTATATCGTGGGCCACGCTGCTGCTGATCTGGTCAACTTCGTCCAGGGTGCGGGGAAGGAATGCGATTCCTCCGGTTCGCTGGGCAATAGTTTCGAGGGCGCGGCGCGCGCGGCGCGCTTTCTCTTCGCCCAGCAAGCCGATCGCGTAAACTGTGGGTCCGTTTTCTTCCTGCAGCCGGCGAACTGCTTCTTCGAGGGATTCGCGGCTGGCATTGTCTTCGCCGTCGGTCACCACGAAAAGCACCTTCTTTTGCAGCTTCGCGTTCTTCTTCATGTAATCGGCTGAGGCCACGATCGCGTCGTAAAGGGCAGTGCCGCCGCGAGCCTCGACCTTTTCCAGCGCCTCGCGCAATTTATTGATGTCGCTGGTGAAGGGCTGGTCGAGGTAATACTCGTCGTTGAAGTTGACTACGAAGACCTGATCTTGGGGATTGCTCGACCGCACAAGATTTAGAGCGGCTTTGTTCACCTTATCCCGCTTCTCGCGCATTGAGCCGGAGTTGTCGATCACAATGCCCATGGCTACGGGGATATCCTCGTGGCGAAACGAGGTAATCGTCTGCGGTTGATTGTTCTCGAAGACGGTGAACGCGCTCTTATCAAGGTTCGTAACCAGATGGTTCTTGTCATCCGCCACCGTGGCGTGCAGCATCACTTCTTCGACTTCCTTTTTGAAGACGAAGACTCCGTTATCGCCAGTCTGGCCCTGATCCTGTGATTGGGCGCTGCGGTTTGCTTGATTCTGGCTGTCCTGATTGGGGACTGGTTGACTAGGGCTGGGCGCAGCCTGAGGCGGCGGGTTTGAGCTTTGCCCCGCGTCGCTTTTCGATGGTGGACTTGAGGATTGCGGCGATTCGGCCGGTTGCTGGCCGGTTGGGCTTGGTTCGTGGGCTAAAACTGCCTGGTGCCTGCACGCTATGGCAGTAAAAAGAAGAACAAGCAGCAGAACCGGAACCCGACTATTCCGAAGGAGCATAGTACCCCGTCTTGGCGTACACCTTTAGCGGCGGCAACCCTTTTGGCGGAATCAATTTCACTTTAATTTTACGCCATTTGCCGTCGTGCCCGGGGTTTTTTGGACGGTATCCAAGTACATATTGATTGCGAAGTTCAATGCCAATTTTCGTGGCTACATCGGCTAGATCGTTGGGATTATCAATGGTGAACGAGCGTCCTCCGGTGAGTTCGGCAATTTCGCCCAGCAGAGCTGGACCGAGAGCCTCCTCAGGAGTAGCCATGTAATGGTCGTAAATCCCAATCGCATAGATCAGTACGTCCGCCTCTTTGACCGTGGACTTTATTTCGCCTTCGGTGTAGCGGCTGTGGTTGTCGCCGCCGTCCGATATAATCAGCAGAGCCTTCTTCTGATACTTTGCCTGCCGCATCTTGCTGACGCCGAGGTAAATCGCATCGAGCAGTGCCGTCCTGCCCTTAGGGACGGTATAGACCAGCTTGCCCTGTATGTCTTCGACCGAAGAGGTAAAGTCGGAGACTTCCTGCGGCCGGTCGGCGAACGCGACCATGAAAAATTCGTCCTGCGGATTGGCCGTCTTGAAGAATTCGATCACCGCTTCGCGGGCGCGCTCGATCTTGCTGACCATGCTGCCGCTCATGTCGAAAATCACACCGATCGACACCGGCGCGTCTTCACTGGAGAAATGGCGGATATCCTGCTGGTCTTTGCCTTCGAAAAGCTGGAAGTTCTCTTTGTCCAAGCCCGTCACCAGTCGGTTCAGCGGATCCGTAATAGTGACCGGCACCAGGACCAGATTCACCTCAGACTTCATAGGCTTGGTATGAGTCTTTAGAGATGGATCGATGAGGTCGTTGGGATTGGACTCGGGCGGTTGAACGCGTGGCGTAACGTGGACGTCATCGACCGGAGTCTGCGCTGACGCTACCGGAGTAAAGCCGCAAATTGCCGCGAGTGTAAGAGCCAAACAGAGGACAAGAGCACCGCGCAGCACATCACCGTTGAGGATCCCATGAGGATCGATGTGGAGATTTCGGTTTGCGGTGAGGCGGCGAGAGCACCGATGATGGCGGCCCACAAATACCTCGTTGCGGCTGATCGTATCACAGGTCATTGCCCGTGGAACCAGCCTTTTTTGCTTTGCTGCATTGGTTTCCCAGGCTGGTGAAAATTTGCCTTCAGTTAGTTCGGGCGCAGCAGGCTCAATTTCACCTTATCGCCTTGGCTGGAAACCGTTTGTAAAATAACTGTCAAATCCCGCGTCGTTCTCAAGCTCGGACGCTGCGGGCCTTACTGCCCGAAGCCTCTTGACCACCTTGTCCGAAGTTCTCATCACCGACTCCACTCCCGACAGCAACCGCAGGGCCGTTCGAGATGTACAATTCCCATTCCGGCCATGGCTTACATTGCACCGTTCCGCGCTTTACGTTACGACCCCGCCCAGGTTGATTTGACCAAGGTTGTAACCCAGCCTTATGACAAGATCACTCCGGCGATGCAGAACCGATACTATGATGCCGATCCCCATAATTTGGTTCGCATCATCCTGGGAAAACCGCAAGCAGACGACCGTGCAGAAGAAAATATTTACACTCGGGCGGCGTCGTTTTTCCAGGATTGGCGACGGCGAGGCGTCTTCCAGCAGGATTCGAAGCCATCCCTCTACCAGTACATCCAGCGTTTTCAAGCACCCGGCGGCGGCAGGGAATTGGAGCGCCGCGGCTTCATCGCCTTAGGCAGGATCGAGGACTATTCCGCCGGTATCGTGTATCGCCACGAGCAGACCTTGGCCAAGCCAAAAGCCGACCGACTGGAGCTGTTGCGCGCCACCCAGGCCCATTTCGGACAGCTGTTCATGCTGTACAGCGATCCGGAGGGACAGATTGATGGAGCGCTGTCCAATGATGCAGGCGGCGCGGAGGACAGGATAGAGTTCCGGGATGAATATGGAGTTTTGCATCAGCTAAAGCAGGTTTCCGATCCCGGCATCATCGAAACGGTTCGCGCCATGATGAGCGACAAGAAGTTAATCATCGCTGACGGTCATCATCGCTACGAGACTGCCATGAATTATCGCAATGAGCGCCGGGGCATGCATGACTCAACCCCGGCCGGTTCCGAACCGGCACCTTACGAACTGGTCATGATGACTTTTATCAACATGGAAAGCCCGGGCCTGGTAATCTTGCCGACTCATCGCGTGGTGCATGGGCTGGAGTCGTTTTCGGCAGATGCGCTGCTCGATCGCGGACGATCCTATTTCAGCGTGGAAGAGGTTGACCCGTCTCTCAATGCCGCCCGTGCACTCGCGATTCTGCGTGCCGCTGGTAAAGCTGGCACTGCCTTGATTGCGGTCACCGCTGATCGAGCGTTTTTATTCGATACGACTCGGGCGCTTGCTGCCAGCCTATTTCAGGGACTCTCGCTTCGGCAACAGTCGCTTGATGTGATGCAGTTGCATAAGTGTCTGCTGGAAGGCGTTCTGGGGATCTCCGAAGAGGCTATTCGCGAGCAGAAGAACATCAGCTACATTCGAGACGCGGGAGAGGCGATGGCGCGGGTGCGCGATGGATCAGCCAATGTCGCTTTTCTGATGAATCCCGTGCGCATGCAGCAAGTGCGCGACATCGCGTTTGCTGGCGAAGTTTTACCGCAAAAGTCCACCGACTTCTATCCTAAGCTGCTTAGTGGACTGACAATTTATGCGCTGGAGTAAATTGCGCCGCTTAGTAGCGCCGGCTTTCGGCCGGCTGTCGCGAGGACGTCCCGTCCCCGCCTTAATGCCGCTCCTAGGGTTAACCACCGCAATCCTACTAGCTTCCACCCTTCTGCTGTATAGCTCCCCCGAAGAGAAACGTATCGCCATCTATTCCAACGCTGCCAACTACAACCTTCCGGTCTTGGATCGCAATGGCGACGAATATATTGGCTTGCTCGAACTCTTCGAACCGTTGGGCGCGGTCAGCGCCAGAGCGAACGGAAACCATTGGAAATTTCGCTACTACGACGTAGAGAGCGAGTTCACTGCCGGACAAACTCGCGTCCGCATTCATGGCAGCGACTTCGATCTTCCTGCGAACTTTTTGCTGGAAAATGGCCGCGGCCTGGTGCCTCTATCGTGCCTGGGAACGCTGATGCCGCGGATTCTCGGTGGCCCGGTAACTTTCAACCAGAACTCGCGCCGCTTGTTTGTGGGGAATGTTGCTGTGCATTTTACGGCGCAGGTTAGCAAGACCACGCCTCCGAAACTAGTCATGAATTTCAGCGCTCCCGTGAACCCAACGATTGCCACGGAACCGGGCCAGTTGCGCATGGCATTCAACCACGAAGCCGTGGTAGCGCCCGGATCGCAGGCTCTCACCTTCGACAGCAAGATCATTCCTTCGGCCAGCTTTCAGGAAAATAACGGGTCGGCTGCGTTGGTAGTTTCGGCGACAGTGCCGGTTATGGCCAGTTTCGCTAACAATGGTCGCACCGTTATCATCGAGCCCGTCCCCCAAGTCGCTGCTCAGGTTCAGTCGCCGCCGTCGGTTCCGCACCCAGCTAATAATTTCGCGCCGCCACTTGTGGCCGGCGCTCCTGCTACTCGGCGTTATTTCGCGGTTGTGGACCCGAGCCATGGAGGGGAAGAACGGGGCGCGTCGCTCAGCGCTCAACTCGCGGAAAAAGACGTTACACTCGCCTTCGGGCGCCGCTTGCGGCAAGAACTTGAAACGCGTGGGCTCGCGACCTTGCTCCTGCGCGACAGCGACACGACGCTGAGCCTCGATCAGCGCGCCAGCCTGACGAACTCAGCTCATGCCGCGATTTACATCTGTTTGCATGCTGCCTCGGAGGGTCAAGGCGTTCGCGTTTATACCGCGCTCGTTCCCACCGACACCGAGAGTCGCGGCCCATTTCTTAGTTGGGATGCCGCTCAGGCTGCTTTCCAGTTGCTCAGCCAATCCGCGGGTAGCTGGTCTGGTGGCAGAACTGCAAAATAAACAGATCAGGGCGCGCTCCCTGATCACCCCGCTCCGTCCGTTGAACAACATCACTACAGCGGCGCTCGCAGTGGAAGTTTCGCCCCCATCCGACGACGTTTCCGAACTCAACTCCCCCGCTTACCAGCAGTTCATTGCCAGTGCAATCGCCGCCGGGCTTGCGGATATTCGCGATAAGTTGGAGACCCGACAGTGATCCCTCGCCACCTGATCTTCGGCGTAGTTGTTCTGCTCGTCGTCGCACTGGGAATGAGTATGTATGTCTGGCGAGTGCGCGGACGGGTGGATCGCGTGCCGACTCCTGAGGCCAACGTTCAGCCGGTTGCGCCGCCGGTTTCTGGCGCCACCGAGCAGGTCACAATTTACGTCGCTTATGATGACGTCGGCGTGGTGCGTCCTAAATTGGTCAGGGTCACTCTGCCGGTTGGACGCCAGGAGCGCGCGGCGGAAATTCTGCGCACCTTGGTCAATTTGTATGAAGACAAGTTTTCTCCGCACCCACTAGCCGCCGGTTCCGAGATTCGCGATGTTTATCTCGTCGAACCGGGACTCGCGATAATTGACCTGAATGCGGTTTTTGCCGATAGCCACCGCTCCGGTGTGCTGGTCGAAGAATTGAGTGTGATTTCGCTGATACAGACGCTGTCGGCAAACATTCCCGGAATCACTCGGGTAAAGTTTCTCGTCGAGGGAAAGGAACGCGACAGTCTGGCCGGCCACGCCGACCTTTCAAATTTCTACGATACCCCCGCCGTAACCCGTGCCGTAGCGCAATTACAAAACACACAGTAAAACAGTCTAGGCGCGGGCGTCCTCGCCCGTGCGTCGCCGAGCAAAGGCTTGTCTAAAAAGAGGCGGAAGATCGGAATTGCTCGACCGCGCTTCCTCCCATCACGGTGCTACAATCGCCGATATGTTTTATCGTTCCGACAATCGAGCTCCCGACCAGATGCGTCCGGTAAATATCTTGCCCGGATACATCAATACCGCCGAAGGCTCAGTTCTAATGGAGGTCGGCAACACTCGCGTAATCTGCACCGCATCCATCGAAGAAACGGTTCCCTCATTCATGCGCAACAGCGGCAAAGGCTGGATCACCGCCGAATACAGCATGCTCCCACGAGCCACTCTGACCCGGACTGCGCGCGAGGTAAGCAAGGGACGATCCAGCGGCCGCACTCACGAAATTCAGCGCCTGATCGGACGCTCGCTGCGAGCCGCCACTGACCTGGTTCGGCTGGGAGAGCGCACCATTTGGATCGATTGTGACGTGATTCAAGCCGACGGCGGCACCCGCACCGCCTCGATCACCGGTGCCTTCATCGCTCTCGGCCTGGCGTTGGAGAAACTAGTCGATGCCGGAACCCTGACGTCGGTCCCGCTCCGTGACTTCGTTGCCGCAGTGAGCGTGGGCATTGTCGATGGCGAGATTCTGCTAGACCTCAATTATGAAGAAGATTCCCGCGCCGACGTGGACATGAATTTCGTAATGACGGCCGGCCGCAAGCTAGTCGAGGTGCAAGCCACGGCCGAGCACCAGGTATTCGACGAATCCCAACTGGCAAGAATGATCACGCTCGCCGGGACAAGGCGTGCAGTCGCTGATCGCGAAGCAACAAGCCATGCTGGGCACGCTGACGTTGCGGCAGTAAGATCACTTCCCGAAAACGTAGGCTTCACCGGGTGGGCCACTCTTTGTCGCGCCGCCAATGATTGTGCTTCCGTTCACAGCCGCGGACACGCCCAGATCGTCATTCGCCTCACCATCCGACGCAGTCAATTCGGCGGCGAATTTGGAAGTGGTTTTCCACCCCTTCGTCGGCTCAACATAAACCAGTACGGCTCCCTGGCCAGAATTTGATCCGATCGTTGTTCCGGGCGCTCCGAGCACGATGGTTTTGCCGCTAATCGATATACTCTGAGACAGTCCGCTCACCTGAGACGAACTCGAAGCGGTAAGTTCGGCGGTGAACTTCGAAGTATTCTTCCAACCGGACTTCGGTTTCGCGTAGATGTATGCTGCGCCTATCCCGTTATTCGCTCCGACCGATCCGACAACGGCGATTGTGCCATTGGCGGCAACGCTGAATCCGTAAATCTGATTCGCTTTCTTGCCGCTGATCTCAGCGCTCTGCGTCATGTTTTTCCAGCCCGCCGAAGGCTTGACGAAAACATAAGCTGCGCCGGTGAAGTTGTTGTGTCCGTATGCGCCGGTAACAACCGTGTTGCCGCTGATCGCGACCGCACCCATGTTGTCGAAGGTCGTGGAGTCAGAAGCTGTCAGTTCGGCGGTCTGCGTCATCTTGGACCAGCCATGTGAAGGTCTAACAAAGACATAAGCCGCGCCTGCTCCGCTGTGCGCAAACAGAGCGCCGATTGCGGCGGTGTTCCCGCTGACGGAAACGCCATAGCCAAATGCATCCCCGCCAACTCCATCGCTGGCGGTGATCTTGGCCGTTTCAGTCATGTCTTTCCAGCCGGATGCCGGTTTCACAAAAATGTAGGCAGCTCCAGGGCCCTGGGTTTGTGCGCCGCTGCGACCGTACTCGTTGGACGCATTAGCCGCGCCCACTACGATTGTGTTGCCGCTGATCGCTACCGAAGTGCCAAATCCTTCGCCGCCGTCCGATGGTTTAAGCATGGCCGTCTGCGTCATGTTTCCCCATCCGCTCGACGGCTTGACGAACACATAAGCGACGCCGGTCTTTTCGATGTTCGCGTCGAACGCTCCCACAACAGCAGTATTGCCGCTGACCGCCGCGGAAACGCCAAACCAGTCCTGATTGACCCGTGTCGTGGGTGTCAACTCTGCCAACTGAGACCATGCATTAGCTGCTGCTATGCGCTGAGCAGACGAAAATGGAATCAAAGAAAGGATGATGACGGAGATGAACCCGGCGCGTCTCATTTTAAAAACCTCGGCAGTGACTGATTGTTATAAGAATTCAGGAAGCAATCTGGTAAACGATCCATCAACGTGGTGCATTCTACTTTAGCCACGTGAAATGTCAACCGCGCTCTGGTTGCGGGTTTTCGCGCGAAATGATACTGTCCCTGATTTCAAAAAAAAGCCGAAAATGATTAAGATAAGGTGACCAGGGGTCTCGGGATTTATTGGCTTCTTTCTGAGGTGATTGCAATGTGCCGCAATATTAAAACGCTTTTCAACTTCGATCCGCCGGTCACGGAAGACGAGATTCGCGCGGCTTCGCTGCAGTTCGTAAGAAAAATCACTGGATTTAACAAACCGTCAAAGGCCAATGAAGAAATGTTTCTGGCTGCGATCGAGGAGGTAAGCGCCGTCTCGAATCGTCTGCTGCGATCGCTCGAAACCACCGCCCCGCCAAAGAATCGCGAAGAAGAAGCTGCCAAAGCCAAAGCCCGCGCCGCTGAAAGATTCGGCGCTTAAGCAAAAAGCGCGGGTTGGCAAATGTGGCGGGCGCCCTCGCCCGCGTGTTTACTCACGAAAAGTAATTAACTTCAGTAAGAGGTATATAAAACCTTGTTTTTCTTGCGATCTATGAAGACCAAGGACAGGTTTCGGAGGTACATTCTTTATCAAGCGCCCTTCTTTAAAGTGAAGGGGTAGAAATGTGACAACTGCTCTTCCACTTCCTTACTCCCGCAAATTGGGCAAACCAGGCCATCCTGTTCGTAATCATGGAAACTCAACTGCTTGGTGAAAGGCTTGAGACAATCGCGGCAGTGGAAAAGGTGCGACGACAGAGTTCCCCTCTCATAGAAATCCCAATCGTGGGCTAGGCTTCGGCCCGAAGCTCAGGAAAGCACAGAGCGCCATTTGTAAGCCGGAAAGGCGGAGTTAACCGCCTTCCCGCAGGAAAAGCTTACAGTCCTACGCCGCTACGGGAACAGCGATGTTGTGCAGAGTCGAGGTGACAACCTCAGAATTGCGAACCACGGGTGTTCCCTCGATGAATTTTGCCAGCGTCTTCAACACTTGCGGATAGGTGTTGGTGTTGTACCCTTCAGCATCATTCTTGTTTTCCCACAGACTGATTGCAGTCACATCAGCCACGCCGGGACCAGCGAAGGTGATTTCGTCCTTGAAACCCTTCTGTTTACGAAGCAAAGGCAGGACGTCCTGCTCAAATGTTCGGGTGTAATCGGTGAGCATATTGGATTTCAGATGAATCGATACATTGCGTGCAAACATAGGCAACCTCCTTAGGTTGGGGTTGCTAAGAAAGAAAACTTCAGATGGACTGACTTAGTTCAGGGGACCTGAAATGAGGAGAAGGTGGAAACCACCTCAGTCCCAACCCTAGTCTTATGCGACGGGTCTGTCAAGCGCCAGCAAAGGAGCGAGCGGTGGGTAAGTTCTCCAACTTTGATCGTGAGGGTGAACACGCGGCTTCGGAATGGCCCTCATCAAACGAGCCCAGCAACCGGACACTGCCTAGTTTTCCCCCTGTCAGGTCAATCGCCTGCAGCGAGGCGCGGTTCAGACAACCGCCGGTCAAGGCTGCTGCTTGATGCTGGCACTTGAGTGCTATGGACTGGTTAGTTAAACTACCCTGGATTCTTATCGGCAGCGTGATCGGCGCAAACATGGGATTCAAACTCTTTGTCGCGCTGCGACTCGAAGTTGCGCATCATTTCATCGAAAGATTTGCCTTCAGGAGCACCGGCGGATTTGAACCGCCATCCACATTCGGAGCAACCAAAACCCCGAAAACGCTTCAGCTCAATCCATACCAGCTTCCTGCTCATGGCTGCCTCTGTCGCTGCGCCAACGAGTACACGAGTGCTGTCGTAGGGATAAACACTGCAGTCTACATCCGCCAATTTTGATGGGTCTGTCGGGCGGACTACATACCTGGATTTTGTTCCGACGTACCCCAAGGGGGAACACCGCTCCAATAGCTTGCTCTACCACCCCGATCGCGTTCTGCGCTGCGTGTCTCTAGCTTGAATGAGCGTTATTGCTCAGACTCAGCTTTCAAATCCGAGATAACTTCGTGAGGGTGAGAAAAGGAGCCCGGCTATGGCCCCGCACATTGAAGAAGGAGATTGGAGACCCATCGCAGAACAGGCGAGTAAAGAAATGGACCCGCAGAAGTTGACGATCCTGATTGAGAAGCTTTGCTGCGCGTTAGAGGGTGAGCGGAGAGAGAAGTCTTGGGGGAATGAGCCAGGCTTTTTTCCCAGCAATTAGAGTGAACACAGGATTACCCAAAAGGATGGCTTGTGGAAGGCAAACGCAGCCGAGTCGTGCAGTCTGGCGAGCGGACGAATACCCAAGGGAAACCAGTCAGCAGTCTCATACTCCTATCGATTTCCGATAGCGACTACAGCTCACTGCGTCCCCATCTCGAATACGTCAGCTTGCCAAACCATCTGGTCCTTCATGAGGCGGGTGGAAAGCTAGAATTTGCGTATTTCCCGAATCGAGGTTTGATTTCGCTTGTAGTCGTAATGAAAGATGGAAGAACTGTCGAAGCTGGCATAGTTGGAAATGAGGGCTTTACAGGCACACTGGCGGCTGTTGGCCTGAGCAGGAGCCCGCTTCATGCGGTGGTACAAATCACGGGGGACGGGTTTCGGGTCGAAGTCGGTGCTTTGCAGAACACCTTGGAATCCGCTCCACACCTGCAACTGATGTTAAGCCGCTATGCCGCAATTCGGGGTATGCAGGTTGCACAGACAGCGGCGTGTAATCGGCTGCACGATATTGGGCAGCGCCTTGCACGGTGGTTGCTAATGACTCAGGATAGAGTGGATTCAGGGTCGCTGCTCATCACTCATGATTTTCTCGCAACGATGTTGGGGACAGATCGACCTAGCGTGAGCGAGGCAGCGGGTGTTTTGCAGAAGAAGAAGCTCATCGAGTATACCCGTGGCGCCGTGAAGATCGTGAATCGCAAGAAACTTGAAAACTCCGCCTGCGAATGCTATGGGGTTATCCAACAGTACGATGGCGAGCTTGGCTTGAAATGAAACCGCAAGCGAAGACTAGCCTGTGTTTAATTGGCGACACCAAAACGTTGTTGTCGTAACATCGCCATTACACTCATTGACGGTGGCTAGCCAAATCCCTCAAAACCACACGGTGTACAAATTGCACGTGCCGCACAACGAAAGGGTGAGCCACCGTCCGTCACGGTGTCCTGTAGCTGACAAATGAGGTGACATTGCGTGCTGCTGGGCGGGTGAGGGTACAGACCGGGAGCATCCCTGACAGAATAGACCGGGAGCATTCCTGACACTGCAAACGATGGCGAGCGCGAGATACAACGGAGCGCATGCCATGGAAAGCGAGCAGTGTGATGGAGGAGAAGCTACGGTTTGTCTTGGAGTATGAGCGGGATGAGCAAACCATGACGGAGCTGTGTGAGAGCTTCGGGATTGCGCGAGAAACGGGGTACGTTTGGCTGCGGCGGTACCGGCAATCGGGGTTGGCGGGACTGGCCGAACTGAACCGGAGAGCGGAGCGGCATCCCAACCAGACGCCGGGCGAGATCGAGGAGCAGGTGCTGGAGTTGCGGCAGGCGCACATGCGCTGGGGACCGCGGAAGTTGAAACGAGTGCTGGAGCGCGACGAAGCGGGACGGAGATGGCCGGCGGCCAGCACGATCGGCGAGCTGCTGAAGCGGGAAGGGTTGGTGGTGGCACGCAAGCAGCGGCGGAAGACGGCGCCCTACAGCGCGCCGCTGGCGCATGCCGATGGGCCCAACCGGGTGTGGTGCGCGGACTTCAAGGGCTGGTTCCGCACCGGGGATGGGGCGCGCATCGATGCGCTGACGATCTCGGACGCGCACAGCCGTTATCTGCTGCGCGCGCAGGCGGTGGCGAAGACGGACACGGCGCGGGTGCAGGCGATCTTCGAAGCGGCGTTCCGCCAGTATGGATTGCCGCAAGCCATCCGCACCGACAACGGAGCGCCGTTCGCTTCGACGGCCATCGCGGGACTGTCGCGGCTGGCGGTGTGGTGGATCAAGTTAGGGATCGTGGCGGAGCGGATCGAGGCGGGACATCCGGAGCAGAACGGGCGGCACGAGCGCATGCATCGCACGCTGAAGCAGGAGGTGGCGATGCCGCCGGCCGAAGATCGGCGAGCCCAACAACGGGCGCTGGAGAGTTTCCGCCAGGAGTACAACGAAGTGCGGCCGCACGAAGCGCTGGGGATGCAGACGCCGGCGAGCGTGTATGAGCCGTCGGAGCGGGCCTATCCAGCGAAGGTGCGTGAGCCGGAATATCCCTCGACGATGCTGGTGTGCAGCGTCCATTCGCACGGGCATTTTCGCTGGAAGAAACGGCACGATATATTTCTGAGCGAGGTGTTGTGGGGCGAGCGCGTGGGCCTGTTGCCGATCGATGAGCGCTGGTATACGGTGTACTTCGCCGAAGTTCCCCTGGCGCGGTTTGACAGCTGGCAACGGCGAGTCGTGCCGCTGCCGGCAAAGAAAAATCGCGAGGGTGAGAGCGCCGCCGAAGCCAGCAGCTTCTACGTGGCCGGAGCAAGGGAAGGGGAAGTTTCCCCTTCCCCTGCACCCCATCCCCTCACCGGGATGCAAAGCAAGGAAAAAGTGTCAGGGATGTGCCCGGTCTAAAATGTCAGGAATGTCCCCGGCTGTTCAATTGCAAGTAAACTCCATCGAAGACAAACTGTATTTCAGCGAGCCATCCCCAATTCTCCGGAACCGACTTTCAGCTCCGCGATCAACTCCCTGCAACCAACAGATGTCTGCGCCACGATCCTTTCTCGGATTCTTGGGCGACTCTCACTTTGGGTTTACAATTGGGTGCTCTCAGAATTCATTGCATCATGAGCTCAAATAATCACGGAGGCATCTTATGAAACTCAGTCCCGGAAAATTGGCTGGACTTAAGAGAGTATCCACCGAACGCGGCATCATCGCGGCTGCCGCCATGGACCAACGCGGTTCCCTGCAGAAATCTTTGGCCAAGGAAAAAGGCGGCGAAGTCAGTGCTGCCCTGATGGAAGAATTCAAGTCGCTGGTCACCGAAGTTCTCACCCCGCACGCGAGCGCGATCCTGCTCGACCCCGAGTGGGGCTTGCCCGCAGCCAAGCGCCGCGCCAAAAACGCCGGCCTGCTGCTGGCTTACGAAAAAACCGGCTACGACAAAACCGGGCCCGGCCGCCTCGGCGACTTGCTCGATCATTGGTCGGCGCGGCGTTTGAAAGAAGCTGGAGCAGACTGCGTCAAAATTTTGCTTTACTACACCCCGTTCGACCCCAAAGAAGTAAACGACAAAAAGCACGCGTGGGTCGAACGCATCGGCGACGAATGCCGTGCCAACGATATCCCGTTTTTTCTGGAATTTGTCGGCTACGAAGAAGGGGCGGACGAAAAAGGTTTCGACTACGCCAAGAAAAAGCCACAGATCGTAACCGAGAGCATGCGCGAGTTCAGCAAAAATCGCTACGGCGTCGACGTGCTGAAAGTTGAAGTCCCGGTGAACATGAAATTTGTCGAAGGCGCGAAGGCCTACGCTGGACAGAAAGCCTACACCAAGAAAGAAGCCGCGGACCTGTTCCTGAAAGCGGCGGGAGTCACCACCAAACCGTTTATTTATTTGTCCGCGGGCGTGAGCAACGCCGAGTTCACGGAAGCCCTCGAACTCGCCGGAGAATCAGGCGTAAAGTTCAACGGAGTTCTGTGCGGCCGCGCTACGTGGAAAGACGGAATTCCAATCTACGCGAAGCAAGGCGCGGAAGCCTTCCGCAAATGGCTGCAAACCGAAGGCGTGAAGAATATTAATAACGTGAATGAACGCCTGAAGGCCGCAACCTCATGGTACTCGATCTACGAGGTCGAACCAGCCATGGCTGGTGTGTAACACGTAGCTTGTTGGGTCGGATTTCTGCCAAAGCCGCTGTCATTCCAAGCGAAGCGAGGAATCTGGAGTTTCGCGTACACCGGATTCCTCGTTGCTTGCTTCCAGGAGTGACATGAGAGGAGGAAAGCGATCTTGGTTCCCTCCACTGTCTGTCTGCTCTCACTCCTGATCTTGACCGCGCCGCTACAACTCCCAAAACTGGTGGTCCCGAATTTCCCCGACCTTACCATCAAAACTCGCCGCACCAGCGGCAACCGGTCTTCCAACGAGGAAACGCTTTACCTCAAAGCAGCCCGGCAACGCAGCGAGAACGTTATGCAGAATGCAGGGAGCAGAGTGGACAGCATAACGATTACTCAGTGCGACGCAAAGCTCCGCTACGATCTGAATGCCAAAGAAAAGACCTACGCGTCTTTCCCTATTGAAGACTGGGAAACGCGCATGAAACGAGCTCGCCCTACTCCGCAGGCTGATATGACCGGCGCCGACGTCGCCGTTACGATCGACACAGTCGACACCGGCGAACGCCGCAAAATGGGGAGCTACGAGTTACAGCATGTGAAGACCACAACCAAGGTAGAACCCGCCCCCGGAGCGGTGATGCAACCAAGCCTCACTGAAGTGGACGGCTGGTACATCGACTTGCCCGGATTGAGCTGCCGGGAATCCAGAAGTGGTGTCACGGTCGGGTTTTTTGCGGCAGCACCGGGAAAGCGGGACCGCTTACAGGTCAAGCGGCTAGGCACGGCGTCGCGTGGATACGCTATCGAAGAAACTACCATTCGAACTGAAGCCGGCCGAACGACTACCTCCAGAGTCGAACTGCTTGACTTTTCCGAAGCTGCGCTTGCCGCATCTCTGTTTGAGGTGCCTGCTGGGTACAGCCCCGCGTTACGCACTGCGCGCGGCGGGTTTGATATGACGAAGGCGGACACGCTCGGCAATCGCATGCAATCGTATTGGGCGGAGTTGACGGCCTCAGTGCAGCGCTGGTTTCGGTGACGCAGTTCGCAAGGTAATATCGTGAGCGATGAACAAGACTGCCCTCGATCACCGGTGCCTCCGGCGGAATTGGATGCGAGCTCGCCAAGCTTTTCGCCAAGGACCAATACAATCTGGTGCTGGTCGCCCGCAATGCTGCCAAGCTTACGCAGTTTGCCGACGAACTTCAGCGAGAGTTTGGCATATCCGCAAAAGCTGTTCCGCTAGACCTGACGGCTGCCTCTGCTCCTCAATCCCTCTTCGACCAACTTCAACATGACAGTATTGCGGTAGACATCCTGGTAAACAACGCAGGCTACGGCGTTCTTGGTGAGTTTGCGAAGGTTTCTCTAGAAGACAACTTAGGGCAGATTCAACTCAACATCACTGCCCTCACTCATCTCACCAAACTTTTTCTAGGTCCGATGATTGCACGGCATTCCGGCAAAATTCTGAATGTGGCTTCCACGGCGGGATTTCAGCCTGGTCCACTCATGAGCGTTTACTATGCGAGCAAAGCTTATGTAATTTCGTTTTCCGAAGCGTTGGCGAATGAATTGCAGGGAACCGGTGTAACGGTGACTTGTCTCTGCCCCGGCGCAACCGACACCGGCTTTCAGGGTCGCGCTGGCCTGGAAAACACATTGCTGTTCAAGAAGCTTCGTCCGATGGACGCGAAGACTGTCGCGTGCGACGGTTACCGTGGGTTGATGGCCGGCAAAGTGATAGTGATCTCGGGATTCCGAAACTGGTTGCTGGCAGAATCGGTGCGATTCAGCCCGCGTAGGCTGGTCACGGCGGTTTCGCGAAAGGTGCTTGATCGCGCCAAATAGATTCCAGCGAACGAATGTGTTGACATTGCACAAGCAGACCTTATTCTGTCAGAATTGTTAACCGATTCCTTGGAGTCGTAGAAAGAGCGCCGGTGAAGAATCGCCGGCGCCCCAAGGCTAAAATTCATAGTGAAGGAGGCATTGATGTCATCCCAGCATGGAACTTCGAGATCTGCCAAGCTGGCAGCGAATAACGCGCGCGCTTTTTCAGAAAGTTCGTTTGAAAGAATCGTTGACTCCCTCAAGCTTTCGCCGGAACAGTACCAAAGCTCGACCGAATTGCGAGAGTGGGTGCTGCGAAACAAGGACGACAAATACGTTCCTCCGGATCTGCTGAAGGCCTACGGATTCCACGTTAATCTGGAATCCTGATTTCCGCGACACTCCTGCGCGTTAAACTCCGAATCAGGTGGAACATCCGGATTAGCGGCGATTTAAAGGCCGACAGCCGGGTCGAAGTTTGCGTGGCGACACTGCGCTGTTATACCGTAAGTGGTTCCTCGCTGTTCCTTTCATGGCAGACCGAAACGAATTCAGCACGCCCTCGACTTCCAGCGTTCTTGAAACGCGCGTGGATGCTACCTCCGCGCGCTTCGAAGCAAACATGCGCTTCCTCGCCGACATGGTTTCGCAGATGCGCAACGACGAGGAAAAAATCCGCGAGGGCGGCGGTGCGAAAGCAATTGAAAGCCAGCACAGCAAGGGCCGGCTCACGGCACGCGAACGCATCAGCTTATTGGTAGACCCGGGCAGTTTTTTTGAAACCGGCTCGTTCGCGGCTTATGGCATGTACGAAGAGTGGGGCGGGGCTCCAGCGGCTGGAGTGATTACCGGGCTGGGGCGCATCCATACACGACTGGTGATGATCATCGCCAATGATGCCACAGTGAAAGCGGGCGCGTTCTTTCCCATGACGTCGAAGAAAGTCATTCGAGCGCAAAACATTGCCATTGAAAATCGAATTCCGACCATGTATCTGGTCGACTCTGCCGGCGTGTTTCTCCCGCTGCAAGAGGATGTTTTTCCAGACACCGATGACTTCGGGCGCGTGTTCCGCAACAACGCAGTGATGTCAGCGATGGGCATACCGCAGATCGCGGCGATTATGGGGATGTGCGTGGCGGGCGGCGGATATCTTCCAGTGATGTGCGATCACGTTCTCATGACCGACGGTAGCGGGCTTTTTCTCGCGGGTCCGGCGCTGGTGCAAGCGGCGATTGGGCAGAAGGTGTCTGCCGAAGAGTTGGGTGGCGCGGCTATGCACTCGGCAATCAGCGGCACGGTAGACTTTCGCGAACCGAATGATGAAGCCTGCCTGGCGCGGATTCGAGCGATCGTGGAGAAGTGGGGCTACCGGCGGCAGTCTCCGTGGGACCGCAAAAAACCGGAAGAGCCGGCGCTGGCTGCAGAAGAGATTTACGGCATCTATGATTCGTCTCCGGGGCGGCCCTACGATATGAAGGAAATTATCGCCCGCGTCGTGGATGGCAGCCGCTTCGACGAATACAAACCTGAGTATGGGAAAACTTTGATCTGCGGCTACGCGCGCATTGGTGGATTTGCGGTGGGGATTGTCGCCAACCAAAAGCTGCACGCGCAAGCTACCGACCACGAAGGCCATAAGCGGATGGAGTTTGGGGGCGTGATTTATACCGAATCGGCGGAGAAGGCTGCGCGCTTCATCATGGATTGCAATCAGAATCTTATTCCCTTGGTTTTTTTTCACGACGTGAACGGTTTCATGGTGGGGCGCGACGCGGAGTGGAGCGGCATCATTAAAGCCGGCGCGAAAATGGTGAACGCGGTCTCGAATTCGGTTGTGCCCAAGATTACGGTGATCGTTGGGGGATCATTTGGCGCTGGACATTATGCGATGTGCGGCAAGGCGTATGATCCGCGCTTTCTATTCGCCTGGCCTACTGCGCGCTATGCCGTGATGAGCGGGGATTCTGCTGCAAGCGTGTTGGTGGAAATCAAGCTCAAGCAACTGGAGCGTGGCGGGAAAAAGTTAGGCGAAGAAGAGAAAAAAGAGCTTTATGAGGCAACGAAGCGCACCTACGACGAGCAGACTGATCCGCGATATGGCGCGGCCCGGCTGTGGATCGATAAGATAATCGATCCAGCAGAGACGCGCGAGGCGATTACGCAGGCGCTCGAAGCGGCGGCGCTGAATCCGGATGTGCCAGAATTCAAAGTGGGAGTGCTGCAAACGTAGCGAGTTCATAAGCCCACGGATTTACACGGATCGACACAGAGAAAGAAATCAAGTGAATTAATTCGTGAAAATCCGCGTAAATCTGTGGCCCAGGTTTGGAAATGTCGGAAGCCGTCAAACTCGTCGAATGCCCGCGGGATGCCTGGCAGGGGCTGAAAGGGATAATCCCTACGCACATCAAGCTGGAATATCTGCGAGCCTTGATCAGCGCTGGATTCAAGCACATTGACGCCGTGTCATTCGTGTCGCCTACAGCTGTGCCGCAGATGGCTGACTCGGAAGAAGTCGCGAAGGAACTCGATCCTCCGGACGATGTTGAGATTATCGGTATCGTGGTAAACGAGAAGGGCGCGCAGCGTGCCATCAACACAAACGGAGTGCGCACGCTGGGATTTCCGTATTCGGTGTCGCCGACCTTCTTGCGGAACAATCAGCACCAGACGCTCGACGAGGCCATCGATCAATTGGAGAAAATCAAAGACAAAGGTGAAGATGCCGGCCTCGATACCGTGGTCTATATTTCGATGGCATTCGGAAATCCGTACGGCGATCAATGGAATGTTGGCGAAGTTGTGGATGCCGTCGAGCTGCTCGAATCGTATGGCGTGCGCATGATTTCTCTGGCGGATACGGTTGGCGTGGCAGAGCCGGCGCAGATTGGCGAAGTGGTTTCGGCTGTGATTGCGAAGTATGACTATCTGGAGATCGGCGTGCACCTGCATAGCCGGCCTGATCTGGCCGCCGCGAAAGTGACCGCTGCCTACGATGCCGGCTGCCGGCGATTTGATTCCGCCTTGGGGGGCCTGGGTGGATGTCCCTTCGCTCAGGATGCGCTGGTAGGCAACATTCCGACCGAGCAGGTGCTAACGGCATTGGCTGCTCGTGGCGCGACACTGCCATCGCTGAAATCTCTCGATGTATTGTTGCGGGCGACGGCGGAGATTGGTGCGCGGTATTCCACTTCAGCGGCGGCCGATTAATTTATGGACTATAAGACACTTCGTCTTTCTCAAGACGCGAGCATCGCCACCATCACGCTGAGCCGTCCGGAAAAGCGCAATGCCATCAGCTACGAACTGATTGAGGAATTGCTCGCGGTACTCGACGAAATTGCCCATTCATCCGCACTGGTACTGATTCTCACCGGTGAAGGGAAAGCATTTTGCTCGGGGATGGACCTGGAAAATCTGAAAGCCTTGTCGGGACGTTCGTCGGAGCAGAATCTGAAAGATTCTGAAACCATGGCGCAATTGTTCCGGACGCTATACGACTTTCCGCGCCCGACAATTGCAGCGGTAAACGGGGCAGCGATTGCCGGAGGCTGTGGATTGGCCACACTGTGCGACTTCACACTGGCCGTGCCGGAAGCGAGATTTGGCTACAGCGAAGTACGAATTGGATTCGTGCCCGCAATCGTTTCGACTTTTCTGTTGCGTCAAATCGGGGAAAAGCGTGCCCGAGATTTGCTGCTTACGGGCAGAATCATTGAAGCAGATGAGGCGCATCGTATCGGCCTGATTAATGAAATTGTTTCTGCCGAAGACTTGATAGCGCGCGCCCGGGCGCTGGCTCTGCAACTTTTGGAGAATAGTCCGGCATCGCTGTCGGGTACTAAACGTCTACTCAGTGATTACGCACGCGGTGAACTTGATGCGCAGATACGCTCGGCGGTGAAGGAGAATGCGGCCATCCGGGCCACATCCGATTTTCGCGAAGGCATCTCGTCATTTCTTGGAAAGCGCAAGCCGCGATGGAGCGTCGAATGAGCAGAGGCGACAACCATCGCCCAGTTATCAATGAGGCGCATCTGCGGGTTCGCTACGCCGAAACTGACCAGATGGGCGTGGTTTACCATGCGAATTATTTTGTCTGGTTCGAAATCGGCCGCGTCGAACTGTTGCGGCAGTTGGATTTTTCTTACCGTGACATGGAGGATGTAGATGGCTGCCAAATCGCCGTTATCGACGCGCGCTGCCGCTACAAGGCCCCGGCCCGCTACGACGACGAGATTATCGTGCGCACACGTTTGAAGTACATTCGCGAATCTTTGATCCAGTTCGAGTATGAACTGATGCGCGCCGATGACGGAACCTTGCTGGCTGAGGGCGATACTACACATATCGTGGTCGATCGGGAAATGAAAAAAATACCGCTGCCGGAGAAGTACCTGAGCGCGTTCCGCGCGGCCATGGATACGGAAGCGTGAGAACAATCCAATTGAAAGCCGACTGAAAATTTCTTGCAAGCACTTCACATTAACGGCAACGATTTGACTCTGGAAGAGGTGCGGGAAGTCGCTACGGAGCGGCGGCCTGTGCTTCTCGATCCCGATGCCCGCGCCGCGGTGAACCGTGCTCGCGCGGTGGTGGATGCGCTTGTAGCAAGTGACAAAGTTTCTTACGCGATCACGACCGGCGTAGGAAAGCTGAGCGATGTCCGCATTGCGGGTGAGCAGATTCGCGAAATGCAGGTCAACCTGGTGCGATCGCATACCGTGGGGGTTGGGCCGCCTCTAGCGGCGGCTGAGGTTCGCGCCATGATGTTGCTGCGCGCGAACTCGCTGTCCAAAGGTTTTTCCGGCGTGCGCGCGCAGACTATTGACGCGCTTTGCGAGATGCTCAACCGCGGAGTCACGCCGTTCGTTCCATCGCAGGGAAGCGTCGGCGCTAGCGGTGATTTGGCGCCTCTGGCCCATCTTGCGTTGGCCCTGATTGGCGAAGGCGAGTGTTTGAATGAGCAGGGCATTCGTATCCCCGCAACTGACGCGTTGAGTCGCGCCCAAATTAAGCCGCTAGTGCTCGAGGCCAAAGAAGCGGTTTCGCTGATCAACGGGACGCAAGGCATGCTCGCGGTTGGAACTCTGGCCTTGCTGGCGGCAGAGACTCTGGTCGATACGGCAGACGTAATTGGCGCGATGACGCTCGACGCGTTACGTGGCACCGATGCGGCCTTCGATGCGCGTATTCAAATGGCGCGACCGCATCGCGGCCAGATAAAGACGGCGGAAAATCTGCGACGCATGCTCGAAGGCAGCCAGATTCGCGAGTCGCATCGCGAATGTGGGCGCGTGCAGGATGCATATTCCTTGCGCTGCATCCCGCAGGTACATGGCGCGGTGCGCGACACGTTGAGTTATTGCCGTGGCGTCATAGAGACTGAAGTTAACTCGGCTGTGGATAATCCGCTGGTTTTTGTCAACGACTCGAAACAGGCGGATGGCAAAGGCGAAGTCATTTCCGGCGGCAATTTTCATGGCGAGCCGGTGGCGTTTGCGCTGGATTTTCTCGGCATTGCGCTCAGCGCGCTGGCCGGCATTTCAGAACGAAGACTGGAGCGGTTGGTTAATCCGGCGCTGAATGAAGGTCTGCCGCCATTTCTGGCTGCAGGGGCGGGATTGAATTCTGGTTTCATGATGCCGCAGGTGACGGCGGCGGCGCTGGTGAGTGAGAATAAAATTCTGGCTCATCCTGCGTCGGTGGATTCGATCACCACTTCCGGCAACAAAGAAGACTTCGTTTCGATGGGAATGACGGCTTCGCTCAAGCTGAAACGGATTGTCGAAAACGCACGCAATGCGATGGCGATTGAGGCCATGGCGGCGGCGCAGGCGCTGGACTTTGTGGCTCCGCTCAAGACCGGCAAGCGCGGTCAGGCGGCCTATGCTGCGATTCGGTCGGTGTGCCCGACTATGGATAAAGACCGCGTGATGTATCAGGATTTTGCGCGGATTGCGGAGTTGATTGCGAGTGGGAAGGTGGCGGAGGTTTTGCGGTGACTTCAATCCGCCTCGCCTAGAGGCCATTTGTTCGGTCCGCACGGGCGAGGACGCCCGCGCCTACACTTTTCACGCTTATACTGCGGCGCTTCCATCCAGCCCCAACTTGTCCGCGATCGGTTTCAGGGCTTCGATGCAGAATGCGATGTGTTCATCCAGTTCAACGCCCAGGCCTGCGGCGCCGTTCACAATATCATCTCGATTCACTTTTCTGGCGAAGGCTTTGTCTTTCATTCTTTTTCGAACTGACTTCGCATCTACCTCGGCAAGAGATTTTCCTGGTTTGATTAACGCGACCGCCGTGATGAATCCCGCGAGTTCGTCGCAGGCGAAGAGCGCTTTCTCCATTGGCGTATCGCGTGAGACGCCGGTGTAATCGGCGTGGGACATGATTGCCTTGCGGATTTCTTCGGGGTAGCCGCGCTCTTTCAGAATTTCATTTCCTTTATAAGGATGGTCGTCCAGGCTGGGATATTTGTCGTAATCGAAATCGTGAAGCAACCCTACCACGCCCCAGAGTTCCTCTTCCTCAGTCGAATCGGGCGAAAATTTTCGAGCGTACGCGCGCATGCATGCCTCAACTGCCAAGGCGTGTTTGCGTAAACTTTCCGACTGCGTGAACTCAGTTAGTAAACCCCACGCTGTTTCGCGATCAATCGTCATCTTTCTCCTTAAACTTCTCAGCCGGCAGGGCGTACCGTGCATTCGGAACTTCGTCCGCCGAGGCTAAAACCCTTTATTCATCGGGCTTTTGCGGCACGGCTAAAGCCGTGCCCTTCCCCAAACCACTTGAGACCATGCGGCAACAATTTATTTTTCCGCTCACAGAATTCATTTTGTTTCTCCCCTATGATACTTCGACTTTCCTCCGCAGATTGTGCTTGACATCCACAGGGGTTGTACCGCAAATTACGCATCAGGTTTGGAGCCGTATCAAGTTTGGTTCACGCGGTTCCAGGAGAAGCCCGCTCTGGCCCTCCCACACCTTAGATGGCCACCACTCTTGCCCCAGTAGATTCAAGGGAAGTCGTTCGTTGTGATCATTGCCTGTTGGTTCAATTTCGTACTAGTAATGATCTTTGCCGCCGCTGCCACGCCTCGTTGGATGAAGAGGAGCCCGAAATAGTTCAGGCGCCGCCCCAGCCGCAGATTTTACCAAGCAATGGCCATGGCCGCGGGCATCTGCATCTGGCTGCCTCGATCCGTTCCATGCGTCTGCGCAACGGACTCAGCCAGCGGCAACTGGCGGCGCGTATGTCGGTGCCGCGAACTTACGTCTCCAAAATTGAAAACGAAAAGGCGACGCCGACACTTTCCTCGCTCGAGCGGTTGGCGAACGCATTGGAGGTCACTGTGCCCGACCTGCTAAGCGGCGGCGAACGCAATCGACAAGAGGAGATTCGCGAACTGGTGCAGGATGCGTTTGTTGCGGAGATGCTGCCCTTCGTGAACCAGTTGAATGGGATGCAGATGTCGAGCATCCTGACGCAGGTGCGGGATCTGACGGTGCGTCCGCGAAGAAGTGCGTAGCCTTGCGGATTCTCGTGGCTTACTTTTGACCCACAACCGACGGGCGAGGACGCCCGTCTTCCATCAATGACTTTTTCCGGGCGACCAGCCAACTGCAGCCGGGATCGAAAGATTCCGGCTTTTTTAGCTCTCCAATCGGAAACGAGTTTCTCCTAGCCGGTAAAGCCTCCGCCAAACCAGCCGGTTGACCGTTACTACCATTGCCGCCATTACGATTGTGGCCGCGATCAGTAAGTCGTAATTTCCGCTGTCGGTGGCGCGGCTTATCGTGGATCCCAGCCCGATGGTAGAAAAAGTCTGTCCTTTGAAATGAAAATATTCGGCCACGATGCTGGCGTTCCACGCGCCGCCCGATGCGGTGACCATGCCGGTCAACAGGTAAGGAAAGATTCCCGGAAGGATGAGCTTTCGCCAGCGCTGCCAACCACTGATCCGGCATACGGTGCAGGCTTCTTTCAGGTCGGTGGGAATCGCCATTGCGCCCGCGATCACGTTGAACAGAATGTACCACTGCGTTCCGAGCAGGAGCAGGAGGATGGAACCGATGCCGAGACCTGATCCCAGTCGCAACAAGATCAGCAGAATGACGGGGAAGAAAGCATTGGCCGGAACCGAGGCGGCGATCTGCGCCAACGGTTGCGCCACGCGGGCTAACCGCGGACTGAAACCAATCTTCACGCCGACGGGGATGGTCCACGCGGCACCAATCAACAACGCGGCAATCACGCGAAGCAAAGTTGCGCCCAGTCCTTTTCCCAGTTCAGTCACTTCCGTGTGGTCGAGGCCGGTTAGTAAGATCGCAACTCGAACTACTGCATATCCGGTAAGACCAAGGCCGGCTATCCCGAGAATGCCGAACAGATAAGTTTTCCAACGTGATGCTGATGCGACCGAGGTCACCGCGTGCCTTCGCGAAAAATACGACATGAGAGATTCGCGCAGCGGGAAAATGGCCTTTTGCTCCAGTTGTGCAAGAGCGCGAGAATGCTGCAGCAGATTGAGCACCCATGAACGCGGAACTTCAGCGCTTTCCACTTGCTCGACTTTAAATTTCTCCGCCCAGGCGATCACCGGTCTCCACACAAATTGATCGAGCAACACGATGACGGCGATCATGGTAAAGACGCCCAGGAGAATTGATCGCGTGTCTCCGGCGCTGGCGGCGGTTTGGAGATAGGAGCCGAGTCCCGGCAGGCGGAAATCGCGCGAGCCAAGCACGAACATCTCGCACGCCATCAGCGCAAACCAGCCGCCGGCAACTGACATCATCGAATTCCACACCAGGCCTATCGCTGCGAAGGGCAATTCCACCTCGGTGAAGCGCTGCCACCAGCTGAACTTGTAAATGCTGGCGGCTTCGCGCATTTCGTGGGGAATGCTCTTCAGCGAAGCATAAAAACTGAAAGCCATATTCCAGACTTGTCCGGTGAAGATAAGCAGGATCGCGCCCAACTCGACGCCCAACTGGCGGCTGGGAAACAGCGCGACCATGGCCAGCATTACTCCGGGTAAAAAGCTCAGCACCGGGATCGATTGCAAAACGTCTAACAACGGAATCATGAAACGCTCAGCCTTGGCGTTGTAGGCGGCGACGTAGCCATACACCAGTGTGAACGCGAGGCTCAGCACATACGCGAGCGTTATGCGTAACAGCGAAAGACCGGCGTAGGCGGGAAGCGCCAGGGGGCTTCGAGAAATTTCAACCGCTGGGGTAAAAGGACCTAGCCAAGTGCGGGCAACGACCAGGACTCCGTAGAAAAGGGCGATGGCCGCCGCGAACATCAGCAAGTCGGGCACATGCGAATTTTCGAGCGGAGGCAATAAAGACCACAGCCGATACGGCGAAATGGTTTTGAGCCCTACGCCTTTTTTCATGCACGTTCCTGTACAAATCAGGCAATGAAATCTTCACTTGGAGGCTTTGGAACTGGTTGCGGAAGCCGGTCGGTGACCTCGGCAAGCTTCGCCAGGCGCTCTGCCAGGCTGTGAGTCAACGATCCAGGCTGGTAACGCCAGTGATAGTTGCCGGTCTTTACGCTGGGAGTGTTCAAGCGGGCCTCGCTGCCTAATCCGAGTGCGTCCTGAAGAGGAAACACGGAAAAGCTCGCTACTGAAGCCTGAGCGGCGCGAATGAACGCCCAATTGATGCCATCTTCGCAAGGTCCCACATAAGCCTCGGCGGCGCGACGCTCATATTCCGTTGCGGTTGAATTCCACCATCCCAAAGTTGTGTCGTTGTCGTGAGTGCCCGTATAGACGACGCGGTCGGCCGTCAGCCGGTGCGGAAGATACATGTGCGCTCCGGGATCGCCAAAACCAAATTGCAATACCGCCATCCCCGGAATGTTAAGGCGTTCGCGCAGCGCGTGCACGTCCGGAGTAATGTAGCCCAGATCCTCGGCAAAGAATGGCAGGCCTCCCAACTCCTCGCGCAGTTTGTTGAATAGTTCGTCTTTTGGCCCTTCCACCCAACGGCCGTTTATTGCGGTGGGTTCGCTGGCGGGAATTTCCCAGAATTGGGCGAAGCCGCGAAAATGATCGAGGCGAATGAAGTCACAAGTCTGCGCCGCCCAGCGCAACCTTTGCACCCACCACTTGTAACCTTCCGAGCGCAACACATTCCAGTCATAGAGAGGATTTCCCCAGCGCTGTCCAGTGGCGCTGAAAGCGTCCGGCGGCACGCCTGACACTGCTTCGGGCTCCAGGTTATCTTTCAAACGAAAGATTTCTCGATGTGCCCACACGTCGGCG
Organism: uncultured Acidobacteriota bacterium; assembly: GCA_963716405.1. GTDB lineage: Bacteria > Acidobacteriota > Terriglobia > Terriglobales > Acidobacteriaceae > JABDBE01. Next base: position 662,731 of record CAVQTI010000007.1, on the reverse strand, counting down.
CTATCGTAATCCACAAAGATGGCAATGTCTCCCACCACGCGGATTGACTTTTCCGCGCAATAGAGGCGCAAGGCATGCCACTGTTCGTAGAAAAAAAACTGGATGACCTTGCGCACGGCCATCTCGGAAGCTAGTTCGGTACGTTCGGCCTCTAGGGCGCTCGCTTCTCGCCGTGCGAGTTCGAGCGGCCATGTGTTCCAGGATCGCTTGGAGTAACGGCTTCTTAAAGCGTCGTAAAGAACGAAGTCTTGCAGCCACCAGTCATTTTCAGCGCAGAATCCGTCGAAGCGGGATCGCGCGGAGCTCATAGCAGAGCGCAGAAACTTGCTGGCCGCTTCCGCCAGTAGAGGAAACTTGTCCTTCTGAACCTGGTCGTAATCGATGTGGCCGTTGGAATTAGGAAGCGCATTCAATTGTGACCCGTCGAGCCAGCCGCGCTCGGCCAATCGTTCCAGGCTCACGAGGAGAGGATTGCCTGCGAAGGCTGAAGTCGAAGAGTACGGAGAGTTGCCATTCGCAGGCGGTCCCAAAGGCAAAACTTGCCACAGGCCCTGCCGGGCTGATGCAAGAAAGTCTAAGAACTCGTACGCAGCCGGACCAAAATCACCGATGCCGCCGCGCGATGGCAGGGAAGTGGGATGGAGCAGAATTCCGGTCGAGCGAGGGAATGACATGGATGATTATTTTTCCATCTAAATTATGAGGCTATGACCCGGGACGAAGCGTGATTCGGTTTGCACTCAACCACGCTTCTAGCTTAGATAATTCTCAAAAACGCAGCAACTTGCTGACGACCAATCGCTGGTCAAGAAGGTCGAGGGGACTTGTCGAACTATTCTCCTTCGTCCCCCGCGGCTTGCTGCTTGGTAAGGCTTTTCATCTCTTGCTCATTGATTTTTATCTTGCCGGATTTCTCCATCTGATCGCGCAGGTTCGCCATGAACAGACCGAACAGTTCAGATTGCTCATTCTGCACGAGCGTATCGCGAATCTGATCTTTTTTGGAGGCAAATTCCGAATCGGCTGGCGCTTGCTTGTCGAGAATAGACAGTACCGCGCCAGTATTACCACTGTCGATGGGACCGCTGATGTCGCCCGGTTTGAGGGTGAAAGCCGCGGACGCGGGTCCAGCCATCGAACCGATATCCGGCACTTGTCCGTCAGGCTTCACGAAGTCGCTGGTCTTCATGGTGGCGCCCAATTCTTTAGCGGCCTTCTTCAAGTCGTGATCCGCCTTGGCTCGATCGGATAACTCCTGAGTTTTTTGCGTCAGCAAAGTTCCGGCACGCTCATTCTTGAATTCGGTCTCCACCCGATTGCGAATCTCTTCGAAAGTTGGCGTAGCAGGTGGTTTGATGGCTTCCAGTTGATAGATTGCATACCCCTGCGGCAACTGCACTTCATCGGGCGGAGATTTTTCCGCGGCATTGAACACTGCCTCGGTGAACTGCGGCGAAGTCCCGATGCCCGGCAAGGAATCGGTACGGCTGATAAACTCTGTGGTCACGGCTTGCATTCCCTTCGCGCTAGCAGCTTTATCCAAGCCGCCGGTACGCGCCTGAGAAAGCAGCGCGCTGGCTTCTGCATCTGCGGCCTGTTGAGCTTTTTGTTGCTTGATAATCGGCTCCGCCTGATCTTTGACTTCGGCCAGCGTTTTCACGTGAGCATCCTGTTTATCATCCACTCGCAGAATAACGAACGCGTAGCCCGCATTGATTACGTCGCTGGTTCCGCCTTTGGGCAGCGAAAACGCGGCCTTGTCGACATCAGGTACGGGGAAGCCTCCGCGCTTGATCCAACCTACTGAGCCTCCAGTCTTGCCGCTTGGATCTTCAGAATACTTCTTGGCCAGGTCTTCGAATTTGGCTCCGGCTTTCAACTGCTTGAGTACGTCTTCGGCTTTCTTGCGAGCGTCGTCGATACCTTTTTGATCGACCTTTCCATCGGGGCCCGGCAAGGGAGTTTTGATCAGAATCTGCCGGACGTTAGCCTGCTCCGGCACGCGATATTCGTCGCGGTGCTGATCGTAATACTTCTGCAGATCCTGTTGGCTGACTTGCTGCTGGTCCTGAAGTTTGGCGGTGTCGATGAGAACATACTTAATCTTGCGCTTTTCGGGAATCGAATTGTTGTAGGTGGCTTTGTTGCGATCGTAGAAAGCCTTCAATTCCAGATCGCTGGGATGCAGGCTTTTGAGAATGTCGTCCTTGCGCAGCACCGCGTAGTCAAACTTGATTTTAGTATTCTCTTTCTCGAATTTCTGGCGGATCTCGGCGTCGCTCACCATGGCGCCGCCGGTGACCAGGCTGCGCAGCTTATCGATCAGAATTTCTTCTTTCACATCACTTTCGAACATAGGAACGGTGAGATCGTGCTGTTGCAGCAATTCCTCATACTGCGCTTGCCCAATGAAATTTCCAGCGGGGAAAAACACCTGGGCGTAGCGGCCATGCTGGAGTTCGTCGCGCACGTCCTCGTCGGTCGCCCGCAGACCCAGATGTTCAGCTTCGGCAATAAGCGCCTGCCGCTGAATTAACTGCTGCGCCGCCTGCGACGCAAAGTAAGGCAGCAACATGGAGGCCTGCGCCCCGCCGCGCGGGAACTGCTGCTGCACCATCTGCCGGGCCTGTCGCTGCACTTCCTGGCTGGTGATATCGGTTCCCGCGACCTTGGCGACTACGCCACGTGTCGGCGCGCTGCCGCCAAAAAAGTCGGCGCTGCCAAAGCCAGGGACTAAGGTGATCACCATGAAAACAGAAATAATGGTTAAGAGGCCGCCAAGAACAATTTTCTTGATCGGGCCAGGGGTTTGCAAAAATCGAATCATTGTCTAATCACTCCGGAGTAAAAGGGCGAGTTAACTATTATAAACCAAGCGCTACGATTGGCGTGGCTACGTGTCTTATGGGGTGCGAATTTCGGACACGCAGACAATGGAACGACGAGCGTAAGATAAAGCTCGTGACCGCATGAATCGAAGATACCGAAGCTGGATTCCTGGCATCATTGTATGGACTTGGCTTCTAGTGTCGCTCGGACTGGCCAAGCGTCATCCCTGGGTCGATACCGTCTGGAACATCGCATGGATGTTGGTTCTTATTGCCGTAGCAATCTCCTCTGTCGTTTATATGTTTCGCCATCGTCATGAAACGGGAGGCGTGGTTGGATATCGGGGAGTGCCTCGCTGGGTAGTAACACTTTTCGGGGGTAACGGGGATTCAAAGTAAACCACGTTTAGCCTCGGTTGCCAAGTGCTCACTTGCCCGAACAACTCAGTGCTATCAAGGCGTTATTCATTTCGCGACAGGGACAGCATCGCGCTGAAGCGGTCCGTAACACGAACCGGGCGTCTTGGCGGGACGAAATCTCTCAGACTTCTTCAGGCGGGAGTTCAAAATCTACCAGGTTGCCGCGGAAGCCGTGCGTCTTCCAGGCCCCGAATGCAATTCCGACGGCCATCCAAATGGCTCCGAAGATTAGCGCCTTGGTGCTGAGATTCAACCATAGAAGCAGGCAGATAACGAAGCCTAAGACTGGCGGCAAGAGATTACCCAGCTTCTTTTTATCTTCGTGAAGATAGTAGCGAACGAACGCCGCTGCATTTACTCCCATGAAAGCAATCAGCGCGCCGTAATTGAGCAGGTTCGCGCCAAGTTCGTATCCGGTGGCTGCTCCAGCCATAGCAGGCAGAAGGAAAGCTCCGGCGAGAGCCAGCGCTCCTACGAAGAGGACGTTGTTGCGGGGAACGTGTCGCTTAGCATCTACTACGCCAAAGAAAGATTTGGGCAAGGCGCCGCTGCGGCCCATGCCATAAAGCAAGCGTGCGGCGCCGAGTTGCGCTCCCATGCCAGAGCCGAAGTTGGCCACGACCAGGGTGAATCCGATAATGGCAAACAGCGGCGCCCAGGCGCGGCCTGCCACGAAGGTGAACGCAGTGTCGACATTCGGATAAGGCTGCGACGCCGGCCATATCAGTTGCGCCGCATAGACTTCGACTGCCGACAAAATGCCGATGACTAAACATGTCAGCACCGTCGCGAGCAGAATGTTACGGCGAGGATTTTCTGCCTCTTCTGAGAGCGTCGAAATGCCATCGAAGCCAATGTAGGTCAATACGGCGACAGAGGTCCCGCCCAGCACCGCTTTCGTATTCCATGACTGCGGATCATAAAAAGGACGCGTGAAGAATGCCGCGCCGTCGTGCGGGTGTCCAAAAATGTATCGGGCTGCGGCTACGAAGAAAATCGCGATCACGACGCCCATGCCCGCTGCCAGCGCCGTATTCACGCGGGCGGAAGTCTTCACACCTTGAATGTTCAAAGCCGTAAACACCAATGCGAAAAAGACCGCCCACGCCCCATACGGCACTCCCGGAGCAAACACATTTGCCTGTTGGCTGATCCAGATAATGCAGATCATCGGATTCAGCATGTAATCCATGACCATGCTCCATCCGGTAACGTACCCAAGCGCCGGATTAATCTCTTGTCCGACGTAAGTGAACGCCGAACCCGCGCTGGGATAAGCACGTGCCATCCGGCCATAACTGATCGCGGTAAAGAGCATGGCCACCATTGCAATGAGAATGGTCGTAACCACATGGCCGTGCCCGCGCTGGCTTAACACGCCGAACACAGACATGGGCGCAACTGGTTGAATTACGATTACACCGTAGAGGATCAGATCCCAAAGCGTCAGCGTTCGCCGAAGCCGTGCGGTCGCAGGTGTGCCCGTCGAAGCGGTTGCCATGTGCGGGTATTGAATTATGCCCGACGCAAAGTGTCAACTATTAAATCGATTTCGCACGAGGAAGCAACGTCACTTTGTTGGAGGGTAGTCGAACCGGAAACCTGGCGACTCGTGTCCCGACATGTAGCGCGTGTTGTATTCCAGCAAGTAATTCAAGTGTGCGTCATCGAGAGGAAAGGATTTGTCAGACGGATACCCGCTCATGGTGCTGAAGGGAAGCGGATCGACGCGGGTGAAGTCGTAGGCGTAGAAGTCCATGTCTTTCTCGTAGCCGTTGGCGTCGAAAAAATAATCGCGCACCCAGCCTTTCGGTAACGCCGGAAGTTTCGCGGGATCGAAATCCAGAGCGACTTCATCACCCGATCCGAAAACGACAAGTTGGTCATCGAGTGAAGTGAGCAGCGGAACGCACGTCGCCGTAGCGAGTGTAGCTGCCTGCGGGACGCGTATAGGGCCCGGTCAGACTGGCTTTTTCGTAAACGTAGTTGACGTTGCCCGGTGGGTTGCCTTCGATCTTCAGCGGGAATCCGTGGAAGCGCAGATCAGCGTGCGCGAGTGGAATTGAAGCAAGGCGAACGTCCTGGTCCTGACTCGTTCGGTCAATCAGAATGTTGTTCCAATAGATTTGCAAGTTGGTTGAAATTCGAATGCGCCGCGTGCCCGGTGGTAGCTTGCCGGTGAGGTCTGCGGTCATTGTGCGCGGTCCACCCGCGGGGAAACCCATGTCGTCGATTACGCGAGTCCATTTGCCTTTCGTATCGAGTGCTTCCACGTAGGGAGAAATGGATTCGACTCCAGCCTGCGCTGCGGCGTACATGCTGTTGGCGGAATAATATTCGACTTCGCCGTGAAGCAGCAGCCAGAGCGGGCCTCCGTGATAAGGTTCGCCGAGATCGAGTTCGAGACTGTGCAGTTTGGCGAAGCCGGCGAATTGGGTCAAGGCAAAATCACCGAAATAGCGGTGCGCCAACAGATCGGGGAGAACGTTGTGCCCGTGTTCATCATGCGCCGCGGCTGGCGGACGCGCGTCGCGGCTGGTCACAACTTTGAAATTTGGATATGGCGGATTGCTGGCAAAATATTCGTTCGGATAAACATCAACGTCCGCGGGATGATCGACCGCCAGCAGCTTTACCTGATCGAGGTAAACTGCCTCTTCGAGCGGCTCCATGAAGCGAAAACTGAGCTTGCCATCTTTTTCGCGAATGGTGTTGCGATCGATTTTTATGTATTCCGTGGGGCGCGGAATGTCGCGCTGGCCGGGGCCTACCCAGTGGCCGACGACGCCGGCCCCGAGCATGTCAGCGACGAATTTGTAGCGTTCACCGTCCCAAACGAAAAGCGTAGGGCAGGAACTTCCACGGCGGTCAATTTCCATATATTTCTGTTCGCGATCGGCGGCGACTTCGACTTCATCCTGCAAAACTCCGGTTGGCCAGAGCATGCGGACGACGTCGGCTTGCGTCGATTGTCCGAGGCCGACAGTGAGATATGGCGAATTCTGGCCGAGGTAGCCGTTTGATCCGTAGATCTCGAATTTCTGCCGATTGCCTCCAGCGAAAACTTCGACTTTTGTCCCGATGGCGCTCTTGTTGTCGGCCAGCCCTTTCAGATTCAGGCGCAGCCAGTGGTTTTTGTTGCCGCCTTCGTTGCGCAGCAAGACAGCCGGGCCGTGATTCTGCGTGATGAGCAGATCTGTCGCGCCGTCGCCGACGTAGTCGCCAGTGATGATGGCGCGCGGGTCTTTGAGCTGAATTTTGTCGAGCCCGACGTCGGCCGTGACATCCTTAAAACCGTCCGGCCCAAGATTGCGGAAGAGTTTGATCTCGCCCTTACCCTCCTTCATTTCTCGCTCTGTTTGGCCGACAACCGCGATATCCACCCAGCCGTCGTTGTCATAATCGATGGCCGCGATGCCGTAGGCGACGTCAAGATCAGTTTTCGGCAGCTGCATCGAGGTAAAGCTCTTCCCGTGATCGTTGTGCCAAAGCGTCAGAGCTGCAACACCCTGCCCGAAATGTGTGGTCGCCAGGTCCATCCATCCATCATGATCGAAATCCGCGATGGCGACGCCGGTGTTAGCCTGCATCGAATTCTTGTCCCAGGGTTGGCGAGCAATGAATTTTCCTTCGCGTGGGTTTTCAAAGATAACAGGCTCCAGCCCGGGTACGAAAATGTCCACGGCGCGGTCATTGTTGTAATCGGTACCCAATGCAGTCCAATGACGTCCCTGTTCGGTAACCCCCTTTTCTTCGCTGACGTCTGTGAATGTACCGTCTCCATTGTTACGCCACAGCTCATCATTTACGGGGAAGCCTTTATATTGTCCTTTTGCGGAGCTGCCTAGGAAGAGATCTATATCTCCGTCGTGGTCGTAATCAATCCACGCGGGGGTGAGCACCGACCCATTCGGCTTCACCGGCAAATGCGCACTTGCGTCTTTGAACGTCCCGTTCCTTTCATTGTGTAGCAACAAGACCCGGCCAATGAAGCTCAGGGCTAAGTCAGCGTACCCATCGTTATCGTAATCGCCAGCGCTGCAAGCAATCGCGTGGGACTTGGGATCCAATCCAGCCTTGGCGGTTACATCTTCGAATTTGCCGTGCCCCAAATTGTGGTAGAGGGATATTCCGCCTTGCGCGCCATAGTCCGTAAGGAGTAGATCAACGAGGCCGTCATTGTCATAGTCAAGAAAACAAGCCCCGGGTCCGTGGAAAAATTCGGAGTCACCAGTGGCGGCAGATACGGGCAAGCCCGCGTCCTTGGTTACATCCACAAACCGCACAGGAATCTGCGGCGGAACTTTTGCCGGAGCCGCAGGCGATTCTTCCGCGAGCGAATACTTTCCCTGCTCGCCATAAGCCAGACTGATCGGCGAGCCCAATTTGTTTTGTGTGATGTACTGGAAGCGGGTCAAATGCTCGCGAGCATGCGTGAGATCGGCCGATTGCTGGTAGGCGCGGGAAAGACCGAATTCGGCGGAGGCGTGAAGTGGGTTCAACTTCAGCGCGTGTTGGAAAGCGTCGATCGCCTCTGGATATTGTTTGTTCTGAGCATATGACGCGCCTAAAAAATACCAGGTGTCCGCGTCGTTGGGATCGATCTCAGTGACGTGGCGAAACGCGTCTGCTAGCCGCTGCTGAATTCGCCGAGTTCTTTTCCAGCATGCCGAGGTTGTACCAGGCATGAGCGTCGCGGGGATTTTCTTTCACCGCTTGCTCAAGAAATTTCCTTGCTGCATCGACGCGTCCTAGATTGAGCAATGCGATGCCCTGATTCATGGTCGCTATCTGGAATTTGGGATCGAGCGCGGCAGCCTGCTCAAAGGCCTTCAATGCCTTTTCGAAGAGTTGCTGATTCATGTAGGCAGCGCCGAGATTGTTAAGACGTGCAGCTTCAGTGGACTTGTCCGTCTGGCTTGCGTTTTGCGGTGCCGTGGAAAAAATGGCAATTGTGGCCAGAACGACGGCACAACCGAGGGGAATCTTTTTATTCATGCGAAGAAACAGTTAACCACAAAGGGCACGAAGGTACACAAAGGAAAATCAAGAGTGTCACGACATTCATGCGAGTTTCTATTTTGGCGCGGCGGAAGTCCATGGCTTGCTGTAGTTCTTATTCGCCACTATGCCTTTGCCTTCCTGAATCGTGACGGTTTGACTCCCTGGAACATTCGAGAGTTTTTCAATCTGCCCGCTGGACCATTGGACTTCAATCGAATCGGCCTTCGTTTTTTCGCCCAAGCCGAAGGTCAACACAAGTTCGCTTTGCGAGAGATAACTTGATCCGCTGTGGACCATCTGCCACTGCTGCTCTTTTCCCGAAGTCAAACGAACGACCGCGCCGATGCCGTCGCGATTAGACTTTGTTCCCTGCAGTTTTACTCGCAGACTGTGGTTGTTGCCGCCTTCGTTGTGAAACAGATATGCGCGGCCGCCGTTTGTGGTCATGAGCGCATCGAGTGCGCCATCGTTGTCGATGTCGGCGTAGGCTGCGCCACGAGCGACTTTCGGACTGGCAAATGCAGATCCCAAAGAGGCCGTTACTTCTTGAAACTTCCCTCCGCTCAGGTTGCGAAACAGGTGTGGAGGCTCGGCATAACTCACCCGCTTTTGCACGCGTTCGATTTCATTCTCGATGTGTCCGTCGGCCACGAAAATGTCGGGCCATCCATCGTTGTCGTAGTCGAAGAAGAAGCAGCCGAAGCCCAGCGTGACTAAAGTTGCGCGTCCAACTTCGGACTGCGGCGCCTCATCCACAAACAGCCCGTTGCCCTCGTTGTGGTAAAGCGAGAGCATCTGATTGGCGAAGTTGGTGATGATAAAACTCGGGCGGCCAGAGCGGTCGTAGTCGGTGGCGTCTACGCCCATGCCGGCACGGGCTACGCCGTCTTCGCTGAAGGCGATTCCGGCAGAAACCGCTTTTTCTTCGAAAGTGCCATCGTGCTTGTTGAGATAAAGCTTGTTCGGCTGAGTATCGTTGGTCAGCAGAATATCGGGCCAACCATCGCCGTTGTAATCGACAATGGCCACGCCCAAGCTTTTGGAGGTGGGATCGTAGAACTTGGCCTTTTGAGTAGCGTCTTCAAATTTTCCGTTGCCCAGGTTGTGCCACAACCGGGCCGACGAACCTTTGTACGACTCGGGGGTGCAGTAAGATTTGTGCGCGCCGTCAAGGGTGCAGTACAGATCGCCCGAGATTGACCACTGCACATAATTTGCGACGACCAGGTCGAGTTTGCCGTCGCGATCGTAATCAATCCAGGCGGCGCTGGTGGAGAATTCGTTCGGTCCCCACAGCCCGGCGGCCTTGGTCACATCAGTAAACGTGCCGTTGCCGTTGTTGTGAAATAGATGGCTCTGACCGAGAGCGCTGATGAAGATGTCGTCGTAGCCGTCGTTGTCGTAATCGCCAATCGCAACACCCATGCCGTACATGGAAATCGCCAGGCCAGCTTTGCGAGTGACGTCGGTAAACGTGCCGTCGTGATTGTTGTGATAAAGCTTCAGCGTGGATTCAGTTCGGATGTGCCCGGGCCAGTCTTCGCTGTTTACCAGCAGAATGTCGGGCCAGCCATCATTGTCGTAGTCGATGAAGGCGACGCCCGACCCCATCGTTTCAGGCAGATATTTCTTGCCGAAGGCGCCGTTGTTGTGGACGAAGTGAATGCCGGCCTGCGCGGTGATGTCGCGGAATTGAATTTTCTGGGCGGATGCGGACGCGGCTAACAGCAAGAATACGAGTCTAATGCGCATTATGGTGAGGCTCCTGTCGAGGCCATTCGGTCGGCCGAACTCTCCTTCCGCGGGACGGTTCGAAGAATCGCTCCGACGCGATTCGTGGTAAGCGGCGCCGACACGTGCTCGTGGATGGCTTGGCGCTCATTATTGTCTTCGGGATGCAGTTGACGGTAACCGCCGGTAATAGCTTGCGACGCTTCGTCGGCCTTGAAACGCAGATAGCGCATCTCGTGCTCGTGAGCTTGTTTCTGGTCTCCGAGACCGTTGTAGCAGAGCATGAGATTGTAATGCGCCTGCAGGTCTTCTGGATCCACGGCCATAACCGATTGCAGAACAGTCACGGCCTCCGCATATTTTCGCTGGAGAAAAAGAATGCGTCCAAGATCGTTCAGGGTTACGCGATCTCGCGGGTACTGAACGAGAACTTTACGTAGATGGGCGGCAGCATCGTCATAGCGGCCCTCGCTGCGTAGAACCTTGGCGTAGAAAAAATGGGCTCGCGCCAGATCAGGACTCAGCGATATCGCTTTTTCCAGGACTGTGCGCGCACGATCCATGTCTCCTTCCTGCACGGCGGCGCGTCCGATGTTGACCCAGCCATCAGGATTCTCGGGAGCAATCTCCGTCACTTTCTCGAAGGCGGCCTGCGCGCCTTTTAGATCACCTTGCAGAAACAGGCCGATGCCGTAATCGTTCCAGCGCTGCCAGTCGTCCGCCTGCAGAACGGCCTTGGGCGGGGATGCGAGGGCATCATGGGCAACCACGTTTAGCGTGACCTCGTCTTCAGCCAGCGCCACAATAGGAAGATCGGGGATCTTTTCTTCTTTCGCAGATATTCCTTTCAGCGATCCCGCGAATGCGAACTTCCTGTCGTCGTAATCACGCGTGACGTCTGCATCAGGCTGATTGGAATTGGGCACGCCCGCGAATGAGAATTGCGTATTCCACCAGGCAAATTTGCGATAGCAGAGGCGAGCGTGCAGCGTAATTTTATTGCCCGCGTTTTCGGGAATGTGCACGCGGTAGTGAACCGTGTCGGCCGCGCCGGGCGGAATCAAGTGCACATAGACTACGGCTCGAGTTGCCCAGGCATTGCGCTTGTTGATCGCATTGCCGTGTGCATCCACTTGCAGGGAGCGGTAGAAGTGCGCGCCTTTTTCGACCGGTCCTTTGCCATTGTCTTCGACGCTGCCGCTCCAGAATATCGTTTGGTCCTTGTCGTCGGTGCCCTTCAGTTCGAGCCAGGTATCGTAGGCATCGACCGTCCCGCCGGGGAAGAAGTGTCCAACTTTTTTTGTACGGACTACTACGTCCACGCGTACCGTATCTCCTCGGCGGAGGCTTGGCTGGGCTCGGTTCAGTGGCGCGGTGATCGGCAGGACGTCGGGCTCGCTGGCCGGAGTAATTTTCGTCTCCGCTTCTTCGCCGACCGCGAACGTCGTCGATAGATCCGCCTGATTGCCGCTTCCCGACTTGGACTGCGCCCGCGCTGGCGAGAGTGCGAAAATGTCGACGCTGACAATCCCATTCTTCAGAAAATTCTCGGTAACCTTGAGCTGATCGGCATCATCATTAGCCGTTGGCAGCGCTGTGTTTGCCGCTGGGAAGCGATGCGAATGAACGAACCCTCCGACGTTGCCTTGGTCGTTTGAACGGCGTCTGCGGCATGTGGCAATCGGCGCATTGCGAAGGTTTCGCCGGATAGTAGAATGAGCGCGCCCCCTGGCCGGATACGCCGCTGGCCTGCCAGTTATCGTATTCATTGAAGCCGCGAATCCAACGATAGCCGTTCACTGGCACGTCGAGATGAACCTTGTGGCAGCTGGAGCAGAACTCTGCGGTCTGATTGCGCATGAACGGTTTGAGAAATACGCGACGGTGCGGCTCAGGATTCAGTTTCACAAGAAAATCGTGCAGCGTTCGCGCGAATGGATTCTTGGTCGCCGCTAATTCGTGGAGCTTGGGGTATTCGAGATAAAAATCACCTTGCCCCATGCTGCTTTTCACGCCGGCGATGGAATGACACATCATGCAGCCCAAGCCAGCCTGCGCTTCGGGACGGTGCACAATTTCTTTGATTGGAGTATCCATCAAGCCGCTGTAGAGGACGGCGGGATCGTGGCAGCCTCCGCACCACTTGGAAGGTTTGGTGCCAATTGTGTCCTGCATGTACTCGATGCTTTTGCGATACCACTGATTGTTGAACGACGAGAAATGATGCGCCGAACTGAACCACTGATTGTAGATATCTTCGTGGCAACGTTTGCAAGACTCGGATTCCATGAAAAACTTGCTGGGAATTTTTTGGCCGCCGTTGACCTGGGCGGAACTGGGAAAGAATGGCCCGCTGGGACCGTCGCCTTCTTGGTCCATTGTGGCGGGCGCCATCGAGGGATTCTCGATGCGGGCTTGATTGTGCCATCGCGACTCGCGCAGGTAACGAGCGCCCGCGCCTAATCCGGCGAGTAACACGAGGCAGACCGTGCAGCGAACGATCGAACTTCCAACGCTTGGCGACTGCCCGCCGCGCTTCCCAGCCCATTCTGCAAAGACAATGCCAGCGCCGGCGAGCGAAAGAAGAATGTGAGCGTACAAAACGTTCCAATCCGCGCGCGGTGTTCCTGTCTTGATCAGAACGAGCCCAACCAGTGTTCCGCCAGCGAACAGTGTCCAACCAATGCGCCCAGCGATGCTTCCGTTCCGAAGCAAACGAAAAAGAAACGCAGCCAGCAGAACCGCAGTGACGACGCCTGCACCCACATGCAGCAGAACAACCACCGCATAAAAAATATTTGGCTGAGGAAAGGCGTACAAGTACCCAGCCGAAATGAACAAGAATACGAGCAGCCCGGCAAATGCACGAGACAGGAACAAGCCTCTGGATTGTTTGGGAACAGCCATCAAATAAATGACAATCCCGGGAGCGACCAAGTCGCGGCGTCCGAGGACTGAGTGGGAAACAGGTTATCGCTTTTTCGGAGCGGGGAAATAGTACAAATCTATTAGTGTGTTGCTAACGTAGTCTTTCGTTTGTGAATCTTCGTGTCCTTCGTGGTTGAAGCTTTGACCTTCATCAACCACAAAGGACACGAAAGTTCACAAACGAAGAACATAGAACTTATCGATTCTCGGTAGGCCAGAGGAGATCCGGTCCTTGCCACGGTCCGCGCTGGGCTTCCAATTCGGCCGCTACCGTGAGCACCAGTTCCTCTTCCCAGGGACGCGCCACAATTTGCACGCCGATGGGTAAACCTTCATTTGAGCGGCCAAACGGAATCGCTGCCGCCGGCGTTCCCAACAGATTGAACCATTCGGTGTAACTCCAGGCATCGAGATATTTCACAGTCTGGCCATCGATGTTCCAGCTACGCTCGCCGTGGCGAAAAGCCGGAACCGAAGCGACCGGGCAAAGGAGAATGGGAAAATCACGCATCTGGGAGAAGACTTGCATGCGCACCACGTCGCGCATGATCCAGGTATCAAGCAAGGTCTGAGCGGTGTGCGATGGTTCGGCCGCAACCCAACTGGAAAATTCTTTGAGAATGGGACTGAGGTCGGCTTCCCGTCGCTTCGTTAACGGCCCCAGAAGCATTCCGCCCGCGATGCCGAAGAACTGCCACCACAGTTGGCGCGCCTGTTCGAGGCCTTCGGGGCGAAAAGGTTCAACTTTAAATCCCGCACGTTTCAGTGCGTTGGCTGCGGCTTGCACCGCCGCTCGAGTTTCAGCAGTTATCGGAGCGCGCCCGTCATCTTCGAAATAGCCGATGCGAAGTTTTTTCACATCATCGGTCTGTGGCCAGCGCACGGGTACAGGCGCGGCCGAAGGATCTCCGTCATCCGGCCCTTGCATCACTTCGAATAGGACTTTCAAATCCGCGACGGTGCGAGCCAGCGGGCCAACTACACCGAGCAAAGCGAACGGTCCAACCGAGGTGGGGAAATGTCCGGTTGCCGGGATGCGGCCTGGCGTAGGTTTCAGCCCGCAAATTCCGCTGAAATGTGCGGGGACGCGAATCGAGCCGCCGCCGTCGCTGCCAACTCCTCCGGCTGACAATCCCGCGGCAATGGCTGCGGCTTCTCCGCCGCTCGATCCGCCCGGGGTTCGCGACAAATCCCAGGGATTGTTGGTGCGGCCGTAAAGAAGATTGTCCGTCTCCCACGCCATGAGCAGTTCAGGGGTGTTGGTATTACCCAGGATGATGGCGCCCGCGTGGCGAAGCCGCGAAACTAGCGGCGCATCATTCTTGGCGACCAATCCGGTACGAATCCTGGTTCCGGATTCGCAACGCAATCCCTTTACTTCAATCGAACTCTTGATGCTTATAGGAACGCCATGCAACGGGCCCAGGCTTTCATGGCGGGCCACAGCATCTTCAGCCGCACGCGCTTGGCGGCGAGCGCCTTCGGCATCGACCTGTACGAAAGCATTTAGCTTGGGATTCAGCTTCTCGATACGCGCCAGATGCGCATCGACCAACTCAACTGGCGACAATTTTTTTTGACGAATTTGCTCAGCCATGCAGACGGCTGAGAGGAAGGTGAGTTCGGACATGCGTTTTCTGTTAGCGAGAAAACTGAGTCTAGCACGGAAGAATTTCAACGTCCCGCGGTCCGTAAGCCGTTGCTGGCTACGTTTCTACAGAAATCAGTGCGAGGTGGGTACCGAACGTCGCGATTTGTGAGGCGGCAGAAGTACGCGCACGGCGTCTTTGGTTTTACTGCCGCGCTTGGCAAGCCAATTCTTGAGATGATGCCGTGAAGCAGGTGTCAGACGGGAAAAGAACATCCCGGCGCGGCCATCGTCATCAGCCCAAATCACCTTGCCGATTCCCTCCACCAAGTGAGAAGTTCCCGGTAAGTAAAAATGCAGAGGCACATTGTGCACCGCAGGCAATGGCTCCAGAGCTTGCAAAGCTAAACCCTGCTCACTCAAATCGAGCATAATCGCGGGCAATGTCGCGGTTCCAAGCTGCAGGTGCACCAGCGCTTCTAGTGGATGACGATGAGAATGCCGAGGGTTGGGCCGCATAAGCCGTTGTCCGGCATGCAATGAGCGTGCGACCTGTTCGTAGACAAGCGGTTTATAAAGAACAAAATTTACGCCCGATTGGAATGCTCCGCCGACCGGTGTAAATGCACTGACCATGGCATAGACCGCCGGCTTTCGTTGCGGCATAGCCATTGGCGCCATGCGTGCGACTTGACCCGCACCCACTAGATCAAAATCCACGATCAACGCCGAATGGTGGCCTCGCACCAGCAACTCCACCGCATCGGCAGATGAATGGCAAGTCTGGTGCTCGATTTGAAGCACGTCCAACAGCGCCGCCAGGACTCGAAGTGACGGGCGATCCCGCGATACCAGCAAGGCGGTCAGTTTCATAAACGGGAGCTTATGTCGCGCCGGGACCTCAGTAAAGTGACAGCGGTAATAACTCAATAGTTACTTATGCGAAGTTCTTCCCGCATTGAAACTGCGGAATTTAGCCGGTTATCGCCGAGCTCTGGGTTGTGGAATTTTCATTTTTCGCGTCGCTTGTACATGCCCGGTTTCGTCGCGGCTAAGAAGCCCGCGCGTCTTACGTAATCTGCCGCTCTTGGCGCTGAAATGAAATAGTTGAGGATAACCAATGGCCAAAGCCGCCTCATCAAACGTCGCCAATCGCGCTCCGCGCGTGAAACTCGCGGGAACCGTGTTATCCCTGGTGTGTCTGGAAAATGGCCGTCAAACTCGGGGAAGGCTTCATATGCTCTCGATTACCGGGGGCCTGTTGAATGTGGCTTCGCCTTTGGATGAAGGGATCAAAGTCGAGCTGATCTTCCACGTGGGCCAAAGTACCATTCGCAGCAAGGCGCGTATGCTGTTTCCGATGTGGGCGACGCAAGGCTATCTTCAGCCTTTCGAATTTTCTGAATTAAGTGAAGAGGAACGCTCCAGCCTGGGAATCGATTTGCAGCGATTGCTCGATTGCTCGGCCGCGAAGATTGTGTCGAGTGAAGAGGAAAATGCTGAAATGTCGGTGCCATTCAGAACAATTTTAGATTCTCGCCATCACTCTTCTTACTCTTTCCGAAGTTGACAAACCTTAAAGTGGCTTCCGCGTCTCTCTCCGCGCGATTACCTACGCAAAACTATCCTCCGATAAAATAAGTTCACCGAACTTTGAAGGCATATGGAGAGAATTCATGGCTCATCAGCATTCACCTGGATTTCTGAAAATTGTCGAGGATGCCAAGAAACGCATTCGCGAAACCACCATCGACGATGTCAAAGCGAAGCTCGATCGCGGCGAAAAGTTTCTACTGATCGACGTGCGTGAAGAAAGCGAATACGAGGCCGATCATCTTCCCGGCGCTGTGCACCTCGGAAAAGGCGTCATCGAACGCGATGTCGAGGCTCGCGTTCCCGAGCACAATACACCCATCGTGCTCTATTGTGGCGGGGGATTTCGCTCCGCTCTCGCCGCCGACAACTTGCAAAAGATGGGCTACACGAACGTACTTTCCATGGATGGCGGAGTTCGAGGCTGGCGCGAAAAGGGTTTCACCCTCACGAAAGATCGAAGCTTGTAGGAACCGAGATGCGGAAGTACTTCGGTAACTTGATGTGGTACTCGCCATAGGTCACGATGGTCATGCTGAAATCGTGACAAGCAAAGGTGATAATGCAGGGCAAACAAAATTCCGGATCGGGTGGCACTGGAGCAGCTACGGCGCGAGCCGCCAATGTTTCGGTTGAGCAGGCATTGAGTCAGGTCGCCACGGCACCAGAGTTTTGTGCGGCGTTGGCAAAACTTTTCGGAGTCCGACCCACGGAAGTCGCACTGATGCGCCTACAGCGGGGCTTGCTCGGCTTCCTGTATCCGGAACAGCTAAAAACTGCCGGATCAATTCCGGTTACCAGTTCTTCGGCAGTCGCTGCGCATACCGCATCCACCCGAAAAACCGAAATTTTTAACGCATTCATCAAGGTAAAACATGCCAGCATTTTTGAAAGCGTAAAACTAAACAGTTCGGAAGATGGTGAGCGAACTGGAGCAAATGCGATTCAAAAGCTGATGTCTGCACCTATCCTCGACGCGCAGCGAAAGGTCCTTGGGGTGGTCCAGGTTTGCCGCAAGGGATTTGACGCAGGAACTGCAGGTCCAGATTTTACTCAGGACGACATGCAGCAACTGGAACTCGCCGCAAAAGTCTTATCCAACTTACCCTTCGTAAAGTAAATCTTGAAGCGAACTGCGGATTTCCAGCTTCCCTCGGAATGGCAGAACAATTTCCCACAATTCATCGCCAACGTTTAACGACTAAGTATTGGCGATGCTACCTCAGATAACCCCACAGCGAGCAGAGCTTTGTGCGCCGCCTCAGTTCCGGAACGGACACAGTCGGGCACTCCAATTCCGCGGTAGCCGTTGCCGGCCAAGGTCAGTCCCGGAAATTTCTGCAGCAGAGTTTCAATGCGTTGCAGCCGGTCCAAATGGCCAACTCCGTATTGAGCCATCGCGCCTTTCCAACGATAGACGCGGGTAAACAATGGGTCAGCTGTCAGGCCGATAATTTGCCTGAGGTCTTCGCGAATGATGCGGATGAGTTCTTCGTCCGGTTCTTGCAGAATTTGTTCGTTATGCGCACCACCAACGAAGCAGCGGAGCAGTGCTCGGTCCTCTGGAGCGCGATGGGGAAACTTATTATGCACAAAAGTGGCAGCGAGCATGCGTTTGCCTTCGCTGCGCGGAACAAGGAATCCGAATCCTTGAGGAAGGCCGGCTCGGACCGTCCCATCGTAGCCAAGATTTATAGTGACGGACGAAGTGTACTGTATGGCCGCCAGTTCGGAGGCCAGGTCCAAGTTGCTGTTTCGCAAAAGCGCAGCGGCAGTTTGCGCCGGTGTCGCCATGATTACGGCATCGAAGTAATCCGACTTGCCGGCGGAGACGGTCCAGCCTTCCCGGCTCGATTGAACAGCCTGCACTGATTGGTTCGCGTGCAGAGCTGACGCAGGCAGGCGGGATACCACGGCGTCCACCAACTGCTGCATGCCATCTTTCAAAGAAGTGAACAGCGGTTTCGGCGGAGCTTTTGACGCTTGCGCCATGCGCTTGCGGGTTGCCAGCATTGCACGGCCCAGGCTGCCATGTGAAGCTTCCATCTCGGCGAACCGCGGTAGAACCGCGCGCACGCTTAGTTGACTAGCTTCGCCGCCATAGACGCCAGAAAGCAGCGGATCTGCGAGACGGTCAACCATTTCGGGGCCGTAGTGGCGCTCGACGAACGCAGCCACAGTCTCGTCAGCGACGGCTTTTCGCGGAGGATGAAACCACTCGCCTGCCATGCGTAGCTTGGTGCGAACGGAAAACAGCGGAGACAGTACGGTTGGCATGATTTTCGTCGGGACCATGAACATCAGGCCATCGGGAATCAACGCCAATCTGCCCTTCACCAAAATGTAAGTCTTACGGTCCGCGTCGTTTGAGCCGATGAGTTGATCACCCAAGCCGACCTCGCGGCAAAGGTCGCTTGCCCAGGGCTTTTCCGTAAGAAACGAATCGGGACCGGCTTCGACCAAGCAGCCATCCACGCGCTCGGTGACCAGCACTCCGCCCAGACGCGGACTGGATTCGAATACAACATATTCCAGCGACGCGCCGGCGCGGCGGTGTTTTTCAAGAGTGAACGCCGCCGAGAGTCCTGAGATACCGCCGCCGATGATGGCAACGCGTTTCATTTTTGTGCGACTGGGATTCGCATCAGCCGCGACCGGGTAATGTCGGCAAGCGCAGACGCGAGCAGCGGCGAATCATTCAGTGATTCTGCACGCCACAGCCGCATGCCTTGCCGCTCTGCGAATTGTTTGAAGCCGATGTCAATGTCGTAGAGCACTTCAACGTGGTCACAAAGAAATCCAATGGGCTGGATAAAAATGTCGCAATGACCTTTTTGTTTCAAGCCGATAATTGTATCTTCCACTCGCGGCCCCAACCACGCACCGCCTGACATGCCCTGGCTCTGAAAGGCAAAATTCCAATCCCGAGCAGACAGACCAGCCTCGCGCGCCACGGCTGAGGCTGTTTCCTTGGCCTGGCTCTCATAGGGATCGCCTTCCGCAATCGTGCGTTCGGGGACACTGTGCGCGGTAAAGATTATGGGAATATCTTGTGTGCCTGCCTCGTGACGAGCACGATCCAATCCCAGCCGTAATTTTTCGGCGAAAGCTTTGATCAACAATGGATGATCGTGCCAGGAGTCGACGAAGTCGATGGTAAAACTCACTTCATTGTCAGACAAAGCCGATCGGTAAAGCCCAACGCTGGTGCGCGAATTTTGCGGCGCCAGACAGATGGCGACAACGTGCTCGATGCCGTCCGAAGTCATCGCGCCCACTGCGTCAGCGACGAATGGTTTCCAGTTGCGCATGCCAACATACACAGGCAATCCTGCTTCTCGTGCCAAAAGCTCAGCTTGTTTCAGCGTCAATTCAGTAAGGGGAGAGCGGCCGATCAGTCCGTAGCGATGTTTCACTTCATCAACGACTGGCGCTGGAAGCGGTCTTCCGCCGGTCACACGCAGCAAAAACTCCGGCACCTCGTCGACCGAGTCCGGGCTGCCGTGAGCAAGAAGCAGGACAGCCGTTTTGCCGGGATTTCCCAATCTCTTCCTCCGCTATCACACAACAGGCGTGGTTCTCATCGAGTGCTCTTGCACAAACTGAGCCAGGGCTTTCACATTTTCGACTGGGGTTTCCGGCAAAATGCCATGACCGAGATTGAAAATGTGCCCGGGACGCCCGGCGGCGCGATGCAGAATGTCTGCGGCCCGCGACTTCAACTCTTTCCAATCTGCGAACAGCAAAACTGGATCGAGATTGCCCTGTACCGCACATTCGAAATCGAGGCTTCGCCAGCCATCGTCGAGCGGAATGCGCCAGTCAAGGCCAATTACGTCCGCGCCAGTTTCGCGCATCGAAGGCAACAACGTAGCGCTGTCGGTACCGAAATAAATGATGGGCGCCCCCGTTTTTTGCAGCTTCTTTACCAGTTGCGTGGTGCGCGGGAGGACGTAACGACGATAATCTTCGACGCTGAGGCAGCCGACCCAGCTATCGAAAATCTGAATTACATCCGCGCCCGCATGCACTTGCTGAGCCGCGTATTCCGAGACAACCGCGACCAGTTTCTTCATCAATTCATCCCACGTCGCAGGAGACGAATACATCATTTTCTTGGCATGAACGTAATTGCGCGAGCCGCCCCCTTCAATCATGTAACTGGCCAGGGTGAAGGGCGCGCCGCAAAAGCCAATCACGGGCAAACGGGTTCCGAAGTGCTTGCTCACCTTGCGAACGGCCTCAGAAACATATCCCAGATCGGCTGCGCGATCAGTCCGCAGATTCGCTATGTCTTCTCGCTGCCGCAAAGGCTTGTCGATCACGGGGCCTTCGCCAGCAGAAAAATGAAATGGAAGTCCCATCACTTCAAGGGGCAATAGAAGATCCGCAAAAATAATGGCAGCATCAACACCCAGCGCTTCAGCCGCAGTGATCGTAACTTCAGCGGCAACTTCGGGCCGCTTGCAAATTTCTATCAGTGAATATTTTTTGCGGACGGCGCGATATTCCGGCATATAACGGCCGGCCTGACGCATAAACCAAACCGGCGTGCGGTCCACAGGCTGCGCTTTGCAAGCCTTGACGAAGCGGGATTCAGGGGCAGACATGAACATTCCAATGTAGCATTTTTGAGACTTATCCGAAGCGCGACGCGATTCCGTACTGAGCCTTCCGAATTTTCTCGAGGAGCACTCTCTATTTCAAAAAACGTGGCCTTCCGAGTGAGGCGCACCAAAAGAGATAACCTCACTTTCATCGCGAACCGGCCTATCATTCTAAGAGCAACTTAGCGGAGGTGGGGCATGGTAGCGAATCAGGTAGTTCTCTATTTCGACAAGCAGGAGGAT
Organism: uncultured Acidobacteriota bacterium; assembly: GCA_963716405.1. Lineage (GTDB taxonomy): Bacteria > Acidobacteriota > Terriglobia > Terriglobales > Acidobacteriaceae > JABDBE01. Next base: position 641,789 of record CAVQTI010000007.1, on the reverse strand, counting down.
GCTGTACTGTTCACGCTTGCTGCAAGTTCTGTCATGTCAGCGGAAGGCCCCACGCCCGGCAGCGCGGCGGTGGTTAAAGTTGCTGAGGAGATTTGCAAAGCCAGTCGAATTACGACGGAAGGCGTTCTAAATAGCTAATTAATCTGACCAGGGCTGTGGTGTGCGATCCCAGCGATGTTTCTTAAGGTGCTGGAGCAGGTCTGCAGGAAGCGGACCAGTGTCACTTGCCGCGATATTTCCTCGAACATGATCTGGCGTTCTCATCCCCACGATCGTGGTGCTTACGGTTGGATCTGAGAGAATGAACCGCAAGGCAGCATCTGGCAAACTCAAATCTCCTGGAAGCACTGATTTCAATTTGTCCACCCGCGCCATGGTTTTCTTCAGATTGTCTGGGCTGAAATATTTGGAGCGCCAATCGTCTGCGGGAAACTTCGTCTCCGCCGTCATCTTGCCGCCAAGACTGCCTTCATCAAGCGGGACTCTGGCAATCACGCCAATGTTCAACTCGCGGCACGTGGGAAACAGCTTGTCTTCCGGCGACTGATCGAAAATGTTGTAGATCACTTGCACAACATCTACCAGCTCCGTTCGCATGGCCTTGATGCCGTTCTCGGGCTGCCAGCGGTTTAGACTGAGCCCGAAGGAGCGAATCCATCCGTCACTTTTCAGCTTCTCCACCGTCTGGCGAAATTCCTTTTCGTCGGCCCAGCTATCGTCCCAAACGTGAAATTGCAAAAGGTCGATGGAATCGACGCCCAGCTTCTCTCGGATCGACTTGGCATATTTGAAAACATGTTTCGCGGGAAACACGTCCGCATATTTGTCTTTTGGGGAAGCCGGCCACTTCTCATTTCGGGGAGGAATCTTAGAGGCCGCATACAAACGCTTACCGCGATTCGCAGCTAAAATCTTGCCCAGCAAAGCATCGCTTTTGCCCTCGCCGTAAGCCCACGCCGTATCGAAAAAGTTGCAGCCGAGATCGACGGCCAACTGCAACGCCTCGAGCGATTGGTGGTCGTCAGAACCGCTCCAGCCGCTCATTCCCCAAAGTCCATGGGCGATTTCGCTTACTTCAAAGCCGGTACGACCGAGTATGCGATACTTCATCGAGCCTCCGCGCAGACGTAAAATTTAGCTTTTGCGATTTGACATCTCCGCACCAAGATTTTTAACATATATGTTCAGCCTTGAACTGTTCAACAGAAGTACGGTTCGGGCATTGCAGACCGTAATTCCTTCGACAAACCTATTATGATTACAGTTAAAGAGCTCACCAAGAGATACGCTCGGAATATTGCCGTCGACCATATCTCATTTCAGGTGGAAAAAGGGCAAATCGTCGGTTTCCTTGGCCCCAACGGGGCGGGCAAGACCACTACGATGCGCATGCTGACCGGTTTCCTTTCGCCCACGTCCGGCAGCGCCAGCGTAGCTGGCTACGATGTTCTCGAGCAACCTCTCGAGGTCAAGAAACGCATCGGTTACCTGCCCGAAACACCACCGCTTTATCCGGAAATGGAAACCGGCGAGTATCTGACCTTTGTCGGCCAGCTCAAAGGTCTCGTCTGGCGCGGAGTTGCGCAAACGAGTGGACTATGTTTCCGATCGCTGCGCAGTTGCAGATGTAAGAAACAAACTGCTCGGAAAACTTTCGAAAGGCTATCGTCAGCGCGTAGGTCTGGCGCAAGCCATCATTCACAATCCCGATGTTCTGATTCTCGACGAGCCAACGGCTGGTCTCGATCCGAAGCAGATCAACGAGACTCGTGATCTGATCAAGAGCCTGGGCGGCGACCACACGATTATCCTCAGCACGCACATTTTGCCGGAGGTCGAGCAGACCTGTGAGCAGGTGCTCATCATCAACAAAGGCAAACTGGTCGCGACCGATTCAGTTCACAATTTGCAAAACCGTGCCCGCGGAGCGGAATCGGTTCTGGTCGAAGTCAGTGGGCGTAATGGGAGCCTTGACTTCGCTGCTGTGCAACGGCGGCTCGAGCAGGTTGCCGGCGTAAGCCGCGTGGTGGCGAAGCAGAGCCAGCAGAACCGCAAGAGTTTTGAGGTTGAAAGCGGAAAAGGTTTTGTTCGCGGCGATCTGGCGCGTGCGGTGGTCGAATCTGGATGGGACCTGAACGAGCTTCGTCCCACAGCCATGAGCCTGGAAGAAATCTTCCTTCAACTTACCGGTAAAGAAACAGCCGCCAGCGAAGAAAAAGAAGTCGCAGCCAAGGGGATAAATTAAGTGCGAAATATTCTGATTATCTGCCGCAAAGAGCTTCGCAGCTATTTCTCGTCGCCGATTGCGTATCTGCTGCTGACCATGTTCGCGCTGATCTTCGGCTTCTTCTTCTGGAACGCGCTCGGTTACTTCGTTTTGATGGGCATGGAATCGCAGATGCGCGGCCAGATGATGCCGATGAACCTCAACGAAATGGTGATCAGACCATTATTGTCAAACGTCGGCGTGGTCGGCCTTTTCTTCATTCCCATGATCACCATGCGCCTGTTCGCGGAGGAAAAACGCAGCGGCACCATCGAACTGCTTGCGACTTCGCCGATACGCGATATCGAAATCATCATAGGAAAGTGGCTGGCAGCCCTGAGTTTGTATGCTTGCATGCTGCTAGTTGCGGCGGTGAACTTTGCATTTCTCTTCAGATACGGCAAGCCCGATTGGAAGCCGCTCGTAATCGGCTACCTCGGGCTGCTTCTGCAAGCTGGAGCATTGCTGGCGATTGGCACATTCATTTCAACGTTGACGAAGAATCAAATCATCGCTGGCGCCGCTACGTTTGGCGTATGCCTGCTGCTGTGGGTTTTGGAATGGGTCAGTGGATACGAAACCTCCACCTGGGCCCAAGTACTCGCGTACATGTCGATAATCACGCACTTCGAATCATTCGCCAAAGGCGTGCTCGATTCGAAGGACGCAATCTTTTATGTGACGGTGATTTTCCTGGGACTGTTTTTCACCGCTCGTTCCATGGAATCTCTCCGCTGGAGGTCGTAGTTGAATACGCAATTGCTGAAAGCCAGACAGACGAAGTACGCGGCTTATGCCGCCGTCTACATTCTTGTCGTAATAACCGCTGTGGTGATAGTGAACGTTCTCGCCGATCGCTATACCAAGTCTTATGACGCCACGTCGAACAAGCGCTACAGCTTGTCCGAACAGACTGCGAAGATCGTCAAGGGGTTGAAGGAGAACGCGACCATTCTCTACTTCGACCAGGGCACGCACTTCCAGCACGCAAAAGACCTGCTCGGGGAGTACACAAGCCTGTCGCCGAAACTGCACGTTGACTACGTCGATCCCGACAAGAAGCCGCAGGAAGCTCGCGAGGCAGGCATAAAGAATTACGGCACCGCGATTGTGCAAGTCGGCGATAGAAAAGAAGAAGCTAAGAGCATGACGGAGGAAGGCATCACCGGAGCGCTCATCCGCGTGCTCAAAAATAAAACCCGCACCGTATGTTTTGTCGCGGGAAGCGGAGAGCATCAGATCGACGACTCCGACCGCAACGGTTTCTCCGACTTCAAGCAGTTGGTGGGCAAAGACAACTATGAAGCGAAGTCGATTGACTTGCTGCAGAAGGCTGAAGTTCCAAGCGATTGCACGACGCTGGTAGTCGGCGGACCAACGCGAAATTATCAGCAACCCGAAGTCGATGCCATCAAGAAATATGTTGAAGATGGCGGGCGCGCCTTGTTCATGCTGGATCCGCCGCTAAAAATTGGACGCTCCGAAATCGCGGACAACGATGCGCTCACCAGCCTGTTGCAAAGTTGGGGCGTCACGATGAATAAGGATCTGATTCTGGATTTGAATCCAATTGGCCAGCTTGCGGGACTTGGACCGCAGGTCGCCCTGGTCACCAGCTACGACTCGCAACCCATCGTGAATGGCATGAAGGGAACAGCAACCGGTTTTCCGCTTTCTCGTTCGATTGATGTCAAGAACGGCGACAAGACCACGGTGCAAAAGCTGTTTGACTCGTCGAGCACCAGCCTGGCGACGAACAATTTGAGTTCGCCGGCGGTCGATCCGAATGATCCGAAAAATAAAAAAGGACCGCTGACCCTCGCCGCAGCCGGAACCTACAACACCGGCAAGCAGGACTCGCAGGGTCGCTTCGTGGTGGTCGGCACTTCGTCGTGGGCGGCAAACTCGTTCATCAAATTTAATGGCAACAGTGACCTGGCATTGAACACCATCGATTGGCTGGCGTCGGATGAAGATTTGATCTCCATCCGTCCTAAGCAAGAAGAAGACCGGCGCGTCACCATGACTCGCGCGCAGATGAATATGGTGCGGATCACCAGTCAGTTTCTGCTGCCGCTGGTCGTGGTTTTTGCTGGAGTGTCGGTCTGGTGGCGGAGGCGATAGATGAAGGGAAGCGGTCTCATCGTCGGAGCCGTTATTCTTGCGGGGCTCGTGGGGGCTCTTTACTGGTCGAATCATCACAAACCGGCAGAAACTACGGAAGCTTCCGCCGATGTGGCGCCTAAAATTCTGATGGTTAAGACTCCGGACATCTCCAAATTTGATCTAAAGAAAGACGGTGCGGAACAAGTCGGGGGTGAGCGCAATGGCGCAGGCCAGTGGCAGATTACTTCGCCTGCGGCGCTTCCAGCGGATCAGGGCGCGGTTTCCAGCCTGTTGGGCACTTTTTCATCGTTGAACTCGCAACGATTGGTAGAAGAGAAAGCCAGCAATCTTGCTCCCTACGGTCTGGACACGCCAAAATTCGAAGTTGATTTGTCGGAGAAAAATAACCAGACGCAGAGCCTGTTGTTAGGGGATGCGACTCCGGCCGGCAACGCAATCTACGCCAAGCTCGGCGGCGATCCGCGCATCTTTACCATCCCGAGTTACGACAAAACCAGCATCGACAAAAGCGCAAACGATCTCCGGGATAAGCGTCTGTTGACCGTGAACTCGGACAAGATCAGCGAGGTTGATCTGATCGCGAAAAAGCAGGAAATAGCGTTTGGCCGCAACAAGGATGAATGGCAAATCGTGAAGCCGAAGCCGCTGCGAGCCGATGCCACGCAGGTTGATTCGCTGGTCCGCGCGCTCACTGATGCAAAGATGGAATTGAGTGCAACCGACGATCGGAAGAAAACAGCTTCAGCGTTTGTCTCGGCTACTCCGGTTGCGACAGCGAAAGTCACGGCTGAATCCGGCACGCAAGAACTGCAAGTGCGGAAGAACAAGGACGATTACTACGCTAAGTCGAGCGCGGTCGAGGGCGTCTACAAAGTTCCGAACACGCTAGGGCAGGCGCTGGACAAAAACCTGGACGATTTTCGCAACAAGAAGTTGTTTGATCTCGGCTCGGACGATCCCAACAAGATCGAAGTTCGCGATGGATCAAAAACCTATTTCCTGACCAGGAGTGGAGAAGATTGGTGGTCAGGGAATGCAAAAAAGATGGATCCCAGCACGGCGCAGGATCTCGTCGATAAAATTCGTGAACTTTCGGCGAGCAAGTTTGTTGACTCCGGATTCGGCGTACCCGTTATCGATCTCACCGTCACGTCGAACGACGGCAAGAAGGTGGAAAAGGTCTCGATCTCGAAAGCGGGTGACAACTACATCGGGAAGAGAGAAAACGAGCCGGCAACACTCTATCAACTCGATTCGAAGACAGTTGACGATCTTACAAAGTCAGCTGCCGAGGTGAAGCCCGCAACTACAGCGGCGTCTGGGCATTCTTAATATCTTTATGTCTTTTCGCGGTGAAATAGAACCGCGGTGTCATCTGCGTGGATCAGTTTCCATCCCGCGGTTTGCTCAAGGATGGTTCCCAGCGAAGAATCTTTCTGCACCAATATCCAGTTCACGTGCCTTTCGTCCAGGATTTTGCTCCAATCTGGCTGCACGTAAATAATTTTCAGATAATCTTTGAAAAACTGATCGCCATATAAATCGTGGCGGTCGTCCACCAGGACTTTGGTTCGCGGATAAAGCGTGTAAATAAGATATCCGCCCCACTGGTCTGGACAGAAGATCGGTTCTCGGATGTCGTCTCGAATAATTGCTTCAGTGGCCTCGACCGGAAAACGCTTGTCATCGAAGTAAGCGTTCAAAAGCTGCGCCGACCCGAGCCGTCCGCCGTTCATGCAAGCAGCCACGCCAACAACGAAGGCAATGATCAGCCAAACGTGGCCTCGAAAATCAAGCTCCAGCTTCTCCATCCGCGCGCCGAAGCTTTGCAGACGTGAGAGGGCGGCGCGCAGCCGAGGCGCAACCTTATCATTCCCAGCAGCTTTTGCGACGGTGTTGCTCAACATAGGCGCGACAATCAATGTGAGCAGGATCGCAGACACCGGAAGATTGCGTGAAGCGTAGAGACCGCTGTAGGCAGCCAACAGAATTACGAGCAATCTCGCCGGCTGCTGCTGTCGCTGGGCACTTGCCACAGCCGTTATGGCCACCAGCAACAAAGCCGCAAAGCACTGCTGCGCGGCACCGTGAAAGTCCGGCGATCGGAATTCGCTGACCTGGTTCATCAGGAACTTATCGGACAGATAGTGGTAAATGTGAAGGTGCAGCTTGTAGCCATACGGATTAACAAAACTCGCGAGCAGCGAGAGTAGACTCACCAGACCGAGCCGCTTAAGCCAACCTCGAATGCGCTCCCTTTGCTCTGGACAAGTAAAGTATTCGATCCCTGCGGCGACGATGTACACCGCCAACAAAGCAAAACCGAATACGAAGCCGCCGTGCACATTCACCCACAACAGCATCAGAAGCGGTAAGAAATAAATGCGCCGATGTTCGCTGTTCGATTCCGCTGCCGAGTCCAACAGCTCAAGCCAGATCACCGTAAACAGCCAACTGAGAACATGAGGCCGCGCGAGAAAGTGGACAGCCGAAGCTCCCAATGACAGGACCAGCATAATAAGCACAATCGGCAGGCTGCCGCCACGCCGCACGGCCAAGCGAAATACCAAAACGAATGTGGCGGCCATAACTGCTGCAGTGAAGAAGACAACCCCGTTCAATCCCATCCAATGGTGAACGCCCGCGATGAATACGTCGTATAGCCACTCCCACGCGTACCAGACATGGCCGCTCATGGTCGCCGAGAACGGATCGACGCGCGTGATCGAATGCGTCTGCAGCATCAATTGTCCGTTGCGAATATGCCATCCTGTTCCCGCATCACGTAGCAAAAGACGGCCCATCGCGCCGCAACTCAGGCCCAGGAGCAGGGCAACAAAGAGCAAATCCGAAATGGAAGGCATCAAGAAAAGAAGCCAGCGCGACGGAGTGGCGCGCTGTGGTCCTATGTTACGAAGCGGCTCTGTTTGCGGTAGTTTTGAATGCAAAGCGTGTGCTCGCGTGACCGGGCCATGTTATCCGATTGAGACGAGGAAGTGTCAGAGAGCTTGGCCGTTCAGGTCACGGACGATATAACAGATAACCGAGGCCGACTCGCATGTGATGGAGCAGGCTATCCGGAAGGCTCGCGGCGATGGCCAATCCCAAAACAGCATGTACCACGCCTAAAGGAAAAAGGTTGCGATAGCGGCGAAACAGTTCGCAAAATATCAAGCCGCCAATGAAGCTGAGCACTGTCAGCACCGGGTTTGGGACGTGCGCAATGCTGAACAAAAGCGCCGCGCACACCGCTGCGCGACGGCCGCCCAAAGCCGATTCCAGGCGCACAAAGAAGAACGACTGCAAAATGAATTCTTGTTGCAAAGACCAGATAGCATATTGCCAAGCCCTTTTCCATGGCACAGGTTGAGGAGGCCCCAGGTTGTGCATCAACCAACCAGCCACGACAATCGCCGCGACCGTGAGTGCTCCGAAGGCTAAAATCGAGGCCACTCCAGAGAGAGGCCGGGTGAGTCCTAATTCCCGAACTGAGTAGTGATTGCGTACTGTAAACCACACGATACAAAACGCCGCCAGGAGACTTACGATGGTGTTGATGCGACCTTGCGGCGTCCACACTGCGATCATGATCAAAGCGAAGACTAACCCTACCTGTTGCCAGCCAGACAAACTGAAGAGCAGACTAGGGCCAGGCTGCTGAATTTGGATGGATGGAGGCTGGCGATCAGACTTAACCTCGGGAATTAAAGTTTTCAACTCTGGAGCCATGGCGTGAATCTACTAGCTAGGATGCAGTTTGTTCTATTGTAAGTCAGGCGAAAAAGCGGATGAACCTCAAAGCAACACCGCAGGTTGTGATTATCGGAGCGGGATTTGGCGGCCTGAATGCGGCTCTCAGCCTTGCCCACCTTCCGGTACAAATCACATTGATCGACCGCAGAAATCATCATAATTTCCAACCGCTGCTGTACCAAGTGGCAACGGCCGGATTGTCTCCCGGAGAAATCGCCACGCCGATCCGCTGGATCGTACGCAAACATCACAATATCGAGGTTCTTCTCGGAGAAGTCGACGAACTTGATCTCGAACGGCACGTTGCGAAATTCGCCGATCGCGAAATTTCATACGACTATCTGATTGTGGCCGCTGGCGCCAGCCACGCTTATTTCGGACACGACGAATGGGAACCATTTGCACCGGGCCTGAAGACCATCGAAGATGCGCTGGAAATCCGGCGTCGGGTTTTACTTGCGTTTGAATTAGCCGAGCGCCAAGCGGCCAACAGCGGAGAACAAATACAGTTGAATTTCGTGATCGTCGGCGGCGGCCCCACTGGAGTGGAACTGGCCGGAACTCTCTCGGAGATTGCCCACCGGGCTCTGCCAGAGGAATTCAATTCCATTGATACCAGGAGCGCACGCATCGTGCTCCTCGAAGGTGGTCCGCGGATTTTGCCCGCCTATCCCGAGGATTTGTCGCGTAGCGCGGAGCAGCAACTACGGGGTCTCGGAGTCGAGGTCCAGACATCTACGATGGTTACTGGTATCGAGCCTGCCGCCGTGCACATGGGAGCGACGCGCCTGCCGGCGGCGGTAATTCTATGGGCGGCGGGAGTAGCCGCATCGCCTTTGGGCAAGAAACTTGGAGCGCCCATTGACCGCGCCGGTCGCGTGCTGGTTAATGCCGACTTGAGCCTTCCCGGACATCCTGAGGTTTTCGTAATCGGAGATCTGGCTGCACTGAAAGATAAGAATGGCCAACTCGTGCCGGGTGTCGCGCAGGCTGCAATCCAGGAGGGAAAGGCGACGGCCCGAAATATTGCCAACGACCTGCAAGGAAAACCGCGGCGTGATTTTCATTACTTCAACAAAGGCAGTCTCGCAACCATTGGCCGGGCTGCCGCGATTGCGGAGTTTGGCAAAATTCATATCTCCGGATTCATCGCCTGGCTGTCATGGCTATTCGTCCATGTGTTTTTCCTGATCGGATTTCGCAACCGCATATTGGTGATGATTCAGTGGGCATGGTCGTACTTCACCTACGAGCGCGGAGCCCAATTGATTACGGGCGATCAAACTTTGCCCAGCTGGCCAGAACTGATGAAGCAGCAAAACAGCTCCCGACAGGAGCAAGGCAAAGACAAAATCACAGCGGCTTGAATCTGCCAGACGGGCGTGCGTCCATGCTCGTCTGGCGTCGAAGGAAGGTTGCAGATTGTCGACTCTCCTATTTGTGGGATGCGTCCGCCACCACATCCGGTGAAGGTTGTGCAGATTTCATGGCCGCCGAGATGCTCTTCGATTCAGGTTGTCCGAACACCTCCGGATGCAAATAGTAGCCTTGTTCTACAGGCGTTTTGTCCTCCTCGACCGGTATGCGGTACTGGCTGGCATAAGCATCGTGCCGAATTCCGGTCACCTGCCACGAAACTTTTACCAGCGGCTTATTTGTCTTGATCGTAAAACGGTTGTGGGAAATTTCTCTTTTCACGATAGCCTGTGCGAACTGTCCGATTACCGTCAGTTGATATCGAAAGTTGCCATTAAGCGCTTCGAAATAATCTGGCAAGTTCACGGTTGCAAGCCCATGGCGATCGGTTGTTATATTTCCGTTGTAGACGTTCATCATGTCAGGCGATTCGACAAAGGAGTGGGAGAGGTACTTATTCGCCGGATCCAGCGGATGATCAATCTTGAACGACCCGCTGCCTTTGGTCAGTTTGCCGGTCACGTTGAGATTGCCGGCAAAAAAGCCGGTGCCGCTGGCATCGACGGTGAAAACAGTCGTAAAGGCGCTGCCCGCCTGGCCCAGCAGGATGTATCCCGACCCTGCGGTATTGGCGAATTCCCCCGCTATCCCGCCTGCAGCCTGGACTTTGCCGATTACTCCGACGCCTCCCGTGCTGTGGTTATCGCCAAACACGCCGACCGTAAATCCCGTGGCGGCACTTGCATCTCCATAAACTGCATACCCGCTTGTGCTTGCTACGTTGGCGTTCAGCCCTCGGGTGTTTCCGGTTATTGCCCCCTCGAAGGCGTTAACCCCAGCCGCACCGTCGGTAACGCTACTCGTTGATCCGGTCACGCCAGAAACTTGGCCTGTTGTCGCGGCCTCGTACCCGTTCATCCCAGCGGCACCGTTGCTCGAGCTCGGCGTCGATCCGTTCACCCCAAAGACCGCGCCTGTCGTGGCAGGCTCGTAGCCGTTTACAGCGGCGGCCCCGCCGGTCGTGCTGTTGGATACGCCGACCACGCCATAGACCTGGCCGGTGGTAGCGCTCGCATTCCCACTCACGCCGGCAGCAAAATTCGTCGCACTCGTAGTGGATCCGAAGACTCCGAACACTTGGCCCGTCTTCGAGCCTTCGTAACCGTTTACTCCGCTGGCGCCGTTCGTGCTGCTGTTCGTTCCGCCTGTGATGCCATAAACTAGCCCGCTGGTGGCGCCTTCAAAACCGGTCACGCCCGCAGCAAAATTGGTGGCGCTCGGTGTTCCCCCGCTCACGCCATACACCTGGCCCGTTTTGGCTCCCTCGTAGCCATTGACCCCTATGGCGTTGGTGGTCGTGCTGTTCGTGGATCCAAATACACCGTATACCTGGCCAGTAGTGGCGCTTTCGCTACCGACTACTCCCGCGCTCCCATTGCCAGTACTCGCGCTCTGACCGGAGACGCCAGCTGAGACTCCAGATGTCGCGCTGTTGAGGCCTTGGACGGCGGTCCCGCCCATACTCGAATTAACCACACCCTGAACACCGAATCCCGTGGGGCTCGTGGTTATGCCTTGAACTCCCGGCCCCGTTTCCGAATTCGCGACCCCTGTAACTCCGGCCGCATTGCTCCCTTTGGCGGTATTGCTGGCGAGACCATACACACCGGTATTCGACTTCCCGGTGATCGTACCCGCCACTGCTGCGTGCGTCGTAGCGGTTGCCGCTAATCCGACTCCCGTCCCCTTCTGAGTTACTGTCACAATTTGAGTCGTATTGGTTCCCACAAAACTCGTCGGGCCATTCGCTGCTGATGGCACCTTGGAGCTACTGGCACCATTCGAGATAGCCGGAGCGTTAGCCGCTGTCGTCGTGGCCGCTGTAGTCTTGTTGAGGAGTACGAAATCCGAGATGCTTTTTCCTGAAAGGGTTTCCGCCTCGTGCGCTTTGAGCGCGTAGGGAACGCTAACTAGCAAGACTCTAGGCTGCGCGGGTTGGTCCTGAACCTGAACTCCCAACCACTGCGCTTCTCCAGAACTGAACAGGCTCAACGGAACTCCCTCCGAACTGGCCGAGCCCAGCAGCGCGGTGTAGTGTCCAGTAGCATCGCCTCGTACGTTCTGCGTCTCTACCCACAGGGGACTTCCACCCTGCTGGTCTTGATACAACGAAAATGTAATACCCACGAGTCCGGTCTTAGGCTTGCCGGCTTCGTCCTTCACCACACCGGAGAATCTGATGAGGCGTGGAATCTGGGTAGACGCGACACTTGTGTTTGGGGCGGCCGTTTGGGCTAGAGGTGAGACAGTCACCACTGCCAGAAAACTCACGATGACGAAGTATGCGCGGAGCTTCACTTGGGATCCCCTCTCTGTTTTCGATTTGTTTTTGGATAGCGGGCAGACGTCGCCCATGGGTCATGGCCGAGGGTTATATCACCGAAGCGGTGCTGTGACAATGGCTTCCGCCTTTTTTTGCCTGAATATTCGGTAATGCGAGCTGTGCAGCCGGAGCTTAGGGAGAACGTCCAGAGTCTTTCGCCCCACAAAGAAAGCGCGCTCTCACCCGCTATAATCTCTTTGCTTTGAAATTTATTCGACTGAGTGCCGTGCTTTGTTTGCTTCTAACTGCGGCTGCTTTCGGCCAGACGCCGTCCACTGCGGGCGAGACGGTGTTGGTGGTGCCTTTTGAAAATCAATCGAAAGCCCCTGGCATTGAGTGGATCGGCGATTCATTTCCCGAGTTGCTGCAAGAGCGCTTGAACTCGGCTACGTTGTTCGTGCTGCCGCGTGAAGATCGCATTCGCGCTTACGACCGCGTCGGAATCCCGGTTGGACTCCATCCCTCGCGCGCGACGGTCTACCGCATCGCCGAACAACTCGATGTGGACTATGTGGTGCTGGGTCTCTACCGCTTCGATGGCCGAACTTTCACTACTACGGCGCAATTGCTGGACATGCGCCGCCAGCACCTGTTGCCGGAGATTTCTGAGTCCGGTCCCCTGATCCAACTGATCGACATTCAGACTGCGCTGGCGTGGGACGTCTTGCATGCGCTTCGCCCAGAAATCTCGATCAGCCGGCAGGCGTATGTAGCTGGCGCGCCTTCCATCCGCTTGGATGCGTTTGAAAACTACATTCGCGGCGTAACCGCAACTAGTGCAGACGAGCAGATTCAGCACTTTCGCGAAGCGTTTCGACTGAGTCCAACCTACTCCGCGGCGCTGCTGCAATTAGGCAAAAGCTATTACCGTGAACGGCAGTACGAGCAGGCGGTTTCGACTCTCGCACGAATGCCGGAAAACGATGTGCTCGCACGGGAAGCGAATTTTTATCTGGGTCTCGCCGCTTATTACCACGGAGACTTCCAGCGAGCCGACGCGGCCTTTCACTTCGTTGCGGCGCGATTGCCATTGGCCGAGGTTTACAACAACTTGGGCGCGGTCAACTCTCATATCGATCGAAAAATGGCTGTCCAGTATTTTCAGAAAGCAATCGATGCCGACCCGAGCGATCCTGATTATCACTTCAATTTGGCGATACAGCTTTATCGAATGGGCGATTCGGCGGGCGCTTCCCGCCAACTGCGCGAGACGCTCTCGCTGAAAGCGGATGCTGCGGCCAAATCGCTGCTTGATGGAATCACATCGGAGGCGGGCCGAGGGGCCCCAAAAACTCCAACCGAGCGTATTCGCGCCAACTACGACGAGAGTTCCTTCCGCCAGCTTGCTCTGAAAATCGACGCGGCCGCTGAGCCACGTCTTGCGAAAACCGATTCTCGTAGCCATGCGAAATTCCACGGCGAGCGCGGACATCAGTTGCTGGCCCAGGGCTTTCTTACCGAAGCCGAAGCCGAATTTCGCAAGGCGCTTGCGCTCAACTCCGCAAACGCCGAAGCTCATTCGGGCCTGGCCAGCGTGCTGGAAGCTGAGAACGAACTGGCCGCGGCTCGATCCGAAGCCGAACAAGCATTGCGGCTGCGGCAGTTTTCGGAGCCGCTTTTAGTGTTAGCGAAGCTTGATTTGCGAGACAATAGAGCTGAAGCGGCTGCGGAGAATATTGACAAGGCTTTGCATTTGGAACCCTTCAATGCCGCCGCGCTGGCGCTCAAACGCGCCGTTGCAGCCAAGCTGGCGCAGGAAGCGCAGCCGCTGCCCAATCGATGAAGCGTTTTATTGTTTCCCGCATTTCCTGCCCTGCTGGCTGGATTGCTGTTACTTGTTCTCTCGACTGCCTCTTCCGCCGAAGTACTAAAGATCGTAGTCGATGACGCGATTACTCCGGTCACCGATGAATACATCGGGCGTGCCATCGCAGAAGCTGAACGCACCAAAGCCCAAGCCCTGTTAATCGAAGTCAACACCCCGGGCGGCCTGCTCGATTCGACTCGCGATATTATCGAAAAAATTCTGGCCTCGCCTGTGCCCGTAATTATCTACGTAACACCAAGCGGGAGCCGTGCTGCGTCCGCTGGATTCTTCATTCTTGAGAGCGCCGATGTCGCAGCCATGGCGCCCGGAACCAATACCGGCGCTGCTCACCCCGTTTCACTTGGCGGAGGCAAGATGGACGACACCATGAAAGAAAAGATTGAAAACGACTCCGCGGCGCTCATGCGATCGGTGGTAGGGAAGCGGGGGCGCAACGTGGAAGTCGCCGAAACGGCGGTGCGTCAATCGAAGTCGTTCACCGACCAGGAAGCGCTCTCGCAAAAACTGATTGACTACGTAGCACCAAGTGAAGACGATCTTTTCAAGCAGCTGCAAGGCAAGCAAGTAAAGCGCTTCAACGGTCAGACGGTTACGCTCAATCTGGTCGGTCAATCCGTCCGGCCATTTGCCATGACGCTGAAGCAACATATTCTTGCTTACCTTTTGGATCCGAACGTCGCCTTTATTCTGCTGGCTGTCGGCGCGCTCGCGCTTTACGCCGAGTTCAATCATCCTGGCGCGGTCGTTCCCGGCACGGTGGGAGTTGTGTTTATCCTTCTAGCTATTTTCGCCCTGAACTTGTTGCCCACGCGCTTCGCCGCCGTAGTTCTGATTTTTGCCTCGTTCATTCTGTTTGCGCTCGAAGCGAAGTTTGCCGCGCATGGAGTGCTGGCGATCGGTGGAATCGTCACCCTCACTTTGGGCGGCCTGCTGTTGGTGGACGCTCCCATCCCGGAAATGCGAGTCCATTTGCTGACAGCACTCGCAGTCAGCATTCCGCTGGGAATTATCACGGTTTTCTTAATGAGTATTGCCCTGAAAGCCCGAACGAATAAAGTTGTGACTGGAATTCAAGGTCTGATTGGAGAGATCGGGCTTGCTCAAAGCGCTTTGTCGCCGCGAGGAAAGGTGTTCGTCCATGGTGAACTGTGGGATGCCATCTCCTCGGCCAATCTTCCAGCCGGTGAGCCAGTCGTAGTGCGTGAGGTGAAAGGATTGCAATTATCCGTCGACCCAGCTCCGCAAGCGCAGCAAACCACCCAGTAATTCCGGTTCGCCAATGGAGGCCGGGGCGTCCTCGTCCGTCGGCGACAGTAACCAGACCGCGTGTTCTCGCAATGCGGCACCTCCCGAGGCAACGCTGCATGGCTCTGAAATCACTGCCCCGCCGGCCCAATTGCGATACAATCCGCCTCAGGAACATTCCTGACAATCAGGCGTGGAGGCGCAGATGGAGCTGGGCTTTGGTTTCACGACCATCGTAATTATCATTGCCGGACTATACCTGCTAAGTTCAATCAAGATTCTGGCGGAATACGAGCGCGGCGTTATCTTCCGCCTGGGTCGCTTGCTTCCCCAAGCCAAGGGTCCGGGCCTGATTTTTGTGTTCGCTCCGCTCGACCGCATGGTTCGCATTTCATTGCGTCAGGAGGCTCTGGAAGTGCCCCCGCAAGACATAATCACCCGCGACAACGTTACGCTGAAAGTAAATGCAGTCATATTTCTGCGTGTGATTGAGCCGCGAAAAGCTGTGGTCGAAGTTTCTAATTACGTGTATCAGACTTCGCAATTCGCCCAGACCACGCTGCGTTCCGTGCTTGGCGAACAGGAACTGGATGAGCTGCTGGCGCATCGCGACAAAATCAATCTGCGCCTGCAAAGTATTCTCGACACGCACACCGCGCCCTGGGGAGTAAAAGTGGCAAACGTGGAAGTCAAACAGGTGGACATGCCCGAATCCATGCTGCGCGCCATGGCTAAGCAGGCCGAGGCGGAACGTGAAAAGCGTTCGAAGATCATTCACGCGGAAGGCGAATTTTCTGCCGCCCAGCGCCTGGTGGATGCTGCGCACCTGCTGTCCAGCGAACCGGTCAGCATTCAACTGCGCTATCTGCAGACTTTAACGGAAATCGGCGTGGAGAAAAACACCACGGTGGTATTTCCAGTTCCGGTGGACTTCTTTTCCGGCATGCAAAAGCTGTTAGCAAAGCCGGATGCAGACGCCGCTCCGGCTGCCGCGAAAAGTTGAGCAGTGTAAATAGGCAACAAAAAACGACGAGGTGCACATGACAACCGCTACTTCCCAGGACACAGAGATCACGCTGGGCACAGGCAAGATGCTCACGCTGTTTTTCGGACTGGTAGCAATTTGTGCGGTCTTCTTCGGTTTGGGCTTTTCACTCGGAAGAACTTCGGTCAAGATCACCGCGCCCGACTCAAGCTCTCCGGCTTACGCCAGCAGCGGCGTGCGCCCTTCGGCAGTGAAGCCTGCGAGCACCGCCGGCACCACCGACATGACATTTTACAAAGCGGTTCAGGGCAAGGAAGACAATAGTCAGCCCGCTCCAACCGAGGTCGCGGCGTCGGCGCCCGAACCCGCGCCGCCATCGCCAGCAGCCGTTTCTGATCCCGGCGCGCCCTTAAGCAATTATTTTGTCCAAGTGGCCGCTGTAACTAAAGCCGAAGACGCCGAAGCTCTGGTCGACGCGCTCAAGAAGAAACAATATCCCGCATTCTCCACCAACACGCCTGCCGACAAACTCATTCACGTGCAACTCGGACCGTATACCGATATCAAAGAGGCAGAAGCCATGCGCGCCAAGTTAATCAGCGACGGCTACAATCCCATCCTGAAAAAGTAATAAGCCGCCGGATCCACCTACTTCGGCTGAGGCACCACGCGCAGATACGGCTTCAACGTCTTCCATCCGCCGGGGTATTTCTGCTGCGCCTCTTCGTTTGAAACTGCGGGCGGAATAATGACGTCGCCGCCTTGTTTCCAGTTCGCTGGTGTCGCTAGTTTGTGCTTGGCGGTGAGTTGCAGCGAGTCGAGGACGCGCAGCACTTCATCGAAGTTGCGGCCGGTGTTCATCGGATAAATCAGCATCAGCTTAATTTTTTTGTCAGGGCCGACGACGAATACCGTGCGCACGGTGGCATTGTCTGCGGCGGTGCGGCCTTCGGAGGTGTGGCCGCTCTCGGCGGGCAACATGCCGTAGAGTTTCGCGATCTTCAGATCGGTGTCGCCAATCATGGGGTAGTTCACTTTGTGGCCTTGGGTCTCCTCGATGTCGGCCGCCCACTTGCTATGATTGCTCACGGGATCGACGCTCAGCCCGATAATCTTGGTATTACGTTTGGCGAATTCCGGCTGCAGGCCGGCCATATACCCCAGTTCGGTGGTGCAGACAGGCGTAAAGTCTTTCGGATGCGAAAATAAAATCGCCCAGCCGTCGCCAATCCATTCGTGAAATTTGACTGTGCCTTGCGTGGTTTCAGCAGTGAAATCGGGAGCGGTGTCGTTAATCCGCAGAGCTTTGGTTGCGGTTTCAGTTAGAGTGTCGGTGGCCATAAATCTCTCCTCAATAAGATTTTCCGCAATGCTGCGGCCTTTGGAAGGTGGCGTCTCGGCTATAAAAACGAAACCCACCCTCTTATGGGGTGGGTGTGAGAACCTTTTCCGCACTACCCCCACGCCCATTCTCGCGTACAACAGTCCATCACGGACGGCGTGAAGCAGATCCGCATATGGTTAGAATAAACAGCGCCCGACATCGAGTCAAACAGCCGGGTGTTCTCCGCGCTCTCTGCGGCGGTTCTCCGGGTTCTCTGCGTTTTAAGATTCTTGAACAAAAGTCTTAAATCGCAGAGAACGCTGAGAACTGCCGCAGAGCACGCCGAGAAAAAATCTACCAAGCTCCACAGTTTCGAACGCTAACGAACGGTGGGCGATACAATAGTTATTCATGGCGACAGAACTTCGACGATATCCCTTCGTGCAGTTAGACGTCTTCACCGCACGGCCTCTGGAAGGCAATTCTTTGGCTGTATTCCCCGACGGCCGCGGACTTAGCGACGATGAAATGCAGGCGCTAGCTCGGGAGATGAATCTCTCCGAGACGACTTACATTCTTCCGCGTGAATCATCGGTCGAGCGTGAACGCGGAGTGCGGGTGCGAATTTTCACCGTGCAGGAAGAGTTGCCTTTTGCCGGCCATCCGACGCTCGGAACCGCATTTCAATTGCGAGGATCGACTGGCGCTCCTGCGGTGACGCTGGAGCTTAACGTGGGCAAGGTTCCTGTGAGCTTTGAGGAACAAGCGGGGCAGTCCGTCTTCGGCGAGATGACGCAGATCGATCCCAAGTTCGGCGAGCGCCATGATCGTGAAGCGGTAGTCCGCGCCTCCGGTTTGCGCGATGGTGATATCGATCCTTCGCTGCCCATCCAGACAATTTCGACTGGCGTACCGTTCACCGTGGTTCCGCTGCGCGGGCTGGAAATCATGCGCGATCTGCACGTGGATCTAAAAGGTTCCGCCGAGTATCTGGAACGGTCCGGAGGAAAGTTCTTTTACTTTGTGACGCGCGAGACGGAGGATCCTGCAGCACGCCTGCATGCCCGCATGATGTTCTATAACGGCGAAGATCCGGCGACTGGCTCGGCCGCGGGGTGCGCAGCGGCGTGGATGGTAGCCATGGCGTCGCCCAACCCGATGAGCGGGTGTTGATCGAACAGGGAATCGAAATGAAACGTCCCAGCCGCATTTTTGTACGTGCCTCTCGCCGGGATAACAGAGTGGTTAATGTGCGCGTCGGTGGAAATGTTGTCGAAGTACTTCGCGGAGAAGTCAGTTTTTGATCACAGTCGCGCGAATCTCTAGGAAAAATGCTCAATGCATAAGTGCTGAAATTTTTCAATGGGGCGATTCTCCCATTAGCATCGACGGCACTTTACAGTAAACGGCTTCGCCTTTACGATTCATCGCGCTCTGAAAATTCTCTTTCAAAGTTTTCGGATCTCATGGGCGGGCACTCCGGTGGCTCGCTATTTCGGAAACAAAATGAAACCAAAGCGGACGATCCTCTGCGTTGACGATAATGAACAATCACTTTCCATTCGCAAAGTGATGCTTGAAACCCGCGGCTATCGCGTGCTCGCGTGCACCGGTGGACCGCAGGCGCTCGAGCATTTCAAAAAGGGTGGCATCGACCTGGTGCTTTTGGATTTGACCATGCCCGGTCTGGATGGAAGCAAACTGATTGAAGAAATTAAAAATATTTCGCCGCACACACCGGCGATTCTTCTCTCGAGCAAAGCAAAAATGTATGACACTAGAGCAGATGTGTTTCTGCCCAAGGGAATGTACGCGCCGGTAGAGTTGTTGGAGCATATCCGCGTACTGCTGGTGCGGAAGCGCGGTCCAAAGCGTACGCACCCGCGCGTCGCGCCGTCTCGTGCGCAGACCACTGCGGCCTGATCCAAAAAATCTCATTCATCGAATTTCATTTGAGGCTGCCGCGTGGCGGATTGCCGCGCTCACATCTGCTTCGTGTAATATCGATGGTTTGGATGTCAGTCATCATCGAAGCCGTGGATGTGCGCAAGACCTACCGCGTGGGCAAAGTCGAAGTGCCCGCATTGCGCGGAGTTTCCTTTAGCGTGGAAAAGGGCGAATTCGTGAGCGTCGTTGGCCCTTCAGGCAGCGGCAAGTCCACGCTTTTTTATCTTTTGGGGGGACTGGCCCGGGCCGATTCCGGGCATGTAATTGTCGATGGCGACGACTTCGCGCAGCTTTCCGATGCCGAACGCACCCGCATGCGCAAACGCAAAATTGGATTTGTATTTCAGAAATTCAATCTGCTGCCCACGCTCGATGCGCGTTCGAATATCGAGATCGCGGTGGATATTGCCGGGACTGAGGGGAATCGCGACCCCGCTTACTTCAACAAGATCGTGGGCCTGCTTGGTTTGGAAAAACGTCTTCAGCACCGGCCTTCGGAGCTGTCGGGAGGCGAGCAGCAAAGGGTTGCGCTCGCCCGCGCGCTAATCAACAAACCGGCGATCGTGTTGGCGGACGAGCCTACGGGCAATCTGGATTCACAAAATTCGGCAGTCGTGCTGAATATGCTAAGGCATTCGAATCGAGAATTGGGGCAGACGGTGCTCATGATTACCCACAATCCAGAAGCCGCGACCTACGGCGACCGTATAATTCACATGCGCGATGGCGAGATAGTGCCGCCAGAGAACGATCCACAGTGGAGCGGGCATAAATAACGCATGTAGCTTTCTGGAGACTTGCAGCAATGGACGATTTGAAAAAACCGATCTTACCTGGTAAGGGCGCGTCCGATTACGAACGCTACCTGCGCACTGACGAACTGCTCGCGCTGCAAAAGCCTTCCGAGGAATTCCTTCATAAAGATGAGATGACGTTCCAGGTGGTGCATCAGAGTTCAGAATTGCTATTGAAGGGCGTTGCATGGGAACTGGGACGCGCGCGCACACTAATCGAAGAGGGCGACTTTTTAAATTCTGCCCGGTTGATTCGCCGCGCCAATCAAATGCTCGATTATCCGATCTCCATGCTGCATGTTCTGGAGACAATCACGCCGTACGATTATCACCTGATTCGCGCGGGGTTGGGCCATGGCAGCGGGCTTGATTCGCCTGGCTTTCTGTCGCTACTTCACATTGGCCCACGGCTTGGCGAGGCGTTTCACGCCCGGTTGCGCAACGCCGGCCTGAGCGTGGACGATCTTTATCGGCGGCACGAAGAATTCTTCGGCCTGCACGATGTGGCGGAATGCCTGCTCGATTTTGACGAGCGCGTGCACCTGTTCCGCTTCCATCATCTCAAGCTGGCACAGAGGATCATCGGTGGCGGCGTAATTGGCACGATGGGCACGCCCGTGGAAGTCCTTCATCAAAGGATGGAGCATCTTTTCTACAAAGACCTTTGGGACGTGCGAAACCAGATCACAGCCAAGGCATACGGAGCCACGCAGAAACCCTCCACCGGTTGCACATTCTGAGGCGCAACTCGCGGTGGCGAATCCTCCGCCGGTGTCCTTGTTCGACTCGGCGACTCGAAGTAGAATGAAACAACGAGCGGGAGTAACTCAGTGGTAGAGTGCGACCTTGCCAAGGTCGAAGTCGCGGGTTCAAATCCCGTCTCCCGCTCCAGATTCCTTGCGCATCGGCTGCGGCGAATTTCCCGACGAGCTTCGCCCCGCCAGACGGTTACTTCCTGCGATTGTAGGTAAAGTCATATTCGACTTTCCAAGTAGTGCCGCCGTCGGTTGAGCCCTGGCTGAACTGTCGCACTTTGTCAGCTCCGAGGTTAAAGAACTGCAGATGGCGTTTCAGTTTGGTTCCATCGGACTGCGGAATTTCATCGGTATAGAAGTCCATGACTTGGTCTTTCAACGCACCATAGAAGTGCATCAACCCTCCCGCATTGTCGACCCAGAATTGCTCCCATCGTTTCAGGTCAGCGTTATAGATGTTGTAGCTCTTCCCCGTGTAGCCGGTGCCAAGAGACGTCCAGTTCTCCCAGATTACGCAATCCCCGACAGCCTTCTCAATGTGACTCGTGCCGACTGAGGCGCTCTCCTTGGTCGTGACCACGTCCCAATCCCCGAGCCAGAAGTCGAACTGCCGATTTTCGGGGATATAAGCGCATGGTGTCTGATTCCGTTTGGCCTGCTCCAGCAAGCCCAGAAACCGCGGGTCTTGGCGGATCGCCTGCAGATCAGGGTCGCTGCTCATCTGGTCCGGTTGAGCATACCCTTGCTTAACCGCTTCGGTCAGCCGTTCCAGGGCCTTTTCTGGCTGACCCATGGTCGCGTACGTGGCTGCCATGTCATAGCCTACAACGGGTGGCGGCGTCCCCAAAGCTTGTGCTTTCTGAAATGCCTCGATAGCCTTCTCGTACTCTCGCCGCTTCCGCCGACAAACGCCGAGCCTGTACCAATAACGGAAGCTCTCGGGATGTGCCTGCACAAGCTGCTCATACAGCGGTTCGGACTTTTCCCAGTTCTTGTCCTGGTATGCAGCATTAGCGTCGGCTGACATCGCTTCTGACGAATGTTGATCCAGGGCGCTGGCGAGCGCTCCTGCCCCTAATACAGAACAGAGAACCACAAGGCAAACTGCTGTGGCCAAGCGATTTTTGGTTGAGTACTCCGCGAAGTCGTCCATGGGTTTGTTAGACGAAGCACCGACACGGGAGATAGCTAGCCGCGGAGTTGCAGGGGAATCGAAAAATTGTTGTTGGGGGCTGGCTAATTTGACCTTGCCAAGGTCGAAGTCGCGGGTTCAAATCCCGTCTCCCGCTCCAGATTTCTCGGGCCTCCTAAATAGCTAGAGTGTTTTCGCGAACCACGCGTGGCGCGTGTTGGGCGCCTGCAAATCGGTGCGAGCAAAGTTTCTCCGGCTAATTTCTTTGTAACTCACTCCGAAAAGCACAAGAATCGGAATGCACGCATACGAATACCGGTGCGTGCGGAGCAGCAGAATATGCAACGGGGGAAGAAAGAATATCCCCAAAGTCAGAAGTAAGACCAATCGAGTTCTTCGGGGTATGTCTTCTGCCGTGTGCAGATAGTCGACCAGTAAGATCATCGGCAGCAGCAGAATGGTCAGATCATGCGGGCTCAGGTGGTAGCCGACGAGAACCGCGGCGAACACCGCATTGCCAAACGCGAGCCTTCCGCTGTAACTGTCTTGTTTCGCCAGCATATTGCAACGCACCGCCAGATACATCAGGAAACCTGACCCCAGCAGCGTAAGATAAAAAGCCATGCGTTCGGAGCCAGGCAGAATCAGCGCAAACAGGCCCCAGAGATTGGCTTTTTGAGAGTTGTGAATTCCCGCCAATGGCAGGCTGCCGAGTTGCAGCAGGAAATGAGGGTATGCGGTGACAGCGCCCCAGCCTGAAATCCAGATAGAAACAAGCACTAAAGCAACTGCCACTGACGCCAATCCCCAGCGCAATGTTTTGGGTTTGCAGAAAAGGGAAGGGAGAGCTGCGGGAAAAGCCAAATGGAACTTGAACAGGCCGCAACCCAGCAGGCAGCCTCCCGCAAAGTGTCGCTTACGTTCCAGCACCACGAAAGCCGATGTGAGCAGCAGCAAAAGAAGAAGTGAATCTTGCCCCTGCAAAAAATCCAGGAGCAGCGGAACGAATAGAAGAAAAATGGCGACGAGAACTCGCCAACTCGCGCGGATTACACTTTTTGTTTCCAGCAGACTCGCAACCGCGACAAGCTGTATTGCCTGGAAAATAGACCACAACCGGTAAGCCCAAGGGAGCGGAAAAAGGGCAAACGGTAAATAAACTAGCGTCTCAAATGGAGGATGGATGAAGTAGGTGCCAACGCGGCCGGAGTAGCGGATCAGATACTGATTCTGCACCAACGGATCGTAGAGTTCATGGCCTCGCCCGTCGCGCACCATCCGTGCACCCGCGTAGAAATCGGGAAAGTCCAATCCCTTCTGCATTCTTGGAAAGATGTGCCCGAAGAAAATCACTACTAACGCCAGCGCGGACACAACAAGCAGGTTTTTTGCCAGCGTCCGCATGTGGGCTCGGGGGAGATTGTACGGCATTGCGGGTAGTTTTTTACGTGTGGCCCATCCGAATAGAAGTTTCTTGCCCAATGAGTTGATAGGAATCGAGATCGGGGCAGGTGATCTTTGACATATAATCGCTCTCATTTTCGTAAGCAGAAGGAAATTTTCGGCCATGGCTACGTCAGCCAGCAAAGACAATAGTCTGAAGAACTCCACCGCGTTCCTGGAAAATGCAGTGGAAGTCTGCTTGGGAATAGTGGCAGTTTGTCTCGTCTACGCTGCCACGATGTCGATGGCGAACAGTTTTCGACTCGCTCGAGAGCCATATCAGTTCGATTATGAGGAAGGTAACGTCCTCAACGCGGCGGTGCGCATTAACGCCGGGCTCTCACCCTATGCTGCCCCTCGCAGTTGGCCCGTAGTGCTGAATCCTTATGGCCCCATTCCTTACTTCATTTCAGCGCTTCTCATTCGCTCTGGCGAACCTCAATTCTTTCGTCCCCGAATGATCAGCCTGATCGCGGTATTGATCGTGGCCTGCGAGATCGGACTGCTGATCCGGGGTTTTACCGGCAGCATGCTGCTCGGCATCAGCTTCGGAGCATTTTTTCTTACGGTCCCGCTGGTGCAAGAGTGGGAGCCATTGCTTCGTGTAGATATGCTGGGATTGGCCTTGTCGCTCGGCGGGCTGGTCGTATTTTTCCGCCTGCCGCGCTCTCATCTGTGGGCTTGGCTTCTATTTGCACTTGCCCTGCTGTGCAAGGTGACCTTCCTGGCCGCTCCTGTAGCATGCACCGCGATTCTTATCAGGCGAAAGCAGTGGCGAGAGCTAGGCCGCGGAATCATGGTGATTGCCGCGGTACTTGGCCCAGCCGTCGCGGCTTTGCAGTGGAGTACCCATGGTGCCTTCCTGTTTCACCAGTTTGGAACCCATGTAGATTCATTTTCATGGACGAATTATGAAAAGTACGCCGCGGCAGTTTTGCGCCAGACTCCTATCCTGATCGCCTTGTCTTCGATTGGAATTCTTCGAAGCCGGCGCCTATCTGAGCCATCGATTTATCTCTTCGTGGTAATCCTTGGTACTGTGACAGCATTGAAACAGGGTTCAAACAGCAATCATTTCCTGGAGCTGGAGGCAGCGCTTTGCATTTCGGCGGCGATTGGCATTTGTGAATTACAAAAGATGAAGAAGTTTCCCGCAGCCTCGGCGGCGCTCGTCTTGTTATGCGGCGCAATTCTCGCCGCCGAGGGAATTGGAAATCGGGCGGCTTACAGTTCTCAAGGCGTCGTCGACCAATGTCCACAGGCATACGCTTACATTCGGCATCACAATCAAGTTCTTTCCGAAAATGTGGGAGCTTTAGTGTTAACCGGCAGGACTGTATTACTGTCGAACCCCTTCGTATATGCGCAATTAGTGCGCGCCGGAAAATGGCCCAGCGGTCAAGTCGAGAGAATGCTTCAGGAGAGCAGGGCTGACCTCGTGATTATTGGAAAGCCGTCAATTCGTGACCAGCGCTGGTCGCAGCCAGCGTTGGCCGGCCTCGATGCTAACTACCACGTCGCCGAACGATTCGTCTGTGCCGACGCCACGCTGGCCTATGAACCAAACTTACGGCAGGTTGCTCCGACTCAGTGAAATTGGGAAGTTCCTCTCCCGTTCAATCAATCCTGCAAATTCTTACAGCCTGGTTCTCGTAGGGACATTGCAAACCGGCGACTCCGGGCTGCTGCAGGACCACCCAATCTACGTCGTATTGCGCGTGCAGCCGGCGAAAGTCTTGAAGCTGAAACTGCTGCCAGCCGCGTTCAGCCTGCACTTGCTTAAGCCACTCTTCCGCCATCTGAGGAAACATGGTTGTGGCGCCGCCGTCAGTTTTATTGTCGGCTAACATGCTACGCTGGGCTATGGCGCGAAAACCATTTTCATCTTCTCCGTGAATATCCATGAAATTAGGATCCAACGCAAAAACGGCGTCGGATGGCGTGTTCATACGGGCCCATTCGAAAGCCTCCGCCCACGGATTACTCGGCCCGGAGCCGGGCCATTCAACGTGGGCGCTGGCCGGGAAAAGCGCCCTTTGCGCGTAGAACATTCCTGCGCATAACGGCAGAAAGAGCGCCATCCATCGCCACCAGTGGTTCTTCAAAACGAACTGTCCGAGCAGCCCTCCGGAAAATAAAACAAACAGGATGTAGAGCAGATGAAGGCTGCGCATGGGCTGCAAACGTGCCAGGCTTTCGAAACGGGCTGGGGCCGACACAGCTAATGAGGCGATCACAAAGATGATTTCGTAAAGCACCGCCGTGCGGGACAAAAGTCCGAGGTTTTTCATTTGCCGGGTGCGGGCAATCCGGCTGAACCACCACAGAATTACCACGGGGCCGATTACGCCCAACCATTCGTACCATTGCCATTGCAGCGGATAGAAATAAGGGCGAGTGAGGGCTACCTGGTGGTAAGCAGCCGGAGGAGCATCGAGCAAGCCCAGAGGTAGCAGGCAAGCAACCGCCGGCTGCCAAGGGCGAAATTTTTCCACGCACAACAGCAAAACGCAAAACGAGAAGGCAAAGACTGACATCAGCGGGTGAATCGCCGCCCCGAAAAAAAGTAATAACAATGCGGCAACGTATTTTCTATCAAGCACCTTGGCAATGGCCAGAACGCCCACGAAAGCAGTCAGGTTTCGCGGATTCAGATATTGATCCATGATGTAAAGCGCAGTTCCCGCCACCGGTAGAGTCAGAAGCGCGGCCACCAAGGCCACGCCCGCATAGCACGCCATGCTTTCAGCGAAGACCTTTCGGGCAAGCTCCCAGCAGGCAAACAACAAAAGAAAAATCGAAATCAAATGCCAGAAAAGTAATGCGTACAACAATGGCAGATGAGTTACGCGAACCGAAGCGGCGATTAGGTTAGGGAAAAACGTCAGATGAGCGTGTGATTCAAAAAACTGGGCATTGAAAGGGAATAGTTGAGGATTCAGAATCTTCTCCACTCCCGGCAGATAAATTGCGGCATCTTCTGCGCGGGGATGGTAGCCGTGCACAAATAGCGCGGCTACGGTCAGCCCCAGCAGAAAAAAGACGCTCTTAGGTTGCAATCTCTTTTGTGGCTTAAACATCCGTTCCGGGAAGCGCGCCACTGCAATCGAACGCGGTCGTTGCAGAGTTGGGCCGACCCGAGAAATCAAGTAAGATAAATACATGAACCCTCTCTCACCGATGATTATTTGCAAGAGAGATATTGTATTCGTTCAGCGGGACTATCGCCTTGCGCCATCCAAGGAGCTTTATGTCTGCCAGGCCGAAAGCGGCCGCCGCGCATGAACTCTTCTGCGGGTTTGCACCTGAAAACCTATTTGCTGATTCTGTTAATGGTGATCTTCGGGCCTTTGGGTAATGTTTTGCTCGGCAAGGGGATGAAGGGTGTTGGCGCAGTAAATATATCGACGCCTGCGGAGGTGTTTGATGTTCTTTCCCGTGTGCTCGGGTCGGGCACCATCTGGCTAGGCATCGGGTCTCTCATTTCTTTCTTCGTCGCATATATGCTGGTCCTCTCGTGGGCGGATTACAGCTATGTTCAGCCAGCTTCATCAGTAGCGTACGCTGTAGTTGCGCTGCTGGCACACTACATGCTGCGAGAGGTTGTCACACCGATGCGATGGGTCGGAGTGCTGGTCATTTGCCTGGGTGTCGTGGTGGTGGGAAACACACCCCCGCGCACTACGGAGCCATTCTAAATGCGCGAGTTTATTTTCTATCTGCTGATCATCTGCGCCGGCACGGGTGGCGAATTGTGCGTCAGTCGCGCGATGAAGGCCGTGGGTGAGGTGAAAGATTTCCGTCCCGCTTCGCTGATCAAAGTCGCCGCGCGCGCTTTGCGAGTTCCCTGGATGTGGTTGGGGCTTACGCTCATGGGGACTGCGTTCTTCGCCCTGCTTGGGGTGTTGTCGATGGAGAATGTGAGTTTGGTGGTTCCGGTTACAGCCTTGAGTTATGCGGCCGGTGCGTTGGGTGGGAAATTCTTTCTCGGAGAGCAGGTTACTCGGCGGCGCTGGACCGGGGTTCTTCTGGTTTGCGTTGGTGTCGCGCTGGTGATCATGGGCCGAGTGCCGGGACGCTAGGGCCTTTGCTCGCGCTGGGTTCGAAACGGTAGGATGGCTTTTTGAGCCAAACCCACGGAAAGGGGTGGCGTTGCATAACGCTGCTTTCATTTTCTGGACGATTGCAGGCTGACTTCAAGACTTGGAAGGGGTGCAAGACACTTGTGCGGAATCGTCGGTTTCACCCACAAACGTTGGGCGCCTGATCCCGATCGCATTCGGAATGCGACGGCCACACTGCTTCACCGTGGCCCGGACCAGCAAGGTGTGTTTCAGTCGAACCTCTGCGCGCTCGGAGCGACTCGGCTCAAGATTATTGATCTCGGTTCCGGAGACCAGCCCATTCTCTCTGAAGATGGCGATGTTGCCATCGTTTTTAATGGCGAAATTTACAACCATCGGGAATTAAGAGCCGAACTGGAAGCACTCGGCCATCGCTTTTATTCGCACTGCGATACTGAAACCGTTCTACGAGCGTTTATCGAATGGGATACGGACTGTTTCGCACGATTGCGAGGAATGTTCGCGATCGCACTCTGGACGAAGTCGACGAAGCGGCTGGTGCTGGCACGCGATCGGATGGGAATTAAGCCGCTTTACTTCGCACGCCGCGGAGAAGATCTATTTTTCGGTTCGGAACTCAAAGCAATTCTGATCCATCCTGAAATTGAACGGCGATTGAGTCTGGACGGGCTTGACTGTTATCTGTCGCTAAACTATGTGCCGTGTCCCTGGACTCTGGTCGAGGGCATCGAAAAACTTCCTCCCGGAAAATGGCTGGAATGGCGGGATGGCAAGGTTTCTTGGCAAGCTTACTGGCAATTGCCGCGCACCACTTCCGGCGATTGGACGCTAGAGTCTGCGCGGGAAAAATTGGACGACCTTCTGCGCCAATCCATCCGCGAACATTTGATCTCTGATGTTCCACTCGGCATGTGGCTTAGCGGCGGTATTGATTCGTCCGCCATTTTGCACTACGCGGCGAATGAATCGAGCGCGCCGCTCAAGACTTTTTCGATTTCGTTCCGGGGACGCAGTTTCGATGAGACTGCATACATTCGTGAAGTGGCGCAGCGTTATCAGACCGAGCACGAAGAGCTGGACCTGAATCCGGATGTTGACCTGCGGGGTGCGATCGAGGAATTTGCCTATTATTCGGACGAACCCTCAGCTGACGCAGGAGCGCTTCCGGTTTGGTTCCTCTCAAAGCTCAGCAAAACGAAGACAACGGTGAGCCTGAGCGGCGAAGGTGCGGATGAGTTGTTTGGCGGCTATCTCACTCATCGAGCGAACCGTCTGGCAGCGCTTGCCCGGCGGGTGCCGCGAAAGGTTCTGCAACTTGCACTGGACGCATTGCGAACCTGGCCGGTTTCAGACGAAAAAATCAGCTTCGAATACCAACTGAAACGATTTCTCGAAGGCTCACTGATGCCTCCCGATCGCGCGCATGTGTTTTGGAATGGAACTTTCTCCGGAGAGCAGAAGTCGGTACTACTGAAATCAGAACTTCCACCGGCCCTCGAGCGAATTCTGGCTGGATTGCGCGACCGGTTTCAGGCAAGCGACGATTTATCGCCCTATTTATGGTTCGATCAAAGCTATTTTCTTCCCGACGATATTCTGAACAAGGCGGATCGCATGAGCATGGCGCATTCGCTCGAAGTACGGCCGCCGTTCCTCGATCATCGTATCGTGGAGTTTGCCGCCACACTGCCTGCGTCTTTGAAAATTCGCGGTTCACAGCAGAAGGTTCTTCTAAAAGAATTAATGCGCGATAAGCTTCCAGCCTCGGTTTTGCGAAGGAAAAAGGTCGGTTTTGACATTCCTGCGCACGATTGGCTGCGCGGCTGCTTGCGACCGCTGATGATGGAAGTTTTGATGGACGGCGCGTCGGAACATGCAACGCTTTTCCGCCGTGAAGTAATCGAGACGCAAATTCGAGAGCACCTGGAGAGACGAGTCAATATTGGATATCACTTATGGGGTTTGATGGTGTTGTTTCTGTGGATGAAAAAATGGAGGATTCAGGCAGTAGCGTCCCACCAAGCAAGCATGTGGATACCGGAAAAAACTGGCACCTACACTTAGTTCTTTTGCTGGTTGCTGCGGCCGTTTACCTGGGTTGCATCGTTTCTCCTCCATCGCTCATGGATGACGTCGACGCCGTGCAGGCGCAGATCGCGCGCAACATGCTGACTTCGGGCGATTGGGTTACGGCCCGCTTGGATGGCGTGGTGTATCTGGAAAAAGCGCCGCTGATTTACTGGACAATGGCAGTTGCCTATGCAACTCTCGGCGCGCACGATTGGGTGGCGCGTCTTCCGATTGCTCTATCGGCAATTGCTCTCTGCTGGCTGACGTTCGCTTTCGGTGCGTGGGCTTTCGGTAAGCGGGCAGGATTTTACGCGGGCTTGTGCATGGCCACGTGCATTGGCCTGTTCTTATTCACCAGAATTCTGATTCCGGACGTCATGCTGACGTTTCACCGTCGCCTTGGGCATGTGGGCATTTCTTCGCGCCCTGGACGAAGAGGAATCTCATCCGCGCTTATGGGCTTTCGTATTAGCGGCAAACCTTGGCGTGGGACTGCTGTTGAAGAGTCTGATTGGAGTCCTGTTTCCGATTGCAGCCGGGATAATTTATCTGTGGATCACGCGCCAGCTCTTCTCCGCTCGCACATGGCGCCGGTTGCATCCATTCAGCGGACTGCTGATCATCTTGCTTATTGCTGCACCGTGGCACATTCTCGCGGCCCTGCGCAATCCACCTTACTTCGCGTTTACGCTTCACAGTGGGCCGGGTCAGTATCACGGTTTTCTTTGGTTCTATTTCATCAACGAACAGTTGCTGCGTTTTCTGAACCTGCGCTATCCGCGAGATTACAACACCGTGCCGCGACTCTACTTCTGGTTGCTGCATCTGGTGTGGCTGTTTCCCTGGAGTGTTTATTTTCCCGCGATTGCCAACCTCTCTTTCAAACCGGTCGACCGCGCCGGGCCGGACTCGGCTTCTGGCACTTTGCTGGGTTGGCTTTGTGCTGATCTTCTTTACATTCTCGACCACCCAGGAATATTATTCGATGCCTTGCTACCCTGCGATCGCGTTGCTGCTCGGTTCAGCGATGGCGACAGGAGGGCGCTTGGATCCGACGTGGAACGCGGGTTCTGGCTGTTATCGCCGCGTGCGCTGGACTGATAACGTTGACTCTGTTTTTTCTTACGCGCAATCTCCCCGCGCCCGGAGACATTTCGCAGGCGCTGAGCCAACATCCTGGTGCTTACAAGCTCTCGTTGGGACACATGCAGGATCTTACGCTGGCATCGTTCGCCTATCTCAGGCCACCTCTTCTGTTAGCTGCAATAGCCTTCTGCCTGGGGGCGTTGGCTGCCTGGAAACTGAATGGTCAGCGCGCATTTCTAGCTGCCGCGCTGATGATGATTATCTTCTTCCATGCGGCCCGTATGGCCATGGCGGTCTTCGATCCGTTCATGTCTTCGCGGCCGTTGGCTGAGGCGCTAATGAAGTCTCCAGAAGGCACGCTCATTGTCGATCATCACTACTACACGTTCTCTTCAATCTTTTTTTACACGAACCGTACGGCTTTGCTTCGAAATGGACGCTTCTTCAATCTGGAATACGGCGCGTACGCTCCTGATGCGCCCGATGTATTTATCGACAACTCGCAGTTCAAGGATGTCTGGCTGAAGCCTGAACGTTCCTACATTGTGGCAAAACAAAATGTGGTTCCTGAACTTGAATCACTTGTGGGTTCCGAACATCTTAATCTGGTTGCGTCAAGCGGAGGCAAAGTGGTAATGACGAACCACCCCATTGTTATTTCTGGGGCCAAACCGGCAAATGCAGCGCTGGTGTTTTAGAATGATGGATACTGTCAAATTTGAGAGATGCGTGGCCTGAGTGCGACCAGTGCAGCGGTTGTTCCAAAATGCAAACCAGGTCAGTGAGAAACGCCTGTATCTTGG
Organism: uncultured Acidobacteriota bacterium; assembly: GCA_963716405.1. GTDB lineage: Bacteria > Acidobacteriota > Terriglobia > Terriglobales > Acidobacteriaceae > JABDBE01. The sequence continues at coordinate 610,347 of CAVQTI010000007.1, read as the reverse complement.
CGATATTTAAGCAAAACGACAAGGGGGCCAAATGAGGGTTGCGGTGCTGGGAGGCGATGGCTATTGCGGTTGGGCGACCGCCCTGTATCTATCGAACAAGGGACATTCGGTTGCGATTGTGGACAATTTTTGCCGCCGCCAGTGGGACCACGAGCTTGGCGTGCAAACCCTCACGCCCATTCGTCCACTTTCTGAGCGTCTCCGCGTTTGGCAGCAACTCACCGGAAATATCATCCCGCTGTTTGTCGGCGATGTGATGGACTACGATTTTCTCTCCGCGGTAATTAAAGATTTCGAGCCGGAAGCGGTTGTTCATTTTGCTGAGCAACGCGCCGCTCCTTATTCGATGATCGACCGCAAACATGCGGTTTTTACCCAGGTAAACAATGTCGTGGGGACGCTGAATCTGCTATTCGCGTTGCGCGAATTTCAGCCCGATTGTCACCTCATAAAACTTGGCACTATGGGCGAATACGGAACGCCCAACATTGACATTGAAGAAGGCTACATCACCATCGAGCACAATGGGCGAAGAGACACCGTTCCTTATCCCAAGCAGCCCGGTTCCTTTTACCATCTCTCAAAAGTCCACGACAGTCACAACATCATGTTTGCCTGCAAGGCCTGGGGCCTTCGCGCCACGGACCTGAATCAAGGCGTGGTGTACGGAACCATATCCGATGAGGTGGCTTTGGACGAGGCGCTCATCAATCGCTTTGACTACGATGAAGTTTTCGGCACAGTGCTTAATCGTTTCTGCGTGCAGGCAGCCATCGGTCATCCGCTCACTGTGTACGGCAAGGGCGGCCAAACGCGCGGCTTTCTCGATATCCGCGACACGGTACGATGTGTCGAGATTGCTTGTTTGAATCCGGCGGCGCAAGGCGAGTGCCGCGTCTACAATCAGTTCACGGAACAGTTTTCGGTTTTGGATCTGGCCGGCATCGTACAAACGGCCGGCGCAAGACTCGGCCTGACGATCCAGGTCGATCACATCGCAGATCCCCGAGTCGAGGCTCAGGAGCACTATTACAACGCCAAACACTCGAAGCTGATCGAATTAGGTTTGGAACCGCATCTACTTTCTGATTCGCTGTTGGATTCGCTAATGAATGTTGCGTTGAAATATCGCGATCGAATCGATCCCACCGTGATGCTTCCGCGGGTTAATTGGAGGCAGCCACACAACGAACGGCGCGAGCAGGCGCTCGAGAGATTATGCCCCGGACCGAAGGTTCTTTAGAAGTCGTAGCTGGCGCTGGCGGTAAGAATAACGGCAATCGTGGTGGCGCCAGAACGGCACGCAGGGAATTGAAAAGCAAAGTTGGCAGCTGACCCTCAGGCTGCCGGTTCAGCATTACTTGAAGTGACGGGCACGAGCCTGCCGTCGCGAATGTAGTATTCGCCATCTCTCCAGCGGATGCTGTTGCGCGCAAAACTAGTCAGCCAGATCAGGAAAGCTACGCCATCCCATAGCGGAATCAGCCACAGCTTTTTCCAAAGAGCATAGTGCTTCAGTCCCCAAATGCCGACCATCCAGGTCATGGCAAATCGCAGAACCAGATACGTTCCCAGATAACTGAGCGCAACCCCGGCCGAGGGCGCGATCGCGGCCGCTGCCAGAGACCATGGCAGCCCCTGCGTTAGAAGCAAGCCAAGGTGTCCCCAAGGCCGGAGATGGCGCATGACCACGATCCAGCGCAAGCGCTTGTGCAGCAGATCGCGCATTGAGCCGTAATCGGCAACCGTCAAAATGGTGTAGGGCAGAAGTTCAACTTCGTAACCCTGTTCGGCGATGAGGCGTCCCACCAGCAGATCATCCGCAGGACGGTTTTCAATCGCCCCGTAGCCGCCAAATCCGGCAAGCCGCGTGCGCGTAGTTGCGATGGTCGGCCCAAGCGCAAACTTCACCCCATCGAGTTGGCGGGCGACCAAAATACCGGCATAGAAATCGGACGACATGCCGATGGTTTGCAGACTTTCGGCCAGCGTTTTCTCTTCGGTAGGCACATAAAAACAGGTGACAGCTCCAACCTTTGGATTTGCCAAGGGGGCAACTATTGTTCGCAAGTAGTCGGGCTGCACCCGGACATCGCTATCGTTAATTACAATGACCTCGTGCTGAGCTTCGCTGACCAACCGTGCCAACTTGACTACTTTGTCATTCGACCCCCTGCGGCCAGAGCCGAACAGTACGCGAATTCGACGCTGGGGGAAATCCGCTACAAGCTTCTGCAACACAGAAATGACCAGGTCATCGTCCGCACCGACACAGAAAAGCAATTCATAATCTGGATAGTCTTGCTTGCAAAAACTGGCGAAGTTCTCGTAGGCGTCGGGATCAAGCCCGCGAATCGGTTTTAAGATACTGACCGGCGGGGTGAAGTTATGATCAGGAGTGACGCTCGACGCTCTTCTGCGAAAAAACTGCCACGCACTAAAAAGCGCAATCAAATAATAGATAAATGGGATGGTCGCGACACCAAGAAAGAGGTATTTTATGCCAGCGATCATCTCGTTCCCGCGTCAAGACATTTAGGATCGCGTTGCATGGCAGCCTGCAAGCGGTTGCGTAGCTGGATCGCGTGGCAATTGGCGAAGAAAGAGAAACCACCGCCCTCGGGATGATGGCAGGCCACAATTCTAGGCGGATCGGATCTCATGCAGTGTCAGCTACTACTATACAATGCTGCGTTGAATCGTCTCATATGCGGGTGAATCGCTACGCCAGCATCTACAGGAGGAGTCGACATGGAAGGCGCTATGCAGAAGGATCGCTTGCCGGCGAGTAGACTTTTGTTCCGTATCAAGCTAATTTAAGTAATCAGGGCGCGGTACCCAAGTGGTAAGGGAGAGGTCTGCAAAACCTTTATGCGTCGGTTCGATTCCGACCCGCGCCTCCATCCCTTCTTGCGGTGTGGTTGGGCTTATCCCCATCTTGCAAAACCAGAGCGTCCTGGTGAAATCCAATGAACCTGATTTGTAGATGGCTTAGGTTCGGACTTTTCTCCTTGGTAATTTTCCTTCCTAGATTAGAGGCCCAGAACCGACTTTCAAGCTCTGCCTCGAAACCTAACATCGCTCCAAAGTCCGCGCGCTGCTCGGGGCCCGAGTATCGACAATTTGATTTCTGGATCGGCGATTGGGATGCGTTTGACGTTGACAATCCAACCGTCAGAACCGCACGCACTCGGGTCGATCTCATACTCGACGGTTGCGTTTTGCGGGAGAACTATGAGGGCGCAGATGGACATCAAGGACAGAGCTTTACGATTTACGATTCTTCGCGCAAGCTCTGGCACCAAAGCTGGGTTACCAATCGAGGCGAGTTGCTTGTGATCGAGGGCAAGTTCGACGCCGGCGAAATCGTTCTAAGTGGCGTCTTTCACTCGATGGCACGAGAACCCTTCGTTCGGGGCATCTGGAAGCCGGTTGACGGAGGGGTTCGAGAAACTGCGGAGAAATCGACCGACGGCGGAAAAACCTGGACGCCCTGGTTCGATCTCATTTTTCGTCCGCACAAGCCGTGATCCTTAAATAGCTCACACGCTTACTAGAACACCGGGACGAGATTGTGTTTTTTCTGATAAAGCTGGCGGTCGACCGCACGCAGCACGTCTTCAACCTGGCTGCCGGTTACGTAGGCCGCGATGCCCCAGCTGAATGCCAGTTGATAGCTCTTGCCACTACCGATGTTCCACTGTTCCAGCATGCTGTTGAGTCGCCGTACGGGCGCGTCGGACTCTTGCTCGCTGGTATCTGGCATCACTACAAGAAATTCGTCTCCGCCCTGACGGAATACAATATCGCCGCCGCGAAAGCTGGTGGTCAGCAGGCGCGCAAATTCTCTTAGCAGAAAATTGCCTTCGATATTGCCAAACTTGGAATTAATGGCGCGAAAATTATCGAGGTCAATAGTCAAGAACGTGAGATGGCTGGACAGCCGATTGGCCCGCGCCACCTCTCGTGGAATCATTTCGTTCATCGCACGACGGTTGAATAGTTGAGTCAACGGATCGATCAGCGATAGGCTTTCCAGGCGTTCGTTGAGCACCAGTTCACTGATCAGGGCGCGGCGCGTATTGTTCAGGGCGATTTTTTGCCCCACCAGGTAAATGTTGAAAAGCAGGACCAGCGAGATCAATCCAAAGAACAGTTGCGGCAGGTAGGCGTGCTCCACGCGAATAACGCGTTGCGCCCAGATGACGTTGGGCAGAACCAATGCCAGCATCCCGGCCGTAAGTACGACAATCACCAGAATTACGATCGACCACAACTGCAGGTCGCGTCCCGAGAGTTGCTGAATCTCACTCTGGATTTGTTCGGCTCGCGCTAACATCGTGGGCGGTAGCGCGGGCTGCTGCTCCTTGGTCTGCATTGCCCCTCCGCTCCGGGCGTAATTAGCCCCGGGATTACCAACAAACCATTTTCGTTTGGAATGGCAGGCGGAGCGAGGTGGAAGTGCGCTCTCGGGTTACGTTCGTAATCGGCAGGCGAACAATCCTCGATTATGGGCGAGCGCCATGATCAGGCATGGCTGACGTCTAGAAGCACGTTCTTGCCAGCTTCTTTGCGCAAGGTAATTTCGAGGGTCTGGCCTACCGGGAGCGCATTGCGGACGTCTCCTTCAAGGGCCAAGGTTTGCGGAGACCCGCCATCGTCAGAGAGTGTGACGATCGATTTGTTAGGCTGTCCCACATTCGATTCGAAGAATACGACCTCTCTCACCGTGCCGCGGGCCTTTAACTTTGACCCGTCCGAAACCGGCCCGCTTGACCGGGAGACCGGCACACTGCCCTTGGGCGCAAAAGCAGCCTTCCCTTTGCGCAACTCAATCAATGCGTTCAAACCCAGTATGGCGGAAATAGAGAGCAGAATGAGCGACATGAATAGCCCATCCACCGTGGTCAAAGAGCCGAATAGAACGATATAAACGATGCCGAGTAGTGGAATCAGCGCCAGAAAGAGCGAAATCACCAAGGCCATAGGTTTGTCGGAACGCGGCCCGGAGCGGGGCCAACTGGGAAACAGAGTAGCAGAAAACGCTTTAGTTTTGCAGGGCGGGAATCAAGACTAGGCACATTGATCGCGCCAGTCGCCAATTTCTTTGAGACCTTCTCGACGGGATTGTTCGAACAGGCGGACACGATGCCGGATGTGCTCAAATTCATGAATATCGGCCCAGACCTCAGCCTGCCAATGTTCTTCGTGAATTGCGTTATCACCGCAGGTCGCGCAGCGGGTGTGAAGCTTGCGGATCACCGGACCGGTCGGAGTCTGGTGTGAGCTGGGCAATTCGATAAAGATGCAACGTACTTCCTGGATGTTTTCGTTGGCATCGATAATGTGCTCATAACGGAGCAGGAAGCCGAATCCCAGCTTCCGGGCCTCGGCTTCGGCTTCGGCGCGGGTCTGGAAAGGTCCGTATTCCGCTCGCAGTTGCTCGATCGAGTCGCAGGCCATCCAGAAGCTTTCTTTAGTGTTCATTTCTTTCCTCGAATCGCGACTGCAGGGCGGGGGGACACAGTAATGCCTGGGCGCACATCGGGATCGATGCAATCGGAATGCCGCAATCAGACACCTGTAAAACTGCGCTTTTCAGCGATGATCTCGGGAAGCGGAGCTAGTCGTTATGCAAGCTTTTGCATCGTTTTCCCTTAGGATTTTAGAACTTTACTGGGCCCAAGACCATTAAATCCGAGTCTACAATTCTTGTCATGAGCCTCAGGTTTTGAAAACGTGCCGAAGTCATCCAAACTATACGGTCAGAACGGCATCGCATACCGAAGATCTTCGCCGAGAACCCCTAGGAAACCGAAACTGATGGTGCTGCGGAAACGCTCCAGAGTTCTTTTCTATTTGACGGTAGGACTGATTTTTGCTCGGCCCCTCCGTGCGCAAAGCGATCCTCGTGGCTTCCAGCCAGAAAATTGGGACTTCGGAGTCTGGGTGGCTGGGGCGACGGGAGAAGAAAACACTAACTCTTTCGCCGAAGCGCAGACTTTGACCGCGGCGGTATTCGTTGGCAAGGTTCTAACCGGCGAGGTCGGCAAGGGGTGGCGTCGCGGGCGCTTCGAATTTGGAATCGATGTTATCCCGCTATTCCGGCAATTCCGTCCTAATTCGGTGTATGGCGGAGGGTTTGAACCTGTAATTTTGCGCTGGAACTCCAGCCTGCACACGCAACACTTTGCTCCCTATATCGAATTAGCAGGCGGAGCGCTATATACCAACGTAAATTTTCCCGCAGGCGATACTTCAAGCTTCAACTTCTCCGCCCGAGGCGGAGGCGGGCTGCGAATATTCACCAAACCGCGTCAGTCAGTTGAGATAGGCTGCCGCTGGACACATATTTCCAACGCCAATTTGGGGGTGCGAAACCCGGAGTTCAACGGCGTGCAGGTGAGCGTGGAGTACCATTGGTTCCGATGAACGTTATTCGCCAAGTTTTTACCAGCCAGCGATTTTATTCAAGATCTCTAACTGCAGGTATAATTCGGACGACTTCGGCCAGGACACGGCTCTCCCGCCGGCCTGAAGTATCCATCTTGCGAGCCCGTGCTTTAGAGGAGACATCGCGATGTTATTCAAAACTACCTCGTCAGTTTTTCTCAAAACTGTGCTCATCTTCGCGGTCGTCGCCACGACCATCAATTGCCTGGCGGCCAGCAAAGAGGAAGTGCTGCAGAGCTTTAATGGCAGACGCGGGAACAGCCCTGTTGCCAGTGTGATTTTCGATGCTGCCGGAAATCTCTACGGGACGACCATGACGGGTGGCGCCGGGAAATGCCGTGACTACGGCTGTGGGACCGTGTTTGAGTTAACGCGCGGCGATAACGGGCAATGGACAACAACCGTTCTGCATGAGTTTAATGGCGAAGATGGCGCCAGGCCTTCTGGAAGTTTGACCTTGGACGCTGAGGGAAACCTGTACGGCACGACGTACGGTGGCGGATTTAATTGTCCGCAGGGAGGTTGCGGTACTGTCTTCAAACTAAGGCGGCTCGGCAACGGGAAATGGAGCGAGTCGGTGTTGCATAAATTCAGGGGCACAGACGGCGAAAACCCTGCAAGTAATGTCATTTTCGACGGGGCTGGAAACCTATATGGCACAACCGCGCAGGGGCCGCTCCCAGGCTATGGGACGGTTTTCGAGTTGACACCAGACACGAATGGCAAGTGGTCTGAAAAAGTACTGCATTACTTCAACGGCAACGACGGAGATTATCCCGTTGGCCTGATCTCCGACGCTGCGGGGAATTTGTATGGTACGACCTTATTCTCAGGCCCCGGGGCGGGTATTGCTTTCGAGTTGGTGCGTCAAGCCAACGGAAGGTGGACCGAGAAAATATTGCATCGCTTTTTTCAGGGAACTGACGACTCATGCCCATCCGCCGCGCTTGTTTTCGACGACGCAGGGAATCTGTTTGGTACGAGCGACGCCTGCGGTATTTATGGCTTCGGAAAGGTTTTTGAATTGACCCCTCGAGAGACGGGAAAATGGGAGGAGACGACGATTTACGAGTTCAGCGGAGGCAATGACGGTGCATATCCCGAAGGTGGCGTAACTGTTGGCGCTGCGGGAAATTTGTATGGAACCACGATTGACGGAGGGAAGTTCGAATGTATTCCGCCCTCCCACTGCGGCACAGTTTTCAAGCTGACGCCTGGCGCGGGTGCCCGCTGGACGGAGAGTGTTTTGCATGCCTTTGATGGCACAGACGGCTATGGCCCGGAAGCCTCGGTAATTCTCGACACGGCTGGAAATTTATACGGCACGACCGCTTACGGCGGCGGCTTCTACGGCAACGGGAATGGCGGATACGGCACTGTATTCGAAATCGTACCCTGACTGAACGACTAAATCGATTTGTGGCCTTAGGCAATCCGTCCAGGAAGTTCAAATTGCTCAGCGTGCTGAACTTTAAGGTTTGGTAGGCGCGGCAGGAATCGAACCTGCAACCCTCGGATTAGAAATCCGATGCTCTATCCGTTTGAGCTACGCGCCCGTTTCGGCGACTCGCAGTAGATTCTCTCGCAAGTGCCAATCGACTGCCAACTGCGATTCTTTTACTGATTTACTTCCTTTGTTGCGCTCTCCAAGGCCGTACCGCCGCGAAGCCTTGATCCGCTCGAGGTGGAAATCGCGGCGCTGACGACGTCGCCAGTCTCTGGCTACCCCGCACCTTGAGCGTGGGGTATTGAGTTGGGTTAACTTCGCTTGCGCTGAATGCGGCCTCGGTTATCTGGGGCGCTAAATCATCCAGCGCCGCAGCTACTTCTTCCGTCACGCGAACTGGCATGCTGTCGAAGTGGCACACGGTGCCGAGCATTTTTCCTTTAGCGTCAAACAGGGGGATGCCGTAGTAGCACTGAAAACTTTGTCGCTTCGGATGACCTGCGACACGCTCATCTTGTAAGGCCTCCTCAACGCCGAAACTCTCGCCGGAGCGATGTATATACATGCAATAGGATTCGGTAATCGGCTGATCCGAGCAGTTAGTAATATTCTGATTCTGCTTGTCGATCAAACAGATGTTGCGAAGCATCTCGCCGTCGAACGCGAAAATAGCCGTGAAGCGGTAGGGCACGCGGTCGTTCAGCCACCGCATCGCCGGCAAGAGCCCGCCCGCCTTCAGAGTCATCTTGAACTTCGCCACGATACCACTCATGAGTGTCTAGTCTACTGTAGGTCGCCACTCTAGGCTGTCAAGGCGAACGGAAATTGTACGGGAGGCGTAGGCATGGTGAGACCAGAAAGCTACTCCCATGCTATCGTCTGCTCATGCTTCGACACTCTGGCGTGCTTTCTCTGGTGATTTCTGTGCCCTCATCGCGTTTTGCCCTGCCAAAGAGAAGTATCAGCAGCCCGGGCCGATTCATCTTGACCACGAAGGAGAAAAGTGGGCGGAGAAAACGCTTCGCAAGCTGTCCACCGAGGAAAAAGTTGGTCAGGTTTTTAATGTCTTCGTGCGAGCAGAATTCCTGAATGTCGACAATCCCGAGTATCTGCGGCTTCGCGACACCATCAGCAAATACCACCTCGGCGGATTCACCATGACGGTTCCGTGGGATCCGCCGTTTCTCTATCGAAACCAGCCCTATGAAGCTGCCGTATTGCTTAACCGGATGCAACAGGACTCCAAGTTGCCGCTGCTGATTTCTGCGGATTTCGAACGCGGCGTCAGCATGCGGTTGCACGGAGCTACCGAATTTCCTCATGCTATGGCATTTGGAGCTGCGGGCAACTTGGAATATGCCGAAGCCTTTGGACGCATCACTGCGCAAGAGGCTCGCGCCATCGGGGTGCATTGGAATTTCTTTCCCGACGCCGACGTGAATTCGAATCCCGCGAACCCCATCATCAATACCCGTTCATTTGGCGAAGATCCGCAGCAGGTCGGCGATCTCGTTACTGCGTACATTCGCGGAGCCCACGCGAACGGGATGATGACCACGGTCAAACACTTTCCCGGCCACGGCGACACCGCGACCGACTCTCATCTGGGCGTAGCCCAAGTCACTGGGAACATGGCGCGCCTCAAATCCGTCGAGCTTCCGCCCTTTCAAAAGGCGATCGAAGCCGGTGTCGACTCGGTTATGGTGGCGCACGTTTCCATTCCTGCGCTCGACTCCGATCCTAATCATGTAGCCACAACGTCGCCGGCGATCGTGACTGGCCTGCTCAAAAACCAGCTTGGTTTTAAAGGGATAGTCGTAACCGACGCCTTGGACATGGCGGCGCTTACTCAGTTGTACGCGGCGAACATTGGGCGTGCCGCAGTGGATGCTTTCAAGGCAGGCAACGATGTGTTGCTCATTCCCGCTGACTTGGACGCGTCTTACCGCGCAATGCTCGAGGCCGTGCGCAGTGGCGAAATTTCGCAGCCGCAACTTGACGCGTCTGTTCTGAAGATACTGAAGGCTAAGGCTTCATTGTCGCTGCACAAGGCTCGATTGGTGAACATCGAGGCTCTTCCCACGCTGGTTGGCAAGCCGGAGAACCTCGCCTTGGGCGAGCACATCGCGGACGACGCCGTCACCCTGGTGCGGGACAATGGCAAGGTCCTTCCCCTGAAATCCGATGGAACTCGCGCGCCGGGTCTTCCGTATCAGAAAGTGGAAGAAGTGCGCGACACCGTGGTTGCGATAATTTTTTCTGACGACATGCGAACTGAGGCTGGACGCGCCCTGGAGCACCAGCTGCGATTACGCGTGCCCGATGCCCACGTGATTTATGTGGATCCCCGCGTGGCGGCCGCAATGACAGACGATGTACTCAAAGCCGTGACCAATGCGCAGACGGTGATTGCGGCCGTGTATGAAGTGCCGGTGCCGGGAAGGGTTGCCGACGCTAAGAATGCAGTTGGCCTATCCGACGCTGGTGAAGTCCTGTTGCAAAAGGTGTTGGACAGCGCAGCAGAGAAAACATTGGTCGTCGCTATGGGAAATCCGTACCTCGCCCAGGATTTTCCAGCTGTACAAAATTATTTGTGCACATTTTCTAACGCTACAGTCTCGGAAATCAGCGCGGTGAAAGCGTTGTTTGGCGAAATTCCGATCCGAGGACATCTGCCCGTGAGCATTCCGAATATTGCATCGCGCGGCGCCGGCATCGAGCGTCCGACAAAAAGTGCGCAAGGAGGTTCTTCACATGCGTATTCTCAAACCATTACCCATTAACCCATATCTCCCGATTGTGTTAGTCCTGGGCACGCTGGTCTTGTCCGGCTGCAGCATCAACGTGAAAGACCACGACAATGAAGGCAACACTAAAGTCGATATCAGCACGCCGGTCGGCGGAATCCACGTTGATCAGAATGCGGATGCGCGCGACACCGGGCTGTCTGTCTATCCGGGCGCAAAGTTGAAACCGAAAACCAGCGACGGCGATCAAAAAAGCGCCAACGTTAATTTGTCCGCCTTCGGTTTTGGCTTGAAGGTTGTTGCCCTGGAGTATGAGTCTGACGATCCGCCCGCCAAAATCATTGCTTACTATCAGGATCAACTGAAGAAATACGGTAACGTGGTGCAATGCCACGGCAAGCGCGTAAAGCTAGACGACGATGTCCCCTTTGTTGGCGGAAGGAAGGGTTATGTCGTTGGAGGAAACCTAAAGTGCGATAGTGACAATAGCGGCAGCACGGTAGAACTGAAAGTCGGCACCGACGATAATCAGCGCATTGTGTCTGTCGATCCCGAAGGCAAGGGTTCGGATTTCGCTATCGTGTGGGTGCGAGTGCGCGGCAAACAAGGTGAAATCTAGGTCCGAGTGTCAGGAGTAATGGCGTTTTGCTGGCACCGCAGTTTCTTGCGTGCCGCGCGTCCCTGCTGTACCTTGAAAATCAATGGAACGCGCTTGTTACAAATGTGGCGCCAGCGTTGAAGAAGGCACGCCATTCTGCTCGCGCTGTAACGCTCCCCAGATTCGGGTTGTGGGCCCCGAACCGCTCGGCACGCCCAGCCTCACGATGCCCCAAGCTGCAATCGAGGAGTACGCCTCGCACGCTACCACACCGCCGTCCGCTCTCGAATGGCCTCAAGCGTTGCGGTCGGCCGGAATTGCCTTGCTCGTAGCGATTTTGATTACTGTCGTAAGCAAGTCTACCTGGCTGGCTATGCTTGCCGCCGGCTTTCTCACGGTGGTGTTTTACCGGCGACGGTGTCCCGCTACGCATGTCACTGCAGGCATGGGAGCGCGACTGGGCGCACTGACAGGCGCTCTAGGATTCGGTGTTGTCGGCATTACTCTTGCCCTCTGGACTGTCTTCCGCTCCGGCAAAGAAATTCACGATGCCTTCCTGACTTACATTCAACAAAACGCCGGACAAGGCTCAGACCCCCGCTTTCAACAGGTCATCGACTTGCTCAATACCGCGGACGGTTTTACCTTCATCATGATCTTCAGTCTGATCATGACCCTGGTGGTATTCACAGTTTTTTCCGGTCTCGGAGGCGCCATCAGCGCGTTTCTATTGCACCGCAAAGAACGTCTTTAAAGGGGCAAAGCATGGTCTCTATCGAGAATCGGAAGAGGTCATGTGCCTCCCAGTTCGACAAGACGATTTGAGAACTCTCCAAACCTTTCTGTGTATACTGCGAGGTTCAGCTCAAGGAGAGTCCCGTGAAATTTTTCCTCATCGGTCTAGTCGTTGGCTTAATCCTGATCCCGCTCTGCGTCTATATTTATTTCGCAACTGGAAGCGCCCCGATGGCTACATCCGCGCCGCCCTTGCCATTTGAGAAGACCTTGGCCAACGCAGCTCTGCACGCGCACATCGCAAAGGAGATGCCGAAGACCGTTCCGATTCCGGCTGACGAAACCAATTTGACGAGCGGCGCGAACGTTTATCGGGAAAATTGCGCGGTGTGTCACGGCATTCCCGGAGGCACGCCCACCGCGATCTCGAGAGGCATGTTTCCGAAACCACCGAAGCTGCTTGAAGGCATGGGCGTGACTGATGATCCGCCCGGCGAAACTTATTGGAAAGTCGCAAATGGCATCCGCCTCACCGGAATGCCCAGCTTCAGCGAATCGCTGTCTCAGACGCAGATGTGGCAGGTCAGCCTGCTGGCGGCGAATGCGAACAAACTGCCGGACTCAGTGAAGAGCGCGCTGTACCGTCCGATACCGCTAGTTCCCGCACAGCCTGCGGCACCATCACCGGGCACAGCGCCGAGTGCACCGCCGACGAATCCGTAATCGCGCATTGCCACAAGCGGCATCGACTTCGCAGGATCTTGCGGTCTAGCAATTAGCGATGTCAGTGTTACGCGGACACTAGAGAGATCAGCACCAGAACTGTCCCAGGGGACTGCGGCACAAGCCGAGGTGGTTCATGCTTAGGCTGCTGGCGCGACGGTTACAACCAGTTCCCGCTCGCGGGGACCGTCCAGTTCCACCAGTACAATCCGTTGCCAGATGCCGAGCAGAATCTTGCCATGCTCAAATGGCAGCGCGACTGACGGTCCAATCAAAGACGACAGAATGTGATCGGGCACGTGCGCCGGATTGTGAGGATGGCGGTAGCGCAGCTTGGGAATCATGGCCTCGAAAGCATCCAGCATGTCGAGGTCGGTGCCCGGATCGAGATCGGCCGTGGTTAACGCCGCCGTGGTGTGGAGTATGAACAGATTGCAAATGCCGGCTCCCTTCGCATAACTCTTTTCGAGGAGAGCTTCCACGGTGTCGGTAATATCGAGCACTTCACGTTTGTTCCGGGTTTTGACAGTGATCTTTTGCATGACTTTTTGTATTGATACGTATCTCAGTGGGCACCCGTATTTTCAGCGGCACTTTTCAGCGTGGCTGAATCCGCAACCCTTCAAAGACCTGTCTTCAACACCGCGCTGTTTCGGGTCGCGCACTTTAATTGGTCAACGGACTCCTGATCAAGACACTCGCCTTCTCGGGTCTTATTGAGCATACCGCGACGCATGGTGTATAAGACAAGGCCTATGAAGTTTTGGCTCTTTGCCTTTGTCTTCGCTGTGACCTTCGTGCGCGCACAGGTTCCGGCGCAACCGCGTACCGAGGCAGTCACATTGGCCGCGAGTACTGCGGGGCTCGAGAAGCATGACGGGTTCCTTCCTTACTACTGGGATGAAAAAAAGGGCGCACTCTTGTTTGAGCTTTCGCCGTCAGCGCTGGACCGGAAGTTTTTGTACTTCACTGGCATGGGGACTGGGGTTGGATCGACGCAGGTGTTCGCGGATCGCAGTTCGTTTGGGAATTCGGCGCTATGCCGTTTTCGCCGGATTGGCATGCGCGTATTAGTGATCCAGGAGAACACGGACTTCCGCGCCGACAATGGTGGCACGGAGCTCAAGCATTCGGTGGAATCAAGCTTTCCCACTTCTGTTTTGGCTGTGCTTCCGGTTGAGGCCGAGCAGAACGGCACAGTGCTCGTAGACGCGGGTGCGCTCATTGTGAGAGATGCGTCCGATTTGCTCTCACAGTTGCGGCGGCCGTTCCGCATCGTCGCAGGGACCGTCGTGCGGGACGAAAAATCCTCTGCCGCGGATTGGCGGCTGGATAAAGAGCGGAGCCTGGTTGACCCGGAGCACAGTGGCAGTTTTCCTTTAAATACGGAAGTTGAAGTTCTGCTGACTTTTGCCACGGACGCGGAAGGCCGGTTGAATCAGCCCGATGCGCATACTCTGAGCGTGCGCGAACATCACTCATTTGTCGCTTTGCCGGAGCCGGGGTTTGAGCCGCGGGAGCAGGATCCGCGGGTCGGATTTTTCGGGCCTAGCTTTCAGGATTTTTCTCAGCCCTATGACCGTCCGCTTACGCGCTTTTTGACCAGCCGCTGGCGCTTGCAGAAAAAAGATCCGAAGGCTGCACTGAGTGAGCCGGTCAAGCCCATAATTTTATATTTGGATCGCGCAATTCCTGAGCCCGTCCGCTCGGCGGCCCGTCGGGGAGCGCTGTGGTGGAATGCGGCGTTCGAGCAGGCTGGGTTCAAAGACGCGTTGCGCCTCGAAGACCTGCCCGAGGGTGCCGACCCGCTCGACATTCGGTATCCGACTATTCAATGGACGAACCGATCAGGCCGGGGCTGGTCGGTGGGCATGTCCCACGTAGATCCTCGGACTGGTGAGATTATTCACGGCGTGGTGCAACTTGATTCGCATCGCATGCGAACGGTGAACAACTACTGGGAGTCGATAATTCCGTCCGGCAGACGAGCCGAGGAGCCCGCGCTGGATATGTTCGCCGCGCTCGACAGCCTTGATCCGCAAACCAGCGAAGAAGAAGTGATGGCGAATCGCCTGGCTTTGCTTACTTGCCACGAGGTGGGACATGTGCTCGGCCTGGATCACAACTTTGTCGCGAGCACTTTTGGGCGAGGCTCTGTGATGGATTACTTTGCGCCGCGGGTACACATTCGGGCGGACGGGACGGCAGACCTCTCCGATGCCTACATGCAGGGCGTGGGCAGCTATGACCGCTTTGCGATCGAGTGGGGATACAGTGAAGGCATACCGGGGACTTCGGCGAAGGACCAGCAGGGGCGCCTGGACGCAATCGTTCGGGGAGCGATCGCGAAGGGCGTTGTGTGGGGAAATTACGACGATCCGCGTTGGAATGCGTATGACGACGGACCCGATCCGGTGACGTGGTTGAAGGAAGTTTTTCCCGTGCGCGACGCTTTGCTGGCCCACTATGGCCCGGCGATGCTGCGGCCGGGCGAGCCGGCTTCCATGTTAGCGTCGCGATTCCCGCTAGTTTATCTGTTCCACCGCTATGGTCTGGCGGCGGCGATCAATGTTGTGGGTAGCGCGAAGATTCCGCTTTCACTGGTGGGCGATGGACAGCAGCCCATCAGCGTGTGGCCAGCGGATGGTCAACGAGAGGCGTTGCGATTGGTTCTGAGGGCTCTCGACCCAGCGGAGCTGACGATTCCGGCGGAACTTTGGAGTGCGCTGGCGCCAGGCGAGAATCGGGAGGCGAATGCCGAACGGTTCGTGTCCTCGGCAGGTTATCTTTTTAGTCCGCAGGATGGGGCACGCGCGGTGGCGGAAATCGTTGTGGGCGGATTGCTTGATCCGCAGAGGCTTGAGAGGCTGACCGTAATTTCACGACAAGACACCAACGCACTCTCCCCGCAGTTTGTAATTTCTGCGCTAGTCGATGCTGGATTTAGCGGGCAGGCAAAGACTGCCACTGCAAGAGACCTGGCAGCGGTGGTGCAAAGCGAAATTGCCGAGCGGTTGATGATACTTGCAGTTAATCCCGAAGCGACCACGGAGGTGCAGGCTGTTGCTTTCGCGGGAGTCCACGAGGTGCAGAATGCGGTGAAAAAAAGCACGGCGAAAAGTCCAACGTTAGAGCGCATCGATCAGGAGATCACATTATTCCTGCGGAACCCCAGCCAGAACACACCGAAACTCAAATCGTCGGGCGCCCCGGCCGGACCGCCGGTGTGAAAGTCGGCCGATATGGGCCGAAACGCTCTTCCGTGTACGCTATTTTTTTCGTTGCACAGTATCCAGGCATCTTCCGTAGAGCTCCAGCAGATGACTGGCATAGTCTTCCGGCTTCGAGGCTGCGCCCGAGCCCTGAAAGCCGACCCCAGATGAGCTTGTGCGGCCATAGCCAGTAGTCATGGCTACAAATTTCATTAAGTCGAGGGCGATGTCTTCGTTGCGGCGTGATCCGGCTGTGATGGCGGGTACTTCATCCATGAATTCCTCCGAGGAAATGCGAATGCTGGGGATTTCGTCGTCCATACTGCACGAACTAAATGCGGCAGAAAAAATGATAGCAGAACTTCGGAACAGCTATCTCATAGCCAATTAATGGGTCAAGATTTTGAAGCAGTCGTTCGGACGCCCCGCGCCTTCGCCAGCAGCACGAAGAAATCTGGGTGAACACTTTTACGCTCACCGACTAAATGCCGGGGCGGACCGCCTCCAACTGGCGAATGCCCAGGATAATCTCGCAAAGTCCCGGCTGGACGGGCGATCCAGCGATTCTGCATTGACCTGCGCCTCTCCCCGGAGTAGGGTCTAGTCTCGGCTTTAACGGCAGTTGCCCGCGTACGGCGGCGAGAGGGATTCATGAACTACGCAGTTCGATACGCAGTCGTGGTGGCTTTAAGTCTGACGCTGGTTTCCGCTGCCAGGGCGCAATGGTCAACTGACCCTTCTAAGAATCTTGCGCTTGCAGACAAAGCTGATGGGAATGATCAGGTCCAGCCAAAAGTGCGGCCGCTATCGAATAATGGGTGGTATGTGAGCTGGTTCGATGCAGATCCGAACAGTCCGCCGCCGATTGGCTATGACGTCTACTTGCAGCGCCTGAATCCCGGTGGCGTCGAGCAATTCCGCCACGATGGTATAAAGATCGCCGACCTGAGCAACAGTTCAACTGAGGATTACGGTCTCGACGCAGACACCGCAGGCAACGCTTTGCTCGCATTTCTTGACACCCGCGAGGGATCCAATCCGCAGGTGACTGCGGCCAAGATCAGCCCTGCGGGAAAGGCTCTTTGGGGAAAGCTGGGTGTGCAAACGACTAAGGGCTCCGCCTCCAACAGCGCGCCCAAAATTGCTGGGACTAGCGACGGTAGCGTGGTTGTGGCTTGGACAAGCAACAGCAATGTCGTGCTGCAGAAACTCGATGCGAACGGCCACGCTCTGTGGGGCAAGGGAATTGTGCTGAGCGAAGCCAGTTACAACTACGGATTGGCGGACCTGCATGCCGCCGACAATGGATCTGTAATTGTTTCCTGGATACGCGAGCAGGGTTTTGGCAGCAACCGCTATATCTACGCCAACAAACTTTCTGCAAAGGGAAAGCTCCTCTGGGGAAAAGGGCATGTGAAAGTTTTCGATAACGGCTCGCTTCAGTTTGGTGCTTTTCCGTATTTTGTACCGGATGGAAGTGGGGGTGCAGTATTTGCATGGTATACGAGCGCTCCCGCTCTACAATGCTTCGCACAACATATCCTCGCCAACGGCAGCGAAGCTTTTCCCCACAACGGGTCCGCAGCCTCAACTAATACAGCTAACGTAAGAGTTTCGCCTGCAGGCTCCTTTCGGGCGGCAACCGACGAAGTATTTCTCTTCTGGACGGAGGAAGATTCCAATCAAGTGCTGAACGGAGTTTACGCGCAGAAATTTGATGCCAAGGGTGCGCGCAAATGGGGTGATACCGGGTTGGTGGTGGTGCCTTTGGGAGCGGATCAGCAGATCTTCGTTCAGAATGTGCAGATCGGCACTGGCGCCCTCGCGTACTGGGTTGATCAGGTAGGCTTCGGCTCGGCCACGATTCAGGCAACCCGGCTGGACCGGGCTGGCAAGGTTGTATGCCAACAATTTCCGGTGTCTTCACTGCCTGCGGACAAGGCACGTTTATCGTCCGACATCGTTCGGTCGGGACTTTCGGCTGTGGCCTTTGAGGATGATCGCAGCGGCAACAACGGTATCTATATCCAGAACGTCAATCGCAACTGCTCGTTGGGTCCGCTTTCTCGCTAGTGAGCGGGGTGGTTCCAGCTTTCGATTCGATTCCGTCGCCAAGCGCGGACCGCCGCAAGGCACCCCGACAGTGATGCCCGAGTGAACGGACGCTTACCAAACTTTTACGGGGTCACCCCCAGCTTGGCGCGCATTTCTCGAGCCAGGGCGTCCACGGCTCGCATTTTGGTCTCAGCCAGCAGAGGAAGATTGGGTACTCCGAGAGCCATTTCACAAGAAAGCAGCAAGGCCGTAATGGTGCTCTTGAGCTCACTGCGTAAGTCCTGTTCCGCCTCCTGCCTGGCAATCAGCAGTTCGCGCTTGCGGCGATGCACGGCCGACCGCAACTCGCGCGACACTCGCTCAATGCCACTGATAGCGAAGTTTGAATAAACGGGGACGGCCGTGCCTATATGTTTGAAGATTGTTTCTACGTCGTCCGGTTCTGCATCCAGCAGCAATTGGTCGAGAACCACCGCCGAGAATTCGTGGGCTTGTAATTGGGCGACGGCCTCGTGCAGCGTTGCGGCTACTTGCACCGGCTCTGCGGTGACTTCCTGCAGCGCCGCCGCGCAGTCTTGAGCTTTTGTGAGGGATGTAATAAGCAAAATCATACCTGATCAATGGCACGTCAGTTGCCATCACATCACGATTGATAACAGGGTGGTTGCGCACATTGTCCTTCTGGCATAGGTTTCATTGCGGGAAACGAGTCCGGGTTCGAACCAAAAGCTCGGGAATGACCCTTCAGCCCGCCAGCGAGATCAAAGCCTGCGCCTTTGCTCGTGGCGTAGAGGAAAGAGACGTTCAGTACTCCGCGCAAGATTCCTCGGCCCGTTGGAGCAAAGCGCGGGCGTTTGGATGACGGGTCGCATAGGAGGCATCAGTTATCTAGGCTTGAATCTCGTACTCTTTTAGCTTGCGATAGAGCGTTGTCTTGCCGATACCAAGCAGCCGCGCCGCCAAAAGTTTGTCGCCATTGAGCTGAGTAATCGTGTTGAGAATCGTGTTTCTCTCCAGCTCCGAGATGGGAATAATTTTGGCAGAACTTCCCTCCCCGTCGACGGGGGATTGACTGTTCCTGCCAGTTATTGAACCGGGCAAATCCACCACCTGAATTTCAGAAGGGCTGTTCATGGCGCAAGCTCGGTGCAAACAGTTTTCCAATTCCCGTACATTGCCGGGCCAGTCGTAGGCGAGCAGGGCTTTGACGGCATCATCGCTGAGGGTCCGTTGTTGTCCGAATTCTCGCGCCATTCCATCCAGAAAATACGCCGCCAGCACGGGAATATCCTGACGCCGCTCCCGCAAAGCTGGAATGCGCAGGTTCAGTACATTCAATCGGAAATACAGATCGCGGCG
This sequence comes from uncultured Acidobacteriota bacterium, assembly GCA_963716405.1. Classification (GTDB taxonomy): domain Bacteria; phylum Acidobacteriota; class Terriglobia; order Terriglobales; family Acidobacteriaceae; genus JABDBE01. Next base: position 591,018 of record CAVQTI010000007.1, on the reverse strand, counting down.
AAAGGTGCCTTGTGCCACCGCGACCTCCAGGTCGCGATTGGTTGCGGCGAGGATGCGTACGTTGATAGTCGTGCGTTTGGTACTACCCACTTGGCGAATTTCTTTTTCCTGGATGGCGCGCAACAGCTTGGCCTGCAGATCGACCGGCAGTTCGCCGATCTCGTCGAGGAACACCGTGCCGCCCTCAGCCATCGCCAGCAGTCCTTCTTTCGCTTGTACCGCCCCTGTGAATGCGCCTTTCACGTAGCCGAACAATTCGCTTTCGATTAATGTGGGAACCAACGATCCGCAGTCCACTGGGATGAACGGTTTGTCGCGGAAGGGGCCAGAAAAGTGAATGGATCGCGCTACCATTTCCTTCCCCGTGCCACTCTCGCCCAGAATCAGCACCGGATGGCTGCTCACCGCCGCCTTGGCGATCATGCGATAGAGCTTCTCCATTTCCGGTGCGTGCCCCACGATGCTTCCAAAGCCCAGCTTCGATTTGATTTTCTCGCGCAACATCCGGTTTTCCGTCTTAAGGCGCAAGTGCGCCGCCACCCGCTCCAGCAACAGCTTCAATTCGTCGATAGTGAACGGTTTCGTTACGTAATCATAGGCGCCATTTTTCATAGCTTGCACGGCCGATTGCACCGTGGCATAGCCGGTTACCACCACGATTTCGGCATCGGGTCGCCGCTGCTTGATCTTGTGTAAGGCTTCCAGCCCCCCGGCGCCCGGCAATTTCAGATCGAGCAGAACTACATCGATCGGCTGCGAATCGATGAGGCGGTAAGTGTGTTCGGCTGATTCAGCGACCATAGTATTAAAGCCCAGCGACTGCGCCACTTCACGGCAAACATCACGAATGGCCCGCTCATCATCGACGATCACTAAATTCAGTAAATTCGCCGCCTCGAGCTGTGGCGGATTAAAAGCATGGGCAACTGCGCTTGTCATACAGATTTTCCCCTTCTGGTTTTGGCTTTTCTAGGGCTGCGGACCTTGTGATTCGGGACTGGGTTGTCGTTAGCAGCTTCGGAAACTTTGGATGATTTGGATCCAACTCCTGCTTGGGGGAGATAAACAATCACCTGCGTACCTCTTCCGGTTTCACTTTCCACTTCGATGGTTCCACCTTCGTGGGTCACGATGCGGTAAACGGTTGCGAGGCCCAGACCATTTCCCACGCCCGGCTTCTTGGTAGTAAAAAATGGCTCAAAAAGGCGGGCGCGGGTTTCGGGGGCAATGCCACAACCGGTATCGGTGACGGTGAGAACGACCCAGGATTCGCAAAACTGGTTATGGGCTCCGCGTCCCAGTTTCGGTCCGTCATAATTTCTGGTATTGACGGTGATTCGGCCGCCGGCCGGCATGGCGTCTCGCGCATTCAATACCAGATTGAGGATGATCTGCTGCACTTGCGCCGGGTCCATTCGCACCACGCCAAGATCACCCGCGAGGTCAGCGATCAACTCGATATCTTCGCCAATCAACCGACTCAACAGAGTGCGGATCTCGGATACGATATCGTTCAAGTGAAGCAGACAAGGTTCGACTGCCCGCTGCCGCGCCACTGCCATCAATTGCTGGATAAGTCCAGCTCCCTGTTCTCCGGCTTTGCGGATCTCCTCGGCAAAGCGACGCAACGGGCTATCCGGTTCCAGCCCGGTCAGAATCAGTTCGCTGCAAAGCACCATCCCAGTCAGGAGGTTATTGAAGTCATGGGCAACCCCGCCAACCAGGCGGCCAATGGCCTCCATTTTGTGGGCGTCCCGCAACTGTTGTTCTGTCTGCGGACGCGCTACGGTTTCTTCGGCTCTGACTTGCAACTGTGCAATTGCGTTCATAGTTCTCATTCGTCCAAGGGTTAAAGTGCTGGATTGCAGCCACGTTTGGTGTGGGTGCTCCCCATTTGGGAAGTCTAGGCGGGTCAGCCTGAGGAGCGCTGTGATGGTTGAACAGGAATTTGCCGAATTGAAGCGAGTCCAAAATGGGAGGAATGAGTTGCCGCGAACTCGTAGGCATGCAACGGTGAAGCGTGCTTCACTGACAGTTCAGCTTTGGGATTGAATAGGCTGAGCGAGTCGAAAGGTTAGGCGATGTCCTGTGGAAAACCGCACATCACCTTTGAAATGATTTGATGAAGATTCAACGGCGGTCACGGAGCTTAGCCCAGACCCAATTATTATCGGCGAGCTGACGTAGGAACCACCCTTGGCGAAAACGCTGGATGTCCGCAAAGGAATGGTTTTTCCATTCACGACCATCGATACAAGCGTGACACGCAGGTAGCCTGGATCATGCGATTCGGCGGAAGCCTTTGCGGCCATCACGCTGCCGGTGATTAGCGCGCCGCGAGGCACAATGGTTTTCTCGCCGACGATCACAGGGTCATCAAGCACGGCTGAAAAAGAATCTCCAGCCCGAACGCCTGCACTGGACAGTGGGAGCTGTAACCGAACGTTAAGTTGGGTTCCGGCAGGAATTTCGTCGAACTCGAATCGCTTTGTGGGAGAGATGCCGGCGCCGTCGGAAACGCGATCAAAGGGAAGCTGACCGTCCCTGGCACTGTCAGTAAGTCCTGAGGCGCCAAGTTGGCGGGAGCACCCTGCTGAGCACAACAAAGACACAGCCATCAAAGCAAGGAGTAGCCTGATTCGTTGGCTCGGTTTCGGCGATCTTTGCATTGGCGATCTCGTTGGCGATCCTGCCGAAGTAGCTTAGATCGAAGTCGCAAAGAAGATGCCATCCGATAGAAGCATTGAATCAAGGGTTTACAAGGAGGGCGCGTCGGCCCTGATGTAGATTTTGCCCTGTGGAATGTAGCCTCCACATTAAAGACCCATCAAAAATAAGTCATTACGGGCGTGTTTCGGTCACTTCCAATGCCGCAGGGTTCGTCAGCCTCGGTGTGTCCGTTTTTGTGAGGGCAGCCTTGGCCACTGCGACGAGCGGCTTGAGCGCGCGCACGGAAACTCCAAGCGTGCCTCCCGAGAAGCCATCGATATAGGCCGCGTTTATGCCAATCACTTCCCCTCGCGAATTGAAAACCGGGCCACCGCTGCCGCCGTGGGCGGTAGGCGCGTCGTAGATCAGTTTGTCGCCCACAACATCTCCCAAGTGCCCGCAAGTCGAGGATGGCCGGATCAACGACAAGGCAGCCAGTTCGTTGGCGGCGCTCTGATCGTCTCGGCGATAAGCCAGGCGGTCGTAAACCGCCGGCGGTGATTTCGCTACCATGCCCAGCACGCCCATGGGGTATCCGACTACCGCGACCAACTCTCCAGGGGTCGGCGTGTCTGCGGCCAAAGGTATTGGCCTAAGCTGATGCACGGCCTGAATGTCTTCGATGTGGAGAACCGCCAAATCGCCCTGTGCCGACAGGACTGCTGGCGTGATGTTCACCGGTGTAGGCAGGCCGGGGAAAAAGGCTAATAACTTTTCCAGCCGCGGTATGGCTCCTTTGCGAATCAACAAAGTGGATTCAGGGTCTTCGTACCACGGCTCGGCCACATGACGATTGGTGGCGAGCAATCCGTCAGAAATCACAAAGCCGGTGCCAGAAATACGTGCGCGAAATTCGGGACGGTGGCCGCTGAATCCGACCTGATATATGCCGAAAATGTAGCAGATGGAATCGCGGTAACGGTGCAGCACGAATTCAGGCATGGCCTGCTCTTGTTCAAGCTGGTCTACTTTGTTTCCGAGTTGCTGTACCTGCCGCTGCAGGTCATTTTTCGGTTGCGGGTCAGGTGGTTTCGCCGCCGGGTAGTAGCGAGCCATGAGAGCGATACCGAAGAGCAGGCACACTCCCAGCACTCCTTCGAGCATGCGCTGCCAGAGGCTGCAGACTGGCTCTTCTCGAATTTGAGGATCGCTTTCCGCCATGAAATATTGCAGGCTGCGCCAGCGGCAATTGGAGGGGGATTTTGCGCCGGTGACTGCGCTGTGAGTCTTTATGTATTGTCCGCTTCGCACCGCATCGTTCCTAGGGTACGGAGGACGATGTACAAGTGGGAGGAATTCACAGGCTAAGCGCAAAAAAGGGTTGGAGAGTCCGGCTAAAATACTTGTATCGCGTGCCCATTTGCGCGCCTCCCCGCGGCATCAGGACCAAAGCCTGATACGACATGTTATAATTTTGCATCTAAGCTGCCGCTTTAGCTGACGGAGGATTGTATCGATAAACGCTTTATCCGCACGAACGACCGTATTAGAGCGCGTGAAATCAGGGTGATTGGGGACGAAGGGGAACAGATTGGCGTAATGCCCCCGTACGAAGCGCTCAAAATGGCCCGCGAAAAAAACCTGGATTTGGTTGAAATTTCGCCCACCGCAGTTCCTCCCGTATGCCGCATCATGGATTACGGGAAATTTCTTTACCAACAGGAGAAGAAAGAACGCGAGGCCAAAAAGCACCAGAAGACGATCACGGTCAAGGAAGTCAAGTTTCGTATCAACGTGGATGACCACGATTACGAGACCAAGAAGAATCATGTGCTGCGCTTCCTGGACGAAGGCGACAAGGTCAAGGCAACAATTTTTTTCCGCGGTCGCGAGATGACCCGCACCGGCCTGGGACGCCAGATTCTGGAGCGCCTGATTAAAGACGTTCAGGACAAAAGTATCGTGGAGTTCCGGCCTCGCCAGGAAGGGAATACGCTGCACGCGATACTGGCGCCGAAGAAGGAAACGGGGGCGCAGAAGCCGCACGCAGCGCCGCCGCCATCGCAAGATCGGGCCGCTAAGGCCTGACGAACCGATTAAATTTTCAAGCAGCACTACGGTAGGCCGCTGGTTGAACGTGACGGCTGAACGCTAACTCTGAGGACTTATGCCAAAGTTGAAAACACATAAAGGCGCAGCCAAGCGCTTCAAGAAAACCGCAACCGGAAAAGTGAAGCGCGGGCATTCGCATTTGCGCCATATGCTGACCTCGAAATCTCATAAGCGCAAAAAGAAGCTGGGCCACGCAGTACTGGTAAGCGACGCAGACACGCCCAAAATCAAGCGCATGATTCCGTACTAGAATAGTTCTGTGTGAGTTTGTGTGGCGAGTTTGTGTGGCGCGGGCGCCCTCGCCCGCGTTTGTGGGCAGCAAATTATTGCGGCCCCCGGCGTGTGAAGAGGTAATAAAGACTACTTCAGTCTCCTACCTCCAGCCGCCGTAAATTGAATTAAAAAAGGAGCACATCAATGCCTCGTGTAAAACGTGGAACCAAACGGCGCGCCAAGCGCAAAAAGATATTAGACCGCGCCAGCGGTTACTTCCTCACAAAATCCAAACTGTACCGGTCGGCTAAAGAGGCCGTCGAGCGCGGCCTGAAGTTCGCATATTCCGGACGCAAGCAGCGCAAACGGCAATTCCGCTCGCTCTGGATCGTACGCATCGGCGCCGCCGCCAAGCTGAATGGGATGAGCTACAACCAGTTCATCCACGGCCTGAAGCAGGCCGGCGTGGAACTGGATCGCAAGATTCTCGCCGACTTGGCGGTCCGGGACGCCGCCGCGTTTAAGAGCCTCGCCGAGCAGGCGAAGGGCGCTCTCGGCGGGGCAGCGTAGTCGCAGTAGCCCAGCATTCAGCATTTAGCACTCAGCATTCAGCCAATTCAGAATCGTCATTCCGAGCGGGCGTGAGCCCGCGAGGAATCTGCAGTTTGCCGACTTCTAAAGAAAATGCAGATCCCTCGCTTGCCCTCACCGCTGGCGCGGCTCGCGCGGCGCTCGGGATGACAGGGTCTTGATTATGAGTCCGAAGAAAAAATCGGCATACTCTGTTCCCGAGTTGAAGGATTTCTCGGTGGCGGCGTTGGAGAAGGCTGCTGAGAATCTCTTGGTCGCCGTCCGTCGAGAAGCGGAGGAAGTCAACAGCGAATCTGAAGGGAAAGTATTCCGCGATCGCTGGATGGCACGCAAGAACGGCATACTCACGCAAATCAACGACCTTTGGCTGAAGGCCGCGCCGCAAGATGCAAAGCGCGACGTGGGCCAGCGAGTCAACGAAATCAAGAAGCAGTGTCGAGCGGGTACGAAATCGCTGATGATCTGCCGAGAACAAGCAGGCCTCACCGGCAGTGAGCTGCAGCCGCAGAGCGCATCGACATCACGCTTCCCGGCATTCGCCGTCCGCTCGGAGCCGAACATCCCATTATCAAAACCATGAATGAGATGGTGGGCGTGTTTCGCAATCTCGGGTATTCGGTTGAGGAAGGCCCGGAAATTGAAACCGACTATTACAACTTCGAGGCGCTGAACTTTCCTCCCAATCATCCCGCGCGCGATACGCAGGACACGCTGTTTATCGCCAACCAGGAATCGAAGCCGCTGCGCGATCGCCTGCTGCTGCGCACGCACACTTCGCCGGTGCAGATTCGCACCATGGAGAAGATGAAGCCGCCGGTGCGCGTGGTTTGCCCGGGCAAAGTCCATCGCAACGACGCGCCCGACGCTACGCACTCTCCGATCTTCCATCAGATCGAGGGGCTGGCGGTGGACACGAACATTACGTTTTCTGATTTAAAGGGAACGCTCGATCACGCGATGAAGGAGATGTTTGGGTCGAGCGTGAAGACGCGGTTTTATCCGTCATTCTTTCCCTTCACTGAGCCCAGCGCGGATGTGCAGATCAGCTGCATTTTTTGCGGAGGCCGCGGCTATCGCGACGGCGCTCCGTGCCGCAACTGCAAGGCCAGTGGCTGGATTGAGCTGCTGGGTTGCGGCATGGTCGATCCGAATGTTTATGGGTTCGTGGATTACGATCCGAAAAAAGTTAGTGGGTTCGCATTCGGAATGGGCGTAGAGCGCATTGCAATCCTGAAATACGGCGTGGACGATATCCAGTTGTTCTTCAACGGGGATGTGCGGTTTCTGGAGCAGTTTGCATGAAAGCTATCAGCTTTCAGCCTTCAGCTATCAAATACCTTAGCTGAGAGCTGAGAGCTGAGAGCTGAAAGCTTAGCAATGAAACTTTCTCCACAATGGGTACGCGATTTCGTTGACCTCAACGTCAACTATCATCAGCTTGCGGAAGATCTGACTCTGGCCGGGATCGCCGTCGAGTCGGTCAGCGGCGAGGGTGATGACACCATCTTCGAAATGGACATCACCACTAACCGTCCGGACGCGATGAATCACTATGGCGTCGCGCGGGAATGTTCGGCGATTTATGACCTGCCGCTGAAGCCGATTGAACCTCATTTGCCTTTTTCAGTCCCGCCGAACGCGAACGCCCGGCCTACATTTCCCATCGAGATTCAGGACGAACCAGGATGTGCGCGGTTTACTGCACGCATTATTCGAAATGTCACCATCAAGCCCTCACCCGAAAAGATCACGCGTCGGCTGAGATTGCTCGACCAGCGGCCCATCAACAATGCGGTGGACGCGACCAATTACACATTGTGGGAAATGGGCAAGCCGACTCACGTGTTCGATCTGGATTTGCTCGAAGGCGGGAAGATCGTGGTACGGCGGGCGCGTGATGGCGAAGTTCTCAAAACTCTCGATGGCGTCGAGCGCAAGCTGACTTCCGAAGATCTGGTGGTTGCCGACGCGAAGAAGCCGGTCGGCCTGGCGGGCACGATGGGCGGCTTCGACACCATGATCACGGAGAAGACGCGCAACATCCTGATTGAATCGGCGTGGTGGGATCCGGTGACCGTTCGCAAAATGTCGCGGCGGCACGGGCTGCATACAGATGCGTCGCATCGCTTCGAGCGCGGTGCGGATTATGAGTCGACCGTGCTCTCTTGCGATCGCGTAGCCGAACTTATTTTGCAATCGGGCGGTGGTGAGTTAGGGGGGCTCGTGGATGTGATTGCGCGCAAGCTGGATCTGGCGCCAATTGCGTTGCATCTTTCCGAAGTGCAGCGGATTCTCGGCGAGAAGCTGGAGACTAACGAAATCCTGCGCATTCTGCGACGGCTGGGATTCGAAATGATCCCAGAGCACCTTGAGGAACCCGAATTCACCGTACTGGTTCCGAGCTGGCGGCTGGATGTCGAGCGCGAGATCGATGTGATTGAAGAAATCGCGCGGCTGCATGGCTACGACAAATTCCCCAACACTCTGCCCGCGTACGTGGGCGCGGTCGTCGAGCAGCCCGATGCGCCGAAAGACAAGAAGCTGCGCACTTCCTTGCTGGCTTTGGGTTACGACGAAGCGATTTCGCTGACCTTCATTTCGCATCATGATGCCGAAGCAGTTCTCATCTGTGCCAGTGATCGAGCTAGCGAATCCGCTGAGCGAGGAAGCTTCGGTAATGCGCACCTCGATGGTGCCCGGCATGCTGAATATGCTGGGCTACAACTTGAACCGGGGCAGCAACAATGTTCGCCTTTTTGAGGCGGGGAACGTATTCGAGTGGGCAGGCGAAAAAACAGCGGAGTTCAAGCGCATCTGCATGGGCGCGACCGGAAACGCTTCGCTTGAAAGCGTGCATAGTCCGTCGCGACCGCTGTCGTTTTTTGATGTGAAGGGCGACGTGGAGACTTTGCTTGCGGCATTCCAGCACAGCAGTCTTGAGTTCAAGCCTGATGCGACGGAATATTACCATCCTGGCCGCTCGGCCCTGGCATTGATGGATGGCGACATCGTGGCTCAATTCGGGCAGATCCATCCCCAGGTTGCAGCAGGGCGCAAGCTTAAACAGAACGTTTTCGTCGCCGAGCTTTATTTGGATCGCCTCTACAATCGCGGGTTACGGGCAGTGCGATATGAGCCGTTGCCACGCTATCCGGCTGTAGAGCGGGATTTTTCGTTCATCTTTGACGATGTGGTTGAGTTTGCGAGGATCGAAAAAGAAATTACGGGATTGGGTTTAAGCGAGCTTCGCAGCTTTGTCCCGGTCGAGATTTTCCGTGGCGGCTCGATTCCCGCGGGCAAATATTCTTTATTGCTGCGCGCTACATTCCAATCCAAAGATCGGACTTTGCGCGAGGATGAAGTCGCACGGTGGTCGGCAGAAATCGTGAAGGCGCTTGAAAGTCTGGGCGGGACGCTGCGGGCTTCGTGATCGCAGGAACCCATCCACCACAGAGTCACAGAGTCGCAGAAAGGAAACTACAAGAACTTCTCTGTGACTCTGAGCCTCTGTGGTGAACAACGGCTGTAGCCATGTCGTCCTGACCGGGTGAATCTCGGCCTTTCCTGTGCTAGTCTGAGCCAATTATGGCTGATGTGGTCATCCAACCCAGGCATTTTCTTAGCGACAAAGTTGAACACTTTACTGAGTCCGTCATTCGCGAGATGACGCGGCAGGCCATGCTGCATGGAGCGGTGAACCTTGCACAGGGCTTTCCTGATTTTCCCGCTCCTGCGGAGATCAAGCGAGCGGCGCAGGAGGCGATTGCCGCGGATGTGAATCAGTATGCAATCACCTGGGGTGCGAAGAGTTTGCGCAATGCGATCGCCCGGCAGATGCAGGAATGGCAAGCCATCACTGTTAATCCGGAGACACAGATCACCGTGTGTTGCGGCTCGACCGAAGCAATGATTTCGACGCTGCTGGCGGTTTGCAATAAGGGCGACGAAGTGGTGATCTTCGAGCCATTTTATGAGAATTATGGTCCGGACGCAGTGCTATCGGGAGCGAAACCGGTTTTCGTAAAGTTGCGTCCGCCAACTACGCCGGATGGCGAGTGGACTTTCGATGAAGCCGAACTGCGCGCCGCGTTTCATCCCCAGACCAAGGCAATCATTGTTAATACACCCAATAATCCTACCGGCAAAGTATTCACGCGGACGGAACTCGAACTGATTCGAGATCTGTGCGTCGAGTTCAACGTTCTGGCCATCACGGACGAAATTTACGAACATATTCTCTACGATGGCACCAAGCACATTTCGATGGCCGCGCTCGAAGGCATGAGCGAGCGAACCGTCACTATCAATGGCTTGTCGAAGAGTTACAGCGTGACCGGATGGCGCGTCGGATGGGCGGTTGCGCCGCCTGCCATCACAAATGCGATTCGCAAGGTTCATGATTTTCTAACCGTCGGCGCTCCAGCTCCGATGCAAGAGGCGGGTGCGGTGGCTCTGGCTCTGCCGCCAACCTACTATGAAAATCTCGCCGATGGATACAAAGGCCGGCGCGACCGGTTGATGCCGGCGCTGGCGGAAGCGGGATTCCGCTGCTTTCGTCCGCGCGGCGCTTATTACGTAATGACAGACATCAGCACGTTTGGATTTGCGGATGATGTGACCTTCACTAAAGTATCTGGTGAAGGAGATTGGGGTGGCTGCGGTTCCGGGATCGAGTTTCTACAATGATCCTCGCGACGGCGCGAAGCAGGTGCGGTTTGCATTCTGCAAAAAAGATGTGACCCTGGATGAAGCGGGGAGCAGATTGAAGAAGCTGCTGGACCGATAGAGTAGCCCGGCCGGACGGTCGAGGGCGGCTGTCCCCACACAGGCAACTCGCGGCTACATCTCTGTTGATATCTCCAGAGAATTCTGCGGTATACTGCGCTGAAGTTCGAAATCTTTTCGGGGAAGAAGTGCAATCATGGTGGTGAAAATGGCGGAAGAAGTATCGGCGCAAGTTGCTTCTGACGATTTCCAGACGCTCGAACAAAAAGTCTATCGCACGATTGAGCTGTATAAGGCGGCGCGGGAGGCGCGATCTGCCTCGGAGCGCGATGCGCAGCGGTTGCGCGAGCAACTGGAAGAACGCGAAGAGGAAGTCGAAGGCCTGCGCCGCGAAATGGTGCAACTGCGGCGGGAACGCGAGGAGATTCGCGGCCGCGTGGAAAAAATGTTGCAGCAGATCGACACGCTGACCGAAGAGCAGGCTGCGAGCTGAGGCCCTGATTCAATCCAACTTCGTCGCGCGAAACCAGGAGCAGAAAGTTATGGCAAACGGCGCAAAGCAGCCCGCAGTGAGCAACGCTAACGACACCAGCGTCCGCGTGGAGATCTTCGACCAGGCCTACAATCTTCGCGGCTCCGATGCGAACTACATCATGAAGCTCGCGGAATACGTCGACGCTAAAATGCGCGCTGTCGCCAAGCAGACCCAGACGGTCGACACGGTGCGCCTGGCAGTGCTGGCCGCGCTGAATATTGCCGACGAATATCATCTGCTGAAGCGGAACCAGGAGGGCGGAGGCGACCGACTATTTGAAACGCGCGCATCATCTGTCTGACGCTCTCGATGAAGTGCTTGAGGAAAAGCGCAAGGCGGGATAAATCGTCATTCTGTCATCCCTCGCTTTGCTCGGGATGACAGAAGTTTGGGTGACAGAAATGTAATTAGTCGGCTAGCGTTTCCCCTCAGCTTCTCGAACTGCCCCAACCCTATTGCTGAATCGTAGTGTCCGCACTGGTTGGTTTCTGCGTCACTTGCTGCGGGCTGGGCAACTGCGAACGATCCCAACCGCCTCCCAAAGCCTCAATCAGCGCAACCGCGGCCGTCATCTCCTGCACCTGAAGATTGTTGAGTGTCAGTTGGTCCGAAAGCAACGTGTTCTGCGCAATCAGCACATCGACGTAGGGATCAATGCCAGTCTCGTAGCGTGCCTCTTCCAGTTTGAGGAAGGTTTGCGCCGAATTCACCGCCTGCTGCTGCTGCTGAATTCCTTTGGACATGATTCGGACCTCAGCAAGCCCATCTTCCACTTGCTGGAAAGCAGTGAGCACGATCTGACGATAGCCGGCAACATCCGCATTGTAGGTCGCGACATATTGTTGGACGGTAGCGCGGCGTAAGCCAGCATCGAAAATAGTTTCCGAGAGCGACGTGCCAACCGACCAGAAGCGGCTTGGCCACGAAAGCCATTTAGTGAAGGCCGAGCTCTCGAATCCGCCCGACGCGCTTAAAGTCAGATTCGGAAAATAGGCCGCATACGCGATGCCGATGGCGGCGTTGGCTTGGGCCATGGTGCGCTCGGCGGCCGCAATGTCGGGTCGGCGCTCGAGTAGTTCTGATGGCACGCCAACCGGAATCGGCGGCGGCGCAGTCGTCATGGGCTTCACGGGAATAGAAAAGCCTGAGGCGGTTCGGCCTACCAAGGTTGCGATTGCGTGCTCATATTGTGCTCGCGCGACGGCGATGTTGGTTGCGCCCGCCTCCGCGCTCTGCAGAGCGGTTTCAGCTTCGACTACTGAAATCTGGTCGGCGATGCCGGTTTCGTACTGCGCCCGGGCCAGTTCGAGTTCTTTCTGGTCGGCCACGACGGTCTCATCGTAAATTCTCTGCAGCTCATCCTGACCTCTGATTTCGAAAAAGAATTCCGCCAAACTTGCCTGCTCGATCAGTCGCTCATTCTCAAGATCCGCGGCGCTGACTTGGGCGGCGTACTGGAATTCGTGAACGGTGTTGCGAATCCGTCCCCAAAGATCGGGCTCCCACGATGCTTCGAGCGGCAACGAATAGACAGTTGTCTGCAGTTGTCGGACGGCGCTGCCCGTAGCGCTCGTACCGACGGGGGTCGTGCCCAGATTCCCAGAGGTTCGCGACCGGTTGAAAGACGGCGCAACGCCGAGCGTCGGGAAATACTGCGCGCGGGCCTCGCGCACGATTGCACGAGCCTCCATGAAATTCTCGTAGTACTGTTTAATTGTCTGATTGTTGATGTTCAGTTGCTCTTCGAGCGCATTCAGTTCAGGATCATTGAAGATTTCCCACCATTTGCCGCGCAGCTTGGCGTCTGCAGGCTGTGCGACTGTCCAGCCTTCATTTCCCGTAAATTGCGTCGGCGACTCTTTGTAGACCGCCGCAGGCGGCTGCGCGGGCGGCGGCTGGTGATACTTCGGCCCGACTACGCAGCCTGAAAGCAGCAAAGAGAACAAAGCGCATAGCCAAACCTTGCGTCGCGCCGGGTTTTGTTCTAATCTCATCATACGTTTCTGCCTACCTGACTGTTCCTCTTAGCTAGCCTCCGTGGCTGGTGACGTAAGGCTGTCGCGGGTCTTCCCCAGCATTCGCAGGCGCAGCCGGTCGAGGAACAGATATACGACCGGGGTGGTATAGAGCGTCAGCATCTGACTCACGATCAATCCGCCCACGATTGTGATGCCGAGCGGTCGGCGCAGCTCCGAACCAGTCCCGGTGCCGAACGCCAGCGGCAACGCCCCAAACAGGGCCGCCATGGTCGTCATCAGAATGGGACGGAAGCGCAGCATGCAGGCTTCGAAGATCGAGTCCGCCGTGCTCTTGCCTTCTTCCCGTTCGGCGACCAGGGCGAAGTCGATCATCATAATGGCGTTTTTCTTCACGATGCCGATCAGCAACACGATTCCGATGATGGAAATCACATTCAAGTCGATCTTGAAGAGCATGAGCGCCAGCATCGCGCCGACACTGGCCGAGGGCAGCGTCGAAATTATTGTGAGCGGATGCACCAGGCTTTCATAAAGAATGCCAAGCACGATGTAAACCGCCAGCAGAGCCGTCGCAACCAGCATCGGCTCGGTGCTCAGCGATTGCTGGTAAGCCTCCAGCGTACCGGCAAAGAAGCCGCGGATAGTCGAAGGCGTTCCCAGCCTCTGTTGCATTAGTGCGATGCGCTGTGTGGCATCGCTCAAGGAAACGCCGGGCGCCAGGTTAAAAGATACGGTCACCGACGGAAACAATCCTGTGTGATTTACGGACAGGGGCGTGGTGGCAGATTGAGCCGTGGCCACGGCGGTCAACGGGATAACCCCGCTCTTCGCGCTGCGCTCGTAGATATATTTCAGGCCCTCCGGGCTCGCCCAGTATTGCGGAGCTACCTCTAGAACCACGTAGTACTGGTTCAGTTGGGTGTAGATGATCGAGACTTCCGATTGGCCGAAAGCCTGATAAAGCGAGGAATCGAGTGTCTGCGCCGTCAGTCCCAACCTGGCGGCGGTTACGCGATCATAGGTCAACAATTCTTCGCGGCCGCCGTTCTGCTGATCGGAGTTGACATCCTGGAGGCCAGGCAGCTTTTTCATTTCGCTTAAAAGAATGGGCCCCCATTTCGAGAGGTCCAGAACGTTGTCGCACTGAATAGTGTATTGATAGAGCGCACTGCTCGATCGGCCTCCGATGCGCAGGTCTTGCGAGGCCTGCAAAAAGGCTGATGCCACCGGCAAGCGATTCAATTTTGGACGCAGACGGTTGATGATTTGCGCGGCGCTGACTTTGCGCTCGTTGAGCGGTTTCAGAGCTATGTAAATGAATCCGCCGTTGGTCGCGCCGTTGCCGCCAGTGTAGGCGGTTACGTTGGCAACAGCGGGATCGCTCTTAATCACTCCGACCAACTGCCGAATCGAATTGTCCATCACGGCAAACGAAGCATCCTGCGGACCTTGCACGCCTCCCACGATTGCCCCGGTATCCTGCTGCGGGAAAAAACCTTTGGGAATTTTGATGATGAGGGCGACGTTTAAGGCGATCGTCAACATCAGGATTACGAGCATCAGCACAGAATTATCGAGAGCCCACAGCAGAGTGTGGCGATAGGTTTCGAGCATCCAGGCGAAGAATTTATCGCTCGCCTGATAAATCCTGCCGTGCTTTTGTTCATTCTCCGCCTTCAACAGATACGCGCACATGGTCGGCGTAGTGGTCAACGAAATCACCATCGACACCACAATTGCCGTCGAGAGCGTAATGGCGAATTCGCGAAATAGACGGCCGACAATGCCGCCCATCATCAGAATTGGAATGAAAACCGCAACCAGCGAAACGCTGATAGTAAAAACTGTGGAACCGATCTCTTGCGCGCCTTTTAGTGCCGCCGCAAAGGGTTCCATGCCTTGTTCCAAATGACGAGCGATGTTCTCCATCACGACGATGGCGTCATCCACCACAAACCCGGTCGAAATAGTAAGCGCCATCAGCGAGAGATTGTCGAGGCTGTATCCAAGCAGATACATCACGGCGAAGGTTCCGATCAGAGATACAGGAACCGCAATGCTTGGGATTAAGGTCGCACGCCCATTGCGCAGAAAAACGAAAACCACCAGAACGACCAGTGCCACCGATATCAGCAACGTGCGCTCTACATCGCTGACTGAGGCTCGGATGGTAGTCGTACGGTCGAGAACAATGGTGGTGTCGATGCCGGCAGGAATCGAAGCTTTCAGAAATGGCAACTGGGTGCGAATATTATTGACGGTCTGAATGATGTTGGCGCCCGGCTGGCGGAAGATAATTACCGTCACCGAAGGGATGCCATTCAGATATCCTGCGGAACGGACATTCTGCACGTCATCGGTGACGTTAGCCACATCTGAGAGTCGGATCGCCGCTCCATTGTGGTATCCGATGATTAACGGCTTGTAGTCATCGGCTTTTGAAATCTGATCATTGGCAATGATGTCGGCCGACACCACACCGTCGGACCACTGCCCTTTGGCAATGTCGGCATTCTGTGTGCTCAACACGGATTGCACGTTGGCAAGTGTCAGACCGTTGTTGTTCAACTGGGTTGGATTGACGTCAACCCGCACTGAGGGCAGGGAACTGCCGCCCACCGCAACCTGCCCCACTCCGTTTATCTGTGATAGCTTCTGCTCCATCACGGTCGAAGCTTCGTCATATAGCTTGCCGCGATCGAATTTGCTCGAGGTCAGGCCGAGAATCATGATCGGAGCGTCGGCCGGATTCACTTTCCGATAGGTGGGATTAGCGGGCAAATTTGCCGGCAAATAAGTGCGCGCCGCAGCGATCGCTGCCTCGACATCACGCGCCGCTCCGTCAATGTTGCGGCTTAGATCGAACTGTATTGTGATCGATGTACTGCCCAGCGAGCTTGCTGAAGTCATCTCCGACACGCCGGCGATGTGGCCGAACTGCCGCTCGAGCGGAGTGGCGACCGAAGACGCCATGATCTGCGCGCTGGCTCCGGGCAAAGAGCCGGAGACGGAGATGGTGGGGAAGTCAACCTGCGGCAAAGGAGAAACTGGTAGAACCAAGAACGCAATCGCGCCGGCGATGGCAATAGCAAAGGTCAACAATGTAGTTGCCACCGGCCGCCGTATAAATGGCTCTGAGAGATTCATGCTTGCGCTTCCGGTTCTCCCACAGTGCGTGGCTTTTCCGCTCCACGCCAACGGGAGAATCTTTGTCCCAGAGTGTCGAAGAAGATGTAAATGACCGGCGTGGTGTACAGAGTGAGCGCCTGGCTCAATAAAAGCCCGCCGACCATGGCGATGCCCAGCGGACGGCGAATCTCCGAGCCAATGCCGGTTCCAAGAGCCAATGGAAGGCCGCCAAGCAGTGCGGCCATGGTGGTCATCATGATTGGCCGGAAGCGCAGCAGGCTGGCTTCATAGATCGCGTCGGTCGAGTTCTTGCCGTGTTCGCGCTCGCCCTCAAGAGCGAAATCGACCATCATGATTCCGTTTTTCTTCACGATACCAATCAGCAAAATAATGCCGATAATCGCAACCACGCTCAGATCCTGGCCAAACAACATAAGCGCCAGCAGCGCACCCACGCCTGCGGAGGGTAGAGTGGAAAGAATGGTGATGGGGTGGATGAAACTTTCATAGAGCACGCCCAGAACGATATACACCGTCACCAGCGCCGCCAGAATCAGCAGCGCTTCGTTGGACAGCGAATTCTTGAACGAGGCAGCAGTACCCTGGAAGTCCGCCTGCAAACTCGGGGGGAAGTGCATGTCCTGTTGCACTTTGTCGATGGCGCTGATAGCGCTGCCCAACGCGGCGTTGGGCGAGAGGTTGAACGATACCGTGACAGCGGGAAACTGACCCTGATGATTGATGGAGAGCGCTTCGCTGGCGCGCTGGAAATGAGCGAATGCGCTTAAAGGCACGGCATTGCTCATCGCAGAAGTAACAACTGTCGTTTGAGACGAGCCAGTCGGATTATTGACTGGCGATAGCGCATTGGTCGGCGGAATAAGAACGCCAGAAGAAGGTGTGTAAGGAACTGAAGTCGTGATGGCGTTCGATCCCGCGGAAGAAGACCCGGATGACGAAAAAGAGTTGGACGCTCCCGGTCCCGATGTTCCAGATGACGCATTGGCCTGGATGTACAAATTTTGCAGCACATTCGGGTCCTGCTGATACTGCGGCAGAGCTTCCAGGACCACGTGGTATTGATTGAGCTGCGTGTACATCGTATTAATCTGACGCTGGCCCAAAGCGTCGTACAGAGTGTTGTCGATAGTCGCAGGCGCGATGCCGAGACGGGAAGCGGTGATACGGTCGATGATCAACGACACCGCCAGCCCCCCCGTCTGCTGGTCGGTTGCGACATCCTCGAGCTGCGGCAGATTTTTCAGTTTCGCGACGAAGCGATTGGTCCAATCGTTGAGCTCGTTCGCGTCCGGATCTTCGAGCGTGTATTGGTATTGGGTGCGGCTGACGCGGTCATCCACCGTGATGTTTTGCACCGGCTGCATGTACAGCGTCATTCCTTGCACGTTCTGAAGTTTGGACTGAAGTCTGCGGATCACATCTGATGCGCTGAGATTGCGCTCCGACAAAGGCTTCAGGTTGATCGACACGCGGCCGCTGTTGAGGGTCGTGTTGGTGCCGTCGGCACCGATGAACGACGAAAGACTTTGCACAGCGGGATCTTGCAGGATAACCTTCGCCAGTTCCTGCTGCTTCTCCGCCATGGCGTTAAAGGAGATGGTTTCCGCGGCCTGCGAAATGCCTTGAATAACGCCGGTATCCTGCACCGGGAAAAATCCCTTGGGAATAACGATGTATAGAAAAATAGTGAGCAGCAGGGTTCCGAAAGCCACCAAAAGCGTGATGGTTTGATACCGCAGTACAACTTTTAAGGTCCGGCCATAGAACGCGATCATTTTTTCGAACATGCGTTCCGAGGCCTGGTAGAAGCGTCCCTGTTGCTCCTTAGGCTCGTGTCGCAAAATTCGCGCAGCCATCATTGGAGTCAGGGTCAGCGATACCACGGCAGAAATAACAATGGTAACTGCGAGGGTGACGGCGAATTCGCGAAAGAGCCGGCCCACCACATCGCCCATGAACAGCAGCGGAATCAGGACGGCGATCAATGAAACCGTCAGCGAAACAATCGTGAAACCGATCTGTTCCGCTCCCTTGAGGGCGGCCTGCATCGGCGGATCGCCCTGCTCGATGAAGCGCGAAATGTTTTCGATCATCACAATGGCATCATCAACCACGAACCCGGTCGCGATCGTTAGCGCCATCAGCGAAAGGTTATCGAGGCTGTAGCCGAGGGCATACATGGCCGCGAATGTGCCGACCAGCGACAGAGGCACGGCTACGCTGGGAATAATGGTTGCGTACAGACTCCGCAAGAACAGAAAGATGACCAGGACCACGAGCCCGATCGTCAGCATCAACTCAAACTCGACGTCAGAAACGGAGGCTTGGATTGCGGTGGTCAAGTCGGTAAGTATCGTGACCTGAACGGAAGCGGGCAGATTGGTTTCCAGCTGCGGCAACAGCGCCTTGATGCTTTTGACTACACTGATGGTGTTGGCGCCCGGCTGCCGCTGGATGTTGAGAATGACTGCGGGCGTCTGGTTCATCCACGCCGCCTGCTTATTATTCTCGATGCCGTCGACGACCTGGGCGACATCGGTCAGCATCACCGGCGCGCCATTGCGATACGCGACTACCACACTGCGATAATCAGCGCTGCTGACCAGTTGATCGTTAGCGTCAATCTGAAAGTCCTGACGCGGTCCGTCAAAGTTGCCCTTAGCGGCATTCACGCTGGCCTGAACAAGAGCGGTGCGCACATCCTCGAGATTGATTCCGTAAGATGAAAGCGCGACCGGGTTTGCCTGGATCCGCACCGCCGGTTTCTGGCCTCCGCTGATGCTTACCAAACCAACTCCATTCAACTGCGAAAGCTTTGGAGCGAGGCGGGTGTCCACCAAGTCCTCCACTTGTGACAAGGGAACAGAGTTGGAGGTGATGGCCATCGTGAGAACGGGCGCGTCGGCGGGATTGGTTTTGCTATACACCGGCGGGGCGGGAAGATTGGAAGGCAGATAACTTTGTGAAGCATTGATCGCCGATTGCACTTCCTCTTCGGCCACATCGATGTTGAGGGTCAGGCTGAACTGCAAGACGATGACGGACACGCCTCCCGAACTGGTGGAGGTCATCTGGCTGAGCCCTTGCAGTTCACCGAATTGGCGCTCCAGCGGTGCCGTGACCGTGGTCGCCATCACAACCGGACTGGCGCCCGGATAAAAAGTGACGACCTGGATTGTCGGGTAATCGACTTCGGGCAGAGCGGAGACTGGCAATTGCGTAAAAGCGACGATGCCGACCAGCAGGATCGCTGCCATCAAAAGCGCGGTCGCCACCGGCCGTAAGATGAATGGTCGGGACGGGCTCACGGGGATTGGCTCCCGCTGGAAGCAGCGGGCGGCGGCTGCTTGGAAATCACAACCTTCGATCCATTTTGCAGCTTCTCGAAGCTGCTGGTAGCAACCATGTCACCCGGATTAATGCCAGTCACCGCGGCCTGCCCTGCCTCGGTCACACCGACCTTGATGTTGCGGATCTGGGCGGCGTCATTCTGAATGAGGTAGACAAATGATGTCTGGCCGTTCTGCTGAATGGCAGCGCTCGGAATTAACGTAACTCCCTGCAGGGTGTCGACCAGCAACTTTGTATTTACGAACTGATTAGGAAATAGAGCGTCATCTTTGTTGTCGAAGATTCCCCGCATCTTGACCGTGCCGGTAGTCGTATCGATCTGGTTATCGAAGGTGAGCAGTTTTCCGGTCGCCGAGTTTCGTTTGTTGCGCGCGATCGAGCGCCAATACATCCAGCTTCTTTCCTTTGCGGGTCTGCGCTTGTACCTGAGGCAGACTGTCTTCGGCGACGGTAAAGATCACGGTGATTGGCTCAATCTGCGTTACTACCACCAGGGGCGTCGTCCCATTCGCCTGAACCACGTTGCCGGGATCCACCAGCCGCAGCCCGACTCGACCTGTGATCGGCGCGGTGATGTGACAGAAACCGACTTGAACTTTGTCATATCGCACCGTGCCTTCGATCATTCTTTACCGTGCCTTGGTCTTGCAGCACGATCTTTTCCTGATCGTCGAGGGTCTGCTTGGGGATGGCGTTCCGCGCCCACGCATCCCGATATCGCTGCAAATCCATTTTCGCCTGTGCGAGCACGTTGGTGTCGCGCTCGAGTGCGCCTTCGGCCTGCATGAGCTGCGCCTCAAAAGGCCGGGCATCGATATCGATCAACGCCGCGCCTTTGCGAACCAGTTGACCTTCCTTGTAATAGACCTTACTAACCATTCCCGTAACTTCGCTGGTGATCGAAGCGGTATAAACCGGCGTGACCGTGCCGATGGCGGCAAGATAGACCGGAATGTTTCCTTTTTCCGCGGTGGCGGCGGTGATGGTCACAGGTCCGGTTACGGCACGGCGCCCTGAGGGAGCGCCAGTCTGGGTTTCCTCGTGATGATGCAGAACCAGGTAGAAGATAATTCCGAAAGTAAGCAATACCGCCGCCCAGACGAAAAGCCGCTGCCACGTCGACTTGTGGGACGTGCGGGCAGGCGGCAATTGATGCTGCGGATCGATAGACGCAGGCTCTTTGGTTTCCATCCGATTTTCTTGCATTCAGTCGATGTAACCCAGCCCTCCCATTTGGAGGTAGGTGAAGGCCATGCCCCCCGTCTATTCAGTTCTATACTTTTGTACTTTGCAGTGAGAGGCTTAACTCCGAACGCTCGATTTACTGAGCGGTCACATCCTCTGGCAACTGTCTGGCGGGCTTCTCCCAAAACCTGATCCCATCAGATGCACTCCTTGAGCCTCTCGTTTACTAAAAGCTCTTAAATTGCACGCTTCTTTGATGGAAACACCGTTTGGTACTCGACGGAGTAAAGAATGGACAACAGAATGTAAATGTTCGTAAACGAAAGGAATAAGTCGTTAATCCACCAACAATGACCAGGTATTACTGCGAAGCGATAGACCTAGTCGCCGGTGGAAGGTTGGTCTCGCTGTCTCCGCAAGGCTTCTTCATACGCCTGCCGCGGATCGCGTCCCGTAACCTCTTTGTACCATTTGGGATGGAACGTCCACGCCCATGGTTCACTTACCGAACCGCGTGTCATTGCCTGGAAGGTTCCTGGCTCGCCGATCGTGCTCAGGTAAATGTGAATGAAGATTCCACCCAACATGATCAGAGCGGAAATATCATGCAGAACATAACTGATTGCCACGGGCCAGCGGCCAAAGGTTGGCGCACCGGCCCAGAGAATGATTCCGGTGATCAAGTAGAGGATGCAGCCGATGACAATCTCCCAGAACATGGCCTTCTGACCGGCGTTGAAGAAGCCGGTGTCAGGTGGTTCGAGTGTTTCTTCGCCCGATACAACTCGCTTGATGTTTCGAATCCAATTCGTATCGCCTTTCGTCCACGCCATAGGTCTGATCCAGTTCAACATCTGCAGTCCAAAAAAGAAAACAAAGAACAAGCCGAACCAGGGATGCATGGCGCGCGCCAGCGGGCCACCGCCGAAAATTGGTGTGAACCAACGGAACAGCCAGGGAAGATAGATTCCGAATCCCGAAAACAACGCCAGAAAGAAGAACAGCGCGACCATCCAGTGCAAGAATCGCGTGTACACCGGATGCCGAAATAATTCACCGACATAAACTTCGGTCCTGCCTATACGCTCAAAGGCGCGGCGGGCTTTTTCGTCGAATCGTTCAACTGCGGTAGCCATCGGCGTCCTCCTTCTTTGGCGGTTCGGGCTGCGGCCGGCGTGGACCGACGGTTACGTAGTGGAGGCAAACTCCCAGAAGTCCAAACAGAGCGAACGTGCCAAGCACCGGCTTGAACAACCACTTCCACACCGTGTAGCTCCAGGGAATGACGGGGTTCTTCGGCAACCCTCCGTAGCGTTCGGGATCGGTCGCGTCGTGCAGGACGTAAATCACATGCGTTCCGCCAATCGATTGCGGATCGTAAACGCCGGCCTTTTCGAATCCGAAATTTTCGCGTAGTTGTTTCGAACGTTCCTCGGCGATGAACTTCATGTCATCTTTGCTGCCGAACTTCAAGCAGCCGGTCGGGCAAGCCTTGATGCAGGCCGGCTCGAGGCCTTGACCCACGCGATCGGAGCAGAGCGTACACTTATAAACTTTCTTGGTTGCCGGATTAAATTTGGGAATGTTGTATGGGCATCCGGAAACGCAAAACTCGCAGCCAATGCAGTTTTCCTGCTGGAAGTCGACGATCCCGTTGGCGTACTGGACGATGGCGCCATCAGCCGGGCAGGCACGCAGGCAGCCGGGATCGGCGCAGTGCATGCACTGGTCTTTGCGCATCAGCCACTGAATCGTGCCGTCTTCGTTCTGGTGCTCGTTGAACTTGATCAGGTTCCAGAAGTTCCAGCGCGTCTCCGGCATCGTCTGGTAAGTGTTGTCGAATGTCGTCGCCCCGAACGGCATATCGTTCCACTCGACGCACGCCACCTCGCAGGCTTTGCAGCCGATGCAGGTCGTCGTATCGACCAGTTTGCAGACTTCGTAGTCGCGTTGTACGTCATACCCGGGCGCAGGTCCGGAGTGTCCCGAGATTTGCTTAACCTGTAGCGTTTTGCGGTCGCTCATATTAGTGACACTCCCTAAACCTCACCACACCCCACTTGTCATCCCGAGCGAAGCGAGGGATCTGCAGTTCTTGCCACGCGCAAACAGACTGCAGATTCCTCGTCGCTGTCGCTCCTCGGAATGACAAATTGGTGAGGTTGATCCGCATGCCTGCTATGCCTTCTTGATGTTCACCAGGAAGCCCTTGAACTCCGGCGTAAACGCGTTCGGATCGGTCACCGTCGGAGTCAACTGATTGGCCAGCGTCTTCGCGGTTCTGCCTTCGTCCTCGGAAATGCCGCGGAAACCCCAGTGAATGGGAATTCCAATCTGAAACATTTCTTTGCCGTCGATCTTCATGGGACGGATGCGGCGCGTGACCATTGCCTTCGCGATGTAATGACTGCGAGCGCTGGTGACTACCACTTTCTCGCCGCCGAGGATGCCCATCTGCTCAGCCAGTTCGTGCGGAACTTCGACAAAGGGTTCTGGCACCAGTTCCACATTCATCGGATTGTTCTTAGTCCAATAGTGATAGTGCTCGGTGAGCCGGTAGGTCGTGCAAATCACATTGAATCCTTGCTCGACCGTGCCGTACTTATCCATATCGGTTTTGTATTTTTTCACCACTGGATTGTTCGACACGTTCGGGTGCAGGAGATTCGCGATTGGACTTTCTATCGGCTCGTAATATTCGGGGAACGGCCCATCGGCCATCGCGCTCAATGGCACGAACAATCGTCCTACGCCTTCGGGATTCATGATGAAAGGCCCCATGTGGTCTTTGGGAGCGGAGTCGGCTTTGAAATCCGGAACGTCGTTGCCCACCCATGACTGCTTGGCTTCATCCCACCAGACTTGGCGACGCGAGGGATCCCACGGTTTGCCATTGATATCGCAGGAAGCGCGGTTGTAGAGCACGCGGCGATTCGCTGGCCATGACCACGCCCAATTGGGATAAATGCCAAGGCCGGACGGATCCTCGGTTCCGCGGCGCTGGATCATGCCACCCGCTTCGGTCCATGAGCCGGAGTAGATCCAGTTTCCGCAAGAAGTTGTGCCGTCGTCTTTGAGCCATCCAAATCCGGGCAACTGCTGACCGGCCTTGATCGTGACATTTGTTTTGGGATCGGTGAGGTCAGTCAGCGCTTTGCCGTTGATCTCCTTCGCAACCTCCGCCAGTGACGGCGTGTACGGAGTGGTGTAGGCGAATGTTGCATTCAGAACGGGATCGGGGAACTTGCCGCCTTCTTTCTGGTAAAGCTCGCGTACCTTGAGGAAAATTGTCGCCACAATATCCTGATCGAGACGCGCCAGTCCCGGCGGCGGGACGGCAATCTGCTTCCACTGCAACCAGCGCGCCGAGTTGGTAAACGATCCGTCTTTTTCGGCGAAACCCGCGCCCGGCAGCCGGTACACGGTGGTGTTGATCTTTTTCTGATCGTCGGCAGTAATTCCCGGTGCGCGCCAGAATTCGCTGGTCTCGTCAGGATAGATTTCGCAAACCACCAGCCAGTCAGCTTTCTTCAACGCGGCGATGTTTTTCTCGGAGTCCGGGCCAATCATGACTCCATTCATGCCGAAGGCGAAAATGCCTTTTACTTTGCCCTCGTACATGTCGTTCCAGATGTTGACCCAGGAATAGTTGCGGTCGATCTTTGGCAGATAGTTAAAGGCAAAATCGTTTTCTTTGGTCGCGGCTGGCCCGTACATCGCCTTGAGGAACGAGACCACAAACTTGGGCGTGTTCGACCAGTAATTCATCGAGTCCCACGGGATCGGGTTTGGCCGCTGTGGGCGTGGTTCGCTTTAAATAGGTGGCGAGATCGGTGTCCGCGGGACTGGGCATCTTCAAATAGCCGGGCAGAACGTCGAAGATCCCGGCCATATCAGTTGCTCCCTGAATGTTGGAGTGGCCGCGCAAGGCGTTTACGCCGCCGCCGGCGCGACCAACGTTGCCCAGCATCAACTGCAGCATGGCCGCGGTGCGGATGATCTGCGTGCCGAAACTGTGCTGCGTCCAGCCCACGGCATAAATGATGGTCGCAACCTTCTTCATGTCTCCATCTTTGCGGACGGAGGTAAACAGATCCGCAGCTTTGAGGAACTGATCTTTCGGAATGCCGGTGATGCGCTCAACCATCTCCGGCGTGTAACGCGAATATTGCTGTTTGAGAAGCTGAAACACGCAGCGCGGATGCTGCAACGACAGATCGTAGGCAGTCTTCGGCGGCAGCATGGCTGGCGCTGCGGCTCCGCCTTTGGCTCCGGCTGGACTCGCGCCCTGATACCCTTGTCCCTCCTGCTTCGGAGCGCCCTCTTGCGCTGCTGCCTGGAGCGTGTGGCGCAGGAGCGTGCTGTGACGTTGGAGTCGGCATCACGGGCTTGCCCGTCAGGTCTCCGCCTTCTTCATAATTCCAAGTGGATTTGTCGTAGACCTTTTTCTCGGGATCAAAGCCGGAGTACAAGCCATCGTCCGGCAGTTTGAATCCGTCTTTAATAATGAAGGCGGCGTTGGTGTAGTTGACGAGATAATCGTGCGCGATGCGGTTATTGGCGATGGCGTAGTTGATCACTCCGCCGAGGAAGGCGATGTCGGCGCCGGCGCGAATCTGCAAATAAAGATCGGCATTGGCCGCAGTCCGCGTCAGCCGCGGATCGACCACGATGGTCTTGGCATTGCGATGGATCTTGGCTTCAACCGCCCACTTGAAGCCGCAAGGATGGTTTTCGGCTGGATTCCCGCCCATGATCAACATCATGTCGGTGTTCTTGATGTCGATCCAGCCATTGGTCATTGCGCCGCGTCCGAATGTGGGCCCCAAACTGGAGACCGTTGGGCCGTGTCAAACCCGAGCCTGGTTTTCCAGGTAGCAGACCCCCAGGCTGCGCATGGTCTTGACCACTAGATAATTGAATTCGTTGGTATCGGTGCAGCCGCCGGTGAACGCCATACCTTCGCAGCGGTTCACGGTTTTACCCGATGGATCTTTTTCGACGAAGGTGTCGTCGCGCGTCTTCTTTACTTTTTGCGCGATCTCGGCGTAGGCCTGATCCCAGGAAATATCTTCCCAATCAGTTCGCGCCCGGCCGCCGGACCTGTGGCTTCAACAGGCGGCGATCATTCAGAATGTCCTGTTCGAGCGATGAGCCTTTCGGACACAGCGTGCCGCGATTGATGGGATGGTCGGGATCGCCCTCGACGTGCACCACCTGCGGGATCGCATTCTTTGCCTTGTCGCCCAGCGTATAAATGAGGACGCCGCAACTCACCGAACAATAAGGACAGGTGCTGCGCGTTTCCGTAGCGCGCGAAATTTTCAGGCTCGAGGTCTGAGCATAAACCGGAGTCAGATCAAATCCCAAAGCGGATAGACCCACTCCTCCAGCGATTGTGCTTTTAAGGAAAGTGCGGCGGGAAAGGTCCATCTGTGGCCTCCGACGAAATTGGCGACGCACAAAACTGCCAACCAGCAAAGTCAGCGACAACAAATCTAAGCGCGAGACGGAGGCTGCACGGTACTCGGCCTGAAACAAAACACCCAAGCCTTCGCTTATTGCGGAGAAATATAAACCTGTGCCGAGGTTGAAGTCAATCCGACCAGCGCATTACAGCGAAATAATCGCGTGGCATTCTCATGCTTGGTTGCTCGCAGCCTCGACTCGCTTGATAATCACTGGCATGAAATCTTCGCCCTGGCAGCGTCGCATCCAGCGAGCCGAGCACCTGGCAAACAAATATTCATTTGCTTCCGAGATCCTCGGTTTCTACATAAATATTGCGCGCTTTCAGGAGGACCTCTACTGCCGATTGGAAACTGAGTCGGAGAAAGCCATCGGTTCTGCACCATATCCTTCCGGCCCACCAGAGCTGAAGACACTCATCGGCAGCTTTAGTCCATTCCTGGCATTGGTTGAAAAGCATGCTCCCGCACGCTCTAGTCGCAATTGCTCGTGAACTGCGCGCATCGTCCCGAAGAATCCTGGTCGCAGTTGCTGGATGAGAGCTGGAGTCCGACTGAATCAGCCGACGCTCCGAGAGAATTTCTAGCGCGAGCCTTGCTGCAACCGTACGCGGAGTTGTTACGCGTGCGCTCGGAAATGAAATCTGATGGTCACACACACGCACGTTGTCCGTTTTGCGGCCGCAAAGCAGGCCTCGGAGTGTTACGTCCACAGGGAGACGGCGCGAGTCGTTTCTTAATGTGCTCGTTCTGTCTGGCGGAATGGGAGTTTCGCCGGATTCTTTGCCCGAACTGCGACGAACAAGACAACCGCAAGCTTCCCGTCTATACCGCAAGCGACTTCGAGTACATCCGAGTGGAATGCTGCGACACCTGCAAGACCTACATCAAAAGCGTTGACTTGAGCAAGAACGGCCTGGCCGAGCCAATGGTCGACGAGATTGCCGCCGCCCCGCTCGACCTGTGGGCCCAGCAACATGGATATTCCAAACTGCAACTCAACTTAATGGGAATGTGATCCAGGCTGATCGATCAAACAAAGTGGTTACGGAAAAACTTCGCAACCGGTGAGGCCTTGCAAGGGCGCTGCTTTGGCCGCGCCCATTCGAAACTTCGACGCCCAGAGGTTTTCCGCAACCACGAGAGCCGCGTCTGAATATACGATCAAACCTAAAGGTTCTGGAGCTTCATATAAATGCCTGAAAAATCGAGCAGCCAAGCAAGCTTTATCCGCCGTCATTCCCTCGGCATTGCATCCGTGTCCATTCTCATCCTCTGGATTCTTTTGTACTGTGTCTCCAATCCCAGCACGCATGTGGGATCGTTTTTTGGAAACGCGATCGCCGATTGGACGGGAGTCGTCGTCACCGTGCTGGCTACCAAATACATGTACGAGAAAGGGTCGGCAGAGAGCCGGCGTCCGAAAGACGCCGGATTGAGTCCTCTTCGCAAGTTGCTGCATGATCATTCTCTGACCATCTTTCTCGTGATCACAGGCATCGGCTGGGTCGTGCTGTACGCCAGCATGAATTCTGAGGCCAAGTGGGGCCAGGTGGTGGGAAATATCGTCTCCGAGTGGACGCAGATATTCGGCATGGTGTTGCTCACGAAACGATTGATTGAACCGCATTCCAAGGAAAGCGCGAAAGCAACCTAAAATAACAACCCTCCCAGAAACTCTGAGAGGGTTGAAGAATTCGGACTCGTTAGGTTGTCAGGCGCGGACTACGTTACCCGCCTGGAACCCCTTGGGGCCCTTCAGCAGATCAAACTCCACGGTTTCGCCCTCATTCAGCGTGCGGTAACCATTCTCCTGGATGGCGGAGAAATGAACGAAGACGTCTTCCCCTGTGGACCGCTGGATAAAACCGTATCCTTTAGCCCCGTTAAACCACTTCACTGTTCCCTTCTCTCTCACAATGAACTCCTTTCGCCTCTGCTGATTTTAAAATTCCACATTCTTCGCGAAGCGCGCGCGTGAGTTACCCCCTCAAAGCATGTGGACGAACTGCTCTTGCCTCGCGTCAACAGGACCCTCCAATAAGAAAAACTCCGGAATTTCCCGCCGCTGTTTGAGGACTGGCGAGAAGCTCCGAAGCCGTGTCGTGGTAGCGCGAGTTTCGACTGCGTTATACAAAACATCAACCCAAGCTAATGAACGTCGTTGCCGATGTTCAGCAACGGCAGGAATAATATTCAGGAATTTTCTTTCTGGCAAGAGAAGAATTAACAATGAAACGAAATAAAGCGGAATCACAAATATGACTCGCGGTTCTCCGTTCCGGCCAGGAGCGCTCAAGACTTGTAAGTCAAACCGTCCGATTTTATTGTAACTATTTGATAATATTCGGACATCCTCCGTCATCGGCGGTGCTTCGTCTCCACGTTTGGCCTGCATCCGAGCGATTTCCTCAGGCGAAATCCAGCCTGCCTGTGACCGCCGGCACATCCTTTCATCTCTGGGCTCTGTAGTATCGGCACATTCCCGTCAAGTGGCTGGCCTCGGTTCAGAAGCGAGGCTCGCTTATGTTCTCGTTATTTTGGAAATTGTTTGTCGTTGCGCTGATCCTGGCGCTAATCGCTTTTCCATTGCTGGCAGAGCAGCCCTCGAGGTTGCAACTTCCGGAAATCCCGCCGGGATCCTCGCGTCCCCAACACCCGCCTCCATTGAGCCTCAGCGCAGGCTACATCTTTGCGGGGACTGTGACCTCGATTAAGCGCCCTGCTCCCGCGAAAAATGATGTCGCTACCGTACAGATCAACTTCCATGTGGATCAGGGAATGCGTGGCGTGCGAACCGGACAGGCACTGACGATTCGCGAGTGGGCTGGATTATGGGCGTCCGGCGCGCGGTATCGTGTAGGCGAACGGGTTCTGTTATTTCTCTATCCTCCGAGCAAGTTAGGACTGACAAGTCCGGTCCAAGGCCCGATGGGCCGGTTCGGAATTGGCGGCGATGGCCGGGTGGGCATCGACCCACGACGAACTAGCTGTTGTGCGGCGCGTCCTCCAACGGGAAGTCTTTACGGAGGGACTCGCATGAGCCCTATTGAGTTTGTGCGTTTTGTGCGCGCGGCGGAAAAAGAGTAAGCGTATGTCGAGACATCGTTGTGGTCAGCCCGCGCCAGAAGCGGCAGACGTAACCGGCCACCTATTACGCAGGTCGAAGACATTGCGCGGAGTTGAGCTTCGCAATCTCGCCTGTACGGCGGCGGCGATACTTTTCTTTCTGACGCAATACGCGGGAGCCGGCGGTCCCCGCTACATCGCGGGTATTAGCTATTTCAACCAGGGAACAGCCGGTGCGCCGCTGACCTGGGCACAGGGAACAGTCAACTACTACACCGATCAAGGCAGTCTGAGTCCAACCGTTTCCGGACCTCAAGGTGACGCGTTAGTAGCGGATGCATTCAGCCAGTGGACTTCCATCTCGACCGCTGCAGTAACAGCCATTCACGCCGGACAACTCGCAGAAGATGTCAGCGGCACAAACGTATACCGCAACAGCGATGGCAGCATCTCTATGCCTGCCGACATTATGCCCACGGCCACGGGAACGCCGGTAGGAATCGTGTATGACGTCGACGGAACGGTCACCGACGCTCTGTTGGGACAAGGCGCAGGCGATTCTTCCGAGTGCTTCGGCAACGCAGTTTTCGGGGGACTCGACAATTTTGCGCCCACCGCCAACTTTCTCCACGCGCTCGTAGTTATAAACGGGAACTGTGTCGCACAGGTGCCAGACCCGGATGTCGAGTATCGGCTGGTGCGCACGCTGGGCCAAGTGCTGGGCCTCGGCTGGTCGCAGACGAACCTTAACGTGCAGACGGACGTGCCACGACCAACAGCCGACGACTACGCCGGTTTCAGCATCATGCACGCAATTGATCTTCTCAACTGTATTCCGATCACTCTGTGCTATTCCAATGGTGGCAAGGTCAACCCCTACGTCCCCAAAATGGATGATCAGGCAGCGCTGTCGCGCTTATATCCTGCCCCGACTTTTTCTGCCAGTACTACTCGAATTCACGGCAACGTATATTTTGAGAACGGGAGCGGACAACCTGGCCAAGGCATGCAGGGAGTAAATGTCGTAGCCCGATGGATCGATCCCAGCACTGGCTTGCCTTCGGGTGTTTATGCGGCATCTTCAGTTTCCGGTTTTCTCTTTACTGGAAATGTAGGAACCACGGTCACCGGCTTCAACAATAGTGCCGGGCAGCCATTCAATCAGTACGGCTCAAACGATCCCACGCTTGAGGGATTTTATGATTTGGCTGGCCTACAGATTCCCAACGGTGAGGGTACCGCACAATATCAAATTAGTATTGAAGCTGTCGATCCTTTCTGGTCAGACACCGTGGGCCCTTACCAGCCGTGGCAAGTGCTGCCGTCGGGCTCAGCCCAAACCGTTACTGTGAACGTGACTCTGGGAGGAGACGTGCTGCAGGACATTGTGATGCAGCAGAGCGCGGCGCAAAAACCTGATTGGTTTGGACCGACAACCTACAATTCTCCTGCGACGTTGCCGGTTGCCGGCGATTGGACTGCATCCCTTGACCCCTACGCTGGTCTGGATTATTTCTGGTTCTCCGGCCAGGCAAACCGCACGCTGTCGGTACTCGTCACCGCGCTCGATGCAACAAGCGCGCCATCAGAAAGCAAAGCGCAGCCGGTAATCGGTCTCTGGCAGTTGTCCGACCCTGGAACGTTTCCGGCGCCAGCGAATACATCATCGGCATTCAACTCCTCAATTTTCGGAGTGACGATCCTGAATGCTGAACTGCTGCAGGCCACCAGCTTTCGCCTCGGGATTGCTGACATCCGCGGCGATGGGCGTCCGGACTACGCGTATCACGCGCGCTTGCTGTATGGCGACCACATCACTCCAACTCGGGCCAGCGTGGGTGGCGGGACGGCTCTGGCCATTGCTGGTTGCGGATTTCAGTCGAATACAGCAGCCATCATTGGAAGCCAGAACGGACTTGCTCTGGCGGTGTCCGCGAACCAAATGCTAGTCACGGCACCCGCTCACGCGGACGGCGTGCAAGACGCCACCCTCATCGATCCGCCGACTTCGGCCAACTCAATCCTCAGCGGAGTTGTGACTTATGGCGCCGGGCCTAACGATGTTCTGCAACTTGTCGCAGGCTCAAATCCATCGACGCCAGTTGGTGGGCAGGCCCCAAACCCAATCCTTGTGCAAGCTGTCGCGCCCGACGGAATCACTCCGGTAGCCGGAGCCACTGTGGTCTTTACCTCCACACCTGTGGTCACGTTTGCACCCGGGATCGGGGTGCCGGTGGCATGCGTTGGCACGAGTTGTACTCTGCTCACCGATCAGTCGGGTCAAGCTTCCGCTTATATGACCGTGCTGAGCGCCGGTGCAATGACGATCACCGCACAACTGGCGCCGGCTTCGTACACTAGCCCTCAGCAGGTACAGACGACGCTGGTAGGAAGGGAATCGTCGCTTGATATTGCTCTGTCGCCGCAAAATGAGTCAGTGGCGCAAGGCGCAACGGTCAACCTTCAACTGACCGCACGTGTGCTCTCGAATGGAACGCCGCAGGCAGGTCAGGTAGTCAACTTCTCTCTTTACCATGGAAGCGGCGCGCTGAATCCTGCGTCCGCGACCACAAATACAAGCGGATACGCCAGCACCAGTCTGCAGCTTTCGAACCTCTCCGCAGAAGTCGACGGAAACGCCTGCGTCGGATCGAACAATAATCCTTGCGTGCAGTTCCATGTTTTCCCGGTAGCATCGTCAGCGCTGCGATTGCAGGCCGTGGCCGGCGATCTCCAACTCATTACTGTCGGACCAGCCTTTCAACCAATCACGGTTCGGATTACGGACTCGTCCGTTCCTCCGGATCCGGTGCTGGGCGCCAGCGTGCTTTTCCAGTCGCTGCTCGGACGCACCGGCGATGATGCGCCAATTGTGTCGGGCGGAGATACCAACATTACAACGACTTCGCTGCCGATCCTGCTCGGGACATCGCAGGCATCTGTAATCTCGGACGTGAACGGCATGGCCAGCATGCAGCCATCTACAAACGGTTTCGAAGGGGCCTTGGCTATTCTCGGCACAATTACGGCAGGATCAGGAACTATGCCATTTCAACTGCAATCACTATGGCCGCCGAGCCAATGACCGTGTAGGCAGGGCGTCCTCGCCTGTGCGCTATCACGCAACCTTTCGTAGTCAGGTTCCTGGCGGCAGTGACTTCACCTGCCGCCAGTTTGACGCGTTTGTAGTCGCGCCCTCACTATTTCTTGGTCCACCGATCAACCCAGGCGTTCACCGTCTTGTACCAGAGTTGACTGTTCTGCGGCTTGAGTACCCAGTGCCCCTCGTCCGGAAAATACAGCATTTCCGACGGCACTTTGAGCCGCTGCAGGGTAGTGAACAGTTGGAATCCCTCTGACACGTCCAGCCGGTAGTCGAGTTGTCCATGAACGACGAGCGTGGGAGTCTTAAAATTCAGAGCCGACAAATGTGGCGACCATTTCCGATACAGTTCACGATTGTTATAAAGCGGCCCTTTGAATTCCCACTCGGCAAACCAAAGTTCTTCGGTCGTACCCCAGGCAGACTCAGTATTGAACGTCCCATCATGCGAGACGATGCACTTGAACCGGTTCGAATGCCCAAGGATCCAATTTGCCATGTAGCCCCCGAAGCTCGCACCCAAAGCACATTCGCGATCTTTATCGATGAATGGATTAGTGCGCTCAGCGTCATCCAACCCTTTCATCAGATCTACGAATGGTGCCCCACCCCAATCGCCGTTGACCGCGTCGATGAACTTCTGCCCGTATCCGGTCGACCCATGGAAATTGATCATCACCACGACATAGCCGTTGGCTGCAAACAGCTCCGGATTCCACCGATAACTCCAGTCATCCCCCCACGCACCTTGCGGCCCGCCATGAAGAAGGAACTTGACGGGATATTTCTTTTTCGCATCGAAGTCTGGCGGCTTGATAAGAAAGCCTTCAACTTTGTCGTTGCTCGCACCAGTAAACCAAAAAGATTCAAGCGGAGACATCGCGACCCGAGAAAGAACTCGCATGATTAAGATCGGTGAGTTGCGCCTCACTCTTTTCGACGCTCGTGCTCTTGCAACCCTCCGGTTTAATCTTTCCCGCTCGAATCGGTACAGACTTCCTGCGTTTCGAAAACGTCGCGCCCCACCACCGCCCCAGGTTGCGGAAGTGTTGCCCTAAAAATCTCGTTGGGAAACTTAACCGACATGCGCGTAAACAGCAGGCTCTTACCGTCGTGCGTCACCGCCACATCGTCGTTGTGACCGGGACAATCATCCTGATATTGTTTTTCGTCACGCGCAGGGCGGTGTCATTACCCGCGTCCCCTCCAATGACCGCTGTGTCCAGAGCGATCGAATACACGGGCGAATCACCCTTGTCCTCGGCGACGAAATAAATCTTCGACGAATCCGGATCCCAGGTATAAGTTCCCACCCAGCGATCGAAATTCTCGGTCATATTTCGGATGTGCCCGCTGCGCCGGTTGTATAGCATCAATCGAAAACGGTCGCTCTCGTACCCCGGGCGAACCTGCGCGCGATATGCGATGTACTTTCCATCCGGCGAGTAAAGCGGGGTCGAATCGCTCGCTGGATTATCCGTAAATTTCTTCGCCGCTCCACCGTTCACGGAAACGATAAATAAATCGTTGTTGGTGCTGAGGGCTCCAACCTCATCGTGATTCGAGGTGTAGCAAACTTCCTGCCCGTCAGGCGAGAAAGCATAATCGTCCTGCCCGCCCAAGCTAAACGGTGGAACGTCGTGGTCTCCGGGAGTTAGATCGCGGCTCGGTCCACCATCAGCGGAAATAATCAGAAGATGATTTCGCTTGCCTTTGTCGTAAGCGTTCCAGTGGCGATAAAGCAGATGAGTAAAAATCAGCGCCTTAACCTTCGACTTCTCAGCCTCCTCCACCCGCCTGGCGTTGCAGGCTTCATCCGCGCAGTCGGGATACACGTTGGATACAAAAACAATGTTCTTTCCATCCGGCGACCAAAGAGGACCATCAGCTTCGGTCGCAATCGAAGTCAGCTTGTGAGTTCCAGTCACCGTGCCCTTCGCAGCATCAAAATCAGCAATCCAGATTTGCGAACCGGCTTCCTTTGTTGACAGAAACAGAAACCGCTTACCATCGGGCGCCCAGCGCGGCCGGTCCGCATCCTGGCCAGAAATAATCTCGCGCGGTTCGCCGCCAGCCGTCGGCACAACCCACACATGCGGCGTCTTCGTGTTGGCTTCGAGGCTCACGTCAACTGCGCTGAACAACACCCATTTTCCATCGGGAGAAACGATGGGCTCGCTAATCCGCTTGAGCGACATCATGTCTTCAAAAGTGAAAGGATGTTTGCTCTCGGCCAAAGCAAAGGGAATTAAAGCAGGGATGATTAATAACACGAGCACAGCCGAAAAGATAAAACCGCGCATGACTGCCTCCGTAGGGAACGGGCCAGTGTAAATCATGCGGGCTTATTGTTAGTGATGACGCAGATTGTTCGGCTGTTTTCGCTTGAGTTAGTGGGCTTCCGCACGCTCGACACATTCCAGAATTTCCGACTCGCTGAGCGTATGGTCGGACTCTTTGGCGCGCCTGTAGATGCTCTCAACCACATCGTCAGAAGCCGGAATGCCGCGCCGATTGAGCCAGAACAGGACATTCGACTTTCCACTCATGGGGCCGATATCAATCACCTGTTCCAACCCGAATATATGTGACGGAACTCCCGAGTAAACCGTGTTCGCAAGTTCAATGTCGTTCTTCTTGTATGCCTTGATGACGGCGGCGGCGTGCACTCCGGTCGCGGTGCGAAACGCATCCTCGCCGACGACCGGATAATTCGCTGGAATAGGTACGCCTGTAGCGCGCGACACCGCAACACAATATTCTTTCAGCTTGGTAACATCCTGATCCACCCAAGGTGGAATGCCCATGAGTTTGAGGTTCAACAGCATCTGATCCATCTGGGTGTTGCCAACTCGTTCGCCGATTCCGAGTGCCGTAGCGTGCACGCATTCCGCACCCGCGACCAGCGCAGCCATCGAGTTCGCAATAGCTAGTCCGCGGTCGCAATGCCCGTGCCAATCCACGCGAATCTTTTCGCCCGATGGCTTTACCACCTCTTTGATGACGAACTGCACGAGCGCAAATGCTCCCATCGGCGTGGCGTGACCGGCGGTGTCACAAATAGCGATGGCCCGGGCACCACAATTGATCGCCGCGGAATAAAGTCTTTTCACCATTTCGGGATCGCATCGTGTCGTGTCCTCGGTGACGTACATCACGTCCAGCCCTAGAGACACCGCATATTTCACCGCGCTCTCGGTGGTTTGCAACAAAAAGTCGTCGCTCCAATTCTCCGTAAAACGACGGATGGGGCTGGATCCAATAAATGTCGCGGCCTCGATCTTCAGTCCCGTGCGCTGCACAATTTCTGCGATCGGACGAATGTCGTTCTGGTGAGTCCGAGCCGCGCAGTTGGCGCGAATCTTCATTCGGTGATCGACAATCTCGCGTGCCAAAGCCTCGACATGCTCGACTGCTCGCGGCCCCGCCCCAGGCAATCCCAGATCGAGTGAGTTGATTCCCAGAGCCTCCATTAAATGAAGGATTGCGATTTTTTCCTGTATCGAAGGATCGCGCACAGAAGGTGACTGCAATCCATCACGCAAAGTTTCATCGTTGAGCAACACATTCCCAGAGGGCCGCAAAGATGCGGGATCAATTCGATTCCAGTCGTAAATCAGTTCGGAAGACTTCATTGTGTGTAGAGATAAAAACAAAAAGCACTAAACCACAAAGGGCACCAAGGACCACAAAGGAATTCGGTCAACCAGTTCCACTGCGCATCTACTTTGCGTATCTTTGTGTCCTGTGTGGTCAACTTCTAACTACTTATTTCTTCGGGGGCACCGTCAACCCGAAAATCGAAATCCGCCCGGAACCCGCTACGTTCAAGCCACCCGAGTCCTCGGCGTTCGGCAAATATAGCGTCTTGCAATGCTCACAGCGATACACTTCAGCATCACGACCCCAGGCTCTTTCCGCATCTCCGCAAGCCTGCTCCAGGACGTCTGTCGAGTAGAACCAGCGCTTCAAGTGCCCGCCGCAGAACTTACCTTTCTCGTTCTTCTCATTGCAAGCCCGCTGTCCCGGCTTCTTGATTTTCACCTTGTGCTTGGGAAGCTGGGCAGGAGTCTGCATGCCAGAGGTTACACTTGTAGCCAAAAGGTTCACCCTCGTCAAGCGGCTGAAGCCGCGGAGTCCAAACAACGCAGCTTTATTCTACTCGAAGCGTTTTGCCTCGTGCTACATTCCGCGCTCAACGGCCACAGTCCTAGGTTTCCGCGGATGCTCGCGTGGTTGGACGCGACGTGCAAGAAATGAAGGAAGGTAATATACTGTCGCCTGCTTGGAAGGGGCATCGATGAGACGAACACTCCCGGTATTATTGTTGACCTTGCTATTCGTAGCCAGTTCTGCTGCTCAAACGTTCAAAGTTTTTCACTCTTTCAGTTTCACAGACGGAAGCTCTCCCAACGGCGATTTGCTGCGCGATTCGGCAGGGAACTTGTATGGCACGGCGCAATTTGGAGGGTCGTCTAACCGGGGAGTCGTATTCAAACTGGATGCCAAGGGTAATGAAACTGTTCTGTACACTTTTACAGGTCAGGCCGACGGAGGCATTCCTATCGGTCGCGTAATTCGCGACAGTGCCGGCAATCTGTACGGGATCACATCGCTGGGCGGCGATCCTACCTGCAGTTGTGGAACTGTCTACAAACTGAGTAAGAGCGGAACGCTGAAAGTGTTGCATAGCTTCAAGGGTGGTAAAGACGGCGCGCAAAATGAAGGTCAGCCCGAGCTTGGCTTGGTCATGGTCAACGGCGACCTCTACGGATCCGCTAGTTTTGGGGGCGTCTCTGGTTGCGATGGCAGCCTGGGTTGCGGTGTCTTGTTCAAAGTCACCCAGTCGGGTAAGGAGACGGTACTGCACCGGTTTACCGCGCAGGCTGATGGAGGGTTCCCGCAAGATTTAATCAGCGACTCGGCGGGCAACATTTATGGCGCCACCGGTGGCAGTTACATGCAGGGCAACGGAGGAACTCTGTTCAAACTCGACCCATGCCGGCAAGCTCACGACTCTTTACACGTTCCCTGAAGGCCCGGATGGCACTTCGCCGCGATGGCGGTTGCTGCGAAATGCTAAAGGCGTGTTTTATGGCGTAACCCAGTTCGGTGGCGATACCACGGACTGTAAGATCTCTTCAGCGGGGTGCGGCGTTGTCTTTGCGGTGAACGCAGCGGACAAAGAGCGAGTGCTGCATACTTTCGGCAAGCCCCCTGGCGGAGAAGAGCCATCCGGCGGACTTTTGGATGTAGCTGGCAATTTCTACGGCGCGACCGTATACGGCGGAAGTGTGAACTCAAATTGCATGTTCGGTTGCGGCGTCGTATATCGAGTCAGCAATAGCGGCAAATATTCTGTGCTCTACCGTTTCACTGGAGGAGCCGATGGAGCGCTGCCGAGTGGAAGCTTGACCGAAGATGCGTCCGGTAATTTCTACGGTGCGACCGACTCGGGCGGCAGCGGGAATGGCGTGATTTACGAGATTACGCCGTGATTCTCCGTAACACACGTGGTGAAAATCCCGTTCATAAACTGCGCGGCCCACTTCGCGGAAATATTCCATGTCTATTAGCGAAGAAATAATCCAGCGCGAAAAGCAATTTCTGCTGCAGACGTATAACCGTTACCCGATAGTGATCGAGCGCGGCAAAGGTGTTTTTCTCTTCGATCTCGATGGGAAGAAATATCTCGACTTCGTCGCCGGGCTCGGGGTGAATGCTCTCGGCCACGCCCACCCGCGAATCGTAAAGGTTATTCGCGAGCAGGCGGGACGCGCCATTCACCTGTCTAATCTCTATTACAACGAATTCCAGGGACGGCTCGCCGAGAAACTCTGCCAGCTTTCCGGCCTCAATCGCGCCTTCTTTTCAAATAGCGGCACCGAAGCCATTGAAGGTTCGATCAAGCTGGCGCGGCTTGCGGGACATCGCGTGGGAGGCGCGGCGAAAAGCCAACTGGTCGCGCTGGAAGGCTCGTACCACGGACGCAGCTTCGGATCCATGTCCGTTACCGGGCAGGACAAATACCGCAAAGGCTTTGAACCCCTTCTCGAGGATGTGAAGTTCGTTCCCCGCAACGACGCCGAAGCTCTGCGCGCTGCCGTCAATGAGAACACTTGCGCCGTCGTACTCGAACCCATTTTCGGCGAAGGCGGAATCCATGAGTGCTCGCCGGAGTTTTTGCAAGAATGCCGCACGCTTGCGGACCGTCATCGTGCCGCTTTGATATTCGACGAAATTCAATGCGGTCTGGGCCGAACCGGAACCATTTTCGCTTTCCAAACTTTCGGCGTCACGCCGGACATCGTTGCCATCGCCAAGCCCATCGCTGCAGGGATTCCGCTCGGTGCTTTTCTGGTGAAGGAAGAATTCGCCTCGGCAATTTCCGTGGGGCAACATGGAACAACATTCGGCGGAGGTCCACTAGCGTGCCGGGTAGCGCTCGAGTATCTCGCGATTGTTGAAGAGGAAAAGTTACTGGAGAACGTGGTCAGCGTCGGCGCGTATCTGCAGCAACAACTAAAAGCACTCACAGAGCGTTATTCAGTGGCCCGCGAAGTCCGCGGCCGAGGCCTGATTCAAGGTTTACAGCTCGACGTCCCCGCCCGTCCTATCGTAGAACAAGCTCTCGCCGAGGGAGTCCTGTTCAACAGCACGCAGGACACGGTGCTGCGATTTCTTCCGCCGTTCCTTCTTCAGCAGAAACATGTGGACAAAGGCGTACGCGTCCTCAAGAAGTTGCTAAAAAAGCTGTGAGGATTCCTAAGGCCACGTAGCCCCGGACGCCTCGTCCGGCGGACTGAGCGAAATGAGCGCGGTTTCACACGTTGCGGGAAAGGCTTCCCCCGGGCGTCCGGAATTGTGAAGGGAAAGGCTTGCAGCCCTGCCTTTACGTGATTACGACATGGTGACGGTGCGACTGGAAGCCGCGCCCCTTCAAAGCCTGCCGCGATGTAAAATTCTACTTTGTAGAAGACTCGGACAATCGACAGAATGGATCTCAAAACGGAATACGTAACGTTGCAGGTCGACGATGGAACATCCATGCGGGGATACGTCGCGCATCCGGCGGCCCCGGTTTCACGTGGCGTGATCGTTTGCCAGGAAGCCTTCGGAGTGAACGCTCATATTCGCGATGTGACGGAGCGATTTGCACGGCAAGGATTTCTCGCTATCGCGCCCGAGCTGTACCATCGCACCGCCCCAGGATTTGAAGGCCGCTACGATGATTTCTCCTCCGTGATGCCCCACATGAAAGCGCTTAGCGATGCAGGAATGGCTGCCGACCTGCGCGCCGCGTACTCATGGCTTACTGCGAACGGCGGGCACGTTGATTTTCCAGTCGCCGCAGTCGGCTTCTGCATGGGCGGCCGCGCTGCCATTCTGACAGCACTAACGGTGCCGGTTGCCTGCGCGGTTTCGTTCTATGGAGGCGGCATCGCCCCGACCGCGACTAACCCCGGTCTCCTGAATCGCATCAGCGGCTTGACGGCCCCGGTGCTACTTTTCTGGGGAGGGAAAGATAAGCACATCGGTCCGGATCAGGTACAGGCAGTCACGCACGCATTACGCGAGGCGGGAAAGAAATACACCAATGTCGAAATTTCCGACGCCGATCACGGGTTCTTCTGTGACGCACGCCCTAGTTACAACCCGATTGCGGCTGCACATGCGTGGCAGCTTGTCCTGGCATTCCTGAATACTTACACGTCGCATCGGTAACCGCAGGCTGGTCGCCCATGTTTCGGTTCTATCGCGAACAAAGTGCGATGCCGCGGAGTTGTTGCATTGCGACCATCCTCGACCGTTGCGCTTGAACTCGGGCCAGGACAGCTTCACGTTGCGCGATCCTACGTTGAACGGAAGCCAGCCGAGTCTGGAAGCAGGCGAGCGTTGTCTGAGACCGGACAAAATGTGTCCCGCTCTCGCCAAGCATCACTTCCGCCCTCCCTAGAAGCCGGGTAGCGTCACCTGCAACTGCCTCTACGGCAGCCAATGAGCGGTTGGGAAGCGAACCGAAGTCAGGCGCGTGACGGTTTGCCAGATCGTTGCTTACGACAAGGGCTAGCAGGCCCACCGCGATCCAGTACGCTGTTTTTTCGAAAACCATAACTGCTCCTTGCCAGGTTGTTAATTGGTTAGACGGGGCTTCCGTAACTTCGTTATCCGGCAATACAAAACGTTATCCACACTGTTATGTACGATCAGCGGGCCCGGGCAGGTTCCCCAAAAATAGACCGCAGCGAAGGGTTTCGCGGGGCCGGCGTCGGTCCTATCCAGTTGCGAGACCGACCCCGCGGGAAACTTCCTTTTTAGGGATCCCCCGGGCTAGCCCAGCATTCGAGCTCAGATCAAGCTGCGCGCTTGGTGCCGCCTTTTCTGATTTTCTCTATCTGCCCCAAATGGTTCAGGTCGTGTCCCGCGAACATGCGGACGATGTGGCTGATGGTTTCCTTGCCACGCTCCTGATGCATCCCGTAGTTCTCCCACAGGTTCTTCGGCAGAGCTTTGAGCATGGCGAGATTGTTTTCACGCAGCACGCGGAAGGTTTCGAGCGAAGCCGCCGGATCACGGCGCGCATAGGCAAATGTGTCCGCCCAGACATCCTGATCAAAGGGCTGTACGGAAACGCCATTGCTGCCCAGGATAAGCCGCATGCGCCAGCCACCGACCAGTTCCGCATCGGCCAGATGCGCTAGAATTTCACCGACAGACCACTTCCCCGGCTCCGGCCGTTGCGTGAGTTGCTTCTTGCTCAGGGGTTTGACCAGCGTTTGCAGCTTCTTCGGGGTCTCCCGTTGCACTCGTAAAGGATCTTTGCCCTCGACAAAGCCGAGAATGCGCTTTATGTACTGCTCCGACGTTTCCTGCATGAAATCCTCCAGCGAAGAATTGGATGTCTGGTTTGATCATTGGGAGGGGAAAAAGGAAGCAGGGAAAATACTGGCGGCAGCGCTATTTCAGATGGTGCATCCTGAGGAGGCCAAGGCGTAGCCATCCTGGCTGCATCTGTAATCGCAGATATTGAACTAGAATTCCTCTGAGGGAGTCTCATGGAAAAAGTAAACATTGCTGAGAAGTTTGGACACATCAAGGAATCATGGAAACCGCACGTCGCGGCCGAATTAAACGGCCAAATGGTAAAGCTCGGTAAATTTACCGGCGAGTTCGTCTGGCACCATCACGAGCATGAAGATGAAATGTTTCTGGTAGCCAAAGGTCGCTTCCGGATGGAGTTTCGCGACCGCAACGTGTGGATAGAGGCAGGCGAGTTCATCGTGGTGCCGCGCGGAGTCGAGCATCGTCCGGTGGCGGAGGAGGAATGCTGGGTCGTGCTCTTTGAACCGGCTTCTACGCTGAATACGGGAAACGTGGTAAACGAGCGAACGCTCCATAAGTTGCAGCGGGTTTGACCACGGCATCGCCGCTCTAGAGCACCTCATACGGGCAGCCAAGCGGAATGCGACCTTCGGCCCGATGCCGGCATCTAGATGTCACGATGAAAGTAACGATCTATACCAGTTTTTGGTGCCCCGACTGCCGGGAAGCGAAACGCTTTCTGCAGCAGCACAGCATCGCTTTCGAGGAAGTCGATATTGAAAACACGCCCGGCGCCGCCGACGAAGTAGTAAAGCGCACCGGCAAACGCGCCATCCCGCAATTCGTCATCGACGGAGAATGGGTCCAGCCCTATCGTCCCGGCGAAGGCTTCCTATATGAGGAAATGGCCGAACTTCTTGGCGTCAAAGAGCCCTAGCTATCGCTTACAGGCGAAGAGAAGTTAGTTACTGGCTGGCACAGCGCGTGGCGCGGGAGTCAAACGATTCGCCCTATTCAACGATGCGGGCTATCAGGGCCTCTACGGAATGGGATTGGCGGAGATAAAACTTCGTAAGCGAATCCCTTCGAAGGAAGACCTGCTCGATTGTGCTGGGCGAGCGGAGCTTGCCGCAAACGAGTTTAGGGTTACCCAGGCGCAGCAGAAACTTGAGCGTGAGGGCATTCGAGGCGAAGGCCCTGCTATTTACGCACATCGCATTGTCGGTAGCGAAGTCAGGGAAGCTATCAAGCGGATCGGGGGCACAATGCCGGAGGATTTGCCAACGGAGGAGCCCATAAAGAAGCTGATAGCAGCTCAAAAGAAGAAAACGGCAAAATCACAGCAAACGCGAAAACTTGATCTATGATTCCGGAAGCGGCCTCTGGGTCATTGCACTATCCCTGACGAGTCAAGGGTAGGGGTTACTTCGGTTTGTGCGCTTCAGTACTGCTGCTAATTGGGGGAGTTTTGTCCTCCGGTATACCATCGACTGTATAGATGTTCTCGCAGACAGCACCACACCACTCGCTCGGCCTCAGTTGCGATCGTCGTCGCGTGCCTCGTTATTCCTGCGGAGGAGTCGCGCAAATCTCGTCGCTACCGCTATACGATTCGCTGCTCACGGCCAGAGTTCGCGACTTGGGTCTGGGAGGATGCTGCATCGAGTGCCTCGAAACCGTTCCGCTCCTGGATTTGGGCACTCGGGCTGAGATCGTGGTGAACGTGAACTCGTGGTTTTTCCGCGCTCGGGCTCACGTCAAGTCAATCCGCGGCGCTTCTGGAATTTCCCTGGAGTTCACCCGCATGAGCGCGGGTGCGTCCAGCATGCTGGCGGATCTGATTGCGGACTTAGATCGTTCGGGGCAGCCTCTTTCATGGAATTCGGGCGACAGACAAAGCTCAAATATGCCGCGGCAACGTGACGGCGTTGCGATAGAAGGCACAGTCATGCCGCGTGATACCGAAGAAGCGTTTGGAATCTCGCATAGCCACAGTCGAGTTCGCCTGCTCCGTCCTACAGCAAACCTATTAGACGTTTTCGTCTAATCTAAAGCTCCTGCACGAAAGTCCGAGTAGCGCCCTATCAACCAAGAGAAGTTGCTCAGCAGCGGATTTTCTTACCAGATCTGCACCCGGTCCGGCGGAGCCAGATAAAGCTTTTCTCCAGGTTGAACGTTGAATGCTGGATACCAGGCGTCGACGTTGCGGACTTCGGCCGTGCGGAATTCAGCGGGAGCATGCGGGTCAGTCATGACCTGCTGCCGCAGAGTATCTTCGCGCGATTTGCCCGCCCAATTCTGCCCGAAGGCAATGAAGAACTGTTGATCGCCAGAGAATCCATCCACTACCGGAGCAGGCTTGCCAGCGAGCGAAGCGCGGTAGGCGTCGTATGACGCGGTGATGCCGCCGTTGTCGGCGATGTTTTCCCCCAACGTTTGCGTGCCGTTTAGCGAGAGATCGGGAAATGGCTTATACAAATCGTATTGCGCGGCAAGTCTCGCGGTAGCGGCTTTGAAATGAGCGAAGTCGGACGGTGTCCACCAATCGCGTACTCGACCTTTGGAGTCGAACGCGCTGCCTTCGGTGTCGAATGTATGGCTGATCTCGTGGCCCATGACTGAGCCGATCGCGCCATAGTTCACCGCGGCCGGCGCTTCCGGATCAAAGAATGGTGGTTGCAGAACGGCGGCAGGAAAGCTGATTGCATTTTGCAGCGGCAAGTTAACCGCATTG
This sequence comes from uncultured Acidobacteriota bacterium, assembly GCA_963716405.1. Lineage (GTDB taxonomy): Bacteria > Acidobacteriota > Terriglobia > Terriglobales > Acidobacteriaceae > JABDBE01. Next base: position 547,331 of record CAVQTI010000007.1, on the reverse strand, counting down.
ACGGTCTGCGGATTCATCGACCACTCTTTGCGATCGACGGATTGGCCGAGGCGACCGACGTCATGATGATAGTCAAACAAGCGTCCGCGCCACAGGTTGCCGAACATGTCGCCCGCCTTTATTTCCAGCGCCGAGTAATCGTGCCACTTCTCCGGGTAGCCAATTCCCACATACAGGGTAGTGAGTTTGGCCTGAGCTTCGGCCTTGGTCGCAGGATTCATCCACGACAAAGCTTCAATGCGCTTGCGGAACGCGGCGATGATGTTGGCAACCATGGCGTCAGCCTGCGCCTTGGCTTCGGGCGGGAAGTAACGTTGCACGTAGACCTGGCCAATGGCGTCCCCCAGCAACGTGTTGACTTGATCGACGCCGCGTTGCCAGCGAGGACGCTGTTGTGGCGTGCCTGCGAGAACCTTCCCAAAGAACGCGAAATGTTCGTCAGCAAGCGCCTTCGGCAGCACCGGTGAATAAGCTTCAACGAGATGGAACGCCAGCCAGTCTTTCCAGGTGTCGAGCGGAGTAGAGGCGACTAAGGCCGATTCTCCAACGAACGCGCCGGGCTGCCAGACGATAAAGGTAGATTCGTTGCTAAGGCCGGCGGCGCGAAAATATTCTGCCCAATCCAGGCCGGGAGCTTTGACCGGAAAGTCAGCTTGCTTCCAGGGATTGTTAGCTTTTTGAATGTCTTCGTTTTCCGCCAGGCTCAGGTGCTTTTCCGCGATCGCATGTTCCAGTTCGACAATCCCCTGAGCGCGGGCTTCGGCGTCGCTGAATCCGGCAAGCTTGAGCATGGCTGCGACGTGTGCCTGATACTTAGTGCGCAGACCGCGCATCCGATTGTTATCCGAGAGGTAATATTCGCGGTCGGGCATCTCCACTCCGCCTTGCATTAAGTAAGCGGCGTAGTGATCCGAGTCGTTGAAGCCGGGCGCGACCCAGAGACCGAAAAGATTCGCAGTGTGAAAGTTTGTATTGTTGAGTGCATCGACATCCGCGCGCAGAGTTTCGCCCAAAGCCCGCGCCAGTTCGTGCTTATCCTTGATGGCTGCTATGGCTTCGAGGTTAGGGCGAAGTGGGGTAAGGCCTCTGGCTTCGATGCCGGCTTCATCCATAAAAGAGGTGTAGAGGTCGGCAATTTTCCGAGTGCTCGAACCGGCCGGCGCATTTGCTTTGACTGTTTCCTCTATCAAGCCCCTGGTGCGCTCATTGCTCAGATCATTCAGGGTGCTGAAGACGCTGATCCTTCCGCGATCGGGCGGAATCTCGGTGCGTTTGATCCATTCCCCATTTGCGTAGTGGTAAAAATCGTCGCCCGGCTTGACCGAAGGATCCATGTTGGCGATAGCAATGCCATGATTATTTTGGCTCGACGTGTCCTGCGCGTAGGCAATTAGTGCAAGGAGGAAAACGCAGACTGTTAGGCGTGCGAGAGTATGCAACAGACCAAAAGTTGATCGCATGAAGAACGCTCCGTCGCTGCGACGGAGCGCAGCCAATGAATTAGACAGCGGCTAACTAAAGAGGGTAGCACGTTCGAAAGACAGCTGACACGCCCCTCGGGTTGACGCAAACCGAACTTGCGGTCGATCTTTCCAGAAGAGCAAAAAATGGGCGCCGTCGTAATAAGTCTTGCACAAACGGGTTCGGGCGCCCCACTCTATCAAGCTTTATTACCAGCGGCCATCTTTTGAGCCTTCACACGAATGAAGGCATAGTTCAACTGCGGCAGCGGATTGAATCCAGCAGCCTGAGCGTAATATTCCTGGGCTTTCGCGCTGTCTCCCTTCGCTTCGTATGCCTGGGCCAAGCGATAAAGGTTACGAGGGTTCTGCTCGTTGGCTTGCTGCAGTTCCGCGATAGCAGTGGCGTAGTCCTTTTCCGCAAGAGCAATTCTTCCCGCCAGTTCATGCGCCTGTTTCAACTGCAATTCGTTTTTAGTTGTCTCCGCTCCTTTGCGGAATTCCTCCGTGTGGGTTTTCGCAGCAGGATAGTCCTTCTTCGCGATCGCCAATCCAGCCACATTGAAATGGTGCTGAAGGGTGGCGTTGTCCTTGATCTCCTGCGAGAGAATCGAGCCCTGAATTATCTGAAGCGAATGCTCGAACTGTTGTCCTGCGGCGTCATACTTCAACATCTCAATCAGGATGTTGCCCTTGGCCTGCAGATCCGCGGCCATAGACGCCGCATCGTTTTTCTTTTCTGCGACCGCATATTCTTTGTCTATGGCTTGCACCGCCTGGTCAAGCTTACCGCTGTCTGCGGCGACCACCGCCATACCGAACAATGCAGTCCGCACTTCGCCGTCGTTACGCGCCTGATCTGCCATTTTTTGCAGCTCGGCTTGCGCCTCTTGCGGTTTGCCCGCATATAGCAGGTCGCCGGCCATTCCGAAATGTGACGCCGCGAAATGCGGATCAACCGAGAGCGCCTTGTGGTACTGCATGATCGAATCGTCAAATCGTCCCATCTTAAGCAGCAATTCGGCGTAAGAGTCGTAGGGATTGGGATCGTTCGGAATCAATTCGATGTATTTCTTTAAAGCTTGCTCCGCATTTGCGTAATCGCCCTGTTGCTTGTAGGAGTAGCCAAGCACGTTGTAGGCGGGCGAGAAATTGGGGGCCAGTTCAGTTGCCTTCTTATAGTGTTCGACCGCCTGCATGTAGTCTTGCTGACCGAAATAAAGGTTAGCCAGGCCGAACTGGGCTCGTTCATCATTCGGGTACGCCGAGACTACTTGTTTCAAGTACATCTCTTGTTTCGCGATGTCGTTGTTTGCGCCGGCCTGATTAGCCAGGATCAAAAGCTTCTCACCTTCCGAGCCTTTGTCGGCCAGGCTTACCGCCTTGTTCAGATGTTCGAAAAATTCCTTGGGCGTCGGCGAGTTGTTGGCTCGCGCTAACTCCGCCGAGGCAAACTCCGGATCAAGCGCGATGGCTTTATCGAAATGCTGGAGGGATTCGTGTCCCAGAAGCTTATCGGAGAGATGCGCGGCCTTGCAGAAATTCATTGCGGGCGTCTTCGGACTTGGTGGTGACGGGAATCTTCCCGCCATCGGACGAAGCCGAGGCAGAAACGTTGCTGCTGGTCTTGTTGCACGCCGTCGATATTGTGGCGCTTACCACAAGAACTACAATCCATGCGAAGCGGATAGGATCATTCGGTCGCATTGGGTACCTCCTTCGAATGTGTGATGGAATCGGCGCGGTGGGAGTTCTATGACCGGCCTGTCTCACCTAGACTTCGCATCGCAGGTTTGGATAGCAGTGCAATCGCGGGCGTACGTAGTATTCGGAGTTGTGGACATACATAACAGCCCAACATTTATTCCGGCCAGTGTAGACGCGGGTGTCATCGCCCGTGCGCCGTCCATTTCAAACCATCTTGTTTGATTCGAAGTTCCACGCATTCACCAGCGTCGAGAGATGCCCGTGTCTCGAACTTGTGTGTGTTGACAATGTCACATTGATAAAGCACACTTACTATACACATATGAGCACCAAGCGCGCTCACGTTCTGTTACCCGAAGACCTGCTCCGAGAAATCGATTCTCTGGTCGGTCCTCGAGGACGCAGCTCTTTCTTAGTGGAAACAGCGCGCCAAGAAGTGCGCCGGCAAAAGCTGCTACATTTTCTGGAAAGTAAAGCCGCCGCATGGAAGGACAAGGACCATCCTGAACTGGCCCATGACGCGAGCGCATGGGTACAGCGGCTGCGGACGCAAAGCGAAGGCCGTGGCGCGTCTCGGCGCCCACCAAAAAAGCGGGTAAGAACCAAACAATCCCGCCCCCAGATAAAGTAGTGATGCGCTTACTGCTGGACACATCGGTTCTGATCGACGTGCTCCGGCTGCGCTACGGACGCCGCGAACTGCTTGCCGAACTTGCTCGCGGTGGGAACACTCTAGCTACCACAGCCCTGAACGTTGCCGAACTATATGCCGGCATGCGCCCGGAAGAAGACAGCACGGACAGAGAAATTCCTCGACGCGCTCGATTGCTATGAACTGACCCCCGCCGCAGCGCGGCTCGCCGGAACTCTCAAGAACAAATATGCGAGGCAGGGCCGGACCCTCACCCTGGCCGATACAATCGTCGCCGCCATTGCGATCGAGCGACGCTGCACCCTGATGACAGATAATCGGAAAGATTTCCCCATGCCGGAGCTTGACTGCTACGATCTGCCCAAGGCGTAGGCACTGCTTGGTAGAGACGTAATTAATTACGTCTCACAGCCAGCGGAAAATTATGTGCTCTCCTTGACCGCTATCAGCGCGCCCGCTTCAACTCGTTCGACATGCGCTCTCAGCCATTGATTCGCTGCGTGCTGTCCCCTGCAGGCGCAGCTTCAAATAATTGTCAGTCAGTGCTTCGGTCGAAGTACCATCGAACACATTCAATGTGATCGCATCCACCGTTTTTCCTACGAAGGTTTGCATGAACGCCAGCTTTTTCTTGCGCAGCCAGATCCCGCAAGATCCGATTTCGTTCGCGAGCAATTTGCACCGGAACCTGCTCTCGCATGGTCGCCGCTGGAGTTCCAGGTCGCGAGGAATAAGTGAACACGTGCAGGTAAGTGAAGGGCAGTTCTTCGATCAGCCGCTGCGTCTCTTCGAAATCGGCGTCGCTTTCTCCCGGAAACCCCACCATCACATCGGCGCCAACCGCCGCCGTCGGCATCGCGGCGCGAATCTTCTCGATCTTTTCCCGATAGTGCCAGGGACGATACTTGCGATGCATGCCGCGCAGCACGCGATCGCTGCCTGATTGCAGTGGCACATGCGCATGCTTGGCGATGCGCGAAGAAGCAGCCATTATGCGAATCAGTTCATCGCTCCAGTCCATCGGCTCGACTGAAGAGATACGCAGTTTTTGCAAATCAGTTTGGCTCAGAATCTCTTGGACCATCTCCTCAAATCGTAGAGGCGCGTCGAAATCGCGTCCCCAACGACCCAGATTGATTCCGGAGATTACGACCTCGCGAAAGCCAGAGTCCACCAGCGCATTTATTTGCTCAACGATTTGAGGCAGCGGCAAAGACCGGCTCTGCCCGCGCACATAGGGGATGACACAGAATGAACAGCGGTTGTCGCAGCCGTCCTGCACCTTGAGATTGGGACGCGTGCGGTCGTTGTTTGAACCCGGCCCCGCGGCATCAAACACGGGCGCAGCCAGCAACTCGGTGTGCGCGAAAATATCCGAGACGAAAATCTCGCTTCGCGCTTCAGACGCCAAACTCGACAGGGGGACAAAGCCGTGATTCACGGCGCTGCCGGCGACAGCATCAGGCTCGCGCGGGAATAAGATCTCCGCCAACCGGGCTTTGTGAGAATTGCCAATTACACGATTAACCCCAGGCAAGCGCCGCGACTTCTTCAGGTGCACGCTGAGCGTAGCATCCAGTAACCACAATCTGGCAGTCCGGATTTTCGCGACGGATCCGGCGTATGGCCGCCCGCGCATCCTGATCCGCCGCAGCAGTAACGGTGCAGGTGTTGAGTACAACAATTTCGGATTGTGCTGCAGCGGACGCCCGCGTCAGACCACGATTCTCGAATTGACGCTCGATAGCGGCGCCATCCGCTTGGGTGGCCCTGCATCCGAAATTCTCCACGTAGAAACTCGCCACGTTTTCCTTCTCAGCACTTTGTCTTAACTGCAACGAACCCACATTCAATATTAACCCGGCGCCGGTGCAATATTCATGTGGTTCACCGCAAATGGTGAGGCTCTTATCGTTGCAGTGAGGGATGGATGGTGAAGGCGTGCTGGTGCTTCGGGGCGAAAACGGAGAGAATTTTCGCAGCACCCGCAATTGCCACCGCAAGCTGCCTTAAATCGACGGCAGGAGAAACCGCTTGCGCCAGCGCTAAGCTGGCGCAACCGGCTGATTTGCAACTGTCTGAAACTCCATCAGACTACGCCGACACGGCCGGCCGTCTCTGCTGGAAGCAGTCCCGGCAAAGCACAGGTCGTCCCTGCGTTGGTCTGAATGGAACCGTGGTGTGCTTGCCGCACTGCGAACAGATGGCGCGGGTTTCAGTTCTCGATGAACCGCGATGCCCGCCGCCACCTGCTCCAAAATTCGCAACCCGCTTCGCCTTGCAGGCCTTGCACCGTTTGGGTTCGTTCGTGAACTGCTTATCGTGGAAAAACATCTGTTCCCCGGAGGTAAAAACAAAGTCCGCCCCGCAGTCGATGCACTTCAACATCTTGTCTTGAAATTGCATTGAGGATGCTCCTTCAGCTTTTCCTCAACACTCATTCGTCAGGAGGGTGGAACTTCCCCCGGGCGCACGAGTGCGCAGGATTTTTGCTTCATCCCCCTCAATTGAACTGCCCCTGGGTTCGGCCCGCCACGCCCTGGCTGGGCGTGGATTACTGCTACTGCCTAAAAACTGCGGAGATTCCGTGATTACGCAAATCCCAGACTTGGGAATGCGCTGGAGGAAAGGGAAGAGGCCGCCCACCACGGGAGAGCGGCCTGATGTCGATCAGTCTTGCTCTTTCCGAGCTTTTTTCCGGCTGCGCTTGCGCGCCAAAGCTTCCTTCACGCGCTTTTTCTCGCCGGGTTTCAGATAAAAGGAGTGGCGTTTAACCTCCTTAATAATGTCCTCTTGCTGCACTTTGCGCTTGAAACGGCGCAATGCATTTTCAAGGGACTCGCCTTCTTGCAATCGTACTTCTGCCAACGGTACTACACCCCCAAACTGGTCCAAGTGGACTCGATAGTTATTGCAAGGTTCTGACTACAAGTCAAGGGCTATGTTAAAGCCCGTCACTCATACCGGCTATTGAAATCAGACTTTTGCGTGCCGCTTGGTCTTGCTGATGTATTCCAGAAGTTGTTGTTTTTGCGGGTAATTGGGTTTCTTTTCCAGCAACTGTCTTCCCGGTTTGTGATATCCAAGTCAGCTTTCGAACCGAAAAAATGCAGGGCGAGTGCCATGCCTCCGCCCTGCGATGTGTTTGCCTCAAGGGCGTTTAAAAAAATCCCAACGCCTTCGGGCTGTAACTTACCAGCAGGTTCTTGGTCTGTTGATAGTGGTCAAGGATCATCTTGTGGGTTTCGCGGCCGAAACCCGACTGTTTGTATCCGCCAAATGCGGCGTGCGCCGGATACAGGTGATAGCAGTTTGTCCACACGCGGCCAGCTTTGATTTCGCGGCCCACGCGATAGGTGTTCGCGGAATTGCGCGACCAGACGCCCGCGCCCAAACCGTAGACCGTGTCATTGCCAATCGCGATGGCGTCTTCGAGATTCTTGAACTTGGTCACGGAAAGTACGGGACCGAAGATCTCTTCCTGGAAGATGCGCATCTTGTTGTGACCAGTGAACACCGTCGGTTTGAGGTAGTAGCCGTTTTCCAGATCGCCGCCGAGATGCGCTTGTTCGCCACCGATTTCGCAACGCGCTCCCTCGCCCTTGCCGATTTTGATGTATTCCAAAATCTTCTCGAGTTGATCGCGCGATGCCTGAGCGCCCATCATTGTTGAAGGATCGAGCGGATTGCCAACTTTAATCTTGCCCACGCGGGCAACCGCACGTTCCAGGAACTTGTCGAAGATGGATTCCTGAATCAGAGCGCGAGATGGGCAGGTGCACACCTCGCCCTTGTTGAACGCGAACAGAGCAAAGCCTTCGAGCGCCTTGTCGAAGTAATCATCGTCGGCGTCCATTACGTCGGCGAAGAAGATGTTAGGGGACTTGCCGCCCAACTCCAGAGTCTGCGGGATGATCGGTTCGGACGCGTACTGCATGATCAGACGTCCGGTGGTGGTTTCACCGGTAAATCCGATTTTCGCGATGCGCGGATTGCTGGCCAGGGCTTTTCCGATCTCGCCGCCGGGGCCTGTGACTACGTTGAGCACGCCGGGTGGTAGCAGATCGCCAATCAGTCCCATCAACACCAGCAGGCTAAGAGGAGTGTTGGAAGCCGGTTTGATTACGACGCAATTTCCGGCAACGATGGCGGGCGCGAGTTTCCAGGCAGCCATCAACAACGGAAAATTCCAAGGGATGATCTGACCGACGACGCCGAGCGGCTCCTTGAAATGATAGGCGATGGTATCGTTGTCAATCTCACCCACGGTGCCTTCTTCGGCGCGGATGCAGCCGGCGAAATAACGGAAGTGATCGATGGAGAGCGGAACATCAGCGGCACGAGTTTCGCGAATCGGTTTGCCGTTGTCCAGAGTCTCGGCGAGCGCGAGAAGCTCCAGATTTTCTTCCATCTTGTCGGCGATCTTCAGCAGCATGGATGAGCGAAGTGCGGGTGCGGTGCGGCCCCAAAGATCCTTGACTGCGTGGGCTGCGTCGAGAGCCTTTTCGACATCTTCCGCCGATGATTTTGCAATTTCGCATATCGGTTCGCCGTTGATCGGGCTGTAATCAGTAAAATAGTTGCCCTTGACCGGCGCCAGCCATCGGCCGCCGATGAAGTTTTCGTATCTGGATTTGACGCCGCCCTGACGAAGCGTGGCAACGGCTTGCTGGACGGAGGTTTGTTTAACGAGATCTGTAACTGGCATGACGAAATCTCCTTTGTCAAAGTTAAAAGATGAGTCCGCGTACGCTGCCAAGATACCCCTCGATGCGGCGAGAGTCGGTGCGCTTCGTCACGTCTGCCTGTGAGCTTGGATACTCCGGCTTAGAAACGGTAGAGGCGGATAGCGTGCTCATAACGTGTAACGAACACGAAACCCGCCCCTTGCTTAGCGTGCTTTCCGCAGAATCAAGCGACCTGACATCTCAGGCGACCGCGTGACTCTTATATGGCTTGGTGCCGGTTGATCTCTTAGCACCGGACTCCGCAGCGATATCGAGAACAATTCGGCCGTTAACTTTTCCCTTCTTGAGCCGATCGAAAATATCGTTGATGGATGCCAGCGGTTGCTCCTCAATGGTCGCCTTCACCTTGCCTTCGGCGGCAAACTGCAGCGCTTCCTCAAGGTCCTTGCGTGTGCCCACAATCGAGCCCCGGACGGTCTGGCCATTCAGCACCAGATCGAAAATGGAAACCGGGAATTCGCCGGGAGGCAGGCCGTTCAGGACGCAAGTTCCGCCACGGCGGAGCGTCCCAAGCGCCTGTTTGAATGCTGGTAGAGACACAGCAGTGACCAGCACGCCATGAGCGCCTCCAGTTTGCTTCTGGATCGCCTGGACCACATCTTCTTCCTTCGCATCTACGGTCACTTCGGCGCCAAGTTTGCGGGCCAGCGCCAGTTTCTCCGGTCCGATGTCAATGGCGGCAACGTGCAGCCCCATGGCCTTCGCGTATTGCACCGCGACGTGTCCGAGCCCACCCACGCCCGAGATCACCACCCACTCGCCGGGGCGAGCTTGGGTTTGCTTCAACCCTTTGTACGTGGTGACACCGGCGCAGAGAATCGGCGCGGCATCGATAAAGGATAGTTGGTCTGGAATACGGCCCAGGTAATCTGCCTGACCCAGAGCATACTCAGCGAAGCTGCCATTTACGGAATAACCTGACATCTGCTGCTCCGGACACAGTGTTTCCCAGCCGGTGAGGCAGAATTCGCAGTGCCCGCAGGCGCTGTGCAGCCACGCGATTCCCACGCGATCGCCTTCCTTTAAATGAGTCACGCCCGAGCCCAGCTTAGCCACAAATCCCGCGCCTTCGTGTCCCGGGATAAACGGCAGAGTGGGTTTGATCGGCCAATCGCCATCAGCCGCATGCAGGTCGGTGTGGCAGACGCCGCTTGCGACCACCTGAACCAGCGCCTGTCCCGGCCCTGGATCTGGAACTGGAATTTCCTTAATCTTTAACGGTTCGCCGAATTTCTCGACGAATGCCGCTTTCATCGTCTTTGTCATTGAATTTCTCCTGGGAGTCCACGATTTGGTTGGACCGCTCTCAGTCCAAGTGGGCTCGAATCAAATTTGGATTAAACTGCCACGCGTCCGTCTGGTTAGTGCCGGGCGCACCGCTTTGCTTTCTCCTATTCCTCGATATTCGTCCCGCTGAGTAGAACCCGCTCCACGTGCGGATAATATGATCGCCAATTCCTGTGCGCTGTGATCCAGCGCACACGCGTGTGTGCGCAATCTACCCTTTTGCGTGCTGCTTGGCCTTGCTGATGTATTCCTGGAGTTGCTGTTTTTGCGGATAATTGGGGTTCTTTTCCAGCAACTGTTCCCATGCTTCGACCGCGCCTTTGGGATCGCTCTTGCCTTGCCAGCGAACTATACCCAGGTTGAACAACGTTCCCGGATGGTTGGGATCATACTTCAGCGCCTTCTGAAATTCGGCGATGGCTCCATCAGCGTCGCCGGTGTACCAGATCGATGTGCCGAGATCAGTGAGCAGGTCAGCATTCTTGGGCTGGCTCTTGGCGGCGAGTTGATAATACTTGACCGCTTCTGCGTACTGGTGTCCGTCGTAATACAGGTTCGCCACTTTGATGACCGTATCAACGTCATCCGGGTTTGTCTTCAGGGTCGCAAGCAACGGTGCGACGGTCTCGTCGATCATTTGCTTCTGTTGTTCGGGAGTCGGTTGCGCTGCCGATCCTTGAGCCGTGCTGCTGTCGCTTGCAGTTGATGCAGCGGCCGTAGCGCCGGCGGGCGAAGCTGAGCCACGAAAAAGATAGCCGAGCGCGACTCCGAGTACCAGACAGAACACGGCGAGAATGTACGCTTGCGCGCTGGTCCAAGTGCTCTTGTCGGGCAGCGAGTCGATTGTTTTTTTATTTCCCGTTGCGATTTTTTCCATGAGAGCTTTACTCTTCCTTTCAGGGTCTGGTGCCGGCAAGCGCCGCTTGAGGCGTTTGCAGGTGGAACAACCGCTGTAAGGCAGTTGTCATTTGTTCCTGCTCCACCTTTTCTGGAAGTTCCTTGAGTTCACGGGCCAGGGACCCGGCGATTCTCTGCGTCATCCGGGACATGATTGCGTTCAACATTTCGTCCTGGTCGTGGGAGAACGGTCCGTTCTCTTCGCGAAAGGAATCCAGTTCTTGCCGGCAAATCTCATCGAGCCGCAGGCGCAGCGCGACAATGGTTGGCACCACGCGCTCGGCCATCAGTTTACGAACAAAACCTTTTGCCTCGGCTTGCAGAATCTTTTGTGCTTGTGCGGCGGCCACTTCGCGCTCGCCGGCATTGTGATCGACAACGTTTTCGAGGTCATCAAGGTCATAGAGAAAGACGCCTTCGACGTTGCGCACTCCAGAGTCGATGTCACGTGGCATGGCAATATCCACGATAACCAGAGGCCGATCGCGCCGCTTCTCGACCATCAGTTCGGCTTCCTCGCGGCTGAGAATGGTGTGGGGACAGGAAGTCGAGCTGATGATGATGTCCGCTTCTGCCATGTGCTGCCAGCGCTCCTCAAATGGGATGGCAAGTCCGTCCAGCTTTGCCGCAAGCTCAGTCGCATGTTCAAGAGTTCGGTTGATCACGCAGACGGAACTGGCTCCGTGATTCAGCAACCCGCGCGCTGAAAGTTCGCTCATCTTGCCGGCGCCCATTAAAAGCACTTTCTTATTCTCGAGTGAGCCGAAGATCTGACGCGCCAACTCGACGGCCGCGTACGGAATCGATACGGCTGCGTTGCCAATCGCCGTTTCGCTGCGCACTCGTTTGGAAACGGTCAGCGCTTTCTGCAACACAGAATCGAGGAAGCGGCCAGTAGTTCCCACCTTCTGCGCCAACTGCCAGGCTTGTTTCACCTGGGAAACCACTTGAGGCTCGCCGACCACCATCGAGTCAAGACTGGCTGCAACCCGAAAAATGTGCAGCAGCGCCGCTTCATCCAGCAAGCGATAGAAATGTTTCCACTCACACAGCTTGAGCCCGTATTCGGCGCCCAGCAGCCGCATAACCGAGTTGGCGGCCAGTGTGACATCGCTGGCCCACAGCCAGAATTCAGTGCGGTTGCAGGTCGCCATCACAATCAATTCTTCAATGCCCTCTGCTCTCGACAATTGAATCAAGGCTTCGTAGCGCCGGGGTTCACTGATCCAAAAACGCTCTCGTACTGCTACCGGAGCTGTCCGGTAGTTCAAGCCAACGACCATGAGAGTGGGTTCCACGACGTCATCTCCAGACTTGTTATGAGAAAGGCATCTGGTATGCCAAAAGGAGGGCCCCCGCGAGGCATGCGATTGATGTTTATTCTGAACAAGTTAACCGAGATTTAAGCGGAGGGGGAGCTAGGTTCGTCAGGCTTGATTGTGGGATATCACGCTAGTCCGAGTCTTTTCGCCCCGAGGCTTTTCACCACGAGGCACAGAGACACAGAGATGGCAAATGGGAGAGCATCTCTTATAAATTTCTCTGTGGCTCTGTGGCTCGGTGTCTCTGTGGTGAGGTTGTGCTCAGCGGGCGACTTCCACGAGCGCGGTCCTCTCTTTCACACTTGTCGTCCGCGGTTGGTAAACGCAGAACGGTTCCTCGTCGAGATAGTTGCCGGTGGCAGCGTAGGCACGCGCGCGGCATCCCATACAGATATTGCGAAACTCGCAGCAGCCGCATTTTCCCTTGAGATTATTGACATCGCGAAGTTGATTAAACACCACCGAGTTTTCCCAGATATCTGCGAACGACTGTTGTTTCAGATCGCCAGCCAGCGCCGGCAAGTATCCACAGGGATAAACTTCGCCTTGGTGCGAGATGAAACACACGGCGGTCCCGGCCAGGCATCCCTTGGTCATGGCATTCATGTCAGAAGGATGAGTTCCCGGATGACCGACTGCGTGCCCGATCCCATGAGATTTCAATTCGATTCCAGTTGAGCCAGGCATCGCCATTTCGGTGGGGCCGATGTTGGGCGAACCCAGTGCTTCGGGAGCCGCATGTGCGGCCTGAGCGGCGGCTGACTCGGAACGGTGCTCCGCCACTCGCCGTTGGCGAACCACGCGGAAGTAATGCGGCGCGCAGGTCGCCTTCATTTCTATTCCGCCTTCGAGCGAGCGATCGTAGAACCAGTTCAGCATTTTTTCGTACTCTTCGGGAGGAACCATCTGTTCGGCCGCGATGTCAACGCCGCAGCCTACCGGGACCAATAGGAATGTATGAAGCGCATCTGCGCCCAGAGATTTAGCTAGCTCCAATACCAGCGGAAGCTGGTGCGCATTGTGACGCGCGATGGTGGTGTTGATCTGCACCGACATGCCCAAATTCTTCAAATTACGGAAGCCGGCAATAGCGGCATCGAAAGCGCCAGGAATGCCGCGGAAGGTGTCGTGGGTAAGCGCATCGGCTCCGTCGAGGCTAATAGCAACGCGGCGAACGCCGCTATCCACGATCATTTGCGCGACATGCTTGGTAACCAGCGTGCCGTTGGTTGCCAGCGCCACGCGCAGGCCCTTATCCGCGCCATAGCGCGCCAATTGAAAAATATCCGAACGGAAAAGTGGCTCACCGCCGCTCAAAACCAGAATGGGATTGGATACTTCGGCAATCTGATCGATGACATCGCGCGCCGCCTGGGTGGAAAGATCATCTGGCGAACTCAGCTCCGTCGCACTCGCCCGGCAATGGACGCAGCGCAGATTACAGCCTTTGGTCAATTCCCAGAAAATCAATCGTGGCTTGCTTTGACTGGTTTGACTTGTATGCCCGTTGCCGTTTGACGAAGCCATATGCGGCCTCCCTCTCTAGCTTGAACCTGGGTCTAACGCTTACCCTGGGCACAACGATAGGGGAGAACGAATCGCCTCGCGGTGATGATCGTCACCGAAAATTGTGATGGGCGTCACGCTGGATGATGGGGAACGGGCGTCGGGCCCGTCCAGCCGGGCGAGGACGCCAGGTTTCCATTAACTCTGACTTAGCGGCGGCTAATTGTGATGAGCGATCTCGCGCAGTGCGTTCGCGTTCCGAATAATCAGAGTCGAACCTTTCGACTGCACGATCTGATGCTTTTTCATGTCGGCAAACAGCCGCGTAACCGTCTCTCGCGAAGTCCCAATCATTTGCGCGATTTCCTCATGGGTAAGTCGCAGCTTCAACCGAGGCTCCGCTTTGGAGGATTCGCCGTTCTTGCAGCTCCATTCCAGCAACAGATTCGCCAGTTTTTCGGCGGCGGAATGCGATAGCCCGAGCGAGCGCACTTCCTGGCAGGCGTTGTGATACTTTTCGCTTAGCTGCTCAGCCACCTTGAAGCAGGCCTCGACGTCATCCTTCAGGAAACGAAGAAAGTCGTCACGCTTGACGAAGTTCACCTGGCAAGGATCCAGCGTTTCCGCGGTTACCTCGTAAGGTTTACCGGAAACGGTGGCGCTCAAGCCCAGCACTTCGCCGGGTTCGGCGATTTTCACAATCATCGTCCTGCCGTTCGGGGAATTAATTGAGAGCTTCACGCTGCCTTTGCACAGCACGAAGATGCCCCGTGGCATCTGCCCTTCGACAAACAGCACAGCCCCCTGGGGATAGGCGGTGGCATATTTGATGCCTTCAAACGTCTGCAGCGCGGTGGCCGGTAGATCGCAAAAGATGCGATCGGCGCGCAGCTTGCACGTAAGACAGCTTTCTACAATTTCCATTCCATATGGCGAGAGCATGAACTAGCCTCCTGTGGCAAACCTAAAGACACCAGCCAGTTGAGCCGGTTCCGTCTGAGTCAGTGTGCTTCTGTAATGCAAGGCTTGGCTGTGCTTTAAGGCACACGGCGTTGTGACGCGGCTCACAGCGGGGTTTGTGACATCCATCACATGCGGCTGTGACGTGCTTTGCTGCGCTTAGTGCGGCCATGATTCATGCTTATGCAGTCCTGGATCACAAGTAGAGCAATTTATTTCTTGCCGGATGGGGTGATCATGAAGCGCAAGTTTAAAACGATGGATGCAAACGAGGCGGTCGCCTACGTAGCGTATCGAGTCAACGAAGTTATCGCCATTTACCCGATCACGCCGTCCTCCAACATGGGGGAGTGGGCGGACGAGTGGGCGTCGCAGCGAGTCGAGAATATCTGGGGCACGGTGCCGCACGTGATCGAAATGCAGAGCGAAGGCGGAGCTGCTGGGGCGGTGCATGGCGCATTGCAGACCGGTTCTCTGGCAACCACGTTCACCGCGTCTCAGGGTCTGCTGCTGATGATTCCCAACATGAATAAGATTGCGGGAGAGCTCACACCCACCGCATTTCATGTTACGGCGCGTACCCTAGCCACTCACGGACTCTCGATCTTTGGCGACCATTCCGATGTCATGTCCTGCCGCGCCACCGGCTTCGCCATGCTGAGCTCGAATTCTGTGCAAGAAGCCATGGATATGGCTCTGATCGCGCACGCCGCCGCGCTTGAGTCACGTATTCCTTTCATGCATTTCTTCGACGGCTTCCGCACGTCGCACGAAGTGAACAAAATTGAAATGCTCGGCGAAGACGACATGCGCAGCCTCATTAATATGGATCGCGTCTTCGAGCATCGTCAGCGTGCGCTGTCGCCCGATCATCCGGTTTTGCGCGGCACGGCGCAGAATCCCGATGTGTTTTTCCAAATGCGGGAGCGGGCCAACTCTTTCTACGAGGCTTGTCCGGGGATCGTGCAGTCCGTAATGAATAAGTTCGCCGAGACGGTGGGCCGCTCCTATCATTTAGTTGATTACGTGGGCGCGCCGGACGCCGAGCGCGTGATTGTAATAATGGGCTCAGGGGCCGAGGTCGCTCACGAAGCCGTTGATTATCTCAACGCGCAAGGGGAAAAGCTTGGACTTCTGAAAGTGCATTTGTACCGCCCATTTCCTGTGCGGGCATTTCTCGAAGCCTTGCCCTCCACCGTGCAGAAAATCGCCGTGCTGGATCGCACCAAAGAATCGGGCGCGATTGGCGAACCACTTTATCTCGATGTGGTGAATGCGTTGCACGAAGGAGTGAAAGCGGGATACAGCCCGCGAAAAACCGCGCCGGCGGTGGTAGGCGGCCGCTACGGGCTCTCCTCCAAAGAATTCACGCCGGCAATGGTCAAGGCGGTCTACGACAATCTGAAAGCCGATCAACCTAAAGATCATTTCACCATCGGCATTCAGGATGACGTCAGCCACACCAGCCTGACCTATAACGCCGAGTTTTCTACCGAGCCTGAAAATGTTGTTCGCGCAATGTTCTATGGTCTGGGCGCGGATGGTACGGTAGGCGCCAACAAGAATTCGATCAAGATCATCGGCGAGAACACCGACAACTACGCGCAAGGCTATTTCGTCTACGATTCAAAAAAGTCAGGCGCGGTAACTATTTCCCATCTCCGCTTCGGACCGCAGCCGATCCGATCGAGTTATCTGGTTTCAAAAGCCAATTTCGTAGCTTGCCATCAATGGATATTCCTCGAGCGCTATGACATGCTAAGTGCGCTGGTTCCCGGCGGCACATTCCTGCTCAACAGCCCCTTCACTAAAGACGAAGTTTGGGACCGTCTGCCGCGCAAGGTGCAAGAGCAACTCATTTCCAAACGCGCAAAGCTCTTCGTGATCGATGCCTACCAGGTCGCGCGCGACACCGGCATGGGCAGCCGCATGAACACGATTCTCCAGGTTTGCTTCTTCGCCATTTCTGCAGTTCTTCCCGGCGATCAGGCGATTGAAGCGATTCGCAAATCCATTCGTAGCACCTATGGACGCAAGGGCGAAGAGATCGTGCAGAAAAACATGAAGGCCGTGGACGAAACCCTGGCGCATTTGTTCGAGGTGAAAGTTCCGGCTGAACTGAGCAGTACGATTGAGATGCCGCCTCCGTTTTCGCCGTCAGCGCCCGAATTCGAGCGCGACGTGCTGGGCATGATGTATGCAGGACGCGGCGACGAATTGCCAGTCAGCGCGTTTCCCGTTGACGGCACTTTTCCTACCGGCACCGCAAAGTGGGAGAAGCGCAACCTGGCTCTCGAAATTCCCGCCTGGGATTCGAAGATCTGCATCCAGTGCGGAAAGTGCGCCATGGTTTGCCCGCATTCCGTCATCCGCATCAAGGTGTACGACTCGAAGCAATTGCAAGACGCGCCGGCAACTTTCAAGTCTACCGAGAGCCGTGACAAAGAATGGCAAGGCCTGAAATACACAATTCAAGTAGCGCCCGAAGACTGCACCGGATGCGGCATCTGCGTCGAAGTTTGCCCGGTAAAGAACAAAGCTGAAACTCGGCTGAAGGCGATCAACATGGTGCCGCAGCCTCCGCTGCGTGTGCCGGAGCGCGAGAACTGGGACTTCTTCCTCAAGATTCCGGAGCTCGACCGCCGCAACATTAAAGTCACCAACATCCGCCAACAACAAGTGCAGGAGCCGCTGTTTGAGTTCTCCGGCGCCTGCGCGGGTTGCGGTGAAACTCCATATCTCAAGCTGATGTCGCAATTGTTTGGCGATCGGGCAATCATCGCCAACGCTACCGGATGCTCATCGATCTACGGCGGCAACCTGCCTACTACGCCTTGGACGAAAAACGCTGCCGGCCGCGGCCCCGCCTGGTCAAACTCGCTGTTCGAAGATAATGCCGAGTTCGGCCTGGGCTTCCGCCTTTCCATCGACAAGCAAACTGAATTCGCCCAGGAACTAGTTCGGCGACTGGCGGGAACAATTGGTGAAGAACTGGCGACCGCGATCCTCACAGCCCCGCAAAAAGACGAAGCCGATATCTACGAACAGCGCCAGCGCGTCGAATTGCTGAAAGAAAAACTACACGGCGTCGATTCCCTCGACGCCAAACAACTGCTAGCGGTCGCCGACCTACTGGTGAAGAAAAGCATTTGGATCGTTGGCGGAGACGGCTGGGCCTATGACATCGGCTACGGCGGCCTCGATCACGTACTAGCCAGTGGACGCAACGTCAACGTGCTGGTTCTCGACACCGAGGTCTACTCCAACACCGGAGGCCAGGCGTCGAAATCCACGCCGCGCGCGGCCGTGGCGAAATTTGCCGCCGGCGGCAAGCCCGGTCCAAAGAAAGATCTCGGCCTCATCGCCATGAGCTACGGCAACATTTATGTCGCTAGCGTAGCCATGGGCGCGAAAGATGAGCACACGCTGAAGGCGTTCCTCGAAGCCGAAGCTTACAACGGACCCAGCCTGATCATCGCCTATTCGCACTGCATCGCGCACGGCATAAACATGACGACCGCAATGTCGAATCAGAAAGCGGCGGTCGATTCCGGACAGTGGCTGCTCTATCGCTACAACCCCGAGCGAACAGCTCAGGGAGAGAATCCGCTCACCCTCGATTCGCGCACGCCGACGCGTAAAGTCGCGGACTATCTGGGAATGGAAACGCGCTTCAAGATGCTGATGAAGAGCAGCCCCGACGAGGCGAAACTTCTATGGCATGAGGCGCAGCAAGATGCCGAGACACGCTTTCACCTTTACGAATATTTGGCGCAGCGGAAGGGCAACAAGGAACCCGCCAACCCGCCGCATCAGGCCGAGGCGCAGCAAGCTGCGTCTGTACAGAAATCTAAAGCCGCGGTAGCGACTCCACTGGCAACGTCTTCCGCGTCCCAGGAGAAATTATGATCGACCTCAGCACTACCTACCTCGGCTTGCCGCTCCGCACCCCGCTAGTAGCTTCCGCTTCGCCGCTATCGCAGGAGCTCGATGGCATTCGCCACCTCGAAGATGCAGGCGCATCCGCCGTCGTACTGTATTCTCTGTTCGAGGAGCAACTGCGACAGGAAATCTGGGAACTCGACCATCACCTCACCGAAGGAACGGATAGTTTCGCGGAAGCAATGTCATTTTTCCCGCAGCCATCCGAATTCCACGTGGGACCAGACGGATATCTGAATCACATCCGTCGCGCCAAGGAAACCGTAGAAATTCCCATTATCGCTAGCCTCAACGGCACGACCGTTGGCGGCTGGATCCAGTACGCCAAACTCATCGAGCAGGCCGGCGCCGACGCGCTCGAATGCAACATCTATTCCATCCCTACCGATCCCGAGTTAACTTCCGCCGACGTCGAGCAACAATACCTCGATATTGTTAAGGCTGTGAAGTCTGCCGTAACAATTCCAGTTGCGGTAAAGCTCAGTCCCTTTTTCAGCAATATGGCCAACATGGCAAAGCGCCTCGACGAAGCTGGCGCAAACGCACTGGTGCTATTCAATCGTTTCTATCAACCGGATATCAACCTTGATGAGCTCGAGATTCAACCCAACGTATTACTCAGCACCCCGCAAGCACTGCGCCTCCCGCTAACCTGGATCGGCATTCTTTACGGTCGAATTCAAGCCAGCCTGGCAGCCACCAGCGGCGTGCACGGCCCCGAGGATGTCGTCAAATTGCTGATGGTAGGCGCCGACGTGACCATGCTTTGCTCAACGCTGTTGCGCAACGGCATCAGCCATCTGCGATACATCGAAGATGGCTTACTGCTGTGGATGGAGAAACATGAATACGATTCGGTTCAGCAAATGAAGGGAAGCATGAGCCAGATTCGCTGCGCAAACCCGTCCGCTTTCGAACGCGCGCAGTACATGAAAGCGGTAAAGAGTGTCCAGCACGTAATGGTTACCGGACGCGAAGCCTGGAGAATTCTTAGCGGAGACTAAGTCCTGAAGTTGAACCGAGACTGCTGTGCTTAAGCTTTGAAAGGCCGCGGTTCCAAGAAGTCATAATTCGAGTTGTCAATACCGCGGTAATAGCGATATCAGTTTTGAATTATTCCATGCCTCGAATAACTTGCGGCAACTGCATCGCACAACTCACGCCGCTGCAGAATGAAGAGAGGATCTAATATATGCCAGTTACTAAACAACAAGCCCTCGACTACCACTTCGGCACACGTCCGGGAAAAATTGAAGTTACTGCCACCAAACCTTGCCGCACACAACACGATCTAAGCCTGGCCTACACACCCGGAGTCGCAATCCCGTGCATGGAGATCCATAACAATCCGCATGACGCGTTCAAATACACCGGGCGCGGCAACCTCGTCGCTGTGGTGACCAACGGGACTGCAGTCCTCGGTTTGGGAGACATCGGCGCGCTTGCCGCCAAGCCAGTCATGGAAGGGAAGGCCGTCCTGTTCAAACGCTTTGCCGGGGTGAATGTCTTCGACATCGAAGTCAACACCCACGACCCCGACGAAGTGATCAAAGTCTGCCAGCTTCTGGAACCCACCTTTGGCGGCATCAATCTCGAAGATATCAAGGCGCCAGAGTGTTTCTACATCGAAGAGACCTTGAAGAAGACGATGAAAATCCCCGTCTTTCACGACGACCAGCATGGCACCGCGATTATTTCCGGCGCCGCCTTGTTGAACGCACTGGAAGTCGCGGGCAAAGACATTGGCAAAATCCGTCTCGTAATCAACGGGGCCGGAGCGTCGGCCTACGCCACCGCTGAGCATTATGTTCGTTTGGGCATGAATCGCGAAAACCTCACTCTGTGCGATACCAAAGGCGTGATTTACAAGGGTCGCGCCGCGGGCATGAACCCCTATAAAGAGCGTTTCGCACAAAACACCACGCTGCGCACCCTCGCCGAGGCGATGGTCGATGCTGATATGTTCCTCGGACTCTCGGTCGGAGGAGTGGTCACGCAGGACATGGTCCGCTCCATGGCGTCGCGTCCTATTGTCATCGCCATGGCGAACCCTGATCCCGAGATTACCTACGAGGACGCCACAGCCTGCCGCGCCGATGTCATCATGTGTACCGGGCGTTCTGACTATCCCAACATGGTGAACAACGTACTCGGTTTCCCCTTCATTTTCCGCGGTGCACTGGACGTGCACGCAACCGTGATTAATGAAGAGATGAAACTCGCGGCGACACGAGCCTTGGCAGATCTTGCCAAAGAAGATGTGCCGGACTCGGTATGCCGCGCCTACGGCGTTGCGCGCCTGGAGTTCGGGGCCGACTATCTCATTCCGAAACCGTTTGATCCGCGGGTGCTGGTGTGGGAGTCATCAGCAGTAGCGCAAGCGGCCATGGAAACGGGAGTAGCGCAGGAGCCCATCAACATTGAGGAATACCGCGAACAACTGGAACGTCGGCTCGGCAAAGCTCACGAGATTTCGCGCACGATGATCCTCAAAGCGCAGGCTAAACCGAAGCAGGTTGTGTTTCCCGAAGGAGACAATGAGAAAATCCTGCGCGCCTGCCACTCGATTCTGGAAGAAAAAATCGCCACGCCTATCTTGCTCGGCAACGCCGCAACCATTCAGGCAAAGGCAGCTGAATTGGGACTGGACCTCACTGCATCAAAGATTCTCGATCCAGCTTCTTCTCCTCTTCGTGAAGCCTACATCCAGGAACTATTCCGTCTTCGCCAGCGTCGCGGGGTCACGCTCACCGAGGCGCGCACACTCATCGAGGAGCGCAACATCTTCGCATCAATGATGGTTCACATGGGCGATGCCGATGCGCTGGTTTCGGGCGTCACCCAGCATTTTCCTGAGACCATTCGCCCCGCGCTTCAGATTATTCGCATGCGCGAAGGCCTGCACAAAGTCGCAGGCTGTTATCCGCTGATCACGCGCGATGGGCAGCTTTTATTTCTGGCCGACACCAGCGTGAACATTGATCCTTCCGCAGAAGACCTCGTGGAAATTGCTTTATGTGCCGCTCAAGAGGCGCGGCGCTTTGACCTGGTGCCGCGCGTTGCCATGCTATCGTTCTCCAACTTCGGCAGCACCAAGCATCCGTTCTGCGACAAAGTGCGGAGAGCTGTGGACCTGTTGCACAAGGCCGACCCCACGCTGATTGTTGACGGCGAAATCATGGCGGATGTGGCCGTGTCTCCCGAAAAACTGGAGCAGACCTATCCTTTCAGTTCGCTCAAAGGCGGGGCTAACGTGCTGGTGTTCCCCGACCTCGCTTCCGCCAACATTGCCTATAAGCTTCTAACCACGGTCGGGGGAGCGGACATTCTCGGGCCCATTCTCATGGGCATGGCTCGCCCGGTGCACTTGCTGGCGCGCGGCGCCGAAGTGGAGGAGATCATCAACGTGGTGGCCATCGCGGTGGTCGACGCGCGAGAAACTGAGCCGGTGGTGCCTGTAGAAATCGCTAAATCGGTAGCCCACGCGGACTGAATGCGAAGAGCCTCAGCCAATCAGACGTTCGTCATCCTGAGCGTAGTAGATGTCGCGCAGCGCGCGGCATCTATGCAGTCGAAGGACCCCGGATAGTCCGGGAGCACTGCGCCAATGGCAAGGAGTTTCGCACCGGACGCATCGAGCTAAAACTCCCTGAAATGTATTTGTCGGAACTGGCTCGATGGGAGTCCTTCGACTACGTGGCCGCCGCTCTGCGATGGCCACTGCGCTCAGGGAGAATACGAGTATGAGCCAACCGACTACTTCTCTTGCAACGATTCGATGTACGCCGTAAGGTTGGCCACGCGTTGCTGTACCTCGCCCTGGTGTCCGTGGCTCATGTTCCAGAATAGCGGTCCCCATACCGGCATTTCTTTGGATCCGTGCGCGGTAACGTCTTCATCTCCACGAATGGCGGACGTTACTTTCATTGCCGGAAATTTGCCCCCATTGTTTTTGCTCAGTTGGGCAAGGTCGGTGGGAGCAACCTTCAGCGCGCTGGCAGCGGGGCCTCCGCCCTTGCCATCCGCACCATGGCAAACGGCGCAGTAAGCCGTATACATTTCCTTCCCGGATGCCGACGACGTAGGCTTGATTGCAGTGTGTTGAATTGTTTTCGATGGTTGGTCCTGGTTTTGATTCTGGGCAGCTGCGGCGATACACATGAATACGTATGTGGCAACAAACAGCAGCATTAGTTTCTTTATGGACATCGCACTTTCTCCTTGGCGCGAAGACTCTCTTTTCTGAAGTCTAAGCACAGTCAGGAATCAATGGAGCGGCTACTGGGTAGCTATCTTCCAGCCTTGGTCGGTTCGCGACAGCGTCAGCGTCGACTTAGTCGGGGTCGCATGATAGAAATCAGCTTCGTATTTATTAATCAGGGTCTGACGATCCCAAAGATTGAAGCCTTTCACCAATGGACCACCCGCATCGAATAAGTCCCCCATCTGATTAGGCACCCATTTCCAGCTGTATTCGACGGTCGCATTGTTTACTCCGGTCATATTGATCGCACTAACGTTCACCAGTTGTCGTTGAGCGAGGGGGACTTGGTAGGTGAAAGCACCATCTGCTTCTTTCCATTTCTTGAAGCCGGGGATCGCGCTCACCAAACGTTCTCCACCCGGGGTGACGGAAATTAATTCGGCTCCGCGGGGCGCCTTGGCTAATTTCACAATTCCCGCTTTTTCCAGCAGTCGATAATTCGGATCTCCCGGTTTCTCCGCCACGCTGGACACGACCAGGCCGCTGCGGAAATGAATGACTGCTGGACCCGGCCCTTGCAGCGCCGCAGTCACGATTCCGCTTGCCTCCTGCGCGCTAAGCGGCGTTTTCGCTCGAACTTGAAATACCACGTAGGTAATCATTCCGCCAATTGCCGCCACCAGGCACACCAACAGCAGCATGGGTAGAAATGATGAGCGTCGTTCCATCGCAACTTCGGCTTCAAACATGACAGCCTCCCTGAGACGCAGGAAATTTTTCGACTACTGCCTAATTCTTAGTCCCCCGCTTTCACGATTGCTGTGATCAACAGCACAACTGCAGGTGTGGAATGTCACTATGGGAGGCCTTCCGATTATCGAACATCCGTCACGGTGTGCGCGCCCTCACCTACCTCCGTGACAAGCAAAATGCGGATCGCATGGCGATTACGCGATCATCGCCCTTTGCCCCAATTCTCCGCAGGAATGTTTTGACCTCACCATCAAGGCCTTCAACTTCGCCGAAGAATTCCGAGTACCCTGTAATGTTCATGATGGATGAAGTCGTGGG
Source organism: uncultured Acidobacteriota bacterium (assembly GCA_963716405.1). Lineage (GTDB taxonomy): Bacteria > Acidobacteriota > Terriglobia > Terriglobales > Acidobacteriaceae > JABDBE01. The sequence continues at coordinate 523,575 of CAVQTI010000007.1, read as the reverse complement.
CAACATGACCGAAAGGTCGTGATTCCACCGGCCGACCCCGATCGAAGTCGTAGCTCGGCGTCATACCCGCAAGTCAGTCGAAGACTATCTTCCGTACGAAACTAACGGAGACAGGTTCCGGAAATGGCGCACGTGGGAGAAGGCCACTGCGAATGCGGCCGATGCCGAACTGCAAAACCATACTCGCCGGAATAAACTCGACAACTTCCTGGCACGTTTCGCGGGATAACGGCGCCTGTGCCCTTAGCGCACCAGCCATTCGGTGATGGCGTGCATTTGAGTGAGCACCGTCCCATACGTCACTGCAGCAACCAGAATCGCAGCGGCCGATGGCAGAATGAAAAACCATCTTCCTAGGCTTTGGGGCTTTTGTGCCCGATCCCATGCGACCAACCGCTGCACCCGCGCGCGCAACGCAGTCGAGCTATGCAGCAGAGCCATGGTCAGCTCGCCAGAAGATTCCACTGTTCCTAACCTCGACACTTTAATCAATGCAGCAGCCAGATCTAGCGCATCATTAAAGCTGGAGACAGCCGCATCATCTGCTGCCATCTCGGTTTCTTCCGACCAGGCATGCTCCAATTCCGCCATCGCCGGAAACACCGAGAATCGGAACAGAAGCTTTCGCAGATTGTCGTAGCGAGTCGCATGTGCGATCTCGTGTCGCAACGCAGTTCGCAGTTCCCGCGCAGTCAGTGCTGCGATAGCAGCTTCGGAAACCAATACTTTGGGCGCACAGACCCCAGCAACAGTGAGAGTTGGGGCAGTCTTTCCAGTGCGAAAGATTGGAACGGTGTTGCCCGACTCTTTAATCTGAGGCTGCATGAGGGCAGAGCCGTTCAACCACGCAACCAGCGCTCGTGAAGCCCGCAACTGAGCTAGCGCGGCGCGTGCAATTCCCGCCCCGAGCAGAAGCAGACAGCAAATTCCGAGCGCCAATGGAGCCGTGCCAATCGCCTCTCCCGTGGAACGCGGCTCCAGCAACAAAAAAGACGGCACCGTGAAGGCCATGGTCACAAACAAAGATAGGCCTAGTGGAAGGATGCGCAGCGTGAACAGCAAATCGGCGGCGCCACGAGCGCAGTTCGGCCGCAGCGTGCGTCGCATCAATTTCCATACTCGCGAAACTAATAGCGACAGAAAAACATACAGCAGAATGAAGACTGCAAGCGAGACACCAATGCAGCGTGCGGCAAACATTATGGTGTCTCCTTACTTCGAATTTCGCCACGCAGCTCCCGCCGCTTCTGATCCAGCAGTCGCTGCAGATCATCCAGCAGACCAGCATCGTGTTGGCTGACGGCTTCGACCAGGTACGATAACGGAAGGGACGCTGCACCAGCGCTCGATCCCAGCAATTGCCGGATGGTTTCGCCAACCGCCGCCTTTTCCAGTTCTGCCTGCGAGTAACGCGGAGAATACCGGAAGGCTCTACCCTCGGCCACGCGTGTAAGTATTTGCTTCTTGAAGAGCCGGTCCAGCGTGGTCATTACGGTGGTGTAAGCAAGCTTGATCTCGCCATCGTCCACTATCTCGCGAACTGTTGCGCTCCCTCGCATCCACAACGTGGAAAGTAGTTGCTGCTCAAGCGGCCCAAGATGCACGCTCGGATGTCGTCGAAAAAGGTCTAAGATTCGTTTCATTTCACTCTACAGTTCGAACCAAGTCTCAAGCGCGACGACAGAATTACTACCGCAAGTTTGACGCGCCGCCTACAATCCAGTCTGCGATAGACGGTACCCGAGAACAAGGCGAATAGCAACAGCGGAAGCTCTCAGAGCGCCTTTTCGCCGAAACGGTGCCAGCTCTCTGATCGAGTCTGCTGATAATTAAGCGACAATACTCGAAATTGAGCCGGTCAAGTGCTTCAGAATCTCTTTCCCCAGTTTCTGTGTCTCGCCGAAAAACTTCTGATACTCCACAAACAGCCGGTTCATCTCCAAAGATTTATCCGCAGACAGCCGTTTGCGCAAAATCATGTCGCGGACGTGGACCGGGTTGGGGAGAATCGCATCTTCCGTCAGTTCATCCAGCGCCGTATTGGGATCGTAATGATACATAGGATCCTCGATTGTGTAATTCGGTAATCGGGTAATAGTGTAATTGGTTTTCAATCGCGAAATTACCCGATTGCTCAATTACTAAATTCCTACATCATTTCCGTTCCCCAGAGGTCATGCAAATGCACAATTCCTTCTAATCTCCCGCTGCTGTCTACCACCGCCAAAGACGTAATCTTCTTTTCTTCCATCAAAGCCAGCGCCGTAGCTGCAAACTCATTGCCCGCAATCGTCTGCGGATTCCTGGTCATGCATTCCCCGGCCGCCAAATCGAGCGCGTCTTTGCCGCGCAGCTCAAGCAGGCGCCGCAAATCACCGTCACTAATTACTCCGACTAGTTTTTCATTATCGACCACGGCGGTTACGCCAAGCTTCTTACGGGACATTTCGTAAATCACATCCGGCATGGAAGTGCGGGGCGTGACCCGCGGCACAGCGTCCCCAACGTGCATGAGCGATTCGACTCGGGCCAACCGCTTGCCGAGTTTGCCCCCAGGATGAAGATTGGCGAAGTCTTCTTCCTTAAAACCGCGCTTGTCAGCGAGTGCCATCGCGAGCGCATCGCCCAGAGCGAGCATGCTGGTGGTAGAAGCCGTCGGAGCCAGTCCCAGGGAACAAGCCTCCTCAGCCACAGAGCAATCAAGCGCAACCTCGGCTGCCTCGGCCAAGGTGGAACGTGCTGCTGGCCTGGAATGCCCAGCCGGTGTGGAATGCCCAGCCGGTGTGGCGCGGGCGCCCTCGCCCGTGTCTCTCGCATAAATCTCATCACAAGTCATCGCGATCAACGGCACCTGCAACCGCTTGAGCGTAGCCAGCAGGCGAAGAATCTCTTCAGTCTCGCCACTAGCAGAAAGAGCCACCACTGCATCCCCGCGAACGACCATTCCGAGGTCTCCATGCACAGCTTCTACCGGATGCATGAACAGCGCCGGCGTTCCAGTCGAATTCAAAGTAGCCGCAATCTTGCGTGCAATGATGCCGCTTTTGCCCATGCCAGTGACCACAATTCGACCATTGCAGCCGTAAAGTAATTCCACCGCGCGATTGAACGCATCGGCCATCGGTCCGGCGATGCGATCGGCCAGGACCTGCAAGGCCGCAGCCTCAATGCGCACCACGTTTTCGCCTACGTGTTTCATAAAAGAAAGAGGATGTTAGCACGACGCAGCCTGACGGTAGAGACGTTGCTAGCAACGTCCCGCGCGTGCGCAACGCCTCTACGACCGCCGAGACGTAGCAAGCTACGTCTCTACAGATTCAGCTCAGAAGTGATCGTCTATCGCCCGTAATCGCTCGGCATGTCCCAGGCCCGCAAGGCTCTTGGCTTGAATGGCGCGATCCCACGGTCCCGCTTCCCAATTGTCCTTTTTCTTCTCGGGATGAATCCACGGAGGCAGGGTGATGAACAAACGACGTGCCATGGCAAGCGCATAGGGCTCGTAAAGCGAGCGCAAATGCGTGAGTTTGTCTTCAGATTTCGCCGGGTCACGAGGGCGCAAACTATGCTCGAGAAGCGCCTGTCGCAATTTCGCCAGTTGCTCAGCGTCAAGCCGGTCCGGAGCCAAAGGATCGTATTGCGCATTTATCAACTGCGCCAAGTCCACCATCGCGTGTCGCGCTGCGGCAAAGGTCAGCTTGGCTTGTTCCTCGTGAATGCCCTCAATACCTGCGACCACGAGAGCACTGGCATCAAGCATCATGGTGAGCGCACCCAGCCACGATTGATTGGGATGCTGGGAACGAAAAAAGCTGAGAGGTGGATAAGAGATATGACTCTCCAGCAGTTCAGCAGCCCAGTGCTCCCACTCGCGAAACATCTTATCCAGCACTTCCTGCTGCGGACAATTTCCAAAACGCACCATTAACTCGGCAGCGGTGGGCGGCGAGCCTGCGCGTGAGTCCAGCAAAGAAATTTCAATTTCGCGCCTGGAAAACGAAGAATAAATCGTCGGCAGATATCCAATCACCGTGCCCAGGAAACCGAAGCCCATGCCGGCTTCAAGCACCGCCAGAACGCGCGCAAACGATGATGTTGGAATAACGTCACCGTAGCCCAGCGTGAAAAAAGTCGATCCGCTCAAGTAAATTACTCGTGCGAAGGTAGTCGGCTCGTTGCTGAGTTGGACGTGTTCCCCCGCGCCGTATTGCAGCAACCCAAAGCCCAAAATCAAACCGCAGGCCCAAAGCGCGAGCAAGAAAAGCAGCGACAGCGGTCCGAAGTAGCCGAGAAAATTCTCGCGGCGTCCCGGCGACTTGATCAGACTTGTAATTTTGCGCCACGGAACCCAGGTGTAACGATAGAACCACACGGTAATACGAAATTTCCGCCGCACCCGCCGCGGCAGCACCACGGTTTCAAACGCATCCAGCAGCACTGCGAGGATCACAACGATGCCGGCGATAGTGGCGAAGGTCAGCATGCGAGATTCGGTCGTGGCGAAAATGGTAGCAGATTTCGAGAAGTCATTCTCGGCGCTATAGTGTCTCAATTTCAACAAAACTGAAGATTGCTTGAGGAGCGCTTTTCTATCTCCGTGTACTCTGCGGCCGTTCTCAGCGACCTCCGCGATTTAAGACTCTGTCTTTGACGTTGCCTCATCACCCCCTAAAACGCGGAGACCGCAAAGAACGGCTGCAAAGTACGCGGAGAAACCCGGCGAAGAGGAAATTAGCCACTACCCGACGCTCATGCGATTATGGAGGTTGCCAGGGAGATTCATGATGACCGCTTCATCCACCGGAAAACATGCGGCTGGCGGCCCACCCGCGGACCAGCCTCCGGTCCCCGAGCCCGCATTCGCCGAGCGTGCGCGTACCCTCGTGTACCTGGGCCGCATCGGCAGCCTTTCGACTTTGTCGAGAAAACAACCGGGCTTTCCATTCGGATCGGTGATGCCCTACGGTCTGGATGATCGCGGACGTCCGATCTTCCTCATAAGCACCATGGCCATGCACACGCAGAACCTGCAGGCTGACCCTCGTGCCAGTCTGCTACTAACCCAGGCCGATACCGACGGCGATCCGCTCGGAGCATCCCGGGTCACATTCGTGGGGAATGTACTGCCGCTGCAACCCGCGGAGGTGCCCGCCGCGAGAAGTCTCTACTTGCAGCGTTACGAAAACAGCAAGTATTGGGCAATCAACGGGGCGAAGTATCCGCCGGATTGCTTTCATCATCCGCACGATACGGGTTGTTTCACAACCTACCCGCTTGATCCGGACAACGACGCGATCGAGGCTGACTGATTCTTTTCGGGCGGCTGGCGCCGGCTTACCGTTGCGCCCGCCGACCCGTGTTAATTCAATCGATGGCAAAACCATGACGCACACAAGACCCAAAACACGGAACAGAGCGGGGAACCTAGCGGTTGCCATGGCGCTCGTTAGCCTGTGCGCGCCCGCCGATAGTGCGCCACGGTACAAGGTATTGCACGCGTTCGGCAACGGCAGCGACGGCGGCGGACTGTGGAGTAGCGTCGCACTCGATAAGGAAGGTAAGGTGTACGGAGCCACCAGCGGGGGCGGTGCACACGGCCAAGGGATCATTTTCAGGCTCACTCGACAGCCAGACGGCACTTGGAGGGAAGCCGTTCTGCACGGCTTTCCCTCGTTCCCGACCGATGGGCAAGGTCCTAACGGCGGTCTTACCCGGGACGATCTTGGCAACTGGTACGGAACCACTGGGGGAGGCGGTACGGAGCACACAGCGGGCACGGTCTTCGAACTGAAGCGTAGCCGAAAGGGTTGGGTGGAGAGAATCCTTTACAACTTCGGAACGCAGCATGGCGATGAGGGTCAACCTACCGCAGGCCCTGTTATGGATGCCGCCGGAAACATCTTTGGCACGACCCGCACTACGGTTTTCGAGCTTTCACCCGGTACTGGCGGCTGGAAGGAAACCGTGCTCCACAGATTCCTCAAGAAGGGCGATGGGGGCGGGGCCTTTGCTCCGGTGATTCTGGACCCAGCCGGAAACCTCTACGGCACTACCAGAGGCGGGGGCGCATATGGCGTAGGCACTGTGTACGCAGTGCTACGCACCGAGAGCGGCTGGAAAGAGGTGGTGTTACACAGTTTCGACAACAATGGCAAGGACGGGTACACGCCGGGATGGGGACCGCTGGCCATGGACGCATCCGGCAACCTTTTTGGTACCACGGAGGTTGGCGGGCACACTAGCTTTGGCGGCGGCACCGTGTTCCAGCTAACTAAGCCCGCTGACGGGAGCTGGAAAGAGGCTATTCTCTACAACTTTGAGAGCGGGTCTACGGGCTGGGGTCCGGGGGCTGGGGTAGTCATGGACAAGTCCGGCAACTTGTACGGCACCACGATCTACGGCGGCTCCGGCTGCGGAGTCGTGTATAAGCTGGCGTTCGCCCCCACGGGCAAATGGACCTACACCGTCCTGCACACCTTCACCGGCAACGACGGCTGCCAGCCCGACGCCAATTTGATCCTCGACGACAAGGGGAATCTCTACGGCACCACCGCCACTGGCGGCGCCTACGGTGGGGGCGTAGTCTTCGAGTTCACCCCGTAGCCTCGCTAGAGGCCCAAATGAATCGTGGACGACCGCGACCGGCGGTGGCCCTGTCCGAGTCGCGAGGTGCGGTGAATGGCAAAGATACGCATGGGAAAACTTGGTCGTGGCGAAAATGAGTAGCAGATTTCAAGCCTTCCACCTTCTGCGTTCGTGCGATTATGTAGGCTAACCAGGAGATTAATGATGACCGCTTCATCCATCGGAAAACATGCGGCCGGCGGTACCGCCACGGACCAGCCTCCAGTCCCGGAGCCTGCATTCGCCGAGCGTGCGCGTACGCTCCTGTACCTGGGCCGCATCGGCAGCCTTTCGACGTTGTCGAGAAAACAGCCGGGCTTTCCCTTCGGATCGGTAATGCCCTACGGCCTGGATGATCGCGGACGTCCGATCTTCCTCATAAGCACCATGGCGATGCACACGCAGAACCTGCAGTCCGACCCTCGTGCCAGTCTGCTCTAACCCAGGCCGATACCGCGCGATCCGCTCGGAGCATCCAGGGTCACATTCGTCGGCAATGTACTGCCGCTGCAACCCGCGGAGGTGCCCGCCGCGAGAAGTCTCTACTTGCAGCGTTACGAAAACAGCAAGTATTGGGCAATCAACGGGGCGAAATATCCCCCTGACTGTTTCCATCACCCCAGGGATCCAGGTTGCTTCACGACCTATCCGATCGATCCGGACAACGATGCCATCGAAAGCGATTGAAGTTTACATCTCGCAGCAACAGGAGGCGACTCAGATGAAGATTCAGCTCCTGGCAACCGGTTGCGGCAAGCTCTTGGCCCCCATCATCGCGATCCTACTCTTGACGCAGACCGGTTGGACCGCGCCGAAATACAAAGTCCTCCATGCCTTCGGGGCGGGGAATGATGGCGGCGGCCTGTGGACTAGCGTAATCTTCGACAAGAAAGGCAGCCTGTTCGGGGCTACCAGCGGCGGCGGGATGCACGGATACGGCATTATTTTCAAGCTCACGCCGCGCACAAACGGCCGCTGGAGCGAGACAATATTGCACAGCTTTGCCAATGGCGACCCGGACGGCAGCGAGCCCAACGGCGGTCTGATCCAGGATGCGCGGGGCAACTGGTATGGGACCACCAGCCGTGACGGTACCCACCACGGCGGCACGGCTTTTCAACTCACTCACGAATTGGACGGTTGGACGGTGAAGGTGATTTATGCCTTCGGTGACCATAGCGGCGACGGCGGCGAGCCCACGGCTGGCTTGGTCATGGATAAGAGTGGCAATCTGTACGGCACGAACCCGAAGGGTGGAGCACGCAATGGGAACGGAGGAACTGCCTTCGAACTGACGCCTGGCGGCGACGGCTGGCACGAAGCCGTTCTTCACCGATTCATCGAAAACGGCGACGGGGGCGGAGCCTATGCCGGAGTAATTCTGGACTCTGCGGGCAACCTCTACGGCACGACGAGGGGGGGCGGTGCGTATGGCGTCGGTACCGTGTACGAGCTACGGCGTACATCCGGCGGCTGGAGAGAAGCGATTCTTCATAGTTTCGATAACAACGGCAAGGACGGATACACGCCCGGGTGGGGAACCTTGGTTATGGACGCATCCGGCAGCCTTTTTGGTACCACGGAGGTTGGCGGCCACACGAGCTTTGGCGGCGGCACCGTGTTCCAGCTGACTAAGCTCGCTGACGGAAGCTGGAAAGAGGCCATTCTCTACAACTTTGTCAACGGGTCTACGGGCTGGGGTCCGGGGGCTGGGGTAGTCATGGACAAGTCCAGCAACTTGTACGGCACCACGATCTACGGCGGCTCCGGTTGCGGTGTCGTGTATAAACTGGCGTTCGCCCCCACGGGCAAATGGACCTACACTGTCCTGCACACCTTCACCGGCAACGACGGCTGCCAGCCCGACGCCAATTTGATCCTCGACGACAAGGGGAATCTCTACGGCACCACCGCCACTGGCGGCGCCTACGGTGGGGGCGTAGTCTTCGAGTTCACCCCGTAGCCTCGCTAGAGGCCCAAATGAATCGTGGACGACCGCGACCGGCGGTGGCCCTGTCCGAGTCGCGAGGTGCGGTGAATGGCAAAGATACGCATGGGAAAACTTGGTCGTGGCGAAAATGAGTAGCAGATTTCAAGCCTTCCACCTTCTGCGTTCGTGCGATTATGTAGGCTAACCAGGAGATTAATGATGACCGCTTCATCCATCGGAAAACATGCGGCCGGCGGTACCGCCACGGACCAGCCTCCAGTCCCGGAGCCTGCATTCGCCGAACGCGCGCGTACGCTCCTGTACCTGGGCCGCATCGGCAGCCTTTCGACGTTGTCGAAAAAACAGCCCGGCTTCCCCTTCGGATCGGTAATGCCCTACGGCCTGGATGATCGCGGACGTCCGATCTTCCTCATAAGCACCATGGCGATGCATACGCAGAACCTGCAGTCCGACCCTCGTGCCAGCTTGCTCGTGACCCAAGCCGATACCAGCGGCGATCCGCTCGGAGCATCCAGGGTCACATTGGTCGGCAATGTACTGCCACTGCAACCCGCGGAGGTGCCCGCCGCGAGAAGTCTCTACTTGCAGCGTTACGAGAACAGCAAGTATTGGGTCGATTTCGAAGATTTTTCTTTCTACCGCATGGACGTGGTTGATGTTTATTACGTCGGGGGCTTTGGCGTGATGGGCTGGGTCGCTGCAGCGGAATATAACGACGCGCAACCCGATCCCCTCGCCGACTCAACCGCCGAGATTATCCAGCACATGAATGCTGATCACAAAGATGCGCTGATCCTGATTGCCCGAGCATTCACCGCCATAGACTCACAAGAGGCAATAATGACCGCCGTCGATCGCCTCGGCTTTCATGTGCGTCTGAAAACGTCCGAGGGCATGCGCGGCGCTCGCATCGCATTCCTGCGAGAAGTGCGCAATCCGAAAGAAGCTAGAAATGTCCTTATAGAGATGGTGCAGCAGGCACGTCAGAGTTGAGCAAGCTCTACGGAGTCTGCGATTGGGCACTGCCGTCCCAAGGCTAAGGACTGGCATGGGCCGCCTGCAGCGCTCCATGCACTGCCTGCAATTGTTTGAGCAAGCCACGCAACTGTGTAGACTCCAGTGCGTTCGCGCCATCGGACTTGGCTTCTTTGGGATTATCGTGAACTTCCAGAAATATTCCATCCACGCCGGCCCCCACAGCCGCGCGCGCCAGCACCGGAATGAATTCAGGCTGCCCGCCGCTCGTTGCTGCTCGATCTTCGTCTCCATGCGAGGCGGACGGTAACTGCACCGAGTGAGTCGCGTCAAAAACTACAGGCGCGAACTTCCGCATGATAACCAGCGACCGCATGTCGACAATCAGATTGTTGTAACCGAAACTCGATCCGCGTTCGGTGAGAAATATGCGATCGTTACCCGCAGTGCGGCATTTTTCCACCGCGTGTTTCATGTCCCACGGCGAAACGAATTGGCCTTTCTTGATATTCACCGCGCGTTCACTCATAGCCGCGGCAACGATCAAGTCGGTCTGGCGGCACAGAAATGCCGGAATCTGCAGCACATCCGCGACCTCGGCAACCTTGGGAACATCCGCGGTTTCGTGCACGTCGGTGAGCACAGGAACGTGTACTTCATCTTTGACCTTCTTGAGAATGCGCAGGCCTTCAATCAATCCGGGCCCGCGAAAGCTGCGCATCGAAGTGCGATTGGCCTTGTCGTAAGAAGCTTTGAAAATAAATGGAATGTTCAGCGCCCGGGTGACGCCCTTGATAACTTCCGCCATGAACAAGGCATGCTTCTCGCTCTCAATCACGCAAGGTCCGGCGATAAGAAACAAATTGCCAGACCCGATGCGAACGCCCTCGACTTGGAAAGAAATTGCCAGGCAGAAATCCTCAACCGCCAAGATCGCAGAGAACGCCGAGAAAAAATGATCCTGATCTCATAAGGCAAGGGCGCTAAGATCTGAGTCGCGAGGCCCAGCTAACTTCGGTGTCGCGGTCTTGACCAATGCGGCGAGTTTCATTTTTCTTCCTCCGCGATCTCGGCGTGCTCGGCGGTAAATTTCTTCAAACTAGCCAGTTCTACCGTTGTCCCGACCTTCTCAGGCCGGTGGAACATCTCCACTTCAGCCGCAGCCTTCTCCGCGCGCCGCTTCAACCCATGCTCGTAAGCCGCTCCAACAAAAGTCTTGAACAAAGGATGCGGCTCCAAAGGCTTCGACTTGAACTCCGGATGAAACTGGCACCCAATAAAATGCGGATGGTCAGGAAGCTCAATCATCTCCACATAAGTCCCATCGGGAGTAGATCCAGAAATCCGCAACCCGCCAGCCGTCAAAGTCTCCTCATACTCACGATTGAACTCGTAACGATGCCGGTGCCGCTCGCTGATTTCAAGCTGCCCATAAATCCTGTGAGCCAAAGTCCCCGGCTCAATCTTGCAAGTCCAAGCCCCCAAGCGCATAGTCCCGCCAAGCTCCTCCACGCCGCGCAATTCGCGCAACTTATAAATCACGCGATGCGGAGTAGCCGGATCGAACTCGCTGGAATTAGCATCCGCCAATCCGCAAACATTGCGAGCAAACTCAATACAAGCCGTCTGCATCCCCAAACAAATTCCAAAGTAAGGAACCTTCCGCTCCCGCGCATAACGAATCGCAATCAACATCCCCTCAATACCGCGCTTGCCAAACCCCCCAGGCACCAGAATCCCATCGTAATCCGCAAGCTGCTCATCATTGTTCCCAGCCTCAAGCCCCTCAGCCTCAATCCAATTCAAATTCAACTTAAGATTATGAGCCAAAGCCCCATGAACCAAAGCCTCCTTCAGCGACTTATAGCTGTCTTCGTATTCGACGTACTTGCCTACTATGCCGATTGTTACTTCGGCTTTTGGGTTGTAGACGCGGTGGACTAGCTCTTCCCAATTCTTCAGATCGCGGTCTTTGGCTTCTATGTGCAGATAGCGGAGGACCAGCGTGTCTACGCCTTCGTGCGAAAACACTACTGGGACTTCGTAGATTGAGGCAACATCTTTGGCTGTGATTACCGCTTCTTCTTCCACGTTGCAGAATAGGGCGATCTTCGATTTGATTTCTTTGGAGAGGAAGCGGTCGGTGCGGCAGAGCAGGATGTCGGGTTGAATTCCGATGCTTAACAGTTCTTTCACTGAGTGCTGGGTGGGCTTGGTCTTTAACTCCTGCGCGGCGGCGATGAACGGCACCAGCGTGACGTGCATAAACAACGTTCGCTCGCGGCCTAGTTCCTGGCGCATCTGGCGGATGGCTTCCATAAAGGGCAGCGACTCGATGTCGCCCACCGTGCCGCCGATTTCGACGATCGCGACATCCACATCCTGCGCGACCTTTTTCATGGCTGCTTTGATTTCGTTGGTCACGTGCGGAATCACCTGCACGGTTTTGCCGAGATAATCGCCGCGGCGTTCTTTGGCAATGATCTGCTCGTAAATGCGGCCGGTGGTCCAATTGTTATCGCGAGAAAGTTTGGCGTGGGTAAAGCGTTCGTAGTGGCCGAGGTCGAGATCGGTCTCGGCGCCGTCGTCGGTAACGAAAACCTCGCCGTGCTGGAAGGGCGACATGGTGCCCGGGTCCACGTTGAGGTAAGGATCGAACTTCATCAGGTTGACTTTCAGGCCACGGCTCTCCAGCAGGCAGCCAATGGAGGCCGCCGCCAGCCCTTTCCCGAGCGAAGACACGACTCCCCCGGTCACAAAGATGTACTTTGCCGACATCGCTTCCTCACCTTAAATTGTTTTGAAATTTTGTGCAGGATGGGGTGCACGAGTCAATTATGCCAGAAATGAGGGAGCGTGGCTAGGTGGTTTTCTGGCGACCTGCCGCGCTCACCAAAGAAGGACAAGAGCGCTTCTGGAGTGTGCACCACTTGAAGGCCACACTTATAATGGCGTTTCGTGTTGCTTGAGACTGATATGCGCACAGCTCTGGACCGCGACGGCTTCGTGCTGCGAAAGGAGTACCTTCCCCAACTCCCAACTGCGGAGGTCGCCGTTCGCGTAGGGCGCATCCTCGAAATTGACAAACTACTCCCGTCGAGCAAAATTCCTACTGTGCAATCTTTGAGGCCGCGGCAGGCTGTTGAGGCTAAACAAAATCAATACAGCGGACACTATGGCTTCGATATTTTCCCGTTTCATACAGATCTGGCGCATTGGGCGTTACCGCCACGCTACTTCCTCCTGCGATGTCTCATCGGAACGGAGGACGTCTTTACAAATGTCCTTCCTTCCTCGCACGTCGTTGGACTACTTGGAGCGGCCTCCCTGCAGAAGGCGGTGCTCAGAGCCAGAAAGCGCCACTTTGCGTGTTCCGGGCTGGTACGCGCGCTTTCGCTCCATCACGGAGAGCAAATATTTCGGTGGGATCCGATTTTTCTTGAGCCGCTTAATGGGCACGCGGGAGCCCTTGTGCGGGCCATGCTTGACCCCGCTCTAAATGACGCGACGATCAGGGTGCGGCTCCAAGACCCGGGAGATACACTGATTATTGATAATTGGCGGACGCTTCACGGACGAAGCCAAGTTCCAGCGAGAAGTAAACCTCGCAACGTCGAGCGAATCTATTTATCTGAGGTATTCAATGACTGCTCAGCCGGCGCAGCATGCCTGGTCCTCCGAGGCGCTATTTAACAAGGCTCTTATCTACGTCGGAGAAATGGAGAAGTACACATCTGGGGATTGGCAGTTTGGCTTTTGGGCCAGCCTCAGCCTAGAATTGATTGCGCGAGCCGCACTTTCCCACGTTTCCCCCACATTGCTTGCCAACGGCAAGGACTGGCAAAACGTTCAGCACGCTCTGGGCCGTCCCTCGACGTCCGTAGGATTTAAGCCCAGTTCCCGCGACTATCGAGAGGTACTCTCGATTCTGACGAAAATCGTACCCGACTTCACTAAGGAGTTCGTAGACTCCTGCGTCCGCCAATCCGTTCGTCGAGACGCCGAAGTTCACACCGGTGAAGAGGCGTTTGCGGGGCTTGGCACCGCCTCGTGGCTCCCACAATACTACGCGGCTTGCAAGGTGCTTCTCGAATCGATGGCCAAGAACCTTAGCGATCTATTCGACAATCCAAAGGCGGCCGAGGAGTTGGTTGCTTCACTTCAAGATACCGCTGCGAAGGCGGTCCAGCAGGATATCGAAAAGCACAGGAAGCTCTGGCAGGAGAAGGTCCCCGAAGACAGGGAAACATCGCTTAAACAAGCGACTTCGTGGGCTACCCGGCAGGCGGGTCACCGCGCGACGTGTCCCGCGTGCGGCAGTCCATCCCTCATTCGGGGATCTAGCCACGGCGCTGTGACAACGGAGGTTGGCGACGATATGGTTGTGCAGAGGCAAACCATGCTGCCTTCCTCGTTTGAATGCATCGCGTGCGGCCTTCGAATTTCAGGCCTATCCAGACTTGCTGCGTGTGGACTCGGTGACGCCTTTACTGCGACATCCACGCGGTCGGTAGCCGAGTTTTTTGGCCTCCACAGTGACGAGGAGCTTGAAGAGGCCAGGGCAGAAGCCGCCGAACCGGAGTACGAGGAGGACTTTAATGAGTATTAGCCCGGTGCCCCAGATTCGCATCGGTTTTTGGCGCTGACCTGGGCTCGGACGCACTAACGCGGCTCCCAGGTTACCGCTCCAAAAGCCGAGCAGAGACCTGGGGCATGCTATGGTCCCTGGCGGCTGACCGCGTTCGCCAATCGTACCGCTCTCGCCGTTCGTAGACAAGTTTCCGGACGGACTCCCATGTTTCGCATCGGCTTTTGACCCTAACTGCTGTTTCAGGCATGCCGGCGCGACGCTTCGCTGGCACATGGAACGGCGCAATAGTAGACTTTTCCCGTGGCGAGCATAACCCACGGTGAGAAGCGTGACCTCGAAGAGTTCCTGCAGATGGGCGGCGGCTACGTTCTCGATTTCTCGAACCGCACATTCCAGAAGTTCGTTCTTGACAGTACCGGCTTAAACATCGACGAGGAGGGCGTGGGTGGTTCGGGCTCGAAGGCGAACCGCCTTCGACACTTTTGGGCCAACCAACCGGACCCCATTGTGGGTGGGCTGCTGAAGGATCTAGTAGAGCGCCGACAGAACGGTTCACCCTTGAAGGAAAAGTGTCGCAAGATTGCCGACCGGCTACTCGAATCAGTGCCTACGCCTGCGACACGCCGTTATTATTCGGCGCGGAAACAACCCGGCAGTCTCACTCTGAATGGCCTATATCGGAAAATCCAGCACTTGTACCTATATTTTCGTGACAGAGACTACTTCAAGGCCGCAGGTATTACAAAGCTTGACCTCCCAGACAAAATGAAGCATAAGGCAGCCCTGTCTCTTTCGTTCGAGATGTTCCCCATTACAAAATGGCTGACACACGATATAACCGAGGACCATATTTTTGAAGCGCTTGAGTTCCTTCACGATCATGTGTCTCGCCCCGGAGAGATGGCCGAGATGATCAGCGAAACAGGCTTCAACTACAGCGACTACGACGGATACGACGAGAAGGCTGGGCGGGTCGAGTTTAGGAGGGACACAAATAGCTTTCTGGCTGACTACAAATCCGGCTTCGAGTTGACGCCGGAAGGCACCATTCTGGCGCTCGGTGCTGACGGACTTCAGCACATCTTGGACGCGGAGATCGTTCCATATGACGAGGCCAACGTAGACAGCAAGGTACGCAACGCCATTGTCAAATGGCGGAATCGTCACTTGTCGGCGGACGAAAAGAGGGCGGCCATTCGAGATCTTGCCGACGTGTTCGAATGGCTCAAAAAGACTAAGGAATTGAGCAAGATCCTAGATCGCAAGGACGATTCGGCAATCTTCGAAATCGCAAATAACTTTGCCGTCCGTCACCACAACCCCGACCAAAAGGCGAATTATGATCGGACTATCTGGTATTCATGGATGTTCCATTTCTATCTGGCGACGTACCATGCTGCGATTCGGTTATTGATTAAGCACGAGCGCAAGGGCGCTAGGGCCTAGGGTAGCCTTCATTCATATCCTATGGCGTCAAGGGAAATCGGGGCCACCGGACCGTTGACAGCATAGACTCGTCCTCTCTACGCTGACAGGCATGGAAGTCCATTTCACTCCTGAGCAGGAAGCGCAGTTATCCCAAATCGCCAGTCATGCGGGTGCGGATACCGAGCGGCTGGTGGACTGTCGCAGAGAATTCGTTAGCTCGAGCATGGGAGAATTCCCTGACGCGCGTCGGCCAATTTGAGCTGGTAGGGATCCTTCGACTCCGCAACCGCTCCGCTGCGCGAAGCAGTTGCTCCGCTCAGGATGACAAATCTTCCGGTTTCGCGGTAACACTGTCTCCGCGACAGTCCACTGGTGAAGGGTGCCGACTTGCGCCTGCTTGAACAGGACGCTCGTTTTCGCGCTGGTGCGAAAACACAAGGTCCCTCCACTCCGCTTCGCTCCGGTCTGGATGACAGGGTTATGGCTTCGCTCCGGTCTGGATGACAGAGTTATTGCGGGAAAGCATCGCGCAGGCCGACCGGGAGGAATCATCGAAGAGGAAGAGATGGATGCGCGCATCGAGCGGATACTGGCCAGCGCTCACATGTGCCGCCCGAGATTCAGATGGTCTTCTGTAACCAAGCTTGCGCCGCAGTCCTTAGCGGGTGCATACTGTCGCACGACAGGGGGTGGTTCTATGAAAAGAGTTGCATTGTTGATAACCGTTGCCCTGCTTAGCATGGGGGTAGGTCACACTACGACGCCGGTTGCCGACTGGGCGATTAACGCCACTGCAATCGAGGCGTGCAGTTGTCCACACTTCTGCATTTGTTATTTCAACGCACATCCAGCGGCTCACCACGAGAATGGCAAGGTCGAACACTTTTGCAAGTTCAACAACGCGTACAAAGTCAATAAGGGACATTACGGCAGCGTCGATCTTACAGGAGCCAAGGTGTGGCTCAGCGGCGATCTGGGCGGCGACTTCTCGCAGGGCCAGATGGATTGGGTTGTCGCGACCTTCGACAAAAGCATGACTGCCGAGCAACGGCAGGGGCTGGGGCAAATCCTGGGGCATGTATTTCCTGTGAAGTGGAACTCATTTCAGATCGCCGAGGGAGATATTGACACGTGGACCTTCGATAAAGACCAAGCCCATGCGACGCTCAATGGCGGCAAGACAGCTGAGATCAAGCTAAAGCGTTTTCAAGGAATGACGGACGAACCGGCCGTGTTGAAGAACGTGAAGTACTGGGGCACGCCGCGCAACGATGGTTTTGTGATGATGCCCAACGAATTGGAGACGTACAAGGAGGGTCCCAAGGCCTACGAATTCAAAGGGACGAACGGCTTCATGCTCACCTTCGACATGACATCAAAAGACGAACCCGCCCAGAAGAGCGCTTCGAAGGCCTACTGAAACATCTTTGAACTTGCCGCGCCATGCGTCAGAGTTTTCCTGACGCATTTTTTTTGTTGCGATTGACCCATGGCTCCCTAGTATAAATCTACAGTAACTATTAGAAATGTTAAATATACTGTGATATTCTTATAGTGAATCTAGGAAACGGCGTAGCTCAACGGCCGCGCCCTTTTTATTTACCGAGGCGTATTTAGCGACACAGGGGACAGCGTGAAAACTTCTGGGATGGATATCCGCGACCACAAGAAGCGCGGGCAATGGGCCGAGCTTCGTTTCATGGCCAAAGCCACCGAATTCGGCTACCAACTTGCCAAGCCCGTAGGCGACTCTACCCAATACGATGTCGTGGTCGATCTGGGCGGCCGCTTTATTAGCGTGCAGGTGAAATCCACTCTTTTCCAGGCGAGCAACCTGAAGCCCGGCAACTTCGTCGCCAGCCTGGTCCACGCCTGCGGTCTCAACCACCGCTACCGGCGATCCGACTTCGACTACCTCGCCGTTTACTGTATTCCTAAAGATATCTGGTACATCATCCCGTGGGCTGTGGCGTCGTGCAAGCAGTCCATCTGCCTCTGCCCGGGCGACAAACAAAACCAGTGGGAGCACTACCGGGAAGCCTGGTATCTGCTCCACGACCGTGCCCCGGCGCCACTGCTGAAGCGCGGCGGGGTCGACCTGTACGGCATCATCGAAGAGTACGTTGCCGCACCCAGAGTGAGAAGGCAAAAATTGCGCCGCGTTGAACGCTCTTTCCTAGCCAACGGCACCTGCAAACGATTGTCGTCGCGAGCCAAGTGAGGGGGTCTGCTCTGTAAATCGATTGGGACTTCAGTTTGCGTAGACGCCGCGGCGTCCTTCGCTTGGAACTGAGGGATTGGACGTAGGAAGAACGACGCTCACGGTAGTTCCCGCTCTGCCTGATTGAATTTCGAGTTGGCCGCCCAGTTCGCGCACTCGCTCGCGCATGCCGGCGATTCCCACTCCCGCGCCTCCGCCCGATCGGCGAACCTCCTGCAGGCGGTCTTCGGGAATTCCTCTGCCATTGTCGCTTACTTCAAGCTTGAGTTGATCGTTCTCCAAGCGCAGCTTTATGCCAGCGGCTGATGCTCCGGAGTAGCGATGAACGTTGGTGAGGCTTTCCTGCAGTACCCGGAACAATACCAGCTCACAATTTCGTTGCGGACGCTCCATTGTCTCTGGAAGATCACAATCAACTCGAATGCCGCTGCGTTTCGCGAAGCCCTCCACAAACCAGCGCGCGGCAGAAGTAATGCCGACTTCATCGAGCAGCGGAGGATGAAGCAGATATGACGTGGTTCGTATCTCCTGCACGGCTTCGCTGGCCAGGGCGTTGAGGTCGGCTACGAGTTTTGACATTTCCGGTATTTTCGCAGCCTCGCGCTCGAGCAACGACAAGGTCATTTTCAGCGCCGCAAGGGTTTGTCCGGTGGTGTCGTGCAGATCGCGGGCTATGCGGCGACGCTCTTCATCCTGAACTGTCATCAGGCGAAGCGATAAATTGCGCAATCGGTCTTCCGTTTCCTTTCGTCCTCTTATCTCCGACCCTAATTCAGCGAGTGCGTTGGAAAGTTCAGCTGTACGCTCTGCCACTCGTTGTTCCAGTCCGTCGTGCGCGCATTGAAGCTTTGCCTCAGCCCGTTTGCGCTCGTTTGTCTCCGCGGTAAGCGCTACCACCGCGGCATTCAGTCTAAATTGTTTCCTGCGGTTTGCTTCTCCGAGCCAGATGAGAACCGCGCATACCAGAAGAAAACCGATCACGGCATGAGTCTGTGTGCGGCCAACCGCCAAGGAATGGCGCGGGTCCACAAACCAATAGAAGATTCCCAGGAAGCCCATCAGGCCAGTTAAGACAGCGGGACCCAAGCCACATATCAGGGCGCAGAATGCAACCGCCATGTAAACGGTCGCGTAGAAAGCGACATGGCCGAGCAGCGGTTCGAGGCACCAGCGAAGCAATACGGCGAACACCGCAGCGGCAAGCGCAACCGTATAGCGTTCGGTCACCTTTTGTCGTTCTGCGGGAGATAGCATCGTGACAGCGCGTCCGGGTAGAAAACCTGCCATAGCAGTTTCCTCTTCTCAGGCGTTCAGGAGGAACACTTTGCCGTTAGACCAGTTTGTCAAACAATGCAACCGAAAACCAGGAACGTATGCCAACGAAGTCTCTGAATAAATTATCGGACCCTATTAGGAAGATGCTCATGACCAATCGATGGTTGTCAAAAAAATGGTCGAGTACTTGAGCGGTAAATGCCCCCAAGCTGTTTTGAGGACAACTACTTGGGAAATGGTTTATGTGGTCGGACTTAGGTGTCTGGCGTTTGGCGGGGGTTCTAGTCTCGCAAAAATCTTCGCCGGGCATTTCTTGATCTTCAGTTGCTATCAAGGCCAGCCAAACCTCGCTACTTCCGAATTCGACCTGCACTCTGCCTTACGGTTCGCATTCAGTCCAGAAAATAAAAAACCCCGCCCAAGCAAAGCTTGAGCTGGGCCACCCTGAAGAACAGTTTATAAGTCTAGGTTGGGCCAGCCTCATGGCTGGTTTGCCTTAAACACATGGTTGGCCAGCTTGAGTGTCACGTACGCGGACGCCTTCGATGCCAGGCCAAAGACAAACGGATCGTTATTCGAAAGATTGTCACACCAAAGGTTAGGGCGGTCGACGCATCCGCCATCGTCACCTGGTACTGTGCCCTCGTAATTTCCGAGGAACCCGCCCCATATGTCGACTTCCGATTGCTCTTTGCAGCAATCCTGCCGGGTCAGAATGCCGGTGTCCGGGATGCCGATCAGCGCGAACGAGTTCGAGTCTGTTCCGCTGTTTCCAAAGCTGGAGGATTGCGATACGACTCCAATCGAGTTGAAAAAGTCTTTAAAAAATTGATTGCCGACTTTTGACTGCGGGACGACATTTTTGGGGAACTGGCTGACATTGTATGCATACGCGGGATCGGCAATCCACATATCGAAGTTCGGGGTGGCGGTGACGTCCATATCAATGTCGAAGGCGATTCGCTTTCGCTCCGCCTGGCTCAAGTTCGTGGTGTAATAGGCGGAGCCGAGCAACCCCAGTTCCTCGCCACCGAACCAGATGTAGCGGAGTTGATTGTGGGTCGTCGTTTTCGCCATGTTCAAGGCGATCTCAAGAATGGTTGTCGATCCGGATGCGTTATCCAGCATGCCCGCTCCGAAGATCGAGTCAAGATGCGCATCCACCACGACGACGTGGTTGGTATCGCCGAAAGGTGACTCGGCGATCAGGTTGTAGTCCACACCCGACGCGCGCCGCATTTGAATGTCGAGATGCACGGTTGGTGGGTTCGTCTCGGCGTATCGAGGAAGCAACTCCGAGCCCACCGTGTTAGAAACACTAACGACCGGAATCTTCGCCAGACGCGTGAGCCGCAGTGGGAACGGACTAACGTTGCCAGACGCATAGAGAATGATGGCGGCTGCATCTGCCTTTTCAGCGTTCGTCACTTGCGCGTCGTAGGAGCACATCCCGCGCTCGAGCAGAGCAATATGTCCGGGCATGAATCCGACAAAATCAGCGGGGGAACATCCGTTGCCTGAGCCGTTGGCCGGCTGTATCGGGGCTGTAAGTGTCGCGCCGCCGGAACGCTGAGCGACCAGCCAGTCGCGCGTGAAAGCATAACTCTGGTCCTGCGTACCGAACTGCGGCACTCCAGTGACCTCGGAGGCGTTGTATTGATACTGCTGGACGGTCACGTGGTAGCCTGCCTGCCGCATCAGCCCGGCAACATAATCCACCGACGCTTTGTAACCTGCCGTGCCGGTATCGCGGTTACCGTGACCATCCGATCCCTTGCCGTGACCATCCGATCCCTTATGTTGGTTGGAGATCTTCTGAAAGTGGGCGAGATGATTCCAGAGCGCTGACGGTTGAATGCACTCCAGAAGTTTTTCGGTTGTGTCATTCACGCGTGTCTGGCAAACCTGTTCGGAGGGTGCCGCCTCAGTCCCGCTGGAGCCAGATGGTGCTTGCGCGTTAGCGATCAATCTCTGATGCGTTTGGGCGAGACAGAGACGACTGCAGAACGGATATCGCTACAAGCATGCAAGCGATCGACAAACTAATGCATTTCACTCTGGTGAATACTAACTTGAACATCGGAACACCCCTTTCCAGCCCCGTTAGCTTACATCACCCAAGGCTACCCGGCATTGTTGAAAGCGGGGTGACGAGGGTTCGGGGGTTGGCCCGAGCTAAGACTCTAAGAAACCCGAAATTTAATCCTTTTGTGTTGTGGATCTTCGCATCGAGAAAGTTTAACGCGCGGTCCGCTCGAGCGGGCGCGCCGGGCCCACAACGTGCTACTTCAATCCTTCCACGAGATAGAGGTCGGCAAGCATCCGGTGGTAGCCGAAGATGCAGGTTTGCGCATCGGGCGTCATGAGGATAGGACCGATGGTTTCGACTCCCGCAGGATCGGACGGTAAAAGCTGTTTCCACAAGGTGCGCTTTCCGGTTTGAATATCGAGGCGGTAGACGCTAGCTGGCAGCTCGCCGGGTTGATAAATGTAGAGCGAGTGACTGTCCGAGGTCCAGGTGATCGGCTGTTCTCCGGGATTGAGACCGGCGATCACGCGTGGCTCGCCGCCTGCTACCGGATAAAGATATCCTTTGCGGTCGGGACCAATTCCCGCGATCGACTGCGAGTCGGGAGAAACAAAAAATGCGTTGCCATCCACACCTTCGGGCGTAACCGGCTGGCTTTTACCCGTTGCCAGATCATAGGCGTAAAGCCGAACTCCCTGGCCCGGTTCGTTTCCTGAAAAAAGAATGCGCTTGCCGTCAGGAAACCACCGCGCCCAGGTGTGATTCATATTGTCTTTCGTAAGATCCCTGGCTTCGCCGGCGCCTGTAGTCAGCAATCGCAACTGTGCGGGCGTGTCTTGAGTTTGCGAAAGCACCGACTTGCCGTCGGGCGACAAAGCCAGCGCGCCGCCTTCGCCTAAAAGAACTGCAGGAGAGCCATCGGTCTTGCGAACGTAAACCGCGTAGGAGAGTCCGCCCGATTTCGAATACGCGAGCGAGCCGCCGCCACCTTCTTCATCAAACAGCAGGGTCTTGCCATCGCCGGAAAGTCCAGCCGGATAAGAATAATCGAGCCATGACAGATCACGCTGTTTGGCTTCGCCGGCCAGCACTCCGACCAGCTCGCGGCGCCAACTGGCGCGCATCAGCAAGACGCGTCCGTCTTTCCAGATATCGAACAGCATCAACGCGCCGGGAAGGCGCAGGACCATGCGCTCTTTGCCATCCAGCGCAGTAGCATAAAGAGTCCGGTCCACCCCGGATTTGCTCGCCGTGAACCAAACCTCTTTGCCGTTGGGCGACCACGCCAAACCTTGAATCGTGTACCACTCTTCGGAGAGGTTCTTCTTGTGCCCCGCCAGATCGATGACGGAAACCGTGCCGCGGTCATCGCCCTGAACCGGATGATCGATAAACGCGATCATGTCTCCCGCAGGAGAAAAACGGGGATGGCCGATCCATCCTCCGGTTTCGTAAAGCGGTTTTCCAATCGGAAATTCCAGGCGATTGCGTCCGCCGAAGTCACGCACCACGGCCAGATTGTTCCCGTCAGCCGACCAGTCGGCCCATTGCACCTGTTCCAACAGTTCTCGCGGTGCGCCTCCTACAAGCGGAGCGCGAGCCAGCGTGCCCATGCTGACCCATGTGCCTAGCGCCTTGCTGTTCAGGAGGACCGCCATTTCAGATGCGGATGAAACGGAAACTAGCTGCGTGTGACTCAATCCCATAGAGCGCGCGTCGGGCGCTTCGGGGCGCGCAGTGAATACATCCAGCGGGCCGCCTTGCCAGGCCGCGCTGTACAGAATGGTTTGTCCATCAGGCGCGAAGCGAGCCGACCGTATGCTGCCGCGCCGGAATGTCAGTTGACGGTAAAGCGGGGGCTGCGCGGGAGGGCTGGTAAAAAGCATTTTGCCGGCGAGCAAACCAGCGGCCAGCGCCACCAACGAACAAATGCCCGCGACCAACGCAACCGGGGAGCGCTTACGTGAGACTGCCGCAAGTGGTTTGGCTTGTTCGGTCGCAACTGGCTCCGATTTCTCCATCACCACTGCGGTGCGTGACGAGTCGAGAGAGCGCTTCAGGCGCTTCAAGTCAGCGCGCATCTCCGCGGCGGTCTGGCAACGGAGGTCGCGATCTTTTTCCAGCGATTTGCTGATGATCTCTTCGAGCTTCAACGGCAGATCGGGATTTAAACGAATGGGCGGCGCGGGCGCGCGATTGAGGATGGACTCAGTAATGACGGCAGAAGTCTCTCCGCGGAACGGCAGGATGCCGGTTGCCATTTCATACAGCACTACGCCGAAAGAAAAAAGATCGGTGCGGCCATCCAATTCCTTTCCCCGCAATTGCTCGGGCGACATATACGCGACCGTTCCTACCGCAGTTCCGGGGCTGGTCAGATCGAGAGCGGTTGCATCTGCTACCGTTTGAGAATCGCCGCTTGCAGCCTTGGCTTGGGCGATTTTGGCCAGTCCGAAATCGAGAATCTTCGCGGGCCCGCGATCGGTGACGAAAATGTTTGCGGGTTTGATATCGCGGTGGACGATGCCTTTGCTATGCGCGGCTTCGAGCGCGTCCGCAACTTCGATGCCGAGTCCCAACAGCCTTTCCAATTCAAGCGGAGCGCCTTGAATAAGATGTTTCAGTGTCTTGCCGGTCAAGCACTCCATCACAATGAAAAGCAGGCCATCGTGCTGCCCAATTTCGTGGATGGTGCAAATGTTGGGATGGTTCAGAGCGGAAGCAGCCCGGGCTTCACGGCGAAAACGCTCTATAGTCTGCGGATCCTGTGCCAGTTCATCGGGCAAAAACTTAAGCGCGACAAAGCGGCCCAGGGCGAGGTCTTCGGCTTTATAAACGACACCCATTCCCCCGCCGCCGAGCTTCTCCAGAATCCGGTAGTGAGAAATGGTTTGGCCGATCATGGCGTGCGTAGCGGCAAGCCGCAGTCGAGATATCTTAGGGGGAATCGGTGGTGGCGTCAATTGGCTAGTGGGGCATGCGGGCGCGGGAAGAAACTCCCGGCCTAATTACTCATGCACGTCTCGCGGGCAACGTGGGTGAGCGAAAGCGAAAATGAATATTTTAATCTTCGGAACGACTCAAGGGGCGATCAGGCTGCCTTCCGAACCGTCGCGACTGGTTCCCGACGATGACTGCCTATATCATGTCATTGTTCATTGCGGTAATGCGGTGGTTTGCGGATATGGAACGCTCGTTGATCTGGATGGAGAGCGATGTGAATGGCTGGGCATGCTCCAACTGTCCATGGAGGTTCCCTGTGCCTACGCTGCTTAGCGGGGAAGAAGCTAAGGGTGCTTACGACCGCCTGGCCGCCGCGAAGTTTCGCCAGCACACATGCGAGGCCGCAACCGGTTTTTCTGCGGCGATGCCGGAAGCAAAACGGGATGCTGACTCCGCTTTCACCGAGCGTGCTCGAGCCCTCATCAAGCGAGGATACAAACCGAAGGTTGCTGTGGAGCTCGCCCTGCAAGAAACGGAAATCGAACACGGCAACAATCCGAAGATCATGGAGAAGGCGCGTGCCGATGGCGAGGATTTCCTTCAGCGAGTGCGGAAGGGCTTGATCTGAAAGCTGCGCGGCAGTTATTCCTTGGGGTCGAAATGTTTCAATCAGGTTACAATCGGGGCAATATTGCGGTCTCCCGGCTACAATACCCGTGTGAAACCAAGCATCTTTGTGGTTGAGGACGATCCTGATATTTCGCGGCTGGTGCGGCATCACCTGGAAGGCGCGGGATTCGCGGTCAAACTTTTTCCCACCGGAAACACTGTAGTCATGGAAGCCGAGCGGCAGCGGCCCACACTTTTTGTTCTGGACATCATGGTCCCGGGACGCGACGGGCTTGAACTCTGCCGGCAAATTCGGCAAATGCCGTTGCTGGCATCGACGCCTGTGATTTTCCTTACGGCGAAAAGTGGAGAAGCCGACCGCATTCTCGGTTTGGAATTGGGCGCGGACGATTATATTCCCAAGCCATTCAGCCCACGCGAGCTGGTGGCGCGAGTTAAAGCAGTGTTGCGGCGATTCGAGCGTCCGATGTCGCAGTCGCCTTTGAAAGTTGGAGAGATCGAAATTGATCCCAGCGCGATGACCCTGACGGTAAGCGGTCAACTCGTAGCCACCACGGCCACGGAGTTCCGCCTGCTTGATTATTTCGCGCGGCACAGCGGACGCGTTTTCAGTCGTGATCAACTGTTGGACTCGGTGTGGCGGGATACAGCTTATGTAACGCCGCGATCGGTCGATGTGTACGTGCGGCGTATTCGCGAGAAGATTGAACCCGATCCAGAAAATCCCCGTTATCTGAAGACGGTGCGGGGCGCGGGCTATCGTTTTGAGGCTCCCAAGTGAGGAGCCGGCTTTTCTTGCGGCTGGTGGCCGCCTTTGCCGTGGTCATCGTGGTTGCCACGGTGACGCTTGATATCTCCATTCGGCGCGCCTGGGAAAATTCACTTCGCCAGGAGATCGATCGCAGCTTAAAACAAAAGACCATCATGTTCGCCAATCGTGTAAACAGCGATCGGGGACATAATCTTCAGGACATTGTTTCGCAGGAGGGACAGGCAGCCGGAGCGCGCGCCACGGTTATCGATGCTACCGGCAAGGTGCTGGCTGACTCCGAGGCGGTGGCGTCGACGATGGAAAATCACGCGCAGCGCCCGGAGTTTGTCTCGGCATTAAAAGGAGAAATGGGAACTGATACCCGGGTAAGCCACACGTTGGGAATTGACTTTCTCTACGAAGCCGCGCCGGTTGCCGGAGGTGCGGTTCGCTTGGCTTATCCGCTGTCGGACCTCGGAAGCAGCACCTCGCGGCTTCGAAATACTCTGCTGCTTGGTTCGGCGCTCGGGTTCGTGGTGGCATTGATTTTGGCCGCGGTTCTGGCCCAGTTCACGGCTCGGCGGCTGCAACGGATCGTCGAATTTGCCAATAAGGTCGCTGCTGGCGAACTCACTGCGCGAATTGCAGAAACTTCAAGCGACGAAATCGGCCAGCTCGCCGCTGCGTTGGACAAGACAGCACGGCATGTGGAAGATAACTTCGCGGCGCTGCAGAACAGCCAGCGCCAGCTCGAAACCTTGCTCAACAGCATGGAGGACGCGGTCATCGCGGTCGGCCCCGACTATCACGTGCAATGGGCAAATCAAAGAATGGATAGCCTGATTCCGCAGCGCACCCGGCTGAACGTTCCGATTGTCGAGACCGTGCGCGATCCGGATTTTCTGCGCGCGGTGCGCGGGGCAAGTGCGACGGGGAAAGTATTCACGGCGCGGGCTACTTCGATTGTGCCGGCGCGAACTTTCGACGTTACCGCTGCTCCCATGCCGGGAGGCGGTGCGGTCGCAGTTTTGCGCGACTTGACTGAGACCGAGCGCATTGAAAAAACTCGCCGCGACTTCATCGCTAATGTTTCCCACGAACTGCGCACACCGCTGACCTCGATTCAGGGCTACGCAGAAACCTTGTTGGACGGGACGGCGGAAAATAATCACTCGCGCGAGTTTCTGGAAATTATCCGCAAGAACGCTCATCGCATGTCTCGCCTGACTGAAGATCTGCTGACGCTGGCGAGAGTGGAATCGCGCGAACAGCGTTTTGATATCCAGCCTGTGGCCGCGGCGGAATTGCTGCAGGAGGCGGTACAGAACTTCCGCGAACTGGCGCGGACCCACGGCATCGACTTGCAGGTAGAAGATTCAGCATGCGACCTGGTCGACGCCGATCGCGAGGCGATCCATCAGGTTTTTTCCAACCTCATCGACAATGCTCTCAAATATGCTGCGTCGGGCGGGCGGTTGGTTCTCGGAGCACGACGTGTAGGCCGCGGAGTTGAATTCTATGTGCGCGATTTCGGTCCGGGGATTCGGTTTGAACATTTGCCGCGTTTGTTCGAGCGCTTCTACCGCGTGGACCGGGCTCGGTCCCGCGAGTCTGGCGGCACCGGCCTGGGCTTGGCCATTGCCAAGCACATCGTGCTGGCGCACGATGGCACTATCCGCGCCGAAAGTGAACTGAATCATGGCTCGGTTTTCTTATTTATCCTACCGTTGGCCAATGATTCTTCGCGGCCGTCACCTGGAGAGAGTTGAGATACCGGTGCCGTAGAACGTTGCTTGCAACGTTTCCCGCGCGGCCCGTCTGGCTCCTAGATCCCATAATTTACAGCTTTTTAACATATTCATGAAATAAAGCACCTATTCTTGCACTGTGACCGTCCCACTAACCCGGCAGCGAAGAGGGCCGAATGCATTGCGTCC
Source organism: uncultured Acidobacteriota bacterium (assembly GCA_963716405.1). GTDB lineage: Bacteria > Acidobacteriota > Terriglobia > Terriglobales > Acidobacteriaceae > JABDBE01. The sequence continues at coordinate 496,223 of CAVQTI010000007.1, read as the reverse complement.
GCTATTTCGTGAAGTACACGAGGGTTCGATGAGTACCGCGCCCATCCCACGTTCCGAACCAGCTTACTCGCACCTGGTCAAAAGAACGATTGAGGCGTGCGCAATGGCGAAGGATGCCGCAGCGGCGGCGGCTGAAGGTATCGCGACGGGTTCGTCACCTTTGCTCAATACCATTCGCGAGCGGGAAAAAGAACTCGATATTCTGGATCGGGAAATCGACGATGGAGTCACGCTCGCGATCACGCAAGTGAGCGGAACCGAAGCGCGCGAATTGCTCGCCTGCATGAAATTCATGATCAGCCTGGAGCGCATCGGCGACCTGCTGCTCAGTTTTGCCAGCAGCGCACAATCGGCGGGGTCGCGGATTGATCCCGAGGATACGCGCGACCTGACTCATATGGCTACGGTGCTGGAAAAAATGCTAGCCGACGCTGGCGCGGCATTTGCCACTCGCGATGTGAAAAAAGCTGTTGATGTGTTGCGCGCCGATGCGGAGATGGATCGTCTGCGCAATCTGATCTTCCTGCGGCACATCGAAAATCCGCAAGGCTCGCATCGGCAGGCCAGCCTGCAAGTCATTTTCATGACGCAATCTCTAGAACGCGCCGGAGATCATGCCAAGAATCTAGCGGAAGAAGTTTGCCATTTCGTCAGCGGCCACACTATCCGCCACGTCATGATGACCTACGACAAGCCAATCGAGCAGATGTTTCTGGATTGGCTGCGCCATCGCGAAGATTCGCGCTAGCATTAGCCGGTCAGAGCTGCGGTTGGGTCTGCGTTGACTGAGTCGGCGGCGGCGAAGTTGTATTCGATCCTGACTTCTGCGTCTTCGAAGGGGTGGCAGGCTTCGTGGACTTTGTCGCCGACTTTTTCTTTACTGGCTTCTTCTCAGGTTGTGTGTCATCCACGACAACTTTCTTGGGAGCTACGGGAGGAACCGCTGCGGCCTGCAATTCCCGCACCTGACCCCGAAGTTGCGTCAGTTCTCCTTCTTTTGCGCCGGCCAGGCTCTCCATCCGCTCGGCCAAGTCTCGCCGCGATCGCTCAAGAGCGTTGAAATCGTTTTGCATCGATTGGAATTCATCCTTGGGTCCGAAAGCTCCGGCGGACTCAACCACTGGTCCGAGCACATCGTAAAGTGCGTCAAGGTTGTGGTAGAGCTTGAAAGTTATCGCAATGTTTTCCGGCGAGGCTCGCAACTCGCCGAGGATTTCGGGCAATGCCATTTGCAGGTTGCGCTGGATGGATTCCACGTCTGACTCGGTCCCTCGCTTGGTATTCGAATCTGTCTTCCATTTCTCGATTCGCAATTTGGCTAAATCCGCTTGTGTAGCCTGAGAGATTTGCTCCAACTGTGACAGCATCAGATTCAATTGACTGACCGAGGCGTACGGAACCGGAGGCGCCTTTGCAGCCGAAGCCGCTTTTGCAGCCGAAGGAGACGCCACCTGAGCCGTCACCGTACTCACCAGAAGAGGCAGAATCCACAGCCTCCGCACGCAAATTTGATAAAGTCTCATGAATTCATTGCTCAAATTCAGCATATCCATTTTTTCAGCTTTCGTAAAATCGCGGAACCGCAAGCAGTGTGAACGTTTTGGGTGTCGCTGCGGTGTTTGACTATCCTGATCTGGTAGGCGAGAATTGATTTGTCTACTCCGGCTCTGCGGATCGTTTCTCTGTTCTTTTAGTGGGCCTGTGGCGCAGTTGGGAGCGCGCTTCCATGGCATGGAAGAGGTCGTCGGTTCGAACCCGACCAGGTCCACCATAGATTCCTAATAACGCAGCATGCAGACGTGGCGTGAGAATCCGCTATTTAAGCGCTGCGCCTTCGAAATATTTTCCTGGATCAGGCAGCAATTGTGGTTGCCAGTCTTGCAGCTATCGCGAAGCGCATCAGCGGAAAATTGTGTGGAACCATCTGCTTTCCATTCGGCACCAACGATCCCAGTCGATGGCCGGAAAATCAAAAGCCAGCATATGAACCCAGCATATGAACTAAAGATACAGGGCATAACTGATTCGTCCGAAGATTTGAGTTCGTCCGAAAATTTGAGGAATGGGTCGAATTACTTTGGTGTGACACTTCGAAGCAGTCTCTAGAGTCTGTCATCCAGATGCTGTACTCTCAAATGGCGGCGACAATCCGTTGCAAGACAACGCTCATTCTCTCTTAAACATCAGATACCAGTGATTCATTCGAACCGCGAATTTGAGTTAACCCACGATTTGCAGAAGCGTCTCGCCCCGCGCCGGGCGATTGAAGCGGCTATGAATTCCGGCGAATTGAAGCATGTCCACAAAGATACGCTGGTGATGCGCGAGCGCATTGCGCGCCCAATTCTACGTAGCCTTTTGAAGATGGCGGGAATTTATTCACGCGGAATTCGTAACGCTCTGCAGCCGATCGTGCGAAATGTGCGTCTCGAATTTGAGGACCTTCCCGCAAGCTTCGACGGTTTTCGCATACTGCAACTGGCAGACCTGCACATTGACGGCGTGGATGGGCTGGCCGAGATCGTGGCAGAACGAATTGCCGGCTTGCATGCCGATCTCTGTGTGATGACGGGAGACTACCGGTTCGAACATGTGGGGCCGTGCCCGGAAGTTTATCCGCGTTTGCGCATAATTCTGTCCAGCGTGAATGCCGAGCACGGCGTGCTTGCTGTGATGGGAAATCACGACGAGTCCCATATGGCCGGGGAAATCGAGAAACTCGGCGTGAGCATGTTGATCAACGAAGCCGTAGAGATCAGCAGAGCGGGAAGCAGCCTGTGGGTGGTCGGTGTGGATGATCCGCACTGCTATGGCTTTGACGATTTGGACGGCGCTCTCGAGAGTGTGCCGGACGGTGCGTTCAAGGTGCTACTTGCTCACTCCCCCGAGATCTTCGAAGAGGCGTCCGGAGCGGGCATCGATCTTTGTCTTTGCGGTCACATTCATGCCGGGCAGATTCGCTTGCCGCTGATCGGGAGCATTCTCAGCAATGCTGATTGTCCAAAGATTTATACCGAAGGCGTGTGGCAACATGCCGGCATGGTGGGTTATACCAGCGCCGGGGTTGGTTGTTCACTCTTGCCGGTGCGCTACAACTGTCCTCCGGAAATTACGGTGATAGAGTTAGTGAGGAAGTGATCTTTTAGATCGCTGCTCGAACCGAGCAGCTTCTTGTAAAGCCTTCTGAGCAACTCACAAGACCCGGAGTATAGTCGTTTGGCGCCGATCATCAACGCACAGGGCATCTCAAAAGCTTTCGGGTCGACCCAACTCTTTCAAGACGTTTCCTTCACCGTTTCCGAAGGCGACCGTATCGGACTTATCGGTCCAAACGGGTCGGGGAAATCAACCCTGCTTCGAATTCTGGCGGGCGATGAAAGCCCTGATAACGGCAATATTGCGATTCGCAAACGGGTTCGCCTCGCCTGTGTGCTGCAGGAATCGAGATTTGCATCGGGTGAGACAGTTCGTTCAGTCGTCGAAAAAGCTCTTGATCGTGCTGCTGTATCCGGGACTGAGCGCGGCAACCGCTTCGCGGAAACCCTGGGGCGCGCCGGTTTCGACGATCTCGAACAACTCGCCGGCGCGCTGTCGGGCGGCTGGCAAAAGCGTCTGGCAATCGTAGAAGCACTGGTGCAGAATCCCGATATCCTTTTACTCGATGAACCCACCAATCATCTGGATCTTGCTGGGATCGAGTGGCTCGAGGCACTCCTGCAGACTGCTGCGTTCGCGTGTGTAGTGATCAGTCACGACCGCTATTTTCTTGAGAATGTTGCCACTGAGATGGCGGAGCTTAATCGGGCTTATCCGGACGGACTGCTGCGTGTACATGGAAACTACAGCACGTTTTTGGAAAAGAAAGAAGAATTTCTCCATTCGCAAGCAAAGCGGCAGGAAGCGCTGGAAAATCTGGTACACAATGAAATCGCATGGCTGCGTCGCGGAGCCAAAGCGCGGACGCGCAAATCCAAAGCGAGGATCGACAAAGCCGGCGAGTTGATGAGTGAGCTGGCGGATCTGAACGTCAGAACCCGCACCGCAACTGCCGAAATCGATTTCTCCGCGACCGACCGAAAAACCAAGCGACTGATTGAACTCGAAGAAGTGGGCTATGAAATTGGCGGCCGGACGCTTTTCGATGGACTCAACTTCGTGATCACGGCTGGAATGCGCGTCGGCCTGGTCGGCCCCAATGGCAGCGGCAAAACCACGCTGCTTCGTCTGCTGCGCGGAGAATTGACACCGTCTGAGGGAGAAATTCGCCGCGCCGACTGGCTGCGAATCGTGTACTTCGACCAGACTCGCCAACTCGATCCGGACATTACTTTACGCCGCGCGCTGGCACCAGATAGCGATTCGGTAATCTATCAAGACCGCGTGACTCATGTGGCTTCGTGGGCAGCGCGGTTCTTGTTCACTGGCGAGCAGCTCAATCAACCGATTGGACGGCTTTCCGGCGGCGAACGCGCACGCGTACTGATTGCGCAATTGATGCTTCAACCCGCCGACGTGCTACTTCTGGACGAACCCACCAACGATCTCGATATTCCCACTCTCGATATTCTGGAAGAAAACCTGCTTGAATATCGCGGCGCGTTGGTGCTGGTCACGCATGACCGGTACATGCTGGATCGAGTTTCAACCATCGCGCTTGGACTCGATGGTCAAGGTGGAGCAGAGAGTTTTGCGGATTACTCGCAATGGGAGTTGTGGCAAGCTGAACGAAAGCAGCCGACGAAGCCGGTTTCTTCAGGCGCTAATCAACCCCGGCGCGCTGCGATTCCTGGAGAGACTGCAGCCAAGAAAAAGCTCTCATACCTTGAAGCGCGCGAATACGCGACCATCGAGCAACGCGTTGCCGAAGCCGAGCAGACGCTGCAGGAAAAGCGTACTCAGCTTGAAGATCCAGCGATCGCGAGTGATGGACCACGGCTTCTTATAGCGCATGCGGAGATGGACGAAGCGCAGAAAATTGCAGATGACCTTTATTCACGTTGGGCTGAGCTCGAACAAAAAAAGGGATAAGCTTTCCTAACCAACGCGGCAGAATGGCTCTGGTCTTTGAAGGGACGCGGCTTCAGCCGCGCCGAAACCTGCCTCCTGCACTTGCGGCGCGGTTGAAGACGCGCCCCTTCAAGGCCTTCAGTCGGGACCATCGCCTACGCCCGCACAAAATCGATGTATCCACGTTGAACGTCAGTACGAATTAGTTTCACCCGCAACCGGTCTCCCACGTCCACTCCTTGCTGTCCTTGCGCCAGCAATCCTTCCACACGCGGTTGCAGCACGCGCACAAAAGTTCCTTTCGGAGTCACGCCGGTCACGAGCGCGTCAAATGTCTGGCCAACCCGGCGGCTCATGGCAACCGAAGCCAACCGTTTCGACATCGCGCGCTCAACTTTTCGCGCAGCGTCTTCCTTCGCGGTGCAATTGCTGGCAATGGCGGCCAACTCATCGTCGGAATAAGGAGCCGGTTGGCGGGCAAGCATTGCCTTGATCAGTCTCTGGGTAACGATATCTGGAAACCGCCGGTTCGGGGCGGTGGAGTGCGTGTAATCCTGGACGGCAAGGCCAAAGTGTCCCTGCACTGGATCTCCGGGACGTTCCAAAACATACTCGCCCGGACCAATCAGCTTGATCACCGCCAGTGAAACATCGGCAAAGTGATCTGGGTCGGCGGCCTTGCGTTGGACGAGAAAATCGTTGAGCGCTTTGGAATCGGGATCGGGTGGAAGCTTGGCGCCGTGTTGCGCGGCCAGTTGCACAATCCGATCCCAGCGTTCAGGCGTTTTCACAATGCGCCGAATCGACGATACTTTCTCCAGCATGCGCGCAACCACGCCGTTGGCGGCGATCATGAAATCTTCGATCAAGTCCGTCGCTGGATTTTTTTCTTCGTTCACAACATCCACAATCTGCTGATCCAGTAGGACTGGACGAATCTCGCTGGTTTCAATGTTGAGGGCGCCATTCCGGTAGCGCTGATTTTTGAGAGCCTGTGCCGTTTGGTTTTGCAGTTTGAGCTGAACTTGCAGGTCAGTGGAAGCGGCTACTTTTGCAGGAGCCGCCGCAGTTCCTTCCAGCCAGGCTCCGACGGCGTTGTACGCCAACTGCGCCTTGTTGCGAACGATGGCGCGATAAACATTGCTAGAGGTGATGCAGCCCGCAGCATCCACGATGTACTCAATGACGATGCTTAGTTTATCCGCATTTTCAAGCAGTGACGTTACCCCCGTGGAAAGCTCTTCTGGCAACATTGGAAATATGCGAACGCCGGCGTAAACCGAAGTCGTCTCGTTGGCGGCGTGTTCATCAATAGCGGAATGCTTGGGCACGAAGGCATCCACGTCGGCGATTCCTACCATTACTTTGATGTCTCCATTTGGCAGCCGTTCGGCTACCTCGATTTGATCGAGGTCGCGAGACGTGTCGTTATCGATTGAGGACCACAGCAAATTTCGCAAATCACGAATATCCGCGCCGGGTGCGACTTGTGGCGCATGAGCTTTTAGTCGGGACAACTGTTGCGCGACCTCTGCAGAAAAATCGGGCTCGAATCCGTGGTCCAACATGATTTGTTTGGCGATTGCCTGAAGGTCAAGGTGAGCAGATTGAACGTCTTTCATGAATTCCTCAAAATATAAGTAGCCGGGAAGAAAGGCTAACATGTGACCTTCGATTGCAGCGGTTTTGCGGTGAATCAAAAATCCGAAGGTGCAGCGTGATATCCTAGTTACAGCAGCTGCGTCCCCGCCTTTGGGCAAATTTTCCGCAGTTCCCTTGAGAAATCATGATTTCAGTTAGCAATGTTTCCATGCGCTACGGCGCTAAAGTTCTGTTCGAAGATGTCTCGACCGCTTTCACGCCGGGCAAACGCTATGGCCTGACCGGACCCAACGGCGCGGGCAAAACCACGTTTATGCGGCTTCTTACTGGCGATCTCGATCCGCAAAAAGGAACAGTCGTCCGCCCGAAGAAATTCGGCGTGTTGAGCCAGGACCAATTTGCTTTCGACGCGTATCGCGTGATCGATACGGTGATGATGGGGAACAAGCGTCTGTGGGCGGCGATGGAGGAACGTGACCGAATCCATGCGAAGGCCGAACTTACAGATGAAGATGGAATGAAGCTCGGCGAGTTGGAAGGCATCGTCGGTGAAGAAGACGGTTACACTGCCGAGACTGACGCTGCAATTTTGCTGCAAGGCCTCGATATTCCCGATGAATTGCACGAGCGAAAAATGGGAGAGCTTCAAGGCGGCCAGAAAGTTCGCGTGCTGCTTGCTCAGGCATTGTTCGGTCATCCACTCGCACTGTTGCTCGATGAGCCCACGAACCACCTTGATCTCGACTCGATTCACTGGCTGCAGGCATTTCTGAATAATTATGACGGTGTACTGATCGTGATCTCTCACGATCGCCATTTTCTAAACAGCATTTGCACGCACATCGCCGACATCGACTATCAAACCATCATTACTTACACGGGAACGTACGACGACATGGTCGTGGCGAAGACGCAGATCCGCTCGCAGATCGAAGGGCAGAATGCGCAGCGCGAAAAGAAAATCGCACAATTGAATGAATTCATCGCCCGGTTCTCGGCGGGAACCCGGTCCAGCCAAGTGCAGTCGCGGCGCAAAGAAGTCGAGCGCTTGCAGGTCACGGAACTTGCCAAGTCGAACATTCAGCGGCCGTTTTTGAAGTTTGAGCAAAAGCGTCCTTCCGGAAAACACATTCTTGAGTTGGAAGGCGTTACCAAATCTTACGGCGAAGCTGGAATCATTCGAAATTTCACCGCCAGCGTAATGCGGGGCGAGAAAATCGCGCTGATGGGCAGGAACGGCGCGGGGAAAACGACTTTGCTGAACGCGCTGCTGGCCAATTCTCCGACGACTCCAGACGCAGAACTGCGCAAGACCAGCGGCTACGATGGAGAGTTCCTCACCGGCGGAAAAGTAATTTGGGGACACGAGGCTAATGTTGGATACTTCGCGCAAGATCACCGCGCTCTGATCGAAGGCGGGATGACGGTATTCGAATGGCTGCATCAGTGGGATCCTGGCGCTGCGCATGAGGAAATTCGCGGTCTGCTGGGTCAAATGCTGTTTCCGCGCGAAGACGCCCTCAAGCGGACCGACGTTCTGTCAGGTGGCGAGGCGGCACGTTTGCTTTTTTGCAAGCTGATGTTGCAAAAGCCGAACGTGCTGGTGTTCGATGAACCAACCAACCACCTGGATCTGGAGTCGATCAATGCCCTGAACATTGCCCTGCAGCGCTATCACGGCACGGTGCTGTTAGTGACGCACGATCATGACCTGATTGATGAAGTTGCCACCAGGATTTGGCATTTCGAAACGGACCACAAACTCACGGATTTCAAGGGCGCGTACGAGGAATATCAGAGCGTCTTAGCTTGAGTTCTCGCGCCGCACGAGCGTGACGCTTGCGGCTACATTGCGCGGCCGGCTCTGGCGCCTGAGGCCCATGCCCATTGAAAATTGAAGCCTCCCAGATGGCCGGTCACATCGACTACTTCGCCGATAAAAAATAAGCCTGGCACTTTCCGGCTCTCCATAGTCTTGGCGGACAATTCGTCGGTGTCGACGCCGCCCGCGGTTACTTCCGCCTTGCTGAATCCTTCGCTACCTGCCGGCGTTATCGTCCAATTGTGCAAGGCATTTTCCAATTCCGCGAGCGCCGTGTTTGTCCACCCGGCAGGTGGATGCAGGTCCAGCCACCGATGGGCAAAACGATATGGCAAGAAGTTCTGCAGCGCCGCCTTTATGGCCGTGATATTTCTTTGCGTTCCGGGTAGTCGAAGTGCTGCGGTCACATCTGCGCCAGGCGCCAGATCAATAACAACCGCCTGACCCGGTTTCCAATAAGACGAAATCTGCAGAATGGCTGGACCACTTAATCCTCGATGCGTGATCAGCATCTTTTCCCGGAATTGCTGCCGGCCGCAAGACACCGCGATGTCGGCCGAGACTCCGGCTAGATCGCGATACCGAGTGCGATCTTCCTCGTTGAGCACGAGAGGCACCAATGCAGGCCGAGGTTTTCGAATAGCTAATCCGAATTGCCGCGCCACGTCGTACCCGAAGCTCGTCGCACCCATCTTCGGAATCGAAAGACCTCCACAGGCGATCGCCAGCGTTGGAGCGTGGAATTCGAGTTCTCTGGCACGCAGTAAAAACTCACTCGTTTTCAAAACTTCTGTAATTGAGGTGTTCACAAAAATACGAACTCCGGCATCGCGGCATTCGCGCTCAAGCATCTCCACAATTTCGCGCGCAGAGCCGTCGCAAAAAAGTTGGCCGAGAGTTTTCTCGTGATAGGAAATCTTGTGCTTTTCTACCAGCGCAATAAAATCCGAGGGTGGGTAACGGGCGAGGGCTGACTTTGCGAAGTGCGGATTCGCGGAGATAAAGTTTTCCGGGCGGCAATGAATATTGGTGAAGTTGCAGCGTCCGCCGCCGGAGATGAGGATTTTCTTCCCTATGCGTTCGGCTCGTTCGATTACCGCTACGCGGCGTCCCCGTTTGCCCGCTTCGAGCGCGCACATCAAGCCTGCGGCTCCGCCGCCGAGCACCAACGCGTCAAATTGCAAGTTCATCAAATTGAAGAATTATCGGATCATCGGATTGATAGATCACAGATTTAACGATCATCAAACTGCGAGTCTTTAGTCCTGATTCGGAGACAAGAATCAAGATGCTAAACAGAACGCCACAATTGTCTGCCCGTGAGCGCTGGTTACTTTTTCGATCTCCTGAATCAGAGTGGATTCCAAATCGTCCGGATCTGGATTGATTTCGCACGCTGCAATTTCCTCGTCGCTCGCACCGTGGAAACAAAGCTCGCAAACACCCAGACCTTCTTCTGAGCGCAGCGGTGGACCGAAAACCCGACAGGTCATGGGACGCGATTCATAGAGGTCGCAAAGCCCAGTATCGGGGTCGAGTGCTGGGCAAGGTTCATCATTAGCAAAGTCGGCAAAGCGACGCTTTGCCTCATCACCTTCATATAGCAAGCCAGTGGCTGGATCGCCAGGGAAGTTCTTCGATAGCCGGGAAACCGCGTCCCGGGCGCGTTCCCGCACTCGCCTTGCCCGCTCCGGCGCGAGCTTCTCCAGTTTCTTGAGTCCTTCCCGCAGGCGCACAGCGTCGAGCGCGTTTATAGCGAAGACCCCGATGCAACATTGCGTGCATCCTGGATGACAAACAAGCCACTTCCCGCTTCTGCGTGCAGCATCGGCAAAAGCTGAATCGACGATCTGAATCAGCTCGTGATCGCGACGCCGGAAATCAGAACGCATGTTTAAAGGATACAGCAGACGAGTAGACTTTCTTCCCATGGTCTGAAGGCTCCTGATCCGTCTAGAGTGGAAGGCTACTTAATTGTGCGGGGAGAGGCGGGACTTCAACCATTCATTGAAGTCTTGGCCGCAACTTTTTCCAAATTCGAAATGGGAAAACCGGTGTATGATCACTCGGAAGGCGTGGGGTTAAGGACTTCGAGGTTTAGACTCCCGCGCCGACTGTTAATTTCCTTGCAGAGGTCCATCCGCCAATGGCAGCGGAAGACAACTCTAGTACAGATCAGCAACTCACCCTCGATCAATTCTCCCTCGAAAAATTGTTAGCGGCAGCGTGGGTCCTGCAATGCGTGCAGGATCAAATGCGCGCTTCCAACAGAAGGCGACATGAAAGTTTCGAGTCTGCAGAGAGCGTTAATGACGATGCGCACGCTGCGAACTCAGATCTGCAATCGGTGATGCAATTCTCGGCAGCGGTGACTCAGGCCGATAGCCGACACGACGCGCCACCCGCTCGGCCTGTGAAGGACGGAACGCATGTGATACCGGCTGATATTGAGCAACCAGCCAGCAGTGAGCAGCCACGCGAAGCCGCATTCGATGTTCGGAATGTATCGAACAGCGTGGGTAGCTCGTTCAGCACTCGTCCGCCTAGCGTCCGCGTCAAGCTGACACTCCGCGGGCTGCGTGCTGTAGGCATTGCAACTCCGGTTTGGGTGCTGTCGTTACTCGCTGCTCTGTTGTTTTTGGGAGTGTGGCGTCACGATTCGACTCAGAGTGCACAAGCCACCACACAGCCCATCCCTGCCGCTTTGAACGCCGCAGTCGTTAACATTACACCCGCTGCGGCTCCAACTCCGACGTACGCAGTTTCGACAACCCAAAAGCCAGCCATATCTAAGAGGATTGAAAAGACCGGGAAGCCGCCGCAATTCTCCAAAGATTCTTCTCTGCTTGAGGCTAGTCACAGACAGATAACCGATGCGGCAGCCTTTTTCGCCGTTCAGCAATTGAGCCGGTATGAGATTGGAACCTTACGCCGGCAAGCCAAGTACGGAGACGACTCCGCAGCTTTTGCCTTGGGCATGGCCTATGAGGTCGGACACTTTGTGCCTCAGAATTGCAGGGAAGCGGCACGCTGGGTTGCAAGTGCGGCCAAAGAAGGGAATGCCGCAGCCCAGTACAATCTCGGGCTGCGCTATCGGGATGGCGATGGAGTGCCAGCTGATTTGTCTTTGTCGGAGAGTTGGCTGCGCAAGGCTGCGGCGCACAGGAACAAGCGGGCCCATTTGACTCCGAGACTATTCGCGTCGCGTTAAATTACGGACTGGCGATTCAGTTCTGCATCTGCACTTGCAACACCTCGCCCGGCATGCGCGACATCCGGGGCTTTGATGTGGCTTCAATGCGATCAATGCGATTGCGCGTGGCATCCGGATTCTGAGATAAATCCTTTTCCCGGCGACCGCCAGCGGAACTCATTCGTTCCATCCGGATTCCCAGGGTCCGTTCCAGTTGGTGCAATTCGGAACGCTGATCTCTGCCGAAGAATGTAGAAGCAACTCCGCGCTCGCCGGCGCGACCCGTTCGTCCAACGCGGTGGATAAAGTTCTCCGCCACTTCAGGCAAATCGTAATTAATGACGTGGGCGATGTCCTGCACATGGATGCCCCGCGAAGCCAAATCGGTTGCAACCAGAATGCGATAGCGTCCCTGCTGAAACCCGGCGAGCGCCGCGGTACGCTGGGATTGCGAGCGGTCACCATGAATCATGGCAGCGGCAAAGCCTTCGCGATTCAGATTTTTGGCCAGTCGTTCGGTTCCGCGTTTGGTGCGCGCGAACACAAGACAGCGGCCGGTTTCCTTCGCTAACAAGCGATGCAGCACTTCCTGTTTGCTATTCGCGTCAACCTCGAAGGCTTGCACGCGGACGTTTTCCGAAGGTTTCAGCGTAGACCCGAATGCAACTCGCACTGGGTTTTTCATATAGTCATTTACGAGGTGAACTACAGAAGCTTCGAGAGTTGCGGAGAAACACATCGTCTGACGATCCGTAGGGAGAACAGCCGCAATCCTGCGGATCGCGGGGAGGAATCCCATGTCCAGCATGCGGTCGGCTTCATCGAGCACGAGCACGCGCAGCGTGCGGAAATTAACCAACTTGCGATCGAGAAAATCTTCTAACCGGCCGGGAGTAGCGACGATCAATCGCGCTCCGTTGCGAATGTCGCGCAGTTGCTGGCCTTCGGACAAGCCGCCTACGACGAGAGCCGCGCGCGAAAGCTGCTTGCCGCGCAAGGCATCAAATTGTTCGGCGACCTGCATAGCCAGCTCGCGAGTCGGAACTAACACCAGCGCGGTGATGCCGGCGGCCTTTCGCTGCAGCAGTTGTTCCATGATTGGAATCAGGAAGGCGAGGGTTTTGCCGGTACCGGTTTGAGCGGTAGCTAGCACATCCTTGCCCGCAAGCGCCTGCGGAATGGCAGCGGCTTGCACCGGAGTGGGTATGGAAAATCCGGCAAACGATAAACGGCCTTGGACATACGGGGAAATCGGTAATTCTGTAAAGTTCTGCATTTTGCTTTCTTTGGCAACCCAGATCGCATGCTCACACAAGTTCCGGGCGGGCATGACAGCCTGCGTTGCCAGTTTTAGTTTTGATTACGCTGAAGACTTACGGAGGGGAAACTGAAGGCGGGAGTTCTCAGATCAAACACTGCACCAGAGCAATCGCACCATACAACCGCGGTATTAAGCGTGACTTCAGTATAGCATAAGCCAATAAAGCCGTGCGGTTCTAAGTCTGAAAGCTAAGGTTACCTTAGTTCGTGGGCAACACCGTCTGCGCGCCACATTGTCAACTGAAGTGAGACTAGCCACGACCTCCGTGCGGACGGTCTCACCCGCGATGACCTTTCTAGCCATATACAATAGATGGACCTGAACAACCATCTTTGAACGGGACCAACTTGAAAAAGGGAAAACCTTCGACTGAGCGCGCACCTCTGGATCCGTTGCCGCTCGCGTCCAACCAGCGGCGCGCCAAAATTATCTGTACCGTCGGACCGGCCTGCAACTCCGAAGCCATGCTGCGCGATCTTATGCGCCTCGGCATGGATGTGGCCCGGTTGAACTTCTCCCACGGGACGCACGAGGAGCATGCGCGCATTATCGAGCGGTTGCGCCGCGTTGCTGAGCAGGAGAATCGAACCATTTGCATCCTGCAGGACTTGCAGGGTCCCAAGATCCGCACCGGCCGGTTGCAGGGTGGAACGCCAATCACGCTGCGGTCTGGCTCTAAGGTCACGATCACGCCTCGCGACGTTGAAGGGACTCCGAGCCTGATCTCAACCACTTTTCAGGGCCTGGCGCGAGAGGTCAAGCCGGGCGCCCGGATTCTCCTTTGTGATGGGTTGATCGAGTTGCGGGTCATTCGTGTGCGCGGCGTGGATGTCGAATGCAAGGTCATCAATGGCGGCCAACTGGGCCAGCATCAGGGCATAAACCTTCCCGGAATTGCGCTCTCTATCCCTGCTCTCACGGACAAAGATCGGGCCGACCTGGAGTTCGGCATCAAGCACGGCGTCGACATGCTCGCGATTTCCTTCGTGCGCTCTGCGGCTGATGTGCGCGAGGTCAAGGAAATCATTGCCAGCCATGGCGCTGAACTTCCCGTGATCGCTAAACTGGAAAAACCTCAGGCTCTGGAACGGCTGGAAGAGATTTTCGCGGCAGCTGACGGGATAATGGTTGCGCGTGGCGATCTAGGCGTCGAAATGCCGCCGGAGAAAGTTCCGGTCATTCAAAAGCATGTCATCCGCCGATCGGCTGAATGGCGGAAGCCGGTAATTACCGCGACCCAGATGCTTGAATCGATGATCGAAAACCCGCGTCCCACGCGGGCCGAAGCCAGCGATGTCGCCAATGCCATTTTCGACGGTAGCGATGCCGTCATGCTTTCCGGCGAAACCGCCAACGGCCTCTATCCCCGCGAAGCCGTGATCGATGATGAGCCCGAATCGTGGTGGAGGCGGAGAGCAATACGCGCGATTTCACACAGCAGCGGCGACGTCGCGAAAATCATTCGATTACAGTCGCGGAAGCGATCTGCGAATCTGTGTCGCATGCCGCGGAGGATCTGCGCATGGGAGCCATTGCTGTATTCACCGAGACCGGGAATACGGCGCGTATGATTTCGAAGTACCGTCCCAAAGCTGCAATCTATGCCTTCAGCCAGCTGTTGCCAGTGTGCAACCGGATGAATCTTTTATGGGGCGTGCACCCGGTGCGGACGGCGCAAGCCCGTAGCGCGGAAAATATGGTTACCACCGCACAGCGGGAGTTGCTGCGCAATGGTTCCATCAAGGTTGGCGATGTGCTGGCTGTGGTAGCGGGCACGCAGATGGCGTCCGGTTCAACCAACCTCATGCGGCTGCACATTGTCACCAAAGAAAAATCGTAGGGCTACCAGCAATCGGGCAAAATCTATTCGTGTGTCTTCCTGAACTTTTTTGCGTCTAAAGCAGATAGTGCTCCACTGCGTACGAGAAGCTTCGCTCATGCGAAGATAGAAGCCGCACGCCTGGACACTTGGAGCGCATGGGCACTGTAACTATCAACCGGGTCTTTAAAGCATTTCAATATCGCGATTTTCGCCTGATGTGGTTTGGCGCCTGCATGTCGAGCATCGGCACCTGGATGCAGATTGTGGCGCAAGGCTGGCTGATCTATCGCCTGAGCCACTCGGCTTTCCTGCTTGCGTTGGATCAGTTTCTCGGCGGCATTCCCATCTTCCTCTTCTCATTAATCGGCGGCGTGGTCGCTGACCGAGCCGAGCGAAGAAAAATTCTGCTTGGCTCGCAATACGTGCAGATGGCGTGCGCGGCGATTCTTACTGTGCTCATCGTGATGGGCCGAATCCATGTTTGGCATATGCTTTTTCTGTCTTTCGTGACCGGCTTGGCGCAGGCATTTGGCGGCCCGGCTTATTCAGCGCTGATTCCAAGCCTGGTCGACAGAGAGGACATGCCGAATGCCATTGCGCTGAACTCGATCCAGTTCAACACAGCAGTCACTGTCGGACCGGCGCTGGCGGGACAAGCCTTGGCTAAGTTGGGAGAGTCATGGTGTTTCGGTCTGAACGCACTGTCATTTCTCGCGCCGATTGTTTCGCTTTCCATCATCACGGCCCGCTATCTTCCGGAGAAAACTACCGACTCGATTTTTGGCAGCCTCAAGCAAGGCATTAAGTTCGTGCGCAAGCAGGGATCGATGGAGGCGCTGATCGTGCTCGCGTTTTGCATGACCGCTCTTAGCATGCCGATGCGCACTTACATTCCTGTGTTCGTTAAAGACATTTTCCATCGCGGTCCGGAAACCTTTGGCAATCTGCTTTCGGTGATGGGCATCGGTTCGATAATCGGCTCGCTGACTGTCGCAGGTATGGGGAACATCCCGAATAAGGGCCGCGTCGCGCTAGTTACACTAATCAGCCTCGGCGTGGGAATCGTGGGCTTTGCTATTTCCAAAGCGTTGCCGCTGAGCTATGCCATGCTGATCATCGTCGGCGCTTCAATGATGATGGTATTTGCCACGGTGACGTCGCTGGTGCAGTTAATTGCGACCAATGAAATGCGCGGACGCGTGATGAGCGTCTACAACTGCGCCTTCCGCGGCGGTATGCCGATGGGGAATTTGCTTTCGGGATGGCTGGTTCCCATATTTACCGCGCCGGTGGTGCTGGGAGTGAACGGACTGCTTCTGATTCTGATGGCGCGATATTTTCTGGTCGTGCAACGTCGCGTGGCTGCGCTTTAGTTGTGTGGGTAGATAACTCTCGTTTCTCGGGAGCGAATCATTTTTCCCCAGCGCCGCGCTGGGCTACGTTGCTCGCCCCTCCATGGATGAAGAGCCGCATTTATCCGCTTCGTCGTGCTGTCCTGAGCGCGACAGTCTCCGGTGACCATTCTTTTACAAACAATTGACACGCTGGTGACATTGGTTGTTTTGAGCGTACATACTATTTGCGCGCGGTCGGATTGCCAACTCGGACCAATTGGAGGGCGATATGAAAACGCGGAGTCTTGGCGGGCTGTTGGTATTAGCGGCGGCATTGATATTCGCTACGATCATAATTGTGCCGGCGCAGGCGCAGACTTTCACAGTGCTGTATAACTTCTCAGGGTCGGATGGCTCTGGTCCGAGTGGAAGCCTGGTGCGCGACTCAGCTGGAAACCTATACGGGACCACCTACAACGGCGGAACGTACACCGCCGGAGTTGCCTTCAAATTAGATACATCCAACAACGAGACGATCCTTTTCGACTTTAGTCCGAACAACTCCCGCGGTGCGTTTCCCGACTATGGGCTCACTATGGACAAGGAGGGAAACCTTTTTAGTCCCGCCGACGGAGGTAGCCCAAAAGGCGGGGGCTTGCTATGGGAACTCAGCCCTGGCGGGAAAGAAAAGGTGCTGTGGGATTTCGGGGGTTGCTTCGGGTGCCGAAAACCAGGCGTTGCCCAAGGGCGACTGCTGATGGACGCGTCCGGAAACCTTTATGGCGTAACTGCCCTGGGAGGGGTTAAGGGCGTAGGCCCTGAATGTCATCTCTATGGCTGCGGCGTCGTCTACAAGCTCGACACTGGCGGCAAGTTGCATGTACTCCACGCGTTTACCGGAGGAGCGGACGGCCGTTCACCCTATGGGGCATTGCTGCAGGACGTGAAAGGGAACCTTTACGGGGCAGCACTGAGTGGTGGAGATTTGTCTTGCCCACAGTTCCCTATTCTGGGTTGCGGGACAGTGTTCGAATTGGCTCCTGACGGAAAGTTCACAGTTTTGCACACCTTCACCGGAGGCAACGACGGGGCGGGGCCCGACGGAGGCCTGGTGATGGACGACGCTGGAAACCTCTACGGCGCCGCTCAGGTTGGCGGTAACAGTAACTGCGATGACGGTTGTGGAACTTTGTTCAAAATTGGCGCCAATGGCAAGTTTAAGGTCCTTTATACGTTCATGGATGGCGAGGACGGGAGCTACCCCAATGGAAACCTGGTCATGGACTCTAAAGGAAATCTCTACGGGGAGACGGAGGGTCTAACTACGAACTCTTTCTATGGAACAGTATACGAGCTGAATCCAGCAGGCAAAATGAAAGTGCTTCACATCTTGAACGGATCTCCTGACGGCGCGGACCCGGTGGGTGGGCTTATCCGGGACTCCGACGGTAACCTCTATGGAGTTGCCTACCAGGGCGGGAGCGGGAACGCATGCCTTGATATAGGCTGCGGCACGGTCTTCAGGGTAACGCCATAGCCGGAAAATTCTCTACTCGCTAGCGAACCCGTGGCGCGTCTTTTTCTTGGAAATGTGCCGAAGTCACCGACCCTTATATCGGATCCCAAATCATGTCTTCGCATTCCGAGATTGCATTTTCGCAGCGCAGCGCAGCGGGGTCAGCGGCTGTCGCTTGGCGCGGCTCTCCGGTGGCGTGCAGGCTGCCATCGTAATCCGCGAAATAGCTTCGCAGACAAATCTCTCCGTAACGTTTGCATTGCGCTGAGATGGCAAACCGGTCTCGGATCGCCTGTTTTGGGTGGCAAATAGAGCGTTTCGTAATCTCTTGCTTCAAGGCGAGTCCGACCATCTTCGATAATCGGCGGCTCGTATCCGCCCCACGCAAGCTCGGCATTGAGCGTCGGTGGGCGCCAATCCATTACCCTTATCTTTTATGTAGCGATCAAGATTGAATTTCAGAAAATCCGATCTGCGAGTTCGACAAATCGCTCGGCATCACCATGACTTTTGCAGTAACGTTCTCCATCTCCCATGGATAGTCGACAAACACGACTCCACGGCTGTCGATCAGTAACGGTTCGCGTCCGCGAATTCCCCTTTGGCCGGGCATAGCGGTCAGCTGAAAATCGGTTACCCGTCCTGTGGCCGCATCCTTTTGCGGCTCGTAGTTGAGCGTGAACTCTGGAACCGCGTCGGTGGCGAATTTTGTTTGGCAAGTCCAATTTGCCGGAGGCGGACTAAGCGTTGCCGGATACTCCGCTTCCGGATGCAGCATGTGGTTTCGCAAGAGGCAGGCGGTCAGCCCAATGATCGTCTCGCGCGCAAGTATGGCGGGCTTGTACAGTTCCATTTCATTCTGCACTCTTCTCTGCTCCGCGCCTCGCTGACCCCTGTACGCGGTCAGGCCTAGAGACTGAAAACCAAAATAAAGATAGACAGCGGTTACACCGACCGCCGCGCCGAACGTGTTCCACTGAATTTTTCCGATCTTGAACGCTGACCATACGATCCACAGACTGATTACCATATACACGAGCAGCGTCATTCCCGCTGCCATTAATCCGCGATCTGGCGGGCCATTCCAGGCGGACATTCCCACAAACAAAAACATTGCCATGAAGGCGTATGGTGAAACCACCACAAACGCCCCGAAGAAAGCGCAAGCGACGCCTGCGCCAGTTGCAATAGACTTTTGTTCTTGCCTCGAGATAAGGAACCAGCAGATTATGTAGGGGGCCAAAAAGAACCCAGCACCAAGCAGAAAAATCCACGCAGGCGCAGAAGCCCGCGTATTATTTGCGCGATCATGCTGTATAGCGGCTGAGGTGGACAAGAAGAAGAAAAACGCGCAAGTCGCGAGAAATGCGGCAATCAATCCAGTTCGGAGAGCGGAAGTCCGCGAGGCCAGCGTAGCATTGGTTTTCGCTGTTGTCGGATTGCTTGGACTCGTCATTGTGGATAGCGAAATGTCCTCCGACGAGATATCAGGACTTTCTACCCGCCCTGCTTCAGCTCCAGCAATACTTGACGAGCGATTTCTTTCAGGGTCTCGAAAACGCCGTTGCCTTGAAAGGCGATCGCTTCCATCACCGGCTCGTCCTTGCGACGCAGTTCTTTCGACAGCGCATCCACGGACAAAATATTTGGCAGGTCTCGCTTGTTCAGTTGCAAGACGTAGGGGATTTTCTTGAAGTCGTAGCCATGTTCTTTGAGGTTGTCCATCAGATTGTCGAGCGCCTCGACGTTGGCGTCCATTCGCTCCTGTTGCGAATCGGCGACAAAAACGATGCCGTCGACTCCGCGCAGAATCAGCTTGCGGCTAGCATCGTAGAACACCTGCCCAGGCACGGTGTACAGGTGAATGCGCGTCTTGAAGCCACGCACCGAGCCTAGATCCAGCGGCAGGAAGTCGAAGAACAAAGTTCGATCGGTCTCGGTGGCGAGCGAGATCATCTTCCCCTTCTGCTGTTCGGCAGTTTTCTGAAAGATGTACTGGAGATTGGTGGTTTTGCCGCCCAGCCCGGCGCCATAGTAGACGATCTTGCAATTAATCTCGCGGGCTGCAAAGTTGATGAAACTCAAAGACTTTCCTCAAGACATGCGGCAGACGCTCAAAAACCCCGAGCTTCCACCACTTGTAAGTTTTGGCTTGGTACTGCTGGTTTTATACCACAGCCGAGGGCATCACCGGCAGGTTACCCTGGTTACTACGGGACCTCCGGTGCTCAATCGGGTTCTAACGGCTTACTGGCAACGGATAGTAGCCTGCCTTGGCATACACCAACACGCACGGACGTAGATCTGAGCTCTTGCAGCCCGGGCGGCCAACCCTGACTTCGATTTCCCGATAAGAACTGCTGGGAGTGGCGGCGGTAGCGTAGCCCAGCGTGTACTGGTTGCGGGCATCGCCAATCACTCGCTGATACGCGCCCTCAATGGCGTTCTTCGAGTACTCGCTGAGAATCTCGCCTCCGGTCGCACTCGCGTATCTGGGCAAAATGTCGCTGTATCCCTGCCCCGGCAGGTGCAGTCTTTCCAGTCTGCTTGTAGCCAGGAATCGCCGAACCGCCGGTAGCGATGCCGTATACCACCACCCCGTTTGAAAGCAGGACCTTCAGCACGTCGCCATAGCTGGCATTGCTGCGAAGCTCGCGGCCATCGCTGATGACGAATATTATCTTGCGCCGGCTCTTCTCGCGCTTGCCCAGGTCGAGGGCGGCCATCAAAATAGCATCATTGAGGACATGAGATCCCTTGGCTGGTGAAATTGGTGCCGGGATACTGCGATCGTACGGAATATCGTTGATAGTCGGACCTTGAGGTCCTAGAGGTCCGTCGACAACAGGGACGCCATTGTTCTCGCCGTGATTGTTTCTGATTTGATTGAGCGCCGCATCCAACCGCTTGCCAACCGCGCCGAAGTCGGCCGCTCTTCCCACCGTGGTGCTGAACGTGTAAATGGCGACTTCATCGAACTGGCTGAACGCGCCTTCCAGAGCTGGCAACGTCTGATTCACTTTCTGGACGTTAATATCAGGCATGCCCAAGTCGAAAATCACGGCTGCTGAGATGGCTAGTGGATCGCTGGTAAAGAAATTCAGGGCGACCTTCTTGCCATCATCGAGCACGGAGAAATCCTTGGGCAGTAGTCCGTTAACGAGATGTCCGGAGTCGTCGGTTACCCTGACCGGGAATGATTACCTGGTTCACGTTTCGCGTAATTTTGAACAACTCATCCTGTGAACTGCTGCCCGTGCTGGGCGTGGCACCGCCTTCGGGAACGGTCTTAACCTCAAGCGGATGAGGCGGAGGCGTGGGATTGGTTGCTTCTTCAGCAGGGGTTGGAGCCGGCTTCGAGTACGTAGGCGGAGCCTCATTCCCTGAAGGCGGTTGCTCGACCGCGGGCGGTTCCGGGGCAGGCGGTCCCTGCGACTCTACCGGGGGATTCGTGGGAAACGGCTGCGGAGGACGGCTGGCGGAGGGCGCGTCCGGAATATCCTGTTTTTGATCGCTCTGCTGCGCCGTCGCAGCTGCTAAAGCCAGGCAAAACAAGATGATTACGATTCCCGCCGCAGTACGCTTCTCGCCCATGATCCTAAGCAATCGGAACCCTCCCCGCCTCATGACAAATCCCTCGTAACTCCGATGCTGACAGGAGCGATTTGGTGCATCTAACGCTTAAGGACTAGACTAACAAAAATAGTGAGAGAATACTTTCATGTCCAAAGCCTGTACACCTTCAGTGTTGCCCGCCGTGGTGCTTCTACTGTTGTTTGCCGGGTTTTCCGCCGCTAGCGCTCAGCAATCGACCTCCACGCCAGACAACCGGACCGACCAGAAAAGCCAAGATCAGGATCAGGACCAGTCAGCTGCGACCCTGAAGGTGAACGTAAACGTTGTGCAGCTCTTCTTCAACGTTAAGGACAAAAGGGGTGCGTTGATCCCCAGCCTTACCAAAAATGATTTTCAAATCCTCGAAGACGGCAAGCCGCAGACCATTAAGTATTTTGCCGCCGAGTCGAATCTGCCACTCACGCTTGGGATCTTAATCGACTCCAGCGGCAGCCAGGCGCGCGTCCTCGACATGGAAAAACAAGTGGGCGGAGACTTTCTCAGCCAGATTTTGCGGGACAAGGATTTGGCTTTTGTCATCGACTTCGATGTCAATGTTGAACTGTTGCAGGACTTCACCAGCTCGGTGCATCTGTTGAAAACAGCTCTGAATAGTGCCCGCATTAACACCGCTGGCGGCAGCGGAACCGGCATACCGGGATTGGGCGGAGGAACGATTCCGACACAAGGGGCTCCCAGGGGCACGCTGCTCTATGACGCGGTATATTTGGCCTCGCATGACGAATTAGCCCAGCAGGTGGGACGGAAAGCAATGATCCTGCTTACCGACGGCCAGGACGAAGGCAGTCAACTCAGGATCAAAGATGCGATCGAAGCGGCGCAGAAATCGGACAGCATCGTCTACGTGCTGCTCTGTGCGGATCGTGGCTTCTACGGTGGTTTCGGCGGCTACTCTGGCGAAGGCGAAATGAAGAAGATGACGCAGGAAACTGGCGGTCGCGTCATCGAAGTCGGCAATAAGTACGAAAAGTTGAAAGAGGGCTTTGATCAGATCGCCAACGAATTGCGCAGCCAGTACAACATCGGTTACAACCCAACCAACACCGCGCTGGACGGCACCTTCCGCAAGATCGAAATCCACGCCAATAGCAAAGACTACAAAATTCAATCGCGCGCCGGATACTACGCGGTTCCCAAACGCGACTAATCGCAACCTGTCATCCTGAGCGAAGTTGTCTCGCCCGCCAAGCGACAGCAACGAGTCGAAGGACCCCGCATGAGCAGTCGCAGGTCAGCCAGTCTTGGGCACGCGATCCTTCAGCCGGATCACGAACTTCAATCCCGACCAAATCTCATTCACAGCGCAGACCTTCACATCCACCAAGCCCGCATCCAATCCAATCTTTCGCACTTCGTGCTCGGTCAGATCCGTCGCCACGCCAGAGGCTTTCTTTGGCCAACTTACCCAAAGCATTCCCGCAGGCGCTAATTGTTTTGCAAAGTTGGGAAATTGTTTTTTGAGCTCTGCGGCGGTCTTTACGAAAATCATGGCGAAATCAACTGGCCCAAGAGTTGTGCGATTACAACTCGCCAGCGAAGTCTTCAGTTCAGACTTCACATCCGCGGGCAAATCAAACATGGCGACGCGAAATTGTTCTTTGATTCCGAGTTTCTTAGGTAGAGGAGTGCCGGAGTACCCTGCCATGCGATGGCCTACGGAGACGGAGCGTAATAACCGTGGCGACTGCGGACGCGCAAACCCTTTTGACCGAGGGCCAGGATCTGTACGTTGCGGTAGCGGCCGTCCGAAACGAAGTCGGCAGGCTTATAGGCGATCGCGTACTGGCTGCGCAGTTCTTCTTGAATGGCGGCAAATGCGTTCGCTACTTCGGTAATTTGGAACGGAACGTAGGCGCGTCCGCCGGTCGCATCGGCAATGCGTTCCAGGACTTTATCTCCGTGATGACCTGCGCCGCTCAGATTGGTGCTGATGGTGTACACGATCACTTCGGCGCGCTGCGCCATTTCGATGGCTTCTTCGCGCGTCACGTGGCTCTGGTTATCTTCGCCGTCAGTAAGCAGAATGATGGCACGGCGCACCGGACCTGTGTGCTGGGCCTTCAGCAACTTATCGCGACAGGCAAAATAAAGCGCATCGTACATCGCGGTACCGCCGCCGGGACGCAATGAGCGCACTCCGATGGAAAGCAGTTCGGTGTTGTCGGTGAAATCCTGCGTGACTTCGGGCGTGACGTCGAAACCCACCACAAAACCTTCGTCATATTTTCGACGTATGGTTTGATTCAGAAATTCGACCGCTGCCTGCTGCTCGAATTTAAACCGGTCGCGCACGGAATTGCTGGCGTCGACGAGCAGGCCTACTTCCAGCGGAAGATTTGCCTCAGCACGAAAACTACGGATTTCCGCCGGAGGTTTATTGTCGTCGACCACCTTGAAATTATCTTTCTTCAAATCCCGCACATAATGGCCGTGTCTGTCGGTCACTGTGAAAACTACGTTCACTTCGTTTACGGTGTGGCGAATGGTGGCGAGAGAGTCGTCCTCCGATTGGCCTGAAGGCGGGGGCGTGGCGGTTCCTGCTTGCTGATTCTGTGCTGCCTGAGTTTCGTCAGACTTGGAAGATGCCGGAGGCTCAGCCTTCTGAGGAGCCGGCGAGGGGGGCTGCACAGGGGCTGCTTTCTGCGCCTGACTTTGCTGCTGCGAAGTTGAAGGCGCTGAAGGCAGCTCAGTCGCATCCTGTGCCAGCAGGGCAAGGCTACCTATAAATAGAAATAAAACGCCTGAGCGGGGCTTCATGACTTTTTTCAATTATAGTCGCAATCCCATGGAGAACGGGTGTCTCGCCGGTTCAGCCAGACGAGAGCCTACCCTCCAATAGGCACTTATTTGCCCTCGATCTTACCGCGAATAACGACTACCGACGCCGCTGGCAAATCGTACCAGGCATCTTTTCCTCCGGTTTGCGTGGAGCGCATGAGCGGGCCGTCCGGATCTGCTCTGCCCTTTGTAATGGCGATGACCGGTTGTTCGCCTGGATTCTCGGAGTGCGCCAAGAACTGCGTCTCCGCCGGATGCCACTGATATTGATTTTTCCCGAAAGTTGAGATCTCAACCGGACCAGTTAAGAAACTCGCGTCATTCGCAGTCGAATCGTTAAACCAGATTCGTACGCGATGAGCATTCAGTTGATCCCGATTTACAGCCATAACCGACCAGCGCCCATCCGGACGTTTCACTACGTAAGCGGTCACCAAAGCATGCCCAGCGCCGTCGTCGATATCACTCTTTGCCGGGAACACAAGATGCTCGCCTGAACCGGGTTGCACCCATTCCAGATTAATGAGCTGCGACACGAAGAACTGCGAAAGAGGCTGCTGAATCTGGTAGTTGAGATTTACGGTGAACATGCCGAACGTTCCCGGGGAATCGTTGCAGCCATGTTCCATCTGTAACGGCAGATAGTGAAAGTAATAAACGCCGTTTCCGCCGGCGTTCAGGAACGAGCCAATATAATCTGCCAGCCATATTCCCGAGAACATGTCCATATAAGTTTCGCTGGCCTCGGGAGAGAGATTCGATTCGGTAATAAACATGGGGAGATTCGCCGGCACTCCATCTTCCCGCCAAATCTGCATGATGTGGTTCACCAGATCAGGCTCGTCGTAAAGAACTCCCCACGGCGTTTTGCAACCGTCATAGGGATAATGCTCGAAAGAAAAAAACGAGAGTTCATTCATGCGGTCATGTTGCTTCAAATAATCCAGAAAACGCGCAACCCACGAGACTCTGCCATTGGCATCAGGCCACGATTCGATATCCTTATTCACTCCCTGAAAAGATGGGCCACCCAGCTTCAGCGTGGGATCAACACGATGCAGCACCGCTGCCCACTGAATATAGAGCGAGGCGTAATCTTCCGGCACCATGAATTGCCCATCCGCCTCCTCACCCATTTCGACGTATGAGATTGGGTAATTGCGATTCTTCAAATAGGAAATTTCAGCGGCGGCATTGTCGGGCGTGTCATAAAGCAGCGCCACCGGAATCATTGCCGGCAATCCGCGCGTGACACCACTTGTATAGAAAAGATCGAAGCCAACTTGTGCTTGCTTGGTCGACAGCAAATCAGCAGGCTCATGCCACGGATCAACCGACGAGCAGTAGGTTGCAGACTGCTCCTGATCCGGCGTGTGACGGAGAATGTCATGGAACGATCCATCCGGCGTTGTCGTTCCTAAATAAACTTCGCCAATGGCATAGCCCACGCAATTTCTCGGGTCGGCAAGTTTCGCATCGGCCGATTGATGAGAATCACATGTGTTTGACGATCCGCTCATTAGAATCCGAACGAAACGAATCAGACCTGGATTGTCGGACAACCGAATCGTTTCGCTTCCACCTTTTCCCGAAATCACCGAACCATGTGGAAATGTCTCCCATACGCCTTTGGTTTGAGCCTTGATGGGATCGTCTCCGGTCCAATACTGCACCTCGTAGCGAGTTGCATACGGATTCACCCAGGCGATACGAATGCTATCGACCATTTGGTTTTGCGTGAGATCAAGAATCACCCACTGCGGATGCAGCGCATCGCTTTCCCCAGTGAAGCGCTGCGTGAGGTAAGGATTGCTCTTCCAGTAAGTATTCGGATCCCCGTCGGTAAGCCGCGAAAAACCGGCGTTCCCGGTTCCGTCGTTGCGCGTTGTTCCGCGATGCGGCAGCGAATATCCATAGGAGTAGCGAATCATTTCCGTCGGCGTACTCGATCCTGTGAAGTAACCTTTTCCACTGGGATCGCTCCACGTTCCCCGCGGATTCCAGTGCCACGCCTCCATCGCCAACTCGGTATTCTGCCGATAGGTCACGGGCTGCCATCCCGAAGCAAACACCTGTTGCAGAGTCGGCTGAAGCAAATCATTGTCGATCGCCGCGACCGGAATGCGATCAACTCCAGCGCCCAGCGTCTGGTTTGGCACGAAATGATTGGTGGAGTGCGCGGGCGTTGCATCCACTTGAATGTTCTGCGCCGCACATGTGCCTAATATCGATAAACATTCGGTCAGCAATAGAACAGCGGCCATCCGATTCTTCAAAGTTGCTCCTCGGGAAATGCGTCACATGAATATAAAAAGCAGGATGCCAGTATGCCATACATCATTTTGAAATCATGGTAGTGGACCTGTTTGAAACTGGCCCCCTTCAGAAATCATTTCCCGCTGGATTAGTGACATCTACCAGCGTACATTTGACAACGCGCCGCCCGAGCTTAGCATCTTAGCTTGCTAAGTTGTTTGCTCGGTTGCAGGAGGATTTATGAAGTGGCTCCGCATTCTGTCAGCTTTCCTGCCACTTCTTTGCGGAGGTATTCTTACCTCCTGCGGAACGTCGAGCCAAAGCGCGTCCTCTGGCAGCCCCACCCCGATCGTACCGTCCAGCCAGATTCTGTACGTCATTAATAATGGCACGGTCACGACGTATGCCGTCGATGTAAGTACGGTTGACTTCACTCCTGTCGAGCAACCGGTTAACCTCATTCAGAGCGGCTCGCTGGTTCAGTTCGTTCCCGCTCCTCATGATGATTTTCTCTACCTGTTGTGGGCCGATGCCGGAAATCAGCAGCATCTTTCAGTGTTCGCGACCGATAGCTCGGGTGTTCCACAGACGCCAGCGGTGCAGACTTTGGATGCGCCTTCGCTTTATCAGTTCAATATTCATCGTAGCGCGCGCTTTGCGTATATGATGCAGGTCGACAATTCCGGCAACCAATACGTCTCCACACTGCGTTTGTTCCAAATCAACTCGACCGACGGCAAGCTCCGTGAATATCCGCACGCGCAGGGCACCTATGGTCCCTACAACGTTTGGCCGGCGGCCCTCTACGGATTCAGTGCCGACGGGACCAAGATTTACCTCAACCAGCAAAATTCGCAGGGTACGTTCTACGATCAGCGCCCACTGAACGCAGGAAACGGCACGGTTGGGCCCGGTGTCGTGCTTTACCAGTTTGCGAATACAGCTGGGGCAGGTTCTGACACGCTGGTCATTGGAACGCAGGTAATGATTGATGAACACAGTGCTCCCGGAATGTCCGGCTACCTCGACATTTTTCCGCTTATTCCACGACCGAAACATCATTTATTTCGCTGCACTGCCGCTATGCTCGCGGCTTGCGCGACTGCCACGAACGTTCAACTGAGCCCGGTGGGTAAGTATCTTTTTTTGACTGACCCTCCCACCCAGCAGATTCATGTAGCGCGATTTCACCTGACCGCGGCGAACGTGCAGGATACGGGAAACTCCATTCCGATGACAGCGCAGACTCCGGGGTTTGCCTTCAGTCCCGACGGTACACTGGTGTACGCGCTCCTCGCTAGCGATTCAAGCCTGCACGTGTATTCATTCGATTCCTCGTCCGGGCAACTTGCTGGTGGAAATGCTCCGCTGCCTATGGGCAATAGTTCCGGCTTCGCTCCCGCGTCCCACCCATAGGCTTTTTCCCGTTCGTCATCCGAACAACAGCCAACCTTCATAAAAAATTGACAGCATCCGCGTGGCCCGATTGATATAGTCACAAGAAAAATTATGGCGAAATCCAACCACGTTTCTCTCGAGCTGTGGCGCCGGGACTTTCGCCTTACTCTGCATCTCGCGCTTCCGTTGATATTCGCAGAGGTCGGGTGGATGAGCATGGGCATCGTCGACACGATCATGGTAGGACGCCTGCCCAATAGCGCCGTGGCCATTGGCGCGACCGGCCTCGGACAAAGCCTCTATCACGGCGTGGCCATCTTTGCCGGCGGCTTGCTGCTTGGAATGGACACATTCGTCGCCCACGCATACGGGCGCGAGGATTTAGATGACGCCCGTCATTCGCTGGTGAACGGATTGTTCCTCGCCTTCGCGCTTACGCCGATTCTGATGCTTGCCGTGTCGTTCTGGCCGGCGCTGATGCAGCGTTTTGGAATCAGCCTGGAACTTGTGGAGCCGATGCGTCCGTACCTGCGTGCGCTCAACTGGGGTTCGTTGCCTCTGCTCGCTTACTTTGCGCTCCGGCGATATCTGCAAGCAGTAAACGTGGCTCACCCTATCATGTTTGCATTGATCTCCGCGAACATCGTCAATGCTTTTGGGAATTGGGTTCTCATCTACGGTCATCTTGGATTTCCTGCCATGGGCATTACCGGCTCAGGCTGGTCCACGTGTTGGGCCCGCATCTACATGGCCGGCTGCCTCGCAATCACTCTGCTCTGGGTGGAATCAAAAAGGTTGCGACCGGGATGGGCAGGCATGATCAGAATCGATCTCAGCCGAATGGCGGCACTGCTCAAGCTCGGGGCTCCGGCCGCAAGCCAGATTCTTTTCGAAATCGGAGCCTTCTCCGCTGCAGCTGCATTGTGCGCCAAGCTCGGCCCCGTGCCCTTGGCGGGACATCAGATCGCATTGAACTGCGCCGCACTGACATTCATGGTGCCACTCGGGATCAGTTCTGCCGCAGCAGTACGCGTGGGACAAGAGCTGGGCAGACGCGATCCCGATGCCGCCCGCCGCGCAGGATGGTCGGCCATTATTATCGGCGTCGGATTCATGGCCTGCTCCGGCGCGGTATTCGTTTCAATTCCGAAAATGATTGCGCGCCTGTTCACTCCTGATCCAGCTGTCATCCGGGTTGGCGCGCAACTGTTGCTGGTGGCAGCCGCATTCCAATTGTTCGATGGGCTTCAGACCGTCGCCACCGGAGCATTGCGCGGCGCGGGCGACACGCGAACTCCCATGCTTGCTAATTTCGTTGCCTATTGGCTGATGGGCCTGCCTTTCGGCTACGTGCTGTGCTTCATGCTGGGATGGGGTGCGCTCGGGATCTGGATCGGCCTCTGCGGCGGACTGATGATCATCGGATCAGCCCTCCTAGTCGCGTGGCACAGAACAATGCGGCCGCGATGAGGGCTATTCCGAAGCCCACGTTCTCTGCCAGGAGAGCGAGGAATTTTGCGAATGGCGACCCGCTTGTCAGCGGCCCAAGGGCTGCGTATCATGCAACCGTGATGACAACTAACAATGTGGTTTTGCACACTGGCCTACGCCAAAAAGCAGAACTTATGTCGGCATCCGACATAGAGCGCTCAATAGTTCGGCTGGCCTACCAAATCGTCGAAGAAAATGGGACCGATGGGTTAGGGCTGATCGGGGTCCGACGCCGCGGCGTGCCGCTGGCGGAGCGGCTGAGCAATTCGATCTCGCATATCGAAGATACCCGGGTTCCCGTCGGCACATTGGATATCACGTTTTATCGCGATGACCTTTCTACTGTCGGACCGAAGCCGGTAGTGAACGAGTCGGAGATAGGATTTTCCATTCAAGATAAGAACATCGTGCTGGTGGATGACGTTCTTTTCACCGGCCGCACCATTCGTGCCGCATTGGACGCTCTTTTCTCGCAAGGCCGTCCTCGGCGCGTACAACTTTGCGTGCTGATTGACCGCGGCCATCGTGAGTTGCCGATTGAGGCCGCGTTCGTCGGCCGCACCGTGCAAACCACCATGAACGAAGTAATCGAAGTTAAGCTGAAGGAAATCGATAACGCCGAAAAAGTTCTGCTGATGGAGAAATAGTGTAAGTGCAGTCGTCCCGTCCGTGCGTCCGTTGCGGAAAAATCATACTCAAAAGAGTCTCGTCGAAAACCGTAGCGCAAAGGCAAGTCGAGGTTTAAAATCAAGCGCGCTATCCTTTCCCAAACTTCTAAATGAACTTGGCGAAAAAAGAAGTTTCAAGCAAACAAAACCAGCGTCTGCTCGGAGCCGCGCGCAAAGCCATGAAGCATGCCTACGCTCCATATTCTCAGTTCCGCGTAGGCGCCGCATTGCTGACGTCGAAAGGCGAAGTCTTCACCGGCTGCAATGTTGAGAATGCATCTTACGGAATGACGAACTGCGCCGAACGCACCGCGATCTTTGCCGCCATAGCTAAATCTGGCCCCGGATTGAATATTCGCGCCATCGCTGTGGTGAATGACCAAGGAGTTCCGTGCTCTCCGTGCGGAGCCTGCCGCCAGGTGATCTACGAATTCGGTCCCGAGGCGACGGTCTTTTTTCAAAGCTCGAAGGGATGGAAGGAAAGCCACATTACAGAACTCTTGCCAGAAGGGTTCCGCCTAAAGTGAACCCAGTATCCGAAACGTTTCGCGCCGTTGACGTCATTCGCAAGAAACGGGACGGCCAAGAGCTCTCGCGAGCCGAAATTGAATATCTGGTTCGCGCCTACACCAACGGAGAAATTCCCGACTATCAGATTTCGGCCTGGCTCATGGCGGTGATCCTGCGCGGGCTCACACGACCCGAGACTTCTGCGTTGACCGATGCGATGCTGCATTCTGGTGACGTGCTTGATCTTTCGGAATTGTCCGCCAGAAAAGTAGATAAACATTCGACCGGCGGAGTTGGCGACAAGACGTCGCTAGTATTAGCGCCGCTTGTCGCAGCCGGCGGTCTTGTCGTTCCCATGATCAGCGGGCGCGGGCTCGGACATACCGGAGGCACGCTCGACAAGCTGGAATCAATTCCGGGCTTTAATGTGAATCTGTCTGTCCCGGAGTTCCGCCGCGTTCTCAGAGACTGCGGCTGCGCCATGATCGGACAGACTCCCGAGATCGCTCCGGCCGATCGAAAACTTTATGCCTTGCGCGATGTCACCGCAACCGTGGAGAGTCCCTATCTCATTTGCGCGTCGATAATGAGCAAGAAACTCGCGGAAGGCATCGATGCTCTCGTGCTCGACGTCAAGACCGGCTCCGGCGCCTTTATGAAAAGGGAAGAGGACGCAGTTTTTCTCGCCGAGTTAATGGTTGAAACTGGCGAACGCATGGGTACGTCTGTGGTTGCCCTGATCACCAACATGGATCAGCCGCTCGGAACCCACGTGGGAAATTCGCTCGAAGTGGTCGAGGTTCTCGAAGTCTTGCATGGACGCGGCCCAGACGATCTGAGAGAACTTTGTATCGAACTGGCCGGCTGGATGTTTCATCTGGGCGGAGCCGCCGCGACCGTGGCACAGGGAAAGCTGGATGCTGAGCGACTGATCGCCTCGGGGGAGGCGCTGGAGAAATTCCGCCAGATGGTTTCGCTGCAAGGAGGAGACGTTGGGGCGGTCGATGATCCCGCTAAACTTCCTAGTGCAAAATATTTGCAAGACGTGAAGAGCCCAAAGAACGGATTTATTACCGGCATGAATTGTGAAGCTGTTGGCACCGCCTGCGTAGTTCTCGGCGGAGGACGCGAGAAGAAAGAAGACGCGGTCGATCCGGCGGTTGGAATTGTTCTCCATCACAAAACCGGCGATCAAGTTGTAGCCGGGGAGCCGCTCTGCACCGTCCACTCGAATTCTGAAACTCGCACTGTTCCGGCCGTGAACTTGCTGCTCCAGAGTTTCAAGATCGCAGACGCCCCCGCGGCGGAAATGAATCCGCTTGTTCGTCGCGTAATTCGCGGCTCAAAAACAAATACAGCTGGAGGAAAATAGGATGGGGCGATTCACCGGCATTCTCGGGCTGCTGACCATGTTGACCCTGGCGTTTATTTTCTCCACCAATCGCCGCGCCATTCGCGTCAAGACAGTGGTCTGGGGATTGGGCTTGCAATTCGCTTTTGCGGTATTTGTGTTGCGTATCGACGTTGGCCGCCGCATCTTTCAGTATGCCGGGGACGCCGTAAATAAATTGCTTAGCTACGCCTTCGTGGGTTCTCAATTTGTTTTTGGCGATTTGGGCAAGCAAGGCTCGCATCTCGGTTTCTACTTTGCTTTTCAAGTTCTCCCGACGGTCATTTTCATCGCAGCGTTTTTTGCGGTTTTGTATCACTACGGAATCATGCAATTCATCATCAAGCAGGCCGCGCGCGTGATGACGCGTTTCATGGGAGCCAGCGGGGCAGAGTCGCTGAATGTCGCCGCTAGTATTTTTATGGGCCAGACGGAAGCGCCGCTGACCATCCGGCCTTTTTTGCCTGACCTCACCCGCTCTGAACTCATGACCGTGATGACCAGCGGAATGGCGCATGTTTCCGGCGGAATCATGGCTGCGTATATCGCCTTTGGAATCGAGCCTAAGCATCTCTTGAGCGCCGTAATTATGACTGCTCCAGGAACGATCTTAATTTCGAAGATGCTGGTACCCGAGACTGAAGAACCCAAGACTGCCGGTCGTGTGATCATGAGCGAAGAGGAAGTCGAGACCGAAAAAAAAGAAAACGTGCTGGGAGCAGTTGCACGCGGCACCACCGATGGCCTGAACCTGGCGCTGAATATCGCGGCCATGCTGATTTCGTTTCTCGCGCTGATCGCCTTGATGGACGGAATTTTGTATGGAATTCACGCTGGCCTCGCGCATATTGGCTTCCCGTGGTTTCCTGCCAGTCTGGAAATTATCTCTGGGAAACTCTTCGCTCCCGTGGCGTGGGTGATCGGGATTCCGTGGAAAGACTGCACTCTGGTTGGCAACCTATTGGGCACGCGCATGATTCTCAATGAATTGGTCGCGTTTTCCATGCTGGGGCCGCAGAAGGCCGTTCTTGATCCCCGCTCGTTTACCATTGCGACTTTCGCTCTGTGCGGCTTTGCCAATTTGAGTTGCATCGGCATTCAGATTGGCGGCATCGGGGCGCTGGCCCCGAATAAAAAGGGAGAATTGGCGCGCCTTGGAGTGCGGGCGATGCTGGCAGGCACGATGGCGAATCTGATGTCGGCATCAATCGCGGGAATGCTTATCTAACTTTTGAGAGAGCACGAGCGAAGACGCTCGCGCCTACACGATCTTAGGAGCTACTAAAGCGGAATGAAATACACAAACGTTGCGTGTCTTGTCAGGCGAATTGCCTGTCTTTTTTTTGTTTCGTCGCTGATTTTCTCAGCTGCCGCAGAAGAAATCCCATCCAACATTCTCCAAGCCATGCAGTGGCGCCTGATCGGTCCGCACCGCGGCGGACGGATTACATCTGTCTCCGGAGTGTCGAACGATCCGAACCTCTATTACGTCGGAACCCCTGGCGGCGGTGTCTGGAAAACTGAGGACGCCGGACAAGTCTGGAAGCCCATTTTCGATCAAGAACACGTCGCATCGATTGGCGCATTGGCAGTCGCGCAGTCCGATCCCAAAATCATCTATGTAGGAACTGGCGAGCAGACTCAGGGCGACGGCGTATATAAATCAACCGACGCAGGCGCGACCTGGACAAACATCGGCCTGCGCGAAACTCACGTCATCACCGGCATCGTGATCGATCCGCGGAATCCCGACATCGTTCTCGTGGCTACCGCCGGAGATCATTGGTCCAGCACCGAACGTGGAATCTACAAGACTGCAGACGGCGGCAAGAGTTGGCAAAAGGTGTTGTACAAAGATCCGGATACCGGAACCCCTGATATTGAAGCCGATCCAACGAATCCCAGCATCGTCTACGCTTCGCTGTGGACGCGGCCGGAGGATCCGTTCAGCGAAGACGAGCCAGAGAAAAAGAAAAAGCAGGACGCCGCGATTTACAAATCTACCGATGAAGGTTCGACTTGGACCGAAGTCGAAGGCAAAGGTCTGCCTACCGAACCGTGGGGACGCGTTGGGGTAGCGGTCGCGCCCGGCACTGATGGCAAGCGGGTTTACGCCATTGTCACGCAGGGGTTGTTTCGCTCGGATGACGGCGGCGCGAGTTGGCAACGCAGCACCACCGACCCTCGCATTTTAGGGAATGCGTATTTCAGCCGCGTCTTTGTCGATCCCACAAATGCCAACTCTGTCTACGTTGCGCAAACTTCCATGTATCACTCGACCGACGGAGGCCGCACTTTCGAAGCTTGGCAAGGCGCGCCCAGCGGAGATGACTTTCACGTTCTGTGGATCAATCCTGCCCACACGCAAAATATGATTCTCGGCGTCGATCAAGGGGCCATCATTAGCGTAGACAGCGGCAAAACCTGGAGCTCGTGGTACAACCAGCCGACCGGCCAGTTTTACCACGTGAGCACGGATCAGCATTTTCCTTACTACGTTTACGGAGCGCAGCAGGACAGCGGCACCGCTGCCGTCCCCAGCCGCAGCGATTACGGCGAGATCACCGATCGCGACTGGGCGCCGACCGGGGCTTTCGAGTTTTGCTACATCGTGCCAGATCCCGTGAATCCAAATTACGTTTACGCTGGAGGATGGTACGGTTCGGTGCTTCGCTACGACAAGACCACGGGGCACATCGTCCATCTTCTGATACGTACCTCGAAGTACCGCACGGCGCAGATGGCGCCCATTGCGTTCTCACCTCAGGATCCGCAGGCGCTGTATGCCGCAACCCAGTATGTTTTACGAAGCAATGACGGTGGATTCAATTGGCAGGAAGTTAGTCCTGACCTCACGCTAAAGCAAGAGACCGACCAGAAAAAACATGACATGCGGCGAAAGGTCATTTATACGATCGCGCTTTCCCCAGTTCAGTCCGGGGTAATCTGGGCAGGCACCGGGAACGGCCTCATTCACGTCACCAAGGACGGAAAGACTTGGCAAAATGTAACCATTCCGGGCTTGCATGAGCGCAGTAGCGTCACCATGCTCGAAGCTTCGCACTACGACGCAGGCTCAGCGTATGCCGTGGTTAACGGTTATCAGCAATTAAGTCCGCTGATCTATCGCACTCGCGACTATGGACACAGTTGGCAGCTCATCACCGACGGATTGCCCGACTCTGGAAATGCGCGCGCGGTTCGAGAGGATCCTGCACGCAAGGGTTTGCTTTACGCCGGCACGTGGAACGGCGTTTACTTTTCTCTGGATGACGGCGATCACTGGCAAACTCTGCAGCTGAATCTGCCTACCGCTTCGGTTACCGATCTCGACGTTCACGGTGGTGATTTAGTTGCGTCCACCTTCGGCCGGGCGTTGTGGATTCTCGATGACATTACTCCGTTGCGGCAGTTCAATTCGAAGTGGCCGCAGTCGAACGCTTACATGCTCCTTCCGCGTAACACGGTACGCGCGCGCTGGGATATGTCGCAGGACACGCCGCTGCCTCCGGAAACTCCCGCGGGAGACAACCCACCTGACGGCGCGATCATTGACTATTTCCTCAAATCGACGCCTACCGACAACATCAAGCTTTCCATTTACGACGCGCAGAACCGCCTGGTGCGTGAGTTCACGGATGTTCCTCCATCATTTGACAAGGCGCCAGCCAATGCTCCTGAATATTGGTTTGCACCACCGCTCGCGCTTACCAAAAATGCTGGCCTAAATCGCTTCGTCTGGGATCTTCGCTATCCGCCGATGAAGGCTCTGCGTTACAGCTATTACGGCAACATTCTGGATTACATCGAGTACACGCTTTCCGATCACGCCATTCCCGGCAAGTTTCCGCGGGAGCTGCAGCCCGGACCGTTCATCGTCCCCGGCCAGTACACGATCGTGCTGAGCGTTAATGGCGAAACATTCCGCCAACCCCTGAGCGTTAGTCTCGATCCGAGAGTGCGTGTGCCGCCATCCGACCTGGAGAAGCAACTCGATGTCGAGCAAAATATTTCAGGGCAAATGGCAGCCACGTTTGACGGATACGAGCAAGTGCACACGCTGCAAGAGGCGATAGCGGAACGGCAAAAATCTCTGGGAGCAACCACAGCCGACGCCACAGCGACGAAGAAAGACGCGGCCGATGCGCTGAAGGCATTGGCTGATCAAACTGCAGAAGTTGGGGAGGGCAAACCCGCGGATCTCGGGATTGGTCCGTTGAATCGAGAACTGGCACGCTTCGCGTTCATGATCGAGAGCGGGGATGCTCGACCAGCAGCTCTTCTCGAAGCCAGCGTCGAACAATCCTGTCAGAATGTGGGCAAACGGCTGGGGCAATGGCACGATCTTAACCAACAGAAAATTGCTCCGGTGAATATCATCTTGCAGAAGTACAATATGACGGCATTGCCGGCAGCCACCGGTATCCCGCCCGCTCCCGCTTGTCAAAAATAATTGTCAGATCCGCGATTTCGCTTGAGCGCGCTGCACTGAGTACAATCGAGAGATGGAGCGCTCCGGGATTGCTGACCTTCCGTTGCACGGCGGAAGTGTGCCCAAGTGGCTGGCCGACCGGATGACTCTGCTCGGAACTGCAATCGTCGAAAACGTCATTCAAGACTACGGGACATCTGCGCTCATGTCTCGTCTCGCCGATCCTTTCTGGTTTCAGGCTCTCGGGTCGGTGATGGGCATGGATTGGCATTCTTCTGGCATTACGACATCCGTGTTGGGTGCGCTGAAACGGGGTTTGAATCCGCGAGCCCATGAACTCGGATTGTATGTTTGTGGCGGTCGCGGTCGCCACTCGAGGCGGACACCGGACGAGTTGCGTGGTTATGCCGAACGTACGGGACTGAATGGTGATCAACTCGCCCGCGCGAGTCGACTGGCGGCACGCGTCGACAACAATGCCATCGGTGATGGGTTTCAACTTTATCTTCATGGATTCATCGTTTCTGCGAACGGCGAATGGACGATTGTTCAGCAGGGAATGAATCCCGGCAACGCCATGGCGCGGCGATATCACTGGCACTCAGCCACGGTGCGCGACTTCACCAACGAGCCACACACGGCCGTTGTTGGCGAGCATCAAGGCACAATCATGAACCTTGTGGCCTCTCCCGCTGAGGCGGCTCGGCAAGCCATGCTCGATATTGTCGGTGAAAACCCAGAAGCGACTTTGCGCAATATCCGACAGTTGATCATGCCGACTCACCATGACGTTCGCGCACCGAATGTGGATCTCAAGCGCCTGGGAGCGGTGCTGACTGTGGCTTATGAACGCGAGTTCCGCGATTTCGCGTCGCTGTTGCTGCTTGAGAAATTGGGCCCTCGCACGCTGCAATCGCTGGCTCTCGTGGCAGAGGTCGTGCACGGTACGGCAACGCGATTTTCCGATCCGGCTCGCTTTTCTTTTGCTCATGGTGGAAAGGACGGCCATCCTTTTCCCGTTCCTTTAAAAACTTACGATGAGACTATAAGCGTATTACGGCGCTCCTTGGAAGCCGCGAAATTAGGGAATAAAGACAAGATTGACGGCTTGCGCAGGCTTGATCATTTAGTGCGAACCGTAGAAAAATCACACGCTCCGCTGGCCGATTTCAGCTCAACGATCGCTCACGAGAAATCCATTTCCGACTCAATAGGCGGCAGGACCGTCGGCCGCAGCTTCAATAAGCCAGCAAATTCTTCCCCCCGGCAGTTGCCGCTTTTCTGATTTCCGTAATACGACGACCCGGTCCGAAAATCGTGCAGACAACATAAACGACGCTCCGGTCATCCATCCCATGTGAGTTGCGATATTCGCATTGGCACCTCAGGGTTCCACTACAAACATTGGGTAGGCTCTTTCTATCCGCCGAAAACTCCTGCCAGCAGGATGCTGCAATTCTATCTGCAACATTTCGACACGCTGGAATTAAATAACAGTTTCTATCGGCTGCCTCTGGTCAGCTCTTTGGAGAACTGGCGCGATAGCGTGCCGACGAACTTTGTATTTGCGGTGAAGGCCAGCCGGTTCATTACTCACAACAAAAAGTTAAAAGATCCGGAGAACGCGTTGGATAACTTGATTCCGCGGATTATGCATTTGGGTCCGAAGCTGGGACCAATCCTTTTTCAGTTGCCGCCGAAATGGCAAGTAAATCTGGAGCGTCTGCGAGACTTTCTCGCCGCGCTTCCTACCGAATTGCGTTACGCCTTCGAATTCCGCGAGCCTTCCTGGATGACGGCCGACGTTATCGAAATGCTGAAGCTCTTTAATGCCGCGTTCTGTATTTATGAACTTGCTGGATATCACTCGCCTATGCACGTCACCGCAGACTTCATCTATGTCCGTTTACATGGCCCCGAAGCGAATAAATACCAGGGCAGCTACAGTGATGATCGATTAGGTTGGTGGGCTCGTCAGATTGAGTCGTGGGCCAGGACACGAAAGGCAATCTACGTTTATTTCGACAATGATCAAGCGGGCTATGCGCCTAAGAATGCGCTAACGCTGAAGAATATGGTCTTCGGTGCGGAGGCACGAGCGAAGACACTTGCGCCTATATTGAATCGGGTCTAGTTCTACTCCGTAGGTCTGAGGTGGAAGAATTTGTCTCTCAGTTCCAGGGTGTAAGTTGCGCCGGGCGCCAACACTTCAACCGTCTCCCCCGTGTACCGGATGCGATACGCGGGGTGATTCGCAAAATCGACCTCCACCACACGGCCTTCCTGGTCGTAGTGCAATCCCACTTCGCGTCGGCCTTCGGTAATGCTACTCATTCGATGGGTGTCATCGTAACCGTAGCGAAGTTGGTGGATGCCCGTCGTGACTTCTTTGAGATAGCTATCCGCGTCGTATACGTACTGCGCGGTTTGCCCATTCTGACCATCGATTCGCTGCACCCGTTCGCCATCGTAAATGAAACTCCAAATATAAGAATAGGAGGACTGCAAGTCTGATCCTGCCATCTGCGACGCGGTTTCAATATGTCCAACTGCATCGCGCTCTACTGCAATGCGGTCTCCCTGCGCGTCAGTCCTGTCGGTGAAGTAGCACGGGATAGCAGAATTCGGGCCACAACCGAGGTAGTGCCAGACCGTCCCATTCGGACTCTCAACCTTCCATCTTCCCTCCCATGAAATCACCGCACCAGTGAACTCGCCAGCATTGCCTGAAGCACGATATTGTGCGTAGGGAGAGAATCCGATTCCTGGCGTAATACGCTTGAATTCCACTCCCCCAAGATTGATGGCTTGGATACTCTGCGAATCCACCGACCACACCGTGTCGTCCAGGTTCTGCCACGTTCCCTTGCCGAATGCCCGTACCTTGCCGTCATAAGTGTGGCTGGCGTACCCCCGCCGCAGGAAGAAGGGCAACGGTCCGGAGTTGTAGAAGTCATTGTGCTCGGTTCGAAACTCGCCGCTAGAAAGGTTGATCTGGAAGTAGCTGCTCTGGCTCACGTCGTAAGGTTCGTAGCAACCGTGGACGGGTTCCAGTCGCGGCAAACCATCCACATTGACACTCGAAAAGGTCAAACAAGGCTGTCCATCGGTGTATTCACTCCTGGTCTGAGTCGCCAAATCGGACAGCAGGTAGTGGCTATTCTGTTGATCGATGCTGCGCAGCGTGCCTTCATAACTCATAAGGCTATCGGGATTGCGACTCTCGCGAAATCCGAAGTAGAGCAATCCCACGCATTTCATCGCGCTCTTCCTCAAGCGCTCCGTTCGGATGACGGCATTCGGTTTATGCCCCGAAAACTCAGGATCGAGTCGCAGAGTTTGTAGAACGGCGTACTTATCGGCGAAGCGGTAATTGAAGGTAAAGTCCCAATTAAGACTTCGGGGATAAATATCATCATCAATTACGCCGATAATTCTGGCGTCCGCATCGCCTGCAATGTCAGGAAAGTTCGCCGCCATTGCCTCGAGGAGCATGTCCGCAATCCACTGCTTGCGCTGCAAGTGGTGCGCTGCCTCCGGCGGCTCCATCGCAGGAAGTACCGTCGCCTCGACGCCACATTCCTCCCGCAGGAATTTGGCCAGATCGTTTACTTCGCTGGCGGCGGAAGAACCTAGTGCCACGAGATACAACCGAGCCTTTGCGTGCAAGCGATCGCCTGGCGCAATGCCGTTAACCGGCGTCAGGTTCAAGACGTGATCTTCGCTCACATTTCGAAGTTCGGCGCTTACAACTGTCCAACTCTGCGTTTCCTCGACCAAGTGGAAGCGGGCGAATCCATAAGCCTCTCGACCTCGAACATAGGCGTACAGCGTTGGGTCTCGATTTAAATTCCACCCAATTGCAGCCCGGAACCGGACATCGCTGCCGAATTCCGGCCGCACACGAGGATCGCGCAGCATTTCTTGACTGGCTGCCAATACAAAGTCGGACCGCATGAGCCACGACTCATACGTGCCGGCAACAGCGAG
Organism: uncultured Acidobacteriota bacterium; assembly: GCA_963716405.1. GTDB lineage: Bacteria > Acidobacteriota > Terriglobia > Terriglobales > Acidobacteriaceae > JABDBE01. The sequence goes on along the minus strand of CAVQTI010000007.1, from coordinate 456,057 downwards.
AAGTCCAAGGATAACCAGGAGAGAAGTAAAAACGTGCGGGATTCCTTCAACAGTTATAGGGTCGGGAGCGCGACTTTCCCGGACAATCATCCTGCCATTATACGTAGTGCTCAAAACGGAACGTCCAGAAGTGCGTTGTAAATGCCAACCGCTCACAAGTGATTGTGATATCGGTCACTGCAGTCAACCGCCATGCCGTTGAAACTTGCAACATGCAGCAAGAAGCGCTGCTGAGTTCTTTTAGTTTTAAAAGTGCCTAATTTATCGCTGGATTGTGCAGTACCAAATTTTTACCAGGAGAAAACGAAATCATGAAGACCACAAAGCTGGTGATGCTGGTGATGACAATTGCAGTAGCCCTTTTCATTCTGATTCCCAATCTGTCATGGGCCGCCGACGATGGAGCGACGATCTACAAAACCAAATGCGCAGGCTGCCACGGGGCGGATGCAGCTGGCAAACCCGCAGCCAAAATTCCGAGCCTGGTTTCAGACGATCTTAAAAAGGCTTCGGATGACGACCTGGCAAAGAAAATTACTGACAACCCGAAGCATCCCGGCGGCGTAAAGTCGTTGGCTTCCGATCAAACGAAAGCAGTCATCGGCTACATCCGTACACTGCAGAAATAATCGCCGGCTGCCTGTCGCTCCGCTTTCTGGGATGAAAGAGTCGCCCGGGTCCGGATGTTAACTTCTCCGGACCCTTTGTTTGTCTACTCGAATGCCCTGGACGCCAGTCCGTATTTGGCGCGAGGCAGAGTGAAAACAACGATTAGGCTCAGGAGGACCAGGATAGGGAGGATGAAAATGCTGCCTTCCGGGCCGGTGGTTCCTCCGCTAAGAATGACCTTGCCCGCGGGATGAGTGGCGAGCAGATGATGCTGTACCATGAGTCCGCTATCGGCCACGCCGTAGAGAAAAGATTGGCCCCAATCCCATGAGGCGTGAACACCAACGGCCCACCACAGCGACCCGGTGCGCCACAGGCTGAGGCAGAATACCAACGCGACGAGTCCGGCGGAAAGCAGTCCGACGGGAGATTCTCCAGGGTTGCTCTTATGGCCGAAGCCGAAAAGAAACGACCAGATCAAGGCTGATGTCCAGAAACCCAGGGCCGCGCTATGGCGGGTCTTGAAAGCCCATCTGTAAAAGCCGGCGAGACCGCGAGTGAGCGTGTACTGCACATACCCGCGAGTCACATACTCTTCGAACAGACCAACCACCAGGAAGCCGAGCAGCCAGATGGCTCCGTAACGCAATATGTCGCTGCCAAACAGCAGGCGGCTGTCAATGACTAGGAGCCCGGTTTTCCAAAGGGTCAGCACAAGCAGGGACAGACAAGTGACCCCCCAACCCAGGCCGGCGAAGAAGTGCGAGAATCTACGGCTGCCGCGGAAGCCATACACCGACACCGGGCGACGCTCAATCTTCGACATGATCCAGGTGAGCAACAGTACGAGAAGGAACTGAAGAGACTCGCCGATCAACATGAAACGCGGTGAGCCCATCGCTTCCGACATAGCTTTCGGGTCTTTTGGAACAGCCGTGAAAAACTTGCGCACTGCGACATTTAGGCAATAGGCCATGGCGACGAACATGACGATGAATATCAGCAGACCCCATCCGGCGCGCAAGCCGTCCTCGCCGATGAAGATCTTATGAAGAATGGACGACGGCCTGGGTGGAATTGTTTCGGGGGCGGTAAGCGTGATGTCGTTGACCGGAGGCTGCACGCCGACTTCGTTGTTCAAGGCTTGGTTCAAGGGCTCCTCGCGTGACTGCAGTATATACGCGGCGGGATTCGAAAATGTTCCCGTGACCAAAGGTGGAACGCATGTATGAGCCGGGCGAATCGGTCAAAGACACGTGCCGCGTACGTTAGAAACGCCGGGAAGGCGTGAGGGCGGCCAGCTCGCACTGTGGTTTATCATCCGAGCTTCGAGCAAACTGCATGCTGGATCACGACACAGGAGAGCACGTCGCATGTCCGCTCTCACCCACTGGATGAGAGCCGTCGTCCGCCACAGACCGGATGACACCCAACAACTGATGTTGGCCTACCGGCGCGCGGCAGGAACTTTGGTCTGCTCGGGAGCTGCGCTGGGCATAGTCGTAACTCTTGCTCCCTGCGACCCGCTCTGGGCGGCTGCGGCAGCGGCCGCTGGAGCTGCAGTTGGCGTCAAGCCCAATTGCTTCCGCACCTCGGCTTCGAGCTTGACCATCGTGTCTTTGTTTTCCTTCAGGAAGGCGCGCGCATTTTCGCGGCCCTGGCCGATGCGTTCGCCTTTGTAGCTGTACCAGGCGCCGGATTTCTCCACGATGTTATGAACTGCGGCGATGTCGAGCAGATCGCCTTCGCGCGAAATGCCCTCCCCGTACATGATGTCGAATTCGGCTTCGCGGAAGGGTGCAGCCACTTTGTTTTTCACGACCTTGATTTTGGTCCGCGAGCCGGTGACAATGTCGCCTTCTTTGATGGCGGCGATGCGGCGAATGTCAATGCGCACCGACGAGTAAAACTTCAGTGCGCGGCCGCCGGTCGTGGTTTCGGGATTGCCGAACATCACGCCGATTTTTTCGCGGATCTGGTTGATGAAGATCAGGCAAGTGCGCGACTTCGAAACCGTCCCGGTGAGCTTACGCAAGGCCTGCGACATAAGCCGCGCCTGCAAGCCCATGTGGCTGTCGCCCATCTCGCCATCGAGTTCAGCTTTGGGTACGAGCGCGGCAACAGAGTCGACGACCAGCACATCAATCGCTCCCGAGCGCACCAGCGCTTCGGTGATTTCGAGCGCCTGCTCGCCGTAGTCTGGTTGCGACACCAGCAGGTTGTCGACGTCGACACCGAGCTTCTTGGCGTATCCGGGATCAAGCGCGTGCTCGGCATCGACGAACGCAGCCATGCCTCCCATTTTTTGCGCCTCGGCAATCACTTGCAGCGTGATTGTGGTTTTGCCCGATGATTCCGGGCCGAAGACTTCGACCACGCGTCCGCGGGGAAAGCCGCCAACGCCCAAAGCTGCGTCGAAGGAAATCGCTCCCGTGGGAATTACCGCAATCGGGACGATGGCTTCCTTCGATCCCAGTCGCATGATCGAGCCCTTGCCAAACTGCTTTTCGATCTGTGCAAAGGCCAGATCAATTGCTTTTGTACGTTCGTCGGCCATAAGAGGCTGCTCCTTTTGTGAATGCAGGATGATTCAGGCCGAATTATACACGCTGACTTAAGCGAATAAAAAGCGAATTCAATGAGAATCGGTGGAAATGTCCCGAATTGGATACTTCGTTTTGACGAACTATTCGCTTACCGGCATAATTCGTCGTCATGAATACGTCTGACGTTGAGTTGGTGCAGCGCTGCTATCCGCAAATTTATCTGGCTTGCCACAAAAGGCACATTCGGGCGTCGAGCACCGCGTATCGGCTGTCGGCGAGAGACTCTTCCATTTTGGTGCATTTGAGCGAAAGCGTTGCCGTGACGCCCACCGAACTTGCAGCGCATTTAAGCGTGCGTGGATCAACCCTGTCGGCTGCTATCCAGCGGCTGGAGGCCCTTGGATACTTGTTGCGCAAACGGATTCGCAAAGACCATCGCAGTGTCGCGCTCACGCTCACGCCGCAAGGGGCGAAAGCGATGGCAGAGACGTCGGTCCTGGATTCGGAACGCGTTGCTGCCGTTTTGGCCAGACTCAAGCGGAGTGAACGGAAGCATGCGCTGGAGGGGCTTGAGCTGTTGGCGACGGCGTCGAGGCAGATTGCTAGCCAGCACACATGGGGATGAACGGGTATTCCGTTCGCTCAACCAGACGGGCGAGGACGCCCGTCCTCATCAAAAGGAGGGGGACATGTTGAAGATCGCTTTACTGGCTGGCGCTGTGGTTGTTGGCGGAGTGTTGCTCGTAGTCGTTATTGGTTTGTTGTTGCCGAAATCGCATGTGGCCGCTCGGTGCATCGCGATTCATCATCCGCCGGAAGAAGTTTTCCGGCTGATCTCCGATGTAAAAGCCGCTCCGGCGTGGCGTCCCGATGTGCAAAATGTGGAATTGCTGGGGATTGTCAACGGCAACCTTCGCTTCCGCGAGAAGGGCGGAAACGGCGCGCTCACGATGGAAGTCGTGGAGTCGAATTCACCATCGCGTATGGTCACACGAATTGCTGATCCAGGGTTGCCGTTTGGCGGAATCTGGATCTTTGATATTGCTCCAAGCCCAGACGGCAGCCGACTGAACATTACCGAGCGGGGAGAGATTTACAATCCGGTGTTCCGCTTCGTCTCTCGCTTTATTCTGGGATACAACCGAACCCTGAATACTTACCTGCAGAATGTGAGCCGCAAATTTGATGAAAATTCAGTCCCGCAAGACGGTCTGGTGTCCAGCATTTGAACCCAATCCGAGCATTGAATTTTACAAATTACAGTCATTTCCCTGCTTTACAGACGACCAATCTGTAGTAACATTTGCCGCATCAACACTTGCCTGGCGGCGGTGTTGGGTAACGTTGGCTTTAGGCGCCAGCGTTGCGAATCGGAGGTAGGCATGGAGAATCGCTCGGCTGACTCGACTGCTGCAGCCCGTCCTCGAACTACAATTCATCGTGAAGGCCGCGGAGTCTGGGTGCTTACGGCTTACGGCATTTCTGGACTGGCTTTATTTGGCATACTGGTCTATTACTTCTCGACTTACGTGACGCACTAGAAGAACGGGATAGAGTCTGTGTTGGAGTCGTAAGGGATTCGTGTATTCGGACCCAGCTCACCCGTCGTGCTCCGCTTTCCTTCCTCATTCCACCCGCGCATCCTCACTCTCGAACATGCTACAATGAGCCGCTCTTGAACACTTCTCTGGAGCAACAAACACCCAGCGACGTCCCCAATCTTTAAGAGACGGAACTACACCCGTGCCCGACGATTCTGTGAAAAGTGCGCCGATAACTTACGCCGACGCCGGTGTCGATATCGACCGCGCCAACCGCACCAAGAAGCGCATCAAATACCTCGCCCATAAAACCTTCACCCGGGGCGTACTGAGCGAAATTGGCGGTTTTGGCGGCTTGTTCGCGATTGATAAGACGAAGTATCTCGACCCGGTACTGGTTTCGAGTGTGGATGGGGTGGGCACCAAGCTGAAAGTCGCTTTCGAGATGAAGGTGCATCACACCATTGGCGCGGACCTGGTAAACCATTGCGTCAACGATATCGCGGTGCAGGGCGCGACGCCGCTTTTCTTTATGGATTATCTGGCTACTGGCAAACTCGAGCCGGAGGTTGCGGAGAAAGTGATTGAAGGCCTGGCCGAAGCCTGCAAACACAATGGCTGTGCGTTGATCGGCGGCGAAACTGCCGAGATGCCCGGCTTCTATCCAGAAGGCGAATACGATCTTGCTGGGTTTATCGTAGGCGTAGTTGAGCGCGAGCGGATCATTACTGGAAAGACAGTCCAGGTTGGCGATGTGATTCTCGGCTTAGCCTCGAACGGATTGCATACCAATGGCTATTCGCTGGCTCGCAAGTTGCTATTCGACATCGCCCATTACACGCCCGAGTCGTATGTCAACGAGCTCAAGGGCAAAGTCGGCAACGAGCTCATGAAGACGCATAAGAGCTATTGGCCGGCGGTGAAGCGTCTGCTGTCAGATGCGGAGTGCGTTTCAGCGATGGCGCACATTACTGGCGGCGGCATTACTGAAAATCTTCCTCGGGTGCTTCCACGAGGCGTCGCAGCCGTAATCGAAATTAATTCGTGGCCGGTGCCGCCGATCTTCGAACATTTGCAGCAACTGGGCAACGTCCCGCGAGATGAAATGCTGCGCACGTTTAACATGGGATTGGGGATGTTGCTGATTGTACCCTCCGGCAAATTTAAGAAAGCGCAAACTCTGCTGGAGCGCGCCGGGGAAAAAGCTTTCACGGTTGGGCGGATTGTTAAGGGCGATCGGAAAGTGATGTACACGTAGCGGATCGATTAGCGGATTCAAGGGATCGGACTCGGCATAGCACCTCCGCCTGGTTGCGTTCCGGCTGATAGTCGATTAAGACGTCGGTCAGCGACAATCAACGCCAGTTCTCCCTGCAGGGACATGGCCGTATGCGGAGAGCCTGGCTTCGTCAGCAGAAAGCAAGCCGCCGAGAGATAACAATTCCTTGCGCCGCTGTACCCGCGTCTTTTCCTCGTTGAGATACTCTTCAATCGCTTCCGCTAAAACGGAGGAAAATCCCTTCTCCCCACGGCGCGCGGCTAATGCCAACAAGGCGCTGCGGTGTTCAGGCTTCATTTCCACGGTTGTTCGCATTGCTCACCTGCCATTATCACAACCACTTGTCGCCGATCGCACACGTGTTTAGAGCTTCTACCCCGGCAGATGCAGCCGCCACACCAGATAGCTGGCCGCTTCGCGTAGCACCGCCTCAACACGCTGCCACCGTGAGTGCGGACGCGAGTCCGGGCGCGGCGAAACGTACACCTGTAGCCCCTCGTGCTCCAGCAGTTTGCGGATGCGGAAAACATGATACGCATCGCTGACCGCGACGCAACTGTGCATGTGATTAGCGCGCATAATCACGCCGATGCGTTGCGCCGATCGCGCGGTATCCGAGCCCTGGGTTTCGGCGATCAGGTTCGAGTCAGGAATCCCGCGATGCATCAGGTAATCGTGGCCTACGCCGCCTTCGCTGTAACTGGGATCTGCCGCCGCGCCGCCTGTGGTGATGACGACAGGCGCGACGCCTTGCTGAAACAGATCAAACGCATGGTCAAGACGGAGGCGGTACACCGGAGAGGGACGTCCGGAATATTCGGCGGCGCCAAACACAACGATGGCGTCCGCGGGATGAATTTCCTGTCGCGAGGCCTCGCGTGCGATTCGTCACACAAGTTACAGCCAGCCACAGGAGAGCGGCGGCAGCGAGCGCTCCCACTAATAGCGTCCGGCGGCGTTGCAAAGGCCTTACGGCTTCGCTCATCCTTGTGCGAAGAATTCCGAAATATCCTGGGCAGAAATCGCGCCTTCCCGCATGATGCGCCAGCGGGCTTCCTCATCGGTAAGGTCAACAATGGTTGAAGCCATCTCTCGCGGCGAAGTGCCACCGTCCACGATGATGGAAATGCGATCCTGCAGTTGATCGCGCACGGCTTCGGCGCTTGTGCATTCCGACTCACCGCTGAGATTGGCGGAGGTTGCAGTGATTGGAATCTGCGCAGCCTGCACCACGGCCAGCGGAATTTTGGCGCTCGGTATGCGCAAAGCGACGTTGCCGGTGTTGGCAGTAACCTTCAAGGGAAGCCGCGAGGCCGCTTTTACGATGATGGTAAGCGGTCCCGGCCAATACCGGCGGGCCAACTTGTAGAATTCGTCCGGCAAAGGCTTGGTCAACTCCTCGGCCTGCTCTTCGCTCTCAATCAAAAGTGACAATGGTTTGTGGCGCGACCGCGACTTGATCTCGTACACGCGATCGACCGCGCGCAGGTTGAAGGGGTCGGCGGCCAGTCCGTAAAACGTATCGGTGGGCATGCCCAGCACCAGGCCGGCGCGAATCTGGTCGGCTGCGTACCGGATGAGCGAAGCCTCCGGCTTCTCGCTGTTTATCTTAACGATTTCCGCGCGCACACGTTTCCTTCCTGAATGGGTTCTGAATCCGCGAAAACTAACATAACACGGGCATGAACTGCAAGGAGAGATAAACAGGTATGATTCGCAAGAGAACTTGAACCGAACTACGCCCAGTCACGAGAAAGCTATTCATAACCGCCTGCGCCGTGTCGAAGGACGTCACAACGCCCTGGTCAAAGAACTGCGGACAGCCTTCGCGCACGGTGAACTCACTTCCGACGGCTACTGCGCCATCGAAGGCATGCGCATTCTGGAAGAAGCCATCCGCAGCGGCCTGAAGTTCAAGGCAGTATTCTTTCGCGCGTCGGCTGAAAACCGCGCCGAGCGTCTGCTGCCACAGATGGCGGCTCACGTCGACACTCTATTGCTTCCCGACAAGCTCTTTGCCAGCGCCGTTCCCAGTGAGAGCCCGCAAGGCGTAGCGGCGCTGGTGCGATGCAAACAATTCAAGTTCGAAGATGTGCTGGCGAAGGCGCAAAATGGGCCGCTAGTGGCAATTGCGGGCGTGCAGGATCCGGGGAACTTGGGAACTATCCTGCGCTCGGCCGAGGCCTTTGAGGCTGGTGGCGTGCTGCTGGGAGAAGGCACGGTCAGCCCATTCAACTCGAAAGTCATACGCGCATCGGCTGGATCGGTATTCCGGCTTCCGATCGTTCAGGTAAAGCTAGCGGACACGTTAGACGCGCTGCGGGAGCGCGGACTCCGTCTTATCGCAACCTCATCGCACAAAGGCACGCCGCTTGATCAAGCCAATCTTAGTGGTCCGTTGGCCGTCTTTATTGGAAGCGAAGGCGCGGGAGTGCCGCGTGATCTGCTGGCTGAAATGACTGAGACCGTGGCCATCCCGCACTCGCCAAATGTCGAATCGCTGAACGCAGGCGTAGCCGCGAGTATTGTCCTGTATGAAATCGCCCGCCAGAAGCAGCACCACAGAGACACAGAGTCACAGAGAAATCAAACGATTGATCTTTTCGGACAGTGTTCGAGTCCGTACCGTTATGGGACGAGAGTCTTCGCATTAATCTCGCGTTCCTCTACGCTATCGCAGTGATTCTGTGTTGAGATGGTCAGGTGAACAATGGAGTCCAACCTATTCGCATCGACACTCGCAAACACGAAGAAGACACTCGAGACCCGCGAACGAGCCCTATTATTGGCGCCGCACTTGAGGTCCATCGTCACCTTGGCCCTGGACTTTTGGAATCGGCTTATGAGGAGTGCCTTTGCCATGAGTTTTGTCTTCGCAGGTTAAGCTTTCAACGACAAGTTGATCTGCCAGTCGAGTACAAAGGCCTCAAGCTGAACTGTGGCTACAAGATCGATCTAATCGTGCAAGACGAAGTTATTTTGGAATTGAAAGCCGTCGAGAAACTGCTGCCAATTCACCAGGCCCAACTGCTCACATACCTGAAGCTGGCTCAAGAAAAGGGTAGGCCTACTGATCAACTTCAATGTTCCGCTACTGACGCAAGGCATCATCAGACGAGTCCTGTAAACTTCATTTACCACAGAGACACAGAGTCACAGAGAACGCAAAAAACTTTAGGAACAAACCACTTTCTGCCGCTGAGCGCGCAAAATCCCTATTTTTCTCTGTGTCTCTGTGACTCTGTGGTGAAATAGTGTGTGGGCCTTTTCCAAACCATTCCGAGCGACGACAACGCTAGCGATCGCACCCGGCCGCTTGCTGATCGTATGCGACCGCGGACGCTGGATGAGTTCGTCGGCCAGGAGCATCTGGTCGCGCCGGGAAAGCCCTTGCGTACGCAGCTTGAGCGCGACGATATTGGCTCGCTCATCTTCTGGGGACCTCCGGGGACGGGCAAGACTACGCTGGCCAAGATCATCGCTCGCATGACTAAAGCCGAGTTTATTGAGTTCTCAGCTGTGCTGACCGGCATCAAGGAAATCAAGCAGGTCATGGCCGATGCCGAACGCGCCCGCCAGTACGGCACGCGAACTATCGTCTTCATCGATGAGATTCATCGCTTCAACAAGGCGCAACAGGACGCGTTCCTGCCGCATGTCGAGAAAGGAAATATCCGGCTGATCGGAGCGACTACGGAGAATCCTTCTTTCGAGATTATCTCTGCTCTGCTGTCGCGCAGCCGCGTCTATGTGCTGAAGCCGCTTACCGAGGAACAAGTCGTTGTGCTGCTCAGACGAGCGCTCACGGATGAAGAACGCGGCTTGGGAGCGATGAAGCTGCGAGCGTCTGACGAAGTCTTAGCCAAGATCGCGTCTTACTCCAGCGGCGATGCGCGCAGCGCTTACAACGTGCTTGAAGTCGCAGCTTCGCTGGCAGGCGCCACGACTGAAGTAGGCGCCGAGATCACCGATGACATCGTTCGCGACGCGCTGCAAAAACGCGTGCTGCTCTACGATAAGGCCGGAGAAGAACACTACAACCTGATTTCCGCCCTCCACAAGTCAGTGCGCAACAGCGATGCCGACGCATCGCTTTATTGGCTGGGCCGAATGCTCGAAGCGGGCGAAGATCCGCTCTATATCGCCCGCCGCGTGGTGCGCATGGCCGTGGAAGACATCGGCCTCGCCGAGCCGAACGCGCTGGCGTTGTGTATGGCGGCACGCGACGCGGTGGATTTTATCGGCATGCCAGAAGGCAATCTCGCGCTGGCGCAGGCGGTCGTCTATCTTGCGCTCGCGCCCAAGTCAAACGCGCTGTACACCGCGTATAGCGAAGTGCAGCAGGATGTCGAGGCCACAGCCGCTGAATCCGTTCCTCTCCATCTGCGCAATGCGCCGACTGGATTGATGAAAGGTTTGGGATACGGGCAAGGCTATCAATACGCCCACGACGTCGAAGGCAAAATTGCCGATATGCAGTGTCTGCCGGATAATTTGCGCGATCGAACTTATTACCATCCGACGAATGAAGGTGTAGAAAAGAGAATTCGCGAACGCATGGAAGAAATAAAACGGCGCCGCGCGCAGGCGAGATCAGATTCGTCCGACTCACATAGCGAGTCTTGAACGTTCCCGAGTACGCGCACATCGATGAATCTCACTCTTCGCCAAGCCGTGCCCGCGGATATTCCGGCACTGCGCGTGCTCATTGATGCGTCCGTGCGCGGATTGCAGGCGGGCGATTACACGCCTGCACAGATTGAAGGCGCGTTGGGGAGCGTTTATGGCGTGGATAGCCAGTTGATCGCCGATGGCACATATTTCGTGGTAGAAGCGGAAAAAATCATCGTTGGCTGTGGCGGCTGGAGCAAGCACAAAACACTGTTTGGTGGCGACCACTGGATGGCCCGCCAGGACTCATTATTGGATCCACGACATGACGCGGCAAAGATTCGCGCCTTCTTTGTTCATCCCGAGTGGGTACGGCGCGGAATCGGCAGCATGATTCTCGAAGCATGCGAGAAAGCGGCGACTGCGGCGCGTTTCACTCGCCTGGAAATGGGTGCGACTTTGACCGGAGTTCCGCTTTATCGCGCCAGAGGTTACGTGGCACTGGAAAGCCTGGATGTTCCGGTGCAGAATGGCGAGTCGATCAAGGTCGTTCGCATGGAAAAACGGATGGGGACTTAGCGGTCTTTACTAGGTATCAGGCGGCTGCTGGCATGCATCCGTTAGACTTATTCTCGTGGAGGCCGAGAACGAAACGGTGAGCGCAATGGCTTATTACCGACTGCAGTCTTGGAAGCCGCGAACGCTATTTGCTAATAAGAGACACTTGGTGCCTGTCCTGCTGCTACTCGCCGTAGCGCTGTGCCGCCCGTGCTGCTTCGCACAACTCAGTTCCCAAAGCGACTCCCCGGCAATTGCTCCGAGGGGCGATGCCGTTATGGTTAGCCTTTTCAAACCTACTTACCCTCCAGTTGCATCGCTAGCTAACATCGCCGGCGATGTAGAGTTGAAGCTCGAAATCCGCAATGATGGGAGTATTGAGTCGGCGGTTGCGGTGAGCGGTCACCCGATGCTCATAGAAGCTGCACTGAAAAGTGCTCGCCAGTCTCGCTTCGAATGTCAAGGATGCATTGCGCCAATGACGCCCCATCTACTTACATATTCGTTCCGCCTGGTAGCCGGGCCAGATTTTCCATGTTGCGAAAGCCATCTGCAGGTCACTCAATCGCAGAACCACGTAACTGTAACCGGAGAACCGCGCGTCATTGATCCTTATTTCGCAAGTGTCCAAGCTCGCTCCGCGAAATGCTTGTATTTGTGGAGATGCGGTTCCCGGTGGGGCGGAGAGAATTACTATTTCTATTCGGTTCGTTCCGCGAAGTGTCTCGACTTGTGGAACTGCGGCCACCGGCTTCGTGAGCCGTTTGCAAGATGTGCACGGCTGCATCGAGAAATCTGGTGAGGTGCATGATAGGTTCGGCTTCTTAGATTACCTGGGAGGTGTATTTGAAGACCTACATTCTGATGTCTTTGTTGATTTGTGGCGCAGCCAATCTTTCGGCCCAATCCGTGCCCGGCAACGTCGTGAAGTATCACGCCACAATCAACGACGTGAAATATGTTTACGCCTCCGCGGAACCGGTTGCTCACCTGAAGCCTGGAGACATCCTCGACACCAATACGCTCGACTGTTTCGGCAACGTCATCAAGAAGCCGGGTGACACGCTGAGCATGGTCAAAGGTGACAATCCGCTTACTGGTCCTTTTTATATTGAGGGCGCGGAACCGGGGGACACTTTGGCGGTTAAGATTCTCGATCTTCAAGTCGATGGCGATCAGGGCGTGGGAGCATTTGCGCCGGGCTTCGGAGCGCTGAATGAGACGAACTACACGCCCATGCTGCATTCGCCGCTGCCGGAGAAGATCTGGTTTTATCCGGTCGACCACGCCACCAACACGGCGACGTTTCAGGCGCTCGATTCGAACTTCTCGGTGAAGATTCCGCTGCATCCTTTTTTTGGATGCATTGGAGTTGCGCCGTCCGGAGGCGAGGCACGCAGCTCGATCGTGCCGGCGGAGTTTGGCGGCAACATGGATTCTCCCGAGGCTAGCGTCGGCAACACAGTTTATTTCCCGGTAAATGTTCCCGGAGGCTTGCTGTATATAGGCGACGGCCACGCGGTTATGGGCGACGGCGAAGTCGCGGGCACGGCAATTGAAGTCCCGCTGCGGGCGCGGGTTCAGCTTAATCTCATCAAAGGCCAGAAGATCAATTGGCCGCGCTTTGAAAACGACAACGCAATTATGGCGGTTGGCGCTTATCGTCCGCTAGATGATTGCGTGCGCATTGCCTTCACCGAACTGGTGGCGTGGATTCATCAGGATTACGGCTTGTCGGAACTCGATGCTTATGAACTGCTCTCGCAGGTCGCGAAAATTCATTTGAACGAAATGGTCGATCCAAATTATGTGGTCGTGGCTTCGATAGAAAAAAAGTTCTTACCGCCGAAAAAGAAGTAGACCGGAGCTCTCTGCGTTCTCAGCGTTCTCTGCGTTTTAAGATTTTGATTCGAAACCTTAAATCGCAGAGAACGCTGAGAACTTCCGCAGAGGGCGCGGAGAACATCCCGTAAAGGCATCTGAAACTTGCTTCTTTATAAACCCTATTTGCACGGGACTCCACTCCGGCGATAATGGGTAAACCGCGTGGACTCTCATTCCATCGTCGATCAAACTGCTTCGAGTGGCTCGGGGGAACTTGTGCCGCCGGCCGATACAGCGAAGCAAGAATCTTTTCCGGCCCGTGTTCCTGCAAATAACGGCAACAATTCACTGACGGAAATGGCGCAGCGCGACCTTGAAGCCGCGCTGCAACTGCTGGCGGAGCGTGCGCAATATATTACTGGCGCGTCCGGGGCCGCGATCGCGCTGATCGAAGACAGCGAAATGATTTGCCGCGCCAGCGCCGGCCCTTCGGCGCCGATTCTAGGGGCTGAAGTCCAGGTAAAGTCGAGTTTGACTGGGGAAAGCGTCCGCACCCGGCAAGTTTTGCGTTGCGATAATACGGAAACCGATCCGCGCGTCAACCGCGAGACTTGCATTGCGCTCAACATCAAGTCGGTAATGGTGGTTCCGCTGCTTCGCGAGCAGGAAGTGATCGGCGTCTTCGAGCTCCTGGCGGATCGAACCAACGCTTTTGAAGATCGCGATGTTAAGGCTTTAGAGCGCCTGGCGGAAATGGTGCAAACCAGCCTGGAGCACGCCGAAGCGGCCAAACGCGCGCTTGCAGGAGATTGCCGAGAAAAACGAGCAAGCTGCGGCGCAGAACGAGGAGCCGAAGCCGGAACCATCACCAACCGCCGCGAAGACGCAAAGCGACGCTGCGGAGACGATCGCATTGATAACTGGACCGGAGCCGGCGTCTGAAACGAAGCTCCCGTCTGAAACGGACGAAGCGGCCGCGGTCAAACCCGAGCAGGAACTGCCCAAGCCGAAAGAGATCGATAAAATTAAACACTGCGAAGCCTGCGGATTCCCAGTATCTCCAGGCCGCACTCTCTGCGTGGATTGCGAGGCGGCCCGACTGTCGGGCGACAGCCCAGCGCCTCTAGCCAGCAGCTACGCTCCAGCGTTCCTCGCGCGATTCGAAAATCGCAAAAAACAAGGATGGCTGGCGGCTAACTTCTACACTATTGGAACCGTGCTTATCGTTGCGCTAACGGTAGTGCTGCTCATACTGCGCCTGCGCTAGTTTCGTGCGGGGCTCACTTCTGTCAGCCACAGTTGAAAATGAAATGAGAACGGCAGGTCCGCTCTACACTGTTTGTCCCGATTCCAGGCCAAGCAACGTTTTTTTCCTGGCGATTCCCCAGCGGTAGCCGCCCCCGTCTCCGTTCTTGCTAACCACCCTATGGCATGGAATAGCGACTGCCACCGGGTTGGCCGCGCAGGCTCGCGCTACCGCTCGTACGGCCGTGGGCCGGCCAATTGCGCTCGCCACTTCCGCGTAGGAATTTGTTTTCCCGAAGGGGATGGATTGCAAATGCGACCACACCCGCCGCTGAAACGCGGTTGCCTGAATGTCCAATGGAAGCGCAGTGTGCAGACGCTGGCCCCGCATCTGACGCAGCAAGTCATCTTTCCAGCTCTGCATAGCAGCGTCGTCGCGCCGCCTGATGGCAAAAGGGAACTCATGTCTGAGTCCTTGCTCCAGTTCGCCATCCGAATTAGCGAATTGGATGGAACAAATTCCCTTGTCAGTGGCGGCGATCAACATGCGGCCTAAAGGAGAATCTGAGCAGGTATAGCGAATGGACGCCGCGATTGCGCCGCGCCGATATTTATCCGGTGTCATGCCGAGTTGCGATGCGGTCCGCTCATATAAACGGCTGCTCGAACTGTAACCCGCGTCGTACATCGATTGCGTCACTGAATGTCCGGCGCGAAGGTTGTCCTTGAGTTGATTCATGCGGCAGGAGTCGGCATAAGCCCGCGGTGTGACGCCCAGAACACTCTTGAACGTCCTCTGTAGATGGAACGGGCTCTGGTGAAATTCTGCTCCGAGCCGCGCCAGAGTGAGAGGCTCATCCAAGTGGCTCTCGATGTAGCGGCACATCGCCTTCACAATTTCCAGCGTGCCGTTCACAATCGCTTTAGGCCGGCACCGCAGGCAGGCGCGGTAGCCTGCCTTTTCCGCTTCGTCCGGCTTAAGAAAAAATTTCACGTTCTGGCGCTTCGGACGGCGAGCCGGACAAGATGGCCGGCAGTACACTCCAGTGGAGGAGACGGCAAATACAAAATCGCCATCGTGACTGGCATCACGAGCCTGGACCGCCTGCCAGTACGCGACTTGATTTTTCTCGCCGTGACTCTGCTGGGTTGGCGCCATTTCGTTAACTTCCGAGAGATCAAGTATCGCATTGCTTGTCATAATGCTGAAAGCATAAGACAGCATTCTTCGGCGGACCATCCGGTTCTTGCGGTCAAAGCGAATATTTCAGGACGCTTGCCCCCACTTTCTTCGCACCTTGACCACTCTTTTCGCATTGTTGACCTGTTGTTACCCTGCCTGGGCGGGTGTATTCAGAGTGTCCCAGTTTTAGTGGATGACGCAAAGACCTGTTCAATTTTATGGTGTACTGTCTTCACTGCGTCAGTGGCCTGCATCATAATATTAAGATCATGAGAGCAAGCGTTACAGCTCGCACCTGGCTCCTGCTATTGGCAGCCATCGGTCTGTTTGCGCCGCACGTCCATGCTCAGCAACTGGCTAAGCGTCTCATCCTTAAGGATGGCTCTTACCAGCTCGCGAATAAGTGGGAAGTGAAAGGCGATCGGGTGCGTTACTTGAGCGCTGAGCGCGATGAGTGGGAGGAGTTGCCGAACTCCCTGGTGGATTGGGCAGCGACCGACAAATTTGAAAAAGATCGCGCCGCTGGCTTGTCCTCCCCGGAAGCAGTTGAACTCGATAAGGAAGTTGAAGCCGAACGCCGCGCTGAGGAAGCTAAAACGCCCCGCGTCGCCCCCGGACTCCGTTTACCCGAAGACGGCGGAATGTTTTTGTTCGACACGTTTCAGACTCAGCCGCAACTCATCCTACTGCAGCAGAACACTGGCGAAGTCAATCGAAACCGGACAGCCAATATTTTGCGTTCTGCCGTCATTCCTATCGCGGGCAACAAGCAAACAATCGAACTCGACGGTCCGCACGCCACCGTTCAGGCTCATGCGACCTTGCCCACCATCTACGTCAATATTGAGCAGGACACGGCTGCGAGCGCCACTTCGACCCACGGGCCGCAGCAGCCCCAACAACCTGACCCGACATGGGGCCGTTTCCGTATTGTTCGTTTGCAGTCGAAAAAGGGCAAACGCATTGTCGGAGACATAAGGACCAATGCGTTCGGTAAAACCAGTCAGGAACAGAATCTTATTATCACGGACTCGCTAAAGCTGACCGGAGGCTGGATCAAGCTTACGCCTGTCAATGTTCTCGAACCGGGTGAATATGCCGTAGTCGAAATGGTGGGTACGAACGCCATGAATACCTACGTCTGGGACTTCGGAGTGAATCCGGCGGCTCCCGCAAACGCAATCGCGCTGAAACCAGAACCGCCCGCACTACAGAAGTGAACGTGCAGGCGCGGGCGTCATCGCCCGTGCTGAGCAAAGGGAGCCTCTGCGTTGTTGGGATATGACTACGGGCGTGACGCCCGCGCCTACACTGCTTCTTCCTGAATCCTGCGCCACGCGCGCTCGACGTGCCGTTCCATCGTGTTGGTCTGGCCTACGCAGAATCGCAGCGTGAGGCGATTATTTAAGCGGGTATGCGTCAGGTAGAGATCGCCGCTGCGATTCAGGCGATCCATGAGTGTTTGATTAGCTTCGTCCCCGCCCGTATGGCGAAAGCAGACCAAGTTTAGCGGCGCCGGCGCAGCCAGTTCGAAACGTTCGTTTTTCTTCACCCATCCCGCGAATGTTTGCGCCAATTCGACGTGGCGTCGAATGTGGTATTGCAAGCCTTCGACTCCGTAATGGCGAATCACGAACCAAAGTTTTAGCGCGCGAAAGCGGCGGCCCAGCGGAATTTGCCAATCGCGATAGTCGATCACCGCCGCGGATTCAGTTGCCTTGTTGCGCAAGTATTCGGGCAAGATGCTCAAGGTTTGAATCAGCGCTTTGCGATCGGCGACGTAGAAACAGTTGCAGTCGAAATTGGTAAACATCCATTTGTGCGGATTAAATGTGTAACTGTCGGCCAGTTCAACTCCGTCATGGGTATAGCGGAATTCGGGACAGAGCGCGGCCGTCCCTGACATCGCTGCATCGACGTGAAACCATAATTTGTTCTCGCGGCAGATCTGGCCAATTTCCGGAAGCGGATCAATCGCGTTTGACGAAGTCGTGCCAATCGTCGCGCACACAAAGCAGGGAGTGAGGCCGGCTCGTCGATCGATTTCAATTTGCCGCGCTAGCGCTTCCGGACGCATGGCGAAGTTCTCGTCGACTTCAACGAGCCGCAAATTATCCAGGCCAAGCCCGGCAATCTTTATGTCTTTTTCAATCGAGGAGTGTGCCTGCGACGAAGTGTACGCTACCAATTTTCCATCGCAGCCGCGCTTGTTGGTGGCAAAGTCAGTAGCTCGTTCGCGAGCTGCCAGCAAAGCGCAAAGCGAAGCGCTCGAAGCAGTGTCTTGAATTACCCCTCCTCCCGTCCCGCTGGCAAGAAATTTCCGCGGCAGGGCGAGCATTTCCACCAGCCAATCGAGGACATGCGTCTCCAGTTCCGTGCATGCGGGGCTCGTCGCCCAAAGCATCCCCTGCACCCCGAAGCCGGAGGAGAGTAAGTCACCCAGAATTGCTGGACCAGATGCGTTGGCGGGAAAGAACGCGAAAAAATTAGGAGACTGCCAATGGGTAATTCCCGGCAGAATCAGCTCTTCGACATCGCTGAGAATCGCAGCGAAAGGCTCGCCTTTCGCCGGGGGACTCGAAGGCAACGAGGCGCGCAACTGACCAGGCTCCGCGCGGGATAAAACCGGATACGATTCAATGCCTGCATAATAATCCGCGATCCAGTCCACAACCTCATGTCCATGCCGGCGGAACTCGTCGGGACTCATGTGGAAAGTTTTCTCGTCTGGCATCAAGTCTCCAAGCTTCAGCTAATCGCACCTTTTTCGCCCCATTGCCCGTAATAAACTCGGGTGTCGTAATCGAACGAAACCGAGCCGTTCAGTTGGTGGCGATCAAAAATGCGACGCAGCTCGAGCAGCATGGCATTGTACTGAGGATGATCTTTCTGCGGAATGTACGATGAAGACAGCAGCCGTCCCTCGAGACCCGCGTAATCGAAGGTTTGTTTGTATTCGAACGCGCGGGTCTGGAATGGTTGGGTGAAAAAACTCTCGATGGCAAGAGCCACGCCATGTCGCCGCACCAGTTCGTAGTCCGTACCATAAGTGCGAAGCAGTTGTTCATAGTCGCGCTGAAATTCAGTCGAGTCCAAACGGCGATCATTCCACACTAGGACCAGCCAGCCGCCGGGCTTCAGAATGCGGACAAACTCACGCCGAGCGTTTTCGCGATCAAACCAGTGGGCCGCCTGGGCCGCCGTCACCATATCCACGCTGTGATCGGGAAGCGTTGTCGCTTCAGCCGTTCCGGCAACGCTGTTAAAGCGCGGATGATCTGCCAGAAAACGCTCTCCGGCTCGCCTCATTTCGTCGTTCGGCTCTACGCCAAAAACGCGATTGCCATTTTCGAGCAGCATTCGCGTAAAGATTCCCGTGCCGGAAGCAATATCGGCAATCACACTGTCGACCGTCAACTCGCATTCTTTTTTCAGCAGTCCGACAATTTCAGGCGGATAACCAGGACGGAAGCGCACATAGTCGTCGACGCGGGAAGAGAAGCGTTGAGTAGAATCTTTGACCGGCATGGTAGCAGTTTATAGCTTCGCGAGCTCGCATAACATTTCCCTTTCTCGATCACAGGAGTCTGCATGTGCGAAGCTCACTTCTGTCTCCCGGCCAGATAGCGATCGTGTTGCTCATTCCCGTCCGAACGTCCACTTCCTTTACGGACCGGCGTAATCTGCAGACTCCGACGGGTCTTCAGAAAGCCTCTTTCAGTCAGGTAATTGCGCAAGGCAGTCTGCACCACGGTCGTCAAAGCCGGAGGTACCTCCTGAGCTGCGACAAAACTCTTCACCGCTTCAGCCAAGTCGTTTGGGAAGCTGATAGTTGCGCGTTTCATAATCAAATGGTATCACCGGTTGGTGAAGCTGGTGAATATGGTGACGAAACTCAATCATGTACACTTACCTCTTTCGCAACGAACCTATATGGCTATTCGATCCGCCTCCATTTTATGTTGCAGTCTTCTGTTATTAAGCCTTTCTCAAAGCCAAGCCGCGCACGGGACCTCCAAAGCCTCCAGTCCCATATTTGGTTTTCGTGATTCATCTGCGGAAACAGCGCAGGAGGGCCGGTTTCTTGCCGTTCCTGATCCGAAACTTGCGGAACAACACCTCCGCACTCTGACTCAAGCACCGCATATTGCTGGCTCTCCCGAGGACAAGGCGACTGCAGATTACGTCGCGCAAAAATTTCGTGAAGCCGGCCTCGATGTCGAGACCGTCGAGTACCGCGTCTGGATGAATTACCCCGCTGAGATCAGCGTCGATGTCACTGCTCCCGCCGACGTTCACATGCACGGACCTACCCGCGAGCATGTCGAAGGCGATCCGTATGCTGACGATCCGCGAGTAGTCACGCCATACAATGCGATGTCTCCGTCGGGCGACGTTGAGGCTGAGGTTGTCTACGCCAACTATGGCTCGCCAGATGATTTCAAAAAGTTAGATCAGATGAAGGTGGATGTACGCGGCAAAATTGTGCTGGTGCGTTACGGTCAAAATTTCCGCGGAGTGAAAGCCTTCGTCGCGCAGGAGCACGGCGCTGCTGGATTGATCATTTATTCCGATCCGAGCGACGATGGCTGGCGGCGCGGCGATAAATATCCGCAAGGTCCATGGCGTCCGGATACCGGCGTGCAGCGCGGTTCCATCGGCTACATGTTCCAGTTTCCTGGCGATCCCACGACGCCTGGCATTGCCTCGGTCCCCTCGCTTCCAGACAGCGCTCGCATCCCCCCTGAACAGTCCGCGCAGTTACCGAAAATTCCGACCACACCACTGTCTTACGCTGACGCGTGGCCGATCCTTGAACATCTTGGAGGGCCGGATTCTCCTCGCGACTGGCAAGGCGCGTTGCCATTCACCTATCACGTCGGACCTGGTCCGGTGAGAGTGAAGATGCATTTGAAGCAGGATTACCAGTTCCGCACCATCTGGGATGTCATTGGGCGAGTGCGCGGCAGTGAACTTCCTGACGAGTGGGTGGTGGCAGGGAATCATCGCGATGCCTGGGTCTTCGGCGCGGTCGATCCCAACAGCGGGACCGCAGCCATGTTGGAAGCGGTACACGGAATGGGCGAATTGTTGAAGTCAGGCTGGAAGCCCAAGCGAACCATCGTTCTCGGCAGTTGGGACGCGGAAGAAGAAGGCCTGATCGGTTCCACGGAGTGGGGCGAACAACACGAGAGTGAATTGGCCGGAGCCGCGGCCTATTTCAACATGGACGTTGCTGTCTCAGGGCCGAAATTTGGCGCCGCTTCCGTGCCCAGCCTCAAGCAATTCTTGCGTGATGTGGCTAAATCTGTTCCTTCGCCGAAGGGCGGGACCGTGTACGAAAACTGGCAAAAAGAAAGCCAGCCCGGAGCCGAATCGGTTCAGTCTCCGACCGAAGCGATCGGTGACAATAAACGCATGCCGGTCGCGCAGTCGAAAGCCGACGTACCGGTAGGTGATTTAGGAAGTGGATCCGATTACACGGTCTTTTTGCAGCACCTCGGCGTGCCTTCTGCCGACGTGAGTTCCACCGGTTCCTACGGTGTGTATCACTCGGCTTTCGACAATTTCAATTGGTTCAAGAAATTTGGCGATCCCGATTTTCTCTACGAGCAGCAGATGGCTCGCATCTTTGGAATTTCGATTATTCGCATGGCTGATGCGGATGTTTTGCCGTTCGACTATGAAGAATATGCGAGAGAAATCGCCGTGTACATCGACTCAGCCAAAAAGAAAACGCAAGCTGAGTTTCCTGGCGAAACTGTGAACTTCGCCGACGCATCGCAGGCCGTGCATCACTTCGAACAAGCCGCGGCGAAGACTCTGGGCCGCCAGGAAAATCCGCCGCGCGATGTTGCCAAGCTCAACCACGCATTGCGCGACACTGAGCGAGCACTTCTCATGCCCGAAGGCTTGCCCAATCGTCCGTGGTTCAAACATGCGATCTATGCGCCCGGACAGTACACAGGCTACGCAGCCGTAGTAATTCCCGGAATTAATGAAGCCATCGACCAGCACGATTTACCTCGTACCCGACAGCAAATTGAAGCGCTCGCTGCGGCATTAAATCGGGCGGCCAAAGTGCTGGAAAACGATCGCTAACATGGGCGGATCTGAAAAAACTACCAATCAGTCGGGATTGGTTTCAAGCTGTTCTGGAGGCACTACTTTCAAATCAGGATGGTCGGGGTCTTTCCAAAAGGCACCGAAACATTCGCCACGTTCTTGCGGGGTCCACGAGGTGCCGTCGTCGAATAAGATTTTTGTGGGCATCAGCACCCAGCCTAGTATGTGATCACTCGCTCCCGGATAAGCTTTCATCTCGATTGTCTGTTCGTGATTCGGGTCAAGCGGCTGGGTTGAACTCCACGTGTCGAGGTACGGGTGGTTCATTAGTTGAGGTGCTATGAAATGCTCGAAAGTCAGCGTGTACCCTTTGATCTTTTTCCCGCTGGTGTTCTTCACCGTGAGTGTGTAATTGGGCCCGCCGTTCCAGAACTGAGCGCCGACAAAATGGATTGGGCAACTTCGGGTGGGAGGCTTATAGATGGTGAACATGGCCATCATTCCGCCCTCGATGTGATCGTTGACGTGGCAGTGAAACATCCATGTGCCGGGGTTGTCCGCCAGCATGTCAACTTCTTTCGTGGTCCCGGGCATAAGTTGGACCACATCCACGTTCTGGTGACCGTCGCTGACCGTTTTCCCGTGCCAATGAGGACTGTGAACATCGATCTCATTTCCCATGCCCATCACGTACCAGCGCACCTTGTCGCCTTGCTTCATGGTGAGGCCGGGCAAATTTCCAAATATGTACCCGTTGATGGAATAGAAAAGCCCCTCTTGTTTCCCGCGCAGTTGATCAAAAATCATGAATGACGTAACAAATTCCTGATCTATCCCCTTGGGAGTACCGTCTGGTCGGGCTTTACCTTTGGCGGTAACAATGATCGGGCCAAGCAGACCAGCATTGGTTTCCTTTGGTTCGTCGGTGTGCGCGTGGTACCACCAAACAACGGAGCTTAATTGCCCTGGCCCGGGGCCGCTGCCTTCGTCAGCAATCCAGTGATAGGTGAAGCGCGCTTGCGGCCCGACCCGCGAACCTTTTCCATACGGAAGATAAAACGCGCCCTCATTGTCTTTGTCGTACCGCAAGCCGTGCGGATGGATGCTGTGCATTAATTTTGAGCGATTGAGAAACTCGACTTCGACGTGATCGCCCACCTCGGCGCGAATAATTGGCCCCAGAATGCCGAGCCATTCGGGTTGCGGTTTGCGGACAGAAAAAGTGGAATCCGTATATTCGATGAAGCGAGTTTTCGGCCATTGTGTGTGTACTGTCCAGGGCGGAGGAATTACGGAGCCGCGCATTAAATCATGTTGGCTGGGAGCGTAGTCCCAAGTGACGTCCTCGGCGGCAATGTAATAGTGGCGAGTGACCGCGCCAGCGGGTTTTACGACGAGAAGAATTGAGAAGAGTAGGAGCGATAGTGCCAGCAGCTTCAAGTTAACGTCCGACACCTGGATTCCGGCTAAAGGCGCGCGCTCAAGGATCGCGTCCCGCTCGACGGAGCAGATCCAGTCATCCCCAATCAGAATTCGGTGATTACGAACAGCCAAGGCACCACATTGTAGCTGGGCCGGTGCGTCGGGAACAAGGTCATGGACTGGCGTGCTCGACGCAAATCCGTTTCTCTTTGACATCAGGTTGGTGGCTGAGGAAAATGCGACTATCCGTGCGTGCGGGAGATAAATCAAAATCAAGAGGAGAAATATGACCAAAGCACTTGCCACCACCGTTCTTTCAGTGTGCCTGTCGTTCGCCGCGGGAATCGCGGTTGCCCAACGGGTTCACGATTGGCAGGACCTGGAAGCGGTCCACAGTCATGTACAGGAAGCCATCCACGAACTGGAAACCGCCCGCGCAGCCAACCACTACGACATGAACGGTCATGGCGTGAAGGCGGAAGAACATCTGCGAGCTGCAGAGCATGAGCTACATGAGGCAGTCGAGGCAGCCCGGGGAAGACGATAACGCGATGACTTCGAGCGCAGCCTATTCCTGGTGAAGTCTGCATCGATAGTTGGGCTCTGACGGTGAATAGGCAAGTCCCGCCGATGTTCCGGTTCCCACTTCTCGCAAAGTCGGCGAGAAGTGGGGCACCCGCGCCGCCTCAGGCCGACTCGACGATTCGAATTCACGTTGTCCGGCACCGGCGCGAAGCATAACGGGGAGGAGCTTCCGTCGGCCTGGCGGACGAGGGCGTCCGCCCTACACAATTCCTCTACTTGATCGAGACTAGCTTCTCCACCAACTCCGAGTAGTCTTTCTTTTCCAGGCCGTGAACTTGTCTTGTTGTACTCATCCACTTTGCTGGAGTAGTTCATGGAGCAGAATTTGGGTCCGCACATGGAGCAGAAGGCGGCTTCTTTGTAGTAGTCGTCGGGCAGGGTTTCGTCGTGCATGGAGCGGGCTGTCTCGGGATCGAGGGATAGCGCGAATTGTTTCTCCCAATCGAATTTATAGCGGGCGTAGCTGAGGGCGTCGTCGCGATCCTGCGCGCCGGGACGATGGCGAGCTAAGTCCGCCGCATGGGCAGCGATCTTGTAGGCGATGATTCCGTCTTTTACATCTTTCTCGTTGGGCAGCCCAAGATGTTCTTTGGGGGTGACGTAGCACAGCATGGCCGCGCCGTGCCAGCCGATCATGGCTGCGCCAATCGCCGAAGTGATGTGGTCGTATCCTGGCGCGATGTCTGTTACAAGCGGTCCCAGCGTGTAGAACGGGGCTTCGTAGCAGAGCTCTTTTTCTTTATCGACCTGTTCTTTGATCTTGTCGAGCGGAACGTGGCCGGGGCCTTCGATCATTACCTGCACATCGTGCTCCCAGGCTTTCTTGGTCAGTTCGCCTAGCGTCTTCAACTCGGCGAATTGGGCTTCATCGCTGGCATCGGCAATGCAGCCGGGGCGCAGGCCATCGCCCAGCGAAAATGATACGTCGTGCTTAGCGAAGATTTTGCAGATATCGTCGAAGCGCTCGTAAAGAAAATTCTGTTTGTGATGGTGCGCCATCCACTGCGCCAGAATCGCGCCGCCGCGGCTCACGATTCCCGTGATGCGCTTGGAAACCATCGGCAGATACTGGATCAGCACGCCGGCGTGAATCGTCATGTAATCCACGCCTTGCTCGGCTTGCTCCTCGATCACTTCGAGCATTACCTCGGCATTCAAATCTTCGATGCGCTTCACCCGCGAGATTGCCTCGTAAATCGGTACCGTTCCAATTGGCACAGGCGAATGTCGCAGGATGGCCTCGCGAATTTGGTGAATTTCGCCGCCAGTCGAAAGATCCATCACCGTGTCAGCGCCAAAGTGCACGGATGTGTGCAGCTTCTTCAGTTCCTCGTCAATGTTTGAAGTGACCGCGGAGTTGCCGATGTTGGAATTGATCTTGCAGAGCGAAGCTACGCCGATGCACATTGGCTCCAGCTCAGGATGATTGATGTTGGCGGGAACAATCATGCGGCCGCGGGCTACTTCATCGCGAACCAGTTCGGCGGGAATTTTTTCCCGGTCGGCAACGTAAATCATTTCTTCGGTGATCAGGCCTTTGCGGGCATAATGCATCTGGGAGAAATTTCCATCTTGATTCTCAGCCTTGCGGCGCGCGATCCATTCAACGCGTGGTCGAGGAACGTTGTGCCCGTTGCCATCCGGAGCATGATTGCCGTTGCCGGAACTACCGTTAGTGGAAGCCATTTTCGTCACCTTCGCTGGATTCTTGATAGCCCGATTATACCTTGCACTTGCGTGGTACATATCCTTTTCTCCGCTTGTTCGTCCAAAGTTCGGGGGCTTTACAATCTTCGTTTAATTGAAATGAGGTCTTATGCGCTTGCGCTTTTTGTTGTCTGCATACCTCGTCGTTGCAACCATCATTGGGTTTGCCCAAACTGATTCCAACACCAAACTGGCTCCTGGTTTCAGCATCGACAACATCGACAAGACGCTCGATCCGTGCGTCGATTTCTATCAGTACGCCTGCGGCAATTGGCTGAAGACCGCGGAAATTCCGCCGGACCAGAGCTCATGGGTCAGCTTCGTCGAACTGGATGAGCGCAATCTCGTTACCCTGCACGACATTCTGGAAAAAGCTTCGGCCAACAATCCCGGCCGCACCGCTGTCGAACAAAAGATCGGTGACTTCTATGAATCGTGCATGGACGAAAAAGCGGTTGACGCGAAGGGAATTGATTCCTTAAAACCGGAGCTTGATCGCATCGCCGCGGCCAGCGACAAGCCAGCGCTGATTGATGCCATTGCGCGCGTGCATCTGATTGGACCCAATCCGCTCTTTAATTTTTATTCCAGTCCCGACCTGCATAATGCGGATTCGGTAATTGCCTACCTCGATCAGGGTGGGCTGTCTCTGCCCGACCGCGATTACTACATTAAAAACGATGCGCGCATGACCGAGATGCGCAAGCATTTGGTGGAATATGTCACTCAGATGTTCGCCTTAGCCGGGCAATCGCCCACGCAGGCAGCAGATTCTGCCCAAACCGTCCTACGCATCGAAACTGCGCTTGCTCAGGATTCCATGGACCGAACCATCCGCCGTGATCCCCACACTCGCGACCACAAAATGACGCGGGATGCGGCGGTAGCTTTAGCGCCAAATTTTCATCTCGATCAGTATTTCGCAGCGACCGGAGCGCCCAGCTTTTCGGAAATGAATGTCAGCAACCCGGATTTCTTCAAGCAGGCAAATGGCGTGGTCGAATCCGAATCGCTGGACAGTTTGAAGATTTATGTGAGCTGGCACCTGCTGCGCGAAGCCGCTCCGTGGCTGTCGCAGCCGTTCGTGGATGCAAACTTCAAGATGCGCCAGGCGCTGACTGGTCAGAAAGAAATCCAGCCTCGATGGAAGCGCTGCGTGGAACTGACCGATCAGTCACTCGGGGAAGCGTTGGGTCAAAAATACGTCGAAGTAACATTTGGACCTGAAGGCAAACAACGCATGTTGAAAATGGTGGCTGCCCTGGAGAAGTCGCTGGACGAGGACATTCAGGGCCTGCCTTGGATGACGGCAGAAACCAAGAAACAGGCCAAGCTCAAGCTGCAGGCTATTGGAAATAAGATTGGCTATCCCGACGTGTGGCGCGACTACAGTTCGCTCACCGTGGTGCGCGGGGACCTGTTAGGAAATTTTCTGCGGGCCAACGAATTCGAGTCCAAGCGCCAGCTCGCCAAAATTGGCAAGCCGCTCGACCGCAAGGAATGGCACATGACGCCGCCGACGGTTAATGCTTACTACAGCCCGCCGTACAACGAAATCGTATTTCCCGCGGGTATTTTGCAGCCACCATTTTTCGACAAAAATATGGATGACGCCGTGAACATGGGCGGCATTGGCCTGGTGATCGGACACGAGTTGACCCATGGCTTCGACGATCAGGGGCGCAAATACGATGCGCAGGGCAATCTGCACGACTGGTGGACTCCGGAAGATGGAAAGGAATTCGAGCAGCGAGTCAGTTGCGTCGCCAACGAGTACAGTAATTTTGTCGCAGTTGATGATCTAAAACTCAACGGCCGACTGACGCTTGGCGAAAACACCGCCGACAACGGTGGCGCACGTATTGCGCTAATGGCTCTGGAACACATGATCGCGGATGACAAAACCGGAAAGGAAGGCCAGAAGATCGACGGCTACACTCCCGAGCAACGATTCTTCCTGGGATTCGGCCGCGTTTGGTGCGAGAAGCGGCGTCCTGAGTTCGAGCGAGTGCAGGTGACGGTTAATCCTCATTCAACTGGGAAATGGCGCGTCGACGGCGTGGTACAGAACATGCCCGAATTTCAAAAGGCTTGGGGATGTAAGGCGGGGCAGCCTATGGTGAGCGCGAATGCTTGCCACGTGTGGTGATGCTGTCCTGACTGCTACTTGATGAATCCTTTGCGCCGCTGCTCGCTGTAACGGCGCAAGGCGTCATTGATGATCGGGTACGCCTCACGCGCGGGCAGTATGTCGTCTACCTCTACTTCTTTTCCTTCCAGCTGTTTGTAATCCTGGAAGAATCTTCGCAGCATCATCAGCCGGTGCCGAGGCATCTCGGAAGCCTCGCGATAGCTGTTGAATTCGGGATCTTCGGTAGCGATCGCGATAATCTTGTGGTCTTTCTTTCCTGAGTCAATCATGGTCATCAGGCCGATGGCTCGCGCGTGAATGATAGTCAATGGAACCACGCTTTCCTGGCACAGCACCAGAACGTCGAGCGGGTCGTCATCTTCGGCCAAGGTCTGGGGCAGGAAGCCATAGTTGGCGGGATAGTAGACAGCGGAATAAAGCACGCGATCAAGTTTGATGAGCCCGCTGGCTTTGTCGAGTTCATACTTCACACTCGAACCAAAGGGAATTTCAATTACAGTATTGAATTCTTCCGGCAACTGCTCTCCCGGAGTGACGTCGTGCCAAGCGTGGATCATAGGAATTGTCTCGATTAAAAATGAACGCATGGGAATTGTAATGCCTGGTGTCCGTTCGGTTCTTGACCCGTGCCCGAGCGGGGGGATACAGTTCGAATAGCGTGGGGTTGATATGTCAAACGAAACTAGTCGATATCTTAAATTTGGCAGCGCGACTGTAGTGATTCTATTGGCGCTCGGATACCTGGCCTATACCGGCGTGCAAGAGAGCTAAGAGTTACTACGTCACGATCAAAGAACTGCGTGGTATGGGTGACTCGGCTCACACCAAGCGTTTGCGGGTCGCGGGCAACGTTCAGCCTGGTTCGATCAAGCGCAACGGCACGAAAGTTGAATTTGTTTTGATAGAGAACGACCAGACTCTTCAGGTTTCATACAGCGGCAGCGAGCCTCCGCCCGACACTTTCAAAGACAACTCTCAGGCTTTAGCCGACGGCAGCTTCGGACGCGATGGCGTCTTCCACGCCAAGCAACTGCAGGCCAAGTGCGCCTCGAAGTACGCGCCGCAACAGCCGGGTGCGCCGGCGAGCGGTGCAGCGCCGAAGAGTATGACTGAAGTTCAGACCAACCATTCCAGCCAAATGTCGAACTGATCTCGCAGGCCCGTTAGACTTCGGATATTTCGCGCCGAATGCAGGAGCATGAAATGAGATTTCTTCGTGTCGTCCTTCTGGTGATCTCACTTTTAGCTTTCTCCACTGTGGGGAAATCTGCAACGCCACAGAGTTCCGCCGCTAAGCAAGCCGCGCAGAAGGGCGATATTCCCAAGTCTATTGCGGAAAGTGTTAGCGGTCCGCTTGAATTCGTCGAAGGTAGGTTTCTGGGCGTGGCTGAGGCCATGCCCGAAGAGAAGTATTCTTTCATCCCTACGACCGGAAAGTTCGACGATGCCCGCAGCTTTGGCGAACAAGTGAAACATGTGGCTTGCGCCCAGTTCGCATTCTTTAACGAGTTTGAGGGTAAGAAGCCGCCGGATGACTGCGAGAAGGGCGGTCACGATCTCGGCTAAAACACAAAGCCGAGCTGATCAATTATCTCACAAGACTTCCTTCGACTACTCTAATCGCATAGTCGCGAACACTCACTTCACAAAATTTTGGCCGCTGGATCGCGTAGAAGGACGTTACTGCTCGAAGCTGAATAGCGAGCTTGGCGTCTCCGTAATTTCCGTCTGGCGACTATTTCTTCGACACGAGCGGTACAGCTGCGTCGAGTATCTGCGCTTGAATGGTGACGTTCCAGCCAAGACGCCAGATCAGCTGCCCGTGGCTTGAAGGTCCGGCCTGAATCCGATTGATCCATGAGGTCGGTCGACTTCCGTCGGATTTGCATTGCGACTAGAAGCGGTGTCCTCCCGCAACGTCGCTGTGCTCCTTCCCGCTGTGAAGCACAGCCCTCGACTTCGTTTGACGCTTCAGCTATCTTCGCTTCCGATGCCTGCGGCTGTTATCGTTACTGATCTCGTTAAGCAGTTTGGACGCTTTGCTGCTCTGCGCGGCGTTTCTGCGGAGTTTGCTTCCGGGCGTCTCTACGCGATTCTTGGCGACAACGGCGCAGGGAAGACGACTCTCTTGCGCGCTCTGGCGGGGTTGACCCCGCCGACGCGTGGCAGTATTTCGATGTTGGGAACAACTAATCTTCGCTCCGTGTGCGGCCAACTTGGATACATGGCCCATCCTTCTTTGCTTTACGACGAGATGAGCGGAATGGAGAATCTGCGCTACTTCGCGCGGCTTTACGATGTGAACAACGCGGACCAGCGCTGTGCGGATGTGATTCGGGCAGTAAAGCTTGATCCGTCTCTCTCCCGTCCCGTCGGCCAATATTCCCAAGGCATGCGGCAGCGGATGTCGCTGGCGCGCGCGCTCTTGAACGATCCTAAAATTCTTCTTCTTGACGAACCCTTTTCCAATGTCGATGTGCGTTCCGCGCGCGAGATGGTGAGCTTGCTGGCTGGATTGCGCGATTCCGGCAAGACCATCTTTGTGGTCACGCATCAAGCGTCTCTTGCTCGAAGGCGCCGCCGATGAATTCGTATGGATGGAAGCTGGACAAATCGTCAGCCGCACTCCTGACTTGCACGCAACATCGGAGGCGCGATGAGCACCGTCACCGAGTCTCACCCGAGCGACTCTTGCGAAAGACCTCCGCCTGGAGTGGCGTTCCAAAGATGCCATCAACTCCATGCTGTTTTTCTCTTTGCTGGTAGTCGTGATTTTCAGTTTCTCTTTTGATCCGACAGCCGAACAGTCGCGGCAGATTGCCGGTGGTCTTATATGGGTCGCATTTCTTTTTGCCGCGGTGGTTGCATTGAATCAAACCTGGGCGCGGGAGATGCGCAATCAGGTGCTCGATGCCTATCGTGTTTCTCCGGCACCGCCAAATGCTCTTTTTCTCGCGAAGGTGGCGGGGAATTTCATCTTCGTCACTGTGCTCCAGGCTTTGATGACGCCGCTGTTCATTGTTTTTTACAATCTGCGAGCGCTTGGTCCGGCGTACCAATTGCCCATCGTCGCCGCACTGGGAACATGGGCTTTAGTGGTGAACGGAACGTTTTTTGCGGCCATGTCTTTGCGCACGCGGAGCCGCGAAATCATGCTCCCGCTGTTGCTTTTCCCGATCTCCATTCCCGCATTGCTTGCCATGGTCGAAGCCACGAGCGCCATCCTTACGGGAGAATTTTCGGCGCGGTTCTGGATCGTCTTGCTTGCGGCCTACGATGTGGTGTTTACTATCGCTAGCCTCTTCTTATTCGGATTCGTGTTGCAGGCGGAATGAAGCGCGTTTTCCCCATCCTCGCGGTCCTCACGGGTGTACTGCTCAGCTACGCTTTGTACGAAGCGCTGATCGCCGCTCCCACTGAGCAGACTATGGGCCCCGTGCAACGTATCTTTTACTACCACGTGCCCTCGGCTTGGACAGCGTTCATTCTTTTTTTCATCAATTTCTTTGCCTCGATCGTGTACTTGATCTGGCGCGCAAACAAAGCCGATATTGTTGCTCTGGTCACGGCCGAAGTTGGAGTTGTCTTTTGCACCGTCGTGCTGGTGACGGGACCGATCTGGGCGCGTCCGGTGTGGGGAATATGGTGGACCTGGGATTTGCGCCTCACCCTCACGCTTGTGCTGTGGCTGATCTACGTGAGCTATCTGGTTCTGCGACGGTTTTCCAGCAGCGGCCAGACTCCTTTGTTGGCGGCGGTGTTGGCCGTGTTTGGTGCACTCGACGTTCCGCTGGTCTATTTTTCCATCTGGTTTTTCCGCACGCAGCATCCGCAGCCGGTGATTGGCGGAGGCGGTTCCATCGATCCCCGCATGCTGCATGTGCTGCTGATCAACTGGCTGGCCTTCTCCTGCTTTGCCGCGCTGGTATGCTGGTTTCGCTATCGCCTGGAAGTGATGCGCAGAGACATGGACGAGACCCTGGCCCTCGAAGCGCTGCTCGAACCTCACGGATCAACGACTCGGACTTCACCCACTGGAAGTGCCGGATGAGTTATCTTTATGCCGCTTATATCGCTACCTGGGCGATCCATATTGGTTATCTGACAATCCTTCTGCGACGCTATACCCGGCTGCGAAATGAAATCGCCGAGTTGAAGGAACGAACCGACCTCCAGAAATTGAAATGAAAATGCGAGATGGTTTCATTTGCCGGGCAGTAATTCATAATCGCGATGGCCGACGGCATCTCCAGCTAGCTCCGCCTGCATCTGACGGTTCTTAGGGCGAAGAACGGGGTTCCGCATCTTGACAGTCTATCCGTCAGATGTTTAAGTAATTACTTACATTTTGACTCATTTTTTGGTGACAGGTACGCAATCCGCTTCGCGGGCGCGATTCGGGGTGCTGTTTTGTACGCCGTTTCTTCTTCCTCTCCCTAAAATCGGGAAAAGACAGCGCGGGAAATCGGAGGAGTAAGTGAGATTGAATCGCCAAAGGTCGGGAAAAACTTGTTCGCAATCCCGCGTGCTCATTGCTGTCGCGTTCTTAATGGTGGTCGGAGTTGTTGCTTTCAGTCTGGCTCCTTTTGCCGCAAAATCGCAGGTTGCCACGACGGCGGATTCTTCCCGGCTATTTGCCTCCAATCCCCCTTTGAATATCACGCACGCCCAAGATCGTCGCGAAGCTTTGGCCACCTATAGCCATCTCCCGCTGATCTTTGAGCCGAACCAGGGACAGACCGATGCGAAAGTGAAATATCTGGCGCACGGCCGCGGTTATGGCCTCTACCTCACCGATCAGGAAGCTGTGCTTGTCGTTACAGCATTTCGCGGGTAGATTCTCGAAATGCCGACTTCGACATCAGTTGTGAGCATGAAGTTGTCGGGAGCCTCATCAGTTGGTGAACCGGTTGGCGACGCTCCACTCCCTAGCAAAAGCAATTACTTCATTGGCAATGATCCTGGCAAATGGCACCGTGACATCCCTCAGTTCGCGCGTGTGCGGTACCGCAACGTGTATCCCGGCGTCGATCTGGTGTACTACGGCAATCAGGGACAATTGGAGTATGACTTTGAAGTTTCGCCGGGCAGCGATCCGAAATTCGTCGCTTTAAAGTTCAGCGGTCCGCGAAATCTGAAAATCGATGAACGTGGCGATCTCATTCTCGGGCTTGACGGAAGCGACGTGCGATTGCAAGCGCCGCGCGTCTATCAAAAGTTCGGAGCTGAGGAACGAATCGTCGCCGGCCGCTTCGAATTGCGCGGCCAGGCGAAAGATGAAGTCGGTTTCGAACTGGGTCCATATGATCGCACCAGGACATTGATCATTGATCCGAGGCTCGCCTACTCGACTTACCTCGGGGGAAGCGGAGCGGAGAGTTGTTCGGCCATCACGGGTTTGGCTTTTACTCCAGGCTGTCCGGCCATCGCCGTCGATGCCGCTTCGAACGCGTACGTGGCCGGCGCGACCGAGTCGGCTGATTTCCCGCAAACAACCGGTGAATACCAGCCTGCTTTAGGGGCGGGAGCGATTGCCAACGCTTTCGTTGCCAAGTTCAATTCGATCGGGCAGTTGGTGTTCGCCACCTACCTGGGCGGAGACCGCACCGACTATACGGCGGGCATCGCCGTCGATTCCGGCTTCGATATTGTCGTGGCGGGCACGACCAATTCCGCTAATTTTCCGACTAATGGAAGCAATGCGGCGTTTCAGGCTACCCCCATCACCGGCGGGCAGCACGTTTTTGTGAGCAAGCTCGATCCTGCGGGGAGAACGCTTCTCTATTCAACTTATCTCTCGGGCAATGGCGTGGACATCGCTTCAGGCATCGCGCTTGATCCTGGTGGGAATGCCTACGTAACCGGAACCACCACATCAACCGAATCGCAAACCGGATTTCCATCCACCGTCGGCGCTTATCAAATCTTGTCGAAGTCCACCAACCAGTTCTTTTTCACCAAGCTAAATCCGAATGCCAGCGGCTCCAGCAGCGTGCCGTATTCAACGTACATCGGTGGCAGCAGTCCCAGCACCGGCACGGTAACGGGCGGCGGTATCGCTGTTGACGGCACCTCAAATGCATACATAACGGGCGGCACTACTTTTACGGATATGCCGCTGCTCAACGCCTATCAGGCGACGAATGAGGGCAATAATGACGCATTCGTGGTCAAGATCAATGCCGCAGGTGTAACTGGTAACCAGCTTTTGTACGCAACTTATCTCGGGGGCTCGGAAGATGATATTGGCTACGGCATCGCCGTAGATTCAGGCGGCGACGCTTACGTTACCGGTTCGACTACCTCCACCGATTTCAATGTCACGGGGAGCACGTCCACGGCACTCCAGCCCACTAATAGCGGGGACACGGACGCGTTTGTCGCCAAACTGGGAATTCCCTGCGTCGGTACGAGCTGTACTACGTCTGACGTTCCCCTCAATTACTTTACTTACCTTGGCGGCTCGGGCATCGATGCAGCTACCGCGATTGCGGTTGACAATACTGGCGGAGCCCGCATCACCGGGCTGACAAGTTCAGCGGACTTCCCCATTGTCGGCAGCGCGGTGCAAACCGCTTACCAGGGTGGTAGCAGCGACGCATTCTTTGCGCGCGTGGACACCCTTGCCACTTGCAGCCCGATCAAAAATCCCGCTTGCGTTGCCACCAGCGTAACCAGCTACTTCGGCGGCAACGGCACCGACATAGGCACGGGTGTCGCGGTGGATCAGCAGGGATCGAGCTATATAACTGGAGAAACCACTTCCACCAACTTTCCTGTGCTGAATCCTGATCGAGGCAATTTTGAAGCGCCGAGCGATGATTTTGTCAGCAAGCTTGCGCCGGTTCTCAACTTAACCATGCCGACGCCCAACGCTGTTCCTCTGGTCGTTGGTGTCGGTAGCCAGGTGAGTTTCGCTTACACCATGACCAATAGCGGCGAGTTTACTAATGGCGTGACGTTTACGGATTTCCTGCCCGCGTCCGGTTCTTCCTTTGTTTCCGCGACCGCCAGTCCGGGCACTTGCGGTTCTCCCACCAACAATACCGTGTTGTGCAACATTGGAACGCTGAACGCCGGCGCTACTGCTACCGTGACGGTGATCGTAACTCCGGTAGCCCCGACTTTGCCCGGCGGCACGGTGAGCTTAGGCAATAGCGCTTCGGCTTTTGTTGGACAATCGTTGTTAGCCACGGCCAGCGCCAGCGTTACCGTAAATGACTTCACCCTCGCCGTCGCCCCGGCCACAGCTACGGTTCCGGCCGGCGTTCCGGCGGTCTTCACCGCGACGGTGACGCCCAGCTCAACCAGCGGCTTTCCGGATAGCGTGTCGATTTCCTGCGGCGCGGGTTTGCCCACCGGAGCCACGTGCGTCCCAGGAAACAACAATCCCATCCCCAATCTCAACACCGGCCCGCAGAGTTCGCAGTTGATAATCAACACTACCGCACGCGTGACTACCACCACTGATTTGCGTCCTGCAAGCGGCCGAGGAATTCCGCTGTACGCCACATGGCTGCCAGTGTCGGGCCTGGCGCTGCTGGGCGCGGGACTGGGGCGCAAGCTCTCTCGTCGGCGCCGATGGTTGATTGCCCTGTTCACAGGAACAATGCTCGCGCTCATTCTGCTCCTACCCGGCTGCCACACGGCCGCAACAGTCACGACTACGACCGGTACTCCGGCGGGAACTTACGCGGTGACGGTCAATGCGGTGTCAGGCAACGCCACGCGGACCACGCTCGTCTCGCTCGTCGTCCAATAGTTCGAACTCAATTACCGACATAACGAACAGCCGCATCTAATGCCCGAATAGATCAACTACGGCATTGCGTTAAGTGAATACGCATCAGGGGACTGAAATGGCTGGTGTAAAGAATCTCCTATCAATGCGCTTTCTTACCGAGCGGCCAGAGATTGGACTTGCGCTGTTGCGCGTGTGGACGGGAGCAACTTTGTTCTTGCGCCACGGGTGGGAAAAACAACCCGCGCATTGGGCGCAGTTCATGGCTCATTTTCCCAACCCTATTGGAATCGGATCCCATCCCTCATTCTTTATCGCCTTCTTCGCTGATTTCGTCTGCGCGATTCTATTGATCATTGGGCTGGGCACGCGCTGGGCTGCGCTCTTCTGTTTTGCGAATATTTTCGTAGCCTGGGCCTTCGTGCATCATTTCGCGTTCTTTGGCAAGGGTCCCGGCAGCGATCATGGCGAGCTCATCGTGCTCTACCTGGGAGCATTGCTTACATTGCTGGTTGCTGGTCCTGGCGCAGCTTGTCTTGATCGTGTTTTCGCGAAGAAACTCTAGTCAAATCCCCTGTTTGCTGGTTTGATGCGCAGTTGTCAT
Organism: uncultured Acidobacteriota bacterium; assembly: GCA_963716405.1. Taxonomy (GTDB): domain Bacteria; phylum Acidobacteriota; class Terriglobia; order Terriglobales; family Acidobacteriaceae; genus JABDBE01. Next base: position 420,384 of record CAVQTI010000007.1, on the reverse strand, counting down.
CGCAACAGTTGAGCTCGCCAGGTCCGTCACCCGCAACAGGCGTAGTTCGAAGCAAGCACAGAGGGATCGACCTCGGTTGTTTTTATTGGGGGTGTGAGCTGATTCCCTGAGATTTTACGCTCCTATCAATAGAGGCCAGAGCGCCTCAATTCTGTCAGGGAGGAAGATTCATGAAAGACATCAAACTGAGTGTGCGAACCGTGCTCATACTCGCTTTTGCCTTCGCGTGTTTCGCCAATACCTCAGTCGCACAACAAAATCCCGCCGTCGCCCCAATCAACCTGGTAGCCGGGGTTGGCGGCCCTGTTTCGACCTCAAGCCAATGGGAAAACTATTCAGCGCTGAATCTGATCGCTGGTGCCTTCATCTTCCCGGCCGTTTCTGGCGTCAAAACCACAGTCCTGTACATCGGTTTCACCGCAGGAACCGAGGCAGACATCGGCAATATGGTTCTTTACACCACCAAGCGGGGGAACTACAAAATCTCGGCGGTTTCGCCCGTAAAGTTACACGGGGTCTCCAATCCAATCATTTCGCTGACTGACAAAAAGGTCTGTCCCACACAACCGATAAGTGTCACTAATCCGTGTGTTATTCGACTGGATCCGATAAATCTCTCGCCCACGACCCTGTCGGATTATTACTTTGTGATGTATCTCGGTAGCAACTCAAACAATGCGTCGGTGGGCGCCGCCAATGCCCAATTTCCAATCACCAGCCTCACCGGATGGTATCTGTCGGGCGATCAAACCCAGCTCAAGGTTGGCAACTCGATCCCGTCTGGATACAACGGAACCCATCCGTATTTTCTCTTGTACGTAATGAACAATTAGCGAGCACGGGAGTGGACCTGTTCACCGCGCGGGTCTGGTTCGCTCCCCCTAAATCTTGACGGCCTCGTCGTTCTCCTCATCAAGAATTTCAACATGCATAACCTAATCAGGCTATTTAACGGTGGGAAGGATGTGTTGAATCCTGACCGGACATTCAGCGACTCGCGTGTTATCTACGCGCCAGCGGAGAGTTTATGGCTCTTGGATTGGGCGATGCCGTACTGGCGAATCTTGTACAGAAGGGCCTTGTAGCTGATCTTCAACAAGCGCCGCAGCCTGCTTTCGGTTCCAGTTGGTTTCATCCAAAGCTTTGCTGATGGCCTCGGCTTCGGCTCCGTCTTTGGCAGTTCGCGCTAGAGATTTTAATCCGCCGCCTGAATCCCCGTCGTCTTGCGCTGCGGAGTCAAACTGAGCACCGCTGCTATCGCTCTTCGGACTCAACTCTTCAATTGCTAGCTTCTCGTCCCCTAGAACCAGATAGCGTTTCACGAAATTATTGAGTTCACGCAAGTTTCCCGGCCACGAATAATCCTGGCAAGCCTGCAGCAGCTCAGTCGAAAGCGGCAACGGCGGCCGCGCGTAGCGCTCCGACATGTTTGCCATGAAAGTGCTTGAGCAGAATGGGAATCTCTTCCTTGCGGTCGCGCAATGGCGGGACCTGCAGAGTAAAAGCATTGAGCCGGTAATAAAGATCTTCACGCAGCCTTTTGTTAGCCAGCGCTTCGGGGATGTTGATGTTGGTCGCGGCCAGAATCCGCACGTCTACTTTGATCATGGAACGGCTGCCCAACCGGGAGAACTGCTGATCCTGCAACACGTGCAGCAACTTCGCCTGCAATCCCGGCGGCATCTCGCCAATTTCGTCGAGTAGGATCGTGCCCTTGTTGCACAGTTCGAATTTTCCCGGCTTGGCATGATTGGCGCCGGTGAAGGCTCCCGCTTCATAGCCGAACAATTCGCTCTCCAGCAAGTCCCCGGGGACCGCGGCGCAGTTCACTTTCAGGAAAGTGCGGTGAGCCCGCGGAGACAGTTTGTGAATCAGCCGGGCCATCACTTCTTTGCCGGTTCCGCTTTCGCCCAACATCAGTACCGGGATATCGACATTAGCAACCAGCGCAGCCTGGGAACGCAGCTTGCGCATCACCGGACTGGCAGCCACAAAGAACACATCGTCGCCGACTTCTTCCATCTCACCCGGGTAGTTCTGCTTGTTAATGCCGAGGCACTGGTCGATCACCGTGTCCAGCTCACTTTTCTGGAAGGGCTTGGTCAGGTAATCGTGGGCCCCGAGGCGAATAGCTTGAACGACCTTGCGAGTGTCGCTGACGCAGGAAAGCATCACGACTTTGACGCCGGGCTGAAGCTTGCGCAATTGTTCCAGTGTCTGTAGGCCATCAATTCCCGGCATGAGCAGGTCGAGCAGCACCAGTTCCGGACGCAAGCCTTTTTGTACGCGCTCGACGGCTTCCTCGCCGGTGCTCGCGGTTTCCACTTTATAGTCGTCTACTTCAAGCAAGGTGCGGATATAACGCAGCATTCCCGGTTCATCGTCGACCAGCAGAATGTTGTGGGCGGCAGCCTTCATTTGCTTTTCCCTGGGTTGATTACGTCGTCGGTTGCGGATGAGGGAGGAAGTAGCGGAATAATGAATGAGAACTTACAACCTGCACCAGGATCGCTCTCCAGCCAGATCTTCCCGCCCATGCCGGCAATAAGGCGGCGCGCAATCGCGAGGCCAAGGCCCATTCCGGTCTGACTGTCGCTTTGCGGCATTTGAAAGAAATCGTCGAACACTTCGATATGGTATTCGGCTGGGATTCCCGGACCTGTATCAGATACGCTCACTTTTACAGAATTAGGGTGCGAAATCATCTGTCGACGTCGTTCCAGCGGATTGTCCGGATTGACCGCGCTGCGCCGCTCCCACATATAAGGCTCGGCGTGCAGCCAGACCGTCCCACCCGCAGGCGTGAACTTGGATGCATTCTCCAGAAGATTCGAAACCACGCGCTGCACTTTGGCCATGTCGAAAGCAAACTCGGTCAATTTTTCGTTGGCCAGGAAGTACAGTGCCAGCCCTTTTTCTTGGAAGGAATGCGACCACAGGCGGCAGACTTCCGACAGACAAGTATTCAGATCGCCCGGCTCGAAATGCATCTTCATCTCGCCGATTTCGAGGACACTGAAGCTCAGGAAATCTTGTATGAAGCGCTGCAAGCGCTGGCCGCTGGTCCGCATATCGCCCAGAATCTCGCGCTGGCGATCATTCAGTCCGCCCAGCTTTTCGCTTTGCAGGAGTTCCACGTAGCCGTTGAGAATGGCCAGCGGAGTTTTAAGATCGTGGGCAGCCGAGGCTAGCGCGTTGGTAGTGCGCTGAAAGCGCTCCTGCAATTGGTTAAACTGTTGCAGTAAGTCCTGGCTGCAACTTGGGTCGGGGCAATCTGTCTGACCCTCCGGCTTCGATGGACAGAGCTCCGAGTAGCCAGCTTTTGATTGCTTTCCTTGCGGCAGACACGTCTTTTCAGGCGTCGCGGCCATGGTTTAGATCCCAGTGATTAGTACGACGAGGGAGGGGCACTCAACTCGCTGAGGTGAATGCTAACTCTGGTGATGCTATGACATGGCTTCTGAGCGTGTCAACGGAAAACGCAAAGAAGTAGTCACGGAAGGGAAAAAGCTTGCAGCCAAAGGTACTTGACCGATGTTGGAAATGATGCGCGTAAGGCGAATAAAGAGCAAATACGTGTTTGCTTCCCACTTTACCCTGCGCCCTTATTTCTGATAACGGATTGGGGTTAAACGATTATTACCCGTGTGCTTGTCCCAACTTTGGACTCCGTTTGGCCCCCAAGATGCGGTAAACGATGGGTTAAATCCATTCCTCGGGAGTCTGCTTGAAGCGACGAAGCCCGGAAATCGAAAACCGGAAGTGGCCGCGTTTGCCGCTGGCAATCCCGATCTTTGTCCGCAGCCGCGACGAGGATGGAAAGGAATTGTTGGAATTCGCCACAGCTCTGAATATTTCAGCGGGAGGAGCCCTCGTTGCCGTGCGCCGTTCTTTGCCGCTCTCGGCGCGGGTTTCTCTGGAGATTCCCAGTGCCCCGTTGGTTTCCGGTAATTCATTTCCAAAAGCGTCCAGAATCTTGCGGGCGCGAACCGTACGTTTAACCCATATCGACGGCTATCACCTTCTTGGTCTAAAGTTTTCCCGCCCTCTGCTACCCGAAACCCACTCCGCAAAGAAAGCCAGCCGACGGAAACTTAGTTCTACTGTGTGAAAAGTTTTTCCTATCTCAAATCGCAGTTATGAGCCCTCCTTCCACGGTCTTTTGCGCCTCAAAGCTGAGGCATTGAATCGGTTTAAGTCGTTGAAAAACGGACGCTAAAGTAATCTTCGAAGTGGTAACCGGGTACTTGCTCGAATTTGGCTCTCGGGGTGCACACTAATGGCTGGGTAGAGGAGTCTTACGCAAGAAAATGCCTATTTCAACCGCAAATTCTGTCAGTTCCTTGGTTCATCCTTTAGGCGAGTTTCCCCCCGACGCAATCATATTTGGTAAATCAGAAGCGATGCAGTCCCTCCGCGCTCGCATGGACAAAGTAGCCAGCGCCAACGTACCGGTACTAATTCATGGCGAGAGCGGCACTGGAAAAGACATCATTGCCCGCATGATCCACGGATTATCTCCCTGGAAAGGCGGTCCGTTCGTCAAGGTGAACTGCCCTGCCATTCCCGGAACCCTGCTTGAGAGCGAGTTATTCGGCTACGAAAAGGGAGCTTTTACCGGAGCGTACGGGACCAAGCCGGGCCGGGTGGAAATGGCGCATCGCGGCACCCTTTTCCTGGACGAAATCTCGGAACTTGACCTGGCCCTACAGTCCAAGTTGCTGCAGCTTTTGCAGGATGGTCAATTCTGCCGCATCGGCGCCCAGGAAGACAAGAAAGTCGAAGTCCGCATCGTGTGCGCCACCAACCGCCAACTGGAAACGGAAATCGAGAATGGCACGTTCCGGCAGGATTTGTACTATCGCATTAACGTGGTGAATTTGCGCATGCCGCCGTTGCGCGAGCGCCGCGGCGATATCGAAGCTCTAGTTCACTACTTCCTCGAATATTACAACCGCAAGTATAATTGCCGCGCCCGGGCGCTTTCTCTCGATCTGATGGGCGTGCTGCAGAAGTATCACTGGCCGGGAAACATTCGCGAGCTGGAAAACCTCGTCAAGCGCTACGTAATCCTGGGCAGCGAAGAAGTAATCAGCAATGATCTCGTCGCCCGACACGAGCAGGAGTTTTTCAACCCCGAAATCAACCTGGATGGTCCCATTTCTCTGAAGGTCTTGACCCGCAAGGCGACCCGCGAACTCGAGCGCAAGATCATCCTGAAGGTCCTGCAAGCGCACCACTGGAATCGCAAACAGGCCGCCAGGGCGTTGTGCATCAGCTACCGCGCTTTACTGTATAAAATTCGCGACGCCGGCTTGCCTCCAAATCGCTCTACTCGCCGCCGCGAAGCGCCAGTCCCCGCAGCCGTAGCCGCGGACTGAAGAGCCGCAGATTGCCGATGAGGCGAACGGCGCCTGTCCCCGTTAGGCGGAGCAGATTCCCGCGGTGGTAGAACCCGTCACCGTCAGTGATCTCGAAAATAATTGCGCCGTTGCGGCCGAGCATTGCAAGGCCTTGTTTCGTCCTTCAAAGATACTAGTGCCAGTCTGCTCGCCTCCGTATTTAAGACTTCTTATGCGCCAGGCAACAGACCTTCGACCAGCGCCGCCCACTCCGCTTCAAGCGTTGGTCGATGGAAATCCCTTCCAGCTCGGGAATACCAGTAATCCGCATTCGACGCCGATCCTTCTTTGCGATGCAGGTAGGCATGGACCGCCATGCCCTCCACGGTTTCGAGTTCGTCGACGAGTGCGTGGGCTGGCGTCCAATCGCCTTTCGCATCCCACCATAGGGCGGCCAGCGGCGGGGTTAGTCCGTTGGGCGGCGCCGTTTCCGCGACCGATGCTTTAAATTCTCCCGGAGTCATCTTCTCCTCCTGTCTTTTTCCCCAAGCGTCACAGTCGAATAATAAACAGCCATCCAGTAATGTGATCTCGCCCGCCTCATCCAGCAAGTCTACGACGAAGCCATGTCGACTGGGTCAGCTAAAGGCGCGGAAAAGGACCCGAAGAGGGAAAGTTTCTCACCATGACTAGCGTTCCCGCCTGCCGGCTACGCAGCCATTGAAAAGCTCCGCCCAAGCGAACTTGAACGGGGTGTTTGATTGATTACGATTTCAATTGCGCCAACTGCTTTCTCACCTCATTGGCTTCAATGTAGTTGGGATCGATTTTCAGTACGCGTTCGAGTTGCTGGCGGGCGAGATTGTTGTTGCCGGTTTTTTCGTAGGCGAGTCCGAGGTGGTAGTGAACGGTGGCTTCATCCGGATTTTTGTTTTTCTCTCCCAGCTTGAGCGCTTCCTGGAAAAGATCGACGGCTGATTGGTACGCGCCCTTCTGGTAGAAGACCCAGCCCAGGGTGTCAGCAGCCGTAGGCGAATCCGGCATGCCGCGGCGGGCGGTGCGGGCCAGCGATAAAGCCATATCGACGTTGCCGCCCGGATTGCAACATCACATAAGCCAGATTGTTCGAGGCCAGCGGATTTTCCGGTTTTATCTCGAGCGCTTTCTGATATGCGTCTTTGGCGTCCGCCCAATCCTGTTTCCGCTCGTAGAGTTCGCCCATCAGGATGTAGAACATGGGCTCGCGAGGATTATCCTTGAGCGACTGCTGGTAGATGGCGATGGCCTGATCGGGAGAGCCCTTCGCAACTTCGACCTGGCCCAGCTTTAGCAGGGCATCGGCGTCATGGTTGTCGAGAGCGGCAGCTTTCTTGAACGCAGCCTCTGCGCCATCGAGATCTTTCTTTCTGTTAAACAGCGCCGTTCCCAGCAGATCGTAAAAATTGCTGCTATTGGGCGACTTGGCAATCTGAGCATTGGCGGCTCCGACGGCTTTGTCGGTCTGGTTCTGGGCTAGATAAGTATTCATTAGGCCACTGAGGGCGTCGTTAGAGTTCGGATCGCGGTCAAGCGCCTGCTGATAGGCTTTCGCGGATTCGCTGTACTGCTTTTGCACCAACTGCAAATTTCCCAATTGGATGTATCCGACGGCGCTTTGCGGGGCAAGGTCGATGGCTTTGCGCGCGTCCTCGTTGGCGGCTGCGAACTGCTTGCGATTGATCTTCGCCAGCGCCCGCATAGCGTAACCATCTGGCGATGCGGGCTGCAGATTAATAATTTGAGTTGCAGCTTGTTCCAAAGTATCCATGTCACCGTGACGCATGGCGGCCATGGCCAGGGCGCGTTGTGCTTCAACCAGGTCGGGACGCAGGCGGACGGCTTTGCGCAATTCCTCAATCGCACGCTCAGAATTTCCAGATTGGTCGAGAGCCAGGCCGAGATGGTAGTGGGCTACGCCATTATCGGGATCGTTCTTGAGCACATTCTGCAGAGTTTGGACCGCGTCAGCGGACTGCCCTTTGCGAAGCTGAATCTGGCCGCGGTAAACGAGGGCGTCATTGTCACTGGCGTTGTTGGCGAGAATCGCATCGGTGAGCTTGCCTGCCTCGTCGAGACGGTTTTTCAGAATGAGCAACTGAATGTAGTTCTTCTCGACTTGCGTATCTTTCGGATGGTCATGAAACACAGTGGCGTATTCTGCGACGGCTTTGTCGAGATCGCCGGTGGCGAAATAAAAGTCGCCCAGCATGCGGTAGCCGACGGAGTTGTCGGGAAACTTGTTCTTGACTTGCTTGAGGAATGCTTCCGCGTCGGCCTTCTTACCCTGCGCCATGTAAAGACGGGCGAGCGCGGCGGGCGGGTCGGGATTTTTGGGATCAAGATCCATGGCATGGCGCAATTGCTGTTCGGCCTCGGCGAAGCGGCCGCGTGACTGGTAATAACCTGCCAGAGCCAACTGAGCCTGAATAGCCTGAGGATTTATTTCCACCGCCTTCTTGAAATTACTTTCGGCGGCATCGGGCTGATTGGTTCTTATCTGCAATAGCCCGAGATCGAGATAAGGTTCCCAGTTGTTAGGACCGAGGGCAATGGCTTTCTGCATTTCCTGCATGGCCGCGGGAAGGTTTTGTTGTCCGATGAGCAGATTCGCCACTGCCATGTGAACCTGCTGATTGTTCGGCTGCTTTAGCAGAAGCTGATCGGTCTGCTCCTGCGCTTGTTTGAAATCGCGTCCCGCAATGAGCAGATTTGTCAGGTCGATACGTGCCTGATAATTGTCCGGTTGCAAATCGAGAGTGCGCGCCAGTTCCTGGTACGCAGGATTCCACTGCTGCAGCTTGAGCAGGGCTTGAGCCAGGCCGTAGTGTGCGTTGCCGTACGTGGAGTCAATCTGAACGGCGTTTTTGAACTGGATTGCGGCCTCGCGATACTGACCTTTGTCGAGATAATGCTGGCCGCTTTCGAAGTACTTTTGCTTGCGCACGTTGGGATCGCGGGAGCAGCCAACAGAAAGAACTGCGATCAATCCCAGAGACAGAACTAAACGAAGAATGCGATCACACCGCATTACGAATCTCCCGCAGGCGCAGTTGCGCCCAGCTTATTTTGTTTGGGTCTCTACACCAAGGTACTGCAAATCACGGGCAGGATAAAGTTACTCATGGCACTACCGCGCGCGGTGTGCGGCTTGGAGCAGTGGCTTATTATCAACGACTGGGTTGCGAACCGGCGGGCTGCATGTGATTCTCGAGTAATTGGAGGAGCGGTTCGCGTAGATTCGGTCCGCACGCGATCAGGCCCGAGATAAGCGGATTGCGGCAGTTGCACTGCAGTGAACTGTTCTCCAAGGTGCTGACGAAGCCTCCGGCGGCGGTCACCAGAGCGACTCCGGCGGCGACGTCCCATTCGTTCTTTGGGACCAGGGTGAAAGTAATATCGACTAGGCCAGCCGAGACCAGCGCGAGTTTATAGGCGACCGATCCCATGGGGCGAACCTGAAAATTCGCGCCCTCAAATTGCTTCCATTCTCCGCGCTTGGTTTCGCTGCGGCTGGCTAACACGGTCGCGCCGTCTAATGTAGATCGCTGGCTGGGCAGCGCCGGCTTGCCGTTATAGGTAACGCCCGATTCGAGCGAGCCGAGGAACACTTCGTTGGTGGCGGGATTGCAGATTCCGCCAGCTATCGGACGTCCATTTTCGACCATAGCAATGGAAACGCAGAACTCGGGAATGCCGGCGACGAATTCGCGGGTGCCATCGAGTGGATCGACCACCCACACGCGGCTTTTTTCGAGGCGCGTGTAATCATCGACACTTTCTTCCGAGAGCCAGCCTTCGCCGTCGCGCAACAATTCCTTGCGAAGCACGGCGTCCAGCGCTCGATCGGCTTCGGTAACCGGGTCATGGCCAATCTTGTATTCCGCGGCAATCGCGCCGGCGGTGAAACGGCTGAAAACAACTCGCGCTGCTTCTATGGCGGATTGAATGCGCTGCAAGGTTTCGGCGTTGGAATTATTTGTCATGGCTATTTGCAGAAGCTCAGGCCCAGAGCATGCGAGCGCCGGTCGCGAGCAGGACCGCGCACAGCAGCCGTCTCAACCAGGGGACGGGAAGATGCGTGCTTAATTGCGCGCCCAGCAGGCCGCCGGGGATGGAACCAATCAGGAGCGCGCTGACGAGATAGGGATCGATATTGCCGAGGCGGAAATGCATCAGGCTGGTCACGCCAGTCAGGATCACGGCATGAACGATGTCCGTGCCGACCATGACTTTGGGCGAGAAGCTATAGAAAAGGAGCAGAAGCATCATAATGATGCTGCCCGAGCCAACCGAGGTCATGCCCACCAGAAAGCCCGCCAGCAGGCCAATTGCCGACATGCCCACGAACGACTGCAGGGTGGGAGAACGATGCGCCATGTGATCTTCGATCCGGCTCTGAAACAGAAGCAGAGTCGGAATGCAGATCAGGAGAATTCCGACCGTCGTCGTAATAAAGGTATTGACGCCCGTGCCGTAGACAGTGCGCAGATGGCCCAGCAAGCTCACGCCCAGAATCGACCCTGGGATGCTGCCGGTGGCCAGTGCCACCACCACTTTCTTTCGCACCGTTCCTTTGTTGAGATGAACCCAGCTGGAACCGATTTTGGTAACGAAGTTGAACAGGGCGTCCGAACCCACGGCAACGATGGGCGGTACGCGAAGCACAAAAATCAGGACGGGTAGTAGAAGCACGCCGCCGCCCACCCCGGTCATACCGATCAGGGTCCCTACCACAAAGCCAATCAGAATCTTTTCGATGAGCATACAAACTTCCGTGCAACTTGATCGTGACTTGCTTACCGCCGATCAGGCTGGATGGCCATTTACTCCGATGAAACCTTCGCGCTCCAGGTGCAAAATAATTTCCTGGGCCGCTTCTTCGGGACTCAGTTCCGCCGTATTAATGACCACGTCCGCGTCTTTAGGTTCTTCATAAGGGTCGGAAATGCCGGTGAACTCCTTGAGAATCCCAGCTCGGGCCTTCGCATAAAGACCCTTGCGATCGCGTTGCTCACAGGTCTCCACCGAGGTGGCAATGTGCACCAGGATGAAACCGCCAACCGGTTCGATCATGCCGCGGACAGCTTTGCGAGTTGCGTCATAGGGAGCGATAGGAGCGCAGATCGCGATTCCGCCATTCTTAGTGATCTCCGATGCGACGTAGCCGATGCGGCGGATGTTGATATCGCGATGCTCCTTGGAGAAACCCAACTCCGAGGAGAGATGTTTGCGCACCAGGTCGCCATCCAGCAGCGTTACCGGACGGCCTCCGGCCTCGAGAAACTTGGTTACGAGAACATTCGCAATGGTCGATTTGCCCGAACCCGAAAGCCCGGTGAAGAAAATAGTCACGCCCTGCTTGTGCCGAGGTGGATAGCTGCGGCGTAATTCGTGCACGACTTCGGGGTAAGTAAACCAACTGGGAATTTCACGCCCTTCGTTAAGGCGATCGCGCAATTCAGTGCCGGAGATGTTCAGCACCCTTGAGCCGTTAGTCACTTCATTGTCGGGCACGTACTGATCTTTGTCTTCGAGGTAGACCATCATGTTGAAAGGAACCATGGTGACCCCGATATCAGCTTCGTGCTTCTTGAAAAGTTCCTGGGCGTCGTAGGGGCCGTAGAAATTCTTGCCGTCGGAATCTTTTCCCGGTCCCGCATGATCACGTCCCACGATGAAATGCGTGACCCCGTGATTCTTGCGGATTAAAGCATGCCAGATGGCTTCGCGCGGTCCGCCCATGCGCATGGCGAGCGGGAGCATGGAAAGTTTCACGCTGCCAGCGGGAAACTTGGAAAGCAGCAACTGATAGCAGCGCACGCGTGTGAAGTAATCAACGTCGCCGGGTTTGGTCATTCCGACCGACGGATGAATGAGCAAATTGGCCTCGACTTGTTTGGCGGCGCGGAAAGTCAGTTCAACGTGGGCGCGGTGCATGGGATTGCGGGTCTGGAAGGCGACCACGCGGCGCCAGCCTAAACGCGCAAATTCATTTCGCAATTCCGCCGGTGTAAGACGCAGTGTGCGGAAGTCATAATGCGAAGGCCCCTGCAGGCCTTCAATCCGTCCGCCCACGTACCAGGAGTTGCCTTTATTAAGCAGGTAATCGACTCCGGGATGAACCGTGCTGGTAGTTCCGAATACAGATTTGGCTTCTTGGTTGCGGTCCGGCTGCCAGATGTCTTCAACATTAAGAACTGCCAGCATCACGCCTTCGGCATCGCGCAGCGCAACCTTGCTTCCCGGCTTCAAAGACTTGGCAAAGTCTTCTTTAACGTCCAGAGTGATTGGCATGGGCCACAGAACGCCACTGCTCAGCCGCATGTTGTGGCAGACGCCTTCGTAATCGGCCTGGGTCATGAAGCCGCGCAGAGGGGAAAATCCTCCGCTCATCAGCAACTCGAGGTCGCAGATCTGGCGCGGTGTGAGATCCCACGATGGCCATTCGCGGGAGTGAGCCTTAAGTTCTGCGGTTCGTTCAGGCGCGGCAACCAGGTCGGTTAGCTCTCCACCGTGCGGCGCAATGATATGGCTTGTCGAAGCGATCAAATCCTTACTCTCCTTGTGATGACAGTATGATTACGTTTGAAGCACGCGACTCAGGAACTGTGTGCCATTCTGACACTGCGACCGTAAAACAGGCGGACGACGGAACCAGCGGGAACCAGTAAACAGCGACGCGCCAGAATACCGTGTGCGCAGCGGGGTAGCAAGTTCTTCCTGGATAATGCGAGTCAAGCTTCAACAAGAGCAATTGACTTACCTTTACTGGTTTTGGTTTGTCTCGCTATGTGACTATAAACAGGACAGTTACCCATTTAGGGCAGCTTGAGCGGTTCCGCACCCCTGTGAATGTGGAAAAGCTTTGCACTCAAGGTGCAGTTCAGACTCCGTCTCGACCACCCGGTCGGATTATGCCATTGATTGTGCCCACCGGTGGCCCATCCTCTGACTACGACCGAAGTATTTAACGAGCCAAGCTATTTAGAATGATAAAGCAGCAAATGGGCGGTGTAATTAGTTCTTGTGACCTTTACATGATTGTGGAATTTTGTCCTAAGGTGTTCGCCCTATACAGCCATCGGGTCCGCACGGTATAGATTTTATTCAAATTTCGATTGCCGACAGGTCGGCGGGGGTCGTCAGAGGGATGGGAAGAATAGCTCTCTGCACACTTTCTCCGGTGCTAGATGCACAATGCAAATCGGTTTGTTTTGTTATTAGTTTTCAGCAACATAGAGGACAGATGGCGATCCCAAAAAGGTACAGATTCGGGACCACTCGACGCCGCCCGATCATATACACATTAGTTTAAAAGACTTGGTTCGAATTGTCTGCCTGTAGAATCGTCAAGAGTGGAAAGCACAGGAGAAATCCAGCCTACTTGGCAGCCTGAATGCTATGGATTTCTGTAGCTGGCTGCACTCACGTTACTTCCTTTTCGCAGCTGGCTGGCGAAGGCGCTACCGGGAACTTAGATGCACAGAGCTTCCCGACAGCGTGAATTATTTCAACCCTTGGGGAAAGAGTCGACATGGAGGAAAAATCCGTTCGTTTGGGCCCACGGGAGAAGCAAATAGCTGAGTTGCTATTGCAAGGCTGCGACAATCAGGAAATTGCTTCCCAGCTCAAAATGGCCCGACGCACAGTTAAAGCGCATTTCAATCGTCTTTTTCAGCGTTTTGGAATACGTAATGGCATCAAGCGAGTCAAACTCGCGACAACTTTATACCGGAGGCAGCTATGTTTGGAGGAGAGCGATACGGAAAACGCAGTCCCAACGAACGGGAACGGCGGGTCATCGAACTTGTCGCCCAAGGACTCAAGAATAGTGAAGTTGCAGAAGCCATCGGCACCACTGAACATGTCGTGAAGAACTATCTGCGCACTATTTATGACAAACTTGGACTCTGGAATCGAGTAGAACTTGCTCTCTGGTACGAGGCGCGCCGGCACGAGACTTTAGCCCATGCCTAGAGGGAGCGGCATAAGCATATTTTGACCCCTGGGTCGCCAGCTCAGGGGTCTTTGCTTTTCTGGGAGTTGGCCGCGAAGTGGCGCAACGTCACTCGCAAGTTTTTCTGGCGGCTGGCTCGAACTGGTCGAGCTGCGCATCCCGCTGAGTTGTTAATTTTCCGCCTGCAGTTTTGCCATACAAGTCTGATCCCGAACAATAGTAGAGCGCCGTGTGCAAGTCTACCCACACTGGGGCATTGGGATTTCCCAGATAGGTTGGAGCCGGCGGCGTTTCCGCCAAACCCAGACTCACCAGCAACTTTTCGAAGAGCGTGAGACTGGGTTGGGCGGAGTGCTTTGGGACCACGTGAGGTTCGTCAGAATGCAGGCCCCATCCCGATAGCACCACAAAGAGCAATAGGACGGCGGCTCCAACATAAAGGTCGGCGCGATGTTTAGCCAGCCAGATCTGGCTCGGTGACTTTTCAGGCAAAATTGACGGCGGGTCAACGGTTGGTGTTTCTGAATCCCCTGGCGATGGCACGTCGGCTTGCGAAAGCGCCAGAGACGAATCTGTTTTTCGCGATGTTTCGTCAGTTGTTTCATCGGCGGTCGCTAAGGCAGATCGCGGATCAAGCGCCGACATATGTGGAATTTGCGCCACCGCGTCGTGCGAGTCGCGAGAAAAGCCATCGGTGAAGTCGGAAGGCTGATCGATCATCGGCGGTGCGGCTTTGGTGTCTGCGTTATTTTCTGTCTTCTCAGTTCCGCGTTGTGCATCCTGCGTGGTTGGCTGCAAAAGCCAAGGCGGCGCCCATTGGTGTTCGAGTTCGTCAGAGGACAACGGGGCCGGGCGTGCGGTCCCACATCTCCCGCAGAATAGTTCATGTTGTCCGAACTGGTATCCGCACTCCGGGCAAACCGTTTCGCGACCTGACTTCGCGCTGGATTCGCTGCGGGGCACGCGCGGTCTAACCGGTAATTCTGACTCGACCACGTCGTTTGTTGTTTCGAAGGGCTTATTCTCCGGGTCCGCGATATTAGTAGCCGAGCCCACCGCAAGCCGCTCGAGTTGCGGCTTAATTCGTTCCAGAGCCTCCAGCATGGCGGCTCGCTCAGCGGCGAGGGTTTCCTTCCACTCTCGATCGGCAGCTCTGGCGATGGCCTCGGTCATCAGTCCAGCCATGAGTTGGCAGCTTCGCATTTCCGGCGAGTGAATAGCATCAGTTTCGGCAAAGCGCACTTCGAGCAGGCCGCACAGATTGCCCTCGCGCTGCAGCGGCAACGCAATCGACTTTTTGTCCGGATGCTCCCGGCTGAACTGAGTAGACAGTTGACCGTCCGCAGACAGGCTCGCATCCAGTGGCAAACTTGTTCCGGCCAAGCTGGATGCGTCCCCCGTAGCTGCGCAATACTCCAGTTGATTCTCGCGCACCACCGCCACTGCCACCCCAGTGGCGTGCGTGATTTTTTGCAAACGCTCGACCACGACTGTGGCCGCGGCTCGCAAGTCGTCAGGTTGCGTTCGCAGGAATTCCTGTGTCTCAACAATCTGCGCAAGCGCTTCGGTAGGGTCGGGCCCGGGACGGCTGACAACTTCAAAAGTCTTCTGCTCCTGCAGGACGTGAGCAGCTTCGAGAAGTTGCTGGAATGTGGATTCATCCAGCGCCGGCTTTTCACGTTCGGTAAGGATGGGGCTTTCCAAATGTTTATCCGCTCCGGGCTTGGGAGACTCTGCCATATCCGAAGTGCAATTGGCCGTCCAAAACGCTGGCCGTAGCCATGTGACGCCTTGATTTTAGCAGCCCTGATTATGCGGCACCAATCACCAACGAAGGTACACAAGTGCCTGCACTTCTTGGAATTATGGGCGCGCGGCTGATGATCGCTTGATGCCGGCAGCAGGCAAGGTTTCACCGCAACCGCGATCTGAATTGTTTGGGTCGCTGAAGCTCAGCCGGGTGTGCAAAGTAATGCGCTGTCTCGTCCCGGAAATGCCAGTCAAGGCGCAGCGTAGCTCTTGGGCAGGTATTGTTCGGAAAACTACTCTGACCGTTACTAACACCAAGAGCACTGCTGCAGTCTTGTGCGGGCGTCCGATTTGCCGGAGTCTGTTTCGGAACTGATTTTTCCCATTTTTGATCGCGCAACAATCGGGCGGACTCCCTTTTCAACTTGCGGGTATGCATTCAAAGGTATTTAGCCCTCGGTGCCAGTCAGCGAAAGTTTGGCGAAGCGCTTGCTTCCTTAGATGGAGTGATTGGGTCAGGCTGCAAGTAAAGATTTGGAGCAAGGAAAGGAAGCCGTTATGGTTGATATCAGCGAGATTAAGATTACGCAACGCGACGAACAGGTATTACTGCTGCTGGTCGAAGGTTGCAGCAATAAAGAAATTGCGGAGCAATTGAACATCAGCCCGCGCACCGTGAAACAGCATCTGCGCACGTTGTTTCTGCGAGCCGGAATCAAGGATGGCCGCAAGCGGGTGAAACTCGCGACCGCAGTCTTTCAGAGAGAACAAGGGGAATCCAATGCAACCATGTGATCGCCTAACCAGCAAAGAAATTCAGGTCGCGATGTTGGTCTGGGAAGGCCAGACGAACCGCGAAATCGCCAGCGTGATCGGCACCACGGAACAAGTCATCAAGAACTACTTGCGCAATACCTTTGACAAGCTCGGGGTCTGGAGCCGGCTCGAACTGGCGTTGTATGTCGCCGCTCATGGCGGCACCGCTTGGCGAAAGCCCCTCGCGCCACTTCCAGTTACCCGACGGTCAATGAAGTCAAACCCTCGCCGCGGCCAATGGAAGCGCGTACCTCACAGCCGATTGATAAAGCCGATTCGCGACCAACACCATTAGAATTTAAAGCCAAGGCCTCGCCACCACTGATTTCGGCCTAGTTTTTCACACAGCATTGATTTTCTGAACGTGCGCCGAATTTGACGGCCAAGTGCGTGCCATCCGTTGGTGGTGTGGTCGCGATGGCATGAGCACCTGAGGAGCGCAAACCGGTAGCAGCGAAAGCGGTGCAATGTCCTGTGGAAGGAGTGCATGTGCCTGCGAAAAAAGGGAATGGAGAAGCGGAAAACTAGTTGACGCCCCGAGGCATCGCGGAGTACACACCTCAAGCTGTTTTTGCGGACGGGTGGTTTCATCTGTCTTTCTCGCCACTGCAACGGGAAGCATTAACGAATCGGGTATGCGCTTCTTCCGCAAGCAGGCGTCGCCCATGCGGATCTATGGATAAGGGGTGACGAATTCCTGGCTAAGTGTTGGGGCATTCCCGAGAACGCGATAAGGCGCATAATCCATGGCGCATGGACGCTGTCGTTTCGCAGCAATCCGAGGGCTCGACTGCGTGAGCCGTAAGAACAAACTGAAAACGTAATCGATTAAATTTGGAGCAATCTCATCCCTATGACTTGCATTGGACGTAGTGCAGTCAAAGCTACCATACTAGTTGTGGATGATTCGCCCGAAATCCAGCGATATCTTCGCGCCTTGCTGGAACTGGATTCGTACCGTGTGATGGTTGCCAGCAATGGGTTCGAAGCTTTGGAGACTTTGCGTCACGACCCAGTTGCCGACCTAGTGCTGCTCGATGTGCAGATGCCTGGCATGGATGGGTTGGAGGTTTTACGACGAATGCGGAAGTTATCTTCAAAGGTCAAAGTAATCATGTGCTCGGGGCTCAATGATCCCAACAAAATTTGTGAGGCGCTCTCGCTGGGGGCGCATGCCTTTCTGCTGAAGCCCATTCAGCATTTATACCTGTCGGCTGCGGTCGAGCGTTGTCTGCAGAAAGATTCTACGACGCGGCCGAAGGAGCATCGAAAACACCCAACTGTTCGTACTGCCCTCGCCTGTCCGCGCGGAACAGGCGACCTTGTCACCGAATTTCAAATCCTGATTCTGACCATGCTCTCGAGAAATTGTTTGAGCTGATTGCGGTCTCGCTCCGCAATTTCAGTAAACTTCACGCCAATTCCGAATCCAGGCGTGCTGGTTACCACCTGGCCATTCGCCCATAGCTTAAACTCTTTAATCCACAGCGCGATCCTGATTTGCGACCCCGCAGGCAGAGGGTTGGGCATTTCCAAAAAGCATCCTGCTACGCTCAGATCGGAAGTTCTGCTGCGGATTGGAATGGTTTGACCAAGAGGAAAAACTTCCACGGAATTTGCGCACTTGAGCCGCGGATTAGCTCGGCGTTCTCGAGTATTGAGCGCTGAATTATCTATTGCGGGCGAGGGCAACGGGAAATCCCAAAAAGTTTTTTCCGGGGAGAGATTCAGCAGACCCAACTGCCCTGCCTCTGCGGTGCCAGCTTTGCCAACCCATTTCACGCGGAAGTGAGACTTGGTTGCGCCATAGGTTAAACCGATGATCTCATCGATTTTGGGCTGAGCTTGAACTCCGGTCAACTGTACTCCCTGCCGGCTCACGTTGGCGGTCAGCACCTTCTCGGAGAAAATTTTTCCTTCGCTGTCCGTACCAAAAATTCGCACCGGAACCTTTATTTCCTTGCGGGGCTCGCGGCGCTTACCCATGTGCTGTTCAAATCCTCCAAAGCAAAGCTTAGGCCGGGGTAAGGTGATTCTACTGCAGACATCCTCTGCCGCCCAACTGACGAATGGACGCAGTTCCGCCTGTGACTTAACCCAACTTGAATCTTAACCTTGGTTTCTGATACAACCATGCTAGTGTCCTTGAGTGGGGTCCTGCAAATTTTGCACCTCTGCTTGCGAAGGCCGGAGTAATAGTTGCATCGCTCGTCCGGCGCCACGAGATTCGTTGCCAAACGTCTCTCGCTGGCGTAAACCTCGAACCTCCTAGCACGTTACAGGAGTTTCCGGTGGCTTTACATCGCGGATTCCAAGGTATTCAAGCCAAGTACAGGATAGTCCTGCGTCCTTCTTCGTTTCGCTCCACCTTCTCTAGATTCGACATTTGCCGCATTAAAACGAGTAGCGTTGCGTTGTCCCTACTCTTATCCGAACACGTTCGAAACCTGCAGTCCGCCGGAGGAAGATAATGGCGACCAATCTAATACAGATCAACACTGATGAAGAAATCAAACAGCGTCTGGAAGCCGAGCGCGCCAGGCTGCGCAAGATCGCTGGTCTCGACCAGCCCACACATTTTCATCGGCCCATAGAAAGGGCATTCACTGCTGACGAGCGCGGCAAGGTGACGATTCTTTTCGGCGGGTTCACCTGGAAACACGAAGACCTGATTCGCGCCGTGTTCCAGGGCTGCGGATATCGCTGCGAGAAGTTGCCCGTGCCGGACGTCCCTGCGTTCCAGACTGGCAAGGAATACGGCAACAACGGACAGTGCAATCCGACGTATTTCACCGTGGGAAACCTGGTGCAGTATCTCCAATTCCTCGAGAAGGAAGGCATTCCCCGCAAGGATATTCTTGACAACTATGTCTTCTTTACGGCGGGTTCGTGCGGTCCGTGCCGCTTCGGCATGTATGAGGCGGAGTATCGGTTCGCGCTGAAGAATGCCGGCTTTGATGGTTTCCGCGTGCTGCTGTTCAAGGACAGCGATGGAATCAAGGCGGCCTCGGGCGAGCCAGGGTTGAAGTTCACGATTGATTTCGGATTTGGCATGTTGAACGCCATGCACATGGGCGACGTATTCAACGATCTGATTTATCAGATTCGTCCGTTTGAAGTGAACAAAGGCGACACCGAGCGCGTATTCCGCGAGACGGTGGATGGACTTGTGCGAGGACCTGCGAAATCGGGATTCGTTTGAGATCGAAGATCGAGCGCCGGACTGGGCCAAGCCGAAATTCAAGAGCAATAAGATTCTGCGCAACACTTTCAACGTGTTCGGCAAGATGCACGAGCATCTATGGGGAAAGGATTATCTGGCCGCTCTAGCCGCGGCGCGGCAGAAGATGGACAGCATTGAAGTGGACCGCACCAAGGTGAAGCCGGTGGTCAAGATCACGGGCGAATTCTGGGCGCAGATCACCGAAGGCGATGGCAACTTCCACATGTTCGACTTCCTCGAACGCGAAGGCGCGCAGGTGCTGGTCGAGCCGATCGCGACTTGGGTTGCGTATTTGATGTACCAGGCCAAAGCTCATGCGAAAGCCAAGTGGCCGGTGAACCGTCCGCACCGGAATCCGCAGTGGTGGGAACTGAAAAAGCAGCTCGCCAATGATCTGGGATTACGCAAGAAGCTGATGGGCATTGGCGCCGGTGAAGCGATGTGGAACTACCTCTATCATCGGACGATCAAGAACCTCGGCGGAATCACGCATCATCTGGTGCCACAGACGGACTTGGCGGAGATGGCCCATCCTTTCTACAACCAGTTCGCGCGCGGAGGCGAAGGTCACCTCGAAGTCGGCAAGAACGTTTACTACACGGTTCATCACCTCTGCCACATGGTGCTGGCGCTGAAGCCGTTCGGCTGCATGCCATCGTCACAGTCCGACGGCGTGCAATCGGCGGTGATAAACAAGTTCAAAGACATGATCTTCCTTCCGATCGAAACCTCGGGCGAGGGCGAAGTCAACGCTCACAGCCGCGTGCAGATGGCGCTCGGCGAAGCCAAGGTTAAGGCCAAGACGGAGTTCGAACAGTGCCTGAAGTCCACCGGCAAGAGCCTGGATGAAATTCGCGAATACATCGCCGAGCATCCCGAACTGAAGCGGCCGTTCTATCACGTGCCGCACCGGAAGGCATTGCGGGCACGGCGGCGCAATTTATCCTGCACGTGAACGATCGCATGGACAAGAGCACGCGGCTTTTCCGTCGCGCTCGCGTCCCGGGGATCGCTCTTCCCAACGCCGCTTAACCGATCTGGCCGGCAGCGCAGCGTGGCTGCCGGTCCTTACTTTCCTCGCTCGATCCTGATCGGAGAGATTAAATGCACGACCATTCGAATGGACATGAGAAGCCGGCGCCCCAACTATTTCAAATTGCGCCTGCTCCTGTTACGTACACGAAAGCCGCACGACCATCACACGAAGTTTCTCGTAGGGCTCGACGTTGGCTCGACCACGGTGAAAGCGACCGTGGTCGATGCCGCGACCGACCAGATTCTTTGGCAGGACTATCAGCGGCACGAAACCAAGCAGCCCGAGAAGACTCTGGAATTCCTGCGCCGTATTGAAGCCGAAGTCGGAATCAATCGGCACAACACGCGGATGTTCATGACCGGCTCCGGCGGCGGCGGAATCGCGGAACAGATTGGCGCGAAGTTTGTGCAGGAAGTGACGGCGGTGTCGCTGGCCGTCGAGAAACTGCATCCCGAAGTGTATTCGGTGATCGAGCTAGGCGGACAGGACGCGAAGATCATCGTCTTCAAAGATGACGACGAAACCGGGCGCAAGAAAAAGATTCCGTCGATGAACGACAAATGCGCAGGCGGCACGGGCGCGGTCATCGACAAGATCAATGCGAAGCTGAAGATTCCGGTTGCCGAGCTTGCCCTGCAGGGCTACCGCGGAATCAAACTGCACAAGGTGGCCGGCAAGTGCGGCGTGTTCGCCGAGACGGACATCAACAGTCTGCAAAAAGTTGGAACACCGCCAGATGAGCTGATGGCTTCGCTGTTCGAGGCAATCGTCCTGCAGAACCTGAGCGTTCTAACCCGCGGCCACACGCTGCGGCCACACGTTTTGTTGCTAGGCGGGCCGAACAGTTTCATTAAAGGCATGCGCGAGGCGTGGCAGGCCAACATTCCGAGGATGTGGCAGGAGCGCAAAGTTTCGGTTCCCGATGGCGCGAAGCCGGAAGATTTGATCAAGGTTCCGAGCAACGCGCAGTATTTCGCGGCCATGGGCGCGATTGAATTCGGCAAGAGCGAAGAAGATTGCGTCGGTTGCTACCAGGGTTACGAAAAGCTGGTGTACTACATCGAGTTCGGACGGCAGGAGGAGAAAGCGAAATCGGGCGGCAAAGGGCTGGTGTCGAAAGAGGGAGAACTCGACACGTTTAAAGAATCGTATCGGCGGAAAAAGTTCACGCCCGCCGCATTTCAGAAGGGCCAGACAGTCGGCGGCTTTATTGGCATCGATGGAGGATCGACATCCACCAAAGCCGTTTTGTTGGATGATCGCGGCGACATCCTCTGCAAGGCCTACCAACTGTCGAACGGAAATCCGATCCAGGACACGATCGAGATGTTCGAGAATCTGCGTGGACAGGTGGAAGCGCAGAATGCGAAACTCGAAGTCCTCGGCGTGGCCACCACCGGCTACGCAAAGGACATTCTTAAAGATGTCTTGCACGCAGACGTGGCGCTAGTCGAAACTGTCGCCCACACTGAATCAGCCCTGAAGTTTTACGAGGATCCGCACGTCATCGTGGACGTGGGCGGGCAGGATATAAAGATCATCATTCTTCACAACGGACGGGTAAAAGATTTCAAGCTGAACACGCAGTGTTCCGCAGGCAATGGATATTTTCTGCAATCAACCGCTGAAGGCTTTGGACTCGGCGTTGAACAATATGCCGATCTGGCTTTCTCAGCCCAGTCCATGCCTGTTTTCGGCTACGGGTGCGCGGTGTTCATGCAATCCGACATCGTGAACTTCCAGCGGCAAGGCTGGAGGGCGGAAGAAATTCTCGCTGGACTGGCTGCGGTTCTGCCGAAAAATGTGTTTCTGTATGTCGCCAGCATTCCGAATCTTGCGGCGCTGGGTACGCGATTCGTGCTGCAGGGCGGCACGCAGAACAACATGGCGGTGGTGAAAGCGGAAGTGGATTTCATCCAGAACAGCTTCCGCGCCGCCGGCAAAAAGCCCGAGATTATCGTCCACGAGTTCTGCGGAGAATCGGGCGCGATCGGTGCTGCGGCTGAATCGTTGCGCCTGTGGCAGAATGGCCTGCAGACTTCGTTCGTCGGCCTCGATGCAGTTCGAAAAATTCAGTACCGCACGACTCGCAACGAATCCACGCGCTGCAATTTCTGCAAGAACAATTGCCTGCGCACCTTCATCGACATCCGCACCGCTCCCAAGGATGAAATGAGCCGTCGTTCCCGTGCAGAAAGTCACCAAAGTTCCGCTGATGCACGGGGAACAGCGGTTGATCATCGCCACTTGCGAAAAGGGCTTGGTCGAAGATGTCAACGAAATGAAAGACATCAAGGCCGGCATTGACGAGATCAAAGAAAAATATCTGAACTTCGTGGACATCGCTGCCCGCGAGGTTTTCCGGCCAGTCAATCCCAAGATTGTTGCCGACCCGATCCCGACGGCAAAATTCTGGAACAAGGCGGCTAAAGAGCGCATTCCGCTCATGGAGAATCGCAAGAAGCTTCGCGTGGGGATTCCGCGCGTGCTGAACATATACACCTATGCGCCGCTCTTCAACGGATATCTTGAGAGCCTGGGTGTGCAGCCGGAAAACATTATTTATTCCGACTACACCAGTTCCGATCTTTATCGTGCGGGCGCCAGCCGCGGGGCGATCGATCCCTGCTTCCCGGCGAAGATCGGAATTTCGCACGTCTACAATCTGATCCAGGAAAAACATCGCAAGAAGCCGCTGAACGTAATTTTCTTCCCCATGTACGACGTGCTGACGTCGCCGCTGGTGAAGATTGTCGGCGCCAATGCTTGTCCAACTGTCACCGCGACGCCGGAGACGGTGAAGGCCGCGTTCACCAAAGAAAACGATGTCTTTGGCGAGCACAATGTTAAATATCTGGATCCGGTGCTGAACTTTGCCGACCGCAAGCTGTTCGCCCACCAAATGCTGCAAGCGTGGCAGCCGATTCTTGGACTTTCACAAGAAGAGAACGACCGCGCGGTGGAAGCGGGCTACAAGGCGCTGGAAGCTTACGAAAGCAGCGTTCGTCGTCGCGCTCGCGAGGTTCTCGATCAACTTGAGCGCGAAGACCGCATCGGGATTGTCATGCTGGGCCGCCCCTATCACCACGATCCCGGCCTGAATCACGAGATCATGGAAGAGTTCCAGAAGCTGGGTTATCCGATTTTCTCGCAGAACACGCTGCCTCTGGACGAAGACATGCTGGAGCGCCTGTTCGGAGACGAGGTCCGCGCTGGCATGATCAGCCACCCGCTCGATATTTCGGATGCGTGGAAGAACTCGTATTCCTGCAGCACGAATCACAAAGTCTGGGCCGCGAAGTTTACTGCGCGGCATCCGAACCTGGTCGCGCTTGAGGTCTCAAGCTTCAAGTGTGGACACGATGCGCCAATTTACGGCGTGATCGAAGGCATCATCGAGCAGTCGGGCACGCCTTATTTCTGCTTCAAGGATCTGGACGAGAACAAACCTTCCGGCTCGATCAGGATTCGCGTCGAGACTATTGACTACTTCCTGCGGCGCTACCGTGAGGAGGTCATCAAGAAACGCAAAGCAGCGGAGGATATCGAGGCGCAACTCGCTGACTACGAAAACCAATTGCGCTCACAAGCGATGCAGGAGGTACGAGAAGTAGCGGCTGATTGAGCGTGAACGAACAGGTTCTGACAAGGGTCGTGTGCATCGCTAACCACGCGGCCCTCCGAATTCCCAAACTCGCCGACCTAGTTCTGAAGCCGTCCATTACCAGATCTAACTACCTTGCCTTTCACCAAATCCTGCCATTCGATGACCTTATTTTGGTCATTTCGCAAAGCAACATAGTATGTCAAGCGCAAAGCACTTGTACTTTTCAACACCTTGGTGGAAAACGTTGTGGAAAAGGCAGGAACTATCGTCGTAACTGTCTCAGCGAGAGATGCTTCTACACCTTGCACCGACTTGGTTGCTGATATCTTGGGCTTGAGGAATTTTCTGAAGTTTCCGATGGCGTTTTGAAAATCAGACTCGACAAACTGCTTCTGGAACGTGGACTCACAACTTCGCGTGAGCGTGCGCAAGCATTAATCTTGGCAGGCCAGGTTCTGGTTGGCGGACAAAAGATAGAAAAAGCTGGCACCAGCGTCGACGCTCAGGCCGAGATTAGATTGTTAGGCGAAGACCTGAAGTACGTTGGTCGCGGCGGCCTTAAGCTCGAAAAAGCCCTTGAACATTGGCATATTGACGTGGCAGGAAAAGTTTGTCTCGACGTGGGAGCGTCCACCGGAGGCTTCACCGATTGTCTGCTGCAGTACGGAGCATCGAGGGTGATTGCGGTAGACACGGGCCACGGTCAAATTGATTTTCGTCTGCGCCAGGATAAGCGCGTGCGTCTTTTGGAAAAGACTAATGCACGTTACTTGACTCGGGATCAACTCGGAGAATTTGTGGACTTCGTCGCGATGGATGTTTCTTTCATTTCAGCGACTATGGTTTTGCCCGCAGTCATCGAGGCGGCGTTTCCGTCCGCAGCCGCGCGCCGCGGACGGCAAATCGTGGTTCTGGTGAAGCCGCAATTCGAAGTGGGCCGCGAACAAGTAGGCAAGGGAGGTATTGTGCGCGACCAGGCGGCGCAGTTGGGCGCAGTCGAAAAAGTGCGTCAGGCTTTACTGGCGCTGCATTGCGCGCGCACCGATGTGATTGACTCCCCAATTTTGGGCGCCGAAGGGAATCGTGAGTTCCTGCTGCTGTCAGTTTTCTAGCTATTCGCGCTTCTCCAGTCAAGACGGTAAATTTTTCCCAACGATTTCTGTACAATTCAAATTTCACCATGACTGAGAAATTTGCGGAAGGCAAAGCTGCAGCCATCATCTCCAAGCCGGAGAAGCCGGAACTGGCAAGCATTGTGCCCGAGTTGCTCGATTGGTTTCGAGAACATCAATATCAGGTTGTGGTAGACCCCGAGACCGCTCCTCACGCCCTTGGCCTCGAGGTACTCAGCCGCGATGAAATGGCCGCGGTGGCGCTGAATTTTGCGGTCGTCCTCGGAGGCGACGGAACTCTGCTCTCCGCCGCTCGTGCCATGGCCAAGGCCGGAATTCCCGTGCTAGGAGTAAATTTGGGTTCACTCGGATTCCTGACCGAGGTGCCGTTAGAGGAGCTTTACCCGACTCTACTCGGAATCGACGAAGGGCGTTGCACCATTGAAACCCGATCGATGGTGCATTGCGAACTGTTTCGCAAAGACGCGCTGGTTGCCAGCTATGACGCGCTCAACGACATCGTGGTGGGCAAGGGAACTATATCCCGGCTTAACCATTGCGATGTTTACATTGACGGAGAATTTGTCTCGGTTTATAAAGCGGACAGTCTGATCGTCTCCAGTCCTACGGGGTCGACTGCCTACTCGCTGGCGGCCGGCGGACCAATCCTCATGCCAACGGTGGACGCGTTCGTGATAACGCCGGTTGCAGCCCATTCGCTGACCCACCGCGCTTTGGTTGTGCCAGACTCGTCGAAGATCGACATCGTAGTTAACACCGGTCACGACGAAGCTTACCTGAGCGTTGACGGGCAGATCGGCACACCGATGTTCGATGGCGACCGCGTCGCTTGCTGCAAGTCCGATCGCTACGTCAAACTGCTGCACATCGGAGGGACATTCTTCGATGTATTGCGCGCCAAGCTGAAGTGGGGACAGAGAGAATAGATCTGGCTCACGGACGCATTTTTACCCTTCCCACGAGGATCAGAATGAAATTTGCCATCGCGCTTCTGAGTTTCCTTTTCGCAATCGGAATGCTCGCCCAATCCAAACCCACAGCGGATCTCATTATCACGAACGCCAAAATTTGGACCGGGGACAAGGCCCATCCTACGGCGCAGGCAGTCGCCGTGATCAGCGATCGTATCGTTGCTGTTGGTTCGAACTCCGATGTAGAGATTTTGCGCGGTACCGCTACCAAAACCATAGATGCGCGTGGCAAGTTGCTATTGCCTGGTTTCAACGATGCTCACGTACACTTCGTTGATGGCGGTCTTCAACTCGACTCCGTGCAACTGAACGACGCCACCAGCACCGATGAATTCGTCCGCCGAATCGCAGAGCAGGCGAAAAAAACTTCGAAGGGAGAATGGATTAAGCGAGGCGATTGGGACGAAACGAAATGGACCCCGCCTAACCTGCCCACGAAAGAGCTCATCGATCCGGTAACGCGCGATAACCCCGTCTTTCTCGACCGCTACGACGGCCACGGCGCCGTGGCGAACTCCGCCGCGCTGCGCCTTGCCGGCATCACAGCACAAACTCCTGATCCACCAGGAGGTGTGATTGTTCGTGATGCCCAGGGCAATCCCACGGGTGCCCTGAAGGATGCCGCCAAGGAACTTGTCATCAAAGTGATTCCTCCCTTGTCGCACGAGCAACGCCTCCGCGCCATGAGGCGTGCTCTCGAATATGCTGCCTCTCTCGGCGTTACCAGCGTTCAGCACATGAATGACGGCGAGAACAACTTTAACGATATCCGAGCCTATGGAGAGCTTCTGCAAAGCGGTGAACTGACTACGCGTGTGTATGTAGCCCCGGCAATTTCCGACTGGCAGGACCAGGCAAAGGTCGGAATTCGCCACGCCTTCGGTTCTTCGTTTTTGCGTATTGGTGCAGTCAAGACTTTTGCCGACGGGTCGTTGGGTTCGCGCACCGCATACTTCTTTGATCCCTACAGTGACGATCCCAATAACTCCGGTTTGCTGGGCCAACAAATGCAACCACTTTCCCGAACCCGGGATTGGATGACTCAGGCCGACGCCGCCGGCCTCCAACTCTGCACCCACGCCATCGGTGATCGCGCCATTTCGACCGTCCTTGATCTGTATACCGATGTGGTCAAAGCTAATCGCGGAATGGAACGCCGCTTCCGCATCGAGCACGCGCAACATATGGCGGAGAAGGATTTTGCGCGTTTCGCGCAGTTGGATGTAATCGCATCGGTGCAGCCCTATCAAGCCATCGATGACGGCCGCTGGGCTGAAGCTCGCATCGGCCACGATCGCGCC
The DNA here is from genome assembly GCA_963716405.1 of uncultured Acidobacteriota bacterium. Lineage (GTDB taxonomy): Bacteria > Acidobacteriota > Terriglobia > Terriglobales > Acidobacteriaceae > JABDBE01. Next base: position 393,210 of record CAVQTI010000007.1, on the reverse strand, counting down.
AGCCGGACCTATGCGTTTCGCACGTTCCTAAATCACGGCGTGCATCTGGCCTTCGGTACTGATTGGACTGTCGCGCCGCTGAACCCTTTGCTGACTATTTATGCTGCCGTCACGCGCGCAACGCTGGATGGAAAGAATCCCAATGGCTGGTTCCCAGAACAGAAGCTCACTGTCGAAGAATCGGTTGAAGCCTACACCATGGGCTCGGCGTACGCTGAGTTTCAAGACAAAGATAAAGGTTCGATCATGCCCGGCAAGCTTGCGGATATGGTCCTGCTGAGCGATGACATCTTCACCATCGATCCGGCGAAGATTCGCGACGTGACAGTGATCAAGACAATTGTCGGCGGAAGAGTGGTCTGGGACCGGGATCGAAAGAAGCAGTATTCCACGGCGGACTAGAAGCCGCCTCGCACCGCGGCCGTCTCGCGGCCGAAAGCGGGCTACGCCCGCCAGAGGGCCGGCAAGATGCCGGCGCTACGAGAGGCATTCCCCACGCGAGTATCGCCTGCGGCTAAGTTTCCCCGCGAACCAGGTCTGCAACAGTTTCGCGCCGCCTTATTACCTTTGCTGATTTTCCATCAACTAAGACTTCCGCGGCGCGCGGGCGGGTATTGTAGTTCGAGGCGAGCACCATTCCATAAGCGCCTGCATCGAGTATTGCCAGCAACTCGCCTTCCACCATGATTGGCAGGTCCCGATCGCGGGCAAAAAAGTCGCCAGTTTCGCATATCGGTCCCACAACATCGACCGTCTCGGAAACGTTTCGTTCCGACGACGATTGGTCAGCTGCGCGCACCGGAACGATTTCGTGATAGGCGCGGTATAGTGACGGGCGCAACAAGTCGTTCATGGCCGCGTCCATCACCAAAAACTTTTTCTTTCCGTTCGTTTTTTTGTACAGCACGCGCGTCAGCAGGGCTCCCGCCGGTCCCACAATGCAGCGACCGGGCTCAAGTAGAAGATGAATTTTAAGGCCTCGAAGCGGGCGAATCAGTGCCTCTGCGTAGGAAGTAGCCAGTGCCGCAAAGCTTGGCCCATTGGGATTTTCGTAGGGGATGCCAAGGCCACCGCCCGCGTCCACATACTTGATCACGCAGCCGTCCGCCTGCAATGCGCGGGTTAGCTCAGCCACTCGCTCCATGGTAGCCGCGAAAGGTTTCACGTCTGTTATCTGCGAACCTATGTGTACGCTTACACCGGCAATCTCCAAAGAGCTTATCTCGGATGCCTGCGTGTACAGACCTCGAGCCTCGTCGATGGGTATGCCGAATTTGTGTTGATGCAATCCCGTGGAGATATACGGATGGGTTTCGGCGGGAACATCCGGATTTACGCGCAGGGCAATTCGCGCTTTCTTCTTCGCCCGGGCGGCGCATTCTGCGAGCGCGTATAATTCCGATTCACTTTCTACGTTGAATAGTAAAACATCAGCTTTCAGCGCGGTCCGCATTTCTTCTGGTGTTTTGCCCACCCCGGAGAAGACAACTTTTTTTGCGGCTCTTTGACTCACGCGCAGAACGCGCTCCAATTCTCCGCCCGAGACGACATCGAAACCGCAACCCATTCGGGCCAGTAAGCGCAAGATGCTGAGATTTGAATTTGCTTTAACCGAATAGCAGACGGTATGTGAGACCTTGCGAAATGCGTGGTCGAAGGCGCGCATACGCTCTCGGATGGTTGACGCGGAGTAGACGTAAAGCGGAGTGCCGAACCGGTCGGCTAAATTTGCGAGAGGTAGATCATCACAATGCAGGGAGCTGGAAGAATCGCTGCGCTTTACTTTGCGGTAAGAAAAAGCTGGCGGACGCCCTTGACTCCGGCTCCTCGCGCCCATCACTTGCGTGGGCCTTTGACTCGAATGGCAACCACGGTCTGATCGTCGAAGGCCTCTTCTCCGGACACATACTCGGTTACTGCTTTGAAGATAGCCTTCACAACATCATCGGCGGAAGCGTCGGGAAGCGATGCAACAATTTCTCCGACTCGCTCGCGGCCAAAGAGGTCTCCATTCCTGTTGCTGGCATCGAGAATTCCGTCGCTAAAGAACACGAACATGTCGCCTGGTTTTGCGCGGAAGGTAAACTCATCGTAATCAGCGTCATCGAACAATCCTAGCGGCAGACCTGTAGCCTCGATGACCTCGATTTTGCCATCGTGAGAATAAATCGGCCGGGGCAAGCCGGAGTTCGCCACTTTCAGGGTGCGATTGCGGTCGTCCCACACGGCGTAGATTATCGATACGAACTGCCCATCGATGCGTCGTTCGCCCAACGAGAAGTTCACCGCGGAAAGCATTTCCGCCGGCCCCGGCTCGATGGGCGCATGGGAGCGGAGAATTCCGCTGACCAGGGCAGCATAAATTGCCGCCGGCGCGCCTTTGCCGCTGACGTCTCCAATTACCAGCGCCGTGCGCGACATGGAGTAACTGACAAAATCATAAAGATCGCCCCCAATCGCGCGTGCCGGCACAAACTTGGCTGCTATATCCAGATTATCGAGTTTCGGCAGCACAGGTGGCAGCAGCCGGAACTGCAACTGGCGCGCCATCTCGAGGTCACGCTCAAGCCGTTTCTCCTGGCTGGCAATCTGCTCATAAAGTCGCGCGTTCTCGATCGCAATCGCGACCTGCGCAGCCAGCGTGGTCACTGTGCGCTTATGATCATCGGTAAAGAAACCGCGCCGCGTGTGCTCGAGGTCAAGCACTCCGATCACTTTATCTTTATAAATCAGCGGGACCGCCAGTTCCGCGCGGGCTTCGGGGTTCCCTTGAATATATCGAGGATCTTTACACACGTCGGGAACCAATACCGCTTGCTTGTGTTTCGCGGCGTAGCCGACCAGGCCTTTTCCTAAAGGGATGTCATTCTTAAGCTGGATATTCTCCTGAAAACGCTGCGAGAAACGATGCTGCAATTTTTCGCCCGCCGGATCAAGCAGGAGGATGCTGAACATCTGGTAATCGATCAGCCGCTTCAGTAGTTCAGCAATGCGTTTCAGCAACTCGTCGAGATTGAGAATGGATGTAAGCTCGCGTGCGATTTCATTCAACAAAACCAGGGTTCGCGCCTGCCGAGTCGTACGCGTGTACAGGCGCGCATTCTCAATGCCGACCGCCATGCGTGAGCCGATCAGCGTTAACAACCGTTTGTGCTCTTCGGTGAAATGGTAGGGTTGCGGGGATTCAATATCAATCACGCCAATCAGCCGATTCTTGACGATCAACGGAACCGCTAGTTCAGAGCGCACATTGGGAATCACGGAGATATAGCGCGGATCGTTGGCAACATCGTCGACCAGGATCGCCTCCCGCCGCTGCGCGGCGATCCCGGTGACCCCCTCGCCTACTTTGATCCGCATGCGGTCGGCCACCTCGGGTGCGTATCCCACCTGAAAGCGGAAGCGTAAATCCTGAGTTTTTTCGTTCAGCAGCAGAATGCCAAAGATTTCATAATCGATGACTTTCCGCACCAGTTCGGCGACGCGGCGCAGCGTAGTATCCAAGTCGAGGGTAGTGTTGACCACGTCTGCCACTTCCAGCAGCAGCGGGTCGACTTTGGATTGAAAGTCCGTCTTGGTAGCAGCCATTTCCACTTTCTTAATGATATCAGCCGTGTTTTGCGGGGCCCTGCTTAAGCCGTATTTGGTAAATGCGCGGCCTGCGGGACGGTCAACTCTCTCTTGGGATTACGCAAATGTCGGGTAAGTTGCGATATTTTTCCGCGTAGTCCAATCCATATCCGACTACGAATTCGTCGGGGATGCTGAAACCAATGTAGTCCGCCTTGATCGGTTGTTTTCGTCGCGATGGCTTGTCCAGTAGTGCGGCAATGCGGAGGGCCTTCGGCCGATGACCCTGCATGATCCTTTGCAGGTAGTTGAGGGTGAGGCCGGTATCCAGAATGTCTTCCACCAGAATCACGTTCCGATCCTTCATGGACTGGTCGACATCTTTGGTAAGTTGCACTTCTCCGGTCGAGTCCCATCCAAACTGCAGTTCGTCGGCTGGACTGGGACGGGTGCCATAGCTTGAAACACCGATGAAGTCAAAGGTTGCGTCTAGCTCGATGTGGCGTGCCAGATCGCTGAGAAAAATGGTCGCACCCTTGAGCACACCCACCAGAATCACAGTTTGCCCGGCAAAGTCGCGCGTGATCTCGGCACCCATTGCGGACACGCGCTGCGCAATCTGCTCGCGTGAGATTAGAACCTTCAGTTCGGTCACGGCGAACTATATTAAACTAGCACTTGGTATTTGGCACCCAGCATTTACTCAGCGTGATTTCTTGGTGCTTTTGCGGGACCAAATGCTAAACGTCCGCATCTAATCCGACACTATGAACCTCAATGGCATAAAAATCACTTGGCTAGGCCACGCCACCTTTCGCATCGAAACTCCGGGCGGCAAAATAATCTTGATTGATCCGTGGGTCATGGGCAATCCCGTTTGTCCGACGACGGAAAGGAACGTCAAGAAAGTTGACGTTATGCTGTGCACGCACGGCCACTTCGACCACATCGGAGACGCGGTTGAAATCGCCAAAAAGCATAATCCTAAAGTCGTCGGCATCCCGGAATTGTGCGGATGGCTCGCGAAAAAAGGTGTGAAACAGACAGCAGAGATGAATAAGGGAGGCACGCAAGCTGTCGACGACATAAAGGTGACCATGGTTCACGCCGATCATTCGTGCGGTATTAAGGACGGAGACGAGGTTGTCTACGGCGGCGAGGCATGCGGATACGTAGTTGAGTTTGCCAACGGTGTGAAGATCTATCATGCGGGTGATACCAATGTATTTGGCGATATGAAGATCATCCGTGAGCTTTACGCGCCAGAGATTGTGATGATTCCGATTGGCGATCACTACACCATGGGCCCGCGCGAAGCTGCCTATGCCTGCAATTTACTTAAACCGAAAGCAGTAATCCCCATGCACTTCGGAACCTTCCCGCCACTGGTGGGAAGGCCGAGCGATTTGAAGAAGCTCGTACCCGATCTGGAAATCAGAGAGATGAAGCCGGGCGAAACAATTACCTAGATCTTATGGACGACGGGCATCCTCGCCCGTCCAGGCTGTCGGAAAGGAAACCAGTTGGCGAAGGCAACGACGAAGGCAACGACGAAGACAACGATATCGACCAAAGCAACGACTGCAAAGCCCGATTGGCAGATGCCCGGAATTCTGGCCGAGCCGGTCGAAGAATATCTCTATTCCATACTACCGCCGCGCGATGAGGTCCTCGCGGAAATGGAAGCCGAAGCCGCCAAGCGAAAGATTCCCATCGTTGGCCCAGCAGTGGGTCGCATTCTGCATCAGCTCGCCTTGATGGTTGGCGCGAAAACAGTTTTCGAGATGGGTTCGGCGATTGGTTATTCCACGATCTGGTGGGCCAGAGCCGTGGGAGAAGGCGGCCTTGTGTTCTATACGGACGGAGATCGGAAAAACGCCGAACAAGCTCGGGGATACTTCGATAGGGCAGGAGTCGCGTCACGAATCAACATCGCGACTGGCGACGCGCTCGAGCTTCTTTCCGAACACAAGCAGGAATTCGACATCATCTTCAACGACGTCGATAAAGACGATTATCCGCGCGTGTTCCGGCTGGCTGTGCCGCGCTTGCGCAAAGGCGGGCTGTTCGTCACCGACAATGTTTTATGGAGCGGCAAGGTCGCGCAGAAAGATCCGGACCACACGACTAAAGCGATTCTTGAGTTCAATCGGCTACTCTACAATTCGCAGGATCTGTTTACCACCATCCTGCCGATCCGCGACGGTGTCGCGGTCGCGGTGAAGAAATAAATCAGATCGACTTCACCGGAAGCAATGTCAGATCTTCGACCAAGCCCACTTCCTTCTGCAGGAATGGTTCGGCGTAGGTCACGCCTCCGAGCAGGCCGTAAAAGCGTGCCATGGCTTCAATGCGAACGCGAATCTCAGCCTGCGCAGGGAACAGGTCTTTGCCGGCTTCCTGATCGCTGAACTGGGATTTATAGGCCATCAGCGCCTGGAACCGCGTTTCGAATAACTCGGTGATGTCCACAACGAACGTCGGCCGAATGTCGTAATAAAGAGTCGCGTAAATAATCTTGAAGGGCCGATGCGGCAGCAGTTTTGTAGCGCCGGCATCCTGCCGGCTGTCCTGAGGGCGTCCCGCCCTCAGCGATGCGGACGAGCTCGCCGCATCCGCACACTCGCAGCGCCCTTAAAATCCAGCTTGGCTAATCCCGCCAGAAAACAGGCTTCATATCCAAGCGTTGACGCCGTGTAGTGATCGGGATGTCGACCCTTCCAATAAGGCAAAATCACCACCCGCGGCCGCTGCTCGCGGATTACGCGCGCGACTTTCAGCCTGTTCTCGAAAGTGTTTTCAACTCGCCCGTCGGGAATATCGAGAGCTTGCACGCCACGAAACGCGGAGTATCTTTGCCGCTTCTTCGGCCTCGCGCGCGCGGTCTTCCGCGGTGCCGCGCGTTCCCATCTCTCCCTGGGTCAGATCGAGTATGCCAGTCCGGCGTCCGCGCTGCGCCATCTTCAGCAATGTGCCTCCGCAGGTCTGTTCGACATCGTCGCGGTGGGCCGCGATTGCCAGAACATCCAGGGACGCATCGGAAGCGGAAAGATTGGACATTTCAGTCAAGGTTGCCCTGTTCCAGAACTACGTTTTCGCGCACGATCAAACGATGCGCCGCCATTTCTTTCAGCGTGGGTAAGACGCGATTCACGTGCTCATCAGTATCGACGAAAATAATAATCACCGGAAGTTTTCCTCCCGCGTCGACGAGATGGCTGGTCTGCACCCGATGCCGTCCAAGAAAGCCCGCGACCGCGTGGATTGCGGTTGCCGCATATACATTTTCCTCGCCGCAGATAGTTGAGAATTTCCATGTGCAGCGGCCGATGATGCCACTGGTCGGCTTCGTTGAGGTAAATGGTAACTTGAACAGCCATCGCGTCTGGCATTTTACAGCACCCGCGCCAGTACCATCCCGACTAACGCCCCGCCCAGGCATAACAAATTGTTGGTGAGCACATTGCTGACCATTAAAAGCCACTGTCCTTGTTCGAAGTAAGCCATGGTTTCGAAGGCGTAGCTGGAGAAGGTCGTAAACGAGCCGCAGAAGCCGACGACAATCAGCAATCGCCATCGTGGGTCAACCAGGACTCGTTCTGTGGTCCAGACGACGAAGAAACCAACAATCAGGCTGCCAATAATGTTGATGAACAGCGTGCCGTAAGGAAAGACAGGGCCTAATTCTTTAGCCGCGAACCGGCTCAAGAGATAACGTGCGTTGGCGCCGACGATTGCGCCCAGGGAAATCACGAGAAGATCGATCACGATGGAGTCTCCTACAAGTTTGTAGGAGTCATCAGCCGGAGTGTACCAGTTCGACTCAGGCGGTTATGGCGAACTCCATCGCCGAAATGAATCATATCAAAAAAACACCTGGCCAAACTGTGGTGCGGTAGTGGTCGCAGCGCTGAGGGCGGGCCCTCAGAACAGCGGGCAAGATGCCAGTGCTACTTTTTTCTTTCCACTAGGAATCGTGCCAAGGCCTTTAAGGTATCTGCACGCGAGCCGAAACTTTGTAGCGAAGCCAAAGCTGTTTCCACCAGTGCATCTGCCTTCTTTAGCGACTCGTCGATTCCGAACAGAGCGGGATACGTTGCCTTCTCTGCCGCCGTGTCTTTGCCGGCGGTTTTTCCCAGTTGCTCCGAAGTCTGCGTGACATCCAGCACGTCATCTACAACCTGAAAGGCCAGCCCGATGGATTTGCCGAAGGCCCTGAGTTTTTCCACCGCTTCGTCGTTGGCTCCGGCATAAAGTCCTCCACTTACCACGCTGGCCGTAATCAGCGCCGCGGTTTTCGAGCGATGAATGTACTCCAGCATGCCAATGTCTGGCCTAGTATGCTCGGCCTGAAGGTCGACTACCTGGCCGCCAATCATGCCGTCCACCGTGCCCGTGCCGCGAGCGATTTCTTCGATGATGCGCACTCGCGCTTCTGCTGGACAACGCAGCCGGGCCAGGGTTTGGTATGCCTGGGTTTGTAAGGCGTCCCCAGCCAGAATCGCGATCGCCTCGCCAAAAACTTTGTGACATGTGGGCCGGCCGCGGCGCAAGTCATCGTTGTCCAGGGCGGGAAGGTCGTCGTGGATGAGTGAGTAGGTATGAAGCATTTCCAGCGCCGCGCCCAGATCTTCAATTCCTAATGGAAGGGAACTGGCAACCATTCTTCCGGCTTCCAGGCACAGAATTGGACGCAAGCGTTTGCCGCCGGCGAAAACACTGTGCCGCATGGCCTGGTGAATGGAAACGGGATGCTGCGTGGCAAGAGGCAACAGGCGTTCCAGAGCCTCGTCGGTCTGCGCACGGCCTGCCTCCATAGTGTCACTCAGCATGACGCTGAGTATAACAAGCGAGCTTTAAGTTTTCGCAGAGCCCAGCCTTCAAATAAAAAGGACGCCCGTGAAGAGCGTCCCGATCAATTGAGTGGTATCGCTATGCGGTGGCGTGTTGCGTTAAGGAGACATTCTGCAGGGCGGTTCGCAGGATGCCCCGGGTGTCAGACGGAGGACAAACATCGACAGCGCCGGCGTTCACGGCCGCCGTCCACATATCCTCGTCGGCCAGGCGATGCGTGCAAACAATGCAGGCTTTCGGAAACTCGTGCGAAAGGTGCTGGACATCGGAGATTGAGGCTGCCTCCATGTCAAGAATAGCAATGCGTGCACGGTGTTTGGCAATGCTGGTGCGCAGTTCTCCCAGGGACTGGACCTGGTGAACAGAACCGAAGGTGTTGGCAAGAGCGGAAACGAGAGACTGTGCCGCTCTCGAATCACTCTGGAGGAGTACAACATTGAGAGGCTGCATTACTTCCCTCTGCTTCTACCGCTGGGCACGGCGATCGGGCTGTGTTGGCGTTCACGGAAGTGAACGCGGTCACAGACGTTAATACTGGTAAGCGGTGTAGCAATTGAGGCGGTTTGTTATCTCTTTCCCGCCTCGGTCAAGGGCTCAAAAGACTCAGCCTGGAGCTTCCCGTTCTGCTTCAGCAGGATTTCCACTTTGCCCTCCGCCTGCTCCAGTTCCTTCCGGCAAGTGGCTGAAAGCTGCATGCCTTCCTCAAAAAGCGTCAGAGACTTTTCCAAGGGCACTTCGCCCTTTTCAAGCTCTTGCACGATCTTTTCCAGACGCTGGAGGCAATCTTCAAATTTCGGCAACGGGTTTCTGCTCCGATGAAACCTATTCTATTCCACTTAGGGGTGGAATGTGTCTAGCAAGAAATGCAATTTAAAGAAGATTTAACAAACACTATGCCGAAGTGGAACGCGATGTCCCCAAAGCTTCCAGAACATCCACCGCCAGACTATAGCGGCCCATCGGCGCGCTGATTTGAGCGCCTTGCGCCATTTCCCTTACCGCGATCAACATCTCCCGCGCGATGGCAACGCCTTCTTCTCTGGCCGCCTCTGGAGTCTTCGCCTTGACCATGCGCTCCAGAACCGCATCCGGCACTGACACTCGCAGTTCGTTCTTCATGAATTCTGCATTGCGCACGCTGACCAGCGGCCAAATTCCCGCAACTACCGGAATCCGGCAGTGCTCGATGCGGCGCAAGAAACTCTCCAGCAGGCTGAGATCGAAGACCGGCTGAGTTACAACGTACTCGGCCCCGGCCTGCACTTTGAACTCGAAGCGCCGGATTTCTTCGTCCATGTCGCTCAACCCGGGGTTTGCGCCCACGCCGATCACAAAGCTTGTACCCGTGCCAATGGGATTGCCCCCAATGTCGAGGCCGCGATTCAGATTGTGGACGATGTTCACCAACCCGATCGCGTCCACATCAAAGACCGCGGTTGCGTCTGGATAACTCCCCATCTTCGGTGGATCGCCAGTGATGCAGATCAGATTACGAATTCCCGTAGCCGCCGCTCCCAGCAGATCGGATTGAATGCCCAGTACATTCCGGTCGCGGCAGGTGTAGTGCAGGATGGCTTCGATGCCTACTTCTTGCTGGATGAGCAGCGATAGCGCCTGATTGCTCATGCGCGCCGAGGCTCGCGGACTATCCGGAACGTTGATGCCGTCCACGCCTACCGATTTGACGAAGCGTGCGCCTTCGATCTCCTTGCGAATGTCCGTTCCTTTGGGAGGAACAATTTCGACCATGGTCACGAATTCGCCCGCAGCGATCTTTGCTCCCAGGCGGGAACGATGTTCGATGGCAACAGCGGCGCTTGCCGCAGGCTTGGATTGTCCTGGATTCGTTTTCGCACTTATCTTGGCCCGCGCATCCCCGACCCGCAGGGCGGATTTCATGACCCGGATGTGATCTGGAGTCGTACCACAGCAGCCACCGACAATGCGCACACCGGCAGCCACGAACTTGCGTGTATAACTCGCCATGTATTCGGGCGAGCACAGATAAATATTTCGTCCCTCGACCGAACGCGGCATGCCGGCATTGGGTTGCGCTGCCAGCGGCACCGAGGTGACCGCGCGCATGCGCTCAACCGCGTCCAGCATGGCTACTGGGCCCACGCTGCAATTGCAGCCGATAACGTCTACGCCCCACTCTTCCAACCTGGGAGTGAAAGTTTCCGGCGTGGAACCGTCCAGACAGTTCCCGTCTTCATCGATGGTAACGTGCGCAACCACCGGAATCTTGGGATTCACGTCGCGCGCGGCCAGTATGGCTTGATGAAGTTCTTCCAGGTAGCCGAAGGTTTCAAGCATCAGGAGATCGACGCCGCCTTCAACCAGCGCCGCTATCTGCTCGCGAAAAGCAGTGCGAGCTTCCTCAAAAGACGTTTTGCCGAGCGGTTCGATGCGCACTCCCAGTGGGCCGACCGAACCTGCGACCCAGACATCGAAGCTCTTCACGGCTTCTCGCGCTAGTCGTGCTCCAGCGAAATTGATGTCACGGACCTGGCTGTCCAGGCTGTGCCTAGCCAAGCGAAATGAATTTCCACCGAAAGTGTTAGTTTCGATAATCTCCGCACCGGATTGTAAATAATCGTGGTGAATACCTCGAATCAAGTCGGGCTGTGAGAGGTTCAACTCGTCGTAGCAACGATTGATGAAGATCCCCTTGGCGTAAAGCAGGGTCCCCATTGCGCCGTCGCACAGCACAGCCGACTGTTTTATCCGGGCTAATAAATCGGTGGACATTGTATTCAGGATACAACAACCGGCCTTGGCTTTTTGAATTTGCGCGGCACGCCGGCATGCGGTCCGGACGGAAATTCTCCGCGGACGCTCTGTTATAATCCGCTTTCTTGCATCTAAATCTTTGTCCCGTATGCTCTTCGGAGTCCCAGTTTTGAAGAGAATTCTAGTCAGCATTTGTGTGTTCGCAGCTGCTTGTGCGATCTTTACCTCCTGCGGAAACGGTCACGGCGCCAATACGCCCACCACTCCAAATGGCCCCAGCGGCTTGAAATTCCGGGTTTTCGTTTCGAATCCGCTCTTCCCGGGCCAAACCGGTGTGACCGGGACGAACTTGCCGGTATTGAATATTGTGAATGCCGCGTTAGATCAAGACGTGCTGTCGCTCTCTATGGTTTCATTAGCAGGTGACAGCGCACAGCCGGGGCTTATGGCTCTGTCTCCTAACCTCAAGTTCACCATGGTCTATAGCCCTGTTGGCAACACCGTAACCGCAGTTGATAACGCGACCGAAGCCGTTGCCACGGCTTCTGGATCGACCTCGACGCTGCCCCCTTTCGCCCTGGCTGGTCCCACCGAGAGCATTGCCGTCAGTCCCTTCAGCACCAGTGCGTACGCTGCGGTGCCGACTGCGCCGGTACCAGGGGAATCTCCCGGCGCGGTCGAAGTATTGAACTTGCAGAGTGGCGGCATAGCCGCATCCATTCCCGTGCCCGGCGCGCATTTTGTGATATGCAGCCCGGATGGCAATCACGTCTTGGTCTTCAGCGATAATTCAGACACCGTGACTGTGATCACGACCATACTCATCGGGACCGCCACCGATCCCCGGAGTTACGTTACAGGCTTCGACCGCCCGGTTTGGGGAATTTTCAGCAGCAGCGGTACGGCTTACGTTTTCAATTGTGGTGGGCAATGCGGAGGCAAGTCTGCCGGGGTAAGCCTGCTCAACCTTGGGGCTTCCACTCCGGCCAGCACTACTCCGGTAACAGCGGCAACCTATGGGTTGCTGAACGGATCGACTTTATATGTGGCTGGAACTGCCCCGCCGAATCCTCCCGGAACAAATACGTGTGCCGGCACAACCACAGCCGCCACGACCTGCGGAACCCTGAGTGTTCTCGACACCAGTTCGATGGCCGTCACCAGAACGGCAGTAATCACCGACGGCTACCATGATCGGATGCAGATCAGCCAAAACGGACAGCTCTACATTGGTTCTCATAGTTGCACCAATATCAGTATTCCGGGCGGCGAAGTGCGGGGATGCTTGTCGATCTACAATACGAATACTCCAGGCGTCGTCATTCCGCAGAATAATGGCGATGTCACCGGCATTCAGCAAATCACTGGCCGCGACATAGTTTATGTAGTCCAGAACGGCGCGCTGCAGATCTATAACACCGACACTAACCAGCTGCAGGTGACTCCTGGCGACACGCAGAATAACAACGGACAGGTGGACATCGTCGGCCAGCTCTACGATGTGAAGTTGGTGGATTAGCAAGCTGAAGCCCTACGGCCCCGCTGTCTCACGGCTGCAGCAATAACTGATGAGTTCGCTGCTGTTCGACTGCTGCTGGCGAGAACGGCCACGCAAAAGTAAAGCCGTCGTACCACGCCTTCCATTGGTCCATGAAATAAGGGCTGAACAGATTTCCGGCCTCACCCGTCACCACATTCAGGGTGGATTGATCGAGATTCGCCAGGTCAACCGTCATCCGTTCTGACGGCCCATGGGTACGCGACACTGCTTTCACGGTGTACTCGCTTCCCGATAGCCGCTGCAATCCCGGCCCGGCCCAGCGCCGGAGTACGGGAATCTTGCCAAAGATCGGATGCTCAATCTCCACGGGATGAAAGTCTCCCCATGTCCACGCGTTCAAGTCTTGAGGCGCATGCGAATCGTGCGCCGGATTCGTATCAACTGCAGCTTCAACTGCTGCGTTTAGAAGTTCGTCGTAGTTCGCATAATTTTCTGGCAGCCAGCGCTTGGGCTGATGCTGTACTACGTTCTCTAGCCAGACGGTGCTCATCATCCAGCGATAACTTTTCCAACTGAGAGTGGTTTCGACTTCTTCAGCGTCCTTAGGGGCGGCGCCTAATTTGGGTTCTAGCAGTAAACGCATTAACTCTTGCCGCGCCCTCACTGCGATTGTGGGGGCTGCGGAATTCTCCATCATGCGGCCATCCCACTGCCGCATGATGTCAGCGGCGATCTTTGCCCGAGCCGAGGGATTCTTCGCGTGGTCGACCGCATAGACAAAGCGTTCGCTGAAAAACCGGTCAAGTTCGGAATAAATATCGGTTTCAAGCGCCAACATGTCCGCAGCGGAAAACTTTCTGCCTGACTCCAGTACGCGATAGATACGTTCCGATCGCCAGGGAGCTTCCCACTCCGTGCTCAGCGAATATCGATAGCCGTCGGGCGCAATGCGGCTGTTCGCCGTCGCGATGATTCCTGATGGCGGATTGAACACACTGGGCAGCTTGTCGTAGGGAACATAGCCCGTCCATTCATGCGAGTTGTCGCTGCCATTCTCCGGCGAGCTGCCATCGCCTGTGGCCCGGATGGGAATTTTCCCCGTAGCCTGATATCCGATGTTGCCATCCACGTCGGCGTACACAACGTTTTGCGCCGGCGCATCGAGCAGCGAAAATGCGTGCCGGAAGTCCTCCCACTTCTGGGCTGAATCGACCGCGAAAAAAGGGCTGCGTGTGCCGTCATACAAGGTCCAGCGCAGTGCCAGCTTGCGAGTCTCGCCCGGCACCAGGTCTGTGACAATTGGTCCGTGGCGCGTCAGCACTACGTCCACAATCGCATCTGATTTGTCTTTCACCCGAATCACTTCGCGGCGGTGCTCAGGCTGCTTCCACCCTTCTGGTGTGAGGTATTGACCGGCCGAGTTGAAAGTTTCGATATAAACGTCTTCGACTGTGGGCCCAAGATTGGTGAATCCCCAGGCAATTCGTTGATTGTGGCCGACGATTACGTAGGGATATCCCGGCAACGTAACCCCAGCCACATCGAAGGAGTTGCCGGTTGAACCTTTCAAACGCAGATGGGCTTCGTACCACAGATTAGGCATCTGATGACCGAGATGCATATCGTTCGATAGCAGCGGCTTGCCCGTAACCGTGTGTGCGCCGGAGATCACCCAGTTATTCGAACCCAACACCATAGGCCGGTCATCGAAAAACAGTTGCAGCGCGCGGAAAGCAGGAATCTCCCGCGCAGCCCCTAAGCTGGTTACTGAGCTGTCCGCGCCCGAATCATCGTCATCATCCTCGTCATCATTTTGGTCATCGCTTTTAATCTGCTCGTCAAGCGTGGCCCGCGAAACCGTCGGCGGACGATCGTGCCACGAAGAATTCACATACAGATCAGCGGTCAGCTCAGGCCCCAATTTGGCCAGGATCTTTTCGCGGTCAAGGGCATGCCGGGGACTGGTGCTCAAGTCTTCCACCATCTGAACCCCGATTACTGCCGAGTCCTCAGGCTTCCACGGCTGAGGGGAATAACGGAGGATGCGAAATTCCAGCGGTAAGTGGCCGCGATGGGAATCGATGTACGCGTTCACGCCCCGCGCATAAGCCTCAAAGTGAGAACGATCCTCCGCCCCCAAAGTCTCTATCGTTTTTCGCGCTGCGAATTTCAGTCCCAGAATTCTTTGTTGACGGTCATGCTTCAGAAATTCCCCGCCGAAAACTTCTGCCAGTTCACCCGCCGCGTACCTGCGCATTCCATCCATCTGGAATAATCGGTCCTGCGCGGTCACGTACCCCTGAGTGAAAAACAGATCATCGAAGTTTGCGGCCTCGATCGTGGGGGCTCCGTGTGTGTCGCGAAGCACCACTACAGGAGCCGAAAGTCCTGCTACGCGCAGCTTGCCGTCCAGTTGGGGCAGGGCAGTCCGCGCTATGGAATAGAACCAGCCAGCCCCGGCTACCAATAGCAACAAAATCACCAACACCAAATAGAAAATGAGACGCACAGGGTGGAAACGCGACTGAGGCGACGTTACCGAAGCTGGGGTGGTAGCCATGCGAAGTTTCAATTCTAGGTTGATCGTGATGTCCGATACAAATTTGCAACGGTGTGCAAAAGGTGAGCTTTCCAAACGCCAGTGTTATTCTAGTTTTCGCCGGGAGAGCCTCCCTCGACCAGTTCTCATGCTGCAAAAACGCATCGACGATCAGCCCAGCATCTCGCCCGAGATGGTTCGTGAAGCGCAGCAGATTCTACATCAGCATCTCAAACGCGTTGGCTTGAAACACACCGCGCAGCGCGACACCATTCTGCGAACTTTCCTTGAAACCCGCGAGCACCTGTCCATCAACGAATTGCACCGGCTGGTGCAAAAGAAAGATGCCCGCGTCGGCTTTACCACTGTATACCGCACGCTGAAATTATTCGCCGAATGCGGCCTGGCCAGCGAAGTCGCCTTTCACGATGGCATCGCCCGCTACGAGCACCAGTACAATCGCCGCAGCCACCATCATATGGTGTGCACGGGATGCGGCAGTTCTGTGGAATTTTTTTCGCCCGAGGTCGATGGCCTGGAACAGGAGATCGGAAAAAAATACCGCTACACAACCACCCGCCATACTTTTCAGATTTATGGCGTCTGCGAAGATTGCCGCAAGAAGGACAGCACGCGCCGCCTCGCCTGAAAACTCATGCCCACCTCCTGTCCACAATGTCACGCCGAAATGCCCGACAACGTCGTGTTTTGTCCCGGCTGCGGCCGCCGAACCTGGGTGCCTGGACGTCAGGTTCAGCCCACGATTAATCGCCCTGCCCCACGGACCATGAATCCGCCCGCCGCGAGTTTGTCTGCGGTTGGCACATCCGTTCACCGCAACGACAAATTGCTGGCTGCCCTGTCCTATATCACATGCATCCCCGCAATTTTCTTTGTGCTCGTCGAGCCCTTCAAACGTAACCGCTTTATTAGATTTCATTCTTTCCAGTCAATCTTTCTCGCAGTCGCTGCCGTTGTGGTCGCCATCGCCATGCGCATCTTGTATTCACTATTCGCTTTGATTCCGAGAGTGGGATACCTTCTGGCGTGGCTTACCTCTGCGGTGCTGCTGTTCGGTTGGTTCATTCTCTGGCTGGTGCTGCTGATAAAAGCCCTGCAAGGGGAAACCTTCAAGCTTCCGTGGATCGGAAATCTCGCGGAAAAAGTTTAGTGCCGCGTGATCAAGGAAATTACTACAGCAGACCCTGTATGTGATTCCTCGTACGGCCTCTTCAATACCCGGTTCTCCCATTGTTTGAAGCAACGACAGCAGTTCGTTAAATGTATCAGTGAGAAGACTGTCGCAACTCATTCCAGAACGCGACACTGCATGATTCAGCATCGTGCATATGCAAAATTGTCACGGTTGATGACAACTCTTTACAAAACTATGCGCCACTTGTCTTGACTTGAACTCCGATACTTCCTAGGGTTGAAGTCAGTACCCAATTAGGGACGAAGGAGAAAAAAATAATGGCGTTACAAAATCAGGAACAGCCAACCCTCAATGTTAAACTCGTCCACTTTACTAAGCAGAACTCGCCCGATGAACCAGTACAGGTTGCTTTCGCCGTAACCGACGAACAAGGGAAAGAAGAAATCATCACCGGCGAAGTACCCTACACCTACGACTTGTTCCATCTTTTCCAGGAAAACGGCTGGTTGAATATTCGCCGCGGAGTTGCCTCGATTCGCGAGACACGCACCCAGCGTCGAACCATGTCAGCGTAATCACTCATAACTGGCGGCAGTGTGGTGGGGCCCCCGGTAAACCTGGGGTCCCACAGTTTCTTGATAAAAGCTTCGGGGACGACAGAATTTATTCGCCAGGAGGAGGCAAACATGAGACGTGATATAGAGATTGCTGCTGGAGATATTTGCGGGGATGCGACCGGATTGCGTGTCAGGGTGGAAGAAGTTGACCTTTATGATTATGTTCACTTCTCAGTAGTAGAGAAAAGTGAAAGCGAAGATGATGCGATTGGAGAGATGTCGCACCTTGCTTTCGTTCGCCGCTTTACAAAAATGGGACCCTACATTTGCTGAGAATGGACGGAGTTCCCGCCCGACCAATTCCCCAGCTGGGAGCCCGCAGCGAAATTTCAGTGGGGAACGTTCTCGACGTTCCGGAATTTGTCGGTGACCGACGATGGAAGACTTTCCTCCAGACGCTTCGCCAGCCACTCCTGCAGCTCTGAGCTTACCTGCTGCGAAAGTGAAGTGAACTGTAATCCGAGGTAAGTGCCTTTGCACCAGCACACCGCCGCGCCCACGACGAAGCTGGATTTATGACCAGGAAGAGTGAACTCCACCTGTACCTTCATCCCGGGTCCGAGTGGGAACGAAGTGTTAATGGCAATTCCGCCTTCGCTGATGTTCACCGTGTTCCCGCGAATTTCCGCGTCAGGGTGGCTGATTACCGCCGGAATTTCAATCGGGCAGCGGTAGTAGCGACGGCGCTCGCGCACGATTAAACCGTAGGCGACCTTCATATTCCGGTCGATCGAATCTGACGACAGCGGCCTCCTCAGCACGAAGTTGGAACCCGCCTTGTAAGCGGCGGCGGTTTCGGCGTCGCTGTCGCTGATCGCGAATATGACTGCCGTCCGATTCGAAGGCGAGAGCCTGGTTTTTTCGATGATCTGGTTGGCTTGCCCCAGCTTAAAGTCGACCATCACCGCTTCGAACTTGCGGCTGTTCAATAATCCCATCGCGGTAGGAACCTCGGTAGAGATTTCTGGAGACATGGCGAGTTTTCCCATCGATTCGTTGAGTTGCGCGATGGTGACGGCGTCATTGGACACAACCAGTACGCCTGCAGTAGTCGGAGAAGGGGCAGTCGCCTTTGCACTACTCATGTCGATGAACCTTTGTGGTCACAGCGTTTGATGTTTTTGGACGGATTGTCAGTCTCAAAAGCAGGAATGGAGGCGAACCGAAAATCACGCGGACCTCTTTTCAGCTTCTCTGTTTGCCGCATCCGAGGAGTTTTGGGGCGATCCGGGATAGGCGGCCTGCAGACGGTTTTTGACCTTTCTGAGTTGGGTCAAATAGAAAGCTGCGGTTACCAGGGAGCCTAGTCCGCAGCCTAGCAGAAATATCCCTACGACGAGCCAGAAGTCCATTGACTCTCCACCTGCTCTTGGGTTCCAACCCGTCAGGCGACGCTTAAAAACTCAACAATGACCTCAGTTCAATTCTCGTCGCAGGGCACTAAATGTCAAGAAAAAGTCCTTTTTGTCTAGGATTCAGACAGCAGGAGTCCCACAACGGCACAGGTCAGATCGGCAAAAGTGCTCTCGTAAGGCGTGTGCTGTTCGCTCCAGAATCAGCAGGTGCGTGGTGATTGTTGTGCAAGACAAAGCCTTGCATCTTGACGCCCATGAGAGGAAAATGAACTCCCCTCGGGGAACCGTCCGACCGCGGGAGTCAGATTCAAGGAGAAGGGAGAGTTGATGATGAAGATTAAACAGTCAATCGTGATTATTGTGGGTGCGGTACTGCTCGCCCCCGGTATGGCATTCGCGGCGCCGCAGTGCTTTCAGTTATTCAGCGGTGTTTACCTTCGATTCGAACAACCTGTGACCGACTCAACTGTGGCGCGCAACGGCCGAGTGTTTGGAGCTCTGTCGTCCTGCGATGGGCTTTCCTCGTGGCCCGTCGTCGGCAATTCTTATCACAGCAAGGCCGATGGGTTGGTGGTAGCATTCCGGGCGTTTACCGTGGACGCCAACAACTGTGGCGCCGTAGATTGGATTGGTACTATGTCGGGCAAACCGCTTTCCGGGCCATTCCAGTTATTTAACCAAAGAACGAACTTTGGAAACACCGGTACGTGGACTCAAATTACGTGCCCAACTCCTCCGGAAAAGGGTGTCAAGCTGCCTGCCGGAGTTGATCCACTAGGTAACGCTTCGAAATAAGATTTCACCAGCCGAACCCATTCCACCCCGCATGGGCAAATCATGCGGGGTTATTTTTTGAGTCGGCGGTTCCGCGCCGAGTCCCTTTCTTACAGTACTGCGTCCCAGTGTCTGCCGCCTCCTTCGTTTGCATTGCGTATGATGGTAGAGAATGTTTTCCCGCCGCACTGACTGGGAGCTTACGACCAACCGTTTAACTCGCGTGCAGCACGAATTGCAGGCTGCCGGCAGGGAAATTCTGGACCTGACCGTCTCCAATCCCACGCGCGCCGATTTGCACTATGACGCCGAAGTTATTTTGCAGGCGCTCGGCAATCCCAAGGCGATGGATTATGATCCACAGCCCAAAGGCTTGCGCAGCGCGCGCCAGGCCGTTGCCGGCTATTACGGAAAGCATGATGATATCAATGCCGAGTCTATTGTCCTTACCACCAGCACCAGCGAAGGTTACTCTTATGTGTTGCGTTTGTTGTGCAATGCGGAAGACGAAATTCTCGTCCCCAAACCCAGTTATCCGCTGTTCGAATTTCTCGCCGATCTGCAGGATGTGAAACTGGTTCCTTATCCGCTGCTGTACGATCACGGCTGGCAGATTGATCTTCCATCTTTGTACAAAGCGGTGACTTCTCGCACTCGCGCAGTTGTCGTAGTGCATCCCAACAATCCCACTGGCTCATTCGTGGTTGGCGAGGAACGGCGCGTTCTTAACCAGTTCTGTCGCGAAAACAATCTGGCTCTGGTTGTCGATGAAGTTTTCCTCGACTACGCTCACGATGGCAAATTGCGACCGACATTCGCTAACAATCAGGACGTGCTGACATTTACCCTGAGCGGCTTATCGAAAATTTCCGGGCTGCCGCAGATGAAGTTGGCGTGGATCGTGACCAGCGGTCCGGATGAGCAAGTGGCTGACGCATTGGCTCGGATGGAAGTAATTGCCGACACTTATCTATCCATGAATGCGCCAATTCAATTAGCTGCGCCGGTGCTGCTGCAACAGCGGCATTCCATTCAGCCCCAGCTGATGGAGCGTGTGCACACGAATCTCGGGGAATTAGATCGAGGATTGTCTCGACAAAAAAGCTGCCGCCGGCTCGAGGTCGAAGGCGGATGGTACGCAGTGCTGCGGGTTCCTGCCACGCAATCGGATGAGGATCTGGCGGTTGAAATCTTGCACACAGTTGTCTGTGCTCGTTCATCCCGGGCATTTTTATGATTTTTCCAGCGATGGATACCTGATCGTCAGTCTCATCCCTCCGCCCGAGAATTTTCGCCACGGGATCACCCAGATACTCAAACTGCTGAATCCGTAAATGAGAGTTTGACGAGCCCAGCTGTAGCTGTGGAAAATTGGAGCGCAATTCTCGCCTCTTTGCCCTTTATACTCGGCACTTATACTTGCCGGTAGCCATAATCTCTTGCGGAGGCGCTGATTAGCGGGGAGGGGTTGGTTGATCCGTACCACCGATCACGGAGCTGTCCGCGAGTTGCAATTAAACCGGCCGCCGGCTAATGCGCTTTCGCCCGACTTGATTGCTGCACTCAGGCACGCCATCGAGTCGGCGCCACAAGACGGCGCTCGATCCCTGGTGATCTCCGGGGTGCCCGGCAGATTTTCAGCTGGCCTCGACATTCCACTGTTGCTGACTCTTGACCGTCCGGCAATAGCTGCGGTGTGGCGCGAGCTTTACGCGCTGCTGGGAACGCTTGCGCTCTCTCCAATTCCTGTCGCGGCTGCAATTACTGGCCACGCAACTGCGGGCGGGACCGTTTTGCCATTATTTTGTGACTACAGGGTTGCGGCACATGGCGAATGGAAATTGGGGTTGAACGAAGTGCAGGTTGGCCTGCCATTGCCGCCAATAATTTTTGCTGGGCTGAGACGTTTGGTGGGAGCGCATCAAGCTGAGAGGCTCGCGGTCGGCGGTCTTCTGATCGCTCCGGACGAGGCAGTTCGCATCGGATTGGTCGATGAGTTGGTCTCAATGGATCAGGTCGTGAACCGCGCCACGGAATGGAGCCGCGGATTGCTTGCACTGCCAGTTGATGCGATGGCCGCAACTCGTCGTAGCGCTCGCTCCGACTTGTTTGAACTTTTCGCCGCCTCTTTTGATCGGGAATTGGAGCAGGTCAATACAACCTGGTGGAGTCCCGAAGCCCAGACTACTCTGCGGGTCTTGGTTGACCGGCTAGCCAGAAAGAAAACGTCGTAGCTAAGACAGGAATTAAAAGGTAAAGGGCCGGGGAGCGTTGGATCCACGACGCCCCGGCCCTGTGCCTACAGGTCAAATCCAACTACTTGGATGCCTTCTGGCAATTCGGGTTGCCTTTGTTGCCCCAGTTGCAGCGAAATTACTTTCTCAGGAAGGGGTTAGTTTCGCGCTCCTGGCCAATAGTGGTTTGAGGACCGTGGCCGGGGGTGACGACGGTGTCGTCCGGGAGTGTGAGCAGCTTTTCGTGCAGCGAATCGATGATCTTCTCGAAGGATCCTCCCGGCAAGTCGGTTCGGCCGATGCTGCCTGCGAATAGCGTGTCCCCGGCAATCAGCTTCTTCTCGGAAGGAAAATAAAGGCATACGCTTCCCTCGGTGTGTCCGGGGGTGGATAGCACACTCGCAATCAACGATCCAGCTTTTATGGTGTCCGCTTGCCCGATGCTTTGATCGACGTCGACTTTGCCGGGAGGAGCTACGCCGATCCACGAAGCCTGAACATCAAGCATCTTGAGCAATTCGTAATCATTCTGGTTGAGCAGGATGGGCGCGCCGGTTGCTGCCCGGAGTTTCATGGCTCCGCCGACGTGGTCGATGTGGGCGTGAGTAATGACAATCTGCTTTACCTGCAGGTTGTGTTTACGCACTAAGGCGAGGATGTTTTGTATTTCAGCGCCGGGGTCAATGACCATGGCTTCGTGCGTGATCTCGTCGCCAATGACCGAGCAGTTGCATTGCAGCGGGCCAACGGGAAGGATTTCGTGGATCATGGTGGATCGGTTTCAGGCTTGAGCAGTCAGCTTTCAGGTTGAAGGGAGTCGAAAGCTGACCACCGTGAACCTATTGTTGCGGAACTGGCGCTGGAGGCGTAGCAGGCGGCGTCGCTGGTTTTGCCGGTTGCGATTTGGCCGGCGAAGCCTTCACCCCTTGCAGCACCGAGTTCGTTCCGTGATGGCGTGAAGCGTAGACCGAGAGCGTGATCGAGGTCACCATAAAAATGATGGCTGACCAGGTGGTCGCCTTGGAAAGAACCGTGGCCGCGCCACGTGGTCCGAAAGCGGTCTGGCTCCCCATGCCGCCAAAGGCAGCAGCAATATCGCCGCTCTTGCCGCTTTGCAGCAACACAATGATGATTAAAAACATACAAACGGCGATGTGAATGATTGTGATAAATACCACCATGCTTAACAATTCCTTGAGCGGATAGTGCGCCGCAGGTCGCTAATTTAAGGATTTTGCAGATGTCGGGGACTAAACAGTCACTGCGATGTTTTATTGTACGACGCCCCTCCAGCAGAACACAAATTGGCGGAGGAAAGACCGATTTTTCGACTTTGAAACGACTGCCCTAGATACCCAATGATTTGCCTAGGTACCGCGGGAGCAATTTGCAGCGTTCGACAATTGCGTGGGCTTGCTCGGAGCTAAGGGCGAGGAATTCAAAACCATAGACTCTACCGACGTTGCGACGTACCAGTGCCGATACCTTGCCGCCAGCAATAGGTTCGAGTTCTACCGTATCGTTTAGCCGCAACGAACGCTCAGTGATCGCGGAGACTCCGCTGGCGCTGATTTCTAGAGTGATGGCTCGTGTAATTTCGCCGTCCGCAGGCGAATGGTAACGGGCACGCTGAATCGATATCGCGGATGTCGTCTGCGGTCAACGGGAGCCTCGGGCGATGCCTGCGTGTCCGGTTCAGTCTGCATAGGGCGAATCCTCCTCTACAATCCATCGGCGGGAATGGACTTTTCTTTAGGAACCTGGCTGCAGCTTTTGCATCTTCCCTCAGCTACCCACATCTGATTTAGAACGCCCGAGTTTAAAATGAAGGCGTTGACCTACCATGAACTTTATCGTCCAACCCTGTCAGGAGAATGGCTAGTGAAGTCGGAGTGTTTACCTTTTACCCAGATTCCGCATAGCACTCCGCTTTTCACGGATTTTCTCTCCTATAGTCCTAAAGTTCAGAAGTTTTATCCGCACTCTCCGTTTTTCAATCAATGGCTCAAGGATGAAGCTTCACAACTCAGGTATGGCTCGGAACGGCGACAGCGCGTTTCGTCCGTCCTGGAACGGCAGAATCAATATTGGGGAGCCTCCGAAAAAACCCTGGCCAACATTGGCCGACTGCGAGCGGGGGCGTCGGCAGTGGTCACCGGCCAGCAGGTGGGACTTTTTGGCGGCCCAGTATTCTCCATCTTCAAGGCGCTGACGGCGGTCAAGCTCGCCGATCAGGCAACTCGCGCCGGCGTCGACTGCGTACCCGTATTCTGGCTGGCGACTGAGGATCATGATTTAGCGGAAGTGAATCAGGTCGCAATACCCGGTGCCGACTACTCTTTGCAAAGTTTTACCGTGCCGACACAGGGGTTGCCGGCGGCGCCAGTCGGAACAATTCGTTTCGGCGCTGAAATTGAGTCTGTGGTGGAAGCGGCTACGGGCATTTTAGGGCCTTCCGCGATTTCCGACTTTCTTCGCGAAGCCTATCGCCCTGGCGAAACTTTTGGCAGCGCCTTTGCCCGCTTGTTCGCTCGCCTATTTGCGGACTGGGGCGTAATTCTTTTGGACGCGGCCGATACCGAATTCCACCAAATTGCCGAACCGATTTACCAAGCCGCGATCGAGCGGGCGTCCGAACTGGCTGAGGCTGTGCTCGCCAGGGGCAAAGAGCTTGAAATCGCCGGTTACCATCAGCAAGTCAAAGTGACGCCGTCGTCCACGCTGCTGTTTACGCTGCGCGGCGGCGCCCGGGTGCCAGTGCATCGTCAACTCAACGGCAGTGCTGAGTTTCTCATAGTAGACGAACGGATTTCGCAAGGGGATCTGCTGGGTCGCATAAAATCGGCTCCGCAAGAGTTCAGCGCTAACGTTTTGCTGCGACCCGTGATTCAGGATTACCTGCTGCCTACGCTTGCCTACGTCGGCGGCGCAGCTGAAGTGGCTTACTTCGCGCAACTGGGAGTCGTCTACGAGTCGCTGCTCGCGAGAGTCACTCCTATCGTCCCGCGCTTGTCCGCGACTATCGTGGAGCCAAAGCCGAAGGCATTGCTTGAGCGCTACGGTTTGAGCTTGCAGGATCTTTTCCTGGGCCCGGAAAAACTTCGCGAACTAATGGCTTCCCGTACCTTGCCGCAAGAGTTGCAATCGGCCTTCGATCAAGCTGAAGCTTCATTGCAGAAGTCTCTGGCGGCGATCGGTGAAAGTCTGTCCCGCCTGGATCCAACACTGGTCGACTCCGCGACTAATGCAGCATCGAAGATGCATCACCAGCTTACCCAACTGCGCGCCCGAGCTGCGCGCGCCGAACTTCGCCATGAGGAAATTCTAGCCCGCAAAGCTGATCTGCTGTGTAATTTGCTCTATCCAAATAAGACCTTGCAGGAACGCGAGATTGCGGGCGTCTATTTCATGGCGCGGCAAGGAACAGAATTTCTCCACGCTCTTTACAACACGATTCATACCGACTGCCTCGACCACCAGGTAATCACTGTCTAGGACATGAGCGTTCGTCGAGGCGCGAGCGTCCACGCTCCTGCGGACTCAGCAAAATTCTTAGTCACCGGGTTTTAGACCTCTAACCTGCCAGCCGCGAGAGAAAATTCTAAGCGTTGGGTTTCTACAAGAGGCGGCAATTAAATTGCAGGTGAAGTCCCATGAAAACTCCACATCAAGTAGCGGTTGTAATCGCTATGCTGATTGTCTTCTGCAATAGCGCTCTAGCCCAAAGCAAAAGTACAAACGCGGAGCGAGAATTGTTGCACGCGGTGAACCAGGAGCGCAAAGCCAGCGGACTGCCTGCTCTAAGGTCGGACGAAGCCTTGACCAACGCCGCCCGAAAACATGCCCAACTAATGGCACAGCAGGGAAGGGTTGCCCATCAATTGCCTGGCGAAGCGGGGCTGCCCGCTAGAGCGCGAGCCGCCGGAGCCCACTTCAGCTGGCTTTCCGAAAACGTAGACGAAGGCCCTGATGTTGCCGCCATTCATCATAACTTCATGAAATCTCCGCAGCACCGCGCCAACATCCTCGATAGCGACATGGATAGCGCAGGTATTGGCGTGGCCGAGCGAAGAGGTGAGTTGTTCGCAGTGGAAGATTTCTCAAAAGCAAAATAGTCATACAAGTCGATGGGAGCGGCGTGGCTTGAATCCGGAACCAAAATAAATCAGAAATTCCTAATCTCTTTAGAATCTGATTGTCCGATTAATTCAAAGCTGCGCCAACCCCAGCGCCATTGGACGCCTCAAAGGATTGCAGATTGCGGACCAACCGATGCAAGAGGTGATCGTCCAAAAAGCGTCCCCAGGCAAATACAAACTTTTCCTCCGCATTTTGCTGGTGTTAGCGGGCCTGTTTTTGGCGGCAATTGCGGTGTTGGCGGTGCGCTGGCCATTTCGCCGTGCGGCCGTCATACAACAATTGCAGGAGACTGGTTTCGGCAAGGTGGAAGTGGGGGCATTCCACGAGACCTATTTCCCGAGACCGGGCTGTGTCCTCGAAAAAGTCCGGTTTCAGCACAATCCGAAGCCTGGCGCGCCCCCGCTGATCACCATTGAAACCGTTCGAATCGAGGGAAGTTTTTCCGGGCTTTTCGCCAAGCACGTCAAGCGGGTTCGGGCGGAAGGCTTGCACATCCTAGTCCCTCCTCGCAGCGCAGAAGAGCACTTTCAGACGCCCCAGAGATCAACCATCGTAATCGACGAGTTGATCGCAGATGGTGCGGTTCTCGAAATTTCTCGCGCGCAACAAAGCCAATCACTAAAATTTTCGTTCCGGAACTTTGATCTCAGGGATATTGGCAGCAACGGTCCAGCGACATTTCGCGCCAAGTTTTCAAATCCGGAACCGCCGGGCGAAATAACAACCTCGGGTAAGTTTGGGCCTTGGAACGCTGACGACTTCGGCAAGACCCCAACTTCCGGCGATTATCAGTTTGAGCAGGCAGACTTAAGTGTTTTTCATGGCATCGCCGGCCTGCTTTCTTCTTCGGGCAAGTTTTCTGGTGTGCTCGATCATGTTGAGGTTCAGGGAGAAACCGACGTTCCCCAGTTTACTGTCACCTCCAGTTCACACAAAGTTGAATTGCGAAGCCGGTTCCGAGCAGAGGTTAATGGCCAGAACGGAGACACGTTGCTGCATCAAGTGGTTGCGAACTTCTTGAAGACCACCGTATTCGCGAGCGGCACCGTGGCTGGAGAAGGGACACAACCGGGGAAGACAGCTTCGTTCGACCTGACCACCAACCAGGGACGAATCCAGGACATCCTGCTGCTTTTCTCCCAGGCCGAGCGCGCGCCGATGTCTGGAATTACCAGTTTTCACGCCAAGGTTTCCATCCCGCCAGGAAGCCGGCCGTTTCTTCAAAAAGTTGAGCTGAACGGAGAGTTTGGAATAAACGCTGGAACTTTTTCAAACTCAAGCACGCAAGAGGGCGTGAATCACATGAGCGAGGGCGCGCTTTTCGGTGCACAAGATCGCAGCAAGGCCGAAAAGAAAGACGAAGACTCTGAAACCGTGCTCTCCGATTTGAAGGGACACGTTCTACTGAAAGATGGTATCGCTCGATTCTCCGACCTGTCCTTCAGTGTCCCCGGCGCCTCGGCGCGAATGCAGGGAACTTACGACCTGATAACCGAGAAAATTAACCTTCACGGCACGCTGAAGACTGAGTCTCAGCCATCTAACACGACCACCGGAGTCAAGTCCCTGATGCTCAAAGTATTGAATCCTTTCTTCAAAAAAAAGCGCGTCGGCTACGTGATGCCGATAAAGATTACAGGCACCTACGAGCATCCTTTATTCGGCCTTGATCTTATTGATAGTCGTAACCAAAAACCTCAAAAATAGACTTTTAAGGGGATCCATTAAGATATGCCATCTCGCACAATCTGCAACCTGGCCCTTTTGCTGTTGTTCTGCACTTCACTAACCTGGGCCGAACAAGGTCAACCGGCGCCAAATGCCGGCGGCTGCTGGCAGGTCGCTCGACAACTGCCTCAAGCAGCATCCACATTCGGTCGCGGACTCGCTATGGCACCGCGCGACGCAGTGCGTCCATCCAATCTAAAATGGGAGCTGCCAATCGCCGCCGCTACCGGGTTGCTAATTGTTTCGGTCGACACCCACGTCAACAATCACATTCGCTCTGCTTCATTCGCTCAGGATGCAGCCCGCGGATCCAACGTGGGTCTTGGAATTGAGTTAGGCGCTGCAGGTCTGGCTTACCTGTGGGGTTGCGCGGGGCACCGCTCGCCGTACATGGCAAGTTCCGGCTTCACTGCACTCGAAGCTATGGGAGCAGCCAGCGTAGTCGGTTTAGGAATCAAAGTGGCCACCAATCGTCAGTACGCCTACGCGAATAATACGCATGGCGAATTTTGGGAAGGTGGCGGCTCGTTTCCTTCTGGTCACGCCGCGGCAAGCTTCGCGTTTGCCAGCGTGATCGCTCACCGTTACCCGAAAAATCCTTGGCTCAAATGGGGTGCTTACGGGCTCGCCACCGGCGTCAGTTTCGCGCGCGTCGCGGGCAAGAAACATTACGTTTCTGACATTGTCGCGGGCGGTGTAGTCGGCTACCTGACGGGAACTTACATGGCAACGCATTAGCGGGCGGGTCTAATGCGAGGCACCGCTGGTCGAGACCGAACCGGCTTGGGACGACCCTTCACCAATCGAGCCAGAACCGCGGGTGATAACTTGAGTTTCTTCCACTCCGATTCTCGCAGCCAATCCAGCACGATGATACAGATATCGCGCTCAAAGATCACTGTTAGACCCAAGGCGATCAATAAAGCCGGAACCGTAATAAATAAGGCCAACTGCATGGGGGAACTACTGGGGCCAGGAGTCTAATAACAAGCTAAGCCCTGATTCCCAAATACGCGATACCCTTCAAACCCTACGACCTAAGTAAAATTTCTGCAGGTGCGATCAAACGGGTTTCGTTGTCTCAAACCCCTGCCACTTGCTATAGTTGCTCGAAGGACCGTGTCTTAATCAGAGACAGTCCTCCACGCCGAGAGAACACTAATTGTGACCAAGCTTCATCGCCGCGACGCCCTCTGGCAAGTCGAACGCGCCGTTCGCGATGCCGGCCCATTGTTCGACGACTTGCCCGAACCCGACACTAATTCTCCGCTGCGTCCCATGGATCAGGAAGAACGCCTGGTGGCAGACTTTCGTGGTACTGGGATGACAGTCGGGCCGCACCCTATGGCCTATCACCGGTCGCGCATGGATGCGATGGGCATTCATAAAGCCAGCGACCTCAGCCGCATCCCCAACGGACAACATTTGCGTATTGGCGGATGTGTCATTTGCCGCCAGCGTCCCGGCACCGCCAAAGGTTTCGTTTTTCTCAGCATCGAGGATGAAACCGGCGTAGCCAATGCCATCATCAACCCCGATCTATTTCAGAAAAACCGTCTGCTCCTTAGCTCCGCACAGTTCCTCATGGTGGAAGGAACTTTGCAGAACCAGGACAACGTTATTTCCGTAAAAGCTGACCGCGTGTTGCCGCTCTCCATCACTCGCGCCGAAACCACTTCGCACGATTTCTACTAACTAGAATCTACTAAATCAATGTTGCAGATAGATTAATTGTTTCAATTTTTCGCACAAATCCACAGCTTTTCGGTTTAGTATTACCACATCCACAATACAGCAATCTGTGGGACATTCAGGTTGGGCCGCGGTGTTTGCGGCCGCTGACAAACTATTCTAATCATGGACGTATTAGTCCCAAGGAGTATTCGATCGTGCCTAAAGCAAAAACTGCCCGCACCCCTAAAGCAACCAACAATCCTGTCATCACCATGCCCGAAGCTGGGTCAGTTTCCCTGGTGCGGAAGAGCTCGCCGCTAAATAGTTCTCCAGCAGAGTTGGAAGCAAAAATCCGCGAGCGCGCTTACCAGTTATTTATCGAACGGGGAAGCACTCCCGGTTTCGAAAATGAGGATTGGCTCAGAGCTGAGCGCGAGATTCTTGCCCGTCAAAATCATCAGCAGACCGCATAGGTTGGCGAAAAACATTGCCCACGTAGGCCCGGACGCCTTCGTCCGGGCGGCGGAGGCCTGAGTTCAGTTACTGGAACCGACAAGCTCTTGCAACCTGCAGTTTCAAGACTTCATGGTTGCTTCCTTGGATGGTTTCTGAAAAAATACCGCCAAGGTCCCCCCAATGTCGCAAATAGGCAGTTTTGCGCTCCTCCTCGCGCTCGCGTTGTGCGCCTATTCATTTCTGGCCGGCATTCTGGCACTCATCAACAAGGGGCCGGGCTCTGAACGGCTAGGTGAAACCGCACGTCGCGCCGGCGTCGCCAGCTTTGCCATAGTGTTCCTCGGCGCGGTTGTGTTGGTAGTGGCTGCGTTTCAGAACGATTTCTCCATCGCCTATATTTTCCACCACAGCAATCGCGATCTGCCCGCCGCTTATAAGTTCGCCACACTGTGGTCGGGGCAGGAAGGGTCTCTACTCTTCTGGGCGCTGCTGCTCTCAGCCTATGGCTTGGTTCTCCGCTTGCGCTATAAGACCGATGTTCGCCTGTTTGCTTATGCTTCGGTAATCATCGCCGCCGTTCAGGTGTTCTTTTTGTTGCTGCTGAATTTCGCCGCCAATCCTTTCGGCGTGATGCAGGGCACGTTGCCTGCGGATGGCACCGGACTCAACCCGCTATTGCAATATCCCGAGATGGTGATTCATCCACCAATGCTGTACTTGGGTTATGTCGGATTCACCGTTCCATTTGCCTTCGCATTGGCGGCATTGATCATGCGCTATCCCGGCGAGAAATGGATTCAGATCACTCGCCGCTGGACCATGGTGACGTGGGGATTTCTGACCTGCGGAGTTTTTCTCGGAGCGCACTGGGCTTATTCGGTGCTGGGGTGGGGCGGATACTGGGGATGGGATCCAGTCGAAAACGCCTCGCTGATGCCGTGGCTAACCGGGACTGCGTTCTTGCACTCAGTCATGATGCAGGAAAAGCGCGGCATGCTGAAGACGTGGAACATGTGGCTGATTTTTTCCACCTTCATGCTCTCGATCTTCGGAACGTTCTTGACGCGCAGCGGAGTTGTCAGTTCGGTGCACGCCTTCGCTCAATCATCAATCGGGGATTGGTTCGTAGCGTTTCTTGCCATTATCTTTGCCACCTGCCTATTCTTTTACGTGAAGAACCGGTCGCACCTGCGTACCGAGCATAAGCTGGAATCGCTGGTCTCGCGCGAATCCAGTTTCTTGTTCAACAATTTGCTGCTGCTGGTCGCTTGCTTTACGGTGCTATGGGGAACGTTGTTCCCCGTGCTCTCCGAATGGGTTCAGGGAACCAAGGTGACAGTTGGGCCTCCGTTCTTTAATCGCGTAAACGTACCGGTCGCGTTGCTTCTTTTACTTCTGACAGCAGTAGGACCTTTGCTCGCTTGGCGTAGAACTTCTATAGAGAGCTTGAAGCGCAACTTTCTATGGCCGGCAATCGGCGCACTTGCCCTGGGCGTATTGCTAGTCGCGCTCGGCATGAAACCTTGGCAGGACGTCTCTTACTTCTACTCGCTGATGACGATCATGCTGTCGGCCCTCGTGGCGTTCACCGTGATTTCTGAGTTCGTCCGCGGGGGCCGAGTGATCGGCCGTCACACCCGCCAGAATCTTTTCGCATCAATGGTGCAACTCGCGCATCGAAATACGCGCCGCTATGGCGGATACATCGTTCACTTCGGCGTTATCGTGATCATGATCGGCTTCGCCGGCGCCGTCTTCAATCAGGACAAAGAGCAGGAGATGGGCTTCGGTGACAAGATGACCATCGGCTCGTACACGCTGGTCTGCCAGTCTTATACCCAGGACGACAATCCCAATTACGGCAGCGAATGGGCCGTGATGAATGTGTTCAAAGGCGGAAAACAGATTGCCACGCTCAATCCCGAGCGGCGTTTCTACAAAGCGAGTCAGCAGACATCCACCATGGTCGCCAATCGCTCGACTCCGCAAGAAGATCTGTACGTCGTATACGAGGGCCAGAATCCGGATACAGGGCGACCAATCATCAAAGTGCATTTAAATCCATTAGTCATGTGGATTTGGCTTGGAGTGTGGATCATGATCGTCGGCACAGTGGTCGCTCTGATCCCGAACTCGGTACCGGTGCGTGTCCCCGCGCCGGCCAGAATGCGCGCCGAACCAGTGGGAGCAGGCGACTGATGCAGAGCGCCAATACCAACAAACCGGTCATCCTGAGCGCAGCAGATTCTCCGCGAAGCGGAGAATCTGCGGAGTCGAAGGACCACGGTCAGGATTGCGTAACGAGAAATCCGAAAGGCGTTCCGACTAGAACGTTTGACGGTCTTCATGACAAAAATTCCCTAAGGCACTTGTGGTTGCACTTGCGACGCAGGGGTCCTTCGACTGCGGCGGCGTTCGCTTCGCGAACGACGCCTCCACTCAGGATGACAGTTTTTCTTCTGAAACGCAGCGCTCAGTTGATCCTGCTGACACTCGCGGTGTTCACCCTCCTCGGCGCGGGCGACCAATCGGCCCGCTTCAACGACCTCGGCCACAAAATGATGTGCGTCTGTGGTTGCAACCAGATCCTGCTCGAATGCAATCATGTCGGCTGCGCATACTCCGAACGCATGCGCGCTGAACTGATCGCCGCAGTGGATCGCGGCGACAATGACGATCTCACCCTGCAAGGCTTCGTACAAAAGTACGGCACAACTGTAATGGCTGCCCCCACCAAGACTGGTTTTAATCGCGTGGCATGGATTATGCCGTACCTTGTTTTGGCACTGGGGTTAGTTATGGTCAGCGTAATCGTGCGCGCCTGGAGATCGCGGCCACTGGTGCTGCCAGACGGCTCGGTGGCGGCCGTTCATGGCACTGAGCTGGAGTATTTTCGGAGCCAAGCCAGGAAGGATACCGAGGTATGAGCATCGAACTGCTGACCTGCATCCTGATCACGATTGGCGCTCTGGTTTATATCTTTTATCTGCCGGGAAAACTCTACCTGGGGCCGGAAAAAACTCGCGTCATCTACCTGCGCGAGCGCAAGGAAGCAATTTACGAAAATCTGCGCGATCTGAATTTCGAATTCAAGGCCGGTAAATTTCCAGATTCCGACTACCAGACCATGAAGACCTCTCTCGAAGAAGAAGCCGCGGCAGTGCTGGCGGAAATTGCGCGCCTGGAAGAAACTGCAACCATCCCACCACCGCGCGGCCGAAAAGGAGCCAGAGTTTGAAATTTTCAGCGACTGCCCGAACGAAACAAACCGGGTGCCCCGCTTCTCGCCGCTTTTGCGAGAAGTGGGAGCTTTTAACGCTATTGCTATTGATGATCTTAGTAGTCTCAGCCTCAGCCCAGACTCTGACGGGGTCAGTCAAAAACGGCACCACAAACAAGCCCGCTGCAGGCGACGACGTGGTCCTTCTCAGCCTAGCTCAAGGCATGGAAGAATCAGGCCGCACCCAGACCGACGCCAAGGGCAATTTCAGCCTGAAGCTTGACAAGGCGGACAGCCCTCACCTCGTCCGCATCATTCATCAAGGCGTGACTTATCACAAGATGGCTCCTCCGGGAACAACTTCGGTCGATATCGACGTCTATGACGTTTCCAAAAAAGTTCAGGGCGTCAGTGTCACTGCGGACGTGATGCGTTTTCAGGCGCAAGGCAGCGAGTTGCAGGGCATTCGCCTTTTCGCGGTGAACAATTCGTCAGACCCGCCGCGCACGCAGATGAGCGATCAGAGCTTTGAATTTTATCTGCCTGACGGAGCCCAGGTCGACCAAAGTATGGCGATGACGGCGGGTGGACAACCCATTAACTCCGCACCCGTGCCTCAGAAACAAAAGAACCGATATGCCTTCGTATTTCCGCTGCGACCTGGCGAAACTCAATTCCAGGTCAGTTACCACATGCCGTACAGCGGCGAAGCCAGTTTTGATCCGAAGACGCTGTATGGTGCGCAGCATTTCGTGGTGGTGCTGCCGAAGAGTATGCAGTTCTCGCCCGCCTCAGACACCGCCTTTAAGGCGATGCAAGACCCGCGCCAGGCCGACGCAGTGGTGCAAGTCGCGTCAAACACGACGGCCGGTCAACCCCTTGCTTTTAAGATTTCGGGAACCGGCACGATGTCAGACGAGGCCGAAGAAACCAAAGATCAACAGGCCAGCCCGGTCGGCGGAGCGCAGACCAAAGGCTCTGTCGCTGGACGCGACTCGCGTCCCGGTGGCGGACTCGGCCCGCCCATTGACGCTCCCGATCCGCTGGAAAAATATCGCTGGTACATCCTCGGAGGCTTCGGGGTTGTGCTCCTCGCCGGCGCCATCTATATTGCTACGCGCTCCAAAACCGCGACAATCCCCGATTACGGCCCGACCGACGCTGAGCTGGGAATTCCACCCGCACCGAAACCAAAGTCCGCGGATCGCTCCGCCCTCCTGCTTGAGGCCCTGAAAGAAGAGATGTTCCAACTCGAAGTCGAGCACAAGCAAGGCCGAATCTCGCAGCAGGAATACGAAAAAGCTAAAGCCGCATTGGACCAAACGCTAGAGCGCGCAGTAAAGCGAACCGCAGTAAAAGTCAGCTAGCAAGCGTGGGACAGCGAGTTTTCCACCCACAATGCCGGTGAAGCCGGCGCTGAATACTACCAAAGATTGAAGCCCACCTCAGCCCGAAGCGTAGTTGAATCCCCCATCCGCGTGGACCATCTAATAGAACTGAGAACTTTTCATGGGAAACACATTTAAAACCGCTTTCCTGCTTACCTTGCTGACGCTCCTGCTGATGTTCATCGGCCGCGCTTTTGGCGGACAGAATGGGATGATTCTTGCCCTGGTGTTCGCGGGGGTTCTGAATTTCGTCTCTTATTTTTACTCGGACAAGATTGCACTGGCGATGTATCGCGCGCGTCCCGTAACGCGCGAAGAGCTGCCGCGTGCTTACGCTGCGGTCGAACGCCTCACGCAGAAAATCGGCATCCCTATGCCGAAGATGTATGTGATTCCGAGCGATTCTCCCAACGCCTTCGCCACCGGCCGTAATCCGCAACATGCTTCCGTAGCTGTGACTCAGGGTATTCTCAACCTGCTCACCGATGAAGAACTGGAAGGCGTGCTGGCGCACGAACTGGGTCACGTGAACAATCGTGACATTTTAATCAGTTCGGTGGTGGCGACCTTGGCAGGCGCAATAACCATGCTTTCGCGCTTCGGATTTTTCTTCGGCGGCGATCGCGAGGACAGTCGTGGCGGTGGACTGGGCGCACTTTTTATGCTGATTCTAGCCCCAATCGCGGCTTCGCTGATTCAGCTTGCGGTGTCGCGCTCCCGCGAATATCAGGCCGATGCAACAGGCGCGCACTTCACCGGCAATCCTTATGCTCTGGCCAGCGCCTTAGCAAAAATCGATGCTTACTCCCGCCGCTTGCCTTTGCAAGCCACACCGTCAACGGCCCATCTATTCATCATTCAGCCATTTCTCGGGATGAACTTCGGCAGCCTGTTCTCGACACATCCGCCTACGGCAAAACGAATCGAGCGGCTAACGGGTCGGCCCGCAGAGTTTTTGCAATAGAGCTCTCAGCTGTCAGCTATCAGCCGTCAGCAAAGCCTCGAAAGCAAGATCGAAGAGTGTTTAAGCTGAGGGCTGACAGCTGAGAGCTGACAGCTTCCCGCGTAACCTCGGTAACGCCGCCGCGCAAGAGCTCCATAGTAGAATCCCAGTAATGTCTCCTGAAACCGCCAGCGCCGTCTCGCATCGTGCGGCGCGACTGGAAAACGCGCTCCGCAAGGTAATCCGAGGCAAGGACGACATTCTTCGTCTTGCGGTAGTCTCCCTGATTGCACGTGGGCATCTTCTGATCGAAGGCGTCCCCGGCGTGGGAAAAACCACTTTGGGGCAAGCCCTGGCGCGTGCGCTGGACTGTACTTTTCAACGGGTGCAATTTACCAGCGATATGCTTCCCTCGGACGTAATTGGAATTTCGATTTATTCAGCCATCGAGCAACAATTTGAATTCAAACGTGGACCGGTCTTCACTAACGTGCTGCTGGCCGATGAAATCAATCGCACCACGCCGAAGACGCAGTCCGCGCTGCTCGAAGCCATGAACGAAAGCCAGGTCACGGTCGATGCCCACTCGTACCCGCTGCCGCAGCCCTTTCTGGTGATTGCCACCCAAAATCCGGTTGAGCATCACGGTACTTATCCTTTGCCGGAATCGCAGCTCGATCGTTTTCTGATGCGAGTGCGAATGGGCTACCCGGACAGCACCGCAGAGCGCGAGATCCTTCGCTCTGAAGCAGGCACTACACGGTTGGAAACGATGCAGCCGGTGCTCAGCGGCGCTGACGTTTTGGAAATGCAGCACGCTGCTACGCAAGTCCGCATGGATGATTCTTTAGTCAATTACGCGCTGAGTATTGTGAGAAAAACGCGCGAGTCAGAGCAGTTCTCCTTGGGAGTCTCGCCGCGCGGTTCGCAAATGCTCTATCGCGCCGCTCAGGCCATGGCATTTCTCGATGGCCGAACCTTCTGCACTCCAGAAGATATCAAGCCGCTGGTCGTGCCCGTGTTCGCCCACCGCATAGTGGTAAACGGGCTGTATTCATCCACGATGAAGAAATCCGAGCAGGCAGAGCAAGTCATTCAGGAAATCGTCGAGAGCACGCCCGTGCCCATGTAGCTTTTTCATCCTGAGCGCAGTTGCCGTCGCGAAGCGGCGGCAACGGAGTCGAAGGATCCCGGTAGCCCATTTCCAGCACAGTGTGTCAGGGAGTTCTCATTAGTGCGTCGTGCGAATGCCTTACAGCATTTTTTATCACGCATGCTTCGCAGGGGTCCTTCGACTCCGTGGTTGCTGCGCTTCGCGCAGCAACCACTGCGCTCAGGATGACAACGTAATTAGGCCAGCGAACGTATAATTCCCTCCATGTCATTTCTCCGTTATCTGATGCTCTTGTCGCTCATCGTATGGCTGGGCGGGTTGATTTTCTTCGCGTTTGTTCTAGCGCCAAGCGCTTTTTCAGTATTACCTACGCGGCATCTCGCGGGCACGCTCGTTGGACGCACGCTCGGCAGCCTGCATTGGATGGGACTGATCTCAGGAATTATCTTCCTGACCAGTTCAATGCTGTACAGCCGAATGACCAAAGGCACGCCGCATGTGTTCGCTGCGCGCCACATTCTTATTTGCCTGATGCTCGCGCTCACACTGATCTCGCAATTCGGCATCATCCCTCGCATGGACAGGTTGCGAGCCTCGATCGGCCAAATTGACTCGGTCCCGCCAGACAATCCAGCGCGCATGCAGTTCGACGCCTTGCACGTTTGGTCGACGCGAGTGGAGAGTGGAGTGTTTCTGCTGGGATTGGTGGTTGTGTATTTGGCGGCTGCCAGCTTCTAGCTCCTGGCTTCTAGCTCTCAACGCAAAAACTTGACACTCCAATTTTTCTAACCTTCGCTTCATCATTTATCCTCAACAAGAGCTAGCCAGAAGCTAGGAGCTAGCAGCTAGAAGCGCTTCTTATGAAAACTGGCATTATCGGCCTGCCTCAGGTAGGCAAGACATCGCTGTTCGGAATTTTGACCAAGGCGCGTTTATCCGAGCAGACATACGCTAACCCGCGCGAGGCGCACATTGGCGTCGCCAAAGTGCCCGACGACCGCCTGGACCGCCTGGCCGCGCTCTACGATCCCAAGAAGTTGACTCACGCTTCCGTCGAGTACGTGGACGTCGGCGCCATCGGGCAGGACGCGCTCAAGGAAACGGCTTACCTCACACATCTGCGCGGCGTCGACGCGCTTGCCCACGTCCTGCGCGCATTTGACGATCCCGCGATTCCGCACGTCGGCGGCATCGATCCCGCTGCGCGATATCAAGAACGTCGAGTTTGATCTCATGGTCAGCGATCTCGGTCAGATTGAAAAACGGCTGGAGCGGCTGGAAAAAGATTTAAAGAAAATGCGTACTCCGGAACTCGAAAAAGAATTTGAGTTGCTCAAGCGAGCCAACGTGCATCTAGGAACGGAGCGGCCTTTGCGCGAAATGGAAATGACGCCCGAAGACAAGAAACGTCTTCGCGGCTTCATGTTCCTCAGCGAGAAGCCCATTCTCTATGTTTTGAATGTGAATGAAAGCACCGAGCTCGGCAAGGATCTCGAAGCCGCGGTCGGCAAATACAAACTCACAGAAGTCGCGTCTCGTCCGAACGCCGGCGCGGCAGCCATCTGCGGAAAAGTCGAGGCCGAGCTCGCGGAAATGAGCGATGCCGATGCCGCCGAATTCCTTTCCAGCTACGGCCTCACCGAGAGCGGACTGACTCGTCTGATCCGCACCACTTATGTTCTGCTCGGCTTGATGTCATTCTTCACCGCCGGAGAAGATGAATGCCGAGCTTGGACTATCCCACTGAATACGCGCGCGCAGGACGCTGCCGGTGCAATCCATTCCGATCTGCAGAAACATTTCATCCGCGCCGAAACCATCCGCTGGGATCAACTGCTGGAAGCCGGATCAGAAGCCAACGCCCGCGCTCGCGGCACGTTGCGCCTCGAAGGAAAAGATTACATCGTGCAAGATGGTGACGTGATGCACATCCGCCACAGCGGCTAATTGCGACTTTTTCGCTATCTGAACTGTAGCGTCCGATATTTACCCGTTTAGTTAGTATGATCAATAGAGAAAAGTATGGAATCGCAGCAGCCGACGTTGACCGCCAACGAGAAAGAGCCAGGACTTCGCTACTATCTCAAGCGGGAGCCGCTTATTCTGGCAGCGCTCTGCGCGCTGGCAATACTCGCGTTCTTGGGCGTGAGCGGATTGTCCCGCATCTATCACGCGCAGCTGGCGGCCCTTGGGGATCGATGGTTCAGTCGCGGGGTTGCCGATCTCCAGAGTCGACACTTTGATCGTGCAGTCAGCGAATTCCGAACCGCGCTGCTTTACTCTCGCGACAACTACACTTACCAACTCGATTTGGCGGAAGCGCTGATCGGCCTGAAAAAAACCAATGAGGCCTACGCTTACCTGGTCAATCTTTGGGAGCGTGAGCCGGAAAACGGGCTGGTGAACCTCGAACTCGCCCGCATCGCTGTGCAGAGAGGAGAAACCGAACAAGCGCTTCGTTACTATCACAATGCAATCTACGCCATTTGGCCCGGCGATCAGGAAGTCCAACGCCGGAATGCCCGCCTTGAACTGATCGAATACTTATTGAGTATCAATGCCAAGACGCAGGCGCAAGCGGAGTTGATAGCGCTGGCAGAGAATTTGGGCGAGGATCCGGCAATGCACGCGCGTGTCGGAGATCTTTTTATGCAGGCTCAGGACTACGAGCATGCGCTTGCGGAGTATCGCCAGAGCCTGAAACTGGATCGCCACAATGCCGCGGCATTGGCGGGAGCGGGCCGGGCTGCCTTCGAACTCGGCCGCTACGAGATTGCTCAACACTATCTTGAGGCTGCTGTGGCCAGCGCTCCAAACGACACGCAGAGCGCAGAGCTACTCAAGACGACCGAACTGGTATTGCGGATGGATCCTTTCCGCCGTCAGATTCCGGTCGACCAACGCCACCGGATCGTCATTCAGGCTTTCAATGCAGCCGGCGAACGGCTCAACAGTTGTGCGGCAGTCGAGAGTTCCACTAATGCTGTTTCGCAGCCGGGACTCGCCGAGAAATGGGCGAGCATGAAGCCACAAATCACAGAAGAAGGTTTACGGCGAAACCCGGACCTCGTAGAACAAGCGATGAATCTCGTTTTTGATATCGAGCGGCAAACCAGTGCGGTTTGCGGACCTCCGACTGGAATTGACCAGGCATTGCTCCTGATTTCTAAACTGCACGAAGGGAATTAGACTTGGACGAATCACCCAACTCATCAACAGAAACCCTTTTAGCGATTGCTGAACCTCCTCCCCCATTGCCCCGCCAGTCTCGGGGAGCTCTGTTGCGGACTGTGTTTCGCGAAGAACGTTTATTCCTCGTCCTTTCGGTATTCATCGGAATTTTTTCCGGACTTGCAGTTGTCTGCTTTCGTTTCGCCATTGACTGGTGCCGTATCTATTTAGTGGGATCGGGATTCACGCCTTCCACCACGCGGCTTTTGCTGGCGCCCAGTCTCGCTGGCCTGGTTATCGCGGTGCTCGTCATTCACGTGTTTCCGTTGGCGCGCGGCAGTGGGGTGAACCAGACCAAGGCGGCGTTGTATATCTACAACGGCTATATTCCTCTCCGCACCGCCATCGGGAAGTTCATCACGGCTGCATTGGCCATTGGGTCGGGACACTCCTTGGGCCCCGAAGATCCGTCACTGCAAATTGGCGCCAGCCTGGCTTCGGCACTGGGAAGGAGCATAAAGTTATCCCGCGACCGTATGCGACTGATCGCTCCGGTCGGCGCCGCCGCGGGATTGGCGGCCGCGTTCAATGCGCCGATCTCGGCGGTACTGTTCGTGATCGAAGAAGTTATCGGCCGCTGGACCGCCGGCATTCTCGGCTCGGTGGTGCTTTCGGCGGTATCGAGCGTGGTTGTGATGCGGTGGTTCTTGGGCTCCGAATCACTTTTCAGAATCCCCCCTGTGCAACTCCAGCGTCCATCGGAGCTGATCGCATATTCCATCCTTGGAGTGGTGGGCGGATTCGCTTCGGTCGCCTTTGCCAGCGGAATTGCGACCTTGCGCCCGTGGTGCAAATCCTTGCCACGCTGGACGCAGTATTTTCAACCGGCGGTCGCAGGCTTGCTCATTGGAGTCATCGCAGTCCTTGGCGCCCCGCAGGTAATGGGCGCAGGCTACGTGTACATCGACGAAGCCATGCACGGTCAGTTCACCTGGCAAATGCTGGCCATCCTCGCTGGACTCAAAATCGTGGCAACCCTGCTTTCGTTCGTCAGCGGAACTCCTGGCGGCATGTTTGCTCCAACATTGTTCATTGGCGCCATGCTGGGGGCGGCCGTCGGCGGAGCTGAGCACGTCTTGCTGCCGCATCTGACTGGGTCGCCGGGAACGTACGCGCTGGTGGGTATGGGCGTTCTGTTTGCCGGATTTCTGCGCGCGCCGATGACTTCCGTCTTCATGGTGCTCGAGGTCAGCGGAAACTATTCCATCATTCTGCCGGTGATGGTCGCGAACACTTTTGCGTATTTGATTTCACGCTGGCTTCAGCCGGTTCCAATTTTCGACGTGCTCACTCGCCAGGATGGTTTGGATTTGCCTTCGATGGAAGAGCAACGGGAAGAGGGAATCCTGCGAGTCGAGGATGCGATGCGACCGTCAGCGGGCCCGGTGTTGGACGGCGACGAAACCGTAGACCGCGCGCTGCACAGGCTTGATGAGAAATCGCCCGAGGTCTTGCTGGTTCGTATAAATCCGACGGGATGGAGCAGTATCACCAAAAAAGAGCTTGAGACGCTGATCAAAGAAGGCAAAGGCGGACAGACTCTGGGTTCTGTTCTGGCGGGACGTCAGGTTCCGTACCTGCATCCCGATCATCCTTTGGAGATGGCGCTGCGTTACGTGGATCGCTGGCCGCTTGTCCCGGTGGTGAACCGTGCCGATTTCCGCAAGCTTGAAGGAGTGGTTACGGAGCGCGATGTGCTAGCGCGCTACAGAGATTTCGGCGAAGGATGATGACGGCACGAGCCTATCCTAAAAACAAACTTGTCATCCCGAGCAAAGCGAGGGATCTGGAGTTTGCGTGCGCCGGCAATACCGGTTGCGCAGACAAGAACCCTTCACTCGGGATGACAGTGATGTTTGCAGACTAACAAAACGGCAATCCTATTCAGGTTTCCCCGTGTAGTGTTCTTCGTGGTGGACGTCCGCGTGGTCTTCAACGGATTCCAGGTGCGTGATAACTTCCGCCGGTATTCCCAGATCAATCGGCAAACGTTCTTCGAGAAGCGTAGCCAGACGATGAGCTTCGCTGACCGAGGTCAATCGCGGAAACAATAAATGCACTTCGATGAGCTGGCGGTATCCGGTAGTGCGAAAACGTACTCCATGGTATTGAATGGCCAGCTCCGAGCAAATTGTATCCAGCTTGTTGCGGATTTCACGACCGGCCTTAGGATCGGAATAATCCATTAGTCCAACCGCAGAACGCCAGACCAGGCGTCCTCCCGACCAGAGAATATTTGCCGCAACCGCGATCGCCACTAAAGGGTCGAACGGTTTCCAATGGGTGAACATCACCAGCGCAAGTCCTCCCACCACCCCAAAACTTGTCCAACTGTCGGTTAAGACATGTTTGCCGTCAGCTTCAAGAATGAGCGAGTTGGTTCGCCGGCCAATGCGCAGAAGATAGTAACCAAGGCCCGCATTGACCAGTCCCGCCACCAGGATAAGCAAAGTCCCTGTTCCCAAGTGCTCCAGTTGTAAGCCCGCCATCCACCTCCGGATCGACTCATAAAGAATTGCGATCGCTGCCACCACGATCATCGCTCCCTCGAATCCCGCCGAGAAAAAAGTGATTCGCTCGTAACCGTAGAGGAATTGTGGGGACGCTGATCTTGTGCTCAGCCGAAGACTGAAAGTGGCGAATCCCACGGCAATGACGTGAACCACCGACTCAGCCGCATCAGAAAAAATGGCCACCGAATGCGTCATGAAATAAACCGTGGTCTTCCCAAGCAGCATGGCCAAACCGAAAATCAGAGAGAGACGCATGGCAAAGCGGGCATCGCGCAATTCGCGTTCGTCTCTTCGGGAGGTCGTGCTGGTGGTGGCTGGCATGGGAAACAAATAGTGTTGTCCAGCTAACATGGTCCTATGGAATGGCGCTGGAAGATGTGACGTAGCTCACGCGAACACGAGGCTGGAGATGTTGAGTACACCTGAAATCAATTGATCACGTTCTGTAAGGCGCCTCATAGGCGACCCTTGAGAATCTGTTCCACGTCCCGACGTCCCTGGAGAATGGAAACCACCTGCAAAGGTTTCGTGTCGGGACGATAGACGATTAGGTAAGAGTAGACCGGGAAGACCCTCACCGCCTGATCGGTCAAATCTCTACGCCAATGTCCAGCGCCAGGGTTTCCTGCAAGAAAAATGATCTTGTCTCTAATCACCGATTCAACCCGATCGGCTACTTGAAAGCTGCTTTGTTTCCCGATGTAGCGCCAGATTTGGACAAGATCGAGCGCGGCTTCTGGCGCAAGAACGTAGCGAACGCTCATTCAGGTTTAGATTTCAAGTCAGCGAGGTAAGCATCCAGTCGGTCCTCGGGAACGCCTTCGCCCCGGTCGAGTTGATCGATGCCGCGTTTGATCTTCGCGTTGATCGTTTCCCGGTTCTCCAAGAGCCACCGATCCTGCTCCTCCTGGGTTTCAAGCAGGCGCAGCAACACTTCCTCGACGCTGCCAGAGCCGGTCGCTTGGAGCTGTCTTTGGAGTCTGGCCTCCAAGGCGGCATCGCGTATTTCAATGTTCATCCCTCGCTCCTTGGATACTGACCATTAGTTCCTTGTATGCATCGTAGCCGACGATCCAAGAATGTCAACTCTGCAGCCGATCCGTTTGCCATCCTTTGCTCATTTCGCACGCAGTCTGGCACTTAGTGCTGGTCAACAAACCCGAAGGCAGCAACCCGGCAGAAACCTCGCCCAAAATGGGAAATGCCTGTCGCTTTCTCTCGTTCTTACCCTTGACTTTCATGCAGACTATAAGATAATTATATACGTGTACAGTTAGCCTATAGATAACACAAAGAATCGCTAACTCTTTTGTCCGGAAGATTTTGCATATAAGTCTTTCTATCTCAAAGATTTTGGTTGTAGTGTGGCCCTAGCTGCATGATTCCAAAAGATCAAGGGGGAGGGGGTACCCTACTAACCAAAAGCAAACCAACCTACCCCGACACGGGCGGCGCAAAATAAATCTGTCGACGAAGTCGGCAGGTCAGAGCTCACGCTTGCTAATCCGCGCCACTTCTGTGAAAATAATAGTTTGTCTTAACCCTGCCAGAAGGACTAGGAAAGGAAGCAAAGTTCTGTGTTAATGATTCGTCTGTCGCGCACCGGTGCGCGTAAACAACCGCAATATCGCGTCGTCGTAATTGAAAAGGAACGGGCGCGCAATGGCCGGCCGGTCGAAGTGGTGGGAACGTACAATCCCCGCACCAATCCTGCCAGCATCGAACTCAAGCGCGAGCGCATTGATTACTGGGTTTCCAAGGGCGCCAAAATGTCGGACCGGGTGGGCAAGATTGTGTCCAAGCCAAGTACGCCCAGCGCCGTCCCGGCCGCCTAAGTTGGCTCCGTGCCGCAGAGATTTCAGCCCACCGATAGGAACCGCAGATGACCCAGCAGAGCGGAGACGTGCGAGCTTTAGTGGAACAGATCGCGAAAGCGATCGTCGACGAGCCTGATCAGGTTTCGGTCAGCCAAGTCGAAGGCGATGTGCTCGAACTGAAAGTGGCTCCGAACGATGTGGGCAAAGTGATTGGCGCCAAAGGCCGCGTGGCGCGCGCCTTGCGAGCGCTGGTCGGCGCAGCCGGAATTCGGCTGCAAAAGCGTTTCACGCTGGAGATATTGGAATAATAGGAGACTCAGGCGAGTTCGTTACCCTGGCGCGCGTGCGAAAAACGCAGGGACGCCGTGGCGAAGTCGCAGTCGAGCTACACAGCGACGTTCCTGACCGCTTCCGAGTTGGTCTGAGATTGTTCGCTCTGGCGCAAGATGGCAACCGGCGCGAGTTGCAGATCGAAGAACTTTGGCCGCACAAGGGCGATCTGGTTCTGAAGTTCGCGGCAATTGATTCGATCTCGGATGCCGAGACTTTAATCGGCTGCGAATTGCAGGTTCCAAAGAGTGAGCGGGCGCAACTCGATGCAGGATGGAATTACATAAGCGACTTGATCGGCTGCATAGTATTTGACGCGGACCGCGAACTCGGCAAGATTGAAGACGTCCATTTTGGCGCCGGTGAAGCGCCGCTGCTGATTGTGGGCACGGGTAGCAAGCGT
This sequence comes from uncultured Acidobacteriota bacterium, assembly GCA_963716405.1. Taxonomy (GTDB): domain Bacteria; phylum Acidobacteriota; class Terriglobia; order Terriglobales; family Acidobacteriaceae; genus JABDBE01. The sequence continues at coordinate 348,920 of CAVQTI010000007.1, read as the reverse complement.
CATGAAATTCCTTACGCCGAGGCGTATTTGAAAAGCCTAGACCTCGAGCATAAGCAAATACAAATGCAACTGCCCGAGGGAATGCTCGAACTGGATGCGCCGCTGACAGCTGAAGAAAAGCAGCGGCAAGCAGAAGGACGCAAAGCAGCGCCGCAGAATAAGAAATCTCTGTGACTCTGTGTCTCTGTGGTGAAAGATTTCTGGCTCCGCGATGAAGATCGACATTGTCACGATCTTTCCTGATTTCTTTCGCGGGCCGCTGGATCACGGAATCATTCGCCGGGCTCAAGAAGCCGGCCTGGTAACAATCGAAGTCCACGATCTGCGGGCTTTTGCGCATGATCGCCACAAGACCGTGGATGACCGCCCATTCGGCGGCGGCGAGGGCATGGTGCTCAAGCCGGAACCGATCTTTGAATGCATTGAAGCAATGAACGTCGCACCCCGCGAAAGCCGTAATGTTGGGCGTGAGAGCGTAATCCTGCTCTCAGCGCAAGGCCAGCGATTCAATCAAGGCGCGGCTAGCGAGCTTGCCGCTCTCGATCGAATCGTACTGATTTGCGGCCGTTATGAAGGCGTCGACGAACGCGTGGGACAGTACTTATCCGATCGCGAGTTGTCCGTCGGAGACTACGTGCTGAGTGGTGGTGAACTGGGCGCGGCGGTGATTATAGATTGTGTTACGCGACTTATTCCGGGCGCGGTCGGCAATCAGGCTTCGACACAACAAGAATCGTTCACCAACGGCTTGCAGACACAGGCTGGGAACAGCCCGAACTCAACGTGCACCTCGGGTGGATTGCTGGATTACCCGCACTACACGCGGCCTGCAGACTTTCGCGGAATGGTGGTTCCGGAAGTGCTGGCCTCCGGCAATCATGAAGAAATACGACGCTGGCGCCGTCGTACTGCGCTTGAGAAAACGCTGCGCAACCGGCCCGATCTTCTGAAAGAGATCGCGCTCAGCGACGCAGATAGAAAACTGCTGGATGAGTACTAAGTTTCAAGTGGCGCCGCACGGGCGATGACGCCCGCGCCTACACTAAGAATAGAGGACAAGATTATGTCGAACCTGATCATCGAAAAGCTGCTGGCCAAGACCAAACGCACCGACCTTCCCAAATTCGTTCCGGGGGATTCCGTCCGCGTCCACGTAAAAATCAAGGAAGGCGACAAGGAGCGTCTGCAGGCTTTTGAAGGCGTTGTCATCTCGCGCTCGCGCGGTCCCCAGGCAAGTTTCACGGTCCGCAAGATCAGCTTCGGTCAGGGCGTCGAACGTATTTTTCCCGAGAACTCTCGTGTGATCGATAGAGTCGAGTTGGTGCGCTCCTCGAAAGTCCGGCGTGCCAAACTTTACTACCTGCGCGCGTTGCGCGGCAAAGCCGCCCGCCTCAAAGACGTCGAGCGCGAGCACGCGACCGCAGCTTCGACCGCGAAGTAAATGCGCAACTATTTCGTCGACGCAACCGGCGGGGCGGGACTTGCGGCCGGGTCGTTATGCGGCCAGACAGCGGTCAGCGCTAATCCCACGGCGATCCCCACCGAGACTTCAACGAACCGGTGAGCCGCCACGATCCACGCTGATTTAGTCCGCCCAATGAGCATGACAATCGCCAGCGTGACACTGGCCATGCGGTACGCTTCCCCGAGTCGGAGCACGGCGCAGATCAATCCAATTGCGAATACGCCCAAGCCAAAGGCAATTGTGTTCGATCCGAAGTAAGTCGTTAGCAGCGCACCCATTAAAGCTCCAACCGCAGTCCCGGCAAAACGCTGTTCGGATATAGCCAACGCTGCTCCCAAAGTCGACTGCATAATAATCAATGTCGAAATAGTGGCCCAGTAAGCCTCTGGAAGCCCAAGCACGCGTGCGACAATTAGCGAAATCACTGCCGCCACCGCGGTTCGAGCAGAGTGCACTAACGCATGACGGTTCAGTCGACTCGAAATAGGGCGGTTCACTCCGGGCATGCTCCCTCCTGCGCGAAGTCGTAATTCTAGCTGACTCACGGGAAGGGAAACCTGCATCGTATCCGCGATCGGAATCTCAGTGAGCCGGTATTAGCAATTGATTGCTTCAGTTACTATTCAGCAATTTCCGGCTAGCTGCACTGAATTGCATACAGTGTTCATGATTTTGAGGACAACGGCGTCGGGATCCGCGTCCTGGTCATTGGTAAGCACTACGACAGTGAAACCGGTATCGAGGAAGACCGCGGTCTCCGCGGTAAATCCTCCGATTTGGCCGTCGTGCCAGATGATCGGCCGGCCATTGAAGGTGTACAGCGCCAGCCCAAAGCCATACGATCCGCCTCCTGGCATTTCAAAGCCGTTGGAGGTCGTCATCGCCTTGAATGAGTCTGACGAGACCACTTTCCCACTGATCAACGCATTGTCCCAGGCGACTATGTCGTAAATGTTCGAACTAAGCGCGCCCGCTGCGAAGGCAGCCGAACGGTTCCAAACAATGGAAGGAACCAAGCCTGAGCCGTTGTTTGTGTAGCCAGTTGCTGACTGACTGGGGGGAGGCAGCGAATAATATGTGTTCATCAATTTCAAAGGTTGGAAAATGGACCGCACAAGATCGGACGCATACGATTGCCCCGTAAGTTTTTCGATGATTGTACCGAGTGCGAAAAAATTGCTGTTGGAATAGGCGTACTGCGAACCCGGCTCGAATTGCAGAGGCGCTTGGCTGACCGCCGTCAATATTGTCGCTTCCGCTACTCCATTCCTCACCCAATCGCCGAGTTGCGGGAAGTTGGTGAAATCCGCCAAACCCGAGGTATGAGTCAACATCATGCGCAGCGTGATGGCGGAGGGAAAGGCGTACTCCGGCAAATAGAGCGCTATCGAATCGTCGACATGCAACTGCCCCTGCTCTTGCAACTTCATGATCAAGACTGCCGTGAACTGCTTGGTGATGGAGCCGATCTCAAAAATAGCCTTCGGCTGCGTCGGTTGCTGTGTCGTCAGATCGGACGCGCCATATCCTTGCACATAGAGCATGGTGCCTTTTTTAGCAAGGCCGATCGTCATGCCTGGGATGCCCTGCTGTTCCATTGCAGCCTGAGCAATCGCATCCACGGACGCGCTCAAACCCGACGGTTGTTGAACTGGCGGAGAAGAAGCGCTGGGACCACCACAACCCGCGAGAGCAAGCGCCATAGCCGCCGCCATCAAACAGGCCCAGCACCGCAACTCGGGCGTTCCTTCCATACGGCTATCCTCATCACAGAGTGTAGTCCTGGGCGGCTCGTGGTTTTACGTTTTATTTCTCCATTGACGGCAAACATCACCCCCGAAGAAGTGAAATGTTTGTGGGTGCTTGATCTGCCGAGAGAAACGGCGTTGTGCCGTTTTCCACCTTGCTTCACAACCCCTCGCTCGGAGAAGATGAATTTAGCTCGACATCCTGATTCAGCCCGTGTCCGCAAAAGCCAAACCCGCTCGCGCAAAAACGCTCTCTCCATCCGCAGCCAAGCTTCGTCTACTTAAACGTCTGCGTTGCACTCTGAAATTCGAAAAGCTGGCGTGGCAAACTGGCGCGCGCATGATCGCTGGCGTTGACGAGGTCGGACGCGGCTCGTTATTCGGCCCAGTTGTTGCAGCAGCCGTCATTCTCGACCCGGACTATCGCATTCGCGGGCTCCGCGACTCCAAATTATTGCTGGCGGAAAGGCGCGAGATTCTAGCGGAACGTATTCGCGAACATTGTGTCGCTTGGGCTGTCGCGGCAGTTGATGCCGCGCGCATCGATCAAATCAACATCTATCAGGCTTCGCGCGTCGCCATGCGGGAAGCGGTCATGCACCTCGAACCCGCCCCCGATCATTTGCTGATTGATGCGTTGCGTCTGGATTGCGAACTGCCGCAGCGGGCAATCATCCACGGCGACGCGCTCTCGGCTTCGATCGCCGCCGCATCGATTCTCGCCAAGGTCGAGCGCGATCGCATGGTGCGTGAATGGGACCCGGTTTTTCCGCTGTACGGTCTGGCTTCGAATAAGGGATACAGCACGCCTCACCACCTTGCCGCTCTACGCCAGCATGGGCCTTCGCCCTTGCATCGCCAGTCGTTCGCGCCTGTCTGGAATAATCCTGTGCCTCAGGAAGTGCTCGCGTTCATGTTGGAAGAAAAGCCGGAAGAATTGCTGGAGGAAATGGACGAAGCCGCCCAGCCAGCCTAGGATGCGATCTTTCTTGATCACTTGCACAAAATTCTTTCCCCGCACCGCGAAAACGCCCGTCCGCAAACGCTTCCAATGCTATTTCAGTTTTGCTGTGCACAAGTTTTCATATTGACAGCTGTCCCGTTTATGGACTAAAGTTCGGACGCTCTACTACCGGGCATCGTTCTTGCTTCCAAACCGGGTCCGATTAGTGCTGAGCTTACTGACTACAACCTTCATACTTGGTGACAGCGCTGATGCTCCTCACCTGCGAAGGTTGGCCAGGCGTTCAGGAATCTAAGTGGACTCGATCAGACTTCGACTAGCTCCTTTCCTCGTGCTTCGCGGCCTTGATAGGGACTTTAAGCCACGCGCAAGAACCCGCTGCGTTCCACCTCTGGGGCGACCTCATCCGTCAAACAGGCATCTTCTGACGCAGACCGAGTCGTGCTAAAAGTTGGCGACGTTCAGGTTACGAAGGAAGAATTCGAGTCCAGGATCCGCGATATCGAGCCCGGTCATGCCGAGGAGGGCGCCCCGGATAAAGATCGTCAACGCCTCGGCGATGACTACGCATCGGTGCTGATGCTCTCGCAGCAAGCCGCTCGCCAAACATCTCGACTCCTCTCCCGAGGTTGCTCGCCAGTTGGACATCGCGCGCATGCAGGTACTGTCCGACGCAGAGTTCGCCAGCCTGATGCAGCAGGCCCAGCCCACATTCGAAGAGGTCAGCCAATATTATGCCGCGCACGTCTCTGACTATGACGAGGTGCAAATTCGCCGGCTCTTCATCTGGAAGCAGCGAGACAACTCCAAAGCTGCGCCGGTTTTGACTTCGCAGGCTGCCAGAGCCAAGGCCGAGCAAATTCGCAAGGCCTACGCGTCGGGAACCGACGTGAAGAAAGCTCTCCGACGATCTCACGAAGTCCGAGCGACGGCATGCTTGATCCCAATCCGCTCACTTTTCCGCGCGGAGAGCTGTCGCCGCAAATGGAGAAAGTCGCATTCTCACTCAAAGAAGGCGAGTGGTCCGAGGTGGAAGATACTCCGGCGCGCCTTCTTCTCATTCAACTCGTCAAGCGCGACCGTCAGCAACTCGGACAGGTGTCGTCGCATATCGAAAAACAACTGCAAGACCAGAAGATGCAAGCGCTGTTGGACGATCTGAAAAAGAAAGCCGGTATCTGGATGGACGAAAAATATTTTGGGACTGCGGTGGCTCCTGTCCCGGACGCGCAGCGGCGTGCTTCCAACCCACCGTCTGAACTTCAAAAATCAGCAAAAAAGGGGGATAGAAACAATGAGGAACAGTAGATGTAGAGCGCTCTGTTACTTTGCGCTGCCAGCCCTGTTACTGGCGGCGTGTGTCCTTCAACCGTCGCTAGCCAGCGCCCAAATGACTTCGCTGGGCGTCGACTGCTCGAAGATCGACGTTTCGCGTCGCTCATGATGCAGGACAACATGCGCGCCGGTTTAATCCTGATTGAGTGCGGCATCGTGCAAGGCGGGACAGTCCATCAGCTCTGGCGCGGCACCATAGCCGACTGCTCCTCCCAACGTCCGTGTCAGCAACGGATCCGATTGTCAACTCCTCTGCCGACGTGTGTGGAAGCGAAAGCATGGTGGCCGCCAGCACCGCGGATAAAGGCCAGACCGTCGTGGTCAACTATAACGCCAACTACGACAACGGAGCAAGCTATACGGGTACGTCCTACTCCACCGATGGTGGGGCGACCTTCACGGAGATTCAGCCTGCGCCGTTTGCAACTGCCCACGGCACGAACTCTGGGGATCCGATCGTCGTTTTCAATTCCAAGTTGGGCAAGTTCTTCGCCGGCGACTTGGTGACGGGATGCGGTGGTCAGGGCGTCGGCTTGTGGACCTCTACAAGATGGCAAGACCTGGACCGTTGGAGCGTGCGCCCATAACGGCAGCATCGACGACCGCGAGTCGATGTGGGCGGACAACAACCGACCAGCGCAACCTATGGCCGCATGTATGTCTCCTTTAATGACTACACTACAACTGCGGAGCGGGTGGATGTCTGTTCGTTACCTACTCGGACGACGGCAAGACCTGGAGCACCCCGAAGCAACTGCAACACCAGCACCTTCTATCGCAACGTGCAGATCACCGGCTCACCGCGAGGCGCCAAGCTCGATTGGCAAGGACAGCACCGTATTCATTGCCAGCATGGACGAAGGCGGCGGAGGCAAGCAATACCCGCCAGAACCTCATGTTCAGCTCAACCAATGGCGGCAAAACCTGGACGCAAGTCACCATGGGTCCGCGATTCAATCCCGTCGGCGATCATGAGCTGCGGATACTTCTATCAGGTCAATCCCATCATCCGGCACATGGGCTGGGGAGAACCGGCAGTTGGCCCCGACGGCGTGGTCCACTATGTCTACGCGGCGGCGGGAACGCAACGGCGATCACGGGGACATTTTCTACCAACGGTCGACCGACAACGGCAAGACGTGGTCGAAGGCCATCAAACTCAACACCGACAAGGACGCTCCCAACAAGACGCAGTGGATGCCTTCGCTGTCCGCCACCTCGGATGGCAACATCACCGCCTCCTGGTACGATCGTCGCAAGGCCACCAGCGCCTGCAACAGCGTTGGAGATCCGGGATGTAACTACGAGCGCGTGGGCCGTCAGTCGAACGACCAATGGCGCTTCCTGGAATTCAGACATCACCATCAGCACTAAGCATGATCACGCAGCCAGCACAGGACGACGGAAACGTTCATGTCCTGCTATGCGGGAGATTACGACTACAACACCGGCCTGGACGCTGCGGACTCGGGCCAGTACCGGCACTGCCTACGTCACCTGGACCGACGGCCGGCATAAGATTGGCGGCGTACCTGTGCAGAGCGTGGACTTTGCCGCGGTCCCCGAACCGTAGCCGGAACCGATTAAGTCAGTCAACAAAGGAGGGCGCCACAAGTGGCGTCCTCTTTTTATTTTTGGACAAGCTTTCTTGATGTCGCACGAGGTGAAGCCAACGTGTTCTATCACGTTGACAAAGCTTCTCACCGGAAATAAAGTTTGTTCGATAGTTTCCGGAGTCGAGCCGTGCGCAATACGCTCAGGCAAATAATTCTCTTTGCCGCAATCTCGGCGATGCTGATAGGTCTATTTGCCGGACGCGCCCTGGCGTCCGGGGTAAAGACTTATCGTGGCAAGTTTTCCGACGGAGCGACTTACCTGATTCAGGTTCCCTCGACATGGAACGGAACCCTGCTTCTCTACAGCCATGGATATGTGGTTCCCGGGTTCTCGAACCCGGCTGTCGACGTGGGCGACCCGATTACCGGTGCTTATCTTCTGGCGAATGGCTACGCATTGGGCGGATCGTCTTACGCGGGCACCGGATGGGCAGTTCAGCAGGCGCTTCCGGATCAGATTGAAGTGTTGGACACTTTCAAGAAGCTGGTTGGAACACCAAACCGAACCATAGCTTGGGGCCATTCGCTGGGCGGCATAGTCACGGCTGGTTTGGTGCAGAGGTATCCCGACCGCTTCGACGCGGCGCTTCCTATGTGCGGCGTGGTGGCTGGAAGCGTGGGGACATGGAACCAGGCGCTGGATTCAGCTTTTGCTTTCGACGTTCTGCTCGGATCGGGATCGGGACTAAAAGTGGTGAACATCACCGATCCGGTTAAGAATGTCGACATCGCCGAGGGCATCCTCAATAAAGCACAGAAAAATGCGCAGGGCCGGGCGAGGATAGCTTTGAGCGCGGCCCTCGACGACACGCCGGGGTGGTTTGATCCACTGTCCCCCGAGCCATCGCCGACTGATTATGTCGCGCAGGAGGCAAACCAGTATCTTTGGCTCTCGGAAATCGATTTTCCTTTTGCTTTCGACTTTCGAGCCGAACTTGAGAAGCGCGCCGGCGGAAATGGATCGTGGAACCATGGCGTCGACTATGAGAAGCAGCTTGAGAAGTCGGTAGATTATGCGGAAGTTAAGGCACTTTATCAGAAAGCTGGACTTAACCTCGACGCTGATGTTCAGAAGCTGAATGATGCGGCGCGAATCAGCGCGAAAGCTTCAGCTCTCACCTATCTCGAACACAATATTATTTTTGACGGGCAAATCGATATCCCCGTATTGACTCTGCATACCAAAGGTGACGGCCTGGTCGTGGTTGAAGATGAGAGTGCCTATAAGAACGTAATTGACGAAGAGCACAACGGTCAGTTTTTACGCGAATCATTTGTCCATCGGGCCGGACACTGCGAGTTCACTCCAGCTGAGACTGTGGTCGCGTTCGAGGCGCTGATCAGCCGTTTGAATACGGGAAAGTGGCCCGGGCTTAGCGCCGGTGTACTAAATAAAGCAGCCAAAGACCTGGGATCGAAGTTCAATGTGTTACCGGTAAACGGCAAAGAAGTTCACGTGCCGCCCGCTTATTTCAAGTTTCAGCCACCAGTGTTTTTGCGGCCCTTCAATGCTGGGAAAAACTGAACTCACCCATGCAGCGCTTAAGGTGGAAAGCCAAAATGGGATGAGAATCTGCTCATCCTAATCCGGAATACTCCATCGACAACCAAGCCTGTTAACGATTGACTTCCCCTACTGCCCGATTGAGAATCGGGGCCGGTTCTATAATTTTCCTCACTATTCAGGCTCCAAATCGCTCCAGGAGGCAGAAAAATGCGCAGACTCATTTGTATGGTCGTGCTTGCCGCGGCGACGGTTGCTTCCGCGCAATTGCGCAGGGCCGAAGGCATACGTCCGCGGTCTGGCATTGAAAGGCCCGAGGATATCGGCCAAAGAATGCACACCACCTACGTCATTTATGCCCCTGAAGGGACAATTCAACCGCAATTCAATCCCGGCGGGGAGACACCGGGATCGCTGGGCTGTGTGTACAAACTTGTATCGAACCCGGTTGCAGGATGTCCAATTGCCACGGCGACCCAGGTATCCAGCGGTGGCAGCGGCGTCATTGTGATCGTCGACGCTTATGACTATCCGACTGCCGCCGCCGATCTGACAACGTTCTCCACTTACTTTGGATTGCCGCCGGCAAACTTTTCTGTGCAATACGCCAGCGGAATAAAACCTGTGAATGGCTGCTCCAGCGGCTGGCAGGGCGAGGAGTCGTTGGATATCGAATGGGCGCACGCCATGGCGCCCCATGCTCAGATTGTGCTCATGGAAGCGTCTTCGCCCTTGAACAGCGCTTTGTATCAAGCGGTCGTGGCAGCCAATTCGTACATTGCTTCCCACGGCGGTAAAGGGGAAGTTTCCATGAGCTGGGGAGGCAGTGAAACGAGCAGCGAGACTGGTTCCGATCACTATTTCACGCAGGCTGGCGTAGTTTATTTCGCTTCGGCGGGCGATTCTCCTGGCGTGATTTATCCGAGTTCTTCGATCAACGTAGTTTCTGCTGGGGGTACGCAGATCAATCGAAATGGCAGCGGAAGCTATACCAACCAGACGGCGTGGATCGACGGTGGCGGCGGCTATAGCCCCTATGAGCCCAGGCCGTCGTTCCAGAACAGCATTTCCAGCATCGTCGGCACCCGACGCGGGACGCCCGATCTTTCCTTCGACTCCAGCGGAAGTTCGCCAGTAGCGGTTTACAACTCAAACTGCTACCACGGCTGGCTTCAAGTGTACGGAACCAGCTTGGCTTCGCCGGCGCTGGCGGGAATTGTAAACAGCGCGGGAACTTTCCGCGCCAGCAGTAACGCGGAGAACACGGTGATTTATTCGAATTACGCCAACCACGCAGATTTTAGTGACATCACCTCGGGCAGTTGCGGCACTCACAGCGCAGCCACGGGATGGGATTTCTGTACCGGCGTAGGAGTGGACGAGGGATTGATTGGCAAGTAAAGCGATATCGACAGTAACTCAGCATTAGCCGTTGCTCACTTCGTCTTTTAGTATTTTTCCATAAACCCCAGAACCTGATTGTAAGTGTCAACCGCGTTATTTTTGCGGTCCTTCGATGCAGGAAAGACTGAGCTCCAAATTGCTCTTTACGCGGGGACGCTCGCGTCTACAGCGTTCCGCTTGGCCGGGCGTCGCTCATCGCCACCCACAATTTGTCTAGAATCTGGACATCGGGAACCGCCTCAAAGTCTGCTAAGTGTCCTGATTTGAAATCCCGGCGTGCAACCAGGCGAATTAACATTGACATCCATAACAGACACATTTCAAAATCGGCTTTGTTGTTCTTGTATTGCGTCCAGCTCCAACTGGAGCGCAAGGAACGATGGAGAAGTTTAGCGATGTTTCATCCGCCACTAAGCCAATTCTTAAGGAGAATAAAAAAACGATGAAAACTTGTTTTGCTCGTGTCGGTTTACTGGTTGTGCTCGCGGTAGTGGCCAGCGTTAGCCTGGCCTCGGCTCAAGATGTCAAGGCGGTCAAGGGAAGGTATGTAGTTCTGCCTCCGCGGCTGCGCTATGACGTGGTGGCCCCACCGGCTTCGCTGCAGACATGGAATGGTTCCTTCAGTTACCAGGGAACGAACTATCCATACAACATGGTTGGCACAGCGCCTTCCAGCAATTCTTCCACTACGGTTCAGGCTTACGTGATCCCACTGAAGGTAGTGATCACGGCGAGGAATGGAACGAAGACCACGTATGACCCGTCGCACGTACTGTCGAATGGGAAAACGGTCACCAACAATACGGTTGGATCTCCGATTTTCAATTCCAGCACGACCTACGTCCAGGGTGGAGTGGATGTGGGCACCACGCAATATATTGATGCATTTCAACGCGCCAATTTCTGGGGCACAGTGAAGAACGCCCCGAGCTATCACCTATTGTTGGGCGGACCAACGGTACTGGCGGAACAGACGCTGAGTCCTCCTTCGCGCTATGGGACTACGGGCACGGTATTCGGCTTCAAGGCGGGACTGGTAGACATCAACTGGTTTGATGCGCAGTTGCAGAGCCTCATTACCAAGTTCACCCAGATTCAGCCGAACACGTTTCCCATCTTCCTGACTTACGATGTTTATCTGACGCAGAATGGCGGCTGCTGCATTGGCGGCTATCACAGCTCGGAAGGCAGCGTAAGCAATCCGCAGGCGTACGCGCATGCGACTTATGTGGATCATCCGGGCGACTTTGCTCAGGATGTTTCCGCCTTATCGCATGAAGTGGGCGAATGGGCGGACGATCCGCTCGTCGTGAACATCAATGGCAACAACACACCGTGCGGAATTCTGGAGGTGGGCGATCCGCTGGAGGGTGAGGCCAATTATGGCGGCTTTCCTTATACGCTGAATGGATTCACCTACAACCTGCAGGATCTGGTGACTCTGCCCTATTTCGGCGCGCCGACTAGCACGTCAGTGAATGGGTGGCTGAGCTTCCAGGGGAATTCGTCCCTTTCCGTGTGTTCGAACGGTAGTTAGGCGCTCAACGGTTTTGCGCGGCCCGCTTCTCCCGAGGCGGGCTTTTCTATTTTTACAATTTCTCTCCGATAGTAGGCCGTGGCTCTCGTCTCTACAACGAAGTGGCCAAATCAGGTAAGATACTTCGGCGTCTACCGATAAATGAACCGCGAATATCACCGAGGTTATAGCCAGGAACTGCATCGCGACATGGAAGCGTTGGTCTTTGGAGACGGCGGCTCACCCCTGGTGGTCTTCCCGACCTCAATGGGAAAGTTCTTTGAATATGAAGACCGCGGCATGATCGGCGTGCTCGCTGGGAAAATTGATAATGGCGAGTTGCAGGTGTTCTGTCCCGACGCGGTGGATACGGAGAGCTGGTACAACAAGAGTGTTCATCCGCGACAGCGTGTGATGCGCCACTTGCAGTTTGAACGCTACATTCTGCACGAATTCCTGCCGTTCGTGCGCTGGAAAAACAAGTCGCCAAAATTGGCGGTAACTGGATGCAGCTTCGGTGGCTACCAGGCAGTGAACTTCTCGTTGAAGCATCCCGATATCGTGACCCATTGTGTGGCCATGAGCGGAGCGTATGACATCCACCAGTTTCTGGACGGATATTACGACGACGACTGTTATTTCAACTGTCCGGTGGATTATTTGCCGAATACAAATGACGACTGGTTTCTCAGCCGCTACCGGCAGATGCAGATTGTCCTGGGTTCGGCGCACTGGGATATTTGTTTGGATCAGAATGTGAAGCTGTCGGCGGTGCTGCACCAGAAAGGCGTTCCGCATTGGCTGGATGTTTGGGGCGATGAACTGAAACACGACTGGCCGTTGTGGCTGAGGATGGCCGGCAAATATTTTTAGGGGGCCTGGATTTGTATTTGTTCGACTTGAACCTTCTTCAAGAGATTAGGTCATCCTGAGCGGAGGTGGTTCATCCGCTCGCGGATGAACCACCGTAGTCGAAGGACCGAACGTAGATTGAGTTACTCATATGCTGCAAGGAATTCTTCCGAGTATGCCCGAAAGCACATTTCGGGAGAACGCCTTGCAGCAGTAGCGCGAGGCTGAGTTATGAGGGGTCCTTCGACTGCGTAGCTGCTTCGCTTCGCGAAACAGCTACTGCGCTCAGGATGACATCGGTAATTGAGTTATTTAGAGGAGAGCGGTGATGAAAAAAATCGGAATCTTATTTGGCATGGAAAATACTTTTCCCCCGGCGGTGGTGGAAAAGATCAACAGCATGAAAGTCGAAGGCGTGACTGCGGAATTCGTGAAATTGGGCGGGGTGAAGATGGCTGATCCCAGCGGCTACCGCGTGATCATCGACCGGATTTCGCAGGACATTCCGTTCTATCGTGCTTACTTAAAAAATGCCGCGCTGAACGGCACCATCGTGATCAACAATCCGTTCTGGTGGACAGCCGACGACAAGTTTTTCAACTACGCTCTCGCTACCAAGCTCGGCGTCGCCATCCCGCCAACGGTTATCTTGCCGCACAACAAGCATCCCGAGGGAACGACTGACCTGTCCATGCGCAACTTAATGTACCCGCTGAATTGGGAGGAGATTTTTGAATACGTCGGCTTTCCCGCTTTCCTGAAGCCTTATTCCGGCGGAGGCTGGAAGCACGTTTACAAAGTGCACTCGCCGGAAGAATTTTTCTATCACTACAACCAGACCGGCGACCTCTGCATGACTCTGCAGCACGGAGTGGTGTTCAAGGAGTACTTCCGGTGTTATGTGGTCGGGCAGGAAAAGGTGCGGATTATGTATTACGATCCCAGCCTGCCGTTCCACGAACGCTACGTTAAGAATCCTGTTCCGGCCGATGCTAGACTGCTGGAACGCGTGGAACGGGATGCCATCACGCTGTGCCGGGCTTTAGGATACGATCTCAATACGGTGGAGTTCGCGGTCGAAGACGGTGTCCCCTATGCGATCGACTTCATGAATCCCGCACCCGACGCAGAGGCAACTTCCGTGGGCCCGGATAATTTCGAGTGGGTAGTGAACGCTGTAGCGGAACTGGCTGTAAAGAAGGCCCTTAGCGACGAGAACCCGGCGCGCGAATTGCGCTGGTCCGCATTTCTCGCCGGAGACCGACCTGTGGAAGTGCCACCAAAACCTAGCGCGCGGAAGCGGGCTCGGGCCTAAGTAAAGTGGCCGACCGGGCGTCCCGCCCGGCTGAACGGGCTAGACGCCAGTCCTCCATCATCAAAGTTCGGGCGTAATCCGGGCTCTGATTGTTATACTGGTGCGGCTGCATAGCTGCTGACCATGCGTCCTACCTTCACCATCGGAATCGAAGAGGAATATCAGACCGTCGATCCGGTCACCCGCGATCTGCGCTCGCATATCCACGCGGAGATGATCGAAAAGGGCAAGCTCCTCCTGCAGGAGCGGGTCAAAGCTGAAATGCATCAGTCAGTGGTCGAAGTTGGCACTTCGGTTTGCAGCCATATCAAAGAAGCCAAGGAAGAAGTAAAAAAACTTCGCGGGGACATGATCAAGCTGGCCAAGGACAATGGTCTGCGGCTGGCGTCGGCTGCGACGCATCCTTTTGCGGACTGGCGAGTGCAGGAGATTACGCCCGACGAGCGATACAAAAACATCGTCGAAGATATGCAGTTGGTGGCGCGCGCGAATCTGATTTTCGGTTTGCACGTTCACATCGGAGTTGAAGACCGCGAGACCGCCATTCAGTTGATGAACCATGCGCGCTATTTTCTGCCGCACATTCTGGCGCTATCCACAAATTCGCCTTTCTGGTTGGGGATGAATACGGGATTGAAGTCTTACCGGTGCAAGGTTTTCGACAAGTTCCCACGCACCAACATCCCGGATTATTTTCCCAGTTGGGGCGAATACGAGAATTTCATCAAGCTGCTGATCAAGACCAACTGCATCGACAACGCCAAAAAGATCTGGTGGGATATTCGGCCGCATCCATTTTTCAACACGCTGGAATTTCGGGTGTGCGACATTCCTATGCGCGTGGATGAAACCATTGCGCTGGCTGCCCTCATCCAAGCTACGATCGCGAAGCTGTACAAGCTTCACTCTGCCAATCAGGGTTTCCGGTTGTACCGGCGGGCGCTGATTATGGAAAATAAGTGGCGCGCCGCGCGTTATGGGCTGGCGGGGAAATTGGTCGATTTCGGCAAGCAGCAGGAAGTTTCGGCACGCGAATTGATTTTGGAATATCTCGACTTCGTGGACGATGTGGTGGATGAGTTGGATTCCCGCGAGGAATTGAACTATGTCCACAAGATCCTGGAAATGGGAACTGGGGCAGACCGGCAGTTGCGCGTATTTGAGGAAACTAACGATCTGAAAAAAGTGGTCGATTACATTATTGAAGAGACGGAAGTGGGCGTGACCGATTTGCCGCTCGCCACTTCCGCTAGAAAAGCAGGGTAATGAACGTTCCTGTCAGTGAAGCCAACCGCAAGTTTAATACGATTCCTTTCGATCCAGAACTAACTCCCGGCGCCCGCAATGCGGTAAAGGTATGTTTGCGGGTGCAGCCTGGTGAGAAGGTTACCGTCATCACCGACGAAGCAACGAAGGAAATAGCCTCGAGTATTGTCCACGAACTGGAAGCCGTGGGCGCACCGTATCACGCGTGGGTTCTCGAAGATTTGGCGCCGCGGCCACTGGCCGATCTGCCGCGAGAGATTGTCGACGATCTCGAGACCAGCCAGGTCAGCATTTTCGCCGTGCAGGCGCAAACAAACGAACTGCGCTCACGCATGCAAATGACGGACGTGGTGAACCGCCGCAAGATTCGCCATGCGCACATGGTGAATATCAACCGGCAAATCATGATCGAGGGCATGCGAGCAGACTTCCTTAAAGTCGATCGCATAAGCGTGAAGGTGGTCGAGTTGTTGCGGCGCGCGAAACAGGTTCGAGCTAAAACTCCCGCCGGAACCGATCTAGTTGCGGATTTGAATCCAAATTATCGCTGGGTGAAGACCAGCGGGATTATCAGCCCGGACAAATGGGGCAACCTGCCCGGCGGAGAAGTTTTCACCACTCCCGGCGAAGTGAATGGCACATTTGTGATTGACGGTGTTGTCGGCGATTATCTCTGTGCCAAGTATGGAGGTCTCTGCGAGCATCCGCTAACCATTCGAGTGAAGGGAAATCGCCTAGTCGAAGCTCATTCCGCGAATCCGGAGCTCGAGCGCGATTTCTGGAGCTACACTCACACCGATGAGAACAGCGATCGCGTCGGCGAATTTGCCATTGGCACCAATATCGAATTGAAAGATGTGATTGGGCAAATTCTTCAGGACGAAAAATATCCTGGAGTGCACATCGCCTTTGGCAATCCTTACGGCGCACACACCGGCGCAGAGTGGTATTCGGGCACTCACATCGACGTGGTCGGCAGGAAGTTTGATATTTGGGTCGATGATCGAGCAGATCATGCGGGATGGGAAGTTCTTGCTGGAAGCGTAGAAAGCTTATTGGAAGCGTAGAAAACTTTGTCATCCTGAGCGGAGGTGATCATCCGCTCGCGGATGATCACCGCAGTCGAAGGACCGAACGCAGATTGAGTTACTGATACCGCTGCAGGGAGTTCTACCGAGCTACTTCCGACGTGTAGCTTCGCGATTAGAACGCCTTGAAACAACATCGTGAGGCCGAGTGAATCGGGGTCCTTCGACTTCGTAGCTGATTCGCTTCGCTCACCAGCTACTACGCTCAGGATGACAGCTTGTCGGTTAAGCGCTGCACTCCTGATGACAGCTTGTTGAGTTGAGCGCTGCGCCAAGCATGACAGATCGTTGGTAATCGTTGCGCTCAGAACGACCTTGAGAAATCATGATTCCCGCCTTTCGACGGCAGTTCAACGCGAACTTCACGCCGGAGAAATACCAGGCTTTTCTACATCTGATGGAAGAGCGCTGCGGCACTCCAGTGAAGTTCCAACTCTCCGAGACGCCCTGTTTTTTCCCCAAGCCGCTGCTTGACCAGATGTGCCAATATGGCGAGGAGTTGATCCGGCAACTGGGCGGTTTGGAATATCGCAAAGCCTCCTTCGAGGCAATTCCACCCGAATTCAATGTTCCCCGCGAAGCGCCGCATCCCATGTTTATTCAAGTGGACTTTGGATTGGTGCGCGATGCCGCCGGCAAGATTCAGCCCAAGCTAGTCGAGTTGCAGGGCTTCCCGTCGCTCTATGCGTATCAAGCCATGCTCTCGCAGGCATACATGGAGGTCTTCGAACTCGACAAGAATTTGCAGTATCTGCTGAGCGGCTTAGATTGGGAGGGATATAAAAAGCTTCTGCGGCGTGCGATTGTTGGCGATCAAGATCCGCAAAATGTAATTCTGATGGAGATAGACCCCCAGCAGCAAAAAACCTTGCCGGATTTTCTGCTGACTGAAAAACTGCTCGGCATCGCCACCGTTTCGATCACTGACATCGAAAAACGAGGCAACGAACTGTTTTATGAGCGTGAAGGCAGGCGCATTCCCATCCGCCGCATTTACAACCGCGCAATCGTCGATGAGTTGGTGCGAAAGAAGCTCAAGCTTGCTTTCAGTTTTACTGATGACCTCAATGTCGAGTGGGCGGGACATCCGAACTGGTATTTCCGCATGAGCAAGTTTTCTTTGCCTTACCTGAAACACGAGTGTGTTCCCAAGACAGCTTTCCTTGATCGCGTGGAGCCGCTGCCGCAGGATCTGGAAAATTACGTGATCAAGCCGCTGTTTTCCTTCGCCGGGTTGGGCGTCATTCTTAATCCCAACAAAGAAGATCTTGACAAATATCCCCAAAGAAAAGCGCTCGCAGTACATTTTGCAGGAGCGGATGCACTTTGAGCCAGTAATCGAAACCCCGCTAGGCGGGACCAAAGCTGAAATCCGCATCATGTACATTTGGCTTGACGAGTTGTTGCCAGTGATGACCATCGTGCGCATGGGCCGCGGATTAATGATGGGCGTCGACCACAATAAAAATATGCAATGGGTCGGGTCTTCGGCTGGGTTTTATCCCGGATGATTCATTCGCGAACTTACCATCCCAGGCCGATCTTCAAAATTAAGCTGGGAAACCTTCTTATTCTGCTGTTCTTCGTCTTAGCTCCGTTATGGTTGCACGCGTCGGATGGCGGTACTCAGCCTCCAACTCAATTCTCTGCCGACGACTTCGATTGGCGCGAAATGGTTCCCTACCTTTTGACGGCGGCCACTCTGCCCGGAGAGCAAGGCGTCAAGGCAGTGTTGGAAAATTCCAAAGTGCTTCGCGTGTATGTCAGCAACGAGGCTCGGCTGCAATGCAAGCCAGATAAGAATCCGTGCCCCGCAAAGAATGACAACTCTGTGCCTGAGAACGACGTAAGCAAAAGGATCGATGAGATCGTGCAGGAAGGAATTACCCGCCGGCACCAGAAGGCGATCGTCGACTACACATTTACGAGCAAGCCTTTTCCCTTTTCCGAAATTGCGGCGGTAAAGAGCGAGAACCACTCAGAGGCGTATTTCATGCTCACGTTTGCTGACCGCAACTACACCGCTGCAGACGTGCAGGCCAAATACGGCGCTCCATATGACACCGACGTCGTCCAGTGGTACAGCGTCTTCAAATACCGCATGGAGAACCCGCATTACACCAGCAAGGCCGTGTTCGAAACCGATCCCATAGATGGCGCAGTGCTACAGGTCTCGATCAGCTTGAAAGTCAAGAATCCCAAGAGAGAAAAGAACAGTCGATAGCTATCCATAACCTCGAATAACGTCCCCCCGACCCTATCCCCCACGCCATAGTTCCAGCCCCACTTTCATCTAGTCTGTACTCGAGCATTAGTCTATCCTATTTGAACTTCTGGCACTGCGTATAGTTCGCGCTGCTGAGGTTCCTTCTCCGTTTCAAGAAGCGCCCGTGGCTTATTCTCGACCACAGTCTTTCCCTTCACCTTGATCGGTAGAACATGTCGCACGTAAATCAGAGCCGACAAAATTCTGCCGGGGAGGAAGAACACATGAATAGATTTCGTGACACGGGGATTCACGCTTTTCTTACCACTGTGTTTCTTGCGATGACGGTCAGTTCCGGCTTTCTGGCCGCGCAATCGGTGAACGTCACAACCTGGCACAACGACATCGGGCGCACCGGACAGAACACCAGTGAAACCGCGCTGAACACATCTAACGTAGCGCCAGCGACTTTCGGCAAGCTTTGCACCTACTCGGTGGATGGGCAGGTTTACGCCCAGCCTCTGGTCTTAACCGGCATCAACATCGGCGGCCAGCACACGGTAGTTTACGTAGTGACCCAAACCGATAACGTCTATGCGTTTGATGGCGTGAACGTGAATACTGACGGAAGCTGCATTTTGCTCTTACCCGTGAAAACCTTGCTTCTCTCAGGGGAGTCGCCTGTGGACTGCTCCCACCTCGGTGGCTGCCCCTCCGGACCATATTTTGGGGTACTCGGTACCCCGGTAGTCGATCCTGCGGCTGGGATTTTGTACGCTGTTGCCGAGTCACAGTCAGGAACATTCCCCAACCTTACGTATTACCACAGGCTACACGCGCTGAAGCTCGTTGACTTTGTCCGAGCAGAATGGTGGTCCTGTCCAGATAGCCAGTAGTGGGTGCGGAACAGGCAGCCAGTTTTCTCAATCGATTCAGCGTCCGACTGCGAGCCAATCAGAAAAGGCGTGGTGGTGTCTGGCAAGCCGGGGACATCACCGCCTGCACGGATTTGCCGGTGGCACATTAACCTCTACTCACTGGCGACGCTCGAACTGGACCTTCCTCCGCTCCGGTGGTGTGGTGACGCTTCCTGAGACAGCCTTTTCGCCCGCTCGGTACTATGCCGTGAAGGCAGACAAGGAAAACTATCTTTGGGTAATGGACCGCACATTGCCCGGTGGGTACAACGGCGGTGGCAGTAATCCGAACTGCGGCAGTGTTAACCAAAATTGCAGCACCCCGTGTGCAAACTCAAATCTCAACGTAGAGCAACTCGCGGTCGCCAGCAATCACTACACGGGAGCTCAGGCTCGAAGCACTCCGGCTTTCTGGAGCGGCATCGTCTCAACTGGCGACCGTGGGGAGTTGTATTTCGCAGCAAACGGAACCGGGGCAGTCGGGCAGTTGAAGCGATATCCTGTCTCGACTTCCTGCAGTACACCGCCGATCTGCAGTCCCGTCGCCAGTACAAATGTCGACCCTACCGGTACAGGCTTGGGCTATGCAGCCACTCCGTCGGTTTCCTCCAACCCGAGTTATCAGAACGGCATTGTGTGGGCAATGAAGGTCGATCCCAGACAAACAACTCCAGCTCTGTTTGCCTTCGATGCCGGCAGTTTGACCGAGCTTTGGGATAGCCGGGCTTGTGTCGACGTCCAGGGGAACCCCAGGGACCAGCCAGGCGTGCCCACGAAGTTTTCTGTTCCGACGATTGCTAACGGTTTCGTCTACATTGGAACGCAGACGGATTTCGACATTTACGGGGTAGTATCTTCTAGGAGCTGCACGCCGGGTGATTGAACCTGAACTGGCACAAGGAGGAAATTATGGACTGGACAGCGCCGCAGTTTGAAGAAATCAGCCTGAGCTGCGAGATCAATTCGTACACGAAAGCGGAACTGTAAAGCACTCCCGCCGGGTGGAATCCCCAAGGGGAAGTTCGGCAAGAAGTGGATTGTCAACCGTAGTCCGACCTGGCTTCATGAAACGAAGATAAAGGTGTTCTCCGTTCGTTCCACATCCCAGTTCTGAAGGGTAAGTCGAAAGGTTGGGGTGTAGCGTTTTCCCCTCGTGCCCTTAATACCCACGCCATAGTTGACCTCATCCCCTTCGCGGCCTAACATTAGCGCGAATGGCAGTAGCGCCCATGATCGGCCAGACTGTCTCCCACTATCGCATTCTGGGAAAGATTGGCGGCGGTGGTATGGGCGTTGTTTACGAGGCGGAAGACGTGCGCCTCGGCCGTCACGTTGCGCTGAAGTTCGTTCCTGACAATCTACTGGGCGATCGCAAGTCTCTTGACCGCTTTGAGCGGGAGGCGCGTGCCGCGTCGCGCTTGAACCATCCTAACGTTTGCACCATCCATGACATCGAGGATAACGGCGGGCATCCCTTCATCGTGATGGAGAAGTTGGAAGGGGAGAGCCTGAAGCAGCGCATCCATGGGAAGCCGTTGGAGTTCGAAGAACTGCTTGACGTGGCGGTGCAGGTGGCGGAGGCGTTGGAGGCCTTCCACGCCAAGGGCATTATTCATCGCGACATCAAGCCTGCCAATTTGTTTATCACGCAGACCGGACAGGTGAAAATTCTCGACTTCGGCTTGGCCAAACTGTCTCGCGACCAGGGCCTGGCCGCGGATGAGGATACTCCGTATGAAGATTCGCTGACCGCGGTCGGTGTCGTTCCTGGGACTGCGGTTTATATGTCGCCGGAGCAGGCGCGCAGCGAAGAACTTGATCCGCGCAGCGATCTGTTTTCTTTTGGCGTTGTCCTCTACGAAATGGCGACCGGGAAGAAACCGTTTCAGGGAGCAAACGTCGTGACTACGCTGGATGCGATGCTGCATCGAAAACCGGTTCCGCCGCGGTCGCTAAACGCCGCGCTGCCGCCGCAGATCGAGGGCATCATCGGCAAGGCGATGGAGAAGGATCGCGACAAGCGCTACGCCAGCGCGACGCAGATGAAGAGCGATCTGCAACGCCTGAAGAAGCAGACAGAATCGGGGCAGGTTAAGACTAAATCTAGGGAAGCGCCACTGCGCATCGCAACCAATGCTTTCCAGACGTCGAGTGCGTGGCAGAAATACCTGCTGCTGGGGATGGCCGGGCTCTTGGCCGCAGTGCTGGCCGCGGTGGGAGCATGGTGGTTCAAACATCGCGCCACCGCAGTCAATCCAGGAGGAAGCGCTATCGCGGTGCTTCCGCTGCAAAATATGAATGGCGATTTTAGCGTGGATTATTTGCGCTTCGCGCTGGCCGATGAGATTGACAACGTGCTCACTCACAGCCGCACGCTTGATGTCCGTCCCTCAGGCGTGACCCGAAAATATGCGGGTGCAGACGTTGATCCGCAAAAAGTGGGACGGGAACTGCACGTCGGCAGTGTTGTGACCGGGCATTTCCTGCGGCAAGGCGACCATCTGCTGGTGACGTTGGAAGACACGGACACGAAAACTAACCGAATGTTATGGGAGACGAATTTCACCGCCTCCAGCGAAGACCTGATCGCTCTGCAAGCCCAGCTTGCGACTCAATTGCGGCGGGGCTTATTGCCCATTCTCGGTGCGGCCGGCAACTTTTTGGATACCAGCAGTCGTCCGAAAAATCAGGAAGCTTACGATCTTTACCTGCACAGCCTCGCATTGCCACATGATGCTGGACCTAACAAGGATGCTATCGCGGTGCTGCAACATGTCGTGGACGTGGATCCGAATTACGCGCCAGCGTGGGAAGAGCTTGGGGTGCGTGCTTATTATGACGCCGACTACTCCAATGGCGGCGAGAAAATGTTCCAGCTTTCGAACACCGCGTCGGAGCGTGCGCTGGCGCTTGATCCCAATCGGGTTATGGCGGCCGGCCAGTTAATCACGAATCGCGTAGAGCGAGGCGAGCTAACCAAGGCGTACGCGGCGGCGCAAGCGTTGTTAAAGAGCCGTCCGGAGAGTGGTCAGGCACATTTCACCATGGCATTCGTTCTCCGCTATGCGGGGATGCAAGAGGAATCGGCGCGCGAGTGCGATACGGCGCTGGAGTTGTCTCCGGGAAATTACCAGTTCCGGTCATGTGCGTGGGCGTTTATGGAATTGGGCCAAACCCAACGAGCAATGGATTTTATTCGCCTGGATGCGGGGTCGGAATGGGCCGCATCGACGACCCTCTCGGTTTTGCTGCGCGAGGGAAAGCTGGCTGAGGCGCGTGAGAGCGTGAAAAAGGTATCGCCCGCAGCGCATTATCATCGCGATCTGCTGGAGGCGTGCCTGGGAATGCGGCCTCCTTCTGAATTGGACAGAACCACCGCCTTCGTGGAGGCTTCCGTGTTGTCAGAGGCTGATCCCGAGCCGTGGTACTACGAAGGGACGATTATGGCGTTCTGTGGCAAGCCTGCCATCGCTTTGCATATGATCAGTGCCGCGGTTGAGCAAAATTACTGCTCCTATTCTGCTCTGCTGGCTGATCCGTTGCTGGCAAAAATGCGCAGCAGCAAAGAGTTTGATGCTGTGCTCACCGCCGCCCACCAGTGCCAGGAAAGCGTGCTTAACCCGCAAGCGCAGTGAATCAGGTAGGATTGTTACTGAGCGCGGCTGGCTCGTTTACTCCAAGCGTTGGAGGACCGGCGTCCCGCCCGGCCTCCACTTCGACTATCAGGAAAAATATTGGCTCCTCTCCGCGAGAAAAATAATCTTCTATCTATGGCAGATGAATCCCGTGGGGCCTGGCGGCCTCGTTTCCCCAAAAGTTTTCTTTTTCTTCTTCCAATTCTTCTGCTGACCGTTGGCTGGTTCGCGGAACCCGCTCCGAAACAGGGTTCGACAGAGCCTCAGTCGATTGACCCTTTGCCACAAGACACCGGCGCGGCGGGGCTCCAGGAAACTCTGCTGCGATTGCGAACTACCGCGCGGCTGATGCAAACCGTGGCCCATCCTGATGATGAAGATGGCGGTATGCTGACGCTGGAGTCGCGTGGCAAGGGTGCGAGCGTTCTGCTGTTGACCCTGAACCGCGGCGAAGGCGGTCAGAACAAGATAGGCAGCAATTTGTTCGATGTGCTGGGCGTTTTGCGGACGTTGGAATTGTTGGCGGCGGATCGCTATTACGGCGTGGAGCAACGCTTCACCCGGGTGGCGGACTTCGGATTTTCCAAGAATGCGGCGGAAACCTTTCAGAAGTGGCAGGGTCACGACATTCCGCTCGGGGACATGGTCCGAGTAATCCGAACTTTTCGGCCTGACGTTTTGGTCGCCCGCTTTTCTGGTACCGACCGCGACGGGCATGGCCATCATCAGGCATCTTCGATTCTTACCCGTGAGGCTTTTCGCGCAGCCGCTGATCCGAATCGATTTCCGGAGCAGATCAAACAAGGTCTGCTGCCTTGGCAGGCGAAAAAAATTTACATCGGAAACGTGTGTGGGTTTGGGGCGCAGACTTGTCCCGCTGAAAACTACACCGTGAGGCTGAATACCGGAGAACCAAGTCCGCGGCTGGGCATGTCGTATGCGCAATTCGCGATGGAAGGGTTGCGGCATCAGCTTTCTCAGGGAGCGGGCGCCTGGTCGATTGACTCTGGTCCGCGCTACACGTACTACAAGCTGGTGGATTCGGTCTTGCCCTCGACCACCGACAAAGATGGTCACGAGCAGGATTTCTTTGACGGAATTGATACCAGTTTGCCGGGACTCGCAGGGCGTTTGGGGGCCGAAGAATCTAAGGCGCCGTGGCTGCAGCCGGGATTGCTCGAAATTGCCAACCGAATTGAGGATGCACGCCGGCGAAGCGAGAAAGAGATCAGTGCGGCCGCTGGGCCGCTGTTCGCCGCGCTGCAGGATTTGGATGCGCTCGTCAGCCGCATCGACACTACTCCGATTGATTCGCCAGTGAAGGAGGATTTGTTAGATAGACTTCGCGAGAAACAGCAGCAGTTGCAGCGAGCCATCAACCTGGCACTGAACGTTTCAGTCGAAGCCACCGTGGCGCCTCAGCAGGCTACAGGCTTGCCGAATGAGAAAGAAGCATTAACCGCGGTTTCTCCTGGGCAGAAGTTTTTGGTCAGGGTGAAATTTCATAATGGCTCGAAGTACAAACTGGTCGTGGACAGAATGCGGCTCGATGCTCCACAAGGATGGACAAAGCAAATTGACGCGCAAGCCTCTACTGTTGCCGCTGCAGGCCAGGACCAGTATGCAAATTTTGTCGTACAGATTCCTGCCGATGCCGCTAATGAGCGCGTTTATACGCGGCCTTATTGGCATCGCGATGACCCGGAAACAGAAAGTATTAATACGATCGATGATGAACGCTACGTCACCTTGCCATTCCCTCCGCCTCCATTTCACGCCACGGTGCAGTATCACCCTGAGCGCTCCGGGTTCGATTTAAGTTTCGTTGGGGGAGAACATAAAATTGGTGCATCAGAAGGTCCCAGGACCGGGATTTCTACTCCAGTGGTTGCGGAATTTTTGGATGACAAAGGCGTCGAACGGAAGCGAACGCTCGCGATCGTTCCCGCATTTTCCGTCATGCTGGAGCCAGGGCAACAAGTAATTCCTACCGACAAAGATGGGGAATTCAAAGTGAAAGTTGGGGTGTCGAGCAATTTATCCGGCGGGAAGCAGGGAACGTTGCATCTGGAACTTCCGGTTGGATGGAAGGCCGAGCCGGCGCAAGTGGCTCTGGATTTTCACCGGCGCGGCGACAAGCAAGAGGTCGAGTTCAAAATATCTCCCGCGAGTTTGAAGGAAGGGCGAGCCAACATCCGCGCCAGCCTTGAGTCAGGCGGAACTGATTACAGCGAGGGTTACAGCCTCGTCACGCGCGAGGATCTTGACAGCTTTTATTATTACCAGCCAGCGCTGCAACGCATCAGCATTGTCGACGTGAAGGTACCTCAGGATCTGAATGTCGGCTACGTTATGGGCGCGGGCGATGATATTCCGACGGTGCTCCAGCAGATCGGGATGAAGGTCACTCTGATTCCGGCCGACAAAATCGCAAGCGAAGATTTTAGCCAGTATCAGACAATCGTTCTGGGAATCCGTGCTTACGATACGCAGAAAGATCTTGCGGCGAATAATAAGAAGTTGCTCGATTTTGTTTACAACGGTGGAACACTGATCGTGCAATACGAAACTAGCCCGGCCGATTTCAACAAGGGTAAGTTCACGCCTTATCCCGCCGAACTGAGCCGGGCGCGAGTAACGGTTGAAGAGGCTCCGGTCACGATTCTGGCCCCGGACGATAGCGTCTTCCATTATCCCAACCAGATTACTCAGCATGATTTCGATGGGTGGGTACAAGAACGCGGATTGTATTTCATGGATCAGTGGGATAGCCACTTCACACCCCTGCTGGCGTCCAACGATCCTGGAGAGCAGCCACAAAAGGGTGGTTTGTTGCGAGCGCAATACGGAAAGGGAACATACATCTACACTGGATACGCATTCTTCCGCCAGTTACCGGCGGGCGTTCCCGGCGCGATTCGACTTTATGTCAATTTGTTGAGTGCTGGGCACGAGAAGCAGTGACTTAGATCTCGATCCTCACCGGTATCAGTAAAAATCGCGGCGAATGACGCCCCCCCCACAGCCCGCTGAGACTTCTCCGCAACTGATTCGCGGCGTGGGACTGGGCAGCGCAACCGCGCTCAACATGATCGACATGATCGGGGTTGGCCCGTTCATCACTATTCCCCTGATAGTGACAGCGATGGGAGGGCCACAGGCCATGCTGGGATGGATTCTCGGTGCCATCTTTGCCATGTGCGACGGTCTGGTTTGGGCAGAACTGGGCGCGGCCATGCCGCACTCGGGTGGTTCGTACGGTTATTTGCGCGAGATCTACGGGCCAAATCGTCTGGGACGGCTGGTTTCGTTTCTTTTTGTGTGGCAGCTTTCTTTCAGCGCGCCACTCTCGATCGCGTCGGGATCGATTGGATTGGCCGGCTATGCATCGTACTTTTGGCCGGGGCTGGAGAAACCATTCATCGCGCGCCATTGGAGCATGCCTTTGCCGCTGTTAGGCAGGTTGCAACTGCACTGGCTGGTTTCGGGAGCTACCTTCGTCGCGATCGGAATGGTGGCTCTGGCAACTGTGCTTTTGTACCGTAAGATCACGAGCATTGGCTGGATTTCGAAATTGTTGTTGGCCGGCGTGCTGTCGATTATTTTCTGGATCATCTTCGCAGGAGTTTCTCACTTCAATGCTGCACAAGCTTTCAGTTTTCCTTCGGGTGCTTTCACCCTTTCGCGTAATTTTTTTCTGGGGTTAGGTTCGGCAATGCTGATCGCAACTTACGATTATTGGGGATATTACAACGTCGCGTTTTTAGGCGACGAAGTAAAGAACCCGGGTAGAACCATACCGCGGGCGATTTTGCTTTCGATTTTTCTGGTGGCCTGTCTTTATCTGGTGATGAACATCTGCATCCTCGGGGTTGTGCCGTGGCGCGAAATGCAGCCGGGGCAGGACAATCGCGGATTGTATGTGGTATCGATTTTCATGCAAAAAATTTACGGGCCATGGGCTGCGAATCTCGCAACTGCGCTGGTTATGTGGACGGCTTTCGCCTCCGTTTTTTCGCTGATGCTGGGATATTCGCGGGTGCCATACGCGGCTGCTCTCGACGGAAATTATTTCAAGGCCTTCGCGCGCTTACACCCTGAAGGGAGATTTCCTTATGTCTCGCTGCTCGCTTTGGCCGTAGTTACTGGTTTGTTTTGTTTTCTGTCCCTGGCGGATGTGATTGCTGGCCTCGTCGTAATTCGTATTATTTTGCAATTCCTGGTACAGGCAATCGGCGTGATCGTACTGCGAATCCGCCGTCCTGATTTACCGCGGCCGTTTCGCATGTGGCTTTACCCACTGCCGGCTTTGGTGGCTTCTTTCGGATTTTTATTCGTGCTTATTTCGCGCACGAACTCAATGACCCAGATCCGCTATGCATTGCTGATCTTGATCAGTGGCCTGGCAATATTCGTGTTCCGCGCGTGGCGCCATAGGGAATGGCCGTTTGAGAAATACGTATCGGCGGAAAAGGATCGCGGCCGAGTGAATTGATGGCGGTTTTTGCCATGCTTCGTCCCTGTAGTGTCGTAATCACTTGTGCTTGCCCTGGCGATGTGCGAGTCTATGCGGTGACTTCTGACAATCTTGCTCTGAGCACTGGTGATGCCGTGTGCGAGTTGTCCCTCATATCAAGGAGAGACTGATGAAAACGATGAAGTGGATGTGGGCATTGATGCTTCTACTGGCGGGCAGCAGTATTGCGCTGGCGCAGGACGCTAAACCCGCTGAGCATCGCACGGTCGCTCAGGTTCTGGATCACGCCGTCAGCGGCGTGGAGAGCGAGTTCGTTTCGGCCGCCGACGCCATGCCAGAAGATAAATATTCCTTTGCTCCGACAAACGGCGAATTCAAAGGCGTGCGCACCTTTGCACTGCAGGTGAAACACGTTGCCGCAGTTAATTACATGGTCGGTGCGGCCATCTTGGAAGAGAAACCGCCGGTTGAACTCGGTGGGGAAAATGGGCCGGACGCGGTTAAAACCAAAGCGGACATTATGAAATTTATCAAGGATTCGTTCGCCTATGTTCACAAAGCCACCGCGACCGTTAATGAAGGAAATCTCCTGAACCCAATCAAAAGCCCGTTCGGTTCTGGAACGACCACGCGATTAGGAATGTCGACGCTGATCGTTGGACACTGTTTCGATCACTACGGCCAGATGGTGGAATATTTGCGAATGAATGGCGTCGTTCCGCCGGCCAGCCGTTAGTTCGTAGAACGGTATAAATGCATGATTTCGAATGGTGGCCGATTTTAAGTGTTAGCGGAAAATGGCACGAAGGTGCTATTTACACCTCTACCGCTCGGACATAATCTGGTTTCCCTCTTCGCAGGACAAATTTGCGAGCAGACTTAATCTTTGACGAGGTGTGGAGCGCGTCGAAACAGTTGTGCGGGTGGACCATGCAATTTCGCCCGATGCAGGAGAAGTATGAAAACCAAGAAGTACCGCGCGACCGATGTACAGCACCCTAAGGGAGCAGCCCAGCAGCAGGATATAGATAGCTTTCTTAGAGCGCTATACTCCTACCCCGATCGTTTTGCCCACCAACCTGATCTGAGTTTTCAGCAGTACCTGTTGAGCATCCCGAGTCCGCCCGATACGCACAGCAGAGATAAATAGCGTTCGGTCAGGATTCATTTCAGCGCATTCGTAAGCTTGCTCCTCGCGTGGTTATCTCGGTCTGAATCAACTCTGGAGTGAATCCTCCTTCGCGCAACGATTCGCGCACTCGGGCCGTTGTTTGGCCGGTATTAGATTTCGGATCCAGGAAGACCAACACCGAAGGCCCGGCACCGCTCAAGACACTTCCCAAAATTCCGCGAGTTCCAGTCAGCTTCTGTAATGCGGGCAAGAGAGGGCACAAAGACGCGCGGTAGGGCTGATGAATGCGATCCTCGAGCGCGGAAGCAAGCATATCTTTTCGTCCCTGAATAAACGCAGCCAACAACAGCATCGAATTCTGAATGTTAACGACAGCATCGACACGCGAATACAGATTGGGAAGAACGCGCCGCGCATCCTCGGTAGCGAGGCTTTCACTGGGAACTGCGAATAACAGCGGCCATTTTCCTTTCGGCCGCACATGCGCCATTTGCATTTCGCCGCCGTGGGGAATCTTCGCAATGGTTAAACCACCCATCCAACAAGCCGCGGCATTATCAGGATGATGTTCGCGGCGGGATGCTTCGTAAACGATGCGGCTGTCGGTCCAGCGCAACCCGCCGAAGTGAACCGCGAGAGCGATTCCAGCAAGCTGCGCCGCTGCGGAGGATCCGCATCCTTTACCAATAGGAATTTGGTTGTCGATGCGCAGTGCGAGCGGTTGCACAGGTTTTTTCTCTGCCTGCAATATTTCACGATAAGTTGTGAGCATGAGATGGTTTTCAACTTGTGCACAAATTGCACGCTCGCGGCCGCGCGCTATCACGGAGAATTCATCTGCGGTCTTCGCACGGACTCTGAGAAACAATGCGAAAGCGAGCGCAGCCGCGTCGAACGCCGGTCCCAGATTCGCGGAGGTGGCGGGAAGTGAAATGTCCAGAGACTGTGGTTTTGTGCCAGTGCGATGAGCCATAAGTGAATACTCTGCAGCGCCCTCAGCGGTGGGTCACGACAGCCGACGAGACGGCGGCGCTAGCATGTAGAAACGTAGCTTGCTACGTCTGCAGCCGGTCGTCTACTTTTCTTAAGACTTGAATAACCGCATCCACTGTGGCGTCCAATACGATGGGAGCGCGCTGCTGCGGCTTCAGAATATCAGCTTCGATTTCACTTTCAGTCGCCGCGAACAGATCGCCGCGATGAAACTTCAAGGTGAACTCGGGATCTTTCAGCAGATGCCCGGTCAAGATCAGGACAACGCTTTCACTTGGCTTTACGAAACCTTGCTTGACCAGTTTCTTGAGTCCGGCCAGGGTTACTGCGGACGCTGGTTCGCAGCCAACGCCGTCGGCGCCAATTTCGGCTTTAGCCAAAGCGATTTCCACTTCGCTGACCTCTTCGACCGCTCCGCTTGTCGCCTCCAGCACTCGAACTGCTTTTTTCCAAGAAGCCGGATTGCCGATGCGGATTGCGCTTGCCGCTGTTTCAGCTTGCACCGTTATCAATTTCTTGCCGCCGTTTTCGCGTATCATTCGCACTAATGGGTTGGCGCCCGCGGCCTGAATAATAGAAATCTTCGGTAACGCTGAAATAAAACCGAGTTGCTTCATCTCAAGAAACGCTTTGCCCAACGCTGAGGAATTTCCCAGGTTTCCCCCGGGAACAATTATGTGATCGGGGAGTTGCCAATCGAATTGTTCCATTAGCTCAATCGCGGCAGTCTTCTGTCCTTCCAGGCGATATGGATTCACCGAATTCAGCAGGTACACCGGCAAGCGCTGTACAAGCTCGTTCAGCAGACGCATGCAGCCATCGAAATCAGTCTTCAATTGGCAGGTTAGTGCGCCGTAATCGAGCGCTTGAGAAAGTTTGCCCCACGAAACTTTTCCTTCGGGAATCAGCACCAGGCTGCGCATTCCTCCCCGTGCCGCGTAGGCCGCCATGGACGCGGAAGTGTTTCCGGTGGAGGCGCAAGCTACCCAACGGAATCCCTCACGGCGGGCGGCGGATGCGGCCACGGTCATGCCTGTGTCCTTGAATGATCCTGTCGGATTCATTCCCTGGTGTTTGGCGTAGAGCTGCTGCAGGCCGGCGATACGCGCGCACGAAGGCATTTCGTAAAGTGGAGTGTTGCCCTCGCGCAGCGTGATGATTTCTTTCCAATCGAAGCCGGGGAGCAGTTCGCGAAAGCGCCAGACGCCGCTTTCGTCAACGGGAAGCCCGGACGTTCGCCGCTGGCGCCAGAGTGTTCTGAGTGCGGATGGCGTCTAGCCCAGTTGAGTTCCACCGGGGATATGCGATTTCGAATAAGTCGCCGCAATCGGCGCAGCGGAAATTCTGCGCGGCTTTCTCGCATACCACGCCGCAACCAATGCAGCGCAGTTGCGATGCCGGGAGGGAATTCGACTCGCGTGAGCTGCGGTCGGTCATCCTGTTTGGAATCTGTGGAAGATTATCCAGCGCATTTACTTCCCGCCACGCAGATATTGGTCGGTCTTCTGAATCCAGTCGGCGCGCGGCGGATTAAATACGTCCAGGTCCACCGTGTCCTCGAGCGCTTCCGCCTTGTGCGGCATGTGCGGCGGGATGGTGAGCACCTCGCCGGCATTCACGACTATTTCTTTGCCGTCGATCCAAAATTTCAGCGCGCCTTCGAGGATATAAGTTATTTGCTCGTTGTGGTGGCTGTGCTCGGGCACAACGCAGCCCTTTTTCAGCAGGACGCGCGCCAACATCAGATCTTGCCCTACCACAAACTGGCGTTGCAGCAGTGGATTCAGATCTTCAAGTGGGATCGACTTCCACGGGATGTGCTTTGGTTCGCCTATTTTCTTCGGTTTGGATATTGGAGTAACACGTTTTGCTTGCGCCGTCTTTGCCATTGGTGCACCTTTCTCCATTTATTGTGGCGAGTATTGTGAATGCACTATTTCGCCGCAACTGTTCCGTGCCAGGATGTGGACACGCGCATGATGCGCTCCACCGCCTCCTGCAAGGTCGCCGTCGATGATGCAAACGAGAAGCGGATGAAATCGGCGCCGGCACGCCCGAAGGCCGCGCCTGGGATGGCCGCCACTCCCGCCTCTTCCAGCATGATTCGGCAGAGATCTTCGGCGCTAAATCCAGTCTCGGTAATGTTCACCCACGCGTAGAACGCGCCTTCAGGCGGTGAGCAGCGAAATCCGGAAACACGGTTGAGATCGCGGATAAACTGGTCGCGCCGTTTGGCGAATTCGCGAACCATGCGCGGCGTCGAGCCCTCGCGATCTTGCAATGCCTCAATCGCACCATACTGAATGAATTCCGCTACACACGTATAACTATTGACCGCGAGCATCTGCAAAGCCGGCACGATGCGCGGCGGAGCGACGGTGTACCCGAGGCGCCATCCAGTCATGGCAAAACTTTTCGAGAAGCCATCAATGATGAGCGTGCGCTCCTCCATTCCCGGGTAGTTCATGAGCGAGACGTATTGGTCGCCGTAAATGATTCGCGCATAGATCTCGTCTGAGAGTACGAGCAAATCATTTTCCACGGCCAGTTCTGCCAAGCGCCGCTGCACTTCGTCGGTGTATACAGTGCCGGTTGGATTGCCCGGGGAGTTCGTGATCAGGCATTTGGTGCGAGGTGTAATCTTTGCTGCGATTTCATCGGGATCAGGCTGGAAGTGATTGTGTTCAGAAAGCGTGAAGGGCACGGTAACGCCGCCAAGGCCGAGAGTGATGGATGGATATCCTGGGAAACCGGGATCGGGATACAAGATTTCATCGCCGGGATCGATCAGCGACATCATTGCCATGAACAGAGCAATTTTGCAGCCCGGAGCGATCACTACGTTTGCCGGAGAAATTTTCAGGTTGCGCGTGTCGTGAAGATAAGCAGCAATCGCCTCACGCAACGGCAGAACCCCGGCTACCGCGCAGTAGCGGTCTTTGCCTTCATCAACGGCCTGCTTGAGTGCCTGATTCAGAGACGCCGAGGGATGAAAGTCCGGCTCTCCGAGTTCGAGATGAATGATAGAGCGGCCTTCGCGCTCCAGTTCCTTGGCACGCGCGTAAACGGAGAGCGCGCCCTCGCCGCTCATCACCGCCATTCGAGACGCTAACGGTCGCATTTATTTCCTCTTTGATTAGACATCGTGCCTGCCGCACGGGCGATGACGCCCGCGCCTACAACTACAAACCTTTGTACAAGCCGCCATCTACTAGCACTGTTTGCCCGGTTACATAGGAGGCGCGCTCCGAGGCCAGCCAGACGATTGCGTCCGCAATCTCGCGGGGCTCGCCTAGACGCTTCACCGGTGCGTCGGCGCTCCAGCCTTCCCCGATTTCTTTTTCGCTCTTGCCCAGCGCCGCAGAGCGCGCTCTGGCTAACTCTTTTAGACGATCGGTGGCAGTGTAGCCGGGTCCTACATTGTTTACGAGTATGCCATCTTTGCCGAATTCGTTGGCTAAGCTTTTCACCAGGCCAACGACCGCGGCGCGCACCGCATTGGAAAGTACCAGGTCAGCCACCGGTTGCTTGGTGGTAATGGACGTGATAGTGATAATTCGTCCCCAATGGCGGCGCTGCATGTGAGGGATCACGTCGCGTGCGAAATAAACCGTGCTCATAAAATTCGCATCCACGGCGCTGCGCCATTCCTCAAGACTGGCCGCAAGAAATCCTTTCGCCGGTGGACCTCCTGCATTAGTGACACAAATGTCTACGCCGCCAAATTTTGCAGCGACTGCATCGACAAACCGATGTACTGCCTCTGCATCGGTTACGTCTAGCGCCTGAGCCAACACTTCGGCATGATGCTGTTTCTGGATGCGCTCGGCCGCCGCTTGTAGTGTTTGAGGGTTGCGGGCGCACATCGCGATACGGCATCCCTCGGCGGCGAAGGCCTCTGCCGTGGCTTGGCCAATCCCTTGGCTAGACGCGGCAACTATTGCCACGCGATTTTTGAGGCCGGTTTCCATGTACTGGAATTATAACGGCAGGCTTGAAATTCTTGCGTGCGGTCGACCCCGGCTGCTCTCTTGCGCCACTCCGCCGTGAACTATAGTCTTAACTATTGCGAATCCGGGTTGGAGCCCTTCATGAAAAAACATCAGCATCGTCCCGAAACTGAAGTGGTTCGCGGCGGCACCGATCTTGATAAGAAAAATGGACCGCTGGCCACGCCTATCTATCAGACTTCGACTTTCGAGGTTACCGATAATGAGCAGCAAGTGCGCGCGACTGATACCGACATGTTTTATACGCGCTACGGCAACCCCACGCACACTGTGGTCGAATCTAAAATCGCGAAACTCGAAGGCGCTGACGCAGCCCTGCTGTTCGCCTCCGGTATGGGAGCGATTACTACTTCAATTCTTGCTCTGCTGAAGAGCGGCGATCACATCGTGGCGCAACGCGACATCTACGGAGGAGTCTCGAAATTTCTCACCCAGTGGCTTCCGAAACTCGGGATTGAAACCACATTGGTCGATACTGTCGAGTACGAGCAGCATGAGCGCGCAATCCGGCCTAACACCAAAATTTTGTATTTGGAGTCTCCAACCAATCCCACGTTGCGCATTGTTGATCTGCAAAAGACTGCGGCGCTGGCGAAGAAGCACGGCCTCATCAGCATGATCGACAGCACTTTTGCTACGCCGATTAATCAGCGCCCCGTGGAATTTGGCATTGATCTGATTTTGCATTCTGGGACGAAGTATTTTGGCGGGCACTCCGATCTCATCGCTGGCATTGTTGCCGGCCGGCAGGATTTGATCGACAGGATTCGTCATACCCGAACCACGCTAGGCGGGGTAATGGATCCGCATGCTGCTTGGTTGCTGTTGCGTGGTATCAAAACACTCGCTGTGCGCGTGCAACGGCAGAATGAGAGTGCTTTGCGCATCGCGCAATTTCTGGCGAAACATTCGCAGGTGCGGCGCGTGCATTATCCGGTTCTTGAGGGACATCCGCAGCGTGCGATTGCGATGGAGCAAATGAGCGGCGGCGGTGGCATCTTGAGTTTTGAGGTCGAAGGTACGGGCGAAGATGCGAAGCGGATGACCGAAGCGCTCCGCCTCTTTACTTTAGCGCCCAGCCTGGGCGGAGTCGATTCTTTGGTTTCTATTCCCGTGCTGACCTCGCATGCCATGATCTCAGCCGACCAGCGGCAGAAGATGGGCGTGACCGAGCAGTTGATTCGGCTATCAGTGGGAATTGAAAATGCGGATGATTTGATTGCGGATCTGGAGCACGCGCTCGCGGCGGTGAGTTCGTCGCGCCAGCACGCGCAAGTAGGGTAATTTTCGGACCTGCGCTTGTTTATTGCCGGAGAGCGAGAACCAGCGCGTAACTTTGGGCCGAAACGTATATTGTCCCGCCCTGCTGAACTGCACCTGTTTGGGGATCAAAGACGTAGATGGGGATAACATTTGGATTGTCCTGACTTCTGGTGTAGAGCAAAATCCGATCTGGACTCATTTCTGTCATCTGCTGGGGAACGAAGTTCCCCGTGTCGACGATTGTTTTGGCGGTCATGTCGATCTTTGCAATCTGGGCGACGTCATTTGAAATTTGCAGGAACAGGTACTTCCCCAACGGATCGGCGTAAGCACTCGAAGCATATCCACACGCCTGAAGCATGGTTACCGTACAGGAGAAGAGCGGCTTCGAACCGCCGTTCGGCGGATAAACGTTTACTGCATTCTCT
The DNA here is from genome assembly GCA_963716405.1 of uncultured Acidobacteriota bacterium. Classification (GTDB taxonomy): domain Bacteria; phylum Acidobacteriota; class Terriglobia; order Terriglobales; family Acidobacteriaceae; genus JABDBE01. The sequence continues at coordinate 313,786 of CAVQTI010000007.1, read as the reverse complement.
GGCCCTCCGGCAGCATTGTGGAAGTCGATCATCGATTTCTTTGTGAACGAAACGGCGTCGCCCTCGTCTCCCTGATTAACGTCCCAGGCGAAAATCTCTCGATTTGGGCCCAACTTGCCGGTACTCCTGTCAATGTCACGAACGTAGTAGTGCGCACCGTACGTATCGAACGAGATACAGCCCCAGTCCTCGTAAAGCCGAGAACCATCGGAATTGAATCCATCGAGCAGGAAATATCCAGTGTCATACCATCTCGTACCGCAAGGACCGTTGCGTTTGGAAGTCGCTACAATCCTTGAATGCTTGCCAACAAGCCCGGTCTTGGGATCGATCGTGAACAACCAAATTTTGCCGCTAAAGTCCGATGCATACGCTAACCTTCGGTTAGGATCGATCTTAAACTGAATGATTTCAGCGGGAGTGTCGAGTATCTGCAGCGGAGCCCTGTGGGGCACGCCCCGCGAGTCTGTGGAATAGACCCAGACGCGACTCCCAATATCTTCGAGCCCAAATACATAGAGAAAGTGACCGTCGGCCGAGGGCACTACGAGAGCACCTTGCGTTGGGATTGTCAAAGGCTGGCCTTCGGCGGTTGGTTCACCTGTGCTAGGGTCGATGTCGTAAGTCTGCAACGACCCGGTGCTCACAACATAAGCGACATCTATAGAGCTCGATGACGACTGTTGGGCCGAAAGGGGAGCAGCTAGAACTGAAAGGGCCAGAAGAAGCGACGAGACGCGTGGCATACAACCCTCCGTTTAACGGACAGCTGTGCGCGTATCAGAGTCATCTTCTCTAAGCAGGGTTGCACGCTTTTAGAAATTATTGCTTTCGAAATCGAAAATAGACACTCCGGTCAAGCAAAAATCCTGGGCCTCATTCGAGGCCAGGCAGGAGGACCTACTTCACATAACTAGAAAATGAATTTCAGCGCCAGTTGTAGGATGCGTGGGTTATGCGCTGAGTTCGGCTGGAGCAGTCCGCTTCCGAAACAGCTCGGGTCTCCGGCCGAATTGTTGGCTCCGCCATAGCAGCCTATGGCGTTCGCCGTGGTGACTCCGGTGCCATTCGCATTGTCTGCAGCCGAGCCAGCGTCGCCGCCTAGCCAGGAATACTCGCGGTGGTTGAACACGTTGAAGGCTTCGGCGCGGAATTCGAAGTATTTTGATTCCGTCACAGCGAAGTGCTTCAGCAGCGCCATGTCAAAATTTGTGCGCCAGGGATTGCGCAAGATGTTTCTGCCAGCGTTGCCGAAAGTCAGCCCGGTAGGAGCGACAAACGCCGCCGGATTGTAGAGCAGGGGCGGATTGCCGGGCGGAAGCGCTGGTATGCCCGCGGCGGGATTGCCGACCACGTCGGGATAAGAGGCAGCCGTCGCAAATGTATTAGAAACTCCGGCATTGTCGCTAGGAATATTTCCGCCGCCCGCGTTATAAACGCTGAACGGCGTCCCGCTTTCGATGTCTGTAATGCCGGACCACTGCCAGCCTCCCAGCAGTCGGTCAGCGAGACTTTTGCCCTTCAAGAAAGGCAGATCGTAAACGTAGCCAATGTTTATGATGTGCCGCTCGTCGAAGTTAGAGCTGGCGCGGTAAGCATTCAGAGCGTAGCTGTCGACAAAGCCGGAGTCGTTGTAGTCGGAAGAGTCGTCAATCGAGTGGCTATAAGTGTATGCGGCGTTCAGTTGCAGCCCGCCAATACTGTGGCGCAAAGAAGCTTGGAGCGCATTGTAATTCGATGATCCCGTCAGATCCTTGCGAGTGATGTCTCCGATTCCCGCAAAGGGTAGAAACGGAGTGGCATTATTGCCGCAAGCGACGAACAGATTAACTGCCGCTCCAGAGGGAAGGCCTCCAGCACCGGGAGCATTGTAGGGGATCGGAGTGCCGAATGAGGTTACGGCATTGGTGGGAACGCCGAAACCGTCAACCACTACGTTTGGTTGAGCGTTGCCCGGACCCCAACTGCAGTCGAATGCTGTATTGATGGGCTGACCAGGCGCATAGGGATTTTGGCCAGCCGGAACTGCATGCATTTGGTTGTATTCATAGGAACGCGTCAGATGCACTCCAGCGCTGCCTACGTAGGAAAGAGTGGCCACCGTGTTCTTGCCGAGATCGTGCTGCACATCGAGATGCCACTGCTGCATGTAAGGCCATGTAGCTTTGCTCGGGATTGAGACAAACGACAAAGGGGGAGTGCCACCGGCGAGAGCACTGGGATTGAGATTCGCATATCCCGCTATATTTACGACGCTGGCAGTCTGAGTGTTGATGTTGTAAGGCTCCAGCGACTCCGTGTTGGCCTCGTTGCCATTCGTGTGTTCGAAGAAAATGCCATAGCCGCCGCGAATGGCCCACTTCCCATCACCCAAGGGATCATAGGCAAAACCCAGGCGTGGCGCGGGATTCCACCAGTGATTTGTCATGCAGCCCGACGGAACTCCGGGGGTGACACCGCAGTCTACCCATCCGTTGAATGGATTTCCGATTACCAACCCCGTGTTTGGATCTATGCTGCTGGCGCCGGGAACGTAGTGGGCGGGGTCGAAATTCCAGGCCAGATTATTTTTTTCGGAATAGGTTCCGAAAAAGCTCATGCGCAATCCGACGTTCAATGTCAGGCGCGATGTCGCGTGCCAATCATCCTGAATGAATGGTTCGAAGATGTTGTATTGCTCGTGCATCTTAAGCGCCGCTTGCTCCTGGGTGAAGGTACCTATATTTCCCAGAAGCATGTCGGCAAATGCATTCCCCGTCGTGACCGAACTGCTGTTACTGAACTGCAAGAAGCCATTCACTCCATAGCCGGGCTGCGGAACTTCATTTTTGTGAGCCAATACCGTGTATATGCCGAACTGCAAATTATGACGCACCGATAATCTTGGTGACGTTGTCGCGGAAGGTAAACGTCGGATTGGAGTTTAGAGGTCCGTTAGGAACGTACCCAGGGTCTTCGGCGAAGTTATATTGACCACCAGCCAGGGAAATGCCGGGCACCTTTCCGCCAAAGCCGTTATCGTAGATTCCGACGGCGGGAAAATTTGGGGGACGCTGCCACGGGCCAATCAAGCTGGTGGTGATGTGATCTGTCGTGTAGCTGGCGACGAATTCATTCAGCAGCGTGGGAGAAGCCGTAGCCGTGACACGCGCCACCATGCTGACGCCCGGGCCATTAAAGTTTGTTTGAACGGTGGGGAAGTTGGTGCCGCTGGTCCATAGCGGTACGGGATAATCCTGGTTCCATGAATCGTGGATGTAGCGAAAAGTGGCGCGGACTTTGTCGCTAATGTTCTGATCGACACGGAACAATTCTTCGCGCCAGTGAGTCGGCAGTGAAGGAGTCGCGAACCAACTGTTCGGTCCGGCATTCGGCGTCGGGATCGAGGGCCTAGAGAGCCTGTGTAATTGGGGCGTTTGCATTGAAAGTTGGCACGACACTCAGGTTCGGGGTGTAACCGGCCTTGTCCAGGTAGCCCGATACCACGGGGCAGTTAGTGAAGCTGCCCGTTGGGTCGGGACACACATCGCTAAAATTGCCCATTCGCTCAGCCAACGTCGGAACAGTTGTTACGCTAAAAAAACCTGTAGCCGGCACAATGTCGCGTCGCCATTCTTCCGACCAGAAGAAAAACGTTTTCTGTTTGCTGGCGTTGTAGTGTCCGGGGATGAATACCGGGCCGCCGATGGTGAATCCGAAATCGTTTTTCTTGTACGCGGGTGGAGAAGTCTGGAATTCAGGCGTCGCGTTGAAAAAGTCGTTGCGGAGGAATTCGTACAGATCACCGTGGAAGTGGCTGGTGCCGGACTTGGTTTCAACTTCGACTGTGCCTGATCCGTTGCGGCCGTATTGGGCGCCGTAATTTGACGTGAGCACCTTGAACTCGGCAATGGCATCTACGCTCGGGTAGACGTTCAGCGTCGTATTGCTGCCATTGTCCATGGCATCGCCGCCGTCCATTTCCCAGTTGTTATATTCGGTGCGGCCGCCGTTTACGCTGAAGGAAACGCTTCCGGAAACGCCGACGCCTGCTTCATCCTGCCCGGTCTGATTGCTCACGCCGGGTACCAACGTGATGAGTTGCGTGAAGTTGCGGCCGTTCAGTTCCAGTTGCGTAATTTCTTTGCCGGTGACCGTGCCGCCCAGATCGGAAGATTGGGTTTCGACTTGCGCGACTTCCTGACCCTGCACGATCACTTCGGTGTTTACGGCGCCCACTTGCAGTACGACGTTGACGCGAGTCTTTTCTGCAACTCGCAGGATCACGCCCTGGGCTTCGTATTTTTTGAACCCAGTTTCGCTGACGGATAAATTGTAGGAACCGATGGGAAGCGCGGCGAAGAGGTAGTCGCCGCTACCGTTCGTGACCGCTGCTGCGCGTTATCCCGTGTTCCGTGCTGATGACTGTGACCTGGGCGTTGGCGATCGCAGCCCCCGACGCATCTGTAACGGTGCCGGTGATCGAAGCCGTATCCTGCGCGAACAGCGCGGAGGGAAGGCAAATCGAGAACGCGAGGAGACAAAACGACAGGAGACGGGATTTCATCATCAACTCCCTGATATGTAAACTTCGGCCGAAACCGATCCAAGCTTCACCCCAAAGCTGGGTCGTTCTGTTGCGCTTTGCGTGATTCCTTATTCCAACAAATCATCAAATCAGCCTTTATTAAAACGTGTTAATAGTGATGTAGGGCCACTTAACTGTCAAGTAAAAAGATGGCACGCCGGCAAAGGACCGGAAGATCAAAAGACGCTGCGGGTCGATTCCCGAACAGCTAGCTCCGGGGCCAGTTTGCGGTGCACGGCTTTGAGGTCGCGCTTTTCCTGAACCGCATTAATCCCGTCGACGATAATGCTGACGGCCATCTCACCCATGGCTTCCATCGGTTGGCGCACGGTGGTCAGGGACGGGGTATACAAACTGGAAGCGGCGACGTCGTCGAAGCCGATAACCGAACAATGTTCAGGAACTCGCAAGCCGGCTTTCGCCAGAGCGCGAATGGCTCCGAATGCGGTCATGTCGTCGAAGGCCATCAGCGCGCTAAAGTGATGCTTGTGTTTGATAAGATCCTCCGTTAGTTTGTAGCCCGCTTCAAAACTTGAAATAGGATCGCGGGATTCAGGCAGATCTACAACCAGCCCGGGATCGAGTTCCAGCCCGCTGGATTTCGCGAAAGAGCGGATTCCTTTCCAGCGCGGCGCGCTGTCGGACAGAGTTTTTGGTCCGCGGATGAAGGCTATCTTGCGGTGTCCGAGCGAGTAAAGATGTTCGAGAGCGGCATGAGCTCCAAGTTCGTTGTCGACCATTACGGAGCTGATGGAATCATTGCGCAGTTCGCGTCCGATCATTGCAGTGGGAATGCTGCTCTTTTCCAGATCTGCGAGAACGTCAATATCAACGAACAACCAGTTCGCGAGGACAATCAGCGCCTCGACCCGGCGATCCAGGAGCATTTCCAGATAACGCTCAAAGCGGCCACGCTCATTATGTACATCGGTGAGAATGGGAAGATAAGAAGACTGGTAGAGCGTATTCTCAATGCCTCGCAGCACCAGCGTGCAATACGGATCGGTCATGTCGAATACCATGACTCCCACCGTGTGACTCCGTTTGCTGCGAAGAGAACGCGCGAACAGGTTTGGGCGATATCCCAGCTTCTTAGCGGCGCGCTCAATTCGTTTTTTCGTAACTGCGGGGATGTATCGCGCCAGGGGAGCGTTGTTCAGAACGATGGAGACTGTGGTTGACGAGAAGCCGCTTTGCTTGGCGACGTCACGTATAGTGACCGTTGAACTTTTCAGGTTTTCATCGGTTGAGCCCATTAATAGTGCCTTGAATCCATGCGGCTGCTGGCGGACACTACATCAGAGAGTGAAATCAGTGTCAAGTTCTAGCTTGCAGATTTTGCGTGATTTTTCTGCTACTTGGCTGGCTGTCAGGTCTGGCCTTGCGCAGACGCAGAAATTGCAATCAGGCTCCTCGTCAGAAAATGCCGATCCTCAGAAACTGTTTCAGCAGGGTGAAGCTGCGCTCAAGCGCGGCAATCTGGATGGCGCCGATCATGCTTTTCGCGCTGTCCTGGCAATTAACCCACAGGTCGCGGGCGCGTACGCGAACCTTGGCGTCATCGATATGCGGCGAAAACAGTGGACGCCTGCGCTCGAAATGTTGCACAAAGCGCAGCACCTGGCGCCGGAGATGGCAGGAGTAAGACTGAACATCGGATTGGTTTATTACCGGCAGAACGATTTTCGCCAAGCGATTCCCCCATTTGAATCTGTCGTGCGCGATGCGCCTGACTCTTTTCAGGCGCGCTATTTGCTTGGATTGTGCTACTTCTTTGTGGAACGTTACGGAGACGCAGCAAGTACGCTCGAACCGCTGTGGTCGCAGGCTTCGGGACAATTGAATTATCTCTATGTGCTGGGCATCGCAGCTAACAAAGCCGGTCAATCGCAGCTGGAGCAGCGCGCGCTCTCCCACTTAATCGACATTGGGCAAAACTCACCCGAGTTTCATCTCTTGATGGGCAAAGCCTACCTCAACCGCGAAGAGTACGACCACGCCATCACAGAGCTCGGGCTGGCAGCCAAAGGTGATGCTGCTCTTCCGTTTGTGCATTTCAATCTCGGGATGGCTTATCTGAAGAAGCAAGATTTAGACCAGGCTAAAGCGGAATTTCTCAAGGACATTGCCATCGAGCCTGATGTGAGCTACGACTACGATCAACTGGGAGAGGTGTACTATCTTCAGCAGCAGGATCAAGCCGCAGAAAAGGCTTTTCGCAAAGCGCTGCGCCTCGATCCCCAGCTGGCCAGCTCCCACTTTCAACTCGCGCGGGTGTATCAGCGCGAGAAAAAATATGGGGAAGCGCTGACGCGAGGCTGACGCGGCGCTCAAGCTCGATCCTGACAGCCCCGGCATTCATTACTTGCGGGGACAAGTTCTTCAGCATCTAGGCCGCGCGCAAGACGCCAAGGCCGAAATGCAGACCTTTACCCAATTGTCGAATGCGGCTCGTGAAAAACGGCACCAGGAACTGGAATCCGGGCCGATGCCAAATCCCGAACTTACGCAGGAACCTCAATAGCCGCTCGCAGCGAAAACTCTTTGATATTGTTGGATAGATGACTGAAATCACGTGTGGCGCGCTGCTGTTCGACTTGGACGGCGTGCTGATTGACTCCACTCCCGCCGTCATTCGCGTTTGGACCCAGTGGGCGATGGCGCATGGCTTTGACCCCGCCGAGGTCGTACGTACGGCGCACGGGCGTCCCAGTATTTCGACCATACGAGAGTATCTTCCGCATGGCGATCATGAGGCAGAGAACCGGGTGGTGGAAAGTGGCGAGATTGCGGATTTGAACGGCGTGGTCCCGTTGCCCGGAGCACGCGAGTTGCTCGAGGCTCTTCCGCCAGACCGATGGACGATTGTAACTTCGTGCACTCGTCAATTAGGAACAACCCGGCTAGGTGCGGCGGGGTTGCCAATTCCTCCGCGTTTGGTCACCTGCGACGATGTAAAGAACGGAAAGCCTGACCCTGAGCCTTACCTGAAAGGCGCATCTTTACTCGGTGTAGCGGCGAAGGATTGTATCGTCGTGGAAGACGCTCCTGCCGGAATTCGCGCAGGCAAGGCGGCTGGCGCTCGGGTTATCGCATGCAGAACAACTTCCCCGGAACAGGAACTCCGCGATGCCGGGGCCGATTGGATTGTCGACAACTGCAAATCAATTTCATGGTTGGGTCTTAATAAAAACGGAAATTTGCGTCTTGCGGTGTCGGAGCAGAAATAGTGCATTTCCGGACGAGACCAACCTCCTGCGCTCCGCCTGCATCGTAGGATGGTGAAAATAACTGTCGCACTCGCGATCCCGCTGCTCCTGCTCCTGGCAGGATGCAATACGCAAAACTCCAGTCCTGATGAGGTACGCGAAAAAACTGCGCAAGCCACATCTGAGATTAAAAAGGACGCGAAAGCAGTCGCCGAAGGCGTGAAAGAGGGATGGAATCGCAACCAGCCTCTCGACATCAATAAAGCCACCAAAGATCAATTGCAAAGCTTGCCGGGAATGAGCGCCGAGGGAGCAGAGCGCATTATCGACGGCCGACCCTACAGCAGCGCCACGGAATTAGTTCGCCGCAAGATCATCTCCCAGCAAGAGTACGACAAAATCAAAGATCAGATAACCGCACAGTGATTGGCGGTCTTACTCGAAGTCAAGTTCAATGTGCCATCACCGCTTTGCCCTTCTTAGCTTTTCGTATCAGGAAGAGTAGCGGCAACATGAGCACGAACATGATTGCCAGAAAACGGAAAGTATCATTGTAAGAGAGCATGGCGGCCTGCTGTTGCACCATTCCCCAGACCGCAGCGTAGGCTTGGCGGGTCGCGGTAGCGAAATCCTTCCCTTGGGACATGAACAGCGCGCGCAGCCCGTCGATAGTGTGACGGGATTGGGGATTCCCTGAGTTCACATATTTGCGCAGGATGTTGACATGTGTTTGCGTTCTGCGTACCCGCATTGTCTCGACCATGGAAATGCCAATGCTGGCGCCGATATTCCGCATCAGATTAAAGATGCTGGTTGCGTTTCCCATTCTTTCGAGCGGCACGGGGTCGTTGGTGACGGTGGTCAGAGGCACAAAAATCAGTCCGAGACCCGCGCCCTGAATAGCCAGCGGCAGCCAGAAATTCGATGAGCCCACGCCCAGACTGAAACGCGAAATCATGTACATGGCAAGCGCCGTGCTGATAAAACCCGCCGCCAGAAGCTTTCGAGCATCTACTTTTCCCGTGAGATATCCAACTAGCGGCATGAAGATAAAAGACGCCATGCCGCGGGGTAAATTGGTGATGCCAGCGTGTGTGGCTGTATAGCCGAGCAATTCCTGCATCAGAAGCGGCAGCAAAACAGTGCTGCCGTAAAGCACGAAACCGACGACCGTCATGATGAATGTGCCAATCGCATAGGAGCGGTAGCGGAAGACACTGAGGTCGATGATCGGATGTTCAGCTCTCAGTTCGCGAATGAGTAGCCCGCCAAGGCCTACGACGGCGAGAACGGCCAAAGTAAGAATGAAGTGCGAACTGAACCAATCGTCTTCCTGGCCCTTGTCGAGCATGATCTGCAGCGCGCCTATTCCAACCGCGAGAAGGCCAATTCCCCAGTAGTCGATGCCTTTCGATTCTCTACGTAAATATGGGGGATCAAAAATGAAGGTCTGGGTGAGAATGATGGCTAAAATTCCAATCGGGACGTTGATGTAGAAAACCCAGCGCCAGCTGTAATTGTCGGTAAGCCAACCGCCTGCAACCGGGCCGAGCATGGGCGCTACCACGATCCCGAGTGCCCAGAATGCCATCGCTTGGCCGCGCTTCTCCGATGGAAACGATTCCAACAGAATGGCCTGCGACAAGGGCTGCAATCCGCCGCCGCATGCTCCTTGAATCACGCGAAAAAAAATCAGGAAGGGCAGGGAAGGCGCCAGTCCGCAGAAAAAAGACGCGGTCGTGAAACCGGTCACCGACAACATGAGCAGACGTTTGCGTCCAAAGGTGCTGGCTAGCCACCCTGTCATCGGCAAAATTATGGCGTTGGCGACGAGATAGGATGTGAGCGTCCACGTAGCTTCGTCGGTGCTGGCGGAAAGACTGCCCGCGATGTGAGGCAGCGATACGTTGACGACGGTTGTATCGAGCACTTCCATGAACGTGCTCGACATGACTGCAATGGCAATCAGCCAGGGGTTTATTTCGTTGGAGGCTGGACCGTTATCAGGCATCAGTTTCGTGCTGAAAAATAATTAGACTCAATCGGAATCGCGCCGGACTCGAATTCTCTCTCCGGGGGGAATAGCATCTTATGTTCAATTACCAGGATCTTAGTCAATGCCGGAACTTGAATCACGAAATCCGCAATCGAACCCGGTTCGCGGCAAAGCCGAAGTAACATCGAGCTGGAAGTTTGCGCTCCGCGCTCTGCGCTCCAGAAATTATCGCCTCTTTTTCACCGGCCAGTCGGTATCGCTGATCGGTACTTGGATGACGCAGGTGGCTACCAGTTGGCTGGTTTACCGGCTGACCGGGTCGGCGTGGCTCTTGGGCATCGTTGGTTTCGCCTCGCGGATTCCGACTTTTTTCCTGGCACCATTCGCGGGCGTATGGATTGACCGCTGGAACCGTCACCATACGCTGGTCGTTACCCAGATTCTTTCCATGCTGCAATCCTTCGCACTGGCCTGGCTGGCGCTGGCTGGGATCATCACCATTCGGGAGGTGATTTGGTTGGGCCTCGCGCAGGGTGTGATCAATGCCATCGATATGCCGGCCCGGCAGGCATTTGTGATCGAGATGGTTGAGGACCGCGCTGACCTGGGCAATGCTATCGCGCTGAACTCTTCCATGGTGAACGCAGCCCGGCTTCTCGGACCATCCATCGCCGGCGTGGTTATTGCCGCGGTCGGTGAAGGCTACTGCTTCCTGATCGATGGTTTCAGTTACCTTGCGGTCATTGCCTCGTTGCTGGCAATGAAAATCCGGCCAGTCGAGCGGCGCAAAGCCAGCAAACCGGTGTGGCATGAACTCAAAGAAGGTTGGAGCTACGTCACGCATTTTGTGCCCATCCGCTCGATTCTTTTGCTCTTAGCCTTGGTCAGTCTGGTGGGCATGCAATACACGGTGCTGATGCCGATTTTTGCCGGCCAGGTGCTGCGCGGGGGCCCGCATACACTGGGCTTCCTGATGGGCGCATCGGGCGTGGGAGCGCTTACCGGTGCAATGTTCCTGGCGACGAGAAAAAGCGTGCTCGGCCTCGGACGCATAATTCCTTCGGCATCCGCGGGTTTTGGAATCGGGCTCATTGCCTTCGGCCTATCCCGTCACTTGTGGCTTTCGCTATTGCTGATGATGTTCGTGGGGGGATCGATGATGATCCAGATGGCGGGCAGCAACACCGTATTGCAGACCATTGTGGAAGACGACAAACGCGGCCGCGTAATGAGCTTTTATTCCATGGCATTTCTGGGAATGGCGCCATTTGGGAGTTTATTGGCGGGAGGATTGGCGCACCAGATCGGAGCGCCGCGAACGGTGATGATCAGCGGCGCGGTATGTATTGCGGGCGCAGCGTGGTTCGGATCGCAACTAAGCACAATTCGAAAACACGTGCGCCCGATCTACAGAACCTTGGGCATCATTCCTGAGATCGCCACCGGCATCCAGAGCGCGAGCATATTATCCACTCCACCAGAGGACTAGCAGTTTCAGGCCGACCTGTCTTCAAGATCAAATTGAGGGCCTGATTTCAGGCACAAGCGGCACTGGCGGCATGACCATATCTTCTGGAATGCTCCAGTTTGAGTGTGCTGCGGGGCGCGCCAAAGAGCGAACCGCCAATGCACGTTTCTTGCTGCGAGTGTGCCCTTGAGCCGCAAGTCGCTCTTCCACGGAACGCGCCAGCAACTCGCGAATCCGCAGTTTGGCCTTATGCAGCTGAGACTTTGAATTACCGACGGAGCAACCGAGCATCTCAGCGATTTCCTTGTGCTCATAGCCCTCGACTTCATGCAGGAGGAAAATTGTCCGGTATCCTGGGGGAAGTTCTGTCATGGCGCGGGCAAGTGAAATCCGGTCGACGCAGCCAGTAAGGTCCGTATCGCGCGTACCGAATTCACGGCGCATCTTGCTGCCATCTTCGTTGCTGTAAGGTTCGTCGAGGGACACTTGGCTCAACGACTTTTTGCGGAAATGCATGAGAACTGTGTTAACGGAAATTCGATGCAGCCAAGTGGAGAATGCCGAGTCTCCACGGAAGCTGCTGATCTTGCGGAAAACCTGCAAGAACGCATCCTGGGTAAGGTCTTCCGCTTCCGCGGCGTTGTTGGTCATGCGTAAACATACGGAATAGATGCGGGCCTTGTGCGCGTGAAAAAGCGCTGCGAACGCCTCCGAATCGCCTGCTTGAGCGCGCTTAACCAAGTCCGAAGTCAGAGGAAATGTTGCTGTAGTCGCCGTATCACTTTTCACCAGAGTCTTCCTTTCAGGTATCGATTTCAATTCAGAACGCACGCCGCGAAGTGTCGATTTCATACACAAAGCTTAAAGACCGAAGGGTGAGCGGTCTATCGAGTGCAGCCTGTACGCCCGAGTACTTACTCCTGTAGCAGAGTGGAATATTGCGATTAAGGTGAATTGGTGAAGTGCAGAGGGCGAGCAGAATGGTCGGACGAATTAAAATATTTATTATGCCGATTACCCTTCCGCAATTTGAAGAAGCGCGACGCAATATCTCTGCTGTCGCGTTGCGAACGCCGCTAGTTCGCTGTAACAGCGATGGGCCAGCCGAGCTTTATCTCAAGTTGGAAAACTTGCAGCCCATTGGATCATTCAAGATTCGGGGCGCGGCGAACGTGATGGCCCGGACTCCGCGGGAGCAATTGGAACGAGGAGTGCTTACTGCATCCGCTGGCAATATGGCGCAGGGAGTGGCGTTTTGCGCGAGGCGAATGGGCATTCGCGCAACCATCGTGGCTCCGGAGACAGCCCCGGCGACTAAGATTGCCGCGGTGGAGCGCTTGGGCGGACGCGTGATTAAAGTTCCATTTACCGAATGGTGGCGAACCTTTGAGACTCGATCTTATCCCGGGGTTGACGCCACATTCATCCATGCCTTCGACGATCCGGACGTGATGGCAGGCAACGGCACGATTGGGTTGGAATTGCTGGAAGACTTGCCTGATCTCGATGCAGTAGTAATTCCCTGGGGCGGGGGAGGGTTATCGTGCGGCATCGCAGCGGTTTTGCGGGCGCGAGCGCCTCACGTGCGAATCTATGCGGCCGAGATCGAAACCGCAGCGCCGCTGGCTGCATCGCTCGCAGCCGGTGAACCGCGAACCGTGGAATACACGCCATCATTCGTCGATGGCATTGGCAGCAAAATGGTCTTTCCCAACATGTTCGATCATGCCCGGCGATTGCTTGATGGTTCCTTGGTCGTAAGCTTGGCTGAAGCCGCGCAAGCGCTAAAATTGTTAGCCGAGCGCAATCGGGTGATAGCCGAGGGTGCTGCGGCATGCGCCGTGGCAGCGGGTCTGTCCGGCAGGGCGGGTTCGGGAAAAATTGTGGCTATCGTTTCTGGCGGAAACATTGACATGGACAAGTTTGCCCAGATTGTCACCCAAGCTTAATGGCTGTGATTCATTGGCTCGGTTTGCTCCTCCGGGTTCTCCGCGTACTCTGCGGCCGTTCTCAGCGGTCTCCGCGTTTTAAGATGTTGATGGGGCTGCATCAAACACGAGTCTTAAATCGCAGAGGGCGCTGAGAACGGCCGCAGAGTACGCGGAGATAGAAAGGGGTTGCCAAGGAATCTTCAACCTTGTTGAAATCTGGACACGAGCGTTTCTCTCTTAAGCTTCGTCCTTTTGCAGCTATTGTTTACAATAGGTAGTCTGCGCACAATGGGGGAAATGGTTCGTATGCCCCAGTCTCGGGAACCACGTAGAACTTGAAACAGTCAAATCACAATTCCGACAGCAGCGATGTTGCGCCGGTGTATTGGCGGGTCGAGGGCAGCCTTCTCGAACTGACCACCGTGCGTCCAATCGCGTTCTTTACTTGGAATGGGCAGACGTTCATTGGACGCTGGATGCGCCGGGGATCGGTGCTCTTAATGGCTTTGCTGCGCCCGTTCTTGTATGCAGCCAATCGCGTCTTTGCCACCCGCGTGGTTCATACGGTGTTGCGAGGGGTCAGCCGCGACCGCTTGGATCTACTGGGCGAGGAATATTTTCAGTACAAGCTGAAGCCGCAATTGAAACCTGATGGCGTGCGTGGGTTGAAGGAGTTGATCGATTCGGGCGCGGAAGTGGTGTTGGTGAGCCAGGGACTTGATCATGTGATGGCGCCGCTGGCCAGGCATCTGGGCGCGAAGTGGTTAATTGCTAATCGACTCGAATTTCGCGACGGCATGGCAACCGGAAGATTGCTCGATCCCGCGATTCGTCCTCGAGGAATTTTTGCGAGAATCACAGGGGCTGGACCGGACGGAAAGCGTGCGCCTGAACAGTTGGTGCATGATCTGGGTTTAAGTTCCGGGCCGCAAGGGATTGAAGAGTTGCAGTTGGCAGTCGTTCCGGCTGCGCGGCAACTGCCGGTGCTGGAGCGTCCTATTGTCCACTTTTACGATGGGCGTCAGTCTGGGCCGCTTTCGGTTCGACGCTCGCTTACTGGAAAGAGCATCCTGCTCATCGGAGTGACCGGCTTCATCGGAAAAGTGTGGCTGGTGAATTTGCTGATGGACCTGCCGGAGATTGGCCGCATTTATCTGCTCATTCGACGACAGAAGTCGAATCCGGCATTGGGGCGATTTGAAAAGATGGTAGAGGAATCGCCGGTGTTTGACCCTCTATACAAGCGTTACGGCGCTGGACTAGCGCGATTTCTCCGCGAGCGCGTAGAAGTTGTGGAAGGAGACGTGTCCGCGCCGGAGCTTGGGTTAGCGCCGGAGGTATCGCAAGCTTTACGCAAGAATCTGGATCTCATCGTCAACAGCTCGGGTTTGACAGACTTTAATCCTGATCTGCGGGACGCTCTTACTACGAACGTGGATGCCGCAGTAAGCATCGTCGAATTTGCACGCAGCTCGGATCATGCTGGCCTGTTGCACCTTTCAACATGCTACGTGGCAGGGGCGCGAGACGGACGAGTAAGTGAAGCCGTGCGCCCGAATTACACTCCCGCTGGTGTGGCTAATTTCGATGCTGATGTGGAGTGGCGCTCACTGCATGACTTCGTGAAACGCGCCACGGAAAAAGCCGAAAGCGCGGAAGTCACCGATGAACTGCGACGGCAGGCACTGCAAAAAGAACATGCGTCGAAGGATCTGAAAGGCGCGGCGCTGGAGAATCAGGTTCGCAAGAACCGGGTACGCTGGCTGCGCAATTATTTGACCGAGGCAGGGAAGAAACGCGCGAACGAATTAGGTTGGGCAAATACGTACACGCTGTCAAAAAGTTTGGCGGAGTCTTTGATCATCAAATACGGCGCAGGTTTGCCGATTGCGATTGTGCGGCCCGCCATTGTCGAGACCTCCCTGGAAAAGCCTTTTCTCGGCTGGAATGAAGGCATCAATACTTCTGCTTCGCTTTCGTATTTATTAGGGACGTATTTTCGGCAACTGCCTTCGAACGAACGCAAGCGGCTCGACGTGATCCCAGTGGACTCGGTGTGCCGCGGCATGACATTGATTGCGGCTGCGATCGTCGAACGAAGGAATGCGCAGATTTATCAGTTGGCAACTTCAGTCACAAATCCGTGCGACATGCGGCGCTCGATCGAGCTGACTTCTCTCGCCCATCGCAAGCATTATCGTGCGCTTGGAAGGCCTGGAGAGCTGGCTACGCCTGCGTTTTGATGCGATTCCAGTTTCGAAGCAGCGCTATGAGCGCATGTCAGCGCCGGCGCAGAAAGCGATCATTCAGTCGATCCAGCGTATTGTTGCGCCGCTGCCGCTGCGCAAGACTCCGCTGGCGCGGGCGGAACGCAATCTGGAAAAAGTCGAAAAACTGATCGAACTATTCGAGCCATTCATTCTTTTGAATGAGCACGACTTCGTGGCCGAGAATGTGGAGAAGCTGGCTTATGCGCTGGTGCCGGAAGAGCGTGCGGCTTTCGGTTACGACACGCGCGGCATTGACTGGTGGGAGTACTGGATCAATATCCACATTCCGGCGCTGCGGCGCTGGACCTATCCACTGATTGAGGGGCGTCCTCTGGAAGCGCGACCGTCGCGCAGTTTTCAACTGGCGGAAGCCGAAAGCAATGGAGAGACCGTCAAAACTGGCACAAACGGGGCAACGTGGCGATATTCCTGACCGGCTCTACCGGATACATCGGCGGACATGTCGCCGCCAATCTGCTGCAAGACCACGGCGCCGCGCTGAACGTGCTAGTGCGCGCGCGCGATCCGCACGAAGCTGAAGTGCGCTTGTGGCAGGCATTGCAATTGCACATGAGCTTTCCGCGTTTTTATGAGAATCTGCAAACGCGTATCAGAGTCTTTCGCGGCGACATCACCGATACGCATTTCGGTCTGGCCCGCGATGATTATGATCGATTGATTCACACCAGCGATTCCGTGATTCATTGCGCGGCATCGCTCAATCGAAAGTCCGAGAAGAGTTGTCTTAACGTCAATCTTCGCGGAACTCTGGAGGTGCTGCAACTCGCCATGCGTGTGCACCACTATCACGGGCTGCGGCGCTTTAGCCAGGTGAGCACGGTGGCCGTCGCGGGCAAGCGCAAGAATGAAGTCGTCACCGAAGACAATGCGATCGATTGGGAGCGATCGGACTACGATCCGTATGCGCGCACCAAAAAATTCTGCGAACACATGATTCGCGAGCTTCTGCCCGAAGTGCCAATCACAATATTCCGGCCCAGCATCGTGCTGGGAGACAGCCGCCGTCCCGAAACCACACAATTCGATATGGTGAAAGCCTTCGTTTTCCTGGCAGGCTTGCGCGTGCTGCCTTTTCGAGCCAACGACAAGATCGACATTGTGAATGTGGATTTCGTAGCCGATGCCATCGCCACGCTGCATCAGAAAGACACTCCGCAGTTCGACACCTACCATCTTTCCTCTGGCAGGGCCTCACAGACTTTTCGTGAGTTGACGGTTGCGTCTGGCGGCTGCGCAACAAAAACGCGCTCCCGTATTTTTGCCCATGCTCGAGCGGCCTTTTTCCGGCACCGTGAATACTCTTGCCAATCGCAATGGCGTGGTCGCACACGGGGCGTCGCTGATGAAAGTTTTTATGCCGTATCTGGTCTGGAATACGGTATTCGATAATACCCGGGTCACCTCAGAGCTCGGCCGCAAGCCTGTGCCGTTCTCGCAATACAGTTATCCGCTGTTGAAGTTCAGTCGCGAAACCAATTTTTCCTATCCGTATCAAGACTGGCCGGCAAAGGTCGGAGGGTCCGCGGCATGATGGACTTTCTGCTCGAAGCCTGGGTTAGCGCTTCCATTGAAAAGTCGAAGGCCGCATGGATGCTGGGCAAAGGGCGACCCTGGCAGCCGGGCGAAAAGTTGAAGCTGCTGTTCGCCGGATACAACGGCACCCGCAACATGGGCTCGGATGTGCGCGTGGAAGAGATGCTGCGGCAACTTCGCCACATCCTCGGCGCGGAACGAGTGGCATTCAGCGTGATGACACAGGTCCCGAAATTCTCGCGCGGATATTTCGAGAACACCGCGCAGGTGCATCTTCCCGATATTTTTCCTCCTTTCTTGTCGGACGAGGTACCTAAGCATCACGGCGTGGTCGCATGCGAAGGCTCAATGTTCAAAAGCAAGTTCGCGAATGCGCTGACCACCATGATGATTGGATCGTTAGGCATTGCCGCGGCGCAGAACAAACTTTCGGTTGGCTATGGAGCCGAGGCCGGACACATGGATCCGTTGGTCGCCAAAATGTGCGCCCGCTATTGCCGGAACTCGCTGGTGATTACGCGCAACGAAGAATCGCGTACCATCTTGCGCGAGCTTGGCGTGCCCAACGAACTCGGCACAGATACGGCTTGGACTTTTGAACCGCATCCCGCGGAATACGGCAGGAAGGCACTGCGCGAAGTTGGATGGGATGGAAGCACGCCCGTGCTGGTGGTATGTCCGATCAATCCTTTTGAATGGCCGGTGAAGGCCTCGGTAGCCAAGTTCGCATTGCACGGAGCGACCGGAGCATACAAGGATAGCCACTACCGGTCGGTTTATTTTCATAACTCGGGACCAGCAGCCGATCGGGCTTACGAGCAATATCTGACGGCGATTGCGAACGCGGTGGATGCATTTCGCAAGCAGCAGAAGGTATTTGTGATCCTGGCAGCGACGGAGCGCCTTGACGCACGTCCGGCTACCCGCATTTCAGAAAAGCTTGGCGGCGTGCCTGTGCTCAGTTCGGAAGATTACAACATGTATGAATTGGTGAGTGTGCTGCGCGCCTGCCACATGATGGCATCTTCGCGCTATCACGGCATTGTGACTTCCATGCCGGGACTTGTGCCGTCTGCGGGCATCACCATGGATGAGCGCATCCGCAATCTCATGCGGGATCGAGGGCACGAGGATTTGCTGATGAACGTTGATGATGCCGATCTGGAGTCCAAACTCTTTGCGGCGTTGATCAAACTCAGCCAGGAAGGCGAGAAAATCGCGGATGGCATCGGGCGGACTGTAGTGCGAAATCTTAAAGTGATGGCGCGAATGGGTGTGTATTTCGAAGAAGAAGTGCAGAAACGCTATCCCGAATTTCCGACGCGCAAAGGCGAGTGGGGTTGGGAAGATTATCTGCCGCCCATGAGCACGGGGCTGCATAGCTTGGCTGAGGCGTATAGCTGAGCTGTTCATCCCTTAAATAATTTTCATGAGTTTTCTCAATGACATTTTTGCGAAGCTTGAGGCGGTGGGAGGAACGACTGTTCTGCAAGAGCTTCGCTTTCAGCAAGCACCATTTGGGCAGAGCGGCGGTGATTTGCTCGCGATGATCGCTCAGGCGAGAGCTTTTCTGCACGCACATGGCTTGAAGAGCGGCGACCGGTGCGTTTTACTCGCGCCAAATAGTATTCGCTGGGTGGCGATGGATTTAGCGGTCATGGCGGAGGGCATGATTGTGGTGCCGCTTTACGCGCGACAGGCCCCAACCGAATTGGTGGCGATGATGAAGGATTGCTCTCCGGCGTTGATCTGTTGCGGAGATGCGACACTGCGTGACGCGATATTGCAGAACTGGCCACAGGCCCCGGTTCCCATACTCCTCGACGACGTGTTCGACGATGCTTCGCAACAGGCAATGCGCCCGGCCAATCTTCAGGCACAAGAACTAGCTGACACCGATCCGGTCACGATTATCTATACCTCCGGCACTTCGGGCGAAGCGAAAGGGGTTGTGCTTACGGCCGGCAATGTTGGGCACATGTTAGGCTGCACCTCTGGGCGTCTGGACGCCTTGATGGAGAACAAACCGGGACAGGATCGCGTCTTCCATTATCTTCCGTTTTGTTTTGCCGGCTCCTGGATCATGCTGCTGACGTGCCTCCTGCGCGGCAGTTTCCTAACGCTTAATACGGATTTGACTAAAATTGCCGGCGAAATGCGTGGCGTTGCGCCCGATTATTTTCTCAACGTCCCGGCGCTTCTCGAACGCATGCGTAAAGCTGTCGACGAGCAGCTTTGGAAGACTGGCGGAATCGTTCTAAATATTTACAGTCGAGCCAAAGCTGCGTGGATGCGCAAGCAGGAGGGACATGCAGGGTTCGCGGATACCATGTGGCTGAAGTTGGCGAATGCCATGGTGTTTCCGACCATCCGCAGGAAAATGATCGGTTCCAACCTCAAGGCCCTCATCTGCGGGTCGGCGCCGCTTAACGTGGAAACGCAACTTTATTTCATGATGCTCGGGATTCCGGTGCTGCAGGTTTACGGACTAACCGAGACGACCGCCATTTGCACTATGGACGAGCCGGGTCATGTCGAACCAGGCCGCGTGGGGCGGGCGATCAACGGGATTGAAATGAAGCTGGGCGAAAACGATGAGATCGTGGTACGCGGTCCGAATATTTTTCTGGGATATTGGAACCGTCCACAGGAGACGGCGAAAGTTTTGCGCAACGGCTGGTTTCACACCGGCGATCAGGGCGAGGTAGATGGGGCGGGGAACTGGCGGATTATCGGACGCATCAAGAATCTTATTATTCTGGGATCGGGCCACAACATTGCTCCTGAGCCGATCGAGGACGAGGTACTGCAGAATTTGCCGGCAGCGCAGCAGGTGGTGCTGGTGGGCAACGGGCGCGGATATCTTTCGGCGATCATCACCGGCGCTGTGACGCGCGAACAGGTGCAGAGCGCGCTGGATGCGGTGAATCCCGGCCTGCCACATTACAAGCAAATACGCGCGTTTCATATTTATTCGGAGCCGTTCTCGATCGAAAACGGTTTTCTGACTGCGAACGGAAAGCTCAAGCGGGACTTGATTTCGGCGCGTTTGAAGAATGAGATTGAAGAGATGTATCTAGTGACGCAAGCTTCTTAGTTGATCAAACGTTGACTAAATGGAATCTTTTCGCGGTCAGGCGATTTCGTGGACACTGAAGGACGGCGTGGTCGAGTTGGCGTTGCATCGCCAGCCCTGCAATGAGATCGGCTCGCTTACGCTCGACGAACTGGAACAATTTGCCGCCAACCTCGACAGTTTCAACGACAAAGCTCATGCGCTAATTATCTATAGCGAGATGAAGCCCGGATTTTGCGCGGGGGCTGATCTCCGAGAACTATTTTCCCGCTCGCAGGAACTGGAACTGGGCAAAGCTGTTGAGGGGGTGCGTGCCTACCTGGAGCGTATTCACCGGGTGCTGAACACCATCGATGCCTCGCCGTTGACCACGATTGCTGCGACCCATGGCGTGACTTTTGGCGGCGGATTCGAACTGGCGCTGGTTTGCGATCTCATCATCGCCGACAAGATGACTAGGTTCTGTTTTCCCGAGCTGCGGTTGGGATTGATTCCCGGCTTCGGCGGGATTCCGCGGTTGAAACGCGATCTGGGCAATGCAGTCGTTCGTGATCTGCTGCTTACGGGACGAAGTTTTAATGCGGCCAAACTTCAGCAGGTTGGCTTGGTGAGTCAGGTCGTGGGCGAGGGTGAATCGCTGCGAGTGGCTAGGGCGACGGCGGCGCAGTTGGGGAAATTTGATCGCCGTACCGCAGTTGCGGCGAAAAAATTCATCAAGCCGATTCCGTATGAGGACTTGCAGCGGGAAATCGATATTTTTTGCGAACTGTTTGTTCAGCCGGCAGTCGAAGCTGGCCTAAGAAAGTTTGCGGAGAGTGAGGATGCGCAGCCATATTTGCCTTAGGCATCTGCTGTCACCATAAATTGCATAGATCCTCGCTTCGCTCACGATGACAGTTAAAGTGATTGAATCATGACGGCACCTGACCAAACACTCGATCAGATATTGAATCTTGCGGCCACTCACTTCAAAGTGCCGCGCGAAAAGCTCGCGCCCGACGATGACTTTTTCAAGACGCTCGGGATTGACAGCTTGCAGGCGCTCGATCTGCTCACCCGGTTGGAACACCATTTTCGCATCGAACTGCCGGATTACGAATTGCAAGGAGTATCAGATTTCCGTACGCTGGCCGACCGCATTCAAGCACGTTTGTAGCAACACGATTTACAATTGCCGGTTGCCGCGTCCATCGTGATCGCACTTTCCTGATGCTCAATCTCGACCAATACAGCTGCCTCGGTGCTGCGCTGCGGGATGCGTTGGACCGTTGGCCGAATGAAATCTGCCTGATCGAGGCGGACCGGGATCGGGAGAAGACCCGGCTCACCTATTCAGATTTCAAAGAGGTCGCTTTGCCCCTGGCGCGTGCGCTTGAGGACGCCGGGTTCAAGGCCGGGGATCGCGCTGCGATCATCATGACCAATCAGTCGAAATGGCTGATTTCCGCGTATGCGGTTTTCTATCGCGGCGGCGTACTGGTGCCTCTCGACTATAAACTCAGCGCTACCGAACATCTGCAATTACTGCAGCACTGCCAAGCTGAGTTTCTAATCATTGAGTATTATTTGTGGCGCGCGATTACCCAATCCGACGGCTTCAAAACTCACAAGCTCAAGAAGGTGCTGGTCACCGAGGCTCCTCTGCGCGCCGATCTCGCGGGGGCTTATCGCTGGGAGGAATTTCGCCGCAAAGGCGATCCCGCGTTCGTGATGCGAGAGCGCGAAGATACAGCCTGCATCGTTTATTCGTCAGGAACCGGCGGCCGTCCCAAGGGATGTGTGCTCACCCATGGGAATTATTTGGAGCAGTGCAAAGCGCTGACCGCTTGGTATCCATTCTGGCCGGGCGTGCGCTATCTCAGTATTCTGCCTACGAATCACGCCATTGATTTCATGGTTGGCTTCATCGGGCCTTTCGTGTGCGGCGCCTGCGTGGTTCATCTGCGCACACTGCGGCCAGAGTTCGTGCGCGACGCGTTTGTGCGCTACAAGATCACCTACGTCTCGCTGGTTCCGATGATTCTCAAGAACCTGGAACGCGGACTGCGCGCGAAGTTCGAGGAACTGTCCGGGGGCAAGCGTTTCGTGCTCGATCGAATGATCGCGCTGAATAAATCTTTTACGCACCGGCGGCCGAAGGTTGGGTTGAGTCGCAAACTTCTGCCACAGGTTCATCAGGGCTTTGGCGGAGAACTGCGGGCGATGTTCACGGGAGGCGCGTTCATGGAGCCTTCGACGCTGCAGTTTTTTTATGATCTCGGTATTCCGGTTGCGAACGGGTATGGCTTGACCGAAGCAGGCACGTCTCTCACATTAAATGACCTGCACCCGTTTCGTGCGGATACCGTAGGCAAACCGCTGCCCGGAGTTGAGTTGCGAGTTCTCAGTCCTGACGCAGACGGCATCGGCGAAGTTGCGGTGCGAGGCAAGACTGTGATGTCGCACTATCTGGATGATCCGGAATTGACCGCGCAGACGATCGTTGACGGATGGCTTATAACGGGCGACCTTGGCCGCTTTGACGGCAATGGGCACCTGCAGCTTTTTGGCCGCAAGAAAAACATGATCGTCACCGAAGGCGGCAAGAACGTTTATCCCGAAGATATTGAAACTGCCTTTGAGGGACTACCAATAAAAGAGTATTGTGTTTTCGCCGCGAACTATCTTTGGCCAGCAAAGACTCTCGGCCGCGAGATACTAGTTCTGGTTTTGCGGCTGGAACAAAATCAGGAGTTTACCGAAGCACTGAGGGAGGAAATCATTAGCCGTAACCGCCGTCTGCCCGACTTCAAGCGAGTCGGTGGCTATTTAATCGTTGGCGATGACTTTCCTCGAACTGCGTCTATGAAGATCAAGCGTAACGTGCTCGCCGAAGAGGCGCGCAAGAAACTGGATCGCGCGGCCATGGTCGAATTGTGAGTGACGCGGATTCTTTTCTTGCCGTGGTGAATCCGGCTGCGGCCGGTGGACGCTGCCGGAAACTTGTTCCAGATGCGCTCGATCGTTTGCGAGCAGGCGGGATAAA
This sequence comes from uncultured Acidobacteriota bacterium, assembly GCA_963716405.1. GTDB lineage: Bacteria > Acidobacteriota > Terriglobia > Terriglobales > Acidobacteriaceae > JABDBE01. The sequence goes on along the minus strand of CAVQTI010000007.1, from coordinate 290,690 downwards.
GCTGGAAGTAGTCGAAACCACTGGTCCTGGACAAGCAACGCACATGGCGCGCGACGGCTATGCGCGCGGCTTTCGCAAGTTCATCGCTGTGGGCGGGGACGGTACGTCGTATGAGATCGTCAACGGACTTTTTCCTCGCCGCGAATCTGACGATGCGGTGACACTCGCATTTTTACCTTTAGGAACCGGAAATTCGTTCTTGCGCGAATTCTCAGATCGGGGTGTCGAACACGCAATCGAAGCCTTGCTCGCGCGGCGGTCTCAACCTTGTGATGTCCTGCGACTGCGCCACGGGGAAGGCGTTCTTCACTATATCAATCTGCTGGCCATGGGATTCGCTGCGGACGTCGCGGCCTTGCGCGCCCGGCGTTTCAGCGGGTGGGGAGAACTTGGTTATCAATCGTCAATCTTCATTTCGCTGGCTCGCCTTCGCCGCAGGCCGTTTCCGTTGCGTATCGACGGCGACGAAATCGACCGCCGCCCCTGCCTTTTCCTGACTTTCAGCAATAGCAAGTTTACCGGCGGAACTATGATGATCGCGCCCAAAGCGGACGTGAACGACGGACTCATCGAATATGTGCGCTGGGGACCCATCGGGCGGCTGGGACTGATTCGCAATTTGCCCACGCTCTACGATGGCACGCATATTCAACATCCCATGGCTGAGCGTCGCGCGGCAAAACGAATTGATTTCTACCTGAATGCTCCAGTGGATGTGATGATCGACGGCGAGGTGTTGACATTACAATGCCAGACCTTGGATGTGCTGCCATCGGCTCTGCAGGTCGTGGTATAAGAAATTTATCCATATGTCACAAGAGCGCAGAAAAAAGCAGCAGAAACGGCAAGGGCAAGAGCAATCGAATCCTGAGCGAATGCGTTACGCGATGGTTGCGATCGTCATCGTGATCGTTTTTGCGGTTGCGTACTATTTCCTTTGGCATAGGCACAATAAGAAACTGGACGCTTTCGCGCAGTGCCTGACCGCCAAGCAAGCCAAAATGTACGGCGCGTTTTGGTGCCCGCATTGCGAAGATCAGAAAGAGAAGTTTGGTTCGTCCTTTCAGTACGCGCCATACATTGAATGCGGGATCAAAGGTTCTCAGGGCATTCAAGCGGTGTGCACGCAAGCGGGGATTAAACGGTTTCCTACGTGGGTTTTCGCCGATGGTACACGAGTCGAAGGCGAGCACGAGCTGCAATTCCTGGGCGATCAAACCGGATGCAGCCTGCCATGACGGCAACCGAGCGGCGCGTGTTTCACTTGATTGCTGTTCTGGCATTGGCTGGAATCGTGGTGTCGTCCGTTTCTCTGCAACATCACTACGGCACATCGCAGACGAACTATTGTGATTTTGGGGCCAGCTTCAACTGCGACATCGTTAATCGCAGCGTTTATTCGACTGTTCTTGGAGTGCCGGACGCACTGGTAGGAATTCTCGGGTACGGCGTGCTGCTGGTCATCGCGACTTTTTACCGTACAAAAGCGAAAGCTCCTTTTGTGCTTCTGGCCGCTTCCACGGCAGGGCTCGGTTTTGCTCTCTATCTCACTTACATTGAGAAGTTCGTGCTGGCGACCTGGTGCATTTTATGTCTGTCGTCGCTGTCGTTGATCATTCTGATTACGGCGTTGTCTTCGTTTCTGGCGGCGAGGTCGATGCGTCGGGGTTGAGCGAGTAGTCGAATCGCAGCGTTCTCGTTGAGCAAGCATGGGCTGGAAGCCCGCGCCCACACGATCATGGAAGAAGTTAGCCAAGAACAATCCGCGCAGCAGAACAATTCTGTCACGGGCGACCTCCGGCTTCACGAGTTTCGCAGCCGTGTATTTCGCAATACGCGGATTTTACGAGTGTGGCTTCCTCCGCGCTACGACGCGCCCGAGAACAGTTCTCGGCTCTACCCAGTGCTTTACTTGAACGACGGGCAAAATTTATTCGACCGGACAATAGCGTTCGGTGGCGTCGAATGGCAAGTGGACGAAACTGCCGATCGTTTGATTCGTCAGGAGGTAATTGCGCCGCTCATTATTGTTGGCATCGACAATACCCAAGGCGACCGAATGAAAGAGTATTTGCCATTCCGTTCTTTTAATCCTCCAATTCTGCGGCCGCTCGGCAAACGTTTTCCTAACTTTTTGATCAATGAAGTGATGCCATTCGTGGAAGGACGATACCGCGTTGCCCGAGGTCCTGAAAATTCAGCGCTGGGTGGTTCTTCCCTGGGCGCGCTGATTTCTCTTTACACAATTATTCAGCGTCCTGGAATTTTCGGCGGTCTCCTGCTGGAAAGCCCGTCATTGTTTGTTTCCTATCGAAGAATTGTGAAGTTCAGCCGCCTGGTTCGGCAATGGCCGGCGAAAATCTTTCTGGCAATAGGGACGCGGGAAGCGGGCCGCGAAGATAAAGACCGTCAGGTCGTGGAAGATGTTCGAGAACTGGAGCGAACCCTGCGGCAGGCAGGCTTGGACGATCGCCGACTGCGGGTGAAAGTCGACGAGGGTGCAACTCACAGCGAGGGTGAGTGGGCCAAGCGTTTCCCCGAGGCTCTGAGTTTTCTGTTTGCAAAGTAGTTCCGGTTTATGGATAGCCACCGCTTCCGTCGGCGATACTGATCGCTGCTACAATCCTTCTCATTCATGAAGAATTCGCGCCTTTCCCAGACCGTCTTGAGGTTCATGGGTGCTCCGCAGGTTGTCTTCCTGGTAGCATTCATCGCAAGACTGCGGGTATTGTCTCAACTTCTTCCCACGCAGGCCTGGACAGGCTTTTACCGGTACAACGAACCTTCCCACATTGCCTGGGCATTGGTTTCAGGATTCGGATTCAGCGCGCCCTGGCCAAACACTCCCGTAGCGGCAACGGCACAGCAGCCCCCGCTTTATCCATTTCTGCTGGCGGCAATCTTCAAATTCGCAGGAGCCTATAGTTACTTGTCACTGTGGATCGCGGGTGGGCTAAACGCGGCGTTCTCGGCTCTCACCGCGGTAATGATTCTGCGGGTAGCCAAGCGCGATTTTGGCATAGCCACAGCCATCCTCGCGGCCTGGGTGTGGTCGTGCTGGTTGTATGAGGCAGTTGTCTCCATACGCCTGTGGGAAAGCAGCCTATCGGCGTTGTTGTTGATGCTGGGAATGTTCTGGGTGTGGGAGTTGGCCGATTCGCTACAGGTCTGGCGATGGCTGCTTTTGGGAGCACTCGCGGGCATCGCAGCTCTAAACAACACAACGCTTCTGGCAGTGTTCCCATTCTTCTGGCTGTGGCTTTGGGTAAAGTATCGACGGCGCGGACGGTCTTGCTACAAGCAGTTGCTGGCGTCAATTGCTATCTGTGTTCTCACTTTGCTGCCTTGGACAATTCGCAATTATGTGGCTTTCCATCGGATCATGCCCATCCGTGACAATTTTGGTCTGGAATTATGGGTTGGCCTGGAGTTAATGGAAGACAGCTGGAGGGCTCCCGATTTTTATCAAGGATTTTCCCCTGCGAGATCCAACCGAGTACAACCGGATGGGCGAGATTTCTTTCATGGAAAACAAACGTCAGATGGCGCTGAATTTTATTCGCCAGCATCCGCGGGAGTATGCACGCATGGTGATCATTCGTTGTTCCAAATATTGGAGTCACCCAGCCGGAACTCCATGGCGGTATGTCAGCTTGCTGGCGTGGTTGGGATTGTGCTTAGCGCTCTGGCGTAAGGGTCTCGATGCGGTGCTCTATGCGGTGCCTCTTCTCGTGTTTCCCCCGGTTTATTACCTTACTCATACCTTTCCGACTTATCGTCACCCTATGGAGCCGGTGCTTATTATTCTTGCTTCGTATGCAATCGTCAGCGCAGCGGAAGCGGGCGTCGCACGTTGGCGCCAGAGTTCAGCGAGTCGTACTTTGCCAGCCCATTCTTGATTGGGCCTCGGGCAGAAAGTCTTTGTACAATCTGTTGCGGCTGAATTAAGTGTCGGATCTGCGATTGGTTCGGGGCCGAAGATTGAAACATTGCTCCCTGGGATTTAGATGGCTGACGGCGCTTTGACTACGGATAAGACTGCGATGGGTGGCGAACGGAAGCCCACCATCCGAGATAGCCTCGTTCGCGTTGTTCTGCTCTCCATCCTTTTTCTGGTTCCCTGTTTCTGGCAATCACGCATTCAGGCGGCCGATCTCTCCAGCCACCTCTACAATGCTTGGTTGGCATCTCTCATCTCGCAGGGACAGGTGAACGGGCTGTGGATCGCGCCCCAATCAACCAACGTACTATTCGATCTCGAGTTGGAATGGCTGACTCGACACGTGGGTTTTAACGCGGCCCAACGCATTGCGGTGTCGGTTGCGGTGCTGATCTTTGTCTGGGGTGCTATAGCGTTCATTTTCGCAGCGGCGGGGAGGAACTGGTGGTTTGCGACATCGTGCGTCGCCCTGCTGGCTTACGGTTTTGTTTATGAATTGGGATTTTTCAATTTCTACCTCTCGATGGGAATTTGTTTATGGTACCTGGCGATTTTCTGGGATGGGAAGTGGAAACGGCGAATCGCGATTACTCCGCTCCTGGCTGTTGCCTGGCTGGCTCATCCGTTTCCGGTTGTATGGGCGGCCGGCACGGCCGCATATATCGCGGTAGCTCAAACGCTGCGACCGAGGCAGCGGTTGCTGCTTTTGGGATTCGGGCTGCTCACTCTTCTGGCCACGCATCATGTTCTGATCCGCCGTTACCAGTGCTGGTGGTCCTGGAGGCAGGTATTCTTCATCACCGGTGCAAACCAGGTGGTAATTTACGGCGTGAAATATGTATTCATTTTGGCGGGACTGTTGTTTGTCTGGTTCTCACTGTTGCAGAAACTCATTAAAGCCTGTGGCTTGGGGGACTTGATTCTTAGCGTACCGGGTCAGCTTTGGATATTGAATGCCGCAGGAGTGTTGCTGATTCCCGGTACGGTTAATTTTCCGAATTACGGATTGCCTTTTACTTATGTGAGCGATCGCCTTTCCTTGGCCGTCGCCCTTATGGGCTGTGCGGTACTCGGATCGGTGCGGCCGAGGATACACGAAAAGATAGCGCTCGCTGCATTGGTTGTGGTGTTCTTTGGCTTCCTTTTCAGGGACACGCGAGAACTCAACCGTCTGGAAGACAGCATCAATGTCGTCGTTGCGAAGCTGCCTCCGGGACAACGTGTGGTTGGTTCTTTTCCGGGCTGGTCTAACCGGGTAATGCCGCTGCAGCATGCGCTTGATCGGGCTTGCATCGGTCGCTGCTTCAGTTATGCAAACTATGAGCCGTCGTCACGGCAATTCCGGATTCGCGCGCAACCTGGGAATCCGGTTGTATTCGACGAGTACGCCGATGTTAAGGCTGTCGAGGAAGGCAGATACATAGTCAAACCGCGCGATTTGCCGCTCTATGAAGTTTTTTTGTGCGGGCCAGTGAAACACGACGTTTGCTTGATTTCGCTGGAGCCTGGAAAGATAATTCAAAGGTAAATGAAAATTTAGCCGAACAAGATTAACAAGGCTCGCCGACCAGGATGCTGTTAGAAGTAAACAACTTCTCCGGTTTCTGATGCTAGACTCTGCTTGATGCGCGTTCTTGGGATTGATTGCGGCACCGAGTACACCGGTTACGGTGTCGTCGACCTCTGCAACGACGGCAAATTGATTTGTCTCGCCTGTGGCGCGGTGAAGCTCTCTCCTCGCGAATCCATGGCGTCGCGCTTGTCGACGATATTCGACCGGCTGGGCGCGATTATCGTGGAACATCGGCCCGACCAGGTTGCTATCGAAGACGTGTTCTACGCCGTGAATGTAAAGTCCGCGCTCAAGCTGGGACAGGTGCGTGGAGTTGCGATGCTGGCCGCGTCGTCGGCGGGTCTGGAGGTCGCCGAGTATTCGCCGCTGTCGATTAAGTCCGCGGTGGTCGGCTACGGTAGGGCAGAGAAGCAGCAGGTACAACACATGGTTACGCGGCTTTTGAATCTGGCCGAAATTCCCGAGCCGCCGGACGCCGCTGATGCGCTCGCAATTGCAATTTGCCACTTACACACCGCTGCTACGCTGGAACGCCAACGAGCATGAGAGGTTACTCGCCGCCGGCATTTTGGCATAATTCCTCGTCCATGCTTTTTAGCCAATTACGGTATATGTACGCTCCCGCCAAGCCGTGGATGGTTTGGGCAAAGAGAATTTCCGCAGTTCATATTTGCGCGCTTCTGTGCGTGATCCTATGCTGTTCTGCGAATGGCCAGCAAACCGTTGCTCCCACGGTCACGTTCACCTGCGATTTTCCTGGCTCCGAACCCGATCACTACGTCATCTCGGTAGCCGAGGACGGAGCCGCCACCTATGACTCCAGTAGCAAAATCAGTTCCGAGTCTGATGCTGAAGATTCTTTTCATTCAAACTTCACCATCTCCCAGGCGGGGCGTACACGAGTGTTTGATCTCGCCAAGCGCTCGCATTATTTTGAAGGTGAGATCGATAGCAAGAACAAAAAACTGGCATCCACTGGCGTTAAAGTCTTGACCTACAAAGACGCGCAGAAAAACACGCGTGCCACCTACAACTACTCGCCTGTGCCTTCAGTTCAGGAACTCACCACTTTTTTTCAAGGCCTGTCTACGACGTTGGAGTTCGGGCATCGGATCGGTTACGACCTTCGCTATCAGAAGCTTGCCTTAGACGACGAACTGAAGAAAATGGAAGAAATGTTGCACAGCGGCGGACTTGAGGAAATCTCAGCAGTGGCTCCGGTGCTGCAGAAAATCGTCGACGATCCGGCTGTGATTAACGTGGTGCGAGGCCGGGCCCAACGCTTGCTGCAAGCCGGAGGAAGCGCAAGCAAATAGAAAATTGTGCTAGATTTGACAACTCTGCAGCCTGAATAATGTTCTAATCAAGTAAGTGGGGCCGATCCCGGGGGTGTTTCTATGTCGAACGCAAAAGTTAGGTTGGCAATGACCGCGGCAGCTGCCGCGTTTTTTCTTGTCGTATCGTTTTTGAGCAGTTCTGCGTTTGCTGATTCACAAGTTCGCGTAGTGCGGCTCAGCGAGGTGCAGGGCGATGTGAAGATCGACCGCAACCTGGGACAGGGCTACGAAAAAGCATTCCTCAATCTGCCGATTACCCAAGGCGTCAAGTTGCAAACCAAGGCTGATGGCCGCGCAGAAGTGGAATTCGAAGACGGCAGCACGCTGCGTATCACGCCAGACACGGTGATTGAATTTCCGCAGCTCTCGCTGCGTGATTCCGGAAGCAAAGTTTCTACCGTGCATCTGCAAGAAGGAATTGTCTACCTAAACTTCACCGGAGCCAAGGACAGTGAGCTCACCCTGACCTTTGCTCATGAAAAGCTGCCGCTAACGCATGCCGCCCATCTTCGCATTGACCTCGCGGACGTCACTGCCACGCTGGCGGTTTTCAAGGGCGACGTCCAGGTCGAGGGCGATTCTAGCAAAGTGGCTGTCAGCAAGAACCGCACGGCGACTTTTGATTTAACCGATGACGATCATTCGACCATCGCGAAAGATCTTGAAGTCGATCCCTTTGACGCGTGGGATAAGCAGCAGGATCAATATCATCAGCAATACGCCAGCAACTCATACAGCAATTACTCGCCGTATGCCTACGGCACCAGCGACCTCAACTATTACGGCAGCTTCTTTAACGCTCCCGGATACGGGATGATGTGGCAACCTTTCTTTGCCGGCGCTGGCTGGGATCCTTTCATGAACGGCGCCTGGGCGTTCTCACCTGGCCTAGGTTATGGCTGGGTCTCTGGATACCCGTGGGGATGGACGCCGTATCATTACGGCATCTTGGGCCTACCTGCCCGCGTATGGATGGGCGTGGCAACCCGGCGGGTCGTGGGCCGCATATAGCGCTCCGAGAATCCTCGGTGCACCAGGAAACTTTGTAGCGCCGCAGCCTCCGACAACCGGTCAGCGAACGGTAGTGGTGAACCGGGGGCCGGTACCGATCCAACTGGGACGATCTTTCAATCGGCTGGAAATTTCCAAGAATTCCGCAGGACTGGGAATTCCCCGCGGCGGGATTAAGAATCTGAGCGAGGTGTCGAGCACAGTTCAACAAAAAGGATTTGCCAGTGCGAAGGTTCACACCGCATCCACGGGAAGCAGTTGGTGGGGTCGCGGCTACTCTGGACCGGCTTCGCAGTCGGGAGCATGGCGTGGAGGCAGCGTCTCCAGCGTCTCCAGCGGGCATTCCAGTGCAGGCCATTCGGGTGGGCATCGGTAACAATGGCACGGAATAGCGATGCGAAATTTGACGGGTCGGCCCAACGGTCGCCCGTCTATTTTTTTGAAGATCAGATCTACGTCTATCTACCTTCGCTAGGGCTAAATTAAAGCGGCACAACCCAAGTGCCGATCTACACGTACCTGTCCCCTTATGGCTGCCGAGTATGACTTTCAGGGTGGTCATTCGTACTTCTGCTCTTGCCTAAACTTATTAACTATGGTTAACTATGACGAATAATCCTCGGTTAATCTGACCAGCAAGAGGAAATCGGCGTTTTAGAGGTAATGAGTTGGGGAATGTATGGCGCGGTTAGGTGGCGTTGCTCTTGTTCTGTTGACTGTAGCCTGTCTTATCCCGGCGGAAGCGTTGGCGCAAGGTGAAACCACCAGCGCGATTGTTGGAGAAGTAAGGGACGCAACCGGGGCGGTCGTAGCGGAAGCCACCGTGACGATCACAAATCACGAAACCGGCCTAAAGCGCGAAGCTAAGACCGATCAGGCAGGCCGATTCAACTTTCCACAATTAAAACCCGGTCCTTACACAGTCAGAGTAGAAGCGCACGGGTTCGAGCCAAGGCAAGACGATAACGTGGTTTCAAGTTTAGGGCAAAAACAGACAGTCGAATTCACGCTCAAGGTCGCTCGATCCAACGAGGTAGTCGAGGTAAATAGTGAAGCTCCGCTCATAAACCCGGCAGACGCCAACACCTCCACCTCCCTGAACGCGCCAGCCCTCGAGAACCTTCCTAATCCAGGCGGCGACCTAACCTACCCGCTGCAGTTTTCGCCGGGCGCGCTCATCAATACGGCCGGCAGCGGTAATGACTTTGTTGGCGGCACGAACGGCTACGGCAACGTGGAATTCAACGGTCTCCCAGCGCTTTCAAACGGCTACATCGTTGACGGGCTGGAAACGAACGACCCGCTTACCAATCTCAACAGCGGCCTCTCGACCAACCTGGTCTTGGGTTTGAATTCGATTTCGGAAGTGACGGTCAACACGCTTTCGTATTCTGTGGATCAGGGACGCTATGGCGCGTCCCAGGTCAACTATGTGACCAAATCCGGTACAAATCACTTTCACGGGAATCTATACGAACTGTGGAATGGGGCGTTGCTCAATGCCGCTGACTATTTCACCAACGCGACGCCCGGGAATCGAAAGCCCGGATCGACGGTGAATCATTTTGGTGGGAGCCTGGGCGGTCCGATCATCCATGACAAACTGTTTTTCTTCTTCGACAGCGAATGGGTGCGGATCGCGCTGCCAATCGTCACGCCTACAATCGTCCCCAGCCCCGCCTTCCAACAATATGTCTTGCAGCAACTTCCGCTTGGCCTGAAGGATGCCAGCGGCAATGTTCTTTACCCCGTCGAGCCGCAAGAGGTTCCTTTCTATCGTGCAATGTTCTCTCTCTATCAAAATACAGGGGGCACACCCACCGCGATACTCGGTTGTCCAATCGCGGCGGGTTGCGCCAACCGGCAGAGCGTCTCGCACTCCAGCGACGACCACGAACAGGTGCAAACGGCCCGCATCGATTACAACATCAACCAGAAAGATACGACGTGGTTTCGTTTTCAGTCAGACAATGGTCTGCAAGCCGCGTGGACAGATCCGATCAACCCGCTGTTCAATGCGTATTCGCCACAGCCTCTCTATTCATTCGCGGCAGGCTATACCCACGTCTTCTCCCAGAACCTGGTGAACTACTTTAATCCGGCATTCTCGTGGTACGAGAGCCTGTTCGGCCCCAGCAATTTTCCGCAGACACTTTCGGCTTTCCCCATCGTGCTGCAGGGCACAGGTGTGAACCCTTTCACTCCTGTCGGAGGTTTGGACAACACCTGGGTTCAAGGTCGCCGCGCGTCGCGCTTTTTCATCAACGACAATCTCGCATGGAGTCACGGCGCGCATGAACTACGATTCGGAACCAATACGCGTATCTTTCGCCTGAATGACTTTGACTTCGGCGAAGGCACAGTTCCCACGGTGACCTACGCAAACCTGCAGCAATTTATTTATGGAGCAGCGAACACAGCGTCGGAATCCTTCCCTTCGAACCAAAACGAGCCCTTCAACTTTCTTAATCTCGATCTCTACGCGCAAGACACCTGGAAAGTAACTCGCAAACTAACCTGGACGTTCGGCCTGCGCGACACTTTCAATTCCAATCCGCTAAATCCGCACGATGAAGTCGCTCGTCTTCGCGGCTCGTTCAGTTCCATTTCGCACGACGTCAACCAGCCACTCGACGCCGCAATTCAAACTCATCTCGGCACTTTGTTCTCCTCGACGCCGCTGGCGATTCTGCAACCGAGAACTGCGATTGCGTGGCAGATTCGAGCCGAACACCGTCGTCCGCACCGGCTTCGGAATTTTCAGCGACATCCTGCCGGGCAGTGTCGCTGATTTGATCGGCAGTCAATCCTCCCTACGACAAAACCTTTCAAGGAGGACTACTGGGCACTGTCGGCGGCACGGCAATTGCGCCTGGATTGCCCAACAGCGCAGTAGACGCGACCGTTACCGCGAATCAGATATTTACCACAGGATTTCCCCAAGGCCAGCTCTCATGCGCATCTCCACAGGCAAATCCCACAAGCTGTCTTCCACCGGTTGCTATCACCGCCATTCCGGATGGCAAGTTGCATGCCCCGTACTTCATGGAGTGGAGTCTGGGAGTTGAACATCAATTCGGAGTGACCTCAAGCCTGAAAGCGCAATACGTGGGTACGCGGGCTGTCAAGCAGCCTTATTCCACCCAGGTCAACGGCTATCAAACGGTATGTCAGGGCTGCTTTGCCCCGTTCCCCTACATGCAGCCGGCCGACCCGCGATTCGGTGCGGTGACGCAGTTCTCTACCGGCGCGAATGGTCACTACAACGGTCTTCAACTGACTGCGATGAAGCGGCTCAGCCATGGCCTGCAAGGACAGATCAACTATACGTTCAGTCGTTGCATGGATACAGTCTCGAACGGCGGCTTCCTGCAGTTCTCTGCCGGAGGAATTCTTTCACCGCTGCCGGGAGAACTCGCCCGCGACTACGGGCCGTGCGATTACGACATCCGGCACAATCTCAACGGGCAATACGTGTATCAGTTGCCGCTGAAAGTGCGGAGTCATTCTTTAGGCTATGCGCTCAACGGCTGGCAGATTTCTGGAACCGTGTTTTGGCACAGTGGGGTTCCGTTCTCGGTGCTTAGCACGCCGTATTCCGCGGGTGGAAACGGAATTGTGCAGGGCAGCGGACCGCAGTTCGCGAGCGTCGTTCCTGGCGTCCCACTGTATGACCATCATTCGATTGCAGGCGTCACCCAGCCGGGGACACTTCAGTGGCTCAATCCCAATGCTTTCGTGTCAGCCGTTGATCCAAGCACGGGGCAGTGCGATGGCGGCGACAACCCACAGAACTGCCAATTCGGAAATCTTGGCCGAAATTCATTGCGCGGCCCGAATTTTTTCTGGAGTGACTTCTACCTCACGAAATGGTTCCCGTTGACCGAACATGTAAAGCTGCGGTTTGAGAGTCAATTCTTCAATGTCTTCAACCATCCGAATTTCGGACTGCCAAGCGTTGTGCAGGCCGGTATTCCAGGACAGCCCTCGACGCAAACCGGATTCGGCGCGCTCACGTACGCAACCTCTCCCCCAACCGGCCTGCTTGGAGTCGGGTTAGGCGGCGACAGTACCCCTCGCATGATTGCCTTTCAAGCCCGCCTGGAGTTCTGAAGATTCTCGGAGTGGGAACATTCCGTGCCACAACTCTTGGCAACCGGTGGGTCGGTCCCATGGAACTGAAAAGTGGCATGGCGGAGGTACGCCGCTTTGAGGCTAAATTAAAGCGCCTGAACCGAATTGCCGATAAGGGTCGTGAGGAGCTCTTCATGCCCAAGCGACTGCTGCTGATTCTTCTGGCTTGCATCTGTACTGGTAGCCTTTTCGCGCAGGATTTCTCGGGCATTCAGTTCCACGGATTTGTCACTCAGGGCTTCCTCTTCAGCTCCAATAACAATTATCTGACCATGCAGTCGAGCTCTGGCAGCCTGCAGTGGACCGACGGCGCTGTAAGCGTCACCGATTCTCTGACCGACAACCTGCGTGTCGGAATTCAGCTGCACATGTATCAACTGGGACAATTCGGTGGCCCCAATGTTCAGGTGGATTGGGCATCGGCAGACTACAAAATTAACGATTATCTCGGCTTTCGAGCCGGCAAAGTCAAGACGCCTCTGGGTTTGTTCAACGATTCTCAGGATGTGGACGCCGTCTTCCTTTGGACACTCCTGCCGCAATCCGTGTACCCGGTCGACAACAAAAGCTTTTACCTGGCGCACCTAGGGGGTGAAGTGTACGGCACTCTACCCCTTGCGAACCGCGCCGGAAACCTGCAGTATCGCGGGTACGCAGGTGAGTCCGACCTAGATTTGAATGGCGGCTACCTCAAACAGTCCGCTGAATACGGACTTGTGTTCACGACTCCTCCGGGCGGCAAGACTTACGGCGGTGATCTGCGCTGGGACGCCCCTTTGAGAGGATTGACTATTGGTTCCAGTGCGGATGTGCTCGCCGAGAACGGCACAGCGCTTGGGGGCAGCCTCCACGCACCTCCCTTTCTGATAAGCACGCAGTATGCTCAGTTCACCAGAGGAAAGTTCTACTTCGCGGGACAATACGAGCGGGCTCCGTTCTATGCGATTTTGACGATTGGACCGGCGGTGATTCCCCTTTCTTATGATGAGCGCTGCTGGTTTGCGATGGGAAGCTATCGGCTCTCAAAAAAAGCTCAGGTCGGAAGCTACTACAGCCATTATGTCAATAAATCGCTGGACACAAGCCTGCCTGAAAATTACTCGAAGGACCGCGTGATCTCCGGACGCTATGACTTTAACTCTTATTTTTACGGCAAGATCGAGGGCCATTTTTTGCAGGGAACTGGACTCGGATACTACCAAAGCACCAATCCAAATGGCTTGAAACCAAATTCAAACATGTTGGCAGCCAAGATCGGGTTCAGCTTCTAGGTCGGGACATGAGAGTCATGAAAAAAGCTCAATGGTTAGTGCTGCTGTTGACCTTCATCGCTTGCAAGCCCGCAGCCAGCGCGCAGGATGTAGTCTTGGTAGCCAATAAAGGAGTGCAAGTTTTTGGGATCAGAGACGCCGATCTGCGTGCTATCTTCACCGGAAGCAAAACCAGATACTCCGACGGTTCCCGCGCTGTGCCGGTCACTCTCAAGGGTGGACCAGTGCACGAAGTATTTTTACGAAACCATCTCGGTGAAAGTCCGGCTGACTTCCAAGCGCAATGGCGCAAGCTGGTATTCACTGGGCAGGGCGCCATGCCCCGAGCCTTCGATTCCGAAGCGGCCGTCATCGAATACGTGGCCGCCACTCCGGGCGCGGTTGGATATGTCAGCCGAATTTCCCCACAAGACCCGGTGAAGCACCTTGTCTCATTCAAGTAGTTTTTGAAAGATCGCCGCCTGATGGTACTCAAAACTGTCTAGTGATGTTTTGTCAGGAAATCTCTGCGTTCATGCCAGGTTTGAGTATCCAGAATTGAAAAGCGCGTGGTAAGCTTTCTTTCCGCTTAGCCACCAAGCATTAAATGCGAGCCATTATTATGCGATCACTCTTGTTGCAGCTTTTTCTGTTAGGTTGTTTCGCGCACATGGGATCCGCCCAAGCAACATCCGCGCAAGCTTCTGGAAAGTCCGCTCCTCAACTTGATCACTTCGATCCCAAGAAGGTAGACACTTCGGTTGATCCCTGCACCGATTTTTATCAATACTCGTGCAATCGCTGGATCGCGGACAATCCCGTGCCTCCCGATGAAGTTTTCTGGGACTCCTTCGGGAAGCTGCAGCTGTGGAACGAGTCTTTTCTCCACCAGACCGTACTCGAAGTGGCAGCCAAACCGGCCAGCGAGCGCACTCCGGTCGAGGCGAAGGTTGGCGATTACTGGTCCGCGTGTACGGATCAGAAGCAGAGAAATGCAACTGCTCTCTCCACTTTGCAGCCTCAGTTGCAGCGGATCGAAGCCATGTCCAGCAAAAGTCAGATCGCCGACGTCGTGGCCGATCTGCATCGCTCGATTCCCGGCGCTTGGAATCCTGCCGATCCCGAGACCTACGCGCCCTTGTTTGGCTTTGGCGCGCAGCCGGACTTCCACGACACTGGGCGGGTAATCGGGCAGTTCGATCAAGGCGGCATGGCGATGCCAGGGCGAGACTTCTATCTAAACGATGATGCCAAGTCGGTCGAGATTCGAACCAAGTACGTGACTCATATCGCGCGCATGCTGGAAATCTCGGGTGTACCAGCCGCCGAGGCAAAGACCGATGCCGATGTAGTCCTGCAAATGGAAACGGCGATGGCGAAGTCCGCGATGGAGATCGTGAAGCGGCGCGATCCCAAGAACCTCGACAACGAAATGAGTCTCGATGCAGTTCAGAAACTGACCCCGTCGTTTGACTTCAGCCGCTATCTGCAATTGATCCATGCTCCGGCGACGGGTACTTTCATCGTGACCTCGCCAGACTTCTTTCGTGGAACCGAGCAGTTAATCCAAAGCGAATCTCTCGATCATTGGAAGGCATATCTGCGGTGGCACTTGCTGGACGGTCTGGCAGGAGCATTGAGCGACGATTTCGTAAACGAAGATTTTACCTTTGTGCCTCAGACCCTGTTCGGCGCGAAACAACTTATGCCGCTGTGGCGCAGATGCATTCAGTCGGAAGATCGCGACATCGGACAAGCATTGGGACAAGCCTATGTAGCGCGCGCGTTTCCACCGGAGAGCAAGCAGCGCGTCCAGGAGATGGTGGCTGCGCTCAAGATCGCGCTGGGCCAGGAAATGGATTCCATGGACTGGATGAGCCCGGAAACCAAGAAGCAGGCGCATGTAAAGCTGGCCGCGCAGATTGACAAGATTGGCTATCCCGACCACTGGCGCGACTACTCAGCATTGGAAATTAAGGCGGACAATCATCTGCTGAACGTGGAGCGAGCCGCAGCCTTCGAGTTCGAACCGCCAGCTCCACAAGATTGGCAAGCCGCTCGACCGAACTGAGTGGCAGATGACGCCCCCAACGGTAAATGCGTATGAAGATCCCCAGACCAACACCATTAACTTCCCGGCCGGAATTCTGCAACCGCCGTTCTTCGATCCGGCAAAGGATGACACGGTAAATTATGCCGCCGCCGGCGCGGTCATTGGGCACGAAACCATTCACGGTTATGACGATCAGGGACGCAAGTTCGACGAGCACGGTAATCTGCGCGACTGGTGGACTGCGGACGATGCCAAGGCCTACGACAAACGCGGCGACTGCATCGCCGACGAGTACACCGAGTTCGTTCCCGAAGCTGGCGTGCAGCAGAACGGCCGCTTGACTCAAGGCGAGAACACAGCCGACAACGGCGGAATCCATCTGGCATTATCCGCGCTGAGATGCGGACCTGAAAGCGAAAGGTCAGAGCCTCGATACCAAGGGAGAAGACGGGCTGACCGCGCTGCAACGCTTCTTTCTGTCCTATGCCAACATCTGGTGCGGCAACTTGCGCCCAGAAATGATGCGGACAATTCTGCTGATGAACCCGCATCCGCTGGACAAATACCGGGTCAACAACGTCGTGTCGAACATGTCGGAGTTCGCCAAAGCCTTCGGATGCCACAAAGGGCAGCCCATGGTGCGGGAAAATGCTTGCCGGGTCTGGTGACCCGCGAATTCAGCCCACGAAACAAGACCTTGCCCCTCCTCGTCTCTCCGTTCGTTGGAGAGACGGGGCGGAAACGTTGACGAGCATTTTTCGCGTTCGCCAGCCCGCCAAAATGATTTTTTTCAGCACACGTTAAGTCACAACCTAGGCGGGCGCGGAATCCGCGCGGCGTCCGGCAAGCAGCCAGCCGATCCAGCAGCTCACCGGCCAGGTCAGCAGCCAGGACAACCAGTACCAGTGCGGCCAGCCTTTGCTCCAGTTGGGAATTGTCGCGGCGATGCCCATCGCCTCCCCGATAATAAAAAACCAGAGCACATGGCGCGCGGCGCGGCCCGGAGCAAAGTGGGCGCAGAGCCACGCGCAAAGCATCGAGATGACCACGAAGAACGCCGTACTCGCGGCGAGAGCGCTGTCAGAGGGAACACTGCCTTTGACGAAATCGCCGGGAAACATGCGCGAGAGCAACGGGTCCGTCGCCAGGACAAGAATCACGGAGAGCAAGTAGCTGCCGACAACAACGCCGATAGATTTGAGCATTGGTTACCTCCATGTAAAGCATCAATCCCGGCTGGATTTGCCAGCAAGGCATTATCAATCCAGAACCGGCCCGGATGAAATGGCTATCTGTTATATGAGTCCGTCGGGACCTCTCGATGTCATTGACTTGCCCGTCTAGCCTACGTAAGATTTTTGGCCTGTGATCGGGCAGACAATTTCACACTACCTCATCATCGAGAAACTCGGTGGCGGAGGGATGGGCGTGGTGTACAAGGCCGAGGACACTGAGCTGGGCAGGTTTGTCGCGCTAAAGTTTCTGCCGGAGGATTTGGCGCGTGATCCGCAGGCTCTGGAGCGCTTTCGGCGCGAGGCTAGAGCCGCCTCGGCATTGAACCATCCCAATATCTGCACGATTTACGAAATCGGCAAGAGCGACGAGCAGTCTTACATCGCGATGGAGTTTCTTGACGGCCAGACTCTCAAGCACCGCATTGCAGGACGGCCACTCGATAATGAAACGCTGGTTTCTCTAGGTATCGAGATTGCCGATGCGCTGGACGCGGCGCATGCCAAGGGCATCGTGCATCGCGACATCAAGCCGGCGAACATTTTCGTCACCGAACGCGGACACGCCAAGATTCTGGATTTCGGTCTAGCCAAGGTGCAGGCAATTGGCTCGGCCAGCAGTTCCGCTAACACGCAGACGCGAAGCCTGCATGACGAACAACTAACCAGCCCTGGCTCGGCCCTCGGTACGGTCGCTTACATGTCGCCGGAACAGGCGAAAGCCCGAGAGTTGGACGGTCGTAGCGATTTATTCTCTTTCGGCGCCGTACTCTACGAAATGGCCACTGGCGCACTGCCGTTTCGAGGTGAGAGTTCAGCGGAGATCTTCAAGGCCATTCTTGACGCGACTCCGACGGCAGCTGCCCGAATCAATCCGGATGCACCAGCGGACTTGGAGCGCATCATCAGCAAGTCTCTGGAGAAGGATCGGAATCTGCGCTACCAAAGCGCTGCCGATTTGCGCTCAGACCTGACGCGGTTGAAACGGGACTTGGATTCGGGGCGGGCCTCAGGCATGCATCCAGCCGTAGCCTCGGGCGAGTCATCCAGTAGGATTTCGGTTGCTGCACCGCCGTCCGCGCAGTCGCGCAAGCTTGTGTTGCTAGCGGCTGGGATAGTGATTCTCGCGGTGATAGGCGCAGCCGTGTACTTTATGCGTGGCCGCTCGGGGACAAAGAAGATTGACTCGGTCGCGGTGCTGCCGTTCGTGAACGCCACCGACAATACGAACAATGAGTACCTCAGCGACGGTCTGACTGAGAGCTTGATCGGCGCTCTATCAGAGGTGCCCGACCTCAAAGTGATGGCTCGAAGCACGGTCTTTCGCTTCAAGGGAAAGGACGATGACCCGCAGAAAATCGGCCAACAGCTCCAAGTCAGTGCGGTTTTGCTGGGCCGCGTTACCCAGCACGGCGATGAAGTCGGGGTGCAAACTGACCTGGTAAATACTTCAGACGGCAGCGAACTTTGGGGAGCGCATTACGAACGAAAAGCGGCCGACATAACCCAATTGCAAAGCGACATTGCCCGCGACATCTCAAAACGCTTGCGCGGTGTGCAGCTTAAGTGGGGAGAAACAGCAACGGCTCGGCAGTGCCGGAACCAATAACCCGGAGGCTTACCGGCTGTATCTGGCGGGCCGTCAACTCTGGTACGGACGCACTCCGGAGGGCCTGAAGAAGAGCATTGATTTGTTTGAACAGTCGATTGCCGCCGATCCCAACTACGCTCTTGCTTATGCGGGACTGGCCGAGACCTACAACGTCATTCCGAGTTACCGCGCCGGTATTACCTCGCGGCAGGCTGCATCGCTGGCGGACGCCGCCACGCGCAAAGCGCTCGAATTGGATGACTCTTTGCCAGAGGCACACCTGGCGCGCGCTGATTTCCTGAGTTTTTCGTGGAAGTGGGCCGAGGCCGAACAGGAATATCGCCGCGCCATCGAGTTAGACCCCAACAGCGCCACGGCGCATTATTTGTACGCCTTTGGCCTTCTTGTTCCGCAGAAGAAATTCGATCAGGCAGTCGAGGAATTCCGTCTCGCGCTGTCGCTTGACCCGCTGTCTCCCATCGTGAATACGAATTATGCTGCCACCTTGATGGACGCGCACCGCTACCCGGAGGCTCTCGCGCAGTTTCAGAAGACGCTGGAGCGCGATCCGGCCTTCCCGCCAGCCCATCACAAGCTGTCGCAACTGTACGCCGTGACGGGCGACTTCCCAAACGCAGTAATCGAATTGAAAAAGTTTGCCGGTGTATCGGGAACGTTTAGCGGAGACGCAAAAGGTTTTCGCGATCTGGCACTTAGCGCATTCAATAAGCCGGACGAGATTACCTGGGTGGCTTTAGCTCTTTCAGTGACCGGGGAGCCGAAGCGGTCGCTCGACTATCTGGAGAAGGCGCTTTCCAATCAGGAAATTGAAGTTGTTTTATGCATTCGGTACCCATCGTTCGATCCGATTCGTTCCGATCCGCGATACAAGGCCCTGGTAGCGCGAATGGGCTTGCCGGAGTAATTATGTCCCGCTTGGCTTCTTACTTTCGGGGCCAGCGTTTGACTAGCATAGTCCTTCGGTTGGCCGCGTTGCTGCTGTCGTTGGGCGGCGGTGCTATTTTCTGCCAAGCACCGGCATCGCCTGTCGTGACCATTCAATCCGCGCCGGAGCGGCCTATCATCGAGGTGCGCGGCGGCAATCAGTTCCTGAATTTCGAAATGATTGTCCGCAATGCGAGTGCGTTGACGCTGCGGATTTCGCAGATCGAGTTAAGCGTCTATGATTCCGCCCACCAGTTGGTGCTTCGCAAATCGGTCAACACTGACGCATTTGCTCCCAGCATCGCGGTAATCGGCAGCCAAGTTCTCGCGCCCGGAAAAACTCTCGACGTGTTCAATCCGTTTTCTGAATTTGAATCATTCGTGCCTCTGACGGAGCTGCAGTATTCTTTCTGCCTGTTGCGCGAATCGAATGAGCAGCAACGAGAGAGAAACCAGCATCGGTTGCCGGATGACTGTGATTTCCACCAGCAACTGTCTGTCATGCCGCGTACTTATCAAGACAAGACTGAACTCATCTTGCCTCTGCGGGGAAAGATTTTCGTATGGGAGGGTCACGATTTTTATGCGCATCACCTGCGTGTGCCGTTAAGCAATCCCAAGGTGCGGGCTCTGGGCGTCACCGCAAACTCAAATGACTTCGCCAGCGATTTTATTTATCTCGATGAGCAAGGACGCGAGTATCATGACGATCCTCGCAAGCTCGCTAATTGGTACAGCTATGGCCAGCCGATCTATGCGCCGGGCGCAGGCGTGGTGCTGGCGGCGGCGAATGACATTCCGGAAAACTGGTTTGAAGATGCGGCGGCAACCAGGATTGGGCATCCAAAACTCCCGGCTGGCAAAGATCCGAAGGACATCGGCAATTTCGTATTGATCGATCACCAGGATGGCGAGTACAGCCTTCTGGTGCATATGAAGCCCGGCAGCGTGGTCGTGAAGTCTGGCGATCGCGTGCAGCCGGGGCAGTTGGTGGGACGAATTGGCTTCGCCGGAGATTCGATCTTTCCGCATCTGCATTATTCGTTGATGGACGGTCCTGAAGTTTTCAAAGCGTGGGGACTGCCGGCTTACTTTGTGCGCTTCCGCAGAGTATTGGGGACGAGTTCAGTCGAGGTGAAACAGGGGCCGGCAGATTCTGGTGACTTTCTGGAGAGTGAAGCAGAGTATTCCAACGCGAAGTAGTTGCAATGTGGACGAGGCACTGTCGTCGCAAGCGCTCACAGACGATTAATCAGCGAGGCCACGTAGCCCGCGCCAAAACCATTGTCAATATTCACCACGCTGACGTTCGAAGCGCAGGAATTCATCATTCCCAACAACGCCGCCACGCCCTTGAATGCTGCGCCGTAGCCTATGCTGGTAGGAACCGCGATCACCGGAACTCCAACCAACCCGCCGACCACGCTGGGCAAAGCACCTTCCATTCCCGCGCACACGATGACCACCCGCGCCCGCGCCAGAGTCCCGCGATTCGCCAGCAAACGATGAATGCCGGCCACGCCAACGTCATACAGACGCTCAACTTCGTTGCCCATAATTTCGGCGGTGACGACGGCTTCCTCCGCCACCGGAATGTCACTGGTGCCTGCGGAGACTATAGAGATAATTCCCTTGCCATATTTATTCTTGTCACGCTGCAAAACAATCGCTCGCGCCAGTTCCTGATACTTCGCTGTTTTCACTTTCTTTTTGACCGCGGAGAACTGTTCTTTGCTCGCTCTGGTCGCGAGAATGTTTCCTTCATGCTGCGCTAGCCGCGAGAAGATTTGTGCCATCTGGGTTGGCGTTTTGCCCTGTCCGAAAATAACTTCAGGCATGCCAACCCGCAGCGCGCGATGATGGTCGACTTTGGCAAATCCGAGATCTTCAAACGGCAAATGCCGCAGCCGCTCCACGGCTTCGTCGGAAGAAAGCTTGCCGCTGCGTACCTGCTCAAAAAGTTTGCGAAGGGATTCAGAGTTCATGTAGGCGCGGGCGTCCTCGCCCGTGCAGTGCCGACCTAATGAGTGCTTCCCTAGACTAACATCGCCAACTCACTTGGCCACCCGGAATGCTTGCGTTAGAGGACGGACGTCCCCAACCAGCCGGACGAGAATGCCCGGCCTCCATACCTCGTGTCACGACGCCGACGCACACGGCTTCTTGCGCCCGACGCGCACCTTGCGCACAATCTCCCAGCAAACTTTCTTCGCTTTGCCGGATTCTTCAATGTGCGCCACGAACCAATGCCGCAGAGTGCTACGGCTTATGGATCCGCGCAGATAAGCATCGTACAACTGGCTGCCCATGGTGTAGCCAAGTTTGCGGGCAATGGAGTCGAACTTATCTCGATCGCTACGCACCGCATCGTGCACCAACTTTCCGCAAGCCGCAGTCGAAAAGTCGCACGATTCTTGGACACTAATGCCAGGCCGAGCCGGGTACAACACTCGCGAACCGAGATATGCCAATGCATGTTCAAGCGTCCGCGCATAAAAGCGGTCTTCAGGTGCGGCCGCAGTTGCGCCAGGAATTTCGGCGTGGGAATTTCTCCGCAGCGGCAATCCCCGGCAGGCATGATGCAAAAAGCGCGAAGCTTCCTCAGCCGCGCAGGTCATGTGAAATTCGCGAACGTAAAAAGCGTTGATCGCGGGCAAATAAACCGTGCCTTCCGCATCGATCTTCCGCAGCAGCGCTTCAACTCGATCGGCTTCGCCGGTCACGCGAAACAGCAATCGCCGCAAGCGTCCATGCGACGCCCCGGAATGCACCTCTGGAAGCACATCAACCAAAAACTTCGGCTGCGTTCCATTATGCGGAGCGTAACGGTTTACATCCAGAAAACAAACCAGGCTGTCAATGAGGTTATAAATCGTCGGTCCGATATCGGGCGCCGGCTCGCCGACCTGATTCCATCGCGAAAGGCAGAGCCGGTAGCTCTCATATTTTTCCAGCGGCGTGGAATTGAAGACGCACACCACGTCATCGCACACGCGCACCGCATCCACGCGCTCTTGTTGAGCCTCGGTCGCCTGCCAGTAAAGCGGATCCACGTTTTGCAACACGGTAAGCACGCGCTGCCCCGGCAACCCCGAACGCAGCAGCCGAGGAAGATGATGCGGCGCCAGATGTGATTCTCCGAACAAAACCAAGATCACAGCATTGGGATGCCGCTGGCGCACCTCCGCAATCTTGTGAGCAGCGTGCTTGTCTCGGGCGCCAATCTTGCGCAAATCTTCCCTGGGCTCACAATCAAGTCCATAAACTGCGTCTGCGTGCTCGCGAGCGGTTACCAACAACTCGTAAAACGGAGCCCACTCGTATCCCCAGTCAAGATCGAAGCGAATGCGCTGCCGCAATTCGTCTTCATCAATCTCCCGCCGCCACCATTCGTCAAGAATGTGCTGATGCCGCGAAAAAATCGTTTCCAATCCTAGAACCACAGGGCGATCACCCGGCTGCGCCCGCTGCTCAAGCAGAGTCGCAGCGAACCGTTGTGCCGAGGGCAATGCATGATAATCGCCGATCAGGATCACGTCAGCGGCGTTAACGGTGGTCATCAACTCCTGAGAATCGATAACCGACTCGTACGAACGAAACGCATCGTTGTAATCCCGCAGATATTTACGGCGCCCGCTAGAATCGTAAGCCCGCACCTCGCGCTCAACGCATGCCAGGGCATGCATCTGCGCGGCATTGCGTCGTGATCCCAAACTAGTCGAAGTTGCCATCGGCTGTGTCTATGTGGGGCGGGCGCCCTCGCCCGCCTTTTTCGCAAGACTGTCTGCTCCTTGACTTGGCCATCGCCGCATCCCTATGCTCAAACTGCATTCCGCGGTAGAGACGTAGCTAACTACGCCTCTACAACCAAGACCCGAGGAGCCATTGCCCAACCGACCGCCGCAAAACCTCACTGTCGCTACAACCGGAGCCAGCGGATCTTTATTCCTTAAACATCTGCTAGCCACCGTCGAACGCGATCCCCGCATTCATACCGTGAACTTCATCGCCTCCGACAGCGCCCTGCGCGTCATGGCCGAAGAACTCACTCTCCGCGGCCGCAGCAACCTGGTCACCCAGATTCTCGGCAAGCCCTCCCGCAAAATTCATCAGCAGTCCAACGCCGACATCGGAGCCAACATCGCCAGCGGTTCCTATCCCGCCGACGCCATGGTTGTCATCCCGTGTAGCGTGGGCACGCTAGCCCGCATCGCCAACGGCATCGCCTCGCAACTCATCGAGCGCGCCGCCGACGTTTGCCTCAAAGAAAAGCGCCCGTTAATCCTGTGTGTGCGCGAAACTCCGCTCAACAAAATCCACATTCGCAACATGTACCGTGCCGCCGACGCCGGAGCTACAGTCTTCCCCCTAATTCCCACCTTCTACAACCGCCCGCCAACTTTGGATGCCATGGCGCGCGAGTTCGTCAACCGCGTACTAGCCCACATCGGACTGCCGCAATCCAACGCCTACCGCTGGAAGGGATAAACGGCTGCAACTCAAACAATTCTCACTAAAAGAGATCGGAAACTTTGCGGGGATACTTCAAGTGTAGGAACACGGAGGTGCCCGGGGGAGATTCCGAGAGGCCATGTCCTGCCGAGCGGTCGGACTAGGAACTGTTCATTCGTCACAGACAAGAATCGTAGTTTTCAAGTGCAATGCCGGTGTGGGACGGACACTTTTGTCCCTCCCTCACGCCTTGGGGCTCATCCGAATTTTGGGCGGTGTTTTTGAGTAAGGTATTGCAATTGAAGGCCATCGCTGAGCGCATTTCAACCCTTGCGCGCAATGCTCAGCCTTCGCCGGAGCAGCGGGAAGCTTTCGTCGCTGCTGAGGCGCGGGCTTACAGCTTGCTGGCGACCGCGCAGTGGCATCAGGACGATCTTGCGGGCGCGGAGCACAGCCTTGATCATGCTTTATCGCTGCGTCCTTCTGGCGGATTGAAGATCCGGCGCGCTGTCTTGCTGCCACGCGTTCTGCCGTCGCGTGAAGGCATCTTGGCTGCGCGTGAAGATGTGAGAGCGCGCTTGACTGCTTTGGCCAAGGCCCCGGCCGTCCCCGCTGATGTTGCCACCGAGGTGGCCTGGACGCTATTTCTGCTGGCATATCACGGCGAGCACGAGAATCTGTCGCTGCATCGGCTGTTCCACACGGTTTGCCGCCGCGCCGATCCCAAGCTGAGTTGGACCGCTCCTCATTGCAGTCGACCACGCCGCGCTGGACGGCCGCGCGTTGGTTTTATCTCCTGGCACTTTTGCGAGCACACGATTTCGCGTCTGTTTACCGGATTGCTGCAGGCTTTCGATAGCGAGGCATTCGATGTTTCCATTTTCTCTTTTCAGGGGCAGGAAAATGCGACTGGTGAATTTGTCTTGGCGCGGCAAGCATCGTGTTTCCTTGGCGCCTGATCTCGTAGGCGCGCAGCGGGCAATCGCGGCAGCAGAATTGGATCTACTGATCTATCTCGATCTGGGGATGGATTACTTGACGTTATTTCTGGCTCACGCCCGGCTGGCGCGGCGTCAGGGAGTGTTGTGGGGGCATCCGGATACGACCGGGCTCGACAGCATTGACTTTTTTTTCTCTCCTGACTGCATGGAACCGGCCGATGGCGAGAGCCACTACGGCGAACGGCTGATTCGTTTGCCGGGGCCAACTGTGGTTTATCCGAGGCCGGCGTCGGCGCAGTCGCTTCCGAGCCGGCGCAGCCTGGGTCTACCGGAAGTTGGGGTTTTGTACCTTTGTCCGCAGACGCCGTTTAAATTCCACCCCGATTTCGATGGTGCCATCATACGTATTCTGCAGGCGTTGCCAACCAGCCATCTGGTCCTTGTAGCCGGAGGAGAGCCCGAGGCGATGGCGCGGGTGAAAGCTCGTATCATCCAGCCTTGTGCGGAATTAGCGGACCGCATCCATATTCTGCCGCCTCTTCCTCATTCAGAGTTTGTGGCGCTCTTCGAAGTGTGTGACGTCGTGCTCGATCCCTTTCACTACAGCGGCGGCAACACCAGCCTGGAAGCCTTCGCTAGCGGATGTCCGATCGTCACTTCGCCGGGAAAGTTCATGCGGGCGCGTCATACCGCGGGATTCTATCGCCTTATGCGCATCACCGATGCGATTGCGCGAAACCACGATCACTATATCGAGTTGGCAATCCATCTGGGAAATAATGCGCAGGCGCGGGCGGAACTGCGGGGCGGAATCCGCGCCGCCAACTCGATCCTGTTCGACAACGAC
The DNA here is from genome assembly GCA_963716405.1 of uncultured Acidobacteriota bacterium. Classification (GTDB taxonomy): domain Bacteria; phylum Acidobacteriota; class Terriglobia; order Terriglobales; family Acidobacteriaceae; genus JABDBE01. The sequence goes on along the minus strand of CAVQTI010000007.1, from coordinate 265,384 downwards.
GATGGAGTGAGAGCGATGGAAGGTTTTATCCGAGAAGAGGTCGCCAGCTGGGGTGAATAAACATCTCGATTTCTTCGAATTGACATACGGGATTCCCACAATTGACCTGACTACGAATTTTCGTATTAAGGTGTGGTTACACCGGAAAGGAGGTGGTCGAATGACGAGTTCTGATTGTAGTGGTAGAAGCATAAGACCAGGTGAGGTGGCTGAGACTTAGAGCGGTCGCTCTAAGAACCTAGCTAGACTACCGGCGAGTTAGGATTGAATCCGCCCAGTTCTTCAGGTCGGAACCGGGACCCGGAGTTTTTCAAAGGGGCCACATAGAGTGACCACCTCTTGGTCAATCCCAAACAGTGCACCGGAGCAGCCCGTAGCGAAATACTACGGGCTGTTTCTTTTGCCGGTCATTGGCGCTTAGCAGAACCTGATGCGTAAATTCAGGTGAAGGACGAATTGATCTGCTCAGGCCGATTTGTGCTGAGCTGCTTCGGCCGCACCGGCGTTATTGGGCCTCGGTGATTGTTGCTTCAAGTCCGCGGACCTGTCCAGCAGAACACGGCGTGGAGCGATAAACAGTCCGCTCCCAATTACTAAGTCGATGGCACTTTCGATTGCGTTCATATAATCACCCCATAAAGATTGGATGATTTTCCGGTCACTTGGATTCCCCACTGGTTGAATTTCGTGGATCCTTTATGGAAGCTCGTCGGTCAGGAAGCGGTCGACAGAGAAGGCGCCTGATCCTTCGATTATGATCGCCAACGCTGCTGCGATGGCCAACAGGTGATATTCGTACCCCTCGCCCTTCTGATTGCCGAACCAGTTCATGAACAGGCCATTATGTCTATGAATCATCATGACGGCCACGATCATGTTGCACATGATTCCGAAAGCGGCGATTCGTCCCAGGAACCCGACGATCAGGCCGAGTCCGCCGAAGAACTCGGCACAAATGGCGAGAAAGGCGAAGGGCGCCGGAATTCCCAGTTGATGAGTGAAGAAGCCCATGGTGCCGCTGAAGCCGTATCCCCCAAACCAGCCCAGCATTTTCTGCGAGCCGTGCGCGAAGAACACTATTCCAGCCACAACACGAAGAATGGTTATTGCGTAATCATCTTTGGTGCGCACTATTTTTTGCAACATAGTCGCCTCGCTTTCGGAAGTTTGTCCGTGTTTGTTTCTGGATGCTCAAATCCGAGGATCGGACTCACCGATTGATTTCTCGAAACCGAGATTGATGACCTTGGCGGTGTCCTCCGCCAAAGATAGCTCGGCAATCTCTGCGCGGGTAAACCAGCGGGCCTCGGCGGCATCACAGCCAGCCGAGGGCTCGCCAGCGATTCTTCGGCATAGAAAATCGATTAGCACATAATGGTAGAGCGTGCGCTGCTCATCATCGCGCACGATACGATCGAACACGCCGAGCAGTTCACCGACTTCCACCTGCAGGCCAGTTTCCTCGAGAACTTCCCGCACCGCTGCCTCGCGCAAGGTTTCGCCGACTTCCAGCATGCCTCCGGGAATCGACCATTGCCCTTGCAGCGGGGCTTGTCCGCGCTTTACCAGCACTACTCGGTCGCGCTCGATGATGATTGCGCCTACGCCTACGAGCGGTACGTCTGGATATTCGCGTTTCATGGGTCAGGAGTGCGTCAGCAACCTTAAATCATGGGGGCGATTCTAAGCAAAGTTCGGTGACGCGTTTGCTCTGCCGGGCTGAGGGCAGGATGCCCTCAGGACAGCCGGCAAGATGCCGGCGCTACTTGGCTGGCGTGGAGTCTTGAGTATCAATATCGTGTTCCCGGTAGAATAGCGACTGTGCCATTAGAAGAATACAAACGCAAACGGCGCTTTGAGGAGACGCCGGAGCCTCCGCCGAAAGTGGAGAAGAAAACCGGACATCGCTTCGTGGTGCAGAAACATCGCGCTACGCGCCTGCACTACGATTTCCGGTTGGAGATGGAAGGCGTGCTGAAGTCGTGGGCGGTTCCGAAGGGTCCGTCGCTCGATCCAGCGGACAAGCGCCTGGCGATGCAAGTCGAGGATCATCCGGTTTCGTATTTTGATTTTGAAGGAACCATTCCCGAGGGCAATTACGGCGCGGGCACCGTGATGGTTTGGGATGTGGGCACGTGGGAGCCGCTGTCGCCGAAGCCAGTGAACGGAAAATATGTCCCGGGAACGGATGCCGAAGCGGTCGAGATGTTGCAAAAGGGCGATCTCAAGTTTCGCCTGCATGGCAAAAAACTCAACGGTGATTTTGCATTGATTCACATGAAGGCGCGGCGTCCGGGGAGCAAGGGAACGGAATGGTTGTTGATCAAAAAGCAGGATGAGTATGCGGTACCGGGCTACGATATTGAGAAATACGACAAGTCGGTGCTGAGCAAACGAACCATGGCTGGTATTGCGGGCGACGAGGGTTCGGCGGAGTGGACGAGCAGCCGGCCGGCATCACGGGGAAAAGTAAAAGCTCCGTGGCTGGCGGAAACGCTGGCCAAGCTGGATAAGAAAAGCAAGAAGCAAAAAACGGCCACGGATGACACGGAAGAAGCACCAAGTAAAAAAAAACCAACAAAAAAGCCGAAAGTAATCTAACGGCCGCTTCTGCTGATTCATCAGCTTCGACCGTGACCTCCTCTCCTAAATTTCCTTCTTCCCTTAAAGATCTACACGGTGCGGTTCGACGGCCGATGCCGACGGCGATTCGTCCTATGCTCGCGATTTCGGTCGAAAAGCCTTTTGATGATCCGGAGTGGTTGTACGAAATCAAATGGGACGGTTATCGCGCGGTTTCGTTCATTGAAGACGGCAAGGTGCGACTGGTGTCGCGCAATCAGAATGACCTTACCGGAGAGTTTCCCGAACTGCGCGATTTGTCAAAGTTGATCAAGGCGAAGACTGCAATTCTCGACGGCGAAGTTGTGGCGCTCGACGAACAAGGACGCGCATCGTTCAGCTTGATGCAGCAGCGCACCGGCATTCGTAAAGGCGGGACGGCGCGTAGGTGCGCATCGCGAACTGCAGGTGGTTTATTACGTATTCGATCTGATCTACCTCGACGGCTACGACCTGCGGCGCGTCGATCTTGAACAGCGCAAGCAGGCGCTCTCGCAGATAATCGTCGCCAGCGATCTGGTCCGCTACTCCGAACATTTTCCGCAAGGTTTAAAGCTCTTCGAGGCGGCGAAAAAACAAGGACTGGAGGGCATTCTTGCGAAGAAGCGGCGCAGTTGCTACGAAGAACGGCGCAGCCGCGACTGGCTCAAAATCAAAGTCACGCAAACTGTCGACTGCGTGATTGGCGGGTACACCGATCCGGAAGGCAGCCGGCAATATTTCGGATCGATCGTGCTCGGTCTTTACGACAAGCAAGGACGTCTGATTCACGTGGGCCAGGCGGGAACCGGATTCAATCAGGCAATGCTGAAAGAAATATGGCAACTGCTGAAGGAACTGGAAACCAATCGCAGTCCGTTTTACGGCAAAGTGGACGCGGCGCATGTGCACTGGCTGAAACCGGAGCGAGTGGCAGAAATCAAATTTTCCGAGTGGACGCATGAAACTGCCGGTGGAGGAATGAAGTTACGAGCGCCGGTTTTCATTGGGTTGAGGGAAGATAAAGACCCGAAAGAATGCACATTCGCCGAGCAAACCTGAATCGATCCTGATCGGTGAGGTCGTGCTTTCGAGTAGCCCATGAACCGATTAGTCATTTTGTGGGCTGCAAAAGCGGATGGTGCAGTGAGGTTCTGACGGACCGTTGCGGTCCTCAATGCGTTCGTGAGCGCAATACCGACATGCGACGCAGCGGCTGGCTTCGCTCGACTGCCCGGTCGAGGCGTCCGCGCCTACGCGTGCGTCACGTGGAGCTGCTATTTAATATCTTTCATCGGGAGCAGCGAGCCGTAGTCGCGGCCGCTGGGTTCTACGGCACGGGCCACGATGCCATCGAATGCGTCGCGGAGTTCGGGATATTTTGCTACCAGCGCCTTCATCACTGCGGTGTTGTCTTGAAAGGTTTGCGTGGTGTTCGAAACGTCGGGAGATTGGTATTTCGCTACAAGATCGAGATCATGCCCTACCACTACCGGAAACAGCGCGATGAGGTGATAGGTTTTGCCCGCTGCGGCGAGGTCTATGGTTTTGCCCCCACCGGGAAGATCCGCCGGTTTCACGGCTTCCGCCTCGTCGCCCAGTTTGTCGGTGACTTGGGTGTACATAAACGACACGGGCACCAGCAAATCGCGCGCTTCGAGATAATACAGCCACGCATCGTGATTCTGGCCTTTCGCTTTGAACGTGCGGGCGTGTTCTGCGAACCAGTTGCCGTCGTGGCCGGCGATTTTAGTTTCCTTCACGTAGAAGCCGCCAACCTTCCAGTCTTTGCCCTCCTGTTGCAGAACAAATGAAACCGCGTAGGTTTGCTTCGCTGTGGGAACATCCAGGGTTACGATGCCGTAGCTTCCCGGCGCGAGGTTGGGAATTTCGAATACGGCGCTGTCCGCGGTTTGCCCGACTTTACCGAAAACGCCGCACAGAAATTCCGCGTGCGCCATAGGCGCGGTTCCTTCGACTTTCAACAGAAATGGAGATCGCGGAGTGGCTTGCGCTCCTGACAAATTCGCCTGGTTATCTTTAATAACTGTTTCAATGCCGGAAAAATCTGAAGCTACGCTGGGAATGGAATTTTGCTTCAGGCTGGCGGAATCGCCGCGAGCCGCCATATCAAAATAGCGTTTCGCCGTGTTGATCAGCGCTGTGCGGGTGGCCTCATCCATGTCGCTGGAGGTAAAACAGGTTTGGGCGTGGGCCAATCCCGCGGCAAGGATTACAGTTATTACGCAAAGGCTTGCCGACCGGCGAAGATTTGTCGTGAAGGTCTTCATATTTTTGTATTCTACGACGGCAGATTGGACGATGCGAGTGCTAAGAGTTCCACTGTCGCCTTAATTGCATGACTCTTGAAGGTCACGCCGAATTTTGTTGGATTGTGACCGGCAACGATTCTCGCGCCTTGATTTGCCACGGGTTTACACGGATCAGGCGGATCAAGAAAAAAGAGTATCCGTGAAGATCGAATAAATCCGTGGCGTTCTTTACTCCATTTCAAATGCCAGCCATTGCAACTGGCTGTCGCGCTCCACTTGCAGCACCACTGCAGCATCGCGTTTGAGGCTGCGCAACACCTGGCGAAGCGAAGTTACCGAATCGACCGGCGTCGCATTCACGCTGTGAATGACGTCTCCAGTCTTCAGCCCCGTCTCAGGGCCGATGAGATTGGCGGCACGGGCAATCACCACCACACCATTGGAGATACGCAGATCGCCTACCGCGGATCGAATCTGGTCATTTAAATCAACAGCAAGAATTCCCAGACGCGACACCAGGCTTTCGTCCGGATTGACGGCATCTATCAGCTTGTCCATCTGATCGCGGTGCTCGCTAACGGCAACGTACAAAATTTTCTTTTCGCTTCCGCGCAGCACAACCACTTTCATGACCTCATCCAGCGGATGTAAATACATGGCGGCCGTGAGCGCAGGCAAGGTATCGATGGGCCGGTCATCGGCGCTTACAACGATATCGCCGATCTTTAATCCTGCCGCTTCCGCGGAGCCTCCAGGATTTACGTCAGAGACGATGACGCCCCAGGTGCGAGACAGATTTAGCCCCTCGGCAAGGCTGGGCGTGATGTTTTGCGCGATGGCGCCGATCTCCACGCGATGCACGTGTCCGTACTTGCGTAGGCTCTGGTAGACGAAACGTACGATGCGCGCCGGGATTGCGAAACCCAACCCTTCGCTGCCGCCGCCTTGGGAAAAAATCAGAGTATTGATGCCGAGGACATAACCGTCGACGTCAATCAGCGGGCCGCCGCTGTTTCCGGGATTGATGGGCGCATCGGTTTGAATGTAAACCATGGGGCGATCGGGATCGGGCTGCCGTCCCACCGAACTGATTACGCCCATGGTGACGGAGTTCTGCAAGCCTTCCGGACTGCCAATTGCGAGCACCAGTTGGCCTTGATGAATGCGACGCGCGCTGCCCAGTTCAAGCGTGGGCAGATTTTTTTGTTCGATCTTAAGCAGGGCGAGATCCGAGTCTTTATGAATGCCAATGAGTTTGGCATCGACCACGTGTTCTTTGCCCACTGCTTCGACTTGCGGGTAATCGATGGAAGGCATCGGCAACACGACGCGAATGCGCTGCGCTCCGTCGACCACATGGGCATTGGTCATAATGTACCCGTCCGGGTCGACGATCACGCCGGAGCCTACTGCGTGCTGGCGCGCAACCAAGGCGGTCTCGCTGCGATTGCTTTGTTCGATCGCTCCGTAACCGGTGACCAGCACTTGCACCACCGCCGGTGAAACTCTGGCCGTCAGAGATTCAAGGGCCGAATTCAGCTGTTGCAGAACCTGCGGCGCCTCTACGGGACGCGGTCCCACGGCTTTCCCTACTTCGGTTTCCGGACTCGCCTTCTGCGGCACGGTGCCTTGCGCGGGAGCGGGCTTGGAGTCAGGAGCCGGTTGTTGTGCGACCGAGGGCGCCGACAGAAGCGAAGCGGCCACGAAAACCACGGCCATGAAAAAAGAGCGAGTTTTTAAGGAACCTGATACGCGCATGAACGGACTCCCGGCAGACTTTCCTAATTCATAGAGATTAATGCAGCGAGCGCCTATTGTGACAGAAAGCAATACACTCGTGAATCTCCGCTAACGCCTGATGTCTTAAAGGGGGGACCTAGTTTCTACCGTTATCTAAATGAGTCTCCGTGCTTTGATACGTGGCATAATCCGTGATATAAGGAACCGGGTACGAGATTGTAGTGCTCCATAGGAGGAAATGCCTTGATGGAGTTGGCTTTTGCAGGCGAGGAAAGCCAGGAGCTAGGAGGACTTGTGTCCGAAGCGCGGACGGGGAAACGATTTCCCCTTGAGTTACCGATCAAAATTCATAAGGCGGACGAGGCAGGACAATCCACCGGAGTGACGGGAAATTTGAGCGCCGCCGGAGTTTATATTCGGGCGGACGCGGCGCTGGAAGTGGGTTCGAACGTGGAGTTTGAAATCGTTCTGCCACCCGAAGTCACCGGCGCGAAAGAAAACGTGACGGTGCAGTGCAAGGGACGCGTAGTGCGCACCGACGAACCGGCGACCGGAGGCAGCAGTAATCCAGCCGAGGCTCGCGGTGTGGCCTGCGTGATTGATTCCTACGATTTTGTGCGTCAGTCGTAGTATTTGTTTCGCGACTCGTAAAGAGGTGCTGAAGCGATGCTTAAATTAATTCTGGCCGACAATCAGGCAATTTTCCGCGCGGGAATCGCCAAAGTGCTGGCGGTCGAAGATGAAATGCGCATTGTGGCGCAGGCGCAAACCCAGGAACAGATGTTCATGGCGCTGGATAAGTTCCGCGCGGCTGTGCTGGTGATTGCCGGCGGCTTTCATGGCGACTTCCTGGCCGTGCTGCAAGCGGCGAACAAAGCCAAAACCCGCGTGGTGGTGCTGGCCGATACCGGCGAAAGCACGCAACGCTACATGGCTGCTGGAGCGCACGGCGTTGTATACCGCAACGTGACCAGCGCTGCGCTTGTCGATTGCGTGCGCAAAGTGGCTCGCGGCGAAACCTGGGTGCAGGACATCGCTGTTCCCAGCGAGTTAACTGAGAATGACATGGTGGGATTGCGCGTGCGGGATCGCTTGACCGCGAAAGAACTGCGGATCGTCGCGCTGATTGTGCAAGGTTATAAGAATAAGGAAATCGCCACGCAGCTTGGCACTACTGAGCAGGTGATCAAGAATTATCTGCGCAACGTTTACGACAAGATTGGCGTATCGGATCGGCTGGAGTTGGCGCTGTTCACCATTCATCATCGCATTCTGAACGAAGCGGCCGCAGCTACGGCGGCAGCCGCGCCGCAGCAGGGGCAAGCGGTTCCGTCATAACCTTTGAAACGAAGGAAAAAGGCCGCCTGCGGGCGGCTTTTTCTTTTGATCGCAGCTCCGGCTAAGCAATCTGGCCACAGGATTTCCGAACCGTCCTTCTATTGCCCTCCGGTTGAAAGTGGTTCAGGTTCTCTTAATGTATTGGTGTTCTCTTTAATGTAGTCATTCAAGCGCGAACCGCTGGGATGACTACATCGAGTTTCGAGAGGATTACTATCATGACAATTATACGGGCCGTCGCTGGCGTGTTTGTTTCCACCCTGCTGTTCGCAACCATCGCAATAGCGCAGGAAAAGAAAATCAATCGGTCGGATCTGCCTGCGGCGGTTGAGAAAACTGTAGCCGCTCAAAGCCAGGGAGCAACCGTTCGCGGCTTTTCACGGGAAAAAGAGAAGGGGCAAACTTTTTATGAAGCTCAGTTGATGATAAGCGGCCACAGCAAGGATGTATTAATGGATGCCAGTGGTGCGGTGGTCGAAGTGGAAGAGCAAGTTGAAATCGGTTCGTTGCCCACCGCCGTAAACGAAGGACTGCAAGCCAAGGCTGGTGCTGGCAAGCTTCTGAAAGTCGAGTCCATTACCAAACATGGCAAGCTGGTGGCCTACGAAGCGCAGATCATGACCGGTGCAAAACGATCTGAAGTTCAAGTCGGCGCAGATGGCAAGCCCCTCGACCATGAGGAATAACCCGGTAGCTACGGCTGATGGGACGCCAGCCCTAACTTGCCTCAACTACTTTATCTTCTCCGCAACTGACTTTGCCTGCGTGAATAGATACAAATAATCCGGCCCGCCGGCTTTTGAGTCGGTGCCGGACATGTTGAATCCGCCGAAGGGATGTGCTCCTACCATGGCGCCGGTGCACTTGCGATTGATGTACAGGTTGCCGACGTGGAACTCGTTCTTGGCGCGATCAATCTTGTCCTTCGAGCTGGTGTATACCGCGCCGGTCAGGCCGAACTCCGTATCGTTGGCAATTTCAAGCGCATGATCGAAGTTCTTCGACTTGATTACCGCGAGCACCGGGCCAAAGATTTCTTCCTGCTCCAGTTTTGACTTGGGCTTGATATCGGCGATTACCGTAGGTTGAATGAAGTAGCCCTCGCCCGCATTCTTTGCTGGACCGCCGCCTGTGATCACGCGACCATCTTTCTTGCCGTACTCGATGTATTCGAGAATCGATTTCATCGACCCTTCGTTAATAACTGCGCCCATATTCGGATTCTCGGTAGGATCGCCGACGGTGATCTTTTCCACGCGGGCTTTGAGGTGATCGAGAAATTTATCGTAAATACGCTCGTCAACAATCGCGCGGGAGCAGGCTGAACATTTCTGCCCTTGGAATCCGAATGCGGATTGAGCAACGCCTTCAACGGCGGCGTCAAAATCAGCATCAGCGTCGACGATGATCGCGTCTTTGCCCCCCATTTCGAGGACAGTGCGCTTGATCCAGACCTGGCCGGGAACCTTGTCGGCGGCGCGCTTGTGAATGTCGAGACCAACTTCGCGTGAACCGGTGAATGCGATGTAGCGCGTCTTGGGATGCGCCACAACTGCATTGCCAAAGCTCGCCCCAGCCCCGGGACAGAAGTTGACGACACCATCCGGCAGGCCGGCTTCTTCCACCAGTTCGACAAACTTCGCTGCGATCGTGGGCGAATCGCTCGACGGTTTCAGGATGACCGTATTCCCCGCCACGACCGAAGCCATCGTCATCCCGGCCATGATTGCGCAAGGAAAATTCCACGGCGGAATTACGGCCCCGACTCCCAACGGAATGTAGCGCAGCGAGTCGTGCTCACCTGGCATTTGAACATCCGGCTTGACCTTGGCCAGCCGCAGCGCTTCGCGGCCGTAGTACTCTAAGAAGTCGATGGTCTCGGCGATATCAGCGTCAGCTTCCGCCCAGTTCTTGCTCACTTCAAAAACGAGCCACGCGCCAAACTCGAATTTGCGCTCGCGTAGCAGATCGGCAACGTGAAACAGCAGACTGGCACGTTCCTCAACCGAGGTGCGCCTCCAATGCTCAAAGGCACCGAGAGCGGCCTGCATGGCCGGGTCCACGTGTTCCTTGCCCGCCTTCTGGTGAATGCCGACAACCTCCGACGGCTTGGCCGGGTTCAGCGATTTAATCTTGTCCTGCGTCTTGATGCGCTTGCCGCCGATGATAAGTTCGTACTCGCGTCCCAGTTGCCCGCGCACTTTGTCGATGGCAGCACGCATCTTGCGCGCATTTTCTTCCTTGCTGAAATCGGTTAACGGCTCATTAGCGAACGGTCCTTGATGAAGGCGAATTTGTGGTTGTGTGGGGGCTTCAACGGTTGCCATAAGTGCTCCTCGAAAGGTATATGGATGCTGCGCGGAGGGGCGCGGAACCAGTTATTGTAACACCGTGGAAAAGTGTTAGCTCCCCATCTCAGCGTTCTCTGCGGCTGTTCTCAGTGCTCTCTGCGTTTTAAGGTTTTGCTGCGATCACAAAGTCTTAAATCGCGGAGGTCGCAGAGAACGGCCGCAGAGAGCGCGGAGGTCCCCCAAAGGATCACGTACTTGACATGCCCTATCGATCGTTGCTCAAACGGACAGCCGAGGGCAGTCGTCCTCATGTGTTCACAAGGGCCTACTGGATTTTTCTATTGGTGAGGGCTTTTAATTCTTCTACGATCTGTTCCAACCGGCCACGGCGCTGAGCGTGATTTTGCTGCGCTGGCAAGGTGCGGCGCTGCTGGGCATACTGATCATTGAGTCTTTGGATGTCGTTGATCTCTTCCTTCAGGAGGTGGACACGGCTTAGGATCGCTTCTCTTCCATTTAGCAGCATGCCATTAGCATACGCTAATCCGAGCGGCTGCGCTCACTTTGTTGCGATGACTTCGGGCATCGATGGCCTGTGTTGAAATCAGCTCAAAAGAACGACAAATTACGGCACTTTCACCGAATCCTGGCTCTCCGCGGTGCGGAAGCTCATTTTGGCAGTGCGCTCGAGTTTGTCCCACGCGAAACGCTGGCCTTCAATGGCGCGCTTCACCGTCCGGAACAGCACCAGCGAAAATAACTGGCGGTAGGCGAAACGTTGCAGCCAAACCTGGCTGAGCAGCCATGCGTCTTCGCGCGCTTCGGGCTGGCGTCGTTCCAGAGCAAACGCGATCGCGGAAGTAATGAAATCAATAATCAGAAAAGCCGCAAAGAAAACAATGAGCCGCTGGAAACTGGCTGGATCAGTCGAGTCCGGATGAAAATGTTTTTGAATGAAATACCAAATCGCGCCGACGGCAAACATTAAGTCGATGAATGGCGAAACCAGCGGCAGCAAAATTTGAAAGATAACGATATTAGGCAGAGCAACCCAACCCAACGCTCCCTTGCGCGCGAACACCGCGCGATGTTTCCACACCGACTGCAAAATTCCAAATGACCAGCGGAAGCGTTGCCGCATCAGCCCGTTGGCATTGATCGGCGCCTCCGTGTAAGCCAAAGCCAGATCTTCATACTCCACGCGGTAGCCGTTGCGGAGAAGAGCCATCGTCAGATCTGCATCTTCCGCTACGGTGTCGGTGTGATATCCCCCGGCTTCACGGACGGCGGAAGTTCTCCACGCTCCGATGGCGCCCGGCACCACGCTTACCGCGCCCAGCACATTCAGCGCTCTACGTTCGAAATTCTGACTGGTGATGTACTCGAGAGCTTGCCACCGGGTCCACAAGTTCACGCGATTGCCGACCTTCGCATTACCCGCAACGGCGGCGACTTTGGGATTGAGAAAATGCGGAACCAGGCGTGAAATTGCATTGCGAGCGATCACGGTGTCCGCGTCGATGCCGACGAAAATCTCATGATCGCGTAAATGTTCAAGGCCGTAGTTAAGCGCCTCCGCTTTGCCCGAATTCGGTTTGGTCAAAATAACAACTTTTCCCGATGCTTCTTCTTTTATGAAAGCCCGGCGTGCGACTTCGAGAGTGTTGTCAGTCGAACCATCATCAATCACGATCACGTGCAGGCCGGGATAATCCGATGCCAACACTGCCCGCACCGTCCGCTCAATAACTTTCTCTTCGTTGTACGCGGGAATTAGCACCGCGACCTCAGGTTTGTAGGACTCAGCTTGGCCCGGCGTACCGTAATGCTGCCTCCGGAAACGATCGTAAACCGCGAAAGCTCCCACAAACAGCAGCCGCCCAGTCATGAGCAAGTCGCCGAGAAAGAAAATCCAGACGATGGCGTGAGTGCTAAAGTCCCACAATGCAAAGCCCATCCAATCCAAGCGCGCAGCCCAAACTTCGTTGGTGGGGATCGCCGGCATCACGTCGGCCCTGGTCTTGCCAATCAACTCATGCAACGGAACGATCGCATCCCCTTTCGCGCGCACGCCGTCGATAATCATGGGCAAAGCACGAACGGTTTCGCTGCGATTCCCGCCACCGTCATGCAACAGGATGACGCTGCCGCAGAGGCGGTCTTTCGGGTCACAGGGTGGGATGTGGGAGAGCACCACCGCAGCAATATCCTCGGCGGGGTTTCCGGGCTCTTTCCAGTCGTTGGGATCGATTTTATTTCCTACGCTGATGTAACCCATGTCCTGAACCACTTCCAGCGGGCGCACCTGGTCTGCGGTATCAGGCTCTTGATCGATGGAGTACGGAGGGCGAAACAGGATCGTATGGATTCCCAAGCGGCTGGCAAACAGCTGCTCAGTGAGACTTAATTCGACTTTCATGTAACTGCGCGAGAGGTTGCTGATATCGGGATGAGTAAAAGTGTGATTCCCGATCTCGTGTCCCTCACGGTAGATGCGCGAAGTCACGTTGCCGAAGTCCTTGGCCTCAAGACCGATGAGAAAAAACGTCGCAGTGGCGTTTTCTTTTTTAAGCACGTCCAGGATTTTTGGTGTCCAAGTGGGATCAGGACCGTCGTCGAAAGTGATGGCAACCGCTTTGGGGTTGTAGCCGTAGCGCGCTACCCGATAGGGCTCGGGCAGATTTTCCATAGTCTCGTCAGTGATGATTCCCGATGAATCAACCGTGATCTCCCGCTTGCCGTTGGCCGGACGATCTTCTATGCGCAGAATTTCGCCCTGACCTTCCATGTCTACATCCTGGCCGGGCAGAACATCTTTCAATCTATCGGGCGCAATGGGTTCACCGGGCACGTCCCAAACCCGCCATAGCGAGCGGTCTTCAGCGCCCAAACGCCAGAGAGCGAAAGTCTGAATCCCCAGCTGTTGCGCCGCTCGCATCTCGTTCAGCGCAGTCACTGCATCGAGAAACCAGATGTCATGCCGGCGGTTATCCTCGTCCATATAACTGAAGTGAGGATTGCTGCTGTCGCCGTCGAAATCAATGTCTTCTTCCGAATCGCGCGCGACCAGCCACGCGTCCTGCACCGATACGTTGGTGTCGCGTACGTCAGGCGGCAGTTTGCCATGCTTGGGCTTACGCACCCAGTCATAGCCGTAGTTACCGATGGCACAAATTAGCTTGTCCAAGGGCACCGCTTTGCGCGCGAACTTCAGATTGGCGACGAACCAATCCTGCGAAGCAACCGGACCAGGAGTGCCTTCGGGATAGTGCTCGTCATAATTCATGAGCACCACACCGTCCACGCGGCTGGCGACGGCGGGATAGTTGAAGTCCTCATTGTGAGGCGGCACGCTCACATACAGCTTCATGCCCTTGCCGTGGAGATCGTCTGCCAGTTCCTGCAACAAAGCCATATACCCGGGCTGGGCTTTGGGATCGATTTCTTCGAAGTCAACCATCAGGCCGTGATATTTGTCGGTTGCGAGAAACCGTGCCACTTGCTGGCGGAAGAGCGCGCGCGAGTCTGGGTTGTTAAGGAACGGCGTAATATCCACCCAGTTCACGCCATCGGAATTGTTCACCATGGGGAACACTTCCATGCCCGTATTTTCGGACTTCAGAAATGGCATGACTTTGTCATCAACCGGGCGCACGGTCGAGCCCTGGGCAGAATTCTGAATCACAGGGAAATATGTATTGGTCTGGTCATCGACGCCCTGCAGGTGGCCGTCGGGAGTCAGGACGTGAAGCCAGTCGGGATAAAGCAGATCAACCTGGCGGGCATATTCGCGAAGAGAAGAGAAACTGGCGGCATCCCACGGCGCGTAGAAAGCAGCGCGGACGCCTTCCTCGGAATCCAGACTTACCGGCAAAAGTTTCGACTTAGGCTTGTGATTGCTGCGGAGGGCCGTTTGTTTACGACGCCGCTCCCGGGCCTTATCCCGTTCGTTTTCGTTGAGCGAATGGTAGGGCTTTTTCTGCGCCTGCCAGATCAACTCTGGCAATTGTTCTCCCTGCAGGGCGTTATAGATGAAGAACGCGACCAGCAGCATGACGCTGATGCCGAGGATGTCAAACAGCCCACGCAGTCGCTTCCAGCGGGCTTGTCGAGGATCGTAGAAGACGGGCTGCGCCATGGAGGAGTTAGCTATTATCCATCCTAAGCTGTGAAAAAAATAGGGTCAAACGCAAGAGCAGCTATTAGCTTTTAGCTCTTAGCCTTAGCTTGGGCGTCTGAGTCCGACGTTATCGCCCGAAGCTAAAGGCTAAGAGCTAGAAGCTAATAGCTGTTATATTTCCCTCCGTGCGCGAACTGCTGCGCAAACATCTTCGGTTTTTTCTCCTCGCGACGCTCGCGGGTGTCGCATTGCGTCTGCTTTTCATTTTCCGTTTTCCCGGAGTCTCGACCGACTCCTTCGTCTACGGCGATATCGCCAAGAACTGGCTGCAGCACGGGATTTATGGCCTCAGCGGCGTGAATGACATCTCTCCCACCTATATTCGCCTGCCCGGTTACCCTGCGTTCCTGGCGGGCGTTTTTGCCATCTTCGGGATGGAACATTACCGGGCGGTGCTGCTGTTGCAATTGTTGGTCGACCTTGGCACTTGCTTGCTCACCGCTGACCTCGCGCGGCGAATAATTTCTCCGCGCGCCGCTCGGATTGCCTTTTTGCTCACCGCGCTTTGTCCATTTCTCGCAAATTATGTCGCCAACGCACTCACCGAAACCTGGGAAGTATTCTTCACCGTGCTGGCCCTGGACCTCGCGGTCGTTGGACTTGACCATTTAGCTGATGCTTCGCTGACTCCATGGGTGGGATGCGGACTGGCCATCGGAGCGGCGATTCTGTTGCGTCCGGATGGTGCGTTGCTTCTGGTTGCGATCGGGGCATACGTGCTGGTGACTTTAATAAAAAGTATAAGAGAAAGAACCGGCCCGCCCCCGGCACGCGTGATTAAGGCGGGGTTGATTCTAGCGCTGGTCTCGCTTGCGACTCTGGTCCCTTGGACTCTGCGCAATCAGCGCACGTTCCACGAATTCCAACCGCTGGCGCCGCGTTACGCGAATGAGGAAAATGCCTTCGTCCCACTAGGATTCAATCGCTGGATGAGAACCTGGATCGCAGATTACACCTCGACTGAAGATATTTACTGGATGGTGCCCGGCAATCCCGTCGACGTGGATAAGCTCCCGAATCGCACCTTCGACTCACCTTCGCAGCGCGAGCGGACCATACAGTTGTTGAACGACTACAACGACGCGCTCCATGTCACTCCTGAGCTTGATGCCCGGTTCGCAGCGCTCGCCGCGGAGCGCGTCCATCATTCTTTATTACGCTACTACGTTGTGTTGCCCTTGATGCGCATCGCCGATATGTGGCTTCGGCCCCGCACTGAAACCCTGCCCTCGGATACCAAGTGGTGGGAATTTGATGACGATCCGAAATGGTTGACGCTTTCGCTGGGGCTGGGGATTGTGAATCTGGCCTATGTGGTCGCGGCGCTGGCCGGATTAGTGCGCGGACGATTCGCACCTCACCTCGGCCTGCTGCTCACATTTGTGATTTTGCGAACGCTATTTCTAGGTATGCTGGAGAATCCGGAAACGCGTTACACGCTGGAGTGTTATCCCATCGTGATTATTCTCGCGGCCGCGCTATTTCAACCGAGGGGCGGAAAACTGCGTGAAGAATGATGCACCGATTTCAGGCTAGCGGAGAATCGGTCATGCGGAAGCGCGTACGCACGTGCTCAGAAAGTAATTCGATGGCGACACGATTATTTACCGGGTCTGCCTGGGCCAGGTATCTCATCGCTTCAACCAATAGTCGCTGGCCGTCAACGTAGCGCGGATCTGTAGTCCGCTCGCGCCGTCGGCGACCGATCTGGGGAGGACTGGGGATGGTGAAAACCTTGGCCATAAATGTCTGTGCGCGTCCCGACCGGAGTCTAATAGCCCTCTTCCTTCTGTCTCTACGAGGGCTTTCCCGCAGTATAGCGTCCCGCACGTGGTTTTTCAGCCTTTATTCTTCCACAGGCGATGGATCAGTTTGAGAACTGATATCGGCGACTTATCTCTAGTGCGATACCACCTTCGTTTTTTGCGTCGTTTTCAGCTTGAACACAGAATCTGGAATTTTTTGATCGAGTTTAATATTCGAGTATTTGGCCAGCCGGTAATCGCCTGATTCAGGCGCGAAGAACTGCTGCTGCACCGAGACGCCCAAGGAGGGGTCGATCCACAACCAGATGTGATCGAAGGTGTTACGAACTTTGTCTGATTTCGGCACAAGTTCCAGCTTGACGGTGTCAGTGCTGTCAATCTTGTCGTGGCCCATGTACTTTACATTAAAGGATTTAAGCATGTCCCGCCCGCTGCCGCCAAAACCCAACACCAGGAAGCTTTCGACCGTCGCTCGGTCCTTCCCGGTGTTGTATGTGTTCACCTCGTCAAGTTTCGGCGTATAGACCTCCACCTTGCTATCTGTGTACAGCACATACTTGGCAGGCGGCGGGTCGGTGATGTCGGCAGCCATCTGTAAATCGTTTCCCACGCGGCGAAAGTAAATAGTGCCTTTCTGCTTATCGTGTTCGTCCACAACCCGGTTGTATTGATCCCATACAAAAGCCGCTTGAGCGGAGTGGAATTGCGCAGCAGTCTGGTCTAGCCGGGTTAAAATCTGCTGCAGTTCTTCGGAGTCTTGATTCTGCGCGGGCTGCTGAGCCCAAGCAATCCCCGGCGCGATAAGCATCGCAAAACCGCAGGTCATATTGCGGAAGCATCTCGACATTCGCAGAAAATTGATTTTCATTCCGAGTTAAACGCTATTCCCGCGCGACCCAAACTTTGTAGCTGAGAAGTCGGCCCGAGCCGTCGCGTACCGGTTCGATTTTTGCGATGCTGACCTCGCCCGAAATAGGTTCGATAATTTGCAGTAGTTGATTGCGAACCGCTCCGTCCCCTTGGGCTGTGACATCCGCAGCTTCAATCTGGTAAATCAGGCTGCCCTGCCCGTCTGGCACGACGGCGACCGCAGTACGATGCGGATTATGCTCGACCGGTTTGTCCTTGAAGTTGATTAGCTTCGGAGAGAGAAAAACAAACAGCAGAATCAGTGTGACCATCACATCGTATTGGATGGTCCCACGTTCATACGACCAGAAGATGTAATCGCGGATGGTGCGCCAGATCCCGCTCATAGGGACGGTGGGAGCGGCCATAACCGTCGCATTTGTTTTAGCCCCATCCAAGCAGTAATTCTACTCCTTGTCTGCGTGTTTCGTAGCGCCGGCATCTTGCCGGCTGTCGCGAGGGCATCCTGCCCTCGCCGGCGGGAACGCCGCCGCTACAATTTCCTGGCCGTAAGCCGATCAGTTCCCATGTACGAACGTAGCGCTTCCGGAATCACAACGCTGCCGTCAGCCTGCTGATAATTTTCGACAATCGCAACCCAGGTTCGGCCCACAGCCAAGCCGCTGCCATTGATCGTATGCACGAATTCAGTCTTGTTCTTGCCCTCAGGACGATACCGGATATTGGCCCGCCGCGCTTGAAACGATTCAAAGTTCGAGCAGGAAGAAATCTCGCGAAACAATTGCTGCCCCGGCAACCACACTTCGATGTCATACGTTTTTGCCGAGGAGAATCCGATGTCACCCGTAGACAGCACCACCACGCGATAGTGCAGCCCGAGTTTCTGCAGCACCTCTTCCGCGTGATGAGTCAACTTCTCCAGTTGCTCGTAAGAATCTTCCGGCCGCGTGAACTTCACCATTTCAACTTTCTGAAACTGATGCTGCCGGATAATCCCTCGCACATCCTTTCCATAGGACCCAGCCTCGCTGCGGAAGCACGGCGTATATGCCGTGAGCGAGACCGGCAGCCGCGCCGCATCCAGCACTTCATCGCGATAAAGATTGGTCACCGGAACTTCCGCCGTGGGAATCAGCCACATATCTTTTTCTCCGTGCGGAACTTTGAAACTATCGGCAGCAAATTTCGGCAGTTGCCCCGTCCCGTACATCGACTCGGAGTTCACCATGTAAGGCGGCAGCACCTCGGTATAACCATGCTCGCGCGTGTGCAGGTCCAGCATGAAATTGGCCAGCGCACGCTCCAGGCGCGCCCCCATATCCCAGTAGACGGCAAAGCGCGCGCCGGAAATCTTCGCCGCTCGTTCGAGATCAAGCACGCCCAGCTGTTCGCCAATCTCCCAGTGCGGCTTGGGAGTAAAGTCGAATTGGGGCGGCGTGCCCCAGCGGCGGACCTCCACGTTATCTTCCTCGCTCTTGCCGACTGGAACACTCTCATGCGGGATGTTGGGAATCCCAACCAAAATCTGCCGCAAGCGGGTCTCGTATTCCTCGGCGGCCTTACCCAGTTCTTCGACCTGCTCGCGCAAATTCTTTGTCTCCGCAATGAGCGAAGACGCATCCTGGCCACTTTTCTTTAATTTCGCGATTTCTTCCGAGGCGCGATTACGCTGGGCCTTCATGGTCTCCGCGCTGGTGATGGCCTGTCGCCGCTGCGCATCCACCTGCGCAAAGTTCTTCAAAACTTCAGACGGCTTCATGCCGCGCTGGCGCAGCTTTTCCTCGACCAGCGGCAAATTGTCGCGGACAAAGTTCAGATCAAGCATGAGAATGAATACTGTAACGGAAAAGTGGCCAGCAATGCACGCGTGAGCAACGACATTCAACTCACAATTCCAACCAACTCAAAATATTACACTGGATTTCTCAGCGACCTCCGCGGCCGTTCTCAGCGGCCTCTGCGATTTAAGACTTTAGGTTTTCCGAACCTTAAAACGCAAAGAGCGCTGAAAACGGCCGCAGAGGCCGCTGAAAAACCCCCAGAGACCAAACTGGCGTTACGGGTTTACGACAAGATGCTTTGGCGGCGCACGCGCCACAGGTTACACTAAAATCGCGATGACCGCCTCCCCCGCCGCCAGACGCACTCCCGACCTCGCCGTCAAACTCGCCGGTATCGAATTCAAGAATCCCGTAATCGCGGCCAGCGGCACCTTCGGCTACGGCATCGAGTTCGAAGATGTAGTCCACCTCGACAAAATCGGCGGCTTCGTTGTCAAAGGCTTGTCGAAGGAACCAATGGCAGGCAATCCGCCGCCGCGCCTTTACGAGACCGCAGCAGGGATGCTCAATGCTATCGGCCTGCAGAACATCGGCGCCCGCGCTTTCGTCGACGATAAACTACCGAAGCTGCGTGAAATAAAAGATATCGTGGTAATCGCCAATGTGTTTGGCTACACCCGCGAGGACTACGAACTAGCCATCGAAATCCTCAATGAAGGCGAAGGCATCGCTGCCTACGAGTTGAATGTTTCCTGTCCCAACACCGCCCACGGCGGAATGCAGTTCGGCAGCGATCCCCGCTCACTCGATGAAGTAGTCGCCACCGCCCGCCATTACACCAAGCGCCCGCTGATCGTGAAGCTTTCGCCAAATGTAACCAGCATCGCGCAAATGGCCTACGTGGCGCAGGAAGCCGGCGCCGACGCGGTCTCTCTCGTCAACACTTTCGTAGCCATGGCCATCGACCCCGAAACCCGCAAGCCCCGCATCGCCAACGTCACCGCCGGACTCTCCGGCCCAGCCATCAAACCAATCGCGCTGCGCATGGTCTACGACGCCGCCAAAGCAGTGAAGATTCCAGTAATCGGCATGGGGGGCATCTCCACTGCCGCAGATATCGTCGAGTTCATGCTGGCAGGCGCCACCGCCGTGCAAATAGGAACCGCCAGCTACTGGGATCCCTGCGCCACCGAAAAGATAGTGGATGAACTACAAGACTGGTGCACAGAACACGGAATCGACCGCATAGCCAGCCTGACCGGCGGCCTGGTCTTGGAGTAGCCGCTGGTGCCCAAGTCATTCCGTGGCGCGGTCGCGTTTGCATCCATCCCCTTCGTAAACCCCTGCGAAACATAGTTATTCCGAGCGCAACAAGGCCTGCGAGCCTTTCCAGGTTCACGGCACCCAGAAGGTTAAAAAGTCGATGATAGAAGCTCATACCATTCAGCTTTCATGGGCAACCATGACGTCCTATGTGCATCAGAGAAAACTTGAAAACGGAGCCAGCTTTAAATCATAAGTGTGAGGATGACGTGAAAAGCTATCGATCGATGATATCTGTGCCAGGTCTACTGCTGGTGCTCGTGACTGTGGGTAGTGGGACGGACATCCCGAAACTCAGCTTTAAATTTCACACCGTGAACGTGCCCCGTGCGACGCAGACTTACCCTTCCGGAATCAACAACGCCGGCGTTATGGTTGGAAATTATGAGGACAACGCCAACGCTTTTCATGCCTATATTCTGAAAGGCAAGAAGATCACCACGCTCCATGTCCCGCACGGCTCAAATACTTCAGCTAGTCACCTTACACGCAAGGGCCCGATTCAGGTCGTCGGCAGCTATAAAAACTCCGCGGGGCGGTACGTCGGATTTCTCTATCAAAACGGCAAGTATACGGACATCCCTGGCCCCAAGGGTGCAATCGCGTCGGGCGCGAACGGTATTTCCGACGGTGGCAGGATCGTCGGATACTACACCGACTCCAGCAACCTTACCCATGGATTTCTGCTTATAGGAGGCCATTACACGACTTTAGATGTGTACATGGCTCAAATTACGATTGCCTCCGGTGTGAACGACCATGGCAAACTAGTTTATTGGTCGGTGGATGGACTAACCGGCGTCACGACTTCCTACCTCTACGACATTAAGACTCAGCAGTCGACAGCTATCAATGTCCCTGGCGCGACAGATTCACTGGCTACGGACATCAACAACGTAGGAGACGTGAGCTATCAATGGCTGGATTCCAACGGTGTATCTCACGCCGCGTTGCTCCATGGAGGGAAATACTACAAGTTCGACGACCCCAAAAGTGTTTCGGACTATGCGGAAGGACTCAACGATTCTAGCGCGGTCGTCGGGGCGTATGAAAGCGTTTCTGGCGGCCCGTTCTCAGGCTTTCGGGCGACTTATTAGCACTTTTGACGGGCAGCGCAGGGTGCCCCACTTCTCGCATTTTTTGCGAGAAGTGGGAACGTCGCAGTCAGCCATCGGTGACTGCTAGAGCATTGTTGCTTGGGATTGGCAGGCCAGCGGAAACGTGTGCTTCAGCTCAGGGGCGACGCAGGTGGCAGATTCAGCGCGCGGAACACCGCAGCCTTCATCGGAGGAAGTTCATCTTTCACCGTGTTCCATACTATCTTGTCGTCGATTCGATGGTATCCGTGCCGTTACCCATACCGCGGAAGCCCACCCAATCGATACCAGGACACAGGCGATCTCCATCGTCTCCCAGACGAACGGCGGCCTCGGTAATAATTTGCATTTGCCGTTCCACAGCCGACCTGGTTTTCAGATCGCCTTGATAGACATCAAAGTCCATGTCGCCGATGAATGTGTCTATATTATTGTTGATGCTTTCGAGGATATCCCGCAGGTGTTGTTCGGCGTCTCTAAAAGGCAAGAACCGCCTCCCGCAAAGCTTGTTTACGGACAGGCTCCTTCATCCATGCTTCCGAAGACAGATCAACGTTAACGCCGAGCAAATCCGTCAGACGGCTTTGCAGTCTTCCCACCGTTACTGGTGTCAATCGTCTCGATTTATCGAAATCCGCCAGCAGGTCAATGTCAGATTCCGCGGATGTTTCGCCCCTTGCAACCGACCCAAAGCCGCGCAGATGCACAACCCCAGCCGCTTTTAGCTCGGGAGCGTGCTGGCGAAGTTTTGCAACAACTTGGTCACTATTCATATTTTTAACCCGCCATGAATCGGTTATTCCCGAAGTTCGGACCTCGCGAGTCTAACCTCTGCCACAATTATTGCATGCCCTGCAACCGCAAGGCTTCGGTTTCAATCGGTGCACGCCGCAGCGGCTAAAGCGACAATATTTGCGTGAATATGAGTGACCTTGAAGTGGAGCATGTGTCGAAAACAGCGGCAGGATGCCCCACTTCTCGCATTTTTTGCGAGAACTGGGAACTTGAAGCCATCCTTGAAAACGACACCTAAGAAGAGCGCAGAGGCTTCATGTGCTCACGGATCCACTCCAGGATTTGAGCAAAGCGAAATTGGCCGCGCTCCATGGAGCCGCAGATTAATTCGTATCCTTCCTGTGCGTCGACTTCAATGTAGAACCCGTTCCGACGCAGAAAGACATCGACAGCGGTAAAAGCGATCCGTTTATTACCGTCGAGGAAGCCGTGATTATTCCCTAGAGATTCCATCAGCGCGGCCGCTTCTTCTTTAAGGGAGTTGTAGTAGCCCGACTGGGGACGGAAAACAGCAGCTTCGACCGCATTCTTGTCGCGGATGCCATGCAGTCCGCCGAACCTGTCGATCAAGAGGTGTTGCATCTGATAGACCTCTGCGACCGTCAGATAGTCCGGCATTACTTGGCGAGACGCTCCAGCAGATCACGGTTGCGTTCCACCGATTCCTCGAAAGCATCCATTACCTGAGGGCGAACTAAGTGTTGCGATGGAACCACATTGTGTAGATAGTGAGCCAGCGCCTGCTCAAGAACGTAGCGCTGCGACTGCCCATTCTGCTTGGCAACGGCCACTAATTCATTCCAGAGCTTGGCGTCGATCTCCGGAGCGATTCTTTTAGTCTTGGCAGAAGGCATGATCTAAGCCCGATCCAACATTATTGTACGGGCTGATCCGGTCGTAAATCAATATAAATCTAGATAAATCAATATGCAATCGTTTCGCTGGTTTCTGAAGGTTTTACGAAGAGCAATAAGGTGATTTTCGGGACGGCGAATTGAGACTACTACCGGCCGTTGCTATACCAGATCGATCCCGGCGATCTGAAATTCAAACCTTCGCCCCAGACGGCCTGCGTCTGTCCCAGATTATCGATTCCGATAGAAAAGTAATCGCCAAACGGGAAGCTGAAACCTTTCGCGCGGATGTAGCGATAGCCGGGCACGTTGCTGGAAATTCTCGCCTCCGCCGACCAAGTCGCCCCGCCATTGGTAGAACTACGGTAAAGCGTGTTCCACAACGGATTGTTGCGCGTGTCCATCCACGCAATTCGCACGTCGCCGGCATCTCCAGCGGCAAGTGCGGGAAAAGCATGCTCAACCGTCGACGGCGCAGTCGAGACATTCAACTTCGGCGACCAGGTATCGCCGGCCGTGGTAGAAGATGCGAAATAAATTCGCTGCGGACTTTTATCCGCGGCGCCGGAATTCCACAGCGCATACAAAGTGCCGGCGGAATCAGAGGTCATCGTAATCTGCGCACCCAGATACCCCCACTCGCAACGGTAAGCGCTGCAATCAGGAGGTGCGCCTGAAACATCCATCAAACGTGTAGACCAAGTCTTGCCAGCGTCGGAAGACTTGCTGATGTAAAGGCTTTCGCGGCCTTTAGTCCCATCGCGCCGCGTATATCCGGCCCAAGCCACATAAGCCGAGCCTTGAGGATCGACCGTAGCTCCACCAGCCAGGGCCCGCACCAGTTGCAGTTTTGGGCTCACCCCGGTTGTGAGAAAGGTAATTCCGCGATCATGCGATGCGGCTACCAGCATCCTGCCATCGCGGTTAAACCCAACGTAAACATCCTGCCCTCGAACTGCAAGCACAGGCTTGTCGGCATCCATAATCCCGCGGTCGGCCACCACGATCGACCAACTCTGTCCGAAGTCGACCGACTTGGCCACTACCAGGTCGAATCTTTTATTTTGCAGCCACGCCGCATACACCGTACGGTGGTCGGCGGGATCAACCACGATCTGCGGATCGTACTGGCCCGTCCCGGGAGGCGTAATCTCGCGCGGCGGCTGCCATGTGACCCCATTATTGTTGCTGATTTCGAGGATCATCGACGGCAGCGGACAAGCCGCACACCCGGGGACCCGCCCATACTGCGGATAAAGAACGTAAAGGTGGGCAAAGCCATCGGTGGCGATAGCAGGCTCCCACTGATCGCCCACAGTGAACCCGACTCGCGCTTGCGGCGTAAACCCTGCTTTCGCGGCATAAGCCTGAGGAATGATCGCCCCTGCAAGCAAAATCGTAAGAGCGAGCCGGAAAGTCCAATTGGCGCGGCGAAAGGACAAGGTCACTAAACCTCAAGGCGGGCTGCGGAACAACGACCGCATAAGCAATCTATCGTGGCAAACCGGGGTCAGTCAACCGCGAAGGGGCCTGAGAGGGTTACTTTCAAATACTTATGCGCGCGCTCACGCTTCGAGCTAGCCATGCCGGACTCTTTCCGTCGGCATGCGCATCGAATAGAATGAGAACTTCTAAGGAGTGAAAATCTATGGCGAAAGCTACTTTTGCCGCTGGATGTTTTTGGGGAGTCGAAGCTACTTTCCGCCAGCTTCCCGGCGTGATTTCCACGCGCGTTGGCTATACCGGGGGCGCCACGGCCAACCCGACGTACAAGCAAGTTTGCACCGACACGACGGGCCACGCCGAAGCCGTCGAGATCGACTACGATCCAACCAAGCTTTCCTACGACAAGCTGCTCGACGTTTTCTGGGAGAACCACGATCCCACGCAGCTAAACCGGCAAGGGCCCGACTGGGGCAAGCAATATCGCTCCGCGATCTTCTTCCATTCTCCCGAACAGGAAGCCGCAGCCAAAGCTTCGAAGGAGCAACTGGAAAAGTCCCATCGCTTCAGCAAGCCCATAGTTACGCAAATCGTCCCGGCGGTTACGTTCTTCGAAGCGGAGGATTATCACCAGCAGTACCTGGAAAAGAAGGGGCTCGCCAGCTGCCACATCAAGGCGTAGTCAGGATCAGATAGCCCGAAGGGCCAGCGGGCCCATCAGGACCGAATTGCCCGCACATCCAGATACTCAACTTCAACTCTGGTCCTGCCAGTGTCTGCCCGGTTGTGCTCTCTCCACAATGACTCGAGCTGTGAAGCCAGTGCGGCTTGGCCACCGGGATCGAGCCGTTTGAAGGCCATCTGCGTGGGACCGAAGTATTGGCGGAAAAAAGCCACTACGTCGTTGGGAGGAAACGGATAGTCGAACAATACCTTTTGCCGCGTCAAACTCAGCTCGGATACTTCCTTCGAGAAGCGCTGTCGCACCGTGTCTTCGTCTCCCCAAAGTACCGGTGCGGGAACTCCCGGAGGAGGCGGTGCTAATTTGGCGGTGAGTTGAAACGTCTTGCCGACAAACCCTTCCGGCGTCCAGTTGGCCATCGCAATCAAGCCTCCCGGGCGGCACACGCGAAGCAGTTCCGCCGCCACCTGCTCGGGCCGGGGAGCAAACATCGCACCAAACATGGTCAGCACCACATCGAAAGATGCATCGGGATAAGGCAGACATTCCGCATCGCCTTCGTGAAACTGTATTTGTAACTGTTCTGCTGCTGCCCGCGCGCGAGCCTGCGCCAGTAAATTGGGCGCAATGTCAATGCCCGTGACCACTGCTCCCGCCCGAGCCGCAGGAATTGCAACGTTACCTGTGCCACACGCTACATCGAGCACTCGCGTGCCTCGAATGATTGATGTCCGTTCCACAAATTCCTCTGCCGATTTGGCTGAGTAGGTTGCAATCTGGCCGAAATCTCCCGCCATCCAGGCAGCTTTCATGCCAGCTTTCAGTTGCGCAAAATCACCAGACATTTGATCCCCCAACCGAATTTATTGTTTTTAATACTCTTTCTCGCCCGCTTCCCGTCAATGACGAGGCCGCATGAATCCCGGACGTATCCGCACAAACACATGGAATGACACCGGATTATCGCCGTAAACCGGATCGAGCACCGCTGGTTTCGAATAGAAAGTCACGTCACCGCCCAATCCAATCTGCCAACGCTCATTATGCACAAAATCACGCACTCCGCCGAAGGTGTACGCGCCGATGCGGTATGCAGGATGAGTGGCCGCCTGCGGAAACAATTCATCTTTATCCACCAACTCCAGCCGCGTATAAAGGTAATCACGCGCCAGAAATTTCAGGGTTGATTCGAGCAAATAACTGTTTTGCGTGCTGTTCTCCAGTTCCTTGTGCTTACGTCCCCAGATCAGCGAAGTGGCCCAGTTTCCATCGCTCAATTTCCCGCCTGACAACGCCCGGTTGTATTCGACCGACGCCGTTTGGCGTAACTCGTTACTCGGATCGAGCGCCTCGGGATGCTGCAAATATCCATAGCTGTACTGCGCAGTCCAGTTGCGAGTGGGCGCATCAGTCACCCGGAATGACCAGGAATCGAGCGGCGCTAATTGGATGCTCCAGCGTTCTTCATTTGGCTCATGTCCATTGAAAGCCGAGCCTTCAATCTTGAGGAAGCCCAGCTGGGACAAATCGAGCTTGGACAAATCGAGTTTAGACATGTCGAATATAAAACCGGTGGTCACTACCCCGAAGCTGGTGTGCGTAGAATCCTGCAAATGATGGCCGAGAGGCGCTTCCGGATTTTCCGACGCCGACTGCCGGTGCATATAGGTTACCGGGCCAAGCGCAGGTTCAGCCGACGGGCCTCCATAAAGCAGCCAGGTGATTTTCTCGTTGAGGGGCAGCGTGTACACCGCCGCCAGTTCGGCAAAAACATTGTGCGGATGCTGATGATCGACCAGCGGCTGGCCATGATAAGTTTCGCCCGTCTGAAAGAGTTCAGGAAAGCCGGGATGCGGCGAGGTCAGCGACTCAGCAGAAAACATCTGCCGCAGCAAAAGCGTGCCAGAACCAAGACGATGCTGCTCCATCGTCATCGCATAATTGGTGGATTCTGCCTTGCCCTCGCCGCGCGGTCCACCCTGCTGGTTGTAGGTAATGAAAATCGTGCCATGCAGCATCAACTCCCAGCCGCCCCGCGAGAGCATCCACATCGGTTCAGAAACTGAAGCTGGCTGCCAGGCCGTGCCCGAGGAAGCGTCGAAGGAAGGCATCGACGAACCAGACTCGGACATCTTCATGCCTTGCATGGTTTGTCCGGGCTGGGCTTGATCCGACACGCTCATGTCGTGATCCGTAGTCTGACTCAGGCACGAAACGGATAAAAAGACAGCCACACTGGTGATCGCCAAAAACTGCACTACTGCTTTCCGCATGCATCACGCTCGAAAAAATTTCTGTGCGCCATCCCCGTTGAAGAAGGGTGGGCGGCCGCTACGATTTCTTTAACAATTGATTGGAAAGTCGCGAAACCAGCGGGTCTACACGCGCAGAGGAGATGCAACGGGTGGTTCGCCGCAAATAATCGCGAGACTGGATGGAGCGGCTGATCGCAGCGAAACTGAATCAGGTATGAAAACAAACTGCGCCGAAACTCGAAGCGTCGGCCTTACGGTAGAAGCCGGCTGCACAATCGCTGAATAGTGTCCGGCCTGACAGCAGCTGTGACTGACGGGACCAGGCGCTGGAACTTTACTACTATCCTCATGACATCCGGCAGACCTCTCCCGCGCGCTGCCGGCGGATAACTTTGCTGTGCCGCCAAAGGAGCGATAATCACAGCAACGAGAAGCAGAAATCCGGCCGCTTTGGACAAGAATTGCATTGCTGTTTCGAAAGATGCGGGCTACGCCAAAAGATACAGCAATTGGACTGGGACTGCCAACTCCCCGGGAGATTAGGGCGATTTATCGCACGGCTGGATCGTCGCCGGTTTTATGTTCGCGAATCTGGAAGCTGAGGAAGTCATGGAGCGCTGACACCGCTTCCGGATCAGTGCTGGTAACAACCACGCGTGCTCCATGCCTCGTTTCCTCGAAGCGGTATTGAATTTGCTCCTTCTTGGATCGCAGCACGGATACGCCGGGTGGAACCTGATCGTGCACAAACATGGGAATGTCGAAGTTTCCATCGGCGAACATTTTGGCGATGTGAGAAAGATGCATTCGGATCTGATCTCTACTGGCGGTGTCCTTCGCGTCTTTGGTTTCCACGCTAATTACACCACCGTCTCTCGCCAGAATAAAGTGATGCCTCGTCTTTGCTTGCGAGAAGCCCATCCCGGTATCTGCCCGGCCCATATCCATGGAGTGTTGGCAAGATTCCTGGTTAGCGGTCTGCGGGTGCGATTGAGGCGCCGGCATGGTATCCAGTTGCTGCGAGCGCAGAGGCGCTGTTGCCGTCATCAGTGCCGCTACTATGAGCAGCAGATTTAGCAAAGATTTTTTCTTCATTGGCTTGGTTCCTTGGACGACTTGCTTGGTGTGGATCGATTTTCCTGCAAGGGATGAATACATCTGTGGGGACAGGCTTCGCCGCTGAAAAGCGGGGTCCGAGGCCAGAGTTTCCAGTAACCCGGCACGCTGGCCGGGCGGCGTCTTCTTCAGAGCGCTATCCCATTGTTTGAGAATGATAGCCAACTGATTGCGCAGTTCGCCCAATTGTCGAATATGGGCGTCGAGGCTCTGGAGCTTTGCGCCCGCCAAGCCCCGCACGCGGGCACAAGGAACGCCTTCACCATCACGCACAGCCAGAACGTCAGCCAGTTCGGTAAGGGTGAAGCCGATGGAAAGCGCGGCCCGGATGAGCCGAATCCGGTCGACGACTGCGGGCGAGTAGCAGCGGTAGCCGTTGCTGGAGCGCGGGGGACGCGGAAGCAGTCCTTTGCGTTCGTAGAGCCGCAGGGTGTCCGGGCTTATCGCAAGCATTCTGGCCAGTTCGCCGGAATGCATTGCCGTTTTCGTGCTTATGCTCACGGCTGCAAGTGTAGTCCCCGGACCCCGCTCCGGAGTCAAGCGAAAAATTTCGGGGGCCTTGCAGAGCCTACGAACCGGTAATCTTCAAGCGCAACTCTTCTGGCAGCCGCTCGCGAATCTCCGGCGGCAAACGATCGTGCACATGCCGTGCGCCAATCTTAGCAACATCCACCACCGCCATGGGCGCGGGCGTGGCCACAGCCACAATCAGCCAGATCAAAGCCGACAACGCGAAACCAACCAACGCCGCAATCTCCAGCCAAAATGCGTGGCGCGGCCCAAAGTGGCGAATCACACCGAAGGCCAGCAGAAACACCGCGGCGGAAACTGACGCCAAAGCAATTAAGGAAATATCGATGGTGCGATGCAGCCGCTGCCGTCCGCGGCAGCGCTCGCAGGCGGCCAGATGCTCTTCGTAGTCGCCAGCCATCTCGGGCGCCAACCCGGAGATATCGTAGCGCCAGCCGGCCAGAATCTTGCCCACGACGGGATCAACACACTGGCTCATAAGAACCGCTTGTCTTCACCTAAGATTTAGAAGTCTCCTACCCGGTAAAGATCTTCCCTGTTCAGATTGAATCAGAACCGGATTGGTTGCATGGGTTCTGCTTGCCCGGCCAGCATGACGCGGTTATGTAACAGCGTCTGGCGGTCGCACAGAGCTTTTTCCGCCTCTCTCCGAGCGCGCTCAGGATGGTTATTTTGCTCCGAGAGATGCGCCAGCACTATATAGGATGCATGGCCATCATACCCGGTGGCAAAGAATTCGGCGAGCTTCTCATTCGATAGATGTCCAGTCGGACTACCCACGCGCTGCTTTACTGACCAGGGATAAGGCCCGTTGCGCAGCATTTCCAGGTCGTGATTCGACTCGATGACCAGCACATCGCACGCCCGCAAATTATCTTTCACGTTGGCCAGCAGGCGCCCGAGGTCGGTGGCGATTGCGATCTTGATGCCTTCCGCAAGAAAAGTAAAACCTACCGGATCCACTGCATCATGTGGAATGGTGAAGGGCGTGACTGCAATATCGCCAATGCGAAAGCAGTGGCCGGAAGAGAAAAACTCCAAGCGCTCGAGCTGCGGACGTTCCCCGGCCGCGTCCTGTACCGACCTCGCCCAGGCCTGATGCGTGGCTCCAGTCATGAACACCGGAATCTGCAATTTTTTCGCCAGCACCAGCAGGCCTGAAATGTGATCGGTGTGCTCGTGCGTGATCAAAATGGCAGAAAGCGAATGGGGATCGTCTCCGGCAGCCTTCATGCGCTTGAAAGTTTCGCGGCAAGAAATTCCCGCATCCACCAGAATGCGCGTCGCCGAACTTTGCACAATCGTGCTGTTTCCCCGGCTCCCACTAGCCAGGACTGAAACCGACACAGCCATGCGCGCAGCATACTCCCTCGCACTGTGGAAACAGAAGTAACTTTGCGGCTATCCGGTACCTTTGGGTGGTCGGGTTTCAGTGACGCTGTACATACTACTTGGTGATCTTCCACACCGTGCCGTAACCGATGGTGCCGCCGTTTAGGGTCGAGCCGAAGATTGTGCCTTTTGAATTTTGCGCGAAGCTGCCGTAAGGATACTTGCCGTCGGTGCCGTCGAAGCTATGTAACAGGGTGAACTTGCCAGTGTTGCTAATCCTGTAAACCGTTCCGACGTCGGACGCGCCGCCTGTCTCCGTATTGCCGTAGAGATTCCCGGTCGCATCTTTAACTACGCCCGCGAGGGGATATTCGCCGTCCGATGTTCCACCGGCGAAGCTGTGCAGCAGTCTCTCTTGGCCATTCTTTTTCACCTCCCACACCGTTCCCAGAGTGTGGGTGCCGCATGAAGAGGTTGTGCCGTAGAAATTGCCTGCCGCATCCATGAATGGCGTTCCCAAAACGTTGCATCCGTCGGTCGTTCCGCCTTTGAAGCTGTGCAGGATGGTCAGTTTTCCAGTCTTACTGAGCTTGTATAAAATTCCGCCGTCGGCACTTCCGCCCTCTTCGGTAACCCCGTAGAAGTTGCCTTGGGCGTCCATCAGCAGAGTCGTGTAGGTAGGATATTTTCCGTCTGTCGTGCTACCGGTGAAAGTGTGCAGAACGGTTTCTTTGCCGCTTGGACTTATTTTGAAGACAATTCCGTCGTTGGAAGTACCGCCTTGCGAAGTGGTGCCGTAGAGATTACCTGCTTTATCCCGCACCAGACCTCCGGTGGGAATTACTCCGTCCGCTCCGCCGGCGAAGTTGTGCAGAACAGTTTCCGTTCCACTGGGGTCGACTTTGAACACCACTCCGGCGTTATCAGAGCCTCCCTGCGAAGTTGTTCCGTACAGATTGCCTTTGTTATCGCGGACCACTGATGAAAAGGGGTAGGCGCCGTCGGCGCCGCCGGTGAAGTTGTACAGCATAGTCTCAGTTCCGTCGGGAGCAACTTTGAATACGCCGCCGGCATAGGAAGTACCTCCTCCGTAGTCCACGGTGCTGTAGAGATTTCCTGCAGCATCACGGGCTAGACTTGCGTAAGGATCTCCGCCATGCGACGCGCCGTCGAAGTTATACAGCACCTTGAAGCTTTGGGCTTGCGCCGATTGGATTGTCATCGCACCAAACATTGCGATTATGAGCGCCGCAGTCAAATGTATATTCGCGAAAATACTTTGCCGCCCGTGTCCCATTGATTGATTTCTCCGCCGCCAGATGAACCAGCCTTCTGGGGATAACATTCTTAACATCAAATCCGAGTGGAGTCACGCGCCTAATTGCTGAAGCTCATTGTGAAAATCACGGCACCGAACCCGGCGAATGCTATCATGACCGAATCCTCGGCGGTCGAACTGTTTGATTCGGGACTGTCGCGCTTACATGCGAATACGAAGACGCCTTCCTCTTATCCTGGCCGTCCTGCTGGTTATCGCGGCAGTTGCTTTGGCTGTCGTACTGCGCAAACACGCCCCACCCGAGGCTGCGCGTCTGCTCCCCGGTGCGGATGGATTCGTATACGTAAACCTGGCTTGGATGCGTCGCGCTAATCTCACCGGCGAGCTTCCGCCGGTGCCGCATGACCCTGACTACGAACAATTCATTCAGGCAACCGGAATTCAGTTCGAGCGTGATTTGGACGAGGCTGCGCTGGCAATTCACTACCCGGCAGGGTTGTCCGATACGAAAGGCGATTACTCGCAGGCGCGCTTCTCGGAAGTTCTCGCGGGAAAATTCGACGGCGAGCGGTTGCGCGCATACCTGCGCCAGATTTCAAGTTCAGTCGACAATTACCAGACTCGGGACATTTACAACATCCCGCTGGAAGGGCGGACGCTTCGAGTTTCTATCCTGGGCGTGGACACGATCGCAGCTTCGAACCTTGATGACCCGCTTGTCATCCGGGGAATTATTCAGCGGTCCGGCAAGCTGGCTTCGCCATTCGGCGGACCTGCGCTCTTGCGCCAGTATTATAAAGACGTTCCGTTGGCCAGTCTCGGCTGGGCCATTTTCAAGATTCAACCCTCGGCAGGTTTTGCAGTTTCCGGCCCAGTTACTGGTTGGGCATTCCTATTCGCGAAGCCGGCGACGGTCGTGGCCTCGGTGCGCTACCTCGGAGCGGTACACTTCAAAGCGCAGGCATTTACCGGAAGCGACGAGGAAGCCAGCCAGGTGGCGGCACGTATCGAAACATACCTCAACCTTTTTCGCAGCGCCGAAAGCACAGTTCCCGCGCCCGGCACAGATGCCGACATCAAAGCATTTTTCGACAGTCTGAAAATTCAAGCGCAGAAGAATCGTGCCGTGCTGACCGCTTCCGTCCCGTTAGGACTCATCCACAAAGTTCTTGAAGCTCCAGCAGCGGCAGCGCTGCCGGCACAACCACCGGAGAACGATTCATCGGCAGCGAGCAAGACAAGAAAAAAGAAAGCACCCAATCAAAACCATTGATTAACCGTGCTGTATTACAAAACTTTTACATATCGTTTCAAATCCTTTGTTGGCTCCACTCAGTCTATTGTTAGCATGGACACCCAATCATGAATGAGTTGACACCGCACTTATTCCCGCGCCATTGGCTTTTGGCGGGTAGAATGACTCTGTAATGACAGGCCTACCTCTTCCGATCGCAGCTTTCCTGGCTGGCTTGGTGTCATTTCTGTCGCCATGCGTACTTCCACTGGTGCCGGGATACGTTTCGCTGATCTCGGGCGTTGGGGTCGAGCAACTCAAAACACAAGAATCCCAACTGTTGCGCAAGGTCATGCTGAATTCCATCGCCTTCATACTGGGATTTAGCGTGGTGTTCATTGCGCTGGGAGCGGTCGCCACCGAGGTCAGTCAGATGCTCTCGCGCTACCGGTCGACCCTGGCGCAGGTCGCGGGCGTGGTCATCATTCTGTTTGGCTTGCACCTCACCGGTGTTTTTAAAATCAAAGCGTTGTATGCGGATGCCCGTCTCCACAGCGTGAAGGGTGGCAGCACAGCATGGGGTGCATTTGTGATTGGCTTCGCCTTCGCCTTTGGCTGGACGCCCTGCGTAGGCCCGGTTTTGACGGTCATCCTGACTTTTGCTGCGGCCCAGGATTCGATTACAAAGGGAGTCGCGCTACTGGCAATTTATTCGATGGGACTCGCGGTGCCATTTCTGCTGACGGCTCTCGGCGTCGAACGATTCTTGAAGTTTTACAGCCGCTTCCGCGCTCACATGCATGCCATCGAAGTAGCCAGCGGAGCGTTGCTGGTCGCGTTGGGCGTGCTTTTGGTCATCGGACGATTTACGATTATTTCGAACTATTTGTCATTTCTGAACCGATTTGCGCTGTGATTGGAGTTTTCCGTGAAACGTGATCCGTTTGTCATCATCGGGGTCGCTTTGGTGGTCGCCCTGATGCTAGTGTTCGGCTTCAAACTCGCGAAACGACCATCAGGGGCTGGACAAATGCAAAACGGCGCCGCTCCCGACTTCACCTTGGAGTCGCTTGACGGCAAGCCGGTCCGCCTTTCCGATTACCGCGGCAAACCGGTGGTGTTGAATTTCTGGGCAACCTGGTGCGGGCCGTGCAAAATCGAGATGCCCTGGTTTGTTGATTTTCAGAAACAATACGCGGCCGCCGGAGTGCAGTTTCTCGGCGTGGCCATGGATGATGCCAAAACGGAAGACATCGCGGAGTTCGCCAAGAGCATGAAGGTGAACTATCCAATTCTTATTGGCAAGGAGTCCGTGGGAGATGCGTACGGCGGGGTGCAGTTTCTGCCGGAAACGTTCTATATTGATCGCAACGGAAAAATCGTGGACAAAGCATTTGGTTTGAAAGGCCGCGGCGAGATCGAGGACGATATCAAGAAAATCATCGGTCAAAGCTCCGTGGCGCAGACGCAAAAGTAAAATTGAACTTCATCACAAAAGTCGTTTTTCTGTTGTTGCTTGCCCCTGCAATCCTGACGGCGCAGGATTCGCTGGCGGGGCGGAAAGCGCCATCTGTAATCCTGTCGCCGCCGCCAGTCACTACCGTTATTCGTGGTAAAGCTACCAACGTGGAATTGCGATTTCACGTTGGCTCGGGTTTCCACATCAACTCCAACAAACCAGCAGCGGAATATCTCATTCCCACAACTCTGAAGCTTGATGTGCCTACCGACATCGTAGTCGGAAAAATTACTTATCCGGCGGGCGAGGAAATGAGCTTTGCTTTTGCCCCGGATGAGAAACTCAGCGTCTATAGCGGAGAATTCAATCTCTCAGTGCAGGTGCGTCCGCTGGCGACTATGCTGCCCGGCAAGTACGAAATTCGCGGACGATTGAGATATCAGGCCTGCGACAAAGCTGCGTGTTTTCCTCCGAAGCAATTGCCGGTGGACTTCGAAGTCAAGGTGATCAAACCTCCGCCGCCGCCGCAGAAGAATCCCGCACAAAGTCCGCACGCCCACACCTAGGCGGCACCGCTGGCGACAGCTCCAATTCTTCCTCGACGTCGCACCCCTGTTGATTACAATTCTCGGATCACGTTGAACGAGGTTCGACTTGCCCGAGGCATCAACTGCGCCACAAAATCCCGACCGCAAAATATCAAGTCCGCCGCCCACCTCGCTTGCGGAACTCGCACGGCTGTTCCTGAAGCTCGGCATGATCGCGTTCGGCGGACCTCCGGCACACATTGCGATGATGGAGGACGAAGTGGTCTCGCGCCGCGGCTGGCTCACGAGCGAGCAGTTTCTGGATTTTCTAGGTGCGACCAATCTTATTCCGGGGCCAAATTCCACCGAGATGGCGATCCATGTAGGCCGGGTGCGAGCAGGCTGGGCGGGATTGCTGGTTGCAGGTGCGAGTTTCATTTTGCCATCGGCGGTCATGGTCACGGCGCTTGGCGTGGGCGTATGTCCGCTTTGGATCGCTTCCAGAAGTTTCGGGCGTGATGTACGGAGTTAAACCCATTGTAATTGCTTTGATTGTGCAAGCTGTGTTCAAGCTGGCGAGGACGGCCGTGAAGTCGGCCTGGCTCGCCGCTGTGGGTGCGCTCGCCACCCTGGCGACCGCCCTGGGCGTGGATCAACTCGTGGTGCTGGCGGCCGGCGGCTTGCTGGCCGGAATTATTTATTGGCTGCGCTCGGGAAAGCGGCCGTCCTCTGTGGCGACTTTTCTCACGGGCGGACCGCCTTGGCTGGCGCCGGTTCCGGTCTTGCCTCTTCTTTCAGCCTGGCTGCGCTCTTTCTGGTGTTTCTGAAGATTGGCGCAATTCTTTTTGGCGGCGGTTATGTTTTGGTGGCGCTGATTCGGTCCAACCTGGTAGCACATCTGCACTGGATCAGCGAACGGCAATTGCTCGATGCTATCGCCATGGGACAAGTGACTCCAGGGCCGATCTCGACGACTGCAACTTTCATTGGCTTTTTGCTGGCAGGTGTTCCCGGCGCGGCGATTGCGACCATTGCAATTTTTCTACCCGCATTTTTCTTCGTGGCCATCAGCGGCCCGCTGGTTCCGCGCTTGCGCCAGTCGCCGCTTGCGGGAGCGGTGTCTGGATGGCGTGAATGTCGCCGCCTTGGCTCTCATCGCTGTCGTGACCTGGCAACTGTTCCGCGCCGCCGTGGTGGATTGGACAACTCTGATTCTTGCTGGACTGAGCTTCTTTCTATTGCTCCGCTATCGAATCAATTCCGTATGGCTGGTGCTGGGCGGAGCGGTCGTTGGAGCTGGAGCAACGTTGCTGCATCGGTGACAGCGTCGAAACCCCATAGTGATGCGCCGTACCAGAAAAAAATTATGGGAGAAGCGGTTTGCTTCTCCCATCAATGCTTCGATATAAATCGCTGATGCGGGTCGGTTACGGCTGATCGAGTTCCACGTTGTCGCCGAGGTGGACGCTTTCCATGGCGAAGACAACCATGCCCGTCGCCGTCGTCGGCGTGGTCGAAATGACTACCACTTCGCCAACGGCGCGGCGCGGCAGATCGCGCACGTGGATTACCGGGCCTCCGGTTTTGGTTAAGAAGTTGGGTTCGAACGACGCCTGTTTCGCCTGCGTATCTTCACTGGTAGAAGCTTTGAACGAGAGAGAATCCGTCGGATCGTGCAAGTCGGCTTCGTAGGAGCGCACGGCGCGGAAATAGTCGCCTGGCTTCACTCCCTGATTGGCGCCCACGTTCAGATAAACTTTGTCGCCCGGCCCGATCTCCGAATCGAAATCTTTTGCCATAGCAATCCGGCCCGTCAACTTTCCATTCGATGGCATAAAGCGATCGAAGCGCAACGGAGGATGGAAGGTAGATGGCTGGCTTCTCGACATATGGAATGACGTAGTCCCCAGGATTAACTGGGTCACAACTCATTTCGATTTCCGCAATGGCCATCTTGCTGCGCGTATCGATAACGCGGACTCGAGCCAATTCCGAATAGGGCTGGCCCATGGTTTTCATGAGCGTGTGTTGCCCGGCAAAAATCTCATAGCGGTTGGGGTCGCGCAGTTCGCGCACCACGGTGTATTTCTGCCCCACTTCATAGCCTTTGCCCGCCAGATACACAACTTCGCCGTTGCTGTTCTTGGTGTCGCTCGGCGTGTACAAGTCTCCAGCCACGAAATTGGAGTTGGGCACAAGTTGTTTGCTGACGAACCCGGCGCAGGCGAGGTCGACCGGCGTGGGAGTCTGTATACGTTCAAAAGGGAAGCTGACAGTCGTGGGCTCGGTGCCCGCGGGCGCATTCAATTCCGCCTGGGCCGATGCCGGCTGCTGCGCGCGCGCAGCGATAGCTAAACCCAAAATCAGCAACAATCGTGTTTTCTTCATCTTACCTCCCAGAGTCGGGGCCCGGCGACGGCCACTGCTTTCGCTCCATTGCCACACAAAATAAAAGGACTTACAGCCCGGACAGTAACAACAGGGGCAGGTCGGGTCAAGGTTACTGTGGTGTCATGGGTGATACGTTAAATAGTTTTTGCGGAGAAAATTCGCAATCCGTAGTTGCATCTGGAATTGCAGGCCTGTAATATCGCGCCACTCTCGAAAATAACGATGAATGCAGCTACCAACAATCTTGCAGTTCGTCTTCGGCCTTTAAGGCTGCCCCGCGTATGCGTTGCCGTAATCGGCTCCGATGCTACCGAGATGCTCGAAAAAGCCGAACTGCTGGCCCGGGATAACACCTTTATCGAGTTCAGGTTAGATTACCTGCCGAAGCCGGCGCTGGCGCTTCCGAAGATCAAACAGTTCACCGAGTATCACGCCCATGTGGTGGCTCTGGCGACTTGCCGGCGGGTCGCGGCCGGCGGCAAATTCCGGGGTTCAATCGTCTCCCAATTGGACATTTTGTCCAAGGCCGCTGCTGCCGGATGTCAGGTCGTCGATCTCGAACTGCAAAGCGCCGCGCATTGCAAGCCTGAGCAGTTGCGGCGTCTGCGCAGCCGCGCCGCCCTCATCCTTTCGTATCATGATTTCAAGGCCACCAAGAATCTGCAAGAGACGCTGGCGAAGATGGTGGCCATCTCTGCCGACTTCTACAAAATCGTGAGCACGGCTACGACGCTGTACGACAACGTGGTCATGATGAAGTTTTTGGAGAAGAACAGCGACAAGTATTCTCTGATCGGCGTGTGCATGGGGGAACAGGGAATTATCAGCCGCGTGCTGGGGGTCCGCGCGGGAAGTGTGTTCACTTTCGCAGCTGTGAACCAGGACGAAAAAACTGCGCCCGGGCAGGTCACCGCGCAGGATTTGCGCAGTACCTATCGCATCGACCAGATTGATGCCGCCACCAGAGTTTACGGGGTCGCGGGCGATCCCGTGGCCCACTCCCTTTCACCGGCAATCATGAACGCAGCCATGCGTCGCGAGACGGTCAACGGTGTGTACGTTCCGTTGCATGCCAAGACGCTGAAGGATTTACTGGCCTGCGTGCGCGACATACCAATTCACGGCCTTTCGGTCACCATGCCGTATAAGACCGCGATCCTCTCACACCTCGACAACACCGATTCGCACACTACAAAAATCGGCGCCTGCAATACCGTGGTGCGCGCTCAAGATGGAAAGCTCTACGGCTTTAATACCGATACCGCTGGCGTGTTGCGGCCGTTAGAGCAGCGAATCACAATCGACGGGGCGAAAATACTGGTTCTGGGCGCGGGCGGCGCCGCGCGCGCCGCTGTATTCGGACTCAAGGAGCGCGGCGCAGAAGTATATGTTCTAAATCGTAGTCTCGCGGCAGCTCAGAAATTAGCGCGCTCGGCGCGGGCACGGACTCTGAAGCGGCCTGATCTGAAGAAAATGACTTTCGACGTCATCATCAACGCTACGCCAGTTGGTATGGGCAACTCGCAGGAGTCGCCGCTGAATCAGGATGAAATCAAGGCGCGCTACGTTTTCGAAATGATCTACGATCCTCCGGAGACGCGGTTCATGAAACTGGCCAGGGCGGCGGGTGCGGAAGTGATTCCCGGAGTGGAAATGTTTGTGCATCAGGCGGCGCGGCAATTTGAAATTTGGACCGGGAAACCTGCGCCTTGGGACGAAATGCTCCGAGTCGTCACCAAAATCCTGGAAGAGCGCGCCGCAGCTAAGAACGGCGGGAATGAGGCTAGGAAGAAGTAGCTCGGGGAGCTAGGAGCGGGCCGCAGGCCGCATGGGCGCCGTCATCCGGTGTGCGCGTTAAGTCTGCGCATGGTACTGCCTACGCAGCCGAGGGTCGTGAGCGCAATCGCGATTTATCGCCAATTATCGATTCAGCAACCGAAGTAACATTGGAATGAGCGTCCCCCGGCCTTAGTATTCCGGCATGGCTATTTTTCGGTCACTCTTACTCATCGCCCTTGCGGTCTGTACGGCGACCGCGCAGCAAGTGGGCAAACAGCGGACGACATCCATCGATGTGACGGGGATTCTGAACCTCCCTGATGGATCGAAGTTCAAGACCACCCTCTACGGGATGAAGATCATCGGCCAGCTAAGAACTACAAGCAAGCTGCCTTACTACATCATGTCAGGAACAACATGCACAGCATGCGACGAAAACGTATCCATCTACATCCACTCGCCAAGTGATGGACCAATGAAGGATGAAGGGGGGCAGCCGCGTTTCACCCATCCGGGAGAGGAGATCGATTACCAAACCGGAAAGACCGTGTCCAAAGCCCGCATGTTTTACGGAGACTGCCTGCCCACTCACCCGAACGCGGTTGTCTGGTTCAATAGAACGCTCGGGGACGATAAGAAATGGCATGACGGCGTTCTCGTCGCAGAAGTGAAGGAGGATCGCCTTGCCATTACGGAATTACATGCCGATCTCTCAAAACCGACTGACGCTCAACTTGCTGTCAGCGCTCGCCAGTGCAACGAACTTCCCGGAATACGCAGCTGGAGTGAGCAATAGCGCAGTTGGCGAAAACAGGATTACGCGCATTGAGAATTGGCTGACCCAGCGTCTGGGCGCCCTCTCTGGGATGCGAAAAACGCGCTACGCGCTAGTTAGCCCGCCAACCTCAGGAATGCATTCTGGATGATATACCAGTCGCTTACCAGCTTTGAAATCATCTCTTGCCATTGCGCCGGAGAAGTCTGTGGCGCGGAAACGGCGACGTCCGGAT
This sequence comes from uncultured Acidobacteriota bacterium, assembly GCA_963716405.1. Lineage (GTDB taxonomy): Bacteria > Acidobacteriota > Terriglobia > Terriglobales > Acidobacteriaceae > JABDBE01. The sequence goes on along the minus strand of CAVQTI010000007.1, from coordinate 225,437 downwards.
TCTGCACGGCTCGAATCGGGAAGATATTGGCCGCGGAAGCAGCTTTTCTCCTCCTCCCGCCCAATTCCCGGACAAACGTCGGCGGACCGACAAGTAAGCCTATTCGTTGGCCAGGTTTTATACCCCTGATCTGGGCGGTGACCGCCGACGCTTCTTCGGATTTCTCCTGGGCTGCCACCAGCACCAGATCATAGGAATAAGTCGTCCAAAGAGTTGCCGCTTCGGTGATAGTGCTCGCCGTGTGCACTTCGATTTCATAATTCCTGAGAATGGTTGCCCGCAGCTCCTGTTTGGTACGGTTCTGATCGATCAGGAGAATTTTTCGGTGATCATGATTCCGATAATCATGGTTCAGCGAGGTCATAGCACGCCTCCCAAAAAAGCGCCGGAGTACGAGAAAGACTCAATTGCCGCGAGCAGAAAACCCGGAGGACCCGAAAGCGGTCGCAGTCCCCCAGAGTCCCACGTGGTAGAACCTTCGGCAATATTGCCGGTGCATGGAGGATAGTGAATTGAGGTTTGGGATGCGTTTCAACCGCGTTAACTTTTTGTAAATTTATTTGCATAGACGCGGTCGCTGTGAAGAACACCTTCCAGCACTCCGCGGGGGAAGCGCACATCGTGCCTCGATGCGCGGCTCTTATTCCTAAATGAAAAAGGCCAGCGCGAATCGCTGGCCTGAATATAAGCGTGATCGACCCTTAGTGTTGCATGGTGTCGTTCTTCATCCCACTGTCCTTCGCCATCTTCAGTGACATGACGTGAACTTCACCCTTATCGGGATAGACATGGGCGTTCAAGATGACGTGATGTCCTTCGTGTCCCTTGACCGCTTCAGGATTTTTTATAGTCCAGGTCTTCCCATCTTTATCGCTCACGAAAGACTTGCCATCGTCACTGATCTTTCCGGTGACATTGATGGCGGCTTTCGTCGAGCTATCCTGTTTCATGGTGTCCTGAGCCACGGCGGCTGCAGACATCAGCAGGGCCAACACGAATCCGAAAATCATTACTTTCTTCACGATATTCTCTCCTTTGAGGAAATTAGCCAGCTATGTTCGGGTGCGCCCAAATCCGCTGCTTGCCACAAATCCATAATTCAGAGACGAATGTGTCATCGAGTCTGCTGCTACGGAGCCATAAGTGTCAAGGGGCGCTGGTTTGACCTCGGGTCATTCTCCGGTAGGTGTGTAGATTTTTCTCGCCAATCCGATGCTCCATGCCACAAAAAGGTTGCATTTTTCGGGTACTGAAGTAATATGTTACTAGGACACGGTGGTGGGTGTCCGATCCAATCGTGGTACCGCCCTTTCTTCCAGGTTCAAGAGCCGTAACCAACTGTCTCGTCACGAGGCGGACACTACCGTCTCGGACTTAAGGTACGGAGAATTCGATTATGGCGTGGTACGCTTATTGCCTTACTGAGCAACAGAGCTTAAACAATGGAGTACGCACGCGGCGCCCTTTCGTCCTCGAAGGAATTCAAGGTGTGAATGGAGCCCCAGTCCTGAGCTATCCGAGCGGCGAGTTTGCCGTGGTAGTCAGCGAGTTCGACCGCACAGCCGACCGCGGGAAATTGGAAGAGAATACCGTTCTGGAGCATGCGCGGGTGGTAAGTGTCTGCTTTCGCACCGGCACCGTCCTTCCTTTCCGCTTTGGGACCATTTTCGACAGTGATGACGCTCTTCGGCAAGCGGTACGCACCAACCGCCGCGCCTTTGGTATGAGCGTGGAACGGTTGCGCGGCAAGGCCGAGATGCACCTCAAGGTCCTGGTGAGGGATGGCTCGCTGCGAGCAGCCATGGCCGACGTGGTTCTGCCTGATACGGTCGGCGGGGACTATTTGATCAAACTGCGGGAAAAGGCTTCCAAGGATCGCGAACGCCAGACCAAGGCGCGCGGCTTGGCGGTTCAAGTCCATAAGATGTTCAACCCTCTCGAAGAAGAAATTAGTTGTAAACGAGTAAACACCGACGGAATGATGATCGACATCGCTCACCTGATTGATTCGAAGTCGGTGGAAAAGTACCAGAACCGCTATAGCAGTGCCGCTAAGCAGTTGAAGAATTGCGAGTTGGTGCTGAGCGGGCCTTGGCCGCCGTATCACTTCCTGCCAGGGAAACTGCGTACGGTCGCCGGTAGTTCGTAGCCGCGACGTAGGATAATAGCTCAAACGAAGCGCGTATGCTGGCTCCGACCCGGCAGGATCGGAGCGAAGTAGTCGTCCTGCAATCAATGTGCAGGAATCTGCAGTTTATTGCCCCAAAAACCTTGCGACCAGACCCACTGCAGAATGAGCGATCATTCCGCAAACTCAGCGTCTATAAGGGGTTGCGTCAGGATCGCGCTGCATACAGCTGTCTTGTGCCTTTGGCGGAGCAAGTGCTCCTCTCTGATACAAGAAAAGAGGCCGCGCTTGACCTTCACTCTCCGATCTCGACTTCTCACAATACGTCAATCCGCCCGGCGGATTGGCCCCTTGCATCGCCTTTCCTGACTTTCCTACCCTTTGCCTCTTTTGAACTGTGGCCCCAGAAATGGGGCCGCTTTTTTTTGTCATAAAATACGCTTGCACCATAAATGGTGCAAAAAACCGATTCTGCCGGAATCTTGTCAAGCCCCTTGATCGCCTTAATTTCCCGTAAACAACTGAAATGATGATGAATATATAGTTTAAAAGTTGGCGGGTTTACCCATCGCAAACTGCTATGCTGAATTAAAGGCAAAAATTCAAGCTAAATAGCCACCTGAATAATCCTTTTCTGGCCATGAACATGAAAGTAACTGAAAAAGATGTCGCCCACGTTGCCGACTTGGCGAATCTGGAACTGACAGCTGAAGAACGCGTGATTTTGCTCCGCGATCTTAACTCGATCCTCGACTACATCGATCGGCTGAACCAGTTGGACACGACCGACGTGCCGCCGATGGCACAGGTTTCGGACAGGTACGGAATCGATCAGTCGAAGACCGGCAGCGAACGGTTTGCTTACGCCAGCCGTGAAGATATTCTCGAGGGTCTGAGAAAATCACTGCCACACGATGTGGCGCTGCAAAACGCTCCCGACACGAACGGAACGTTCTTCAAAGTACCTAAAGTTATAGAGAAGTAGTTCGCACACGGACTCCCGCCAACTGGCGTTGTTTTCAGCTAATCGTTAAATCTTTTATGGAATTGAGTTCACTCACGATTGATGAAGTCCGGTCTGCGCTGCAAGATCGGAAGCTCACCGCAGCTTCGCTGGCAGAAGCGTTCTACGCGAAAATCGAGAAAGATGACCCGAAGATTGGCGCTTACTTAATTCTTTCAAAGGAACGCGCGTTAGCCAAGGCTGCGGAAATCGACGAATCAGCTGCAACGGGGCGATAAACTTCCGCCACTGGCCGGCGTGCCGGTGGGCATCAAGGACGTCATGATGACGCGCAATGTGCGCACGACCGCAGGCTCGAAGATTTTGGGCAACTACATTCCGCCATATGACTGCACGGCAGTGGCTCGGATGGAAGCTGCGGGCGCGATTGTGCTGGGCAAGCTGAACTGCGACGAGTTTGCCATGGGATCGTCAAACGAGAACTCGGCTTGGCATCCGGTTCACAATCCTCGTGATTTAAGCCGCGTGCCCGGCGGTTCCTCGGGGGGATCAGCGGCGGCAGTGGCGGCCGATATGGCGGTGGCAACGCTGGGTTCGGACACCGGTGGTTCGATTCGCCAGCCTGCATCTTTTTGCGGCGTGGTTGGTTTGATGCCAACGTATGGCCGAGTCTCTCGCTATGGGCTGATCGCGTTTGCATCATCGCTCGATCGCATTGGACCGCTCACGAAAACCGTGAAGGATGCGGCCACGGTGCTACGAACCATCGCAGGCCGCGATCCCATGGATTCAACTTCCGCCGACGTGCCTGTTCCTGATTACGTCGCCGAACTGCAGAACCCGGTGCGGGGGCTCAAGCTTGGGGTCGCGAAAGAATATTTTGGAGAAGGACTGGACTCCGAAGTTCGAAACGCCGTGGAGGCCGCGATTCAAAAGCTGGCGGCCTTAGGATGCGAGATCGTTCCAGTCTCGCTTCCGCACACGGAATATGCGATTCCGACTTATTACATTCTGGCGACGGCCGAAGCGTCGTCCAACCTGGCTCGTTTTGATGGAGTTCGCTATGGCTACCGGGCTCGCGATGCGCGCATGCTCTCGGAAATGTATCGCCGTACCCGCGACCAGGGGTTCGGCCCCGAGGTGAAGCGACGCATCATGTTAGGCACGTACGCGCTCAGCGCCGGATACTACGACGCGTATTATCTGAAAGCGCAAAAAGTACGGACACTGCTGGCCCGCGATTTCGACGAAGCTTTCAAGCAAGTGGACGCGATTGTGACTCCGACCAGTCCTACAGCAGCATTTAAGTTAGGCGAAAAAGTTAATGATCCTTTGTCGATGTATCTCGCCGACATTTTCACCGTCACTGCGGATCTGGCGGGCATCCCCGGAATTTCGATTCCCTGCGGAGAGACAAAAGAGAACCTGCCGATCGGGCTGCAGATTCTAGGCAAGCACTTCGACGAGGCCACGATCCTGCGGGTGGCACACGCCCACGAGCAAGCGCCGTAAAGCATTTCGACTGCTGTTGGACAAATGGCTTTGGACCTTGGTCACCTTGGTTGCACATCGCGCATCACCTAGGATTGACTTGACTTCCAGGAAATTTGGAGCGTACCTTGAACCACAAGAGCAAGAGAATTAGAGGAACTATGCCGAAGACGTCAGCGTTGCGAAAAGCAGAGGCCGTAAGGGAAACGGAAGAAGTTCTTGTTCCAAGCGCTCGCGTCGCCGCGAAAATCAGAGCGTCCTTGAGAGCTATTCGGGCTGGCGAGACGGTTGGCATAGAAAATGTCAGAAGCATGGTAGCAAGCTCTGCCGATAAGAGGACCCGCCGTAAGAAAACCAGTGCCTAGCGTATGATGCGGCACGTGTGCGATGTCCGTTGGGCCAAGCCTGCCGTCGAAGCATTTAAGAAGAAGTATGGACCTGACGATGCCGACGCAGTAAATGCCGTCTTGATTAATGTTCGAGACCACCCTGACAACCTCCGACTGCGTAAGTTGGTAGATAAGAAAGAGCTCCTCCCTGAGATCGAACGAGTCGAGGGAGACGTGTACGTCAGTACGGACGGAAGCTGGGACGTTTATTACAATTGGTCACGAGAACACATCTTTGTTGTGCACGCCGAGAAGTCGTCGTTCGCAAAGAAGGAGTGAACTGGTGAAGTCAGCACATGTAGCTCTGTTGCTCAGCAGCGCACTGGTTACAATGCTCGGCATTGCAGCATCGGTCTGGGGAACCTACCTCATGACCATGTCGCTTCATCCATTCGATTTGGACGGCTTCAGGGATTTCATCGTCGACTCGCCGCGATTTGCCATGGCACTGATCGACGAGCGGAGAGCACGTTTAGCGGGGCGCCGTTCTGTAACTGAGAAAACTCTCAAAGACCTCAAAACAATCGCAAAATTGGCGGAGGTCAACCCCGAACGGCGAGACATATCACTGGTGGGCGTGGGTTTGCTCTTTATTGGATTTGTCTTGCAGGCGGTGGGCTTCGCTTGCTCGATAATCGACATCGCTCTGGCACAATTCTCGGGGACACCGATTGCTTAGCCGTTGCGAATCAGTTGGTCAAAGAGCTGTGTAGTAAGCGTCTGCCCCGACGGCACAAGCGCGGCAAATCGTTTTCCCATCACGACGCAGTTCGCGCCGAAAATTAATTCCTTCGCCGCAGATTTCGCACACGATGCGTTCGCCTTTGTATCCGGGAAATTCTTCTGGAGGCAGGTCGACTTTCACCCATTGAACGGCAAATAAATCATCATCCGGCATTTCTCGATAAGCCAGCATCTGCTGGCTATTTTTATTTTCCAGCTCCGGATGCATCTGCCGGGCTACAGCTTTCGATGATTCTTTGGCCGCGATGCGCACAGCTGTGCCGCTGTTCACGTCGACGAAGGTTGCCGCCATCTTGCCCCAGTCGCGGAACTTGAGAGCACGTTTTCCCAAGCGGCAGCCAGTAACCACGGCGACCGCATCGGTGGCGCAACGGTCGATCTCCACAAAGGTCACCAGACGTTTTCGATCCTTACCGCGAGGATCGTCGATGCCGAGTTTCGCCAAGCCGAGCATGGCCAAGCGAACGCCCAGCACTTGCCCTGCGCACAGATGACCGTGCGCGATTTCCGCTTCCTGCAAATATTCGTCGAAAGATTTCATTTCAGCTGTGGTCGCCGATTGGCTGCCTGCATTGCATTGTAGTCCGCCAATCCGCAATTAGTCAGAACTTGAACAACCAAATCTAAAGGAGAACTTTTGTTATGAACTCAATGTCAAGTCCTAAACTGTCCTCAACCCCGAAAATTGTTCTTGCGATTATATTGTCCATTTCCTTGCTGGCGACCGCCTGCAGCGCGCAGTGGATTAGCGTCGCTCTTGCCGATCTGCCAGTGCTTACTCAGATGGCGCTCAATATCGGCACGATTATCACTACCTTGCAGTCTGGCCAGCAGATCAGCGCTATGGACGCGGCTGCCATACAAAACATCTCCGCGCAAGCCAGCAAGGATCTGAATCTGCTGAAATCGCTCTACAATCAATACAAATCCAATCCCAGCGCGAGCGGACTGCAGAAAATTCAAACGGTCATCGCAGACATCAATCAGAACCTGCCAGCTCTTCTTCAAGCAGCACATCTTAGCGATCCGATGCTATCAGCCCGTGTCGCCGCCGGCGTCAATCTAATTCTGACCACGGTTGCGAGCTTTGCGGCTCTTATCCCACAGACCGCAACGCCGCTTCTCGCGCAGAAAAGGGCTCGCTCGCAAGTTGCCATCCCAGCAGCAAGCGAACTCAAGAAGCAGTGGAACCAGCAAGTCTGCGGGCCAACCGGCCACGCTGCGCTGGACTTGAGTGCCAGCGGTTGCATGATCAAGTAGCCTGCTTCTCGTGGCCGCGAAATAGCCTCCGCCTCGTCCGAGCGGGGTGGAGGTTTTTCTGTTCCGTCCGCATAGCGAAGTAAGCAAGAGATTCACGTCAACACCGACTACCGGCTACTTGCGCTTCCAGCGCACACCATCTTTGGTTATTTCCACGATGATGCCGTTCGTACCGAGTTCGGCACGGATGCTGTCCGAGAGTTTGAAGTTCCGCGTTCGTCGAGCAGCTTCCATCTCTGCAACTTTCGTTTCCACGTCGGCGTCGGAGAGTTCATTAGCTCCGCTAGTCTCCAGCAACTGCGCGCTGATTTCATTATCGCGGCCTTCGGCTTTCGCCCACTCCACTATGCTGCGAATCTTCGGCGCGTCGTTATCTTCCAAAACTGCGAATAGTTCGTCGAAGCTTTTCAGCGCGGCGAGCAGTGCGGGAACATCGCCTTTCTTAAATTCTCCCGCATCCATAGAGGCATTTACTTTGCGCACCATATCGAAAATTGCGGCTTGCGTTTGTGCCACGTTAAGGTCATCGTCCATGCCGGCGCGCATTCGTTCTACAGTTTCCCGCGCAAGTTCGATCATGCCAGGAGTTTCGCCCTCGGGGAATTGTCCGGTCGACAAACGAAGCTGGAAGTTTCGCAACCGCTCTACGGACACAGCCGCCTGCTTGAGACCATCGAAGGTAAAATTAAGCTGATTGCGGTAGGGAACCGACGCCAGCAGAAATCGGATAGACGATGGCTTATGCCCTTTGAGCACCAGATCACGCAACGTAAAAAAGTTCCCCGTGCTCTTGGACATCTTTTCGCCCTCAACCAATAAAAACCGCACATGAAACCAGAAGTGGGCGAACGGCTTTCCGCTCAGCGACTCAGACTGCGCGATTTCATTTTCGTGATGGGGAAAAATCAAATCTTCTCCGCCCGCATGCAGGTCGAAGGTCTCGCCCAATTCCTCCATCGCCATCACCGAGCACTCGATGTGCCAGCCGGGCCGCCCCGGACCGATTGGCGTATCCCACGAGGTCTCGCCCGGTTTCGGCGCTTTCCATAGTGCGAAGTCGCGCGCGCTGTCTTTTTCGTATTCATCCACATCGACGCGCGCTCCATCTTCCATTCCGGCGAAATCTTTCTTCGAAAGTTTTCCGTAATCCGGGAACTTGGCAATCCTGAAATAGTAAGACCCGTCGTCGGTGCGGTAAGCAAATCCTTTTTTCTGCAGCGCGGCAATAAACTCGGCCATCTCCGGGATGTGATCGGTGGCGCGTGCAAGCGTTGGCTGCTCGATGTTCAATGCCGCGGCATCTTCGAGGAACGCCTTCTCATATTTCGCCGTGTATTGCTTCACGCTCACGCCGGCGCTCGCCGAATTGCGAATGATCTTGTCATCGACGTCGGTGATGTTCATTACGTGGCGTATCTTGTATCCGCTCTGGCGCAGAAATCGGCGCAGAAGGTCGACCGCAATGAATGTCCGAAAGTTGCCAATGTGGCCGTAATCGTAGACCGTAGGCCCGCAAGCATACATGCGAACCTCGTTATCTTCGAGCGGCCGGAACTCTTCCACCTTGCCCGAGAGTGTGTTGTAAAGATGAAGCGCCATAGTGAGAGCAGAAAAGCCGAAAAGAACTCTCATTCTAGGGGCATGAAAGAATGGGGGTCAAATGGTGGGAGATAGGAGTAGGCCGTCAACGAGTGTAATGGCGATGTTACGCCAACTATCTTGAGACGCGCAGTTTTCACGGTGTGATCTTGAACACCACGCCACAACCTGGTATCCCGTTGAGATGACAGCTGCCATCCCCGCCTTCACTAGCCACCCCATAAAGGTTCCCCGCCGCATCCATGACTAATGCACTGGGAAAGGCACCGTCCGAACCATCTGTGAAGGCGTGTAACACGGTTTCTTTACCAGAGGTATCTAGCTTGAAAACGACTCCGCAGTCGCCCCCATTACAGTTGTGAGAACCGCCGCCGAAGCCTGTTGCCCCATAAAGGTTCCCAGCGCTGTCTCTGACCAACCGCCCGAAGGGTCGATTCCCATCTGGGCAGGGGTCTTGGGGACAGAAGGTGTACAGTATCGTCTCCGTCCAGTCTTTGTCAGATAACCTGTATATAGTGCCGCAACCCAGGCCATTACACTCAAACTACCGTTTGAGTGGTTTTCCACGGTTGCAACTCTGGAAGCGTCTAGCTCCATCCCGTCAAATGCTGCTGCTCGCCGACGGCGCAGCCGGAACGTGATGAATGGCTCGCAAGCGCTGTCCTACGAGCAGCACGTAATGCATTGCGGAAATGATCGTGAAGGCGAAGGTCGCGCGCAGAAACGTGAGCCGCGCTATGGCGACCCATCGTGATTTATTTATTTCCATGAGCAGCACGAAGAAGACGGCGGCGACTTGCGCGAATGTGTTTGCCTTGCCGAAGATGCTGGGGCGGAAGTCGCGCAGCCCGGCGATGGCATAAAGCAGTGCGCTAACTATCAGGATCGTAATGTCTCGGCTGAAAACCAGCACGGTAAATTTCCAGGGAATTTTGTGCAGGATGGAGAGCACCAGAAACATGGTGCTCAGCAGCAGCTTGTCGGCGATCGGGTCGAGATATTGTCCCAGGACGGTTTGCTGTTTGAGCGTGCGAGCCAGCAAGCCATCGAGGCCATCGCTCATTCCAGCCAGCACAAATAAAATCAGCGCCGTTGAATAATGGCCTTCGACCAGGTTGATGATGACGAAAGGCACGAACATCATCCGCATCAGAGTAAGTTGGTTGGGGGCAGTGAAAAGTTCCGAGAGCTTCACTTCGACGCCCCGAGGGTTTCGCGGATCGATGGCGGCATGACGGATCAGCACCTCAGCGGGTTCAGACCGGTTTTGGTGGTGAAGCGCTGCGACAGCGAGGGAATGCTGCCGTCGGGCAGATCGAGTTCCATGCGCTCCAGGCGATGCATCGGGAGAAAAACTACGCCGGGGGAAAACGGCTCGCCATCTTTGACCAGCGACACCAAATCGTCGAACGAAGCCAGTTCTACTCCGCAGAGACTCAAGCCTTCTGCCGTGAGAGAAAGAATGGCGCCCCAAAACTTTTCCCGCGGATTTCCCAGAGTGACCAGCACCATGACACCCGGACGAAACGGGTTGCCGCCCACGCGCGCAACGCCATCGTTTTGATTGCCAACTTCCATCTCAGCGATTGTCGCCGGGAGACGAAGACTTTGCAACCGAGCGCTCCGTTTTTTAATTCCGGTTTGACATCATCTGCGGCGACCCCTAACCTTGTCTATCCCACGCTATGAGGGTTCTGGTCATCGGAAGTGGTGGACGCGAGCATGCGCTGGTTTGGAAATTGCGCCAGTCTCCGCGTGTTTCGCAGCTCTATTGCGCGCCCGGCAATGCCGGAATCGCGGCTTACGCCGAATGTCTGCCGGCTGATATCAAGAGTATTGATTCGCTGCTGGCGTTGGCGAAGCGCGTCGAGCCTGACCTCACAGTCGTTGGCCCGGAGCTGCCGCTGCAATTGGGCGTCGTCGACGAATTTGCTCGGCAGGGATACCGGATATTCGGTCCCACGCAGGCCGCCGCGCAATTGGAGTCCAGCAAAAGTTTTGCCAAAGAATTCATGCAGCGTCATCACATTCCCACGGCGCACTATGCAATCTGCGATAGTTCGAAGGATGTTGCCGACGCGTTGCCGCATTTTCATATGCCGGTCGTAATAAAGGCAGATGGATTAGCGGCGGGCAAGGGCGTGGTGATTTGCGAGTCGAAAGAAGCCGCCACGGCGGTCGCAGCGGAGATGTTGAGTGGCAAGATGCTGGGCGAAGCTGGCGCCCGCGTGGTGATTGAGGAATGTTTGCAGGGCGACGAAATTTCTTTCCTCGCAATGAGTGACGGCGAACGCGTGGTGGCGCTCGCCGCAGCACAGGATCACAAGCGAGTGGGCGAAGGCGATACCGGCGCGAACACTGGCGGCATGGGCGCTTATTCGACTGAGACAATCGTCGACGCGCAAATGCAAAACTGGTTGCTGCAACACATTGCCCGGCCGGTGGTCGCTGGAATGAAGGCGGAAGGCGCGGAATATAAAGGCGTGCTTTACTGCGGCCTGATGATGACGGCTCGCGGTCCCATGGTGCTCGAATTCAATTGCCGTTTCGGCGATCCGGAAACTCAGCCTATCCTGATGCGGCTGGAGAGCGATCTGGTGGAGGCGCTCGAAGCTTCAATCGAAGGCCGGGTCAGCGACGGCGACTTTCGCTGGTCGTCGGATGCCGCGGTCTGCGTGGTCATGAGTTCGGGAGGCTATCCGGGCACTTTCGAAGTTGGGAAAAAGATTGCCGGTCTCGACGAGGCAGAGAAAGTTCCGGGTGTTGCAGTTTTTCATGCGGGAACGACCTGGCACGATGACGCGTACTTCAGTTCCGGTGGGCGCGTGTTAGGGATTACAGCGCGGGCGCCGAGTCTTGAGGCTGCCGTTAAAAACGCATACGATGCGGCGGGCAAAATCAGTTTCGGAGGCGCTTACTACCGCAAAGATATTGCTGCGCGAGCGTTGAAGAAATAAGTTGAAGAAATAGTTCGATTGACGAAAAAAGCCGCCGAGACGGCGGCGCTACAAAAGGAGCTATGAGCAAGCCACTGGTTTCAATTGTGATGGGTAGTGATTCTGATCTCGACATCATGCGCGAGGCGGCGAAAGCGCTCGAAGGTTTCGGGATTGCTTACGAGATCGACGTGACCTCGGCGCACCGGTCTCCAGATCGTACGGCGGACTATGCGCGCAAAGCTGCGAGCCGCGGCGTCCGCGTAATCATTGCCGGAGCCGGCGGCGCTGCGCATCTCGCCGGAGTCATCGCCGCGCATACAACGCTGCCGGTGATCGGCGTACCGATTCCGTCCACTTCTTTGAATGGTTTGGATTCGCTGCTGGCTACGGTGCAGATGCCGGCGGGCATTCCGGTTGCTACCGTGGCCATCGGAAAACCGGGAGCGACCAACGCGGGAATTCTGGCGGCGCAGATACTGGGGCTTTCGAGCGCACCGCTTGCCAAGAAACTTGAAGACCATAAAGAAACGCTGGCCAACGGAGTGGAAGAGAAATCGAAAAAGTTGAAGATCACGCTGGGAACGTAGGGTGCCGTCGTTGGCCTGCGGTCGTTGGTCGTTGGCGAAAGCATGTGGCGTCAGTAACGCCAACGACCAACGACGAACGGCCAACGACATCGGCTCTAACCGATACATAGATCCTTCGCTACGCTCAGGATGACAAAGTCTTTCGAGGTGCACTTGCTGCGACCGAGTATCCTGCTCGTGTTCCTTCTGTTGGCAGTGACCATGGAATCTTTTGCACAAGACCGTTCTTACGGCCGTTCAGTTGTGATGACGAAGGGCGGTATCGTCGCCACCAGCCATTACCTCGCCTCGCAGGCCGGGGCGCAAATTTTGGCCAAAGGAGGAACGGCCATGGATGCCGCCATCGCTGCCAATGCCGTGCTCGGCGTTACCGACCCGATGAGCAACGGCATGGGCGGCGATCTGTTTCTCATTTACTGGGACGCGAAGACCGGCAAACTTTATGGGCTGAACTCGAGCGGTTGGGCGCCACGCGGCCTTTCCGTGGAGTTTCTGGCGAAGCAAGGCATCACCTCCATGCCGGGCTACGGCATTCATAGTGTCACCGTTCCCGGCGCGGTCGAAGGATGGAGCCAGGCTCATCAGCGTTTCGGACGCTTGCCCTGGAAGGATCTTTTTGTTTCGGCAATTTACTACGCTGATCACGGTTTCGCGGTGCCCGAAATCGTTCACGGTTATTGGGTAGGCGAAGAGGTCAAACTGCAAAAGACAAGCGAGGCGCGGAAAGTTTTTCTTCCCAGCGGCAAGGTTCCTGAAGTTGGCGAGATGTTTTCGAATCCTGACGTCGGCAAGGCGCTGCGGTTGGTTGCTGAGCAGGGCCGCGATGCGTTCTACAAGGGCGAAATCGCCCAAGCGATTGTGAAGACTTCAGCGTCTTTCGGCGGCACCATGCAGTCGGACGATCTGGCTGACTTTTCCGCGGAATGGGTTGAGCCTATTTCGATCGACTATCGCGGCTGGAAAATTTACGAACTTCCTCCCAATGTCCAAGGCATGGCGGCGCTCGAGATGCTGAACATCATGAGCACCTTCCAGCCTGACACCGGCGGACCGCAGAATACGGTGGAGTTGCACAAGAAGATTGAAGCCATGAAGCTGGCTTACGCCGATCTTTACCGTTACAACGCCGATCCGAAGTTCGCCAAAGTCCCAGTGCAAGGCCTATTGTCCAAGGATTACGCCAAGCAGCGCGCCGCTCTCATCAATCCGAATAAAGCCAATTGCAATCCCGGAGCCGGAACTCCCGCAACCAGCGACACTATATATCTCGCGGCCGTGGACAAAGACGGAAACATTGCGTCATTGATTCAAAGCAATTATTCCGAATTCGGTTCTGGCATTGTGGTCAACGGCATGGGCTTCGCGCTGCAGAATCGCGGAGCGCTGTTCGTGCTCGATCCCAACCATCCCAACGTACTGCAGCCGCGCAAGCGGCCGTTTCACACCATCATTCCGGCTTTTATGGAGCAGGGCGATGTGCACATCGGATTCGGCATCATGGGCGGCCCCAACCAGCCGCTGGCGCACGCGCAGTTCGTTTCGAACCTCGTCGACTATGGAATGAACATTCAGGCGCGCTGTCGAAGCGCCGCGATTCACGGTGGCTGACAATATGGTGAGCTGCGACATTGTGATTGAATCGCGGGTTAAGCCAGAAGTATTGCAGGCGCTGCGCGACAAAGGACACAACCTCATCGTGCACAAAGAGTACAGCGTGCTGATGGGACGCGGACAGGCGGTGATGCACAATTCAAAGAGTGGGATGAACTCGGGTGCGTCTGACCCGCGGGCTGATGGCGTGGCCGAACCGGAACCGCCGGTGATGCATTGATTCGTGTACGAAACTGAGCGATTCGTATCAGGGTATGCCTTCAGGCATACCGAGTTTGCTGACAACTTCGTTTCGGCGTCTAGGCCGCACGGGGCTTCGATGTTCGTGCCGCTTCAAATCTTCCGCAGCGCCTCAAGGCGCGGGCAGTTTGCTGCGGTTACGGCATCGCTGAAGCGTGCCCTGATACGATCACTATTTTGACCAGCCCTACAGTTTTAGCCCTTTCAAATACTCCCGCAGCGGTCCGCCGAGATCTTTGCGCTTGAGGGCGAACTCGATGGTGGCTTTCAAGGAATCCCATTTTGTCCCCGGCATCGTGGCGCTTGCCTTCGAACACGTAGCCATACATTTTTTCTTTCTTTAGCAGGGCGCGCATGCCATCGGTGAGTTGAAGTTCGCCGCCGACGCCGGCTTTGGTTTGTGCCAAAGCCTCGAATACAGCCGGAGTTAGGATGTAGCGCCCGATCACAGCTAGATCCGACGGAGCTTCTTCGAGCTTCGGCTTCTCCACCATGTTGCGAATTTCGAAAAGCCTCCCATCGAATCGCCCGTCGGCGGGTTTCACGTCCAGCACTCCATACGAAGAAATCGCCTTGCCTTCGATTACCTGGATGGCGATCACCGATGACTGCGTCTGATTGAAAACATCGATCATCTGCTTCAAGCACGGAGTCTCGGCGTCGATAATGTCATCGGCGAGCAGCACCGCGAAGGGCTCATCGCCCACGAGTTCGCGCGCCATGAGTACGGCGTGGCCCAGTCCGAGCGCTTCCTTTTGCCGCACGTAAGCGACGTGAATCATGTCTGAGATGGCTTGCACGGTCTTGAGCAGATCGGTCTTCTTGCGCTCCTCGAGCATCTTCTCGAGTTCATAGCTGACATCGAAGTGATCCTCGATGGCTTGTTTGCCGCGGCCCGTAATGATGATGATCTGATCGCAGCCGGAGGCCAGTGCTTCTTCGACGCCATATTGAATTATTGGTTTATCCACCACCGGCAACATTTCTTTAGGTTGGGCTTTGGTGGCGGGCAGGAAGCGCGTGCCCAGTCCAGCGGCGGGAAACACAGCTTTGCGAACTTTCATAGTCATAAGGACTGGTTGTCAGCGAGCGGTGCTAATTCGCCGCTTCAAACCGAACTTAAGATTGTACCGGATTGGGATGTACGGCTGTCGAATCCGACGCTCATTCGGATCGCAGTTCTTAACCGCACAGAGGAACGGCAACGTTCTGCGGAGGCTGAGCGGACTGTACGTCCTGAAGTAATTTGCGAATTTCCTCGGCGCCAACCATGCTGTGGAAACGCGCAGGGTGCGTGACGCATATCACAAATTCGTGTGACGTTCTCACTGCCCCGGTTGACTTTCGGATCATTACGATGCGTTCACAGACAGCCTAGGAGAGATGCTGGTCAATCCATCTGCTCCTCAAACCAGGGCTCAAGGGTGTTTTATGGCGGACAACAGCGCGACCATCTTTCACAGTAACCGCTACAACGCGCAGGCTGCATGCGAGCATTGCGATGGCGTCATCCGGCATGAGCCCTGGTGCGTCACGCTACATCCCGCAGTTCATTACGCCTACCAGATCGTTGCGGATCCAAGCAAATTGACGATCGGAGACACCCTTATACTCCATTCCCTAGGTGTGATCTGGGGAGCGAATGCCTGCCGTGGTAATTGCGAGAGGAATAAAGTTCCGGAATCTTGCGGCTGAACTTGAAATTTTGGCCAGTCAGGTTACGGCAACTCTTCCGAGTTGCTGTTCTGGAAGAGTTGCCGACCATCACCCGGGCTGCCTATGCCGACAAGGGTACTTGCTGTCCGAGGCGTGCCTGCCCTTCGTCTTTCCATTGCCGCGCCTGCGCAATGCAGATGATATGAAGAACAATCAGTAGCGGTACCGCGAATGTCGGAATCAGGCTCATGGGCAACACTGTCATAACTGCTGTGGGCGCGTCATTAGGAGTGATCAGTCCTGCCGTCGTCCCCAGCGTGATCGCTGTCACCAGGTCGACAATCCCGAGGATCTGCCAGAGCATAAAGCCTCTACGACGGCTGAAGTTCGCAAGCTTGTTGGCCGCCCAAGGCGCAGTTGCTCCGATGGCGATGTCGCCTAAGCCTGCAGGCAGTGCGAAAATGCCTGGGAGAAGTCCGGCAGCAAAGAGGACCAGGAATGTGAACCCGGCAATCCTCCAGGAGTGCATGTAGGTCAACGTGCGTGGGTTTAAAGACAATGCGAACTCACGAAATCCCGACGATGTCGCAAACCAGATCAGAAAGGCGGCGACTGGAATCACCACCGCAAGCCCAAGGGGCAGCGGCGGAAGACTAGGATCAGTTTTGAATAAGTGTAGAGCCGAAGCCGAGAGGGCAAAAACGAACCATGCGGCGATCAACCCAGCGGTGAGTTTTCCATAGTGTGCGTTGTTCATAACAAACCTCCTTCTTGTGCGGCCAGAGTCGTAACGTTATCGGTTAACTTCAGAAGATCGTGCCAGCGCGCGTCTCCCACTTGGAGCCCCAACTGTGTCTGAACTCTTTCCCAGGCAGGAAGCGCTCGGCGGAACTGATCACGGCCAGCTTTGTCGAGTCGCAGCAGGCGCTCTCGCCGGTCCTTACCACGGCGCTCTGCGATCCATCGTCTGCCGAATCATGATTCGAAGTGTGCGTGTCAGGCTCGTGCTATCCATGACAAGGATCTCTCCCATCTGACCTTGAGAAATTTCTCCTGCCCGCGACAGCACTTGCAAAATCGTGAACTGCGTGGCGCGCAGGCCTAGAGGGCGCAACGCCGAGTCATACAAGTGAGTAAGCGCCCTGGATGCCCGGCGGAAACTCGCGCACATGCAGTACAGATCGGGAATTGCATGAATCGCATCGGTCATACCGCAATAGATGTATATACATATAATTGCGGATTCAAAATTTAAATTCTGTAATGGTCAAGGGGAAGCAAGATCGCCGCTACAGAAGATGAGGGAGTCGGCGTTTGGTACCCTTCAGGCATGTTAGAATTTTCGCAAGTATCCCCATGCCCGGAGCCCAACTGATCGAGCTAGCCCCGTCGATTTTGTCCTCTGACTTTGCCCACTTGGCGGAGCAAGTCAGGGCTGCGGCTGAGGGCGGTGCCAGCGTGATACACGTTGATGTAATGGACGGACATTTCGTTCCCAACATCACCATTGGTCCTCCGGTGGTTAGGTCATTGCGCAAGACCACGGATCTGCCGCTGGATTGCCATCTGATGATCGAGAATCCGGATCAGTACATTCCCGACTTCGCAGATGCCGGAGCAAACTGGATTTCCGTGCATCAGGAAGCCTGCAGGCATTTGAACCGTACGTTGCACTTAATCCGCAGCCACGGCATGCTTGCTGGCGCCGTTATCAACCCGGCGACGCCGGTCGAGACCTTGAGCGA
Source organism: uncultured Acidobacteriota bacterium (assembly GCA_963716405.1). Classification (GTDB taxonomy): domain Bacteria; phylum Acidobacteriota; class Terriglobia; order Terriglobales; family Acidobacteriaceae; genus JABDBE01. Next base: position 208,084 of record CAVQTI010000007.1, on the reverse strand, counting down.
AGTGCTGGACATCATCGATTATGTTCTGGTTATGTCGGTCAATCCGGGCTTCGGCGGACAGAAATTTATCCCCGGGGCCGTGCACAAGATCCGGAAACTGGCTGAATTGCGCGAGCAGCGGCGGCTCAATTACAGGATCGAGGTCGATGGCGGCATCGCTTTGGATACAGTCGGCGAAGTAGTGCGTGCGGGCGCCGAAATTCTGGTTGCGGGCAACGCTGTGTTTGGTAAAGGCGATCCAACAAGTAACGCGCAAAAATTGTTGAAGGCGGCAAGTGAAGCAACTTTGCAGAAAGTGTAGCTGCGGTCTTATCAAAGTCTCAAGCTGACCTTGCTGAAGTTTTGAGGATTCTTATGTCACGTCGTATTCCGGTAATGCTGCTTTTGGGAGTGCTCGCGGTCACGCTTGCCTGCACGAACAAGAAAGTGAGCAACCCGATCGCAAACGTTGATTCCAAGCAGCCTGACAAGGTTCTATTCGACCGTGCCATGGATGCGATGAAACACAATCGCTTCGACGTGGCGCGGCTCTCGCTGCAAACCTTGATCAACACTTACCCCGATTCGGAATTCGTCGCGCGCGCCAAGCTGGCAGTCGCCGATTCCTGGTACGCGGAAGGTGGTTCGGCTTCACTCGCTCAGGCGGAAATCGAGTACAAGGATTTCGAAACCTTCTTTCCCGAACATGCCGGAAGCGGCTGAGGCGCAACTGAAGCTGGCCAACATTCACTACCAGCAGATGGAAAAGTCGGACCGCGATCCCACTCATGCGCTGCGCGCCGAAGAAGAATACCGGCAACTCATCATGCAGTATCCCGGATAGCAAACTGCTGCCCGAGGCCAAGCAGCGCCTGCGCGAAGTGCAGGAAGTGATTGCCTCGCGGGAATTCAGCGTGGGACGATTTTACTATTTGCGTCAGTCGTATCCGGCTGCCATTGCGCGGTTGAAGTCTCTGGTCGATAAATATCCTCTCTACAGCAAAGCTGATGAAGCGTTGTACTTGCTGGGGCAGTCCTATGAAGGCGAGATCAACATGTTGCGGTTAAGGCAGATGAACGAAGTTGCCAAAGCCCGCATGATTGAGGATTTCACCAAGGGCGCGGCGGAAGCTTATGGCCGCATTCTCACTCGATATCCGGTAATGGATCGTGCCGACGACGCTAAGGCGAGGCTGATCGCCTTGAAGCAGCCAGTGCCGAAGCCCACCAAAGCCGCAGTCGCGCAAAACAAGGCCGAGGAAGACAGCCGCCGCGAAGCCAGCACGCTGTCGAAAGTCATGAAGACGTTTGCGAAGCATCCGAACACGTCTGAGGCTACGAAGATCGGCGAACCGACACTAGTTGATCCCACCCCGATGAGCGCGAGCCAGGTAGTGCAGCGGGCCACTCGTGTGGCTATGGGCGGTGATAGCCAATCGGTTTCAGTCGAGACAGTCAAGAGTGGCGCGCCTGGCCCCGATCAACCGGCTCCCCGTTCGGATAGCCCTGCAGCAGCGGATGCAGCTGTTGCCGTAGACACTACCGCAGCGCCGGACACTGCTGCGTCTCCCGCTAGTGCTCAACCTGATTCAAACGAACTAAAACCCAACAGCGGTCCGGCCGACCCCAACGAACTGAAGCCTAATGTGAGCGACGATAACAATGGTCAGGCTTTGCCGCCTCCGCAACAGGTGAATGAGATCCGGTCAGGTACTGCGTCTCAGCCACAAAACGGCGGCACGAGCGCAACAACTGCCGCTAATCAGAAGAGCACCGACTCGTCAGCCTCTTCTTCAACCGACAAAACTGACGATACCGATTCCACCGAGGCTTCGAGCAAGCATAAGAAAAAGAAAGGCATTCACAAGATCGTACCGTTCTAGGCTGTACGTGATCGACCAGACTTGCTCCGCGATCCCCTTCAAGTGCGCAGTGGTTACTGGTCCGTCGTAACCTGTTACCCGCTTATCTTCATTGACTTAGGGTTCTGGACCAGTTAACTTCGCGCTATCTCCCCTTTTATATAAAGGACATAGCTTGGCGCGGAAAATTTTGCTCGCCGATGATAGCGTGACTGCCCAGAACATGGGCCGGAGAATCCTTAGCGACGCCGGTTACGACGTCACTACGGTGAACAACGGATCGGCAGCCCTCAAGAAAATTGCGGAATCGAAACCTGACCTGATCGTGCTCGATGTTTATATGCCCGGTTATGGCGGGCTCGAAGTGTGCCAGCGCCTCCGCGAAGCGCCCGAGACGGCGCGCATTCCCGTACTGCTCACCGTGGGCAAGTTGGAACCGTTCAAAGCGGACGAGGCTCGTCGCGTTAAGGCTGACGGATTCATCGTGAAGCCGTTTGAAGCCAGCGAACTGCTGACGGCGCTGACCAAGCTCGAAGACAAGATCGTCCCGCAAAGCCAGCCCGCCAAACCGAGCCGATTCGCCAAGGCTCTGGCTGGTGCGGAAGAACTCGCCTCAGGAAAAGAGTACGGAGACAGCGAAACTGGATGGAGAAATCGGCTGCCGACGCCGGCTCCGTATGCGAAGTCACGTACCCCCATTGTGGTCCAGCCACCGGCCGAAGCAAACTTCAGCGAGGAAGTCAGAACCGAACAGCCCCACACGGAGGAAATGAAGTCGGGACTGGAAGAGGCTTTGCTCTCTTCCATGCCGCCGGACATTACGCTGGAAGAAATTGCTTCCATCAAGGCGGCCGGGGCCGCTCTCGCCTGACCAGCAGTAACGAGTCAACTTTCGTGGTGCCGCCCGCTGGCGATAACGGAGAAGCCTCAACCCAGAAGCCAGTTGCGGAGAACATAACTGAGCAAGAACGACTGGAATTTTCCGCGAGCGAAGACCAAACCAGAATCGCCAACGAAGAACGCGAAGTTGTTGGCGACACTGCTGCGATGGCTACCGCCGAATCCTCCGACACTACGTCTGCCGAAGTTGCGCATGGGGAAAACGACAACCTTGCCGAAGAAGAGGTTTCGGCGGCATTGGCCTCGCTGACCCCTGCCAACGGTTACGGGAACCTAAATGCCGCCATGGACGGGACCGCTAACGATATAGAGATGGCGGCGACAGATCACCATCCGGTGACGATGGCAGCTGCGGGCGCGACTCAGGAATTCAGTGGCCCCAGATGGATCGCTGAATTAGTCCCGTTAAGCGAGGATGAAGCAACGCTGGTTCTCGGCGAAGAGATGGAAAAGGCGTATGCAGCTTATGCTGCAGCCGACGCATGCGCGATGCATTTTGCCGGTTCGCCCGACTCGTTCACGTCAGTGCTGGTCGCGGAAGTCCAATCGACTGACTCCGAACCGGATTCTATCCCGGCTGAGTCGCAGTCGAACTATGAGAATTATGAATCACAGTCAGAAGAGTCAGCTGCGGTTCCTGCTGCTAACGAGGAATCTGTCGCGCCCGAGCCTGAATCGATCGCACCAGCCGCGTCTCCAGTAGACGCAGTTGCCGAGAGCGACATTTCCCCTGTCGAAGCCGTTTCCGCTTACGCGGCCGCTGCTTCAGCCGGCCCAGGCAGTTCAGAAGTAATGACGCAGGCTCAATACACATCTGTCCCGGCAAAATCTAGAGAAGACGTTGCACCCGCATCCGATTCGAGCCAGGATGAATCTGAGCACGCCACCGCTTGGGCGAATTGGAGACAGATTCGCGAGTCAGTTATCGGCTCCCACCTCAGTTCGCAAATTGCCGACACGGTCGCCGATTTTCAAGCGGGAAGCGGTCCCACTGAGCCAGCGTCACAGCTGGAAGCTTCGCCCGCCACCGCCGATGAAACCAGCGAAATCTCGAACATCGTCGACAGTGTCCTTGCCGACTTGAAACCCAGATTGATGGCCGAGATCGCGAAGAAGATGTCGAAGGACAAGAAGTAGTCAGACGACCTCCCAAGCCACGCCTCAGTTCCCCCCTGAATTTGCCTGCGAATTTCAAATTGGGACACCCACCCGAAAACTTTAAAGATAGCCAGACCGCGAGAGAAATGCTACACTCGCACGCCGAAGCCGCGCTGCTGGCCCGGTTTGGCAACTCGGAAGTGGAACCAGCTGGGGGAGGACTCGTGATAGGGACGAAATCTGTCAGGACCACAACAGTGGCAAACGTCAGGATATCTCTACCGGATACTGCATTTTTCCGCTCAGTGCAATTGCTTTGCACAGTTTTGGCTCTGGCGCTGCTTGGTTCGACATCCGCCCATGCCCAAAGTGGACAGTTTCAACACGTGGTCGTCATATTTCAGGAGAACCGCAGTACTGACAATCTTTTCGGAAGTAGCCCCAGCTTCGAACCGGGTGTGGACATTGCCATCAGCGGACTAAATTCGAAGGGCCAACAGATTCCGCTGGGCCCGGTCCCGCTGACTAGCTGTTACGACCTGATGCATATTCACTCGACTTTTTTGAAAGAGTATAACGGCGGGAAAATGAATGGAGCCGACAAAGTTGGGGTGCTCATCAACCCGGGGTGTCAGGTGCCCACGAATCCACAGTTCAAATATGTGGACAACTCCACCGGCCAGATTCAGCCATATTTCGACCTTGCAACCCAGTACGGGTGGGCAAACCGGATGTTCCAGAGCAATCAGGGAGGAAGTTTCCCGGCGCACCAATTCATTTTCTCCGGAACCTCCGCACCCACTACGAACAGCGATTTATTTGTAGCGGAGAATCCCACCAAGATGCCGGGCCAGCCCACTGGCTGTCTTGGGGCGGCGGGACAGACCGTCCTGTCTATCGATCCCAGCGGAAAAGAGGGTTACGCGCAGTACCCCTGTTTCGAACATCCGACTTTGAGCGACGTGCTGGAAGCCGCGCAATCGGGCTCCATTGACTGGCGCTACTATACGTTATCCCCTGGCTCTATCTGGACGGCCCCGAACGCGATTCAACACATCTGTGAACCGCAAATCATAAACGGACAACTCGTGTGTTCAGGGTCGGACTGGGCCGAACATGTGGTGATCCCGCAAACCACAATATTGACCGACGCCAAGAACTGCAAACTTCCTCCGGTAAGCTGGGTGATGCCCGGCGGAGGCGACTCAGACCATGCCGGGAGCAATAAAGGCACTGGGCCAGCATGGGTCGCGAGCGTGGTGAACGCGATTGGCCTCAGCACCTGCGGATATTGGCAGAATACCGCCATCTTCATTACCTGGGACGACTGGGGCGGTTGGTACGAACACGTTCCGCCCTACGCCATAGGACAACAAAATGGCTGGGGCGTGAGCTACGTCTACGGTTTCCGCGTGCCCCTGCTGGTCGTGTCCGCGTACACACCGGCGGGCTATGTGGATAATTTGAATTATGACTTCGGAAGCATCCTGCGCTTTATCGAGACGGTTTTCGGCCCGGCTGGATCCCCTCTTGGCCCGATTGGTCCAGGAGATTACGCCGACGCTTATGCCAATGATATGCACACCTTCTTTACTCTGAAGAAGCCCCGCAAGTTTAAAAAGATTCAGGCGAAACACGACGCCAATTATTTCCTCCAACGCAAGACGCCGGATACCGATCCTGACGACGACGAAGACGACGAGTAAGTCCGGCCTAAGTGCGTCCAACCTGTAAATTAGTGTAGGCGCGAGCGTCCTCGCTTGCACTCTTTGCGGTGATTGGCCAACAGGGTCGGCTGGCCCAGCCCCCTACATCAATAAGGTGACGTCCCCAAGGTATGTACTTCCGAGATAACATCCGTGTGGGTGTTTACCATAATCTAAAGGGTATATACCCTAGAAATCGCGTTTTCCTGCTAGATCTATGAAAACAAAGGAACTATTTTCGAGATACCCTCGTAAAATATCCCTTTTAAAGGACTTATGGGAGGGATACCCCGAGCTGGGTATCTCCTATTTGAAACGCCCGGTGGAGTGGGTGGTCAGATTGTCAAAGAACGGGAACAACTTCGCGTAGTTGCCAAGAGATAATTTTATATATTTTATGTTAGCCTATAGGATATGCCAGGTCAAGGGGAAGGTTGATTTTTCCCCGGCGGCCCGCGCTTACGCTTTTCTGGGGGTCACGAAAAACTCGTCCGCTGAAAGCGGACTTCGTTTTTATTTTAGCCGTTGAGGGTGGGCCCGGTCGTTGGCCTCTGGTCATTGGTCTGCATAGCCTCGCCGGTCTCCACGGACGTTTCTCCAGGTTTCCGAATTGGGAGGAAATAACTGGGTTACTTCCCGTCCTGTCCCTAGGTTTCCGTCCCCAGGTTTTCCCCCAGTTTCCCCCGGATTTCCCAACTGGTCGGCATTTCATCGAACGGATAGACAAACCGGCTTTCGATATACCGTGGCCCGCAGCGGCATGTGCGATTTTTCCGCGCAGGACACCCCACTGGTGGCGTTTTGTCTGGGAACGAGAATCTTGATTAGTCCAAACAAAGACGTTTTTCCAGGTGAGCGCGAAATGTGTTGACAACCAAGATTTCGGGAGGATAATCAAGCGCGTCTTCGGTACGGGCCCCTGATCTAAAATCTTCGCGTTTCTGGAGGCCTCCATGTTTTCTCCCCTTCGCAGTCTGCTGATAGTGGTGTCTTGCCTGCTTGCCGTCTCTTCGCTAACCACTCTTTCCCTAGCGCAGCTTTGCCCCACCGGAACGCCCTGCGTTACGACTTGGCACAACGACCTCGGCAGAACCGGATGGCAGCAAAACGAAGCCACGCTGACAGCAGACCCAAATCAGCCGGGTGCCGTGAACCAGACCACCTTCGGCCTGCTTTACCAATGGGCAACGGGAACAAGCCGCGTTTACGCTCAGCCGTTGGCCGTCTCCAATGTCCCGATATCAGGCTGCACTAACAACTGCCCCAACGTGATCTTCATCGCTACCAACGAGGACATGCTCTATGCGTTCAACGCGACTTCAAGCAGTGGCGCAACAATCTGGCCGCCGCTCAACCTGGCGACCGTGCCGAACCCAAACGGCACCTTCATCAATTGCAATACCGACAAGACCAACTGGCCGGTATGCACGGGGAAAACCGAGGAGGGCCTGCCAACTCCCTTTTCGATGACAGATGTGGGCGTCACCGGGACTCCGGTTATCGATCCCAGTACCAATACGTTATATGTCGTAGCGGCGATCGAAATCCCCAACGGTAGTTCCGGGGTAATTAATTACTATCTGATCGCGGTTGACATCACGTCAGGGAGCGTAAAAGCCTATAACCCGATCATGGGCTCCGTTCCCGGCAGCCAGACCCCTCCAACACCAAAATGCACGACGGGGGGATCGGGCACAACCCAGAGCTTTAACATAAACCACATCCAGCGTTCGGGGCTGCTTCTGCTCAACGGAATCGTCTACGTGTCATTCGCGCCTCTTCCCGAGCCGAGTGAGAGCGGCTGGATGTTCGGCTATTTCCTCGCTGGCAGCAGCGGCGCCTACTCCCTCGCTCAGACGGCGTCGTTTAGCAGTACGCCCCACGGCACTGGCGGCGGTATTTGGGGTTCGGGGGCTGCGCCCGCCTCGGACGGCATGGACATTTTTGCCGCAACAGGTAATGGAACCTTTGCCTGATGGTATCGCACCCGATAGACAACGACGCAGGGGATAGCCTGCTTAAGCTTCAGCCACCCACAGGGCCAGCGACCTTACTGACGATTTCGGATTTCTTCACGCCCTACGATGTCCTCTCTTTCGACCACAACGCTGGGCTTTGCCCTAAGGATGAAGACTTTGGCTCGGGCGGGGTCTTGCTGCCGCCGAACTTTACCTACACGAACACCGGCGAGTGCAACCGCAGCGGCTGCAAAGTGGCCATTACAGCGGACAAGCAGTCTAACCTGTACGTGACGAATAAGGACTACCTGGGAAAGGCTAACCTCGGTACTAGTTGCTCAGGCAGCACAAACGACATTCAGTGCGTCACCACTCCGTCCACTGCAAACGACCCGGCCCAGGGCTACTGGGCCAGCCCGGCGTACTGGTTCGACGGGACTTACTACTGGCTCTATTACTCAGCCACGATGAATGGGACGGCATTTGACTGCCCCCCTCCCGCCAACACACCCTGCCAGAGCGGCTTCGGCCCAGTAGGGCTCAGCCCGCAAGCGCTCAATGCGTACCAACTGCAGACTAGCGGCGGCCCCGGCCCCATTGCCTCGGCAACGCCCTACGCCAACTCGGGCACCAGCAACCCGTACCCGATCCTGTTCTGCGACTACGCGCCCACGGCGTCGGTGTCCTCCAGTGGCTCGGCGACCCCAAAGTCAGGCATTGTATGGGCGATCGAGCAGGACCAAAACAATGACAACGACAACAACCCGAACAATAAAAACTATCCACAGGACTGCGCACCGCCGCAAGCCAACGGTTCCGGCGGGCATCCCAGGTTGAATCCGGCAGCGCTGCACGCCTTCAACGCGGCCACCATGGCAGAGATTTACAGCAGTAGGACCCTGTCATTTGCAAACCAGCCGGGCCCGGTGAGCGCGTTTCCCACCCCCACCATATTTAACGGCCAGGTGTATGTAGGAACCAACACGGAAGTCGATGTGTTTGGGCTGTGCGTCAACGGGATTAACGGGAACTGCAAGCAGTAGCGGAAGGAGGGAACAATGAGGTCCACTCGAATCACTATCTGGCGGGCTGCGGCTCTGGCCCTCGCCGCCGTCTTGGGGCTGGTTTTCGCTACGAGCTTGTTGGCTGGCGCGCAAACCTTCACGGTTCTTTACAGCTTTGCCGGGTACCCGACAGACGGTGCCGGGCCTGGAGCCGGACTGCTCATGGACGCATCTGGCAACCTATTTGGCACGACGACGTTCGGAGGCAATGTGAACCTCACTTACTGCGACCAGGCCGGCTATACCGGGTGCGGAACCGTATTTAAGCTGGATACGAACGGAGTGGAGACAGTCCTGCATAACTTTACCGGGCCGGACGGGTCCAATCCTCTCTCGAACCTGATCATGGATGCAAAGGGCAATTTTTACGGAACTGCCTGGTACGGGGGCAATTTGCAAGATTGCCGAGGCACCGGCGCTGCCGGATGTGGGGTGGTATTCAAGCTAAGCGGGGAGAAAGAGACAGTCCTACACCGTTTCACCGGAGGGGCAGACGGCGCGTTTCCCCAGGCCGGGTTAGTCATGGACGCAAGCGGAGCCCTCTATGGCGCCGCCCCCGCGGGCGGGAGCGCAGGGGGCGGTGTGGTGTTCAAAATGGTTGGAAAAAAGGAGACGGTGCTGCACAGCTTTACCGGGGGCAAGGACGGGGCCGAGCCCGTCTCAGGCCCGCTGCTGGATGCCACGGGAAACCTGTACGGTACCGACGCCGCCGGGGGCGACATCGACTGTGAGTACCCAAGTGGCTGCGGGGTGGTGTTCAAGCTGACGGGTAAACACTTGAGCGTGCTGTACAGCTTCAAAGGCCCTCCCGACGGGGAAGAACCGATTGCTGGCGTAATTATGGACGCTGAAGGGAACCTCTACGGAACGACCGACCGTGGAGGCGGCGACGGCGCTGGCACGGTATTTGAGTTGAGCCCGAGTGGCAAGGAGCGCGTGTTGCACCGCTTCCGGGTGAACTACAAGGTGCAGCATGATGGCATTAAGCCTGACACAGCAGTGGTTCTCGACGCACAGGGCAATCTCTATGGGACCACTGAGGAGGGCGGCCCGATTGGCGCGGGCGTTGTGTATGAGATCACCGCAGACGGCAAGGAGAGGATTCTACACAGCTTCTGCTCCGGCGACTGCCTGGACGGTGCGTCCCCAAACGGCTTGATCATGGACGCGGAGGGAAACCTCTACGGCACAGCCTTCGGCGGCGGCGTCAATCGCAAGGGAACGATCTTCAAGATAACTCCCTAGCTGCAATTAGCAACGGCCAAGATATTCGGCGGAGTCCGCATGAAGTGAGTGCTTAGCAATCCAGGATTGACACCGGCACACGGCAAGAGATCAGACAACGAGACAAAGATGAATGCGAACAAATCAGAAGGAGTGGACTTATGGAATGGACAATGCCGCAGTTTGAGGAAGTCAGCTTGAACTGCGAAATCAATTCATACGCCAGCGCTGAATTGTAGGTAGCTTTCCCGGTCTGTGTTCGTCCATCTCGCCGTCGTGCCAAGCGGCGGCGTTGGCCTTTCGTGTTCCTTTACATTAGACCCGAAATTTAATCCTCATGTGTTGTGGATGAGATGCTGCTCCCGCTCTCGCCCTACTCAGAACAGCCCGCCTACTTGTTCGCCGGGGTGTAGCAAAATCCCCTCAGTGCGTATACTCCCGTCCGGGGTTTGACCCTTTTTTCTACACGCCTGTAAGATCAAAGATCAGCTTTCAGCTCTCAGCCGTCAGCGCTCAGCCTTTCAAGTTTCTCTTGCATCCCGCAATAGTAAGGATGTTGGCTGATAGCTGATAGCTGAGAGCCGATCTTACTCATGGCACACGATCTTCCTAAAGCGTATGAGCCGGGCGCGATTGAGACGCGTTGGGCCGAGTACTGGGTTAAGGAGAAGCTGTTTTCTGTGCAGACGCCCGCGCCGAGCGAGACGACCACGGAAAACAGCACTTCGAATGCGAGCGCAGGCGGGCGAGGGCGCCCGCCCCACACGGGGGAGACGCGTCCGGTGTTTACGCTGCTGTTGCCGCCTCCGAATGTTACCGGACGGTTGCACATGGGGCACATGCTGAACCATACGCAGATGGACATCATTGTGCGCTGGCATCGCATGCGCGGCTTTTTGACATTGTGGATACCGGGGACCGATCACGCGGGCATTGCGACCCAGATGATGGTCGAGCGGCAGCTTGCGACGGAAGGCAAGAATCGTCGCGATATGGGGCGCGAGGCATTTATTGAGCGGGTGTGGGAGTGGAAGCGGCATTACGGCGGGGCGATTCTGGAGCAGATGAAGCGGCTCGGCGACTCGGTGGATTGGGATCGCGAATACTTCACCATGGACGAGAACCTTTCGCGGGCGGTGCGTGAAGTGTTCGTCCGTCTGTATGAAGAAGGATTGATTTATCGCGGCAAGTACATTGTCAACTGGTGTCCGGGCTGTGGCACTGCGATTTCCGATCTCGAAGTGAAGCACGAGGATATCGCGGGGAAGCTTTATGAGATTCGTTATCCGGTAATCGGCACTAATGAATTTATCACCGTGGCGACTACGCGTCCGGAGACCATGCTGGGTGACACGGCTGTGGCCGTGAATGAAAAAGACGAGCGCTACACAGCATCTGCATGGGAAGAAAGTTTTGTTGCCGCTGATGAACCGGGAGATTCCGATTATTACGGATGATCTGGCGCAGCCGGAGTTTGGGACGGGAGCGGTGAAAGTGACTCCTGCGCACGATCCTAATGACTTTGAGGCTGGACTCCGCCACGATCTGCCGCAAATTGAAGTGATCGATGAGCGCGCCCGCATGAGCCAGAATGCGGGTCCGTATGCTGGACTGGATCGCTACGAAGCGCGCAAGCGCGTGCTCGACGACCTGCGTCAGCAAGGTTTCCTGGTTGGTGAGAAGGATTACACCATCTCGATAGGGAAGTGCGACCGCTGCGGCACTGTGGTGGAACCGCGGCTTTCGACGCAGTGGTTCATCAAGATCAAACCACTGGCAGAGAAGGCGACGGAAGCCGTCGAAAACGGCGAGATCACAATTGTTCCGGAGAACTACAAACAGATTTACCTGAACTGGATGCATAACATCCACGATTGGTGCATCTCGCGGCAACTGTGGTGGGGGCATCGGATTCCGGCCTGGCATTGTTCGTGTGGCGAAATCATTGTGGCCCGCGAGGCTCCAGCGAAGTGCACGAAATGCGGTGGTTCGGAACTCAAACAGGATACTGATGTGCTCGACACCTGGTTCTCATCCGGGCTCGTTGCCGTTTACGACGCTGGGTTGGCCGGAGAAGACTCGCGATCTGGAGGTCTTCTATCCGACGACGTTGCTGATTACCGCTTACGAGATTCTGTTTTTCTGGGTCGCTCGCATGATCATGTTTGGCTGCCATTTTATGCAGGGGCATCAGCAGGACCCGCCGATAAAGCAAGCCAGTGGGTGGGGCGACAAGAAAGACGACAGCGTTCCGTTTCGCCAGGTTTATATTCATGCGCTGGTTCGCGATGCCGAGCGGCAGAAGATGTCGAAGACCAAAGGCAATGTGATTGATCCGCTCGATATTATTCAGCGCTTTGGGACCGATGCCACGCGCTTCACGCTGGCGGCCATGGCGGCGCCGGGGACTGATATTGCATTCAGCGAGAGCCGGACTGAAGGCTATCGCAACTTCGCCAATAAGATTTGGAATGCGGCGCGCTTCATGTTCATGAATATCGACCGGGTAGAGCCGGGTCTGCGGCCGGACGCGGCTCACGGCCACGCCGGCGTGGCTGGGGCTAAAGCGGTTGCTCTCGAAGACCGATGGATTCTCTCTCGCTTTAACCGGGTCACGCAAAATGTGAACGAGGCGCTGGAGACTTACCGCTTCCACGAAGCCGCCAATCAGATTTACGATTTTTTCTGGGGTGAGTTTTGCGACTGGTACATCGAGTTGATCAAGCCGCGGCTGCTGGACGAGTCAGATCCACAATCAGCTCGCGTCGCCTGCGTCAATTTACTTGGGATTTTCGAAGCTGCTTTGCGACTGTTGCATCCGGTCATGCCGTTTATCACCGAAGAAATCTGGCACGCTATTTACGATGGGGTTCCACCATTGAAGTCGATTGCTCTGGCTGCATATCCCCAGCCTGACGAAAAGCAAGTGAATCTTGCGGCTGAGACCGACATGGCCATTCTGCAGGATCTCATTGTTAGCGTTCGCAATTCACGCGCAGAGCTGAAGGTCGAGCCGAAAGCGAAAGTCCCTGCACAGGTCTATGTTTCCGAGCCGACAATTCGCAGGCTGATTGAAGAAAACGAGAACTCTATAAAACGACTGGCTGGGCGTTGAGAGAATAGAATTTGTTGATCATTCTCTGGCCAAGTTATCCGGAGCACGGAGCACAGCTCGTTTCGATGTGCACGTAATTTACGAGAGAAAGATCGATGTCGGGGCAGAGCGCGAGCGCCTGAAAAAAGAATTGGAGCAGATCGAGAAGGAAATCGGCAACGGCCAGCGGCAATTGAGCAACGAACAGTTTCTGGCCAAAGCGCCGCCGAAGGTTGTAGACGGAATCCGAAAGCGTGCGCAAGAGCTAGCGGTCCTGCAGGACAAAGTAAAGAGTAAGCTCGATGAATTGAGATAATGCCAGGACGGGCGAGAAGCCCGTCCTCCACTAACAATATGGATTGGAATAGCCGGCGCATCACCGCTGTGATTGAGAACGCGCTCCTGGAAGATCGCGCCACGCGCGACGCCACGAGCTACGCCTGCATAGATCCGAACCAGCGCGCTTCGGCGACGATTCTGGCTAAAGAGGATTGCATTCTCGCGGGCATCGGCTGCGTTTCACGCATTCTGGATATCTACGCGGCGCTGGACGGGGCGGTGACATCGCATTACGAGGTCACTACGCATACAGAAATATTTGATGGCATCCGCCTGCACAGAGGGCAATCGATTGCCGTGGTTCGCCACAACGCGCGCGTGATTCTCTCCTGCGAGCGCGTGATTCTGAATTTCATGCAGCGGTTAAGCGGGATTGCCACCTTGACGCGGCAATTCGTCGAGGCTGTTTCTGGCACCAAAGCGCGAATTCTGGACACGCGTAAAACTGCGCCCGGCCTGCGCATGCTCGACAAGTACGCGGTGCGCTGTGGCGGCGCGCAAAACCATCGCCTGGATCTGTCGGATGGGGTTCTGATCAAGCACAATCATATTGCTCTGGCCGGAGGCATAGCGCCGGCGCTGGAGCGCGCTCACAAGAACCGTCGCGGCGAGCAGATTATTGAGGTCGAAGTCCGTTCGTTGGACGAGTTGGACCAAGCATTGAAACACGGCGGGGAAGCCATTCTGCTCGACAACATGCCGGTCGAAGATGTGAAGCGTGCAGTCGAGCGCTGCTTACAAATGGAGTGTCGAATTCCGCTGGAAGTCTCGGGCGGAATCACCCTGGAGAACGTGCGCGCCTACGCCGAAACTGGAGTGAATTTCATTTCTATTGGCGCCATAACCCACTCGCCGAAAGCTGCGGATATGAGCATGCGCCTGGCGCCGGTGTGACTTGCCACGTACTGTGATTGCTGTTTCGCGGCCCATCCCTCATAATTTCCGCATCAAGCAGCCGCCGCCAATCCGGGGTTCGCGGGTGGGAACCATTGCAACTCACAAGGTCACGCCACAAAGCGATGCCCGCCTTGGGCGCATCGTACGTCTTCTGATTGCCCACGCCACCGTGGTCGTAAGCGGAACTAAGATCGCAGATGAGATCGGCGCCAGCCGTTCCGAAGTTTGGCGACTGATTCAGCAACTGCGCAAGCTTGGCGTTGATATTGCCGGGCATCCATCGACCGGATATAGTCTGAAGTCCATGCCCGATCTGCTGCTGCCGGATATGCTCGCCTCCCAATTACAGGGCACAATTTTCGGCAAGCACATTCATCACTATTACAAAATCGGATCAAGCAATACGGCCGCCATGGAAGCAGCGAGCGCGGGCGCTCCTGAGGGCAGTGTGTTTTTAGCCGAGCAACAGACTGCCGGACGAGGCCGCGGAGCTAACCAATGGCATTCCGAACGCTCCACCGGGATTTATTGTTCGGTAGTTTTGCGCCCGGCGCTGCCGCCGTCGGATGTGCTGGTTATCACGCTTGCTGCCGGGTTGGCTGTGCACGCTGCGATTCAGCAGATTGACTCTCGAATCGCGCCCGACCTGAAGTGGCCAAATGACGTCCTGATCGATAAGAAAAAAGTGTGCGGTATCCTGACTGAGATGAACGCCGAGGTGACTCGCGTACGTCACATCGTGATTGGAATTGGCATCAATGTGAATCAGTCGACTTTTCCCGCGGACCTGCAGACAATCGCTACTTCTCTGCGATTAGTTTCTGGCACCGAGTGGTCTCGCGTGGAGTTGTGTACAGCTTTGCTAAAATCGCTCGACCGGGAATATCGCAGCTTGCTGGAAAGCCGGGATAGCGTTAATTCAATCCTGCACCGCTTCGAGGAACGATCATCGTCGGCTAAAGGACGGCAAGTCGAGGTCGAAGAAGATGCCAGCTTGCAGGGTGTAACGGACGGGCTTGATGAGCGGGGTTTTCTAAAAGTGCGAACTGCTGAAGGCTTGCGTACCGTGCTGAGCGGCACAGTAAGATTGAAATAGTTCTTCCGAGATATGCTTCTAGTTCTGGATGTGGGCAATACCAACACGGTGCTGGGTGTCTTTGCCCCAGTAAAAAAGGTAGCTCCGAGCGGGGATCACGCCAATGAAACCGATTCACCGCGCTACGAATTGCTGGTGGCGAACTGGCGGGTCGCGACCGTTGCCACGCAGACAGTAGATGAATATGGCGTGCTTTTCCGTAACCTGTTCGCCATGGACAATCTCGAAGCCAAAGGAATTCATGGCATCGTTATTTCTTCCGTGGTACCGCCGCTCGACTCTACTCTCGCCCAGGTCTGCGAACGATACTTCGATACGAAACCACTGTTCATCGAACCGGGCATAAAAACTGGCATGCCGGTGCACTACGACAATCCTGCCGAAGTTGGTGCCGACCGTATTGTCAACTCCGTCGCCGCCTTCGAGAAATATGGCGGGCCCTGCATAATTGTTGATTTCGGAACTGCGACAACATTCGATTGCGTCTCCGCTAAGGGAGAATATATGGGCGGCGTGATTTGCCCCGGCATTGGAATCTCCGCCGACGCGCTGTTCGAGCGCACTGCGCGGCTCACTCGTGTGGACATCCGCAAGCCTGCGCATGTAATTGGCAGCAACACTGTCAGCAGTCTGCAATCCGGGCTCTACTACGGTTATCTGGGCTTGGTCGATGGACTCCTTGAGTTGCTGATCGCGGAACTCGGGGCTGAAACCACGGTGATCGCTACTGGCGGCTTGGCTTCGCTGATGGGTGGAGGCTCAAAACATATTAAACAAGTAGATGAGTTTTTGACCTTGGAAGGCCTGCGTATTATCTGGGAGCGTAATGTCACTGCGAAGGTGCACCGTGAAACTGCGACGGCCGCCTCCAAGGTTCCTGCCGGAAACAAGCCCCGCTGACACGTCGTGGAAAACTATTTCAACTACTTCACTGAAATCGAAGAACACTTTCAGCGGCGCCGTGGACGAATTTACCTGTCTCCGCTCGATTGGGCATTGATTGAGACTTGGAAAGATGCGAGCGTGCCGCTGCAAGCGGTTTTGCGCGGCATCGATGCCGCCTTCGATAAATACGATGAGAAGCCGTTGAAGTCACAGAAGGTCAATAGTCTCGCGTATTGCGCGCAAGCCGTGCTGACCGCTGCGGAAGAGATGAAGGAGGCTGCGGTCGGCGCGGCCCAGATCGAGACGCCGGGCAGCAAGCACGCTGGATTTCATGCATCGGAAATTGCGGCTTTCCTCCGGCTCAATGCGAAACAATTGGAAACTGCGAAGCTTCCCGAAGCAAAAGGAATTTCAGCAAAGCCGCTTGCCGAGGAAACTGCAAACACCCTTCGCGAAATTGCCGCCGAACTGGAGACTAAGAAAACCCCGCTGCGATTGGAAGAACTTGAACGTCGCCTCACCGTGGCCGAAGAGAAACTGTTTGCCGTTCTCCTGGCAGCAACACCTGACGAGCAAATCGTTTCTGTGCGGGCCGAGGCCGATCGTGAGCTGGCGCCCTACCGCCGCAAAATGCCGGCAGCACAGATCGAACAATTGCAAAGGCAATATGTGCATAAGCGATTGCTGGAAAAATATGGGCTGCCGCGGTTGAGCCTTTTCTACATGTAAGACTTGTTCGCAATTTACAATTTCCGATTTTCAATTGCCAATTGGAAATCGACAATCGGCAATTCTTTCTATCCGGCATCTCACGTTCCCGCTTAGAATTCTCGCGTGCAGCTCACCATCGAAAAACTCGTTTATGGCGGCGACGGCCTCGCCCGGCTTCCTTCTGATGAACACGGTCCTGGCAAAGCCGTATTTGTCCCCTTCGTGCTGGAAGGCGAAACGATTGAAGCGTCAATTGTTGAACAGAAGCGCGGCTTTGCGCGAGGACGCGCGGGCAAGATTCTGCAGCCTTCCTCGCAGCGGGTTGAGCCGCCATGTCCTTATTTCGGACGCTGCGGCGGTTGCCACTATCAGCATATGCGCTATGAACATCAACTTGAGATCAAGGCCGGCATCCTGAAAGAAACCCTTCGCCGCACGGCCAAGCTGGAACTGGAAACCGAGATCACCATTCATCCGTCGCCGCCCTGGGACTATCGCAACCGGAGCCGGTTACAAGTTCGCACTGCGCCCGAGTTCGCGCTCGGCTACTACAAATTCAACTCACACGAAGTGCTTCCGGTTGAGCAGTGTCCGGTAAGTTCACCGCTGATCAATCGCGCTATCTCGGCCTTTTGGCGAATGGGACGTGAACGCGAGCTGCCCGGCAGGATTCGCGAGATCGAATTTTTCGTTAATGCGGAGGACACCGAACTCCTGATCGAGGTTTCGTGTGAACCCGGAACGCCGAGCACGCCGATCAGGGAATGGGCGGATGCTGCGCGACGATCCCTACCCGAAATTACGGGCATCGTGGTTTACAAGATGGATGCGGCCCGGACGGGGAAGCGGGCCGAATCTAAGAGGATCGCGGCATCCGGCCATGGGGAAATCAATTATAGGGTTGACGATGCCTTATACCGGGTTAGCGCCGGCTCATTCTTCCAGATTAACCGTTATCTCGTAAGGGAGTTGGTAGCTACCGTTGGCCGGCAATACGATGGCGACATTGCGCTCGATCTCTATGCAGGAGTAGGACTCTTCTCGACGTTCCTGTCCAGAAGATTTGCACAGGTGATCGCTGTCGAATCGTCACAGACTTCCCATCTTGATTTGCTGCACAATTCCCCAGCAAACGTGAAGGCAGTCCGGGCCACGACCGCCGATTTTTTGCGGAGCGCGCCCGGAAAGTTGCGGCCTGACCTCGTGGTGGTGGACCCGCCACGGAGCGGTCTGGGGGAAAGTGTGGTCCAAAGTCTCGTCGGATTGGGAGCGCACCGGATGACCTACATATCCTGCGATCCGGCGACAGCGTCGCGTGACCTGGTTGGCTTGGCGAGCGCCGGATATCGCATCGAGCAGGCACACCTGGTGGATCTGTTCCCCCAGACCTATCACTTGGAGAGTGTGTTTCATCTGGTCCGCTAGAGCCGCCTGTCTTTTTATGAGCTTGACATCCGACCCATTGCGCCAACCCTTGATCTAGGCTAGCCATTGAAGCCGCCAGCTACAGGTCCCCCTACCACTCCCCTGAAACCACTTTCCCGACAACCCATGCTGTGGGCAGCCTTGGCCTATTCCTGCGGAATTGTCACCGGCGTTTACGTGTGGCGCCCCGCAGTATGGTGGCTGGTAGGGGCAGTCGCGTTCTGCGCTTCAGGCACGTATTTTTTATCCCGCCGTTCCTATGCTGCTTTTGCACTTGCCCTGTCGGTCCTGTTCGCGACCGGTGCACTGATGATGCAGGTTCGCGTTGCAGGGAACACCGGCAGCACGGATGTTCTCTCATTCGCGGATGGTCGCGAAGTAATCGTCACTGGCCACGTGGTCAAGGAAGGAAACTTGCGCGAGAAAAACTTCGGCGATGCGCAACAACGGCTGGACCTTGAGACCGAGCAGATCACGACAACTGATGCGGGAAGCCGAAGCTTTGCCATCCACTCCGGATTGCGCGTCACAGTTTATGGCCACGAATTAAGTAAAGAGGAGGGCACGAACCCGAGTGCAGAATTCATTCCCAGGCAGCCGTTCGGTTACGGCGACCGCTTGCGATTTCCAGCCAAACTTCTTCCTCCGCACAATTTCCGCAACCCCGGAGCGTTCGATTACGCGGGATACCTGGCACAAGACGGAATCGTCGCACTGGGATCCACGAAGGCGGAGGCGGTTGAATTGCTGCCAGGGTTTGCCGGGAACCGCTTTGAACTTTCGCGGACACGTGTGCGCAGAAATCTGCTCGAAAGAATTCATGCTTTATGGAGGCCAGACGACGCGGCGCTGATCGACGCCATGCTTATCGGGGAAAATTCCTTCCTGGGGCGCGAGACCCTGACCGACTTTCAGCGCACCGGAACTTACCACGTGCTTGTGATCTCCGGGTTGAAAGTCGCGGTGCTTGCCCTGGTGATGTTTTGGGTGCTGCGCCGGCTGCGAGTCAGTGATATTGCCGCAAGCGCTATCACCATTCTGTTGACGGTCGCTTATGCCCTGCTGACCGATGTTGGCGCTCCGGTGTGGCGGGCCACGCTGATGCTTGCGCTCTACCTCGGCGCAAGACTGCTGTACCGACGGAAATCAATTCTCAACACCATTGGCGCAGCGGCGCTGGCTCTGCTGATTGTCGATCCCGCGGCGCTGCTCGGAGCCAGCTTTCAACTTAGCTTCCTGTGCGTGCTGGTTATCGCTGGCGTCGGCGCTCCACTGCTTGAGAGGACGACCCAACCTTTGTCTCGCGCACTGAGGAGTTTGGATGCGACCAGCTACGACGCGGCGTTGGCACCGCCACTGGCGCAATTCCGGCTTGACCTGCGGATGGTTGCCGGCAGACTGCAACGTTTTTTCGGGAAGCGCATGCCTTTGATCGTGCTCGGAACCACTGCACGGGTGCTGCTGCTGGGTTGCGAATTTTTCGTAATTTCCGCCGTGCTGCAGGCGGGATTCGCCATACCCATGGCTTATTACTTTCATCGCGCCACGCTGGTTTCGCTGCCGGCAAATGTACTGGCTGTTCCTCTTACCGAAATCATTATGGTCGCAGCGATTGCAGCTGTGAGTGCGAGTTATCTCACGCTGGCATTCGCCAAGCTGCCGGCCATTATCGCTGCAATTGCTTTGCACGCTATGAACGGCTCGGTGCGCTGGTTTGGGGCTTTGCGGATCGCCGATACCCGCGTGCCCACGCCGCAACTCACCGTCATTTTGTTGGGAGCGAGCGCGGTCGTTCTGGCGATGGTGCTGAGCCGCCGCCAGCGTTGGTTGCTGGTCGTAGCCGGATGGGCTGCGTTGGTCCTGAGCGCATTCTGGGTATGCGTTATTCCTCCACACCCGCAAGTCAAGGCCGGCGTACTGGAACTCACTGCAATCGACGTCGGTCAGGGCGATTCGATCTTGCTGGTGTCGCCGCAGGGTCACACTCTCCTGGTGGATGCCGGCGGTATACCGTTCTGGATGCATTCGGAATTGGATATTGGCGAAGATGTCGTGTCGCCGTACCTCTGGTCGCGAGGGTTTCATCAACTCGATGTAGTCGCGGTGACGCACGCTCACGCCGATCACATGGGAGGCATGGCGGCGGTGCTGGCGAATTTTCATCCGCGAGAATTTTGGTTGAGCGTGAATTCGCCAAGCCCTGAGTTGCAAACCCTGCTGCGCGAAGCCCGGGCGCTGAAGATTCCGATCGTTCTTCACAAGGCGGGAGACAAGCTTGAAATGGATGATGCGAAGATCGCTGTGCTGGCCCCGCCACGGGATGCTGAGTCGCATCCTTCGCGGCCGAACGACGAGTCTCTGGTGATAAAAATCAGCTATGGCGCGACTGCGGCTCTACTAGAGGGAGACGCCGAGAAAAAAACCGAGAAGCAAGTCGCGCAAGAGAACCCGCAGGCCGATCTACTGAAAGTGGCTCATCACGGAAGCTCAACGTCGACGATTCCCGAGTTGCTCGCGGCAGTGCATCCGAAGTTCGCGGTGATATCAGTGGGTGTGCGCAATGTTTATGGGCATCCGCGACAAGAAGTTTTGGATCGCTTGGGAGCAGCCCACGTTCGCACCTATCGCACGGATATGAACGGAGCGGTCACATTCTATCTTGACGGCAAAACGGTCAGTTCTCCGCTGGCGGCTCTTCATTGAGAGCATACTCTGCAGTCTCCAACTCGTCGGGCGTCTGCCGGTACTCCTCAATCAGGCGGCGAGCCTTGTCGGCATCTTCCTCGCGAACCAATATCACGGTTCCGCCTACGCCCGGCAGAATGTCTTGTTGCGCGTCGAGCGAGGTCAGGTCAGACTCAATGCCCGCGGAATCAAGCAATCCACGCACCACCATCGCCTCCGATTCCTGTTCGGTGTCGAACACGCGTACCAGCTTTTCATTCGGATTAGGACGGTCTGCTCCGGGCGTGGACTTCGAATCTGCCATTATTGCCTCCGACGGAATAATTTTCTGCTTCAAGTCGCACCTGACTTCCGGCGCGCTCTTCGATTTTAACTCCATCAAGCGGCATTGGGCACGCATTCGAGCAAGATTCTCGTCACGTCTAAGCCGCATGAATGGTTTGGGGTAACCGAAGGCGTACACCATCAGGCCATTGCACTCCGCATTACTTGCCGAGACAATGGGTAAAACAGCGGGGCGCAACGCGCTCCACCCGGGGAACATCTAACCTTGGAGACGTGGTGTCGGGGGCCTAATGAGCAGTTTAGAACGGCACGGGCATAAGCCAAACCTGAGCGAAAGAGAACAGGAAGCGAAAAACATCCGGCGCCTGCAGATCATGATCAGCATGGTAATGTCTGTGATCGGCCAAGACCCCAACCTCACCGTCGAAGAAGCCTCCGAGTTGGTGGCGGGAGCCAAGCGTGCCGCGCTAGCCATGTTTCCCGACAAAGAATTCGCCTACGACATTCTCTACAAACCTCGCCTCCAGCGGTTGATGAACGAACGCTTCCGCCTGCAATAAGAAGTCACTCCGGTTGGGTTGAGCTTAACGCCTCGAAGAATTAATGTTTTGCGGGTGCGCTTGCCACAGACTCCTCTCGTCGCCAGATCGACAATCCTGGCGCTCCCAGCGCTAGTGTGCCGAGTGTGGCGGGTGCGCGAATTGGTATAGGAGTCACGCGGTCGGGTGGCTCGAGACTGCCGCATGTCGTCTGCTCCCCGGGTTTGCCCTGCGATGATCGACTTGCCGGGGACAGATCTGCGTACGATAGCAGTCAAAGTCGCAATCGCACGATTGCTCTCAAGGTATGGCGAGCGAACATTTGGCGTGCCAGCCAAGTGAATTCCACTGAATGGTAAACGCCAGCCTAATGCGATCCTTACGTTGACCGTTACCCCGGTGTAGGGATGCGACCAACAAGAGAACCTGTATTGCGAGGCCTGGGCACAACGCGCAACCATCTCGCCCGACGTAGAACCTGCGAGTGAGATGGATGTTCCTGCTTTAGGCCGCTGCGAAAAACGTGGCCAGAGGGCAGCGACACGATGCCTCGACTTTGCGGATCGGCGATCGGCCACAGGTGAAGGAGAGCAAGGTCGACCGATAGTGCTGATCGGAGGCCGACACTCCATCAGGATTCGCATCGATCCTAAAGAAGTGTTCGTGGCGATCACGCGGTAATGGTGTCGACCGCTATCGTCGACTGGCGACCAACGCTAGCCGCTGACGCTCGCCGTGCTTGCCGCGAGAGCTAGCAAGTTGGACGACTCACCACACCGCGAATCGAGTGGCCTGGTTTTCAATGGCTCTCCGATGTTCTCGACTGGGTGCTGGCCCCGGTTCACCTATTGAGCACTGTGAGTTCCCGCCGTCTCAGATCCACAGTCGCCATCATAGGGTGAGCGATCCCAGCGAGCGCGCTTCACGTTGGTGAGCCAGCCTGGTCACTTGGGCTGCTTCGATAGCCGCTGATCAGCCAATCTTGCGCCGCGAATGGCTTAGTTGGGATGGTCCTGGCAGCCAGTCACGTCGCCGGACATGCTGGTTCCTAAACAGGTGCGCCTCAAACGTCTTCCCATTGGATTCCCAGTGGCTTGACGTTGAACCATCGTCCGTTGCCGCCATTGGTCATCAACGCGAACCATGGAAGTGATTCCTTGAATCAAGCCACTCCAGGTTCAGAGCATACGCCAGGAATGCTGACGCCTCAGATTCCGCTTAACGATCATTCGCCTTGAATCGAGAGGCAGTGAAGCTCAGAATATTCGTCCACGCGAGCCAAGTAACAGAAGGAAAGTCGCGTGCCGTCATGGTATGGGTCAGCCAGTGCCTCGGACCTTCCTGTGACATGATTGGCTCGATCTTCGCCCAAGTCATGATGGGCGCTTTATCATCTCAGCGGTGAGTCGCCGTCAAACATTTTCCTCAGGTTTAACCGCCAATGGTCCGTCTGCGGGCCGATCCTCTCATCCTCCAGACGTAAATTTCGATTCGGAAACGAACAAGGGTGTTACAATTAGGCGATTTCGCTCATTCAGCCGCCAACGCCGAGCAAGCTAGGGCAGTGAACAAATTCGCTTTCCCCGGACCCCCACTCTGGTTGACCCTCTGAAGCGTAACGGGCTAGACTCGCTTTTCATGCGAGGTATTCCATGAAGCGATTGGCGCTGGCTCTTGCCATTCCCTCCTGTGTTCATTTAGCGCCCTGGCCGACGAAGGTCATCACCACGAAGATCTGACGACGGATCAATTGGGAACGGTACATTTTCCCGTATCGTGCGCACCTGCGGTGCAGGCACCATTCGAGCGCGGCGTGGCGCTGCTGCATTCGTTTTGGTACGAAGAGGCGGAAAAAGAATTTCAAGACATAGCGAAAAATGATCCGCAGTGCGCCATGGCGCATTGGGGAATCGCCATGAGCATCTGGCATCAGCTGTGGAACCATCCGGACGCAGCCACCGATCAAGCGCGGGCAGGCGGAAGTCAAGGCGGCAAAATCGCTGCATCCAAAAACTGATCGCGAGCGCGATTACATCGCCGCAATGGATGCGTTCTATCGCGGCAAAAATCGGGATTATCACGATCGAGCCGACGCCTACTCTAAGGCTATGGACGCGGCTTACGTGCGTTATCCGGATGACCGCGAGGCAGCCGCGTTCTATGCGCTGTCGCTGCTCGCTTCTGAGCCGGACAACGATACGACCTTTGCCAATCGAAAGCAGGCTGCTGCAGTTCTCGAAAAATTGTTTGCAGGGGAGCCCGACCATCCTGGCGTTTCGCATTATTTGATTCACAGCTACGATAAACCACAATTGGCGGAGCTTGGACTGCCGGCGGCCCGGCGCTACGCGGCAATCGCTCCTGCGGCTCCGCATGCGTTGCATATGCCCTCGCACATTTTTGCCCGGCTCGGTTTGTGGCAGGACGATATCGACTCCAACCTCGCTTCCATCGCCGCGACGCGCAAGACCGCTGCCATGCACATGGGCGGCGAGGGCCATCAATTTCATGCCATGGATTTTCTGGTCTACGCATATATGCAATCGGGAAAGGAGGCGGATGCGCAAAAAGTGATCGAAGAAGTTAAAGCCATGCCTACGATGAAGAGCAATATGTACGGTACGGATTTCGATCCCCGCACGGATGCGCTGGTGACTTTGTCTGCGAGATATGTGCTGGAAATGCATCATTGGGCGGATGCGGCTTCCTTGCCACAGGTTCCTGACGCGGAAACCGGGGACACCGCCATCATCTACTGGGCTCGTGCAATTGGCGCCGCTCGCACTGGGAATGTTGCGGATGCGCGCAAAGACGTGGCCGAGATTGAATCGATTCACGCCACCTTGCTCAAGCACGAGAAAAACGGCTTCACTGAGGCGGTAGATCAGGACCACCAGGAAGCGGCTGCATGGTTAGCTCACGCTGAAGGAAACAACGACGAAGCCATCAAAACATTGAATGCGGTCGCGGAAAAAGAAGAGGCTGAGGGCGACGAACCGTTGGCAATCCCCGCGCGCGAAATGCTCGCGGACATGATGCTCGATATGAACCGTCCCGAACAGGCATTGGCAGAGTACGAGGCAGACTTGAAGTTCAATCCTAATCGCTTCAATGGCCTCTACGGCGCTGCGCTGGCAGCGGAGAGGGCAGGGAAGAGCGACAAGTCGAACACTTACTACGCTCGATTAGTGAAGATATGTAGTGGCTCGAATTCGGACCGGCCGGAACTCAGTCACGCCAAAGCGCTGTTGGCGCAAAAGTAGGTCATTGTTTTTCGATACGCTGCAATCGAAATAAAAGGGTGCCCCAACCTAACTTCGATCGCATCTGCACTGGAGTATGGTTGGCGTCGTCGGTGAACCAAGCCCACACCGTTCCTTTGCCCTGCAAAGCCCCAGAAATTGCTTCAGCTTTTACCCGCACTGTGCGAAATGTGCCCGCGGGAACTTTCACTTGGTCATTGGCTTCTACGCGCGCCCTGACTTCAGTCGTTTTGTTTCCGTCGTTGACGGGAAATGTGTAGGTATTGCCGGGTTGCAAAGGCAATGAAGCCAGATAATAGAACCCAGTGACTACATCGGAAACGCAACCCGGTACGTCGTTTTCTACGTGTTTTTGTTCGCCGGTCTTTAAATTCTTCTCATCGAGCACGCTCTTATTGCGGGAATAATCGAAGCGCAGTTCGGTTTGACGCGCGTGAGAACCCTCTTCTGTATGTTTTGAAACATGCAGCGAGCAGAACGTGCGCGGATCGAAGAACGCTTCGAAATGATCCTGCACTTTGTACAGCGCGTTAGCCACGCCTGCAGAGTTTGCAGTCGCGGTTACATGCTGCTGCCCGGCGTCGAGTCCCAGGGTCACACGAGCCGTTCCTGCATTGAAAAGATGCCATTCCACGCCGTAGACGTAGGTCTGTCCGTTCGGATAAGCATAGTTCGGTGGAGGAGGAACAATTCGTGTGGAGGGAGCCGCGCTTATTGTGGGCAGCGGAGGCGCATTAGACGGCGCAGCGGGATGAGTCTGGCACTGGGCCAAAGCGACCGAAAGCATCGCGAACCAAAAATATGACGGATTCAGCTTTAAGAGATTACCCATGTCGCCTGGACGAGCGATTCGAATATTTACTGAGATACCGAATGCTGTGTGAGAGATGTATCGACATCCCTTATCGGCTCCAGAATAATTTTGCGACCAATGCTGCCATCAGCGCTGCCGCCCCCAAAGTCGCATTGTATTCGCGATGCTTCCAGTAAAGGTCCCAGGAAAACGCTCCGGCGCTGCTTCCCACGCAACGAATCCCGGGAAGCAGCCGAGGTACCCGTTGTGCGTATTCTGAGAATTCGGGGAAATGTTCCTTCAGAAAAACTTCTTCTCCACGAATTACAGGCAGGTAAATGGCTAGAAAAATCAAAACCAGACCCGCTCCAATCCACCAACTCCGTGCGCTGATGGCAAAACCGACGGTCAGGATCAGAGAGCCGAGATAAAGCGGGTTTCGTGTATAGGCGTAGGGTCCTGTCGTAGTCAGTGCTTCGTTTTTCTTTACGTGTCCTGATGCCAGCGCCCGAATTGCGAGTCCAGGAATGATAAGCGCCGAGCCAATCAGCATTGACCTCGGAGTTGGCTTTGCAAGCCACAAAAAGATCGCGGCGAAAACGAACCCCACAGGGACGCGAATGCGGCGCGCAATGTTTGTCCACGTAATCCTAGCCACGGGCGCTCCTTAATAGCGTCCGGGCAGCGGCAACCACTTCATCAACGCGGATTTCCAGCAAGCCAGGGTCGGGTTGCGCACGGCGGGAGTGCGAAGTTGGGCTGATCGAACTACGCAAAACAATGCTGCGCGTGCCAAAAGGTCCGTTGCGCGCGGGATCGGTGGGACCGAAGATGGCAACAACCGGGACGCCAAGAGCCGCGGCCAGGTGCATAGGGCCGGTATCGCCCCCAATGAAGACGCGCGCGCGTCGCGTGAGCGCAATCAATTCCGTGAGCGAGCATGCAACGCCTTTCGCCGCGCCCCCGCTAGCCGATTCCACCTCTCGCATCAGACGCTCTTCGCCCGGGCCAAAATTGATCAGCGATTTCACCCCTTCGGTTGCCAATGCCTTAGCTACATGCCCATAGCGTTCGGGCGGCCATCTTTTGGCCCCCCAGCCCGCGCCGGGATTCAGTAATGCAAAATCGCCAAAGTTCCGTCCCCAGCGTTCTTCGCATTTATCTTCGACCGCAGGATCGTGCGGGAATTGGATGTTCGGCAACTGCAATGCGTGATGTGCGACCCCCTCCGCGAGCGCAAGATTCTGCTCGACAATGTGGCTCCCGCGCGCAGCTACCTGACGCGAGTAGAACATGCTGGCAACATTTTCGCGTGGCTGCGCGAATCCATATACGACGGGCGCTCCCGACCAACGCGCTACCAGGGCCGACCTGACTGCACCTTGAAAATCGGCCGCTACTTCGTATCGCTGCGCTCGCAATTCGCTGAACCCCGCCGCAATCTGTTCAAATGTCTGAGCGGAAAATGGCGAAGCACGCCACGCTTTCGTATTCACAGTGTGGACGCAGTCGACAAGCGGCCTGCGCGCGGACAGTGGCCCTGAGCGCGGCTCAGGCAGTGTGCACAGCAACTCCGCCCAGCACTCTTCCACCACCCAACCCAGGATTGCCTCAGGAAACGTTTGCCGCAACGCGGTGACGGCGGGCAGGGTGTGAATGATATCGCCCATTGAGCCCAGCCGAACGATCAGAAGTTTTCGGGGAGAGAACGAAGCACTATGTTGCCGAAGCGATTGAACCGGAGATTCCATGCTCAGGAGCGGCGTCCAATTTGCTTGCGAATGATTTCGCTGGCGGAGTGGTCTTTGGGATCGCCTACAATTTGCACCCGGCCGCCACACTCCGCGACCACATCCCGCTCTGGGACGTTGTCGACAGTGTAGTCAGTTCCCTTGGCGTGAACATCAGGCCGAAGCTCGCGGATCAAGGCCCGCACGTCGTGCTCAGGAAAAATGACGACAGCGTCCACGTCCGCCAGGGCGGAGAGAATTTCGGCGCGTTCTTCTGCTGGCATTAACGGACGCCCCTCCCCTTTCAGCGCTCGCACCGAACCATCGGAGTTGATAGCCACGATCAAACGCCCGCCGAGTTGCTTGGCTGCATGCAGGTAGCGAATGTGGCCCACGTGGAGCAGGTCGAAGCAACCATTCGCCAGCGTTATCGAGTCACCCGTCTTGCGCCACGTGGCAACGCGTTCTTTCAACTGCTCGCGGCCTAAGATTTTTTCTGCTGACATTCAATGCGCTCTCGTTACCGGCGGTGATTGTTCAAGCGCCGCCAGCAGTTCCTGTTGTGACACGGTCGCAGTCCCTCGCTTCATCACCACAATCCCGCCAGCATAATTCGCCAGGTGCGCAGCCTCTTCGGTGCTTGCGCCAGCAGCAAACGCGGCTGCGAAAGTGGCAATGACGGTATCGCCGGCGCCGGTAACATCCGCAACCTGGTCCGAACCGAAAATCGGAATGTCCACCGGCTTGTGTTTTCCGGAGAAGGCCGCCATGCCATCTCGACCGCGGGTGATTACAAGCGACTCGAGCTTCATGCGCGACATTACTTGCTCGCCACCGACACACAATCGCGCCCAATCGTTTCCGATCCTCGTCCCCAGCGCCGCTTCCACTTCCGGTTCATTAGGGGTGGCTGCGACTACGCCCGAATATTCCAGCATCCGGTAGCGCGAGTCGAGTATGACTGGAACGCCATCGAGACGTCCTCGCTCCCGAATCGCGTTAAGAATTGCAGGGCTCGCCGCGCCATAACCGTAATCAGAAATGAGTAATGCATCGGAAGCGCGCGCATACTGTCGAGCCGCCAGCACCAGTTCGCGTTTCAAATGACGGTTGGGCTCCAGTTCCGGCTCACGATCGATTCGCACAACTTGCTGGCGGGCGGTGTGCGTCATGCCCGCCAGAATGCGGGTTTTGGTCACAGTGGTGTAGCTTTTATCTTTCAAAACGCCGCTGACGGGAATGTGTTTGTGGCGAAAACTTTTCAACAGCAAACGTCCAGCTTCGTCGTCGCCCACTACTCCCACCGGCAAAACGTTGACGCCCAAGTCCGCAAGATTATTGATAGCGTTCGCCCCGCCGCCCGGCATGACCGTGCGCTCCCGATGCTTCAGGATCAGCACCGGAGCTTCTCGAGACACGCGCGAGATTTCTCCAAAAACGAATTCGTCGGCCACCAGGTCGCCCACGACAGTGATGGTGACCTTAGGGAAAGCCTCCACAATCTTTTTCAACCGCTCCTTTTCTTTGGGATGCTTCGTCATTTGGACGCGGAACTCCGCACAGCCTCGGCACCGATTTTCTCACGCCTTGCTCTTCGTTCCGAAATCATCCGCAGCATGGTATCGACTGCGTTAGCTGCGTCGACCAGTTCCATCTTGACAGGAATCACCGTCAGAGGCTGCAGCGTGTGCAGGTATCCGCCCAGGTTAATTGCGTCCTTTTCGGTAGTGACAAAGCTCTCGGCCTCGCTTTGCTGCCGCAGTTTCAACAGGTCCTCAATATCCCGTTTCGTGTAGGTATGGTGGTCGCGAAAAAAAGCTTGGGCCACAGGTTCCACGCCCGCAGTGCGCAGTTGCAGCAGAAAATTCTGCGGCCGCGCAATCCCGCAGAAAACAATTGGGCGAGCGGGAACGCTTGTCATTGAAATGCCGCGCCGCACCCGCCATACCAACTTGTCAGAGGAAGGAAACGAACCTGGCGACGCGCCGCTGGTCAACACAACTGCATCGGCGCGCGATAAAGAGTTGAGCGGCTCGCGCAGACGCCCTACAGGAAGCAGACGGTCGCGGGCGTCTTCGGGAGTGACCAAAACAATATCGAAGTCTCGCGCCAGGCCGCGATGCTGGAATCCATCATCGAGCAAGTGCAGCTGCGGTCCGAAACTTTCTTCCGCGAACAGTCCAGCTTGATGGCGATCTTCTCCGACGATCACCGGGACTCCCAAGCGCCGAGCCAGCAGCAGCGGCTCGTCACCATAGTCCTGAGGCGATCCTCCTGGTTCCACTTTAGCGACGCCGCGTTTGGTGCGCCCGTAACCGCGAGACAGAATGTCAAATGGCATCCCGCGGTTCTTCAGCATTTCTCCCAACAGCATGACGAACGGAGTTTTCCCAGAACCTCCAACTGACAAGTTGCCCACGCTGATGACAGGGCCGCGTAGTTCGCGAGCACGAACGACGCCGCGGTCATATAGCGCATTGCGGACCCGCACGCCTGCTCCGAATATAGAGGAAAACAAATTCACAGATTTGTCATTGTGCAGGCTGCGCGTTTGCCGCGGGAGTCAACAAATTTTCCAATGCTTGCATGGTCCGCTGCGTTGCCCCCATTTGCGCGCGCAAAGTTGCTGCCGCCCGGTCGCCCAGCGCAATCCGTTCAACCGGGTTGGAAATCAGTTCCATGAACGCAAGCGGGAGTTCGGCTGGGCCAACCACCCGGACGGCATCGCGGCTCTGAAACAGGCTCACGATGTCGCGAAAATTCTCCGTATGGTTGCCCACGATAATTGGAACTCCGTGCAGCGCGGGCTCGATTATATTGTGTCCGCCCCGGGGAACGAGACTGCCACCAACAAATGCGAGGTCGGCGAGCGAGTAGAGCGCAGCCAGTTCGCCAATCGAATCGACCAACAGGACGCCCGCGACAATTGGATCGCCGCTCCACAACGAACGTCGCCAGAAACGGATACCAAGGTGGCCCAGCAAGTCGGCAACGTCTTTGAAGCGCTCCTGATGCCGCGGCGCAAGAATCAAGACTGCACGAGGATGGCTGGCCAGAATGTTCACGAAAGCTTGTAGCAGGATCGGCTCTTCGCCCTCGACCGTGCTTCCACAGACAATTACCGGCCCAGCATCCGCTTGCTGGAAAGCGGCGCGTAGACTGGCGATAATCGCCGGCGCGGCCGGTGCAGGCACATCAAACTTTAAGTTGCCAGTGACCTGAATCCGTTCCTTCGGTGCACCAATTTGCGCGAGCCGGCGTGCGTCCTCTTCGGTTTGGGTTAAGAAAAGGTCCACCTGCCGCAAAACGCGGGCAAGCAGGTGCTGAAAGCGCCGGTATCTAGGCCAGGAGCGATCGGAAATGCGGCCGTTTACGATAGCGATTCGAGCGCCGCTTGCCTTGCCCAGCCGCAGAAAGTTTGGCCAAAGCTCAGTCTCCGCAATGACAATCAATTCGGGACGTAACCAGCGCAAGTACGGGCGAATGGCGAAGGCGAAGTCTAGCGGGAAGTAGAAAACATTCTCCGCCCCGAAGCGAGTACGAGCTAATTTCTGGCCAGTATCGGTGGTCGTCGAGATGACTACTCGATAGTTCGGAAACCGGCCCTTTAGTTCTGCCACTAAACCGCTCACGGCGAGAACTTCACCGACCGAGACCGCGTGAACCCAGATTGTTGGTCGCGCGGGCTGACCTATCAGGCGTTGAGGGATTTTTCCCAGGCGCTCGCTCAAGCCGGCACGGTATTTTCCGTGGCGCAATCTCTGCATCAACCAATAGGGCAGGGTTAGAAGCAACCCTGCGGCCAGCAGTGCACTGTAGATCAAATACATGGGGAAGGAAACATTCTACCTGCTTAGTTTGATGCGCAAAGCACCGCCGTTTCCCAAGCTCGCGTCCTATAATCAATAATCATGTCCTGCGCGTTTGTAAGTCTATCGCTGCCGCGAAAGATCGCCGGAGTTTCTGTCCTACTGCTTGCTTCTATAGTCTGCGTGGCGGGAAAGCACTTTGTGATGCCTTCTGCCCAGCCCGCCAAAACTTATCCCGCGCACGACGAACATCCGAGCGAAGGCGTCACCGTCGCGCTTGATCCGTACGATATGGCCGACAAGGCCAGCATCTTTTCCGTTCACTACAACGACGTCGGCCTCATGCCGATATTCCTGGTTATTACGAATGACGGAAATCAGCCGGTCTCATTGTCGGGAATGAAAGCGGAACTGGTCACCATTGACCGGAGCAAGATTCCTCCTGCCACTGAAGATGATATTTATCGGAGAATTTCCAAGCCGCCGGGGAACATCTCACAGAATCCGTTGCCCTGGCCGAAAAAGGCGAAAGGCAGCGTTAGTAAAGACGCCACGGAGGAGATTCAGAACGCCCAATTCGCAGCCCGGGCCGTCGAGCCACATAGCACGCAATCCGGTTTCATGTTCTTTGATGTATCGGGAATTTCGACGCCTCTAGCCGGTGCGAACTTTTATTTGACTGGCGTGCACGATGCCAAAGGGAACGAGCTAATGTATTTTGAAGTTTCGTTGGAAAAATATTTAAGTGCGCCATCTAAGTCGCATTAATCATTGTGGGGCGTCGCGTGCCGGAGGTGGAAGGCCTTTATAATTCCTTGATATGGCCACGACGCTGGAAACCTCTGTAGCGGCCCGCGCCAAGTATGAGGCGGTGATCGGCTTGGAAGTGCACGTCCAGCTTTTGACGGTGAGCAAAATTTTCTGCTCTTGCTCTACGCGCTTTGGCAATCCACCAAATACTAACGTTTGCCCGGTATGCCTTGGCCTTCCCGGAGCGTTGCCAGTACTGAATCGTAAGGCGGTAGATTTCGCGGTGCTGGCGGCGATGGCGCTGGGCTGCCGCATTAATGAGACATCCATCTTCGCGCGCAAGAATTATTTTTATCCCGATCTGCCCAAGGGCTATCAGATTTCGCAGTACGACAAGCCCTTGGCAGAGTTTGGCAAGATCGAGATTACGACCGCAGCCGGAGCTAAGCACATCGGCATCACTCGCCTGCATCTCGAAGAGGACGCGGGTAAGAGCCTGCACGAGGGGTTTGCGGATTCCAGTGAAAGTACAGCCATCGACCTGAATCGCAGTGGAGTCCCGCTCATCGAAATTGTCAGCGAACCTGATATCACTTCCTCCGCGGAGGCGCACGAATACCTCACCCGGTTGAAGGAAATCATCCTCTACACGGGCGTCAGCGATTGCAATATGGAGGAAGGTTCGCTGCGTTGCGATGCCAACGTCAGCGTGCGTCCTCGCGGACAAAAACAATTTGGCACGAAGACTGAAATCAAGAATGTGAATTCGTTCCGGTTCATTCGCGAGGCGCTCGATTTTGAAATCGACCGTCAAATCGGCATTATCGAATCTGGCGGCAAGATCACGCAGGAAACCCGACTCTACAATCCGGCCGAAGGAAAAACTTATAGCATGCGCTCGAAAGAGGAGGCGCACGACTATCGATATTTTCCCGAGCCCGATCTTTTGCCGTTGGTGGTTGATGAAAAGTGGCAGGCTGAAATTCGCCGCAATTTGCCCGAACTGCCCGAGATGCGCCGCCAGCGCATGGTTGCCGATTACGGCATTACCAGCTACGACGCACAGGTGCTGACCTCCACGAAGTCTTTTGCCGATCAGTTCGAGGCGGCGGCGAAGGCGGCGAAGAATCCGAAGCGCGTAGCGAACTTAGTCCAGGGCGAGCTGATGGGACGACTGAAAGCGAAGGGCTTGGGAATCGAACATTCGCCGATCTCAATGCAAGGAGTAGCGCTCTCGGCCGATCTAGTCGAAGACGGCACAATCTCCGGAAAGATGCTCAAGGACATATATGATCTAGCGTTCGAGCGTAACCAGGACTTCGCCGCCGTCTACGAAAAAGAAAAGCCGCAGCAGCTTACCGACTCTTCGGCAATCGAAAAAATTATTGACGAAATCATGGCAGCCAATCCTAAACAAGTTGAACAGTATCGAGCAGGCAAGAAGACGGTAATCGGTTTTTTTGTCGGTCAAGTAATGAGAGCTTCAAGAGGGCAGGCCAATCCGCAGCTAGTAAATGAGCTACTAGCAAGAAAGCTGGAAGCCTAAAAACATGCGGGACGGGGTCGTC
This sequence comes from uncultured Acidobacteriota bacterium, assembly GCA_963716405.1. Classification (GTDB taxonomy): domain Bacteria; phylum Acidobacteriota; class Terriglobia; order Terriglobales; family Acidobacteriaceae; genus JABDBE01. The sequence goes on along the minus strand of CAVQTI010000007.1, from coordinate 174,424 downwards.
GACCAACCGTATCTGTTGGGGCTGCTCCAAGAAGAGGTTTGGAAGTAGTGTCCTGGATGCCGAACTCGGTGGCCTTAGTGGACCAGTTCACCGGGATAGTAACCACTTCGAGTACGCACGGTAAGCTGGCGATAGCCGGGCGCTTGCGCCGTCACGCGAATGGCACGGTAGTTCGAATTCTGCCGGGGGTTGCTGGGCTTATAGCCAATCGTGTACTGACTGCGAATGTCCTTAGCCACGGTCTTGGTAATTTCGTCGACTTCATCCAGGCTTCTGGGGAAAAAAGCTACTCCCCCGGTGCTATCGGCGAAACTCTGTAGCGCATTGACTCCCGATTGCTGCATCTCGTCACTTAGCAGCCCAACAGCGTAGAGGGTCGGCCCATTTTCCTGCTGCAGTCGACGCGTGGCTTGCTGCAACGTTTCCTGGCTCGCATTGTCACGGCCGTCGGTAATAACCAGCAGAACTTTGCGGTCGATGCGGTTGTTGTTTTTCAAATGGACAGCGGACGCGATAATCGCGTCATAAAGCGCGGTGCTGCCTGCCGAGGAAAGCTTATGCAGCGCTTGCTCCAGCAGGTTGACGTCAGATGTGAAGTCCTGATCGAGATAAGGCTCCTGACTGAAGTTCACGACAAAGATCTCATCGTTGGGATTGCTGGCTTTAATCAGATTAAGGACCGCTTGATTTACTTTGTCCCGCTTCTCGCGCATGGAACCGGAATTATCAATCACAATGCCCATCGCTACCGGCACGTCGTCTCGATGGAATGAGGTTGTGACTTGCGCTACCCCATCTTCATATACAGTGAATGCCGCCCTCGGAAGATTAGTAATCAGGCGTCGCTGCTCATCCACAACGGTCGCGTGCAGCATTACTTCCTGAACTTCTTTCTTGAATACGAAAGTAGTGCTATCGTCGACCGGCGCCTGGTCCTGCGTTTGCGGAGCTGGTGCGGCCGTCGGCGCACTGCCCTGAGTTGCCGGAGGGGGAGCAGCCGGATGCGCTACCCCGGTTGCGCCGGGAGGAGCAGGAATTGTGTTAGAAGGAGTTTGAGCGCGAACACTCTGGGTAGTCAGAGCGAGTAAGCAGCAAACCCCGGCGACAGTCGCGCTGCCGCGCCATCGCCGGAAAATCTTGCTAGCTTGATCCTCTTTAATAACCGTGTTCGTCACCGCGACCTTTCTACTAAGGCAATTTGTTCAAATAGCATGGATCGTTCGTGTTCGGCGTAGGCGTCTTCGGAGGAATCAGCCATGGCGGATTCACGAAATTGAAGAACTCAGTCATGTCAAATTGAGCCGCATCCCGCTGCGTGAGCGGCGACAGGTTGAAACGAGTTTCGATTAACTTCAGGATCGCCGTCGCATCCGCGGGCGTGTGCGACACGTAATTCTTGTTGGTGAAGGGCGATACCACGATCAGTGGTACGCGGTAACCGGTGACTGTGAAGTCGCAAAGCGAACCAGTTCCCGATGTGCAGACGTCGCCCGGAAGCAAATCAACCGGAGCTATACCGTCCGGATTTACTGCCGTTTCCGGAGGCACGTGGTCATACAGACCTCCATTCTCATCCCAGGTAAGAATGAAAGCGGAATCCTTCCAATAATTGCTGCCCATCAATAGATTGATGAGGCCGGCGACAAAATTCTGTCCATTCTGAATGCGATTCGGCGATGAGTCAGAAACTGACGGATGTTCATCGAAACCCGCGTCGGTCGCCGGCTCGATCTGAACCACCTGGGGTAAAGTTCCATTCTGCAGGTCGGTGGTGTACTGAGAGATGGGAGCGATGCTGTCGGGATACTGATCCGGGATCGTATGCCCCCACTCGAACATCTGTATGTAACTCAAATTAATGAGGCAATGTGGATCGTATGGCGGTCCGGTGCAACTGCTGTTCGTGGGATCCACATAGATCCTCCAACTAATGCCGGCGGCCTGAAGCTCCTGGAAGATTGTGGTCGCCGTCAGCAAATGAGAGTCGCCCTTGTCAGTGCCAATCGGGTATGCGTCTCCTTGCGAAGTAGCTGCGACAAGGTACTCGCGGTTCGGTTGCGTGCGGGTCAGGGCGGGGTGGAACCATCGATCCGAGGTGGCGAAGTCGGTGGCCATGAAATAGTAATAGTTGAGATCGGTCCCGTCGTAGTAACCCATCGCGCGGATACCATTGACGTCATAGTACCCATCGACCCTGGCGTCGCCGCCTGCCGTTTTGACAAAGCCGTTCATCAAAGGATCATTGTACTTGCCGACTTCGTCGTTAACATTCCAGTCGACGTGCGCCTCATCCCATGAAGGACTTGGATTTTCGATGCACTGTGTGATCAAGTGATACGAAGTCACCGGGTTAGCTGGATCAAAGACGCAACCCGACGGGGGCGGGTCTGCAGGATTGCAACCCGGGTTAGTTGGTGGCGGCCCATAAAGCGGTGGCGGCCCAGAAGTCGGATTGAATTGAGGCAAGCCGTCGAACGATTGGTCAGGAACGCCATTCTGAGCCCAGTATTCCCGCATGGCGCCAAAGTAGTGATCGAACGAACGATTCTCTTGCGCCAGGAAAATGATGTGATTGATAGCGTTGAGATTCTGCGGACCGTTAAATGTCGCTGTCACTCCCTCGGCCGCAGTCATCGTCACCGTGCACGTGTTGTTCGTTCCCGAACAGGCGCCGCTCCAACCTGCGAAAGTGTTGTTCGCATTCGGGGTTTCAGTGAGGGTCACCTGACTCATCGCGGCAAAGCCGGCGCTGCATATCGTTCCGCAATTGATTCCGGAGGGGCTACTGGTAATAGTCCCTGTGCCGGTCCCGGCTTCGGTCACGGTTAACACGTAGGAATTGGTAAAGTTCGCAGTCACCGATTGGTTGGGCGGGCTTGAAAGAATCGGCACTGTGCACGTAGGGCCGCTGCAGCCGCTAGCGGACCAACTCACGAAGGTGAACCCCGGATTAGCTGACGCAGCGAGCGCGACTTGCGTACCGATGCCGAAATTTGCGCTACAGTTCACCGACGGACACTTAATTGTAGGCGTAGGCGGGCTGGTACTGGCGACGCTTCCTGGATTGGAATTCGGCGGTCCCGCGATCAACACGCCTAACGTGGGCTCGATGAAGGTCGCAGTTACCGTGGAATTGGTAGCCCCGACCGTCACGACACAAGTCAGAGTGGTGGCGCAACTGGGGATACTCCAGCCATTGAAAATCGAGGTCGAAGCCGCGCTCGCGCCTAGCGTTACTTGCGTCCCAATGGCGAAGCTCGCGCTGCATGTTCCCGGACAACTAATTCCTGGCGGGGTGCTTGTGACCGTTCCGGTGCCAGTTCCAGTCACCGCCACGGGTAAGACAGGCCCGAGGTTAAAAGTTGCAGTTACAGATTGATTCGCCGTGAGAGTGAGTGTGCAAGTGGAAGCCGTGCCGCAACTCGACACGCTCCAACTGGCAAAAGACGAGCCCAAAGCAGCAGACGCCGTGAGTGTCACTTGCGTCCCGGACGGAAAGCTGGCGCTGCAAGTTCCTGGACAATTAATTCCGGATGGAGCGCTGGTCACCGTGCCGGTGCCGGTGCCTGCACTACTAACGGTCAGCGTCGGTGCGGCTTGGACGGCAGTAAAGGTCGCGCTCACGCTTTGGTTGGCGTTGAGCGTTAAGGTACAGGTCGACTTCGTTCCGCTACAAGCCCCACCCCAGCCAGTGAAAGTTGAATTGGTGGCTGGTACCGCGGTCAGGGTGATTTGCATGCCGCTGTTAAAGCTAGCTGTACAAGTCGGCCCGCAGTTAATACCAGCGGGATTACTGGTAACGGTTCCCCCGTTGGAGGTTGTTACCGTCAATTGAAATGTACCGCCGGGGAGGCTAGAACTGCTTCCCCCTCCTCCGCAAGCATTGAGAATAATAAGGCCCAGAAAACTAAGAAAGAAGGCTAGGAGTCGCAACGTCCGAAGAGACATAAAGTGGCACACTCTTTCATCTACTTGACGGTCTTGGATGGGTGGAAACCCAAACGGGTTGCCCGTTTTGCACGGGAAGAGGGATTGTTGCAAACGCAATAGAAACCAGGAATTGAAACAACCCGAACTGATCGAATCTGATCTCGGGGATATGGCGCGTCAGATAGCCGAGTCGCATGGCATCAGCGTGCGAACCGACCTAGAGCCGCAGTGAACATTTTTACCCGCAGCGATCGGTACAACTTCGTCCGCCACGGGATTGCGGCGGTGGCGAGGGGAGTGCGCGGCGCGCCCGGTTCTCCCGAACAGAAATATTGAAGGATTGGCTGATCCAGCGCTGTCACGCACGGTCCGACGATCTGAATCAGCCGTTGATCTCTTGTGAGCCGCGCTCTGCGAAGAAGTAGTTTGCGGGCTCATGATCGCCGTGGCGCAGAGCCCGCAGCGCCCACAATGGAAGCAGGATAGTTTCTTCCGCCGGTATGCTCAAGGCACCAACTGAACGAATACCCTGCTTCGGTGTCGGCATTATTCTGAAGCCGGAACCCAGACCTTGTCGGCGCTGATCAGTTCCGCATTCGGCACCTCGGTCTGAACTTTAATTCGACGCATCCCAGCTTTTTTCTCCGGCTTAGGGACAAAAGTCAGCAGGTACTGATGATTTAGCTTGCGCGTTATGTCCTCAAGATAAGGGGCGAATGTGACTGGCGGAGCAGAACCAATCAGGTAATAACTCTCGCCGCCGGTCTCGTCGGAAACCTGGGAGAGATAATTCTGACCCCAGTAAGTTCGCCAAAAACTGTGGCCGAAGTGTCCACCACCCGGCGTGTAGATGCTATAAACGATGACCCCGGCGCGTTGGGCTTGTTGAATCACTTCGTCGACATAAGCGTCGTCTGGGCCGCTGCCCCAGTACCGGTCAATACCGTCGGTGACCATCAAAACCTCGTGGCGTTCGCTACTGGGAGGCCAGCGTTTAATCAAATCACCCAGCGAAAAATACGGACTCGCGGATGCGCCAGGATTTCCCATTGGAAGGCGCAATGCCTTGGCCGCCGCCGCATGATCGCTAGTGAGATTCTGCACGATCTGTGCGGTCCCATTCTGCATGTACGCGACACCGATCTTAGTGCTCGGAGGTTGCGCCATTAATAAACTGACGGAGATCTTCCAACTGCGAACCCAGGCTCACGCTCGACGAATCATCGAGCAGAATGAAAAACTCCAGGCCCGCGTGGTCGCCCTGCAGCGGCAGCCACCCGGTGACTCTATCGCGATCTTTGCCTTCGTAAACCATTACATCATCGCGTTGAATATCGGGGATGTTGGAACCGTGACGGGCTTCCACGGTAACTAACAAATTCGCGGTTACTTCCGTTGCGGACGGAGTCTGCTGAGCAGTTGCCACTTGCACGCCAGCCAGAAGCACGACGATTGCGATGAGGCTCTCAACCATCAGGAAATGTTTCTTCATAGCTTTCACCTTTCAGACGGTAAGACCAAACATTGAGCTACCGAAAAGGTCTTAACTGTCCAGTTATATGATGCTGGCCAATAAAAAAGGAATGCTACGGAATTACCAGTGGGACCTGCCTGCCTTAGAGAGCTACCGGGCATCGCAGGCTTGCGCTTTTGACCGTCCGCCGACGATACTGGAATGGTACAAATTATGAAGACAAACCTTTCTTTTGCTAACCCTTCCGAAGTCGAAACCGAATGCCTGGCCGTGGTGGTTTTGGACCATGGCTCAAAAGATAAGACCGAAGTCAGCGTCGAAACCAGCGACAATGCCATTAAGGACGTCACCAGCGACCTGATGTCTACTGGGGAAGTGACGGGAAAAATCTTTGAAACCACGCTGCTCCATCACCCTGCGAAGCTAAAGGCGAAGCGCCTGTTGCTATTGGCTGGAGGCAAGGCGAAGAATTTCACCGCCTCCGAGTTACGCAGACTCGCTGGCGCGGCGGTCCGATACCTCAAACCGAGAGGCATTCGCTCTTTCGCTTTTGTTACGCCTGATCGCATCCCTGCCGATCAAGCCGTGAGCGCCATCGTAGAGGGGGCTTTCGTCGGTAATTTTGACCCAGATACCTACAAGAGCGATCGCAAGGATCAGAAGATCGTTGCCATGACTGTGGTCGCACGCGGCGACCAATCCAGATTGCAGAAGGCGATGGATGAAGCCCGTATCATCGGCGAATCGCAGAATTTCACTCGCGATCTGGTGAACGAACCCAGCAACCGCATGACCCCAACCATACTTGCCGAACGCGCCCGCAAGATGGCACAGGAAACGGGCCTGAAAGTCGAAGTGTACGGTCCCGACAAACTAAAAGAATTGAAGATGGGAGCGTTTTGGGGTGTCGCCCAAGGCTCCGACGAACCACCCGCTTTGATCGTATTACGATACGAACCTCCGGATGCGCCCGCGACTCCGGTGCTCGGCTTGGTAGGAAAGGGCGTCACCTTCGATACTGGCGGCATTTCCATAAAGCCGGCCGATGGGATGGAGAAGATGAAATATGACATGGCCGGCGCCGCCGCAATGATCGGCACCATGCGTGCCATCGCGTTGCTCAAGCCGAAAAGCCGCATCATCGCGGTTATCTGCGCTACCGAAAATATGCCTTCCGGCCATGCGCAGAAACCTGGCGACATACAAATTGCGATGTCCGGCAAATCGATTGAGATCATAAACACCGATGCTGAAGGCCGACTGGTAATGGCTGACGGCCTTTGTTATGCGCGCCAATTGGGTTGCACTCATCTAATTGACGCCGCGACGCTGACTGGTGCGGTCGTGGTCGCACTCGGTTATGTCAATGCCGGAGTTTTCGCCAACGACGAAAAGATGTACGAACGGTTCGATCACGCGGTACAAAAAGCTGGCGAGAAATTTTGGCGCCTTCCGGTGGACGACGAATACAAAGAGAATATCCGCTCGAATATCGCGGACATCGTCAACTCAGGGGGTCGATGGGGAGGCGCCGTCAATGCCGCGATGTTCCTGAAGGAATTTGCCGAAGACACTCCCTGGTTGCACCTCGACATCGCAGGGACCGCATGGATGGAAGAGAATAAACCGTGGATCGCCAAGGGACCGTCGGGGATCGCAGTGAGGAGTCTGGTGGAGTTCGCCAGAGCATTTCCCGATTAACTTCAACTGCAGGAATCTCGCCAAGCAGCTTCTTGCGGTTTCCTCGCATCTAGATTGCGCTGACCATCGTCGGGTCACGGGAGATATTCCATGAGAGCACTGTTCGGTATCGGCCTGGTGGTGTTAGTTCTTGGAATCTTTTCTTTTTTCGTGCCCGTACCCCATTCGGAACACCACGGCGTTAGCGCAGGCGACCTTCAACTTGGAGTGACGACCCATCACGAAGATCGGGTCCCTCCGGCTCTCAGCGTTGTGCTGGTGGTGGTGGGGGCGGGCATGATGATCGCGGGGCGAGGCAAGACGTAAGCGTTTCCGATTGGTAGTCTCAAACTTACCCGTGACCGCTCACATCGCCGACGGGACAGCGATGCCCATCACTGCCAAAGCGCGGATCAACTCGCGGCGAACCACTGCGGCAGTCGCAAGCAGAAATTGTTTGCGGCCTTCATCTTGCTCGGCAAGAATGGGATGCCGGTGGTAGAAAGCATTGAAAAGCTGTGCCAACTGGAAAACGTGCTTGGCTAAATAAGCTGGCTCGGTAGTCGCAATGCACTGGTCAATCACGTAAGACGTTTTCGATGAAGCCAGCCACAGCTCCCAGATTTCGTTTCCATTCGCGCCATCAAGGTACTTAGCGAAATCGTCCGTAGAGACGCGGCTAGCCGTTTCTCTGGAGAAACTCTCCGCATCCAATCCGCCCTTGCGAAAAATGTTTGTGGCGCGCACCACCGCATACTGCGCGTACGGTCCGGTCTCGCCTTCAAAACTTAGCGCCTCTTTGAAATCGAATGCAATGACCGAGGGCTTGGTGAACTTCAACATGAAATAACGCAGAGCGCCAACCGCAATCTGCGTAGCGATCGTCATGCGCTCCTCTTCGCTTACTTGCGGATGACGCTGGTCAACTTCTTTTTTCCCCGATGCGATCAGCCTGTCGATCAGATCGTCGGCTTTCACTCCGAAACCTTTTCGCCCGGAAACCTCGATGTAAGAGCGGGTCTTCTCCTCGTCCGACAACTGATAGCCCAGATCGGCCGCGCAACGCGGCGTCAGCGCGACCATCTCATAGGAGAAATGCGTGTAGTGATCAGCCTGCTGGTTGTAGCCAAGCGCGCGCAGCGCTTCAATCACGGTGTTTTGGGCTTCGGCTTGCCGCGCGTCGATCACATTGTAGATTTCAGCCACATCACCGAAATGCGGATGATCCAACGCTCCCACCTTGGTCGAAATCCAGCAGTCGTGGCCGTTGGGATAGCGATAGAATTTGCGATACCCGAAGTCGCGCCCCAGCAATCCGAACTTCCAAAGGTGATAAGCAATGTCCTTGCCAACGTAGCCCACGGTTCCGTTCGAACGCACGATGACTTTCTGGTCTTCCTCAGCAATGTCGCCATTCTCCGTATCTTTTGCGGCTATCGTTTTTCCTCGCCGCATCACCCAGCAACCTTTATTCTTACCCTCGGTTTCGAACGTGAGCACGCCGGCTTCTTTGAGTTTCGTGAACGCCGCATCCCAAAAATGCAGATGCAGTATTTCGCTCTCGCGCGGCAGGAAGTCGTATTCGATATCCAGTCGGTCCATGGTCTCAAGATGGCGGCGCAGCACGGCAATCGAAATCAGGTCACCAATTGCGGCTGTCTCGTTCCCGCCCTCCTCGAGCGCATGCAGCACTTCCTGTCGCGCCTTGCGGTTCGCTTCATCTTCCTGATACCAGCGGGAAACCTGCGCATATAAATCCCAACAGTAGAAATCGAAGCGAGGCTGGCGAGTCAGTTCTTCGATTTCGGTGCGCGACTTTTTCTCCAGATACAAAAAGCCAACAATCACATCGGCAACCTGAACTCCGGTATTGTCGATGTAATTCTGCACATCGACCTCTCTGCCCGCAAAATGCAAAAGGCGAACGAAAGTGTCGCCCAGGATAGCGTTGCGCAGGTGCCCGATATGCGCCGCCTTGTTGGGGTTGATGCTGGTGTGTTCGACTAGAACTTTCCCGGTCGGAACCTCGACACTCGGTTTTTCATCAGCTACGAGCGCGGCTGCAAGTTGCGCGCGGTCAACCCGGGCATTAATGTAGCCCGCCCCGGCCAGTTCCAGTTTCTCAAAACCCTCGATCGGCCCTAGCCCGGCGATAATTTCTTCTGCGATTTTTCGCGGCGGCCTCCGCAGTTGCTTGGCTAACTCAAAAGCAAGCGGAAGCGCGTACTCGCCTAGCTCGACCCGAGGCGGCTGCTCGATGACAATCCGAGGAAGCTCAAGCCCATAATTATGGCGCAAAAAGCCGCGAATTTGCTGGGCGAGCCGACGTTCCAGATGACGATACAAGAGTTCCTCGAAGTGCTTGGGGAAAACAGTGATTGTAGCAGAGGGCGCGCCGCATAGCGGTTTGACGGCATGTGCACGCTTCCCTATGATGAAAATCAGTCGTTGGCACCAGTCGTTGGTCGTTCGTCGGTTGTCGTTGGCCAACGACCTACGACGAACGACCAACGACAAGGTTTTATGCGCATAGCCTATCTCGATTGTTTTTCCGGCATTAGCGGCGATATGTTCCTTGGCGCCTTGGTCGATGCCGGGGTTCCCGCGCGATTGCTGGAAGAAACCGTCGCCGCATTGAATATTGGGGCGAGGCTGGAGATTTCTCGCGTTAAACGCAACGGCATAAGCGCGGCCAAGGTCGACGTTTTTTCGCACGGCGAAAAAGACTTGCCTCGCGAAATCTATTGGGAACAAAAGACGGGACAGCCCGAACATTCCACCCACAATCACGGGAACCGCGAGCACTCACATACAAAGATAGCGGAACCGGTTGCCCTGCTGGAGCACAATTATGCATTGCAAAATTCAGCGCCTGCGAGGCATGAAGACACATTCCCGCAGGCGAAATCCGCGTCGATAGACTCCGAGCCGGCATCGCATTCGCACGAACACGGCACCGATCAGAATCATGGCCGAGGGTTGAATGAAATCCGAAAAATCATCGCGAAAGCTGCGATCAGCGACCGTGCGAAGGACACCGCGGTAGCCATTTTCGAAGCGCTGGGCGCGGCTGAGGCCAAAATTCACGCCACCGACATCGAGAAAATTCATTTTCATGAAGTCGGCGCGATCGATGCCATGGTGGACATTGTTTGTGCCGCGGTGGGCGCAGAGGCTCTCGCCGTGGATGAAATTGTGTGCTCGCCGCTCAATGTAGGCGGAGGCACAGTCGAGTGCGCCCACGGAATCCTGCCGGTACCGGCGCCAGCCACGCTCGAATTGTTGAAAAATGCGCCCGTGTATTCCTCCGGCATTCAATTCGAACTGGTTACTCCGACTGGGGCCGCGATCGTGAAAACGCTGGTGAAACGATTCGCGCCGTTCCCGCAAATGAGCATCGAGAAAATCGGATACGGCGCCGGCACGCGTGACTTTGACGGACATGCAAATGTTGTGCGGCTTACCGTCGGCGAAGCCTCATCCGGTGTTTCTCAGGACAAAGAGACGATTACCGTGATCGAAGCCAATATCGACGACTTGAATCCCCAGGTTTTTGGTTATGTGTTGGACCGCTTGCTCGATGAGGGTGCGCTGGATGCCTTTGGTATGCCGGTGCAGATGAAGAAAAATCGTCCAGGCATGTTGTTGACCGTCCTCTGCCGAAACCAGGACGCTTCCAGACTGACCGATCTTATTTTCACTGAAACCACGACTCTCGGGGTACGGCAGCGAGAGGAAAAACGTCGCACGCTCGCTTCGAGAATGGGTGACGGTTGCAACTCGCTGGGGAAATGTACGGCTGAAGGTCGCAAGCATGAATGGCGCGACAATAAACTACGCTCCGGAGTATGAGGATTGCCGCCGCATCGCGAGCGAGCACCATGTGCCGCTGAAAACCGTGATGCAGGAGGCGCTGCAGCTTTATCTAAATGGAAAACGCTGAAAGTCTTCAATCACAGCGGACACGAAGGTTCACAAAGGAAAATCTTAAAGTAGCAGCTTGAACCGCACAATGAGCAAAAAGTTCTATCTTACGACGCCGATTTACTACGTGAATGCTCGGCCGCACATCGGTCACGCCTACACTACGATTGCCTGCGACACTATCGCGCGGCGGCAGCGCATGCTGGGGGCAGACACATTTTTTCTTACCGGCACCGACGAACACGGACAAAAAATCGAGCGCGCGGCTGAGGCGGCGGGCAAAACTCCACAAGAATTTGCCGATGAAGTTTCGGCACAATTCCGCGCCCTGTGGAACCGGATGGGAATCACTTACGACGACTTCATCCGTACCACGGAGGATCGCCACAAAAAGCGGGTGCAGGAACTGTTCCGCCAAATTCGCGATAAAGGCCACATCTATAAAGGTACCTACACCGGCCAGTATTGCGTCTTCGACGAACTCTACGTCGACGCAGTTGGCCCCGGAGCGCCCTGCCCGGAGTGTGGGCGTCCCACGGAAACCGTAAAGGAAGAAAATTACTTTTTCAAACTTTCAGCATTTGCCGACAGGTTAATGCAGTTGTATACGGAGCATCCCGATTTCATCCGTCCTGAGACCAGACGCAATGAGGTGATGTCGTTCGTCCGTGGCGGCTTGCGCGATCTATCGATCAGCCGCTCTACGTTTTCATGGGGCATTCCAGTACCGGATGATCCGAAGCACGTGATCTACGTTTGGCTGGACGCGCTTGCCAACTACATCACCGCGATCGGCTATGGATCGTCGCACAAAGGCGCTCAGGAAGCCTTTCAAAAATACTGGCCGGCTGATCTGCACATGATCGGCAAGGAGATCGTTCGCTTCCACTGTGTCTACTGGCCTGCATTTTTAATGGCCGCCGAACTGCCTTTGCCCAAGAGCATTGTGGCGCATGGATGGTTGCTGTTTGAAGAAAACAAAATGTCGAAGTCGCGCGGAAATATTGTGCGTGCGGAGACAATCCTTGACGTGCTAGGCGCGGACGCGCTGCGCTATTTTCTTCTGCGGGAAGTCGTCTTCGGTCAGGATGGATCGTTCTCTTTCGACGCCCTCGTCCAGCGCTATAACTCGGATCTGGCCAACGGACTCGGCAACCTTGCCAGCCGCACCCTGACCATGATTACGCGATATTTTCGCGGCGAGGTGCCGTATCCGTCGGCCGCGATTTCGCAAAAAGCGGGCGACAGTGCGATTGCAGAAACTGCGCGTAAGGTGATCGCAGAGTACAGCGCATTGGTCGATCAATATCAATTCTCACGCGCTCTGGAAGTTGCATGGAGTCTGGTGGCAGCGGTCGACAAATACATTGTTGAAAACGAGCCGTGGGCGCTGGCTGAAAATCAAAGTGAGGAAAGCCGCTCGCGGTTGGCGACAATTCTGTATACCAGCGCCGAGGCGCTGCGCATCGTCACCGCGCTGGTCCATCCTGTCATTCCGGATGCGACTGCAAAGATATGGGCGCAATTGGGTTTGGGAGATGTTCGCAAGTTTCCGCTGGCAGATTTGAAGTGGGGACAACTGCAGCTCAGCACCAAACTCGGTAATGTAGAACCTGTATTTCCGCGCGCCGACAAGACCGCAATCGAAAGGATGCAGCAAATGGAAGATCAGCAACGAAGCGGGGCCAGTGCAACCCAGGCAGAGCCCGCACCGCAGCCAGCGACAGCACCTGTGGCCACGCAAGCAGCAGCGGCAACGCCTGCGGCGAAACCGGTTGCCGTTGCGCCGGACGGCAAGATCACTATCGATGATTTCGCTAAGGTTGAACTGCGCGTGGGACAAGTTAAAGTTGCCGAGAAGGTAAAGGGCGCGGATAAATTGCTGCGGCTCGAAGTCGATCTTGGGACTGAGGTGCGACAAGTCGTGGCCGGAATTGCCGAATCCTATGCGCCCGAGTTGCTGGTCGGAAGAAAAGTGGTTATCGTCGCCAACCTCGCGCCCAGAAAACTCCGCGGACTTGAATCGAACGGCATGATTGTGGCCGCATCGCCAGAGGGCGGAAAGGCTGTGCTCGCGAGCTTCCTCGAAGACGTGCCGGTGGGGACAAGATTGAAATAAGTCGAAGTTTTCAATATTTGGTACAGCGTAACCCACGGGCGAGTCGCCCCCTCGCCACACGGCCAACGATCAATGACCAACGACCGAGACCAATGACCAACGACCAACGACCGCTCTTCGTCGATTCCCACGCACATCTCGAAATGGAGCAATTCGATGCCGATCGCTCCGCTATGCTGCAGCGAGCCCGGGACGCAGGTATTGAAACCATTCTCGCTATCGGCAGCGGCACCGGACCAGGGCTCGCTCGACTGCGCAATCCGGCTTGCCGAACAACATGAATTCATTTATGCCACGATCGGAATTCATCCCCATGAAGCCAAGCTCGCGACCGATTCTGATTTTGAAGAAATGGCGCAATTGGCAAAGCGGCCGAAAGTCCTTGCCTGGGGCGAGATTGGACTGGATTATTTCTATGATCATTCGCCGCGGAATGTGCAACAGCAAGTTTTTTTGAAGCAACTGCAATTGGCGCAGGCGGCCAAGCTACCCGTCATAATTCACTGCCGGCCCTCTGACAACAACGAGGACGCATGGGATGATTGTCTCAGGCTGCTGCAGGAAAACTGGGCGCAGAGCGGTTTGGGAGGCATTCTGCATTGCTTCACCGGGAGTTGGTCGCATGCCACCAAGGCACTGGACATGGGATTCATGATTTCCTTCGCAGGTAACGTCACTTTTCCCAAAGCGCAGCAGATTCGCGAAGCCGCAAAACAAACCCCGCTGGACCGCATGCTGATCGAAACCGATTCGCCGTTTCTCGCGCCTGTACCGCATCGGGGCAAGCGCAATGAGCCAACATTCGTGAAAGAAGTGGCGCGCCAAGTGGGCGAATTACGCGGACTTTCAACCGACGAGGTCGGCATGCAGACGGCGAAAAATTTCTATCGTTTCTTTTCGCTTCACGAAAAGCTCAACTCCATTTAGTTTGTTATGAGCATCTTTCCGGTAAACTGCGTAATCTATTAAATAGAAGCAAACGATCATGCCAGAAAACACTTTTGACATTGTCAGCAAGTTGGACCTGCAAGAAGTTTCAAACGCCATGCAGCAGGCGCTGAAGGAAATTCATACCCGGTTCGATCTCAAAGACTCGAAGTCAAACATCGAACTCGAAGGCAAGGACGCCATTAATCTTCACTCTGTCGACGAATACAAGTTGAAGGCCGTCACCGAGATTTTTCAGCAGAAACTGGTAAAGCGCGGCGTCTCGCTCAAAGGACTGACCTACGGCCCGGTCGAGCCTGCAGCCGGGGGAACGGTCAAGCAGAAGATCACCATGCAACAGGGCATCCCCATTGAAAAGGCGCGCCAGATCGTGAAAGTAATCAAGGATTCGAAGAAAAAAGTAAATGCGTCGATTCAGGGAGACCTGGTGAGGGTGAGCGGAAAAGATCGGGACGCGTTGCAGGAAATCATTGCCCTGCTGCGCAACCAGGATTTCGGCATCGATACGCAGTTTACAAATTATCGAACGAACTAGAAGTTTTCTTGCGATTTTACTTGGGGCACGAAAATTGAGCACGCAGGCAGCCATCAACGGAAAAGAGATCTTCGAGTTGCTGCGCGGCGACCTTTCCGCCATTGAGCGCGAATTCGGGCGCGACACTGTTTCCGGCGTTGAAGCGATCACCGAGATCGGCGAGTATCTGCGCAGTGGCGGAGGCAAACGCATTCGCCCCATGCTGCTTTTGCTCTCGGCCAGGTTGCTAAATTATCAGGGACGCGGCGCCATCAAACTAGGCGCAGTCGTGGAAATCATTCACACCGCAACGCTGGTGCACGACGACATCATCGATGAAGCCCAAACCAGGCGCGGCCGTCCCGCTGCCAACACTCAATGGGGAAATTCCAAATGCGTGCTGGCTGGCGATTGGCTCTACATGCAGGCTTTCAAAATTGCGGTGCAAGAGCGCAACTTTCGCATCCTGGATACGCTGATCGATCTAACCCAGCAGATGGTCGAAGGTGAACTGCTGCAGATGGAAAAACTGGGCAAGCTGATTTCCTCGGATGAACACTTCGACCTGATCTTCCGCAAAACCGCATGCCTGTTCTCCGTGTGTATGCGCATTGGGGCAATCCTAGGTGGCGCCACTCCCGAGCAAGAGGAAAACCTGGCGCAGTACGGCCGCGATCTCGGTATGGCGTTTCAGATTGTGGATGACGTTCTCGATCTGACCGCTTCCGAAGACGTGCTCGGAAAGCCCGTAGCCAGCGATCTTCGTGAGGGCAAGGTAACGATGGCCGTGATTCACGCGCTCGAACGCTGCACTTTGCGGGAGCGCGAGTGCATTGGCAAGGTGGTACGGGAGCGAGCATTCGACGGCGTAACCCACGGAGAGATTCTCGCGATACTGAATCGATACGGCTCGGTCGAAGCTGCCAATGCGAGTGCCATGCAATATGCTGGCTTAGCGCGAAACGCGATCTGCGCCTTCCCCGATAGCGAAATCAAGCGGGCCTTGCTGTGGGCTCCCGAATTCGTGGTGGCACGAGAAAAATAATCTCAGAGCGCGCTGATAAATCAACCGATTCCGGAGCTACAATTGCAATGCCACGAGATCCCTCTGCGTTCTCTGCGGCATTCCTCGGCGGTCTCTGCGATTTAAGATTTTCAATGCAAGACTTATCCACACAAACGGGTCTGCGTCGCTGGTGACGGATATCACCGACCGTAAATCAGTCTCCTAATATTCTTCTTGCATGCGTACGTCGACGCGTTGCAATGGCGAGGACGAACTACGATGCGAATCCTAACCAACTGACAGAAAAGATCATTGGCGCGGCCATCAAAATCCATCGACGACTGGGGCCTGGACTTCTAGAATCGGCATACGAAACCTGCCTCGCATTTGAATTGCGGGAACTCGGGCTGCAGGTAGAACAGCAAAAAGCGGTTCCTCTAGTCTATGATTCGGTAAAACTGGAGTGTGGATTTCGAGCCGACCTAGTGGTTAATGGCAGAGTTGTGGTGGAACTTAAATGCAAAGACGCACTGCATCCCGTCGACCACGCCCAAGTGCTTTCACATCTCAGGTTACTGGGCTTGCAAATTGGACTTTTGATCAACTTTCACGTTGTCGTTTTGAAAGATGGCATTAGACGGATCGTCAACAACTACGAAGAAAACCTTAAATCGCAGAGTCCGCCGAGAAAATCCGCAGAGGGCGCTGAGTAAACCTGACCTCCGATGAAAATCATGTTCCCTGAAAGACCGACGTTTCCTCTGCGCTCTCTGCGGCCCTTCTCAGCGACCTCTGCGATTTAAGATTTTGGACGCCCGAAGCCCGATCCCATCATCTCGAACCGCACGTGGTTCAATCTTTGCGTACAAATGGAACATTTTGGTTTTTGTCGGTATTTCCATTATTGTTCTACTTTGACTTTGAATCCCGTTAAACATGCTGCCTATCTAATAGCTCAGTCCACGGCGAGCCAATGAATCACTTTTTCTCACTGATCGCGCACCACGAATATCTTTTCATTTTCGCCGTAGTGTTGGCGGAGGCGATCGGCTTGCCGGTTCCTGCGGCATTGGCCCTGGTGGCAGGAGGCGCGGCCGCAGCGGCTGGCACTCTAAGTCCGATTAAAGCCCTGTTTATCGCGCTCCTAGCCATGCTCACCGGCGACACATTGCTGTTCATTCTCGGCCGCTATATGGGATGGGCCCTGCTCGGTCTACTCTGCCGGCTTGTCGGTGAATCCAGAATCTTGCGTCCTGCGCTCGGCCGAATCCTTCTATAAACGTGGGAAGACCACGCTGCTGATCGCCAAATTCATTCCTGGTGTGAATACCATGGCGCCTCCGCTGGCTGGTAGCATGCGGATGCCAGCCCAGCAATTCCTCAGATTCGATTGCGCCGGCGCATCGCTGTATATCCTCGCCTATGGCGCGCTGGGATTTCTCTTCCACGATTTTCTCGCCGCACTGACCCGCGGATTTCAGACGGCAAGCCACGTGTTCGGAGAAGTCCTTTTTGTCGCTGCCATCGTCTACATTGCGTATCGGTTTTGGCTCTACCATAAAAACAAGGTTTACCGCGTAGTCCCGCGAGTGCAGGTCGAAGAACTAGCGCACAAATTGCAATCTGAAGAAAAAGACAATGTTCTGATCCTCGACGTCCGCAGTCACGGCTACTACGATCCGCATGCCGAACGTATTCGGGGATCCATGCGCATAGAGCCCAACAATCTTTCGGAAGAACTCAAGTCGATTCCTAAAGACAAGGACATTTACCTTTACTGCACTTGAGCGCGCGAAGCGACCAGCGCCCGGGTGGCGCTGCAACTGCGAGAGCAGGGATTCAACGCGTTCGTCATCGTCGGTGGTGTGGCCGCGTGGAAAAAGGCCGGTCAACCGCTGGAGCCCGTGCCTCCCAGCGACCTGGTAAAGCTGCCTACGTTCGCCTAGCCTAATTCCTTTACACTCTTGCCATGGGCTCAGCTAAAGAAATCGAAATCAAATTTCGCATTGACGACGTGGGAGATCTCAATCGAAGGCTGCGCAAATCCGGCTTTCGCCTGATCACTCCCCGTACCCACGAAATAAATACGCTCTACGATTTGCCCAATCAATCGCTGCGCCGGCGTGGCGAACTTCTCCGCCTGCGCAAATACGGCTCCAAGTGGATACTCACTCACAAAGCCAAAGGCAAAGTGGGACGCCACAAGACGCGAGTAGAAATTGAAACCAAAGTCGAGGATGGAGCGAAAATGGATGCCATCTTGCGCGCTCTCGGATTTGCTCCCACTTTTCGTTACGAAAAATTCCGCGCGGAGTGGAGCGATGGCAAAGGGCACGTGGTCGTGGATCAAACGCCTATCGGTAATTTCGGTGAGATTGAAGGCCCATCGCGCTGGATTGACCGAACCGCGAAACTACTGCGGATCTCGCCCAGCGATTACCTCACCGCAACTTACACTGAGCTGTTTTTCGATTGGAAAAAGCGGAGTAAAAGTCCGGCGAACGAAATGACATTCAAGGCCATCCGTAGCAAAGCTGGCGGTGCGCAGAAGAAGTGACCGCAGGTCTCTTTCCGTCTCTGCTCGGTCAGTAACGCACCAAACTAACTAACAAGTTCGATAAGTGCGTGCGTGTTACTCTTTTTCTGCGGCTTTCCGAGCGCGTGGCCTTGCAAAAAGACAATTTCCGGCGCCTTCTGCGAACGGTCGAAGCTCTCTCCGATCTCGGTCCTGAAATGACCGCCGAGCGTGAGTTTCCGCAGACCGCACGCGCCATGTTGTCGGCGTCCATCGAGGCCGGTGGATCCCGCGAAGGCGCCATCTTCACTTATAGCGACCGCCCTTCGTTGCTAACTTCAGTCGCCGCCGATGGGTTCGCCTTAATGCCCGAACCCGCGGTTATTCCGCTGCTGCCGCGGCACGTCCACGCCCTCACATCTTCGCGCGAACCCGTAATTCTCGACTCAGCTTCGTACGACGTTTACATAAGCGCTAACGGAAATGTTGCTCCCGAACTTTTCAAATGCATCGTTCCGCTCAAAGTGGGTGCCAAGCTTGTAGGCATCATCGCCCTGGGACGCCGCGACGGAGACGGGCTTTATGATTCCAGCGACCTCGAAGCATTGAGTTTGCTATCGCATTACGTCGCTCTCGCCATCCACAATAATTCGCTGACTCAAACGCTGGCACAACGAGTCTCGGAAAACCTGCGGCTCATGGCTTCTTTGCACGGCTTCTACGACAACGCCCTTGAAGCGTTTGCCAACGCCATCGACGTCAAACACATCAACATTCATGGACACTCGCTGCGTGTCGGCCGTTACTCCGCCGCCATCGGCGAAGCCATGAGCCTTGATCCCAGCGAGATTGAAGCCCTGCGCTCAGCCGGATATTTGCACGATATCGGCAAAGGTCGCGGTTGACAAGCGCCTGTTCGGCAAACCAACTTCGCTGGATGCCGAAGAATTCCGCGAGATGGCCGACCACACCATCGTGGGCCATCAGATTGTGACCGGCGTGCAGTTTCCCTGGCCGCGCATTCCGGAAATTGTGCGATGGCATCACGAGCGCAGCGATGGCTCGGGCTATCCCGACGGATTACTTCTCGAAGATGTGTCTATGCAAGTGCGCATCGTCGGATTAGCCGATACCTTCGATGCCATGACTAGCGAACGCCCCTACCGCGAACGTCTTTCGCTCGGCAGCACTTTGCATGAAATCGTGCGCCTGACTCCGCAAAAATATGACCCGAATGCGGTGCACGCGCTGCTGCTGCAAGTCCGTCGCGATACCGTAGGCAGCAACCGCACGCCGTTCCTTCAAGATCGCACGGGTGGAGACATTGCGGCCGCCGACGTCGATCAACTCGCCGCCAGCCTGCAACACAAGATGAATCACGGCCGGCTGTTTCTGACCTAGCTGCGTTCGTAGACGACCTCTAAAGTTCTGCCTCGACCTGCCGATAGTTGATTGGTACGAGCCAGTTTCATTCTTGCCCCACTATGCCCGATTGCACTCAAGCTTACCTATTCCAGTTGGCACCCGTTTGCCAGCCAAACACTCATTCCGAAACTCCAAGTTAAGAGGTGATTGTGGCAACAGCTGTGGAATGCCAATATGAGGCGCTGGCGAGCCAGTCCGACGCGTTGCAAGTGATTTTCGAGAGCCTTCCCTGGGGGGTTATCGTCGCTGACAAAGCTGGTCGGTTTTTGTTCTCCAATCCCGCTGCCGAAAGAATTCTGGGAATTGGCGCAGTCGAGGCCTTGCCCGGCGGCAGTACTTCGCTGCAAGGCTGGTACCTTCCTGATCGGGTCTCGGTCGTGCCGCCTGATCAACTGCCCTTGGTTCGCGCTATTCGCGGAGAAGAAGTTCTCGATGAACTGATCTATCTGCGCAACTCTCATGCCTCGGCGGGAGTGTGGATTCGCGTAAATGCGTGGCCCCTGAAAGACCTGTCTGGCCTGGTTTCTGGGGGAGTCGTGATGGTTCACGATTTCACCCACGGCAGGGAAGCGCTGCAGAGTTTTATCCTGCTTTCGCGGGTGGTCGAGCAAACAGCCGACAGCGTAGTGCTCACCGATACGCAAGGCGTAATTCAATATGTGAATCCAGCTTTTGAGGCAACCACCGGCTACAGCCGCGACGAAGCCCTGGGCAAGACGCCGCGAATTCTGAAATCGGGCCTGCATGATGCCGAATTCTATCGGCAAATGTGGACCCAGTTCACTCACGGAGCAGCCTTCAAAGGCATGGTCATCAACCGCAAGAAGACAGGCGAACTCTACTGGGCGCAACAGACCATCACCTCCATGCGGGATGAATCCGGGCACTTGACCCACTTCGTGTCCGTATCGCAAGACGTTACTGAAGTCAGGAAAAAGCAGGAGCAGGAATTTCAACTGCAATTGGCACGCGATGTGCAGCAACGCTTCTACGCTGCCGCGCCGCTCATAGCCGGCTTCGATATCGGAGGGTCCGCGAATCCTGCCGATGAAACCGGCGGCGACTATTTCGATTTCATCACCCTGGCGGACAACTCGCTTTTGATTGCTGTGGCCGACGCCAAAGGGCACGGCTTCGGCTCCGCCCTGGTTATGGCGCTCACGCGAGCCTACGTGCGTTGCTTCGCCGCCATGCAACTAGAACTCGATGAGATTCTGGCTCGAGTTAATCAGATGCTGTTAAAAGACCTTGAACATGGCCATTTCGTTACTCTCTTTTTAGCCCGATTAAGGCCGCAGGACGGCACTCTCTCATACGCCAGCGCTGGCCACGTCCCGGGCTTCGTGCTTCGCAACTCGGGCGAACTGAAGTGCAGCCTCGATAGCACCGGCCCGCCGCTAGGCCTGTTTCCCGGAAGCACATTTACTCTGCCCCAGGCAATTCAACTCGAACCCCAGGAAATCGCAATATTCCTCACCGACGGAGTCACCGAGTCGACCACGCCCGACGGACGCCAGTTCGGCACTCAGCGCGTTCTCGACTACGTGCGCAGCCGAAGTCACGATCCCGCCGTAGATATTGCGCGCGGCATCTATCAAACAGCACGGGCGTTTGCACAAGATGATTTACAAGACGATGACATCACCTCAGTCATCATCAAAATTGATCGGTCAAAGTAAGCTGAGAATAGGTACATCGTAGGGTGCCCCGTCCAAGCTTCGCTTGGGCGGGGACTTTAATCCTCGAACGCCTTCCTACACAGGAACTGCGTTAGGCACGAACGCGACTCCTCAGCCAGCAACTTTTCCCCCGCCCAGGGTTGATAATTCTAACGACCTCCCCGTGTCCACATGAAGTTGGGACGCATCCAAATCGGCCTCTTATTGCTATCGCTGGGATTCGCCATCTCCGCCGACATGGCTATCGCCAAGAAGAAAGAGAACCTCGCCGCCGCGCAGACGGATCAACGCAAGCGTGCAATCCACGCCTTGAACCGGCTCACATTCGGCCCGCGGCCCGGCGATGTCGACCGTGTAATGGCCATGGGTGTAGATCAGTGGATCGACCAGCAACTTCATCCTGACAAAATTGACGACAGCGCACTCGATCCGAGATTAGCTCCATTTCGCACCCTGCACATGCAGACGCGCGAAATTGTCGAAAACTTCCCATCCGAGCAAATGATCAAGGCCGTCGCCGACGGCAAGCAGTCGCTTCCCTCCGATCCGCTGAAACGCGCTGTCTATCAGGCTCAACTCGACCGCTATCAGGATAAACAAGACCGCAAACAGCAGACCGCTATCGCAGGCGCCGACAAGGTTGCAGAAGACGAACACGACCGTCGGCAGAAAGATCGCGAAAAAGCCGATCAAAAAGTCGAAGAGCTTCTCGATATGCCTTCCGATCAGCGCATGAAAGCCGTTCTAAGAATGTCGCCCGAAGAGCAGCGTTCGATGACCAGCTCCTTGCAAGGTGACAAACGCGACGAATTTTTCGAAGGTATGAATCCGCGGCAACGCGAAACTATCGAAGCGCTCAACTATCCGCAACAGGTCGTTGCCAACGAACTGGTCGAAGGTAAATTGCTGCGCGCCATCTACAGCGATTGCCAGTTGCAGGAGGTGATGACCGATTTCTGGTTCAATCACTTCAACGTATTTATGGGCAAAGGCGCCGATCGCTATTCTGCTAACCAGCTACGAGCGCGACGTAATTCGTCCACGCGCTCTGGGCAAGTTTGAGGACCTGCTGGTCGCGACTGCGCAGAGTCCCGCGATGCTGTTCTATCTCGACAATTGGCTCAGCGTCGGGCCGAACTCCGACGTAGCCAATGGAATTCCCAAGCACGCCAATAAGCAAACGCAGCAGCGGATCAGAGGCAAAAAATCAAAAGGCCAGCGCAACGGTCTGAACGAAAATTACGGCCGCGAACTCATGGAACTCCACACCCTCGGCGTCAATGGCGGCTACACCCAACAAGATGTAACCGAAGTAGCTCGCGTCTTCACCGGATGGACGCTGAAAGAACCCAGGCAAGGCGGCGGTTTCACTTTCGAAGAACGCACCCACGAACCCGGCAACAAAACCGTCCTCGGTCATCGCATCAAACCAAAGGGCGAAAAAGAAGGCCTCGAGGTACTGCACATTCTGGCGCACAATCCTGCGACTGCGAAATTTATCTGCACCAAGTTGGCACTGCGCTTCGTTTCCGACGATCCGCCGCCGGCCCTGGTCGATCGCATGGCACAAACATTCCTGAAGAAACAGGGCAACATTCGTGAAGTGCTTAAGACAATGCTCGACTCCCCGGAGTTCTGGGCGCCGGAAGCGTATCGCGCCAAAGTAAAAACCCCGCTGGAATTCGTAGTATCCGCAGTGCGCGCGAGCGGAGCAGATGTCACTGATTCCATGCCCATCGCGCGACAGTTGCAAAACATGGGAATGCCGCTCTTTGGAGCGCAGCCACCGACGGGCTATTCGATGAAAGCCGATGCGTGGGTAAACTCCTCCGCGTTACTGGGACGCATGAACTTTGTCATGGCATTAACATCCGGAAAACTGAAAGGCGTCCAAGTAGAAGCCGAACCTGCGCCAGTTAGAAGCGAGGATCCTCAACAAACCTTGATCGCGCTGGAAAATGATCTGTTGGCGGGAGACGTGTCCAAACAAACTCATGACGTGATCACCGCCCGTCTACAGGATGCCAAAATTACTCGACGCAAGCTGGACGATCCAGTTCGTTCGCCAAACATTAGTATGATTGAAGGTCTGCTGTTAGGATCGCCGGAGTTTCAACGAAGATAGCTTTTAGCCGTTAGCTTTTAGCCCTTAGCTTTTAGCCCTTAGCTGGGTTGGCTCCAAATTTGAGGGATCGCCAGAGGGCTGAGAGTCCCAAGCTAAGAGCTAGGAGCTAAAAGCTAGGAGCTGTTTTATGTCGATCACGAGGCGAATATTCCTAAGAAGCGGCGGTTTAGCAGTCGTTGGCACCGCGGCCATTCCAGCCTTCTTAACCCGCGCCGCTTGCGCCGCTGAGTCGCTGGGCGCAAACAACAAGCGCCTGGTTGTAATCTTCCAGCGCGGCGCAGCCGATGGCCTCAACATCGTCGTGCCGCACGCCGAGCGCGCGTATTATTCAATGCGCCCCTCTATCAACATTCCCCGAAATGCGGTCATCGAACTTGACGGATTCTTCGGACTCCATCCCGCACTCGCACCTTTTCAACCGCTGTGGAAGCAGCGTCATCTTGCCATCGTTCACGCCGTTGGCTCGCCCGATCCCACGCGCTCGCACTTCGACGCGCAAGATTTCATGGAATCCGGCACGCCGGGAATCAAAGCCACAGAAGATGGTTGGCTGAACCGTGCATTGCATTCCGCTTCGCCAGACCAGTCTGCGTTTCGCGCCATCGCGCTAGGCCCTTCTATGCCGCGTATTCTCTCAGGCAGCCAGCCTGCTGTAGCCATTAACAACATCAACGATTTCGGCGTAGGCGGAAACAATCCAAAAGCCTCGCCCAATGCCAACAGCTTCGAAGCCATGTATGAGCACTCAGTCGATTCCGTACTCCACGGCACCGGACAAGAAACTTTCGAAGCCGTAAAAATGTTGAAGTCTGCCGACCCCGGAAAATACAAACCCGCGCCAGGCGCCGACTATCCCAACGGACGCTTCGGCGACAGCCTCAAACAACTAGCTCAACTGATCAAAGCCAATCTCGGAGTGCAAGTCGCATTCGCCGACATCGGCGGCTGGGACCACCACGTCAACGAAGGCAGCACGCAAGGTCAGATCGCCAACGTCCTCGCACGAATTCTCGCAATCGCTAGCCGCCTTCTGGACCGACCTCGGCGACCTGGCCGAAGACACGGTAGTCGTAACCATGTCCGAGTTCGGCCGCACCGCCCGCGAAAACGGAAACCGCGGCACCGACCACGGCCACGCCAACGTAATGTTCGTAATGGGAGGCCCGGTAAAAGGCGGCAAAGTCTACGGACGCTGGCCGGGCCTCGACCAATCGCAACTCTACGAAGGCCGCGACCTAGCGGTCACCACAGATTTTCGCCAAGTACTAGGCGAAGCGGTCTACAAGCATCTGGGAAACAAAGCGCTAAGTCAGGTATTCCCCGGCTTCGACAATCAACCAGGAAAATTCCTGAAGTATCTAGGATAGAAAGATGTTTTGCCTGAGAGCTGACAGCTGATAGCTGATAGCTTTACTTCGGCTGCAGAGTCTGCGCGATCATGACCTGCCGCTTGAAATTCTCCACCATATTCTGATCCAAGCGAACCTCGGTAGGCTTCTTAGCGAGCGTCATCTGTGTCGATTTTGTCTTGCAGCTTCAGCAGGGCGTAGAAGAGATTTTCCGGACGCGGCGGGCATCCGATCACATACACATCCGTGGGCACAATTTTGTCGACACCCTGCAATACCGCATAAGTATTGAACGGGCCGCCGACCGACGAGCACGCGCCCATCGAGATTACCCACTTGGGATCGGGCATCTGGTCGTAGATTCGCTTCACCACCGGCGCCATCTTCAGAGTCACGGTACCGGCCACGATCATCAAATCGCTCTGCCGTGGGCTGGGACGAAACACCTCCGACCCAAAGCGCGCAATATCAAAACGCGCCGTCGACGACGCGATCATTTCAATCGCGCAGCAAGCCAGGCCGAAAGTCATCGGCCACACCGCCGACTTCCGCGCCCAGTTAAAGACGTAATCCACGGTAGTGATCAGGAAATTCTTTTCGAACTTATTTTGCAGCCAAGCCATTAGGCGTCCTCGAGATCACGTGACAAGTGTCGCATTCAACCCGCAATCGAATTGGAACATTCTCAGTCTAGGGACGCGCCGCACGAGTGTCAATGTGGATTGGGGGCGCCATGAGATGCCACGCTTCGCGCCAGCGTTCGAATTGACCGCCGCCGCGCTTGCACCCGAAGGGGTAGAGAGCCAGAACGCCTGATTGCGATAGATGCTTCACGGGAATTACGTACCACATATCTCGTGGACCGATATAAGCAATGAGAAAATCGATGTTGTTTGTCGTGTAGATTGTTTTGTCGCTGCGATGGCCCCAGGTGCGGTAGCCGTTGCGAATGGGGCTGAAAATTGATTTGATTTGCACGCGCCACAATCGCTCGCCCGAATCGAGGATGAAATCGTAGGGTTCGTTTTCTCCGTGGGGTTTAGCCACGCCGAACCCGAGGCTGGCGGCTTTGTGAACGAAGGCGAGTTCTCCTAATTCGCCCTTGGCTTTGCAGGTTAGTTTTCCGCGAACTATGGGAGCGCTCTTCCATTTCGGTTCGCGTGGTTTCCAGGGACCTTTTCGCATCGGGGCTCCAATAAAAAAGGCGCGAGCCGGATTTCCGGTTCGCGCCTGTTATTTTGCTTCTATTTCCAGACTAGCAAATTGGAGGGGGTAAACCCGCCAAATTTTGAACTTTATATTTCCATCCGAATCAGCGGCTTGAAGGAAAATGGGCGGTTTAGGGGGCTTGACAAGTTTTCGGCAGGGAAGCGGTTTTTTCGGATTTCGAGCCTTTTGTGACGTGATTCCGGTTCGGGAATGGAGCCGAGCCAGTTCTGCCATTTATCTTGACTTGCTATACCAGTAGACATATTTATGTATAATGGGAGCAGCGGAGCGGCCGGTAGTATGGGTAGGCTCAAGTCGAAGAGACGTGCGCCGATTCCCACGCGAGGTGCGGCGCGACCTTGGCCGAGCGCTCTATGCCGCGCAACAGGGTGAAATCGATCCCGCAGCCAAGCCATTGCGGGGCTTCGGTGGAGGGTCGGTGCTTGAGATTGTCGCCTCGCATCGCGGGGACACCTGGCGCGCCATGTACACGGTTCGATATGCGGAGGCGATCTACGTTCTCCACGCCTTTCAGAAGAAATCGAAAAGCGGCATTGCCACTCCGAAAAAAGATATGGCGCTTGTGCGGCAACGGCTAGGCGAGGCCGAGCGGCTTCACCGGGAAAGGCAAAATTAAATGCCTAAAAGAATGAAGAAGCGCGCAGGTCCAAATACCAGGATGGAAAAGAGCAGCGGAAATGTTTTTGCCGACCTCGGTCTGCCCCACCCCGAACAGGAACTTTTAAAAGCAAAACTCACGCTGCAGATTTACCGACTCATCAAGCAGCGCGGCGTCACCCAAGCTGAAGCCGGCAAGATTCTGGGGATCAAACAACCCCACGTGTCGGCCTTGATGCGCAACCGCTCCGGCTCTTTTTCCGTAGAGCGCCTAATGGACTTTCTCACCGCCCTGGGACAAGACGTCGAGATCACCGTCCGGCCCACGCGCAAGGCACATGGAGAAGTGTCCGTGGTCGCATGAGCGGCCTTCGATGTTCGATCCCTAAATATCGACGACCAAGGGCGGGGCACCCGAACCCCCTTAAGATCGAAGTCTGCGACGACATCAGTCACGAAAAGGCTGGGCCAGCCCCCGGTCGGGTCTTCTGTTTCGTTTGCTACTTAATGCGAACCAGGCTGACACCAAGCAACACGCAAAGAAAACCCAGAACACGAACGTTGGATTGTAGAAAACCATTGGTTTCCCTCTACCAATGGAGGTCCCTTGCAGGGGCATGAGATCCATCGGCCAAGATGAAGGCGTGTCCGACTGGTACTGGAGAATTCCTAGATACATCACGAAATCCAAGGAAAGGAATATTGCCAAGTACGCCAGAGACGTTAGGGTTTTTCTCAAGATTCGCGCAACTTTTCCCGACGAGCGAAAAAATCCACAGTACAAGCCACAGGTCAACAGAAGGAGAAGCGCGACAACCAGATGCAGTCTCATTTCGCTAAACACTCTCGGATTTATGTCATACCATTGAAATCCAGCTGTGCCCGGAAGAACTTCAGGGGATTGATTCAAAATAAATTCAAGGCCTGCATATAAATCGCCGTCTGAGGAATATGCCCATGGCAAAACCAAAGAAATGAAACCCACTATTGCCAAACCTGCTGGTGTCCACCTAAAGAGACGTGGCCATCCATGTTCAAGATTCACCAGCAAACGAGTCGGAAGCTGTCGCAAAAACACCAGACCACGAGCGAATGGAGGTCTCCCGTGCGCCGGATCGCTGGCGAAATAAGCTTGCCTTGTAAACATCAAAACGCAAATCACCGCGAAGGCGGCGGCATAGAGCGCAAAGGGATAACTCTCAAAGATGGTGTCTGTCAGGTGAATCAAGTTGAAGATAAAGACGGAAATCACTTTGAATAGCAACACAAAGACAACAACGAGTAATGTTAAGGTAGCAAGCCTGTCAGGAGAAACGACAAAGTATCGTGCTAGAGATGAATGGTCGGTCAAGGATGGGCCGACAAAGAACTGAGTGCTGGCCACACTTAATTTGGAGCCGCCCTCATCCGCTGGCTTAATCTCTAACAGGGACCGAAGATGGGTTCTGTACGCCGTCTCTTGAAAACCAAGGACAAAATAGATCGTGAGGATCAAGAGTATGCAGAACGGCAATAGTTCGGCGACCGAAAGCGCGTTCAACTCCACGCTGCCGCTTGAATATTCAGAGGAAAGATGAATTTGTAACCGATAGGCGGACCGTCTCTCACTGTCATAGGCGGAGAAGGCCTGACGCTCGTTCTTGACGATTTGTACGACGTCATCAGGCAAACCCGTGCTTGAGCCAGGGACTATGGGTCTATCAAGGGGATAGGTTTCATCGTTGTACCTGGTAGATTCAATCCATATACGACTAGTGGGCGAAACACATGTTGACCTCGGATCGATTATTAAAGGTTGAAGATTCACGCTCGGCGTCGCTGCGTGAGCCGAGGCTGCCAAAGACGTCTGCATCTCGTTGTTCTGAGTCAACAGATATGCGCAAAACTTATCATCTATCTTTCGCGCCTCTTCATTCCCGTTTATGAGCGCGGACCATACGACCAGTAAAGCGATCACACAAAGAGCGAGGAGGCCAACACGTAACTTGACGCTTCGCCATATCAACTCAGCTAGCCTGGTTTCGGATTCTTGCCTGCTGACCATGCGACTGCAGCACCTGAGCTTGGAACAACTAAGGTTCCGGCGATCGCCTCAGCGATTGGCGTCTCAATGTCTTACGCGACTGACATCCGTGCAGGACAACGACGCCCCACGCGCGGCTCGGGGGAAGTAGACTTCGTTTGATGAATTCCGCCAAGTAAGAAACAGCTGAGGATACCCACGTCGACGTACGACCCGACCCAGCTTGGCTAAATCGGTCTGTTTCTCTGACCGTTGCACAATGCATGTCAACCGCCCTTTGAATGATAGGGTCTTTAATCATTGCTGTAGCCCTGGCAGAAGCAGTTCCAGCTTAGCATCTAACGCATTGCATCGGATATGCATAGGCGGTAGCATCGGGCGACAAGTTCTGGTCGGCATTGCCTTTTGACAAGTGACAATTATTACTTTACAGTTAGCTTGAGTGATTAGGAGCTTCAAGCATCGCGGCCTGAAACGTCTCTATGAACGTGGCGACCGTAGCGGAATACGCCCTGACCTGGTGGACACGGTTGAACGAATCCTCACGGTGCTCGACTCGGCCACGACGCCGCAAGGTTTGGATATACCGCGCTATCACCTCCACCCGCTTAAAGGCCAGCTAAGAGGCTTGTGGTCGGTAACGGTACGGGCCAATTGGCGCATCATCTTCCGCTTTGAAGGCGAGGATGCTTTTGACGTTGAACTGATCGACTACCACTAGGGAGGAAAAAATACCATGCCCATGAAAAACCCGGTCCATCCCGGCCTCGTCGTCCGTCATGACTGTCTTGAGCCTTTGGGGCTCTCGGTAACTGCAGGCGCGAAGGCGCTCGGCGTATCCCGGCAGGCGCTCAATAATTTGGTAAACGGCAGTTCTGGCATTAGTCCGGAGATGGCTATACGACTGTCGAAGGCATTCGGCAGCACGCCGGAGACGTGGTTGCGAATGCAGCTTGCCTATGACCTCGCCGCGGCGCTTAAGAACGAAAGCAAAATCAAGGTTCGCCGTCAGCACGTCGAGGAATCACATACTTACTGACCCGCCGTTTCCCCCCTTTCCCTTACTCCGGTGTCCTTTTGGACAGTACCTTTGGTACCTGCGGCTGGGCCTCCTAAGCGCCGTATAATCGAGGTGAAACCAGCATAAATCTGGTAAGGATGGGCGACGCATACACGGTGGACTTGGCTTTGGCATTGCCGATTTTCGCGCTGGGGCTGGCCTTTGGCAGCTTCCTGAATGTGTGTATCTGGCGGCTGCCGCGAGGGTTGTCGGTGGTGCGTCCGGGATCGGCTTGCCCGCGGTGCGAGCGGCCCATTCGCCTTTATGACAATGTTCCCGTTCTGAGCTGGCTGATTTTGGGCGGGCGCTGCCGCGACTGCAAGGCTCGGATCACGCCGCGATATCTGTTGGTCGAGTTGCTTACCGGATTAATGTTTCTGGCTTGCTATGCGTATTTCGGGCCGACTCTGGCTGCGCTGAAATATTGCGTTTTCGGATTTCTGCTGCTGGGCTTGATTTTCACCGATGCGGAGACGCAGCTATTGCCCGACGCATTGACTTTGCCGGGACTGGTTCTGGGATTGCTCTTCAGCCTGGTGGTTCCAGTGAACGATTTGCTTTCGCGCATGCTGGTTGGCCTGGTTTACCAGCCGGCGGCGAGCGCTTCCACTCCGTGGCTTTCGTTGTTGCAAGCCTTAATGGGAGCGGCGGCGGGAGCTTCGTTCATTTATGGGGCGGGAGCAATTTATCTGCGGGCGCGCGGCGTCGAGGGCATGGGCTTCGGCGACGTCAAGTTGATGGCGATGGTCGGTGCGTTCCTCGGACTGCGGCTCACGATTTTTACTTTGTTCAGCGCGTCGATAGTGGGATCGCTGGCTGGACTTTGGACGGTGTTAGTAGTGTGGGTCAAGCGCACGCGGCGGCATATGGAGCGGCATCATGAGCCGGCGAGTCTGGCTAGGCGTCATGCGTGGCAATCTGCAAGCATTGCGTTGCGGCGGTTTCCTATGCCGTTCGGTGTGTTTCTCGGGAGCATGGCGATTGTGGCGTCGTTCTTCGGTGACCAGTTTTTTCGCTGGTACTGGAGGTTGCTGTGAGGCTGCTCAGCAATCCGATCATGATTCGCATGGGCGTGGTGCTCGTGGTCATGGGCCTTTCATTCTGGATTGCGACCATGCTGCTGCGGCGTATGCGGCGCGTGCTCACGGAAGAATCTTTTGCCATTGAGGCTGCTCCGGAGCTCGAGCGTTTGCCCATGCATGCTTACAATGCCGTGATTCAGCAATTGAAGCAGCAGAAGCATGAATTGCTGAGTCTGCAGCAGGTGGAACGGCGCAGGGCTAAGACATCGGAAAATATCAGCGCGGCGGTGTTGTCGAATCTGTCGAGTGGCGTGCTGTTCCTTGACGCCAGCGGATTGGTGCGCACGGCGAATGCCGCGGCCAAAAGCATTCTGGGATTTGCGTCGCCGGTGGGCTTGAGCGTCCGAGAAATATTTAGAGAAGCTCGATTCAGTTCTGCATGGTCACGTCAAACGTTGGCTGAGGCCGTGCGATCAAGTTTGCGGGCAGCAAACGCTTCGCAAACCGCGGAAGCCGACTACACAACTCCTTCCGGCGAGCAGCGCATTCTTGAATTCACGATTTCACCAGTGTTCACGCCGTCGGGCGAGACATTGGGATCGGCGTGCCTGTTCACTGACAAAACCGAATTCGCCTCGATCCAAAGGCAGCAGGAACTGCGCGGAGAAATGTCAGGCGAAATGGCTCTGGCTTTGCGCAATTCGCTGGCTACGATTTCGAGCTACGCGCAGCAACTGGCGGTCAGCCGCGATTCGAAATCGGTGCAACAGTTGGCAGTCGACATTGTCTCAGAGGCAGCGGACCTGGATCACAGGATTGGCGGATTCCTCGCGGGCGGAAAAGCCGCGAAGGCCGCTGGAGCTTAAGTTTCCATCAACGCCGACGGGCTTGCTGCAGATTGGCAGACCGCGGCACGGAGGATAACACGACTATGAAACGCATCGCGCATTTCTTGACTGCAGCAATTCTGGTGGCGGCAGCCGTGTCCTTTGCCGGCGCACAGGATGCTGCTCAACCGCAATCCTTGGGCGATTACGCCCGCACCGTCCGCAAGGACAAAAAGCCGGCCAGCGCCAAACAGTTTGATAACGATAATCTGCCTGTCGCGGATAAGCTTAGCGTGGTGGGTAGTGCGGCGACGGGGGGCGATCAGCAAAGCGCGGCCGGCGGAGAAGCGAGTGCAGCCGCGACCGCGGATGGCAAACCACCCGAGGTCAAGCCGGGAGAATCAGCAGGAGACCGGCAGAAAACTTACGATGCCTGGAAGGACCGGATTGATGCGCAGAAGGCGAAGATAGAGCTAGCGACGCGTGAATTAGACGTGCAGCAGCGCGAATATCAACTGCGCGCGGCGGCGATGTATGCCGACGCCGGTAACCGGCTGCGCAATGCGGGGACATGGGATAAGGAAGACGCGGACTACAAGAAGAAGATCGAGGAAAAGAAAAAGGCCGCCGACGAAGCTAAAGCGGAACTTGAAAACATGCAGGAAGACGCTCGCAAGGCAGGCGTGCCTTCGTCGGTTCGGGAAGAGCAGTAGCTCAGAGCTCTGCGAACTCTAAGCCCTCGATAATTCGAGGGCTTTTCGTTTGCTTCTATCACTTCGATTTTTGTTCGGCAATCCATTTATCCGTACGGGCCTCTAGAAGATCGAGGGGAAGCGTTCCGCCGTCGAGCATCTCATCGTGGAAAGTGCGGATATCAAACTTTGGTCCCAGCTCTGTTCGGGCGCGTTC
Organism: uncultured Acidobacteriota bacterium; assembly: GCA_963716405.1. Classification (GTDB taxonomy): domain Bacteria; phylum Acidobacteriota; class Terriglobia; order Terriglobales; family Acidobacteriaceae; genus JABDBE01. The sequence goes on along the minus strand of CAVQTI010000007.1, from coordinate 142,068 downwards.
GCGCAGTTCGCGAAACTTCAGCTGGCCGAGTTTGTAACTCAGTGCCTGCGCGGGCCAGGCGATGTAGCGATCGGTTTCGGACTGAATCGTCGGTTCGTCAACCGCGCCGGATTTGCGCATGAAGTCCACCACCTGCTCGCGCGTCCATCCTTTCGAGTGGATTCCCGTATCAACGACTAGACGCACGGCGCGGAAAAGTTCCGAGGAGAGGCGGCCGTAGTCGGAAACAGGATCCTGGTAAAAGCCGACCTCTTTGCCGAGTTGTTCCGCGTACAGTGCCCATCCTTCGATGTAGGCGTTGAAGCCGAGACCATGCAGACGGAACTTGGGCAGCCCGGTGAGTTGCTGCTGCACGGATAGCTGCATGTGATGCCCGGGAATGCCTTCGTGGTAGGCGATGGCTTCGTCGTTGATCAGCGAGCGATGAGCGAAATCTGACGTGGCGACCACGACGCGGCCGGGACGCTTGCCGTCCGGCGTGCCGGTGACGTAGTGAGTTGCCGCGGCTGACTGGAATGCGGGAATGGCTTCGACTGTGACTGGGGACTTTGGAAGCAGGGTGAAGAGCTCCGGAAGTTTCGGCTCCATCTGGCGCGATGTAGTGGCGGAAGTCGTCGAGGATCTGCTCCGCTGAAGTCGGAATGTATTTGGGATTGGTTTTGAGTGACGCGCGGAATGAGGCGAGATCGGCGAAGCCTTCCTTCTTGGCGATAGCGGTCATCTCCGCCTCGATGCGATCGATCTCGCGCAGGCCAAGCTGGTGGATCTCGTCCGGACGTCATGTGCGTCGTGGTCCGGGCGTAGATGTCGTTCTGGTAGCGCTTCTCGCCGTCCGCGCAGAGAAGTGATCGGCGAGCGTGGTGCGGCCTTGCGGGAGCGTATTCCGTCCGTAGAAACTCAGCGAAGGTTTTATAGGCGGGAATGACGTCGCTGTTGATGGCGTCGGTGATCTGCTGAGTCAGACGCTTCTGGTCTTCCGGCGAAATGTCTGCGGATACTTTTTGGTCGGCAGCAGAAACGGATCGGCATCGATGATGCCTTGGCACTGGACCGGAAGTTTCTCGGCGATGAAATCGGACCGGCATGAGCTTGTCTTTCATGCCAGCGCGCAGGACTTCGGTGGTCTGGCTCAGAGCCCGCGGAATCTGGTGAAGACGCGCGATGTAGTCTTCGTAGTGCTTGACCGAATCGAAGGGGACCGAAAGCGGCATATCCGCGAGATTGGTATGGATGCCATTCTGCTGATTGATTGGCATCTCGTACTCTTTGAGGTCGAAGTCGGCGATGCGCTGCTGCAGCACGCGAATCAGCAGGTCGTGAGAGAGTTGGTCCTGATCGGAGAAGCCGGTCGTCGGGATGGCTTCGAGTCGCGCGAGGAAGCTCTCATCGGTTTTGTGCCGCTGCATGATGGCGTCGAGCGAGTACTCGGCGAGCTTGTCGTTGTAGCGATAGTCGCCGAAGGCCGTGGCGCGCTCGGGAAAGTTGCGCAGATCGGTCTCGTAATACTCCTCGAAAACGCGCGTTCTGTGCGGCCACGCGGTCGGCGACGGGCTTGGGGTTTTGGGCGAAGACAGAACTGGCTAAGGCGATCAGGACAAATAAAGTTGGGTGAAGGCGCATGGTGTAAGCAGAGTATCAAAGGAATTGTAGTTTGGGCGAGCAAGGCGAGCAGCCCGCCGTTGGTTTTGACGTGTTCGCAACGAGGAATGATCCTGGGGCATAAAAAGACATGAATTGGTCTGCACCCCCTCCCCCCTGATCTTTTGGAATCAGAGCGAGTAGCGGCAGACTAGGGCCAAAATCTTTGAGTTTAAAGGAGTTACGGGGAAAATCTTGGAAACAAATGGGTTGTGGATGGGGGAGGGCATTTTTGATTTATGAGATATATATTTATTATCGTGTATATCTATTAGTGAAGTCAAGAGAATTGCGGAGCAAACGCGAGAGACTGTGCAGAAATGGGAAAAGGATCCGGGAGTTCTTCGAGTGCGGCTGGGTTGACTCAAGTTCGCCGTCCTCACCGAAAGGCGTAAAGGTGGGCCAGCCGCCCGGAGGCTTGATTTTTGGGCCGGATGGAAATTTATATGGCTCGAGCGGGACCGGGGGCGGCCACAACGGCGGCTCTGTGTTTCAGATCACGCCGTAACCGTTTTAATCAGGCCTTTGCACGTTTTGGGAATTGGCTGAGCAGATCGATAAGTGCAATGGCGATTTTGCAACAACGACGACTGTCAGCAAGGCGGAGGATAGGGTTCATCCTTTGGAATAGATCATGCTTCGCGGAACGCAGCTTTGATCTTCGGCCGAGACAAGTACCAAATTATACAAACGCAAAATAAAGCTCGCATTCCCGCGTAAGCGAAATCAACTATAACGCGCGCTTCATGCACTTCCCGTGGAAGGAAGAGCAGCCAATAGACGCCAACAGCAATAACTGCCCAGCGGGCCCAGTTTCGCACTTTGAAGAGCGCGATGCCCAGAGTCGCCGCGATCGAGAAGTTCAAGATCGATAATGCAATCCATCTGGGATGTTCCAGCATCGCAGACATATACCTGACAAAGCCACAGACCAACGAAATGGCGGCCAATAGAAAGATGCATGCCAAAACCGTAACGCCTCTTGGTCGTTTCATAACGTTAAAAGCATAGTCTCAGGTCGAGGTGGTTTACAACGTTCATTGAGACCCCCCTGGCGGTAAAGTGCCTTAGCATAAGTAACTGGCGAAAACAGGCCATTACATCTAAAACCCTCTCGCCCCTGCGCTTGTTGTAGATATGGGACGGCGAAGTCAGATGTAACGGCTTCTTCTTTGCGGGCACGAGTACCTTCGCTCTGCTCGCGCTTGCAAACTGGGAACGACGCAATTCTCTCGGCGGATGCGAAGAGCGGGTCCCTCCACTTCGCATTGCGATTGATGGGGCCAATCGCAATGCTTCGGTCGGGATGGCGGATTTTCTTGTAAGACTGATCGCCGCGCGGAGTCCTCTGTATTTTTTCGCAAGTTGGGACGGTAACGCCGGATGTCAGGCTTTTTCTTTGCCGGTGTTGCGAGAGGCTGCCGCTGGTGAGGGCGGGACGCCCCCACGACAGCCGCCGAGACGGCGGCGCTACCAAAGGCTCGTTCCGCCGCTACTGCAACTTTTTGTACTCCGCCTTGGCTTGTTTCAGGATGGGGATGTCTGGCGTCTTTCCAGAGCGCGAAGACTTTCCGGTACTGACTAGAACGGCGGAGTTGTCGCAACGATGCTAGTCTGGGGTCATTCCTAACATGTCCTCGTGTCCTTCGAATATCTTCGCCATATTCGTGATTCGGAACAGTTCCTTCAGACGCTGGTTCAGGTTGATGAGCTTCAGTTCGCGTTGTTGCCTTCTCGCAGAAAGGTAAACGCCTACTATCGCACCGAGGCCGGAACTATCCATGTAGCTGACATCGGTCAAATCCAGCACGACCAGCTTAGTTTCCGGAATGAGATTCCGCACCGCGGTCTGGAGCATCGGCGAAGTGGTCGATGTGATCCTGCCGATGCAACGTACGAGAGTTTCGTCAGGAGTTCTTGTGGTTTCCAGTTGCAATTCTGGAATTGGAATTGGAGTTGCGGCCATAGTGGCCTCCTTCGGTCGAAATATCAACTGAGCGTCAGTTCAATTGCCGAGTCGGCATTCGGTAGGGGAAACGCAACCGAGCCGCTGAATGGAACCACGATACGCTCAGCATCGGTAAAGTCAAGCTAGACTTGAATCAGATAACGGGATGAATCACGCAGCGCCCAACAACCGCCAGTCGCCACAATTAAAGATGTGGCGTCTGGTTTGTGTGATTCTCGATTAACGTGCGGACGGTTTAGGGCGGCTGTTATCGCTGGTTGCCAATTGCGCGTCGTTTCTGCCGAGAGTGATCTTGGTTCCGGCTTCGCGCGAATAGTTCAAGGTTAGTACGTCGGGCGATCGCTTTCGTATCTCGCTTCTGTATTCGGCGCGGGAAGCGGTCGAGTGCGCACCGGCCTGATTGGGTTTCGATTCACTGGTGCCGATTGCGGTGATTGAGTAGGTGCCGTTTTGCGTAGGCAGTACTTCTAACTTATAAGTGCCGCTCACGGGCCCGCAGATCTGGATGTGGGCTGCGCAATGTTTAACGCCAATCTTTTCGTTCAGTTCGTTGCACTGGACAAAACCGTCAGCTAGGGGCAACTCCTGCCAGACTTTTGGGGCGCGCGGATCATATCCGATTTTTCGGCCACGGGGATCAGTGATCCGTAAGCCGATGTTGGGCGGTCCGGCGTTTCCCGTTTCATAAACTATCCCGATTTGCCCCATGGATTCGCATGACTGCTGATCGGTGGGATCAACTTCATCGCGGATTTGATGCAAAGTCGAACGTGACGGGAGGTTTGTGTCCGCATCGAGTCCGGCCGCGCGAAACGAGGATACTCCGAGGTGCAGCAGAGAAACCCCGAGCGCCCACAGCAAATATCTACGTTTCATAACAACCTCGAAATACCCGATCGAGATTTTGACTGTTCGCCATGCGTTCATCGGGCGCAAGGGCCCCGGCAGGGTGTTCCCGGCCCGAGGACACTTCCGCAGACCGCGGTTGCACCGTAGCGGTCCGATTAGCACTTATTGATTAGGCGAAGCTGTAGGGTAACGATATTAACGATGCTCGGACAAGTTACTTTGGGGCATCCTCCGCGGTGGAGAACCGTGGGAGAGACGGGAAAAATACGGAATAGGAGTTTGGCTGCCCCCCAGGGATTCGAACCCCGATAACCTGCTCCAGAGGCAGGTGTCCTACCATTGAACGAGGGGGCAGAGTGCGGCGTGGCGTGGAAATTCTGCCAATCTGATTCTATTGGGCTGTGCGCATTGCGGTCAACAATTGCGGTTCAGCTAGAGACGTCGATCGCTACGTCTTCAGGGACCAGTGTTGTTGCGCGGACCCTAATGCTTCTGGGAGCCTCCACAGTTTAAGATTGTATCCAGGAGAATTCTCATGGTCACCGCTCTTGGTAACATCACTCCGTTGGGCAGCGACTACGCCGAAATCGCTCGCACTCCTCTTGAAGCCGAGCGTTGCGCGCTTCTTGTGATCGATATCCAGGAAAAACTGCTTCCGCCGATTTTCCAGAAAGCGCAACTGGTAAAAAACTGCCAGTTGCTGATTCGGCTTGCCGGCATCCTGAAACTGCCCGCTCTGGTGACTACGCAATATTCCAAGGGCTTGGGGAACACGGTGCCTGAGATCGCGTCTTTGCTTCCTGAAAACGAAGCCATCGACAAACACATGTTCTCCTGTTTTGGCAGCGATGCTTTCTGTTCCGTGCTCAAGCGGATGCCAGGAAACCGGAATACAGTCCTGCTGTGCGGAATGGAAAGTCACATCTGCGTGGCTCAGACTGCGCTGGCGGCTTTGCGCGAAGGGTACATCGTTCATGTAGCGTCGGATGCCGTGAGTTCGCGCACCGAATGGAATTGGAAGATTGGTCTGGAACGCATGCGCGCGGCTGGCGCTGTGATCTCGTCGACCGAAATGATTATCTATGAACTGTTGCGCTCTTCTGGCGCGCCTGCGTTCAAGGAGATGTTGCCTTACCTGAGGGGATAGGCGGGTGGCAGCCTGGCGCGAGAAGTGGAGTCCCGCGGGCCATCACCCCGCCTGCATTGGCACAATCGTTGACCCCCGGCCAATGAGTGCAATGGCGATTTTGCAACATCTGCGATCCCAATCAGTCCCGGCTACGGATTCAGCGGTGACAGGCCAGTGAGGCACAGGCGTAAATTGGAGAGATAGATGCAGAGTTACTTAGGTGGCCGTGCGCTCGTTTTTTCTAGGGAATGGTTCCTCTGGTCAACGATATGATCGTGGCATGTCTCTGCGGGCACTGTGTCTGATCGGTCTTCTTGGGGCGATACCGGCCGCCTTGGCACAAAACAAGCAATCCGTGGACCCGCCAATTCAAGCAACCACCTGTCAATTGGAGATCCACCCGAGCGCTTACGACCACAAGTTAGTTGAAGTGCGGGGGCGTGTCTATTTCGGGAAATTTGATTTCGTCATCGATAGCTCTTGTAAGCCGCACAGCCAAGGCCGAGTGTGGTTGGACCTCGGTGGCGACGTCCAAGCCCCGGGGGAGTATTGGGGCGTGGCCAGCTTCCTACCCAAGCATAAAGGAATGGATGTCAAGGTAAGGGGTATTTCAATTCCTCTGGTGCACGATGCCCTTCTGGACAAATTTGTGAACGATGTTGGGGCTACGCGTTTCCGAAAACCGAACGGGGATGGTTGCGGGTCAGAATGCCTTTTTTACGAAGTCACAGCGACCTTAAGAGGAAGATTCTTCTCCGGAACAAAGGGCGGGTTTGGGATGGAAGAGTGCTGCCATCTGCTTGTCGTCGAAGAGGTCCTCGGTGTTTCATCCAAAAGGACCGGGGTTCCGGCCGGAGGCGAATTTCAGTGCGTCTCAGATCGTTGGCAACCCAGGGCGGATGAATTGAGAGCGTTTTCGGCGATCCCGGGATGTTCGCTGCGGGACGATTTCAAGAACTGCTATGCAGTTCTCGCGAAACATTGGGCCGATAACATCAAGCCGTCGGAAGGAATCGATTATCCGGGTCCATGGATGTCGCCAGACATGATGGTCACTTACAAGTTTACCGGAGGGTTCATTCAAGAAATTGGCCAGCCCATTGAGATGAAAGCTTCGAGCTCAGTCACCCGCGAAGTTTGCCGTCCAGTTTCCCCTCCTAAGCCAGCTTCACACCATGTCCACTGTAACTTTTACCGATCAGGTGGACTCGAAGACACGAATACCACGTTGGCCCAGCAAAAGACGGTGGACGCAGGTAAAGAAGTTTGGCGAGCGTCCGATATGGCACAGGTCGGCTGGTCGGCCTATGAGGATTCGGTCCGGCATTGGGGCTTGGCGACTGCCAGCCCAGTCATACTTTCAAAATGCGAGCCTTGGCCTGCAGGAACGGACGGGACTGGAAATGAACAGCAATGGGGCTATTGCACCTGGTTTGCCAGAGATGATCTGCAGCAGGTCACCGTCCAATTGCACAAGATCAGCTATCTCACGAAGTCTGCCGACCGATTGCAGAAAGCTCCTTGGGTTGCAACCGGGGTAGAAGCCAATGTGTGCCACGTATCCGAACCGCGTTGACGTATCGGCAAGTGAAAGATCGGTAACTGTCAAATCAGGCGATTGCGCTCATGGAGAGTTGGCTGAATCTTTTTGCTTCACCCTCACCACGGTGATTTTCGAGAAGCCTTCTTCGAAGGTCGGTTGCTTGAGCTTTCCGGCCATGCGACGCATTGCGTCTTCCGGCACTTTGCGTTCGCGGCGGCGGTTTCGGTCCAGGCAGACCTCGACGGGCACATCGAAGAATACCGCTTGCACTTCGTAGCCGTAATCCTTGGCCAGCTTGATCCATCCATTGCGCTCGTGAGGCGACAGGTTGGTGGCGTCCACGTAGTTCATGGGACGCCGAGCGATCAACCGCGCCTTGAGCATGGAACGCAGATTGGAAAAAATCAGATCCTGAAAACGTTGTTCCGTGGGATCGTCAAAGAGAAGCGCGCGCAACAGGTCACTCGAAAGCGGAGTGATATTGTGGCGCTTGAACCACGAACTTTTGCCCGAGCCAGGTAGACCAATGGCAAGGACAACCACGCCTTTCGACGGTTGGGTTGGTTTGTCGGGCTGCGCGGACGCCGCGGCTGCATGGCTTAGCAATGGCGCCGTCTCATGCGGAGGAGGTTGCATCGAGCTCCCTGGCTCGCTGCCGGTTATCGATTGTGGGGAAGGAGCGCCGTTGCGTCCTCTGCCGCGCCCCCCTCTGCCGCGCCGGCGTCGGCGTTTGGCGGCGTCTCCGCCTCCGGCTTGCCGTTGGTTCCCTGGCCGCGGTTCGGCGACCGGTGAATCGTGTGCGGCTTCAGGTTGCAGAGGAGTTGCTGCTGACTGGGCAGGTTCAGATGAAGGCTCTGGGTGCGGTTGGGTATCGTAGAAAGCTGGTTGCAGCGGAGCCTGCGCGGGCTCGTTGCCCGTTTTTTCCGGCTCCTTTTTACGGCGCTTTAAGCGCTCGCTCATCCATTTGCGCATCTCTGGCTTGTAACACACCCACGGCCCCGCGGGCAACGTATCCACATGCAAACGTACCAAGCCGGTCAGCGGAAGTTGCTCTCAGTTCCACGAAAGCTGGTGACGTACAATGTGCGAATGGCTATTCCGCGCGAGCTACAAGGCCAGAAATACGTCAGCCTCACAAGCTTCCGCAAGAACGGCGTGGGGGTCGCCACGCCGGTTTGGTTTGGAGAGGATGAGGACAAGATTTACGTGATGACGCGCAGCGATTCTGGGAAATACAAACGCATCCGAAATAATCCGCATGTACTTGTGGCTCCGTGCACCATGCGAGGCAAGATCACCGGCCCGACTTTTGCGGCCACGGCACGGATATTGCCTGAGGCAGATTGGCCTCGTGCCCGCAACGTAATTCAAAAGAAATACTGGCTGACGCGAATTACGTTCCTCTGGAGCAAGAAGAATGTCTATATAGAGATCAGCGATTTCAAGCCGAATTCCTGATCTCACCTTCGATGTGTCCCGATCCGGATAGAGGGAAGATTTGCCGCGCATTTCACCTGAGACTCATTTGCTGCAGTAGTCTTTCCCTGTTAACATTTTGAGTTTCCGGCCCCGCATAATTTTCAGGCATATCTTCATCATCCTCATGGAGGCTAGATGGCTATAAAGGTAGGCATTAACGGCTTTGGACGTATCGGGCGCAATGTTTTTCGCGCGTCCCTTAACGATCCGAATATTGAAGTTGTCGCGGTAAACGATCTCACCAATCCAAAGACGCTGGCGCACCTTCTCAAATATGATTCCATTCTCGGCAACCTGCGTAATGAGATATCCGCTGGAGCCGACAGCATTACGGTGGACAATAAGACGTTCAAGGTTTTTGCCGAGAGGGATCCAGCCAAACTTCCGTGGGATTCGGTTGGAGCCCAGGTGGTGCTCGAATCCACCGGCCATTTTACCGATGCGAATGATGCCAAGAAGCATGTTCGCGGCCCGGTGAAAAAAGTTATCATCTCCGCGCCTGCCAAGAATGAAGACGTCACCATCGTGCTCGGAGTCAATGAGCAGGTTTATGACCCGGCCAAGCACCACATCATTTCGAACGCTTCGTGTACCACGAATTGCCTCGCACCCATCGTGAAAGTGGTTCACGACAACTTCAAAATTCTTTTCGGCACTATGACGACTATCCATTCCTATACCAACGATCAGGTAATTCTGGATTTTCCTCACAAAGACCTGCGCCGTGCGCGGGCAGCGGCGCTCAACATGATTCCGACTTCGACCGGTGCAGCCAAAGCGTTAAAGCTTGTGATTCCCGACATGGCGGGTAAACTGGACGGGTTCGCTATGCGCGTACCGACACCGAATGTTTCCGTGGTCGACTTGGTGGCGCAGGTGGAGAAGAAAACTTCCAAGGAAGAAGTAAACGCCGCCCTCAAGAAAGCATCGCAGGAGGGACCGCTCAAGGGTTATCTCGGATACGAAGAAAACGAATTGGTTTCGTCTGACTTTCGCGGAGACTCGCGTTCCTCAATCGTGGATGCGCCAATGACTCTCGTGGTCGGGAAACTTGGTCAAGGTGATTTCCTGGTACGACAACGAGTGGGGATACTCGTGTCGTGTGCGCGATCTGATCAACTTCATCGGCAAGAAAGGTCTATAAGGTTTTCGTAGCGCCGGCGTCTTGTCCGGCTGTCGCGAGGGCATCCTGCCCTCGCGCTGCTGCGCTAAGGATTCATAATGTCGAAGCTTTCCATCCGCGATCTACCGGTAAATGACCATCGCATTCTCATGCGCGTCGATTTCAACGTGCCGCATGGAGGACGGGCGGGTCATGGACGATACCCGCATCCGCGAAACTCTGCCAACCATTGAGTACGCGCTGCGTCACGGCGCGCGGCTGATTCTGGCTTCGCACCTCGGTCGGCCTAAAGGCAAGCCCAATCCCAAGCTAAGCCTTAAGCCGGTAGCCGAGCGTCTGCGCATGCTGCTCGACAAGGAGTTGGCTCGCGGCGAGAACGTCGGATTCTCTCCTGAGTGCGTTGGCCCGGAAGCCGAGGAGATAGCCGGGCAAGCTGGAAAAGGGACAGACGCTGCTTTTGGAAAATCTGCGGTTTCACGCGCAAGAGGAAGCGAACGACGAAAAGTTTTCCAAGCAACTGGCTGCCCTCGCCGATTATTACGTGAACGATGCCTTCGGAACCGCGCATCGCGCGCACGCCTCCACGGTCGGCGTTACCAAGTTTGTGAAAAAGTCTGCCGCCGGACTGCTCATGGAGAAGGAACTCCGACTACTTGGGAAAGGCGCTGGAGCATCCCGAAGAACCCTTCGTTGCCATCCTGGGCGGCGCTAAGGTTAGCGATAAGATTGGCGTCATCCGAAACCTGATGAGCAAAGTGGACACGCTGCTCATCGGCGGAGCCATGGCGTATACGTTCCTGAAAGCTCAGGGTGAACAGGTTGGCAAATCGCGCGTTGAAGAAGACAAGCTTGATCTCGCCCGTCAACTTCTTGAGGAAGCCAAAAATCATAAGCTGAAGTTATTGTTGCCGGTTGATCACGTCGTGGCTGACAGAATTGATGTGAATGCCGTTACCCATATCGTGAACAGCGGTCAGCCGATTCCGCCTAACATGATGGGCCTTGATATTGGACCGCAAACCATCGAATTGTTTTCGGAAGAAGTTTTGCGGGCGCGAACTATCATCTGGAACGGACCGATGGGCGTGTTCGAGGTTTCTCCGTTCAGCAAGGGCACTTTCAAGATCGCTCGCGCAATTGCCGAAAACGTGGGCGCGATTTCGATTGTGGGCGGAGGAGACTCGGTAGCAGCCGTACACGCGGCAGGCGTCGCTGACAAAATGACTCACATCTCAACCGGCGGCGGCGCATCGCTGGAGTTTATGGAAGGGAAAAAACTGCCCGGCGTGGAAGCGCTGACCGACAAAAAGTAAGAATTCCCTTCGAGATCACTTGCCCTGCGAACTCAATCATCGCTGTCATCCTGGGCGTAGCGAAGGATGCGTGCATTTGTTTTTTCCCGCGCCTCCTGAACAATTTCTGCAAGGTATCGGATTTCCGTGAGCCGCACGAGCGTGGACGCTCGCGCCTACATTTTTTGAGAGGACCGTATGGCCCGTAAGAAGCTGATCGCTGCGAACTGGAAAATGTACAAGAATCCTGATCAGACTCGCGAATTCTTTCGCGACTTTTTACCGTTGGTTGCTAATCACGATCGCGATGAAATTGTCGTCTGTCCTCCGTTCGTTGATCTGTGTGCCGCGGTGGATGCTGCCAAAGCCTCAAACGTGGCGATCGGGGCGCAAAACCTGCACTGGGAAAAAGAAGGGGCTTATACCGGCGAAATCTCATCAAGCATGCTGCTCGCCGTTGGATGCAGTCACGTCATCATCGGTCACTCCGAACGGCGGCAGTATTTCGGCGAGACCGATGACATTGTGAACCTGAAATTGAAAGCCGCTCTTGAAGCCGGACTCACACCCATTGTTTGCGTTGGCGAGGTTCTGGAAGAACGCGAAGCAGGACTGACTGAAGATGTGCTTCGACGCCAGTGTCTGCGGGCTTTCCACGCTATATCCGGCAAGAAAGCCGGCAAACTGGTTGTTGCGTACGAGCCGGTCTGGGCGATAGGAACGGGCAAAACCGCCACGCCCCAGATGGCCGCCGAGTCCCACAGCTTGATCCGCGGGGAGGCCACGAAAGCTTTTGGCGAGCAGTTCGCAAGCAATCTTCGCATCCTCTATGGTGGTTCAGTGAAACCTGAAAATGCCAAAGCGCTCATGGCAGAAGAGGAAATTGATGGCGCCCTCGTTGGCGGCGCCAGCCTAGAGCCAAAATCGTTCGGCGCGATCGTAAAGTATTAGCAATTCGCGTCGCGTATTCGGAGTGTGTACTACCAGACATTCAAAGGCCCTCAACACCTAATCCTGAATTCCCCGTCCAGCCTTTCGATTGATGAAGCGAACGTGCATAATTATTAACTTCTCTTTAACCAATCTGTAACCAAGCCGCGACGGACAAAGCTTACACTCCTCCTCTGCGATCACTTTGAGAAATCTTCGAGGAGGACTCACCATGAGTTCGATATCTAAAAATAGAATTTGCCGCTCCTGCATTCCTGCGATTTGCGTAGTAGCGCTTTTGGTGATGGCAACGGTAGTGATGGCTTCCGCCCAGGTTACCGCCGTTCCTCCCTATACAGTGTCGGTATTTGCGACTAGCGTCCCTCATGTGTATTTCCAGCCGGATTCCATCACTCTCTGGAACGATCGCGTGTTTGTTGGTTACGGAAATAATGCCGGCACTAAGGGTGGTGGTCACAGCACGATTGTTGAATATGCCATGGACGGCACTGTCCTGCATAAGGTCATAGTCAAGGGCCATAATGACGGACTGAAGGTGGATCCGAAAACCAATTTGTTGTGGGCCCTGCAGAACGAGGATGCGAATCCGAACCTGGTTATTATCGATCCGCGCAATTGGAGCTCGAAGAGATATGCGTTCTCGAAGCCGGCTCACGGAGGCGGATATGACGATATGGCGTTTATCGGCGATGACGTTTATATCAGCTGTTCAAATCCGGCCAACAACCCCAATACCAAACAGGCTATCGTAAAGGCTACGCTGGATGGCGATAGGGTTGACGTAACCCCGGTTCTTCTCGGCGACGCCAACGCCACAGATATAACTACGGGCAAGCCGATCAAACTCAATCTTCAAGATCCGGATTCCATGATCAATGATCCGGAAGGCGACCTGGTTCTCGACAGTCAAGCCGATGGCGAACTGATTTTCGTTCACCATCCAGGATTCGCGGACCAGAGTGTTTTTCATCTCCGCCTAAGCGCGTACAAGAAAGCGACTCAAATCGACGATACGGTTCTGGCCTATTCCTCGCAGGGCGTCATTCTGGTTTCGGACCGCGATGGCGAGACCGTTTACGCCATTCAGGCGCCATTTTTCGGACCTAGTGAAGCTTTTTCGGCGGGTCCAACTTTTGTAGGCCGGCTCAATGTTCACAACGGAGTGCTTACCCCGATAGTGACGGGCATGGTTAGCCCACATGGAATGCGGTTTATCGCGCAGTGAAGCGCTGAGCTACTTAGTTCAGTTTCGACTAAACGAGGGCACACGTTGTGCCCTTTTTTTCTGTGAATGAGAGAGCTATGTGCGATGAAGTTACTTCGCGACGGCGGAAAGCTGCCTGACCGTGGCGATGAATGTAGTTGTCGGACGCGTGTGGGTTCGATCGCGCCGATACGCGAGCCCCAATTCGCGCCACAGCTCCACGCCTTGAAGCGGGATCAGCTTCACTCGTTCCGCCAGCACCTGGTCGCGAGCAAAGCTGGCACTGATCAGCGAAACTCCGAGCCCGGCGGCGACGAAGCTCTTGATCATTCCGATGCTCGGTAATTCCATTCTGACCTGCAAGTCTGCACGGTGCGGACGAAATAGTTTGTCCATTACCCGGCGGCTATAACCCGTTCTAGGCAACAGTAGCGGTTGGGTGACGATGTCCGCGACGGATACGTGCTTTTGCTTGGCCAGTGGGTTTTGCGGGTTGACCATCAGCATAAGCTGGTCGCGAAAAATTGAGTGCACTTTCAGGCTGGGAGATTTTATGGGCAAAGTTACAATACCGACGTCAATCGAACCGTTCTCCAGCTTTTCGATAATTTTGTAGCTGAAGTTGCGGTAGATGCTGATTTGTACTCCTGGATAAAGCCGGCAATATTCAGCGAACACTTCCGGCAACACGTACAGGCAGGTGGCTTCGTTGGCGCCGATGAGAAGCGTTCCGCGGGGCGTTGCGCCCTGATCGGCCACGGCGAGCAACGATTCGTCGCGCAATCTGAGCAGCCGCTCGGAGTAGGCAAACAGTACTCTTCCCGCTGGCGTTAGCCGTACTGACTTGCCTGAGCGGTCGAGAAGTTTATCTCCGTATTCCTGCTCAAGCAGACGAATCTGACTGCTGACTGCGGACTGTGAGCGAAAAACTTTTTCTCCCGCGCGCGAGAAGCTGCCCAGCTTGGCGACTTGTAGAAACGTGACTAGCTGGTCAAAATCCATGCGTGCGTGATTATAACGGAGGGGCGCAAGTTATTGATTACCGCGAAGTGCGCGCTGTTTTCGATAGGAGGGCAGATGATCGAGCGGAATAGCTCGGGATATGTCGAAAACTGGCGCTCTTTTGGCTTTGAAACGTTTGAGGATTGCGTCCCATGTTTCCGCAATCGAACAAGGTAAGGACAGCGGTTCGACGCGACTGAATGGCAGAGGCTGATCGCTGCGCAATAATTGCGCAACTTTTGGGCTTCCGGTGAGGCGTTCGTGTCTGCGAAGAACCCGGCGCAGCCATAATTCTTCCTTCAGTTCGAGTGGGACGAGTCGCACCGATTGTTCGTTATGCACATGTCTCGTTGCGTCGTCGCGCAGCAAGTATGCCAGGCCGCCGGTCATTCCGGCTCCGAGATTAATTCCGGCAGGTCCGAGAATGATGGCTACGCCGGCCGTCATGTATTCGCAGGCGTGCTGGCCAACGCCTTCGACCACGGCGAGGGCGCCGCTGTTGCGCACGGCAAACCGTTCTCCGGCACGGCCGGAAATGTAAAGCTCGCCACTGGTGGCGCCGTAGAGCACGGTGTTGCCGGCCAAAACGTCTCCGCGTAGAGAAGCGTCGGCACCAGCCGTAATGGCAATGTTGCCGCCCGACAGACCCTTGCCTACATAATCGTTGGCTTCGCCGAGCAGCCGCAGATTGATTCCGGGAACCAGGAACGCACCGAAACTCTGGCCCGCGGTTCCGATAAATTCGTAATCGATAGGCGAGACAATTTCAGAACGCCAGCGCAGGATTTCGCCTGACAGATTGGCTCCGACAGCCCGGTCTGCATTGGTGATGCGGAAGCGTTTCGAACGATTGGTGTCTCGATGCGCGAAGGCCTGTGCCAAGGCGAACTGAAGCGTGCCACTGGGCTCGCGCCTGCAATTTGTTTGCGCTGGCGCTTCGAGCGGCTGAAGCAGCTCTGCGAGGATGGGCGCGGCCTCCTGGTTGCGGGGCTGAAGTCGATCTACCGCGCCAACAATTGCGTCGATAGAGCGAGCACCCATTTTCGAAAGGAGATCGCGAACCTCGGCAGCCACGGCGCGGAAGTAACTTTCCACCATTTCCGGTTTGCCGGTGAAGCGCATCCTCAGAGTTTCGTTTTGCGTGGCAATGCCTACCGGGCAAGTGTTCAGATGGCATTGGCGCGCCATAACGCAACCCAACGCGAGCAGAGCGGCCGTGCCGAAACCGAATTCGTCGGCTCCCAATAGTGCACCAATGATGACGTCTCGTCCGAACTTGAATCCGCCGTCCACGCGCAGTCGAACCCGGCGGCGCAAGCCCGCTCGCACGCAGAGCGCACGTGAGCGTCGCGCAGTCCAATTTCCCAAGGGATGCCGGTATTTTTGATGGAGGTTAAAGGCGACGCTCCAGTGCCTCCGTCGTAGCCGCTGATGGTGATCACGTTAGCGCCAGCCTTGGCAACACCTGTGGCCACGATTCCGACGCCGGTGCTGGAGACGAGCTTGACTCCAATTCGCGCTTGCGGATTTACCGCACGCAAGTCGTAGATTAGTTGCTCCAGGTCTTCGATACTGTAGATGTCGTGATGCGGCGGCGGCGAAATTAGCATCGTGTTGGGTACGGAATGCCTTAGCCTCGCTATGTACGCCGTCACTTTACCGGCGGGAAGTTGGCCGCCCTCGCCGGGTTTCGCGCCTTGCGCAATCTTGATCTCTAATTCATCAGCCTGGACGAGATATTCGGTGGTCACGCCAAATCGCGCGGAGGCGACCTGCTTTACCCGGTTGTTGGCCTCAGGCTGATCGCTGTACACCGCGGGGTCTTCACCGCCTTCGCCGGTGTTGCTGCGCGCTCCCAGGCGGTTCATGGCGATGGCGAGCGTGCGATGCGTCTCGGGAGAGATTGCTCCCAATGACATGGCCTGCGTACTGAAACGGCTGAGTATCGAAGCTTCCGGCTCCACATCTTGCAGCGGGATCGGCGTGGACGGCGCGATCTCTAACAGATCGCGAATAGCAACTGGGTCTCTTTTTTCGCTGAGTTCGGTGAATGCATCGTAGTTTTCGTTGGTTGGCGATTTGATGAAACGATGCATCCGCCGAACCAGTTCCGGCGAGGTCGCGTGACGCTCGCCTTCGTGGCGAAAGCGGTACAGCCCGAGATCTCGCAACGGTGCGTTTTCCGTTTTGAATGCGGCCACGTGACGTTCAATGCAATCTTCGATGAGTCCGTCGAGACTCTTGCCACCGAGAGCGCCGCCAGCGTTTTCGAAGAAGCGGTCCCGCAGATCTTTGTCGATGCCAATCATTTCGAAAAGCTGACTGTTGCGGTAGCTGGCGACTTTCGAAATGCCCATGCGCGCGATTACTTTGCGCAGGCCGTTCTCTATGGCTGAGCGGTATGCGGCGACTCCATCTGCGCGCACTTCTGCGGCTTGCTCCATTGCGGCATACGGGAACACCGCGCTCGCGCCTGCGGCGATCAGCAGAGCAATATGATGTGTATCGACGACCTGGCCGGTTTCAATAATGAGCGGTATATTCCAGCATCCTGCGCGGACCATCGATTTCCAAACCGCCGCCAGAACGAGCAACGCAGGTAGCGCTGTTCTCTGCGCATTCACGCCACGATCACTTAACAGGACAAGCCTTGGGCGAGCATTTTCCTGCAGCGCGGCTTCCTCAAGATGCTTGAGAAGACGCTTTCCTCCCTCGATCCCATCTGCGACTTCGAAACTAAAATCTATATGCAGGACAGGATGTAGTTTGCTTTCGATGGCTTGCATCTGCCCGAAGTCGAGCAGCGGCGAAGGAAGCAGCAGAGTGTCGTCCAGATGAACATCCAGCGACATAACGTGAGCTTCGCGCAGTGGATCGATTGGCGGATTCGTAACTTGCGCGAAACGCTGCTTGCAATGGTCCCAAAGCGGGCGCCGCATGTTCGACAAAAATGCCGCGGGTGCGTCGTCGCCCATGCTCCAGACGCTTTCTTGTCCATTTTGAACGAGCGGCTGGAAAAGCAATCGGAACTGATCTTCGGTCCAGCCGAGCGCCGCCAAAACTTTCTTGGGCTCGGCGGAGGCGATTGGAGCCTCGTTCGTTGGATTGATTCGCTCTGGCAAAACAGCAGAAACAAATTGTCGCCACTCGCCAAGCTCAGACACTTTTCCGGGACGCACGAATTTGCCGTTCACAGGATCGACCAGCAGCATTTCACCGGGTCCGAGTCGCTGTCGTTCAATTATCTGCTTGTCGTACAAATCGGCGATTCCGACCTCCGAGCCGGCAACGACCAGTCCGTCTGACGTTAATGTGTAACGCAGCGGACGCAAGCCGTTGCGGTCGAGCTTGGCGCCTACGGTTCGGCCATCGGTAAAAATAAGCGCGGCGGGGCCGTCCCACGGCTCCTGGTCGCGAGCGTGTGCCTGCAGAAAAGATGAAAACTCGGAGTCGTCGCTGGAATCTTCTCGCGCCGGTGGGACCATGCGCCACATAGCGGCGGCCGGGTTGTACCCTTTGTGCAACAGGATTTCGAGAGCATTGTCGAAGCTCGCGGAGTCGCTAACGCGTTCTTCGAGCAAGTGCGCTGTCGCGGGAAGTCCCAGCGAGTGGCGCAGAGAAACTTCTTTGGCTCGAAGCCAACGGCGGTTCGCGCTGATGGTATTGATTTCGCCGTTGTGCGCCACGAATCGGAACGGTTGTGCCAGCGACCAACTGGGGTTGGTGTTGGTGGAATAGCGTTGATGGAAGATGGCGAAGGGACTGACGAAATCCGGATTGGTTAAGTCCGGATAAAATGCCGGCAATTGCTCGGGTGTTAGCAATCCTTTGTAGACGACGGTCCGCGAAGAAAGAGAACAGAAATAGGTTCCATCGGGCGCGGCCGATTCTAGTTCTTTGCGCAGGCCAAACAAACAGGCTTCCAGATCGATAGATTCATTCGAAGCCAAAAAGCACTGATAAATCGCAGGAATGGTGTCGAACGCCCGAGGACCCACAATTGAGGATTTGGTTGGGACAACCCGCCATCCAAGCAGTCGGAGCCCCCGGCGTCTCGTAAGCGTAGCGATCAACTCTCGTGCGTAATCTTGGTGATCGCTCGGCAAGAAGACCATGCCCAGCGCATACTCGGAGGGCAATTCGATTCCGGCTTCGCGGGCGCAATGTCGGAAGAACTTATCCGGAATGGGGGTCAGCAGACCGGCTCCGTCGCCACTTCTGCCGTCGGCGTCCATGCCGCCGCGATGGTCAAGCCGGCGCAAGGCTTCGAGCGCACGTTCCACCACTTCGCGCGAACCTGTGCTGCCAAGTTGCGCCACGAAGCCCACGCCACAGGCATCGTGATCGACGATAGGGGAACTGCTGGTCATCTTATATTGTGTACCTTCCGAGGGGCAGGAAAGTACAATCAAGAATTTCGATGACCGCAATGTATTTTTTGGGGAGGGCGGTCGTTGGTCGTCCGTCGTTGGTCGTTGGCAGACGGCTGAGACCCAAGACGACCCGCCAACGACCAACGACGAATGACCAACGACGGCTTAAGGCCCGCTCTGCAAGGCTTCTCTCAATGCCGCTTCCACTTGTCTTCAGATGTTCGGGCGCGAGTTTGTTTCGATTCTGTGTGAGATAGAAAACATCAATCGCCATCTGCCCTTCGGTATCGATGAGCGCAATTTCGATGTTGCACTTGTGATGGGAAAAACACGAAGCGATCGTGTATAGAAGCCCGGGACGGTCCTGTGCGACCACCTGCACCAGCGTGCTGTTTGAAGAGCAAAGGTTGTCGGACTGAATCGCCATTTTGATCTTCACCTTGGGTCGGCCCTTTTTCTCGTCGGCTTGCATGCGGCTTTTCAGCATGCGGTCCAAATCCGCCTCTCCCGTTAAGACGTCGCTCACGCCGCGCTTGAAACGCTCCCATTCTGAGAGATTCAATTCGAGGGTGCGGAAACGGTCGGTGAAATAAAATGTGTCGACGACGGTTCCGGTTTGATTTGAGAAAGCCGTCGCCTTCACAATGTTCATGCCCCACGCGGCCAACGTTCCGGCTACTTTGCCGAAAAGAAATGGACGATCGTTCGTCACCAGCGTCAGTTCAAACCAGTGTCGTCCGCGGGTCAAATCAAGCTGGACAGGATGTTTGCCCAAGCTCTCAGCCATTTCGAGATGGTGCAGGACATCCTGCGCCGCATACGTTTTCAAGTAGCGTTGCGGCAATCCCTCGAGAAACGCTTTCACTCGCTTGCTCGCGGTGGGAGCCAGGGTGCGCAGGTGGGCGATTTTCTCGTTATGGACATCGGCGTCGGGGTGCAGACGCTGGTCAACATTGCGATTCAATTGGTTCGCAGCTGCAATGTACAGTTGCCAGATATTTTCGGCTTTCCATGGAGTCAGCGCATCCGGATTGACGGCCTTGATGTCCGCGTAAGTAAACAGGCAGAGCATCTTGAGCCTTTCGGGAGTGCCCACTCTTTCTGTGAATGCCGCGACCGTGGCCGAATCGAAAATATCGCGGCGAAGCGCAGCCGACATTTCCAGATGATTGCCAATCAGAAACAGAACCGTCTCCCGCTCCGATGATTCGAGATCCAAACGCTGCAGGCATCGTTCTGCAATAGCCACGCTGCCTTCCACATGATTTTCCGAGACTGCGCCTTTGCCCGTGTCGTGCAAAAGGAGAGATAAATAGAGCAGTTCTGGGTCTTCGAGTTCGTTCAGAATTTCCGCGTACTGTTTTTCCCACTCCGATCGAGCTTCCCGCAGCCGGTGCAGGGTTTCGATTGCCAGGAAGGAATGTTCGTCAACGGTGAAGCGATGATAAAAATCGCGTACCACCAAAGAATCAATGGGCTTCAACTCTGGCAGCAGCAGCGTGAGCAGTCGCAGCGAATGCATGGCGCGCAAAGCTTCCGCTGCATGCGGTTCGGTCAGAATTTCTCCGAGGTAAAGCCACAGTTCCGCTCCCTTGGGCGGCGTGGCCGCGAGGGATGGCAATATCTGTTCAACCTTGTATTCCGTGGTTGTACTGAGACGTACGTCGTGACGTGCGACGAAATGAAAAAGCCGGAGCAACACTTCTGGATCTCGCAACGCAGAAGACTCGCGCAGGAAAACCAAGCCATCAACCACGGAGAAATCATTATCCGAGACGCGAGCTCGCAAAGTTTGAAAGTGACGAGAAAGCGACGACCATGCTGCCGGAATTTCTTCCAGCAATTGTGTCGCAGTGCGATGAATCGATCGGGCATGGCCGAAATAAATCTTCATCCAGTCGGCGGCGGAGAGTTCTTTGGATTCATACACGCCGATGCCGCGCTGGGCGGCCTCTTCCTGCGCATCCCAGGAGAGGGTGTTATCGTCCCGGCCGTGCCGCAGATGTAGGAAACATCGGACGGACATGAGAAAATCCAGCGCGGGGTCAAACTGTTTTCGGGCCGAAGGAGACAGCAGCGACTTGGGATCGGGCCAGTCGTGCAGTTTATCCATGGAGGAAAGCAGGCTGAGCCACAGTGCGACGTTGCAATCCCGCAGACCTCCCGGCGTGTCTTTGACATCGGGTTCGAGATGGAAGATGGTGTTGCCGAACTTTTCATGGCGGCTGCGCGTTACATCGGCCAGCCTCTGCAATACAGACTGCGACTCTCGCGTCATTAATCTTGGAATGACCTTATCGTGCAACCGCGCGAACAGATCGGGATCGCCGGCAAGGCAGCGGCAGTCGAGCAGCGAAATAGCGAATTCGACATTGGCGGGATCAAAGCGGTCGCACTCTTGCAGAATGCGAGATGCTGGACTCAACGTTTAAACGGACATCCCACAGGGCCTGTGAAAAGCATCGAATACGATCTTTAAGGGAGTGTTCGCTGTCGCGATCGGCGTGCAGGAAAAGCAGATCAATATCGGAGTGCGGAAATAGCCATCTGCGACCGAATCCGCCCAAAGCGACCAAGGTAAAATTTCGCGGACCTGGCTGTTCGGGACAGACGATTTCACTCCAGAGTTCGAGAGCAATTCGTTCTACCAGCGCGGTCCGCTGGGCGAGCGCTGCGCCGCCATTTCCGCTGGAAAAAAACTCCTGCCGGATTCGCGCCGATTCCTGGGTGTAAAGATCGCGCAGTGCGCTGCTCGATGAGCCTGCCGTGGACATGCTTTTATCGGGGCCGAACCTTACGCACTCAGCAGCGTTTTTGTGGCTGGGGGATCCTAATTTATGCACCTCACGCGGCCTGGCATTTTCACAGAGCATTCTCTCCGCGCTCATCATTGCGTATTCGAATGATTTCATCCACGCGTGAGAGAAAGATTTTTCCGTCGCCAATTTTTCCCGTGCGGGCTGACGCTGAAATCGCCTGCACGGCTTTCTCGACCATGGTGTCAGCGACCACGAGTTCAAGCTTTATCTTAGGAATGAGATCGACGGTGTACTCGCGGCCGCGATAGAATTCCGTGTGCCCTTTCTGCCTGCCATGGCCGCGGGCTTCGAGCACGGTCATCCCCTCGATCCCTATTTCATGCAGCGCTGCCTTCACGCTCTCCAGCTTGGAGACTTGGATAACAGCTTCAACTTTGGTCATCGCGGTTAGTGTCTTGCCTTCTAGTTCTTATCACACGGAGCAAAATATCTGCGCAATTTTTATTTATGGACGACATAAGCATCCTTTATGCGGTCCAAGAGGTTGCAGCCGGCACTATCTGAGTGTTTCCACCACATTCAGCGTTTCGGCGGCTAGTGCAAAAAACAACACTGCGTAGAGACATGGACGCTATCCTTTCGAGAAATTGTAGTCTTTCGTTGCTGGAGTTGCGCGAGGCGTTACACCCAGCAAATTTTGTAAATTTCCTGGGGGTATTTCGCGCTGTTTGGCGCTTTAGATAGTAGGGGAAGTTTTCATCCAGGATGCGCACCACCTGCCCGATGATCGGGGGATTATTCGGGGCTAGCAGGCTGTGGTGGTTCGCATCCTGGTGATGGTTCGTGATCCTTTGTTGTTCGTGATCCTTTTCCGCTCTGGCCTCCGCGTCGATTACAATCACGGGTTCCGGTCTTGCGGAAATCAAATGAGACTTGCACAAATTGCTTCAGCGCTGGACGTGCGCCTGGAAAACGGCTCGCCAGACATTGAGATTACCGGGGTCGCGGGAGTTGAAGAAGCCGGCCCGGGCGATTTGACCTTCGTCGCCAACCCGAAATACACGGCGGCAGCGCATAGAACCAAGGCTTCGGCTGTCATTGTTTCGGAGCAGTTTCCTGCTCTAGCGACTGCGATGTTGCGCAGCAAGAATCCGTACCTGGCATTCGCCGAGGCCATCGCTTTATTTCATCCGGCTCGAAAACATTCACCGGAAGTTCATCCGACTGCAGTGATTCACGCTTCGGCCAGAATTGGCGAACGTGCGCATATAGGGCCGTACGTGGTGATCGGCGAAGATGTCGAGATTGGGAAGAATGCCGTGCTGCTGGCGCATGTAGTGATTTATCCGGGGGTGAAAATCGGAGATAACTTCACGGCTCACGCCCACGCGGTGATTCGCGAACGATGCCGTTTAGGAAACAATGTGCTGCTTGGAAATGGCGTGGTCATTGGCGGCGATGGATTTGGTTTTGCTAAGAATGAGCTCGGGCATTGGCACAAAATCCCGCAGCCGATGCCGGTCGTGATTGAAGACGACGTCGAAATCCAGGCCAATACCTGCATCGATCGCGCCAGTGTTGGCGAAACCCGTATTTCTCAAGGCACGAAAATCGATAACCTGGTTCAAGTCGGCCACGGGTCTCACATCGGAGAACATTCCTTGCTGGCTTCACAGGTTGGACTCGCCGGTTCTACCGAGGTCGGCAACCACGTAATTCTCACAGGGCAAGTCGGCGTTGTTGGTCATTGCAAGATTGGCGATGGCGCTATCGTTACACCCCAAAGTGGCGTTGCTGGCGATGTTGCGGCAGGAGCGATCGTCAGCGGCGCTCCCGCTATCGATCACAAGTTGTGGCTGAAGGTTTCGGCATTGATGAGCCGCTTGCCGGAAATCGCGAAGGCTGTGCGGGCAAAGCCGACAAAAGAATAAAGAGCATGAGAGGAAGGACGCGTTAGGCTGATGCCTTTCCTTCGTGGATCTTCGTTTGTTCTTTCATCATAGAGTTCGCGTCCTGGAGCTCGGCTGGTAAGCCGCTGTCGATGACTCTCCGCACTTTCGCCATCAGACAGTCGCGGCTGCCAAAATCTTTCGGCTCAATCGGCGGATGAAAAATCACCGTCACTGTTCCAGGCTTGATGGCAAATCTCCTCTTGGGCATGACGTAGTGCGAACCGACGATAGTTACCGGCACTATCGGCACGCCGCATTCCTCGGCCAAATAAAATGGCCCCTTCTTGAAGGGAAGAAGCCTGCCATCAAAGGAGCGGTGTCCTTCAACATAGACAGTCATGTTGAGGCCTTGACGAATTACTTCCGCGGCCGCCCGGACCGCAGCAATTCCCGACTCCCGGTTTCCGCGGTCCACCGGGACCAGCGATCCGAATCGCATGAGTCTTGCCAATATCGGAACGCGAAACAATTCTTTCTTGACCATGATCGACATGCGGCGCGGAATTAGCGGCATCAGGATTGGAGGGTCCACGTTGGAAACGTGGTTGGACATGAAGATGTAAGTGCGCGAGGGGTCGAGTTTGTCCAAGCCCACCGTCTTCACGCGAATTCCAGAGAGGCGCACCCCGGTCCACGCGCCCCACATGGTCATGCGATACAGAAACCCCACGTCTCCGGTGATGAGCGTCCAGGGAAAACCAATCAAGGCCGCAACCGGAAGCAGTGCGGCCCAGAAACCTAACATCACCAGCGTGCGAATCATGCGCGTGGATCTCCGAGCGACTGGGATCCGCTTTTGAATGAAGAGGCACGGCGTTCTGTGGCTTGAGTTTGTGCACGTTGTTCAAGTCAACATTACCTTGTTCCCGGTATTTTGCGGATTCCCTGCGCCAAGCGATTTCAGACGTTCCGGTAGTTTCTCGTAAATGCCGCCGAAGCCGCCATTGGAGAGGATGGCGACGACATCGCCCGAGCGCAACTCGGGAGCAATCAACTGCACGATGCCGTCAACCGTAGGAACCATTCGCGCCCGTCGGCCATGTTTCAGGATCTGTGCGGCCACTGCAGCTAGATCCAAACGTTCGACTTCCGGGATCGCTTCCGATTTGAAGGCATTCGCCACAACTACTTCGTCGGCCAGCGACAGGCTCTTGGCCAATTCATTCTGCAGTACGTTGCGCCGCAGGGTATTGGAGCGCGGCTCTAAAATCGCCCACAAGCGCGCTCCCGGATAATTTGAGCGCAATGCGGTAAGTGTGCCCGCGATGGCGGTAGGGTGATGCGCGAAGTCGTCGATAATGGTTACTCCATTCACCGTCGCGCGAACTTCAAGGCGACGTTTCACGCTTTTGAACGTCTTCAGGGCCGCGGAAATTTCTTCTCGTGAAATGCCACACCCGGCAGCCATTGCCGCCGCAGCCGTGGCGTTCCACACGTTGTATTCGCCGCCGATACCGTACTCAAACTCCGCCCACGGTTTGCCGTCTCGCGCCACCGACCATGCGGTGCGCCCCGGTTCTAGATGCAGATCATGAATTCGCCAGGTTGCATTCGCGCTGGAACCATATCGTTCCAGCGGACAGAACGCGCGTGCCAGACAACGCTCGAGACTCTCGCCCGTATCGAAGGCAATAATTCGGCCGCGACGGGGCACCAGGTTCACCAGACGTTTGAAGGCAGTTTCCACGGCATCGAGATCCTTGTAGATATCGGCGTGATCAAACTCGACCGAAGTAAGGATCACAGAGTCGGGAAAGTAGTGCAGAAATTTTGGACCTTTATCGAAAAATGCTGTGTCGTACTCGTCGCCTTCGAGGATGAAATGCTTGCCCTGTCCCTGTTGAAAACTGCTGCCAAAATTTTCTGCGATGCCGCCGATTAGGAATGAGGGCTGCAACCCAGCGGTATGAAAAATCCATGCCAGCAAGGAAGTCGTCGTAGTCTTGCCGTGGGTGCCGGCCACCACCAGAACTTCTTTGCCGCGCAGAAACTGATCATGCAAAATCTGCGGTAGAGAACAGAATGGGATGCGCTGATCGAGGACTTGCTCGAGTTCGACGTTGCCGCGCGAGATGGCATTGCCGACGACCACCAAGTCGGGCGTCGGTTGCAAATTTACCGCGGAGAACGGTTGTGCCACAGGAATGTCGAGTGATGCCAGAAAATCGGACATCGGCGGATAGGCAGCCGCGTCCGAGCCACTTACGCGAAAACCGCGTCCCCGCAGCATCCCCGCCAGCGACGCCATTGCGGTCCCACAGATCCCAATCAAATGAATGTGCTTGTTGTCGGGCATGTGCTCAGTTTATGCGACAGAAATTTCTATCTTCAAGATTTTGACGCTCGCGATGACACTGCCGCTGGCTTTGTGGCAGATTCCAGAATGCGAAGGCTTCCTTCCGTTTTATCAACGTTCAATTGCGCACGCACACCGATCGGAAGTGTGACATTGCCATGCGACACGTGACCAGACCGCAATCCATACGCCACCGGCACACCCAGATCACCGATCACTTTTAACACGACTTCTTCCAGAGTGTAATCCTGGTTTTTGTTCTGCGAGCAGTCCAGCATTTCGCCGAAGATGATGGCACGAACATCTTTAAATTTGCCTGCCAGTTTCAGTTGCATAAGCATGCGGTCGATCTGATAAGGCTTGGCCGCCACGTCTTCAATAAACAATATCGTGCCTGCAGTGTGGATTTCATAAGGCGTACCCAATGAGGCTACAAGCATGGAAAGGCAGCCGCCATAGAGTATGCCTTCGGCAGAACCGGCCACCAAAGATTTAGCGCCGGACTCTGCTCCAAAATTTATCGCCCATTCAGATGCGGCGGTCAGCGCAGCTTCCCATGATCGTAGATCGACTCCATCGGAATGAGCGAAATCTTTCGCAACCATTGGCCCATGGAAAGTAACCAGGCCGACCGTGTCGGATATGTAAGTCAGCAGTGTGGTGATGTCGCTATAGCCGACGAAAATTTTAGGGTGCGATTTCAGATTCGTCAGGTTAATCGTATCGAGAAGATAGTTGGAGCCGTATCCGCCGCGGGCGCAGACAATGGCTTGCACATCGTCACGCGAGAACATTTCCTCCAGTTCGCGCGCCCTACGCTCGGTTGAACCAGCGAAGTACAGATTCTTGTCGAAAATCGACTCGAGATAGAGAGGCTTGTATCCGAGCTTGCGCAAAGCGTCGCATCCAGTTTCGAGATGTTCGCGTTTGATGTTGCTCGCGGGGGAAATGACTCCGACCGTGTCGCCGGCCTGAAGCGCGGGTGGCTTGATGCGCGGGATTGGCGGGTTCAGCGGCATTGGATCAGGTAACTTTGACTAAATCTTAACAGTCTTGCCACAGACCGCCCGGACGAGGCGTCCGGGGCTACGTGTGCTTTGCCAATTACACGAAAAATTCTCCGCGGCAAATTATTCGTGCGGCGCCGCGAAGGTACACTTGGTGATCCCAACGCACCGTTTGCACTCCGCCTGGCGTATGCACTTTCACCGGCGATTCCGCTTTTCCACTCACGATGGCAGCCACCGCCGCGGCGCATGATCCGGTACCAGACGACTGGGTTTCGCCCACTCCACGTTCAAAGAAAACGACATCAATGTTATTTTTGTCGCTAGTTTTTACGAGCTCGATATTAACCCCTTGCTTGAAGTATTTGTGACGCCCGATTTCAGCCGCCTCCGCTTGCCAACCAGCGCGGAATTCCTTAGCGAAGATTACGTAATGCGGATTTCCCATCGAAACTGGAATGCCTCGGACTTCGCGACCATTTACTTCAATGACTAATTCATCCCCGACCTCAGGATCGCCCATGGCGACCTCGAACTCAAATTGAGCACCGCTGCGGGAAATGAAATTGCAGACCTTGAGACCCGCGCCGGTGAGTATCACAACTTTTTCTTTGGCCTGTTCGGAGCAGAGGTACGCTGCGACGCAGCGGGTGCCATTGCCGGAGATTTCCGCCTCGGATCCGTCAGCGTTGAAGAGGCGGGCTTGGACATCGGCCTCATCGGTCGGGAAAAGCCACTCCACGCCGTCGGCGCCTACACCTTGGTGACGATCGCAAATGCGCCGGCTGAGAGCAGCCACATCTTCTGCAGCATGCACGCCGTCAATAATCAGGAAATCGTTTCCGCAGGCGCTGGCCTTGACGTATGGAATGTTACGGCCGAGCGAAGTCATTCGGTGCTTACGGCTCCCAACCAGGTGGCGCTTTCAAACACCGAAGATTGCTTGAGCAGTTGCAGAACCTGCCGGTGATCCTTTCGCGACGCTTCCAGTTCAAACTGCACGCGCACATGTTGGGGAGTCGGGGCGACTTGCACGTTGTCCGGCATGCCGTGAACGTTTTCGAGAACGCGGTTGACCTCAAGCGTTACTTCGTCCGCACTTCGTCCGGCAACTTCGTAGGCATGAACCGCGGCTTTCAAGCCGAATCGCTCTTCCGCGCGTCCCAACAGAAAAAGGCAAAGCAAGATCAGTCCAGTGGCAAATATTGACGTGAGATAAAGCCCTCCGCCGACGGCCATGCCCACGGACGCCACGACAAAGATCGTAGCCGCCGTCGTCAGACCGGTAACCAACTTGTCGCGTGAATGAAGAATGGAACCGGCTCCGATGAAACCAATTCCAGGGATAATCTGCGCCGCAATGCGAGTGTGATCTCCAATGTGCTCGACCGCGAGTTCGTCCGAAAGCAGCGTGAACATGGCCGCGCCGAGGCAAATGAAGAGATTGGTGCGAAGCCCGGCGGGCCGGTGCTTAAGCTGGCGCTCCAATCCGATCAGGCCGCCGAGAATGGTTGCCAGTATCAGACGGGCGAGAGAAATCCCAACGACTGTCGACATCTCGTTCTGAAGGACGCCGTAAATATGTTGCAGTGAAGGCACGTAGTTGGCTGGATTTTATCACTGCGAAGTGCATCGTCATCAGATTGATCGCGGATGAGGTTAACGCGCGTGATTACCTGGCGCCGCGGTGCGTCCAATAGATTGTGGCCGGAGGTTCTCCGGAGGTACGAAGCACCAGTATGGAAGACAGATTCTCCTTTTGTACGTGGGTGTCCACCGGATCGCCTTGCATCGCGATTACGTAGTCGACGTATTGCGACGGATTTGCCAAAGCCCGCTCCCACAGGCCCTCGCGATCTATCGGTGCCTTCCATGGGCGATGGTTGCCTTCGTTGATCGTGCGGCGCAAGGGGATTCCGGCTTGCTGGAGCGCACCGACGTGGTCGCCGAGATACATGAGCAGGGAAGAGTCGTGTGGCAGTTTTTGCAGATTGGACGCCAATGAGGTTTCAAAGGCAATGCGGCTGCGGGAGTTCACCTCGGCTTCCTCGAAGGAGACCGGCTTCGCCCTCCAGACGGAGGCATAGCTCGCAACGATCAATATTACTGCGGCGCGAAGCAACTGCTATTTTGAGCGACTTGTTCGGAGCAAAACGGAGCAACAAACAAATGAGTACGCCTGCCATCGCGGAGAAAAATGGAAGAAGCTGGAGTCCATAACGCACGTTGTAAAACGAGAACGGCCACCAAGTGGGCACGTATAACGGTACGCCGCTATAAGCAATGGAAAGCATGTAGAAAGGAATCGGCATCCCAAGCAAAAGAAGCGGCCACATTCGACGGTTGAAGGTCAGAACTGCGGCCATTCCAAGCATCAACATGGCGACCCAGAATTTCTGTAAAGTTCCGGCTGCCATATTCAGTTCGGCGGATTTGATGAAAGTAACTGAAGGCGACCGGCAAATCGTGCGCGCCAGGATGCGTCGTCGCGGTGCTTTTTTGCTCGATGGCGCGGGCAGAATATTGGCCGTTGGCAAACTCCAGTGGGTTGCGATAAACGATCGCGTTATAAGCAAGCCAAACTGCCGGAGCCGCCGCTGCGAGCAAAGCGAATTTGATAAAACTGCGCCGCAGGTTTTGATCAAATGCTTTCGCCTTGAGCACAACCGCCAGCGTGGCGGCGCACATTGCGGCGGCTAGGAACCATCCGTCGTAGCGGGTGAGGCAAGCGGCGGCGAGGCATAGGCCGCATTTCACTAGTGAGGACGAAGCTATTTTGGGGGAGCGTTGCTTTGGCGTTGCCTCGAGCGGACCGGCGAGACGCCCATTCTCCATCGATCTTACGAAGTCGGTGAAGTACACCACCGACCAAATAAACAGAGCTAGGTACAACGACTCTGTCATGGCTGTGGCCTGCAGATAAATCAGATTCGGATTTGCGGCATAGATGATCGCACTTGTCCAGGCGGCAATTCTTGCAGGAGCATCAGGCTGCGAATCGACCGTCAAGGCGGTTCGCACCAGCCGGAAGATGCCGGCCGTTCCTAGCGCGTACGCAATCATCGAAGGGATGGAGCCGCCAATTCCCGATTGCCAGGCCGCGTCGGAAATTAGAAACGGAAGCATCAACAAATGCGGCAGCGGCAGCCACACTGTCCCAAGCTGCAGTAGGCCTGGAGTGCGGGAATCGAACACGCGGCGAGCGATATTTATGTGGGCGACGGCGTCGCCGTAAAGCAGCAAATCGCTATGCTGAAAATAGTAGGCGAAAGAAATGAATGAGACGCAGGCGGCGACCTGGGCTACGAGCGCGGTTTCACGGTCCCAGCGTCCCCAGGCCTGGGATTTCGTGGGCACGCTAGCTGGCCGGGCTGTCATTCGAGATGCGTCAGTTCGCGAAAGACTTGAAAGCGGGCATCGATTTCCTCGCGGGTGAGCGATTGCAGCCGTTCGGTGCCAAACCGCTCCACGGCAAACGATCCCATCACGCCCCCGTAAAAAAGCCCGCGCTTTAGTACCTCACGATTCAGCTGCTCTTGGGAAGCGATGTATCCCATGAAGCCGCCGGCAAATGAATCGCCTGCGCCGGTCGGGTCTTTCACTTCTTCAATGGGCAAAGCCGGTGCGCGAAAAGGATGGTGACCGATGCCGAATGCGCCTTCACGAAAGAAAATTGTGGCTCCATATTCTCCGTGCTTAATGACCAGCGCCTTCGGTCCGAAGGCAAGAACTTTATTTGCGGCTCGCAATAGATTGCTATCGCCAGCGAGTGATTTTGCTTCGGCATCGTTGATTAATAAAACGTCGACCAGCTTAAGAGTCTCAATCAAGTCCGGCCGGAAACCGTTGATCCAGTAATTCATGGTGTCGCCGCCAGTGAGACGGACGCCATTCATTCGCTGCCGCACTGCGGTTTGCAGACTTGGATGAATGTTGCCGAGAAACAGGAATTTCGAATCCGCGTACTCCGCCGGAATCTGCGGCTGGAAGCGCTCGAACACATTCAAGTCGGTGAAAGTGGTTTTCGCTTCATTCAGGTTATCGAGATACTGTCCGCCCCAGCGGAACGTTTTTCCTTTGGCATGTTCGATGCCTCGGATATCGATCTTTCGCTTTTTCAAAACATTTTCATGCTCTGCCGTGAAGTCATCGCCCACCACGGCGACGATTCGGACCTCCGTGAAATAGCTGGCGGCCAGCGAAAAAAAAGTACAGGAACCGCCCAGTACGTTTTCCACGCGCCCCGAAGGCGTAGCAATGGAGTCGAAGGCAATCGAACCTACGGCAAGGATGCTCATTATGCGGTCTTGGTCTCCAGATATTTTCCCAGGATCAGTTTGAGTTTCTCACGAGTGGCCGCGGGAATTTTGTCACGGTCGGTGAGAATGGCATGCGCGAGCGCGGCGCCGCATTTGCAACTTCGCCGAGCTGGCATTGAAGCCACCGTCTGGCGCACAACCTGGCAGGCATTGTTAGCATTTTTCAGCAGCACTGCTACGACTTGATCGACTGTGACTGAATCGTGATGCGGGTGCCAGCAATCGTAATCGGTAACCATGGCCACGGTGACGTAACAAATTTCAGCTTCGCGGGCCAGTTTGGCTTCCTGCAGGTTGGTCATGCCGATTACGTCCATGCCCCAACTGCGGTAAACATTGGATTCGGCTTTGGTCGAGAACTGCGGCCCTTCCATGCACAAATAAGTTCCACCGCGCTTGCCAATAACTGCCGCCGTCTTGCAGGCAGCTTCGACGACCTGAGCAAGTTGCGGACACACAGGATCGGCAAAAGCAATGTGAGCTACGATGCCTTCCCCGAAAAAAGTATCCACGCGATGACGTGTGCGATCGAAGAACTGATCGGGAATCACGAAGTCCAGCGGTTTGTGTTCTTCCTTCAACGAACCGACTGCGGACACAGAGACGATCCGTTCCACGCCAAGTTGCTTGAATCCATAAATGTTGGCGCGAAAATTCAGTTCGGTGGGAAGAATGCGATGGCCGCGTCCATGCCGCGCCAGAAAAGCAACTTTGCGGCCTTCGAGAGTGCCCAAGACGTAAGCGTCAGAAGGTTCGCCGAATGGAGTTTGCTGCCGAAATTCTTTTATGTCGGTGAGGCCGGGCATCGAATAAAGCCCGCTGCCGCCAATGATGCCAATTTCCGCTTGCGACAAAAATCCCCCCGAACCACGCGCTTAATCAGTGGAATTCGGATTATACAAAAAAACGTCGGCAGCTATTGAATTGAGCTAAGAAAGGTGTAGAGTATTCGGCACGGCAGCCTTCCCCCGAGGGCGTCCGTTCGTTAGGCACCCTCCGCTGCGAGCTTGATTTCTCGCATTGTGGAGGCATTTGTGAAAAGTCCATTCTTTCTCCGAAACCTGGTTTTCTGGGCGGTGGGAGATTCCTCTGCTGGTGTTCTGTTTCATCCAGACGACAAGCAATCTCCTTCGGCTTATGGAGTCCGCAAATATTATCCCTTGTTGTTGCTTGCGAGCGCTGCCATGGGAATTCCGCTTGTCCGGGCAGAGAAACATCAGCAGTGGATCGCAGCCCAAGCCAGCCTCTTAGCACTTTTGTTACTCCTGGCCTTAACTATTTGGTACTGGTGGCATGCGAACCATCAGCGCATTGACATGTCGGTTGCGGCGGCCACATACCATCGCGCGCTTGAGAAGCTGCTGTGGTGCGTTGCCATAGGCATCTTCGCCATGATCACAATTGCCACCAGGACTGAGCACTGGGAGGAAGCGATCGTAGCCCGGGCGATGGGGTATGGGATCCTGATCGCGGGCTTTTCTTTCATTTCCGGGGTACTGACAGGATATCTATTCGGACTTCACCCAACCGGCAGTTCTCAGAAGTCAGGCGACCAGCCGGCGACTCCAGCTCCTCAGACCAATTTAGTAGAGATTGCAGACTGGCTTACAAAGATAATCTTGGGAGCGGGTCTCGTCCAATTGACCAGACTGCCGGGTCCGATTTGGGCGTTTGCCAAGACAATGGCTCTCGGAGTAGTTCTAGAAGGTGACAAGGTGGATGGACCGCCCATAGTAGCGGAGGCGCCTAACCCAGCCATGGCGCTTGCCATCATGGGTTTTTTCTCCACCTGCGGCCTACTATACGGCTATTTATGGACACGCTATGAAGAGGCCGTCACCTCCGATGCAGCAGGCGACGCTACGGCCCTGGCCTTGGTAAATCGTTGGCTGAACCTGCATCCAGCTCCCGATGATCAAACGCGCTTAGACATGATGGATGCCGTCAAGAGCGCCTCATCCGCAGCCAGGATGCGGATCTTCCTTCAGGCAGAGCAGTACCGCAAGGTATCAAACCAAGATGTCAACGACCGTTCGCTTCCCGTCTTTCAGGCGCTGGTGGAAGCCGATCCGGAAGGAATATTTCATCGGAGCAGAAGCCAATACGCGCTTGCTTTAATGGGGAAAACAAAGGATCCCAAGAATCCTGACGACGATTGGCGCAACGCTCTTGACTTGTTGAACGATGCCATCCGGATTCGCGATTCGTCAGGCGAACCAGGATGGTCTGAGTATGAGTTTGCGCGCGCTGTTTGCCGGATCACACTCGATCCCAACTTTAGAAAGGACCTGCCGTCGGATGCGCAAACAATTCAAACCATTCGAGCGGATTTGGACAAGGCGAAGGACGTTCCCGACGCAACCAAGAACGTTATTGATCAGGATCAAGTTTTGAGCAAGTGGGAGAGCTTAATCGCGAAGAAAGCAGCCTAGATTTCGCAGAGTGGCGATCTTCGGCAAATCAGAAATCACGGCGTCATCGAACCGCCATAGCGCGATCAAATAGCTCATGCTCGAGTTGCTCCGTCGTCGGCTGGTCCAGGCTTTCGGTAATCAGCACGCTATCGTCTTTGACATCGATCACGACTGGCCCTTCCTCAGTGAGCCAGGTATGCGTGCCGGTGAGCGATTCGAGTTTCTGTAAATCGGTAGAAGTTGCTCCGTCCTCCGTGACTTCGTGGACATGCTTGTATCGTTTGGCCAGCGATTGAGCGTAGATGGCGGCGAACGCGGAGGCCTTCTCATGGCTTGCCCAGCGTGAAACGTACAGTATTGACAGCGGCGCCGAGGGATCGCCTTTAGGCCGAGCGGCGTAGTAATAGCCTCCGCGCCACTGCGGATACAAATGTTGCGAGGCATCCGTTCCCGCATATTGATCGACCAGGATCGCTACGTCGAATTCTCCCATCGCTCCCAAATCGAAGCGATCGTAATTCTTGAAGTCACGCTGGAAGTCGGGCAGGCGCATGGGTTCGATGGACTCGCCCGAAAGATATGTCTTCGGCTCCATGATTTGACGAGTAGTGTGTGGCGGGTTCTGCAAAGTTGCAGCGAAGGCTTTTTCTTTTCCGCCAGCGCGTAGCAGTTCCGCTTCAAAATCCAAGCCATAGCGGTAGGGGAACGTCAATTCTTCTTTCAGAAAGACGGGAGCGTTCTTGAATTCGGGCGAATCCGCAGTGCCCACGAGCATGCCTTCTTTCAACGCGTTTGCGATTTGCGGAGAAGTAAGAATGGATTGCCCGGTGGGTTCGAGCATGTAATCAACGAGCACGACCATAGCTTGGCCTTCGACCACGGCCTGGCGGGCCTCACTGATTTCGTCGTTTTCAATGTCCGTGGGCGTGGGTTGTTTCTTTTCTTCCAGGTCGGTGTCGCCAATCTTCATCCACTTTTCCAATCCGAAATTCTGGTCCTGCAGCGCATGAGTGAGTTCGTGCGCCATCACTGGACGTTGCTGCTCAATGTCGACCCAGTCCAGCAGGTTCACGGTTTTGGTTTTCATGTCGTAATAACCGGCGACTTGCTCGCGCAGCAGCGCTACCAGAAATGTTTGCAGATCGAAATCGCGAGGTAGAAGGCCGAACTTCTTCAGTACAAGCTCGGAGCGGCGCAGGCGCTTCGCGTCCTTGTCTTCACTCATCGTCTTTTCGAGATACGCCACAACCTCGTCGCGGCTGGTGAGGCGGCGTTTGACTTCTTTTTTGATGGGCAATCCGGTGTCTTTGCTGGCGAATTGCAGTATCTGATCAACGTCGTGGAAAAGTTCCTCGGCTTCTTTAGGTGAGATTTTCTGTTCTGGGGTGCTGGCGTCGGCACTGGGAGCCTTCTGATCTTGCTGCGGCTGTGAAGGGTTGGGTGTAGATGGCGCGTCTCTCTGCGATGAAGGCGCTGGCGCTTGCGCCCAAGCCGAGAGCAACAGCAAGCTAGCGAAAGCCAGCACACACCATAATTTTCGATACAATTTCTTCAATTCAGTCATTAGGCCCTTTATGTCCGAAGATGATTCTCGCCAAATTGCGGCTGATTACTTTCAAAAAGCTTACGCGCTGCAAATGCAAGGTGATTACCAGCAAGCCATCGAGTTCTACACC
Source organism: uncultured Acidobacteriota bacterium (assembly GCA_963716405.1). Taxonomy (GTDB): domain Bacteria; phylum Acidobacteriota; class Terriglobia; order Terriglobales; family Acidobacteriaceae; genus JABDBE01. The sequence continues at coordinate 107,093 of CAVQTI010000007.1, read as the reverse complement.
CGCTCCATCGAAGCCTTCGCGACCGCCGAGGCCTACACGTTCCGCGGCTGGACGTATTCGTTCCTCGGCGACTACGACCGCGCTATCGCCGAATGCCTGCAGGCGATTAAGGTGGATCCGGAGTTCGGTAATCCTTATAACGATATCGGGGCTTACCTGATTGAACAAGAGAAATGGGATGAAGCCATACCATGGTTTCAAAAAGCTATGATCGCGCCACGGTATGAGGCGCGTCCTTATGCGCATTTCAATTTAGGCCGGGTGTACGAGCACAATCGAAATTGGCAGAAGGCGAAGGAATGCTACGCCACAGCTTACTCGATGGACAAGCGCTACGTGGCGGCGCTGGCCGGCGTGCGCAGATTGCGGGCAGCATTTAATTGACTCAGCTGGAACTGGGCTGCTCTGCGTTATATGCTCGGAGCGTGCGTCGTCCGCTTGCCTCTGGCAACTCTCCAACTCCGGGCCTATTCCTGGGACTCGTCATTACTCTCGCTGCGGTAATGGCTTACTCGTGGTACATCACGGTGCAGATCTCGGGACTTCGCGAACTGCAAAACGATCTTGCCGGACGCAATCGCAAAGATTCGCTGCAACTGCTGCGCATTCAGAATGACTTGAACTCGCTCGCCCTGGCAATGCGCGACATGCTCGACAATGATGAGCCGTATCCTCTCACCGCATGGTCGGCGCAGTTTCAACGTATCCGCGCTGACTTGGACAATGCTCTTAAACTCGAAGAAAAGGTTGCCGTCGCGGAGCGCACGCCCGAGCAAAGACAATTTCTGGGTAACTCCATGGCGCAATTCTGGGATGCTGTTGACCGCACGTTCGCGCTAGCCCAAGACGGCAAAGAGTCGGATGCGCGTTCTCAGATTCGCGTTTCTTTGCAAGCGCGGCAGGCGGCGCTGAGCACGGCGGTTGCGCGACTGCTGGTACAGAACAATGAGAGCGAAGAGCAAGTGGCGTTGCGCATCGGACGCATTTATGATCGTGTGCAGCGCCAGGTTTATTTATTTTTCGCTGCGATTTTGACCGCGATTCTGCTCACCAGCCTCTACCTCATCCAATCCAACCGGCGGCTGTTTGCGCAGCTTGCAGCACTGTCGGAGCAGCGCAGCGAACTGGCGCAGAAATTGATTGCAACGCAAGAGTCCACTCTGCTGCACATATCGCGCGAGCTTCATGATGAGTTCGGACAGATCCTGACGGCGATCGGCTCCATGCTGAGCCGGGCGCGAAACCATGTGCCCGAAGACTCGCCCCTGCGCGGGGAACTGCAGGAAGTTTCCGAGATCGCGCAGTCCACGCTAGAAAAGGTTCGCAGTCTTTCCCAGGCCTTGCATCCCGTCATGCTGGATGAGGCTGGTCTCGAGAGTACGATTGACTGGTATATTCCGGTGGTGGAAAGGCAAACCGGAATTGCCATATCGTATGCGAAATCAGGAACGCCGTTTCCGGTGGACGGAGGTGTCGGCATTCATATTTACCGCATTTTGCAGGAGGCGTTGAATAATGTCGCGCGACATTCCGGCGCCAGTCAGGCGTGGGTGCGGCTTCGTTTTCTCACACAAGTCCTGGAACTTGAGATTGAAGATCACGGCGCGGGATTTGTCGAACGATCCGCGAGGTCGGGGATTGGATTAGTCGCCATGCGCGAGCGCACCGAGTTGCTCGGCGGTACCATCGAATTTCTTAAGCCGGCTGAGGGCGGAACTCTAGTGAGATTGAAAGTCCCAATGGAGAAACATGTCCAATAAGATTTCGGTGCTGCTGGTCGACGATCACAGCCTGGTGCGCCGCGGGTTTCGCCGGATTCTCGAGGATGCGCCCGACATTGAGGTGGTCGGCGAAGCCAGCGACGGCACCGAAGCGGTCAAACTTGCCGCGCAATTGCGTCCGCGACTGATCGTAATGGACTGCGCGCTTCCCGGCATGAGCGGGTTAGATGCTACCCGCCGCATTCTTAATAAACTTCCTGAAACTGCGATCTTGATGCTGAGCATGCATTCCGAAGAAACCTGGGTGCATCAAGCGCTTGATGCTGGCGCTCGTGGCTACATCCTGAAAAGTGCGGTGGACATGGAACTGGTGGCCGCGATCCGACGAGTGGCAGAAGGCGAAGTCGTTCTCGATCCGCAAATTTCACGCGCCACAACATTGAAAGGCGAGCGTAGTTCGGGACTCACAGTGCGCGAACTTGAAGTGCTGAAATTGATCGTCGCCGGCAAATCGAACAAAGAAATTGCCGCCGACCTCGATCTTAGCGCGAACACCATCGCCGTTCACCGCGCCAATATTATGGATGCGCTCGGAATCCATAAGACCGCCGATCTCGTTGTCTATGCGATTCGCGCTGGCTTGGTGAACATCCGGTGAACCGCAGATCGTTCTTACTCGGCCTCGCGGGTGCAGCCTCGGCTTCGCTTCTGCCGATGGAGTTACTGGCGGCGACATCGGAAACATCGAGTCCAGGTTTCCGCCTAGTCGACGTGACGAATTCCGCGGGTATTCATTTTCAGCACAACAGCGGCGCGTATGGAGGCAAGCTTCTTCCTGAAACCCTCGGATCCGGTTGCGCTTTTCTCGACTACGATGGCGACGGCTGGCAGGACATCCTCCTTATTAATGGCACGGACTGGCCCGGTCACAAGCGGCAAACCTCAACGCTGCGGCTCTATCACAACAATCATGATGGAACTTTCACCGACGTCACCCATAAGGCCGGCCTCGACGTAGAGATGTACGGGATGGGCGTGGCTGTGGGCGATTACAACAACGATGGGTTTCCTGACATCCTGATCACGTGCGTAGGTCAGAACTGGCTTTTCAAGAATACGGGGAAGGGAACTTTCGTCGATGTCACCAATGCCAGCGGACTCGGCCATCGCCAGGCCCTGAGCACGTCTGCGCTGTGGTTTGATTACGACCGCGACGGCCATCTCGATTTGTTCGTCTGCAATTATGTTAAGTGGTCGCCCGAGCACGATGTGTTCTGCAGCCTCGATGGCAAGCACAAATCGTACTGCACGCCGGAAGCCTATCGCGGCGAAACCTGCTGGCTATTCCACAATCGCGGCGATGGCACTTTCGAAGACGTCACCGCGACCAGCGGGATTTTCGACAGCAGTTCAAAATCGCTGGGTGTGGCCATGCTCGACTATGATCTGGACGGCTGGCCCGACATCCTTGTGGCTAACGACACGCAGCCGAATAAGCTCTATCGCAACGCGCGCAACGGTACATTCAAAGACGTCGCAGTCGAAGCCGGAATCGCGTTCAGCGCGGACGGCAAGGCGCGCGCGGGAATGGGAGTTGACGCAGCTGATTTCGATAACTCAGGCTACACTGGTGTGGCCATCACGAATTTTGACAACGAGATGATCGGCCTGTATCGGGCCGCTGGCAATGGCACCTACGAGGATATTGCCACCCAATCAGGAGTCGGACTTCCATCGAAAACTACTTTGGGCTTCGGTTGTGTGTTCGCCGATCTCGATCTCGATGGCACTCTGGACCTCATTGCGGCCAACGGCCACATCGACGACACCGTGCGCAGCATCCGCGGTAATGTGGGCTATGCGCAACCGCCGCAGCTTTTCTTGAATAGCGGCAAGCGGACATTCCGCGATATCAGTTCAGAAGTCGGCGATGCATTTCGCCAGCCGAAAGTGGGACGCGGTCTCGCCTACGGAGATTTTGATCGCGATGGCGATCTCGACATTCTGATGACCACGAATAACGGCCCGGCGTATCTTTATCGCAACGATCAACTCGACAGGAAATCGCAGCATCCGCTTTCGTTTGGTTGGTAAGCAATCGAATCGCGACGCGATCGGTGCAGCGTGCGAATCTATCACGAAGGCACCGTGCAATCGCGCATGGTGAAAAGTGGCTCAAGCTATCTGTCACAATCCGAACTCCCAGTAACATTCGGCGTGGGAAAGCGCGACAAGATCGAACGCGTAGTGATCCAATGGCCGAACGGCAGAACTGAGGAATACAAGAACCTAGCCGCAGGCAAGGCTTACGAGTGCGTGGAGAGCGAGGGGATCAAGCCAGGTGCGGGGTTCTGAGATGCTTGGCGAACTATTTTGCCCGCTTCAGGCGCGATTCGCTTGAGCACCGCCGATCTGAGTAGAATGATCGGGAGCTTCCCTGATGTGAACCAAGTAGCGCCGCCGTCTCGGCGGCTGTCGTGGGGGCGTCTCGCCCACACCGGCGAAGGCAAGATGCCTTCGCGACAGCCGGCAGGATGCCGGCGCTACAAAGAAGGAGACGATGAATGTTGAGACGGCGCGAAACGATTGTCCCGATACTCTTTTTTTTCATGGCAACGATTTTGGTAGCTGTTCTGCAGGCTGAGGCGAATCCGAAAATGCAAAAGCAATCATTTGGCAAAACCGAAGACGGACAGCAAACCTATCTTTTTACTTTGACTAATAAGAACGGCATGGAAGCCGCGATCACCAACTACGGAGGCACGGTCGTCACGCTGAAGGTTCCGGACCGCAATGGCAAGCTCGAAGACGTAGTACTCGGCTACGACAAACTGGAAGACTACGAGGCCGGCAAAGCCTACTTCGGTGCCATCGTCGGACGTTACGCCAACCGAATCGCGCATGCTAAGTTCACACTCGACGGCACGACCTACACGCTGCCAAAGAATGACGGCGACAATCACTTGCATGGCGTGTTCAACAAGCGGGTCTGGAATGCGAAAGACGTTTCCAGCAGCTCTGGCCAAGCGCTCGAACTTACCTACTTGAGCAAGGATGGAGAAGATGGTTTTCCCGGGAAACTTGTCCGTGAAGGTCGTCTACACATTAACCGACCAAAACGAACTCAAAATCGATTACAGCGCGACCACCGACAAAGACACGGTGCTGAATCTAACCAATCACTGTTACTTCAACCTGGCGGGTCAGGGCAACGGAGACATTCTGCAAACCCAACTGATGATTCGCGCCGACCGCTTCACTCCCGTCGATGCCACCCTGATTCCAACGGGTGAACTGAGAAGCGTGAAAGGAACTCCCTTCGACTTCTTAACTTCGACCGTGATCGGCGCACGCATCGATCAGGACGACCAGCAATTGAAGCTTGGACACGGCTATGATCACAATTGGGTACTGAACAACGCCACCGCGGGATCGCTATTCGCAGCGGCGCAAGCTTACGAACCCCATTCCGGACGCGTCCTCGAAGTTTCAACCACCGAACCCGGCCTCCAGCTTTATACCGGCAACTTCCTGGACGGGATTCGCGGCAAAGGAGGCAAGGTTTATAACCGCCGCTATGCCTTCTGCCTCGAGACCCAGCATTTCCCAGACTCTCCCAATCATCCCCAATTTCCTTCCACCGTTCTAAAGCCGGGCCAGCATTTCGAGTCGACGACCGTCTACAAATTCTCGTCCAAGTGACCGCTGGTCACTAACTAGATAGCGCTGAACTGTCTGATCTTCTGGGCTCGCACCTTGTCAGGCAAGGCTTCTCATCAGCCCCTCGTGTCGACAGAGGGCGTATATGACATTTCATACAGAAGCTCAGCAATCCCATACAAATAACAGTAGACAGCAAACATGACAAGTGATAACTGCTTTGTTTTTATCGATGCAGTTCACAATTTGTATGGATGTCAAATTGCAAAGTTATGTGTACGAACGTAATTTTTTGTCACTCAAGCTCGGCCGGGGGCGTTCGGATTTGAGGACATAAAGTTCGTAGGTTGGCTGCCAAGCCGTTTGTGAGAAGTTGGTTTGGCGATTCGATGGACGCCACGTCAGGCCAGATTTTTCAAGACATTTAACATGCATCTCTTTTCGGAAGCCACAATCCGCGACCGCCGATCCAACCCCACTCACCCAGGAGCCCATTTCATGAACAAGCCAGGCGCACAATCGTGTATTTAATTTCAGCAAGGTAGAGGCGAATTTTATGAAGCGACAGTGCTTAAGCTTGAGAATTTTGCTAATCGCATTTGCGATATTGAGTTTGATAGCCCTAAATACTGGCATCGCGCAAGGTCAAGCCATCAGTGGCAACTTAACCGGGACGGTAACAGATGCCTCCGGCGCAGCCGTGAACGGCGCGACCGTGGAAGCGGTCAATCTGGGTACTGGTCAGAAGATTACCACCACCACCGAGGTTCCGGCGAATACAGTTTTGCCGAACTTGCCAGTTGGAACTTATCGCATTACGGTTACCTCGTCGAATTTCAGAACCACGACATTAGAGAACGTTCCCGTGGAACTCAACAAGACAGGCACTGCCAACGTACAGTTGCAAGTCGGCACGAGCGCGACCACGGTTGAAGTTTCTGGTGTTGCTCCGCCTGTGGACACTACAACGGCGCAACTGCAAACCAATTACGATTCGCGTACTGTCTCAGGATCTTGGGACTCACGTCGAACGGGATGGGCGCCGGCGTTCTGAATCTCTCGCTGTTGAGCCCAGGCGTCTCAAACGCCAGTGCGATGGGAGATGGGGTCGGTCCATCGGTTGGAGGTCAGCGTCCGCGTGACAACAACTTCACTGTGGAAGGCGTGGACAATAACAACAAGACGGTTACCGGAGCTCGTTGATCACAGTTCCCAACGAGGCCGTCCAAGACTTCACCCTGATCTCGAATCAGTTCAACTCCGACTTCGGTCACTCCTCGGGCGGTCAGTTCAACACCACCGTAAAGAGCGGCACCAACACCTTTCACGGATCGCTTTACGAATACTTCAGAAACCGCAACCTGAATGCTGTCGACGAAACTTGGGTGCAGCAGGGACTCACCTCGAACCCGCGGTTTGACAGCAACCGTTACGGTGGCACCATCGGCGGACCGATCATCAAGAACAAGCTGTTTTTCTTTACCGATTTTGAGCGCAATCCCATCGGTTTTATCTCAGTCGGTGGTGGTGCAGTCCAGGCGCCTACTGCGGCGGGCTTGGCTGCAATGGGTGCCGACCCGGGCCTCAACGCAACCAACTTCGGAATTTTCAAGCAGTACGTGCCACTGGCTTCGGCAGGGAACATTGCATCCCCTACAACGGAGGCGGTGCGGGGGGCTTCAGTACATTCAGCGCTCCGGCAAACGGTAGTTGCTCGGCAGGAAACGTTGAGGTAGGCGACGTCTCCATCGTGCCTGCAGCATGGCAGAGCTGGACCAATTATGTGCAAAGCATCGATTACAACATTTCGGACAAAGACCAGATCCGCGGACGATTCATCTACAACAAGGAAAACCTGCTGGACAACGCGGCTCAGCTGGGGACTTTCTTCGCTCCCTACGCGATCACTTACGAGCTGTTTAACGCCAGCGAATACCACACCTTCTCGCCCACCATCACCAACGAATTTCGTGTGGGCTTCAACCGCTTCGACGAGAATATATCCGCTGGTAACTTTAAGTTTCCGGGGTTGAACCAGTTCCCCAACATTACGCTCTACGATTTGGGTGCTGGTTTGAATATTGGGCCGGATGGCAACGCTCCCCAATTCACCATCCAAAACTTCTACCAGTTCGTGGACAATATCAGCTGGGTCAAAGGTAAGCACAACCTGAAGTTCGGCAGCAGAATATCGCTGGTATATTTCACCCCAGCAATTCACGCAACGGGAACGCGGCGACTACCAGTACAACTTCCAGCCAGATTTACCTCGAAGACCTGGCACCCGACTATTTTCGGACAGCGCAGCACAGGATCTTCGACCTACTACGGCAACCAGAAGGCAATCTACTGGTATGCGAACGACACCTGGCGGGTTACGACCCAGCATTTGACTTTGAATCTGGGTGTTCGCTACGAATACACAACCACTCCCGAGGGCGAGAATCGGCAGATTCTCAATGCTATTTCCAACACGCCAAGCATCATCGTTCCTCAGGATAACAACCTGCCGCTGGTGTTCAACAGCCTCAGGCTCCCAAGAACAACTGGGCGCCGCGTATCGGCATCGCCTACTCACCCGGAAGCAGCGGAGACACCTCGATTCGCGCTGGCTTCGGTTTGGCCTATGACACCCTCTACGACAATATCGGTATTCTCGCCGTACCGCCGCAAGTTGGCTCTACCGAGAACGTCCAGGCCGGAGGCGGGCCCTCGAGATCGGCAGGGAATATAGCGCCTCTGAGTCCGAACTTCCTAGCCAAGGGGGGCTTGTTGCCCGCCAGCGGCAGCGGCATCACCATTCTCGACCAGGCCACGGCGCTAGCTAACACTGCGAACTGGATCCCGCCGACTATCAAAGACCCCTACTCGGTCAATTGGAATTTCGGCATCCAGCACTCGTTTGGCAAAAACTATACCGCTGAGGTTAATTATGTCGGGACGCGAGGGAATCACCTTGACATCCAGGACATTATTAACCTGGCGACAATAGTAACTCCGCAGAACGGCATCCCAACCTTCACGCAAGCGCCATCGCAGGCCACCCTCAACGCCCTGCCAAATAGCTACGACCTGTCGCGGCTAGCCTTGGCACCCTTAACCAGTTGCAAAATGCCAACCTTGAACCCGCAAACTTCGTAAATGCTGGGTTCGGCAGCGCGATCACCGCGTTCCTCCCAGCAGGCTGGTCCACTTATCACGCGCTACAAAGTAACCTAACCCGTCGATTCAGCAATGGGCTGACGTTCCAGGCCGCTTACACCTGGAGTCACACCATCGACAACAGCACAGCTGACTTCCACACCAGCGACATCACTCCTCGTCGGCCCGAGAACTTCTTTAACTTTGCTGCGGATAAATCAAATTCCGCTCTAGACCACGCCCAGCGCTTTACCTTGGCCATGGTCTATGATCTGCCGTACTTCAAGAATGGCAGCTGGCTGATGAAAAATGTCGTTGGCAACTGGCAGTTCAGCCCGGTCTACACCTATGAGTCAGGCGAGTGGGTCACGGTGCAAGCGCGACGTGACGCCAACCTGAACGGCGATGGCGCTCCGGATCGCGCCATTGTCAATCCCGGAGGCGTACCAGGTACTGGTAACGGGTCACCGCGCGTGTACACACCGCTTGCTGGCCACTGCCGGTCCTAACAACGGCCTCGTAGTCGGCTATTTGGCCAATAATCCGAATGCGCAATACATCCAAACGGGAGTTGGATCGTATTCCAACCTCGGGCGGAACACCTTGCAGACGCCGAACACTAACAACCTCGACCTGGCGATTTACAAGGACCTGAACTTCGGAGAAAGAATGAAGTTCCGCCTCGGTGCACAGTTTGGGAACATCATTAACCATCCTCAATACATTCCCGGCAGCAATCCCGGCTTTGGTCTTGGGGTCAATGATGTGAACGGCTTCAGTCCGTTGGTACCGGATACGATTCGCTTCGTCAATCCCGGCAACGCAAACTTCAACATTCCGAAGACTGTATTCGCCAGCAACGCTCGCACCATGGCAATCGTTGCCAAGTTCACCTTCTAACTTTGCGTGTTTCGATAAAGCACACCAGGGGAGCCTCCAGGCTCCCCTGATTTTTTGCTAGGCCAACAGTGTTCCGCTTGTTTCTACGAGACAATCTGTCCCTGCCGATGGGCACTGTAGTAATCCTGAATCCACCCCGAGTCGTACTGCGTCAGAGAATAAGGGACTGCAACTATGAAAATTCTAGTCATTGGCGCGGGCGCTGTCGGCGGATACTTTGGCGGTCGTTTGGTTCAGGCGAATCGCGATGTCACTTTTCTCGTTCATCGCAAACGAGCCGAAGCGATAAAGGCCAACGGACTTCAAATCATCAGCACACATGGCGATGTGACGCTGCACCCGAAGACCATTGTCGCCGACGAGATTAACCAACCCTATGACCTCATCCTGCTCGGAGTAAAGAATTACGCTCTTTCCGCCGCGGTGAATGATTTCGCAGCCGCGGTCGGACCAGACACCATGATTCTCCCCTTCCAGAACGGCATGAGTCACATCGATCTTCTGATTGAGCGGTTCGGGAAGCGCGCTGTTCTGGGCGGCGTCTGCCTGGTCGCAACTGAGATTGACTCGGCAGGTCGCATCGTGCAGCTTGCTGGCTTTCAGAGGCTGATCTATGGCGAACTCGACGGTTCCATTACGCCACGGCTGGAAAAAGTAGATGCCACGCTCCAAGGCGCTGGCTTCCGTGCGGCAATGTCGACTCACATCATGCAGGATATGTGGGAAAAATGGGTGATGATCGCAAGCGTCGGCGGTATTACCTGTCTTCTGCGCGGCAACATCGGCGAGATCGTCGCCATTCCCGGAGGCGCTGACTTGTCTCAATCGATACTTCGCGAGTGCTCGGACATCGCCCGCGCCTGCGGGTATCCTCCATCCGAGCCATTCCTCAAGCAACAAGCCCCGGCTCTCACAGAAGCAGGCTCACAGTTGACTTCTTCCATGTATCGCGATCTCAAGAAGGGCTCGCCCGTCGAAGTGGATAGCATTCTGGGTGATTTTCTCGAACGTGGGAAAAAGGCAGGATTGACGACGCCGACGCCGCTTCTGCACGCTGCATTTGTGAATCTGTCGATTTACCAGCGGTCGTTAATGGAGGGCCGGCATCCCACCCGGCAGATTGGCGAAACGCCCGTCCTCCAGTGAAGGCCTGCATTCTGTCATTCAGTCATCCGGTGACAATTGGCAACAGCCTATAGCAGGTGGATAATGTTGGTGATCGGGAGGAATTGTGAGAATCCTCTTGCTGTTTTTCTCGCTGTCCGCTCTGTCGGTGATCTCCTACGCTCAAGAGCAGGAGTGTCCTCACTTTTCAGGGCCCAGCGAAACACAGGCTGGAAAAGCAAGCGCGATGGCTGGTCAGTGAGTCTCTGCCAGAGAACCTAGGCGAGCGATCCAGCGCATTCGAACATCTCATCAAATTCGAACAGTGCCACATCCTGGAAAGCAGGCTTCTTTCGGACGATAACATCGTGGTGCAAGGGCCATTCTTCGTAGCGGACGGCGTTGAACTGCAGTCTCTGATTGGTCGCTATCGAGGCGCTTGGATGATGGCGGTAGTGCCCACGAGTGCAGCTACGAAAATGCCAGACGCCAATCTACTTGAACTGACAGCTCACCATTGGTCTCTGGTGTATCGGGGTAAGGACGGCCGCAAAAACACATTGGCGACAGGGAAGTATTAGACTTAACGTCCGCCACGGCTTCTTAATTCTTGAACAGATTCTAAACGCGAACCGAGGTGAATGTGGCAACCACATCGATTTTTAGAGACAGACTGTCCGCCCGTATCGCTATTGTTGAGCAGCACGTTCGACTGGAGAACGAGCATGATCTTGAAGGTGTTCTCCGCACTTTCGGCGAAAGTGCGCGGTACGACGATGAGGCGTGGGGCGAGCACTATGAGGGTGGGAACGGAGTTCGCCTATTTTACGAGCAGCTGATGCGTGCCTTGCCTGATTTGCAAATCGAGATCCAGCGCCGGCACGTCAGCGACGACTCGATTTTGTTGGAAGTCATGATTCGCGGCACGCATCTTGGCGGGTGGCGCGGCCTGCCGGCAACCGGGCGACGCGTCGAATTTCCGCTATGCGGGGTCTACACGTTCGATGCCGATGACCGCCTGTCCGGGGAAAGAATTTATTACGACCGAGGAACGGTTCTGAGACAACTCGGCGTTTTCCACGAGCCGCAAAGCGCTTTGGGACGAATCTGCATTTTGGCGACTCATCCGGTCACGATGGTGAGAGCGCTCGCGCGGAAGCTTCTATTCAGGTAACTCAGAGGTTCAAGCGAATCGCGAGTGCAAAGTGCGAATGGAATATCCGACTACATGAAAAAGATGATTCTCGTAATTCTTGCTCTTGTGGGTCTGACTCCGCTTTCGGTGGCTGCCCAGACCAAGCTTCTTGTGGCGAAGAGCCGAGTGCCCATCACCGTCGTGGGCGACTATTCGCCCGGCAATATTGCAGTCCCGACAGCCTGCGATGAACAAAGACGCTTTTACGTGAAGCTGATCAAGCCAGGTCCGGGAATGGTTGGCTCCCTCTTCAGGTGGTCGAGCAAAGGCGTTGCGGAAGCTGAGTTCGATACTTCGGGAGCTCTTGTGAATCGCTACGCCGTGCGACCTGATGGTGGCGTTATCATGGTGCACTCGGACGGATACTCCAAATTGTTGGACAACTTCGGTCCGGAAGGGACACGGGATTCGTCGGTGGCGCTTGACCCGCCACAGACTCCGTTTTTCCCCTCGCAAATGGCAGTATTTCACTCGGGCGAGATCCTGATGTCAGGCTTGCAATTTCACCCCAGTTACAAAGCAGCAACTGCAATCTACGACCTCGCCGGCCACGTCGTGAAGCAAATAACTTTGGATGAAGACGTGGAGACCGAGCGTGCGATAGACAAAGACACTAGTGCTCAGCAACAGCACACGTCAGCGGTTAATAGGTCGGCAGCGATCACCGGAGACGATGGTCTGGTGTATCTGATGAGGGCAACGTCTCCGCCAACCGTGTACGCGATTTCAGCTGCAGGTGATGTGGTTCACAAAATTGTGGTGAGTGCTCCGGCTGGGATGGGAGAGCCGGATTTCGAGATTCGAGTGGTCAAGAACAGATTAGTTGTTCAATTCCATCGCAATTGCGAGTCCGGCTCTTGCCGGAGTTCGGCCTATGCTGTGGTCGACGCCACAACAGGAAAGACCCTCTCCGCGTATGAAGCGGACGAAGAAGTATCAGGCCCAATGGTTTGCTATGCCCCGGACCCAGACCGTTTCTTCATCTTTTCGTACCAGGATGTTCCAGAGATTGTCGAAGCGCAGCCGAAATGAAACTCACGCAATTAGAACTGCATGGAGACTTCGCTAGGCGCTACTGAGATTTGGCTCAGCCTAGCTGGACGCACGCGCGACTTTGACGCCTGTGTGGCGCTCAGCGGCCTTTGCGTAATGGGAACTTTTTACGGCGTACATGCGGCGATCGGCTTCGGCGAGCAGTTGTTCCGCGTTGTTGCCATCCGCTGGGTAGAATGCCTGGCCGATACTGACTGAAACCAGCCCTTCCCCGCAAACTGCTTTTCCGGCTTCGGCAATGATTTTTCCCAGCCGCTGCGACATCTCCGCCGCCGCATCCTGAGTTAAACCCGGAGCAATGACCACGAATTCGTCGCCACCCATTCGTGCCGCGTAATCGTATTCCCGGCATGATTCTTTCAAGCCTTCGCCAAACAATTGCAGCAGTTTGTTGCCCTGGAAGTGGCCGAAGCGGTCATTCACTTGTTTAAATCCGTTGAGATCGGAAACAAACACTGCCAGCGTCTGCTGTGAACGTTTGCACCGAGCCAACTCGCGGTCGAGATGCAGGAAGAGCGAACGCGCGTTGGGCAATCCGGTGAGGTAGTCAGTGGTGGCAGAATCCTCCGCCAGACGATATTTCAATGCGTTTTCGATAGTGAAGCCGAGCTTCGAGCTGACCGCCAGCAGAATTCGCAGATGATCTTTGGTGAAGGCGTCCTGATAAGTTCTATAAAGCGCGAGCACTGCGACCACGCCCGAGACTCCTTCGAGCGGCACCGCAAGCGCCGAGCGCAGCGTGCTGTATTTGGTCGGATCATTAAGATATCCCGGCTCAACCGACGGGTTGCCATTCAGAATTGGCTTGCTGTTCTGAGCGACCCAGCCAGACAAACCCTTCACCGAGACGGAATTCGCAAAGAAGAAAACAGACGAAAATTATCGCCACTCACGAACTCCGGAGTCAGCACACTTTCCTTCTTCAAGTAGACGGCCATGGAGTCATAAGGCACCAGCCGCTTCAAACGCACCGAGAGCATCGAGAGCGTATCGTCCAGGCTCAACGACGTGCCCAGGTCATGACTCAACTCGAAGAGCATTTGCGCTTCCTGGCGGGCGGCGGCGATAGAGGCGAGATAATCGCTACGCTGCTCGGGTTGGTGCACGACGGTTGTTTCGGCCTCGGCGAAACCAGCGTCGGGAGCCAATCCGCGTTCAACCTTAACGTCGGTCGACAATTTGGCCGGAGTCTTTGAGGGTTTAGCCCACGCCATTTTTTCCAACTCGATGTAGCGTCGCTGCAACACCTCAACCACGCGCGGATCGAAACTCTTTCCAGCTTCACCCACCACGTGGGCCATGGCTTGGTCCAGTGGCAACGCCCTGCGGTACTGTCGATCGGAAGCCAGCGCATCCAGGCAATCAACAGCGGACAAGAATTCGTGCTCCAATGGGTATGTCTTCGCCCTTCAATCCGAGCGGGTAACCGCTGCCATCCCATTTCTCGTGATGCGCCCTGACAATCGGCACCACCGGATACGGAAATTCCACTTGTTCGAGAATTTCCGCCCCAATAATCGGATGAATCTTCATCTTCTCGAATTCTTCCGGAGTAAGTTTGCCGGGCTTCGAGATGATGTGTTCGGGAACGGCCAGTTTGCCGATGTCATGCAGAACCGACGCAGCCTGCAAGGCCTCGGTGTCGTCCTCGCTGAGACCAAGATCTTTCGCAATTTCCATAGCGTAGACGCGAACCCGCTGCAGGTGGTCGTGAGTGGTGTGATCCTTGGCCTCAATTGCCAATGCCAGGGATTCGATGGTTCGCAAATGAAGGTTGGATACCTGCTCGGCATGCCGTGTTTCATCCTCGAGCTTACCCAGATAAAGCCGATAAGACCGGTACATGAGGTATACAGGAGGCAAAACCAGCAGCGACGACTGCCATCCGATATGACGATTCAAAAAGCTGACTAAACCCGCAATCGCCGCACCTACAAGGTAGTAAGGAAAGAACCAGAAATAACATTCCGACCAGACTTTCAGAACCGGTTTGCCCTCGGTCAACCGGATGATGGTTGCCATGGCAAAAGTATTCACCGCGAAATAAGTGATCGCTACCGCGAGCACCGCCAGAGGATCGTGCTGATGCAGTCCATGTGTGGTAACGATTTGGTAGATGTAATATGCAGCGGCAGTCCCTACTGGTAAATAAGAAAGATTGAAAATGACGTGGATCGGTTGCAGCCGCTTTGAAGACTTCCAATAAGACTGAACCATGAACGCGGCGAAACCAATCACCAGCGTTTCCGCGAAGCTCATCTCCAAAACACCGAGGAGAATGAACAGGAAGTTCACCGACATGGTTCCATTGATGCCGGGTAGTTTTATCTTCAGGAACGAGGCCAGCAGCGCGACTGCCAGATAGCAGAAGAATTTGAGAGGATCGCTGGAATGCCAGTGAGTAAATGCGAACCAGAAACATGCCATCGCTGCCAGGGCCATAGCCCCGATAAACACTTCTGCGCCCAACTGACGAGGCACCTTCGATGACATTAGAAGATTCTGGCTCAGGTTGAGGGAATTGTCTGGCTAAAAGGCCCTCAGCTTGGTTACCTTGGTGTACCGCTTGCGGTTCAATCGTTTACGAGGCAGTTCGCGAATAGAAATTACCATTTTTCGCACTTCAGCGGGCAGGCTGCGGATATCAATGCTAGGCTGATTTTAAATGGGTGCTTGCCTGAAACTCCGGTCGACTTTTCGGAGGAACTTTGCCGTGCTGCTGGTAGGCGTGCTGGCCGCGGTTACTGTTTGCGCATCTGAGGTCGCGGCAGCCAAATCGAAGGTCAAGACCACAGACTTAATCGTCTACTGGCAACCGACAGTCCCGGTTAATGGATCTCCTATTCTCTTCCGTGTTAGTTCACCGCAGCGGTTAACCTCGCTTTCTGGCAAATGGCTGGGGCATGAAGTATTCTTTGCCTCGGATTCCAATGGCAAAGTCTGGTACGGCTTCGCTGGCGCGAGCCTGGAAACGCGGCCGGGAAATTATCCATTGGCATTGCATGGAGAGACAGGGTCCAGCAAGGAGATTTCATTTCAAAAACGCATCACGATCGGCAAAGGCCATTATCACAGTATCGTCGCGAGTGTTCCTAAACAATACACAGAACCCAACCCCGAGCAGCTTCACAAAATTGGTGAGGACAAGACGCTCAAAGAGCATGCCTTCGCACAGGTAACTCCCGAGCAAGAGTGGGCCGGTGATTTTCGCCCGCCGGTGAAAGCACAGATTTCGGATGTCTTCGGAACCTCACGCACCTTCAATGGAAAAGTGCAGAGCGTGCATCAAGGGCTCGATTATGCGGTGCCGGAAGGCACTCCGGTCGCCGCAGTGAACGCCGGAACCGTCCTGCTGGCGCGGCCTTTATTCTTCGAAGGCAACTGCGTAGTACTAGATCACGGACAAGGCTTGCTCACCTTGTACATGCACCTTTCGAAGATTGAGGTGAAAGAAGGGGACCACGTTACGACCGGACAGAAGGTGGGCGTGAGCGGAGGAACCGGTCGCGCAACTGGGCCCCATCTGCATGTGGCCGTGCGTTGGCAGGGAGTTTACTTGAATCCGGCGACTTTGCTAAGTCTCAAGTTGCCTTGAGCCCCGTCTATGCGGTTGTTCGGTTCCCCTGCGCGGATTCGCCGATGAGCGAAGTGCGTCTTTGAGATCGAGATTGCGAATCAGCCGATGCAGATAATTTGCGTGCACGCCAAGTAGATTCGCGGCTTCGGTGTAATTGCCATTAGTTTGTTCGAGCGCAGTCAGTATCAACTGTTTCTTCAGTTCTTTCACCTGGCTGTGATAGTTGGCTGCTTCATCGCTCGAGGTGACACCTTTCTCCAAAATCGATTCCGGCAGATCTTCGGGTTGAACCACATCGGATGGACTCAGCACCAGAGCGCGCTCAATGGCATTCTCCAATTCGCGCACATTGCCCGGCCAGTCGTAGTTCACCAGATACGCAATTGCATCGGCGGAGAGCTTCTTGGTCCGGCTATGCAGTTTTTTGATGTACTTGGTTACAAAGTACTCGGCCAGGATCGGAATATCTTCGCAACGCTCGCGCAGCGGCGGCATGACCAGAGAAAGCACATTCAGCCGGTAGAAGAGATCCTTGCGAAAGGTTCCCGCCTTGACTGCTTCGCCAAGATCCTGATTGGTGGCGGCAATCAGACGTATATCCACCGAAATTGGACGCATGCCGCCAACGCGCTCAAACTCACGCTCCTGTAGCACGCGCAGCAGCTTCACCTGCAGAGCGGGCGCAAGTTCTCCGATTTCGTCGAGGAAGACCACGCCGCCGTTGGCGATTTCGAGACGGCCTTTTTTCTGCGCCACGGCTCCGGTGAATGCGCCTCTTTCGTGGCCGAACAGTTCGCTCTCCAGCAGGCCTTCGGGAATAGCGGCACAATTAATCGCCACAAACGGTTTGCTTGAACGCGGACTATTGCGATGAATGGCCCGGGCCGCCAATTCTTTTCCAGTTCCGCTCTCGCCTTGCAAAAGTACGTTCGAATCCGTGGGCGCCACGCGCGCCAGGAATTGGTAGACCTCCTTCATCCGCGGACTCTCGCCAATCAGATTGTGATCGAGATTGATCTCTGCGGATAACCTGATATTTTCCTGCTCCAGCCACTGAATTCGGCGTGCATTCTCCAAAGCTACCGCGGATGTTCCCGCAATAGCAGCGACGAGTTGCAGATGGTCTTCGTCGAAGCGGCTAGCCGGGTTGCACGTGTCCAGATAAATGCACCCGGTTACTTTCTGGAACATGGTCAGTGGCACACACAGCAGGGAGCGAATCTGGCAATCCACCAGGCTCTCGACTCCAGCCAGATCAGTCGAAGCCGGGACGTCAGCACCGAGAATTGCCAGCCCTTCTTTCATGACTTGGCGGGCAATGGTGCGGCTTATGCGAACCGGCAGAACAGACTTGGCATTGCGTTGACGTGTGTAGACCGACCCAAAATGCTCGTCGACCCTGCCATCCAGCAATATCGCGCCGCGTTCGGCAGGCACGACTTCAAAAATTAAATCGAGGATCTGCGCCTGCAGTTCTTCGAGATCGCGGATCGAGTGCACGATCCGGCTAATCTTAAGCAGCGCATTCAGGTTGCGTGCCACCCGGGAATTTGCCGGCAGTTCTCTGAGAATACGGTCCGGTTGCAGATAGAGCACGTCTTGCGGACGGAACTGCGCGGTTGCCTGGGTCAGGCTATCCTCGTACTCGACAGCGCCGGTAGTGGATTCCTCCTGATCCTCGTGCAGCAGTAAGAGGAAAACAGAGTCTCCTGCCGAAATCTGGTCTCCGTGGCGCAGCCTCGCTTCTTTGACGCTTGCTCCGTTTACCAGAGTTCCATTGCGGCTGTCGAGATCGCGGATTTTGTAACCTTCGCCCTCGCGTAGGAGCGCGCAATGGCGGCGCGACAGCGAAGGATCGCTGATGGCAAGCAAATTCGATGGATCGCGCCCAATGTGAATTTCGCCACTGGGAAGCGCAAAGGTCGAATCTTTCAATGGCCCGGCAATTACCAGCAGCCTTGGATTCACTTCAGCTCCCCCGTGCGCAACCTCTGTAACACAGTTTCACAGGTTTCACACAAGTATCTACGATCGTTCCACTATCCGAACAGATAGTTAACCACCCATTCGGATATGCGCTTAGCTGTGCAAAACACTCAGCAAAGTTTCGTCGCCGCCGAATCAGTTAGTTCGGACGCTCTGATCACGCCAGCGCAGCCACCCCATGGTCTGAGTCTTGCACTTTAAACCTGCAAATACAAACAGGCGTAACCCGCATTCCAGGATTGAGGAGCTTGGCCTGGCAGCCAGCGGAGTCGCTCAACTTAGGAGAAAATATGACAGTAGATCGACGCAATTTTCTGGTATTCGGGAGTGCAGGTCTAGTCGCGCTGGGCATGACGAAAGCGGCAGTAGCAGAGTTGCCGGCCATGTTACGTGGCAGGACGATTTCGTCTTCACCGGCCAAAGCGGTCTTTGCGCGTGCCTTCAATCGCTGGATGGATGAAGCCGTCCGCCACGAACAAGAGTGGTCGCATGAATGCGATGACGTTGCCCTGTTCCGAAAACAATTAAGCTTGGGTATCAAGCCCACGCATGGGAGTGGCGCCGCAGCGCACCTCTTCGAATATATGGACTTAGGCAACGCTTCCATTCTTCCGATAGCTGCGACAAAGCACGACGGAGCCGCAGTCACGCCGGCTGAAGCGGTTTTTGGCCGGCTTTCAACCTGTGGATGTATGAAACCGTCCGCCATCCCGAGAGCTGGTCTCATGAGGCGGGTGATGTCGCTGCATTTCGAAAGCAGTCAGCCATGGGCATTGAGCCGCGTTACGGAGTTCGGGCTGCGGAAAATCTGCTGCATTTTCTGGAGCAGGCTCAGGTAGCCGCCTGAGTGCTGCATTATCAGTGGCTGCGACGAAGCATTGGATTGTCACCACTATCCGAACTGATAGTTTGAGCTATCCGTTCGGATAGGTTTTCGCACGAGGACAAACCGGCGAATTTGGTTGCGAAAGAATTTGGAGACGCTAAATCAATTACTTGCAAACCCGGCAGCGCTGCCACAAGCATGGTCCCACACGTGCAATAGCGAGTGCACGCCCTGACCTGGCGAAGCGATGGGGGAAGCGCTTTTGGCAGTCTTGCCAGGGTAAGGCCAATCGGGAGCCTGAGAGACCCCCTCGTCAGACTCCCGATTTTCATTGTTCGTCTTACCTTGTTCGATCCGATTATGGACAAAATCTTTGTGGATGAGGCGCTCCAGGCATATCGGGAGAAGACGGGGGACATGCGCCCCTTTGAGGCGCTCCCGGTCGCAGTTACCAGCCAGATATTAAGGGAAGCTCAGCGGCTGAAAGGCTTCCGCAGCGGAGGGGTAGATAAGCAGGCAACTGCAGATAGTTGCGGAGGCAGCTGAAGACCCCGTGAGTACGAGGAAACAGGAAAATGGAGTACCGCTTCAAATTGCACTGTTGCTCTGCGCTTATTGTCGTACTGTGCGTAGTGCAAGCTGCCGCTACCTGTAATCTTCCGATAGCCAGGTGCGCACCCACGCACCGTTGGGACTACGTCAACTGCGGCTGTAAGTTCGTTGATGGCTCCGCAATCCTGATAGACACGCGCAATACCGGTTTCAAACTTAGCCCCCCTAAGGAGGGAAGTTGTGTGGGGTTCGATTTACGCGGCGACGGGAAGAAGCAATGCTGGAGCTGGCCCGAAGCAGGAAGCGGCAACGGATGGCTGGCGATGCCGGGTCGAACTAATCACGACGGCATGGTTGACAGTGGAAAGGACCTTTTCGGTAGCTCCACCTACCAAATGCACCCGGTTTTCATTAACGCCCCGTGCAAAGACAACCCCGCGTGTCGTGACGAGAATGGCTACGCGGCCTTGTTCGAACTCAAACAGCCCGACCTTGGCGGCTACGAAGACTATGACAACAAGGATACCGTCTACATCCTTAGCGACAAGGACAAACTCTGGAAGGATCTACGCGTTTGGATTGACGAGAACCGGGACGGCATCTCGCAACCGAGCGAACTGCACAAGCTGAGCGAGTTTGGCATCAAGACTATATCGCTGATTCCAGCGATGACCGGTGAGTACGATGAATGGGGTAACTGGTTCCTCTACGCTGCTCCTCTGAACATCGATGTCGAAGGTGTGCGCAATTGGGCCCTCGAGAACGACGTCCGCAACCAGAACAACAAGCCCCATGAGTTCAATGTTCAGACCTATGACATATTCTTGCTCAACTCGGAGAGCCCCTCGGGTAAGTAAAGACTGCCGCGAAAGAGCCAGCCAAGGCCTTACTGACCTGGCTTCTGGCGACCGGTGCAGTTTCAGCCGACAGCCGTTGTCAGCTGCGGAGGAGCTTGCATTTCGGATTGGACCACAGGAACTCCGTCGCGGAAACTCAGAGTTCGTCCTGAGATCGCTGGAACCCGCTCGCCCGGAACCAGGATTCCGACCAGGTTCAGCGGATCAGCTGCTGACAGTGTGATGATTTCGCCGGTCGGCGGCATCTTCCGCGTGGCTCGCAGCGACTCAACCGCAACCGGTAACGCGAACTGCTCGCCGAGGAATCCATCCACGAAACGGCCGCCGCGAATTTCTCCGCGATCTTCCAGCCGGCGAAATGCCATTTGCAATTCACGCCATTTGGGCAGGTTAGTCTCTCGCGCCAGCACATCGCGAAAAACAATTCCATAACGTTTGAGCAGCATCCAGCAGGTAGCTTCGACTGTCCGATTGCGTTCGATAGCCTGATCAGTATGCAGCAGCGCCCAGCGTCCCGAGCTATGCCGTGGACGAGCAGTTCGCCCGCTGCCTTGTCCCGCACGGCGTTTGGGATCGATGAGCGAACGCAGATTATCGAAGCCATCGGCAGTGACCACGCCCGCCGCGACCAGTTCCCATAAAGCCGTTTCGACCTCTGCTTTCAACTTGCCGGTGCCGCGAACGATGTCGGCGAAGAACGAAGCTCCACGCTGCCGAAGAAAATCCAGCACCTGCCGCGCTCCCTCGCTCAATCCCCGTCCTTCAGGCTGATTGGCGGCAGGATTATGCGGAGTCATCCAGTCAGCCTCGTCGCGAACGAAAAATGTAATAGGAGCTACGCTGGTCGGAATGACCCGCCGCTTGCCCGCGGCCGAATCTTCGAGCGTGGCCGGATGCGGCGACAACCGTCCCCACCCCACAGCGCCAGTCAGGCAGAGTTGATCGAGCCATTGCGGATCGTAGTTGGCGATGCGTCTCGCCAATATCTGCCGCTCCCAGGCACTCGCTGGAATTTCAAAGCCTTGAAGCTGGCGCAATACTTCAAGCGTAGCGCGTTCACCCTGAACTTGCGTCCCCGGAGCGACGTGCTGCCAGCGCAGCAACCAGCGCATAAACTGCGCCGCCGTTATAGGCTCGATTTGCTTGCGCAAAGTGGCGACGGTGAGCCGATGAATGCGCGCCAACAATCTCCGCTCGCACCATTCAATCTCATGTGGTGCGGGCGCCCCCGCCCGCATAGCCTGATCGGTAAACTTGCCCCGCAGAATTGTCCCGCTGGCTTCCATGCGCAGGAGCGCTTTTTCAATTTCAGAAGCAGGAAGCCCGAGCATAGATCCGAGCTCTCCGGCGGTGGCAGGACCCAAATGCGCCATCCAGCCGGAAACTAGAACGAGCAAAGAATCATCGCGAGAGGGAAGTGCGCTTTCGATGTCGACGATCGGTCGATCAAATGTAGCGTCGGGAAAGAGCAGCGAATACATCTGCACACGCTCGGCGGCGACCCAGTAGTGCCTGCCATCATCAAAAGCGTTGATGGCTCGCCCGTGCTCAATCAGTTGCTGAAAATATCCAGCCCATTCACCACGGTCCACGTAGCCCCGGATATCCTCGTCCGGGTGAGCCAACGCAAGCTCGCCAGCGGCGGAGCTTTGCTCCGCCGGCACGGCGATCAACGTGTGCAACACATCATGCAATTCGTCCGCATCACGCACATCCGGCCACGCCTCTTCGCGAACCTGCGCAATGGCCGCGGGATCAAGTTTCCCCACTTCCTCCAAAACCGATTCCGGCAGAATCCGCCGCATCTCCACCGCACGCGCCCGCCGTTCTTCGAGCGGAGCATCATCGAGATAGGCGTACGGATTCGCGTTGAGAATCTCATGCGAGAACTGCGATGGCACGGGCGTGTCCACAGCCACGCAGCGAATGCGACCGTCAGCCATTCCACGCAACAGATTTTTCAGCCCTTCCAAATCCATCGCCTCGGTGAGCACGTCCTTCATCACTTCGTTCACCAGAGGATGGTCAGGAATCTGAATATCTCCCTCGATATTTTCCTGACAGGCGGCAACATCAGGGAACACCGACGCCAGCAGATCGTCCGAACGCATACGCTGAATCTGTGGCGGAACTTTCTTGCCACCTTGAAACCGCAGCAACGCCAGTGCCCGATTCGCGTCCCAGCGCCAGCGGGTTCCAAAGATCGGCGAAGCCAGCGCAGCCTGCTCCAGAATTGGCTGCACGGTCTCAGCATTCAGGAAATGAAAAACATCCGCCAAGGGGAAACTATGTTGCTCGGCAAGGGCAATGTTCAATCCGTTGTCCGTAGCCGCCGCTTGCAGTTCGAAGTTGAAGCTGCGGCAGAAGCGCTTGCGCAGAGCGAGTCCCCAGGCCTTGTTGATTCGGCCTCCGAACGGCGAGTGGATTACCAGCTGCATTCCGCCCGCTTCGTCGAAAAACCGTTCCGCAATAATTGTCTGCTGTGTCGGCACGGCTCCGAGCACCGCGCGACCCTGCAGAATGTATTCGATCATCTGCTCGGCGCCGGAGTCGTCCAATCCGCATTCTTCTTTCAGCCACGCAACCGTGGCCGCGACTTCAGGCTGGCTGGGAGAAAGCCCGACGGGCGAGATGTTCGGCAGTCGATCGCTGATCTGTTGCCGCAGATCGCCAACATGCAACGAAAGCTCTTCCGTTCGTGCCGGAGCCTCGCCGCGCCAGAAGGGAACGCTGGGCGCCGCTCCGTGCGCATCTTCCACCAGCACGCGCCCTGACTTGCCCTCGACGCGGCGAATTCGCCACGAGGTGTTGCCGAGCAGCATGATGTCGCCCGCATTGCTCTCGACGGCAAAGTCTTCGTCAAGCGTGCCTACGACGATTCCCTCGGGCTCGGCAACCACGGTGAACAGCGCAGTTTCAGGAATGGCCCCGCCGCTGGTGATTGACGCCAGCCGCGCACCGCGCCGCGCGCGCAACTTCCGATTGATACGATCATGATGCAAGTAAGCGCCGTAGCGCCCGCGACGCGAAGCAATGCCCTCGGAGAGCATTTCGAGAACCGCCTCGTAAGTCTCGCGCGAAAGATTGCGGTACGGGTAAGCTCGCCGCACCAAGTCAAAGAGTTCGTCTTCATCCCATCCGGGATCGTGTGGAGCGGGCGCCCCCGCCCGCTTGTCGGAAGATGTCGATAATTCTCCTTCAGTTTCAGTAGCGAGATTTTCGCCACCGTCAGACGCGGGCGAGGGCGCCCGCGCCACACGACCGCCGCCAGCGGCACAAATGGCCACAATCTGCTGAGCCAGAATATCCAGCGGCGATTCTGGAATCATGATGCGATCTAAATCGCCTTGTCGAATGGCTCGCACCAGAGCTGCGCACTCCTGCAAGTTCGTCGCGCGTCGTTACGAAAAATCGTCCCCTGGGAACCGCACCACGCCAGTGTCCGGAGCGTCCCACGCGTTGCAGTGCCACGGCAATGGCGCGCGGAGAGCCGATCTGCACCACCAGGTCCACGGTACCGACATCAATTCCTAATTCCAGTGAAGCGGTCGCCACCAGTACTTTGACTTCGCCGTCTTTCAGCCTTTTTTCTGCAGCTAAGCGAAGTTTGCGCGACAGGCTTCCGTGGTGGGCTGCGACGTTGTCGGGACCAAGCTTTTCCGCCAGATGGTGCGAGATTCGCTCTGACAGCCGCCGCGTATTTACGAAAACCAGCGTGGAACGGTGCTGTTCGACCAGTTCGACCAGCCGGTTATAAATTTCCTCCCACATTTCGTTGGTGGCGATGGGCCCGAGTTGACTGGCGGGAACTTCTATTGCGAGATCAAGCTTGCGTTTGTGTCCGACGTTGACGATGACCGGATCGGGGCGTCCATTGCCGGTGAGGAAATGCGCCACCTCTTCAATCGGCTTTTGCGTAGCCGAGAGCCCAATGCGCACCGGCGGTCGATGCGTCAAAGCCTCCAACCGTTCCAGGGAAAGTGTCAGGTGCGCGCCGCGCTTGTCATCGGCTACGGCATGGATTTCATCGACAATTACAGTTTCGACATCCCGCAATATTGCGCGGCTCTTTTCCGCCGTCAGCAGAATGTAAAGCGATTCCGGCGTCGTCACCAAAATGTGCGGAGGCCGCTTGAGCATCGCCCGCCGCTCGGGCATCAGCGTGTCGCCGGTGCGCACCGCAGTGCGAATTTGCGGCATCAGCAGCCCGCGCTCACCCGCCATCTGCAAAATTTCACCTAGCGGTATTTCGAGGTTCTTCTGAATGTCGTTGCCAAGCGCCTTTAGCGGCGAAACATACAGGACCTCAGTGCGATCCTGAAGATCGCCCGCGAGCGCTTTGCGCACAAGCCGATCAATGCAGGCAAGAAACGCGGCCAGCGTTTTGCCGGAACCGGTGGGCGCAGAAATAAGCGTGGTGTGCCCGGCCAGAATGTGCGGCCAACCTTGCTCCTGTGGCTCGGTAGGCGTGCTGAAGCGGCGAACAAACCACTCCCTGACGAGTGGGTGAGCCCAGTCGAGAGGTGAAGTGGGGGAAATCATCTGCCGCATTTTAGCACAAGCTTTCGTTAATTATTCGCCCATACAGGAAGAGTCACGAAAAACCCTGGGTAGGGTTGCCATTACTTAATTTGATGCAGAAGCGTGGGGATTTGCACTTACTAGTGGGAAATAGCCGCTTTCAAAAAAGCCCGCCGGTTGTCTGCTTGGGGCGTGCTCGGGTCGACAACCGACGGACTACCGCTCCTTACTCACCCTGTTGTTTTCAGGAGTCATTAATCAATAAAAACCCGGCCCGAGAAGAAAGTTTCGGCCCAGGTCACATAATTTTTTGAATTTATAAAGCCTTGGAAAAGTTAGGCTTATTCTGGGATAGCTGGCGGACGCGACGCCATCAACTCGGTAAAACGGGCGTCCGTGCGCAGCCCGGCAAATTCGGGATCCTTGTATACGTCGTTGATCCCCTTGTATCCCTCTTCCATGGCGCGCCGCAGGTACTGCAGCGATCGGTCTCGATCTCCCTGCTTGGCCCACAGCCTGGCAATGACGTAGTCGTAACGTGCGCGGTCGGCCGGTGAAGGCAACTGGGCGGATATCCCGTTGTGCGAGGTCCGGTCCAGGATGTTGGGATCGATTTCCATAGCCTTGGTGTAGGCTTCGCTGGCTTTCTCAAAATCTTTCTTGCCGAAGTAAGCCGCACCCATGTTGCTGTAGAAAGAAGCCGATTCCGCATCCAGCTTGATGGCTTTTTCGTATTGTTTAATGGCTGACCGGTACTTTTTCGCCTCGTAATCAATCACCCCAAGATTGTTTACAGCGTCGGCAAAATGGTGGTCGAGGTGAACCGCGCGTTCGAAGTCTTTTCCGGCTTCGTGGAAGCGCTGCAGCAGCAACTCAGCGATCCCAGCCTTGTTATAGATGCGCGCATCATTCCGGTCCTTGGCGAGAGCTGCCCGATAGTAATCCAGCGCGTCCAGATAATCTTTTTCCAGGCGCAGCTCGTCTCCGCGCTTCTCCAGTTCGTCGACCGTGGCAGTAGCCGACGGAGGCTCAGTACGCCTTATCGTAGGCGGACTGATCTGCACCAGTTCCGAGTTCGAATTTTGAGCTTGAAGGACTAACGCAGAAGAAGCGATGAGGATCAGCGGACAAAAGAGTGATTTACAACGCATAGCTCACCTCCGATAAGAATCGGGCGAACCCTACACACTCATTGACACCTTCAGGGCAAACAATGTTCCCTCACTGAGGCCCATTTCCCGCCGGTGCCGGTGGATTGGGCGGAGGGTCAGACGGTTTGTCATCTTTAAAGATACCCGCAATTTTGCCAAAGAACCCCTTTTTTTTCTTTCCATCCTGGTCGGTAGAATTGGCATCCGGTGTGACCCCGCCGGGCGGGGCAACAGCCTGCATGCCCGGGGACGATGGAGGTGGAAGAGGTTTCTCGCCCAAGCCGAGGATTCGCGAGAAAAATCCCTTCACCCCGACCGGCTGATCGCAGGTTTGATTGGGTTCTGTTCCTGCAATAAATGCCGCCGTATAAGTTTGTGGACAGGCCGGCGTGGCCAAAAGATTCGTACTCTTGTCCAACTGCACATCCACGACCCCTGCAGGTTGCGCGAACGATTTCACGTCAGAATATTCGGGAAGCGCAACCGCCTTCTTCATGAACTCCGCCCAGATAGGCGCTGCAGTCTGCGCTCCGCTCAGGCGGATGTCGCTGTAATCGTCAAAGCCGACCCAGACAATGCAGAGAAGATTGCTGGTGTAGCCGGCAAACCAGCCGTCGTGGGAGGTTCCGGTTTTGCCCGCGGCAGGCGCCGTAAAACCGCGGGTACGAACTTCATACGCAGTTCCAAAGTTCAACACGCCTTCCATCATGTTCGTCATGACAGCGGAAACCCGTGGATCGAGCACCTGGCGCTTGTCTGGCTTGAAATCCATGACCACGTCGCCTGCAGCATTGCGCACCGAGTTGACGATCACCGGGGAGATGCGCAGCCCCGCATTGGCAAACACGGTGTAAGCGGCGGCCATATCTAACGGAGTGGCGTCGTAGGAGCCGAGCGCCATAGCTGGCGTGGGTTTCACCGAAGTGATTCCCGCAGACTTGGCCAAATCTGAAACTTTATCGTAGCCCACTTCTTCGGCCAACTTTACGGTCGCATTGTTCAACGACATTGCCAGCGCGTACCGCGCGGTCACGTCGCCGTGATACTCCTCTTTATAATTTCGCGGCTCGTAGATCTGATCGCCATAAGAAAAAGTACTCGGCTCGTCGGTAACCATCGACGCGGGCGTGAATACCGGATTTGCGCCGTCAACCGCGGTGTTCATTGCAGCGGCGTAGACAAATGGCTTGAATATCGATCCCGTAGGACGCCGTGCGACCGCATGATTCAGTTGGCTGAATCCGTAATTCCTTCCTCCCACCAAGGCGAGGATTGCTCCCGTGTGCGGATCAATAGCGACCAAAGCCACTTGCGCCTGCGGTCCAGGCGCGACCTTGGTTTCGTACTTGTTCTTGCCGATTTTTATTTTCTTGGTGCGCCGCTTCGTGACCTGCTCATCGACCAGCTTCATACCGGCGTCGACCGCCTGAGCTGCAGCCCGCTGCAGATCGGGATCCAGAGTCGTATAGATGCGGTAAGACTGCTCGTTGAGTTCGCGCTCATTCAACCGGCTGATCACGGCGTCGCGAACCAGGTCGACAAAATATGGCGCATCGCTGGCTTCTACGTTCGGAGGCGCCAGCTTCAACGGACTTGCTTTCGCCTTGTCCGCCTGCTCTCTGGTTATGGCGTGAGTTTCCACCATGCTGTCCAGCACCAGATTGCGGCGTTCCGTAGCTCGTTCGGGATGTCGGTACGGAGACAAATAACTGGGCGCCTGAATCAGCCCGGCAATAAGCGCTGCCTCAGGGAGGGTAATGTCCTTCAAGTCTTTATTGAAGTATGCCTGCGATGCCTCGGCAAAGCCGCTGATGGTGAACGAACCGCGCTGCCCCAGGTCCACTCGATTGGCGTAAAACTCGAAGATCTGCTGCTTGCTGAACTTCTGTTCCAGTTGCATCGCAATCAGCATTTCCACGATCTTGCGCTTATAGGTTTTTTCCGGAGTCAGAAAAAACGCCCGCGACAGTTGCATGGTGATGGTCGATCCACCCTGCTCATGTTTCTGACGCGTAACATCAACCCATGCTGCCTCGCCTAAGCGAATGAAATTCACCCCTCCGTGCTGGAAGAATCGCCGGTCTTCGATCGCAAGCACTGCGTCCACCAGTATTTTGGGAATGTCATCGTACTTCACCAGGCGTCGCTTGGAGCGCTGCTCGGCGTCGAACAGCGCCGTTATCATACGAGGTTCGAGTTCGTAGGCGTCGAGGTCGCCCGACTGTGAGCTGATGCTGGAGACCTTACCGTCCTGTATATGAATCGTCGCAGGTTCCGGGCTGTGGTAGGACTGAGGACCTGGTTTGATCTCAATTCCATTTTTCAGTGCGCGATAACTTCCCATCGGCGCCTTGCCGTCGTTTTCCGCATACCCGGCGCGGCGAAGCTGGACCACGATTTCGCGTGCATCAACCTTCTCGCCGACTTTAACCGCGCGTGGCAAAGCATAGATCGTGGCTGAACTGCTGAATACCGGTCCCTTAAAGCGCTGATCGATGATGCGATCGTATTTGAGGTAGTAGTAGGAAGACCATGCGCAGAGAACAACAGACAGCACTATGAAAACCGCCAAGGCGATGCGGATGACCGGATCGCGAGAGAGAATTCCCTTGCCGGTTGCAGTTGGTTTCTTCCTCTTCGGAATTTTAAGCTTGATGGCCACTTCAATTGACGGAGTCGCCTGAGGATCGACAAAATCAGCCGCCTCACTCTTCAGTGAGATGACTGCGCTTACGAATTCGTTATCCCCAGAGCTGGAGCGGAACCGTCGCAATAACGAACCGCCGCAATAAACTTAGAAACCGCACCATCGCGACAAGTTCCAGGATGTCACTCCACTCCCTATTCTAAATCACAAACAATCCACAACCGGACTAGAAGGGACTCTTGTTTTCAGTGGAGGCATCGAAATGCAGGTCAACAGGATAGCCGGGCAGATCAAGATGGACGGTATACGGTGCGCTAATAGTCAGGAGCCAGTACCCTGAGTTCCGTGACGCTGCACTCTGATCTGGTCCCGGCTCAGCGGAATGTCCATGCTTTGCGCCTTCTTGTACAGCATGTCGCGAATATCGTCTTCCGGCTTGCTGGTGTAGGTTTCCAGCGTGGCTTCGGTCTTCACAATGTCCTGGAATTGATAGTTTTCGTAATAAACCGGGATCAATTCCGCCCCGAGATAGATTCCCGCGACAATCACGCAGATACCGAAGATAAGTTTGATCGTACCCATCGCGCGCTCCCGGCTTGGGCCAAACACGCCGAGATCCGATCAGCGAGCAGGCCGTAAAGCTTTGAAATAATCGGTTATTTCCGCGATGCTAGCATCGTGCATTTCGCGTGTCGAGCGCTGAACCACTTCCACAGTACCTTCGGTAACCTTCTTGCCCACGTTAACCCGATAGGGTATGCCCACCAGGTCAGCATCCTTAAACTTGACCCCTGGCCGTTCATCCCTGTCATCAAGTAATACGTCGAATCCCTCTGATTCCAGACGGGTTGCGATATCGACCGCAGTTTTAAGCTGAACCTCATCTTTAATATTAATAGGACAGACCACGATCTCGAATGGCGCAATCGACGGCGGCAGCCAGAAGCCGTTTTCATCGTTGCTCTGCTCGACAGCCGCAGTCAGAATGCGTTCGATACCAATCCCATAACATCCCATAATTGGCATAACCTCTTTGCCGTTGCGATCGAGGACTCTTGCGCCCATGGATTCCGAATATCTGTATCCCAATTTGAAGATGTGGCCGACTTCAACCGCGGTGTCGATGCGAAGCGGCGAGCCGCAGTTGGGACAGGCTTCCCCCGCAGTCACAGTTCGCAGATCGACATAAGTAGTCGGCTGAAAGTTCTGCCCGGGAGTCAGGTTTTTCAGGTGATAGTCTTCCTTGTTCGCCCCGGCGATCAGATTCTTCCGTCCTTCCAACGCCTTGTCGACCAGCAAGAGAGGCCGGTTTCCGTCCTTCATATCTGCCGCCCACTCGATGCCAATCGGCCCCAGAAATCCTGCCGGAGAACCGAATAGTTGTTTGATCTCGTCCTCCTGCATGGGACGAGTTTGTTTTCCGGCGACTGCGGCATTAAACTTCGCCTCGTTGAGTTGGTGATCTCCGCGAATAAGGGCCACGACTGCGCGGAGCTTTGGCTTGCCGGTTTTGGCGTCGGGTTCTTCAGCCATGTAAGCCAGCGTCTTGATCTTATTTTTCGGCGACACTCCGAGAAAACGCGCCACATCCTCAATCGTCTTCATTCCCGGCGTGTGGACTTCAACCGGCTTCCCGTCTCCCTCCACCGCAAGTTCGTCGACCGCCGAAAGTTTCGAGATCGCCCTTTCAAGATTCGCCGCGTAGTTGCAGCTTTCGCAGCTGACAATCTGGTCTTCGCCCGCCGGCGTGCGCACCATGAACTCGTGCGACTCCTTGCCGCCCATCGCGCCCGAGTCCGCCTCGACCACCAGATACTTCAGCCCGCATCGGTCGAAGATGCGGCAGTAAGCGTCGTAATGTTTCCTGTAAGAAACGTCGAGTCCCGCGGCGTCGATGTCGAACGAGTACGAATCTTTCATCATGAATTGCCGCACCCGCAAAAGCCCGGACCGCGGCCGCGGCTCATCGCGAAACTTCGACTGAATCTGATACCAGATTTGCGGCAGCTGCTTGTAGCTGCGCAGTTCCTTGCGCGCAATGTCAGTCATGACTTCTTCCGCCGTCATGCTGAGGCACAGATCCGCGCCCTTGCGATCCTGCAGGCGAAACTGATTCTGGCCCATCACCGCCCAGCGTCCGCTAGCCTCCCAAAGCTCCCGCGGATGCAGCGCCGGCAAATAAAATTCCTGCCCGATCTTGTCCATCTCCTGGCGCACGATCGCCATGATCTTGTTGAACGACCGGTTTCCCAGAAACAAATAAGAATAAAGTCCGGCCGCAAGCTGCCGGATGTACCCAGCCCGCACTAGAAACTTGTGGCTGGCGACTTCAGCGTCCGCAGGCGCCTCGCGCAGCGTAGGAATAAACAGTTCAGACCAGCGATGCATAGTTGAGAATCCTGAACAGCAGGGAATTGGTAATTGTAAATGATTGTGCGAGACACACCCATGTGGGGACGGGCGCCTCGCCCGTCCAGGCCGAGCAAAGCTCGGCAGGTCAGCAACAAGAAGCGACATTTGGCGAAACGACTATGCTACCTCGCGGCTGCGGCAACTTTGAAGCGGACTCGTTCCTTACGCTGAAGATACTCGACAATCTCGAACAGATTGCGCGCCTGTGGATTGCCCGACGGGCTTAGCATCCGCATCAGACTCTTGGCGGAGTGGCCGGTAGCTTCTGCAAGTTCGGCAAAACCGATGGTGGCGTTAATGTAGTCCCGCAGCACAGCCTTGCCGGTTTCGATGTCTCCCAAAACGAAGCATTCGACACTTTCGCGCAAGAGCTCCCTGCGGAACGCGGCATCACGCTGCACTCGGGCTTGAATCGTCTGTTTGAACTCCCGGGTTAGCGGCATAATTCCATCACTGGTGAGATTTTCTCTTCTTGTAGTCCTGCCATCGGGCTCTTGCGTCCTCAATGTCCTTCTGCTGCCGTTTCTTGGTTCCACCAGCGAGCAGGATGACCAAACGCTCTCCGTCCTTCCCGAGATAAACCCGGAAACCTGCGCCGAAGTTGACGCGGCACTGGTAAACTCCGCCAACTCCCTTCACATTGGAGAAGTTGCCCAGCCCCAGTCACAATCGCAACCACCACCTTCGCGGCAGCCTGCGCACTCAAGCTTTCAAACCACTCGGCGTACGGGCTGCGGCCTTTCCAGTCAAGATATTCGAGAATCTCAGCTGCATATAATGGTAACATAAATGATACCTACGAAGAACTGAATAATGACCCATATCATTAGCCGGGAGGACACGAACCTCCATTCGCATGCGATGAGTAAGAACACTCTCAAACTGATCGCCCTGAGTGATTTTTGTTAATCAGCAGTGTATCATATATTACGACCAAGTAATAAGGTAATAACTTGACGTACATATGTTCTTGGTTTAGAGTGAAGGTTGTCCAAAGGGAATCCTATGGCGGTGGCTTCAAGTACGAAGATAAAAGTGGCCGACGAGGT
This sequence comes from uncultured Acidobacteriota bacterium, assembly GCA_963716405.1. Lineage (GTDB taxonomy): Bacteria > Acidobacteriota > Terriglobia > Terriglobales > Acidobacteriaceae > JABDBE01. Next base: position 74,741 of record CAVQTI010000007.1, on the reverse strand, counting down.
TTGGATTGCAGCCGCCTTACTTCATCGAGAACATCCCAAACAGCCTGATTTCACCATCGAGCAAATCATGGAACGTGCGGCAAGGGAAGCGGGCAAGGAGCCGCTTCGTCCGGGCGTCTACGTTCACGTAGTTCAGCACTGCGTCGCGAACCGTCCGCCCAACCCCGGCCGTTATCGAATGCTGTTCGAAACGACATCCGGTCGCAGGCGCTTGTTCCGTAGTGGCGATGTTTACGATCCTGCTCGGGAGGGTGCGAAGACCGTTCCGGCGAGGGAGGACATTCCATCCGAATACGCGTATCTGCTCGACTGGTATCAAGACTGGAGTCAAGACAGCGTGGAGGACAGAATCAAGAACGACCCGCTGCTAGCGTTGCGCGGCTCCGGCAAGGAACTCTGGGCCGATGAGCATGCGGACGAGTATGTGCGCAGGCTTCGTGAAGGCTGGGAATGAGCCGGATCTTTTGGGACACAAATCTATTCATCTATCTGTGGGAGGACTACGGGGCGCTATCGCAGGCTGTAGCGGACCTTCGTACCAAGATGTTGCGTCGGCGAGATCAGCTCTTGACCTCGACGCTTACGCTCGGTGAAATCCTAGTCAAACCAACGGTCGCTGGAAACGCTCAACTGTGCAGAAAATATGAAGACGCCTTATCGAGCGCGGCCGTGCTAATTCCTTTGGATGCCAGAGTAGCGAAAACCTATGCATCCATCCGCCGCGACCGCGCCTTGAAGGCGCCCGATGTGATCCAGTTGGCTTCTGCTGCCAGCGTCGCAACCGATCTGTTCATCACCAACGACGGACGTCTTCAAGGCAAACGGATTGACGGCATCCAGTTCATCGTGCCTTTGGACCGGGTGCCCATCTAAACCGCTTCCACTTTGGTTAGCGTGTCTTCCTGCTTTTTTTCTTTTTGATGGGGCTTGCTTTCTTTTTTGTAGGTTTCGCCACTTTCTTCGGCGGATTAGGCTTCTTGGTCTGCGGCGGAGCTTTTGCTGGCGTGGTTTTCGCAGCTGGAGCTTTGGGCGCGGGAGCTTTGGGCGCGGGCTGCGAAATCGGAGTTGGAGGTGCGACGGTCGGGGCTGCGGCCTTCCCCTTTTTCTTGCCTGCGGCCGGAGCCACAGTTGCTGGCTGCGGCGCGACTGCAGCCTTGGCTGCCCGACCGCGTTTGGGTGGCGGCGGAGGTGGCGGCGGCGGAGGTGGCGCCAGCGGTTTCAGAAATTTAACAATTTCCGTCCGCGAGCGCATCTTTCCATCCAACAACAGCATGAAGACATCGTGCGCAATCTTGGGATACTCCGGCATCTGCGGAGTGATGCGCAACTCTGTCATTTCGAGGCAGCGGAAGCTTCTGCTGCACCTGCCTCCACTTGCCCAGGAAGTTCTTGATCTTCTGCGCGACCGCCTGTTGCTTCGCGGTGACGTCAAGAAACAGAACCATTTCCGGACGCGCTTCCGACAATAATTTCCAGGTCCGCGAAGGCGTGGCAGCTTCCTTGCCAGTCAGGCGCTTGGCCAGATCTTTGGCGTTGTCTTCAAGATCCTTCCACGCCGCCACCAGATCCTTGCGGGGAATCAGCTTGCGCATGTCCGCAATATCTTTATCGCCCATCCGCGACGTCAGAAAATACAAGACCGCCGGCGCAGGGTCCGGCGTATATCCAAGTTGATTCATTTGCTGCCGGGTTTTCATCAACTCTGACAGCCCTGCCGCATCGACCTTTGCGGTAGACCAGTGAGGATTCAGAACCTTCAGCAATTCTTCTTTTTCCAGCACGCGGACGATGTGCAGCGGATCATCCTCGTAGGCCAACTGCTCGATCTCCTGGCCAATGGCGCGGTCGGTAATGTATTCGATGTAATTGTTTTCCTTGGCCGACTGCACCCGGGCTTGAGTGCGCTCCTCGAGCGGCCAATGAAAACGCGCAGCGAAACGGGCGGCGCGAATCAGCCGCGACGGATCTTCCATGAACGAGTAGTTATGCAGAATCCGGATCAGCTTGGCTTCAATATCCGCCGCTCCATTGAACGGATCCATCAGCAGACCGCGCGATCCTGGGTTCAGCGACAGAGCCATCGCATTGATGGTGAAATCACGCCGGCGGAGGTCCTCAATAATCGTGCCCGGAGCAATCACGGGAGGTTTCCCGGTTTTTTCGTAGCGCTCGGTGCGCGCTGAACTGATTTCGGCGCGTACATTTCCCGGCAGCACCAGATATAAGGTCTTGAGATCGTCGTCCGCTGAAGCGACCCGCGCGCCAGCGTGTTCGAGTTGTTTCTGCAGCTTTAGGGGATTGCCTTGGACAGTGAAGTCGAGATCGCGAATAGGGAATCCGCTGATGATGTCGCGGACCGCGCCTCCGGTGAGATAAATGTTCATGCCCGCGTCGCGGGCGATATCCTGGACCAGGGTGACCCCACGCTGCTGGTCGGGGGTCAGCCGGATTTCCATCGTATAAATGTAGTCAGCCATGCCTTATTGAGAGCTCAGCCATCACCAAGCGGCAAATATCCCTGATCCCGCTGGAGTAAGATTTCCACAGGGCTCAATCTCGCCTGCCCCATAGCCTCCGGCACGTTGTACGTAAACCGCTCTGTAGACTAGACTTAGGCGATTTAAGCTGGATGGTAGCAAACTAAAGAAAATATCACAACGTTGACATTTTGGCTACTGTGAATGAGATGACACACTATGTTCAAGGGAAACGTGTGAGAATCTGAGTTGAATCTTCTTTTGTAGCGCCGGCATCTTGCCGGCTGTCGCGAGGGCATATTGCCCTCGCCAGTGAGGGCGGGACGCCCTCACGACAGCCGCCGAGACGGCGGCGCTACGAAGAAGACGGCGCGGCAATCCGCTGCCTGAGCCAGTTTGAGCGAATTCATGCCATCCACGCACAAAAAAGTTGTAGTCCGGAAAATGGACCGCGATTCTATCAACGGATACGTCGCGCCCGCCGATTTCGTGCGCGAAGGCAAGCTGGAATTGCTTAACACCGAAGGCAATGTGGTCGCGATCGACCTGAAGGATATTAAGGTCGTCTATTTCGTCCGCGAATTCGGGGACGCTGACTCGCCCAGCCGAAAAACTTTTACCACCCGGCCACGCACCGAGGGACTCTGGGTGCGTCTACGCTTCAAAGACAACGAAGTTCTCGAAGGCATGATGCCGAACGATCTCTCCCTGACCACGGCCGAAGGTTTCCTCATCAATCCGCCAGACCTTCGCTCCAACACGCAGCGCATATTTGTGCCGCGCAGCGCCCTCGAATCCCTTACTGTGCTGGCGGTGATCGGAGCCACACGTCGTGCGCGTCGTGGCGTTACGGTCGATACCGGTCAGGTGCCAATGTTCGGCGAGAATTAATGTAGGCACGACCGCGACGCTCGCACCTGCATTTAAGCTTGTGAGGGATCTACGAAGGAATGGTGCGCCCGGAGAGATTCGAACTCCCGACCTACAGCTCCGGAGGCTGCCGCTCTATCCAGCTGAGCTACGGGCGCATGCCAGCCTTTCCAGTTTACATGCGGAGCTTTGGCCTATCAATTGGATCGACGGTCGGCGGCAACGTGGAAGCTTGAGGTCGCAAAGTGCGACCTCAAGTTCTGGTTTGCCGAGTTACTGACCGCCGAGTATTGAACCCCGGTGAAGTTTAGTTTGTTATAGACAGGAAAATTAATACCGGTTCCTGCCGCCGCCGCCCCCGCCATGTCCACCGCCGCGGCCGCCGCGATCACGTCCGCCGCCACCACCGCGTTCGACCTTGGGCCGCGCCTCATTGACGTTCAACGTACGCCCGCCAATCTGGCTGCCGTTCATCGCCGCGATCGCTTTCTCTCCGTCTTCGGCGCTTGTCATTTCAACAAAGCCGAAACCACGGGATCGGCCGGTATCCCGGTCCGTCATAATAGCCACCCGGTCCACCTGTCCATGTGCCTCGAAAAGCCGGCGTAGTTCCTCCTCCGATGTATTGAAGTCAAGGTTTCCAACAAATATGTTCTTCACGGAAATTGCCTCACAATGAGCTATTTGAACGTCGGCGACTTCGGCGCGATCTGAAGAGGCTGGTTGGCCAAGGGGACAGCCAAAGTTGACAAACAATCAAATGCGCACGAAGTATAGCAGGTCTAACGTTTTTATTAGGTTAATTAGTAGCGGTGCGGATTACTTCAACATGGATGACGCAGAACCTGACTTAGATCAATCCCAGGCTTTTAATCGTCGTCTTCAATAACTCGGCGGAATGGCGAAGCTTCTCGACTTCATCGTTGTCTAACTCAAGATGAATAAGCTGCTCTACACCGCCACGGTCAACTACGGTAGGCAAGCTGAAGCAGACGTCACTTAGTCCGTGGTAGTTATTAATCAAGCTCGAAATTGAGAGTACGGTACTTTGATCGCGCAGGATTGCCTCGGTTATACGCATAAGTCCGGCAGCAACGGCGTAGTAAGTCGCACCCTTGCGCTCGATGATCTGATAAGCGGCGTCACGCGTCTGCCGGAAGATATCTTCCATCGCCTGTGGGTCGTCCCTGATGCCCTGCGCCTTGCAGAACTGCGATAAGCGCATGCCGGCGATGTTGGCCGACGACCACACCGGAACCTCGCTGTCGCCGTGCTCACCAATAATGTAAGCGTGCACGCTGCGCGCATCCACGCAGAAATGTTGGCTAAGCAGATAGCGAAACCGCGACGTGTCAAGAATAGTGCCAGAGCCGATCACACGTTCCCACGGCAACCCGGAAAGTTTTCCCGCAGCGTAGGTGAGAACATCGACCGGGTTAGTCGCGATGAGCAGAATCCCTTCGGGATTGCGCCTGGCCACTTCGGGCACAATACTGCGCCAGATCGATGCGTTCTTCTTGAGTAAGTCGAGGCGAGTCTCTCCGGGCTTTTGGTTTCCACCTGCGGCGAGGACAGTAACGGCCGCGCCCGCGCAATCGGAGTAATTGCCAGCCCAGATTCGGGTGGGGTGCGCGAAAGGCACAGTGTGATTGAGGTCCATGGCCTCGCCTTCAGCTTTGGCACGGTTCGCATCGATGAGGACGATCTCGGCCGCAAGACCACTGAGCAGCAGAGCGTAAGCAAAGGTCGCGCCAACGCTGCCGACGCCAACTACCGCAACTCGCGTGGGACGCGGGTGTACCCGCGATTCAGCGGTCATTCAACCGTCCTATAAAACTGTCATTCTGAGCGCAGTCAGTCCATCCGCTCGCGGATGGACTGATGGAGTCGAAGAATCCCTGATTGCAGGCAGCACGATCAGCGTGTCAAGGCATTCTCACTGTGACTCGCATTCGCTCCGGAAGAATGCCTTGCAGTGTCACCGCGGCACACGCTCACTAGGGGATCTTTCGACTCCGTATGCTTCCGCGCTAGCGCGCGAAACATACTCCGCTCAAGATGACAGTAGGTCTTGTCAGCGCTCTTCTTCCGCCATCGCCATCGAACTTCGCTTTCGTTTGTTGGCCTGCAGAACCTTCTTGCGCAGCCGCAGCGATTTAGGAGTCACCTCGACAAACTCATCGTCGGCAATGAATTCAATCGCCTGCTCCAGATTCAGATTGCGAAATGGCACCAGGCGAACTGCAATGTCAGAAGTGGACGACCGCATGTTAGTAAGTTTCTTTTCGCGGACCACATTCACGTCAAGGTCGTTATCCTTCGCGTTTTCGCCAACAATCATTCCCTCGTAAACATCGATAGTTGGGCCGACGAATAGCTCGCCACGCTCCTGCAGGTTGTAAAGCGAATAAGGCGTAGTCACGCCCGCGCGGTCAGATACCAAAGCGCCAGTAAGACGGTGCGGGATTTCGCCTTGCCATTCCATGTATCCATCGAACAAAGAATTCATCACGATGGTGCCGCGAGTGTCGGTGAGCAACTGACTGCGTAAGCCAATAAGTCCGCGGCTCGGCACACGAAATTCAATTCGCACCCGCCCGTACCCGTGATTGTGCATGTTGAGGACTTCGCCTTTGCGCGCACCCAGCTGCTCCATCACCACACCCACAAACGCTTCGGGCACGTCCACGGTTAGCTTCTCGACCGGTTCCATGAGCTTGCCGTCCACGCGCTTGGTGACGATTTCCGGCTTTCCCACCATCAGTTCATAGCCTTCGCGGCGCATCATCTCTATAAGAATCGAAAGCTGGAGTTCGCCTCGGCCCATGACTACAAAAGAATCCGTAGCATCGGTTTCTTCGAGACGCAATGAGACGTTGGTCAGTAATTCTTTCTGCAACCGCTCGCGCAGATTGCGGGAAGTCACATAAGTGCCCTCGCGTCCGGCAAACGGCGAGGTGTTCACCGTAAAGAGCATGGCAATGGTCGGCTCGTCAATGGTAATGTGCGGCAGCGGCGCCGGATTCTCAACGTCGGTAATGGTTTCGCCAATCGTGATCCCTTCGACGCCGGCTACCGCGATTATGTCTCCAAGAGTGGTTTCAGTGATGTCAGTCCGCTTCAGGCCGGAAAATGAAAACAGTTTTGTGATTTTCGTTTTGTGAAGTGTTCCGTCCAGTTTCGCGATGGCAACGTCCTCACCCGTGCGCATGGTTCCGTTGAACACACGCGCAATTGCCAGTCGCCCCAGATAATCGCTGTAATCGAGATTCGCTACCAGGATTTGCAACGGTCCGGCTACGTCGCCCTTAGGCTCGGGAATGGTTTTGACAATGGTCTCAAATAGGGGCTGCAGATTTACGCCGCCTCCTTTTATATCTCGAGAAGCGGTCCCAGCTTTCGCATTGGTGTACAAAACCGGAAAGTCGAGCTGCTCTTCTTTGGCATCCAGATCGATGAAGAGGTCATAAACTTCGTTCAGCACTTCCTGCGGCCGGGCATCGGAGCGGTCGATTTTGTTGATTACGAGGATGGGAGCCAGGTGAGCTTCCAATGCTTTGCTGAGAACGTAACGCGTTTGTGGCAGCGGACCTTCACTAGCATCGACGAGTAGCATAACGCCGTCAACCATTTTCAGCGCGCGCTCCACTTCGCCGCCAAAGTCGCTGTGGCCGGGCGTGTCCACGATGTTGATCTTCACATCGTGATAAAGAATAGCCGTGTTCTTGGCCAGAATAGTGATGCCGCGCTCGCGCTCCAGATCGTTCGAATCCATCACCCGTTCAATGATGTGTTCGTTGGAACGAAAAGTGCCGCTCTGCTGCAGCATGGCGTCAACCAGCGTGGTCTTGCCATGATCGACGTGGGCAATAATTGCAATGTTGCGAATGCTCGAACTCAAATGAGACTTCCTTCCCGATGACCGCACAGCGGCCTACTATCACTTTACTATGCGCGGCAGGAAAGCGGCGAGGCACGACAGGGAGGTGCAAGGAAACAATGGAGGCCGGTCCCCGCCCGGCTGAGGTTAAAGTTCAATCTGCTGCTGCAGCCGTGCTTTTGGGAACAGGCTTTCCAGCCATGCGGCTCTCGGCCTCGTTCACAGCACGACGCGCAGCCATAATCGCCTTACTGGTGGTCGATTCCGGACCTTCAGAATCAGTGTTCGCGAAGAACACCCGGTCCATCGGCTGTCGCGCCAGCGGTTGCACTTTCGTGTACAGTCCCGGGGTCGACATATAAAGAGGATGCCCGCGGCGGTAAATATGAACCTCCACGGGATCAACATTTGAACCGGGGAAGAGCTTCTGAAAATCGCTCAACACGCCGACAGCTATTTTGCGCGCGCCAGCGTCGGTGAGCAGCGAACTACGATCTTCTTCCCTGAGCGGTGTATAGCACGTAAGGATGTTGTATTTCTGCTGGTAGCCCGGCTGATTGCGCACTACCCAATCCGCCACAATAAAATCGGTGAACGCATTTCCCGGGCACCAAGTGTCATAGCTCTTATTGAAAACCGGTTTGTCGAAGATCAAGTTCACCACAGGGTAGGGAATGTACCGGATCTCATGCATAGCGTCGCTCTGTTTGTCGGGCAAGCCCTCGACGATGCGCCGGGTGATGAATTTCGGCGTAGCCATAATCACGGTTTTCGCAGCGACCGTCTTCAACTCTGCACCTTGCATGTAAGTGACTTGCACTTCGCTATTACCGGGAACCACCGCGACCGTAGTCGCGCCCGCCTGCATGCGGTCAGCGAATTGTCTCTGCAAAATTTCGCCTAGCTTCTTAGTGATCGAGCCCAGCCCGCCCGGCCAAGTATAGAAATCAGGCACAATGTCTCCACCGATGGTTTGCATATTATCGATGCCAAGCGCCGCAGCTGTGTCTTCGGTCGTCGCACCCCAATTGGAAGGACCGAAGTTATCCCACCACTGTTTTACCTCGGCAGGATAGCCTTTCATGAAATCAGAAAATGGAAGATTGTCGAGCTCGAATGCGCGTTTTTCCAAATCAATCGCCAACATATCCTTCTTAAACTTCTTAAACCCCTCGCGCACCGCCGCCGGATAAGGCAATCGGTCGAGCCCATCGGTCCAAGTATTGCCAATCCATTCGCCTTTAATGATGGTGCTGTCTCGATCGTGAATGGGCAGCGGCTCAAGACCGATTTCTTTCGCGAAGCTGTACGTGTACTCGCTCTTGGCGAGAAACGCCGACCCGGTTGCGTACGCGTTTCCTTGATACTCCATCAAATAAGCATTGCCGCCCCAATGAGGTTCTTTCTCCAACAAAAGAAAATCGTGGCTGCGCAAAAGATATGCAGCCGTCATGCCGCTCACTCCGCCGCCGACAATCACAACGTCGTGATGCGCGGAAGCTGGCGGACGAGTGAAGACCTTGCCATCGCGAACCTGATGGCAGATACGATTGTCTTCGCTGTTGACTTCAGGCTGCGGCGTTTCCGCTGCCAACAAAGACAGATCAATTGGACAACCAGCCGCGACCGATCCCGCGACGACGAATTTAATGAATTCCCTGCGATTTGTGCTCATATAAGATCCTTGAGTCGCTCCGCCGTCTCGGCGGCTGTCGTGAGGGCGTCTCGCCCTCACGTCCGAGGGCAGGATGCCCTCGGGACAGCCGGCAAGATGCCGGCGCTACTAAACTCTAAGCTGCCTCTATCACTTCGGTAACAATTTCCGGTGCTGCTTCTGACCTCATCCGCAAGCGGTACCAACCGACTATAGCGATCAACGAAAAAACAAAAATTATGCTGGAGATCGCATTTATTTCCGGAGTGATTCCCCGCCGCAACCGTCCCCAAATTTCCAGCGGCAGCGTGTTATCGCGCCCAATGAGAAAAAAGCTGACTGCGATCTCGTCCATCGACAAGGTGAAGATCAGCAGGGCGGCGCCGATGATCGATAAACGCAAGTTCGGAATTGTGATCCGCCAAAAGGTTTGCCAGTAGTTGGCCCCAAGATCCAGCGAAGCTTCTTCCTGCGCACGATCCATTTTCTGCAAGCCCGCGAACACCTCCGTAGTAGCAACGGAAATTAAAGCGGTGCCGTGCCCAAGCACAATCGTGAGCAGGCTCAGCTTCACGTCTGCTTCGCGAAATAGCATCAGCAGTGAAAGCCCGGTGATGATGCCAGGGAGAATCAAAGGCAAGAGCACCAGTCGGCGAAAAAGAGTTTTCCCAGGAAAGTTGGCGCGGTCGAGGGCTAGGGCAGCGGGAATGCCGAAGGTCAGCGAAATCGCCATCGCAGCCAAGGCAACTACGAGGCTGTTGAGAACGGACTCCCAAATGGCGTCGTCAGCAAAAAGCATGCGATACCAATTCAACGTCAGGTTACGCGGAGGAAATCCGCCAACCCCTGCTCCGTTGAACGAGTAAACGATCAGCGTGACTATAGGCAAGTAGAGAAATCCAAAGACAACCATGGCATGCCACGGCAGCCAGCGCGAAGTGGATTGGGCCGCGCTCACCGGAAGCTCCATTTTTTCTCCAGCCTCTCAGACAACAAAAGCAAAGCCAGCACCAGCAGCAGCATGCAAAATGAAATCGCCGCTCCTAAGGGCCAGTTGTAAGCCGCTCCGAATAGACTCACCACGATGTTCGAGACCATGATGCCGCTGGGACCGCCAAGCAGCAGCGGCGCGAGAAAATCTCCAAAGCTGAGCACGAATGCGAAAGTTGCTCCGGCCAGCACGCCAGGAATGGAAAGCGGAAAAATCACTCTCCAGAAAGTTTGCAGCGGCGACGCACCCAGGTCATGGGAAGCTTCGACAAGGTTGCGAGGAATGTGTTCGAGCGACGCGTAGATCGGTAAAAACGCAAACGGGGTATAGATGTGAGTCAGGGTAAGCACCACCGCAAATGGGCTGTAAAGCAGAAACTCAAGCGGATGTTTCGTGATGTGAAGATATTGCAATAAAGTGTTGAGCACGCCATCGCTGCCCAGAATTGTCTTCCAGGCGTAGGCGCGAACTAGATAGCTGACCCACAGTGGAATAATCACCAACTGATAGAACAGATCTTTTCTTCTGCCCGCATGGAACGACAAGTAGTAGGCAAGCGGATATCCCAGCAACAGCGAAAAAATCATTACCCGAGCCGCAATCCACATCGATCGAAAAAGAGTTTGCAGGTAAACATTTACGCGGAAGAGTTCACGATAATTATCCAGCGTCCAGGTGTGGACAATCGTTTGCGACGACGAGACCGACCAGAAGCTATAGCAAAAAAGCAGCGCATAGGGCAGCAGCAAAAATACGACCACCCACAACAGCGGGGGCACAGTGATAGCGGCTTTGTATGCGCGCGAAAACATCTAGTCCTCTATCCGGCGACTCGCGAACCGGTACTGCATCAGCCGGATTGAACTCCAAAAGTACTTCCCCTTGCCGGTTTTCGCGAGTTGCAGTCCTTACCGACAGCATGAGCCCATCGTCGCAGACAATTTGCAGTAAATCGGTCGCGCCGTGAAACGCTTGGCGCTCGATCGTGCCGCGAACCCGGACAAAGCCCGTCTCAGTTGCCGAACTGGCCAGCCGAATATTTTCCGGACGCAAAGAAAACAAAGCCGGCCCATCCGGCAACGCGATCCTCCACGAAAGCGAATGGCAACGCGCGGTTCCCGCCTTGACCTCCCCTCGAAGCAAATTGGTATGGCCAATGAACTGCGCCGTGTAAGCCGTTGCGGGACGACTATAAATTTCCCGTGGCGAGGCTACTTGCTCCAACTCGCCTTTGCGCAACAGCGCAATGCGATCTGACATGACCATTGCCTCTTCCTGGTCATGAGTAACAAACACGAACGAAATGCCAACTTCGCGCTGCAGCGATTTCAACTCAACCTGCATTTGCCGGCGAAGATTAGCGTCCAGCGCGGAAAGCGGCTCGTCAAGCAGCAGCAGGCGAGGCCGGTTCACCAAAGCGCGCGCCAACGCAACCCGCTGTTGCTGTCCGCCACTGATGTTGGCGGGCTTGGCGCTAGCAAACGAACTCATCTTAACCATCGCCAACGACTCTGAAACGCGCGCCGCAACCTCGCTCTTCGGCAACTTAGCTACGCGCAGCCCGTAGGCCACGTTATCTTCTACGCTCAAATGCGGAAACAACGCATACTGCTGAAAAACCGTATTCACGCGCCTGCGGTAAGGCGGCAGCAGATCCAGCCGTTCACCCTCCATCAGGATCTCGCCAGAATCTGCGTTCTCGAAACCGGCAATGATGCGCAGTAGTGTCGTCTTTCCCGATCCGCTTTCTCCGAGAATAGTCAGAAACTCTCCCTCCGCGATCTGCAGAGAGATGTCGCGAAGTACCGGCAGCTCTTCCCGAAAGATTTCGCAACATTGCGGATGTCAAGCAATGGACGCACGCCGGACTTGTCAGCGCGAGCGATCGCGAGTTCGGTGACGGTAGTCATTTGTTTTGGTAGCGCCGCCGTCTCGGCGGCTGTCGTGGGGACGTCTCGTCCCCACTGCCGAGGGCAAGATGCCCTCGGGACAGCCGGCAAGATGCCGGCGCTACAAATTTATTGCGCTGCCTTTACTTCGTTCCAGATTTCAACGTACTTCGACCGCCGCGGCACGTCCTGCCAGAAATAAATGCGCTTCTGATAATTATCCACATCATCCAGGTGCAGGCTCTTAATCTGCTCCTGCGTCATATACTGCGCTGCCTGCGGATTCGCCGGCGTATAACCGGTAACATCCGCAACTTTCTTCTGTGTCTGCGCCTCAATCATGTATTCAAGAAATTTGTAAGCCAGGTCTTTATTTTCGCTCCCGGCGGTCACCATTAAATGATCGATCCAGCCGGTAGTGTTTTCTTTCGGAATAGTTTCGCCAATGGGAAAGTTGAGCTTACGAAGTTGATTGGTCATCAGGGGCCATCCCATGGCCAAGATCACTTCGTGGTTTTGAAAAAGATTAGTCAGCTCGCCGCCCGTCGACCACATCTTTCGGATGTTCGGCTTCAATTCCAGCAACTTTTTCTTGACTGCGTCTAATTCTGCATCGCCCAGATTGTAGAGGTGAGTTGGGTCTGGTTTATCGAAACCGAGAACCTGTGCCGCCATATACACCGTCGAAAGTTCATCCCAAACCGAAACCTTCCCACGGTATTTCGGATCCCACAGAACAGTCCAACTATCGGGCGGTTGCGAAAATGCAGTCGTGTCATAAAGCAGCGGATTTGGTCCCCACACGAACGGCACGCCGAAGACCTGTTCCTTGATGCGCACCAAGGGCAGGGAAGTGAGTTGAGGCGAAAGCTGCGAATAGCTGGGAAACTTTGCAAGGTCAAGCGGAGCAGCCAATCCCGCCTTAGCGATCGACGTTGCAACATCGCTCGATGGCGAAATCACATCGTAGTTGCCCGCACTTCCGCCGCGCAACTTGGCAACCAGTTCGTCGCTCGAACCCATGTACGAAGCGGTAATCTTGCAGTGACATTGTTCCTCGAAGCCACGCACGAATGACGGGTCGGCATAACCTTCCCAGACTAAGAGATTCAGAGTTGGAGTCTTCTTGGCACAACCGCCAAGTACAATCGCAGAGATCAGTAACAGCGCAACCACAAAGCGTCGGCTCGTCAACGTGCCTCCATATCGTTGTGACGCAGCTTCAAAAAGTCGGCGGTGTGTTCACCCACAACACCCGAGTCTCGGTACGGCCGGGATTGAACCAGCTATGCGGTGTTGCGCTCTCGAAATAAAAACTGTCACCCGGTTTTAACCGATACTCAACTTCCGCGACTGAAATGTGCAACTGTCCGCGCAAGACGTGCAGAAACTCCTCGCCTTCGTGCGTATAAGATTCGCCGCTGCCAGCACGCGGAGAAATACGAAATAGATGCGGTTCCATCACCGTACTTCCCCATGCCAGCAGTTCCATGCGAACGCCCGGCCCAGCCTCCAGAACTTTGCGTTTGTCCGATGGAACCAATCGGCTGTTCGATTCTGAAGCATTAAAAAAATCAAGGATGTTGGTTTTATAAAATCGTGCCAGCTTGCGCAGGGTGCTCACGGAGGCGCTCATGTGCGAACGTTCCAATGCGCTTAGAAATCCAACCGAGATGCCGACGTTCTTGGCTACGTGCGCTAAAGACAATCCGCGCGTCAGACGCATTTGACGAAGGTGCCCGCCAATGGCGCCGCTGGCTCCGTTCGGCTGCACCAAGCCTTCGCGCTTGAGCAACTGCGCAATGGCGGGGGCGTTAAGGCCGCGCACTTTACGCAGGAATCGAGCGCGCTTGAGAAGTTTCACATCTTCGGTTGTGTAAAGACGATACTTGCTGCTAGTGCGGTGAGGACGCGTAAGCCCAAGATTTTCCCACGAACGAATCACCGACGAAGAAACGCCGACGAGTCGAGCCACGTCGCCGATTTTCAGATAAGGTTTTGGACTCGCGTTTTTCAATTCAAGCTACGCTCCCATTTTCTTTCGAAGCTCGCTCAAAGTCTTTTTTACTTGACAGCAGGCAGGCAGGTTCTCTAACCTTGCGCGATTATAGCAAGGTTTCATTTTCACGCAAGCATTGTTAGTTGCAATCTCGCAGCGGAATCGGGAGGAGCTTCATGCATCCGAATCTGACGCATCGGTCGTCCGCTTTGTGGCTGACTGTGCTTGGCTTAGTCGTCCTTACTGTTCCCGCATTCTCGCAGAGCACCAGCGGCCGAATTGTCGGGCGAACCGCTGATCCCACCGGCGCGGTTCTCGCGGGCGTAAAGATCACGCTGGTAAACACGGCGACTGGCGCCAGCCGCAGCACTCAGACCAATGCCAACGGAGATTACAATTTCGTTGAAGTCGTGCCCGGAAGCTATCGAGTCGAATACGAACTCACCGGTTTCAAGAAGAATGTTCAGACCGGCGTAGTGGTCGATGTCAACCAGGTCGTCACGCTCAATTCGATTTTGCAAGTCGGCGCCACGCAGGAAGTCGTCGAAGTCACTTCCGAAGCTCCCCAGGTTGATACCACCAGCACGCAATTAGGGGCGGTCATCAATAACCGCTCAGTGAATGAACTGCCGCTGAACACGCGCGACACTTATCAGTTCCTGCAATTGCAGCCCGGCGTGCAAGCCCAGCTGGGAAACGGCAATGGCAGCCTTTTTTACGGCTCGCAGGATACAGGCTCGGTTTCAGTAAACGGCGGCCGCACCCGCGCCAACAACTTCAGCGTCAACGGCGGCGATGCCAACGATCAGTTCGTGAACCTTCCCACCGTGCAGCCCAGTCCAGATAGCGTCGACGAATTCCGCGTCATCACGAACACATTCGACGCCGAATACGGGCGGAACTCTGGCTCGGTCGTGAACGTAATCACCAAATCCGGCACCAACAACTTTCACGGCGATCTCTTCGAATATTTCCGCAACACTGTCCTCGACGCGCAAGGTTACTTCAACACAACTCGGCCGCAGTGGAATCAAAATCAGTATGGCGGAACCTTCGGCGGCCCTATAAAGAAAGACAGCACGTTTTTCTTTCTGTCTTATGAAGGCCGTCGCATCCGCGAAGGCATTCCCGGTCCGGTGTTGAATGTTCCGACCACGGCGCAACGGACAGGGGATTTCTCTGGGGTGGGCGGTTTTGCCCCATTTTCCGCTGCCAGCGCCGGAGCCGGAGGCATTAGTGATAGTTCCGGCACGCCATTTGTGGCCCAGGTTCTGGACGGGCGGCCCGGCTGTGACAGTGCGTTAGGAATTTCTTCGATTGCGAGTCTTCCCGTCCAAACGAATCCAATAACAATGTCACCGTACATTCCATGGTCCGAAGTCTTTCCAACGGGTGTGATTCCATCCCCGTGTCAGGATCCGGTCGCCGTCAACTTGATGCAGCGCTTTATTCCTGGCGCGAACGTGGGAACTGGTCTGAACCAATCCGTGCCCGTGAGTACAGACAATGGAGATCAATTCACCGCGCGCTTTGACCGCAAGATCTCCAGCCGCCAGAGTTTCAGCGCGTACTATTACTTTGACGATATCCGTCAGCTGCAACCTTACAATGAGTTCGAGGCCGCCGGCGCGGACGTTCCCGGCTTCGGCAACCTTAACAACAACCGCTTCCAGCAATATAACCTGAGCCACACCTGGACCATCACCAACGCGCTGGTGAACGAAGCGCGATTCACCTACATGCGAGAAGGACAGCTTGGGTTCCTCAAGCCGCAGGCTACAAACGCGGTGAGCGCATCATGCTCCGGTTCAGCGGCGGCGTTCTGCTTCACCGGCACTTCGGATTCCGCCCCTATCAACAACCTTCTCACCAGCTTCGGTATTCCAGCCGGTAAAGGCGGAATCACACCTGGCCTGCCCGCGAACCTCACCGGAGTTCCCTACATCAACATCAGTGGCGGATCTTCCATCGGCAACAACTTTGAGGGCTTCCTTCCTCAGGTCGGTAATAGTTTTCAGTGGTCGGATAATTTGACATGGGTAAAGGGCAACCACACTTTCAAGTTCGGCGTCGACATCCGCCGCGTTCGCTTCGACCAGTATTATTATTTCGACGTCAACGGCGAATTTACCTTTGACAATTCTGGACCGAACGCGATCGTCCCTGGAGATGGCGATAACTATGCCGAATATCTTCTGGGCCTGACCGACACCTATACGCAAGGATCCGGCCAGCGTGAAGATATTCGCGCCACCTCGCTCTATCCGTTCGCACAAGATAGCTGGAAAATTAAGCCGAACCTTACGCTGAACTACGGACTTCGCTGGGAACTAGACACCCCGCTCACCGACATCAGCGGCCACGTTGAAACCTTCCGCCCGGGACAGAATTCGACCGTGCACCCCTGCGCGTTGTCCCCGTTAAGCGAAGCTTACTTTGGCGTGAGCAGCCCCAGTTGCGATGCTGTCGGAGTCACACCCACAGGTCTAGTTGTGCCGGGAGATAAGGGCATTCCGCCGGGGTTGACGAGCACGTATTACAAGGCTTTTGCGCCTCGCATTGGCATGGCTTACAGTCCGAATTTCGACAATGGCGCGCTGCGAAAAGTTTTTGGAGGCAATGGCACGACCAGTATTCGAGCCGGTTGGGGGCTCTTCTACAATCCGATTGAAGAATTGGTGCTGGCACAATTCGGCGCCGAACCGCCGTTCGGAGGCAGTTCGTCTCTGTTCGATACGTTCTTTAACACCCCATTCGTTTACCAGGCCGGAGGAACACCTGCTCCGAATCCGTTCAACGGAATCATTACGCCAGCGCCCGGGCAGCCCGTGGATTATTCCCTGTTTCGTCCGCTCCTTCTCTACGGTGAGTTCCAACCGCACCTGCGCACGCAATACACTTCGCAATACAACCTCACCATTCAGCGACAACTTTCGCGAGATATGATGTTGCAGCTCGGATATGTTGGGTCGGAGGGACATCGTTTATTGGCGTCGCACGATATCAATCCCTCGAATCCGCAAACTTGCCTTGACATCATCAACATCGCCGCGGCGAATGCGGCTAACGTAACTTCGTTCGGGTCACCCGCAACGTGCGGCCCTTTCCTGGAAGACACTCAGTTTAGCGTCACCGTCCCGACGGGGATGCCGTTTCATCTGCCAAACGGCCAAGTCGTGAATGGGACAGGACAGACCTTGCAGCTTGTGGGATTGCGTCCATACTCCTCACCCAGCTGCAATCCTCTGACTGGCGCGGGCTGCCCTACGGATGGCATTCCAGTGTTCAGCGATATCTTCGCCGAAGACACCATCGCCAATTCCAGTTACAACGCATTTGAAGCCATGCTCGAAAAACGCTTTTCGCATGGCTTGCAGTTTCAGGCTTCTTACACTCTGAGCAAGTCCTTGGACGACGGATCAACCTTTGAGGAGACGCTAAACCCATTCAACCTTCGCGCCAGCCGCGCGCTGTCGCTTTTCAATTCCCACCAACGTTTTGTAGTCAGCTATGACTGGGAATTGCCCATAAACCACCACAGTGGTTTCACGGGAGTGTTATTGAATGACTGGGCGGTCTCCGGCATCACCCAGTTTCAAAGCGGCTTTCCCATCCGGCTTGACACTGAAAATGACAACGAACTGATTGCCAGTATCTTCTTTCTGGGCACCGAAGCGCCGCAGCAGGTTGCGCCATTTCAAAAACTTAACCCTAAAACCAATGGCGCCTTCTGGTTTAACCCTAACAACTTTCAGGATCCGCAACTGGGTCAATTCAATATCGGCACCCAGCGCAGCATCTGCTGCGGCCCCGGCCTTGAAGAGTGGGATTTCTCGGTCCACAAGAAATTCGCCATAGACGAAAACCGTTTCTTCCAGTTCCGGGCGGAGATATTCAACATCTTCAACCATACGAATTTCTACAATCCGGACGGTCACTTCTCCGACGGCCCGACTTTGTTCGGTAAAATAACCCAGGCTCAGGACCCGCGTCTGGTGCAGTTTGCGCTAAAATTCTATTTCTAGCCTGAAATCCGGGCGGCCCTCGCGCCCGGACATTCTAATGGCCGCACAGGCGGCTTGAGATCCCTGGAGACCCGGATGTACCCCGAACTGCAAAAGGAGCTCGATACTTTCGAGCGTCGCACGCCCAAGTCCGCCGCATCGCACAAGAAAAACCTGAAGCGCATCCCGCTAGGCGTAGCCAGCAACTATCGCGCCTACGATCCGTACCCGATTTTCGTGAAAGAAGGCAGCGGCTCCCATTTCCGCGATCTCGATGGCAACGACTACATCGATCACAACCTTTGTTTCGGCGCGCTAATGGCCGGACACTGCCATCCCGCGGTGATGAAGGCCGTCGAGCCGCGTCTGAAGACGGGAACCATGTTTGGCATGCCGCACGACATGGAATGGGAGCTGGCCGAGGAAATCTGCAATCGCTTTCCGGTCGAAATGGTTCGTTTCGGCAGCAGTGGAACTGAAGCTACCATGCACGCCGTGCGTCTGGCGCGCGCCGCCACAGGCCGCGACAAGATTTTGAAATTCGAAGGCGGATATCACGGCCTGCACGACGCTGCGCTGGTCAGCGTAAAGCCTCACGCCCCAGAATTTGGCGACCCCAATGCGCCCACTTCAGTTCCCGGTGGCTTGGGTGTGCCGAAGGCAAGCATTGCCAACGTACCGGTCGCGGCATTTAACGATCTCGCCAGCGTCGAACTTCGCTTCAAACAGAATCCCGGTGAAATCGCCGCGATCATTCTTGAACCAATCATGATGAACGTCGGCCTCTGCATGCCGCAGACCGGATTCCTCGAAGGCCTGCGCGAAATCGCCACCAAGAACGGTGCGTTACTGATCTTCGACGAAGTAAAAACAGGCGCAAAGTTAGGTTGGGGCGGAGCCTCAGAATATTTCGGTGTCAAGCCCGACATGATCTGCCTGGCAAAATCAATCGGCGGCGGCTTGCCGCTCGCCGCATTCGGCACGCACAAATCCGTGATGGACCTGATCTCGCAGCACAAGGTATTTCACGGCGGCACCTACAACACGAATCCAGTCTCGATGGCGGCCGGTCTCGCCACTTTCCGTGAAGTGCTCACGCGCGCAAATTATGCTCACGTGAACAAGCTAAGCCAGAAACTAAACGCCGGATACCGCAAAACAATCGCGAAGGTGGGTTTGCAAGGCTTACATCGCAAGCGCGGGCGCCAACGGAGCTCTCATGCTTTATCCGAAAGAGATCCGCAACTACCGCGATTGGACCACGATCGACATCGATCTCTGGCGCCACTACTGGTTCGGCATGGTGAATCGAGGCGTGATGCCGCAACCGTACTGGTGGGACGAGCAATGGACAATCTCAGTCCAGCACACTGAGGACGACATCGACAAGCATCTGGCGGCATTCGAAGATGTAGCGCCAGCGCTGGCGAAGGCGCAGCAAGAGCGCACAGCGGAAGTAGTAGCGCATTAAAATCACGTGGGGACAGCCGCCCTCGGCTGTCCCGCGGAGCAAAGCTCCGCAGCGGTTTTGTAATCAAGGCTAGGTTCAGCCCCGCGATCTGTCATTCCGAGCGAAGCGAGGAATCTGCATTGTGTTGCTGCCAGAAATGCAGATTCCTCGCTTCGCTCGGAATGACAAAAGGGGGAAAGGATCGCGGAGCGACAAAGAGGAAAGGTTAAGACCAAGGACTGCGCTATTGTCAGCCAGCGTCCAAAACGCGAACCAGCCTCACCTCAAGCGCGTACTCGGCCGCTTCGATCTGGTGTTGCTATTCGTAGTCGCCGTCTTCAATCTCAACGTTGTCCCGAGCATCGCCGCCAACGGCGGCGTCACCGTCTGGCTCTGGATCATCGCCTTACTGCTATTCTTCTGGCCGCAAGGCATCGCCGTCATCGAACTAGCCCATCGCTATCCCGGAGAAGGCGGCGTCTATCTGTGGGCCAAAGAAGTCTTCGGCGACTTTCACGGATTTCTCTCCGGCTGGTGCTACTGGACCAACAACATGCTCTACGTGCCGACGGTCATGCTGTACTTCGTCGGGGTTTCGGTCTTTGCGTTAGGACCAGCCCACGCCGCGCTCGCTGACAACAAAACTTTTGCTATGGCGGCGTCGATCGCTCTGTTGGCGTTTCTGACTGTACTTAACATCATCGGCCTGAGCGTAGGCAAGTGGCTGAACAACCTGGGGGGAATCGGCACCTTCGTCGCTGCCACCGTTCTAGTCGGATTGGGCATTACCGTCTGGTCGCGCTTCGGAACCCCAGTCACTGTGGCGGATTTCAGAATTCCCGCGGACCCCAAATTCGTTCTGAACTCATTCGGCGTAATTTGTTTCGGGTTGGTCGGACTCGAACTCGCCTCGGTGATGGGCGATGAAATCCGCGAGCCCCAGAAGACCTTGCCCGGAGCCGTCGCCTGGGGAGGCGTGATCTCCGGCGCCCTGTATGTAGGCGCGACCCTGACGCTCTTGGTCGCTATCGGAAAAAACGATATCAACGTCCTGCAGGGAATCGTGCAGGCTGTGAGCCACATGGCCGGCAAAGTAGGTGTCGCCTGGATCATCGCGCCCTTCGCGGTCATGCTGAGTTTGTCCATTGCTGGAATCGGTTCCGCCTGGATGGGCGGCTCAGCCCGCATCCCCTTCGTCGCCGGCCTCGATTCCTACATGCCCGCCGCGATGGGGAAAGTTCACCCCCGTTATGCAACCCCGCACGTTGCCCTGATCGTGCAAGGCTTGGTGTCGCTGGTCCTGATCGTCCTCAACTTCACACTCTCCGGAGGCGTGCAGGAAGCCTTTCAGAAAATGCTCTCAGCCGCCGTGGTGTTGCAATTGGTGCCGTTTCTCTACGTCTTCGCTGCGCTGATAAAGTTTGCCATTGGTGGCTCTCTCCAAGGATGTTACGGCAGGGGAACGCTCATGTTTGCCGGTGTGGCTGGATTGATCACCACGACCCTCGCGATTGTTGTGGCCTATTTTCCCGCCAAACAAATCACGTCATTGTGGAAATATGAAGTCAGCATGTTCGGCATCACCATGGGCTTCATCGCCTTGGCCGTGTTTTTCTTCTTTGGATACAGTCGGCTGAAAACACCAGAAGCAGTTCGTGTGGAGACGGGCAACTCGCCCGTCCATTACTGAATTACGTGGGGGCAGCCGCCCTCGGCTGTCCGGTCGAGCAAAGCTCGACTCAGTCGCAGGAGGAACCTTATGCCAGGTGGAGTAAAAACCGACGTTCGCACCTATCAGATGTACGTCAACGGCGAGTGGGTCGATAGCAAGTCGAACAAGACATTTCCAGTCTATGATCCGTCGACTGAAGAAATAATCGCGCAAGTCCCTGAGGCGAACGCCGAGGACGTCAACCGCGCTGTAGCCGCGGCCAAAGCCGCTTTCGAAGATGGTCCCTGGGCATCGACCACAGCCCAGGAACGTGGTCGCGTACTATTCCGTCTCGCTGAAAAGATTCGCCAGAACGCATCCATGCTGGCGGAACTGGAATCCCGCAACACCGGCAAGCCCATTGTCGAAGCTGAATTCGACATCGCCGACGTAGCAACATGTTTCGAATACTACGGCGGCCTCGCCACCAAAATTCTGGGATACGTGAACCCGGTTCCCGACAACGCCATGAGCCTCACGCTCAAAGAACCTATCGGCGTAGCCGGACAAATTATTCCCTGGAACTATCCGCTGCTCATGGCCGCGTGGAAACTCGCGCCAGCATTGGCCGCAGGATGCACCTGCATTCTGAAGCCCGCCGAACAAACGCCGATCACAGCACTAGAGATGGCCAACTGGCTCACCGATGTCGGCCTGCCGCCAGGCGTGGTCAACATCATCACCGGATTTGGCGAAAGCTGTGGCGCGCCTCTGGTTCAGCATCCCGACGTAAACAAAATCGCCTTCACCGGCAGCGCCGCCGTCGGCAAAATCATCGTCAAACAGGCCGCAGAAACGGTGAAGCGCGTCACGCTAGAACTCGGCGGCAAATCCCCCAACATCTTTTTCGCCGACGCCGACTTCGAAGCCGCCATCGACGGCGCGCTCTTCGGAGTCTTCATCAATCAAGGCGAAGTCTGTTCCGCCGGCAGCCGCATCCTGGTGCACAAACCCATCTACAAAAAGTTCGTCGACGCGATGACAGAAAAAGCCAAGAAAATCAAACTCGGCTCGCCCACCGATCGCGACACCAAGATGGGCCCGCTGGTCAGCAAAGATCAATACGACCGCGTACGCTCCTATCAGGAACTTGGCAAGAAAGAAGCCAAGCTGGCCATCGGCGGCGGACGCGCCGAGAAATTTGCCAAAGGCTACTACGTCGAACCGACGATCTTCTACGACGTGACCAACAACGCCCGCATCGCCCGCGAAGAAATCTTCGGCCCAGTCGCCGCCGTCATCCCATTCGAAGACGAAAAAGACGCAATCAAAATTGCCAACGATTCACCGTACGGCCTGGCCGCCGCAGTCTGGACCCGCGACATCTTCAAAGCATTCCGCACAGTGAAGTCCCTGCGCGCCGGAATCGTCTGGGTCAACCACATGCAACCAACCTACGTCGAAGCCCCGTGGGGAGGCTACAAGCAATCCGGCTTCGGCCGCGAGCTCGGCCCGTGGGGAATCGAAGAATATCTCGAAACCAAGCAGGTGCACATAAACTTAAGCGAAACCCCAATTGGCTGGTACTAAAAATGACCTGAATCCTGTCATCGCTGGGCGCAGCAGGATGCTGAAGAGAGAATTTGGCAAAACTTTAATTCTGTCATCCTGAGCGCAGTAGCTGATTCGCGAAGCGAATCAGTTACGAAGTCGAAGGACCTGATGTCGCGTGTACAACGATCAAAGCCGCAGGGAATTCGCACCGTAACGTAGGAAGCATCATGAGCACGATTCAACTCAAAACGCAGATCCCCGGACCAAAATCCAAAGCGCTGGCGGAGCGCCGCAACACCGCCGTCCCCCGCGGACTCTCGCATGGAACTCCCGATCTACGTAGCCAAAGCCGAAGACGCCTGGCTCGAAGACGTAGACGGCAACCGCTACATCGATTTCGCCGGCGGCATCGGCTGCCTAAACGTCGGACATCGTCGCGAGCCCGTAATCACTGCCATCCGCGCCCAACTCGAAAACTTCCTGCACACCTGCGTTCAAGTCACGCCCTACGAAAACTACATCCGACTCGCCGAGCGAATGAACGAAGTCACCCCCGGCAACTTCCCCAAGAAAACGCTGTTCGTAAACAGCGGCGCTGAAGCGGTCGAGAACGCAGTAAAGATCGCCCGCGCCCACACCGGACGCCCCGGCATCATCGCCTTCGAAGACGCCTTCCACGGCCGCACCATGATGACCCTGGCGCTCACCAGCAAAACCCATCCCTACAAAGCCGGATTCGCGCCGTTTCCCAGCGACGTCTACCGCATTCCCTACGCGTACTGCTATCGCTGTTCCTATTCGCTGAAATATCCGTCGTGCGATCTTTTCTGCGCGCGTCATCTAGAAGACACATTCAAACGCGTAGTCGCATCCGAAGATGTGGCCGCCGTGATCGCCGAGCCGGTCTTGGGCGAAGGAGGATTCGTCGTTCCTCCGCCGGACTATCTTCCGCGTGCTGATCGACATCTGCCACAAGCACGGCGTTCTCTTCATCGCCGACGAAGTGCAAAGCGGCTTCGGACGCACCGGCAAGATGTTTGCCAGCGAGCACTACGGCATCGAACCAGATATCGTCGTCACCGCCAAATCGCTCGGCGGAGGCTTGCCGCTAGCCGCGATCACCGGCCGCGCCGAAATCATGGACGCACCCGGACCCGGCGGTCTCGGTGGAACGTTCGCCGGCAACCCGCTTTCCTGCGCCGCCGCGTCTAGCCGTGTTGGACATCTTCGACCGTGAAAACCTACTGGCTCGCGCAAACGAAATTGGAAACCAATTCCAGAAGCGCGCCAAAGAATGGCAAAAGCGCTGGCCGATCATCGGCGACGTCCGCGGTCTGGGCGGAATGCAAGCGATCGAACTGGTGAAGTCCCCCGACAAACGCGAACCAGCCGCCGACGAGACCAAAGAAGTGACAAAATATTGTTACGAGCATGGTCTGATCACAATTACAGCAGGCTCGTATTCCAACGTGATCCGCCTTCTGGTTCCGCTGGTAGTAACGCGACGAGCAGATGGATGAAGGCTTAGACGTGCTGGAGTCGGCGCTGCAAACGGTGTCCGAGAAAAAAGGCCTGGTAGAACAGCCAGCCTAGCACGTGGAGGACGAGCGTCTCGCCCGTCCGATCGATCGCAGGCTCGACGCGCGCAGCAGAAACCAGTTTAGCGAGGTACCAAATGACCATGCAGCACCACCACTAACCAAAGTTCCCAACTACGTCAACGGCCAATGGGTCGAATCCACCGCCGCGGAATGGTTCGACGTCACCAATCCCGCGACCGGCGAGATCATCGCCAAGGCTCCGCTCTCCGATGCCGCCGAAGTCGACGCCGCCGTGGAAGCCGCTGCCGCAGCCTATCCCGAATGGCGCCGCACTCCGCCCGAAGACCGCATCCAGCCGCTCTTCAAACTGAAGCAACTTCTCGAAGATCACATCGACGAGCTAAGCCGCCTCATCACCCAGGAAAACGGCAAGACTTTCACCGAGGCCAAAGCCGAGTGGCGTCGCGCCATCGAAAACGTCGAAGTCGCCTGCGGCATTCCGATGATGATGCAAGGCTACAACCTCGAAGACGTAGCCCGCGGCATCGACGAAATGATGATCCGCCAACCGCTGGGCGTGGTCGCCGCGATCACGCCATTCAATTTTCCCGGCATGGTTCCGTTCTGGTTTCTGCCGTACGCCATCGCCTGCGGCAACACCTTCATCCTCAAACCGTCGGAGCGCGTTCCGCTCACCATCCAGCGAACCTATGAATTGCTCGCACAGACTGGATTGCCCAAAGGCGTAGTAAATCTGGTGAACGGCGGAAAAGCCGTAGTCAACGCATTGCTCGATCATCCCAAAGTGCGCGCCATCAGCTTCGTCGGTTCGACTCCGGTAGCGAAGTACGTCTATGAACGAGCCGGCGCCAACGGCAAGCGCGCGCAATGCCAGGGCGGCGCCAAGAATCACGTAATCGTTCTCCCCGACGCCGACATGAAGATGGCAACGCAAATCATCAGCGACAGCGCCTTCGGCTGCGCCGGCCAGCGTTGTCTCGCAGTCTCGGTAGCGGTAACGATCGGCGAAGCGCAAAAAACTTTTCGCGACGCCATCACGGATTCCGCCGCAAATCTCCGCGTAGGCAACGGCCTCGACGAAGGCGTCCAGATGGGCCCGGTAATTACGTCCCAGAGCAAGTCGCGAATCGAATCTCTGATCGCGACCGGCGAGAAGCAAGGCGCGAAAGTTCTGCTCGACGGACGCAATCCGAAAATCCCGAAGCACGAAGCGGGAAACTTCGTGAAGCCGACGATCCTCGATGATGTCTCGCCCACGAGCGAAGTAGCCGACACGGAAATCTTCGGCCCAGTCCTAAGCCTGATTCACGCCCGCGACCTCGACGAAGCCCTCGCATTTCTCGAGCGCAGCAAATACGGCAATCAGGCGTCGTTGTTCACCTCGAGCGGCGCCGCAGCCCGGCGGTTCCGCTACGAAGCCCCCGCCGGCAATATCGGAATCAACATCGGCGTAGCCGCTCCCATGGCCTATTTCCCGTTCAGCGGCTGGAAAGACAGCTTCTTCGGCATCCTGCACGGACAAGGCCGCGACGCCATCGAGTTCTATACCGAGAAGAAAGTAGTGATCGAACGCTGGGCCAAGGAACACTCGCGCAAATTCTGAGCTGGTTGCCGTACGCTCGCTAAAAGCGCTTCAACCAGCAGAGGACACGAAGGTAGCACGAAGCGAAAATCAGGGAACCCAATGTCCGACACCATCCAAAAATACAAAGACTACGTAATGACCGGCTTCATGAAGCAGGTAGTCCCCATTGTCATCGACCATGCCAACGGAGCCACGGTCACCGACGAAAACGGCCGCGACTATCTAGACTGCTTCTCCGGCATCTCGGTAGTGAACGCCGGACACTGCAATCCCCAAGTAATCGCCGCCGCCAAATCACAAATGGACAAGCTGGTCCACGCCGCATCCTACATCTATCACGTGAAACCAGTAGCCGACCTAGCCGAAAAGATCGCGCAAATCGCCCCGCAAGGCCTGACCAAAACTTTCTTCGGCAACGGCGGAGCCGAAGCCATCGAAGGCGCCATGAAGCTGGCCCGCCTCTACACCGGCAAGCACGAATACATCTCGCTCCACGCCAGCTTTCACGGACGCAGCTGGGGCACCCTCAGCATCACCGGCAACCAAGGCCGCAAAAAACGCGGAGGCCCCTACGCCCCCGGCGTAGCCTTCGCTCCCGCACCCTACGCCTACCGTTCGCAGTGGCGCAACGACCCCGAAGAATGCGCACGCCAATGCGCCAAAGCCATCGACGACGCAATCCGCTTCGCCACCTCCGGCGACGTAGCCGCCTTCATCGCCGAGCCGGTCATGGGCGAAGGCGGCATCGTCTGTTCCGCCGCCAAACTATTTCAAAGAGGTAAAGAAAGTCCTCGACCAGCACAACATCCTCTTCATCGCCGACGAAGTCCAATCCGGCTTCGCCCGCACCGGCAAAATGTTCGCCATCGAGCACTACGGAGTCGTCCCCGACATCCTGGTCACCGCCAAAGGCATCGCCGACGGATTCCCCCTCAGCGCCTTCACCACGCGCCCCGAAATCGCCGCCGCCTTCAAACCCGGCGACCATCTCTCCACCTTCGGAGGCAATCCCATCTCCTGCGCCGCCGCCCTCGCCAACATCAATTTCATGGAGAAAGAAAATCTCCCCGCCCGCGCCACCGAAACCGGCAACTACGCCATGACCAAACTCCGCACTCTGCAAAAGCACCACCCATTAATAGGAGAAGTCCGCGGCCTCGGCCTGATGATCGGCGTAGAGCTGGTGAAAGACGAAAAGCTAACCCCAGCCACCACCGAAGCCGAAGCCATCCGCGACGCCCTGCTACGCAACGGCGTCCTGGTCGGCGTAGGAGGCATCCACGGCAACGTAATCCGCTTCCAACCCCCGCTAATCATCACGCGTAAGCAGATCGACCAAGCCATCAACGCCTTTGCAGCAGCGCTACAGGAAGTAACGCAACCGGCGGCAGTGTGAAGCAAGAATGTTAAGCGAGAAGATGATCGGAGCCCCCGCTCCGTGGTTGTTTACGTGAAAGTTTGTTTGCCGCCGCAGTCAATGCTTTACCCAGTTCGGCGAGATGGCGTTCTTCGGTCAGATAGCTAATTACCATCATGCGCCGCACGCTGTTTCCATTCACTTTGGTTTCGGAAATCCACCGCTGCTCATCGCGTGTGACTTCCTCTATGATGCAGGCGTGAATCTCGGGATGATCTCGAAAACGGCGCCCATTATAACTGCGTTAACGTATTTCGACACGGCGAAAAGATTTCCATCTTACAGTCCAAGCTCGCACCGTAACAAATCGGGTGCCATGCCCTTGTCGCGTTCTTTGCCAGAGGGAGGGACTTTTGACTGGTATGGGCGGACCGGAGCATGAGCGATGTTCCCCAAATCGTATTTTCCCCGACGAATTTGTCGTCCTGTCCGGAGCGGGGAGCTGAGGTTGCACGTTACGAAAGCCATTCCGGACGGGCGAGTGCCCATTCTCCATGGGCTACGGGGCGAACTTGTATCCCAAACCTAGCACTGTAACCAGCAGCTTCGGTTTTTGCGGATCGTTTTCTAATTTCTGACGGAGACTGGCGACGTGGACATCGACCGTGCGCGTGAACGCGTCAGAATTGTATCCCCACACTTCTTTCAGAAGAACGTTGCGAGACAGCGTGGTGCCGGGGTGTTCCACGAAGTAGCGCAACAACTGGAACTCTCGTGCGGTGAGGAGGATCGCTTCTCCCTTTCTGGTGACAGTCGTGCCGCGCAGGTCAACATGCAGCGAGCCGAATTCGTGGACGCCCGCGTCCAGTGGAGGTTGCGGCGGGTTTCTGAGATGCGCCTCAATGCGAGCCAGCAGTTCGATCATTTCGAATGGCTTGGTAACGTAATCATCGGCACCGATCTTAAGTCCCAGTACCTTATCCACGGTTTCGCTGCGCGCGGTCAGCATGATGATCGGCGTCACCAGCCCAGCCTTGCGAAGGTCGCGACAAACGTCGAAACCCTTTTTTCGTGGCAGCATTACGTCCAATAGGATCAAGTCAAATTTGCCATGAAGCGCTTTTTGAAAACCTTCCTCGCCGTCCGCCGCAGACTCAACCACATAATCTTCATCCGTCAATCGATCGGAGAGCGCAATGCGGAGGGCTTTTTCATCTTCTACGACCAGGATTGTTGCGCTCATGATTTAATATTGCCGCGGCTGCAATTCAGTTTCAGACTTTGGTTCGACCTCGACTTGTTTGCCCGCAGGCAGGTGCAAGGTAAACGCCGTTGCTTTGCCTAATTCACTTTTGACCGTGATGCTGCCGCCCATGGCTTCGGCAAAAGTCTTGGCCAGAGCTAGACCAAGGCCAGTACCGTGAACGTCCGATTCGGCTACTTTGGGGCTGCGGTAGAACGGTTCAAAAATGTGGTTTAGATCTTCGGAATCAATTCCGATGCCGCGATCCGCAACCGTGATTCTGACCTCGCGGGTGCGAACCGTCTCTGGATCGGCTTCGGCTTGGATGCTAATGCGTTTGCCGTCGCCGTATTTCAGTGCATTCGTAATCAGGTTTTGCACGCACTGTAGAAGCGCGTTGAAATCGGCCTGCACCAGAGGCAAATTCGCTTCGATGTCGCGCTGTACTTCAATGCCAGACGAAGTTATCAATCCTGCGGTGTTCTCTAACGCTTTATCTATCACCTCAGCCACTTCCAAGGGCCGAATGTTGTAGCCGTTCACTCGATTCGTGGTTGCGGAAAATCGCAGCACCTGTTCCACCAGATGGCTCAGAAGTCGCGCCTGGTTGCGAATGAGTTCTCCGTAGGTAGTGAACTTCTTCTTGTCGCCTATTACCCCAGAAGCGATATTGTCGGAAATCGACAGAATCGCGGCTACAGGGGTGCGCAGTTCGTGGGAAACTCCGGCGACAAAATCGAACTGGAGTTTCGCCAATCGCCGCGCACGGTGACTGTTGAAGATTATCAACGCCATTGAAAAGGCTAACACCAACAACACCCCAAAACTCAGCGCGAGATTTCTTTGCCGCAGTCCCGCCACGGCCGCTTCGATTGATCCCTTGCGATGACGGACAACAATGCGCCAGTCCTGGTCATCAGTTCCGTAATGAATGGGGTCAAAGCGGACCGGCCCAAAAAATTTCCCGGGGTCCTCGATTAAAGGTGATTGCGATCCTGTAGAACGAACTCCAGAGGCACCCAAGAAGTTTACCGATGGCTGCTGCGCTTTGCCATGGGATGGAGGACCAAAAAGATTCAAGCTCAAATCTGAATTGCTGCCTGCATTGAGAAAACCTGACATCGAGCTGTACAAGATTTGTGGATTATCCCCGCCAGCCGTCACCGCGACCTCATAGTCGGACGTGTCGGGGTCGCCAAAATATCGGGTGGCAAGCTGGGGGAACACCAGTCGTTGCAAGACATTCAGGTTAAGCTGCACCAGCAGCCAGTTTGATTTCGAGTTCGGGGTTGCAGAGATAACTAAAACTGGAACTCTCTGGTCAATGCCGCCGATCTGACTAAAATTTTCTTCTGGCCGAGTGGTTTGCGTATGCTGTGCGGCAGCCCCCCGCGCATTCAAGCCGGTGGGTGGCACTAAAGCGATTGGAGACAATGCTTGTTGAAGAGCCTCCAATTGTGATGGCCAGGGAATCGGTTGGAAATGCGCCGCTGGAAGCACAACCCGGAACAGCTTCCCATCACCGATCTCCGCGGCTGTCCAAAAATATAGATTGTCGACTAAGTTGGGAACTGAATTTGTTCTCTGCCACTGTTCGAGTTTCTGAGCCAGAATCTTGGCATCCTCACCCGCGGTTTCTGGCTGCACTTGTAGTTCCAGGCACAAGTTCGCCAACTCCCGGGAAAAGTCCTGGCGAAAATTCATCATCGAATCTTGCAGGCTGGCGCGGATGCGGGTGGTTGCGGCATCACTAACTTGACTGCTCCATCGGTATTGCAGGACGGCCAGCGCAATAAGAACGCATGCCAGCGCAGTCGGAAGGACCCACGTTGACAGGCGTTCCGGTGAAAGAAACTTCATACCATTATTTATAAATCGCAACCGCCTCCTGGATTATAGTTCGCCTGTCGTGATAGAACACGCCGGGCTTCGGAAGTACCGCAGGTTTGGTAGCGCCGGCTCTGCCAGCTGTCACGAGGGCATCTTGCCCTCGTGAGGCTTACTACCTGGCGCCCGGCCGCGACTCGCCGTCCGCGTGGGGAACGTAATGCAACTTCATCTGTTACGGGAGCAGAGAAGCTTGCGATAGACGGGGCCCCGCTGCGCGAGCTGCCACAATAGTCTCGTGAGCTTGCAGGTAACCCTGGTTATACGAGTTTCGGTCATCGGTTCGTGACCAGCGTCCCACGGCTACGTGTACGGGCCGCCCCTGTTCAGCATCCAGCTTGCCTTGATAAAGACCGTCCCGGTAGGCAGCGTTGGTGGATTGAGCGACCGCCGAAGAGTCCTGCGCCAGTTGCTCGGTGTAGGCCCGCTCGTAGCCGGACGCAAACGACTGTCGGTCGCTTGCACTGGACCATCGCGCAACCGCGATATGGGGATCTTCGTGACGTACAGCGGCAAGATTGCCTAGGTACAGACCATCGCGGAAGGCTCCATCTGTCGGCTTACCGTTGTCGACCGTCGCGCCATCTCCGTTTTTCCCCAGCAGCAGTGCTGCGAAAATCAATGCGGCTGAGACTGCAAGAATCCCGAAAGAAAATCGGTTCACCATTTTATCCCTCCCTGTGAAGTGTTTAATCTCTCGTCCACTTCATTAGAGCTGACTGGAACAACTGGAGGGGTAAAAGGTATGTAAGGAGGCTGTAAACTCTTTCTTAAAGCGGCTGGGCGCCGTAGTTGACTCTCGGCTGGCCCAGGCTTTCGCCACACGCAAAGCGGGTGCCCTGCCCTTCTCGCGTTCTTTGCGAGAGGGCGGGGCTTTTAGCTGACATCGCGGCGGCGGACCACCGGATACAATCCCAGCAACTCGCGTCGGCGCGCAGTCCAGTGAGATTCAATCTCGACTGCGCCTTCTTCCCCGGTCGCATAGTGGCGGGCGCTGCTCCACATCCAATCTTCCGGACGAGCGACTAGTCCGCGTTGGACCTGGTTTTGATGAATAGACTCTTGGCGCCAATTTCACAGCGACCCGTTAGGGCTGCATCGTCCCCTTGAGCAGTTTCGGTTCAGAAGGAATCTGCGCGTTAGGATTATCCTCAGCGGTTATAAAGAGATCGAAATCCTCATTGGACACCGTGGTCTCAAAGGTCGCTTCAAGCTTGTCATTTACCTTGAGCACGCCCAGATTCTGTGGATCTTTCCCCCGAGGCTGCATCCAGACCACATAGGCTTGCTTAGCCGGCGTAAGCGCCCCTGGCTTTGCCAAGTGATGCACTTCTACCTTCAGCTTGAGATTACCGTTTTTCTCTTTGCTTAAATGAGCTTTTCCGGCGCCTGCCGGTATGCTGGGATCCGCGGTAAGTTTAATGTCCGACGCGCCAGCAACGCTGGTTATAGCAAACAAAATCAAGCCGATGCATAACGCTATATTCCGGTTCATGTTCATTATCTACCTTTCTTACTCCTGTTCGTGCGAATAGAACAACTGCCGGAAACTTGGATGCTGGAACCGGCAAGGGGTAACTTGAGTCAGACACAATTCGTCCGCACAGGCCCCGCCCTCTCGCAAAGAACGCGAGAAGGGCAGGGCACCCGCTTTTTGGGTGGTGAAAGCCTGGGCCAGCCCTCAACATTGAGTTTTTCCGCAGGGTTTTATAGCCGCTGGGGTTTGAACATTCCGCGGTGTGAACAAGGTTTTTCCCCGGCCCTGAAGTCATCCCCATTAACCTCGCTTACTTATGTAACTGGCGTAGCCTGCGTGGATTGCTATCATCGCGCAGAAGCCGAGGAGGCAGCGTGAAGAAACCGATTATTCTGATTCTCAACCTACTCTTGGTCATCCTCTTCACCAGCTTATCTGTGGGTGCACAGCCTGCGCCCCAAACCGCGCGCCAGGCGCTGCTGGAAATGCTTTTCAGTAAAACTCCGGGCTCACTCGAGAAGCATCTCCCACGGGCGACTCGAGCTGCTCTGCCCAGGGCAGGCACAACACCGGGCACCTCCTTACTGAGTGGGCTTTCTCTACTAACCGGCCAGATGGCCGCTCGCGGGCAACAATTGCAGACGTTCGAGGTGGGGCCAACGCTCGTGCTGATCGAGGATCCCCGCGCTCACAATAAGTTCGAAATCACGGTGGAGCGCGACGATCTCCGTGGCGATGAAGACGAAATCGACCTCTCATTCCACGGCTCAAAGGACGGTGAGGCGCAGACTGCGGGAGCAAAATTCGGGCTCACCTTCATCATGAAGCAGGACGCCGGCATCTGGCGGCTTAACGAAATCTCGGTGACTGTCGGAGTATCGCTGACTGACCCGGAATTCTTGAAAGCTCTGACCACCAGGCTAAGCCCTGCAATCAGCGAATCTGGATCGGGACACGCCACATTCATTGCGCCGAATACCGCAATGACACCGGCCAATGAATCAGCGGTTATTGCCGGGGTTCGCATCCCCCCAATGACAGCGGTCAACGAATCCGCGGCTGTGGCCGCGGTTCGCACGTTTAATACGGCCGAGATAAGCTATGCGGCGACTTTTCCCGCACATGGCTATACTTGCGTTCTGTCGGACTTGGGAGGCATGGGAAACGGCGGCGGAATGACAGAGCACCAAGCAATGATGATCGATCCGCGGCTGGCTTCCGGCAAAAAGAACGGCTACGTTTTCACGCTCATCGGGTGCGATAAAACTCCGGCGACCAGATACAGCATCACTGCCGAACCCTCCAATCCCGCCGCAGGAACGCGCGCCTTTTGCAGCGATGAATCAGCGGTCATTCGCTTCTCTGCAGATGGCAAGGGTAGCTCCTGTCTGAATGCGGGTACGCCATTGCAGTAAGAAAATCGGCGCTCCTCATTCTTTGAGGCACCTCTGAAACCGCGTAAATAGCCCCTTTTGAGGCCGTTGAAAAACGCTCGATTCGTATCAGGGTACGACTTCCGGCATAGCCTGAATCGCTGAAAATGGTTTCGGCTTTAGCCGTTGAGGTCTCTGGTATGAACAGCATTTCCGAGCAGCCTCCTTGGTAATACATCCATCCGAGAAAAATGATTACCACCGTAACTGGAATGGCACGGTTGCGAACACTCCACTGGAACGCCCCGCCATAAACTAGAAGCAGGTGTGTTCTGGCGGAGCCACGGCCTGTGAGCAAAATGGAAACTCGCTGGGGTAAGCGCTTCGGACGATACGAGATCATCGCTGAACTCGGTCGTGGAGCGATGGGAGTAGTGTACAAGGCCCGCGACCCCAAAATCGACCGCTTTGTAGCCGTCAAGGCGATTTCTCTGTCCACTCAAAACCCAGAGGAGGAACGGGAATACCGCGAGCGGTTTTTTCATGAGGCTCAGGCCGCCGGCCGATTATTGCATCCCGGCATTGTAACTATCTTCGATACCGGCGAAGACCCCGAAGGCCATATTGCCTACATAGTGATGGAGTACATCGCGGGCCAGTCGTTGGACCGGATGCTTTCGGAAAAATCGAAGAAACTGCCGCTGGAGAAGGCGCTGTTGCTGACCGAGCAGTTGGCCGAAGCGCTGGATCATGCCCACGGACAAGGCGTCATCCATCGCGATATGAAGCCCGCCAACATACTGGTGACGCCGCAAAATCATGCCAAGATCGCCGACTTCGGCATCGCGAAAATGAACCTGGCCTACATGACGCTTCGCGGCCAGGTGATCGGCACACCAGCATACATGTCGCCGGAACAGTTAGAGGGAGAGCCAGTCGACCAACGCTCCGATCTGTTTTCGTTAGGGCGCGATTTTGTATCGCATGGTGACGGGATACGGCCCCTTTCAGGGCAACAGTACTGCGACAGTTTGTTTTAAGGTCGCTAACCGCGATCCGATTCGCGCGACCGCGCTTGATCCCGAACTTCCTCCTGAACTGGATGCCGTAATCGCGCGCGCTATGGCGAAAGAGCCGTCGCAGCGGTACCAGCGCGGCTTGGAATTCGCGCTCGATCTTCATGAGCTACGCGAGCGTGGTCAAGCGCGGAACCGAATGCCCGACCGCCCGTCCTGGTTTCCAGGATCGCGCGTCAGTCCAGCCCGGCCGGGCCAGCGCGTTTTAAGCGAGCGTCCCTCAGCCAGTAATGCCACCTACGCTTCTGCGGCTTTACTTAAAACCTTACGTGAGGCAGCGAGAAATGTACCATTATTTATTAAGCGACAGGTCTTACCCCAATCGCGCTTACCCCAGTTGCGCCTGCCGGCGCTTCGCACCGGCCTTCTAGTTTTATTCGCGACAGTTGTCTTGAGCCTGTTTGCTTATCATTATCATCGTCAGGCATTGCTGAATCGAACTCACATCGTAACGCCTTCGTCGGTGACAGCACCGACAGTGGCTGCTGCGAAGACCGCACAACCAGTAACCCGGGCGCCGAGCGTGCAACCCCCGGTTCCCGCCGAGTTACAGAACGAACCAGGTCCGCCGCCAACTGAGTCCAAACGGACAGTCGTCCTCGCAAGGGAAAAGAGTCAATCAGAACCGGCTATTAGATCCGCCGAAGCCGACCCTCCGACCACTGCATCCGTCCCAATGGTCTCTGATTCTCCGAACGGGGTTACAGAACCTCCCAAACCCGTCGTGGAATCTCCGAAACCGGTTTCCTATTCTCCTCGACCAGTCGCGGATTCAACGTTGGACATACACATTGAACATCGGTTCTCCGAGGCAGATCTGTTCGTTTGGGTCGACGACAAGCTCACCTACGACCAGCCATTACGAGGGCAGGCCAAGAAACATTGGAATCCGTTCCGAGGAAATATCGAGGAAACGGAAAGCATGCGAATTGCTTCCGGCAAGCACCGGGTGCGTATCCGCGTCCGTTCCACGCCGGATAAGTACGAAGCAGACAGAAACCATCGTCGGAAGTTTCGCCAAGAACCATCCGGAAACGCTGCAGATCAGCTTCGAAGGGCACGCAAGAGACATGCACGTGGCATTTCAAAAATCTGGCGGCGAAACCTCTCCTCTGTCAGAGCCTCAAGCCCCTGAATAACGGAATTGGGGAGCGCTTTCGCGCTCCCATATCACGAGCTAAGCTGCAGGCCTGTGCTGAGCGCGTGCATTCTTGAATAGCTCAGTCATCGCTTTGTTGAACGCCGGGATGTCATCCGGCTTACGGCTGGTTGTCAGGTTCCCGTCGGTCACCGATTCCTTGTCCATCCACTCAGCTCCGGCATTGCGCAGATCAGTTTTAAGCGATGGCCACGAGGCAATCTGCCTGCCCTTTGCCGCACCGGCTTCAATGATAGTCCAAGGTCCATGGCAAATCGACGCCACCGGTTTTTGCGCATCGAAGAAAGCCTTCACAAACTGAACCGCCTTCGGCTCGATCCGAAGCTTATCTGGGTTAATTACGCCGCCTGGCAGGAGCAACGCGTCGAATTCGTCGGCGCGCGCCTTATCGA
The DNA here is from genome assembly GCA_963716405.1 of uncultured Acidobacteriota bacterium. GTDB lineage: Bacteria > Acidobacteriota > Terriglobia > Terriglobales > Acidobacteriaceae > JABDBE01. The sequence continues at coordinate 39,211 of CAVQTI010000007.1, read as the reverse complement.
GTGGGACATCGACTGCGACATCGTCGCCCCATTCGGTAAATTTCCAGCCACGCACCTTCCCGTTTTTCGGGGAGACAACCTGGGTCTTTGCTCCGGCAGCGTCAAGAGCCTTGCGAGGTTCCGTGAGCTCGACCTGCTCGAAACCATCTGTAACTAGGATTGCAACTTTTAGTCCTTGTAATTCGTGAGTCGCCATTGTGTTTTCTCCTATGACAAATTCGGATGCGGCGACAGGGGATAAGGTGTCCTAGAAATTATCTTTTTTCAAGGCATGCATGGGATGGGGAAAGTCGGGATTTATTCACGCGAGCGGTGAATAAGAGCAGTTAGAACAATCTGTTCCCGCGATAAGAATAAGTAGTCGATGCGGGCGCACGACTCATCCCTTCAATCGAGAGGGGTAGGTCAGCAAAAAACTCATCACTCAACAGATTTGGCCCAAAGGATCGAAGATTTTCTTGTTTTGCCGATCTACGGCTTTAAAGATCCCAATGCAGAGTCGGGTGCAACAGGAAAGTGACAGTCCGTCAAATAAGACACCCCGCGCCCACCCTTTACGCAAAGGACGCGGAAAAGGTGGGGCAGACGCTACGACTACCTTTATTTTTCGAAGCTCCGAACTACGCCGGGGAGAGGCTCGGTTCCAAAATGCGTTGAGGCTGGCGTTCCGAAAGTCAAGGTGACATTGGAATATTTGACGTTCGTGCCACCTACAATGTCCACTTCCAAGGGCGATGGTGAAATCGTTGTGGAATTGGTTCCGTTCGCGGTAATGGTAGCCGTACCGTTTACCTTAAATCCGTTCGTAATCGGCGTAACAACGGCATCGCGCATGCTGATGTGGTGAGTATGGGCGCCCCTGCCATTCGGATCAAAGTTCCCATTTCCGAGCGTTAACACCCAGCCATCTGAAAGCACCATGTTTAGGGACGTGAAAAAATCCGCCTTTGAGTTTCCCTTCAACTGCAGGTTCCATGGGCCTCGAACTTCATAGGGACCGGTAGTGGTTTGGGGCGAATACGCATTGATCACCCCACTAAACTTAAGTCTTCCTTGTGTTCCTTGTTGGGCCAGTACGCCGATGCTTGCCACCAGTACGAGAAGCCCAACCCCTGCCGCATACCGCAGATGCTTGCTCTTCATGACAGACCTCCAAGTCTGAGTGATTGCTAATCCGCTTATCGCTCAAAGATTGTCTGCGTGCAATGCAGGTCCTATGAAGAAGAGATAAAGTTTAGCTAACCCCCTAAGTTGCTAGCGTAGTTGCTTCTAAGCGGATTATGGGGCATCATTTCCGGCAACGCAGGTCAACAAATCCGGAGGATTTACGCCCCAAGAATTTCATTTCGCAGATTTCACACTCGATCAGTTGCGGTTATCGGCTTCAACGGGGTACACGCACGCTGCGCCTGGAGAAACTCCCCATGGAATTGCTGATCCTGTTGGTGCAACGGCGTGGGGAGTTAGTGTCACGCGAGGAGATTGCCCAGTGCCTTTGGGGCAAAGATGTCTTCCTTGATGTCGATCACAGCATCAACACTGCTGTCCGCAAGATACGCATCGTGCTGCGGGACGACCCGGAGAAGCCTCGATTCGTAGAAACCGTGGTAGGGAAAGGATACCGTTTTGCCGCCCCGGTCATTTGCAACAACGGCGACTCGAATCGGCAAGTGCAGCAGCCACCACCGCCGGCTGAGGTAGTTTCGGGACCTGCGATTTTGCCTCCCCAACGCAGAGTTGCTTCTAACCGCCTGTGGTTGCTTCTTGTGGGAGTAGCCGTACTGGCGGTAGGCGTAAGCCTCTGGCTTCGGAGGACTGAATACTTCTGGCGAAATGTGATCGCTCAGGCACGATTTCAAACGGTCACGGACTTCGATGGCATCGAGCAGGCAGCTGCGGTGTCACGTGATGGTCAGTTTGTCGCGTTTCTGTCGGACCGGGATGGGCAGATGGACGTGTGGGTGACGCAGGTGGGTTCCGGACAGTTCCACAATTTGACCCACGGGAGCCAGCCGGAACTCGTAAATCCATCGATCCGCACGCTGGCGTTTTCGCCCGATGCTTCTTTGGTTACGTTTTGGATTCGAGGGAAAGACGCTGCGAGCGAAGGTGACATCAGCATATGGGCAGTTCCGACGCTGGGAGGGCAGCCGAGACCATATCTTGACGGCGCCGCAGAGTTCGACTGGTCGCACGACGGCTCGCGACTCGCGTACCACACGCCCGGCCCCGGAGACCCGTTGTTCGTGTTAGACAGCGGCCCGCAAGCCAAGGCGCGACGCATCTTCACTGCACCGGCCGGGATCCACGCGCATTTTCCTTTGTGGTCTCCCGACAATGCGTTTATCTATTTCGTGCAGGGTTCTCTACCGGACAAATTGGACATCTGGCGCATCCCTCCATCCGGCGGAGCCCCGCAGCGGATCACGTCGCACAACGGGCGCGTGACTTATCCGGTCCTGTTGGATCGGAGAACCCTTTTGTACCTGGCTGACGATCCCGATGGTTCAGGGCCGTGGCTCTATGGGATGGACGTCGAGCGCCGCATTCCCCACAGACTGACATCTGGTCCGGACCGGTACACGTCGTTGGCGGCCAGCGTTGATGGCCGTCGGCTGGTTGCCACGCTGGCAAATCCGAAGACGTCACTCTGGCGCCTGCGCATCGCCGATGCACCAACGGAGGTATCGGCAGCTGCACAGATCCCGTTGACCACGAGCACTGGGTTCTCGCCACGACTTGGTCCAAACTATCTTTTATATGTTTCTGCGACCAGCGCGAGCGAGAGTATTTGGAAGCTCGTCAACGGCACTGCCGCAGAGTTGTGGAGCAGTCAGGAAGCGCGAGTCTTTGGCGGTCCGGCAATCTCGCCCGATGGACGCTATGTCGCATTCTCGGTCCGGCAACACGGGCAAACGCTGTTGTATGTGATGCAGGCTGACGGCACGAACGCGCGGATCGTGAGCAATTCGCTCGACCTGCAGGGCGATCCCGCCTGGACGCCCGACGGCCAATCGATAACCTCGGCGGCCGAAGAGCACGGCATCCCACACCTTTTCCGTATCCCAGTCGATGGTCGCTCGCCTACTGTGTTTGTCCGGGACTATTCGGTCGATCCCGCGTGGGCCCCCGACGGCCGCTTTGTTGTCTACTCAGGATCCGACATCGGCACAACCTTTTCGGTGAAGGCGGTCACGGCAGAAGCCGCAGCGCATCCCCTGCCGGCACTGACCCTGACTCGAGGGGCTCGACACCTGGCGTTCCTGCCCGGAGGACGTGCACTCGTGTTCCTGCGCGGAGACATTCAACATAAGAATCTCTGGCTCATCGATCTGCAGACGGGCGCCCAGCGGCAGTTGACCAACGTCCCGCCCGATTTTGACATTCGCGACTTCGACATCTCGCCAGACGGCCGCGAGGTTGTCCTGGAACGAGTGCAGGAGCACTCGGATGTGGTCTTGCTCGATCTCCCTCGACCCTAATCCGGCTTCAAGCCAGCGGCGTGGAATACGCCACGTTTCGCTGTTGAAGTGACGCGGATTGCGTGGGGGCCACCCCCTTACATCGATTTTGTTCCGCTCAGAATGTCCAGACTGAAGTTGCCCGAATCAAATAAGGGTATGGTTGCCTCGACGAGCGTTCCTGGTTCTGCTCTGGAAACCCTCAGCTCACCGTTAAGTTGCTTTACGCGTTCTCTCATTCCGCTGATGCCAACGCCCGCACTGAAAGCTAGTGGGCCGATGCCTTTGCCAAAATCCCGAACTCGGACCGTGACTCGGTCAAGTTCTTGATTTATTTCAATTCGGACATCCTTGCTACCCGAGTGCCGATAGGCATTGGTCAAAGCTTCTTGAATAATTCGAAAAATTGCAACTTCAAGGTCTCGGGACAAGCGTGAGAATACGGCGGGCTTGTAGTCAAATGTGATCCGCAACTCGCTGCGTTTCTTAAGCCCATCAAAGTACCAATACAAAGCCGGCATTAAGCCGGATTCATCGAGCAGGGGCGGGTGCAGCAAGTATGAGATATTCCGAACCTTGGACAATGCCCTCTCGGTCATCTCGATGGCGGGAGAAAGTTTTTGGTCTGGCCCGGAGTTTTGCATATCCAAATCTATCTTGAGAGCAGCCAGTTCCTGACCAAGTTCGTCATGGAGTGCGCGAGAGATTCGGCGGCGCTCCTCATCTTGTACACGCATCAACTCGGTTGAGAGTTTCTGCAGTTCCAGAGTCCGCAATTCGACCTGACGCTGGGACTCCATGAGCTGGGTTATTCGGGTTCTAAGTTCCTTGTTCAGTTGGCGTGTGCGCTCTTCCAGGTCTTGCCGTTCCGTCAAGTCGCGAGTGACTTTTGAAAAACCCCGCAACACGCCCGCGTTGTCGCGAAGTGCGGTAATGACGACGTACGCCCAAAAAGTCGAACCGTCTTTTCTTACCCGCAACCCTTCATCGGTGTATCGCCCTTCTTTAGTGGCAATTTCCAACTCCCGGTCGGGCCATTTGCTTTCGATAGCTTCGCGCGGATAGAAACGGGAGAAGTGATGACCGATAATCTCCTGAGCCTTGTAACCCTTGATTCTTTCCGCGCCCTGGTTCCAGGTCGAGACTCTACCTTCAGGATCGAGCAGGAAAATGGCATACTCCTTGACGCTCTCAACCAGCAACCGGAAAATTTCATCGGTTTGCTGAAGCGAAGTTTCAGTTTTTTTTCTCGCGTCCATGTCCTGCGGAGCCAACGAAATTTGCTTATTCTCCTGGGTCATCGTCTGAGCCTCCTTGCGATGCGGATTATCGAACTCCACGCCCAGCTCTAGCGGAAACCGCAGGATTACCGTCTAGTTTATAACAGGGCTGCTACATTTGCGCCTTTTTGACGTCAGTCCGAAACCTGAGGGTAAGCGCAGTATGTTGGGTTAAAAGCTCCGCCACTCGCAAAGACGCGAGCGCAGGGCACCGGCTTCTGTGGGTAGTGAAAAGCACGGGCTGGCCCCGACCGGGATATAATTTCGGCCGCAGCGCCTTCGTAAGATATTCAGATGCTTTCATCAACGAATTTCTGGATGGGTTTTGCCGGGCTTATCTATCTTTTCGCCGGAATTTTTATACTTCGAAAAGAGATCAGAGCGGCTCGCGGCTGGGACAAGCTCATTACCCTGGGTCCTGTCTTCATCGCCGTTCCACTCGCGGTATTCGCGCCCGAGCATTTCCGCGGCCCCGAGTTCGTGCAGAATATGGTCCCGTCCTGGATGCCGGCGCACTGGTTCTGGCCACGTCTTGTCGGATGCGCGCTGCTCGCAGCCGCTACCAGTCTTACGGTGAGGAAGTTCGTGCGCTTGTCGTCCACCCTGCTCGCATTGATGTTCTCGCTGTTTGTTTGCATGATTTATTTACCGTCTGCGCTCACGCATCCCACAAATCGATTCGCGTGGATCTACGCGCTAAGAGATCTTTCTTTTGCCGGCGGCGCATGGGCTCTCGCCGGACTGCATAGTCGCGCCTGGTCGCCGCAAGTATCGAAATGGATGATTTTATTTGGGCGCATCGTCATTGCGATGGCTGCAATCTTTTATGGCGTGCAACATTTTCTTCATCCGCAGTTTGCGCCGGGTGTTCCTTTGGAATTAGTGACGCCCTCGTGGGTTCCATTCCCCAGCGTATGGGCATACCTCGCAGGAGCGATCCTGCTGGCCGCTGGAATCGGCTTGGCCCTGAACAAACAATCTCGGATGGCCGCAGCTTCGATTGGCGCATTAATGACCGTCCTCACTCTGTTCCTGTATGTGATCATTTTGATCCGCGCCCACGGCGCGCCGGAGATTAATGAAGGGTTAAATTACGTCGCGGACACATTGCTCTACGCCGGAGCAGCGCTCGTGCTGGCATCGGCATTGCCGCGCGGTCCTGACCGCGCGGAGACAGGCGGCTGACGCAAAAGCGGGTGGTGAAAGCCTGGACTGGCTCGCAACACCATTAGGTCACGGTGAAAATTGTGGCGCTGGTCGCAGTTCCTCCTGGAGTCGTGACTTGGATCTTGCCGGTTTTCGCGCCGGTCGGAACCGTGGCTGTGATCTGAGTGCTGGAATCAACCGAGAACGTGGTCGCTTTCACTCCGCCGAAGGTGACCTTGGTTGCGCCGGTAAAGCTGGTGCCGGTAATCGTCACTTTGGTTCCCACCGAACCGCTGGTCGGGAGTGAAACTTAGAATCGCGGGCGTGACGCGGAATATTTTGTTGCTGGTCAGCGTTCCTCCGGGCGTGGTTACAGTCACGGAGCCTGTGGTCGCGGCGGATGGAACCACTGCAGTCAGATAGGTATCAGAAACCACCGTGAAGGTTGCCGCGGCGCCATGGAACGAGACTTTGCTTGTCCCGGTCAAACCTTGGCCGAGGATTTCGATGGTTTTCCCGACTTTGCCCTCGAATAGCGGACCCACAAAACTGACGAATGGGTTAAGCTTCATGCCCAGGCTATAGAGCACACCACAAAAACACAGCTGCCCCTTGCCGCCGCCGTCAGTGTCTCCGTAGAAAGTGCCGTTGGTGTGCTGCAACAGCGCAACTTGTGGATTCGCTCCCGGATAATTGCCAGTGGTGTTCGTAAAGTTCAGCAGCACAGTGAATTTGCCTGTGGAGGTCATCTGGAAAATCACTCCGGACGAGTAATTGCTTGCAGCCACGCCATAGAACTTGCCATCCGTCGCCTGTACCAGACCAGCGAGTGGAGCAAGTCCCAGCCCGTCGGTCTCACTAAAACTGTGGAGAATGGTGAGAGCTCCTGCTGGGGTCATCTTATAAATAGCACCGAAACCGTTTACTCCACCCCTCTGGGTTGTGCCGTAGAAATTTCCGTCACTGGCTTGAATGATCGCACCCTTAGCGGTTTGCCCGTCTGGTGTGCCTTTGAAGTTGTAGAGTACCGTGAATTTTCCACCCGGCGTGATCTTGAATACGCCGCCGTATTGGCTTGCACCTGCCCCGCCCTCGAATGTGCCATAGAAGTTGCCGTCAGTCCCCAGGGTCAAGGCCGTGGGATAGCGAACCGTACCACCAAACGTGTAGATGAATGTCACCTTGCCCGCAGGCGTCATTTTGTACACCGTGCCGAAGACTTCGCCGCCACCGTCACTCGTCGTGCCGTAGTAATTCCCGTCCAGGCCCTGGATGGGGGCAGCGTAGGCACAGCAGTTGAAGCCGCCAAAGCTGTAAAGCGTCGTGATTTTCCCGCTGCTGGTGACTTTGAAAATCGTTCCAGCGCCGGAGCTGCCGCCCTCATAAGTCGTGCCGTAGAAGTTGCCGTCGGTGCCCAGCGTCAGGCCGCTGTATGGGTAAACACCGTCGTTGCCTTTGCCATCGAAGCTCCACGGCGTAATGTTCCCAGCGAGGGTGAGTTGAAAGGCGGTACCGAACGCAGATGTTCCCCCGCCCTGCGAAGTGCTATACAAGTTGCCATCGCGTCCCTGAGCCAACAGGCCAAGCCAGGCAGGATTCGTGGGGTCTCCGCTGTTGCTCCCGAGGTTGTACAGATCGGTATATGTTTGTGCGTGGACGGTGGTAGTGCTCGCGGCGACGATGATGATGATAACGACGGCGAGAACTTGTAGTCGCGCGGCATAGCCGTATTTCATAGAATTCTCCAGTGCTCGGTTGTGGGGATTAAGGGGACTGCTGCCGCGCTGGGGGGCACGGTTTTTGCCTTTAATATCTGGCGCTCTTTCCGGCAGCCACGATAACACAGAACGAGCATCAGTGCCGCAAAAGTTCTACCGCCCGGGACCCGGGACTCGCCCGGGTTTTCACCACACACAACTGGAGAGCAGCTTCCTTCGTTACTGCACAGTTGCGGATGGAGTCGAGATCGAATCCCAATGGACCGCGCGGCGGCCGAGAAAGACTGGGAATCATATCGACAGTTAAGGCTGGGCCAGCCCCCAGCCGTAAAGAAGGGAGCATCACTGAGCGCATCACGTGCCTTCCAGCGCGCTGCGCTCAGCGAATGAAGCATAACTACTGCTGCCCGAACCCTGAAACCACAGTAGTCGAGTCGGTCTCGAGGACCAGCAGTCCGTTGCCACTGTCGGTCACGACAAAACTGGAATGTTCGGTCTGGCCCAATACCTTGACAGTCATCGTGCCGGTGCAGTTCGAAGCTACGGTATAGGTCCCGGAGACTGACTGCGCGGTGAAGATCGAGCCCGCGACGCTGCCGGACTCGGTTCCACTCACGTTGCCGTTTCCATCCAGCGCGAACAGGCCATCGAAAGCAACCGCCCCCACGCCAATGAATACCCCGCTGGCCTCAATGCCGAAATTTCCCTTGAGCCCAGCCAGTGTGCAAGTCGGTTTCCCCTCGGTCTGCACCGTGCCGGCCTGAACGTTCGGTGCATCCGTGCTCAGGAATTGCAGGTTCTTTCCTCCTGACACAACCACCAGAGTGAAATGGTTCGTGTTTTTTTGCCCTTTCAGCTTGCTGGTGCCCGACCCTGTGCAATCTGATTTGATGGAGTACGTCCCGGAGAGTGGAACGTTCGTAAACACGCTACCGTTATCGCTACCGGTTTCTGTCCCCGTGAATGTTCCCTTTCCGTTGGCATTAATGTAGCCCAGAAGCCTAATGGGATTTCCGTTCTTATCCAGACCGCCGGCGGAGAACCCGTATTTTCCTGTCAGATTCGCATTCGAACACTGCCCCGACGCGGCCAAACCAAGAGCAAGGACCGCGGCAGCGGCCAGTAAACCTTTGTGCAATATTCTGGAAATCATCGGTGACCTCTTTTCTGCTTGCAGCGACGACTGGAGGGAGTAAATCGCAGGCTAGCAGCAAGCGGAACGGGATGTTACTAACGGTTCTTGTGGGTGTCAAGAATGAAGTTATTTGGTGTAGATGCTCCAAGATGAAATGTCCACTCCAGCTGTCCGGTGCCCATCGATCAGAGTGAAGGCACCGATCGTGTTCCTTGCTATACATTTTTGCTTCACAACGCCGCTGGCGCAGCTACTCGTTCGTCCGGAAGATTGGACATGGAGGAGCGCCCGCCACATGTTGCTGATCGGCGTTCTAGCGCGTCTTACAAACCATATATCGCGTGATGGCCGGTGATTTTTCCAGCAAACGGAGAATCGGAGTTCTCACTGGTTGCGGCAAACTCAGCATGCGTCGGATTTTCGACGACGCGCGGAATACCGGCAGGAGACGCTGGTCATAGGTTGCGCGATAGTTGCGGGCAGCGTCAGGAAGCGAGATCGTTCCCGCGACAAAAGGTATTAAGGAATCGCCTGCCATACGGCCGCTTCGCAGGGCAAGAGAAATGCCATCTCCTACGAAAGGATCGACAAAAGCTGCAGCATCGCCAACCATAAGAATTCCGTCGCATTCGGGTTGCGGCTTACGAAACACCAGCGGCGATGTCGTTACCGGATGGGTAAGCGGTTCCCATGCGCGACTACGCTCCTGTAACTGCGGGGAGCGAACGAAAACTTCCGGCAAGGTGGTGGCCGCATCCGCGCGCACCATAGCGCAGGCGTTGACTCTTCCGGACGGTTTACCGTCATCGCCAAGATTTAATGGTTGTACTCCGCAGTAGCCGCCGTCAAAAAAATAGAGGTCCACGGAAGCAAGTGGAGAAATCTCAGCAAAATGTCCTTTGAGGCCGATCCATTTATCCTTCGAGTCTGCGCCATCGGAAAATGCGGAGGTCAGATTTGACCAGCGGCCTGAGGCGTTAATCAACGCGCGACTTTCAAAGTCTCCGGCAGAAGTTTTCAGCAGAAACGGGCCCGCTCCGGAAACACTGTGCACGGAGGTTTGTTGCCGGCAATCCACGCCACTGTCTTGCGCCGAATGCCACAAAGCGGCATCGAGGTCGAAACGCGCAATGCTGGCGGCCGCGGGATCGACTGGCGCGTGGAGCATACGCCGGTCGAGAAATATGCGCGATTGCGGAATACGAATCGCCGCGGAAAGCAGCCGCGCATATTGAGGAGCGAGCAAATTGCCGAGCAGGTCAAGCGATTCAGCCGAAACAAATTCGCCGCAAACTTTATGACGTGGAAAACGTCCGCGTTCGAGCAGCAGCACGGTGGCGCCGCCGCGGGCAGAGGTAATGGCTGCAGAAGTTCCCGCCGGGCCGGCGCCGATTACGATCAGGTCGTACGTCGGTTTTATTTTTTCCAGGCGATCGCTCCCATGCGAAACAGGCGATGGCGCTCAATCTTCACTCTGGCAGCCACAGTCTGTCCCAACATTTGATGCATCTCAGCCACTGTGTAGGCGCGACGTACAGATGCTGGCGCATCATGATGAGTGAATCGACTGCGGTACAGTGGCAGGCTCAGGTAGACCAGAGGCTAAATGAATTGCGTCGCGTACCACATCGTTGATGATTACGGCGGTGCGGCACACCCGCAGTCCCTCGTTCACAAACTGAATTATCTCGCTCGGCTCCAGATGATGAATGAACAGGCAGCAACTTACTACATCGAAACTTTCGTTTGCGAAGGGAAGCGCGAGCGCATCGCCGGCCACTGCGGAATTTCCATTCTGGTTCAGGTGAGAATGCGCGCGATCGAGCAGGGTAACTTGAACTTTGAGTCCCGATTCACGCAATCGGGCGCTGACGGAGAGAGGCACGTATCCGGCGCCTGCGGCCACTTCTAACAAGGAAAGAGAAGTGGCGCCAGCTTTCTGTGCGACTTCGGAGATCATCAACTGCGTAGTGTCTACGCCGCCGAACCACTGATTGATATTGCGCAAGTCGGACAGTGCAGTGGCGATTTCGGCTGGCGTGCCGGAATCGGTGTCAAGCAATTCGGGGATGACCACGCGACGCATATGGAAACTTATGGATGCCCGGCCTTCATAGAATGGTTAGACTTCAGCCAATTCTTCCTCGAGCAACTGCTTGTTATACAAATCGGTATAGTAGCCGTCCTTGGCGACCAATTCATCATGCGTGCCCAGTTCCACGATTCGCCCATTGTGAAGAACGGCAATGCGGTCGGCGTTGCGCACGGTGGAAACCCGATGAGAAATGAAGATGGTGGTCCGGCCCTGCATGATTTCGCGCAGATGATTGAGAATTTTGTCTTCGGTATGAGTGTCTACGCTGGAGAGCGCATCGTCGAGAATCAGAATGCGAGGGTTGCGGATAATCGCTCGGGCAATCGCCGTGCGTTGTTTCTGGCCGCCCGACAAGGTAATGCCGCGCTCGCCCACGATCGTTTTATATTGCTCGGGAAAACCTTCGATATCCTCGGCAATGCTGGCCGCACGCGCCGCCGAGCGAACGTCATCATCGGAGGCATCGTCTTTTCCAAACGCGATATTCTCGCGCACGGTTTCGCTGAACAAGAAGGTTTCCTGCGGCACGAAGCCGAGGTTACGGCGCAAGGTCGCGAGAGGATATTCACGGACGGGAATGCCATCAATCAGCACGCTTCCCGTTTCGGCTTCGTAAATTCGCGGAATCAAACTCACTAGCGTAGTTTTGCCCGAGCCAGTGGGACCCACAATCGCCAGGCTGCTGCCCGCAGGGATGCGAAGATTTATGTCCCGCAAAACGGGAGTGGAGTTGTAAGAGAAATTCAGATTCCGGAACTCGATCTCCCCACGTAATTGTGTAGCCACGAGCGTCTCGCTCGTGCTGTTTTTGACTTTTTCACTATCTTCGATCTCAGGCTTTTCGGTCAGAATCTCGTTAATGCGTCGCATCGACGCGGTACCGCGTTGAAAAATGTTGATGACCCAGCCGAGGGCAATGATCGGCCAGGTCAATTGCACCATATAAGTATTGAAGGCGACAAACTCGCCGACGGTCATGCGGTGGGAAATCACTTCGCGTCCGCCCAGCCACAGCACCAGCACAATAGCAAGGCCGAGCATGGTTTCAAGCGTGGGCCACAGCATGCCCATCAGACGAACCAACTTGAGGCTGCGCTTAATGTATTCCTGATTGGCGGTTTCGAAGGCTGCGATTTCGGCTTCTTCCTGCACGTAAGCGCGGACCACGCGCACTCCCGAAAAATTCTCCTGAGCGCGCGCAGAGATATCGGAAAACATCGCCTGAATTCGTTCGAAGCGCTCGTGAATCTTGCGGCCGAAATATTGAATGGTGATGCTGACAATCGGCAGAGGCAAGAACGCATATAGCGTCAGCTTGGGACTGATCGAAAGCATGAAGGCCAGGGCTCCGGCGGTAAACACAATGGTGTTCGCCGAATACATAATCGCGGGCCCCAGCAGCATCCGGACCGCATTCAGGTCGTTGGTAGCGCGAGCCATAATGTCGCCGGTCCGCGTGCGCTGATAGTAAGAATAAGAAAGACTTTCGAGATGACGGAAGAGATCATTGCGCAAATCAAATTCGATTTCGCGGGAGACGCCGATCACGACCCAGCGAGTCAGAAATTGGAATATTCCTTTACCGGCGGCGACCGCTAGCAAAAGCAATGCGTAGGTGACAAGTTTGTGTCGAGTGACGCCGAGATTAAGGTCGTCCACAGCCCGGCGAATTACCTGCGGAAAAAGAATCCAGATTCCGTTCGTCAGGAATATACATATCGTTCCCAGCAGATAGCTGCGGCGATACTTTCTGAAGTAAGGAACCAGGGGACGCAGACTTTTTGGCAGCATCGGTGTGTTAGATGAGATTCTAACAGCACCGGCTTCAGTTGCGGCGCATCGTGTCCATCAGCGGCAGAAGCCGCACCCATGGCCCCTCGGCGAATGCCACTATGCCGGCGGTCAACAGCAACAGAACCCAGGCGCCGAGAAAAAACCAGGTCGAATCTATAAGGTAGGAATAAACCAGATCAACATTCATGGGCGCACCTCGGACCAGCACTCAGCAAATACTTCGATCTTTAAGTTCTGCTTTTCCGGTCAGTTGCTTGTATTCATTCACGATGTCGCAAACGGCATTAAGCCGGCCGAGCGAGGTCAAATGCATATCGGTAAGCGCATCTTCAATTTCTGCCATCCAGCATTCGACGGCGCGCTCCACGCCGACTGACATTTCTCGCGCGATAACATCTACCAGATCTGTGGGGATCGCTCTAGTAGCCAAGTAATTACCCGCCTTTCTTTGGTGAAAACTTTTTACCCAGAAGGAGGGAACACGATTCGTTCCCTCCATGCCTCACCCTTTTATTTACTGGTTCGGTGTCTGAGCCTGGTGTTCTTGCATGTGTTCCTGCATCCGCTGCTGATGCTTGGCCATCACCTGCACCAGCTTGGTTTTCTGGTCGGCAGTCAGAATCTGGTACGCCTGCGAGGCCATCTGCGCGTGCAGCACTTCAAGTTGAGCGTGGATTTGCGCTTCCTGATTTGCAATGCTTTGCGCCTTTGCCTGATCAAAAGAGCCGCTCTGAATCAGTTGCATCATTTGCTGATGGCTGTCATGTTCCTGCGTGAACAGTGGCTCCATAGCCGGTTTTTGGGTGGCGACAATTTGCTTGATCTGCGCCTGTTGCGCATCGGTGAGATCAAGAACGTCGGTTAAGTATCCCAACATCGGTCCACCAAAGAAATCACCACCACCGCGTGGGCCGCCGTGCCCTTGTGCTATCGCAATTCCTGTCGTGAGCACGATGGCCAGAGCTACTATCGAAATTTTGCCGCGAAGTTTCATATCCTCTCCTGTGAGCATTCTCGTAATTCGGAACCCTCAATTGCCTTCGATCATACAAACACTTTTCCAGATTCGAAGTGGTAAAGAGTCGGTCAACCAGAGTAAAGTTTTGTAAAGCGCGATAAGCGATGGTTTGACAATTCTTTACCACCTGTTTCCCAGCGGGTAACTAAAATGAGTAAAGTGGATCGCATTCTGGTCATCGACGACGACGTAGAGTTATGCAGCCTGGTGGGCGAATATCTGGAGCCTGAGGGTTTCCAGATTGAGGCGGTCCACGATGGCAATCGCGGACTTGATCGCGCTTTGAATGGCGATCATCTCCTGGTCGTGCTGGACGTAATGTTGCCCGGCATGAATGGCTTCGACGTGTTGCGAAGAATACGCAATACCTCGCGCATTCCAGTGCTGCTGCTTACCGCGCGTGGCGAAGACGTCGACAGAATTGTCGGTCTCGAAATCGGCGCAGATGATTATCTTCCCAAACCCTTCAACCCTCGTGAACTGGTGGCACGTATTCGCGCCATTTTGCGCCGTACGCAGGCAGGCGAAAAAAGCGGAGAAAGAGTCGAAGATCAAATTCCCGAGGTTGTACAGGTAGGCGATATCGAGCTTGATCCCGCTACAAGAATTGTTCGGCAAAACGGCAAGCCTGTCGAATTAACCTCTGTCGAATTCAATCTGCTGCATGTCCTGCTGCGCGAGGCGGGACGCGTAGTCACACGCGAGCATCTTGTGGACGCTGTGTTAAGCCGCAAGTTTTCTCCCTTCGATCGCAGCATCGACATGCACGTCAGCAAAGTGCGCAAGAAGCTCGGCGACTCCGACAACGGCAGCGATCACATAAAGACGGTTCGCGGCGTCGGATACATCTTCGCCCATCCGCGCGACCATGCAAAAAGTCAGGCAGCCAAAGCCGAGGAAGCATGAGAAGCCTGTTCCTCAAGATATTTCTCTCTTACTGGATCGCGCAGGCTCTGTTTCTGGTATTAGCGATTATCGTGACTCTGGCCATGCGCCCGTCGCGTGAGATTTCCAATCTGCAGGCCCAGGAACCGAAATTTCTCAACGAAGCTCTGCAGGCTTATCAATCTGGCGGCGACGAAGCGGCGCGAAAATATTTCAGAACTATCCGCGATAGCCAGCACGTCCGGATTTACATCTTCGACGACCATGGCCGTGAACTGTTAGAACGCAGCCAGCCTCCATGGATCGATCGCGCGAGACACGGCCGAATCCACACTGCCGACACCTTTCTCGGTCGTTTCGGACCCGGTCAAGTCTTGAGCCAGACGCTCACCGCCGATAACGGCCGCAATTACATGCTGATTATCGATTTGCCGCCGGAAGAGCAGCCATTCTTTGGACCGCACGGCATTCACGGCGTCGGTCTTCTGATCGCCATCATTTCCTCGGGGTTGGTCTGTTACATCCTGGCACGATACTTGACTTCGCCCATCGTCCAGCTTCGTGGCGCGACCCAGAAACTGGCCTCTGGCGATCTGACGGCTCGCGCGGGCATGCCCGCATCTCGGCGGCATGATGAAATGGCCGAACTGATGCGTGACTTTGACCGCATGGCGGAACGGCTGGAAAGCCTGGTCAACGCACAAAGCCGCTTGCTCACTGATATTTCTCATGAACTGCGATCTCCGCTGGCGCGGTTGAATGTCGCACTGGAACTGGCTCGGCAGCGCAGTGGGACTGAAGCAACCAGCGCCCTTGATCGCATCGACCGCGAATCCAATCGCCTTAACGAATTGATCCAGAAACTACTCACCATTGCCCGCCTTGAATCTGGTGACGAATCCATAGAGAAAAGCCCGGTGCATCTCGATCGGCTGGTACAAGAAATTGCCCGAGACGCCGCCTTCGAAGCCCAAAGCCGCCGTTGCCAGGTTGAAGCCGAAGATCATTGATGAGTGCGTGGTGATCGGGCAGCCCGAGTTTGCTGCACAGCGCGATCGAGAATGTTGTGCGCAACGCGATCCGCTACACCGACGAAGGCACCAAGGTCGAGCTGCGTCTGGAGCGGGACGTTAAATTCCCCGCCGACACAGGTCTCAAGAAAATTGCGCTGCAGGAAGCGCACCCCGCAAGTGATGCCGCGGACAAAGAGGAAGCAGTAGTGCGCGTAATCGACTCCGGGCCTGGCGTCCCCGAGGACGCGCTCGACAAACTTTTCCGCCCGTTCTACCGCATCGACGACGCCCGTGGCCGCCAGACCGGCGGCGTCGGATTGGGCCTGGCCATCACGGATCGCGCGGTACGTCTCCACGGCGGCACCATCAGAATATCCAACCGACCCGAAGGCGGCCTGATGGTCGAAATCCGCCTGCCTTTGTCCTCGGTGAAACCGCCCAATCCAGCAACGGTAACCATCCTTTCCCGCCAGCTGTAAATCGGGGGTGGCGCCCGCACCTGGTAGGAAACTCTTCTGCCGCCGACCCAGCTCCGCCGTGGTTTTTATCCCAAAAATCAGCCATCTCACCCATCCGGGAATGGCATCTTAAGTGCTGCTGGAGGAGTGTGTTCTCCGGCGAATGGCCGGCACGCCCGGAAATCCTTGGCATTCTGCAGGATCGGTTATGAAGCGAGTAGCACCAATTGAAATAATTTCCTTTCTGGTGTTCATTGCTTGCGCCGCATCGTGCCAGACCCTTCCCGATGCCCCCTCGGCACACATAACCGCAAATAGCGGCCAGTCGCCTATTGTCAAAGAAATCTCCTCCGCCGATGCACCCGTGGCTGCGGTACAAGAACCAGTATCGGAGTTTTCCGGGTTTCCAGGCCAGGCCAGTCTCACTGCGTCTTACCGAGCAGTGGCGAGCCAGAAAGATCCCAGCATTTTCGAGAGGTATCTGTCCCGATCTTTGCAATCGCGACACCAGCAGCATTATCAGCCTTCGGCGGGCGGCAGCTTTGTGAGCCGCGCGGCTTCGGCGGCTTTGCACACTTTCATTACACGGGACGACTCCGGAAAGGGAAAACTCAGCGCCTCCTATCTTCTGGGAACGCTTACCACGGTTGCGGTCGATAACGCTTACCGTCCATACTGGGTGCGCTCGTCCGCTTCATCCACCTTTAATAATTTCGGTTCGACGATTGGCAGCGATGCGGGCATGAATGTTCTTCACGAATTTGCCCCGGGCATCCGGCAACTGCTACAAAGCCACGCGCCTGGATTTGTCTCTCGCATCGAACAGCGTCTCAGCCATGATCAGAGCCCCCAGCCCGTCTTCGGTCAATCCAGATAGTCTCCAATCGCGGTCAACCTATCGAGCAACTTTTGCCCTTCTCGCGGTTTCAACTGTGGGTGAAGCTTTGCCTTATAATCCCTGATAACGCGAAACAATGTATCCTTGATCTCCAACTGGCTGGGCGCTGTTGCTGCCTTGTGCTGCGAGATCTGAATCGACTGGGAGAAAGAATGGGGACGAAGTTTGCTCTGGTGAAGTGTGTGGTGCTTGCGGGTGCGCTTTTCTGCCTGGCGGGTTGTACTTCAATTAACAATGCGGCGACAACCGGTGTCGCCTACCTTTATATTACCGCCCAGGCCAACACGACGATCTCGGCATACACCGTGACCGAGAGTACGGGCGCGCTTACCGCCGACGGAAACGCTGTTGGAACGGGCGCAGTTCCTTCTGCGATTGCGTTGACTCCCTCAGGGAGCGCGTTGTTCGTGGCCAACAGCGGTTCCAACAGCATTTCCAGTTACAGCGTAAATTCGGACGCTACGCTTACTCCAGCCAGTGCAACCACTCCGACCGGAACTACGCCAATGGGTCTGGCGATCGACTCAGGCGGTAAATTCTTATTCGTTGCTAATCAGGGATCCAGCAGTATTTCGGTTTTCTCGATCAATGGCACCGGACTTACGGCGGTGCCGGGGTCGCCATTTACTACGATTCCTGTCGGGTACTCTTTCGTGAATGGAACGCTGCCGTCGGCGGTTGCGGTCAGCAACTCGGGAAAATTCCTGTATGTGGCGAACCAGCTTGCCAACTTCGTCTCGGCTTTTGCGATCAATAGCACTTCAGGCGCTTTAACCGCCTTGCCTGTGCCGTTCTACCAGGACGGGCAGACCGCACCTTCCGGACTCGCCGTCACTCCCAATGGAGCTTTTCTCTATGTTGCCAATGCGGGAGCGAACTCTAATAACATCTCTGCCTGGGCGATCTGCGACAACGTTGTCAACACTTGCGTCCAACCCCAATACTCCGGATGGTACGCTTAGCCCGGTGACGGGCTCGCCGTTTCCGGCTGGGCTGGGACCGGTCGCGATCGCGTTTGATCCCGGTTTCAACTTCGCCTACGTGGTCGATAAGCAGTCGAGCACGGTTTCGCAATATTCATACGGCCCCGGAAGCGGAGTGCTGACGCCGCTATCTCCGGCAACCATTTCGACTGGGTTGACTCCGGTTTCGATCGCGATTTTACCCGGCGTCGTACGGGCCGACGTAGGGAACACGCTTTTCGACACAACCGACTATCTCTATGTGGCGAATATCGGAGCTGGCACGATTTCTGTTTTTTCCCTTACTACAAGCAGCGGTCTCCTGAATGTAGTCGGCCAGCCGATTGTCATTTTCGGGCAGACCTCTGCGATTGCGGGCAAGTTTTAGTTACGATTGTTTATGGAGAACGGGCGTCTCGCCCGTTTAGCTCCTGTCTCCGCTTCCTAAGTTGGCACCTTCAGAATCAAATAGCCGCCCAGCAATGCAAAAATCAGATCCGGCGACCACGCCGCCAGAACCGGCGGCAACTGGCTGATGTTCCCCATGGCTTCGAACAGTCCGGCGACTGTCCAATAAACAAGCGCGATACCAACGGCAACCGCAACCCCGGTGATGGCGCCGCGCCGTCCCGAAGAAAGTGAAAACGGTATGGCGAGAACCGCCATAACCAAAGTGATGATCGGAAAGGCAAACTTCTTCTCCAGTTGCACTCTGAGGCGTACGACGTCGAATCCGCTTTGCTGCAGGTCGCGAATGTAGCGGCGCAGTTCCTGATAGTTCATTTCCGAAGACTGTTTTACTTCTTTCTTGAAGTATGTAGGAGGTTCGCTTACCGCTGAGAAGGTCGCCACGTCGAAGCTGCGATAGTTTTCTATCGCGGGGCCGCGGAAGTCGCGCTCCCAGCCCTGAGTGCAGACCCAGCGTCGCAGACTGTCTTCCCAGTGTGCGCGATCGGCGTAAATGCGTTTGGTCAGTTGAAAAGTGGCGGGGTCGAACTGGAAAATCGCCAGCCGGCCAAATTGATCGCGATCGGAATCAAATAGCTCGTAATAGTAGATGTCGGAGTGCTGCCCGAAAATCCACTTTCGGTCGGGATTCAAATAGGTTTGCGCAGGTTTGCCTTTAATCATGTTGCGCAAAGCGTCCTGGCGTTTGTTAGCGTGCGGCAAATAAAATTGGTCGGCGAAGAACAGGCCTACCGCAAGCATCGCTGCGGCCACCACCAGCGGCGTGACGATACGGTAAATGCTGATGCCGGTCGTCTTGATCGCGGTAATTTCGTTCGAGCGCTGCATTACACCCAGGGTGATCAGAACGGCCAGCAGAATACTTAAGGGCGTGATGTTGTAAATGAAATATGGCGAAACGTTGAGCAGAGTACTCTCCGACAACCAGCGGAGAAATCTGGTTGCGGAGAATGTCTCCCAGCAACTCAAACAGTGTGAAGACGAGCAGGAGCATCAGGAAAGCAGCCACGACCATGGCCAGGTTCATGCCAAAGTCGCGCAACACATAATCGTCCAGGATCATGGGGAAGCGCGCGCTGAATACGCGGCGCCGGCTGGCCGCGCGCTCAAACGCGTCTTCGGCGCGGCGGAATGGCAGCCTGGCAGCCTCTTGCATTCCCGCGCCCAGCGGATGCAGTAATCTTCGCAACGAAGCGATTTCAAACGGCCTGTGTTCGGCGCGCCAGAGTAGGAAGGCGCCTCCGAGAAAGAACACAATATCCGCCAGCCAAACGCCGACGCCGGGCGACAACTTGCCTTGCCGCGCTAACGAAACCCCAACCAGTGACGCCGAGTAATAAGCGAATACCAGAAGGATCGTGAGCACGAATCCGGTGGACTTGCCGCCCTTTTTCGACGACAAGCCGAGCGGAATTCCAACCAGCGCCAATACCAGGCACGGCTGTGGGCAAGGCAAAGCGGCGATGAAACTCGATCAAATCCCATCGTGCCAAAGCGGGGTCTTTCTGATGTTTGGCCTGCCGCCACAGTTCCCACGTTCCCATTTGCGAAACCGGCGTTGGCTCCTGCTCTTTGGCGCTGTCAGCCTGAGGCACGGGAATGGGAATGTCGGTTTGCTCGAAGGTGGAAATCTGATAGTGGTCAGCGACCTTCGGATCGATCTCGTGAGTTTCGCCGTCGGTCAGGTGAAGATGCAGAGTCTCCGGACCTTCGCTTACGAGAATGCCCTGTTGTGCGAGGGTAATCCTTGGCGAAGATGGAATGGTGGTGTCAGCGATAAAAACGCCCTTCCAGATGGCCGCACCTTGGGCTGCTTTCACATTCTGCACATAGAGGACCAGCCCGGGAAACCCTTCGTAGAAAACCCGCGGCTGGACTTCGAAGGACGCCTGCGAAGATTTCAATCGGTCCTGCAAGTGAACCATGGCGGCCTGCGACTGGGGCGCAACGTACAGTCCGTTCACCAGGGCCAGGATCCATGCGGCCACGGCGAAGATGGAAACGATACGTAGAAAGCTCCAAACCCCAATGCCGCTGGCGCGCATCGCTGTGATTTCGCTGTCGGCTGCCAGGCGGCTAAGCCCGATCAGAATGCCGACTAGCACGCCGGCGGGAATGCTGATGGTCAGCGTAACCGGCACGATGAAAAAGAAGACTTCGGCGACACTGGGCAAAGGAGCGCTGTTGCGGACTACCAGTTCGAGGATATGTCCCAGATCGCGGGTAAATAAGACGAAGGTGAACACAGCCACGCCGATCAAGGCATGAGCCGTGACTTCACGCAGGATGTAGCGGGTGAGGATCCGCATGGGCAGCAGCTAAATCGAGTCTAGCACGCGTGAGAGGCGCGCGGTCGCGCGGTGGTGAGAACTTGATTGGAGCATCCGTAATTATCAGATTGTCTGAAGGGGGGTACGCCCCATGGACTCTAAGCGTGAGGTTGTTCGACACGCTTCAGAGTAGGTAAGGAGCGGATAGACTTTCCCAATCGCTGTTCAGCCAAGCGGAGTTCATACAGACCTTGCAGGTTCAGCCAAAATTCTGCGCTGGTGCCGAAGAAATGAGCAAGACGCAATGCCGTGTCTCCGGTAATGGCCCGCCGCCGATTCAAGATTTCAGTGATGCGATTGGTCGGAACTCCCAACTGACGCGCCAGTTCCGCCGCGCTCATTCGTAATTCGCTGAGTTCTTCGGCCAAATGTTCTCCGGGGTGAATTGCAGTTTGTGCCATGACCTTCTCCTAATGGTAGTCGACAATTTCAACGTTCGAGGCGGACTCGGGATTCGCTTGCCCTTGCCTTGCCGTAGAACAGGTAGGAGTCGTCGATGCTGGTGGCGCAGGCCACGTCCAAGTGGCCGTCGAGATTGAAATCGGCGACTACGCAGGCTTCAGGACCGACGCAGTTCTGGCAGGTGGGGGGGTAAATGGTTGGCTTGCCGAAGGTGCCGTCGCCGTTATTTAACAGGACAACCATCCCCTCAGCGGTATCGGCCACCACCAGATCCTGTTTGCCGTTGTGGCGTAGGTCGGCGATCTTCACGTCCTCGGTTCCGCTGCCACTGATGTTGTAGCTCACCGGCTTGAAAAAATGGCCGGTGCCGTCGTTCATGAGAACCGCGACCGAGCCGGTCGAGAACTGCGTAACGGCGAGGTCGGGATTGTGGTCTCCATTCAGGTCTGCCGCAGCAATGCCCCCTGGTCCCTGCGACATCTTAAACTTTGCGACTCTGCGTAGCTTGCCACGACCGTTGCCGAAAAATACGATCACATCACCCGGAGTTCGTTCAAACCCGAAGTCTGTGACTGCGGCGTCCAAATGCCCGTCGCCGTTAAAATCCGCAACGGCAACGTTGACCGATTCGATTCCGATCAGGTAGCTGGCGGACCGCTTGAGGCCGCCTTTACCGTCACCCAGAAATATGGTGAGTGATCCATCCCCGGTGCCGTTCGCCTCCACTACCGCCAAGTCCAGGTTGCCGTCCTCATTGAAGTCGCCCACTGCAAGCCCTATCGGGTTGGACGCGGAAAATATCCGGGGCGGCTGAAAGGTTCCATCGCCGTTGCCTAAGAGAATCACGACTTGGTTGCTGAGCCAGTCGGCAAAGGCAACATCGAGGTTCCCGCTCTTGGTGAACTGCGCAGTTACCAGCCCGTGCGGTCGCTGGCCTGCGCGGTAGTAGACCGGGTGCCGAAACTGCCCTGCCGAGGCATAACTTGCGCCCACCGATAACGCCGCAAGCCCCAGCAGAAAAATCCACGCGATACGCCTCATGATCGCATCCCCAACGAAGGAGTGTCTTACTCGCCGTAGTCCGCCGTCAAGATGAAAGATTTTGCGCCGAGAAGGCTTACGCGAGAACGTATCAGGCGAGGCACTTCCAGACACTTCCCACTTGCGATAGGGTAGCGCTGGCAGCACAGCGCTCAGTGGGTCACTCGGAAAGCGGGCGGACCCATCACACGGTTTTCCGTGGTGAGGGGGAGCATTGGGCCGCGATCTCAGCGAAAAAAGCAAGGAGAATAACCCAAAATGGGCCCCTTGGTGAATTGCCTGCGCTTGCAGGTGCGTCGCTCCCTTCACATAGGTAACCCAGTTGTAGGACTGAATCGTTTCTGCCTGCTACTGGCAATCCTCAGTGGCTCTTCCTCAGCCCAGAACGTAAAAGGCCTGCCAGTCGTCGGAGCAGGTGGAACACAGGCGTCGAGCCAGATGCTCATTGACGCGACCCAGTTCGCATCTGGCACAGACATGTGTAGTGCAGTGATAGCCGCGTGCCAAAAGCTAGGCACGACTAACTCCGCCGGAGCCTTTTACTTTTATCGGTTTTGATTTGGAGCCCGCGTATCTGGCATCGCCGCTGTATTTGGCTACGATTTCCTCTACGTCTTTCGACGTTCCCGGAACCGCTACATCGGTCAGCTTGGCTTTTCCTGCGGTCACGTTGAGCAGCACACCGATGGAAGCGTGAAGATCGCTGCTGATCAAGTCTGGAGCGCCATCTCCGTTCAGATCGGCGATGGTTATTTCATAGCCTTGCGATTGGCTGGTATTGAAATTGCGCACCGCTTGGAAGGTGCCGTCTCCTTTGCCGAGGAGCACGCCGAGTTGCGAGGGATGATAGTAAGAGGCCACGATATCGGGAACCCCGTCTCCATTCAGATCGGCGATGGCAAAGCCGGAATCGGGCCCGCCCAATTTGTATGTCACCTGCGGCTTGAAGGTGCCATTGCCGTTCCCGAGGAGAATGCCGACGTCCTGATCGGCGTAATTGGCGACGACGATGTCTTGCTTGCCGTCCAGGTTCAGATCTGCGGTAGCTACGAACTCGACTTGGTTTCCAGTGCCGTAGGTCTTTGTGCCTGGAACGTTCCATCCCCGTTGCCGAGCAGAACGCTGACCGTGTTGTCATTGTCATTCACGGCCACGATATCCTGATAGCGATCGCCATTGAAATCCGCAGTGGCAATGGAATATGGGCCACTTCCGACCGCATAAGGGACCGGTGATTGAAAGGTTCCGTCGCCGTTGCCTACGATATCGAAGTCGTATTTGCGAAGTAGTCGATGGTGGCGAAGTCCAGAATGCCGTCGCGATTAAAATCCCCGGCAACAATTGCAACCGGCAGGCCGCCGATGGAGTCAGTTTTCGGTGTCTGAAAAGTACCATCGCCATTGCCGAGGAAGAGAGCGATAGTGCCATCCTGGCTCATCGCGAGCAGATCGAGAATACCGTCGTTATTGAAATCTCCGCTAAGAATTCCGCTGGTGAAATATCCAGTCGGATAAGACACCGGCGATTGGAACTCGCCATTCGCCTTGCCCAGGAAAACCGCTACCGTGCTCGGACCGAATGCGGCGTTTGCCGTGGCAACATCTGGGAAACCGTCGCCATTGAAGTCAGCAACAACCGACTGCGTCGGCGCACCCGATGCACTTGTCACGAGTGCCTTGCCAAAGCTGTGGGACGCCGTCTTTGAATCAAGCGGCGCTGTGCCCAGGTCCGTGTTCGCAGTAATGTCAGTGAAGTCCACCTTATTTTGCGGCACAGCCAATCCGAAACCGCTCACGGTCGCAGTGAAATCATAGTTCTTGGGGTGCTGGACATTTGCTTTTGCCGTGAGCACGGTCGCGCTGCCCGTCTTCCCCGTCACTTTTAGAGCCACAGGTTTGGACCGTACCACTTTTGGCGAACCCGCAGTTCCCCCGTAGACCGCGGTCAGGGAGTGGGCACCAGGTGACATGATCAAGGTCAAGGTCGCCATGCCTGTTTTGTATCCCTTGGCCGGATTCTTGCCCACCACTTGGGCGCTGCTCAGCGGGATTTTGCTATCGAAGAAAGTGACGGTCCCTCCTGTGGCCGCTTTATTATTGGTCCTGACGTTAGCGGTGAGCGTGACTTTCTCTTTCACCTTCGCTGGATTGGGATCGACAGAAAGTGTGATGGCATTGGTCGCGGCGAGCAGAGGCGCGCAAAGCAGAAATAGGACAGCGAAGAGAACTGCGGGCAACTGGAGCCGATAGAAAAATACTTTGAGCTTCATCTCCTACCTCGGAACAGGATGTGAACTGCCTAAACCGGAAAGACTATTTAGAACTGCAAACTCTTCGAACCGCCCTTTGGACACGGCTCTCAGTCCGACGGCGAGTGTAATGTGGCGGCGGGGGTCGTGTCCACCCTCGTATGTGGGTCACGCCGACGTTCACGCAAAAGCTGTTGCTGGAATCGATCAAGGCATGGCAGTCAACGTGCTAACGATTGAGCAAAATGGCTTCGTTCTAGACCCCTCTTAGGCGAAGCGAGAAGGGCAGTTCTCCCCTATGAAGGTTCAAACCGTGATGTGCGTGGACGATGACGCGGCAATCCGAGAATTGTACGGAGCGCTGCTCGGTCAAAACGGATACGAAGTCATTGCCGCCGACAGTGGCCGTCACGCACTTCACGTCTTTGAGTCTAAGGAAAAAGAAATTGATGCCGTTATTCTCGACTACGAAATGCCTGGAATGAATGGCTTAGAGCTGGCAACGTGGCTTAAGCAGAGGCATCCGAAGCTACCGGTGATTATGATTTCGGGATCACATCCGGAGTTGCAACAGATGGCTCCATTCGTCGATGCCGCCATGGGAAAAGGAGTTCCGTTACGGCACATTTTGGATCGGCTGCAAGGTTTGCTGGCGACTTAATGCGCGCGGTCCAATTGTCATGTTCGGTGACAATTTATTCCTAGAAACAATCCAGCCGACGTGCCGAATTGCCCGGCAAAGTGCCGATTACCCGGCTTTCAGGAACAGCGCCGCCAGCGGCGGCAAGGTTAGTTTCAGGGAGTATGGACGCCCGTGTACTGGATGTTCTTCAGCCATGACGCCCCCGGAATTCCCCATGCCACTTCCGCCATATTCTTTGGCATCGCTGTTAAGGATCTCCCGCCAGAAACCACCGGTCGGCACTCCGAGGCGATAGTCAATTCGAGGGATAGGAGTAAAGTTGCAAGCCACGACAACAACTTGTCCAGGCAAGCTTCCCTTACGCAGGAGTGAAATCGTGCTGGCGGCGTTGTCATTGCAATCGATCCACTCGAATCCTTTGGGATCGGTGTCGAATTCGTGCAGCGCGGGCTCACTGCGGTAAGCGCGATTCAACTGCTCCACCCAATTCTGCAATCCGTGGTGCACGGGATATCGCAACACGTCCCACTCCAGGCTGCTGTCATGCGTCCACTCACGAACTTGTCCGAACTCGTCTCCCATGAACAGCAGTTTCTTGCCCGCCTGGGCGAACATGTAGCCGAACAACAATCGTAGATTGGCAAATCTCTGCCATTCGTCTCCCGGCATTTTGCCGATCAGCGAGCCTTTGCCATGGACAACTTCATCGTGCGACAGCGGCAGTACGAAATTCTCGGTGAAGCCGTATAGCGATCGAAATGTGAGCAGGTTGTGGTGAAATTTTCTATGGATGGGATCGTGCGCGAAGTATTGCAGGGTGTCGTGCATCCAGCCCATATCCCATTTCAGGCCGAAGCCCAGGCCTCCGAGATAAATTGGTTTCGAGACCATGGGCCACGCTGTCGATTCCTCGGCGAAAGTCTGAACGCCCGGATATTCCTTGTAAGTCTCCATATTGAACTGGCGAAGAAATTCGATGGCTTCAAGATTCTCGCGCCCACCATACTTGTTGGGAAGCCATTCGCCAGGGTTGCGGGAATAATCGAGATATAGCATGGACGCCACCGCATCCACTCGCAAACCATCGGCGTGATACTTATCCAGCCAGAACATTGCGCTTGAAAGCAGGAAGCTGCGGACCTCGTCGCGTCCGTAATTAAAGATGAGCGTCTTCCAGTCGGGATGAAAGCCCTGCCGGGAATCGGAGTGCTCGAAGAGATGAGTGCCGTCGAAGTAGGCAAGCCCATGCTCATCGGTAGGGAAATGCGACGGCACCCAGTCGAGAATTACGCCGATGCCACGCTGATGCAGGTAGTCCACCAGATACATGAAATCCTGCGGCGTGCCGTAGCGCGCGGTCGGGGCGAAATAACCGGTGGTCTGGTATCCCCACGATCCGTAAAAGGGATGCTCCATGATTGGCAGGAATTCGACATGGGTGAACTGCATGCGTGAAACGTAGTCGGCGAGGCGCGGCGCAACCTCGCGATAGGTAAGCGGACGGCCATGCTCCTCGGGAACTCGCATCCATGAGCCAAGATGGACCTCATAGATAGATAAAGGTGCGTGCAGGGAATTTCGGCCTTCGCGATGTTGCATCCATTCCTGATCAGACCATTGATAGTCGAGATCCCAAACCACCGACGCGGTACGCGGCGGTTTCTCATGGAAGAATCCAAATGGGTCCGCCTTGTCGACCACGTGGCTGTGATGCCGCGAAACGATGTGATACTTGTAAAACGTGCCTTTGGTGACTCCGGGGATGAAATCCTCCCAGATGCCGGAATTCTCACGCGCACGCAGCGGATGCGAATCCTTATTCCAATTATTGAAGCTGCCCATGACCGTCACGGACCGCGCATTCGGCGCCCACACGCTAAAACTGGCTCCGGGTTCGCCGTTTACAGAAGTAAGGTGCGCGCCCAGTTTTTGGTAAGCGCGGTAGTGGCGTCCCTGGTTGAAAAGATAAAGGTCCTGCTCGGTCAGAAGTGCCATGTCAGCGCGGCCTCAAATTGCACTAGCCCTCTACTCATTCTCTCGACCACTAAAGTGGAGAACGGGCGTCTCGCCCGTTTAGCCGGGCGAGGACGCCCGGCCTCCATGACCGATCTTTTAGTGTACCGGAATGAAACTGTCGGGCGGCAGGGCTTTTGCAGAAACCTGCGAATGCGATACCTCATGCTAGACTTTCAGCACGGCTCTTCATTTCTTTATCTCTTGCTGAGCCGACACTTTAAATGGCAGCTCTGCGCGTCATTATCCTTTGGCACCAGCATCAGCCTTTTTATAAAGATCTGGTTACGGGTGAATATCGTCTTCCCTGGGTTCGTCTGCATGCGCTGAAAGATTACTACGGCATGGTGAAACTGCTGGATGAGTTTCCCGATGTTCACCAGACTTTCAACCTCGTCCCATCGCTGATCACGCAAATTCAGGATTACGTTGATGGAACAGCGCATGATCCGTTCCTGAAAGTGGCGGCCAGGCCGGCGAAAGAACTCACCACGACTGAACGACGCTTCGCTCTGCAATATCTATTTCAGGCGAATCCGGTACACATGATCGGCCGGTATCCGCGTTATCAGGCGCTGTGGGAGCGCTTTCGAGGCGCGGGCGATTCTCCGGAGCGGGCGGATAAGTATTTTCAGGCGCAGGACTTCACGGACCTCCAAGTGCTCTCTCAAATCGCCTGGTTTGATGAATTCTTTCTCGAAGATCCCGAAATTGCGGCACTGATCAAAAAGGGGCAGGGGTACTCGCTGGAAGACCAGGCATTCGTCATTGCCCGGCAGCGTGAACTGGTAGGCGAGGTCATTCCCGCGCACGCGACTGCGGCGCAGCAGGGAAGAATTGAAATATCAACATCGCCTTTTTATCATCCGATTCTGCCTCTGGTTTGCGACACGAACATGGGTGCGGTTTCAACCCCAGGGCTGCCCCTGCCGCAAAACCGTTTTCGCCATCCTGAAGACGCGCGGGAACAGTTGCGGCGTGGGCTCGATCTTCATCAACAAGTCTTCGGCGTGCGGCCGGTTGGGCGTTTGGCCTTCTGAGGGAAGCGTGTCAGAAGAAGTTTTATCTATTGCTCAAGATCTGGGCGTGAAGTGGATGGCCACGGACGAAGGCGTTCTCGGACGCAGCTTAGGGATTAACTTTGCACGCGACGGTGAAGGGCGCTTGCAGGGGCCAGCCGCCGAGAAACTCTATACCATCCATCGGTTCGAGAGCGGATCGACCCGGATGCACATGATCTTCCGCGATCACACTATCTCGGATTTGATTGGATTCGTGTACTCGGGAATGCCTGCGCAGGATGCCGCCAATCATCTGATTCACAATATTTGGCAAGCCGCGCGGCCTACTGCTCGATCAGGGTCGCGATGCGGTTGTGTCCATCATTCTCGACGGCGAAAATGCCTGGGAATACTATCCGAAGTCTGGGCGAGAATTTCTGCGGCGCTTTTATGACAAATTGCAGCATGAACCGGGTATTGAGGCGGTCACGGTATCTGAGGCGATCGCGCGTCATCGCGATTTTGGCAAACTCACTTCTTTAGTACCGGGCTCATGGATTAATGCCAACTTCAACGTGTGGATTGGCGCGCCCGAGGATAACCGTTCCTGGGATCATCTCTATCAGGCGCGCAACTTTTACGCTGAGGCGGCCACTCGGGCGAGCGATGCCCAACGTAAATTGGCTCTTGAAGAATTGTTTATCGCCGAGGGCAGCGACTGGAACTGGTGGTACGGCCCGGAGCATCACTCCGCCAACGACCGCGAATTCGACGAACTGTACCGCAAGCATCTTTCGAATGTGTATCAGGCGCTAGGCGCGAGCCCGCCCGATTATCTTGCGCAACCCATCAGCGGCGTGGAGACGCGGCCGCAGTACACGCCGCAGACGTCTTATATCCACCCTCGCATCACCGGCGATATGGTGCGCTATTTCGAGTGGATGGGTGCGGCAGTCCATACCGCCGATCACCGCGCCGGCGCCATGCACGGCAAGCAATTTCTGGTTGATTGTGTGCATACCGGAATCGATGAAGATTTCGTTTATGGCCGCATGGATTTTGTGGGCAAGCCTCCCGAGTTGGATTTTGATTTGGTGGTCAATCTTGAATCGCGGGCAGCGGACGAGCAGCGTCCAAGGCGCGCTTTGCGATTAGATGTGCGCGTGCGGGCAGGCAAACCGGCGTCATGGCAGGTAAGTTCTCCGGAGGAACAAACGCCCATTGCTTCCACGCAGAATCCGGGCGAAGAAGTGAAAGTGGCTCTGCTGCGAAACTTCGAATTCAAAATTCCACTGGCGTGGTTATTGGCAAAGCCAACTGCTTCTGTTTCCGTCGCGGCGGGAGGAAGAGCAACCACTCCGGTGGCGACCTTGCTGCGCCTGCGCTTCAGCGTTTGGCAAAACCGTTTGCCGGTCGATGCGTTGCCTCTCGAGGGATGGATCGAGTTACGTCTTTTGAGCGAAGAAGATTTGATGGCATTAGCTTTTTAGACAGGCATGAAAAAGCCGGAAGCGAAGGCCTCCGGCCAAGTGAAACGAGTCACTGATTTCTACTGGCCGGTGGCCGCGGCAGTCATCTCCAGAGGACGACTCAGTTCCATCACCAACTCTGTACCCGCAGGCAGCATCGCTGAGTTTTTCTTTCCCATCCAATGAGCGACGGTTGCGGTAGCGCCCACCGCGCCGCCAATCAGCACGCCTTTGGCTCCGCCGATCAAACCGCCCACCAACATTCCGCCGCCGGTGCCCATGCCAATTTCGGTCATATCTTTGCCGTCGTGTCCTTTGCCTTTGAATTGGCCCTCGTCGTTGACATCGGTTCCGTTACGCACGCTAGTGTCCACCAGCGTAGCGTTGAGCATGAAATGCTGGCCGTCAGGCAAGACTACAGTTTCGGGGAAGATGGCGATGGTCGGTTTGCCGGCAATCCGCCGCGGTTCGCTTGTTTTGGTGACCCGTCCCTGCACGGTTGCGCCGATGGGAATCACCGGTTTTCCATTGAGCATGACAGCTTCCGTCACTCGTGCGGAAAACGGATCCCCACTCTTGTTGGAAAAAGTTGTCAAAGCATTTTCCAGTTTTACTTTCATCGATGTGCCCGCAGGCAATGCGATATTGTTTTGCGCTACCGCAGACACTGCGAACAGCAGTACGCTGAGCAATACAAGTTTCTTCATTTCGCCTCCCCAATCAGTCGTAAATTCTGTGAACTTTTGCGTCCTCGCGTTGAGCGACGTCAGCCAGCACAGCGTCAATTTTCGGACCGCTTCAAAAACCTTTTCCATCGGCGCGCGGTCGGTCTGATCATCGCCGCGATAGATATAACGCACCGTGCCGCCGCTATCGATGACCAGCGTGGCGGGATGCGCGATGTTAATCGCATCCTTACCCAGTCGGTGATAAAGCCCGTACGCCTTGGTTACCGATCGGTCTTCATCCAGTAAAAAAGGAAATGGCACGGGATGCTTTGACAAAAACTTTGCCGGTTTAAACATCCCCTCGCGTTTCTCCGCAGCGATAAATAGCAACTGCTGCTTTGGCCTGTTCGAGTTCAGCTTTCATTGGCTCAAACTGGGCCATGCGTTTAACGCAGTTCGGTCACCAGGTTCCGCGCAGGAATTCGAGAATCACCGGCCCACGCTGCCCCAGTGCGGAGAGCGAAACATTCCCCTCTCGATTTGCCGCTGGCAGAGAAAAATCTGGCGCACGCGATCCGATTCCCAGGGTCTCAGTGCGGTTCTCCATCTGAAAATCGACTGTAAGTTACCCGTGGAAGCAGAACAAGCCCTATACAAACAACGAACCAGCGGAGGCACCAGTGAGTCGGTAGTTGCTGTGGGCGAAGTCTTCGTGCAAACGCGGTGAGTACAAGAAACCGGGCGAGTTCATTCCACACAGAAGTAACCGAGGCGCCAGAAACGCGGCCCGGGACCGCAAGGGCACATGTTAAAATTCACAGTGAATCTCACCCAAAAACTATGACTATTGAATCAATGCCGGTCGCTTTGTTTTCCGATTTGAAGGCCAAGATTGAACAGAAACAGGCGCGTGTCGCCGTCATCGGCTTGGGCTATGTGGGTCTGCCTTTGGCTCTGCTTTATACCGAGCAGAAATTTTCGGTCACCGGGTTCGATATTGATGCCCGAAAAGTCTCCATTCTGGATCAGGGAGGCTCATACATTTTTCGTATTCCGGCGACAGATATTCAGGTGGCAAAGAAAGCTGGATTCAGCGCTACTGCAGAGTACTCGCGATTAACGGAAATGGACGCAATCATCATATGCGTTCCCACACCCCTGAACGAATATCACGAGCCCGACTTGAGTTTCATCACTGACACGGCAAAGTCGATTGCTCCCCATCTGCGGCCAGGACATCTGGTGATTCTCGAGAGCACGACTTACCCCGGAACGACCGAAGAGGTATTGATCCCAATTTTGGAGAAAGGCAACCGGCTTGGGCTCAAGGCATCGCGCGGTGAAAGTTCTAACGGCCAAGAGTTTTATGTTGCCTTCTCGCCGGAGCGTGAAGATCCCGGCAATCAGACGGTGGCCCGGCGCGACATCCCGAAAGTAGTCGGCGGACTGAATCCCAAAGCTTCAGACCTCGCCGCCGCTTTGTACGGAGCCATCTTCGCCCGGGTAGTTCGGGTTTCTTCGCCAGCCGCGGCTGAAATGACCAAGCTTTTGGAAAACATCTACCGCTGCGTGAACATTGCCCTGGTGAATGAGTTGAAGCTGTTGTCGCTGCGCATGGGTTTGGATATCTGGGAGGTGATTGAAGCGGCTGCGACCAAGCCTTTCGGATTTCAACCTTTTTATCCTGGCCCTGGATTGGGCGGCCATTGTATTCCGGTAGATCCATTTTATCTTTCCTGGAAAGCCAAAGAGTGGGATTTTCGCACCCGTTTCATCGAGTTGGCTGGAGAGATCAACACCAACATGCCGTACCACGTGCTGGAGTCAGTGGGCAAAGCGCTCAACCAGCACAAGAAAGCGCTGAATGGCTCCAAGGTTCTGGTGCTTGGGCTGGCTTACAAGAAAGACATCGATGACTTACGCGAATCCCCGTCGTTGACCATTATCGAGCTGCTGCAAAAAGAAGGTGTCCAAGTCAGCTACAACGATCCCTACTTTCCGACGGTCGGAAAGGGACGCAAATACGATCTGCAGATGAAATGCGTACCGCTGGAAAATCTCGGACAATACGACTGCACGCTGATCGTAACCGATCACTCCGATTACGACTATGCCCGCATCGTGCGCGAGTCCCAAATGGTGGTGGATACGCGTAACGCGACGAAAGGCATCAAGAGTCCCAAAATCGTTCACTGCTAATAGGGACTGTGAGATAAATTTTTGCGGTGTGCGTGTAAACGAATCCGCATCGGTTGCACTCGACGTATTTTGATTGACGTCGGAGTTACTGACCGACGGAGCTGGCAACCGAGGAAAAAACGTTGTTGGCGTTGCCACCAATAAGACGAATAGTTCCAACTACGATCACCAGCACAACCGCCAGCATCACTGCGTATTCAGCGACGTCCTGACCTCGTTCATCCGACCACAGTTGTTGCAACAATCTTGCCACGGAGTTCCTCCTAAATTCCTAGCTATATACTCCGACGCGGGCGAGAGCAGTTGCCAGGTGACATCAGCAGACATACTGACTTATCAATGCTAGTTTTGTGCGTAGCAGGGGACAATGGCTCGGAGGTGGATATCTATGGCACTAAAGTGCTAGATCGAGAATCTCAAGCAATGGGCTTCAGAGGAAGGGATTGATTAACAGCAAAGAGCGCGAGTTCCAAGCGAGTGGAAACCCCGAGCTTATCGAAGATATTGCTGAGGTGATGCTTCACCGTATCTTCGCTGATCTTGAAATATTCGGCGGTTTCTTTATTGGAATAGCCGGCCACCACGGCGGACACAATCTCCAATTCCCGCGGCGTGAGGCCGAATTTTTTCTGGCGAGCTTCCTCGCCGGACGACTGAACTAAAGTTCGCAGGTACTGCACCAGGTTGGAGACACTCTCGCGTCCCACCCAGTATTCTCCTGCCATGACGGTGTGGATCGCTTTGAGCAGAAGCTGGGTGGCGGAATCCTTGAGAACGACCCCGCGCGCTCCGAGTTGCAGAGCTTCGACGATCTGATTTTTCTCCGCAGCCGCGGTCAGCAGTATTACGCGCACCGCACTCTGGTTCGAAGCGGAGCTCATCTCGCGGAGCGCTTCCAGGCCAGGATGGCGCGGCATGGCGAGGTCCAGCAGCAGAATGTCCGGTTTCAGTTGCCGGGCGAGCTTGACTGCCTCCGCGCCGTCACACGCTTCCCCAATTACTTTGAGGTCAGGCTCGGTTTCCAAAAGCCGGCGCAATCCGTCACGGAAAATAGGATGGTCGTCAGCAATAACGATGCGAGTCGACTGCGATCGTCGATTATCCATAAGCGGCTTCCCGCCGTTGCGGGACAGTGATTTCTAAACGTGAACCGGACCCCGGAGTTGATTCTACCGTGAGTTCGCCTTCAATTAAACGCACCCGTTCCTTAATGATCACAGGACCTTTTCCTAGAATGTCGAGTTCGGCTTGCGCCAAGCGGCCTGCGAAAGGAAAACCGCACCCGTCGTCTTCGATCAGTATGTGCCATGCGCCATTGCGCGCACCAAGCCGCACCAGCACCTGGTGGGCGCGGCTGTGTTTGCGAACGTTGACCAGTGCTTCCTGCACAATGCGCGCTAATTCCCGGCAAACTGGCTGCGGCATATTTAACTCGTTCAGATCGGAAAGGAAGCGGGCAGAAATTCCGGTCTCGCGCTGGAACCGTTCCACCGTATCAGATAGTAATCCCAAAAGCTTTTTGGAATCTACATCCAAGGTTTTCATCTGCTGCATCAGTTCCCGCAACTTGAGAACTTCTTCGCGCAGCAGGCCCTGGATTCTGCCCAACTCCTCAGTCACTAATCCGGGCTTGCCGGGCGATTGGCGCCGCAGCACATCGACCTGCATCTCGACGGCAATAAGCGACTGCACAGCCCCATCGTGCAACTCGCGGGCGAAACGTGCGCGCTCTACTGCTCCGGCCCGCAGCCGCAAACGGCGTAACAGGAGGACGTTGTAGACGGCCGGTCCAACCTGGCGAACCAATTCCTCAAGAAAGCGAAGTTCTTCTTCGGTGTCGCCGGTCAAGGAGGGATCCAGCAGAATGATTCGTCCTGACCATTCGCGTCCAAACAGAAACGACACGGTCATCAAACTTTGAAAATCATACTTTTGCGTGAGTGGACTGAGCGAATCCGGAGTAAGATCACGCACTCTCGCCCCTTCGCGGTCTAATCCCAGGATGGAAAATTCCGCCTCGCGCCGCTTGCTTCGCCGCGCATAGCAGGTGACGGCGGGGGAGTCGAACATGTAGGTTTCTTTATCGCTGGTGGAGGGTTCGAGCCAGCGAAATGAGGCGTCGCCATTCTCTTGCCGCAGTTCGCCGACAAACACGCGGTAATTGCTGGTCTCCTGGGAGGCGATCAGCAGTTGTTTTGCTCCATACATGGAGAGCAGTTCGGCGGATATTTCCTGGATAGTGCCGCTAAGTCCGGCCTCGACTCGGGCCTTTCCGATGGTTCTGGCGATTACAGCTTTTTCGGCGCGAAGCTGTTTCTGCTGCTCGGCGAGGTATCCGAGCAGAAAACCCAACACCAGGAGATAGACGGAGCGGATGAAAAGATGTTTAGGCTCGAATTCGGTGGGATTCACTTGCAAGAGCGGCAGGTGCCATTTCAGGTGCAAGAGCAAAGTGTTTACCGTACCCACAAAGTTCAGGTGGAGCAAAGTGAAGCTTTCTATCCACAGCAAGACCACCGCTGCGACTGCAGTTCCCACCGTTTCCCACAGACCCCAACGGTAAGCAGCACCGGCAAGCACGAAGACGAAGAACAGGAAAAAGAGATTGCTCTCACCGGTGGCAAAAACTGAAATGAGCCCCGGCCAGATTATGTCTGCGCTGTGAACTAAAAGGCGGAAATTTGGCGTCGATTCCTGCCGCCTGCGCAAGAAGACGATGATGAACAAGCCTTGAATAATGTAAAAGGCCAATAAGCCATAGGCCCACAACGAAACGCGAATCTCGGTCGGATCCATATAGATCGCGACCACGGAAGCCAGGGCGAGGGAAACCCGCGCCGTCGCGAGCCAACGCTCGGTGCGGCGTATCTCGCTGGAGCCCATGGGGGCACGTAGTCTCCAGAGGAACCGATCTCGCAGGCTTTGGAATGGCAATCGAATACAACCACCGCACTGGGAATGGTGTCACGCGGATATTATTTGCAATGCGGCCAGAGAGCAAGTGAAACTTCCTGCACACAGGGCCAACAGTAAGATTTTAAATAGAGAAATGCGGAGCAATCGTTGAGCATATCGTGCCGACGTTTCAGGTTACTTGAGTAACTTTCCCTCCCGAGTGTTGTGACTAAGAATCATAAGTGGATGAATGTGTCCGAACGCTCGAAGCTGTGGATCACGGGCATCGCTGCCTTAGTGTGCGTGCAAGCCCTCGCGTCGCTTTTTCTCCATCGCGGCTTCGCTTTGACGGCTTTGAGCGACGTGGTGCAACTGGTTCTGCTACTTTCCGCGACCGTTTCGCTTCTACCCAGCGTGGCGGCCAGCCGCGGACGCATACAACTGTTCTGGGCGCTGATGATGTTGGGAATGGGTTTCTGGTTTTCCTACCAGGTGTTGTGGACCTACTTCGAAGTTCTGATGCGACGCGATGTTCCCAATCCGTTCGGCGGCGACGTTGTGATGTTCCTTCATATCGTTCCCATGACCGCCGCGCTGGCTTTGCAACCGCACCTGCAGCCGGATAATCGTACCACTCGTTTGGGAACGCTTGATTTCGCTTTGCTGCTTGTCTGGTGGTTATATCTTTATTTGTTCGCGGTGATTCCATGGCAGTATGTGCATCCACACGAAGCCGCCTACAATCACAACCTCAATATGCTTTATCTGACCGAGAAACTGGTGTTTCTGGCGGGCGTTGGAATGCTATGGCTTCGCAGCCAGGGATCATGGCGAATCATTTACGCAAATTGGTTTGCCGCCAGCCTGACGTACTCTTTCAGTTCCTACTTCGCGAACTGGGCCTTCGCACGCAAAATGTATTATTCGGGCAGCTTATATGATCTGCCGCTGGCCATTTCCATGGCCTGGATCACGGTGCTGGGGATTTTCGCGGCAAGTTCCTCCACCAAGCAACAGCCTGCCCGCGCAGTGGGCAGCTATGGCGTGTGGGTGGCGAGGCTGGGAATGGTCGCTATTTTTTCGCTGCCTCTGTTTGCCGCGTGGTCTTTGTTCAATGGCGAAATGCCGCAATCGGTCCGCACATTCCGCTTGGTTCTGACCCTGGTAAGCATGCTGGTCATGGGCGGCATGGTCTTTTTTAAACAGCACCTGCTGGACTGCGAGCTTCTGCGTTTACTGAATGATTCGCAGGAATCGTTTGGGAACCTGAAACGGGTCCAGGCACAATTAGTGCAGTCTGAGAAACTGGCATCGCTGGGTCAACTCGTGGGCGGCGCGGCACACGAATTAAACAATCCGCTAACCGCAATGATGGGGTACACGGATTTGCTGGCGGCGACGGAACTTGGCGGCGAGCAACGCCTGCTGATGCAAAAAATCGAGCAGCAAGTGCGCCGGACTCGCACTCTGGTCTCCAGTCTGCTGAGTTTCGCAAAGCAGGTTCCTGCGGAAAAGACCCTGGTTGACATCAATGCGCTGGTACAGACCTCGGTCAAGCTTTGCTTGCCGCAATCTTGCGCCCCGAACGTTCAAGTCCATACCGACTTCGCGAGGCACTTACCGCACGTTCTAGGTGATTCCAATCAACTCTTACAGGTTTGTCTGCACATTACCAATAATGCGCTGCACGCCTTGACCGATGAGGGCGGAACACTCACAGTTTCCGCGCGTCTGGAAAATGCTTCAGTAGTGCTGGAGTTTTCCGACGATGGTCCGGGAATGCAGCAGCCGGAGCGGGTGTTCGATCCTTTCTACACGACGCGTAAGGTGGGCCAGGGACCCGGCTTAGGACTTAGCGTCTGTTATGGCATTATTCAGGAACATAACGGAAAGATCACTTGCCAGAATCGACCTGAGGGTGGAGCGACATTCCGCATTGAACTGCCGGCCGTGCTCGATGCTGCAGAAGCATCCAGCTCATTCTCACAGCGGCCCGAATTGCTTTCTGAAGCGAAGGCGGCGGTGAGCCGCTGAGCACGTCCTTGTAGCACCGCAGTCCGCGCCCGTGTGGGCCGGACGAAACTCATACCGGACTTGCGGGACTCGTGATCAGAAATTTATTCCGCTGTCGCACAGTCGAGGACGCTCTCGCCTACACAGCCAGTTCCACGGTTCGCTTCAACTGGCCGCAGGCGGCGTAAATGTCGCGTCCCCGGGGGCGACGAATGAAGGCAGGCACGCCTGCATCGATCAGTATTCTTTGAAACTGCGCCACCCGGTTTTCGGAGGGAGTTTGGAAGGAAATCCCTGGGCCGGGATTCAGCGCGATCAAGTTTACTTTCGCACGAACGCCGCGAATCAGTTCGACGAGTTCGTGGGCGCTTTGTGGCGAATCATTCACTCCGTCGAGAAGAACATATTCGAAGGTTAATTTCTCCCGGTTTCTCAGGGGGAACTCCCGCGCTGCAGCGATCAACTTTTCCAGATTCCATTTGCGATTGATTGGCATCAGCCGGCCGCGTGTTTCATCGTTGGATGCGTTCAGCGATATTGCCAATTTTGGCCGTACCGGCTCGGCGCCGAGATCGTATATTCGAGGTACTATTCCCGCCGTTGAAACGGTCATACGGGATTCCGGTATGCCGACGCCTTCCACCAGCAGATTGACTCCTCTAATGAAATTGTCGTAGTTCAGGAAAGGCTCGCCCATGCCCATAAAAACAATGTTCACCCGGTGTTGCGGCGGAGAAACGTGTTGGTCGTTGAGAACGGCACAGACCTGACCGACGATCTCACCGGCCGTCAGATTGCGCTTCACTCCGAGCAGTGCAGTCAGGCAAAACTGGCAATCTACGGCACAGCCCACCTGGCTGGAGACGCAGATGGTGGCCCGCTCCCAGGCTCTTTCAATTTCGTTGCCGGCCTCGCTGCCGTCTCCGGCTTCTCCATCGTCGCCTTCCGGCATCCAGACCGTTTCTACGCTTTGCCCGTCGGCAAACCCGATGAGGTAGCGAACCGTGCCGTCGCGCGAAACGAATTTCTTTTCGATCGACGGTATGCCCAGCGACGGCCTTTCTCCACTCAGACTCTGGCGAAAATCCTGAGGAAGTGTAGATATCTGGTCAGCAAATGCGACTCGTTGACGATAAAGTGCCTCGAATAATTGACGGCCACGATAGGAAGGTTGGCCCGCTTCCTCCACATAATCCGTTAATTCGCGAAGATTGAGGCCTAACAGAACCGCTGGTTTCTCTAGAGTCATCGATCAAGCCCGTCTGTTTAGATTGTAGAGGAGATGTTCCGCGGAGCGGCGAGCAATTGTTTCAGCCCCTGTAATCCCGTGTAAGGTACTGATTATAAAGCGGTAGCCATGTTTTAGCACAGCTGCGTAAGGTATGTAACAATAGTAGAGGCCCGCCCGGTCCTGAGGCGGTAGATTAGGAACAAATCTAATGGTTCAAGAAGTACGCAACATTCGGCGCGAAATGCTGCCCAACGGTCTGACCGTGATTACGGAACAGATGCAGCATATTCGTTCTGCCTCCATCGGCGTCTGGATAAAAACCGGATCGCGCGATGAAGACGCGCAATGGAATGGCATCTCCCATTTCGTTGAGCATATGGTTTTCAAGGGTACGAAGCATCGTTCTGCCGAGGACATTGCCCGCCAGGTTGATTCCATCGGCGGCAACATGGACGCCTTTACCGCCAAAGAGTGCATTTGTTTCAACGTCAAGATTCTGGACGAGCATCTGCCCATCGCCATGGATGTGCTCAGCGATCTGGTGCTGAACCCCACCTTCGATGCCCAGGACATCACCCGCGAACGCGGCGTGATCCTGGAAGAAATCAAGATGGACGAAGACAGTCCTGACTACCTGGTGCATGAAATCTTCACCCAGAACTTCTGGAAAGATCATGCGTTGGGCAAGCCCATCCTCGGTACCAAAGACAGCGTCAAGTCATTCGAG
>CAVQTI010000006.1:0-868927 GCA_963716405.1 uncultured Acidobacteriota bacterium | reverse complement strand
TGTGGGCCTGCTGGCCGGAGGAATCTCGCACGACTTCAATAATCTTCTGAGCGTCATCATGGGGAATGCTGAGATGCTCCTCGACGATAGACCATCGCAGAAGCATTATGCTGGGACGAGATCAGGAACGCGACCCAGCGCGCAGCACCCGGCAGTTGCTCGCCTTCAGCCGCAAAAACCTGCTTCACCCCACCGTCCTCGACCTGAATACCGTGGTTCGCTGGGCAAGATTTTGGAACGACTCATCGGCGAGGACGTGCAAATTGTCGACAGATCTGCAGTCAAGCTCGGGGTCAGTCAAGGCTGATCAGGGGCACAGTTGAGCAGATCCTGATGAACCTGGCCACCAATGCGCGGGACGCGATGCTTAAAGGTGGTAAGTTCAAGATCCGAACTGCGGATGCCGTGCTAGGGCCGAAGGACGTGGCGCTCTATCCTTACGTGAAGCCTGGACGGTACGTTCTCTTTTTCGGTAAGTGACTCCGGAATGGGCATGACCGAGGAGGTACGAAGGCGCGTGTTTGACCCGTTCTTTACTACCAAGCCACCGGGCCGCGGGACGGGACTCGGATTGGCAGTCTATGGCATCGTTAAACAGAGCGCGGGATATATCTGGGTATCGAGCGCCCCGGAGCCGGCGCCACTTTCGACATCTATCTGCCGCGGGTGGATGAGAAAGCTTTTAGCCCGGACTTGGAATTTAGGAGGGCGAACCAAATATCCAAGCGGTACGGAAACCGTTCTACTGTTGGAAGATGAAGAAGCTTTGCGGCTAGTGACCTGTGAATTTCTTACGGCGAGCGGCTACAACGTCCTCCAAGCCGGGCGCGGAGATGTCGCCCTCGACATAAGCGCGCAATACAAAGGATCGATTCATCTCGTTGTCAGCGAGAATATACGGATATGAGCGGACCTTCAATTGCGGCTCAGGTGCAGACTTTACATCCCGAAGCACCAAGAGCTACACGTTTCGGGATATGCCGAAGCCCCAGTAGCCCAACAACTCATCTCCACGGGCGCTATTTTCATGCAAAAGCCGATATCGCGAATAGACCTTCTAAGAAAAGTGGATCAACTACTTCATCGCGATGCCTCTCCGGCGAACACGCCTAGCCTTGAGTGTCTTTGCGCCTCCGTAGCGAGCTACGGTTCTACGGATTGACTTTGACGAATCACGGCGATGAGGCATTTATAGCATTCCCTTTTCCGGGAAAGCTTCCGTGCTATACAGTAAGATTTGCACTTACGCCAAGCCATCTTTCTTTTCTGCGCTGCAGTCATCAGTGGAACCCTCAATGCGGTCGCTGGCGGCGGCAGTTTCATTTCCTTCCCTGCGCTTCTGTCTACCGGAATGCCGGCGGTGCAGGCGAATGCGACCAATACCGTCGCGCTGTGGCCGGGGCTGGGCGCCAGCGCAGCGGCGTATCTGAAACGGTTGAATGTGCCGCGACGCTTGTTGGTCCCCTTATTATTGACCAGCGTCGGCGGAGGCTGGATAGGTGCACTGCTACTGCTAAAGACGCCGCAACGCACTTTCTTACACCTTATCCCCTGGCTACTGCTCAGCGGTACTATGCTGTTTGCTTTTGGCAATCAAGATCCGCACG
Source organism: uncultured Acidobacteriota bacterium (assembly GCA_963716405.1). GTDB lineage: Bacteria > Acidobacteriota > Terriglobia > Terriglobales > Acidobacteriaceae > JABDBE01. The sequence continues at coordinate 867,320 of CAVQTI010000006.1, read as the reverse complement.
GTTGCAGGCAAGGCGGCCGTTGTCGATGATTTGAGCGGCGCTTCATGGCGCGCTATCACATTGATCTCAACCGGCGAACTGCTGGTCGCGACCTACGGTGGATACTTCGGCGCCGGGATCGGATTCATAATTCTGGCAATGTTGACTGCACTCGGCATGCGCGACATTCACGCCATGGGAGCGATCCGAACACTACTAGCGGCCGTGATTAATGCTGCTGCAGTGGTGACATTCATTCTGGCGGGAGCGGTTTTTTGGCCGTATTGCCTGGTGATGATTTTAGGATCTTTGGCAGGCGGATGGTTTGGCGCGCACTACGCGCAAAAAGCTGATCCCGGAAAAGTACGCGCCGTGGTAATCGCAATTGGCGTGGCTATGAGCGCGTACTATTTTGTTACAGTGCGCTAATGCGATCGCGCTGAGCGGCTGAGTCCTTCCGAACTATGTTGTAATTCGCGAAAGCAGCCATGCTTCGAGATGCTGTAATCGGGTAAACTGGACAGTTCCCTTCGCAACCTTGGAAGCTGCTTATTTCTGTGGATCTTCTGGAAGGTCGTGACGAGGAAAGCTTCATCGAAATCTTAGTTTTCAAAGAGGACAAATCTGTGGCCACTATTACACTGCCTGAAACGCACGAAGAGCAAGCCAGTCAGAACCGCGTCAAGTACGTTTATTTTTTCGGCGGCGGCAAGGCCGACGGCAATGGCAAGATGAAGGACGAGCTGGGCGGGAAAGGCGCTGGCTTGGCAGAGATGACTAACGCCGGCCTGCCGGTGCCTCCCGGCTTCACCATTCAAACCGAAGCCTGCCGCGAATACATGCGCCATGGAGGCGTCTCAAGGGAGGTTGACCACGAGATGGAAGATGCCTTGGCTCGCCTCGAGAAACTGCAAGGTCAGAAGCTCGGCACAGGCGAGAATCCTTTGTTAGTGAGCGTTCGCTCGGGTGCCAAATTCTCCATGCCAGGCATGATGGATACGATTCTCAATCTCGGCTTGAATGACAAAAGCGTGGAATCGTTGGCCAAGCGCAGCAATAATCCGCGCTTCGCGGCGGATTCCTATCGACGGCTCATCCAGATGTTTGGCAACGTGGTGCTGGAAATTCCGAAGCATGCGTTTGATGAAGTGTTCGACGCCAAGAAGAAACAGAAAAAAGCCAAACTCGATACCGATCTCGACGCCAAAGCGTTGAAGGAAGTCATCGAAGAGTACAAGAAGGTAGTCAGGAAACATGCCAAACGCGACTTTCCTCAGGATCCGCACGAACAACTGGTGATGGCTCGGGACGCGGTTTTCCGCTCGTGGCAGAACGATCGGGCCAAGACCTATCGTCGCATAAATAATATCGACGACATGCTCGGCACTGCGGTAAATGTGCAGGCCATGGTGTACGGCAATCTCGGGGACACCAGCGGAACCGGAGTGGGCTTCACGCGTAACCCCGCAACCGGCGCGAAGGAATTTTACGGCGAATATCTGATGAACGCGCAGGGTGAAGATGTCGTCTCCGGAGTTCGCACGCCGGTGCCGATCCTCGAACTGCAGCGCATTATGCCGAATGTGTACCAGCAACTGCGCGACATCACCACGCGGCTTGAGAATCACTACCACGACATGCAAGATTTCGAGTTCACCATCCAGGATGGCAAGCTCTACATGTTGCAAACCCGCAACGGCAAGCGCACCGGCCTTGCAGCCGTCAGAGTTGCGATTGAGATGGTGGACGAAGGGCTGATCAGCAAAGAAGAAGCAATCTTCCGTCTCGATCCCAACCAGGTCGTAGATTTCTTCGTATCGCGATTGGACGAGAAAGACGTTCGCCACGAAGATGTGCTGACCTCGACTGGTTTGGCCGCATCTCCGGGAGCAGTCGTCGGGCAAATCGTATTCACTGCGGATGAGGCTGTCGCAAAGGCCGGACACGGTGCCGAGAAAAACCCCGTCATCCTCGTTCGCGCCGAAACCACTCCCGAGGACATTCACGGGATGGAAGTTGCCATCGGCATTCTAACGTCACAAGGCGGAATCACCAGTCACGCCGCGGTTGTCACTCGCGGCATGGGCAAGAGCTGCGTTGCCGGCGCAGGCGAGATCGCAGTCGATGAGCGGGCACGCGAAATGCGCGCGAGAGGACAAGTGTTTAAGGAAGGCGACTGGATCACGATTGACGGCACTACAGGCCGCGTGTTGCGAGGCAAAAGAAAGTTGCTTCCCCCTGACCCGCAGAATATGGCCAAGCTCGAAAAATTCATGAGCTGGGCAGAGCCTTTCCGAAAGATCGGAGTTCGCGCTAACGCGGATATTCCTCGCGACGCCCAAAAGGCTCGCGAGTTCGGCGCAGAGGGTATTGGCCTGTGCCGCACCGAACACATGTTCTTCGCTGCAGATCGTATCGGGCACATGCGTGCCATGATCCTTGCGAATAATGAGAAAGACCGGCGCCTCGCTTTAAAAAAGCTGCTACCCATGCAGCGCTCCGATTTTATCGGCCTGTTCGAGGCGATGGATGGCTTGCCAGTGACCATTCGCCTGTTGGATCCGCCTCTGCACGAGTTCTTGCCCAAGCGCGAGAAGCTCATGGTCGACATCGCCAGCTTGAGCAGCGCCGGCGCCAAGCAGAAAAAAGCTCTAGTAGAAGACTACCGTGACTACGGCGCGAAAGGTGCAGGAGATCTAAAGAAACTCCTCCCCCAACTACTGGCGCGAGTGGAAGAGTTACATGAGTTCAATCCTATGCTAGGACATCGCGGATGTCGTCTGGGCATCACCTATCCCGAAATAACCGAAATGCAGGCGCGCGCCATTTTCGAGGCGGCCGTAGCCGTCGAAAAGAATGGCGGGAAGACGCATGCGGAAGTAATGATCCCGCTGATTGCAACTGTGAAGGAAATGGAAAACCAGGGTGCGATCGTGCGACGAGTGGCTGAAGAAGTTTTCCGCGAAAAAGGGAAAAAGGTCAAATATCACGTCGGCACGATGATCGAACTTCCGCGGGCCTGCCTGGTCGCGGACGAAATCGCCAAGGAAGCCGAATTCTTTACCTTCGGCACCAACGATCTCACCCAGACCACGTTCGGCTTTTCTCGCGACGACATCAACAAAGTGCTGCCGACCTATCTCAAGGAAGGCATCCTCAAACAGGATCCCTTTGCGTCGATTGATCGCGATGGCGTGGGCGAACTGGTTAGCATCGGAATGGAACGCGGACGCAAGACGCGTCCCGATCTAGAGGTGGGAATTTGCGGCGAGCACGGCGGCGACCCATCGTCAGTCGAGTTCTGTCACAAAGTGGGTATGACTTACGTTTCCTGCTCCCCATTCCGCGTAAAGACCGCGCTCCTGGCCGCCGCCCAAGCTGGCGCCACGGACAAGCTAAAAGTTGAAGGTGGACGAACTAGATAATAGGCTTTATTTTGGAGGACGGGCGTCTCGCGCGGCGGGACACCCAGCCTGCATCAAACCAACTATTGCACTTTCTGCAGGCGGGCAATCAGTTTTTGCGCGAAGTTTTCTTCTGACTCGGACCACAGCAAACGTCCACTGGCGCCCGAACCCTTCTCCGCCTTATTGGTGAAATCGACTAACTTCTGTACGTTGGCTCGGACTCGGGTTTCAGCCTCGCTATCGAGTTGCACTTCATCCTGAAGAAAAGGCGCGTCGATGCCGAAATCGACTTCGACGTGGCCCTCATGCCGATAAACTCCATCGTCAAAATCCACGCCGTGGACCAGGAATTTTACCTTTGAGGGCTGCAGCGTCCACTGTTGCTGACTGGTGTCGTAGATCCAAAGGTCCCAGTAGGCTTCGAACAGATATGCATAATCTTCATGCAGCAAGTCAGAAGCCAGAAGGGCAGCTTCTTCGGCAGGAATGCCGGGCCTGAAGCGCTGCTCGAAAATCGTTGGCTCGTTCCACGACACCGGATGTATAGCCACATAGCTGATGCCAGTCTGCGCCGCGGAAAATGGAAACTGCCGCATCACCGCTAGAGCTCGCGGCAACATCTCATCGAGTTCGAAACTCGGAAACCACAAACTAAGAAAAAGCGCATCGGCCACAGATCATTCTCCAGCATCGCGAGGGTGCAGTAATAATTCTAAAACATGGGGAAGGCGCAATCCAATTGGGTCGATCAGAAGGAGCGCAATTTGTTGTCGATTTTGATTTCATAAATTGTGAACGATGGCGTTGTGCGAAGAAGTTGTTTTTGACACTGTGTTAGAAGCACTGATACCATCGATGGATTCGAACGATTCCCACCTTCGTGGTCCCCGTCGTCTAGCCTGGCCTAGGACATCGCCCTTTCACGGCGGTAACACGGGTTCAAATCCCGTCGGGGACGCCATAAAATCAGGGACGTGACGGCGTCCGGACAATTCTTTTTACCGATCGAGGCCTTCGTTAAGGATGGCGATACCACGACAAGCATGCAGGTTTCGCCCACGAACAGTCCAGGCGGGCATGGCCCGCCGACGAATCCATCGACATCCGTGGTGGCGAGTTCACCACACCAATTACCGAATTAAACATTCTCCAGCCCAGGCGGCTCTAATCAACACGTAGCCGGCCCTCGGGGCACTTTCTGCAGGCCCGTGCTCTTAGGATGTTCTGCAGTCAAAAAAGGTAGGTTGAAAATCCGAGATTATGAAAAGGAAAACCAAACAAAGAGTTGAGAAGAGAAAGGTTGATTTGGGTTGCGCTTTTCGTCCCAAGCGCATCTCAGTTTAAGCGCCAAATAACTATTGAGTTGAGGTGTCTGTCATGACCGCTGCCGATGTACTCATTGAAGGATTGATCGACTGGGGTGTGGAAGTCGTCTTCGGGCTTCCGGGCGACGGGATCAATGGGATTATGGAGTCGCTCCGTACTCATCAGGAGAAGATTCGTTTCGTCCAGGTGCGCCATGAGGAAGCTGCAGCGTTCATGGCCTGCGGATATGCAAAATTCACCGGCAAGATGGGAGTTTGTCTGGCGACGTCGGGACCGGGAGGAATTCATCTTCTAAACGGCCTCTACGATGCGAAACTGGACGGACAGCCCGTACTCGCGATCACAGGGTTGCAGTTTCACGACCTGATCGGAACCTATACGCAACAGGACGTGGCTCTCGACAAGCTCTTCATGGACGTAGCAGTTTTCAACGAACGCATTATGGGGCCCACCCACGTGGAAAACATCACCGATTTGGCATGTCGGATAGCGTACGCTTATCGCGGTGTTTCCCATATCACCTTTCCTGTGGACCTGCAGGAAAAAGAACTCAAAGAACGCCAGCGTTCCCCCCGCAACATTCCACATCACACTTCGGATGTCGATGCCAGAAGCGCCCGCCTTCCCGACCGGATGGATATAGAAAAGGCGGCCGAAATCTTAAATGCTGGCGAAAAAGTAGCAATTCTTGCGGGACGCGGTGCTCTGAATTCAACTGATGAACTGGAGCAGGTGGCCGAATTGCTCGGCGCACCCATTGTTAAGCCGTTGCTTGGCAAAGCGGCAGTTCCTGACGATAGTCCGTACACCACCGGCGGCATCGGTCTACTGGGTACGAAGCCTTCGCAGGAGGCAATGGAAGATTGCGACACATTGTTGATGGTGGGAACTTCATTTCCCTACATCGAGTTCATGCCCAAGCCGAAGCAAGCTCGGGGAGTGCAGATTGATCTGGATCCCAAGCGAATTGGCCTGCGTTATCCCGTCGAGGTGGGTCTCGTAGGTGACAGTCGCAACACCTTACGCGAATTGATTCCTCTGCTGAAACACAAGCAGGACCGTCGCTTCCTCCAAGAGGCACAAGCTGGCATGAAGGATTGGCGGGAGGTCATGGAAAAGCGCGCCACACGAAGCGACAAGCCGATGAAGCCTCAGGTTGTGGCTCGGGAACTGGGAAAGCGCTTGCGTGATGACGCTATTGTCAGCTGCGATAGCGGAACCATCGCGACCTGGTGGGCCAGACATATTCCTGCCCGCCGGGGGCAAATGCACACACTATCCGGGAATCTGGCCACGATGGCTCCAGGTTTGCCCTACACCATCGCCGCACAGATTGCCTTTCCGAATCGTCAGTGCGTTGGTTTTGTCGGGGACGGTGGATTCTCAATGCTAATGGCCGAGTTCGTTACGGCTGTAAAGTACAAGTTGCCCATCAAAATAGTCATCATCAAGAACAACACGCTGGGCCAAATCAAATGGGAACAGATGGTTTTTCTCGGCAACCCGGAATATGGAGTTGACCTGCATCCTATCGATTTCGCGGCTTTCGCACATGCTTGTGGCGGTGTGGGTTTTTCCGTGGAAGATCCCGCCGACTGCGGCCGAGTCATGGACGAATTCTTGAATACGCCCGGTCCCGCCTTGGTCGAGGCTGCGGTTGATCCATTCGAGCCGCCCATGCCAGCAAAAGTTAAAGCGGAACAGGCGCTCCATTTCGCGGAATCTCTTGCTCGTGGCGAGCCGAACCGCAAGAAAATCGTCTTGACGACAATCTCCGATGAAGTACGAGAGCTGATCTAGAACACTCGATGCAGTTAGAACGGAAAGGAATTTATTGTGAGTGCCGAGACGGTCGTGATCACTGGAGCCTCCGCGGGACTAGGACGGGCCGCCGCCCGAGAGTTTGGACGACATGGAGCCAAGATTGGCTTGCTCGCACGCGGCACCGATGGACTGGAAGCGGCAAAACGCGAGATCGAGGATCTAGGCGGAACGGCTGTCGTCATTCCAGCGGACGTTGCGGATGCGGCAGCCGTAGACCGAGCTGCCGCCCTGGTCGAGGAGCAGCTCGGACCGATCGATATCTGGGTGAACAATGCGATGGCCTCGGTTTTTTCGCCCGTCAAGGAAATGAAGGCGGAGGAGTACAAACGGGTCACGGATGTCACTTATCTCGGCGTCGTCTACGGAACCCTTGCCGCTCTGAAGCGCATGCTGCCGCGTGATCGCGGTACGATTGTCCAGGTCGGCTCGGCGTTGGCTTACAGAAGCATTCCGCTGCAATCCGCATATTGCGCGGCCAAGCACGCTATCGCAGGGTTTACCGATTCTTTGCGTTGCGAACTGATTCACGATAAGAGTCAAATTCATCTGACCATGGTGCAGATGCCCGCCCTGAACACGCCACAGTTTGGCTGGGTAAAAAGCCGGCTCAAGCACAAAGCCAAACCGGTGCCCCCCATTTTTCAACCCGAGGTCGGGGCAAGGGCTATTTATTGGGCAGCCCACCACCGCCGTCGGGAACTGTACGTTGGATGGCCGACCGTTGAAGCCATCGTCGCGAACAAAGTCGCGCCGGGAGCACTCGATCACTATCTCGGGCGAACTGGTTTTCAATCGCAACAGACATCCGAACCGGAGGATCCAAACCGGCCCGATAACCTATGGGAACCGATTCCGGGCGATCACGGCGCTCATGGAACTTTTGACGCTATCGCGCATGAGAGAAGCTGGGAATTGCGAGCAAGTCTTCACAGACCCTGGATCGTCGGCGGGCTTTTAGCCGCCGCTGCCGGATTGTTCTTCGCTTTCAGCCGCGATCAGCAAGAGCGAAAAGCAGATAGTAAGCGTCACAAGAGCGGTTTGCGCCGCGCTGCCTAAATAGCCGGCACCCGCCAGGACAGCCACGTTTGCATCCAATTCCCGCGCACTGGCAACGGTCGGTACATCGAGCTTCCAGCAACTTAGAGGTCATCCGCCTCTTGTAAGTCCTTTTAAGTCTCGTGTGCGGGTTAGGCACTCGCGCTCGTTCAGCTTGCTAGGTGTGTTTAACGTTTTGGGATTGCATGTTGTTCCTCGAAGCACGAGCTTAAAGTCCCGAGGTTTGTGGGAGTCCGGGAATTTGCGCCGCCGGGGGCGGCCCTGAGATATTGAACCGGCCACGAAATTTCCTGACTCAACTCACGAGCAGCCCGTAGCGGCCAATACGGATCGCGCAGGAATTCGCGAGCCATTATGATCGCGTCCGCTTGCCCAGTCACGACGACGTGTTCAGCTTGAACGGGCGACGTAATCATTCCAACCGCGCCTGTGATGATGTTGGCTTGCCGACGAATCTGCTCAGCGAACGGTGTTTGATAGCCCGCGCCAACTGGAATGTTGGCTTGAGCTACATTTCCGCCGGATGAGCAATCGATCAGGTCCACTCCTAGTTCTTTGAGTTGATGGGCAAGTTGAATCGACTGCTCAACATCCCAACCGCCATCCACCCAATCGGTGGCAGAAATCCTCACGAACAGCGGCGCGCGTTCGGGCCATGTGCGCCGCACTGCAGAGACGATTTCACGCAAGATTCTGGTGCGATTCTCAAACGAGCCGCCGTATGCATCGGTTCGTTTATTGCTGAGAGGGGAGAGGAACTCGTGAATGAGGTATCCATGCGCCGCGTGAATTTCAACTATGCGGAAGCCGGCGTCGCAGGCGCGACGCGCGGCCTGCGCGAAGGCGGCCACCGTTTTCTGAATGCCCTCGATAGAGAGCTCGCGAGGCACGGGATAGTGAGGGGCAAAAGGAATGGGACTCGGAGCTACAACGTTTGTCCAACCACCATCGGATTCGGGAATCGCGCCCTGTCGACTTTCCCAAGGCCGGTACGTGCTGGCTTTTCGTCCCGCATGCGCCAGTTGCATTCCGGCGACGCTGCCTTGCTCATGAATGAAGCGGACAATTCGCTCCAGTGGTTCGATATGATTGTCGCTCCAGATGCCGAGATCCTGCGGACTGATGCGGGCCTCGGGCAGAACGGCGGTCGCTTCGGTAAAAACCAGGCCAGCTCCGCCAACTGCACGGCTGCCCAGGTGCACGAAATGCCAGTCGTTCGCAAATCCGTTGTCGCTCGAATACTGGCACATAGGTGAGACGAAGATGCGGTTCGCGAACTGAACGTCTCGAATCGCCAGGGAATCAAATAGGTGAGCCATAAGTGAAGCGTTGCTTCTGTCCTTCTTCCGAAAGCGGATTCCGTTCGACCGCCGCTAGTATCCACAGCGTTCTTCAAAGATACTTGCAGATCTGACTGGGGGCAACCTTGGAGCAAGGAGCATGACCGGTGGAAAGGCCGGGCAGTGATATAAATATGAGGACTGGTTGACCGATCAAAACTGGGCCCGTAGCTCAACGGTTAGAGCAGCAGACTCATAATCTGTTGGTTGTAGGTTCGAGTCCTACCGGGCCCACCAAAGCCGTTGTGTAGCCTCCCTATGAAAAATATTGATGCGAATGTGCACATTTTTACGTACTGCTTCCCCTGCTAGCGGATGAGCAATCGCGGAAAGCCAAGGTTTGACGGCCTTTCCAGAGGTTATCTGCGGATTGTTACTTTAGGTTTTCGTATAGCCTGAAAGTGCCATTCCCGTCATCCTTCATGACTGCTACATTAGTCCTCGAGCAGACTTCGGGGGAGGGCTGCTTCGACGAACGTCCCAGAAACTCTAACGAGGCTGGGGCGTTTTGTTTTGTGTGGCTGCTTGCAGTTATTCTCTTCAAATTTAAGACTCCCTTTGAAAGCGATCGTTCCGCGTTCTCCTGCCGCAACGACTTTCATACAGCTCGAAACCGCACGACAGACGTACAATAGTGGCCGCTCGTTGACGCAAAGCGGCGATTTGCGCCACCAGTCACCGGCAATCGAGAAAATTGGGAGGGTCACAAACGTGAAAAAAGCATTTGCAGGTTCATTACTTTGTTTAATGGTTTTGCTAACGGCTGCGAGCACCTTGGCCGTCGACAACAGTAATCTGACACTGACTGATACGGGGGTCATCGTCAAACACCCTGCCAAAGTCATCACACCGGCTGCAGGGCACGATCCCAGCCTAAAAACCATCACCGGCAACCTCAGCGATTATCCCTACGGCGTGTTCTTTTGCTGCTATGGCGATTACATTACGGGGCTGACAAACCTTCTCAATGTCGTTCCTGAGTATTGGCAGGCCGTCCCTTTCACTCCGTCCGCGAATATGACAGTGAAAGAGATTGAAGCATCGGTGGTATGGGATGAGGGTGCGAACCAGGTGGTTTTAAGTCTCAATGAAGATTCCCGTGGTTTGCCGGGAAAGGCTATCCACACTTGGAATGTGAAAAATCTCGCGATCATCGGCAGCTGCTGCCAACTGGCCACAGCGAAAAGCCAAACTGGAATAGCCGTGAAGCAAGGCACGCAGTACTGGGTGGTGGTCAGCACCAATTCAAAAGACAGCAACATTTTCGCCGCATGGGAGGTCAACAGCACCGATATGAGGACCCATCCTTTTGCTTCTTACTGCAACGACTCGAAGCAGGGGAACTGCAACGGAAACAGCGGAAAATGGGTCGCAGTCGAGGGCTTGCTTCCGGGCTTTGCCGTACTGGGGCAGTGAACGTTTCAGAATCTGTTTGCCGATACTGGTGAGGCAAATCACAGCCCTGTGCGACGACAATCACCGCCAAACCGCGCCGATGCCGTTAAACCTAGGACAGCCATAAAAACGCCAAGGCAAGTGCACGATAGATGCTGGGAGGTGCAAATGCTTTTGGTGGAGTAACTCTGTGGTAGGCTGCGTGACTGACTGGCAACAGGAAACTCGCAGCCTTTCTTCTTTCGTGATCCAGCCACCTTTTCACGATGTCACCGCGACGAAAGCTACCGCCTCGGTGAACATTTGCGTCCACCATGGTAATCGCATGCCCCCGCTCGGTTACAATACTGTCACTCCAAATACAGTAGGTGGTGGAAGAGAATGCCCGAAGGTTGGAAACAGTGGGAAGGCCGAGTCGTTAATGAGGAGTTTCCATTGCTCCGGTATCTGGGCGGCTCGGAGCGCAGCGCGGTATTCTTGAGCAAACGCGCTGATGGCGAACCCCAAGAAGTAGCGATCAAACTCGTTGTTGCCAATGCGGAGAATCCCGAGTTACAGCTTTCCTGGTGGGAACTGGCAGCGAAGTTATCGCATCCGCACCTGCTCCGGCTATTTCGACTGGGGCGCTGCCAACTGGATGGAACCGATTTACTTTATGTCGTGACCGAGTACGCTGAAGAAAGTTTGGCGCAGATTCTTCCCTATCGCGCGCTCACGCCTGCAGAGGCTCAAGACATGCTGCGCAATGTCGTGGATGCTTTGTCGTACATTCACGGCAAAGGTTTCGTCCATGGTCATATCAATCCCTCGAACATCATGGCAGTGGGCGATCAGGTCAAGATTTCAAGCGATGGACTGTGCGGAGCTGGGGAGTCGATGCGGGTTCTTTGCCAGCCCGGGGATTATGCGGCGCCGGAGATTGCAGCTGGAGGAAACATGTCTCCTCCATCAGACGTCTGGTCGCTGGGCATGACTCTGGTTGAAGCTTTGACTCAACATGCGCCGGCGGCGCAGAAGGCTGGGCAGACAGATGTGGTATTGCCGGAAACTTTGCCGCAACCATTTCTTGACATTGCCAGCCACTGTCTGCGCAGGGACCCGCAAGCCCGCTGGACAGTCGCCGATATTACACGCAGGTTGCGGCAACCACCAGCGCCTGCGGAACCGCCGGTGACCGCGATTCCACAGCCAGGATTCACGAAGTGGGGATACGCTGTCGCAGCCATCGCAGTGGTACTGGTACTAGCGCTGGTTGGACAAAGATTAATGCATCACGGTTCAGTAGCACCTACTAGCACTACGGAGTCCTCGGCCGGACAGCCCACCGCTGTGCCGTCCGTACAGAACGGCCAAGCCAAGGAACGATCCTCCGCGGGGTCGAATGCCTCTCATTCTGCAGCGCACTACTGGGCCGACGAAAAATGCCGGGGCCAACCCTTCCGGTTCTTCCGGACCTCAGGGCGCGGTGGCCCAGCAGATAATGCCGGACGTGTCGCGAAACGCCTTGCACACAATTCACGGCAAGCTCAAGGTGCGAGTGAAAGTCTCTGTGGATTCATCGGGCAAAGTCTTGATGGCGAATTTCGATTCGCGGGGACCGAGCCCATATTTCGCGGAACGGTCGCTGCGGGCCGCGAAGCAATGGACCTTTCAACCTCCACAGGTCGATGGCAAAGGTGTTCCCAGCGAATGGATCCTAAAATTCCAATTTGAGAAAAGTGGAAGCAGTGTCTCGACCGCACAAATCTTCCCGTAGGATGATTATTTCGCGACCCGAGTACTTTGCCGCACAGCCTTTGTGTGAAGTTCTCATTCAAAGGAGCGGTGAATCGAGTCCGGCGATGAATTGTATGCCGGGAACTACCTTGCCTACGAGTGCACCGTCGTTAGTTAAGAACAAGTCAATGCGGGCTTGGGCCGCGCAGGCCAGGTGTATCGAATCGGCCGGTGACACCCCGCTCTGCGCGCGAATGCGAGCGTAAAGATCTGCTGTCTCCATTGTGTATGGGATGACTTCGACCAGCGGGGGCCTGAAGACTGCTCGGATTTGTTTGGCCATTTCAACTGCGCCCGTTTTGTAAGGGCCCACCAGGATTTCTCCCACGGCGAATGAGCTGGTGTAAAGCTGATCTTGGCGCTCCTTCATTTTCGAGAGGATGTGGAGGACACGCTTTGCATAGCGAGGATGGTCCTCCAGCCAGTAGACAAAAAGCATTGTGTCCCAATAGATTCGGCTCATGGTTGGCAGGCTTCTGGGCAGGCCGAGAAAAAAACCTATGCCGCAGCGCTTCCCGCCGCGGAGTCACTCGAGTCTGGTGTGAAGTTACCGGCCAGAATTTGAAAAGTTTTTTCTTTCTTGCTGGATAAAAGCTTCACCCCCGCCTAACTCTCGGAATAAATCCTTGGCAATGCCACGAAGTTGCAACAAAGATTCGTTGGGGACAGGTTCTTCTCTGTTGTTGCCGACAATTTGATAGGTAAATGTCACGGTCGTGCTTTGTCCCGACGGCGGCCCGGTTTCCGAGATCAACTTGAGACCATTCTCCTCCAAGAACTTTCTGGATTTGAGAGCCGCGCATACCAGCGGTACGCGGTTAGTCAGAGCCAGAACCTTGTGCACCGTACCGACATTCACAGAGAAGACCTTCTCGCCACGACGGAGGGCGGGCCGGTAGTAGGCATCAAACACGTGCCGCCTCACGACATCCGAAACAGATTGCACCGAGACGTCGCCCATAAAACCACTCCTTATGCATGCTATGCTTGCATAGATATGCATAGCCTGTCAAGCCCCTGTCCTCATTTGACGCCAATCTCTCGCACTCGAAGGGGTCTACCCGGAGTCAGTGTTGCAGCTTCTTAGCGATCGCACAGTACAGATCGACCGCCTCGCTCAATTGTTTTTTTTCGATGTATTCGCCTTCGGTGTGGGCCACGTGGATTGATCCCGGGCCGACCAGCAGCGGCTGTCCCCAGTTGGTGAGCGCGGGAATATCGGTGGTGAAGGCCGCGACCATCGTGGGCACGCCATTCAGGGTGTGCAGGCGGAGAAAGGGAATCTCCAGAACGAATTCGACCTTAGCCAAGCCTGCAACGGCGTGCTCGATTTGGGTGCGTAATTCTTCAGTCGGGCCGATCAAGCGATACAGCAATTGCGCACGGGCTTTGTCTGGAATCACATTGGGAGCGCGGCCGCCTTCGATTACTCCGATATTTAAAGTGCATGGACCGATTCCTTCAGCGCTAGGAAGTTTCATGGCGCGAAGGCGGTTCAATGCTTCCAGAAGTTTGTCAATTGCGGATTCGCCCAGTTCCGGGTAAGCAGAGTGGGCCATGCGTCCTTCCGCGATCACGTTTACGCGCAGGGTACCTTTCGACGCCGTCGCCATTCGATTCTCCGTGGGCTCGCCGTTAACCAAGAACTTGCAGCCCGGAGATTGTCGATTCGCCACCTGTGCGCCCAGGCTGTTTCGTTCTTCGCCCACCAGAAAAAGAAGTCCGACGTGTAAGTTCTCTTGGCGCAGCCGCTCCGATGCCGCGATTTGTGCTGCGATTATTCCCTTCGCATCGCATGAGCCACGGCCATAAATTCGATTGGCATCTTCAGACGACGGAATGAAAGGTGGGACGGTGTCCATATGGGTGGAGAAGACAATAGACGGCTTAGGTTGTTGCGGTGAAGTTGCATATACGTTGCAACGGTTGGCTTCCACCGGAAGCTTATTGGCATGGTATCCGAGCCGGATGAGCTCGCTGTGAACGACGTCGCCTACGAGCGCTTCGTTGCCGGTGATGGATTCAATATCTACAAGTTGACGTGTGAGGCTGACGACATCCATGGGAATGAGGATAACGCACGTTCAAGTTCGGGCAAAGACGCACCCACCAGAGCTGCGCCCTAGATGCGTTGCTTGCACGTCGGGCTGCGAGCCCCGTGCTTCGGGCTGCTATGCTTGAGAGCGCACTCGATGAACACGCAATCCAGTTCGATTCGATCTCTATTCCTGGATGGTCCGGCCGGAAAGCTGGAAGCTCTCATCAACACAGGTGCTGCCCACGCCACTCATGCCGGGTTGGTCTGTCATCCGCATCCTCTTTATGGAGGAACGCTACACAACAAAGTGGTTTTTCACGCCATGAAGGCATTGAATAATTTTGGTTTTCCGGTGCTGCGGTTTAATTTTCGCGGGGCGGGTTTGAGCCAGGGCGAGCATGACCAGGGCAACGGTGAAGCCGAGGATGTCGGGATGGCGATGGATTGGCTGGATCGCGAATTTCATCTGCCTGTGATCTTCGCTGGTTTCTCGTTTGGGGCGGCGGTGGGATTGCGGGTGGTCTGTCCTGATGCGCGCGTAAGCGCGGTGATTGGCCTTGGCTTGCCGGTCGATGCGATTGGCGATCGAGTTTATGACTTCGAGTTTCTGCGAGATTGCGCGAAACCCAAGCTATTCGTCAGTGGCGACCGCGATCAGTTTGGGCCGCGGGCGAAGCTGGAACAAGTCGTCGCTGCGCTTCCTGAGCCAAAGAAGTTGGTGATCGTCGAGGGCGCGGACCACTTCTTCGAAGGCCGATTGCGGGAGTTGCGCGAAGCAATTGAAGCCTGGATAAAAGAAAGCGTTCCTGGCTGATCACCTGGGACACCCAGACGTGGTTGTGCCCGCGTGCGCATTTGGCTGAAAACAATTCCCTCTTATAATCCTTCCATGTCTTCGGCAGCGGGCAATCGCGAACGAATCGCTATTGAGAGGCGAGTTCTGGCGCGGCAGATTTTCGAACGCGCACTGGCCGAATCCAGTATTGACCGAGCTTTCGAGCGCAATGTTTCCTGTGAGCGTGGCGTGTTGCGCGTCTGCGAAGACCTTTACGATCTCCACTCGTATAACCGCGTGCTGGTGGTTTCCATCGGCAAAGCGGCGCACACCATGGTCAACGCGTTAGAAATGCAGGCGGGAAATAATTTCGAAGGCATCATTGCCAGTTCGGTGCAACCCGGTTCGCAGGCGCGGGGATTCCGCTATTTTCATGGAGGGCATCCCACACCGAATGAGGAATCGATTCGCGCAGCCGAAGCGATATTGAGGTCGGTTAGCGCGCAGAACACTTCGTCGTTGGTAATTTTCATGCTGAGCGGCGGAGGGTCTTCGATTGCGGAAAAGCCGATTGACGCCAATGTTTCTTTGGAGGAACTGATCGCAACTTACCGTGTGCTGGTTCACTCGGGGGCGCCCATTGCGGAAATCAACGCCATTCGCAAACATCTGTCCGCAATGAAGGGAGGCCGACTGGCGCAGGCTGCTCTCGGGGCGCAACAGGTTTCGATTCTGGTTTCAGACGTGCCTGACAACATGCCCGATGCTCTGGCATCGGGCCCAACCATGCCCGACTCCACCAGCGTCGCGGATTGCTATGCGATTGCGGCGAAGCATGAACTGGTAGAGCAGTTTCCCGCGCCGGTCCGTGAAATGTTCCATCGTCACGCTCTTGAGGAAACACCGAAATCGGACGATCCGGCTTTTCATCGCAGCCGCTGGTGGATTGTGCTCTCAAATTCAACATTGCTCGAGGCTGGCAAAAGCGAAGCCGAGCGCCACGGCTTTACCGTCGAGGTGGACAATAGTTGCGATGACTGGGATTATGCGCGGGCGGCTGATTATCTTTTAGGACGGCTGCGAGATTTGAAGAAGAAATCGGAGCGCGTGTGTCTTCTCTCCGGAGGCGAGATTACGGTAAAAGTGACGAATGGAGGCGTAGGCGGGCGCAACCAGCAGTTCGCATTGGAATGTGCCCAGAAAATTGCCGGGGAAAACATCACTGTGCTTAGTGCTGGTACAGACGGGATCGATGGCAACAGTCCGGCCGCCGGCGCAATCGTGGACGGAACAACAATCGAGCGCGCACGCTCCCGCGGATTCGATCCGGCAACCAGCCTTCTCCGCTACAACGCCTATCCGTTTTTTGACGCTCTCGGAGACACGGTCATGACTGGCCCGACTGGCAACAACCTGCGCGATCTGCGAATCCTGCTGAGCTACTGAACAAGTGTGGGACGGACACTCTTGTCGGCGCCGCACAACTTCGATAGAGCGTGACGAGTCACGTCAGTCGAAGTGTGAGCGAGGGCAGCGGCAGGCCTTCAACCTCGGCCGTCCAGATATCACCTTTGTCGGTCAAATGTCCGGCAGTGAGCGTTCCGGAGCTGATGATTTCGCCGGTGCTTAATGGTTCATTGGGAAAGCGGCGCTTGATGGCTGCTGCGAGTTCAGCCAGGCACAATGCCGGGCTCCGCAAGCTGTTCCTGCCCGATCCTTCTTCCACGAACTCTCCGTTTCTCGACATGCGGACCTTGAATCGCGCGAGCTGATCGATCAATGTTGCGACCA
The DNA here is from genome assembly GCA_963716405.1 of uncultured Acidobacteriota bacterium. Classification (GTDB taxonomy): domain Bacteria; phylum Acidobacteriota; class Terriglobia; order Terriglobales; family Acidobacteriaceae; genus JABDBE01. The sequence continues at coordinate 850,613 of CAVQTI010000006.1, read as the reverse complement.
TGTCGGGACGCACCCGCAACCGCTCGCCGATCACGAGTGCGGCGTGAAGTCCGAAAGATGCGACAAAATCACTCGGCTGAAACTTCCACTCTGGAAACGGGCAGTCGATGATTTCGAATCCGAGCGCCAGCCACTCCGTGGATTCGAGCGCGGTAGTGGCGTCGAGACTTTCAGAGGCGATTGCTTGTTTTAATCCAAAGACGATCTCGGGCTCAATCTTCAGCGAGCGCCGATGTGGCAGCGTCAGGGTGGCTGAATTGTTCTGGCTGTAATGAACGGTATCTTCGTACATGTGGGCCCAGACCAGAGTTTCGAGCTTGAGCACACGCCACAAAGCCTTGTTGGCATAACCGACTTTGCGGCCCAGGGCGCGATGCCCACTCGCTTCGCGAGAACGCTTGAGTGTGGCTTCAACTTCGTAGGCCAGGTTCAGATCGAATCCGGGGCGGGCCGAGGGAGGAATGGGCACCATCTGGCCCGTCTCAAAGGCGGACGAGAGTTCGTTAGCGATAGCTTCGGCTTCCGGATGCGAAACAGATGGATTCGGCATTGGTTAAAGTTGACTTGTGTGTTTTCCAGGTGCCAGCGTGGAACGATCAGAATATTAACATTAGCGAATATGTGACCGCGGCCAGTTCCTAACGCGGCGCTGAGCGAGCCGAAACCAGAGCTTGTCAGCCACCGTAGTTCCCGGCCATTTCCCGGCCTGACAACAGCCGTCGATGATGATCCACAACCAAACGATAGTAACGTTTCAACGTTAATTAATTTGCACTAATCTGGGAAACAGGAGATTGGATGCTGTCGACTACTTGCGGTTAGAAACAAAGGGGGATCTATGGGGATGCTACTCGCGGCATTTTCTGCGCCCGGTACGCAGCAAGGCTTTAAGCTTGCATGGTTTTCGAATATCTCGCTGTTGTGCCTATTTGTTGTGGGATTGCACTGTGCTCCGGCGCAGGCCCAAAATGCAGTTGTCCTCGTGGGGTCAGGATCGAGCGTCCCGGCGCCTCTTTACAGCCGGTGGACGCAGGAATATGGCAAGCACAACTCTCACATTCAGATGCGATATCTGCCGGTGGGTACGAGCGAGGGCATCAAGGAGATCTCCCATGGCGTGGGAGACTTTGGCGCCGGAGAAGCTCAGCTTACGGAGGGTCAACAGAAAGATGGCTTGATCGAAATGCCGGTCGTGCTTATCGGTATAGTCCCCATCTACAACCTTCCCGACGTGCATCAGGATCTTCGGCTTTCAGGGGAAGTTTTGGCGGAGATTTTCCTGGGAGAGATCAAGAACTGGAACGCCGCTCCGATTGCCAAGCTCAATCCGGAAATCAGCTTGCCGAATCTTCCCATTCAAGTGATCAACCGGCCGGCGGGCAAAGGCTCCAATTATGTGTTCACCGATTTTCTTTCCAAGACCAGCTCGAGGTTCCGCAGCCAAGTGGGGGTCAGTCCTTCCCCGAAGTGGCCGGTGGGCGTGTCTGCGGAGCGCAGTGCTGACATGGCGGAAAAGGTAAAAAATACCATTGGCTCCATCGGATACGTTGAATATCAATACGCGGTAAAGGGTGGCATCCCGCAGGTTGCGGTACTGAATCCAGCCGGCAAGTTTGTTCATGCTTCGGCTGAGAGTCTTGCCGAAGCCTGCACAGCAGTAGAGACGCCGCGCTGGAGTAACTTCTCCGCCTCGTTGACCGACGCGCCAGGGGCGGACTCTTTCCCCATCGCGAGCTTTACCTGGATTTACCTGCGCAGCAAACCCACGGATTCTTCTCGCACAGCGGCATTAGGCGATCTATTAGATTGGGTGTACACCGACGGCCAGCAGTTTGCGCTTCAGGAAGGCTATTCCGAACTGCCCGCGCCGTTGCTTGCCGCGGTGAGAAAGAAAATTAAAGAGCTGCACTGATTAAGGCCGGAGTACGCCTAACCGGCCGCCGAACCTGATAACATTTCGCTAGTTCGCTTCAAAAACAAACTATGCGAAATCTTTTCGTCTTGTTTATCGCAGGATTGACGGCTCTGGCTTCAGCTCAGATTCCGGAAGCCCCAGCGCAATTCCCCGAAACAAAACAATCCAATACCTCCTCTCCCGATACCCGCCTGAAAGAGATGTTCGAAGGAAAAGTTAAGGCTGAGTGGGAAGCAATCAAGAACAAGGACAAGAAAGCATACGCGGATTTACTGGCGGACGATTACCAGGGCGTGGAAGTGGATGGCAAGGGCGAGCGCACAAAAATCCAGGCCCTCAACGAGCTGGCGGAAGGAAATGTTTCGAACGTACACCTTGTGGGGCTTCAAACTGATTCCGCTAAGTGCTGACGCAGCGTTTGTCATCTACGAAGTTACCGAGCAGTTCCCGCCGAAATCAGTCGTACGTTATTCGAGGGTTTATATCGGGGAAGTATGGGTGAAACGTGGGGAGCAATGGAAGGAATTGCACTACCAGGAAACGCATGTCAAGTGAGGGCAGGCGGGAGCAAAGCCAACCTTTGCAATAATCTTGCCATCCCATGGTGCGAGGACACTTCTATGAAACGAGTGTGTTTCGCAGTCGCGCTTTTGTTTTCCGCAAGTTTGTTGCTGGCGAAGGATTCCAAACAGGTAACCGTACAGGGCTGCGTAGCAAAAGCCAGCGGCGATTATATACTGCAGAAGCAAAATCCGGCGATGACTTACGAACTTCAGGCCTCCGGGAAAACCAGGCTATCGCAGTACTTGGGGCAACGAGTCGAAGTAACAGGCACAACCTCGCCATCCATGGCGACAAGTTCGGACGCCATTGAAAAAATGGGCGCTCCGTCTTCGGTAACTTTAACGATCTCCTCGATCAGGACTATCTCGAAGGAATGCACTACTAGCTCAGGTCAGCAACCCTGAGCTTAGTCACAGTCTGGAGGCATCGCCGCGATCTCTGATTCGGAGTCGCAGGGACGCTTCTTTTTCGCTGGCTCGAGCAACGCTGGCCTGCTATAGCGCAAAACCCATAAGCCTTCGTTGTTGGTGAGGTAGATCAAACCATGCCCGCCGTCAGGAAGCACGCTAGTGACACCTTCGAATTCCTGCAGTGTTTTGGGATTACGCGGATCGCTCAAATCCAGGACTCGCACGGTTTCAGACGGATGATTGCTGCTAGTTAGCGTGTTCGGTTTCTTCTCGGGAGCTACCGCAATGGCAACGTCGGGGCTCACCATTTCCAGATTTCCGGCGGTCGCCTGACTTGACTCAGCAGTTCGCTTCAGCAGGTTTGGCTTCTCTGGCTTACTCACATCCACAATCATGAAGCCCTGTTTGGAAGCCTGTTGCACGTATAGATAAGTCTTCCCTTCCTCTTTTTGCAGCAACATTTGATTTCCTGTTGCCTGAGGCAAAGGCAGATGTGCAATTACAGTGGCGGGTACGTCTGTGGGCTTGTTGGGAGCTGCGCTGGCCGACGCCATTACCGCGCAAGAAACAAAGACTACCAGAACGGCCATTCCGCTGAGTACAGGTTTTCGAATGCATCGCATAATTCTCACCAACTTCAGTCTAAGCCCCGCGCATCGAATATGCCATGATTGTATGAATTAGGGGAGGGCATTTCATACAAGCCTTGGTTTAGTCGACTCCGTTCTCTTCCGATACATTTTCATTCCGAGCTAAGCGAGGAATCTGAGTTTCTGTCGTTGTCGTTACCGGCAAGAACCTAGATCCCTCGATGACAACTTGAGCCACTCACTGTTGCGCGTAGACGCCGATACAGCCGTTACTGCTCTGTGAAGTGCATATTCCACCGGCCTGCAGGGGTACAAACGCGTGGTTATTGCTGGAATCAACTGCGATGCTATGCGAGTTCGAATTGGTGGTAACGTTTTGCAGCCAAAGGTTGGTCTTTGCGTCGATCACGCCCATGACTGGGCCATTAGGCATGTCTCTCGCCGCCACGTAGTACCTGTTGTCGCCCGGGTTGTACCAGGTTTCGTCCACGCCGCCTACGTTGGTGATTTCGGCGATGATGGCGCCGCTGGTGCCATCGATGACAAAGAGATTCGGCGGGAAAGCTTCGCCGTCGTGGTCGCCGCAGCCGACCAGAAAATTATTCCCCGGCCCTTGAACGACGCTGGCGGCCATGCAGTTGGGCATAACGAAGCTGTTGACGACGATCGGTCCATTCGGATTTCCGAGCCGGGGATCGATCTCATCGATGCTTCCAATATTGGTAATTCCGATAGAGTTGGCATTGGCTACCAGCAGGTGGCCGGTATTTGGATTCCAGGCCATGCCGCCTATTCCGGCTAGGGATACAGCGCCAGAACAGTTGGTGCCTGGCGCGGTCTGACTACAGAAGGTCCCCAAGGTTTGGTCGACGATTGGCCCGTGGTGGCAGGGTATTGTGTAAGCGGTGCCAATAGGTGTGATGCCACTCAAACCTGGAAGGCCGAGCACAGCACTATTATTGGCTGCTCCGCCAGAAACACCGCTGAAGACATGCGGGTTCGAAGGGTCGGGACAGGGGAATGTGTCGCCAGCGGTATCGACCGGCACGGTCGCACTGAGTCCTGCTCCACCGGAAGCCGTGCCGCCTGCACCGTCGTAATAGATTTGTCCGATGATGCAACTCGGAGGATTAAACGAAGTACCGGCTACTCCCGGATCCAATATTGGTGATGGTTGAGGAATCGCAGTGCCAGATCCCTGAAAGGGGTACCCGGCGCCGGTGCCGTAATTCGCCAAGACGAAACCGGCTTCGTAGGGGCCGTAAGCGAGCGTGGGAACCAGCGGAAGGCAGTGGCTGGTTCTAGCGACGACGCCCGACATGTCGATGAATGTGACAAAGGGCAGACCCGGGTCACCGTTACCGATTGCAAGGACTTGGTGAACAGGATCGTAAGCCATTTCATCGGCGCGATCATCTCCGCAAGTGGCGGCCGAACCTGCCTCGCCGTTCCAGGAAGCGATGCACGGGGCAATGCCAAGCGGTCCGTCGTAGTCGGCAGATGTGCCGGTTGGTATGGTTGCGAGCACGGTTGGCGGGGTCGCGGTCAAATCGAAGACCGCCACACTGGCATTGCCCACAGAAGTGAACAACGTCTTTCCGTCCGGTGTAGTTTCCTCGCCGTCGGGGCCGGACATGGGATTCACGCCATTAGCACGGGAAGCGCAGCACTGGGCGCCGGGGAATCCGCCGAACTTGCCGTTCGCGCCAAAGCCCGAAATGAGGTGAAAGGGAGCAGTCCGGCAGCCAAAGCGGGTAAAGTTTCCGACAACGTCGACTTGGGGAGGGATGGTGGGATCGCATGGACTGGCTGCGTTGCCTGCGTTCGTCACGGCATTGCTTCCCTGAATGGCATTGATGGCGATATTTTGGTTCGTGTCCACGACGACCACTGCCAGGCCTATACGATCCGAGACGTAGTCCCGGTGCGTGGCTGAGTTAATCCAGCTGATGTCGAAGGAGTTGAACGGACCGCCGGGCTCGCCGGTGGGATTGTGCTCGGGCACCGCAATGTTCACAATGTCGGCGTAACCGTCAGCGGTGGTGGTCCCGCATACGGGGCAGTTCTTCACATTCCCGCAGCCGCTGGCGAGCACAAATAACAGGCTGAGAAGAACAGTAAGTAGAATTCTCGATCTCATCGGATCTCCTCCCACAATTTTCCCTTCACGACCCAGGCTACAAACCGCGCTGCTACGCATATTCATGATCCCCAAAGCAATCCTTCAGAAGCGGAACTGCAACTCCTGGGTCACGGCGAAGAAATTCTGCGGCTCCTGGCCCGTGACGCTGGGTTGCTTCAGTTGATCAATATTGACGTTGACCTGGTACTTGACCCAGTAATTCAGGTACCAGTTGAGACCAAATGTTATTTCGTCGGTGTGATAGTCATATCCGGGAACAAATCCCGGCGTGTAAATGTTCAGGAAACTCTGAGCCGGCGCATTTGACTGGATGCCGGAGTATCGGGCGGCGAGTTCCCAAGCGCCCCAGCCACGTCCCGTACCGCCGGGAGTGTCCGGGCCGAACAGCGGATGCTTGACCCGCGGGGTACCGTTCTCCGGCCGCTTTTCGCCGGTGAGCAAATAAGTCGCGCCGACGTTCCACGCCTTGGCACCTACGCCTGGCAGATTCAGAAAGCCCAGGCCACCGACCTGCTCAGAGCCCACGTCGTACCGTTGCTGCTGCAGTTGAACGTATTCGCCGCGCAACGCGAAACCTGTTTTGATATAAGTAAATTCACCCTCGTACCGTTCTGTCGGCCCGTTAATTCTCAGTTGCGGGAAAAACGCGTACGTGGCGTCGGGGAGCGTCCCGGCGAAGCTGAGATCTCCGGAAAGCCCGCGGCTCCGACCATGTGTAATGGAGCCGCCGAATGCCAGTTGCTTCAACCAGTCATTCTTGGTGTTGCGCCACGGATAAAAACGCAGCCGGCCTACAAATTCCGGCTCGTTGGTTGCGTTGGCGGTAACGCCGTTGCGTCCGTTGAACGCTCCAGCCCACCATTGGATAACACCGTGATCTATGTCGCCGTGAAGGGTCATGCCGGGGCAGCGATACGCAGTGCCCGCGCATGGATAGAGCAACGCCTGCAATCCGCGTTCGACGAAGTCGAGGTTAGTTGCGCCAATTCCGGTTTCCTGCGCGAACGGCTCTTTAAATTGTCCCGCCTGGAACTGGAACTCAGGTCTGATCCTCACGTTTAAGTAAACGTCGCGCACAATCGCGCCGCTGGTGGAGTTGGCATCGGTCAGGATGGCATAGTCGAAGTGTGAACCGTAATTTCCCTGGAAGCCGAAACGAGCGCGCCGGACCACAAATGTAGCTGCCGGAGCGCCATCGCCCTTGTACGCACGATAGTCAATGTCGACGTATCCGTACGGCATCAGTTGGAACTGGCCATCCGCGCTCCTGATGAAGAAGTGCTCCCCATTCCAGCCCGCCGCAAGCGGAGTATCTTTCTTAGGCGCGGCCGCTGGCTGCGCCTGGTTGATGATTGGCGCCTCGGCTGCCGGCTGAATCAAAACTGTGTTTACCAGATGCACGCCATCGTTGGGGGCGGAGTTGTTGGGCTGTGCGCTGGCATCGAAAGTATTAGTTGCGGCCACTGGCTTCACGGTCGCCGATTTGCCGTCGGCGGGCTCGGTTTTAGCTTCAGCCAACTTTTGGACCATCGCTTTTAATTCTTCGATGGTTTTGCGTTGTGCTGCGACCTCGCCGCGCAACTGGTTGACCTCTTCTTTGGTGGCGCCCGCGGAGGCCGATCCGTCAGGCTTGCTCGCAGGTTCCGTACCTTGTGCGTGGGCAAGCGGACCTGGCGCCATGAAAACGATGAGAAGCACGAAAAACGCGGTAAGCGAGCGCATGTGTTCCCTTTCCGGCCAACTCTGGCCGACAACCTGCCTGCCCCGGGGCGAGCGCGCACAAGCCTCAAACGCCGGCTGCCTCGGGTGACAAAGCACGAAACCGGCTATTTGGAAAATCGATAACTTGTATGAAAAGCGGACCAGTTCCGCAGCGCGTCTATGTAACATGTTCCGGAGTTCATAGTCAAGTAATCTTTTGTTCGGGCGAAGGTGGAAATCAGAAACGATTAATTTGGAATCCAAAGCACGATGTTCCCAAGTGAAGCGAACTTCCTCTGGTCACGTAATTTCAAGCTACAAGAGGAACATGTATCTCACCCAGGTGCCAAAGGCTAAACAGCTGCCAAGTGATGTTGCCGTGACGGTTATCACACATGAGAGTTTTTGACGGTGTCAGACCCGGATGTTGGTTGACTCTCGATCGATGCCCTGCAATGATGTTTGTGCCGATCGCGAGCCCCGACATAAGTTTCACCGAACACGGCACGATGGATGTTTATCAATAGGGTTCCACAGGCGGCACGGCTTCCAACAAACAAAACAATTGGCAGCTCGAGTCTGATTTCAAGACGATGGGTGCAAGCTCGGCAAGGTGCGGTGACCGACGCGCTCGATCACATGCGGAAACTAGCAGCTGCGTTGTTTCAATTCACCCCTGGGACGGCGACATCCCAGAAACTGGCTTCGGCATCTATCGGATGGCTGCATCGCACAGCCGAATAGCCGCCAGTCCCGCGCCGGCCCGGCTGGTGAGAGGATAAAATCCGATGGCCACACATACCGAAGACACTACCTCGCAGTATATGAATTATGCGCCCGCCGATTTGAATCCCCAGCGGGATCTGCCTAAGGGATTTTTCGATTTCCTGTTGCCGCTTCACCGCCAGTTCACGCCCTGGCAGCAGAAAATAGCGGCAAAGCGCAAAGACGTCCTGCAGCGATCGCACCAAGGACATCCGCCGGACTATTTGCCGGCGTCTGAGGCCACGACTTCCGGCTGGCGGATCGAGGTACCGGACTGGTGTGCAGACCAGCGCAACCAGATGACCGGGCCCGCGGACGATGCCGAGTTAACCGTGAAGCTGCTGAATTCCGGTTCTCCGGCCGTGATGTTGGACATTGAAGATTCCACGGCAAACACCTGGGAGAACATCATGTTGGCGATTAGGAACACCATCGCCGCGTACAATTATGAGCTCGGTTATGACGACAAAAAGCGCAAAAAGAAAATCACGGTTCAGCGCTCGAAGACGGTTACTTGGGTGCGTCCGCGTGGATTGCATCTTAGCCAGGGCGGCCTCATCCAGAACGAGCTCATGTCGGCTTCCCTGTTCGATCTGGCTCTGATCTGGTATCAGATCAATCCCGCATCGCTTCCGCACAATTTCTCGGTTTACATTCCCAAGAGCGAATCGGCCGAGGAAGCTTTCTGGTGGCGCGATTTATTTCAGGCTCTTGCCAAACATAAGGGACTGCCGCAGGACTATATAAAGTGCATGGCGCTGGTGGAGGCGCATCCATTGGCTTATCAGATGGAGGAATTTTTATTCAATCTCCGCCAGCATTGCCTTGGATTGAATCTCGGCCGCTGGGATTATATGGCTTCGCTGATCGACTTTATGTCGGAGGATCCCAATTGGATTTTGCCCGACCGCAACACCATTCCGCACGATGTGGCATTTTTCCAGAACTTCCGCACGCTGATGCCGGAGATTTGCCACAAGCATGGAGCTCATGCCATTGGCGGAATGACGGCGCTGTATCCCAGCCGCACGGATGCGGAACTGAACGAACGTGCGTTGAAGGTTCTGCAGGAAGATAAAAAGAACGAAGCCAACTGCCTCATGGACGGAGCCTGGACCGGACATCCCGATCAGAATGAAATTGCGGTGGCGCAGTTCCCGTATCCTAATCAGATTTCGAAACGGCCCAACCTGCCGAACGCCCACCCTGACCTGCGGCCGGTGCCAAAGGGCGTGGGCAAGACAACACTGGCGGGAACGCGTGCGGCTGTGCGCACGGTGATTCGCTATCGCAACGGCGTGCTCAATGGAAAAGGCGCCAGCCTGCTCGACGGCTTCATGGAAGATCTCGCTACGGATCGCATCTATCGCTTGATGATTGCGCAGCGCGTGCGGCACAAAATCAAAGTTCCAGGCGACGATGGCAAGCCGGTCGAGCATAGCCAGGAATTGGTAACGCGTATTTTTGACGAAGAGCTGGCCAAAATTCAAAAGGACTTGCCGAAGGAAATCGACGCGAAGGCGGCCACAACACTGCCGGAAGCGCGCCGCATCGCGGAAGAAATGATCGTGCAAGGTCACCACTCGCCGATCTAGGCGAACAACCTGCCATGGCTGCGCTGAATCGAAGCTCTGCGCTACGAGTCAGATAGGAAGCTCTTATCAAGCTGATCAACAGAATTATCTTGACGGATTTTGCGTGAATGATGCCCACTGTCAGAGCTGTGTGGCTATTTTGTTGACGACCAGAAACGAGGTTTAATGAGCGCTATCGAACAGCAAACACCCGCAATTAATCACTTGGCTCCGTTGCAGCCTCCACGGCGTTATCTCTTCGGACCGGGACCGACCATGGTCGATCCCCGCGTCTATACAGCGCTGGCCAAGCCGATCGTCGGGCATCTTGACCCATATTTCATCCAGGTAATGGGAGACGTCCAGCAATTGGTGAAGATGGCTTACGGCACGAGCGACGGAGCCACGTTGGTAATTTCCGGCACCGGCAGTGCGGGAATGGAAGCTGCGGTCGCAAACTTTGTTGAACCTGGAACCAAGATCACCATCTTCGCCAACGGGTATTTCTCCGATCGGCTCACGGAAATGGCGAAGCGTCAGGGCGCGAATGTCGTACGTTTTGAGAAACCCTGGGGAGAAACTTTCGGCGATGATGAAACTCGAGATTTCATCCATCGCGAGAAACCGAAGATTGTTGCATACGTTCATGCCGAAACCTCGACCGGTGCATTGCAATCGGGTAAAGCAATTTGTGCAGCAGCTCACGACGCCGGGGCCCTCGTGATCGCCGACTGCGTCACGTCGCTCGGCGGATTGCCGGTGGAATTCGACCGAACCGGAATCGACGTCGCGTATAGTTGCACGCAAAAAGGATTGAGCTGTCCGCCGGGATTGTCCCCAATGGCCATGTCGCGGCGCGCGATGGATTTTTTGAACTCCCGCACCACGCCCTCGCGCAGCTGGTATCTTGACCTGAAGCTGATTCACGATTACTCGACGGTTTCGCACCGCTACCATCACACCGCGCCGATCTCAATGTTCTACGCCTTACGCGAGGCACTGCTCGTTATCGCCGAGGAAGGAATTGAAAATCGCTGGGAGCGGCATCGCCGTTGCCATCAAGTCTTTCGTCAAAGGCATACAGGCCATGGGCCTGAGCTTTCACGTTCCGGAAGAACACCGAATCACCACTCTGAATACGGTGTGCGTCCCCAAAGGTGTCGACGAAGCGAAAGTTCGAAAGCGCCTGCTCGATGATCCGGGAATTGAGATTGCCGGCGGCTTTGGTCCGCTTGCAGGAAAAGTGTTTCGCATTGGCATTATGGGTCCGCTGGCGACCGAGGACAATGTGCAGTTTTTCTTGAAAGAGTTCGGCAAGGCGCTCAAAGCTGAGGGCTACTCGGCTTGAATCTGTAGCTTTACGATTGCGTAGACAGCGGACAAAGATTGGCCCATCCTCCGGGAACCCTGCGTTAAAGGCGACAACGAATGACTCTGAAGTCAGTCGAAACGCTTCTCGACGTTTTACATTTCGCGGACAGTCACACGGCAGTTATTGTTCCTGAGTTGGGCATCAGTATCACCTACGATTCGCTTCGCCAGCAGGTGCTGGCGATGGCGAATGCTTTGAACGCCGCCGGCATCCGCCGCGGCGATGCCGTGGCGATCGCATTGCCGAACGGGTTGCCGGCGATCGTGAGTTTTCTGGCCGCTTCCATCGCTGGAACTGCAGCGCCTCTAAATCCGGCGTATCCCTATGAGGAATTTCATTTTTTTCTCGGCGACACCGATGCCCGGGTTTTGCTTTGTCCAGCTGTAGGATCAGAATTTGTGCGCACCGCTGCCAAGGACCGCAAGATTCCAGTGTTCTCGGTCGAAATGACCGAACAAGGAAACGTTCACTTGGCAAATGCTCCGTCCGGCGGTTCAGCGCTAGCGCCCACGCCTGACGACATTGCCCTCATACTGCATACCAGCGGCAGCACTGGCCGCCCCAAACGGGTGCCGTTGCGACATTTCAACCTGGCAGTTTCGTCTGCCAACATTGCCAACAGCTACGCACTTTCCGAAGAAGATGTTGCTTTGTGCATTATGCCGTTGTTCCACATCCATGGGTTGATTGGCTCAACCATGGCGACTTTGCTTTCCGGAGGAACCTTGGTGGTTCCCACCAAGTTCAACGCACTTTCGTTCTGGCGAACGGTGCGCGAGCATCGCGTGACATGGTATTCGGGAGTGCCCACGATGCATCAACTCCTGCTGGCTCGATCTCATCAAAAGCCGCCCGAAGCTGACTCTTTGCGGTTTATACGCTCCTGCAGTGCGCCTCTGTCCTCTGAACTCATTCACAAAATCGAGGAACTTTTTGGTGTGCCCTTTGTTGAAGCCTACGGAATGACCGAAGCTTCTCACCAGATGACGTCGAACCCGCTGCCTCCACGGCATCGCAAAGCAGGTTCTGTCGGAGTCGGCACCGGGCTGCGTATCAGCATCATGGACAAGGACGGCAATCATCTCGGCACTAATCAACGCGGAGAAGTTGCCATTCAGGGAGCGAATGTTTTTCGCGGATATGAGAACAATGCCGAAGCCAATGCTCGCGCCTTTGTGGACGGATGGTTTCGCACCGGAGACGAAGGATTTCTTGACACCGACTGCTACTTGCATTTGACTGGCCGGATCAAAGACATCATCATTCGCGGAGGCGAGAACATCGCGCCTCATGAGATCGACGAGATTTTGCTGAAGCACTCGGCGGTCGCGGCTGCAGTTACGTTTGGCTGCGCCCACCCTACGCTGGGAGAAGAAGTGGCGGCAGCCGTAGTGCTGCACGAGCCGAACGGTGCCACGGAAGCCGCACTGATCAAGCACTGCCGAGACTTTTTGGCAGAATACAAATGTCCAAGCAAGATTTATCTGGTGGAAAGTATTCCGACCACCGCGACCGGTAAAATTCGCAGGCGGGCAGTTGCCGCGGCGCTGGTGGATGATCGCCGATGAGAGATCGTCAATGAAAGACCGCCGATGAAATTCCTGATCGCCGGGGCCGGCGCAATCGGCGCGTACATCGGCGCACGCATGGCGCAAGCTGGATTCGATGTCACCTTGTTTGCGCGCGGCCCGCATCTTCGCGCCATGCAGGAGCGCGGTGTAAAGGTGAAGAGTAGCGAGGGAGATTTCGTGGCGCGACCGACAATCGCCGCTTCCCTCGAAGACATTGGGCCCGTCGACGTGGTTTTTCTTGGCGTGAAGGCGCACGGCTTGCCGCAGCTTGCGCCGCAATTGAAGCCGGTGCTCGGCCCCGATACCGCCGTTGTCAGCACGCAAAATGGAATTCCCTGGTGGTACTTCCAGGGTTTCGGCGGCGAATGGGAAGGACTTCGTCTCGAACGCGTCGATCCCGAAGGCGTGATCTCTTCCGCGATTGATGCACGTCGCGTGGTCGGCTCGATCGTTTACTTTTCGACAGAAATCACTTCACCCGGTGTAATTCAGCACATCGAGGGAAACCGCATTTCTCTCGGCGAACCGGATGGCACACGCTCTGAACGCAGCCGGCAGATTGCCGAGGCGCTCATCGCATCCGGTTTGCGTGCCCCGGTCAGCACTCGTCTGCGGCAGGAGATCTGGGTAAAAGCCTTAGGCAACGCGTCCTTCAACCCCGTGAGCGCACTGACCCGCGCCACGCTGGCTCAGATGGTGCGCGATCCCGGTGTCCGCTCGGTGATCCGAAATGTTATGCAGGAAGTGGAAGCGGTTTCCCGCAAATTGGGCATGGACTTGCCTGTTTCCATCGATCAGCGAATCGCAGGCGCGGAAAAAGTTGGAGAGCACAAGACTTCCATGCTGCAGGATCTCGAAGCGGGTCGGCCGATGGAACTGGAAGCACTGGTGGGTGCGGTTGTCGAGTTAGGAGATCGAGTGGGACTTCCAATGCCCTGCACGCGCACGATCTACCACTGCACGAAACTGCTGGCGGAAAGTAATCTGGCAGCAAATCAGGTAGGTCAGCCAGTGGATGCTGCTGTCCGGTAGCGTCGAACATTCGTTGCCGGTCTCCTGCACATTAAGCGCAACTTCACTTCCACTGCGATTTGTGGCGTTCCAGCCACCAGCATGCAGGATTTCCCTTTTGCGGGAAGATCGAGCGGCTGCACGTTTCCTGGACTGTTCCCATCAAGTCATATTCAACCTTGTTGCCCTTCAGCGGTGTCGCGAGAAATTGGTTGACTTCCACTACGCCGTACGCGGTGCCATGTGCGATACGAACTTGGAGTACGATCCTGTCTCCCACATACAGCGCGGCGAATAGAACCAGCAACCCGATTGCAAGTTGGCCTAATCGACGCTCCCAGTTTCGCATCACGCGTACTCGGCACCGAGATAGGATTGCGAACTGAAAGCGCCAATAGAGAAGGCGGGAAGGCAGACGATAATCCAAGCGGGGCTCGACATCAGAAGCGGACATCCCGGTAAAAGACACAGTGCGTTTCGAGATAGCAGGAAAGTACGAACATGACGAGCATGACACTCGAAGCCCAGCAAAATAATTGCACAGGCAGCGTCGCTGTGATTTTTGTCGTGTGCGCGCATGGCTCTGAGGTAGCGTCGCGAAAAATCAATCCGCTCATCATCGAGATCACAGCCGCTAAGGCTAGTCGGAGAAGAGATTCGCAGAGTCTTTGATGCAAATCAATTGATAGATCCAGGAAAGCTGAACTAAACACAGCGTACAAAGAGAGAATACAGAAAACCAAGGTGACGGGCTTGGCGACTTCCACCAACATGTTTGAACCCGACAGACGAAACCAGTTTACCGCTTTTCCAAGTTTCTGGCGCGAGATGAAAGCTCGGCGACGCATAGTTCTGCTGGCGTGTTTTGTTTCCGTGAAAATAAAAGCAATTGCCGGGTCTTGACAGGCGGGATATACTCCCTGCGTTCGTTGGCCTACTCATCGGACCACTTGGAGACTAGCTTGTCACCAGCCGCTAAACCCGACTTCGAGATAGTGCGGCGAAACAAGGTCTACGAAGAAGTCGCCAAACAGATCGAACGTTTAATCATAAAAAAACTGAAACCCGGCGACAAACTGCCCTCAGAACGCGAACTGGCCGAGACGCTGCACGTCAGCCGTAGTTCCATTCGAGATGCGATTCGCGGCCTGCGAGTTGATGGGCTTAGTTGAGCCGCGTCAAGGCGCAGGCACGATCGTCCGCGAAATCTCGGCCGAACCGCCGGTAAATCCTTTTATCAACGCCCTAAAGCGCCGACAGGAACTGGTCGGCGAACTACTGGACTTTCGCAAGATGCTTGAACCACCGTTGGCGGCACGCGCTGCCACGCACGCTTCCGCGGAAGAAATTTCCGAGATGGAAGAGATTCTGCAACGGCAAGAACGGAAGCAAAGTGAGGACGCACCCGCTGTCGAAGAGGATGCTGAGTTCCACTACAGCATTGCTTTGGCTTCTGGCAACAGTGTCGTGCTGAAGGTGCTCGACATCCTCATGGATCTATTGCGCGACACGCGGGAACGCTCTTTGCAGGTGCGCGGTCGACCGCAAAAGTCACTGGCTGGCCACCGCCGGATTCTGGCTGCCGTCAAACGCCACGATGCCGACGCTGCAAAAGCCGCGATGCGACGGCACATCGAGGACGTCGAAGAAATCGTGCTTGACAAGTTTGAGCGATAAAAAGCAGACTGATGTCGCTTCGGAGTTAGCAGTGATTTGCTGGCTAGTGGAATTCAGCTCTTCGCTCTCCACATTTTGCGCGATTCCAGTAAGGGTTCATATCACCGAGATTAGTCCGCAGTTTGGTATTTCAGCGCGCCTTCTAGGCGGGCAGGGACTGGCCGCGCGTTTCCGCAGCAAACGGAATGAGCAGCAGCCCTATGGCAAAAGCGATAGACGTCATCGCAACTGGAGTTCCGAGTGAGCCGTAATGTCGCACACCGGCTCCCACTAGAAAAGTAATTCCAGCCCCGGCAAAACGCGCGAACGACGTGGAAAAAGCGAAGGCACTGGCGCGGCATTCCGTAGGGTATTGTTCGGGCAGCCAAAGAGTGTAGACGGCGAAGTTCGCACCACCTAATCCCAGAAAAAACAGGCAAACGAACATCCATGGAAGCGCTCGTGGTCCAAGGTAAAAGACCTTGCCGAACGTCAGCGCGATGAAGACCATCATCAGGGTGAAGTAAATGGCGAGTGCGCCTCGGCGTCCTACTTGTTCAGCGAGCCATGGCATTGCCAGGCAACCGAGAATGGTGGCGAACGAAACCATCATGATGCCCCATGAGGCCAGTTGCGCAGCTTGCGGACCAACGCGGCCGCCTGCCTCGGCTACAGCGGTGATTGCCGCGGGAACATACACAGTTCCCGCCCACAGACCACAAATAGAAACCAGCATCAGCAGCGCATTCACAATTGTGCGGCGACGCAACTGATCGGAGAACAAAATCATGAAAGGACGCCAGAACGCCCACGACCTTACTACTTTTTCTTTCTTGGCCCACGCAGCCGGTTCAGCCACTCCATGTCGTATCCATGCCAGCAATAAAGCTGGAAGCCCACCGACGATGAACATGGCGCGCCAGCCAAAATGGCTGCCGATCCCGTAGTTGGCCAGTGCGGCCAGAAATATTCCGACGTAATATCCGGTATGCATCAATCCCGCGCCCACGCGGCGGCGGCTCTCGGGCCATTCTTCTGCTACAAACGTCCCGCCCATGGCCCACTCGCCGCCAATGCCGATGCCGGCAAGAAGACGAAGTATTGCGAGTTGCCAGACTCCGGTAACGAACGCGCTCAGGAAAGTGAATGCCGAATACCACAGGATGGTGAGCATGAGCGTGCGGACGCGTCCGTACTTGTCTCCAATCGGCCCCCAAAGGAAGGCCAATCCCCAACCAATGAGGAAGAGCGCAAAGAGCAGTCCCCCATAGAATCCTATGTTTCCTTTAGTGGCAGGAATGCCCGACCGCGGGAGCAATTCGCGCAGCGATGGTACGAGAACCAGCGCGTAAACAAACGAGTCCATGCCATCGAGGGCCCAACCTCCCCACGACGCCCAGAAACCGCGAATCTGATTTCGAGTGAGTGATCCGCCAGGAAGTGGAGGCACGGCAGCGATATGACTCGCTTCGTTCGCAGCGGGACGGGGCATGACAGTGGGGAACTATATCAAAAAACTCCCCACGTCAAAGGAAAATATATGAACTCCCGCAGGTCGGCGCGAGAATGAGGTTGAAATTTAGCGCTTCGCGGCCTGCAACCGTTTCTCCAAGGCCGCAACTTCATCTTGCAGGCCTTTTGGCAAGCGATCTCCGAATTTCGCGAAGTGCTCCCTGATGAGCGGTACCTCGGCCAGCCAGCCTTCGATGTCGACGCTGAGCAGTTCGTCGACATGCGCGCCTTTGATGTCGAGGCCAGTGGTATCGAGATCAGCTACGTCGGGAATGCGTCCAATGGGCGTTTCTTTGGCATGCACCTTGCCGTCGCAGCGTTCGAAAACCCATTTCAATATACGGCTGTTTTCACCATATCCCGGCCATAGGAACTTGCCATTCTTATCTTGCCGAAACCAGTTCACGTAGAAAATCTTTGGAAGTTTTGATTGATCGGCACTAGCTCCCATGTTGAGCCAATGGGCAAAGTAGTCGCCCATGTGATAACCGCAAAACGGAAGCATCGCCATGGGATCGCGGCGCAACTGGCCTACCTTTCCTGTGATTGCAGCAGTCGTCTCGCTGCTCGCGGTTGCGCCCAGAAAAGTTCCATGCTGCCAATTGAAGGCTTCCGTGATCAGCGGAACAATTCCCGCGCGACGGCCTCCGAACAGAATGGCATCGATGGGGACGCCTTTGGGATCTTCCCACTCCGGAGCGATCACCGGGCACTGTTGTGCGGCGGCGGTAAAGCGGGCATTGGGGTGCGCGGCTTTGCGGCCTGAATCCGGCGTCCATGGGCGCCGCAGCCAGTCCACCAACTTCGCCGGCTTCTGTTCCGTCATTCCCTCCCACCAAACGTCGCCGTCGAGCGTCATCGCGCAGTTGGTAAAGATAGAATTGCGGGCGACCGTGAGCATCGCGTTGGCGTTCGACTTCATGCTGGTGCCAGGTGCCACGCCAAAAAAACCGTACTCGGGATTAATGGCGTACAGCCGGCCATCGGCGCCGAATTTCATCCAGGCGATGTCGTCCCCAATGGTCTCCACTCTCCAGCCGGGAATGGTCGGAATCAGCATCGACAAGTTGGTCTTGCCGCAAGCGGATGGAAAAGCGCCAGTCATGTACTTAACCTGTCCGGATGGGCTGATGAGTTTGAGGATGAGCATGTGCTCGGCCATCCAACCTTCATCCCGCGCCTGCACCGACGCGATGCGCAGTGCGTGGCACTTCTTGCCCAGCAAGGCGTTTCCGCCGTAACCGGAGCCATAGGACCAGATCTCGCGTGTCTCCGGAAAATGGCAGATGTACTTTTGCGAGGCATTGCACGGCCAAGTAGAATCCTGCTGGTTCGCACTCAGCGGAGCGCCGATAGAATGCAGGCCGCGGACGAACTCACCGTGATCACCGAGAACATCGAGCACCGCCTTGCCCAACCGCGCCATCAGATGCATATTGGCGACAACATAGGGCGAATCGCTGATTTCCACCCCAATCTTCGCCATTGGCGAACCGATCGCGCCCATACTGTACGGAATCACATACATGGTTCGACCGGCCATTGAGCCTGCGTAAAGTTGGGACAGCGTGGCTCGCATCTTGGCGGGGTCTTCCCAGTTATTGGTAGGGCCGGCTTCTTCTTTAGTTTGCGAACAGATGAAAGTTCTGTCCTCGACGCGGGCTACATCCGCCGGGTCCGAGCGGACCAGTACGCTGTTGGGACGCTTCTCCGGATTCAGCGGAATCGCCGTGCCCGTAAGGGTCATGAGCTGCAGCATCGCCTGATACTCTTCTGGCGATCCGTCGCACCAGTGAACCCGGTCCGGCTTGCACATCTGGGCTACTTCTTCAACCCAGCGCTCCAGCCTGGCATGCCGAGGATTGCGAGCTGCTGTCTCGACCTCTATCGTGGTACTGGCCATAGAAAATTTCTCCGTAGACCGAACTCGAGCGCCATTGCGGCTGCGCTGAACATAGGATGCGGCCAGCGGTACGCCCGCGTCTCAGCCGCAAACCCAAACCCTACATTCTCTCGCACTTGTGCGGATTATTCCAGCGAACCAGCGGTCGTCGAGGCTCGGTTTGAATTTGTTATTCTCCGCGAGGCCGTCATCCCGAAACGCGGCGTACTTCAGCCGCGTGAGGGATCTCCCATAGATACGACTGGCGCGAGATCCTTCGTTCCGCCTGAAAAACGGCTGCACTCAGGATGACACCGGACTATGGCTGAACGGTTCAGATTGAGCCACCACGAGATTCCTTACCCTCGGTCACAATCTCGGAAAAGTCGGCGACAGTGGAGAAGTTAGCCAGCAGGGTCTGCAATAGAGCGAGCCGATTCGCGCGAATTTGCTCGTCTTCAACCATGACCATTACTTTGTCGAAGAAGCGGTCTACCGCAGGTCTCAGTTTGGAAATCTCGATCAGCGCATGTTCGTAATCGTTCTGCGCCCTGAGGCTCTCAACCGCTTCGGCCACTCGCGGGATTTGCGAGGCCAGTTCCCTTTCCGCGTCGTCCTGCAGTTTCATCGAATCGACAGCGGGAGCCACCCGCTTACCCGTTTCACCGGCCTGCCGCAGAATATTCTTGATACGTTTAAAAGCGACAGCTATCGATTCAAAATCGGTCGATGGTCGGACCTTCGTCACCGCTTTAGCCCGAGCCACAGCGTCAACTACGTTGTCACAACCTGCCGCCAGCACGGCGTTCACGACGTCGTATTTGAAGCCCAGCACATCGCGCAGATAAAATTCCAGACGTTCCCGAAAGAATGTCTGTAGCGTACTTGGGTAGTCGACTGCGTGTGAAAACTTTCGCTCCGCCGCCGATCCGCTATAGGCCTCGCGAGCGTCGGCGAATAACTGATTAAGACCAAGCGGCAGTTTCTTTTCGGCAATCGTCTTTACGATTCCGTTGGCCTGCCGGCGCAATGCAAAAGGGTCTTTGGATCCCGTAGGCTGAAGCCCGAGAGCAAACATTCCGGCAATGCTATCCGCCTTGTCGGCGATCGAAAGCACTGCCCCCTCGAGTGATCGTGGGACCGAATCTTCGGTGGATTGAGGCCGGTATTGATCGTAGATGGTCTGCGCAATCAACTGCCGAGTGTTGTCTGGCAAATCCGGGTCAAGCTCTTGCACGCTGGCGTAGAGCCCACCGATGATTCCCTGCAACTCGGTAAATTCTTTTACTAGCTCAGTCGTCAGATCGGTTTTTGCCAGTGACGCAGCCTTGTGCACAATCCCGGGACGTACTGCAACTCCACTCTGGCGGATGCTTTCGCACAGCCAACTGCACAGGCGTCGTACCCGCTTCGTCTTGTCGTAGTAGCTTCCAAGGTCTTTCTGGAATGTGACGTTCTTCAGCCATGCAATTCGTTCGCGCAGCGGATGCTTTTGATCCGTCTTCCAGAAGAAACGCGCATCGTTGAAGCGTGCCCGCAAAACCCGTTCGTGTCCATGGCGAATGATGCCGCGGGGATCGCCATCGATGTTCAACACTGCCAGGAAATGCGGCAGGAGCCTGCCGTTCGGGTTTTCGATAGCAAAATATTTCTGATGGTCGCGCATTACCGTGACCAGCACTTCCTCAGGCAATTCCAGGAACTCATGATCAAAGCTGCCAAGAATTACGGACGGAAATTCCGTGAGGTTTACAACGCGTGTCCAAAAGAACTTTATCTTCGCGCCAACGCGCGCCGGGAATGGTACGAGTAGCAGCATCGAGATCTTTTCGGATCCGCTGCTCGCGCTCGCCACGACTCAGGACTTTCGCGTAACGCAAAGCCTCAACGTACGCAGTGCCCGCACTTGGAATGTTTACCGCGCCTGGCGCTAAAATGCGATGGCCACGCGATTCGTTTCCCGCACGAATACCATCGAATTCGAGCGGAAGCACTTCCCTGTCCAGCAACGCGACCAGCCAACGAACCGGTCGGACAAATTTTTCGCTCGGCTGGCGCCAATACATATTTTTCGGCCAGTAAATCGAATTGATTTCTTTAGGAAGCAATTGGGAAAGAACCTCGACTGCTGACCGGCCCTTCTTCGTAATCTCCGCCGTGAGGTATTCACCCTTGGGAGTTGTGACTGTTTTTAACTGAGAAACATCGACTCCAGCCTTGCGGGCGAATGCATCCGCCGCAGTTGTAGGTTTCCCGTCTTTGAAAGCCGCCTTCGTCGAAGGTCCGTTCACCTGCTCCGTAACATCGGGTTGAGCTAGTGGAATGCCTGTGGCGAGAACCGCGAGGCGACGAGGTGAGTCCAGACTCGAAACTGTTCCAGCAGGAGCCAGGTGTTCACGCTCCAGCAATTTCTGCACACGTTCACGCAGTTCCAGCGAAGCGGCGTCAATCATCCGCGCTGGAATCTCCTCGCAACCGATTTCAAGCAGAAAATCTGACATTATTGACTCCGTAGCGCAGGCATCCCTTCGGCTTCGCTCAGGGCAGGCTTGCCGGCTGTTCTGAGGGCATCAAGCCCAAAGTTCGTCGAGCGAGACGCCCCGGCAGCGCCGAAACGGCGCCGCTACAAGACCCGAGCGGTTTCTCTTCTTCGCTTTCGTCAACTGCTCCGGTTCAGGCTCTTCAGGTGATGTCTCGGTACGCTGCTGATCCACGTACGCCCTCGCAATCCCCACGGCGAGCGCCCGCACGCGCGCAATCACTGCGACGCGTTCGGTCACGGAAATCGCGCCGCGCGCATCCAGCACGTTGAACAGATGTGAGCACTTCAGACACAGATCGTAAGCCGAGAGCACGGGAAAGCGGTTCTTGTTCACCTGCCAGCCGTCACTCGCAGGTTTCGCCTTGGTGAGAGCGACATATTTTTCCAGCAGCGACTTACATTCCGCTTCATACAATTCGAAGTGCTTCCACGTCTTTTCGATATCAGCCGCTTCGAAATTGTACACAGAGAATTGCTGCTCCTCTGCGAGACGAACGTCGCCGCAAGTAGACTGCTCGGCCTGTCTGCGGATCCCGCGCCCACACGATGTCGTAAATCGAATCCACATCCTGCAGGAACGCGGCGATGCGCTCCAGACCATAGGTCAACTCCGCTGAAATCGGATCAAGATCGATTCCGCCACACTGCTGGAAATACGTGAACTGCGTGATCTCCAGCCCATCCAGCATGACTTGCCAGCCGACCCCCCACGCGCTAAGAGTCGGCGCCTCCCAATTGTCTTCTTCAAATTTGATGTCGTGCTGCCGCAGATCAATCCCGATGGCGCCCAGCGATTCCAGATATAAATCCTGAACATTTTCCGGAGGTGGCTTCAGGATGACCTGCAGTTGAGTGTGCTTGTACAGACGATTCGGATTCTCGCCGTAGCGGCCATCGGCTGGACGGCGGGAAGGCTGCACATACGCGACTTTGTAAGGGTTCGGACCCAACACGCGCAAAAATGTTTCAGGAGCCATAGTACCTGCGCCGACCTCGACGTCGTAAGGCTGTTGCAGCACGCATCCGCGTTCCGCCCAAAAAGTCTGCAGGCGCAGGATGAGTTCCTGGAAAGTCAGCGCATTGGATTTCTTTTCTGTCAAAATCTTCTGGCTAGCGTCAGCGTCACTTATCAACCGATCCTCTCCAGCATCGCTGCTGTCACCAGCTTCTTTTCCATGTGCCGCTGGAGAGATTGCAGCAGAAATTTACGCAAATCGGCTGCTTGGGCTTTGCCTTTGGAGGTCGCCGCAAAACTTTGAATAGGCGCGCGCAACATTCTTGCCGCGAGCGTTCGCGATTCCACTGAAATCTCTGACGAGGCCAGCCGCTTATCCTCGGCGCACATCAACCCGTCGTTCAGCGCGTGAAAAAAAGCCCGGCTTCCATTCAACGCGCGCCCGCAGACGATGCACTCGGAAAGCTCCGGTAGATAGCCCATCAACCTCGTCATCCACAGCTCAAAATACGTGATGGGCATCCACGGATCAGATCCGCGGAGCGCCTCTAACACCGCAAGCGCAAGCCGGAAGGCGTCATCATTGACTTCGCGATCGGGCAGCAACTCATCCAGCAACTCCGCCACATGCCCCAGCGCAACCGCCCGCGCATAACTTACTTCGAAAACCAGCGGCGACTCCAACACTTCGCAGGAATCGAGGCGGACCAACTCTTGCCGTTCGCGATCCTCGTAATAAGCTCGGACGTACGTCAGCGGCTCCAGCGCTCCGCCAAAGCGCCGCCTTGACTTCATGGCCGAACGCGCCACACCACGAACTTTACCTTCCAAGCGAGTGAACAGCGTGACCAGCAGGTCGGCCTCGCGCAAGGGATACGTCCGCAAAACAATCGCTTCCGACTCCTTCAGCGCCATGGAAGCTCAGTTAATAATCCTTGATTGTAATGGAGTGATGGGGAGATGGAAAGGAGCGGCTCAAAAAGCTGACTTCGCGGACGCGCAAGCTCGGAGGTTAGTTAAGCACGAATCGCCTTCTGACCTCGGACCGGAACACGGAATCCAATTCGTCGCCGCTTACGCGGTTCTGGAGCCATCAAGTCATTGATCGCCTCAATGATTGCTTGGATCGAAGCATCATGGCTTTTCAAATGACGCTCCAGTTCAGCCAGCTTGCTGGCAAGTCTTGCATTAGTACCAAGCATGTCACGTAAACGGACAAGTGCTCGAACTACGAACAGACTCATCTCAATTGACCGATTCGTGCTCAGCACAGTTGCCGCCATAATTGCGCCGTGTTCGGTAAACGCATATGGTAGATGCCGTCGGCCGCCGTGAACAGATCTTGAGGTCGCAAATTGCGACCTCAAGTTTTTATCTTCCGCTGGTGAAAGCTGAAATATAAAATCCGGAGGGAACCGATCGGCATTGCGTTTGACCTGTTCGTTCAGCCGCTTGACCTGCACGCCGTACAGTTCGGCCAACTCAGAATCCAAAATAACTTTCTGGCTTCGTAAAATACGAATTCTTGGCTCGACTGGTTTTAACAATACTATCTGGGCAACCCGCATAAAGACTCCAAACTTGAGGTCGCATTTTGCGACCTCAAGTGTAAAACATCGGCACCTTGATATTACGCGGTTGCATGCCTCAAAAACGGAAGGGCGCGCATCAAGTACGCGCGCCCGGTCCAAATAGGGAATTCGATTTTACCGCCCAAAATACTTGGCGTTCCGCTCGGTGAAGCTTTTCCACTTCTCTGGCAAATCATCCAGCGCAAAAATTGCGGACACGGGGCACACCGGCACGCAGGCTCCGCAGTCGATGCATTCAACCGGGTCGATGTATAACATTTCCTCTTCCGCATACGCCGGCGAGTCCTTTTTGGGGTGGATGCAATCCACCGGGCAAGCGTCCACACACGCGGTGTCCTTGGTACCGATACACGGTTCTGCGATTACGTAGGCCATAAACTGTGACTCCCCCTGAATGTAAGCCGCTAAACAGGAAACTCGTTATTCTAACAAGAATGCCAATCGCGGTACAGAGATCGCGGCCGATATTACAAATCCACCGACCGCCGCGCACACCGGAAAAACATACGCGTGTGTCCTCTACGCATTTACCAACTCCCGCTCTGCGCTTGGCTCGTACTCCACAATATGCCCAGCCACGGCACTAGCAGCCACCGTGAGCGGACTAGCCAAATACATTTGACCCGGTCCGCTGCGTCCGGGGAAATTGCGATTCTGTGCGCTAATCACCACTTGCTCCGGCCGCGTTGTCACTCCTGGTCCAGCGTTGATGCATGCTCCACAACTCGGCTCGATCACGTGCGCTCCGGCTTTCTCGAAAACTTCGAGATAGCCTTTGCGTATGCAGTAGTCGCGCGTTTCCTGCGATCCAAACTGGATGTAAAATTTCACTGAGTCGGCAATACGTCTGCCGTGCTTGAGCGCATCCGCTAGCACGAGCGCGTACATATCCATGTCTTCATTCTTGCCCGCGGTGCAGGTGCCGCCGTAAGCGAGTTCTACCGGCACGGGGATGCTGAGGTCACGAATATATTTTCCATTCCCTGGATCGCCCGGGGTCGCAACCATGGGCGTGATATCTGCGGCATCGAGTTCGATTAGGTGCGCGTACTGCGCATTGGAATCACTGCCAAGGCCTTCGATCATCGCTTCCGCTTTCGCCCGGTCCATGCCGCGACGTTCCACGAGAAAATCCACGGCCTTTCGGTCCGGCGCCACAATACCGGTGAAGCCCCCGATTTCCGCCGCCATGTTGGTCATGGTGGCGCGCTCGTCGACGCTCAACTCTTCAATCGCTTCGCCCGCGTATTCCATTACCTTGGCGAGAGCTTTGCCGCTACGGACATAATCGAGACTCAGAATTTTGAGAATGAAATCCTTCGCCGTAACGTTGGGATGTTTCTTTCCCCGAATCACGATCTTCACTGACTCTGGCACCTTCACCCTCACATCTTTCGTGATCCATGAATTGAAGACGTCAGTTGTGCCGATGCCGAAAGCCACGCAGCCGATCGCGCCGACATGAGGCGTGTGCGAATCGGAACCAATATTCAATTGGCCCGGAAGCGCGTAGCTCTCGAGCACAATCGAATGGCAGATTCCTTCCGATCCTTTGCGGTCTTTCAATTCGCCGTGCAGCTTAATTCCCTGCTTGTCAGCGAAATCCTGTTGCTTGAGCTTGAGTTGGGTCGCCAGATCGAGCAGCCCCAGCTTCTTTTTCTCCTCGGAGATCACCTCGTCTAGAAACGTAAGGTGGTCACGAAAAAGCAAAATGCTTGAGGGATCGTTGACCTTGGCATCCTTGCCCACATAGCGCTCGAAGAAAATCGCTGCCATTGGCGTAACGTATTCGTGGCTGAAACGCAGGTCGGCACGTGCAAAACCAGTATCGCCCGGTCTTCACGCTGGGCACACCGACTTCGCCCTGCTCATTGATCATGTGCCGCGCGAAAATTTTCTCCGCCAATGTCATGGGCCGTTTTTCGGTTTTAATCGGCGGCAGAAAGACTTTCTTCTGCATTCGGGCTACGTTAAAAGGAAATAACCCTCCGTACTCGATCACTTGTTGCGTAATTTCGTCTTCGCCGACGACGAATTCCTTGAGCGGAATCTCCTCGCCAGCTCGTATCTGATCAATCAGCGAAAAATTGGTTGAAGTCAAAAGACCAAGGTTCTGGCAGTTCTGCTTGTAAATGCGCTCAATGTTCTCAGCAATGACGACGCGAATCCCAGCGCACATCTCGGCATACGGCGACTGCTCACGGCTCGATCCCTTGCCTCGTCGTTTTCCGCTGACGGCGCAGACGAATCCGCCTTTTTTACGTCCGACCGGCCGATAGGAAATACACTCGCCGCATTTGAGACCGAGATAAGGAATTTCGCCTAAAGTTTCGTCGAAGTAAAAGCAGTAGTGCGCGGGCGTGATCTCGTCGGTTGAAATGTCGTCGCGCAGCTTGGGATTGTTGCCGGGATTCTTCGCATCCCAGGGCAAATCTTCTCCCGCAAGTTGCCGCTTGATGAGTTCGGGATCTTCTGTAAGAAAAAGAATGCGGCCGTTCAGCCGAACTTTGTCCGGCCGCTTCTCGATTTTGCGTTCCAGCAGTGAATTAATCACGTTTTTATCGCCCGGGGGATTAAAGTCAGACCCACACGTGCTTCTTATTGTAAACCTTGCAGCGCGGGCTTGCGGGCAACGGGTATGAATTCCGAATGGCGCCGCACGAGCGATGACGCTCGCGCCTACACTTAGTGATGCGCTTGGGTCCGATCGTATTTCTCTCCAGCTGGAATCGCGACCGCGAGTCGGTTCTCTTTAGGAGCGAGCGGACACGTGGCGTAGGGCGTAACTGCGCAGGGCGGATTGTAGGCTCGGTTAAAGTCAATCTCCACCATCCCATTCACGACCGGATCGGTTTCGAGGAAGCGGCCTCCGGGGTAGGTGTCGGTTTTACTGGTCAGGTCGTTGAATACGAACGACAGGCCTTTGCTAGGGTTGCCGCCCAAGTCGCTCAGCCGCACTTCCTGACCGTTGATCTTGAATAGCACAACACCCGCGCTGGCAGTCGG
This sequence comes from uncultured Acidobacteriota bacterium, assembly GCA_963716405.1. Taxonomy (GTDB): domain Bacteria; phylum Acidobacteriota; class Terriglobia; order Terriglobales; family Acidobacteriaceae; genus JABDBE01. The sequence continues at coordinate 823,852 of CAVQTI010000006.1, read as the reverse complement.
CGTAGTGTCACCCAGGACATTGGGAACGTCCACGGTTTTCTTGGCCTCGGAGGGAACCAAGGTTGCTTTAACGCGGTACGACAGGTCGATCGGGTAGAACACTGGACCGCGATAATTCTTCGCTGCTTCGCTGTCAACGTCTTTCAGACGGATGCCAATGCGTTGTCCGCGAACAATGGCCTTAATGCGAAGACTTCCAAGTTCTAGCACGGTCGGATTCGAGGAAATATCCGGTTGCAACTTGACCGTGGCCACCGGCTTACCGTCGACCGCGGCATGTGCGCCGGCAGACAATTTCACGGTTACGTCACTTCCCTGCAAGTCGAAAACTCCGGCATGCGACGGTCCCCTGGGAAGGACTATGGCGTTTCCCGGGTCGGTGCCAAAGTTGTTTTCGCCAGCTTTGAGCCAGAATAAGCCTGCCAGGGACAACCAATTCTCTTTTAGATCGTTGACCAGTTCAGCTTTCCATTTGTCGTACGCTCTGAGATACGCCGCATCCGGTGCGGGGAACGAGTTGTTTTTACTCGCAACAGCCTGGCCGCACACCACGACAGCCACGATTGCTATCACGGCCACCGATATCAATTTACGGTTCATGATTTGTCGCTTTCCGCATCCCCAACCCTGGGGTGACTGAGGCGAAAACGGCCAATGGCCCGTAGATACGCCTTAAATACAGGATTCACTGTATTCCAAATTTGTCTGACTTCTAGAAATATACTCGTACTTTCTAGGTTTTGGTTGATGGAGGCTCGGGTGCAGAAGTCAGCGATGTGCAGAGACTGGAAAGAAGTCTACAAGGCCGCGCTTTTTGAAGACGACAGTACCAAAATACCCCAACGTATTGCTGAGGCGGAAAACGCATTGGCGGCACGAGCGACCGAGCTATACGGCGCCAGTGATGATCAGATTCGTGAACAGCAGGCGATGGAAAATGCCAGATACTTCTTACGCGTGTTGGGAACGACGCAAGGATTACTGAATAGGCCTGGCGATTACCTCCATCAACAGCAGAACGTGCGCCTGCAGACAGTGTAGCTTCTCCGGAAATTGCTTCGTTAGTAGGCCCACCCACAAATTGGATTGCTGTATGCAAGGCGGATCCGTCCGCGCACGACCCTCGGTCGTTTGCGCGAACGGTTATCCAGAAATGCCGCCACTACCTAAACACGACCCATCAAAACTAGGATCAGCACAATGACTACAACCAGGCCCAGGCCGCCACTTGGATAGTAACCCCAGCCCGAGCTGTAGGGCCAAGTCGGCAAAGCTCCAATCAGTAACAGCACGAGAACGATAAGCAGAATGGTTGACATGAGTCGCTCCGTTAGTCAGAAGTCACCTGGCACGCGAAGCCGGTGCGTATATGCCATTCCCCGGGTCGTAAACGTTCGCGTATCCGGGGGTCACTAGCCGGATCAATCAATCTTGTTCCGCCGTCACCGAGTTCAAGGTATAACGCCACCCGCAAGGCTCGTATCCGGTTAACTGAGTAAACAGCCCGGTTTCATGCTGTATTTACCCAATTGATGCGATATGGGCCATCGAGCTAGACGTCGAATACCCGATAGGCTGCAGGCGGTTGCTGCGACTGCAGCAGAGTAATGGCTACATTGTGGACAGGGATGCCGGCGGTGGTGCGTCCGTCTAATTTGCCGTTGTGAGCATGGCCGTGAACCACAAGATCAGCGCCATGCCGGTCGATTACTTCTGCCAATCGCGAGGTGCCAAGGAAAGGCGCGATCTCCGGGGCCTCGCCTTCTATGGTCGCGGCTATCGGCGCGTAGTGCAGCACGACGACACGTTTCCGCGTCCTCAATTGCGACATTGCGCGTTCAAGTTTCAGCGCTTCATCGATCGAAGCTCTTACAAAGGTTTTTATCTCGGCTTCGCCAAACGCGGTTAAAACACCGCGCCCAAAGCCGCCGACAAATCCTTTAGTGCCGGCAAAGCCGACCCCATCGCGCTCATAGGCGCTCCCGTCCAGCACCTTAATTCCTTCCGTGGTCATCATGCGCATGAGTTCGGCTTGCTGGTCGCTTTCGTAATCGTGGTTCCCGAGTACGACGACAATCGGAACTCGCAGGCGCACCATGGTATTGAGCAGGGGTTCCATTTCCGCCGGCTTGCCGTAATTGGTGAGGTCCCCGGCAACGACCAGCAGATCCGCGTCATCGCGGACCTTGTCAAGCTGGCCGCGTAATGCTGTCGCGTTCTGCGCCGCAAAATGCAAGTCGGCTGTGGCTGCGATCCTCATATCTGTTACGCGAAAAAGATTTGATTTAACCGCATCGGCGTTCAGCTAACGCCGCAAGCTTCGAGAGCCTGCTGGAGCGGTATTCTTCCAGCAGATTCTCGAGTCCCCAATCCTTAACATCTATCGCAAACATATTGTCGTCAATCAAGCTGCCGCGGAACTTGGCTTGCCCGTCCGGTTCTGAAATCTGCTTCATAAACCTTCCTAGCAGCTCTTGCCAAACCAACGCGGGGACATAATCGCTTTTTGCCGGGTAGACATAGCGGAACAAAATCAGCGCCCACAGCAGCATTTCCCAGTGCTTCCCGATAAGGTGCAGGATGCGGCCCCAGTCTAGTTTCCCCTGTGTCCCATAGATAATGTGGGCGATGTCCGCTCCATCAAACCTTTCACGCCGGGTTACGAAAAGCTTGGAGACGAGCAATTCCTCGGGAGCCAACACTCGCGTCTCGATCCCGAGAACGGATGCGGGCCGAGCGTTACGGATCCAAGATTCTTCTACGCTAATGGTGGCATTACTCATGCCTGTAATCAGGTCGACGAAAAAGTTGCCCCGGTGCACTTTAGCAAGCCATACCGGATCACAAACTTCGCATTCAAAGCCATGGCTCTCTAAGTATCTGAGTGCGGCAGACCAGTTCTCCGCAGTCAAAAAAAGGTCGAGGTCTTTAGTGGTGCGGCATATTCCAGTATGCTCCAGCAATGCGAAGGCACCGGCTACCGCGTATGGAATGCCCTCGTGCTCAAGTGCCCTCAACACCTCGCGAGCCAGTGTCTCCTGTTTCTCCGGTAGATCCACTGGAACAGAGGAGGTTACGGGTAGACTTTCGGGTGTGTTGTGAGCGTTTTCGGCCACGTCGGATTCTGCCTTTCTTCAGCGTCCTGATAGTTCCCGCGCTTGACTGCGGGATACATCACCAGAAAGTGCGTTCTAAGATGCAGCGCAAATGAACAACGGCCAGGCTTATTCGTGCCTGGCCGTACTGCAGACGGTTCCGAATTAACTGGTTCGTGTGCTCGCCGACTCATCGGTTGCCGACGGCCTCACAGCTCACCCCTGTTTTTCGTGTACCTCGTGAGAATATTTACGAACGGCGGCGAGGAATGGCTCGGCCGACGGAGGAGGCGGAACTTTCCCGTTGAGGATATCGTCGAACGGAATGAATTTGCCATACAGCAGGGCCGTCTCATCCTTATCTTGGCTAATCACTGCACCGTTCAAGTCGATACCGGCAAAAATTCCGCGAGCGCGAGAGTAGGTTAACACTTCCGCGTTCATCTTAATGTCGGTATCGGCAGCAGCGTCACGGCCCACCGGGCCCGCCGCAGCTGAAGCATCGGCACCGAGCTTGAATTTGCTCGATAACATTTTCTGCATTCCCTTGTCGCTGGTAACCACCATGACAAGATCAACGGCTTGACCCCCGAGTTGCAGGCCCCAGCTTCCGCCGGTAATCGTGATAGGAGCAGGCGCGCTCCAGCCGTGTTCGGTTCTGCACGTGGCTACGCCCTTGCCATGCTCGCCGCCGAAGCCGACCGCGATTTTCACTAGCGATGGAATAACGGCAATGCACTTGGCATGCGCCATAACTTTATCTGGAATTGCTTTATCCGGAACCGCCATGATTTCGTTCAGGACGTCAGCCGCTTTGTCGATACGCTTGTCAATGTCTGTCTGGTCTTTGTCTTTTGCCCAGCTCATGCTGCCCAGAATCAGAACCACGCTACCAAGCGTCAATAAGTACTTCGCTGCGTAATTTCGTGCTTTCATCTTGACCCTCTTCTGTACCCCATCGGGCACCCAGGATTGCTTGCTCACTGACTCTAATCCCAGTCCAAATCGCGGAATATCCGGTTCGCGCAGTAGATGCGAATAGGACATGCCGTAGTGCAACTCGGTTTAAGCGACCGGTCCAGCCAACTGTGAGGTTGGTAGCTGCATGGGAACAGTAGACGCCAGAGCCAAATCCCATTCGTCAAATACAGGCCGCGCTGGTTTCGAAAGTCGCTCCTCTGGGATAGTTGCAGTTCGCGGCTCGGGTGCCTGCGACAGCAACTCACGAATTCGCAGCTTGGCTTTGTGCAATTGCGATTTCGAGTTCCCCACCGAACAACCGAGCATCTCCGCAATCTCCTGATGCTCGTAGCCCTCGATTTCGTGTAAAACAAAAATCGTTCGGTACCCTTGCGGGAGGTCTTTGATGGCGTTGTTCAGGGCCACCCGATCGACGCAACCCGTCAGGCGGTTGTCTTTGGCGCCGTACTCACGGCGGATTTTTGCTCCATCACTGTTACTGTATGGCTCGTCCAAAGAAACTTGTGTCAGTGATTTCTTGCGGAAATGCATTAGAACCGTATTGACGGCGATACGGTGAAGCCACGTAGAAAATGCTGAATCTCCGCGAAAAGTGGCAATTTTGCGGAATACTTGCAGAAAGGCATCCTGTGTGAGATCTTCCGCTTCCGCGGCATTGTTAGTCATACGCAAACATACGGAGTAGATCCGGGCCTTATGGGCGTGAAAAAGAATGGCAAATGCATCTGCATCGCCTTCTTGCGCGCGCCTTATCACCTCAGAATCCACAATGACCGTGCCAGAGTCGTTCATTTCATCCCCCATTTAAATCAACTCAGACGATACCGACGGAGCATCGCCTTGACATTTGGGAGAGTAGAGGCGAAACGGCTCAGGGTCTATCGAGTGCAGCCTGTAGGCATCCTTAGATGTTGCTGTACCACTCTTGATAGTCCGCTAGTGCAAAGAAACGGTGGTAGAGTCTTTCTTCCTTATTTGGCGGCCTCACCCGATGCACACGTTTGTTGATCCTTCCTTGTTGTTTTGCTTTTTTGTGCGTTGGCCTGTCGGACGCGAGCCTCGTAGTGTCATCGACTAAAACTGTTAAACGTTCGCGGTTGCGCAATGCAGATGGGCGCAGACCACAGTGATCCATAATTTGAATTTATTCTCTGCCCCAAAACTCCTGTTAACCAGAAATTCGCGATTGATCTTCCTTCCTGCTTCTTGCTTGTTGGATTCGCCTCATCAGCCTCCGGAGGAAATTCTGCTACAGAGAATCCTTGTGTGGCGTACAGATTTGGTGGGATTGTCCGCCACTCATTGTCGGCCTATTCTGCCCGCATGGAATGTTTCCTCAATGTGCCCACCTTTCGAGCAGGAGTCGGTAAAATTGACGCTGACTCCTGCTTCTCGCCCTTCGCCACTGGGTTTTGATCAAAGGGTCCGCACCACTCGGAGCTTATCCCATCCTTTTTTAAAACCTTGCTAATGAAAGCGGAAACGCTTCAAGATTTGTATTAGGGAACAATAAGGAATTTCTACGACACTGAAAAACAATTGATCGGATGCGAATCTGCTTGCAGACCCCGAGACCGAAAATCTATTGGAGCAGACACTTCAGGAAGAGGCAAAGCAGACGAACTCATTTACAGGCAGGACGCTTTTGTTTATGCTGCTCTGCCTCGGACATTCCATCCTCCACCCCTACGGGAAGCGAAATCAGGTTTTACAGAGTTAGCCTGATCGTTGCGCAAAAAGTTCCCACCTAATATATCGGTGAGATCAATTCAAGCCGGGAGGGTCTTATGCTTTACTGGGCGTTAATGTTTTTCGTAGTCGCACTGATTGCCGCAATTTTCGGTTTCACCGGTATTGCAGTCGCGGCCGCGGGAATAGCGAAGCTATTGTTCTTCATTTTCCTGGTCCTGTTCGTGATTACCTTGGCAACGCACCTGACACGTAGAGGCGGTACGAGAGTATAGATTTTTCCAGCCTCGGTAAAGGGTCGGGCCCGGCGAGAGTCTCAGCTCTCGACCGGGCCGATTTTGCCTAGATCGAGTCGCCCGCGGCATCTACGGTATCGACGAAATCGATAAGGAAACTGTTCCCTGCAAATACTGCATTAGCCCGATTAAATCGTTCGCGACACTGTTCTATTGTTATCCCAGCCCCAACGCGAGGGGGGACGGCAGGCGCTGAACTGTACCCTTCCATTATTGCCGGTGCCTGTCCTCCTCCCCAAAAATCTCCTTTATTTTTATCCTCATACAGAAGTTAGCTGGCCCCGGTCGTAGGTGTGAACACTTACGACTGGCAGGCCACCTTAAACTCGTTTTTTGCAACTAATTTTCGACGCTGCACAAATTTGCAGTTCTGTGCTGCGGTCAAGGGACGACAAAATAGGAGCGTTTAATGGGAAACGAGTCTGAAAAGGATTTCCAGCGTCAGCAAAGCAACACCTCAGACCAGTCGAGGAAAAATCCGTCGCAACAAGGCGGACAGAATCCGTCGCAACAAGGCGGACAGAATCCCTCGCATCAAGGCGGACAACAGAGCGGGCAGAATCAGGGCCAGCAGGATCCTTCGAAGAAAAACCCTTCGCAGGGCGGCTCATCCCGTCAGGGCGAGGATCAGGAAGATTTTAACCAGGAGAAGCGTCGCGCTTCCTAGTTCAGCTTCCTGCCAACCCAATCCCCCAAGCGAACCTGCTGGGGGATTTTTGTTTGCGTCCCATAGACTGTCCCAACAAAACGGCCCAATCGACCTACAGTAAATACCCTAGAGCGAACGCGGTATCATTCGTGTTAAGAAATGGCAAGGGCCGAAGTTCTACGTTTCTTGCCTTACTAAAACAGCAGCCTTTCAGCGAAGAGGTGGCATCAGCCGCAGCAATGACGACACTGGCATCGTTGACCCGGAACTGCTATTTAGAGGAGTCGAAGGCCATCTTAAAAGTGCCTACGGCGCGGCTAGAAAATTGCACAAAACAGCAAGAGTCGCGTTCTTAAAGGGATACCTATGAAGAGAAATGAGCGAAATACTGCAACCGCAACCGTGGACACGGCGGCATCGGCCAACGAAAAAAGTAATGGGCATTCCCAGATTACCGGCGAAGCCGGATCGGCGGACTTTACGGCGATACTCGCCAGCCTGCAAACCATGCGCGACGGCGACTTTTCGGTACGGCTTCCAGGCTCTTGGACGGGTCTAGCCGGCAAGATCGCGGACACGTTTAACGAGATTGTCGCTGCCAACCAGCAAATGGCGCAGGAGTTGAAGCGTGTTGGCCAAGTGGTCGGCAAAGAAGGACGGACTCGCGAGCGTACGCGATTTCACGAGTCGCGCGGAGCCTGGGGCGAGATGGAAGTCTCGGTCAACACGCTCGTAGAAGATCTGCTGCGGCCGACGACTGAAGTTACCCGCGCTATCGCGGCTGTCGCTCAGGGCAACCTTACCCAGACGGTACGGCTGGACGTGGACGGACGGCCGCTCGAAGGCGAGTTCTTGCGGTCAGCCAACATCGTCAACACCATGATTCAGCAGCTTGGCGTGTTTACTGCCGAGGTTACCCGCGTCGCCCGCGAAGTCGGAACCGACGGCAAGCTGGGCGGCCAGGCGCAGGTACCCGGCGTGGCCGGAACATGGAAGGATTTGACTGACTCGGTTAACTCGATGGCCAGCAACCTAACTGGTCAGGTGCGCAACATTGCCGAAGTCGCTACCGCTGTGGCCAGCGGCGATCTGTCCCGCAAAATTACCGTGGACGTGCGCGGCGAAATTCTCCAGCTCAAAGAAGCCATCAACACGATGGTGGATCAGCTGCGGTCATTCGCATCGGAAGTGACGCGCGTGGCTCGCGAAGTGGGCACCGACGGAAAACTTGGCGGACAGGCCGTGGTGCCTGGTGTGGCAGGAACCTGGAAAGATCTTACTGACTCCGTAAACGCCATGGCCGGAAACCTCACGGCGCAGGTCCGCAACATTGCTGAAGTAACTACCGCCGTGGCTCGCGGCGATTTGTCACGCAAAATCACAGTAGACGTGAAAGGGGAAATTCTCGAACTCAAAGACACGATCAACACGATGGTGGATCAGCTCAACGCGTTCGCCGGCGAAGTAACCCGCGTGGCCCGCGAAGTCGGTACCGAAGGAAAACTCGGCGGTCAGGCGCAGGTGCCGGGCGTCGGCGGAACGTGGAAAGATCTCACCGACAACGTCAACTTCATGGCCAGCAACCTGACTGGTCAGGTGCGAAACATCGCAGAAGTCGCAACCGCTATTGCCAGCGGCGACCTTTCCCGCAAAATCACCGTGGACGTGCGCGGTGAAATTTTGCAGCTCAAAGAAACACTCAACACGATGGTGGATCAGCTCAACCGGTTCGCCGGCGAAGTGACGCGCGTGGCCCGCGAAGTCGGTACCGAAGGTCGATTGGGTGGTCAGGCTAACGTCCCTGGCGTTGCCGGCACTTGGAAGGATCTCACTGACTCCGTCAACTCCATGGCCGGAAACCTTACCGGTCAGGTACGAAACATCGCCGAAGTTACGACCGCCGTGGCTCGCGGCGACTTGTCGCGCAAGATCACGGTCGACGTGAAGGGCGAAATTCTCGAACTCAAGAACACCATCAACACGATGGTGGATCAGCTCAACGCGTTCGCCGGCGAAGTAACGCGCGTGGCCCGCGAAGTCGGTACGGAAGGCAAACTCGGCGGACAGGCGCAGGTGCCGGGCGTCGCCGGTACGTGGAAAGATCTCACCGACAACGTAAACTTCATGGCCAGCAACCTCACCGGCCAGGTCCGCAACATCGCCGAAGTGGCAACGGCTGTGGCCCGCGGCGACTTGTCGCGCAAGATCACGGTCGACGTGAAAGGTGAAATTCTCGAACTCAAAGACACCATCAACACGATGGTGGACCAGTTGCGGTCGTTCGCTTCGGAAGTAACCCGCGTGGCCCGCGAAGTCGGAACCGACGGCAAGCTTGGGCGGTCAGGCGCAGGTGCCTGGCGTCGCGGGAACGTGGAAAGATCTCACCGACTCCGTCAACTCGATGGCCAGCAACCTGACCGGACAGGTGCGAAACATCGCCGAAGTGTCGACGGCGATCGCGAGCGGCGACCTGTCGAAGAAAATCACCGTGAACGTCAGCGGCGAAATTCTGCTGCTGAAGGAAACCATCAACACGATGGTGGACCAGCTCAACGCGTTCGCCGGCGAAGTGACGCGCGTGGCTCGCGAAGTCGGAACCGAAGGCCGGCTGGGCGGTCAGGCCAATGTGCCGGGCGTCGCCGGTACGTGGAAAGATCTCACCGATTCGGTGAACTCGATGGCCGGAAACCTTACCGGTCAGGTGCGTAACATCGCCGAAGTGACGACGGCCGTGGCTCGCGGCGACTTGTCGCGCAAAATCACGGTCGACGTGAAGGGCGAAATTCTCGAACTCAAGAACACCATCAACACGATGGTGGACCAGCTCAACGCGTTCGCCGGCGAAGTGACGCGTGTGGCTCGCGAAGTCGGCACCGACGGCAAACTCGGCGGTCAGGCGCAGGTGCCGGGTGTGGCGGAACCTGGAAAGATCTCACCGACAACGTGAACTTCATGGCCAGCAACCTCACCGGCCAGGTGCGAAACATCGCTGAAGTCGCAACGGCCATTGCCAACGGCGATCTTTCCAAGAAAATCACCGTAGACGTGCGCGGCGAAATTTTGCAGCTCAAAGAAACGCTCAACACGATGGTCGAGCAGTTGCGCTCGTTCGCCGCCGAAGTCACGCGCGTGGCTCGCGAAGTGGGTTCCGAAGGCCGGCTGGGCGGACAGGCCAACGTGCCCGGCGTCGCCGGCACGTGGAAAGATCTCACCGACTCCGTGAACGCGATGGCCGGAAACCTCACGGCCAGGTGCGAAACATCGCCGAAGTGACCACCGCCGTGGCTCGCGGCGACTTGTCGCGCAAGATCACGGTGGACGTGAAGGGCGAAATTCTCGAACTGAAGAACACCATCAACACGATGGTGGATCAGCTCAACGCGTTCGCCGCCGAAGTAACGCGCGTGGCCCGCGAAGTCGGCACCGACGGCAAGCTCGGCGGTCAGGCGCAGGTGCCCGGCGTGGCCGGTACGTGGAAGGATCTTACCGACAACGTCAACGTCATGGCCGCCAACCTCACCGAGCAGGTGCGCGGCATCGTGAAAGTCGTGACCGCCGTCGCCAACGGCGAACTCACGCAGAAGCTGACCGTGAATGCCAAGGGCGAAGTCGCCGCTCTGGCCGAAACCATCAACAACATGACCGACACGCTGGCCACCTTCGCCGACCAGGTGACCACCGTGGCGCGCGAAGTCGGCGTGGAAGGCCGTCTCGGCGGCCAGGCCAACGTGCCCGGCGCTGCCGGTACGTGGAAGGATCTTACCGGCAACGTCAACCTGCTGGCCGACAACCTGACCAACCAGGTGCGCGCGATCGCAGAAGTCGCGACCGCCGTGACCAAGGGCGACCTGACGCGCTCGATTCAGGTGGAAGCCAGCGGCGAAGTCGCCGAGCTGAAAGACAACATCAACACGATGATCGACAACCTGCGGCTCACCACCGACCGCAACACCGAGCAGGACTGGCTCAAGACCAACCTGGCGCGCTTCACCGGCATGTTGCAGGGCCAGCGCGATCTGACGACCGTGGGACGAATGCTGCTGTCCGAGCTGGCGCCGCTGGTGAACGCGCAGCAAGGTGTGATCTACCAGATGGAGACCGAAGAATCAGCCGGCATGGTGCTGCTCTCGGCCTTTGCCGAGACGGACAGGACGGACATCTGCGGCGGGTGAGGCTGGGCGAAGGTCTGGTCGGGCAGTGCGCGGCAGAAAAGCAGCGCATGTTGATCACCGACCTGCCGGAGAATACCGTCACCATCCGCTCCGGGCTTGTTCGAAGCGGTTCCGCGCAACGTCATCGTGCTGCCGGTGCTCTTCGAAGATCGCGTCAAGGCGGTCATCGAACTGGCGTCGCTGAGCAGCATTCACCGCTTCGCATCTGGCCTTCCTTGAGCAGCTCACCGCCAGCATCGGCATCGTGCTGAACAGCATTGAAGCCACGATGCAGACCGAAGGCCTGCTGAAGCAGTCGCAGCAGCTGGCCACCGAACTGCAGACGCAGCAAAGAGAATTGCAGCAGACCAACGAGCAGCTGGCGCAAAAAGCGCAACAGCTCGCCGAACAGAACGTCGAAGTGGAACGCAAGAATCAGGAAATCGAACAGGCCGCGGCGCGCTTGGAAGAAAAAGCCAAAGAACTGGCGCTCACCTCCAAGTACAAGTCCGAATTCCTGGCCAACATGTCGCACGAGTTGCGCACGCCGCTGAACAGCATTCTGGTTCTGGGCCAGCAACTCAGCGACAATCCCGATGGCAACCTGACGCCCAAGCAGGTCGAGTTCGCGCGCACCATTCACGGCGCGGGAACCGATCTGCTCAACCTGATCAGCGACATTCTCGATCTTTCGAAGATCGAGTCGGGCACGGTTTCGGTCGAAGCCGAGGAAGTCTTCTTCGCCAGCCTGCTGGACATGGTCGCTCGGCCCTTCCGGCACGAGGCGGAGAACCGGCGGCTTGCATTCGAGGTGCATTCCGATCCTCACCTTACGCGCAGCCTGGTCACCGACTCGAAGCGTCTGCAGCAGGTGCTGAAGAACCTGTTGTCGAATGCATTCAAGTTCACCGAACAAGGCGGCGTGCATCTGACCGTATCGCTGGCTACGGAAGGATGGAGCGAAGATCATCCGATTCTCAGCGGCGCCGCGTCGGTCGTCGCCTTCGAAGTCTCCGATACCGGCATCGGCATTCCGCCGGAGAAACAGCGCATCATCTTCGAGGCCTTCCAACAGGCAGACGCCGGCACCAGCCGCAAGTACGGCGGAACCGGACTGGGACTGGCCATCAGCCGCGAACTGGCCAGCCTGCTGGGCGGCGAAATTCAACTGCGCAGCGCGCCCGGCAAGGGCAGCACGTTCACCCTTTACCTGCCGCAAACCTATGTCGGACCATCTGCTGCGAGCGCGGCGATGGTGGACCGAAAGAGCTCGTTCCACGACTCCGCCGCTTCAGTTGTCGGCCGTGCGGACGACAGAAGCTGCGATCGAGCAGGTTCCCGACGATCGCGAGAATCTGCAGCCGGACGATGCAGTGCTGCTGATCGTTGAAGACGATCCGCACTATGCGCGCGTGCTCTGCGATCTCTCGCGCGACAAGGGATTCAAGGTGCTGGTCGCGATGCGAGGCGCGGAAGCCCTGGCGCTGGCGCGCGAATTCCATCCCACCGCCATCTCGCTCGATGTCTTCCTGCCCGACATGCTGGGTTGGACCGTGCTTAACCATCTGAAGCAGGATCCGGCAACCCGCCACATTCCGGTGCAGATGCTGACGCTCGACGAAGATCGGCATCACGGCCTGGCGCGCGGCGCGTTCGCGTTTGTGACCAAGCCGACCACTCCCGAAGGACTGGAAGCGGCGCTTGACCCGCATCAAGGAATACGCCACGCCGCGCCGCAAGCGCCTGCTGGTGGTCGAAGACAATCCGGCGGAGCAGCTCAGTATCCGCGAACTGCTGGGTTACGACGACATCGACGTCTCGGTTGCGGCTAGCGGCGAGGATGCGCTGCAGCATGCTTGAAGAGCAGCCTTTCGATTGCGTCGTGCTCGACCTGCGGCTTCCCGATATGTCCGGCTTCGACGTTCTGGAGCGGCTGCGCGATACTCCGGCGGTCAGTGATCTGCCGGTGGTCGTCTTCACCGGGAAAGAGCTGTCGCCGGAAGAAGACGCCCGACTGCACACGCTGGCCCGCAGCGTGGTGGTGAAGGATGTCGAATCTCCAGAACGGCTGCTCGATGAGACGGCGCTGTTCCTGCATCGCGTGGTCGCCGATCTTCCTGCCGAGAAACAGAAGATGCTCGATCGGCTGCATCGCTCCGACGACGCCCTGGTGGGAAAGAAAGTGCTGGTGGTCGACGACGACGTGCGCAACATCTTCGCCCTCAGCAGCGTGCTGGAACGGCGCGGCATGACGGTTCTAACCGCGGGAACAGGACGCGAAGCGATCGCAACCCTCGAATCCACTCCCGACCTGGCCATCGTGCTGATGGACATCATGATGCCCGAAATGGATGGATACGAGACGATGCAGGTGATTCGGCAGAATCAGCGCGTTCCGCCGCTTGCCGATCATCGCGCTGACTGCGAAAGCTATGAAAGGCGATCGCGAGAAGTGTCTGGAAGCGGGTGCATCCGAATATCTGGCGAAACCCGTCAACACTGAGCAACTGCTGTCTGCGCTGCGTATGTGGCTGCACCGATAAGTTGCTCAAAGGCAGATGGGATGCCAGTGGAGGCCAACAGCAAAAATGACGGCGAATGAAAAAGTCAACATTCTCATGGTGGATGACCAGCCCGCCAAGCTGCTCAGCTATGAGGTCATACTGGCGGAACTCGGAGAGAATCTGATCAAGGCCACTTCGGGCAAGGAGGCGCTCGAACTGCTGCTGAAACATGACATCGCCGTCGTCTTGATGGACGTGAGCATGCCGGAGCTCGACGGCTTCGAATTGGCGGATATGATCCGGCAGCATCCGCGCTTCCAAAGAACAGCGATCATCTTCATATCCGCTGTGCACCTCACCGACCTGGATCGGCTGAAGGGATACGAGCGCGGGGCCGTGGATTATATTTCCGTCCCCGTCATCCCGGAACTCTTCAGAGCGAAAGTCAGCATATTTTCCGAACTGCATCGCAAAGCGAAACAGTTGGAAGCTCTGAACCGGGAACTGGAGCAGCGCGTCGCAGAGCGAACCGAGGAATTGGAAAGAAGGGCCACAACTCTGCAGGAGCTTAACAGTGAACTGGCGCGAAAGAATCAGGAACTCGACGCTATTGTGCGAACCGCTCCCGATATCATTTTCAGCCGGCAGACTGATGGTTCCAGGGACTACATCAGCGATCGATTTTACGAATACACGGGCGCCGAAACCGGCTCTGCGAAGGGATTCGGTTGGCTGGATTTTGTGCATCCGGACGACCGCGACAGAAGCATGGCTCTCTGGACGCATTGCGTAAAGTCGGGCGAAAACTATGAAGCCGAATACCGTATGCGCGGACGCGATGGACAATATCGCTGGTTCAGAGCGCGGGCGGTTCCCATCCGCGATCTGGAAGGACAGATCGTCAAATGGTACGGAACCTGTTCCGACATTCACGACAGCAAAATACTGGAACAGTCGATTCGCGATAGCGCCACCGAATTGGAACGGCTGGTTGACGACAGGACGGCGGCTCTGCGGCGGCTGTCCGGTCGCCTGCTTACCATGCAAGATGATGAGCGGCGTCGCATCGCGCGAGAGCTGCACGATGGCTTAGGGCAAGATCTCGCCGCCGCAAAGATGATGATGGACGGAATTCTCGAGAACAACTCTGTTCAAGCCAACCGGCGCGTAGCCAGGGATGCCAGCGAAACGATTGACCGTGCTATTCAGCAAGTGAGAAGCCTGTCTCACCTTTTGCACCCGCCGCTGTTGGATGAAGTCGGATTGCTCTCCGCCCTGCGCTGGTATCTGGATGGGTTGACCAAGCGCAGCGGCATTGTGACTTCGCTGGATGTCCAGCCTCCGACGTTCCCGCGCTTGGGCGCTGAATTGGAGACTGCGATTTTCCGCATCATTCAGGAAGCCCTTACCAATGTGTATCGACATTCGGGAGCGCAAAAAGCCTGGGTGACGCTGCTGCACCGGGATAATCAGGTTTCCGTAAGCATCAAGGACGACGGTAAAGGAATTGAGAACCCTGTGGCGGAACTGCGCCCTGGGAGTATTGGCATTGGCATCGGAGGAATGAGTCAGCGGGCGAAAGAATTCGGCGGGGAATTACGGCTGGCTAACACGAGTCCGGGAACGCTTGTAGAAATAGCGGTCCCGTTTCTTAACCCCGCATCCCAAACCACGCACGCGCTGATCTGAGCGATTGTCATTCCGAACGAAGCGAGGAAACTCCGTCTCAGCCAGCAAAAACCGAGATTCCTCGCTGCGCTCGGAATGACTTGACGTCACGCGTGAGGCTAGCCACGCGTTCCAGTGCCAGCCTCGTCCGAAAACTGCTGGCGAACTCTATCGCCCATTTCGTGCACTTTGCCGGCGATAACGTTTCGGGTTTCTTCACCGCTAGCTGGCGCTAGAACCAACCCAATGCCAACACCTACAGCCACTCCTGCGACAAAGCGCAGAACGTTGCCGGCCATGGATTGATCTTCGCCGCGAATAGCTCTGGTAGCTCGGTCGAGACGCTCAGTCGCAGTTTCGTACTTATCTTGCGCAACATCGCGCAAATCTGAAAAGCGATCGGCGGCCCGTTTGCGCACATCCTTGGTCGCGCCATCAGATTGCTCAAGCAAGTAGAGACCGGTGCCAAGTAGAACTTTGAGCCACTTATTCATGGAGTTTCCTTTCGATTTGACAAGTTTCATCAGAGGTAACCATAACATCGGGTTAGCCGAGGTTATATCGAGTCGATGCTGTAGGGCCCACCGTTACTTTTCCCAATTACTTGATCCGTGAATCACATTTTTTCATCCGGGGAGCGAAACCAAACCGGTAAGCAACCCAACACAGTTATTACACACCAAACAGAGTGACAGTGTTTTTCGACTCGAAGAATTGCGAGGATCTGTGTCGAAGACTCAGCGTTCGTGGCTATCGTTGCTCGGTTTTTTTGCCGTCATAACATTGGGTTCGTCGTTGATTTTTGCCGCGGTCTTCGCGGGTGTGACTGCAGTGATTGCTGGAGGCGGGGCTGCGCAAGCTTCTGATGATGTACAGGTGGATCCAATCGTGCCGGCGCAATCTTTTTCAGGAGTCATCACTGACTCGCACTGCGGGGCGAGGCACATAGATTCAGGGAAAAGCGCCTCAGAATGTACCCGAATGTGCCTCCGGAATGGATCGAAATACGTACTGGTAAATGGCGACAAAAGTTACGAAATCATAGGCGATCCGGGGCAAATCAGTCAGCTGGCAGGCCAGCGCGTGAAGCTCACGGGCACTTTAGCTGCTGACCGGATCAAAGTGACATCGGCTACCGCGGTTGCTGATGGCGGCAACTAGCTCAGGAGCTAAGCAAAATCTACAAGTTACCCTCAGGGGTTCTACGCAGTTGCCTGTATTGAGCGCGCGGTATGGCCGTGACACTCTTCACTGGGGGGTCGAGATGGCTAGGACGGAAAGAGAATGGACTCGTTGGATTCCGGCCTTCTTGGGAGGCAATGGGATGCCCGTTCGAATCTTGATCGCAGACGATGATACGTCCATACGCTCTTTATTGCGGCGGATACTAGAAGAACGTCCTGGGTGGGAGGTGTGCGGCGAAGCAGCGACTGGAAATGATGCCGTCGCCAAGATTAAACAACTCTCCCCCGATCTGGCCATAATCGATTTGGCAATGCCTGATAAGAACGGGATCGAGGCTGCGCGGCAGATATTTGCCACTTCGCCATTGACGGCGATGCTCCTATTGACGGTGCAGGAAGTATCTACCGAACTGGCTCGAGCCGCCCGCGACGCCGGGTTTCGGGGAGCTGTGACCAAGGGCAGCGGCCGGGAAGTAGTG
Source organism: uncultured Acidobacteriota bacterium (assembly GCA_963716405.1). Classification (GTDB taxonomy): domain Bacteria; phylum Acidobacteriota; class Terriglobia; order Terriglobales; family Acidobacteriaceae; genus JABDBE01. The sequence goes on along the minus strand of CAVQTI010000006.1, from coordinate 807,156 downwards.
GTCGCAGTTGAGACGCTGCTAAATCAAGGTACTGTGTTCAAAATCGAAGGGTCCGCCGAACGCGCTTGATCGCGTAAAATACCGTGAACACCCGATTGTCAGGCCCCTATCCGCGACATTAACTTCTTAAGGTAAGATCTTCGGAGCCGTGTGTCGGATCGTGCGACGCGGGCTTTTTGGGCGGTCACGGGTCAGTGTCGGTAAATCCGACGTTTGGACCCTCTCGACCGCCTTTCGTTTTATGCCCGTTGTAGGGAAGGTTTCATCTGGCTGATCAGCTATTATGCTTGTAGCGGGGCGCAGAAGTCGGTCAAGTAAGTCTAGTACCCTGCCCTTGTACTTCGCAGAACCATCTTAGGTAGCCAAATATGCCAGATCAGCACAGCTTTTCGAGTGCCTGGCGAGAGCGGCTCACGGCCCTTCGCAATATCCCCCCTGTTCTCAAAATAGTGTGGGAATCTGGACCAGGAGTGGTCACGGGTGGGCTGGTTTTTCGGCTGTTCGCTTCCCTGCTGCCCATGGCGTTGCTGTACGTCACCAAGCTGATCATTGACAGCATTGTCGACGCTTCAAAGTTCCACCACCCTGTACGTCCCGGTTTCTGGTGGTTAGTGGCAGCTGAATTTAGCTTGGCAGTTCTGGGCACGGTGCTTACTCGCATCATCGATTATCTCGATGCCCTTCTCGCCGATAAGTACACACGCTATGTCAGCATCCGGGTAATGAAGCATGCGGCTGAACTGGATTTGCTGGCCTACGAAGATCCTGTTTTCTATGACCGCCTGGACCGCGCCCGGGTGCAGGCGACTGATCGCCTGGGAATGATTCAGTCCATTGGGCGGCTGGTTCAGCAGATCGCGACCGTAGTTTCGTTGTCCATTTCGATCATGCTTTTCTCGCCCTGGCTCATGCTGTTGCTCATAGCCGGCGTGGTGCCTGCATTTTTGGGCGAGAGTCACTTCGCATTCCTCGGCTACGCCAAGAACTTCCGCCAGACGCCAATTCGTCGTCAACTGGATTATCTGCGGATATTGGGTGGCAGCAGAGAGGCAGCCAAGGAACTTAAATTATTTGGTCTGAATGGTTTTCTCACGGAACGCTTCACCCGCCTTTCGGACGAGATCTACACAGAAAATGTCGCCCTGTCGCGGCGTCGGCTCATTGCCGGGTCGTTTCTATCACTGATCGGAACGGCGGGTTATTACTCCGCATACGTATTCGTGATTTGGCGGACATTGACCGGCGCGCTCTCAATCGGTACGCTGACTTTCCTGTCGGGCGCGATATTGCAGGCCAGCACTAATATCCAGCAGATTTTCTCGACTCTTTCCGGCATCGCCGATCAGGCGCTGTTCCTGACCGATCTGCTCGCGTTTTTTGATATGCAGCCCACTATCCGCTCCAAGCCCAATGCGTTGATGACGCCGCGTCCAATCGTGCGAGGCTTTGAGTTCCGCGAAGTTTCATTTCGCTATCCCGGCAGTCCCCGGCTGATTCTCGACCGTATGAATTTTGTTCTGCGGCCGGGCGAGCGCGTGGCATTGATTGGCGAAAACGGCCAGGGAAAAACCACGGTGGTGAAGCTGATCACGCGGCTCTACGATCCCAGCGAAGGACAGATTCTGCTTGATGGCGTGGACTTGCGCGAGTACAGCCTGGAAGATTTGTATCGCGAAATCGGCGTGATCTTTCAGGATTTTATGCGCTATGAGTTGAAGGCTCGCGAAAACATTGCAGTGGGCCGGGTCGAGGAGATCAACAATCTGGAACTGTTGCGGATGGCGGCCCGCAAAAGCATGGCGGATGCTGTTATTGGACGGCTTCCGAAAGGATACGATCAAATGTTAGGCGGCCGTTTCGATGGAGGGTTGGATCTTTCCGGCGGTGAGTGGCAGAAGGTTGCGCTGGCGCGGGCGTACCTGCGCGACGCGCAGTTGCTTATTTTAGACGAGCCGACCGCTGCCCTGGACGCCAAAAGCGAGTTTGAAGTATTCCGCCGCTTTGCCGAGCTAACCACGGGAAAAATGGCGCTCTTTATTTCACATCGATTTTCGACCGTGCGGATGGCAGATCGCATCGTAGTATTGGATAAAGGCAGGATTGCGGAAGAAGGTAGTCACGATCAACTGGCCAGAATGGGCGGCCGGTACGCGGAAATGTTCGAAATGCAGGCAGCCAGCTACCGCTAGGAATTTCAAATAGATGCCGCAGAATGTTCATTTAGAAATGGTAACTACAAAAACGGAATGCCCCCTCGAGCCCTCAGCGGAAACGGGCTCGCAGGAGATTGCTTTGCGTTCAAGCGCAGCGGAGTTGGCACGCAATCTTTCATGGCTGCCCGGTGAAAGCCGGTCGCCTGTCTTTGTTGAGCGATGCCGCCAGCTCTCGAAAGCCTTCAGGCCTCTGTTAAAAAAGATCGAGGGACGTTCGCTTGGCACCTCTCTGTCAGACGATGGCCGCTGGTTGCACGACAATGTCCACCTGTTGACCTCGGAACTTCAGGGTGTTTGCGAGAGTTTCAAGACGCGGCAGAAAATGCCCCTCGTCCAGACTGCAAACGAGGCGATCATTCCGAGGGTGATTGTTCTGGCTGAAGCCTATCTCGCCAAAACCGATTATCAATTTAGAGATAAGGGTTTCGCTTCCTACGTCGAGGCCTTTCAACAGCAGACAGTTCTCAAAACCAAAGAGTTGTGGATGCTGATTCCTGCGCTCAAGCTGGTTTTGTTGGAAAGAATCGTAGAGCTCGGCTCCCAGGCGATCGCGAATCCGAAGCAATTGTTTGGCGTCGGAGTTTGTGTGAGCAGTTTAAGGGACGCCAGTCAAGCCTCGTGGAAAGACTTACTGGAACCGCTGATTCTGCATGATCACATTTTGCGTAAAGACCCGGCAGGCGCCTACGCTCGAATGGATCTGGAAAGTCGCGATTTATATCGAAACAAGATCGTAGAAATCGCCGAATATTCCGATTTCAGCGAGATGGAAGTTGCCTCCGAAGCGCTGGCGCTGGCGCGGCAAGCGCAACAGCGAAAGGAAACCGATCCGCGGGCGGCACTGCGATGTTCGCACATCGGGTACTATTTGCTTGCCGAAGGCTCTACCTTGCTACATCAGCGCGTGGGCTACACGCCGCCTTTTCGTCAGCGAATATCTTCGTTCTTGCGCCGGTATCCCGATGAGTTTTACCTCAACAGCATATTGCTCATTACGTTAACCCTGATGTCGGTAGTGGTTTTGCTTTTGATGGATCCGCAAGTTTCCCCAGGGCTTACTCTTTTCGCAATGTTGGCGTTATTTCTGCCATGCTCGCAGGCCGCTGTGCAGATCACAAATTATTTGGTTACGTCGCTGCTGCGCCCGCAGATATTGCCGAAGTTCGATCTGGCGGATGGGATTCCTGTCGACTGCATGACGCTGGTCGCTATTCCCAGTTTGTTGCTTGATGAGCAACAGGTGCGCAGGTTAGTCGATGACGTTGAAGTGCGCTTTCTCGGCAACCATGATCGCAATCTGCATTTTGCTCTTTTGACCGACCTTCCAGATTCGCGTTCCGAGCCGCGGGAAGGCGATCCATTGGTGAATCTCTGCGCGGAATTAATCGAAGGATTAAACGAGAAGTATGCCGGGCATGGCATGGGATCGTTCCTTATGCTGCACCGGCACCGGATCTACAATCCGCGAGAAAAAGTGTGGATGGGATGGGAGCGTAAGCGCGGCAAGCTGATGGACCTGAACCGGCTGCTTCGCCATCAATACGACAGCTTCCCCGTCAAAATCGGAAATCTTTCGATCCTGCCGCAGATTCGTTTTGTAATCACGCTCGATTCCGACACCGATCTGCCCCGCGGCTCGGCTCAACGCATGATTGGAGCAATCGCGCATCCGCTGAACCAGGCAATCGTCGACCCCGAAAAAAATATTGTGGTTGCGGGTTATGGCATCCTGCAGCCGCGTGTTGGAGTCAGCGTTCAAAGTTCAGGCCGCTCACGGCTGGCAAGTATTTATTCAGGAGAGACCGGGTTCGACATCTATACGCGCGCGATCTCGGACGTGTATCAGGATTTGTATGGCGAAGGCATCTTCGCGGGAAAAGGAATATATGAAGTCGATACCGTGCGGCAGGTGCTCGACCGCCGCTTCCCGCGCAACGCTCTTCTCAGTCACGATCTCATCGAAGGCGCCTATGCGCGCGCGGGCTTGGCCAGCGACATTGAAGTGATCGAAGATTATCCTTCGCACTACAGCGCCTACAATCGCCGCAAACATCGCTGGCTGCGCGGTGACTGGCAGATTGCCGGATGGCTGCTCCCGCAGGTTCCCGATGAATCAGGGCAGCGCGTGGTTAATCCGATTTCGATAGGCGCGCAGTGGAAAATTCTCGACAACTTGCGGCGAAGTCTCGTTGAGCCCGCTATCTTCGTGTTGTTCGTGTTGGGATGGACGGTGCTGCCGGGATCACCGGTCCTGTGGACGGTGGCAACGGTTGCCATTCTGTTTGCACCCAGTTGGTTTGAATGCCTTTTTGAACTGATTCGCGCAGCCGTTTTGCGCAAGCAGGCAATTGCTCGAGACGCTCTTGATGCGCTCGGCGCGGCAAATATTAACGTTTTTCTGATGCTGATGTTCCTCGCGCACCAGATGTTAATTTCACTGGATGCGGTAGTGCGCACGCTGGTCCGGCGCATGGTTACGCAGCAGCGGCTTTTGCAATGGGAAACAGCCGCGCAGGCTGAAATCGGCGGTCACAAACGCACCTGGCTCGACGCCTATTTGGATTGGACACCTGCCCTCGCCCTCGCATTAGGGCTTCTGGTGTGGCTTGTCCGGCGTTCCGCTTTGCCTGCTGCATTACCGATTCTGTTGCTGTGGGCTAGCAGCAAGTTGTTATCGCAATGGCTGAACCGGCCGCCCCGTCCGGTGCGCAGCGCGGTACCTGCGAAGGATGAACGGTTGCTTCGCCGTGCCGCACTCCACACTTGGCGATATTTCGCGGAGTTCAGTACCGAAGAACATAATTGGCTTATACCGGATAACGTGCAGGAAGAGCCGCTTGCCATTGCGCCCCGTATTTCGCCTACCAACCTTGGATTTCTGTTCAATGCGCGACAGGTGGCATGCGAATTCGGATACCTTACGATTCCAGAATTTGCGCAGCAGACTCTCCGTACTCTGGCTACGGTAGCCAAGCTGCAACGGTATCGCGGCCACTTGCTCAACTGGTATGACACGCGTTCACTCACGCCACTGGAGCCGCAAATCGTCTCTGCCGTCGATAGTGGAAACTTGGTGGCTTCGCTGTGGACGCTTCAGCAAGGGTGTTTGGATCTGCTCGAGCGCCCGCTTTTGCAGACCAGCGCATTGGAGGGATTCCTGGATCATCTTCGCGTGCTGGTCGACGTGCGGGCGCTGCCGCGAAAACGATTTTCCGCTTTCCAGAAAGAGATCAAGCGCAAGAAGTGGTTGCCGTACTTGTTGAGCGGCGCCGATACGATTGTCGGTCAAGTGCATCTGCAATCCCCTAAATCAAAGCATTCGAAAGATGCTCAATGGTTTTCTGAAGAGCTCCGTTCGCGGCTTGAGAACATCAGCCAGACGGTGAGCTCTTATGCTCCCTGGCTACTGCCGGAGTTTGCTTCGCTGTGGGACGACCCCGCCATCAATTCGGATTCTGCGCGTGATCTTCCTGCGCTCGAACGAATGCCTGATTTCATTGATGCACTTTCTTTGCGCCTGCGGACGGCTGTCCGTTCGAACGACCAGCAGGAATTCCTCTATCAACGCCTTGAAGCGCTGCTTCCGGCAGCTCGTGCGAACGCCCTCGGCCTTGTTCAGGACCTTCGAAAGATTGCCAAAAACGCGGGCAAGCTTGCGGATGAGATGGATTTTCGCTTTCTTTTGAATCAGCGCAAGCTGTTGTCGATCGGCTTCGATGTTAAATCTCAGCAGGTGCACTCGGCTTGTTACGATCTGCTAGCCACGGAATCGCGCATCGCCGCCTTTGTCGCCATCGCCAAAGACGATATCCGACAAGAAACCTGGTTTTTGCTGGGCCGCCCGCACGCTTTGGAGCATGGGCATCCTGTCCTGCTCTCTTGGACCGGGACTATGTTTGAATACTTGATGCCGCTAATTTGGACCCGGACCTATCCGAATACGCTTCTGGAGCGCTCATCGCGGGCGGCAGTTCGAACTCAGCAAGCATACGTAGAGAATCGGGGAATCCCCTGGGGCATTTCGGAGTCGGCTTATTTCAGAACCGATGAGGCGGGTAACTATCAATATTATGCCTTCGGTGTGCCGCAGCTCGCGCTGAGCAAGGGCGAATTGAATTCGCTGGTTATCTCGCCTTATTCGTCCGCGCTCGCGCTGCATGTGTGTGCGTCCGAGGCACTGAAGAACCTGCACCGCATGAGTCGCGAAGGATGGCTCGGCTCGTATGGATTCTATGAAGCCGCAGACTTCACCCCAGCCCGCCGTCGCTCGCGGCTTCATCGCTACGAACTGGTTCGCTGCTGGATGGCCCATCATCAGGGCATGAGCTTGCTGTCGATCGCCAATTTCCTCGACGATGGGGTTATACAACGCTGGTTCCATAGTGATCCGCGCGTGCAAGCAACCGAACTTTTGCTGCACGAGAAGCCGGTTGCGCACGGCCGTCCGGCACGCACGAATTATGGGGCTAGTGCTGCATAGAGCCAGCGCCACCTGATGCGGAAGATCGATACATTCCGAACATTTCTAATTTTCTTCGCGCTGTCGTTTCTGCCGGTTCCGGCTGCGAATGCGCAGAGCAATCCGCAGCCGGTTGCGATCATCGTTGACGCAAACGCTCCTTCACATCCCTTCCCGCATTTTTGGGAACAGATGTTCGGCTCGGGAAGGGCTGTGCTTTCGCTCCGGGACAGCTATCGTCAGGACTTGCGCGACGTCAAGCGGATTACCGACTTTGAGTATGTCCGCTTCCACGCAATTCTCAACGATGAGGTTGGTGTGTACGATGAGGATGGCCAGGGGCATGCTGTATACAACTTTTCCTATGTCGATCAGATCTACGACGGCCTGCTGGCAAACGGTGTAAAACCGTTTGTTGAGCTGAGCTTCATGCCGCAGAAATTAGCGGCTCAGAACCTCCTGCACGTTTTCTGGTACAGGCCGAACGTCTCTCCGCCTAAGGATTGGAGCAAGTGGGATGGCCTTGTGGCTGCTTTCACCAAACATCTGGTCGAACGCTACGGCATTGACGAAGTTGCGAACTGGTACTTTGAGGTCTGGAACGAACCTAATCTCGATTTCTGGGGCGGAGAGCCAAAGCAGGCCACCTACTGGGAGCTTTACGATCACACAGCGCAGGCGATTAAGAGCGTAAGTCAGAGGCTGCGAGTCGGAGGCCCAGCTACCGCACAAGCCGCTTGGGTCGACGCTTTCATCAAGCATTGCACGGAAAACAAAATTCCGATGGACTTTGCGTCAACCCACGTCTACGCGAACGATTCTGCCAAAGACGTATTCGGGACCCAGGAAAACATTCCACGCGACAAAATGGTTTGCCGCGCAGTGAGCAAGGTTCACAACCAGATTGCAGCTTCCAGCGCGCCAAGCTTGCCTTTGATTTGGAGCGAATTCAATGCCAGTTATAAAAATGAACCCGAAGTGACCGATTCCACCTACATGGGACCTTGGATGGCCGACACCATCCGCCAGTGTGACGGCCTGGTCAGCATGATGAGCTATTGGACCTTCTCGGACGTGTTTGAAGAGCAGGGCGTGATCAAAACGCCCTTGTACGGTGGATATGGATTGATTGCCGAAGACGGCATTCCGAAGCCGGCATACAATGCGTTCGCACTCCTGCATAAACTGGGAGACCAGCGCATAACGCTCGATTCCGAATCCGCCCTGCTTACCCGCAGGGACGATGGGACGATGGTTCTTGCGGTGTGGAACTATGCTCCGCCGGGCAAGGAAACGGGAGCTTCAAGAACCATCACTTTACGTTTCCAAAATGTGCGAGGACGACATGCGTTAATCTCGCGCGTCGATCACGAACACGGAGATGTCCGACCGGCCTATGAAAAGATGGGTTCGCCGCGCTATCCCACACAATCGCAGATTAAAGATTTGCGCACAGCGGCGGAACTCACCGCGCCGGAGACCCGCAAGCTAAAACATGGCGAACTGACGATTACTATTCCCGCGCAAGGCCTGGCGGTGATCGAACTGAAGTAGCGTAGTGGGTGATTCAGGATTCGTCAGGTTTGAACCCCGCGCGCTCCATCCCCCGTTGCGCCTCCTGATTCTTCATGAAAGTCTCCCATACAAATCCGGTGCGCGCATTTTCTGCCATCAACATAGTGATGCCTGTATCAATTCCGATCACATCGGTGTCATACCAGTTCTTCAACGGATTGAATGCATTCACAAACCCGTAACGGCACCAGGCGCCTCCGTAATGACTCTTGATATTTTGCAAAACGCGCATCACCGGCTGAGGCAGAAAAGGCAAAGAACCTGCCGACGCACTCGGCACAACCGTTCCATCGATTGGTCCGGTTGATGGCGGCCCACCCCAGATCACGTAGCCTTTCTGCGAATCGGATGCGGTGATGCCCCACAGATCGTCGCTGTAATCTGGAAATTGCTTTGACAGCTCCAGACAGAAGCGGCGATGAACATCGGTGGCAATCGCCGAGTTCTTAAAGTAGTTCGCATACTTATCGTGCTTGCCGCGGAAATCAAACCACGCCTGCGAATATTGGTGCACGAATAAGGGCGCAAACGAACCAATGTATCTGAGGCCATCGTATTCGAAAGTGCTGCGCTTCCAGGCAGTCCAGGTTTCGACACGCAGGGGATAGGGAACCGATCCCAATCCCAGCAAGTACATCATCATCAACTCGCTGTAGTAGTCCCATCGGTACGGCAGAAAACCAATTTCTGGAGTCCATCCGTGGGGCAATAGGGACGTATCCTCGGACAGCCAGGTCCAATCCACACGATTAAAAATTTCGTATGCCAGAAGACTGATTTCTGAATGCTGAAAGTGTTGCCGGCAGGTAAGAATTCCGCACAGCAGGATGGCTGTATCTACGGAAGAGACTTCGGAGTCCCAGAGCCTTTCTCCGGTAGTCAGGCTGGCGAAGTGATAGAAAAATCCCCTATGCGTGGGCAATTTTTTCCACAAGAAGCGCAAGCTGTTCACCACCCGCTCGCGGGCTTCAGACAGGGAAATATAGCCGCGCTTCTGCCCGATACAGATCGCGGTCAGCCCGAAGCCTGTAGCTGCGATACTTCCCACCAGATTGTTATCATTCGTCCGCACATTGCATCGATCTCTCACCATCCCGGTTTGAGGATTGGCTTGTTCCCAGAAATAAAGGAAATTTGCCTTCTCCAGTTCTTCCAGCAGATCGTCATCGGCCTGCGAAAGGGAAGTTGGAACGGGAGGGCGGGCCGCCTCAAGATGTTGTTGCGGCGACGCGGATAAGAGCGGACCAAGGCTTCCCGCAAGCGGCAGACATATTCCCAGGCGGGCCGCCTGCTTCAGCAGATCCCGTCGCGATACATTGTTGTTTTTGGGATTCTTCTCGTCTTTCCGGCGCACTAAGGGAATTTTAGACGATTTCTGCTGCTGTGTAGATTGGGAATCAGAATAAGCAAGAGTATTTTGTGCATAACTTGTCCCTATATTCAGAAATGCAATATCCAATTACGCGCCACGAGTGTCATAGAATACTGACGGTGGGGACCGCATGATCTGGAAACGAAAGGTTGCAATTTGGGCCTTTACAATTGCAACCATCGCAGGTGGAGTGGCTGCAGTGTCGATAGCCGTTCACCGGGCGCAACCAATAACCATAAGAGGCGCCGTCCTGAGTGCGGATGATGATCCGCAAAAGCAGTTACCGATTGCAGATGTTCAAATAACTGGTACAGACGGATCGGCGCTCAGTACGGGTAAATCTGATTCTTCAGGCTTCTTCACTCTCACCCTGCGCCGTGGACTGAGGCGGCGCCACCCGCTGACGCTGCAATTCCGCCATCCTGATTACAAGCCACTAGATTTAAATGAATTTGTTTCAGACAAGATTTACATCGCTCGCATGGTGCCGCTGCATCGTGCTGCTCACGTCAGCGCCGGGCACCCTGACATCGGGATCTCGAACGTGCGAGTACGGTATTCGGTGAAAGCCACAACAGAAGCCGATGTCGGCAGCGCGGTCAAGACATTTGAAGTAGTGAATACTGGCAATGTGCTGTGCAAGGGAAATCATCCCTGCTCGCCAGACGGAAAATGGAAAGCGACGCTTGCCACGGCATCACTCGATGCAGGCGAGGGAAATCAGTTTCGCAATGCGAGAGTTTCTTGCATCGCTGGTCCATGTCCCTTTTCCAAGGTTGAATTCGAGGACCTCTCGCGAGGCGGTCGGAGAGTAAACGTGTCAGTCCGGGACTGGTCCGACACCACAACTTTCCTGATGGAGGCCGAGGTGGTCCACCCGATGGTAAGCGACCTTGTGCGAGAGTCGTATCCCGTAATTTTCGGCCGAGCGCTCAATTTCAGTCTGCCACCTTTGGCGGAGGGGCCGAGTATTGAGGCGGAGGTCAATGGAGAGTCAATTGTGTTTCCGCTCGGGCCGGATCTTTTTTTAAGCTGGGCGGATTGCCACGTGAGAGTTGATTCCGACCAAGCCAAAGCCTATCGCTGTGAGCTCAAACCCGGATATCGCTTTCAATAGGCGTCGCAAAGCTTAGGTTGCTTTCTGATGTAGGTTGGGTCTGTCTGAATCGATTAGTTGAATTCGTCCGGTGTATATTGCCATTCCAACCACCGCATCGATTCGCAAGGCATTAAGTTGATCGATTTGTTCGGAAGTTGCAATGCCGCCAGCGACGATCAGTTGCTTGCTGGTTGCGGCTCGCAGCTGTATCGCTGTGTTCAGAGGAAATCCCTGCAACAAACCTTCAGTATCGATATGGGTGTAAAGAAACGCAGAGCACCAGGGTTCCAGAGCCGCCATCATCGCAAGCGGCGTGATGTCAGTGAGGTGGCGCCATCCGCGAATGGCCACGCGGCCCTGCTTGGAGTCGATGGCGAAAACCAACTTCTCAGCTCCAATGGCGTGTGCAATCTCTTCGGCAAATACGGCGTTTGGCTGACCATCACGAATTAGCGAAGATCCAAAGATCACTCGCTTTGCGCCGATCGACAGCATTTGCTGAGCAGTCTCGATTGAACGGATTCCTCCGCCTACCTGGCACGGAAGGCGACGGGTAAACTCGGCCACGAGTTCGCGGTTGTGGCCGGTGCCAAGGGCAGCGTCTAAATCGATAAGTTGGACCAGCGGGAACGAAGAGAAGCGCTTAATCCATTCTTCGAAGTCGTCGAATTCGAGCGCTTTGCGCTCTCCTTGTACCAGCTGAACAATTTTTCCTCCCATTAGGTCGATCGAGGGTATTAGCATGGCCAACGTACCGGGATTCCCGCGCTTTGAAGTTCTTGTTTGAGATCGCCGAGGCAGTGCAGACCAAAGTGAAAGATGGAAGCCGCAAGCGCTGCATCGGCTTTACCATTCCGAAACACGTCAATGAAGCTCTGCGTGTTTCCGCCACCTCCTGAGGCGATCACGGGAATGTTTAAGGCTTCGGAACACGCCCGGGTCAAGTCGCAATCGAAACCAGCACCGGTACCATCGCGATCCATGGAGGTAAGTAGGATTTCACCGGCGCCCCGGTCTTCAGCCTCGAGTGCCCAAGTTACCGCATCCCGCCCTGTTGGGTTTCGGCCTCCGTTAACGTACGCTTCGAATCGCGCTGCTCCGTTAATACGCTTGGCGTCAATGGCGACGATTACAGCCTGTGAACCGTATCGTTCTGCAATCCGAGTGATCAGAGAAGAATCAGCCAGTGCTGCGGAATTGATGCTCACCTTGTCGGCGCCCGCTTCGAAGACCGCAATGGCGTCTTCAAGAGAGCGGATGCCACCGCCCACAGTGAACGGAACAAATAGCTGCTCCGCGGTTCGGCGAACTGTATCGGCCAGGGTTGCGCGGTTCTCGCGCGTAGCAGAGATATCGAGCAGCACCACCTCGTCGGCTCCCGCGCGGCTGTGCGCGGAAGCTAATTCTGCCGGATCGCCGGCGTCGCGCAGTTGTTCGAATTGCACGCCCTTCACGACGCGTCCAGCGTTTACATCCAGGCAGGCGATGATTCGTTTGGTCAGCATGGCAGATCGCAAAAATTCGCCAGAACCCTCAGACCCAAGTCCCCCGATTTTTCGGGATGGAATTGCACTCCGAACAAATTATCCTGTTCGACCGCTGCGGAGAATTCGCCACCGTATTCGCAACTCGCTGCGGTGGCGTTCACAATCGGCGCAGAGTAGGAGTGGGTGAAATACATGAAAGAGCCTGAAGGGATGCTTCGAAGCAGCCGTGAGCCGTCACGACAGGTTAACGAATTCCATCCCACATGGGGGGACTTGACACCCTGCGCAAAGCGGCCACATGCTCCCGCAAACAGCCCCAGGCCTAGGGTTCCAGGCGCCTCAGCGCTCGAATCAAACATCCACTGCATCCCGACGCACACACCGAGAAAGGGCACTCCGTTTTCGATTCTGCGCAGAATAGCGGCACGCAGCCCATCTTGTTCGAGGATAGCTGTCGACGAAAAGTGGCCGACGCCAGGCAGAATAATTTTGTCCGCACGGGCAACTACATTCGGATCGCGAGTGACAACAGCGTCTACCCGCAGATAGTCCAGCGCCTTCTTCACCGAAGCAATATTTCCCGCACGATAGTCAATCACTGCGATCATCAGAGCAGTCCCTTCGTGCTGGGCAGCAACCTCGCCATGCGGCGATCGAGCCAGCAGGCGGCGCGTAGCGCGCGCGCAAAAGCTTTGAACAACGATTCGATCTTGTGATGGCTGGAGCGGCCATAGAGTACGCGGGCATGCACGCTGGCGCGAGCGCCTCGCGCAAAGCCGTCAAAAAAGTCGTGCACCAACTCTGCTTGCAGATCACCCACGAGACGGACGCGAACCTTCGTATCCACGGTGGTGGAAGTTCGTCCGCAAAAGTCGACGGCGGCTAGCCCAAGCGTTTCATCCATCGGCATCACAAAATAACCAGCTCGCAGAATTCCGCGCTTGGTCCCCAGCGCTTTGTCGAACAGCTGGCCGAGCACGATGCCGACATCCTCTACGGTGTGGTGCTGATCGACATCGAGATCACCTTTAACCTTGAGCTGAAGATCAAAGCCGCCATGGTGAGCAAACAGTTCCAGCATATGATCGAAGAAACGGATTCCAGTGGAGACCTTGTAATGGCCATGGCCTTCGATGACCAAGACGGCATTGATGTCGGTTTCCTTGGTAGTGCGTCGAATGGCGGCTCGTCTCATGTGGCGGCCACCTTTTTCAATTGAATATCAGTCAGAGTCTCGCGCAAAGCCTGCAGCAGCCGCTTTGTATGCTCAGCAGTTCCGAGCGTAATGCGGACACAGCCCTCGCAGCCGTGATCGCGTGAACGATCGCGCACCAGAACGCCCTGCGCCTTCATGGACTGTATAAACGCAGTTTTCTGTGAACCAAAGCTCGCGAGCACAAAATTGGCTTGACTTGGCCAGTGTCGAATGCCCCACTGATCGAACTCTTTCTCAAGCTCGTCCCGCCCGTGGCAAACTTGCCTGACACAGTCGCGAATATAATTTTGGTCTGCTAATGCCGTGGGTAAACACGCAAGAGCCACGCCATTGACGTTATATGGCGAGGCGATTTTGCTCGCCATTGCGATGTGCTTTGCATTTCCCGCGAGCACGCCGATGCGAAGACCGGCCAGTCCGAAAGCTTTGGAAAACGTTCTAGCCACGAACAGGTTCGGCAGGTTACGCCACTGCGCGAGCAACGTTTTTCCGTAGAACTCGAAGTATGCTTCGTCTACCAGGATTGCCGCTTGCGGGACGCGGCTGGCAATTTCCAGCAAAGATTCCTCATCCGCGACCGTGCCAGTTGGATTGTTCGGATTGGCGATCGCGATCAGCCGTGTGTTAACTGTGACGTTGGAGAGTAGATCGGCACTGGGAAATCGGAAATCCTTTTCTGCAGGGACGGCAACAACTCGTGCACCGGTGGCTGCCGCAGAAATCTCATACATGGCGAAAGTTGGCACCACGATGAGGGCTTCGTCGCCGGACTGCAAAAATGTATTGCACAGTAAGTGGATGGCTTCGTCCACGCCGTTAGTGAGAAGCAATTCGCTTCGCTCGATGCGGAGATAATCGGCGACCAGAGCTTCTACGGGTCCACGCTCAGGATAGCAGCCGATTTGTTCAGCGCTTATTTCGCGCAATCTCGCTAACACCCGCGGCGAACAGCCTGCTGTGTTTTCGTTGAAGTCCAGGCGTAGACCGTCGCGACCACCCAGGGGCGGATGATAAGAGGGTAGATTCCGCACCGCTTCGCGCGCTTCAAGCATGGGCCACCCTTGTGCGGATCGAATCCGCATGCCCTCGCAATCCTTCCGCGTCGGCCAAAGACCGAACGACGGGCGCAATCGATCTCAGTCCGAGCCGCGAGAGCCGCTGCAAGCTTATGAGCTTTACGAAATCGAGAACGCTGAGCCCGCCTCGGAAGCGGGCGCCGGTGCCCGTAGGCAGAACATGATTGGGGCCAGAAGCATAATCACCCGCGGCTTGGGGTGAATAATCGCCTACGAAGACCGATCCCGCATTGCGGACAAGAGCAATGTCCCCAGCGTCAATCGTGAGGTGTTCCGATGCTAGCTCGTTAGCCCACTCAAAGCTCAGGCGGCGCGAGCCGGATACGAAAATCACGCCGTTTCGACTCAGAGACTGCTTCGCCACTGCGTTCCCTACGCTCAGCTTTTCCGCAGCTCGCGCCACTTGCTGTGCCAGTTTGTCATTGGTTGTGATAAAAGCGGCAAAGGTCGCGGTATCGTGTTCTGCTTGTGCAACTAAATCGGCCGCGATGAACTCGGGCTTTCCTTGGTCACTAACGATGACAACTTCGGTGGGTCCAGCGAGGAAATCAATCGCACAATCAAATGCAACTAGTTTCTTCGCAGCCGTTACGTAAACATTCCCCGGGCCAACAATCTTGTCGACCCGCGGAACGCTTTGTGTTCCATACGCCAGCGCCGCGATAGCCTGCGCGCCACCGATCCGATAAACTTCACGTACGCCAAGCATTCCAGCAGCTGCAAGCACCTCGGTCCTCGGCTTGGGAGATACAACGCGGATATTCTGTACACCAGCGACCTGCGCGGGAATCACCGTCATCAGTAAAGTCGACACCAGTGGGTAGCGTCCGCCCGGAACGTAGCAGCCGACTGAATCCAACGGCCGTACGATTTGGCCGACGCTGATTCCCTGCCGCGTCCGCATCCAGTCCACTGGTTTTTGCCATTCGCAGAATCGGCGAATATTCGCCGCCGCCGCGCGCAACGATTTTCGTAACTCGGCCGAAGTGGATTTCCACGCCGCATTAATCTCTTCTTCGGATACCCGCAACGGTTCTTGCCTGGAAAGTCCATCCCAGCGTTCGGCATACTTCCGCAGCGCACGGTCGCCGTGCTTTCGAACGTCTGCAATAATACGCCGCACTGCCGGCTCAACTTGCGCGTATTGCGACCCTCGGGCAGCCAGCTTGTGAACTCTCGCCGTTGCGGCCGCTCCTGAAAGAATGCGCATCACAGAACCACCTTGTTCAGCGGATACTCGACGATCCCTTGTCCCTTGGCTTCTTTCAGACGCGGAATGACCTGCCAAGCTGTCGACTCTTCGATAACCGTGTTTACGGCGACCCATTCGTCATCGCTAAGCGTGGAGATGGTCGGCTTCTTCAGGGCGGGCAGAACCGCGAGTACGGCCTCCAGATTTTCTTTGCGGACGTTAAGCATCAGGCCCACGCGGCTCTGGGCATCCATTGCGCCGCGCAACATCAGGGCAAGATTCTCAATCTTCCGGCGTTTTCCACAGTCAGACCAAGCGGTTTTATTGGCAATGATCTGGGTGTTGGATTCCAGTACCGTATCGACGATTCGCAAATGATTGGCTCGCAGGGAGCTGCCGGTTTCCGTGACTTCCACAATGGCATCGGCCAAGGTTGGAGGTTTTACCTCGGTTGCGCCCCACGAGAACTCGACTCGAACAGCGATATGTTTGCTCTCAAAATATTTGCGCGTAACACTGACCAGTTCAGTTGCAATTATGCAATTGTTCAGGTCTTCTGCCGACTGATAAGCCGAATCCTCAGGAACAGCGAGCACCCAGCGTACTTTGCCGCGGCTCTGCTTGGCGTAAATGAGGTCTGAAACAGTGACGACTTCAAGCCCGCTTTCGACCACCCAATCGAGACCGGTTAGCCCGGCATCAAGCACGCCGTGCTCGACGTAGCGCGCCATTTCCTGGGCGCGAATAAGCATGCAATCAATTTCTGGATCGCGAGTGCTTGCGAAATACGAGCGGCCGTTGGTGAAGATGGGAAGACCAGCGCCCGCGAATAACTGCAGGGTAGCTTCCTGCAAACTACCTTTCGGAATACCGAGTCGAATTTTCATGGCCGCACCGCGTTGCTGTTTTGTCTCTGTTCATTGGGCGAAAATAATGGCCGAGTAAAGCAGGACCGCGTGCCCTCGTGACAAACCAATCCCGCGCCCTCGACTTCGACCTGCAGAAGCAAGGTGTCGTGATCGCAGTCGGTAGTAGCCGCAATAACTTTCAGGCGATTGCCTGAAGTCTCCCCTTTGGTCCAAAGCTGGTTGCGAGTGCGGCTGAAAAATGTCACGTAGCCGGTGGAGAGCGTGAGCTCACAGGCCTCGCGATTCATAAAGCCGAGCATCAGCACTTCATTGGACGCCGCGTCCTGCACGATGGCTGGCGCCAAGCCCTGCATCTTGTCAAAATCTATTTCGCGGTTCATCGATTGTGTCCTTTGTTAGTAAAAAACAAAAAGCCCGCTGAGCTTGAATCGCGTCAGCGGGCTTCGAATCTCTTAGGTGTTACGCTAACTCAGCCAAACACCCCCGCCGGCGCGACATGCGCGTGATGGTGGTGATGACGATGAGCAAGGTAAATCACGAAGCTACAATAAACGAAACCTTACTTATTGTCAAAATAAAATTGCGTCAACAACCTGCGCCGGGAGTTGATACCGCGCTGAGAGGCCGGCTACAAGCGATCGTCGGCATACTCCATGTCCCGCTGGGAGTGCGCGTATACGATTCCGAATCCAACCAGAATCGCGCCCGCCAGCATGATTACCCTTACGTACAGAGCGGCGTGAAAAGCCTGGTCGCCCGCAGCAGTTCGCAGAAGTCCCGACGTGGCGCTGGCGGTGCACAGACCAAAATAAAGTTTCTCCAACCATCCGTGGGAAATGGCGAAAAGATAGAAAAGAATAGAGGACACAACAGTGAAGGTCCCGCACAGAATCCACGTACTCAGGGGCACCGACGGAGCCAGCCAAATACCGCTGGCGGGACTGACCACAACCATCTGCCGCAGAGCAACTGCGAGGAACACGACCGAATGCACCAGCGCGACAATGGCGCGCTTACGGTTAGTCAGGATGGAGAATTCGTCCATGCCTGACGGTAAGGTACTAAAAGCAGAGGCGTATGGCTGTGATCCAGATCACGTGGAACGAAAGCCCTCATGCACTGGTTACTGGCAAGCGAACCGAACCGGGCGAAGAGATTTCAGCTCGCCAAGCACTTCAGCTTTGAAGCACTTTCTCTTCGAACGTGGCGTTTTTGAAATATTCCAGCGACATTCGCAACCCAGTCTCAAGATCCGTCTTCGGTTCCCAGCCTAGCAAGGTTCTAGCCTTGGTTATGTCGGGGCGACGTTGTTTAGGATCGTCTGGCGGCAGCGGTTCGTATCGTATCTTGCTCTTCGATCCGGTTACGCTCAGCACCTTCTGGGCGCACTCAAGAATGGTGAATTCGATCGGGATTCCCGATGTTAACCGGCAAATGTTCGGAAGACTTCGACAAGCGAATGAATCCGTCAATCTCATCGCTGACATAGCAAAAGCTGCGCGTCTGGCTGCCATCGCCGTACACAGTCAAGTCCTCACCGCGAAGCGCCTGCTTCATGAAGTTAGGAACTACACGGCCGTCGTTGAGTTGCATGCGCGGCCCGTAAGTATTGAATATGCGCGCAATTCGGGTGTCTACGTTGTAATAGCGATGGTAGGCCATGGTCACGGCTTCGCTGAAGCGCTTGGCTTCGTCGTAAACCGAACGTGGCCCGATGGGGTTCACGTTTCCCCAGTAAGTTTCCTTTTGCGGATGCTCCAGCGGATCGCCGTAGCATTCCGAGGTGGAAGAGGTCAGGTATTTTGCTCCGTACTTGCGGGCCACATCCAGAGCATGAAAAGTGCCGCGCGACCCCACTTGCAGCGTTTCAATTCCGTGTTTGGTGTAATCGACCGGGCTGGCGGGGCAGGCGAAGTGGAAGACGTAATCCACCTTGCCGCAATCGAACGGCTGATTGATGTCGATCTTCTGAAATTCAAATCGGCTGTCGGCACGCAAGTGCTCAAGGTTGGAAAGTCGGCCAGTCAACAGATTGTCGATGGCGATCACCGAATAGCCCTCGGCCAGCAATGCGTCGCAGAGATGAGAGCCCAAGAAGCCGGCCGCACCGGTGACCACCGCTCGCAATTTACTCACGAGTGGCTGGCTTTCTTCACCCCAGCGCCTTCCTGCAGCGGCAAACTCTCGGAAGTTGCTGCCGGTCGTCCTACGCTGTAGTAGGTGAATCCGTGCGCCGCCATGACCGAGGGATCATAAAGGTTGCGTCCATCAATCACAATCGGATACTTCAATTGCTGGTGGAGGCGATCCAAGTCCAAGCTGGCGAACTCCTCCCATTCGGTGAGGATGAGGAGAGCATCGGCTCCCGACGCCGCCTCATAAGCATCCGCCGCATATTCAATGCTTGAATTCAACACCTCGCGCGCACGCTCGTTGGCCGCAGGATCGTAGGCGGTAATCTTGCATCCCTCTTGCAACAGGGTTTGCACCAGCAGAACCGCGGGCGATTCGCGTATGTCGTCGGTGCCTCCCTTGAAAGCCAGGCCGAGCACGCCTAGACGCTTGCCGCGCAATGTCCACAGCGCATCGTGTACCTTGCGCACAAACCGTCGCCGCTGATCTTCGTTGATGCGCATCACTTCATCGAGTAAACGGAACTCGTATCCGCATTCCCGGGCTACGGCACGGAAGGCCATCAGATCTTTGGGAAAGCATGACCCGCCATAGCCGATTCCAGGATTCAGAAAGCGCGGCCCAATGCGGCTGTCGCTGCCAATGCCCTGGCAGACCTGCTGCACATTGGCTCCCACCGATTCGCACATCGACGCGACCGCGTTGATAAAAGAAATTTTCATCGCCAGAAACGCGTTGCACGCATGTTTGATCAACTCCGCGCTCTTGGTGCTGGTGACGATCAGCGGCGGAGGGGTTTGGGCCCGGTCGGGTCGCGGAATTGCATCCTGCCGCTGGTAGTAACTGCCGTCAGTCAGGGGCGCATAAATCGCGCGCAGTATCGCCGCACAGCGTTCGCTGTCGGCTCCCACAACGATGCGGTCGGGATAGAGGAAATCCGTGACGGCTGTCCCTTCCCGCAAAAACTCAGGATTCGACGCCACATCAAACGAATCGGGCGGCGCGGCGTTGCGCAGAATAATCTTGCGTATCCAATCGCTGGTATAAACCGGGACCGTACTCTTCTCCACCACTACCTTGTAACTATTGATCGCCGATGGGATGATGCGAGCGACCGATTCGACGTAGGAAAGATCGGCATGACCCTGCTCTGTGGGCGGTGTTCCCACGGCAATGAAAACGGCAGCGCTGGCCTGCACCGCGCCTCGCAGATCGTCGGAAAAAGTAAGGCTGCGCCCGCGATGACGAGCGAGCAACTCGGGCAGAAACTTCTCGTGAATTGGGACCTCGCCACGGTTGAGCGCATCCAGCTTCTGCTGGTCGTTGTCCACCAGGATGACCTGGTGACCCATATCGGCAAAACATGCGCCCGCCACCAGTCCGACATATCCCGATCCCACTATAGTGATGTGCATCCAAATCTCCCGCTGGAAGGGCTGCCGCAGGCGCTAAAACGCCAGTCTGGCCGCTGAAATCTACTTTACCAGCTTTGCTTCACAGACGGGATATTAGCGGCTTGGTTCCCCGAATCCCATGCCGGAACGGGAAGGTGGGTTCGAGATACCATCCATCTCGATAATCAGCGCGACCGCCGTCGGACAACACCAGTTGACGTCGTAAGCATAATTCTCCTATTTGCAGCCGCTTCCCGAACATCATCGGCTGGTTCAACAGATACCGATCTTTTCTGCAGAATTTCGGCACACTTCTGTGGGGATACCGGCTGACATGTACCGACAACTCAGGCTAGCCGGCGTCGTTCTCATCGATTAGGTTACTTTACCGTTATCAGCGCGGTCCGAGTCGTGGCCACTTGGTCTTCCGTCTTACCGGAACCCTCGTGATTGTTGTTAGCCTTGGATTCTAATGCGAATATGGCAGCGCTCTGCGTCCGAAGGAGACTCCGCTGGTGCTTGATCTGACGCACCGCTCTGGCCAACTCAATCTGTTCCTGCCGGAACTCCCGTTGCTGTTCTTTCATAGCTTCAATCAGCAAAGCGGTCAGGCGACCGTAATCAACAGCTTGGGCATCTTTCCCAAGCTTGTCCCAGCTAACGATTTCGGGAACTACCGCACCTACCTCCTCGGCAATCACCCCCACCTCATGTTTACCCGAGTCTTTCAGGTCGTATGAGACTCCGCGAAGCCGCTCGACTTTTGCCAAGGAGCCCTGCAGCGTACGAATGTTAGTTTTCCAGCGCCGGGAGCTGTACGTAGACCAGCCGTCGGCGATTGCTTGGCCAGCACCCTTACCAATAGTGAAAACACTTGCAGGTGTGGTGGTTCCGATGCCTACATTAGTGCTTGCTGTTGCGCCATTTATTCCTTTGATGCTTCCCAGTACCATGGCATTGCTGGCCGCAACTTGCGCATTGGCTCCGACAGCAGTAGCGTTGTTGAACCTTAAGTCAGTCAACTTAGTGTTCGCGCCCACAAAGGTATTGTGATTGCCTTGCCCGCATTGAACCCGGGAACTTGACGTGTACCCTGCCGCATAGCCCACGGCGGTGTTGTAACTGGCATCACAGGGATTGGAGTACAGTGCGAGAAAGCCCGCCGCGGTATTATATTGTCCCGCATCGCTACCGCCAATCGTGTATTCGCCTACTGCAGTGTTGTCGTCACCAGTGACGTTAACAGAAAGGGCGCCAGCGCCAATCGCGATGTTATCACTGCCACTGGTGTTGCTAGAGAGTCCCCCGGCAATGCCGGTGTTATTGTTGCCCGTTGTATTAGCGCTCATTTCGTCGATGCCGAGCGCCAGGTTACCGCTGCCTATAGTATTGGCGGAGAGAGCGCCATAACCGAGAGCCGTGTTCTGAATACCTGTGGTGTTGGCTAGAAGCGCCTGAGAGCCAATACCAGTATTTTGCTGCCCGGCGGTGTTACCGAGTAGTGCCTGGTAACCGCTCGCGGTGTTTGTTACACCCGTTGTATTAGACAGAAGTGCCTGGTAACCGCTCGCCGTGTTGCCGAAACCTGTGGTCGCCGTATTCCCAGCAAACCCAAGAAATACGTTTTGTGTTGAGTACGAGCCAAAAGCAAATGCATTCCCGGAAAGGTTGTAGCTCGTTGACGCATTCACGGTCCCACCAACGTCAAGGGTCGCGACCGGCGTGGTCGTCCCAACACCGAGACTGCCCGACTTGCTCTGAAACAAAACGGAGTTGCCCAGCTTGGAACTGCTCAACCACAGTGGAATGTAATCCGTCTTGCCGGTACCGTTCACCGTCCGCGAATTCGGCACCTCCACCAGTGTAGGCGCAACAGCATTCGTGTTTCCGCTCTGCTGGCCGAACAAGGGAAACACACACGTGGCGATGATCAACAGCAGTCCTGCAAATACGGAATGCGAAAAACGCGAAATGGTCACTGAAATTTCTCCTGGCGTACGGGCGAGACGCAGGCCGTACCTGCCATCCTCAGAGGCGCGAAATTATACACTGAGTCTCGAAGCCATATACACAATAATGAGTGAGTGGCATCTGTTCGATTCTGGAGTCAGGGGCGCAATATACCGTCGTTCGCGCAGCGCCTCTTGCCGGCGCGACATCGCCCGTTTTTCATTTGGCTTGGAAGGATCCCCACGCAACCGAATCGCTTGTGGGGGTCGACCAGGCAACCGTAGGGATTTTCCCGGGCCTCTATGGTAGGACTGAGAGTTCTACTAGGCCCAACCTTGTCGGTCTGGCGGAAACCGCCCCGGTCACTACGACCATGACCGATTTGGGGTTGACAGCGCGCTTTTTTCGCGGGAAACTCCGCTGCAAGGTCTAAACTAGTAGGTGGTAACCCAGACTCTGAGTCCCAAGTCCGGTTGCCAGGACTCCAAATGGCTTATCGTCCGATGTCTCGGCCCGAACCGTTCGACCCTCCAGCGCCAGGCGAGGGTCTAGCTTCCATGGGCGGTAATCCCGTTCGCGGGGCCGATGACAACGAACTGGAGGACGGCGTTGCTTTGAGGGAGTTGGCTACGGCGCTATCGGCGCATGGCGGGGGTGCGCTGTCGGCTGATCTGGCGCTTGACCTCGTTCTAAACGAAATTGTTGAGCATGCTCGCCTCGCTACAGGCGCCACGGCAGCCGCCATTGCGCTGGCCCGTGGCGATGATATCGTCTGCCGGGCCACTACTGGCGCCAACGCGCCTGACCTGGGAGTTGAGCTGAATGTGCACTCCGGGCTCTCCGGCGCTTGCGTTCAAAGTAAAAAGTGGCAGCGCTGCGACGACACCGAAACCGATTCCCGCGTGGATGCTGAAGTCTGCCGCGACCTCGGCGTACGTTCCATACTCGTCTTTCCGGTCATAAGAGAGAATGAACTGCTCGGCATCTTTGAGATTTTTTCCCCTCGTCCTAATGCCTTCACGGATCGCGAAATTCAAACTCTGGAAGCGCTTTCCCGCAGCATTGTGAACAATGTCAATCGCGCGGACGACGTCCTGGCTCTGCCGGTCTTCCCCGCGTCTTCATTAGCCACAGAAGATCCCACCGGCGTTGAGGAGGTGGACGAGGTTGATCATTTAGAGGCAACCTCTGCGCAGATTGATGACGCGAACATCAGTGATGCGTCGACTAATCATGTTAATGCTGAGCCGCCGGACGCTCCCGTTGATCTGAATCGACTCCTTGGTGAACATCACGAAGCGTCTCTTGTGCTTGCAGAATCCGCGCCAGAAACCACAGCGGAAGTCAGAACGCCCCGCCGCGATCCTTGGATAGGCGTGTTAACCCTCGCCGTGATTGCTATGGCGTTGTTTCTGGGTTGGACGATGGGGTACGTGCGACGCCCACGAGCTTCGCTTGGAACTAAGGCAAGAACACAGCAGAATGTGCCGTCGCAAGCGCCGCAAGTTAAGGCACCCGAAAACAGCCTGATAAATTCACCCGCCACGATTCCTGTCCCGGATCAACCTGCACCAGCCACTTCTCCTAAAGACCCGGCATCTTCTCAACCGAGCGCGGCGGCTCCTCCGGTCGGCGGTCTGGTTGTTTATGAAAAAGGGAAGGTAATTTTTCAGACGCCTCCGCGAACTCCGCCTGATTCGGCCACCGCCTCGACTAGCCAACCGGTCACGGTCTCATCTAAAGTTGCGGACCGCTATCTGGTGCAGCGCGTCGAGCCCGAATATCCTGAAGCGGCGAGGGAGCAGCACATCCAAGGCCCGGTGGTTCTGGAAGCCTTGGTAGGCAAGGACGGTGCAGTCGAGAACCTCAGCACCGTGAGCGGTGATCCCCAACTGGCGACTGCGGCGACGGACGCCGTCCGGCAGTGGCGCTTTAAACCTTTTCTACGGAATGGCTCGCCCGAGGAATTCGAGACTCAGATTACCGTGAGTTTCAGGCTGCCTTAACCAAGGCTAGAATTTGCGATTCGCACGTCCACGCCAGTCGATCACTCGGAAACTTACCAGCGTGTAATGCCGGCGATTGCAGAAATTTAGTTCTCGCTGGCTACCAGGTTCGCGCTGGGCAGCAACCTGGGCGCGGGTTCTGGACGGGTGCGCGGAACTTTGCCGCGCTTAAGGGCATAGAGCGTCAACTCGACCCGGGTAGAGACTCCTAGCTTCTCAAACACCCGGAACAGATAATTTTTTATGGTGTGCTCGCTCAAATCCAGGCGCTCAGAGATCTGGCGATTGCTGTATCCTTCCGCGACCATGTGCGCGATCTCTTCCTCCCGCTTGCTGAGCGGACGCGAACTGGGCAAGGTACGGGTTTCAATCGGCAACGGGTCGACCAACGCATCCAGCACATAACCAATCTCTATAGCGCCGGCCCACACTTGCCCTTCATGCACGCAAAGAATGCATTTGCACAAAGCCTGGAACGAATCTGACCGGGGAAAAATGCCTTGCGCGCCACTGCGGAAGGCCTCTACCACCAGATTACGCTCCAGCGTGTCCAGCAAGACCACGATGCTAACTTCACGATGGAGATCGCGAATTTCATTCACAAAGCGAAGTCCATCCATGGGGACTTGCGAGAAAGTGGTGGCGATCAACACGACATCGAAGCTGCGGTCGTCGAGCAGGAAAACTACTTCTTCCGGAGTGGTAGCCACGACCGCATCAAAACGCTCAGTGAGAAGCAATGCGTCCACCAGGAGTTGGCAACTCATGGCGACCGCATCTGCAACCAGCACCCTAGTCCGGAGACACGAATTGGAGACGGATTCCAACAATATAATATGCAGGTTAAGGAGGAAGACCGGGCAAGTCTACGCGGAATTTTCAGGCGCCACAAGGAGCCATAGGACTCCTGTGCCGCGGTTTTTGTGCACTTATTATCGGCGGGGCAATTTAATTCCCGTAAAATCAGCTAACGCAAGATCAAGGTTCGAGTTTAGGCTTACGTCTGCGCGGACTGGCAAAACCGAGACGTTTGGCTCTATGACTTTTATCCACTTGTTCATTGCTGGCCTTTCAGGCAGATTATCAAATAGGATAAATCTCGTTCTGGTCCGTTTGGATGTTCCCCGTCCAAGGGCTCTTTGTTCCAAATTACGACATAAGGGTTGTATTAAGGTGTTCGCGGCTCGGCGGCCCGCATTCTTTTGGGCTAAGGTTATTAGTGCGCACGGCTGAAGCAGTAGGAGAGCGGCATGTACGAGAAGTATTTCGGGATGCGGGAACAACCATTCGGTGTGACCCCGGACCCACGATTCCTATATCTCAGCGCGGCTCATCGAGAAGCGCTAGCCTCCCTGTATTACGGCATTGAGGCCAACCGTGGATTTTTGGGGCTCATCGCCAAGCCTGGCATGGGAAAGACCACCATTCTGTTTCATCTTCTGGAAAGATTTCGCAGTTCCGCGCGCACCGCTTTTCTCTTCCAGACCCAGTGTACTTCGCGGGAGTTCCTGCGGTTTTTGCTGTCGGAATTGGGCTACGAGAGTGACGGTAATGACTTCGTGCGCATGCATGAGGAATTCAACCGCCGTTTGCTGCAGGAAGCTCGCGCCGGCAACCGCTTTATTGTGGTGATCGACGAGGCGCAGAATCTAGAGCCTTCCGTGCTGGAAACGGTTCGATTACTGTCTGATTTCGAAACACCGCGTGCCAAGTTGATGCACATTGTTTTGGCGGGGCAACCGGAGCTGGCCGATAAATTGGCCAGTCCTGGCCTCGCGCAACTTCGGCAGCGGGTGTCTATTGTTCATGGGCTTGAACCTCTGTCTCCAAGAGAAATTAAGAACTACATCGAGCATCGGCTGCGCATTGCCGGCTACGAAGGCGAGCCGCTCTTCGCTCCAGGGGTCTATGAAGATATCGCCGGATTCACCCACGGTATACCGCGAAACATCAACAACTTCTGTTTCAATGCGCTTTCGCTGACCTGCGCATTACAGAAGAAGGTTGTCGATTCCGAAGCAGTGAAGGAAGTGATTGCTGATCTCGACATTTCGAAACTCACCTCGGATGCTGGGTCCGACCTTGCATCCGGCTTCGACATCCCCTACTCGCCAAGCCGTCAACCGCCCGTCGCTCCCAGCAACGGACAAAATAATAATCATGAGATTTTGAGTCCCGCGGAAGCTGCCGCTTATATGCAGCAGGTGGCCATGAAGCTCAAGAATTGGCAGGACTCTCTGGACAAGGCTATTAGCGGACCGCGAATAGGACTGCCGGTTCGGGCACGGACGGATATAGAACGCTCATAGCCCGTCGACAGCTGAATTCTATTTGCTAGTGTAGGCGCGAGCGTCATGCTCGTGCGGGCGAAACGGCTCTTGGAACGGGCGTTTGGATTACGCCTTTGCTAATCGTGAGGGCGAAGGCGAGGGAAATTGCGACAGTGGTGGGGGCGTTCGTACCACTTTTTCCGTTGCTATCGGCGACAACTTTTTGCCATTGCCATGGTCGCCTGAGTCTGTGCCTCCGGACATGCCGCCCAAGCTGTAAGCATATAGTACGACTTCAACCCGCTTGGAAACGCCGAGCTTGTCAAATATCCGGAACAGATAATTCTTAACCGTGTGTTCCGTAAGGCCCAGTCGTTGCGCGATCTCGCGGTTCGACAGACCCTCTGCCACACAACGCACCACCTCAACTTCACGGCGCGAAAGTAACGCGGCACCGCGCGTGTCCACCACCCGAAGCGGTAAAGCCTCGCCTAGCGCCTCCAGGAGGTAACGTAGTTCCCTGCTATTCGCCCAGATTTGTCCGTCGCTGACGCACTGTATGCACCTCGCTAACGACAGCAGCGATTCGCTGCGGCAGAAAACTCCACGCGCACCGGCGCGAAACGCCTCCACGACCTGGTTGCGTTCCGACGCGTCTAGCAGCATCACCACGCGAGCCTCGCCATGCATAGCCCGCAACTCACGTGCAACCTCGAACCCTTTTCCCTTCTCCTCGTCAAGTTCAGCGCTGATCACCACTACCGCAGGCTTTTCTTTGGTGACTGCAGCAATGATTCCTCGTGCGTCCGACACTGGATCCAGAACCTGAAAGCGTTTGTCACGCTCCAGGGCTGCGGCCAAAAGTTGGCTGTTCATTCGGGTAGCGTCAGCGGCCAGCACTCGAATCACATTGGAAACTTCGGGTAAGGCAATAGCGTGTGCCATAAGGATAGAGACCATGTGCCTGGAGCACTTCCCCAGACTGTTTTCCTCGACCACCCCTTCGAGATGAGACTCTCCCGTAAGGTTAGGCGTGTTTTACACAGAAGTTAAACAGCTATGAGGACGGGTCACAAATTTTATGGAGGAGAATGCCCACCCTAACCCCAGCCGCCACCCCGGCGACTGTCTTAACGAGACTTTATTCTCATAACTATACACGGTAAATGGCACTTTAGTGCCATATAAAAAAAGTAAACCTTAGACTGGAGACATTCGCCGTAATCGATTGAATCTGAATGGCTTTTTCGAGCGGAAGGTGGATATTTGTGGAAATCTGCCGCACTAATCGGAGGCCGCGATGCGCTCAACTCAAACCAAAGCCGTGCTGCGCCATGCGGACGATCTCACGCCCAATCGGCAGCGAGGCCGTAGCGGCAGGAGACACAACGTTCCAGACATGCAGCATGTTATGCGAGCAGACAAACTGGAAGTCGTCAACTAGTGACCCATCTCGAGCAACCGCCGTGGCGCGTACCCCTGAACCGTCTGCGACCAAGTCTGAGCTGCCGATTTCAGGAACCAAGGTTTGCAGAGCGCGCACAAAAGCGGGCTTGTGAAACGAACGGTAAAATTCTCCCGCGCCGCTGCGCCAGTATTTGGCCGCCATCTGCCAGAATCCGGAATATGCCAACGTGGTCGCCGTATCGTGCAGGCTGAAATCAGTTCGTCGATAGCCTTCGCGCTTGAAGGCGAGCACTGCATTCGGGCCCGCGTCGACCCCGCCGCTAATTCGCCGGGTGAAATGCACCCCCAAAAATGGAAAGCGCAAATCGGGCACAGGATAGATCAATCCGCGAACCAGGTGCTCTCGTTCCGCAACCAGATCGTAGTACTCCCCGCGAAACGGCACGATTGTAACTTCAGTTTTTTCTCCCGCCATTCGGCTGACGCGATCGCTGTGCAGGCCCGCACAGTTAATCAAATATTTCGTCCCGATCGATCCACGCGAAGTTTCGACGATTGTTTCTCCACTATTCCGGGCAATCGACGTGACTTCAGTTTTAGTATTTACAGTCCCACCTTGCGCGACAATCAGCTCGGCATATTTTTGGCATACGGCTACGTAATCAGTGATTCCGGTGCCCGGCACCTGTAGCCACGCAGCGCCGCTGCAGTGGGGCTCAATCTCCCGCGCTTGCGACTTATCCAGCAATCGCAGTCCGGCAATCCCATTAGCCTGCCCGCGCTCCAGCAGCGCGTGCAGGCGCGGAATTTCTTCAGTTGTAGTTGCCACGATGAGCTTGCCGCAGATCTCGACCGGGATGGCGTGCTCGCGGCAGAACGCAATCATCGCCGCCGCACCCTCCACGCACAACTTCGCCTTTAACGAACCCGGCTTGTAATAGATTCCGGAATGAATGACGCCGCTGTTGTGTCCGCTCTGATGACTGGCGACACGGTCTTCCTTTTCTAGCAGTGCCAAACGTAGCTTGGGAAAGGCGCGCCCAAGCTGCAAGGCAGTAGCCAGTCCGACGATTCCGCCGCCGACGATTACGATGTCATAACTCTGATCAGGCATGTGTCAGAGCGCCCGCGGTAGATCTGATGGGGCGCAGCTAACAAGATAAACAGAAAAGCTGGTAAACGCGCAACAAATGTAGGCGCGAGCGTCCTCGCTCGATAATGGCACAAGCCTTGACTTCCCTAGTTAACGGTTAACTGGATTTGCGCTGTCTGCTGGGGAAACGAATTCACAGTTGCACTCAGCGTCATCGTATATGTGCCCGGCGGGGTACCCGGTTGGCCGTTCCCTCCCGCACCGTTGCCTTGCAGGCCGCTGCTGCAAGCAAGCTCAAACCAAAGCCCAAGAACGATCAGCGCAAGCATCCAGAAAATTAACATCCGCTTTCGCGCTTGGTTGCGTCGTTTCAGCCCGCCACACACTACCACTAATCCAGGGAAGGAAAGCCACCATGCATAAAGAGCACGCGTGCGATGCTTCGCCGCAAGAACCGCTGCCGTCGTGGTGATCGTAAACGTCACGTGTGTGTCCGCGCTGCCTTTGCTGACCAGCGTCGTGCTAAACGCGCACGTGCTTAGTGGCGGGCAATTGTTGGAAACGGCAAGCGCAACATTACTGGGAAACGGCCCCCCAGAGGGCGAGACGTCGAGGTCGTAAATAGCCGGTTGCCCGGCGGGCAGCGACTCGATCCCAGGGTTCGGTGTGAGAGTAAAACTAAATCCTGAGCCTGAGCCGCTTCCCGTCGAAGTGAATGCCACGAGAACGGAATGGGCAATGTTATTGGAGTCTGTTCCCACAGCCGCAACGTTGAAGTTGTAGGTCTGACCTACATTGCTGCTTACGGTTACCGTGAACGGCGTTCCCGGCGCGGGACTAAGCGAAGGCACCAGACTTGCCGGAGAAACCACGCAACTCGGAGGGTGGTTCGACCCGCAGCTTACATTCACCACGCTGTTGTAACAGTACGTGCCCTGCAAAGTTCCGTTAAAGATTGTGGGTGTGTTTATAGCCGCAGTTTGTGACGAGGGAGTGACTTCCAGAGTATAGTTCGGCGCAGCAAACGGATTTGCTGTGAACGTGACGGGAAAGAGATGGGTCGTCACGAGTTGATCAGTGCCGGTAGCCACGATGTTGAAGTCAAATGTGCCGCACTGACCGCTGCCCACGGTGACGATGAATGGCACGCCGCTCGAGGTCGGCACCAGGCTTGCCGGTGAGGCTGAACAGATTGGGGGCGCACCCGCCCCGCAGCTCAGATTCACCACGCTGTTGTAGCCGTTCAGCGAAGTTAGCACTCCATTGAAATTTACGGGGCTGTTGACATAAGCCTGCAGTGACGGATTACTGATTACCAGCGAGTAGTCCATCGTGATCGTCAGAGACAAGTTCTGCGTCTTCGTGGGACCGTTCGTCACCGCTCCAATAATCGTAATCGGCACCGTGCCCGCCGTTACGCTCGCGGTGGTGCTTATAGTCATCGTAACCGCTACGGGACTTGTGAAAGTCGGATCAACTGAACTCGACGGAACAAAGTTGCAGCTTGCTCCCGCCGGTAAATTCCCACAGGAAAGATTCACTGTGTTATCAAAGGAACCCTGCGCAGTCACAGAGAAAGAAACCGGCCCGGAAACGCTTGACGGGCCAACCGTGATGCTGGGCGGAGAAGGAGCGGTCAAATTAAAGTCCACAATCTTTAACGTAAAAGTGGCATCGTTCACGACGTGATCTGGGTCGGTCCCAGCACCATGAAGGTCAAAGCTGTAATCGCCGGCAGCGTTGCCCGGATTCACTGTAGCTGTAAGCGGCGTCCCCAGTGGCGGCGGGCCCGGAGGGTTCACAAACGTTGGTGTAATCACGCAAGTCGCGGCCGGAATACAAGTAAGGTTTACCTGATAGTTGTATCCGCCCAGGGCTGTAATCGCACCGGTGAATAAGGGCGGCGTTTGTCCTGCGAAAATAGTGATTGGCGTATTGGCAATCGACAATGAGAAATCTGGCGTCAGCGGGAACTCCCAAACCCCGCGTCCGTAGGTTGACGCTCGCATCAACTTCGTCGAGTCCGAGCTGACGAAGATTCCCAGCGCGCTAACGGCAACGTTCGGAAGGTATCCGGCTTGGCCGCTATTTGGCGCCGGGCCAAGTTCTTCCCAATTCGCAGTGGCGGTGAAACTCCAGAACACTCCTACGTCCGTAGCTACGTATACTCTTCCCGGTGTTCCGGTCGTCGCGGGATCGACGACCACAGCATTCACCGGCGCATCCGGCAGATTCGCACTGAAGTCGGTCCAGGAAGATCCGCCGTTCGTCGTCTGCCACACGTGCGACGTGGGAAAATTCGCTGTGCTGAATCCCATGATACCAACGTAAGCAGTAAGACCTTGCTTATCCGAAGTGTCCATCGCGATTCCAGAAATCGGAAAATTGTTGGGGTTGATTGATCCCGTCTGATCCACCCAAGTCGAAAGTCCTCCAGCAACATTGGTGCTCACCCAAACATGTCCGCCCGGCGGAACGGTAGGAATCGAGCGGCCCATAGCCATCGGTGCCCACATACATCACGTTAGAGAAGCCGGTATTTGTGTCGAGCACTCCTGCCGCAAATGAACGCACCAGGTTGATCTCGCTTCCGGTGCAGATGCCGTCTCCGCCGGTTTCAAAACCATGACTTAGTACGGTGAAATTCCCGCCTGTACTCGGGCCGCTCCACATCCGGCAAGTTCCAACAATTAATTCAGCCGCATTCAGCGGATCGAGAATGTATGGCGGATAGTACGCGCCAGTGTCACCGCCGACGCTTGCGCTGCTGACTATGGGATTACTCTGAAAGTCCTGCGTGTGGCAACTGATGCCATTCGAATTGGTGCAACTGAAAATATTGACGCCGGAAATTGCATCGGGCGGGTTCGATACGAACCACTCTTCTTCATTGTTGGGATTGACCTGAGTGTAGCCGCCGTCACCGAAATTGACGTTTTGCCAACTCCCGCCAGTCGACTGCGTTGCAGGCGACCCATTGCCCTGGGTTCCTCCAATAATTGTGCTGGCGTCGTTTAGAGCCTGAGAAAACGAAACGAACTGGGTCATCGATCCCAGCGTTTGATTCAAACTATCGAATTGATTGTCACCCCCACAGGTTCCAGTGGTGAGATCGGCGTATCCATTCAACGCACGGTAAATTCCGCCATCGTTGGCAAAGTACATTACGTCCTGAACACTAGGATTAATCTGGAATGCAACCGCGTGTTGCGCAGGATGAACCATGGCAATTGAGCTGCATCCGTACGCGTGGGTGAGATTCAGGAACGTGGCGTTCGGAGGCGCGCCAGTTGCATTGGGATTGCACGAAGGAAATTCAGCCGAGATTTCGCATTTATAAAGGTTGATCGTCCCGGCATATAAATCGGTGACCCCGCTATTTCCATTCGGTACCGCAGCGAGTTCCAGATTGTACGCAGCCTGCTCAGTTCCGCAGCCGATTTCATCACCGCAGTTGATGATGCCCGCGTCATTGATCTGAGTCCAGGAAGTGCCGCCATTCGTGGATTCCCAGAGGCCCTGATCAAAATCGTTGTCGTCCACATACCAAACGTACATCTCGTTGCGGCCGGGAACGACGGCGATTTCTCCGCGGTAAATCGGACAACTCGACGAACTGGGATTCGCTGGACAAGCGGTCGTGGTCAGTCCAGCGCCGGGCTGCGTAGCCAGGCGCGTCCAGTTGATGCTATCGCTCGAGGAGTAGAAACCGTGATTGCGCAGCGCCGCGAAGAACTGGCCCGATCCTACGTTGTAAACAACTGAGGTGGCGGAACCAGGCGCTGTGGTCACGCCGACACTGTCGGTCTACGTTGGCGTACCGCCAGGTATTTCCGCCGTCCCCCGAATCATAGAGTCCAAGATTCGCAGTCAGCGGATCCGCCAGCCCTTCAATAATTCCTTCCGACGCGCCCGCCGTGGCGGCTACCGCGAGGCTAGGGACGGCACTGCTGAAAGCAATCTTGCTGAAAGCCATGCCCGCAAATGATCGGGTCCCTGTCGTGTCTGTGGAAATCAGCGTCCAAGTGCTTCCTGCATTAGCTGATCTAAGAATTCCTAATCCGTAGTAGGAATCTGAGGAGCTGTTAGCTTCGCCGGTGCCTACCAGAATTACTCCGTCATTTGTATTGTTACCCGGCTGAATAGCGATTGCTCCGACGGCAAGCGTAGCCTGATTGTCGGTTACGGGCTGCCAGATGACATTGGCTGGAGACGGGCTGGCTGGACCCGCATTGGTCGATTTCCAAACTCCGCCATAAGCTCCGCCGATATAAACCGTATTGCCCGTCGCATCCGCAGGATCAATCGCAATCGCGGTCGCGCGTCCGGAAACCCAGCCGTAGTTGTACTCGCCGGTACCGCTCGCGTCTGAGGCTAGCGGGGCGGGGCCGAGCGGAGTCCAAACTACCGCAGAAGGTGGCTGCGATCCCATTCCCGGCTGTTGTGCTCTCAGCCGACGATCAGCCCGCATTTGCATCTTCTGCAAGTGCGCGCGATACCGCTGCAGCGCACCGATTCCCGCCGCCGAATTCCGCCCGCGCAAAAACCACTGTTCCTGCAACGCTCTCAGCGCGTGTCCTGCAGGTTTGGATTGCACGACCTGTCCGCAAGCGACAGAACTAGCCGCACCGAAAAGCAGCAACACAAGCCAGTGTAGGCACGGGCGTCCTCGCCCACGCTTTCGATTCCAGTTGTCGCTCGTACCCAGGATCAAAACTTTGTGCATGAAATCTTTCGTCATGCAACCTGAGTAGGAAAAAGCGATCCTGACTTGTTCGGCGCAACCTTCCCCAGTTTGACTAGGCGGACGATAATCGAGGGCACACTCCGGTTATGCGTCTTTGCGATCTCTTCAAACGGCATGCCCTTGCGCAATTCTTCGCAAATTTGTTTATCCTCCGCGCGCGACCAATACTGGCCTGCGCTTGCGGGCTTCTTAAGCTCTCTCTGCTGCTCGGTAACCAACGCCGCCAAGGACCGATTCAACGCCGTGACGGCTTGCGGATTTCGGCAAATCGAATCCTCGCGAAGCGCCTCGCGAGTTTCGGGATGCACCCCATCGGCTAACGCTCGGATCACCTTAATTGCTTCTGCAATCTCCATTCGGCAACCTCCTGAACCGGTATCGTAGCCGTCCCTTCCCTCTCCGCTCTGTGACCAATGAACATTTCGACTCGCATCAGCCCACATTGGGACTTCCCCTCCTCGGCTTTGGCTATACTGGCCGTGTTATTTTTCGATTGGCTGGAGGCGGATGGACTGGCAAGCGTTCTGGCTTACAATCCGGCTGGCAGTGGTGGTCGCTGGCGCACTGGTCATTTTGGGTTTGCCCATTGCGTATTGGATCGCATATTCGGGCTGGCGCTGGAAGTTCCTGGCCGAAGCCGTGGTGGCTTTACCGATCGTCCTTCCGCCAACAGTATTGGGATTCTACGTTCTGGTAGCGCTCGGCTCTCGTAGTCCGCTGGGACACCTCTGGCAGTCCCTTACCGGCCACACGCTGGCGTTTACTTTCGGCGGGCTAGTAATCGGATCCATCATTTACAGCCTGCCATTCGCCGTACAGCCTTTTGCCGCGTCATTCGCGCAGGTCGATCGAAGACTGATTGCCGCCTCGGCCACGCTGGGCGCTTCGAAGCTGCAGACGTTCGTCCGGGTCATTCTGCCGCTTTCCGTTCCCGGACTCGTCACCGGCATCGCCCTCAGTTTCGCTCACACAATGGGAGAGTTCGGGGTCGTGCTCATGGTCGGGGGAAACATCCCAGGAGTAACGCGGACAGTTTCTATCGATATTTACGATCAAGTGCAGGCGCTGAATTACTCGGCGGCAAATCAAACTGCGTTAGTCCTGCTGGCACTTTCTTTTGTGATGCTATCAGTGGTCTACGGCGTGAATCGGAAGGTAGGCGCGGCATGGCCGTGGAAATAAAGGACCGCTAGCGCTGAGCCAGCATGATTGGTTTTGGCTGTGTGCTGAGCCCGCCAGTTCTATCCCCTGAAGCCACCAGCGTACAATAAATCAGGACTTTCCATGCGCCGAGTCTATCTCGACAATAACGCAACCACCCCGCTGCTGCCCGAGGTTTTCGAGGCCATGCGCCCGTACTTCGCGGAACATTTCGGCAACGCGTCTTCCATCCATCATCATGGACAGGAGACGCGCGCCGCTGTGGAGAGAGCGCGTGAATCGGTGGCATCGCTACTCGGGTGCAAGTCCTCAGAAATTGTTTTCACCAGCGGCGGCACCGAGGCCGACAATCTCGCCATCTCGGGCGTGGTCCGCGCTGGCGACCACCTTATCAGTTCAACCATTGAACATCATGCGGTGCTGAATTCCTGTAAGCATCTCGAAGCGATGGGATGCGAAGTCACCTATGTTCGTGTGGATGGCCGTGGGCTGGTCGATCCCGACGACGTCCGCGGCGCCGTACGTCCACGCACCCGGCTCATCACGATCATGATGGCGAACAATGAGACCGGCGTCCTTCAACCGGTTGAAGAAATTGGCAAGATCGCCGCCGAAGCAGAGGTGAATTTTCACACAGACGCGGTGCAAGCGGCAGGAAAGGTAGCGATAGATGTAAGTCGTCTGGGATGCGATCTGCTTTCGATCTCCGGACACAAGCTGCACGGGCCGCAGGGAGTGGGCGCGCTGTATGTGCGCAAGGGCACCATCCTTGAACCAATGTTTCACGGCGGAAGTCACGAGCGATCTCGACGTGCTGGCACGGAGAATGTCCCCGGAATCATAGGTCTTGGCAAGGCGGCACAACTCGCCACGGAATCCTTGGAGCGCGGCGATCTCGTCGAAATGTCCGCGATGCGCGACCGCGTCGAACAGAAGATTCTTACCGAGATCGAAGCTACAGGCGTGAACGGCGCCGGCGCTCCACGCGTGCCCAATACTACCAACATTCATTTCGACTACATCGAAGGAGAAGCCCTGGTAATCGCGCTCGACCTGAAGGGACTCGCCGTTTCGACTGGCGCGGCGTGTTCTTCGGGCGCAATCGAGCCGTCTCACGTGCTTACGGCAATGGGCTTGCCCCCAGAAGTGGCGCGTGCCAGCTTGCGTTTCAGCCTTGGAAAGCAAAACACTCCCGAAGACGTTCAATTCGCTCTGGACCTCGTGCCACGGACGGTGGCCCGATTGCGGGACTTGTCCCCGGTTTACAATAGAACAGCTGTCAGCTCTCAGCCTGAACTTCTCTAGCGAGCTTTTGGCTGATAGCTGACGGCTGAAAGCTGACAGCTATCCAAGAAACCCAATGCCACAAAACAAGACCATCGCCGTAGCCATGTCGGGCGGAGTCGACTCCTCGACCGTTGCGGCCATGCTGCGCGCGGAGGGCCACGACGTCATCGGCCTGACCATGCAACTCTGGAATCAGCGCCGCTTGGCGGGGCATCCAGGCATGCCCGAAGCAGTTCAAGGTCGCTGCTGTTCGCTCGACGATGTTTACGATGCGCGCCGGGTCGCGGAAACACTGGGCATCCCCTACTATGTGGTCAATCACGAAGACCGCTTCGAGCGCGACGTGGTGCAGCCGTTCGTCGAGGAGTATCTGTCGGGACGCACGCCGATTCCTTGCAGCCTGTGCAACAACCATTTGAAGTTTGATCAGTTGCTGATCGTGGCGCAGCAGATTGGCGCGGATGCGCTGGCTACGGGCCACTACGCTCGGGTCGAATTCGATGAGACGTCCGGCCGCTGGCTGCTTAAGCGTCCGGCGGATTCGTCCAAGGATCAAACCTATTTCCTATTCGGGCTTACTCAGGATCAACTCAGCCGAACGCTGTTTCCGCTCGGCGATATGACTAAGCCGCAGGTTCGCGATCTGGCGCGCCACCACGGGCTGGCCCTCGCCGCGAAGCCGGATTCGCAGGAGATCTGCTTCGTTCCCGGAGGCGACTACAAGAAGTTCCTCGATGCCTATCTGGCAGAACAGGGCGATTCCCTGCCGGACACCGCGGGAGAGCTTGTCACCACCGACGGACAAGTAATCGGCGAACACAGTGGCATTCACAACTTCACCGTGGGTCAGCGTAAGGGTTTGGGCGTAGCCACTGGCTCGCCTCTATATGTTATCCAGATCAACGGTGAGCAGCGGCAAGTGGTCGTTGGCAATCAGGAGGAACTGTATTCGCGGACCTTGCGCGCGCGGCGAGTGAATCTGGTTGCAGTCGATGATCTGCGCGAACCGATGCGGGTTCGGGTGAAGATCCGTCACCGCCACGAGGGAGCTGCCGCTATGTTAGAGAAGTCGGATGGTGACGAAGTGCTGGTCACCTTCGACGAGCCGCAGCGCGCCATCACGCCCGGGCAGGCTGCAGTGTTCTATGACGGAGATATCGTTGTGGGCGGCGGTTGGATCGTTTGAGACGCCGTCACAGTTTCCGCAAGAGCAATTTCAGATAAACATTTCGTCTTGCGGCACGCCAACGCCGTTACGCCTGCGACGTTTCGCCCCGAGGAAAAATTCCACGCCCGAAGTAATTCCCTGCACCAGTCCTGCGAGTTGTCGAACCGGCGAAACCACCGTCTTGTGCACTAAGTCGGTGGTGTTTTCCACCCGGTCGAGAGTGCGGTGAAGCAGTTCGTCAGCGCGGATCACCTGCAATCGCGTGCGATCAATCGCATCGGCCACAGTGGCATCGAGGCGTTCGATCTGGGCGCGAACCTTGGTGCTCGATTCGCTCAAATTCGTCACTAAATTCTGCAGTAGTGGCCGGTACTCCACCAGCATGGAGTGCACGATCTCGGTAGTTGGCAGAACCTTGGTGGTGACCTCGGTAGCCAGCGCTTCCATGCGCGCCGAGGTTTGCCGCACGGCCAGGTACAGGGCCACCAGAATGCCCGCTTGTATAACCACAGCCGCTGCAGTGATGGCGATGAAAATCGGTAGATAATCCATGGTTGCTCCGCTTTGCGTTGCTTCGCTTACAATGCCGAATCAATAGGACGCGGCGGAATCGATTCGCTACGGGTTTTGTGATCCGCTACCCTCGGAAGTTGTCGCTTCCTGATA
Source organism: uncultured Acidobacteriota bacterium (assembly GCA_963716405.1). GTDB lineage: Bacteria > Acidobacteriota > Terriglobia > Terriglobales > Acidobacteriaceae > JABDBE01. The sequence continues at coordinate 769,316 of CAVQTI010000006.1, read as the reverse complement.
TGCTTGCTTTCCCGCTTCGTACGCCGACCGGAACTGCTCCTTTTGCTGATTCAATACGTCGCGGCCGCGATCAGCCCAGTTGGAAGCCTGTTCGCGTGCCTGCTTGGCACGGTCACGGACGAATTCACGACCGTCTTCGGCCTTGGAACGCAGCGCTTCCCGGGTCTCGTCGCCGGAACGTGGAGCATAAAGCACGCCCGCAACCGCGCCAATACCTAGCCCAGCAAGGAACCAAAGTAAACTATTGCCATCTCGATCCGACATATAACGAACCTCCCATTATGAATCTACTAACTCGGATGGTAGCACCCGATCTAGTGAAATACAATTCTGCGAACACCGTATGCGCAGTCGCGTTTCCCATACTGATTTCCTGCGTTCAGATGCGGGTATCCTTTCATGCGACTATTGCTTGTGCAGTTTCTTTTCCACGGTGGCCGGGCGCTCTCGACCGTCCTGCATCTTTAACTTCTGCGGTTGCGCAATGGACTTGTCGAGATTCACGCGAAGCGAGACAATATCCGCTGCATTCAGGAGAGCTTGGTGTCCGACCGTAAGTATCGCCAACACGGCTATCAGGACAGCGGCGAAAAGCGCGAAAAGCAATCCAGCGATCGCCCGGTAAAAAAAGAAACTTTTGGTCCGCGCGCATTGCAGATGCCGGGCACGCATACTGTGTCGCGCTGCGCACAGTGCGGCACTCTGCTCGGCTCGATATCCGAACCAATCGGAAAATGTCCGAAGTGCGGATTCGAATTGCACTCTTGCCGGCAATGCACATATTTCGACACTTCGAGGCGGTTTGAGTGTACGCAGCCGATTCCACAACGGATTCCGCGCAAAGACGAACGCAATGAATGCACGTTTTATTCAGTTAGCGTTCGCATGGAAAAGGAAACCTCGACACCTAGTGCGGCGCGGCCGATGGATGCGCGAACCGCTTTCGAGAATCTATTCAAGAAGTAGTGCCTTTTCCAGCCAATGTTTCAAATTTGCGAACGGACCGTCACCGGCGAGTGAGGACGATGAGTTCTACAGCGTCAGGCGCGAGAGGGTTCGACAAATTTACGGCGCTGCCCTTGCCGATTCCATCTTCCACCAGTTCGAGATTCTGAGTCTTGCTGATCCGGTAGCGCCTGATGCTGAATGCAGCGTTTCCCCATGGCAGATTGCTAACGCCTAGCTTGTAGCCGAGATTATCGCGGTAGACAATGTCAGTGCGCGGCGGTAGGAATTTGATTTTGGACATATCGGGCATGGGCGGTGCGGCTTTTTGCAGTTCCGGCGGCATGGGCATAAGGTCGGGTTTGTAGTTCGCGGGAATCGCGTAGTTGCTTATCAGGATCTGAATTATCTTGTCATCAGCCGAGCGCCCTGCAAGCGCGGCGAAACCGAAAGTATCCGTGCCCTCGACCGGAAGCCGTCGAGGCGTGTCCAGCATTTTGCCCATCGCCTTGAATGTATACGCGGTCTTGAAATATTGACCCTTAAGGTCGAACAGTCCCATCCAAGCGGCATCTCCACGATAGAAGTGCGCGTGGTCGATGGAGGTGTCCTGGAAGTAGCTGAGGACCGCGCCTATATAAGCGGCATTGTGTTCGCCCTGAAGTTCGGCTTTCTCAGATTCGGTGAAGTCGGCACTCAGATTCCACTCGGAGAGAATGCTCTCGGCGTGGGGGAAGCCATGGGTATCGAGGATGCCGCGAATTTCCTTGGCCAGACGAACGGCGTCGTAAGGATCCGCAGAACCGTTGGCATAAGTGTGCCAGGAATAAAAATCGAGCGGCACGTGATGCGCGGCGCAGTAATCGATGAAGCCTTCGCGATAGCCTCCATCGTCGGAGGGAAAAGCTTTGGCGACACCCCCAACCTTGAGGGCGGGATCAACAGACTTCAAGGCGCGCGCAGTTTTCTCGTAGAGAGAATAAAACTGCTGTGGAGTGCCAGCCCAGAATAAAGCCTCGGGCTCGTTCCAGAACTCCCAATAGCGAATGCCATAGTGAAACCCGTTTGCCCAGCCCTGGTTGTAGTGCATGGCAATGTGTTTCACAACGCTGGCAAACTTGTCGAAATCCTCCGGAGGATTGATGTTGGCTCCCCAACTGCGCCCGATGCGGTAATAGACTTCCGCGCCGCTGGCCCGAATGGCTGCGAGCACTTTGTCGGTTGGAGCAAAATTGTAGCTTTCGGGTTTTTCGGGGTCGGCTGTCCAGTCGGGAAAAATGATGCTGGAGTTTCCGGCTTTCACTACGCCGGCACGCTGAACGTCATCAGGAATGAGCCATGTGAGCAATCCGTTGTCGAAATCGAACTTTGAATCGATTTCCGTCGGGCCCATAAAATCGTGAGTTCGAACCTGATCGACACGCAGATCTTTGTATTGCTCAATCAGGCTCGGAAGGCCCGCCATCACCGGGCTTGGCGGACCATTCAATCCCTGAAAGGAGCGGATCTCGCCGATTACTTTTCCCGCATCAACGTGTAAGGATCGAAATCCCGCGTGGTTTGTGTCTTGGGCAGATGCGGCAATTGCCAGTGCCATCAGGCAGAGTAGATAACGGAGAAGGGTCTTCATCAGAAACTCCATCGTTCGGCGTCGTGAGCGTTATTTGGCGGAACTCGCAGGGTTCGCATCATACACGCATTTGTCGTCCCAGGATGCCTCTTTGTACGTGGAGTTTTTACTCACTGCTGCAGTACCAGCGAGGACGCTTGAGCCTACACTGGCAACTCTTCGCGGGCGAGGGCGCCCGCGCCACACATTCACTCTAGCTTACGGCTTCTGGGTTGGGCGCAGTAGTACCTCGCTGACGAAGGATTGCGGGGCTTGCGTCAGCAGCATTGCCACCACGTGGGCTACGTCTTCGGGTTGCAGCATCTTGGTTTTATCTTTTCCTGCATGCGGGCTTAACTCGGTGTCTACCGAGCCCGGACAAATTACCGAGGCCCGAATATTGTGTGCGCGCAGTTCCTCAGCCACCGAATAGGTGAGGCCATTGAGTCCCCATTTCGAAGCGGCATAGGCGGCGCCATTTGGCAACGCGTTCTTCCCGGCAAGCGAGGAAATATTGATGATGTGTCCAGCACCAGCGCGAATCATCATGGGCGCGAATGCGCGGATGCAAAAATACACTCCACGCAGATTAGTATTCAACACCGCATCCCACGACTCCGGCGGCATCTGGTGGAGCGGGCCCCCGAAGCCGCCAACGCCGGCATTGTTGACCAGAATGTCGATTCGACCAAGGGTTTGCTCGACGTGGGCCGCGGCTGCTTCGACGGAGCGCAAGTTTGTAACATCGCACTCCACTGGCTCGGCTCGGCCGCCGGCTTTCGAAATGGCGGCGGCGGTGGACTGCAAATGATTCCGCGTGCGCCCGCAAAGCACCGCCGTGGCGCCCATGGATGCAATTTTGGCGGCAATGGCAGCGCCGATGCCGCGCCCCGCACCGGTAATCACTGCCACCTGTCCAGTTAAGCTGGCATTATTGCTCGGTTTCGCCGCGTCCATGGTGATCCTCCGGCTATATTTGTTATGCTGGCCGCGCACAACCGCAACCGCGCCAAGTCACATCTTAACAAGATGGGGCGGAAGCCGGCGAAAGTGCGCTTGCCTTACTTGCGGGACATACTTATAATCCGGCTCACTGGAAATAGTGGTACAGCCCGTTCGACTGATTCGAAAGGGTGTGATTTTTCCGGGCCTGTCGCATAAGAGTATGCAGTTGATTCTCGGAGCAGCCGGGTCGCTGCTGATATATTACCCGGTACGAATGCCGTCCGTTTTCCCGACAATTCAAGGAGCCAACATAAATGAAGACGAGTCTAGTGGCGATTGTGATTACGTTTGCTGGAATAGCCTCGGGTCAGCAAGCCACAACGCAACCGCAAACCCAACCCGCCCCGACGCAGACGCAAACTGCGCCCTCGGCCCAGACGCAAACTACCCCCGCAGGACAAACCACCGCGCCGGCACAGACACAAGGAGCGGCTCCCGCAAAGGCGCCGGCTCAAGCGCAACAGAAGAAAGAAATCAAAGATCCGGCTGAATACAACGCTTACGTGGGAGCGATTCAGCAGACGGATCCCACCGCGCAGATCAGCGGGCTGGAAGCTTTCCTGGCTCAGTATCCTAACAGCGTAATGAAAGAGGACGCCCTGGAAACGCTGATGGTGGCCTACCAAAAGACCAACAACCAAGCCAAAATGATGGACGCGGCGCAGCGTATTCTGCAGGTGGATCCCAACAATCTGCGTGCGCTGGCATTGCTTGCCTACATCAAGCGAGCCCAGGCTGAGGCCGGTCAGGATGCGCAAAACAATTTGACGCAGGGCGCGCAGTACGCCGACCGCGGTCTGCAGGCGCTGCAGACTGCCCCCAAACCGGATGGCACCTCCGACGCCGACTTCAACAAGATGAAAACGCAGATGAGCGCGATCTTTAACGGCACCTCGGGAATGGCGGCGCTGCAGGCGAAAAATTATCCGCAAGCGCAACAGCGATTGCGTGCCGCCGTGCAAGCCGATCCGAATGATCTGCGGAATGTTTATCCACTGGCGCTGGCTGATTTGACCGGCACGCCTCCGAATTCCGTGGAAGGTCTCTACTTCATTGCGCGAGCCGCCGATCTCGCTGCCGGTCAGCCAAGCCAGGCGCAGATTGAGAGCTATGGTAAGAGCCAATACACCAAGTATCACGGATCCGATCAGGGCTGGACGGATGTTGAGGCACAGGCAAAGACAAATCCGATGCCGCCAGCAGGCTTTACCATCACGCAATACGTTCCGCCGACCCCCGCGCAACAAGCCGCAGACTTGGTAAAGAGCAAAGCTCCCAAGGACATGAGCTTCGCCGAGTGGGAGCTCGTGCTTTCTGCCGGTCAGCCCGCGGATGCGGACAAGGTTTGGTCGGCGATTAAAGGCGTACCTTTGCAGATGGAAGGCACGGTCATCAAGGCCTCGCCTACCGAATTGCAAATCGCGGCGAGTGAGGACGATATAACGGCGAAAAGGGCCGACGTCATAGTTACAATGGGAGGGACGATTCCTGCCAGGCTCATGCCACAGGAGGGCGCCACGCTCGACTTCGAAGGAACGCCTGTTTCTTACACGCCAAACCCATTCGTTATGACTATGGAAAAAGGCGCATTGCTGACGAAGGCAGCACCGGCTAAGAAACCGGTTCACCATCGACCCGCCCACCAGTAATCGCACTTGAATGGAGGCAGGGCGTCTCGCCCGGCCGGACGGGCTAGAAGCCTGCCCCCCATTAAAAGCGGTGACTGAAATTGCAAGGGCAGCGCGTTGGCGCTGCCCTAATTCTTTGCAGCTCCAGGGTCGGAGCCGAGATCACCGGAATATTTTCTTATCGTAGGCAGCGGGACGAGCGCTGCGGGGGGGACGTTTCATAACCGCGCGGAGTTGCCGCATGTCAATTTTCAATTCCGAGATGGTGCGGCTGAGAGTGTTGCGATGCATTCCCAGTTGACGTGCTGCCCGGCACTGATTGCCGTTATTTTCCTGCAGCACGGTAAGGATGAATCGCTTCTTAAATTCGCGGACCGCCTCCGAGTAAAGAATATTGCTTTTGTACATTTGCAGGATGAGTGCTTCGAGCTGATCTCTCACGGCATCCCTCTTTCTTTTGAAAAGCTGTAGCTGAGCTTTTCTTCTTCCTAATTTCGGTTGAAGCCGCAAAGGCGCGGCTTACATGTGTTGCTGTTCACGGTGCAGCAAATCAAGTCCATGATAAAAGCGGCTCCGCAATTCTGACGGGGCAACCCAAATGGCGGCGCGCCCCACCACCAGAAAGTACGGCGCCAACTGAGAACCCTCTAGCCATCTGGACGTAGGCGTGAATGCTGCCATGCTCATCAGGACGACTGCCACCAGCAAAATTCCGCGCAGCAGCCCCAGCGCTCCGCCCAAGATCCGATCGACAAAACTAAGTCCAGCTTCTTTCACAATATGGCGGACAATGCGGCCCGCGAGTCCTGCAACCAGCACCACCGCCAAAAAAATAATGAGAAAAGCCGCGATTTCGCCCAACCACATCGACTTTAAGTAAGGCGCATATCGCGCTGCCAGCCGCTCATAATTCCACGCTGCCAGCAGATATCCAAGGACTAATCCGGCAATACCAAACGCCTCGTGAAAGAAACCGGATATCGCCGCCTGAAGCACCGACACCGCGATCACAATCACGATGATCCAGTCGGCGGCTGTCACTGTCTCCTCCGACTGGTTGTTTCGCTAAACATCCAGCTCGTGTCCAGTGAGCTGGTGAAAAGCCTCCAAATATTTGTTGCTGGTCTGGCGCGCTACATCCGCTGGAAGCCCTGGCGCGGGCGGTTGCTTGTTCCAGTGAATTTGCTCGAGGTAATCACGAACGTACTGCTTGTCGTACGAAGCTTGCGCCCGACCAGGTTGATACTTGTCCGCTGGCCAGAAACGGGAGGAGTCGGGCGTAAGCACTTCATCAGCCAGAGTAATGCCTTTGGAAGTCATGCCAAATTCAAATTTAGTATCGGCGATGATGATGCCCTTTTTCAGGGCGTAGTCCGCAGCTTTGGAATAAATCTTTAAGCTGAGGTCGCGAAGCTGACTGCTTAGTTCTACGCCAACGATTCGGCTCATTTCGTCGAAGGAAATATTTTCGTCGTGTCCGGTGGTGGCTTTGGTGGCTGGAGTAAAAATGGGCTGCGGCAGCTTGCTTGATTCTTTGAGTCCCGCGGGAAGCTCTATTCCGCACACGCGGCCGCTTGCTTTGTATTCCTTCCATGCGGATCCGGAAATGTACCCACGTACCACGCACTCCACGGGAATCATTTCGGCGCGCATGACCATCATCGATCGACCGAGTAGTTGATCGGCATATTTCTGCGCGGCTGCAGGATATTGCTTCACATCAGCCGTGACTACATGATTCGGGACGACGTCGCGCAAGAAATCGAACCAGAAGAGAGAAATCTGTGTCAGCACACGGCCTTTTTGCGGAATGCCCGTGGCAAGCACGTAATCAAAGGCAGAGATGCGGTCGGTGGCTACGAAAAGAAGATGTTCGGGATCGAGTTCGTACACGTCGCGGACTTTGCCGCTGGTGTGAAGCTTGAGTTCAGGGAAATCAGTGCGCAGCAGGACAGAATCGAGGAGTTGGGGGCTCATGTTTGAATTTTACAGTTAGAAACGTCGCGTATTCTAACCTGCCAGAAATATTTGTCAACGATTTAAGTTCCAGTAGAAAATCGATTTTATGCATTCCATTGAAAGAAAGAGCCTTGATTGCGCGCCAAGGCTATAGCCGATTTCCCGTGCGCGGTTGGGAAAATTCAATTTGTGGAAAAGCTGAGGATGGCAGAGGATAACTTGGTTCGGAAACCTGAGTTGCGGTCAACGCGTCTGGTGAATCCACTTCTTGAGCGTCTGTTCTACTTCCTCGTCACTGGCGAAGTCCCCGCGGTCCGCTTCCGCCATGCCCTTTGTAATCTCCTAAGTCTGCCATTCGTTCAAGGCAGTGTCGTGCTGAGTCGACTTTGCATCTCGGGGCGTCACGCGGTAGCTCCGAAGCGCACCGAAACCAGCTTGGACACGCCGGGCTCCTGCATAGTCACGCCATACAACACCGGGGCGATGCTCATGGTTTTTTTGCTGTGGGTGATCAAGACAAACTGGGTTTGAATGCTCATCTCCCGAACCAGTTCGGTGAAGCGTCCGATATTCGCTTCGTCAAGCGGAGCGTCGACCTCGTCAAGGATGCAGAATGGGCTGGGCTGGTACTGGAATATTCCCACGAGGAGCGCCAGCGCAGTCAATGCCTTTTCGCCGCCGGATAGCAATAACACGTTCTGCAGCTTCTTGCCCGGAGGTGAGGCTACAACGTCGATGCCACTCTCCGCGCTGTTTTCTTCGTCGGTAAGGCGCATCAGGGCGTGCCCACCTCCGAAGAGCTTGCGGAAGGTGGTCTGGAAATTCTCGTTGATCTTATGGAACGCCTCTTCAAACTTTTGCCGTGAGAACGCATCGATCTCTTTGATGGTGGCTTGCGTATTCTGAATGGAATCGAGCAGATCTTTACGTTGCGTATCGAGGAACGAATGACGCTCGGCGGTTTCTTTGTATTCTTCGAGAGCCATCATATTTACCGGGCCCATGGCATCGAGCCGGGAGCGCATTTCGCGATAAGTTTGATCCTCCGCGGCTAACTGTTCGCCGCTGGCAATCGGAATGGTGGCGTCGGCCATCAAGTCCTGACGTTGAATCCCCAACTCATTCAGGCAGGTTTCCGCCATGTATTGCGCGTCCGACTGCAATTTAGCGGTCATCGCTGAAAGCTCACCGCGCCGGTCGCGAGCCTGGTCGAGCAACTGACGGGCATCGCGCAGAGCTTCCTCAATTTCAGCCAGGCGGGCTCGCACTTGGTCCGATTCAAATTGCAGCAACCCGTCACGAGCCTCGGTGGTATTGCGCTCCGCTTCGAGTTCTTCCAGTTGCGTGATCATCTGCTGGTTTTCGGTTTGGCGTTGCAACTTCTCTACTGCGGAGGCATCGATCTGGGCTCGCAGGGAGTCCGCGCGAGCGGCCATATCCGAAACCAGGCTCTCGATTTTTCCCAGCACAGCTCGGGCTGACCGATGCCGTTCTTCTAACGTGGCAACGCGCGCCAGGTTTTGCGATGCATTCTGGGCCGCCGAATCGCGCCGCTCGCGCATGCCAGCCAACTCTTCATTCGCCGAAGCAGCCAGTGCTTCCAACTCCTCACGCTGCTTTTGTAGAACCGCAAGTTCTGTCTGCCGCGAGTTGATCAATGTTTCCTGTTCGCCGCGCTCAGAAGCCAGTCGCTGAATCTCTCGCTGACACGTACTTAGCCGCTCGCCCACACGAGCCATCTCTGCATCAAGCTGCTGGAGCATGTGACCAGAAGTCATCGCCTGTTTTTCGGCGTCGCGCTTCTCGGTTTCGAGGCGGTCGAGTCGCGACGCGAGTTCCTTAATTTCGCGGCCCAAAGTAATCACACGAATTTCGTTATCGCGCAGCGCCGCTTCCAAATCTGCCATTAGACGCAGAACGTCCCGCAGTTCGCGCTTCATGGACAGCGGCCCTTCGGAGCGCTGCTTGCCGCCCGTGACCGTAACGTTATGGAAGCACTCGCCAGACTGCGAAAGAAAAAACGCATCTGGATTGGACAATGCGAGCTCACGCGCGAACGTGGGCTCCGGCACGATGTAGCCATCGCGCAACTTCGGCAAAATGACTTCGAGAGACCGGCCGAATCCATTCAGCACACGAATCGCGTGTTTTAGAGGGACGATTGATTGGCTCGGCGTCGCCGCACGTGCCACTTCGTCAACCGCGAAAGAAAATTTGGCTTGCGAATCTTCCGGGTGCACCAAAAATGTCGCGCGGCCATCTACATCAGTTCGCAGCAGCCGCAAACCTTCGTCAGCCGCATCCCAGGATTTCACTACGACGTAATTCAATTCGTCGCGTAGAAAATCTTCCACCACTCCCTCGTAGCGCGGTTCGACCTCGAGAAAATCTGCCAGCACGCCTGCGGGAGCCAGTCCGCTGTTCATGACCCCTGATTGAAACAGCCGCCGAACCGATTCGGTCGAATAACCATGTTCGGCGATGACCGCTTCGAGCGAGCCTTTTTTGCCCATCGCGGAGGCATACTCGGCGCGCAGGCTGTCCAGCCGATTCTTGGCGTCTGATTCTTCCCGGCGTTTAGATTCGATCGATTGGCGCGCTTGCAAGATTTCGTCCGTCAATCCTGCAACGCGCTGCGAGACGGACTCAAATTCCAGGGCGAATTGTCCGCGTTGCCCGCCGAAGGCTTCGACTTGATTGTTCGCGGTCGACATTTCCACCTGCAAACGTTGCCCTTCGCGGCCAATCGCCGCCAGACGTTCTTCGGCCTGGGTTAGCGAATTTCGCAAATTGGAGGTTGACGCTACCACTTCCATGATCGCGCTGCGCGACGCTTCCTGGCGATGTTCCAATGCGGCGAGAGCGTTCGCGGCATCTGTGGCTCCCTGCTGGCATCGTGCCAGTTCCTGCTGCGCAGCCGCAAAGTCGGCGGTTGCCGATTCCAGCAACTGATGATTCGATTCGCGCTCGGCTTGTAGTGCGCTCAGCCGATGCTGCGCTTGAGCTAATTCTGCTTCGGAAGAAGCGGAACGCAACGTCAATTCTGCGCAGCGTTCTTCGTTATGACGGCGCTGGGCATGCGCTCGCTCGGTTTCCAGCTTGATCTGATTCAGCCGCTCGCGATTTTCACGGATTTCATTCTCGATGGCATATCCGCGCTGTGTTCGGTCGGCGTGTTCGGATTCTAGTTGCTGAACGCTTTCGCTGCGATGGCGCATTTCTTCCGATAGCGCGTTGATCCGCTCATCCAGTTCAATGGTCTCGCGGTCAAGTTGCGCGAACTTGCTGGCCAGCACCAGGCGCAGCTTCGCCCGCATTTCATCCCGCAACTTGGCATAACGTTCTGCCTTCGACGCCTGCCGTTTCAGGGAGTTCATCTGCCGCGTGACTTCCTCGAAAATATCGTTCACCCGGGACAGATTTTGCTTGGCATCTTCCAAGCGAGCTTCGGCAAGCCGCTTCTTGGTTTTGAATTTGGTGATTCCTGCCGCTTCTTCGATGATGGCGCGCCGATCGGTGGGACGGCTGCTTAGAATCTGCCCAATACGTCCCTGCTCGATCAGAGCATAAGACTCCGGCCCCAGGCCGGTGCCCATGAACAATTCCTGAATATCGCGCAAACGGCAGAGTTTGCCATTGAGCAAATACTCGGAGTCTCCCGAGCGGAACAACCGGCGAGTGACCACGATCTCGCCTGCCTTAAACTGAGTCTGAAACTTACGGCGGCGGATTTTCAGCACGACTTGAGGGCCCGATTCGGTGGAGGTCGGTGCGTTCTCCCCCGGCTCGACAGGCGGGACGCCCGTCTCTCCATCGGAAAGGCCTGGCTGCGCTTCGTCGGTTAAACGCTCGACTTCTTCCGCGGCGCGGGCGCGCACTTCAGCTTCGTCCCAATCGTCGGCGCTAGGCAAATCATTCTGAACTTCAATCTCGGTCGGCTCATGCGCGTCAGGGCCGTCGTAAACTTCGGGATCGATCAACGTAAGAGCAACCTCGGCCATGCCGGTTGGCTTGCGATCACGTGTGCCGGCGAAGATCACGTCCTCCATGCGCGAGCCGCGCAGCGTCTTAGCCGACTGCTCGCCTAGAACCCACGAGATGGCATCCGCAATGTTGGACTTGCCGCAACCATTCGGACCGATAATGGCCGCGACACCGTCGCCGTGAAACTTGAGTTCAGTGCGATCACAGAAAGATTTGAAGCCGAGAATTTGAAGCTTTTTCAGTTTGAGCAACTTGTACTCCTGGGAGCTAGTCTGTAATAGCCGACGCTTTGCTCACGCATTGTTCCTGTTAACTGGTTAGATTCCTTAACCGTTCGCTCCGAAAAAGGCTTCGCCTTGGCTGGAAAGGGCGGGCACAGATTGAAGCTACTGTAACGGCGAAATCGCATCTCGGTCAAGCAATAAACACTACATATAGGGCCACCTTTTGCACAACCACGTCATTTTGCACATACAATGCAGCAAAGGGATACACGAAGCGTGGTGAGGTTAGGTAGGAAGGGAGAATCGCGAGAGCGGAATAAGCCTAACGCAAAAGCTGGCCAAAAAACAATAAAGTTAAAGACGATTGCTCTCTGGCGAATTCCTCGGCGCACTCTGCGGCCGTTCTCCGCGCACTCTGCGATTTAGGACTTTGTAGGTTGAAAGGTTCAACAAACCTTAGAACGCAGAGATTCGCTGAGAACAGCCGGTGAGTGCGTGCAGAGCAATCGCTGTCGGTGTTTCGGGACAGCTTGGCCGGGTCGAAGACCCGGCCACACACATTTCATGCCGACGCTTACGCGCCCAGCTTTTCGAAGAACAAACAAATCGATTCAATTCCGCGATGGAAGTTTGGGATGTGAAACTTTTCATTGGGGGCGTGCAGATTATCGTCGGGCAAGCCGAAACCCATCATCACGCTGGGAATTTTCAGGACATCCTGAAAATCGGTGACGATTGGAATTGAGCCGCCTGAGCGAATGAAAACCGTGTCTTTGTTGAACACCTCGTGCATGGCCTCGGTAGAGGCTTTCACATACTTGTTGTCCGTGCCAACGACGCAAGCGGGACCTTTGCTCCACACTTTGATTTTGGTCTCAATGCCCTTGGGAGTGAGCTTCTTCACGTAAGCCGTATAGCGCTTGAGGATGTCATCGGGATCCTGATTAGGAACCATGCGCATGGAAACCTTCGCCGAGGCTTTCGCCGGGATCACAGTTTTTGCGCCGGGTGCGGTAAATCCGCCGGGCATGCCGTGAACTTCCAGCGTGGGACGCGCCCAGGTGCGATAGAGCACCGAGAATCCCGGCTCTCCGGTCAGCACCTTGGAACCGACTTCGGTCTTGCGGTAATGCTCTTCGTTGAATGGCAGACGCTTCCACGCTTTGAGTTCGGCTGCGGTCGGGGCCTTTACATTTTTGTAGAATCCGGGAATCAAAATTTTGCCCTTGGAATCTTTCAGTTTGCTGATGATTTCAATCAATGCAAAGAATGGATTGGGGGCGGCGCCGCCGTACATGCCGGAGTGAAGATCGGTCTTTGCGCCAAACGCCTCGATCTCGGTATAAACCAATCCGCGCAGCCCGACACAGAGTGTCGGAAGATCGGGCGCGAACAGTTCCGTATCGCAGACCAGCGCGAAATCGGCCTTTAGCTTGTTTTTCTGCTTGCGCACATATTCGGCAATCGACTCGCCGCCAACTTCCTCTTCGCCTTCGATTATGAACTTCACATTCAGCGGCAGCTTGCCGCTGTGGCCTTTCATCAATGCCTCGATGGCCTTGATTTCCATCCAGAGCTGGCCTTTATCATCCACCGCGCCGCGGGCATAAATATTGTTGTTGCGCTCGGTAGGCTCGAAAGGCGGTGAAATCCATTCGTCGAGCGGATCGGGCGGCTGCACATCGTAATGGGCGTAGCAAAGCACGGTAGGCTTGCCGGGCGCGTGCAGCCAGTCGGCATAAATCAGAGGATGGCCTTTGGTCTGGATCAGTTCCACATTCTCCATCCCGATTCGCGTGAGCTCGCTGGCCACATAATCGGCGGCCTTGCGCACGTCGGATTTGTGCTCTTCAAGAGTGCTGATACTGGGGATGCGAAGCAGATCTTTCAGTTCATTTACGAATCGCTGCTGATTGGAGCGGGCATAATCGACTGCGGGAGAAGCCATAAATGTGTCCCTTTCCGAGGTACCATATCCGATTAGGTTGGAATAGCAGGAAACGCATCAGTATACCTGAAGTAGCGCTGCTGCTTCTCTCAGCGTGTGGGCATCGTAGTGTCTCAGTTTTAATGTTTTTTTCGTTTCTGAATAACGCTGGCGATCATTCCAGCCACCCCGGTCGTCGCACCGACTATAAAAAATATGAACATAATTAACGGCCAAAACTCATAGAGCCATCCATTCGAGTGGGTAATGCGGACAACATTGGTTGCTACAACACCGAACGCAATACCGCCGATAATGATTCCAGCGCCAATCTGCTTGAGAAGCACGGTGGGAGTATAGCAATCGTCCTTTAGTTTGCCAGAAGTATGCCACAGCAAACGCCTTCATTGACCTTTAAATCGAGACTGAGACACTACCGTGCCCTTCGGAGTCTTGGGATAGACTATCCTGCGAGCGTGCCAAAAGGCGAAGACACGAAAGATGACTCGCGACGCATCGGCCTCTGCTTCGACTGCGTTCACGCGCGAAAGATTCAGTCCGACCGCGGATCAACGTTCTATCGGTGCAAACTCTCGGAGACTGATCCGAACTTCCCGAAGTATCCTCGGCTGCCAGTGCTTCGGTGTGACGGCTACAGGGTGAAATTTAACGAACCGTGAGGTTCACAAACCTTGGTGCGAGTCCTCCGCGGAAGGAATGCCCCATGTACAATTCTTCTGCCTGACAGTGATCAGCCAGCACATTCGTTTCTATTTTCACTATGTCCATCAAGGTGAAATCGGGCAAGCGACGGGCGGAGGCGAGACAATCGGCCATCGCAGCGGAAAAGCTTAGCGTCCGACAAAGGGTTGAAAGCTTTGTGCTGGCGTCGTCTAAAAAGCGCAATCTGGCAATTTGCCTTTTGCTGGCGGTTGCAACTCTCGCACTCTATAGTCCGGCAATTACGCATCCGTTCATCTTCAATTACGACGACGACATCTACGTTTTGAACAATACGCACGTGAAAGCCGGCCTGCATTGGCCGACGATCCGTTGGGCTCTGACATCGACTGAGAACTCAAACTGGCACCCGCTAACCTGGCTTTCACATGCCATGGATTGCCAACTCTATGGCCTCAATCCATCGGGGCATCACTTCACGAACATACTGTTCCACACCTTGAATGTTGTGCTGCTGTTTCTGTTGCTGATGTACGCAACCAGAAAAACAGGGCGTAGTTTCCTGGTGGCTGCACTATTCGCGATTCATCCGTTTAATGTGGAATCAGTTGCGTGGATCGCTGAGCGTAAAAATGTGCTCAGTACGTTCTTCTTCCTGCTGGCAATCGGTGCTTACGGCTGGTATGCGCTTAAGCCGGGGTTGAAACGCTATCTCGCGGTGGCTGCGCTGTTCGTGCTCGGACTTGCGTCCAAGGCGATGGTAGTGACTCTGCCCTGTGTGCTTCTGTTGCTCGATTTCTGGCCGCTAAGACGAATCCAGGGACTGGCGACCGACGAGAATACTTTGCCTGTGCCGCAGATGCGCTTCTCGTGGCTAGTGTTGGAGAAGCTGCCGCTCTTAGCGCTGTCGGCCGCGACCAGCGCGGTCACCATGTTTGCACAGCGTTCGGGCGGGGCCATGCGATTGGCGCTTCCCTTAAGCGTGCGCCTGGAAAACGCAATCTACGCTTACGCAATGTATGTGTGGAAAGCATTCTGGCCGGCTTGGCTGGGACTCTTCTATCCTCACCCTGGCGCAAACCTGGCGATGTGGCGCCTGGCACTGGCGGCTCTGTTTCTATGCTCGGTGAGCGCAGTGGTGTGGTGGCAGCGCAATGCTCGGCCCTACCTAATCACCGGATGGCTGTGGTTCCTGGGCACGCTGGTGCCCGTCATTGGACTCGTGCAAGTTGGTGAGCAAGCAATTGCCGACCGCTATGCGTACGTCCCGCTGATTGGAATTTTTGTGATGGCGGTGTGGGGCGCTGCTGATTTGGCTGACGCGCGGCAACTCAGTTTTCGGTCCCGCGTCAAGGTAGCCGCGGTCGTCATGGCCATTTTTGCGCTTTTTACCGTCGACCAGCTTCGCTACTGGCGGAGCGCAGTCGATATCTGGGCGCACACGGTAGAGGTCACAAAAGATAATTTTCTGGGCGAGCAGAATCTGGGTGCGGCCTTTCTGGCTACAGACCAGTACGAGGAAGCATTGCCGCATTTCATCAAGGCGGCCAAGCTTAGACCTACGGATCCCGCGGCCCATCTCAATTTAGGCGGAACTTTGGCGCTCAGCGATCACCCGCGGGAAGCGATTGCGCAGTATGAAGCAGCGATTCCCCTGACTTCCGATCCTGCTATGCGTGTCGAGGCATACGAGATTCTGGGCAGGTTATATAGTCAGCTCGGACAATATTCACACGCGCAAACAAGTTATGAGCAAGCCCTGAAGATCGACCCGCAGCAAAGTAAAGCCCGTAGCGGCTTAGCCAAAATTGAATTGTCAGACGCCATCCGACAAGTGGCTGAAGGACCCTCCGCCGAAAGATATTTGCGGCTGGGCCGGATATTCCAGGAGAATGGTCGCGTTGAGGAAGCTGAGGCCGCCTACAAACAGGCGCTTAAGCTGAATTCTAAACTTGGAGAAGCGCGGCAAGCTCTCGATGTCCTGAATCAGCAGAATAAGTAAACGAGCACAGTCCGAACGCTACGTCTGAAATCGCCGTGGTGAGAATGTCGCAATATCATGATCTGGTTGAGCACCCGTGATGACCTGCGCCATGACGTGAGCCGTCACCGGCGTCAGCAAAATACCGTCGCGAAAATGGCCGGTAGCCACCAAGTAGCCGGGCGTCGTGGTTTCGCCGAGAATGGGTAAATCGTCTGGAGTTCCTGGCCTTAACCCAGCCCATGCCTCCAACATTAGCGCTTCTTTCAGCGCTGGAACTAAGCGAATGGCCGCCTGATGCAGACGCTGAATCGTGCTGGCATCGGTGCGCTTGTCGAATCCCGCTTCCTCAAGCGTGGAGCCGATCAGAATTCGTCCGTTGGTGCGTGGAACCAGATAGACATCAGGAGTGCGGATCACGTGCCGGACGAGGTTGGGCTGGGCGCTGGCCACGGCCAGCATCTGTCCTTTGACCGGGCGCGTGGGCAAGCGATGGAGAGTTAGACTTCCTGACCACGCACCTGCGCAGTTCACCACATAACGGGCTGGGTATTTCGTTTTATCCGTGATGACCCCTGCAACTCGGCCATCGGAGAAAATAAAGTCCGTTACGGTCGTGCCGGAAGAAATATCGATTCCGCGATGTTTGGCAGCTTTCATGGCCGCCGCGACGAGGGCGCGCGGATCAACACTTCGTTCTTTTAAATAAAAGACTGAGGTTTCCGGCAGAGCCAGTGCCGGTTCAAGTTCAGTAAGAGGCACTTCGAGCTTGTGTTCCGCACCGAACTGAGGTCTGCTGGACAAATCCTCCGGCGCAGTAAGCAGAAGCGTGCCTTGATCGCGGAGATCGATGTTGATTCCGGATTCATCCTGCAGTTCATGGACAAACTCGGGGTACATTCGCGCACTTGCCGCAGCGAACGTTTGCAACGCGGCCGGCATCTCCAGCGGACAGTCGGCCAGCATTCCGGCCGCAGCGTAGGAAGCCTCGCGGCCCGGTTCTCCGCGTTCCACCACCAGCACGCGCACGCCGCGCTTGTGCAAAGCAATCGCCAGCGACAATCCAATGATGCCGCCGCCAATGACGACCACATCCCAAGTCTTCACGTCAACATTGTAGAAGAGAGCGTCTGCGCGAGGTTCGCAACGATACACATGTAGCCGCGCACGCATTGTCAAGCGCGACTCAACCTGCCACTTTGGTAGCGCCGCCGTCTCGGCGGCTGTCGTGAGGGCGTCCCGCCCTCACTTCCGAGGGCAAGATGCCCTCGGGACAGCCGGCAAGATGCCGGCGCTACGATAAAAATGGTGGACCCGGAGAGACTTGAACTCCCAACCCCTGCGTTCGAAGCGCAGTGCTCTATCCAGTTGAGCTACGGGTCCGCGACGGTGCAGAAAATAAGCGTATCAGGTCTTGCGGGCGCTGTCGCCTTTGCAGAAGAACTCATTGACAGGTTCCCTGGCGTCCATTCATAGTTGCTTGCCGCCGAGGATGCGGCCTGCGCATACATGAATTCGAACCTTCCAGTCTTCAACACAAGCAGTACTCGAAAACTTTCAAACCCTTTATGAAAATTCAATTGCTCGTTATCTGCGCAATGCTGTTTGCGCTTCCCGCCCTTGCGCAGGATTCGTTGTCCGGCCTCGCTTCAGAATTTTGGAGCTGGCGTGCCACTACGCAGCCGTTCAGTCCGGACGACATCCCACGCATCGAGCGGCCAGCCGGCGTGAAGCGCTCATGGTCCATCGCAGCCGTACAAGAGCAGCGTTCAAAGTTGCTCGGATTCGAGGGCCGCTGGAAGGCCATGGATCCGTCCCACTGGCCAATCGCGGAGCAAGTGGACTACAAATTGATCGGTTCAGCACTGGCGCGCGTCCGCTGGGAACTCGATCTTAATCGGCGCTGGGAGCGTGATCCAGAATTCTACGTCGAGCAAACGGTCACGCCCGTTCATGAACTACTTGCCATCCCACCGCCGTTTAGCGAAGTCCAGAGTAACGAGGTCGTCTCGCGTTTGGAGAACATCCCCTCTATTCTCGACGAAGCTCGCAGCAGTCTTAGCGATCCCGTCGGGCCGTTTGCCAAGCTCGCCATCGATTCACTGGACAATGTTCGCCCGCGATTGGAAATAGTCAAACGCGAAGTCACGCCTCTGCTGGCTGGCACAAAAGCCATAGCCGCATTTCGTCCGGCGATCGATAACGCGGCCACAGCACTGGAATCGTATCGCACCTGGCTCCAGCAACAGATGCCGACGATGAAGGGCAAACCATCTGTCGGACGTGATGCCTACATGTTCTTCCTTAAAAACGTCGCGCTCTATCCGTTCACGCCAGAAGATTTGCTGCAGATGGCGCAACACGGAGTGGGCGCGGGTGGTCGAGTTTGAGCAGATGGAGAAGAATCGCAATCGGGATGTGCCTCCGCTGAAACTCTCGTCATCGTTGCAGGCAGAAATCGAGCAAGAAACCGCCGACGAATTGGCAATTCGAAAATTCCTGGTTGATCGGCGCATTCTCAGTGTGCCGGAGAACTTCCCGCATTACACTGCAAAGCCTCTTCCTGGCTACCTCGACGCGATGGACGGCTGGGGCGAAATGGACGACTTTACTGGTCCCTCGCGATTGCAGGACAACTGCACCCGTTGGACTCCGCCTCCTTCCGAAAAACTTGGCTACTTCTCACTGGCAAGTGCGTACGACTCCCGGCCGCTGATCATTCATGAAGGCGTGCCCGGACATTACTTCCAACTCTGGCTGGGATGGAATCATCCCGACCCGATCCGTCGGCATTATTACGACTCCGGCGCCAACGAAGGCATTGGTTTCTACGCAGAAGAGATGATGTTGCAGGATGGACTCTTCGAACACTCGCCGCACACTCGCGAGATGATCTACAACTGGGCTCGGCTGCGCGCGCTGCGGGTTGAGGTCGACGTCAAAATGGCGCTCGGCGAGTTCACTCTCGACCAAGCCGCCGACTACCTGCATCGCATGGTGCCGATGGATGCCGCCACGGCACATGATGAAGCATCGTGGTTCGCCACCGGGCCGGGTTCGGCGATCTCCTATCAGACGGGCAAATTGCAGATTACGAAGTTTTTTGCCGATGCCCGTCGCGAGCAAGGCGACAGCTTCGACATGAAGGCATTCAACGACTCTGTCTGGCTGAATGGCAACGTGCCGATCGCATTGCAGGAGTGGGAATGGATGGAAGCCCATCACGCCCCCACGAAGTAGTGCCCCGCGAAGGTGGCGGAGGCTCGGTATAATCCTCGGGACTTCTCCGGATCAACGCTATGTCTTACCACGTTTTGGCTTTCACGATGGCGCAGGTGCGGCAGGGGGCGCTAGACTTTCAGCGCCAACTCAGCGCCTCGGTGCCGAATTTGAAAAAGCTGAAAGTCTATTCGACAAGCCCGTTTGACCTCGATGAACGCCGGCGGGCCAAGGATCGATTCGGCGGAGACATAGTCTATTTCTTTAACGATGTGGCCCATGAGGAGTGTCGCCGTCTAGGCCTCAGCCTGCAATTTATAGCCGAAATTCCTGATGAAGAACTGCCTCGAAGGCGCACTGTCGTAGTTGGCTTACCCGAGTCCAAAGTTGAAGTTTAGCGCTCAACTTATATCGGTCTGTAATATTCTGCGGGGATCCAGGTGAACCGTGTATAATAGAAGCCAGCTAAGTTTGACTCATAAGCAACTGAAAGCCGGTACCGCCAACCAGCGTCACCCCTCTCACTAGCAGCGAATCTTCTCAGCACAATCTAACGATAGAAAAAGGAAACATCAATGTCAGAAACAGGAACAGTAAAGTGGTTTAACGACGCCAAAGGTTATGGCTTTATCAGCCGTCAAAATGGCGAAGACGTATTTGTGCACTTTTCGGCCATTCAGGCGGGCGGATTCCGCAGCCTGCAAGAAGGCCAAGCCGTGCAGTTCGACGTCACCAAAGGCCCCAAGGGCTGGCAAGCTGAGAACGTTCAGGCCGTCTAGTTAGGAGAGCGAATGCCCGCAGTTATGAATAATTGCGGGCATTTTCACGTCTACACGCCGCTGATATCACATAGACCTTACTTTGATTGCGCCGCCCTGACTTTTGCCCACCGGGCGCGCTGAGCTGCAGCAATCTTTTTTCGAGCGGCTGCTGAAAGAGTCCGCTTGGGGCGTGAGCCATTGGTTTTGTTTGAGGCCGACTGGCCCCGGACCTTCGCCCATCGCGCCTTCTGAGCGGCGGCCATCTTGCGGCGAGCCGCAGCTGACAAAGTGCGGCGCGAGACGGTCGCGAACTTTCCCCCTTCCAACTTACCTAGCACGGCGAGAGCCGCGTCCACATGGCGGAGGTTGTTTACCAGATGCGCTCTTTCTGCTCTCAATTCCGTAACGATGTTTCCTAATCCTTCGAGTCTCGGCATAGATGAATTGTACCGGATTATCCCGGCCGGGAGAGGTTAGTGGCACCAAAACTGACCGAAAGGCAGAAAAGGGACTGTCAAAGTGGGACGAAAAAAATGTGATAAATGGCCCGTCGGTGCCATTCCAATTGCTGGTTTATCGCGATAGGTTAGTGATGAACAGTTTCTCGGGGGAGGAACCTGTTCTAACATTCGTCCCACAACTCAACCGAGTTTGGGACGTTTTGTTTTTGTGGGATATCGTTGGTTAGGAAAGCCGACTGGCGGCTGCAGCATCCAGCAGCCACACCAACCTGCCGTCCACGGGGTGCACTTTCTGTGAGGGCAAATCCGCATTCTTATCCGCCAGCACTTGACGAACCATGTCGGCTTTGTCCTTTCCACTGACCAGAAACATATCGCACGCAGCGTGGTCGAGCACCGGTAACGTAAAAGTGATGCGATAGCTACGGAATTTCTCGACCCAATTGGCTACGACGAGTCGATTTTTTTCGTTAAGAGCGGCTGTGCCGGGAAAAAGGGAGGCCGTATGTCCGTCGGGGCCCAGGCCAAGCAGTATGAGATCAAAGCGCGGGAACTCGCCGGGTTTCAGGTTGAAAAACTTCTGAATCGTCTGTTCGTAATCGCGGGCCGCGGTATCTGCATCTTTTTCTTCGGTGAGGACGCGGAAAACTTGATCGCTGAAAACTTTCGAAAACAATCCCGTTTCGTGCACCATGCGATAGTTGCTGTCAGGATGGTCCGGGGGCACGAAGCGTTCGTCGCCGAAGAAGAAGAAAATTTTGTCCCACGGGATGTTGGGAACGGACCCGCTAGCCAACAGCGAGTACAGACTTTTTGGCGTCGAGCCTCCTGAGAGGGCGACAGTAAATTTGCCATTTCTCTGCACTGCCTGGGCAGCGAGAGCGGCAAACTCCTCGGCAGCTGCCTGAAATAACTCGGCTGGCGTATTCAGGATGCGGATCTCTGGCGTGGATGGCATGCAGAGAGACTTACTTCAAACCGTTCGCAGCGGCGGCACAGCGAGCCGCGCCCATCAATGCGGTTTTGTCGTTGGTAATGACTTTGACCGGGATGGACTCCAGCAAGAGGTTGCATGCGCCCCTTGCCCACGAACGCGTGCATGAACAAAGGCCCGGACAGTTTGGTCAGCATTTTAGGAGCAATGCCGCCGCCCAGATAGACTCCGCCGGTGGCCAGTACTTTAAGTGCGAGATTGCCTGCTTCCGCGGCAAAAACCGAAACAAACAAATCAACCGCCTGTTCGCACAACGCGCATTTTCCCTCGAGTGCAGCACGGGAAATGGCAGCCGCGGGGTCGCCATGCGCCATCTCATCGGTGAGCCATTGCGGCTCGGTTCCGCGTCCGCTGTCGCGCAAAAAATGAAACACGTTCACCAGGCCGGGTCCGGAGACGATGCGCTCATAACTGACGTGACCGTAGCGGCCGGAAAGATAGCGGAACAAATCTATTTCCAGGCTCGTCACGCGGCGCGAAATCGCAATGGCCTCCCTCGGTGGCAAAAATGCGATGTTGCGTGCCGTCCCAATACATGCCAGCTTCGCCAAGCCCAGTACCCGCGGAGATGACGGCCTGATTGCCGACGGGATTGCCTTTTGCCTTATTTAGCGGAACCACGTCGGAGGGATCGAGAGCGGCGATGCCCCAGGCATTGGCTTCGAGATCATTGATCAGAACAGCCTGCTTGAGATTCAGTTCGTCAGCCAGACGTTTGGATTCGATGATCCAAGGTAGATTGGAGGTTTCAACCCGTCCATTGCGAACCGGCCCTGGCACTCCAAAGCAAGCGGCATCGGGATGCAGTTTTGCCGTATCGACGAACTTGGAAACGATTTGATCCAGTCCCGCATACTCGGAGCAGCGGAACACGGATGAGGAAAGTTGGCGGAAATGGCCGTCCTGCACATCGAAGAACGCCAGCCTTGCATTCGTCCCTCCGATGTCGCCTGCCAAAATCATTTTTCGAAGTTCCTCCAATGACGGCCGTCACGCTCGAGCAACTCATCGGCCTCTTTCGGACCCCATGTACCCGCGGCATAGTTAGGAAAATTGCGTGGCGGCAGAGCCTTCCACACATCAAGCATGGGGCTCACAACGCACCAACCGGCTTCGACCATATCCGCTCTTTGAAAAAGAGTTTGATCGCCAATCATGCAGTCATGCAACAGCCGTTCGTAGCCGGTGCTCGGCTGAACCCCAAAGTAATCCGCGTATTCGAAATTCATGTCCACCGCGCCCAACCGCATAACTGGCCCGGGAACCTTGGCGGCAAACTGCAATGAGATTCCTTCTTCCGGTGAGATGTGCAGAACCAGCTGGTTGGGCATCAGATTCTCAACCGGCGTATCGCGGAACAGAACGAAGGGCGCGCGCCGGAACTGGATCACGATGTGAGTATTCTGCGCGGCCAGACGTTTTCCCGTGCGCAGATAGAATGGGACATCGGCCCATCGCCAGTTGTCAATTTGCAGCTTCATGGCTACGAAGGTTTCAGTTTTGGAGTCGGGCGGAACATCGTCTTCTTCACGATAGCCGGGCACATGCTGCCCCTCGATGATTCCGGGCCCGTACTGTCCGCGAACTGTCTTGGTGAGGACTTCCTCGGAACTCCACTGCTGGATCGCATGCAGTATTTTTCCCTGCTCGTCTCGCACAGCATCGGCATGAAATGAAACGGGCGGCTCCATGGAAGTCAGACTGATCAGCTGCATGATGTGGTTCGGCACCATGTCACGCAGCGCTCCCGCCTGATCGTAATAACTTCCGCGCCCTTCGACGCCCACCGTTTCAGCCACTGAAATCTGCACATGATCGATGTAGCGGCGGTTCCAGATGGGCTCAAATATTCCGTTGGCAAAGCGAAACGCCAGAATATTCTGGACAGTCTCTTTGCCGAGATAATGATCAATGCGGTAAATCTGCTTTTCTTTGGCGACCTTCAGCAATTGCTGGTTCAGCATCCTGGCCGAATCCAGGTCGTGACCAAAAGGTTTTTCTATAATCACCCGGCGCCAGTGGTGGTTGTCTTCTTCCATCAGCCCTGCCTCGGCCAGATGCTCGACGATAGGGCCGAAAAAATTGGGAGATGTAGCCAGGTAGAAGAAAAAATTACCGTGCGTAGTGTGATCCTGATCGACTTTCTGCAGAAACTCTTTTAACTGGGAATAAACCTTCTTGTCATCAAATTCGCCGGTCACATAGTACAAACGCTTGCAAAACCATTCAACGATGTCCTGGTCGGCATCCGCGCCCGCGTAGTGCTTTATATCTGCGGAAACCTTTTGACGAAATTGTTCGTTCGTCATGGCGCCATGGGATATCCCGACGATGGCAAACTCGCGCGAAAGCAAATCAGCTTTAGCCAGATTGTAAAGAGCGGGAATGAGTTTGCGGCTGGTCAGATCGCCGCCCGCGCCAAAAATAACCATCACGCAAGGATCAGCGGGCCGGGCCGTACGCTTGGTTTGCGGGGCTGCCAGTGTTTCTGCTTGAGCCATGAGTTTGTATCCTCGTCGAGTAAACGGTGAGACAGCCTATGCGGTTTTTTTCTGGGCAACGCCTGCTTCTATGTGGCCACCGAATTTCTGCCGCATGGCGGAGAGAACTTTCTCCGCAAATGTGTGATCCTGCCGCGACCGGAAACGGGTGAAGAGCGCAGCCGAAAGCACATTGACTGGGACCGCCTCATCAATCGCCGCCTGGATCGTCCATCGTCCTTCCCCGGAGTCCTGAACAAATCCCGTGTACTCCGAAAGCGTGGGATTTTCCGCCAAGGCCATCGCTGTAAGATCAAGCAGCCACGAACTGACTACACTTCCCCGCCGCCACACTTCGGCGATGTCAGCGAGATTCAGATCGTAGCGCTGCTCTTCGGGCAATTCCTTACTGGTCGCATTGCGGAAGATGTCGAATCCCTCCGCATAAGCCTCCATTAACCCATACTCGATGCCGTTATGCACCATCTTGACAAAGTGTCCAGCGCCTGAAGGACCGCAATAAATATATCCGTCTTCGGCTGTGCCCGGCATCTTTTCGCGTCCGGGAGTGCGTGGAATATCGCCGCGGCCAGGAGCCAAGGTTTTGAAAATAGGATCCAGGTGTTGCACGGCTTCCTTGGGCCCGCCGATCATCATGCAATAGCCGCGCTCAAGTCCCCACACGCCGCCACTGGTTCCCACATCGACGTAATGGATGCCTTTGTCTTTAAGCTGTTTGGAGCGGCGGATGTCGTCTTTGAAATAGGAGTTTCCGCCGTCAATAAGAATGTCGCCGGCCTGAAACCTCTGCGACAAAGCTTGCACGGTTTGCTCGGTGGGCGCTCCTGCCGGGACCATCAGCCATGCAATGCGCGGCTTCCCTAATTTGCTGACGAAGTCGTCGAGTGAGGCTGAAGCGATGGCGCCTTCGCCGGCGATGTGCTTGACGTTTTCCGCGCTCAGATCGGTGACTACCACTTCGTGACCGCCACGCATCAAGCGGCGGGTCATGTTCGCGCCCATCTTGCCCAAGCCGACCATTCCCAGCTTCATGCTTGCTCCTTGCCCAATATTAAATCGTTTTTGT
Source organism: uncultured Acidobacteriota bacterium (assembly GCA_963716405.1). Lineage (GTDB taxonomy): Bacteria > Acidobacteriota > Terriglobia > Terriglobales > Acidobacteriaceae > JABDBE01. The sequence continues at coordinate 744,371 of CAVQTI010000006.1, read as the reverse complement.
AGGCTCGCGCCGAATATCGCCAAATGATGCACGGCGAAATCGGGCGCTGCCGATTTTAGCCGAGCGCTTCAGTCAACACGGCCTGCAACTTGGCCAGACCGGATTTCAGGTCTTTGCCTAGATGGACGCGCAAGGCGCGGCGGCCCCGTTCGACCAGCACCTGGAAATCGCCGCGAGCTTGTGCCGCTTTTACTACTCCGAATGTGTATTTCTGTCCGGGCACAGGCAAGTCCACAGCATCGTCGCACGTGACTTGCAAAAACACGCCTGAGTTCGGACCGCCTTTGTAGGCTTGACCAGTGGAATGCAGAAAGCGAGGACCAAATCCCAAACAAGTGGCTACGCGCTTCTTGTCGCGCACTGCATGACGAATTTTCTGCAGGCTCTGCTCATGCTCGTCATTCATTTGAATGAAGGCAAGCAACGCGAAGTAGTCGCCCGCGCCCAATCGATTCAGATGCGCGCGAAAATAACCTGCAAGCGATTTGTCGTTGCCTGCGGCTTTCGCCAGAGCGTCCGCATTCTTGGAATCCGTAAACAGCTTGATGCCATCCTGCTCGAAGAAAGGTTTTTCCGCGGGAAGCGATCCCGTCTTCTCGTATTCTGCGGTTAGATTGCGCGTGGCAATCTTGCTGGCTTCAACATCGGGCTGATTGAACGCGTTGATTCCGATGACGGAGCCCGCAACCGCGGTTGCAATTTCCCAGCGGAAGAATTCCTGGCCCAGGTCATAAGACATCGCCAACCGAAATTCGTACGACGGGCTGGCCGGCTTGCTCCAGTGCCGCGACCTTGGTCTCCTGTGCGGCATCCGGCGCCGATTCCAGTCGGAGATAAACGAATACCCGGTCGTTGCCGTATACATCGGGCGATGCCAACTGCTCCCGATCCACCGGAATAATTCCATGGCCTTGCTTTCCGGTTGACTCGGCCAGCAACTGCTCCAGCCACGCGCCGAGATCGCCAATCTTAGGCGAAGTAATCAATAGTCACCTTGTCGCGGCCATGGGTGGCGCGCAGTTCCCAAAATCAAGACCGAGGATGACTCCCGGATTCTCCTGCACCGGTACTGCCGCGGCACAGGCTTCGACCATTTCCTCGGTACGATCAAGAAATTTGACAATATCAAGTCCCATTGCGGCTGCGGGCACGACGCCGAAATTCGACAGCGCAGAGTAGCGGCCGCCAATAGCTGGGATCGCCATAAAAAATGTGGCGGAAGTGATCAGCCTCGGCCACTTCTTGCAGTTTGGAGCCGGGATCGGTGATGGCAATAAAATGGCTGCCCGCTTTTTCCGCACCAACTGCTTTTTTTACTTGTTCGAAGAAATATTGTTTATAGATGTTGGGTTCGAGCGTAGTCCCAGATTTGCTCGAGACTACAAACAAGGTCTTCGGCAGATTGATCTGGTCCTGGAATGCCTTGATCTGCGCCGGGTCGGTCGAATCAAGCACACGGAGTTGCGGAAAGCCTTCAATGCGCCCGAATGTTTTCTCGAGCACTTCAGGACAAAGACTGGATCCGCCCATGCCAAGCAGCAGAATATCGGTGAAACCTTCGCGCTTCACTTCCTCCGCCAAGCGCCGCAAATTGTCAGCATTGGCAATTTGCTTTTCCGTGATTCCCAGCCAGCCCAGCCAGTTGGCTTCGTCCGTGCCAGTCCAAAGAGAAGCATCGTGCTGCCATAAGCGACGTACTTTTCCCATGGCTCGCCAGTCGTCGATGTTGATCTTTACTGCCTCCGCCAGATCGTCAGGAAGTTTGTAAGTTTGCTTACTGACTTTTGACGTGGTTTGAGATTTCGAATTTTTCTCTACTGCTTCGAGCAGTTTGTCGAAGGCTTCGGCAAAGAGACGAACTCCGTCCTCGGTGAGCTTGTCGGTAACTTCTTTCATCGAGATCCCGAGCTTCGCGACGGTTTCCATAACGCGATTTGCCCCTTCAACGTCTTCGGTCAGGCTGGACCGTGCGTGCCCGTGATCGCGGAAAGCATCCAGAGTTGCCGGCGGAATCGTGTTAACGGTATCTGGCCCGATTAGCTCCTCGACATACAAAACGTCGCGATATTTCGGATTCTTGGTGCTGGTGCTGGCCCAGAGCACACGCTGCGTCTGCGCGCCTTTGGAAGCCAATGTCTGCCATCGGTCGCCGCTGAAAATATGCTGATACTTAACGTAGGTTTGTTTGGCATTCGCGATCGCGACCTTGCCCAGAAGGCTCTTCAACTGTTCCTGCTCGCGAGGATCTTTCGAAGTCTTAAGGCGTTCGGTCGACGATAGCATCGATAGAGTTATCAATGCGGCTGACGAAGAAACTGGCTACGCTGGCAATCTTGCTCAGATCCAAGCCCTGTGAAGCGGCTTGTTCTAAGCCTGCGATGTAGGCTTCGGCGACGCGCTTGTAAACATCTTGCGAGAAAAGCAACGTCACGTTGATGTTGATGCCTTCGCTGATCAATTGCTGGAATGCGGGAATGCCTTGAGCAGTTCCCGGCACTTTGATCATGACGTTCTCGCGGTTCACCGTTTTCCACAATCGTCGCGCTTCTTCGAGCGTTCCCTGAGTGTCGCGAGCAAGATATGGCGAGACTTCAAGACTTACATATCCGTCGCGCCGTTTCGAGCTGTCATAAACCGGACGCAGAGTATCGGCTGCATCCTGAATATCCCGGATCGCAAGAATCTCATATCGCGCCTTGGCGTCGAGATCGGTCCTCGATTGCAGAGACTGCAGGATGTCGCTGTAATCCGTGCTGCCGGCGATGGCCTTTTCAAAAATCGCCGGATTCGAAGTCATGCCGCGAAGGCCGTCTTCCTCAATCAAGCGCTTCAGTTCGCCGCTGGTGATCAGATTGCGGCGAATGTAATCCAGCCAAACCGATTGGCCATATTTCAACAGATCTTTTAGGGGATTGGTGGCTTTTGCGGTTTCTAGAATTCCGGTTGCCATGTGATGCTCCTCTCAAATACCGACGGGCGGGAACGCCCGTCCTCCATTAATCATTTATTGTTTCGATTGTGTAATTGCCTCGTGGGCTGCTTCCACTACTTTTTCCGGAGTGAACCCAAATTTCTTTAACAGATCCTTGATTGGAGCGGACGCTCCGAATCGGTGCATCCCGATTACTTTTCCGGTTGGTCCGACATACTGCGACCAGCCAAGCGTCGCCGCTGCTTCGACCGCAACGCGCGCTTTCACTGCTGGCGGCAAAACCTGGCGTTTATATTCCTCACTCTGCACGTCGAAAATTCCCCACGATGGCATGCTGACTACCCGGGCTTTGATTCCTTCGGATTTGAGTTGCTCGTACGCAGTCACGCACAAGGAAACTTCGCTTCCGGTCGCAATGAGAATTACGTCCGGCTTGCCGTCGGGTGCATCGGCGAGAATGTATGCTCCTTTAGCTACGCCTGCCGCTGATGCGTATTTTGTGCGGTCGAAAGTCGGCACCGGCTGCCGTGTCAACACCAACGCCGCAGGCTCATGCTTTTTTTGCGCAATAATCTTCCATGCTTCCACGACTTCATTTGCGTCTGCGGGCCTGATCAGCAGCAAGCCCAGGAATGGCGCGCAGCCCAGCCAATTGCTCAATTGGTTGATGCGTCGGACCATCCTCACCCAGCCCAATCGAGTCGTGGGTGATAAATGAAAATCGACGGGAATTTCCATGAGCGCAGCTAGCCGCACCGACGGCTTCATGTAATCGCTGAAGTTGAAAAAAGTTCCGCCGAACGGCCGGATCTTCGACACAGCCAAGCCGTTCAGAGCCGCGGCCATACCATGTTCACGAACTCCAAAGTGCAAGTTGCGACCGGCATAGCTTCCCGGTTGGAAATCGCCAGCGCCCTCAAACTTAAGTCGAGTTCGGTCGGAAGTAGCCAAGTCAGCCGAGCCTCCGACGAGCCAGGGAATGTTCTGCGCCAGCGCGTTCAAAACTTTGCCCGAACTGTCGCGCGTGGCGATGCCCTTGGCGTCGGCCGGGAACGTTGGCAGATTCTTGTCCCATCCGTCGGGCAGTTCGCGATGCTGCATGCGGTTTATCTGATCTGCAAGTTCGGGGAATTTCTTTGTGTATTCGGCGAACGAGGCTTGCCACTTCTGTTCCAGGTTCATGTCCGCGCTTGCCGATACCCTGACGGAAATTTTCCAGCACGCCGTCCGGAACCAGGAATTTCGCATCCTCCGGCCAGCCGTAGGCTTTCTTCACCAACCGCACTTCCTCTTCGCCTAAGGGCTCGCCGTGCGCTTCATTAGTATCTTGCTTGTGAGGCGATCCGATATCCAATATGGCTGTTGACGTTAATGAGCGTGGGACGATCATTTGTTTGCAGAAAGTCTTCGTAAGCTTTGCCCAGCGCGTCAAGGTCATTCGCGTCTGTAACGTGAACTACGTTCCAGCCATAGCCCTTGAAGCGTGCGCCGACATCTTCGGTGAATGACACATTGGCCGGGCCATCCAGCGTGATGCGGTTGTTGTCGTAAACCCAGCAGAGGTTCGAAAGCTTCAAATGACCGGCGAGCGAAGCGGCTTCGCTGCCGACACCTTCCATGAGATCGCCATCGCCGCAGAAGGCGTAAACGTTGTAATTGAATATCTCGAAGCCGGGACGATTGAAATTCGCGCCCAACCATTTCGAGGCAATCGCCATCCCGACGCTATTGCCAATGCCCTGTCCAAGCGGTCCAGTCGTCGTCTCTACGCCAGCGGTCTGGCGATATTCCGGATGCCCCGGTGTTCTGCTGTCAAGCTGGCGAAACCTCTTGATGTCATCCAGCGTTACGGCAAAATCACCGTAAGAATCATATTCCGGAGTAACGCCGCGCACTTCGCACAAATACAGCATCGCGTAAAGCAGCATGGAGGCGTGGCCGTTCGACAGAACGAAGCGGTCGCGGTTGGGCCAAACGGGGTCGGCGGGATCGTAACGCAGGAATCGCTGCCACAAACAATACGCGACGGGAGCCAGCCCCATCGGCGCGCCGGGATGGCCAGAATTCGCTTTTTGCACCGCGTCGATTGCCAGAGTGCGGATGGTATTAATGCTCAGCAGATCCAGTTGCTTGCTGGTCAGCAACGCTTGCTCACTCGCCACCATAGAAGACTCTCCCTTGGGCCAGAGTTCAGAGTTGTATACTTACGCGCCGGCGGTGACTCCGCTTCTCAGATACTGAGACAGAAGAAAACTCCCACATCAGTCAGTTTACCAAGGTTTTGAGAGGCACGCGCGAACGAGCAAAGTGAAATCACAAATGTGTTCCAAGCAGATTTCGTCATCTCTATTTAGGATGAAAAGCATCAGACAAGGATTCATTTGGAACCAGGCATTTTTGGCGTGACCCCTGAGATAGCGCTAGTAAAACCCCCGACCGACCCTTATAAACTCACATCAGGATATTTACATCGTGGTGTCCAATCACGCTCAGTGGATTCGATTCGGCGGGGAAATTTCTTTGTCAGCACTGCCCCCGTCAGGCCAGGGGAACTAAGACGCAATCGCAAATACCCGTTTGCCAACTGGGTTGCGCTATCGGTTGAGCGGGCGGGTTAGCGCTTCATTAGCGCCAGGTAGCCTTGCTGGCTCTGGTAGCTCTTAGTCGTGCTTTCGACGAACTTCAAGAATTGCCGCAGCGTCTCGCGTTCGGAAGATTCCATATTGTCGAACTTCAGTCGGACGCCAAAGCTGGGACTGATTCGGGTGACAATACCGCTGAGGACCAGACCCTTAACCCAGATGTTCCCGTTAGCCACCCAGAGTCCGATCTCAAGCTTTACTCCAGTCTTGAGCGGGGTTGCGGTTTCGACGAAACCTCCGCCCAGGCTGGTGTTCGACAGGTTTCCCCAGACTGGCTTCGGCGAGCCTTCCACCCGCAACTCGACGGCGACAAAACACTTCATTCGCGGATAGCGCCGCCGATCCTGACCCCAGCAAGGAGTGAAAATGTCTGGTTCAAAAGGTGGCGTGGCTGCGGGCGCGTTGGTAGTGAGCGCCTCAGGAGACATCTTGAGAGATGGCTGTGCCTCTGCCGCCTCGCTCTTGATATTCCGCATGGTCTCGCGCAACACTTGATCGCGGCGCGCGGGCTCAGCATTCCGGTAGGCCTGCAGAAGTTCTGCGAGATGGCTGACGATGTCCGGATCGGTCAGAAGCTTGGTCCAGTCCACTCCGGGCCTAGAAGTCTTGGTTTCAGTCATTTCGGTTGGTCGGCTCGATTTCGCGGATGCGCTAATTCCCCTATGAACAGGGTGAATCAGGATTGCCGGCCGGACAAGATGACGGGAGTGTAGCCTTCCGTAACCAATAGCTGGTTACGATTGCCGGGCTTGTTTGCTATGGGATAACGCAATTGCTAGAACCGTGAATCCACTCACCGATAAGGGAAACCAAACCTGCGAAATCCAAGGCACTGGGATGAGAAACAACACATCCAGATCGGTGAGTGAAGCAGGCCAGCGAACCGTGAGCCAGAGTCCGGCATAGTAGGCGATATCCCACAAAGCAAAAAGCCATAGAAAGGCGGCCCATCGCGCACTTGTGCTCGATGCCGCGAGCAGCGTCACACTCACCAGCATGATCATGGTGGCCGCTTCGCGGTAGACCTCGATGGTGAGCAGGCTCTGGGGAAATTGAGATATAGACTGGTCCTGACGATAGCCCGTCGACGAATGCTGAAGCTCGGACAGCGTTCCGGTATATCCCGGCAACAGTCCGGTTGCGGCACGGAGGTAAACCACCACCGCCGCCTCTACGAAGCCGAACGAGGCGGCAAAGATCGCAAGCGTAGTAAGTTGCCGCCAGGTCAACAGCGCCCGCTTCCGCCGAAACGCGGCGTAGGTGATAAACGGAATTAGCGCGAGCAGGTTTACCCACCACGGATGTGCGCAGATCTGGAGCTTCTCCATAAGGAAGAAATTCTAAACCGGCCGTGGTCTCACAAACTCAGGCCGTCAAATTGACTGCCTGAGAAAGATTGCTGGCAGCGAGGCTGCCGGAACTGCCGCTTCCCGGAAAGCCTGAGGTTACGAATTCCGACCCGCCCTCGTGACGGCCGCGGTGATGGTGCGCTGCCAATGGATGGGAGCTCTGTAAGTTCTGTTGAACCGTTGAATACGCCTGGCGCGCGCTGCTCAGATTGCCGGATTGCAGAGCTGAGCCAAGTTTATTCAGGTCTTGCGTCAACTGCACGCTTTGCAAACCGGAGGTTTTGGTGCTGCCAATTAAAGCGCCAAACACCTGTTGAGCGCTGCTCAGGTTGCCGGACTGCAAGGCCTGCGCCAGGTGTTGAAATTCGCTCTGCTGTGGCTGATTCAGATTTTGCAGGTTACTCATCTGCAGCAACGGGTTGCTGGAAGAGATCGCGGATATAGACATCGTCAACTCCTTAGTGTGTCGATGCTTTGTTGATTGCAATTCAGCGTCCAGCATGATTCTCGGGAGTCGTCTTCTCAGACCGTTGATTCTGCTGCCTGAGCAAAACAAATCTGCGTTCGTTCCTTCCCGATGAACGCATCAAGGCAGCAGATCCTGCCTAATCGGACGCCATGCGGCAAAAAATGCCCTCATGTTCTCTGCCCTGGCCATAAAGCCCTCGCCCAACACGCATGCTAGACTTTATTTCTGTGGCTGAGGATTCTGTTCTATGGCCGATACCGACGCTCGCCAGAAAGCCGAAGACCATTATTACGCGGCCTTGGACTTGGTCTCCGAGGGCCACCACGAGCGCGCTGTAGAGGAATATCAGAAATCTCTCGAAGCTGATCCTACCTTCACCGAAGCCCTGCACGGCCTCGCTCGCGCGCTACAGGATCTCGGCCGCTTGGATGAAGCCATTGCGACCGCCAAGCGCATAGCGGAAATCGATCCCGACGATGTCCTCGCCTACACCAGCCTGTCGGTTCTGTACCAGAAGAAAGGCATGATTCCGGAAGCTGAGGCGGAGGGCGCCAAAGCGAGAGTGATGGGATGGAAGCAACAATTGAAAGGAAACAAATCTTAGCTATCAGCCATCAGCTATCAGCTATCAGCTTTCAGCGACCCCTCTTTATTAAGCACAAGGTTAAGCACAAGCTGTAGGATTGTTTAGCTGAAAGCTGACGGCTGATAGCTGACAGCTACAGTTCGTACTTCTTCATCAAATGACGGAACGAGCGATAAGAAATTTTCAACAGGTCTGCGGCGCGGGTCTGAACTCCATTCGATTGCGACAGCGCAGTCAGCAATAGCGACTTCTCGATATCGGCAACATACTTCTCCATTTCGATCCCATCCGGTAGAGCACCCATGTTCCCGCTGATGGCCATGCCCGGCAAATCCGCGCCAGCAGCCGCCGCACGCGCCTTGGCTTTTTCCACGGGAAGTTCTACGTGCAATTCCTCTCTCATTTCCAATGCGACGGCGCGCTCAATCGTATTCTCAAGCTGGCGAACGTTGCCTGGCCATTCATAGCCTGCCAGCGCCTCCAGCGATTGGGCATTTACTCGCTGAATACTCTTCCCAGCTCCGGGCGCGTACTTTTTAAGGAAGTGGTTGACCAGCAGCGGAATATCTTCGCGGCGCTGCCGCAGAGGCGGCACCGAAACCGGAATCACACTCAGGCGGTAGTAAAGATCTTCGCGAAAAGTGTTTTCCGCGACCTGCCGGTCGAGATCGCGATTGGTAGCCGCGATAACCCGAACGTCGATGGGAATTTCATTGGTTCCTCCCACCGGACGCACGCTGCGTTCCTGCAACACCCGAAGCAGCTTGACCTGCATAGTCAGGCTCATCTCGCTGATCTCGTCGAGAAAAATTGTTCCCTGATCCGCAACTTCGAACAACCCGCGTTTGTTCTGGTTGGCGCCGGTGAATGCGCCTTTCACATAGCCGAACAATTCGCTTTCGAGAAGCGTTTCCGGAAACGCGCCGCAGTTTATGGAAACGAATGGTTCGGCAGCCCGTGGCGAGCATACATGCAAGGCGCGGGCAACGAGTTCCTTTCCGGTTCCACTCTCGCCATAGATCAAAACTGTGCTTTGGGTCGAAGCGACGGTGCGAATCGTCTGCTTCAACTTCTCCATGGCGGGACTGACGCCGACAATGTTGTCCAAGGAGTTGCGAGTCGCAGCGTCCCGTTTGAAAGCAAAATTCTGCCGGTGCAACGTGACTTTTTCCAGAGCCCGCTTGATGGCGATTTTTATCTCATCGACCAATCCCGGAGACTTGCGAATGTAATCCGTCGCTCCGCCAGCTTTGACCGCTTGAACCGCAGCCTCGTAATCGTCGACCGCTGTGATTAGAATGACCGCCGAATCTGGCGAAATCTGATGCGCGTGACGCAGCACTTCGATGCCGTCGATGTTCGGCATCTTGATGTCAGTTACGATGACGTCGTACAGAGCGCCGTCGAGTTTTCTTTTCGCAAGTTCGCCCGAATTAGCCGTCTCCACCTTGTGGCCTTCGCGGCGCAGCGCGATATCCAGCATTTCGCAGATGGAGCGCTCGTCATCGCAAACCAGAATGTTACCCATGCGCTCCTCCTCCCGCCGCCACGGCACTGATGGTTTCAAGCGCCCGGCTTTGCGCCTGCGCGGGAACCGCTTGGAGACCGGCCACAGTCTGTCCCAGCGCGAACCGGCGTAATCGCAGCACAAACACGCTGCCCTGTCCCAGCTTGGAGCGGGCAAAAACTTTACCTTCGTGGGCCTGCACAATTTCGTACACGATAGCCAATCCCAGCCCGGTGCCGCCTTCAAACTGCGATTGGAATGGCTCGAATACTTTTTCGATGAGTTGCTGGCTCATCCCCGGCCCAGTGTCGGCGAAATTGAGCTGCCAGTCTTCTCCACTTGATTCCAGCGAAACCGTGAGAGTGCCGCCACTGGGCATGGCCCGCACCGCGTTTTCGCAGAAATTCCAGAAGACTTGCTTGAGTTTGTCTCCATCCGCTGAAGTCCATGCTTCGTGCACGCCGTACTTTCGTTTTACTTTAATCCCCGAGTTCTGTGCTGCCAGCCGGTGCTCGAGCAAAGTGAGGGTGTCTTCTAAAAGCGGCAGCAGATCCACTTTGGCAAACTTGTATTGCCGGCCCCGCGAATAGGCGAGGAAATCGGTGATGATGCTGTTAAGCCGCTCCGACTCCCGCATGACAATCTGCAGCAATTGCCTGTGTTCATCACCCAAATCCGGGATGCCCGACAGCATGCTTACCGACCCGGCGATCGAAGTCAGCGGATTACGAATCTCATGCGCGATGGCGGCGGCTAAACGCCCCACCGCCGCTAAGCGGTCTTGCATGCGGACTTCGCGCTCCAGTCGCCGGATTTCCGTAAGATCGTCGAAGGTGTACACATAGCCCAACATGCCGCGCTCCGGAATAGCGAGTGCGGAGACCAGCACGCGGAAAGTTTTTCGATATCCCGTCGGCGCAACCAGACGAACTTCACCATGAGCCGGTTCACGATCCACTCGCGGAAGAGGATCCAGAAAAAGTTGGGAAACTGGTTGCTCCAAAAGGTCGGCTTCTGAACGCTCCAACAGTTTTTGCGCCGCAGTATTGACCAGCGTGATATGTCCGTCCATTCCGGTGGTGATCAGGCCGCCGGTGATGGACTGGATGATGTTCTCGTGCAAAGCCTGCAGGTTTTCCAACGCTCCGCTGGTGTCCTTGAGCTTTACGTCCACCTGTCGCAACTTGTTGGCCAGCAAACCGGCCAAATAAGAAACCGCGAGATACCCAAATAAGTTCACAAAAATGATGGCTTGCAGCGCCTTCAGTTCCGGATGGGTGGTGGAGTAGGAAGGAATAATCGCGAAATACGTGGCCTCGAGAACCGTTCCATACAGAATGAATGCCAACGCGGCCGTCAGGTATGCCCAAACTCTGGGCAACAGAATGCAGGCCACGATGATGACTAGGGGGTAAAGAAAATTAAGGGAGCTGTCTACGCCGCCTGTGGCATATACAACCAAGGTGACAAGCGCAAGATCGGTGAGCACCTGCAATACCGCCTGGATGCGGTACTCCTGCCAGAACGATAACAGCACAACGTAAAAAATCGAGATCGCATACCACAGCAGAATGGCATCGACAAACAGGCGCAGAGGCAAAGGTGTGGGAGTTAGCCGCGAGATGGCCAGCTCAATTCCCAAAAGGAATGTCAGGATCAGGATGCGAACCTTGACCAGCCAGGCCAGCCACAGCCGCTCATCGAACATGGATTGCATGCCTAATCTAATTTCCTTGGTAGAAACGCATGTACTGGGCGGATTGAGTGGTTGCTCATTCCGCCCAATGTTTTGCGCTATCCGGCCAGCTTGGCAATCATCGAGAACAGCGGCATATACAGCGAAATGACGATGCCACCGACGGCGACGCCTAGAAACGCGATTAAGAGCGGTTCCAGCATGGCCAGCATGTCCCTGGTTGCGGCGTCGACTTCGTCTTCGTAGAAATCTGCGATCTTCTGCAGCATCGCATCCATGGCGCCGGTCGCTTCGCCCACGCCAATCATCTGCGTCACCATGCTAGGAAAGACTCCGCATTCGCGTAGCGGATCTACGATAGTGCGGCCTTCTTCAATTGCCTTGCGAACTTTCATCAGGGCTTCTTCGAGTACGGCGTTCCCTGAAGTTCTGGCGGTGATGCTCAGGCCCTCAAGAATAGGCACGCCTGACGTGATCAGGGTGCCCAGAGTACGGGTAAAGCGCGCCACGGCGATCTTGCGCATAAGCATGCCAACGACAGGCATTTTCAGTAATGCAAAGTCCATGTAGTAGCGGCCTTTGGGATTCTTGCGAATCTGCTTGATGCCAAAAAACAAACCTACAACACCCACGATGAAGAACCACCAGAACTGGCCCACGAAGGCGCTCAGTCCCATCACCACACGAGTGGGCAACGGCAGGGCCACTCCCAATCCGGCAAAGAGGTTAGCGAAAATGGGCACGACCCATTTCAGCAGTGCGCCCACGACCAGGATTGCGATACTGATGACTGAGACCGGGTAGATCAATGCGGATTTCACCGCTCCCCGGAGTTTCACAGCCTTTTCGACATACTGCGCCAGCCTTTGCAGAATGATGTCGAGAATACCGCCGGTCTCGCCGGCTTCGATCATGTTGGTGGAAAGGTCGTCGAAGACCTTGGGATACTGCCGCATGGCATTGGCCAGGGTTGAGCCGCCTTCTACCGTGGTCCGCACCCCGGTGAGCGTCTTCTGGAATGCCTGATTTTCCTGATTAGCGGCCAGGATTTCCAGACACTGCACCAGCGGCAAGCCGGCATCGATCATGACGGAAAATTGCCGGAAGAAAATGGCGATTTCCTTGGTCTTGACTTTGCCCGAGCCGAACGTCGGCATGGCAAACTCTTTACCTTTCTCCCGGATGGCTCCCGCGTTGATGCGTTCCTTGCGGAGTTGAGCCGCTAACGCCTGTTTATTCGGCGCCGCCCGCTCTCCGCTGACTTTCTCTCCGTTTTCGCTCTTCCCAGAAAATGTGAAAACTGGCATGTGAAGTCTCCTTACTTCTTAGCGTTGCGTCCAGTGCGCCAGTCGCTCACGCACCGGTCTACTGCTGGTTAAATCGAATCTGTGCGATTTCAAAATCGCTTAACGCTTCCCTGTCGCCGCGCCCTTAGCCCCGGTTGCAGTCTGGTTGCGGTTCAACAATCCGGTGCCGCGATTGATCATTTCCTGTAATTCATCCACGTTACTGGAGCGCGCCATTGCCACTTCCAGCGTGATTTGTTTCTGGAAGTAAAGTGTGGCCAGCGCCTGGTTAAATGTCTGCATACCGAACTTGTCCTGACCGGACTGCATTGACGAATAAATCTGGTGAATCTTGTCTTCGCGAATCAGATTGCGAACGGCCCCGTTGGGTACAAGAATTTCCATGGCCATGGCACGGCCTTTGCCGTCGGCGCTAGGCAGCAGGGTTTGACACATGATGCCTTCCAGCACCAGCGATAACTGCGCCCGAATCTGGGGCTGCTGGTGCGCCGGAAAGACGTCAATAATTCGGTTAATGGTCGATGACGCGGAGTTCGTGTGCAGCGTGCCGAAGGTAAGGTGACCCGTTTCAGCAATACGCAGAGCCGATTCGATCGTCTCCAGGTCGCGCATTTCGCCAATCAGCACCACATCGGGATCCTCGCGAAGTGCGGCCCGCAGCGCGTCCGTGAAGCTCTTGGTGTCCGCATGCAGTTCGCGCTGGTTGACCACGCAATTCTTGTTCATGTGCACGAATTCGATCGGGTCTTCGATGGTGAGAATGTGGTCGTGCCGCTCGGTATTGATTTTGTCAATCATGGCGGCGAGGGTAGTGGATTTGCCGGATCCAGTTGGCCCTGTGACCAGCACTAAGCCGCGAGGCTTGTCACACATTTTGCTCACTACCGCGGGAAGGCCTAGTTGGTTGAAAGATTTGATTTCGAAAGGAATAAGACGGAAGACGGCCGCGGTCGCGCCGCGCTGGTTAAACACGTTGGCGCGAAAACGAGCCAGACCTTTCAGTCCGAAAGAAAAGTCCAGTTCCAGATTTTCTTCGAAACGATGCTTCTGCGAATCGGTCATGACGCTGTAAGCCAATTGCTTAGTCTCAGCCGGCGTCATTTGCGGCAGGTCCAATGGCACCAGGTGCCCGTGTACGCGGATCTGCGGTGGCGAATTCGTGGTGAGGTGAAGATCGCTTCCCGACATCTCCAACATTCGTTTCAGCAGATCACTTAATGCGAGCGACATCTTTTATTCCCTTCCTTTTCGAACTTAGTGAATAGTTTCGCGAGCCACTTCTTCGAGCGTAGTCATGCCGGCTGCAACTTTGATCAGCCCGCTGCGGCGCAAGGTAATCATTCCTCGTTCAATTGCTTTTTTCTTCAGTTCAACTGCGGAGGCGCCGACCAGAACCAATTCCCTGATTTCGTCATCGACTTCCATGACTTCGTACAAACCGCACCGGCCCTTGTAGCCAGTGCTGTTGCACACCCCGCACCCTTTGCCTTTCTGAATTTTTACCGTCTTAGCTTCCTCCGGTGTGAAACCTTCTTCGATCAGCGTCTGCGGCGGAACATCAACTGTTTCCGTACATTCCTTGCAAACCCGGCGGACCAGACGTTGCGCGCAAATCAGAGTGCACCGACGTTGCCACCAGAAAAGGTTCGATACCCATGTTCATGAGTCGGGTAATGGTCTCGGGCGCGCCGTTGGTGTGCAGCGTGGAGAGAACGAGGTGGCCGGTAAGCGCAGCTTTAATCGCGATTTCAGCGGTTTCAAAGTCTCGAATTTCGCCGACGAGAATGATGTTGGGATCCTGACGCAAAAAAGCGCGCAAAGCGGTCGCGAAATTCAGTCCGATCTGCTCCTTCATCTGCACTTGGTTGACCCCTGCCAACTGAAATTCAACCGGGTCTTCCGCGGTCATGATGTTGGTATCGGGTTTGTTCAGTGTGGAAATCGAGGAGTACAACGTATTGGTTTTGCCGGATCCGGTCGGTCCGGTCACCAGCACCATTCCGTAGGGCTTCAGAATCGCTTTTTCGAACTTGGTCAGCGACTCTGGCTCGAAGCCCAGCTTGGTCATATCCAGGCGCAGGTTTTCCTTATCGAGCAAGCGGAGCACGATTTTTTCTCCCCACAATGTGGGCAGGGTGCTGACGCGGAAATCCAATTGCTTTTTGCGCCCGCCAATATTCATCTTCAGCATGATGCGGCCGTCTTGCGGCAGCCGCTTCTCGCTGATATCCAGCTTCGACATGATCTTGACGCGCGAAATAATGGCGTCCTTCAACTTCAGCGGCGGAGTCATGATGCTCTGCAGCACGCCATCAATACGGAAGCGCACGCGAAATTCTCTTTCGTACGGCTCCATGTGAATGTCGCTGGCGCCTCGCTTCACGGCGTCGGTTAAGACCAGGTTCACCAACTTGACGATGGGAGCTTCATCAGCGGCCCGCTCCAGGTCGGCTAAACCCAACTCCGTCTGGTCGGCCTGCAGTTCAACGTCGGATTCATCCATCTCCGACATCGACAACATTACTTGCTCGAGGTCTTCTTCCTTGGTATTGCCGTAAGCTTTATCAATGCCTTCGAGAATCGAGCTTTCTGACGCAACCACCGGCTCAATATTGAAACCGGTCATGAACTTGATATCGTCCATGGCGAACACGTTGGTCGGGTCCACCATCGCGATTGTCAGAGACGCGCCCACCCGGCTCAGCGGCAGAATTTGATAACGCTTGGCGGTTTCAAACGGAATCAGCTTCACCACCGCGGGATCAATTTCGAAATAGGAAAGATTGATGGCGGGAACGCCGTACTGTCGCGAAAGAAAATTGGTGACGTCTTCATCAGTCAGAAATCCCAACTTCACCAGGGCAGCGCCCAGGCGAACGTTGGTTTCCTTCTGAGCCTTCGTTGCTTGTTCCAACTGCTCTGGGGTTATGACCTTCTCTTTGACCAGAAGGTCACCCAGCCGTTGAGACATACCTCGATCTCCTATCTGAGCGGCAGAGGGATGACGTCGACTTCACTTTGCTCGCGCGGCATCGCTGCGTTTTAGGGGGACGATTGCAGCCTATCGCGTTGACACAAATTGTCACAGCACAAGCGTTACTTCAAAAGTAACTTTGGTACTTGTACCGTGCGTGCGGGAAACGTATAACGCCTTTGTACAGCGCGAAATGCCCAACGGGCGGGCTTTTGTAGAATGAAGACGTCCCAACGGACATGGACTTAGGTTAGTTCAGCGGAAGAACGCAACTAACAAATTTCGTCCTGTTAAAGCTGGCTAACAATCCGGCATCGCTTGACTTCGTATATGACGGCCGCCAACCAACAGATCCGGGCGTACTACCACGGGCTGTACGGCGCATGGGGCCGGCAGCACTGGTGGCCCGCTCGCACTCGCTTTGAAGTCATCGTCGGCGCTTATCTCACCCAGAATACGTCGTGGAAGAATGTCGAAATCGCGCTGCGGCGGTTACGCACTGCGCGCAAGCTGAGTCTCGCAGCGATACGCACCATTCCCCTCGATGAACTAGAAGCGCTGATTCGACCAGCCGGGTATTTTAGGCAGAAGGCCGCTCGGCTGAAGACGTTTGTCGGGTTCGTCGACCACACTTACCAAGGCTCGCTGCAGCGCATGTTCACGCAGCCGACTGACAAACTGCGACAGGAATTACTCTCACTGAATGGAGTCGGACCTGAGACCGCGGATTCCATACTGCTGTACGCTGGGCAGCATCCGGTTTTTGTAGTCGATGCTTATAGCCGCCGCATCTTGGAGCGGCACGGAATCGCTCATCCAAAAATGAGCTACGAACAACTGCGCGAACTTTTTGAGCAATCGTTGAGCGAGGTCGCCAAAGCTCCAACCAGAGTGACTCAGAAGTCCGACACTGTGATTCCGTCGCTGGCGCATTCCCCTAGCGCCATGAGCCTGGCAAGGCGGTCCCAGCAGGCCCAGATATACAACGACATGCATGGACTTATTGTGGCCACCGGAAAACACTACTGCTTTAAAGCAGAGCCTCGCTGCGGAACTTGCCCACTACGAACATTCCTGCCTGAGAACGGAATTGTCATAAAACCCGTTTAACTCCTGATGAAGGGTCTTCAAGCGATCATCACTTTCTACCGCGCCTCCGCTTATAATGAGCCGAAGATACGCGATTAGCCGATCAAAGAGGCCGGACGCAAGCAAAGCATGTCTGCTCCCGATCTAATTCGAGCTCAGCAAAAACCTTCTAGCCGGAAGAAAGTCATCATTCCGCTGGCCGTGGGCATCGCTCTGCTGTTCGGTATTTTGCTTTCACTGACCTCTTTTGATCTGCCTCTAAGTCCGAATACCAACCAGCAGTTGTTTATTTTCGTCGCCCTTTTTGCACTGATCTTTCTTCTGTTCGTGGCGCTAACGTTTGTACTGTTCCGTAATCTGTTAAAGCTTTTTGCCGAACGCAGGCTCGGGGTTCTGGGATCGAAATTCCGCACGCGTCTGGTGGTGGGTAGTCTGTTGCTTTCGTTCCTTCCCGTCATTGGCATGTTCTTCTTCGCCTACGTGCTGATGAACCGCTCGATTGATAAATGGTTTTCCAGTCCGGTGGAGGAGGTACGACGCGACACCGCAACCATGGCATCGCTGCTTTCAAAATATGCGGCACAAAACACCCGGGCTGAGGCTGAGGCTATCGCCGCCGAACCAGGGACGCAATCCGCTTTTGCCAGCCACAATTTTCCTGCGGTCAGCAAAGAGTTCAAGCGCCACGCGCCGACTTTGCAAGGCGGGTTCGCGTTGGCGATTGTCGACGGCAACGCCGAAACCAGCTTTAATCCTCCTTCCCCGTGGATGCAACTCAAGCCCATGCTTCCTCTTGAGCGGCTGCGGTCTGAAGCTGCAATTCCATTCACATGGCAAGGAACGGACTACATTCTCGGCAGCGCCGCCGTCGGCAATGATGGCGTGATCCTCGTCGGCATACCTTTGCCCAGGCAATTTTCTGAAACTGTGAAACAGGTGGAGACCAGCCAGCAGCGCTATCTTGACCTCGCTCGCGAGCGAAGATTGGTTCGACGAACCTATATGGAGGTCTTGCTTCTCCTGACCGTGGTGGTTCTTTTTGCCACCACGTGGTTCGCATTATTTCTATCCAAACTAGTGACGCGCCCCATGGTTGCGCTTGCCGAAGCCACGCAGGAGATTTCTCGCGGGCGGCTTGATTACCGCGTCGAGGTTCGAGCTGCCGATGAAATCGGTGATTTGGTGCACTCTTTCAATCGCATGGCTGAAGAATTGGAATCCAGCCGGCGGCAGATTGAGGCGTCCAGCCACGATCTCAGCGCGGCGAACGTTGCTTTGGAACAGCGGCGACGCCACATCGAAACTATTTTGGAAAGCATTCCCAACGGCGTGCTTTCGTTGAATGCAGAACGGCGCGTCACCCACTTAAACCACGCATTGCTTCGCCTGTTTCATCCGTCGGGCGTCGAGTCTGGCACAACTGCGGTTCTGATCGGTGCGCCGCTGCGAGACGTTTTTGCCGTCGACGTTCTCGCTGACCTTGAGCCGCTGCTGCGCCGCGCTGATCGAATGGGCACCACCACCACCCAAATGGATATGGCGGTGCAAGCGGCCACTCTGAGCGTGGCAGTTACGGTGGCGACTCTCAAGCACGAGGGACAGGGTCTCGGATACGTTCTGGTGTTCGAAGATCTCTCCGAATTGCTCAAGGCTCAGAAGCAGGCGGCCTGGCGCGAGGTGGCGCGACGAGTAGCCCATGAAATCAAGAATCCACTAACGCCCATTGCACTTTCTGCAGAGCGCATCCGCCGCCATCTGCAGCGAGCCACGCCTCCCGACGCTGCTTCGCTGCAAGTGCTCAATAGCTGTGCGGATACCATCGCGGGAGCCGTCGAAACGGTCCGCTCGCTGGTCGACGAGTTTTCGACGTTAGCACGTTTCCCTACTGCCCAGCCGCAGTCCGCCAACATCAACTCCATCGTCAATAATGCTCTCGCCATGTTCGACGGGCGTCTTGATAACATTCGCGTGCGGACTTCTCTTTCGCCCGAGTTGCCCAACGTGATGGCCGACCCCGAAGCCATCAAGCGAGCCCTGGCTAATCTGCTGGACAATGCCGCGGAAGCAATGCAGAACGCGATGTTTCGCGAAATCGAGATTTCGACCGCATTGGTGGCAACACGCGACGTGGTGGAGATCGCTGTTGCCGACACCGGCCACGGCGTCACGCGAGAATTGAAGGAGCGGCTGTTCCTGCCATACTTCTCCACCAAGAAGCGCGGCACCGGCCTGGGCCTCGCAATTGTGCACCGCATTATCGAAGATCATCACGGTTCGATCCGGGTAGAAGAAAATAAGCCCGTCGGCGCACGCTTTGTGGTGGAATTGCCGATTGTGCCGGACGCTGTCGCTGCCTCCTCAATCAACCATGCATAACATTCTCATCGTTGATGACGAACCCACCATCCGCCAATCGCTTAAAGGCGTGCTGGAAGATGAGGGATTCAAAACGTCGCTCGCCGAAAGCGGCGAAGCTGGCTTGGAAAGCATCAGCAAAAATACCTTCGATGTTGTGCTGCTCGATGTGTGGTTGCCAGGAATTGACGGCCTCGAAACTCTGGAAAAGATTCGCGAGAAGGAAAACGCGCCCGAGGTCATCATGATTTCCGGGCACGGCACGATTGAGACTGCGGTTCGCGCCACGAAACTCGGCGCTTACGACTTTCTGGAAAAGCCGCTCTCCATCGATAAGACCCTGATCCTCATCAAGAATGCGATTGATGCCAAGCGGCTGCGCGAGGAAAACCGCGAACTCAAGAAACAGCTTGTTCCGAAAAGTGTCATCGTCGGCGACAGCATTCCCGATGAAGGCACTGCGCCAGCAAATTCAGATTATGGCTCCGACCAATGGCCGTGTTCTCATTTTCGGAGAGTCGGGCACGGGCAAAGAATTAGTGGCCCACGCCATTCACGCGCAAAGCTTGCGCAAGGAAGAGACGTTTGTCGAGGTGAACTGCGCCGCCATTCCAGAGGATTTGATTGAGAGCGAACTGTTCGGCCATCGCAAAGGATCTTTCCCTGGAGCCAGCGGAGACAAAGAAGGAACATTCCAGAAAGCGCATGGCGGTACGCTTTTTCTTGACGAAATCGGCGATATGAGCCTGAAGACACAATCAAAAGTTTTACGGACGCTCGACGAGCAGCGTTTTGTTCCAGTTGGCAGCGATGAACCAATCACCGTCGATGCTCGGGTGATCGCTTCCACCAATAAAGATTTGGAGGAAGAAATTTCGCGAGGAAACTTTCGCGAGGATCTGTTTTACCGGCTTAACGTCATTCCTTTTTCGGTGCCGGCACTCCGGGAGCGAAAAGAGGATGTTCCGCTGCTGGGGCGGCATTTCCTGAAGGAATTTTCTGTGACCTACGGCCGGCGGCCGCGTGAAATCAGCGACGATGCCATCGACACCCTCATGCGCTATTCCTGGCCGGGCAACGTGCGGGAGTTGCGCAATGTGATCGAACGCATCGTGATCATGAACCCAACCACGATTCGCTTCGAACGCAAGCATTTGCCTCCGTTGGTCCATCGCGATGGTACGCGCCGCACAACGGGAGGTGATTTTTCTACGCTGCATCAGGCTCGCGCGGCCTATGAGCGCGACTATATCCTGAAAAAATTGGATGAGAACCATGGCAACGTGAGCCGCACGGCTGAAGTGCTAGGGCTGGAGCGCAGCCATCTCTACCGCAAAATGAAAACGCTGGGCATTGCCGCCAAGGAGTAAGCCTGGATGGCTACCGCTTGATCATGTGAATCTCGGTGCCGTTCTTAAGAAACTTCACTTCGTCCATCAATTGCGTAATCAGATACACGCCGCGGCCGTGCCCGGCGAAAATATTCTCCCCGACGATCGGGCTGGG
The DNA here is from genome assembly GCA_963716405.1 of uncultured Acidobacteriota bacterium. Taxonomy (GTDB): domain Bacteria; phylum Acidobacteriota; class Terriglobia; order Terriglobales; family Acidobacteriaceae; genus JABDBE01. The sequence continues at coordinate 723,959 of CAVQTI010000006.1, read as the reverse complement.
GATGGTTGCGGGATCGAAACCATTGCCCGGGTCGCGCACCACGATCAGCAAGCTTCGATTACGATCGCAGGCCACGTCGCATTCAACAATCTTCGAAGGATCGGACTTGGCGCCATGCACGACGGCGTTAGCGAGCGCCTCCGAAAGCGCCAGTTCAATCTCGTTCTCCTTGTCTTGGGCGCAGTCTTTCTCACGAAGGGATTTCATGATTCGCTGCACAACGGAATCCACAGCTGCCTTGTCCGCAGACAATGTAACTTGCAGCTTGAAAAGTAAGTGGTTGGCCAGAAACTCGAAGACTGGTTCGGAATGGTTAGACATTAATCTAGGTCGATCGCAGTGGCAAGCCGCTAGCTGGCCTGTGCCTGTGCAATTTTACAGAGGAATCGAGACGCGGGCAATGCGAGACACACGTCAATTTTTTCCCGGATGGGTTAACAGCTCCAATTGCCGTCGCCAGTCCAGTTCGTCGATGAATGAATGCGACTCGCGCCAGTCCGGGCTCACTTTTACAAAAAGCTCCAGAAAGACCCGGGTGCCGATCATTTTTTCAATCTGCAGGCGTGCGGCCGTGCCAATTTTCTTCAACATTTGCGCCTGCTTGCCGATGAGAATGCGCTTCTGCCCTTCGCGCTCGCAAAAAATAGCCGCGGCAATTCGCGTGAGCTTTTGCCCCTCCTCAAATTGTTCGACCAAAACGGTGGTCGCGTATGGAACTTCTTCACTGGTCGCGAGCAATACTTGCTCACGAATGATCTCTCCCACCATAAAGCGCGTAGGCTGATCGGTGACCTGGTCCGCAGGAAAGTAACGCGGGCCCTCAGGCAACACTGCTATCACCTTCTCCAGCAAAAGATCCAAGCCCTCTGGCTTGCGAGCCGACAATGGAATGACTTCCTTGAAAGCATGCAGCCGGCTGTATTCATCGATGATGGGAAGTAACTTGTCTTTCTGATTTCGTCAGCAAGTCGATTTTATTCAGAAGCAGAAAAACCGGAGTTCCTGATTTCTTGGCCATGGCGAGCACGGCCTCATCCTCGTGGCTGAATTTCCGGGTAACATCGACAATCAGTAAAAGCAAGTCGCAGCCTTCCAGCGCTTCGCGCACCTCAGACATCATCTTGCGCCCCAGCGAAGTATCCGGCTTATGCACGCCAGGTGTATCGATGAGCACGATCTGGCCTCCAGCTTTTTTCTTTTGCGCAGGCACTTGCACCACGCCCAGGATACGGTTACGTGTGGTCTGCGGCTTGGGACTGACGATAGCCAGCTTTTGCCCCACAAGCGCATTCAGCAGCGTCGATTTGCCCGCGTTAGGGCGACCAAGAATGCAAACGAATCCGGAGTGAAAGGCCATAGGATTGAGAAATTGGGAATTTTGTAATTGGGTAATTTCAAAGACTTACAGTCACAATTTCACAATTACCCAATTACTCAATTTATATCAGGCGCATCTGTTTCGGTTGGACTGAAATCCGCACCCGCTCAACTCGCCGGTCGGTCGACTCGAGCACTTCAAAGCGCAGGCCGTCTTCTTCTATCACTTCGCCTTTTTGCGGGATGCGCCCGGCCATCTCGCTCACCAACCCCGCCACTGTAGCCGATTCTTTGCCCTCGGGACGCGTACCCAGCAACTCATCCAAGCGATCCACATCCATATTTCCCGGGACAATGTACGAGTGATCGTTCTCCCGCACGACTTCAGCTTTTTGATGTTCGTCGTCAATTTCACCGACAATCTCTTCGACCAGGTCTTCGATCGTGACCAGTCCCGCGACCCCGCCGTACTCGTCGACCACAATCGCCATGCGGATATTGTTTTTCTGCATCTCCCGCAGAAGTTCGCTTCCCAATTTGCTTTCGGGGACGAAATAAACGTCTTTGCGCATGACGGTGTCGACGGTGCGAGTGTGGGCTTCGGTGTCCGGCACCTGCAAAACGTCCTGCGCGTAAACGATTCCTTTGATGTTGTGAATGGTTCCTTCGAATACGGGAACTCGCGAGAACGGTTTCACGCGCAGCAACTCAATAAACTGCTCGACGGTCGTGTCGGTAGGAACGGCGACGATTTCCGGACGCGGCTTCATGGCTTCGCGCACAGTTTTCTCGCCGAACTCTACCACTGACTGAATCATGTCACGATTGCTTTTGTCCAAAATGCCTTCCTCCTGACCGGCTTCGATCAGCGCATCCACGGCTTCCGCCTGGCTTTCCGGTTGTTCGTCGGCGTGCTCTTTGGTCAGAGCAGCTACCGATTCCAGAAATCCCAATACCAGAGTCACTGGCAAAACCAGGTAGATGAGGACGCGTAAGACAGGCACCCAGGCGATCAGCCATCGCCCCGTAGACCGCGAGAAAAAAACAAAGGGTAGAAAGCGGTTAAAAATAATCACGATCAGGATCAAGCTAAGCGTGGCCTGCAGAATTTCATAAATACTCCACGCCCGGTCGCGAAAAACCGTGAAGCCGACCAGCATGGCGATCGCGGCCGTAATCATTTGCGTGAGCACTGCCATCGATACCGCCGCACGCTCGCGGCTGACGCCGAGCCTGGGCTCTACGTCGTGTTCGAATGCGTCGATATTGACTTGAAATTCGCGAGAAAGGAACTTGCCAATTTCGGCGTACACACGGTCTACGTAAGACACCAGGGCCAGCAGACCGAGCAACACCAGCAAAACGATGGCGATAACGTAGTTCATGATGACGCTCGTTTGCGTCGGTGTTTGGCGACGATAGGAGTAACGGGAATTCGACCGGCGGATCTCGATTTGTTTGCGGCAGCCAATCGCGTACTTCTCTCGATCAATCCCACGGGCAAGCCGAGAGACTTCCGCAAACGTGCTTCTTCACGGCGCATCTCGCCCTTATCGAGTTCGTGGTCGTATCCTGCGAGATGCAGTAGACCATGTAAAATCAGAATTCTGATCTCCTCGGCTGCAGTATGCCCAAGTCGACGCGCATTTTGCCTTGCAATCTCCGCGGAAATCGCGACATCCCCTGCAAAGCCGGGCGACAATCCCGGCATCGCAGGAAAAGAAAGTACATCCGTCGGCTTATTCTTCCGGCGAAAACGACGGTTCAACGCCTGCAATTCACGGCTACTGGTCACGAGCACACTGACGGCGCCTCGCACCCCGCTGGCGCGGCGGGCACGTGCGACGAATTTGGCCAGCGTAGCCTCGCTCAGCCCCGCCACCCGTCGTTGAATAATCACCAAGCTTTCTCTTCAGTGCTTTCGTGCAAATAAACAGGAGGGCCAGTACTGCAGCCCTCCCAGCGAGTCATATCGATTTTATTCTTTCGCTTGCGCTTCCGTGGGCATTGCGATGTCTTTCTGTATAGGCGGAATATCCGACCCATTAGTCTTGCCATTCGCACTGGCCTTCGGTTCGAGCAGCGACAATTGTTGTTCCGCCAGCTTGGTCTTGTGCTCATCGTAAGCTCGAATAATTCGCTGCACCAGGTGATGGCGGACCACATCGCCTTCATCGAAGTAGACAAAAGTCAGTCCCTCGACGCGCTTCAATATGTCGACCGCCTCGAGCAAACCGCTGCGGCGAGCGTTGGGCAGATCGATCTGCGTGACGTCGCCGGTAATCACCGCCTTTGAATTAAATCCCAGGCGAGTGACAAACATCTTCATCTGCTCCGAAGTAGTGTTCTGAGCTTCATCCAGAATCACAAATGAATCGTTCAAAGTCCGGCCACGCATAAAGGCGATCGGCGCAATCTCAATCACATTCTTCTCGAGGTAACGATCGACCTTCTCCGGATCAAGCATGTCGTAGAGCGCGTCGTAAAGCGGGCGCAAATAGGGATCAATTTTGTCTTGCAACGTACCCGGGAGGAATCCGAGGCGTTCGCCGGCTTCCACGGCTGGCCTCGCCAGAATGATCCGGTTCACCCGTTTCGCCAGCAGCGCCGAGATAGCCATCGCCACCGCGAGGTAGGTCTTGCCCGTCCCTGCGGGTCCGATGCCAAACACCATGTCGTGATGCTCAATGGCTTCGACGTAGCGTTTTTGATTAAGGCTCTTGGGCTGAACCGTGCGCCGTCCGAATGAACGCTGCCGTCCAGCCTCCGCCAGACCGCGCAAGGTAGCTTTCGGGTCGGCGATCAAAACGCGCAACATGCTGTTCAGGTCGCCGTTGTTGAAGGTGTGTCCAGCGCGCTGCAGATGGTTGTAGTCGGAAAAAACCTGTTCGGCGCGGGCAACATCGCGGGCTGCACCTTCAAGTTCAATGGAGTTCGAGCGCAGATCGATGTTGATGTTCAGACCATCTTCGAGCACATGCAGGTTTTCGTCCCTGGTACCGAACAGGGTTTCAATGTGAGGAGTAATCTCGATGCTCTTCTTCATTCAGTTTCGGCGAATCCCTCCTTCGCCAGCCCGGCCTCTGTTGCCATTGCTACTGCTTAGATGCGTCGCCGCGATACAGGCGCACCAGCGCCCACATTAACGACGACAAAAATTTTCTCTCTGCTGATGGAGCCAACCGGGATGCTCGCGCCTAAGGGGCAAGCGACTACCATTGATGTAAGGGTACCCCCAGCGTCTGATAGGAGTCAATGGTGCAAAATAGTTCAGTAGGTTCCTTGAAGGTTGACTAACATGTCAGCCCAGGCGAGCTCTATTCGCTGCATATCCATTTGACCAGCAGTAACTTAGTCCGGTAGAATAACTACTCGTACCAATCAACATTCCCTGCTTTAGCTTGGAAAAACCAAGGAACAAAGGTAAACGAATTACATGGCAAACCATTTTTCGGCGCTGAAACGCGCCCGTCAGACTGAGAAGCGCACTGTCCGCAACCGCGCCAATGCCTCCCGCTTGCGCAGCATATTGCGCGATTTGCGCGAATCGCTCGCCAAAGGCGACAAACAGGCAACCGAGCCGACTTTCCGGCAGACCGTCTCCGCGCTCGATAAAGCGGTTCAAAAGGGCGTGCTGCACGCTAATACAGCCTCCCGCTACAAGTCCCGCTTGAATGTCCGTTTGAACGCGACCGCGAAGAAATAGCACTTACCCCATTTCAGAGCACAACGCCGAAGTGTTGTTTTAGCGCCATCCGCCACTCTTCGTCTGATGTCAGTAGTCGTTCTTCTTTGATCCCATTGCTGGTGAGTATCAGCTTCCGCTCGGCTACCGTAATCCTGCCGCCACGCATGGCTATTGAACAAATACTCTTGCGCGTGAACGGCGACTCCGGCGACGTCTGATGGTAGTGGCACATAGCCGCAAAGTCGTTAAGGATTCGCGGCGTCAAAGTGAAAGAATATTGCCGCTTCCAGACCGCATCGCGGTCCGCTCTCTCCAGGCAGAGCGAGTTACCATAATCCCTTACACGATATGTCCAACCATCCTGTTGCTGCTCGGCGCCGGCCCGTAACTCAAGTGGCTCAAGAAATGAGTCGCCAAAACCCACGTCTGCGAGCCATGGTTCGTCCAAATCAACTCTCAATACTAGATGATCGAACTCCGGGCTTTCGCTGCCGTCGTCGCGGGGCACGCGAGCCGAGAGCAGAGTGACCTTGAATCCTATTTTACGCAGCAAGCCAGCAAATGCTCCATTCAGTTCGTAGCAGAAGCCGCCGCGTCGCCGCTCGACAATCTTTTGGATGAAGGCGTCTTCCTCACAAATGATCTTCCGGTCCAGACCAATATCGAGGTTCTCAAAAGGGACGCTCATCAGATGAGCGCGATGCAAGTTGCGCAGAACTTTTATCGTAGGAGCAATTGGCCCGGTATAGGCGATGCGGTCGAGATAGGCGGGAACGTCGAGCATGACGGGTGTGCCGAACTCCGCATAGCGGACAGGCGACGGCAGATGTCCCCAGTGTGATTACCTTTAGACGGGCAGCTCTTCCTGCATCCAGCCGGTTTCTGGCTTGGGCTCGGTCGTCAGGTCGAGGACCAATTTTTCCAGCACCATTCGCTTGCTGGGCGGATTCGAACGCAATGCCAAATCCGTCTTTGCCACCAGCCGGATTGCCCGCGTCAACTCTCGTTTCGATTTGTAGCGCCGCGCTTGCCTGATGATGTCGTCTGCGGCAAATGGCGGCACGCGGAAACCCTGCCACAGCGCGGCCCACAGCATGCGCTGATCGCGCACATTTCGCTCGAGAATCACCAGCATCTGGCGAAAAGTCTTGGCCAGCATATAAAGATGTCCAATGGCAGCCTCGTCGCCTTCGCCCGTGCTCAGAATCGCGTCCAGCATTTCGAGGGCTCGCACCCGATCTTTCGCGGAAATTGCGTCGGTTAACTCATACAGGGATCTTTGCTTTGCCGCCAGCACCATGGTTTCGACGTCGCCCAGCGTGATGCGTTTCTTTTCTCCCACGTACAGCATCAGCTTTTCCAGTTCGTTCGAAACCATCATCATGTCTCCGCCCAGCGCATCGACCAGTTCACGCGCGGCATCGGCATCGATCTTGAAGTCCCGGGTTGCGCCGTATTCTCCAATCCAGCGCACCGCATCGTTTTCTTCCACGCGCGCCAGCTCGACGATGGCGCAATACTGTCCCAAGGTCTCGCGAATCCGCTCATAACGTTCTTTGTCAGTCAATTCCATGCGGCGCGGATCGGCCGGAATGTTGATGTGATCGGCAACGAAGATCAGCACCGCGGCAGGATTCGGATCTTTACAATACTGCTCAATCGCGGCGAGCTTATCTTCGTTCGACCCGCGTCCGAACAAGTTCTTCACGCCGCGAACAAAGAACACCTGAAAAGGAGCCATCAACGAAGGCGTGCGTGCCCGATCAAGAACTTCGATCAGATCAGTTTCCGCGAGATCAAATTCGAAAAGGCTGAAATCTCTCAAATCCGGAGTCACCAGATGTTCGAGAATTGCTTCCCGGCAACGCTTGCGAAAGAAAACTTCCGCTCCTACGAAAACGTAAGCGGGCCGCAGCTTGCGCGCTTGTACCTCAGACACGAAGCGGTCAGTCTGCGCGAAAGCCCGCATCAGAAACCCTCCAAAATATTCGAGACCAGAGTTTGCGCAAAGTCCCGTGAGAGCCGTTGATATGCCGCAGTATCTTCCTCAAAAAAACTGTTCACATCACGCGGGACTTCGTACTGCTCGCGAAACAAATACGACGGATTCTGATAAAGAACCTTGCCTTGTTTGTCGAGCAGCGACACTTTCATCGAGATCACCACCAACACGCTGGCGGCGCGCCCGGTTTTCGAATCATAAGTGAGCGGCGTGGTGTAAGTTGCCAGCACGGTTCCATGCAGCGCCGCGTCCGCGTCGTCATTCATCTGATTAATGACGTGATAGTGGGTGCGCGTAACGAATTCCCTTACTACCGCTGCGGTCAGCATCTGTTCGATCTTGAAGGTTTGAGTTTGATTTACGAACGCCGGAATTGCAATGGTGCGGACGTTGTCAGGAATGGTTATGGCGTGACCGGCAGTGTGATAGCCGCATCCCGTGCTGACGGCGCACAGCAGCACCGCCAAGGCCGAGCCACGGCTCATTGGATTTTGCCTCGGGGACGAGTCGCCGCCATGGTTTCTGCGCACTCAACGGCTGTCGCGGCTGAAACGCGCAAATTATCCGACGCAGCCCACAGCCACAAACCATTCGGTTGATTCGTGTCCGCGGCGATTGAGAGCTGAATATCGCTTTGCCCCGCGGCATTCACATTTGTGGGAGCGTCTTCGGCCCCGTGAGTGAGGTTTACATGCTCAGCGGCCAGCGATCGAGAAACGTGTTCAACATCCGCCACCGTGCCAAGTTCAAGATAGATGGCGAAAGCGTGCCCGTGAAAAATGGGCGCCTGCACCACTAGCAGCGACGGCGTGGGAGCATGTGCGGCAACAATTCTCTGATAATGACTGAGCACTCGAGCTTGCACAGTCGCGAGCGCAGGGACCGAACGCTCACCGTAGCGTGCCACCATATTGAAGGCCACCTGCACGTCAAAAACGTTCTTCGGCAATTGCTGAAAGGAGAGCAGATTCACGGTTTGCTCGTGCAACTCGTCCATACCTTTTTGACCATGTTCAGAGGCAGGCTCGAATACCGTCGCGATTGCCCGCTTGATGGGCGTTGCCTTTTGCACGCGCAGCAGAAGCAACGCAAGCACTACAGCCGCAGGATGCGCGACTATGGCCGGACCGGGTTGCAACTCCGGCACCAGCGCCTTTCCCAGTTGCCGCTCGACCCACGGCGCGCGCACCACAGCGTCAGGCTCATCTTCCAAAGCCCAAGTAAGATCGATGATGGCGCTCCCCGCAGTGCGGGCTGCCTGCGAATGTTTGCGCGTGGACTCGGGGGTCGAAGCAAAAAAAGTGAAGTCCATTTTCTGGAACTGTTCGCTGCTGACATTCTGAATGAACGTAACCTCGTCGCGCACCGCTTCCAACTTTCCCAACGACTCCTCGTCGTCCAACAACCGCACGTCCAGCGAAGGGAAATTGCGATCGTTGAGCACATCCGCAATTTCCTTGCCCTTGAGCGTGCCTGCGCCGACAATCGCGAGGCGATAAGAATTGCCTCCGCGTACAGCTTCGAGATGAGGTGCCGGAACCGACTTGAAATTCGAACTCATGAAGTCTGCGATGCCTCTGTATACGATGGAGGAGGCGATTTACGTTTGCGCCGGAAAATCCATTGCAGACGCCAGAATACGCCGGAAAACATGTAGGCCAGCGCGATTATGAACAGCACCCACTGCGAGAACACCCACACCGCGGCGAACAGCAATCCCAAAAGTATGACCAGCTGAAACGGCTGCCGGGCGCGGAGGTCAATGTCCTTGAAACTGTAAAACCGCCATGTGCTCACCATCAGATATCCGGCCGCCACCACGATCAGCATCCAGGTAATGCAACTCCAGAGCGATGAAACCGGGCTCGCCTCCGGAAAAGTGAACGACTGCGGCAACCACTCCAGCCGCAGCCGGAATCGGCATTCCCACAAAGTACTTCTTTCCCGGACGGCCCGGATTCGACGGTTGCGGATTAGTAGAAATGTTGAAGCGCGCCAGTCGGCTGGCTCCAGCCATCAAGAATAGAAAGCTGGCAATCGAGCCCAGTTGAATCATCTTGCCGGTCAGTTCACTCGACCCGAGAAACACCGGTAATTGCCGGAATCCCCAGGCCCACGCCAGGAGCGCGGGAGCCACGCCAAATGTAATGACGTCCGCCAGCGAATCCAGTTCCCTGCCAAAGTCGCTGCTGGTATGCGTGATCCGGGCAATGCGGCCATCCAAACCGTCAAACAGAACCGCGAACCCGATCGCCTTAGCGGCAAAATCAAAATGCCACGGCTCGGTCACCGTGGCGTGCGTGACCTGCAGGATAGCGTAATAGCCCATGGCCATGTTTGCCGCGGTGAACAGCGAAGGCAAAATGTACAAGCCTTTGCGCAACCGTCCCGAAGGACGGTCTTCCTTGCGCCGCTTTGGAACCACTGAAAGTTCTGGATCCATTACAGTGCTCCTCGCTGAGTCTGCCCGGCCGATTCTGCCGCGAGCGTTCTTTCAACGTGCAAATGAGCCAAAACGCTCGATCCGCCTTTTACGCGATCCCCGACTTTCACCGCCATCGCCGCTGAGGGGTCAAACAAAACATCCACGCGCGATCCAAACTTGATCAAGCCGACGCGCTCACCCCGTTCCACGTGATCGCCGACTTTTCTTGTTAAAGACGATCCTGCGCGCCAGAAGACCAGCAATCTGCTTGAAAACCACAGTCTGCCCCTCGCCTTCAACCGTCACGACATTCTGCTCGTTTTGCTCGGCCGAAGCGGCGTTCATCGCATTGCCAAACTTGCCTTTCTGATATCGAACCTCGCGTATGATGCCGCTGATTGGCGAGCGGTTCACGTGCACGTCAAATACATTCAGGAAGATGCTGATGCGAAGCCGCGACGCACCATTCTCAGTTACGGGCATGACCGCCGTAACTTTTCCATCAGCCGGTGAAACGAGCGCGCCCGGCTCATTCGGGATGACGCGGTCGGGATCCCGAAAAAACCAGAAAAAGAATGCCGCCAGCAGCACCGCCGGCAAAGCCCAAAGCGGGCTACTGAACCACGCAATCAAGGCCGCCGCAGCCAGAAGCGCAAACCCGTAATAGTAACCGTCACGAACCATTCGAGAGATATAAGGATTATAGTGCAGCCGTAGGCGCGGCTGACGCCCTCATGTAAAGTGCAAACAAAAAAGGCGCTGTTTGTAAGCGCCTTTGCGGTAGACGAGTAACCCCTCCCGCGGCTGAGCCGCACGAAGTTGGAGCTTGATTAAGCTACCTGGTTTTGCTGCGGCTGTTGCCGATGCTGCCGCTGAATATTCTCCATCTGATCCTTCAGACGGAGCTTCAGCTTCTTAAGCCGCACTTCCTCTAATTTTTCGTCGTCGGTGAGATAACGTTTTTCTGTGAGTGAATCAAGACGTTGTTCGTAGAGTGTATGCTCCAGCGCCAGTCTGCGAAATTCATCGTGACTGGCGAAAAGCTGGTCCCTAGCAGTTAGCATCCAGCAGACCTCCTAACCGGGTTATCAGACTTAAAAGTTATCACACCACTTATTCGGCTTCAACGTGAAAGGTAAATAATTCGGATTCGTGCAAGGCCGCGTGTGGAGACTTAAATATAAGGACGCAACCCTTTACTTTTCATGGTATTCCCGACTGTTGCACAAGGATTGAGGCAAATCACGGCAATCCCAACTGGTAAACAATTGCAGGTTCCGGCGGTTCGCGATAATACGACGGTCGCCTGCCACTTTCAGAAAAAGACAATTTTTCGTACAAGCGTCGCGCCGCCAAGTTTGACTCGCGGACTTCCAGAAACACTTTCTCCGCCGCTCGGCTTCGCGCTAACGCGAGGAACTCCTGCAGCAAGCGTGATCCGAATCCACGCCGTCGCGCAGACTCGGAGACGACTACGTTCTCGATTTCCCACTCTTTGCCCAACGCCCTGCCCGCGACGAATCCCTGAATGCCACCGCCTTCTTCAAGAACCAGCAACTCGCGCGACGGAGCCTCGGCCGAGAAGGCGGTTTGGTACTGCTCCCGCGACCAGTGCGCCGCCGTAGTGCACCGGCCTTTCAAGCGCCATCAGGTCGGGAATGTCTGCGGGAGTACCGCGCCGAATAAGCAATGGGAGTGCCGGCAATTAGCTGCTCTTAACAAAAAGCTCGGACTCTGAGCGCCCAATATAATTGGCTTCCAGAGCTTCCGTGGAAACGACCTCTCCTGCCGCGATCTTCTTCCATCCCAGGCGCGCAACCGCATCGCTTCGCGGACGATCTACTCGTCGCACGCACAATCCCTTTGCTTGCGCAGCTTCCGCAAGTGCGAGGTCCGGCGTCACAATCTGTGCCTCGGCGGCTGCCTCCAGCCACTCGGCGCGGGTGAGCATGCGCTCGCGAATCAATCGCGTCCGCTCGCCACTAACCTCATACTCGCCGAGGAAAACTTCATTGCGTCCGCCGTCAAGCACGGCCATTACTTTCCCATGTGAATTGCCCGCGCCTGCCACAGCCTCCAGCATCGAAACCTGGGCAATCGGTTTCGCCAGCACATCCGCTAAGGCCTTGACCACTGCCAGTCCAATACGCAACCCGGTAAACGATCCCGGTCCAGACACCACTGCAAAGCCGCCAATATCGGCTTTGCCGAAATTATGTTTTTTCAGCAGCGCTGCAATTTGCGGAACCAGTTCCGCCGAGAATGTTCCTCCAGTGAGCGGCACCACTTCGATGACCTCGCAGGCATCATTCGGCCCACACTGCGCGAGTGCAATGCTGCCCTGTTTTCCGGAAGTGTCGATGGCGAGAAGGAGCATGGATTCAAATTGAGCTGCTAAGGCCGATCCGTGGCAATCCGCAGAAAATCTGCGGCCGTCTCAGTGTCCGGCTTCGACTAACTCCAGCAGCACCCCTCCGGCGCTTGAAGGATGCACGAACACGTATCGATGGCCGCCCGCCCCGATTTTGATTTCATTCGAAATCAGTCTCACTCCATGTTGCTTAAGCCGTTCAACAATCGCACTCAGATCAGGAACGCGCAAGCAAACATGATGCAATCCTTCGCCGCGTTTGGCGATGAATTTCGCAATGGCTGAACTGTCTGACATTGCTTCCAGCAACTCCAGGCGGCTCTCTCCAACCGGCACCATGGCCACCCGCACCTGTTCGCCTTCAACCACCTCTTCAGGGGACAGAGTCAGCCCCAGCGTTTCGTATACGCCCTTAGCCGCCGCCAGCGACTTAACCGCGATTCCTATATGGTCAATTGTGAACATCAATACTTTCTCCAACCGTCGGATATCCAAACCCGCTGTCATCCCTAGAAAAGCGAACGCTCCTGCATTGCGGAATGCGCACTATGGCTTCCCTATCTTGCCAACAATCTCCTCGACCAGTGTATAAGGATCACGCTTATGTTCGGCCACTTCCGCGGCGTAGCGCGCCACATTGCCATCTTCCATGTGTTTGCGTGCCTTTTCCAGCAGGGCGTCGCGCAGCATCTCGATCAGCCGCTCCTGCCAATTTTCAATGTTGTGCTGGAGGACGAGATTTTCTTTTTTCAAATAGGCTTCGTATTCCGCAATGGCCGCAACCAGTTCGCCGATTCCCGTCCCGTCGCTGGCCACGGTTTTCACGATCGGCGGAGTCCAGTGGTCGCTACGCGTCGCCAACGATTGCAGGGCTCGAATCTCGCGCTCTACCCGCTCAGCACCCTCGCGGTCGCTCTTGTTGATCACAAAAATGTCGGCAATCTCCATGATGCCGGCCTTAATGCTCTGCACATCGTCGCCCATGCCCGGAACTAGAATTACGACGGTGATATCGGCCAGCCTCACGATATCAACTTCGTCTTGGCCCACGCCCACGGTTTCGATCATGATCAAATCGCGCCCGGAAGCATCCATCACAGTTGTGACGTCGGCTGTGGTTCGCGCCAATCCACCCAGCGACCCGCGCGTAGCCATGCTACGAATGTAAATCCCCGAGTCAGAAAAATGATCCTGCATGCGGATACGGTCGCCCAGAATCGCCCCGCCGGTATACGGGCTGGTAGGGTCGACTGCAATGATTCCCACCGTTCGATTTTCTTTGCGATAATGCTTGGCCAGTTGATCGACCAATGTGCTCTTGCCCGCACCAGGCGCACCGGTAAGACCAAGAATGCGCGCATGGCCTGTTTGTGGGAACAACGCTTTCAGCAACTCGGCCCAGCCTGGCGAGCGGTTCTCGACCATGCTGATAGCCCGCGCCAAAGTCCGCGGATCGCCGGAACGTAATTGCTGAATTAGTGGTTGGAAATCGTGGCTCAAGTTATCAGTGTAAAGCAGAGAGGAAGGCTTTTTTGTGGCGAGTCGTAATAACGTGTCACTGCGGCTGCAATCTCGCCTAACTCTTTTTCCTTTGCTTCATGGGACTCTCAATCCTTCAGCAACTGACGAGCGATCACCAATCGCTGCACCTCGCTCGTCCCCTCGCCAATGGTGCACAGCTTCACATCACGATAGAACTTTTCCGCCGGATAATCCTTGATGAATCCGTATCCACCATGAATCTGTACACCTTCGTTCGCGCAACGGACGGCCACCTCGCTGGCATACAGCTTTGCCATGGAAGACTCGAGCGTGCTCTTCGAACCTGCATCTTTCATGGAAGCTGCACGAAATGTCAGGAGCTTCGCCGCTTCGATCTCCGTCGCCATATCTGCCAGCTTCCATTGGATCGCCTGGAATTCGCTGATCGCTTTGCCAAATTGTTTGCGCTGTTTGGAATATTTCAGCGCCGCCTCGTAGGCGCCCTCCGCCATGCCCAGCGAGAGTGCGGCGATCGAAATGCGTCCGCCGTCCAGCACCCGCATGGCGTCGATAAAGCCGGCGCCTTCTTTGCCCAGAAGATTTTCGGCGGGAATAACGCAGTCCTCGAAAATCAGCTCAGCCGTATCGCTCGCCCGCAATCCCAGCTTGTTTTCTTTCTTCCCCGGACGAAATCCCTTCGCGTCCTTTTCCACAATAAACGCCGACAACCCATGCGTATGTGCCGCTCTATCCGTGACCGCAATCACGACCAGCACGTCGGCGTAATGCCCATTAGTGCAAAAAGTCTTTGTACCGTTCAGCACCCAGCTGTTTCCCTTGCGCACGGCGGTCATTCGCGCGCTGCCTGCATCCGAACCGGAAGACGGTTCGGTGAGTCCCCACGCGCCGATATGCTCGCCAGTCGCCAGCTTGCTAACGTATTTCTTTTTCTGTTCCTCGGTGCCCGCGAGAAAAATGTGATTCGAGCATAGTGAAGTATGCGCCGCTACGATAATGCCTACCGAACCGTCAACGCGCGAAAGTTCTTCGATAGCGGTTACGTATTCGATGTAGCCCATGCCCGCGCCGCCGTATTCCGTGGGAAAAACTGTGCCCAGCAGGCCCAGCTTGCCGAGTTCTTTGATAGTGGCCAGCGGGAATTCGCCCGCTTCGTCCCACTTCATGACGTTGGGGGCGATCTCGCGCTCGGCAAACTCGCGAACGCTTTTTTTCAGTTGCAGTTGTTCTTCATTCAGTTGAAAATCCAAGACCCCTCCGGTCGACTACACGCAGCCGCATTGAAGATTCGCTCCTCACGCGGCATGTGCAAAACATTTGATTAGAACATAGGGATCGCGCCAGTGAAAGTTACGATCGGTTTTTTCCATCAAGCAGGAACTATGCTGGTTCGTGACGAAATAAACCGTTCAAACACCTCGTTGGAGAGAAGCCGGCCACGTGGCGTGAGGCGAATCACGTCTCCCTCTCTCTCCATCAATCCCGCCTCGACAAAGTCAGCAATGTTCTCGGAAGACTGTCCAATGGCACCTTCACCAAACCTCACCCTCATCTGCCGCAAATCAACTCCAGAGTTCAGCCGCAGACCTAAAAAGAATGTCTCCTCTATCGCCGCCAGAGCCGAAATCCGGATCGGAGTCAGCGAACCCCCAGAAATGTAGGCGTCCAGTGAATCAGGAGTAGAAAATCGCACCCCCTGGCCGTCCAATCCCGGTACCATCGAATGCGCATCAACGCCAAATCCCAGATACGGCTGACGTGTCCAATACTTCAAATTGTGCCTCGACTCGTATTCGGGACGCGCAAAGTTCGAGATCTCATACTGCCGCACTCCCGCCGCTTCCAACCGCTCGCAAGCCATCAGGTACAAATCGGCTGTGAGATCCTCATCCGGCACAAAGTGAGCGTGGTATCTCGCGCCGCCAGCGATCAGTTCGCGTCCCAGACGCGAATCCTCATCGACTTCGAGCATATAAACGCTGGCGTGCGGCGCTTCGCTGGCAATGATTTGCTCCAGGGAGAACACCCAGCTATCGACAGTCTGGTAGGGCAGACCCGCAATCAGATCGATATTGATGTTCGTAATCCCGGCCGCGTGCAGGCGGGCTATGTCATCGAGTACAGTCTTTCGGTCGTGCAACCGCCCAACCGAAGACGCTTCTTGATCGACAAACGATTGCACTCCCAGGCTTACGCGGTTCACACCGCATTGCAGAAGGGTTTCGATCACGGGTGCACTCAGTATTCCTGGAGCGCATTCGACGGTAATCTCCGCCTCCGGCTCAACCTCAAAATTTTGCTTAATGGTGACAAATAGCCGTTGCAACTGCGCCATATTGAGTACCGTAGGAGTTCCGCCACCGAGGTAAACGGAGTCAACCGTGCGTTCGTTGCGTCCGCCCATCTGTGCTACAGTTTCGGTGGCACCTTCGATGTCAGCACACAGGCGGTCAACGTAGCGCTGGAACACCGAACGCGAGAAGACGTCGGACGCAAAGTTGCAGTAACTGCACTTGGTGCGACAGAAGGGCACCGACACATAGAGGCCAAGGGACATCTGTGATGATTATCCCATTTTCGCGGCACGACGGGGTGCCATGCCGCATTGAACTAAAGCTCTCGCTTAAACTCTCGGAACTTACTCGTAACCGCCGGGTTTCTACTGTAAGGACTTCGAAATAGGAATTACAAACTGAGAATGCTTCCGCGCGTGGTCATTACTGGAATGGGCGTGGTCAGCCCCAACGGCATCGGCAAGGAAGCATTTTGCCGCGCCATTCTTGCTGGCAAATCTGGAGTGAAGCGCATTTCGCGTTTCGATCCTTCGGATCTGCCGGTGCATATTGCGGGCGAAATCCCGGAATTCGATGAACTCGCATGGGTAGACGCTCGCGAGCGTAAGCACGTGTCCCGCGTCGTGCCCTTGGCGGTTGCGGCCTCGAACGAGGCCATCCAGGACGCCGCACTTGATCCAACCACCATGTCGATGGACGAGAAACGCGAAATCGGCGTCATCCTCGGCACCGGCGGCGGCGCCCAGGAATTCTCTGAAGAACAATACCGACTGTGGCATTCCGGACAAGTCAAGCACGTCAGCCTGTTCTGCATTCCGAGCGGAACCATGGGCACGATTCCCAGCGAAATCAGCATGCGCTTTGGCTTTCGCGGCTACAGCCATGTGGTCACGGCAGGATGTACTTCATCCACCGATGCCCTCGGTTATGCCTACCAACACATTCAAGCGGGCGTGCAGCCAATGTTTCTAGTCGGCGGCGTCGATTCGCCGATTACAGCGGGCATTATCAAAGGCTACACGCTGCTGCGCGCGCTCACGCAATCGTGGAACCACGCGCCGGAATGCGCCTCGCGTCCATTTTCCGCGGACCGCGATGGGTTTGTTATTGCTGAAGGCTCGTGGATGTTCATCCTCGAAGACTACGTGCACGCTCGTGCCCGGGGCGCACGCATCTACGCTGAGATCGCCGGATACGCTTCCACTTGCGAGGCCTTCCATCGTGTGCGAATGAGCGATTCGCCGGAAGAGCCAGCCCGCGCGATTACTTTGGCTCTCGAAGAGGCAGGCATCGCTGCGAATGGCGTGCAATACGTGAATCTG
Source organism: uncultured Acidobacteriota bacterium (assembly GCA_963716405.1). Taxonomy (GTDB): domain Bacteria; phylum Acidobacteriota; class Terriglobia; order Terriglobales; family Acidobacteriaceae; genus JABDBE01. The sequence goes on along the minus strand of CAVQTI010000006.1, from coordinate 707,040 downwards.
CACGGCACCTCAACCGAAATGAACGATCGCGTGGAGACGCGCGCCCTGAAGCTCGCTCTCGGCGCGCACGCGAACCGGATTCCAATGTCCGGACTCAAATCGCAGATCGGACACGCGCAGGGCGCCTGCGGCTCAGCCAGCCTGGCAGCAACTCTGATCGCCATGGAGCATGGAAAGATTCCGCCGACCATTAACCTCGATATCGCCGATCCCGAGTGTGATCTGGATTACGTGCCCGACATCGGCCGTAAAGCCGATATCGAGCACGCGATCTGCAACTGTGTAGGATTCGGATCGAAGAACTCGGCGCTGGTATTAAGAAAAATCGCGTAGACGGACACATGACCAGCGCCGACGCTCGTCCTCCACTGCGGATTTGGTTCTGCTAACATCTAGTTTCAACCTCGAAGGAAACGTACATGGTACGCGGGTATAGTTCCTCGCCAAGCTGCAAAGACGGGGCGTCATGAGGGCGCGCAACGCCCGGTACAGAAAAGAGCGCCGCTTCGTCCGGGGCAATCCGGCAGCAGGCTAATCTCGAAAAAGCCGCCGAAAGCGAAAAGCGCGAAGAAATACGATCCGCTTGCGCCGGAACGTGTGGCTGAAATTCTGAAGCGGCTTGACCAACTCTATCCCGACGTGACTTGCGCACTAACCCACAAAGACGCTTGGGAATTGTTAGTGGCGACTATCCTGTCGGCGCAATCGACTGATGTGAACGTCAACCGGGTGACTCCAGAGTTATTTCGTAAATACCCTACCGTCGCGGATTTTGCCGCGCTCACGCCGGAGCAGTTGGAGCCCGATATACGCTCGACCGGGTTTTTTCGCAACAAGTCAAAGGCAGTTGTCGGTGCTGCAAAGCTACTGGTCAGCGAATTCGGAGGACAGGTTCCAGACGACGTTGCCAAACTTCTCACTCTGCCTGGGGTCGCCCGCAAAACAGCCAACGTCGTGCTCGGCACGTGGTTCCGTAAAGCCGAAGGTGTGGTGGTAGACACTCACGTGACCCGCATCGCACGCAGACTTGAACTGACGAAGAACTCCGATCCCGTAAAGATTGAACAGGATTTAATGAAAGTGATCCCGCGCGAAAAGTGGATTTCGTTCGCTCACCAGATCATTTGGCACGGCCGTAAATTGTGCATCGCGCGCCGGCCTAAATGCGTGGATTGTTTACTGGAGAATATTTGTCACGCCGGAGATAAGACCTGGAGTACGGTCGAGATCCACAAGAATGCGAAGCTTTAGCGCGGAACCATTGTAGGCAAGATGAAATCAGTGCTGCCCGTGGGCGACTGCGGGAACCATTTGCTCGGCGGCTCCTACAACCCGACCTTGCCCCGGCTCCTGCAGCAATGCAACTAGTCGCAAGTTGGCCGCGTCTATGCCGGGATCGATTTTGATCTGCAAATCCTGGGCAAAGGTTTTTCCTTTTCGCAAGGTGCCAACCTTCACAATGCTTTTTACTACTGCCGTATGTGACAACTTGCGTCCAGCATTCTCACCTCGTGCCACTTGCGATTCGGCACGGTTAAGCGCGACAACAACGTAAATATCCGCGTCGCGCATTCCGAATGACGGCGGCAGCTCGTCGGTTTCCAGATGGGCTTGCAAAACATTTGGCGAGCTCAATGACACCGACGACAAGCGCAGCGCAACCTTCGGAACCGTTAGAGCTTTAGCTAAAGCTTTCTGAGCCAGGGCTGTGTCGCTGCCAACGAACTGGCTGCTCCCATCTACGATCATTTGAGGAGTGTAAACATCGTTCAGACCAAGACGCCTGGCATAAGCACCCTGGCGTTCGCTGTAGAAGCGCGCAGAATACGGGTCCTTCCAGCCCTCGTGGTTCCAGTAGTCGACGTGCTCACTGAGAACGATCATCTGTTCTCCAGCTATGGGTTGCTGATCTAATTTCTGCAGGAGCTCATCTGCTGGAGGGCAACTTGAGCAGCCTTCCGACGTGAACAATTCCACGAGCACCGGAGTGCGTCCATTTGTTCCCGATGGCAAGTCAGACGCTTGCATCAGCGCCGCAGTGATAATGAGTAACGCACTCAGCACAATCTTCATAATGATTACTTCCCCACTGTTTGATTGGATGCACAACTGGAATGAAAGTTAGCACCTCAAGACAGCACCGATCTAAGTCCAGCGAAACCAGCGCAAAGCAAGCATGAAAGAAATTCCTCCCCAAAGCAGGAGGATCAGCAAGCGGCCGGCCTGACTCGCGAGTGGAGCACCTTCAAGAATCGTAGCGCGTAATGCATCGTTAAGCGCGGTAAGGGGCAGGGCATGGATGAACGGATGGATGGCCGCGGGAAAGCGCTCATACGAAAAGAAGACGCCGGAGAAGATCCACATCGGCATCATGATCAAGTTGATGAGTCCGCTGATGCTTTCAATTTTCCTTGCGCGACTGGCCGTGAGCAAGCCAAGCCCGGAGAATCCCAGGGCACCCAGCGCTCCGATAAACAGGATCGCAAGAACCGAGCCGAGCACTCGCATGTGGAAAACCAGCACACCGAAGCCGAGCAGAACTCCAGTCTCAATAACCATGAACAACAATCGGCTGCTGGCCAAAGCCAGCAGGAAGTCGCCGCGCCGCATGGGCGTGGCCACGAAGCGTTTGAGGAGCTTGCGCTGGCGCATGTCGACCAGCGCGAATCCAACTCCCCACATGGCAGCGTTCATCACGTTCATCCCGATAAGTCCCGGAATTAGAAAGTCGATGTAGCGCGATCCGGGCTCGTTTGAAATAACAGCAGAAGTGGCCAGCGGGTTCTTGCGCCCGGACGCAGCTTGCAAAGCGTCATCGACCTCGGCCCGTGAAAGCACACTCTCAGGACGCGCCGGATCGTAGACAAACTGCAACCCTCCCTTGCCATCGCTCTCGACCACGAGATCGTATTTGCCGACGCGGAATCCACGCTGCGCTTGCGCCGCGTCGAGAACCTCAGCCCGAATCAAGGATTTCTGCGGTGAGCGTTGCAGAAGCGCTAACGTTTCCTGCGCTTCTGGTCCTGCGACAATGGCAATCGAGGTAACGTCCGCCGGCTTGTTGCGAAAAGCAATTCCGAGCCCCAGGGCCAGCAGTAGAGGAAATCCAAATACCCAGAAAAGTATCTCGGGCTCACGCAACATTTCTTTCATGCGCGCCATCAGCAAATGGCGGTAACCCGCCCAGCGGCCATTGCGCAGAGGCATAGACGAGGCTCTAGTCGGCGTCACGGGAGTTTGTTGAGCGATGGTCATGCTGCCCTACTCCTGCTGCATGTCACCCGGCTCGCAATTGCAAACTTCGTCATCACTCTTCTCGCAAGTGCCGGCCTGTAAGGTTAACAAATACGTCTTCCAGGCTCGCTTGCCGTGTGGTGAGGTGCAGAAGTTGCGATCCCTTTTTCTGCACCGCATCGAGCAAAGCAGGGATGGTCAGGTGAGGCTCGCGCACTGTCAGGCTGACCAGGCCATTGTCGTGACGAACCGACTCTACACCTGGCAGTCCTCGCCAAGCGTCGAGATTTGCTGCTCCGCCGGAATTGCCACTGGCCTCGAACTCCACCACGTGATGTCCGCCCAGTCGCTCGATCAGATCTGGAGGCGTGCCTTCCGCAATGACCTGGCCATGATCCACGATCACCAGCCGGTCGCACAGCCGTTCAGCCTCGTCCATGTAATGCGTGGTCAGCAGAACTGTGCCTCCGCCACGCTGAAAGTTGCGAATGATATCCCAGAGCTGGCGGCGGCTCTGCGGATCGAGCCCGGTGGTAGGCTCATCGAGAAAAAGAATTCTGGGATTTCCTACCAGCGCGGTTGCCACTGCCAAACGCTGACGCTGGCCGCCGGAAAGTTTGCCCACGAATGCGTCAGCCTTCTCATCGAGTTGCAGATCGTTCAAGACTTCTCCGGCGGAACGAGGCTCACGGTAAAAGCTAGCAAACAGTTCGATGGTTTCGCGGACGGTCAACTTCTCTGAAAGCCGGGTTTCCTGCAGTGAAATTCCCAGCCATTCGCGCATTTCGCGTGAATTCTTCTGCCAGGCGTGCCCGAGAATCGTGACCTCGCCAGAAGTTGGATCGAGCAGGCCTTCAAGGATTTCGATCGTAGTCGTCTTCCCTGCCCCGTTGGGTCCTAGAAGACCGAAGCATTCCCCGGCTTGGATCTCAAGATTGAGACCGCGCACGGCTTCGACTTTGCCATCATAAGTCTTGCGCAGCTCGCGGCATTGGATGGCTGCAGGCACGCGACGATTCTAACGTAAGCCTGTTGAGCTTTTGTTAATTTTGCTTTGACAATCAAATGGCTTTGGTCGTTTAGAATGTTGTCCTGCTTGCCGAAATAGGATTCCCTATGCCAGTGCAACGGCCCGGCTTTACTTGACGGTACCCTCCGAAACGCCCGTGCGTCGTTTGTGACTTGTTAATTCCAAAACGTGAAAGGAAATCCTATGCTTAGGAAAGTTTGGTTAATCGCTCCTTTGTGCTTGCTGCTGTGCACCGGAATCGCCTCGGCGCAGGAGACGCGCCATTTCACTTTTCACTATGGCTTTACGGTAAAGGACGTTCCCGCCGGAGAAAAAATACGAATCTGGATTCCGCAAGCGCATTCCGATGCGTTTCAGACGGTGAAAGTCGTCTCGGCAACCGGCGACCTCTCTCTAAAGAAGACTCACGAGTCGAAGTATGGAAACGAAATGTATTACGCCGAGAGTTCCAAAGCGAAGCAATCGGAGTTGCATTTCGAAGTTGTCTACGATGTCATCCGCCACGAGCGGCTCACGCTGGGCATTTATTCGCCGCATCTCCAGGCTGTAAAACTTAACGACCATGAGCGAAAAGAATATCTCGCGCCCGATGCGCTTGTGCCGACGACGGGTTTGCCTGCGGAGTTGGCGGTTAAGGTTACAGAAGGCAAGAGCGTCCCGCTCGACAAGACGCGCGCTATCTATGATTACGTGTTCACGACCATGCGTTATGACAAGACTGGCACCGGTTGGGGACGCGGCGACGTGCTTTATGCCTGCGACGCTAAGAAGGGTAATTGCACCGATTTTCATTCCCTGTTCATCGCGATGGCGCGTTCGCAGGGAATTCCGGCGCGATTTGAAATCGGATTTCCTCTACCGGCTGATAAACATTCGGCCGAGATCGCGGGCTATCACTGCTGGGCCGATTTCTTCGAACCGCAGCATGGATGGATTCCGGTAGATATTTCCGAGGCATGGAAGCATCCGGAAAAGAAAGACTATTTTTTCGGAGCTCACGATGCCAATCGTATGGAATTCACCATGGGACGCGACTTAGAGTTAAGCCCGAAGCAGGATGGAAAGCCGCTGAACTATTTCGTGTATCCGTATGTCGAGGTGGCGGGGAGAGACTATCCCAATGTTTCGACAGCGTTCTCGTTCTCCGATGTAGATGGCGGAGTCCGCGCGAGCCGGTAAAGTCCACGTAGGGGCGGACGCCCTCGTCCGCTCAGCGCAGCAGCTTGTCACCGTGATTGGCTCGCTTGCGCTCGCTGCCCGGACGAGGCGTCCGGGCCTACTTGGCCGCCGCTAGATCAATCCCCGTCTGGACTCTGTTTACCGCTAAACATTGTGTGTTTCGGTACTGGTATGGGCTGATCGCCTTTGCGATCGCGCCAGAGGATTGCATTGAGCACCTCCGGATTCGCCGCATCCGGGCGGGAAAAATCCATTTCTGTGGACGCGGCTGCGCCCTGACCTTGAGCCGGATTGGTCTGATAAATCAGACTATTCTCGCGATTGCGCCAGTCGGCTGTGAATGCAGGCTGGTTGCCGCCGCCCAAAAATAGGGGAGCCATCACCGGCGCATATGCATCGTTCTGATTCATCGGCGGCAAGCCAAGCAGAGTTTCTAGCGTGTGAATCATGCTCACCGTGGTGTAGAAATGGTGATCCACGAAAGGATGATCAACTGATCCGGGCGAATATTTGCTTATCACCAAAGCTATGGATCGGTGAGCATCGACGTGATCGGCGCCGTTCTGCGCATCATCCTCAAGAATGAAAATCGCTGTGTCGTCCCAGTAGGGGCTATGCGACACCGCTTCCACCACCCGACCGACCGCGAGATCATTATCGGCTACACTTGCTGCTGGGCGGGGCTTTCCCGGAGTCATGCCATGCGTGTGATCGTCCGGCAAATACAGCAGAGTGAAGGCCGGTAGCTCGGCTGCTCCTTTTCCTTCCTTGCGTGCGCGCACAAATCCATCGAACTCATTGAGAAATTCATCGGCTCGCAGTTGATCGGGATACTCAGTGTTGAAGTCGGGAAAGAGCGGATCGAAGTGATCGCGCAGCATCGCCTTGGTGGCTTTTGTCGCTTTCACCATTGGAACCGGCCACGGCCACGGACTCGAAGAGCCGTGAGGCTGGCCAACATTCGGCGGCAGTGGCTCTCCTTTGTTGACCGAATCTTTTGCGCAACCGGAACTGGGCGCTGGCGCGCCTTCGTGCACCGTCATCTTAGTTTCTGTCGGCTTGCACCACTCCGCATAAATAAACTCACCATAATCGCGGTAGGCGAGCCCGTGGCTGGCCACGTTATCCCAAATGTAGCGGGTGCCTGGCTCGTTCACGTCAGGTTCATTTTCATCCAGCGGGATTTCATCGGCCACACTGCCTTGAAAATCGTAACTGCGCTCGTTGCTGCGGTAACTAATCTGCCAAGTCTGCTCATTGTAGTCGCTGGTAATCGCTGCCATCGACCAATTATGTCCATTGCCAGAGACTTCGCCGCTATCGTAGAAATTGTCGAGCAAGCCGAATTGAAGCGCCAGTTTGTGCTGGTTAGGAGTTATATCGGCGCCGTACATCGTAAGCGATGGATCGCCGTTGCCTGCTTTCAAATCGCCGAATACCTGATCGTAGGTGCGATTCTCTTTGATGATGTAGATAACGTGATGAATCGCGTTTGAACTCTGGACGAACTGAATTTTGTCTGGGCGTGAGTGTAGAAGATTGCTTTCCTCGACAATCCGTGTGAGGTCCGGCAGTTGCTTTTCGATGTCCGCGATATTGAGGCGCGCAATCGAACCGTAGAGCAAAGTTGGAATGTAAGGATGTGCGCGAGGCCTCATCTCATGTTTCAGATTATTTGGACCGCTGTTAGGACCGGTTCCCTGCCCTTTAGAAGTAGCGATGAGCAGATCGTCGCCAACCGTCGCCAATGCACTAGGATACCAGTCTGTGGGGATGAAGCCGGAGGCGGGTTGAATTGGAATCTCGGACGGTCCCGCCGCCCGGTTCTGGAACGCAGCGTGAGTGAGAAAAGTCGCAATTGCATTTATGGAAGCGTTGGCGACGAAAAGGCGGTCCCCAGATCTGGATAGGCCCAGCGCAATGGGATACGTTCCCGGATATTTTTGCCCAGGAATAGTCGTATCCAGCAACAGTTGAGGTGTGCCGGTACCAGTGGACACTACCGCTACCCTGTCCACGTTCGAAAGCGCGACGTATAAAAAGTTCTCATCCCGGCTCAGTACCAAAGCCGTCGGATGTGACCCCGGCGCGATCGGATCCTTCGGCTCATTCAGCGAAATCCATCGGGCAACAGTTCCTTTTTCCAAATTGAGTTCTGCTACCCGGGAAGCATTCCACAAACTGCACCAGGCACGGCGGCCATCGCGCGAAGCGACCACGCTGTACGGAAATGAAGACGGAATCATTTCATGAGTGCTGACGTCGAACTGCTCGAGCACTCGCCCGCTCTTAGAGTCGATGAGAATCACGTTGTCGGAAAGGTTGTTGGCAATGAGCAACTTGTCGGGCGCGCCGCGGCCGGAGATCACCGCCAGGCCGGCAGGATACGGAATCGCGGTTCCATTGTTGACCTTGCGTGCTCCCTCGGCGATTTTCTTCCCTGCCGCAGCGGCCTGCAGAGGAATCTTTATAAAACCATCCCAGGACAACTTGCCTTTGTGAAAGCGATAAACGGCAATCCCATTTCCCGTGTCATTCGGCTTTTCACCGGTGGGATCGGTAATGGAACCGATCGAAGCATAAAGATGTTTGCCATCGGAACCGAACGCAAGCCCGAAAAAATAACTCTGGTGCGCCTCTCCGGGCAGTCGATCTTCCGGAAAATCGGCAAGTTGGTTTTTGCGCAGATCAAGGATTGCAATCGATTGGTGCGCCTGATTTTGCTGGGTGCCATAGCCGTCATTCAGAATCGCCGCGTAACGATGGTCGGGGCTAATAGCAATCGCTGCGGCGAAGCCGTTCAGTGATCCGAAAACACCCGGCGATGGAGCGCTCAAGGTCTTGCTTGTGGGCAGCGGAATTTGCCGTGCCGGTGTGGCGTTTTGCGCTTGGAGAGGACTTATTGCCTCGATAGCAAACATGAAGGCGAGCAGGTGCAGGGTTTTGGGCAAAGCTCTTCTCCTCGGAAATATTTAGGTTATCACTGCCAAAAGAAAACCGGCCAGACTGGCTGACCGGTTTTGGACTCTCAAATTTCGTAACTCTAATGTGTGTCTGTGCTGGCCTGATGCACCGGGGGCTCGGCGGCAACATTGTGACGAACATCCGCACCCCGTACCCAGAAGATTACGTCTTCTGCAATGTTGGTGGCATGATCGGCAACGCGCTCCAAATTACGGGCGACCAGCAGCGCATCCAGCGCCTGCCGCGTCACCTCGGGGCGCTCATTCATAGTTTTAACAAGAGTAATGAAAGCTTCGTCTTTCATGCGGTCGACGACGTTGTCCATTTCGAGCACGGCCTGCGCCAGTTCGGCTTTGCCTTCGATGAACGACTCCAGCGAGCGCCGCACCATGGCCGATACCGCTGCGGCCATCCGCGGGATGTCGACCGGCAGATCTGCTTTAGGGAGTTCGACCAGATCCATCGCGCGTTCAGCAATGTTGACCGCCTGATCGCCGACCCGTTCCAGATCTGAATTGATCTTGGTAACTGCGAGAATGAACCGCAAATCCACCGCGATGGGCTGCTGTAGAGCCAACAGATCGAAAGCCACCTCGTCGATTTCACGCTCGGCTACGTTGATCTGGAACTCGCCTTCGAGCACCATATGGCAGCGAGCCAGATCGCGGTCAATATATGCCTGGCAGGCGCGATCCACGGCCTGCTCAGCCAGCCCGCCCATGCGGAGCAAACGGGTGCGAAGATCGTCGAGTCCTTGCTGAAAACGGGTGCGCATTATCCAAACCTGCCTGTAATGTAATCCTCCGTACGCTTGTCGGACGGAGTCGTGAAAATCTTCTCGGTCTTATCGAGTTCGATCAACTTGCCCAACAGAAAAAAGCCGGTGAACTCAGCCACACGAGACGCCTGCTGCATATTGTGCGTGACAATCACAATTGTAAACTTTTCCTTGAGCTGGAAGATCAATTCTTCGATCTTGCCCGTAGAAATAGGATCGAGCGCCGAGCAAGGCTCGTCCATCAGCAACACCTGCGGCTCGACAGCCAGAGCGCGGGCAATGCAAAGCCGCTGCTGCTGCCCGCCCGACAAGCTGGCGCCCGACTTTTTGCGCAGCGTGTCTTTCACTTCGTCCCAAAGCGCGGAAAGTTTCAACGAGCGCTCGACAATTTCATCGAGCCGTGCGTGATCGTGGAAGCCGTTGAGTTTTAAACCCGCAGCCACGTTGTCGTAGATCGACATAGTCGGAAAGGGATTCGGCTTCTGAAATACCATGCCGATGCGTCTGCGAATTTGCACGGCGGACGTGCCGTTGTAGACGTCAAGCTCTCCGATCCTGACTGAGCCTGCGGCGCGTGCATCAGGCACGGTCTCGTGCATTCGATTAAGACAGCGTACGAACGTAGATTTGCCACAGCCTGAAGGCCCGATGATCGCCGTCGCGTGGTTAGCCGGCGCGTCCATGGTGATGTCGTAGAGTGCCTGCGTCTTGCCAAACCAGGCGTTAAGCTTTTCGACTTTAATCCCGACACCCATGCTTCAGTTCGCTCCCTTGAGCATTCCACGGCCAGCAACAATGCGCACGGCACTCACCGCTATTACAATCAACACGATTAAGATTAACGCTCCCGCCCAAGCTTGACGATGCCATTCATCAAACGGAGAAATCGCATAGGTAAAAATCTGCAACGAGAGTGCTGCTGTCGGCTGATTGATCTTCCAATTCCAGTACTGATTGCCGAATGCGGTGAACAGCAGCGGAGCCGTCTCTCCGGCCACGCGCGCAAACGCTAGCATAACACCGGTAATCACACCCGATGTGGCCGTACGCAAAGTGATGGACAATGTAGTGCGCCAGCGAGAAACGCCCAGGCCATAAGCCGCTTCCCGCACCGCATTCGGCACCAACAAAAGCATCTCTTCGGTGGTGCGGGTGATAGTGGGAATCATCATGATGGCCAGCGCGACTCCCCCAGCCAATGCCGAAAAATGTCCCTGCGTGAGCACCACAATCGCGTAAGCCACGATGCCGACCACAATCGAAGGCACGCCATTTAAGACATCCGCAGTGAAGCGAATTACATTTCCAAACTGATTGCGCCCGTATTCGGCGAGATAAATGCCGGCGCCGATCCCGATAGGAACACCGATGACGCTGGCGATCAACAAAATAAAAACAGAACCGGCGATGGCGTTGGCCATGCCGCCGCCAGCTTCACCGACCGGCTTCGGAGTTTGCGTGAGGAAGGCCCAGTTGATTGAGCCAACGCCTTTATAGACGAGGTATCCGAAGACAGCGCCAAGCGGGAGCAAGACCAGAATTACTGCTGCAACCGCTGCGGCTGTGGCGAGCGAATCCACGCTTCTCCGCCACAAACTGATTGAGGTACTTGCAAGTTCGGAGTTGGCAGACGCGGTTTCAGGCATGGCTTCTCGCCACCGTGCCGCGTGTCACTGTCCAAACCAGAAACTGCGCCAAAATATTTACGATAATCGTGACGATGAACAGAGCCAACCCAATCTCGATGAGCGCGCTGAGGTAGGTATTGCCGGTTGCCTCGCTGAACTCATTGGCGATGACGCTGGCCATGGTGTAACCGGGAGCGAACAGTGACGCCGCAATTTCCGGACGGTTTCCAATAACCATGGTTACCGCCATGGTCTCGCCCAAAGCCCGGCCAAGCCCCAGAATCACACCCCCGAGAATTCCTGCACGCGCATTTCGCAACACTCCTGTACGAATCATTTCCCAACGAGTCGCTCCCAGCGCCAGCACAGCTTCCCTCTGCTGCTGAGGAACAGCTGTCATCACCTCCCGCGTGATTGACGAAACGATAGGCACGATCATAATGGCCAGAATGATCCCGGCCGCCAGCATCCCAATGCCATATGGCGGACCTTCGAAGGGACCTTGAAAGCCGAAGCGGTGTGCGATCCCTGATGTCCAACCAAAATAGCGCGCCAAAAAAGGCTCGCCATACTGGCGCAGCAGAGGAACCAACACGAAGATGGCCCACAATCCATAGATCACGCTGGGAATGGCTGCCAGAAGTTCCGTAGTAAAGGCCAGCGGCCCTTTGAGCCAGCGCGGACACATTTCGGTGATAAACACAGCGACACCAATCGCCAGAGGCACTGCAATCAGGAGGGCGAGGAAAGACGATACAAGCGTGCCATAGACAAACGGCAGAGCTCCGAATTGTTCGTTGACGGGATCCCACTCGCTGCGGAAAAAGAACTTCAAACCGAAGGCGTGCCAGGACAGTCTTGATCCGCTCATCAATTCGTACACAATCAGCCCGACCAGTGCGAGCACGCATAGCCCACAGGACAGCATCGCTAAATGGAAAATACTGTCGGCCGTCTGGCTGTTGCCGGCATTAAGTAAAGGCTCAGCCGTCGCTTCCCTATTGGCCGCAACCTGTGGTTTTGCAATAGGTTGCGGTCCAGTCAATCGTGGCGCTCCTAGGGCTCGGTTGGGCATTTATTGGCAGGCTAGCAGAATGTTGTTACAGCAGTGTTAAAATGGCGGTTTGGGGTGAGGTTGTCGGTTGCGTTCCCGAGAATAACTTTTCAACTTCTGGATTGTATTTTGCTGGATTCCCGTGTAATTTTTCGTTCCCGTAGATTCTTAGCTATATATGTCAATTGACTTAAAACGTAGCCGTTTGGCTTTTCAAAGATTGGGCCGCGAGGTAACCAAGCTGACCAGGAAACCTGCGCCCGAAAGCGTGCACAAGTTTCGCACTAACAGCCGTCGCGTCGAGGCTGTGCTCAGCGAAGTAGTCCCCGAGTTAAACCGTAACGACAAGAAGTTGCTGAAGCTGTTATCTCGATTGCGCAAAAAGGCAGGCCGTGTAAGGGATCTGGATGTGGAAATCGCATCGCTACGCAGCTTAAAAATTCCCGGGGGGAACGGTCACAAATCACAGTTTGTGGACGCTTTGGTGCAGGAGCGCACCAAGCGCGAACAGAAACTAGCTAAGGCCTTCGATAGTCAGACCGCGGCCAAATTACGAAAACGATTGAAACGCGCCATTGGGGATATTGATCTCCCAAAGAATAGCGACCCCCTGAATCTGACTCTCAGCAAACTGGCCAAGCTCAGCTCGGACCATGTGCCCCTCACGGAGAAAACTCTCCACCAATACCGCGTTATCGGCAAGCGGGCTCGATACATTGCTGAATTGGCTGATAAAGACTCCGAGGCCAAACGGATTGTGGATCAACTTAAGCACATGCAGGACGTCATCGGCGATTGGCATGACTGGCTGAAACTGACGCAGAGAGCGGAGAAATTATTCGGTGGCGTTCGCGACTCGGCGCTCGTAGCGATGCTCAGAAATGTGACACAAGCTAAGTTTCGGCAGAGTGTGGATGCAGTCGCTGAAACCCGCGCCTCGCTTTTTAGTAAGAAATCGCAAGCGGTTGAGGCGACTGCAGCCCCAGCCCGCAAACCATCCGCAGAATCTGCCAGCGTAAGCGTGGCAGCGGCCTGAGTGTTCAAAGAAGCAAACGAAGTTATGTCATGCTGGCAGGTCGAAGACGCGAAGGCCCGATTCAGCGAATTGCTGGATGCTACGATCAAGAACGGTCCTCAGGTTGTCACCCGTCGCGGTATTGAGACTGCGGTTCTTGTTCCTATTCACGAGTGGCGGCGTCTTCACGGTTCTCGTCCCAGCCTTAAGGAGTTGCTCATTGGGCCCGGGCCTAAATTTGAGAGTTTACTTCACAAGCGCCGCAACTTTCGTCGTAGGCCAATCGTTGAATTCCGGTGAAGTGTTAAAAATCTTCCTTAGCGCGGCTGCGTAAACTCTTTCACATTTCTTCCAGCTTCTGACTTTTCGGCGGTACACTGTTTCCCTTCTGCCATGCCGACCTTCGCCGCCGTTGATATTGGATCGAACTCCGTTCGGCTGAAAATTGCGCGCCTCACCAAACACCGCCTTATCGAGATTCATGAAGACCGCGAAGTCACGCGCCTGGGTGAGTCCGTTTTTCGCAGCAGTTTTCTCTCTCCCGATGCAATAGCGGTCACGGTTAAGGTTCTGCGCAGGTTTCATCGCGCAGTGCAGAATGCGGGCGCGGATTCTGTGCGCGTCGTCGCCACCAGTGCGCTGCGCGACGCGCGCAATGCTCGCGCATTCCTCGAGTGGGTGCGCTCGACCACCGGGTGGGACGTCAACATTATTTCGGGATTGGAAGAAGCCCGGCTGATTCACCTGGGCCTGGTTTCAACTCTACGGGTGAATTCCTCGCCGGTGCTGATGGCGGATCTGGGCGGTGGTAGTTGTGAGCTGACTATTTCGAGTGAAGGTCACATCCGCAATACCGTGAGCCTTCCGCTGGGCGCGGTTCGTCTGACCAATGACTTTCTGCGTCACGATCCGCCGCGCAAGTCGGAGATGCGTCAGTTGCGTGGATTCATATCGCGGGAAATAGAGCGCACTGCCGACCGGATTAAACGCGCCCGCCCGAAAGTCGTAATTGCGACATCGGGGACGGCCGAGTCGCTGGCTGCGGTCTGTCACGGGCTCTATAAAACGAAAGGATCTCGCGCTGCCACTGTATCCAAGACACAGTTGCAACGCATTGCCAAACTGCTCGCGCGGCTGCCTCTCGAAGGCCGCAAAAAACTGTCCGGCGTAGGTCCACGGCGCGCCGAAATTATCGTTCCTGGCGCAGCGGTTTATCTCGCACTGCTGGAGCGCTGTCAGTTGCAGGGCTTTCGCTATTCGCCACTTGGACTGCGCGATGGACTGTTGGCACAGATGGCGGCGGAATACGATCGCACCACACGATCCGGAAAACAGATCGAATCTGAACGGTGGGATTCGATCCGCGCCGCCGTTGCGCACTATCGGGTGGACATGCGACACGCTATGAATGTGCGTGCCTCGGCCATGCATCTTTTTACCGCTCTAAAATCTGTGCATAGTTTGCCGCTGGAATATCAGGAATGGCTTTCTGCGGCTGCCATGCTGTATGAGGTGGGAGATTACGTAAACCGTAACGGACGGCATCGGCATACTTATTACATCATTTCGCACTCGGAGATTCTGGGCTACACCCCAGAGCAGAGGCGGATTATCGCTGCCATAGCGCGCTATCTGGGAAAATCACGACCAACCCCCGGGGACGCTCCGATCAAGGCGCTGACGAGTGCCGACCAGGAGTGCGTGCTTAAGGCCTCCCTGCTGCTGCGTTTGGCCCGCGCCTTGAACCTTAGCCGTACGGCTGCTGTGCGAACCGTTCGAGTTCGCGTACACGCCGGCGAAATCAAATTGACACTGGTTACCAAGCAACGAAGTAGCGTTGACCTCGAACTGTGGGCGGTCGAGAAAGAGAAGAATTATTTTCGCGAGGTCTTCGGGCGCGAGCTTTCCGCAGCGGCGGAGTAAAGCGAACGCAGAATCTTGGGGGTGAAACTCCAATTTAAAATCGCAGAGTTGCGGTCCATTTCCACTCTTGCCACAGCACCTTTTTTCAATTCGGTTCCAGCTTCGCATCCGTTTTCGCTGATGGTGCGTCCCAGAAATTCACTGAGATTAGGGTTATGGCCGACAACCATAATTGCTTCTTGCTTGGCATATTTTTCCAGCAACTTGCGAAAGTCCGCGAATGAAGCACCCGGCCGCAGGGCATCCTCAAATTGCAACTTGCCCTCGTCGCCCAACTCATTGCCCACCAAAGATGCAGTCTGCGCCGCTCGCTTCAGCGGACTCGAAATAATCACGTCCACCTGAACATCCAATGCAGCCAGGGCTCTCCCTACGATGCCACATTGCTCGATACCCTCCTTGTCTAGAGCGCGTTTCTCGTCCTTCTTCGGATTAGCCAGTGGTTTACCGGCGTTAGCGTGACGGAGAAAGTAGATAATCATGCCGCGTTACCGCTCCTTCTTAATCACTGCTCTTCTCGTTCTCGGATATGGTGGCTCTGGAATCGCTTCCAAAACTTGTTTGCCTTCGGCCAGGCTGATGAGGAAATCCTGAGCACTAAAGCCCCCTGCAGGCGGCTTGCGCTTACCCTGCGCCCGCCAGGCGCGGACGTAGCTTCCATCTCTCTGCAAAATACGCGCCTTGATATTATCTGCCAAGTAGGACTCCAGAATCTCATGCCGTACGCGCTCTCGCAATAATGCATCCTTGACCGGGAAAATCACTTCCACACGCTCATAGAGGTTGCGTGGCATCCAATCCGCGCTTCCCAGATAGACTTCTTCTTCGCCGCCATTAGCAAAATAAAAAATGCGGCTGTGCTCGAGGAAGCGGCCGACGACGCTTCGCACCCGGATGTGCTCGCTCACGCCGCGTACTCCCGGCCGCAGAGCGCACATGCCGCGGACAATCAAATCAATTTTCACGCCCGCCTGCGAAGCCCGATATAAAGCCATAATAATGTTTTTATCGAGAAGAGCGTTCATCTTGGCAATGATGTGCGCCGGACGGCCATGACGGGCGTGCTCCGCTTCGCGGGCAATCAGCGCAAGAAAGTGTTCCGCCAGGTCGAGCGGAGCGACCATCAGCGGCTCATAGCTTGGATGTTCGGCATAAGCAGTGAGGAAACTGAATACATCGTGGACGGCGCCGGTAATTTCCGGGTCGGCCGTCAACAAACTGACATCGGTATAAATACGTGCCGTGGCGGTGTTGTAGTTGCCAGTGCCCAGATGTGCATAGCGTCGCATGACGCCATCGGGGTCCTGCCGAACCAGTAGCGAGAGCTTGCAATGGGTTTTGAGCCCCACCAGACCATGAAAAACCTGAACTCCCGCGTCCTCCAAATCCCGTGCCCACCGGATGTTGGAAGCTTCATCGAACCGGGCTTTCAGTTCCACCACAGCCGTAACTTCTTTTTTTGAAGCTGCCGACATCAGCGCCGGAACAATCAATGAATGCTCGCTGGTGCGATACAGCGTCTGCTTCATGGAAAGCACGCGGGGATCTTCCGCAGCCGCCTCGATAAAAGAAACCACCGCGTCAAAGGAGTCGAACGGATGGTGCAGCAGCACGTCGTGCCTGCGCAACTCCTCGAAAAGGTCCTGCGATTTAGCAGTGAGCCGAAGTTCACGCGGCAGAAAAGGCTTGAACTTGAGTTCGGGATGCTCCGTCTGTTCATAAATATTGAACAAACGAAAAAGATTTGCCGGGCCATTGACGGAAAAGACCTGCCACGGTTCCAGTTCGAAGTTCGTGCGCAAGCGTTCGATTATTTCAGGATCAGCGTCGGACTCGATTTCAAGGCGGACAGCATCGCCTTTACGCCGGTTGTGCAGCTCCGTACGAACCGACTCCAGCAAATTACGCGACTCTTCTTCGGCTAAATAGAGATTGCTGTTGCGGGTGACTCGGAACGCGGCGGAAGAAACGATATCGTAGCCGTGATACATCTGGGCGGCATGGTAGGCCACGAGGTCGGCCAGGAAGATGAAATCATCGGTTCCCTCGGAGGGCAAACGGATCAGGCGAGGCAACGCCCGCGGTACCGTCACTACTCCGATGTAAGTCATCGAGGAACGCCGCCGACGGCGTAGCAGAAAAGCTACGCACAGAGCCTTGTTGATCACGCGTGGAAAAGGATGCGCCGGATCCACTGTGACCGGCGTCAGCAGCAGATCGAGTTCCCTCTCGCAGAACTCGTCGACGAACGCTCGGGCTTTGGCGTCCAGTTCGTGCAAACCGAGCACGCGGATGCCATTTTCAGCGAGCATGGGACGCAGCTTTTCATTCCAGCAGCGGTATTGGTCGTCCACGAATTCATGCGTTTCCTGAGAGACCAGGTCGCGCTCTTGCAAAAGCGTGAGCCCGTCCGGCCCGGCCTCGGTGTATCCGTCTTCGATTTGTTGCACGAGACCGGCGACTCGAACTTCGAAGAATTCATCCAGGTTATTGGCGCTGATGGAAAGAAACTTAACCCGCTCCAGAATCGGATTTTTTTCATCCTGCGCCTCTTCCAGCACGCGGCGATTGAACGCCAGCCAGGAAGCTTCGCGGTTGATGTAGTAACCCGGATTATCGAGCGACGCGCGCATAACCTATGACGAAACAGATCGGATGCTTAAATCTCGCCTGCGGTTTTACTTTTGAGAGGGGGACGCTGGAACCTTCTGCGCAGCCACCGCCGCCATTCGTTTCGCAATCACGAATTGTAACTCTGAGCCCGCCGGACGCCGCAGAAATATGTAGTGCTTGTCCACCCGCAACCTAACGTCAGCCTGGGGCACATTCCACTCGTCGGGCAAAGTTTCGTCGGGGTGACGAGGGCTGTAATCGGCAACATAAATGGTATCTCCAACCTGCACCGAAACTTCGAAATAGGGCTCTGCCTTGGTGACTGGCGTATCGACCTGATAGTAAAGAACGTGAGTCTTCGTTTTCTGTTGAATCTCGAGAATCTTTCCGGACAGGTAAAGTTTTTCAGCCGCCTGCAGAGCGGGGATCGCGACCGCTGCTAAAAGTACGAGCAAACAATATTTCATCCTAGGCAGCAGTATAAGGCATGGTCTGGTGAGGTTTTGCAAAAAAGGACGCCTGCGCTTGGCGGGCGTCCCAGTTGGCACAGACTCGTTGATGCATTATCGAACTTGCTTGATCTCGGCCTTTACCTTGGCGACCACGCTGTCGGGTAGCGGAGCGTAGGTCAGATCGGCCGTCATTTTTTGTCCGTCATCCACCATCCAATTCAGAAAGTCAGCAATAATCTTGCCCTTGGCGGCGTCTTTGGATTGGGCTGGAATCAACAACCAGGTGAAGCTCGAAATAGGATAGGCATCTTTTCCCGGAGCGTTGGTTATCGAGACGCGGAAATCGGCAGGCATATTCTTGACTGATGCGGCCGCTGCCGTAACGCTCTCCAAGCTGGCCTTCACGAATTCCCCAGCCGCGTTTTTCACCATCCCGTATTGAATTTTGTTCTGAACGGCATAAATCAGTTCGATGTATCCGATTGAACCTTGCATCTGGCGGATCATGCCGGCAACCCCCTCGTTGCCCTTGCCGCCCAGGCCGACCGGCCATTTGACCGAAGTGCCCTTGCCCACCTGGCTCTGCCACTCCGAACTCACCTTTGAAAGATAATCAGTGAAAATGTAGGTTGTACCACTGCCGTCCGAGCGATGGATCACGACGATCGACTCGTCTTTGGGAAATTTGATCCCGGATTTGCGCTGGCAATCGCCTTGTCATTCCAGTTTGTGATCTTGCCCAGGAAGATGCCCGGCCAGAACCTCTGGCGTAAACTTCAACTCTCCCGTTGACTGCCGGAAACGTTGTACGCAGGAACTACCGCGCCCAACACGGTGGGCACGTGGAGAATCTTGGTCTTGGCTTCAGCCAGCTGTTCGTCGGTCATTGGGCCATCGCTGGCGCCGAAATCGACTGTCCCGGCTAAGACCTGACGAATACCGCCGCCGCTTCCGATCGACTGGTAGTTGATTTCAATGTCGGGATGAGCATTGTGGTACTTCGCTGAACCACTTGGAATACATGGGATAGGGAAACGTTGCGCCAGCTCCATTCAATGTGGTTTGCGCAAAAGCAGGCAGACAAAGGGCAAGACACAAAAGCGCGATGCGACGAATCACGCGTGATTCCTCCTCAGAGATTTACTCCATTTTAGCTTGAACGTGAATTGTTACTGGCCGGTTACAGAATTGTAAATTTCCGATTAATCCCTAAGCAATGCTTGGACTTATGATCAGTTCCCCGGTCGAGTATCGAGCCGCGCGATTTCCTCCCCGAAGAGAGGGTTTTGAGGAAACTCATCGCGCAGTGAAACTAAAATCTGTCGGGCCCGTGGTTGATCCTTTTCTCGAACGTAAGCAATCGCCAGCAGTATGCGGGCAAAGGGTGCGAGATAGTGGCCGCGCGAGGCGGTCAATTGCAAATCAACGATTCCCTTTTGTTTGTCGCCATTGATGCCACCTAATCGCACCAGCCAGCGTACCGGCGCTGCCATGCTGCCTATAATGTATTGGCTCACCCCGGTGGCAAGGTGCGCGTCATAACAATCGGGGTCCACCACCAGTAATTGTTGAGCCCAAGAAGTCGCATCTTTCGTGTAGCGCAGCGAGGCAAGATTCCGCTTTTCGACCAAAGCCGCATAGTCTGCCTTCAGTCCAGATGAAATCGTGAGAGCGAACAACGCGTCTCGATCTTTCGGGTACTTCGTCAACCGTGAATGGGCAAGTTTGTCCGCTTGGTCCAGAGCCGCATAGAAGCGGTCGCGCACAGCAGGATCAGGCGTCAATTGTTTGCGGGCCGCGAATGTCTTGTCGTCTGCATAGAACTGAGCCGCCAGCACACCCAGGCGATTGAATTCCGAGAATAGATACCCGGCGGCATCGCATGCGGGACCCATCGGGTCGTCCGGGTGTTGTCGCTGCCAGGATCCGAATAACTCATGGGCCGGAGTGAATTCCAGGTTATAAAGCAGGCTGAATCCCCTATCGAGGGACACCGCACTCCCGACGCTGTCGAGCGCCGGGGAGGAGCGGCATACGAAAAGTATTGCCAGGGTGCCAAGGAGCGTCATGCTCAATGCCCGGTTTTTAAGTCCAAAACCCATATTCCGCGCCTTCTTCCGCAGTTAGATGCCAGCCAGCACTGCGCAATTGTCAGATTTGCAAAAAGATTGTAAAACACGGAGCGTTGCCCGTTTGACGCACCCTTTCCGCTTTGTTAGGTTGGAAGGTTTCCTGTCCTTGTAGGTTACACCTGTTAACCGTTCGCAATAGAAAGAGAATTCTCATGGCACTGAAATTCCGAGGAGTAGACTTCATCGGATTCGACGCGCTGCTCAGCGACGACGAGCGGCTGGTTCGCAATACCTCCCGCCAATTTATCGAAGACAATCTCATTCCCATCATTGAAGAATGCAACCGCGCGGGACGTTTCCCGCGCGAACTGGTGAAGCCGATGGCCGATCTCGGCTTTTACGGCGCCAGCCTGAAAGGCTACGGTTGCGCGGGAATGTCGAATGTCGAATACGGTCTGGTGATGCAGGAGTTGGAACGCGGTGATTCGGGCATACGTTCGTTTGTCAGCGTGCAATCCGCGTTGGTCATGTATCCGATCTATGCATTTGGCAGCGAAGAGCAAAAACAAACATGGCTTCCGCCTCTGCAAAAAGGCGATAAGCTGGGGTGCTTCGGCCTCACCGAGCCCGACTTTGGCTCCAATCCCGGCGGCATGCGCACCCGCGCCCGCAAAGTCGGAAAAGAGTACGTCCTCAACGGCGAAAAAATGTGGATCACTTCTGGCTCCATCGCGGACGTGGCCGTGATCTGGGCTAAGGTCGAGGATGAAGACAACAAGGTTCGTGGATTTCTGGTCGAGACTGACCGCCCCGGCTTTCACGCCGAAGACATCCATGGCAAGTGGTCGCTCCGTGCTTCGGTCACTTCAGGCTTGTCCATGCAGGATGTGCATATCCCTGAGTCGAATCTTCTGCCAGAAAGCGGCGGCTTGAAGTCGCCGCTCATGTGCCTCAATCAGGCTCGCTACGGAATCGCATGGGGAGGCATTGGCGCAGCCATGGCCTGCTACGACTGCGCCCTGCAGTACGCGCAATTGCGCAAACAATTTCACGACAAACCCATCGCGTCGCATCAACTGGTGCAGGAAAAATTGACCTGGATGATCAACGAAATCACCAAAGGCCAGTTGCTCGTGTTGCAGGTAGGACGGCTCAAGGACCAAGACAAAGCCGGAGCCCAGCACATTTCCATGGCCAAGCGAAACAACGTTTGGATGGCTCTGGAGTGTGCACGAATGGGACGCGACATCCTGGGCGCCAATGGCGTCGCCGACGAGTACCCCCTCATGCGTCACATGATGAATCTGGAATCGGTGAAGACGTATGAAGGAACGCACGATATCCACACGCTGATCATCGGTCAGAGCGTGACTGGGATTGACGCGTTCTAAAGGCTGGCTGAAATTGGGTAGTATCAATAATGGGGATCGAGGCGGTGACGCGTATGATTCGTCTAGTTGACCTGCTCAAGCTTCAGGGTGTCACGCTTGAGAATGAGAACTACAAGCTCCATTTAGCAACCACCGGTGATGGGTCGCCTCCGTTGGACGCCTATCTGGCGGGGCCTTTAAAGGAGTGGCAAGAGAACCAAACTGACGAACGATATGAGCTTGCTTTGACGGCACTTCTGGAGTTACTAGCTTTGAACGTATTCAATTCGCAAGAAACGCATTTTTGCTGACACGGTAGCTCTTCTATTGGGTCGGCTCCCACTTTTGAGAGTCTACTCACTCGCACTCTTCGCCAGCCCCTCCCGGAGCAGCATCTTGATGTAGGTCTGGTAACCCATACCTTTTCGGGCCGCCAATCGGCGAGCCGTTTCCAAATCCTCTTTTGGAATCCGCAATGTGATGGGTTGAGAAGGCTGCGCGCCCTGGAGCAGGTTGCCCAGCGTCAGCGCTTGCTTATGTTTGATCCGCTGCCGGATTTCGGCCTCGATTTCCGAACGATGCCGATCCCACCACGCGGCTTCTTGAGCCTCAGTAGAGAATTTAGGGATGACCACTTTTTTCATTTTTGCTTTTGCCATGTTTATTCCAGTCCCCACTGTTTGAGATATAGATCCGCAGTCTCTTTGTCCGCAGCCCAGCCCGTGATGGGACGCATCGCCTCGTCCCTGACGGCGAACACGATGTTCAGTATGCGACCGGCGCGAGTCGCACCGACCGCGATCCAACGCTGCTCGTGACCTCCCATTTGGTATTCCACTAAGATGTGAGTCCCAGACAACACATCCTCCGCGTCGGAACGACTGATACCATGATTCGCGAGATGTTTTTCGTTGTGCTGGTCCCAGTCGAACTCGAACTCCTGTTTCACTAAGCGATAGTGTACATTATATGTACATACACTTGCAGTGTTTTCGTAAGTTATTGGAAATAGACGTGGTTCTAGCCATTGACAAAAGCTAGGGGTGGGAACGATGCATTCAAGAGGCCGATTCGAATACGCCGCTCTGCTAAACAACTCCTTGCCAGCCGTTATCCATAGCGAGAAAGAGAACGAGCACTACGCCGCACTGCTCGAGGAACTCGACCACAAAGTTGGAAGGCTGACATCTGCAGAGGAACGCCTGGCCGAATTTCTTACCTTATTGATTGAAGATTTCGAGGAAAAGCATTATTCCCTGAAGCCCGCGACTGGCGTAGAAGCCTTGCAGGAATTAATGGACGCGAATGACCTCAGGCAAAAAGAACTGGTCGATGTTTTCGGTACGCCCAGCATCATCTCAGAAGTACTCAGTGGCAAACGCAGATTCACAACCGAGCACATTCGCAAACTCAGCCAAAGATTCCACGTTTCGCCGGAACTATTCTTTTGAGGGGTTAGAATCTAAATCCCATTCCCACGGTCGCGAATCAGCGATAGAAATTCTGTTCTGGTTTCCTGCTCGTTGCGGAAGCAGCCTAGCATGGACGACGTGACCGCCGCCGAATGCTGTTTCTCCACGCCGCGCATCATCATGCAGAGATGGCGTGCCTCGATTACCACACCCACGCCCTGCGGTTCGATTGCTTTCTGAATAGTCTCAGCGATCTGAGTTGTGAGCCGTTCCTGGATTTGTAATCGGCGCGAGAAAATTTCGATCAGCCGGGGAATCTTGCTCAGGCCAATTACTTTGCCATTCGGAATATACGCAACATGCACCTTGCCGAAAAAAGGCAGAATGTGATGTTCGCACAGGCTGAACATCTCCACGTCTTTGACGATGACCATCTCGTCGTAGGTCACGGTGAACAACGCTTTCTTGAGCATCGCTTCGGCGTCTTCTTTGTAACCTTTGGTCAGGTGTTCGTAGGCGCGATGTACTCGGTTGGGCGTACGCACCAAACCTTCTCGTGTCGGATCTTCCCCAAGGCGCACGATCATCTCGCGCACCAGGTCTTCAAAGCTGGCTCCGGTCAACGTCGCAGTTTCCACCGATGGCCTCATGGTCTCCTGATTTCAGGATTGAATAATTTTGTAATTGTGTTAACTTTCGCTTTCAAATTACCGAATTACACAATTCTCCAATTACTCAATCACCCGATTCTCTCCCCAGTATTCGAACGAGTTCATCATGGTCTCTTCAAACCGTACCTTTTGCAGATGAGCGTGCCTGAAGCCACGCTGCAAAATATCGTAGATCGCGATACATAAGTTTTCCGTTGTCGGCACGTTTTCTGCGAACTCAGGCAATGTGTTCAGGTTCTGCAGGTCGAACCGCTCCAATATCTCGCTCTGCACAAAGCCATCCAGATCTGTCAGATTACAAACCATGCCCGTACTCTGATCGACTGGACCGCTCACAGTGACTTCAAGCGAGTAATTGTGGCCGTGGCCGTAGGGGTTGTTGCACTTGCCATAGATCGCAGTATTTTCACTCTCCGACAGGTGCTCGCTATGCAGGCGATGCGAGGCGGAAAACATGTAGCGGCGGGTCAGATATGCCTTCACGCTTCTCCGTAGTAATCGACGAACAGGTCGGGCGTCTCGTACACTCGCACCCGGTGCAATTGCGCTGCCTGCAATTTCGGCGCGAGGCGTTGCCAGATGGCGATTGCGAGATTCTCCGTAGTCGGAATTTTGGCGAAGAACTCGGGAACTTCTTTATTTAGGAACCGATGGTCGAGCGCCTCCAGCACTTCCCGGCTCATCGTTTCTTTCAACTGCCTGAGATCAAGTACAAAACCGGAGCGCGGATCCACTTCTCCTTTTACCGTCACTTCGAGTGTGTAATTGTGTCCATGCCCGTTCGGGTTGTTGCACTTGCCGAAGATGCGCCGATTTTCCTCCGCTGTCAGTTTGGGGTTGTTGTAATAATGCGAAGCGGAAAACTCAGCTTTACGGGTTAGATAGACCATTCTCAAACCTTTAGTTTGAAGCAGCATGTTCCCGGGAAGCGACCTCCGGTGGCCGCTTACGATTGCGTCTCTTTCGCCTATTGGTTCCCGTGATCGAAGCGGAGCTCAGACCTCGCTCGTAGCGACGCCCTTTCCACGACACAGTTCCCTTCTGGTATGCCGCTCTTGACCGCAGCAACAAATAGCAAAACAATGGCAAACCAAATACTGCCAGCAAGTCTGCATCCCAGGAAAAATGCCCCCGCCTGATTCGCTTGAAAAAAGACCCATATAAAACCATCGCTACGATCAGCGCAATTACAGCAGGATGCCACTTGCCCCGGAGACCAGTCGCAACCGCAGTAGCAAGACTGGCGACGATCAGCACGAACTCAGTCAGCCGCAATATTGCCAAGCGCACTGGCGAATGGAACAGGAGCAATAGGTTCTTCGTCCAACCTTCTTTCAATTGAGCAAAGCTGCGATACATCCTCGTTCTCACGGCATCGCCACCATAGCGAAAGAATATTCTGCGGCCAGAGGCCTTCACCGCCTTCGCCAATGCAACGTCCTCGAGCAAGCTTGTTCCGACGGCTGTGTGGCCGCCAACTGCTTCGTATGCCTCTCGTGAAATCAGGATGTACTGTCCATTGGCGGCCGCCGCGGGAGACACAGGATTACTCACGTCAGCCGGGCGATAACTTGAGGCCAGTTCCGCGAAAATCACTGGCATCACTGTCTTCTCCCAGAAGCCGTGAACTTCCTGTTCGGGAGAATAGGAAAGCAAAGCTGCTTTCTGCTGATGCGCTTCCGCCACGCTAGCGGCCAAAGAGCCGGGAAGGTGAACGGTATCGGCATCTGTAAATAAAAACCACTCTCCTCGCGCTACTTTGGCGCCCGCTACCAAGGCATTATTTTTCCCACTCCAGCCGTGACGTAAGGGCCCCGGACTGATCACTCGCACGCCGGGAAACGACTCAGCAATCTCGCGGGTGCGGTCCGTCGATCCGTCATCCACAACGATAATTTCAAAGCGAATCCCAGTCTGCCCGACCAGCGATTGCAGGCACGATCCAAGGCAAGCTTCTTCGTCCCGCGCCGGTACGATCACCGACACCACCGGCATCTCCGATACGGAATCTCGCGCCGTCATAACCTGAATTAGGTATTATAGCTTTGTGCGACGCGCCTGCGTTCTGTTTGCTGTCACCACAATTCTGCTGTGCGGCTGCTATCGCGGCTCCCGTCCGCCTCGTATTGGCACTGCCGCACCAGAATTTACTGCCCAGGATGCTGACCGCAAAGTCACCCTCAGCGACCTTCACGGTAAGGTTGTGGTCTTGAATTTTTGGGCTACCTGGTGTGCCCCGTGCGTGGAAGAGATGCCTTCTCTAGTGCAGCTACAGCAACGCTTTAAGGATAAGGGCCTAACTGTAGTTGGAATAAGCGTAGACGTCGACGGCGATGCTTATCACAAGTTCCTCAAAGACTATAAAATCGACTTTCCTACGGTTCGCGATCCTGATCAAAAGACCAGCAATCTCTACGGCAGTTTTAAGTGGCCCGAGACTTACATCATCGACCGCAACGGCATTGTGCGCCGCAAGTTTATCGGCGCCGTGGAGTGGAGCCAACCGGAGATCGTGGATTTCCTAAGCAAGCTTTAACTAAAAATAAATTGAGAAATTGCCCTTTTGAGATCACCCCAGCAGTAGCCGGACGGGTGTACAATTCCGCTTCCAAACAGTTTTGGCGGTGGAATCATGGCGGCTAGCAATCGAAGTTTTACGGAGAAGGATTGCACGAGTTTTCAATCCTCACTACCAGATCTAAAAATTCTCGATGAGATAACTCGCAGCGCACAATATGCGACCGGCGCGAGCGGCGCCGCGCTGATCCTTTCGGATGGAAAAATCATGTCATGCCGTGCCTGCTCTGGCCACCTCGCGCCACCTGTCGGCACGACCTTGAACACGGAGACGGGATTCACCGCGACCTGCGTGCGGACCGCCGAGGTCGTGCGATGCGACCACACCCAGACCGATCCTAGGGTCGATAGCTCCATCTGCGTTGAGCTAGGTATAAGTTCAATTCTGGCGGTACCCATTTTCAACGGCGCAGAGGTGACCGGCGTCCTTGAAGTGCTCTCCAATACGCCGCAAAATTTCACCGATAGACACGCGGCTGGATTGCAATTATTAGGGCGGTTGATCGAGACGTTGTCAAATTATGACTCCGGCATTCGGCATCGCTCCACAATTCCCGATGCAAAACCCAAGGGGAGTGACTTAGAACCAGCTAGCGTAGATGCTCCGACTGGGGACCAGGCCCAAATAACCTGTATTTCGTGCCGGCATCAGAATCCCCTGGGAAGCCAGTTCTGTAACCGCTGTGGAGTCATACTGTTCAGTTTTCTTGGCCCCGAAGACGCAAGTGCGGATCAAACCGCATCGGCTGCAATAGATTCGAATGGCGAAGAAGATCTGAAACAGCTCCGTAAAGTCATAGCGGGCGATGGCTTACCGGCGACGTGGAATGAAATTTCTAAACGCTTGATGGCAGATCAAACTGTCTCTGCGCACTATGCGCCAGTAGGAGCGACAGACCAATCGGCGACGAAAACCGAAGGCGCCACCAAAGATATTGGGGTGGAGAGCAGCACGCAAAAAACGACTCGGCTTAAAACACGGATGGGAACTGCAGTCCGTCGAAGCTTGTGGCTGTGACCGAAGCGGGATTGACCGGGTCTGGTCCGGCTAAACGCCGGGTTTGACCCAACCACCGAGCGAGTTCATAATGCTGGTCAGGACCGCGCTGGCCCTGCCGGATACTGAAATCAGCCCAAAGGAGTGCAAGCAATGTTGGAAAAAGGCGATGGCATTATGTCAACCTATGTAGGCGCGGTTGAAGATTTTCGTAAATCGGCCACGGCGTTCATGCAACACGTGGATCTTTTGTCCAAGGCTCGCGAGGCCTATCAGCAAGCCATGAGCGCAAGTGCAGAGCTGCGCACGGTCCTGGACGCTGGTGATGAGAACCTGAGGAGCCTCATGGCCCAAATGGAGCAGGCTCTCAATCTTCACATGGCAAAGCCAGTCATCGACAGGTTGGCCCTTGACAAAAAGAAACCGGAACCGGTAAAGGCTGAACCCACCAAAGCTAACGGAGAAAGCTCGGGCGGCGTTCGAGCATTTCCATGAAGAACGTCTGAGTGAGGTAAAGCAGTATGGGTTGCTTTTTCTTTCGCCTGTTTCTGGTTTTATCTCTGACACTTTCTGCAGTATCGGGCCAGAACAATGCCCCGCCCCAGCTTCAACCGCGGCCCGGAGCGCAGGCGGTTCCCACCCCAGGTCGGCAAATCACACTCGATGTGCAAGTCTCAGATAAGTCCGGCGCAACTGTGCGCGGACTGCCGAAAGAGGACTTCACTATTTTGGACGATAAACAGTCGAGGGCGATCCAGTCATTCGTTGCCATCGACAATGCGACTTCAGATACGCCCGTAGAAATCGTTCTGGTCATCGACGCCGTTAACGCTTCATTCAGCGCCGTAACCTACGAACGTAGCGAGCTTAAGAAATTCCTGCTGCAGAATGGCGGAAAGCTGGCTCACCCGGTGTCGCTTGTCGTATTTTCCGACAACGGAACCAAGGTGCAGGAAGGTTCCTCTCGCGACGGGAACGCTTTAGCCTCACTCTACGACCAATACGAAACCGGCCTACGCTTCCTTAATCGATCACAGGGCGTCTACGGCGCGGCAGAGCGGTTTGACATGTCGATCAAAACGCTGATGTCCCTGGCCTCGAATGAGGAAAAGCGGCCAGGACGAAAACTAATGATTTGGTTCAGTCCGGGATGGCCCATGCTTTCCGGACCGAATATTCAACTCTCCAGCAAGGACGAGAGTGAGATCTTCAACTCGATCGTGGCGGCCTCGACCGGGCTGAGGCAAGCTCGCATCACTCTTTATAGTATTGACCCCCACGGCCCACAGGATGCCGGTGGACTCAGGGTTTCGTACTACGAGGAATTCTTAAAAGGTATAACCGCCGCTTCGCACGCGTTGCCCGGCGACCTCGGTTTACAGGTACTTGCGGTTCAGAGCGGCGGCCGCGTGTTCAATTCCAGCAACGATCTTACCGGTGCAATCGACAACTGCGTAAGCGACGCCAACGCTTTTTACACTCTCTCCTTTGAGTCCGCCAAGCCTGACCGCGCTGACGAGTACCATGCAGTTCAAGTCAAGGTCGACAAACCAGGGACGACGGCTCGTACCCGCACCGGCTACTACGCTGAACCCTAGGCAAACCGGAGTTATACTGTTTTTAATTTCACTTAACGGTTTCGATTACAGGTGTGCCATGCCCAAAGCAACTCTATATTCCCTTGTGGTAGCCGCTTGCGTGATCGCAGTTTCGTTTGCACAGGACGCTGGTCAAGCGCCGCAACATCCGCCGATGTCATTTACGCGGGGCACCCTCCATCTCCGGCGAGCTTGACGCCGAAATCTGCCCTCCCAAGTCCGCATTCAGGAACATGCTGCAAAGGCGTCGTCCCTCGGTGTCCCTTGCGAGTTTCGTCGGAAAAACCCAACGCCCTCCGCGACTAGAAAGCTATGCGAAGAGCGAACTGCACCTCGCGAGGAGTTCCGCTCCCAACCGGACTGACCGGTGTGGTCGTGTTTACAGTGCTCGTGATGCTGCCGAAACTGGGAACGCCGAAGGTTGCTTGCGGCAAACCGTACTGGGGATGGTTGAAAATGTTGAAGAATTCGGCACGAAACTCCAGCCGTACCCGCTCGGTCAACGGAATTCGTTTTCCAATTCCCATGTCAATCTGCCATGCGCCCGGCCCGCGAAGCAGGTCGCGCGGCGCGTCTCCGAAGGTACCCGGCGCTGGTACGGCGAAGGCAGCAGGGTTGATCCATTCGGCGATAGTTGAGCCCCCCGGTGGAGTGAGCGGGACTCCCGGCACGAGATTGGGACGCTGATCGGTGGTATTGCCGTCGGGCACAGCAGCCGCCGAGCGATTGATCAGAACGTTTACCGGGAATCCCGTGCGGGCCACGACCGTGGAAGTCAGTTGCCAGTTACCGAAGATGCCGCTCACGATTCCGGGCTGGTTCAAGTAGGGTTTGCCAGACCCGAAAGGAAGTTGGTACACGGCGTTGGCATTGAAGACGTGGCGAGCGTCCCAGAAACCGCTGGCGCGTTCACACGCCGGGCAGGCAACATTTTGGGGAACCAGCGAGTCGCCGTCGCCGCTGCCGTCCGAGCCATCGTCGATTTCGTGCGACCACATGTAATTGCCCGAGAACAGGAAACCGCGCGAGAAGGAACGCCGCACGCCGACAGAAAGTCCCTGATAGCTACTGTTGTCCTTGTTGCCGCGCCAACTCACTTGTCCGAAATCCGGGTAAGGACGGGTTCCGGTAAGCGGGTTCACGACGTTCACTTCGGAAAGCGTGAGCAGGTGGGTACCTTCGCTGCCCACGTAAGCGAGGGTCCCCACGAAGTCCGCCGGCAGCTGTTGCTGCACGGACAGACCCCATTGCGAGACATACGTATCCTTGCGCCGGCGGTCGTCGTCCCGCGGCGAAATGATCCCCATAGTATCGGCCAGAAATGGAGTGATCGGATAGCTAAGGCTGGGGATGGTCTTATTCGACAAGGAGTAGGCGAAGACCTCGTTGCTGATAGGAAGATTTTGATCGTCCAGTTGCCCGTCCTCGTGATACGTGCCAAAGCCGGCACGAATTACTGTGTGGCCGCTTTGGGTGGGGGCCCAAGCGAAGGCTATGCGCGGATCAATGTCTGCATAATTTGGCTGGCCGAAGCTGGCGCCCACTCCGCAAAAGCCTTGCGGTCCACAGGTGGCGAAATCGAAGGGATTGGCACGGCCCTGTACTTCGTGAAAAATATTGAAAAAGCTGTAGCGCGCCCCCAGGTTCAAGGTAAAGTTTCGCGCCCATTTGAATTCATCCTGAATATAGCCATAGAACTGAGTCTTGCGCAGACCATTGATGGGCAGAGCACCGTTGAGAGAGGCCGTGCTTACCTGATTGGCATCGAAGGCGCTCGTGGAGGCAAATGAAATCGTTCCGGCTTCCGTGTTTCCCTGGTTCATTTGAATGCGCCGGATCTCGACTCCGGCTTTGATGGTATGCCGGCCTTTTATCCACGTGAGATTATCGATTTCGGAGAAGGAATTGCCGACGCCGGTGTTTACTTTGTCATTATTCAGACTGGTGAAACCGGAAACTGCGATTACGTAGGGTATTCCGGTTTGATTGATGTCGAAGGTGTTGGCAGTACCGCGGTTAAAACCGAACTTGAACTCGTTCACCAGAGTTGGGGAAAAAATATGCAGGAGCTCGATGGTCCCATTTACGGGAGCAGAAGTGAGTTGCTGTCGGTCCAAGAGATAATTGCCTGAACTCGCAAGCGGCTGGGTATTGACCGCTCTATCGATGTTGAAGCGCAGGAATGCGGTAGTAGTGGCAGAAAAATGTTGGTCGAGGCGGACCATGGCGGAATTTTCAAAAACTCTCTGCGTGCCTTCGCTAGTAAATTGATTGATATCGGGATTGCCGGTCGGAGTTTGGCCTTGCGGATAAGCGTTGAGAATTGGGATAAGGACGGGGGAATCCGCGGCCACCTGCGTGCGGAACGCGGGGCTGGGGACGAAGCCGAGCAGCGGAAAACCCCAGTTCTGGCGGTAGCCTTCGTAAGCGAGAAAGAAAAAAGTCTTTTCACGCACGATAGGCCCGCCGAGGGAAGCCCCGAACTGATTCAAATGAAAAGGCGGTTGCGGTGTCGTGGTAACAGGAACAGGTTGCTGAGCGTCAAAGACGTTGTTGCGAAAGAATTCGAAAGCGTCGCCATGAAACTGATTTGTGCCCGAGGGCGAGGTCACGGCTAACTGCGGGCCTCCGGTTGCTCCCTCTTCAGCGGTAGAGAGCATGGAGTCGACGCGAAACTCGCTAATGGTGTCGAGGGGAATCGCCAGGCGCACATAAGGCTGTTGCGGCTGGTTGATGATGTTGGTTGCGTCGATGCCGTCGTAGGTGAAATTATCGTCGTCGCGCCCTCGGCCGGCGAATCGAATCGAACGCTGGTTGCTACCTCCCGTATCGACCGCGCTGGGTTGAAGCGCGCTGAGCGTGGCCCAATTGCGGCCATTGAGCGGCAGTTGTCTGGCTTGCACCTCGTCAATGGGGGCGCCAAGGGCGTTGGAGGTTTTGTCCAACTGCGCCGAACTGGCCGACACTTCAACCCGCTGCTCACCGCCGGACACCTGGAGGGTTGCGTCAAGAGTGCGCGTCCGGCCGATCACCAATTCGACACCTACGAAGGTGAGTGCCTTGAAGCCCTCATGCTCAAACGTGATTGTGTAAACCCCCACTTGCAGTTCGGGAACGTCATAGGTTCCTGTGGAAGAGGATACGGTTTCCCGTCGCAGGCTTGTGGCATTATGCACCGCAGTGACATGCGTCTGTGGCAGAAAACGTCCGGAGGAATCAGTGACCGTGCCAATCAATCCTGCGCGGTCAACTTGCGCTAGCGACGAGCACACAAGACACAGCATGACGCCGACAAGACCGGCGATCTGCCTCGTTTCACGAAGAGGTTTACGCCCACGCAGGCCGAAAAAAAGAGAGGTTGAATTCATGCGACGCAGACCGTAAGAGTATTTGCGTGGTTTCATGGCCGTTGTGCCTCAGCGCGATGGGGTGAAAGGAATTCCCCCAGACTCGCAGACGGTCGATTCTTCTACCGCGAATGTAAGACCACATACCAGACCAATGCGTCCACAATTAAACAGCATACACCCTACTTGAGCGACGAACCCATTCTACAGATTGCGCTGTATTGCCTCGAATTACCCGGCGGAACACGCTGTAAGTAGCGACGCTGTCCGCAAAGAAAACCGCGCCACTCAAGAGGCCATTATGACTGGGGATCGTCAGCCTCAATTATTGGACGTTCGCCAAATTGGTCCGAAGAGCGAACGGGACATTTCAGGCAGGTGCTCTGCCTGCAACGCCGTCATGATAGCCCGCCTGGATAACTGGGAAGAACCAAAGCTGGAGCAATTACGGGAGCGGCTCGACAGCGTATTTGCCCGCCATTTAGCGGAGAGCGGATGCAGCGAATACCTACCCGGTGCGGGTCGCTAGGGAAACTTCTCGAGGTTGCCATATCTTGGGTTTATCTTTTCAATTACGAAGCTGTGAACCTGCTAACCTCGAGAACTTTTCGTCTGAGAGCAGTCGGATTTTCCTGTTCACGGATGCTTTCCCTTACACATCTTGCGAAGAATAAAGACCTAGTACAAGTGGCATCGTTATTGCATCGAATATCCAAACGGTAAAGAGTCTTTCAGAAAGCGTGGACAAATCGAATTAGTCGGGAGTTCATAATGAGCAACCCAGTCAGAGGCATACTTTGTTTTCTTGGAGTCTTACTTTCGGTTTTGGCTCTAGCGCCCTCGCTGTGTGCGGAGAATCAGGTCATGGGCGAGATTCAGTTTGAAGGGAAATCCCATGTGGAAAAAACCTCGGGCGTTTGGATTGATGGGCAGTACGTCGGCTACCTCAAAGAGCTGAAGGGGTCGAAAAAAGTTCTTCTCTTACCCGGTGAACATACAATCACGGTGCGTCAGGATGGCTATCAGGATTTCACCCAGCGCGTTGTGGTCGAGCCTGGGCAAAAGCAGGTGATTCGCGTAGTCATGGATAAGGCGCCTACCGGAGTTCTTCCCCGTGAAAAGGCGGAAGTCAAAATTGCAGTCAATCCATCACGGGCGGCGGTTTTTCTCGATGGACTCTTCGTCGGCCACGTCGGCGAATTTGAAGGCGTAGGTCGAGGAATGCTGGTGGCGCCGGGACCGCATCAGATCAGGATCGCGCTGCCAGGGTACCAAACTTTCGAGACTTCAATTAATCCACTCGCCCATCAAAAGGTCGAAATCAAGACTGAACTGGTGAAGAATGGCGCTCCTTTAAGCGAGCCCTTGGTAAACAACCAGACCGGACAGACCGGAGACATCACTCCGCCTCCGCCACCACCCCCGAGCAATGGAACGGCGGTTCCGCATCGTTGAAGCTGGAAATACGGTCGACGTGAGTCTCGGCGACTGGAGCCTTGCAGGGCGCGGCAACATTCTGCTCATGCACTCTGCCTGATCAGTACTCGCCATAACGTCCCTTAACGGAGTCGATCAGCTTCTGCGAGTCGTACCCGATACCATCTTTGAAAACGATTTCGACGTTCTCGATGTCGGAAATATGGCTCGCTGGGTCACCCTTGATGACGAGGAGATCGGCATTCTTACCGGCGGCAATTGTACCGATCTGGTCTTGTTTATTGAGGAATGTGGCGCCGTTGAGAGTCGCGATCTTGATGGCCTCCACCGGAGAGAATCCAGCCTCGACGAGCAGTTCGATCTCGCGTTGATCGCCAAACCCAGGAACAACTCCGCCATTGCCAGTCGGGTCCGGACCGGCGAGGAGCAAACCTCCGGCCTGGGCAAATTCATGCTCCAATTCCATGTCGCGTTTGAACAGCATAGGCCAGTCCGTTTTCGGCGGCTTCATGGTTGCGGGCCGCTCGCGGTTGTAAAGATAAGCTTCTCGGGCTTCCGGAGTCATTACATCCAGAACTCGCTGTTGCAGCGGCGGACGACCCGGAATTCCTCCACTCTCAAACACCGGCAGCGTAGACGTAATCGCGACTTGATGCTTTACCAGCGTGTCGATCAGGTCCTTAGCCTCGGGTCCATTCGCCGGCATGTGCTCCATGGTGTAGGCTCCGGTACTTTCGCTGCAGACATCGGGTTTCTTGTCGGGATCAAGTTGCGTGTTCACAAAAAAACCGTGCTCCAGATCATCGATACCGAGTTCCGCTGCTTCCTTGTAGGTTACCGAGCACAGGTGTCCCGTAACCTTGATGCCGCGCTTGTGGGCGGCATCAATGGCAGCCTTCAGCTCAGCCCGGGTGATGTTCATATACGCCTTGAACGAAGTCACACCGCGGTCAGCCCAATACTCGACCATTTGCCGCGCCTCGTCGGGCCCGCTCAACTGATGCATCTGGAGGAAGTAGCTGTTGGGTCCTTCAAGGTACGGCCCAGTAACGTCGATGTGCGGACCGGGAAGTTTGCCCTCATCGATAGCTCGCTTCAGGTTCAGGTCCGCATAGGTCTCCACGCTGCCCGTAGTGCGCATCGTAGTGACGCCGCCAGCCAGATAGAGGCGCGGCGCAGAAAACGTCATCTGCGGAACCAGCACAGGCGTTTCGAAGTGCCACTCGCTGTCCTCATCCGGCCGCGCAACGTAAAAAAGATGGTTGTGCATGCCGACGATTCCGGGCATCACCGTGTAGCCATGCAAGTCGAGGATAGTGATCCCGCTGCCAGCCGCAAGATCGGAGCCTGGCTGCACGGCGGTGATCTTGCCGCCTTCGATAACCACATTCTGGTTTTCCATCGGTGCCTGCCCGGTTCCGTCGATTACTCGCACATGCTCCAGCACTACCCTGGGCGCGCTGACTCGCACGTATTTCTGCACCGTCGGCGAGACAGATGCGGCCTGCTGAGCTCTGGTATAAAAAGAGAGAACCACGCATACGCATAAAATCAATAAGTGGCGGAAGCGCATTTGGGAATCCTTAAAGTCGGCTCATTGTAGACGATGAGCGCGGCCAACGCAGACTGTCTTACGGTGCATAATTAAGCTGAGTTCATTTCTGCAAGGCTTTCGGCTCATGTCGTTCTTGCTGGGTGGGGCGCGCCACTGACGCGCCATCTGATAATCTCCGCTGGATCAGTTAAGGAGCAAGCGTAGTGACATTGCCGCAAGACGCGCTTTGGTACAAAGACGCGGTAATCTACCAAGTTCACGTTCGTACCTTCATGGATAGCAACGGCGACGGAATAGGAGACTTCCGCGGTCTCGCGGAGAAACTTGACTACCTGCAGGAACTGGGCATCACAGCGCTCTGGCTGATGCCGTTTTTTCCTTCACCTCTCCGCGATGACGGATACGACATCGCAGATTACCGCTCGGTGCATCCCAGTTACGGCACGCTCGACGATTTCAAACACTTTCTCGCCCTCGCGCACGACCGCGGGATACGCGTGATTATGGAGATGGTGCTGAACCATACCTCGGACCAGCATCCGTGGTTTCAGGAATCACGCAGCTCGCGCGATAACCCGCGCCGCGATTGGTATGTGTGGAGCGATACCGATACGCGTTACCGCGGCGTACGCATCATCTTCCTCGATACCGAAACTTCGAACTGGGCCAGGGACCCGGTTTCCAAGTCATATTATTGGCATCGTTTTTTCAGCCATCAGCCTGATCTTAACTATGACAATCCGGCGGTTCGCGAAGAAATGTGGTCAGTGATGCAGTTCTGGCTGGAAATGGGGGTTGATGCATTTCGCCTGGACGCCGTTCCTTATCTCGTCGAACGCGAAGGGACGTCCTGCGAAAACTTGCCCGAGACCCACGTAGTTCTCAAAGACCTTCGCAAGCGATTGGACGAGCATTTTCCCGGAAGAATGCTGCTCGCCGAGGCCAACCAGTGGCCCGCGGACCTCAGGCCGTATTTCGGGGAGGGTGATGAATTCCACATGGCCTTCCATTTTCCCGTGATGCCGCGAATGTTCATGAGCGTGAAACTCGAAGATCGCAAGCCGATCATGGACATTCTCCAGCAAACTCCCAATATTCCCGATCCGTGCCAGTGGTGCTTGTTCCTTCGCAATCACGACGAGCTTACGCTGGAGATGGTGACGGACATCGAACGCGATTACATGTACGACACTTACGCGGGCGACAAGGCGATGCGATTGAATCTGGGTATTCGCCGCCGCCTTGCTCCACTCCTGGACAATGACCGTCGCCGGGTAGAGCTGATGAACGGCATGCTGATGTCCCTTCCCGGCACTCCGATCATTTACTATGGCGATGAGATCGGCATGGGAGACAATGTTCATCTCGGCGATCGCAATGGGGTGCGCACGCCCATGCAGTGGGATGGAGGCTGGGACGCAGGCTTTTCCAAGGCGGATCCCGAGAATCTGTATTCACCGCTGATTATGGATCCCGTGTACGGGTACCCCGCGGTCAACGTTTATTCGCAAGGGCGCTCCGGGCACTCGCTTCTCGCGTGGATGAAACGCCTTATAGCAACGCGAAAGTCCACGCAGGTTTTTGGCAGGGGTTCGATAGAATTTCTGCATCCCGCGAACCATCGCGTGCTTGCTTACGTAAGGCAATTCAAGAATGAAACGGTGCTGGTGGTGAATAATCTTTCGAGTTCTGCGCAGGCCGTGGAACTCGACTTGCGGCGCTACAAAGGCAATATTCTGGTAGAAATGTTTGGCAGAAATATTTTCCCTCGCATTGGCGACTTGCCCTATCTGTTAACCATGGGTCCTTATCAGTTCTTCTGGTTTCGATTGCGGCGAATATGAAAATATAAAGAGCTGGGCATAGCGACTCAGCTACAGGCAGGGGCTTCAACTGGACGACAGCAGCGTTCTTACGGATGATTTTCTTCGCCAACTCATGAGTGTGGGCGAGGTGGACCTGCTGGTCAGTGTGCCTACGCATAACAGCGCTCAGACGGCCGGTGAAACTGTGCAGCGCATTCGCATGGGACTGCTCAAATATTTTCCCAGGGAGCGCGCTGTTATCCTGAACGCAGATGCGGGATCGAAGGATGGCACGCGCGAAGTAATCGCCGCAGCTGCGAGTAATGACCTGCAGCGCTCCGCAAACCTGTATTCTCTGCGCACTTTGCCCTATATCAGCACTGTGTATGGTGACAGCCCCGAGACTAACGTTGCTATGCGCACCGTTCTCGCAGCTGCGGACTTGTTGCACGCCAAAGCGTGTGCAGTGGTCTCTCCCGACTCAACCAGCATCACACCCGACTGGATCGAGCGGCTGCTGCGTCCCGTCTACCGCGAAAATTTCGACTTGGTGACGCCCGTGTATCGCAGACACAAGTTCGACGGATTGCTTTTGCGAAACCTGATCTATCCGATGACGAGGGCTCTTTACGCGAAGCGGGTGCGCGAACCCTACGCCTTGGAGTTCGCATTTTCTGAGCGTTTCTGCGGCCATCTTCTGGAAAACCAAATCTGGGACCACGAATCCAGAGGCTTGGCCGCCGAGATGCGCATGACAATCACCGCGATGGCCGGTGGTTTCCGGCTCTATCAGACATTTCTCGGAACCAAACCGCATGTGGATCGTACCGGCGCGGATCTGGTGGCCGCGTTGCGGCAGACGGTCGGTACTTTGTTCTGGTCATTGGACACGAATTTCCAATATTGGAGCGGAACCGGAGCGCCGGAAAGCGTGCCTTCGTGCGGCGCCGAGTATGACCTTACAACGGAGCCGATTCGAGTCAACCGCAAACGGCTTTATCAGCTGTTCAGTTCCGGCGTCGCTGAACTTGAGCCGGTTCTTACGGTCAATTCTCTCGCCTCAGACCCTGGCGGAAGTTCAAAATATTGCCAGGCTCCCCGAAGATGACTTCCGTTATCCGCATGAGCTCTGGGTTAGAACTGCTTTTGAGTTCGCGTCTTCATATCACAAATCCGTAATCAATCGAGACCACATTATCCAGGCTTTGGCTCCCCTGTATCGCGGCAAGGTGTACACCTTCCTACTCGAAAACCGCGACGCGTCGGGACCCGAAGTGGAAGCAAATGTCGAAGAACTTTGCCTGACATTTGAGCGCCTGAAGCCATATTTACTTGATGTATGGAATGCGAGAGAGTGAGGTCAATATGTGGGAAATGATTGCCGGAGAACTGGATCATGCGATGCAGGAGCTTGCCCGGGGGTTCGCGCACCTTTTGCCTCGTGTGCTGGCCATGCTGATCATTGCCCTTTTGGGCTGGATGGTCGCATATGTTTTCAAAATCGCGCTGCGCGGAATTCTGCGCATAGTCAAGTTCGACCGCCTTTCTGACAACGCCGGCACAACTGAATTGCTGAACAAACTGGCCTTGCCCTCGTCCAGCGAATTGTTAAGCCGGGTTGTGTTTTGGGTGGTGTGGCTGGGCTTCATTCTGCTTGGAGTGCAGGTGCTCGGCATCGTCTTCTTTCAGGAATATATTTCCAGATTTTTTCTCTTCCTGCCCCGATTGTTTGTTGCGTTGTTTATTGTTTTTTTCGGATTGGTGGCTGCCAGTTTCTTCGCCCGAGCGGCGCTGCTGGCGGCCGTCAACGCCGATTCGCCTTCGCCTCGTATTCTGGCAACGCTGATCCGAACCATCATTGTGCTTTTTACGGTAACTCTGGCCTTCGAACAGCTCGGTGTCGGAGAGAGAACAATCCTGGTAGCTTTTGCAATTGCTTTCGGCGGGCTGATGCTCGGCCTGGCCCTGGCCTTTGGCATGGGCGGACGCGAACTCGCAAGGCAATTTCTGGAAAGAAGATTCCTCAAGGAAAAACAGGAACACAGGCAGGACGAGCTGTCGCCTTTGTAGAGATCGCTTATGCAGCGTCTAGAGAGGATGGGAAACAGCGGGCCGCGAATGATACTTGCCAGTGATCGCGTTCCATCGAATCTGAAAAAGTTGAGCAAACATGCGTATACCATCGCGCAGTGGATGCAGGCGCGTACCTTCCGAATGCGCCCAGTAAACCGGAACTTCCACGGTTCGCAGTCCAGCTTTTTTTGCCAAATACAGTAGTTCCGGATCAAATCCCCAGGTTTCGACCTGCTGCTGCGTGAAGACCAACTCGGCCGCAGAACGCCGAAAAGCCTTAAATCCGCATTGCGTATCTTTGAAGTTCAACCCCAACACCACCCGTAGAGCCAGATTAAACATGCGTCCGAGAATCTGCCGACGCAAAGGTTGCGGGACGACCTGTAATTCTTTACGCACCCATCGCGAGCCGATCGCCACGTCAGCTCCGGCGTGAAGGGCGGCGATCAACTTGTCCGCTTCCTCGATAGGCGATGACAGATCTGCGTCACTGAATAGCAGGATGTCGCCGCGCGCATGCAACATCCCGTTACGCACGCTGTACCCCTTGCCGCGGTTGCCAGGATTATCGATCGAACGCACCCAGGAATACCGCTTGGCGTATTGGCAGATGATTTCGGCGGTGTTGTCGCTGGAACCGTCGTTCACCACAATGACTTCCACATTCCAGGGGTGTTGCTGAGCATACTCCGTTATTTTGTCAAGCGACCCGCCAATACGAGCCGCTTCGTTATAGGCGGGCAGAACGATGCTAAGAGTCAGGGGCTCCAAATTTTAAGTCCTTCATATTGTTCCCTCTGTCCAAACTCATGTGCAATCGTTGATACTGTTGCAAGGACTCAGGTCCACTAGGCGCAGGTTATCATGGTCGATTCCTGCGGTCATCCAGGAGTAAACATCAGGAATGATAAACGGTAGACGCATCGCAGTAGTGCTGCCCGCTTACAACGCAGAAAAGACTTTAGAGGCTACGGTGCGCGAACTCCCTGATCTGGTGGACATTCGCATCCTCGTCGACGATCACAGTTCTGATCGCACTGTGGAGGTGGCGAAGCAACTAGGGCTGAAGTTTTACGTGCACGACGCAAATTATGGTTACGGACGCAATCAGCAAACCTGCTATCGCGAAGCAATCGCCGCCGGCGCGGACGTAGTAATTATGGTTCACCCGGACTACCAATACACGCCGCTCCTGGTGACGGCCATGGCCAGCATGGTGGCATATGACGTTTACGATGTGGTGTTGGGTTCGCGCATTCTGGGGGGACAAGCTCTGCGTGGCGGCATGCCCATCTGGAAGTATATTTCCAATCGTTTTTTGACTGCCTTCGAGAACTTCTTCTTGGGCGTCAAGCTTTCCGAGTATCACAGCGGCTATCGAGCCTTCAGTCGTGATGTGCTCACCCGGTTGCCGCTGCTCGAGAATTCCGACGACTTTGTATTTGACAACCAAATGCTGGCACAATGTGTCCACTTCGGTTTCCGGATTGGAGAAGTATCGTGTCCGACGAAGTATTTTGACGATGCCTCTTCCATCAATTTCAGGCGCAGCGTTAAGTACGGCATGGGCGTGTTGAGCACGACGCTGCAATTTGCCCTGCAGAGATTCGGGCTCAGCCACTTCCGGATCTTCAGTGCTGACGGCCGGCGGCTGGAACCGGGGTACGCCGAATATTACGCCAAGGGCAGGACCGTGGAACGTAGAGCATGAGGCAAGGGATCAATGCGGGAATGAAAACTGCCACGGCTCGGAACGCTTAACTCAACCCCGCCTGTCGTACTTATCCAAGCAAATCTGGCACTTATGACAAAATTTGTCAGTGATCGCGGATAAAACGTATCTCCGAAACCAGGTCGCAACTTGTTTCATCTTGACCGGCAGCGGGACAGCAATGGTACAATTCGCCGTAAGCCTTCTCTCCCCTCAGGGAGCCTTTTTGCCGCGGTAAAATGCTGCGAAGGGCCGCAGTGAAACGCCCTTGCGTCACCGAGCCAGTTGCATTATGTTTAGGTTCCAAATGGGATGCTAGCTCCCTGATTGCAAAAGCTAATGACTTCTCAACCTTGGTTGGTTACCGGCGCCGCCGGTTTTCTCGGGTCCCATGTCGTCGAACACCTTTTGTCGCGGCAAATTCCCGTTATTGGGGTGGATAATCTTTCCTCTGGCAACTGGGAATTCCTGGCGCCGTTCGCCAAACATCCAACTTTTAAGTTCATTTGCCAGGACATTCGCGACGAGGCTGCCTTGACCGCGATCTTTCAACGAGAGCGCCCCCAGGCTGTAATTCACCTGGCTGCATTACATTTCATCCCCGCGGCCGTGCGCAATCCCGGGTTGGCGGTCAGTCTTAATATTCACGGTACGCAGTGCGTCCTCAGCGCTTCCCGTGAGGCTGATGTTCGTTGTGTCTGGTTCGCCAGCACCGGAGATATTTATCCGCCCAGCAGTCAACCCCATCACGAATCGACTCTTGCTTCTCCCTTTAATATTTATGGTCTCAGCAAATGGACGGGAGAAAAGCTAATTCAACTCGAGGCCGATGCGCACCCGGAAAGGCACTTCGTAGTGGGCCGATTGTTCAACCTGTACGGTCCGCGTGAAACCAATCCCCACATTCTGCCCGAAATCATCTCTCAGATTCGCAACTCGGGTTCAACCATTCTGCGCCTGGGAATCGTGACTTCCAAACGCGATCTCGTGCCGGTGTCTGATGCCGC
Organism: uncultured Acidobacteriota bacterium; assembly: GCA_963716405.1. Taxonomy (GTDB): domain Bacteria; phylum Acidobacteriota; class Terriglobia; order Terriglobales; family Acidobacteriaceae; genus JABDBE01. The sequence goes on along the minus strand of CAVQTI010000006.1, from coordinate 665,538 downwards.
ACGCGCCGTCATTGAAACGGTAGAGAAATCTGTCCCAGGGATTACCACTGTCAACGTCGGAACCGGAGTTTCTGTATCCATGCAAGAGGTGGTGGAACAAATCTCCAGCCTCACCAGAAAACGGTTTACGATTGAGATCTGATCCCAGCAAAGTGCGGCCAGTAGAGCGGCCTCACCTGCAGGCCGATGTATCTGCTCTGCGGTCTATGATCGGATGGGCGCCCCATGGCGACCTGTCGCGCGGATTGCGCGAGTTGCTGGTCTTTGAGGGAGTGATCTCGTGAGCTCCCAGCCCCATATCGGACTTATCGCACTCGATCGCTGGCGCGGGGGCGTCATCTACACGCATAATCTCGTGCGCGCTTTGGCGAGGCTACCGGAAAGTGAGCGGCCGCGCATTACCCTGTTCTGCCGCAGCAGCGCTGAACTTTTTGAAGAAGTTGCATCGTCCGCGGACAAGGTCGTGGTCTACGAGTCACTGCTGGACAAAATTTTTGGCAACACTAGGTTTGACGTCTACGCCCAACGGCTCAATTCAGGGCTGTCGGCGGCCTTCCGGGGCGAAGCCATGCCGGAGTTGGCGCGGGCAGCGCGGCGTGAGAAAGTGGAAACCGTCTTCCCCGTCTCCGTGTCTTATACGCGCTTGCTGCCAAAGGCAATCGCATGGATTCCCGACCTTCAACATTGCTTTTTGCCGGAGTTCTTTTCGCGGATGGCCAGAGTAGCCCGCGATAGAAGCTTCCCCGCCCTGCTTCGGGATCCCAACCGCCACGTGGTTTTCAGCAGCCGTTGCGCGCTCGACGATGCCAGCCGCGCTTACGGTCCGCCGTTGGCGAAAACCCACATCCTTCATTTCGCAACCGTACCGCTGCCTTCGTGGTTCCAGGATCCGGCGCCCTTCGTGGCCAAATATAAATTGCCGCAGTCCGTATCTCATTCTTTGCAATCAGTTCTGGATTCATAAAGACCACGTGACCGCGTTCAAAGCGGTAGCGAAACTAAAGCGCGAAGGTTTAACGGTACAACTGGTCTGTACCGGCCCCACTCACGATAACCGGCATCCGGAGTTCTTTCCCAAGCTCAAGTCGCAAATAAAAGAGCTTGGCATTGAGGATCAAGTACACATCCTCGGCATGATTCCGCGGGCCGATCAAGTATGTTTGATGCGCGCCTCCAAGGCTGTTCTACAACCCTCACAGTTCGAGGGTTGGAGCACTGTCATTGAAGATGCCAGAGCGGTTGGTAAGCCGGTAATTGCCTCAAACTTCGCGGTTCACATCGAGCAGGACGCGCCCGGTTCATCCTTCTTCCGCATGGGCGACGCCGACGATTGCGCCCGCGCCATTGCGCAGCGCATGGAGAACAACGAAGTCGTGGCATACTCCCCGTCCCATCACGACGCCCGCATTCTCGAATTTGCCAGAGATTTTATGGGAATTGTGAACGCCACGCTCTCCCGCCCTAAAGCCAGCGTGGCCGAGCGCGAACGCCAACTGCAGCCCTCGCGCTAATCAAAATGTAGACGCTCGCGCGTGGAAGCGAGATCCCCACGAAAATGTCAAATTTCAAGGCTGCCCGACGCAGTTGACTGCGCCAAGCTAACTCCGAAATCATGTCCCATTGCCAGTCAGCGGGACGCTCTGCGGGGTGGTGGGATCATCGTCGCTGATGCTGACGTTGGCCGACCGCGACCCCTTGGCTGTAGGGGTAAACGTCACCGTAATCGTGCACTTACTCTTTGGAGGCACGCTGGTGCCGCAATTATTCTTCTGCGTGAAATCGTTCGGATCAGTTCCTTTGATGGCAATCCCGTTGACAGAAAGCGAACTCGTACCGAGGTTGTTCAACGTCACTTGAACTGGTGTGCTTGAGGTACCGACCTTTTGATTTCCAAAATTGATGGCGGTCGGCGATAACGCAACCGCCGTGCCTGTACCGACAGCGTAACTTGCTGGGGCTGCCTACGGCATTATCAGTAACCGACAGCGTTCCGCCCACGGTTCCTTTGTCTGTGGGTGTGAAAACCACATTAATTTGGCAGTCACTACTCACCTGCAGAGTGGGGGGACAATTGTTGGTCTGACTAAAAGGCGCTGTCGCAGCGATACTCGAGATTGTAATTGCCTGATTCCCCGTATTGGTCAACCTCGCCGGTTGAGAGGGACTGGTCGTCCCTACGAGTTGCTTGCCAAAAGTTAATCTCGAAGGGGTCAGTGTGACGGTATCGACTAATGAGTGCCAGTTCCACTTAGTGGCATGCTTAACGGGGCTGAACCTTTATACGTGAAGTTGAGGGCAGCAGATTCGGACCCGACCAGACTCGGCGTAAATGTAATCTGAATCTTGCAATTTCCATTTGGCGGCAGGCTCGTACCGCAATTATTGGTTTGAGCGAAGTCCGCAGAGTTGGTGCCGGTAATATTCGACGCTCGCTGATGGCTAGCGCTTTGGCTCCGAAATTCGTTAGCGCGGCAGGCAGCGGCGGAGCTGGTCGTACCCACGGTCACCTGTCCAAAATCCAGATTGATCGGGGTGAAATACGCCGGAACCTGCACGGACGAGGTAACGGCATCGTTTAGGGCGTCGACGCCGATCAAGTCCAGATCCCCATCCGCGTTGAAACCGCCAATGCTCGTTGCGACGTTGCGAAGATCAAGCCCGCAAAGGTCAGCGGCTCCTGAAATTTCACCGTTCCATCCCCCAGCAAAATGCTTGAGCCGGCTAAGATGTCCAGTTTGCCGTCCCCGTTGAAGTCGCCAATGTTGATGGATCCGCTAGATCCGCTTGTGATGCCTCCAGCTTTTCGGAAGGTGCCGTCGCCGTTTCCCAAACAGCACCGAGACGCCATCGGTCACCAGATCCACGTTCCCGTCGCCATTCACGTCCGCTGCCGCTATGACGTCTCCTCCGAAGCTATCGGATAGACGCTCTGCTTTGCAAATCCGCCGTCGCCCTTTCCAGGAAGACGTCGACCACCGCCGTCCAGGTATCAATTGCGGCGATGTCAATCCAGTTGCCGTCCCCATTAAAATCGCCGATCGTCGGTGGGCTTTGGCCGCGGTCAAAGCTATTGCCCCGAGCCGGGGAAAAAAGTACCGTCTCCGTTGCCCAGCAAGCACTTCGAAAAATGGCCCATACTTGCGCCGGCACCGAAGTATAAATCAAGCTTTCCGTCGCCGTTAAAGTCCGCTGCACTAAGGACCGTACTGCCCGTGGGGCCGTAGAAACCCTTTTTCTCGCTGAACTTACCATTACCCTTTCCCAGGAGACACGGTCATCCTACGATCATTATTGCCTTGGTACCCAAGACGACCAGATCGAGTCTTCCGTCGCCATTGAAGTCACCGGCAATCAGGTCCTCTACACCGTACCTGATGATTGGTCGCAATCGGCGGCTGGAATGTTCCGTTTCCTTTTCCCAGAAAAACCTGAATCGTCGTGCCTCTGCCACCGCGAAATCCAACAGGCCGTCGTTGTTGAAGTCTCCCACAATGACTTGTCCCGAGTCGTGACATTTTGGACGCTTCTCGGCAAGAAACCCAATCCCTTAGCGGAGGTGCGAATGGGGAAATACACGACATTCGACTGCACTTCTCCCGTCCCGAGATTCCCCACCGTCACCCACGCAACGCCCGCTCTGGCGACGTCCGCGGCGGTAATCTTCGCCTGTACTGTGCTGGGCGACACTACGGTCGTGCTCCGCAACGATCCTTTCCAGTACACGGTGGCATTCGATGTGAAACCGGCGCCATTGACCGTGAGAGTAAACGCACCACTTCCAGGCGCAACGCTCGCCGGAACCAGCGGTTGAATGAGCAGCGGGATGGGATTCTGCGCCCGGCCCAGCGCGCAGACCAGCAGCATAAACAGACAGGCGGAGTGAACGGACTTCATGAGGCACCTCGCTGAAGATTACCGCTTGACAAGAAATAACTACGGCGACTGAACGCAGGGGGAGTCAATCCAGCTAGCGATCATCGACTTTCAGCGAGTCCAAGTCAAGTGGCTCGGCCAGATGAGCCGTTCTACCTTCTTCCACGTCTTTGGCGAAAAGGGCGGACGCGAGAATCTAAACTCCGAGCCACACCGCGTTTTTCTGTTGACTTCATCCCTGCACTCAGATAATCTAAATATCTTTACATTATCTCCAAGATAATTACGATCTTTGATAATTTCATCTGAAGTACGAACGCGTGATCGGCTCGTTCTCCCAGGCTTGCAAAAAACGGAAAACGCGATCCCAATGTTCCCGCCTTAGAACCCCCATGCTCTCTAGATTTTGCATATAACTGCTGCAAAGTCAAAGATTTAGCAATGGTGAAAATTTTAAGTGATGTGTTTTCTTGATTTTGCGAACGACAGGGGGAGGGGGTATCCCGGTATCAAACAGTAAACCCTGCCCAAAACGGGAAACGGGGTTGCTCAAACTGCCGAACCAACCGCTCCCTAAAACAACTTCCCCACTATCAGCAGCCGAAGCCTTTGCGGCAGGTGAAGATGCGGGTTGCCCAAGTGCATCCGGTGCCGGTTTGCGAAGAGCAGTTTGCGGTTTGATCGCCGTTGATATACTCGTCGACCGCCCAGAAGGTTAGATCGTCGTTGGGATCGGCAGACACGCTGACGTACTCGCCCCAGTAGTCGTCAGTCTCGTCCTGTCCGCTCGCGCCGGTATTAGTGAGGATAGGCACTGGCGTGCCTACTTTTCCGGTGTTGCTCACCGTTACAAAGAAGGGCGACGGGTCGTAGTTGTTGACGCTCCCACGGGCAGTGCTGCCCGTAACCGTGTAGGTGATGCCAAGATCTCCCTTGCTATCCATGGCTACGCTGGGCATGGAGTAGAAGTAGAAATTGGTCGCATCCTGAATGTTGCCCGAAAACACGACGGACGGGCTGGTGCCAGCCAGTATTTGATAGTAGCGAATGCCGGTACGATGTTCCGTGATGTTTTGCTGCACGGTTGAGGTGACAGCGAGATATTCGCCAGCTTTCGCGCCGGTGATGTAACGATACGCCAAGCGCGACATCAATCGATCCCCCACGCTGTCGATCATGCCTCCGTAAGGTTCGGGAATGCAGTACGTGTTGTAGGGACTCACCAGGTTGTAGCAACCCGGAGTGTATGTCTTACTCAGAGTGATCAATGTGGGGCCTGCGCCACTGATGAAGCCCGTCCACGTCCAGAATGCCAACTCGTTCGAAACGCATGGAGACTTCTTGCACTGTTTATCGGTTCCCGGAGCATTCGGATTTACCTGGGCAAGAAAGTACTCCCCAGCGGTATTGCTTGGGATGGGGTTGGCGCCTTCAAAGTCCGCCGGCAGCAAAGTATGAATCAGGCTGTTGTTGTTTCCCGCACCGAGGTACGTGGGAATGTAGGTATAGCAAATCGGCGAAGTGGTTGAGAGCCCGGCGATCATATCCGCCTTGTCGAGCTGGCAAACTTCAAAACCGACAATGCTCTGCGCGTCGAGCAGGTCCCAAGCCACGTAGAACCCGTCAGACCAAGTTCCGAACCGCATGTAGTCCGGGAAATAGGGCTGGCCTTTGGCGTTGTTGGGTACTGCCACGCTTATGTTGTAGGCGTAAACGTTCCAGTTGCTCTTGAAGTTCGAGCCCTGCAGATTATTCGCGGGCACGGAACCGCTGGGCGCACTCACCCCGAAACAAAGATAACGGCTGCCAGCGTTCGGATTAAAAAGATTGGCCAGGACGAACACACCGTCAATGCGATCATAGCTAGCGGTGCCATCCAGCGAACCGCTCTTGCAATACTGCGAGCCATTGGGAGCAAACAACGTAGAGAGCTGCTGCGGAGCAGCCGTAGTATTTGGCTTGTTGCTGAATACTCCGTTGCCGCTTGCGCGATCAAATGCTTGAACAAAATCGGCGGAAAACTCGAGATATTGGCCCACGCCGCTCGCGTTGGTTGGACCGACGGCGCCGTTCGGATCCGGTTGCGGGCGCGGCACCAGTTTATCCGCCAACAAAGTTGTGGCATCGATCCCTTCAAACTGACCGGTCCATGATCCACTCGATGGCGTGGAGGTGTCGAAGCCAATCCACGAAGTACCCCCGGGACAACTGCTGGCGGAGTTGTTCCCCGCGCACCACACTTGCACCGGAGCTGCTGGAGCGGGACAGGTTCCCAGAGGAGGAACGGCGCTGCAATTGTTCTGTCCCGCTGCTGCCGCGCTACTGAGCGCCAGCAAAACCACGACCATCGCGTGCTGCTTGATCATTCTTATCCTCAAAAAAGAAATCCTCAAAAATAGAAACTATTTCGTGCGCTGCCTTAAAGCCTGTAGCAACACCGGAAGCACAAACATATGCAGATCGGCGTAATGGCGCTTCTTCCAGATCAAGCTGGGATCCTGGCTGATGCGGTACCAGAATTCCAATCCGCGATGCTGCATCCATTTCGGAGCGCGCTTGCGCATGCCGATGTGGTAATCAAACGCGCCACCCACGGCTCCGGTGAAACGCGCTTCAATGCGATCGCGATTCGTCCACACCCAACGCTCCTGCAGCGGCGCTCCCAGTCCGACCCAGAAGATGTCAGGTTGCGTGCGATGAATTTCGCCGAGGATGTACTCGTTCAACTTGCCTTCGATGGGTCCCATCGGCGGCGTCCAGGTTCCTACAATTTTCAGATTGGGGTGCTTCGCCTGGAAAGCTTCGGCCGTGCGTTCGGCCTTCCGGTCTCCGCCGCACATGATGTAAACCGTGTAGCCTTTTTTCTCCGCGCGCTCATTCATTGCGACCAGAAAGTCGGGGCCGCAAACGCGGCTGGGCACGGGTGTTCCGAGAACGCGGCTGGCCCAGACCAGAGGAATGCCATCGGACATGGGAAAGTCGGCTTCGTTCAAGGTGCGGCAATACTGCGCGTTCCGGCGCGCTTCGATTACGTTGTAGACGTTGATGAATACGGCATAGCGGCGGTCGCCGCGTTGAATCGACTGCTCGACCGCGTCGAGGGTTTGCTCAAGATTCCAGCGGCGTACGCGGACACCGAGAATGTCTGCCCGATCTTCCGCTTGCGCCAATATGGGAGCATTGGCTGCCAGAACATTTTCGTCTACTTGCTGGGTCATTCCCATGGATTCAAGCTCTCTCGACAACGGATACAATTCGGACACATTATTGGCGACAGTTAATAAGCAACCACCTTGCCAACGGGCGGGGGAGCCACTAAGTGCTTCATAACAGACGACTGAGTGCGCCTGTCTCGGCTAGATTGCAATTTTGCCTGAGGCTGAGAGAGGAAGCAAGATGAAAAACTTTGCAACATTTGGCGGCGGTAATATCGATAACCGAAAACTCTGTTCGCGAGTCGCAAATATATATTTACTGACTAATTAACATTTGCTGCCAAGATGTTTACCGTATCGTTACAGGTATATACCCCAAGATTTGCGTTTTCCCGCTAGATCTATGAAAACAAACGGACAGTTTTGGAGATACCCACGTAAAATATCCCTTCTAAAGGACTTGCGGGAGGGATACCTTGGCTCGGATATCTCTGTGTGTAGAAAGCCCGGCCTTCGAGGTCGGTTTGGTTGTCAAAGAGCTGAAACTACGGACATTATCATGCAGATAATGTTATATTACATATGTTATCCTATAAGATATGGTGGGTCAAGCTGAAAGCATAAGAGGGAATGAACCTGGCGCATGGTTCTGGATCGAGTACTTGAACCCCTCCTCGCGGACACGAGGTCGCAGATGTAACGGAGCCGGCGAAACCGGGTCATGTGCAATCCAAGAAATACTACTCCGCAGCAAAGCTAGTTTTGGCGATCTTCGTGATGTCGTGACTGGCATCAGTTGTTCCGGCCCAGTCGCCGGCTGGGAAGTTCAAGGTGCTGCACACGTTTCATGGAAAGGCCAGATTGTAATTCCGCCTGAGGCTGGGAAGAGAAGCAAGATGAAAAACCTTGCAACATTTGGCGGGAAGGCGACAACTTAAGGAGTGATCTCAAAGACAGTTCCGCAACCCTGACCGCCGCAGCCGGTGCCTCCGCCTTCTTGGGTGACGCCATACAGATTTCCGCTGCCGTCACGGAGCAATTGACCCTCCGGCTGTCGGCCGTCGGTGCCGCCCTCAAAGTGATACAGCGTGGTTTCGGGCCAGTGCGTTCCGTTCCGCGGCGCGAGTTCGTAAACCGCGCCGAAGCCTGCTGCCCCGCCGTCGGCTGTAACGCCATACACGTGGCCCGATTGGTCAATGGTCACCGGTCCGCTAGGTCCGTCGGGGTCATGGAGGTGGAAAGCGGGGAATTGGTAGATGGTTTTCTTCGTCCAGCTATTCGGGGGCTTGGGAGAAAACTCGAACACGTTGCCGCGCCCTGGGGGAAAATTGGTGCTGACACCGTAAAGGTTCCCGTGCTGGTCGGCCACCAATCCGAAGGTAGGATTGCCGCCGTCCCCGGCCCCCTTAAATGAGTACAAGACCTTTTCAATCCACTTCCCCTTCGTGTTCAGCGTGAGCTTGTAGAATACGCCGAAGGCTTGATTGCGTATTGGCGTACCTCCATACGCAGTAGTGCCATAGATCGCTCCATCAGAGCCGAGTACCAACAAGCCCTCGGGGTCTTCACCGTCAACGCCTATCTCAAAGGCGAAGAGAGTAGTAAGGGTCCAGCCGTTACCAGAATTGTCAAGCCGAAAGACGGTTCCGGCGCCCTTGGGTCCGAGCCGGGCAGTCGTCCCATAAAGACTCCCGGTCGAATCCATCACAACTCCGCCTAACACGGTCGCGCCGTCCCCTCCGTTCCTAAATGTATGAAGTGCGTTTATTGTCCAACCATTTGCGCCTGGCGACAGCTCAAAAACGCTGCCACATTTGGGCGCGCAGCCGTATCCTCCACCAAACGTTGTCCCGTAAAGATTGCCCTGGCTATCCATGATCAAACCTGCGAAAGGATACTGTCCGTCGGTGCCCCCGGTGAAGCTGTACAGAACTGTCTCGTTCCATCCCCCGGAACCGCCGGGCGACAGCTCGAATACTGTTCCGAGGCCATGGGCTCCGCCTTGCATTGTGACGCCAAAGAGATTGCCGTTTTGGTCGGAGATCAGTCCGCCGAGTGGCCCGTATCCGTCCGGATTGCCTTTGAACGAATAGAGAACGGTTTCCCTCGCGTGGACCGAGAGGGTACTGAAAACAAGCACCAGAGAAATCGCGAGTTTCATTTTTGCTCTCAGCTGCCGACTGGTTGTGGGGCGCGCGCGGCTTCTACTTCGGCGGCGCTGGAATAGCCCATGCGGGCTAGCTCGGGGCCGGCGTAGTGTTCGAACATTTGTAGCTGGGCGGGAGTCATGGTTGCTCTCCAGCCTTGCACTGCGCCCTTGCGGACGAAGCGGCCTTGCTCGGTCTTGCTCTGGAAAAGCTTTTGCGATTTCTCTTCTTTGGCGCGCATGCGGTCGACTGAGTTGTTGGCCAGCGCGGCGCGGATTCTTTCCGCATCCATCGGCACTCCGGCAAATTGCACCATGCGGGTGACTGCGTCCTCGGGATTGCGGCGCAAGTCTTCGAACTTGATGACCAGCAGCTTGCCTGCTTTCGCCAGCGGTCCGTCCAGCCAGGAACGAATATGCTGGTGCCAGCTTCCGTATTGATAGGTGCGTCCCTCGAGGTACTTCTTCAAGTAGACGTCGAAGTCGGGCGGCGAGATTCCGATTTCCTTGGTGCGGGCGTGGGCCGAGAGCGCGCAATCACGCACGTCGCGCACGATGTAAATCGCCTTCTTATATTCTTTGCGATACTGTTCGTGAGTCTTGATGACTCGACCTTGTCCCGGCAAGAGTGGCCGGGCCTGCCTATGCAACTTAAGTTCGGGAATGAAGCTGTTGATGTTATCGAAGTCGATCTCTTCCCCACTCAGGGCTTCGGACAAGACGAACCGCAGCCAGGTATTTCCGGAGCGGGGATACGAGGCCAGAAACAGATCGGAGTCATGGAGGCCACGGTGGCGAAGCCAAACTAACGGCAGCCGCAATGGCGACCTGGCTAGATTGGCACGAAAGGTTGTGTTTCCGAGGACTGGCATGATTGTATGTCTTACGGTTTCTCAGTCGGCTGGAGGAGCGCCAGCGTAAGATACCTCATTCTGCCGCATCGCTGGGGCGGAATCAAGATGAAAGAACTTGCGGGTAGTGGGTCAGTTACGCGGGATTTTGGGATGACCGACTGCCAGGGAAAATGAAAGTGTCGTTCTGCGCAATGCGAAGGATCCAAGCCCTTGGTTGCACTTGCAGAAACCTGGATTCCTCGCTTCGCTAGGAAGACAACACTATTTGGGCTTTTCGGGCGGGGGCGCCCCCGCCCAGACAGATCGCCACTTCTATTTGTAGCTAGTTTTCCAGCCAGATCGGCTTAGCGCCGATCAGCACTTTATTATTCACGATCTGTTCTTTGTGGCCATCGAGAGTCAGATAATAGCGGAACTGGCTATCGACAATGTACTCTGCGGTTCTGCAGGAGCCATGTTTGCAGCTCATCAACGTATCCCAGACTGCCTGCCCTCTATAGCCCTTAGGGCCAGTGAAGTCGCAGGTCCAGACGGTTCCTTTTGCGTTGCAAGCGTTGGTTAGCGTATTTCCGAGCAGCCAATTGTGGATTTGCCCGTAGGCCTTGCCGGCTTTGTTGAGTCCCACTCCTGGGTTGTATAGCCCGCCGGATTTGTCGATCCATCCACGCCAGTAAAATCGTTGGATGTTCTCCGAGAGCTGAATCAGGTAGAAACGGGCGAGAAAGGCGGCTTGCAGGTCTTGATTGTTAAAGCAGTCGAGATTGGTTTGTCCCCAACTTGCTTCGGTGTCCCATATAGGTTTGCCGCTTTGATGGTATTGGGTCAAAATCACTCTTAGTCCCTGGACCAAAGGGACAAAGTTCTCGGCTACGGGATACACTCCACAGATTTCTGGAAAAGTTCGAACGTCGCCGTGGATGGCAAGTATGTCGGCGTACTGCAAGCCACCGGCTGCGGCGTATGCGGCCCACCATTTCATGGCGATGCCGTTGTGCATTTCAACGCCGCCATTCAACATTTTTGATGTGGGGTCGACGCTCTGAATAATGGCGCGGGCATCTTGCGCCATCCTCACCAATTGAGCGTGGGTTCCGGTCCACGCATTTGCAGCCTGCGGTTCGTTCCAGACTTCCCAGTGATGGATACGTCCGTTGACATGCGTGACGATAGCCGTGATGAAGTCTTTCCAGTGTTGATCGGTACCGGAACCGTCGGCATTCAGATCATCCGGAGGATCGCACTCGCCGGGGCTGTAGCGGCAAGTTTTATCGTCAGGACGGGAGGAAGCCCACTGCGGCGTCATGCCCAAAGTAAACAGGGGATTATCACCGGTCTGCTGGGCAGCGGTTAACCAATGATCCAGCATGGTCCAATCGAATTGCCCTGAAGACGGGTTCAGTTGGGCCCACCGCGTCCCTGTATCCCATAGGCGAAAAGTATGAAACGTAACCGTAGGCCAGGGTTGAAACCAGTGCAGGATCAAGCCTTGGAAATTCGGCGAAGTAGCGTGACCAGGCTCAAGTGCCTGACCATCCTGCAATTGACTATCTTGCGACCAAGCCGCTTCTGCGGACTGCGTGGGTTGCGACCAAGCTAGCAACGGCGACAGTAGAGCAATTGCTAAAGTAAGCGCCGCACATCTGATTTTCCTAGCGAGACCTGATGGGACAGCAGGAGACGTATTCCGACGGTTGGACCGTCGGCTGCTTGTTGCTAAGCCTAGGATCATGGAATTCCCTCAATTCGCGGGTAACGGAAATCGGATTGTAGGGAACAGTTAGAAAGTCAGGCAGGTCTGAGAAGTACATGGGGCGCACATCGGTAACGTCTGCATTCGGGGCAGTTCGAATCAGACGGCTCTAGCGGCTGAAGCCGAATCGATTTTTCAGACTTACCGTATGCCTGAACGCATACGCCGATACCAAGCGAGGTTTTTCTGCAGCCAGTTTGAGCGGCCGCTATTTGTACATTGCTATACCGCCGCAAGCAGTCGGCTGAATGTTGACATTCGGCGACGGGCAATTAGAGGTGGCAGGTTGATAGCCTTGCGCGCCTCCGGCAATAAAAAGTTTGCCGTCGACAACCGTGGGCGCCATAAACTTGACTGCCCCAGGATTGCCCGGAACTGTGGTGTTATAAGCAGAGTTGTCCCACAAAACTGGTCCGAGAGTTCCTGCGCCCGACTTAGCAGGAATCGCTTTGTAGGCATAGATATTGGCTGCGGTCGCAGGTTTTACGGGAGTACCGTAACCGGACGAGTCCAACGCCCACACAACTGCGTCGGTGATATTCCCGCCCGTGCTTTGCCAAGTCACACTTATAACTCCACCCGGATAAGTGAACCTATGAGGCGTGGCCGGGGTAGAGGCCCACGTGTTCAAAGTGCCAAGCCCGTTGGAATTAGCGAAGTTATATGCTTTTACAACGTCGCCGATGCCCGCGACATAAAGGTAGTTATAAGCTTTGGTTCCGGCTTGGCCGGCGAGGAATGCCGGCGCGCCTCGGGCGCCAGTGTTGGGGTTTTTCGAAGTATTATGCAGTACAAATCCCATAAAACATTGCACGATGGAACCCGAGGTCGGGGTGGTCGCGGTGCTGCAGGCGTATTGACTAGGATTCGAGGTCTGATTGTCCAGTTGACCTAGATTCCCAGCGAACAAGAGGTAAATCATGCCCTGTTTACCGGAGGCGAATAGTTCGGGATTGTTAAGGGCAAACGTCGGCTGCAGCAATACTATGCCGGCAGTTCCCAAATCCCAGTCGTCCGTTGCCAAATGGGCCTGGCAAAATTGACCAGTGCTATCAAGAGCACAGGGCGACACGCACTTTGTAGGATTCGGATTGGTACAAGCAACCAGCGTGTTGCCCTTGTTCAGCGCGTCGTAATCCGGTGGCGAGTAAAAGTCCTGCATTCCGCCGTCGTTTAATCTGATAACGCTGTTGGTGTACTCGCTGGTGCCTTGAGCAGTGTCAGCGCCGTTACCGGTGGAAAGGTAAACGTTCCCCTGCGAATCTACCGCCGGGGCCGCGCCTCCCATCCATATTCCTCCGCGACAACCGCTTTTGCAACCAGCTTCCGAATCAAACACGCTGAAGGTATTGGCAAAGGCGCTTGTCCCGTAGTTGTAAGTAAATTCAACGGCTACGCCGTGATAAGGAACGTCGTCGCAATGGGATCCCCAAGCGACCCAAATCTTGGCGCTACCGCCGCCGTTGCTTATAAGGGCCAGTCCGGCCCTTTGATTGTTAGACAGCGGATCGAAAGCGTTATTTGTGTTCGAGGCGGCAAACTTCGAATTCAGGATCATTGGGCTGCCAGGAATTTCCTGCAAAGTATCCGCGTACAGCCCGTGCAATTTCTGTCGATAGGTTTCGCCCCCATTGCTATCGATGTCTTCGTGTTTGGTCACAACATAAATTACGGGCGGCGTAACCGAAAGGTCGATTACCGGAGTTCCAGTAATTCCGACTTCGGGGGTAATGTTGCTGCAGCCTTTGGGTAAGTCGCCTGACGGAAGTGCGATTTCCGTGTATCCGGCGCCCAGATCGCTGGCGTTGTTCAGGCTGGTGCTTACTAAAATTGTGCCGGTGGGATTGGTACTGTCCGAGTCGAGCGCATAAATGCTGTTGTTCTCCGTCGCGACATAAACCACATTCGCCGGCGTACCGTTCATCGGCAGTTGATGCACGTAGAGCGGTTGGGCATAGATCTGACCATCGACTGTGGCAAGCCACTGCGGCGAAGGATGGTTGCTATAGCTCAGGGTCGAAGCTTTGAAAGCACCTTCGTTCGGATTCACGCCATCGCGATTATTGTCGTTGTGGTAAGTCCAGACACAAGGCGTCGAACCGGTGCAATAAGTCTGGCCGGGAATCAGCAAGCGCTGGGGTTTCCCAAGCGGAAAGAAACCGAGCAGCACAACAATCGCTAGCGTCGGAGAAGCGGTCTTTAAAATCGGCGGCACATCTCACCTTTATCTTTCTGACCAACCGGCAAAGTTGGATAGCTTCGGGGTTTGCCTTTCGCGAACCTCATTTCACGAGGAACGCATCTTCTCGCCTCGAGCGTGTAAGGCTCCAAAACAAATGTAGCAGCAATTAATTTCCGTCCCTCTACTTTCCAGTACCTTCGAGAGTCACTCGCTGCGGGCTATTCAAGTCCGCGTCATTGATGCTTAAGTTCCCCTTGGTCAAACCGACGCTCTGCGGTGAGAACGTCACATAAATGAAGCATTGTGATTGCGCCGGGATCTGCGATCCGCAGGTGTTGGTTTGGTTAAAATACTGAGTAGTATCGATGGTTCCAACGTTCACAGGGTTGGTTGAGGAGTTGGTCACGGTGACGGTTTTCGGGGGGCTGGTTTGTCCGACCTTGGCCGTGAGGAAAACAACGCTGGGTTGTTGATTAATCGCCGAGGCGGTCCCGGTGAGTCTTCCCTGTTGAGGGCTGCTGGGATCGCTATCCCATACGATGAGGTTGCCGCGCCGCAAACCCGAGGTGGTGGGAACAAAACTGACCGTAATATTGCAGGCCGCCCCGGCGGTTAACTGCGAGCCACAATTGTCGGTTTCCGTATAATCGCCGACCATCTGTATCTGAGAAATCGTCAGCGCATTGTTGCCTGTATTTGTAAACGTAACCTGCTGTTGTGATTGTGAACCTATGTAGGTAGTGGAGAAGACTAATCCCGGAAAGTAGACCGGTAAGTTGGCATACGAGCCGGTGCCGGTAAGGTTCACCGTCTGTGGACTGGTGGGGTCGCTGTCAGTAATGGTCAAAGTGCCAGTCCTGGTACCTGCGGCCGTAGGCGTGAACTTTACGTTCAAGTTACAAGCATGGCCTGGCGCGACTGTACTTCCGCATCCGCCTGAGCTTCGGTTAAAGTCACCGGTGGTAGCGACGCTGTCAATCGTTAAGGTGGTGTCACTGTAATTAGTCACCACTACAGGTTCATTTCGCGACTGCCCCACCGTCACGGTGCCGTAGTGCGCTTCGGTCGCGGAGGCTACTGGGCACGCGCGAGGAGGCAGGTACATTGGCGGTAAGGCCTGCTGGGTAAACGCAAAGCTATCAGTCATGTCGCTAGCGTTAGCGTCGCGGTCGGTTAGTGCTGGCAGTCCGAATACGGTTTCGATGAACTTCAGAATCGAAGAAAATTCATACTGGGTGTGAGATACATAACCGGCTCCGCGTCCTTTGGGGTAAGGCGAAATAATGAGCAGCGGAACGCGCAAGCCTAAACCATATTCATCGATTTTAGGCGCCGGCTCGTGATCGTAGAAACCACCAAAATCATCCCATGTAACGAAAATCGCTGTGGAGTGCCACTGATTGACGGGGCCTTGCATAATCGCGTTTATCTGATCAACCGTCCAATTCTCGCCAGCGCAAGTACCGCCGTCGGGGTGCTCGCTGTTTTCTCCGGTCACGATCCACGAAACTGCGGGCAGATTACCGTGCATGGCGTCTATGACAAACTGCTCCACGGGCTTAACGTTGCTGCTCCAATAGGACGAGTTGCGAATGTGGTCGATGGCGTCATACGCGGAAAAAATGTAGCCTCGCTCTCCCGCAGTTGGAGCATAAAACTTCCAGCTTAAACCTTGGGCGTTCATGGAATCGGCCAGGGTGTTGAAATCGAAACAGGGGAAAACATCTGAAATGACGCCGTTTGCGTCCATCTGGTTCACAAACGTGGCAGCCGGCGCGTCGCAGCCCCAGTCATGCGTCGGTGCACCGCCGGGCAACATTCCGATGGTGATGGTACCTTGCGCTTGAGCCCCGATGCTATACAGATGCGCCGGAAAGCTGGGACCATTCGAAGATTGAAACATGTGATCCGCGAGCACGAAATGCTGCGCATAAGACCAGTAGTTAGGAATGTCATCCTGGGTCATTTGCGTGAAGGCTTCAAAATCACCGTTGATGTTGGTCTTGAAGTTGAGGTCGAACAGGTCCATTTTGCCCCCGTCCGAGCCATTGATGGCCCCCTGGTAGGTATGGTCCAGGTCATGAAACATAACGTCAGGCGCGCGCCACAAAGGAATAGTCTGCCCGGTCGAAATGGTTGCGCTGGTAGCTCCATCGGCACCGGGAAAAAGCCCGAAGTAATGGTCGAAACTTCGGTTCTCTTTCATGATGAAAACTATGTGACGAATGTCAGCAATGCCGCGCGGCGGTGTGTTATTCGCAGTTGCAACTTTTTGCGAGCCACCCTCGACTTGCGAGGTTTGGGCATCGGCAACGCAAGCCATCCCCAGGAACGCCACGCCCATCCACAGCCCAACGCAAATGGTTGTAAAGAAGCGGTGGAAGGAAAGAATGAATTTCGGTGAATGCATTTTGAGTTGCTCCATTAATCCCAGGGGAGACGATTTCGACACCCAATGTACTAGCCTAGATATCGAAACTTGCGGTTTCGGCTTTTGGACCCGTCATGTGCCGAATGAAAAAAACCTTGTTGGAACCTACAGTTGCGAACGTCACGACTGATGCCACAACACGTAGGTCGCTTCGCTTGGTACAACTTATCCAAAGTGCAAAAAGCGTACATCAGCGCGCCGCCAGCCAGCAAGAGGTCAAATGGCTTGGTGACCAAAGTCTCTATCGGCGCTAATCATTCTGCCGTATAGCAGTCACCCCTTGGGAACACCGGTTGGGAGAGACAGGACCGTTTAAGTTCGCTAAAATAGGTCCACTGGTTCTCTATTCTCACCGAATATGGGCTCAAAAACACTGATCTGGAGGCCCGATGTCAGGATGTAACAGAGTTTGGGCGCGAAGGGCGTCGATGCTGTTGGCAGGCGTGGTTGCGGCAATAATTGTTAGTGCATCCGCGGCGTGGGGGGCAGAGCCATTTTCGGTCGAACCAGCGGATCTTAACGCGGCGGACCTGCCCCAGTCTGTCGTTGCCGCCCTGAACGGGCACGGCACGCGCGTCTTCACCTACGTCAATGGACTGAGGATGCCGGTCTGCGAGATTTTTTGGGCCCAAACCGCGAGTACGCAACCCAGCAAGGAAGGAGCGGCTCGCACATCCTACGGCAATCTGGTGCCTGGATCTATGGTGGGCGTGATTCGTTTCCTCCCCGAATCCTCAGACGACTATCGTGAGGACTTTCACGACCAGAAGCTAAAGGCCGGGTATTACACGATGCGCTACGCGATGCTGACAGGTGAGGACGCCCGCGATTTCCTGATCCTCAGCCCGGTAACGGCGGACCACGATCCCGTCCGCCCGTTGGCAAACGATCAACTTATCAGCCAGAGCAGGTTAGCTTCGCACACCAGCCAGCCCGCAGTGCTGAGCTTGGTGACCACCGAAATCAGCGCCAATGAACTTCCTAGCCTGAGAATGGATGAAAGCGGGACATGCATTCTGCAGGACAAACTGCACGCCGCCCCTGCCGGCGAAGTGGTGTTGGCGGTCATTGTGGCCAATCCGATTTCAGAGGAAGACGGATCTTAAGCTTGCGGGCGAATGTCCCCCTGAAGGTTCTGAAAAAACAAATACTGAACCACAAAGGACACGAAGGTACACAAAGGAAAAAAGTGCCCGTCTCACGCGTATAAAATGCTCAAGTGATGATTTGTCAGAGAGTATTTTCTTTTGCTCTTACACGACTTTCGCGAATCTCTTGGGTTCTTTTCGGGTGATGGTGTTTTTGGTTTCAGAGAAAATACAGCACCGCTACCCGTTCGCATTTTCACTCGATCGCGAAGCAGATGGAACCGACCGGCGTCGAGAGTACGAATCAAATGCAACCCCATGCCAGCCGATGCTGGTACTTATCCTGGAAGGCAACAAAATATGAGGAAGACGTTTGTCGTGTTCGCCGCATGCTTGTCGATTCTTACCGCGATGGCAGCTGCGCAGACTGCGCAAGAGCCAGTGCCTGGCAACTTTTTTGGCATGATTGGGCACGCTGGCGTGGTTCGCAGCCGGCCATTTCCATCAGTCCCGTTCGGCTCTCTGCGTTTATGGGATACGCACACGAAATGGCTGCAGATCGAAACCAGTCACGGTCATTACGACTGGGATTTGCTGGATCGATATCTGTCGGCGGCGGAGCAGCGGCATCTGGATGTCTTATATACATTCGGCGGAGTTCCGACCTGGGCGTCGGGCGATGTCAATGATAAGCACTGCGCTTTGCAATTCAGGAAAGCGGCTGCGGAAAACTGGGGTCCGGGATCGTGCCATCCCCCGGGCGATCTCAAAGAGGATGGAAGCGGGTCGGATCAATCGTGGAAAGACTTTGTAACAGCGCTCGCAAAACACGCGCACGGTCGAATCAAATACTGGGAAGTGTGGAACGAGCCACAGAATCTTTTTTTCTGGAATGGAACTATGCCCCAAATGGTGCGGATGACGCAGGATTTGCGCACCATCGTTAAGGGCATTGATCCGGAAGCGATGATCCTCTCACCGGGCACTGGCTGGGGAGACAATAAGCCGGAGAGCGGAAAGACAGATTGGAATGCGCTGGCGTGGACCAACGCCTACCTGGCGGCTGGCGGCGCCAAATATATCGATATAGCCGCGACCCACGGATACGTGAAAGGTGAGTGTCCCACCGGCGCGTGGGACTTGGATCAAATACCTAACGGCATTGCGGCATTCCGCGGTGTAATGAAGAAAAATGGTATTCAGGATTTGCCCTTGTGGAATACCGAGGGCAGTTGGAATCGCGTCAGTAAGACCTGCACTACCGATCCCGATATGCAAGTGGCTTTCGTCGGGCAATTCCATCTCGCGATGTGGTCTGCGGGTGTGAAGCGCATGTTCTGGTACGCCTGGGACGATCCCGAAGTGGGTGGACTATGGAACGAGCAAATTGGCCCTACGCCCGCAGCCAAAGCTTACGCTGAGGTCTATAAGTGGATGGTCGGAGCAACCCTGGTTGCCGCATGTGACAAAGCTAAGACGCAAACCAGTTGCGCCTTCACTCGGCCGGACGGTTCTGAATACCTGGCAATCTGGGATAGTGCGCAGACTTGCTCGCGCGGGAACTGCACCACGACTCCGGTCAAGGTCGATGCCAAGTACGTCGATTACCTGGATCTTGCCGGAGGCAAGGTGAACATTCAGAACAATACTGTTTTGGTGGGAATGAAGCCGATCTGGCTGGAAGCTCCTGCAGCAGGCAAGAAGCGGAAGGGATAATAGCTAAGGCTGGAGATTGCGTTCGAGGATAGTGCGCGCGGAGTAAGTTGTTGAGGAATTCAGGTATTCAAGTCTTAACTCGAATTTCCGTTTGTGCCGCGAAATGATCGTCGATATCTGTGGGCGTCGCTAAGTTTACGGTACCTTCGCCAAACAAAAAAAGGAACGAACGAGAACACCACGGGTATAGCGTGATGATAGGCGGAAAGCACTTTGTAAGCGATCAAGTCGCACACTCTTTCCCAAGCCGATGGATTACCTGAGACTTCAAGCGATTCGGGATAGAGTGGCCATGTGCCCTGGAACTGTTCCCTCCACAAGTGTATGTAGCGGTCAATCTTGCTCTTGACCTCGGGGGGAAGCCCGGCTGGCGTGTTTCTCGAGGCTACGATTTTTTCGCTTTTTACCAGCGAGTGGTGCGGGCCCTCCTGGATCGCGCTTCGATCTGCGCCTTCGAGATTAACCATTCTGGCATCGAACGGAATCTGCAAGAAGTCGCAAAGCTCGCGCATCGTCGCGTCCGGATCGCGCACCAGATCCTCGTAATAAATTTGATGAACAGCAACTCCGCGCGCCACCATGGAGTCGCATTGCTTCCTCATTTCGCGATAGCCGAGAATCTGGCGCAATAACATTCCTGGGCGGCTGAAAAAAAGATTTCCCGGCGATGCCTCTATGATGCTGCGACAGGTTGAGCGCAAGTCGCGCCAGATGATCACGAATTTCGCATTTGGGAAAGTCTTGCTCAGACGTGAAATCGCGTCGTGATAAGTTGGCGATTTGCATCCCCAAATGGTGGCGCCTTTTTTCTGTTTCGCGTAGTGCGTATATACGGCTTGGGCGCCGGTTCTTAGATCGTGGATTCCACTGGGAATTTCGCTGACGTCGATCTTGTGGCGAGTTAGAGCGTCATTCCAGAAATCCCATTTCGCAAGCCATTGTTGCGTGTCTCTGGGAATCCAGAACAGAGAACGGACGTGCGCCAGGTCCTCTTCATACATCAGCGCAATCTGCGGATGCTGATTCAACAGCGCATAAAGCAGCGAGGTGCCAGAGCGCCACATTCCAACCACGAACAGCGGGCCATCGGCCGGCTGGAAAGATGCTCCGTCAACCTTGGGTTCAATGTTTTCCAGTGATTGAGTTATAAGTTCGCTCATGAGTAAATTGCTTCCAACAGCAGATTCCAAAATTTGTCGTGCTACTCGCCGAGCGTAGAGGTTTGCCCAGTGATCACGTTTACTACTGGAAGATGCGATATTACTTTTCTTCTCGCAGCCTCGCGAAGATAATTGTTTTTTCCATTCGCATCGCGCGATTCGCGGAAGTGGCTGCTTACATATTCCTCATCGGCAGTACGCGGCGGAAGACCACCAGCAATGTCTTTTCTTACAAAAAAGGCGTTATTACCTCGCTGGTTCGAGCCCGCTAACACGTAGCCTTTCTTGTTTGCCAAATGGGTTAAGGCGCTGATGGAGCATCCGTAGTAAAGGTTGGAATGGTGTGCTTTGGTTCTGTAGAAGTCCGCCTGATAAGGAATCGAAATAGGCTCGCGGCCGAGAACGCTATTGTATTCGCTGATGACGATGCGTGGCTTGAATGAATCGATTGCTTCCCAGACCCAGTAATCGTTGCCGTCAATGTCGATCGAGAGCAGGCCCAGGTCTTCGTCAAATCCACTTTGCCGCAACAGGTCGTTAATATTTTCCCTGGTAATAAAGCTGCACTTCGCTTGTAGGTCGTATCTGCGGGACACGCGATCGCTTTTGATATAGGCGACACTTTCTTCGGATCCGTCCATCACCATTCCCTGCCAGTTATCGTTGATCAGCAGGAAACGGGTATTGCTTTCCTCGTAATTCTCGACTCCGAACTCGATGAACGTTTGATTCTTGATTTCCAGATGACTGATGAGGAACTGAATAATTCCGTCTTCATCAAATTGCGAGAACGCTCCGAAGCCGGCTTTTCTCAGCTGCGTAGTGACAGGCAAGCGGGAGACTTCCCACGCTGCCCGCCTGGCTTCCAAAACAATCAGTCTTTCGGTGGGACGCCCTAGCTGGTTCCGAAGCCGATTCAGTCTCGACTTTAAAGACACTATGCGGCCTTCCGTGCAAATCTTTCGCGGCTAATATCTGCGTCCCTCTTTTGCATAGTGTCCGTCGGATACTGAAATCGCAGGTTGGTCCGGTTCGGCGGCGCCATTGGTATAGCCGCGCAGAAGGCTGGCCAGCGCGTCGACATTATCTTCCTGGAATATTTGCTGGTGCCCGCCTGCGATCTTGTGCACAACCATGCCTCCACCAATCAGGCCATCCCAACTCTCGTAAAAATTGTAGTAACGCCCTGCCGGCCAATCGGTGGATTGGAAGAACACAATCCTGCCGGGGTAAGGCTTAGGCCGATACGAATAAGAAGACGGGTGCACGATAGTGTCCAGCTCGCGCAGTTGCTCCTCGCTCACCTTGAGACCCAGCGCGTGATGCAATCGCCAGCGCATTACGCTCAGGCGACGACCGATCCCTTCCGTCCGGTCCCACACGAACCTTGGCAACTCCGTCCATTTACACTGCCGCAGCCGAATCCAGTGATACTTCGCTTTATTGAAGGCCAATCGGGCGCGGCTCTCTTGTGAAAAGTTCTGATAATACGCTGGGTTCTGCCCATCAACCATTGCCAAGAGGGCTACCTCTTGTCCTTGAAGCAGAAGCTGCCGCGCCATTTCATAGGCGATCACCGCATTGACGCACAATCCTGCCAGCGAATACGGGCCTTCAGGCTGCACCTCGCGGACATGGGTGACAAGAGCGGCGGCGATTTCTTCGAGTTTGTACGGAACAGAAAGCTGGCTGGCTTCGTCTGCGGGAAGATGGATTCCCAACATCGGCTGCTCGGCGCCCAGGCGGTTGGCCAAAGGCCGGAACAGCGGGCCGCCGCGCACCCAGAATAGCGGTGGACGAGTGCCGTTCGGTTGAATTGGAACTATTGCTGAATGCTGCCGGCGCGCACTTTGTCCATTACTCAGGGCATCGAGCGTGGCCGCTAATTGCCGAATCGTGGGTTCCTGAAAAATGTCCGCCAGCGAAAGTCTTTTTCCAAATCGTTGCTCGATGCGCAACAAGAGCTTGGCAACTAGAAGCGAGTTTCCGCCAAGATCAAAGAAGTTGTCAGTCACTCCAACGCTAGTCTTCCCAAGTATGGTTTTCCAAACCTCAACCAGGTTGGACTCCAGCGGATTTTCGGGCTCGACGAATTGAGCGCTTGAAATCGACTGATCTGGAGTTGGCAACGCAGCCCGATTTACTTTGCCGTTCGGCATGAGCGGTAAGGTTTCGAGTATTACGAATTGCGACGGAACCATGGACGCGGGCAATTTCTTGCTCACGAAGCTGCGCAAACTCTCAGCATCAAACTGAGCGGCATCAAGCGGGACTACGTATGCGATCAGCCTGGTCTCGCCGTTCTTTTCCGTACAAACTTCGGCTACCGCCTGGCGCACGCCTTTGAATTCCGCGACGACTGCTTCAATTTCTTCCAGCTCGATGCGCACTCCGTTGAGCTTTACTTGATGGTCGAGGCGGCGGAGAAATTCGAGATCGCCGTTGGGCAGGTAGCGAACCAGGTCCCCGGTCTTGTAGAGCCTGGCGCCGCCGGTTCGACTGAAAGGATCAGGAATAAAACTCTTCTCTGTTTCTGCTGGCCGGTTGAGGTAGCCGCGGGTTACGCCGGGGCCGCCAACATGGAGTTCTCCGGGCACACCCACGGGTGTAGGGTTCAGATGAGGATCGAGCACGTAAACTTGAACATTTGGAATTGGCCGGCCGATGGGAACCAACTTTCCCGCAGCAGCACCCGGTGTGCACTTGTAAACTGTGCTCCAAACTGCGGCTTCCGTGGGACCGTACTCATTGAACAAATCCGCTTGCGGCAGCAGTTTGTGATGCCGCTTAACAATTTCTTCGGAGCAGGACTCGCCTGCAACGATTGCCACTCGCAGAGACGCCAACTCTCCCGGCTTCGCTTGATCCAGCAGCAGAGAGTACAAGGACGGAACGCACAGCAACTCAGAAACCCGGTGTTCGGCTACGAGCTGGTGAAGCCGCGTCAGGCTTGCCTGCAGCGGGCCGGGCGTCAAGACGACGCTTCCACCACGGCTGAGCGTGCCAAATATACCGGCTAGTGAACTATCGAAGGAAAACGATGAGAGCAGAAGAAATCTGCCAGCCTCTGGACCGTAATAGAGTTTGCGAGCGTGCGTCGAATGAACCAGGTTGCGATGCGTAACCTCGACCCCTTTTGGTTTTCCCGTGGAGCCAGAGGTATAGATTACATACGCTAGATTGTCCGGCTTGACTTCGCTGCGAACAGGGTCGGTGCTGTGGTGTTCCACTCGACTCCAGCCGGAATCGACGTAGAAAATATCAATACCAGCCGCAGCCGGTATTTGTGATTGCAAATGTTTCTGTGTCAGGAAGACGCGAAGCCTGGTGTCCTGAAGAACGTACTCGATTCGCTCGGCGGGATAATTCGGATCCAGCGGAACACAGGCTCCGCCGGCCTTCAGCACCGCCAGGATACCCACGATCATTTCGATCGACGGCTCGAAATAAAGTCCGACGGGCGTCTCCGGGCCAACACCGAGGTCCTGCAGATAGCGCGCCAGCTGATTGCTTCGGCGGTCGAGCTCATGGTAAGTGAGTCGTTCACTGCCGCAGATGAGCGATAACTCCTGCGGAGTACGTCGCGCCTGATTTGTGAATAATTCTTGCAGGCAGATATCTGGCGCAGGTTCTGCATTGGTTTCGTTCCACTGCACGACAATCTGCTGTCGCTCGCGAGCAGTCAGCAGCGGAAGTTTGGAAATGCGTTGGTCAGGTCTGGCGGCAATACTTTCAAGCAAAGTAGTGAGATGTCCCGCCATCTGTGCCGCTGTTTCTGGCTCGAACAAATCGGTGCTGTATTTGAAACGGCCCACCAGACCACTAGGACGATCGTCCAGTTCAAGGCACAGATCGAACTTCGTGATTCGCGTATCGGCTTCCGCCTGGGTCAGCGCCACTGTCCACCCGTGCTGCATTTCAGGCAGCGGCGGTTCTAGCGTAAGCAGAACCTGGAACAAAGGATTGACGCTCAAACTGCGGTTCGGGCGTACTTCGTTGACCACGTGGGTGAACGGCACGTCGTCATTCGACAACGCATCCAGAGTCATGTTGCGGGTTCGGCGCAGCAATTCGAGGAATGTGGGATCGCCAGACAAATCATTGCGCAGCACCACAGGATTAAGAAAGTATCCGAGCAAGCCTTCCAGCTCCGATCGCTTACGCCCGGAGCTTACTGTTCCGATGGATATGTCGTCCTGCGAGCAGTACCGTTGGAGCAGCACCGCAAAAGCAGCCAACAGAGTCATGAACAGCGTCGTGCCTTCACGTCGGCTGATGCGCTTCAGCGCATCGGCAAGTTCTTTGGATAATTCGACGGGATGAATGGCGCCACGAAAGCTCTGGATCGCCGGACGGCGATGGTCGGAGGGCAACTGTACAGCAGAGATTCCCTTGAGATGCTCGCGCCAATATGCCAATTGCGACGACGAGTGGCCATTGCGGGAGAGCCACTCGCGCTCCCACGCGGCGAAATCAGGGTATTGAACAGGAAGGTCGGGCAGCGGGGACTCACGGCCTTCGGAATACGCCGCGTATAGGGCGGCCAGCTCCGGCAGAAATACACGATAGATTGCGTACCCATCAAAAATAATGTGATGGAGGGTGAAGAATACGCGGTACTCGGTTTCGCTGAACCGTACTACCAGAGCACGAAACAACGGACCATGCGACAGGTCGAATGGGCGCAGAGCATCTTGATTAGCTAGACGACGAGCTTCTGTTTCGCGCTCTGATTCGGACAGATGGCTCAGGTCAACTTGAGGCAGCACGACCGGGGCAACCGGCTGGACCACCTGGACTGGCTCGCCGTCAACCAGAACGAAATTCGTTCTCCATGCCTGGTGACGCCGGACAATTTCAGTCAGCGCGCGGCCGAGAGTCGGTACATCCACGGCTCCGCGAGGCCGAAGCGTGACTGGTTCGTTGTAAATCGGCAGACCGGGAACCATCTGCGCATGCAACCAGATTTGTTGCTGCGCGAAAGAGAGCGGCGCCGGTTGCCCGTTTACCAGAGGTCGGATCCGACCGTCGAACGGCTGCTTGGCAAGCGGTAACTCCCCGGGCCGGTCGATTTGTGCAGTACTCTCCATTTCAACTAATGTTTTATAACTTCACTTTGTTGATTGGTTTGCAGCGCTGGCACACCACAGATGACTAACCGGTAGGGACGTAGCTTAGCTACGTCTCCAGATAGTTTAGACCGCAGAGGATGCGGGAACGGGATCGAAGGAGATCGGCAGGGCGGTCAGTCCGCGCAATCCTAAGTTCTCACGCCAGACGATAGGGCCTGGTTTCAGTCGAAGATTCTTGAGCCGCTGGAGAATGGTTGCAAATGCTATTTGACCTTCGATGCGGGCCAGAGGCGCTCCAAAGCAAAAATGGGCTCCAAATCCAAATGCTACATGCCGATTCTCTTTGCGGCGGATGTCCAACCGATCCGGATCTGGAAAACGCGCCGGGTCGCGGTTCGCCGCACCCATCACCGCCATAACCGCTTGCCGCTTGTGAATCTGTTTGCCGCCAATCTCTAAATCCTCATTCGCCAAACGCGCGGTGTGCTGGCTGGGACTCTCGAAGCGCAGCAGCTCTTCGACAGCCGATCCGATCAGTGAAAGATTGTTGCGCAAATCTTCCTGGACATCGGGATTTCGCAATAGCGTCAGAATGCCGTTGCCAATCAAATTAGTCGTC
The DNA here is from genome assembly GCA_963716405.1 of uncultured Acidobacteriota bacterium. GTDB lineage: Bacteria > Acidobacteriota > Terriglobia > Terriglobales > Acidobacteriaceae > JABDBE01. Next base: position 639,492 of record CAVQTI010000006.1, on the reverse strand, counting down.
GTTTCCTGTCCACCGACCATCGTCACGATTAGATTGGCCACGAGCTCTTCTTCGCTCAATCGGTCACCATCGATTTCCGCCGCGAGCAAAGAATGGATCAAACCATCGCGCGGATGGGTCCGCTGCTCAGCGATCGCTTCGCGGAAGTACTTCGTCATTTCATTCAGAGTATGGAGAACCCGGTCAATGCGATTAGGATTGTGCTGGAAATTACCCAGCATTTCGGCGAAATCCGAGGACCATTCTTTAAGATGGCGATGATCGGAGGTGGGCACTCCCAACATTTCCGCGGTGACAATCGCCGGCAATGGAGCCGCGAAATCCGCAATCAGATCCATTTCTCCGGCAGCCACAAGAGGATCGAGCAATCGGTCCGCTATATCCTGAATGTGTTCGCGTAAAGCCTCCACGCGTCGCGGCGTGAACGCCTGCGAGCACAGTCCGCGCAAACGGGTGTGCGCGGGGGGATCCATAAACAGCATCTGCTTGACCATCACCCGCGCGATTGGCGTCAGATCAGCCAATCCCATCGAAGTAAGCTGATCGGGCGTAGGAGTGCGAAGCGCTGAAAAATCCAGCAGAACCCGCACCACATCGTCATAGCGAGTGACGATCCAGGCATGCAGAAACGGATCCCAAAGCACGGGATCTTCGGTCCGCAGCCGTTCATAAAGCGGATAGGGGTCGGCCAGAACTTCGGGCCTAAGCAGGTGGTATAGGCTGAGTGGAGCTTCGGATTTTCCGGCTACCGGCATTTTTCCCTGGAGAAGGGTTGGCTAAGGCGGTTCATCAGTCCGCGGAAATCTGTTGCGCCGCGGTTAGCAGACGCTCGATGGTATCGGAAAGTTCCACGGCTGTGGGTGAATCAAAAACTGTGCGTAACGATAGTTCCACGTCAAAAACATTTCTGATGCGTGCAATTAACTGCGTGCCGAGCAGAGAGTGTCCACCGAGGAAGAAGAAATTATCGTCGATGCCGACCTTTTCCAGGCCCAGCAGTTCCGCCAGGATAGCAACTACACGCTTCTCAACTTCGGTGCGCGGCGCAACGTAAATGTGATCGCCAAGACTGTTAGCCGATGTCGGCGCTGGGAGCGCGGTGCGGTCGAGTTTGCCGCTGGAGTTCAATGGAAGAGAATCAATTTCCACAAAAACCGCGGGCACCATGTAATCGGGCAGATAGGTTTGCAAGTGCTCCTGCAGAGCGTCGCGAGTTAACTGCATGCCGGAACTGACAATGTAGGCAATCAGACGTTTCTCTGCGCCATTGTCCGCCCGCGTGATCACAGCGCTCGCACTCACGCCGGGATGGCGATTCAACGCGGTGACAATCTCATTGGGCTCGATGCGAAAACCGCGAATCTTAACCTGTTCATCAACTCGTCCCACGAATGCGATCTGTCCATCCGGGAGGTAACGCCCCAGGTCGCCGGTACGGTACAAGCGTTCGCCCGGCAACTCGCTGAACCGGTTTGCGACGAAGCATTCGGCAGTTTGTTCGGGGCGATTCAAATAACCGCGAGCCAGGCCTGACCCGCCAATGTAAAGCTCGCCAACATCGCCGGCAGGCACCGGTTCCCCGCTTTCATCAAGAATGTGAACTTGGACGTTGTCAATGGGACGTCCGATGGTCGGCCGCTCATCGGAGGCCTGCTGGGGCAGTACCGCGCCCGAGGTCGCAACCACGGTACATTCCGTCGGCCCGTAGTTGTTGATCAGTACAAAAGGCAACTTGTCGGAAGGATAGCGGTGCAACACGTCGGCCCCAGTGAGGAGAAAACGGAGCGAGGTTTCGGTTGGCCAATCCAATCCAATCAGGCTTTCAGCCATGGCCGTGGGTACAAAGCTTACCGTGATCCGCTGCTGCACCAGCCAATCGCGCAGGTTATTGGCTGAGCCTCGCGTGTCACTATTCGGAAAATGAACGCTTGCGCCCACCGTCAGGTAAGGCCAAACTTCCCACACCGCCGCGTCGAACCCGAAGCTAGCCACTTGGCTGGCGCGATCCTCCGAAGTGATGGAGAAAGCCCGTCGATGCCAATCAATAAGATTTAGCAAGCCTTTGTAAGTAAGTTGCACTGCCTTAGCCTGGCCCGTGGAACCAGACGTGTAAATCGCATATGCAAGGCTGTCTGTCGTCAGAGAGACTGCTTTCGGCTCCCGCGGATTCGACGGCGCATCAATTTCGTCCAGGATCACAACTGTGCAATCGCCGGAATTCAACCGCTCCGCAATCTGTCTTTGCGTAAGCAGTACTCTAAGCTGTGCGTCGCCGAGCATGAACTGAAGGCGAGCGATAGGATGCGTGGGATCCATGGGAAGGTATGCTCCTCCCGCCTTCAACACAGCCAGGGCCGCTACCACCATTTCCGGCGAACGGTCCAGACAAATGCCAACCAAAACATCCGGGCCTACACCCAGAGACTGCAGATGGTTCGCCAGGTCATTTGCGCGATTCTCAAGCTCAGCGTACGTAAAACTCTGGCTTTCGGAGGCCAAGGCCAATGCTTGTGGCGTTTTCCGCGCGTGTTCGCTGACCAACTCCGCCACCAGCTTATGGTGCGGGTACTCTTGATACGGGTTGTTCGATATAGAGGGAGACATAGGCGTCAACTCATCGGTAAAAACGTATTCTTAGAATTTCGGTTTGTTGCTGATAGAAGAGGTACGAAGTTTCAATTTTTCCCGTTACCGTTTCTGGTCTCCCAAAGTCGAAAGAGCGCTCCGTTGGTCACTTTCGAAAAATCGCCGCGCTGTGAGGTTTCTGCAAAAACCGCTTCAAGTTGATCCCACTGGCCGAGCTGATCGATTTCCCAGCTATGGAGATAGAGGTGCGCTATGCCTCCATGCCGTTCCACATGCTCCAGCGCGTAGAAAAAATGTTGCCGCCAATCGGTGGCTCCGTTGTATGTGCGCAAGAAATTTACCATACCCGCGAAATTGCCTTCGATGGCAGCATGCCGGAGTTGAATCAACCGGCTGTGATAGCAGGCATGAGTACTCAATCCCCAGAGGAACGGATCGCGAGGAAAGGAATGCAAGTTGAATAGACATGTGCGCGCGCCCAAAAATCCTGCCTTCTTTACGAAGCCAGGAGTCGAGCTGTTGAACTTGCCTTGTGGATAACAGAAAGAAATCACCGGCTGGCCCAGCAGGTCCTCCAGCCATTTCTTTCCATCACAAATCTCAGCAAATGCCTTTTCTTCCGGCAACGCCTTTAAACCCGCGTGATGATAAGTATGGCCGCCTATCTCGAACTGCCGGGAGAGTTCACGGATCTGATTCGGTGCCATGACCGGACGTTCCGGATTGCTGGCTGGAATATAGAATGTCGCCTGCAAACCGTACTTATTCAGCAAATCCGCAACTCGCGAATCTAATGGATACCCGTCATCAACGCTGATGGTAATGTAGCGACTGCTCATTGCATCATGATTCTAGCACGTAAAGCTTGCAGCGCGTGATTCGCGGCGGACTCAAGCAACGTGCACTTCGGGTGGCTCTGCCGGCAGCGGTTCGTCAGTGGACCGGTGCTTGGCAATCACATCCTGATAGATGTCGATCAGTTGTTGGTAGTTCGCGCTGGCGGTGTACTTCGCTTCATACTCCTTGCGCGCCTGATCACCTAAGCGACCCAAGTATTCCGGCTGATCCCAAGCCAGCGCCATGGTTTTTGCAAGATCATTGACATCACCCGCCCGGAATAAAAATCCGGTGCGTCCATGCTCAACTAATTCCTTCATCGCTCCTAAATCCGACGCGATTACTGGAACGCCACATGCGAAGGCTTCAATAATTACCAAGGGGTTGTTCTCATACCACTCACTGGGGAAGACGACGAAACGGGCATTCTTCATCTCCTCAACAACGCGATGGCGGGGCAGCCATCCCATGAATTCCACGTTAGGGTAGACCTTGGCAAACGCCTCCAACTGAGGACGGTAAGAACCGTCTCCCGCGATTCGCAGGGTATGCGAATGCGACATTTGCAGCCAAGCTTTCAACAGAGTGGGCACGCCCTTTTCCGGATCGAGGCGTCCCACGAAAAGTGCGTTTGTCCCGGTACCGGTGCGCTGCCCGGGATCAGGATCGACAAAATTCGGCTTGACCCTGACAAGCTCTTCGGGAAAACCGGCCGCCACGTACTTGCTGCGGGAGAAGGCGGTGAGCACAATGTAGGAATTCACCATCTTTGTCCAGGTTTTCTTGGCGTGATGGACGGTCAACATTAGAGCGACGGCAGCCGACTCGGCATGCGAGTCGCGATAACAAGCGTGAACCGCGCCCTGCCAGTAATTTCCATTGATACAGTCCTCGCACGGCTTACCCTGTCGACAAAAATTCCCGCCCGGACACAGCAAACGATAATTGTGCAGCGTCTGAATCACCGGGACATTTTCGTTCCGGCAGGCCCAGAAAATCGATGGCGAAATCAGCGGAAAGGCATTGTGCACATGAACGATCTCCGGCCTGTGCTTGCGAAGCATCGCGGTTAGATCGCGATACGAATCGGAAGCCCAAACCGTCCGGCCGAGAAGGCTGATGCGCTCAACGATCGAGTAATCGTTGATCTCGTCGTTGAAACGTCGATACTCCAGAACCTCATGTCCAGCGGCTCGCAGCAAGTCTCGTTCACGCTGGAAGACAACGTCCTCGCCCCCGGGCTGCTGGTATGCGTTATGTACAAGAAGAATATTCATGTTCGGGTTTGACGGCGCTGTCAAACCTCACTACTGGCGAGAACTTCGATCTGTTCAGATGATAATAGCAGGGCGACGAACTTAAAAATCGTCGCCCCCGCTCTCTTGCTATTGACCGGTACCCTGTAGCTTGACCTTCTGCGGGCTCTTCGGCGCATTGTCGGTCACAGTAATCAGACCGTTGCGCAAACCTTTTTGAGTTGGCGTGAAGGTGACGCTGATGGTGCAACTGACGCTGGGAGCCAGCATGGTCGCTCCGCTAGGACAGTTATTGGTTTGGGCAAAGTCGCCGCTGGCAGCGATGCTCGAAATCGAAAGATCGTCGGAGCCAGTATTTTGCAAAGTGACGGCCTGCGGCGCGCTGGTCTGGCCGACAGTTACGTTGCCGAAGTTGAGGGAAATAGGAGTAAGCGTGACCACTGGCACCATGTGCGCAACTTCGCGAATGCGATTGTTGCCGGCATCTGCAATGAAAAGGTCCTCATTGCCGTCTATCGCCAAACCCGCATTGTCGATCTGGGCCTTGGCCGCCAACCCGCCGTCGCCGTTGAAACCGTAAAACCAGTATTTCTTGTCATACCCGGCCACGGTAACGATGATGCCGGTGGCAGCGTCGATGCGCTGCACGAGTTCGTCGTTCCCTCCACCAATAAACAGATTGCCTCTCGAGTCCAGAGCTACCTGGGTTGGATTCCACCGGCTGGCTTTGATAGCCGGTCCGCCATCGCCCTGGAAAATGGTCTGTCTGTTGTAGGCGTAGGTAATGATGTCCCCAACCGCGTATTTATTGGCTGAGTCTCCGCAGCCACCGACCACGCCCAGCACACAGCGGATCACATTGTTGCCTGAGTCTGCGATGTAAATGTCCTCTGCGGAATCTATGGTGACTCCGACTGGGCTGCAAAGTTCCGCGGCCGTTGCCAGGCCGCCATCACCTGTATAGTCGCAAGTGCCGGTTCCAGCGACGGTTGTAATAATTCCGCTGCTGACTTCACGAATTCTGTGAGTAGGTGGATCGGCAATGAAAATGTTGCCGTGCGAGTCCACTGCGACAGTGGTCGGATTGGTCAGCCAGGCACTGGTTGCGGAACCTCCATCGCCACATGCCCCGGTTGAAGGTGTGCACGGATGGCCAGTACCGGCGAACGTAGAGATGTTTCCGCTCACAACTTCGCGAATAACCCGGTTGAGGCTGTCCGCTATAAAGATGTCGCCGGAGGAATTGAGAGCGACTCCTTGAGGAGCATTCAAAGTTGCGGCGGTAGCTGCCCCACCATCGCCCGTGTAGTTGGCAACGCCGGTGCCTGCCACAGTCGAAATGGTATTGCCCGAAACCATTCGGATCCGGTTGTTCTCGGTGTCCGTGACGAAGTAATCTCCCGCGGAATCAAGAGCAATAGCGTAGGGATTCGCGAATTGTGCCTTTTGCGGCGCGCCACCGTCTCCCCCGTTACCGCCGCCCAACACAGTGTTGATGGTCCCCGAACTAACCTCGCGGATAACCTGGTTCCCGGTGTCGGAAATATAGACGTTGCTAGCAGTATCCACGAACACGCCGTTTGGAGTTGCCAGCTGAGCGCTGGTAGCAGAGCCGCCATCTCCGCTATAGCCGTGTATCCCGGTGCCGGCAAAAGTGGAGATCGTGCCCGATGAAACCCCCCGGATGCGGTTGTCACGAGTGTCAGCGATATAGACGTTGCCAGTGTGGTCTACAGCCACGCCTCGCGGAGGACCCATGCTGGCGGATAATGCCGAACCGCCATCACCACAGGCGCCAGTAGATGGACTGCAGGTCGTTCCATTCCCTGCAAAGGCATTAATGATGTGCCCTTTCGCAGTTACCATGCGCACCCGGTTGTCTCCGGTGTCAGCAATGTAGACATTGTTGTTGCTGTCCAACGCGATGGCCATTGGGAAATTAAGGTTGGCAAGTTTTGCGGCACCGCCATCGCCACATGGCGCCGTCGGCGTGGTGCAACTCGGCACGGTCCAGTTGCCGGCAAAAGGCACAATGTTTCCCGTGGAAGCTTGCACCATGCGCACCCGGTTGTCTCCGGTGTCAGCAATATAGATGTTGCCGGCGCCGTCCACCGCGACACCTTGAGGCGCGTTCAGCCTCGCATTGGTGGCCAACGCGTTATCGCCGCATTTGGTCTGTTGGCAAGGTTTGCTCATACCGGCCACGGTGGTCAAATTGCCGCTGGTGTCCACTTTGCGAATGGTGTTATTTCCCGTATCCGCAATATAGATGTTGCCGTGGCTATCAACTGCCAGTCCGGAAGGATTCCAAAGCGGTTCCTTATTGGCTGGGCCAGACTGGTGGTCGTACGCGATGTAGCCAATGCCCGCAAATTGCGATACCGCATTGCTCGTATTTTTTTCAAAAATATATTGGGAAAAGGGTGCGGCGACATAAAGATTTCCGCTCGCGTCCGTCACTGCGGCCGTTGGACCAGGGATATCGGCCTGCTGCGGACTGCTATTGATCATACCGCCGCCTGCGACTGTGTTGATGGTGTTCGGGGCGCTCGCCGGCAAAGCAAAAACCAACAGGCTGAACAATACGGCTGAGCACAAACTGCGTATAGGTAGACCTCTACGGTTTGAGGTCAACCCATTGGTATTACAAAAACGAGGAGACTGGGTTAACTGAATCATCATCGGATAAACTCCACGGACTCCGTAAAGCAGGGGATCTTAAACGTGAGTCAAGATAGTTACAGAACCTGTTAAACACCTTCGATCGCGATTAGTTGCTGCTGTAGACGCGCCCGCCGAAAGGTTTTGCCGCGACGACAGACAAGGGACTCCTGATTTTGATGGTTGACTTCTGACGGCGCCGGAGTAGCTCAGCACAACCCAAAGTCACCATGAACAACAGTGGGGCATGCCACGTCAATTCATCATTGAAGATGGAGTGGATGGTGATGACCGCAAGCACCCCCACTGCTTCCAAAATCATTTGGCGGTGGGCGGGAGTAAGGGATTTATCTCCCACCGATTTAACCAGATACCACCAGGTTCCAGCCAGAGCGGCAACAAAGGGAATCAACCCCATCAACCCTACACCGACCAACAACTCTACCCAGTCGCTATGCAGTGAAGCAGTGTCTTTGCCGATCTTCGTCATGATAAGAAATCTGCCGGCTGCGTAGGCGCCCATCCCAGTGAGCGGATGCACTAGAAATTGTTGCCAGGCATACGACCAAAGCTCGGCACGTCCCGTCATATCTTCCATTGCTTGTCGGCTCTGATCGCGCTGCAGATAAGTCATGGCAATCCCGCCGAGCGGAGTAAGCACCAGGGCCATGGCTCCCGCGATTCCTCCAGTAACGAGCATCCACTTTCGTTTAGTAATAACGAGCACAATCAATACTGCGAAGCCAAAAGCAGCAATAGTGTTTCGGGTTTGGCAGGCCAGCAGTGTCGCGATGCCACCGGCGAACATGACGCTGGTGAATGGAATGTTCCCACGTTCATTGCCCCGAGCAGGCAAGAAGCGGCAAAGGGCAAGAATGGCGAAAATCGCTCCCGACTGCCCGACATAGTTGTACGCAGTCGAAGGAAAATATCCTTTAAGCCGGCCATCCTCGAATGAATTGCCTGGCCACAACGGTATCTGAATCCATACCCAGGCTAACTCCACCGCCAGGATCGTCCACGTCCAGCGAAAAAGGCTGCGGTAGTCTTCCAGGCTTATGACGTAGGACAGCACCGCCGCCAGCACCCAAAGGTCGAGCATGTACTCCAAAGATTTGAATAGAGTCCAGGCGGGAAAAACCGACCACAATGTGCTCGCCAGACAAGCTAAAGCAAAAATCGTAAGCCAAAGGGGAACACCCCCAAAAAGAGATTTAAGCCATAAAAAGATTTCGTCTCGACGGGTGTAGCGAATCGCCAACCAGGCAAATACTACAGTTTCAGGAATGATGCGCAGGAAGGCATAGGCATCCAGAGGGTTCTGCTGGATCGCGCCTTGATCGCGGACTCGCCATACCAGCGTGCTGAGATACAAGAGGAACCACAGCCCATGCCACCACCGCAGTTTGGGTTTGAGCAGCGTCCATTTCCGAAAAGACTCGCGTAAGGCGAACGATCCCCACACCAGAGTGATTGGAGTCACTAAAACCAACACCACGGCTATGACGACGCCCCAATGTGCCGAGTACGCCAGGACAGAAACCACGAGCCCGCTGGCAATGAAGCCTACTATCACGAAAGCCAGCAACCATGGGCTGAAATACTGGCGCCAGGAGGAGTTGATGCCGTAATGGGTGGCGGAGGGTTGGAGTTGTTGTGTGGACATTTAGTGTATCAATCGAGAACCGCCGCAGCCGACGATTCTCCCGGAATCATAACTAGGAAAGCGTGGGAGTTCCTTGCAGCACGCGATCGGGACGGTCGACGGAGGCTGCTACTGCGTTCGAAAGCGGGTAGCCCAGACGCTCCAGCGCGCTTCCTGCATGCTTATCAAATAACTCCAGTTGCGCCGGGGTCAGTTTCGCACGCCATCCCTGCATCGAACCGCTGCGCACGAACCGGTCTTTAATGGAGGCTCGTTGCGGTTCGGCGCGCTCTTTTTCCTTCATCCTGTCAAGCCCGTTGTTAGCGACTGCCTGCTGAATGCGTTCGGCGCTGACATTAAGCTCGAGAAAATCGGCGATCCTGGTGAAACCCGCGATCGGATCTTTGCGCAGGTCTTCAAACTGCACTACCAGAAGATTCGACGTGCCCGCGATAGGCGAATCGAGCCAGGAATTAATATGCCGATGCCACGGAGCAAAACCACTGATTTTCCCGCACAAGAAAACCTCAAGAAATTGATCGAGGTCGCCATGAAAAAATTCCAGCGCGCTGGTGTAGGCGAACTCGGAGAGGGCCACGTCCCGGCCGTCTCTCGCCAGATAGACAGCTCTTTTGTATTCTTTCCGGTACTGCTCGTGCGTATTAATTAACCGCCCGTTTCCCGGGAGAGGACGCAATGCAAACATGTGCCGTCCGACTCCGCGGATGGCCGAGTTGACAGCTTCAAACCCCGACGGCTGCCCGGTAAAAATCTCATACAAAGTGAACCGAGACCAGGTGGTTCCGGATCTCGGATAGGAGCCAAAAATAACGTCCTCGGCACGAATGCCGTGATGGCGCAGCCAGATATGCGGCACCCGCAGTTTCGTCTTCGAAAGTTCGCGGCGAAATTTGCGCCAGGCGGAGGTCGGTTTTTTTCGCGCCTTAGCGGCGGATCGCTCCTTTTTTTCCGGCATATGAGACTGCTCTGTCATGTCTGCTCTCCTCAATGACGGCTAAAAACTGTTACGGTTCAGGGCTGGTTAGCGGCCACTGACTCGCTGGCTACAGCACCCGTGACCGCACCTCGCCACGCAATCGTCGGCGCGTCAGCTTCGGGATAGCGGGCTATCTTGCGGCGAAGAATGATGACGATAAAAATAAACGAGAAGATGTCCGCGGTGTTGCTTCCCCAGATGGCTCCGGTCAAACCATATTTCCAAGTTGCGGGAATGCCGACGATCAGAGAAACGCCGGTGGCCAGCGCCCAAGCTAAGAAGTACGACTGGGGAGAATTCATTCCTCGGAGAACGATCGCGGGACCATAGGCTGCGGTCCAAACCACAGAACCGATAGCCACCAGTGGCAGGAAGTGCACCACCTCGCTGTAGCGGCCGGAGTAAAGAAAATGAAATAGCGGACGCTGCATCGGCAAAATCACAGCCCAGTACGCGATAGCGCCCCCCAGAACCAGCAGCGTCATTTTTATGCTTAACTTCTGCGCGCTGCCGCGGCCGCTCATGTGCTGAACCCGCGCCGCATATGGAATGAGAAGCAGCCCCAGCGCGCCTTTCATTTGTTCGATAGGCAGGGTCAGATTCATCAACGCTCTTAGCTGACCAGAATGCGCCATCCCGCCGAACGAACTTAGCAAGGGATAATAAATGTAAGCCGGAATCCAACCGACGAATGAACCGGCCAGCGCCCAACGGCCGTATCTCCAGTGCCGTCCCCAACTCTCGCGAATTCCCGGCGGAATAATGGAGGGCGAAGGCAGCGTCCGCCGCAGGTGCATCCACAAATAAGTCGAAGTCGCGGCCGCTCCCAACCCCATCAGCAGGAAGGCGGTCATCGGCGACAGAAAGCCGCCGCGAAAGAGCAAGTAAAGCGCGGCCAGAAGCGCGATGGAATAAACAAACGAACCGATCGTCGACCGCAGCGGTGAAAATTGTAAGTAGACGCTGCGTCGCGCCAGTCCGAGAAACAGGATGAACGGAGAGGCCAGAGTCACGCCCAGAAGCGCCGCCGGCAAAACGCTAGCCGGAGCGACTATCCTCGCTACCAATGCGGAAGCGCCGAAGGCTGCGAAAATACCTAGCGAAGCCGCGACGTGAATCCAAAACAGTGACCCAAGATATCCGCGCAAGCATTCCCGGTAGGAAGACCCGCCGAATACCGACATCGGCTCCAACAGGAGCGACTGGTAAACCGTGAAGAGCAAAACGTTGATGCCCAGAGCCACCGCATAGGCGCCATACTGTTCGGGAATCAGCCACCGTGCCAGCAATATGCTTATGACAAAGTTCGAGCCTGAGATCAGTCCCTGGTCGAGAACGGCGAGTCCGCCTTTTCCAACCCAACGGATTACTGTCTTCCGCGACGTGCCGGGAGCGGCATCGGCTGGCTCTACAGCCGCAACATCGTTCGCTGGAATCATGGTGTGCGACAAAGTGTAATTTTCTTTCTGAACTTCAAAAAGCTTCGAAGCACTTCTTACGAGGCGTGTACGCCGAGCTCCGACGGTTCAAAGGCCGAGCGGCTCTGATTCACGCAGGCCTTCAAACGGTCCGCCAGGCGGTTCACCTGCGGTTGCACAAGAATGTCGAAATGATTGCCCGGTATCTCGTGGATTTCCAGATTGGCAACCAGACCATGCCATGCGGCATGGGGATCTTTCGAACCCCGCAAGGATTTTTTTTCCGCACGCAGCAAAGTGGCGCGACCTTCGTAAGGCCGCAAAACATAATTGTTGTGGGCTGCTGTATTCGAGTTCCGCACATCCCACAATGAGGGCTGAACCCGGCGACGCCACCATTTCAAACGGCGTCGTATTCGTTTCTCAATAACCTTGGGCAAGTCGCGGAACAGGTTGCTCAAACTCAGCCGAAGTAACACGCCGAGAAAAGAGTTGTCCTCCACACTGAGATTGCCCGGATACGTATCAAAAAGCACCAGCAGTCCTACATCTTCGCCACCCGCGCGCAGTTGCTGGGCCATCTCATAGGCTACCAATCCACCAAATGAGAAGCCGCCCAAAAAATAAGGTCCATTGGGCTGCACGCTACGAATCTCATGAATGTAGTGCAAGGCCATCTCTTCGATTGTCTTGTGGCAGGGGCGGGTTCCGTCCAAGCCCTGCGATTGCAGTCCATAAAACGGATAGTCAGGGCCCATGCATTGGCCGAGTTCCCGCAGGCCGATCACGTTTCCGCCGACGCCGTGGACGCAGAAAAATGGCGGCTGCGAGCCCGACGGTTGAATCGGCACCAGCGACGACCAGTAGCGCGACCATCCGTCCTGGCTCAGCGCGTCGGCCAATTGCTCGATCGTCGGAGATTCGAAAAGCATCGCCAAAGGCAGAGTCTTCCCCAGTTCTTGTCCGATCTTGTGCATCAACCGGGCTGCCAGCAGAGAGTGGCCACCCAAATCGAAAAAGTTGTCGCGAATTCCAATCTGCTTTTTTCCCAGCACCTCTTGCCAGATCCTGCTCAGTTGCCACTGCAGAGCATCTCCGGCCACTGCGGTTTCGGTAGATGCAAAATCGAATTCGGGTTCAGGTAACCCTTGCCGATTGATCTTCCCATTTGGAGTCATCGGCATCGAGTCGAGAAACACGAAGGCCGAGGGCACCATATAATCCGGAAGTTGCTGGCGCAAGAAACTGCGAAATTTCGCTGGACTGGGTTCGCCGCGCTGCTGCAGGACAAGATATGCCGCCAGACATTTCTCGCCGGGAACTTTTTCTTTGGCGACCACGGCAACTTCCCGCACCCCAGGAAATTTTGCCAGCGCAGATTCGATTTCTCCGAGTTCGATGCGAAAGCCGCGAATCTTAATCTGGTCGTCGCGACGACCCAAAAACTCAATCTCGCCAGAGGGCAAATAACGAGCCAGGTCTCCGGTACGGTACATCCGCGCGCCAGGCTCAGAGCAGAAAGGATCAGGAATGAACTTTTCCGCCGTCAACTCCGGCCGATTGAAATAGCCTTGTGCTACGCCGACGCCGCCAATATGCAGTTCGCCTGGGACGCCAACCGGAACCGGATTCAGATGCCCATCCAATAGGTAGATGCGCACGTTCGGTACGGGACGGCCAATGGGAAGGTTGTCCGGAATCGCATTCGCACCAACCTGCGGCTCGTATGAAGTCGCGGCAATGCTGGCTTCGGTCGGACCATACGTGTTCACCCACCGTACTCGCGGGCCCACCGCGCCGCGCCAAGCGCCATATGCTTTGGCCGAGGCTTTTTCCCCGCCTACAATCACCAACCGCAACTTCCGCGGGCTCGGTTCTTTCAATTCCGGAAGATGGTGCACCCACTCATGCCAATAAGCAGTGGGCAAATCCAGGACGGTGATTCCCTGCTGCTCAATCCAATCCAGGAATTCAGGAACCCCGAGTGGTGTTTCCTCTGACTTGAAAACCAGAGCGGCTCCGGTGGTCCAGGCGAGGAAAATTTCCTCGATCGCAATGTCGAAGCTGATCGAACAAAATTGTAGAACTCGATCCTCCGGGACCATGGAGTACATGCGGGCCATGGTCGAGATGTAATTCACCAGGCCGATATGCGGAAGAAGAACCCCGCGCGGCTTGCCCGTAGACCCGGAAGTGTAAATAACGTATGCGACATCGCTCGGAGTAACGTTTGGGGCCGGATTGGCTCGCGATTGGCGGGAGACAGTTGCTGAGTGTTCCTCCAGCAAAAGCATTTTGCATTCCGTGGGGACAGCCTCGGGTAATGTGTCCTGCGATGTAATCAGGACCTGCGCTTGCGCGTCCTGCAATATGTAGGTCAAGCGTTGCGGCGGATAGCTCGGATCCATCGGTACGCAGCTACCACCCGATTTCAAGATGGCGAGTACAGCCACTGCGAAGTCGATCGACGGGCGCAGGCACACGCCAACTTTCGTATTCGGACCTACGCCGCAACTTCTAAGGTAGTGCGCCAGTTGGTTGGCCCGGGCATTGAATTCGCGATAGCTCAGTTGTTCGTGTTTCGAAACTGCGGCAGGTCGTTCGGGAAATTGTTCGGCTTGCTTCTCGATCAATTGATGCAAGCATTTATCGCGCGGATACTCGCAAGCTGTCCGGTTCCAGTCAATCAGAATCTGCCGCGTTTCATCGGCGGTGAGAATAGGCAACTCCGATAAATGCTGATTGGAATTTTTAGCAATGCCGGCCAGCAAAGTTTGCAGATGGCCTACTGTCCGGTCGATGCTGCGATCCTCGAATAAATCGGAGTTGTAAAACAACTTCAGGTTCAGCTCTTCCCTGCTCTCGTCCACGTGTAGATGCAAATCGACCGGCACATTCGCGATAGGTGAGAATGCATGACTTACATTGGGAGGCACGGTTTGATAAGAAGTTTGATAAGAAAATGAAACCTGGAACATCGAACTGGCAGTATCTTTGTCCCCGGAGAGAACCCGCACCATGTCCTCGAGAGCAAACTGTTGATGTTCAAGACCAGTTTGCAATTCGCTGCTCACCCGTTCCAGCAGATGGCGGAACACAGGATCCCCGGAGAGATCACTGCGCACAAGAAAATCAAAACTGGTTAATGGTGCTTCGGCTGTGCGAAGCGAACAGCCAATGATCATTTCTTCTTGCGAGGTATACCGCAGAAGCAAAACTTGAAAGGCGGTCAATACTACCGCCGACAGCGGTACCTGTTGGCTCCGAGCGAGATCGCGAAGTGATTCAGTCAGATCCTTCGGAACGCTGAATAGCCGGCTGGCAAAATTCGGATTGCGCGTCTGCCTCGCTCTATCGGTGGGCAAGGTGAGCTTGGGAGTGCTCAACAGCAGCCGCTTCCACTGCGCGACATATTCCTGAAACCCTTGTTCGACACTAATCCCTGACGCATCGAGGTCGAGGCCTCGTTGCGTCTGGCGTGTTCAACTGTTCAGGAAGGGAACGGCTTGGGAACGTGCTGTTCATCGTGCGAAGCTTCGCCTGAGAGTGCAAGGATTAGGCTGGGCGTGCAGGAGCTGCGAACACTGCTGGCGCCAAGCCCGATTTAGGCTGCGCCTGAGCCTCGCAATACCGCGGGCACAGTCTTGGCCAGGATCTGCAGGTCCAGCCACAGCGACCAGTTGCGTACATATTGCAGATCGAGTTCCATCCATTGCTGAAAAGGCAGCGAATTCCGTCCGTTCACTTGCCAGAGACAGGTAATCCCGGGCCGAACACTGAAACGGCAACGTTGCCAATCCTCACCGGATTCGGTGAACAACTCGTAGTCGCGCAACTGTAGCGGTCGCGGACCGACCAGGCTCATATCTCCGCGAAGAACATTGAAAAGTTGGGGCAGCTCGTCAATGCTGGTCTTGCGCAGGAATTTCCCTAGAGGAGTAATGCGGGGATCGTTCTTAATCTTGAAAACGGGACCGGATACTTCGTTCAGGTGCTCTATTTCGCGTAGCTTCAATTCCGCGTCAACACCCATGGTGCGGAATTTATAAATGTCGAACGTCCGCTTGTTCAGCCCAATCCTCCTCTGCACAAAGAACACCGGGCCGGAAGAAGTGAGTTTGATCAAAATAGCTGTAAGCAGCAGCAAGGGCGCGATTGCGATAAGCAGCATCAGTGAGAGAGAAAAATCCAGGACGCGCTTGATCACCAAAGGCAGGCCCTGTTCATTCCCACCGTATTGTGTGAGCAGAGGAGAGTCCTCGAAGTCCGCCGTCGGAACGCTCCACTTCAAGTTGAACAGGTCAGACAGCACCCGGATGATAATGCCCTGCTGCTCGCACATGGTCGCGACTTCGGATGCATGGTCATGAAACGAACGCAGAGGGACGGCGATAATCACCTCATCGACCACGCTGCGCCGCAAGAACGTACTTATGTTCTCGAGATTACAAACCAGCGACCAACCCTCTTGACGTAATGTCTCGGCGCCGCTCCATTCATCATCTGCAAAACCGATAATTCGATAGCCAAGTTCCGGAGTGGATCGAATCCTCTTGGCAAAGGCGATCGCTCGGTGATTGGAGCCGATAATCAGGATGTTGCGGGAATCGCGTCCCTGCACTCGCAGCCTTCGCAGCCAGGTCCTGAGTGCGAATCTGGTTGATCCAGCAATCAGGGTACTGACGGCCCAGAAGACCCCGATGAAAACAGGGGTCACCATCCGGAAACGTAGGAGTACGGATGCCACGCCAAGGATCAGAGCCGACAATGTTGTGGCTTTGACCACATCGATCGCTTCCGCCCTGCGCCCCGTCAGCCGTCGGGAGCCGTACATGCCCAGCGCTCCGAAAATCAAATGCCATACCCATAGCAACACAATGAACATGCCAACATTGCTCAGCTTAATCCTCATGTCGAGGAACTGGGCAAAAGACACAGGTCCATCGGTCGCTCGAGACAGCGCGGCGGCCGCAAACGACACGGTTAACACCAGCAAGTCAAAAAGCTTGGAAGCGTTGTTTAATAGCCGGCGTGTGCTCATGCTTCTTTCCCACTCCCTTAAAGGGTGGCGTCCCCGAGTTCTGACATTGGGCGAGTAACTGACGTTGCGATTGGAATTGGCCCGGAATCGACTGACTCAAAACACGCAATTGCGATCACGGAGTGATGCAGATTGGCCGCTGCTGGCTTGGGCTAGAGTCGTTTGTAGATGCGTTGAGGAATTGGAAAGGTCCGTTGATTTAACACGGCTCCAAGCACTTTGACATTGGAAGCCTGAAGTTGTTGAATATTTTCCCGGGTAGAATCCCGGCGAGCAGTGTTTGCTTTCAAGACCAGAACCACACCGTCGGCCACCCCACCGAGAACCATGCCGTGATTGCAGACGTTAAGTGCGGCCACGTCCATCAATACATAATCGAACTGGGCACGCAGCTGGCTGATGCGCGCGCGCATCCGGTCAGAGGTCAGCATACGCTCGGACGTTTGCCGCGATCCGCCGCAGCTTATGATCCAGAGATTCTGACGCGATGTCTGCTTGGCATAGTCACGAATGGGATCATCGCCCATCAGGGCGTCGGACAGCCCGTGATGGTTTGACATATTCAACTCCTCATGGAGGGAGGGAGAAAACGGATTGCAATCCACGAGGCACACCGTACCCGGCGTCTGGGATGCCAGAACCTCACCGACGTGGGCGCACATCCACGAACAACCATATCCCCGATCCGTGCCCGTAAACACCACCGTGCGGGGGGCGTCGGCGCCGGGCAGAAAAAACAGCCGGTGAACCAACTTACTTACTTCGTCTTTCGCCATTCCCTCAATAGGCAAGGCGGGGACGGAATTCGATACTTCCGGCAACGCGGCGGGCTCAGCAGGTTCCACCTCTGCATGCAGCATCTCCGCAGCTTTGCCCGCCTGATATAACAATTCAAAATTCTTACTCATGATCGGCCCTCAAATCCCTTTCGGAGGAGATGGTTGATTTCGAAGATCCAAGCTCGGAAGCGAACCCTTCGCCGCTGGCCCGCTTGGAAAACGAGTCCAGGGGCCGCGCGGCGAGGCTGATGAAGTTCAGTCGTTTCCTGGCTCATCCATTGAGGCGAGCGGAACAACGTGGGTGAGGTCGCGATCATGATCGCGACTACGTCCGTTGCCATTGCCATTGCCATAAGTTCCGGTCCGCTCAAATTCCTCGAATCGGTGAGGCACAGCGGCCAACAGTGGAACGTCGAGGTCGGCAGATACTTCGGACGGAGTTCTGAATGAAGGATCCAGATGCTCCTGAATGTAAACTCCCCCAGCGGCCACGACACCTGCCACCAGGGTTCCGATCATCATCACCAGCAACGGAGGGTCGACGGGTATCACTGGCACGATCGGAGCTTCTACCTGAGACACGTTTACGATGCGAGTCTTGTTCAAGGCTTCGGTAGTCCGTGCCTGTTCGCGCTTACTCATATACAACAGGTAGTTCTGTTCGTCTGCTTTGTAAGTGCGCTGCAAATCCTGCTCAACGAGTCCTTTCTGCGCCAAGTTGCGGGTCTGGTCTTCATATTTGGCGAGAATGGCCTGCATGGATGCTTCTTGTGCCTTCAGGCTGGCGTAATCGGCCTTCGCTTTTGCCAGTTCCCCGTCAACCAGGGAATAGGTAGGGTTGCGATCGGTGGTTTGGGCTTTTACAGGTTTAGCTTCCTCGGCCGCGATAGCGGCTTTGGTATCCGCGATTTCCTTGTCCGCTTCGACTACCAGCGGATAATCGGGCTGATACTTCGTCAACAATTCGGTGCGCTTGTTCTCAACCGTCATCAAGGTGCCTTTCAGCCCTTGTAAAACTTGCGCATCATCCTCTTCCCTCATCTCCGTGGTCAGACGCTCAGGAGTGGAGTGGGATTCCTTCTCGAGTACTTTAACTTTTTCCTCGGCAGCGGCCCGCAGTGAACGGGTCGTTTGCAGATCCATATGGAATTCGGCCAACTTCTGCAGATAGAACTGCAAGGCTGCAGTTGGAGCAACTCCATCCTGCTCCTTGGAGAGGTCCTTCAGTTTGGCCGAGGCTTCAGCTAACTGTTTATCGTAGCGGTCCGTTTGCTCGGCGAAAAACTGCACTTGTCCCGGCGGAGAATGGACTTCCATGTGTTTCTGAATGTACGCGTCGGAGAGAGCGCGCATGACTCGCGCCGCCAATGCCGGATCGGTGGACGTATAAGTCACGTCGATGATATTGCTCTTTTTCTCTACTTCAATTGTGAGATTCGAACTCAGGCGCCTTACTGCCTTTTCGATTCGCTTCTCCGGAGACGCCTTGATGCCCAGGTATTCCGACAAGAGCTTTCGTTTGTCCAGTCCGCAGGTAGTCACGACTTGGCGCAGCACGTCGTTGTCGTCCTGCAGCAGGCCGATCTCCGAGTTCAAATCCTCTTCGGTTAACTCGCCACTAATTGCAATCGGAGTGGTCTGTAATGAACTGATCTCGGCGTCAACGCGCGAGCGCTGCACGAGGAATTTAACTGGGACAGAGTAAAACGGCGGTACGATCAGGCAAAACAACACCGCGCCCGCCATGACTCCAAAGAAACAGATCAATGCCACCTTCTTGCGGCGAAAGACAATAGTCAACAGGTCGCGCATCGATATCTTTGAAATCGGTTTGTCGACAGGTCGCGCCAGATCAGGGTTATTCATAAGTCGGCCCTCGCTCTTGTTCAACGATTTTTGATTCTTAACTTATTTAACGGGAATGTACGCGCCCGTATTGTATGTAGGCAGGAAGGGTTTGATCTTTGAAATACGGTTCTTGGGTACAAACACCGTGTCGCCAGGATGCAGATAGGGATCTTCTTTCAAGGTTTTGTCCGACTCCATTTTTTTCACGTCGATGACCTGGGTCGAAACCCACTGGTCAGACACGCGCCGGAATAGCACCACTTGAGAGTGTTTGGAGTCTTCCGTGAATCCGCCCGCGATAGCTATGGCCTGGGTCAGAGTAGTCTCAGCCCGCAGATCATACTTGCCGGGATGACCGACCTGGCCATCAGCAATGAAATAAGGCTTGTTAAAATCCTTCATCACTATCGAAACAATTGGATCGTGCAAAATCTTGCCATACGCGGTACGCACTGCACCTGTGAGCTCCGGAACCGTCAGCCCCTCAACCTTAATATCTCCGACCGCGAAGAAGGTAACAAAGCCATCGGGTTGTACTGTAACCGCCAATTGGTTGTATTCGGGGCTCAACGGGAACGTCAGATCAAAAGAGTCGCTGGCCGCGATCCTATAGCGTGGATCCCGAGTCGCAAACCCCGGCGCGGTGCCGGCGGCAGGCAACGAAGCCGTTTGATTTGGAGTAGCGGCGGGATCGACAGCAGCGCCATTAGCGGACGCCGCATTGCGAGCAGCCGCAGCGGCAACTTGGGCAGCAGCGGCAGCAACCGCAGGGTCGGTCGGCGTTTGTGGCGCCGTTGCTTGAGCAGCACAGATTGCTGGCGCGACACGATAACACGAAAATGGACAAAAAACATGTCTTCTTCATACGTTTCACCAAATCAAAGAATTTGCCGTTACGCTCGCGACTAAGCGAGGCTCTTGAAGTATAACTGGCCATTCGGCCTACCTCAGTTCCATTTCGCAGGACGACCGGTAGCTTATGCAACCGGAGTCAACTGGGAGTACTTTGGTGGCGTGATGTTATGCTGCCGCATTTTGTATAAAAGGCCGCGGTAACTAATGCATAACAATTCGGCCGCACGTTTCCTGTTCCATCCCGTCTGCTCCAAAGCTTTGCCAATCGCCTGGATTTCCGTTGCAGCCCGTAGACTGCGCAAACTCGCGCCCCGTGTCCCTATCAAGTTTGGTTCACTCATTTTTTCGACCTGCTACGATGTGGCGCTTCGAACCGCAATCTCATCCCCGACCAATTACCTCGAAGTTAAGCCCGTTCGAAACTTCACCGATTATCGTAGCTTCGCCCTCTGAGTCACATTTCGTGACCCTGACATTATTTGGACCCCATATACAAAATCACAGCCTGGTCTCTTTTGGGGGGAGAAGCGTTAACTGCCGTTGTCGGCCCCGTTTAGGCTATTGGCGTAAGCGGGCCAAAGTGTCGCAAGGCTAATTGACCCTGCAAGTTCTTGCAAGAGGTAGAAAGCCCTGATGACTAAAGTCTCCAAACAGGGCCGACTAACTCGACAACCGTTTTATAGCGAACAAAACACGAATACCTTGATGACGAATGCTCTCCAAACAGCCACACCCTCGGCGCGAGACTAGGTCCTGGACGGGGGATGCAGCCCACGCCAACTACATTGCTTCTATCAAATTCGAGTTTCTGTAGACCGGATGCAGGAAGAATGAGTTATGATTTGCTGCTAACGGTCCCCCAGCCGTACGCGGAGGCTTTGATTATGCAAAACGCGCTAAGGTTGTCTGCAGTTGCTTGCGTGCTCCTGCTGATTGTTCTACCGACGACCGCGGTTGCGGGTAGTAAAACTGCGAAGCCGACGGCGGAAGTCACGCTCTACGGGACAATCGGCTGTTCGATTCCTCCTCCTCCACCCGATCCAGCCAAGGCCGGCGCCCAAATTCCGGATTCCATCGATTTGTGTATCGCGCGGAAAGGCAAGGTTGTGCTCGTTGATGAAGTGACCAAGAACGCCATCCCAATCGAGAACCCGGAAACCGTGAAAGGATACGAAGGGAAACGAGTCTCAACCAGTGGCTGGATGAATGGCGAGAATTTTCACCTCATCAGCCTTAGACATATTTGAACTGGGAAGCAAGAGTCGACCCTAAGATGCAAGGCATGCCGCGAGGTGTCGATGTAATTTGATTGTGAATTTTGCATCTTTAGGCTTGACAGTCCTAGAGCCTTAATCCAATATCTCTAACTAGGATTTAACTGGTGTAAGTTTCTCCCGCTTCACTTTAATCCCTCGGAGTTGACCAAATGAGCATTCTCTCAGTCGTGCAGTCTTCCAGTTGTTTGCCTGATATCCATGGTTCGAGCGGGAAGCAGGCTCGTTCGCTGCTTCGCGCCCTGCTTCTGGGTATGCTGTTTTGCATGTTGACGCTGCCGCAGCGCGCCATCGGCCAGAATACAATCAAGACCGTTGCAGGCGGCGGTACAGTCAATAGCAGCCCGCTGTCCGCCGACATCCCGGGACCCACCGCCACGATCACGGATGCCAATGGAAATTTGTACGTCGCCGCGCCATTCTCACAGTATGTGTTTGAAATGAGCACTGGCGGATCGGTGACGCAGTTTGCCGGCACCGGTATCGTCGCGTATTTTGGTACGCCCGGCCCGGCAAATCAGAGGTCCCTGTGGAATCCGTATGCTCTGGCAATCGACAAGAAGGGCAACATCTATATCGCTGATTCGCTCAACAATGCCATTCGTAAAGTCGATACCAGCGGAACCTTGTCCACCATCGCCGGTGTCAGCAAACCATGCGACGGAACGCAGTGCGGCGACGGCGGGCCACCCAAAGCGGCGGAACTGAACGATCCCCAAGGGGTCGCGGTTGACGCTGCTGGCAACGTCTACATCGCTGACACCGGAGATAACCGCATCCGCGTGATACCAGTTGGTTCAGGCAAGATTCAGCCCTTCGCGGGTAACTGGAATAATCCGCTTTGCACCAATCCCACGGCTGCCTGCGGCGATGGCGGCGCCGCCTTGAGCGCCAGCTTTGGCGTCGGCCCGATCGGCATTGCGGTCGACACCAAGGGCAACGTCTATATCGCCGATACCGGAGATAATCGCGTCCGGGTGGTGAATACGACGACAAATATCATCAACGCATTTGCCGGAAGCGGTAACCAGTGCACGCCGATTTATGGCGCGTGCGGTGATACCGGCTCGGCTTTGACAGCAACCATGGGGCCTCCGCGAGGCCTTGCCGTGGATGTATCCGGCAATCTCTACATTGCTGACTCCAAAGACAACCGTATCCGGCTGGTATCCTCCGGAACCATCACTACTTTTGCCGGCACTGTGGGTGCGCATAACCACGGCTTCGGCGGAGATGGCGGCGCTCCCACCAGCGCGCTATTGGCGGCTCCAAACGGCGTGTTCGTGGATAAGTCGTCCAATGTCTATATCGCGGATACAGGAAACCAACGGGTTCGAAAAGTGGCCTCGAACGTAATTGATACCATCTTGGGCGGTGGCAATGGCGGCGACGGCGCTGCCGCGACAGCCGCGCAACTCGCTGGTCCGTTCGACGTCGCCGTAGATTCGAGCGGTAACTACTACATCGCCGATACCTTGAATAATCGCATTCGCGAGGTTTCCGGTGGCACCATCACCACTGTTGCCGGCCATGGCGAGGCGAATTACTCCGGCGACAACGGGCCCGCCACCAGTGCCACTTTAAATTCGCCGGAAGGAGTTGCGCTTGACGCTTCGGGCGACATCTTTATCGCGGACTCGCTAAACCGAATGGTGCGCGAAGTCAGCAGCGGGACCATCACTCCATTCGCTGGCAACGGCCTGTCATGTTCGCCGTCAACCGGAAATTGCGGCGATGGCGGCGTGGCCATAAACGCGAATCTTAGCAACCCCACGACGGTTGCGGTGGACTCGAAAGGCAACGTTTTCATTGCTGATCCTCCTACTCACAGAATTCGCGAAGTCAGCAGCGGAATTATCACAACCATTGCTGGAACTGGAAAGTGCAACTATACAGGCGATGGCGGACTGGCAACCGCGGCGACACTTTGCAGTCCGGTAGGAGTTACCGTTGACGGATCTGACAATATTTATATTGCAGACTCCGGCAACAATGTGATCCGCTGCGTGCTCGGCGTTGCCGGTGGCTGCGGAGATTCAAAGAACCAATATGCGGTAGGCGACATCATGACTTATGCCTATACCGGCAAAGTCGATTTTTTCCAGAAAGAAGATGGTGGACTGGCCATCGATGCCAACCGCTGGAATGCGACGCACGTCGCGCTTGACTCCCGCGACAACTTATTCGTCGGAGGCGGTAACGATTCGCTGGTGCAGCGCATCGACCTGGCGACGTGGCATTATCGTGACCGTTGCCGGCAATGATTCGCAATGGTGGTGGTACGGTTTCAAAGGCGACGGCAAATTGGCCACCACGGCGCGCGTCGACAACTCCGGGCTCGTCGTAGACAGCAACGAAGACCTCTTCATCGCAGACGACGGCAACAACCGAATTCGGGAAGTTGCGAACTTAGTCCCGGTGGCCACGCTTACTCCGAATTCCCTCAACTTCGGCAATGTACCGGTTGGGCAAACCAGCCCGCCACAGGCAGTCACCTTGCAGAATACTGGCTCCGATGATCTTTCGATTTCGAGCATCGTTGCCAGTGGCGACTTTGCCGAAACCGATAACTGTCCCGGTGCAGCAAAAATGGTGGCTCCCAGTGTCAGTTGCACCATCAACGTCACCTTCACGCCAACGAAACAAGGTTTGCGCACAGGACTTGTTTCTGTGACCGACAACGCGCCCAAGAGCCCGCAGAAAGTGAAATTACAGGGTACTGGTCAGTAAGCAAACCTTTAGGAACAATAAAAAGCGCCCCTGTTGCCAGGGGCGCTTTTGCTTTGACCTGTGCTTTTGCAGCTACTACTTCTTGCCGTGCTTGTCTTTGTAAATCTGATGACCAACTTTGTTCTGCTGATGATTGATCTGCTGCTTTTCCTGTTGGGTCAGATGACCGCCGTTGGCAGCGCGATCGGCTTTCACTTCCTGATTGATATTGGCTTCCTGTTTCTCCAGATGAGCAGTTTGCCCGGCGGTTAATTCGCCGTTCTTGACTCCGCCAGCAATGCGTTGCTGCTCGTGTTGCTCGCGCCGGCCAACCTTGGTTGTCGGATCGCTGTTGGGCGCCTGAGCATTGTGTTTATCCTTGTAAATTTCCTTGCTCATTTGGTTCTGTTGCTTCTGAATCTCAGCCCGGTCTGCCGTGGTCAGATGGCCGTTATCTTCCGACCGCATAGTTTTTTCTTCCTGATTGATCCCGGATTCCTGTTTTTCCAGGTGCTGAGTTTCGCCCGCCGTCAGCTCGCCGTGAGAGATACCGCCAGCAATCCGGTCCTGTTGATTTTCCTTGCGCTGGTTAATCCGCTGTGCCGACTCGGGGCCGCTCTTTGAAACCCCTCCTGGAGGATTCGTGCTGACTGGACCAGTCGCGCTCGCGGGGGCAGTGGTGGAAGCGGGTGGGTTGGCACTGCTCGGTGTGCCGTTAGAAGTTTGCGCAGCGGCGGGTAACAGAAACGCGGCCAGAGCGGCGCTCAATAACGCGATTTTCGTGTAGTTCGTTGTCATAGTTCGTATCTCCCTTTTTTCGCTTAATTTTCCCATCGGAATCTTCTGTCTTCATTATTAGGTCTTTTACTGATCCGTTCCGATCCTCAGGTTAGAAAACACTGTGTTCCTGCAATAGTTGCGCGGCTACCTTATCTTCGCACAACCGGCATCCTAACCTATTGATTAGATAATGACATCACTTGATGTGTCTTAACAGCCGTACCCATGTTTGTGCCAGGGGCAGTGCGGTTCACCTCTGATGTACTGCGAGTGTCACACTCCTGCTCGGCAGAAACTGTATCGCAGCCAAAGTTCTACGCGCACGCATCATTCGCGGTCCCTCTTTATTCCATTCTGAGGGCTGAATCAATTTGACCGCGGTCGGTTCAAAATTGTTGAGTTAGACAAAGAGGGCTGGCGCTAAGCCCTGCAACGGTGCGCAAATTCTAGCTCGTATGTGGTCGCACTGCAAGAAAATCCGGAAATAACTAAAGGACTAAATAGTTACCGGCGTGCGTGAAGGGACTTCAGTTACCTACTCCTGCCGTTACCCTCGACTTACATTGGCCTTGACCGAGTGAAAACGTTCGTAAATCTCGCGTTCGAGGTATTGCGATGGCCCCCGACTTTGCAGCTCACAACTCTCAAAACAAGTCTTCCCGCGTAATCGTCAGAAAATGTCTGGCGGTCGTTGTTTTCGTTGGCATTATTTTTCCCGCCGCCTTCGCTACGGGCGCGGGAAAGTCCAACGTTCCCTGTCAAGGCACGATCGTTTCTCCTACCGATGACATCGTCGGCGTCATCAATGGTGGCAAAGAAAATCAGACCTTTTGCATCGAGGGCGAACATCGCATTACTTCCTCTATTAATGTGCGCTCCGGACAATCGTTGATCGGCACTACTCCGGATGCTCGAATCAGCGGCGCCGTGGTGCTCACCCCCTGGCAACCCACCTCCACGCAAGGTGTCTATTATTACGATGGGGCTTACGCCGCGATCCACCCGCATCAGCAAACTCAGTTCGCTCCTGGGCGCAAGAATGTTTGTTATTTGGTCACGACGTATGCGGACGATCTCTTTTTCCGCACGAACCCGGCTAACGACCAGCGAATTATGCGCGTGTTGAGCCAGGCCGAGGTAGATCCAACCCAAAAAGTTACGACTCGGGGACAAGCGGTGACGGCTGGTGAAGCGGGACGCTTCTTCTTCGACTATGCCAACCAGCGGATTTATCTAAGTTTGCCTAATAATCAGGATCCCAACACTGCCACTGTGGATTTGTCCGTGAACTTTGATGGCTCCAACAACGTCCTGATTTCAGGCCCGGGGCAGACCCATGTCACGCTGCAAAACTTGTTCGTGGAAAAGGCCATGTGGTTCGGTCTGTACAGCGGGAACTCATGGACTCTGCAGGATATGACCATCCGCTTCATCCACAACGTGGGTGCCTATAACATTTCTGGAGTTGCAGGCGGTCCCGCTACCATCGACGACACCCTGTTCACCAGCATCGGCCGCACCGCGATCAATGCAGGTTTCACATCCAACATCGTCATCACCAACAGCGAAATGTCGTGGAACAATATCGCGAATTTCCGCTCCACTACCGGGCCAGCCCGGCAGCGGTCAGTGCCAGGGCTACAACGATGCTGGCCCCTTTCATATCTACGACGATGTGGGCACCTCGTCTCAGCCCGCCGTCACCATCAATAATTTATGGAGTCATGACAACATCGGTGATGGATTGTGGTCGGACGGCGGATCGCAATATATCCAGATCACTAACTCCACCTTCAGCGGTAACGAACGCTACGGCTACCTGCATGAAATCAGTTGTCAACTCCAGTTTGCTAATAACACCGTTTACAGCAACGGCTATTCGATAAAGAATCCCGATATCACCGGTGGAGGAGTGAATGTCAGCGATTCGAACTTAGCCACGTTCAGTTCCAATCTTCTGTACGACAATTATCCCGGCTTCGCCTTTCATCTCAGCTTTCAGGACTCCCATTCCGACATGATGTCCAACGCATGTCTGGGCGCTCACAGCGACGGTGACACCAGCAACGCGCTGAAGAACAACCAGGTCTTGAACAACGCGATTTACAGCTGTTCGGGCGACACTTCGATTGGAAAAGTCTGGGGGGCGGGAGGACCGCTGAACTCGCGCGGCAATCAGTACCAGTCCAACCAATACCACCTCGCGGATTCCACTACCAGCTGGTTTTCCGATGCCAATAGCAATGGTAATTATGTGCCTCAGGACTGGAGCGCGTGGCAACAAGGAAACCACGACACACAAGGCTCCTTGGCGATTGGCTGTACTTATCAAAAAGGAAAAAGCAAAGAGCAAGTATCTGTTCAACTTCTCCAGTGGCGGAGATCCAAACCATCCCTATGCCGCTTTGACCTTCGACAAGGCGGGAAATCTTTACGGCACAACCCAATCGGGCGGCGCTTATAACCAGGGCTCAGTGTTTGAATTGATGCCTTCTGCAGGTGGTTGGACAGAAACCGTGCTCTACAACTTTACTGGCGGAACCGACGGCGGCCAGCCGACCGCCAATGTGGTCTTCGATGCATCGGGCCGTCTCCACGGCACGACCAGTACCGGCGGTGGAGGCAGTTGCAACGGAGGTTGCGGCACCGTCTTCCAATTGACCCCGGGTTACAGTGGCTGGAAGGAAACTGTACTGTACACCTTCAGCGGCGGCAGCGATGGCCGCGAACCCCATGCCGGATTGACGGTGGATGCAGCCGGCAATCTTTATGGCACAACCGTGCTCGGAGGTTCCGACTCCAGTTGCAGCTCAGGTTGTGGGACAGTCTTCAAACTTTCAAACGGCGCGGGTGGATGGAACTACAGCGTCCTGCACGCCTTCAAAGGAGACACTGATGGAGTCTCTCCGTATGCTGGCGTGACCTTCGATAAGGCTGGCAATCTGTACGGCACAACCTTCGCCGGCGGCGCTTCAGGGAAAGGCATAGTCTTCAAACTAACTTCCGCCTACAGTGGTTGGACGGAGAGCGTGTTGTACGCCTTCCGTGGGAGTGACGGCGCGGCGCCAAAGAGCGGACTTGTTCTGGACGCAGCCAACAATCTCTACGGAACAACTTTCCAAGGTGGTGCAGGATACGGCGTAGTATTTAAATTAGGGCTCTCCAACGGGGCATGGAGAGAGCAAGTGCTGCACCGCTTTGCCGACGCGCCCGCCGCGGGGTCCGTTGCCAGTTTGGCCTTCGACCGCGCTGGGAACCTGTACGGAACTACCATGCTGGGCGCCAGCTCTGGTTCGTGTCCCGGCGGCTGCGGCACGCTCTTCAGATTGACCGCAGGCTCCGGCGGAGCGTGGACGTTCAACGTTCTCCACGTTTTTGGACGTGGCAGTGACGGCTTCACGCCAAGCAGTAATCTCATCGCCGACACATCAGGCAATCTCTATGGCACTACTCAGGCAGGTGGCGCCCACGGAGAAGGTGTTGTGTTCGCCTTGATGCCCTGAGAATCTAGTTTCGCAAGACGAAAACCAGGCAGATGGCTTTACCGGAGGCGCCTCTCAGGCGCCTCCGATTATTTAACATCCCGCAGGTACAAATTGTTGAACTAGCGCTGAAACATTTACTATCCTGGTTCTCTATAGCATTGAAGCAAGCTGGTTATAGCCGAAAGATTCGGGCACCGAGTGGAAACCGTCGAGACCGTGTTTGTACACTGGTGAAAACTTCTGTCCGGAGAATGCATGGTTCAACCTAAGACGCTATTGTTGTGGGTCTTACTGCTCTGCGCCGCAGGACTGCTGGTGGCTTCGAACGGTTGTGGTGGAGGAAGCAGCCAAGTGGTTACATCACCGCCCCCACCATCGCAGAAAATTCAGCATGTGATCGTAGTTTTCCAGGAAAATCGTACCCCGGACAATCTCTTTCAGGATCCCAAACTGATTCAGGCTGGTGCCGATATAGCCCAAAGCGGACTGAACTCGCAGGGTCAGAGCATCCCGCTGACACCAATCTCGCTGGCAGGCACCTACGATTTGTCTCACTCACACGATTCATTCATCGCCATGTATGACGGAGGCAAGATGGATGGCGCTGACAAGATCCCGGTAATATGCAAGAGCTTGCCGAATTGCCCGCCGCCTAACCCGCAATTCAAATACATAAATCCCTCGGAAGCACAGCCTTACTTCACTCTGGCAGAAACTTATACCTTCGGCGATCGTATGTTTCAAACCAATCAGGGCCCGAGTTTCCCCGCTCATCAATTCATTATTTCTGGCACCTCAGCCCCGAGTGCGCCCGGCGATCCTTTAAGCAATTATTTTGCAGCCGACAATCCATTTGGCATTCCCCTGGCAGGTCAGAATACTGGCTGCACGGCTCCTCCGCAGGAGAGTGTATTGCTGATTGATCCCGCGGGCGCCGAAACTCCTGCTTATCCCTGCTATGACCATCCTGCGCTGACCGATCAACTGGATGCCCGGGGAATCAGTTGGCGCTATTACACTCCCAGCGCCGGTTTATTATGGACCGGGCCTAACGCGATTCAGCATATTTGCGGACCTAACAACACGCCGCCCAATGCGACTGCCTGCGTAGGTTCAGACTGGGTCAACAACGTCGTTCTTAACCAGAAACAGGTGCTGACCGACATTACAGGCGGTCAACTGCCGTCGGTCAGTTGGGTTATTCCGGATGGGGCCTCATCGGATCATGCGGGCCTGGGCGACCAAGGCTTGGGACCGTCCTGGGTCGCCTCAATTGTGAATGCCGTCGGCACCAGTCCCTACTGGGCCAACACCGCCATCATAATTACCTGGGACGATTGGGGAGGCTGGTACGATCACGTTGCGCCCAAAGTCATCAATAGCTATGAATATGGATTTCGCGTGCCTCTGATCGTGGTGTCGCCGTATGCCAAGCCGGGTTACATTTCGAAGACGACGCACGACTTCGGCAGCATCCTGAAATACATTGAAACCGTTTTCAACCTGACCACAGTCTCGCCCGGATATGCGGACGCGATGGCCGACGATCTTTCGGATTGCTTCGACTACAACCAGACTCCGCTGGTTTTCCAGACAGTTCCCGCACAGTACCAGGCGAAGCATTTCCTCGAAGACAAAAGCCCGCCCACCGATCCGGATGATGATTGAGTAACGCGGGGACGGTGAGCCCTGCGACTGCAGCAGTTCATATCATTCACGCGCGACCGGCGATGAACGTGGTTGCCGCCTCAGGGCACGATTTGGAATACGGTGCCGCAGCCGCCGCTTTTACACTCGTTACGCTTTGCGCCGCCGTATTCTGTTGCTCCGTAGAGAGTGCCGCTGTTACTCAGGAGCAGGCTGCCCACTGGTTCGAGACCGTCGAGGCCGCCGAACTGGAACAGGGTTTTCTCGGTCCACAGGTTTCCCTTGCCCGCCGGAGGCTGCAGTTCATAGACAGCACCGCATTGTCCATTAGGACAGTTTTTAGCCGAGCCGCCGCCTAAGGTTGTGCCATACAGATTGCCCGCTTGATCGGCAGTCAATCCCCAAAGCGCTCCCTTGGGAACTCCAGGGTCGTGGCTGAATCTGTAAATCACACTTTCAGTCCAAGTGCCACCTTGTGCCGGTGACACCTGGAAAACTGTGCCGAGTCCAGACCAGTTGATGGTACCGCCATCCAGCGTCGTGCCGTACAGCTTGCCCTTGCTGAAAATCGTGCCGCTCTGAGGATGGGAGCCATCCTTTACACCGGTGAAGTTGTGGAGAACCGTTTCCGTCCAGGGATCGCCCTGCTGGGCGGGCGGCGACAACTCGAATACTACGCCGCATCCGGCTGAACTGCAGGTGCGCGGTTTGCCGCCAGAGCCGCCATACGTCGTAGTGCCATAGAGATTACCATTGCCGTCAAACACCAGGCCGCCGTTAGGCCAAGCGCCATCATGATTCTTGGTCACGCTTCCGAAGGAATAAAGAACGCTCTCCGTCCATGGATTGCCCTGCTGCGCAGGCGGAGAAAGCTCGAAGATCAAACCGTCGCCGTTCTTACCGCCTTCCGCGCACTCTCCGTACAGATTGCCGGATTGATCGAAAACCAGCGCGCCAGATGGATTGTTTCCGTCGGTGCCACTGAAGCTATAGATTGTGGCTTTTGTCCATGAACCATTTTGCGGCGTCAATTCGAAGATGGTGCCTGCGTTACTCTGGCCACCACAGCAGGTTCCGCCATAGAGATTTCCCGCCTGATCCATTACCAATTTAACGTCGGGGTCCACGCCATCCGCACCTCCGGCAAATCTGTACAGCACTTTTTCGGTCCAACCATTTGATACCGGCGATAGCTCGAATACAGTGCCATATCCGTTGGCTGCCTTGCCGACGCCGCCCTCCGAGGTCACACCGTACAGATTCCCGGACGCATCTTCTATGACCCCTGACATTGGGAAAAGTCCACCATTAAACGTATCGAACGAGTGGAGCACGGTCTCCTTGGATCCGGCGACCGCAATGCTGGCCAACATCAGCAAGCAAATAAATACCAACGAATAGTTTCTGAATTTGGATGTCTTGTAATTCATGGCTGGAACTCCTCTTGTGACGGTGGTGACTTCGTGGCGATGCGCCCAAGGGACGGCCAGCGTTACGAGGCTGACCTTGCAAACGACAAAATTCTACCACATTCCAACACCGGGCAAGCGATCATGCAGGCAGTCCAGATCTGCACGCCTTGAGTCGCCTCGTCGACCGCGGTTACCCGCAGCCTGAGCAATTCGTGAGCTATCTGATGGTAGCGATTCGGCATCGAAGTTAAGCGCGAGGATTCAACATGGACGACAAAACGGTGCGTGACGTATTCGAAGAGTTGCTTCCTTCCCTTGAAGCTCTGGACACGAAGTGCGCTGCCATTCTGCAATTCTTAAAGGCCAAAGGAATAACCAACGACGAGGAACTGGCCCCTTATTTCGAACAAGCGGGCAACGCGAGCAGTGTCAGATGGCGCGCAGCACGGGTGCGGATCAATCATTTGCTCTCCGCCCCACCGGCGGCGGAGAAAACTGAAGCAGCCTCGTCCAACAAAACTTCCGAGAAAGCCGAGGCATCCTCGTCTAACCAAGCGTCTGACACAGCTAGAACTAGCTCTTCGAACAAAAAAGAAACTGAGAAAAGTCCCGAACCCGCCGCTTCCAAAAAGAGCACAGAGGCAGAGAACGCAAAAGCGGAAAAAGACGAAGGCGACGTTCAGAAGCCTGCGGACAATGCTCCCGCCGAGACCGCCTCGAATATCGATCCCAGAAAAGAAGGCCAAAAGGAAAGCCCGTCGCCCGAGCGCGAAGACAAGAACGCTGCCTGAGATCGGATCAAGCAACCACTTCGTACGGCCGCATCATGTCGTTGTCTTCATGTTCCAGCATGTGGCAGTGGAATATGTATCGTCCAGCATAACCATCGAATCGCACAATGATGGTCAGCACTTCCCCTGGATTCACCACCGCCGTGTCCTTCCATCCGGCTTCGTTGCCCGGCGGTTTCCGCGGCTTGCCGATTAATTTGATTTCGCCTGCGTGCAGGGCGGCTGGATCGTAGCCCTGCCTCTCCAGAATCTGAAACTGCACCAGGTGCAAATGCATGGGGTGAGAATCATCCGTGTCGTTGATGAATCTCCATTTCTCTGTCGATCCCAGTTTCACGCTCTCAGTGACTGGATCGTCGTAGCCCTTGCGATTAATGCGCACTCCCAGCGTGTGTCCCGTTTTATCGAAGGTTTCCTGCAGCACAAAGTCTCGTATGCGAAGATCGGAAGAGTCCGTCGATCCCGCGAACGGCATCGCTTGGGGAATGCTGAATTCTTTCGCCGCGGAAACCGGCAGGCGAACCCGAAATTGCATCAGCTCGCTGAGTTCTGCGTATATCGGGGCGGGCACTTGCCATCCCGGGTAGGGACTCATGGCGTCATTGCTCAAGGTCACGGTTTTTCCCTTGGCCGCGGAAAAATCGATGATCACATCCGCGCGTTCAGCCGGCCCCAGCAGCAGTTTCTGCAATTTCACCGATTGCGGCAGCAAGCCTCCGTCACTGCCGATTTGATAGAAAGGCACCAAAGAAGGAATGCTGAAAGGCGAACTCGCCAGGTTGAAATACAAATTGAAGAAACGCGAATTCGACGCATTCAAAATGCGCAATCGGTATAAGCGCGGTTCGACATCAAGATGCGGGTAGATTGCTCCGTTGATAACCGGCAAGTTTCCAAAGAATGCCGGCCCCCACGTGCCTGCTGCCACCGGAGTTCCATCATCGTTCGTGGCTCCGTATAGCAGTTGGGTTTTGTCATTCAGGATACGATCCTGAATCATCAAACAAATTTCGTAAGCTCCCGACGGTAGATTTAGACCGCGCTCCTGTTGATCTCGCAGAAGGTAGAACCCCGCCAACCCCGCATAAACATTGAGCCGCGTGATGCCCAAAGCATGGTCGTGATACCACAATGTGGCCGCTCGCTGGTGATTCGCATAGGAGTAAGTTGCTGACCCTCCCGACTTGACCCAACGTTCCGGCAAACCATCGGAGTCAGAAGAAGTGCGCGCCCCGTGGAGGTGCGTCACCGTGCGAACCGCCGGCGCCGGCGGCATGGCGCCGTGGACCCGAGGATCGATCGCGAACAGATGGTCCTGCGGAAGCTGATTTTCCCAGAGCACTGAAACCGCTTCGTCGGTCTGAGCTTCGATGGTTGGACCCGGATATTGCCCTTCGTATCCCCACAACTTGGTGGGCGGAAGTTGCGAGTGGAGCTTGGAATTAAACTCCATCAACCGGACCCGATACTGAACCGTGCCGCGTTCCCTCTTCACTGGACTCAGCGTGGGAAGAATCGGCAGCGGATCAACGTAGCGATCAAATTTAGGGCTGGGGACCGGGGGCAGCGCCGCCCGTGGATGGTAGGTTTCCTCTTCCTGAGCAAGCAGTAAACCCGGCGTAGAAGCAAGTGCGGTGGTGGCCGCCGAAAGCTTCAAGAAGGCTCGCCGACTCAGCATTCAGTCCTTCGCATCTCCGACGAGAATCCTGCTCCGATCAAAATCAGCAAAATTGTACACGATCCAGTGTAGGCGCGACGGTGCCTCATCCTTGTCCGCGTTCTTTGCGGACAGGGTGGGGCTGTTCACAAATCGCAGCCGGGTTGATCGACGTTGCGCTTTGGGTAAACCTGGTAAAACCTGGGGGTAAACCTGGGGACGGGTCCCCATGTTTCCAAACGCTCACCGCCTAGACGCATCGCTCATCCCACATACCGCCCCACACTCCCGAACCAACGAACTCCATCAACAGTCCTCCCCCTTGACCTGGCATATCCTATAGGCTAACATAAAACAGATAACATTATCTCTTGGCAACTACGCGAAGTTGTTCCCGTTCTTTGACAATCTGACCGCCCACTCCACCGGGCGTTTCAAAAATATGAGATACCCAGCTCAGGGTATCTCTCCCGTAAGTCCTTTAAAAGGGATATTTTACGAGGGTATCTCGAAAAGAGTTCCTTTGTTTTCATAGATCTAGCGGGAAAACGCGATTTCTAGGGTATATACCCTTTAGATTATGGTAAACACCCAGACGGATGTTATCTCGAAAGTAAACTTGGGCGATGGACCCTGCCCCCGCCCCTTGCAAACCACGCAAGGAGCGGAGGCACCTCAGGAACAGGCGGTTACGGCACCTTATTGATGTAGCACGGACCGTTGGTAGCCTGGGCTGGCGGAGTGGGCGGCGTTAGCCAGGGTGGATCGTCGAAGTCGAAGAACTCCGTCATATCCATTTGCGCAGCGTCGCGATTGTTGAGTGGCGGCAGACCGTAGCGAGTTTCGATGAACTTCAGGATCGCAGTCGTATCGGCCACCGTGTGCGAAACGTAATTCTGTTTGGTGAATGGCGAGACCACGATCAAAGGCATGCGGTAGCCGGTATAAACGAAGTCGCACACCGGCCCGGTCTGGGGTGGATAGCAAACATCGTTAGGACGCAAATCCAGCGGCTTGATGCCATCCGGACTCACGGTCGGCTGCGGCGGAACGTGGTCGTAGAGGCCGCCGAATTCGTCGTAGGTGAGAATGAAAGCGGAGTCCTGCCACGAACTGCTTCCCATCAACCCATTAATTAGCGAGGAAACATACTTCGCACCCGACTGAATGTTGGTTGGCGCGGAATCGTAATCGGATGGGTGCTCGTCAAGGCCTACATCCGATGCCTCTTCGATTTCACCCACTTGGGGAAGCGTGCCGTTCTGCAAGTCGGTAAAATATTGCGATATCGGAGCAATGTTGTTGGGATACTTCGTGGGAATCGTCTGTCCGAACGCAAAAGTCTGGATGCTGCTCAAAGTCAGAAGGCAGGCTGGGTCGTACGGCGGGCCCTGGCACACATTTCCTGGATTGACGTAGATCTTCCAGGTAATTCCCGCGTTCTGCAGTGCTTCGAAAATCGGCGGGGCCGGGAATGGTGGATCATTTTTTCGCAGGGTATGGACATGTCCCATCGAGGTAGCCCCGTCCAGATAGTTACGGTTCACTGGAGTGCGGGTCATCACCGGTGAGAACCAGCGGTCCGAAGTGGCGAAAGCAGTCGCCATGAAATAGTAGTAGTTGAGGTCAGTGCTGTCGTGATAGCCCATGCTGCGAATGCCGTCGGTATCGTAGAAGCCTACGGTTCTCGCATAAATAGCCGACTCCTGGACGAACCCATCGAGTGTGGCGTCCGCAGAAAGCGGATCTGCCCGGTTCCTGTCCCGGAGGCTCGCGCTCCATTCATCACCCGGATTCTCGATGCATTCGGTGATGAACTTGTAGGACTGAATCTGTGGACTGTTGGCGTCGACTTTGCAACCCTTAAATGCGGGGTCGCAACCCGGATTGGTAGGTGGAGGTCCGTATAGAGGTGGCGGGCCCGAGGTGGGATTGAACTGCGGCAATCCATCGAGCGACTGATCCGGAATACCATTCGCCTTCCAGTAGGCGCGTAAGGTGCCAAAATAGTGGTCGAACGATCTATTTTCCTGCGCCATGTAAATAATATGGTTGATTGAGTTGAGGCCTTGCGACAGGGTGAACGTCGCGGTCACCTGCTCGCTGGCATTGAGTGTCAGAACGCAGGTGGAATTCGAGCCGCTGCAACCGCCCCCTGACCAACCGGCGAAATATGAGCCCGAGACGGGAGTCTCGGTTAGAGTCACCTGAGTCCCGCCTTTAAAGCTGAAACTGCACGTTGTGGGGCAACTGATTCCTGCAGGATTGCTCGAAACCGAGCCCGAGCCGGTTCCTGCGAGAGCCACGGTTAGTGTGGGATTACTTTGCGTGACGTTGAATGTCGCCGTCACCTGCTGGTTCGCAGTGAGCGTCAAGTTGCAGGTGGAATTCGACCCGCCGCAACCGCCGCCTGTCCAACCCACGAAATATGAACCAGTCGCGGGAACGGCGGTAAGTGCCACAACCGTTCCGCTCTTAAAGCTGGCACTGCAAGTCGGGGGACAACTAATGCCTCCAGGACTGCTCGAAACGGAGCCGTTCCCTGATATAGCCACGCTTAGTATCGGGTTGTTCTGTACCGCGTTGAAGATCGCTGTCACTTGCTGGCTGGCGTTAAGGGTTACATTGCAGGTAGGGGTGTTGCCGCTGCACGCGCCCGACCATCCAGCGAAAGTCGAGTTCGATCCCGCAGTCGCGGTGAGAGTTACCGGAGTAGCAGGATTAAAGGTCGCGCTGCACGTCGATCCGCAGTTGATGCCCGAGGGATTACTTGTGACCGTTCCCTGCCCCGTTCCGCTACGACTCACAGTCAGTACTGGCGAATCGCTGAACGTCGCAGTAACAGACTCATTACTGGTCAATGTCATCACGCAAGTGCCCGAGCCGCTACAGGAGCCTGACCAGCCCGAAAAAAATGAATTCGCCATCGCAGCGGCTGTAAGCGTCACCTGCGTTCCGCTGGAAAAGTTGGCGGTGCATGAATTACCACAGTTGATGCCACCAGGACTGCTGCTGACGACTCCCGCGCCGGCACCGGCGGCTTTCACGCTGAGTTGAATCTCTGCAGGCGAAGAAGTGGACGAGCTGCTTCCCCCTCCTCCACAACCGGCGAGAACCAGGCATAAAGCAGCTAAGATGCAAATTACGGCACAGTCCTTGGGCCAGAACATGGACAGCACCTCTCTTTACTTGAATTCTTTACTGCTCCAGGACTTAATACGGGCGAGGGCTTCGATGGCAGCAATTGGAATCGGGTTGCTTTGGGGGAAATGCACCGGCAGCCCGGGGTGGAAGAGACCTTACGTCTGTCACGGACGAAACGCTTGTTGGCTAGGTAGCGCTTGATTGACACACGAGGTTCATGGTTGCAGTGTTAAGTTACACAATCAGCGGCTGTTACCTAACAATCTCGATTTCCTGGCATGCGCGTATTTGGCCATTGTACTTCTCAGACCTATCCCTGAATCTTGAGTTCCGCCTACTATTGGCCAAGTTCAAGTCGAGGATCTGGTTCGCGTTGGATTGCGGCGTTTTCCGTACCGTCCTGTTTCAACAGTAAAAATGCTGGTTTGAAATTAGCAAGCAAGCTCAGAAGTGATGCTTGGACATTAATCCTGAGCTGGGCCTAGTCCAGTACTGTGCACACACGGGGCTTTGTCTTGGGCCGCTTGTGTCGGCCTGAGTAGCGGAACATTCATAAATCTCGTCTTCGAGGAATTGCGATGGTTCTCAAGCTTGCAGGTTGTAACTGGCAGCCTAGACATTGCGGCATAAACGGCAGAGAGTGCCTCGCGGCCCTGATTTTCCTGTGCATCATTTTCCCTTCCGCTTTCGCTACGGGCGCGGGAAAGTCTAATGTTCCCTGTCAAGGCACCACCATTTCTCCGACCGACGATATTGTCAGCATCATTAATAATGGCAAGCAAAATCAGACTTTTTGTATCGAGGGGGAACATCGCATTACTTCCTCTATTAATGTCCGCTCGGGACAGTCGCTGATCGGCACCACCTCGGATTCGCGCATCAGTGGCGCTGTAGTGCTGACTCCATGGCAGGCAACCTCGACCCGCGGCGTCTATTATTATGACGGACCCTACGCCGCTATTCATCCGCATCAGCAAACTAAGTTTGCCAGCCACGGCGCGAATGTTTGTTATTGGGTTACGACGTATGAGGACGATCTTTTTTTCCGCACTAATCCGACGAGCGATCAGCGAATTATGCGGGTATTGAGCGAGACCGAAGTAGATCCAACCCAAAAAGTTACTACCCAGGGACAAGCCGTCACTGCCGGCGAAGCCGGACGCTTTTTCTTCGACTATGCCAACCAGCGGATTTATATAAGTTTGCCGGATGATCAGGATCCCAACAACGTCACCGTCGATCTGTCGGTGAACTTTCAGGGCTCGAATAACGTCTTGATTTACGGGCCGGGACAGACCAATGTCAAACTGCAAAACCTGTTCGTCGAAAAAGCGATGAATTACGGACTGTTCGGCGGAAAATCGTGGACCTTGAAGGATATGACCGTCCGCTTTATTCACAACGCCGGCGCGTTTAACATGTTTGGCGCCGCCGGCGCACCGGCCGCGATCGACGATACTTTGTTCACTAACAACGGCCGCACTGCGGTCAGTGCCGGGTTCACCTCGAACATCGTCATCACCAACAGCGAAATGTCGTGGAACAACATCGCGAATTTCCGCGCCACAACCGGGCAGCCCGGCAGCGGAAAGTGCGATGGCTACAACGACGCCGGTGCGTTTCACATCTACAACGATATCGGCACCTCGTCGAAGCCAGGGGTAGTAATTGATAAACTGTGGAGCCATGACAATATCGGCGATGGATTATGGTCCGACGGCGGCTCGCAATATTTGCAAATCACCAACTCCAAGTTCAATGGTAATGAGCGCTACGGCTATCTGCACGAGATCAGTTGTCAGATCCAGTTCAGCAACAACACCATCTTCAACAACGGATACTCGATGAAGAATCCAGACATCACCGGCGGCGGAGTGGATGTCAGCGATTCAAATTTGGCCACGTTCAGTTCCAATCTTATTTACGAGAATTATCCCGGCTTCGCCTTTCATCTCAGCTTTCAGGAAAGCCATCCCAACATGACGCTAAACAAGTGCCTGGGAGCGAAAAATCAAAATGACACGAGCAATGCGCTTAAGAACAACCAGGTCTTAAGCAATTCGATTTACAGCTGCTCTGGCGATACCGCCATTGGAAAAGTCTGGGGTCCGGGCGGAACCCTGAACTCGCGCGGCAATCAGTACCAGTCCAATCACTACCACCTATCGGACTCCACTTCTCAATGGTTCTCAGATGCCACCGACACGAACGATTATGTGCCCCAGGACTGGAGCCAATGGAAACAAGGAAACCACGATACACAGGGTTCTCTCGCGGTAGGCTGTAAGCATCAGTAAGAGATATTTTTAGGAACTTCGAATTCGTTATAGGGAGACCCGCCTCTTCTCTCCCTGCACGAGCGAGACGCTCGTGCCTACATTGTTTGAACCCACTCCTGATCGCCAAAGCCTACCCCGATCGCTCTTGCCAGCATCAAATGTAGCAACAATTACTCTGGCGATGGGTTTATGAATGGCTATGGATTCGTTGATGAACAAATTCGCACTAAAATATCGCGTTCTCGTTTTCGCCTCTTTGGCCAGCCTGCTTTTTCTTGGTGTAGGCTGCGGCGGGGGTTCGAACAACACTTCGACTACCCCTCCTCCAACTCCGCCTCATCCCGTGGGGGCGAACGTGGCCGAAAATACAGAGACGGCGATTATCTACGTCGATGGTGCCGCGGGGAACGATAACAACAATGGATCCAAGAACTCTCCCTTGCAAACCATCAATAAAGCGCTCGCAGTTGCGAACGCGAACAACCAGAATAGCGTGGGAACGCAGATCAACGTCAATCCCGGCATTTATAGAGAACAGCTGAATTTTCAAGCCTCCAAGACAACTTCGCCTTTTACTCTACAAGCCACAACAGCGGGCACGGTCTTCGTCTCCGGAGCCGACTCGCTTCCCGGGAATACCTGGGCAGTTTCGTCGTTCGGAGCAAACATTTACACCAATTCCTCGACGTCCAGCTATATTTTTGCAGCCTGTTCTGCACCGCCGGGCTGGCCTCCAGCGCCTCCCGTGCTTTCCAGAAGAGAAATGATTTTTGTCAACGGAGTCAGGCTTAATCAAGTGATGTTCTCGAACGAATTGCAGCCCGGCACTTTTTGGGCTGACGCTGGGGGAACGAATCAAATCTATCTTTCGCCGCCCGCAGGGACAAACATGCCTGCAGCCGATGTCGAAGTGGCGACCGCCACCCGCAGTCCTCTTATGAGTCCGAACGGCGTCAACAACTTCGTAATTCGCGGCATCACCTTTGAATACGATAATTCCTGCACCCAGCAAGGGCTCCGCCTCACTAATGCGACAAATGTTTTGATCGATAACGACCAATTTCTTTGGAATAACTCGATGGGCTTTGGCTTGTGGGCTGGCGCTGCGCCTACAGAAAATGTAACAGTGCAAAACAGCACTGCGAATCACAACGGACAAATTGGATTTGGAGGCAGCCAGGTAAAATATGTGCTCTATCAGAACGACCAGAGCTCTTACAACGGCTGGCGTGGGGCGCTTGGCGCCTTTTATGAAGTCGGCTTCGATGGCTCCTACTTCTTCCTCTACCACAACAGCAATTTCAATAACTATACTTCCTACTACAACCAAAGCAGCGGCGTACATTTTGATACCGACAATGCCAGCGATCAAGTCACTGGTCTGCAATCCAGCGCAAACAATCTGGAAGGACTGTCGATTGAAGCCAGTGAAGGCCCTTTCTCGGTCCAAAACAGTTCCTTTTGCAGCAACTCCCTCGATCCTTCGAGCAAGACTGGAAATATCAACATTGATGATTCTTCGGACGTGACCCTCACGGGAAACACGTTCTATAACGGTGGACCCGAGCAGCTTTTGATTGAAGGCGACGGCCGCGCGGGCACGAACTGGGAGCAACCGACAGTTCCTCTGATGCGCTTCAACCAAAATCTCACTCAGACTGGCAATACTTTCATCGGGACCGCGAACCAAATCGGTTTTTCGACGCACTACAACAATAATCCGTCATGCTCAGTTGCCGTTAACAACATGTGGCAGACGTTTGACAGCACATTCACGTCACAATCCAATACTTGGGGAGACACTGCGGCCACCGATTCTACGTTCCCATTCTTCCAGGTGGCTGTCTTGAACGGTACCGTTCCATTGTCCACTTGGCAGAGTGCGCCGCCTCAAGGCATCGGGCAAGACACCAATTCGAAATTCGTGCCCCAGGCTTCTCCTCCTTCACAATGCTCAAGCATTCCTAAGCCAGACGTCGCCGATTTTTGGCTTGTGATGGGTCCCCGGGGAGGCGCGGCCGCCGAGGTTCCCCAAGCTGGAGGTCCAGCCATCGATGTGCCGCTCGCTCTTTTCTCGTTGGGCTTTACCGGAAATGTTTCTTTAAGTTTTGACGCGACGCAAACTGGAGGATCGCCGGTTGCCGGAGTAACGGGAACCTTTAGTCCCCAAACTTTGCCGCTTGCTCCCGGCGCGCCGCTGACTCCGGTCGCAAGCACTTTGACGGTAGCGACGACGACCGCAACACCCGATGGCTTTTATCCTCTGACGGTCACTGCGACAGATGGCGCGAGTTTAACCAGAACAGCGACATTTTTTCTGCAAGTTGGTTCGCCCACTGCTCTGGAGCTTTTGGGCAATAAGTCGATCAAGGCAGGATCGTGCGCCAGATTCCAAATTCACAGCGTGGACTCACAGGGCGATCCCTCGGATGTCCTCACTGCCACATACCTGAACGCTACTGGGGAAGGTTCGGGACAGTTTTATCAGGATTCAAGTTGTACCACGCTGGTTAAATTCACTTCAGTCAATCAAGGATGCCCAGCCGGGATCGTGATCCCTAAAGGAGATTATTCTCCCCACTTTGCTGGAACGGGGAATATTTGGTTTATGGATCCCACGGTTGAGAATCTGAACCTGACGATCAGTGACGAGGCCAATGTGCTCAAACCCGCAGTGACGCCTATTCAGGTTCAGTAACTTCGATCGGAAATAAGAATGCCTCAGGCGTCCGAAGAGACCAGACGCCTGAGGCATTGTGGACCTTAGTTAACTACCAGCGTGACGTTCAGCGGATGGGCCACGGTGCTGCCTCCGTTGGTGCCTGCGGTTCCCGTCGCTGAGAGCTTTATTAGGTAACTCCCAGTAGGCGTACCGCCAGTGCCACCGCCACCGCCGCCGCCGGTGGTGCCGCTGGAGCCGCCGCCGCAACCGACCAGCCCGATGATCATGGCCAGCGCGACAATCAGGAGGATGACTCCCAAAAGCCGCCGGTTGCGTTTCTTCCAGTCTCCGGCGAGGACCATGCCCAGCATGCCTACGCCGGTGAGGCTCGCCCAAAGATTCGGATCGCTATGATGCTGGTTCACATCAGGCGCTCCGATCATCATGCCGGTTGGGCCAGCGGTGCTGATCGTCAGGGTGGCTTGTTTCTGTCCCGCAGCTATCGTTGCGGTGCTGCAAGTCACGCCTGTGGGCAGGCTGCTTGGGCAAGTGATGGTCACTGTGCCGTCGTAGCCATTGACTGGATTTAGCGTGATGGTATAGCTGGCGGCGCTGCCGGGATTCACCGTCATGGTCGTCGGCGAAGCCGCAAGGCTGTAATCGGGCAGCACAACCACTTGACCCAATGCAGTCGATGCGCTTCCTGTGAAGTTAACGTCTCCTGGGTATTGAACCGTAATGTTGTGCGTGCCAATTGCCAGGCTGCTGGTTTGGATTGCAGCTACGCCATTGGCATTCAATGTTGCGGATCCCAGTGTGGTCGTTCCGTCTATGAAGTTGACCTTGCCAGTGGGAACCAAAGTA
This sequence comes from uncultured Acidobacteriota bacterium, assembly GCA_963716405.1. Taxonomy (GTDB): domain Bacteria; phylum Acidobacteriota; class Terriglobia; order Terriglobales; family Acidobacteriaceae; genus JABDBE01. The sequence goes on along the minus strand of CAVQTI010000006.1, from coordinate 596,865 downwards.
TCGCCAGCAAAGGTGGAAGTGACTGTGGTAGTGAGAGTGACGGCCAGACCAGGCGTTGCGGGATTAGCTGAAGAAGTTGGCGTCCCGGTGGAGCTGCCGACCTGCCCCACCGCCTGAATCAATACGGTGGAAGTGTTCGGTACGTAATTGTTATCTCCGCTATATTGCGCGGTGATGTTGTTCGAGCCTATTGGCAGGTTGCTCGTACTCAAGGCTGCCACACCAGAGTTCAGCGGTACTGGCGATCCAATCTGCGAAGCGCCGTTAAAGAAGCTCACAGTGCCGGTCGGTTGAGCAGTTACTCCGGTCACCTGGGAGCCGGAAACGGTAGCGTGAAGTTGACCGGCGCGCCGGCTGACGAATGCGTCACCAGACGATTGCAGCACCACACCATCTGCGCTGGTGTTAAGCAGCACATTTATTCCGGAGAAGGCTGCCGCATTTCCGGTCGTGACCACATCGAGCGCGCCATCACCGTTGACATCAGCCACCGCAATGTCGAAGGCTCGGTGGCCTGCGGCGAATTCGACCGGAGGATCGAAGGTGCCGGCGCCCCGGTTATAGAGAATACCGACGGTGCCAAATTGGGTGTTGGTGTAAACCAGATCCAGGTGACCGTCGCGATTCATATCGACCATCTTCACGTAGCCCGGATTTGGATTGTCCAACTGATGGAGTTGCAACGTGGAAGCCAGCAAGGTTGCTGTCTGGAACGTACCATCGCCGTTTCCGAAGGCAACAGCTATCCCCTGATTGAAGGTGGTTTGATCCTCAATGGTGACTGCGAGATCAGGAATGCCGTCGCCATTCAGATCGCCGATGGCGGCTGCATAGGGATTGTTCATGCCAAGGCTGACGTCTGACTCTGACTTGAACGTACCGTTTCCGTTTCCTAGAAGCACGGCCACAGCAGTTGCCGGCCGTGCCGCTGGTTCCATAGAGCGGGACGACGAGGTCCAACTTACCGTCGCCATTTAGATCCGCGGCGGTGATTTCCGTGGCAAGCGTGGAGAGCGCATAATTAGTTGGCGGCAGGAACTTGCCGGTTCCATCGTTCAGAAGTATGGCGACGTCCGCGGACGTGCCGCTGTAATTGTTTACGACGGCGATATCAGGCCAGCCGTCACCGTTAAAGTCGCCGACCACTACACCAAGAACGCTGCGAGTGGTATCTGTACCGGACGAGCCGGTTACATAGGTCGCTGGCGTCTGAGTGAAAGAGCCGTCGCCGTTGCCAGTGAAAATCTCGACCACGCCACAGGGCTGAGCGGCGCAAGTGATCAGATTCGCGCTGTTGGTAGCGACGACGTCCAATTTGCCGTCCTTATTAAAATCGCGCCACCGCAACGAATTGCAAGGTGGTCGAGCCAGGCGGATTGTTCGGTAGCCCCTGTTGCATCCCCCCATTCACATTCGTAGGAGTCGAGTTCGAAAGGAAGACAGTAATGCCCGTAGCTGCGGTGTTATTGAAGTCGCCGGTAACGATGTCCGGGATGCCGTCGCCATTAAAATCGCCGGAGGCGATGCCAACTCCGTTAGGGTGGAAGCCGCCGCCTGGGGCCGAATAATAGTTGAGCGCTGAGCGGAAAGTGCCGTCACCGTATCCCTGGAGATAAATAAAACTAAATTCCAGATCGGAGACCATCACGTCGTTCTTGCCATCGTTGTTGAAATCATCGACGATCGCCTGGGTTTTTACATTGCCGCCGGTCGCATAGCCCATGTCGGGGTTTGGATCCGTCATTGTCCCGTCGCCATTTCCGAGCAGGACTCTGACGTTGCCGGGCTGTGTGGTGACGCTGATCATGTCTTTATTGCCATCATTATTGACGTCGGCGATGGTCACTGCTTCCGGGCGGATGCCGACCGGATAATACGTGCCGATTACACCAGCTCCGTTCCCGAACCTGCCATCAGGCGTGTTGATGTAGACAGTTAACTTATCCTGAAGAAGATCTGCTGGATTGCAGTTGGCGCCGGCGCTGACAAGGTCGAGTTTGCCATCGTTATTCAAGTCACCTGCAGCATCGAAGCAGGAATCGAACAGGCCGTCTGGAGTTCCCAAAGGCACGCGAGTAAAAGCCACTACCAGTGCCAAAGAAGACCTCGTCTTGATTGTTCGTCGCGTCAGTGGCGGCAAAGTCTAGGATTCCATCACCATCGAAGTCCGCGAAAGCGACATTTGCGTTGGGAGAAATCTTTGGAGAGAAGGAAAGCGATGTCGGTGCGTTGAAGGTTCCATCGCCATTTCCGGTCGCAGTCCAAATCTTGCTGTTGGCTCCATCGGCGATCACCACATCAAGAAAGCCGGTGCTTACATCCTTGTAAAGCGTGCCCCATGTGATGTGGCTCGGAGTGCCGAGCGCAATCGCCGTCCCCTTCAAAGTAAAGCTTCCATCGCCATTACTTATCCATACTCGGAAGATCGCTGGCGCACCGCCCGTACCGTTGTGGCCCATAACAATGTCATCTTTACCGTCGCCATCCACATCGCCCGCCCAAATGGGATCAGGCCCAGTGGCCGTCGTGGCGGCGTCTGCACCGGCGCTTGGAATGTGCCATTCCCATTTCCCAGCGCCACCGAGATCTGGTACACCGCTCCCGGAGTTCGCACCACCGTGGCCACGTCCTTGTTACCGTCGCCGTTGAAGTCGCCTGATACTGGCGGGAAATACGTAGCGTTGTCGTACCCGCCTGCTGGAATTTGCGGCGCGCTTACGAAACCGATGTTGCTGACCGGCCCGGGAGTCCCTAGCTGCGCGGACAACTTCGCGTGCGCGCTGCGTTTGCTCGCGGTGGAAGCGTGTGAGATCTCAGAACCAATGGTGGTCAGTGTAATCAAGACCGCGACCACAGCGAGAAGGCAAGCTGATCGTCTATTCATACGGATTAAAGCTCCATGTTTGAGGCGTATTTTTGCTCTGCTTCTGGATAGCCTTCCCAGGCCACATCAAAGGCTGGGTCGGCGGCGGTTGGATAGTCTGGGAATTTCTATCCAATTCTGGGCGAAGTTTAGCGTGGATATTTAGCCATTGGAATGGCCCGAACGTACCCTTTAGTAACTATCTAGAGGACACCAAAGTTCCACCTCGCGCTGAGCGATAAGAACTTCGGCTCGCCTAAGGCATCCAAAAGCACTTTCAGGCTGTATTTGCACGGATGTAGCCGGGATATTGGAACCAGAAGGGACGTTTTATTGTCGATGTAAAAGAACCAACCAAAGTGTGGGCGGACGCTTACGTATTGTTGGGCGGCGGGTCAATCCATCCGCATTGCTTGCGAATTTGTTCCAATCGTTCTTGCCTGCGCGCGTATTCCATCTCCTCTTGCCGACTGTGCTGCTTCAGCTCCCAGAACTCCATGTTTGCCATATGGATTGCGTTCATTTCCTCCAGAATGGCACTGAGTTGCTCGCGGGTAAGGACGTCGACCATGACGATCGTGACTCTTCTCTGATTCACTTAGGCTAACCGAACTTCGCATGGCCGGATGTGATGCAGCTCACGCTGGTGTGTGATCCTGGAAGCGTTCCGAGTGAATGGGAAAGTGTAGACCGGGACGAAGTCCCATGTTCCGTTGTAGTGGGTGAAATTTTCCGCAACAGATGCGGGGGCAGCGATGGATTTAGTCTCAGTCAGTCAGACAGAGGCTGCAGCAATCCGAAGACTTGTGCAACGCCGGAGCGCTTGCGCAACTCGGTCAAAAGGGCGTGAGCAGCGTTCTCGTAGGTCTTGGTGGAATCCGAAGGATCAGCCCAAACCGCGTCATATACAATTTGAGCCGCTTCCTTCAAATCCATGTGCAGCGCGGCTTCGAGAACATCCACGCGTTCCTGCAGGTGATCGTAACAGTCTTGGCATACGACAGCTGACTCGGATCCACCGACATGGTTCTCATCGCGGATGCAGCGCATGTTTCCGGCGCCGTTCGCGGGGACTTGAGAAGCAAACACCTGGCTCTTGAACTCGCGCAGAAACCGTTCGCGTTCTTCTTCCAGAGCGATGGGGTCGGGACAAATGTCGTTGCTTAGTTGACTCGAGCGCACTGCTAGCGCGGCCGGCGAAACTCGCTCGGCGGATTTGCATACCGGGCATGCCTTCAGATCAGCCGCGTAATATGTCTTGCAATTCGCACAGGGCATGCCGTACCCGGCTTGCTTGGGGGTGATCTGAGGCGCGGCTGCCGGAATCGCCTTGGGTCGCTCCGTGGTTTGGATATCGTTATTAGAGGGACTAGAGGGGAGGACTGCCGGACTCACTGGTTTCTTTATTCCGGCTGGAACTGGTGTTGCAATCATCGTAAACCCCGTGTGGCTCGAAGCCATGCTTAAGCTTGGACTTCGCCATTCTAGGACCGTAAACCCTGTCTTTCGACGGCACAGAGGTGCATGTCCGAATGCTGTCCTGCTCCTGTCCTTGCAGTTCGTCGGCCAAACAAGCACACATGAAATGAAGTCACTTAGCAAAAACCGGCGGTCTTTTTTCGCGACGACCAGCTTTTCGAGCTTTTCAAACTGAGACTAGGGAGAGACTCGAACTTGTTCCCTGCACTGGATTGCCTGGTTTCGTCGGGCGTCACGGACTTTCCGTGAGGGAGTTCGCAGACGATGGTTCTGGTTGACGTAATAATCTGGTGTGAGTAATGTTAAGGAGAGTAGTTGTGTGCTGCGGAGGGCTTCTTATGTTCGAAGGTCTTTTTCAACCCATGCATCTTCTGGTGATTTTCTTCATTGCGTTGCTGGTGTTTGGTCCGAAAAAACTTCCCGAGCTTGGCAAAGGTATCGGAGAAGGTATTCGCGCTCTAAAAGAAGGTATGAAGGATGGTGCTTCTGAGCCGCCAAAAAGCGCGAACACCGAAGTGAAGAGCCCGGATGTGAAGAGTTAGATAGGCGGTCGGATACTAGTTCATAGCCCGATGGCATCTTCGTCTCTGGTCTCAATTCCCTTCTAGCTTCAACCTCCTTCAAATCCTGCATACATTGAAACACACCTGCTTCTCGGGGTTTTTCCTATGGCGCGGCTTATCGACTGCGATAAGTTAACTCTTGCCGTTTAATTTTCCACGAAACGAAAGTTTAAAACTATGAGAACAAATTTTATGCGTACCGTGCATCTGGGCGCAGCCTTGTCGGTGCTCGCCTTCTCCTCCACCCTCTTCGCGGATCAGGTGGTGCTCAAGAATGGCGATCGCATCAGTGGCACCATTACAAAATCAGATGACAAAACCCTGCTGATTAAAACCGAATTTGCCGGCGACGTGGAGATTCAGTTGCCGGCTGTGCAAGAGATCAACTTCCACGCAGCCGCTGCACGTGACGCTGACGAACGGCACAACTGTCGCAGGCACGGTTATGACGACCGACGGAAGCATGGTGGTGAACGCTCCCACCGGAACCGTAACCGTGGTGAAGTCCGATGTGACCGCCTTGCGCAGCGATACCGAGCAAACCGCGTATGAGAAGTCGCTGCATCCAAAACTAACCCAAGGTTGGAACGGCGGAGCCAACATCGGATTTGCTCTGACGGCTGGCAATAGCGATACCAGAAGTCTGGCCATCGCTTTCACGGGTGACCGGAAAACCAACACCGATGAAATCGCGCTCTACGAAAATACCGTCTATGCGACGAACAACGCCGCAGGTGCGAGCCCGAGCACGACCGCAAACTCGACTCAGGGCGGAGCCAGATATTCCCACAATTTGACTTCACGCCTCTTTGGCTTTGGCAGCGCTGACTTCCAAACCAACGCGCTGCAGGAACTCAATCTGCGCAGCGTGCTCGGAGGCGGCCTGGGATTCCACGCCATTGCGAATGACCGAACCACGCTGGACTTCCTGGTGGGTCCAGACTACACGCGAGAGAGTTACATCACTCTTCAGCGCAATTTTCTTGCCGTGACTCTGGGTGAAGAACTCAGCCAAAAACTCGGCGCATCGACATTGATCACGCAAAAACTTTACTTTTTTCCCGACCTTAGCGATACCAGTCAATATCGCGTGACCTTTAACTTCGGCAGCGTGACCAAACTCAGCAAATGGTTAGGATGGCAGAATGCTTTCGGCGATATTTATGTCACCAACCCGCCTCCAGCCACGCCCGCGCTGAAGAAGAATGATATTGTTTTGACCACCGGGCTGAACGTTACCTTCACCCACTAAGGGAAATTGCGTTGCCCAAGGATTCTGTTTCCGCGGGACGGTGCACAGCATCATAAGAGCTAGGGAATAGGAAACTTTATGTACGAGCATTCAACCCCAGACCCGAGAGATCCTGAAGATCGTGAGATTGACGAGTGCGATCCGGCCGAGAAAAAAGAAAAAATGATGGATAAGACGGTGGCCGATACATTTCCCGCCAGCGATCCACCTTCGTCGATCCCGGATCCGGACGAAGATTCCTTCGCCGCCACGGAATGCGACCGCGCCAGCTTGCAGGTCAACGCCTGGCGCGGCAATATCACTCCAACGTAACCGACTTCACCAGGTTGCGCGGGCGATCCACGTCCAAACCTTTTCTTACTGCCATGTAATAAGCAAACAGTTGCAGAGGAATAATCTCAAGGATGGGCGACAGCAGTTCCGGTGTTTGGGGAATAAAAATTGTATGATCGGCGAGCTTACGCATGTTGTCATCGCCTTCGCTGGCAATCGCAATCACGCGCGCCGACTGTTGTTTGAAGCCTTTGATATTGGCAACATTCTTTTCATAACGCAGCACGGATCCCCGGTCGTTGCGATCGCACGTCGCGACAATGACGACGGGAAGGTTCTCATCGATTAGCGCATTGGGACCGTGTTTGGTCTCTCCCGTCGGATAACCTTCAGCGTGGACGTATGACACCTCTTTCAATTTGAGCGCGCCATCCATGGCAATCGGATAATGAATGGCGCGTCCGAGAAAAAGAAAATCAGCGACCTCATGATATTGATCGGCCAGATTCTTTAACTCCGATGCGGACTCAAGCACGGTTTCGGTTTTGGCTGGGAGCTCAAGCAGTTCGCGAATGATGTGGCGCACCTGCTCTGTTGTAAGCTTGCCCCGCACCTGCCCGAGATAAACTGCGAACAAAAACAACACAGCCATCTGCGCCGTGAACGCCTTAGTGGAAGCGATGCTGATCTCAGGCCCGGCATGAGTGTAGAGCACACCGTCAGCTTCGCGAGCGATAGTGGAATCCATCACATTGGAGATGGCAATAGTACGCGAACCTTTTCGCTTGGCTTCGCGCTGGGCCGCGGTGGTGTCGGCGGTTTCGCCGGATTGTGTGATCACAATCGTGAGTTCGTTGCGGCAAATAAGCGGATTGCGATACTCGAACTCGCTGGCGTAATCCACGTCCACCGGCACATTCGCCAGGTCCTGAATCATGAATTGCCCAGCCATGCCAGCATGACGACTGGTTCCAGAAGCAACGATATTGATGCGCTGCAAGGAACAAAGTTCGTCCCCAGTGATGCGCACATCATCCAATCGGACCGCGCCTTCATCGAGCGAAAGGCGGGGCGCGACGGTATCCCGCAAGGCTTGTGGCTGCTCGAAGATTTCCTTCAGCATGTGATGGGGGAATCTGCCCTTATCGTCCATCCAGTCTCCTCAAATCCAGTTCACGGCTCACAAATCTCGCCGCGAATGATTGTGTTTCTCACTTCACCGCTGGGACTCAACACCACGAAGTCCGCTTCGGCTCCGGCTGCAAGCTTGCCTCGGTTCGCCAATCCAGCGACCCGCGCCGGGTTGAGCGTGGCAAGACGAAGCGTCTGTTGTAAATCCCAATGCGCAAACTCCATTACGTTGCGAACCGCGCGATCCATGGTTAAGACGCTGCCCGCCAACTTTCCATCCACCAGACAGCGTCCATTCTTCACTTCCACTTCAAACGTTCCCAGGCGATAGCGCCCATCGGGCATGCCAGTGGCCGAGATCGCGTCGGTAATCAACACCGCCTGATCCGGCCCCTTGCTTTGCAGAAATAGTTGAACGATCGCGGGATCAAGATGGATTCCATCAGCGATGATGTCAGCGGAAAGCTGCGGGTCAGTAAGGACTTCGCCGATGATTCCCGGCTGGCGATGATCAAGCGGGCGCATCGCATTAAACGTGTGGGTAGCGTGCCGCGCTCCGGCCGCAACCCCGGCCCTGGTGGATTTTAGATCAGCATCGGAGTGTCCCAGGCTCACACAGACGCCGCGTCGCACGGCCTCGATGATCACTTCCAACGCCCCATCCAGTTCGGGCGCGATCGTCATAATCCGAATATGACCGCGGGCCGCTTGCCACAAGCGGTTGAATGTTTCCAATGTAGGCCGAAGTAGATTGTCCAGCGGATGCGCGCCGCGACGCAGATGGCTGAGAAAAGGACCCTCCAAATGTATACCGAGCGGCCGGGCTCGTCCGCGGCGAGAGCCATCTTCCAGCGACCCAGCCTCAATCGCATCGGCCAGGCGTTCGAGAGCCGAATAGATTTGATCAAGCGGCACGGTCACTGTAGTCGGAAAATAACCGGTTACACCGTGACGAGAAAGCAGCTGCTCAACTGCTGACAAGCCCGAAGCATCGGCAAACATCACGTCGTGCCCCGCGCCCCCGTGAATGTGAATGTCTAGGAACCCGGGCGCCAGGACGGCATCGCCAAAGTCCACCACCCGAACGCCCGAGGGAATTTCACGCGAGGCTCGCGAACTGACGTCGACAATCACGCGATCTTCCACCAGAAGCAGCGGCTGGTCCACTCGCTCAAGCGGCGTGTACAGACAATTTGCGGTGAAGGCGATCATCTATTAAAACGTTTTAAGTTAAGACTTTATTGCGGACAGCAGAAACAATTACGATCGAGCCACGATCCGAATCATCTCAGTTATACGACATTTCCGTGGGTAGAAAGCGGGTTTTCAATTCTGCTCCGGGTTATAAACTGACAGACCGAATTTATAAACTGACCGACCGAATGCGAACCGTCGCAAAATCCCGGAATGTTATAATTACCAGTATTCTGAAGTCTGTGCGCCTGCGTGATTAACTTTCTATCGCGCACATTCACGAATCGGTCGGGGAGTGGCTCAGCCTGGTAGAGCACCTGGTTCGGGACCAGGGGGTCGGAGGTTCAAATCCTCTCTCCCCGACCATTTTCTTCTAAGGTCGGCGTAGTCAAATAGTTAGCGCGGAAGTTGCGGGTCTTTCCTTGTGTGGGTAGTGTAGTTGAACAACACGGCAGCGTCCGAAGCTGCAAATCCGGGTTTGACTCCCGGCCCGCCCACCAACTCCCAAACTGGTCCACAAGTCGGGCGATTCGGTTTCGTCGTCATCCGAGAGTAGCTGGGCCTGATTCTCATTGTTCCAGAAGGATCCGCTTGCTCTAATGTTCTGCCTCCTACTAGCCTGATACTTTCGGAGGAACGTATGGCCGATGCGAACGGGATGTTAGCAACTCTTTTGGCAACTTCATAGGGTCAGGAGCAGGTACCACCTTGGTCGGAATTCTCTTCAAGCATCGCTTTGACGTTCAGTTGGAGCGGCAGAAGGCTTTCCTTCAGCGAAATTCCAAAATACACGAGCGCCAGGTAGACGCGCTTATTGCAATCCATTCTGAAGTTGAACACGCAGTGTTTTACTTGCAGCGAGTAGCCAGTGCTGGGAGATCAAAGGCGAAGCCGACGATCAGACACAACTCCAACGCATGGGCAAGGAACTTGCAAGTGCAGCTGAACACTTTTCAAAGAATCAACTGTTGCTCACTCCAGAACTGGCGAAGCGCCTTAACGAGTTTTTCAACAAAATTTTCGATGCTGGGAGTTCTCTGCAGTTTTCACAAGAGTTTGCACAATACCCTATTGTGCAAGGGGGAATGCTACGAGCAGAACTGATTGACAAGGCGCGAGAGGCAGCATTCAAAGAGATTCCAGAGATATTGGAGGCGATCAGAGTTGAAGCCAAGACGATCATCAATGAATGACAGGGCTGCAAGAATTCATTATGTCCGCCTAGGAAGCCTAAACAAGTTCTTGGCGCTAGTAGCAGCTTTTTCCGAGGTTCCTAGACGCGCGTGGACATTGCGAGGCCGTCGAGGCTGGGGTGTATTCAGACGTGGAATCCAGTCATAAATGTTTTCTTGCACGGGCAAATTCGCTGTAAATGGAGAGTGAGCAAATGCTAGAAAAGATTCTCCTCCTCCTCCTCGGCTTCGTTCTGTCTAGTTTGCTCGGAGGACTGTGGGCGTTCATTCTGAAGCGTAGATCATGGGCTGAAGAAACACGACATGCGCTGTACCAAGCGAGGTTCAGCGAAGGCAGCAAAGTTCTCGACGATCTCTCGGAACTCATCGGGCGCCGTTTCTTCTTACTTCAACGTCTTTGGTGGGCGATTGAGGAACAGGACGACGAAAGAGTTGGTGCCTGCGAGAAAGCGTATTTTCCCGTGGTCGAGCAATGGAATGCGCAGTTTTGGAAGAATCGGAACAAGATTAGATTGCTCGTTGGCGAGAAACAGGCTAGTTCCTTTCTAAACTATGACGACGATCATGCCGGGGATGAACCACAGAGTCTCCACTATAAGTTCGTGATAACGCATCGGAAGGTTATGGCCGCGAAGCGAGACCGTGCAAAAATAGATGCGGCCGCAAAGCACGTTACCGAACTGAACTGGAAGTGTTCGGTCTTTCTAGAGCAGCTCACTGCAGTGTTTGTGTCGAGGGCGGCATCTTTGCAGCTACTGGAAACTCCCGCTGGGCCAGGGGCGGCTGAACAAGCAGCGAAGAAGGCCCTTGGTCGGTAAACGTGAAGTTACACTTACTTTTTTGGCATGTTGTTGCAACCAGAAAATGTCGTATTAACTGCAACGAGACTTTGTCACCCCTTTCTGAATTAGGCTACGGCGGGCCGGCCGCCGAGGTGGTAGATGCGAGGCATCGTTTTTTTGGTTTTCTGCCGGGAGAGGCGAGGGGCGGGACGGCGACCGGCATCTTCCAGCAACGGCAACGGCCAAGGCAACGACAAAAGCAAAATCTTCCTACAAGTGACAAGCAGCCGGCCATCCATCTGGTGGGAGAGTTCGACGGGGGCTCCGGCGTAGCCGCGTTTGGAGGGTAAAGCCGGGAGGGCGATAGAGCGGGCGCCGAAGCGGATGACGTGGTCGGGGCCGACCACGCGCTGGTAGCGGAAACTGAGGCAGCGGGCAAGATCGAAGCGCGGGGGCAGAGCGCGAAAGTCGCACTGAGCCTCGCGCGCCGGGACGGCGAAGCGCTGGTTATAGTCGGCGCAGAAGCGGGCGAGGACTTGGTTGGCGGAGTCGAGATCGCAGGCCTGGGCCAGTCGGAGTTCGCTGACCAGGCGGTCTTGGCAGGTGCGCCAGGCGCGCTCGATGTGACGAATTTCTGAAATGATGCAAGAGTGAAACTGAGATACCAGCAATGATGCGCAAACCCCATACCGATTGCTTCCCGACACCGGCCACGTTTACGTGGCAAGGAGCGGGGGAAGGTACGTTCATGTAACGGGGGCGATCCATAGCGCGTAGTTTTTCTGAGCCTCCGATACAAATCGGGGGCTTTTGCTTTTTAGGGCGCATTTCGCCAATGCGCAGATAGGAGGCGGCGTCGTCTAACGGCCAGGATGCGGCCCTTTCAAGGCTGAGATGGGAGTTCGATTCTCCTCGCTGCTACCAAAGTTATGAGTACACAAACGATTGAACTCGAAGGCTTTGAAATCGAGCTTGCATCGGAGCTCTACTGCGATCGCGGCGGAGATCACCGCGAATTGGTGGATCGTGCGCGTACGGATCGCAGGAGACTTGGCCACAACGTCGATGAATCGGCGGTGTTGTGTGTGCGGTGCATGAAAGCAATCTCGCTGAAAGCGTGATGCCGGGTCGTCTAGTGGCAGGACCCTGGACTTTGAATCCGGGTACGGGCGTTCGAATCGCTCCCCGGCAGCCAGTTTGAAAAGTCAGCAAAGGAGGAAGCTCATTGACGAGCAATGAAGAGAAATTCGAGGAGTGGTGAAGGCTACGGTTACTTCTCTTGTCCAGAAAACACACCGTATCCGCAGGTTCCCTCCTCAAAGTTGCGAGGTCATCCAATTGGCTAGGATAACCGGCTCTGACCCGGTTCATGCACGTTCGAATCGTGCCCTCGCAGCCAAGTTCAGAAAGTGGTCGCAGAGTCTAGCGGCAGGATGCCTGACTGTCTATCAGGAGGGACGGGTTCAACTCCCGTTGCGACCGCCACAGGGGTGATGACCCGACGGGAAGGGCGCTCGTCTCCAAAACGAGTTCAAGCAGGTTCGAATCCTGTCACCCCTGCCAGTTTGAAGGGCGAGCATGGTATAGCGGCTGGTGCCTCGGGCCTCCAACCCGATGACGCGAGTTCAACTCTCGCTGCTCGCTCCAAGATTTTGTGAGGGCGGAAGTCGTCTAGTGGCCAAGACGCGACGTTGCCAACGTCGAGAGCGCGGGTTCGAGTCCCGCCTTCCGCTCCAGATTTAGTAAGTAAGTTCGAGGCGGTGTAGCCAAGACAGCAAGGCGTCTCCCTGCAAAGGAGATCATCGGGAGTGCAATTCTCCCCACCGCCTCCAGAGTTTCGAAGAAGTTTGTGCTGGTGTAGCTCAGTGGGAAGAGCGCGGGCCTCGTAAGTCCGTGATCGGCGTTCGAATCGCCGCGCCAGCTCCGCTGGTATAGCTCAACGGGAAGAGCAGGCGCACGGTAAGCGCCCGACCGCAGTTCGAGGCTGCGTGCCAGCTCCAAAGGTTTGCTGGTCTAGCACAGTGGGAGTGCAGAGAGCTTGTACCTCTCCGACGAGTGTTCGATTCACTCGACCAGCTCCAGATTTGATGGCGGGATTGGCCGAATGGCTTAGGCACTGGATTGTGGCTCCAGTCACGAGAGTTCGATTCTCTCATCTCGCCCCAAATGGGCGGTTCGTATAACGGGATTACCCACGGCCTGCAACCGTGAAATGCGAGTTCAATTCTCGCACCGTCCACCAAAGTTTGGCTCGGGAACTCGACGGCAGAGTGCTGGTCTGAAAAGCCAGTGGATACGGTTCAATTCCGTGCCGAGCCACCAGATGTTGGGGAGTGGCCTCGCTGGTTGAAGGCGCGTGCCTTGGGAGCACGAGATCGGGAGTTCGAATCTCCACTCCCCGACCACGCAGTTTTTAAAAGGAGCTGACTATGACAACCGACTCTCTCTCGATCGACGCCTTGGAGGACCGGCTCACGGTGCAAGATGATCCGGGAGCGTGGAGAGAGTTTCTGAGAAGAGTCGTGCAGAGCGATACCGCGAACCACTGTGTGTGGCTGCCTGCACGCGCACGTGCAGTATGCCGCAAATGCGCTGGCGTGCGATCTCCTGTGCATACGGCGGGGCGGTGCGTTCGATGAAATTGGATGTGCTGTACTGCACCGACTTTCAGGCACGGAACGTGTCAGCGCGTAGTCGCGTGGTTGGTTTCGTGCGCGAGATAGTCCCTGCGGAGTGATGACAGGAGACTGAATTTGATATAGCGAGAGCAAACGATGACAGACAACACCTACAACGTAATCAAGCCCGACAAGGGCGTACCCATCAAGGCCTGGACCAAGGGCGTTCCGCTTGAGGACGCCGCACGCCAGCAACTTCTGAACGTCGCGCAGTTGCCGTTCATCTACAAGTGGGTGGCGGCGATGCCGGACGTGCATTGGGGCATCGGCGCGACCGTTGGCAGCGTGATTCCAACTCGCGGCGCAATCATTCCCGCGGCGGTCGGTGTGGATATTGGCTGCGGCATGATGGCCGTGCAGACTTCTTTGCACGCCAATCAGCTGCCGGACAATCTGCACGGCATCCGCACGGCGATTGAGAAGGCAGTGCCGCACGGGCGTACCGACAACGGCGGAAAGAACGACCGCGGCGCGTGGTCGCGATGCTCCGGCGCATCACGCGGACGTGTGGGCGAAGATGGAGCCGGCGTATCAAGGCGATCGTCGACAAGTATCCGAAGCTGAATCATGTGCAGCGCATCAATCACCTCGGGACGCTGGGCACGGGGAACCATTTCATCGAGGTCTGCCTCGATGAGAACGAGAACGTCTGGTTCCTGCTGCACTCGGGATCGCGTGGCGTGGGCAATCGCTTCGGCACCTTTTTCATCGAGCTGGCAAAGAACGACATGCGCCAGTGGATGATCAACCTGCCGGACAAGGACCTCGCGTACCTGCCGCAGGGCACGGAGCACTTCGAGGACTACGTCCGCGCGGTGCACTGGGCGCAGGACTATGCGCTGGCCAACCGCGAACTGATGATGCAGCAACATGATCGCGGCTGTGCAGGGCTCGGGAGAAGTTCCGGCATTCGAAGCCAATGTGGAAGTCGTGAGCTGCCATCACAACTACGTGACCTGGGAGCACCACTACGGCGAGAACGTGCTCATCACGCGCAAGGGCGCAGTACGTGCGCGTGAAGGCGACATGGGAATCATTCCCGGCAGCATGGGAGCGCGTTCGTACATCGTGCGCGGCAAGGGCAATCCGGAAAGCTTCATGAGCTGTAGTCATGGAGCCGGACGTGCCATGTCGCGTACGGAAGCGAAGCGCCGCTTCACGTTGGACGACCACGCCAAGGCGACAGCGGGCGTCGAGTGCCGTAAGGACGCGGACGTCATCGACGAAACGCCGATGGCGTACAAGTCCATTGACGCAGTGATGGAAGCGCAGCGCGATCTGGTGGACGTGGTGCACACGTTGCGCCAGGTGGTCTGCGTGAAGGGCTAAACAGGAGAGGGCTGCAAGGCCCTCTCTTCAGATCCGGGTGTAGGGTAGCGGCCACCCACATGTCTTGGGCACATGTCCACGCAGGTTCAACTCCTGCCACCCGGACCATTTCTTTTGCGTTAGCTGATTTGTGGCGCGGTAGTAGCGTAGGACAATACGAGAGGCTCATAACCTCTAGACGCAGGTGCAAATCCTGCCCGCGCAACCATGTCTTATGATTACTGTACTTAGTAAGTGGTAACTCCATCATGATTCGGATGATGGGACAATTTATTCGATAACTTGCAATTTTCCTCTTGCAAAATATTTCGAGTCATGGCATCTTCGGTTATCTTCTTACGAAAGGACGCCCAAATTGGCAGATGTCTCAAACAAAACGCTAAGCGGGCAACATCGGCCCATAACTGCGGCTGAGTTGCTATAGGGCGTCACTTCGGTCGCGCTAACCGACCTTAAGCGCTCTTCCGCACAACAAAATTACTGGGTGGCGCAGGCCGCGGTTCCTTCGACTGTGAATCGACAATACCGCTGCCGTTCATTCCCCCAGCTATAACTCACACGGTCAGTGGTGATTGGCTACGGCTACTTCTCTGGTGAAACAGCCTTCGGGCTGTGAGGTTCGAATCCTCGCGGGCGAAAGCCCTGCCGTAACCGCCTGTTCCCTGACCCATGAATTACCTAAGCGCGGGTCAAGTTTCTCGCGTGGAAAACATTCAGTCAGTGGTGAGTTCACGGCAACTTCGTGGCGTGCCTGTGAGTGAAGGCCGGGGTTCGAGCCCTCAACCGTGATCAAGGTTCCCTGGCTGCGACGCAGACGCAGCGCGAGTGGAATGTACCCGCGCTGCCGAACCGGGCGAATGCCCGTAGATTGAAGTCGGTAATTAGTTTCGCCGGTGGTGAAGACTACGGTTACTTCGCCTCAGGAGCGGGAGATGCAGGTTCGAATCCTGCCGCGGGAATTTATGCCCGCGTAGCTGAATTGGCAAAGCGCCTAATGTTCCGTGGTCGCTGATTCCCCGGCCAAAGGAATTTTGCGCAGGCAGCTATTCAACAATTAACTCCGGCCTGGTGCCGGTTAGAAAAATGAATATGCTTCAAATTCTAAAAGGCGTGTTGAGCGGCCGGAACGAGTTCGCCTCCGGCGGGCTTCTGCTGATGATCATCGGCGCGGTGAGTGTGTGGCTGCGGGCTGTGCCAGAAAGCCTGTGGCATTGGATCGTCAGTCAGACCACCATGATGATCACGGTGAAGGATGATGACGCTGCGTTCGTATGGGTGAAGGAATGGTTTCTGGAGCAGAAGTTTCTCAAACGAATTCGGCGGCTTGATCTCGACACGACGCTTCGCAATGAGCGGATCGCCATGATTCCAGCGCCAGGAAAACATTGGTTCTGGTACGGCGGCAGACCCTTTGAGGTTTGGTTCTCGCGCACCGAAAACACGCACGAACGGACTGGCAGGCGAGTCGAGTCGCTTACCTTCCGAACGCTGGGTAGAAAACGGTTCTTCCTCCAACAGTTCGTGGACGACGTTGTGAAGTGCCATCTCAAGAGACAAGGCGTGCAGTCGTATTTGTATACGTATAACGACGGCTGGGACTATGTGGAAGGGTATTCGCCGCGACTGCTCGAATCAGTGGTCTTGGAACCGGGAGAAAAAGAACACATGGTCCGAGACATGATGCAATTTCGGAAATCGAAGAAACGGTACGAGAGCTTGGGCGTTCCTTACCATCGTGGCTATTTGCTTTACGGGCCGCCAGGAACAGGGAAAACCTCTCTGGTCTCCGCACTGGCTGCGCACTTCGGCCTGTCGATCTACATTATCAATTTGGCGGATTTCAACGATCGCAGTTTGATGGGTGCGGTCAACAACGTCCCGGCGAATTCAGTTTTGCTGTTTGAGGACATTGATTGCATGAAGGGCAGTCAATCGCGGATCGAATCAAATTCGGGCACTGGGCAAAATAGTGGCGCGACGCTCAGCACAAAAGAGGTTGCCCCAAACCAGAACGGCGTCACGCTCTCTGGGTTGCTGAACGTTTTGGATGGTTTTGCTGCGCCCACTGGCGTCCTGTTTGTGATGACGACGAACCATGTCGAAAAACTGGACCCAGCCCTTCTGCGTCCGGGAAGAATTGACTACAAGCTTTACCTGGGAAAAGCGAGTGATCGCCAAAAGGTAGAGCTGTATCGCAGGTTCTTCCCGGAGTCTACCGAGGCTGCGGGGTGGCAATTTGTGGAAGCCTCGGGGTCCGCGGAAACGATGGCTGAATTTCAAGGCCTGCTTCTGGCCTTGGAAGTGAAGTCGTTTGCAAGGCAGGAAGAAAACTCGGATCGAGTGACAGCAAGTCACGGAATCCTTGGCATAAGCTTCGCCGGTGGTGAAGACGAGGGTTCCTTCGGACTCCGAAAGTCGCAGGTTCGATTCCTGCCATGGCTTCGAGCCATGTAGCTCAGTGGTAGAGCA
Organism: uncultured Acidobacteriota bacterium; assembly: GCA_963716405.1. GTDB lineage: Bacteria > Acidobacteriota > Terriglobia > Terriglobales > Acidobacteriaceae > JABDBE01. The sequence continues at coordinate 579,659 of CAVQTI010000006.1, read as the reverse complement.
TCGGAACAAATACCGTCGTCGACTTATTCCCCGGCGAATTTTCAAACAAGTCAGACCTTGGCCGCATTGGTCAAGGTCCCATTTGCCAGCTGTTCCAGCGAATAGCCAATCGGTAAAAGCTGCAAGTTGAAAGGAGGCCACGAATGGCCCGACTGAATCTACTGAACCTTAAATTTGGAGCGAGCACGCACGAGGGCGCGCCTGCGCGAAATATTTCTCCTGAGCTGCAGCTACGCCGCTCGGTGCTGGCGTGCCTGCTTTGGGAGAGCCAGTTTTATGAGGACGGAGTCGAGATCGCCGGCCGCATTGCCGAACTCGTTCCCAAGATCGCGGTCGAGAAGGTGGCGGCGATGGCAGTCGAAGGACGCGAGCGGATGAAGCTGCGTCATGCGCCGCTTCTGCTTGTCCGCGAGATGGCTCGCCACAAGACGCACCGCGCCCTTGTGTCGGAGACGCTGGCCCGCATCATTCAGCGGGCCGACGAACTCGCGGAGTTCGTCGCCATTTACTGGAAGGACGGGCGTGTGCCGCTTTCCGGTCAGGTCAAGAAGGGCCTGGCGGCGGCGTTCCCGAAGTTTGATGAGTATCAGCTCGCCAAGTACGACCGTGGCGGGCCGATCAAGCTTCGGGACGTGCTCTTCCTCTGCCACGCCAAGCCGCGCGACCAGGCGCAGGCCGACGTGTGGAAGAAGCTGGTCTCGGGAAGCCTGACGACGCCAGACACGTGGGAAGTTGCCCTCAGCTCTGGCGCTGACAAGCGCGAGGCCTGGGAGCGCCTGCTTCGCGAACAGAAGCTGGGCGCACTCGCGCTGCTTCGCAACCTGCGCAACATGCGCGAGGCTGGAGTGGACGAGTCGCTCGTGCTCTCCGCGCTTGGTTCGATGAGGACGACGCGCGTGCTCCCGTTCCGTTTCCTGGCTGCGGCTCGTTACGCGCCGCAGTGGGAGGAAGCGCTTGAGCAGGCGATGCTGAAGTGCGTAGCGGAAGCCGAGAAGCTGCCGGGAAAGACCATCGTACTGGTGGATGTCTCCGGCTCGATGACTGCGCCGCTGTCTCGCCGCTCCGAGATGCAGCGCACTGACGCAGCTTACGGTTTGGCCGTGCTACTGCGCGAGATCGCAGAGAAGGTTGCAGTGTACAGCTTCTCTGACAATCTGGTTGAGGTGCCGGCGCGTCGTGGCTTCGCCCTGCGCGATGCCATTGACGTTTCCCAGCGCCACAACAGCACGCAGCTCGGGAATGCGGTTGAGAAGCTAAACCGCAACGAGAAGTACGACCGCCTGATCGTGATCACTGACGAGCAGGCGCACGACAAGGTACCGGCGCCCAGCGGCAAGGGTTACCTGATCAACGTGGCCAGCTACAAGAACGGCGTCGGCTATGGCAAGTGGATGCACATCGATGGTTGGAGCGAAGCAGTCATCGAATACATCCGTGCGCTGGAACAGACAGCGTGGATCAACTGAAATCGTGCTGGGCGGGCTGCAGTCAGTTCGCCCTGCACGAATTTCGACAATAACAATTCTGGCGCCAGCGGAGAGATTCGAACTCTCAAACACTTGTTTCTAAGACAGGCTGCTATTCCAATTCGCACACGCTGGCACTTGGTGTACGGGGAGGATTTGAACCTCCGCGTCCCACTCGGGGAAACCGGGTTACAGTTCGTGGCCAACCTTATTTGGTCGGCCCGGGAATGCTACGATCATCAACCTGAGAAGGAAATATGAACGGAACATGGATTCGTTTCACACGAAGCGAACTGCATCAAAAGGTTTGGGCGGCTCCTATCAAAACGGTAGCTCAAGAATTGGGCATCTCTGCTTCGAGTCTGGCGAACACATGCCGCAAACATACCATTCCACTTCCCTCGTCGGGGCACTGGACCAAGGTCGAACTGGGGCACAAAATAAAGCCCACTCCCCTAATCCCCGAACCGGGCGGCAAAGAAGCCGTGCAAATACACATCCGCGAACGAATCAGCCAGGATCTTGCCGCATTGGCTGCTGAGTCTCGACCCAATGTGACAATCCCGCAAGAGCTCTCCCATCCCCTTGCGTTGAAAACGGAAAAGCTTCTGGTTTCAGGTAAGGAGAACGACACAAGGCTCCTAGTGCCGAAAGCCGGAAAGGCAGCGCATCTTCTCGTCTCACGAGAACAATTGTCGCGTGCACTGCGGATAGCGAACGCACTCTTCTTGGCTCTTGAGGAACAAGGATATGTCGTCGCGTGGCCAAAAAAAGAGGACGAGAGGTTAGTCATCAGCGTAGACGGCGAGGCAGTCGCTGTCAGTATGCAGGAAGTTCTCGACAGCGAAAGTCATAAGCTAACTCCGGCCGAGCAAAAGCATCCTTGGATGGCACCCAAGTGGGACTATAAGCCCACCGGAAGAATACGGCTTTCAATCGATAATCTGCCTTATGCCTCCCATGTACGAGCAACATGGGCAGACGGAAAAGTTCAGATCGTTGAAAATTGTATTGGTGACTTCATCGTTGGGCTCAAAGTTGCGGCGGCGGCTATCAAGAAGAGCCGGCTGGAGCATGAAGAACGGGAGCGGCGGTGGGAGGAAGAGCGCAGGCAAAGAGAAGAGCGAGAACGACGGGCGCAAGAGCACAAGCGAAAGGCTGAATTTGTTAGCGGACTCATTGAGAATTGGGAGGAAGCCAATCGTGTCCGGACGTTTGCGAGGGCGCTAACAGAAGCTGCGAGTCAGACAGAATTGCCAGATGACAAGAAGCATGAGATTCGACAGGTGCTGGACTGGACGACCAAGTACGCCGATCTTCTAGACCCACTGACTGATCTTCCGGACTCCGTGGACGAGTTTGTGCATCCAGAACGGAAATATTCTTGGCTGAAGCAGGGATGAGCCGCGGTCCGGAACTTTGATCTCTGTGGTCATCATCAGGCCGCGCACAACGCGACGACTGGGCTCCAACCCCCAGTTTCGACGTTAGCTAACAGGTGTGGCAGGGTTGCCGTCTTGGGATTCGCCAGGCTCGGCTCACCACAATCTGGGCAGACTTCTCCGGTGTCCAGATCTGTCGCGCCGACGAACAAGTATGTGAAGGCTCCGTCTGCGTTGAAGTTGAAGTCGAGGTAGCAATGGCCCGCCGTGAAAACCGTGATCGATTGTGATTTGGTTCCCGCGTCGTTTACGACCGCCCACTCACCATTGCGGCTGCTATGGTAGTTAATGCCCATCGTGGCAAGTGCCTTAATGAGCTGTTTCATTTGCGGCGACAACTTGCGTGCTTCAGTTGTCGTCAAGTTCAGAGCGAGAGCCTTGCGTGTGGCATTCGCCTTTTGCGCGGCTTCCGTACGATGATTCATATCTGTTCCTTTTGTCTGATTTTAGTTTTTATGTGACGTTCGCTGCTTACTGCGTCACAAAACTTAGATGAAGCGAACAGGCTATTGGTTAGAGGAAAGTCGGCGCAGTGAGAGATGAGAATGACTCGGTACAATTCGGTACCTAAGTTTATCGTTTTGTCGCTGCCCGCTTTGAGAAACTGAAGGACAAGGGAATTTTGTTTCCTTTCTAATGTTCGCTGCTAGACGGAGAACGCGATTTTTCAAAAAGTCACTACAAACCTCTTGCTCGTTCTCACGGCGATCGTAGCTTTGGGATTTTATCAGTTGCCTCGGATCCCCCAGCCGCAGGCCGCTCGACAAACGCGTTCTGCCACGGGCTTCGAGGCATGGTGATGACCTCTTTAATTCCCAACGCCTGAATGCGGCGGTGCGGAAGCGGCAACGGGTACGGTGATCTCCAGGGAGTCAGGCTGTGTCCAGACAGGCTTGCCGGTGCTGAGGTCGAGGCGGTTCATCGTGGCCTTCAAATGGCCGCGATCTACTTCGACCAGCAGATAGTGGTAGTTGATCTCTTTGCTTTGGAATGGATCGGTTGCCGCCCGTTCGATCGGGTACGCATGAGCCCCGGCTCCGCCTAAAACAAAATAAGTGACACCGCCGTGTTCGTGGCGTTCGTAATTGTGTACGTGTCCGGAGAAAACTACAATCCGGGCGCGCGTGTTCTGCTGCCGCGCTTCCAATGCCTTCGCCAGCGCTTGCTCGGTAGAGCGAGATGAGTGTCCGCCTCCGAACTTTTTCCCATCGGACGAGCTCGTGTAAGGCGGATGGTGGAGAACAATGAAGACGAAATCAACGTCTCCGGGCAGCGTATCGAGCGCTTGCGTCAACCACTTTCCTTGCGGCCCGGCGACTTCGTCTAGCGAACTGTCGAGCACGAGCATCAAGGTGTTAGCTGCGCGTACAGAATAATAGCGGCTGTTTTTCAAATCCGGGAAACGTTGAAAATAATTTGCCAGCGCGACGTTTTCGTTTCCATGCAGGTCGTGATTGCCCAGAGCTGGATAGACCGGAATCTGTTTCTCGCGCCAGATACTGGTCTCGCTGTCCCAGACCTTCCAGTCATTTGCATCGTAGCCGTTGTATACGATGTCTCCGCTGAAGGAGATAAACGCGGGCTTTAACTTCAGCAATCGCTTGCACCAGCGCCTGGCGTACGGCAGGGTTCGCCGCTTCCGTATCTTTGGGATCATGGAAGCGCGAATCTCCGTAGGCGACGAACCGGAATGGAGTGCTAACCTGCAACTGCAGGGCAACCGGTTGGGTCTGCGGCGGCATCTGCGAGTGAGAACGCGTGCAGGCCGCGCAGCCAAGAACAATTAGAACAATCGACAATCTCTGGCGAGTCTTCATTGAGTAATTACTTTCCCACCACCAACACTTCAAACTGCCCCGACTCCGCGGTGGATAAAAACAGTTGGTGAGTCTTGGGATCGAGCGCCGAGGTTTTGGCGCGAGGTAAAGTCTTCACCGTTTCGACGATGGAATATTTGTCGGGACTATCCTGGTGAATCACGGTCACGGTGCCTTCGCCGTTGGAATTGAAAATCATCGTGTGTCTCGGTATCGAAAGCGGTGGCATCGACGTGATCGCCTATGGGAAGCGTAGTGATGACCTGGCCCGTGTCCGCGTTCATCACTGCCATGACTTTGCTGCGGCAGCCGAGAAATAATCTGCGATTGGCGCGGTCGATCGCCATGCTTGAAGGCGACGCACAAGGCGCCGTCGGCCAGCGTTGCTCGACTTTCAATGTTCGCGAATTAATCTTCAGCACCAGACTTTCATCCTCAAGGTTATTGTAGACGTAGCCGTCGCCGTCCGCGGCGGCGAATTCAGGACCACCTCCGAGATCAATCGTGCCGGCAACTTTTCCGTCCTTGGCTTCGATCACGGTCGCACTGTTGCTGCCGCCGTTGAAGGCGAAAACCCTGGAGGTCGCGGGATCATAGATGATGGCATCCGGCTTTTTTCCGGTGGGCACTTCTGCGATCGTCTTCAGCGTTTTCAAGTCGAAGATGGTGACCGTCGAGGACTGTCCGTCGCTAATAAATCCGCGGCCGAGGTCTGCAGCGATGGCTATTCCATGCACGCCCAGGGTGTTTTCGATTTTGCCGACGATTGCGCCTGAGTCCACATCGAGCACTTCGACCTGGGTTCCGTGCGAAACGTACAGGCGGCGGTTAGCCTCGTCGACCGTGAGATAGTCCCAACTCCCCTGGCCGGGAATGGGGATTTTCTTGAGGACGGAGTAATCGGCGGCGCAAGCCTCAGCTACCAGAAAGGTGCAACTCAGAATCAAAAGAGTCGAGCCGATAAAGCACACGATTGAGCATGAGTCATCCTCCGGCAAGGCTTTAGAGAAGTCCCTGAAATTTACCTAAAACCGCAATCAGAACTTGAAGCGCACCATGAACTGCAGTTGCCGCGGCAGACCAGTGCCAGTATTCGGAGACGCAGCGTTGTCATTGTTATTGTTGAAGTTCACCGTCGTGCTGATAATTCCAAAGTTGCCGGGAGCCGTCAGATTCGAAGGAGTGGCTCCAGGAGCGTAGCTGAGGGTGAACTGGCCGGGGTCGCCTAGTTGAACATGGTTTAAGATGTTGAACGCTTGCACGCCAAACTCCATGGCCACGCGCTCTGTAAGTTTTGTTGTCTTGGTCAGCGCCATATCGATCTGCCAGCTATCGAGAGCCCGAATCATCCCGTTGGATTCATCGCCGAAGCGAAGAAAATTTCCATTCGCATCGACTGGCGGGGCCTGAAAAGCGGCGGCGTTAATTAGAGGCACACCATTGTGTCCCGCGCCTGGAAGAGTCAACGGAACTCCCGGGATAACATCCGGCCGCTGGTTGGTCTGATCATTGCCGTCGGGGAGAAGGTAGGTGTAGGGAAGCCCGTTGAATGGTGAAGACGGATCGCTGATCGACCCGCTCAGATCCATCTGGACAGTCAACGGATGTCCGGTATGCCAAATACCGATGGTACTGAATTGCCAGCCTCCCACGATTTTGCCCAAGGCGCCCGAATCATTCAGAAAAGTCTTGCCTGGACCAAACGGGAGTTCGTACACAGCATTTACAGCGACATTGTGACGAATGTCGAAAATGCTGGGACCGTAATCACACGACAGGCAATTCACATTCTCGGGTCCGGTTGATTCTCCTCCGCCGACTGACCCATCGTTGATCGAGTGCGACCAGGTGTACCGAGCCTGGAAAGAGAAACCGTCTTTAAAGACGCGCTCGAGTGACAAGTTCAAGCCATTGTAGTTGCTGGCCCCAATGTCCGATTTGTAGTCGACGGATCCGAAAGGGTTTCCGCCTGGGTAATAGGGGTCCAAGGTGCGGAAGCAGTCGCCGTCAGCGGGATTAAACGTGACCGGTTCGGTGCACAGGTTTACTGCGCCTCGTGAGAACAGGTGCACGCCGTGGCTGCCGAGATATTGAGCCGAAGCCATGAAACTCGCTGGCAACTGATGCTCTATAGTCAGACCCCAGGTTTCCACATATAAATCGCGCCGTCCTTCGCGCTGCAATGCCCGCGGGTGGTTGGCCTGCTTGCTGGTGGTGCTCAATCCCGAAAACGAGGGGTCCTGCTGCTCAAACTGAGGCAGCAAGTTGGGACAGGGAGTCGGACAAGATGGCGGCGGGTTGAAGTTGTTGACCAGAATGCGGAAGGTGTCGCTTTCGAGTCCGGCATTCAAATCATCATTCTGCGCTGCGCCATGATAGATGCCAAAACCCGTGCGTAACACCGTTTTCCCGTGTAGTGCGCTGGGCGCCCAAGCCAGTGCAAGCCTCGGGTCAATGTTCACATAGCTGGGATTGTACAAAGATGGATTGGCTGGGCAAGGCGGGGTATTAATCGGTCCCGGGCTCGGCGCTACGTTAAACGAACCGGAACCCAGACACACACCGTGAAACGCATTAAGGTCAAAGACGGTGGTGCGGTTGGTCGCCTCATGGGCCTGGCCGTAATAGTCATATCGCACCCCAGCCGTCAGCGTGAAAGTCGGGGTAACTTTCCATTCGTCCTGGAAATACGGCATAAAGAAGTTGCGGCGCAGACCGTGGCAGCACCAGGGGGCGATATAGTTGATATTGCTGAGCGAGGCCTGCGCTATCGAATAGTCGTCCCCGAACGTCAGAACATTGTTTGAGGTCTGCCCTTGATTCAGCCGAACGCGCCGATATTCCATGCCGGCCTTGAACGCGTGCCGCCCGTGAACCCATGTCAGGTTGTCAACGACCCCGAAGGTCGAGCCCACTTCGACATCCGTACTCGTATTGTTCAGGGTGACGAAATCGTTGCTGCTGACATTGAACGGCAATATGCTTCCTCCCGGGTTGTGGAAGGGCGAACGGTTGACGTAGAACTTCACTTCGTCGAATACGGTGGGGCTGAACGTGTGTTGCAGCGCGATCATGTAATTTGCCGGATGATTGATGATTGCCTGATTGTCCCCAGGGACGCTTCCCGAGAAACTAGCCGGCGCGTTCCACAAGCTGATATCACGCTGCGCCCGACCGTAAAGTAGAGTTTTGTCGCTGATCTTGTGGTCAATCCGTACCAGCCAGGTATCTTCGTGTATCGTCGTCTGCCTCCCCACCGTGAGCAGGTCCTGATTGTTAAGATCGCTCGGATTGGTGGTGCTTCCCTGCCACTGAAAGGCGGCGTCGGGGAAGACGAAACGCGGCGCGCAACCGTTAATTTTTCCTACCGATGCGCGCCAGGGAAACGATTGCATAATCGTGCAAAGTTGTGACCCGAAACCGCTGGGTGCGCTGTTCAAAACGTACTGCTGGTAGCTTGATGCGATCGGTCCCGGCTCGCCCGTGCCGGAAAACGCACCACAGCACACTCCCGCGGGCACGATGATTTGCTCTCCGTTAAACTGCAACTGACGCAATCCTTCGTAGTTGATGAAAAAGAAAGTCTTGTTCTTGACGATCGGGCCGCCAAGCGTCATCCCATACTGCCCCATCCGGAACGGCGGGACATAAGGGTTTCCGTTCACGTCAAAGTCGTTGAAATTCCGCGCATCGAAAACCGAGTTTCTGAAATAACCGTACAACGTCCCATGGAAGTCGTTGGTTCCGTGCTTAGTTTCGGCGTCGATTTGTCCGCCGGCTTGGGTTCCATATTCGACGTCATACAGGGCGGAGTCAACACGGTATTCTTCAATCGCATCCTCAGAGATCTGCAAGCGCGTTTGCGACTTCTGCGCTTGTTCCTGAATGCCGCCGGCATCGACCCCGTCGATTGAAAAATTGTTGTCGTCGCGTGCGCGACCTGCAAAGCGAATCGTTCTTTGATCGCCGCCCCCATCATCCTGGGCAAAGGGCGCCAGCAACGAGAGGGTCGTCCAATCGCGGCCGTTGTCGGGCAGATTGTCGATCTGGTCCTGACGTATGACCGTGGACGCCTCTGCAGAACTACGCTCTGCTGGTTCTGCGGTCGCTTCGACTTCTACTTTTTCGGCGACGGCCCCGACGTCAAGCTTGACATCCAAAGTGCGCGTTTGGCCCACCTCCATCCTGACATCCTCAATTACGCGTGTCCTGAAACCCACATTAGTGGTGCTCACTGTATACCGGCCAACCGCCAAGCCGGGGAAGCGATAGTAACCTCTGCCATTCGTGCGCTGCTCCTCAGCAATTCCGGTGTCTACTGCCACGGCTTTCACTTTTGCGCCGACAACAGCGGCTCCCGTTTGATCCGTCACTGTCCCTTCGAGCACCGCCCGATCCACTTGTGCGAACAATGACGTCGTTGCGAGCGCAAAAAACAAACTGGCGACAACAACCAACTCACCGTGCCGTGAACGCATAGCGCCTCCGTGTCAGCCACAAAACAAACATTTCCCAATGAAAATAACTTTTGTTTTGCTGATGACTGGCGATTCTAGGAAGGCGTGATGAACCCTATGTTAAAGGAACGTTAATTTCTTTTTACACACTGCACTGTCTCATGACTCGGTTCGTGGTGGGGGCGCCAGGTGACCAGTAGAGTAGGCCGTCATCGGCCTGCAAAGCAAAAATTGTAGAGGTTGGTGAACTGGCCGCCTGCCAAAGGCGGATGCGCCATCAAGATAAAGCATCAGGGGAGAAAATTAAGTTTTTGCTCTAAGGCAACAAAACGCGGATTTGAACGCAGATCGTCTAGTGCGGGTTCCACTTTCATAAACACCAAACCATTGGAGCGGTCAGCAAAAGCCTTTTCGAGCCAGTCGAGCGCTTTTTCAGTTTCCCCCAAACCCACACAGACAACCGCGAAATAATACGGAGAAACGTACTGCTGCTTTGAAGCAGCGGTTAGATCGGCAAGAAGTTTCTCCGCCTCCGCCTTGTTTCCCGATCGGCCTAACACATTTGCCAAAGCCGAGATCATCAGCGGGGTTCCGTGGGACAGTTCCACAGCCTTTCGCAACTCTGGAACAGCAAGCGCAAAGTCACCCTTTTGCGCGTACGATAAGCCGAGGACAAGGTGAGGCAGTTCGTAAGACGGATCCATTTCCAGCGTATTGCGAAGCTGTTGGATGGCCCGGTCATACTGCCGCGCCATGTAGAGCCGCCATCCCAGGCTGAAATTGATACTGATGGATAGTGGGTCAAGTTCACGGGCTTTGTTAATCTGATCGAAACTATCCGTTGGACGGCCCATCGCTATCAGGTAAAGCGAATATCTTTGATACGCAGTCGCGTAGCTGGGGTTGCGCTGGATCGCCCGGGCAAACCCCTCGGCGGCGCCGTTCCAATCCCAGTCGTAGTTAAACTTCACGGTAGCCAGTGAAGTTTCGGCCTCGGCGAGAGTAGGATCGATCTCGAGAGCCCGCAGCGCGGCGGCTTTCGCTTTGGGCGCGGCCTCGAGCGCGGGCATGGTTCCAAAAATCTCGGCGCTGATGATGGCGTAGCAATCGGACAGGCCGGCATACGCCAAGGCGTACCGGGAGTCCTGACGGGTCGCCTGTTCAAAATACGCGATGGCTTTGGTCAAGTTCTCATCGGTTCTCTTGTTCCAGTAGTAGCGTCCCTTGAGATAGTTTTCGTAAGCCTCGGGAGCGATCGCCGGATTACTGGCTAGCCGCTGTTCCTCCTCCGGAGTCAGGTTGATCCGGATCTCGTTCACGATGGCGGATGAAACGCGATTTTGCAGAGCGAGAACGTCCCCCATCTGGCTTTCATAAGTGTCGGCCCATAGATGACGATCGGTTGAGACCTGCACCAGTTCCGCGGTAATTCTGACGCGGTTGCCTACTCGCAGAACCGTGCCCTCTACTACAGCGTCGACTTTAAGTTCGCTCGCGATCTGCGACAATGGTTTGCGCGTTCCTTTGTATGCCATTGCTGTGGACCGCGAAATCACGCGTAGCGACCGGATTTTCGCCAGGTTTGCAATCAGGTCATCGGTCATACCGTCGGCGAAGTATTCCTGGTCTTTGTCTCCAGAGAGATTCTCGAGCGGCAGCACGACTAGGGACTTGTTTCGCGCAGGAGCGATCTTATTGGCATCGAAGGGGTGGTAATGAACGAACGCGAAGCCGACCACGGCTGCCACTATGAGTGCCGCAATGGCAAGGATGGTCAGACGGGGGGCTGAAAGCTCTTCGCCGGATGATGCCCGGTTCAGAGGGAGTGTCTAGATCTGGCGGTTCGATCAGTTGCTGTGGAGCTCGCTTGGGCGGGACCATGGTCTTCCACTTCCTCGCGAGTAGCGGAGGGTACTGGAATCAAAGGTCCGGCAACTGGCGCAATAAAACGATAACCGCGCCGCGGAATTGTTTCTACGAAACGGGGATTCTCGGAAGAGTCGCCCAAGGACTTCCCGCAACCGCATTACCGCATTATTCAGCCCGTGGTCAAAATCGACGAAAGTATCGCCTTGCCAGAGACGATTGCGCAATTCGTCTCGCGTGACAATTTCGCCCGGGTTTTCCAAGAAGCACGACAAGAACTTGAAAAGGCTGTTCCGGGAGCTTTAGACGAAGACCCTGCTTGCGAAGTTCGCAGGCCTTCAGGTCCACTTCGAAAACACCGAAATGCAAAATCCTCGTAACCGCCGCAGTGCTACCCATTCGTTTGAGGAGGCCGAGTGGGAGTATAGCTCCCCCGAGACCCAAGGTCAAAGTTAGAGAGCAATCAGTGTATCTTTTTTATTTTCAACAATTAGCTCGCTGATGCAGAAATGTTCCTGATAGGACGGATCAAGTATTGCGCTAGGGAGATAGTACGGCGCAAATTGGCGGCGGCAAAAAAGATCTCTTTCTCCGAGGCGTGAGTTCAGAACTAGAAGTGGGGATTCTGAACTATCTAAAAACGACGAAACATTTTGTGCGAGACATGGCACAAAAACTTCCGAGCCACAAACGAGGAGCCCAATGACAATCCAAAAAGGAATGAAGGCAGCAGTCGGCTTAATGACTTGCGCGGTGCTTGCGCTTTCTTTGAACCTGTTCTGTCCTGCACCATCGGAAGCACAAGTAGCCGGTGCCACCCTTTCCGGCGAGATCACTGATCCGTCTGGGGCATCGATCGCCAACGCCACCGTCTCCATCAGGAATGTGGGAACGGGTGAGGTTCGCGAGGTTCAGTCGAACGGCGACGGGTTTTATTCGGCGCCGAACCTGCTGCCGGGATCCTACGAGGTTTCGGCATCAGCTGAAGGATTTTCGAAAGTTGTGCAGAAAGGTATCACTCTTAACGTCGGCGCGCAGCAATCCCTGAACCTTAGCCTGAAGCCGGGTAAGGTAACTGAGGTTATAAACGTAACCGACATACCGCCTGACGTTCAAACCACGTACAACGGCGATCAGTTCGACGGTGGATTCCAGGACGGTCCGCGAACTGCCTCTGAATGGTCGTGATTGGACGAGCTCTAGCGACTCTCGAACCAGGCGTGGTCAGCATCCCCAACCAGGCCACCACGTCGTTCAACGCAAACAAGGGCAACCGCGGATTTGGCAACCAACTAACGCGACTCCGGCCATCGTCCCAACGAAAACAGCTATCGTCTGAATGGAATCTCGATCAACGACTACACCAACGCCGCACCCGGAGGTGCTACGGGCTTGAATCTGGGAGTCGACGCGATCCAGGAGTTCTCCGTAATCACCACCGGCTACACGGCAGAGTATGGACGAACCTCCGGCGCGGTGATCAACGCAATTACAAAGTCAGGCACCAATCAGATTCATGGGACCGGCTTCTTTTTTGACCGCGACAGCATCTTCGACGCACGTAACTATTTTGACGGACCGACGATTGCTCCGTTCCGCCGCATCCAGTTTGGAGGCTCCGCCGGAGGGCCGATCGTAAAGGACAGAACATTTATCTTTGGCGCTTACGAAGGATTTCGCCAGAGCCAGGAGGCTTCCGGAACCATTCATGTGCCGGATGCCGCCGAGCGTGCAACCGCCGTCCCGGCGATCCAACCGTATCTGGCGTTATGGCCGCTTGCGCCTGCTGGTGCGCCGGACGTCGCCGGCATTCAAACCTTCAATGCGAATGTGGCAACCATCGCCAACGAGAACTATTTCATCACCAGGCTGGATCATAAGATCTCTACTTCGGACAGTCTGACCGGCAGTTACTTCTTCGACTCCGGCCCGCAATCGCAAGCCGACCCGCTGGGGAACACAGTGCATCAGGTTTTTTCCCGCAGACAGACTGGCACTTTCGAAGAAACGCATCTCTTTGGCGCGGGATTAGTGAACACTGTACGTCTGGGTGTGAGCCGCGCCTTGGGCAAAATCAACGACCCGGTTTCGGGAGACGCGGTAGCCAAGGATGCAGCGTTGGCCATCGCGCCCGGCGCCGGTGCGCCTCCCGAGATCCCAGTGCCCGGACTTACGACTGCCTTCGCATTGGGAGGATTCAACCGCTTCACGCATGCCTGGAACTCGTTCCAGGCCGCCGACGACGCTTTCCTCACCAAGGGAAAGCACTCGATCAAGTTTGGTTTTGCGTTCGAGTATATGCAGTACAACGTTCTTGAACAGTTGAGCCCCAACGGCAGGATGAACACCTATGGCAGCCTGGCCGCCTTTCTGAGCAACACTCCCGATCAGCTCAACGCTCTGGCTCCCGGTGGATCTCATGAAGTGGGATTGCGTGAAAAACTGTTCGCCGGTTACATCCAGGACGACTGGCGCGTTCGACCCAACCTCACCGTGAACCTGGGTCTGCGCTATGAAGCGACCACCAGACCAACGGACGCCAATACCGTCCCGGGCTACACGGTAAACGGCTACAGCGTGGCCGCTGCCGGGTTCCAGGAAATCGTCAGCCTATCCAACTGTCTGTCCGAGCCCGACGGCGTGCGGACCGGTCGGGGTGAACAGTCCTCTTCTGCAAAATCCGACCACCAAGAATTTCGAACCTCGCATCGGCTTGGAGTGGGATCCGTTCAAGCAAGGAAAGACTGTGGTGCGCGCCGGCTTTGGCATGTTCGACGTGCTGCCGCTTCCCTATGAGTTCGGTTTGAATACGGCCGCGACTGCTCCCTTCCAGATCATTGGCGCTGCACCCGGAGCCACGCTGGGCAGCTGGCATCAACCAGAACGTCAACTTCAATGAACAGAAGATTCGAAATCGCTTTATTGATGCCTTTCCCAAACGCGCCGTACGTCATGAACTGGAATTTCAACATTCAGCAACAACTGGCTCCGGGCTACACCTTGCTCCTCGGATACGTTGGCTCGCGTTCGTTGCATCTTTCTGCTGCTGCTGACGACATCAACCTGGTTCAACCAACCAACGTAAGCGGAGTTGGTTTTCCCTGCGATCCGTCGCTGTGAGGCCACCTGCGCTAACAGACCGGGACACGAATCGATCCCAACTGGGGTGGCGGCGCTGGCATTCGTCCCGTCCTTTATGACGGAGCTTCGTCCTACAACTCGTTCCAGTCACAACTGAAGAAAAGTTTCAGCCAGGGCGTTCAAGGCCAGGTGTCTTACACGTTTGGTAAGTGCAGAGATTTGAGTTCCGCTCCAGTCACTGGCGATTCCTATCTGAACTCGATTGCCGTTCCACTGCTGCTGATTAAGTCGGCCAGCATTGGGCGCCTGCGACTTCGATGTGCGCCAGGTACTTTCCGGGACACTGATGTGGAACCTTCCGTCGATGAAGAATGGCTCCCGGTTCTTATCCACAATAACCGGTGGATGGGAACTGGGCACCATCGTCACTGCAACCACCGGAGCTCCGTTCACAGCTCACGGTCGGCGATGGAAACGATCCGCTGGGCACCGGGTTCAACGGCGACTTTTCCATGGACTTCGCCAGTCTCATTCCCGGCTGCAACCCCATTCACGGCGGCATCAACTACGTGAATACCAATTGCTTCACCCCGCCGACGGCTCCTATTTCTTATCCGTTGGCCACGGCCGCCAATCCATTGGGTTGCGCTCCAGGATCATTCCCCAATTCTCCGGTTGCGCCGCCCTCGGGCACTCAGTTCTGTTCCAACGTCTTGGGCAACACTAAGCGCAATCAATTCTACGGGCCGGGGCTTACCACCGTGGATTTCTCCATTTTCAAGAACACGCGTATCCCGAGTATTTCCGAAGCCTTCAATGTCCAGTTCCGGGCGGAGTTCTTTAACATCCTGAATCACACGAACTTCCTGTCGCCGGGATTCCTGAACACTTTTGGCCAGAACAACTCGGTGTATGACGTCGACGGCACGGCACTACCCACGGCATTGAATCAGACTTCCACAACGTCAAGACAGATTCAGCTGGGGCTGAAATTGATCTTCTAATTTTCTCCCCCGAACAAGGAGGCCGCGACCCGACTACAGCGGCCTCCGCAGCTCCCGACAGCTTGGAACGCTCCGCACGAGTGACGGCAGGCAACCGAATCGGTAACAGCAACTACAGAGGACGCAATTGGAAACGAAAGGCGAGCTCTGCCGGGAACCAAGTGATGCCGTAGTTGCGCGCCCCGGCGCCACCCACGTGCGCTGGGTGGTGATGGGCATAGTCATGGCGATCATGGCCGTGACCGCGCATGAATCGCCTGAACCTGAGCATTGCCGGAAAGTACATCGAGGAAGAATTCTCCTTCAGCACGATTTCCATGGGGCGGGTGTTCAGCGCCTTTCTGTGGGGTTATGGACTGTTTCAGATTCCCTGGGGATATGTTTGCGATCGCATCGGCCCGCGTCGAACCTTAACTGCGTCCATCCTCTGTTTTGCGGTTGGATCCGGAGCGATGGTTTTCGCGCCAAGGTTCGCGGCGGCAACCGGACTGAGCGCACTCGCCGTTTTTCGAATTGTTCGGTTTTTTACGGGCGTCGGAGAGGCGGCGGTTTCCTCCAACGTAACCCGCGTCATTGCATCCTGGACTGCGCCGCGCGAGCGCGGGTTCGCCAGCGGCTTGCAGGTGTGCGGTCTGGGCCTGGGCGGAACGCTGACTCCCGATCGCAATTGCGTGGACGATGGTTCACTGGGGCTGGCGCGTCTCCTTCGCACTCTCGGCGGCGCTAGCCTTCCTGGTCGTTGCGAATCTGGCACTGGTATGCGACCGACTGGCCGGAAGAAAATCCGCGCGTGAACCAGCAAGAGTTGCAGATCATCCACCCGGGACAGGAAAAAGCGAACGCCAGGTGCAGCGACGTCGCGACTACGGTCCCGTGGATGAAGATGCTCACGAGTTTATCGGTGTGGGGCTTGATCCTGGGTTACGGCTTTCAGGGCTATGCCTTTTACGTTTATTACAATTGGTTCTATTTCTATGCAGTAAAAATGCGAGGACTCGACATTATGCACGCGGCGGCCTGGACTTCAGCGCCGTTTCTCGCGATGGCAGTACTGTCTCCCGTTGGCGGATGGTTCTCTGACCGGGTTGCGCGTGTTACAGATCGCCGCAAGGGACGCCTCGCGGCGGTCTGGGTTGGTATGGGCATCGCGGCTCTTTTGTTGTACACCGGCAATCATCTCACCCTGACCGTGGTTGCACTGCCGATGATCGCGCTGGCGGCGGGCTTCACCATGTTTGGAGCGGCGAATTTCTGGGCATCTTGCATCGATCTGGCACCTGGATATTCCGCATCGCTTTCCGCCCTGATGAACACCATTGGGAGTCTCGGGGGGGTCGTATCGTCCGCGGTAACTGCTTCGATTGCGGTTCATCGAGGCTGGGTGCCGGCCTTGGACGTCGCGGTATGGGTGACGATTGGCTCCGGACTACTTTTTACACTGGTAGACGCGAATCACAGCATTGGCTAAGTTCGGTTGTGCATCTGATGAGAAAACTTCTTACGATTTTCGTCGCATTGTTCACGCTCTTCCTCTCACCCCTGATGAGATTAGAAGCGCAAGACAAAGCGCCCCTGCGGCTGATCCAGACAATTACCATGCCGAACGTGAAGGGCCGCCTTGATCACATGGATGTGGACGTCGAAGGCAAGCGCCTCTTCGTAGCAGGACTCGAGAATGGCTCTGTAGAAGTGATCGATCTACAGGCGGCGAAGTGGGTGAAGAGCATCCCAGGATTCAAAAAGCCGCAGGGTATCGCGTACGTAAAGTCGCTCAATAAACTGTTCGTGGCCAGCGGAGACGACGGAATGCTCCGTGTCTTCCGCGGTGACACTCTAGAATTGCTCGATTCCATCAAGCTCGACCTCGGTCCCAACCGCGTGGCCTACGATCCCCACGCGCAAGCGCTTTATGTAGGCTATGGCGGCCAGGACGCAGGCAAGGACTATGGCGAGGTTGGAATCATCGACGGCAAAACGGACAAGCATCTCGGCGACATCAAGGTGGACGCGCACCCCTCGGAACTTCTGCTGGACAACTCCGGAGCAACTCTGTTCGTGTTTCTTCCCGCGATGAGCAAAGTGCAAGTCATCGATACGAAGAAACGGCAAGTTGTGTCGACGTGGACCGTAAGCAGCCAGCGCCCCGGCGACGCGAGCCTTTGATGATCGAACGCACCGATTGTTCATCGGCACCCGCACGCCTCCTGAAATGGTGGTCATGGATTCCCAGTCAGGCAAGGAGGTCGCCCATCTTCCAACTGTCGAAGGTATGGATGGAGTCTATTTTGATGCTGCTCGGAGACGCGTCTACATTTCGGGAGGGCGTGGCTTCGATGTCGGAAACATTTTCGCCTATCAACAACTGGACGCGGACCATTACGAGACAATAGGAAAAATCAGGACGCGACCGGGCGCAGGGACTTCCTTTTGGTCTTCTGAACTGAACCGCTACTACGTTGCCGCGCCTGCCCACGACCAAGAAGGCGCAGCTATTCTCGTTTTCGAACCATGATCTTAAAAAGTTGTTGGACTGGCCACATTCTTAGCGCGAATCATGCAATAACAAATCATTCTGAGGAGCAGGTATGAAGAAGTGGTTGGCCATCAGTCTCGTGTCGGTAGCCGCAATCGGGGTCCTCACGATCCGAAGCACGAAGAACGCACTTGCGCAGACGCAGGCGCGCGAATTGCTCCCCTTGCAACTGGAAGAGCAGATTCCCGTGCCTGGAGTGGCGGGCCGGCTCGATCACTTTACGGCTGACGCAAAACGGAAACGGTTATTCGTGTCCGCACTCGGCAACAACTCCGTGGAAGTGATTGACGTGTTCGCCGGGAGGGTGATTCACAGCATCAAGGGGCTGGCGCAGCCGCAAGGACCGTTATACGTTCCCGGTCTGGACAAGCTTTATGTAGCAAACGCCGAAGACGGCAAGGTAAGAGTGTACGACGGCGCGACTTATACTCTTCGTAAGACGATTGACTTTGGCGAGGATCCCGACAATCTGCGCTACGACGAAGTTTCGAAGACCGTCTTTGTGGGATTCGGCGAGGACGACGGCGGCATTGCAATGATCGATCCAAGAACGGATGCACGCGTAGGCCAAGTGTACAAAACAAAAGGCCACCCGGAATCTTTTCAGGTAGAAGCAACTGGAGGACGCATCTACGTGAACGTCCCCGATGCCGGCAACGTAGTGGAGTCGATCGACCGCAAGACTGGCGTCTGTAACTAAGTGGCCGCTGAAAGGCTTGCGTGGCAATTACGCAATGGCCCTGAACGAAGCCGATCACCGCTTGTTTACGATCACCCGCAAGACTCCGATGATGGTCATCCTGAATACCGAAACTGGTAACGAAGTCGCTAGACTGCGAGCCGCTGGAGAGTGTGATGACGTTTTCTTTGACGCATCGCGCAAACGGATCTACGTCATAGGTGGGGAAGGAATCATCAGCGTGTTTCAGCAAAACGATCCGGATCATTACGAGTTGATTTCAAATGTCCCTTCCGGAATAGGCATTCGCACCGGATATTTCTTCTCGAAGCGAGACCGTCTCTACGTCGGGGTCCCAGCAAAAGGAATTGAGCCCGCACAAATTTGGACATTCGAAGCTGAAGATTAGTCACACACCCGCTCAAAAAGTTGCGGTGTTGGCTTCATCATCTTGACGCGAATTACGGTCAAACCGGGCCCGAAGTCGGCTCCATCGGACGGGGATACATCTTTCACACCCGCGGTAAGCCTGATGCTCGGAGAATCTTGCTCTTCGCCAGCAGCTAGCGGTGTTGAAACGCCGGCATCCTAAACCGCGACTCGGTGCAACCGATAAGCTGTTTTGGGTAGTGGCACGCCGATTCTGGTCTAGATGGAAAGCGAAGGCCTGCCGATTGCTATCAGCACAAGCTGAGATCAGGCGGTCAGATACTTTTTCATGCAGCGGACGCAAGGGGCATATCCCTGTCGCAGCGCTTCCCGGGCCGCGATTGTCTGAATGTGTGCTTTGTCGTGGATGAACGGGCACCCCGCTGCGTGAAACGTCTTCCCATCGGTCGAAACCACGACCAGCATATCCGGAGGAACCCCGGCTCCAGGTTGGGCGTGCTCCGAACGCAGCTCAGGATGGCTGAAGACCGAAGATCTGGCCGCCTCGAAGCTGCCCGCAACCAAGACTGCCGCTGCGGCCGCAACCATCCATCCGAGAAAGCCTCGCCGGCTACGAGGCATATTCTCCTCCTCCAGCCTGTGCTGCAGACGCTGGCTGAAGCCCAGCGGCACTTCGAGCATCCTTTCATCTCCGTACAGCTGAACGACGTTACGCGTGCCGTCAAGCACAGCGGCGCAGCGCCGGCAGCCGCGGATGTGCTCATCCATGGCAAGCCGCAGATCCGCTTCGATCCCACCATCAAGGTAGTTCGAAATCTCGCGCCAGACTTCTTCGCAGTTGACTACCATGGCTTGGTCCCCTTTTCGAACGACAACTTACTGCTCCAGCTACCGCCGAGCCCCGGCGATAACAGATCGCGCAACATCAGCCGTGCCCGTAGCAAGCGCGTCTTGACCGACGCGCTTGAGATCCCGAGTGCCTTGGCGGTTTCCTCGATGCTCAGATGTTGCATGTCGCGTAGGACAAAGACTTCCCGGTACTTTTCTCCGAGCGAAGCCAACGCCTCCGCGAGTTTCTGCCGGACCTCGTTTCGCTCCAGAGTCTCCGACGGGATCTCGCGCCAGTCTGCGAAGTCGCGGGGTACATAGTTGCCCTCCTCGTCTTGATGGTCAACGATAGGCTCGATCCTGTTTGCGTGCTGTCTCCTTATCCGCATCCGCGCCTCATTGACGGTGATCTGGATTAACCAAGTGCTGAACCGCGATTCCGCACGGAATTGCCGAATGTGCTTAAGCGCTTTTAGTACGGCCTCCTGGGCGACGTCTTCGGCATCCGCCACGTTGCGCAAAATGGCCAAAGCTGCGGAATAAACGCGCCGTTCGTATGGGTCGAATCAGCTCATAGAAAAGGTCGTGCTCGCCTTCCCGAATGCGCCGGATCAACATCTCCTCGTTGAACTGTTTGGCTGGATCTGTCAGCGAAGTCCCTTCTCCCGGCATCACTCCTCACCCGCACTCCTGAGTTTTCACAACCGCACACCGGACTACTCCGACGGATATTCTGGGTCCCTCTTCCATCCCGTTAACATGGAGACGAAATTGTTCCAGCCATGCAGGACCACCATCACCAAATGTCCGAAAACAAACGCCAGCATCGCCCACATGATCAGGAAATGCCAGAGCCGCGCCCAGTGGAAGCCGCCCATCATCCACGCCAGCCAGGAAAACTGCACCGGTTTCCAGACCGCGAGACCGGTCAGCACCGACAGCACACCCAAGCGCAATCGCAGAGGTGTATGCGTGCTTCTGTAGCGGGTTGTAGGCTTCTCTTACAGGCGGCTTCGGACCGAAGAAGAAGTAGTGGCGCACCATTGGCCACACTCCCGGCAGGTCACGTCGCACAAAGAGCACTTGCTTGTAGTTTCCGCTGAAGACCTGGTAACCGATGTACACGAGGCCGGTCGCGATATAGATCCACATGAAGGTGAGGTGCCATTGCAGCGCGCCTCCCAGCCACCCGCCAAGCGCAAAGGCCTTGGGCCAGTTGAGAAGATCTTTTTGCGGGATCTTTGCTCCGAAGCTCGGAAAAGCACGAAAGATCTGGAATCCGCTGCCGACCATCACGAACAGCGAGATCGCGTTCAACCAGTGGCATAGGCGCACGACAAATGGGTGTTCATAAACCG
The DNA here is from genome assembly GCA_963716405.1 of uncultured Acidobacteriota bacterium. GTDB lineage: Bacteria > Acidobacteriota > Terriglobia > Terriglobales > Acidobacteriaceae > JABDBE01. The sequence goes on along the minus strand of CAVQTI010000006.1, from coordinate 558,738 downwards.
CCTCGGTTATTTCGCCCGTCTTCACGTCTTCGATTGCGATCACGCGGGTTGCCATCGTCATCTCCTCAGGAGCTACAGGCCATAGAACTCGGAATAGCCCTGATCCTCCCAGTAGCCGACTTTCTGAAGCACATGACTCACTTTGAGGTCGGTGAGGTACTTTGCCTGCTTGTAGCCAATCTTGGTCGGAATGCTCAGGCGCAAAGGAGCGCCATGCTCGCGGGTCAGCGGCTGGTCGTACATTTCGTAACAGAGCAAAGACTGCGGGTGCATGGCGGTGGCCATGTCGAGCGACTCGTAATAGTCATCCGCACATTCGACGGTCACGAAACGCGCGGTCGGGTCGGCGCCGATCGTCTTGAGGAAGTCGGAGAGGCGCACACCCCCGAACCGGCCAATCACATCCCATCCTTCCACGCAGACATGCCGGGTGTTTTGGGTGACCCTGGGTAGGGCCTGGATCTGCGCCAGAGTGTAATCTCCCGGCCTTTGTACACTGCCAGCCACCGTGAGGGTCCACTTCTCGAAATCCACTTCAGGGTCGTCGACGTCGTAGTCGTTGATGGGAAATTTGGCGAAAGGGGTCAGGTCGGAGTCGGCAAACGTGGGCGCCAAGTGGCCGGAGCGGAACAACCGTGCCGATGCCCAATCGCTAAAGCCAAGACCGGCTTTGAGGAGCGGTTTCTGCAGTTGCGGAATGGCAAAAGCGCCCAGCACTACCGCTGGTGTGAGTTTCAACAACTCCCGCCGGCTGATGGTCTTGAACTTGCGGCTATCGGTTCGTGGCTTCATCGGTGCATTCCTTGCAGGCGGCACAAAGAACCCAAATAAGATTCGCGAATCAGCGAAAGGTTACAACAGGAGACCTTGGATACGACCCAAGCAGCTCGACGCCCTTGGCAAACCAATTATCCTCCTGAGCATACGGGAGGGAGAAAAACGCCCGTGGTTAGTGTCACAAACGTGTTCCCCGTAGGGGGCAAATAAATCCATGTGGAACCGTTGAAAAAATCTCCGCTAACGTATGAAGCATCTTCTGCCCCACGCGTTTTTACCTCCCCACAAAACATCAATCGTTTGCCTATGCGAATCGAGTTACTCCGTCACTCTGAAATTCTTGTTGCTCTGCAGCGTGGCCTTCGGAGTGGTCACGGTCACCAGGCCTGTGGTCGCCCCTGCAGGCACCACGGCGGTCATATACGTGTTTGACACGACCGTGAACTTGGCCTCAGCAGTCCCGTTGAATGAGACGGCCTTGGTTCCCGTGAATCCCTGCCCGAGAATTTCGACAGTCGCACCGACATTTCCCGACGCAGGCAGCAAGCTCACAAACGGCTTAAGACCGAGATTCAGGGAGTAAAAAACCCCCGTATTGTTGATGTCGCCGCCCAGCAACGTGTCTCCGTATAGGATGCCGTTCGTGTGCTGGATCGGCGTCACCAGAGGCTCCGCGCCATCAGTGGCGTTAAAATCCTCGCATACAGTGAACGTACTCTTCGAGGTGATCCGGAAGAAGGTCCCGGAGCCGTTTCCTCCTTGCTGCGCCGCGCCGTAAAAATTGCCGTCGCTTGCCTGAACTAGCCCAGCGTTCGCGATGGCCCCGTCTGTGCTCCCATTAAGAGCGTGGAGTTCCGCGAAGGAGCCTTTTGTGGTGATGTCAAACACGTCACCGAAGAGACTGGCGCCGGTGGTGGTTCCGTATAGCTTGCCGTCGCTGCCCTGAACTAATCCAGCATAGGGGTAGGCGCCATCGAAAACGTCAAAGGTGTGAAGCAGCGTAACTGCAAAGTCTCCCGACGGCACTATTTTGAAGATCGTACCGTAATTGAAACCGAATCCGGCCGTCGTTCCGTACAGGTTCCCATCAGTGGCCTGAACCAGGGGACCAATCGGAAAGGCGCCACGGATCGCGTCGAACTGATAGATCGTGGTCAGCTTACCGGAGGGCGTGAGTTGGTATATCGTGCCAAATGGGCCAGTGCCGCCTTGGTATGTTGTTCCATAAAAGTTCCCATCCGTGCCTTCGATGGGCGCAGCGTAGGGAATCTTACCGTCGTTGCCTCCTTTAAAGTTCCACAGAACCGTCAGCTTTCCCGAAGGCGTAAGTTCGAACAGCGTCCCGCAGCCGCCGGTGCAGGCGGTTCCCGTTCCGCCGTTGGAGGTTGCCCCGTAGAAGTTGCCGTTAGTGCCCAGCGTCAGTCCGCTGTAAGGCTGGCCGGTGGTGCTGGTGAAATTGTAGATGACGGTCAGCTTCCCTCCAGGCGTAAGCTTGAACGCCGTCCCCAAGTTATTCTTTCCTCCAAGTGGCGTCGTGCTCCAAAGGTTGCCGTCTCGCCCTTGCGCTATGACGCCAACGGCGAAGGGACTCAGCGGGTCCCCGGTATGGTCGCCGAAGTCGTAAATTGCCTTGAAGCTGGATTTGGGGTGGCAGGCGTCGGCATGTGCGCCAGTCGCCACCAGCGCAACCATTAACGCCAATAGCGCAATCCAAAGTTTGGACATGCTCGATTGCATTTTGCGCCCAAACCTAACAGTCAACATTTGATCTCGCTTCATAATTTTTCTCCTCAGACATTAATCGCCAACGCGAAAATCATTCGCATGAAACATCAGATCGCGCTGGCGGGAATAAGTTGCAATCGGCAATTCTTATGACTACCAACTGGCAGGGTCTTCCGAAACGCACAATTGGAGAAAGCATCCTGTAACTTTCCACGGTACTTCACATCCCATGTATGCGCCCAGGTTCGTCGGCGCCAATTCGAACGTGAATAGGAGAAAAGTTCATGAATAAGATGATTCGCAGGTTGATGGCAATGTGTCTTCTGGCAGTGTCGCTTTCGGCTTTTGCACAGTCTGGCGATGCCATGAAGCAGGACAGTATGAAACAGGGCGACAGCATGAAACAGGATGACAGTACGAAACAGGGCGACAGTATGAAACAGGGCGACAGCATGAAGAAAGACGACATGAAGAAGGACAAAAAGTCCAAGAAAAAGGCGAAGAAGGACGACAGCATGAAGAAGGACGACATGAAGAAAGACGACAACATGAAGCACGACGACAGCATGAAGCAGAACTAGCACCCGCCTGCATTCTTCAAGTTCGAGTTCAGGGTAGCCGGTGCAGGCAATATCACCGACTGCCTTGAGACTCCCCCCTCGGCCCCAGTTCAGAACCAGCTGCGCCGGCGCTTTATATGCTGATCTTCTCGAGCGAAGGCCTGCCGATTGCTATCAGCACAAGCTGAGATCAGGCGGTCAGATGGCTGAGGTAAACCAACTCGCGAGCCCTCGTACGGACTAAACGAGCTTGTAAGGGAAATGTTGAACCCACTTAATTCTTATGGGCCGGCGGGGCATCGAGCTCTGCCGCGAGCTGAGACTTTATGCCGCGCGTTGCATTTTCTAGTTCAGCTTTAGCCCGGGCCACAGTGTCTCAGCATGGCGTGCAGCCGCTTCGGTCCCAAAACCACTAGCCCGAGCATCAGCATGAATAGGACTTCCGTTCCGAAACCCACGGTTCACTCCTCGATTGCGTCCTTACTCGTTAGCAATGGTGTTCGCTGTGGTGGCCGGCTTCTCATCCTCAGCTTTCATGGCTGATTTAAAGCCGCGAATACCTTCTCCAATTCCTTTGCCTAGCTCGGGAAGTTTCTTGGGTCCAAATACGAGCAGAGCAATTCCGAAAATTACCAGTAGATGCATGGGTTGAAACAATCCTTCAAACATGAGCTCTCCTTTGGTTCAGACAATGAAACGTAATTCTTAAAATACGGACGCCGTACCGAATAATCCTGGACAGCGTCCGCCTGTGAAGAAACGCAAATTGCAACTCCTGCAATCAACTACGCCTTGCCGCGTCCGCCTCATGCGCCAAGTTGAGCACGAGTTCGGAGAACTCGGGCGTTTGACCGATGAACAGTCCGTCGCTGATGAAGCCGTTAATAGCGCCCACAGCATCGATCTGTCCAGGAGAGGTCGGCCGAATCACCGCGCAATGGGGTAAATTGGGGCTTATGAACTCGCACGGTACAGGAAAAATAAGGTTGGTCTGGAGCAAAGGGTTTTTCTTGGCGTCGAAATTGGGGAAGTGCAACCCATTAGTCGGGTCGGTGAATGGAGCAATCGGCGGCTGCACAGCGTTGCCCGCAAAATCCACCCACTCCAGGAAGTGACAAATCTCGTCTCCACCAATACTGAGTGTGATTTTTAGAACTTCCGGGCTTGACACTTTTTGACTCAGAGTTGCGTACAGGCTTGAACCAGCTTGTTCGATAAACCCGAAGTGGAATGCCGCAGTGTTGGCGATTGCCTGGGCATGGTTCTTGGGGCCGAAATCGGCATTAGTTCTAGGAATTCCCGGAAATTGGCCCTTAGCCAGCGCGGCCAGTGCTTCAGCGAAGGTAGCGCCAAAATCAGGGTTGGTGGCGCTGCGATACCGAACATACCAGCTGGTATCTACACTGAGTTGCATGACGTTGGTGAGCCGTCCGATTTGCTGGGCTCCCGTGGCCTGGCTGCTCGGCAGCGTGCGGAACCGATCGAGATCCACCGGCTCCTCGCCCTTGGAGACCAGGTAAGCGTTGAGGAAGGCAGCGTGGCTCTGTTCATCGAGATTGTTGCTGGAGATGTACTGCGAACCATCACCATCCAGATTTTGCAAGGCGAGCTGATAAGGATTCTGCGTTCCCTGCGTAACTCCTCCCAGCTCCGCATACTGCTGCCACAGATCGGCTTCAATCAGTTCAGCGGCAGCCAAGAGTTTCAGAATTGCGACGTCACCCTTGCTTAGCTGCCCGCTCGGGCTGAATGTCGCCGCCGAGGCCTTGGTAGTCACCAGAGCGCCAGTGGACAGCGCCACTCCAGCAAGTCCGAGGCCCTGCAGAAAGGATCTCCGCCTGACCAATCCCTGCGAGTCGCGTTGAATAGATTTTCCCGTCGAGGGAGCTATGGTTTCCGATGATTCGGTTTCAGTCATCGCGGATGGAAGTATTTTTTCTTTCACGTCTATGCTCCGATTCTTTTGTTTATGATTTGGTTCCTGCAACAACTGTGCAGTTAGACGCTGTGATCGATTAGGAGATTCGGAGCGAATGTCATTTGATTGTCAACTCCTTGTAACCGTACGGTCACGAGAATTGTGAAAACCGAGATTGCTCCACCCAGAAGCTGTTGGTTGGCGGAAGACAGAGAATTCAGGAATAGGTCGGTACAGTTTTGCCTCCCGAACTCCCTGCCAGAACGTCAGTAGGTGAATTGGCTGATTCAGTGTCCTCCAGCGTGAGACCCGCCTTGCGGTTGCGTCTGTGCAAGCTTGATAGCCGAAGGGGGTATGTCTACGGAGTATGTCCCAATCGGTGTCTCAATGGCACTGAGAAAATATGTATCTCCAAGATGTTCGAAGTTAAGCTGTGCTGTGTCGGATCGAACGTCATCGAAGACCGTAGGAAGTACAAACACGCTGGCACGCGTTTCGTAGCTTCTTATCTCAAGTTCTCGCGACCCACGAGCGGGGTCTACACGGCTCACCGTGTACGTGCCCGCAGGAAGTACTTTGCCACCGGCCACGAAGTCGAACGGTACTTTTGTAACGACCGTATCTTCCTCCTGAGCACGAGCACCTAGCCCCAACCCAAGAACGCAGATCAGTGTGAATAGGACTGTTAGATATTGCTTCTTCATAATTTCTCCTTGTTGAAACATTTTGAATATCATTATTGATAACTGTGCTCGTGAGCCTTTATTCCAAAAGTACCTCCCGAGGCGAAGTCATCAACTTTTCAGAACATGGTGATTGGACGCCGCCGGAGGTGAAAAGATACGGTTGGGATGTCATTTGATTGTTAGTTCTTTGTCGAGATTCGTAAAGACCAAGCAATTGAACAACGGAAATTGCAAGGTGGGGCGGACAGGTCGTCAGCTAGTTCGATTCCATCCAGAATCGTTGCCGTGCTGACGCCCTGTCCGTTGCTGGGGGAGAGCTGAAAACTTCTGTTCGAGATAACTGCGTTCGTAACCTGAAATCATCTGGCGTTCAGTTGATTTGCAACTAACCGATGAGAATGTGGCGCTGCTCGCAGCAAGCGTTTATAAAAGGTTGACTCCACTTGCGCAGACTCCGCTGGCTTGCCGAAGTATTTGTTCAAACGTTCGCGAAGCTGCAGCCGCGCTCGCCATAGCCGCGATTTCACTGCGGACTGACTCAGGTTCAATGCTATTGCCGCCTGTTCGATTGATAACCCTTCGATGTCACGTAGCACAAAGACGGCTCGTGAAACTGGAACAAGTTCTTCCAGGCTTCTAGCCAGGATGTCTCTTAGCTCAGATCCAGAGTAGAGTTGCTCGGGGTTGGGATGCCAATCAGCAATCTCGCGCGGGATCAGGTATTCCTCTGTCTCGAAGTCCTGATCAACAGACACTTCTTTGCTTAGATTGCGCTTGCGCAGCCTCATCAGCGACTCATTAAGTGTGATGCGAATCAGCCAAGTCGAGAATTTTGAATCTCCGCGGAAGTCGCCCAGGTGTTGATAAGCTTTCAAAAAAGCTTCCTGCACCGCGTCTTGGGAGTCTTCTCTGTTGTGCGTCACGCTTTGAGCAATTCGGAAAAGCTTGCGATCGTATCTCTTCACGAGTTCTTCGAACGCGGCAACATCGCCCTTTTTGCTGGCATGGACAAGGTCCATGTCATCGCTTGGTTTCGCCCATGCCTCGAATTGTGCCGACGGTGTCGCCATATAGATTTGCCAGAACTACGGTTATTACTGAACCACCACTTGGCCGGTCATCTTCGGATGAATCGTGCAGTAGTAGGGATATGTCCCCGCCTTGGTAAATGTGTAGGAGAACTTTTCGTCCGTATCCATCACCTTGGACTTGAACACACCGTCGGTGCTCACGGAGGTGTGGGGAATGTCATCACGGTTGGTCCAAACAACTGTCGCTCCGACGGGTACAGTAATTGTCTGCGGTCCAAAACTGAAGTTATCGATTTTCACATCCGCAGTGGCGACGGAGGCCTTGTCATTGCTTGCCATGACGGTCTGCGATCCGATGCACAGAAGTAATAGTGCGATCATTACCGGTGCTGTCAAAGCTGCAACCCACATGTTCTTATTAGTCATTTCTCAACTTCCTTCCACGATTTAATTTGCTGATCTCTTGCTACTGTTAAAGTCTTCTATGCGCTGAGTGGCGAATCGACGACAGCAAGGCTGCGGCCGCTGACCATGTAATTGACATCGGTAATTCCCAGCACCTGCTGCAATTGCTCGGCTGGCACCTTCATCGGTCCGGCTGATGGCGCTGTTCCCGGCGCAGGTTGAGGGAACGCAGTCGACATGGCTGTGTGGAATGAAACTTTACCTTCGACCTTCTGCATGATCTGGTGAATGTGGCCGTTTAATACGGTCACGGAACCGAAACGCTTGACGTAAGACAAGGCTTGTTCACTGTCGTCAGTTCCCCAACCCCAGTCGGGATAAATAGTCCACAGTGGAATGTGCGCATAGAGCACAATTGGAGTGCTGGCGGGGCGGCCCTTGAGATCGTCCTCAAGCCATTCCAGTTGCTCATGACCGAGCGACCCCATGCCTCCCGCTTTCAAGTTGGCGACATTCACCAGACCAACGAAATGCACACCCTTGTGATCGAAGCTGGACCAACCGGTGCCCTTTGTACCTTTTCCATAGCGCTGCAGATACTGCTCGCCATTGTCGCTGAGCATGTCGTGCTCGCCGGGCACGAAGTAGATCTGTTTTGCAGAGGCTCCTTTTAATACTTGATCAAGCGTGTCGAATTCACTTGGCTTGGACAGCTGGCTGAGATCGCCGGTATGAATAATGAAATCCGGTGTGTGTGACATGCCATTGATCTTGTTGATGGCTGTCTGCAGAGTCGCAGTAACATCCGGGTTGGCCGGCTTATTGAAGCCGATGTGACTGTCGCTGATCTGCACAAAGCTGAAGTCCCCGCCTTTCATGGCATCCTTCTTACTGTTCTTGGCGAACGCGCGCGATACTGGGATGCCGCCGCTCATAGTCCACACCAGGCCTGTGCCCGCCCATGCCATACACTTCAGGAATCCGCGACGATCGACACCATCGTTGTTGAGGTCTTGTAAATTCTGATCGATAAGATCTTGTTTCTTGTCGGGCATTCTGTCCTCCGTGATTTGTGACTTCAGAGTTGATAACTGCGGCAGGTCGTTTTTATTCCCGACAAATTTGAAGGGCTTCAAAAAGCCTTTTCGACGGTAAGAAATTGACGCGGCGGACAACCGACGGCTCCGCAAGAACAAGGGAAACAGCCAAATTCAGCGTCGGACAAAGTTTGAAATTAAGGTTATGGAGAACAAAAACAATTTATTTATTCGCGCTATTTATTCCGTTAGCAATTCCTTCGGGGCTGTGGGCCTGGCAGGCCGGCTATTCCCAGACCAAGCTGATCTCGAAAGCGCCAGCGATCTCACAGGCCAGAGTTGGACCTGGTAATCGCTATAATAAAGAAGCGTGCTTCGATGCTGAAATGTGGCGGAGCAAGAGTAAAGGAAGACATGACGAAAACCCATCAACATCCTCTTGAAAAGATCCTCGAAAGTCGAATTGCCATCATCGACGGAGCGATGGGTACGACGATCCGCACCTATGGCATGACGGAAGCGGACATCCGCGGGGAGCGCTTCAAGGATTCGAAGAAAGGCCTGCTGAACAACGGCGACCTCTTCTCCCTGACTAAGCCAGAGATGATCGGCGACATCCATCGCCGGTTTCTGGAGGCCGGAGCGGACATCATCGAGACGAACACTTTCGGCGCAACCAGCATTACGCAGAGCGAATTTTTTGTGGACGATCCTCGGGAACACGGCGGCCGAAAGGATCCCGCGTTCTACCAAAAGGTCATCGACGATCCATTTCTCGGCAGCCTGGCTTGGGATATCAATGAGCAATCGGCGCGGCAGTGTCGGGAATGGGCCGATCGGGTTAGCAATGCAAGCTCGCGTCAACGGTTCGTGGCGGGAGCGATTGGGCCGCTGACCGTCTCTCTTTCGAACTCGCCTGATGCCGACGATCCCGGCTTCCGGGTGGTCACCTTCGATCAGGTTAAGACTGCCTACGCTCAACAAGTGCGCGCCCTTATTGCCGGCGGCGTAGACCTGCTTCTGGTTGAGACAATCTTCGACTCGCTAAATGCCAAGGCGGCGCTTGTCGCCATCCGTGAAGTATTCGATGAGGATGGCAAGACTGTGCCGGTAATGATCTCGGCGGCGGTGGGGCGCGGCGGCGAGACGATGATCTCCGCGCAGACCACTGAGGCGTTCTGGAACGCCGTGCAGCATGTAAAACCGTTGTCGGTGGGGCTCAACTGCTCTCTCGGTCCCGATCTGATGTATCCGTTTCTCGAGGAGTTATCGCAGAAAGCGGACGTGGCGATCTCGTGCTACCCGAATGCCGGCCTGCCGAATCCGCTCTCGAAAACCGGGTTTGACCTTGGGCCTCAGGACATGGCCCGCTATCTGAGCGACTTTGCACGGGCAGGGCTGATCAATATTGCCGGCGGCTGTTGCGGCAATACGCCCGAGCACATCGCGGCTATCGCCAAAGCGCTCGAAGGCCAGGCTCCGCGAAAGTTTGGAACCCCGCTTCCTGAGGAGTCCTTCGTCCAGCAGATTGAGAGTCGCGCGTGAGTGTTTCTGATGGTGTGGCCCAACCGCTGAAGACGAAGCCACTCCGTCTCTCGGGATCGCAGCCATTCACCCAACAAGCCGGCGTCTTCATCATGATCGGCGAGCGGACCAATGTAGCCGGTTCGCCGAAGTTCGCGAAGCTGATCAAACAAGGCAAATATGAAGAAGCGGTAAGCGTGGCTCGACAGCAAGTCGAGAACGGAGCGAATGTCCTCGACATCTGCATGGACGAGGGCATGATCGACGGCGTCACCGCGATGACACGCTTCCTGCAGTTGCTGGCGAGTGAGCCGGAAGTTGCCAAGGTACCTTTCATGGTGGACTCTTCGAAATGGGAGGTCATCGAGGCCGGGCTGAAGTGCCTGCAGGGCAAGGGGATCGTCAATTCGATTTCGCTGAAAGAAGGCGAAGACAAGTTTCGCAAGCACGCTGCCACCGTCCTCAAATACGGCGCGGCAGTCGTGGTGATGGCTTTCGACGAACAGGGTCAGGCCGCGACTTACGAGGACAAAATCCGCGTCTGCGAACGCGCCTACCGGATACTGGTCAACGAGGTTGGATTTCCGCCCGAAGACATCATCTTCGATCCGAACATCCTCACCGTTGCCACTGGCATGGAGGAGCACAACAACTACGCGGTTGACTTCATCAACGCCACCCGCTGGATCAAAGCCAACCTGCCGCACGCGAAGGTCAGCGGCGGCGTCTCCAACATCTCGTTTAGCTTCCGAGGCAATAATAAGGTTCGCGAGGCCATGCACTCCGCATTTCTTTATCACGCCATCAGCGCTGGCATGGATATGGGCATCGTGAATGCCGGCATGCTCGAGGTGTACGAGGAGATCGAGCCTGAACTGAAGGTGCTGGTCGAGGACGTGCTGCTAAACCGCCGTCCTGACGCGACCGAGCGGTTGGTGGATTACGGCGAAACGCTGAAGGGCGTCAGCAAGGCAGTAAATGAAAAGAAGGCCGAAGAATGGCGCAGTGGCACGGTCGAAGAGCGGCTTTCTCACGCGCTGGTCAAGGGGATCGACACGTACATCGAAATCGATGCCGAAGAAGCTCGCGTCAAACTGGGCCGTCCCCTATTGGTGATCGAAGGCCCGCTGATGGCTGGCATGAGTGTGGTCGGCGATCTTTTTGGAGCCGGCAAAATGTTTTTGCCCCAGGTCGTCAAGTCTGCGCGCGTGATGAAGAAGGCTGTGGCACACCTGACTCCGTTCATGGAGGCCGAAAAGGCTGCGATGGCTGCGTCTGGCCAAGTGGTCAAGGCGCAGGGAAAAATCGTACTGGCGACCGTCAAAGGTGACGTTCACGACATTGGCAAGAATATCGTCGGCGTCGTCCTCGCCTGCAATAACTACGAGGTGATCGACATGGGGGTAATGGTTCCCTGCGAAAAAATCCTCGAACGCGCCAAGGCAGAAAAAGCGGACATGATCGGGCTCAGTGGCCTGATCACTCCGTCTCTCGACGAGATGGTGCACGTGGCCCGCGAGATGGAGCGCCAGAGCTTTAAGTTGCCGCTGCTGATCGGCGGGGCAACCACGAGCCGGGCGCACACGGCGGTCAAGATTGCGCCGCATTACAGCGAGCCAGTGGTTCACGTGCTGGATGCCAGCCGGGCAGTGCCTGTAACCACCAGCCTTCTGAGCGACGATGGCAAGTCGGCGTTCGTGGCGCAGCATCGCGCCGACTATGAGGCGCTCCGCAAGGCCCACTCCGCGCCGCGCCTGACGGTCGTCTCGCTTGAGACTGCGCGAAAGCGGCGGACTCCCATCGAGTGGCGCGCCGAAGACTTGCCGCGACCCGCGTTTACCGGTGTGCGTGTGCTTGACAATTTTCCGTTGGCGACGCTGCGCGAGTTCATCGACTGGACGCCGTTCTTCCACACCTGGGAGCTCAAGGGCGTCTATCCCCGCATTTTCGAAGACAAGCGACAAGGTGCGCAGGCACGTCAGATCTTCACCGAAGCCAATGCCCTGCTCGATGTCATCATTGAGAAAAAGTTGATCACGGCGCGAGGCGTATACGGCTTCTTTCCCGCCAGCGCCCTGGGCGACGATGTCGAGTTATACGCGAACGAGACAGGCGGACAGGAACTCGCACGATTTCACTTCCTCCGGCAACAATCAAACAAAGAAGGCAGCGAGCCGTGCCGATCGCTCGCAGACTTCATCGCACCGAAGGAAACAGGATTGCCCGATCATATCGGTGCGTTTGCGGTAACCAGCGGGATTGGCTTGAAGGAATTGTGCGACCGGTTCAGGTCCGAGCACGACGACTATAACGCGATCATGGCGGAGGCCATCGCCGATCGCTTGGCTGAAGCTTTCGCCGAATGCCTGCACAAGCGCGTGCGATGCGAGTGGGGGTACGGTTGCAAAGAAGGGCTAAGCAACACGGATCTCATTCAAGAAAAGTATCGGGGAATCAGACCGGCAGCGGGTTACCCGGCATGCCCGGATCACACGGAAAAAGGTACCCTTTGGCGTCTGCTCGATGTGCAGGCGAACACTGGAATGCTGATCACTGAGTCATTTGCGATGTGGCCGGGATCGAGCGTGAGCGGTCTGTACTTTGCTCATCCGGAATCGCGGTATTTCAGCCTCGGAAAAATCGACCGAGATCAAGTCGCCGATTATAGCGAACGCAAGGCGATGAGCGTGGCAGAGGTTGAGCGATGGCTCGGGCAAAATCTCAACTACGACCCTGCGGAATAGCATCTGGACCAAGGATCTCGCAGAGATTGGACTTCCGCAACGGAGTTCCCCGACCTCAGCGTTCTGATAATGATCGTTGAGTGTAATAATGAACTAGCCTCTCTGCTCACTTCGGCGGTCTTTATGAATTACCTTCCGATGAACAAGCTGGGCGCGCTGGAAATATCTCCCAAGGTTGTCCAGTTCGGAATTTTTCTGCCTGGAGTCGATTCCGGCAAAGGATACGGCGTGTCCGTGAAAATCATTCACGAAACGGACCAGTATCTTCAGGCCGCTCAACCTGCGCTGGTGACACAAATTCACACCGTCGATCCCATCTACGGCGATTACTGGAGCGGTCAGATCAATCTAAACACTGCGGCACCGCCGCCTGGGTCGTCCGCGTTCGGTCAACCCGGACGTTATGTTTATCGGTATGTCATTCACAGCCCCATGCGCGGAGACGTCGATTTCATAATCGATCCGTTCTCGCGCGAAGTCGGTGTTGGGCGCCTGTCTGCGATTACCGTCGGAAATACACCATACACATTTTCCGCCAACGAAACTAAATGGAAAACCCCGCCGCTTAAGAATGCCATTATTTATGAGTTGATGATCAGCGAGTTTCGCAACGACGTTGATCGCACCATTAAGCAACTTCCTTACCTGGCAGATCTAGGAATCAACTGCGTCGAGGTTATGCCGGTCTCAAACGTTCTGAGCACCATCGATTGGGGATACGACCCCATCGGCTATTTCTGCGTCGCCGAGCGTTTTGGCAAAGCATCTGATTTTCAGCATTTCGTGGATCTCTGTCACCAGAATGGAATCGCGGTCATCGTGGATTCGGTGTACGGCCACACCGGCGGCGACTTCGCCTACACCCAGCTTTACGATACTCTGCAGAACGATCTGACTAACCCGTTCAACGGCGGCAACGGATCATTTGGAACATTGAGCGATTTCACCAAGCAACTCACTCAGGATTATTTCTATTCCGTTAATCAATTCTGGCTCGATACGTTTCACGTGGACGGATTTCGATTCGACGATGTGCCAGAGTATTGGGACGGTCCCACCGGAGAGGGTTACTCCAACCTCGTGTATTCCACCTACCAGTACGTCAAATCGAAGGCGGGGACGACGGATCACTATCAGCGATTCTTCGATTCGGCGGGGAATATTAATCTGATCCAGATTGCAGAATATCTTCCAAATCCTCCGGATATCCTTTACGGCAGCTACAGCACAGGTACCTGGCAGGACGGCACACTCTCAGCCGCGGCTAACTGTGCCGCCGGCAGCCCCGGCGCCATCGCGCAATTGGGACTACAACTCGGACTAAGTGGATATCCGGAGTCGGTCACGGTAAACGCCGACACTCTACCCAAGACCGGTCTACAGTACATTGAGAATCACGATCATCAGCGTTTCATCTGCAACTTCGGTACGATCCCCGTCGACAACGATCCGGACGACGTGTTACTCCAGCAAGGGGATCGGGACAGCAATTGGCCCAAGGTTCAGCCTTATTTGATTGCGCTATTGACGGCGAAGGGAACGCCATTGCTGTCGGAGGGACAGGAATTCTGCGAGAACTATTGGATTCCTCAGAGCGGCTACGGCCGCGTAATGCTCTATCGGCCGGTGCGCTGGAACTACTTCTATGACGATGACGGCCAGCCGATCATCCGCCTGGTTCGAAAACTGACGAAAATCCGGCGGGGTGGGACGCAGTTCAGCGATGGTCAGCATTACTTCTACAATGACTACAACAATTTCAACTCCAAGGGTTTGTTGGCATTTTCACGGCAGGTCGGCAACACATTCAGTCTGGTTGTGGTTAATTTTACGGATCAAGAGCAGACCACGAGTTTCGCCTTTCCCACAAGCGGTAATTATGTCGAGCAGATCGAGGGCGCGCAGAATCTGATCGGCGTTGTTGCAGGCGCGGCGCAGACGCTTAGTGTTCCGAGCAACTACGGATGCATCTGGACTATCGCGTGACAGCGTAGCAGCAGGCCAAGCATGGCTCTATCCCGGACGGGCAAAGTCGCGCCATTGTCACCTCTATAAGGGCCGCAATCTACAAAGCTAACTTACAAATCAAATCAAATGTTCAGGCGGCACGGTAGTGCGATCCCCATGCTTGCTCTGGCAACGGCTGGATGCCTTTGGGGAACAGGGTTTTACTTCGGCAAGATCGCGCTAACCGAGATGCCGGTCGCGAGCATGGTCTTGTTTCGCTTCGCGTTTGCGTCCGCTGGACTGATGCCAGTGATTTTCTTTGATCGTCCTCATTTTGACGGGAGCGAATGGGGATGGGTCCTCGCAGCGTCAGTACTTGGCGTCCCGGTGCAGTACTTGGTGCAATTCAAAGGACTCTCCCTCACCACGGTTTCACATGCTTCCTTAATGGTTGGTACACTTCCCGTGCTTCTCGCCATCGCTGCCGTGATGTTCGCGGGAGAGCGGTTGCATGTCGGTGGTTGGATCGCGCTGGCAAGCTCGACATTTGGCGCCGCACTGATGGCATTGTCGGGCAAGCGAGGTTCCGGCGCGGAACACGCGAGCATGCGTGGCGACTTGCTGGTTGTCCTTTCAATGTTTGCGGCGATTGGATGGATTCTGATTTCAAAGCGTCTCATGCGACGGCATTCGGCAATCATAGTGACGGCTATCGTCTTTTGGATGGGCACTGCCTTGCTGGCGGTTGTGGTCTTCGTCACATCGGGCGCTCCGTCACTACATCATTCGGCCCGTGCATGGATTGCCGTCGCGGAACAGGGATTGTTGGCTACCGCTAGCACAACGGTTTTGTGGAATTGGGGGCTGAGGCGGGTTCCGACATCTCAGGCAGGCATTTTTGTAAACTTAGAGCCGCTAGTAGGTGCGATCCTCGGAGTTTCATTGCTACACGAAGATTTGGGAATTATGGCTCTCGCGGGAGGCGCGCTGATTATCCTGGGAGCCTTGTATTTCAGTTACAAGCACGAAGACAGTTCGGGAGTTACACAGGATTGACCAAGCGTATTGCGCACATCCGGCTCATTTTGAATTGACTGGGTGCCTTTTTCTCGCCGGCTGGATTATCTTCGATGCACCAAATTTCTCGAATCAGGGGAAGTGTGTGATGCGATTTATCGACGGCAAGGAAGTGGCCCGACGGCTTACCTATGAGGTATGTATTCCCATCGTGCGCGACGCGATGATTGCGCTCTCCAAGGGCGAGACCAGGCAACTTCTTCGTTCCATCATTCCTCTTTCCGACGGGCGGCTCTTCGGAATCATGCCTGGAGCGCTGGGGTCACACGCTATATTCGGCGCGAAGTTGATCAGCGTATTCCACGAAAATTTCGCTCGCGGAGTACCGTCGCACCAGGGACTCATAGTCCTGTTTGACCCGGAAAGTGGCGCACCCGTTTGCGTAATTCATGCTGGAGAGGTTACCGCCATTCGTACCGCTGCAGCCAGCGCCGTAGCCACCGCTGCGTTGGCGCGTAAAGATGCCAGGCGACTGGCTCTGCTCGGCTATGGCGAGCAGGCCGCCACCCATGCGCGAGCGATCAGCAAGGTTCGCGATCTCGAATCCATTGTGGTGTGGGGGAGATCGGTCGAACGCGCACACGCGTTCGCGGAGCGTACCGCTGCAGAACTGGCTGTGCCTGTGGCGACAGCGAAAGCGGTCAAAGAAGCAGTCGCTGAGGCAGACATAATTTGTACGGTCACCTCGGCGGCGGAACCGATCCTGAAGGGGGAGTGGGTGCGACCAGGGACGCACGTTAATTTAGTTGGGTCAGGCTATGCCGGGCCCGCGGAAGTGGACAACGACCTCGTAGTTCGCTCCCGCTTCATTGCCGACAGCCGGGAAGGCGTTCTACAACAAGGTGGCGAGTTTCTCCGCGCCAAGGCGGCGGGCTTAGTCAGTGATGCACACATCGTGGCGGAGATTGGCCAGGTTTTGATGGGCCAAGTCGAAGGACGCCGCTCGGCGGAAGACATTACCGTCTATAAGTCGCTCGGGCACATCGTCCAGGATTTGGCCAGCGCCGCGGCGCTTTATTCACAAGCCGTGGCCTGATGGGTTAAGGCAATAGGCCTCGATCACAGGTGCAGCGAGATGATCGATGGACCCGCCGTAGCGTACTTCAAAGATGACCTATCCGACTTGTCTTGAGGTCTCCGTCTCCTCTGCCTCGAGTGGGTAGAGGTCTTGTGCTGTGGTCCGGTCCGTTAATTCCAAATACGAGTGAGCGATTTGAGCCGCGATTTCTGGCCATAAATAATGGCTACGAACTCGCGCTTGCGCTTTTCGGCCAGCCAGTGCGCGGGCCCGCGCGTCAGAAAGAAGAACCTGCAGCATCCGAGACAGATCGGCCGCATCTCCCGGCTGGAAGGTGAAGCCGGTATCCTGAATCACTTCGCGGTTTTCCGGAATGTCGCTGGTTAAAACGCACAAAGCTGCTCCCATCGCGTCTAAAAGAGAGAGAGAAAGGCCTTCCAAATCGGAAGGCAAAACGAATAATGCAGCGTTAGTAAGCAACTCGTCTAGCGCCAGCCCATGAACCCAATCAAGAAACAATATCTGCTCGCTCTGATGCTTGCGTAATTCGTCGATGTATAAATTCGTATAACTGGAACCGCCAGCCAGCACCAGCTTTGCGCGCGTATCAAGCTTTTCGTACGCCTCAATCAGCAAATGGCAATTCTTCTCGGGAGACAACCTGCCGAGATAGAGAATGTAATTGTCGGGTTCGAGCCCCCACCGCAGAATCTCAGCTGGCGGTAGCCGTTGGCGAATGACTGATCCGTTGGGCACATACATAGTTTGGACGCCATAAGCAATCCGATAATGCTGCTGCAGGGTTTGAGAAACGACCATGGTTCGATTCGGCAGCCTTGCGGAAGCAAGTTCTCCGAGGCGAAGGATGAATGAGGCAAAGCGTCCCCACTTCTTTCGTTGCCAATCCCGGCCTTGAACCGTAACCACAGTCTTTTTACCCACCAAGCGTGGAAAGAACGAGAATAATGCCGGACCCTGGGCATGGTAGTGAACGATGTCGCAACCGCTAAACATTACGTGAACGGTGCTCAGCCAAGTATGCACAAATGTCTCCATGTGCTTGGAGCGGAACGTGGGAAGCCGAATCAGGCGCATGCCCGCGTGCGTCGCCAGAGCAGGCGTAAAGTAACGTCGGCAATAAACCCTGACGTCGTGGCCTGTCTCCGCAAGTCGCTTGCCGACCTCTTCATAGTAGGTTTCGATACCGCTGTACTTTGAGCCCACGCCACGTCCGCCAATGAAGGCTACGCGGAGAGCTGGGGTGACGGCGGGTTTCTTCGCTTTGCCTGGCCAAGGCCTCATCTGAGTGTAGAGACGCATCAACCCGCGATAATGAGCTTCGGGTGCGTGTTCAGCTTCGACGAATCTGCGTCCGGTGATGCCCATCTGGGCGGTGAGCTCTGGCCGCTCCACAAGAAAAGAGATAGCTTTCTCCAATTGCTCCACATTTCCCGAAGGAAAAAGAAGACCGGTTTCACCCTGCTCAATGAGTTCACGTCGCGAACCCAGGTCCGATGCGACCACGGGGCGGGCCCACGCGTAGGATTCAAGAATTGTTTTGCCCAGAGTTTCGTATGCCCGTGACGGCAACACCGTGAAGCGTGAGGCAGCGATCATCTGCTGCAAGACCTCTCCTCCGATGTGACCAGTGAATTCCACGTTCTTCAGCTCTAGCTCTCGAGCCTGACGCTCGAGGTCGCTTCGTTGCGGGCCGTCGCCCGCGATCTGGAGTTGCACCATCGGCAAATGCTTCATCGCATGCAAAAGGTCAGCGACTCCCTTTTCCGGAGACAGACGTCCGAAGTAGAGAATGGGCGCATTAGGTGCAGAACTTGGCGGCGCATGGAGAGGCAACTTCTGAAAATGGGGAAGGACGGTGATTTTCTTGCCGTCGAATCCGTGCTGAATAAGCTTGTCCTTTGCGAATGTGCTGGGAGCCAGGAACTGATCGACACATTTCTGGTAGGTCCCCAGCCAGCGATGAAAGTACGCTTCTGCCATTAGCAACAAGGTCGAACCGGATGGGCCGGTATAGCAGCCTTCGGTCATGACGTGCCTGAACTGTCCGCCGCGACAGCGCTCGCATACTCGCCCCTTCGCCACCAGGTTGTAAGTCGGGCACAGCAACTTGAAGTCGTTTAAGTGATAGAGCACAGGCACGCCTTGTTTCTTCAGTTCCCAGAGAATGGATGGCGATAGATGATGATAGATATTGCGCACATGGGCGACGTCGGGACGAAATGCGGCGATAAGCTTTCGCAATCGCCGCCGTGCGTCGGTGGAATAGATGGCATGGGCGGCGAGTTGGGCGCGTGTAAACAAACCTTGGCCAGGCTTCTTGAAATCGATGTTCGGCACAAACAATTCGTCATAGGGTGTGGGCTGGCCCCGAGGATCCGCCATGGAAAAAAGCGCGACATCATGTCCCTGAGCTCTCATTAAATCCATGAGTTCGAACATGTAGACTTCAGTGCCGCTAAAAGGAAAATTGTATTTATTGCAGTAAAGGATTCTCATATGAATGGTTACTCCGGAGCATCGTTAATAAGGCTGGGGCTCAGACGCTTGAGAAAAAGCTCACGAAACGCGTCGAGATTTTTGTCGCGGTTGAAATGTTGTTGCACCTGTTCGCGGGCGGCGCGACCGAGGTCGCCGAGGGTTGCCAGGGACCCGTAAATCGACTGGACCCGAGCCACGAGATCTTCCAACGAGCCTGGTGAATAGAGGAAGCCGTTTTCGCCATCGATCACCAGTTCCGGAATGCCGGTTATCGCCGGCGCGAGCACGGGCTTGCCGCGAGCCATTGCCTCCATCAAAACGAGCGGAATACCCTCGCTCCGACTGGTGAGGACGACCAAGTCAGCACCTGCGTAGCAGGCATCGAGATGCTGCCCGGACAAGTATCCAGTGAGCCGCACGTGAGCTTGAAGATTTAATTTTTCAATCAGCGCCTCAATGGATGTGCGCTCCGGCCCTTCGCCCGCAATCACACAAGTGAACGGAAGACCGCGGTTCTTCATTAGCTCGCATGCTCGAATCAAAAAGGCGTGGTCTTTGACCGGATGTAAACGACCTACAGCAAGCATGACCAGCGGACGGTTTTTGGGGGAAGGCTTCAAATCGGAAAAGAAGTCCGTGCCGGGATCAACTCCCATGCGTCGCACCACGATTTTGTCTGGTGGAACGCTGGAATGGCGCTTTAGAATATGCTGGCGGTTGAATTCAGAAATAGTGATGCAAAACTTGCAGTTTTCCAGCTTGATATCGAGATAGGCGCCATGCACCAGCAGATCGGATCCATGCAGTGTCATGCTGAAATCGACTTCTAAGACGCGGGCCGCCACCATGGCAATCCACGAGGCGAAATATCCGTGGTGCACATGGATGTGCTGCACGCCCCATCTTTCAATCCGAAGCGCAAAGTAAACGCCAAGCCACGTGTGGAGAATAGCGCGCAGCCGCCGTCCAACTGGTTCGTGTCCCTGGAACAGTGCGCGATGAAAAAAATCCTTTAGCGAGGGCAATTTCGCCAGGCAAAGAAACGCGGCGTAAAGCAGCAACCCGAGTCTCAGCTTCTGCAGATACAGAGTTTCGCGTACAAAATGTTCCAACTCGGAATTCAGCGAGGTCGACACTTGGCGCGCACTGCACGGGAGTACGGTTACTCCGCATTTGCGCAGTTCCTGGATCTCCTGTCCGACATACGGCTCAACCGGAGAAGGAAATTGGTTAGCGAGGTAAGCGACGATCGGCATTTAACGACCAGAAGGACTGGACTCGGCTGCTTCGAGGCGGCGGTTTTGTGCGAGCAGCAAACCTGCCACGGTGAACATGAAACCGTTTACAAATTGGTAATTCATAACTACAAACGATCCGTTTAAGAAGTACACACCTAACAATACCGGCCAGAGCTGTCGGAACTGTGGATCCAGAAAATCGCTGTCGCTTCGCAAGCTGTCCCAATTCTGTTTTCGGCCGAGCTTGAAGAGATCGACCAACACCCACAAATAGAGCAGCAATCCTACGAGTCCGTATTGGACGACGATCTCGAGATAGGTGTTGTGAAAAAAGAACTGATCCTGATGAAAATCGCTGATCCTCTTTGAAAGTTCCGTCTGCATATCGGCCGCGCCCCATCCGGTTAATGGCTTCTGTACGAACATTTCCCAACCCGCCTGGTAAACAGCCATGCGGAACATGACGGGTCCCCGTTCCTCGAGCCGGTCGCCAAGCGAATTATTGTGATCGGCAAAAGTAACGAACGCAGCGAGTACGATGATGCCGGCGATAACGAACCACAAGCAAGCCCACCGCAATCGTCGACTTGGAGAAAAGAAAAGCAGTACGAGAATTGATATGGCAAAAGAGAGCCACACGGCGCGAGTCTTGGTAGCCACGATTGCCAGTGGCAATGCAACAAGAAACAGAAGGGCCGGCACGCCGCGCAGTCGCTTGCGCCGGAATGCGTTCAAGGCAATCAAACCGAGCAGATTTAAGGTAACGCCGTTTGCCACAGCCTGGAGAAACGGCCCGCGTGCGCGGTCGGCATGATATCCCAAACTTTCGTCCAGAATATAGCGGGGGAAAATAAACTGCTTGGCATCGACCATAAAAAATACAGCAGTCAGGCTGAGGTATGCCAGGACAATCAGCGAGAAGCTCTCAAAGCGTAGCAGAGACCGTTCTTCATTAAAGATGTAGGCTGCGAGGTGATACAGAGTGAACGGAACTAGCCATTTGGCGGCAAAGAGACTCCAGATTTCGGCATCGCTCGGTTGAGAGCCAGCGCCAAAGAATGCCAGCAACACCAAGGCGAGCATGGGGAAGGTCACCAAGCCGCGGAAATGAATCGCATCCCGGACCACACAGACTCGCAACAGCACTACAAAAATCAGCAGCCCGAATGCCACTCGATCAAGGGAATGAAAATTGAAATCTGGGGGATGAAAAAGCATGAGAACTAGCGTCGCCAAGAAAAGCAGCGATGGCGCCACGATCAATCCGTGCAAAGGTCGGAAAGATGTTTCGATTGCCCAGGCAAGCACGCTGCTGCTGGAAATTCGGGTTTCCGGATAGGGCGTTGAGGACATGACTATACGCCGCTTCCGCGAAACACCACGGAAACTGTCTTACAAAGAATCTGGAAGTCCCGCCACAGGCTCCAGCTTCGTATGTATTCCAGATCGAGGGCCAGGCCGCGCTCGAATGACGGGTCGCGACGTGCCGTCACCTGCCACAATCCGGTCAGACCCGGCGGCACGTCTAAACGTTGCAGGTCGCCTAAGTCGTAGCGCTCGAAATCATCAATCGGATGGGGACGCGGTCCTACGAGACTCATTTCTCCCATCACCACATTCCACAATTGAGGCAACTCGTCCAGGCTGTAACGGCGGAGGAATCGTCCGGCGCGCGTGATGCGTGGATCGTCCACTATTTTAAAAAATGGTCCGTGGCGCTGATTGCGCGCTCGCAAACGCTCTTTCAAGTTGTCGGCATCCACGCACATGGTACGGAACTTGTAGCAGCGGAAGCTCCTTCCTTTTAAACCTGCTCGATGCGCCTGATAAAGAACCGGACCGCGTGATTCCAACTTGATCGCGACCGCAATAATGAGGAGCAGCGGAGAGATGAAAACCAGGGCTGCGGCAGCAGCGACTGCATCGACGTTGCGCTTAAGAAACAAACGAAACGTCGGCATTCGTTCTTCGCGCAAAGTCAGCACCGGTACATTGCCAACCTTCTCAAAAACCAGCGGATCGTCGGGCTCGAATCCAAATAAATCTGGAACTACTTTGACGTCGATCTGGTTGCGCCGGGCTTCGCGAATGACCCGCCGGGCCAAATCGGGGTGCTGCGGTGAAGTGAGAATAATCTCGTCGACGAAGTCGGTGCGTGCGATGTGTGACAGGTCCTCCACCCGACCGTGTATATCCCCGCCGATGGGTTCAACTTCGTCAAGAAAGCCCATGACGATGCGCTGGCTGGCTAAATCGTGGCGCATGTGAGCAGCGAGTTCGCGTCCGACCTTGCCCGCGCCTATGATTAACACGTTGCGCACACCGCGCGCGCTCGAGACCTGATGAAGTGGCACGCGCCGCCAATGGCTTCTCCACACCAGCATCATCAGAAAATTGACAGGCGCGCTGGCTGCCAGGGTCGTGAGAGAAATCAGGTGTGGTCCTGACCATCCAACCGACGTAACCACGAGAAGTGCAGACCAAAAAACAACTTTCGCGAGGATTAACCGTTCGCGCGGTGGTGCCTGAATCGTCTCAGAGTGATAAAGACGTTGGGACAAACCGAACAGGGTGAACAGAACGCCGTAGAGTAGGAGCACTCCCGGTCCAGCAGTTGGAAATGCGTTGGGACGGAGAAGCGTCGCTCGGTCGTGGCGGATCGCAAACTGCAGCATGACGCTCACGTGGCCTACGGCCGCGAAGCTAAAGATGATAAGAAAAAAGTCTGCGCTCACTTGGCGAGCAACGCTCCAACACTGGCCGTGGCGCCAAAGTGCGGGAAAAAGAGTTTCGGCCAATCGCGCAGTTCGAGGACGTTTCCGCAGTTCTCCCAAGCCTTCCGAGTTTTGCCAGTCCCAGAACCGCCCGTCCACAGTAGCAGAAGAAGATTTCCTCCTAGTACTGTTGCTGGCTGCAGTTTGTGCTCCAGGAATCAGGCGGGATGGCAGCAGAAACCGGGGCGCGGGGTTTTCAGGCTTAATTGTTGGGTAAGGGCGCACGTTCAGATCAGTTCCAGTTCGTATCCTTCAATAGTGATGGCGACAGAGCGCTGAATCGATTCAATGGAAATCACGAGATTTTTATCACCACGTTGTGCCAAAATTCCTTCGAGGCCGTCCAAAGAACCGCCTCGAATTCTCACCGCTCGTCCGACCTTGAGGAAAGCGTGGAGGGAGCACGGGACTTTTTGGGCTAGAAGCTTTTGCAGATCCTCAATTTGCTTCGCTGGAATAGAAATTGGTAGGCCTCGGAAGCTGATGATCCCAATGACACCTTCGGTATGGAGAATGTCGATCCGCAATCCGGAGGAAGGATCGAAGCGGGCAAATGTGTAACCCGAGAATAAAGGTATGTGTATCGATTGGCGGCGATCACTCCAGCGATGAAATTCTTCGAGCACTGGAAGAAATGTCTGCAGACCTTTGCGTTGCAGTTGAGCTGTCACCTTTCTCTCAAAGCGGTATCGGGTTTGAATCGAATACCACTGTTGTGATTGGATTTTAAGAGGTAAAGGCAGGTGGGTTGCAGCTGTCATCAAGATAATTCTTTGAACGTGGCTCCGCTAATTGAGTCCCGACTGATTTTTAATCTGTTTTGCACGAAGTTTCTCAGTTGCCTGCGGGAAAGATGTTATTTCGATACGTCTTTCACGCGATTTCTAAAGCTTGTGGAACCTCTCAACATCGCCAAGAGCTCGACTAGTCCTATAAGTTTCTGTAAATAATGTCGGGAATTGGGAAGGTCCTGCCGCAAAGCACGGTGCCCAAGAGTCGCGCATTTGCTTCTCGCAATTTTTCTTTCACCTTTTGGGCAGCCACTCGCCTGGTGGAATTAGCTTCCACAACCAGCACTACTCCATCGCAAAGGCTTGCCAGCAGAGCTGCTTCGCTGCCGGTTGCAGCCGGCGGCCCATAGAGCACAGAGTAGTCGAAAGTCTTACGCAGTTCGGTGAGTCGATCAGGCAGCCAATCGCCTGAAAAACGATTTGCGCCTTCAGTGAAAAAATCTTGCTTGGGAATAAGCCACAGCTCGTCGGATTTTCGCTGGGAGTCCCGGAAAGCGGACCTTTTCTGATTCGCAATGAGATGGTGACCGTTCCTCTCGACCACCGGTTTCAACCCAGGGCTGTTCAGATTTGCTTCTACCAAACAAGTTGCTCCCAATAGCTGTGCAGACAATGCCAGACCCACCTGCATACAGATGCCGCTAATATCAGTGGTTGGGTCAACCGGGCTAAAGACGACTTGACGAGCCGGCTGGGGCCATCCCGGGAAAAACACTTGCCGCACCAGGCCGCGGATCTGCTCATCAGCGAATGCATCGGCGTCCCAGCCTAAGGGACTGATCGGGCGGGGTACTTCGCTTTCAATTTCGACAGTTCTTGCTTCGCCAATGTCGTTCAACGTTTGTGGTAAGAGATCGAGAAACGTGCTCATTGGTCCTTTCTTCGAGCAAATGCCACTTGCATCTAGACATCCGCATTTTTACTCATTCTTGCAGGGCAAAGACGCCAATACTGGACTCTGCAAATAAGCAACCAGTTCGTCCGGAGTTCGGAAGGCCGGGTTCAGATAATCGGCAACAAACGCCAAGGTGACGCTCAGGGTGCTTGCTCCCACCAACCCAATCAAACCGAAGCCGGCCGCTGATAGCTGCGGCAAAGCCGGAACGATTGCTTGTTCTGCGATTGTTACATTGAGAATGCCCCCTTGATCCAAGGCGTCTCCGATTCTTGCTTCCTCGCGCTTGTTGAGATACAGCAAGTATTTTTCCTCGGCCGCTTTCAAATCGTGCAGCAACTGCTCCTGCTCAATAGCTCGATCGCCCAACTGACTTGCAGTGCGGCGGTAGTGAACCAGAAGAATGTTCTCGGCTGTGGCATGTGCGTTAAGCGCATTCAGTTCGACCTGACTTTTCAGTAACTCAGCTTGTGCCCATTGATGATCCGGATCCTGGTCGCTCGTGCGTTCGCGAATGGGCGCCTGATCCTCGGCAACAATGGATGCCTTAGTTTCCGCAATTTCCTTGTCTATCTCTTTCACCGGACGATAGGAAGGCTCGTACTTCATGGCCAGTTCGGACCGGTTCAGTTGCAGATCGAGAAGTCTCGCTTTCATCTTTTCCATCAATTCGGGATTATCAGAGGTCCGAATCTGCGTAGTGACTCGTTCCGGCAGCCAAGCCAGCTTCTTCTCCAGAGCCCGCGCACGCTCTGCGGTTGCTGCGATTGACACCTCAGTTTGGCGCGCATCCGTGTCTGCCTGGCTCAGGGTTTGAAGCGCCATATCGCGTTCTAGAGCGGCCGAGGTCACGCCTTGATCGGCTCCGAATCTCATTAATTGCAGCTGCGCTTCTTCGAGACCGCCACGCGATTGAATTACCTGCTGATCAAAGAACTTGAATTCTCCCGAGGGACGATGGACCTGCTCATGGCGCTCGAGATAGGCGGTAGCCAGAGAATGGAGAACATTAGCCGCCTGCACCGGGTCGGATGATTTATAACTGACCTCAATCAAGGTCGCTTTCTTTACCGCTTGAACAGTCAGTCTTTTATCGATCCGACGCACCGCCCGCGCCAACTGTCGATTTTCCGAATCTCCGAAAAGACTCCAGAACCACGATTGCCCTTCAGATATCAGGCCAGAACGGCGCACCACGGTGTGCAGGATTTCTTGGTCGTGCAAGAGTTCTACTTCCGAGTTCAATTCCTCCTCGGTAACGCTTTCGCGTTCAAACTCAGCCTGGCTTGGGGTGGAAGTAACCACAGGATCGACGCGGCCGCGCCGGACCAACACTTTCATTTCTGACTGATAAGGCGGCGCGATTAATCCATAGAGGACGATGGCGAGAAAGATTGCAACAAACGATATCAGCGCCAGGCGGCGCTGCCGGAACACAACCGCCAGCAGGTCGCGCAAGGTGGGCGCAGGCACGTGGGCCGATCTCGGGATGAGTCTGAGTTCCTCCGGCATATGAAATTCCAGATAATCATTTTTGTTTCTGATGTTCAGTAATTGAACGCAATAGGCTCTTTGTGTTCGGTTCCCCCCTAGAACTGTGTCGGACTGGCGTACATGCTCAGGCTTGAAGTAGGTAAGTATTGCTTGATCTTGGAAATCAGATTTTGCGGTACAAATAAAAAGTCACCGGGCCTGAGGTGGATATCTTCAACCAAATTTCTTGATTCCAGCATGGCTTTCACATCCAACAGGCGGGACTCGACCAGATCATCGGAAACCCGTCGAAACAGCACGATCTGGGAGTGTTTAGCCCGCGCGGTTAGGCCTCCGGCGATGGCGACCGCCTCCGTGACCCTGGTGTCAGAACGCAATTCGTATTTGGCAGGATGGTTAACCTCGCCGCCCACGATGAAATATGGTTTATCAAAGTCCTTAAGCTCAACTGTGACTTCGGGATCATGCAAGAAGCCGGCGTAGGCGCGGCTAATAGCGTCTTGCAGCTCGGGAACGGTTGCGCCTTGAGCAACCAGTTGCTTCACGCCCTTCAAGACAACATAACCGTCCGGCTGCACGCTCACGGTTTGGTCGAATTCGGGCGAGAACGTGAAAGAAATCGTCACCACGTCGCTTTTGCAAAGCCGGTAGAGCGGACGGCGTACCCCCGTCAGGGCTGGACTCCACGCGCCGTCCGCAACACCGGATTTCGCGGTTACCGCTGGCCCGATCTGTTGAGCATCCAAGTTCGGCTGCCGCATTTGAGCCACCGCCAACCCTACTTCCATGTGACAGCAGTTGAGAGCTAGAAGACAATAGACCACGCTGTGGTTGATCTTCATTTTCCTTCAGGCCTCGACCCGCTAGGGAAAGCTGCCACTTCTTTCAGTGCTGTGACTCTTGCAACTTATCGTGGCCTGCAACAAGTGGCAAGACATGGGAAGTGTGGTCTACAAAGGTATCCAGTCGATCTGCAATGACACGTCCAGGTCTGCGCTCCGAAGTAAGCCTTAGTCGCATCCGGTGCTTCTTTGAAGGATAGCGTCTCTCAGCCATGTACGGTTGATTCGCTACCACTATAGTGGTCAGTACGAAAGTGGACTTGCGGACGGATCCGTAACTATAGGGCTAGAATCGCGGTTCCCCGCAAACGGCTCCGCCGATAACTGGTTGCTATCTATCCGCCCGAGTGCAGGATCGGGAAACATACGATCCCAACGCGCTGAACGTGAAGTTTTGCACACAAATAAGTCTTCCTAGGGCGTGCTTCTGTCACAGCAATCACGGCCATGCGTCCTTTATGCTTAACCGGATCGTTATAACCTGGATGTGTGCCATGGAACCCGCCAGCTCTACCAGTCCGCATACGATCGGCGTTCTGGTCGCCGACTCCAATCAGATGCAATGCCAGCTGTTGGTGGGCGCGCTCCGCCGGCGTCCCGAGTTTCAGGTCATTTCATGCGGAACGGACATGGACGTCATTTTGCATGCGGTCGCAGAATTCCCCGTCGATGTGATCCTCATGAATGCGGATCATCCCAAGCTCGCAGGGCAGGATATGGCCAATGTTCGCCGTTTGCATTTGGCTCATCCGAACATTGCCAAGGTTTTGGTGCTGGGCGAATCGAATCGCGATTCGGTGGTGAATGCCTTTCGCTCCGGGGTGAAAGGTCTGTTTTGTTTTGCCGATTATCCGTTCCGCTCGCTTTGCAAGTGCATTCAGAGCGTTCATCAGGGTCAAGTGTGGGCCAATAGCCAGCAACTACAGTTTCTGCTGGAGATCATCACTCAAGTGCCTTCGTTGCGAATGGTGAATGCCCACGGAATCACCATACTCACACCCCGCGAGGAGCAAGTCGTGGCTCTGGTCGCGGATGGACTTAGCAATCGGGAAGTGGCCCGCGAACTTGGGCTGAGCGAACACACGGTGAAAAAATACCTGTTCCACATTTTCGATAAGCTGGGGATTTCAAGCCGGGTTGAACTTACGCTTTACGCAATGAGCCATGGCGGTGTCCGGCAGGCGGAATGGGTGGCAGGAGGTGGCGAATAAAGCCAATTTTCTGACCTTAAAGCTCAAGGTTGGAGACCGCAGCGGATCATAGGGAAAATGAAGGTGGGCGAATAACTGGAGAACGGGGTAAAGGCAACTCAGTTTGAAACTGTCGCCAAAGCCCTGTATAAATGCGAGGAAGCACTCCTCGTGCCTGAAAGCCAACCCAATTCTCGCCGCTGGACCGTAATTGCCTCCGCTTTGCTTTGCTGCGGACTCGGTTTAGTTGTGATTTATACCAAGCGCAGCGCCTTCGTCAGTCCTCTGGCTGTGGTTGTGGTGGCTGCGATCGGGCTGGCCGCCGTGCTTTTACAACTCCGCTACTACAACCGGGAACATGGCAATCCCATACATGCGCCGGTATGGCTGAACATGGTTGGAGTAGTGTTCGCTTTGACCGCTTTATTCTCGGATTTGTTGGGGTTGAATTGGCAAATAGCTGAACTGATGGCGCTCGGAGCAGTAGGAAGTTTCGCTATCAGCGGTGCCATGATTTTGCACGCTTTTCGCAAACACCGGACGATGTCTAAGTAAACACCATCAGAACTCCTCAATTTCCTCGAAAGTCTATCGCGAGGGTGGTCTTAACGCCCACCGGCTCGCCATTTATCAGATAGGGTTTGAAGCGCCACCATTTCACTGCGTCCACGGCGGCAGACGTAAGTTCATCAGGTCCGCTAAGGGGACGAACGTCGATCACATTGCCATCCGTTCCAATGGCGACATCGAGCGCGACCACTCCTTTTATGTTTGCCTTTCGGGCACCTTCCGGGTAAATAGGTTCGACTCTGTGAATCAAGAGTGCTTGCATCACCGCTGCGGGTACATAAGAAGGCGGTTGTTGCAACAGCGGCTTGGTAGCCGGTATTCGGGATTCCAACTCATCCCAAGTGCGGTGCCAATGCCACCAATATAATCCAGCGAATACGAGGAAGCCTGTGAGGATTACATTAGCCAAGCGACGCATCCTTACGCGGCGATGGAGTCGATAGGAAGCCTTCGCACTGGCGTTACCTGCAGGGGCGGCCGCAGATTGAGGAAGCTGCAATCGGCAAAGCAGGATTCGGATTCGTAACCGACTTGGTTCGGGTCCAGTGTTCGATCAATCTCTGTTGCTGGGTGGTCAGTCTTTGAAATTCAAAGCCGCATTTCAGGAGCGCCTGGTACCTCACTACGGCTCGCAACTGCAATCGACCGCCAAAGTCGGGCAAGTTAAAGTCCAGATTTACCGAGTCTCCTGGATGTACCTCGCCTGCAAGCACAACCCCCAGGCCGCGCTCGCCTAAGGTGACCGTGCGTCCTGGAATCGAAAAGGGGGCTCCCGAGCGCAAGATTGTGACATCGGCTGGAATGGATAACGGGAAACGGGGAAAGCGACGGCTGTTTACAGTCGTCTGCGGCACCTGACTAGCTGATGCACTCATCGCGCATCCTCGACGTTTATGACATCACTCCAGCGCCGCCTTGGGGTGAAGGCCCATTTCATATGGGAAAAAACGCTCGGCCAGAGGTGTGTAGGGGGAGTATAGCATTCGCTTCGGGCAAGTTAACGCGTGATGAACTTCCGTGTGCTTCAAAAGGAATAGATGCAGATAAATCGTGTGTATAGGGGGAAGATTTGTCCGACACCAGAATGCGGACTATGTTGGCAGTCGGATAACCGTTTATTCATAGTCGGTTACGGCCAGCGTTTCGCGGTGTCTTCCCAACCTGCCGCTCGCGCCGTTTGCGGACTGGCATTGACGGCTGCCTGTGGAATACGAATTGGTTGCTG
This sequence comes from uncultured Acidobacteriota bacterium, assembly GCA_963716405.1. Lineage (GTDB taxonomy): Bacteria > Acidobacteriota > Terriglobia > Terriglobales > Acidobacteriaceae > JABDBE01. Next base: position 528,771 of record CAVQTI010000006.1, on the reverse strand, counting down.
CGGATTAGGAGCAGCGGCTAACGTGGGTTTATTGCTGCTGGCTTCCACGCCGGAGTCCTTGTCATCCGACAATAAAGGAGCGGCTACGCGAAGAGCCTCGACTTCTTTCTCCAACCGAGCCAGTTCGAGTTCCTTCTGCCGCAGAACCTCGTAAACATTCTTCATACGTTCCCTCTTTAGTGTTCGTATATGAAGCGATTGCCCGCACTCTAACAGGTATGCGGCTTTTGTCAAGAAAGAATGCGTAAAAAGCGTTTAGTTAAAGGACACCAGCCAGGCTTGTTTCCTATCCTGGAGACACACACCGCTTCCCTTCCATTTGTAACATTTCTTGTAAATGCCTCACCTTTCGTGAGTCTAATCGTCCAAATATTCGACCAGTCTGGTGAAAGGTAAGCGAACTGGATTCCTGCGGCGAATGTAGGGTGCAACCCTGGCCGCGAGTTTTGATTCATATGGAACAGGGAAACAGACATTTGCGTAACTACTTGCTAGCGGCTGGCAAAGCTTAGCCACTACGTTGGGAGGGTGAGGTAATGCGGTATGAAGTAAATGGCAGCAACGGAGCAGGCGTGGGGACCTTTACGCGCAACGGCGACCCCCATGTCCAGGAAGTGGTCAAAACCGCCCATGAAGAACTGCGGCATCTTATGCACCAGCGCTCTGAGATCATGAAACGCATTGGCACCTTGAAGCAGACCATTTCAGGCTTGGCCAATTTATTTGGCGACGACATCCTGGGCGAAGACTTATTGGAATTGGTCGACCGCAAAACTGGAGGACGCCAACCCGGTTTTACCAAAGCCTGCCGCATGGTTTTGATGGAAGCCGGACGCCCGCTGGCAGTGCGCGAGGTCTGCGAACAGATTCAGCAGCGCCTGCCAGCCGTTCTGCTTCGCCACAAAGATCCGCTGGCTTCAGTGACTACGGTGCTGAACCGACTGGTGGAGTATGGTGAAGCATTGAGTGTCGTACGCGAAAACGGACGACGGGCCTGGCAGTGGGTATCTGATCCGGCTTCGACAGAACCTGCAGACGCTGCGCTTCGCCGGATATAGACCCGTCCATCGATCGCACCCTGCCTCTATGCAGGCAGGAGCATTCCTTTTTCTAAGTGCCGAGTAATGTGCGCATACGAGGCCGCGTGCGGGTCGTGAGTCACCATTACAACGGTTTTGTGAAAGTCCTCATTCAGGCGCTTCAGGATTTCCAGTACTTCGGTCGCGGAATGGCTGTCCAGATCGCCGGTAGGTTCATCGGCCAGCAGCAAAGTAGGGTCGCTCACAATTGCCCGCGCAATCGCTACTCTTTGTTCCTGTCCGCCGGAGAGCTGTTTAGGAAGATGGTTCACGCGTTCCTCCAGCCCAACCAACTTCAGCGCAGTCATCACGTGATCGCGCCGCTGCTGGGCGTTAAGCTTGGTCAGCAGCAGCGGCAGTTCGACATTCTCAAACGCCGTGAGCACGGGAATCAGGTTGAAGGTCTGGAAAACGTATCCGATATGCACGTTGCGCCAGTGGGCGGACTGAGAATCGCTGAAGCGGAAGATGTTTTCGCCCAGCACCAGCAGTTCTCCCGACGTAGGACGGTCGATGGCCGCAATCATATTCAGCAACGTGGTTTTGCCCGAGCCGGACGGGCCCATCAGAGCCAGAAACTCACCGCCTGCCGATCTCGATGGAAACATCGTCCAGCGCTTTGACCTCGAACGCGTCGCGCTTGAAGATCTTGCTGACGTTGCGGGCCTGCACCACCTTGGTTTGAACTGCGGTATGGGGAACGGTAGCTGCGCTCATGACTGTCCTTTGATCTTGATTTTGTCGCCGTCTTTCAAATCTTGGGGCGCCGAAGTGATGACGTCTTCGCCGCCGTTGAGGCCTTGCACCATCACGCCGCCGCTGCGTTGCGACAGAATTTTCACTTCCCGCGACATTGCCTTGCCATCGAATGCCAGGAAGACGAACTTCTTGCCATCGCGATCATGAATCGCCGGCGTGGGCACGAAAACTCCCTGCGGCTGAGTGCTCGTTTGTTTGTTTTCGTCCGCCAAGAATTTTACCGTGGCATTCATGTCCGGCCGCAGATGAGCATCGGGATTGAGAATCTGCACTTTCACCTGCACCGTCGCCTTGGCCCGGTTGGCTTGCGGCGAGATTTCCGCGATGATTCCGTCCCACTTGAGGTCAGGATAGGCGTCCACGGTGACCACGCCCTTTTGCTTGGGACCGAGCCTGGCGAAATCGTCCTGCGCGATATCGAGTTCCACTTGCAGATCGTTCAGATCGGCCAGGGAAACGACCAGACCTTGCGGGCCGCCCTCGGCGGTGCTGGCAAATCCTGAGGTCACGAGTTCACCTTTTTCGGCGGCACGCTCGAGAATGGTTCCGGTGACCGGCGCGCGGATCACAGTAGCGTCGAGCAACGACTTGGCGTAGTCCGCCTGCCCCTGGGCCTGTTCGAGAGCGCCCCGTGCACGCGCAATCTCCTCTTTCCGCGGACCCAGCTTGCTGAGCTGAAAAACCTTCTCCAGCGAATTCACCCGCTGCTGGTCAGACTCAAACTTTGCGGTCGCGTCATCAGACGCCTGCTTCGAGACCACGCCCTGGTTCGCCAGGTCGCGAGTGCGATCCAGCGTAAGCTTATCGTTCACCAGCGTAGCTCGGGCCTCATCGAGATTGTGCTGCGCCTGCTGAATTTCCTCGGGACGCGATCCGTTTTGCAGTTCCTCGAGATAAGCACGGGCATTTTCGGCGGCGCCTTTTGCCTGTTCGTACTGCGCGCGGAATTCGTCATCCTCGAGGCGCACCAGTATCTGGCCTTCTTTCACCTTGTCGCCCTTTTCCACGCCGATCCACTTCACGCGGCCTGTCACTTTCGAATTCAGATTGATCTTGTGATGAGCCACGATGTAGCCGCTGGCGGAAAGCACCACGCCACCGACGTCGCTGCTCTGCGCCGAGGCGCGAACCACTTCCACCTCGGGAGCGTCGTGGGATAACAAGCGATAAGCAGTTGCCACCACGCCCAGCAGGACGAGCACACCGATTCCGACGAGGATGTAGCGGCGCGCCCAGACGGGAGGCTCACCATCTCCGCCAGCGCGAGCGCTGCGATCGATTCGCAGGCTTTGCAAGTCTTCGTGTTTTGCGTCAATGGCCATGTTGCTTAAATGTACGCAGCTTAACTTGTCTCAGTTCCCTCTCGCTGCTAATCCCGCAGAGCGCTCAGTATGTCTCGGCGCGACGCGTGCCACGCCGGCGCGAATCCGCCTACCACTCCCATGATGAGAGCGAAAATAATCGCACTGAAGACCACAACCGGCGTCATTTGCAGACTGAATACAACCTCGCTGAACGTCACCTGATTTTGCGTTCCCGTAGTCATGCCATTGAACGGCAACATCAGCAGGATGCCAAGAGTCGCGCCCAAGAGCGACAACAACAGCGACTCCAGCATGAACGAAGTCAGAATGCTGGGACGTGAAAATCCAATCACCCGCAGCGTGGCAATCTCGCGCCCGCGATAGGCCACCGCGGCGTACATGGTGTTGGCGGCGGCGAAGCAGGAGCCGACTGCCATGATGAAGGCCACGATCCAGCCCACGATCTTGATCGGCGCTCCTGACTTGGTTTGCGAGGCATAGTAATCGGGTTCGAGCAGGCCATTGAGTTCCAGACGCTGATCGTCGTTGGCGCGATTTTTCAACGCCAGCGCCGCGACGGGATCAGTCGCACGCACCAGCACCGAGGAGTACACCGTGCGCTCGAAATCCGTCACCAGTTGATTGATATCGCCCCAGATTTCGGAATCGTGCGCCGTGCCGCTGGCGTCAAAGATGCCGACGATCGGCCAGTCGCCCTTGCCGATGTGCACGGTATCGCCAATGTTCGCGTGCTCGAATCGCTTGTTGATCGAACTGCTGACCACTACTTCCCGCTGCCCCGGAGTGAACCAGCGTCCGGAGAGCAAGTGAATCTTCGGCCGCATCTCGATTCCCAGCGGAGTCAGGAAGCGAGTGGTGACGTTGGTTTCTCCCGTCCCGCCCTTGCGCGGCATCACCACGACCAGAATGTCTTCACCCGAAACCAGCGGCTCGCCTTTGCTATTCTTGGCGACGCCGGGCAGGTCTTTCAAAACTTGCATGGCATCGCGCGACACTCCGCCCGCAGCCAGTTCCGAGTCCGAACCTTTGCGCAGCATCAGCACGTTCAGCGGATCGCCAGTAGTGGCAAAGGCGCGTCCCAAGCCCGCCAGCAGCGCCATGATGAAAACCGCAGTGGCCACGGTGAGCGCGATTCCGAGCGCCGTCATGACGGTGAGGCTCTTGCGCAGCCGCAGATTGCGCACGTTATAGCTGAGAGGGATTGCCATTTCTATTCTCGTTCTGCAACGTCCATTTTCCTTTGTGTACCTTCGTGTCCTTTGTGGTTGATGAAGTTCAAATGCTTAAACCACAAAGGACACGAAGGTACACAAAGGAGTTCATCCGATGTGACGCAGACCATCCACAATATTGACCTTCGCAGCGTGATAGGAAGGTATAAAAGAACTGGCGAATCCCACCACCGCCGCAATCAGCAGCGCCACCCCTATCGTGATCGGAGTGACCTTCATGCCGGTGAACATTCCGCCCTGGCTCGCCATCGCCGTCACGACAAAAAAGCAAAGCAGCGAACCGATCAGCCCGCCCACCAGCGCCAGCGAAACCGCCTCGCCGACGAACAATCCCAGAATGCTGTTGCGAGTGAAGCCCAGCGTCTTCAACACCGCAACTTCCCGCGTCCGCTCGCGAATCGACATCGCCATGGTGTTGGCCGACACCAGCAGAATGGTAAAGACCACCGCCAGGCAAATGCTCATGATGAAAGCCTTGATATTGCCCAGCATTCCGATGAAGCCCAACTGGAAAGCGTGTTCGCTCTCGGTCTTGGTGGGACGGTCGGCGTTGCGGAACTCCTCGTCAATGGCTTGCGCCACCCTGGGAACGGAGTCGGGCGAATCGGCCAGAACCGCGAAGAATCCTTCGCTGCCTTTGAGTTTGGGAAAGCCTTCGTCAATATAGTCTTTGTTGAAGTAAATCGACTGCGTTGGATCCGGCGGCGTGAAGATTCCGCGGATCGTCAACTCCAGGTTGACGGGGAAAATCTTTCCGGTAATGTTCAGCCGGTCGCCGATTTTCCAGTGAAACTTGTTGGCCAGGCCCACGTCCACAATGGCGCCGGCCCGATCATGCTGCCAGGCTGCGAGTTGGTCGGCGGGGATCTTGAATTCCGGGTACACCTTCAAAATTTCCTGCGGATCGGTGCCGAACTGGGCGAAATAGTGTTCCGGCTTGTCGTCCATGTACTGCCCGCCGAACCATTGCTGATTCACCACTTCCTTCACGTCGGGGATGGCTTGAATCTTCTGCCGGTAATAGCTGGGCAAATTGAAGACCAGCGACACCTTGTGGCGCACGATCAGGCGCTGCGCCGACTCTTCGCTGGGCTTGCTGTCATAAAAGCTTCGCCAGATGGTGATCAGGAACGTGAGCAGCAGCAGCGAGCCGCCAATGCTCAGGATGGTCAGGATGCTGCGGCGCTTGTTGCGGAACGCGTTCTTGCTGACAAAACGGGTCAGAGTCATGATCGAACTCCGGGAAAAAAATCTTTCTGCCTAACGGGGGCCCCACAAGATACTGTCCAGCATAGCCGATAGATGCGGACCCGGACAACCTTTGCATCGCCGATCTTAGGATCGCCGACTGGTATTTCAGATACCAGTGGAGAACGTCACCGGCACGGAATGACAAATGTCATCAGCGGTTGGTCTCTTTTCAATGGTAATAACGCTCGTCACTTTCAAAGGTTACGGGTTGGTCGTTGAAAAAGTTTCCTGGGATCCGCGAGCTGGCATGCGTTTATATTTGTACCGACCGCTCACCTTCGCGCAAAGCCCGCCCAAGCGAAGCTTGAGCGGAGACCCTGAAGAATAGGGTCAGCCACAGTACTAAAGTTTCTCCGATCGACCCCGAAATCTAGTTTACGAGCACTTTCGTAACTCCACTTTAGCCCTATCCCCGACTATCCTGATCAGGTTCTGATCTTCAAAGATGTGCCCGAGGTCTTCCCCACCGAGGGGCAACTGCGATTTGTCTTCATGAGGCTACGAAGATAATGGCGAACAATATCGGGCGCTTCGAAATACTCAGCGAAATCTCGCATTCAGATTCAACTTCCGTTTACAAAGCAAACGATCCCACTAGCTCTCAAACCGTGGCGCTGAAGGTTATCAAACTTGCGCCACTGGGCGAATCGGCTTCCACTCTGGTGAAAAACCTACTGGAAGAATCAGCCGCCAGCAAGGTTCTGAATAGCCAAAACATTGGAGTGCTGTACGGCAGTGAAGAAGTAGACGGATTCTTTTGTGCTTCGTCGGAATATGTGCAGGGCAACAGCGTAGCCACAATGCTGGCGCGCAAAGAAGGATTTTCCATCTGGGATCTGCAGGACATCGCTCGGCAAACCTGCCAAGGCCTCGATCATGCGCACGCGAATAATCTGGCGCACTACACGCTGGAGCCGGCCAAAATTATGGTGTCGTGGGATGGCACGGTAAAAATTCTGGGGTTCGGCATTTCCACCATGAGCGCTTTCGCAGCGCAGGCCTCGGGGAAACCACCGGGAGTTCTGCATTACATGTCGCCCGAGCAGTTGCAGGGAGAAGCAGTAACCGCGCCCTCGAACATTTTCAGTCTGGGCGCAATCTTTTACGAAATGGTCACCGAGCGCAAAGCTTTTGATGGAGAAGACGCGGACCAGGTGCGGCAGTCAATCTCGGACACCACCCCGGTGGCACCGGATCAGATCAACCCCAAACTCCATCCCGCGCTCAGCCAGGTCATCATGAAAGCGCTGGCCAAGGCTCCCGCACAGCGATACCAGTCCGGACAGGAATTAGTAAACGATCTGGAGAAGTGCAAAGAAAGCGCGACCAAAGCTGCGGCGGCGACAAAACCGGGTCAGGCGGCGCAGAAAGCCCCTGCTCAAAAGACAGCAGCTCCGGCGGTCAGTTCTCCGCCGGTAAAATCAACTCCGACGCCGACGACGCAAGCCAAGCCGCCAGCTAAACCGGCAGTACCAGTAGCCAGAGTATCGTCACCGGTTATGCCCCAGGCGCAGCCCGCACCGCTAAAAGCTGCCGCCGCGGCTGCTGGGGCCAGCAAGTCAAGCTCGAAATCAGCGAGCGGACTTAACGTCCCCAATATCGACAAGGCTGCGCCGGTTATCAATTCTTCCAAAGCTTCGGAAGCCTTTTCTGTGGAAGCATCTGCCCATCCCTCGCCAAGCATGTCTTCGGCGACGATCATTGAGCCTGAAACAGAGGCTCCGAAGGTCCACGTCGACCCGATGATGTCGGGAGGCTCTCAAGCTGGAGCGGCTGCGACTCGAAGTTTCTCCGAGATCGATGAATTGCCCCCGCTCAAGACGGTTTACATTCCGCCGCCGCCTCCGCCGCCCGCGAATGAGACTGCACCTGTCGATGCGGTGCACGCGGCGGTGTTCAAGAACGCTGCGCCGGAGAAGCCAAAAGTACAGCCGCGTGAAGTAGCGAAAAAAGCAGTCGCGGAAATTAAGAAAACGCCGCCGCAGCTTTTCATGGTTTCCGTGGCAGCCGCAGTCGGAATAATTTTGCTGATCGTGGCTGTCATTGCCTGGCGCATTCATTCGGAGAATGCGGACGAGGATGTCACGCCGGCGCCGGCCGCTACCGCCGCTGCTCAGCCTGCACAAGCGCCAGCGACTGTCACAACTCCAACGCACGTAGCCCCGGAGCCGGAAGTGGCGGCACCGCGAGCTGTCTCGGTGCAGCCGAAATACAATCCGAAGAAAAAAACAAAAGCGCGGCCTGCCGCGCCTGCCATCGTGGCCGGACAGTTGAGTGTCAGTTCAACGCCTTCGGGAGCGCAGGTTCAGATTGATGGGAAAAGCGATTCGTCGTGGATTACACCGTTAAACCTCAACGGACTGAATCCCGGCCAACACACACTGATTGTCAGCAAGGCGGGTTATCAGGCCGAAACCCGAAACATCGATGTCGCGTCAGGCAGCAAGTCAATCATCAGCCTGCAACTGGCGCAGATGACGGCCGCGGTTTCAGTGACCAGCGATCCTGCTGGAGCGGCAATTTGGATTGATGGCAGAGACACCGGCCGAGTCACTCCCGCGCAAATTTCCGTCGACAAACCAGGCAATCACAGCTTCGTGTTCAAAAAGCAAGGTTATCTCGACGAAAGCGCTACGACCAATCTCCAAGTCGGACAAACTTTTCGGTTATCGCCGACTTTGCGTGCGCTCGGCAACACCGACGACATCAAGATTGGCGGCAAGTTCAAGAAGATGTTTGGTGGCAGCAACACCGCCGGAATGGGTACGGTCAGCGTCAAGACGCAACCTAAAGGCGCGCAAGTCGCCATCAATAACCGCATTCTGGATAAGTTCTCGCCTGTCGAACTCTATTTAGATCCCGGAACGTACATAGTCGACATCACGCTGTCAGGATTCAAGAGCATTCATCGCGTTATCAACGTGGAGAAGAACGGCAAGGTCTCAATAGAAGAAAGCCTCAACCGCGAATAGTTGATGGAGGACGGGCGTCTCGTCCGCTTAGTTCACCGGCCCCAGATACTGATCCATCCAGTTCAGATTTTCCTTGATCAGTTCATTGCGCGGGATGTTATGGCCGGTTTCGTAGAGCAGGTGTTTCTTCTGATCTTTCTTTGATCCCAACAGCCGGTAGAAAGGCTCCTGCGTCGATTCCACAGGAAAAAAGAAGTCGTAGTGACCATTCAGCATCAGCACCGGCTGCTTCACTCTTGAAACGAAGTTGATGGTGTCGACTTCAGGCAGCGACCGGTGAAAGTCAAGCCCGCCCAGCGCGAGGATGCAAACTTTGATTCGCGGTTCCACGGCAGGCACGATGCCACCCATTTCCGCACCCCAACTGTAACCGTAGTAGGCGATCTTGCTGTGATCCAGTTCAGGACGGGTCTCAGCGTAGTCGATGGCTCGTGAAGCGTCTTTTACCCACATGATGACGTGGTCCCGCCATGTGCTGGTCTCGTTGGCTACGTCTGACTCCATGCCATCGCCGCGTTCGTACGTGCCTTTGTACACGGGATACAACACAGCGCGGCCGCTCCTGAGGATGGCATCTAATGCCGCAGTCGGGTACAAAACGAAGGTTCGCAACAGGAGCGCATTCGATCCAGGAAAGAACACGACCGTCTGGAAGGGCGGCTTGCTCTTCTTGGGAAGAAAAAGGTAGGCAACTGCCTGCTCGTGTCCGTAGGCAGCCGTGTACGTGATCCTCTCGGTCTTCCAATCCTCTTCGTCCTTGCCAAAAGGCTCGACGGTGGCGTTCAGCGGGATTTTGTCGTAGGAATAAACGCTGCGATAGGCGCGGAACAATTCATCGGACGCGGGCTTTTCCTTGGTCAAATCGCGCCTGGGCGTGGCCATGGGAGCGGTCGCAATCGTAAGATTCGCGTCTGGCTCGATATACTTCACGCAACGAAAACCAATATTCGCCGCACGCAGAAACGGCGACTGCGCATCCGGATCGACGAACATGTAATTGGGCTCGTCCCAGGCTCCGCCGAGCACGTAGCGTTTACCAGAATCGGCTTCGTTCCAGATCCATTCTTTGACATTGCCCGCCATGTCGAAGTTACCCCAGGGGCTCATGCCCGGCTTGCTGCCGACGGGCACGACACCGCTGCTGCCGAAGTTGCTTGCGGGCACGATATATGCCGCTGACGAAGGCCCTGCGGCCCGATTCCAGTGATAGATCGTAGGCAAACTCTTACCGGCAAACTCAGCGTAAGCAGCTGCTTCATACCAACTGATCCCGGTAACCGGAAAGTCGTCCTGCCCTTTCGGATATTCGCCTTGTAGCCAATCTTTTGGCCCGGGCTGGCCAGCCCCGTCGCGGAACAGCGACATAGCCTGATCCCAGGAAAGACTTTTTCCGTCTCGCTGGAAGTCGATTTTCCAATATTTGCGCTTTTGATATCCGCCTTGATCAACGAAGGCTTTGAACTGGCGGTTGGTTACTTCGTATTGGTCGATCCAATAATCTTTGAGCGCCAGCTCGGGCATGCCTTCATAACCGGGGATGTAGAGCGTTTTGGAATATTTTGCCGGCGAAACCCGCACCATGCCGGGAGGAATTTTCCCGGACTCATCGAGAGTGACGCTGGCGGCGACCGGCTGGCCGATCGGAACTGCGTACCAGCCAAACAACGCAGAGGTGGTCCGCAAAACCGTAGCGAACCCTGGCTTCTCGAACTTCCAGACGAACATTCCGCGGGGCTGACGGACATTCTTGAAGGGAGTAGCGCCGACGGCTTCCCATGGAGCATCGGTTTTGCCGTATGCTCGGCGATAGACGTTTGCGCCGGGCGGCGTTGTTTCGAGCGAAAATTGATAGGTAATTGACGGCCACAGCTTGTCTAGCACCGGATCGCCTGCGATTGATTTCTCGGCTTTCACAGCTAGCGCGTACGCGTCGCCGAATTTTCCCTGATCTGAAAGTTGTTGGATCTGCGGTAAAGCCACTTCGCGCGCCCAGTTGGCATCACGCGAGCGCTTTATCAGCCAGGCTGCCCCGAGGCCCAGAAGAATGACCGCCAGCAAGAGCGGAACCAGCACGCGCGGTCTTTTTGCCTCTCTGACTATTCGCGCCGGGCTCAGCACCGCGCCCGACTCTGGGAAGAGCAGATCGCGACAGCTCTTCAATTCGTGTGCAAGGTCGCCTCCCGAAGCAAACCGCGCAGCAGGATCTTTTTTCAAACAGCGGGTAACGATGCGGCGTACTTCCGGCGGGACATCTCGCTTGACTTCGCTCAATGGCTTCGGATCGTCCCGCATGATGGCGGAAAGTAGTGTGGCGCTGGATTGGCCCTGGAAAGCCCTTCGCGCAGTCAACATTTCGTAGAGCACCGAACCGAACGAAAAGACATCGCTGCGCGCGTCGATGGGCTTTCCCTCGGCCTGCTCGGGCGACATGTACGCCATTGTGCCCACGATCATCCCGGGGGTCGTTGCCATGGTCGCATCTTCGCCGCCGGCCGCTGATGCGGCAAGTTTAGCCAGCCCGAAGTCCAGCACTTTGACCAGTCCGCTTTCGTCCACCATGATGTTCGCCGGCTTGAGGTCGCGGTGCACGATTCCCGCGGTGTGGGCGCGTGCCAGAGCGTCGGCGATTTGTAGGGCGTACTTGACCGCTTGATCGGTTGCCATGCCGCCTGGAGGAATCAATTTGTCCAGCGTCTGCCCGGCGACATACTCCATGACCATGAAGTCAATGCCATCCTGCGAACCGATGTCATGAACCACACAGATGTTGGGATGTTGCAGTCCGGAGATGGATTTCGCTTCTTGCGCGAAGCGAGCATGCAATTCTGGGTTCGACGACAGATGAGCGGGCAGGACTTTGATCGCTACTGTGCGCTGCAGCCGAGTGTCGAGGGCGCGATACACTTCGCCCATGCCGCCTGCTCCGAGGAGCGACTGGATTTCGTACGGCCCGAATCTTGTGCCAGGCATCAGCGCCATAGATCATGGCGATTATACCTGCGGCGAGTCCTTGAATCGTTCATGATATGTCGGTCCGCGACTGACTGGATCTGCGAAGTGTTAGACTCTGGGGTTTTCTTACTGCTGGCGCTGTACTTTAAGGAGAAGTCATCATGAACATTCAGCGGGTAGGAGTGGTCGGCGCGGGGACGATGGGCAACGGCATAGCGCATGTCTTCGCTCGCGCCGGATACAGCGTCGTGTTGTGCGATGTGGAACAGCGATTCGTCGATCGAGGCATGGCGACGATTGACAAGAACCTCGACCGCGAAGTGGCAAAGAACAAAATCTCTGCCGAAGAAAAAGCCGCCGCGATCAAGCGTATTGAACCCACCGTCGACCGCGCAAAGCTGGCTGACTGCGATTTCGTGGTGGAAGCCGCTACTGAGAAGTTCGATATCAAGTCAGAACTGTTTCGCGATCTTGACCGGCGTTTGCCGGCCTGAAATTATTCTCGCCTCGAACACCTCGTCCATCTCGATCACCAAGCTGGGAGCCTTGACGAAACGGCCCGACAAGATTATCGGAATGCATTTCTTCAATCCTGTGCCGGTCATGAAACTGGTGGAAGTCATTCGCGGGCTGGCTACGTCCGATGAGACTTTCCAAACTGTGCGCGACCTGGCTGTGAAACTGGAAAAGACGCCGGTCGAAGTGAACGATGCTCCGGGCTTTGTCTCCAACCGCGTGCTGATGCCGTTGCTGAACGAAGCCATGTACGCAGTGATGGAAGGCGTAGCAACCCCAGAAGCGGTCGACGAAGTTTTCAAGCTGGGGATGGCCCACCCTATGGGGCCGCTGACCCTGGCGGATTTCATCGGCCTCGATGTCTGCCTCGATATCATGCGCGTGATGCAGGATGGCTTGGGCGACCCCAAGTATCGGCCGTGTCCGCTGCTGATCAAGATGGTGGATGCGGGCTGGCTGGGAAGAAAGAGTGGGCGGGGATTTTATAAGTACTAAGGCCCGGGAGACGTTTCAACTATCATCTGCTAGATTGGCTTTTTGCGGTATCGGACAGTGGCGAGAGATTCGGTATCGATTTCGGTTAAACCAACGGTATCCGCGCCAGAGTATCCAATTAAAGCCAGGCAATCGGAAGATTCCGTAAAATGGCCATGCCCACCAGATTCGGCGGGTTACGTAGAGATATGCATCGGCGCCCGATTTTAATTTTCCTGCGCGTGTTAGTACTTGTATGTCGTCCAGCAGACCTTCGTGCGGGATTTGCAAGCTACCGTCAGCATAAGCGGTTTGCAGTTCTTTAAGCGCAAAGCCCCGGCATTCAATTGTTTTCTTCCAGATATGAACCCAACGAAAGCAGAACCCGCATTCGCCGTCGTAGAGTATCCAGCCCTCACGTGGGACGCTGGATTCATGGTTTGACATTGTCATTGTACTGGATTGCCTCTGAACACAATCACGGGCGAGCCATCTGCCACAAATGCGCAGTCCGGGCGTCGCTGAAGAACCGATGCGAACTCGTCGCCGTAAAGAGCACTGATTTCCCCTTCGAATCCGGCTTCAGAGGATGCCCACACTTGCCAAGGGTCATGCGACACGTGGTACTCGATACAACCGCCGAATCGTTGTGTTGAATAACCCCAGAAGTGCTCCGTGATGAACTGCTCTAAACTTCCCTCCCTGGGTTGCGCGGCAAGACCCGCGGTGTGAGCGGACAGCGTGCACCACTTGTTGCCGACCTTCCATTGATACTCGACTGTGTTACTCAGTTCCTGTCTTTCGATGCGGTGCCTCATCGGAAGCTGGGTATAGTTCTCGCCATAGGCCAGGCGAGCGGTCATCGCAATGGCGCGCCTGGGCACTACCTCGGCAATGAACACAACTCCTCTCCGAGCTTCGTTCGCTTCCGTGCGACGGACGTAGAAGCGTAGATTTACCTCATCAAAATTAGTGTGAAATGGAACTGGGAGATAGCCAAGCAGCTTTGTGCGGCAAAACCGAAACCCGACAAGGCTAAGATACGTTCGCCCCTGGAACGAATCCAGCGCTGTACCAGGCGGAACGTACCGACTCAAAAGACCGGGTTCAACTTCGTAATTCAGCATCACCAGGTCCCGCCATTCAGCAGAGAGAAAAACTCGTTTTGACTTCCACATTAGTCAAGACCCGATGCAAGGGTATCATTCGAGGCAGGAGCGCCAGCCGAGTCGACCTAGCAGATACGGACTGGCTACGTGGGTTCCAAGCCGGAATCGCGGTTATTGCCCGCCGCGTTCAGTTGCCGTCACGAAACCTCGATTGCGACTCTAACGAACTTAGCCATGACTGAAGCGCTACTTCACAGCTTTTTTCGACGTGCAGGAAGCGTAAGCCCATGGCAAACGAGTCACACCAAACAACATCTGCTTTCGCACGAAAGGGCTGTGGCTCGATGCTGGGAATGTCAAATTCCACCGGAACGACTCCTTGGATATGCACCGGATCAACCAACTTGACGGCCATTCCGCCTTCGCTCACGTTCTTCATCCTGGTGTTGAAGGTTTGGCCAAGGTGATTCTGGAACCGGACCGGCAAATCTATGTCATAGCGGAAATACCGGCGGTGCTCGCGCTCCATTTTCGGAATGGCGATATCGAGAACTCCATGCAATCGGCTTTCTTCAATCGGCTTGGAGAGTATGAAGTTTGCGCCTAAATCGAGAGCCCGATTCGCGCTGGTCGAACCATTTAGAACCGCGATAATCAGAGTTTGTTGATTGGAGCGGCTGCTGCGCATGTTGACCAGCGCTTCCGTGCCTCCGGCAACATCATCGCAGTCGATGATCAGTCCGTCCCAGTGGCGGCGGGATGCGAGTTCGACCGCGCTGGCAGCATCCTGCCGGAGATCGAGCGAAGCTCCGCGCGCGCTGAAGTTTGCCTTGATCTGGCCCAACAGGATGGGATCGCAGGTCACGACCAAGCAGTCTAAAGCCATTCCTGATCATAGCGATTGCGGCCTCAGGATCAAAGTGACCGACGTGCATGGCACTTGTAGATTGTTCGCCGGAACGGGCCACCGCGTGGACCCATCCCGCAATTTTCGCCTATTATGGCTTACGAAATATTGGAGGCATTATGCATCTGCTGAAACGAACTGCCGTCTTACTGGTGTTTTGCGGATGGTTTGCCAGTTCCCTTCCCGCGCAGGAAAAGTTCACCACCCCGCTGATTCCTCGCGAGGTACTGTTCGGAAACCCGGAGCGCGCCGATCCCCAGATTTCGCCGGATGGCACACAGATCGGGTATCTCGCTCCCGTCGATGGTGTGCTCAACGTGTGGATTCGCACGCTGGGAAAAACTGACGATCGCGCCGTCACCGCCGACAAACACCGGGGCATCCGCAATTTTCTTTGGCAGTACGACAATAAGCACATTCTCTATACACAAGACGCTTGGCGGGGACGAGAACTGGCGGCTCTACCAGACCGATATTGCTTCCAAACAGACGAAAGATTTAACTCCATTCGAGAAAGTACGGGTGGACATCGTCGCCTATCGATGGAATTTTCCCGACACGATTCTGGTGCAGATGAACCAGCGCGATCCAAAGGTTTTCGACGTACATCGAATTGATTTGAAAACCGGGAAAGTTGAACTCGACACCGAGAACCCGGGAGACGTTCAAAGTTGGCAGGCCGACAATGCGCTGCGAATTCGCGCGGCGCAGGTTCAGACCGACGATGGTGGATCGATCATTCGGGTGCGCGATGACGCCAAGTCGCCCTGGCGTGAACTGATCAAGTGGGGGCCGGATGAGACTTTCGGCGGAGTCAACGGATTTTCGCCGGACGACAAAGCTCTCTGGGTCACGACCAGTCTCGACGTAAACGCTGCCCGCCTGCTGGAAATCGATATCGCCAGCGGCAAACGCAAAGTTGTTACCGAAGATCCGCAGTTCGACGTGAGCAACACCATCAACAATCCCAAGAGCAATGCTCTGGAAGCTGTCAGCTACGCGAAGCAGCGTACGGAATATGTGTTCACCGATCCCAAAGTAAAATCCGATTTCGAGGCTCTGCAAAAGGTTCGCAAAGGCGATATCGCTTCGGTTTCACAGAGCCTCGATGACAACCAATGGATTGTCGGTTTCGTCAGCGACGACGCTCCCGAGTATTGGTATCTGTATAACCGTTCGAGCCGACAGGCGACGCTGCTGTTCAGCAACCGTCCACAATTAGAGAAGTACACACTTTCGGCGATGAAACCCATTGAGTTCACCGCCCGCGATGGTATGAAATTGTACGGTTATCTGACCACGCCGGCGGGGATGGAACCGAAGAACCTGCCCATGGTTGAGTTTGTGCATGGCGGTCCGTGGGGACGCGATGAATGGGGCTTCAATCGTTATGCGCAGTGGCTCTCGAACCGCGGGTACGCGGTGTTGCAGATTAATTTTCGCGGATCGGCCGGGTACGGCAAGCAGTATATGAATGCTGGCGATCGCCAGTGGGCCGGCACCATGCACACCGATTTGCTGGATGGTAAAGACTGGGTCGCTAAGCAAGGCATCGTCGATCCGGCAAAAGTCTGCATCATGGGAGGCAGCTATGGAGGATACGCGACTCTTGCTGGTGTGACTTTTTCTCCGGACGCGTTTGCTTGCGGAGTCGACATTGTTGGCCCATCGAATCTGAATACGCTGCTCAAAACCATTCCACCTTACTGGTCGACGATATTGGCTACGTTCCACAAACGCATGGGCGACTCGGAAGCGATACTCAAAGAACAGTCGCCACTGTTCAAGGCGGACCAGATCAAAGTGCCGCTGCTTGATTGGCCAAGGAGCCAACGATCCGCGCGTAAACAAAGCGGAGAGTGATCAGATCGTGGCGGCCATGCGCAAGAATGATAAGCCGGTCCAGTATTACGTCTTCCCCGACGAAGGGCACGGCTTTGCGCGGCCGGCCAACAACATGGCCTTCAACGCCGCCTCGGAAGAATTCCTGGCGAAATACTTGGGAGGAAGATTCGAGCCTGCTACGGCGGATGAGAGTAAGTTGCTGGCCAGCATTAAGCAGTAGCGGCTTACTGCCAATGCCGATGGCTCGATCTTTTTCCGCGGAACCAGGGTCGCAATCGATGGGGGTTGGTTGCTCAATGCTCCTGCTGTCATTCCGAGGAGCGAATGCGACGAGGAATCTGGGTTTTTCTGGCTACGGCAATAACCTAGATCCCTCGCGTCGCTCGGGATGACATTAAGCGCAAGCAGTTCGAAATGTTGTGGAGCAACTAAGTGAACCGGCATGACTAACCACAATACTTTGTTGGCAGAGATCACGCTGTGAACCGAATCAAAATAATCGGCGCAGGGCTGGCTGGGTCGGAAGCGGCCTGGCAGTGTGCGCGCCGTGGCGTGGCAGTTGATCTTTTCGAAATGCGGCCGGTGCGCTCGACTGCGGCGCATCAGACTGGCAATTTCGCTGAGCTGGTCTGCTCGAATTCGTTGAAGTCTGACACGGAAAACACCGCGCCCTGGTTGTTGAAAGAAGAAATGCGGCGCGCGGGATCGCTCCTGATGGAGATTGCGCGAGATTGCGCCGTCCCCGCAGGGCACGCGCTGGCCGTGGACCGAGCGGTGTTTGCTGCTCGCGTGACAGAAGCCATTTCGCACGAGCCGCTTATCACTATACGGCGCGAGGAAGTTGCACGGATTGACGAAAATCAGATTACGGTCATCGCTACTGGACCGCTGACATCGGATGCGCTTTCGCAGGAAATTGGCCGCATCTGCGCGGCTGAAACCTACGCGGGCGGGGGCGCCCGCGCCACATAGTCTTTTTTTCTACGATTCGATTAGTCCGATCGTCGAAGGCTGATTCCATCGACATGACGCAAGGTTTATCTGGCGGCTCGCTATGACAAGGGCTCGGCTGACTATATCAATTGCCCGATGACCAAGGAAGAATACGATTGTTTCTACGATGCTCTGCTCGCCGCGCAATCGGTCGAGGCACGTGACTGGGAGAAGCTGAATTATTTTGAAAGCTGCCTGCCCATGGAGGAGATCGCACGTCGAGGACGCGACACGCTTCGCTTCGGTCCCATGAAACCGGTCGGCCTTAAAGATCCGCGCACCGGGCGCATTCCTTATGCGGCCGTGCAGTTACGGCAGGAGAATCTGCGAGCAGATTCTTACAACCTGGTCGGATTTCAGAACCATTTGAAATTCGGCGAGCAGGCTCGTGTGCTGCGCTTGATTCCTGGGCTCGAGAATGCTCGCTTCCTGCGCTATGGGCAGATTCACCGCAATACATATATCAACTCTCCGTCGCTGCTCACTGAAACTTTGCAGATGAAGGAACATCCGCAAGTGCTGTTTGCGGGGCAGATTTGCGGGGTCGAAGGTTATGTGGAATCGATTGCGACCGGGCTCATGGCGGGTATTCACGCCGCCGCACTGGCGACGGGCGCAGACCCGATTCCGCCTCCGCGCGCGACTGCGTTCGGATCGCTCACCAACTACATCACCCAGGCCGACCCTAATAAATTTCAGCCGGCCAACATAACATTCGACCTCCTCCCGCCTCTGGATCGAAAGATCCGCGATCGCCATGAGCGGCACCGCATGCAATGCGAACTGGCACAAAAGGAATTCGAAGCCTGGATGGAAAAAGCCCGCTACAGCACTGTAGAGACGTAGCTTGCGACGTCTCGTTCTTACCCGAAGCTAGCTGCATTTCCCGCGAACAAATCCTCAACCTACCGCGTATCACTTATCAGAAGCTTATTCTGCCGGGCTTACGTTCGGCGAGCCCGCGCGTCCAAGGATCAGGATGGTTCTCAGCGACCTCATCGGCGACGTTCTCCGCACTCTATGGTCGCACAAGCTGCGTACGTTTCTCACCATGTTCGGCATCGCGTGGGGAATCGTTTCGATCGTGCTGATGGTGGCCGCAGGCGAAGGCTTACGCAAAGGCCAGGAAGAGCAAGCCCAGACTCTGGGCAAAGACGTAATGATTGTTTTTCACGGCCGCACCAGCTCTGCAAGCTGGAGGAACGCGGGCAGGCCGGGTCGTGCATTGGGAGGATCCGGATGTGGCCGCGGTGCAGGCTGAGGCCGTGGATTGCGAGTACGCGATTCCGGAGCTTGAGCAGGATGACGTGCGCGCACACAGCAACTTTAATAATGCCGCATTCACAGTCACAGGTTCGCAGCCGCCGTTTCAGGAGATTCGCAGCATCGGTGTTGGACAAGGGCGTTTTTACGACTGGGAAGACACGCGTGAGGGCCGCCGCGTGGCCTTTCTCGGCAGCGATGCTTCCAAGCAGTTGTTTCCTGGGCGCAATCCTGTGGGTGAGAATGTCTATCTGAACGATTTCCCCTACGTCGTGATCGGCGTGATGTCGAAGAAGAAACAGGATTCCAGCTACGACGGCTGGGACGTAAATAAAGTTTTCATTCCCTTCGGCGCCATGCGGCGCGACTTCCCTGACAAACCTCCCGAGACTGCGACCACCTTCGACCAGTTGCTGGTGACGCCGAAATCGGTCGAAAAGCACGAGGCCTGCAAACACGAAGTGCGGGTTGCTCTCGGACGCATGCACAATTTCGATCCGCATGATAAAGAGGCTTGCCCCATCTGGGATACGGTTCAGGAGGCGCAAGCATTCCGGCAGATGACCGATGGCATGAAGTACTTTCTCGGCGCCGTCGGGATAGTGACATTGCTTCTCGGCGGCTTGGGCGTAATGAACGTCATGATGGTCGCGGTGCGCGAGCGCACCCGCGAGATTGGAGTGCGCAAAGCTCTGGGCGCACCGGCACATACAATTTTGCGGCAATTTTTCCTTGAGGCGCTGGTGATTGCCGTTCTGAGTGGCGGCATTGGTTTGGGCGTGGCCTACGGAATGTGCTCGCTCGTCAATTTGCTGCCGATGCCCGACTTTTTCGCGGGCCTGCTGCCGACATGGAAATCAGGATTGTTGTCTTGCGGACTGTTGGGAGCGACCGCAGTGCTCTCGGCACTTGTATCCGGCGAGGAAAGCAGCGTCAGTGGATCCGATTGAGGCTTTGAGATTTGAAGCTGGAGGATAGAAAAATCATCAACCACAAAGGACACTAAGTGACGCAAAGGTTCGAATGCAGGGGTTCCTTTGTGTACCTCGTGACCTCGTCGTTAACGTTTTCGGGTTTCAAACATGTTGATTGAAATCATTCGCGAAGCCTGGATCGCGCTGAAGCGCAATACTACGCGCAGCCTCCTGACCATGTTGGGCATCGTTTGGGGCATCACCACCGTGACGCTGCTTATTGCCTACGGAAGCAGCTTCCGCAAAATTCTGGTGGGCGGCTTCGACGCCTTTGGAAAAAGCGCCGTCATCTGCTGGCCGCAGCAAACTAGCGAACAACCCGGCGGACAGCGCGCAGGCAAGAAAGTGGTTTTCGAAAAAGCCGACGTCGATATGGTGAAGGAAACCGCGCCTCTCGTGAAACACGTCTGCCTGGAGACTGAGCACAGGCCCGGTATTGCGTATGGCGACCGCATGGTCGGAACAGCAGCCATCCGCGGGGTGTGTCCGGAATATGGAGAAATGCGCAACGAGGTTCCGTCCGAAGGGCGCTGGATCAATGCCAGCGACGAACTGGAACGGCGGCGCGTCGCTTTTCTCGGTGGACGTGTTCGAGAGCAACTGTTCAGCGGACGTCCAGCGGTGGGTGAAACCGTAACCATCGGAGGCGTGCGCTTTACTGTGATTGGCGTTATGGCGCGCAAAATTCAGCTCAGCAATTATTTCAGCAGCGATGACGAGTCGGTGTGGATTCCCTATTCCGCAGCCGGCGATCTTTGGAACACGCGCGATGCGCAGGTGCTGATCTTCGCTCCCATCGCTCCGCAATTCGAAAAGAAAGCCATGGCGCAAGTGCTGGCCGCAGTCGCGACCCGGCAACAGTTTTCGCCAACCGATCCGAAAGCGATTCAGATGTTCGGACGCGACGAATTTCGTCCGGTGATTGACGCACTCACCATCGGATTGCAGGTGCTGCTGACATTTATTGGGACTCTGACGTTAGGGATTGGCGGCGTCGGCGTGATGAACATCATGCTGGTTTCGGTCGATGAGCGTATTCGCGAAATTGGCTTGCGCCGGGCGCTCGGAGCCAGAAAACGTCACATCAAGCTCCAATTTCTCGCCGAGACTCTGCTGATTATGATGCTGGGCGGCGCGATCGGCGTTCTATTGTCGTATGCCATCGCCGCCGCTGTTGGTACCTTGCCGCTGATGGGGCCGCTGTTTGAAGATGAGTCTGGCAAGGCCGATATCCATCTGCAAATTTCGTTGATGACGGTGACGCTCTCTACTATAGTGCTGCTGGTCGTCGGCGTGATGAGTGGCTTGGTGCCGGCGCTGCGCGCTTCGAAACTCGATCCGGTAGAGGCTCTGCGATACGAATAAAAGGTCGGCCACGGATTTCGCGGATTGCGCCAGCTAGAAATCAAAAAACACATCCGTGAAACCCGCGAGAATCCGTGGTAGCTTTACAAATATCGCCGGTTAGCTGTACCTTGCAGCCAGTCTCCTAACTATTTTTGCGAGGTGTCCGCTTGCCAATTTCCGCAATCGATGCCATTGGTCCTGCCTTTCAGCATACGAAAGAGCAACTCCTGCGGCCCTTCCGCGCGGCAGAATGGGCGAAGCTGGCGTTGGTTGGGTTTCTGGCCGGGGAGCTCAGTTCCGGAGGATGTAATGGCGGCAATTTCCGAATACCAACCAGGCCTACTGGCGGGCATGGTTCCCTGGGATCCGCTTTGCCCAGCATTAATCCCGCATTGCTTGCAGGGTTGATCGCGCTGCTCATCGTGGTCGGCATCGTTTTCTGGATACTGTTCGTATACATCAGTAGCGTGATGCGCTTCATCCTCTTCGATAGCGTAGCCACCAAACGCTGTGAAATCAGGCGCAGTTGGTCGCGGAGGCATGGCGATGGTCTGCGCTACTTTGTCTGGCAACTTCTTTTCACGCTGGCAATGGGCGTCGGTGCAACTTTGTTGATTGGAATTCCGGCTGCATTTGCCTTGGCTCTGGGTTGGCTCCAACATCCTAAGCAGCACATGCTTCCACTCATACTCGGCGGAATGCTTTTGTTCTTTGTGATTATGGGGTTCGTATTGCTGTCGCTGGTGGTCCACGTTTTCACCAAAGACTTTGTAGTGCCGCAAATGGCTCTGGAAAAAATCAGCGCCTTTGAAGGATGGCGCCGGCTGTTGCACATGTTAAATGCGGAAAAATCGAGCTACGCCGGTTACATCGGCCTGAAAATCGTGATGGCGTTAGGAGCCGCAGTGGTTGTGGGCATAGTTACTTTTATTGTGCTTCTCCTGTTCCTGATTCCGGTTGGAGGATTTGGCGTAGTCGCTGTATTGGTTGGAAAAGCGGCCGGTCTGACTTGGAACCTGTACACAATTACGTTAGCGATCGTGGTCGGCTGCATTGTGCTGGCGGTACTTTTGTATATCATCTCTCTAATCTCGGTGCCCGCGATCGTATTCTTCCCTGCTTATTCGATTTACTTTTTCGCTTCGCGCTATCCGCCGCTGGACGCGTACCTGCGTTCCCCGCTGCCAACAGTTCCACCGCAACCGCCGTTACCAGAGCCGATTGGGTAGACCATTTTTAGAACAATACAACCTGAAGAGTTTTGTCATCCCTCGAAGCGAGGGAATGCAGGTGCTTGCTCCGCGACGCTCAAGATGACAATTTCTTAATGTTACTGTTTGCCGCGATCGTGCATCCATAGAGCCCAGTTGATGCAATTTGAAGTTGGATCATCGCCCGTTAGACTGCTTATGCAACTCAGGACAGTACGATGAAGAGCCGCGGTCGCTCGGATTTGTTGGGAGTAAAAAAGAAACCGAAAGCGCGACACCGCACTCTGCGGCGTGGCGATCGTGGTGCGCGAAGTATGACCGCCTGTGCTCGACTTTTCCTGGTCTGCGTTGGCGTGCTTGTACCCTCATGTACTTCCCTGCTGCTTTCGCAGACGCTCAACTACTCCAGGCCACCCGACGCAAAGAAGGGCGAAGTCCTTTATAAGAATGGCTGCATCGCGTGCCATGGCAGCACCGGCAAGGGGGCGCCGCAGACCACCATCGAATTCAAGCTGCCCGACACCTTCCCCGATTTCACGCGATGCGACCAAACGACGGCAGAAACCAACATGGCATACAAAGCCGTGGTCGTGCATGGCGGGCCGGCACGCGGTCTCTCGCAGATCATGCCGGCGTTTGGAGAATTGCTCACCTCAGAGCAGATCGACGATGTCATCGCATATCTGCGCGAGTTCTGCACCGACAAACGTTGGCCACGCGGAGAACTAAACCTGCCGCGAGCAATAGTGACGGAGAAGGCATATCCAGAAGACGAGGTCGTAATTTCGACCGCAATGAACGTCAGCGGGGCACCAGGTGTTACCACCGATATCATCCATGAGCAGCGATTCGGCATGAACAATCAGATCGAAATTGACGTGCCGATCAACTCACAAGACCAGAACCACGCTTGGAATAACGGCTTGGGAGACGTTACTTTCGCGGTGAAGCGCGTGATGTTTGCCAATCTCCATAGCGGATCCATTTTGAGTTTGCAGGGCGGAGTACTCGCTCCCACCGGCAATAGCAAATATGGATTCACCAACGGGACGACAACGTTTGAACCCTTCGCCGCATTCGACCAGCTCTTTCCCACTAATACATTTCTGCAATTTCAGTTGGGAGCTGATTTACCTCATCGCACGGATATTACGCCGCAAAGCCTGTTCTGGCGGGCGGCCGTTGGGCAGACGCTCGCAGGAGACCATCGCCTGGGCCGATTGTGGTCGCCCATGGTCGAGTTCCTGGCCGATCGTGACCTGAAAGATGGCGCGAAAACGAATTGGGATGTGTTGCCGGAGATGCAAGTCACGATTAGCGCCAGGCAGCATGTGCGCCTTGACCTCGGGGTACGTACGCCGGTGACGAACACCGCGGGGCGCGACAAGCAACTGGTGTTTTACCTGCTTTGGGATTGGGCAGATGGAAAGCTGTGGGAGGGCTGGAAATGAAGCTGCGCTGGCCCGCTTTACTGATGCTCTCAGTTGCACTGCTCGCGGTGCCGACGATCGTGGGGCCGTTTCGAAGGACAAGAATCTGAACACGGAGTTTCGCACGTCAGACCGATGCGTAGCGTGTCACAACGATTTGAAGACTAGTTCCGGCGAAGATATTTCGATCGGATTTCAGTGGCGGGCCAGCATGATGGCCAACTCCTCGCGTGATCCCTACTGGCAGGGTAGCGTGCGGCGGGAATCGCTTGATCATCCTGAGTCGCAAGCCAACATCGAAGATGAATGTTCGGTCTGTCATATGCCCATCACCCACTTGACGGCGAAGTCGGAAGGGCAAAAGACAAAGATTTTTGCCCATCTTCCCATATCTTCGTCGGACCAGGAGCATCGCGCGGCTGCGGATGGAGTCTCCTGTTCTGTTTGTCATC
Source organism: uncultured Acidobacteriota bacterium (assembly GCA_963716405.1). GTDB lineage: Bacteria > Acidobacteriota > Terriglobia > Terriglobales > Acidobacteriaceae > JABDBE01. The sequence goes on along the minus strand of CAVQTI010000006.1, from coordinate 504,680 downwards.
AGATCGAGAAAGAGAGATTGGGAACGAGCGACGCAGACAATGGAAATGTTGTGATTGCAAGTGCGAACAACACGAATCAGCGACCTGAGTACGGGCCATTTGTTATTGATGGGGGCCATCGGCGCGTGATGCAATCCTCAACCGGCGGATTCGTGCCGGAGGCAGGCGATCAGATTCGAGACTCAGCGCTGTGCGGCAGTTGTCATACTCTGAAAACGAAAGCATTGGGTCCGGGAGGAACGGAAATTGGCAGTCTCCCTGAGCAGATGCCATATCAAGAATGGCTGCACAGCGACTACCCCGGCAAACAGACCTGCCAATCGTGCCACATGCCCGAAGTACTGGAGGCGGTGCCGATCACGGCCTTGTATGGACAGCCGCGTGCTGGCATGCATCGTCACGAATTCATTGGCGGAAATTTCTTTCTCCAGCGCATTTTGAACGGCCACCGCGACGACCTCGGCGTGGCCGCGCTGCCGCCGGAACTTTCTACCGCCGCCGACCGGACGATCACTTTCTTGCAGACGCAATCCGCGCGGGTAAGCATCCACAATTTGCAGACCAGCGACACCGGCGTTTCGATGGACGTGCTGGTGGAGAATCTCACCGGACATAAACTTCCGACGGCATATCCATCGCGCCGCGCATGGTTGCACGTAGTCCTTCGCGACCGCAATGGACGAGTCGTTTTCGAATCCGGTGCGCTCAATCCCGACGGCTCCATCGTCGGCAATGACAACGATGCGGACCCGTTGCGATTCGAGCCGTACTATCGCGAGATCAACAGTCCTGAGCAGGTGCAGATTTTCGAGCCGATTCTGAAAGACGCGCAGGGGAAAGTGACCACCGGGCTTTTGTCGGCGATCGGATACATCAAAGACAGCCGCATTCTCCCCAGCGGCTTCGATAAGAAGACGGCTGAGCCGGACATCTCAGTAATCGGAGACGCCGCCGCCGACCCCGATTTCAACGATAAAGGCGCGCTTACTCGCTACGTGATTAATACGGGCAACACGACCGGGCCTTTCCACGTGGAAGCAGAACTCTGGTATCAGCCAATCGGTTTCCGCTGGGCTCATAATCTCGCGCCCTATCAGGCGATGGAACCGCAGCGATTCGTCGGCTATTACCAAACGGCGGCACAACATTCCGCCATCGTATTGGCGAGAGCGGAAGCAGATCGTTGATTCAGCTTCATAAACGCTCGAGTCGGTTTGCCCGATCAAGAGGTGAGTGTAGGCTCCGGGTGAGGTGGAAAGCGTGGAAGCATTTGAGAAGAAAGTGCGGGACAGTTTTGGCCGACAGCGCTTCATGGCTACGATCGGCGCGGAGATGAGTTCGGTTGGCCGCGGAAGTGTAGAGATTCGATTTCCATTCAGTTCCAAATTGACGCAGCAAAACGGATTCGTCCATGCTGGCGCGGTCACCAGCATTATGGACTCGGCTTGCGGCTACGCGGCTTTGACCGTGGCCCCGGAAGAGTCCGACGTCCTCAGCGTGGAATTCAAGGTCAACCTTCTGGCGCCGGGGATCGGTGAATCATTCGTCGCGCGCGGGTCTGTCAAACGGGCTGGCAAGAGGCTAGCTGTGTGCACAGCTGATGCCTTTGCGACTAAAGAGGGGGAAGAGAAAATGATTGCAACGATGCTCGCAACGATCATGATCGTCGAACCAACGATCGTCGAACCAACGATCGCCGAACCAGTGACCGTCGAACCAATGATCGTCGAACCGAGGTCGTAACCTGAAGGATTAATCCCGGGCTCGATTCTTGATCCAAATAGGCGAGCCCACAAATCCGAATGCTTTGCGAAGTTGGTTTTCCAGAAAGCGCTGGTAGGAAAAGTGCAGCTTCACCTTACGGTTGGTGAAGAGCACGAAGGTTGGCGGAGACACTCCCGCTTGCGTCATGTAATAGATTTTTACCTGCTGGCGCGCCGGCACGGAAGCGCGTTCGAAATCGACATACTTCAGGAAGCGGTTCATCTCCGCAGTCGGAATACGCTTTCGCCGCTCGGCGGCGACTTCCTCCAGGATGGGCAGAATCCTCTCCGTCCCCTTGCCCGTGGCTGCAGAGACGAACAAGTACCGGGGCATAGTTTAAGAATTTGAGGTCGTAGCGAACTCTTTCTTCGTAAGTCTCGCGATCAGCCGGACTTTTGCTTTCACGAATGCGAGCCGCTTTCGATTCGCGTCCCGCTTTCTTCTGGCCGCTGGTGACCAAGTCCCATTTGTTGACGATGACGATCACTGATCGGCCGCTCTCGTGAGCATAACCGGCGATGGTGGCATCGAGCGCGCTCACGCCCTCAGTGGCATCGATCACCAGCAGTGCGATATCAGCGGCTTCGAGATGCTTGCGCGCCATCACCACAGAAAGTTTTTCCGCCATGAGATGGGTTTTGCCCTTGCGCCGGATTCCGGCCGTGTCGATGAAGCGGAAGCTCTTGCCATCGATTTCGATCACTTCATCGATTGCGTCGCGAGTCGTGCCTGGAATTGGGGATACGATAGCGCGAGAAGTTCCGGTGAGCCGATTGAGCAAGGTTGACTTGCCGACATTCGGGTGTCCAATAATCGCTACTTTGACCTCCTTGGATTGCGCGGCGTTCGCGGTTTCGGAGCCAGCCCCGTCATCAAAATCCGCAATTTCAGGTTGAGTGATTTCCGGCTCAGGAAATTCAGGCTCGGCTTCGGCACTCGCGGTTTCAAGCCCGAGATTTTCAAAGACGGCTTCAAGAACGTCGTCCACGCCGCGTCCATGCTCGGCAGAAACCGGAAATAGCTTTCTGATTCCGAGACGATGGAATTCGTCGATCAGCGATTGCTGTTTGTCGCTGTCAATTTTATTGACAGCCAGAAATAAGGGCTTGCCGCCACGAAGCAACAGACGCGCGAGATCGAGGTCCGGTGCTGTAAGTTCGCTTCTCCCATCGACCACCAGAATGATCGCATCGGCCTCTTCGAGCGCAACCTTCGCTTGACGAAAGATTTCCGCCGGTATGAACTCTTTTTCGTCAGGTTCAATTCCGCCGGTGTCCACGATACGCAGGCGCTGTCCACGGAAGTGAGCCTCGCCGTAGAGCCTGTCGCGGGTGATTCCGGGCTCATCCCCCACAATGGCTCGCCGCGAGCCCACGATTCGATTGAACAATGTCGATTTCCCCACGTTAGGCCGGCCCACGATGGCAATAGTGGGAACGCCAACCGTGGCCGGAGCGCTCATCGAATTGGAATTAATTCGAGTCAAAGGTCTGAACAAAGATTATCCAGGGACAAGCTATTATAGAGACTCCGTGGCCCCCGTCCCCCAGCCCGCTTCTGCCGCCGCACCTTCCGCCAGGAAGCACGAAGTCTCGCTCTATCAGTTCTTCGCGCCCGGAGGCGTACTGTCTCGCACCCATCCTGCATACGAGTTCCGTCGCGGACAGCTCCAGATGGCGCAATCGGTCGAGCAAGCCCTCGAGGAAAAACGCCATCTCATCATCGAGGCTGGAACTGGAACGGGCAAAACTCTCGCTTACCTCGTTCCTGTAATACGCTCCGGCAAGCGCGTAATCATTTCGACCGGCACCAAGAACCTGCAAGAACAGCTCTTCCACAAGGATATCCCTTTTCTTGAGCAAGCATTGTTTCCGCACGGCGAGGGACGGCTGAATGTCTGTTATATGAAGGGGCGAAATAATTATCTGTGCCGCAAGAAGCTCTACGATTTAACCGGCCAGCCAGTGCTAAGCGGACTGGAGGAAATCGAGCACTATCGCGCCATCGCGGCATGGGAGAAAGCAACGCAGACTGGCGATCGCGCAGAATTAGCGGAACTGCCCGAGGCCAGCGCGCTCTGGCACAAAATCGACGCCCGCTCCGATGCCTGCATCGGGCAGAAATGCAGTTCGTGGGACAAATGCTTCATCACCGAGATGCACCGCCGAGCGATGGAGAGCGATATCATCATCGTCAATCATCATTTGTTCTTTGCCGATCTCTCCATCAAACAGCAAGCCGAATACGCGCCCGATGCCGGTATTTTGCCGGAGGTGGGCGCGGTCATCTTCGACGAGGCGCATGAACTGGAGGATGTGGCTGGCAGTTACTTCGGCGTTTCCGTCAGCAACGGACGCGTTGAGGAACTGTGCCGCGATGTAGAAGCGTCGCTGCAACGCAATCACATGCTGTCGGCTCAGATTTCGGGCGCGGTGAAAAGCTTGCGTGAGCGCTCGATGTTTTTCTTCGCCTTGCTTCCGCAGGGTGAAGGTCGTTTTTCCTTTGAGAACCGCCGCGATTTCCTCGAGGAAAACGGCGAAGAGTTCATGGCATTGCAGCAATCATTCTCTCGATTGCGTTCGGAGCTGGAAAATCTTCCCTCCAAGCCGGAAGAAGTTTTCAACTTCGCCAGGCGGGCGCAGGAACTGCAAGTGCAATTCGGTTTCCTCATGGAATCAGAAGATCCGAACACGGTTTTCTGGATCGAACGGCGGCGCGGTGGACGCGACAAATTCAACGTCTATTTGCAAGCCACGCCGATTGATGTGGCGCCGATTCTGAAGACTTGTCTGTTCGACAAACTGGAGTGCGCGGTGCTGACTTCAGCCACGCTCGCCGTGGGCGGCGTTTTTGAGTACATGCGAAATCGTCTGGGCCTCGAGCACGCGCGCGAATCCGTTCTGCCTTCGCATTTCGATTACGAAAATCAGGCGCTGTTCTATGTTCCGCCCGATCTGCCCGACCCGCGAACGCCGCAATTTGCGGCCAAAGCAGCGGACCGCATTCGGCGTCTGCTGGAAATCACGCGCGGCCGGGCATTCGTGTTATTTACCAGTTATGCGCAGATGAACGACGTCTACCAGCGCCTGCTCGGCGAACTAGATTTCCCCATGCTGCTGCAAGGTGACGCACCGAAAAGCGCTTTGCTGGAAGAATTCCGCCTGACTCCAAATGCGGTTCTATTCGCAACATCTTCGTTCTGGCAGGGCGTGGACGTGCAGGGAGAGCAGCTCAGTTGCGTGATCATCGATCGCCTGCCTTTCGCCGTTCCCAGTGATCCGGTAGTCGCGGCGCGGGTGAAATTTATCGACGCCGAGGGCGGCAATGCTTTTTTCCAGTACCAGGTTCCGGCGGCCGTAATTACGCTGAAACAGGGCTTCGGGCGGCTCATTCGCTCGCTTCATGACCGCGGCCTGCTCGCCCTCTTAGACAACAGGATACTGAAGAAGCAATATGGACGGGTGTTCGTTGAAAGCTTGCCGAATTATCGCAGGACCACGGACTTGGTAGTGGTCGAAGAATGGTTCGGCCTGGCGCAGAAACAGCCGGATTTTTAAGCAACGTGTGATCAGTCCGAATTGAGGCCGGGCATCCCCGCCCCGCGGCAGAGTCCGCACCCGCCGAATTGAGAATATGGAATGCAGTAGTTAGTGACGTGAATCAACTGAGGAGTTTCATACCTGCGGCGCTAGCTGCATTCCGATCGAAGGTAACGGTATACTGACATTCCACCGCGTAGCCGCAGCGCTCGATAAGACAGTCGACGAAATCGGCCCGGCCAGCGTTGAACTTCCACAACGCCTGCGCAACGATTTCCGCTCGCTCGATAACCAGTTCTTTACTTCGCAATAAAGTTTCCAGGACCTGCTCGATTTCGTTCTTCTTGAAACGGTAGGAAACCTCCAACACCCATACCAATTCCACAATGACGATCAGGGAAAGGAATCCGGGCGAGTCCGAAGAGAGCGCGTCCATCACTCTCACGGCAGCGGTGGATTGGGCAGGATCGTCGTGAGTAAGATAGCGAACAACAACATTCGTGTCGAGGCCGATCATCTCTAGGCCGCTCACCGAGACCCGGTCGCGCGCCTCGCGATGGCCGCGTTCATCTCTTCAATCGATACTGGCTTGCTTCGCTTGCCTTGGAACAGCCCTTTCAGTTCCTGCACCGAGCGTGTGGCCGCAACGATGGCGAATTGACCCTTTCCCTGCTCCACGAATTCCACGCGATCTCCCGCCTCCAGTCCGAGGGCATGGCGCACTCGTGAGGGTATGGTGATTTGGCCTTTCGAAGTGAGCGTTGCGGTCGCCATGGCGTCTCCCAAGTCGTTTCCTTACATCATAGTAAGGAATATAGAAAATGTCAAGGATCACGCGAAAAGGCACCAAAGCGCAAGCTCGTCCGTGGAGGCTTGCTAGAAAACAGACAGATTGTTTTCTCACGATACAATTGCAGATTACAAGCCAGGACAATCAGACACTTCCCGAACCACTCGCTTTTTGTGTGGATGGACTCGGCATCAAACCAAATGAAAGGGCACTGGATGCTCAAAAAAGTCAGGATTCGTTAACTACGGTATTTTTCTTCTTTACGTTGTCGGCGCTCAGCCAGGACAAAGGCCATTTCGACGCGAGCTTCAATGCCGCGCTGGTTCTCACTCATCCTTCAAGTGGAAACGGCATTCAACAAAGCGCGACCATTGGCTCGGATTATTTCGGCTACCTTCCGATTCAAATTCAAACCTAAACACTCGCTTCTCTTCAACTACGGCGGCGCCAGGAACTCTCAGATTTACCAGACAAACTTTGACTTTCATGTGTTGACCAAAACAACCGAATACAGCGGCGCCTACATGTACACCCTGTTTGACAAGCGCAAGTTCCAGCCGTTCGTGCTCATAGGAGCGGGAGCGCTTAGTTTCAATCCTCAGAGCACATGGTTGTTTCTGCCAGATTTTGTTCCTGGCGTCCCCAATCGTGTGCAGGCGATTTTGAATACCAGCAAGCAAACCGAACTGATGTACTTGTATGGCGGCGGATTCGACTACCGCCTGCCTTGGAGATTCGCCTTGCGGCTGCAGTATCGTGGCCTTATTTATAACGCGCCAAGTTTTAATGTGAATGCTGCTCTCTCAGGAGGGTCCGTAAATCTGTCCACGGGAAGCAAAGGCTACATGTCCGAGCCTTCGATTGGACTGGTTTTCAAGTTTTGAAAAGAGCCACGGATTTGCGCGGGTTTACACGGATCAGATATGAGAAAAAGATCTTGATCGGTGAAATCCGTGGCCGATCTTAGGAGTTCAATGCTGCCTTGCGTAGTTTCCGGCTTTCCGCCAGCAATGCCATGGAGTGCATCAGATTTTGCAGGGTGACAATACCGATCAGATGTTCGTCCTCGACCACCGGGATAATGCTGAGATTGCGGGCAGTCAATTTCCGGAATGCAGAGGCCAAAGACTCCTTCTTCTGCGCCACTTCAAAGATGCGATTCATCACCGCCTGCACGTAACCGTTCCCTTCCGCACGCAGCGCCTGCAGGATTTTCTGTTTCGAGATAACGCCTACCATATCGCTGCCGCGGATAACCGGGAAATCGTCCTGCAGTGAGTGCACGGCTTTCTCTAACGCGTCTTCCAAAGTATCGGCAGGAGAGAGCGTGGCGAAGTCGGTCAGCATGATATCTTCCAGTCGCACGGTTTCAAGCACTGATTGAAAGACAGCCGATCGCTCTTCCAATTGCGCCGCAATGAACAAAAAGAAACCAATCATGGTGAGCCAGATATTCCACAGCATGCCCACCAGCATGAACAAAGTCGCGAATGCCTGGCCAATCGAAACCGCGCGCCGCGTGGCTCGCACTGGGTCCATGGTGCGGCTGAATATGGCTCGCAGCACCCGGCCTCCGTCCATTGGATAAGCCGGCAGCAGGTTGAACCCCGCCAATCCCAGGTTTGCCCAGAACAAGCTGCGCGGCAGGTTTCCGGAGTAAATGTAAAACGGCTTCGCCCAGAAGTGAATCTGAGGCGCCACAGCAAGTAAAACGCCACCTGTGACTGCGGCAATAATAATATTGGCCAAAGGTCCGGCCAGGGCAATGCGGATGTCCCGTTTCCACGTGAGTATGCCGGGTTCTAAAGGCCGCTGGGTTTCATCAAGCAGCGTCACCCCGCCAATCGGCAGCAGGATAATGGCTTTGGCAGGAACGCCTGCGCGCAAACCAACCAGCGCGTGTCCCAGTTCATGCAGCACCACACTGCCAAAAATAATTGCCACTAGCGCCAGGCCGCGCCCAGGATTGGCTGCACCATGCGTGGTTGATTCGGTCAGCCAAACGAAGATGAGCAGAAAGAAGAATGTCAGGTGGATGCGAAGTTCGACCCCGAATATTCGACCCGCCGGAATGGACCAATTTCTCATGCGACCTAGACACTCACCTTTCTCTATTCTATATAGTTAGACGCCGTGGCGCGGTCGAGAGATGCGAATGCAGTAATCGAAAGTACTTAACTGCGGCTGTGACTGCGTGGGGACAACTGCCCTGGCTGTCCCGCTGCGCAACGCTCAGCAGATTTCAGGCGTTCCCAGTCGGACAGCCGAGGGCGGCTGTCCCCAGTGATCAGTGATGAGAGTGATCGCAGGAAAATATCGGAGTCGGCGGCTGCGGTCATCTGCCCGGCCTGGATCTTCGTCCCACCGCGGATCGCTTGCGAGAAACCTTATTCAACGTGCTCACCGCGGGAAATCCGATCGGCCCTCGAGGGAACGGTCTGGGTCGATCTGTATGCGGGAACCGGCGCAGTCGGCATTGAAGCCATCAGCCGCGGCGCAAGCATGGTGCATTTCGTGGAGTCGTGCCCGAACCGGCAACACGGCTCATTAGAAAAAACCTGGCATCGCTTGGGAATAGAAACAGGCTTTCAAATCCTCAAACAGGATTCGATTCGTGCCCTCCGAACGCTGGCGTCGATCGCAGATTTTATTTTTCTCGATCCTCCCTACGAGATGGAAGAAGCCTACCAGCAGGCGCTGGAAAAGCTTTCGACATCGAGCTTGCTAAAAGATGAAAGTATCGTCATCGCCGAACATCACAAAAAGTTTGAGCCAGGAGAGATTTTTGGACCGTTGCGTCGATACCGGAAGTTAGTACAAGGTGATGCGGTGCTCAGTTTCTATCGACTGGCTGCTGACTGAATGTGATCCAAACTTTATGTCATCCCGAGCGTAGCGAGGGATCTCCTTATCGGTGTACCTGCGGACTCTAGATTGCTCGTCGCCTTCAGTTCCGCGGACTGACGGAATTTTGGTCAGAGCATCACATCAGAATTTCGTTCGTGCGACGCACAATCGGGTGCTGCATCTCCTGCAGATCATTCTTGACCTGGTTCAGCCCGTAAACGCACTGCTCGAAATGGCTCGATAGGCTGGCGAACAGCGGCGCGACCTTCTCGTATTCGAAATGCTCGAACTTGGAGACGATGTAGTAACTCTCTTTTCCGGCCTTGATCCAATCCACGAAGTTTTCGGTGCGGTTGCGGCGCAAGCGGTAATGGTTAATGCTTTCCGGAAACATGCCGGCAAAGAAAAGCGTGTAGTCTCCGATATGCTTGCGCACCTGGCGCTCGCGATCGAAAGAAGGAGCGGGTCCGTACACGGGATTGGATTCGATCAGCATCTCACCCACATCGGTGATGGGTTGATCTTCGCCGTTGCGAATCTTGAACAACTGTTCTACTTCGCAAAACTCCGCCATAAGATGCGCGACGTAGTTAACGATTTGCGGATCGCGGATTCCAATTTCCTCCGCATAGTGCCGGCCCACGAGGTCGATGAACAGTTGTTGCAGCGGATGCGTCTCCGGAATCATTCGCTAGCCCCCTCGAAACCCGCTACCCCAGCGGGGTTCTTCTGCTGCGCGATTTTTATCGCGTCTGGTTTGAAAACGCAAGTAACTTTTGTAAGTCACGCGCGTCTTCTTTTTAATTAGAGTGCCCATCGCTAGGCAAAGGTTTCCCACCACCATTTGTTGGCACACTCGCGACTCGGCTGCTAATCGTTTTGCCCTACGGTTACAATGTCGGCAAGAGAGGCATTGGACTCTATGCATCGCCAGAATATTTCTAGTGGCACACGATGGGAACCAATTGTGGGTTACTCGCGTGCGGTCAAAGTAGGGTCTTACGTGTATGTATCTGGGACCACGGCGACCGACGCCAATGGCAAGATCGTGGGTGTGGGCGATCCTTATGCCCAAGCCATACAGACTCTAAGGAACATTGAGTCTGCCTTGCAGAAGGCAGGAGCTACATTGAAAGATGTAGTGCGCACCCGCATCTTCGTGATCAACATTGCCGATTGGGAAAAGATTGGCAAAGCTCACGGGGAATTCTTCCGCGACATTCGTCCAGCGACCTCAATGGTACAGGTGAGCGCGCTGATTTCTCCGGAGATGCTGGTAGAAATCGAGGCGGAGGCTGTAATCGGCGACTCACGGGCGTAGAATGCGCTGGACCTTATAAGGTTTCATCCCAGATCGGTGGAGCATGCGAATGAAAAAATGTTGGTGGATTGTCCTGTTTGCGATTGTGGTTCGTTGCAACGCGCAAGAAAACAGCAGCAGTCCGGTGTTGCATCCTTTTACCGTCATTCGCGCTGGCTCACTCATTGACGGCAAGTCCGATGCTCCCCGCCGCGACCAGGTCATTATCCTCCGCGGCAATCGCATCGAAAGCATTTCGGACGCGGCCTCCGCAAAAATACCCGACGGCGCAAATGTTATCGACCTCTCCCATGCAACCGTGCTACCCGGGTTGATCGATTCGCATACTCACATCTTTCTGCAAGGCGAGGAGCCGGCGCAGGGCGGATACGACGTGAACATTCTCAAGTATCCGCTGGCACTGCGCGCAGCTCGCGCAACGGTTTCCGTGCGGCGCGCGCTGGAGCAAGGTTTCACCACGCTGCGCGATCTCGAGACCGAAGGTGCGGGCTACGGCGACATCGGCATCAAGGAAGCCATCGAGGGCGGATACATTCCCGGCCCACGCCTCTTTGTCTCCACCCGCGCAATTTCCACCACTGGTGGTTATCCGCTCGAAGGCTACGCGCCCGAACTCGACATGCCCACGGGCGCGCAATTGATCGACGGCCCGGTTGAGGCTCGTAAAGCGGCCCGCGAGCAACTCTCGCATGGCGCAGACTGGATCAAGGTTTATATGACTCACCGTTCGTGGGTGGGAAAGAATGGCGAACTGGTTTCGCAACCGACGCTGACGGTCGAGGAACTGAAGGCGATCGTCGACGAAACTCATGGGTGGGGGAAAAAAGTTGCCTGCCACGCCTATGGTGGAATTGGATTGCATCGCGCGCTGGACGGCGGTTGCGACTCCATAGAACACGGACTCGATCTCGACGACGCTGCGATCGCGCAGATGCTCAAGCAGGGTACTTGGTATTGCCCCACATTAAGCGCGTATTACCACGATTGGGCTCCGGCGGATACTCCCGAGGGCCTGCGTGATCGAAAGCGCGCAGCGGTGCATGAAGTCTCCTTCCCGAAAGCACTGCACGCGGGCGTGAAAATTGTCTTCGGCACCGACATCGGAGGCATCCCATGGAGCGAGCCCATTGCCCAGGAATTTCCCCACATGATCGAACTGGGCATGTCTCCCATGAATGCCATCAAAAGTGCCACGTCGCGCGCCGCCGAGATGCTCGACATGCAAGGCGAGATCGGCGTCATCACGCCCGGCGCCTATGGAGACATCATCGCAACGGCGGATGATCCCATGCATGACATCAAATCCCTGCAGAACATCCAATTCGTCATGAAAGACGGCAAGGTTTTCCGTAATGAAATAAAGTAATCCTCGCCTGCCATTTTTTGTGTAATTAACCCACTTGACAGCCGCCGCGCATGCGTCATAATGCCCAAATCGTTTCGTGCGTGCTTCCATTCAGTGGGAAGGACGCGGAAACGTGCAGTTGGCGGCGGAGGTGAGTATGAACGTATTGAATCTGTGTGATCCCGAAGCAGCAGCCGTTCCGGTAGAAGCAACTGTGGCGGACGCCATTCGTAAGATGCTCGATTTCCACGTAGGAGCGGTTGCCATCGTCGACAGCGAGCGCCGAGTGGCCGGCATCTTCACCGAACGCGACGTGTTGCGAAAATTTTCTTTGAGCGGGCGCGATCCCGCCCAAACGCCGGTTCTTGAGCTGATGACCACACCGGTTGAGCTAGCCACTTTGCAGACGAGTCCGGATGAAGCGTTGGTTACCATGGTCGAACGCCATTTCCGCCATCTTCCAATCGTCGACAACAATGGCAGGCTTCTGGGCATGCTCTCGATTCGCAACGTGCTGGAATGGAGGATTGACGATTTGAACCGCGAAGTGGGATCGCTCGAACAGTATGTCAGCAACGACGCACCCGGAGGAGACTAGAAGGTCGGGGCAGTTAACTATCTGCTTGAAAGATTTGGAGTCTCCACTACGCGGCGGAGTGTCGTGGCTAAAGACACTGAGCTGCCTTTCGGCTCAGAATCCACGCCGCCGGAGTGATTGGATTTCCCGGCCTCTCTACCTGTCCCCGTCAATGAAGGCCGGACGGCGCAACACGCCAAAAACTACAAGCGCAAGTCGTCCACACTACAGCCATCTGGGTATTGCCCCAGATCGCATCTTCCGGCATCTAAGCCCCCGCCTTGTGAAACTTCGCTTTAGGAGTTCCTATGCTTCGTCACACCTCTAGGTTTGCTCTGGTCCTTTCCTGCCTGGTGCTAGCAATCCCAAGCGCCTTCTCCCAGGCAGTCAGTTTTACCACCTTCTCTAGCCCATATCTCGACTCTCTCCACGCAGACTTCAATTCTGACGGCCGAGAAGATTTCATCAATTCCACCGGCTGTTCTAGCTCGAGTTTCGGCCTTGCACTATCCACAGGGGACGGCACTTATGCTGCCCCGGTGTGCTACACGCTGCCCAATGGAACCCCAGACTATTTTGCTATCGGTGACTTCAATGGGGACGGCAATGCCGATCTAATCGTCAGTAACGAAACGAATACGGTTTATGAATATTTAGGCAGCCGGTCCGGCACGCTGCGGTACTACAAGAGTTTTGTGGCGCCAACCGGCGTGCTTACACTTGCGACCGCCGACGTAAATCATGATGGCAAGATCGATCTGCTGTTCTGGGGTGGGGATAATAACTTGTGGGTCTGGTTCGGCAACGGGAACGGCACCTTCACGGTCGGCCCCGGTACACCCATGGCTATCGGCGGCGACCTCTTAGTGGGCGACTTTGACGGCGACGGCAAAGCCGACATCCTCGGCGAGTACGGCGACGAGGGCGGCACCGACTATCAAGTTTTCTACGGCGACGGAACCGGTCACTTCCAAGCGTCCAAGGTTTGGGTGGATGACGTGGATTATGAGGTCTATGATTTGAACGGCGATGGCAGGTCGGACCTCGTCGGGCAACCGTTCGACTTCTCGATCAATGGCAACACGTATTACAACAAGATAAGGGTGCTGTACGGCAATGCGAATCGGAGCTTTCGTGAGAGGGAGATTACAACCGCCAACTGCGATGCTTGGGCTTTTGCGCCTGCCGTTGCAGATCTCAACGGTGACGGTATCAACGATATTGCAGCAGTCGAAGCTTCCGACTGCAAGGGCGACGGGCCTGATACTTTCAATGTGCTGCTGGGCAATGGCAATGGTACATACCAGCACGAGCAAGTGATCTACACCGGAAACGGCAGCGAAACACTGTCGGGAACTTCGGTGGTGCGTGCCAACCGGGACAGTAAACCCGATCTTGTCCTGTCTGAAGTCAACGGCGGTACGACGAACCTCTTATTTGAGAACACCACCATTGGCAACTTCCCAGCTTGCGATGCGCCGACTGGATACACGGGAATCACTCTCTGCGCCCCCACCACCACAGTGATCGGCTCATCGCCGGTACAATTCAGCATCGGCGCTGCCAACCAGACCCCCGGGCGCAAAGTAGAAGTCTGGGTCGACGGCAAAAAGATGAGCCAACAGTTGAAAGGTGCGTTCTCTTACTACAGTTTCCTCGACGCTACCTACCAGCTATCGAACGGAAACCACACCGTGACCGTGTTCTCCGCCGGCTGGGACAATTTGCTGCAGCAGTTCACTTTTCCTTTGACGGTGGGCAGCACAACCTGCGCTTCTCCATCGTCGCCCGGGGTCAACGCTTGTAGCCCGCTGGATCATGCGACTGTTGACTCACCCGTACTCGCGTGGGCCAGCGGCACCGTGACCGGAACCGTCGCCCGAATGGAAGTATGGGTGGACGGCGTGAAGAAATACACGACCTATGGGAAGAACACCCTGAAAACGAACATCTCGCTTGGTTCAGGAACCCATATGTTCGTTTATTACATCGTCAATACGGCAGGACAGAAGTGGAAACAGACGGTTTCGGCTACCGTACGATAAAACCTCGAAGCCGGCGGGGCAAATGAGAAGCCGCGACTTTGGGTCGCGTCTTCTCCGGCTCCGCGCAAACAGCGACGTTCGCATGTCCCACGCGCCTGCACGTCAGCCAGCGATCTTCCTATTCAGCGAAAGATTGCCTGAGCGTGCCGACCGGGCACCGTCGGTTGTCAGCAGCCGGCCGGTTCGACGCATGGTTGCGCAGTCGAATCCGTAGGCCGCTCCACAAACCAGACAGACCTGATAATCCTGACCTTGGGCTCCAGTGTGTGGCCATGAAAAATTATGACGGCAAAACATTTCCGAGAGTCGCTTAAACAATGGTGGAGTCATGCTGTTCTGGTCCCCTGTATAGCTGAAGTAGAATGTGGCCGGTTATTCGCCTGACGCATATTGAGTCTCCTGGCTAGCGGATGCGCCGTCCAATCGAAATTGCCCGCCAAGAGTGTTTGCCACTGAACTCAAATCCTTGGCGAGTGCGTGCCGCCAGCGTCCCACGGAATCCTGCGCCAGTTCTTCCATGGTCTGTCCGAAGGAGAGCAACGTTCCCAGCAACCTGGGTCTTCAGCAGCTGAGAAATTGAGCCTTCGATTCCCTTCTGGACGCTCTCCAAGTGTTCACACGCATCATCGAGTTGCTTACCCAGTTCCTGTGAGTTACGTGTGCTCAGCTCTTTGAGAACCACGTCCAGAGCCCTTTCCAACTGCGTACGCGCACCGGAAATAATGTCACTGCCCATTTGCACCAGGCGGCTGTCCAGATCGGACTCAAGCCCGCGTGCCGATTCCTCCAGCTTGGCCATGCGAGTGGCAAGATCGGCGTTTTCTGCCTGCAAGCGCAACGATTCTGCTCCCACCGCTGCCTGGATTTTTCGCATTTCCTCGCGGTATCTGGCATGCTCTTCGCTCAGGCGCTGCTGCAGACCTCGTAAGAACTCCTCGCTGCGTCGCTCCAGCCTGATTCCCGCTTCCAACACTTGTTGCTGAAACCGCTCTGCTCCAGAAACGAGATGTTTCTGCACCGCATCGGTGATTTCCTCCGACAAGCCCTGAGCGCGTTGCTCAACCGCCTGCAGGTCCTGTCCGACTTGCTCGCGAAACTCATTGTGGGCAGCTATGATCTTCTTCCCGATGGCTTCCTTGGCCGCCTCCAAGACCTCTTCCGACTGTTGGCGTGTCTGGCGCAGAACTTGCACGCCGAGTTCCTCGCGCAGCCGCACCAAAAGTTTTTCTTCTACCTCCGGGGGAATGTGCGAGAGCGATATGTCAAATTGGCTGCGCCGGGGCGATGCTTGCGCCAGCTTTTCGCGCAGTTCTTTAATTTCCGCTTGCAACGGCTCAACGAATTCGGCAATTACAGCCCGAAAGCGAGCGTACTCGGGCACCCGCTTTCCCCGCGGTGGTTGCTCTGCGCGCGCCGGTGGCCCGGACAGTTGTGACCAATCATCAGGCGAGCTTTCTAGGCCCCAGAAGTTATCTGGCTGATCCAGCTTTGCGCCCAGCTTCCAGCCCTCTTGATCGGAGTCCATCGGCTGGCAGTCGACGATGTGAGCCATCGTCCAGCGGCCGTCTTTGCTTTGGAATTGCACCGGAACGCCAGCGTCCAGCTTCATCGAAGAACGCATGGCGCAGCCGTGGGCGCTGACGACCAACGTCTCACATACTTCGGAAAAGGCGGAATCGGGTTCCAGGCTGGTGACAAGTATCGGTAAGGTAATCGGTAGTCGCGAACTACGACGTAAGTCAGGCAGGTTCTGCGCGCGCATGGGGATCCCTTCTGACGAAGTGCGCTTCTCGTGTCCGTGGCGTGAACTCGAGTTCTCCTGTAAGGTAACGCGAGTTGGTCTACAAAGCTCGGCACGATGGTGTCTTTTCGCTTGTGCAATGGGACACTGCCCCCTCCTCTATGATCGCGAACATTGTTCGTTCTAGTCGCGGATCTTCACGCCACACGAGAGTTCCCTGGCTTGGAGCTAGGACGGAAGTAGAAAAACACGCCTTCAGAGGGCTATGCTAACTGACAGAGGAATACTCTTGGACTTGCGACTGAGCGATTGGATGTGGGCATTTATTGTTGCTCTGGGACTGCTGGGTGTCGCCACTTTCATAATGTTTGTAATTCATCCCGGAGGATTTGAAGGACAGATCGGCTGGAGCGTTGCGTTAATGCCGGGTGTGATTTTCGGCCTGCCCTTCGCAGACCGCGTTTCCAAACTTGCTCCGCAAGCCGAGCGAGTCGCTATGTGGGGTTCGGTTGTCGGAATCACTTTCCTCTGGTACTTCGCAATAAGTTACGCCGCAATAAAGACCTATCGATTTTTTGTCCCCGCCCCGCGATGACGGTTGGCGCAAAATCGCCATAAATACTCGCTGATCAGGTTCTAAGCGATGTGGCCCTGTTGCATCAAACATTCCCGTGCCGGTGCTAAATAATATCGAATTTTCGTCGTTGTTCTTCTTGCGGCGAAAAGTGAAAAAGGAAAGGCCGACTTTTCAGCCGGCCTTGGCAGCGAGCAAAATTCGATAGCTACTTTTTAGCCGGAGGCGCGATCGCGTCCTTGGTTGCTTTTGCCACGCGGAACTTTACTACGGTCTTGGCCTTGATCTGGATGGGTTCGCCGGTTTGTGGATTGCGTCCCATGCGGGCCTTGCGATGAGCCTTAACCAGCCGGCCCAATCCGGGGACAACAAATACGCCGTTCTTCTTGGTCTCTTTTACGGCGACATCGGTTAGGTGCTCAAGAAATGCGGCTGCGGTCTTGTTGTTGCTTTCCAGTTTCTCAGCAAGATGCCGGACGAGCTGGGTCTTAGTCATGCCTGAAGCCATGAAACCTCCTCATAGGTGAAACGTTTGGATTTGCCTGCGATGACGCCATCTTATATCACGTTCCTGTGGAAATATAGCGTTTGAGCCGCATTTTATGCGGTTTTTTTCAATTAGGAACCCGAAAAGCCCACAAAAATCGCCCTTTTCGCACCTGCGCTCCTCAAGACGGCCCTCTGCAGCAGATTTGGAAGCTTTCGGGGTCCCGTTCCAGCCGAGCGCACTCTGCATGGGATAATAATTCAGGAGTTTCCATCGTGAGTTGTGCCATCTGTGAAAGGCGGAAAGAAAAACGCTTTTGTCCGGCGATCCATGGACGCATCTGTCCGCAATGTTGTGGCGAGCAACGCGAAGTGACGCTCGATTGTCCCAGCACTTGCGTCTACCTGCAACAGGCGCGTGAGCACGAAAGGCCGCGTCCGCTGCAGGATTTAGACCAGGCAGCGCTCTTCCCGCAAATTGAAATCGGCCAGCAGTTCCTCTATGAACATGAGCACTTGATCATGGGACTGAGCTACGCACTGGCAAAAAGCGTACGAGCGGATCGCACAATAACCGATGCGGATTTGATTGCTGCACTCACATCGATGGCCAAGAAACACGAAACGCTGGTGAACTCAGGCTTACACTATGAAACTCCGGTCGCCAGTCTGAGCCGCCAAGCGATCATCGCGGAGATTAATGAACTTTTGAAAGGCTATCGAGAAGTAGAACAGAAGCAACTCGGTTACAGCAGGCTACGCGATTCTGATCTGCTCGCCGCGCTCGTCTTCCTTGTGCGCATGGCGCACGCCCGTACTAACGGACGGCCGAAATCCCGCGCTTTCGTGGATTTCGTTTTGTCACAATTCGAACCCGAAAAACAATCGGCCATTGCGGCGCCAGAAGAATCTGCAAGCCGCATAATTATTCCCTAGCAAAACTCGCCACAGATCTACGCGGATTTGTAATCCATCCGAGCTGATCCGCTTAATCCGAGGCTAGCTTTTCGCTTTCCGCACGGCCTGTCCCGGCGGCAAGCCGTCGCGCAATTCTTGAATGCTTCGCTTGAGTACGGGATGTCGTACGTCTGGCGCGATCTCCGCCAGCGGTTCCAGCACAAATCGTCGTTCATGCATGGCGGGATGAGGGATGGTTAGTCCCGAATCGTCGACGATTAAATTTGCAAATAACAAAATATCGATGTCAATGATGCGGGGGCCTTTTTTCTGCATTCGCCGGCGCCCCATTTGTTGCTCGATTTCGAGAATGCCATCCAAAAGCTGTCGGGGTGTTTTTTCCGTATCCAGCGCAACCACGCAATTCAAAAACCAAGCCTGCGCGGTGAATTCCACTGGCTCGGTTTCGTAGAAAGATGAAACCGCCGCGACTTCGCCGAAAACGCATAAGCGATCGATGGCGGAGTGCAAATTCACCGCACAATCCCCTACATTAGAACCAAGCGAAAGATAGACGAGGTTGGACATGAGACTCAATCATAGTAGCGCCGGCATCTTGCCGGCTGTCGCGAGGGCATCTTGCCCTCGCCAGTGCGGCGCACGACAGCGCCGAGACAGCCACACTTTCCCATCGCATGCGACGGATGTCAACCGATCCCCCGGCATCCAGATAAAGACTTGCGGCAAATGGGTGCTCGCGCACGCTTTACAGCAGTTTGACTTATTAATGACTAAGCACGGGCGGGACGCCCGCGCCTACACGGAAGGACAAGCTCATATGCTTCCGCTTCATGCCAAAATCGACCGAACCCAGCGTCTACTTCGGATGCTGGAAGAAGATGCCCCATTGCTTGCTTTGCGGATTGCGCCGTTAACTGCGGAACGACAGAAGTCGGCGAAAGATTATGCTGCCCAGCTGACCGCGCACGCCCGCGCCGAACTGGAAAAGTTAATCGAAGAAGGACTTCTATGGGATTCGAACGACCCAACGCCGCAAGCCGCTGACTAAATCGCTCACGCCATCTGCCCAGCCATAGCCCGGACGGAGGGCACCACTGGGTCGCGCTGATCCTCTACAGTAGTTTCCTCCCACAGCGTCCCATCACGCAGCAGGCGTGAGACCAACGCTGTGTGCATGGCATGGCCGGCGCGGTCCGCAACAACGTTCCCCAGAATCTGTTTCCCTAAAAGTGCCAGATCGCCAATGAGATCCAGCACCTTGTGCCGCACGAACTCATCGTCAAACCGCAGCGGAGGATTCTCCACGCTATCGCGCGTGAGCACGACGCAGTTTTCTCGCGAGGCCCCGCGGATCAATCCCATATTGCGCATCTTCTGCTCGTCCTGACGCGAGCCGAAGGTGCGAGCCGACGCGATCTCGCGAAAGTAATTGCCGTTGGCAAGCTCGACGCTGAACGTTTCCTTGCCAATAAGCGGATGCGGAAAATCAATGGTGTAAGAAACGGAATAAGTTTCGGCCGGATAGACCGCGATAAATTTGTTGCCTTCGTGCAATTCCAACGCGTGGCGGATTCGAAGATAGGTTCGCGGACGCCGCTGCTTTCGAATTCCCGCCTGCTGAATCAATTCCACAAAAGGCCGAGCGCTGCCATCCAGGATGGGCAATTCAAGGTTGTCCAGTTCGACGATGGCATTATCAATGCCAGTTCCGATGAAAGCCGAAAGCAAATGCTCAGTCGTGGAAATCAGCACGCCTTTCTTCATCAGACTGGTGGCATAGCTGACGCGGGCGACGTTGCGGCTGATGGCCTCAACCGCAAAGCCGTCAAGGTCAACCCGATGGAATACGATGCCAGAACCCGGTGGCGCAGGCAGGATTCGCAAATGGACAGGAGCGCCGCTGTGCAGGCCGACTCCGGCGCACTCCACTGCCCCACGAATTGTTTGTTCGCGTCTCAGCCTTGGGAATCTCTATCTATTGTTTGATGAAGATATTACGGCTTGCGGCAGAAACTCGGCTGTGGCAATTTAGCCACACTTCGTGGGGTATTTGCCTGAGACAGCGAAAACCAATGCCCGCTAGCCGGATGACTATTTAGGTGCGCCGCCCTTGAACGGATCGTAGGTCACATCAGCCGAAAACATCGAGTCGTTCAACCCCTTGTTGTAGCTCACCGAATTCAGGAACCGCTGATTCGACATATCCCCGTTATAAAAACGCGTAACGCTGAGCGGAGTCATCACCCCTTGCACGGGGCGGTAATTGTCATAGACTTCGTCTTCGATATTGCGCTGCTTATCGGTCGGATCGCGCCACGAATAACTTTTCTTCACCGGCAAATGCGTGTTGCTGTCGATGTATAAAGTTACGCTCTGATTGTTCGAGTCCATAATCGTGACTTGTTCGGCGTCTTTTTGTGCAGCTACAGTGTGGCCCTCGTAAAAAAGAGCGATGCCGGGCTTCGTCAGCCATTTCCGCAACACCCAATCCAGCGAAAATTCGCGGCGTCGCAGATAGTCGCTGACCGCCTTGGGATCGTCTGCACGCGTGCCTTTGTAAGTGATTTCGAAACCCTGGTCGCCGCGATACACATAAACGACGTCACGCTTTTTGGTGAGTTCGACGCGATCCTTATCGGGGAACTTATAAAATCGCCAGAACAAAACTCCGACGCCTTCCGACTGTCCCAGATGAAAGCTGTACGTACGGCCCTCCTGGCTGACGTCCTCAACATTCAGGTAAGCGTTTCCGCCCAGGGCATCAATCATCTGATCGATCAGAGCTTTGGCCTTGTGGGCATTTTCTTGATCAATGGGGACAGACGGCGCCGCAGTCGCGGGAGGGCTCGCTTGCGCGAAGGCCAGTGTCGGTGAGAATAATTAAAAATAAAAGATGATTCATGCTTCTCATTGATTAGACGCCGCGACAACCATTGTAGCTGCCCGCATCTTGTGTAGGGCGACATTCTGTCCGCCGCTGTTGCATTTGTTCTCGCCCCGTCCTGAACTTAGATCATTCAAGGCAGCGGACAGAATGTCGCTCCACACCAAAGTCTTTATCCCACGAGCACAGCGCCGCCGTTGACGTTGAAAACTTCCCCGGTGATAAAACCAGCCTCGGGCGTACACAGAAACAAAATCGGCGCCGCGATTTCCTCCGGCTTGGCCACGCGTCCCAAAGGAATAGTCGCAAAAATCGCAGCCCGGCTCTTGGGATCATTCAGCGCCCCCGCGGACATATCGGTATCGACCCAGCCGGGCGCCACGCAATTCACATAAATGCCATCGCGCGCCAGTTCGGTGGAAAGCCCTTTGACCATGCTGATCAGCGCACCCTTGGTGGCCGCGTAGTCGCAATGAAAAGCTTCGCCGCGCTGTCCGGCGGTTGAACTCACCAGCACGATGTGTCCCGCGACGTCTCCTGATTTCTTCTGCTGCTTCATCTGAGCAACAGAATGCTTGATAAGCGCGAATACACTATCGAGGTTGATTGCCACCGTCGACCGCCACTGCGCATCATTCATTTGATCGACGGGAGCGTCCGCGGCAGGCCACACCCCGTGATTGGCGACAAGAATATCAACCCGCCCGAAGCGGGTCGACGGCGCTAGCTACCAGATCGCGAGCCGTCTCTGTACCGGAAAGATTGCAGGCGACCGCCGCACAATTGTCCGCGCCAAGTTCTTTGACCAGTTGCTCCGCCTGCTGCTTAGACTTCTCGTAGCTGAAAAATACACGCGCCCCCGCAGCCACAAACATGCGCACCGCAGCCGCACCAATGCCACGCGAGCCCCCGGTGATGAGAGCAACCTTGCCAGATAGCGAAAGGCGCATGTCAGATAGTTTCCAGCTTCAGATCGAAGCTTGCAAGTGGGAACGAGACGAGGAGTAGTTGCTTAGTCTGAAAAGCTTGAAGAAGTCCGCTCGGTTTTCAATTGCCGCAACAGCACCCGCACCAGCATGCCGTCATAGCGGACGCCGCTCAACCGCTCCAGTTCAGCCAACGCCTGCGGACTGCTTTTGGCAGGAGCAAACGAGCGTTCCGTGGTCATATTGACGTAAGCGTCGGCAACCGCCAGAATTCGCGACCACAAAGGGATTTGCTCGCCCTGAAGGCCCGCAGGATAACCGGTTCCATCAAAAGATTCATGGTGATGCTGAACCGCTTTCTGCAACACTTCGCTAGCCGGCTGGGTGCCAACAATCTCGCCTCCCACCTGGGCATGCGCTTTTACAAGAGTAAATTCTTCGTCGCTCAGCGGACCGGCCTTGTCGAGAATACGTTCGGATATAAAGATCTTTCCGACGTCGTGAACGCGGGCGATATAAATGAGATCGTCGATTTCCTGTAGAGGCAATCCCAGAGCCTTTCCTATCAGTTCGGAGTAGCGAGCCACCGATTCGCCGTGGCCCGTAGCGTTCAACTCGCGAGATTCAGCGGCACGAGACAGAGCTTCGATCGCCTCCCTCAGTATCTGAATACTGCCTGCCTCGTCCTGGCTTTCCTGAATCAGTTTTCTGAGCGTGGCGAGCAGTTCCTCAAGGTGCTCGGGCCCGGTGTGCTGGCGGTGCAGAAAACCTTCAATGTAACCAGAAATAAGCTGCCGCTGTACCGCCGCGCTCTCGCTGTCTTCAGATTCATTGGCGGTTGAAACGCGATCTCCGCCCGCACGCTTCGAGACGTACATGCCAGCGTCCGCCACGCGAATAATTTCTTCTGCGGTAAAACCGTGCACCGGAAAACTGGCGACACCGAAACTTCCGGTGATGAGGTGTTCCTGCAGCATGGGATCCGTCGATAGCCAGAGACGCAAGCGCTCAGCCAACACCTGCGCCTGTTCCACTCCGGTTTCAGGCATCAGAATGATAAATTCGTCGCCACCGTAGCGCGCCACTACATTCGACTGCCGGCATTTTTGTTCCAGCAAGCGTCCCACCCGCGCCAGAACGAGGTCTCCTTCAAGATGCCCCTGCGTGTCGTTCACTTCCTTGAACTTGTCGAGATCGACCAGCACTACCGAGAACGGCCTGCCGGAGCGGGAAGCGCGTTTCCATTCCGAACTGAGGGCTTCCCAGAAGAAGCGGCGCGTTTTGATTCCGGTAAGACCATCCGTAATTGATTGCTGTTGCAGCTTTTGAAAGACGAACGAATTGTGCAGAGCCGTGGCCAGCAGGTCGGCCAGCGTATTCATAATCAAGACATCTTCGGGCGAGAACGCATCCTCATTACGGCTTTCCACGTTGAGCACGCCCAGTAAGGTTTCCCCATAAGTAATGGGAATGCACAGCACTGCCCGCGAATCGGACAGCACGCCTTGTATGTTCGCTTCTCCGGTGGTCTGCACCAGAGCACTTTCATTGGTTCGAGCCACGCGACCGAGAATTCCCACGCCGAGCGGAACGCGCATACCCAAAGCTTTAGCCGTACTGCCGGCTTCCGCTTTGATTTCTATGTCCTTGCGGATGTAGTCAAAAATACCGATGCCGATGTGATCAAAATTAAAATTTTTCTGGATATGACCAACAATTTCCAGCAGCATCTGCTCCGCATCTTCACTGGAGATGGCAGTCTTGGAGATGCTATTGAGAAAAGCGAATTGCCGCGCACGGCGCTGCTCTTCGGCAAACAGCCGCGCATTTTCGACTGCGACCGACACTTGGCCTGCAGCCGTTTTCATTACTTCGAGGTCGCGTTGCTCGTAGACATATTCGCGGTCCGCGCTCATTACCGCCATGACGCCTGCTGGCTTACCACCTTGAAAAATAGGCGCGCCGCAGAAGCATTTGGACTGTCGTGGCGGAATGTAAGTGGTTCCCAGGCGCTCGCGGGCATTCTCCAGATCGGCGCGGATCAGCAATGGCTGGCCAGTGCGAATAATGTATTCGGTCAGACCGTTGTCCACCTTGCGAGAGCGCTTGGGCTTAACCTGCCCCTGGTCAACTTCGAGCTCAAAATGGATGTGTTCGCCTTCCTGAAAAGCCACGTAAAAATCAGCGGTATCAAAAATTTGCGACAGCTCTTTGTAGACCGTACGCAAAATTTCATCCTGGTCAAGCCGCGAACTGATGGCCTGTCCAATCTGAGTAAGCAGTTCGTATTCCTTGGTGCGACGCTGGGCGTCGTGCATCACCACATAATTTTCCAGGGTGAGCCCAATCTGCAAAGCCAGACCAATCAGCAGGCGCAAGTTTGAGGATCCGAACACACGCCGCTCGGCATGGGGAAAAATGATTACCCCGAAGTTGTGCTCGCGGGTCTGCAGGCTGACGGCGGTAATGTTCTTTATATGTTCTTCGCCCACCACCTGACGAAACTGTTCGAAGCGCGCGCCCGGAAAAGCCGGCAACGGCTCGGACATTTCAGCAAAGTTGTGGAAGGTCACGAATCCCCCGCGCCGGTAGGCCAGTTCGGCCATGTATTCTCCGGCGCCACGTTTTTCCATCTTGCTGACCAACTCGGGCGAGAATCCCCGCTGCACGGAAGGTAGAACCGCGCGCCAGCGCTCGGTTATATAGATCATGGCCCGTCCGGTCGGCAATGGAGCCACCAGCCGGTCAAGAATGTTTTGCAGGCTGGGTGCCAGATCTTCCGCCGAAAGCAGCCGCATGGGATCGACGCCGAGGGTGGAGAAAGCCAGCGCATTTTCCTGCACCGCGTTGCGCTCGTTCTCAAACAGCACCATCACCATCGCAATGCCCAACAACATCTGCGGGATCGGCCCGAGAAAGTGCCCGGCGAGTCCGAACATAGCGAGAAATGGATTGTGCAGGTCTCCGAAAACCATCAGCACCGCCCACAACGCCAGTGAAACCGCCAAGAATGTGAAGGCTAATGAATTCTTGCGATGGGCGTAACGATAGAAATAAAAAGAGCAGTACAGAAGCACGACGCCGAGGCCGATATCCAAGGGCAAGTGCGGATTAGAAAGGCTCTCGGGATGAAACACCCCGCCGACACTCTGGGCTCTCAGATTCCATATTGCCAGCCCTATGCCCCCTACGCCAAGCGCGACGTCGTACCATCGCACGCTGAATCTCTTCCGGCCCATGAGCCTGGTCGAGACGAAGATGCAGAGCGCCATAGCCGTCAGCAGCAACGAACTGAAGATTGAAATCAGAGCCGAAGGTGCTCGGAAGACAACCCAGGAGTCGGCAGCGTAGTGCAGAGTGTAGGCAGCCCATCCGAGTTGCCATGCGCGGAAGTATTGATGACGGCTCTGCTCGTAGAGGTAGGTGAAAAGCAGAAGGAGCAGCAGCGCCACCAAGCCCGGCCCCATCACTACGCTGATCGGAATAGTGTCCATGGTTGGAGGAGAGCTTTAATTACATCTACAAGCAAGTCCGACGAGCTATCAATATTTTCATACGATCCTTCACAAAGACAATAGTCTTTAGATGAGGCGGTGGCTATTTGAATCGCCTTAAAGTAACCATCCGGTGGTTACCTGCGGTACTTGACACCGTTGCCCTAGTTTCCCGCTCCTGCGGGCTCTTTCTCAGATGAGTTATATTGTTGGTTCCGCTAGATTCTGGCCGCTAAAAGTTGAGCCAGTCTCAAAAAGACGCTATGAGTACCTCGAATACCCATGCCGAAGCCGCAGCCAGCGGGCCCGCCGAATCCCGGCCTTCGAACTTTATCCGCGACATTATTTTGGATGATCTGAAGACCAATAAATATGGCGGCCGCGTTCAGACACGCTTCCCGCCCGAGCCCAATGGATATCTCCACATCGGCCACGCCAAGGCGATTTGCCTGGACTTCGGCCTGGCTGCCGAGTTCGGCGGGCATACGAATCTTCGTTTCGACGACACCAATCCCGAGAAAGAAGAAACGGAATACGTCGATTCGATTATGGAAGACGTCAAGTGGCTGGGCTTCCAGTGGGATGGTCTTTTCTACGCCTCTGATTATTTCGATCAACTGTACGAGTGGGCCGTACAACTCACTAGACTTGGAAAAGCTTATGTCGACGATCTAAGCGCTGACGAAATCCGCCAGTATCGCGGCACGCTGACTGAGCCCGGCAAAGACAGTCCGTATCGCAATCGTTCGGTCGAAGAAAATCTCGCTCTCTTCGAACGCATGCGCGCCGGCGAATTTCCCGATGGCTCGCGAACTCTGCGCGCAAAAATCGACATGGCTTCGCCCAACTTCAACCTGCGCGATCCCGTGATGTACCGCATCCTTCACGCCGATCACCATCGCACCGGATGCAAATGGTGCATCTACCCCCTGTACGATTTTGCGCATGGGCAATCTGATTCGATCGAGCGGGTTACGCACTCCATGTGCACGCTTGAATTCGAGGATCATCGTCCGCTCTACAACTGGTTCATAAAAGAGCTCGGGATATTCCCTTCGCAGCAGATCGAGTTCGACCGGCTCAACCTGACTTACACAATACTGAGCAAGCGCAAGCTGCTGCAGTTGGTGCGCGAAGGCCGCGTCAGTGGCTGGGACGATCCGCGCATGCCCACGCTTTCCGGCATTCGCCGCCGTGGATACACTCCCGAAGCCATTCGCAACTTCTGCAACGCGATCGGCGTGTCCAAGACTACGGGCTCGATCGAGCTCGCCATGCTCGAGCACTTCGTTCGCGAGGACCTGAACAAACGTGCTCCGCGTGCCATGGCCGTGCTGCGCCCGCTGAAAGTCGTGATCGACAATTATCCGGAGAACCAAACCGAAGAAATGGACGCGGTGAATAACCCCGAAGATCCGAGCGCGGGCACGCGCAAAGTACCGTTCTCCCGCGTGCTCTACATCGAGCAGGATGACTTCCGCGAAGTTCCTCCGCCGAAGTATTTTCGGCTATCGCCGGGACGCGAGGTTCGCTTGCGTTACGGATATTTCATCACTTGCACGAGCGTCGTCAAGAATGACAGAGGCGAAGTGGTCGAAGTTCACTGCACTTATGATCCCGAAACCCGAGGCGGAAATTCTCCGCCTGACGGACGCAAGGTGAAGTCCACGATTCACTGGGTTTCGGCGGGACACGCGGTGAATGCTGAGGTTCGAATTTACGAGAATCTTTTTAGAAAGGAAGATCCCAATCAAACCGCAGAGGGCGAGGAATTCACCGCAAATCTAAATCCGAATTCGCTTGAGGTGCTGACCGATGCCAAACTGGAGCCGTCACTGGCCAACGCCGCACCCGGCAGCCGCTATCAGTTCGAGCGTCTGGGATATTTTTGTGTCGATCCCGATTCAGCGCCAGGAAAACCAGTCTTCAATCGCACGGTCGCGCTGAAAGATACCTGGGCCAGGATCGAGAAGAGAAAATAGTCCGTGTAGAGCGGGCACTCCTGCCCGCTGCTTTCCCGTGAGTCAGGAGGCTGGCGTAAAGGAACGGCTGGTCCAACCCTCTGTAGTTTTATCGCTTTTTGCTTTTATGTGCTTTCGCTCGAGTGGCCGCAGGTGCTTTCTTTTTCGATTCGGTCTGATTGAATTCAATGGCGGCGCGGACGAGATTTTTTAGAGCGCGCTCATTTATCTTGTCGCCTTCGAACCAATCGATGGCTCGCCACTGGTTGCCTCCGAGGCCCGCGTTGAAAACCTTCTCAGTATCCGGAAGGCTCGCGCCGTGGGCAAAGGTAAGCTTCACTTTATCTTTGTGGGCGTTGCCGACCGCGATGATACCGTCTCGCGACCAGACTGGGCTTCCCATCCACTTCCATTCCTCGATGATTTTCGGATCGGCGTCAAGGATGTTCTTGCGCACGCTGGCGAGCGTTTTGCCGCGCCAGTCTGCGAGTTCGGCAATCATCTCATCGATTAATGCAGAGGCCGATTCTACCGGGACGGGCTTTTTCATATACACCTCCAACTCTCGCACCTAATTTAGCTGCGCTTAGAGTAAGCTGCAACCTCCGGTGAAAGCCTCTTGTGACGGTGCCCCATTCTAAATTTCGCGTTCCTTGTGGGCCAGCCCGCTGTGGGGCGTCCGGTGCCGTGTAGAAGTACGGCTGGCCCAGCCCCGGGTCCCCGGTGTCTAATCCTGAGGAGGTCGGTCGATGATCAATCGCTTCATCTGTCTGCTTATTTTCTGCGGTGGCCTGTATTCCCAGGAGCCTTCGCCGCCATCGCTCACCATCTACAACCAGGATTTCGCCGTCGTTCGCGAGGAGTTCCAGCTCAATCTGAAATCCGGCGAGAACCAAGTCAATGTGAACGACATCACCATGCATCTGGAGCCGGACTCGGTGATCCTGCGCGACCCTAACGGCAAGCACCCGCTGCGAGTGCTGGAGCAGAATTATCGCGCCGATCCGATCTCGCAATTCTCACTGCTGTCTCTCTATGAAGGGCGAGTTGTTGATTTTGAGCTTCCCGACAAAAGCACGGTCAAAGGCAAGGTGGTCCGCAGCGGATTCGTTCGTCCTGACTACTTCAACATGAACGGCTATCAGCAGTACCCGGGCCAGGAAGAGGCGATCATCGAAGTGGAAGGCCGTATGCGGTTCGGTCTGCCGGGCACGCCAATTTTTCCTGATCTCACGGCTGAAACCATTCTGAAGCCTCGTCTGGAGTGGCTGCTTTCAACCGACAAACCGGGCAAATTTCCCGCGGAATTTTCCTACATCACGGGAGGGTTCAGTTGGCAAGCCGACTACAACATCGTTGCGCCGGAAAAAGGCGACCTCGTCGATATCGTCGGCTGGGTCACCATGGACAACCGCAGCGGCAAGACCTTCGATAATGCGCGCATAAAATTGATGGCCGGAGATGTGAACAAAATCCCTCCCCGGAACCACGCGGGTGTCGCAGGCGGAGTCCTCGCGTCGTCTCAGGCCGTAGTGGTTGCTGGACCACCGGTGACCGAAAAGACATTCGACGAATACCATCTCTACACTCTTGAACGCCACACCACCCTGCGCGATAAAGAAACCAAGCAGGTAGAGTTCATTCGCGCCACTGGCGTCATCACCAAACAACTCTACATTTACGACGGATTGAAGCTCGACTCCAACCGCTACAACGGCTGGAACTGGGACAACATTCGCAACGACCATTCCTATGGCACCGAATCAAACTCAAAAATCTGGGTGATGCGCGAATTCCGCAACTCAGAAGGGAATCACCTTGGTATGCCGTTGCCCAAAGGCCGGTTGCGGTTCTATCGACGCAACGACGATGGGCAAATCGAGTTCACCGGCGAGAACACCATCGAGCACACGCCCAAAGATGAGGCCGTCCGCATTTACACCGGCAATGCCTTCGATCTGGCTGGCGAACGGCGGCGCACCGACTACACCATCGACACGGGCCGTCGCAATGCAAGCGAATCATTCGAAATCAAGGTCCGCAATCATAAGAAAGAGTCGGTCGAGGTGAAGGTGGTAGAGCACCTCTATCGCGGGCACACCTGGGACATCGCCTCCAGTTCCATCCCATTCAAGAAGACGGACAGCAACACCATCGAATTTCCCGCAACCATCGCGGCCGACGCCGAACAAGTCATCACGTATGTGGCACACTATACGTGGTGAGAGATCGGCATTCATCTGCACTGGCGAGATTGCGGTCGCTCCGAAAGGGGACTACCAATCCGGGCACGGGCGGGGCGTTCCCCGATTTTCATTGGCGAGATTCACAGCTTTAAGACGGCTGGCAATTCGCTGTAGATACAAGTCGATGTCCACCTGAGCCCGCGCTTCATTCAGGAAAATTTATAGTTCCAAGGGCTGGGTCGGACTGCTTTTCCGCTCGCCACAGCAAACAGCAGGTTCCTCGGCTTCGCTCGGAATGACAATGAGTGGATTACCGGGCGCGAGGGCGCCCGCTCCACACTCTCAGCTCAACGGGCAAGTTGATCATAGCGGAAGCAGCTAATCAGGTGGTCGTTCACCATGCCTACGGCCTGCATCAAGGCATAGCAGATCGTCGTGCCGACGAAGGAGAATCCGCGCTTCTTTAAGTCTTTGCTCATGGCGTCTGATTCTGCGGTGCGGGCTGGGACTTGTTTCATTGAGCGGCGGGCGTTCACCGTTGTCGCGCCTCCGGTGAATTGCCAAATGTAGGTGTCGAATGATCCGAACTCGTCTTGCACTTTTAGAAATGCTTTGGCGTTTTTTATGGCGGAGGCGATCTTCAGGCGATTGCGGATTATTCCGGGGTTGTTCATCAAACTTTGGATTTTGCGGCGGTCGTAGCGGGCGATTTTTTGGGGATCGAAATTGTTGAAGGCGGTGCGGTAGGTTTCTCTCTTCTTCAGGATGGTGTCCCAGCTCAGGCCGGCTTGGGCGCCTTCGAGAATTAGGAACTCGAAGAGGGTGCGGTCGTCGTGGACTGGTGTGCCCCATTCTTCGTCGTGGTAGCGGATGGAGAGGTCGTTGGTTGCCCATGGGCAGCGGATTGGGGAGTTTGGGTTCATCGTGATAGTCGAGCTTTGCTCGACCTGGACGGGCGTGACGCCCGTCCCTACACTAGCGCGTCTGTGGAACGGCCCAGGGCGGCTTCCCCAAGTACGCATCGATACTACTTTAACGATTTTGGGTCGGAGCGGTTCTTGGGGGATTTTTTGTCCAGGAGCGCTACCAGTTCGGCCGCGCTGGCAGGCGTCTTCACCTTTCCGTCGCGAATGATGTCTCGAGCGCTAACTTTTTTCCCGTACAACTTTTCGTTGGCGCTTCCATCTGAACGCAGCGTGGAACCTTCCAGCGAGACGCCGGCGAACAATCCTTTGTTGCGCGAATAGGAGAGGATTTCGGCGGTCATTACGATGTCGGTCGCTCCCTCGGCGGTGCGGCCCTTGGGGCCAGCGGCGGCGGAGGCGTCGGCGCCGAGCTTCACTTTGCTGCTTAGCAGAGATCGGGCGCCGGCGGGATTCATCACCAGCAGGACGAAGTCGGTGGCCTGGCCCCCGAGTTGGAAGCCGATGCTGGCGCCTTCCAAGGCGTATAGGGCAGGCGGTCCCCACGGTCCGGTATAGGAGATTCCGCTGCGGCAAATCATGACTCCGCGGCCGTAGCTCCCGCCAACGCCGAAGGCGGCCTTTTTCACCGACGGCAAAACGATGATGCACTCGGCCTTATCGAGCAGGTCTTGGGGAATGTCGTCGGGGATATTGAGGATTTCCTTAAGTACGTGGCCGGAGTTTTCGACGCGATCTTGCTCTGTGCCGCTGCTGGCGAGGGCGGGCAGGATTAGGGCGCATACTAGGAATGGAGTTAATAGCGTTTTCATTCGGGGTCTCCTGTTTGGTTAGCGCAGCTATTTTACCCTCGTGCGCTGGTGCATGCCGAACCGGCAGTGCCGATTTGTTGGCTGTATTGGTGCGGGATCTTTTGAGCATGACCCTACGAGTGCTCCTTTTGTAACTTGGCATTTGTGCAAGTGTCTCCTAAAGTCCTATCAGTAAAAGCGGCATCTGGCAGGTACTTCGGCCCCTGGCGTGCATCTAATATGGTGCGGGATGGTGTGGCACGCGAAGGACAAACGCCGTAGGTCGGGATGGGATGTGGAATGAAGTACATAGCAAAGTATTTTTTGCTCGGCGTACTTGTAGCCATGGCAGGCATGCCATCGCGCGCGCAGGTCACGAATCTGGTCCCGAGCAACAGCCTGGTATCGGCTCCCGCCTCGAATTTTGATGCCGACGAATCCGTACTCACTATCAAGACCCGAGTAAACGAAGTCAATGTGCTGTTCATTGCCACCGACAAACATGGCAAGTTTGTGCGCAACCTTGACGAGAAAGACTTCGCCATACTTGACGATCATCTGCCGCCGCAATCGATAGTGAATTTTCGCCGCGAGACTGATCTTCCCATCCAGCTTGGGTTGTTGATCGATACCAGCGGATCGGTGCGTGCGCGGTTCGATTTCGAACAGGATGCGGCGGTGAGTTTTTTGCAGAACATTATCCGTCCGAATTTCGACAAGGCTTTTGTGGTTGCCTTCAACGGCCATAGTCAGATGATGCAGAGCTTCACCGACAATGCCGCGCTGCTCTCGGCCGCTGTTCATCGTATGCACGATGGCGGAGGGACGGCACTGTACGACGCCATTTATCGAGCCTGCCGCGATGAGTTGATGAAGGATCACGAAGACCGTCCGTCGCGGCGCGCGATTGTGGTGGTGAGCGACGGCGAAGATAATCAAAGCGAGTTCAGCGAGACGCAGGCCATTGAAATGGCGCAACGCGCGGAAGTGATCATTTACGCCATCTCGACGGATGACAGCGGCCTGGTTCTCCGTGGCGACAAGGTTCTGCAGCAGATTGCGGAGGCCACCGGCGGCCGCGCCTTCTTCCCGTACAAACAAAAAGAGATGAAGAACGCCTTCGCGGCTATCGGCGACGAACTGCGCAGCCAGTACATCATTTCGTATCATCCGGCGAATTTCGAGGCCGACGGGCGCTATCGCCCGATTGAAATCACCGCGTTGAAGAAGGATCTTCAGGTGCGCTCTCGTAAGGGCTATTACGCGCCGAGACAATAAATACCATTCGCCGCAGAGACCCTAAAACCCTTATTTCCATCTCGATAGGCAGGTGTGTTGCTACGCCCTTTTGTTCTGCCTTTAATTCTTCGCCGATGTTACAATTTTGTTGAGTGGACCGGGCTGTGCGAATCTTTGCAAGACCGGTGGCGGCAGGCGTTCTCATGTCAGGTGGGCCATTGAAATCGAAGTTTTTTGTTATCGCGAGTTTGGGTCTGCTGGTGGCGGGTCCGTGTTACGGCGAACGACACCACTCCACGACTAGCCAGCCGGTGACAGTGACAGATGACAAGGCCGCTCCCGCGCCTCCTCCGCCTACTTTGGCAGAGCAGCCAGCTACAGCCCCGCAAGTTTCTTTCCATGGCGGACAATTAACCATTTCGGCGCAGAATTCGACTTTGGGCGACATTTTAAAAGCGGTGCGGACTCAGACGGGCGCCACCATTGACCTTCCCGGTACGGCATCTGACCGCGTGATCGGCCATTTCGGTCCCGGCCCGGCGCGAGACGTGATGACTGAGCTGCTGAATGGATCGCATTTCAACTATGTTCTGCTGGGCTCGTCGACCGATCCTAACGCGCTGGATCGTGTGATCCTGATGGCGAAATCAGGCGGTTCGGTTGAGAGCACTCCGCCACCGGCTGAACAGGCAACCGCCTACAACCAGAACTTCCCTCGCCCGACCGCGCCTATGGCCGCTCCGCCGCAACCTGCACCAGGGGGAAACACGGTCGTGGTGGAAGGGCAGGACGCGCAGGATGACGCGACCGACGACACTGCCGATGCCGACGCCACGGATGACACGCAGGCGGATGATCAGACCGACCAGAATCAAGCGGAAGACCAAGCGGCAGCCGCAGCCGACGATCAACAGCAAAACGGGCAGCAGAACGTCAAGACGCCTGAACAACTTTTGCAAGAGCTGCAACAGCGTCAGCAGCAGATACAGCAAGGCATCCAGCCAGGAGTTCCTCCGGGAGTGCCGAACAATTTCCCAAATCCTGGGCCGGGTGGCGCACCGAACATGCCTCCTCACAACTAGTTACAATTGAAAGTTAGTTCGGCCACGGCAAGAGGGCAAGCCTGCTAGTTCCCTCCGGCGTGAGCAGCCTGCGCTCGAGTAGGGGTAAGGATTGGTTTTTCAGTAGGACGCGGCCGTGACTGGCTCGCTAAGGCGTGAAGAATTCCGATGACAGCGCCGTAGGCAGATACAATTCCAATTGCTAATACTGTGATTACAGTGAAGCAGAGAATGCCAACACTCAATAAACTGCCCAAGGTCCCCGCCCTCTTGCAAATTTCACTTTCCTAGAAGTTGCCGCGCTTCATGAATTTACCTGCGTTGACGCTTGCCACTGTTAGCAAATAAGATACGTAAGTAGAGCTGCGCACCTCCACTTTCCAACATCTCTGTGGACCCGTCCATATTACGGAAGGTCAATGAAGGGCATCTCTTTCGCAGTTTCACGCGCTGTCTTATGGCTATTACCAAGATTTCGGTGCGCGGAGCGCGCCAGCATAACCTGAAGAACATCAACGTGGAGATTCCCCGTAATAGCCTGACGGTAATCACCGGGTTGAGCGGATCGGGCAAATCCTCGCTCGCGTTTGACACCATTTACGCCGAAGGTCAGCGCCGTTACGTGGAGACGCTCTCGGCCTACGCGCGCCAGTTTCTGGACCAGATGGAGCGACCGGACGTGGATGCCATCGATGGGCTCAGTCCGGCGATTTCGATTGAGCAAAAGACCACCAGCCGGAGCCCGCGTTCGACCGTCGGCACTATCACCGAGATCTACGACTATCTTCGGCTGCTATTTTCTTCGATCGGCATACCCCATTGCCCGAAGTGCGGACGGGCCATCAGCCGTCAAACCGCGGACCAGATTGTGCAGCGGGTAATGGCTCTCACTCCCGAAGACCGAGTCATGGTTTTAGCGCCGATTGTGCGCGGGCGCAAAGGCGAGTTCAAGAAAGAGATGGAGAAACTTGTTCAGCATGGTTTCACTCGCGCAAGAGTCGACGGCGAACTGGTGAATCTCGATGATGACATTTCGTTGGACAAACGAAAGAACCACACGATCGAAGTGGTCATCGATCGTCTGCTGGTTAAACCAGGGATTGAGCACCGGCTCGAACTTTCGGTCGCACTGGCGATGAAGCTCGCAGGAGGGCTGGTGCAGGTCGCGGTAGTTGGGGGCGACGAGCAGCTTTACTCGGAGCGGCTGGCCTGCCCGGATTGCGGCATCAGCGTGCCACAGCTCGAACCTCGTTCTTTTTCGTTCAACAGTTCTTACGGCGCTTGCCCGGAATGTCACGGATTGGGCAGCCGCTACGATTTCGATCCCGCGAAAGTGATCGTCGATTGGTCGAAGCCGTTGCTCGAAGGTGGATTGGGACCAGGTTCAGCATCGCAGAATCTGATCCACATGCTGCAAATTGCGGCCACAGCGCATGGCTTGGACTTGCGCACACCTTTCGAAAAGTTTCCCGAGAAAGTGCAAAACCTGCTCTTGTTTGGCGAAAACGGCAAATCAGGCAAGACAGGTTTCCGCGGAATTTTGGCGTATCTCAAGCAGGTGCTCGAGGAATCTACGTCCGACGGCTACCGTGATTTTCTTGCTGGATTATATGTCCGCAACCGAGTGTCCCGCCTGCCACGGCCAGCGCCTGCGTCCCGAAAGTCTCGCGGTAAAAGTTAACGGCATGTCGATCGCAGATTTCACCGAACTGCCAGTGTCGCGTTCGTCTGGAACTGGCGAGAAAGATTCATCTCACGGGACGCGAGGCCGCGATTGCGAGCCGCGTCATGCATGAGATTGTGGAGCGTCTGCAGTTTCTGAATGCTGTTGGCTTGGGCTACATCTCGCTGGATCGTTCGGCGGCTACGCTTTCCGGCGGCGAAGGACAGCGCATACGCCTGGCTACGCAAATCGGTTCAAAGCTCAGAGGCGTGTTGTATGTGCTCGACGAACCATCGATCGGTCTGCACCATCGCGACAATGCGCGCTTGCTGCAGGCGCTCGAAGAGTTGCGCGATCTGGGCAACACGGTGCTGGTGGTGGAGCATGATGAAGAGACTATCCGTCGCGCAGATTACGTAATTGATCTTGGCCCCGGCGCGGGACGGCACGGCGGCGAACTTGTCGCCCACGGTACGCCTGAAGAAATCATGGAAGCGCCGGGATCGCTCACCGGAGCTTACATCTCGGGCCGAGCTCAGATCGAGATGTTGCCCGAGCGCCGCCACCCTAACGGCGCGGGCATCACGATTCTCAATGCACGCGAAAATAACTTGAAAAACATCGACGTCACTTTTCCGTTGGGCGTGATGACGGTAGTGACAGGAGTGTCCGGCTCGGGCAAGTCTACTTTAGTAAATGACATTCTTTATCGCGCCTTGGCGAAAGCTCTGTACCGCTCACGCGAGGAACCCGGTGCTCACAAAGCGATTTCAGGCGCGGAGAACATAGATAAGGTCATTCGCATCGATCAATCTCCGATCGGACGCACGCCGCGCTCGAATCCCGCTACCTACACCGGAGTGTTTGCCCAGATTCGTGATCTCTACGCCATGTTGCCTGAGTCACGCGAACGCGGCTACAAGCCCGGCCGCTTCTCATTCAACGTGACCGGCGGGCGCTGCGAAGCTTGCCAGGGCGAGGGCCAGCGGCGCATTGAAATGAGTTTCCTTCCCGATGTCTACGTGCTTTGCGAGATCTGCGGAGGCCGCCGCTACAACCACGAAACTCTGGCTGTGAAATACAAGGGATACTCTATCGCAGACTTGCTGGAAATGCCGGCTTCGGACGCATTGCCAATTCTCGAAAACATTCCGCAGGTGAAACAGAAACTGCAAACGCTGGTCGATGTGGGCCTGGGATACATTCACCTCGGCCAATCCGCGGTAACGCTCTCCGGCGGTGAAGCTCAACGCATCAAGCTGGCGCGTGAGTTGAGTAAACGGCAAACTGGAAAGACTTTATATCTGCTGGACGAACCCACTACGGGCCTGCACTTCGATGACGTTAAGAAGTTGCTGGAGGTGCTCCATCGCCTCACCGACCTGGGAAATACGGTTCTAATCATCGAACATAATCTGGATGTGATTCGTAATGCCGACTGGATCATCGATCTCGGTCCCGAGGGCGGTGAAGAAGGCGGACGTGTTGTGGCGCAGGGCACGCCGGAACAGGTTGCCCGAAATAAGAAGTCGTATACCGGGCAGGCGCTGGCGGAATATTTCACTGGGAAATCAAGAAAAACTTCAACCGCGGAGTTACTGGCTTAATTCGTTTTTTCGTGTAAAACAAGAATCGCGTGTCCTCATCTCAAAATCCGTGGTCTGAGCTTGATCCGCTTCCCCAACCAGCCATGTCAACAACCACCGAGAATCCGCCGTGGAGTGGATGGGATGTGCTGCAGATCATTTTTCTAACTGTTGCCTCGGTCGCGATTTTCTTGCCGCTGGTTGGGTTCGTCGCTCAGCGTCTGCTCTATCCCGGTGTCTCGTTGATGCAAGTCGTCACTTACCCGCTAGTGACGGTGTTGGCGCAAGGATTGGCTTATCTTCTAATTCTGGTTTTCATGATTTCGATTGTGAAACGAGCGCCCGGCCAGAATTTCTGGGAGGCAATTCGCTGGAACTGGCCGCGAAATTGGACAGCCTATTTGCTGGCTGGCGTGCTGCTGGCAGTTGCGCTGCAAGGGATCGCACACTTCCTTCCCATGCCAAAAGAATTGCCCATGGACCGCTTTTTTCGGACGGCCGGTGAAGCCTGGGTGCTTTCGCTGTTCAGCGTTTCCTTCGCGCCTCTGCTCGAAGAACTGTTCTTTCGCGGATTTCTTTATCCAGTGTTGCTTCGCCGCCTCGGTATCGTAATCGCGGTACTGACAACCGCCGCCGCGTTTAGTCTCATCCACGCCCCACAACTCGGACGAGCGTGGGGTCCCGTGCTGGTGATTTTCATGGTCGGGTTGGCCTTAACTCTCGCTCGCGCCATCACCAAGTCAGTCGCGGCCAGCGTGCTCATGCACATCGCATACAACGGCACGCTCTCGATCTTGCTGTTCGTAGGAACCGATGGATTCCGGCATCTGGAGAGGCTGAACCAATGAAGCGGGCTTCAGGCGGCAGGCTTTGGACCGTCAGAATTATTTCCATGCATAGCGTATGTTATGAACCCGACTTACCCTAAAGCCCGAAGCCTGCTTCATGCTATCTTAGATTTTCCATGTCTTCTGCCCGTCAGGAACTTTTGCGTCTGCTGGCAACCAAGTCTTTTCGTCTGGGAGAGTTCAAACTTTCCTCCGGTGGAACCAGCGATTATTACATTGATTGCCGCACCACAACTTTGGATGCGCGTGGCTCCCAACTAACCGGGCGAGTCTTCCTCGACGAAATTCAACAGCGCGGATGGCGGCCGCAGGCGATCGGCGGATTGACCATGGGCGCCGATCCCGTAGTAGTCGCGGTCGCCGTCACCAGCGGTGAGATTCACGGTTTTCTTGTCCGCAAAGCAGACAAACAGCATGGTACCGGACAGCGCATCGAAGGTTTTCGCGGGAAGGGTGCACGCGTAGTGATCGTCGACGATGTCTGCACCACAGGCGCTTCCACGGTCCAGGCAATCGAAACTGCTCGCGAATTTGGATTTGAGATTGTCGGAGCCATGTGCCTGGTCGAGCGCGAAGAAGCGAAAGGACGTCCGGCGGTAGAAAAAGCCGTTGCACCCTCGCCTTTTGTATCGATATTCACCGCCGCAGACGTGCGCCGCGAATATTTGCAAATGAACGACGCGCTCCCACCGCCTGTCTCCGCAGTCGCCGCAACTTGCGAACTGTGCGGAAGGCCCGCCGTGACGAATGTACCGCGCAACCGCTGCGAAGTGCATAAAACGTGATGAAGATCGTTGAGGCAATACCAACGACCAACGACGAAAGACCAACGACTAAAAAATGATTCAAACCCTGGAATGGACCGACAAAGGCGTACGCTTCATCGATCAGACGAAGCTGCCCACCGAAGAAACCTACGTCACCTGCAAAAATTACGAGCAGGTCGCAGACGCTATTCGCAACATGGTAGTCCGCGGCGCGCCAGCCATTGGCGTGGCCGCTGCCATGGGAATCGCTCTTGGAATAAAAAACTCGAAAGCCGAGAACGGAGGCGAACTAAAGCGCGACTTTGACCAGATCTGCGAGGTGATTAGCAAAACGCGTCCCACCGCGGTAAATCTTTTCTGGGCCATCCGCCGCATGCGAGAGAAATTCGAATTGCTGCGAGTGCGTCCACTGCCGCAGATCAAACAAGCTTTGATCGAAGAAGCCCAGCGCATGCATGCCGAAGACATCGCCGCCAATCAAGCCATGGGCCGATTCGGCGCAACACTGATGCCCGCGAGCGGCGGCGTGCTCACGCACTGCAACGCCGGAGCGCTGGCGACTTGCGGCTATGGCACCGCGCTCGGCGTAATTCGCGCCGCCGTCGAGCGGGGAAATAAAATCCACGTCTACGCCGACGAGACGCGCCCGTTTCTCCAAGGCTCGCGGCTCACCGCATGGGAGTTGATGAAAGACGGTATTCCCACCACGGTGATCTCCGACAACATGGCTGGCTCGATCATGCAGCAAGGCAAGATTGGAGCCATCGTCGTGGGCGCAGATCGCGTCGCGGCCAATGGCGACGTGGCCAATAAAATTGGGACTTATTCCGTTGCCGTGCTGGCGAAGGAGCACGGCATTCCGTTTTATGTAGCAGCGCCGTTGTCGACGATTGATTTCGCCGCGTCAGACGGAAGCAAAATTCCCATCGAGCAGCGGAACGAAAAAGAAGTAACACACATTGCCGGCAAACAGATGACGCCAGATGGAGTGCAAATCGAGAATCCGGCATTCGACGTTACACCTGCAAAATATGTCACCGCGATTGTCACCGAGCGCGGAATCGCACGCGCACCCTATGAGGCTTCGCTGGCGAAGCTGGCTGGAGCAGAGCGCCCAGCGAGTCAAGTCCGGACGCTGAAGGCCAGACGTCATTCATGTATTCCATCGCTCAATCCCAAGTTTCTTTCGAGAGCGGCGGCAAAGACATTCGTCTGGATTGCTTTCTGCCACGTATCAACGCGTCTTCTGGAAGCGAATGGAGGGCGTCCTCGCCCGACGGGCGAGACGCCCATCCTCCAACGGTTCCCTGCGGTAATTGCGCTGCACGGTTCCGGGGGCGGACACGCGTCAATGGCTGCACCGGCGAGCCTGCTCGCCGAGCAGGGCTTCGCGGTGTATGTGCTGCATTATTTCGACCGCACCGGCACCACTGAAATCGATGGCTTGCAAACCATCTTCCGCCACTTCCCCGCCTGGATGAAAACCTTGTGGGATGCGGTCAGCTTCGTGGCGCGCCAGCCGCAGGTCGATGCGCAGCGCATTGGATTGTTGGGATTCTCTCTGGGAGCATATCTCGCGTTGTCGGCCGCGGCGCATCGACTCGCGCATCCAGGCCGTGGTCGAGTTCTTCGGCGGCATGCCGAAAGAAATGAAACTGTTCGCCCGGCGCTTGTGTCCGGTGCTGATCCTGCACGGAGAGCAGGACAAAACCGTTCCCGTCGAAGAGGCCTATCACCTGCAGCAGCTTCTGGAAAAGAAACAAATCGCCTACGAGATGCAAATCTACCCAGGAGTAAGCCACGGCTTCAGCGGCGAAATCTGGCGCGATGCCGGATTGCGCACGCTTGCTTTCCTGCAGAAGCATCTGGCTCTGGAGACACGAAGTTGAATGTGGTTGCCAACTGCCACAGCCATCTTTATTTCAGCGGAGCCACGGGATATAAAAGGTAGAATGTTAGCAGCGAGAACGGCTGGTCCACGAGGGATCGATGGCGACAATAAAGCAGAAGCGCAAAACGACTGCGGGAACACACCGTAAGTTCCCTAAAAAGAAACCTTCCTCTCCCGGTCAAACACGAGAGTTGCGAGGCAAGGACTTGGAACGCGCGGTTGAGCGGTTTCAAGCCGAACCTGACGAAAAACGAGCCCACGAGCAATGGAAAAAAGTAGAATCTTCGATTTTTGGCGTTCAATTTAAAGACTGATGGCGCGCATCAATTGGAGCAACCTGCCTGCGTGGAAAAGAAGAAAACTGGAAGATCGGGTGAGAACGAGAGAGATTTCTGCTGCCGATATTCGCCGGTTACAAGAGTGGATTGCGATCGATCCCGAGGTTCCAGAGGACGAATGGTGTAAGGATTTCGGATCTTTCAAAGTGGTGGGCAAAGGTTCTGAGCCATCTTCTTTCCTGACAAAAGATCAGCCCTGCTGGGGCAAGAAACCTCCTTAAAACTCCGTGTTCCGCGACGAATCAATCGCGATTCTCCCTGTCAGATTTCGTGGAACTTTCCGTCTGCATTGTCCGTAAATTAAATTAGAGAACATATTAGAGGTGTTCCCATGTTCACTTTCCTACTCTGGTGCCTGTTGTTTGTGTTGTGCTGGCCGTTGGCATTGTTCGCGCTGGTGATCTATCCGTTCGTGTGGCTGCTGCTTCTGCCATTTCGGATAGTTGGCATTGCCGTGCACGGAGTGTTGGAGTTGGTGTGGGCGGCTGTGATGTTGCCAGCAAGACTTTTGACCGCTCCGTTCCGGCTGCGAGTATAGGCGCGGGCGTCATCGCCCGTGATTGTTAGAAAATTACTCCACGCCCTTCGCTGGTATTGCCAATCCTAATTCCTTCATCACCATCTGCAAATCTTTCCAGGTTTCTTTCTTCTGCCGGGGATCGCGCAGTAGAAACGCAGGGTGATAAGTCACGGCCAGCCTGGTGCCGCGGAAATCGAACCAGCGTCCGCGAAATTCAGACATTGGCGCGTTGATCGCCAACAATGTTTTCGCCGCAACCGCGCCCAGCGCGACGATGGCTTTCGGTTTGATAGCCGCTATTTGCCGCATCAGAAATGGAGAGCAAGTATCACACTCTTCGCGCTCCGGCGTGCGGTTTCCCGGCGGCCGGCATTTGATAATGTTCGCGATGTAAATATCTTCCCGGCGCAGGCCCATGGCCTTGATCATGTTGTTGAGCAACTGCCCGGCGCGTCCCACGAACGGCTCGCCCTGCATGTCTTCATCCGCCCCTGGAGCTTCGCCGATAAACATGAGATCAGCCCTGGGATTGCCCACGCCAAATACGATCTGCTTGCGGCCTTGTTTATGCAGCACGCAACGAGTGCAATCGCCGAGATCTTCTCGAATCATGCGCAGCGCTTGCGCGGGATCGATCACATTCAATTCTGGCTTCGCTAACTCGGACGAATCTTCTTGTCGTACCACTCGGACCGCAGCGTTAGCTCTAGGTGTCATTTCCTCTCGCTGTTCTAGTTGTATTTCCGCATCCTGCACGTCGCTGACGTTCGATTCGGCGGGATCGCGGCGGTAAAAATCGTAGATGCCTAATTCGTTGTAGAAGCGAACACGTTCAGCCAAAGCGCGCTTCAGTTGCGGATCGAGCACGCCAGCCATTCGCTATTTACCAATCTTCGCGGGAGCGTTTCGTGGATTTTTCAGGCGTACAACTTGATCCAGCACGCGTTGCGCAACTTCCCATTTCGTGGTCTCGGGGACTTCCACAACTTCGTGCTGGGTGATAATGGTGACCGCATTGCGGTCGGAGTCGAAGCCTACTCCTTCGCGCGAAACATCATTAACGACGATGGCATCGAGAGATTTCGACGCGAGTTTCTTGCGCGCATTCTCCAACGCGTTTTCGGTTTCGGCGGCAAATCCAATGATCAACTGCGATTGCTTGTGGCGGACGATCTCTCTGAGAATGTCCATGGTTGGTTCAAGCTCAAGAGTCATTGGGCCGGTACGCTTAAGCTTCTGAGAAGCCGCAGACCTGGCCCGATAGTCGGAGACGGCCGCGGTTTTGATCACGATCGTGGCCTTCGGTAGCAGCTTTAAAACCGCCTGCCGCATTTCTTCCGCTGATTCCACCCCGGTGACCTCGGCGGCGCCCGGCGGAGTCAACGCGGTTGGTCCGCTCACCAGCAATACTCTCGCTCCACGACGCAGCGCAGCTTCAGCCAATGCGTATCCCATCCGGCCACTCGAGCGATTAGTGAGGTACCGAACTGGATCGATTTTTTCCCGCGTGGGTCCAGCGGTGATCAATACAGTTTCGCCCGCAAGTTCCTGCGACGCGCCTAACGCTTCCAGCGTGGCCGCTACGACGGCTTCATTCTCGGCCAACCGCCCGGCACCAGTCATGCCGCAGGCCAGATATCCGGTACCCGGCGGCACAATCCTCACACCGCGCTTTTTCAGAATTTCGA
Source organism: uncultured Acidobacteriota bacterium (assembly GCA_963716405.1). Classification (GTDB taxonomy): domain Bacteria; phylum Acidobacteriota; class Terriglobia; order Terriglobales; family Acidobacteriaceae; genus JABDBE01. The sequence goes on along the minus strand of CAVQTI010000006.1, from coordinate 461,967 downwards.
GATTGGCCTGCGTCGCCGGATGCTCCCACATGTTCACATTCATCGCGGGCGCAACTACGACCGGGGCCGTGGTTGCTAGATAAAGCGTGGTAAGAAAGTCGCTGGCAATCCCCTGAGCAAACTTGGCGAGAACGTCGGCGGTCGCGGGAACAACCAGCAGCGCGTCGATAGATTGCGCCACCGCAATATGTTCGACGGCGGAATCAATATTCGGATGGTCGCCCGCACCCGCGCCAAACATATCGGTAATAACTTTTTCGCCGGAGAGTGCCGCAAAGGTAAGAGGCCGGATAAATTCCTGCGCGGCCTGAGTCATGACGACCTGCACGCGCACGCCGCGGTCTTGCAGCAAACGGACAATCTCCGCCGCCTTGTAAGCCGCAATTCCGCCGCTGACGCCGAGAGCGATTTTCATAATTGCCGATTGTCAAACTGCACTTTGCCGATCATCTCAGCTCGGCAGCGGGCAACAGCAAATCAGAAACGCTTACTCTTGCCCCAGCGCCTTGTCGAGCATATCGCTCACGACTTCGACCGGAGTCTTCGGCATTTCCGGAATCACCCACTTCACTTTGCCCGCTTTGATTTCGTCCTGCGCGATGCGGCAGGGTTTGCGGGAGTGAGTTTCGATCACCGGGGGCGCACCGCCTTGCAACTGTCGCGCGCGGCGAGCGGCTACCAGAATATATCGATAGTTGCTGTCGAACCCTTCAATCAACTTCATTGTGTTCTCCCCTGTCACTTTAACGCCCGCCGGTTGTCGCGGCTGTCGAAAACGAAGCCAGGATCGGTTGCAACCGCTCCCGAATATTGCTCAATCGGCAACCTTCGGCCTTGGCCAGCTTCTCTGCATCGACAGCGGATCCTTGAATTCCCGAGCGCTTTAGCCGTTCCGCAAGCAGGATCGCCGTTAGCGCTTCTATGGATTCATCCAGACGGTCGTTAACCAGAATATAGTCGTATTTCTCGTAATTCTCAATCTCCCGGCTGGCCGTGACCAACCGGCGTTGGATTACCTCTTCGGCATCGAGGCTGCGTTTTCGCAGACGCGCCTCCAAAACCTTGCGATCCGGCGGCATGATAAAAATACTCACCGCTTCGGGAAGCTTGCGTTTGATCTGCTCGGCCCCTTGCACATCGATGTCGAGCAACAGATCATGCCCTCGCTGTTCGGCCTGCCGCAAGACGCGCCTCGCGGTGCCGTAGCAGTGGCCAAACACATCCGCATGCTCCAGGAATTCATCTTTGCGCACCATCTCATCAAACTCCGGACGTGGAATGAAAAAATATTCCTGTCCATTCTTCTCCGTCCCTCGCGGCGGACGCGTGGTGTAGGAGATGGAGAAGTCCAAGTCGGGAACAATCTTCCGAGCTTTGTCGACGAGCGTCGATTTGCCCGAACCCGACGGCGCCGAAATTATGTAGACGGTAGTCATTCGAGGTTCTGCACCTGCTCCCGCGCTTTTTCGATATCAGCTTTCATGGACAATCCCAGCTCGGTAATTTTCATCGCTTCGCCCGACAATCCCGAAGTCTTCGACAACAATGTATTCGCCTCCCGATTCATTTCTTGTAAAAGGAAATCCAACTTCTTTCCCACTTCCCCGCCCTGATCGAGCAAGCCGAGAAGATGTTTCACATGCTGATCAAGACGCACCAGTTCTTCCTGAATGTCACTGCGATCCACCAGCAGCGCCGCTTCCTGCAAAATGCGTTCCGGCTCAATTTGTGAACCAATCAATTCCTGCAGCCGGCTCTTCAATCTATCCGCATACACGTGCAACGCCGCTTGCCGATGCTTCTCGACGCCTTCTCGGGCTTGCTGCACATGTCCCATGCGCTGACGCAATTCGCGCTCCGTGCCGCGTCCTTCTTCCTCGCGCATTTGGTTGAGCCGAGCCAACGCCTCTTCCATCTTGGCAAGGACCGCAGCTTCTAAACCGTCGCCTGCCGGCAGCGTCTCCGATTCGAGTGCGCCCGGTATGCGCAGAATCGCGTTGAGATCAGGGTCAGCCGCAAGCTTAAACTCCGCAGCCGCCGCGCGGAACGCCTGAATGTATCCGCCCACCAAAGTGCGATTGACGGAAAAACCTTCGCTCACATTCCGCTCCACATTCAGAGTGAGTTCAACATGCCCGCGAGCCATTTTCTCTTTCAGCCGACGGCGCAGCTTCATCTCCAGATCGTCGCTATCCGAAGGCATGCGGAAATGTATATCGAGAAAACGATGATTCACGGACTTTAGCGACAAGGTGAAACCAAACTGCCCATTCACCTGCCCTTTCACCTGCGCAAACCCGGTCATGGAACGAATAGACATTAGGATATTGTCGATTACCGAATTTCAATTGCAAATTGAACTACTATGCCTGATTCTCAATCGGCAATTGAAAATCGCAAATTGAAAATCCTCTACAGCACGCTGGCTTTCGACTCTATCTTTGGCTCCGCTTCTGCAAACTGCAGCTCATACAACCGCCGATAAGTCCCCAACTTTTTCATCAATTCTTCATGCGGCCCAATGTCCGCCGTAGTACCGTTTTCCAGCACCACGATCCGATCCGCGCGCCGCACCGTCGACAACCGATGCGCAATCACCACCACCGTACGTCCAGTCATCAAATTCTGCAGCGCCGACTGCACCAGCGCCTCCGACTCGCTATCGAGAGCCGAAGTAGCTTCGTCGAGAATCAAAATCGGCGCATTCTTCAACAATGCCCGAGCAATCGCGATGCGTTGCCGCTCTCCACCCGAAAGCCTAACCCCGCGCTCGCCAATCGTCGTCTCGTATCCGCTGGGCAAATCCATAATAAAGTCATGCGCCAATGCCGCGCGCGCGGCAGCTTCCACCGCTTTTTGCGACATACCCGGCTGCCCATAAGCGATATTATTCCGCACCGTGTCGTTAAATAGAACTGTGTCCTGCGCCACCACGCCGATCTGGGACCGCAGCGAAGCCAGCGTGGTATCGCGCACATCCACGCCATCAATCGTCAATTTGCCGGCGGTCACATCGAAGAACCGTGGAATCAAATGCACCAGCGTGCTCTTCCCCGCCCCGCTCGATCCCACCACGGCAAGGACCTCACCCGCGCGAACTTCGAGATTAATATCCCGCAGAATCTCGCGCCCTTCTTCATCCTCCGAGCCATACGAGAAACAAACATTCTCAAACCGTATGTTGCGCGAAAACGGCGCCAGTGGCTTGACTCCGGGCTTTTCTTTTACATCGTCCTCCGTATCCATAAACTTGAATATCTCGGACGACGCCCCTAAAGCCTGCTGAAAATTATTATTGAACAACGCGAACTTGCGCACCGGATCGTAAAGTTTGAACACTGCCACGATAAATGCCAGAAATGTTCCCGACGAAAACACGTGATGATTAATTTGTTCCCGCCCGAGCAACAGCAGCAGAGCAATCGCAATTGCGCCAAAAATATCCATCAGCGGCGAACTGATCGCGACCGCAGCCACTGAACGAAGATTAGCCCGGAACAGCCTGTGCGCGGCTTTGCGGAAGCGCGCAATCTCCCAGCGCTCCATGCTGAACGCCTTCACAAGCCGGTTGCCAGTAATGGTCTCGTGCAGAATATTCTGAATGTCGGCCAGTTTATCCTGACCTCGCCGCGTCGTATGCCGCACCCGGCGGCCGATTCGCCCCGCGGAAAAAATAATCACCGGAACGAACAACACCAGAATCCAGGCAAAGCTTCCGTCCCAGCGCGACCACCACTAACGCCGTAAAAATAAAAGTAAAAAACTGCTGCAGAAATTCCGCCAGCACGCTCGACATTGCGTACTGCACCCGCTCAACGTCATTCACAATAGTCGAAACCAAAGTTCCCGTCGTGTGCCGGTGAAAAAATGCCGCCGACCGCTGCAAAATCGAATCATACAAATCGTTGCGCAGGTCAGTAATCATGCCGAATCCCGCGAAGTTCACCAGGTACGTGCCCGCATAATCGCAAATTCCCTTCAACACCGTTGCCGCCACCAGGGCGAAGGCCACTACCGTCCACGGATTCTGAAAGTGCGACGGCACGAACTGCTGCAGATAAATAGGATGTCCGCTGCCCGGAATCGTAAACAACTGCATCTCGCGAGACTGCGAACCCGGATTCAGCACCCGATCAAAGATAGGTCCGATGAGCAGCAAACGGAAAGCGTCGAGCAACCCCACCGCCGCCATCAGACAGTACCGAAGCCCCAACCTGCCACCAATAGGGCGCCGCGTAGCGGATAAGGCGCGTCAGTTGCCGCATTGGGGGCTCCCCGTCAGCGGCCACCCGACGCTACAAATAAAATCAGCATGCGTTGCAAGCCCTCATTCTACTTCAGTCGTTGGTCGTTCGTCGTTGGTCGTTGGCCTTTCGTACTTGACATTAGTCGTTGGCGATCTTAGCGCCTGTCATCCCGAGCGCAGAATCATCGTTCGCTCGCGAACGGTGATTCGCAGTCGAGGGACCTTGCGTTTCTGTTCTGCCAACGACCAACGACGAACAGCCAACGACGCTTCTACCCCGGACTATCCCGATGCACCACCTTCACCCGATACCCAGCTTTGCCAAGATGCTTCGACACATCTTCAGCAATCATCACCGAGCGATGCTGCCCGCCGGTGCAGCCGAACGAAATCGTAAGATAACTTTTTCCCTCGCGAATGTAATGCGGCAAAAGATAAACCAGCAGCTGCGAAATCCGATTGATAAATTCCTTGGTCTGCGGAAATGAGCGAATATATTTCGCAACCTTGGGATTGCGTCCAGTCAGCGCACGAAACTCCGGCACAAAATGCGGATTGGGCAAAAAGCGAACGTCAAACACTAAATCCGCATCCTCCGGAACCCCGTGCCGGAAGCCGAAACTCACGCACGAAACCAGAATGTTGTTGTTGCCCGCCTCCTGCTTTTGAAAACGTTCGGTGATATGCGAGCGCAACTCATGGACATTGAACTTCGAAGTATCGATCACTAAATCCGCCATCGCCCGAATCGGCCGCAAATGCTCCCGCTCGGCAGCCAGCGATGCCTTCACCGTTGTCTTGGTGCCTAACGGATGCGGCCGCCGGGTCTCGCTGAAACGCCGCAACAACACCGAATCCGCAGCCTCGAGAAAAATCATTTTGGTGGGCAGGATTCGTCGCACCGACTTCACAATCTTGGGGAGATCGTCGAGTTGCGCACCTTCGCGAACATCCACCACCAGCGCGGTGCGCTCGATTTCAGAAGACTGGCCCGCCAACTCCGCAAATTGCGGAATCAACCCGACCGGCAAATTGTCCACGCAGTAATAACCGAGATCCTCGAAAGCCTTGAGCACCGAGGCTTTCCCCGAACCGCTCATCCCGGTGATAATGACCAGCTCAGCCCGCCGTCCGCGATCGCGAGCCTCCGCCCCGCCGCGCGCCTTGTGCCCACGCTCTTTACTTTTTCCTGCCAACCGGCGGAGTGCCATGTGCTGAAATGTTAGCAGGCAAGGTCCCCACCCGCCAGTTGCCCACCTAGGCGCGGGCCTGTGTAGGCGGCAGCGTCCCCGCTCCGGCAGCGCATTTGAAGTGTAAATGGAGGCGAATCAGGAATCCCAAGCGCTTGCACACCCTGAGCAAACCTGCACGGGAGAAACTCGGGCGGATGGGAATTACACGGGCACGAGTGCTAGAACTTCTTTGTCGATTTTGCCCGCTTCCGCGAAATTTTCCAGTTTAGTCAGCAGAGCATAAGTGACTTCCTGGCCATTCGGAACTACCAACATCCCGTTTCGATTTCTGATCTCCTGGTGCAAGATCATGCCGGTGGTCAATTTCGAGACGGCAATTTTGCGAACTTCCATCTCTATTGCGTCGGGTTTCATGTTCTCGAGCGCGTTAATCAGCTCCTTTTCGAACTCATCATGCCGGCAGTGAAGTTCGGCAAAGGCATCCTTTTCGGATTTGCCTCTCGTCCTGAGGCTATCAAATGCGACCGCGAGCTTGAGCATCCGCGCCCCAGGCAAGATATCCCCGGTCCACGCCGAAGCGTCAGACTTTTGGGAAACTTCTTTGATTAATTGTTGGCTGATCATCCAGGCGACTGGCTCCAGCCGCGGAATATTGACGAGCAGGTTTCTCGCCACCTCGGGATGAGCAGCGAACCGGGCTGCATCCTCAGGCGTGGCGCTTTTGCCAACGTATGCGGCCTGGACAAGCTCGGGATCAAGCGTAACGCAGCCTAACTGCGAAAGCATAGCTGCGGCTTCGAAACGCCAGGGAGAACTCAGGCCGAATTTAGTAACCAAGTGTCGAACATAGCGCGCAATCCGCTTGGATCTGCCAAAAGCTTCAGGGCTGGCGGCCGCTAATACGTCCGTCAGCACCTTGATACTTCCCATGAGAGTGTTTTCGAGGAGTTCCTTTTCGGCGGTGACCAGGCGGTACTGAACTAACCCAGTGGTGATGGCTTTGCCGAGAACCTCCTTTTCGCACGGCTTGGTCAGAAAGCGAAATATGTTTCCTTCGTTCACGGCATCCATGGCTGCGTTGAGGTCGGCGTGGCCCGTGAGCAACATTCTTATTGTGTCGGGCGCGGTTTGCCGTACTCGTGCCAGGAACTGGGCGCCGTTCATGCCAGGCATGCGCATGTCCGAAATCACTACGGAATATGGACCGTGTTCATGAATCTCAGCCAGAGCTTGTTCCCCACCGGTGGCAGTACTGAGCTCGAAGTCTCTGTGCAGGATTCGCTTGTAGCCATCGAGTACCGCAGGTTCGTCGTCTACGAAAAGTATTTTGTCAGCCATGTTTTTTGCCCCTGACAGCATGTCAGTCGGTGGCCGATTTTTCGCTGCGTTCGCGTTGCATCGCATGCCCCGCAAAGAGCGAGTAATGGCCTGCTAGTTTCATCGGCACGGCATGGATTACGGGTCAGTTACTTGCGACCCCGCCCCGTTGGGCGCGCGAGCCGAGGTTGACGGTGGGTCTTTCGATAGGGTGAAGCAATTCGCAAATCGTGCCGATGATCCTGAGAACAAGTGCCAGCAAACAAGATCACGAAAAATTAATGTCGTCGAAAGATTCCACCCTATGGCAGGTCACGTCACTCAAACCGAGGAACACCTGCAGTCCCAGAATCTGCAGCGTGAACCGGACCTCAGTCGTCGACAATCGGGACGCGCTCCGCTAGCCTCGGGCCAGGTCGCGGTTCGTCTGGGCCTGGCATTCAGCCTCCTGGTTGTTCTCTTCATCTTGGTTGGCGATCTGGAACTGCGCCGGGTAGACCAAATCAACGCCGACCTGCAAGACATTATGGGCAAGCAGTGGACCAAGCTGCGCCTGTCACGGGAGGCAGTGACCTACTCCAATCGTAACAGTCGCATCACGATGCAGGTATTCCTGCTTAAGGACCGAGAGCAAATCAACTCATTACTGGCGATGCGGGCAGATAACAGCAAGAGAATCGCGGCCTTGATTGCCGAACTAGATGCCCTTTGTGGATCAGAAGAAGAAAAGCGTTTGCTCGTGACCGTTAAGGGCAGGAGGACTGTATACATCGACAGCTACCAGCGAGCCTTGGACCTCCTGCTCACGGAAAAGGAACACGATCCAGCGGTTCTCGTCATGGCTGCTGAAGCCACACCAGCTTTGCTCAAGTACTCCGCGGCGTGGGATCAGTTCGTGGACTTTGAGGGAAATGAACTGGACCTGGCAGTGCAGCGGAGCAGAGCACGCTACGCCCAGGCTCGTCGGCTTGCCTGGTTCACAATCGTAGTCGCCGTGGTGGTAGTGAGTGTGGTCGCCCTGTTCGTTATCAAACGCATTGTCCGCGAAATGACCGGGCGTCTGCGGGTCGACAAGGAAGCCATGCGAACGGCGCACCAGGACGCGGAGATTTTTATCAACGCAGTGCCATCGATTCTTATCGGCATGGACCACGGCTCACGTATTACACGCTGGAACTCAGGGGCGGCGGCTGCATTCGGAATACTGAGCGCCGAGGTGACCGGAAAACAACTGAATGAATCCGGTGTCCGATGGCTGCGGCCTGACATGCAGGACGAGATCCGATCCTGGTGTTCTGAACCCAAGCCCCGGCGATGCGATCCGGTTCCGTTTGAGATGAACGGGGAAACCCGCCTGCTGGGACTTACGATCAAACCGGTACAAATGTCCAATGAAGCCTTGACTAAAGTACTTGTCATCGGCTCGGACATCACTGCCCGAAGCGCTTTGGAAGAACAGCTCCGCCAGGCACAGAAACTGGAGTCGGTGGGGCAACTCGCAGCCGGCATCGCACACGAAATCAATACTCCGACCCAGTACATCGGAGACAACGTGCGGTTCCTGAAAGATGCGTTCCAGGAGCTGAAAACCCTTCTGGCGAACTACGAAAATCTTTCTGCAGCCGCTAGCAGCGGTTCCCTATCCGGCGAAATGTGCCGCGAAGTCGCAGCTGCCGCGAAAGGCGTCGACGCCGCCTATCTGCTGGAAGAAATTCCCAAAGCAATCGATCAAACACTCGAAGGAGTGAGTCGGGTGTCTAAACTGGTGGCTGCGATGAAAGAATTCTCCCATCCAGGTACGAAAGAAAAGACCCCGCTGGACCTGAACCATGCCATTGAAAGCACGATCACAGTCGCCCGGCACGAGTGGAAATACGTGGCCGAAGTCGAAACCGACTTCGACCCGTCGTTGTCTGTGATTTCTTGTCATCCCGGCGAATTCAACCAAGTAATACTGAATCTGATCGTCAATGCCGCACATGCAATTTCCGATGTTGTGGGAAAGGACGGATCCGGAAAAGGCAAAATTAAAGTGCAAACTCAGAATTGTGAGGACTGGGTCGAAATCAGAGTACAGGATACGGGCTCGGGAATTCCGGAAAAGGTGCGACCCCGCATCTTCGATCCCTTCTTCACTACCAAGGAAATTGGTAAGGGAACGGGACAAGGCTTGGCCATCGCGCGCTCCGTCGTCGTCGACAAACATCACGGAACCATTCACTTCGAAACCGAAGAGGGAAAAGGCACAACTTTTGTAATTCGCCTTCCCAAAGACGGCACGGAATTGGCCGCCAAGGCGATGCCCGCATGAAACGGATCTTGTTCGTCGATGACGACAACAAGATTCTCGACGGCATACGCCGCGCGCTGCACGCGGATCGGCAACGTTGGGATCTGCACTTCGCCGTTGGCGGCGAAGCCGCCTTGCGAGCCTGTGAAGCAGGCAGCTTCGATGTGGTCATTTCTGACATGCGGATGCCAGGCATGGATGGCGCCACACTACTCGGCCACATTCGCGACCGCTTCCCCAGCACCGCGCGAATTATCCTCTCAGGATATTCGGAAGGCGCCTCTGCCGCACGCGCCGTCCCGGTGGCCCACCGTTTTCTCGCCAAACCCTGTGATGCAACTGAACTCCAGGCCACCTTGGAGCGTGTGTGTACGCTGCAAGACGTTCTAGGCACGCCCGACATTCGCAAAATCGTTGGAACGGTGGGTGAACTGCCCTCACTTTCCACCGCTTACACTTCCCTGCGAGAGGCGCTAAGAAATCCGAACGTGTCTATCCGCGAAGTAGCTGAAATTCTCGGGCATGACATGGCAATGTCTGCCAAGATCTTGCAGTTGGTTAACAGCGCTTTCTTCGGTCTGGCGCAGACCATGACCAGTGTGCAAAGTGCCGCGGGATTTCTGGGAATGGAAACCATCAAGAATCTCGCTCTGGTTTCCGAAACCTTCAGGGTTTTTGTGCCTGATCCACGCATTCCTCACATCAGTTCTCGAATCTATACAGAAACAGGGACAGATCACGGCCGCCATTGCCGCAGCTCTTCCGATAGACTCAGAAACTCGCGACGTGACCGTGCTCTCCGCGCTTCTTCATGACATTGGAAGGCTCGTCCTGGCGAGCAAAATGCCCGACCAGTTCTGCGCCGTGCTTGCTCGCGCTAACGAACGGGGATGCCACGACTTCGAAGCTGAAGAGGAACTGCTCGGCACTTCACACGCCGAGATAGGCGCATACCTGCTGGGATTGTGGGGCATCCCTAACCTCGCGGTTGAGGCCATTGCCCACCATCACCGCCCCACCCGTATACCGCACTCCGATTTCGACAGCACTGTAGCCCTGTACGTTGCCGAGCTGTTGGCCCATGAACTCGAGGCCCACCCACATGATTCAGCCGGGTCCGAACTTCACGAAACTGACCGGACTTGCCTTGAGGCACTGCGAGTCTTACCGCAATTTGCCGAACTCCGCCAGCTCGCGCTCGCCAGCATGGGCTGAAGTTGCAGTCGCGATGTCCGTCTTGGCCTCACCCATCAGTGCCCACAAAGAAGACATCAGTGTAGGCGCGAGCGTCCAATGCCAGACGCCAGCAGAGCCCCGGACGCCTCGTCCACCCCCTGCAGGGCAACTGAAACGGATCTCGTCATCCCGTCTATGACAACGACGGCGGTGTCAAGTAAGAAAGAGACGACACTACTCCTGTGCCCTTGCCGCTGCTGTCAAGGGCGCGTCCTTTGCGTTCATCTCGACCCTTGACAGCAGCGGCAAGGGCAGCATAATCGAGAGGGGTTGGAAGCGCAGCGCCTCATAGCGGAGCTTCCAACCTTGACTAGAACGCTTTGGTTTTTTCGGTTCACTCACTCGACCCAGAAAGCTCGCGCTTGCGAAAATCGTTTCGGTGGTTCTCACCAACCATCTATTCGGTCTCTACCCTGCGACCATGATTTGGAATGCAAACTCCCGCTCTGCTTCTTACTGGCGGGAGGCCGGGTGCCCACTCAACCGCTCAGCCTGCACTTGCGCTACAGGATGACTCGGGCTGCCCGGCTTGCGAACCACTTGCGGATACCGCGTGCGCGTGCGCAGCATCCAGTACAACCGCACCACCAGCTTGCGCGCGATCGCCACCTTGGCGACCCCGTGGTGCTTTTTGCGGGCCAGGCGTTTGTACGCCCGCGCCCACTCCGCATCTCCCTTCACCGCGCTGGCCGCGGCTTGCACCAGGAGAAACCGTAAAAAACTGCTGCCTTGTTTGGTGATGGCTCCCAGCCGACGGCGCTGCCCGCTGGAATCCTCGCTGGGGATCAAGCCCACGTAAGCCGCCACCTGCCGCCCGCGCGGAAACCGCCCGACCTCGCCCAGCGTCAACACCGTGGCCAAGCCCACCACCGGACCCACTCCCGGATGCGTCATCAGCAACCGCACTTCCGGCCGCTGCTCCGCCTCCGCTTTCACCGCTTGATCCAGTGCCTCGATCCGTCCTTCCAGATACGCCAGCAGGTGCAGCAGATCGTCTCGCCGGCGCGCCGTCCAGCGATCCAGTTCCAGTCCGCGCAACAGCTCTTGCCCTGCCTGGGTCCACAGCTTTCGCTTCTTCTGCATCCCCTGGTTCAGCGCAATGTGCTGCAACTGGTTCTTCACCCGCGTGCGCATCTGCACCAGCGTGTGCCGATGCTTCAACAGTTGCCGCAGATCCCGCTCCTCCACGCTGGGCACCCAGATGCGGGGAAAATTATTTTCCCGCAGCAGCTGCAGCAGGTGGCGCGCGTCCCGCACATCGGTCTTCTGCTTGCGCGGCGCCTTCGCTCGAATCACGCCCGCATCCCCCAGCCACAGCTCATGCCCCAGCTTCTGCAGCAGCCGCTCGAACCACAACATGTTCCCGCTGCTCTCCACTCCCACTCGCACCGGCCCGCTCAAAGACTCGTAGAACCGGTGCGCTTCCCCTCCGGCGTGCAAGAGCCGGAGTTCGACGTACTCGCCCGTATCCAAATCCAACATCGCAATTTGCTGGAAGCTCGGATGATAATCACAGCCTATAATCTTCATGTACGGCTCCTTTCGTCTCCGAGCTTTCTGGGTCTTTTAGCAACCACAGTCTACTCGGCCCGCAGGGAGCCGTCGTTGTCATGAAATCAACCAACCCAGTTGAGCTGCGAAGCAGATCAACTGGCGAGTGGAGGGACCTGCTTGTCAGGTCGACGCCAAACCTTCGGAAAGCGGGACGGAAATCACGCCCCCTTTTGCATTCCGAAGCTTTCTTAGTGGCCGCTAGGGGTAATCATGAAAATTGTGCCCTTGTTATTAACACCGCCGCCAAAGGCTGTGCCGTAGAGGGTTCCCCCAGCGTCAATGATTAAGCCGTTTGGGAACACGCCGTCTAAGCAGTCGCCGGTGCAGAACTCATGCAGAATCTTCTCTGCGCCATCTGCGGTGATTTCGTAGACAACGCCGCCGCCGCTGGGGCCGCCTTCCTCGGTCGTCCCGTAGAGATTGCCCTGGGCGTCGCGAACCACTACCGTGTAGGGAAGCTCGCCGTCATGCTGCACCTTGTAGTTCACCCGGAAGCGGTGCAACACGCTTTCCTGGCCGCTCGCGCTTACCTCGAATACCGTGCCGGCACTGTAAGGCTCGCCTCCGTTGGCAGTTGTTCCGTAGAGGTTGCCCTCGGCATCTAGCAATAAGGCGGCGTATGGTTCATCTCCGTCAGGCGAGGCCTTGAAACTATGCAGCACCGTCAACTGCTTGCCGGCAAGCTTGAATACCACTCCACACCCGCCTGGATAATCGCATTTGAGGTCCCCACCGAGGACGGCAGTGCCGTAGAGATTCCCCTTAGCGTCGATGATTAGCCCCGAGGTCACGTAACCGCCATCTTTACCGCCGGTAAAGCTATGCAGTACGGTTTCTTTTTTCCCGGCCAGCTTGAACACCACGCCGTCGTTGAATTCTCCGCTCTCCAGGGTAGTACCGTAAAGGTTTCCCCGCCCGTCCATAATCACCCCGGCCTGGGGAAACGCCCCATCCCCACCCCCGGTGAAGCGGTGCAACACGGTTTCCTTAGTGCCGCTCAATTTAAATACCACCCCACACCCTGCGTATTCCGTATCTACGCAATTATTGGTGTCACCGCCATACGTTGTCGTGCCATATAAATCGCCATTCGCATCCATGATCAGGTTCGACCTGGGAGTGGCTCCGTCACCGCCCCCCGTGAAGTTGTGCAGTGGGGTCTCCGCGCCATCGGTATCCAGCTTAAACACCGTTCCACACCCGGCGTAGCCGGAGCTTGCGCATTTAGCGCCGTTGATTTTGCCTCCGTAGCTAGTGGTGCCATAGAGGTTGCCAGAGGCATCCATAAGCAATCCCGCCCCAGGCCCGGCACCATCCGTTGGGTACCCGGCAAAGCTGTAGAGCACGGTAAAGGTTTGGGCTTCGGCCGACGGGCCCGTACCGAGAGTCAGCCCAAGAAGGGCGGCTAACGCGACGACGCGATACGCGACTTGGACGGACCTGATCGTTACCTCTTTCCGAATTGCAAGGCAGCGCAAACGCTAGGGAGTGATCATGAAAATCACGCCGTTGCCATTGATGCCACCGTCATAGGTTGTGCCGTAGAGGTTCCCCTTCGAATCGATGATCAGATCACCGAAAGGCTGCGTCCCATCGGCGCAGTTCTTCTCAGAACAGAACTTGTGCAGTATCTTTTCCTCGCCGTCCGTGCTGATTTCAAATACTGTCCCCCAGCCTCTGCTGGTGCCGCCCTCCAGGGTAGTTCCGTAAAGATTACCGGCAGCATCACCGACCAATGCTGATCGTGGGCGATAACCATCATGGTGCGGTCTGAACCTATACAGCACACTCTCTTTGCCGAGCCGACTCACCTCGAACACTGTCCCCTCGTTTTCTCCGTTACCTCCATCCGCCGTTGTGCTGTAGAGATTTCCTTCAGCATCCAGGAGCAGAGCCGCGTCTGGGAACTGCTCCATCCGGCGTACCCTTGAAGCGGTGGAGTACGGTTTCCTTGTTGCCGGTCAACTTGAAGACTACTCCGCAATCGCAGCTGTCGTCTACCGCCGCTATCTGTCGTGCCATAGAGACTCCCCGCAGCATCCATGATCAAGCCCGCGATCGGCAGAAAGCCGCTGCGATAGCCCTTGAAGGCCTTGAGCACGGTTTCCTTTTTGCCGGCCAGTTTGAACACCACGCCACCGTTGAACTTCCCGCCGAAAGCGGCAGTCCCGTAAAGGGCACCTCGTCCGTCCATGATCACTCCCGCCCGCGGGATCGCGCCGTCTCTGCCGCCGGTGAAGCGATGTAACAAGGTCTCGGTTCCGTCCGCTTAGCTTGAAAACGACTCCGCACCCGGGATAGCTGCCGAATCCTGTGCAGTGCTTTAGCAGACCGCCAGCGGTTGTCGTGCCGTATAGAGCGCCGTCTGCATCCACAATCAGTTTCGAGAAGGGATTTGCCCCATCCGCTCCGCTGAAATTGTGCAAGATGGATTCGGCTCCGCTGGTATCGAGTTTGAACACGGTCCCGCACCCAGTGCCCGAGCCGCCAGAGCAAAGGGTATTTCCACCGTACGCCGTCGTGCCATACAGGTTTCCAGCCGAGTCCATGAGCAGCCCGGCGACAGGATTTCCGCCGTCTGTCGGGTACCCGGCGAAGCTGTAGAGCACAGTAAAGGTTTGGGCTTGTGCGGACGTCATAGTAGCAACCGACATCCCGAGCGCGAAAATCAAGGACAATCGATTCAGTAATATCGGGTGCCCCGCCAGCAGGCGAGACACTGACATCAGCGGACTGCGAAGGGGAGAAAACATGGAGGCCTCCAAGGAGAGCGACCTTGTAGATCAGGGGCCCGACAGCGGCACGAACGTTATCAGCGAACCCGCCGCCTGTCAACAGATTCTTCGGCTGTCGGTAGCACGCCATATGTCCCGACGGAGGCCAACTCGAGCCATTTTTTGGACGGCTAAGACGTAAGCTGGCCGACTCAATCCCTCCCAGCAAAATGCAAAGGGTGCTGGATTCGAACCCAGCACCCTCAGCAGCAGTCGTTGAACTCTAACCTATCGACTAGAACTACTTGAACGCAATCACGCCGAACAATCCATCTACATTGTTGCCCGGACCGGCGGTGAAGAATAATTGATTCGTCTTTCCGTTGTTGGCCGACCCGCCGCCGAACTCGATTCCCCAAAGCTGATCGATCTTGATCGGCTTCTTCGCGGCAGTCTCGATCGTCCCTACAAACTTTCCGGTGGTGACGTTGAATCCGTTGATGGTCCCGGTATTGGTGTTGTTCGAGATCAGCAGCGTATTGCTCAGCGGACCGAAATTCTTCGGAGCAATGGCAAATCCCCATGGCTGATTCAGCGGCGCACCATGCGTAAGCTGCTTCACGAATTTCCCAGCTTCCGTAAAGATGTCGATATATCCTCCGCCAGCGCCTTTCGCGTTCACGTAGGCAACATAAAGATTGCCCCCGATGTCCTGAACATTAAAAACTACGAAGCCCTTCGGAATCTTGGAATCAGTAAACGATTTTACGAACTTGAAGGTGCCGTCATACACATCGATCTTGTTGTTGTTGAAGTCGGCAGCGTAGAGAAAATTCCCCGAGCTGTGGCTGGTAATCGCCAGCCCCGTATAGCTGGCGTTGTTCGCATTATTGTTCACGGCGATCAGGGTGGTTGAAGGATCGAAACTGGACCAGCCTTGAATTGTCCCGTCCAAAGTTGCAAACAAAAAGACCGAGGTCCAAGTGTCAATCTGGAATTCAGTCGACCCGTTGTAAACAATTCCCGTGGGCGATCCCGGGCCGCTGCCTTTGGCTGGAGGAACAACTACCTGCAGACTCTGCGGAACACCAGAGCCATTGTAAAGAGTAGACCACCCATTCCATTCGTCGCTTACCCAGAAGGGGCCGCCGGGAGCGTATACCAACCCCCACGCATTCTGCAGCAAAGGATCCTGATGTTTAGCTTTACCCGCCTGGTTTGAGGTGAGATTGGTTAGTTTATATTGCGCCACAGCCGTGGTCGAAGCGAATCCCACCAGTAGCCCGGCCCATAAGCTTAGAACAGTTACACGAACCCACAGACTTTTCATCCTGATTTCTCCTTTTTCTGAGAGGGCGGGGGAGAACCCAATATCCTGCGCAAGTATCTATGCCCGACCCGCGGCACGATATTAGGGCTCATTTGTACCCCGGTTGTCAATGAAATGTCACAGCTTTGTAAAATCTGGCCCATCCCAGCCCAGGATTCAGACCCCGCCCGGGGCAAGAAACGCAAGTAATTGACGATTAAGCGCAAATTCCTTGTTATATCTTATAGCTATTCTACAATAACGTTCCACGTGGAACATTCCTTCGCCGCCAGCACAATTTGTTACGATCCAATATCAAACTTGCATGCCAGACTTTTGCGACGTCGCGCTTCCAGTGCCGCTCGATACTGCCTTCACTTACCGCGTCCCCGAAGGGATGCAACCCGTGATCGGCGGACGCGTTCTCGTTCCATTTCGCCAGCAGCGCATGTCAGGCGTAGTCATTGCGCTGCACGATCTCGCGCCAAAAGTTCCGGCGAAAAATATTCTCAGCGTGATCGACGCTGCGCCGGTGCTCGATCCGCAACTTTTGCAACTGGGAAAATGGATTGCAGATTACTACCTCGCGCCTCCGGGCGAAGTGTTTCGCACCATGCTGCCGCTGGCCGCGGAATTCAAACGAGCCGTTGCCTATCGCCTGACTAACCAAGGACAGATGGCGCTGCATCTTGCAGGCACGTCCGGCTCATCGGCCCGCTCGCGCAAGACGCCTGACGAGCAGGTGGCAGAGGTTCGCGTGCTGGATTATCTAGCCGAGCGCGAGATGGTACGCGAAGAAAGTCTGCGCAACGCAACCGGCGCTTCGAAATCAGTATTGGCGGGCATGGTGCGCAAGAAATGGATCGTGCGCGAAGATCTATCCGGCGCGCGAGACGCGACTCGCACGATCAAGGTTGCGCTGTTCAAGACGGCCGAGGGCAAACTTAATTCCAACCAGCAAGTACTGATCGAAACTTTGGCTGCCGCGGGCGGGCGGGTACCGGTAGAGACGCTGCAGACGCTCGAAGTGCCGCGGACGACGCTGGGGACGTTAGTGAAGCGTGGCCTGGTGGAAATCGTCGAGGAGCCAGTTGAGTTCGTGGTAGCGAGCAAGGCGCGTTCGTCTCCGCTGGATTTTCAGTTCAATTCTGCGCAGCAGGATGCGTTGAAGAAGATCAATGAAAGCGTGTACGCGGGGAAAAGTTTTCCGGCATGTTGCTGCACGGCGTGACTGGGTCGGGCAAGACCGCGGTTTATCTTGCGGCGATGCGAGCGGTGCTGGAAGCGGGCCGGTCGGCGATCCTGCTGGTGCCCGAGATCGGGCTCACGCCGGCGGTTGCGGCTGATCTGCATTCTGTGTTTGGAGATGAGGTCGCCATACTGCATTCGGCTTTTACGGATCAGGAGCGGGCGGAGCAGTGGCATCGCATCAAGCGTGGAGAGGCGCGGGTAGTGGTGGGCACACGGTCGGCGGTGTTTGCTCCGGTTTCGAATCTGGCACTGATGATTGTGGATGAGGAGCAGGACTCGTCTTACAAACAGGAGGAGACGCCGCGCTATCATGCGCGCGATGTGGCGGTGATGCGGGCCAAGATGGCTGGTGCTGTGGTGGTGCTGGGCTCGGCTACGCCTTCGCTGGAATCTTATTTCAATGCGAAGAAAAATAAATATGCGCTGATGGAGCTGCGCGATCGCGTGGAGAATCGTCCGCTGCCTGAGGTTGAGATCGTGGACATGCGCCAGGAATTTCAGGAGACCGGCAAGGAGCAGGTGATTTCGCGGAAGCTGATCGAGGAAATCAAGCAACGGTTGGATCGGAAGGAGCAGGTGATGGTGTTGCTCAACCGGCGCGGATACTCGCCGGTGGCGCTGTGCCGCGCCTGTGGGAACCGGATGGAGTGCAGGAATTGTGCCATTGCGATGACGCATCACAAGGGTTCGAACCGCATGGTGTGCCATTACTGTGGCTTCATGGCTCCCGTGCCTAAGGTCTGTGGGGAGTGCGGCAGCGAGTATGTTTATTTTCTTGGGACTGGTTCAGAGAAGTTGGAAGAGTTGTTGCATGGATTGTTTCCGCAGGCGCGCATTGGGCGTCTTGACCGCGACACAGTGCGCGGCAACGAAGATTTTGAGCGGGCGCTGAATGCGCTCAATGAAGGTGAACTTGATTTGCTGGTGGGGACGCAGATGATCGCTAAGGGTCACGACATTCATGGAGTGACTCTGGTGGGTGTGGTGGGAGCTGATATGGCTTTGGGGTTTCCGGATTTTCGCGCGGCGGAACGGACGTTTCAGTTGCTGACTCAGGTGGCGGGACGCGCGGGGCGCGGGCAGACTCCGGGCAAAGTTATTTTGCAGACTTACTTTCCGGATCATTATGCGGTGCAGTATGCGGCGATGCATGATTTTGTTGGCTTCTATGAAAAAGAATTGCGCTTTCGCAGTTGGATGCACTATCCGCCTTACAGTGCGCTGGCGAATGTGTTGGTGCGCAGCGACAAATTGGATGAGGCGCTGCGCTGGTCGGGCGTTTTGGGCAAATGGCTGGAGACTACACGGCATGAAGGGGTTCGGGTGCTGGGTCCGGCGGCGGCGCCGATTGTGCGTTTGAAGCGGGACTATCGGTATCATTTTGTTTTGAAGTCGGAGAGCCGGGAGAAGTTGAATGGGCTTCTTAGATCGATGCTCATCTATGCGTCGCGGGAGAAGATTCCGCGGACTCAGGTGATTGTGGATGTGGATGCGGTGTGGTTGATGTGAAGAGCTTCTAGCTTTTAGCTCCTAGCTAACTACCATCTCACAGAATGCGAAAAAGGTGGGTCATCTGCGGGTTATTGTCGGAGTTTTTTGATGGCTGCTGCGTTGTTCGTCACGGCCGTGTGGAGGGCGTCACCGGTGGGCCGCCTGGGTCTTCGACAGGTTCGCACCCATGCGGGGCCTGAATCTTTTTTCTGTCTGTACCCAGGACTTACGTCCTGGGCTATTGTTATGTCGCCCCTTTCGGGGCTGATTTTTCGCGGTGTTGAGGTTCGGTCGGCTCCGTGGGTTCTTTAGTCTCTCCATTTCGCGGGCGAGGGCGCCCGCGCCACACCACACTGGCTGCGTTAGGTTTCTATGCCTACGTGGCAGACTCGGCCTACTATGTAGTCGGTTGGCTTTTTGTCGGCTTCTATTGGCATTACTTCTACTGGGTAGGCTTGATTCTGTGGGCGGAGGATTAAATTATTTTCGGCTAGTTCCACGTACTTGACTGTGCTGGTGCCGTTTTTGTTTACGGCGTACATGTTATTTTCGCTTTTGCGATAGGGTTTTAGCGAGTTGTAGTGGCGATCGATGAGGACCGTGGCTCCGGGCAGGAGGCGGGGATACATGCTCATGCCGTCGCGGGCGTCGACCTGCAGTGCTACGAAACGTTCCCAGTCGTCGCGGCGGCCTTCGGTTTCGGGGCGAAGGCTGCGGAGGAAACTCTTTTTGAATTTGTGAATCTCTTTTACGTTCATGCTCATTACCAGAGGCTCGGTGGCGGCGACTGTGCCGTCGACCTGGAGGACGTTTTCGAATTCGTCATCGCTGGGCGGAAGTATGCTGGCACGTTTGTTGACTTCATCGGGGTCGAGGAGGTCGAGCACGGAAAGGTGCTGAACGCGGAGGACCTTGTCCATGCCCTCGAGACTCAAGCCCCGCTTGCGGTTCAGGAAATTGGAAATGTGGGCTTGTTTGAATCCGGTCTGCTCGGCCAGGCGCAATCCGGTTAGTCCTTCTTCTTCGATGCGGTGCCACAAGGTTTTGCGGAGGTTCTCTTGCAACACTTTAAATTTCATGGAAATCAGTATAGCACTGTTTATAGCGGATCGCTATTGATATCGCTTGGGCAACATCTATAAGGAAAGAGGCTGCTCAGCTCTCAGCTCTCAGCTATCAGCTATCAGCTATCAGCAAAAACCATTACCCCCTCAGCGGCTAAAGCGAAACCCCATTTTCGTTCTTGCGGTATGCCTGAAGGCATACCCTGATACGAAGCGTGGCTTTTCCACGAGTATTGGTGAACGGTGCGTTTTGGCAACATCTATAAGGAAAGAGGCTATCGGCTATCAGCTATCAGCTCTCAGTTTTTCCCCGCTTTCATCTTGAATAGGTTGCGGAAAAGGTCCAGCGAAGGGCGTGGAAAGCTCACCTCAGGCGCCGAGGCGCACATTTTCAAATGGGACTTGGCGGCCCGACTGAAGTCGGGCCCTTCCCACAATGCAGAAGTAGTGGGTTTTAGAAAAAGGTCGGCGGTGCCTGCACGGCAGTAGGTTTTTTAGAAAACAGATTTTCACACAAAACTCAGTCTGGCCACGTAATAGCACTGTGCTATTGTGACATGTGTCACTAAAATCTTGGAGAAAAATTGTGCTTGACATCGAGTGAACCAAAAGTTATACGTAACTAGTAAGTTATAACTGACTCGCTAGTTGGCAAAAAACTATGACTTGCAATCAAAAATTCGAAAATGAAGGATCGACCTTTGAGGAGTTTCGCCGCAAGGTCATAGCGGCTGAACTGCTTTCCGCTTCGATCGAACAATTGCTTAAGCTTCTGCGGTTTACGGGTAAACTCAGCATTGTGGTGCAGAATGGCCGGGTGCTGAAATCCGGGTATGAAGAGGGTTATTTTCGGCAGCCGCCTGGTTAGGCAGTCAGCTGAACAACCACTAATCGCCATCATACTTTTAGCTAAATAACTTTAATCAGGTTCTCCGTACGAGAAACGGGCCCTGCTACCGAGCAATCGGTGCGGGGCTTTTTTATTTCTGGCAACAGCTTCACCAATTCATAAGGTTCGGAGGCATTTATGGAAATGGAAGGTTTGGAGATTGTGCGATTGGAACTTAAGTATTGCGAAAGGTGCGGGGGTTTGTGGATGCGGACCTGGGGGACGGACGAAATTTATTGCCCGACCTGTGCGCTGGAAATGTCGGATATGCCACCGGTGCGCCGGAGGGTGCGGCCGTTTTTGGTGGTGGATGACCGAGTTGACATCAAGAGTGAATGTGAGTTGCTGGCGGACTTCTGTGGTGAAGGAGGGAACGCTTGAGCGGCGCGGTGATCGGGCTGCTGAGTGCGTGCGCGGAAATCCCGGGGGTACCTGGGATTTCCGTTGAGGATACTTTGGCTGAAGTCAGCGAAAGTCCCGATGGGTCCAATTTGATTTTGGATTTGTTGAATCCCGAGGTAGAGATCGCAGCTGAGGTACCAGAAGAAGAGGTTACAGGAGATGAGGGATTCAGCCCGGCGGTTACTTCGCCGACGCGGAATCCCGATCTATGGATGTATCGGGACCGGACCGTGGGACTACTGCGGCGGTATATGCGGCTTTCGATTGAGGTCGGGCGGACGCCTTCCTTGCTGGGGCGGGAATTTTTTCGGACTCGGGTTACTTCGTATGGGGCTTCGACGTTTGAGGACTCGGTGATTTTTGTGCATGATATGGAGCGCAGCCTGGAGGAGTTGAACGAGTTCGAGAAGAAGCTGATAGCGAAGATTGTGCTGCAGCGCTTCTCGAGAGAGGAAGCGGGGCGGCTATTGGGATGCGGGTATCGGACGGTGGAGCGTCTCTTTCCGGAGGCGCTGGACCGGGTGAGCGAAATTTTACTGGAAAGGGGGATTCTGACGGGGCTGCCGAAAAGACGGCAGCGAGTGCCGAAAAGTTGTCAAGAGGGAAAAAACGGTGTTTTCCGCGCAACTGACTGAATATAATCCAAATATAAATTTCAAAATTTGGCGGGTTTACCCTACTGACTCTGATACTCTTAATTTAGATCATAAAGATTGGGCACAAGGGCGCGCTAACGAAGCGCGCCCTTACTTTTTTGCGAAAAAGTTTTGATAAGGCTGCGGGAGAAGTCGTCGTGGATGCAAGAAGCGAACCTCAGGCGCTAAAGCGCCGACACCATTCAATTCTTAGCGGCCCGACTGAAGTCGGGCCCTTCGCGAAATCTGGGATGTGCGGCGCGGCTGAAGCCGCGCCCTTTCAAGGCATCGGTGGCCGTTGGTTTCGCGAGAGATCAGGAGATTCTAGTGAAGAAATCTCAGACTAATAAGACGGAAAAGAAACCGAAGGTTGTGCAGCCTGCGGCAGAGAAACCGCTTGGTGTGGCTGCGGAGTCCACTGCAGCCGGTTGATCTCAAGATTGTGCTGGAGCAGATCAGGAATCTGGTGGGGAATCAGTGCCGTGGAGATGGTTAACAGAACCATAGAGGAAGTGGACAAGCGGGCATTATCTGGCGATGAAGTATTTGTTTGAGATGGTGGGATTGTGTCCGGCGATAAATTCTGATGCTGGGGCTGAAGAAGAGGCAGATTCGCTGGCGAAAATCCTGTTGGAGAGATTGAATATTCTGGAAAAGAGTACTGAAGTTACCGGCGAAGGCGTCGCGGGTACGGCACGGTTGGAGAGCGATACCGTAAAATGAAAGCTAGTGAGTGGGCGAAGATGGCTGAGCGTTCGGCCCTGGCTTATGGGCGTTGGTCGAAGGCTTTGGGGAATCAGGGCGATGTGCGGTCGCATTTTGCCGCAACACGCAAGCGCCTGCACAGGACTTTCATAATGGATATGACATGGTTGACCGGCCGCGTCGCGGTTGGGGGCGGGATTTGGAACGCGGAGAATATGGTCGAGGTGGTGAAGGCGGGAGTGACGCACATCATCGACATGCAGATTGAGTTTGATGACACGCCTTTGGCTGAGCCGCATGGAATTACGGTTTTGTGGAATCCGATTGACGATGATTTTCAGCCGAAATCGCCGGAGGTTTTCCAGCGCGGGGTGGATTTTGCATCTGCAGGCGCTGGATGAAGGTGGAACGAAAGTTTTCGTGCATTGCGCGGCTGGAGTGCATCGGGCGCCGATGATGAGTTTGGCGATCTTGTGTTCGCAGGGTTGGAATATCGAGGATGCGGTGCGGATGATGGAGAAGCGGCGTCCGGTGGTGGATTTTGCAGAGGTTTATGTGAATAGTGTGCGGGAGTTTCTGCAGGTGGAGGCGGGGAAGTAGCTTTCAGCTTTCAGCTTCTCTCAGCTTTCAGCTTCAGCTTCTAGCTTCTGGCTCTAGCTTCTGGCTTCGCTCCTAGCTTCTAGCTCCTAGCTTGTAGCTTTCTATTTTTATCCCACTACAACTTATGGATTTGGCTTGCTTTTGCGAGCGGTGTCGTTGTGTGCGTTGTTCGAACAATTTTGACATGCGGTAGGTAACGGAGGATTTATGTTGGACGCGCGCCGCCCTTATGGGTGGCTTTTTCTTTTGCTCGCGGGATTGGTGGCATTGGCGGTATCGGCGCAAACGCTTCCCACCACGACGATCAGCGATACCGTATATCGCGCCGACGGGTCTCCGGCTGGGGGGACGCTGCTGATTTCGTGGCCGGAGTTTACTACGGCGGCGTTGGGCGCGGTCGCGGCGGGGAATACCAGTGTCACGCTGGGGGCTGGGGGTGCTTTGTCGGTCGGGCTGGTTCCGAACGCAAATGCTACTCCGGCGAATACGGTTTACTCCGTGGTTTACCAATTGGATGATGGCACCGTGAAGACCGAATATTGGATTGTTCCCACCAATTCTCCTACGACAATCTCGGCGGTGCGGACGACTTTGGGAGCTGGCAATTCGGCTTCGCAGATGGCTACGCAGCAGTATGTGAATTCGGCTTTGGCGGGTAAGGCGAATGACGCGGCGGTGGTGCATCTTAGCGGGACGGAAACGGTTGTTGGGCTGAAGCAGTTTAGTGTTTCGCCGGTGCTGCCTGCGCCGGTGAATGCGACCGATGCGGCTAATAAGGCTTATGTCGATAATGCGACGCAGAATGTCGGGAGTGGATCGTACGTGAGCACGGCTGGCGGAACGATGACGGGGCCGCTGGTGCTGAGTGGGAATCCGGTGGCGGCGGGGCAAGCGGCGACGAAGGGCTATGTGGATCTGGGAATGGCGGGCAAGAGTGATTTGATTTCTGGCCTGGTTCCGAGCGGGGAGTTGGGGACTGGTACGGCGAACAACACTTTGTGCTTGCATGGGGATTCTAGTTGGGGAGGATGCGGTAGCAGCAGCAATGCGGTATCGATTCAGAATGTTCCGGTGGCTACGACCACGCCGACGAACAACCAGGTGATGACGTACGTGGCGGCGCTGGGAGAATATGCGCCGCAAGCGGGCGGCGGAGTGACGGCGGGAATGCAGGCCGTCAAATATGCGACCGACTTCAGTTGGACGCAATCGCCTTCCACAAATTTAGGTACACCTGGAGCGCAGACCGTAAATCTGGCGGTTTGTCCGACCGGGGTGACTGGAACGGAGCCTTGGTACTACGTTTATATTTCCGGGACCGGTACGGCGGAAGCGGTTTTGGTTAACGGCGGGACTTGCTCCGGCAATGGGCAAGCGGGGACGTTGCAGTTCACGACTTTGAATGCGCATCCGGCGGGATACACGATTGGGAGCGCGTCGGGGGGGCTGCAGGAAGCGCTGATTGCGGCGCGGTTTTTTGCCAGTAATCCTTCGGGGCCTTCGCAGTCGGGGAAAGTGATTGTGCCGCCGGGGGAGTTGCAGGCTTACGCGCGGGTCTCGGTGCGGGCTTCGAATGTGACGGTGGATTTTTCCGGATCCATCGTGAATTGTTACATGGCGGACACGTGCATTTTTGCGGGGGATCCGGCGAACTTGAATGGCTTTTTGGACATTACCTTGCTGAACCCGCGCGGGCGTCCGATGGTGATCGGCGGGCAGAATCCATTCATTGAAGTTAATGCGCAGAAAACGAGGCTACTTAATGTGACCACCAGGATTCCGCCAACTGGGGGGACGTTCAGCAGCTATGTTCAGGTTGACGGGGACGAGTCGTTTCTGCTCGACGGGCTGGACACGGCGCTGGCTACGGGATCCAGCGACTACGGAGTTTTGTGCAATGCGAGCGTTTGCAATCCGGTGATTTATGCTCCGGGTCCGTTCAGCAGTAATGCGGCGGTGGGATGGCTGAAACATTTGAACATCTCCATGCAATGCACGGGCAATGGAGTCGATTGGCAGAGTGGGAACTCGCTGAAGATTTCTGACAGCGTGATCGAGGGGTTTGCCCAGTACGGAGTGCGGCGCGGGAGTGAAACGCGGCGGCTACAGCGGATTCGAGTTGGACAATGTTTATGAAGAGGTTGGGAGTTGCACGAACCCGGCAGGAGCGATTGGAGAAGCTGGAGTAATTGCGCAAGGGGCGACGGTAAAGATCGAGGGTGCGGTCCTTCCGACGGGGGCGATTCCTCAATTCGCGAATACTGGGAGCACTGACTATCGCTATTACATCGTGGCGAATAATGCGACCTATGGAGCGTCGAACCCGCTTTATGCAGGCCGGGCGCTGACTAATGGGTCGGGAAATATAACCGTGACGACTCCGGATGTGGCGGGGGCTACGAGTTTTGATTTGTTACGAGTGACATACGTTAGCGTGAATAACCCCCGGGAGCAGGCGCCATACGGGACGGGAAGTTATGCGGTGGCGACTGGTGTCAGCCGGGGGTCGGCTTGCGCGAATGGGGTTTGCACATTTACGGATACGCAGGCGGGATTGCAAGCTTATACCGTTGCCACACCTGCGTATTTTCCGATGTTGGATTACTGGCCGGGGAATTTGATACTGGCGGCCAACCAGGATTCCGGGAGTGTTCTGAATGGGGCGAGGGCCTGGTTGCAGAGCGCGCCGAGTGACATAGTTGCGGTGCAAGGCATTGGGACTCCGGCAGTGATCTCGAGCGAGTGCCAAGCGCTTGCTGGATGGACACCGGTTTGGCTGAGTTGCTACACGTCGATGGCTCCCGGCACTTTTTATGATCAGGGCGCGTTTTTGCTGGCGGTGAAACCGAATCAGGATGGCGGATTGCTGCCGAATCTTAAAGGGCGGTTGAATTTTCCGACGCTTGGTACGGGGCCGGGGCACATCATTACGCTTTCCGATTCGAATTTCCAAAAGACCATTGCTACGGCTAACAACCGGCCTTCGAATGATGCTAATGACGCATTCATCGGATACGACCAGGGGGATGGGAATCCGGCGCATGTGGGAATCAGTGTGGGAGCGCCGGTTTCACTTTCGAGTTACATCGGGAACGTGGGTGATGGGACTAATTGGCTGGAGCGGTTGACGTCGGGACTTAAGGAATTCAAGACGAACGTGCAGGCCGACAATACGCTTACCGTCGCGGGAACGGCGCAGGTTAATTCGCTGCTTACTACTGGGGCGGGATCGTGGGCGGTGCAGGGCAGCTTTGGAGCTTTGAGTCCGGCGCTGGCGGGGAAGTCGGCGATTGGGTTCGGAGCGGGCGGGCATCTGCAGGTTTCGGAGAATGGCGGCGCCGTGGTTGGAGTCGCGGAGCTGGATAGCAATGGGTACGTTTCTGAGAACGCGAATACGGCTACGCAACTGGCGCAAACTCCAACGCAGTGCAATGGCAGTTTCGTGACGGGCGTTCAGGCAAACGGGAACGCCAATTGTAGTGTGGCGGATGTGGTGGAATTGGCTGAGACTGGACCGCCGAATGGGATTCCGAACTACGGGATTTTTTGGTTTGACGCGACCTGCCATTGCCCCAAGGTGATCAGCAACAATGGGCAAGCGGTGCAGTTGGGACTGCTGAACGTTTTCAATCTGGACGCGAATACGCTGGAAGAGTACAACGGCGCGAATCCGCAGACGCTGAACGTGTACGGAACGCGAGCCGACGCAACAGACTATGAGCGCATGCGGCTGGGCTATGACAGTACTGACAATTACTTTTTCGTAGGCGGGGAGGCATCTGGACCTTCATCAAGCTTCCCTGCACCTGGGGTGGGCTTTTGGGAGTCGGGATCGCTTCGCTGGGTGGTGGATCCCTCTTTTAACTTCAAGCCCTGGTCCGACAATATCAAGGATATTGGCTCCGCCACATTGCGCGTGCACAACCTTTTCCTCGGGACAGGTCTGGTTTTCAATAGTGGAACTCTGAGCGGGGTGCATGGCAGCACGGGTGTGGCGGCAGAGGCAGGGACATTAGGCACGACCGTTGGGGCGGGGCTGTGCAACGATGGTCTGGGCAATGTGACAGATCACGGGTGCACGACGGGTGCGGTGGGCTCGGTTTTTGGCCGCTCCGGAGTGATTGTGGCGCAGGCTGGGGATTACTCCGCGAGCCAGGTGACAGGCGCTGCGCCGCTGGCTTCTCCGACTTTTACGGGAATTGTGACTTCGCCCGAGTATTGCCTGGGAGTTAATTGCATTACGACGTGGCCGAGTGGCAGCCTTCCCCCGGGTACAGAGGGTAATCCGGCGATCAATGCCGGCGGGTCTACTTACGCGACCAGCCCGATCTGGGTAGATGCCAGCCAGTTCTCCGGCGCCGACATGTGCGCCAAGATTGACGCCGCGCGACAAAGTTCCAGTTGCGCCGGTTCTAATGCTGGTTGCTCGATCAAGGCTCCGTTCACTGGGAAGCAAGTTTGCAACACAAACTTGTTTGCGCATTGGAATAGTGGCGGAGTTCTTGATTTGAGCAATGCACAGAACTTAGATATTCGTACCTCCATTCCCTGGGAGATACCGGCCAACGTCAAAGTGATAGGGGGAGGGGCGACGAGCACGGGTGGGGGCGCATCGGTGAACAACACGATCATTCGAGCCGGGAACACGGCGTTCATGAATCCGGCGTCGAACTTTGCGGTGCCTTCGGACGCGATTCCGAATGCCAGCCCGGCGATCAGCGTGAGCGGCACCGCAGCCACCATCAACGTCAACAATACGATGTGCGCAGGGAGTAATCCTGATTCTGGTCAAGACGTGTTTATCTATGGCGGACCGGGAGTGTTTGCCGCCTATCACGGTTTTGCCACCGGAATCACGGGATGCTCAGGGGGTACAGCCACCAGTTTTAAGGTGACGGTGCCTTCGGGGACAGCCAATTGCAGCAGCAGTTGCGGCACAGTCTACGAAGGCACAGCATTAATCAGATTGGGCAGTCCCGGCGGCGCAGCGCAGTATCGCACTCAACTTGAAGGCGTGAGTGTGGACTGCGCATGGGTGCTCGGATGTGTGCCTTTCCTTAACGACGGCGCCGAAGAAGACAGCTGGTTCCGCAACGTCAATTTTATGAACTATGGCGGGGAGGCTGTCCGATTGACCGAATTCGCCACAGCGGGCGGTGGCGATGGCTCATCGACCGGGGGTGGAGCATCGCAGTCCGGTCCGTACATCGATTTCTCCATTAACTTCCTGCCCGAGAATTGCGAGAAATCTGGCGGTTGTGGGTCGGTCGCGCAAGGCAATTATGTCAACGAGAATTCCGGGGCGGGCACCAACGCACAGTCGAAAAATCCGTTGGGCTGCTTCACTTCGGCGATTGTGGTTGACGGACCTCGCAGTTCAGGCGGAACTACGACCGTAAATCACATCGATAAAATCTCGAGTTTCACGATTTCTGCGTCTGATCCCGATCCGGCGAATACCAACTCTCCCAATACTCCGATAGCAATGAATGATGCATCGTGCGGAACGCCCTATTCGAGCCACACGACGCCGATTGGAATTGAGACATGGGGTGCGATGGTGGACATCGAGAACTTTCACATTGAGGACTATCCGGCGGAGATTCAGATTGGGGGAAACGCTACTTTGAATGCTGGCCTACCCCGGTACGACGGTGGGGCAGGCCTCGCAATCAACCGTCACTACGAATGGAGTGCGAATTTCAAACGGCGCTACCAGCAGCGGCAGCGGGAATGCGTGGGAAATAGATATAGGAGCGAACGCGGGAGACATTCTGCTGGGAGCGATGACTCGGTTTGGAGGATCGCACCTTCTCAAGGACAACGTGACCGGCAACACCTGCACCGACAACACACTGGCTGCGTACTTCCTGGGAAACGGGGGCAGTCCTTCGGTGATCACGACATGCAATGGGATTATTAACAGCGTCGCGACCGCTTGGGGAAATATCAGTGGAACACTTAGTGCGCAGACCGACTTGCACAACGCGCTGAATCTGCTGGCTCCTGTCGCTTCGCCTACTTTTACCGGAACGCCGGTGGTTCCCGGTTATGCCAAGACGGGGATGCTGGTGAATGGGAATTATGCGAGCGCGACCGGCGCGGGAACGGTGGGAGATTCGACGGTGGTAGCGGGACCGTATGCGATTGGCTGGATGACAGAGCCGACTGGCGGTAATAACGGCGTTCTGCCACCGTCTGCGGCAAACAAGTCGATGATGTGGGGAGTGACGCTGACATACCCGGTCAGCACTTCGCAGGTGACGTACGACGTTGGCTCGAATGCCGACAACACTGCGACCTACAATTATGATCTCGGGCTGTATAACAGCAGCGGTACGCTGGTACTTAATCTGAATTCGGGCACGCTGCACGGCAGTTCGTTCGCTCCCGCTTCCGGTGCGGTTGCGCTTTCGTGGGTGCAGGGAACCAAGACGCTGCAGCCGGGCAACTACTACTTGATGTATTACAGCAGCAACACCACATCAACACCGCCTACTTTGGCTAGTCCCAGCGCGACCGCATTTACTTTCTATAAAGGCGAAGCTGGGGGGAGCGGAACCTGCGGTAGTACGCAGGGGTCTGGCGGCTTCGCAATTACCCCTGGCAGCGGTGGGGTTTTGCCTACTAGCATTACGCCTCCGGCAAATAGCTACTCTTGGGGCGCTTGCCTGCCTGCTGTCTGGATTCACTAAAACCAGCTTTTACAGAAATGCAGCGGTACGACTTTACGTTGGCGTCTTGCCGTGGCGAGGGCAAGATGCCCTCGCGACAGCCGGCAGGATGCCGGCGCTACGAAAGGACTAACGATGTTAACGCGGATCTTATTGGCTATAGTCGTGGCGACGGGAGTGGCTTCGGCTACCACCTATTATGTTGATCCGGCGGGCAGCAATGGGAACAGCGGGCTATCGCCGCAGACTGCGTGGCGCACATTGCTGAAGGTTGGAATTTCAACATTTCAGCCTGGGGACGTGATCTTGTTCAAACGTGACGCGGTGTGGAATGAGTGGCTCACTCCGCCATCGAGCGGGTCGGCGAGTAATGTGATTAAGTTTGACGCGTATGGGAATGGACGGCCGCCTGAGTTCACGGGTCACTACGCCACGACTGCTTCACAGTGGTCGAACAGCGCAGGCAATGTTTGGCAGATCGCACTGAGTGCGACACAGCCGATATCACAACTGAAATTTGTGCAGTTCGGGACGATTTGGGGGAATGCTCAGAGCGCGGAGAATTTGCTGGCTCATGACCGGGATTGGTACTACGACCCGGTGGCGCAGAATCTTGTATGTATGGTCGGCGGTGGGGAATCCGGTGACGCATTACGGGTCGGTGTCGCCGATCATTCTCAGTGGGCAGGCGCTGATCAACATTGATAATGTCAGCTACGTTGAAATTCAGCACATCAAACTTGATTGGTATGACGGTTACGGGGTTCAAGTGCAGGGTGCGAGCGACCACGTTTGGCTAGCGAACATGATGGCGGACAGCCAGGTTCCGAATGCGACGGTACCGATTGGGTTTTATGTGCATCCTGGGGGCACGCCCGGCGACATACATATCTACAACACCGACGCGCATCGGAATTATGTTGGTTATCGATTTGATGGCACACCGACCACGATTGAATTGAAGAATTGTCGTGCTTATGCAAACCGCACCTATGGGTTGATGGATAACACGGGAGCAGTGACGTATTCGTACTGTCATTTGTATGCGAACAATCTTGCGACGGGTGTTTCGACCGATGTGACTGGCTCCCCTGGGCCGATCAACGGTGGGAATAACGTGGCGGCTGATACGCCTCCGAACGTGCGGGGTTTCATGCAGTATCCGGCGCGGATTACGGTTACTTATGATGATCCGGGACTGATTGATGGATCGCATCAGTACATTGAATCGCTGTTGCCGATGATTCAAGCGAAGGGTGTGCCGCTGAGCATTGCCGTGGTTACAGGGTATGACTTGTCGCAACAGTTGATTCCTACATTTCAATCCTGGATCAATGCGGGATGGGATGTGAATTGTCATTCGGTATCGCATCAGTATTTTGTTTTTCCGAATGCGTTCACGATTCAGTACACGGGTCACGCCGCCACCAGCGTTACGCTTTCGATTTCTAATGGACAGTTCACCATTACTGCGCCGGGCGATCCCAATGCACAGGTTAGTTGGAATCTCAGTTCGTCGGGAACGGACATGGTGCCTGGCGGGTTGGATACGTTGGGTGGCTTGGTTTACACGCTGAACCAGCGCGGGCGTTTTTTCGGTGACCGAAGATCCGAACATGAAGCCGGCGGTGAAGAGCGAGGATCTGGCGGATGTGGCGGCGCAGGATATTAAGAACTCGCCTTACTTGCTGCTGGAGGACAAGACGCGATTGATGACCGACGAAATTGAATGGTCAAAGGCTTGGATGAATGCGAATCTGACAGGCTTGCCGACGAACCGCGTGTACATCTATCCGGGGAGTTATGAAGATACTTCGACGGAGGCAATTACGGTTGCCGCGGGGTATTCGGGTTCGCGGGGATCGGGTTCGATGGATCCGGCTCCGAATGCGGCGACCGTCGCGGCCAGCGGTATCGATATACAGAACATATTGAGTCAGGGTGTGGTTCCTAATTTTCAGAACCTGAGCGATAGCCAACTGGCTGAGCAAACTCCAGGCGATTGGTTTTTAAGTCCGCGGTGTGGGGTGTTCCTTTCGGGATCTTCTGGCATGTGAATGAACTGGCGCCGCATCAGGTTGGAGTGATGCTGGATACGTTGAAGTCTTCTGGGGCGACGTTGATGAGTAACACGCAGTTGGTGAATTACCTGCTCAGCACGCAACAAAATTCGGGGACGACTTACTACGCGGATGTGACTACTGGGCCTGCTGTAGATCCGAGGCCGACGCAGGCGTCGCCTGTGGTTGATCATGGGGCCGTACTTGCGGCTGAGTATGAATACGATCTGATGGGGATCAATCAGAGTCTGTTTGGATCTAGTTGGGAGATTGGGGCGTTGGCGTTTGTTCCCGAGAGTCTTGGACATGCCGAGGGAGGTCAGTAAACGGGCGCAAGCTGTCATTGTGATATTGAGGAGAAAAGCTGACCTCAGGTGCTGAAGCGCAGACACTTTAAACAACTTAGCGGCCCGACTGAAGTCGGGCCCTTCCCAAAACCTGCTGAATCATATTTTTCCCGCAGCGTCTGAAGCGATGCCCTGGTCCGAGACTTTTTCAGAGGGCTGAAGCGCTGCTCCACGCGAAAGCCAGAATTTTCCAGATTGGATGGTTAGCTGTGATGAGTGATCTTTCTCTGCTTAGAGAGCTGGGCAGACATTTAGATTTGCGGCCGTTCAATGAACCGAATATGGGAAAGACCTTCGTGTCTGGTGGCAAGGCTTGCCGCAAAGTTGGTGTCCGAGACTTACTGATTGAATCTCTTCTGCGAGTGCGGAGCAAAGGTCGCGGGCTGATCCAGTTGAGGCCGAACCGGGCGCAGAGGGAGTTTTCGCGGAACCATTCGAAACGAAGCATTGTGCTGAAGGCGCGGCAGTTGGGGATTACGACTTATGTGGCGGCGCGGTTTTTCATTCAGACCATCACGCAGCCGGGCACAGTTACGGTACAGGTGGCTCACGACCAGGAATCGGCGGAGGAGATTTTCAAGATCGTGCATCGCTTCTGGGAGAACCTGCCCAGAGGGGTGCGCGAAGGCGCGCTGTTGACGTCGCGCGCCAACATCCGGCAGATCGTCTTTCCGCGACTGGACAGCGAGTATCGCGTGGCGACGGCGGCGGATGCGAATGCGGGCCGCGGGATGACTATCCACAATCTACATTGTTCGGAGGTCTCCCGCTGGCCGGGGGATGTAGAGGAAACGTTGGCATCGTTGCGGAGCGCGGTGCCGGAGGACGGCGAGATCGTACTGGAGTCTACGCCGAACGGTGCGGGTGGCATTTTCTATGAGGAATGGCAGCGGGCAGCGGAGACGGGGTACGCGCGGCACTTTTTTCCCTGGTGGTATGGGGATGATTATCAGTTGTCGAAAAAGGCGGCGGTATCACCGTCGCAAGAGGAAGAAAATCTGATGCAGCAGGCGGGGCTGAGCGAGGCGCAGATTGAGTGGCGTCGATCGAAGCGGGCCGAACTGCGGGGTTTGGCCGTGCAGGAGTATGCGGAGGATCCCGTCTCGTGCTTTAGAGCTTCGGGAGAATGTGTGTTTGATTTGGAAGCCATCGAGCGCGGGCTGCGAAGCTGTGGCGATCCGGTTCAGGCAAAGGACAATCAGCATTTGCTGATCTGGCTACCGTCGCAGGTTGGGAAACAGTATGTCATCGGAGTCGATCCGGCTGGGGGCGGGTCGGAGGGCGATTACTCTTGCGCAGTGGTGATCGAACGAAGTTCTGGGCTGCAGTGCGCGGAACTGCACGGGCATTTTCCACCGCGCGAGTTGGCGGGCAAGCTGATTGAGTTGGCGAATTCTTACAATCAGGGCTTGCTGGTGGTGGAGCAGAATAATCACGGGCATGCGGTGCTGGCGCACTTGCGGATGGAGGGATGTACGAACGTGTTTCGCGATGGTGGGCGTGATGGATGGTTGACATCGGCCGTAAGCCGGCCAGCGATGATTGAGAACCTGGCGGCAGTGCTGGAGGTGGAGGAGACGATTTTCCACAGCCCGCGGTTGCTGAATGAGTGTCGGACTTTTGTGCGCCATCCTGATGGTAATTGCTCGGCGGCGGCGGGATCGCATGACGATTGTGTGATGGCGATGGCGATTGCGCTGGCTGCGAGGCAAAAACTAGCGGGACAATCGTCGCGAATGCGTTCGGTTGAGATGGCGAGTTTGCCGATAGAGTCGCGAAGGGCAAAGCGGAGATACGTAGCCGCGCTGGGCAGCGCCTGAAAGCGCTCTCATCTCGTTGCAGTTTCGGCATGCCTGCAAGGCATGCTCTGATGCGAATCCGTGTTGGGAACTGCACGTGCGGGACGCCCGCGCCTACACGGGCAGGCTACACCTACATGTTCATCCGTCACATCGGAGCGGACTTGGCTTAGGGTAACATTTCGCACTTCTTGTGGTGCGAGTATTGCCGGTGACTGCGGTCCAACACGTGCGGCGGATGAGGGGAGGAGCGCAGGGGCATTTGATGCGCTGTTCAGACGGAAATCTTTATGTGGTGAAGTTTCGAAATAATCCGCAGCATACGCGGGTGCTGGCCAATGAGCTGCTGGCAACGCGCTTGGCGGAGGGAGCAGAGTTACCGGTTCCAGCCGCAGCGGTCGTGGAGGTTGAAGGGTGGCTGGTCGAGCATACTCCTGAACTGAATATCCAACTGGCGGGCACTACAATTCCCTGCCAAGCGGGGCTGCAATTTGGGTCACGATACGTGGTGAGTCCGCTTGAAGGGCAGGTTTTTGATTACCTTCCCCTGGAGATGTTAGAGCGGGTACGGAATCTGGAAACATTCGCCGGAATTCTGGCCATCGACAAATGGACCGGTAACACTAACGGACGACAAGCGGCTTTCTGGCGTCGGATGCGAGAACGAAAGTACACGGTTGCGTTCATCGATCAGGGGTATTGCTTCAATGCGGGCGAATGGACATTTACAGACTCTCCGATGCGAGGGGTTTATCCGCGCAACGAAGTTTATGTTGGAGTGAGCGGATGGGAGTCTTTTGAGCCTTGGTTATCGCGAGTCGAAACCATGAGTGAGGATGTTATTTGGGCGGCTGCAGGGGAGATTCCGCCAGAATGGTACGGCAGCGACTGGGGCGCGCTGGAGGATCTGACACGGTTGCTGGTTGAGCGCCGACCTCGAGTACGTGAATTGATTACTTCGTTCCGAGCGTCGCTGAGAAATCCATTTCCGAATTGGAGGGAAGCGGCTTAGCAGTACCTGGATTCCTCGCTTCGCTCGGAATGACAAACCAATCGGGCTACGAGAGCAGGCAGTCAACATGGCTGACAGACGAAAACTTGAATTTTTCTTACTGCGATATGCGCCGGACGCGGTTAAGGATGAGTTTGTGAACATTGGCGTGGTGATGACCGAGGCGGCGGCGAATGGATCGGGGTTTGCGGATGTCCGTTTCACGCGAGACTGGCGGCGGGTGCGGTGTGTCGATCCCGATGCGGATATCGAGATGCTGGAGGCACTAGAGCGCGAGATTCGCAGTCAGCTTAGAGCAGGGCTCGATCGTGGGCTATTGTTACGAAAAATGGAAGATTCGTTTTCTAATTTAATCCGTGTGACGCCGGTGAGGGGTTGTCTGGCGGAAGAACCGGAAAGAGAAATCGACATTCTGGCCAATTTATATTTTGGGGCTCCAAAGCGAGTGGCGCGGCAAGCCGCGATTTCCGGACGAATACACATTCTTGAACGGATGCGTGAGGCTTTTGAAGCATCAGGGGTGTGGCCGTTGCTTATGAAAACAATTCCCGCAGAGCCGTACACAAAACCTGGCGACCCGGTGAAGTTTGACTTCGGTTACCGGGTGGGCGACACGATTAAGCTTTTCCATGCGCTCTCATTGAAGACGAATGTCGATTTGGCAATGGGGCTGGCATCGCGATATCCAAAGATTGCCAGCAGCATCGCGCAAATGACCAACGCACATCCTGTGTTGACCGTGGTGGTAGATGATGATTTAAATCGCGACGAGGCCGAAGTCCACTTTTTACTTGACCAGATGGATGAGGCGCAGATTCAAGTGACAGCGGTGGCGGACATGCCGGAAATCGCGGCGAGGGCCAAGAGAGATTTGAGAGCGTGAGCAGCAAATTCGAGCAACAGAGTTTTCAGTACTGATAAACTTTCGCGGGCGAGGGCGCCCGCGCCACACACCCCAAAGAAAAACAATCATGAACATTACAGAGAAGTTGCGCGGCGCTATGCGCCGGATTGCGGGAGTGTCTTCGGCCGCCGCGGAGCAAGAGCAGGGTAAGCGGCGGACTCTGGCACTGCCGTCCATTCTTAATGTCTACGGGCCTCGGGCAGATGCTTTCCCGAAACCTACGCCCATCAACCTACGGCGATTTTCTGAGACACCGGTGGCACGGAAGGCGATTAACACTATTAAGGACCGGATCGCGGGAATGCGATGGCGAATTCAGCCGCGGCCGGGAAGAGGGCCGGTTGCAGCACCGGGTAGCGATGCACGGATACAAATTCTCACGGACAACTTCGATGCACCGAATCCGGACGATTCCTTTCGTTCGCTTTCAGAGCAAGTTCTTGAGGATGTGATCGTCGGCGGATTTGGTGCGATCGAAGTGGAAAACACCGGTGATGCGCAACGTCCGCTGGTGATGTGGCCGGTGGATGGAGCGACGATCCGCATGAAGACCGACTGGGACGGATTGCCGGGATCGGTGCGCTATGTGCAGGTCACGGGGAAGTCTGGGCCGGAAGGAAACATCCTGCTGGATGACGATCAGCTGATTTACATTCGGCTCAATCCCCGGACTCACACACCTTTTGGGTTGGGCCGTTTAGAAGTTGCGTTCGAGGCGGTGAATGCGTTTCTCGGTGCGCACCGGTACGCGACGAAGCTGGCGTCTAACTCGGTGGTGGAATATGCGCTTTGGCTGCAAGGGTTGACGCCGGAGCACCACGAGCGACTGATCCGGTGGTGGCAAGACGAGATCGAGGGTACGGGGCGGGTGCCGATTCTTTCGGCAGAAAACAAGCCGGAGGTCCTGCGCTTTGGGGGCGGCACGGACGCGGACTTGCGACTGCAGTGGCAAGAATTCTTACTGCGAATGATCGCCGACGCGTTCGATCTTCCTCCGCAGTGCCTCGGAATCGAGCGGGATTTGAATCGGTCGACGGCGGCGGAAATGGCGGATGAGGCGTTTCGGCAGGCGATTGTGCCGACTGCACGATTGCTCGCCGAACATCTGACGCGGGACGGAATACACAAGAAGCTGGGATGGAATGACCTGGAATTTGTTTTCACCGATGTGGATTCCGGAGGGGATGTGATGGAAGAAGCACAGATTCAAGCGCTGCTGCTGCAGAACGGCGTGCTCACGGTGGCCGAGGTTAGACGGATGAGAGGATTGCCACCGGTTTAGGCTTCGGGCTCCAGGCGTCAGTCGACGCTTGAGGTTTTCCTTGTCGTGTTTCACAGCCAATCCATTTCCTTAAAGGATGAAGTTAACCAATGAATATTGAATTGGAATCGATGGCAATTCAGATGCCAGCTGTTCTGGGGCATCCCAATCGCGAACCCTTTCATGGCGTGCTCACACTTGTCGACGTAGTTTCCGACAAGGCGCCTGCCGGAGCTCGCGGGCATAGGGTCGTACTGACGCGGGCTGCAGCAGAAACGGCACTGGCATCTTTATTAGGAATGGCCTTGGATTATTCCCTATCTTTCGATCGC
This sequence comes from uncultured Acidobacteriota bacterium, assembly GCA_963716405.1. Classification (GTDB taxonomy): domain Bacteria; phylum Acidobacteriota; class Terriglobia; order Terriglobales; family Acidobacteriaceae; genus JABDBE01. The sequence continues at coordinate 424,682 of CAVQTI010000006.1, read as the reverse complement.
CACGATACACAGCGGAAGGTAGGCGTGATTACGCGAGCGGAAATTGTGGGGAAACAGCTTGAGCTTGGAGGATATCTGTTTGCCAAAGACTTTCCGGAAATTGTGAGGGAAATTGGGCGTGGGGCCGCTTGTCAAAAAGGCGTCGGCAAGGCAAGCACCCAAAGTAAGGCGTGTTTAGCAATGTCTTACGAGATCGCAGATGCGCGCGTGGCGGATTTGCAGGCGAAAATATGGACCCTCACGCAAGTCACCTTCACCGGCGCCGCAATTCTACGTCGAGATAAAGCAGCGTACCGGGATACGTGGATCGAATTGGACTGAGCAGCACCACCTAACGACCTTCCGGCAAAGAAGTATTGCGGGAAGAACAAATTTAAGGAGAAATATGGACACAGAAACTACCCAACAATTGCTTGCCACCGCAGAAAGACTGGCAAGCGCGGCCGAGACTCTGGACAGGGTTCTCGAAAAGATCGATGCACAACAAGCGGCGCTGAACGCCAAGGTCGACAGGATTGCGGCGGCGGTAGAAGAGAGGGTCTGTGATGATTCTGACATTGCAGATGAGACTCGCGGGGCGCGAAAGCTGAGAGAGCGCATCGCGGAACTGGAAAAAACAAACAATGATCTCAAGGGACAAGCTGCGCGGCTGACGCGCAAAACTCTGTCTCCTCTAGTCACGGCGCTACTCAGCAAAAGCAGCGTGGAAGTCGGGGACAAACTGGATGCCGGACTGCTTGACAAAACTCTGCAGACGCTAAGTGTTGAGCAGCGAATTGCGGTGAAGGCAGAGATGGCGCGGGCAGGGATGATCGAGTAGCAGGCCACATAAACGGGTTCCCGGTTCGAAGCAGGCACGACCAATGGTCGTGCCTTTTATTTTGCTTCCGATTCACGAGTGCAAGAACCGCAGCGCAAGTTCCAATTGACGCAACAAAAATTCATTCTCAGGGGGAATACATGCACACACAATTTATTGATCTGAACGCGGCAGCCGATTTTCTGGGGCCTGGAGCGATCGAGATCAACCGATATCAAACCGAAATTTTCGACATCGTGCGGCGGCGGGGCGTCTTCGGACAGCGGGTGCGGCAAGTGCCTGCTACCGGACATCCTTCGCGATTCTTTGAACAAACTCTGATCAATGCACCGACGGCGGCGCAGGCATTCGTTGATCCGCGGAATATCGTGGCCACTGTCGGCGCCCCAACCCGCATTGAACGTACAGTGCCGTTGAAAGCGCTGGTCTCGCAGATTAATTACAACCTGTTTGACCTGGAAGTGGGCACTCAACAAAGCCAGTTTGCTTACTTGCAGGCAAAAGACTTGACCGACTCCGTGGAAGGGCTGTTGCGAACGCATGACGTTGCCCTCTGGAATGGCAACGACACCTCGCTGTCAGTACCCACCACACTCCAATATATGGGAGCGATCGGCCAAATCGAGGCTGGGGGCAACACAACTACCATCACGACGACCGAGAGCATTGTGGACGGAATCAAGGGGGTGATCGCCGGAATGGTGGCGAGTTCTTCCTATGAAGTTCGACCCACGGCAATCTATGCGAACCCGGTGCTGCTCGACTTGATTGATCGCGAAATGAAAGCCGAATTCAACGTCGTGCTTTCAACCACAGAGATCACGGGCGGGCTGACAGTCAAGACGCTTTCGACGCAAGCGGGAGAATTGCCACTCATTCCGGAGTGGGCTGTGCCGTACACCGGGACACCGGGCAGCGGCACCGCGGTACTTCCCGCCTATATCGTGACGGAAGATCTGATCGAGTACCACTGGCTGACGGACCCCAATCCACGGGTCTTCCAGTTGGGGCTGTTGGGCGCATTGGCTTCACAGATGGTAGTGGTGAAGTTCGGTGCGGTAGTGGTCAAAGGCGCGAGCTATGCGCATTACGAAGTAAAAGTAAACCGGTAAAAACTGTTGCCAGTCGTCAGCGACTAGTTGGCATAGAGCGACGAGTTCACTGATGACTGGCAACCAAGAAACTTGGAACTCTTATGATTTATCTCGCTCCATCGGAATACGAGCTTTATGGATTGGACGCAACAACGCCAGCCGCGGTTGTGGCGGCCGCGTCGTCGCTGATCGACGCACATTGCCGGCGAGCAACGCTGGGGGTTGCTCAGTATGAGGAGCGACTGCGGATCGCGGCGGACCGCAATACGGTGCGGCTGAGCTATATCCCATTGGCAGTAGTGGCGCCAGCGGTTACTCCGATTGTGTCAGCTCAAGGACGCTATACGATCCCGCGGCGCGGCGATTGGCCTTTCGACGATTTGCGGCTCGACGCCGCGCTCATGTTCGGATTGCCGGGCATCTGGACGGCAATTGATGCAGCCGCCATCGATTTTTTCGCAAACACGGGCGAGTTGACGTTGCCTCTAAACATCGTGGGCCTGTGGTTCAGTGAAGTCGACATCGTGTACACCGCGGGAATGGCGGTGATCGCCGATCCGGTGAAATTTGCCTGCGCTCAGATTGTTCGTAACGCGCAGGCGACGCCGGCATTGAATGTGAGCGTCAGCAAGATTGACGCGATGAGCATGAACTATTTTTCTGATTCACTGTTGGATCAGAACGTTCAGGCTATGCTCGCGCCCTACGTGGCACAGAAAGTGGGCTGAAAATGACTGACACGGGAATGAGTCCGGCGGCGATGGTGCGAGCAACGGATGCAATGCTGCAGGCTCTGGGTGGAGACCAGGTCAGCATGGTATTTCCGCTGACAACCATGCCGAACGATCCCAGCGCGCAACTTGGGTTAGCGGATCCGGGAGTGGAAGAAGTGATTTTCTATCCGGTAGTTGTGCGTAGTCTGGTTACGCCGGCGACTGGACCGCGAAGACGCTTAGAGTTCATGCTATCGGGCGCTACCGTGGCAGCCGAAGTGACTTCCCGGAATGTCGCGTCGGCTGACGTTCTGTTTGATGGCGCGCTTGGACTCCTATACGACAGCGACCTTTTCCACATCGAGAACGTGGCCACTGAATACTTCGCGGGAACTGCATATTTATACCGAGTGCTTGCGGTGGAATGAAAAAAAGCCTTTGGCTCTTAGCTTTTATCTCTTCGCTTGGATCCTGGATCGGCGGAGGTGGAGCATGCACAAGAGCAATCAGTATCAGCCATGAGCCAAAAGCTAGGAGCTAGAAGCTTGTTATGCAATTCACAAAAGACAGTTTTTATATGGCGCTGCTGCAACGGTTAGTGTCGTTAAATCCGCTGCAAACGGTAACGCTGGATGGAACGACTCGACCAGCAATTATTGTGGCGGAAAACGAATTAGTGACTTCGGCCCAACCTGTATCCGATGCGTTCTACATCGAGTGGGGCACGGCACAGACGGTCCAAGGGCAAGTGGGCGATCGGGGTCTGATGGAAATGGAATGTTTAATTTCGTACCACACCTTCGGAACGGTACAAAGCGGGGTGGATCGAGGCCGTGCCCTGGCGGCTCTAGACATGGAACTGTTGAGCATTTGTGAGCCGCCGCGTACTTCGAAGAGAGATTACACGCAGGCACCAAGCGTCGACCTGGGGACAAGCATTCTATGGACCACGCCAACGTTCGGGAAAGTTTCGGGCAGTGATGCAGCCAAGAACGAGGGTCTTCCAAGGGGAAACGAAGGCGTAAGGCTGGAGCGTAGTGCAAGCTTGAAAGTTTTCTTTTTTCCCGAGGTGAACTTTTTATGAGTACTTCGCCTGTTCGCTCCGCGATGGTGCCAGTTACGCGCCAAATGCGGGCGTATTTTGCACCCCTGAATCGTACGACCGGAACTCCTACACTCTTCGATCCCGGAAAGTATGGAGCGTTTCTGCTGGACGCCCCTCCAGTTCCGTGGCTCGACTTGGGATGGGTGGATAATTTCGAACGTCTTTGCACTACCCTGACTGAACCGGTGCGGGCGGGCGTTCCAAGTACACCGGCGACACAGTTTCGGGGGCCGCTGGATGCACGGATTGAGTTCGATTTTCGCGAATGGGGAAAGCTACAGATGGCCCTGGCTTGCGGGTCCGAGCACATGAACGTGCTGGCGCCCGATCCGAATGCCAACCCCCAGCCCTCGGGCGGGACGCCCCTGCCGGCTGTGGCTCTGCTGACAGGTTCGACTGCCAGCGAAATCGTGTTGGGGGTCGGGGCAGTGAACGCTTTCTCGGTGGGCGACATTATTGCCGTTGATGCAGATTACCAGCAACAAACCGGATATGTGGGTAGCGGAATTTCAGCTGCATATATTAACGATCCCGCGAATGTGAACCACGACGCCAATTACATTCGGCGCGTAACCTTCAATCTGGGGCGAGTTGCACAAGAAACGGCTACGTCGTTGTTGCTGGCACAACCCCTGCTGGGCGGAGTGCCGCCGGCTGGAGCATCCGCACAAAAAGTCATTGCCTTTGTAGATCGCGATGGCGGATCTTTTTTCCAGGAATGGTCCGCGTTGTTCGTAGCGGAGGAAGAATCGGGCGGGCGAGTGTGCTTTCATTATCCCAGGCTTAGTCCTACCACTGCGATTGAGCTGTCCATACAACTGAATCCCGCCGCGCAGCCCAGGGCGGTTAAAGCATTCCAGCGTGAAGAAAAGGTGGAAATCACAAAGCCAATCGCCGCGCTTGCTTTACACGCCGCTTTTCAAGCCATGCCGCATGTAGATGAGAATGACGGGCAGACCGTAGTGTGTTACCGCAGCTACTTCCCGGCAGCCAGGGCAGCGGTTTATTAAAGATCTAGAGCAAGCTAACAATCTAGGTCGGTCAGATTCTCTTGCGCAAGGACTTCGCTAGTGCCTAACATGCGTTAGGACTCCACGGCCGGCTGTGGCCAAAATTAACCCACAAGAACTCTTATTTTTGGGAGCTCGCAGCCTCTCGGGCAATAGAAAATACTCCCCGGTTTCGGGTGCGCTCACGGGAAACTTGTGGGCTCTCCGTGTTTTCTCCGTCACGCCAGTGTAACAAAGCGCCGAATTCAAACCGGCGTGATCGAACTTCGATTAATCATCATTCTTGTCCAACCCAAAATGAAATTACAAATCGACAATCTCGACGGTCTCGGGCCGGTTAACTACACTTCGTCGGTTGACGGGTCACGCTCCCCACAGATAGTGCGGAAACTGAACCAGCCTTCTGAACTGCGCGTCAGCCTGGTGGCGAATGCACCAACTTTTGTAGTCCCCGTAAGCGGAGCCCGTATCATTCTAGGTCTCACCAATGGGCAAGATGTGTTCAGTGGTTACTTGATGCAATCTCCTGTTTTTGAATATCTGGGATGGGGAGAACGAGGGCCCGTCTACCGTTATGATTTGGTTGCGCAGAGCGACGAGGTTTTACTCGACGAGAAACGGCTCCCTGACCGTTGCCCTTTCCTTGATCGGAGCGCTGGGAATGCGCTCCGGCAACTGACCGAAGATTTGCTGCCCGGCGTTTTCGATCTCAGCGCTGTCCAGGACTTGGATGTGCTGGCTGGGTTTGCCTCGAACCCGCGAAAGACTTGGTCGCAGCACGCAGCAGAAATTGCGATTCAGGCGCGGGCCAGCTACCGCATCATGAATGGCGCCGTTATTTTTGCGCCATTGGGTGCGGCATCCTATCCGTTGAATGAAACAGACGAAGCTTTCTGCGCCGAGGGCTTAGTCCTGCAACCAGTGAACGCGTTAATCAACGACGTAACTGTGGTCGGAAAGAGCGAGCCGCAAGCGTATGTTACGGATTACTTTGTAGGCGACGGGCTGACCCTGAAATTCTACCTTTCTCATTCACCGTATACGAAAACAAACACAACTCTTTTCGATGAAGAGTATACGATTTCTCCGCTCGAACCTACGCTGTGGAGTGTGACGGATCCATCAAGCGCAGTTTCGGTGAGCGGCGGTGAATTGCAGATTGCAGGCGGTACGGGAACGGATGGGAGCACCATCGTCGAATTTGCGGAGCGCGTGGAACTTGGCGGAGCCTTAGTCATAGAGCACGGCGACGTTATGTTCAGCGCGGCTTCCACCGGCGTGCTCGGTGGACTGTATCCGGCGGCTATCTCAATTGCGGGGTGCCTGGCAGGATTCCAGGTCACACCCAACGGAGCACAATCGAATATCCAGGCACTGGTGAATGGCGTGAGCAGTGGCGCGGCCGTCACGACAATCGCCGGACATCACTACCTTCTTACCACTCGTTTGTATTCCCAGGAAATCTATCGCCGGCAGCAGACATTTCATTCTTCAATTCATCCTTCAGGCAGTGGAATTGGTGGGGCAGAGGTTGCCGCAGACGTGCGCATCGTAATGGAGCTTCAGGACATTGATCCGGCAAACCCGGAAACGCGCGTCGCACCACCCACCGTCCTATACGATGGAGTTACCTCCAGCGCGCCAGACTTTTGCACTTGCGCTTTGGTAAATTCTGCCAGCTTGTATTGTGCGATCGCATTTACACGCCTGATTCAAGCTGTGGACGCAGAAGTTCGCAGCGCGCTACCGGGGCAAAATTACATTACACAACTGGTGGGTTCGCTCGAGGAAGGTGCAGAGTGTGAGATTACATCGAGCCGTGCCCTGGAGTTCTATCCGCAATATGCCCCGGCGGCCAATCAGTTAATCGAAGTTCACTATCGAAGCCTCGGGCACGCCCTTGCCCGGGTTACGAATCCGGCAAGCATTACGGCCCAACAGCGTGGTATTGATAACGGCGTACACAGTGTGGTGCGCCTCCCAAAAGAACCTGTGGCACGCACCGCGGCAGATTGTGAAATGGCAGCTCTCGCGCTCCTTGACGACGCTACTGGTCCCGCGTGGACAGGAGAATACGACGTGTGGAGCGATTTCTTGCCGGGAAATGCCGCCGACATTTTCCCTGGAGACGCTATCGATATAAGCGTTCCATCTCGATCCGCGGCATTTTCTGCCATCGTTAACGAGGTAGAAATCACGGTAAAGAATTGGGAAGGGCAGCACCTTGGTTACAAGCTAAAATTCGCGAACGACGCCGCAAAAGCAATGGCGTTTGAGTTTGAAAAGACAACAGCCACAACTTCCCTAGTGGTCGATCAGCAAACCAATGCTCAAGTCGGAGCAAATTACATTGGGGATTTGACGGCGGCACAAATCACGCAAGTAACTTCAACTACAGTAAGTATTGATGCCGGCGCAGCGCCGATCGCCGGCGGCGGAATTGAAGTTCGCTGGAGCGATGCGGGATGGGGGCCCGGCAACGATCGTAATCTTGTAGGCCGCTTCACTACACAGACTTTCACTGTGCCCAGATTATCTAAGGTGCAGGATTGTTACCTGCAACAATACGACAATTCGGGGCCACCAAAATATTGCAGACACTCAGCCGCCCTTCATGTGGATTATCCGCTGTAGCAACTCAGCACGAGTTACCAAATATTAAATCGAGAGGTGCTTGTGAATCTGAACGACCCAGGCAATTGCGTGTCACTTAAAGAACATCTCCTGGCGCTGCTCGCCAATCAGCGGGAAATGGCTGTGCAACGAAAGGCTACGGTTGACATGCGTTTTGAGTTGGCTCAAAGAGCACTCGAACTGGATCATGTCGAAATGCTTCGGCGGTTGGATCTTCTCAATCACGCGCACGAAGAGGCCAGGCAGAAAGAAGCAAGCTTCGTGGGCCGCGAAGTTTATGAGAGTCAAGCCAAGGAACACAACAAATGGCGAGACGAGGTAAACGCGACGCTCTCCGCCCGGCAAGGCCGATCATCGGTCACCTCCGGAGTAGCAGGAGCAGTTGGAGGACTGGCTCTCAGCGCCTTGTTCGGATTGATCATGTACATCACTAAAGTCATCCTGAACAGCGTTCCCAAGTAGATTGCGCAGTCTCAACTGATGGACTGTAGCGCTTCACTATTCACTCAAATAAAAAAATCGGAAGAGGTGTATCAATGAACTTCGTAGCTGTACTTCTGCAAACCCTCGGCTTTGTTCCCTCAATAGTTAGCGGAGTAGAAGGACTATTCGGCAATCGAACAGGAATCGAAAAAAAAGATGCCGCACTGTCATTTCTGCAGACGGCCTTGTCCATGAGTACGGCGGTCGCCCATCGAGACATTGTGGATCAGGATAAGTTCAAGGAAGGTTTGGCGAAAGCGATTGACGGAGTGGTCGAGTGCCTTAACGCGTCGGTCTGGGCCAAGGCCAAGTAGCGACTCACAGAACCTTTATCGCTTCGATGATTTTGCCTTACCCTACTTCCTCGCTCCAATTCTCCAAAGTTTTCTTCACCAACGCCATGAACTGATCGGCAACTGCTCCGTCGATGAGACGGTGGTCGTAGCCGAGCGTAAGGTGAACAACCGATCGGATGGCGATCGAGTCGTTGCCGTCGTCGTCAGTAACTACCAGCGGCGCTTTGGTAATTCCACCCACCCCCAAAATTGCCGAGTTCGGCTGGTTGATTATGGGTAGGCCGAAAACAGCGCCGAACTGTCCGGGATTGGTCACCGTGAAGGTTGAGCCCTCTACTTCTTCGGGCTTGAGTTTCTTGGTTCGCGAGCGCTCGCCCAGATCTGAAATGCCTCGTTGCAGGCCGAGGAAATTTAATTCGTCGGCGTTCTTGAGCACGGGGACGATCAATCCCCAATCGAGCGCCACTGCAATTCCTACGTTGACGTGCCTGTGATAGCGGACGTTTTCGCCTTCAAGAGAGGCATTCACAATGGGAAACTGCTGTAGCGCAATGATGACGGCACGAACAAAAAATGGCATGAAGGTAAGCCGCGCCCCATGGCGCTGCTCGAATGCGGATTTAGTTTTGTTTCGCAGTTGCACGATGCGCGTGATGTCTACTTCGAACATGGCGTGGACATGAGCGCTGGTGCGGCGTGATTCAATCATGCGTTGCGCAATGATCTTGCGCATCTGCGTCATTGGCACTAGATCGCCGGGGATGGTGGCTGGAGGCGCGGTCGGACGTGGCGACGGCGCAGGCGCGGAGGCCGATGACGACGTGTGCGCGGGAGCAGCGGCGGTCTGGGGTTTTTCCAGGAACGCCATAATGTCCTGCTTTGTAATACGTCCACCCATACCGGTGCCGGTTACTTGCGAGAGATTTATGTCGTGCTCACGGGCGATTTTGCGAACCAACGGCGAGGAACGCGCGTGGTCGTCTGCGTCTTCGCGCGTTTCGGTTTTTGCCTCTGGTGGAGGAGGAACTGCCGGCGTCGCTTCTTTCTTCTGTGGCGAGGAAGGCGCTGGCTCAGGCACCGTGGCTTGAGCAGCGGGCCGGGAGGATGTGGCTTCGCCATCGCCGGCAATCGTGCCCACTACCGTGTTCACCTGCACGGTATTCCCTTCGACCACCTTGATATCCTGCAGAATGCCCGACGCGGGCGCAGGAATTTCGGCGTCCACCTTGTCGGTAGAAATCTCGAATAGCGGCTCGTCGCGCTGCACTTTATCGCCAGGCTTCTTGAGCCACTTTGTAATTGTCCCCTCAAATATTGACTCGCCCATTTGAGGCATCACGATATCTGTCGGCACGGTTCCCCTTCCGTACGGCCCCGGTAACAAATCTCAGGCCGAACGCAACCTTGTATTATATCCAAGGTTTAGATCATTGAGCCGGTCTCGGTACTAATCGTCCTTCTTGGTGCCCGCCGATGGCGGACCGACGCCGAATGATTTTTTCCAGTAATCCTGCACCCCGGGAGGCAGCTTTTCTACTCGTGACAGGAATGCGGTAACTTTCCAAATATCTTCATCGCTCAAAACCTTACTCCAAGCCGGCATGCCGGTATAGCGAACTCCGGTGCGGACGGCGTAATAGATGTGCCACTCGGGGTCATCAAGCGGATCGAGAATTAGCTGCGGCACCGGCGGGTAAAATGCTTTTTCCAGTGGGCTCGGTTTATTGTCTAAGGTGCCGTGACACTGGGAACAGTTCATGGTGTAGACCTTCATGCCATAGATCAAATTCTCGTCGGTGGGTGGAATCGGATTGTTCAGCCGTGGCGCATGACGCTCCATGGACGCGTCCAGGGCACTCAGCGCAATACGACGTTCGAACCGAGACGGAGTCGCATCAGCATTGGTCGGCACCAGACCCAGGGTTGCGACAGCTAATCCGCCAAGAGCGAGCACCAGCAGCGTGACCACAATCCCGATGATGAAGTTGCGCATTTTCCTCCTTAAAAATTAACTAATACGCCTTCAACCGGCGCGCTTCTCGCAGGACATCACTGACTTTGGGTAGAAAATATTCTTCCTGAGGCGGCGAGAACGGCACCGGAGAATCCTGCGCCGTGATGCGGACTATCGGGCCGTCAAGGTCGTCAAAAACCTCTTCATTGATGATCGCCGCAACCTCGCCAGCGATGCCGCCAGTACGGATGTCTTCATGCAATACGATCACTTTGTTGGTTTTGCGCACGGTATCGGATATCGCTTCCCGATCAAGCGGAGAAAGCGTTCGCAAGTCGATTACTTCAAGTTCTATTCCTTCCTTCGCCAGAATCTCTGCGGCCTCGAGCGCAACATGTACCATTGCGGCATACGTGATGATGCTTATGTCGCGACCTTCCCTGGCAACTCGCGCCTTCCCTAGCGGCACTATGTAGTCTTCGTCGGGAATATCTTCTTTAATTCGTCGATAAAGATATTTGTGCTCGAAGAAGATGACCGGATTGTTATCGCGAATAGATGCCTTAATCAGACCTTTGGCATCGTAAGCGCTGGCGGGGCAAACTACTTTCAACCCGGGCGTATGCACAAACCACGCTTCCGGATTCTGCGAGTGGAAAGGACCACCGTGAACATTTCCCCCACTCGGTCCTCGAATCACTAACGGTGCCGGTGCATTCCAGCGATAGTGGCCTTTGGCCACCATATTGACGATTTGATTGAATGCGCACCCGATAAAGTCCATGAACTGAAATTCGGCCACAGGACGCATGCCGGTAAGTGAAGCGCCGTAGGCAGCGCCGACGATAGCAGATTCGGCGATCGGCGTATCAATGACCCGCTCGGGACCAAAGCGGTCGATAAACCCGTCGGTCACTTTGAAGGCGCCGCCGTAAATTCCGATGTCTTCTCCAATGCAGAAGACAGTGGGATCGCGTTCCATTTCTTCCCAGATTCCCTGGCGGATAGCTTCAAGATAGGTCAGTTGCGGCATAAGCTCCTGTTTGTTGACTTACACTGGCAAAGAGTTTTTAAATCCGGTAACGCGGAAAATAACCGTCTAGTCTTCAACGCGATGCTTGAGGACTCATTTAAAGTGTATTGCCGCGGTTGTCTCTTTAGGGCCACCAGAAACTTTCGTCCTGGTCTTAGGAACTCCGTACTTCGGCGTAATCTCATGGCAACTCGAGTCGCAATACACGCCTCCTGCGGCCGATTCCGGTTGCGGCATCGGTGACGCTAGCGCGAACTCGCGGTCAGCTTCAAGTTCGCGCTCCAGGTCAGCGATCAGATTTTCGTTCTCCTCGGGAGTCAGCCACTTTTTCACATTCACCAGGTAGTTTTCGAAACGAGTTATGGGATCGCGCTTGCGCCAATACTCAAACATCGATTTAGGAACATAATCAGCCGCGTCATGGATCGCGTGACCTTTCATACGCATCATCTTAGCTTCAATTAACGTCGGGCCTTCACCGCGCCGGGCGCGTTCGCAGGCTTGGTGGGCAGCGTCATAGACTTGGCAAGCATCGGTACCATCGACGATCACGCCGGGAATTCCATAGGCTATGGCACGTTCGGCAAGATCCTTCACGCGAAACTGCATATCGGCGGGAGTCGAGTATGCCCAAAGATTATTTTCGACGAAGAGCACCAGACCAAGATCCTGCACGGCGGCGAAGTTCAGGCCTTCATAAGTAACGCCGGTCGATTGGCCGCCGTCCCCAATGTACGTCATGACTGCGATGTTGCGTCCCTGCAACCTCGCGCCCAACGCTACACCTGCGAGCACGGGAATCAGATCGCCCAGCATGGAGATTGGCGAAACCATATTGCGCTTTTCGATATCACCGAAGTGCGACGTTCCGTCACGTCCCTTGGTGGGCGAACCGGATTTCGCCATGTATTGCATCATGATGTCGCGGGCGCGGAAACCGCGAACCAGCAGCGATCCCTGGTTGCGAATCATGGGGCCGAACCAGTCGTCTTTCTGAAGAGCGTATGCCGATGCGCAGGAACAAGCCTCCTGGCCGAGACCGAAGTAAACACCTCCCACGACCTTGCCCTGCTTGTATAGGTTCTCGAGTGCAATTTCCGTTTTGCGATTCAAAAGCATCAATCGATAAATCTCGATGCACTGCTTCCGGTCAAGATACTTCGATTCCCGAATGGGCGGGACGGGCGCGTTGACCTCACCGCTGACTTCGTAGCGAACTTCGTCGCCCTTGCGTACTTGACGAATGTTGAAGCTGGGCTTTTCCAGTCGATAATCGAGGATGGTGTAGGTGCGCTGCGACGAACTTGCTATCGGGGTTTGAGGAGCGTGTTCGCCACGGCCGTTTGAACTATGCCGGACACGAGCTTTCAGATCAGTCTTTTTTTTCTTGGCCATGTATTTATTTGTAGCCAGTGATTGCTATCACAAGAATCCTAACCCGGTGCGGAGGAATTAACCAACTCCTGCGACAAGCGGAAGGCAAAGTTGTGTTACGCGCAAAATATGTCTTCGTCGCCATGCAGTTTTCGGAACTCCGCCGGAGGCTTCATGGGCACACCGACTGAATGACCGAGCAAATCGTCCAGATTTTCCAGCCAAAGCATCTGGCTTTCAAACACTATTCCGAAAGTTGCGCGATATCGAATGTGCAACGTCCAACAACGAAAGTTGCTGCCCGCAGTTCTTTTGCCATGGAAGTTACCGGCTTTGAAGTAATCCCGCAGGGGATGATCAAGTTGAAGTAGTCGAGATCGGTATTCACATTCAAAGCGAATCCATGCGAGGTGACGCCACGAGAAATGTGCACGCCGATTGCAGCAATCTTGGCTTCAGGCCGGACTCGTCCACACGCCCGTTAAGCCTGCCACCCTCCCGGAAGGAATGCGGAAGTCGGCGCAAGTGCGGATTAGAATCTCTTCCAACCTGCGCACATATTCCACCGCTCCCAAACTCTTTCGGTTGCCATCAGACGAGCGTGAAACCGCGAAGGTCGAAGATAGGATAGCCGACGAGCTGTCCTGGCCCGTGGAAGGTCACATCGCCACCACGATCACACTCGAAAAGTTCGACGCCCCGTCTCCGCGAGCAGTTCAGATGAGGCAATCACATTCGCAGCTTTCGCATTCCGACCCAGAGTGATCACCGGCGTGTGTTCCAGCAGCAAGAGCACATCACCGATCAACCCGTCCTTGCGAAGCCCAACCAGCTTCTGCTGCAGGCGCAGTCCGGTGGCGTAATCGAGGGTCCCGAGTTGGAGGACATAGATCATTCAGTACGTTGGAAACTCCCAAACCAATTGCACAATTACCTAATCACTCAATTACACGATTTCTTTACGCGTTGATGGGCATTCCGTACACACTATTGGATGCATCCAGCATTGCCTCTGCTAGCGTCGGATGGGCATGAATCGTCCACATCAGATCTTCCACGGTGGCCTCGAGTTCTATCGCGGCTACAGCCTCGGCGATCAGTTCGGTCGCCTGCGGTCCAATAATGTGTACACCCAGAATCTCACCGTAATCAGCATCGGAGACGATTTTGATGAAACCTTCGTGCTGTCCGACAATTGAGGCACGCGAGTTTGCGGTAAACGGAAACTTGCCGATCTTCACGTTGTAGCCCGCCTCGTGAGCCTTTTCCTCGGTCAGGCCAACGCTACCAATTTCCGGATGGCAGTAAGTTGCATTCGGAATATGTTCGGGATTGATCGGCTTTGCCGGTTTGCCTGCAATCGTAGTCACCGCCACGATGCCCTCCATCGCGCCAACGTGCGCTAGTTGCGGCGTTCCCATGACGATATCTCCAATCGCATAGACGCCGGGCTCATTCGTCTGCATCCAGCTATCAGTCGTAATGAAGCCGCGGTCTGGCTTGATGCGGGTCTTTTCCAGTCCAATGTTCTCGGTTCGCGGCTTGCGGCCCACCGCGATCAAAATTTTCTCGGCTTCAATTTTCTGTTGCTTGCCGCCCACCGTGAACGTCACCGAAATTCCAGACTTCGTCTTTTCGACTTTTTCGACCTTCGCTCCGGTATGAAAGTTAATGCCGCGCTTGCGATACACGCGCGCCAGTTCCTTCGAAACATCTTCATCCTCGACCGGAACGAGGCGCGGCAGCATCTCAAGGATTGTGACCTCAGCATCGAAAGAACGAAAAATCGAGGCAAACTCCACGCCTACAGCTCCCGCACCCACAATGATCAGTGACTTTGGAATCTCCTTCAGCCCAAGAATCTCGATATTGGTGAGGACGCGTGCGTCCGGCTCCAAGCCTGGAATCATGCGGGCTTCAGAGCCAGTTGCCAGTAGAACATTTTTCGTCTTGATCTGATTACTTTTGCCGCCATCTGTAACTTCCACTGTTAGCGTTCCGTTCTGCGCAGGACCGGTTAGCTTGCCATAGCCCTTGATTGTTTCGACTTTGTTCTTGCGCATGAGGAATTCAAGTCCCTTGGCGTGTTTGCTCACAATCTTGGATTTGCGATCCTGGATCGCAGCCCAATTGAGCTTGCGCGAATCGACGCCTTCAATCCCGAATTCCTTCGCCTCTTTCAGGTGATCCCAAAGCTCAGCGTTAAACAGGAGAGCTTTGGTGGGGATGCAACCCACGTGCAGGCAAGTTCCGCCAAGAAATCCATCTTTCTCGATTAGCGCAGTCTTCAAACCGTACTGGCCGGCACGGATGGCAGCGGTATATCCTGCTGGACCGCTGCCGATGATAGCGATGTCATAAATAGTTTCAGGCAAAACGGCACCTCAGATGAGCAAATTAAGGAGTTCCAAATAGGTGATTCTACGACAGGGCTGAAGGATTCGGGAAACCGACGACGGGGATCAACTTCACGCCAGCAATTTCGCTGCGTCTTTCGCGTGATACGTAAGAATGATGCTGGCTCCAGCGCGACGGATCGAGAGCAGCGACTCCATCATGACTCGTTCGCGATCGATCCAATTGTTGCGCGCGGCAGCTTCGATCATCGCGTATTCGCCTGAAACCTGATATGCGGCCAGGGGCAGATCAAAACGTTCGCGAGCCGCCGCGATCACGTCGAGATATGGCATGGCGGGCTTCACCATAATCATGTCCGCGCCTTCTGCAATATCGAGTTCGATCTCGCGCATGGCCTCGCGCAGGTTCGCACCATCCATTTGATACGACCGGCGATCCCCGAACTGCGGTGTCGAGTCAGCCGCTTCGCGAAACGGTCCGTAGAAAGCGGAAGCAAACTTCGCAGCATAAGAAAGGATAGGCGTGTTGGCCAGGCCTGCATGGTCGAGCGCGCTGCGAATGGCACCCACGCGGCCGTCCATCATGTCGGAAGGCGCGATAATGTCAACGCCCGCTCGCGCCAACGAGACGCTCGTGCGCGCTAGCAGTTCGAGTGTGGCATCGTTGACGATCTCGTATTCCGTGGCGACTGTGGGGGGCGCGGCAACGGCAGCGCCGAGCGACTGTGGGTGCGCAGCGCGAACAATTCCACAATGGCCGTGCGACATATATTCGCACAGGCACACATCGCCCATGATAATCATCTTGGAAACTTCGCGTTTGATAGCGCGAGCCGCTTGCTGCACGATTCCATCGTCTGCCCACGCCCCCGTAGCCAATTCGTCCTTCTTTTCTGGCAGCCCAAACAAAATAACCGCAAGCACTCCGAGCGAATGCGCCTGCTGAGCCTCTTTCACCGCTTCATCTACCGAAAGGTTAAAGACGCGGGGCATCGAACGCACTTCCTTGCGAACCCCCTCACCGGGACAAACGAACATCGGATATACCAGCGAAGTCGGAGACAGGCGGGTTTCGCGTACCATGGAGCGCAGCTGTTCAGACTGGCGAAGGCGGCGAAGGCGGGTGATCGGAAAGGCCATGGCAGCAAGTCCCGGACGAGCGAAACCCGTCCTGCAATTCATGATTCTAGCAGAGCCGCCCGCCGCATCTTGTAACATTGGATTCTGATGATTCCCCAGCCCCTTTCCCAGACTAGCGCGCGCGTGCTGGAGTTCGATTCTCTGCGCGACTTGCTGCGCGGATACACTTTGTCCCCATTGGGTCAGGCTCTCGTCACGAGCCTCCTACCTTCGACCAATCGCGAATGGATTGAAAATCAGCAGCAGCTTACTAGGGAAATTGGCGAGTTCCGCCGAGTGGGCGGCGGGTTCGATTTTTCTGGCTTGCTGGATGTGATCAAGCTGGTAGAAAAATCTCGCATTTCAGGTGCAGCGCTTGAAACGACAGATATTCGCGATGTGGTACTGGTGGTCGATCGCGCCGCCGAGTGGCGTGAAATCGCTTTGAACCCGCCTGCCGCCATGAAATTCGAGTGGAAGGCAGTGGCAAGCCTTTCGGAGCAAATCGTAGACTTCACCGACTTCCTGCGAGCGTTCCGTAACAAAATCCTTCCCGACGGCACGCTCGACGACAAGGCTTCGCCTGAACTGGGTCGCATTCGCCGCGACATTGAAAAGCAGAGACGGTCAATCCAGGAATCGCTGCGCGGTTATCTGCGACGGCTCTCCGAGGGTGGAGCAGTGCAAGAGGAACTGGTTACGATTCGCGGTGAGCGCTTCGTAATTCCAATCAAGGTCGAGCAGAAGCGGCGAGTGCAGGGAGTGGTTCACGGTGCCAGTTCCAGCGGTCAAACGGTTTTCGTTGAACCGCTGGAAACTATAGAACAGAACAATGAACTCGTGCGTCTCTTCGACGAAGAGCAGGCGGAGATACATCGCATTCTGGTAGACATGACGCGGCGCATCGGCGAAAGCGCGGCGCCGATCCTCACGGCGGCGGAGACGTTAGCCGAACTGGAGCTACAGTTTGCCAAGGCAAGATTTGCGGAGGAGTACAACTGCGTTCCCGTAGTTTTGTCCGAGGAAGACTCGCGTGGGGACGGCCGTCCCCAGTCGCCCGTGTCGAGCAAAGCTCGTCTCATTCTTATTAACGCGCGCCATCCGCTGCTCGAGCGTAACTTGAAAACAAAGGGCGGCCGCGTCATTCCTACCACGATTGAACTGGAGGGCGAGACGCAGGAACTGGTCATCACTGGCCCAAACACAGGAGGCAAGACCGTCGTTCTGAAAACTATTGGGCTATTGGCCCTGATGGCACAATCCGGAATTCCAGTTCCCGCCGACCGCGCCGAGCTTCCTATATTTGACGCGGTGCTTGCTGACATAGGCGACTATCAATCGATCGAACAAAACCTGTCAACGTTCTCGGCTCACGTCACCAATATTGATTTCATCTCCCACACCGCAACCGCACAATCATTGGTGCTGCTCGACGAACTCGGTTCCGCCACTGATCCCGAGGAAGGCGCCGCATTGGCGGTCGCCATTGCCGATCACTTCCGCCGTCTCGGATGTATAGCCGTCATCTCTACACATCACACTTCCCTGAAAGTTTACGGCGCCAACACAGGCGGAGTGGTAAACGCTTCTGTCGGATTCAATGAAGCCACGCTGCAACCCACGTATGAATTGAACATCGGAGTGCCCGGAGCGTCTGCCGGCATAAACATCGCGCAACGCCTGGGGCTAAATCCGACCATCATCGACGCCGCCCGTGCTCGACTAGGTTCTCAGGCACGCGACGTTGGGGAGTTCCTCGATCGCCTGCACTCCGATTTGCGCGAGGTGGAAGCTGAACGGTTGCGTTTGCGAACCCGCGAAGAAGAACTTCAAGCGAGAAAAGACTCATCTCGCTGCGGAAGGCAAAAAAGAACAACAGGCCAAAGTGAAAGAAATGGAGAAGAAGCTCGACAGCCTGCTGCGCGACTTCGAGTATCACGCGCGAGAGATGATCAACGTTATTCAGGATCGAGCGGCGGCGCAAAAGCTGTCGAAAGACGCCGAGCGGCGTGTCTCCAAATTACGCCGCGAATTTCGCGAACAGTTCGATTCCGCCGTCGTGGCCCACACAACTGGGGCCGATCAGGACGATCCCCATGCCCAGCCGCAACTCGTAAAGCACGTTTCGGAGGGCGATACGGTGAAGTTGAAGTCTGTCGGCCGCCCAGCGCTGGTAGCACGCCGCATCGATGACAACCATTTCGAAGTCGAGATCGGCGCCATGAAGATGAAAATCGCCCGCGAAGACATTGCGGAAGTGCTCGGGCGGTCGTCGGACTCTCCTATAAAAGCTGCTCGTGCCCGCGGGATCTCGGTTTCACTGGAAAACGAGGATAAAACCATCCCGTCAGAAATCAATGTGATCGGACGCACTGTGGACGACGCCACTCGCGAAGTCGAAAAGTTTGTCGACCGCGCTTTCCTCGCCGGCCTGCCCCGCGTAAGAGTGGTGCATGGCAGCGGCATGGGAATCCTCCGCAAAGCGCTACGCCAATACTTGCAGAAACACCCCCACGTGGAATCGGTTGTCGAGCCTCCGCAAAATGAGGGCGGCGGGGGCGCGACCGTAGTTGAGTTGCGCGTCTGAGCTGGTAATCGTCAGTACGAGGGAACATCGCTCAGGATTAATTCCGCCGGATCGACTCGCGTTTCACTCCGAGAAGCGCCGACTGGCGGACGTCCGATGTCTTCGGGTGCCGGCCCGGGATCCGGAAGCGCGACCGGCGATTCGGGCAACTCCACAATCGCCACATACGCTGCCAACCGTCCGATATACAAGAAATCGGCAATGGCAAGATATACAACCGTTACCATCAGAATGCCGCCCAGGACTGCGCCCGCAGGAAGGACCGCCGCGAATCCCAATGGAAAGCCAATCGCCGAACTGGCAACGACGAATGCTGTGATGTGTGCCAATCCGAACCACGTCCCCGCGGCGAATATTGATCCGGGGCGAGTCTGGCATAAGTCGACTGCGGCGATAATCGAGCCGAAAGTATCTTCACCGCGTGCAATTACGAATATTGCCGCCAGAGACAGAAACCAGTTCACGATGGACCAAGCGAGCCACACCAATACCGTGATGGCTAGCGTAATCAAGAAAGCGCTGCCCGGGGAAGGATCGCTTGGCCGAGACGACGCCGCACCCAGAAGCAGTGCCGCGAGGCAGCCTACTGCGCCTGCGAGAGTGGCTCCGAGGCGAAAGAGATTGAGTGCGAACAGAGACGGCAATCGCCATCTCTTCTCTTCGTGTTGCGGCGACGCACCGTCGCTCTCGCGAAAACGAGCTACCAGCGCGCTCAAGGTGGCAGCGCGTCCTAACGAAGCAACAACCACCCAGGCAAACCCCAGAGTCAGTGCCAGAACCGCTATAGTTTCAAACAGGCGAAATGAGCTGCCGCGGAAAATATCGAGCACAGCGCGAGAAATCAGGATGGGCTGGCGGGTTCGCAGCAAAAGCAGATCACTATTGCTGACGGGCAGGGTGTCCAAATATTCGAAAAACGAAAACACGAGCAACACGACAGCCGCAGCACCGAAGCTCCATCGCCAGACGATTTCCGCGAATCCGAACGACGGTGAGCGAAGGATGGTGCGAAAGCCTTCGAGTGTGGGCGAGCGCTGTTGCATGCAAGGCTTAGGATAGCGCAGCCTGGGTGAATGCGTCGGCTGGTGGAGGACTCACCGCTTAGCGCACTACGATGTTGACAAGCTTGCCCGGCACCACAATCACCTTGACCACTTGCTTGCCTGCGACTGCCGCTTTGATCTTGTCGTCAGACAAAGCGCATTCGCGAATCGTGTCGTCCGCAGAACCTGCTGGCACGACGATGAGGCCACGCAACTTGCCATTGATCTGCACCGGGATTTCGATCTCATCTTCCTTAGCCAATGCGGGGTCGTACTTCGGCCATGGGACGCGAAGCAAACTTCCCTTCTCGCCCAGCATTTCCCAAAGCTCGTTTGCCAAATGCGGAGCGAATGGCGCAAGCAGCAAGACAAGATCGCGCTGCACTTCGGACCAAAGTGAAGCGGGAATGATTTCCGCGGGCGAAGGCGCCCGCGCCACACGTTCTTCGACCGCATAGAGCTCGTTCACCAACTCCATTATTGCTGCGATTGAAGTATTGAAATGCCAGCGGCCCTGGAAGTCATCACTAACGCGTTTGATCGTCTGGTGAAGCTTACGTTGAATTTTCCGCGCCTCGGGCTGTAGCGACGTTGCTTGCAAAGTCTCACGCTGTGCTGACTGAGACGCAGCGAACTGTGCTTCTACCGGAGCATTTCTTGCAATAAAGCGGTACACACGGCCTAAAAAGCGCTGCACGCCCTCCACTCCCTCATCCTGCCAATCGAGTTCGCGGTCTGGGGACGTCGCAAAGAGCGTGTACATGCGCGTGCTGTCGGCGCCATAACGAGCGATCATTTCATCAGGCGAAACCACATTGCCCAGGCTCTTGGACATTTTGGCTCCGGCTTTAATGATCATCCCTTGAGTGAACAATCGTTCAATCGGCTCGTCATTCTTCACCAATCCCATATCGCGCATGAATTTGGTCCAGAAGCGCGAATAAATCAGGTGAAGAATTGCATGCTCAACGCCGCCAATGTACTGATCGATCGGAAACCAATGCGCAGCGGTTTTGGGATCGAATGGTTCGCGGTCGTTTTGCGCGTCAGTGTAACGATAGAAATACCAGGACGAATCGACAAATGTGTCCATGGTATCGGTCTCGCGACGCGCGGGACCACCGCATTTCGGGCAAGTTGCGTTTACGAATTCCGGCACTCGGCCGAGGGGCGAGCCGCCCGTCAAAGTGATGTCGACGTTCTCGGGTAAGATCACCGGCAAATCTTTTTCCGGCACAGGGACGATTCCATCTTTCTCGCAATAAAGCATGGGAATCGGCGTGCCCCAATAGCGCTGTCGCGAGATGCCCCAGTCCTTAAGACGGTAAGTCACCGTGGCTTTGCCGAAACCGTTCTTTTCGGCAAACTCTGACATCTTCTTGATGGCTTCTTCGCAGCGGAGGCCGGTGAATGGGCCTGAGTTTATCAGCTTGCCATTCAACGTAGTGAACGGAAGCACTGGTTCGCCGCTGGTTTCTTCAGGATCGACGGATCGTGGCACAATCACGGTCCGGATTGTGAGATTGTACTTCCGCGCAAACTCGTAATCTCGCTCGTCGTGCGCGGGCACGCTCATGATCGCGCCCGTGCCGTAGTCCATCAGAATGTAGTTGGCCACCCAGATGGGAATGCGCTCTCCGTTATAAGGATTCACCGCGAAGTGTTGAGTGTTGACGCCATGCTTTTCGATCGCGCCAATATCACCAACCTCTTTGGCTTTGCGCTGCTCTGCAATCAACTCCTCAACTTGCGCACGAAGTGCATCGCTGTTTTTCGCCAAGCGAGCAATTAACGGATGCTGCGGCGCAAGCTGGATTGAGGTAGCTCCGTAGATCGTGTCGACACGCGTAGTGAAAACAGAGATGGTCGATTCGGGGGAATCGGTCGCGCCGTCGAGTTTGAAATCTACCAGCGTGCCTTCGCTGCGGCCGATCCAGTTGCGCTGCATGGTGCGGACTTTTTCCGGCCAGCCGTCGAGTTTATCGAGATCGCGAAGCAATTCCTCCGCATATTTCGTGATGCGCAAAAACCATTGTTCGAGTTCACGCTGTTCCACTAACGTATCTTCGTGCCGCCAGCAACATCCGTTCACCACCTGCTCGTTGGCCAGAACAGTGGCGCACTGCGGACACCAGTTCACTCTGCTCTTCTTGCGATAAGCTAAGCCTTTTTCATAGAGCTTTAAGAAGAACCACTGATTCCACCGGTAATATTCCGGCAAGCAGGTAGTGACTTCGCGCGCCCAATCATAGGCGAAGCCCAGGCGCTTCATCTGCGCCTTCATGTTTTCGATATTACGGAGCGTCCACTGGCGCGGCGGCGTGTTATTCGAAATCGCAGCATTCTCCGCCGGAAGGCCGAAAGAATCCCATCCCATGGGATGAAGCACGTTGTAACCGTTCATCCACATGAAACGGGCAAGCGCGTCTCCGATGGCGTAGTTGCGTACGTGCCCCATGTGAAGCGCGCCCGAAGGGTAGGGCAACATTTCGAGCACGTAATACTTGGGCTTGGTGGACTTGGGCTCGGCGGCGTAGAGAGACGCGTCCTGCTGCCAGCGCTCGGACCATTTGGTCTCGATGCGCTGCGCGTCGTAGCGGTCTTCGCGGACCATGGTAGTTTGTTCGTCCTGCGGCATAGAAGGGAAAATTGCGTTCCAGGTAAATCTTAATTTTACAATAGCGGCGACGCGGGGCAGCAACACAGGTGCGATATCAGCGATAAACATCTTTTCGATGTGCGACCTCCAAGACCAACACCGTGATCTTTTCGTCCTGAATCTCGCAAATCAGACGGTAATCACCAACCCGATATCGCCAAAGTCCCCGTTTGTCACCGTGCAGAGGCTTGCCCCATTGTCTCGGATTGTCGGCAGAGTGTAACCGCTCGCGCAGAAATCGAACGATAGACTGTTGAGCCGGCCGATTGAGTTTTTTGATCTGCTTTTCGGCGGTTCGGGTGATCTCAATCGTCCAGGCCAAGCCTGCGCTCCAACTCCTCGAGCGTGATGGTCGGTTCACGGCGCTCTAGCGCGGCGATGCCCTTTAGATAGTCCTCATGGTCTTCCAAATATCGCCGGATGGCTTCGCGGGCGTAGTAACTCTTGCTGCGTCCCGTCTCCCTGGCGAGCGAGTCCAGCTTTTCCTCGAGTTCGGGTTCTAGTCGAATACCAAGCATATTGTTAAACATGTTTAACATAACAGCTTTCGGGCTGTTTCACAAATCCATGAGAGCGACAGACCGCTTACGGGAATGTCTTAACCAGACGTTTCAACGCCGCCACGTTTCTTCGATCATCTCCGGGTTGGTCAATTGGAGTTTCAGCAATGAAAGCCGCGTGGGCCAATCGCGGATCATTCAGCAACCATCGAAACGGCTGACAACCGATACTTCCCTTCCCAATGTGTTGATGCCGATCCAACTTTGATCCGCGAGGAGCCTTGGCATCATTGCAATGCCAAAGCAATACATTCTTTAGCCCCACAGTTTCGTCCAGATGAGCCAGCGTCTGGCGCATTCCGCCCTCACTCACAATGTCGTATCCCGCCACATGAGTGTGACAGGTATCGATGCAGGCCGCGATGGGAACCACATGGCGAAGCCTTTCAAGCACGTCGGCGACTTGTTCAAAACTTCCGCCCAGCGAGAATTCCGCGCCGGCGGTGTTCTCGATCAGGATCGTGAGCTTGCCCTTGACCAGGTCAAGTCCTCGCGTGGCCGCTGCGATGGCGGCTGAAGTTTGGATCAGTCCCGCTTCTCGATCCGCACCGCGAAAGGAACCAGGATGAAGCACCAGGTAATCGGCGCACAGCGCCAGGGCGCGTTCCACTTCGCCGCGAAACGCTTCAATCGATTTCTTCAAGAACAGCGGCGTGGTGCTGGCAAGATTCACCAGATAGTTCACATGGATCGCCATCGGCTTGAGGTCATATTTTTCCCGCAGGCGCATCATTTCGCTGCATTGCGGGCGGCTCAGGTCATAGGGTGCCCATTGCCGCGGGCTGGAAGAGAAAATCTGGAAAGTATTGCACCCTAGACGATAGGCGCGCTCAGCAGCATTCTGCACACCGCCTGCGCTCGAGGTATGGATGCCGATGCGGCGACAGGTCAAGCGGGGCGGTCGTTTCGGCGCGGGCAGCTTGAGAATATCCTGCTCACGAGCCATGGAACGGGGCATCAATCAAGTATAACCAGCGCCAGACGCGTTCCGGGCTGTCGGCATAAACAGGTTTGCGATGCAGCCGCATTCAACGATAGACTTGAATCTCTTCGAGGTGGTCCATGTTAGTGGTCATGCAGGCGCACGCTACGGAAGAGCAGGTGCGCGCCGTCTGCCAGAAAATCGAGGCACTCGGCTACCGCGCTCACTCCATTCCCGGAGCGGAGCGGACCGCGATTGGCATCACCGGAAATCAGGGCGAAGTTGAGCCCGGCACGCTGGAAGAAATGTCGGGCGTGCAGGAAGTCATCCGCGTCACCAAACCTTACAAGCTGGTCAGCCGCGACATCAAGGAAGAGAACACTATCGTTCGATTTCGCCGGGAGCAATGCCACGATTGGCGGGCCGGAGCTCGCGATCATTGCCGGTCCCTGCGCGATTGAGAGCCGCGAGCAGGCATTTGCGATTGCAGAGCGCGTCCAGCGCGCGGGTGCGCAGTTCTTTCGCGGCGGAGCCTACAAGCCGCGCACATCTCCATATTCGTTTCAGGGCTTGGGCGAAGAAGGCTTGCGCATCATGGCCGAAGTTCGCGATCAATTTGGCATGAGGATCGTTACCGAAGCCATCGACAACGAATCTTTGGAACTGGTCGAAGAGTACGCGGACGTCATCCAGATTGGCGCACGCAACATGCAGAATTTCTCTTTGCTGAAGCGCGCGGGACGGACACGCAAGCCCGTGCTGCTGAAGCGCGGCATGTCGGCGACGCTGGAAGAATTTTTAATGGCGGCCGAGTACGTGATGAGCGAAGGCAATTACAACGTGATTCTGTGCGAGCGCGGCGTGCGCACCTTTGCCGATCACACCCGCAATACGCTCGACCTGAGCCTGATCCCGGCTGTACAGCGCCTGAGCCATTTGCCCATCGTCGTCGATCCCAGCCACGGCACCGGCAAACGCAACAAAGTCACCCCGCTCTCGCGCGCTTCGGTCGCCGTGGGCGCGGATGGCTTGATAATCGAAGTGCACCATCAGCCCGACAAAGCACTGTCGGATGGCATACAGTCGCTCTATCCCGATCAGTTCGACGAATTGATGGCGCAGGTTCGACAAATTGCGCCGGTGGTGGGCAGGACCGTCGCTGCGCTTGCAGACGCGCCTGCCGCGCTACCATCCGTATCTACAAAATCCGCGCGCGGCTCCTCTGTTGCTCCACTAACTTGAGAAAGCTTCTTTTCATCGTAGTCCTCTCTCCGATTGTTGCCGCTATCGCGTGGTTGTATTTTCACGAGCAGCAACTCACCGATTACGGCCCGGCATACCATGAGTACGCCTACGTCACCAATGGCAAGAGCAACACCGTGAGCGTCATCGATCTGCGAACTTTTCAGTTCGCGAAAACGATCAGAGTTGGCAGCGAACCGACCGGGATTGCGGCGAACAGCAGGAAAAATGAAATTTACGTGGTGAATGCCGGATCGAACAATATCAGCGTCATTGACGCCGAGAGGAACGCCGTAGTCGCAACTCTCGGCGTGCACGGCAGGCCTTACTTCATCGATGTTTCTGCGGATGGGAAGCGTGGATATGTCGCAAATTCAGGCTCGGCGAATGTTTCCGTTATCGACCTGGAAAAGCGAGCTGTGATCAAGAACGTTCGCGTCGGCGCTTCTCCGGGCATCGCCAAAGTTTCACCAGATGGCGCAACCGTGGTAGTGAGCAATCGCGGGGACAGCACAGTTTCTCTGATCGATGCTCAGCATCTTGCGGTTCGCAGCACAATTCCCGTCTGTCAGCAGCCCGAGGACATTGCGATTTTGCCCGAGAGCAACCAGGCTTTTGTCGCCTGCGCTGCGTCGGGTCAAGTCGCGTCGATTGACCTAAAAAATGACAAACTGCTGGCCCTGTTAGACGTTGGCAAAACTCCGGTGCATCTTGCGCTGAAGCCCGACGGCGGAGAACTGATAGTTAGCAACTTCGATTCGGATAACATCTCAATCGTTGAGACTGCTAACAACGAAGTTGGCGGCAGCTATCTCATTGGCACGCATCCTGCGCGCGGGCTGGTATCCGCAGACAACTCACGTTTGTACGTGAGCAATTTCGGATCGAACACTGTGGCGGTTTATGACATCGATATCGGAAAACTGATTGCGACATTGCCGGTTGGGAGCCATCCGGATGGTCTGGCGCTTTCGCAAAGCCAAAACTATTTGCTGGTTTTGAATTCGGCATCGGGAGATGTCACTGTCATTCAAAAACGAACGCCGAAGAAGAAATTCGAACCGGGAGAATATTCTCTGTTAACCATGATTCCGGTGGGGGTACAGCCCAACAACATTGTGGTGAAATCGTTTGTGCTAGGCAAACCGATCCCACAGTGAATTCTCATCCTAAGCGGAATTTGTCCCGTGCAACGCACGGGTAAAAAGAGTCGAAGGATCCCAGGACGACGGTTCACCGTTGACGATTCGAGGAATTCAACCAAGGAATTCTCAGTGCGAGTTCCCGCCAAATTGTGCGAATAACGACTGGGCGCAGGATCCTTCGACTTCGTATCTACTTCGCTTCGCGAAGTAGATACTGCGCTCAGGATGACAAGAGCGCGTTGAGGATGACAAGGGCCGATTCAGGCTTTCGCGCCGCAGCATTTTTTGTATTTGTTCCCGGACCCGCACGGACAGGGGTCGTTGCGTCCGATCTTGGCCGCGCCACGTACCACCTGCTGCACCTTCTGGAGGTCGCCGGAACCGGCCATGCGCGCCTGTTCTAGCTCGCGGCGTTTCTTGCGTTGGAAAGCTTCTTCGATTTCATCGACTGATGTCGCGACCTGCCGGGGCTTGCGTCCGTTGCCATCCCCACCCATTCGCGGAACCGGCACGCCTGCCTCTGGACCTGCGCCAGAACCGCCATCGATGGGTCTCGGCGGCCCGCCTTCACTCGGCCGCTCCAGAATTTGCATCAGGTAAAGATAGCGGACCGTGTCTTCCTGCGACCGCCGCATCATGGCTTCGAACATGTCGAACGATTCGCGTTTGTACTCGACCAACGGATCGTGCTGCCCGTAGCCACGCAGCCCAATACCTTCCTTCAAATGGTCCATGTCGCGGAGGTGATCTTTCCATTGCGAATCCAGCACGCTCAGCATGATCATGCGCTCGTGATAGCGCATGGCATCGGGGCCAATCAATTTTTCCTTGGCGTCGTAGCGAGCCTTGAGCTTGTCAAAGATCGCGTCGCCCAGTTCCTGGCGGTTCAGAGTCTCGGGCTTGATTCCTTCCGCCAGAATATCCACGCCAAAGCGGGTGAAGATGGCATCTTTCAGGCCTTTAAGATCCCAATCCTCGACGTGAACTTTGACCGCGCAGAACTCATCCATCAGATCGCTGAGGATGCCGGAGACATAGTCTTCGAGAATCAATTCTTTCTGATCCACGCCTTCGAGCAATTGATGGCGCAAGCCGTACACGGCTTCACGCTGCTTGTTCATTACGTCGTCGTATTCCAGAAGATGCTTTCGAGCTTCGAAGTTTTGCGCCTCAACCGCTTTCTGCGCCGCTTCAATACGGCGTGAAATGAGCCGCGATTCAATCGGCACGCCTTCTTCCATGCCGAGGCGCTGAAGCAGGTTTGAAACCCACTCCTTGGCGAAGATGCGCATCAAGTCATCTTCGAGTGAAAGATAGAAGCGCGATGACCCGGGATCGCCCTGGCGTCCAGCACGGCCGCGAAGCTGATTGTCGATGCGGCGAGCTTCGTGGCGTTCGGTGCCGAATATATGCAAGCCTCCAGCAGCGATGACATCGTCATGTGCCTTGTCGGTTTCGGCTTTGTGGCGATTGAAAATCTGCGTCCACTGGTCGGTAGGAACGACGTATTCGTTGCCGGCGTAATACCAGACGGTGTTTTTGGTGTCGTCGACCACCGCTTGAACCTTGCCCTGCGCGGCTCGCATCGGCTGCGCGATTCCCTTTTTCACGCATTCCTGCTTGGCCATGAATTCAGGATTGCCGCCAAGGAGAATGTCGGTACCGCGGCCAGCCATATTTGTGGCGATCGTGACCATCCCTTTGCTGCCAGCCTGAGCGACGATTTCAGCTTCTTTCTCGTGCTGCTTAGCGTTCAGTACCCAGTGCTTTACGCCTTTCTTTTTCAGGAGTTCGGACAGACGTTCCGATTTTTCAATCGACGTCGTGCCAACCAGCACGGGCTGGCCGGTGGCGTGCAATCTCTGGATTTCATCGGCTGCCGCGAAGTACTTTTCCTTCTCGGTGCGATAAACAACGTCCGGATTTTCCAGCCGTCGCATGGGCTTATTCGTCGGAATGACCATTACTTCCAGTTTGTAAATGTTGTCGAACTCGGAAGCCTCGGTCTCCGCCGTGCCAGTCATGCCAGCGAGCTTTTTGTACATGCGGAAATAATTCTGAAAAGTAATAGTGGCGAGAGTCTGATTCTCGCGTTCAATCTTGACGTTCTCCTTAGCTTCAACCGATTGATGCAGGCCATCGGACCAGCGGCGTCCCGGCATCAGGCGCCCAGTGAACTCGTCCACGATAATGACCTCGCCGTCCTTGACCACGTACTCAACGTCGCGGTGATAGAGTGCGTGGGCTTTAACCGCGGTTTCGACGTGATGTTTAAGGTCCCAGTTTTCTGGATCGGCAACGTTACCTATGCCGAGCAACTGCTCGACTTTTTCCCAGCCTTCGTCCGTAACCGTGATATTGCGATGCTTTTCATCGACGACATAATCGCCGGTATATTGCTTGGGCTCGCCGGGTGCAACATCGATCTCCTCGCCCTTCTCGAGTTTAGGAATTATGCGATTGACCCTGGCGTATTTATCGGTAGATTCTTCACTCGCGCCCGAAATGATCAGAGGGGTACGAGCTTCGTCGATCAAGATGGAGTCAACTTCGTCGACGATGGAGAAATTGTGGCCGCGCTGCACGCAATCGTGCAGATCGAACTTCATGTTGTCGCGCAGATAATCGAAACCGAACTCGTTGTTGGTGCCGTAAGTCACATCGGCGGCGTAGGCTTCGCGGCGCTGTTGGTCGTCGAGGTCGTGAACGATAACGCCAACGCTAAGACCGAGGAAACTGTACAGCTTGCCCATCCACTCGGAATCGCGCTTGGCCAGATAGTCGTTAACCGTGACAACGTGCACGCCGCGTCCGCTCAGGGCATTCAGATACACTGGCAAAGTTGCGACCAGCGTTTTTCCTTCGCCGGTCTTCATTTCCGCAATCTTGCCCTGATGAAGGACCATGCCGCCGATCAACTGCACATCGAAGTGCCGCATATTCAGAACGCGACGGCCACCTTCGCGCACCACGGCGAAGGCTTCCTCGAGAAGTTCATCGAGCACTTCGTTTGTGACTTTGAGGCGCTCAGCATCGAGTTCTTTGCGGCGATCCTGATCGGCATCCGGCTCATCCGGAATTTTGTTCAAGCGTTCCTGAATCCGCTGGCGAAACTCGTCCGTCTTGGCGCGCAGTTCCTCATCACTGAGCTTCTGCATCTCGGGTTCAAGCGCATTGATAGCCTCAACTCGCGGCATCAAACGCTTAACCTCGCGCTCGTTCTGGGTCCCGAAGACCTTGGCTACAAGAGCATTAATCAAAATGGAGTCCTTGGCGGGCCACACACACCCCTAGGTCGTTAGTATATTAGATGCGTGCCTAGCGCGTAAGTCGCGAGCGAGCCTCCCGCGAACCTCTGGAACAACGTTACACTGCAGCGACTGTAACGTCGGAATTCCCAGCAAACCCACCGATAACAGCTTTCAGGACGGTTTTCAGGTATATTTTCCCGCTGGCCTATGCAGACCTTTTACGAACTGTTCCGCGAATGTGCTGAGCGCTGGCCTGACAATGTCGCGCTCGAAATTCAGCGGCGTGATCGGGTTGAGGGCAACACCTATGCTGAATTGCGGGGCATGGCGGAAAGTATCGGCCGGTGGCTGGGTGAGAGCGGATTCCAACGGGGTACGCGGGTCGCCATTGTGGCCGATAACCACCCTCGTTGGATCGCCTCGTATCTCGGCATTATTGCGGCGGGTTGTACGGCCGTTCCTTTGGATACGGCGTTTCACGCCGATCAGGTTGCGAAGCTTCTGCGCGATAGTGGTAGCTTGCTTGTGTTTTGCGATGCGAAGCATTGGCCGTTGGCGAGGCAGAGCGTTGGGGAATTAGGCATCGGAATTGTGATCATCGATAAAGATCGACGATGTCCGCGCGATACCAACTGCCGAGCATCGCTCGGCTAGACAGCCGAGGGCGGCTGTCCCCACGAAGCTCCCGGAATCTAAACCTATCGCCAATCTTGACGAGATATTTGCAGCAGGTCCAGGGGATTTTGTACCGCTAGCCAGCGACGGCGACGGCATTGCTTCCCTGCTATACACGTCTGGCACCACCGCTGACCCCAAAGGGGTGATGCTGACGCATGCCAACCTTATGGGCGAAGTGCGGGCGGTGTTCAGCTGGGCACACATCGGTCCTGAAGACGCTCTGCTCGGTGTGCTGCCGCTGTTTCATGTGCTTTCGCAAATGGCAAATTTGCTCTTGCCATTGGTGAAGGGGTCGCGAGTGGTTTACCTCGAAACTTTGAATACCACGGAACTGCTGCGAGCGCTGGCGGAGCGGCAAATCACCGCATTTGCGGTGGTGCCACAGTTTTTTTATCTGATCCACGAGCGCATTTTCAAGGAAGTGTCGCAACGTGGAAGCGTGGCAATCCGGGCTTTTCGAACCATGGTCGCCATCACGCGATTAAGCCGAAGATTCGGGTGGAATCCTGGACCGATTCTCTTTCCTAAAATTCACAACATTTTTGGTGGCAAGATGCGCTATCTCGTGACTGGCGGGTCCCGTTTTGATCCGCAGATTGGGCGTGACTTCCACGGGCTGGGTATCGACATCCTGCAAGCGTATGGCCTCACCGAAACCAGTGCGGCGGCGTTCGCCACGTCCCCGGACGACAATGTCATTGGCTCGGTCGGCAAAGCGCTCGAAGGAGTGGAAGGAAGAATTATCGATCCGCAGCCGCGAGAAGATGAAGGCCAACCGGTGGGCGAAATCGCGATTCGCGGCGCCGTAGTGATGAAGGGCTACTGGAACCGGCCGGACGCTACCGCGGCAGCAATCAGGGACGGTTGGCTGCACACAG
The DNA here is from genome assembly GCA_963716405.1 of uncultured Acidobacteriota bacterium. Lineage (GTDB taxonomy): Bacteria > Acidobacteriota > Terriglobia > Terriglobales > Acidobacteriaceae > JABDBE01. The sequence goes on along the minus strand of CAVQTI010000006.1, from coordinate 393,725 downwards.
GAGACCTGGGTTACTTCGATCCTGCTGGAAACCTGTTTATTACTGGCCGAAAAAAAGAAGTCATCATCCTCAGCAACGGAAAAAATATTTATCCGGAAGAAGTTGAAGCTCACTACCTGAAGTCAGCTTACATCGGCGAAATCGCGGTTATGGGGCTGGAACTTCGCGCCGGAGAAGACCGGTTGCATGCGGTGGTGGTCCCGAATTTCGAGGCCCTGAAACGACGAAAAATCGTCAATGCCAAAGAGGTCATCCGCTACGACATCGAAGGTCTGGCGCTGCAATTGCCTTCGACCAAGCGGATTGGGAGTTATGAAATCTGGCAAGAGCCTTTGCCGCGGACAACTACACGAAAGTTAAAACGATTTGAGATTGAGAAGCGCGTGCGGGCCAATCAAGCCGACGGCCACCAAAATAATGCAGAAGCTGGTTCAGAAAAATCGTTGAGCGCCGAAGACGCCGCGTGGGCGGAGCAGCCGGAAGTGCAGCGAGCACTTAAGACCGTGCGCGAGGCGTCGCGCATGAAGCCTCAATCCATCAGCCCTGGCGACAATCTCGAACTCGACCTGGGTCTCGACTCAATGCAGCGGATCGAACTCTTGGTCGCAATCGAACGCGAGATTGGAGGCGATGTCGAGGAATCGCGGCTGTCAGAAATCTACACCGTACGAGAGTTGATTGATGCGGTGCGCGAAAGCACAGCTAACAGCAAGGGTGGTCCATCTTTAACGAATGTTGCGGGCTGGAAAGCCATTCTGCAGGAAGAACCTGCGGAACCCGAGTCCCGCTCTCTGTTCAAGCCTGCGCCGTTCAAAGAAACGTTTTGGTATGCCGTAAGCCGTTTGATTCAACTCATCGCCAACGACCGTTTTCATCTGCGAGTGAAGGGGCTGGAAAAGCTACCCGAGCATGGCCCTTTTATTATTTGCTCCAACCATCAGAGCTATCTTGATCCAATCGTTTTAGGCAGCGTTCTGCCTTGGCAGATTTTTCGCAATAGCTTTGCCGTGGGCACCAGCGAAATTTTCGGGAAGGGCTTCCTGCGCACGCTGGCGCAATGGCTGCGTGTGGTGGTTGTGGATCCTGATGCGAACCTGATTCCGGCGATGCGGGCTGGAGCATATGGATTACGGCAAGGCGGAGTGCTCATTCTTTATCCAGAGGGCGAGCGCTCGATTGACGGCAAGCCGAAAAGGTTCAAGAAAGGTGCGGCGATTCTATCAATCCACTTGCAAGTTCCGATTGTTCCGGTGGCGATTGAAGGTTTTCAAGAGGCATGGCCACGGGGAAAACCGTTTCAGAAATTTGCGCCGCTGCAAATAAAGTTTGGCACTCCGATTTATCCGCCACCCGAAGCCGAGCCATTGGAAACCGCTTACGAACAACTTATCGACGAGTTAAAAAAAGAAGTAGTCAAAATGCAGGAGGAGTTGCGGAACACGCGACCTGTAGAGACGTAGCTCCACTACGCCTCCGGATCGGCCTCCGCAAAAAGAGACGTTGCCAGCAACATCTCTACAGTTATTTCGCGCGCGGATGCGTCTGGTCATAAACTTCCAGCACGTGCTTCATGGACAATTGCGTATAGCGCTGGGTTGTAGAAAGACGCTCATGGCCGAGCATTTCCTGGATGGAACGCAAGTCTGCCCCCTCCTCGAGCATGTGCGTGCCGAAGGCGTGGCGCAGCGTGTGCGGATGCACATCCGGTGAAAGGCCTTTCGCTACAGCGATCTTCTTGATGATGCGGCCCACGCTGCGAGTGGTAAGCCGGCCGCCTCGCTGATTGATCAGTAACGCAGCTGTATTCTTCCGGCGTCCAGCCAATATTTGTTGGCGCACCGGCAGGTAGACCAGTCAGAGCGGCCTTTACCGAATCGCCAAACGGTACATAGCGTTCTTTTTTGCCTTTGCCGCGAATGAGAATGGCTTCGGAGCTCAAGCGAATATCGTCGAGATTAATTCCTACCAGCTCCGAGTTGCGGATGCCGCATCCATAAAGCAGTTCGAACATGATGCGGTCACGCTCGGGAAATGATGCAACCTCGGGCATCTCTCCATCAAGTACCATGTTCATCTCTTCGATGGTGGGCACGCGGGGCAGTTTCTTTGGCAGCTTCGGAGTCGAAACCAACGCGGCGGGATTCTGTTCTACCAATCCTTCTTGCGCCAGCCAACGATAAAACGAACGCACTGCGGCCAGCGCGCGCGCGACCGAAGTCTTGTCGAGATCCTTTTCGTACAGAACAGAGAGGAATCCGCGGATAGCCAGATGATCGATATTTCGCCAATTACGTGAACCGATGTATGCGGCAAAATTGTTCAAATCCTGAGTGTAGGCTTTGATGGTATGCACGGAAGCGTTGCGCTGACGCAACGCGCAAAGGAACCGGTCGATGGATTTTTCGACGGCAGTACGTTTCGGCTTTGTGGCGACGGTCATTTGTGGAGCTTCGCAATTGCCGATTCGAAATTGGAAATCGACATCTATCTCGCCCTCGCCCTGGGATGATGTTTCTGATACACGGTCTTCAGCCGGTCAAGCGCCAGATGCGTGTAAACCTGCGTAGTCGAAATATCAGAGTGGCCAAGGATCGTCTGCACCGTGCGCAAGTCGGCGCCATTTTCTACCATGTGAGTGGCGCAACTGTGACGCAACATGTGCGGGCTGGCGTTGCGTCCCATGGCGGATGACGCGGCGCGAACCATCTGCCATACGCGCTGACGAGTAAGCTCGCGCGCTCCCCGCCCGAGAAATAGCAGCGCCGAGGTGCCCTCTCCAGCCAGTAGCGGACGTGCCTGCTTCATGTATGTGGCCAGCACGTCCTGAGCGGATTTTCCCAAAGGCACGATTCGTTCTTTATCACCTTTGCCTCGCACCAGCACATAGCCGAGATCGAGTTTCAGATCCTCGAGTTTGACGGAGACAATTTCCGACACGCGTAACGCTCCGGCGTAAAACACTTCGAGCATGGCACGATCACGCAATGCCAGGGCTCCGCCGTATTTCCCCTTTGAGGCCGGCCTGTCTGCGCGAAGCATGATTTCCATCTCATCGCGGGCGAGCGACTTGGGCAGCACCTTCCACTGTTTCGGCGAATCGATGTTCAACGTGGGATCGTGATGAATAAGTTTATCGAGCAAGAGATAACGATAGAGATGACGCAACGCCGAAAGCTTTCGTCCTACGGAGCGTCCATCGACTGAATTAGCGAATAGTTGCTGGATAAAATCGCGCACGTCGTTGCGTCGTGCACTCAGCAGCGAGCGCTTGCGCTTGTCCAGAAATCCGGTGAACTGAGCAACGTCAGATGTGTACGCAGCGACGGTGAGCGACGCCAGTCCTTTTTCAACTTTCAGGTAATCGAGAAAGCCAGAAACCACGCGTGAATTTGCTTCAGGCAACACAAAAAGAGTATGCGCGTTATCAGACACTGCGGGAAGTGACGCGCTCGATGCCCTCCGCCCCGTTTACTTCCTTCAGCACTTCGACCGCATAAATCGCACCCTGCGGTGTTTCCTCATGCTTGAAATATGCAAACACATCGCGGCCTTGGCCGAGATGCTCACGGATGCGATCTACCATGGCGCGCCGCTCTTCCGGCGTGTATGTGGGTTTGCGATAGCGGTAGTAACAGAAGTCGGCGGTGACGACATCAGGGGTAACGCGCTCTTCGGTTTCCGCTACGCAAAGCGCGCGATTGCAATTCTTGAGCAGCGCAAAAATATCGTCGGTAAACCACGAGGCATGGCGAAACTCAAATGCCGAAGGAACTGCGCGAGGCAGGATGGCCAGAAATTCCTGCAACAGCACGACATCAGCCTTCATGTTTGGAGGCAATTGGAACAATAGCGGCCCCAGCTTGCCAGCGCGTTCCAGCGGTTCAATCGTGCTCAAAAAGCGCGGAATGAAATCCTCAGTGTTCTTCAGTCGTTTGATATGCGTGATGACCTGGTGCGCTTTAACGCTGAGACGAAATCCGGGTGGGGTGGTGTCGATCCATTTCTGTGCAGTCGTTTCTTTCAGCAATTGGCGAAACGTGAAGTTGACTTCAACTGCGTTCAGTCGCGTAGCGTAGTGTTGCAGAAATTTCGCCTGGGCAAGTTTGGCGGGATAAAAGTCTGGCTTCCAGGTTGGATAAGCCCATCCCGATGTACCCGCATAAAGTTGCGCCATATTTCGTTTTACCAGGGCGAAAAGTAATCTCGGATTATACCTTTCGTGACTTCTTCTTTTGCGCGGAGCGGCTGACGGAAGGCTTGCTCGTAACGGTGGTCTTCTTCTTGATGGCCCTGCCCTCGGCTTGGGCTGCAATATCCAAACCCTTTTCCGCCGTCGCTGGATGGATTTCCGCAAGCCCCGTCATCTTTGGCAGTTTCTGCTTCAGCGAATGCACGGGTTCGAACAAGTCTCCCATTTCCTGCACGCGGTCGAGCACCTGATTCGCCTCGAATACCAGCAAGTTTGCATCTTTCTTGTTCAGCGCTTGTGCTACTTCGTCCCAAGTCACCGGCGTCGAGACGGTGGGACGCTCGCGCGCTCGCAGCGAGTACACACTGATTGTGGTCTTGTGCTCATCGTTCTGGCTCCAGTCGACAAATACTTTTCCCACGCGCAATTGCTTCTTCATGTCAGAGACAACAAGATCTCTGTGTTCATCCTCCAACAACCGTGCGAGCGCATGCGCAAATGGTTTCGTAACCTCGTAACTGGTGGGCGAGTTTATCGGCACATAAATCTGCAGACCTTTGGAGCCAGAGGTCTTAGGAAAGCTTTGCAATCCGAAGTGGTCAAAAATGGCGCGCAGCCACGTAGCTACCTGGCAGCATTGCACAATGTTGGCCGGCGCTCCGGGATCGAGATCGAACACCATACTGCGCGGCGAACTGATATCTTTCGCCAGCGAAAGCGAAGGGTGGAGTTCAATGCCCGCGAGATTCGCAATCCAAACCAGCGTGGGTAGATCATTTGCCAGAATGTAATTCACGTCGCGCTGGTTGCCTTCACTCCAAACCGGCACGGTCTTTACCCAATCGGGACGATGCTTGGTAGCGTTCTTCTCGAAGAAAAATTCTTCGTTCACTCCCCCGGGGTAGCGCTTGAGGGTCAGTGGGTGGTCCTTAAGATGCGGCAACAAAACAGGTGCAATACGAGCGTAATAATCAATCACCTGCCCTTTGGTGAACCCAGCGGCGGGATAAAGGACTTTGTCGAGGTTGGTCAAACTGAGGTGCTTGCCTTCGATCTCAACGACGGAAGCTTTGCCAGCCATGCGTAATCTTGCTCCTAAAGCAACGAATGTTCTTTGATGCCGAATTGTAATCCCAGGAGTGGGTTGAGGTTTGACAACTTCCCCTCCGGCCACGTAATTTCAAACTTTTACCCCTGAATTACGTCCAACCTCGTGGAGGTCCGATGAACTGCCGTTCGCTCAAGTCCTTTGCCATTTTCCTTGCGCTCGCAACCTTGGCCGCAGCTCAGGATATTGCTTCGTTCGAGAAGCGCACCACCGTTAAGAAACTGGACAATGGTTTGACTGTCGTGATCTGTGAGCGGCCCGAGGCGCCAGTATTTTCGTTCTTCACCCATGTGGATGCCGGTTCAGTCCAGGACCCGCATGGCCAGACCGGACTCGCGCACATGTTCGAGCACATGGCATTCAAAGGAACCGACAAGATCGGCACCACCAACTACGCCGCCGAAAAAGTGGCTCTGGAGAAGGTGGAGCAGGCTTACGCTGCCTACATTCGAGAGCGCGATAAGCCGGTGGGGCGTGATGAGCAGAAAGTGAAGGAACTGCAAAAAGCCTGGCAAGACGCGGTCACCGAAGCGAATAAATACGTGAAGCCTAACGAATTTCCCCAGATCGTCGAGATCAACGGCGGCGAGGATTTGAACGCCAATACGAGCGATGACGAAACCAATTATTTTTATTCGTTCCCGGAAAACCGCTTGGAATTGTGGGCGTATCTTGAGTCGGAACGGTTTCTTCATCCCGTCATGCGCGAGTTTTACAAGGAGCGAAATGTCGTCATCGAAGAGCGCCGCATGCGGGTTGACAGCAACCCGATCGGGCGATTGCTGGAACAGTTCACCACCGCGGCTTTTCAGGCGCATCCGTACCATCGTCCGACCATTGGATGGATCTCAGATTTAAATACGTTCTCCGCCACGGACGCTAAAAACTTTTTCGACAGATACTACATTCCGTCGAATATGGTCGTGGCCGTCGTGGGCGATGTAAAAGCGTCGGAGGCGATGCCGATCGTCGAAAAATATTTCGGCCGCATCCCTTCGCGGCCCAAACCAGACGAGTACGCCACTGTCGAGCCGCCGCAGAATGCCGAGCGGCGTGTGGTGCTCGAAGAAGCGTCGCAGCCACTCTATCTTGAAGGCTATCACCGGCCCAGTTATCTCAGCCCGGACGATGCCGTATATGACGCCATTGCGGATCTGATGTCGGAGGGGCGAACTTCGCGCCTCTACCGCGCGTTGGTGCGCGACAAAAAGATCGCTGCCGATTCGGAAGGCTTTTCCGGGCTGCCGGGGAATAAGTATCCGCATCTTTTTGCGTTCTACGCGTTCCCGCTACCGGGCCATAAACCGGAGGAAATGGCCGAGGCAATTCATGTCGAGATTGAAAAACTGAAAAAAGAAGACATCAGCGACGAGGAATTGAAGATGATAAAAACACGCGCCAAGGCGAATCTGATCCGGAGCCTGGGCAGCAACGAAGGCTTGGCTTCGAGTCTGGCCTTGTATCAGACCCGCTACGATGATTGGCGTGAGCTCTTCCGCTCGGTCGACCGCATCGATAAGGTCAGTAAAGCCGACATTCGCCGCGTGGCCAGTCAAACTTTCGTTCCCACTAATCGCACAGTTGGAATTATCGAAACCAAAAGTCCTAGAGCCGAACAGGGAGGAGCGCAATGAGAATTCGTCGCTCGTGCATCCTCTTATTGATGATTATTCTGGCGTCGCTAGTTCCGCATACCGCAGGCCAAGCTGCTGATTGGCGACAGATCCCGATTCCATCCTTGCCTGCATTTCATCCGCAGGAGCCCAAGCGCATTGAACTGCCAAATGGCATGGTGGTGTTTCTGCAGGAAGATCATGAACTGCCGATCATCGATGGCACCGCGCGCGTCCGTGGTGGTTCTCGGTCGGAACCCGCCAATAAAGTCGGGTTAGTCGATATTTACGGCGAAGTGTGGCGCACCGGTGGAACCAAAACCCAGACTGGCGATCAACTCGACGACTATCTTGAAATTCGCGCCGCTAAAGTCGAAACCAACGGCGGCATCGATTCGACCACGATTAACTGGTCTTGCCTGAAGGGTGATTTCGACGATGTTTTCAAGGCATTCAACGATGTGTTGCGCGAACCCGAATTCCGCGCCGACAAACTCGATCTGGCGCAAAAAGAAATGTACGATTCGATCGCGCGCCGCAACGACGATGTCAGTCAGATTGCGGCACGTGAATCCACCAAACTGGCATATGGCGCGGACAATCCCTACGCCCGCGAGCCGCGAGTACGCAACCGTCGCCGCCGTTACCCGGCAAGATCTGGTCGACTGGCATCACGCTCACGTGCACCCCAACAACATTATTCTAGGGATCGTCGGCGACTTTGATTCCGCCACCATGGAAGCCAAGCTTCGCCAGGCATTCGGCGATTGGCCAAAGGGACCGCCCGTCAAAGAGCCGGACATCGAGTTTCACCCAGCCAAACCCGGCTATTATCTGATTCCGAAAGAGGATGTGAACCAAAGCTCCATTCGGATGACGGAAATCGGAATTCGGCGCGACAATCCGGACTATTATGCGGCTCAGGTTTTCAATGAGGCGTTCGGCGGCGGCTTCTCTTCAAGGTTGTTCAAGAGCATCCGTACTGCGCAAGGTCTGGCGTACGGTGTCGGCGCGGGGATTGGGGCTGCGTTCGACCATCCCGGGATCGTGCGCGTTTCCATGAGCACAAAGAGTGCGACCACCGTCGAATCCATTCAGGCTCTGTATAAGGAGATCGACGGTCTGCAGACAAATCCAATTTCGGATGACGAGATCAAGCGCGCCAAGGATGCCATCTTAAACTCATTCGTTTTCAATTTCGATTCGCCGGAGAAGGTTCTTCGCGAACGCATGGCATACGAGTTTTATGGATACCCGGCGGATTTCCTGGAGCGCTATCGGGCGGGAATCGAAAAAGTCGGGAGGGAAGATGTAGCTCGCACTGCCGCGAAATATCTACACAAAGACAAACTCGCGGTGCTGGTCATAGGCAACACAGCAGACTTCGATAAGCCTTTGGCTTCGCTCGGTCCGGTAACACAGTTGGATATCAGCATCCCCCCGCCTCCTGGGGAGAAAGAACAGAATCCCAGCAAACCTTCGGCGTCGAATCCACCGAGCGGGACACAGTAAACGCCTTATCGATATGATGGAGCACGGGCGTCTGGCCCGTTTCGTTTGAGGTCGGGCGAGACGCCGTCCTGTATTGGATCGTAAATAGCCATTGACTTCGCCTGTTCGCAGATTTATTCTTTAGCGAATAAAAAGCGAAAATTAATTCATGGCTTCCCTGCCCATCTTCTCCGACTCCGAACCAAAGCTCGTCGGCATCGCTCGCCTGGCGTCAGAGGGCGAAACCCTGCGTCAAGGTCACGACGTCGAATACTTCACGCTGCCCGTCCGTTCCCTGCTCAATCGCTGCACAGGCTCGCGCATGCCGTTCACCTGGACCATCAACCCTTATCGCGGTTGCGAGTTCGCCTGCAAGTATTGCTACGCACGCTACACCCACGAATTCATGGAACTGAGGGATGGCGTCGATTTTGAACAGAAGATTTTCGTCAAACAACACGCCGCGAACTTGCTGCGGCAAGAGCTCCGCCACGTCAAACCGGGCGAAGACATCGCCATAGGCACCGCTACCGACCCCTATCAGCCGGCGGAGCGGCGCTTCGAAATAACGCGGACGGTCCTCGAAGAATTGGCCCGGCATCGCGGGCTCGAAGTCGGCATCGTTACTAAGTCCAATCTGGTTCTGCGTGACCTCGAGGTACTTCAGCAGGTTGCAGAGTCGAACCGTTTGTTTGTGAATATAACCATAACCACTTTGGATACCGATTTGGCACGCATTCTGGAACCACGCGCACCCCGCCCAGATCTTCGTCTGGAGGCGATGCAAAAACTAAACGAAGCCGGCTTGGACGCCGGCGTGATCTGCGCGCCGGTGCTTCCAGGCATTACCGATTCCCCACAGGACTTGGAGGCGCTGGTCCGAGCTACGGCTCGGGCGGGCGGGAAATATATTTATGCTAATCCCCTTTTTCTCAAGCCCTGCTCATCGGCTGTATTCATGCCGTTTCTTGAGAAGGAGTTCCCTCAGTTGGTGGAGAGCTATCGGCAGCGTTATAAAGATCGTGCTTTCCTTCCGTCGTCGTACCGGAAGCGCCTCTCTCAGCTAATGAAGCGATTACGCGAGAAGCACGGGATCCCGACCAATTACGACCGCTATAGCCAGAAATCTCATCCCGACACAGCGCCTGAGCCCGAGCAGATGAGACTATTCTCATGGACAGGGAGGCTGGACGGCGGCTCCGCGGACTAGCCGGGGAACTCACTCCCAGAAAACGGGATTCGGGTTGACGAAATTTGTCATCTTTCGCAGACAGAATTCGCCCAATCTTACCTGGTCTCCAACGATTCATTCTTTGATGCATTGCAAGGGCAAGAGTTAATCGGAAGTGACCTTCAGTCCCAGGTTGGGATATGCTTGGCTGCTGAATTGCCTTCAATCTAGCGTCGGGTACAAAGAAAGCCGCGCCCGTTCAAGGGAGAGATTATGACAATGGAGAAACAAAAGGGCTTTTCACTGATTGAGCTGCTTATCGTGGTAGCGATTATTCTGATCATCGCGGCGATCGCCATTCCGAACCTGTTGCGAGCGCGGATCTCGGCCAACGAGTCATCTGCGGCCAGTTCGGTTCGTACCATCAACACGGCCCAGGTTAGCTTTTATTCGACCTACCCGACACACGGCTACTCAACGCCTGGCGCAGCCGGCTTGCTGGCACTGGGTCCGGGAGCTGTGACCGGTTGCCCGGCTGGCGGACCGCTGGTGACGGCGGCATGTTTGCTTGACTGGAACCTGTCGAACGCCGCCACTGTAGCCAATGCTAAGAGTGGCTACTATTTCGGTCTGGGCAGCACCTCCGCTGGCGTGCCTTACACGAGTTACACCGTCGGCGGCTCACCCGCCTCCTTCAATCAGACGGGTGTGCGCGGCTTTTGCTCTAACGAAGATGGCGTCATCCACTACAACGCAGCGTGGAATGCCGCCCCACAAACAACGTGGGCAACTTGCTCCAGCGCCGCATGGCCATCGTTGCAATAATTTGAATTTGGCAAAGTACCTGGGGGAGGGTACGAGCCGGGGAGCAACGGAGAAATCCGTTGCTCCTTTTGATTTTTTAGGCCTAATCATTCCCATTTTTCCGGATGTTGAATGGGTTCCAAGGTCAAATACCTAAATGACACAACTTGTCAGTAGGGCGACAAAATCTGCTAAAGACAGCCGTTTCGCATCCGGCCCAGTGGTTACGGAAGATGGCCTAACCTTTGAAAACAAACCCCGCCACGCCTATTCAGTAGGCACTATGGTAACTTCCGCCTCTGGCCGCTAAAATGCGAACATAATCGGCAATTGGGTCTACTGAAGACCACATCTGATAAACGGAGAGAAGGGACACACATGCGGAAACAAAAGGGTTTTTCACTGATTGAGTTGCTTATCGTGGTGGCGATTATTCTGATCATCGCTGCTATCGCCATTCCGAACTTGCTGCGCGCGCGTATCTCGGCTAACGAGTCGTCTGCCGCCAGCTCGATTCGTACCATCAATACGGCTGAAGTTAGCTTCTATTCCACCTATCCGGCACAGGGCTATTCGACGCCTGGCGCGGCTGGCTTGCTGGCGCTTGGGCCGGGAGCGGTCACGGGTTGCCCCGCTGGTGGTCCTCTGGTCACCGCGGCTTGCTTGATCGACTGGAACCTGTCCAACGCCGCTACCGTAGCCAATGCTAAGAGCGGCTTCTACTTCGGACTGGGCAGCACCTCTGCCGGCGTACCGTACCTGAGCTACACGGTCGGCGGCTCAGCCGCTGCGTTCAACCAGACTGGTGTACGCGGTTTCTGCTCGAACGAAGATGGCGTTATCCACTACAACGCGTCCTGGAACGCAGCCCCGCAAACGACTTGGGCGACCTGCGTCAGCGGTGCGTGGCCTCAGTTGCAGTAGTTTGAATTTGGCGAAGTACCTGGGGGAGGGTACAAGCCGGGGAGCAACGGAGAAATCCGTTGCTCCTTATGTTTTTTGTACGGTCACTTTCCGGACAGGGCTGTGGGGTACGCGTGCCGAATTCGTGGCTTAGGTGAACTACGGAGTGATCATGAAAATCGTACCCTTGTTATTGACGCCGCCGCCAAAGGCCGTGCCGTAGAGGTTTCCCTTGGCGTCAATGATCAAGCCGTTGGGGAACACGCCGTCCGAGCAGTCGCCGGTGCAGAAGTCATGCAGAATCTTCTCTGCGCCATCTGGAGTGATTTCGTAGACAACGCCGCCGCCGCTAGGGCCGCCTTCCTCGGTCGTCCCATACAGATTGCCCTGGGCGTCGCGGACCACCACCGTTTCGGGAAGCTCGCCATCATGCTGCACCTTGTAGTTCGCCCGGAAGCGGTGCAACACGCTTTCCTTGCCGCTCGCGCTTACCTCGAATACCGTGCCTGCGCCGTAAGGCTCGCCTCCGCTGCCGGTTGTTCCATAGAGGTTCCCGTCGGGGTCCAGCAATAGGGCGGCGTATGGTTCAGCTCCGTCAGGGGAGTCCTTGAAACCATGCAGCACGGTCAACTGCTTGCCAGCCAGCTTGAACACCAACCCGCAGCCGTCGGGAGGCGGATAATCGCATTTGAGATCTCCGCCTTGGGGGGCGGTGCCGTAGAGGGCTCCCTTGTTATCCATGACCAGTCCTGCATCCGGAAATGCCCCGTCCTTGCCCCCCGTGAAGCTGTGCAGCACCGTCTCCTTCTCGCCGACCAGCTTAAACACCACCCCGCCTCCGACGCTCCCGCCCCCATAGGTGGTGCCGTAGAGAACTCCGTTCGCATCCATGATTACGCCGCCCCCGGGCCATAAGCCGTCCGGACAGTTATTCCCGGCAGAGCAAAAGCGGTGCAGCACGGTTTCCGTCTCCCCTGTCAGCTTGAAAACCACCCCGCAGCCTGCGCTGCCGTCGCCATTGCAATACAGAATCATGCCCCCAAACCGAGTCGTGCCGTATAAATCGCCCTTGGCATCCATGATCAAACCCGCGACGGGATTTGCCCCGTCCGGCCCGCCGAAGTTGTGCAGCACTGTCTCCGTCCCATTGGTATCCAGCTTGAACGCTGTTCCACAGCCGATGTAACCCGAGCCAGCGCACTTGGCACCGTTGACGTTCCCTCCATACGTAGTGGTGCCGTAGAGGTTGCCAGAGGCATCCATGAGCAATCCCGCCTCCGGGCCTCCGCCATCTGTCGGGTAGCCAGCAAAACTGTAGAGCACGGTAAAGGTTTGGGCTTTTGCCAACGGGCTCACCGCCAGAGCCAACCCAAACACGAGGGCTAAGCTGAACGCGGCGGCGCGCCCTCGGGTTTGCCCGGTCAACGTATTGATGCGAGACACGACTGGCGGCAGACTGTGAAGGGGAGAAAACATGGAGGCCTCCAGAAGCGCGTGAGATTGTAGAACAGGGGCCCGACAGCGGAGACAAACGCTATCAGCGAATCCGCCGCCTGTCAAGAAATTGCTTAGGCTTTTTTCAGGTCTCGTCTCCGACTCGACAGTAGCAATTTCCGCGCGTTTCATTCGCATCTCACTAGATCACTGCCTCCCTCGATTTCCCGCCGTATTGGTTACTTTAGGCACTCCTGGCAAGAATCCATAGCGTAGCGTTTGCGGCAAGCGGTGCATAATCAGTGGACAGCCCGACGAACTGGTCTGGAGGTTCTTATTAGGATGGCGTGGGAAACATGGAAGCTCGCGAGCCCGGAGCGCAAACTACTCCTGGCGACCTGCAGCGGGCTGTGGATCGGTTTCTTTCTTCTGGCGGCAGCTTCGCTCGATCTAACCGTGCCTTATTTGCCTCTGGCGATCGCTGGAGGGTTCATCTTTTATCTTCGCAGCTCGCCCAAAGTTGCAGAGCAAGTCGTCTGGGTTTTGCTGTCTACAAGTTTTGCCGCGATAGTTCATTTTCCTGCGGGACATAATTGGATTAACGCCGGTTCCGGCATGCTTGCTTTATTCGGATTGGGAGCGTTCGTGTTGCTCGGACTGCGATGGCTCTGGTCAGAATCGCTTGAGCGCCGAAAGACTTATGCCATGCTCGCGCCCGCAGCTTCACTGGTATTTTTCGTCCTGTTCGCGCAGCGGGCATTGAACCTGGCAAATCTTCTCTATCCCAAGACCTTTGACCTCAGCCTGTATGTGTTTGACGGTTCTTTCGGCTTTCAGCCTAGCTTTCTGATGGGTAGAGCGATGGCAACTTCGGCGCTGTTGAGAATCCCGGCTCTGCTCGCGTATACCTCGCTGCCGTTCGTCATGGCATTGATCTACGCCTTACGAATGCCCAAAGGAACCGAGAAACCAACATGGGATATCGTTACGTTGTTCATGCTGGCGGGAATCGGAGGCTGGGCGCTTTACAACCTGCTTCCGGCGAGCGGCCCAGCGTACGTCTTCGGGCCAAATTTTCCCTGGAATTCCCTGCCCTACTCGATGCTCCGCAGGCTCGCTCTGGATCGCATTCCGGTGGCCGCCGATGTGCCTCGCAACGCGATTCCGTCGCTGCACATGGCGTGGGTGGTGCTGCTGTTCTGGAATACCAAAGGCCTTTCGCGAGCGCTTCGTATCTTCATGGCGGTCTATCTGGCGCTAACCGTAATATCCACGCTTGGTACCGGCGAGCACTACTTTGTTGATCTGATAGCGAGCCTTCCCTTTGCGCTGTTCGTACAGGCTGTAGTTTGGCCGGGCGACAAACCGAAGTTTAGCGTCCGGGCAACAGTTGCGGCTTCAGGCCTTGGATTGACACTGGCATGGCTGCTGCTGGTGCGATTTGGCGCCAAGTGGATGCTGATCACGCCCATCCTGCCTTGGGCACTCTTAGCCGCAACTGGGGTTACGATTTGGATGATTAGAGCACGATCGTCGGCATTGCCGATCGGTTCGACCTCAGCGGGCGATGCTACTGCCCCCGCGTCATTAGCATTTAGGGCACACGGTTAACTTGCGCATACGTGGACCAGCGCTAGGGAGCCCACATCCAGGTTCGACAAGACGATTTCGCCGGTTTTACTTTCGTAATCATCTAAAGGGGCCGCGGCCCGCGCAGTTGCCGGATTTTGCATATAATTTTCTTATCACCGGAAGAAGGTAACCGGGCTCCGCCGCAATGACTGCAATCGATATCGTTGGTCTGGAAAAAACCTACAGCGTCGGCTTCTGGCGCAAGAAGCCGAAGTGTGCGCTGAAACCGCTCCACCTCCGGGTGGAAGAGGGGGAAATCTTTGGTTTTCTCGGCCCCAACGGAGCAGGCAAGACGACCACGCTCAAGATGTTAATGGGCCTCGTCTATCCCACTGGCGGATCGGCCAAGATTCTCGGCATGGAAATTAACGATCCGCGAATGAAGGCACAGATTGGTTTCTTGCCAGAGCAGCCGTATTTTTACGACTACCTGACAGCCGGCGAATTGCTCAATTACTACGCCCAACTTTCGGGAGTTCCCGCCGGAGAGCGAGAGCCTAAGGTCCGCGACGTTCTCACTCGGGTGGGTTTACCGGACGTTATGCGAGTGCAGTTGCGGAAATTTTCCAAAGGCATGCTGCAGCGGGTAGGCATTGCGCAGGCAATTTTGCATGATCCGCGGGTAGTTTTTCTTGACGAACCGATGTCGGGTCTTGATCCCATGGGCCGCCGCGAAGTTCGCGATCTGATGGAAGAATTGAAGCAGGAAGGCAAAACCGTTTTCTTCTCCACGCATATTCTTTCCGACGCCGAAGCACTGTGCGATCGCGTGGCCATCATCCATTTGGGCGAACTGCGAAGCGTAGGCGCAGTAGCTGACCTCACTGCGAACGTTGAAGGAAAAATTGAACTGGTCTGGCATGGGAACAAGATACCGGCTGCAATGAAGGCTTTGGGAGCGGACTGTCACGTGACCGGCGACACCATTCGCGCCGTGCTTCTCGAAGGCAACCAGGACGCTGCCCTTGAAGCACTGCGTCGAGAGCAACTGCGAATCATCTCTCTGATTCCGGTGCGTACTTCCCTCGAAGAGTACTTTGTGCGCAAGCTGCAACCGTCTACAGCGGTTGCTGGAGTGTCGAAATGAGCGACCGTATTGGTTACATCGCTGCGAACACATTCCGGGAAGCCGTGCGCGATCGCGTGCTTTATAACCTCATCGCATTCGCTCTGCTGATGTCGGGAGCGGCCATTCTGGTCGGACAGATTTCCATTGGCATTGAGCGGCTGGTAGTGATCAATCTTGGCCTGACCGCAGTTTCGTTGTTTGGCGTGGTGATCGCGATTTTTATCGGTATCGGCCTGGTCTCGAAAGAGATCGATAAGCGAACGCTTTATACGGTGCTGTCGCGTCCCGTACGGCGTTGGGAATTTATTGTGGGTAAGTTCTTCGGCTTGGCAGGCACGCTGGTGGTGAACGCATCCTTCATGGCGTTGGGCGTATTTGCGGCGTTGTATTACGTTTCTCACCGCTTCCAGACTTCGGACGGTTGGGTGCTGGTCGCGTTGTACTTCATCATTTTGCAATTCTTGATTATCACTTCCCTGGCGCTGCTGTTTTCGTCGTTTTCTTCGCCATTGTTGTCGGCGGTATTTGCTTTCGCTTTATTCATAATCGGCACCTTTGCGGAAGATCTGCGCGGATTCGCGAGCTTGACCAAAGGACTCGTACGCTGGCTCGCCACTGGCGCGGCCTACCTGGTTCCAAATTTTTCCGCGCTGAACGTGATCAGTTCGGTGGCGCACGAACAACCGGTTTCCGCTCAGTTGATTTTGTCGAACACACTTTATGCGCTGGTCTACGCCAGTATGGCTCTGTGCGGAGCAGTGCTGATTTTCGAGCGCCGGAATCTGAAATGAGACCTTCGCGACGGACTCACAATCACAGCCAGCATTCTGCTCATAGTTGCCTGACGGCATCGGTGTTGCTGCTGCGACGCCTCGATCGCGAGCGTAACGCGGCCACGCTCGAGGAAGTCCTTTACATCTCCTCGCCGACCCTACTGAAACGCATGAGCCTGGGATATGACGGTTTACTGGCAGACATTTACTGGACTCGCGCAGTGCAATATTTCGGTGATAAGCTTACCCGCGGCTCGGAGCATTTTGATTTACTGGCGCCGCTGCTTGAAATCACCACCACGCTCGATCCGCATCTGCTCGTGGCCTACGAGTACGGCGCCAACTTTCTGGCTCCAAAAATTCCCGGCGGCGCGGGCCAACCGGAGCGCGCCATTAAATTAGCGGAGTTTGGCATCCGCAATAATCCTGATCAATGGCATCTCTACTACGATTTGGGTTTCATTTATTACATGGAGCTTGGGGATTACGCCAACGCGGAGAAAGCCTTCGCCGACGGCGCCAAAGTGCCCAATTCGCATCAGGTCATGAGCATCATGGCCGCAAAGATGGCTGAGCACGCGGGCAATCTGCAAACCGCGCGTCTCATGTGGCAGACCACTTTGCAAACTACGCATGACCCAAATGTAAAAGCCAACGCCGTCGCTCACCTGAATGCTTTACAAGCAGATGAAGACGTGACCAGGCTGGAAGAACTGGTATCGCGTTACCGAGATAAAACCGGACACCTTCCACAGAACTTCTCTGATCTGACTGCAGCGAATTTGTTGCATGGAATTCCCGTGGATCCACTAGGCCACACCTATAAACTCATGCCGGATGGCCACGTCGAAGTGCGAGTGCCAGATGACTTGCCCTTCATCGAAAAAGGAATCCCGATCGGCTACATTCCCCCGCGAACGCCAAAACTGCCAGCCGTGAATTAACATATAGGTGTGTAGGCGCGGCGTCCTCGTTCGCGCATGTCCACTCCATGAACCTACGCATGGCGCAACCCGACGACGCGGAGAACATCGCGCGCCTGGTGAACACGGCATTCCGCCCGGAGAGGTTCTTCACTGAGGGCGACCGCACCGACCCGGAAAAAGTTCGCGAACTGCTGCACAAGGGAAAGTTCCTGCTGGCCGAAGAAGCGGGCAAGCTAACCGGATGCGTTTATGTCGAACTGCGTGACGACCGCGGATATTTCGGCCTGCTCGCAGTCGAGCCTGCATCGCAACGTTCCGGCCTTGGATCCCGGATGATCGCAGCGGCCGAAGACTACTGCCGTGCCGCAGATTGCCGCTTCATGGATCTCACTATTGTGAACCTGCGCACCGAATTGCCTAGGTTCTATCATCGCCTGGGCTATACGGAAAGCGGAACACTTCCCTTCCCCCGCGACCAGCACACGAACCAGCCGTGTCATCTGGTAAAGATGTCCAAACCCCTCGCGTAGTCTGTGGCACTGAGAATCGCGTGGGGACAGCTGTCCTCGGCTGTCCAGTTGGGCAAAGCCCGGCAGGTTCGTGGCACCATAGTCTGCAATGGCAGCAGAGCGCAATCCTGAACCTGGTCTCGCGGCCACGATTCACCGTTGGTGGAAGGAAAGTTCAGCCCGTCGTGGATTTTTTCCCGCGATGAAGCAATTCGTCTCGACCCTGTGGGAATTCGCCCGTGAATCCACGCCGTCGCGACGGCGGCAACGCTACGGCGACGTCGATTACGACTGGGACTTTCGCGTCGACACAACCAGCGCGACGGTTGGCTGGCGCGATCGATTGCTCGGACACTTTCACTCGCCTTATCAACCCACCGAACCCATGCTGTTTCGCGAGATGATCGAGAGCCTGATGCAGGTGACTCCGAAAATCAATTTGCCAGAGTTCACCTTCATCGATATCGGTTCCGGCAAAGGACGCGCCCTGCTGATGGCCTCGCAGTATCCTTTCCAGCGGATCCTCGGGATCGAATTGCTCCCTGAACTGCACCGCGTGGCCAAAGAGAATATCAGCAAATACAAAAGCGATTCTCAGCGGTGCTTCGCCATCGACTGCGTGCTGGCGGACGCTTCGGAATTCGACCTTCCAGCCGAACCGACAGTGCTCTATTTGTTCAACCCTCTACCAGAATCTGAGTTGGTACGCATGATCAATCGACTGGAAGATTCGTTGCGGCAAAATCCGCGGCCCATATTTGTCATCTATCACAATCCGCTACTTGCTTATGTGCTGACGAAGAATGCGCTTTTCACGAAGGTCTCGGCCACACATCAATACGCGATTCTCGCGAGTGAACCGTTGCAAAATTCGCAGGCTTAATGCAGACGATTAGGATTGTATGAGAGATTCACCAAACCATCGCGATAGTCGATCTTAATATCCAGCAAATTGAGAGTTGTGAACCCGAGCATGCCGGAGATTTCGGTCCCGGCCCCATTGCTTATCGGAGTCATATCGAAAGCGATGATGTCCTGATTCTCCTGCCTGAGATGTCCAAAGAAAAGCACCGCCTTATCGGCGCTATAGACGTTCTTGACGGATCCGCTGACGCCTTTGACTTTCATGTATGCGTCGCCGTGCACCTTGGTGACTTCGCGAGCCGCGGACGGGTCGATCATGTTGGTGAAGCCGCCGCTATCGATCAGGAAAAGCTTGGCCGGGGCATCCCCAATTTTTGTGGGAATAAGCAGTTGGTGCCCGAAGCGCAGGACTTTGGTATAAGAACTCATCTCTGGACTGACGTAGGCGTCCAGTGGGCCGACGGCAGCTGGCGGCGCTGACTTTGAAGAACTGGGATCGGTGTCATTGCTCTCAACCTGCTCGCTGCCGAGATAATCCTTGTCGGTTTTCAAATGGATGGGACCGGCAGTTTCTCCCGGCCGATTGGGCAATTCGCTCAGGCGAAGTTTGCGGTCGGGAAGATTGATGTCGACAAGAAAATGCTCGAACACGTCAGCCCCGATGAGCCCGTTTTCCTCCGCCACCGAACGCTTGTCCATGACGATGACTGGACAATTCTGAAATTCCAGTTCCCCGATTCTGATGGAATTGGCCAAGCCGATCCATGCAGCATTACCTCCCTTGTCGCCGACACCCCAAACACTGGTCTCGGACAGTTTAGTCAACCCGGATTTTTCCGCGATGCCGCGGTCTATCACGATCCCGCTCGCTCCGGTGTCGAGCAGCAGGTTGGCTTTGGTTCCATTCACCGCCACGCTCAGTCCCAGCCCGCGCATGTGTGCGGGATCGCGCAGCAGAGGCACCAGGTTGGTTTGAGTCGAGTTTATCTGGCCCACCAACTTGCAACTGCGCGGGGGCCCTTGCTGGCGCGCTTTCAAGTATTCGAGATAATGTTTAAGGTGCTCCCGCGTGTTTGCGTCGTCGTTGTTGACCGTGGCGAGATATTCTTCCAGGTTCTTGATGCGCTGCTCGCGGCTTAAAGTCTCATTCCAGTAGCGCTGAATGTCGGGATCAGCGGGATCAAGTTGGTGGGCTTTATCCAACATAGCCTTTGCCTTCTTGTAGAGCGACAAGGCGCGGTCCACACGTACCAGGCCGAGGTAGGCGCGGGCTTCGGCGTGGCCGGAGTTAATCACGTTCACCCACTCGCGTTCGGCTTCAGGAATTTTTCCCTGGCGAAAATAAACTTCTCCGAGCGCAACATGCACCGCCGGACCGTCCGCGGTTTGCACGCCTTTCAAAATAGTTTCATTCGCCTGCTGGACATTTTTTTGTTTCAAGTAGACCCGAGTCAGTCCAGCGTAAGCTTCGGGTGAATTGGGCTTGTCGCTGATAATCTGTTGATATTTTTGAATGGCTGCGTCAAATTGTCCCTGGTAATAGAGCCTGCCAGCCTCAGCAAAAGCGAGGGTAGCCGTGTCAGATGGCGTAGCGACGACCGGGACGGCCTTGGGGAGCTCTTTGGCTTCCTGGCCAGAACTGGAGCCGCTAGCAAGCAGCAAACACAGAAGGATGAGTCTGAACATGCGCACCCCTACGAGGCCAGGAGTTGTAGGGGAAGTCTTGGCCAGCACATGAGTCTGCCATGCCGGTGGCGGGGTTGCAAGTTATTCAGGAAAAGATTTACGGGCTTTTGGTTTAGAACTATGTCAAATCATTCCTTGTATTGACGTTAGGATGAGGGACTCGCTGCTTTCACAGTTTCGACTTGCTGGCAAATGCCAGCTCTTCACCACATTGAAGTTGTCCAATGTCGGATAGCCGCTGCCGATAGCGCTGCGCCGCCACATCGTCCTTCGTGATTTGCGCGTACCACATGGCATCGAAATATGCCGAGCAGCGGCTGCTCTCGGACTTGCTCGACTGCACCGCCGTCTCAAATTCTGTGCTGCTGCCCGATCCTGAAAAAAGTTGGATCACCGCGCTGGTGGCCGCTGATTGGTCGCCCGCGCGCACGGCCGCGTCCTCCAGGATGCCTGCCTTTCTTTGTCCGCGGCTCAGTTGCAGCAGGAATTCTTCAATCTCAGCGTCCGATCGATGGCACACGTTCCTGTTTCCGTTTGTGGCTTCGAGCTTGTCCATAAGACCATATGACTTGCGCACCCACTCAAGTTCGTCGTCTCCCGGGCGGCGCACGCCGGTAAAATGGATGATCTTGGCGATACTCAGTGCCGAATGCGCACCTGCGCAATGGTAGCGAATGCCGCTGTTGAAGACCATCGTGTGCAGATCGAGAGCTTCATTGATGTCTACTTTCTCTCCCCCATCGCCCGTCAGGCGGGCATTGGCAATGATGTTCAGGCATCCCGAGTGTCCCTGCCAGGCGCATTTTTCCCAATACTTGTAGGCCAGAGAATCCGAATGCAAATGATTTCGCGCGACCGAACCGGCAAAATACTGGGCATTCGCCACGTTGACAGCGGGAATATATGTACTCACGCTGCCGAGGGCGATTATCTTGTCGAAGTCCGCTATCGCGCTTTTCGCTGCGGAAGGCTCCAATGCTTCGCCTTCGTGCTCATGGGCAAAATTGATCATGCTGAGACTCTCAGCCCGGTAATAGCGAGCCACCACAGCGTCAACGTCGTCCACCTTGGGGCCGTTCAGAACTGAGTCGAAAATCCGCACGTCGTGTTTAAGTTCGGGGATGTCCTCTTTCCGGCGTTCTACTTGTTTTTCCAGCCACTGCACTTCTTGAACCGCGGATGAGAGGTCGGTTGCTGTTCCGGGAAATACTGACGCATTCATGTTCGCCGACCCCTGCCGAACCTGAGCAGGCACGCGTTGGCTTTGCACGCGGGCAGCCGCAGGACGAAGCGCAGGACCTCGCGCGGCAGCCACGGCTAAACTGAAGATCAGGAACCCAATGAGACATACTGCCGCAAGACCGGCCAAACCAACCGGAACAAACAAGGGTATTCGGGAAGACTTTTTGGTTGCGCCGTCGGGCTGTTCAGGCTGGGGCCCGAGCGCTTCCTTCAGTTGCATACGAGCGATGCGATAGGCATCGGCCCCCATCAGCATCTGCATCACGAGGAGAGCCAGCGAGACTACGCCGCCGGCGTATCCCGTCAGCCCCGGAAGACCGAAACGCAGGACTTGCGTTACCACGAAAATCACGGTGCCCTTGGCGCGCTCTCCCAGGTAGAAATAGCCAAACCCGGCGGTCAGGAGGTTGAGCGTGACTGCTACTCGCGGATTCTGCACGTCCACCTGGGCGTCTTCTCGGCGATTGATCTCGAGGGCGGTGAAATAGGCGTCGAGAAACGAGAATATCCAGAGAACGGTCACGAGTATTATGCCGGTGCCCCTTAAGTTCTCGCGGGTCGAGAAGCAGAAAAGCACTCCCAACAGCCAGAACCCGAGTGTGATCCAGCCGCGGCTGGTCTTGCTGCAGTAGAACTGCCCCGCACCCGGCACCAGCAGTGAGAGCAGAAAGGCCAGGCCCGCGCTTTTGTGCGGAGCTTCGCGAACTAAAGTCACTATTGGCCGATCATCGCTGAGCCCGAGGTTGAGTCCGAGAGACATCGGTTGGTCACCGGTTTACGCGGCATGAGTTTAGCACTCCTTGTGAGGTTGGCAAGTGCAATGCGGCGGTGAGGAGCGTCAGGCTGAGCGCCGCAAATCTAGCAGACATGGTTGCCGATGGGTTTATCACGCGCGGCGAAATCCATAGATCCTTCGTCATCAGGCCTCGTTGTGAGGAACTGCACTTCCTCACGAATGATCGGGGTGGAGCACGAGCACGCTCGCACCTACAATGCCATTCCCGTAAACTACTTCTGTGGACCTGAATTCCGTCCTGCGCAACTTTGTGGTCTTTCTTGTCTGTGGACTGGCC
This sequence comes from uncultured Acidobacteriota bacterium, assembly GCA_963716405.1. GTDB lineage: Bacteria > Acidobacteriota > Terriglobia > Terriglobales > Acidobacteriaceae > JABDBE01. The sequence continues at coordinate 371,238 of CAVQTI010000006.1, read as the reverse complement.
AGTGGAATTACGGCCGCCGCTCCGGCGCCTGACGTTCATGCCATCGCGCAGGCTGTTGATGAGCGCTACAACCATCTGCACACCCTGCAGACGAACTTCACTGAAATCTACCGGGGGGCGGGAACGGAACGTACTGAATCGGGGACACTTTGGTTAAAAAAACCTGGCAAGATGCGGTGGGAGTACCGTTCTCCGAGGGAGAAGTTGTTTTTGAGCGACGGCAGGGATGCGTGGTTTTACGTCCCGGGCGAGCGCCAGGTGCGGCGGACGGCGGTTAAGAAGCTGGACGATTTGCGGTCTCCGCTGGCGTTTCTTTTAGGTAAGACCAAGTTGGAGAAGGAATTGCAAGCTTTGTCGTTCGCCCCCGATGTGGCGCCCCTGATGGCTGGGGACGTGGTGTTGAGGGGCGTTCCGAAGAGTTTGGCGGATCGGGTCAGCCAGGTTCTGCTGGAGATTACCCCGGAGCACTGGATTAGGCCGCATCCTAATCGAAGAAGTGGATGGATCGGTCACGGAATATCGCTTTAGCAATCAGAGGGAGAATGTGACCGTGCCTGATCGGCAGTTTCAGTTTGCGGTGCCGGATGGGGTTGAGGTGATTAGCGGCGAGTGGGGACAGTAGGCCAGCTATCGCGTCAAGATGAAAGACTGCAGATCCCTCGCTTTGCTGGGGATGACAGTAAATCATTCTATTGTTATCAATTGGTTACGAAATGATGGCACCCTACAGATCGACTCATTACCCTCGATAGGCTGTGACGGGCATTTAACAAATAGTAGACATGCGGGAATGCTAGACTGAGGTGGACAACGGTAAACGGACGAGAGAATGGCCGAATTCGTAGTCAAAATCGCGGACGAGCGCGGGCACCTGTTGGAGCAGATCGAAAACGGCTACTCCGAGGCCGAGGTTCGCGATCGCTTTGTGCAACAGGGCTTCCTGGTGTATTGGGTCAAGCCTCGAGGGGTTCTGTCGGGCGGACTGCGACGGCGCGGCAAGGTCAAGCAAGGGCAGTTTCTTATCTTCAATTCGCAGTTCCTTACCCTGATCAAAGCCGGCCTGCCGATTTTGAACTCGTTGGATTTGCTCATCAAGCGGCAGCGGGATCCGTATCTGCAAAGCCTGTTGCAGAATGTGCGCGACCGGGTCAAAGCCGGCGAGTTGCTGTCCGACGCGTTTTCCGGGCAGGGGGCTTTTCCAAAAATCTATACCAGCACTCTGATGGCGGGCGAGAAGAGCGGCAACATGGAAGAAGTGCTCTCGCGCTACATCGCGTTTCAGAAGATGGCGCTGACTTTCAAGAAAAAGCTGGCGGTCTCGCTGGTGTATCCGACTCTACTGGTCACGGTCGTGTCGTTGATGCTGGTCTTTCTGGTCACCTACGTGGTGCCGCAGTTTGCCAAGCTTTATCAGGATATGGGAGCGCAACTGCCGGTGATCACGCTGATCATGCTGAATATCGGAAACAACGCGCAAAGATACTTTCCGATCTTCGGCATTGCGGTGATCGTTGCGCTGCTGGGCTTCTGGCAGTGGAAGAAGACCGATCGCGGGGCGGAGCGCGTCGACCGCGCCATTCTCGCGCTGCCTCTCCTCGGCGAGATATGGTTGAAGTACCAGGTGGCAAATTTTTCCCGTATGCTTTCGACTCTGCTGGCGGGAGGCATGCCGCTGGTGCCGTCGCTGCAAACCGCGGGCGCCTCGATGAGCAGCCGGCGCATCTTAAATGGAGTTTCCGATGCTGCCATCCGGGTGCGGGAGGGGCAACCGTTAGCCAAGAGCCTGGAAGAGCAAAAAATGTTTCCCGAGTTGTCGGTGGAAATGATCGAGGTAGGCGAATCCACCGGAGCCTTGCCGGCGATGTTGAACTCGGTGGCGGAATTTTATGAAGAGGATGTTCAGAACGCGCTGGGAGCGGCCATGGCGCTCATCGAACCGGTCATCCTCATCTTCATGGCAGTGATTGTGGGTGGAATACTCATCTCGCTGTATTTACCCATCTTCACTTTGGGATCTACGATTCATTAAGACGAGAAATATGGCTCTGGCCTGTGTGTAGGTGGTTGAGAAATGGCAACGACAACCGAAAATAAAGCAGTATTCGTGGGTGGGAACGGGAGCGCAGCGCCCGGCACGCACAGCGAAGAACTGGAAAAAGCGCAAGACATTGCACGCCGCTATCGCTGCCAATTCGTCGACCTGCATAACTTCCAGCTTCACCACGATCTGTTCAAGACGATCCCGGTTCACCTGATGTTCCGCTACAACTTCGTGCCGCTGGAAGAGACCGAAGACGGACGGTTGGCAATTGCCATCGCCGATCCCAGCCAATTGATGATGATTGACGAGATCAGCCTGCTGCTGGGCAAGCGCATCGTCACCAAGGTCTCGACGCTGGCGCAGATCACCGAAATTCTCAAGAAGACGGAGCAGTCGAAGCGCGTTCTTGAAGACGCCAGCGAAGGCTTTGCTCTCGATGTAATTCGCGAAGATGAGAGCGGCAGCGACGAAAGCATTTCGATCGATCGGCTGGCCACGCAGCAGGGTGACATCAGCCCGATTATTCGTTTGGTCGACACTACGATTTTCACCGCGCTGCAGCGGCGCGCCAGTGATATTCACATCGAAACTCGCGATGACTCGGTGAGCATCAAGTTCCGCATTGACGGCGTGCTGACCCAGGCCATGCCGCCCATTGCCAAGGAGCATCACTCGACCATCATTTCGCGTATCAAGGTGATGAGCGAGTTGGATATTTCCGAACGCCGGGTTCCGCAGGATGGACGCTTCCGCGTACGCTACGGCAGCCCCGAGCGGCCGATCGATTTCCGTGTTTCGATTATGCCTTCGATTCACGGCGAGGACGCTGTGCTCCGCGTGCTCGATAAAGAATCGATGAGCGAGAAGTTCCACAAACTCACGCTCGATGTTGTGGGATTCGATGAAGACGATCTGCGGAAGTTCCGCCGCTACATCAAAGAACCTTACGGCATGGTGCTGGTGACAGGCCCAACCGGCAGCGGCAAGACCACAACTTTGTATGCGGCTGTCAGTGAGATCAAGACTGACGAAGACAAAATCATCACCATTGAAGATCCGGTTGAGTATCAGATTCGCGGTATCACTCAGATTCCAGTTAATGAGAAAAAAGGGTTGACCTTCGCTCGTGGATTGCGCTCCATCTTGCGTCACGATCCTGACAAGATCATGGTCGGCGAAATTCGTGACACCGAGACCGCGCAGATTGCGATTCAGTCTGCGCTTACTGGCCACCTGGTTTTTACTACCGTTCACGCCAACAACGTGGTCGATGTCATCGGCCGATTTCTTAACATGGGCGTTGAGCCTTACAACTTCGTTTCCGCGTTGAACTGCATTCTGGCGCAACGGCTGGTCCGGTTGATTTGCGAATCCTGCCGTACCGCGACGCACTACGCTCCCGAAGTTCTGGAGGCCAGCGGACTCGATCCGAAGGCCTGGTCGGAAGTTACCTTCTACGAAGGGCAAGGCTGCATTGAATGCGCGGGCACGGGATTCCGCGGAAGAACCGCCATCCACGAACTGCTCGATTTGAGCGATCGCATTCGCGAGATGATTCTGCTGAAGAAGCCAACTTCCGAGATTCGGCGAGCCGCCCGCGATGAGGGCATGCGCTTCCTGCGTGAATCGGCACTGGACAAAGTCAGGACCGGGCTGACTACGTTGAAAGAGATTAATAAAGTCACCTTCATCGAAAGCATGCGATAGAGGCATTTCCAGACCTGCCATTCCGAGCGAAGCGAGGAATCAGCATTTTTGCGGACACAGAACTGCAGATCCCTCGCTTCGCTCGGGATGACAACGAAATGAGGACGAGAAATTCGTCAAACCGCGGGTGACCTTTCGTTCAATGACTGTGGTGCTCTTTCAGCTATTGCATTTGTCGGCGGCTCAGCGGTTTACTTGTATAAGGAGTTTTGTAGCGCCGCCGTCTCGGCGGCTGTCGTGCGGGCGTCTCGCCCGACACGCCGAGGGCAGGATGCCCTCGCGACAGCCGGCAGGATGCCGGCGCTACTAAAATAGATGCGTGCTAATTTCAATTCGAGTTCCAAGCCAAAGCTGGCATGCGAGATTGCGGCTGATCGCGTCGTCGCCGGACGTATTTCCGAGCGCGGTCACACGGTTGATGCCTGCACCGCTGGTGAATTGGCCCGAGGTAGCGTCGTTCCCGACTTGCTAGAGGCGAATCTGCGCGAGCGGCAAGACGTCTTCGACACGGTTAGCGAGACGCTGGGCGCTCTGAACAGCCGGTCGCGAGATGTCATCGCGGTTCTGCCCGATGCCGCCGTCCGCGTCATGCTGCTTGATTTTGAGACTCTACCCGCAAACCGCACGGAAGCAGAAAGCGTGGTGCGTTTCCGGCTGAAAAAATCGCTCCCGTTTGATCTCGATAAAGCCAAGATTTCTTACCACGCGCAACAATCCGCGAATGGGTTGAAGGTGGTTGCAGCCGTGGCGTTGAGCAGCGTGATTGAAGATTATGAGTCGGTATTCAGAGAAGCGGGGTACAGCCCGGGGATTGTGCTGCCTTCCATGCTGGCTGCGTTGGGTGCGGCTGAGGCGACGCGTCCCACTCTGGTGGTGAAAGTGGACTCGCGCACTACTAGCATCGCCATCCTCGATAAAAATCAGTTGTTGCTCTTTCGCACCCTGGAAAACCCGCGCGGGGTTACGATTACCGGGGAGCAACTGGCGGAAGAGGTTTATCCCTCGGTGGTATTTTTTCAGGATACTTATCAGCTGAATATCGAACAGATTTTCGTGGCTGGCCTCGCAGACTCAGGCGGAGCAGTTCCCGCTCTGCGTGCCCAGACCGGAGCCGAGGTCACGGAACTGGTTTCCAATTCACAGTTGGGCGCAAGTGTCGGATCGATTCCGAAGTGGAGAATGGCCGGGGTTGTGGGGGCCCTTTTGTCGTAAATGCGCGTTGACATCAATCTCGCGAGTCAGCCCTATGAGGATGCGCGTCGATTCTGGCTGCGTTGGGGCGGAGGCGTGCTTGCCCTGGGAATTCTGACCGTGCTCCTGCTGATCATGACAGTCAATGGCTGGATCGGCGCGCGCCGAGACCGGCAGATCATCCGGCAATACCAGCAGCAGAGCGCAGCCCGCGACAAAGAAAAAGCCGATGCCCAAAGCTTAATGAATTCTCCGCAGAACAGTAGCACTCGCGACCGTTCGCAGTTTCTCAACGATCTTTTCCAACGCAAGGCTTTCTCCTGGACTAAGGCCTTTGAAGACTTGGAACGGGTCATGCCGCCGAGGCTGCATGTGACTTCGATTCATCCCGAACTCAGTTCCGACAATGAACTCGAGATCAAGCTCATCGTGGATGGAGATACTCGCGAGCATGCTCTTGACCTGGTAAGCAAAATGGAAGCTTCAAAACATTTTCACGACACCTACATCGAAGAAGAAAATTCTAATACTGGCAATCAGGGCGCCGGAGACACAGTACAGTTTCACATTACCGCTGTCTACGTGCCGGAGGTTGGAAGCAGCAGCACCGCGGGAGGCGCGCAGTAATGCCTGAGCTTAGAGATACGCGGCGAAAAGTGCAGCTCGCAATGGCTGCCCTGGCGGCGGTGGATGTGATTTTGATCGGCATATTCTTTTCGCCTTTAATTGGCTCGGAAGCATCGCGGCATCAGCAACTGGATCAAGCCTGGCGAGAATTGCAGCAGAAGACGCGAGAGGTCGAGCCATTACGCGGTCTGGACAAGAAGATTCCTGTCGCCCACAAGGAGATTGAGGAGTTTTATACACAACGGCTGCCCTCGCAAGATTCCTCGATTTCCGCGGATCTGGGCAAGGTGGCGTCACAGAATGGCGTGAAAATCGAGAGCATTAAATATTCGATGAAAGACACGGAGATGACCGGACTGGGTGTGCGGCGTATGGAAATCGAGGCCGACCTGGCTGGGGATTACCTGCAACTCGTCCGATTCATAAACGCGCTCGAACGCAATCAGATGTTTTTTCTGGTGGACAGCGTGGGCTTGGGCGGAGAACAAAACGGCATGGTCAAGCTACAGTTGAAGTTGGAAACTTATTTGAAGACGGGCGCGGCGTAAGGCAACTCACGAGTGGAGTTTTTTACTGAACTGCGTTGAAATATTTTTTGGCGTTTCTTTGAAAGGGCACGGCTTCAGCCGTGCCGCTAACGATTCAAGAATTCGGGCTTTATCCCTGAGGGACTTTCCCTTCGGGAATCAAGATCGGTTCCGACCGGAGACGGGTGCCAAGTGAAACTCGGAGCGGAAAATCGAACTAAGCTAATCGTCGCTCTGGCGCTGATGGCGCTCGCCGTCATTGTGTTTTTTCTCAATTACGGAAGCTCAAGTCCCTCGGCGTCGGCGCCAGTGTCAGCAAGTCCGGCTGGTGGTTATCAGCCAACGGCGACGGCTCGACCGGCCGCACGCATCAAGGGTCGCGGCAAGAAAGTCGGCACCGCGCCGCGTTCGCTCGATCCCACTCTGCGATATGACTGGCTGAAGGCCAGCGAGGACACCAAGTACGAAGGTACGGGAAGAAATATCTTCCAGGCGCAAGCGGAGATTCCGACGCCCATCGCGTCTGTGAAAACAGACGAAGAAAGAGCCGCGGAAAGTGGTCCGCCGCCACCACCGCCTCCGCCGCCCATCAATCTGAAATTTTTCGGATTCGCCAGTAAGCCCGGCGAGTCAAAGAAGATTTTTCTCTCTGAGGGTGAGGATGTTTTTATCGCGGCTGAAGGGGAAGTGGTCAATCGCCACTACAAGGTTTTGCGCATCTCACCCACCTCGGTGGAAATAGAAGACGTGCTCAACAACAACCGCCAGAACATTCCGCTGACGGCGGGATAAATAAAATTGAGTAATTGAAAATTTAGTGATTTGGTAATTGCGGGCTTTCCACAGGTGCTTAAAGTACCCGATTACAAATTACCCAATTGCAAATCTTCCATGGTCGCATCGCCAAAATCCGTTCCCGTCCCGCCGCTCCGAGCGCGGATACATTCTGATCACGCTCATCCTGTTTGTCTCCCTCATCGCCGTCGCGGCGATGGTTATGTTGCCGGTCGCCGCCTTCCAGGTAAAACGGGACCGCGAGGAAGAGCTGATTCATCGCGGCGTGCAGTATTCGCGGGCAATGAAGCATTTTGTCAAGAAATTCGGGCGTTATCCCACCCGGCTGGAAGAACTGGAAAATACCAATCAAGTGCGTTTCCTGCGTAAGCGCTACAAAGACCCCATCACCGGCAAAGATTTCAAACTGCTCCATCTGGGCGAAGTACAAATGTCATTTGGAGCAGGGATAGCAGGAGCCACTCCGGCCGGCGGGCTCAATCCTGGCGCCGCGGGAATAAACGGCGGTCCCGGCGCGCAAGCGGCACTTGCAAATGGCGCTTTGAACACATTTGCGGCGGCTGGCGGCCTTGCCGCTGCCGCTGGAGCAAATGCCGGCAATTTTCCCCAAGCTAGCTCGGCCAATACTGCGGTGACCGCAACCCCGGGACAGAACGCAGAAGAGAATACTGAAGGCAATGGGCAAACCACCACGCCCGGTCAGGGAACGAGTTTCGCGGCGGCCGGTCCTGGCGCGCCCGGGGCATTCGGATCGGTGAACGGGGCTAATTCCGCTAATCCTCAGGTCTTCGGTGGCGGGCCTATCGTTGGCGTAGCCAGCACCAGCAAAGACAAAACCATCCGCATCTTCAATAAAAAAAACCACTACAACGAGTGGCAGTTCATTTACGACCCAACTACCGATCGCGGCGGGCTTCTAACCACGCCGAACCAGCCTTCTCTGCAAGGGGCAACATCAATTCAGGGCGCGCCGGGCACAACCGGGGCTCCAGGCAACTCCACCGGAATCTCAGGACAACCCGGCGGCTTTGGCATCCAGCCAAACCAGCCCAATCAATCTGGCCCCCAAATGCCGCAAATGCCGCCTGAGCAGCCCTAGCGTCCGCGAGCCTCAAAGTCCCGTTCCCTCCACAAACTAACCCGATGCGGAGATTCCAGTGTACAATCGCTGCCGCATTGAGTTCCGCAATTTCAATCTTTCACGGAACCCATGCAATCCACCAAGGGGAAAAAAGAGATGAAAAGCTGCAAGACGTTGCTACTGGTACCGACGTTTGTGCTGGCATTCATGATTACGGCGGTTGGGGCCCACGCGCCGACGCTGACTTTCAAGTTTAAGACCGTCCGAGTTCCGGGAGCGCTCACCACGTCAGTAGGCGGAATCAACAACGCGGGGGTGATGGTCGGAGTCTATATCCACCAGCCCGGTTACCAGCGCGGCTTTATGTTGAATGGAAAAACATTGACGCGCATCGATTACCCGCATGGCAGCCAAACCGTGTGCTGGCAAATCAATTCCCAAGGTGCGATCGTGGGCAGCTACACGAATTCAGGCGGCAAAGGCAGAGGCTTCTTGTACCAGAATGGCAAATTCACGACTATCCCCGGGCCTCGTGGCGCACTGTATTCGCAGGCCAACGGGATCAACGACGACGGCTCGATTGTCGGTGCTTACAGCACTTCCAGCGGGTACGCGCAGGGATTTCTGCTCAAAGGCAAGACCTACACGACTCTGAACGTACCCGGCGCCCTGGCAACGGCCGCTGAGGGCATCAACAAGCAGGGCGATATCGTCCTTGATTGGTTGGATTCAGCGGGCAACAGTGAATCTTCTCTGTACAACGGCAAGACCTATAAGACGATTAACGTTCCTGGCGCGGTGCAAACGATGGCCCGTGACATTAATAATGCCGGCGATATTGCCTATCACTGGTTCTCCAACGACTTCAGTGGACACGGTGCGCTGTTCCATAAAGGCAAGTACTACACGTTTGATTGCAGCAACAGCATGGGCACGGCCGCGAACGGACTTAATGACAAAAACCGCATCGTCGGTTACTGCGAACCGGATAACAACTACGAGGGAGGTTTCGTGGCAACGTATTAAGCTCGTGCGGGGTCCGTGGTCTTTTGTGTGGCTTCGGGTCTCTAACCCGAACAGGCCGCGCCTGCGTGGCAGACAGCTTGATGAATACCGAACACCATTTCCGCTGGGCAGCTCGCCTTTCTACATTGACCGTGCTTACTGTGTTGTTGGCTTCGACCGCTGCTGCCGAATGGCACGAGAAAGTTCTGTACAGTTTCCAGGGGATTCCCGACGGAGCTTATCCCGCTGGCGGAGTCGTGTTTGACAACGCAGGGAATCTCTACGGAGCAACCACCGATGGCGGCTCGGATGCCTGTCATGGAATCGCGCAGTGCGGCGTGGTCTACCAACTCAAGCAGCCTGCGAAGCAGGACGGCCCTTGGACTGAGACTGTCCTCTACATCTTCAAGGGAGCGAACTCCAACGATGGGGAAACGCCAGCAGGTGGAGTGATCTTCGACCAAGCAGGAAACCTGTACGGGACCACCGCGTACGGCGGCACGGGCAAGTGCGAGCTATTCGGCAACAGAGTAGGCTGCGGCACGGTATTTGAAATGATACCGCCAATGCAACAGGGCGGCGCATGGACGGAGAAAGTGATCTACAGCTTTCAGAGTGGGAAAGATGGCTATTTCCCCTGGGGCAATCTGACCTTCGACAGCGCGGGAAACCTGTACGGCTCGACCCAGTACGGCGGCGGCTACGGAAGCTGTAACGCGCCCTACTATCAATATTGCGGCGCGGTGTTCAAGCTGACTCCGCCAAAAACGAAGGGCGGCAGGTGGAAGGAGCAAGTGCTATACAGCTTTAAAGGGGTCGGTGCCGGAAAACAGTTCGGGGACGGAGCGAATCCGAACGGCGGATTGGTTCTCGACAGTAAGGGTGCGATTTACGGCACAACCTACTTCGGGGGTAACAACGTGCAGGGGCAATGCGCGGGCGGAGTCGGCGGGACCGGTTGCGGCATAGTGTTCAAGCTCACTCCGCCGATCACTAAAGGCGGCAAATGGACGCAGACGTTGTTGCATCGCTTCAATGGCCGGGATGGTTCCAACTCTGCCGCAGGAGTCGTTTTTGACGGAAATGGCAACCTCTATGGCACAACGTCATTTGGCCCAGGGCCGAATGGTTTGATTTTTGAGTTGAAGAAGCCATCAGGGAAAATCGACTCCTGGACGGAGGCGGTGTTGCATCTCTTCACGGATGGATACGACGGTGGATACCCGGCAGCGGGCCTCGTTTTCGATTCGCGTGGCAATTTATATGGCACAGCTCTTGCCGGAGGGATTCCGCGCGGTGTCGTCTTTCGCCTTGAGCCTCCGAAACGAGGGAACTCGTGGCCGCTTGCTGTTCTCTACAATTTCACAGGTTCTCCCGATGGGAACCATCCGACGGCAAGTTTGATTTTCGACGGCAGGGGAAATCTCTACAGCACAACAGAGTGGGGCGGCACGGGGCAGTCGTGCCAGGGCGGCTGTGGTACCGTGTTTGAGGCCGCGCCATAAGCATCAACGGGCCTAGCGGCACGCAGAAAAGCCTCATCGCTCGCGATGAGGCTTTTGCAATTCCAAGGATGAATCTAGCTTAAACGCTGAACGAAGATCCGCAGCCGCAGGTGCTCTTCACGTTCGGGTTCTCGAACTTGAAGCCTGCGCCTTCGAGGGTTTCGACGTAATCGACAATGCAGTTGTTGAGATACATGAGCGAGGTCGCGTCCACGTAGACTTTGAGTCCATCCATGTCGAACACTTTGTCCATCATGCCCGAGGCATTTTCAAACGACATGGAGTAGGAGAAACCAGAGCAACCGCCGCCCACAACGCCGACGCGCAGTCCGGCGGGAACCGGGTTCTGTTGCGCCATAATTTCCTTCACTTTGGAAATCGCATTGGGGGTTAAGCTCACCGGCGGCGTTTTGGGTGTCGTTTCGGGAGCGGAAGTCGGAACGGTGGTCGTGGCCATTGGCATCTCCTTTAAATTCTATCGCTATTATAACAAAGCCACGGTGAAGGTCGAGGCCAAAATCCCGGCTCGGCGCTGCAATGTGGCCCAGTAGTTATTAGATGACACAGAGCCTGGGAAGTCGCTACCCCCAAAACAAATCCTGCGCGGGAATTGATTTCTGGGGCTATAATCGGCGCGTGGGGCCCCGCCGGTGTTGGTTGTGGCCCAAGTCAACACGTCAAAACGCGGGGTCAGACGAGATCAGCACCGAGGTGGCTTATGATGGAAACGTTGATGTGGCCGCTAGTTGTCTGGGGAATTCTCACTGCTATCCTGGTCATCCTCCTCATCTACCGCAGTACTCTCACCATGCAAGAAGACGATCAACTGTTCCTCGGCGAGTCTGAATCGCACATGGAAAAGGAACAGATCGAGATCATGGCCAAAGTGAACAAAATCACTCCCCTGGTAAAGTGGATGGGGGCCGCTTCCGGAGTGCTGCTGCTGGTGATCGCTGGCCTGGCAGTTTATCAAGGCTTGCAGCAAGTGCAGTAACTGTTAGTGGATTACGCGCGGCCCTCGGGTTCGCATTAGAACTCGAATCTCATCGTTTGGTTCGAGGCGGCTGTCCAAGGCCAAGACTCCGCCTATGCTTTTCTAGTGGCGGCGAGTTGTGCAGCCGTTGCTTTTTTCCGCTTTCTTTCCCCTGGAGTCCCACGCTCAAGGAGGCGATTTATGCCAAGCGCTAGACCGTCTGTTTCTTCTGATAGCGATCTGCCTCACACTCACGGCCTTTACCTCTCCGTCACCGCTGTTCGCAGCCGACAAGGAAAAAGTTCTGAAATATATATGGGGCAGCCCCCGCGGCGGACTCACCTTCGACGCGGCCGGCAACCTGTACGGCACAACGGAAGAAGGAGGCATACTCGACTGTGGCTACAACGGGGGATGCGGGACAGTCTTTGAACTCACGCCTCAAGGCGACGGCACGTGGAAGAAGACCGTTCTCCACAATTTTACTTTCCGTGAGGGTGGGAATCCCGTTGCCAGTCTAGTCTTCGACCGTGCCGGAAATTTATACGGCACGACGACAGGCTGTAACCCCGACGGTTGTAATGCGGGAAGCGTGTTCGAACTCGAACGTCAGGCGGGCGGCAAATGGAAATGCAAGGTGCTCTACCGTCCAGGTCAACCGACGGGGCCACTGATCTTCGATCAGGCTGGGAATCTGTACGGGACCGCCTCATCTGGAGGCAAGCAGGAGAACGGCTCTGTTTTTGAGCTAACTCTCCAGCGCGAACGGGAAGTGGAGCGGGAAAAACTTGTATATCTTCCGGGACGGGAACGATGGTGCCGACGGATACTATCCCGTCGGAGGCCTAGTTCTTGACGGTGCTGGAAATCTGTACGGAGTGACATGCTGCGGCGGACATTCTATAGGGCTTTGTTACAGCGAGGATGACTATGGCTGCGGCGTCGTGTTCGAATTGACGCCAGAGGCCGGCGGAAAATGGAAAGAGCAGGTAGTTCACAGGTTCAACGGGAAGGACGGCAGTGGTCCGGGCGCCGGTCTAATCTCCGATGCAGCAGGCAACCTGTACGGGTCGACGCAATCCGGTGGGAACCCTGCGAACTGTGATGGCTACGGCTGCGGCGTCGTCTTTGAACTGATCCCCCAAGGCGGCGGCAAATGGACAGAGAAAGTGCTGCATAATTTTGATTTCAGCGATGGAAGTGATCCTAACGCGAGCCTGATATTCGGCTCAGCCGGCAACCTGTACGGCACCACTTCGTTTGGAGGCGGACCTTGCTTTGACTCGCGTGGCTGCGGTACCGCTTTCGAATTGACTCCCACCAAAAATGGCGAGTGGATGGAGAAAGTCCTTTTTAAGTTCCGGGGCGACGACGGGGCATATCCCTGGTCTAATCTGATTTTCGACAGTTCGGGGAACCTCTACGGAGAAACATTCAGCAGCAACAGAAGCGCTGGTCCTGGCACTGTGTTCGAGCTCAGCCAGTGAGGCAGTTTTGCGTTGGATCTCTCGTGGCGGGCGCCAGGCACGTCGCCCTGGACAAATTACCGCAGTCGACTGTGAAAGCGTAAGGCTCGAGACCGCAGCCGCAGGCAACAAATTTGATTCTTGTTGGGCAGTGGGGATGCGCGCCTTCTGCTCAACACTCTAAGCAACCAAGATGTAAAAGGGGGATGCTGGTGCCGGGAACAGGACTCGAACCTGCACGCCTTGCGGCACTGGATCCTAAGTCCAGCGCGTCTGCCAATTCCGCCATCCCGGCTTTCCTGCGTTCCTGTGAGATTATTTTAACGGACCGCGCAGATCAATCGCGCAAGACCTCTAACTTTATCGTCATTATCTGTGACGGCTTTCGGCTGTGCGACAGGCCTGGACCACGGTGGGGCTAACCGGAACGTTGATGGGTTTCCCATCCCGCGTGGGGGTGCCGCCGCCCTTTACCACCGGGTCAAAACAGTCTCTCCACAGACCATTATCTTTTTCCCATTGCCCCTGGATGAATCCCAATCTTTTGCATTCGCGGATGATTTTCTGGCAAGCAGCATTATTTTCTGCAGCAGCGTGGTTTTGCACAGGCCGGTTTAGCGGCGGAACAGCGGCAGTCTGCGCCATGGCGCTGCTTGCAATCATGGTCGCTGCGAGGAAAGCTCCTGCTATTAAAGTCCGAGTGGTTGTGCGCATAAACGCTCCTCCAACTGGAAGTCAGGAATTCAAGCGGCTACGAGTCTACACCATGTGGCGGGTTCGCTCCATCGTGAGCGATTCCGCGCGCTATCTACCTTTGGATCTTTAGTCCCAGAAAAGCAAGAGAAGGAAGCGAAGCAGCTGCGATAGCGACGCGGATGCGGGCAGAAGAAAAGGCCGAGGCGCTAGGGCCCGGCCTGAAACGTGCGGTTCGACATTTTACGGTCGTGAGGGTCGGAATGTCGGGTCCCTACCGACGCTAACCCATGACCGTCAAGCTCACTGTGATACAGCTACGGTAAGAGACGCTGCGGAGATTGACAATACAGCAAATACCGTAGTCATGATTAGTGACATGTTGAAGCAGATCTGTAGTAGTTTGAGTTTTCAGTTAATCCACCGTTTCGCAGAACCTTGCCACGCCCTGGCTTGAGCCTTCTCACGATTAGCGGGCCCTTCGTCGTCCATCCATATCGTGACCATGAATTGATTTTGACGGTGGATGGTATCGGACTGCGATTCTATCGTCTGAAACTGGGCACGAATCGTCTTCAACGCTAGCGCATACTCGTGCCGGCTTGGCTGCTTCTTAAACTTCCTATGTTTCATCACGCCCTCTTGAGCTTTTGATAGCGTCGCGCAGAAGACCGTTGCCTCGAACCAACAAAAAAGACACGAATCGTGACAATTAAAACACGCTTGAGCAGGAAACCGCAATCTGCGTGCATTGCGGAGATTGGACAAGAAAAACGCGCTTGGAGCCTGCTGATTTGCAGGCTCCAAGGCACAACGTTAAACGGTTCAGCGTTACATTCGCTCGCTGAGTCAGGCTTAGTCCTGAGGAGTGGCTACGAACCCCGAGGCTGTCGTCGAGGTAGGCATGATGAAGCCCGCGAGTTGGCCCTTGTCGTTGACGCCGTTGACGAAGGTCACGCCCACTCCGCTGGGATCGTCCACGGAAGCGTAGGTTGCGGAGTTGCTGTCATACACGAAGCCGTGCGAGGCGCCGGCCGAATCCAGATAAGTTCCCACCACCAGACCGTGGTTATTCTCACCGGTCGCCTGTGTAAACGTCGAGCCCGGATAATCCAACTGAACCAGCGTCCCAGCATTCAGCCACCAGCCGTGATTCACTCCTTTGGAGTCGATGAAGAATCCGGTGACCTGCTGTTTCAAGTTAATGTCAGTCGCCTGCGCGCTGACCGATCCCGGGATCGTGATTACCTCAAAGACGCCGCCGTTGATGTCGTAAATGTAGGGGACGAAGGGTCCGCTGCCGTTTGCAGTCTTGCTGTAGTAGCCTGCGGCCTGCGCCAGATCGTTACGGCCGAGCAACTGATTGAAGGGAGTCTTCGGGAAGTCGACTCTCTTGAACGCATTGTTGTCATCCAAAAAGCCGTGAGTGACATTGGCTTGGTCGACGTAGAAGCCACAGGTCCCGCCCAAACCATCGATGCCGATCACCTGGGTCGCCATGGAGCCAGGGAAATTCTCGTTGGTGAACTTCTTGGTGGATAGCTTGTAGGTGAATCCTTTGTTATCGTTCACATTGTGATAGCCAGCGACTTCGCCACCGATGTTGACACCCAACACCTGAGTAAAAGTATCATGCGGATAATTGATAGCCTGAAAATTGTACGTGGTCTGCGCCGACATGGACATGGCGGCCAGAACGGTGAAACCTAATCCAAGGGCAAGTGATTTGACTTTCATGTTCTTTCTCCTCTTTTTTAATTTTTATTATGCGTGGGATTGGAATGGCCATCGGGGCCGTTTTATTTTCCCGCTCACTTATAAAGGCGACGTTGCCAGGCCGATTCCCTCATCATCCCCGAAGTTTTTCAGGAAAGTTTGCATCAGCAATAAACTGACCCTGTTACCGCTTGTGAATCCAAATTCCCTTTTTCCCCAGCTACCGCTAAACTGAAGGTCGTATGAATAATCCATCTCAACCCAACGTCCGGCTGGTGAATGCTCCCGACTACCGCGAAAGCTATGCCAACAGCGTGCAGGTGCGGGTGAATGTTTGGGACTTCTTTCTGATTTTTGGCACCTTGCAGCAGCAAAGCGAAACTCAGGTGGAAGTGAGAAACTTTCAGGGCATCTATTTAAGCCCCCAGCAAGCCAAGGCGCTGATGTCGATTCTGCAGCAAAACATTTCGGGCTACGAAAACACATTCGGCGAGATAAAACTGGATCCCCGAATGGCGAGTGCGGGACCGGTGCACTAAGCTGCCTTCAGTGGGCGGAGCCACCGAGCAGCGGCGCAAGTACCCTTGGGCGCTGGTTTTTGTGGGGTTATTTTCTTCGCTGCTCGCGTTGCATATTCCGCTGCTGCGGCTGCCGTATTTTTGGGATGAAGCCGGTTACTACATTCCCGCCGCTCGCGACCTGCTTCTGCATGGGACGCTAATTCCGTATTCCACTCCGTCCAATGCGCATCCACCGCTGGTTATGGCTTACCTCGCCTCGGCGTGGAAGATCCTCGGCTACGCTCCGTCGGTTACGCGCACGGCCATGCTGGCAGTGGCGGCATTTGCTCTGCTCGGTGTGTTTCGGCTGGCACAAACCATTGCGAATACGGAAGTTGCTGTCGCATCCGTAATCTGCACCGCTCTCTACCCGGTTTTCTTCGCGCAAAGCTCGCTGGCTCACCTGGATTTGGCAGCGGCGGCATTCACCTTTTGGGGACTGCTGGCATATGTAGAGAATCGGAGATGGGGTGCGGTCCTGTGGTTTTCTCTTGCCGTGCTGGCGAAAGAAACGGCCATACTGGCTCCGTTCGCGCTGTTCGCGTGGGAGGCGCTACGAGCTTTATTCAAACTCGAATCAGATGTGGCAGCGCCACAGATGAAAAAAGCGCCCTGGCTTCTTTTTCCCATTGTGCCCCTCGCGCTGTGGTACGCATTCCACTACTCGCGGACCGGATTCGTCTTCGGCAATGCCGAGTTTTTTCGCTACAACGTGAGCGCCACTATGCAGCCACTACGTGTGATGCTCGCGCTTGGATTGCGGCTCTGGCAAGTGCTTGGCTATCTCAACCTTTACTTCCTGACAGCGGCGGCAATGCTTGCGATGTGGCTTCCGCCCCTACGCGACAATGGCAAACAGCGAGAAAGGATTCCGCTGGATGTGCAGTTTTCTTTTGTCGCCGTGATCGCAGCTTATGTAATTGTGATGGCCGTTGTAGGGGGAGCGGTCCTCGCCCGCTACATGCTTCCAGTAGTGCCGCTGGTTATCATCATTTGCGTTTCCACGCTGCGGCGCAGAGCCCGGCTATGGCGCGGTCTGATAGTCATTGTCGTGACGGCATTTGTGGCCGCACTGTTTGTAAATCCTCCACACGGATTTTCCATCGAAGACAACCTTGCTTACCGCGATTACATTGTGCTGCACCAACGAGCGGAGGAGTTCGCAGAGGCTCGCTATCCGATGGCCACAGTGCTCACGGCTTGGCCAGCTAGTGACGAACTCACGCGTCCGTACCTTGGATATGTGACACGCCCGATGCGGGTTTTCCGCATTGAGGACTTCTCTGCCGAGCAAATCGTGGCTGCGGCTGATCTTCACTCAAATTTTGATTTGGCGCTGGTATTTTCCACTAAATACGAACCCCCGCACCCATGGCTTGAGCGCTGGCGGAAATGGCAACAATGGAAAACAAAATTCTTCGGCTACCATCGCGACGTTCCCCCAGACGTGGCTGCACAAGTTTTGGGTGGACGGCTGGTGTATATGGACGTTCGCCATGGCCAGTGGATCGGTGTGATCGAGATGGAGCGCATCGAAGAGGCACGAGTAAATTTACACGGCCCAACTCAGTAGGGCTATGCTTCCGCGGTTGACAGCCCTAAAATGTGAAGTTGTCCATGCCGCGATCAGGTGCTTGGGAGTATTCTGAGAAAAGCTGCCAAGCTTTTTGCCACCTCGTATGGCCACGCGTTTTCATCCGCGAAGTCCGCTCAGGACCATTGCTTTCATTCTGCAGCTTTCTGTTCTGTGCGTAGTCGCGAGAACGGCTTCTGCGCAGAATTCTGAGAACAAATCGGCGGATAGCATTCGCGGAACGGTGGTCAACAGCGTCACTCACGAACCAATCGGCCGCGCACTTGTCTACTCTCCGGACAATCGCTTCGCCGCCATGACCGACAGCGAGGGGCATTTTGAGTTCACCTTCGCGAAATCCGACAACGACAATCGGAATGATGGCGCGGGCTCCGCTAATCACCTTTCTTATCAGCGCGCCAATATCTTCGGCCTGATGGCGCGTAAACCGGGATTTATCGAAGGCCGAATAACCCAAACTGTGCAAGCAGAAGCAGCTAACAAGGAGGTCGTGCTTTTGCTGACACCGGAATCTTTGGTGATCGGCCGCGTTCTTCTCTCCAATGCGGAAGCTTCCGACCCAATTCAATTGGAACTATATCGGCGCCAAGTCGTCGAGGGTCGTGCCCATTGGGTTCTGGCTGGATCGACTTCGACCAAGGCCAACGGCGAATTTCGTATTGCCGAACTCCCGGCGGGAAGTTACAAGCTTCTGACTCGCGAACTGATGGATCGCGATCCTCTAGTCTCCGACCCTAAAGAGCAGGTCTATGGATATCCGCCAGTTTATTTTCCAAACGCTACTGACTTCGCCGCCGGGCAAACCATTCAACTAGCAGCAGGGCAAATTTTTCAGGCCGACATTTCGCTGGTGAGGCACGCGTACTATCCAGTCAAAGTCGCTGTGGCAAATGCTCCTTCTGCTCCCGGCATCAGCATCGTCGTATCCGTGCAAGGTCACAGAGGGCCGGGGTACGCGCTCGGCTACAGCCGTCGCGATCAGATGATTGAAGGCCTGCTGCCGAATGGGAACTATACGTTGGAAGCATCGAGCTTCGGACCGAACGGCGCGTCTGGAGCGCTAAATATTAGCGTCAAGGGCACGGCCGTCGAAGGTGCCCGCATGACGCTGGTCCCGAATGGTTCGATTAGCGTGAACGTTAAGGAAGAGTTCACGTCTACCGAAGACGCCAATCCCGCGCCTATGGTCGTGAGCAACGGACGTCGAGCGATCGAACAGCGTGCAGCGGCTACCTCAACTTGCATCTTGAAGCAGTCGATGACTTCGGCCAGGAAAGAAGCGCGTGGATGCGTCCGCGTTCCGAGCGAAGATGACTCACTCGTCATTGAAGGCGTTCAGCCGGGCCGCTATTGGGTGCGCGCGAATTCATCTCGCGGATTCGTGGCCTCAATCACTGCTGGCACCACGGACCTGCAACGTCAGCCACTGATAGTCGGATCGGGCGGATCAAGTTCTCCCATCGAAGTCACCATGCGGGATGCGGCAGCGGACGTTGACGGTACGATCGATGGCATAGCCACATCACCCAACGGACCCGATGCCGCATCGGGCCTCGCGGCCTCGCCCGATAGCTCTCCACATATATATTTCGTTCCGCTTCCTGACAGCGCTGGAGAGTTTCGCGACGCATGGGTAAACGGGAATGGGAAATTCGGGCCACAGCACTTGCCGCCAGGCAGTTATCTAGCGCTTGCCTTTGATCGTCCGCAGCCAGAGCTTGAATACGGCAATCCCGAAGCGATGCGAGCCTATGAGGAGAGAGGGCAACTGATCAGACTGACGGCTGGGCAAAAAGATCACTTGCATCTGCTGCTAATTTCGACCAACGATAAACCATGATTTATTTTTTACATTTTCGCGGGTCGCTGGCCGGAAGATTAGCTGGCGGATTGCTGCTTTTCTATTGGGTTGCGTTCGTGGCGGCGCAAGGTTCCACGGCGACGTCAGCCCAAGCTGCCAACGCTCCATTTCGAATCGCGGGAGTTGTAGTCAGTTCGACCGGAGGGAATCTGCTGGCGCACGCGCGCATCACCATTGTTGATGACAAGAACCCCGAGCGCCGGCAGTCAATAGTCACTGAAGAGGATGGACGTTTTGACTTCAAAGTCCTCCCTGGAAAGTTCGCTCTGCAAGGAAACAAACGCGGTTATATCGCCGCTGCGTATGAGCAGCACGAGCAATTCTCGACTGCGATTGTGACTGGCGCCGGCCTCGATACGGAGAATCTGGTGCTGCGGCTAGCGCCCTCGGCGGTGCTTTCCGGGAAAATTATCGATGAACTGGGAGATCCCGTCCGTCATGCCACAGTTTCTCTTTATCGTGAAGATCGTCGCGTAGGCATAGGACGTATTCAAAAAATCAGCGCCGATTCCACTGACGATCAGGGTAGATACGAGTTTTCATCGCTTGATGCCGGAACTTATTTCATCTCGGTGACGGCAAAACCCTGGTATGCCAACCATCCTCGCTCTTCGGAACCTGATTCGTCTCAACCCGGCTCCTCTGAATCTGAAACCGATAATCGATTGTCTGCGGTCGATCGCTCTCTGGATGTGGCTTATCCGATTACTTACTTCGGCGATTCCAGTGAACCGGATGACGCTACCCCGATACCCATCCGCGGCGGGGACCACTTGCAGGCCGACATTCATCTGAATCCGGTTCCCGCGCTGCACTTGCTGTTCCGCGTCACTGACAATGGCGAACACGGAATCAGCGTTCCCATGCTGCAAAGGCCGTCCTTTGACGGCGTGGATACCGTGCAAACGGATGGCATGCAGCAAGTTTCTCCTGGGATATTTGAGATTAGCGGAGTCGCGCCGGGACGCTACTCCGTTCGCACGCCCGGAAGCGGCGACGGCAATGAGGCGAACGAAATTAATCTCACCAACGACGGGCAGGAATTAAACGTACCGGGCGCAGAATCTGGCGCGAATATAAAAGCAACGGTGCAATTGGTGGGGGAGACAAAGCTGGCGCCACATCTCGGCGTCGCGCTACGCAACAGCAAAATGCGAGTAGTTGCGTGGCAGGAGGTCGACGCAAAAAACCAGCTCGAGTTTCAGGATGTTGCTCCGGGTAAATATGAGGTTCTGGCTTTCGCGCAGCCGAAACGCTTTTCGGTAATACGGATTTCTTCGACCGGCAGCGAAACTGCGGGACACATTTTGAATGTAACCGCGGGTTCATCGCTGACAGTTTCATTCTCGCTGGTCGGCGGCGAAACGGATGTGGAAGGATTCGCCAAGCGTGCGGGAAAGGCTGCACCCGGGGCAATGGTAGTGTTGGTACCCAAAGATCCGGAATCGCATCGCGACCTGTTCCGCAGAGACCAGAGCGATCAGGACGGAAGTTTCAGCCTGCGTAGCGTCGTTCCCGGTTCCTATACGATCGTTGCCATCGAAAATGGCTGGGACCTCGATTGGTCCCGCCCGGGCGTAATCGCACACTACGCCGAACATGGGAAGACCGTGACAGTTCCCGACGGCGCCCAAGGTTCCATGCACGTGCCCGATCCGGTGGAGGTGCAAACGCGGTGACCCGCGTATTAGCGACTCCGGTTTGAATGAGGTGATTCGATTTGTTTGGAGGGTGGTCATGAGAACTTTAACACTCCTGTTTATGTTGCTGATTTTCACATCACTGAGCTGGGCGCAACGTAATGGGCCCACGGGACAGCGTCAGGCCGATCGTGCCGAGGACCAATTCCAAAAAAGTGTTCCGCCTCCAGCTCATCCGCAGTCGTCAGTGGATTTCGCAAAACTTAAAAGCGATGCGGATGAACTGATCGTCCTATCGCAGTCGATTCATTCCGGGGTCGACAACGTGGCAAAGGGCATGCTCCCGAAGGATCTGATCGATAAGTTGAAGCAAATGGAAAAGCTTTCTAAGCGTCTGCGTAACGAATTAACTCCTTAAGCCTTAGCCAGAAAAAGTATCGACTGCTAGCACATTTCACGCGCTGCGCATTTCAGCGTGCCATGATTCTTGGCCCAATCGCCACGGGCTTGCCCTACGTGGACTTTCTTCCCAACGGTGGATGTGTGAGCGCGAGCCGCAGCTAGAGCGGGGACAATCCAGCCGGTGTAAAATTACCGTTTGGCAGTGCAAAAATGGAAGATGGGGTGTGAATGTTTTTGTGCCGGCGGTTTGTGTGTCTCGTTATCCTGGCAGGCAGTTCGCTCGCCAGTTTTGCTAAACCGGTCAACATTATCCTCATCACTCTGGATACTACGCGAGCGGACCGCATGGGATTCCTGGGCTCCAAGCGCGGACTTACGCCGAATCTGGATTTCCTGGCCGGCCAAGCTGCAGTTTTTGCCCGTGCTTACTCGCAGGTCCCGCTGACGACGCCCTCCCACGCAACCATTCTGACGGGAACGTACCCGCAGTTCAATCACGTGAGCGATTTGGGGTCGCCCTTGGCAAAGGACTTGCCGTATCTGCCCGACATTCTGCGCCAGCATGGGTATCGCACAGCGGCATTTGTCGGATCGCAGGTTCTCGACCCAAAGAGCGCGGCTGCGCCTGGGTTCGACCGCGGCTTTGAGACATACGACGCGCCGTTCCACATTCGCGGCCCGGGTGAAGACCGCTATCACAGCGTGGAACGAAGGGGAATGACGGTTGTAGATTCCGCCTTGGGGTGGCTCAACCAACATCCGCAGGGTCCTTTCTTTCTTTGGCTGCATTTTTATGATCCACATGATCCTTATGATCCGCCGCCACCGTTCAAGGCCCAATATTCGGCTTCGCCTTACGACGGTGAAATTGCCTATGTGGACTCTGCAATTGGCAAGCTGTTGACGACGCTGCGGTCACGTGGCCTCTACGACCAAACTTTGATTGTCGTGGTCGCGGACCACGGCGAGGCTTTCGGAGAACATGGCGAATGGAGCCACGGTCTATTCCTTTACGACGAGACTATCCACGTACCGCTAGTGATTAAACTGCCCGCGACAGGTTCAATTCACTCGCTGATCGAAACCCGCGTTGGCCTGATAGACATAGCTCCAACGCTTCTGCAGAAAGTAGGAATTGTCGCGCCCGCGGCGATGCAGGGGACATCCCTGCTGGGACTGATGAAGCCGACATCGAGCGGGGATGCGAACTCAGCAAAATCTGACGCAGGCGCCCAGGATCGCCCGGAGTATGCGGAAACCGACTATCCTTATCGCGCCTTCGGCTGGAGTTCATTGCGGGCCTGGCGGGCGGGAAAATACCTGTACATTGATGCTCCGCGACGTGAACTCTACGATCAGGCTCAGGATCCCGAGGCGGCGCACAACCTGGCGCAAAGCTCTCCCAGCGTCGCCGACACAATGGCAGCGCAGCTCCAGGATTTGCGCCGCAAGACAGGCCGCGCCGGCCAATCCGAAGTTGCTATCACTCCTCGTCAGGCTGAGCAACTACAAGCGTTGGGCTACGTGAGTTCTGGATCGAGCAAGCCAGAGAGCGAGGAAAAGCAAAGAGGACCTGATCCTAAAGACAAGGTCCAGATCGCCAATTCGCTGCACCGAGGTTTGCTGGAGGCGGAGGAGGGAAACTACCGCGAGGCCATTCCACTTTTCGAACAAATACTTAAAGCCGACCCGAAAGTGGCCCTGGCTAACCTGCAATTGGGCCGTGCCTACAACAGCCTGGGAGAGTTCAACAAGGCCGCGCCCTGGTTGCAGAAGGCGGTTGAACTCACACCGAAGTCGGTGGAGGCGCACTACGAACTGGGAGCGGCGTTGGGGGAAATGGGCGATTATGCGGGATCAGCGAAACAACTGGAAGCTGCCGTGGCTGAGGATCCCAAGTCCGACGAATTGCATTTCTATTTGGGTTCAGCTTATGAGGAAATCGACCGCCCGGGAGACGCAATGAAGCAATACCAGGCTGCTCTCGAGCTGAACCCGGACAATTACAGAGCGAATCTGCTGTTGGGGCGCATGTTTGCCATGCAAGATCGTCCCAACGAGGCTATGCCCTTTTTGCAAAGAGCCGTGAAGCTGGATCCGCAATCGGTGGATGCACACAAATTTCTGGGCAACGTGTACACGGTGTTAGGAGACGAAGAGAGCGCGCGGCGCGAAGCATCTGAGGTACAGCGCCTGAAAGCGGCTGGCGTGCCCTGAAATCATAAACAGGCCGAGTCAAATAGAAAGTAAGGCCATACTCAGGGCCGCCGGTTGCGGTACAGTGCAGGATCGACCGCAAGGGCCATCGCTTCCACATTCAAATCAATGTCCAGGAAATCGCGGACCGCCTCTGCGTAGCCCGTTGGATCACTCAACAGTTTTCGGTATCCCACACGGTGAACCGGGACGTCCGTCCTGTGCACCAGCCAGGCGACGACTTTTCTCAGGTGATCGTGAAAGCCAGAAGTTAGCAGCGCGGTATCCACGACTTGGACTGACCCGCGACGCTTCAACATTTCATCTTGCGAGGCGAGTACCTCGGGAAGCGGTCGCTCCATGAAAATCACTTTGTAATTCCTGCCGCTGGGAAGCGAAAGAAGAAGCTGAGAAATAACTTTCACTGCCTTTCCTTCGGCTTCGTCGATGCGATTCGGTTCTTTGGGCAGGAGTTTGATCGGCTCCCATTCGCAGTAGCCGCGAGGATTGTCAACGTCTGGCTTGCGTTTCAGATCCGTGAGCAGGGGCATGCCACCGGCAGCTAGCATTTGCATCATCAGCGATGTACCGGAGCGCGGTAAGCCGGAGACAATCGTAATCACAATTCGTCCTATAGTAACGCGCCACGGCTGGGGCGGCTACGGGGTGAGGGATGTCGCGACCGTCCACGGCTTCCCATCAAGGTGGCCGGGGAGCGCCAAGCCAAATAGTTTCAGAACCGTGGGAGCAACATCGACAATGGCCGGCGTCTCATCGCTGATCTTACGATTGCAGAAAAGAACGCCGGGGACCAGACGCGGGTCAACGCAGTGGTCACCGCTCCATGCCTTCAGGTTGTCTTCGAAGATCTGGCTGGTGACCTTGCCCATGACAGAATCCCACGATGCTCGGAACCCGTCGCCGTAACCGACGATCAGGTCCGGCGCATTATCCACGTATGGCCCCGCGTAGACGGAGTTGCGATCGAAGACACCGGTAATGCTGGCGCGGCCAGAGGCAGGGTCTACGAGTCCGTCGAGTTTGCGCCGCAGTTCGTCCTTCAGCGCTTCTGCGTTGGCGCCTGGTTCAATGATGCCCTCGCGCTCGCGGCCTTTGAGGTTCAGGTACAGTCCGTTCAGGCCCATGGTATAGGCGCGCGTGCGAGACCAGTCCACGTCGTCGAACCAGTCGCCGCTCTCGGTCTTTCCAGACTTAAGCGCCAGATATCCGTTCTGGTGCAGCCACCCATTAAGGTTGACGCAGCGAGCAAACGACTTGAAACCGTGATCGGAGACGACCATCAGCAGAGTCTTGTCGTCGATCTGTTGCATGACGCGGCCAATCAGTTTGTCCATGCGGGAGTAAAGATCCTGGATCACCCCGGGACGTTGGTCGCGAGGCACATTACGGGCAGCAGGATGGTCCTCATCAAGGTAGCGCCAAAACATATGTTGCACGCGGTCGGTGGTGTCGAACACGCAAGCGCAAAGGCCGTGATGCGTTTTTTCCAGGGCGTCGAATAACATACGCTCGCGATCGTCATGATTGGCATAACACTGCGTGAGGAAAGCTTGATCATCAAGCACTTCCTCGTTCAAAGCCCATGTGTCTTCCGCGAGCCCTAGGGTTGCATAAGGACCAAACAGTTTTGCCAGGTAAATGGAATACGTCACCGGGTGAGAGATGGGTAGATCGGGCTTGCCGGGATCGATGTTCACCGGCGTCACGTATACCTCGACCTCGGGCGACAGTTCCTTGAGATAAAAGCGGCAGATTCCGTGTGCGCTGAAGCCTACACCAGCTTTGAATTTCACAGGAATCCAGTCCGAATAATCGCCAACCTTTAGCGTGAAGCTCTGTGAGTCCACGGAAAAACGGGCTTGATCGGTGTTGTCAGGGTGGATTTCAAACTTCACGCACAGTTCGTCGCCGGAACCACCCGTCAGAGGATCCTCAGGGCCGGGGACGTAAGAGCTGCAGGACGAGCCATTGCGTACGATCGGAACGCGAACGCCGCCCTCGCGAAATTTGTCACCGAGAGAGCGCGTCGTACACAAACAAAATGTGCCCTGGCTGCCTTTCAGGTCAGGGACACACATGCCGGAAAGCAGAACACCGGAGAATTTCTCCGGCGGAAAAGTTACCGGCACGCGAATCACGGAACAGAAAATGCCGGCTTCACCCAGCCAATGCCAGAAAGGTATTCCGCGACGCATGCCTTTAATTCTCGGGCCGCCCAGAGGGATTGTGTACCTGCCAATCTTCCAACTGCGCTTCGGTCCCTTGATCTCCGCCGACGACAAGTATGGAAGGTAATTGCTGAGATCCCGGGCGAGAAAATCATAGATGTTGTGCTTGCCCGGGTTCACGCCGGTCATGAATGTTGACCACGCCACCGGAGAAATAGGCGGAGACGTGGTTTGCAACTTCCGGAAGGTCCCTTGCTAGCGCAGCCTTGCTAGATTCGGCAGCTTGCCTTCGGCAATGAATCGTTCGGTCAATTCTGGATCCATGCCGTCGAAGCCGAGAATTATGGCGCGTTTGATCTGTGCTTTCCCGCAAGCCTTGCGCCGCCGCAACAGGCGAAATAACTGCCGGAAAGGCCAGGCAAAAAAGGCGTACACGGAATAGAAGAAGGCAACGAAAAGCGTCCAGAAAGACGATAGGACCGCGAAACCCGCTCCGGGCCCCGCGTATGCGTGGCTGGGTAACGGATGGAGCAGGACGATCCCAAGAAGCGCCAGACATGCGATGAATCGCCTAGGCTCGGCCGAAGAAATTGTGCGGTTGCACTTCATATTTCAATTCCAAGGATACTCTTGAAAAGAAAACCTGCCGCCAGAGACAAAACAAAGAACAGCCAAATCCAGTTCCATTCGAACCCAGCGAAAGCTATGTTCCGGGCGGGATACTGTATGGAGATTGACTCGATGGGATTGTTCTCGGGCAGAGCGGGTTCGCCAGAGACAAAAATACGCTCCCAGAATTTTCCGCGAAGGCGGACCGGCGACAAGCGGAACAAGCCGGCACCCACGACTATACGCTTCGAGAGAGTCTGATCAGAGGCGTGAACGTTGACGGTGTATTCTCCCGGCTTTTCGGCGACAACCCTCCACGCAACCTCGCTTTCCGAAGGCGCGTGCACCGCCGGGGCGGTAGTCGACAGCCCATCCGGCAGTTGCAGCGATGCTTTATCCGATGCGTTCGGATTGTCCATCCGCACCTTTACCAGAAATGGCTGCCCAGCTTCCACCGGCATCCAGCCCAGATAGCGATCGACTTGCACGATTACGAAGATCAGGGGCACGATCACGATCAGCAAAGGCTTGAATGCCAGCCGAAGATAACGTCCGGTCGCCAGCACAATGCGACCATAAGAGCGCACGACGACGGAGATCTGATCCTGAAAAAGCCTGAGCGCCAGCAGGTGGCCCTTGATGCGATCCTTGGCGATGTGGATTGCCTTTTGGTCGGAGGTGTAGCGAAACACGACCACCATCCCCAGACCGATGACAAGGGAGATCCCAACAACAATTGCGGCAGGGACGTTGACTCCAAGAGAACCCATAGGCGCGGAAAGCGGTGAGCTCACTCGATATATCCAAGCCCTTGGAGCCGCTTTTTTACAATTTCCTTCGACGTCGAACCGCCTTCGCTCGGAGGCAGCACCGCGTTCACTTCTTTCTCGAGGACGTGCACCACGAATTCGTCGACAGAGGCGTAGCCGCATGCCTCCGCGCACTGCTTCACTTTATCCAGCAATTCGCCTTCCAGCTTCACTTTATGAGAGCCGAACATTGATCTTTCGGAACCTCGATCTCCAATATTAGTAAGGCGCGCTGCCGGTCTGAAACACGGAATGTCCAATCATACCCTTTGCCTTCGCGATTCCAAACTCTTCGAGAATGGTCGGGGCAATGTCTGTCAAGGCGGGCGCCTCAGCTGCAATTTTTCGATTGCTCAGCAAAACTCCGGGGACGAGAGTGTAGTCGATGCAATGGTCGCCGCTCCAGGGATTAGTGTTGTCTTCGATTTCTTCTGCCGGAAAAGCACCCAAAATCGTCTGCCACCCGGCCCGATAGCCACGGTTATACCCGACGATTAAATCCGGTCCCTCCCTGGCATACGGCCCTTGATACGCCTCACTGGCAAGGTCTACGCGGGTAATCACCTGCTGTTTCGTTTTTGGATCTTGCACTGCGAGCAGCTTCGCTCGAATCTCCGCCATTAAACTGTTGGCGGCAGTTCCGGGTTCGACGATTCCATTGCTCTCTCGGCCTCGCAAGTTGATGTAAAGGCCGTTCAGTCCGAGCCCGTATGCGCGCGTCTGCGTCCAATCAACATTCGCAAGCGGCTCGTTGGAAGTGAGAGTCGCAATATTTTTCAGTTTGATATATCCGCTGTGCAGCAACCAGGTATTCAGGTTGAAGGAGCGGTAATATGGAGCAAATCCGTGGTCAGAGAGAACGAGCAGGGTGGTGTGGTCATCCAGTCGGGGTAGCACTTCGCCCAAGACCTCATCCATCTGCTGATAAAAGTCCTCGATCGCCGAACCGTTCTGGGCGGCAAGCGCACCGTCGTATTCGGGGTGCTTGGGATCCATCAACCGCCAGAACATGTGCGAATTGAGGTCAAGGCTGGAAAAGTAGAAAAAGAATACTCCCTGATTGAACTTGGGGAACTCGGCGTCGAAGATGCGGCGATGCTCAGCCAGCACGGTTCGCGCCTGCTGCAGATACTCGGTATCGTCGAGCACGCCATCCGAAAGCGCTTTCGTATCTTCGGCAATTCCCTGGGTATGGAACTCTCCTGCTTCGTCCGTGAGAAGGCGCGAATATCTCGACGGCGTTGAAATGGGCAATGCTGGATCCGCGGGATCGATGTTGATCGGCGATACGTACAACTGAAAGCGCGGGTGCGCTTGCTTGAAATAAAAGCGGCACATGCCTTTTACGTTTACGAAGTAAGGAATCAACCGGAACTCGACACGGATCCAGTCGCTCCACTCGCCCTCGCGCAACATGAATTCCTGGCCCTGCACTGTGACTTTGGCCACCGACTCCAGGGGGTCGACCGCTACCGAGAATGGTTCCGCCGCTGCGGGAGAGCCTTTTCGAAATGAATTGTCGGGGCCGATCAGATTGGCCGTGACGCGCGAGTTCTCAACCAGCACGGGGATAATCTGCCCGCCTTCGACCGCCCCGGCAACGGCCGCAGGATCATCGGTGTAAAAAGAAAATGTGCCGTAGGTTCCCCGCAGATCGGGAGTGCCCATACCCGAGAGGGTTTTTCCCTTGGCCGGCACCGGAGGAAAATTCGAAGGAATCCGAAAGATTGTGTTCGGGATGCCGTGCCGATCAAGAATCTGCCAGAATGCCGTGCCTCTTCGCAGTTGTTCGGCGCTGCCACTGCCGAGAGGAATCGCCCAACTGCCAAGGTGGATTGCGTGCTTCGGCCCCTCGACCCGCGAAGCCGAGAAATAGAGTCTCAAAGTCTTCGGGTCGCGATGAATGAAATCGAAGATCCCATGTCCACCTGCGTTCATGCCCGTAATAAGGTTGGACCACGCTACCGGACTCTGCGGTGGAATGCTGGTTGTGAGTAGGCGGAAATCTCCCTGGGCCTCTAGCTTCGCGAAGTTCGGCATCTTGCCCGCGCGCATGAACCGATGCAGAAGTTGGGGATCCATGCCGTCAATGCCCAGAATGATCAGGCGCTGACTGGCATGCGCATTCGCTCCGGAAGAGCGGCACGAAGGCAGCATCGCTACTGCAAGCAGAAGCAGGCAAACGCACAGCGCCCAAGCTATTTTCTTCAGAGACTCAATCCTCGGAGGTTCTCGTTCATGATTGTGACACGTTTTCAGAAGGTTGTTAGACTTCTATCCATGCGGCGGCATTTGGGCTCGCGATTCTTTCTTGGAATTTTAATCTTGGTTATTTTGCCGGTCGAGTCCACGGCCGCCGCCAAGCCCAACATTATCCTGATTACACTTGATTCGGCGCGGGCTGACCGCATGGGATTCATGGGCTCGCACAGTGGCCTGACTCCTGCTCTGGATGGGATTGCACATCAGGGGTTCGTTTTTGCGCAGGCTTACGCCCAAGCGCCCACCACAGTAGCCTCCGACGCGACCATTCTTACCGGCACTTATCCCCAGACACATCGGGCAAGTGAATTTGCTGTTCCCCTCATTACTACACTGCCGTACTTGCCGGATTTGCTTCGTTCCGGCGGATACCGCACGGCTGCATTTGTGGGATCGATTGTGCTGGATCCCCGAAGCGGCCCCTTCCAGGGCTATGATCGCGGCTTCGATGTATACGACGCCGGCTTCCACCAGCCGCAACGTGGTGAAAGCCGCTTCCAGTCAGTCGAACGCCACGGAGACCAGGTGGTGGCGCGTGCGACAAATTGGTTGACCGCGAACAAAAAGGGGCCATTCCTTCTTTGGGTGCATTTGCAGGATGCCCATGCGCCTTACACAACTTCGTACGATCGTGGGGTGACGGCTGCCGATGCGGCGGTCGGGAAGTTGGTCAGTTTTCTGCGCAGCCAGTCGCTCTATGATGATGCCCTCATCGTAATCGCCTCCTCCCACGGAGAGAGTCTAGGCGCGCACGGAGAGGAGACGCACGGCATATTCCTTTATGACGAAACCATCCACGTGCCGCTGGTCCTCAAATTACCGAAAAACCAGATGGCCGGGAAACAGATCAAGAATCGCGCACGGCTTCTAGACATTGCGCCAACTGTGTTAGCCATAGCCGGCATTCCCACCCCCGCACAGATGCAAGGACAGTCGCTGATGCGAATTGCTCAAGCCAGCTCCCAGAACGACCAACCCGCCTATTCGCGCAGCGAACTTCCTCAGCGGGGCTTCGGATGCAGCGTGCTCGAGTCATGGCGGGCGGGGAAATATCTCTACATCCGCGCGCCGAAGCCGGAACTGTACGATCTATCGACCGATGCGAACGCGGCCCACAACCTTGCGCAGACTTCGAAGGCTACGCTTGAAACCATGGCCTCACAACTTCAAGCCCTAGACAGCCACCTTGGCAACGAGCCCAGCAAATCAACTGGCTCAGGACTGACTTCCAGCGAGTTGCAGAAGCTGGCTTCCCTGGGATACGTCGGACTGCAAAAGGGTGGCGCGGGGGTAAATGCCGCAACCGAGGGAACCGATCCTAAGGAGGTCATGCCTGTCATCAACAAGACTCTTGCCGCTCTGCTCGAATTGGACGGCGGCAAGCCGGAGAAGGCGATTCCGTCGCTGCGGCAGGTACTTGCGGTGCAACCTGCCATTTACCTTGCGCAGTATGGAATGGGCTTTGCGCTGCTTCTGCAGGGGCAATATCCAGAGGCCATCAGCTACTTGCACAAAGCCATTGAACTGCAGCCCGATTCTGCATTCGCGCATTACGCGATGGGTCTTGCTCTGATGAAGACCGGGGATTTCAAGGCGTCTGCCGTTCACCTGGAAATCGCGTCAGGACGGTTGCCTGGATTCTCCGCGCTGCATTCTATGCTGGCCGAGGTATACGAGCCGCATGGGACGCAGCCAGGATGGTGCGCGAGAACGATCCAGAGCAGCCCAAGGAGAAACACTAAACAAGTAACGAAACGCACTCTCCTCCAACACAGTGAGTCTGCCGTCATTTGTGCTAGGCTGATGAAATCCGTGAAGGTTCTTTGCGCGCTAATCGGACTGTCTGTATTGGTTACCCTCGGCGCTGCATCCTCCGTACCCACGAAGCCGTTCCCTCCGGACATCTTCCTTATCACGATCGATACGCTTCGAGCCGACCACGTTCACTGCTACGGGTACACGCATGGAGCGACGCCTGCCTTAGACGCATTAGCAAAGGACGGTGTGCGCTTCGCCGAAGCTTTTACACCCAGCCCTATCACCAATACATCCCACGCAAGTATTCTCACCGGACTTATGCCGGGCTCGCACGGGGTGACGGATTTCGATGTGCCATTGTCCGCAGCACATCCAACCGTGGCAGAGTTGCTCAAGCCCCACGGTTATCGCACCGCCGCGTTTATCGGGGCGGTGATTCTTGACAGCAAGAACCTGGCTCCGGGATTTGATCGAGGATTCGATTTTTACGATAATTTTCCAGAACATTCTTCTACGAAGTCGCGCTGGGGACGCGTCGAGCGCCGCGGTATGGTCGTCGTAGGACACGCGGAATCGTGGTTGAGCCAGCACTCTGCAGGTCCGCATTTCATGTGGGTTCACCTCTACGATCCCCATGATCCGTACGAACCACCGCTGCCTTATTCGCAGATATACAAAGATCATTTGTACGATGGCGAAATCGCATATGCGGATTCTGCGTTGGCGCATTTCATCGCGTATCTGAAAGGGACGGGCAAATACCGCGGTTCAATCATCGTCGTGGTTGGTGATCACGGCGAAGGTCTGGGAGAGCATCATGAAGACACGCATGGGATCTTCCTGTATGACTCGACTACTCACGTACCCTTGATTGCCAAGCTGCCCGGCGGACTCAGCGCCGGCAGTGTAGTCACTGCCCAGGTGCGGACCCTTGACATTGTGCCAACGTTGCTGGAATTGGCGGGCGCTTCCGTTCCGCAAAAGATGGATGGGGAGTCGCTGCAGCCTTATTTTGGCGGCAAAAGTGAGGCCGATCGTCCGGCCTTTGGGGAAACGGATTATCCTTTGCGTTTCGGCTGGGCCCCGCTGCGGTCGGTGCGGAGCGAGGGTTTTAAGTTTATTGAGGCGCCACGGCCCGAGCTCTATGATTTGCAGCTCGATGCAGCGGAGTTGAGCAATAAGTACGAATCTCAGGATGCACGCGTCGAAAAATCGCGTGCCATGCTGGCCGAAGTACGGTCTAGGGAGGCTTTGGTATCTGCTGACGGAGGAGGCGCAAACGCACCGTCGCTGCCTGATCCGAAAGACAAAATTGAAGAGCAGAATCTACTGCATGCGGCAATGATCGCTTCGGAAGACAATCGTTCTGCAGATGCTCGCAAAACTCTCGAGAAGGTTCTCGCGCTCGATGCTAAGTCGCCCGCAGCGTTGCGTCAGATAGGTGAGTTGGAGTTGCAAGCCGGCGATTATGTTCAAGCCGCCCATCATTTAAAGGGTGCCACCGACGTCCGCCCAGATGACGCCACGGCCTGGTTCTACGAGGGGCAAGCGCAGGAGAAGACGCACGATCTGGCGGGTGCCCGGGTTGCGCTCGAAGCCAGCCTCAAACTTATGCCAGCACAGCTCGAGGCTCGACTGCTACTCGGCCATGTGTACCTGGGCCTGAAGGACCCAACAGCCGCCGAAGATCAGTTCGAGGCAGCGTTGTTGCTGCAATCGGGCAGCGTGGAAGCACAGCTCGGATTGGCAGAGGCGCAAATCACGAATGGCAAGTTCGCGGAGGCTGCTCAATCGCTGCAAGCGCTGTCGAAATCGCAGCCGAAGAATCCCAACGTCTTCTATCTGCTGGCGAAAGCTTATTCCGGCCTGGGCAAGAAGGCGGAAGCTCAGCAGGCGGAAGCGAGAGCCAAGCTGCTGCACAGCTACAGATAATCCCCGCAGTGTTGAAAGACCACGCGTTTCAAACTCAAGGGCATAAAAAGAAACACAGGCTATTCGGGTCGGAGTAGAATACGAACAATTTTCTCCGGGAGGTTTCCGATGAGAATCTCAATTTTCCTGTGTGTGCTTCTTCTTTCAGCGTCTGCGGCTTTTGCCCAAGGTCCAGTTCCTCCAGACGGTCATCTGCAGGCCGACAGAGCCGAGCGAGATTTCGAGAAAACCATACCTCCTCCAATTCATCAACAAGCTTCAGTGGATTTCGCGAAAGTTAAGAAAGACGCTGATCAACTGCTGCTCCTGTCACAGTCGATTCACTCCGGCATCGACGACGTAGGGAAGGGCATGCTTCAGAAGGATCTGATCGATAAGCTGAAGCAGGTGGAAAAGCTCTCCAAGCGTCTGCGCAGTCAACTCACCCCTTGAATCTTTCGCCAGACAAAAAAACACCAGCCCCCGTGGGGCTGGTGTTTGCTAGTTGCCGGTAAGTTCGCCTAGAAGGTCAGCTTCAGGGAAAATTCGATCTGTCGCGGCGACCCCAGCGTATACACGCCGGTACCGACGCCGACCCGATTCACGAAATGACCATTGTAGTTGGTGCCGTTAATGGTTCCTGTCGAGCCAGCCAACAGGCCGGACAGCATGCTCTCCGGCAAGTCAAAGTTGACGAAGTTGGCAACGTTGAACAAACCAACTGAGGGCTTAATGGTAAACCGCTCTTTGATTGTGTAAGTCCACGCGATCGTGGTGTCCATCGTCCGCAACCAAGCCAGGTTGACTTGGTCCGGAGGCGCCAGGGCCACCGTCGGAGCCACGCCGCCCAAGGCAACCAACTGCGCTTGCGTCATCAGGCCATTCTGGATCAGTACGTTGCCTGCCGGCGTAGGCTGTCCGGCTACGGTACTGTTGTAATTGTTGATGACGCTGTTGATGTTACCGGCATTGATGCCGCGATCGAAGTTGCCTACGTGGGTTCCGGGCAGCGGGTCCTGTGTAACCCCGCTCCCCTGGAAGTCGGTGCGGAAAATCTCGCCGGCGCCAGTGCCCGTGTTGGGAACCGTAAGTGTGGTCGAAAGCGGACTGTAGAAATGGGCGATCAGGCCGATCTGGAACCCGTATTTCATATCCATGTAGCCGCCGAACGAGATTTGGTGGGTGCGATCCAACGTCGAAGGCCCGAAGTAACTGTTGACGTTGGCGTTGTTGAGCGACGGAACAATGAAATCCTGGTCGCCGGATGCCGCAGTTACATTGGCGTCGGCACGTACGCCCCCGCCCGTGTTCTTGAAGCTGGACAAGGAGTAGGACGCCGTGAAGTTCAGGCCCGTTGCACCTCTAAAGGGCGCTTTCACGTTGTCTGTCCACTTCATCTGCAATCCGTCGTAGGTGGAGCGCCCGACAGGAGACAAGAAGTTGAGTGGTGGTGCACTGGGATTGACACCGCCGAAGGCACAATTGAAACCGAGCGCGGACATACAACTGTTGCCGCCCTGGTCGACGGAGGAACCTAGGCCATCGGAGGCGAAGTTGCTCATACTCGCCCCAATTGGTGCACCGGTCGAGGTGAACCCGTTCACCGCCGAGCAATCATTGATAGCCGCATTTATCGAGCCAGCCTTGCAATCGCTCAGTGTCTTTGCGATCGCCGCTTGTGCTCCGGCCAAATTAAAGTAGCGCGTGTCACCAGCGTGATTCAGGTCCACCCCCAACAGATAATGGGTCTGGACGTTGCGAACAAAATCAGCGCTAAACACCATGCCCCTACGGATTTCGTGCTGGATGCCGATGTTCATTTGCACCGAACGCGGTGATTTGTAGTCGGGGTTAAACATGGAGGCGCCCGGCCCGAAGAAGCAATTGGTTGCGGTGGCAGGAGTTGACCCGCAACCGGTGAGGTATTGTCCCGCGTAGGCTGGATTACTCGCCTGCAGGTTCAAAGGTGATCCTGCCACGTAGGCCTGCTGCAATGCGAGGATCGACGGCAACGCATTGCCGATCAGAGGAAAGCTCGTAGCACCCGCGGGGCCGCATACTCCGACCGCGAGTGCACTTCCCGGAGTGTTTATTGGACCATTCGCCGTCTGCAAAGTTACCGGCGCACCCGCACCGGAGCAGGGCGAGAAGAATTGCAGGAATGCTCCCGTGGGCTCACGAGGCGGGCCATCAAACAATACGTTGTTCCAGATGGCATTCTCGTAGAACAAGCCGATGCCGCCGCGAATCGAGGTTTTGCCACTCTTCGACGGATCCCAGGCAAAACCCAACTGTGGAGCCCAGTTCTGGTTCGGTTGGTTGACTTGATTGCCTAGCCCCGGAATCAGGTCGTTCAACCCGGATATGGGTGGATACTGGCTGTCGGTGCGGCCAGTGTCGCGCATCCAGCGGATGCCATAAGTGAGTGTGAAGTTCGGCTTGATCTTCCAGTTGTCCCCAACGTAAAACAAAATCCGGTTATCGGGCCCTAGCCCACCAGCCGGGAAGCCGAGGGCCGCCTTGGTAGTAGAAAAGCCCAAACCATTGGCCACCGTAACAGAATCAGCGGGGTAATTTAACGGGTTGGAGGAACCACCCGGGAAAGGACCATTGGCAGCTGCCGCAACCTCGCCACCGTTCGGGCTGGTCGAAACCGCCGATGCGACCTGCGGTCCGTTCTTGAAGAACGAGGCGAACCCGCCGCCTTGAATGTGGTTGTACCCGACCCCGTAGCGGATCACGTGCGAACCAATGATTTTGCTGCCATCGTACTTGATTTGATGGTTGCTTTGCGGAGTGCTCTGTGGGGCCAAAAGATTGGGGCCAGCCACCAAGCCAGTGCCACCCATGAAGATTTCTGCGCCGATATTGGCAAACGGCAGCGTGCTGCCTGTCGTCGCGTCAATGATTTGATTCTGGAATTTCAGATATGAGAAGCGTATGGCATGGCTGAAGCTGCCAGTGTTGAAATCCACGCCGCCCACAAAGTTGCGGGTAACGTCTTTGTTGTCGTACAGAGAGTACCCATAGCCGAAAGTGGCGCCCAGGAGGTTTTGGAAATCCGAGAAGCGAAAGAAGGCGCGCACGTTCTTGGTGACCTGGTAGTCCAAACGGCCCAGAGCGTTCCCTTCATGGAACGCATCGGAAAAGGTGCCTGAGAACGACGAGAAAGGAGCCGATATTGGCACAGGCACAGAGGTGTGCTGAATGGTTCGCTCGCCGTCGAGGAAGAAGAACAGCTTATTCTTGATGATCGCACCGCCGAAATCGCCGCCGTACTGGCTGCGCTGGAAGGGCGCGCTGAATCCCGGAGGCGTAGGCAGAGCCGCCGCAAATGCGCTGTCGCGGAATGCGCCGAAGGCATCGCCGTGGAAGGCATTGCTTCCGGATTTCGTGGTCACGTTCACGGCACCGGAAGAAGTCAACTCTGTGGACATGTCCAGACTAGACTGGCTGATCTGAAATTCCTGAATGGCGCTCGACGGGATGTCGGTGGTAGTCGTACCTACAGTTTCATCGGAGACGTCCACGCCATCAACCTCGATGCGTGCGGTTCGTCCGAAACGGCCGCCGAAGGAGATGGAAGAGTAGCCCGCTTTGGTGGGGTCAAAATTTTGGCCGTCCTGAATCTGCACGCCCGGCTCTAGCTGGGCGAGATCAAGGAAGTTGCGGCCATTCACCGGCAGGTTGGCAATCTGATTTTCTGTGATGACGCCTTGTACGGTCGCCTGCTCGGTGTTCACGGCAACAGTGTTGGCCTCGACCTCGACGACTTGATTCGCCTGGCCAAGCTCTAATCTGGCATTACCGTTCGCGGTATTGCCAACTTGCACGTTGACCGGAACCTCGGTGGTCTTGAATCCGCCAGCCTCGACTCTCACGACGTAGGTGCCGGGGATCAAAGCGCCGGAGGAATACGCGCCCCGGGAATCCGTGGTCACGTGAGTGGCGGTCCCTTTAGACTTTTCGGTGATGGTGACCTGGGCTCCGCTAACCACGGCACCGGAAGGATCCGTCACCACGCCCTGGATGCTACCGTTACCGACAGTCGTTTGTGCCAATACAAAAGTTGAAGACAGCAGAAAAGTAATCGCCAGAGCAAACATTACAGAGATTGTGGCGGGACGGACACGGAGGTTGAAATTCGGGGACATCGTCCACCTTCCTTTCTGAGTCGGTGCAGAACCTGTTTTTACGTAAGCGAAAGCATTTCGGAATCCGGTGGGCGGGAAATTAATTACTGCTTGATTGGCCTGGCATTGGTGCACAGAAAACCCAGGCAGAAACTCAATTTAAATCCCCCTCACACGAAGACCCGGCAGACGCATCTGCGTAATGATGCAATTGACAGACCAAGAAATTGACCGAGACACTTTGTCATGTCATCTGTAAGTCTGTCAATAGGTTATTGAGGTGTTATGTAGACTGGGAGGGTGCTGGCAACCAGCGCCGGATTCTATATTCCGTAGATTGTTACGGAAAATGAAATCCGGAAGCACGCCATTAGAGCTTGGATTTGGAAGTGTAATATCCGGTGCGATGTCGCACTGTGAACTTCGAACCTGCGGGCTCGCCGTCAACTTTCACTTCAATGCGGCGGAAGCTCGAATCCGACAATCGCTGCGAAGGATAGTAGGCTAACAGGTATTGAGTACGCAGTTCGTCGCTGATTTTCCGGAAAGCATCGTCCAGTTGAGGCACCGAGGTGGCATAGAAATACTTGCCGCCGGTGTCTTCGGATATCTGGATCAAGGCGTGCTCCCCGCCGATATCACGGCCTGCGCTTGCCTCAATCGGAACCACAATGATGCTGTAGACGATGGCTTCAGCTTCCTGCGCGGAACGCACCGCCTGTTTGTAATCCATGCGGCTCACCGTGTCGCCGCCGTCGGTGATCACGACAAGAACCTTTCTTCCCTTTCGCGGCGCGAGCGCCTGCGCTCCGAGATAAAGAGCGTCGTAAAGAGCAGTGGCCGATCCCAGGCGAACCCGGTCAACGCCGCGGTCGATGGTTTTGAGATCGGAAGTGAATGGCACCACCTCGCTAACCACTTCGCTGAAACCATAGAGCGAGAGCGCATCGACCGGCCGGAGTATGGCGTGGGCGAAGCGGCGGGCCGAGGACAGTTCCAGCGGCAGATCCTTACGCGTGCTCAAGCTGGTGTCGACATCGAGCACAATGGAAAGCGGCAAGGCAGATTCTTTGTCGAACATGGAGATCGTCTGCGGTTTTCCGTCCTCTAAGAGTGTGAAGTTTTCCTTTTTCAAACCTGCGACCGGTGCACCGTGTTCATCAGTAACCGTAACGAACACGTTCACCAGCTTGACGTCAACCTTCAGCGTTGTTTCGGGAGTCTGGCCTGATGCGCCCGCATTATCTGGACCAGCATTATTCTTTGAATCAGTTGGACCAGGCTTCGCCGTGGTTGAACCGCCCGTAGCCCAAGGGGGCTTGGGGACCTGCGCCTGCGAGCTCGCAACTGCGACAGCCAGCAAAATCAATAGGCGCCGCGTTCGAACCCTTGAATCGGTTCTAGCGATTTTGGCGCGCTCGCGAATGTTGCGAATATGCTTTTTGTGAAAAATGGCCTTCAACCACAAATCTCGCAAAGGAGTTTCGCAGAAATCGCGAAAAGATAATCTTCTCACTTAGATGCAGGCCTTTCGGAATGGCTGCCTTCGGCCTTGGGGATGCCAGCGGGGAATGGCTCGCCATCGGCCCATACCGCGCCATCTTCAAAGTGCTCTTTCTTCCAGATAGGCACGGTGCGCTTGAGGGTATCGATGAGCCAGCGACACGCATCGAACGCAGCCCCCCGATGGGCGGAAGCCACGGCGATCAAGACGCTGGTCTCGCCGATTTCCAGTCGTCCTAACCGGTGAACCATCGAGACGGCGCGAATGGGAAACTGCTGGAGCGCTTGCTCGATCAGCGC
This sequence comes from uncultured Acidobacteriota bacterium, assembly GCA_963716405.1. Classification (GTDB taxonomy): domain Bacteria; phylum Acidobacteriota; class Terriglobia; order Terriglobales; family Acidobacteriaceae; genus JABDBE01. The sequence goes on along the minus strand of CAVQTI010000006.1, from coordinate 332,184 downwards.
GTCCATTTGCTTCAACGCCATTTCTTCGTAAGCTTCGTAATCCAGGTAGAGCGTGCGGCGGCCGCGCGTGTTGTCACGAACTACGCCTTCAAAGATAACCGCAGCGCCGTCCGTGGACTGCTTGAGCTTGGCGAGCACTGCTTGCGTATCGATTTTCTCGCGGACAATAGAAGACGATCCTCGCTCGCTACCACTTCCGGAAGCCGATACTCCACCACTGACCGGCGGTAAGAATGCGATCTCGTCTCCTTCTTTGAGCGGAGAATCCGCTGCGGCAAATTCCTGATTGATGGAAATCGCAATCGAAGCGGCAAATTCATTTAACCGAGGATTGATGTCCTGGTAATGCACCATCACATCGGCCAAAGTAGCATTTTCTGGCAGCTTGAGGAGATCACTGGCGCGCCCCGTCAGATCCTTCAATATCCCGAAAAATAGAACCCGAATTTGCATAAGAATCAACGCCGCGACCAGCAAGCGCTTGGCAAGTAGTGTAACGCGGCGGCCTCTAGCGCATGCTTTTCTGAGTCAAAAAAATGCCAGTTCCCTTTCGAGAACTGGCAGGCTGCTTACGGCAGCGAATCAGACCTCGCTATTTATGCGGTTTCTCTTCCTCTCTCTTCTCAGGAGGCTGAGAATGCGCGGGCGGCGCAGGCCTTGCGGCTGGGGGCCGAGGAGCAGGAGACTGGCGCTGTTGCTGCCAGTTATTGAATTTCGCCTGCTCGTTCTGTTGATGCTGGGGATTCTCCTGCACCGGCGGAGCGGGTCTTACCAGCGGGTGCCCATTTTCGGTCGGGGGCGGGTGTGGCACCGAACGAGCCATGGGTGATGCCGGCTGGGATGGACGCGCTGGCGGCGGCGGCGCCGGCGTTGTTCCCGGACGGGGAGTATTCGCCGGCCCGGTTGCGCGCTCATTCGCTGGTGGCGGCGTTGCCCCGGGACGCGGAACATTGGCAGGCGCTGCGGCGTGCTCGTTAGCTGGCGGTGGCGCTTGCGGGTGAGATTGATTCGGTATTGGCTGCGGCGCTCGCGATGCCGGTTGCGCAGGCCGAGCGGGCTCAGTTGCCGCTCGAGTCGTGGGTTGCGGAGCTCCGGGTGTCTCTTTGCGAACGTTGGGCGCAGCGGCCTGCCGCTGTTCGAAGGAAGCGGGCGGAGCGGGCGGCTGTCTGACTGCCACAACTTGCCGGTTCATCACTGTAGCCGACGGTTTCACGGCGGCGGGTCGACCTGCTCCCATAACGCTTGCACGCGCCGGCTGTGCCGCAACCGTGTGAGTGACGGGAGCATTCTCGATCTGTCTTTGATCTACCTTGACCATGCTCGCCGCAACCGGGCGGGCGTTAACAAAGGTTTCATGATTTACCGCCGTCACAGCATTGGTGACGCGTTGATTGGCATAGTTGATTCGCGTCACGTTGGTCGTATTGTTGTTGATAATCGTCGTGTTGTAGACATTGGTCACCTGAGTGACTGAAACTCGCGTGTTGGTGACGTTCACGTTGTTAACGTAGCCGGGGCTTGTCCGATACCAAGGCACGTAAACTTCACGCGGTGCCAGCGGGAACCAAGCCACACCTACGCCAACACCAACTCCGAAGCCACCGCCGCCCACGAAGGCAACCAGAGCCGGCGCGTACACCGGGCGCACAACCACCGGACCCGGTACCCAGCACCATGAACTCTCAACAAAGGCCCAGCGTCCATAGTGGAAGGGGGCGAAACCCCAAGGTTCATCTTCTACCCAAGTCCAGCCCCAGGGCGCAACCCACACCCAATGGCCGAACCGATACGGAGCCCATCCGGGCGCGACTGCGGCCGGGGTCCACACTGGACCGTAGTCCGCAACGTAGCGCCAGTGCCCGTACTCGTCGAGATCGGATGCGCCAGTGATTTCGGGAGAGATGTAGTTCGAAGACTCGGCGTGCTCTTCGCGTTGATCGCGCTGCGAGGAAAAACTATCGAAGTCATCTCGGTTTGGTATCTGGGCAATTTCGTGATCCAGTTGGTCGGTGCCAGTAAAGCTCGCACGCTGGCCAGCGACCACCAGGTAAGACGCGCCGCCGCCGGTCGCCTCTGCGCGACCTTGCCAGACTGTGGTATCGGTTTCGTTGCCGTCAGCGCTCACGTCGATCCGGTATTCGCCGGTACGCTGGATCTGGAATGCCAGATTCGGCGTATCAATTTCGAACTGATCCTCATCGTCAAGGTGACGCACGCGCACGATGACCGAGCCTTGCGACAGTTTTATTTGGGTAGTGCGATCATCGAGATCAAGGAACGTAATGCTGGTCTCGGAGTCCATGCGAATCGCAGTCGAGCCAGTCTGCAACTCGGCCCGTGAATCCTTATCAGCCCACAGATTGTCGCCGGTAGTCAGCGGACGGTTAGGAACTGCCTGTACCCAATCACCCTCGCCACCCGGCTGAAAAGAAACGGATCCATTAGAAAAACTCAGGCGGGCTACTCTGCCCGGAGGATCTTGTCCCGGGCCCTGCTGCGGCTGTCCCTGGTCCTGCGGAAGCGGTGGTCCCTGGGCCAAAATTATGGGCGGTGCCGGTAACATCAGCAACATCCCCGCCAGGACAATTCCAACTGCTAAGCTTTTCTGCATCTTCATCGGTTATGTTCCTCGTTTGCGGCCGCTAAGAGTGCCGCTTTACGCTATGTATTAACACTTCCTGGACCAATAAGTTCCATACCATAGGTGCTGTACAGCAGTTACTTTATCTCAAACAAAAATATGCCAGTCCCCATTTCGGGACTGGCACCTTATCTGACAACCCGTCTTTTCTCAGCTTCTTAGCCCACCGGCTGTTCGCTCAGCACTTTCTCCCGTTCTTCTGCATCCTGCTTCTCTTCCCGCGGGGTTGAAGGCAGTGCCAGTTCCAGCACCTCACTGATGAGCTTCACGTAGTGAATCTCGACATTTTCCAATTGCTCCGGCGTGAGATCCTCTTCGACGTTGGTCTTGTTTTCCGCAGGCAGGATGATGTTCTGCACTCCTGCTCGCTTGGCAGCAAGAACCTTTTCCTTCACGCCGCCAATCGGAAGCACATTACCGCTCAGCGTGATTTCTCCAGTCATTGCCAGCAACGGCCGCACCGGACGATTCGTCAGCAACGAAACCAGTGCGGTCACGATGGTCACACCCGCCGACGGCCCATCTTTCGGGATCGCGCCCGCCGGAACGTGGATGTGAATATCGTGCTTCTCGAAGAAGTCTTCCTGAATGCCGAGTAGCGACGCATTGGAACGCACCCAGCTCAGGCCGGCTTGCATCGATTCCCGCATCACGTCCTGAATCTGGCCGGTGATGCTGAGGTTGCCTTTGCCTTTCATAGTGCTGGCTTCGACGAAAAGAATGTCGCCGCCAGATGGAGTCCAGGCAAGTCCGACAACCACGCCAGCGCGCTTGGTACGCTCGGCGATTTCGCCCTCGCTGCGAACCTTGATGCCACCCAGAAATTCATGAACGATTTTCGGAGTGACGACCAGTTTTTCGCTCTTGCCTTCAGCCAATCGGCGCGCCTGTTTACGGCAGATCGTACCGATCATCCGCTCCAGGTTGCGCACCCCGGCTTCGCGAGTGTAGTGGCGAATGATGTCGCCGACAGCTTGTTCGGGAAACTCGATTTGCTCCGGCGTGATTCCGTTTTCTTCAATCTGCCGCGGAATCAGATATTGAAACGCAATGTGGACCTTCTCTTCTTCGGTGTAGCCTTGAAGTTCGATGATCTCCATGCGATCACGCAACGGCTCGGCGATCGGATCAAGCATGTTTGCCGTGGTGATGAAGAGCACTTTCGACAGATCGAATGGCACGTCGAGATAGTTATCGCGGAACGTGGAGTTCTGCTCTGGATCCAGCGCCTCCAGCAGAGCCGAGCTTGGATCTCCGCGGAAATCACGGCCTACCTTGTCGATTTCGTCCAGCATGAAAACTGGATCTTTGGTTTCGGCGCGGCGAATGCCTTGAATAATCTGTCCTGGCAAAGCGCCGATGTAAGTGCGCCGGTGACCGCGAATTTCTGCTTCGTCGTGAACGCCGCCCAGCGAGATGCGGACGAACTTGCGGCCTAGCGCTCGCGCGATGGATTTTCCCAGCGAAGTTTTGCCGACGCCTGGAGGTCCGACAAAGCAAAGAATCGGCCCTTTCATCCCCGGCTTTCAGACGACGCACGGAAAGATAATCGAGAATACGATCCTTCACTTTTTTCAGATCGTAGTGATCGGTGTCGAGAACTTCTTTAGCTTTGATGATGTCGACATCGCCGCCGGAAGCTTTCGCCCACGGCAGCACCGCCAGCCACTCGATGTAGTTGCGGGTAACCGAATAATCCGCAGCCATCGGTGACATGCGAGAGAGCCGCCCTAATTCTTTCAGCGCCTCTTTCTTTACATCATCGGGCATGCCCGCCGATTCGATTTTCTGCCGCAGATCTTCGGTATCGCGCGCGCCTTCATCCTGCTCACCCAGTTCTTTCTGGATCGCCTTCATCTGCTCGCGCAGATAATATTCGCGCTGGGTTTGCTGCACCCGGTCCTGCACTTCCGACTGAATCTTGTTGCGCAGTTGCTGGACTTCCAGTTCTTTGGCCAGATGCTGATTAATCTTTTCCAGACGAACGCGAACGTCCGTCGTCTCCAGCGTGTCCTGCTTGTCGGCTGTCGACAGAGAAGGCAACGAAGAGGCGATGAAATCCACCAACCGCCCCGGCTCTTCAATATTCATGGCGACGGTGGACAGTTCGTCGGATAGGGTTGGCGAGCCTGCAACAATCTGCTGAAACAACGTCAAAACGTTGCGCTGCAGGGCTTCGACTTCAGAACTCGTGGGCGGAATCGCTTCCGGCACCGAGTCGACCTTAGCCCGCATAAACGGGGCAAGCTGGGCAAATTCGACCAACCGCACCCGCTCCAGGCCTTCCGCGAATACGAAAAGGCTCTGGTTAGGCATTTTGACGACTTTATGCACGACTGCCAGAGTTCCAACGGTATAAAGGTCGGTGGGTTGAGGGGTGTCGACGCGGGCTTCCCGCTGCGCCACGACCACAATGGTTTTGTCCTCACCGAGAGAATTAATGAGCTGAACGGAGCTTTCCCGACCCACAGTCAGGGGTAGGACGGCGTGGGGAAACAGAACCGTATCCCGCACCGGCAATATAGGAAGCGCCCGTTCCTCGGGCTCATTATTGCTTGTGTTTTCTTTAACTTCCTTAACTTCTTTAGTTTCTTTTGCAGAGCGCTCTGAGCGCGTTGCCTGTGCCATAATTTCACCTTGAGTCTTGTATGCTCAAGTTTGATGAGATAAAAGCCTCCGAAGATGCAACCGAACCTCCGGAAATAATTTTATGAGCTGCTGGATTCTACCCCTTCTTTGAACGCTTTGCACCAATCCAAAGGTACACACCAACGTTTGCGCCGCGGCTCTTGAGACCCCATTACGCCGCCCGATACACCCCCAACACCTTTACCGGACTCGCCGTTTCCGCCAGATGCCGTAAAGCATTGCGAGCCGCTGTATCGTCGCCGCAAAGCAAATCTGCAAAAAACGCGTATTCCCAGGGCCTTCCTCGGATGGGTCGCGACTCGATTTTGGTCAGGCTGATGTCGCGCAGCGCAAATACGCTTAGAGCCCGAAACAGCGCCCCAGGTATGTTCCTAACCCGGAACGCGATCGAAGTTTTATTCGCACCCGGAACAACACGGCGTCGCTTACGGATCAAGAAAAAGCGGGTGAAGTTCTGCTTGTCGTCCTCAATGCCAGCCGCCAGTATCCGGCCTCGGTATACGCTGGCCGCCTGACTGCCGGCGATCCCCGCTGCGTCCGGTAATCCATTCTCGATCACATGCTTTACGCTGCCGGCGGTATCGTAAAAAGGCGTGGCTCGTATCTTCCGATGCTGCCGAAAGAAATCGCGGCACTGATCGAGCGCGACCGGATGCGAAAAGACTTGCCGGATGTCGCTCATTTTCACACCCGGCGCGGCAATCAAATTGTGCACAATTCGCAGGCGATACTCCTGCTGGATGAATACATTCCGCGTCAGTAAAAGATCGAAGTGTTCCGCCACCGATCCCGCCAGCGAATTTTCAATCGGAATGACGGCGGCATCAGCCGAGCCACGTTTAATTCGATCGAAAACCTCAACCGAGTGGGAGCACGGTACGATGCTGCATCCTTTGATCATGCGCTTGGCCGCTTCATGGCTGAACGAACCGGCTTCGCCTTGAATGGCAACTTTCATATTCGCAACCTACTGCGCGCAGAACCAGAATGCAATGGCTTCTCCAGCACGAACGCGTCTACCCCATTCGAATAGTAGCGCGGGATGGTCTTCTCCACGCAGTAGTCGTGGCGCTTGTAGAAGGCGAGCGCGGCCGAGTTATCCACAGCGGTTTCCAGTACGACGCTGTGGCAGCCTGCGGCACCCAAACGATCTTCCGCCGTAGTCAGCAATCGGGAACCAATTCCAAATCGTCGGCCGGCAGGCGGCACGTCAATGGTGAGAATATGGCCAACCCCGCGACGCGTGGCCTGCGCAACGACGAAACCCAGAATTCTCGGCAGTGATTCCACGACCGCATTTTTAGCACTCTTTTCAGGTTCGCTCGCTAATGCCTCCGCGACCAGCGTAAAAGCCCCCCGCAAACGGATGTAAGCTGCAAGCTCCAACCTGGAATACGCAATCCCTGGCGCAAAACATTCCTGATCAATCCGCCACAGGCTGTCGAAATCCTCAGCACGAAAGTCTCGCAGACCAAAATTCACCAGCTTATTGTAGCCGCAGACCTTCATATATTCCGCGCTTCCTGATGATGCTCCGGGAGTTATGCGACTACGTAAATATATTGTGTAAAATCGTTGCCCGTTCAGTACCCGAAGACGTACCATTCGCATCTGAGGATGTTGTGGGGCGTCTTCTCCTGATCGACGTAGTGGGTGCTATCGCACTGGTAGCGTTTTGGTATTTTTGCCTCGCCGCGTACAACCGGCGCCGAGGCAGTAAGGCCTTGCGCCGGGTTGAACTGGCATGCTCGCATCGCGGCCACGTCACGCAGGCGCGCTGGATTGGCGCCTCCCGATTGCAGGCTCAATTCCGCTTCGCCGCGCACTGGTTTGAAAATGCGCGAGTAACCATCCGGCTGATGCCGCGTCCCTTGCCCATTCAATGGATGCTGAGCGCATGGCACAAGCAGAGAGAGACTCTGACCTTTGAAGCAGACTTGGACTGCCCCCCCGGAACCTGTCTGGAAGTGCTTCGTCATCGCTGGCTGACGCACAGCGACAACACTGTGGTGCGAAAATCGCGCGACTGGACGGTAGTCCGTCCCGGCCCGGTGGTGCTGACGACCTGCACGGAGTGGAAGCAGGAACTCCCTCCCGTGATCAGCACGCTGATGACCTCGCGCGGCCACAATCTGCTAAGTGTGCGCTTCCGTCCCGAGTCCCCGCACCTTGCGGCTACCATTGATCTCGAAGCGCTCTCCGATGAGCGCGCCGCTGCCGGCTTTTTAGGGGTCCTTCGGGATTTGGCCGCGGGAGCCTCAACCCACCGCCAATAATAAAAGTTAATGATTACGTGGCCATGAGAGGATAGGCGCCTGCCTCGTCCGTCATTTCTTTTCGGGTTCCGGCACGAATCGATATCCCACACCGCGGACGGTCAGCAGATGTTTCGGCTTGGCCGGATCGTCTTCGATGTAGCGACGCAATCGGACGATAAAATTATCGATAGCTCGAGTATCGGTGTCTTCGTGCAATCCCCAAACTTCTTCCAGAATTGCTTTGCGCGAAACGATGCGGCCGCTGTTGCTAATCAGATGACGCAACAATTCCGTCTCCATCAAAGTAAGCTGAATCGTGTTCCCTTTGACTCGCAGTTCCAGCTTGCCGAAATCAATGACGCGTCCGTCGAATGAAACCGCGTCGGCGGCAGGCGTTTGGCTCACTCCCATCCATTCACGCCGGCGGAGTAGCCCTTGCAGCCGGGCCAGCAGGATAGGAAGTTCGAAGGGTTTTGGAAGATAGTCGTCCGCGCCCGAGGCAAATCCCTTGAGCACATCCTCCGGACGACCGCGTGCAGTCAGCATGAGAACGGGGACGAAATTTTTCGCGGCTCGCAACTCCGCTGCAACCGCGAAACCGTCCTTACCGGGAAGCATCACGTCGAGTACCACGGCATCGAATTCCTCGCGTGGCCCAGGTTCCCGTTTACCGGCTCCGCGTTTGCCATTGTCTTTTTTGTGGCCGTTGTCCTTGTGACCAAGAAGTAACTCGATCGCGCTCTCGCCGTCGCCCGCAACTTCAACCTTGTGTCCTTCGGCCTCGAGGTTGAATCGCAGCCCCTGCGCCAGATGAGCCTCATCTTCCACGATCAGCACGCGACTCATGCCCGCTTCTCCAAAACCGCTTTATCTGCGGCGGCGCTGTCCCGGGCAACTTCCCGTTGACCTTTCACCGAAATATCACGCGGCAGTTCGAACACCACAGTGGTGCCAAGCCCTTCGCCCTGGCTCTGCGCAAAGGCGCGGCCTCCATGCTTTTTGGCGATAGCGCGAACGATGAAAAGACCCAGGCCGGTTCCTTTTATGTGCGCCAGCGAACGATTGGAAACCCGGTAGAAACGTTTGAAAACACTCTTAAGTTCGGAGGGCGGAATTCCAACGCCATGGTCCTGAACGCTCAGCCGCACATGCTTTTCATCGGGAGTCTCGAGGCGTATGGAAACATCCACCTGCTCGCCCGAATACTTGATAGCGTTGTCGAGCAGGTTAGCGACCGCCGTGCGCAACTCGTCGGGATCGCCGGTAACCACCATTCCGTGGTCACCCGGCGACTCGACGCGCAAAGCCTGCGCCTGAAGATGATGACCGGTGCGGGCGACGTCTACGCATTCCTGAACCAGATTCTCGAAATCAACCGATACGCGTTCGCGGCTGCTTTTCCTGTGGCCTGCGACTCCGGCTTTTAAAACCTGCTCGACCGTGCCCAGCAACCGATCAGTATCGTCAAGCATGCGACGGTAAAACTCGCGTCGCTGAGTTTCATCCACTTCGCGATGTTGCAGCGTTTGCAGATAAAGCCGGATGGAGGCAATGGGCGTCTTCAGTTCGTGCGTGACCGCGTTGATGAAACTATCGTGCTGCTCGTTGCGGCGAATTTCTCGCAAAAGAAAAATAGTGTTGAGCACCAGCCCGGCGGTAATGGCGCTGAAGAAAATCACCCCAAGGAAAACTTTGATCCCCTCGCGCCAGTTGAGGATGATCCAGCCAAAGCCAACGGCCACGGCCACGCCCGCCAGGCCAACGCCTAGAACCAGGAACGTGATGGTGGCTTTGCGCCGGCTAGTGATGCGCATGGCACGATTCTACCGCGAGGAGGATGCAAACCGGAATAACACGGCGAGCGCTGGGCGCACCTCGCAGCGAAGATTCTGCCGTTGCTTCGCTGATACAATTCCTCCAGTATTCTCCCGTTTGGTTATGTCCGCGTTCGCCAGAACGATTTTTCACGTCGACATGGATGCATTCTTCGTCTCGGTGGAGGAGTTGTTTGATCCGTCGCTGAAGGGCAAAGCTGTGGTTGTCGGCGGCCAGCGCGATGAGCGCGGCGTGGTTTCAGCAGCATCCTACGAGGCGCGAAAATTCGGCGTACATTCAGCCATGCCGTTGCGAACCGCGGCTAAGCTCTGCCCGCACGCTATTTTTGTGAATGGCCATCCGGAACGCTATCGCGAGTGCTCCGAGAAAGTTTATCGGGTGCTGACGACCTTTTCGCCGCTGGTCGAGATGGCGTCGATTGACGAAGCCTATCTTGACATGACTGGGACTTCGCGCCTCCACGGTCCGCCTTTAGGCGCCGCACATACTCTACATAAACGGATAAAGTCAGACACGCAGCTGAATTGTTCGATAGGAATCGGCAGCTCGCGTCTGATTGCGAAAGTTTCATCGGCTAAGGCCAAACCGCACGGGATTCTGTGGGTCATTCCCGGGCAGGAAGCGAAGTTTCTTGCTCCGCTCGATGTGCGCGATATCCCGGGAGTGGGCAAAGTCACTGGAGCAAAATCTGCAGGCGTTGGGCATTCGGACAGGTCGGAGATCTGGCACAGCTTCGACGATGGATTTCTCGAAGAACATTTTGGCAAGTGGGGTCTGGCGCTGGCCGGCAAAGCGCGCGGCGAAGATGCTGGTGGATGGTTTGACAGCGAGGTCGGAGCCGATAGCGATCCCAAGTCGATCAGCCACGAACACACTTACAACGAAGACACCGCCAATCCCGAGCAGATCGAATCCACGTTGATGCGGCTTTCCGAGATGGTGGGCCGCCGGCTGCGCGAACATCAATTGCACGCGCGCACCATCCAGCTCAAACTCCGTTACAAAGATTTCACCACCATCACCCGCGCTCATAGCTTGTCCGCTCCCACACAACTCGACACCGAAATTTTCGAAGAGGTGCGTGCTTTGTTTCGCAAGAACTGGCGTAAAGGAACGCAAGTTCGCTTGCTGGGAGTGCATGCGTCGTCGTTTGAAAACGAATCGCAGCAGGAAAATCTGCTGGAAGGCGGTCGCCGTCAACGCTGGCAGCGAGCTCTGTCAGCCGCTGATCGACTGCGCGACAAGTTCGGCGAGTCGAGCGTCTCGATGGCCTCAGGAATGAAAGCCAGCTTCCGCGAACGTACCCACGAAAACCCGGCTGGCTTGCCAGGGAAGGGCAAAGCGCAGGAGTAGACAGTCCTCCGGAACTTCTTGTCCTGAACTGCAGTATTCCGCAGAGAACATTCCACGAAGAAGATCACGACCGTTGGTAATCTATCGAAAGTAAGCTCTTGATTCCATAATCGAGCAGTAGCAAATGAAGTTTGCGCGAGTGGAATCCGTAGTGAACGCTTTCGAAGAACTCGAACAAGCTATGACTTCCGATCAAGCACAGTGTCTGGGGGATTTAAATCAATCGACGGAACTCGAATCGCTCCAACTCCACGCAGCAATTGCTTGACGAGATGCTTGGCCTTTTCGAAGACGATGATTCGACGGTGCTCCTAGCACACGGAATCAACCCTGAGCTCTGTGCTGGCTCTGACGAGTAAATGCCCCACCGCAATAATTCCAGCGAAATGAAATGTGAGGGACGTTAGGCGTCGCCTTCCCTGCGGGCCTCATCTTCTTTTGGCTACGCCCGGGCTAAATTGTGCCGCCCGTCCGGGGCTGTGGTTGCGGTTGCTACCGGCGTGTGCCTCAATATTGCGATGTATTCTGCGAGCCAGAGTACAATCCCTTCTGCATCGAAGCGCTCGCGAATATGTCACGCGAAATGAAGTGGCTGCGATTCCTCGACGTCGGCGCCTATCTCACCCTTGCGGCTGTCGCGTGTACGCACTGGCACAACGATCTGCACCACTGGATTGGCGCTGTCATCTCGGTACCGAATTTTTTCCTGTGGATGCTCGCCCGCCATCAGCTTGGCGATTCATTCGCAGTACGGGCCGAGGCCAAGAAGTTGGTAACGCATGGGCTTTACTCCAAAATCCGAAATCCGATCTATATCTTCGGAGGACTCGCGTTTTTCGGAGAGTTCCTGGCCTTGGGCTGGTACATCGGGACTGCGATCTTCGTGCTCATGAACCTCGACTCAGTACTTCCGCATCAGGCGCGAAGAGCGAGTGCTCAGCGAGGCCTTCGGCGATGAGTATCGCGCCTACAAGGCCAGCACCTGGTTCTGATTGGGTTGCGGAAATCGCAGCGACATTCGCCGTTAAAGACGAAGGCCGGAAACCCGGAATTGCTTCCGGTCCCGGCCTGCGCTTCCATCAACTTGTTCAGAGTTTGTTAGGAAAAGACGGGCGCGGACGCCCGTCCTCTCACAGATTATCTAGTTGCTCGGCGTGGTGTTTGACGCTGAGGTGGCATTCCCTACATTGGCGTCGCCGGTTAGGCGGCTCAGTCTGGGGAAGAATGGCGTTACCTCGAACGGCATTTTGTCGCGCGCCGAAATGATTGCCACCGGCGCGGACTTGGTGAGTTCCACTCGGTCGGTCCAAGCATTCAGTTTCACGCGTCCGCCCATGGGCAGCGCCGCGATCTGATCCAGCTTGTTCGGATCGAGGGCTGGGCCTTGGCCTGCGAGCGCCGTCAGCCTGACAAGTTGTCCTTTATCGGTGGTAAAGCTGTTGCCCAGATGAGCGGTCAGCAGAGCCGAGAGTTCAGGAGCCCGTGCCGTCAGTTCTTTCAGGAACAGTGAAGGAACGTCCAGCTTTTGCGCGTAAGGCGAATTCTTCAGCAGGTCCATTGCCTTGGCATCGGCTGCGGTTTCTTCGTCCGGATTGTGGCGGAATCCGAAGTTGTGGTAAGTCGATTCGTCGGAGAACAGCATGCGATCGTTGAAGGCGAACTTGCTGCCCAGGTTGTGCCCGAGAACAATGTGCGCCAGTTCGTGCGAGAGCACCATTGCCAGGCTGGCTTCATCGGGAAGTACATCGATCAAGCCACGGCTGACCACGATGGTGTTGCCCACGCTGAAGGTTTCCAGCGGAGAAGTGATCATCACGCGAGTCCGCACTGGACGCGGCAATTCGATGTTGTTGGTGACGATCAAATTGTTAACCACGGTCTGCAGGACCTTGTCGACTTCGCCATCTGGAGCCACTAAGCCAGACTCCTGCAGACGTTCGATAACGTTGTCTTCCGCTTGCTGTTGCCATTGACGCTGCGCTTCCAGCGGAGACGCATCGGTCGTCGCCGGCGTTTCGTCTTTCACCGAGTCGACCCTCAATGTAGTGAGTTCGTCTTCCTTCGCGCCCTTCTTCAGGTCATAGCCCCAGATGCGGCTCTGAGCCTTGAATGCCATTTTGTCCTTGGCGCCGTAGCTGAAGTCGCCTTCTTCGCTGTAAATATAGGACGGAACCCAGTAGCCGGGGATGAGGTTCAGCCGCCAGCTGTCCATGTGGAAGTACATCGCGTTTCTCGGCCGCGGTGCGTACGTACCGTTCAGGCGGACGATGTTGTATTCCTGATCTTCCACCCAGATGCGTCCGAGGAAGCGGCCTTTGCCGGCATCTTTCTTCGGAGTGATATCGAAGACGAGGCAGCGAACGTCGCCGAGAAATTCGCGGCGCACGTACTTGAATCCGTAATGGCCGCGATCGAAGTCGTCGCGATCGGCGAAAATCATCCAGGAAAAGCCCATAGGCTTGTATTCAAACTTGAACATCTTGCTGACGCCGCCTAACAGGTTTTTCTCGAAGCTCTCGTCCTTGGAAAGATAGTCGCGACGGTCGACGCTCTGTCCGAGATCCAATCGGCCGAGGAAGTAGTGGTCTTCACTGGGCACCGGACCGAGTTTCGGATCGGGCTTCAGATTCTGAAGATAGGTCTCGACCAGTGGCGTGCGCGTTTTCAGCATCTCCATCAACGCATGCTCGCGAAAGATGGCGCGATCGACTACCTCATCCATCGTCGTGGGCGGAGCCATTGCCGTACTTGGTGTGGTCGCGGGCGCGGATTGCGTCGTCGGCTTGCTGGCGGGCTGCGAAGCATCTGGTTGAGCCGTCGGCGCTGGCGTGGTCGCGGGTTGCGAGGCGGCAGCATTCTGCATCGGGTCCGATGACGGCGGTATGATCCGTTGTCTGCTGCGCCATGGCGCTGAGCGAGATCAACAGGGGAGCAGTGAACATCCATTTCCAAGTACGCATGACTCTAGATCCTCTCTGAAACTATTCGAATCAAATTCTGCAAATCTCAATACGCTAACTGGAAAACCACATGTACGATCGCGGTCGAATCGACCGGCGTACCCACTCGCTGCGCCGGCTTGAATCGCATCTGACTGGCGGCCGTGATGGCTGCTTCGTCCAGCCCGTGACCCAGGCCGCGCACTACGCGATTCACATGCACCTGCCCGTTCGCGCTAAAAAGCACTTCCAGCAGAACTTCTCCTTCCAGCTTGAGCTGCCGGGCTTCCTGCGTGTAAACCGGGTTAGGTTTGGAAATAATTTCTACCTGCGTAGTGGCGGGACCGCTGTCCGCCTGAGCGATTTTCGGTCCGTTGTGAGCCAGTTCTTGCGACCCGAAACCCGCCGTCTGCACGGACGCGGTGTGATTTCGATTGTCGGCCTGGGCGATTCCATTTCCGAAACCTGCGCTGGCGACTGTGCCCTTGATGCCTTTCGCTCCGCCCGCGCCGTTGCCGTAGCCCTGGCCTTCGGGCAAATCAAACGAGCCTAATTTCGCGCTGGCAAGATGGGCGTTGTCTTTGCCTTGGCCTTTCAAACCGTTGGGATCGCCGAATCCGCCGGTCTGCACTTTCTGTATCGGAGCCACAACCGTTGCCGGAGCTGAGCTGCCAAACGCGCCGGTATAGACAATCCTCGCCGGCATCGCGCTGGGAGGCGGCGCTAACTCCAGCGGCTTGAATTTCGCCTCCAGCTTGGGAGCCTTTTCTTCCTCTTCCTTCTTCTTTTTATGTATGCGGAGCTCTTTCGGCACAAATAATTTCGCGGTGTGGACAGTCACCGGCGGCAGCTTGGGCAGGGCCACGGGATGATGCGCCTTCGCCCTTGGCTTGAGCGATTCCGGCTTCAAATCGGGTCTCGGAACTAATTCCGTCACTGTATATCTCTGCCTCAGCCGTAAGGTATCGGGAAAGAAAAACCCGGCCCCGACCAGCAGCAAAACAAGAAAAGCCTCAATGCCGTAGCTGGTCGCTATGGTGCGCCAGTCCATCGGACGCTCTGGCAGTAGACCGAATTCAAGTTTGTCAGGCGTAGACATCCACACGCTCCAAATGAGGAACCCTACCCACGGGGAGAGTGCGCGGGTGGAAGTCTTAACTTACGGGAGAGTGGGCAGGGGGTAAACGTGTCTCCGGCACCTGTACTTAAGTAACAGGGCACAAATCGAAACGGGAATGCTCGCAAATCGGAAAGGAGCTGACTCAGAAAAACCGGGTCACGCCTTCTTCCAGTACCAGCACGCGGTCCTCAATGCCGGCGGCCTTCGCTTCTTGCTCAAGCAACTGCAACGGCTCATCCATGGGTTCGTGGGAGAGCTTGAACGTTCCGTAGTGCATGGGGACCATCCAGCGCGCATTTAAATCAAGAAAGGCGCGAGTGGCGTCAGCGGGATTGGCGTGGACGTTGCGAAAAGACGGCGGATTGTAGGCTCCGATCGGTAGCAGCGCGAGTTCAGGCGCGAGACGCCGCCCAATCTCGCGGAAGCCGGAAAAATACGCAGTGTCGCCCGCGTGATAGAGAGAGTGCTTGCCGTCGCGCAAGACGTAGCCTCCGTAGCCGCGGTGAGAATCTTTGATGATACGGGCGCCCCAATGGCGCGAAGGCACATGGGTGACGGTGAGCTGGAGATGGCGATAACTGTTCCACCAGTCAAGTTCGACCACGTCGGCGAAACCGAAATCGGAAACCAGATCCATAACGTGATGCGGCACCACGATTATGGGCGGCGGGGCACGGCGCACCCGCGCATGCTGAACGATGGCGCGCAACGACGGCCGGTGCAAGATGGTCAAAGTGAGCGTGCGTGACCAGAACTAAATCGGTAGGAGGAAGATCGCGGATTCTTACTCCTGGTTTGCGCAGCCGCTTCAGCACAAACAGCCAGCGCGCAAAATTGGGATCGATGACTACGTTTTGCCCACCGATTTGGACGAAGAAGCTGGAGTGGCCAATGAAAGTCAGGCCCAATTCCCCATTAGTGATCAATTTAGGTTTATAAGCCTGGCCGGTTCGCGGGGTGACAGCGGAATGCCGCACCAGGGTGCCGAAGGCACGCGCCCGTTTGCGAAGCACCGGATTGGTTAGCGTCGGCTTTAACATCTGCTCCTTGGGGGAAGCGCTGGTCCGATCCAGAACGTTTAGTTAGATGCGCAAAGAGCGAGAAGAAATCATTTCTGGCCTTCGGCGATTTGGCCGAGGCAGAACCGGCTTCATTCTAAGACATTTTCTTGTCAATTGCTTGACCGTTATGCGGACGGTCAGTTCTAATCCTTGTTTAGACTTTTGTAGCGCCGCCGTCTCGGCGGCTGTCGCGAGGGCATCTTGCCCTCGCACGGTGCGGGCGGGACGCCCCCACGACAGCCGGCGAGACGCCGGCGCTACCAGAAGTTACAGGAGCTAACATGCGGGTCGCTTTTTTAGGTTTGGGAATCATGGGACGGTCGATGGCAACCAATCTGGCCAAGGCCGGTCACGAAGTCACAGTGTGGAATCGCACTCCGGGTAAAGAAGAAGTAGAAGGAGCGCGGACTGCGTGCGTCTCCGGCGGAGGCGGCACGCGGCGTTGACGTGATTTGGATGTGCGTGTCCGACACAAAAGCTGTGGAGAACGTTTTATTCGGCGAGCAAGGTGCGCAGGAGTCGCTGACCGAGGGCATGATTATTGCGGATTCGAGCACCATCTCGCCTTCCGCGACACGCCAGTTTGCCGAACGAGTGCGGGCGAAGGGCGTGCAATACGTCGATGCGCCCATGACCGGATCGAAGACTGGAGCAGCCAACGGCACCCTGATTTTCATGGTCGGGGGAGAGGAATCGGCGATTGAAAGACTCAAGCCGCTGTTTGCGGTTATGGGCAAGAAAATTTTCCAGATGGGAGAAACCGGCAAGGGACAAGCCACCAAGCTGGTGATGAACCTGCAGATCGCGCTGATCTACGAAGGCTTCGCCGAAGCGCTTACTTTAGCCACGAAACTTGGAGTCGATGTCGAAGCGTTGGTGCCGTTGATTCAGGCTTCCATGGTCAACTCTGGCGTGGTCGAATACAAGGCGCCGTTTGTGCTGAAGCGCGACTTTTCGCCAAACTTCCCGCTGCGCCTGATGCACAAAGACCTTCGTCTCGCGTTGGAAGCGGCCAAAGAGCTTCGCGTCAGACTGCCTGGCCTGGAGACGGTAGAAGAAATCTACGACGTCGCTGACGAAGATGGACACGGCGACCTCGATTACGCCGCGACCCTCACGCTGCTCGAAAAATGGGCGGGCGTAGAAGTAAAAGGTGCGTCTGCCTGAGCCCCAAGTAAAGACGGTAGATTGGCGAAATAATCTGAAGCTGGGTACCCGGGCGGGTACCTCCGTAATCTCATCTCCGCTGCTTATTACAGAACTATTACACTCCGCGCCGCTGGCCCCTGCTAGCCTAGATTCATAGCACCCACATCGAATACAGGGACCCCGCACATGGAACTTGAGGCACTGCATCGCGAACCAGCCGCTGACAACGAAATCAACTGGGTAACAGCAACCTTTATGTGCCTCTTTCACATCGGGGCCGTCGCCGCACTCTTCTTTTTCACCTGGAAGGCGCTTTTCGTGTCAATGTTTTTGTGGTGGGTTTCGGGAAGCTTGGGCATCGGTATGGGATACCACCGGCTGCTTACGCATCGCGGCTACAAAACTCCGAAGTGGGTTGAATATTTCCTTACCACCTGCGCAACTCTGGCGCTCGAAGGTGGACCGATTTTCTGGGTCGCGACGCATCGCATTCATCATCAGTTTTCCGATCACGAAGGCGATCCGCATTCGCCCATCGATGGCAAATGGTGGGCTCACATGGGGTGGATTCTCACGGGAAAGTCGATGCATCACGACACGACTACGCTGGCGCGTTATGTCCCCGATCTCGCGAAAGATAGGTTCCACGTCTGGATCACCAAATATCACTATGTCCCGATGATCGTATTAGGGCTAATTTTGCTGGCCATCGGCGGGTTGCCGTTTCTGCTTTGGGGAGTTTTCATGCGCACGGTCGTCGGCCTGCACACGACCTGGCTGGTGAACTCGGCGACGCATAGCTGGGGCTCACGCCGTTTTGTCACCAAGGATCTTTCTACCAACAGTTGGTGGGTTGCGATCCTGACTTTTGGCGAGGGCTGGCACAATAACCACCACGCGCATCCGGTTTCTGCGCGGCACGGTTTGCGCTGGTATGAAATTGATATGAATTGGTACGGCATCTGGACGCTCAAGAAGTTGGGCCTGGCGCGTCACGTATATCGCGTCAAGCTGGACGAACTTGCCCGCAAGGAAGAAGCCAACCCATCAACAGCTACACCCGAGTTAGCTTCCGTCTAACTCCACCAACCTGTCATTCCGAGCAGCGAAGCGTCGAGGATCTGGGTTTCTGCGGCAACGCAGAAATCCCAGTATCCCTCGCGTCGCTTGGATTGAATAAAGACGTTAGTACCGAACACGACCAAAGTGGTTGTGAGGAAACAGACCAATGCGGAAAGGTGTTTAGGATGACAATGGAACCAGCGACGGTGACCCTTCACGCGGCTGCGATCCAGGTATTTCAAGATCCGGCATGGGCCGGCCGGCGAAGAGATGCCGGCACGGCTTCGCCATCCAACGCGTCCATCGTCCTGACCAGGTAACCCGCGCGCTGTCAGTGGCGATGCCGGTGTCCGCATACATCATGCGATAAATTCTGGAAATGAGCACAAATGCCAACCGCCCACGGCTCGACTTGATAAATTTGGAACGCCTCCAAATCGGGCCCCAGCCGTAGAAACTGTCCCAGACACCCTGGGTGCGGGAGCGGATCTCTTCGCCCGACATCACGGGATGATCCCAATACAGTTTGGGACGAAGCGCCTGCGGAATGAGCCAGCGCCGGGTCAGCGGAATTCCCGCAATGGTTGGCGGGTTGTCGCCCAGCGTCTTTTCCCAACGAATGAAATCCACGGTTCCCGGATAGGGGCTCAATATTACGAATTGCGCGAAAGTGCATTCCGCGCTGATGGCGGCGGCAGCCGTAGCCGCGAAAGTTTCGGGACGGTCGCTGGGCAAACCAAAAATAAACGACCCAAGCACATGCACGCCATGCTGGCGGAAGGTCCGCAGTTGGTCGGTTAGTTTCTCGCCTGCCAGGTTGAAGTCCTTGTAAACGTCTTTCAACCCTTGCGGGGTAACCGATTCCACTCCTACCAGCGCCCCCTTGATGCGCGCGGCTTTCATGGCATCGAGAAATTCCACGTCTTCGGCCGCTTCCATGGTGATCTGAGTAAAGAAAACCATGTCATCGGGAAGCTTTGCCAGAAGAGACATCAGCTCGAACCTTTCGGCTCGGATAGATTTCAGTTCATTCAGCCGGGCAGTGTTTTTCTGCTGAGCAGCCAAGCTCAGATCAGTCAAAGTGACGGGATAAAAATTATCGTCCGCGAGAGCAATAAAGCGAAAGCCCAGGCGGCGCAGTTGCACGATTTCTTCGATCACAACATCGGAAGCTCTCTGGCGCGGACGCTGGCCGTCTGTTCGCCAGACGGAGCAAAAAGAACAATGCTTAGGGCAACCGCGAACGGTCTGCACCGAGGCCCACATATAGCGATTGCGGGGAACTAAATCCCAGCGCGCAGCGACGAAATCGCTGGCTTCGATCTGCCCTCCGGCGTAGATGGGCTTGGGAACTCCCTCGCGGCAATCGGCTAGCGCTTTTCCCCACGCCATGTCGCCGTCGCCCTTTACCACGGAGTGTGCTCCTCCGAGTTCAATCGCCTCCTCCGGATACAGCGTGGCGTGAATTCCGCCGAAAATTACATATGCTCCCCGGCCGCGCGCCATCTTGCCTATCTCGTAACCGCGTAGCGCATTCGCGGTATGAATGCCAATTCCGACGGCATCGCCGGTCTGAATTGAATCGGGACGCAACTGCGTCAGGGTTTCGTCAATAAGGATGGGATCGCCAAAGCTTTTGGGGGTCGCCGCCGCCAGCACATACTGCCAGCGTGGGGTGATGACAGCAGTGCCAAACGACACACTGCTCGGGTTGATCAAGTGAACCTTCACGCAGGAGCCTCCCTGAAAACCGAAACACCGCGAGCAGTCGCGATGAACCGCGTCGTCGCTGCATCAAGTTGATGAACTCCGCGTCGTTGTCATTCACTCTGAAAGGCGCGGTATTTAAATGTGGCAGGGAGCGGGAGCGGTGTGTTCACTCTCTCGGCCTGAAGGAACCCCACAAGGTTCGACAGCACCGCAAGAAAGGATTTAAATAGCGGCAGATGACAGACTAGAGTACGGGCATGCCATTGTCAAGATTCATGACAAAAACGTCATGTTGAACGAACCACTTTGACACTCGGGGGGGTTCGGGACAAGCGCGGGATCACTGACCATCGCCTAAACCGCCGCAAGAGCCGGGTTTTGAGCCGATCGCGCCTGCCGCGCTCGTTCATAAATCCGTGCGTATTCTTTCGCCGATGCGTTCCAGGAGAAGTCTTTATTCATGCCATTACGCATGAGCATGTGCCAGGACGATTGATCGCGAAAAGCCTTCAAGGCTTCTTTGATGGTCAGCAGCAGAGCTTCCCCGCTGTAGTCGGAGAACTTGAAACCAGTTCCCTTTCCAGTACGCGCGTCCCACGGATCAATGGTGTCGTCAAGGCCGCCGGTGGCGCGGACGATGGGCACGGTGCCGTATTTGAGGCTGTAAATCTGATTCAAGCCGCAAGGCTCATATTTCGAAGGCATCAGGAACATGTCGCTGCCAGCTTCGATCTTGTGGGCGACGGCGTTGTCGTACGCAATTTTAACCGCGATCTTTTGGGGAAACTGTTTCTGCATGCGCGCGAACATTTCTTCGTATTGCTTGTCGCCATTACCCAGGGCGACGATAATCATTTCCTCACGCGCCAGCCGGTCCATGATTTGCGCGATCAGGTCAAAACCTTTCTGCGCAGCAAAACGCGAGACAATTCCTATCACCGGCAGGTTCGAATTAGGATTGGTAACCCCGAAAGTCGCCAGCAGATCCTGCTTGCACTTGGCCTTGCCGGACAAATCCTCGGGTGAATATTTGGCGACGATGAACTTATCGGCCTGCGGACTCCACTCGTCATAATCCACGCCATTAAGAATTCCAGTCACGGTCGCCGCCCGGTCGCGTAGCACGCCTTCCAGGCCAAAGCCGAACTCCGCAGTCTGAATTTCGTGGCTGTACTTGCGGCTGACAGTGGTAATGAAATCGGCGTAGACCAGCGCACCTTTTAGAAAGTTGACCTGGCCAAAAAATTCCATCTTGTCGATGGCCAGCAGGTCCCACGGCAAAGTCAGCAGCGGTAGAGTATCCGGCGGGAACAGCCCCTGGTATCCCATATTGTGAATAGTGAAGACGGTAGACGCGTCGCGGAACGCGGGATCTTCAGCGTACTGAGTGCGCAGCAGAACCGGGATCAGCGCCGATTGCCAGTCATGGCAATGGAAAACATTGGGCACCCCCAGAATTTTCGAGGCTTCGAGCACGGCTCGCGAGAATAAAGCAAAGCGCTCGGCATTGTCGGGATAGTCCCCGGCTGAAGTTCCATATAGCGCTTCGCGATCAAAATATGGCGGATAATCCACGAAATAAAAATTCACGCCGGAGTGGCTGCCACCAGTCACGACTGAACAGAACCGGTAACGGTCATCGAAAGGCACGGTGATGCTGCGAACAACCGTGCGCGCATCCGAAAGCTTGGTCTGGCGGTAACGCGGAACATATACGCTGACCTGATGCCCCGCGGAAACCAGCGCTCGCGGCAAGGCGCCGACAACGTCCGCCAGTCCCCCGGTTTTCGAGAAAGGTACACACTCCGAAGCAGCAAAAGCAATATGCATGAAAACCATCCTTCAAATTATGGCCGAAGCTTGGGCGCAAGTTATCATAGAGGGCGCTATTGCTGCACACCTCCTCTGCGCCGCAGGCTCGCGGAGAATCCAGTGTAGTCGTCCAAAAGAAAGAGGGTCAATGTGCCAAAGGTATCCGCTGCGCGTCCGACACCCAGAACGCCCAAATTGGGTCAGCATTTTCTTATCGACACTTCGGCGGCAGAGCGCATCGCCGAAGCCTTCGGAGATTTATCGCAAAGCACGGTGCTCGAAATCGGCGCTGGACGCGGCGCGCTGACTTCCCTGCTCGCTCGACGAGCGCGGCGGCTCATCGCCATCGAAACCGACCGCGTTCTGGCGGCTCAATTGCGCATGAAGTTTTCTCTGACTCCGAACGTGGAAATCATCGAAGGAGACATTCTCGCCATCGATTTCGATACGCTTTTCGGACCCAAGCCGGGCAGCACCCGTCCAGGCATGAACCACCAGCCCGCGCCGGTAAAGGTCGTGGGCAATCTTCCTTATTTCATCACCTCCGACATTCTGCTGCGCCTGTTCGCTTATCGAAAATACTTTGAAACCATCGTGCTCATGGTGCAGCGCGAAGTCGGTGATCGTCTTGCGGCCAAGCCGGGGACCAGCGAGTACGGATTGCTTTCCGCCACTGCTCAGCTTTATAGCCACGTCGAGACACTGTTCACCTTGCCGCCGGGCGCGTTTTCTCCGCCGCCGAAGGTTTACTCAACTGTGGTCCGACTGTCGATCGCATCACGCATCGAAAGCTTAGGCGTGCCCGAACACACTTTTATAGATTTCCTGAGAAAATCATTCGGCCAGAAGCGTAAAACTCTCTGGAATAATCTGAAATCAGAATATGAACCCAAGGCGCTGCGCGCGGCTTTTGAGAAATCCGGAGTAAAGCCAACCCTGCGCGCCGAGGCGCTATCTTTGGAAAAGAGCGCAGCGTTGTTTCGTGCCTTGCTGGACGGTGGCAAAGTCGGCTAAATCCGCGGCAGGGCGTGGGTAGATTCGCAGTAATGATCGACTGTAGACTGCGAAAAAACTGTGGATTCGTATCAGGGATGCATTCAGGCATACCGTACGTCGGTGAAACGAGTTCGGCTTTTAGCCGCTAGAGGTAGGTTTGCGAGCAAAGGGCAGGTATGGTCGCAATCATTCGCCATCCCGCAGTAGCCGGACGCTTCTATCCGGGCGACCGCAACATCCTGCTTAGAGATGTCCAATCCTACCTCTCACCACAAACCGCTCCCGCCCCAGCTCTTGGCTGCGTAGCTCCGCACGCGGGCTACACTTACTCAGGACCGGTCGCTGGCGCGGTGTATGCCCAATTAAAGATCCCAGAGCGGATCATCATCCTCTGTCCCAACCACACCGGCAAAGGACGTCCACTCGCCATCATGAGCAACGGCGCATGGGAGACGCCGCTTGGCCAGGTATCAATCGACACGTCTCTAGGCGATGCCTTGAAGAAAGAGTTCCAGCTTCTGACCGAGGACTTCGACGCCCATCGCAGCGAACACGCTATCGAAGTTGAACTGCCGTTCCTCCAAGTCAGCCGTCCCGATTTTATTTTCGTCCCCATCGCCTTGGGCACAGGCCAATTCGAAATTCTCGAAAAACTGGGCGAGGCCATTGCGAACGTAATTGAAGCGCAAGCGGACAAAATATTGATCGTTGCTTCGAGCGATATGAACCACTACGAGAACGACACCGTGACTCGGATGAAAGACCACAAAGCCATCGAGCAAATCCTGGCCCTCGATCCCCGCGGCCTGTTCGATGTAGTGATGCGCGAGGAAATAAGCATGTGCGGATTTGGTCCAACCGTCGCCATGCTAACCGCTGCTAAGCGCCTTGGCGCAAATTCAGCCGAACTGGTCAAGTACGCGACCTCGGGCGACGTCTCCGGCGATCGCGAAATGGTGGTGGGCTATGCCGGCATAGTCGTACGATGAAAATCTCCAATGCCGCGTTGCGGCTTGCGGATCTGCGGAGGAACTCTCGCGCATCGCGTGGCGAGGGTGGCCTGACCAGACTCGCTGCAACATAAAAAGGCCGCCGGCGAGCAGTTCGGATGAACTGCACTCCGGCGGCCTAATTTCGTATTCGTCGCTAGCGCTCACGCCCGAATTGCAGGTCAGTGAGCGAGTCACGCACTCAGTCTAGTAAATCGCCAATCCGCCCACGGACTGACCGCTGGACGGCGATCCCCAGACGTCATTGGTACCTTCGATTAAACCGCCGGTAGCTGTTTCTGACTGGTTCCATGCCAGCCAGGCATTGGCTCGCCCGGAGCCACCAGTGCGGACATAGACCCAGTAGGGGCTACCCTTCGTCAGCGTCGCCACGCACTTGAGGGTTTCCGGCACTACGGTGTCACCGAAGGTGTACAGGTTCTTGATCCTGCCCTGGCAGAGATGCTTGCCGCCGTTAGGACCGCCGCAGGGCACCCCGCTGCAATCCGCATCCAGATCAATGATGCCGCCATTCCCACCCGTCACGAAGCCGACCGCAACGCTAATCTTGGTGGTGGTGCCACTCTTCAGGGCGATGATTTGGTTGCCGGGAGTGTATTCGGTGTTGATCGGGCTACCGTCCGAGATCGTCCAACCAGAACCGATGTTGATGTTGCCGTTGCAAATGTTGTCATAGAACCCGGCCGGGGTGCACGGCTTCTTCGCGTTCACGTGAGAAGGCGCTTTCATGTACACCGTGTTTCGTCCACCATTGATGGTGATCGTTGATTTGCTGTTGTCTTCGGCCAGTGCAGTGACGCCGATGAGCGTCAGCACGGCCAGACCCAGTAATGTTCTTGCCAGCACCATTTTCTTCACTGTTTGTATCCTCCGTTTTCGAATTGGTTGGATTAACTAAACTGTGTGCGAAGGCTCGCATTTATCTTGTTGACGCGCTGCCGATGTGTTTGCGAGTTCCCGCGGGTGTTTGATCATTTCGCATACGCTCTTTCGTTCGCCTTTCCTAACTCCGAAGCCGAAGATTGGTATCGCCAGTTTGCTTCTGACGGGCAAGCAACTGGGAACTTTGAGAGCAGACGCGGGGGCAATTCTACATTCGCGAATTCTGATGTCAAGCAGAATCCGCTTCAGGAGCGGATTTCAGGATTGTAGGACGATGGTCAGTGGAAGGAAGGCCTCTAGCCGGGAATTCGACTTATGTGGAATAAGTGAAAAACCAGTCGCTGGAACACACGTCCAGCGCGCGGGTCTAATCTTCGGCGTTCGAATTCGAAATGGTGAGTTCTTCGGGCTCTTCGTAGTCTCCCGCCAAGCTGAAATCGTTGTGTCCGAAGTCATCGTTCTCGCCCGGGACTCCCGATTGTTTCTCCAACTTGCGCTGCTGCTTCTTTTCTAATTTTTCGCGCTGCTTGTCCTGCCGCGAGCGCTCTTTCTGGCGTTTGTTAAAGCTCGAGCGACTTCGTCCAGCCATACCTACCTCCAAGAATGATTTTGCGGGTGCGAATCCAAACCATGCCGTCTTCAACTATGCCGGTTCGGATTGGACCGCGGACTTCACCTTTTTAGGTGTGCCCGCCGCTTTGGTTTTGGCAGCCTCAGCTTGGAGCAGTGCTTGAGTTCGTAAACGGCGCTGGATGTTCTGCTTCCGTTCACGATTCGCTCGGGACTTGTCTCCATTGGTTAACGACATAGATATCTCCTGCCGCACCCGGCTTTTGAGTCTTCTCAATCGCGAAGGCGCAGGGCTGGTTGCGATAATCTTCGTGGTTAAGGGCTGAACTCAGTATACGCGATTTACCTGCTGCAGAGAACATTACGTCTGGGCACATGTTGTACATTTGTCTAAAGTCGGCAGCTCCTGCAACATCGCATATCAACGAAGCTGCAAATGCGAAGAAATGATTTCCGCGGCGCTAACAGGCGTCGCCCCGTTAGCCGTGGGACGCCATCGCCCATTTAAATCTGGTAATCGATGTCTTCCATGATTCTCTGCAGGGAGGCGGACAGCGGTTCACTTGGCATGTGCGAGCCTTCGAGCTTTTGTACTCGATCACGCAGTTTGCTCACTTCGCCGGCTACCGCGGCGAGCGCTTCGGAGAGCGGGTCGTTGATTTGCTTCGGATCGGTGATGACGACACGTTCGCCATTGCGGAAGATGATGTGAGCGGGAACACCGACGACGGTAGAATTCTCGGGCACGCTTCGCAGCACCACCGAGCCGGCGCCGATGCGGCAGTTCCGTCCGACGGTGATGTTGCCGAGAACTTTCGCTCCGCTGCCGATTACCACATCGTCTTCAATAGTAGGATGACGCTTGCCGTGCTCTTTGCCGGTGCCGCCGAGAGTCACGCCCTGATATAAAGTCACGTCGTTGCCGACGATCGAGGTCTCGCCAATGACCACACCCAGGCCGTGATCGATGAACAGCCGTCTGGCGATTTCGGCTCCCGGATGGATTTCGATTGCCGTGAGCAGGCGGGCGACTTGCGAGAGCCAGCGCGCAAGCAGGAAAAATCCGTGGTTCCACAGCCAGTGATTGATGCGGTAGAACCACACCGCGTGCAGGCCCGAGTAGCACAGAAAAACTTCGAGGCGCGACTTGGCAGCGGGGTCGCGCTCCAGCACGGCGGCGACATCTTCACGAATTAAGGCTGCAAGACGAGGCATGAATCAAGCCGCAATCGCCGTGATCGGAATCTGCAGCGCCTCATTTCGGAGCGAATCGAACAGGATGCTGGTCAGATAGCGTTCGCCGAAATCCGGAAGCACCACAACGATCAGTTTGCCGGCATTTTCTTTGCGGCTTGCGACTTTGATCGCAGCTACGACCGCGGCTCCTGACGAAATGCCGACCAAGATACCTTCTTCTTTAGCGAGGCGGCGCGCCATGTTGACTGACTCGTCGTTTGTGACGGTAATGACTTCATCGATGTAGTCGCGGCGCAAAATGCTAGGTACAAAACCAGCGCCGATGCCTTGAATCTTGTGCGGCGCAGGTTTGCCTCCAGAGAGAACGGGGCTGTCCGCGGGCTCCACGGCAACAGCTTTAAAGGAAGGTTTCTTCGGCTTGATGAATTCGGATACACCGGTGATAGTGCCGCCAGTGCCGACTCCGGAGACCAGTATGTCGACACGGCCTTCGGTGTCATTCCAAATTTCGGGGCCGGTGGTTTCGAAGTGAATTTTGGGATTGGCGGGGTTGTCGAATTGCTGAAGCATGAAACCGTTTGGAGTTTTGGCGAGGATCTCTTCAGCTTTGGCGATCGCGCCTTTCATTCCGTTTGGACCGGGAGTGAGAACTATTTCCGCGCCGAAGGCGAGCAGCAGCACACGCCGCTCCAGGCTCATGGTTTCGGGCATGGTGAGAATTAGCTTGTATCCTCGCGCCGCCGCGACGAAAGCAAGGCCGATGCCAGTGTTTCCACTTGTAGGCTCGATCAACACGGTTTTACCGGGATGAATTTTTCCCGCGCGTTCCGCCTCGGTGATCATACTGACGCCGATGCGATCTTTTACGCTGGCGCAGGGATTCCTGCTCTCAAGTTTAGCCACGACTTGGCCTGCGCAGCCTTCGGTAACTTTATTGAGCCGGACTAACGGTGTGTTGCCGATTAGTTCGGTTACGTCATTTGCGATTTTCATTTTTATCTCCGGGTGCATGTTCATATTAACGCTGGGAAATTAGATGACCTTGGCCGCACGGAGGATTTTTCTTGCCAGGCCCGTCAATGGCAGGGCTTCCAACTGCGACTTCCTCACCCAACTTCCACTCACGCCCGCAGGTGGAGCATCTCGCATCACGTGGACTTTGTAATCGGTGACGGTGATCGAATGGCGCAGCGTGAACCATGCTGAAATTGTGCTGTTGGAGTTGCTAATTTCGGGGAATTCCCACATATCCGGCATCAGCTTTGCACTTTCCGAGCGCCGGACTAGAAATATCAAATCTTTTTGACAAGCAAACGCATAATGGATTTCTCTTTTTGCCTGACGAGTTCCCTTCCCTCCTACATGCAATTTTCCGCGGGTTGCGCACAGCTTGGATACAGGACAAAGCAGACACTGCGGCCGTTGGGCTGAGCATACCGTAGCGCCTAATTCCATCATTGCCTGGTTGAAGTCGCCGGGGCGGCGTTGGGCGAGAAGTTCTGAGGCGGCGTGCCATAAGTCTTCGCCTGCAAGGTTTTTGCCGTGCACACGCTGCAGCACGCGCTCGACGTTTCCATCTACCAGCGCGACCGGTTGATTGAAAGCGATGCTGGCAATCGCGGCAGCGGTGTAGCGGCCAATTCCCGGAAGGGCACGTAAACCTTCGGCAGTCTTCGGAAGTTCTGCGTTATATTCACGCACAATTTTCTTTGCTGATGCATGCAGCATGCGAGCGCGCCGGTAATACCCGAGGCCGCTCCAGGCGGCTAACACCGCGGATTCAGGCGCTGAAGCCAGCGTCTCGACGGTGGGAAAATGACGTAGAAACTTCTGGTAGTAGTCGGTGACCGCGTTCACCCGAGTCTGCTGCAACATGATTTCCGAAAGCCAGATGCGATACGGATCGCGATCTCGGCCGCCAGGGCAAATCGCGCTTGTGCAGATCAAACCAGCGCAGCAGCAATCGCCGAAAGCGTTGTCTCTTCGCGGCCTTTGTGGTTTCCGAAATAGCTGGATTCAGCCTCATGTGTTTGGGCCATACAACCTTCACGCAATTTAGCAGCACAAACTATCGGGCGCGGCTGGAGGATTCGTATGGCGCGATTGTACTGCAAAGACACTGAACCGTTGAGTCTCGCTCCTCGCACTACTTTCACCGGACGCAGGGGTTTGACTCGGGATGCCTCCCGGTTGACCTTGGCTGGCAAGCAGGAAATAATGGCTGAGCCTGGTATCCGCAATTCACGAGTGGCCGCTCACGCGTTCACCAGATCGAAGGAGATCCATGAACGACTTCAACCGCAAGGTGGAAGAAGCATCCGCGCGTTTCAACAAATCGGTGGCCGAGGCCGCGTCGACGATGGAAAAAGAAGCGGCGGAGTTGCTCAATTATCTGAACGACGAAGTGGTGCCGGCGGTGCGCCAGCATTCCACCAAAGCTCTGCGGATCGCATCGGAAAAGCTGACTCATCTCGCGGACTATATGGAAAAGCATCAGCCGCCTCGCAAGTGAGTGCTGCGTCTTTCCTTCAGCGGCGCGCGATCGTTGTTGGAATTGTTCTCTCCTTCTTTCTGCTAACAGGCTGCGGCGGACATAAGCAGGCGCGCGTCGATGTCCCACCTCCGCCGCCGATGAGCGCACCTCAGACGAGTGCCGGTGGCGCCGGCCTTCCAAGCACAAAGACTGTTCCTGCACCGCCTGATCACGACGCGCTCGAAATTCCCGCCAGCACCAAACCTCTTTTTGTCGAGACTGGCTTGGCGAGTTGGTACGGAGCGCCGTATCACAATCGCCGCGGTTCGAATGGCGAAATTTATGACATGCACGCTCTGACCGCTGCCCATCGGACGCTTCCGCTGGGATCGATAGTGCGAGTTACAAATCTGAAGACGCGACAATCGGTTCTGGTTCGAATTACTGACCGTGGACCGTTCATCGAAGGGCGCATTCTTGATCTCTCGCAGGCGGCCGCAGAAAAGATCGACCTGCGGCAAGCTGGCGTCGGCATGGTTCGCATTGAAGTCTTGCGCTCCCCAGTTCCGCTCGAAGCTGGCGGACGATGGGCAGTGCAAATCGGCGCGTTCGAACAGGAACATGCCGCGGATAAATTAGCCGATCATCTTTCTCAGCGCTATCACACGGCGAAAGTGCAATGTTTCAGCAGTCCGGTGGGCGACTGGTGGGTGCGCGTGCGGGTACACGATGACGATCGCAAACTCGCCGAAGAAGTCGCACACAACACTCAGACTCCGCAAGGCTCGATCTTCCTGGTACGACTCGACTAGTACGAATCAGAGGTGAGCTCTGCGTTCGATGGCGAACAGTTTGCAGGCACCAGCGGCTGCACTGCAAATTTCTGCCGCAATCGGATATATTAGGCACGCGCCTTCCCCGTCCTGGCGACATTCGCGTTGTAGCGCGGCGTGTCTCCAATCTCAAATCGTTGGACGGTTACATGAACGACTGCCTGTTCTGCAAGATCATTCGCGGGGAAATACCTTCCAAGAAGGTTTACGAAGACGAGCATACTTACGCCTTCGACGATATCAATCCGCAGGCTCCCACGCATGTGCTGGTCGTTCCCAAGAAGCATCTGCGCGGACTCAAGGAAGCCGCGGTGGAGGATGCCGAATTGATTGGCTACTGCCAACTCGCTGCGGCGAATATTGCGCGCCAGCGCAACATCGAGGATGGCTATCGAACCGTGCTCAACGTCGGGCCGCGTGCGGGGCAATCGGTTTTTCATCTGCACGTGCATTTGCTGGGCGGGAGAAATTTGCAGTGGCCTCCGGGCTAAGCGCCTTCGCTGTTGGGCCTCTGATCTAGAAAAGCTTAGGCAGGACGCGCTTTTTAGATAACTTAAACGTTAACAGTCTGTGTAGCGGCGTTTACTATTCTAGAACAGGTATATACCCCAAAAAATTGCATTTCCCGGCAGATCTATGAAAACAAAGGGTCTGTTTTCGAGATACCCACGCAAAATATCCCTTCTAAAGGACTTAGCATGGGAGGTATTTGACGAGCTAAGTATATGAAAACAGGATGGCATCCAGAGGGATATCCTAAAATATCCCTTCTAAAGGACTTAGCTCGACACGGGTTCGCCGTGTTACGTTTTGCCAGATATGAAGTTGTCAAAGAGCTCGTGGGCCAGGCTGTTATCAAACAGCTAATCAACTTATTATTATGTTATCCGCATGGAATACTTGGGTCAATGGAAAAATGGCGGCGAGTTTTAATAAGGCAATTATTGACAGGCTGTTGGTTGGCTGATAACTTGTGTCTCCGCTGTCGGGCCCTGCTGTAAATCTCTTGCTTCTGGAGGCCTTCGTGGTTCGTCCCGCTTCGCAGTATGCCCGGCTCAGATCCCCACTCAAGCCAAAGAACGGATTGAATGGGCCACCCGCCGCGCAAGTCCACGAAATCGGCAGAATCAATTTTTTCACATGTTCCTGTCCCCAGGTTTCTGAAATAGCCGGGAGTACGATGAAATCGGGTGAAATCAAGTCGCGCCCGGTTGCGCTGCCCGCGCCCTCGCCAAGGCTGGCAACCCAGCGGGTCGCCTGGCAGGGCCATGCGCTGGCGTTGCTTGCGATGCTTTGGCTCGCGGTAGGCGCGGGCCCGTTGGCTCAAGCGCAGACCTTTACTGTGCTCTACAATTTTGCTGGGTACCCGACAGACGGTGCCGGGCCCGGGGCGGCGCTGCTAATGGACTCATGCTGGCAGAACCAAAGAAGGTGGATCAGACCATCGTGAACATTATCTACGGCGGGCAATGTATACCTCTCCAGCGGAAATTTCACAATGACTGCAACGACCATCCTGCAGCAACACCAGAACATCGTGGCGCGTGATTGGGAGCACTTGGAACGAGCGTTGTAAGGGTGCTGGTATCGATGGTTCGGAACTAAAGGAATTATCGGAGGCTGTGAAGACAGAAGGGGATCATGCATAACTTTACGAAAATGGCCCGGTTACGAAATGGATCCAATCCTCTGCTCCGAACCTGGTGACAGGTGGAGCGAAAGGGCACTGAGGTTGGCGAACTGTCTGACGGGGGTGTTGATGCAGTATTTCCGAGGAACTAAGATCGCGACGGTGTGAGGTGTACTATATGCTTATCCGCGAAAAGCTGCCGCAGGGGTACAGATACCCACCAGATTACGGAGGCTCCGGTCAACTACGACGACTTTTTGAATTTTTCCCGGATGGTCATACATCGACGACAATCTTGGAGCAACTGCTATCGCTGCCACACCGCAAGCCCGTATGTTAGAGACCGCTATTGCCAGTAGTCATCTCACGAAGGCTGGAGAACATGCTAATGGATAACGGTCTTGCAGACATTTATCTAACGAAATCAGGGGCAGAGCTCATTCAATCCTACTGTGATCGCCCATTCTGCGAAATCGCAATCGCTGAATCTCGAAAAAGCATTGTGGAAGATAACCGTCCACATCCATTTGTCGGTGCGGTAGTTGTTAAAGACGGCAAAATTTTAGCGACTGGGTACCGTGGGGAATCTGGAAGGGGGATCACGGTGAGTATTGTGCGATGAAGAAGCTGAACGCCGATGTAGATAACGTCGATCTTAGTGGCTGCACTATCTACACAACGCTCGAACCTTGCTCCGAAAGAAACTCGCCCCATAAAACCCCTTGTACTATTCGACTCATCAAGGGCAACGTCACGAGAGTGGTGTACGGCATGGCTGATAAAGATGCGTCTGTGTACGGGCATCCTTCCCTTGTAGAGGCGG
The DNA here is from genome assembly GCA_963716405.1 of uncultured Acidobacteriota bacterium. Lineage (GTDB taxonomy): Bacteria > Acidobacteriota > Terriglobia > Terriglobales > Acidobacteriaceae > JABDBE01. Next base: position 300,180 of record CAVQTI010000006.1, on the reverse strand, counting down.
GCATTAAAATCGACGTTTTTCCTGACGACCTGATGCCAGAACTGCTTGCTCTCAACAAGAAGTGGTCTGAGTCACTTAGAGTTAAACTGATTGTTCCACCCAACGACACCAACGCTATCGCCGATGTTTCATACAACAAACCGGGAACCCCCATGACGGACAACATTCATTTGTTCGTTCGCCCACCAAAAGATGTTGGCGGGTTCTACACGATAGAGGACGCCGCTAAAAATGTGTTGGCTTACGGTCAAACACTTGAAGAGATCGCCGTCGAGTGGCGTCGAATCGACACCCAAAAGGTTCTTGTAGAAAAATTGAATCGTCAAGGGTACGGCAACGGTAGTGGCAGCCGACTCCTTAACTTGTTCTAGTAACTTACGGACGGGGAATCTCCTAGTTCATCCCTTCACTTGCCTCTCCCATCCGCAGTGTTGGCACAAACTGAGGTACGGATCGGCATTAAGTCCGGGTCGAACTCCACCTCGACCGAATATGATCCGCATTCCGTGGTATACGAAATCACCGCAGACGGCAAGAAGAGGATTCTACACAGCTTCTGCGCGGCGACTGCCTGGACGGTGCGTCCCCATACGGTTGATCATGGACGCGAAGGGCAACCTCTACGGCACTACCTCCGGCGGCGGGGCCAATAACAGGGAACGATCTTCAAGATCACGCCCGTAGCGGGAGAAAGCTTCGGAATGCAAAAGGGGGCGTGATCTCCGTCCTGCTTTCCGAAGGATTGACATCGACCGGACAAGCAGATCCCTCCACTCGCCAGTTGATCTGCTTCGCAGCTCAACTGACTCGGTCGGGACGACAGATATATTTCGGTTGTGCCGCATCGGCGTGGACGCCCGCGCCTACACTGGACCCAAGTACGCGCTAGCCGGTGGCTTCGTCTTCTGGGGCGCCGTGGCGGCGCAGCAACTGCGGCAGATTCTGCGAGAAGGCGGAGCGCGGCAGGACCATGTCGCATCCCACTTCGTGGGCTTTCTGTTTTAAGTCGCCCTGCACGTGGGACAGGAAGCCGATAATCGAAGTTTTCTTCAGCTTGCTTTTTAATTTGGGGATGAGCGTCAGCGGCTTGGCGTTGACGTTATTCATATCGAAAATTACCAGCGATGGCTTCTCTTCGCCGTTGAGCTTGATCCGCTCCAGCATATCTTTTTCGTTTTTCACGAATTCAACTTTGACGTTGAGCTTGCGGGCGGTTTCCTGAATCTTGGCCTGGAAAAATAAATCGTCGACGAAGGCGAAGATGCGCGAAGTGGCGTCCTCGTTGGGCGGAAGCGGCTCGGGATCGGCGGGAGCGTAGGCCGGAGCGAATCCGGGACGTCCGCCGCGGCCGCGCGGGCCTTTGTCTCCCGATGCGCCACGATAATTGTGGTCCATGGGAGCGGTGTAAATTCCGCTGATCTGTTGACGATCGCGGCCGCCGTGCTGGCCTCCGCGATTCGACGGGCGACGTCCACGCCGCCGTCTGCCTCTCCCGCCGCCACCTCCGGAGGGATTTCCCGGTCCTACATTCATATTGTTTCTCGTTGTGTAGTATTCCGGCCCGCCTTACGCGGGCCAAATTCGGTATTCGGTGCAATGCGTTTCAGGATGGTGCCTTGCCTCGCGCACGTGCACCACTCGTGCGTGGAAACCCAATTCCGGTTGGAGTTCATCCGTGAATGATCTTTGTCCGTCTAGGCGCCTGGAGCTGATGGGCGCGGGAGGCCAGCTAGGGAGCTTGGCCGCTTGGGAACACTCACAATGGTATTCCTCGCGGCATGTAGAGCGCAAGTCCTAACTGACCGTACTTTTGCACAGAAGTAACTGTACACCGGTTTGGGCTAGGCTTCGTGGGCGGCACGCGAACTTCGGGTGCGTTTTGGCTCGTGGCGAACACTGCGGCCTTCCACCAGATGAACCAACTCTTCGCCAAGATTTTTAGTGTGGTCTCCGGCGCGCTCGAAGGCCTGCGCCATCAGCAGGAGGTTGGTGCTGTAATCGCGGCTGGGATCTTTGGTTCGGCTTTCCAAATGCCGGTGAAACACCGAGCGGCAGACTTGATCGATTTGCGAGTCGGTTTTCAAAATCCAATTTGCGGATTCCAGATCGCGGTTGACGAATCCCTGGTGCACGACGTCCAGCATTTTTTCCAGGATGTCGGCCATCGCGATTAAATCGCGGCGATCGTCACGCAAAATTTTTGGAGTCAAGCGATGAAGCCGTTGGGTTACTGACCAGGCCAGGTCGCCGATGCGCTCCAGATCGATAATGAATTTCAGGCAGGCGAGCAGTTCGCGGGCCTCGACTTCGCTGACTTGAGTGATGGCGTGCGTGATCCCGTCGTCGATCTTGCGTTCGGCGCGGTCTAATTCTTTTTCGCAGTCCTGCACGGCAATGAACGCCATGTTGGAAGAATTCTCGAGATAGTCTCGCAAGTTGAAGGCTGCGTCTTTCGCCACCAGGCAGGCCTGCTGGACCAGTCCGGTCATTTCTTTCGTGGAGTCCAGTGAATGCACGGCCTTGCGTCTCATGTCGGTTGTGGTCGATCGGTTTTGAACGATTAATGATATAGCGGGATTGGGAAAGTTTCGTGCTTGGGAATATTAAAAGTTGGTTACAGGCAGAGTGGATCTTCTAAAAACCGCTTCGGACGGGGAGTCCGGGGCAACGCGGGCATTGCACCGCTTTCGTTGCAAGTTGCCACTTCAGGTTCCCATAGGGCCTGATTTCCACTTGCCAACGTAACCTTAAGTTCGGATAATAGTGATCGAACGCTCCCTTACAACCGTGTATCGCTATAGTCGAGCAGAGTTACTGCGAATTCTTCGGCTCACGGCGCGTCAGTTGGCAGCTTGGGAAAAAGCCGAACTGGTAGCCGCCGCCGAGAGCTATTCCTTTTTCGATCTGCTGCAAATCAAGAAAATCCGCGACTTGTGCGCGCGCAAAGTGCGTCCTGCGGTGATTCGCCGTTCGCTTGATGCCATGCAGAAGCAGGCTGCGGGAATGGAAAACCCGTTGCTTGAAGCGGGCGCGTTCAGCACTGGGCATCGGGTTGCTTTCCGCCACGGAGGCAGGCTGCTTGAGCCGATTGCCGGGCAGTTCATGTTTGACTTCTCTCCGCGCGAGAAAGTAGTGCCTAGCAATAGAACCTTAGTGGTCAAACCAGGACCGGTTCCTGCCGATGTCGCCGGGCTTTTCGCGCAGGGCATCGCGCTCGAAGAAGATCCCCACACTCAGACTCAGGCGATTGCGGCTTATCAGCGAGTTCTCGAGTTGGATCCTGAGCACGCGGCCGCGCACATCAACCTGGGCACGCTGCATTACAACCGGCAGGACTACGCGTTGTCAGAGAAGCATTACCGGGCGGCGATTGCGATCGATCCGCGCTACGCCTTGGCTTATTTCGATTTGGGCAATGTGCTGGATGAGACTGGAAGAGTCGCAGAGGCGATTCAGGCTTACAACACCGCGCTGCAGCTCGCGCCCACTTACGGCGATGCTCACTACAATGTCGCGCTGGCTTATGAGAAGGTCCGCGAGCCGCGCAAGGCTTTGAAGCACTGGCGCGCGTATGTGAAGCTGGATACGTCGGGGCCTTGGTCAGTGCATGCGCGTAATCAGATCCAGCGGATTCTGCAGGCTGATGGGCTGAAGCTGGTTTCCCGGTAAAGCCCCTTTGTAGCGCCGCCGTCTCGGCGGCTGTCGTGCGGGCTCTCGCCCGCACTGCGAGGGCAGGATGCCCTCGCGACAGCCGGCAAGATGCCGGCGCTACCAAAATTCTCTCCACAAAGTGCTAAACTTCTTGGTTCGCCATACTCATCTGAAGGTGCTTGTATGCCCGATGTTTTGCAGCTTCCCTCGCCGACTCCTCTGACCAGTTTCAGCGAAGACGAAATTCTTTTTCGCGACAACATCCGTCAGTTTGCCGAAGAAAAAGTTCGTCCGCTGGTCAAGGAGATGGACGAAAAAGGTGTCTTCGACAAGGACCTCATTCAGCAATTTTTTCAGTTGGGGCTGATGGGGATTGAGGTGCCCGAGCAATATGGCGGGGCTGGTGGAAAGTTTTTTGAAGCGATTCTCGCCGTGGAGGAACTCTCTCGCGTGGACGCTTCTGCCGGCGTTATCGTCGACGTGCAGAATACGCTGGTCAATAATGCGTTGCTGCGCTGGACGAATGATGATCAGAAGAAACGTTATCTGCCACGCATGGTTGAAAATTTGTGCGGGGCTTACGCCTTGAGCGAGGCCGGTTCGGGGTCGGACGCATTTGCTTTGCAGACTAAGGCAGAACTGAAGGGCAGCGATTACGTTCTGAACGGACGCAAGTTGTGGATCACGAATGGCAAAGAGGCTGGCGTTTTTATTTTGTTTGCCACCGTCGATCCGGCAGCAGGATACAAAGGGATTACCGCTTTCATTATCGAAAAGGAATTTCCCGGATTTACTGTGGGCAAGAAAGAAGACAAGCTGGGCATTCGCGCTTCTTCGACCTGTGAATTGATTCTGGAGGATTGCCGCGTTCCCAAGTCGAATGTTCTGGGCGAAGTGGGCAAGGGATACAAAATTGCCATTGAAACTTTGAACGAAGGCCGCATCGGAATCGGGGCGCAGATGGCGGGCGTGGCTCGCGGCGCCTGGGAATATGCGGCGAAGTACGCGCAGGAACGCAAGCAGTTCGGAAAACCGATTGCCGATTTTCAGGGCATTCAATTTCAGATCGCGCAGATGGCAACTGAGATCGAAGCTGCGCGGCTTATGGTTTATAACGCGGCTCGCATGAAAGATGCCGGCGTGCCGTTCGTCAAAGAAGCCGCCATGGCTAAGCTGTTCTGCTCGCAGGTGGCCGAGCGGGTGACGTCGCTGGCCATTGAGATTTATGGGGGCTACGGATTTACCAAGGATTATCCCGTGGAGAAGTATTGGCGCGATTCGAAGATTGGAAAAATCTACGAAGGCACTTCGAACATGCAGCTGGCGACTATCGCAAAATTAGTCATGGGTACGAAGTAGAGACTTACTTGGCTGCTCCTTTATTTTTGGCGCGCATTTAACTTTTCCAGCGTGCGTTTTAATTCTTCTAGCTTCTGCCCTGCCTCGCCGAGTTTGCCTTCCGCTGTCAGTCGCTGGTAGTCGTCAAGATCTTTGGCAGCTTGCGATATCAATCCGTTGAGATCTGCTGCTGGCTGGGGCGCGTTGGGCTCGGTAGCAGTTCGTGTGGGCGTGGGCGCCGCGGCCGCCGACGGGGCATTCAACGACGAAGCCGCTCCGCCAAAGAGCGCGGCCATCGCGGACTCGAAAGTTGGTCCGTACGCGAGGCGATCTTGCAGCGCGAGCACGACCAGACGCAACTCCGGCATCGGACTGCGCTCTGCCTGCAAGTAAATCGGCTCGGCGTATAACAGCGCTTTGCCGGTTGGAATCACCAGGAGCGCTCCGCGTCGCACATGCGAGCCTTGCTGATTCCATAGCGTGAGCTGTCCGGAAAGCTGTGCGTTCTGATCGATTCGCGCTTCGATCTGCAGCGGGCCATCGACCAATTTAGTTTTCGGAAAATTGTAGACCACCGACGTGCCATATTTGTCGCCATCGCTGCGCCCGGCAATCCAGCCAATCAGATTATTTCGGTTAGCCGGGGTGAATGGCAGAATCTCGACAAACTCCACGCCATCTTCGCCCGGCAACTTCATCAACACGAAATTCGGCTGCATCACCTGCGTTCTTTGCTCGCCGCCTTCGCTCATGCCGACTTCCGTTGCCACCGTCCACAGGTCTTCGCGGTTATAAAACGCTTCCGGGTCGGTCATGTGATAGAGACCGTAAACATCCGCCTGCAGCTTGAGTAAGACTTCGGGGTAGCGCACGTGCTTGCGCAGGCCGGGGGGCATCAAGGACGCATCTTTGAAGAGGCTGGGGAAAACCTGCCGGTAAGCAGCGATGATCGGGTCTTCCGTGTCGAAGACGTAAAACGTGGTTGTGCCGTTATAAGCGTCAATGACGACCTTGACGCTGTTGCGCATGTAGTTGATCGAGTTGTTATCGAGACGGTAATGCGTTGAATACGGATAGGTATCGGAGACGGTGAAACCATCCATAATCCAGGAGAGCCGCCCATCGTCGCCGAGCACGATGTATGGATCGGGGTCGTAGGTGAGGAACGGCGCTAATGTGTTTACGCGGTCGATGAGATTGCGCCGCATCAGCAGGCGGCTCTCAGAGGTCACGTCGTCGCTGAAGGGGAGCTTGGCCAAATCGCTGCGGTCAAGGGCAATGATGATGCGCCGCAGAAACCCGCCGAGCACGATGCCTCCGGTGCCCTCGTACGAGGTAAGGCTGTTGCTCGCGCCTTGCGGGATAGTTGAATTCCTTTTGCCGCGTTTTTACGTATACGTCGGTATTAGTCAACTCGCCGAAATAAACTTCGGGCCTGGTTACTTTGAGATTGGGCACCGTGCTCTGCACCGGCATATTACTGAGGATTAGAGTGGGCAAGCCTTCTGGCGTAAATCCATTTACAGGATTCATGGTGATGCCATAGCCGTGGGTGTAGATCAGCTTCTCATTGATCCAGTTACGGCTGCTTTCCGGAAGCTTCTCGATATTCAGTTCGCGCGTGGCCAGCATTACCTCGCGAGTAGTGCCGTCGATTTGGTAGCGATCGATGTCGATGTCGGGAAAATCGTAGTAGGTGCGAATCTCCTGGATCTGGCGCAGCGTATCTTGCAGCGCACGCCAATCCCACAGCCGGATATTTTGCAGCGTGGCCTGATTGTGTTCGGGATCAGCAGCTTCAGGCGTAGTCTCGGCGGGGAACTCGCGCTGCGTGACCCGGTTCAATCCGTAGGCTTGCCGGGTCAAGTCCGTGTTGTAGACAATGTAGGGTTTCTCTCGAACTAATTCGTTTGGTTTGACGATAAAGCTGCTGACGTACCAACTCACGATTTGGAGCGCGAAGTAACAAACCACAGCGGGAACCACCGCAGCCACCAGCCAGCGTCCGCGTTGCATGGAGAAGGCATTAACGATCGCGAGCAATGCGCCGGCGACGAGCGCTGCGCAAACTACGAGTATACCGGTGAGTGTTACGTGAGCATCCGTGTAAGTCACGCCGCCGAAAATGGTGTGGTCCTCGAACAAGCGCTCGAAGCGTCCGAGATATGCGAGCGCGGCGATAACTAGCAGCAGGAAGGCAAAGGCGATTGAAAACCCGCGCCATGGCAAAATGATTGCACTGCTGCGCCGCGCCAGTACGCGGCTTCCGCCGGTAACGAGAATGAAAAAACCGGCGACGGCGCAGGTGATCACAGCCAGCGTGAGCAGCCATCCGCTGATGAGTTGCCATGCGGGCAGCGTAAACAAAAAGAAATTCAGCGGCTTGCCGAAAATTGGATCTATAACGCTGCCACTGGCGTGCGGCGCGTACCAGAAAAGCGCGAGCGTCGGCCACTCTACACTCATACCCGCCCCGGTGATGAGGGCCACCACAACCGCCAGACCGAGCGCGATAAGCCGGAGCACCGGCTCAACGGGCAGCTTAACCGGTTGCCGCCCGATAAAAATCGTGTGACCATCGGGCAGGTCAGGAAGATGCGCACGCTTCAGGGCCAGGAATGATCCGTATAGAACGACAAATGTGGCCAAGGCAAAAGCCGCGAATATTCCCCACTGCATTCCTAATGTTTTCCAGAACACGTCTGCGTAGCCGAGTGAGCCATACCAGAGCCCGTCTACGTAATAGGACAGCGCCGCTCGTCCGCCGAACAGAATGACCGCAGCGATCGCGATAACAATAAGTAAGCGGCGGCGAGAGCGTGGCTTATATCCTCGCGGCCAGTCGATAGACTCAGGCATGGTCACCTTTCTAGTTTTGTTGGTAACCCGCAATAATACTCCGCTACGACTCTGAGCGGATGAGGGTGAACTTTTGATCAGGCAGCGGCTGCGCTTGTTGCGGATGATTCAGGAAAGCGCGGTGAGCACGGAGAGTGCCGGCTCAACCGATCTGATGGGTGGCGCTTGTAGGCTTCTGGCGATGGCTGTAATGTTCGGGCAATTGGTCACCACGATTCAGTAGCCACAGCAATAAAAGAACCACCAACAGTGCTGCCAGAAAAAAGACGATGCCCCCGTGACGGTGGAGATCTCCGTGCAGGAACCCAGGATCGACGCGGGTTCCGAGCATAGCGATGGTGAATATCCGAAGCCCGTTCTTAGCAATCGAGAGTGGAATCGCGGCGACAACCACTGCGGTCTTCCGCCAAAAGGACCGCAGAAATAAGTGGGCCAGCACCATGCTGGTGACAATCAACATCAGGCTCGATCGTAGGCTGCTGCATTCCTGAGCGACCTCGAGGGTGAGTCCTGGGATCGAGAGGACGATTCCGTCTTGGGTAACGGGAATTCCGAAAGCTGAGAACAGCACGCTGGCAGAGGTTGCGGATCCGTGTTGCCAGAGAGAAATAATCCTGGTTAATAGCGGCGCAGGAATAGGAACCATCCAGAACAAGAAACAAAGGGGAAACAAGAACAGCCGCGCCGCGCGAGCGCCAAAGCAAAAAACAAAAGATCCGATCCACCAGATCACCATTGCCAGCATGCTGATGGAAAGCTGAATGTCACCGTGCAAAGCCGTCATCCAGCGGGAATAGCAAGCTGTGAGAACAGCGATGAACAAAATGGCTGCGCCCAATCCGGTGCCTGGCTCCAGCGCCGACTTCAACCTCGCCCGCTCGGTGAGAATGAGAGACGCGCTAATGGGTAGGATCAGTAACAGGTGGGTATATTCGTCGGCGTGCAGCGCTAAAGCAAAAGTCCTGAGTAGAGGCTGCCATCCGACTGCGACTGAAATTGCCAACAGAAATGCAAACTGCAGGAACGGTGGAACCCCTGCGATCGGGCTCTTGGGCTCTCGGGATAAAGAAATCGTCAAGCCACGACTCCAAGATATGCGGACGATGGTTGGACCGTCTTCGGGGACAAACGCAATCGGGATGGAGCCAGGGTAAATATTCTCATGTGATCCGGATCACAGACCGCCGTGCGCCAGAAGGGGATAATTGCCGACTGAAAGCTAACAAATATGTTTTCCTTCCCCCAATTTCTATATGCGCTGGGTGCAGCTTATTGCTTGGTGGGCGCAATGGTCGTCTGTCGAGCCCAGAAGCCGAGTTGCCGCATTTGTCTGCACCGCCATTCGTGTCCACACCGCGAAGGGTCGCACCCGTCTGACAGCGGAAAATCCCATTGCTTAGGCAAATGATACATGCGGGGCTCGGCTCAGCAAACAACTGGATGAATCAATAAGGTACCTCGGTGCGTTATTGGCCTACGATTGAGGAAGATCTTTTCAGCGTCGAGTAGCGGCGTGGCAGGAAGACTCGTTACAGGTTAATTATTCCCCGCGGCTTGAGAGGGCTACAACGGTCTCGTTTTGGTCTCTGATCCCATTTTCCAAAACTTTGATGGTGAAGTTCACCGCGATCTTTGCTTCGGTCTCGACTGGCCGGCCATTTTGCAGGTAAGGCTTGAACTGCCAGCGCTGCGCGGCTTCGCGGGCGGCGGAGGCTAGAATCGCGGGACCGCTAAGTACGCGCAAATCGCGGATAGTGCCATCGGCGGCGATAAGCGCCTGCAGTAACACCGAACCCTGCACCTTCATTTGCCGTCCGAGCAATGGATAGGCCGGTTCCTTCGGCTGCGGTGCGGAAGTGTTCTCTAAAGTTACCCGCTGCGAAGCAAGCGTAGCCGGAGCGCGGCGCGCCGCTTTTGAATCTATGGAGCCACTCGTGCTGAGATGAACCGTGTTGCGCGAGTTCCCGGCCACCACTTCGACTTCAAGCGGCGGAATCACGTTGCGGGTTACTGCGACCGAGGAATCAGCCGCAGCTGGCTGAGCCGAGCTCTTAGCAGCGGCGATGTGTTTTGCCGGTTTCGTAGCTGGAACTGCAGGAGTAACTGGATTTTGTTTAACGCTGCCGGGAATCCACTCAGGCGTCGTTTCGTCGGCAACCGAAGCTTCGTTGTCGGAGAACCAGACTTCACGGTGGCTGGCTACGACGAAACCGAGAGCGACCAGAAGCAGAACCAGCGCGACGAACATCCGGCTGCGCTCATTCCGGTTAGCAGCAACTTCCCAGTTCGTGCCTGCTGCTCGTTTTGTCGTCCGCTCTCGCATTTCCGACTTTCCTGCTGTTGTGCACTACTAAGATGAGGCGTTTCGGGGCTGCAGACAATAGCACGACGGCGCATAGGCATGGCACGACCGGGCCATAACAGGTTGATTTGGGAGTCGGTTAGGCGGTTACTCTTCTGGTCCGTTGGGCCCGGCGGGTGCGAGCGGCAACCTGGAGGCTCCGCCCAGAATACTTCGCTCTTGAGGAGTGAACTGTCGCCTGTAGGCGTCACTATCGATCTGCCGCTGCCGCGCGTCTGGGGGCATCGCTCGCAATGCCTCGATGGCATTGCGCACCGCCTGTCGACGCTCGGGAGGAAGTTGTTGCATCTGCGAATGCATCTGCCGCGCGGTGTCTTTCTGCTCGGGAGTCAGGTGGCCGAAAGTGTCCATGCGCCGCAGCATTTGCTGCCGCTGCTGGGGCGGCAGGCTGTTAAAACGATCGAGCTGATTCTGCAAACGCTGCTTCTGTTGGGGAGGAAGATTGCGGAACTGAGGATCGGCTTGCAGTGCCCTTCGCTGTTGCTCAGGATTGTTATGCTGACGCAACCATTGTCCGGCGTGACCCTGCTGAGCTCTCGGGGGACGGGGTACCGAATGCGGAGCGGCGTGTTCCTGACGGTTCTGCGCCCACGACGGAGCAACCCCACTGAGCGCCAGGGCAAGAGCCACTACCGCGCCTATAGAATTTACCCGCACTTTCCCCCCGTTTACTAATTCAAAATCCCCTAAGGCTCTGCCAGTTACGGATTAACGTCGACATCCTGCTGGGCTTGCAGATCGTCCAGGACTTCGAAATCAGAATACAGCTCACTGTTCTTATCCAGCGCCTGCAAGTCGCCCACGGCCGTCCCCGGTGCGGCCACCATTGCGCTCGGCCCGTCCGGTGTAGGATTCCGTCCAGCATCGGTGCGGAAAAGCGTAATGCTCATCACCATGAGCACCGCTAACGAAACTGCCAGCGCCGGCTTACGAATCCATTGCCACCAACTGGCGGACTGATGCGCTGCCTCCTCTCGCAGGCGAGCACGCAGCCGCACATCAAAATACGGCGAGGGCTCCGGCACTTGCCACTCATCGAGTACCGCCATGGTCTGGCGGAACTCATTGAGCTTGCCTGCGCAGCCAGCGCAGCTCTCGAGATGCTTACTCACTTCAGGCGCGATCGCGTCCGAGCCGAAGGCCAACTCCGGCATCAGTTCGCAAACCTCATTGCATTTCATGACTACGTCCTTCATACGAATTCTTTCAGTTGCACGCGCAATGTTTCATAAGCGCGGAATAATAGTGACTTAATGGCAGACTCACTCAATTTCAAAACTTCAGCGATCTGGCGATAATCCATCTGCTGATACTTGTGCATGATGAGCGCCATCTTCTGCCGCTCCGGCAACGCTTCAACCCGCTCGCGAATGGCGGCCAACCGCTCCCGCCGCACTATCGCCTCTTCCGCGGTCAGCGAGTTATCCGGCAAATCCATGGTCAAGCCCGATTCCTGATCCGGTTCATCCAGGCTGACGGTATTCTCCGGCCTCTGATGCCGGGTATCGCGCGCATGGTTAACCGCCAGATTGCTCGCGATACGATATAACCAGGTGCTGAATTTCGCGCTGGCTTCATATTTCTCGCGCGAGCGATACACGCGCAAAAAAACTTCCTGAGCCAGATCTTCTGCTACCGCCGAATTGTGAGCCATGCGGTACATAAAACTCAGCATGGGCCGGCGATATTTCTGCACCAGATACTCGAAAGCCGCCTCATCGCCGCCTTTAACCCGCAGCATGACTTGCGCATCCGTCAATCCTTCTGCGGATTGACTGTCTGCAAGTGTCGCCGCGGCATGAGACGCCATGCCTGCCATCGACATGAACCCGCGATTGACGGCTACGCTGCTCACACTGGATTGAACCCCATCTGGGTCAGAAAGTTGCGGGTTGTCAGGGTCAGGCGAAGTAGGAGAAGTTCCCTTGGAAGAAGAGGCTAGGGGTACTTTCGCGAGGTTGAATCGGTTTGGCATCCCGCTCTGGCACCCAGCGCTCCGAAGTATCTCGCACGGGCGGATGCGGAGCCGCTCAGCATAGGCTATCACGGACGGAGGTCCGCGAAAAAACTGTTTCTTTGCTACAATATAGCGGCTGATTCCAGTTGGGCGCTTAACTCAGCGGTAGAGTGCCATCTTCACACGGTGGAAGTCATAGGTTCGAATCCTATAGCGCCCACCAGTAACCATCTGGCGTTACCGCGATGTGCAGCTGAGGCCTTCGGGGGTTTTGCTCCTGTAAGTCTCCAGTTGGGCCACGGTTGTATGGATACGTCCGTTCAGCGCTTTCACTGCCTCAAGATACTGCTCCGAGTTCTGATTCAACTGCTTAATTTGCTGGGCTCCCAGATAATCCGCGTAGATGTCGTAGCCGGAGTCCATCAGGGAACCAACTGACTTGATGAACGTAACCGATTCGGGCGAGAGTTGCAGCGCATGTTTGACAGCGGGTTCATCCAGTAGAATGTCGGCAAGTTGATGGACCCCCTCCATGGCGCCCTTTAGGTCGTCAGGCTGTTTGTGACTCCAGTCCAGGAAATCGCGTTCATGCGCCAGTTGATCCAGATGGTGCTGGTCGGCTTCGGCGCGTTTCAGTGCATCTTGCAAGCGGGCTTTATATAAGTCCATCTGTTCGAATTTCTTCTGCAGCTCTCCCACCTCGGAGCCTTTTTTGTTTGAGATCTCCAGGTATAACGCTTCAATTTCTTTGTCTTGCCCTTTGATCAATTCTTCAAGATGTTTGGTTAGTTTTTTGCCGCCGTAGTCGCGAACCATGTCGAGTCCGCGCTGCAAAGCATCGTCGGCATCGTCATCGATTTCCTTTTCCCATTGTTCCCGGTTTTGCGACTGGGTCTCTTGGGTGCGGATTAGGCGGCGCAAGGCGTCCTGCGCCTGGGTAAGCTGGGTACAGAGCTGCGGAAGACTTGGCTGCGGAAGATGGGCCTGCGGCGGATTCACCGTGGGCGCAGCCGCCGATGCCGGGGCCGGAGCCAACGCCGGAATTGGAGCCGCGGCCGGAGCTGATGAGGCCCGCAGCAGGGTTGGCTGCAAATGGGTTGCATGGCTGAGATCGACGACCGATGCGTCATTCACCGTGCCGGACGGAGTAGCCAGTGCAGACAGTGCAGTAGCCGCCTTCGTGCGGCTGATGGCGAGGGTAGCATTCGCATTGTCGAATATCCGCTGCCCCGCGGCCGCCGCGTCTTCATCCGTCTTCGCCGCCTGAACCATCTGACTGTACGCCTGTTGTTGTGCCTCCGTCGCCGTGCCGGACTGCAGTTTGCTGTGGGCCATATCGAGTACCGCGTGATCGGCGTCCACGCTTGCTTTCTCGTTGTTCAATTGCTGCTGAGCCTGTTTTACCTGGGCCGCCGCCTCGTCGTAATCGTGGACTGTTTGCTGGAAAGTCTGCACCTGCGGATCCTGGGACGCATTCATCTCAGCAGGATTCTTTTGTGCGGCTTGCAAGGCCGCGTCCTCCGCGACTTCACGCTCAGGTCCAGACATCTTCTCGGCGGCCTGAGCCAGTTGCGGCGCCTGACTCGGTTGAACTCCATCCAGATAAATACCGGGCAAGCCGGGGATTCCCGGGCCAGTTGTGCCTGAACCTGGACCAGCGACCAGGTTTGGGTTCGCCGATGACGCCGTCGCTGGATCCCCCGCTGCAGACCCCGCAGGCCCGCCCACATAAATTCCGGGGAGCCCTTTCAGTCCGTATGAGGTGGGATTGGCATTGCTGATTTTCAATTTCAGCCCATCAGGGCCGCCGGAGTTCATGCTTTTCAATTCCAGATCAGTCTCCGTGTTCATAGCCTTCAGCGTGAGGTTGAACGGCATGCCCTCCAGCTTCAGTTTGCGGTTCAGGCGAGCGAACATGGCATCGAGACGTTGCTGCTCCGCGATACGGCGCTGCCGTTCCAGCTCCCGTTGATGTTCCAGTAGCTGTTGTTCCATGATCTGTCGCTGCTCCATCATCTGCCGTTGCTGGTCCGCATTCCCCTGACTGTTGCTGAACAACGAAACCAGAAACGAATTAGTGGCATGCTGCATGAACACGCTGACATACGGATTCTTGATATTCATGATCATGGCGTTTGCGCCCGCACTTACCAGATCTTGCGTGAGATTGCCGGTAGCCACTGGTATCGCCGTGCCGGAAGCGCCCGCGCCGTCCGACGTGCAAACACAAGTGGTCGAGTGAGGAGCCATCTGGCGGGCCGCCTCACACTGCGCGAACGTCACGCCGGATTGGCTGCGCGTCCCGCTCATGCCTCCCATAGTCATGCCGCACTGCGGGCCGCTGCAACTGTAGGTGTAGGAACAAGTATCGGCCCACAGAGAAACAGTGCCTGCGCAGAATGCCAGCCAACACAGCACCGCCAGAAGGATTCCGCTCCGGAACGGTTTGCAGGCAGCGACGCGATGGTTGCGTTGAGAAAATCCGCCCTCTTTGCCTAACGGAAATCTCAAGGAATGGTACTGGGGCAAATCAGTCTCCTATTTAGCGTGCATTGAAATAGAGAGTAGGTGAAGGACCAGGCAATGCGAAGTTACGAAAGGAACCCTGAGGTCGGCTTTCTGATAGCGCTCCCGGAGACCCGCTTATACGCTTGAATGCTGAAACTCTCACAAAAACGGAGAATAAACATGAGTTGCCGAAATCGAAATGCCAGAGCCGCGGCGGCGTTCTTGCTGACCCTATCTTTACTTCTGCCCGCCAGCCTGTTGGCCAAGAAAAAAGATCTGGTCCCCGCCGACCAGACCGAGGCAACAAAGTGGATCACCGACTCGATGAAGCATTGGTATTCGATTGAGCAGCTCGACGGTCAGTATCTTCGCTTCACATCCGCGGACAAGCGCTTTCATTTCGGCATTGCGCTGGCGCGCGTCATCTCCGTCAGAGTGGGAGGAGATGAGTCTCGCCCCGGCTATTGCACTGTGAGCTGGCAAGATTACAGCCACGACCGCGAAGACTGCGTCCTGATCTACAACGCGGATAAGTTCGCAGCGGCGCTGCATTATCTTGCCGCTGCCGCGCGCGACCAAGCACAAACTCAGCAGGACAATACCCTGCAGCAATTCCGGCTGCAGGCCAAAGCGTGGCGCGAGGCCGCGGTAAAGCCGGCTATGCCCGAAGCGGCCCGTGAGCACCAGGTCCTGGCTGAGTACGCCTTCAAAGAAAAAGAAACAGAAAAGGCCATCAGGGAGTACCAGGCTGCTTTGGATATTTTTCCCACTTGGCCGGAGGGGCAGTTCAATCTGGCAACTTTGGCGGGCGAGCAGAAATACTACGACACCGCCATTCTTCACATGAAGCAATACGTGGAACTCGCACCCGACGCTCCCGACGCTCAGGCCGCCAAGGACAGCATCATCATCTGGCGCGACAGAATCGCCACTCTCGCCCAAGCGGCGGACAACAATCAGGCACCAGTACAGCAGCGAGGAAAAGCTTCTCTGCGTCATACATCTGCGAAGTGATCTTGGTTTCCGGATGGGGAGCCCGCGCGGGTTGGAAGAAGCCCGGCTCCCCCTTTTCAACGCACCGACCCATCCGCAACTTTCGCGCAAACTCGGGTTTTATATAATCGGGTTCAGCTGGATGGGCCGACCACAATGAAAGAAAAATCAACACAAAACACGAGTCATAAAGCGAGTTCCGCTCCATTTCCTTTAAAGGCATTTTTCGCATGCTTCGTCCTGGTTTGCGTGGCGGCGGTTTTGTGCGCGCAGGAAAGCGGCGTCAACGCCGGCGGAAAGTGGATGGAATACGATTCACAGGATCAGATGACCCTCGCCAAGAAGGCCAGATTCGAACTCGATGCCGACAATGCTTTACCCGGCAGCCAGACCAGCCCCAAAATAATTCTCTTCTGCACTGATGGCAAACTTAACCTGGCCGACTTCCGTCCCAATGCCCGGATCGCGCCGCCCAACCGGCCCGGGTTCTGGGGACAGCCGCAAATGGAAGTGCTGGTTCGCGTAGACAACTCCCACAGCAAACATGGTTGGAACTGGGTCAACGGCCACTTTCTATCGATGGACAAAGGAACCACCCGCGAGATGCTCGGAGCGCAAGTATTCAAAGTAGAAATCCAAACTCCGCAAGGTCCAGAGATTGCGAGCTTTTCTCCCGGCGGCCTGGATCTGAGCCGGGTGAAGAAAGCCTGCGGTTTAACTCCGAAGAAGCCAGACTAAGTCTGGGTAAATGTAGGCGCGGGCGTCTCCGCCCGTGCGTCCCCCGGAATCGCTGTCCCAGAAAGCGTGGCCCACCCGCGGCGAGAAAGATCCCAAAAAATCAGATAACCAGCAACCGCGGCGATCAGCAATAGCGCGATTCCCCACGCCCATTGCTGGAACACAAGTTTGCCAATCCCGAACAGGCATCCGTAGACCAGGATGACTCCCATCACCCAGTTGAAGGTGTTGCCCGCCAAATCACGGACCTCGGGCAGTTCGGGCACGAGTTGCGCAATACGCTTCCATCCATACACGGTCGGATGCACTCGCTTGTAGAACCCGATCAAAGTCTGCTGCGACTCGGGCTTAGTTACAAACGTGGCGATCAACCAGGCAATCGTGGTGATGAGCCCCGTGATCAGCGCAGTCTTGGCGTATACCAGCGCATTGTTGCCGCTGAGCGAAACGCGGCTCAGCGCAATGGTAACGGCAGCCGCGACGGCCATCGCCGAAATCTCGCTCCACGCGTTAATGCGCCACCAATACCAGCGCAGGATGTAAACCGCGCCCGTGCCGAAGCCAATATTCAACACCAGTTGCCAGCCTTGATTGATCGAGGTCAACTGCATCGCGGTATAACCGCTGCCGAGCACCAGCAGCACAGTAAAAATCTTGCTGATCATCACATAGTGTTTCTCGCTCGCACCGCGCACGAAGAAGCGTTTATAAAGATCGTTCACCAGATACGAGCTGCCCCAGTTCAACTGCGTTCCAATCGTAGACATGAAAGCGGCGAGGAAGGCCGCAACCATCAACCCACGTAAAGCCGGAGGAAGATAATCGCGCAACACCATCACGTAACCTTGCTCTGGATTCTGCACAAAAGCCGCGCTGGGATGCAGGCCCCCATTCGGCGAATAAACCACCATCGCCACCAGCCCGGTAACCACCCAGGGCCAAGGCCGCAGAGCGTAATGCGCGATGTTGAACCACAGCGTCGCGCCGAGCGAATTCTTCTCATCCTTCGCGCTGAACATTCGTTGCGCCACGTATCCGCCGCCGCCCGGCTCTGCTCCCGGATACCACGCCAGCCACCACTGCATTCCGAGATAAACGATGAAGGTGAGAACCGGCAAAGTCCAAAGCGCATCCGTAGTCAGCCCAAGATGAAAGTCAGGCAAAAATGCGACTGGATTTGCGGTCTGCACCCCGGTCGCGCGGACGTTATTCTCGATCACTTGCAAATGCATCTGCAGGGCTTGCATCCCGCCAATCTTTGCCACGGCAACCCAGGCCAGCACGATAATCATCGCCATCTTCAAAGCAAACTGGAACAAGTCGGTGACCAACACGCCCCAAAGTCCGCCGATAAATGTGTATAAGCCCGGTAAACGGAATCAGAATGAAGATGCAAATCAGCACCGACGTGTAGCGAGGATCGCCCAGCGTGTGCTGAAAGACGTGGCCGGCAATTGACAATTGCAACACGCGGCCTTGGGCAATTACCGGACCGAGCAGAACCGTGATGATGCTGACCATGGCCTGGGTCACCCATCCCAGGATGAAGCAGTTCATAAAAAGTCCGAGATAGACGGCTTTGAATCCGCGCAGGAACGCTGCCGGCTTTCCCCCGTAGCGAAGCTCGACTAATTGAACGTCAGTCAGAACCTCGGCTCGCCGCCAATAGCGCGCGAAGAAGAAGACAGTCATCATGCCGCCGATGCATGATCCCCACCAGATCCAGTTGCCCGCAATTCCCTGTCGCGCTACCAACCCGCATACCAACAGAGGCGTGTCGGCGGCGAATGTCGTGGCCACCATCGAAGTTCCGGCCAGCCACCAGGAAACGTCCCGCCCAGAAATGAAAAACTCCTCGGTGTTTCCACTAGCGCGGCGCCGGTAGTAAAGGCCAATCAGGAGATTGACCAGCAAATATCCGACGATGACAATCCAGTCCGTAGAGGTAAGAGGCATGAGTTCTCCGGTTAAGGGGACATTCTAACTGGTCGTACAGCAAGCGCCAGAACAAACGGGTCACCGACGTCAAACGGATGTGGACCGCATTTAAGTGTAAAGGTAGGTGCAGTGAGATCGATCACCGCAACCTTTTCTTCGCCGACGCTGGATGCCAGACGGAGATCAAAATCCCACCCAGGCTGGCATATGCCTTCGCATTTGCCAAAACGGCGCAGGCGCGAGCCGCTCGTAGGCTTATTGAAGATTCCGATGTACCATGCATCGGACAGGCCGTTTCTTTGTGGGAGGTTGTTCTGATGTTACCTCGTGCTTTCGCCGTCGCCTTGGTCACTGCCTGCTCGCTTCTTGCCTATCAAAGAGCGCCCCAAACTTCGCAGGCAATTCCTCAACCCGGCGAACCTGCCCCAAACTTCACTCTTGCCGACTCCACTGGTTCCACCGTCAAATTATCCGCTTACAAAGGAAGAGTAGTTTTGCTCGACTTCTGGGCTACTTGGTGCGAAGGCTGCAAAGTTGAGATTCCGTGGTACGTGGAGTTCCAAAACAAGTACCGGAACGATGGACTCAGAGCGATTGGCGTTTCGATGGATGACGACGGATGGAAATCAGTGAGGCCATTTCTCGAAAAGCACAAGCTGAATTATCGCGTCGTGATTGGCAACCAAGACTTGGCCAATCGATACGGCGGACTTCCTTTTCTACCTATGACCTTGCTCATTGACCGCAACGGAACAATCGCCGAATCCCACCCGGGCGTGGTTGATAAACAGGTGTTCGAGAACAAGATTAAAGCACTCCTTCACGAGAGCCCTGCGAGACAACCTTAATGTCCCAGGTTCGCGTCCGTTCGGCGGGCTTTTAGCGTGCCCTCGCCTGACTATCCGCTGTTCGTCCGTCACAGAAAAGTCCGCACCGAGAAGTGATCTCGCCCATGCCCTTGGGACTGAGAGACAAACTGACGACACTTCTATCGTGGTATGACACCGTGCTGAAGATGGGTTGACAGCGCGGCGGCGCATGGGATAAGTTTCCTTTCGTATGAAGTCGTGGCGCTGGACTCTGCTTGGATTCGAGCTGTTCTTGTTCGCTCTGATCCTCGTGTTGCCGCAGGTTGACTTGCCCGATTTCACTTTTCACGGGGGCACCGCTCCCGTGGTAGCTAAGGCGAAGGTGTGTTCTCCGCCTGTCCTATCCAGCATCACTAATCCAGGACACTCTCGGTTGTCCCCAGCGATCCGCGAAACGCGAGGCGAGCCCGTCCGGCGAGCAATCCCGCTCAAACAGCACACCCTGCTCTCGCTGCTTTGCACTCTCCTTTGTTAGTATCCGCGTCTTCTGGCAGCTAGTCCCTTACAAATCGAACTCCATACAAGCTTGCTCCGCAAATTTCCGCGGAGCTTGAGGGGCAGCCGCATCAGCCACGGCCGGAACACGGACCGGTCCATTCCTGAATCGCGGCTGCTCGTTTGAATGAGGATTTAACCATGCAGCGTAACCCTAAAAAAGTATGGCGGTATTTTGCTCAAGCGCTGGTGCAGGAAGAGAATCCGGAAAAGATCAGCTATCTGACGGAAAAGCTTTTCGAAGCCCTGGCCGAGAAAGAGGACGAGTCAAAGCTGAACCATCCGAGGTTCAAGGATTCGGCGCCGTAAAGCCAATCAGGAGATTTCTGGAGCATTACCCAACACGACAATCCAATCGGTTGATTGGAAGCACGCGGTAACCTGAACCAGTCCCATTCTGGCCCGGTGTTCATCGAACCCAGGTTAGCGTCCCGAGAACGGACGCGAACCTGGGGCACCTTTCATTCAAAGCGAGGATGACCTACCAGCGAGGTTCGCGAGGCTGGCGGGCGTGGCCCTGATAGTCATCGCGGCCACCGCCGCCACCGCTGGAACGTCCCCCGCCGCCGGGGCGTCCGCCGCCAGGACGGCTGCCGCCACGCGGTCCGCCAGGACCGCCGCGATCGGTCTTGGGGCGCGCTTCGTTAATGTTCAGGGCTCGTCCGCCAAGTTCTTTTCCGTTCAGAGCGGCGATAGCTTTTTCGGCTTCGCCGGCGTCGGACATTTCTACGAACGCGAATCCGCGGGAGCGTCCGGTGTCACGGTCGGTGACCATACTGACTTGATCGACTTTGCCGTGCGGTTCGAACAACGTACGGAGTTCCGCTTCGGTGGTGCTGTGCGGGAGGTTGCCAACAAAAAGTTTCTTCATGGAATTCCTTTTCCTGTAAGCCAACGCGGACGGCAGATTTCGTCGGCAGGTTTAGTTAGTGAGTCGCGTCGGAATGCAGGATACGCGGTTCATGGGAGAGCATGTTTCCCCGCAGCTCAACTGAGCAAACTGGTCTCAGTCGCGAAACTACAAAAACTGTTGGGTGACGATTCCTTGCAGCTGAGGTCCGGACTGATTATACCCGCTTGCCCGCAAATACAAGGAGAAAATGCGATTAAACGAGAGGTCTGGCTTTTTCGAACGGATCGGCGCAATCCAGATTCCTCGTCGCTTCGCTCCTCGGAATGACAGTGGAGAGGTACAGAGGAACGACCATCGCGAGGTTGGCAACTGAGCACTGTCAAAACACGCCGTTACCTTCGGTACTAACCTGCCGCCGGGAGAAGTTGACTCATCTGCTATACTGTAATTGCGTTAGAACGAAATCGGTTGTAGAGCAGCTTGCATACCAGCTCGTCCTGCCCTCAGTACTCCGACTCGCACCAACGTAAACCAATCTGAAAAGGAAACAAGCAACAAAATGGCAGAACAAGGAACAGTAAAGTGGTTCAACGACGCTAAGGGCTACGGCTTTATCAGCCGGCAGACTGGCGAAGACGTGTTTGTGCACTTCTCGGCTATCCAGGCGGGCGGCTTCCGCAGCCTGCAGGAGGGCCAGAGCGTGGAGTTCGAGGTCACCAAAGGACCAAAGGGCTGGCAAGCTGAAAACGTTCGTCCTCTGTAATCGGGCAACGAACAACTAAGACCTCGTGCCCGCAACCGCAACAAGGGGCGGGCACGTTTTATAGAAACATTCCATCCGGGAGTCTTCTACATGCAGTCTGAATCCAAGGGTTCCTTCGCTGTCATCCGCTACAACCTACGAACCTACGAATCGGGCGGAGTTATGGCAGTCATTAAAGGCAAGGAAAGCGCCGAGGCCGTTCTGAAACAGTTCGAACAGAGCCAGACCTCCGAAGATCGCCACATTGGCTGGCGGTATTTTCTGGAGAAGACCGATCTGAAGGCGGGAATGGATCCGGTCGAAGCGACGGCCCTGCGCCAGTCGCGACTCGAAATTCGCGAAGCCGAAGCCTAGAGTTTTATTTTTAGCACCGGTTTCATTCATCCCAGCCCTCCGCAAATTCAATGTCATCCCTCGCAAAGCGAGGGATCTGCATTCTTGCCTGCACTCGCAGAAACCTAGATTCCTCGCTTCGCTCGGAATGACATTGGTATGGGGAAATGATTTCCATTCCCCTACTGATGGCGGCGTTCGCTTTCGATCAGAATGATGGCGAAATTGCGCCCGCCGAAAGCGAACCCCTGCTGGATGCGTCCTGAGACCGCTACCTTTGCACCTCCGCCCGGAATGCCTTGCCTCTTGCTAAACACCCAAATGGTTCCGGTGCCGTCGTCTACTTGAAATACGCCCGTGCCCATCGCTCCGTAGGAATCGGTTACCCGGCCGGCGATAGTAATCTCTCTGCCGGCGAATCGGCCCGGGTCGCGGTCGATCTTTTCAATGCGTTCGCGAGGCGGACATCCCGCCAGCAACAAAGCCGCGCAACCCACCAGCACCACCGAAAGCAATTTAAGATGTCTGCTCGTCAACACGATTCTCCTAAGAAGGCAAATTAACAAATACAAACCCAAAACTCGAGTGGAAGTTGTTCAATCGCCCCGTCCCGCAGTCGATTTGCAGCTATTAAATCCACCCCTTAGAGTAATGTCTATGCTCGAACACATCTCGAAGCTTTTTTCCTACGACGACTGGGCGAATCGCGAAGTCTTGAGTTCGTTGCGAGCCATTGATGCTCCACCCGCCCGCTCCGTGGGTCTGCTTTCGCACATACTTTCCGCGGAGAGACTCTGGCTGGAACGCCTTGAGCTCCAGAAACAAACCTTGGCAGTGTGGCCGACGTTCACCCTTGACCAGTGCAAATCCGAAATCGACCAACTAGCCGGCCTTTGGAAGGACTATCTTAGTTCGCTGAGCGAAGCCGGACTCACGGACTCGATCAACTACAAAAACACTAAGGGAGAAAAGTTCACCAGCCAGAAGCAGGATGTTCTGCTGCACGTGGTCATGCACTCTGCGTATCATCGTGGGCAGATTGCTACAGACATGCGGGCCGCGGGATTTACTCCGGTCTATACCGACTTTATACATGCGGTCCGGCAAGGGTTTGTGTAACGACTGAGTGTTCCGCCATCGGGTCGTCGCAGTTTTTGCGTTGACCAGCGGCGTGGTATTTTGAAGGAACACTTGCCAGTTCAAATGGAGCCCATGAAAAAACTTTGTGCCTGTTTTTTGTTTCTTTTTTTGAGCGGAATCTTATTAGCCAATTCAGGCATTGAGCCCCTCCCCGATCCCGTTTCCAACAATGCGGTTGCCATGCTCAAAGTCCATGGGCAGCTTCTGCTGTTTTCCTTTATGGGTATTGGTGCGAAAAAGACATCTGACGCAATCACGAATACCGCGTTTTCTCTCGACGCGAAGAATGCAACCTGGTCTGCGATTCATGCCGTCCCCGGCACCGTCGGCCGAATCGGGGCGGTAGCCGCCGCCGCCGAAGGGCAGTTGTTCGTCTTCGGAGGCTACGTGGTTGATGCGCAAGGCAGGGGCGAAACCGTTCCCGACGTCGGCATGTACGAACCTGCGCGGGACCGATGGTTTCGCGAGGCTGATCTGCCGCTGCCTCTTGGCGACTCTGTTGCCGGAGTTTATCGCGATCGCTACGTCTACCTGGTGAGCGGCCGCTCGAACGGCGCTGTGGTCAATAATGTCCAGGTATACGACGCCGAAAAAAACAGATGGTCGCAAGCGACGCCAATACCGGGCCCGGCTGTCTTCGGCCATGCTGGCGCGATCGTCGGCGAAACGATTCTGTACTGTGACGGCGCTCGCAAGAATGATCCCGGCAAGACTCCCCGGTACATCGCATCGGACGAATGCTGGATGGGCAAAATCGAACATCACGATCCGACCAAAATCCAATGGACCAAAGTGGCCAATCATCCCGGCTCGGCGCGCTTTCGTATAGCCGCAGGCGGTTCGGAGAAAGATGAAAAGATTTATTTCGCGGGAGGAACCGATAATCCCTACGACTATAACGGTATCGGATATGACGGCAAGCCCGCCGAGCCGTCTCCCGTAACCTTTGACTTCAACTTGCACACGCGAAAATGGGAAGTTATCGACGAGAACACGCCCGATCCGACCATGGATCATCGCGGCCTGCTGGTTACGCATGAGGGTCTGGTGCTGATCGGGGGTATGGAAAAAGGCCAGAAAGTCACAGCGCAGGTGACCCTCTTATCAAAAGAACCGAAAGCCAAGTAAGTGTAGCGCCGGCATCTTGCCGGCTGTCGCGAGGGCATCTTGCCCTCGCCGCTGAGGACGGGATGGGAACCAACAATCCTAACCAATTCTTCGCTGTGTTGTTGTAGACTGCCGACTAAGGCAGAACTAAAAGCGGTCGCCCGATCCGACTCCCATCGCTGATCGGGTGACGCGCGGACTTTTATGCGAAAAGACGCGAATTCTGAGGAAAGCGTAAAAGATAACCATCCGAAGAAAAAGCCTTATCAAAAACCTGAATTCCGCTACGAACGTGTCTTCGAAACCATGGCTTTGGCCTGCGGCAAAGTCAGCCCTACGGAATTTCAGTGCCGTTTTAACCGGAGAAATTCATAGCGTCTTTGACTACGCTAACCATTACCGAGGATGGTCATAAGCTTGAACTCGCGGCCGAGGTTCTCGCCTCTGGCCACGCCTTGTGCGCTACGGGTATTCGGCACCAGCATGCTTCCATCGATTTGGCCCGGTGACACTCTCAGTATCGAGCCCAAAGCCGAGAAAGAAATTGTGGCTGGAGACATCGTGTTGGTGGCGCGGCAAAATCGGTTCTTCATCCATCGTCTGATCGAAAAGCATGACTCATGCTGGATCACGCGCGGCGACTCGCTTTCTAAGCAACGACGATCCTGTCGCGCCAGCCGACGTGATTGGGCAGAGTTTCCCTGATTCATAAAAGTAACGGGTCATAGTTCCAAAGCAGCGCCGCTCACCATTCAGCCGCGCGTTTGCCTGGACGCTTTGCCACTCGGACACACTCCGAACTATCGCCCTCCGCGTTCATTCGTTGTCTCATTCCTTCTGTAGCGCCGGCATCTTGCCGGCTGTCGCGAGGGCATCTTGCCCTCGCCAGTGAGGGCGAGACGCCCTCACGACAGCCGCCGAGACGGCGGCGCTACACTTATTACACCGGTGCCCCATGCCTCCCAGCCTGCGATTTACATCGAGATCGGCGGAATGGCGATCGCTCTGCGCACGCAGGACTCAGTCTTTCGCCAACTGATCGAGAATCGTTATGCGGGATTTATCAACTCTTCGGCGAATCCGCAATTCCAGTTTGATATCGACCTGTTCGAACCTTCGGAGACTTCCCAGGCTGATGACGACGTGCAGGTCAAGCTGCAAGACAGCGAGTGGTTCCTTCAACGCGGAGACTTCCGCGCCCGTTGGAACGCAGAGCTAGGTCGCGGTCACATTCAGCAGTCACGCAATCCCTACGCGATCGATTCGGTGTTGCGCATCGTTCACACGCTCCTGCTGGCCCGGCAGGGAGGATTTCTAGTTCATGCCGCCAGCGCTATCCGCAGTGGACGCGCGTACTTGTTCGCCGGCGTCTCGGGCGCAGGCAAAACTACCATTTCCCGGTTGGCTCCGCCCGACGCCACTTTGCTCAGCGACGAAATTTCCTACGTGCGGCGCGAAGGCGACCACTACCGCGCTTGTGGCACCCCCTTTGCTGGTGAGTTGGCCAGAGTTGGCGAAAATCGGTCGGCGCGGCTGAGCACGCTTTTTCTGCTGGAGAAAGGTACGGAAAACCGAATCGAGGAAGTGAGCACCGGCGAAGCAATCCGGTTGCTATTGAGAAATATTCTCTTTTTCGCTGACGACCGCGAACTGGTGGACCTGGTTTTTCGCTCGGCCTGCGAGTTTGTAGAACAGGTACCCGTGCGCCGGTTGGTATTTGTTCCCGATCAGCGAGTTTGGGAAATGATAGGCTAGGCTTGAATGTAGGCGCGGGCGTCGCGCCCGTGTGACGCGGGAGAAAAGTTATCGCTGAAAAGTACATCGCGCGAAGTTCTGCCATCGCTGCCCGTCTCATCGGCGGCGAAATGATGATCATGTCGGCGGTCGATTCCACTTTTTTCACGCTCAACGAAGTCGCCACATTAATTTGGCAGGCGGCAGACGGCCGCACACCATTGTCCGCAATTGTGACGGACAAGATCTGCCCAGAGTTCGAAGTCGAACCTGACCAGGCCGGCCGCGATGCCGAGCAGTTCGTAAACGATCTTTGCCAGCACGGGATCCTCACGATGTCAGAACAACCCATCGCGAATTCCCCCCCTGCGCCGGAGGCTCGATGAGCCTTCTGGCGGAGATGAATCAAAAGGCGCTCGGCCTCGGCATTCCGCTCAGCGTGCATCTCGACGTTACCTATCGTTGTAACGAGCGCTGCGTCCACTGCTATCTCGATCACGACGATCACGGCGAGATGACCACCGCCGAGATCAAAGACATTCTGGATCAGCTCTCCGATGCCGGAGTTTTCTTCCTTACGCTCAGTGGTGGCGAAGTCCTCATGCGCCGCGATTTCTTCGAGATCGTGGAACACGCGCGCCGCTTGCTGTTCAACGTCAAAATGAAGACCAACGGCGCGATGATCCGGGAGCCGGAAGCCAGGCGCATTCGCGAACTTGGCGTAGAGCAAGTGCAGATCAGCCTATACTCGCATCGTGCGGAAATTCACGATGCCATCACTAAACTGCCCGGTTCGTTCAAGCGAACCGTGCAAGCGATCCGTTTTCTCAAATCGCAAGGTCTGAAAGTCGTAATCGCGAACGTGCTGATGGCCAGCAATTTGTTTGACAACACCGGAGTGATGGCGCTGGCAAAAGAGCTGGACGTTCCCTACACGCTCGATCCCACCGTCTCGCCAAAAATGGACGGAGACACATCCATCCTCGCATTGCGCATTCCTGGATCTGAGCTTCAGCAAGTCTTTCGCAACAAGGAATTGGTGGGCAACGTGGAAGAGTTCTGTGCTCCTCCGCCCGCGCCCGGCGAAGACGTAATGGACGGCTTCCCGTGCAGCGCCGGGCACACCGCTTGCTACATCACCCCCTACGGCGATGTCTTCCCTTGCGTGCAGTTTCCGCTCCCCAGCGGAAACCTGCGGCGGCAGAAGTTCGCCGACATCTGGCACAATTCTCCGCAGTTGAACGAAGTCCGCTCCATCCGCGCCCGCGATCTTCCTACTTGCTCAACTTGCGCTCACGTGGGCACGTGCACGCGCTGTCCCGGTTTAGCCTATATGGAAGGAAATATGCGAGGGCCATCCACAGCCGACTGCGAGAAATCATTTCAGAGGACGGGCATTCCTTCGGCGAACATGTTGCTCAAGAATCGGACCGTTCCTGCAGTTCCGCTGATTCAAATTCAATCCATCGCATAAGTGCCGCGACGCAATCAAAGCGTTTCAGACGCGTTCCGCACCAACCAACGAAACAAAAATGTGGCAGCAATCGTCCCTGCGATTTGTGCCGCGATAAATACAGGTACGTCTGTCGGTCGAATTCCGGCAAACGTATCGGACAACGCCCGTGCCACCGTCACCGCTGGATTAGCAAACGAGGTTGATGCGGTAAACCAGTATGCAGCTACGATATAACTTGCGACCGCGAAGGGCAGAGCTTCAGACTTGAAGCGCGAGCATCCTCCGATAACCGACAAAAGCCCGAAGGTTGCCACGAACTCGCTTAGCGCCTGCATCCAACCATGCCTGGAATGAGAGGAGAACGAGTACCACTGCAGACCGAACATCAGATGCGCGATGATTGCGCCCGCGATCCCTCCCGCACATTGAGCTGCGATGTAAGCAACCGCGTCGGGCCAACGATATCCTCCCGCTGAATCGCTTCCGACAGAGGTAACCGCTGGGTTCAAGTGTGCGCCGGAAATCGGGCCAAACGTCAGGATGAGAGCGACCAATGCCGCGCCGGTCGCAATTGTGTTGGCGAGCAGGGCAATCGCGACATTTCCACCCGCTAGCCGTTCGCCCATGATGCCGGAGCCGATTATGGCCGCGACCAGGAATGCACTGCCCGTAAATTCAGCCACCAGCCGGGCACGCAGATTGAATTTCATTGGCCGCCGATCTGATCTATCTTTTTCTTGATTGCCAGCCTGTCGATGCTGGCAAGAGGAAGGCTAAGAAATAGACCGATCCGTCGGTCTAGAGTAACGAAGGCATCACGGTATGCACGCTCGATCTCCTTCGGCGTGCCGCGAACGACAGCCGGATCCGGGACTCCCCAGTGAGCCGTCATAGGCTGTCCTGGCCAAATGGGGCAAACTTCTTTGGCAGCGTTGTCACATACGGTGAAGACGAAATCGAGCTTTGGGGCGTCGGGCTTTCCAAACTCTTCCCAACTCTTACTGCGGAGGCCGTTGGTTGGAAGGTGAGCACTTTCTAGCTGCTTAATTGCTTCAGGACGAACTGCGCCCGACGGGTGGCTGCCCGCACTATAGGCGTTAAACTTTCCTCGCCCTTTGTGGTTCATGATTGCTTCGGCCAGGATGGAGCGTGCCGAATTTCCCGTGCACAGAAACAACACGTTGTAGTGTTCCGGCATTGGCATCTCCTCAGTTGCAGCAGGTTGGCCCGCAGCATGTTTGTTGTGGCTTTACCGCCCGTACAAAGGCGCTCATGATTTTGCCGTCTACCAGCGGCGCGATTGCGTCGACGTCGATATTTTGTCCGGACAGGAACTCACGAGCATCTTCCACGCGATAGACTCTGGTGGACTCAATCTCGATTTTTTCGAATCCGGCTGAGGCAAGTTTGGCGCGATATTCGCTTTCCTCGAGCGCTCCGGCGACGCATCCCACCCATAGCAGGACGTTTTGACGAACTTCGTCGGGTATCGCGCCGCGAGTTACAACATCGGAGACCGCAAAACGGCCGCCCGGTTTCAGTACCCGAAAAGCTTCTCTGAGCACCTGATCTTTATTGGCTGAAAGATTAATCACGCAATTGGAAATGATCACATCCACCGAATTGTCAGGCAGCGGAATGTGTTCAATCTCGCCTTTGAGGAACTCGACATTCTCGACTCCGGCTTTGCGTTTGTTCTGATTCGCCAACGCGAGCATTTCATCGGTCATGTCGAGGCCGTATGCTTTGCCGGTGGGACCGACTCGCCGCGCCGAGAGCAACACATCGATGCCGCCGCCCGAACCGAGATCCAACACGGTTTCGCCCGCATTCAACTGGGCCAAGGCCGTGGGATTGCCGCATCCGAGCGAAGCCAGCAGAGCTTCTTCGGGAATCTGCTGCGCCTGGGATGGATCATAAAGATTCGAAGTGATGGGATCGCAGCACCCGGTGCTCGAAGTTGCTCCGCAACAGGAACTGCCGCCTTGGCTCACCCGCAACGCCGCCTGTCCGTATTTTTCCTTGACTACTTCTTTAATATCCGTGCCACTCATTGCATTTCTCCTACTTGCAGATTTGAATGATTTGTTCCGACTTCACTGCCTGGTTGCGGGTGCAGCACTCGGCGTACAGAAACTGGAGTAATTCTTGAAGCGCGTCGGCATTGGCGCTGTAGCGGAGAAAAGTGCCTTCCCGCCGCACCTGAACCAGATCTTCGGCTTTCAGTTTGTCGAGATGATGCGACAATGTCGAGTTTGGAATGTCGAGTTCTTCCTGAATTTCGCCCACCACCAGGCCCTCTGGGTGAGCAGACAGCAACAACTGCATGATGCGCAGCCGGGGTTCGGTCCCCATGGCGGAAAACATGTCAGCGTACTTGACGACTTGCTGGGCTGATTTCTTGGTTAGCGTGTTCAATGTATTTCGATGTTTGCAGAAATATGGATATATGTCAAGTGCCGGGTCCAATTCGCTGCTGGAACGGGCTTGGATGCAGCGTCGCCTCGCACGTCAGTCACCAGGAGGCCAGGCATTTCGTCACCTTCAATTACGAAAGTAAGGGTTCAAATTCCCACTATGTGCGCGAAGATAACAATGGAACGATAGGGATATTTTGACCAGAATTTTGAGGAGACACACAATGCGATCGCGCGCATTCCGGTGGTTCTGCCTGGCGGCTGGATTGCTGATGCTGGGCATTCCGCTTTTCGGCCAGGTCAGGATAGACAGGTTTTCATCACCGGACGCAACCGGCGAACCGGTTCACCTGGGATATCCGCAGGACTGGAGTTCACGCCACTTGCTGATGCCGGGTGCACGCACTGAGGAAATAATGACCGCGGCCCAGCGCGATCCGCGTTATGTCTATAGCTTGGTAATGCGGCAAATTGCGTTGCAAAACGGACGAAATGGACGTTGGGGCGTTCCGATTCCGCGTATTCCGGCGCAACGGCCTAAGCACAAAATGAAGATCGACTGGGCGGTTTCACTGGAGAACGGTTACGTTCCGCAGAACCAGTTCCCTGCCAAATACCAGTTCGGCATAGGCACAGAAAATTGCAATACCGATTATGTATTGCTTGGCCTCACAGTCACTTCTGGAACGCAGGCGAATCTGGTCGGACTTAACAATCTGTACACCTCAGGGACTACGCCGTGCAATGGCGGATCGCCATGGGTTGCGTTCGCCTACAACACAGTAACCCAGAGCGGCGGCCAGATTAAGACTTCGCCAGTGCTCTCGACTGATGGGACGAAAGTGGCATTCGTCGAAAGCACCGCCTCGGGGTCGTACTTCCACGTTCTCGTGCTGCCCAACCCGATTCCAACACCGCCATCACAGAGTGGAAACGTGTTGAGTCCGCAGACTCCGACGACGTGCGCCAACCCCACGACGGCGGGTTGCATGAGCACGCTGACCATTGAAACCGCGGCTACTGATTCGAACTCTTCACCTTGGGTGGATTACAACAACGATACCGCATACGTCGGCGCCGACAATGGCTTGCTGTACAAGATCACGCCGGTATTCGGCGGTGGTGCGCCGGCGCTGATCAGTACCGGAGGCTGGCCGGTTACGGTCTCGACCCAGACCATCAAAATACTGACTGCTCCAGTGGTCGATGACACGGCGGGCAGAATTTTCATCGGAGACGGGGAAGGCTACCTGTATGCAGTCAGCCTGACCAGCCCCGGTGGCACGTACGCAGCGCAGGTGGAAGTGGGATGGGCTACACATGGAGCCGGCACCGGGGTTGTAGATCCGCCAATTGCGGTCACTGACTCAGCCAACCCCGCAGTCGATCAGGTGTTTGTCTTCACCGGATGCAGCATAGTGAACGGCATTGGCGGCGCAGTGAGCCAGATTGCGAGCCAACTTCACCAGTTCGACGACGCTCACCACCAGCAACACTGTCGACCTGGGCTCGGCGAGCGGCACTGGCGACTGCACCACCGGCAACGTACATTCGGGAACGTTTGATAATGCATTCTGGTTGAATGGGTCGACCTCGGGGCATTTGATCACGTGCGGATTTGTTTCGGGAACGAGTGTCAAAACCGCTGATTCCTTCGAATCCAAAAATGTACTTCTTCCCCTTTGCCAGCAAGGTAATTACGAGTACCGGCTCGTCCACATTTGTGGTCAACAACACGGTTGGGGAAGAGTGTTCGCCTTTGACGGAGTTTTACGACGGCACCACCGACCGGTTATTTTTTGGAGTAGGCGGCTCATCCAATGCATACCTGGAAAGCTCCACGATTACGACCTCGCTGACGACTCCGAACTGTGTCGGAACGCCCACCTCCAGTTGCGTGACTTCTCCGAGCATTCTCGCAGGAACCAGCGGGATTGTGATCGACAATCAAGTGTCAAATGGCGGGACGAACATTTACTTCTCGACCATGGCGCCGGGCTCGGTGAATGGTCAAAAGTGCAATGTTAGTGGCGGAACGGCCAATCCATATTGCGCAGTGAAGCTGACCCAATCAGCTTTACAATAGCAGCCGGCGCAACCTAGTTGAAGCCTCAAGAGTGTTCCGGGTGGAACACTGCCCTGCTACTTCTCTTTTTGCGTAACTTGGACATCCCGCGCTGTTTGCCGCGTTAGTACATTCGACTAAGGTTACCCGCAACCCCACCGATGTGCCATTCCTTGAACTGGTCCCCAGAGGCACACTGGACCCAGAGAAAATCAAATGCAATGCGCGTCAATCCAAAGCGAACTCTTTCTCACCCTGGCCGAGCACTATGAACACAACCCGCAGGAATTTGTGACCTTGCCGCGGCAGACAGTCGATTCCTCTTTCGCACGCGTGGCAGTCGCCGAATTGCGCAATGAAGGCTACGTTGAGGAACAGGTGCGCGGAGTCGTCAGGCTCACGCTGCGCGGATACAACGTGTTCAAGAGCAAGCCGCATCCTGCCGCTTAGTCATGGTTTGCGTGCATCCTTAAACTTTAGCGTTCACTTCTTTCAAGACCACAACTTTCGACTCCGGTCGCGTGTAGAATGTTGGCTATGCCATTCAATGGACAAGCAGGGTCGGCCGCGTCTCGGAAAGGCAAGATCACGCCGCCCGAGGAAACCTCGCAGGAAGCCGCTTACTTGAAGATGTTGGGTGAAAAGCAGAAGCCGGTGAGCATCAAACTGGCAGACGGCGAAACGGTGCACGGCTGGATTGAATACTACGACAAGAACATGCTGCGGCTTACGCGCGAGGATGGACCTAATTTATTTATTTTCAAACACGAAATTATGTACATCGCAGAAGACAGCGCCCGGCATCGATAAAGCGCGGTTCCAAGATTGACCTCCTCTGAATGACTCCCTTAAATACTCACGACTTCCTTCCAGGTATGACAGAAATCGCCCGCGAAGCTGGCGCGTTATTGATGGAATTCTTCCGGCAACGCGTCACCGTGGAGTACAAAGGCGAGGCCGACCTGGTTACGGTGGCCGATCGCAAGTCCGAATTGCTTATCAGAGAGCGCCTGCACGAGCGCTGGCCTAGCTTTGACATTCTCGGCGAAGAAGGCGGCTTGCAGGACACGGGCAGCGACTATCGCTGGTACGTCGATCCTCTCGACGGTACTACGAATTTCGCCCATGGCTTTCCCGTGTTTTGCGTTTCCATGGGACTGGACTACAAAGGGGAACGCATCGCCGGCGTGATTTACGATCCCACGCGCGACGAGTTGTTTGCGGCTGAACGCGGTGGCGGGGCTTTCCTGAATCAGCAGCCGATTCGGGTTTCAAAAGTTGCCAGGCTGGCGGAATGCCTTGTCGCGACTGGCTTTCCCAGCCATAAACGGCATAAGAATCCGAATATCTTTTTCTATCACCAGATCACCTTGCACACACATGGAGTACGGCGGGCGGGGTCTGCGGCGCTCGATCTTTGCTATGTGGCTTGCGGGCGGCTTGATGGATTCTGGGAGTTCAACCTTAATCCCTGGGACACGGCGGCGGGTGTGCTGATGGTGCAGGAAGCTGGCGGTAAAGTGAGCGATTTTAAAGGTGGGCCATTTCAGTTGGATAGCCGCGAAACCCTGGCTTCGAATGGGTTAGTGCATGAGCAACTGCTGAGTGAGATCGAACAGGTTTTTGCTGGAACTGATTTGGAGCCGTTGCCCGATCTTCGCAGCTTTCGCAAATGATTTGTAGGGCTGGGATCTTGCCGGTGTGGGCGGGACGCCCACACGACAGCCGCCGAGACGGCGGCGCTACTAGATTTCGGGTTAGGAAGCCAGTTGAATGCTTTCTACGTGGATGGTGTTGCTCGCGGTATCCAGTGAGCCAACTACTGTAACCTGCTGGTCCTGATAGCGCTTCGCTCTCTCCTGATCGTCAAGCTGGTAAGTCGTCGTTCCTCCTGCCTTGAGAACGTACTTGTCGCCCATGCGGATGATGATTCCGCTGATCTTTTGCATGGATGGTTGCGGGGCTTGCGTACTCTGTTGCTGATCCGGTTTCGCTTCGGGGTTAGGTAACGGGATCGGTGCCTGCAGATGTGACCACGCGACCAACTGACAGCCCAGAGTTCCCGGGACAACCTCGGGACATGGCTGTGCGCTACTGTCCTGCGAGAATCCCAAGGGAGCGCTCGCGAGGAACAAAGTCAATCCGAGAATCTTGTACGCTGCTGACCGCATATTTCCTGGCTAAACAGCAGGCGCAAGCCGAGTGCCATTGCGCGGGCTTTTGCTTTCAACGGATAGATTCGCGTGGCTTTCGCTCCGTGAAATTTGTACTCGGTTGGGATTCCAATTCGTCCTACGGGGTTGGCGTGAGCACCTACGGTGTTTGCTGTAGAAATTGATTGCGAGCGCCGCGCGGCCACAGAACGCCCGGACTCCATCATGCAAGGAAAAAGGGCGTCCGCGGACGCCCTTCTTGTTCGAAGCTTGTCACTGAGGCTTATGCGGCTGAGCCCTCAGTGGGGTTTTGAAAAGGGGCGGGCACCTGGACTTGGATAATATTGTTCTTCACCGCGTAGACCACCAGATCTCGGATGGAGTGGAAACCGAGTTTCCGCATGATGTTGCTGCGGTGCGTCTCGGCGGTCTTGGTGCTCAGGTTGAGCAGGCAAGCCACTTCTTTCGAGCTTTTTCCCTCCGCCAGAAGTTGGATTACTTCGCGCTCGCGCGCGGTTAACTTCGGTAGTCGCGGCGGCTCGCCGTTGGAGCCGTTGTGCCCTCTGTCGAGAAAGCCTGCGAGCACCATGTCGTTTACTCGAGGAGTAAAGAACATGCGGTTGCGCTGCAGGGCTTCCACTGCGGAAACCAGATCGCGAGCGGCATCGGATTTCAATACGAAGCCGCGGGCGCCGGCATCCAGAGCCTCGCGTATTACCTGATCTGAATCCGTAATGGTCAGCACGATGACTTTGCAATGCGGATCGTGCTGGGTCAATTGGCGCGTCGCCGCCAAACCGTTGAGGTTCGGCATGCCGACATCCAGGATCACCACGTCGGGTTTCAATTGCGCCGCTTTCTCGACGGCCTCGCGGCCATCCTTCGCTTCGGCGCAGATTTCCCAACCCTCGCGGGCTTGTAGAAGTGCACACAAACCTCGCCTTACAACTTCGTGATCGTCTGCAATCAGGATTCGTAGCTTCATTGCCCCACCTCCATACTGGGTACGTCTAGACCAGAGTTTAGAATTGAACCGATCAACTGAACTGCAAGCTGCAAATGACCAATGTTTAAGCCGATTCTGCGGAACGCTGGTTTAAAGCTGTAAACGGCATATGCTGGCTGACAGCTTCGACCGCGGCCAACAGATCCCTTGATGCATTTGACTTCACCACATAACCGCGAGCGCCAGCTTCCATGGCTTCGCGCATCATATGCGGAGAATCATGCTGTGTGACCATTAAAATTTCTGCCTCGGGCGTGGCCTTGCGGATCAGCCGGCAGGCTTCGAGACCGCTCATCTTTGGCATAGTGATGTCCAGCACTATGACATCCGGTTTTAAGCGATCGGCCTTATCCACAGCTTCGAATCCGTCCGCCGCTTCATCAATAATTTCCCACTCGGGATGCGCCCCGAGTAAAGTCCTCAACCCGTGCCGCACAACAGGATGATCGTCCACAACTAGAATACGAACTGTCATAAATATTAATAGCTCCGGGGAGGCCTATAACGAACTATATAGAAAGTATTACTCTTGGGCGACATCATTTGACTGAGCCCCAGTCTTTCCTAGCGCGCCTTAACCGTTTCTACAACTTAAGCAGCAACGCAACCGGAGGGTATGGGTATGCTAATTCGCACTACTGTGCCCGTACCCTTCGATTCAACCTGCAGCATACCTCCCAGTTCACGCGCCCGCTC
Organism: uncultured Acidobacteriota bacterium; assembly: GCA_963716405.1. Lineage (GTDB taxonomy): Bacteria > Acidobacteriota > Terriglobia > Terriglobales > Acidobacteriaceae > JABDBE01. The sequence goes on along the minus strand of CAVQTI010000006.1, from coordinate 264,749 downwards.
CTGCATACTGATAAGCCCCACTCCTACACCTGCCCCGGACTCACGAAAGCGAGTAAGCATCTCCGGTTCTATACCGTGGCCGTTATCCCGCACTTCCAGGATCACTTGTCCCAAAGACCTCTGGATGCGCACAGCCGCCTCGGAAGCGCCTGAATGGCGATGCACGTTAGTCAGAGCTTCCTGCAGCACCCTGAATAGCGCAAGTTCCGTCGCATCGGCCAAGCGGACTGGATCCGCAGGCACATCGAGCTTTATCTTGAGTCCGCTACGCAGACCGAAGCCTTCGACATACCAGCGAGTTGCCGACGCGATGCCCACCGCATCCATAGTCGGTGGATGCAATAGATAGGAAAGGGTGCGAACCTCGGCGATGCAGCGGTCCATCAGCTCAGAGGACTGCGACCACAACTCTTCGCGCACCGGCGAGCGCCGCAGGATTTCCACATTCAATTTCAATGCGACCAGATATTGTCCCAGACTATCATGCAGCTCTCGTGCGATGCGGCGACGTTCGGAATCCTGCAGGCTGAGCAGTCTTGATGAAAGCTGGCGTAAAGCCGAGGTGCGCTTCTCTACCAGAGATTCCAGGTCGGCCTGCTGGCGGCGGAGTTTCTCCTCGGCAAGACGGCGCTGTGCGACCTCGGTTTCTAATGCCTGCGCTTTTTGTTGTAGCTGCGCTATGGTTCGCAGGCGGTCGTCCTGGCTGACCAGTTCCGAATAGCTCTCGCCGGGAATCACCGCGGAATGTTGAGCGCAAATCTGAAGAAGCGAATCGCCGTGCTCCTCCCGATAGAAACCGGACATTGGATAAGCACAGTGCAGAGAGATAGGATGGGTTTTAGCAAACTCGTTCCACAGCTGTTCGAGCCTTATGGCGGCATCGCATTTTCCATCCGCCCACAACAGCGCAACCATTTCGCCGAATGCCGCTACCGGGCCATGATCGCCTGGTGTTGCCGCGTTGACTTTTGCGATCGCGCTACCCACCACTTCTGCAAAGCGGGCTGGGTCTGGCGATCCGTCGTGCATTATCCTGGACAACATCTCAGCGGCGTCTAACGGGAGGTACCGGCCCTGTGCGACGGCTCGAGCCGTGTCTAATCCCCATGCCTGCAGGCGCTCATTGAGGCCCTCGCGATGCTCCTGGGTGGCGATGACCACGGCCGGTTTGCCAGCTCCCAGCGCCTTGCCGATAAAGCGGCTCAATTCGTCCAGCAGGAAGCGGTCTTGTCCGTAAAATTGGACGACGTGGGCGGTGTGCTGATGGTCAGCCCACTGCGCCATTGGCGCAGTCGATGCACCGTCTGTAGGTAAGAGATTGGTGGCGCTCATCTTGACCGACCGAACTACTTCCCTTTCTGTCACCAACCCTAGCTGGAATGAGGGGGGAAATTCCTCGAACCCGTCAATTCTAAGGTCGATGTATTAGGTTGCGAAATACAGGGAATCCTGTAGGCTCCCCACGGAATGTATTCAGGCCCCGAGGAGCAATATTCGCCTATAATTCGCCCTTCCAGATATAGAAATTCTCCTGGTCAGACAAAGTCTCTACTTTCAAACTGCGGGCCACGGATGCGCGGTGAACGGCCGATCTGAGATTTGCCAGCGTAATACCATCCACTCCGGAAAGGGGGAGTTTAATGGCTGAGCCAGCAGGAAGAGTCTCAAGATCCTGGAAAATGCCTTGTATCAGATCGTGATGCTTTCCTCGGCGATTCCTGCGAACGTTGGCCAACACCACGCGGTCATAGTTCAATGCGGGTTTCGGATTCTTTTGGTTATCTTTAGTCATACGAAATCTTTCCTTAGCAATACCTTCACGGTATTTATAAAAAACTTATATTATCCGTTTAATATTTTGTCAAGTATTTTTTAATTATTTTCTTCTAGTATTGTTAACCGGGACGTTAGATGGCCGGGGCAAGATTCTGCAACATTCGTTCGTGATTCTGTGATTTTGTTTTGTTTCGTTAATTGCAGCGGATGAAGTATTTCCACCCTTTTTTAGTAGAAGGGGTATGTTTCAGCTTGTAAGGAAACGAGGCACCGCGCGTGACGAATCTTTTGTGGCGGGAGAAATACACCGAAGCCATGCTGGAGCTTAATTCCGTAGAGATGCCGGCAAGAATTGCGGCTGCGGAAAAAGCTATCCAGCAGCGAATCGAAGAACTAGAGCATAGCAGTGAGGATTGCGAAGAAGAGCTCTGGGGGTTAAACGATGCCCTTCGTGGATTGCGAGTGCTGGCCCAGGCTGAGTGTCGGTTGCCGCGCTTAACAACGCCCGACAAACGGCAAGTGGGGGAGGCATCGTGAACCGAACCATTTATTACAGACCCAAACCCAGGAAATGCCGCACCTTCATCGCTTCGTCGCGAGTCAGAAGACAGCGGATGGCCGAAACATTTGATCAACAGTGGCGCGAACTTCGGTTGTATGCCACCATTGAAAGAGATTCTCAGAAGTTAGAAAAGCTTATTACCGACTTCCGAAACGCCAACCGGTGAAGGGACCGTTCCGTCGAGGGAGTAGTCCCCGATTTCTCTGGGCGCGAATTAATGGCACAGCTATCAACGCCAGCTCGTAACAAGGCGCAGGTGGCATTCGCGACGGCCGTGATGCTGCTTGGTCTGAGCGCCGTCGCTACCTATCTTTCTATTGAGCGCCTTACCAACAGCGAAAAGTGGTTGGTCCACACCTATGAGGTTCAGGTCGCCCTGGGGAATGTGGATTCGGCAGCCCTGGATGCGGAACGTGATCGCGGCGGTTATGTGATCACTGGGGGCGCCGACGCACTGAACGACTTTGAAGCTACGATTCCGAAGATTTATCAGGCACTGCAACATCTGCGGGAACTTACCAAAGATAATCCAGAACAACAACAAAGGTGCGCGCGCCTGGAAGAGATAATGGCGCGCAGAATTGCGTTGTTGCGCGATTCGGTTGATCTCAAGAAAACGAATCCTCAGGATCAACCAGGGCAGACCAGAATATCCTCCCGCGCTTTGCCGCTGGCTTTACAAGCGACTTCAACCGGCCAGGAAATGCGCGATGCAGAACAAAGGCTACTGATTGCGCGGGCCAGGGCTTCCAGGCATCTGTTCACTCTGGCAGTGATTGTTTTGATGGTTGCGTTTATCCTCGCGCTGGTCATGTTCTCGGTGCACTACCGGCTGCTTGCCAGCGAGCTCGATGCCCGTGAGCAGGCCGAAGATAATCTTCGTGACAGTGAGAAATCTTTGCGCGGTCTGACGGGCAGGCTGCTGCAGCTACAGGATGAGGAACGACGGAGATTCTCGCGTGAGCTTCACGACAGCCTGGGGCAATATTTGGCGGGAGTGAAAATGAATCTGGATATGTTTTCTAACTCCCGGCCGGCGGATGGTCTATTAACCGGCGCCATGGAACTGCTGGACCAGTCCATCGCTGAAACCAGAACCATCTCACATTTGCTCCATCCCCCACTCTTGGATGAAGCTGGATTTTCATCGGCAGCAAAGTGGTATCTGGAAGGGTTTGCGCAGCGCAGCGGGATCGAAGTAAAAATTGATTTGCCAGAGAACCTGGAACGCCTTCCCAAAGCAATCGAACTTGGTCTGTTTCGAGTATTGCAGGAGAGCCTTACCAACATTCACCGCCACTCCGGCAGCTCGCGCGCGGAAGTTTCTCTCAAAGTGTTTCCTGAAAAAGTGGTCCTGGAAGTAAGGGATTTCGGGAAAGGCATTCCGCCGCGATTACTGGAGAGCTTTCGGACTAGAGGAATCAGTTCTGGGGTCGGCTTGGCGGGGATGCGTGAACGCGTGCGCGAACTGGGCGGCCGTCTAGAGATTCAAGCGAAGTCACCAGGCAGCTTAGTTTCAGTGGCTCTTCCCCTGACAGAAAAGGTTCGCGGTACCAATGCCGCCGCCGACTGAGGTCAGGCTTGGAAATAGGTTTCGTGGCGGAGCAAGGCTCCCACCGCGTCTATGACGCAACCGATGTTTGCCTTACCACAAGTCCCGCGGATGCCTACTTTCCGGGCCTCCTCGCTCAATTCCTTGGACGAATGTATGCTCACCATGAGAATCGGTGTAGCCGGAGATTGGCGAGTTATCTGGCGAGAAGCCTCCAGTCCATTCATCTCAGGCATCTGCAAATCGATCACTATCAGATCAGGCTTGGTTTTCCTAAAATGTTCGACGGCTTCTTTACCGTTGGTTGCTTCGTCACACACCCGCCAGTCATCGTGATTCTCGAGTAATCCCCGAAGGCACTTTCGTATCGCCGGATTATCGTCCGCTACGAGTATGCGAACCACTGTAAATCTCCCTGTCGCTAGTCTTCTATACCTGCCACTAGCCTTCTGTCCCGCTCTCAGCATGGCTCCGTTCTGCCCCGCTGTCTGGAGACTATAGCCCCCACGAGAGTGCTAACAATACACTACAGACCTTATGTATCGACAAACTTGCCGATGCGGACGGGGCGATACACCTTAGAGTGGCATGTTCGGTGACTCAGGCAGAGTCGCACGGTTGGCACGTTACGTGACAAAGGCGCGACCCCCCCAAGTTCGTCAGAAAACCTGGGCGATGCCGTGTCGCAGAGCGTAGAGAGTGAGGTCAGCAACTGAATGAAGGTCGAGCTTTCGCATAATATTCGTGCGATGGGTTTCTGCCGTTTTTACGCTCAAGTTCAGGGCCACGGCTACCTCTTTGCTGGTTTTCCCCTCGGCCAGAAGCTGCACCACCTGGCGCTCGCGCGGGGTGAGGCGATTTCTGAGCGGCGGTTCCTCTTTGCGTTCCGGATTCAAATATCCGTCGACCACGACTTCCGTGGCCTGGCTGGTGAAAAAAGTACGATTGTGTTGCACGGCTTCGACAGCAGTCACCAGGTCGCGACCGGCATCCGACTTCAATAAGAAGCCGCGAGCTCCCACCGACAATACCTCCTGCACCACCTGCTGAGAATAGTGCATAGTCAAAATGAGGATATGGGTCGCAGGAGAATTCGCCAGAATTTGCCGAGCCGCATCAATGCCATTGAGATTCGGCATTCCGATGTCCATAAGAACGAGGTCGGGCTTCAGTTCATTGGCTCGTTCGACCGCTTCCCGGCCATCCTTTGCCTCCGCGCTAACTTCCCACCCCGGATGATTTTCGAGCAGGACGCGGATCCCCCGGCGCACGAGTTCATGGTCGTCGGCGACCAGAATCCGGAAACACCCCATACGTTAGCTCCAATCAGAATTCGCTCGCGCAACAATAGCGGCCCGGAACGGCCCGCCCCAATCTTTGTGCCTCCACCTCGAAGAGAGGATAGGCGAACCGTAGTCTTGCTTCGATCAGCTAGATGCTTTAGCTGGCTGTGGAAGAACCTGTAATAAGCCAGCAGGGAAAAGAGCGTGACTCGTCTGACAGCCGTTCCGCTTCGACTAAGCCCAAGCCAGGGAAACGACAAAAACCTGGGCCGCTCTGCTCCTCGCTGGAATCGAGGCACCATTTAAATGGTTGCCACAGTCTAGTAGCTCCAGCGGACAAGAAAGGGGAGCTTGAAAAAAAGCTCCCCTACCACCGCCCGGCTAGCTGGCTTTCCTGCGTTGCTCCGCCTCGGCCTGGTACTGTGCATCCTGGCGATCCGCAGCGTTCCACTCGTCGACCTGCTTTTGCGCTGCGTCTTTTGCGACGCCGTACCTTTCCTGAATTTTCCCAACTAACTGGTCGTGTTTACCATCGATGACGTCAAGATCGTCGTCGGTCAACTTGCCCCAGCGTTCTTTCACCGAGCCTTTTATCTGCTTCCATTTGCCTTTCAGTTGGTCTGAATTCATTCGAATCCTCCTTAGTATGATTTACAGAGTCCAAGCCCGAGCATCTGGGCCTTATCACAGTGCTTAAACTACGCTGCCGAAACCTAAGTATCGATAAGGTAGATTCCCTATCTCCACTCAGAGAAGACTGCACCCTGCCAAGCCGCTCATTTCATTGCCGCGCAAGTCTACTGTTTGGTTTTGACATCCAACTCATTGTTGACTTTGTCACCGCCTGCCACTTCTGCAGCCTTGGCTTCGACCGCTCGTTTTTCTTCTTCGGATCGCACCGGCCCCTTCAACGTGACTTGTCCGTTCTGGGTAATGATCTTCACGTTGTGCGCGTAGGTTGATAGCGATTTGTCTTTTTCGATGGAACGGCGAACCTGCTGCGTGATATCGCGGTCAGAACGATTGCTCTTTTGCTGATCCGCGGTGGGCTGGCTCGCGTCCCGGTCGCGCTGGTTCATTCTGGTGTTGTCAGCCGGAGCGGGCGTTGTGTTCTGATCCTGAGCGATGAGACAAGTCCCGCCCAATAGACTCCCCACCAGTAACAGAGTTTTAATACTGCGGTTGAATTTCATCCAAATTCTCCTTCTTGAGATTTATCCGATTCCTCACGAACCATAGTTGCTGTTACAAACTGTGCCAATCAGGTTCGAGCGGTAGTTAAGGTGGGGAATGGCAGTACGAAGCTTGAGACTCCGAAATAGTGTCTCGACTATGACCATCGAGCTACCACGACTCCCACGCCTGGCTACCACCTTTACCTGATGGCAGCCCGGGGTTGCAGCAAATATAGTCGGGCGTGAAAGCGGTGGGGCCCAGTGACTCTGAGCCTGCACTCAAAACTGACTGCCGGAGGAGACCGACATGCTTTGGACTATATTCGTGGTATTGCTGGTCTTGTGGTTGCTGGGTTTGGTGACTTCCTACACGCTGGGCGGATTCATTCACATTCTGCTGGTGCTGGCACTCGTGGTACTGGTGATTAATCTCCTGAGCGGACGACGCGCAGTCTAGCGTCAGCGTTGACAGGGTCGGAGGCACGTTGCTCAGTGCCTCTTGATTTTGCTGGGCGGCAATACCTACAGTGCGCGCCCGATATTTCCCATGATGTTCCCGGCCTATACTGAAGCAGGGCAATGCCCTGCCCAGATGTTGTGCTCCTTTCAGTTTGCCGAGAGCATCTAGTAATTAACCTTGGTCGCGGCGATGGTTTTGGTCGCCATCTGTGTGAGGAGTTCATATCGCAACATCCGGCTGCTGGATCGAGGTCACAAACCGCCGTGCGCTGGCTTAGTGTTCGACTCATTCTCTCGCTGATCGTAGGAATTACGCTGGTATCGCTGGCGTTTTCCTATAACGAAGTGCGGCTGGAGAAACTGGCTCTTCGCAAAGACCTGGAGCAACGCGCGGAAGTGCTGGGTGAAAGCCTGGCAGGGTACATCGAGCCTTACCTTGAAAAGCAGTCCCACCGGGAACTTCAGCGAATCGTCGATCACTTTGCCAACCGTGAGCACCTCGAAGGAATGGCAATCTACGACAAGAAAGGTGCGGTATTAGCGGCCACACCAGGCTTGCCAAATCGGCTGGGTGAGAAGCCCTGGCTGGTGACGCAGGCCATCACGACAAATCAAGGCTCGGGACAGTTTGCTCGACTGGGATCAGCATCGGTCCACGTCTACGCCTACCCGCTTCGTCAACATGACGAAGCCGCGGGAGGACTTGTGATCGTGCATGATGCCAGCTACATCAACACGCAGAGCGTGCGCATGTGGAGGAATGCCTTTGCCAGCGTTTTCGTGCAGGTTCTCCTGATTGCCTTCATCACGGTGCTGATCGTCCGTTGGAGCATTGTCGGACCGATTGCGAAGGCGGCGCAATGGATGAAGTCGCTGAGAACGGGACGCGGCAAGATGCCGTCCGGGCCACCGGATCTGGGTCTGTTGCGGCCTCTGGCGCGCGAAATGCAAACCTTCGCTGTGAGCCTTATGGCCGCGCGTTCGGCTGCGGAAGCTGAAGCCCAAATGCGTGACACCGCGGAATCCATCTGGACCGCCGAACGTCTCGGCGTGCATGTGCGCAGCAAAATCGGCACGAGTAGCCTCATCATTGTTTCCAATCGCGAACCTTACTCCCACACCCGGAAAGGGGAGTCGCTCGAAGTCGTGGTTCCTCCCAGCGGACTGGTCACCGCGCTGGAACCGGTTCTGTGCGCTTGCGATGGAAAATGGGTAGCTCATGGAAGTGGCGACGCCGACCAGGAAACGGTCGATGCCAACGGTCATTTGCGAGTCCCTCCGGATGATCCCAAATATACGCTGCGACGAGTTTGGCTCACGAAGGACGAGGAAGAAGGTTATTACTTCGGCTTTTCCAACGAAGGCCTGTGGCCGCTATGTCACATCGCCCACACGCGTCCGATTTTTCGTACGTCGGATTGGGAGTCTTATCGCGCCGTCAACCAGAAGTTTGCCGATGCGGTACTAGAGGAAATGGCTGACCAGGAGCAGCCGCTATTGCTGGTTCAGGATTACCACTTCGCACTTTTGCCGCGGCTGGTCAAGAAGAAGCGTCCCGACGCTCGCATAGCAATTTTCTGGCATATACCGTGGCCGAATGCGGAGGCGTTTGGCATCTGTCCGTGGCAGCGGGAGGTGATCGAAGGGATGCTGGGTGCGGATTTGATTGGCTTTCACATCCAATCGCACTGCAACAATTTCCTGCAGACAGTGGACCGCACGGTAGAATCGCGCATCGATTGGGAACATTTTGCGGTTGACCGCGAAGATCACCGCACGGTAGTGAAGCCTTTTCCGATCAGCGTTGACTTTCAGCAGATTGCCTCCAGCCCGCGATCTGGTGAAGATCCGTATACCGAACGTGTGAACTTGTTACGCGGGTTGGGAGTCAACGCTTCGTTTCTAGGGGTGGGAGTCGATCGCGTGGATTACACCAAAGGAATCCTGGAGCGATTTCTGGGTATTGAGCGCTTGCTCGAGAAGCATCCGATTTATCAGAACCGCTTTACTTTCGTTCAAATCGGAGCGCCTAGCCGTACCCACATCAAGCGGTATCACGACCTGCTCGGAGAAGTTGAAGCAGAAGCTGACCGCATTAACTGGCGCTTTCAGCGTGGATCGTGGAAGCCGATCGTATTTCTCAAACGGCATTTCAGCCATGAGGAAGTGCAGAAGTATTACCGCGCAGCCGACGTTTGTATGGTCACTTCCCTGCATGATGGAATGAATCTCGTAGCCAAGGAGTTTCTGGCGGCTCGCGACGATGAGCAGGGAGTGCTCATCTTGAGCCGTTTTACCGGGGCGGCGCGCGAACTGAATGACGCGCTGATCGTCAATCCGTACGATATTGAGCAAATGGCTGAAGCAATTCGTACTGCCCTGGAATTGCCGGCAGAGGAACGGCAAGCGCGCATGCAGCGAATGCGCAGCGTGGTGCAGGAGCAGAATGTCTACCGTTGGGCAGGCAACCTGATCGCAGAATTGAGCAACGTTCGCATCGTCCCGAAGAAGGCCGAAACCAGGATCGGGCTCAAGGGATTCGCGGTTAGAAGCATCCGCTAAGAATCTCCCCCACTCAAGTAATATTGGACAACTTCTTTATTGGTAGTAGGATGGTTCGGGCTTACGAAGCTAGTCCTGCCCGATCAGAAATCGCAGAATCAGTCCTTCTTCGAGGCTGGCAGCGGTTTCTGGTTGCGCTGTCTGGGAGGGAGCGATGCATCGTTCAACTGAGTCCCGCCGCCGAAGTCTTCGCAACAAAATTTTCTTTCTCATCGCCACTTTCGCGCTCGCATGCAGCTCTGTGCTTGGCGCCGAAACTCCAGCACCCAAGTATGACCTCCAGACCGAGACCAAGATGAAGGGCACGGTGGAGGAAGTTAAGCTGCCAGCCAAAGGCAGTGAAAGGGAAGTTGTCCATTTACTAATGAAAAATGGGGACGCAGTGGTTGATTTGTATTTCTGCCCCAAATCATTCATGGACGATATGGGCGTCAGCTTCAGCAAGGGCGATGAACTGGCCTTCACGGGATCGAAGGTGAAGTACGCTGGGGCCGACCTGATTCTTGCGCGCGAAGTTCTGAAAGGGTCGGACACGTTGGTGCTGCGCGATGAGAAAGGCAATCCGGTGTGGAGCTGGAAGCATTAAGGCGCGCGGCTATTAGACATGTGACCGCACAGCGGATGTCGCGAGCCGGTTAGCCTCGGTGTTGTGTTCCCGGCGCACGTGTGAGATAGAGAACTGGAGAGAACGGGCCAGCTTGCGGCAGATCCAGTTCAGCGAATAGAGACGGGGGCTGCGGCAGGTGTAATCTCCATTCATCTGCCGGACGACCACTTCCGAATCAGAGTAAACGTGCAGCTTACGGGCTTTTAGATTCATGGCGCACTGTAAAGCCTCAAGCAGAGCCACGTACTCGGCCACGTTGTTGTCCTGACGTCCAATCCACTTGGCGATTCTGATGGTTGGAAGCTCTGCGCCATCAAGCACGACGCCAATTCCCGACGGTCCTGGGTTCCCCTGGGAACCACCATCCACGTACGCGACAAAATCCGACATAGAAGTCTTTTTTTCCTGCAATCAACATGCGTTAGATGCAGCTCAACGTCAAGATGCTTTGCTGGTTCTCACATTCGTCACGGTAGAAGTTAAGTGGACCATGTGAATAAGAGTGTGGAAAAAGTGGAATAACTATTTTTTCGGTTTGTAAATCGTTGCTTCTTCAATGAGCTGCGCCGTCGTGTTTTTGACATTCTGATTTCCTAATTTGCACCAATAATCGGCATTGACATTTCGCAGCTAACTGTTTAACTTTGCCCCCGTCGACGGCTGAAAGGGTTGGTCAAAACAAAGGTTGGCCGATCCAAAGTAAGCTGGGTGATCAGTTCGCTGGGGCGACCCGGCGAACGACCAGACCCGAAAAAACCGACTGCTCAGCGAGGGGCAGTTGGGGTTTGGAACTGCGAAAGCAGTGATCGCATCAAGGGCCGTGATGGTGCATACTCCACGCTGGTAGCTCCCTCGCAGGAGCTGCTGGCTAGAGCATAACCAATATCACGGCCTTTACCTTTTCCTGCTATTTTCTCCGTTGAACTCTTCCGATCAGGTTAAGACGGCTCCGACGGATTGGAGCATCCTTGGGGGGATTTCAGCAAAGTAGGTTCTTCACGGACGACTTCGCTCTCGGTACTGAAAAAATGCGTCGCTAGGTTTAGATGGGTTGTAGACGAAGTGAAAACGCAGCGCGAGGTACTCGCCGGAAAACTCGGCTGGGAGTGGCGAAAATCTGGAATCGCTAATGGCTCCCCACGCGGCGCGGTCCAATGGGACGTTCCCTGAATTTTCGAGCAACTTCATGCCTGCAACCTTGCCACTCTTGAGTATGGCAAACGAGATAGCTACCTCGCCTGGCAGCATCCTGGGTGCGCGCGCGATTGGAGGACTAAGCCTATACCAGTTTTGCTTCACGTTCTTCAGCATGGGTTGGAGATAAGGGCTGAAATCTACGCCCATGGTGTCGCTCAGAACCTCCACACCCCCGGGTAGGGCTTTTGATGTTGGTGCTTGCTGAGACTCTCGTATATTTGTCCCCGATTTTTGATCACCCTCCGTTCTGCCAGCTCCAGTAGGGCTATTTTGGGCAAACACGAGAACGCTGCAAATCAAAGACATCCCCACGTGCCGCAATGTTCGTTTCATGAAGGAGCCTCTTTCACTATCACCAGCCACCGAGCATTGTACGCTCACCACACATAGACACAGACTTTCATCCCAGTCGCTGTATGCGCTCCCCAAACTCTAGCTAAGATAATTTGGAATTCTGCTAGCGAAACCTTACCCCAGCTGTGCCATTCATTAACACCAAGAGGCCATTTACGAAACCATTCCAGGAAAGTAGTTTTGTCTGCGAAGAGTTTTTGGGCAAGTTTTGAGACGAGCGCGCCATGACTCGAGGAGATTGCGGGCGCTCTCATTTGAGTAAACAGCTTGCCAGTCCTATTCTCCGATTCGGAAAATTAAAAATGAAAAATAATTCTGAGCATTCGTTTGCGATCATCCGCTTCAACGAAAAGACATACATTTCGGGCGGCGTTGTGGCCGTGGTCAAAGGTACGGAGAGCGCGCAGAAAACTTTGAACGACTATGAATGGTGCCAGAGCCAGGAGGACCGAAGCTCGGGTTGGCGATACTTTATGGAAGAAACCGATCTGCAGCCGGGAATCGATCCCAGCAAAGCCACCAAACTCCGGCAACTGCGGCTAGACCTCCAGGAATCCCAAGCCAGCAGTTTTTAGCCGGAGACTTTTCTTCACCCATACTGCAGTCTGTCCAGCCGCGGCAGCAATGTGCCCAATGTGTCATCGGAAAACTACTCGATTCCGATTTAGTATTGCCACATCGTGAAACAAGTGCTGCAGCAGGCGCGAAATGGCGAGATTGCAGTTATGGACGTCCCCGCGCCGAGACTCCTTCCGGGATGCGTTCTGGTACGGATGGCAGCTTCGCTGGTTTCGGCCGGCACCGAGCGCGCGTCTTATGAATTTGCCAGCAAGAATTTACTGCAAAAGGCGAAAGCTCGCCCCGACCTTGTTACCGAAGTCTTCAACAAAGTTCGACGGGATGGTCTGTTCTCCGCGGTGAGCGCGGTTCGCAGCCGTCTTGATCAACCGAACGCCTTAGGCTATAGCAGTTCCGGGACGGTGATCGGAGTCGGGGAAGGTGTCACCGATCTAAGCGTCGGCGATCGTGTTGCTTGTGCCGGGACAAATTATGCCGTGCATGCTGAGTTTGCCTGCATCCCGCGACTGCTGGTGGCTCAGATTCCGCAATCGGGTGTGAGCATTGAAGACGCTGCATTCACCACCCTGGGCGCGGTGGCATTGCACGGAGTTCGTACCGCCGAGGCCAAACTGGGAGATGTGGTCGCAGTCATTGGGCTGGGCCTGGTGGGGCAACTTACAGTTCAGATTCTAAAGGCAGCCGGTTGCCGCGTTTTGGGAATGGATATTGCGGCGGAGCGCGCCGAACTTGCCTTCCGGCTGGGAGCGGACGATGTCAGCCTCTCGCGGGATGGATTCCGCGACTTATGCCGGCAGCACTCGAATGGTCATGGCGCCGACGCCGTGCTGATTACCGCCGAAACCCCAAGCAATGAACCTGTCGAATTGGCCGGTGAGGTCGCCCGTGATCGCGCGATTGTGGTCGCCGTCGGAACGGTTGGGATGGACATCCAACGCAAACTCTACTTTGAGAAAGAGTTGGACTTCCGAGTTTCGCGTTCCTACGGACCGGGCCGGTACGATTCGGCGTATGAGCAGAAGGGCCGCGATTATCCCGTTGGGTATGTGCGCTGGACTGAAACCCGAAACATGGAGGCTTTTCTAGAGCTGCTTGTCGGCGGGCAAAGTCGATGTCAAGTCGCTGGTGACGCACTGCTTCCCGATCGAATGTGCGAACCAAGCCTACGATCTGATCACGGGGAAATCGGATCGCTCATTTCTCGGTATTGTGATCACATATCCGCCACAGGCCGAAGCGAGCCAGGAAATTCAACTCAGGGGAAACACAAACGTTTTTGCCGGCGAGAAATCGCTGGCAATCGGAGTTCTCGGCGCGGGCAACTTCGCCATGAGCACGCTTCTGCCGGCGTTTAAACACATTCGTGGCGTAGAAATGATTGGCGTCTGTGCGGCTAACGGTTCGCATGCGCGTCACGCCGCCGAGAAATTTGGATTCCGATACTGCGCTAGCGATGAATATAGGGTAATCAACGATCCTGACGTCAATGCGATCGTGATCGCCACTCGCCATCACTTGCACGCGGCTGAGGTGGTGGCAGCACTTGCGGCCGGTAAGCATGTGTTCTGCGAAAAGCCCCTCTGCCTGAATGAAATCGACTTGCAAAAGATCATTCACGCTCACGAAACATCCAGCCGCGACCTGCTGCTCATGGTTGGTTTCAACCGCCGATTCGCTCCCCTGGCGCTGAAGATGAAAGCATTCCTCAAACCAATCAATGAGCCGTTGGCGCTGCATTATCGCGTGAATGCCGGTCTCGTGGCGCGCGATCACTGGGTGAACGATCCTGAGCAAGGCGGCGGGAGAATTCTCGGAGAAGTCTGTCACTTTGTGGATTTCCTCGCTTTTCTGACGGGATCTCTACCGATCGAGGTGGACGCGAAGAGCGTGAACAGCTTTGAACAACACTCGGACGAGAATGTGATTATTTCTCTGCGCTTTGCGGATGGCTCGCAGGGCACAATCAGTTACTTATCAAACGGCGACCGCTCGTACTCGAAGGAACGAGTGGAAGTTTTTGGCGGAGGCGCGGTGGCCGTGCTGGAAGATTTTCGGAGACTGGAACTGGCGCGGCATGGAAAGAAACAAACTTTCCGCTCGCCCTTTCCGCCAGGACAAAGGACATCGTGCCGAGTTGAAGGCCTTCGCGGAGGCCATACTGCGGCGGAGGCCGAATCCCTATTCCGTTTGAGGAGATTGTGTCGAGTCACGCTGGCGACCTTGCGCATCGCGGAGTCGCGTTCTTCCGGACAGCGATTTCGAAGCTGGCATTTTCCAGCCGCTTTCCTAAGCTCCAATCCCCATTCACGCCTCCGAGTTGGATGATCCCCCTCGAAAGCTGTGTCGCAGAAAAGCCACGAATGAGGTATCTGCTTAACCCGTAAGCGCTTAAGATGGTTGCAACCAATTGCGATAGTCGCAATAATTATCATCCTTGACCAACAATAACTTACGGGATAAATTGCATCTAGTGGTTTACGGTTCGAGACTGGCCCCCTCCTGAAATCGATCCGATAATTCCCCCTTTAAGTAATGGCCTAAGTTCTGAAAGCTAAGGAGAAAACATGATCGGCTCTACCCAGAAATGGTGGGGTGTAGCTGCGCTAGCACTCTTGTGTATGGCGCCGTGCGCTTTTGCCGGCAGCAGTCTGACGTTGACCGGCGCGGGAAACAATGTAATGGACAACGTCTACGTCGGTCCTTATTACGCGACCGTGAATGGCGCGGCGAATACGCCGGTCATTTGCGATGACTTCGCGGACGAAAGCTATATTGGCAGCTCGTGGAATTACACTCCCAACACCTTCTCCACTCTTGGGGAGCGCGTTGTGGGGAAACCAGACTCAGAATTACGAAGGGGCGGCTTGGTTGACGCTGCAAATGCTTTCCTTAAACAGCAGCCCAGGCAATGCTACCCAGGTGGGATATTTGTCTTACGCTATCTGGTCGCTGTTTGATAGCGCCGCGCTTAAGGGTTTGACCTCGACTCAACTCGCGGGCGTGGAAAGCTGGCTGGGCATGATTCCGTCGAATTTGACAGCAAGTCAATTCTCGAACTTTGTGCTTCTGACGCCACAAGGCTGCACGAATGGTCCAGGTTCTTGTCCAGGTCAGGAGTTCATGATGTTGGTACCGGAAGGCGGTTCTGCAGCAATGTATCTGCTGTTCGCGGCGTTTTCGTGTTTTGCAGCGATACTGTATCGTCGTCGCGGGCAAACGTGCGGCGGTGCGTTCTAGCATTGCCTAAACGCGGAGTTGCGGCCCTCCCTTTTTTGGGCTGACTCCCGTTCGGCTTGAAGAGCTGTGTGATCTGTAGAAACGTAGCTTGCTACGTTTCTAACCTCGATTCATTCCTACATCCGATTGGAACTAACAGGCGACTGACCTCAGTCGCCTGTTTCCGATCTTTGCCAGCCGCCGGTATTCGTGAGTTCAATTGATGGAGAGATTCGTTCTGTCTGATGCAGGCCGTGCGAGTTTGCATCGCCATCGGCTACCAGGTCTGGGCGAAAACTCCAGCTTGGCAGAAAGGCACCCAGACGCGGAGACACACAGCGCTGCCAGAAGGAACGCTCGCTGCGAAACAACGGCGAGGCTCCAACAATTTTCTTTGCCCGATTGAGCTCAAACCAGCGGAGATAATTCTTCACCACGCTGGGCAGCGTCATCTGGATGGCGGCAGAGAAATTCTGCTCCGCCATTTGGCGTTGCTGCTCCTTGGATTGCAGAATGCTGGTGAGTTGATCGGCGAGATCGGCTGCGTTTCCTCGCTGGTAAAAATTTACCGCCATATCTTCGTCCGCGGCCATATCGCGAAAGTCTGCGATATCGGCGGATACGATCGGAACTCCGTACTCACACGCCTGATGGGCCGGACCACTGGAGCCGGTGGCAGAATCGTATGGCATCACCACCACGCTGGTCGTGCTGTAAAGATCGGGAATAGCTTCCTCGGGAACATAGCCGCGGAATTCGACCCTCGAGCCAAGATTGTGGGAATCGCGAATCGATTCCCAGTATCCCGGTTTGGTGTGATGGTTGGCTCCAGCAACGATCAGCTTGGCAGTCGGCACTTTCTTCAAGACCGCGGGAAAAGCTTCCATCAGCGTCTCGAGCCGTTTGTAGGTTCCCCAGTGTCCGATAGCCAGAACGCGATGATCCGGATTTCCTCGTTTTGACCAATCCGGAGGGCTGGGGCAGGGCGCAAAGGTTCCATGCGTACCTAACAAGACATTCTCAGCGGAATATTTTTCGATCAAGGTTCGCCGGTAGCCCGAGAGCAAGACGGAGACTGAATTTGCCTTCAACAACGCTCTGGTAGCAATGTCACTGCCTACGCGGAACATCTTTTCCTGACGGACTCCGGCGCTGGCGAAATCGACATGCTCGATGATGTGGTGCAGAGTGATGTGGGTGTAGCAACCGAGGGTTCGCGTGAGCGCAGGGACGCACAACCCCGCAAAAGCGGCAACCGGGTAGTCGGGAGTCGCAAAGCTGGAGAAGACGAGATTGAACCAGACCACATCCGGTTTTAGTCTGCGGATGGTCTTCAACAGATTCACCGGGGTCCCCAGGCTGTTGAACTTCCAGCAACGAATCACGTTGAAGCCAGGCAATTCGGCCTGTTCGCTGGCCTTTATTGGGTTCCCATTCTGATCCGTGGCGAATTCATAGTCGGTCAGTTCGTCGGCCAAAATGGTCAGTTCGATACGAGGATTGCGCTGAAGTTCTCGCGCAATATAAAAAGCATACTCGTTCAACTGCCGGCCACTAGGAGGAAACGTTGCTACTAAGCAGATTTTCATCGTAATCCAATCTCAAAACAAATCAATGCGTACGTACGGTCTAAATTGCTGACTCTGACTGCCCGGAAAGTTGTAAAAACTTTGCTCTGCCATGCCTGCCGAAAAACGAACCGGATACTTTATTTCAACTTGCCCGGTTTGATCTTTGAAGCCGTGACGAATTGGCATCGCGTAGGAAACCGAGAAACCCGTTTGCACCGCGTCATAAACATGGAAACCCATGTTTCGGGAATAGGCGCCCGAAGCTTGGATGGTCCAATTGCGGGTGGGAGAGAATTCCACGCTTCCCGCCGGCCGCAATGCCTGCGCGATTGCCCAGTTACTCAGTTCCACTCGCCATGCCCGCAGATCTTCTGCCAGCACTCTGAAATTGAGCCGCTGCGAAACTCTGCGTTCGATGCCGATATAAGCGGACGTGTAATAGAACTCCCGGGTGATTGGGAAAAACTGTTCATCACGAGCGCCCCATCCAGTTACCAAAGCAGTTTTGCCCCACGGCCGCCCGACGCGGAAGTCAACTGCCCCGGCAAGATCCCGCGAACTCAGGTTGCTCAAGGTGAACGGTCCGGCTTCGCGGATGGCATACCCGCTCACCGAAACCATGTTGAAGAATGAACTCGTCGTCATGTACACAAATTGCCGAAACAGGTTTTGGTTCATCTGCACGGGAGATAGGGAATCTCGGCGAATGGTTCCCTGGATCCCGGTGTTAAAGGTAAAAACAGTAGTCCCGAGATGAAAACTCGGATTCAAACCGAAGTTAGCCGTGTAATCGGTGGTATCCCGATTCACGATCTCGTCGGCGCTGGGAAGCGATATCTGGCCTCGCGCGTTCCGCACCTGAAAGAACCCGCTGGCATCGGGGAAGTTGCTAAGGTGTATATGGTAGGCGCCGGTCCATTGCGTTTCGAGCGAGGAACGCGGCGGCGGAAGCAACCCTTGCCGTCCGGGTATGGGGTTGGGAACATCCAGCTTGGCGTCCAAGGGATAAACCGTCGTATCTTCAAAAATAGGCGCTACAGAAAAATCCGAAAGAACGCTGATGTGTCGGTTGAGCCTCAGCCCCTCATTCGCTGCCGCCTGAAGCATATCCTGCTCCGCGGTTTGATCTTCACCGGCAGCATTTTCAGCCTGGCCAAATGCGGTAAGGGCCTGAGTATTCTGATGTTCCTGGCGCAGCACAGCAGCTTTGGTCAACAAATACTGATAGGAGGGTTCATCAGCGTCCGCATTACTAACTGCGTTGAGTTCGACGTTAGCCTTAGTTGTCTCACCGAGTGCAAGGTAAGTGTTTGCCAAGCCAATGCGCACTGATGTGTCGGACGCGCCGGCTGCCAGTGCGAGTTGAAGATAATTCTGGGCTAACTGGTACTCGTGCAAATCCAGAAAGACGCCAGCCGCCTCGATTAACTGCTCACCCGTGGGCGGCAGCGTCTCGCCGGTGCGAGCTTCCATCAGAGCTAGAGCAATCTGCCGCTGAGCGTCAGCCGAATGATTCTGATTTGCCATAAGCCGACCGATAGCCAGACGCACGCTTATCCGATCGCTGTTGGGAGCGTCGAGCGCTCTTTCGAATCGCTCCATTGCACCCTTGTCGTCTCCGAGTGCGCTCAAAGCCTGGCCGGTGGTGACGAATACAGCGCTCTGGTTGTGCTTCTGATCTTTGGCTGCTGGCACGGATTGGACTTTTTGCTCGGCCAGTTGCACGTTCTGCAAAGTCTGCTCACGATCTCGGAGTTCGGCATAGGAACGCGCCAGCTGAGCATAAATCAGGGGATCGTCTGGGGAGAGCGTCCGCGCGATCTGCAGTTCATCGATGGCGGGGTGGTACTCGCGGAGGCTATATAACGTATCGGCGAGCGCAAGATGAAGACCGCCGTCATTAGGCGACATTTTTATGGCCACACGATACTCGTTGGCCGACTTCATCAACAGTCCGTTTTGCCCATATGCAGTGGCGCGGATCAGATGGATGGGGAGAGAATCGCCCATCTGCTCTTCCGCCAATTGCACCTCGCGGAGCGCGACCTGCGGGCGATGGGAATCGAGACTGGCATAAGCCAGCCCCAGGTGAGCTTCGCCATTCTTGGGATCCAGCTTGAGAGCCGTTTCAAAATCTGCAGCAGCGGCTGCTGGTTGATGAAGGTCCTTCAAGACGTAGCCGCGGTTGACGTAGGCAGTTACTACCTTGGGATCCCGATCCAAAGCCTCGCTGAAATCTTTTTGCGCCTCTTCAAGCTGCCCGGCCTGCTTGTGAACGTAGCCCGCCAGCAGCGGAATATCTGGCTCCTTCGGCAATATCTGATCGTACTTGGCGGTTAACTGCAGCAGTTCGTCATACTGTTTGAGATTGAGAAGGTCGTAGCCGAGATAGACAACCACATCTCGATCCTTTGGGAGCTGTTTGATGGCTTCGCGTCCGATGGCGGCTGATTTCTCATAATCGCCCTTAAAGCTAAAGTACCTCTCTTCCTCCCGCATGACGTGCGCTTCCTGCTGCATTTCCGGCGTGGCCCGCTGCAACCAGTCGCCTGCGAGAGGATAGTTGTGCGCTTCAATGGCCGCGTTCATGCCTCCAGCGACGATTAGCGCATTAGCCGGAGCCAATTCGTATCCCTTCTTGTAAGAGGCATCGGCTTTGGTGAAATCTTTTCGGGCCGCATACATGTCGCCGAGCGCGAGGTAAGGAATATACAAAGTCGGATATGCCGCCTCAAGCTTCTGGAAATATTTCTCCGCATCCTGGTCATGTCCGGCTTCGCGGGAAACATAGCCCAGCGAGATGAGGGCGGAGCGGTTCACCGGATCGATAGCAATAATTTTCTTGTACACGGCAATTGCGTCGTCAGGGCGACCCATTTTTACCAGCAGATCCCCACCAAGTTGCAGACTGTTGGGATCGTCTGGATTGATCGCCAATGCTTCTTTGATGTCATTTCCGGCTCCGTCGAAGTCGCCTTCGTTTATTTTGATCAAAGCGCGCAGGCGGAGAAACTGGGGCCGGGTGGGTCCTCGCTCGTCTAACGCATTGATTTGATTCTTCGCGATCTCGAGATTTTGATGAGCTGCATTGTCATCTTTCAGGTTCTTGTAGAGTTCCACCAGATCCATGTGCAGTTGGATTCCGTACAGAGGCCCCTCGGCAGGCGTTTCAGGTAAATGGTCCAAAGCGGCGTTGTACTCGCGAACCGCTTCTTCGTTGTGTTCCTGCAGGCGCGCAATCTGCCCGAGAACGGCGTGCAAACGATAGTGTTCGGGATCGATCGATCTGGCTCGTTCGACGAATGGCTTCGCGTGGTCGATCGAACCCGCGGTCACTTGCGCCTGTGCCGCGGAAAGTTGCAGAGCCAAATCTCCTGGGGCAGCGTTGGCCGCTTGTGCGTACAGCTTCGCCGCTTCGTCCTGATTGCCGGACAGCTGATAGGTGTAGGCAAGCTCTGCTTTTACGTCAGGTTTCGGATTGTGAATTGACTTAAGAGCGGCGATGGCCGCAGGATAGTTCCCGGTCTCGCGATAGTAGCCGGCAAGCGATCTTTGCACTTCAGGGTTATTCGGATCACGCTGCTTGGCCATTTCGAGGTAATGGTTGGCTTCCTCAAACTTCTTCAAATGCTGGAATGACAATGCCAACAGCAACTCCGGGCGGGTGGCTGGCTCGACGCGTTCCGCTCGACCGAGAACGCCGATGGCTCCATCGTAATCTCCAGATCGCATCATCAGCTCGCCCAGCAATACAGCATCGTTCACTCGCTTCGGGTCGCTCGAAAGAACTTGATTCAGCAGCCGAATGGCCTCATCCGTACGGCCCATATTGCTGTAGGTCTGCGCCAATCCGGAGATGCCATCAAGCGATGACGGATGGAGGCGAATCCCTCGACTGTAGGAATCGACCGCCAGCTGAAATTTTCCGTCTAGCCGCGCCGCGTAGCCGAGCAGAAACCATAGTTGCGGATCATTCGGAGCCGAGTTCGCAGCCCGTTGAGCGTAGTCAACCGCCGCGCCAAAGTTGCGGTTCTTCAGCGCTTGTTCGGCCGCGCGCGCCAGACGCGCGTTTTGAATATTGGATCCCCACCCCAACGATTTGTTGGCGGAAGGTTTTTGATCGCTCGGGTTGTTTTCCGGCTTAGGCGAAGGATTATCTCCCACTTTGTATGTCTGCGCGTGGACGGTACAAGCCAGCGCGACCACACACGCCAGCGCGACGACCCGTAAACACACGAACGCAGTTTTCATTTGTCCCAACGCAGGGCTCAAAATGACCTCACCCAATCAAGCCATCAATTCCAAGGCTCTTCGATTCTCAAAACGCTCCAAATGTTGGCTGAAATGTTTTAACAACACATGAATAAGCGTTTGGGATGAGCAACCTGAAAGGGTAGTGCGGAATCAAAGACTTCTCGGGAGGGCGCAGTGCGCAGAGCTGAATCCGTTGCACCTACTACACAGCCAATACCACTGAGCATGATTTTTCTTGCGGCGCTCGCAGTCCATTCGCCGCTATTGCTCATGAAGTTGCCGCTGAAGACGTACGATGCGAACTTCCACATTTTTTTCGCATCGCATTATCTGCACAATTGGTTCGATCCCGTGGAATTCGAAGTGGTACGCCGGTTTTTCCCAGACCACGTATCCGCCGTTGCCGCAGCAGTGGCTGGCGCTGGTATCACGCATCACGGGACTGGACATGGCGTACATGCTGGTTCAGTTCGTCGCCATTTTGCTTTTGGCGTTGGGCGTGTACCGTTTCTCGCTGCTGTGGGTTAATCGGCGTGCTGCATCCTTCGCGGCTCTGGCTAGTGTGTTTCTTGGCTCTGAATGTTTCTTGATTTACTCGGCCGGGCAGCTGTCGACTACGTTTGCGGCTCCGCTTTACTTGAACGCGCTGCCTTACCTCTACACCTGGATTCGCTACGGGAATTGGCGGTCGTTCCTTAAGGGCGCCGCCCTGTTTACGGCAGCGGCTGCTGCCCACCATGCGACGCTTTTGTTCGGATCTTTTTTCTTCGCGGTGCCGGTTGTGGTGTTGGCGTTCCTGGACCGGAATGAGGGCGAGCGCGCTTCGACCTCTTCATTGCTCGCGAGAACTGTTGGCATCGTGATAGTGGTAGGTGCGGCCATTGGGATTGTTCTTCTTCCCTTCATAATCGCGCTTATTCATTATCCTGTCACGCAGGTTCCGATTCCGCATCCCAGCCGTGCGAATTACATTTTGACTCCGCAGTGGGGACTGAATTACTTCATCGTTCCCTATGGTGCTTTGATTCTCGCGCTGCCGTTTATTTTCCTGCGAGGCTGTTCCAATGTTCGACTGCGCCCGCTGTTCTTCGGCTTCTGGGTCGCGTTCCTGATTGGTTTGGGCAGCACAACCCCGGTGGGCCGGATTCTTTTGGGCCGCGCATTTGAAGTTCTAACCATGGAGCGCTTCAGTTACTGGGCAACTTTGCTCGCGCTGCCGTTCGTCGGACTTCTGGCAACCGAACTTATCGACAGGTATCGCGGGCGTGCCGTTACCGGCTTGGCGATAGCAGCAACATTGAGCTGTGCCTTAGCGGTAGCTTGGGCCACCTATAAGCCGGCCGATGCTGTGGACTTCAGTGTTGACTCGACCGCCGCCTGGCTCAATCGCGATGGCCATGACAAGTATCGCTATGTCACTCTCGGATTCGGAAACAAGATCGCGCGCCTGGCAATCCTGACCGACGCCAGCAGCGTTGATGGTGAATGGAACTCTGGCCGTATGCTGCCGGAGCTAACCCAGCACGGCGCCGGCGCGCTTACCAGTTCGAAATATTTTGGCAAATCCGGGATCGAGGCGTTGAGCGCGATATTGCATCACGCCGATCGTTACGGACTGAAGTGGGTATTCCTCCGCGATCCGTACTACGAGCCGTTGTTGGTCTTTGCCGGATGGCGCAAAGTGGACGACCTCGAAGACAGGACCATCACGGTGTGGAGCAAAGAAGACGTACCGCCGGCGACGCCCGTGAATGCGCCGCAAATTCCTCCTCATTGGCAAGGCCTGATGTGGGGCATACTGCCGATCGGGAGCAGCATTCTCGCCATGCTGTTGGTGCTGATTCCGGAAAAACACTGGGACAAGGAGCCGGTGGTCGAGCCTTCCTCGACGCACGAGAATCTGGTATTGGGAAGGATGATTTCATGACTGGCCGCATCCTCGCTTTCGTCGTCGTGCTTGCAACTGTGGCATTGATTGCCGTGGGTACCGTGTGGCCGTTTCAATCGGCGCTGGTTACGGCTGGAGTTGATTCCGGGGCTGATATGTTG
Source organism: uncultured Acidobacteriota bacterium (assembly GCA_963716405.1). Lineage (GTDB taxonomy): Bacteria > Acidobacteriota > Terriglobia > Terriglobales > Acidobacteriaceae > JABDBE01. Next base: position 241,553 of record CAVQTI010000006.1, on the reverse strand, counting down.
CGCCCTTCGTCGACACCGCAGGCAGCGGTTGAGAATCTTGCGACACAAATCGGTCGTCGCGATTGGGAAAAGGCATATTCCAGCCTCGCCAACAAGAACGAGTTCGAGGAAGCAGATTTCGTGCGCGACTTGGCGGGAAGTTATCCCAGCCTTCGCAGCCACGCGAGCCTGGACAGCTTCGACGTGCGTCCGCAACATGCTTCCGCGGAGGATGCCCAGGTAAAGCTTAACTTGCGTTGGTCAACCGTAGTGGGCACATTCCTTGACAGCCGCATGTTGCGGGTGGTCAAGACCGGAGATCGTTGGAGCGTGGTGTGGCCGGTTGTGAAAGAACCCCGCGTCCCACCGCAAGTCATTCCGGTGAACTACTTGCGCTGGGATGTGATCTATCGCGGCGCAGAAGATGACTGGGGAGCTCAAGACGTCGAGTCTCCGCACGTGCGCATTGTGGATATGCATCCGGTGGATCGTGGCGGTGGCGTGGTCATAATGGGCGAACTCCTCAACGAAGACGTCGTTCCGGCGTTCGTCAACGTCAAGGCAACGCTGTTGGCGAAAGATGGCTCGGCGCTGGCGACTGAAGACAGCTTCGATAAGATTTCGCACATTCTCCTGCCGAGGCAAGTAACGCCGTTTCTCATTGAATTTCACAATGTCGCGTTGTCACAGGTTGACAGCGTACATATGCAGCCATCGTCCACTCTGGTGGCGGCGTCGGCGGACCCTGTGGTCGAGATTGAGGATCAGCATTTGAATCCGGGATCTCAGGCTTCTTTGAGCGGAAAACTCCTTAACCAGAGCGGACAGATAGTCAATGTAGCGCACGTTCTGGGCACGTTTTACGACAACGCCGGGCAGTTGATCTGGGTCTCGGACGGATACGCGGAACGCGCTTTGCTGCCTGGCACGCCAGAGACATTCGCTATGTCAATCCCTCCAGATATTGCCAGCAAAGTTAAAACTCAACGCGCGGTCACTACGACTTATAGCTCGAATCGATTCCAATGAGATCAGGACTTACATCATTTTTTGGCGCGCTGATCCTGTTCGCGGCCGGACAGTTAGCTTTGGCTCAGAGTGGCAGCTTGGGATTGCCGAAAACTGTCGAGGCTGGCGCTGCGTTTTCAATCCAAACAGCTGGCAGCGGAAAGGGCGTGCTGTACATCGTTGGGCCGGGACAGGTGCTCCGGCGCGATGTGCAGTTGGGCGAAGCCATATCCTTTGCTCCCGGCGATATGCACAACGCCGGCCACTACCTTGTAGTGCTTACCGGCGGCTCGTCCACGGAGAATGGCGCGTTCGATGTCACGGCTGTACATCAACCGGCTACTTTGAGCTTTATCGCGAAGCCTTCCCGTATCGCAGTCGATTTGCACGATGGCATCAGCGGCGTTGTCTATGTCTTCGATACTTTCCACAATCTGGTTTTGCAGCCTACGCCGGTTTCATTCCAACTTTCCGGCGTTGCCGGCACTCCGCAGACACGAACCGTGACTTCGAAAAATGGCGTGGCTTGGACCAAGCTGGATTCCGCATCCAAGGAAGGCGCGGCGCAGTTTGAGGCGCGGGCTGGAAACGTGTCCGACAAGCGAATTATCCAGCAAGTTCCCGGAGATCCGTGCAAATTGAAAATGGAGGTTCGGCCCGCGGGACAGAGACTTCAGCTAGAAACGGAACCAGTGCGTGATTGCAGCGGCAATGCCGTGCCAGACGGGACGATTGTGACGTTTACGGAAATCTACGACGGCGGCGAAGCTACGGTGGATGTTCCGCTCAAACGAGGCGTGGCCAAGACAGAAATGCCGGCTTACAAAGGCGCAACTATTTCCGTCGCAACCGGCGTGGTGATGGGGAATGAAATCCGTTGGGGGAAAGAATGACCACCGGACAGATACGCAAGACCGCCCTTGTCGCGTGCTCGGTTCTGGCTGCTCTCTTTGTGGGGGCTTCCGACCAGCCCAGAGGTGCGCGTTGAGCCCACAGATTCAGTTGGGCCGCGGACTTTGGAAAAACAGACAGAGACGGCGGTGGTTCGCGATTATCTGCAAGCGTGGCACAGTCTGAGCGGAGCCCTCGAACAGAATCGGTTGGATTTGCTCAATGCGGATTTCGTCGGCACGGCGAAAGAAAAGATCTCAGACACAATTAAGGAACAGGCCAAGCTAGGAATCCAGACGCGTTATGTAGACAAAGCGCACGACGTGCAACTGGTCTTCTACTCGCCCGAAGGATTATCGATCCAACTAGTGGACACCGTCGATTACGACGTACAACTCATTGACCACGAAAAGCCTCAGATAACCCAGCACGTTCGCGCGCGCTACGTTGCGGTCTTAACTCCGACCGAAGTGCAGTGGAAGGTGCGCGTCTTCCAGGCAGAGCCCGAATGACGGGCCTGTTTCGAACTCTCGGTCACACGAGGGTCGACATAGCGGGTGAGCAGCGAGCGCTATTTTTTATGAAGTTCAGGAGCCTCTTATGATCTCCGTAGTAGTACCTATTTATAACGAAGAAGAAATCGTAAAAATGTTTCATTCAGCTGTGGCCGACTCGATGATCGACATCGGCGAACCCTGGGAAGTGGTGTATGTGAACGATGGCTCCAGAGACTCATCTTTGCAACTGTTGAAGGAATTGCAGGCTGAAGATGAGCATGTAGTGGTGGTGGACCTCTCGCGCAACTGGGGACATATGGGCGCGATCACGGCAGGTCTGCAGACTGCGCGTGGCGACGCCGTGGTATTGATGGATGGCGACTTTCAGGATCCGCCGGAAGTGGTGCCGGAGTTGGTAGCGGCGTGGCGTGGCGGCGCGCAGGTTGTAACTGCAGTGCGGCGCAGCCGGCAGGAAAGCCGCAAGGTTCTAGCAGCGTTGTTTCCGCTTTTCTATCGAGTACTGGGAGCGCTGTCGGACTATCCCATTCCACTTAACGCGGGAATTTTCGGACTGCTGGATCGGCAAGCGGTGGATTCGATCAATTCTTTGCGCGAAGGCAATCGATATTTGCCCGGACTGCGCGCCTGGGTTGGTTACAGAACTGGCGTGGTGTACTACGATCGGCAGGATCGCGCGGGTGGTGAAGGTAAACTTTCCTTCATGAGCCGGATCAAGTACGCGATGGATGCGATCACCAGTTTCAGTTACAAGCCTCTGCGCATGAGTTTTGTGTTAGCGGGCTTCTCAACTTTCCTGGCGTTCATTCTTGGTATCTCCACTCTGGTATCGCATAGCCCAACCAATTCTTTGGCGTACGGTGTGAGCGCGGCGATTTTCATGGTCGGGGCGCTGATGCTGCTGTGCATGGGTGTACTTGGCGAATACATTGGCCGCGTGTACGACGAAGTTCGCAGCCGGCCTCTTTCGATTATCAACAAGGTTTACTACGCAGCGCAGATGAATTCCATTCCAGTAGGAATCGGTCGGCAAGACAGCGAACGGGAAAGAGTCTACCGAATCGCATAGAGTCTTCTTTTTCCCACCCAACTTTTCGTGTCCTTTGCAAAACTGCAAAGGACACAAATTCGCGGCAGTTTGTGGCTTCAATCAGTAATTGTTTAAAGGATTACTGCCCTACTCGCGATTGTGAGTCAGAGCCGCACTTCGCCAGTCCACGTTCGATCGCGGTGCCCTCTTCGTAATCGTTCCAGGTGGCAATCAACATGAAAGGCAGCGGCTGGTCTGGCGGATAAAACTGACGCCAGAAGTTCATCGTTTCGGTAAAGGTTTCGCCGCAGCGCTGGGAGATGTGACGATTGAGACTCCACGAGGCTTTAGCTGTCATCGAAACCCGCCCATGCCGCGCCGACTGCAATCTTGTCGGGGTACGTCGACCGCATTTTGCGATAGAAATCGCGCAGGTAATCTTCTCCCCAATTACTGCCGTCCGGAGCCCAGCCCTTTTTGCCTGGATTTACCCACGCGTAGAAACCGTCAAAGTCGGCCGCATACGATGTCGTACGATTCTCATAGATCAGCAACGGAACTGGATTCCAGTTGTTCGTCGCCTCGCGCACCCGCTTCCAGTCGGTGTGCCCGCCCTTGGGAAAAATGAAGATCACGGGCCGGCCTTCGTACGTCAGATAGGCCTGCACGCCGGGCGCGTTGGCCGAAAGATACTTCTCGTGGAATTTGTTGAAAGACACCAGCGCGTCATCGGTGGCTTGTTCGCTCTCATAGTCCGTCTCGTCATACATCATGGCCACGTGGAAGTTCTTTTCGGCTGCAATGGTTTGCATCAGGGAGTAGGCGTGATCGAGCAAGGGTTCGCGGTCGCCGTACCAGTCCACTACGAAGCCGGAAATTCCCATGGTCTTAGCTTGATCAATCTGTTTTTGTATCACCGCAGGATCCTGCGACGAGTAACCTACGGAGATGTGCCGCGGATGTCCAAACCACGGCTCATACACCGCCAGCAGGCGAGGCGAAGCGCCGACGGCAGGAACACCCTGGCGCAGCGACTGCTGCTGCAGGCCGGGGTGGGTGCAGCCCTGCAGTAGCAGGACAAGCACCAAGGCAAAAGACACCTGGTAGCGATCCATCATCATCATAGTGATGCGTTGTTATTAGAGGGCGTGAGAGCGCTTCAGGTTGCAGCCAAACTTAGCAAATTAAAGCGCGTAAGCGTCATTCAGCGTGCATCCCACCCATCAATTTTCGCATCAGAAAGTTCGCTACGAGAAAAAAAGCTCCGTGCAAGCGCCTGATACTACCCACTTCGTTTAGTTGGAGCCCCAAAAGGTGTTGAACGATTCGAACCCTGAAGTAAAGACTCTGCAGGCCCGCGTTCTTTCGGGTAGTTTTGTGCTGCTCACGGGTTCGGGTTTAGTTACCGCAATCAATTTCGCCTACAACATTGCAGTCGCGCGGTTTCTGGGTCCAACTGCGTTCGGACACGCCACTGCGGTTTACACACTTCTTATTCTGATCTCCTGCGTTACGCTGTCTTTCCAGATTGTGGCCGCGAAGGTGGTTGCGCAGCAGCCCACCCTGGAAGGCAAGAGCACTGCCTACCGTGGATTTCACAAAGGCGCGTGGAAGTGCGGCATCTTCGTTGCCTCGCTGTTGCTGCTATTTCAGAAGGCTATTTCGAGCTACCTTAACCTGCCCACTCCAGTGCTGATTGTTCTGCTTAGCATTGGCGTAGCCTTCTATGTGCCGCTAGGAGCGCGCCGGGGCTACATTCAGGGCGCGTATGGCTTCCAGCGGTTGGCTTCGAACCTGGTTTTGGAGGGTTTGGTAAGGCTGGGCGGATCTCTGCTGGCCATCCAGCTGGGCTTAGGGGTGCGCGGAGTGATCGCCGCGAACGCCGCTGCCATAGCAGTGGCCTATTTCGCCGCAGTACCGAAACTCGCGTCGTCGATTCCCAACGAATTGCGTCTGCCGGATGCGTTTCGCGAAGCCCTGCAGGCCATCGTCTTTTTCGCCGGTCAAGTTCTCATCAACAACTGTGACATTGTGCTGGTTAAGCATTTCTTTCCACCCACCGCAGCAGGCTTGTACGCCGCTGTGGCGTTGGTGGGTCGAGTGGTTTTTGCATTCTCCTCGGCGGTGATAAATACCATGTTTCCCCTTATGGCAGGAAGTCGAAGTGAGCAGAGAAAGGGCCATAGCGTCCTCGTAATTTCGCTACTGCTCGTGCTAGGGATTGGGTCAATAATCGCGGTCGCGCTCCGGTTGGCTCCGGCCTCGCTTTGGACTGCACTTTTCGGATCTCAGTTCTCGATCGCCGGCAAATACGGACTTCCGTACTTGCTGGCTTTGTATGCAGCCACGACCGTCGTCTATTGCCTCAGCGTCGTGATTATTGCTTACGAAATGTCTTACAAAATTGCTAACACCAGCTGGGTGCAATTGGCCTTCAGCGGGGTTCTGTTCGCAGGCATTTGCCGGTTCCATTCGTCGCTGCAGCAAGTGATCTGGATACAGCTGGTGCTGATGCTGGTGCTCCTCTTTGTGCTTGCTGTGCCGTTCCTCTGGAAGACGCTGGTGAGCTCCGAGGATGTGGATGTTTCGGCAGCTATGTCAGCGCGTGGAATAAGGGTCATTCGACGCGTTTCCGAAGATGAAGTCATTGCGGAATTTCTAAAGAGCGATTTCGAAAGTGCCGTCTTCGAGGACTATCAGGACTCCTTGCGAGAACTGGTAACCAAGCCGCACTTTGACGATCCCAGCGAGAATGCGAAGCGTCGGGCCTTGTTATTCATCCGTCACCTTCCCCTGTGGAGAGAACTGCCCAAGGATACGGAATGGTATGAAGTGGAGATAATGCCGGCGGATCTGGATCAGATCCGAGTATTTCCCCGGGCACTCTGGCGGAAACTGGCGCGCGGCAATTTTACGCTCACCGCCGTGATTGAACGCATCCGCAGTTATCGCGGGCGCGACATGGCGGTGAAAACCTTTCTGGCAAAGATTGCCTCGCTGCGCGAATGGCTTCGTCAGGATAATGCCGAGGGCGCCGTACTCCTCATCGGTCTTAACGAGAGTGAACCTTTCACCATTCTCGACGGAAACCACCGCTTGGTGGCGGCATCAATGAGCGAGCCAGAGGCCATGCAAAAGCTCCGTTTCCTGTGCGGGCTATCCCCGCGAATGACGGAGTGCTGCTGGTATGAGACTAATTTCTCTACTCTTTGCCGGTATGGCGCAAATCGGCTAACAAACTTAGTACGCGACCCAGAAGCCGAACTTGAGCGCCTTCTGCAAAGCCCTTGAGCGCTACAACGTCGGACTTTCGTGCTAATGCAAACTCTAGCCCGCTATACAGGCAGCACCGGATAGACCGCTAACGTATGAAACGGTACATTGAGCACTGTGTACGAACCATTTTTCAGTCCCGGTTAGGCTGAAAGATGGAATTTAGAGCCCCGGATGAGTCCAAATGAGTAGCGGAAGAGCTGTAGTAGTGAAGCAACTGCCCGAAAAATTCAGCGTGGAACAAGCTCGTAACCTATTGCTGGAGGTCGATCCCTCGTTGAAAACCGATCGTCCTCGTTTGGTACTGGACTGTTCCCAAGTACGACGGCTGGATAGCGCTGGAGTTCAGGCGCTCCTCTATTGTTTGGAAGAGGCAATGAAACGGAACGGCGATGTCAAACTGGCGGCGGTTCCTCGAGCAGCGGCAGAGATTCTGGAGCTTACCAAGGTTGATAGCCTGTTTGAATCGTTCGACACTCCCATTGAAGCGGTAAATAGTTTCTATCAGTTCCCAGCACAGGGATTTGCGGCACCGCTACAACCCGATTATCCAACTCCTGCATCCGAGAGGGTGGCGTAAACTCGCCCTCTTTAGGGGCCGCCTCGCGAGCGTTGGAGCAATGAGAACATCCGGCTGGAAGCTGATACCTCATATTGCCTGCTGTCTTGCGGTGTCTCTCCTGACACCGTTCGTTTCCGCATCGCCTTTGCAAGATCAAGGCGGCGGGACGGGAGCTGCCACCCAATCAGCTGACACCGATCACTCTCCGCGGAACTCCGGGACCGCTCAATCTCAAACCCAAGGTTTTCCGGACAGCCCGGGATCGATGCGCCCCCAGGTAGCGGAAAACACATCTCCCTTCGGCGCGCAACAATCTGCCACCAGCCAGCAGCAAGATCAGGAACCGGTCGGAACTGCGGCGGCTGCGGGGGTCGAGACCACAGGAGTGACAGCTTCAAAACCAGCCGGAGCAGCCATTGCACCAGCCAAACAGCGACGGACCAGATCCTTTCTGATCAAAGTGAGCGCCATCGTGGGTGCGAGTGTTGCAGTCGGAACCGTGGTTGCATTGGCCAATGCCAGCCCAAGCCGGCCGCCGGGTGCTCACTAACTACCGGCAAGAGAAACACGCAATATGACTGATGTGAATTCTCGAAACCGCCGCGCCAGATTTGTCAGCTTTTCCGGCATCGATGGCGCCGGCAAAAGTACCCAGATTGAAGCCTTGCGGGAGCGTCTGCTGCAGAGCGGCTTCCGCGTCTCCATGCTCGCCTTCTGGGATGACGTATCGATGCTGACCGGAGTACGCGAATTCAGCGGTCACACTTTATTCAAAGGTGAAAAAGGCGTTGGATCTCCCGACAAGCCGGTTAATCGCCGCGACAAGAATGTGCGGTCGTGGTACATGACAACCGTGCGTTTCTTTCTCTATTTTCTGGATGCTCTGTCGCTTTGCACCGTGGTTGCAAAACAACGCCGAAGCGGCGCGGACGTGATCATTTTCGATCGCTACCTCCACGACGAGTTGGCGAACCTCAACTTGCAGAGAGGGATCTCCAGGGTGTATGCGCGATTTTTACTTGCGATCACTCCGCAACCGGATATCGCTTATCTCTTGGACGCCGACCCGGAGCAAGCACGAAAGCGAAAGCCTGAGTATCCCGTCGAATTCCTGCATCAGAACCGCGCGACATACCTGCTCCTCAGCAAAATGGGTGGGCAAATGACAATCATCCCACCTTTGCCAGTCGCAGACGCCTCACAGCGCGTTCTGGGAGAACTATTAAACAAACTCTCCCCTGACGACCTGCTGCGGTTCTCGGTTTCTCCGCAAAGCGTACCCGCCAATTCAGAGAGTATTAGTTAATTGTGACCCGAACCGTAGTAGAAGCTTGGACCGTTCCCGAACCGCCGTTAATAGTGACTGTGAACGGAGTAGCGGTGGATGTGTTGGAGGTCTTAGTTGATGACCCCCCGCCGCAGGAGCTGACCAGTAGGACCGTGCCAATCAACAACCCGAGCGCCAGCATGCGAAGAGCGCGCTTCCGGTTTATCCCGCCCATAAACGCAAATCCCATAACCGCAAAACTTAGCATGTAGGGAGGAAACACCGGATTGCTTTGCCGCTGCAGGGGCCGCTTCAATGCCGCCGACGCAGACGACGAAAACGTAACCTCCGACGTCGCGGTGCTGGAACCAGGGTTGACTTCAGCGGGCGAAAAGACGCACGACATGCCTGCTGGAAGGTTGGAACAAGAAAGAGTGACTGGGTTGTTGAAGGACCCGGAGCTGGGAGCTACGACAATACGTGAGACAGCAGTCTGACCGGCAGCAAAGCTCACCGACGATGGGCTTGCGGTGAGAGTTACAGTTGTCCCGGGAGCCGGTGTAGATCCAGTTGACGGAGGTGGAGTCGGCGGCGGCGCTGGGCAGTTCGCCGTGTAAGGAATGGTTTCTGATATGTGGTTTCGCAGACTGGGTTTGCCAACAGCCTGAACGAACAAACTATAATTCCCGGCTGGAAGCGCATAGTTGCACATGTCGAGCGAGTCCGTAGTGACAGGCACATCCGCCAAATCCATGAGCTTCTGGCCGTCGGCGCTTACGTAAACCGTGTAATGATCCAGAGTGTTTTCCTGACCCTGTATCCCCCAATGCAATTCATTTCCGGCAAGACTGCCGGAGACGCTCACGCAGTTGTCGATCCCGGATTCCATTTCTGAACCTTCTTCATAATCATTCCAGGTGACCAGTTGCATGGCGGGAAGCGGGTTCGAAGAATTGTGGAACTTGTTGATCTGGGAAAAGGTTTGCAGCCAGGTCTGGCCGCACTGCTGTCCCATGGTTCGATGCATTCCCCACGTGGCCAGACTGTCGTTGAATCCCTTGTACGCAGCCCCCCAGGTTTGTTCTCCACGAAAATCCTCCCCCGTGGTGTAAAAACTTTCGAGATAGCTGGTTCCGTAATCGTTGGTGGTTGGGATCACCCACGAATAAGCGCCGCTGCTTTCCGCGTGGGAAAATCCGTCAATGTTCTGGAATATGAATGCAGGCTTGGACGATAGCGCACTCTTTACCGCGCTCCAATCGATCTGATAGAAGAGGTCGATATCGAAGTCGGAAATCACGGGCTGACCGTTGACTCTCAAATAAGCGGAAGACGAAAAATAGGTCTGTTCGACATACTGCAGTTGGTTGATGAGAGCTTGCTGCGGGCTGCACCCATGGCACGAATCCCACAAGATGGCCCCATGGTCCACCATGAGAGCGAAGGTGAAACCGGGATGCAATTCGGCTTCGTGCATAACCAGTTTCGCCGCCTGGTCAATGGGGTTATTGGTGCCATACCAAACCATCACCAGGCCGTTGATGCCCCGGCTGATCATGTCTTCGATCTGCCGATGAACTTGTGCGGGATCAATGGAACTGTACCCGATGTTTATGTGCCCCGGGACTCCCCACCACAACTCGAGGTGGGCGAAGATTTTCGTGTCGTTGCCGGCAGAGAGCAACGAGTGCGTGTCCACCTTGCTTACGTTGGCCTGACCCTGGTTGCCGTTGGACTGAGGTCCGAAAGAATTCGCGGCGCTGGTATTGTTAGAGGATTGTGCCGAAAGAGTGGTGGTCGGGTTGATTGCCAGATTAGCAGCCAGGCAAAAGGGAACGCAAAAGAGAGCAATTGCAATAGAAAAAAGGCGCATAAAAATATTTCTCCAGCGAAACAAGTGAGAAGTTGATTGGCTCAAATCTGGGCTTGGTGAAAGCTCGCATGACCTTTCGCGCCATGCCGTGGCAGGCATCACCCCGCGATTGTGAGTGTGCTCACAAAGGTGCCCGCCCTACCCAGAATTGAAACGATTATTGCCGGTTAATGTTGGCGGCAAAGCTATGAAGACAGCCCCTGTCCTCATCCCAGTGTGTAGAGCACCGGCGCGCGTCTGCCGCTTATTCGATTGTGAAACGTAATTAAGCGCCCGAGGCATAGCCCCTATGCCTCGGGCGACGACTTTACCAGTAGGTAAAGCTGAAGTTGTCCAAGTAGGTGGTGTACGCCGACTGGTCGTGGTTGCCGTCCATCTGGTAGTTGACTGTAATGCCCCACCAGTTACCAGGGGCCCCACCGGGGGCGTAATAACGGTTTATGTTGGCCTGGTGTCCGTTAAGCGTGATCGATTGGAACAGCAACCAATTGTCCGATTCCCGCTGCACCTGGATGGTCAGGTGATTCCAGGCGTTGTTGACCGGATTACAGGAAACGCCTGTGGACACCCAACTGTGCGCGACATTGTCCCAAACATCCCACACGTGGCCGCCCAGAATGTTGCACTGGTTTCCCCAGACCAAGCCCAAACTGTTGAAGTACATGCTGATGTCAAACTCCAGCACCTGTGTCACTCCGATGTTGGTGGGATAAAAGTAAACGTCATAGGTGAAGTTATGCAGCGTCGGAAGCAGCGTGTGGCCGGTATCAGGAATGCCTTGCGTCGACCCTTGTCCGATCAGAGGATTGCTGAACAGGACATCCGCGTAAGGTTTGCTTCCGCCGAGATAGAATTCGGTCGCATCGCCGCTGATCGAGGGACTCTTGATCCCTTGCTTCATCCACCAACTCACTCCTGGACATGGGTAATTACAGATGCCGTAACCTGGAGGTAGTTCGCCCCAGCTTTTCCATCCTCCGCTGGCCTGGAGGTGCTGCAGTACGTGGCCGCCGCTGCCACCACTCACCGTGATGTCGACCGCAGTGTACGATGCTCCCCCGCAATAGTCCCACTCTTCCACCACCGTGTGATAATTGCCGTTATTGAGAGACAGAGCGTGATCAAGAGAGGCTCCCTGGACCACATACACCAAACTGTTGTTCACGTAAATTCCCATGGACGCAACACCTTTTGAGCAGGTGTTCGTCGTGGCCGTCGCCTTGTACAACACCGGCGAACTGACATTCCCGCCATTAGTCGGGGTGCTGACATATACGGTGGCGAACGCCGATGTCGCGAGCATCAGGAAAATGCAGGTAGGGTAGAAAAAAGTCTTCATTAACTCCTCCGGGATTTGGAACGTGCACTTGCGTGACGGCAAGGTCTGAATTACCTGGTAAGCGGGCTAGTCCAGCGCGAACGGGAGACGGCCCAGGCGATCGCTGACCAATGTTTCTGATCCGGAGATCCAGCGATGTTGCTGAGACAGTAATACAGTGTTTCCCGCAGGGTCAACCCCGAAAGGCTTGAAATCTACTCAGAGGTACACGCAGTAGCTCACCAGACTGAAACGGGTGAGCACGCCTTGCGGCAACGCTTTCGGCCCAGGGAACATCTGAAGTCACTCACGATGGTCTTGAACCAGAAAATAGCGTGGCATCGCACGCGCCAAGCAAAATTAGGACTGTGCGTGCTCGATGCTCGCGGGCCTGGCGATTTTGTTGAACGGATGCCGGGGTCTGGTAAACGGCTCAGACCAGCCCGCAACCCTGCAGAGCGTTAACCATATCATTTTTATGGCCCAGGAAAATCGGGGCTTCGACCATTATTTCGGCGCTATGCACGAATATTGGGCCGCCAATAGTATTGCCGATCAGCCATTTGACGGCCTACCACAATTCAACCCGACTCCGGGTCCGGTGCCGACCAATCCCGGCTGCGATCCCGCGCTTCCCTTCCCGCCGAATGACTGTACTGTCGACAGTAATAGCCCACAAGTCCAGTCATTTCCCATGGTTTCGATGTGCGTGGAGAATCCCAGCCCGTCCTGGAATGAGGACCACGCCGATTGGAATCTCCATGACCCGATCTCATCCATGGCTACTCTCGACGGTTTCGTCTTTACAGCGGCGCACGACGCCAGGACCAATCAGCCGCCATTCACTGATGTGGACGGAATTCGTGCCATGGGCCATTACACCGGAACCGACCTGCCGTATTACTACTTCATGGCCTCGAATTTCGGCACATCGGACCGTTGGTTTTCGCCAGTGATGTCACGCACTCAGCCTAATCGCTTATATATGTTAGCTGGCACCTCAGCCGGGCATGTATATCCGCCGAGCGCGCCGTTATCTAATCCGACGATCTTTGATTCGCTGCAAGCCGCGGGGGTCTCGTGGAAGGTTTACGTCACCGATCTGACTTATGCCACGCCCCCGATTCAGGACAGCACCATCAACATGTTCGCGACGGCCAGCAAGTATCCAAACAATATTGTGCCGGTTTCGCAGTTCCTGACTGATGCTGCTAATGCGGCTCTGCCATCGGTAGCATTCATCGATCCCGGTTTCAGCAGCGGACTCGACGAACACCCGGGATTGGACGACGGCTCACCCGGTGGCAGCGTGCAGGCAGGGGCACATTACGTTTCCACTTTGGTGAATGGCTTAATGCAGAGTCCTTCGTGGCAGGATTCGGTTTTCATTCTCACCTGGGACGAGTTCGGTGGTTTCTACGATCACGTACCGCCGCAGAAAGCGGTCAGCCCAGATGGCATCAAGCCGAACGATTTGATGCCCGGTGACATCTGCACAAAAGGGACTGGTCCGAATTGCGACTTCGTCTATACCGGTTATCGAGTTCCAATGATGGTGGTTTCACCATTCTCCAAAAAGAATTACGTTTCGCACACCGTCGCTGATTACACGGCATGGTTAAAGCTCGTGGAAACGCGCTTCAACCTCTCCGGTCTCACCAAACGTGATGCCGCGCAGATGGATATGACGGAGTTTTTCGACTTCCCCAATAGGCCTTGGAGCACCCCGCCAACGCCTCCGACGCAGCCCACCACGGGACCGTGTTATTTGAACAAGCTCCCATAATCCACTCGTCTTACGATTCCGTGCAGGGCAGACACTCCTCTGCCCCGAGTTTGTGATTGAGTTGAGAAGATCAAGGTAACTACACGGTCAAAATCGTTTGTGGGGTGGGAAAGATCAAGGTCAAAATCGGCGGACAGGAATGTCCGCCCTACATGATCAGCTGAAACCGCGCGGGCATCGAGACCTACTTGTTTGCTGGGTTAACATTTAACGCGCTGGCCGCATAGCGAACGCCATCAAAGTTCGCCGTAACCGTGACCATGCTGCCTTCATGAACATCGCGGCTGATGGGGAAACGACCGGGGTCAAAAGAGATCTCGTAGCGCTTATCGTCTCGGGGATCAACCAACGCCAGCAATCCGGTGTGCAAGTCGAGAAAAACCACTCTGCCGGTAAACACAAATGCGCTTCCCGGAGTGGCCAGCACCGCGATCTTACTGGCGACGTTCTTGCCGTCATTATCGGCTTGGAACTGAATGGAGATCAATGTTCCCGGCGACCAGGTCGCGGCTGGTAGATTCCTGCCCTTGGCGAACGATTTGCGTGGATGGAGATATGTGCAGCTTGACAGGCTCAGGCGACAGCGAATCCCGTACTTCGAGCTCCCCGGTACTGGGGTCGTAGCTCACTACCTGACCCTGGCTCTCGCCTTCAGGCATTTTTGAAAGCATGTGAATGCTGCGAGCAAACACGGTGGTTCCGTCGAGCATGGTTTCCACGGAAACGTGTTCGCCCGTGCGCAAATCTCGCAGTGCCACTTTCTGTCCATCGCGATAAACCTGGGTGCGCGCGTCGTAGAGAACTTTCATCGACCGGCCACCGAAGATGTTCAGGGTGAGTTGGTCACGTACGCCGTCGACGTTGCGAATTGAGCCACCAATGACGGTGCTCCTGCCACGTGGCATGGCGGGCAGATCGGGCAGAAATACCGCCGGGGCTTCCATGTTGGAGGCAAGTTGGGGACCCGATTCATGCGTAGCATTCGGCTGGACAGTTGCAGGCTGCTGGGCAAAAGCCACGCCTCCCAGAATAGTTACGATCAAAAGATGACGCATGACGCACCCTTCCCACTAGTTGGATTTCCGCCTCCCTTTGGATGGCAGAAAGGCCAAAACGGTGGTCTGGAGTGATTTCTGTGAGAATTCAACAGCTTGCGGGCAACGTCATGGGCTCCGATGCATCAAAACTCAGTCTTAACAAAAATGTTCCTCGAATTGCGGAAGAGTCAGAGGTAAGAGATGTTGGCTAAGTGCCCAAGCGTCCTCGTACTGATTGTCTTGATGATTGGCTCGCTGTCTCCCATCGCCCAAGCTAAGGACGTAAAAGTCACTATTCCGAAACGCAGTCATCTTACTCCGGTGCAACGACTTAATCGGGAAGGCGTGGACGCCATTGAGAAGCATAATTATGAGAAGGCTGAAACCCTGTTTTATCAAGCCTATCTCTTTGATCCCGCGGATCCTTTCACCCTATATAACCTGGGATACGTTTCAGAGTTGAAAGGCCAACTGGAGCGGGCACAGAAGCTTTACGGCTTAGCCTCAGAGCAGGCGACTGACGCGGTAATAGACCGCACCAGCGCACGGCAGTTGGAAGGCAAGTCCATGCGGGATGCATTCGGCAGTTTGAAAGACGTTCCGATGCAGGTCAACCGCATGAACGTGGAGGCGATTCGGCTCATCTCGCAGGGTCGGGCTCAAGAGGCGTTAGTGGTTCTGCAAAAAGCGCTGAGCATAGACCCGCAAAACACCTACACGCTGAATAATCTGGGAGTCGCCAAAGAGGCCCGCGGAGATTACGACGAGGCCATGAAGTACTACATGGCAGCGGCTAATTCGCATTCTACCGAACCGGTGATTGTTACGCTTGACCGCGCGTGGCGAGGCAAACCGATCAGCGAAATGGCCGCGAATAGCGCAAAAAAACTGAGCGAACGCATGCAGAATGCGGCCACGGCTCAAGCGCAGGCAGCATTGCTTAGCGTGCAAGGGGTGTCGGCGACAAATCACAATGATTGGCCTACTGCCCGGCAAGATTTTATGAAGGCTTATTCGCTGAATCCTAATAGCGCGTTTTCTCTGAACAACATCGGCTATCTGGCGGAAAGGGATGGCGATCTCGAAACCGCCGAGTTCTTCTATGAAAGAGCTCGCCAGGCGGGAGATGCAAGAGCCAAGGTTGGACTCGCGACCCGGCAGTCGGCCGAGGGTATGCGGATTTCTGCGGTTTCATCGGACAGCGACCAGAAGGTTGACGACAAAATTACCGCGGAGAACGCGGCGCGGCGCCAGCATCCCGGTCCGGTGGAACTGAAACACCGTGACAATACGCCGGTGATAGAACCTCCACCGCAACCATCACCTGCTCCGGGGACAGCCACGCAAGCACCCGGTTCGCAGCCGCCGCAATAGGCTTTACGATTTTAGCCAAACTTATGATTAACGCCACTTCTGCCTTCGGTTCAAACCAATCCATGGACTTGCTTTCGCGGCTGCTGTTGCAGCCAGAGAGCGGCGCCACGCCAGTCCCCGCCAACGCTGCCGATTTCGGCTTGGCCGAAATCACTCAGGAAGAATTTGACGATCTGGCTGCCCTGGCCAGTTCCAATCACGTGATCATGCGCGCGATACAAGCTTTCGCACAGATCGCGAAGGATTCGGGCGACTCCGTCCGGGCAGGATGGGCGGCAACGGCGCTCGCAACCGAGTCTGCGCGAATCGGCAATGCGATCTCGTTTTTGCGGAAAATCTGCGATGGCTTCGAATCCGCAGGTTACGACGTAACCGTCATTAAATCTCTCGATCACTGGCCCGACCTCGGCAGCGATTTGGATCTCTACACCAACACCGATCCGGACGATGTGATCCGCCTGATGAAGCAACGCTTCCAGGCAGAACTCGCGCCGCGCAGTTGGGGCGACCGACTGGCGAACAAATGGAATTTCAATATCCCCGGATTGCCCGAGGCAGTTGAGATTCACATGGGTCGGCTGGGCCAAACGGGCGAGCAGATTTCAATCGCGAGTTCTGTACCAAGGCGCGCTCGCATGATCCAAGTTGGAAACCAAACGTTCCGCGTCACCTCAGTCTCGGATCGCTTGATGATTTCCACGCTGCAGCGAATGTACCGCCATTTCTATTTCCGGCTATGCGACATCATCGACAGCGCCAGCCTCGCTGACAACGGCGAGATTGACTATGACGATCTGCGCAATTCGGCTACAGCGGCCGGCATCTGGGAAGGCATTGCTACCTATCTCGTAATTGTGTCGGACTACGTGCGGCATTACCGCGGCAGAGGATTGGAGCTCCCGCCCTTTGTGAAATCCTCAGCGCAGTTCGGCGGCGACAAGCTGCATTACCGAAAAGAATTTCTGCGCGTTCCGATTCTCCCGGAGTCAGCGGCGCTCTATGCCTCGCAACTCACAACCATGCTGCGCAATCGCGAGTTCAAAAGCAGCGCCCGCCTGAGCCTGTTGCCCTATCTCGCAACCGCGGCGGCCGTCGGGCAGAAGATTACAGGCAGCGACAAGGGAATCTGGTAGTCCGACGGTTCGAAATAGGCAGATGAATGAAACAGGTCTTCAAGTTCTTCCCCGCCATGGTTGCTTAGCCAAAACCGCAATATTGGTCTCGTATCGGGTACGGCTACCCTGGATCAGGCCCGCAAGGCCGGAGGTCTTGTAGCGCGTCTCTGCACAGGCACTGCATTTTATCAAACCGCCCCACTGCCAGAATATGTGGATACTTGAATCTCCAGTAGAATTGAAAGTCTTATCAAAGCAGCTCGGTGCGACTGACGGCATGCTCAAACTTCCGCGCGAATCACTACCATGTTCAAGAAGATTCTGATCGCTAATCGGGGAGAGATCGCGGTGCGTGTGATTCGCGCCTGCCGCGAACTCGGAATCACTTCGGTGGCGGTTTATTCAGATGTGGATCGGGCTTCGCTGCACGTTCGCAAAGCCGACGAGGCTTATCACATCGGGCCTGCGGCGGCTGCGGAATCATATTTGAACGTTGCGAAAATTCTGGACGTCGCCAAGCGAAGCGGCGCGGATGCGATCCATCCCGGTTACGGTTTTCTCTCCGAGAACGCGAACTTTGCTCAAGCCTGTGTTGATGCGGGCGTGAAGTTCATTGGCCCAAGCGCCGCCTCGATGGAAATGATGGGATCGAAAACCCGCGCGCGCCAGGAGATGGAAAAAGCCGGGATTCCCTTCGTTCCTGGGACTTCGAGAGGACTCGAGTCCGCACAGCAGGCGGAGCAAGTGGCGGCGAAGATCGGCTATCCGGTAATGCTGAAAGCTGCAGCCGGGGGCGGCGGAAAAGGCATGCGCCTGGTGCAGGGGCCGGAAGATTTGAAATCCGCTCTGGATGCAGCCCAGAGCGAAGCCGAGCGCGCATTTGGCGACCGCGAAGTTTACATTGAGAAAGCAATTATCAATCCCCGCCATATCGAGATGCAGGTGCTGGCGGACGAGCACGGCCACACGGTTTATCTCGGCGAGCGCGAGTGCTCCATTCAACGCCGACATCAAAAAGTGATGGAGGAATCGCCCTCTCCGATCGTAGATGCGGATATGCGGCGACGCATGGGCGAGGTCGCGGTGCGGGTCGCCGAGGCCGCGCGATATACCAACGCTGGAACCGTAGAGTTTCTCGTCGATCAGGGAAAAAACTTTTACTTTCTTGAAATGAATACGCGACTGCAGGTAGAACATCCAGTCACAGAACTGATCACAGGATTGGATCTTGTACATCTGCAGATCCGAATTGCGGCCGGCGAGAAGTTGCCGTTTCGCCAGGAAGATATCCGTATCGGCGGTCATGCGATCGAGTGCCGGATCTATGCGGAGGACCCCGACAATAATTATTTTCCCAGCCCGGGGAAGATTACCTTGCTGCTTTCCCCGTCGGGGCCGGGAATACGCCTCGACAACGGCATGTACGAAGGCTGGACGGTGCCCATCGATTACGATCCGCTGCTCGCCAAGTTGATCGGCTACGGAACGGACCGGAGGCAGGCGATCTCGCGCTTAAAGCGCGCGCTACACGAATATTTTGTGGGCGGCATTAAGACCAATATTTCTCTATTCCGCCGCATTCTGACCGACACGAATTTTCAGTCTGGAAAAATCGACACCGGCTATCTGGATCGACTGTTAAAGTCTAAGCCTCCCGAAGTTCGAGGTGGACACCCGGAGGTCGCGGCTATCGCCGCTGGATTATTTGCCATCCTGGATGCGGACTCGACGATTGCCGCAAATGGAAACTCATCATCGAACAAAGCGATTGACGGAACCGCTGTTTCCAGTTGGAAGAGAGCAGCAAGGGCAGAAGCGCTAAGCTAGAAATCCGACTTTGCATTTGCTTCCTATGGTTTACGACGTCACCATCGATGGGAAAGACTTTCGGGTCGAATTGGAGCGAGCGGAAACTGGCTGGCAATGCCGTTTGAACGGCCACAATGTCGAGATAGACGCAGTGCTCGCAAGGCGCGACGTGCTATCGATTCTGATCGACGGAAAGGCCTACGAGATAAAACGCGAGCATACGCCGACTGATACGCATTTATGGGTCGGCAGCGTGCGCTACCTCGCTGAACTTCGGGACCCCAGATCACTGCGCGGCCGCAAAGGTGCCGGCGCAGATGACAAGGGCCCGAAAAAGATCCTCGCACCTATGCCTGGTAAAGTAGTTCGAATGCTGGTCGATCAGGGTCAGCCGGTTGAGGCGGGACAAAGCATTCTAGTCGTGGAAGCGATGAAAATGCAGAACGAAATCAAATCGCCAAAGAAAGGCACGGTTCAAAAAATCGTAGCCGTCGAAGGCGCCAACGTCAACGCCGGAGACGTACTGGCGGTTGTGGAGTAACCTCGCTGCGGATCATCATTTCGCCGTGCCGCTACCTTCCAGCACTCTCTGGGCGTAATAGTTTTCCACCTTAGCCTGATCGCGCAGCACCTCGTAATAAGCCGCTTTAAGCAACTGCTCGCGGCGATCGCGCAACTGGGAGCGGATCGCCTCTTGCACTCGAGGGTCCGACAACTCGCGCTGGCCGGCGGATTCCTTGGCAATCAGCTTCACAATGCGGAAGCCAACTAATTGCTTCGTCATCGGATTAACAACGGTTATAACCGTGCTGTACTGCCCAGGCTTCAATTTGATAACCGCATCGCGGGTGACTGGGTCTGTATTTTTTAAAGACGATTCCGGCGTAAAACCCAAGTCGCCGCCGTTGCCTGAAGTTTCGGTATCCTCGGAATAATTCATCGCCAGGGTGCCGAAGTCATCGCCACTATCCAGGCGATTTACGATCATCTGAATTTTCTTGCGCGCGTCTGCCTCGTTTTGTGCCTTGTCATTCTTAAGGTTGTGAACTTGTGGATTGGGTGTGGTAGTTACGAAAATCTGAGCCAGGTGATACTGGGGTTCGACCAGATTGAACTCCGCTTTGTGCGCGTTGTAATAATTAGTGATGTCCTGGTCGGAAACATTGATCTTCGATGTGACCTCTTTATTCAGAACCTTGTCGACGGTGAGCGACCGCCGCAAATCGCGCTTGAAGTCGTCTATCGTCAGATTCTTTTCCTTCATGCGGGCGTCGAATTCCTCTTTCGTATAAGGCGACTTGATCTCGTTCAGCTTGCGTTCAACTTCATCGTCGGTTGCGAGCAGGCCGAGTTTTTCCGCGCGACGCATCAGGATTTCATTGTCAACCAGTTCCCGCAAAATGCTGAGACGCAGGCTGGTGGCCTGCTCTCCCACCGGTTGTTGCTGAGAGCCAGCAGTTTGGTTTTGATAATACTTTTCCAAGTCGGCACGGTAGATCTTGCGCCCGTCGACGGTGGCGGCAACATCGTCTCCAGCCATCTTGTTTCCACAGCCTATGCAGAATGAAACCGCAAGCAGCACTGGGAAGAGACGAAACAGCGAATTATTTTTCAATGGTTCCTCTCGGCACTATCTGGTGGGAGGTTGCGATTCACTTGTCGTCGGAGTTGGCGGGTGCGCCGGCACCGCCACTCCAGCTTGCTGCAAAGCGCGGTCGAGCGCCGCTCGCATTTCAGTGATGGGAAGCGCTCCATCCATTTCCTGCCCGTTGACGAACAAGGTCGGAGTCGCGGTTACGCCCACGCCTTCGGCTTCGTGCATCGAAGCCTTAACCGAAGATTCATTCTGCGCCTTGACGCAGGCCTGCAGTTTGCTCTGGTCGAGGTTATGTTTCTGCCCTTGCTCGAGTGTCAGGCGGTCGAGGGCGGCGAACTGGGCATCGAGTCCTTTTTCTGAACTAACTTCCCGCTGATTGGCATGAATGTGGTCAGCGAAATCCCAGTATGCATCGTTATTCTGCGCGGCCAGGCAGTTGGCGTCTACCGCGGCGTGCGTAGCCCACGGGTGTATTTCGGTTAAAGGATAATCCTTGTAAACGAACTCCACGCGGTCGCCGTATTCCTTGAGCAGTTCGGGAAACAGCGTCTGATGCATACGCGAGCAGAAGGGGCACTCGAAGTCATCGAAGTTGACCACCACCACTTTCGCGTCTTTGCTGCCGCGAGTTGGACGCCCGTTGAGATCGATCTTCTTCATAGCCTCGACATAAGGATCCTTGGTCAAGTCGAGCTTGGTCATTCGCGCCAGCGTCTTGCCATCCTTGGATAGCAAGAAGTCGTAAGTTTGTTTCTTTTCGCCACCTTCCATCGTGATGGTGAGGGCATCATAGCCGGTAAAGTCACTGGGCCGCAGCGTACCAACCGTAATTTTCACAGTCGCAGGAATGCTGTAAGTAGCGCGCACCTGGCGCTCAATTTTCTGGTTAACATCAGCGGGCATTGGGGCAAGCTGAGCTGAGCAGCCGAGGCAAACCAGCAGGAGAACAAGGATCGAACGTCGCAATATCGTCACTAAAAACCGCCTATACATTGGGAATTAATTCGATTATCTCACAGGAAAGCGGACCGCAGAGGCTAGGCATGCGTGCTCCCATGGTAGCGGGACCACGGGCAGATTACGCCTTACGCAATAATTGGTCGGCTGGCAGCAGAGTATTCATCGATCCGGAGCGGAAGCCTTCAAGATCCAAAGTCACAAATTTGAATCCGAGGGTTTTGAAAATCCTGGTAAATTCTGCTGCCATCTCAGACGTGAGAGCCCGCGAGAGTTCGCTGCCGCCAATTTCGATGCGAACGATCTCGCCGTGATGACGCACGCGGAATTGCCGGAACCCGAGCGCGCGGAGAGCATCCTCGCCTTGCTCGATCGTGCTCAGTGCCTCACGTGTGACCGGACGCCCGTACTCGATACGCGATGACAGGCACGCAGAAGCAGGTTTGTCCCACACTCGCAAATTGGCCTGCTGCGCCAGTTCTCTAATTTCCAGTTTCGTCAGCCCGGCGTCAAGCAAAGGCGCCGCGACAAAATGATTGCGGGCAGCGATTTGCCCGGGCCGAAAGTCGGCTTGATCATCGGCATTCACGCCGTACGCGATGGACTCGAACCCATGCTGTGCGCGAAACGATTCCATCACCGTGAACAACTCGTCCTTGCAATGGAAACAGCGAGAGCTGTCGTTTCGTACGTATTCGGCGCGATCAAGTTCGGTGGTGGTGACAATTTCGAGCGGAATGCGGTGTTCGCGCGCGAACTCAATCGCGTCGTCGCGGTGAGTACGAGCCAGGCTGGGCGAATCTGCGATGACCGCCAGCATGTCGGTGCCGAGCACTTGGTAAGTGGCCCAGGCGAGAAATGCGGAGTCCACACCGCCCGAATAAGCCACCAGAGTTCGACCGAGCTTACGAATAGCGGCATCGAGCGCTTCGCGCTTAGACGCAAGATCGTCGGGAACGGACATACCTCATATCCTAATACAGGCAAGTCTTCTCGTGATGTTTTCGCCACGAAAGTGGGCAAAGGAAACCAGTGTCAGTTATTCTCTTGAGAAGATCTCGGATGAACACCTCACGTCGGCGGCACCAACTCGAAGCGCCCCTGGGATGGAGTGGTCGCTGCGAGAGTTGGTTTGAAGCTCATTCCAATCGGCTGGCGATCCTGGCGCTTGCGGTGGGCACGATGGTTCGCCTAGGGGCTGCCTGGGGGACATTTCTCAACCCGGACGAAGCTCTCCATTACTTGATCGCGAATCAGGCCTCTTGGGGAACGGCCTATCAGGCCAGCCTCACGACTGCCCACCCTCCGCTTCTGATCTTCTTACTGTATTTTTGGCGAAGGCTCGGCTCCTCGGAGTTTGTCCTTCGGCTGCCTTCGGTGCTAATGGGAACAGCCTTCTGCTGGGCTTACTTCAAATGGCTCACGGGAATCTTTGGTCGCACCGCCGGCTGGATCGGCCTTGTTCTCGTAACGTTCCTTCCGCCTATGATCTTGCTGTCGGCTGAGGTCCGGCAGTACATGTTGATGCTGTTTTTCATCACGAGTGCGGCGTATCTGTTTGAACGCGCCCTGGCGAAGAACTCCGTGGGTCTGATGCTGCTCTTCTCGATTTGCCTTTACCTCGGCCTGCTCTCCCATTATTCAGCATTCTTGTTCGCTGCGGCGACTGGCGTGTATGGCCTGCTGCGGCTGCTCAGTGAACGGCCGGACGTCAAGCTGATCGCTGCCTGGTTATCAAGCGAGGTAGGCGCTCTAGGAATTGCGGCGTTCTTGTATGCGACCCATGTTTCAAAGCAGAAGGGCAGCGCCCAGGCGACGCAGGCCATGGAGGAATGGCTGCGCAAATCTTACTACCACCCGGGGGACACTAACCTGCCGTCATTCGTGTTGGGCAGAAGCTTCGGTGTATTTCAGTTCCTTTTTGGCCAACTCGCCGTCGGGGACATTGCCGGTTTGCTTTTCTTGGCTGCTGTGATTCTTCTCTTTCGAGGGAAAAACCATAGCTCGCAGAACCGTGCATCACACTGGCAACTCGCAGTCCTTCTGTGCCTGCCTTTTGCGCTCAACTGCGTGGCCGCAATCATGAAAGTTTATCCCTATGGAGGCACCCGGCACTGCGTCGTTCTCGTCATTTTTGGGATCGCGGGCGTGAGCTTCGTTCTGGCCAGGTGGGTGAGCCAACAAACCGCGCGCGGTTTCGGTGCAGCGGTCTTGATCGTGGCAGCCTGTAACATCTTCGGGGCGCCACATCGACCTTACATGCTGCGCCGGGATCAGAGCAGCGAGCAGATGAATCGAGCCATAAATGCCGTGCACCGGGAAATTTCTCCCCGCTTCCCGCTTTTTGTGGATTACCAGAGCAGCCTCCTGCTAAACCATTACCTGTGCCCGCAGAGAACCATGTCTTTCGACAGTTCAATTACCAATCTGCAGACGTTCTACTGTGCCGGTTATTACGTGATTTCGGCTGATCCACGTAACTGGAGATTTGATGCTCCAACCTTCCTGAGCAAATGGAATGAACTGGTGCGCACCCATAATCTGAAGCCGGGAGACAGGGTTTGGGTGATCCAGGAGGGATGGGACATCAAACTCGCCGCTGATCTGCGGAACCAATTCCGTGAGTTTCGGAGCCTCCATCCAGAGTCCTTTGGAAGTAACATTACAATTTTTGAGCTGACCATGAACCAAGCCATGCTCGAAACCGCCGAGCCATTTCCCGCATTTAAACAGAGCACACCGAACTATCGGCCGTAATACACTCCCGGATGCGGAAAAATTTAGCTTTTGCGGTCACGTTTGCTTGTCTACTTTGGCCCACAACGCTCATAGCGGAAACGCTGTACACCTCAGAGCATGCGTACACCGTCGATTCGAGTAGTAAGCTTGACACATTCAACTGGAAGCAGAGCTTCCATGGCTGGGCGACCTTTGAGGTGGGGAGCAACTCCCCCAGAGCAGCAGCAAACAGCGCGATCACCGGCTTCCGGAATCGGCCAGATCAGTACGGCGCAAACTGGTACGATTTTTTACTATGTTGGCGCGGATCAGCATATTTACGAGATAGGCTGGAACATGGGGGTTGGCAGTTATGAAACCGCTGATGTGACGGCAGAGTCACATTCCCCGCTCGCAACTTCGGGAACGGCCTTGACCGCTTTTAGCAACGAACCCCAGCAGGGGCAGCCAGCCTAAAAGAGTCTTTCCGTGCGCCGTAGATTTCCCAGCGACCCCAAATTGGCCAGCGCGAAGGTGAAGCGATACTGATTCTCATTGCGCACCGAGCCCAGAGCAAAGCGGCGAAATTCGAGGCTTACTCCGCAGCAATCCCAGTTATACGTGGTTTGCGCGGCGGCATACTGCAGGAAGCCGAGTTTCGCATCAAAGCCAACATTAGTTGCCGCGCTGAACCCCTGCTTGCCGGAGTGACCGTAGCCGAGCAACAACCGGAACTGGTTGAACAGTTGCGGCCAGAAAATAATATTGGGATCGGTGGTGGTGTTGAACATACAAGTTGCCTGAGCGCATTCGCCAGGCACCTGCAGATACGCGTCGCCGCCTCCAATCGTAAATGGGCCCACGTGATAATTGGCCAGGATCGTACTGGCGTTCAGTCCCCCGCGCACGAAGTCATAATCGACATCCCACTCAATGTCAGTTCGAGCGCTAGCCGCGACCCGCAGGCGCGAGATCAGCGGCGAAAGATGACGAGGGGCGGTCAAGAACGAAGTGCCGGTTAAATCCACGGTGCTGGTAAAAACGTTGCTGCGTCCAGAAACCAGCGCCCCACCAAATGTCGGATCGATAAAGTATTTCTGCGTCAGTTCCCAAGTCACGACCTCACGCACCTGTGGTTCCGAATTGCAAGGTGCCTCTGTCGGTGCGTTTTGTCGACTCCACGGTATGCGGGCGGGCACAGGCGCTCCACCGATAAACAGCGACGGCATTCCGGGTTTTCCGCAGTCTTCTGGTTGCGAGGAAATGCGCTTGGCGTAAAGGCGATTCACTATGCCATATTCGACTTCATTCGTATCGGTGAGAATATCGCGCTCGTCGAAACGTAAGATGTTCGCGAAATTGTTGATCCCGGTCACGTAGTTATAAGTCACGCGCGGTTCAATGACGTGTTTCCACTTGCGTCCCATGAACTCCGAAGCAAAAATTCGGCTCAAAGCAGGAGGTCTCACTTCCACAGATCCTTCGAGCGCCCGGCGGTTGATGGGATCAGACTCCGCGACTTTGGCCTCGCTGGAGCTTGCAAGTTGCTCCGTATACCCCGTATCTCGTAGCGACAGTTCCGGACGAAACGACCATCCCCCAATTTGCAGCGGCAAGGAAATGCTGGGCTCGAGGTCGAAGCGTCCGACTAGAGCGGCAGTACTGAAACCAGGCTCGCTGCGGGAGAGTCCCTCGCCTGCGGCATCATATGACCAGTAGAAAGGCGAGCGCCACAGGGGGCGATCAACACTTGATACTTCAAAACTCGGCGCATGAAGGATCGTGACCACGTCGCCGGCGGTGGTGCTTTCAAAGTCCTGATAGCGCTGCATCGATGCGTTATAGAAAAAGCCGTTCGTGGTATTAGACAGAAACGCGGTGGATTTCACTTCGGAGTTCACCGCTTGTGTGAAGACGTCATTAAAGGCGAGGCGAAACACGTAGGAGCTAAGGTAATCGATGTTGGCGACCCCGCGGAAGTTGTGGGCGAACTCACCCTCACCGTTCAAGCGCGCCTCTTCACCACCCTGATTCACCGGAGGATTTCCGACGCCGCGGTCGAGCACCCCGAAATAATTTATGTCGACGAACGAAGTCTCACTCGGCTGAGCCCGAAATTCACCCTGCGGCGCCCATCCCCGGGCAGAAAAATATTCCGCTCCAATATGCGCGTCCATGCTGCGATTGATGGCCCAGAACAAGGATTCGCCCAATATCGTTCCCTTTACCGACGAGGTTCCGAAGTTAGGAATCAGGAATCCAGATTGTCGCGGAACCCGCTGTGCGGGCAGGGTCGCGAAAGGAAAATAAAGAGCGGGAATGCCACGAATCCCAAAAGTGCTGTGGTAAATCTTGGCCGTTCCCCCGACGTTGACCACAACCTTGTGGGCATTGAATTGCCATCGGGGACGCGGCAACTCACAAGTCGTTACCGTACCGTCATAAACCATGTAATGATCGGGGCCGGTCTTCTCCACTACTTTGCCAGTGAAAAAAAAAGGATTCGACGAAGTCAGCGCCAGCCTGGTTCCCGCGGGTCCGCACCCCGATGCTGCCGGTCACGTTCTCAAAGCGGCCGCTTTCGGCGCGAACATTGTAAGTGCCGTGGCTCGACTGAATATGCTCGTCGTTGGGTCCACCTTCAAGCACCACGTGGCCATCCGCTGTGGCCTCGCCGGTGTCGGCGTCGTACGTAACTTCATCGGCGCGGAGGATGTAGACCCCATAATGAATCTCCGCTTTACCATGCAACCTATAAATGGAGCCGATTCTTTCTTGCGTATTGGCGATTATTGTGACCTCTTCCTGTTTCGGAGCGGAAGGAGTATTAGGCAGGCTTTGAGCTGAATTGGCCGGGGTTTCAGGGGCGAGCAACTGGCTGGTAACTAAGGGATGCGCCAGTAATAGATGACAAAGCAACGCCGCCGTGATAAGGAATCGATTGCGGGAAGTCATCGGGACGCGCACGAACTCTCCGGCCTGAAAGTTTCGTGCCGGGTACCGTGAAGTTAGCACGGTGTTGGCCTGAGAGGCAAAGTGGTTTGGAGTTCCGGTGCTGCGGGCTGTGCCCGGAGGCAATCCGAGGCGAGATGGTAAAAAATGAAATTGAAGTTTGAACCCGATGTTGATTCGAATGTGCCGCCACCGTCCGGCGCTCGGCTGATCGACCCTGAAGCATACGATGCCAGCGAGCAGAGTTTTGCCGCCAGCCTGAATGAAGCGTCTGCGTCTCCGAAGTTTGTGGCGGATGATGTGCAGGATCTGTCGAGCAACCAGAGGGCAGCGAACGAATTACCCTCCTCGCGTGAGCCAGTCGACCTCTTAACGCCGAGCCAGTCATCGCAGAGCGAACCAGTTAAACCGCCAGATCTCGACTCATGGCGCAATGAAGTTGCAGATCGAGTAAATAATTACCGCGCTCGGCGGCGTCCGCGAGCCCCGCGGTATCCGTCGCTGCAGTTGAAGTTCGACCCGCCCGAGCCCTCGTGGAACGATCACCCGGCAGCAACCATGCCGCCTGCAGCACCCAATCGACTTGCGGTTGCGATACAAGACAATTCAGCAACTCGCCCGGAACAGATCCATATCCAACCGGCCACCGATGACGCTTTTGATGTGCCTGAAGCGGGCGGGAGAATCCTCGAATTTCCTCGCTTCGCACCGCCCCTGCCGGTTTTCGATGGGATCGCCGAACCGGTCGTGGAACAGCCGCGCATCCTCGAAGTTCCGGATTTATTGCCGCCGCCGCCGGCGTTGGGTGGGATCATGATGGACCCGGTTGAAGAACCGGCACAGGAACGGCGCCCCGGATTCGAACTGCCGCTGCAAGCCGCTCCGATGTCTCGGCGGCTGTTAGCCAGCGCCATTGACGCCTTCCTGGTGATGTCAGCTTTCGCGCTGTTCGCCTATATTTTTTTTCGCGTCACCACGATCGCGCCACCACTGCAGCTGGCCGCGACAACTTCAATCATTCTGATTGCCGTATTCTGGACTTCCTATCAATACCTTCTGCTGGTTTATACAGCGACCACCCCGGGCCTGCGCCTGGCGCGCCTGCGGCTGAGCCGCTTCGATGGCACTGCGGTTCCCAGGAAGACGCGACGTTGGCGCGTACTCGCTGCCGTGTTGTCGGGATTATCGTTGGCGCTGGGCTATGCCTGGTGCTTCCTCGACGAGGATCGACTTTGCTGGCACGATCGCATCACTCGCACGTATATGGCCCCGCGACCGCACACCCATTCTCCGAAGTCAATCGCCTAGGAAAATTCGGATTGCACGATGGCCATAGCGGCAATCGCCGCCGTCTCAGCCCGCAGGATTGTGCTCCCCAATGACGCTGTACTCCATCCGGCTTCGCGAAATGTAGTTAATTCCTCATTCGTCCATCCGCCCTCAGGTCCCAGAGCGATGACAACATTGCCATCGCTGAGCGACTGCAGGGTGTCTTTCAGCTTTACTTCCGTTTCGAACTCTGAGAGCACAACACGAACGCTGCCCGGCAAGGCCGACGCATCTTTCAACTTGAGTGGCAGGCCGACTTCCGGGACCAAGCTGCGCCGAGACTGTTCAGCAGCCTGCAAAACGATGCGCCGCCAACGCTCGACTCGTTTCACAGCCGCTGCTGCCAAGTGAGCCTCGGTTCGTCGCGCAATCACTGGGACAATGCGCGCTACGCCCAGCTCCGTGCATTTCTCAATGGCCCACTCCATACGATCGAATTTGAAAATAGATACGAGGAGGGTTACCTGAACATTCGGAGAGATGGGAATCTGCTCGCCCAATTCGAATTCAACTCGATCGGCCGAAATGGCGATAAGACGTCCACGCCGGACTTCGTTTCCCGCGGTGATATCGAATTCTTGCCCCACCCGAGCGCGAAGCACGCGACCAGATGATCGGCATGCGCCCCAACCAGGAACGCGCGGTTACCGGAGACTTTGTCGGCAATCCAGCGTCGGCGGGTCATGGATCAGAGACAGAAGCTCAAACCACGAAGGACACAAAGGTACACAAAGGAAATGCCGAAATGTTTCCGCGAACTACCCGAAAATATCCTTCACTTTGCCGAGCAATGTCCGGCGTTGAGGCTTATTTTCCACTCGCGCCATCCCCTCTAATTCCTGCAATAACTCACGTTGCCGCTTATTAAGCTTGCTGGGAGTTTGCACCCGAACTTCGACAAATAAATCTCCCTTGCCATGGCCATTCAGCACTGGCACACCTTTGCCTCGTATGCGTAACGTGGTTCCCGACTGGGTTCCGTCTGGCACCTTGAGCGTCTGCTCGCCGTCGAGTGTCGGCACTCGAATCTCCGTTCCCAATGCGGCTTGGGTAAATGAAATCGGAATCACGCAATGCAAGTCGTTGCCTTCGCGCTCGAAAAACGGATGCTCCTTAACGTGCAACACCACGTAGAGATCGCCCGCGGGTCCGCCGTGAGCTCCAGCTTCGCCTAACCCCGAAAAGCGGATGCGGGTGCCGTCTTCAACGCCAGCGGGAACCTTGGCATCGACCGTTCTTTGTCTGAGCACGCGGCCTTCGCCTTTGCACTTGGGACATGGATCAGTAATAACACTGCCCACGCCCTGGCAGGTCGGACAAGTACGCGCCATGCTGAAGAATCCTTGTTGGTAACGAACCTGCCCGCGTCCACCGCAAGATCGGCATGGGACGGGTGCTTTGCCGGGCGCCGCACCGTTGCCATGGCAATCTTCGCAAGTCTCGTGGTGGCGCACCGAAACCTTGGTTTCCGTACCGAATACCGCCTCTTCGAATTCCAGGGTTACATCCTCGCGCAAATCAGGACCGCGCTGAGCACGGCTGCCTCGCCGGGAACCTCCGCCGAAAAGATCGCCGAAGCCGAAAAAGTCGCCGAAGATCTCGCTGACATCCTGAAAAACTGTGGGATCGAATCCGCCCGCGCCTGATCCGCTCACCGCCGCATGTCCGAAGCGGTCATAGGCCGCGCGCTTGTCGGCATCCGCCAGAATCGCGTAAGCCTCGCTGCACTCTTTGAATTTCTCTTCCGCGTCGGGATTGTTTGGATTGCGGTCAGGATGAAATTGCAGCGCCAGCTTGCGATAGGCGCTCTTGATCTCTTGCTCGTTGGCTCCGCGGGCTACCCCGAGCACTTCGTAATAGTCGCGTTTTACGTTGCTGGCCAGAATGGTTTTAGATCCTTTCGCTTGGAATTAATGCTTGGGATTGCGCGCAACTTTGACCATCGAGGGGCGCAACAGGCGATCTTTCAACTTGTAACCGCGCTGCAGTTCTTCGATTATCTGATGATCGTCGGCGTCCGACGTTTCAACCATCTCGATGGCTTCATGCAGGTGGGGATCGAAGGGCTCGCCTTTAGCCGGAATGGCGCGAAGGCCCAGCTTTTGCAGCGCATCCTGCAACTGCTTGTAGATGAGCTCAACTCCGCCGCGAAGCTCGGATTTGTCCTTCACGCTAATCTGCAACGCGCGCTCAAAGCTGTCGAGTGAAGGCAGAAGCGCTTTAATTGCGTCGGCTACGGCGTACTCGCGAAAGTCTTGCTGCTCGCGGGCTGTGCGCTTGCGGGCATTCTCGAATTCAGCCTGCAGGCGCGCCAGGCGATCGACCAGCATGTCCCGCTCGGCCCGAACTTTTTGTAATTCGCTGCCATCGCCTGACGTCTGCAATGACTCTGTGGTTTCTGTTTCCGCCGCGTCATCTGATGCAGGCAATTCATGCCCTGTATCCAGATCGTGGGCGTCCACTTCCGATTTTCCGTTTGTTCTTGCCATATTCCCCGCTGAGATTACTTACTCCGATTCATTCAAGATCTTGTCGAACATACGCGCGATATAGGAAACCGCATTCATGGTGTTTTGATAATCGATGCGCGTCGGACCTATCACTGCGAGCGATCCCATTACCTCACCGCCCACTCGCGCCGGCGCGCCGATCAACACGAAATTACGCATCGACGGCAAGGCCTGATCGAGCCCGATCACCACCCGCACCGCTTCCTGCTTGGCATCGAGATACGCGCCCAGCAAACCAACAATTTTCTGTTTCTCTTCCAGCGTCTTCAATAATTCCTGCAGGCGGTCCCGGTCGTGCTCTCCCGCTACCAGATTGGACGCACCGTCGACGTATACAGTCTGCGCGCTATCATCAGCCGCCAACGCGCCCTGTTTATAGAGTTGTTCCACTGAAGCCATCAGCCGGTCATACTCGCTGCGTTCTTGTTCCAGCCGGCGAGCTAACTCGGTCCGCATAGCTTCCATGGTCCAGCCGCGGAAGTTCTCGTTCAGGAAGCGAGCCGCAGCATCCAGATCGGCTTGCGGAAGATCCATGCGCAACACCCGATCGCGCACCAGGCCCGACCGCGTCACCAGTACAGCTAGTACCTTCTGATCACCCAGCCGCGAAAAATAAACATGCTCCAGAGCGTTCTTGGCTCCTCTAATTGCAACTGCCACCCCAACATTGTGCGAGATCAAAGACAGCACGCGCGAAGTGCGCTCCATGAACTCCTGCACATCCGAAACCCCATGGAATGACTTCTGAATAATATTTTCATCATCATCCGAGAGCCGGGCTTTGCCGGTAAGCTGCTCGACGTAATAGCGATAAGCTTCTGTGCTCGGCACCCGGCCAGCTGAAGTGTGAGGCTGTTCCAGAAAACCCGAATCCGCCAAATCCGACATCACATTGCGGATCGTAGCCGGGCTCAGCCCCTCCCGATTCGCGCGCGCAAGCGTGCGCGATCCGACCGGCTCACCCGTGGCAATGAAAGTTTCCACGATAGCGGTCAAGATTTCACGCTCACGTTCGCCGATAGGGGGTCCCGGAGGCATATACTCCCTTGTATCACACCCAGCCGACGGGGACAGTCGGCTCTTAGGTTCATGCATGTTACTGGTGGCTAACTAATGTAGATGCAATACTTAGGTCGTAGGATGCAAAGCGCCCGTCTTGGATTTTAGGAAGCACGGCGAACCTCTGTCAAGCTGATTGCCCAACCATGCTCGACCCAGACACACGTCTCTGGCGAGTGTCATGCCCGGCCTGGGACTCGAATTCTACAAACCGATGATTTCTCCCCGGGAGGGCGAGTTCTCGTCTTCACTGCGTAAGGTTGTAAATCAGGCCATGCTTGTCTTTGATGTAGCATCTGGGAAAATCAGGCTCATCCTTAACCACCTTGCAGCCCTTTTTCGTGAGTCTGGCTCTCGCTTCTTTAACGCTTTTTACCGTAACTTCGAAAACCGGTCCCATCGCAGGACCGCGCTCAATAAAGAAATTAATGTTTTTTCCGTGAAGGCTGACCATGTTTGGTTTTTTGTCCGTGATCTTGAAAGCCCAATTGCTTGACATAGAAATCAGCCGCCTTCATCGGATCCTTAGCTTGAATCAGAATATCGGTACCAAATGCATTCGCCATACGCCTCCGGTGGGGGCCGCTCTAGTCCAGAATTCAGCCGCCTTGCGACGCCCCTAAGTCTGCTCCCGAGTTACGTCTTATGTCTACGAAAAAAATGGAGCGCATCCGCGACTTTCATCCAACGCCAGCAAATTAATCCCCGAGCTTTCGGCCGGTGACGTTATTCTTATTCCCCACAATCAACATGCAATCAAAAATCCACGTCGCAGTAATTGGAGCTGGATCATTCGGCGGATGGACCGCTCTATATCTGTTACGGCGCAACGTCCGTGTGACGCTCATTGACGCGTGGGGGCCGGGCAATTCGCGCTCATCCTCAGGAGGGGAGAGCCGCATAATGCGCGGAACGTACGGTCCCAACCAGCCTTACACCAAAATGGCCGCTCACGCATTGCGCTTGTGGAGAGAACACGAGACCCGGTGGGGGCTTCAATTCTTGCATCGCACCGGCGTCTTGTGGATGGTGACCTCGGCGGATGACCAATTCGAGCGCTCATCTTT
Organism: uncultured Acidobacteriota bacterium; assembly: GCA_963716405.1. Taxonomy (GTDB): domain Bacteria; phylum Acidobacteriota; class Terriglobia; order Terriglobales; family Acidobacteriaceae; genus JABDBE01. The sequence continues at coordinate 208,527 of CAVQTI010000006.1, read as the reverse complement.
GCCCATGCTGCGCGAGGCTGGCGTCGCATATGAAGAATTGTCAGGAATGGAACTTGGTAAGCGCTGGCCGCAGATCAACGTGGAAGATGTGCGCTGGGCAATCTACGAACCCGAAGGTGGCTTTCTGAGCGCGCGATTCGCTTGCCAGGCCATAGCCGAACAATTCGTGAAAGCAGGCGGCCAGTACAAACAAGTCGCGGTCATGCCGCACGATCTTGAAAACGGCGCTCGCGATGGCTTGACGCTCTCCGATGGTTCCAGGCTAACCGCTGACACTATGTTTTTGCCTGTGGTCCCTGGCTCGGCAAACTTTTCCCTAAGACCATTGGCAACCTCATTCGCCCCACCCAGCAAGATGTATTTTTCTTTGGCGCGCCTGCAGGGGACGATCGTTTTTCGGAGACAAGCATGCCAGTCTGGGCCGATCATCGCGATCGTTTCATTTACGGTATTCCAGCTACAGATGGACGGGGATTCAAAGTCGCCGACGACACTCGCGGCCCAGAGTTCGATCCCACTTCAGGAGAACGCGTCGTAAGCGAAGCTGGACTGCAGACCATTCGCGATTATGTCGCCTTCCGGTTTCCCGCGATGAAAGACGCGCCATTAATTGAGACTCGTGTCTGCCAGTACGAAAATACTCCCGACAATCATTTGATTATCGACCGGCATCCGGTAGCAAAAAACATTTGGTTGGTTGGCGGAGGATCAGGGCATGGCTTCAAACATGGGCCCGCGGTAGGAGAAATGGTCTCGGCTTTGGTGATTGATGGTAAAGAGTCCGATCCGACATTTAAGTTGGCGCGATTCAAGACGGCCGTGAATTCAAGCAGACCAAGGATTGATCAGCGGGACTGAAATGTCGTCGAAGTGCGCCGTGTTGCGCGTAGCCAGCGTGGCGTGTTGGGCGTTATCTAACCGAAAGAGCGTTCGTATCCAGAATAGTCATTCTTCAAATCGCGCCGGCTTGATTTCATATCCCCGTAGTTCCCGAATGTCGAAGTCGAGGCAGGCTTCAGCAAATAAACTAGAGATTTCCGCACCCAGTCCACCAGCGGGGGCGTTTTCATTTGCGGAGTTGCTCAGAATGTCTCTCGCCTCTTTCTCCATGCTCTCGCCTAACAGCCAGATTGCCTGCTTTACTCCTGCGCCTCATTATCAAACAAAACAGAGCCGTTACTGGATTTGAATTACGCTCTCGCCTGCGGTTGATTTAATCTCGCTTACCCGCGTCACCACGTTACGGGCAAATTCGAAAAGAGATTTCGCGTGAGCAGAATTCTCTCCTTCGAGGACCGTGGGCTTGCCGCTGTCTCCTGACTTGCGAATGTCGGGATCGAGTTGCACGTTTCCCAGGAAGGAAACGCCGAATTGTTTGGCAGTTTTCTCTGCGCCGCCGCGAGAGAAAATATCGATCTCGTGATTGCAATGCGGGCAAACAAAGTAGCTCATGTTTTCTACCATGCCCACCAGGTCTACTTTCATCTGACGAAACATTTCGATGGCTTTGCGCGCGTCCTGCAGCGAAACATCTGACGGAGTCGAAACCACGATCGCTCCGGTCAGCGGAACGGTTTGAATTAAAGACAGCGAAACGTCACCTGTGCCCGGCGGCAAGTCCACGACCAGATAATCGAGTTGCCCCCACACCACAGAACCCAAGAACTGTTTGATGATCGAGTGCAGCATGGGCCCGCGCCAGATCAGCGGCTTGTCCCCCGGATTCAACAGCCCGACCGAGATCACCTTCAGACCATGGGCATCGATAGGCTCGATGCGATTATCGCCAAGGACTTTTGGTTGCGAGTTGATGCCGAGCATGAGCGGCACGTTGGGGCCGTACACGTCAGCATCGAGCAGGCCAACTTTGTGGCCGAGTTTGGCCAGCGCGAGCGCCAGATTTACGGCTAGCGTGGTCTTTCCTACGCCGCCTTTGCCGGAACCGACCGCGATAATCGTATCGATGCCAGGAAGAGGCTGCGGGCCTTGCGGTTGACCGGGACGGGGCGCCATGGGTGTGTTCAAGAGATCACCTTCCAATACTGGTGGGATGAAGCCTACGCCTCGATTATACAGTCGGCAGCGAACGCGCGAACCTTCGCGGCCTACCGCGCTTTAATAATTTCGCTCAAGACATCCGGCTTGGATTCATCTCGCACCAAGTGCGCATATTTCTCTCCGCCGTGATAGTCAATCTTGAAGGTCTTAAAGTATTCCGTGTTCTCGATCAGCAATTCGAGGGGCTCGGAGGTGTTCTTTCCGGCTCGCAGTGCGTCGCTCAATACATCTGCTGAGAAGCGACGTCCATTTATCGCTGCCAGTTTCATTCCCGGCCCGATGCCCGCTTTCGCCGCCGGCATTCCTTCGACCGTGTCGATAATGTTTCCGTTTTCGTCAAGCAACAATCCGATTGAGTACTCCGCATCGACTTCCTTGAGTTCGCGCTTGCGCACCTTCGTCAGCTCGGATGGATTTTCGTCGTACACCAATTTCCAGCCGCTGCGCTCGATGCCGGTAAGCGGCGCGCCCGGTCCGTGGTTGGTAAGCCGCTCCGTCCAGAAGCCGCGCCAGTCGTAGGCAGCGACCTGATTCAGCGTATTGACTACGTCATCGAATGTGTAAGTCTTAACTTCAGGCGGCCCGCTTTGCCCACCGTGGAAAAGCTTGCAGAAATCGTCCAGCGATTTCTGTCCGTGCGTTTGCTCGCGGATGATGGTGTCGACCCACAGCCAGTTCAAAACGTCTTCGTCGTAGTAATCGACGGTTCTGCGCCACGATTCCCACTGGGGCGGGGCGCCCTGCATCCAGGGAACGCCGTCCGCGGTATCTTGCAGATTGCGCCAGATGCGGCCGGGCACGTGATCGAGTCGCGCCGCCATTGCGGCGAGGTTTTCGCGGTACTCATTAGGGTTTCGAATTCCGCTGCGCGCGCTCAGAAGATCTCCCAGATACGAAGTCAGTCCTTCGTAGACCCAAAGCAGATCGTCCTGCATCGGCTTCTCGTAATCCGGCGTGGTCAAGTCTGCAGGCCGCCGATACTTTCCGTTCCAGGAGTGAACATACTCGTGCGAGAGCAGGCCGGAAGCCAGAAGCCGAGGATCGGGGTCAACCAAAGAACGCTCCGAAGTGCGGCTGTCATTCGATTCGTGATGCTCCAGTCCGAAGTGCGCGACGTGGTCGCTCAAGCTGTAAAGAAAATGGTAGTCGCGGAAGTGCTGTGCTCCGAAAAGTTTCAGCGCTTGATCGGTCAAAGATTTGTAGGGATCGAGCACTTCTTGCGGTGCATCGAGGTCTCCGGGGTGGTCAGCGGCAATATCCAGTTCCTGACGCGGATTTTCGCTCAGCGGCACAATGCGCAGGTATTGGCCGGCAATCACCGGAGAATCTACCAGCGTGCTGAGCGGCACCGGATTGAATTTAATTTCGCTTCCGGCTGCGAAGCGATGGGTAGCGGCGTGCCAAACTTCCAGCCCTCGGGCAAACGCAGGCTTGCCTGGTAAGTGAGTTCGTCCGAAGTCCATCCTGCCGGATAGAGCAGGACAGTGTTCCAACTCAACACGGTCATCTTGTCCGTGGCAGATGCGCCGCCAGTAAACATGCCTTCTTCGCCCGTAGGTGAAATGAAGTCGAGCGATGCATTCACAGCCGACGCCCCCGCCGGCACTTCAACGTGAAAGGTCCATCCGTCGAGCAGGTCGCGACGCCATTTCAGAGTTTGTCCATTGGCGGTGAACTTCAATCCGGTCAAATCCTGAATCGGCCCAGTGGGACCATGTTCGCCGGGAATCCATTTGGGATAGTAGAGAGTGAGCGTGCCGGCGCTGGCCGGGATCGTCAGTTGCGCATGGAAAATCTTGCGAGGAGCATTGCTGGCATCAACGGAAATGGTAATCGTGGGCGCCCCGGATTTGGTTATGGGTTTGTTTTTTTGAGCCGCCAACGGCAGGGCCATCGCGCAAATTACAACCCAGAACCCGATACGGCGAGAGAATGAGGCCATGAATCTCCTTGATGATCTACAGAAAAATTGAGACCGATACAAAAGAATCAATGACTATATCAGCCATGGTGGATGGCCGTCACCCGGGCGCTATACAGCGTTGCCCTCGCATCAGAAACTCGAATCGGTGACCTGCGGTTACGTCCACGTATGCTTTGCTATGATCTTGTCGTGCCCTCCCACACTCAGCGCGGCAAATTCATTACCTTCGAGGGACTCGACGGATGCGGCAAAAGCACTCAACTAAAGAGGCTGGCCGCAGTGTTGAGCACTGAGGGTGTGCCTGTGGTAGTGACGCGTGAACCTGGAGGCACGCCGACCGGCGAAAAAATTCGCCAGCTTCTGCTGGATACGAATACCTCCTCGCTGGCTCCCATCGCCGAATTGGCGCTGATGTTTGCGGCGCGAACCCAGCACATTGCGGAGGTAATCGAGCCGGCGCTTGCCCGAAGGTCAGGTCGTGCTCTGCGATCGGTTTACCGATTCTACCGAGGCCTATCAGGGCGGGGGACGCAAGCTGGGCAGTGAGATAGTGTTAGCCCTGCATCGAATTTTATGTGGAAGTCTGCGGCCCGACCTCACCATCCTGATGGATTCGGATGTGGCCGCGAGCGTCGATCGCGCGCGGCGGCGGAATAAGGCACAAGCTGGCAAGGATGATTCTGCAGCTGGGAACGAGAACCGTTTCGAGCAGGAGAGCCGCGCCTTCTTCGGGCGAGTCCGGAGTGCGTATCTCGCTATTGCAACCCGCGAACCGCAGCGCGTGGTTGTGGTCGATGCTCGCGGCACGCCGGAGGAAACGCACCGGCGCATCGTCGAAGTCGTGGGCCGTAAACTGAAGCTTGCCAAGAGCGCGTGAACTCACCACAGAGACACAGAGTCACAGAGACAAATCAGAGAATTTAAAAAATGCGATTACTATGGCATTCAGCGGACTTAAATGTTTCTCTGTGACTCTGTGTCTCTGTGGTGAAAAAGGTTTATGGGTTTTTCTGATTTTTATGGCAACTCGGACGTAGTGCGCCAACTGCGCGATATGCTGGCGCGCAACCGCTTTCCGCAAGCTGTGATTCTGGCGGGGCACGCCGGTTCGGGCAAATACACTTTGGCGCTCATGCTCGCCAAGGCCATGAACTGTCTCGCGCCGCTTACGACGGACGGCCTTCCCGATTTTTGCGGCAAGTGTTCCAACTGCGTCCGCATTGCGCAGGCAGACGATCTTGACGCTCGCTTTGCCGAGGCGGTCGAGGCGCGCGACGGTTTGCGCGAAACCGACAAAAAAGACACACGCCTGTTCGTGCAGACTCATCCTGACGTGCTGGTCATTCCACCCGATCCGCCGCAGATGATGATCAAAGTCGATCAGGTGCGGCGGGTGATCGAAACCATCCACTACCGGCCGGGCGAAGCCAAAGAGCGGGTTTATATTTTTACCGACTCCGCATTCATGAAAGAGGCGGCGAACTCCCTGCTGAAGGTGCTCGAAGAACCGCCGGACTTTGCGACAATCTTTCTGCTCACGGAAAATGTGGGCGAGTTGCTGCCAACCATTCGCTCGCGTTCGATGGTAGTAACGTTGAATGCGCTCCCTGCTGCGGATGTGGAGCAATACCTGGCGTCCAACCGTCCCGAATGGAATCAGAAACAGCGCGCGTTGCTGGCGCGGCTTTCCGAGGGCGCCATAGGACGGGCACGCAGCTTCGATCTGGCCGCGTACACCGCGGCCCGCTCACACGCGCTCGCCATTCTCACAGCCGCGTTGCGTGGCAGCGACCACAGCGAGTTGTTCAAGATCACGGAAACTTATCGGGCGGGGGCTGAAGGCCGCGACAAAACGGAAAAGCTGTTGCGAGCGATTTACTCTCTGCTGCAGGATTTGATGTTCCTGATTTCCGGGAGCCCGGAACTGATTTGCAACACCGATATCCAATCGGAACTCAATACGCTGGCAGCATCTGCCGATTTTGCCTGGATTTCGCGGGCCTCCGACAGTGTGGCCGAAGTGGAGCGCGGCATGCGCCGCAATCTTTTGCGCTCCCTCTCACTCGATGCTTTTGCCACCCAACTGGAACGTTGAATCCAGAGCTCACAAGTGAAAATGTTTGCGCAGCATGCGCCGATATTTTTTATCGATCGCACTTTTCCTATTGCCATGCTGCGGTGGCCCTGTGCTAGCATTGCGGCCTGCGCTCAGTCTCCCAGCGCCGTACTCACTGCCATTCAGCACCACAGGAAAGGGATCTATGTCTAAGAAGGTTTCTGTAGTTGTGACCATACTTCTGTCTGTGCTCGCCGGAGTTTCGCAAGCACAGAAACTGACTCCGCTCGTTCATCCTGCGCCGGACGGCGCAATCGTGGAATACCTGATGACAGACGGTTCGATCATAGTGCAAGGCGGTACTTGCTCGGATTTTTGGAAGCTCACGCCTGACAACACGGGAAGTTATATTAAGGGAAGCTGGAAACAGATCGCCAGCCTGCCCTCCGGATACGCGCCCTATGCCAATACTGCCGCTGTGCTCGCGGATGGTCGTTTGCTGATAAGCGGCGGCGAATACAGCAACTGCGGCAACCAATTCACGCTTACTAATCAGAGCGCGATCTACGATCCGAAGACTGACAAGTGGACGATGGTCGCCCCGCCAAAGGGCTGGTACGACATTGGTGATTCACCATCAACAGTATTGCCAAACGGTCTTTTCCTGCTGGGACGCAAAACCAATAAAGACATGGCGGTGCTCGATCCCAAGACTCTTAAATGGACGAAAGTGGGATCCGCGGGCAAAAGTGATTTCGATGCCGAAGAGGGTTGGACCCTTTTACCGGACGGCACGGTCCTGACATGGGATGTAAAGCACAGTCCCAACTCCGAGATCTACGATCCTTCGAAGCAAACCTGGACCAGCGCAGGGAGCACAGTGGCAAATTTGATGGGACCACCTGAAGAGGGCTGCTTGCACTATGGAAACCACGGTCAGTACATATATTGCCCGCCTGGAGAAACCGGACCGGGTATTCTGCGTCCGGATGGCACAGTTTTCGCCACGGGGGCTTTCCACGCAGGCGATTCGACGGGACACACAGCGATTTACGACCCGTCTGCTCATAAATGGACCGCAGGTCCTGACTTTCCGAACGGCGACGCTGCCGGCGATTCATTTGCCGCGCTTTTGACGAATGGTAATGTCCTGGTACTGGGTAATTCCGGGACAATGTATGAATACAATGGGTCGACCTTCAAGGCTACAACGCAAGGGTTCGGCAGTTTGATTGTGATGCCCAGCGGCCAGGTGCTGGTTGCGGGCTCTTACGCTTACAGTTCCACGGGAACCTACAAGAGCTCGTGGGCCCCGAAAATCACTTCGGCTCCATCGACTGTGACGCGCGGTTCCACCTACAAAATCTCGGGGCAGCAGTTTAACGGCTTGTCGCAAGCGGCTGCGTTTGGAGACGAGTTCGAAACCGCGACCAATTACCCCATAATTCGCCTCACGAATAAAAGCAGCCATCACGTGTTCTATGCCAAAACGCACGACCACAGCAGCATGGGAGTAGCGACCGGCAAAGCTACCGTCTCAACCAACTTCGACGTCCCCGCGGACATGGAGACGGGGGACAGTTCGCTGGTAGTTGTGGCGAACGGAATTCCCTCCAAAGCGGTCACCGTTACGGTCGAATAGGGTTGGCATCAATTTTGACAGTGAACGGTTCGAGCAGCGGTGTTCGTCGCCTGGGATAGCGTCAAGACACAGCGCGAACTCGTGCCCCGAGCTCTGCTGTCGAAAAAAGTGAGCTGTCGTAAAACATGACAGCCGTCATTTTGAACCCAGAATCCCTATCGTATGTTTACGATAGGGATTTTTTCAGATGCGGTTCTGCCAACCCGTAAATAACGTGAGGATGTTTAGCGGAGACGATCGGAAGAAACATGTCGACGTTGATATCGGTCCACCATAGATTCTCGGTCGACAACGCGCTTGCAAAAATAATTCGTAGGACAGCGGCGCGAAAAACTGTGCAATCCGTGTTGATTTGCCTGATCATAGTTTGACGAATATTGAACAGAACCAGCAGATTGAAACTGCCCTGAAATCGGCTTTCCAACCAATTCAAATCAAAAACTTATCTTTATTGTGATCCGGATCACAATCACCTGTGATGCAGATTGCGAGTCGGCGCTCCCCAACGTGCTATATATCTAGCCGCACTACGTCCGAGGTCTCTCTTTCAGGAGATTTTTATGCCCCAGCCGCAACAGTTATCAAAAGATGCAAAGATGGCTATGGTTTCCCAGTTTCTGGGATTCATGCTCGACGCCTATGACATGGCGTTGGTTCTGATCATGGCTCCGATACTGGTCAAGGTTTTCATTTCTCCAAAAGGCAGCGCAGCCTGGCAGTACATCGTGATCGTCTTTACTTACTCGATTACGATGGCATCGAGACCGGTGGGTTCGGCGCTATTCGGACGCTACGCCGACAAGATAGGCCGCAGATTTCTTCTCGTCTTTACCATCGGAGGCGTCGGCATCATGTCCGTCCTCGGAGGCTTATTGCCGACCTACGCTCAGATTGGCGTTTGGTCTTATGTCATCTTCTGCACTCTCCGCTTGATGATGGGAATCTTCTTCGGCGGTGAATACGCCGTGGGCCACACCTTTGCCATCGAGTATGCTCCGCAAAAGAAGCGCGGACAAATTGGCGGCTTCATTCAATCAGGATTCCCGCTGGGATATGTTTTTGGCTCGTTGGTTTTTGCTTTGGTCTCTTTCCTGACAACCAAAGAGGCAATGCTCGCCTACGGCTGGCGAATCGTTTTCGTGACCGGTGTCGTTCCGGTTTTTCTGGCCCTTTATATCAGGAGCAATCTCCACGAGTCGCCGGAATTCGAGAAGGCCAAAGCCGGAGGCAAAATTGAAAAATCTCCGTTCTTGAACCTGTTTAAGCCGCCTCAACTTTTTGACTTCCTCCAGGTATTCTTCTTTATGACCGGCCTGTTCCTCACCGATTACTCGGTGTACGGATTCCTGCCGAATATTCTGACCCTGAAAGGACGCGGCTTCGGCACCACCACCTACAGCTTGATCTACGGCTTCGCATTGTTCATGGCGTTCCTGGGCTACAACTTTTATGGTTGGCTTTCGGATCGAACCGGCCGAAAGATCCTGACGCAGTGGTATTGCGCCTTCCTGGTGATTTTTGGAGTTCCGGTGTTCTACGTTCTTTATCACGCCGCTGTTGCCCGCAATCTGTGGATGGCGATCCTCGGCACCGTCATGGCAGCCATGCTCAAACTATCGTGGGGAGTGGTTCCCGCGTATCTGTGCGAGCGATTCCCGACGAAACGGCGGGCTGCGGGCGTGGGTTTTGGCTACTCTTCCGGCGCTTTGCTGGGTGCATGGTTCAGCGCTTATGTGTGGTGGGCACACAAGATTCCGTTTATTGCTGCAATCGAGAAGCAGGATATGTGGTTATCGCCTGCCGTGGTTCTGACTGTCGGTGCGGTCATGACCTTCGTCAGCCTGCTATATTCTCCCGAGACCAAGCATCTCCAATTGGCAGAAGTTGGGGAGAAGGAGCGCGCCTTCGCGGCCGCTAAGGAAGCGGCGGAAACTGCGCTACTAGCCAGTTAGCCGGGCTTTTCCAATAACTGCGTCTATCATTAATCCGAGGCTACAGTCCCGCTCGCGCTTCGTGTCGTCGGAGATCCCGCTCCGCTTGGCCCGTTCCATATTCTGCGCCGTTTCGCCATCGCGTGATGAAACCATTGCGAACCGATCCCAAAATTACCTCAGATCACAATCACCAGTGACTGAAGTCACAGTCCTGGTTGCAACCCTCCCGCACAATGTCTCCAACGAGCAGGACTGGTAGCAGCGTCATTACCAGAGATTGTCCCGGCGTGCCCAGGAATTCTGAGGAGGTTGTATGGCGGCGAATCCGATTCTCACACCCCAATCGAAACCAATTCTCGAAGAGAAAACGACGATAGAGACAAGGATCGCGGAGTTGCGCGTCAAGCGAACGCTGATCCAACAAGGGGGCGGCAAGAAACGAATCGACAAGCAGCACGCGGACGGTAAGCTCACGGCTCGCGAGCGCGTGGAAAATCTCGTCGACCAGGGAAGCTTTCAGGAAGTCGGCCTTTTCGCAAAACACCGTTCCACCTATTTCGACATGGCGGGCAAGGATCTGCCGGCGGATGGCGTGATCACAGGCTGCGCGACGGTCGATGGCCGATTGGTTCATCTCGCCAGCCAGGACTTCACGGTGGCCGGCGGCGCTGCCGGCGAAGTGCACTGCGCCAAGATTACAGAAATGATGCAAGGTTCGTTGAAGACTGGCAGCCCGTTCGTGTTCATCAACGATTCGGGCGGTGCGCGCGTGCAGGAAGGAATCGACAGCCTTGCCGGCTACGCGAGCGTGTTTTACCACAACACATTATTATCCGGCACGGTTCCGCAGATTTCCGTTATCTGCGGCCCCTGCGCAGGCGGCGCCGCTTATAGTCCCGCGCTAACCGACTTCATTATCCAAACCAATTCCGGTCGGATGTTCATCACCGGGCCATCGGTCATCAAGCAGGTGACCGGAGAAGTGGTTACTGCCGAAGAATTAGGCGGGCCGGCGGCGCAAATGAATCGATCAGGCGTGGTTCACTTGATCGCTGAGGACGACCCTGGAGCACTTTCTTTGTGCCGTCGTCTGCTGAGCTTTTTGCCTTCGAATAACTTGGAAGAAACTCCGCGGCTGCCCTACAACCTCGCACTGGAGACCGATCCGGCGCTGAACAATGCGATCCCGGTAGATCCGAAAATTGCCTACGACGTGCGCGCGGTAATCACGCGAGTGCTGGATTCGCACGACTTCTTCGAAATTCAGCCGGGCTTCGCAGCGAATGTGGTGATTGGTTTCGGCCGTATACAGGGGCGGGCGGTGGGTCTCGTCGCAAATCAACCCAAGGTGCTGGCGGGAGTTCTGGATATTGATGCATCGGATAAAGTCGCCCGCTTCGTGCGCTTCTGCAACGCGTTCAATATTCCCCTGGTGACTTTTGTGGACACCCCAGGTTTTTTGCCCGGCATAGAGCAAGAGTACGGAGGCATTATTCGCCACGGCGCAAAGATGCTTTTCGCTTACTCGGCTGCGACTGTTCCAAAAATAACCATCGTATTGCGCAAAGCGTATGGCGGCGCTTACATCGCGATGTGCAGCAAGGCGCTGGGCGCGGATCGCGTGGTGGCTTGGCCTACGGCTGAAATCGCAGTCATGGGAGCTGAGGGGGCGGCGGAGATCGTCTTTCGGCATGAAATCGACGCAGCGGAAAACAAGGTGGGACGTCGCAAAGAACTGATCGAGCGCTATCGCAATACTTTTGCTAATCCGTATGTGGCCGCCGGCCGTCGGCTTGTGGATGACGTCATCGAACCCGCCGAGACCACGAAGTACCTGGCGCACGCGCTTGCAGCGTCAAGCTCGAAGCGAGAACTTCGTCCACCAAAGAAGCATGGCTTGATTCCGCTTTAGGAACATGCTGATGGAACACATTTACTTAATTGCCGTCGCATTGATCGCAGCTGCATCGTTGGCCGTGTCAATCAATTCGGGCCGCGCGCTGAAGCAAGCGCTCACGGAGCTTTGCCTCGAATTCCAGCAGCAGATCGATGCGCTGTCGGCGAAGGTTGGAGCTCTCGAACGCAACGCCATCGCGCAGAGTGCCGATTCCGTGTTGGCGCTATCCCGGGAGATAGCGCCAGCTGCGGAGGACGCAGGGGCACCGTGTGGCGCACAGCTGCCCGAGAAGATTACATCAGAAACCTTGGCGAAGATTGCTGACACGATCACCTCTTTGCTCGGCAGGAAGGTTCGCATTCGCTCGGTGAGGGTAGTGGAGCAAGAAAACGCAATCGTCAACGCGTGGGCGCAACAAGGGCGCGTCGTGATCCAGGCTTCGCACAATCTCGCTCAGCGAGGGCACGAATTATGACTAAACCGTTCTGATTCGTACAGGTAACGTCAGACTCCAGAGGGCAGTGTTGAAGATCCACATCGTGATTGCCGGAAAGACGTACGAAGTCGAGGCCGATGTCGAAGGCGAGAAGGATTCGCCAGCCTCCGCCGCACCGGTTCAATCCGTGCTTCTGCCGACGGCTCCCCGGCGAGATTCTTCTTCGGGAGGGTCTGCTGATGAGTCGAAAGTGTGCCGTAGTCCGGTGGCAGGAATCGTGACGCGCGTGTGTGTGCAGCCCGCACAACAACTACAGGTCGGACGATTTGATCGTGGTTCTGGAAGCCATGAAGATGGAAACCAGCGTTATCGCCCCGATTGCGGGACAGGTGAAATCTGTAAAAGTAGCGCCAGGAGAAGCAGTCAAGCTCAACCAGATATTGGTTGAGTTCGAATAGCTGCCGAGCGCTCGGAAGAGGTAGCTTTATGGTGCTCAAACCGTTTGTGATTAATCGCTATGGCCGCATGGTGTTTCCTTGCAACTTTTTTCCGGAGCTGGATTTTTCGGTGTTCGGAACACTCAACCAGTTTAATGCCGTTATACGGCGGGACTTTGGAGAGAAAGCTCCCGGCGAAGGGGAAATCGTCGCCCACATTCAAGCCGGAGAGTATAAAAACCGCTACGAAGTCTGCCGGGATCTGGCTCTGAATCTCTTCTGGGCTCAGCGCTACGTTCTGACCATGTACGAAAAGCGGCCCACGCGTTGGGGAGATTTGCCTCGCCACCGCAACGATATTTTTCTTCCGGTATACAAGCCGCGCAACGCGACTGGGCTCGCCGCGGCCATCGAAGCCGGCTATCTCAGCCTTCCTGCAATGTGGGATGAAGAGACAGAAGACAAAAGCTTCCGCCTCCTCCTGGATGTGTTTCGTAACAAGCAAGGCGCAGGGGGAGAATTTCGCGGCATAAAACCGACCGTGGATGAGATCCTCTCCGATCCCAAGAATCTCACCTACCGTTTGGCAACCTACGACCGTGATTATCACGGTTACGATTACGACGACGTAATTGACTGCATCCATACGATCCCTGAACTTGAAGCTCTCATGCGACAGTCGATGATTCTGCACAACCAATACCGGTGGGACCCGAAGACGAGTAGCAGTACGGAAGTGGGCAAGCTGCGCGACGATGATTACGTGATTGCATACCATCCGCGTAACAGCGATGTGTTGCAGTTCCTGCGACGAGTGAAACAAAACGGCCACTCGGCAAACGGAAACGGTCACTTCCCGCATTCGCCGCGGCCTGCCCGGCCTGAGACGTTGGCTTTGAGCGAGCCTGAAAAGCCCTACCCGCCGGTGATAGTCCGTGATCGCTTCAAAGTTCTGCCCCGCGTCGAAGCCATCGCAGTCTATGAAGGCGAGGTGCCTTGCACTAATAAAGACCTCATCAGCAACCACGCTTATTGTTGGTCGCGCATGACCGAAGAGGATATTTCCGGAAAGACCGGCATCGAGTCGCGCTGCTACAGCGAACTGAGTCTCGAGGACATGTCTCTGCTGGCAGTGCGAGCGGCGCTCACGAAATCGGGCCGCAAACCGTCCGAAATCGGCGCTGTATTGTTCTGCAGTTGCACCAGCACCACTCTCATTCCGTCGATTGCGACATGGTTGTCGGGAGAGTTGGGTCTGCAACAGACTCATTCATCCTGCGACATCATCGCGGCCTGTGCGGGCATGTCTTACGGCATTGGCGAAGCGGTACGCCTGTTGCAAGAGATCGAGCGGCCAGTCATCGTTGTGTGCGCGGAAAAGTTCTCCGACAAAATCGGAACCGTGCGAACCTCCCGCATGATCTTCGGAGACGGAGCCGCAGCCATGGTGATAGGCCCGGCGCCAGCCGGGGTAGCATCCGACATCGAGGTCTACCAGACCTATGCCAGCGGCCCGTGGTCCGAGGTGAACTCCATCATCTGGCCGAATCCGGAATTTGATAACAACATCACAGTGTACGGACCCGAAGTGAAGATATTGGCAAAGCGATACCTGGTGCAAATGATCGGTGAACTTAAGGCGCTGCCGCATCCGGATGGCGAGGGCACACTGATGGACGCGATCGATCTGGTCGTTCCCCATCAAGCCAACAAGAACATGGTGCTGGATCTGGCCAAAGCTGCCGGCGTGGCTGCCGACCGGCTCTACTTCAACATTGAACGGGTGGGAAACACTTCTTCCGCGAGCATACTCCTGGCCATTCACGACGCGGTGCGGGAGGGACGAATCGACCGGCCGCTGCGCGTGTTCGCGCCCGGCTTTGGCGCCGGTGCAGTGGGCGGATACGTGGTGATGCGAGTGGATCCAGCAATCGTGCATTGCAACTCTCAGGAAAGGAATACGTCTATGGAAAACAATGGAAGTAATGGAACCAACGGAGCGCATTCGCTGAAGGGGAAGGTTGCGCTCGTGACCGGCTCTTCGCGAGGCATTGGAAGGCGATCGCTCTAGAACTCGCCCACCGCGGCGCGAACATCGCGCTCAACTATCGTTCCGATACCGCACACGCGGAGCTCACATGCGCCGAGATTCGGCAGATGGGAGTTGAGTGCACCATCGTTCAGGGTGATGTTTCGAAAAAGGGAGAAGCGCACCGCATCGTCAAAGAGGTGCTGGATAAATGGCAGCGCCTCGACATTCTGGTCAATAACGCCGGCATTACGCGCGACCGATCCATGCGCAAGATGACGGACGACGATTGGGCAGAAGTGATCAACGTAAACCTGAACGGCACCTTCTACTGCACCAGCGCCGCCTTGCCGGCCATGATCAACCAAAGATTCGGCCGGGTCATCAACATCAGCTCGGTGGTCGGGCAAATGGGCGCTTTCGGTCAGGCCAACTATTCGGCCAGTAAAGGCGGCATCATCGCCTTCACCAAAACTCTCGCGCTGGAGATGGCAAAGTTCAACATCACCGCCAACGCGATAGCGCCCGGATTCACTTCAACGGAGATGGTCGATGCCATTCCCGAAGAGATCGCGGCGCAGATCAAGTTGAAAATTCCCCTGGGTCGTTTCGCCTCACCGGAGGAAATCGCGAAGGCAGCAGGTTTCCTGGCGGCTGACGCGGACTATATCACCGGACAAGAATTGAACGTCAACGGCGGATACCACATGTAGAACGGTACGGCCGGCGGGAAGCGTGACCTGAGTCACTGTTGTTTAAGGACAGATTGTGATCTAATGATGCAGTGCAGCAATAGTTCGCTGCAGTGCAGCTAAGCAAGAACCGAGAGATCTAAATGTCCTTTACTCTTGATGGCAAGAAGGCTCTGGTAACCGGCTCCGGGCGCGGCATAGGCCGCGCGATTGCGGAGAAACTGGCGGAATGTGGCGCGGCGGTAATGGTGAACGATCTGGACGAGGCCGCGCTGCGTGAGACCAAATATTTGTTGGGCTCGATCGGGCGCCGCGTCGAAGTCTTCGCCGGCGATCTCACCCAACCTGACTTTCCCGACAAACTGGTCCAGGGCACTTTGGACGCTTTCGGATCCATCGACATTATCGTCAACAATGCCGGATACAGTTGGGATAATGTCATTCAAAAAACTACCGATGAGCAATTCCAGGCCATGCTCGAAATCCACCTGGTCGTGCCTTTTCGTGTGCTGCGTGCGGCCTCGTCATACCTTCGGGAAACCGCCAAACGTGAAATCGCCGCCGGCAAGCAAGTGATGCGAAAGGTCGTTAACATTACCTCGATTGCGGGGACGGACGGCAACGCGGGACAGGCCGGCTACTCCTCCGGAAAAGCGGGTGTGCTTGGACTCACGCGAACTCTGGCAAAGGAATGGGGCCGCTACAACGTCAACGTTAACGCTGTCGGTTTCGGGTTAATCGAAACTCGCCTCACTCAGCCGCTCACCGCTGCGAACTCTAATATCGAGATGCGCGGGCATGCGATCCGGATCGGGGTGCAGGCAGAAATGCTGGAATCGGTGAAAACCGCTTGTCCACTGGGCCGGCTGGGCACGCCTGCCGAGGCGGCTGGCACGGTCCTCTTTTTCTGTTCGCCGCTCTCCGATTACGTGACCGGCGAGGTCCTCATTTGTGGCGGAGGCTTCCACTTCTAGCCCCGGAACAACCCAGCTAGGACGCCGCCGCGAATGTCGCAGGAACCTCTTCCGTATTCTGCAGAAGCAACTTGACCTCGACATAATGACCGAGGCTGTGCTCATATCCCGAGTCGTATGAGGCGACGCGCGGTCGATCTTCTATCGGGTTTGAAAAAGATGAATTCGATCCGATTTCGTGGGTCATGTTAATTCCCTTCCTGTTTCGAGTACCCTCCCGCCGTCGCAACAGTAAAAGAACCAGGGTCACCGGCGGCTGTCGAAAGTCTATTCGATCATCGGTAGCTGAGTTGGTGACAGCCGTCACCGTCATCGGTGTTCCTTGTCACCTGGAGCGACAAAACGATTCTCTCGCGGGTTAGGTCGTCTCAAGACAGCGAAGGTCAGCAGAAATGTTTTTGATAGCGTGAATCTCCATTTTGAGTTTCCGCAAAATCCGGCATATGGATAAGGTAATCATGTGGACCGAGGCTACTGCCTTAAGCAGCTTCATTTATTCCGGCCGAAGGAGTGATATATGGCCAAAGGAGATTCTTGCATTCACGAGAAGGTCCGCCGCCTTTGTCGCGATATCAACAATCGAGCGGATGACCGGGAGAGGTTGCAGACTCTGGTTGTGCGGTTGCAAAACGCATTGCTGGAGGAGCAGTGCGAAACCCGGGCAGTGAACATTCCCGCGCGGACGGATGAGGATGATCCGTTCGATAGGATCATGGTGGCATAGCCGCACTTTGCCGATCATCGAAGCGACCAGCGAGTCGTGGGGGGCAAGCAGCATTCGAAGCGCCTATGAAGGCGATTTGTCATCCGAGCAAAGCGAGAGATCCATGTTTCTCGTGCTCAGTTAAGAATCCTGACTGCCTGCTTTGCTCGGAGCGGCAACTCGCGGGAAACGCCCGTCCTGCAATGCTCACGTGTTAAAATAAAGCTTCCCAATGGCTAACATTCAACGCAGGAAAACCGTTACGTGTTCGATCAATGGCGTGCGCGTGGGCAGCGATGCACCGGTTGTGGTGCAGTCCATGACGAACACCGATACGGCAGACATCCCCGTCTACCGTCCAGCAAGTCGCAGCCCTGGCCCGCGCCGGCTCCGAACTGGTTCGCGTAACCGTGAACAACGAACAGGCCGCCGCCGCAGTCGCGCCCATTGTCGAGCAACTCGACAAGCAGGGCGTCCGCGTCCCCATCGTCGGCGATTTCCATTACAACGGACATCAACTGCTAAAGAAATACCCCGACTGCGCCCGCGCGCTAGCCAAGTACCGCATCAATCCCGGCAACGTCGGCATCGGCCGCAAGGACGATAACAACTTCCGCACCATGATCGAAGTCGCAGTCGAGAATCAGAAACCAGTACGCATCGGAGTAAACTGGGGCTCGCTCGATCAAGCCCTGCTCACCCGAATGATGGACGAAAACTCGCGCCTCTCCGAACCCAAAGAAGCGCGCGATGTCACCATGGAAGCCATGGTCGTGAGCGCGCTGAACTCCGCCGCGCTGGCCGAGAAATATGGCCTGCGCGCCGATCAAATTATCCTCAGCGCGAAAGTCAGCGGCGTGCAGGACTTAATCGACGTTTACCGCGCGCTAGCCGCACGGTGCAACTATCCGCTGCATCTGGGACTGACCGAAGCAGGCATGGGCGCAAAAGGTGTTGTGGCATCGAGCGCCGCTCTTGGAGTTCTGCTGCAAGAAGGCATCGGCGATACCATCCGCGTTTCGCTCACGCCCGCCCCCGGCGGCGACCGCACCGAAGAAGTCCGCGTAGCCCAGCAGATTCTGCAATCGCTCGGAATCCGCAGCTTCACCCCGCAAGTCACAGCCTGCCCCGGATGCGGCCGCACCACCAGCACCTTCTTCCAGGAAATGGCCGAGCAAATTCAGACCTACCTGCGCGAGCAAATGCCCACCTGGAAAGACCGCTACACCGGCGTAGAAGAAATGAAAGTCGCGGTCATGGGATGCGTGGTAAACGGCCCCGGCGAATCGAAACACGCCAGCCTCGGCATCTCCCTACCCGGCACCTTCGAAGAACCCAAAGCCCCAGTCTACGTAGACGGCCGCCTCTTCACCACGCTAAAAGGCGACCACATAGTAGCCGAGTTCATCAAGATCATGGACGAGTACGTGGAATCCCACTACGCCGCAAAAAGTGTAGACGCGAGCGTCTCGCTCGTGTAGGCAACTGCAGTGTAGGCGCGAGCGTCTCGCTCGTGCAGGGCGCGTCTTGCGCCCCGAGGTTTCGATCCAATTCCGCAAGCTATAAGTATGCTTCCGCTCAGCACGAGCGACGACGCTCGCGCCTACACTGGTGCTACCCAAATCCATTTATATTCCGACACCGTCTTTACCAAGCCCGCGCGCACCGGGTTTTGAATTATGTATTCCACTTTCGCCGCGATGACTTCTTCCCTTCGCAGCACGTGATCGAATGACTCGCGTTGCCAAACCTGCCCCACTCGATTCAACAAGCGATTAATCTGATGCGCGGAACTGCTCTTGATCCCTTGCATAATCTCAGCGAGGCAGTAAGCGCCATCAAGGTCGTAGAGCGAGGCCAGCACCAGATGCACGTGATCAGGCATCACAATCGCTCCAAACAAGTTGAAGCGCTTTCCGTTTCCCCATGTACATGCTTCGAGGGCCAAGTCTCTGGCTGCCTCAGGCAGAATCCATCGATGATGCGTGCAAAACGTAACAAAAACAGCTTTGTCGTCTTTCTGATAATGCGGAAGATGACGGCGATATTCGTAAGTTCGTAGCACTTGTCTCACGAATATCACAACTAGCTAGCACGAGCGAGGACGCTCGCGCCTACACTCGGATTTCTCGTCCCAAAACAGAACAGTGTAGACGCGAGCGTCTCGCTCGTGTAGGGCGCGTCTCGCGCCCTGCTAATCACGCCAACAACGGCAGATTGGGATCTGAGGCTTCATCCGCAATCGGATCCGCAATACTCTTCAACTCCGGATAATGCTTCAACAGCGGCTCGGTCGCTTTCACTCGCCTGCCACTCAACATATGCTTCAACTGCAGCGCATTCACGCCGGCCTTGGCTTCGAAATGGTTATTCGCGATCACGTAGGTAACTTCGGCCTTGCTCGCGATGCGTTCGATCTTCTCCTTCCATCCCGCCAATTCCGTATCGCTGTACAGATAGTTGTACCGATCCGCCGCCTTCCCTGCCTCGAACCACTGATCGTAATTGCGCCCATGCAGGCGAACGTATCCCACCGGCGACGTCACATGCTCGGTAGCTTCGAGCGAGCGTCCAATCTGCGGCTGATCGATATTGCAGAACGCGACATTTCGCTCGGTGAAGTACGCAATCGTATCGGGACGATTCCAGGTGTCATGCCGAACTTCGACCACGCGCGGAAACTCAATGAACTGGCGCATCAGCGACTCCAGATATTCGCGGTTCAATAATGTGTTTTTGAACGAAACCGGAAACTGAATCAGCAGTGCGCCCAGCCTTCCCGAGGACGCCAACGCGTCCAAGCCTTCGCGCGCCAGCCGCTCATCTTCGTCGTTCGGTTTGATGGTCGCTGCCGAAGTCGGCTCCATCACCGCGATTGGAGAATGAGTAAATGACCGATGCAGCTTGGCCGTGAACACAAACTTCGCATTGACCGCCACCTTGCGCACCCAAAGCTTCACCAGCTCCGGCTTGATGTGTCCATAAAAAGAAGTGTTGATCTCCACCACATCAAAGCATTGCGCCAGAAATTCCAGCCCATGCTGCTTGCGCCGCGCCATTCCCGGCGGATAGAAAACCCCTTCCCAATCTTTGTAAGCCCATCCTGCCGTGCCAATGCGAATCTCGCGCGCTGCATCCATGCAATGTTAGAGGAGAGACAACGCATGCAGGTTAGCACAGCAAAGCATCCGATGTGGCGCGGGCGCCCTCGCCCGCGTTGCAGCCCGAGCGTCCCGGTATAGACGCGAGTGTCCGCGCTCGTGCTCCTTGTCCGAAATCAAATCGCTGGCAACCAGAGTGAGGTGTAATATAGGAAGCCGCAAAGCCGTGCACCCCGCTGACGGCGCTGGTTCCCAGCGATGAGGTAACCAACTCATGAGCCCACAGAACGGATGGTTTCTCCGCCCGATGGCCAGGCTGCTCATGATGCATTGTCCGTTGTCGCGCTGGCAGGTCACGCTTCAGCGGACTGGAAAGAGAAAGTGCTCTACAGCTTCCAAGGTCGTCCGCGACGGTGCCGACCCCGCTGGCGAAATTGTCTTCGACGGGGCGGGAAATCTCTACGGTGCGACGCTCGACGAGGCGCCGACAACTGCCCTGGCATCGCCAGTGTGGCACCGTCTTTCAGCTCGCTCCACCGACGCAAAAAGGCGGCGCGTGGAGCGAGTCGCTGATCTACGGTTTCAAGGGCAAGAGCTACGATGACGGCGAAACTCCCGGCGGCGGGGTGATCTTTGACAAGGCGGGGAATCTTTACGGCACGACCGCGTATGGCGGCACGGGAGACTGTGCTGCTCTTACGGGACAACGTCGGCTGTGGCGTGGTGTACAAACTGTCTCCGCCGAAGCAAAAGGGCGGGGCCTGGTCAGAGAGCGTAATCTACAGCTTTCAAGGGCGGCAAAGACGGCTATCTTCCGTACGGGGATCTGGTCTTTGATGCTGCACGGCAACCTTTACGGAGCAACTGAGTTTGGCGGGGGCAAAGGTACGTCCTGCGATCCTTACTTCAGTAATTGTGGGACCGTGTTCGAACTAAGTCCGCCGAAGACAAAGGGCGGCAAGTGGACAGAGCAAGTGCTACATAGCTTCGCCCGAGGAACGGATGGAGCCAATCCAAATGGCGGATTAGTGCTCGATGGCAAAGGCGCAATCTACGGGACAACGCCGGTCGGAGGCAATCAGCTATGTAATTTCGGCCATGGCAACGTAGGCTGTGGCATCTTGTTCAAGCTGACTAAACCCATAAAGGCAGGCGAAGCCTGGACCGAAACGATTCTGCACCGCTTCACGGCGGGAAATGACGGAGCTGGCCCCAACGGCGGGCTGATCTTCGATGCGAAGGGCTCGCTCTATGGTACCGCCGCAACGGGCGGCGATGCTCAGGGGTACGGGCGTGGTTTTTCGTTTCACGCCTCAGGGGGATAGTCATTGGTCGGAAACAATCCTACATCAGTTCACCGGCGGGCAGGATGGACAAGACCCGGCGGCGGGTTTGGCCGCTCGGCAAGACCGGCGATCTCTACGGTACGTCGATCGGGGGTCCGCCTTCACTCGGGGGTCGTATTTCGGCTCAAGCCCGCTGCGAACTGGGAGTCATCCTGGACGTTTAGTGTCCTCTACAGTTTTAGAGGTGTTCCTGACGGACACCTTCCGGAAGCACCTCTAATCCTCGACCTTTCGGGTACCCTCTATGGAACAGCTGGTGGGGGCAAAGACAGCGAGGGATGTGTGTTCGAGGTTTGGCCGTAAGCGCGCAAGCGCCAGCCTCGTCAAGTAAAGATGCCGCGCTCGGTGCATGGAATGAGTGATACCAAACGACCTCACTGCAGGACCAGCGTGACCCAATACACACCATTAGGATAGCTGTTAGTGCGGGCATAGCAGGTTCCAACCGAGAAAGTGCGCACTCCACGATCTTCGATAGCTCTCGCGGCTTGCGCAGGCAGCATCTCCGGCTGTTCGGTGGTGTAGCGCAGAATGTAGGATCCGCGAACGGCTGCGGGTTTCAGCGAATCGGCGCGCGCCATGGAGCAGGCGGCATCCTGCGCGGCGTCGCTATCTTTCCATACCAGCGGAGGCAAATTGTCATCGCGCCGCATCCGCGCAATGCTGCCGCTCACCAGGCCGCTGGCTTGCCGCGGCGAGTAGTTGGGCAAACTGTGTCCGAAGTCCTGCGCCACGTACAACGAAAGTCCCACGCGCACCACTCCGAATCCGGCCACGTTGTAAGCGGGATTCAGCAGGTTCTCGCGATGCGGAGGCGAATGCATAAAGCTTTCCTGCGCCTGCTGCGCGCTTCCAGCGTAAGCCACATTTTCTCCAGCTTGATCGAGATGCAACGCGCAATTCGCCGCCAACCGCTGTGCCAGCGCCGGCTCTCCCGCAAACTGATGCGAAAGTTGTTGCCGCTCGGCCATCTCCACGGCGTGAGCGCGCGCGGCCCGCGTCAAGCCCTCATCCATTTGCAGCGGAGCTACACCTGCCTGCGCCCGGGCCTGATTCGCCAGAATCAAAAGCTGTCGTTCAGCCTCGACATCGTATGAGGAATTGTTCGGGGAGGGCTGCTGCGCGGGCAACACTTTCGCGGGCGTCTGTGCCACAGACAAGCCACTAACCACGATCATCGCGATCCACGCCACCGCCACCCGAAACATATTTTCCTCACCCACGCCGGGGGACGCGTGCGGACCAACTTTGCCGCTTTGTTTCTTTGACCATACCCTCTAAAATCAGCCGAGACACGATTACCACGGAGATAGCCTCAATTGACTTACGTCGCATTCCTGCTTGGTCTTATTCTTGTTTTGCAGCTAGTACTTCTGGTGCTAAGCGTCGTCTGGTTCCAGCGGAGGTTTTCATATTCCCCGCAACTTGAAGCATTAAAGCAACTTGCGGAGCGCTCCGCAGCACTCAATCAAACTCTATCGGCACAATTCGCCTCCGCCACAGCCGACACCGCCATGCGCCTCGAGCAGACGAAGGGAGCCATAGGCCTGCAGGTCACTGACCGCCTAGGCGATGGCTTCTCGGCCATTCGTGCCGCCGTCGAGGAACAGATGAAGGCCGGACGCCAGGAACAATCCGACGGACTAAGCCAAGCCCGCACCGAACTGACCAGTTCTCTCGCCCTCACCACGTCGCAACTGAAGTCTGAATTCAACAACCTCAACCAGAAAACCGCGCAGAGCCTCGACGCAATTCGCGACCGGGTCGACGCCCGCTTGATGGCCATCACCGACCAAGTCCAGCAAAAGCTCGATCAAAATATTAAAGAAGGCTTCGCCCAGTTTGAAAAAGTGCAACAACATTTAAAAGCCGCCGAAGAACAACTGCGCGAAGTAGGCGCGCTCGGACATTCGATCAACGACTTAAACAATCTGCTGAAGCTGCCTCACCTGCGAGGCCAGTTCGGCGAAGCCAGCCTGGAACGCCTGCTCTCGGATTTTCTTCCCGCGCACATGTTCGAAATGCAAGCGCAACTCCCCGAAGGCGGCGGACGCGCCGACGCCATCATTCAATTCCCCGACCGCCGCCTGCCCATCGACGCGAAATTTCCCCGCGAGCAAGTGATCGCGTTATTTGAAAGCAACGTCGAGGCGGAAATCGAAGAAGCTCGCGTCGCGCTGATTCGCGTGATGAAGGCCGAAGCCAAAAGAATCAAAGCCTACATTCAGCCGGAAAACGGCACCACTGACATCGCGCTGATGTATCTGCCCAGCGAAACGCTCTACATGGAAGTCATTCGCAATCGCGAACTCGCCGACTGGCTCAACCAGCAGCACGTCTTCCCCGTCTCGCCAAACAGTTTGCTGATGACCCTGCAGACTATCGCGCTGGTGCACAAATGGTATGAAGTCGCCAGCCGCTTCGAAAAAAGCCGCCTGGAATTGTCCAAGGCGCAAAAGTCTTTCGATTATTTCCAGAACCAGTTCGAAAACGTCGGCAAGAGTTTAAGCAAAGCTCAGGAAGCCTTCGACAAAGCGCAAACTCACTTGAAAACGTATCGCGGCCGCGTCACCGTGCTCAGCGGCCAGGAGCAACTCGACCTTGATGCAGCCGCAGCCAACCGCGACGAACCCCAACTCCCGCTAACCGACAAAGCCAGCGCCTGACGCGCAATACAGACGCTGACAAGTTTTGAAAGCCGCGGCTTCACAGCTTCGGAAAAAATGCCCGGAATCGGAGTTTTGAAGAGGCGGGGCTCCCAGCTTGCGGGAAAAGTCTCGCTTCGTATCAGGGTATGCCTTCAGGCATACCGCAAGTGCTGAAAATGCGTCCGGCTTTAGCCGCTGAGGTCAGACGCCAAATCTTACTGGCAAACCAACTGCGCGGTTCCCGAAACGTTAGCCGATGTATTGTCCACACCGTTGTTGACCGTAATCGTCAAATTCACCGGCGCAGTCGCCGTCACGGTAACCGTGCCCGGCGACAGACACGTCGCCTCGCCGGTCGAGCCAATACTGGCCGCAGTCGTTGAGGTCTTCCACGAAAGCCCGTCGACCTGAGAAAGCTCGCGGCTCGTCCCGTTGCTGAAATTCCCTTTGGCTGTGTACCCCACTTGTCCATGCGTAGCACTGTCCGCCGTGGCGGTTGATGGGCTTACGGTGATACTCGTTAAATTCGGATGGCCGGCGCCGCAACCAACTAAGATCAAGGCGACAAATACGGGCAATACAATCTGCAATGGCTTCATGGCTTTCTCCCTGTGCTTAGAAACCCAGGCCCATGGCGGGAGTTGCACTTTTGCCCTATCGGAGTTCCTGTAGAACGCCTCAGGAGAGCCCTTAGGATGCGGTATCTAACGGTCGCTTATTACGGCCCGGTGAAAATCCAAACCGTCTACCTTCGCACAAGCAACTGTGGAGCCTCCTTGTGCTTCGAAAGTTGCACGAACCCGTGTTAACGGATTTGCCCCAAAAGGAGACTCCCCAATGATGTGCCACTCAAAGATGCGCCACTTAAAATTTATCGTGTGCCTCAGCCTAGCGCTGAGCGCGGCAGCCGCATGCGCCCAGATTGTGTCTGCAGCAAACTCACCTGTAGCTTACGTATATGTAGCCAGCACCAATGGCAGCACCAACGAAATCGTCGCTTATCGCGGCGGCAGCAAACGGCAAACTATCCCCGGTCACCGGCTCGCCCTTCCCGGACAACGTTTCCTCCATGGCAGTGAACGGAAAATACCTGATGGCCGCGAACGTGGCCAAGCCCGACATCGATACCTTCAAAATCGAATCCAACGGCGCACTGACCTATGCGTCAGCGATTAATTATCAGAAGTACGACTACGGATGCGGTTACGCTGGCCCGATCTTTTTCGATCACACCGGCGCAACCTTATATGTCATGGAATCCGACGGCAGCAGCGCCTGCGCCAACACCGTCTATGCTTCCTACGCAGTGGCACCAGCGACCGGCAAATTGAAATATCTCGGAATGGACGTTACGGGCGTATTTCCGGGTTCCTGGTATGCGGCTTCCTTCATCGGAAATAACGTGTATGCATACACCGCCGAAGATGAAGCCTGCATGTATTACGAGATCTATGGATTCAAGCGGAAGACAAATGGCCTGCTGACATCATTCAACGTCACAGCAAATTATCCGCCTCCGCCGAAAGGGGTAAGCGGCTATATTGCCAACATGTCCGCCGCTGATCCGACAAATCACCTGGCATTTACCATGCAACCCGCCAATCCGCCAGACTGCGCCTCAGGCCCGCTGCAGCTAGCCTCCTACACCGCAGACGCAAGCGGAAACCTGAAAACCAACAACACTTACAAGAACATGCCAGCGCCTTTGATCGCGAACCCAAGTGACATGAAGATGTCGCCGTCGGGCAAGCTGTTGGCATATGCAGGCGGAGAAGGTCTGCAAATCTTCCACTTCAACGGAGCCAGTCCGATCACGCATTACACCGGCCTGCTGACTACCGATCCCATCGATGAGATGTTCTGGGACAACAACAACCATCTCTATGCCATCGGTCACACTTCGAACAAACTGTACGTCTTCACCATCACCGCAACCTCACACCAACAGGCTCCAGGCTCGCCCTATACCATCAGCACTCCGGGCAACATCATCGTTCAGCCATTGGCTCACTGATCCCAGTTTTGTTGGCCCCTCCCTTTTCGCGTTTTGTAGAAAAGGGTGGGGCTTTTCACTTCTTTTTCTCGGGAGCGTAAAAATAATAATCCGCAGTGTAACTGCTCTTCACTTCGCTCCCCTGCTTTGACTCATCGCAACCGGCCGCAGGAGGTTGCCCACCCTTGGTGTGGATGCGCTGGATGCTGCTAACCCGGCTGAGCGTGCCCTCTCCGGAATGACCAGTCACGGAAACCAAAAGCCACGGAATGGAATCCGCGTCTGGCGCGTCGACCCGAGCCACGGCTTTCCCCGTGACTTCACTGCCATCGTTCAGCTTCCAAGCGGGCCCGGCATAGTGATGGCCGACAACCGCCCCTTGCTGGTCATGAAGCTCGGCATCAGGAGCCTTCAAACTCCACCCGAATTTTCCGTCGGCCCCGCCCTTACAAACATAAATCTGCGAGCCCGCTGCATGCACCTGCAGAACCACTTGCTCGCTGGCCGGCGCTTTGATCTGCTCCGGCACATCGGGACGCGGCACGGCTTGCCCACTGGCAGGCATTCCCATTGCGATCACCATTACGATTTGCACCAATCGTTTATTCACGGCCAGCAGTTTACCATGTGGGGCGGACATTCCTGTCCGCTGCCTTTGACTTGGATTGTCGTGTAGTCAAGAGCGTCCACGCTCGTGTAATCAGCCCGTCGAACCCGGCCTGGCCCAAAATCTTGTCAAGCCCCCTTTTCCTCCCAATTCCCCCTAGCTGCCTGATTCCACACCACAAATAAAGTTTAAAAAATGGCGGGTTTACCCTGTGAAATGTGTTATTATGAATCTATAACTATAAAGATTAGCCAAGGCGCAGCCAATAGCTGCGCCTTTTTTTTTCCACCGAAAGGTAAACATCCATCATGAAACCACTCAAAGCCTCAACCCGGACCAACCCGGCAAAAACCCAACTCGCCCGCCGCAACCCCAAGCGCACCGGAGAACTCTCCGAAGCCGCCTTCATGCTCAAAGCCAGAACCCTCGGCTTCAACCCAGCCAAACCCTGGGGAGACAGCGAGCGCTACGACTTCATCCTCGACACCGGCCCCCGCCTCTGGCGCGTGCAACTCAAATGCACCGAAGTCCTGCGCGCCCGCGGCTACGACATCCAACCTATCTACAGTACCTACGGCAAAGGCAAAATCACCTACACCGCCGAAGACATCGACGTCCTCATCGCTCACATCATTCCGCCAGATACCTGGTACGTCATCCCCTCTATGACAACGACGGCGGTGTCAAGTAAGAAAGAGACGACACTGCTCCTGTGCCCTTGCCGCTGCTGTCAAGGGCGCGTCCTTTGCGTTCATCTCGACCCTTGACAGCAGCGGCAAGGGCAACATAATCGAGGAGGGTTGGAAGCGCAGCGCCTCATAGCGGAGCTTCCAACCTTGACTAGAACGCTTTGGTTTTTTCGGTTCACTCACTCGACCCAGAAAGCTCGCGCTTGCGAAAATCGTTTCGGTGGTTCTCACCAACCATCTATTCGGTCTCTACCCTGCGACCATGATTTGGAATGCAAACTCCCGCTCTGCTTCTTACTGGCGGGAGGC
The DNA here is from genome assembly GCA_963716405.1 of uncultured Acidobacteriota bacterium. GTDB lineage: Bacteria > Acidobacteriota > Terriglobia > Terriglobales > Acidobacteriaceae > JABDBE01. Next base: position 181,052 of record CAVQTI010000006.1, on the reverse strand, counting down.
CGGGTGCCCACTCAACCGCTCAGCCTGCACTTGCGCTACAGGATGACTCGGGCTGCCCGGCTTGCGAACCACTTGCGGATACCGCGTGCGCGTGCGCAGCATCCAGTACAACCGCACCACCAGCTTGCGCGCGATCGCCACCTTGGCGACCCCGTGGTGCTTTTTGCGGGCCAGGCGTTTGTACACCCGCGCCCACTCCGCATCTCCCTTCACCGCGCTGGCCGCGGCTTGCACCAGGAGAAACCGCAAAAAACTGCTGCCCTGCTTGGTGATGGCTCCCAGCCGGCGGCGCTGCCCGCTGGAATCCTCGCTGGGAATCAGGCCCACGTAAGCTGCTACCTGCCGCCCCCGCGGAAAACGCCCGACCTCGCCCAGCGTCAACACCGTGGCCAAGCCCACCACCGGACCCACTCCCGGATGCGTCATCAGCAACCGCACTTCCGGCCGCTGCTCCGCCTCCGCTTTCACCGCTTGATCCAGTGCCTCGATCCGTCCCTCCAGATACGCCAGCAGGTGCAGCAGATCGTCTCGCCGCCGCGCCGTCCAGCGATCCAGTTCCAGTCCGCGCAACAGCTCTTGCCCTGCCTGGGTCCACAGCTTGTGCTTTTTCTGTATCCCCTGGTTCAGCGCAATGTGCTGCAACTGGTTCTTCACCCGCGTGCGCATCTGCACCAGCGTGTGCCGATGCTTCAACAACTGCCGCAGATCCCGCTCCTCCACGCTCGGCACCCAGATGCGGGGAAAATTATTTTCCCGCAGCAACTGCAGCAGGTGGCGCGCGTCTCGCACATCGGTCTTCTGCTTGCGCGGAGCCTTCGCTCGAATCACGCCCGCATCCCCCAGCCACAGCTCATGCCCCAGCTTCTGCAGCAGCCGCTCGAACCACAACATGTTCCCGCTGCTCTCCACTCCCACTCGCACCGGCCCGCTCAAAGACTCGTAGAACCGGTGCGCTTCCCCTCCGGCGTGCAAGAGCCGGAGTTCGACGTACTCGCCCGTATCCAAATCCAACATCGCAATTTGCTGAAAGCTCGGATGATAATCACAGCCTATAATCTTCATGCACGGCTCCTTTCGTCTCCGAGCTTTCTGGGTCTTTTAGCAACCACAGTCTACTCGGCCCGTAGGGAGCCGTCGTTGTCATGAAATCAATCGAAGCCATCGCCAACTCGACCAGCCTCCGCCTCTATCCCGGCATCCCGTGCAAATGCGCCCGCTGGGAAAACTACCGCGAAGCCTGGCACCTCCTCCAATAACATGCAGCCCAAGTGTGGCGCGGGCGCCCTCGCCCGCGGTCAAGTGAAATATGGTGAAACATGGGGACGGAGAACATGGGACGGAAACACTGGGGACAGACGGGACGTTCACCTAATTTTGCTGCTGAGAAATTGGGGTCAGTCCCGTCTGTCCCCGGTTTTCGTGTTTCACGTCTGTCCCCGGTTTTCGTGTTTCAGGGCATCGATTGCACCTTGCAACTCCGGCTGGGCCGGTGGACGCAGCCACGCTTCGATAAATTTCTATCGCATCGTTCGCAAAGGGGCGTAGGATGTCTGGCGGATAACTGGGGAGGGATCATGTTGAACCGCAATATGGAGGCTGGATTTCGAGGATGAGGTTGCGAGGGGTGAGTGTCGCGCTGACCTTCGTAATCGTGCTTGGGTTGGGGGCAGTTGCTGCCCAATCAGCTCCCGCGCCGAGTTTCAAAGTACTTTACACCTTCCAAGGAGCGTCGGATGGGGGAGAGCCGTATGCAGAGTTGGTCCGCGACGCCGCCGGCAATCTTTACGGCACTGCCATTACCAGTGGCGCTTTTGGCTGGGGAGTGGTGTTCAAGGTGGATCGGAGCCGCACCGAAACCGTGCTGCACAGCTTCGGCGAAGAATACACGGACGGGAGAACTCCCTATGCAGGGTTGGTGCGGGACGAGGCGGGCAATCTCTATGGCACTACCTACGAGGGCGGCGGAATCGGATGCGTCGACGGTTGTGGAACGGTGTTCAAGTTGGATACCAAAGGAACGGAAACCGTGCTGCACAGCTTCGCCGGGGGGACTACGGATGGCTGCTTTCCCTACGCAGGCTTGCTCCGGGACAAAGCAGGGAATCTGTACGGCACTACGCAGGCCTGTGGCGCTTCCGGCTACGGAATCGTGTTCAAGGTAAGTAAGAGTGGCAAGCTGACGGTGCTGCACAACTTCGCCGGGGGCGCAACGGACGGGGCAAATCCCTTGTACGGAAGGTTGCTCATGGACGCTCTTGGCAACCTCTACGGCGTTGCCCAGTACGGCGGTACCGCCAATGAGGGAGTGGTTTACAAGCTGAGCAAGAGTGGGGCGTTGAGGGTGTTGTACAGCTTCGCTGGGGGGACGGCGGACGGGTGCAATCCCAACGGAACTCCGGCTATGGATACGCTAGGCAATCTCTATGGTACCGCGGCGGCGTGCGGTTCCTCCAACATGGGAACCGTCTGGAAGCTTAGCAAGAGAGGCAAAGAGAAGGTGCTGCACAATTTCGTGGGGGGGACGAACGACGGGGCAGTTCCCATCGCTGGCGTAATTCTGGACGCGAAAGGCAACCTGTACGGCGACACGGAAAATGGTGGCGGGACCGGCTGCTTTGGCGCGGGCTGTGGGACGGTATACAAGGTGAGTAAAACCGGCGCGCTCGTTCATCTGCACATCTTTGCTGGATCAGAAGGGGCAATGCCGTTTGGAGGCGTGATCCTCGACACCAAGGGCAATCTTTACGGCACCGCCTTCTTGGGTGGCGGCCCGGACTGGGGAACGGTGTGGGAGATCACCAAGTAGCCAGATGGCAAGGGCGCGATAGCGGCGTTCCAGGATGTCGCGCTTCTCGCGATGGCGGCCCCACGATTGATTGCACCAGCAGGTTGGCCGCCACGCCACTCCAAGTCCCGCTTACAGAGTTTGGGAGAGGGGTCAAGGCGGAAACATGGGGACGGAAACCTGGGACAAACATGAAACATGGGGACAGACGGGTGCAGTTCACCCGTCTGTCCCCGTCTGTCCCCAGAAGCTCTACAAACTGATGTAACCGGGTGGGGCGGACATTACTGTCCGCCGCCGTTGATTCTGGTACACAAAGGGTGCCCCACCCTTTCCGCGCACTTTGCGGAAGGGTGGGCCGCGGTGAATCAACCCTGAAAAGATTGTCATCCTGAGGCAGCGGAGCGCTCGCAAAGCGAGCGGCTCCCAACGAAGGATCTCTGCAACTTGTGTGTACACACTCCATTGTGTAATACTATACACATGGCAACCAACCTCGCTCTGGATGACAAATTGATCGAGCAAGCCCGCCGCGTAGGCCACCACAAAACCAAGAAAGACGCAGTCACCGCCGCCCTGGCCGAATACGTTCAGCGCCGCAACCAGCTCAAAATCCTCAAAGCATTCGGCACCGTCCATTTCGATCCTAAGTACGACTACAAAGCGGAGCGCCGCAGAAAGCGCTCCTGAGCATGATGGTTTTGGTTGATACGCCCATCTGGTCGCTGGCACTGCGCCGCAGAAAGGCAGACCTGAATCCCCGCGAGCACCATCTCACTCATGCTTTTCGCGAACTCATCCAGGACGGCCGCGCTCAACTGTTAGGCCCAGTCCGCCAGGAATTGCTTTCCGGCATACGCGAAGAAGCCAGCTTCAAGAAACTGCGCGACCACCTGCGAGCCTTCGAAGACGCTCCTCTCGAAGTCACCGACTACGAAGAAGCCGCTCGCCTGAACAACCAATGCCGCGCCCAAGGCATAGCCGGCTCGGCCATCGACTTCCTAATCTGCGCCACAGCTCTCCGCCACAGCTGGCAAATCTTCACCACCGACCGTGATTTCTCCCGCTACGCGACAGTCTTACCTTTGAAGCTCTACAACGTGATGTAACCGTGTGGGGCGGACGCTCCTGTCCGCCGCCGTTGATTCTGGTACACAGCGGGTGCCCCACCCTTTCCGCGCACTTTGCGGAAGGGTGGGCCGCGAAGAATCAACTTTGAAAGATTGTCATCCTGAGGCAGCGGAGCCGCTCGCAAAGCGAGCGGCTCCCAACGAAGGATCCATGCATTTCGCAGCGGACGCAAGAAGACTGCGCATGTCGACACGCGCTTCGGTGCAAGGGCATGGTTCGACGGCGCCACCAAGTCGCGAAATTCGATTCAGTCGCGCGAAAAAGATTTCGGACGGCGCAGCGCTTCCAACGCTGCGAAAAAAGCAGCCTTTTGATTTAAGTCCGGCAGGGAACGAATGCGTAGTGGTACGAGAAAAACTGCCGAGGCGGGCTTCATTCCGCGATTCGATTGAAAAAGAGCGAAATCACTTGGCATTTAACAGACTTGACGCACATTGTTATTGCACAGTGCTAATTGCCGTGACAGGGTTTTTTGTCATCGCCGATCTCGTTGTAGCTGGGGTATACAGCAAAGGCCGGGTCTCCGGGCAGCAAAAGGAAATAACGAAAAGTGAACCAGTGAGTAATGTTTGGGTCGAGGACATCACAGTAAGTTCCCCTCCCCTGAACAAATGCTCGATGCGTAGGCCTTTGGAGGTCGAGGACGTTTTGCTGAGTGAGCAATTTAGGCCACATTCTCACGTCCCTAGCAATTATTCCGCTTGGCGGAATACTGCCTGCGAATTGATACTCGGAATCACTAAACGTGGCCGATCCTACCCCGATGTACTGTTCCCCTTTTGGGCCAAAGTCGATCGGAGCGACAAATCCATTTGTCGCTATTCTCACATTCAGAGCCGGGGTCCTGCCTGTGTTGATGAATTGTATTCTGGCTTCCAGGAACTCGCCCCTGAAAGGCACCTGTTCTCCTGGCTTGGGCTGATGCCTGAATTTCAATTCTGTTTTAGAGGGACCGAACCAAGCACGTTCCTCCAGTTGAGTGAGTCGCGTACTATCGGCGCTGCTCCGTTTAGCATTATTCAGACCGTTCTCGGTGAGATTATTAGTTCTGCGAGTCTCGCAAGTGTAGAGAACGAGGCCAATGAGAGCCAGAAGCTCCACAAAGAATTTGGGGCTTCGAAGACATCTCTTAAATCCATCCCGAAGATCATTGAGATAACTTTCGGTTTGTTTGGTGCCTTGATCTTCTTGGCACTTGGTCTCATCCATATTCATTCCGTCAGGAAACAAAAATCTGCCGATAGGAACTACAAGGGGAGTGTGCAGGTATGCGATTGCCCACCCCTGGCCGACCGATGCTGCAATTGCTAGAATTTACGGACCCACCCATCCTTCGCCCCCACCCCCACCCCTCCGCCTCCGCATACATCCCATCAATCCGCTCCCGATACCGCTCCTCCACCACCCGACGCCGCAACTTCATGCTCGCCGTAAGCGCCCCATTCTCGGTTGAAAATTCTTCCGCCACCAAAATCACTTTCTTCAACTGTTCAAAACGCGCCAGATTGCGATTTACATCCGCAACAATCCCCTCGTAAAGCGCTTTCACCTTGGCGTGCGCAACCAGTTCCTCCCGCGAAGAGAATCCCACCTGATTGGCCCGCGCCCAATCCTCCAGCACGGGAAAATAAGGCGCAAGCAACACCGCCGGAAACTTGCGCTTATCGCCCACGATCACAGCCTCAGCAATCAATGCATTGTGCTTGAGAGAATTCTCCAACGGCTGCGGAGCAATAAACTTTCCCCCGGAAGTTTTGATCAAATCTTTTTTCCGGTCGGTAATCGACAGAAACCCATCACTGTCCAGCTTGCCAATATCACCGGTCTTGAACCATCCATCCACCAGTGCAGCCTGCGTCTCCTCGAGCCGGTTCCAGTAGCCTTTAAAAACCGACGGCCCGCGAACCAGAATCTCGCCATCCTTCGCAATACGAACCTCAACATTGGGCAAAACCTTGCCCACCGTACCAAGCTTATGCGCCTGCGGACTGTTGACGGCGATGACCGGAGAAGTTTCCGTCAGCCCGTAACCCTCATCAATGCGGATGCCGATATCCGCGTACCACTCAGCCAACTCGCGGCCAAGCGGCGCTCCGCCGGAAATAAAAACTTCCGCGCGCCCGCCCATGCCAGCCCGCACTTTCGAATAAACCAGCCGGTTGCAAATCCTCCAAGCCAGCGACCGCGGCGTTTGATCAGCCAAAATCTCATCTCGATGAGCCCGGCCAACCGACAAAGCCCAGCGGTAAATCCATTTCTTAGGAAAGCCTTTTGCCTTGACGTCTACCTGTCCATGCACCTTTTCATAAACCCGCGGAACCCCCACGAAGAGCGTAGGACGAACCTCCAGCAAGGCCTGGGGAAGCTGGTCGAGAGATGAAACGTAAGCCAGCGTCACTCCACGCGAAAGCATGGCGAGATCGACATGGCGCGCGGTCACATGCGACAGCGGAAGAAACGAAATGCTGATTTCGCCCTTGCGCACCGTAAAACCCGCTAGCGAATAAGCAATATTCGAGGCCATGTTGCCATGTGTGAGCATGGCACCCTTCGGTGTGCCCGTAGTTCCCGACGTATAAATAATGGTGGCGAGATCATCGGGCGCAATGGCGCGCGCCGCAGAGTCGAATCGCGTATCGCGTTCTTTCGGACCGTCATGCATCAGGCGTTGCATCTGCACCGCGTGAGCGGTCTCCGCCGCATCCATCACCACGATCCGTTCCAGCACCGTTTGGTTTTGAATGTTGCGAACTTTCAGCAACTGCTTTTCACTCGAGACAAAAACTATTCGCGCTCCCGAATCCTGCAGAATGTAAGCCGTCTGTTCCCCCGTCAAAGTCGTGTAAACGGGCACGACCACGGCGCCGAGCAGCAGGCAGGCAAAATCCGCGATAGTCCATTCCGGCCGATTTTCGCTGAGAATAGCAACCCGATCGCCCTTGCGGATGCCCCACTCCTGCAAAGCTCGCGCCACGCCCACCACGCTCTGGTAAAACTCAGACGACGAAATCGAAATCCATTGGATGGCCCGCCGGTGCATGACCACCACGCGGTCATTCCGTTCCACCACGGCAAAGAAAATTTCGTTGAGAGTTTGCAAGCTCATGGGCAGCCAGAGCAAAAAAGGGGAAGAACAAAACCAGCCCCACGCCGAAAAGCGGCCCGAAGACCTAAGTCACGAAGCAAGCCGTAGCAGCAGCAGTAAGAAAGCCGCGGAGCGGCGCCAGAATGCAGCCCACGGCGCGAGCCGTGGGTAGGACACCGGCCGGCACCAAGCCCCGGAGGGGCGAAAGAAAGCTTATGACGTAGACTCCGTGATTGCGGCAACATCTATGAAAGAAATGTACTTGTTTAATAATTGCTAAGCAACGTCTCGGCCCCACTGGCGTTAACCCCCTTTTGCTGAGACAATAAAATCCACTCTTCCAAGGAGCGAATCTGATGCGCAGAATTGCAATCGCCGCGATTGCCGCATGGCTGCTCGCAGGATGCCTCACCACCTCACTGCACGCCGCCGACACTAAATCAGCCGCACCACCGCCGGCGTTGAAAGTGGGCGACGTTGCTCCCGATTTCAAACTGCAATATTTCGACGGAAGCCATCTGAAAGAAGTAACTCTCGACCAATATCGCGGCAAGAAAAATGTTGTCCTTGCCTTCTACATCTTCGCCTTCACCGGTGGTTGAACCGAGCAAATGAAAAACTTCCAGAAGAATTTGCAGAAACTGGAAGCAACCGACACCCAGGTCCTGGGTGTGAGCATGGATAGCCCCTTCGCCAACAAAGCCTTCGCCGACCAGATCGGCGTAACCTTCCCACTGCTGAGCGATTGGGGCGGAGACGCCACCCGCGCCTACGGCGTCTACGTAGATAAATACAAAGCCGCCCGCCGCATAAATTTCTTAATAGGAAAAGACGGAAAAATTTTAGAAGAACAAATCGACAGCAACGCCATCGACCCCACAAAAATAGTAGACGCATGCGAGCGTCCCAAGCTGAAAAATTGACGCCATCCAGCACGGTTGTTATCATCAAAACGCGGGGTGGAGCAGTCTGGTAGCTCGTTGGGCTCATAACCCAAAGGTCGGTGGTTCAAATCCACCCCCCGCAACCAACGCAATCATAAAGTTACGGGCAGCTGGGCACTTGTAGCGACCGTTCAATAAGGGGAACTGACTCACAGTTCCCCTTATTTATTGAATGGAGACCTGCTGCGAGGCAGACCTTTTCGCGGTTGAGCAGGAGACCTTAACCCCGGGGGATCTTGGCTTGCGAAAGACCGCAGCGATGATCTCAACATGGAATTAGTTCGCTCCTTGATCTCACCAAACCCGGCATTGATTGGCGCGTACCATGGGCGCGGCTTTCTTGCAGGAAAAAGCTTCCTGAAATTCGGGCATGTTGGAGACGACATTATTCACGCGGTATTTGGGGATCGAGTGCGGGTTCGTGAGCACAATCGTGCGCATCAGTTCGGGGCGATACTGCTGGCACCACGAGTTGGCATACGACAAGAAAAACTTCTGCCGCGGCGTCCAGCCATCGGCCTCTTTTGTATCCACTGATTTATTTTCCGCCTGAAGTTTATCGGTGAGTGCCATTAAAGCGAGTCGCAGGCCGCCGTTGTCGGCCGTGTCCTCACCCTGGGTCAGGTGGCCATTCTGCTTCACGCCGGCCTCTGGAATTTCTTGAGTGTATTCGTCGGCTATGCACTCGCCGCGCTGTTCGTAAGCCTTTGCGTCCGCTGGCGTCCACCAGTCGCGCAGATTTCCCTGGGCGTCGAACTTGCGGCCTTCGTCGTCAAAGCCGTGGGTGATTTCGTGCCCCATCACCATGCCGATCGCGCCGTAGTTCACCGCATCTTCCATGTTGCTGTCAAAAAACGGCGGCTGCAGAATCCCAGCGGGAAAGTTGATGGTATTCAGCTGCGAGCTGTAATAGGCGTTGATGGTCGGAGGGGTCATTCCCCATTCAGCGCGGTCGACGGGCTTACCAATCTTATTGAGTTGGCGATGAAATTCGAAAACTGTTGCCTGATGCACATTGTCCAGATAGCTGTTGCGGCTGATTTTCACCGAAGAGTAATCGCGCCAGTGATCCGGATATCCGATCTTGTCTTCGATGGCGTGGAGCTTGATTTTTGCCTGTTCCTTGGTCGCTGGCTGCATCCAGTCGAGGCTGGTGATGTCTTGATCCAGCGCGTGTTCAATGTCGTGTATGAGTGCGACGGTACGTTGTTTGTTCTCCGGCGGAAAAGCCACGGCTACGTACGCCTGTCCGAGCGCCATGCCGAGATCACGGTCGGCCGCGCGTACGCAGCGTCGCCAGCGAGGGGTTTGCTGTTTTGCTCCGAGCAACGTGTGAGCATAAAAATTCCAATTCTCGTCGACAAACGCTTTGCTTAAGTACGGCGCGGAGCCGTGGACCAGGTGCCAGCGCAAATAGACTTTCCAATCGTCCACCGAATGTTGCTGGATTACCGTTTCAAGGCTGCGAAAGAATGCCGGTGACGACACAATGTAGTGTGGCGGAGAAGGCGGAGCCGCGACCACCTCGACGTAGTGCTTCCAGTCGAACGAAGGAGTGAGCGCCTGCACTTCTGCGAAGCTCATCTTGTTATTCAGGTTCTTGGGATCACGACGTGCGACGTTATCCATTTGCGCTTGCGCCATGGCGGTTTCTATGGCGATGATCGTTTTCGCGTCGGCGTCGGCCTGTTGTGAGCTTTCTCCCGCCAGCGCCAACATCTTGCTGATGTGGGCTTCGTATGCGCTGCGAATCTCTTTCGATTTGGCGTCGTCCTTTATATAGAAATCACGGTTCGGCAAGCCCAGTCCGCCCTGGTCAATACTGGCGACGACTTTGGTTGCGTCGTCAAAGTCCTGTTGTTGGCCGAAGCCCAGGAGCGCAGCGTCCGTCTGGTTGTCATTGCCGTCCCATGCCGCGGGAATGTCTTCGTGAAGATGCGCGACTTGATCGGCAAGCTGAGACTTGTTTTGCATTTGATTAATGCGGTCCAGGCCTGCTTTCAAATCCCGCGTTCCGACGGCTTCAATTCCCGGCTCATCCATACACGCCGCCCAATAATCGCCGATTTGTTGTTCATAGTCCGTGCGGTTACCGGTCTGCGACGCCGCTTTTTCCATCGCTTCTCGCAGAATATTTTCGTTCCAGTATCGCAAGCCGCTGCCGGTGCCCCAAGCTACCTGGTCCGCGGGGATGGGGTTTGCGGCATTCCACTTACTGCACGCATATTGATAAAAATCCTGGCATGGGTCGAGCGTTTTATCGACCAGATTGAGATCGAAGTGCGAGAGTGCAGGAGTGCTGGATGAAGTGTTCTGGCCGTTGGCGTCAACGCCTACAAGGGTTAAGCAGAGTGCAGCGGTTAGGGCCGCGAATAATGAAGTGCGCATTGATAATCTCCAATTTTGAAGAACGAAAACGAAATCTGTGGCATTAAACCGCAAATCGATTTGGTCAGAGGCTTGTGCAAGGCAGGTTATGACTGCGAAAAAGAAGTTTACCGCAGTTCTGAATTGTGTGCTTAGGACCGGGGATTGAAAGACAAGATTTCAGCTGTTGAGTCGCAAGATGAAAAGGCGCTTTGCGGATTTGTTGCAGGAAAAAATAATAGGGAGCCCGGCCGCACGGACAAGCTCCCCTCGTCGTTTGACGGCACGCCTTAGCTAGTCGGGCTGATGTCGGAAATATGAATCATGCTGGTGCTGCTGTCGAGGTTGCCGTTAATCTTTACCTGCTGGCCTACGAACTGCTTCGCTTTATCTTGGTCATCCAGTTGGTAGTTCGAATCGGTGGTCTGCAATACATACTTGCCGCCCGCCTTTACAACGGTGCCGGTGAAAGTCGAGCCAACTGCGTTTTGCATTGCCTGACTATTTTGCATGGAAGTAGACGAGTCTGGGGACTGGGAAGCCGGCTGCGTGCCTTGCTGTTCTGGGCTTGTCTGTTGCCCGTTCTGGACAGCTGAACTTGACTGCGAGTTCGACGGGGCCGACTGATCTTGCTGAGCGAAGCTCATCGCCGAAAGCGTCATGGCCAGTGCCGCGGTGGCCATTCCTATCATAAATTTCTTCATTTTTGCTCCTCCGTATTTGAGTAAATTCGTGCGGGCTGTATGGAGCAGGTTCGGTGCCAAATGCGGCTACGTGCATTCGCAGAGAGATAGCCACCGGTGCTGATGGCGCATTCTGGTTACTCAGAGATTTTTTCCGAAGTAAATGAAAGTTATTCGTACAAGGGAAACTGTATGCGGGCCTTAGGATGTTTCCGCTTCATTGACGAACAACTCGACTCAAAGCAGTCTTCAAGTCATCGGGTTTGAAGCCGAAGGGACCGGGTTTGCTTTTATAAGCGACGCGACCACTGGCATCGATTAAGTAAAGACGATCCGGCCAACCGGTGTAGGCCTGCTCGGTCGAGTTGCCGAACTCGTCCAGCACTGCGGGAATTTTTATTCCTAACTTTCGCACGCACGTTCCGGCTACGAGAGCGCGTTCCTCTTCGCTTTTCGGACTGGCAAAAACAACGTTGTCCTTAATGTTGCTCTGCATCTGCCAAACGTCGCTGGGGTGTGCCTCGGAGATGTACACGACGAGGAATGCGACTTTGCCCTGGTATTGTTCGGAGAGTTGGTTGAGGGCGGGAACCTCCCGCCGGAACGGCGGTCAAGTGTAGCTTCCAAAGACCAGAACTACCGGCTGTCCTTGCGCGGTTAGCGAGGACAATTTTATCTGTGAGCTTTTATCCAGTTTCGTGAGTGAAAAATCGGGCGCGGGATCGCCGACTTGCAGATGGCCGGCGCGGGCGTGAGTCCACAAGGTTTCAAATGGAAAGATCAGGAACGCAACCGGTCCTGGCACCTTGGCCATGACTCTTGCAAATGCGTCGGGCGACTGTCGCATGACTGCGAACAATGAAGCGCAGGCAATCGTCCACAACAGCGCGAGCACTCCGAATATCGAGAACCATACATGGCGTGCAGATTTGCGTTTCGTGTCTTTCGTGTCCGGAATAGTGCTTTCTGATATCGGCATCTGAAATTACGGCTCCGTCGAATAGTGCGATGTAGAAGTTTAGCTCGATTTGTCCATCTTGGCGATGGTTTCTGCCACCCAATCGCCGGCCTCTCTCGTGCCTAACGCTCCGCCTAAGTCCTGCGTAGTCCGTTTCTGCTGCACAGCCTGCAGCACGGCGGTTTCGATCCGGGTTGCTGGTTCTGTTAGCCCTAAATGGCCAAGCATCATGGCCGCAGTCAGAATCGCGCCGAACGGATTGGCAATGTTCTTCCCTGCAATCGGCGGGGCGGAACCGTGCACCGGCTCGAACATCGAAGTTTTTCCCGGATGAATGTTGCCGCTGGCAGCCATCCCCAAGCCGCCCTGCAAGCCGGCGGCAAGATCAGTGATGATGTCGCCGAACATATTGTTGGTGACGATAATGTCGAACTGTCGCGGATCGCGCACCATCTGCATGCAGAGCGCGTCCACGTACATGTGTTGAATATTTATCTGCGGGTATTCGCCGCTCACTTCTTTGAACACGCGCTGCCACAGTCCGCCCGCGTGCGTCATGGCATTCGATTTGTCGCACATGAGCACGCGCTTGCGCGGAGTGCCGTCTAATTTCGGATGGCGTTCCGCATACTCAAACGCGTAGCGGATTATTCGCTCTACACCTTTGCGGGTGTTGATGTCTTCCTGGACTGCAATCTCGTCGGGCGTGCCCTGTTTGAATACGCCTCCCGCATCGGAGTAAACGCCCTCGGTATTCTCGCGGATTACGACGAAGTCAATGTGCTTCGGCTCGACGCCTTTGAGCGGGCATAGCGCAGCATCGAGCAATCGTACCGGGCGCACGTTGGCATACAAATCCATTTTGAAGCGCATGCCCAGCAAGATTTCTTTAGCGTGAATGTTCGAGGCCACACGCGGATCGCCGAAAGCGCCGACCAGGATGGCATCGAAATCGCGTTCCAACATAGCGAATCCACCTGGCGGAACGGTGACGCCGTCGGCGAGATAACGATCGGCTCCCCAATCAAAATGCGAGAGTTCAACCTCTGCGCCGGAGGCAGCAATGACCTTGACGGCTTCTGGAATTACTTCTTTACCAATCCCGTCGCCGGGAATGATGGCAATACGTCTTTTCGGGCTCACCGCAGGAAGGTAACACAGTCGTGCAAACTTAGTCAGAAGCTTTGCAACGAAAGTGATTGTTTAGGCAAAGCCGAGTCCGGAGAACCGGTGGAGGTTTTCCGGACTCGGCTTTGGCACATCGGACAAACGGATTTTGCAAAAACAGCGACGCTAATTATTTGCTATCGCCATTCTGATTTTTGCCTGCTGCGAGTGCCTGCTGGCTCTGCGCTTGTCCTTGAACTTGCGCTTGCGCCTGCGGGCTCAACGTTACTTTGTCCTGTGGGACCGAAGATGACTGTGGGGCTTGACTCTGTCGCGGCGCAGCTTTTGCCGCCGCTTCATTGTGCTCTGCAGGCGTACTTTTGAGTGGATTCGTTTGCATCATTACCTCCCCTTCCCTAATCCTATCGACTGTGCAAGTAGAAACTTTAGGTCGTACCTGGGAGAACGCCGAACGTCGTGAGGCGAACTGTAAATGCGGCTAAAGCAAAGAATCTAAATGGATCAACGAGGTGCCTGCAAAGCCTGTTTCCATTCCGTCCTTGTATAATTAAAGGGTACCCATGGTTACCAGTACCATTCCGGAAGCCTCTCCAACTCCCGACCTCACGAAGGTTCACGATGAATTCCGGGAGTTGCTCTCGGCCTGCGGTGTTTATGATTTGAGCTCCAGGGCGAAAATTTCACTTACCGGCAGCGACCGCGTGCGCTGGCTTAACGGCATGGTGACGAATAATATTCGCGATCTTGCCCCGGGGCGCGGCGTCTATGCTTTTCTGCTGAATCCTCAAGGACGCATTCTAGGCGACTTGTACGCTTATAACCGCGGCGACTCAATCGCCGTCGACACCGATCAGGCTCAGTCGGAAAAGTTACTGGCTACGTTCGATCACTACATCATCATGGACGACGTGGAGGTTTCCAGACTCAGCGAACTCACGGCGATTGGGATTGTTGGGCCTAAGGCAACGCAGGCATTGCATACCGCCGGGTTCGACATACATGAACTTGAACCGCTGCAGTTTGTGGAGACGAACTGGCGAAATATTCCGCTGACGGTGGTACGCGGTGACAATCCGAGCGTGGAAACTTATGAAGTGTGGTTAGCGAGCGGTCAGGAAACAGCTATTCGCGATGCGCTCATACAAGCTGGAGCCAAACCCGTCGACACTAATGCGATGGAATTGCTGCGCATTGCGGCCGGGATACCCCGCTATGGGCAGGACATCCGCGAGCGTGATCTGCCTCAAGAAACTGAGCAGCACCGGGCTTTGAATTTCAGCAAAGGGTGTTACGTCGGACAAGAAATCGTGGAGCGTATTCGCTCCCGGGGCGCCGTGCATCGCATGTTCACTGGGTTTGATGTTCAAGGCGGGTTGCCGGCTGTGGGCACGAAGATTCAGTCTGATGGCAGAGACGTTGGTGAAATCACCAGTAGCGCTTCCCTGCCCGTCGCCGGCAGTGAGCGGCGGGTTGCGCTCGGTTATATTCGGCGAGAAATAGGAACTCCGGGGAAGCAACTTCAGCTGGGCAGCACTCAATTATCGGTAGCGACTCTGCCGTTTTCGGAAATATTCCAACGAGAAAACCCGTAATCATTTGAAGGGACAATTTATGGCAGAAAAGAAGCAGGAAAGTTTTACCGTCACAGACCGGCGCTTGTTTACCGCCGAAGGAGATATCCGCGAGGAAGTTCCGCAGCAAGAAGTCTCGACTGCAGCAGCCGCTCCAAAGCCTGAGGCTCCGCAGAACGTTGCTCCACCTCAAACGGAAGCCGACGCCCCGCCCCCGCCCACCGCTGCTGAGCAGAAAGAACAAGCGGATGCGTACCGCAAATCTGCGAAGGATCTTGACGCTCGAGTCGAGCTTAGCGGGCATTCCACCAAAGACCTGGAAATCACGTTCGAACGCTTCATGGCTTCGCTATATATGTCGGCGATGATGCAGCTCGGACTGATGCATGAGCAAGGCGGGCAGCCGCGAGTTGACCTGATCGGAGCCCGTCAGACCATAGACACACTCAGTTTGCTTTCCGAAAAAACCAAAGGCAACCTCACCAGCACCGAGGAGAATTTTCTGCAGAACGTTCTCTACGAACTCCGCATGGCGTATGTTGAAGTGACCAATGCACTGGCTCGTCCGCCGCAGACTCCAGCCTCGACTGCCGCGAAACGATGAAGGCCACGCTCACGGTGCTGGGCAGCGGCACCTCGATGGGAGTTCCTACCATCGGATGCGACTGCGCCGTGTGCCATTCGCGCGATCCGCACGACCGCCGTACCCGGCCATCCATCCTGGTCGAGTACGGCGGCAAAAGCGTGCTCATCGATTCCACTCCTGACTTTCGCGAGCAGGCCATTCGCGAGCATATTCGCAACCTTGACGCCGTGCTTTACACCCACAGCCACGCCGATCACATTCTCGGGCTTGACGATTTGCGTCCACTCAGCTATCGCCACAGACCAAATAAGCTACCTTTATATGCGCGGCCCGCAGCAGCGGATTTCATCCGCAACACGTTCCGCTACATTTTCGACGCCGATTACAAATTCGGAGGGCTGGCGCAGGTCGAACTCAAGTCGTTTCAGGGGCCGGTTGAACTGTTCGGAGCGCGTTTTGATCCCATTCCGGTGATCCACGGCGAGGCGGAAATTGATGGCTTCCGTTTTGGCAGCGCGGCTTATTTGACCGATCACAGCAGCGTCCCCGAGTCATCGTTGGCCAAACTGCAGAATCTCGACATTTTATTTCTGGATGCGTTGCGTCACGTTCCGCATCCGACCCATTCGACGGTCGAGAATTCGTTGCGCATCGTGGAACGGCTCAAACCAAAGCGCGCTTTTTTTACGCATATTTGCCACGATTTGCCGCACGAGGCCACCAATGCATCGCTGCCGGCCAACGTGCAGCTTTCTTACGACGGCATGAAGCTGGAGTTTGAGATTTAGATTTGTGTGGCGCGGGCGCCCTCGCCCGCGAAGTTGCGAAATATTCGGATATTTTCGTAGTTTGAGCCGTTTGCGGGCGAGGGCGCCCGCACCACGCGCACACTAAACTGATGCAAGTTTTTCATAAACTCGAAGAAGTGCCCGCCGGATTCGGGCCCACGCTGCTGAGTGTCGGAAACTTTGACGGAGTGCATCGCGCGCATACGCGAGTGCTGGCGAACATCGTGCCCCGGGCGCGGGAGCAGGGGTTCAAGTCAATGGCGCTGACGTTCGAGCCGCATCCCATGCGAATCCTGAGGCCCGACGCCGGACTGAAGCTGCTCACGCCGACTGCGGAGAAACTGCGCCTGCTGGAAGCCACTGGCCTGGACGCCGTTCTGCTCCTCCCTTTCACGCGTGATCTTTCTCTCATGCCGCCGCAGGCCTTTGCCCATGAGATTCTGAAAAAAGCTTTGCAAGCGCGGGAAGTCCATGAAGGCTTCAACTTTCATTTTGGCAACAAAGCCGCTGGCGACGTCAAAATGCTGACTGAATTCGGCCGCGAGATGGGTTTCGAGGTAAAAGTTTATTCCGAGTTGCGTCTGCGAGGAGAAGCGGTTTCCAGCACGCAGATCCGCAAACTGCTCAGCCATGGACAGGTAAGCAAGGCACGCCATTTGCTGGCGCGTCCGTTCAATATTTTGTCCACTGCCGGTCGCGGCCGCGGATACGGCTCCAAGTACACCGTTCCCACTATCAATCTGAGCCGCTATGAAGAACTGGCGCCGAAAGATGGCGTTTACATTACTCGAACCCGGGTGGGAGATGAATGCTTCGACTCAGTAACCAACGTCGGGAACCGTCCAACATTCGGCGCCGAGTCGTTTGCTATAGAAACCCATTTGCTCAACTTCCATCCCATCGAACTGAATCCGGAAACAGAAGTCGAAATTCATTTTCTTGCAGAGACTGCGCGACGAAATCAAATTTCCTTCGGTGGAAGCCTTGCGGGAACAGATCAGCAAGGACGTAAGAAAAGCTCGACGCTATTTTCATTGGCTGCGATTGCAATCGACGATGCTTCATAGTGCGCTACGGTGTACTGTGAATCAATTCCCGGCTCAGCGCCGCAATTCCGGGACGTATTCTTCGACTCTTCCTTTTTCCAGCAGATAGACTCCGGGGCCCTGTTGCCCGCGTACAGTGCGACAGAATTCCGCGACAAAGAAACCCGCGCTAAGCGATTCGGTGAAAGCCCAGCGGGTCTGCATCCGCCAATCTCGGGCTAGAGCCGGATCTTTTCGCTCCACGTCGCCGATATCGCTCGGAATCTCAATCGCAATTCGTTGACGACCGGTGGCTGCGGCAAGGTCGGTGCGCACCGGCTTGCCATCACCGTTGAATCGAATTAAGGGATTCAACGTGGCAAGCGCATCCACGATCGCAGCCCTGCTGTCTTTGCCCAGAAGGCGTTCCTGCACGCGGCGGCTGGTCAGGGGCCAGGTGACCCACAGGCGGTCGGTGCTATTGCGATGCAGGATGCTGGAAGTTTCCGGACCATAAAAATCCACTTTATAACTTTCTGACACGACCCCCAGCTTGGCGAAATTCAGATGCGCATTTCTGCTTTGCAAAGGATCGAAAGTCCAAGTCATTTCGTTGATCCGCAAGCCGCTTGTTAGAAGATCGTTTGCCCGAGCCTCGCGACCATCTGAGGCGCGGTTGTCATGGTTTCTACCGTCATCGATACGCAAAGCCAGCACTCGCTCTCGCTGTGCCAGTTTAAGCCGGTAGCCCAGGCGCGAATTGCGATAGGGCTCGCGAACCGCCAGCATATGAGAGTGAACAATTAATTGTCCCCGCTCCATGCCCAGAAATCCGAAGGCAAATCCCGCCAATTTTGCTCCATCGAAAGCTCCCACCCAAATGCTTCCCGCCTCTTTCGTAGCGATCGCCAAGGTCATGGGCGTAGTGTCGAGGTCAGAAAGTCCCCAGACCTCGCGTTCAACTTCTTCCGCCTGTTTCAGGTCGTCGAGGCTCTGCAGACTCCTGATGGTGACCGCCGGTTTGGAACTGAGGTCAGCCATTGGGGGATTTAGCGTGGAGTCGGAACTATACGCGAGAAGAGACTTCAATCGCTAGTCCTAAGAAAGTCGAGACGGGATAAAGCGCCTTCCGCTTGACCCAAAACGTAAACAGGAGGTCAATGAAGGTAATGTTTTGTAAATATTCCAAGTGCTTCTTTTATTTGACGATAAAATGAATCTTGCACGGCAACAAAGGCGAGGGTCCGCCGCTCTCCTGGCGTAATATTCCGCAACCGAGTTGGAATTCACGCGTCCAAACGTTGAGGCACCAGCACGATTACAATATGGGAATTCATCTTACTGGCTTAGAAAGAGGTCCGCGAATGACAACCGCTTCCGGTAGGCCGGAGGCCGAACAGCGGGGGCGAAGTTCGGCTTCGCTGCCGCAGGTCAAACCAACTCGCCGATTTTCTGCGCTTGGGAACAGCTTGATATTGTCGGTTCTTTTGCTGAGCGTAATCGGTACGAGCTGTGCAGGCGGCGATCCTAAACCAAACTCCGCGCGGGCAAACGTCGCTCAAGTAGTTCCGGTATCGGTTGCGACCGCCGAGCGCCGCGATATGCCTTACTACCTTACTGGTTTGGGATCGGTCACAGCTTACTATACGGTTAGTCTGAAGAGCCGCGTTGATGGCCAGTTGATGCAGGTGAATTTCAAAGAAGGCCAGGAGGTCAAGAGCGGCGATCTGCTCGCCGTAATTGATCCGCGTCCCTACCAGGTTGCGCTGGAGCAGGCCCAAGCTACCCAATTCAGGGATCAGGCATTGCTTCGCGATGCCAAGCTCAACTACGAACGCTTTAAGGGACTATTGCAGAGTTCCGGCGCCATGTCGCAGCAGCAAGTCGATACCCAGCAAGCAACGGTTGACCAGTTGGAGGGAACTGTCCGCAATGACCAAGCCGCGATCGACAATGCCAAACTGAACCTGGTCTATTGCCACATCACGGCGCCAGTCAGCGGGCGCATTGGACTGCGGCTGGTCGATCCGGGAAACATCGTTCACGCCAACGACACCAATGCGATGTTCGTCATCACCCAACTTAAGCCCATCGCTGTTCTGTTCACCCTGCCGGAAGACAATCTCCAGGCGGTGTCGCGGCGGATGGCGAAGGGCACGCTCGAAGTGGACGCATTCAGCCGCGATGATCAAACCAAACTAGCGACAGGCAAGCTGCTCACTATCGACAATCAAATCGACCAGACCACCGGCACCGGTCGGCTGAAAGCTGTCTTTGACAACAAAGACAACGCGCTGTGGCCCAATCAATTTGTGAATGCCCGCCTTCTCCTGGAAACTCGCAACAGCAGCACCACCGTTCCGGCGGCGGCGATTCAACGCGGTCCGCAGGGAACTTATGTGTTCCTGGTGAAATCTGATAGCACGGTGGACGTGCGTGACGTGACCGTTGGCTTCACTCAGGACAACGTTTCCGTAATCGCGAGTGGAATCTCTCCCAGCGATGTTGTCGTAACCGATGGCCAGGACAAATTGCAACAAGGTAGCAAGATTGAAACTCGGCCGGCCGCTCCCGCAAACCGGCAACAAAGTGCAGGGAACACTGGATCCGGGAGTTCCAGCGGCAGTTCTGCTCCGCGCGCAGGAGCGCAATGAATCCCTCGCGCCTGTTCATCATCCGGCCTGTGGCCACCGCACTGCTAATGGTGGCGATTATGCTGGTGGGCATCGTTGCCTATCGCCAGTTGCCGGTTTCGGCCCTGCCCGAGGTGGACTATCCAACCATTCAGGTGATGACGTTTTACCCCGGCGCCGATCCCGATGTGATGGCATCGTCGGTGACAGCGCCGCTTGAACGACAGTTTGGACAGGTGCCCGGACTCAGCCAGATGACTTCGACCAGTTCCTTTGGGAGTTCGGTCATCACCCTGCAGTTTAATCTCGATCAGAATATCGACGTCGCGGAGCAGCAGGTGCAGGCCGCGATCAACGCAGCCCAGACTTATTTGCCCACCGATCTACCGAACCCTCCGATTTATAGCAAGGTAAATCCTGCGGACTCGCCGATTCTCACGTTAGCGCTGACCTCGAAGACACTACCCCTTTCGCAGATTGAAGATCTTGCCGATACGGCGATGGCGCAGAAGATTTCGCAAGTCACCGGCGTCGGCCTGGTTTCCATCAGTGGAGGGCAGAAGCCGGCAGTACGAATCCAGGCAAATCCCACCGCGCTGGCGTCGTATGGGTTGAGCCTGGAAGATGTGCGCAATGCGCTGGCGGCGGCGAACGTCGATCAGGCGAAGGGAACGCTCAACGGTCCGCGCCAATCTTTCACCATTGGCGCGAACGACCAATTGATGAGCGGCGACCAATATCGCCCCATCGTCGTGGCATATAGAAATGGCTCTCCAGTACGTTTGTCGGATGTAGCCACAATAACTGATGGAATCGAAAATGTGATGCAGGCCGCGTGGATGAATCTCGATCCTGCGGTCATTGTGAATATCCAGCGGCAACCCGGCGCCAACATTATTGGCGTTGTGGACCGAATTAAAAAGCTGTTGCCCCAACTCCAGGCCGGATTGCCCGCCGCAGTAAACGTTGCTATTTTGACTGACCGCACGGCCACCATCAGAGCTTCGGTTAAGGATGTGCAATTTGAGTTGATGCTCACCATTGCTCTGGTGGTGATGGTGATATTCCTCTTCCTGCGAAACCTGGCCGCCACGGTAATTCCCAGCATTGCCGTGCCGCTTTCCATCGTCGGAACTTTCGGCGTGATGTACTTGCTCGGCTACAGCCTTAACAATCTCACGCTCATGGCTCTGACCATTTCCACCGGCTTCGTCGTGGACGACGCCATTGTCATGATTGAGAACATCGATCGCTATTTGGAAGAGGGCGATTCTCCGCTCGATGCAGCGCTGAAAGGCGCCGGGCAAATCGGATTCACGATTGTTTCTTTAACCGTCTCGCTGATCGCGGTGCTGATTCCCCTTTTGTTCATGGGCGACATTGTCGGCCGACTGTTCCGTGAATTCGCCGTCACATTGGCCGTGACAATTCTGGTTTCGGCTGCAGTTTCGCTGAGCTTGACTCCGATGATGTGTGCCAAGTTGCTCAAGCACAAAGATCCTGCGAAACGCGGCCGCTTCTACAACCTCTCCGAAGATTTTTACAATCGCGTAATTGCATTCTACGGCCGCACTTTGAAAGTGGTGCTGCGCCATCAGACCATCACATTGCTCGTCACTTTGGGAACGCTTGTGCTCACGCTGTTTCTATACGTGGTCGTCCCCAAAGGATTTTTCCCGGTGCAGGACACGGGTTTGATTCTCGGAATCGCCGACGCTCCGCAGAACATTTCATTCAAGGCCCTGTCCGAGCGGCAACAGGCTCTGAGCAAGGTTATTCTCAAGGACCCGGACGTGGAGAGTTTGTCTTCCTTCATCGGGGTGGACGGCACCAACCTTACGCCCAACAGCGGACGCATTCAGATCAATCTCAAGCCTAGAGACGAGCGCACCGCATCTGCGACCGACATTATTCGCAGGCTGCAACCGCAAGTCGCGCAGGTCGAAGGAATCACACTGTTCATGCAGCCAGTGCAAGACCTCACGGTAGAAGACCGCGTGAGCCGTACACAGTTTCAGTACACGATGGAGGATGCGGACGCTCGCGAGTTGGCGCGGTTGTCGTCGCAGTTGGTGGACAAACTGCGCACCTTGCCTCAACTGCGCGATGTGGCCAGCGATCAACAGGCTGGAGGACTTCAGGCCGATGTGACCATCGATCGTGACACCGCGTCGCGGCTCGGCATTCTGCCGCAGCAAATTGACAACACCCTCTACGACGCGTTCGGGCAGCGCCAGGTTTCGACCATCTTTACGCAGCTCAACCAGTACCACGTCATTCTCGAAGTCGATCCGCAATTCCAGCAGAACCCGGGCTCCTTCAAAGATCTGTACGTGAAATCGAACAGCGGAACTCAAGTACCGCTTTCTGCTTTTACGCAAATTCACACGTCGAATACTCCGCTGGCGGTCAATCATCAGGGCCAGTTTCCGGTAGTGACGCTGTCGTTTAATCTGGCGCCGGGGATGTCCCTGGGCGACGCCACCAAGGCCATTCAAAAAGCCGAAGCGGAAATCGGGATACCGCAGAGCGTTCATACCGCCTTTCAGGGAACCGCAGCCGCATTTCAGAATTCACTTTCCACCGAGCCGTGGCTCATCGTGGCCGCCATCGTCACCGTGTACATCGTGCTCGGAGTGCTTTACGAGAGTTACATTCACCCCATCACGATTCTGTCTACGCTGCCTTCCGCTGGAGTTGGCGCCATCCTCGCGTTACTTCTGACCGGGCACGACCTCGGCGTCGTAGGGTTGATTGGAATCATTCTGCTGATTGGAATCGTGAAAAAGAACGCGATCATGATGATCGACTTCGCGCTCGAGGCTGAGCGCGTGGAACACAAGCCGCCCGAGGAAGCCATTTTCCAGGCATGCCTCCTCCGTTTTCGTCCGATCATGATGACCACAATGGCGGCGCTGCTGGGCGGCCTGCCATTGGCTCTTGGCTCGGGCACAGGTTCGGAGTTGCGGCATCCGCTGGGAATCACCATCGTCGGCGGTTTGTTAGTGAGCCAGGCGCTCACTCTTTACACCACTCCGGTGGTTTATTTGTGGTTTGACCGGCTCGCCAAGCGGTTTGAACGCTTCTCGGTTATACATCCCGTGGAAGAACCGGCGACCGGAGATTAACTCATGAACATCTCCGCTCCCTTTATTAAACGGCCGATTGGAACATCGCTGCTGACGTTGGCACTATTAATGTCAGGGGCGCTCGCTTTCACCAGACTGCCGGTATCCCCACTTCCGGAGGTGGAATTTCCGGTAATCCAAGTCTCGGCAAGTCTGCCCGGAGCCAGTCCGGAAACCATGGCGTCTGCGGTCGCGACTCCGTTGGAACGGCAATTTGGCCGAATTGCCGGCATCAATCAAATGACCTCGATCAGCCAGTTGGGCGCGACTGGCATCGTTCTGCAGTTCGATCTCAACCGCAATATCGATGCCGCTGCGCGCGACGTGCAGGCAGCCATTAATGCGGCGCGCAGCCAGTTGCCGTCGTATTTGCCGGGCAATCCCTGGTATCGCAAAGTAAATCCGGCGGAGGCGCCGATTTTGATTATGTCGATGACCTCCGACAGCGTCACGCTTCCGAACATCTACGATCAGGCAAACTCAATCTTGTCGCAGAAGCTGGCGCAGGTAAGTGGCGTGGGGCAAGTGTACGTTGCCGGCGGGGCGAATCCGGCGGTGCGAGCGGAGTTGGATCCGAATCTGCTCAATAACACAGGGGTGGGCCTAGACGCCGTCCGCACAGCTTTAGGGGCGGCGAACGCAAACAGCCCCAAGGGTCACGTGGCCAATGGAGTCAACGACTGGACCATTAATGATAACGATCAAATCACGCATGCAGATGACTATCGCCCTCTGATCGTTGCTTATAACAAGACGACCGGAGCTCCTGTGCGTCTCGGAGATGTGGGCACGGTACAGGATTCGGTCGAGGATGCTCATATCTACGGTCTGGCGAATGGCAAACGCGCTGTGATTCTCGTGATTTTCCGCCAGCCTGGCGCGAATATCATTCAGACCGTCGACAATGTGCTTGCCCTGCTGCCGCAACTCCGGGCTTCAATTTCTCCTGCCATCAAGCTGGAATTGGTCTCGGATCGTACCACCACGGTGCGTGCGTCTTTGCACGACATTGAAATCACACTTCTGATTTCTGTAACTCTCGTGATCCTGGTGGTATTCGTTTTTCTGCGGACGGTGCGCGCCACCATTATTCCCAGCATCGCTGTACCGCTGTCGCTGATTGGCACCTTCGGCGTCATGTATCTGCTGGGATACAGCCTCGACAATCTTTCGATGATGGCGTTGGCGATCTCCACTGGCTTCGTGGTGGATGACGCGATTGTCGTGCTGGAAAACATTACCCGCTTTCTAGAGCAAGGGATGCAGCCAGTCGAAGCTGCGTTTCGTGGCGCCCGCGAGATCGGATTCACCGTGCTCTCAATGAGCACATCCCTCATCGCGGTCTTCATCCCCATTCTGATGATGGGTGGAATCATCGGTCGCCTATTCCGCGAATTCGCGGTTACGCTGAGCGTCGCAATTGCCGTTTCCCTGGCGGTCTCGCTTACCACCACGCCCACCATGTGCGCGCAGTTACTGAAGCCGCTGGGTGAGGAAAAACACGGGCGAGCGTATCGATTCAGCGAAAAGATATTTGACGGTATCCTGAGGATCTACAGCACGAGCCTAAGTTGGGTTCTGCGCCACCAGTTTGCCGTATTGATGATTACCATCGCTACCGCCTGCTTCAGCGTCTATCTCTTTCAGCAGGCTCCCAAGGGTTTTTTTCCCCAGCAGGATACCGGCCGGATTCAGGGGTCGGTGCAGGCGGCGCAGGATATTTCCTTTGACGCGATGAGCCGCAAAATGCGCCGCTATGTCGACATCGGGATGCACGATCCGAATGTATCCACCATGATCGGTTTCTGCGGCGGCACCACCGCGATGAACCAGGGACGCATGTTTATTACGCTAAAGCCTCAGGGTGAGCGGAAGCTGACTGCGGATCAGGTGATTATTGAATTAAGCAAAAAATTCGCTGAGGTTCCGGGCGCTACGCTTTTCATGTACGGGCAGCAGGACCTGCAGATTGGCGGCCGTCTGAGCCAGGCACAGTATCAGTACACGCTGCAGGGAGAGGATCTGAATCAGCTCAATACCTGGGCGCCGCAGTTGCTGCAAAAAATGCGCGCCCTGCCGCAACTGCAACAGGTAAACACCGACCAGCAGGACAAAGGTTTGGCCGCCAATGTGATCATCGACCGTGATACGGCTTCGCGGCTGGGCGTAGCCGCGGCAGATATCGACAGCGTGCTCTACGACGCTTTTGGACAGCGGTTTGTTTCGACTATCTACGAACCGCTGAATCAGTATCACGTAGTCATGGAAGTGGATCCTAAGTTTCAGCAGAGCCCCGACACCCTGGAGAGCGTCTACGTTCACTCTTCCAATGGCAACATGGTTCCACTCTCGTCGTTCGCGCACTTCGGACCCGCTAACACCTCACTCGGGGTCAACCATCAAGGTCAATGGCCGGCGGTGACGATTTCTTTCAACCTTGCTCCCGGCATATCTCTCGGCCAGGCAACGACCGCCATTGAAAAAGCTGAACGCTCGATCGATTTTCCTGCGACTATTCACGCCAGCTTTCAGGGAACCGCGGCAGCGTTCAAGGATTCGGCGGCGAACCAGTTGGTCTTAATTATCACCGCACTGCTGGCGGTTTACATCGTTCTCGGAATTCTCTACGAGAGCTACATTCATCCGGTAACCATTCTTTCTACGATTCCGTCGGCCGGTGTCGGGGCGTTGCTAGCGCTCCAAATCACTCACAATGAACTCAATGTTATCGGACTCATAGGAATTATTCTGCTGATCGGCCTGGTCAAGAAAAACGCGATCATGATGATCGACTTCGCTCTCGAAGCGGAACGCAAAGAAGGCAAATCGCCGGTCGACGCAATTTACGAAGCCTGCGTGCTGCGTTTCCGTCCAATCATGATGACGACGATGGCCGCGTTGCTCGGTGGCTTGCCGCTGGCTCTCGGTACGGGAACGGGTTCAGAACTTCGCCGGCCGCTTGGTCTCACTATCGTTGGCGGATTGATTGTAAGTCAGGCGTTGACCTTGTTCACCACGCCTGTCGTCTATCTCTATATGGACCGGCTGCGTCTGCGTTCAAGCCGCAAGAAAAGCCAATTGCCCGGACAAGTTTCGCCCGCCAGCAGCCACGCGGATTAGAAGCGTCCGGTTGGAAGCCTTTCCTTCTCCTCAAAGATTTGTCGGCTTTTCTAGATTCACGGGCGTACCATTTTTAAACGCACGGGATTACCTTCGTTACTTGCTCGCCCTAAAGTGCCGCAATACCATCTGGTTAAAGTGGGTGGGGTATGTTACGAACAGTTGCAGTCGCGCTTTTCGCCATAACGCTGTTGACCGGGGCCAATAAAGCCGCAGGCCAAAGCAGCGAATACCAAGTGGTGTCGGTTGCCAATGGTGGAACAATCAAAGGAACCGTCAAGTGGTCCGGACCGGAGCCCCATCCAGTCGGCTTCCCTATAACTAAAGATCCGCAAATTTGCGACCCTGACTCGCACAAGACCCGTGACTTGGAGCGCCTCGTCATTGGCCCCCAGGGCGGCGTCGCCAATACCGTGGTTTACATCAAGAACATTTCCAGTGGGAAAGCATTTGATTTACCGCCGGGACGACGCTCCTTAGATCAGCATTTATGCCGCTACGAACCACATATTTTATTAGTTCCTGAAAAAGCCGCTCTCGACATGAAGAGTTCGGACGCCACGCTTCACACCATCCACATGGATGGCGCTGCCAGTTACAACTTGCCATTCCCCTTCCAGAATCAGACCGTTTCTCGCGACATGAATACTCCGGGATTGGTTAACTTGAAATGCAATGGCGGACACGTCTGGATGAATGCTGAGATGTTCGTGGCGCCGCATCCGTACTATGCCGTCACCGATGAAAATGGCGCTTTCCAGCTAACCAATGTTCCGCCGGGAGAATATACAGTCGTCGCCTGGCACGAAGGTTGGCAGGTTTTGGGACGACAAGCGACCTTTGATGTTCTTACCGAAAAGAAAGTTGAACGCCCGGTTTTTTCTGACCCACGGACCTGGGAAAAACAAGCCAGCGTGAGCGGAAACGGAATCGCAGTTCTAAACTTCGTCATCTCCGCAAAGTAAATCCCAGACTGCTTGGTCTGCTTGTCCTGCAAGCTTGCATCGCTCCTCTTACTGCACGGTTAGGATGAAATTCACTGAGTGCTGGAGCGCTCCGCTGGCTGCCGTTACCACCATCTGATAAGTACCTGCTGGAGTGCCCGGGTCCGGAGGCGGCGTTTTGCTACTGCCGCCCCCACCGCCGCAAGCGGAGAGGCTCAGCAATGCCAGAATAATCAACGATAGCAATGCGCCCCCGCGACGGCGGTTGGGTGGAACTCCGAGTAAGACCACTCCAGCAAAAGTTAGTCCGCTAGTGGCGATCAACCAGGCGTTCTGATGATTTTCGGGTTTCAATCTCCGGGGTCCTAACATCGCGGCGGTGGCCGCCTTCGTAGTGATCATAAGCGTCACGGTGCCGCTTCCTGTGACCGAACCTGGTGTAAAGCTGCAAGTGGCCTCTGACGGCAGTCCGGCGCACGAGGAGTTGCCGAATTGGACCGCAGCTGGCAATCCGTCCACCGGCGTGACGGTTAACACTAAATCAACCGATGAACCGGCGGAGACAGTGACTGTGTTTGTGCCAGCGGAGAGGGTGAAATCGGCCACCGAAGACGAAGTCGACGTGATGTAATTCGTATCGCCGCTATAGACTGCCTTGAAAGACTTGCTGGGTGGACGGGAAACATTCAAACCCGCCGTTGCGGATGCACCGGTAGTCACTACATCGGTTTGAGGATTGATAATCGCGGGAATTTGGCCGGAGACCGGAACAGGAGCGCCGGCCTGCGCGCCGTCTACATAGAATGTAACTGTTCCGTTGGGCGGAGTGCCTCCACTGTTGGTGCTGATCGTTGCATTAAGAAAGTTTCCTTGAGCTGTCACTGTGGTCGTGGTAGCAGCTTGAGTGATGGCGAACGTGTACGGTGGCGAAGACTGGCTTGCCTGGTAACTATTGTCCCCAAGATAGCTGGCAATCACTGAATGATTGCCGGCGCCAAACGCGAAGAATCCGTTGGGCGTCGCTGTGTTCCCTTGGCTGTTGAGCTCGTAGTATGGGCTGCCGTACTGGCCGCCCCGATGGCGACACCATTGTCCATGAATTCGACGTTGCCGGTCGCCGCTCCGCAGTCCGGCGGGCATTTGGACGCACTCGAAGAGACATCAGCCCGCAAATAAACAAAGGTTCCGTATGGTCCGCCGGTGAATGGAGGAAAAACGCCATTCTGGTTGGGGTAGCCAAACACAGACAGCGCGGTCGTGCTTGCTTCTGAGTTGACGGTGATCGGACCGAAGGGAGTGGAATCGCTCGGTGCGTAGGTGGCATCGCCTGCGTAGTGAGCGCTTAACGTGTAGGTACCGCCGGGTAGGGCCGTGGTGGAAGCCATGAGTGTTCCCCCACTCAGAGTATAGGAAGAGAGGGCGACATTTGGTGGCGTGGGGGGAAGTACGTTGGCAGTTAACGAAACGTCGCCAGTAGGCGTTCCACTACCATTTTGCGGCGCGACCGTGATGTTGACATTAACTAACTGACCGTGCGTAAGCGTCGTCGGGTTGAGAGTAAGGGTGGCGGTGGTGGGCTTGAAAGTAACCGTGTTCCAATCGTTGACCAGGTTGGCGACGTTGACCGAGCCAAGCCCGCTAGCCAAATCATAGCCAACGCCGCTCTGATACGCCGCACCCGAAGTGCCGTAGCCAACTTCTCCGGGGACAGCGTTATTGCCAACGGTCGCGTCATTGAAGACGCAAGTGCTGGCTGGTGGCGTGGAAGTGTTAGACGCATTGCACTGCGCAAGATTTTCTGCCGCGGCCAGCTTGTAGAGAACGTAGTTTGCTTGCCCCTGCCGGGAATTCATCTTCTGATTCACCAGCGCCATGATCCCGGCGAACGACGGCGAGGAAGCAGAAGTGCCTGCAGCGAAATACAGATAAATTTGGTTCTGCGAGTTAGGCACGCAAGAACCTTCGTAGCAGATTAGATAGGGATCGTGCGAAGCCGCTGTCAAAGAAACGTCCGGGAGATCCCTGGCGCCATCGCCTGGGATTCCAGCAACGCCCGATTGCCACGACGGTTTGGGAAAGAAGATGCTGGCTCCGCCGCCGCCGGCAAGAATGTTAGGTTGGAAACCAGAAGGACAATTGGAAGCGGTGCAACTCTCATTCCAGACATTCTCGGGGATGTACGAAAGAGCCGACTCGGAGATGAATCCGTTGCTCGCGCTCCAATACTTGCTGTCCTGCCCGTCTTCGTTGAAGATCGTGCCGCCGACGGCGACGGTGTACGGAGTGGAAGCCAACACATTTACTGAAATTGGACCCGTCGCAACAGTTTCGGTTTCGAAGTTATCGCAGCCCTCAGCACCCTCATCGCCTGCTGAAACCATATAGGTGATACCCTGGGCGGCTGCCTGCTCCGCCAGACTTTCAATAGCCTGAACTTGCGCGCTATTGCCATCGAGAGCCGCCTCGCATCCACCGAAGCTCTCGGTCATGACGTTGGCAAGGTCGTTGTCGACGATGTATTCCTCGGACAGGTCCACGCCATCTGTGGTGTTGGTGGTCGCCGATACCACGAAGTCGACGAATGCACCGGGCGCGATTGCTTGCGACCAAGTGGCATCCAGCGTGGCCTCGGCTTCCTCGCCTCCGCCGAGATCACCCGGGTCCGGACCATTAAGGATTGTGTTAAGAAAACTACAGCTCACCGCGAAAACATTGCAAAAATTGTATACGTCCTGGCCGCCTTGAAAAAGGTCGCTACGCGCAACTACCGCGATAGTGGTTCCCTGTCCGTTGACTCCAGCGTTGTAGAGCGGATTAATGTTATAGATGGTGGCGTAATCTGTCGCCCCCAGTGCATGTTTTCCATCTGAAAAAGTGACTAAGGGTTGTTTCCCTGGAACGTACTTGGCGGCGACCTTCTCTTCCGAGAAATGAATCTGTGGCTGTTTCAGGAAGTTGTGCAAGGTGTGCACACCCGCCACGACAGGCGTCAAAGCGGTGGGAATCTGCGGGTCACTTGCATTCGCCCAGTGTTCTTTCCCGTTGACCAGGTACTTGTGAATTGAAGTGTGCAGCGCCTCCTGCACCTGGCCCGCAGTGCCTGAGAACTCGATAATGTTCCGGCCTTTGGCAACCTGGCCGATACGGAATCCATGCGATTGCAACCATACCGTTACAATCTGCATGTCCCAGTCGGCTGGACCGAATTGCTTTCCAAATTGTTTCGGCGTCATCCACTTGTGATAGTTAGGCGAGGCCTTGTCCTGCTGATCGTCGAGCAGCTTCCGCAACGCGCTCTCCTGCTCCGGGCTGCGCTTGAGCACCAGCAGCATGCGATCCATCGGCAAGTCAGCGGGTGCAACACCTTGATCAAATTGCGAACGAGCCAGCAGATGAGTGTTCCCCTTCAACACGGTGAGCTTGGTTTCGTCCACTGGCTGGACGATGCGAGGCAATACCATGCCTGGTTGATCGAGTGCTTCCTGGGCCTGGAGCAAAGGCGCAAAATAAAACAAGCAGAGAAACGCAGATGTGCAGAACTCTCAAAAGACACCGGGGGCGCGGTAGCATTAGTTTCTCCTGAATTGATCGTTTAAAGGCCGCTGCCCCCTCGATAGCGGACCCACATCCACAGAACTCAAAGCGTTGCAAGCCTTAAGCTGCGGACCGTAATAATACCTCAAGATGCAAAAACCGCAATGGCAAACTGGATGCACCACATAGGGGGTAGGGCGATGTCATAGGTTCGAGAGTGGCATGGAAGTCCTCCAAAAATAAAAAGCGTCTCGTGGCTCTTGCGAGTCATAAGACGCCCGAACAGCTCTCCCCCAGAACTGCTCATCCGCAGAGTATGTTCCGGGGTCGTTAATGTAAATTCCACGTTGGTGCCAACGCATGGCACGAAGTGGCCTTCTGCTTTCCTACATTTTCAGGACTGGGACGCACCCAACAACTCCTCATGCGCGGTTACCCCAGTAATCTTCCCCTTGGGTATTACGATTGACGATCGCTGCCCGCGTCCTTAGATTCGCAACAGGGGGTTGTATGAAGGACATTCATGAGGTCCTGCGGATTAAGCAGGCCCGCTATGCGCAATTAGCCAAGCAGATCGAAATGCTCCAGCAGGCGGCTGAAAAGCTGCGGGAGGTAGCGCCTTTGCTGGCTGAAATCGACGATGACGACGCGGCAGTTTTGTCCGAAGTCGACGAGCAGCCCAGCATGCCCGCGAAGGCCGCATCCGCTGCTGCAGGCGCATCCGCTGGCGCTGCCCCTGCCAAGCCGGCACGCGGCGTGGCGCCGCGCTGGCCCTAGACCGTGAGCACCTACTTGCAGCTCAGATAATTGCTCTATGACGTTCCATGCACTTTTAGTGTCCAAGGACGAAGAAGCAACAGAAGTGTTAACGCCGCTGCTCAATCGCTGCGGGGTTGATGTCGCCGTCTGCGGATATCCCGAGGCCTCCTGCAGGCTGACGGAAGACAAGTTCGACGCGGTGATCGTTGATTTCGACGATCCCCACCGAGCTTCATTGGTCCTGCAAAGTGCAGGTCCGGCGGCTCCGGGCGTTACGCCCGTAAGCGTAGCCCTCTTGAGTGACAAGACCAAAGTTCGCAGCGTTCTTGGCGCTGGCGCACATTTCATTCTCTACAAACCAATTTCAGGCGAGCAAGCCGATGCCAGCCTGCGCGCTGCTACCGCCCTGATTAGGCGTGAACGCCGTCGCTCTTTCCGCGTGCCTGTACAGGTTCCAATACAGCTTCAGATACAAAATGCCCCGCCAATGGAAGGCATCCTGCTGGACCTCAGCGAAGATGGCATGGATGTTCTGGCAGTCCAGGCGCTGTGCTCCGGCGCCAGCATCAGCGGACAATTCAATCTTCCTGATAGCAATGCCGAAATTCACGTCAGCGGTGAAATTGCCTGGGCCAGCCCGAACGGGCAAGCCGGCGTGCGCTTCCTCGATCTCCCTGAGCACCTACGCGACACTCTAAGAACGTGGGTGTTGGCGAATTCACCCGAAACTCCGCCGCCCGATCCGGAACCGGTATCGCACTGCATTTTGACGGATCTCAGTCTGGGCGGATGTTATGTCGAAACCGAGTCGCCGTTTCCTGAACGCTCAGTAATCATGCTTTGTCTGAAAGCTGAAGATATGGAAGTACAGGCGGAAGGTCTGGTTCGCGTTATGCACCCGGGATTTGGTATGGGCATAGAATTCGCGGCTCGCACTACCGACGAACGGGCGCAGGTGGCGCGGTTCATCGGATTTCTCACCAGTCGTCCCGGAACCTACCCAGCGTTGCTGATCACGCCTCGCACTCTGGCTGTCGCCGACGACTATAATCAAACCGAACTGCTTCTTGCCGAAGAATTGGAAGATTCACTTCTGGAATTGCTGCGCGGCCACGAGTCTCTCAACCAGGAAGAATTTCTGCAGAAACTTCGCCAACAGCGCAGCTCCGAAGAAGTCGCGTCGTCCTAATCTCACACCAGACTGAGAGACCCGCACGCCGTCTCTCGTGCGGGCCTCCCAGCGGCGGGTTTAATTCCACCTTGATTAAATGCAATTTAGCGGTCGCTTGTTTCGCCATGGTGTCAGTCAGGTTAATTTCCGGTGAAAATCCAAGAGGCTTAACATTCCGCCGACGTATTCGTCATTGCCATTCACTGCTGAAAACTCCGCATTGCTCATTTGCCAGGCTTTAAGCCACAATCTTCATGCGGAGACATGCAAGATGCCGACGGCCATCCCGCGCTGAACTCGTCTTTCACGGAGCGAAGGGCAAGTGTGCGCAACGCTCCCATCTTTCCTTCGCCTCTGCTGATCGTAATGGCAACTTCCTTCCTGGTAGTTTTTCCATT
The DNA here is from genome assembly GCA_963716405.1 of uncultured Acidobacteriota bacterium. Lineage (GTDB taxonomy): Bacteria > Acidobacteriota > Terriglobia > Terriglobales > Acidobacteriaceae > JABDBE01. The sequence goes on along the minus strand of CAVQTI010000006.1, from coordinate 148,314 downwards.
CCTTTTTCTGGGAAATCCCTCGGGACACGATTTCGAGTTTCATGTGAACTCGTGGATGGAAGTTTTGGGGCAATGGCGACAAGGCATCGTCTATCCGCGTTGGGCTGCGTTGGCTCAGTACGGATACGGTGAGGCCCGATTTATTTTTTATCCGCCAGCCTCATGGACCGTGGGAGCCGCACTGGGCGCGCTCTTGCCATGGAAGGCAGTGCCCGGCGTTTACATCTGGTTGGCGCTGACGCTTTCCGGATGTTCCATGTTTTTTCTCAGCAGGCAATGGCTGGATCGACGGGACGCGATATTTGCGGCTGCCTTGTACGCCTCTAATCCCTATTACATCGTCATTGTGTATTGGCGAAGCGCTTTCGCGGAACTGCTGGCGGGCGCTTTGCTGCCCCTGCTGCTCTTATACGCGCTGCGCTGTGGCGAAGAGGAAGAACGGGCAATCATTCCATTGGGCCTGATAGTTACCGCTGCGTGGCTGACGAATATTCCCGCCGCCGTAATGGTCAACTATTCTCTAGCCCTGCTGATCGTAATCCTGGCGGTTCTCAAGCGATCGCTGCGCGTTCTGCTTTATGGTGCGCTCGCTGGTTTTCTGGGCGCAGCGCTCGCAGCATTTTTCCTGCTACCGGCAGCGTATGAAGGTCGCTGGGTGAATATTTCCGAGGTTCTGTCTCCAGGCGTGCGTCCACAGGATAACTTCCTGTTCGCGAAGATTAACGATGCCGATCACAATCGTTTCAACTTGCTGGTGTCACTGGTCGCATCCGCGGAAATGATCGTGCTCGCAATCGCGACATTCTTTTCTCGCCAATGGAGACGGAAACGGCCTCAGCTTTGGTATGCGGTCGTCGGCTGGGCTTTATTTGCCGTGTTGCTCAACTTTTCGTTCACCTTTTTCCTATGGATGCATCTGCCCGAGTTGCGCTACGTGCAACTTCCCTGGCGTTGGCTGTTGTGCCTGAATGTAACCTTCGCGATGCTGGTGACCATGGCTTCGCGGCGGTGGATTTCACGCTTATTGATTTGTCTCACGATGTTGGCGGTGCTGGCGTTCGTGTGGCATCGCGTTCAACCTCCGTGGTGGGAAACGGCGGAGGATTTTGTCGGGATGCTCGAACAGCAGCGGACCGGTGCGGGATACGAAGGTACCGACGAGTACGTGCCAGCCGGAGCCGACGCATACGAAGTTAAACATGACGCCCCACGCGTGGCTTTGAACGATGGCGCAACTCAGAATGAAATCCAATCACTTCGCATCCGGCAATGGAACGCCGAATCCAAGATCTTCACCGTCCAACTTGAACGTCCGGGTAAACTAGCGTTGCGGTTGTTCAACTATCCCGCTTGGCACGCCGAAGTCAACGGACAGACGGTCTCGACCTCTACTCGGGACGTCACCGGACAGATGTTGATTCCCGCTCAAGCAGGCGAGAGCCGCGTAACGGTGACGTTCAAGCGAACATGGGACAGAATCCTCGGTGGAATTATTTCAGGTCTCACCGCGTTATTTCTGGCGGGCTTTTTCATCATTCGACGCAGGCGGCAAGCCTGGTTGCCGGGCATATAATTTCTTTTTCAATCCCACAAGAGAACGCTATCCATGCGACGTTGCTCATGCTACGTAGAATTTTGCTAAACATTCGGTTGCTGTAGATATGATTTTGTTAGGCGTGCGGACCCAATCAGCTCAATGAATCGGATTCTCATTGCGACTTCGAATCCCGGAAAGTTGCGCGACTTTGCCGGCGCCGCCTTGCCTATGGGTGTCGAAGTCGCCCCCGTTCCAAATTTCGCCTCGATACCTGCGGTGGTCGAAGACGGAATGACGTTCGAGGAAAACGCGCGTAAGAAAGCTGAGGTTTACAGCCGCGCGGTTCCCGGTGAGATTGTTCTGGCAGATGATTCCGGTTTGGAAGTAGACGCTCTCAAGGGCGCACCCGGAGTCCATTCCGCGCGCTACGCCGCGGACGCTCCTCACTTAATCAATAACAACACCGACGACGAAGCTAACAACGCGCGCCTGTTGCGTGAATTGAAAGAGGTTCCCGCTGACAAGCGCAGCGCCCGCTTCGTATGCGTGATCGCTGCTGCCCGCGACGGACAAACGTTAGAAATGTTTCGCGGAGAGGCAAGGGGCACGATCTTGAATCACGCGCGTGGAACCAACGGCTTCGGCTACGATCCGCTGTTTTATTTCCCGCAAATACAGAAAGCCTTCGCCGAATTGGTCCCAGAAGAAAAGGCTGAGTACAGCCATCGGGGCTCGGCGTTCCGTCAGTTTCTGGTGTGGTATCAAGCGATGAAAGAGCGGGTTTGAATTTTATTGCGCGAGTCTCAACCGTCGTCGCAGTGTCTCCACGATCAGACCAAGCAACGCATAGGTAGCGGCATTGGCAACAAGAGACGCATACAAAGAAACGCCGAAATGAAAATAGAAGCTGGCAAACACAACCGGGCAAGTGAATTCTACGAGAGTCAAGACTGGGTCTCGCGACATCATTACCGCAGGCGCGTTGGCGAAAGCAAAAAGCCCCCAGCATCCAGCGACCGCAAAACCTACAAATGCCCAAGCAGCAATTCGATATTTCATGTTGGGTTCCCCTGCCGTTCACTGCCAGATCCCAAAACTCCTTGAATACTCATTCTGCCAACGCCTCCGCCACGATTGCCTTGGCGTGAATCTTCGTCGTATCCAGAGCTGGAATATCGCAAACGGTCTCATCACGCAAAATTAAAGACAGTTCCGTGCCGCCTAGAATGAGCCCTTGGATGTCTTCGCGCTCCTTCAATCGGTCCACAATTTTTAGCAACCGCTGCCGCGTTTCCGGCAGCACCGTGCCCTTAACCAACTCATTGAAGTACACACGATGAATGTACGCTTGATCATGCTCATCGGGAACGGCAAGCATAATCCCTTTCCTGGAAAAAACCTCCGGGTAGAATCGTCCTTGCATCGTCATACGCGTGCCGAACAAGCCCAGCTTTTCCAAACCCATGGCCTTGGCGGCCCGGCAAGTTGCCTCCACAATACTGATCAGCGGAATCGGCGACTGAATGCGAATTTCATCAAACACCATGTGCGGCGTGTTGGCAGCGAGAAATCCGAATTCTGACCCCGCTCGCGCAAGTTTCTGTATTTCGCTGACTAGATATTCGGTCATCTCGGCTCGCTCGTTCTCCTCGGCCATCTTCCGCAGCTTTTGCAGATCGATGCTGTTGATGATCATCAGTGGATAACTCCCATCCGTTATCCGCTCGAGGTGCGACGCAATGATCAAGTCGATAATATTCAATCGTTGACTCTGGCCCGATGCCGCCGATCATTCCAATCGTCTTCATGGTTCCTTGACTTCCCTTCTCTTGCCACAACATAATAAAAGGTTCCGCTTTCATACTTGAACTTATAAGGAGCACTCTGTGGCGGCAAGTGCCAGTCCTGCAGCTCCGATGCCGGTCAAAGGTGGCGTGGCTCCGCTCCGTGCGGGCCAGGGATATTCGTTTTGGCTGCGTCGTCTGCACTCGCTTAGCGGTATCGTTCCCATCGGCGCTTTCCTCGTCGAACATTTCATTTCCAACGCATTTGCTACTCGAGGCCCAGCCGCTTACACAAAACAAGTTGAACTGCTCAGCAGCTTCCCTTTCGTAGTAGGTCTTGAGCTGTTTGGTATCTGGCTGCCCATTCTCTATCACGCCCTCTACGGTTTTTATATTTGGTATCGGGGCGACAGCAATCTTAGCGAGTATCCCTGGACCGGAAACTGGATGTATGCTGCGCAACGCTGGACCGGCACCATCGCTTTTTTCTACATGGTCTGGCACACCTGGCATTTGCGCTTCACCGGAGTGCACCTGCTCAGTTATCCGGCTGCGGCTTTTGGCAAAGTGCAAGCCGAATTTCAGAACCCGTGGGCAGTCGCGTTTTATGCGGTGGGAATTCTTTGCGCTTCCTGGCATTTCGCTTACGGATTGTGGCTATTTGCGGCGAAGTGGGGCATCACGCCGGGTGACTCCGCCCGCAAGAAGTTTGGATATGTCTGCATTGCAATTGGGGTGTTGTTCGTTTTGGTGGGAGCCATCACTATGTATTCGTTCTTAAACACTCCGCTGCAGCCGATGGAACCGGCCGGGGCAGGAATGGAATCGTTCGTCATACGTTAGTCGTCTTACCTCCCGGACGCATGCGCCGGCAGATTGGAACACATGGCATCAAATCCGAAAATCATAGTTATCGGCGGAGGCCTGGCGGGTCTTTCAGCCGTCATAAAAATCGCGGAGATGGGCGGCCAAGTAGATTTGTTTTCTATTGTCCCGGTCAAACGCTCGCACTCGGTCTGTGCCCAAGGCGGCATTAACGCTGCCAAAAACCTCAAGGGCGAAGGCGACTCCACCTGGAAGCATTTCGACGACACTATTTACGGCGGTGACTTTTTAGCGAACCAGCCGCCAGTAAAAGCAATGTGCGAAGCCGCGCCGGGCATCATCGATTTGCTCGACCGCATGGGCGTTCCTTTCAATCGCACGCCGGAAGGCTTGCTGGATTTTCGCCGTTTCGGCGGGACGCTCTACAACCGCACCGCCTTCGCCGGAGCCACCACCGGCCAGCAACTGCTATACGCACTCGATGAACAAGTTCGCCGCTATGAGTCCGAAGGGAAAGTAAAGAAGTACGAACACTGGGAATTTCTCTCGGCCGTGCTCGATCCAAACCGCATCTGCCGCGGCATCTGCGCCATGGATTTGCGTTCCATGGAAGTGCGTACATTCCCGGCGGACGCGATCATCATCGCGACCGGCGGCAATGGCGCGATCTTTGGCAAATCCACGAACTCCGTGGTCTGCACTGGCTCGGCGCAGTCGTCGTTATATCAGCAGGGATGTTTTTACGCTAACGGAGAGTTCATCCAGGTTCATCCCACCTGCATTCCCGGCGAAGACAAATTGCGCCTGATGTCAGAGTCGGCGCGCGGCGAAGGTGGACGGGTTTGGGTTCCAAAGACGCCGGGAGATAGTCGTGATCCGCTGTCGATCCCGCAAAGTGAGCGCTGGTACTTCCTGGAAGAGTGGTATCCAAAATATGGAAACCTGGTGCCGCGCGATATCGCAACTCGCGCAATTTTCAAAGTCGTATTCGAACACCATCTCGGCATCGATGGAAAGCCGATGGTCTATCTCGACCTGACCCACATCGATCCCAAGATTCTCGATCGCAAGCTCGAAGGCATTCTGGAAATTTACGAAAAGTTCGTGGGCGACGACCCGCGCAAAGTTCCCATGAAAATATTCCCCGGCATGCACTACACCATGGGCGGGCTGTGGGTTGACTTCAACCAGGCAACCAACATCCCGGGAATTTATGCGGCGGGTGAATGCGAATACCAATATCATGGAGCGAATCGCCTGGGCGCGAATTCGCTGGTCTCCTGCATCTTTGGCGGATTCATTGCCGGCCCCGCCGCCGTGCAGTACGCACGCAATCAGAAGGCTGCGTCGAGCAACGGCTATTTCGAGGCGGAACGCAAGCGCGAAGAGGAAAACAATTCCATGCTAATGAAGTCGGATGGCAAAGAGAATCCGTTCCGGCTCTGGCGCGAACTCGGCGAATTGATGACTGCCAACTGCACGGTGATCCGCTACAACAATAAGTTGAAAGAAACTGACGCCAAGCTGTGTGAAATGCTGGAGCGCTTCCGGCACATTAATCTGAGCGACCGCTCGCAGTGGGCCAACACCAGCGTGGTCTTTGCTCGCCAGCTTTACAACATGCTGCAACTCTCCCGCGTGATCACGCAAGGTGCGGCAATCCGTGACGAGTCTCGCGGCGCCCATTACAAGCCAGACTTCCCGGAGCGGGATGATAAGAATTGGCTGAAAACGACGAAAGCATACTTCGCCCCAGACGCAGACGAGCCAAGATTCGAATTCGAGCCGGTAGATATTTCGTTAATTCCGCCGCGCCCGAGAAAGTACGACGCGGTGAAGTAAGGAAGGCTGTCATCTTGAGCAAAGGTTGTCATCCTGAGCGAAGCGAAGGATCTATGCATTTCGCCGGTGGCGGCAAAGTACAGAGATTCTTCGCTTCGCTCAGAATGACAGAAGGTTTAGGTAAAGGCTGATCGCGAATGGCAAATCATAAAACCGTCATCATCAAGATCAAACGCCAGGACAATCCCAACACGCAATCGCACTGGGAAGAATTTGAGCTGACGTATAAGCCCGGCATGAACGTGATTTCCTCGCTGATGGAAATTGCGGCCAATCCCGTAACCCGCGATGGCAAGCCGACCACGCCTATCACCTACGACTCCAACTGTCTCGAGGAAGTTTGCGGCTCCTGCGCCATGCTCATCAACGGACGCGCCCGCATGGCGTGCTCTGCGTTGATCGATAAACTCGATCAGCCGATCAAACTCGAACCATTTACCAAGTTTCCGGTAGTTCGCGATCTGGCAGTCGATCGAGCCGTTCTGTTTGAGAACCTGAAAGCTGTAAAAGCCTGGGTTCCGATTGATGGCACTTACGATCTGGGACCCGGCCCGCGCGTGAGTCCGGAACAACAAGAGCAAGCCTATCCGCTCTCGCGTTGCATTTCCTGCTGCTGTTGCATGGAAGCCTGCCCGCAGTTCGATGAAGACACCGGCTTCGTGGGCGCGGCCACAATTTCCCAAGTCCGCCTGTTCAATACTCACCCCACGGGGGCCGTGTTGAAACGTGACCGATTGGCCGCGCTGATGGGCGACGGCGGCATTCAGGAATGCGGCTACGCGCAGAACTGCGTCGAAGTCTGCCCCAAAGATATTCCGCTTACCAGATCGATTTCCGAGGTCGGCGGCGAAGTCATGAAACAAGCGATCGGCGACCTCTTCCGCAAGTGACCTCGAATGGGCCCACGCGCAGCCAACCCCGCAGACTCTGGCCCACGCATGCCCGCCGAATGGCAGCCGCATGACGCAACCTGGCTGGCTTGGCCGCACTATCGCGACGATTGGCCAGGAAAGTTTGAACCCATCCCTTGGGTCTACGCGGAAATCATTCGCCACTTGGCGCGAAACGAACGCGTCGAACTGATCGTCAACGATGGCGCTTCCGAAAAGCACGCAAAAAAAATCCTCGATCGCGCCCATGCGCTTAGCGACAATGTCCGCTTCCACCGATGGCCCACTAACCGCGTCTGGACGCGCGACTCCGGCTGTACGTTTGTGACCACGCCCGGCATCGCTCGGCCGGACAGCCGGGGGCGGCTGTCCCCACGTGGTTCGAAGGGAGGAAAGTCCGACCTAAATCGACCGGCCCCTGAGGGGAAACTTCTCGCAGTCAAATGGCGTTTCAACGCCTGGGCTAAGTATCCAAACTACCAATACGATGAAAAGATTGGAAGCCTTATGGCGAAGGCCGCCAACGTGCGCGAAATTCACGCCTGTCCACAATCAGCGCCGCGTCGTCCTCGAAGGCGGATCCATCGACGTCAATGGTTGTGGAACTTTGTTGACAACGGAAGAGTGTTTACTGAGCAAGGATCAGCAACGCAATCCAACCATGAAACGCAAAGACTACGAAAAAGTTTTTGCCGAGTATCTGGGAATCAATAACGTGATCTGGTTGGGCTCCGGAATTACCGGCGATGACACCCACGGCCACGTAGACGACATCACCCGTTTTGTTGCACCCGATACGGTGGTCACCGCAGTTGAGACAAACCCCGACGATTCTAATTACGAGCCGCTTCGAGAAAATAACCGCCGCCTGCGCGCCGCCACCGATCAAGACGGAAAGCATCTCGCAATCATCGAACTCCCCATGCCTGGGCCAGTGCTCTTCGAAGATCGGCGCCTGCCGGCGAGCTACGCAAATTTCTATATCGCCAACGGTATAGTGCTGGTTCCAGTATTTAACGACGCGAACGATCGTTTCGCGTTGGATATTTTGGCCGACGTCTTCCCCGACCGCGAGGTCATTGGAATTTATTCGGGAGATTTGATCTGGGGATTCGGTGCGATGCATTGCATGACGCAGCAACAGCCTGCTCTTTAGCGCTCTGCAATAGGCACCAAGATTGACGTTTCGCTCTGTTGTTCATGCTTTCTGTCGATAATGAGGCCCACCCCCGCGAGAACATAGAGGCCTATTGCTACAAGCAGAAGCGCCTTAAGGCCAATCACCAATGACAGGTTTTCCAGCAGGCCGCCAGCGACGGCGCCAAGCATATTGGTTCCCAAGGCTGCGCTCGGAGAATCCGTCAGGCGAAACTCGCTGGCAAACAACAGCCCAGCGAAGAAAACAGGAACCGTGAACACAGCCGCCGCCACCCAGCCCACCAAGGTTGCGCTTCCCGGTAATCGATCGAAAGGAAAGATATAGCTGACCAGCAATCCCGCCACTAACCCGATCAGCATCCAGTTCCTGGGCCAGGGCTTGGTTTGCCGTTCCACAATAGTATTGGCGATCAGCAAAGCCACGAGAACAGATCCAATGACAATGCCATTCACCTGCCAAGTCGTGCCGAAATATAACGCCAACCGGCTGACCACCTGCGTCTCCAGCAATAAGAACCCCGCTCCCATGCTGAAAAAGAATAGCGAGGGAACCCGTTGGCGAGCTTCCGGAATTTGTACATAGAAGCCAGTTCCTAATAGGAGAATAAGAATTTCAACGGAAACGAAAATGCCGGGTAACCAACGGCCTTGCTGGTACAGATAGGGCCAGTCGTCGGTAGTCATGGGCACATCCGGCGAATCAAGAAAATCGGGATGATTTTCCAATACGAACTTAGTCAGCCGCGGATCCTTGGCTAGCCGGCTCTCCACTTGTCCTGACGCAGAAGTAACGAAGCACGCCGCGCCTGCCGTATAACTCGACATCGCCGTAAAAGTGATTGGCGGCTTGCCGAATACTTCAGTCAGCATTTCTGCGAGCCGCTTTCCCAGCCAGGGGCGAGCAACCTGGAATTTAATGAACAATACGCCATCAGGAGCCAAAAGCGCCTTGGCCTCCTGAAAGGACTCCTTGGTGTAAACGAAATTGTCGATGCGCATGTTCGAGTAGTCTGCCAGAGTGTGCGAATCGAGCAGGCCGAACAGAATCAAGTCGTAGGTCCCATGGGCCCGCTTCATGTAAGCGCGGGCATCGGTCACGTGGACGGAAACTTGGGGTGCGCTGTAAGGATGTTCGGGGTGAGTTTTTCCCAGGGCCAGAATGCCAGGGTCGATTTCAACGGCATCGACCGAAGCGCTCTGATGGCGCACCGCGGCCGCCACATCATTACCGGTTCCTGAACCTACAATCAGCACACGCGGCGACGGAGAAGTAAAAGAAAAAGGAAGGTTGTATGGATTCTGATCGGCCGGTTCGGTGAGAAGATTGGGATGACGCTGCAAAAACTGCGATGAAAGATCGACTATAAATTGGTACCCCGTATGGTTGACTTGAACAATCGCTCGCAGGAATTCTCCGTTGCGAAAATTTTGTCTTTCATAATCGATCGTCTGGTAGGGAGTCCACATAGTGAACCGCTGAGGCGTGGAAACATCATGCAGCAGCAAGGCCGCAGGTATGGCCAGACTCGCGAATATCAAGGCTTGGCGCAAACCCGGCTGCAGAAATCCCATTCCTATAAAAATGATAGCCATCCAGATCGCAGGGCCGAGAGCGAGCCGCGAAACCGCGAAAAATGCCAGAATTCCCACCAGGCTTGCAGCCAGGTTCCAGGAATAACCTTGCAGCGGCCGCGCCGCCAGCTCCAACTGTCGGCTGACTACCTGTCCCAGCGGTATGAAAACGCAGACCACAAGCAAAAGTAAGACCGCGACGATTGCAACCGACCCCAGGAAGGCGGGCCAGTGCCGGACGGTGCCGGATGCCCAGATCTGGATGTCCTGCCCAGCGCCCATTGCCGAGGAAAGGTTTTCAAATATCTCGCCATGCCACGGCCAACGCACGACCAGCAGCAGGCCGAGCAAAGCGGTCGCTGAAGCCCGCCAGCGCACCGGCCGACGCGCCAGAGCACACCCCAAACCAAAGCCCAGGAAGCAGAGCAGCAGAGTAAGATTCTTTACATAGGCAAAGATGCGGACTTCCGCACCCATCCAACGGATCAAAGCCAGTTCGCCGAAGAGTGTGAGAAAGCTGGCTATGGTCAGCCGCTTCCAACTCCACCGGTCGTACTCAGATGTGGGAATAGCCTGCTGCGTGCCACTTCGCCGAATCAACCAGATAAGCCGGCTAAGCAGCAACACAGCGCAAATTAAGAAACCGGCAATATGCCAATTCATGTACAGTCCCGAAGCAGTCGCAGCAAGCATACACCAGCCACTGCACCCGGCTCATAACTCCGGCGCAGGACTTGTACCAAAAGAGTCGAGGAGCCGGAAGCTCGATCTCACTTCCGGTACTGTGTCGGCTGCGGACCCTTTTCCAGCATCTCGCGATTCCAGATGGCGCCTTCGCGGGTGTAGCTCGCGAGTTCGAAATCCTGGGTCAGTTCCAAAGCATCCACGGGACAAGCGTCCTCGCAGAGTCCACAAAACATGCAGCGGCTTAAATCGTAGGTAAAGTTGGTGAGTTCCTTGCGGCGGGTTTGCTCATTGCGCGCACTCGTGACCACAATCAGATTTTCCGGGCACGCGAGCGCGCACAAATCGCAAGCAATGCACATGGTCTCGTTGCTATCGGGATTAACATTCAACCGCGGCGCACCGCGATAACGCTCAGCCACCTGCGGCCTTTGTAAAGGATACTGTTCGGTATAAATCTCCCTGGGATCCTGATAACGAAACGTGACTTTCAGCCCTTGAAGTAGAGTCGAGCAGGAAGACTTTGCGCAGCAGTTTGGGAATCCCCATAACGAAATAAGCATACCATCAACGCGGAATCCCAGAAACCCTGCGAAGTTGTCGGTAGGTCCGCTCAAGCCGTGTGAGTCTCCGCTATGAATCTGTCCCTATTCGCCTCTCATCCATTATTCTAGTAGTACTTTATGGCAACCCGATCCAAGACAGCCGCCGAAACTTCAACCGCAGTATTGGAATCGCCCAACGGAGAGCGCGAGCGTGTGTTCGATGCATTCCGACGTTGGGGATATCTCGAAGCCGACCTTGATCCGCTTGGCTTTCTGCGGCCCGTGCCTCACTCGGATCTGCCGACCGAAGGCGAGTTCGCCCAAGAGGCCCGTCGCGTGTATTGCGGAACGGTTGGAGTGGAGTTCATGCACATCACCGATCCGGCGCGTCGCCGCTGGATTCAGGAGCGCTTGGAAGCGCCTCAAGCGGCGGTGGACCAGGAGCGGGCGCTCGACTTGCTGATTCGAGCCGAACTCTTCGAGCAGGTGCTGCAACAACGCTATTTGGGCAACAAGCGTTTTTCGCTGGAGGGCGTTACCGCGCTCATTCCGCTGATTGATGAAATCCTTGAAGGCGCCAGCCAGCAAGGTCTGGCGGAACTCGTAATGGGGATGAGCCATCGCGGCCGCCTGAATGTGATTGTGCAGGTGGCCAGGCGTTCGCCGGAAGAAGTGTTTGCCGGATTCGAAGACATCGATCCGCGCAGCGTGCTGGGCAGCGGCGACGTTAAATATCACATGGGCGCAACCGGCGAGTACATCACTCGCAGCGGCGCGAAGGTTCACATCCATCTAGTATCGAATCCCAGCCACCTGGAGGCGGTTGATCCGGTGACCATCGGCCGCACTCGCGCCAAGCACGATCGCACGGGAGAAGATGGAACTAAGAAATATCTGCCACTGCTGGTACACGGTGATGCCGCGTTCGCTGGACAAGGCATTGTGGCGGAGACTCTGAATTTCGCCGACCTGCCGGGATACACGGTTGGTGGAACGGTTCACATTATTGCTAACAATCTGATCGGCTTCACCACCGTGCCACCGCGAATTGCATTCCTCGCGCTTCGCCGCGCAATTAGCTCGTCGGCAATCCGTTCCGATTTTTCATGTGAATGGCGAAGACGTGGACGCGGTGATCCGCGTGGGCCGCATCGCGCTGGAATATCGCTACACTTTCGGCACCGACGTGGTTGTGGATCTTATCGGGTACCGGCGCCACGGGCACAGCGAAGTGGACGATCCCACGATTACGCAGCCGCTGCTTTACAAGGCGATCAAAGAGCATCCGCCGCTGTGGGAGATTTATGCAGAGGATATTGGAATTGCAGACGCGCCGGCGCGAGTGCAGAAGGTCCGAACTGAATTCGAAGCCGCGCAGAAGAAGGCCGGTTCGCTCACAAAAAAGCCCACGCTTCGGGATCTGCCAACCTACTGGGACAATTACAAGGGCGGCCGCTACAAAGCGGATTATGACGTTAACACTGGATTATCAGCCGATGAGTTGCACGAACTCACACACGGGCTCACAACCTATCCGGAAGATTTTCACATCCATCCGAAAGTTAAAAAGCTGCTGGAACAGCGCGCGGAAATGGGCAGCGGGAAACGTCCGGTTGATTACGGAATGGCGGAGGCGCTGGCCTTTGGAAGTCTGGTGAAAGCTGGTGTGCCGGTTCGGCTGAGTGGACAAGATAGTCGGCGTGGCACTTTTAATCAGCGGCACTCGGTGTTGGTCGATATAGAAAACGAAAACGAATATGTCCCGTTGCAACATATTTCCGGCGAACAGGCGCGCTGTGACATTTATAACTCGACGCTGTCCGAAGCGGGCGTGCTGGGTTTCGAATATGGGTACAGCCGCGACTATCCCGAAGCGCTCGTCCTATGGGAAGCTCAGTTCGGCGATTTTGTGAACGTCGCGCAGGCAGTAATTGATCAGTTCATTAGCGCAGGCGAAGAGAAATGGAATTTGCTCTCAGGCTTGGTTTTGCTGCTACCACACGGCTACGAAGGCCAGGGTCCTGAGCATTCGAGTGCGCGCATCGAGAGATTTCTGCAGCTTGCGGCGCGAGATAATTTTCAGATCTGCCAGCCTTCGAATGCGGCGCAATATTTTCATTTACTGCGACGGCAGGCCTTGCGGCATTGGCGTAAACCGCTAATCGTATTCACTCCAAAAAGCATGTTGCGTCATCCGGATGCGGCCTCACCGATCGAGGATTTCGCACGGCCGCATTTCCTCAATGTTTTGCCGGATACGGAAGTGACTCAGGCCAAGCGCATACTGCTGTGCACGGGAAAAATCGGGCATGAACTGCGCGACGAGCGCAAGAAGAGAAAAGATAACTCTACCGCAATTGTTTTTCTGGAGCAGATGTACCCGTTTCCTGAAGCTGAACTTATTGCGGAACTGGAAAGGCACTCGAGCGCTCGCGATATCGTTTGGGTACAGGAAGAGCCTGCCAATATGGGCGCCATGTTCTATGTGTTGCCGAGGCTGCGCCACATTGCGGGAGACCGGCCGGTGCTATCGGTAAAACGTTCGGCCAGCGCGAGCCCTTCAACCGGGTCCGCCAAAGCGCACGAAATGGAGCAGAACACGCTGCTGACGCTGGCGTTCACCATCGGCAGTGAGTGACCGTGTGTGGTTAAACTGCGTGATCGGTTAGTCGATGAGGCTGTTATGGGCGCAGGTTCGAAACCCGCTCGGTCGACGGTGATTCGGATTGCGCAACGGGTTGCCTCGGGGCAGCGCTTTCCTTGAACGAGTATTTGAGCAAGCACCACAGGGCGCGAAAGCCATCCTTCCAGCCGATCTTCTTGCCTTCTTCGTACGTCCTGCCCCAGTAGCTGATACCGACTTCATAGATACGCAATCTTCGTTTCGCCACTTTTACCGTGATCTCAGGTTCGAAGCCGAAACGGTTTTCCTCGATAGGAATCGATTGGATGACGTCACGCCGGAAAACTTTGTAACAAGTTTCCATGTCCGTGAGATTGATGTTGGTGAGGCAATTGGATAGCAATGTGAGAATGCGGTTTCCTACTGAATGCCAGAAGTACAGCACACGATGCGGAGCTGCCCCAAGGAATCGCGAACCGTACACGACATCAGCTTTACCTTGCTGGAGCGGTTCCAGAAGCGCGGGATAATCGCCCGGATCGTATTCCAAATCGGCATCCTGTATCAGCACAAACTCGCCAGTGGCTTCCTGAATGCCACGGCGCAGTGCCGCTCCCTTGCCGATATTCCGCGGTTGAACAAATACCCGAACTCTCTCATCTTGTGCCTGCACCTCAGCCAAAACCTTGGGCGATCCGTCACTCGAACCGTCGTCGACACAAATCAGTTCAAGGTCGAGGGGCACCGCAAGGACGCGTTCCACAACTTCGCGCACAGTATTGCGCTCGTTGTACACCGGCATGACGACGGACAATTTCATATCGGTAAAGTTACACCAGTGTAAAGCAACGGCGTAGCCGAAAGCATTGCTGGACTATCCTTTGAGCGCAATCTCCCGACAGCCCACCTCAGGGCAGGCATACCTCAGCACATTCCGCTGCCGGTCGAGACTGGAGATGAACATGGGACGGCCGTGCTTTTCGCAACGGGGCTGATCAGTGGAAACGATGGGCGCTGCGTCTCTTTGCGGGGTTGCATAACCCAAAGACTCACTGAAACAGCGTTGACAGAACTTATCGGTGCAGCGGAAGAACTCGACAGAATAATTGACGTTGAACGGAGCCAGCAGAAACTCCATGGTCCGATAATGCTTGTCGCACAACGGGAGGATGTCGCTCCTCATGGGCCGAGTCTAGCATTGGCCGCAAAACAAAACCTTCGAAGCCAGAGTGGGTATTCGATTTATCACCGTAGCGATGCGGATCTGAAAACCAGCACCCCTTCAAGCCTCCAGTCGCCGAAGCCCAAGCTGTGGGAATCCGTGCCCTTTCAAAAACTCCGACGCCCAGAGTTTATCGGCAACCACTTAGAAGAGGTCCGGCCTTCACCCGGAGAGTGAAGGCCGGGACAACTATTACGCTGCCGCTTCCTTGCTTTGGCTGAAGAATGCCAGCAGATCGGCATTGATCTGGTCGGCATGAGTCGTGGGCATGCCGTGCGGGTATCCTGGATACACCTTCAATTTAGCGTTCTTCACAATCTTCGCCGACTGCAGAGCGGCCGCTTGAATCGGCACGATCTGATCATCATCGCCGTGAAGGATTAGGGTTGGGACATCAAACTTTTTAAGGTCCTCGGTAAAATCAGTTTCCGAAAAAGCCTTGATGCAGTCGTAGTGAGCCTTCATTCCTCCCAACATACCTTGCAACCACCAGTGCTCTCGGATGCCTTCGGAAATCTTGGCGCCGGGCCGATTGTACCCGTAGAAGGGAAGCGTGATGGCTCGGTAAAATTCCGGGCGATTTGCCGCAAGTTGTGCGCGCAGGTCATCGAATACTGATATGGGCGCGCCGGCTGGGTTCTTGTCCGTTTTCAGCATCAGCGGTGGCACTGAGCTGATGAGAACGGCCATGCCGACTCGTTTTGAGCCATGCTTTCCGATGTAACGGGCGACTTCGCCGCCGCCGGTGGAGTGACCCACATGAATTGCGTTCTTCAGGTCTAGCTTTTCAGTGAGAGCCGCGAGATCGTCGGCGTAGGTATTCATTTCGTTGCCGTCCCATGTTTGCGTGGAACGGCCGTGTCCGCGGCGGTCGTGCGCGATCACTCGATAGCCGCGCTGGCCGAAGAAGAGCATCTGACCGTCCCAGTCATCCGCGCTGAGTGGCCAGCCATGACTGAAGACTATCGGCTGTCCCGATCCCCAGTCCTTGTAAAAAATCTGCGTACCGTCTTTGACCGTAATTGTTGGCATAAATTTTCTCCATTTTGTAAACGATGTTGATTAAGCCGCTGGTGCCGGCTCGATGTGGAACTTCTTTGCAGCAAGAATAGTGAAGCCGAGATACACGATAAGAACCACCAGTTGCGCTAATAAGAAAGGAGGCTCTTTCTGCGTCGGCGCCAGTGCCTTCAATGCCGGAACCTTCTCGAAGGCCTGGAACACCAGGACGAAGACATTCAGATAGAGTGCGGTCGCCGCGCTGATCACGTAGATCCAACGCCACGCGCCGGCAAGATGAAACATGTAGAGTGCCGCGATCGCTATGGCAAGCACTATCAGTGAAATGATCCCGACTTTGTGCGAAGGGAGCAGATGATCGAACGGAAAACCGAAGCCGCTGACGCTGGTAAGGACTGTAGTGATAAGGAAGATCGCAGTCAGACCTTCAAGCCGTTTCCCAGTTAGGAATCCAGACATCACTACCAGCCCGGAACCAATTCCTATCAGGCTGATCAACACGTGCAGAGAGGTATAAGTCGCAGTTGACATGCCGAGAATCATGGGTCACTCCTTTCGGGTAAGGAAGAGAGCGCGAGGGACGATGCACAGCCAGTCGCGCGGTGATAAAGTTTCGACCGTTGACCTCCCGCTGTGGTAGGGACTGGGATTCTATTGCGGCCTTCTACTAAGACACAGTAAAAACACTTGCGCGAATAATATTCCGTGTCCGTACCCGGTTGCAAGCAAGTCGTCTCCGTCGCCCCCGTTCACGTACCCAATCAGCACCGCTGTCGCCGAGGGAATGCGGATCGTCAGAACGGCGTCAGCTTAGGCCACCGAAGAAGGCGGTCAGGTCAGCCGCGACTGCTGCTGGTTCCTCAGCCGGAGCGAAGTGCCCGCCGCGTGAGAAGACTGTCCAGCGCTGGATGTTGTATAAGCGCTCCAAATATGAGCGCGGCAGTTCGCCCTCAGGAACCGTCTCATGCGCGAAAACGCCAAACGCCGTGGGCGTGCTGATGTATCTGGGATCGACCGGGTGCCAGCGATTGTCCCAATAGTCGCGCATCGACGAGGTGATGCTCTGCGTGATCCAGTATAGGGTGAACGTGGCGCAGAGGAAGTCGTCGCTCGGGGTAACGTCGCTCCACGAGTGCCACTTCTCGCCCAGGTATGCCGCGAGGCCTGCCGGAGAGTCGTTGAGTCCATAGCCGACAGTCTGCGGCTTGGTGGATTGGATCGCGCTGTAACCCCGCTCCGTCATATCCCAGCCCCGGTTCACCGCAAGGTACGAACGCTCGGCATCGGACAGCTCCGTATCGTCCACCACGGGTGCGAGATCCGACTCCAATGTGGTGAGATGGATCCCGATCACCGACTGGGGATGGTCCAGCGCAAGCATCGTCGTCACCCCGGCTCCGAAATCATAACCGCTCGCACCATAGCGGGAATAGCCAAGCTCGGACATGAGGCGATGCCAACGCTCCGCGACATAACGGTAGTTGATGCCAACCTTGGGTGGACGCGGCGAGAAACCATACCCCGGCAGGGAGGGTACGACCACGTCGAAGAGCTCAAGCATCGGCAGCATGTCCACGTAATCGAGGAAACTGCTGGGCCAGCCGTGCGTGAGAATGAGCGGCACACCCCTGCCTGATGCCGCACGCTGGTACACAAAGTGGATGCCCTCCCAGGTGAAGTGGTTCAGCGCATTGAGCCTTCGCTCCCAGGCACGCCAGTCGAACTCGTCGGCCCAGTAAGACACGAGGCGTCGTAACCAGTCCAGCTCGGTGCCCTGCTCCCAGCCTATTCCGGGTATCTGATCGGGCCATCTTGTGTGGCGCAACCGCGCCCGCAAATCATTGAGCACCTCATCCGCGACGTTAATCCGAAATGGTTCCACTACAATAACCCCTCGTGACCATAGCCAGTCGCCAGCCGAACGCGCAGCCAAGTCGCACGATCTCGTCTGAATCCCGGAAAAACCAGAAAGTATCGGTCTAAAGATGAGAACGGGACATCCCGGCGCTATCGGCAAGAGATCTCCCGCTGGCGCTTTTTGATTTGAGCAGTTCTACCAAGTAGTCATGCACTGAATAGCAGAAATGAAAAGACTGGCGGAGAGGGGGGGATTCGAACCCCCGATACCCGTTAAGGTATGTCCGCTTTCGAGGCGGATCGTTTCAACCGCTCACGCACCTCTCCGCGCCGGACACTATTTTGTCTTACGTGTTAATTGTACTTTCTTTGACCTGCGACTCTCATCTCAGCCAGCAAAGTGCCGCCGCAACGCTTACAAACGTTTCAAATCAACTAGCTTCTTTCTTCGCGACGGCTTTTAAAAAACGACTGCAACAATTCAGCACTGCGGCCGGCCAGCACGCCTCCGCGGACTTCCGTTCGATGGTTCAGCTTCGGGTGATTCAGCACCTGCAGCACCGAGTGGATTGCACCCGCTTTGGGATCATCCGCGCCATAAACGACGCGTTTCACCCGCGAGTGCACCAGCGCGCCCGCGCACATAGGGCACGGCTCAATTGTAACAAAGAGCTCGCAGTCTCCCAGACGATGATTACCCAAGTGCGCAGCGGCTTGGCGAAGGGCAACGATTTCAGCGTGGGCGGTGGGATCGGCGTCGATGATGTTGCGGTTCCAACCTCTGCCAATAACTTCTCCCGCGTAAACAACGACTGCGCCTATGGGAACCTCACCCGCTTCTAATGCGCGCTGGGCAGCGCGGAGGGCTTCTTCCATCCAGAATTCGTCGGAGGCAGTTGGTCGTTTGTCGTTGGTCAATGGGGTTGGCCTTAGTCAACTACGCGTAGCAATTGTAGCTGGCGCCGCGCGGGCGTGGAGGCCCGCGTCTGCACTTGTGTTGATCTGAGGTAGAATCCATTCTTGCTCGCCAACCAAGACCTTACGCATCGACAGCTGAAGCTTTGGTCCGATTACGTCATTTTTAACGGGTCCTCATTCCACGGCTAGTGCGCACCCCTGGAACTCCAGACCGTCAAAGATTGCTACTAGAAGTTGAAACAAATCTGGATTGCATGAAGTCGTTGCAGGCATCGTGAAAGTGAGGATCAGAGGATGGAAGTTTCGGGCACGTCGCTCCAAACGCCCGCCATCGCATCCCTGAAACCGCGCAAAAAACCTTTCTACGCAAGTCTGTGGGTGCAAGTTTTGTTCGCCATTGCAGCGGCCATTGCGCTTGGCTATTTTAGCCCGGCGAAAGCCATCGCCATGAAACCGCTTGGCGACGCTTTCATCAAGCTGATCTCGATGATCATCTCGCTGATCATCTTTTGCACGGTGGTCACCGGGATTGCCGGCATGCGGGACCTGAGGAAGGTCGGTCGAGTCGGGGGAAAGGCGTTGCTGTACTTTGAGATCGTATCCACGCTGGCATTATTGATGGGACTGGTGGTTGGCAATGTGGTACGGCCGGGTAGCGGTTTCAATGTAAACGTGGCCTCCCTTGATGCCAAGGCGGTAGCTGACTACGCAGGTCAGGCGAAGACACAAAGCGTGACTGATTTTCTGATGCACATCATCCCGAACACGGTGGTCGACGCCTTTGCAAAGGGCGACATCCTCGAGGTTTTGCTGGTCGCGCTGCTGTTTGGCTTTGCTCTATCGGCCGTGGGTCCACGCTGCAAACCTCTGCTTGACGTGTTCGACGCACTGACCCACGCGGTGTTTGGTGTGGTCAATATTCTGATGCGCTTTGCTCCCATCGGTGCCTTTGGCGCCATGGCTTTCACCGTTGGGAAGTACGGAATCGTGTCACTCGGACCGCTGGCCAAGTTGATCGGTACGTTTTATTTGACTTCCATTCTGTTTGTATTGGTGGTGTTGGGCGCAGTCGCTCGTCTCGCGGGCTTCGGTATCATCAAGTTTCTGCTTTACATCAAGGAAGAGATTCTGTTGGTGCTGGCTATCAGTTCGTCGGAGCCGGCGCTGCCGACACTGATGGAGAAGCTCGAAAAGCTCGGGTGCTCAAAGTCCCTGGTTGGACTAGTGGTGCCAACGGGCTACGCCTTCAACACCGACGGTACCAGTATCTACATGACCATGGCAGCGCTGTTTGTTGCCCAAGCCACTAATACGCATTTGACCCTGCTGCAGCAACTGACTATCTTCGCGGTCGCAATCTTGACTTCGAAAGGCGCAAGTGGAGTGCAAGGGGCCTCCTTCATTGCGCTGGTCGGAACGTTATCGGTCATCCCCACGATTCCCGTCGCGGGCATGGCTTTGATTCTTGGCATCGACCGCTTTATGAGCATGTTCCGGGCAACCGTCAACATGATTGGCAACGGGGTGGCCACCTTGGTTGTGGCGCGCTGGGAGAAGGAAGTAGATAGCGAGACTCTGCAAAGAAATCTCGTCGCTGGTTCGGTCTAACGATCCAAAGGAATCTCGCAGTTTGAGCTCTGCCAGGCTTAGCCGCACTAGTTCCGTGTACTGAGGAAAAAACAGGTTCTGACTCCGTCAAAGAAAATGCTCAGCCAACCAGAGCGAAAATCCCGAACTCCTGTGCTGCTCGGAATCCCATTCGACGCGAATTCGTCTTACCTGCGAGGCGCAGCAGACGCCCCGCCTTTGATTCGCCAGGCCTTAGACTGCGATTCTTCAAATTCATCTACCGAGAGTGGAATCGAACTTGACCCGGGATTCGTTTTGGATGCCGGCCACGTAAAACTCCCTCCAGATAGTGAATTTGCCGCAATCGAGCACGCGGTCACCGACTTGCTCGATCAAGGGCAGCTGCCAGTTTGCCTTGGTGGCGATCATTCCATCACTTATCCGATTCTGCGAGCTTTTGCCAGGCGTTTCGCCGACCTCACCATCGTCCACTTCGATGCGCATCCTGATTTGTACGAAGTTTTCGATGGCAATCGCTATTCGCACGCCTGCCCGTTTACGCGAATCATGGAACAGGGGTTGGCAAAGCGGCTGATCCAGATCGGCGTTCGCACCATCAATGCGCATCAGCGCGAGCAGGCAGCGCGATTTGGGGTGAAAGTCGTGGCGATGCGTGAACTGCCTGCGTGCGAAAAACTCAAGCTCACCGGGCCGATTTATATTTCTTTCGATATCGATGTCCTTGATCCCGCTTTCGCACCCGGGGTTTCCCACCGTGAGCCCGGAGGAATGTCGGTGCGCGAAGCCATTGCGCATCTGCACGCAATCAAAGGTGACATCGTGGGCGCCGACATCGTTGAGTACAACCCGAAACAGGATGTATCGCAACTGACCGCGCTGGTATGCGCGAAGATTCTGAAAGAAATCTTAGGCAAAATGATTGCGGGATAAAAACAGCCTGTGGCCAAGCCCAAGCGCGAGGCCACATAGCCTCGGACGCCTCGTCCGGGAGCAACTTCGGCGCAGCCAGAAAAAACCGGCGCCCACCCAAAAATCGAGCGGGCACCGGCTAGAGTCGACGGCTTGTCTACTAAAAGCTGAACATGTTCGTGAGATCGCCGATGGCTGGCTGGTTGCCGGGAACATACGGCGTTGGTCCAGCAGTCGGGTTTGGCAGATTGTCGCGACCGTAGCCGGTTACCGGCGACAGTCCCCAGTTCTTCTCGATGAATTTGATGATCGAGACGTGATCGTAGTAAGTGTGGTCCACCTTGCCGCCTTTCGAGAACGGCGACACCGCGATGAATGGGAATCCGGGTGCCATCGCCGAAGAAATCAATCGGCTGCACGTAGCCCGAATCATAATAGCCTCCACCCTCGTCGAAGGTGACGAAGATCGCGGTGTTGGCCCAAAGCGAAGGATTCGACTGCACTTCCGTGACGATTTTCTTCACAAAGCCCTCGAACAGATCGAGCTTGGAAGAAGCCGGATGGCCATCCGTAAAGCCGGACGGCTTAACGAATGAGACTGGCGGCAGCGTGCTGGTTTCGATGTCATTGTAGAGGTCGGTGGCATCTTTAAGGTGCAGCTGGCGCTGCGTCGCATCCGTCATGATGGAAGTTTCGTACTGGGCGAAGTTGCAGATGTTGCAGTAATTGTTCCATGGATTGTTGTAATTGGGGTCTTGCACGTAGAGATTCCATCCATCTCCATAATATTTCCAGTCGACATTGGCGGTGTTGAGCGAATCCGCAATGGTGATCTGCGGAACCGGAGGAATCGTGAATTCGCTGGTGTTCACGCTACCATCGCCGAAGTAGCCGGGATTGTAGTTGTTCAGTAAGTAATACGCCTTGGGCTGGCAGATCGTCGCGCTGGTTTTGTAAGGAAGAGCGTTGAGGTAAGCGTAAACGGCATCAACGCCTGCCTGGGTGTGATCGGCACATAGGCTGTAGCTGCCGCCGCCGTATCCATCCTGCGTATACCAGTTGTTGGTTCCCGACTGCGGATTGGGATTCTCGATCTCGTTGCTCGGCGGCACCGCCAGGTTGCCCTTGCCGTCGGTATAGGCGAATCCCGTGCCGGAACCCAACATAATGTGATTAGCACCCGTTCCGCCATTTACTGCCTGATGCATGTTGTCAGATAGTGTGTAGGTTTGGGCCAGAGATGTCAGGTAAGGAGCATCGCCTTTTTGCACA
The DNA here is from genome assembly GCA_963716405.1 of uncultured Acidobacteriota bacterium. Classification (GTDB taxonomy): domain Bacteria; phylum Acidobacteriota; class Terriglobia; order Terriglobales; family Acidobacteriaceae; genus JABDBE01. The sequence goes on along the minus strand of CAVQTI010000006.1, from coordinate 126,066 downwards.
TTGAAGAATTCCATGGAGATGGCGCCTTCATGTGTGGTTTCAACCGTAAACGGCGTAGGCCTCGCCTGGCCATTGCCGCCCGTGCCAGTCATGACCTCGACCCAGGGGAACAAATCTGCCATGCATCCACTGGGATTCGTTTTGCTCGCATTCTTCACATTGCAATCGAGCTGTTGCCACATCTGATAGAAACGGTGTACCGGGCTGCCCGCGTAAGCGTCGTAAGGAACACTCGGGGTCAATGGATAAGGTCCATCGGGCAGATGGTATACGTTGGCAATGCGAGTGTCGACGACACCTTGCGCCAGACCGGTCGCGCCCGTCGTCAACTTCACATAGTCGGGAAACAGAAGTCCCGGCTCGGCCAGCTTGGCTGCGGAAACCGTCTGGAACGGAGCTGGATGCGCGTCACTCGGAGCGGTCGGGGAACCTTGGGTATTGGTCGGCGGAAGATTCGTGTACGGGCCGATGTGGAACGGACTCACACTGTACTTCGTAGCATCAACTGCTCTGAACTGGGCGGCCATCTTGTAGTTCGCGCCCGGAGTTCCGTCCGCTTTAATAATGCCCTTGGACAGCAGGTTGTCAACGGTCTGTCCCTTGGGCGCCTTGTAAGTCGCAAAAACATGATCGAAGGTTCGGTTCTCACCGATGATCACGATAACGTGTTTAATGGGCGTGGCCGTGGGTGGATTGTGAGTGTCAGCAGCCAGGCTGGGAGTTATCAGATTCGTGACGGTAGAAAGCAGCGCGGAGCCTAATGCAACATACCGGCAGCTCTCGCGAAAGAGATTCACAAAACGCATGGGGAGTTCCTCCAGATTTGAGGGTTTGATTCAGCGGTTTAAGGGTGACATCTGGCAGTTCCGGCTAGGTGAATCAGAGATGAATGTTCCTTTAATAATTTGTTACAGAGATGGCCGCGAATCGACTTGATGTGGAAAAGTATTTTGCGTGCGCATCGCGTGGTGCAATGGCTGGCCCACTTTTACGTACTTGAGGTTGTTACGAAAACTAGTGCCGTCCGCTAAAAGCGGGCTCGGTTATTCCACTTTCGCTTTCCCGGCACCGCTCGCTGTTCTCACTGCATGAGGCGCTTCAGCGCGGTCCGAGCTTCGCCGACTTGGGGCAGGCGTGATGGCGAAGTGCCGAAGTGCGATAGGAATTCCTGATATTCATTGATCGACTGATCGCGTTTACCAGTCTTCTCGTAGAGTTGTCCGAGATAGTAATGGGAGAGTACTCCGAGTATGGGAAATCGCTGCATCAAAGTTCCGGAGTTCGCCAGGGAGCGCTCGATACGCAGGACACTGCGGAACCCAGTTTCGGCCGATGCATAGTCATCGATCAGCAGATGGCTTCGCGCCTTGAGGAAAAGAAGATAAGGCTCCTGGAAATCGGGGATGCTCGCGGCACGACTCAGTGCAGCTTGCCCATCTCCGCGGTGCACGGCGGCGCTCACCTCCGCGTAGGCTCGACTAATCTCCAAAAAACGGGGCGAAATCCAGGGATGACTGGCTGCGTAGCGCTGCAAACTTTGTTGCGCAGCCGATGAATTGCCCGCTATGGTTTGCAGGAAGGCGACCGTCTGTTGTTCCTCGTCATTGAGCTTCTGTTTTTGTGCAAAGGCAAGGGCGGAGGATTCCTCTCCCAACATGATTGACAAGGCAGCGAACGGCCGCAGGAAGATTGCAGCGGCCTGGTTCTGTTTTGCCTTTCCCAGTTGCTCCACAGCCTCCCGATAACTCGCAAGTGCGCCTTCGAGATCGCCTCTCGTCTGCTTGAATTGCGCCTCGAAACCGGGAACATAAAGGCGCGAGAGCGGGGACGCGCGATGAGCAGATTGCTGAAATGCAGCGTTGGCCATGTCCGGTTTCTTCTGATCGGTGTATACGACGGCCAGCTTGAGATATTCCAGGGAATCGTTGAAATCCGGTTTGAGCTCCAGCACTTTTCGGTATGCGGCCACCGCTTCATCGTCGCGCCCCGCAATAAAGAGTATGTCGCCGCGCGTGTCCAGCGGATTGGGATCGCCCGGACGAACCGCCTGATAGCTATCATTCGCTGCCAGTGCGCCAGTAAAGTCGCCTTCAAACGCCAATCCATAGGACCCAAAGTTGAGAAGATCCTCATTCTTGGGATCCAATGCCATTCCCTCTTGCAGCAGCGCATGCGCCTGATCGCCTTTGCCCATGCCGCCCAGCGCACTGGCCAGGATTCCCCTGTCAATACTCTGCCGCGGAAACTCAGACACCAGTTGCTCGCGAGCCGCTATTTCAGCTTCCGGATCGCGAGACCGGCTGGCTTTAAGCACCTGCAATGTCAATTGCTCATAACGAGGCAGGCGCGACTGGTTTTCGGCGACTTTGATCGCCAGTTCATTGCTGCGCCGCAAGTCTCCCTGAAGACGGTACTGGTCGGAGAGGCGCAGCTCGGCAAGTGCGAACTGCGGATCCAAACGGACCGCCTCTTCCAATTCCCGAACCGCATCGGTTGTCAGATAGCGGCGGCCGTAATCAACCCCCAACTGATAATGGCGATAGGCCTCCACGTTCGACGTCGAAGCCTGCTCGATCTCCGGCGCCTTCTGCGGCACCTGCGACGCCGGTAGAAAGCTGCCGGCAATATTCGCAGTCAGCCGGTCCACCATCCCAAAGATGCTTTGCACATCCTGCCCTTCGAGTTTGTCAGAAAACAGAATCTGCCCCGTGCTCGTATCCTGTGCGCGCACGTCGAGCCGCAATTGCGTCGGTCCGATCTTTAATAATGCTCCGGTGATATACGCGTCGGCCCCAGCATCGCGCGCCACATTTTGTGCCTGCGCCGGATCCATTGACTTGCCATCTTTGCTAGCCCGCTGCACTGCCCCCATCACGCGCTCCGTAGAGAGCACGTCCAGACCTTTGACCTGCGCCAGGTTCGTAGTCAGCATGTCGGTGAGGCCATTGTCGAGCCAGTTGAGCGATTGATCCTGCGACAGATTCGAAAAATACAGAACCGCAATCGACTTATGCCCAGCCACGCTCGGATGTGCGTTCCGCCCACGAAAAAACCAAAAGCCCGCGACAACAAGAATGACGATTGCAGCCACCGCCGAAGCGATGATCCATGTGAACTTACGCGCTGGAGCTACAACATTCGCGTCACTCATCGGCGGAGCAGCAACTGCACCCCGAGATGAAGCCGCCGCACCCGCGCTCGCAGATCTCACTGCCGATTCACGCGCCACAACCGGAACGACTGGCGCCGAAGGCAACGGTTCAACTTCAAACACCGCGCTCTTTCCCGATTCCGTGTCTCGCTTCAATCGCTGCAGATCGGCCCGCATGTCCGCCGCGCTCTGGTAGCGCAGATTGCGATCTTTCTCCAGCGCCTTATTAACGATCTCTTCGAACTTCGGAGGCAAATCAGGATTCAACCGCACCGGCGGCACCGGAGCCTTGCGCAAAATCGCTTCAAATATTCCCGCCGTGCTGTCCCCGCGAAACGGCAGCGTGCCGGTAGCCATTTCGTAAAGCACCACGCCGAAAGAAAACAAATCCGTGCGCGGGTCGAGTTCCTTGGCCCGCGCCTGCTCCGGCGACATATACGCCACAGTTCCCAGCGTGCTGCCGGGGCTGGTCAGATGTGGATCGCTGCCGATGGTCGCGCTCGCGTCGATCCCTTCGCCTTTGCGCGCGATGACCTTCGCCAGACCAAAGTCGAGCACCTTGGCTCGCCCGCGTTTGGTAATAAAAATATTCGCCGGCTTGATATCGCGATGAATAATGCCTTCCCCGTGCGCATTGTCCAGCGCATCGGCAATCGAAATCGCCACTTCAAGCAACTGCTCAATCTCCCACGGACGCCCGGTGATCGAGTGTTTCAGCGTCTGCCCATCCAGAAATTCCATGGCGATGAACGGCTGCCCGTCATGCTGCCCAATTTCGTAAATGGTGCAGATATTCGGATGATTCAACGCCGACGCCGCCTGCGCCTCCCGCTGAAACCGGTCCAGCGCCTGACGATCTTTCGCCAAGTCTTCCGGCAAGAATTTGAGCGCGACAAAACGGTGCAGGGTTATGTCTTCTGCTTTATAGACAACGCCCATCCCACCGCCGCCCAGCCGTTCGACAATCCGGTAATGCGAAATGGTTTCGCCAATCATGGTGTGGACCAATTTCGATTCTCGCAATGTTAGGCGGGAAGCGCGCGACAGTCAACGTGAGTATGGGAGCAGGGGGTGGGAGATAGGAGCTTTGCCACACTCTTTCTGTGCTAATCTTTGTGACCGTTCCACCTCCCTCCTCCCCGTTTTGGGGTGCGGTCGATTTGTGATCTTTTCAGGAGGACCAAAATGAAATTTCTCTCACTCTCTCTCGTTCTTCTGCTCGGCACGCTCACGTACGCTGGTGATAACGTGCTCTATTCTTTCCAAGGTGCGCCAGACGGGCAACTGCCCTTGGCTGGCCTGGCGAGCGATCCGGCCGGGAACTTCTATGGCACCACGATAAAGGGCGGCACTGGTCCCTGCACGAGTTCTAGCGGCAGTGGCTGCGGTACGATCTTTAAGGCGTCTCCCTCCGGTAGCGGCTGGACCGAAACGGTCCTTTACAGTTTCCAGGATAAGAAAGATGGCGAGTACCCGTTCGCTGGTTTAGCCGTTGACGCCTCTGGAAATCTATACGGAACGACGTCTAGCAGCGGACCCTGTCCGCCTGCCTGCGGCAACGTTTTTGAATTTTCGGCGAGCGGAGTATTCACCGTGATCCACAAGTTCGGCGGAGGCCTCGACGGCGGGATACCGATGAGCGGACCGACGGTCGATTCCTCGGGCATAATTTACGGAACCACAACAGGAGCGAATTCGTCGGATTACGGGACAGTCTATCGGATGTCAAACTCTTCGGGAAAATGGAAACTCACTACTTTGTACAGATTCAAGGGGGGTAGTGACGGGGGCGCTCCTAGCGGGACGCCCCTGATAGGTCCTGACGGAAGCTTGTATGGCGCGGCGTTCCTAGGTGGAAAGGGTGGCGTCATTTACCAGGTCTATAGGACCAACGTATGGCGAGAGAAAGTGATTTATTTTTTCGGTGCTCACGGGGGACCATGGGACAATCTGGCCTTCGATTCCAAAGGTAATATCTACGGTGTCACCGAAGACGACATTGTTTACCAGCTGACGCCCGGGACAAATGGAAAGTGGACTGAGAAGGTGTTGCACCACATGAACGACACGCGAAGGCACAATGACGGCTACGGCGTTACAGGCGGAGTCGCTATCGATGCCGCGGGAGATGTTTATGGGCTCACAAAGAATGGCGGAGCCGCCGGGCACGGGGCTGTCTATGTAATTTCGTTCGACGGAACACGATGGAACGAGAATCTTCTCTACAGTTTTCAAGCAGGGAACGACGGCTCCGCTCCCATAGGGCAGATCCTCTTCGGCGCGGATGGCAATCTTTATGGCGTCACGCAAGGGGGCGGCGGGGCTGGCTGTGGCAATGGAGGTTGTGGAACGGTATTTGAGATTACGCCTTAGTTGCTGCCCCAGGTTCCGGTCTTTGGATGCTAACCCTGGGTCTCTCGCTTTTATCGCACCTTGACTACCTAAGCAATCATTTGCAAAAAAAACGGGAGCTTTGCAGCTCCCGCGAGGTCATGCTTCGTCTTCAGTACGCACCTGCCCTTACGGCTTTGGCCTGCGACTGCGCCAGATTCGGGTTCACGTGTAAAGTCTTACCAGCGGTAACGTAAAGTTTCTGATTAAACTGCGCTCCTCCGGGTGACCGTACTTCGACGTCGTAGCTGCCCGGCCGGAGATACATGGTCTTGAGTTTCCCAGCCGTGCCAGCGTATGCGCCATCGATATACACTGCTGCATCTTTGACTTTGGTATCGAGCTTTATGGCGCCAGCCACCGGGGCGTAACCGTAGTAGCCGCCGTACGCATACGGATAAGGACCCCAATAAGACGAGTATCCCCACCCGAAACCCGGCGCGACGAGGACGACCGCACGTCCATAAGCGGCAAGAGGCAACATCATTGCACCCGCCACTACCAACATCATCACTAGTTTCTTCATCGCACCCTCCTATAAACATTGGATGCGGACCTGCACATTTTTATCGTAAAGAAGAGTAAAACCGAAGTCGCTGGCGTAAACAATCAGTCACGGACGTGTAAAGTTTTTTGGGGAACTCTCATGCACTACTGAAAAAAACAATGGAGACGCGAGGGTTCTCGCCCTTCTGACCATTTCTCAGTTCACGCCAGAGATTACGTACAGCACCGAAAGCGTCTGGAAGTAACTGTATGCGAACTCCGAGGCATCCAGGTTGGTGATCACGGGGCCGATGGAGACGACTCCTCCAAGATCAGCGGGAAAAAGTTCGCGAGCCAGTTTCATTTTTCCCGTCGCAACGTCCAGCCGTTGAATTTTCAGCGGCACGTCTCCGCTTCGGTAGACGTACAATGCTTTGCTGTCGGCCGACCATTGCGCCAACTCGTACCCGCTCTCGACATTGGGGACGGGACGCACGGGTCCTCCGTCAAGCGGAAACACAGCCGGCTTGTAATCTGCCGTTTCACCGGCCAGGAATTTACCATCAGGCGAAGGTAAAGTCGCGTACACACCCTCGGGAGTGACGGGCTGAGCTTTGCCGCTCGCGAGATCTACCAGGTAGGTGCGGCCGGGACGACCAGGCGCATTTCCGTTGACTGCGATTCGCTTGCCATCGGGCAGAAACTGCGCCCCCCGTTGCAGACTCTCGAGTCCGATCACAGCGATCTGACGTGATTGACCTGCGCCAACCGGCAGCAGAGTAATGTGCGGCGCCCCGGATCCCGAGACTGAGGCAGCCCATTGGCCATCCGGTGAAAGCGTGTCAGCCGTGCCGTCCGCCAACCGGATGGGTGGCGATCCATCGACCTTGCGAATGGCAACTGCACCGTCGGGCCCAGCCGGCTCCGATCCAACCGAACCCTCCTCGAATAACACTGATTTGCCGTCCGGTGAAATATCTTTGGCGATGCTCCAGTCGTACCAGGAAAGATCCCGTACTTGCTGGTCTTTCCCACTCCACTCCATCGCCAAACGTTCGCTATCAAGCGAGGCCAGGATCCGTCCGTCGGGAGCGATGTCGTGCAAGGTGAAGCCGCCAGGAATGGTCAGCACTCTACGCTTCTTGCCTGCCAGGTTTACCGCCCACATTGTGCGATTGCTCGCACCACTTTCCAAAGCACTGAACCACACTTCCTTACCTTGTGGAGACCATGCCAAGCCGCTCTCCCAATCCCAACCCGACGAAAGCGTCGTCTTGTGTCCGGCGAGGTCGACTACGCAAACTGAACCGCTGGAATCCCAACGCTGGGGATGATCCAAAAAAGCAATGCGTTTTTCTCGCGGCGAAAAACGAATGTTGCTGATCGAGCCGTTAGTCTGATAAAGAACCGTTCCCACCGGATACTCCAGATTGTCGCGCCCATTCGCATGGTGCACCACCGCGAGTTCCCCGTCCGGTCCCCAATCCGCCCAACTCACATTCCGCAGAATCTCCCGCGGAGTGCCGCCAACCACCGGCGATCGCGCCAGCATTCCTCCTTCGAAATCGAGGTGTGATGCGGGCCTGCCATTGAGTATCAGCGCCAGTTCATTGTTGCGCGAAACACCTAAAAGATAAGCCGAAGGTAAACCCAGCGGGCGGGCCAGCAAGGAATCGGGGATTGTCGAATAAACTTGCAGCGGACGCCCATTCCACGACGCTCCATACAATACGGTCCGTCCGTCGGCGGTGAAGCGGGCGCTGTATACAGTCCCGCGTTCGAAAGTTACTCGGTGGAAGTCCGGCTCGTGAACCGGACGAAGCATGGGAGCCAGAAAGATCGCAGCCGCCGTGAACAGCACGACCGCAACCAAAGAAACTAACCACCCGCGCTGCTTTGCTCGTGGACGGAACGAGGAGATCTGTTTGCCGGTTGTGGTACTTGACAGGGTGCTGAGAGCAAAAGCCAGGTCGCGCGCCGACTGGAAGCGGTTGTCGGGATCCTTCTCCAGACAGTGCCTGACAACTTGTTCAATGGCGTGCGGAATCTCCCGGCCGTCACGCACCATCTCCGGTGGATCCTCTTTCAGAATCGCACTCATAGTATCGACTTGGCTGTCGCCGGCGAATGCCCGCCGCCCAGTCAACATCTCGTAAAAAATCGCGCCAAAGCTGAAGATGTCGCTGCGATGATCCACCGCCTTGCCGCGCAACTGCTCGGGAGACATGTAGCTGATGGTTCCGAGCACAGAGCCGATTTTCGTCTGCGTGGTCAAAGCCTCGATAGGTCCGGCTTTCCCGGGCTCCGACCCAAACTCGGACGTCAGCAGTTTGGCAATGCCAAAATCGAGAATCTTGACCCGATCATCTTTGGTGATGAAAAGATTTTCCGGCTTGAGGTCGCGATGCACGATGCGCTTTTCGTGCGCCGCCATCAATCCCTGGGCAATTTGTCTGGCGTAGTCGATCGCCTGGTTGCGGGACAAAGGACCGTCGAGCAGACGCTCGCGCAAGGTTTGCCCCACCAGCAACTCAGAGACAATGTAGGGCGCACCATCGTGCATGCCAATGTCGTAAATCGCGACAATGTTGGGATGATTCAGGACGGCGGCGGCCCGCGCCTCCTGCTCGAAACGGCGCAGGCGGTCTTGATCCTGGGCAAGAGAAGGCTTGAGTATTTTGAGGGCGACGTCCCGCCCCAGCCGCTCATCGCTGGCGCGATAGACTTCCCCCATCCCCCCAAAACCTATCTTTTCAAAAACCCGGTAGTGGCCAAGTACTTTACCAATCATGCAAAGCTGAAGCGGCGTTGTGTCGGAATGTTATGTCTAGGCGGGCATGATGTCAACTACTACCATCCGTAGTTGCTCCCAGCAAGCGCCCAGGGTCGTGTAGGCGCGAACGTCCGCGCTCGTGCGATCAACGGCACAATGTTTCACCAGTGACCCAAATCACATTAGTAAATAGTTTGAAAGCGCAATAAGCTTCCGGACGCAGCGTTTTACGGGGCTCACAAACACGTTTAGCAAGAAAGTCGAAAACCACGAACGCGTCGTTGCCCTGTATTTCATGCAGTTGAGCTTCTAGCGACCCACCAAGACATTACTCGTCACACCGCAATAGAAGCGGTCTGGCTAATCACGTGTGGGGCATCCAAGAGCTCATGGGCTTTGTATAAAAAGGGTATTAACGGGACGATAAACGCTGATTTTTCCGAGCAAATCAACAACTTAATACTGATCGTTCACAGTTTTTCCACAGCGGGATAGGGATTTTCTCTTTTCTTTCGCTTACGCTGCTGATGCAATAGTAGCAGCGTAAACGAGGAGTGCAGAGCTACTCGGTCGCATAACTAAGTGCCCTGCACTCCGCTCCAGTGGCCAGGTCGGCCAGCCAGAAAACCTTTGATGGTATGGCTGCCCTTTCTGGTTTGTCAACCGTAACTGATGTATTAACCCAGAATAGGAGATCAGTCAATATGACTCAGACTTCGGCGTGGAATTCCGTCAAGGAACCTCACCACCACAACAACACCAAATGCGGACCCGGTAGCGAGATCCCGCCGCATAATCGCACATCCGGCACCGGGGGGAAACCGCTCTGTCGCGATTGCGCAAAACTCAACAGCGAGGGCAAGTAATCTAACGACCCTTTGACGAAGGTCACTTCCCGATAGGGGCCTGTGGGTTCGCCATCCTACATCCGGCGGCAGCGCCGCAGTTGGTCAACCCACAGGCTGTTTTTCTGTACTGGCGTCAGCACCCGAAACCTTTTGGAGCTGTCCACGGGAAAAACGGCCCTACGCTTAAGTGCCCAAATATGCGAATGACTGTGGCGGGCGAATTCCGAAATTTGCGGAGATATCCAAAGACTTAGAGTAGCGCCGAACAGATCCAATAGCTATGGCATGACCCACCTTGCGGCCCGCGAAATAGCTAAAGAAGCACTCCCTGTCAATCCCGGCACAATGCTTCGTGCGCCTCCATAAGCCCTCAACAGTGTCTGTGATAATAGCTTCAATGTCGAACTCGCCGACGACACGAGATACGGGGCTCGTCGTGTATACGACAATAACCGCGACCGGCTTTCGGAAAATGGCTCTTCGGAATTCGAACCGTTTTTCGCCCCGAAAAATCGCTTCCGCATACTTTGGTTTAATCGATAATAACGCGTGGGTCCGCTTGGGCGAGTGACAATATTGTAGAGAGTTGATCCGCCGTGATTTGCTCGAAACCGCGAGGTGCCGACTCGATGTTGCGGATAATGCCATTGTCGATTAGCTCCTTTAGTGTTGGCCTTCTGGGAAATGAGTAGGCGTAGAGAAAGCCTACGATGAAGGGTCGGCTGCCTTTCCTGTAGTTCCATTGGTCACTCAATTCCTTATCCGAGAACACACTTCGCTTACGGCACAGTCCTATGAACTGGGCTTCGTCCTTAATATTTAGGTAGACTCCGTCGACAATACCAAGCGTAGTTACGACGCCCTTATAGTAGCCGCCCGTTCTGTAGAACACGATTGTGTCCCCCCGGCGAAGACTTCGGAAGATCGAACGGCTTACGTAGACCTTCCGAATGGCGTTTCGGTGTGGCTCCTGTTCCACGAAATCCGCCGGTGATTCCGTCCTCAGGATAGAATCCGGTAACAAGGTCGTATGGTATTCCGGGTAGATTGGCACGATGAACGCTCTTGAGGATCTGCTAACGTACGGGAAGGTCACTTTAGGATCGTTGGGCTCGAACGACGGTGTCATGTCCCGCACGTACACGTTTTCGTCGCCATAGGCGTTGATTTTCCTGCCGTACTCCTGGAATCCAAAATCCTCTAAGAGGCTAATCAAGCGCTCCTGATCAATCGTGCGCCGAAAGATCGTTACGTAAATCTCGTTAACTTGCTGTCTTAAAGCGTTGTCGAACACGATTTTCAAGAACCTTTCGCCCAATTTGTAGCCATTCGATTCCACCTTAAACGTCCCGATTTTCAGCCGCCGACGACGGCTGAATCTGGGCTCAATGTTTCCGAAGTCTTCATCCTGGCTCTCAACCTTCAGGTAAAGAAAAGCGACGAGCGTGTCGCCTTCATAGCAGACGTAGGCAGGTTCGTCCGCCTTCCTGTTGAACCATTTTTCGAAGTCAGTGCCTCCATAGTCCTCTCGGAACGAGTCGAAGAACGGCGACTGAAGATCGACCAAGCCGAAATGGGTGCGGCGTACGGATAGCACCTTGTAATCGACCAGTTCCGGATTTTCGGCCGTTACCTTTTCCAGGAAGGAGTCAATCGTGAAGGTACGGTCAGCAATGCCAAGCGCCAGTGCCTTCCCGTGCAGGCCGCGATCTTCCGAGATGATCAAGTGCACGCGATTCGCATAGAGTTCGTTGACCAGTATTGTGTCGTTTCGATCATTAGCGCTGTGGTCGTTCGCCGCGACCTGCTGAACCTCAGGGGCCGAGGGAGCTGTTGTTTTCAAAACGTGATAGGACTGAAGCTTGGCTTGGAAGCTCCTGCGGACACGGGGGTCGTGGTGTTTTTCAATCTCTTGAAGGCTCAAGGGATGAATGCACTTCTCGTATTTGAGCTTGTCCAGCCAGAAGAATAGCTTGCCAATGTCCCGCCTAACAACTGTGGCTGCCTCACGATGAATTAGAACGTTTGTGTCAAGGAGCACCCTCATACCCACCGGCCCCAAGGTTACGGCATTTAAGAAAGTTCAACGCCTTGAGATTGCCTGAGGCTCGCGCGTTTTGCAAGAAGTCCCTGTTTCTTCCATTGCATTAGCAGGTACGCTCCTCCTCCGACTCCGTACAGCGAACCGCCGTCTCCTGCTGGGATGACAGCCAGTTGGTGAACTATAGAAAGCTCACGACCGCCTGCCGCAAATTCATGTGGTGACCCAAAATCCTTGAAAACCGCTTCCCTGCCGAAAACTTGTCAAGCCCCCTAAACCATCCTTTTTCCCGCAAGCCGCTGATTCGCATGGAAATATAAAGTTCAAAATTTGGCGGGTTTACCCCCTCCAATTTGCTAGTCTGGAAATAGAAGCAAAAATAACAGGCGCGAACCGGAAATCCGGCTCGCGCCTTTTTTATTGGAGTCCCGATGCTAAAACGTTACCGCAAATCACGCGAACCGCAATGGGAGAGCGCGCCTATGGTTCGTGGAAAGCTGAACTCCAAAGCCAAAGGTGAATTAGGCGAGATGATCTTCCTGCACAAAGCGTCAAGCCTGGGGTTTGGCGTGGCTAAGCCCTTCGGAGACAACGAACGCTACGACTTCATCCTGGACTCCGGCGAACGCCTGTGGCGAGTACAAGTGAAGTCAACCTACGGCCTGTACGGTAGCGCGCTCGCCTATCGAATTACGACCCGACGCCACAACCAGGAAGCTTACGCAGATAACGAAGTTGATTTCCTCGTAGCCCACATTGTTCCTCGTAATATTTGGTACATCGTTCCGGTAAAAAAGATAGGAAACAGGGACTTTCTTTATCTGCATCCCTCGGGATGCAAACGGGACGGCGGATACTTCGAAGCATACCGTGATGCCTGGCATCTCATGGCGGCTCACGGTCCGAAGCCGCTGGCTGGGTAGCAAAAATACCTGCCCATCGCGCTTACAAACAATTACACTGCCGCCCTTCTGCTATTTCGCACTTCCGGGTAGAATCGTTGATTAACAAAAAACAGAACTTCGCAAGCGGTCCTGATGCGCCTGCATTGCTCTCGACCTAGGCACAACTCTGGAGGGAAGTTGGTACTTTCATACTAATGGCTATCGAACGTGTGGGCGTTGGCGCCAAGCGAGCTGCGGTCTTCATCTTCTTTATTATTTCGGTAGTCATGGCGGGGTCTTCCCTTTCGCTCGGGCAGGTCGCGCCGAAGTGGGAAGTGTTTGGCGGCTACGCCTACCGGAATGTCGATTCGACCACCTTCGGTTTTGTGAATCGCTCCAACTTGAATGGATTTGACGCGTCGGCCACCTACAACATCACACCCAGTTGGGGAGTAACCGCCGACGTGGGCGGACAATATGGCTCGCAGATGGTTGTGTACAATTTTTTGATTGGTCCGCAGTATGCCCTGCGCAGAGACAAATCGAAGTTCTTCGTTCACGCTCTGTTTGGCAAAGCGCAAGACAGAGTCGATATTACGACCTCACTGAGAAATCATTTTGAAAGCGTCGGGCGGGCAATCGTAGGCGGAGGCGGCTATGACCGCGAGCTGACTCCGCGGTTTACGTTTCGCATTCAGGCAGATTATCTGGACACCGACGCCTTTGGAGCCACGCAAAAAGACATACGGGTTTCAACCGGATTGGTTTTCCACTTTGGCCAGATCGGCCGGCGTCCCAAACTTTGATCGTGGAGCGTTACATCGCGATGTTTCTTAACCTCTCTGAAGAGTTCGATCCGTCGACACTTCCACTTCGTTCGAAGGAACATGATGCCGATTAAGCGAACGCTACTGGTTTTTGTTGTCATGGGATTGGCTACCCTGGTGGGGTGCAGTTCCGCCGGCACCCATACGGCCTACGTTAGCCTGCCCAATTTGAATGCCGTAGCGGCCTACCGCATCAATAACAGCTCCGCCGCTTTCACCAACATTGTGGGATCGCCTTACCCGGGCGGAGACTCTCCCGTCGCGGTTCGCGTGCATCCTTCCAGTAAATTCGTATACGTTGCCAATCAAAGCGAGAATGATATTTCGCTGTTCACCATCGACAGCGCAATCGGTTCGCTGCATGAAGTGCTGCCGCGCACTGCGACCGGACTCACGCCGGTTTCCCTTACGATGGATAGCGCGGGCAATTTTCTTTATGCGCTTAACCAGGTCTCCGGCAACATTTCAGTTTATTCCATCAATTCTGGGACTGGTGCTCTTGCGGCAGTCACGGGATCGCCGTTCACTACTTTTCCCAATTCAACTGCGTTTGCGATAACTCCGTCAGCGAAATTTCTTTACGTGCTGAATACGAATTTAGCGGCAGTTTTCGCATACACGATCACCTCCGGAGTTTTGGCGCCGGTATCAACCGTTCCGGTGCAGGTTGGCAATGGGCCGCAGGCGATCGCGGTTGATCCCGCGGAAACATTTGTATATGTTGCGAACTCGATCGACAATACGGTTTCGGTGTTGTCTATAAATTCGAATAGCGGGGCCTTGACGCTGCTGGGCTCCTACCCCACCGGCACATTACCCATTTCGATCGTAGCTTTAGATTCATACCTCTATGTTGCGAATCAGGGTTCGAGCAATGTTTCGGTGTTTTCGATTGCAGCCACAACCGGCGTTCTGACGCAGGTCATCAATTCGCCATTCAATGCGGGAAGCGCTCCTTCTTTCCTGGTGCTCGATCCTAATAATCTATTTGTTTACGTGGGCAGTCAGATGGCGAGGACCATTACTGCATTCTCGATCAACACCACTACCGGGGCTATCGCCAGCACATCGCAATCAGCAGCAATAGCGGCGTCGCCTGCCTCCATGTCGGTTTCGAAATAATTAATGTCGCTTTACGGAAAATGGTGAACTTCGGAATCATTGGCTTCGGACTCCATGCCGCGAAGCGGCTGATGCCCGGATTCGCAGTCGCCAAAAACTGCCGCGTTACCGCTCTTTCGAGACGCGAACTGGGCAAAGCACAAGAATCAGCGCGCAAGTACGAAATCCCTCTGGCATTTGATTCAGCCGAAGGGCTGTGCCGCTCTCCGCAGGTTGACGCCGTGTTTGTCGCTACCCCGAATGCCTGCCATTTGCAGGATGTGCTGATCGCTGCTGCATGCGGCAAGCCGATCCTGTGCGAGAAGCCAATGGGCATCAACGCGAACCAATGCCAGCAAATGGTCGAGGCGGCGCGCAAGGCAAAAGTTCTGCTGGGAGTTGCGCAGGTGTTCCGCTTTGAAGACAGCCTGGCGTGGTTTCGCGAACAACTGGCGGCTGGAGCCATCGGAAAAACGATTTTCGCGCGCTCCGAATTTTCATTTCGCGCTGACGGCTCTCATCCTCGTACCTGGATCAACGATCCGGTAGTGGCTGGCGGCGGGCCGATTGCCGATGTTGGCGTACACTGCGTCGACGCACTTCGCTTCGTTCTTCAGGACGAAGTGCAAACGGTTAGCGCGCGTGTGATTGCCGGCAAGCCTGGAAACGTTGAAGCGGGTGCAACTTTGCTGCTCGAGTTCTCGCGCGGAACTCTGGCTACAGTGATGGTTTCCTTCCGCGCGGAGTACCGCACACCTCTTGAATTGGTCGGAGAATCGGGCGTCCTGCGGGCCGACAATGCATTGACCGTTGACCGTCCGGTTCGCCTCGAACTTTGCCGCAACGGAGCCGTGGTTGAGAACAGCACGGTATCAAACGAACTTGCTTATGCGCGCCAAGTCGATGCTTTCGCTGCCGCTGTCGAAGGCAGAGCCGCGTTTCCGATTCCGGGCGAAGAAGGCTGGCGCAATCAGCAAATTCTGGATGCGGCTTATCGCAGCATAAAGACCGGCCGTGCAGAGGATGTCGAGAACGTCTAACGAGCCGCCTAGCTCTAGGTCGAGGTTTTGCAGGATTGTGTACATAGGAACTCCGGAGGATTCGTGGCGAACACACAGACGTTGATAGCTCGGGCCTACTCTGCCTTCAATCATCGGGATATCGACGGCGCCCTGGCGCTCATGAGCGAGAACGTTAGCTGGCCCAAGGCATCGGAAGGCGGGCGTGTCGTCGGGAAAGAAGAGATTCGTGCCTACTGGACTCGTCAGTGGAAGGAGTTCGATCCTCACGTGGAACCACTTGAGGTAATCGACCAGGCCAGCGGCAACCGTCGTGAGATCCACTCTTGCCTTCGCCTCTCATATGGCATATACTTATGTATATGCCAACATCCAAAGACCAATCCATTGCGCGCAAGGCGAAAGTATTCATGAACAACCGCAGTCAGGCGGTTCGCCTGCCCAAGGAGTTTCAGTTCCGCACGCAGGAGGTGTTCATTCGCAAAGAAGGAAGCGAGGTCGTGTTGTCGCCTCGGCCGTTTGATTGGAGTTCCTATCTGTCTGATGCGCCTGCGGCTTCGGCAAGCTTCATGGAAGGGGTGGAAGACCTGCCCGTGCAGGAGCGTGAGCGGTAATGCTCCGCTACATGCTGGATACGGACATTTGCTCCTATGTGATGAAGCGTTCCCATGACGCGCTTTTGCGGCGTTTGCAAAAGATCCCGGTCAGCGACGTGTGTGTCTCTGTGGTTACCAAGTCTGAGTTGCTCTACGGCGTTGAAGTCTCTCCTCGCCGCCAGCAGGACGAAGCGGCGCTGAATGCCTTTCTGAATTACGTGGAAGTTCTGGATTTCCCCGACAACGCGTCTTCGCACTATGCGCAGATTCGCGCCCAGTTGAAGAAATCGGGAAAGATGATTGGAGCCAACGATTTGTTCATCGCCGCCCACGCTCGCAGCCTGGGCTTGACGCTCGTCACCCACAACGCGAAGGAGTTTCGACGGGTTAACAGGTTAGCGATTGAGGACTGGACCTTGGTTGGCTGAGCCGGGATTGGCTGAGCGGCGGCGGGTGCCCGTCCTTAACGATCTTGGGACAAAAAATGGGGGGACAAAACTGAAAAACTGGGGACCAGTCCCCGGTTTCCCGGCCCTTCGCAAAAAACGCGAAGGAACGGGGCACCCACTGTTTGGTAATGCCACCGAGATCAAAGGCCTGGGCCACCAGCCTGCAACGCACTGGGTACAATACGAGATAGGTGCGCGAGAGTTGAAAGAAACATGATTCAGGCCACCGTCATTTCCGGGAAGCCAACCTTTATAGCGTCCATCAGAGGTATCGCGGTCTACCTTGACAATTGGGCGTTAAAGGCTTTTGCAAAGGCCAACCCGCAATTGGGCGAGCGTTTTATCAGAGCTATCCGCAGCGGCGGGGACATCCTGTTTTCGACTTCTCATGCAATAGAAGCACTCGGTCCACAAAACGAATCATCTGATGCGTTCAAGTCCTTTCTAAATCAGGTTGGGCCGCACTGGTATCCGATAGCGGGAAACGTTTTCAACGTGATAGAGCGCGAAAAGCAAGGGATGTCGCGAAGCGATTGCGGCTACGACGGAGAGCTGCTGACAGCTTACTTCAAGACGAACACGGCCTCGAACTTGCCGGGCTCTGGCACAGTGATTGACCTATCAGCAGAATCTTTTTTCAAACTTGGCAATGTGATTGATTTTTCAAAAGGCAAGCGAGAATACTTGCTTGGAAGGTGCGCGGAATTTGATCGTATGATTTTAGAGCAGGTCACGAAGCTCCGGGCTAAGTCTAAGAAAAAACCGGGATGGCTTGATGCCGCTCTTCCCGCTGTTCAATTCGCCCCATCGTCTGCCGCTAGCTTCGCATTTGTGAACCTCATGCGGGAGTTGATAAAAGACAGGGGCTACCAGATTAAGAAAGGCGATGCGATGGACCTTCAACATGCGGTAATGGCAACCGCATTTTCAAATTTCGCGGCGCTCGATAAGCAATGGAAGCGGCGAGTTGGAAATCTTCCTAGACCTAATCAGAACCCGCGAGTCTATTACGAGCCGGAACTTGAAATGATGGTGACCGACATTGAGGCCGCACTCGCGCACCTCAATCAGAACCGAGGATCATGAAAAACTGAGGACAGGGCGCGAGGCTCACCGAATTTCCGCTCGTCGATAAATTGAGGAATATTTCCTCTGTTCCACTTTTCCACTATGATCGGTGAGTTGCTTTTCTCGGAACGATTGATGCATCGAAGGCAGCGGTTGCTAGGTCTGCGAGCGAAAGGGCGGTCGCCATGGACAGTCGCGAGGCAATCACCGAGGCGCTGGCCTTAATCTTTCAGGGCATAGAGAAATTAAAGAGCGCGTTCCCTCACCGGCAATTTACTATCGACGGTCGGCTCGTGGGCGACGTCGGTGAGGTCATCGCGGCGCTCGAATACGATCTGATCCTCGACGACGTGTCACTGCCAGGCCACGACGCAGTAACGTCTGACGGAAGACGTGTTCAAATCAAGGCCACGTTCAAGGACCAATTAACGTTCAAGAGCGTGCCCGATTTCTACTTGGGCTTCAGACTGTTCCCCGACGGACGCCACGAGGAAATCTATAACGGCCCTGGCGAGGTGATTTATAACCGTTATGCGTCGCGCAAAGGAGTTGGCACCACACTTCTGTCTTTCCCGCTCGCCGAGTTGCGCCGCCTATCCGCTGGAGTGGACTCGAAAGCACGGATTGCGCGAAGGCAGATCTAGCTCTCGTCGACCGGCGGCCCCGGGTCATCCGGACGAATGCTTATACCCTTCCGGTGGGGAGTACGCCGGCACACTCGTACTTCAGAGAATGACGCCTTTCGAGGTGACTGTGCTTTCCGTCACCTTGAATGCCGCTGGAATCGTGCCGTTGGCAAACAGTCGTTTTCCACCGCGCAACTGATTTTGTTTAATTTGAGCCGGCAGCATGGCTTCGCAGATTTTTCTGTCACTGTTTCAAGTAACGAAGCGCAACGCATCCCGATTTAAAAACCTTCGACTCAATGAGTTTTAGTCGCAATATCTCCCGCAGGCTGGCACCTTCCAACAACCGTCTCCCCTCTCCTGAAACGATTGGCCCAACGACAAAATGATATTCATCAACCAAACCAAGCTCTATAAGCTGCGAAGGAACGCTTACACCACCGACTAAAATATTTTTGCCTGGTTCTCGTTTCAACTTAAGTATTTCGTCGTGAAGGTTCGTACGAACAATTCTCGTATTTTTATCTTCAGCGCGGTCCAAGGACCGTGAAAAAACAATCTTCTTGATGGAGACAAAGGCTCGGGCAAATTCGTTCTGCGCTTTGCTCATGGACTGGCTTTTTGCGACATCAGGCCAATAAGGAACCATCAATTGATAGGTCTTACGCCCAAAGACGAGCAGGTCAACATCTCGCATAAGCTGCGTGAAATGTTCATGTACGTCTTCATCAGCAACTTGTTTGGTGTGGTCACAGCAGCCATCCAGGGTAATGTTGATTGCGTAGATTACGTTTCTCATTTGATTGTCCTCTCTTGTGTACCCGCGCTTATGCGCCCTTTGCACAATTCGGGTTACACGAACTTCGGTTCCGTCTTTCCGGTGGCGGCTGCATAAACGTCGTACGTGGCGTCGCGAAATCGACAAAGTGTGCAGAGTTTTTTACTACTGGCGCATCTCAGCAGCGACGTCGTCGCCAGTGGCCGCGCGGTTCGAGAGAACAATCTCGCGTGCCTCTAGCCTGGAGGAAGTTTTCGAACCTCAAAACGTCCGACTCCATTGATCTCAACAAGCTTGTTGAGTAAGAAATCCTGTTCTCCCGAACTCCTCACGTGTTGAACGACCGGCTTGATCCGATCCCACTGTTCATCGCGAGTCAGGCCGCTGTCGCGCAACACGATTAATCCCGGATGCGCTTCGACATGGAGCAACGGAATGAAGTCTCGCGCATTCGTGGTGACAACCGCCAAATCGTGATCCAGCGCGTACTTCCAGATCTCGCGATCAGGTCGCCCCGACAAACCGACGTGCGGTACCGACTGAGCGTACACGCCCATGTCGGCAAGTCTGCTCACCAATGCCGGCGAGATATTCTCGTCCAGCAGTAGATGGGTCACTATGCAACCCCATGTTCCCTCTTGAACGCGAGGCGCTTTTTGGGTCGTCCTGGTTTCTCTCCGAAGCGCGCAACCAACCGGGCATACGCGAGATCACGATCACTGAGAGCCGGAAAATCTTCGGCGATCTCACGTTCGGGAACACCCTTCCGATACAGCGATGCCACATGTTGAAGTGGAACTCGTGTTCCACGAAAAACCGGTTCTCCACTCAAGATTTCCGGGGACGACACAATACGACGCCTGCCCCACCGATAGGCCGCCAAATTTCGAGCCACGGTCTGCCGAAACGATTTGCACTCAACCGAAACCTGCATATCTCCCGACCGATAGACTAAATCCGATCCCTCTCTGGACCATCGTGCCGCCCTACGGTCTCCACGCGACAAAATCTTCGCCAGAGACTGCTTGTCTTCCTTGCTGAGCGGGAAGGGGAACTCAACCAGCACCTTGACAAAGAGTACGTCGCCAACGGAAAACTGGTACCGTACCGCATTGCCGGTCTTCCGTTTGAATGACGGAGCCATCGACTTCTTTTCCAGCGCCGTACGAATGGTGTCGGGCGACACCTCAGCGATCGCCGCCGCCTCGTTGACTGAGAACGCTTCCAGCATAGCCACCTCTACTTATAAATATACCACTATAGGTGGTATAAATACAGAACTCCTCAGCCACCAGCACCCGGCAATTGCAAATCTCTGACGCTTTTGGAGAAATTGCCGCTGGACTAGGCGGCAAGAATGATGACGCAAAGAATTGATTGAGTAAGTGCAGTCGGAGGCCCTTAGGGCTTTGCCGGCAGCGGCTGCCAAAGCTCAATCTTATTTCCATCCGAATCGTAGATCCAGGCAAAGCGACCGTAGGATTCATCCATTCGTTTGGGCTCGATCTTTACGCCTTCTTGTTTTAGGCGGTCGAGCAAAGCATCCATGTCGTCCACGATGTAGTTGATCATGAACGGTTGCGTCGCTGGGATATAGTCGGTGGAGGCGGAAAAAATAGTCCACACCGTAACCTGTTCCTTTTGCGGGTCGTCGTGTTCGCGCCACGGAAGCATCGCGCCGTGGCCCGTGTCAGCGAGTCCAAGATGCTTCGCATACCATTCGCGCGTCTGATCACGATTAGCGGACTTGAAGAAGACACCGCCAATTCCAATGACGCGCCCGCGCTGCTCCGTTTTGACGGGCGGCTTCGACTTTTCAGGTTGCGGAGATTTCACGTCCTGTCCTCCTATTGAGCGGGTCGAGATGAGCAACAGCGAGCCGAGCGCAATTGTGCTCCAGGGTATGCCTTGCATCGGCGGATTATACATAAGTTTCGATTCGAATGGATTCCATCGGACATAGAAGTCCTTCGATTTTTCCTGGTCGCTTACGGTGAAGATGTGAGTTGCGAAGAGGCCTTGGTGTGTGATCGGCGCATCAGGTAGATTCATGCGCTGCCTCCTGTTGTCGATAAATTAGGATGCAGCCGGAAACGCTTACGATCTAAAGGAAGCCTTTCATCTGCTGGCTACCCTACAACGGGCAGCTAGTTTAGGAGCGATTCCCAGTTGGCTGGTACCCTTCCTGCGGGTCCAGGCACGGGCTGATTTTTTGGATGCGAATGCGGCGGAAGCAATTCCGCACCTTTGATCATCGCCTGCTTCTCGTAATCGAAGAACCAATCCTCACCCGGCTCGAAGCTGGCAATGATCGGATGCCCTGTTGCCGCCGCATGCTTGGATGCATGCTGACTCGGGGAACTGTCACAGCATCCGATGTGCCCACACTCCGCGCACCGGCGGAGATGAAACCACCAACCTTTCGGCGACGCCAGGCATTCCACACACCCATCGCCACTTGGCTTCGAAGCCGGGTTGATTCCGCGCCGATCTTTCTTCATTTCGATTTTTCCTTTAGACGTTGCTTGTGCCGCAAACGAGTTCAAGCCACCAGCAAGATCTTCCCGATACCACCCTTTTCTGCCTGTGCCTGAGCCTCGGCCGCTTCACTGAGTGGCAGTTTCTGGCTAATCGGGATTACCAGCTTGCCATCTCGCACCGCTTCGGCCATGAACTCGAGTGTCTTCCTATCAAATTTCGAGAATACGTGCACCACCCTCACAGATGGGTATTTCGCGGCGTCCTGAGGTACCTCGACAACCGATGCGTACACTCCTCCTGGCTTGACTTTGGCTATCAGCTTCTCGGCGGTTCGTCCGCCGACCGTATCAGCCACTGCATCGAGCGGCGAAAGATTCGCAATCGCGGTGTCGTCGTCGGTTGCGACCACCTGATCGGCGCCGACAGTCTTCGCCTCATCCATCTGCCTCTTCAGCACCCCTGCAATCACGACTGCTCCCCGTTGCTTGGCAGTGAAGACCGCCGAACGCCCGACATTTCCTGCAGCACCTACGACCAAAACCGTCTGGCCCGCTTTGATTCCCGTAGCAGACATGAGCTGGTTGCCGGTCGTCGTCACCAGCGGCAGCGCCGCTGCCTGGATCAAATCGAGTCCCTTGGGAACTTTCGCCAAAACCGCTGCCTTCACGACGCAAAGTTCGGCGTAAGTATTGTCCGCCATAGCGAACACCTGGTCGCCGACGGAAAAGCCTTCCACTCCCGGCCCAATCTTGACCACAGTCCCCGCCATATCGACTCCTATGAGACCCGGGAACTTCATGGGATAAAAATCCTTCGTCAATCCGGCACGTCGCTTGTAGTCGATCGGATTCACACTCGTGGCAGCGACCCGCACCAGTACTTCGCCAGGACCGGGGACCGGGTCAGGATAGTCTTCGAACTTGAGAACTTCAGGACCCCCATATTGGTGGACGACAACTGCTTTCATATTTCATCTCCTTGTACGGTGCGCTAACAATCGCGCTTCTGCTAGCTTTCGTGACAACAATCTAGGCCGAGCGGTGTTGCACCGTGCCAATGGGCTACCACGAAGCGCACATCCGCAAGAGTCTAAGTCCGCATCCCATCCGGGCCGGCCGTTAACCGTAGATCTGATCGGTGCTCTGTCCGACTTCGATAATATAACCGTCAGGATCGCGGATGTAGCAGCGTATCTCGCCGTACTTGGGGATCGGCTCCGTGATGAACTCGGCTCCTCGACTTTTCCATAATTTGTAGCACGCTTGAATATCGGCAACGCGGAAATTCATAAAGCTGTTGATGTGATTCGGGTCGGGGACGCTGAGCGTTACCGTCGGCTTATCCGGGGTCGGCCCGCCCCCAACGTTCAGAATCATCCAGATATTCGCAAGCTGAAGGTACGGAGGCGCGTTGCCGTCACCCATGGTCAGAATGCGAGCGCCGAAGACCTTTTCGTAGTAGCGAGCCGATCGCTCGACGTCGGCGACGGTGAGAAAATGCGCGATGCTGATCCCCTCTCGCGGGGGCATCTCATAGCTCTTCTGTTCGATTTGTACGCTGTTCATTGACGGCCTCCAATTCCGATAAAGATGCTCATCCGCTGATTCCGGGTTCTTTCGTATTCATACCTGCTGCCGATTAAGCCTGACGAGGGAAGGAAAAACAATTAGACCAAGGTATTGCGCGATACTTTGGCATCGTTTGCAACCAGTTGTCCAATGTATCGCAGGCTCGGCAGGACAACTGCGGCTCGGGCGTCTTATGAGAAGGCGCTGGCCTGACCCAACAGAAACGAGAACGGCAATTTCTGCAAGAGTGGATTCGGTATCGTCTCGTCGGCCCTCGCTTTACGTGCCCTGAAACCCAGCAACTCAGGTGCGTAAATAGGCTGTGTGGGTGAACATTCGTTCATAGTGTCGAGAGATGGGACAATACACGTCACTCCTCAGGACCGACCTAGGTGCTCGAAACCCACGGGTCTTATTTGTCGCCGCGACCCCCCCACGGCTTACGAGGGGGTCGGCGCCCGCTGAACTTCATACACGGCGAGGGTAAAATCGACGGGATGTCGAAACCGAAGCGCTAAGAAAAGCACGACCAAATCTGTCTCGCCTCAAACTCTCACTGACTTCATAGAAGAATTTGAGCGATACTCGTCCGGCTCTAACTACTTGAAATGCTTTCGCGGCCAGCGGGACTGCCTCTTGGCCAAACGTAGCGGGTATATTCCGGCCTGATCTCAAAGAGCTTCTTAAGAATGAGAAAAGGGCGGTTCGTGATCTGATCTCAGTTCATCCTAATGAGTTTGCATCCGACGAAACCATGTTCGATAAGCTCGTCCGGATGCAGCATTTTGGACTGCCGACTCGATTGCTGGATGTTTCGCTGAATGCACTGGTCGCGCTCTATTTTGCAACCGACCCAGGCCCTCGTGGCGGCAAACCGAGTGACGGCATGGTGACAGCTTTCGCAATTCCGCCGGAACGCGAGAAATATTTTGACAGCGATTCAGTAAGTTGCCTTGCCAATTTGGCCAATATGACGTCCGAGGAGAAGACCGAGATTTATCGATTGAGGAAGAGATGCTAAAAGGAGATATATCGAGTGCTGGAAACATCACGAAATTCAATAAATACGCCGTTATAAAACGACTTCATCAATTTATCCGGTCTGAAAAATCATATTTCCAGCCAATTATCGACCCCATAGATTTGTTTAAGCCGTATTATGTTCATCCCAAGATGAGCAACAGGCGAATTCTGGCGCAATCCGGTGCCTTCATCCTCTACGGCATAGATCCACCTAAGAAATGTATTTTCCGACACGATTGAACGAAACACCGTTCATTGTTCCGCAGAGTGCGAAGGGCCCTATTCGAAAGGCGCTCGAAAATCTTGGCATCAACGAAAGCACACTCTTCCCTGAGATCGACAAGGCTGCAGCCCGGATCAAGAATCAGTACAAGAAGAAGGACATCGGCTGAGAACTAGTTTGCGAACCAAGGCGGACATTCAAACTGAGACTCTGCGGAGCAGCAGGACGGTTCGGTTCTTTAAAATCGCGCAGTGACGCATTTAGCTGTTAGGGTTTCCGCCATTTGTCCCTGCCGCCGACATTGGTGTCACGGACGCGCTCAACGTGGACGGCTGCATTCGGGTTCATCTCACGAGCCCTCTCAATGGCTTCGGCTTGGGTTGGGAGTATTGCACTGGCCCTTTCCGAACCCGGTTTTCTTACCGCATAATCTCCCTCTTCGCGCCTTTCGATATACAGCTCATTTTTGGCCATGTGCCCCCCTTCCCCTGCGAGTAGGATACACCGAGGAACACCGCCGACACCACATTGAGCTTGGCGGACAGAAAAACTGGGGACAGCAGGACGTTGATTAATTTCCATTGCCGAAAAATGGAAAACGTCCCGCCTGTCCCGGTTTATCCGAGGCGTTGGCAGCCAAACGGCTACCACTACATACGCCCACCCAAGATGCGGTCGATCTGCCGAAGATGGTTCAAGTCGTGTGCCGCTTCCAAGCGGACGAACTCCTCGACCGTTTGCCGTCCGCGTACCTCGTGGACCCCATAGCACTCCACCCACCGTGCGCGCGGGACCGACTCCAACAGTCGCAGGTTGCTCTCGCGCAGCGCCCGAAAGACCCCTGCCGAAAGGCTCGCATCTTGCTGCGCGTAACCCAAGCGCTCCGCCCATACGGCCTGATCCCACCACGTTAAGGCCACGCCCGGATTCGCCAGCATGTTTCGCAATCGCCACCCCATCGCCAGCTCCGCGTCCGCCAAGTGCGCTACGATCTCGGCGATTGACCACTTTTCAGGTGCAGGACGCCGGATCAACTCCTCGGGCGCGACATCGCGCAGACGCCGATCGAGCTGCGATGGGGTGGCTTGTTGGACACCGATGGGCTCCTCATCGCCAAGATAGCTTAGGACTCGAGTTCGGTATGCTTCGAACGTCTCCGCCATTGGTCCTCCCGGTAGACTCGATTCTATGCCGCTGAAACCGACTCCTTCTTCCGTTGAGTGCCGGTAGAAGAAGTTTCAGAAGCGCTTCATCAGAGAACGGGTTCTGACCTGAGATCAGCTCGCGATCTTGAAGGACGTAGCTCTTCCATGGAGCGACCACACTTACGTCACCGCCCGCCGTACGCAAGGCGAAGTCCGGGTAGAAGAGAACCTTACCACCAATCTCAAGCGGCTCCCGCTGCTGCTCTTCCGCTGTCGAAAAGATAGTCATCTTATATCCAGAATATATCCAACCTTGAGCCTTTGCCTGCGCTCCAGCGGCATCGCCCGCCGCCAGCGCGGCGACCACCTCCGTCGAATTCGGAAGAGCCGAGAGAAGTGAAATCGGGCCATGGCAGAGCACTGCCGTAGGCTTGGATGTTTTATGAAAGTGTCTCATCACGGTGCCAGCGTCGGGATCATCGAGAAGATCCATCATCGGGCCATGGCCGCCGGGGACGAAAACAGCGTCATATTGATCCAGGCCCGATGCGATGACATCCGAGATACGAGTTGGATTTTTGAGCCCAGTCAGGCTGTCGCGGAATTTTAGATAGTCCTGAAGCTTAGCCTCGTCCCCACCGAAGAACTGGGCCGTAGCTGAATTGACATCCAATTGCGGCGTGTTGCCTTTGGGGTTGGCGAAGGTGATTTCGTAGCCCTCCTTCATCAGGGCGCGAACCGGAACCGTCAGCTCGTTGAGGTAGTAGCCAGCGCCGGCATAAACCTTGCCATCTTTCAAGGGCAAGCCGTGACCGCTCGAGACCAGTACCAAGACTTTTCCTTTTGTTGTCATTTTGTTCTCCTTTTTGAAAATCGAATCTGTTCTCCTGAAATATAAGCTAGCTCATCGAGATCAGAGATCGGTGTCGCGTCGGGCTGTTGCACAATCGGAACTAAAACTCGTATTAAAACTGGGAGACAGGCGGGACGTTCACTAATTCCCATTCACTGAAATTGGGTATCGTCCCGTCTCACTGTTTCCGCTGCTGTCGATTAAACCTGACAAGGAAGGGAAAGACAATTGGACGAAGGTATTGCGCGATACTTTGGTATCGCGATTTCCGTCGCCTTCCCGACCCTCCATCATGCGTGGGGGAAACATTCGCCAAGCAGCGAAAAGCCCCACTTCTCGCAGAGAGCGCGAAAAATGGGGCAACCCGGCAAAAACGGCGGGGATTAGCGAACGTCCGTCTGTCCTATTTTCAAGTTAGCTACTGCAGCCGCCTTTCTTGCCGAACCTCACTCGACCGATGTCGGTTATGCCAAGGTAATTGAAGACTCCGCTACTGTCGATCTGCCCGTTACTGGCCCGAGCGGTGAACACCTGGTACGCACAACAGTCGCCTTCGCCCGACGTATAGGTGAAAGTTACAGTGATGATTCCGTCCACGACTGTGAAATAGCCGGGATACGGGTTCTTATAGCCATTCAGCTTGGCCTCGCCGCTGTGCGGAAAGCCGTAGCTGCCATCGTCGTTCAGAGATATACAGTTTTTGCCGTTGTCGCGCTGCGAGTGGGTCACGCTCGCCGGCCAATCGCCGGTGTAGCTCTGCGCCAGGGCAGCGCTGGTGAGGGCGGAAATCGCCAACACAAAGGTCATTGCGATCGATCGAATCTGTCTGGTCATTATGTTCCTCGGTATAAGAGTCGTAGGTTTCTCTTGCTCGCTGAAACGTAACCGAGGAAGCCTCAGTCGTTGTCATAAGAATGTAAAACCGCTGTAAAAACCCAGACGGGCGAAAACCGGTGGATAAACGGAACGTTCCCCGATATTTTGGCGAACGGGAATGGACAACGTCCCGTCTGTCCGCGGTTTCCTGGAGCAGCTTCCGACATTACGCCTACGGCGAACCCGGCCCGGTTCTAGTCAACGAGGCTCAAAAAGCGGAGCTTCACATCCGCAAAATCTCCTGACCCCCTCGGCGTCGCGGCCCACCCGTGAAACTGCCACGGGTGGGGCATCCAGTTCTCGCTAAGCTGGACGAAATACGTCGCCTGGGCCAGCCCCCCGTCCCACCGCTGCCCACAAGAGCAGCGGGAGATTGGCAATCAAAGTGACAATCGACAGATCTAAAGAACCGCGGCGATACAGTCCACCTCGATGTCGAAGCCGCCATTCCAAGCAGGAACATTGATAAAGATTCGAGCAGGAGGATTCTCCGGGAAGTAACGCCTGTAGACCTCGTTAACAGCAGGAAACATATCTACTGAAGTCACGTAGACATTCAGTTTCAGGATGTTTTCCAAGGACGAACCCGCGGTTTCGACACAGAGCTTAAGCTGGTCTAAAACGATCTCGGTCTGGCGCTCAATAGGCCCTCGGACAATCTCTCCGGTTTTCGGATCGAACGGCGGACAGCCTGAGACATAAATAGTGTCGCCGTGTTTAGTCACCATCGAAGCGGGCGCCTTGTACTTTTCGAGGTAGGTCGCCAGCGGCTCGACCCGAATGATTTCTCGTTTCATAGATTTCCTCCGTTTTGTAGACACGGTTTCTAGCAACAAGAGCCGCGAACATTTGATGGTAGGAGTAAAGCGAGACCCTGGAACAGCTGTCTGCGTGAGGTCATCCGCTAGGCCCCCACCCGAATTGTAGACTCTTCTCGCAGCAGCGGTTGATGTGGGTTATGGCTGCGGGAATCCGAACATCAACCACGACTGATTGGCTCCGTCATCTGATCGAACAGTTGCTGGTCTGAGGTCACGGTTTCCTCTGCAGCCGATCGAATTCCTGGAGCTAGCGCTTTTTCTGATACAATGTAGGTACGTTGCTACATTGAGGGACTGGAGACCATGAGCATTACAAAACTGTCGAGTCGAGATTTTAATCAGGACACAAGCAGGGCAAAGAGAGCCGCTAAGCGAGGTCCCGTTTTCATTACGGATCGAGGTCGTCCGTCCCATGTGCTGCTCACGGTGGAGGAGTATCAAAGGATTACTGGAGGACAGAAGAGCATTATGGACTCATTGGCGATGCCGGCCGCCGCTGAGATTGAATTTGAGCCGCCTCGTCTGCGGGGAAAGCTGCACGAGCCGGCGGACTTAACCTGATGTACATCCTGGATACCAATGTAATTTCAGAATTAAGAAAAGCCAAGAAGACGCATCCAAACGTCAAGAAATGGGCCGGACGCGTACCCTCGGCGAGTCTCTACATCTCTGTTATTTCGGTCCTTGAATTGGAAATCGGAATTCTTCTCATTGGTCGGCGTGACAAAGACCGTCGCGACAACCAGCAAGGCGCGATCCTTCGTGCGTGGATGGATCTTCACGTGTTGCCCACATTCTCCGGCCGTATCCTTGCGATTGACACCGATGTCGCCCAGCGATGCGCGATGCTTCACGTACCGAACCCTCGCTCCGATCGTGACGCCCTCATCGCAGCCACCGCCCTGGTGCACGGTCTGACCGTCGCAACCAGGAATGTCGCCGATTTTGAGCGTACGGGAGTCGGTGTCCTCAACCCTTGGGAAGCTTGAGCCGTCCGTGTTTCTCGTGCATCCATTATACTAATCAAGTATGGCAATCTTGGAGAACATCGCCGCCATCGCCAAGGGTATGAGCATCACCTTTATGGAGATGTTTCAGCCCACGCAGGTGGAGAACTATCCTGACGGGCCGGGACCGCTGCGCGGCGCCATGTTGCAGGAACGTTTTCGCGGCGTCCACGTTTTACAGCGCGATGAGAATGGACTGGAAAAGTGCGTCGCCTGTTTTCTATGCGCGGCGGCCTGTCCTTCGAACTGCATTTATATTGAGGCGGCCGAGAATACGGCTGAGCATCGCGTGAGTGGAGCGGAGCGCTACGCCAAGGTTTATAACATCGATTACAATCGATGTATTTTCTGCGGATACTGCGTCGAAGCCTGCCCCACGGATGCGATCACCCACGGACACGGCTTCGAAATTGCCACCTTCAACGCCAGTAACCTGGTCTACCGTAAAGAACAGATGCTGGCCCCTAAGCCAGCACACATGGGAGCAAACGCGGTGTTCAATCAAGCTGAGGTTGCGGGTGGCGCGCCTCAGTTGCCGGTTCCGGGGAGCTAGTTTTCTCAGTTTTGGTTCGAGAGATGGAACGGACCGGTCGTTGGTCGTACGTCGTTGGTCTTTCGCCAAACGGCGGCTCCCATGTCTCGCAAAATCGGCGAGACATGGGCACCCAGATTTAGGATTAGGAGCCGACACAGCCCACGTCTCTACAACGGATTCATTCACGCCATTCGTCTCCTTCTCATATCACAGCCGGTTACACTGAAACTGGTGTACTATAGCGGGCCAACGAGGTGAATATGACACCCGAGTCGAACGGGGACGTGGTTTCGATTGAAGTGCAGTAGAGTGCAAAGAAATATTTGGAAAGAAGGGAATAGTTGAAGGGCGCAATTGTCCGCGTTGTGGGTGCTTTAGTCTTGTTAGCCGCGTTGGTGTATGCGGGAGATTATCTCTTAGTTCGATTCAAGATTCCCAACGACCGCGATCCGTTTTCCAGCGTTACCGTCCAGCCTTATTACGCAATCCATCAGAAGAATGGCAAGACTGAATACGATTATGCGCAGCCGCAGACTCAGGTGTGTGTACGGTCGTTATTTCCGCACTTTGGCTATGATCCGTGCTGGTATGTGAAGCGGCATAGCGACCAGCGGATCGATATATAACTCTTTCCTTTCAGTCTTTAGCCTGCATGATCCGTCTGCTGCGTCTTCCGGTTTCCCAAGTGGTACTATCTTCTGTTTTGAGGTTTAGGAACGGGAGTCGCAGATGAATGGAGCCTACGCAGTTGCATCCCCGCGAGTAGTGTGCATCGAGGATTTTCGGCCGATAGCCCGGCGACGAATTCCCCGGGCGGTTTTTGATTACCTGGACGGTGGCGCTGAAGGCGAGGTGACGCTGCGCGAGAACTGCCGCGCATTTCAGGATGTGACTTTTCGTCCGCGGCACGCGGTTGCGTTGGGAAAATGCGATTTGGGGACGCGGGTCCTGGGCTTTGATCTGGCTGTTCCGTTTTTGCTTGCTCCGGTCGGATACAGCCGTCTTATGCATCCGGGCGGCGAAGTTGCAGCAGCTCGCGCCGCGGGCGCAGCGGGTACGGGTTACATTCTTTCCACCATTTCCGGACACAAGCTGGAGGATGTGAAGGCCGCTTCGACCGGTCCGGTTTTCTACCAGCTTTATCTGATGGGCGGACGCGGGGCTTCGGAGGCTGCGATCGACAGGGCGCGGGCCGCAGGATTCTCTGCGTTGGTGGTGACGATTGATACTGCGGTTGCGGGCATTCGCGAGCGCGACTATCGCAATGGCATGAAGGAACTGATCAGCGGTAGCGTGTTCGAGAAAATCCCCTACATTCCAGAAATGTTGAAACATCCCGGTTGGCTGATCAGTTATTTGCGCGATGGCGGTTTGCCGGGGCTTCCGAATGTGATCATTCCGGGAAAAGGTCCGATGCCGCTGGTTGATATCAATGCGGCGTTGGCAGCCGCCGCTGTGACGTGGGCCGATTTGCGCTGGATTCGGGAACACTGGAAAGGGCCGATCGTGGTCAAGGGCGTGCTTACCGGCGACGATGGACGGCGCGCGGTCGATGAGGGGGCGGCGGCCATTTCGGTTTCGAATCATGGCGGACGTCAACTGGATTGTGTTCCGGCTTCGGTGCGGGCGTTGCCTGAAGTGATGAAAGCCGTGAACGGTCAAGTCGAAGTGCTGATGGATGGCGGGGTTCGTCGCGGGACCGATGTGGTCAAAGCGATCTGCATGGGGGCGCGCGCAGTTTTGTGTGGGCGCGCTTATGCGTACGGCCTGGCTGCGGCTGGAGAAGCCGGCGTGACGCGTGCTATTGAGATTCTGCGAACTGACATTGAGCGCACCTTGAGGCTGCTGGGTTGTCCATCGATTGCGGCTCTCGATGGCTCTTACGTGAACGTTCCGGCAGCGTGGGAGTAGATCATGAAGCCGTTGACTCGGATCAGCTGATTTCTGTGATCCACGAATTCGTCAAGTAAAGTAGCAACTTCAGCAAAATGAGGGGTAAATCCCGATAATTCCGAAACAACACTCTATCAATTACCGATCGGCACGATCTTCCGTAACCTGCTCTATTACCACAGCGTGTGCGATATTCAGGATGGCCAATGGCCACGATCTCATACCCGCCGCATGCGGCTGCGCTCTAAAGCAAGCATCAGGATGAGCCGCACGGAACCAAAGGAAGGCCGACACTGATGTTGCAGCCAGCGAACAATCCCGCCAACGACGCAAAATTTTCTCCAACGCCTTACACGCCGCCCAAAAACATAACCAGTTCCATGGAACAGGCCACGATTGGACGCTCCGTCGTGATCAAGGGCGATATCAGCGGTGCGGAATCGTTGTATATCGATGGACGAGTTGAAGGCACGATCAATTTCACTGACAGCCGCGTTACGATTGGACGCAATGCTGTGATCGTGGCCAACGTCACTGCCAAGGAAGTAGTCGTCATGGGAACCGTGACTGGCAACATCCATTGCACGGATCGGTTGGACATCCGCAGTGAAGGGACTGTGACCGGAGATGTTGTGACTCCGCGGGTGTCTATCGAAGATGGGGCGCTGGTCAAGGGCTCGGTCGAAGTTCGTACGGAAAAACGGCCTCAGAACGAAAAGGCTCAGGCACAAGCGAAACCCGCCGAAGCCGCGAAGCCGGAGCCGCAGAAAGCAGCTGCGGCCGCCGCTAGCGCTTCGAGCTCGGCGACTCTGGCGCATGGCAGTAAAGTCATGTACAACGAATCGAACTAACACGCTGCAAAAAATTCCGGGCACCGGAGAATCAGCTCCGGTGCCCGAACTCTTTCACAATCCTTCCACTATTTCTTTTCGTCCTGCTTCAAATCAAGCGCCGCGGAGTTCATGCAGTAGCGCAGGCCGGTCGGGTTGGGACCATCAGGGAAAACATGTCCCAAGTGCGCGTTGCAGCTGGCACAGCGCGCCTCCGTGCGCACCATGCCGTAGGCGTTGTCATTCTCTTCAGCAATCGCGCCCTGATCGATGGGCTTCCAGAAGCTTGGCCAGCCGGTACCTGATTCGAACTTTGTGTCGGAACTGAATAATGGCTGGCCACAACATATGCACGTGTAGGTGCCAGGATCTTTGGTCTTCCAGTATTTTCCAGTGAAGGCCGGTTCGGTTCCCGCTTTGCGGGTTACCTGATACTGCTCCGGCGATAGTTGCTTTTTCCAATCTTCCTCGGACTTCACAACTTTCTCTGCCATGAAATTTCTCCTCATACGTTCTTTTATTGGATTAAGTGAGATGCGGAAAGGTTACGGCTTCCGGAAAATCGATTTCACCACAGAGTCGCAGAGACACTGAGACAAATATCTCAACAAAAATGGCGGGTCTTCTGATGAGAGGTGCCTTGAAAGGAACCCTAAAGTGCTTGACTTCGCTTTTCATTCGCTTAGAATAACGGCATGGCGATTACACGCAGGCAGCGTCAAGTTTACGACTTCATCTCCGACTTCGTACAGAAGCAGGGATACTCTCCATCGTTTGAGGAAATTGGGGAAGGGTTGGGATTGAGTTCGCTGGCCACCGTACACAAACATATTTCGAACCTTGAGAAAAAAGGGCTGCTCACACGCGACTACAACCGTAGCCGATCCATAGATCTGCTGCCGCCTAAGGGCAAGTTGAAGCAGGCGATGTCTGTGAATACCACCATGGTGCTGCCGCTGCTGGGACGAATTGCTGCCGGTCAGCCGATCGAAGCGGTCGAGAATCCGGAGACGATTTCTTTAGCTGATTTCGTGCGCTCGAAAGAAGTGTTCGTGCTCGAAGTGCGAGGCGATTCCATGCAGGATGAACACATCATGAGCGGCGATTACGTTTTGGTCGAAAAGGCAAAGACGGCGCACAACGGAGATATCGTGGTCGCGCTGGTCGGGGGATCGGATGCCACGCTGAAGCGTTTCTACCACGAGGGTGACAACATCCGGCTGCAGCCCTCGAATGTCAACATGAAGCCTATCATTGTCCCGGCGGCCACGGTTCAGCTTCAGGGCAGAGTGATTGGGGTGTTGCGGAAGTATTGATCCTTTCCATGCCTGGCGAGGAGCGTCCGATGTCACGTTCTTCTGGTATGCCAGCTTTCGACTTTCCTCAAGAGATACTGCAGGCTTACGCGCTGAATGATCGCATGAACCAGCTTGTGCTGGAGCATCTCGACTCTCGAGCGTGGCGAGCAAAAAATTCCAGTAGTAAGAGTCGCACCATCGCTGACATATTCACTCACGTCCACAACATTCGCTGCAAGTGGCTAAGACTTTCCGCACCATACTTGAAATTGCCTGCGCGGCTTGATCGCCGTCGCTGCACGCAGAAGCAGGCCCAAGCGGCGCTGGCCGAGAGTGCCAGGCTTTGTTCCCAGATGCTGGCAGAGGCTCTGAGCGGTCCCCAAGGCCGCGTCCAGAGCTTTGTGCGCGATGGCTGGGCCAGGCCCTGGCCTCCGGGCATCGCTATGTTTGCCTACATGATTACGCATGACGCCCACCACCGCGGACAAGTGTGCATGCTCGCTCACCAACTCGGGTTTCCCCTGACCGGCCAAGCTGCTTACGGAATGTGGGTGTGGGAGAAACTCGCAAAGGAGTGCGGATTCCAACTCACTGCTCCGCACAAAAATAAACGCCCGGCTGGGACCGGGCGCTCGAATCCTCGATCGAAATGACTCAGCCGATGTGCTTGTCCAGCGCCTTCTGAATGGTCCTCAAACTGACCGCTTGCGGACAAGGTTCGCGGTGCCCGCCGAGGCTCGCCGGGTTCGAACGTGGGTTCTGATACTTGTCTCCAATCCCAACTGTTCCGCATAAAACACCAGCATGTCCAAACTAAATTAGACATTTTGCCATCCAACGCCCTAAAGCAAAACGCCTGGACAGGCGGGATGATCACCAGTTTTTCGCGCCTAGTCTGGAACCGCGCCCGGCGTTCTATCAGGTTCCAGGTTCGTCGTCGATCGATCACCCGAGTAACTTGCCGGCGAGCCAGTAATCGACACTGAACTTTCCCGGGCCGGAGCAGATCAGCCAGATAAAGAAGAGCGCGTACAGGACTTCCGGAAGGTAGAGGAAATCGTCGAGCCACTTAAGAGGCGAGAGTCCTTTAGGCAGGGTGGAAAGCGCGCTGGTCAGGGTGGCGACAGTCATATCGATCAATAAAGCCGCGGAGGCCGGGGTCGAGAGAAATCCCACGGTCACCAGAGATCCTGCAACGAACTCGACACTCGCCACGAAATAAGCCGTCTGGCGGGGAAACGGGACCTTGGCCTTAACCAGCGTCTCGTAAACAGGCTTCGTGCCGCCGGCGACAAACAATTTGTTTCCGCCGGAGATAGCGAAGAACAGCCCGATCGAAACGCGTATCAGCAAGATGGCATATTGTTCCAAATCACTGCTACCCAGCAGCGCAAAGTGAATCAACCGTTTCCAATCCATGTATTGTCCCTCCATCGTATGCTGCAAACCGCAAATGGCGGTGTGGTTAGCGAATTCTCGCGCCTCGAGATTATGCGTCTATCCGTTCGACCCATTGAGCGCGCGATGCGGGAGCCGGGAATGGATCCGCAAAGTACTGTGTTTCCCGCGCAACCTTGTCGTCGATGAACTCCATGATGCTCACGGTATAGGACGGCTTGCCGTCATATGTCAGAACGAATTCGGTGACCCAGAGATTACCGCTGCCAATGATTCGTCGGACAGTAAACCGCTTTTTGCTGGGCTGACTGGCGCGTTGGCCCTGTATGTTGCGCCGACCGCGGGTTCGCTCGCCTGACTGCGGGTAGTCCAGCACGGCGTCCTCGCGATATATGAGGTGCTCCGTTTCAAAATCGTTGGCATCGGACGCTGCCCAATGCTGATCCAGTGCCGCGCGAATCTCTTGATCTCGCACTCCAGAATACTGCTCCGTTTTTTGTTGATCGTTCATCTTGAGCCTTCAATTTGATAAGAAGCTAACTGCCCCAGTGGAATCGGAGTGCGCACTCGCCAAGTCGCTCGCTGTTTCTTCGATGACCCCAGAGTCTGGCCGGCAGCCGCTTAGCGTGCGATCTGGCCCAGGTAATGTCCGAGTCGATTTTCGACATCCCTTGGCTTGGAAGCCGCGCGCCATCAGCGCTTAAATACCGGTCCCATCCCGACCGAGCGTCAGCCTTATTGAGGTCGTGCTCTGTCCGACCTCGATAATATAACCGTCAGGATCGCGGATGTAGCAGCGAATCTCGCCTTACTTTTCCTTCGGCTTCGTGATGAACTGCGCTTCTCGACGTTTCGATAATTTGTAGCACGCTTGAATATCCGCAACGCGGATATTCATAAAGCTGCTGATCTTATCCGGGTCGGCGGGGACGCTGAGCGTACCCTCGGCTTGTCGGGGCAAGCGCCCACTGCTCAAGGCCACGCGCGACCACTTCGCTGCTGAACCGCTCGGGGCATTTGCCGTTGAACTGCTTGCGGAACTCGAAGCCGACCGCGAGGTCCTTGCTAGGTTGACGGAACGTGTGGGCGGCACAGTGGGCGGGATGAAAGAGTGGGGCGCCTGCAAGGCTTCGATTTCGCTGAACTCATTGGCCGAGCCGAAAACCAACATCAGAAGGTAGAAGAACGAAGGCTGGCTTGTGCTCAGTCGGTGTTCCGCAACGGTGACGGTGATGGAAAATCTGGACCGCATACTGAATCGAGGCATGCCGGTGGAAGACTGCCGGCTCGCAGTCGACCGCTCACTATGGATTTACCGGGGAGTGTAGTTGATACCAGACGCTGAGCCGATGAGTCGCCTATCCACCTCAGTGGGCCGCCGCTGAACTGGGCGTGTAGCTGTCCTGAACGACAATTTTGGCGCGGACGGTTTTGCCGTTGGAATCGACGATTTGGAGCGGTCCCCCAGTCTTCGGGTCGATGAGTTCGACTCGTACCGTGCGGGGAGAGTTCATATCGAGGTTGCTGGAAGAGGTGTAGCTAATGACGTATCTCACTTTCAGGTTCTCCAGCATGTCGTCATAAATGGGCGCGAGATCGAGCGTATTTTCCGGAATGTAGGCGCGGCCTCCGGAAACTCTGGCTAGCTCTTCCAGGGTTTTTTCTGCCTGGCTCCAATCAATGCGAACCATTGGACCCACGTGAGCGTGAAGCTCGGCCGCTTGGCGCAAAACCTGCACCAGGCCGAGGACATAAATCGGAGTATCAGATGCTTGCGCGGCGTTCAAGGCGTCTTGATAGCTGGCTTTACTGAAGGTATCAATACCGGAAGAAATCAAGAGAATCGCCTTGCGTCCGTTGACCGGATGCATTTGCCCTAGCGTGAAGATAACCGCGTCGTAGAGATTGGTTTCCGAAAGCTCGGGCGTGCCGAGCCTCAGGCATAGAGTCTCGAAGGATATTTTGTCACGTGAGAACCCGCTCAAGTTTTGTACGTTATCGTTGTACTTCCAGGCTGCCATACTGTCGTCCTGGCTGACTTCATCCACCGCGTGTTGGCAAGCCCTGGAGACTTCTTCGCCGAGATCCCGGTTCAGTCCGGGAGAACGGCCGCCAAATTCCATGAGCAATCCCAGGGAAACTGGAGCGTGTTCAAGATCGACCGTCGCATTTTGCTGCCGGACACCATTCTCATACACGACGAAATTCTCGCGACGGATATTGGGGATGAAATACCCGTTTGGATCCTGCACAAGCAACTTAATGGTCACCGTGCGCGTGGCGGGATCGAAGTGAATTTCGGTTTTCTGGTTGCCCTGCCTGCTCTTGAATAGCGGCTGTGTCGGCCGGGTAGGCACCTGGATCTGCCCGCTGGTTGGTCTCTCGGGATCCTGCGATTTGCTTTTGGACGTTTCCGCACGCAAACTCTGCGATGAGGCCGCCGCGGCCAGCAGCAAGAGTGCGGATAGCAGTGCGATTCTGCAAACGTCTTTTCCGCGCACCATCGGCCACGCCTTCTTCATCAGCAGCACACCCTCATCATCCAAGGATGCTAACCATTGGAGAGCGTGCCAACAATTCATCGTGAGTGCGACGTGCACTTGCGCAGGCGCGAGTAGAGTTGAGTAGACATTGCGGTTGAAATGTTGCTACGACCTTGGACCTATAAAGGAAGAGCATTAATGTAAATTGGAGTCGCCGCGGGTTGTCCATACTTCTGAAGTCGTACCAGCTTCTCTGACTCGGGGAGGAGCCCACCCTACGCGTGCTTTCTGAGCCTGGATTCAGTCTCACGAAGAATTGTAAGAGACACAGCCCGCCGATAGGATGCGGTAAAGATGCACTCGGAGCACGTTTACGCCGCATTACAAAAGCGGAGTGAAATGAGCCGAGTACTGGGGATGGTGCCATCTTTCGAAAGATGAGAAGACAGGGTACCGTCCCCACATCTTGATAATTGGAAGACAATCATCCGCTTTCGGAGGACACATGAGCGCAGGTCCACTGCTTATCGAATTCGACAACCTGAGGCACAAATGGGGATGGCTGCTGACGCTCGGAATCGTTATGGTGATTCTCGGAACCATCGCCTTCTTCATCACTCCAGCGGCCACTATCGGAACCGTGATAGTGCTGGGATGGCTCCTCGTAATTAGCGGCATCGTAGAGCTGGTCCAGACGTTTCGAATGCGGGCATGGGGCGGGATATTTCTTCATCTGATTGGCGGGATCCTGGGAATCCTCATTGGCCTGCTCGTCGTCACCCACCCGGTGGCGGGCGCTCTTGCCTGGACGCTGCTGTTCGCATCCTTCTTTACCGTCATTGGGGCTTTCCGAGTCATTGCGGCACTGCGGCTGAAGTTTCCTAATTGGGGATGGGCACTTTTTGACGGGTTAGTCACGCTCGGCTTGGGCATCTTGCTTTGGGCTGAGTGGCCTTGGTCTGGACTATGGTTCATCGGTCTTGCGCTGGGCATTTCACTGGTTTTGCGCGGATGGTCCTACATAATGTTCGCATTCGCGATTCACAGCCTGGTTTTGCCAGGACAGGTCCGGCAAGCGGCCTAAGTGATGACGAACAACGATAAAGTTCTGCAATTTGAGCGATTGGATGTCGACCGCGCGCTTCCTTCCACAGAAGCCACTAAGGATGAAGCAGCGCGGCGAGCGAAGCCCGGAGAAGCGCCCGCGGCAGCAAAAGTCCCGACCGAGAAAACCGAAGAGCGCGAAGCTCTCCTCGATCGGCTGGCGCGGGCGCAGGCAGATTTCGAAAACACTCGCCGTCGCCTCGCCAAGGAACAAGAAGACTTCAAAGAATTCGCTCTGACCGATGCTCTGAAGTCCTTGCTGCCCGTCCTCGACAGCTTCGATTGGGCGTTACAAACTCCAGCACAGAACCCCGCGGACTTCCGCTCCGGAGTCGAGCTCATCCGCAAGCAGTTGCACGAGGCTTTAAGCAAGCTTGGTGCAGAACCGATCACGGCTACCGGCGAACCCTTCGACCCGCGCGTCCACGAGGCGGTCGAGACCGTTGAAAGCTCATCGGCCGCGGACAACCACGTGATCAAAGAACTGCGGCGCGGGTACAAGTTGAAAGATCGGCTGCTGCGGCCGGCTATGGTTGTGGTAGCGCGAAATTCGGGTGGAATTCAGGAAGATCACTCGAACGCGGGTTGACTTGTCCAGTTGTACACCACAGCAGCAATTCCGTCAT
The DNA here is from genome assembly GCA_963716405.1 of uncultured Acidobacteriota bacterium. Classification (GTDB taxonomy): domain Bacteria; phylum Acidobacteriota; class Terriglobia; order Terriglobales; family Acidobacteriaceae; genus JABDBE01. Next base: position 86,864 of record CAVQTI010000006.1, on the reverse strand, counting down.
ATTCAGTTAAGAGATCCTGGGCGTACTCAACAATCGTAGTGCCGACACCGTGAAGTCGAGCGATCTCGATGAGTTCATCGATTACGTTCTCGACAGGAAGCAGTTGATTGCCGCAAAAAGGGCAATCTGTTGCTTCGAGCGACAGGTAGTGGTGTTGCTTACACACAAATCCTTCGTGTTGGAGATTTGCGCTCACCACCAGCTTTCGGAGCCGAAACAGGTTGCTGGCGTCGATCACGTCGCGTAACCCCGAAACGATTTCCGCCGGCTTGTGCTGACCCAACTCCTCAATGGCACTCTTTTCGCGCGTCGCCTTGTACTCGCGAAGCGCGCTTTCGATCAGCCCCTTGCGGTCGCGCGGGTCAGCCGCCGGCGCGCCGTAGATGCGGCTGATGACCTTTTCCTTGAGAGACTGGTGGAGAAATTCTTCCAGAAGATGCTCTACTCGTTCCTCCCCCATGAAGACCAGCACATTGCAGTTATGTTCGTTGAAAAGACGATAGGCATGTCGAGCCGTTTCCTTCAGATGCCATTGCAAGTGAGTCAGGCGGTGCCTCTGGACCTTGCCTGGAATCGACGCGTCGACTGAATCGGTAGGCACAAAAGAACGAATTCGATCGACTTCCTGATCGTAGCCCATGTGGTAGATAAGGAATCGGCTCTCCTGTTTCGAGACCTCGGTGAACAAAACCCGCTCGTTCTGCTCGATGACGGCTTCGAGGGGCACAACGTAAGGATCGGGATCAATGGTCAGTTTGTCGGCGGTGTGTACCGGCAACCCCAGGACCCGATTGAGATCTTCGCCGCACTTGAAGATAATCACCGTACCAAGTTCTATCGGAAGCAAGTTCTCCAGGAAAGTCTCGATTTCTTCCATGTCGTGGTCCAAGCGATCTTGCTGCCGGCGCGAGAGCGAACTGATGAAACTCTGCCGCTTCTCGTACTCAGCCGTTTTCAACGAGCGAAAGACCCGCGCTAAGCCTTTTCCCCGCGGCACGAGCTTTGGGGCGGTTAGCGATAGATACAGGCTGACTACCGGGCTCACACACTCGGTTTCGACAATGGCCCTGATATCCCGCTGCGAGATCAGGCGCCATTCCACCGGAGCCTTCAACAAAGACTTGGGTTGCGGCGCCGCATCGTTCTCGCTCTGCGGCCTGGGTTGGTGCAATGTCGCGATTCGCCGTTCTGGTTCCTGGCTCGCGGACAAGTCGTTCATATATCCCCTTGGGAACTGAATGATGGGTCAAATGGTTGCGACCTGATGCAGAATCAAACCTGCCCTGATTGGCCGCGCTCCAGTTCAGAAGACGTCGTATTGACGGGCTTCGAGGGCATCACGTCCCACTTTGCCTGCGGCGCAGCCGGAATAATCATCACAAGCACTTTCTGACCCACACCCCAGCCAACCGTGTTGGGCAGGCGCAACTCTGCGTACAAGGGCTCCGCTCCTTCGACGGATACTGTCACCCGTTCCATCTGGTCGGAATAAAGTCCTCTCCTGGAAACATCGCTGATGTTGCCCACGAGTCGCAAACTATCCGTATTCACAAGGCACCTCCGAAGTCCAGGCCGCCTGGACGTTTCTTGGCCAACGCAATCTATTTAGATCTACTGCGCGAGTTCCACTGTCAGACATACTAGGAGCCCGCGCATGTTGAGAACAATTCCTCGTGAGACTGAATCGATCTTTAGAAAGGACGGCTAGTACCAATCGCACCCAGGGTGGAATACGTGTTTACGACTTTTGGTCTAGCCGACACTAGATTCGGTCTCACTAAAACGAAATCTGATTCCTGAGAAACCAATTGGTGCACGATTCCAGCACGCTTGCTTCCCGGTTTCACAACGGACTCAAGGTCATGCCGCAACAAGAGCATCCATACGAACCAGCCCTCGATTCACTGCCAAGCCTATAGCCTCGGTGCGCCCGCTCGCTTGCAACTTTTCGAGGATGTGCGTGACGTGCACCTTGACCGTAGCTTCACTGATATCCAGCGCCACTCCAATTTCCTTGTTGCTCTTGCCCTTGGCAACAGCGTGCATGACTTCCGTCTCCCGGGGCGTCAATTCGCGAATCGTGACGCGCTTCGCGAGTTTGGCTCCCACCTCCGGTGGAATCCAGGTCTTGCCCTGAGCCACCGCGTGGATACATTCGACGATCTCCTCAGCCGGGGCGTCTTTGAGAAGAATTCCTTGCGCACCTGCCCGCAGAGCCCGGTAAATATCCTCTTCACTCTGGTAGATAGTAACCACGATGAGTCGAGCCGCAGGGTCTTTCTCACAGATCGCACTGATGGCTTCCACCCCGTCCATGACCGGCATTCGCAGGTCGAGAAGGGCAACATCGGGGCGTTGCGCAAGGAATAATTCCACGGCTTCCCTTCCGTTGCGGGCCTGGGCGACCACCTGCAAGTCGGACTGCCGGTTAATCAAGGCCACCAGTCCCTCGAGCACGACAGGATGGTCATCGGCAACCAGGAGCGTTGTCGGCGTGCTCGCATCCGGCTGGGTTGAGCGTTGCTCCGTGCGCTGCAAATCGGGTCTTAAGTGACCGTTGCCGCCCTGCGGAAGTGCCCGGGAATGACTTTGCTTCTGCAGTAACTCTCGAACCCTCTTTCCTGCGGGGCTGGTATCAGGTCGTACTCCAAATACGGCGGTATGTCGGCCACCGCGTGAGCGGAAATCAATCGTTGGCATAACTCCTCCTCTTTCTCTTTCTAAACTGCGATCAGGTGACGGTTGAGCGGTCTAACGGGGCCCCACCCGTTCAAGCCGCGGTGATGGAATATCGGAGACTCTTTATTTTAGAGCCAGATCAATAGCATCCAACAAAGCTCTATCGTCCACGGGCTTGCCCAGGAAAGCGACAGCGCCCGCTTGCACAGCCTGGGTTCGCACCTCCTGGTTCATCGTGCGCCGACACGAAAACAATTGGCACCGGCTTGAGCTCGGCAGCCATACGAGCTTGCAGATCCAATCCGCTCATCCCGGGCAACCTCAGGTCGAGGATGACGCAAGCGCTCTCCTCATAATTGCCCGAGGCTACGAAGTCTTCGGCCGAGGCAAACGTCTGCGTTCTAAAGCCTGCTGCCCTGATGAGTCTGGCGAGGGACTTTCGAACCCCCTCGTCATCATCCACGATGGCTATCAGGGCGCCTTCGGGTTCGCTCCCTCGTCGCCGTCCCAGGAACGTTTTTGTTCCTAATATCAACCCCGGAGGGGGCTGGTACGCCGTCGCTCCATCCGAACTGTAAACCAGTAGAGAGTTCATATCGTTACCTCTTATAAGCGGAGAATAACCCTGGGGAGGAAGCTTGTCTATTGGACCTTGGCCCCACTTGGCTAGGCTTTTGGGGAAGTAATTTTCAGTTTTTCGGCCATGCGGATCAAGTCGGCCAGCGATTCGGCCTTCATCTTGTGCATGACTTGGCCGCGATGCACCTTGATCGTCTTTTCGCTGGCACCGAGTTGCGACGCAACCTGCTTGTTCAGCAATCCGCCGGCGACCAGAGGAAAAACCTCCCGCTCGCGAAGCGTCAACGACTCGTAGCGACATTGCAAGTCGAAGATTTGCGCCCGCTGTTCTCGCAGTGTCCGATGTTGTTGAATCCCGTGCTGGATCGCCTCCAGAAGATCCTGCTCCCGGTAAGGCTTGGTCAGGAACTCGACCGCCCCAGCTTTCATCGCACGAACCGACATCGGGATATCGCCGTGACCAGTGACAAAAATAATGGGCAGAGTAATGTTTGCTTTGGCAAGTTCCTGCTGCAGGTCCAGCCCGCTCAGATCGGGCAGGCGCACATCGAGCACCAGGCAGCCCGGCACGTCCGGGCGCTTGCCGCGCAGAAACTCTTGAGCCGAGCTATAGGTTTGGACTTCAATGCCCACCGATCGAACTAGTCTCTTGACGGACGCACAGACAGTTGGTTCGTCGTCCACGACAAAAACGATAGGACCGCTTTCGCTCATAGCTTCCTTCAGGCGCAGGCTGGCAGTGTGAACTGGAAGGTCACACCCTGGCCGTCATTGGGCGTAAGCCACAGCCGGCCTCCGTGGGTTTCCACGATGGAACGGCTGATCGGCAACCCCATTCCCATTCCCTCGGGCTTGGTGGTAAAAAAAGCGTCGAACAGATGGGCGATGTTCTTGGGGTCGAGGCCTCCACCAGAGTCCTGCACACTGACCAGCACGCCTCCCGATTCGTGGGGCTGCGAGCGTAGCACCAAGACCCGCGAGCGGTCGCTCACGGAGCTCATGGCCTCGACGCCATTCATAATCAGATTCAACAGGACCTGCTGCAATTGGATTCGATCTCCTTGTACGGGCGCGAGTCCAGGAAGCAGTTCGGTCCTTACAGAGACATTGTGCTTTTCCAGTTGGCCAGGCGCGAGCGCGAGAACTTCGCGAATCACTTGGTTGATATCCACCTGGGCCTTTGCCGGAACTGCTTTCTTCAAGAACGTGCGTACCCGCGAAATGATCTCCCCGGCCCGAGTTCCCGCCTCCGCGATATCTGCCACTGCCAGCCGCACCTCGTCGAGATCCGGTGGTTCGGTGGCAAGCAATCGGCTGCTGGCATTGGCGTTATTCACGATCGCAGCAAGGGGTTGATTGATTTCGTGAGCAATCGACGCTGCCAGTTCGCCCATGGTGGTTACGCGAGCCATGTGAGCAAGTTCGGACATTGCTTTCTGCAGAGCCTGCTCCGTCTGTTTGCGCTCCGTGAGATCGCGTGTGATCTTCGAGAAACCCACTAGTCTTCCTTGCGGGTCGTGCAAGGCGGTAATTACAACGCTCGCCCAGAAGCGCGAGCCGTCTTTGCGCACGCGCCAAACTTCGTGGGCGAACCGGCCGCGCTCAACCGCTGCTTTGAGTTCCATCTCCGGCTCGCCACACTTCACATCTTCGGCCGAAAAGAAACGAGAGAAGTGCTGGCCGACGATCTCCTCCGTTCGGTATCCCTTGATATGCTCCGCCCCGACATTCCAGCTGGTAACAATCCCATTCGGATCCAGCATGTAAATCGCGTAATCCTGGACGGTTTCAACCAACAAGCGAAAGCGTTCTTCGCTGCGGCGCAACGCATCCTCGGTCCGCTTGCGCTGTGCGATCTCAATCACCAACTCCGCATTGGATTTGGTGAGTTCCACTGTTCGCTCCTGGACGCGTACTTCCAACTCCATCTTCGCGTTGCTGAGCGCCTCCTGTGCGCGCTTCCGTTCAACGATTTCGCCCCTCAATTCCTCAGGGCTAGGCAGAGCGAGCGCCTGAGGAACAAGGCGCACAAGCAGGATGGCGGTGGGGACGGATACTAAGGCAGTCACGGCCTTAACCGCACCAGACAACCAGTAGCTGGCATGCCAGAGAGTCCACACCTCCATAGCGTGGGTAGCGCCACAGGCCAGAATGAACACTCCAAAACACACAAACATCCAGTTGAATGGCAGATCTCGTCTTTTGCGGATGAAATGGACAAGAGTGATCGGGATAGAGAAATAGGCCAACGCGATCAGAGAGTCTGAAACAACATGCAGCCAGACCAGACGCGTGTTCCACAAATAGCAATATCCATGCGGCATGAAATCGTTGGGAGAAAAAAAGGCTCTGAGGAAGTCCATCCTGTAATCCTCCATGAACAAACTTGTAACGCGAACACGCGCAGCAGCTATTGCGCGTCGAGCAAGTCGAACAGTGACAAGAAACGGTACCGCACTTCGTGGCCGCAGCAACCGTGAGCTGGAAAGGTGTCTCCTGCCCAGAGCGCCTCTCGTTTGGGCTCTTTGACACAACCGGGAGAGTGGAAAACCTGGTAGATAGCGGATGTTGGAACCGAGTTGCCTGCGACGAAATATTCGGGGACTTGCCTTGCCCTTACCGGGATCGGCGGTTTGCGTACTGCTCTTTCCACGCCCCGGGCAAGCATAAGGATTGCGAGACCTCGACTGGTGGACTGACAAATATCTCGTCGAGCAGACGTGCGCGACCAGGTGGCTCCCGGCCGCGGCGATTCCCTACTAATGCGAACCAGAAGCACTAGGAAAGACACCTAACGATCGCACTCATCCGCTAACTTCTATATGCTAGCAACGACAGGCTCTCTCACCACATTCTGCATGAGAGTGACGAGGGACTACGACTTTAGTAGTAGGCCAGCAACCAGGCAAATCCGTCGTGGATCCTCTTGATTAAGTTGCAAAGTCCGAGGGTTCAGTTTCAGTGAGCCCAGTGCGTTCGAGCCGATTGGCAAATCTCAGTTCCGCACTACTGCTGCTAAAGTCGTAGTGCCCTCTGAATCGTTCGGAGAGCGCGCTCCTACCATTCCTTTCAGACCCTTAATTCATCCCAATGAAGAATTGTTACGGTCATGACTTGCCACTAGCATCGCGTCTAGGATGCCAAACAATGGTGCAGCAAAGAACTACGGAACGGCGACCGTAACTTCAGACGTAGAAAAGCTGCGCCGCAAACAGAATTGGTCAGCGCAGTCAGGGGTCGGTCTGATCGTTCTGGGACTAATCGCCCTCGGCGCGATCAGCTTTTCAGGCACTGCTGCAGACTCGCTGTTGGCCTGGTTGATTCTGGTGAGCGGGATCGCCGAGGCTGCCCACGCCTTTCGTCTTCGCCGGTCGGACGGATTTTTCCTGCATCTGGTTCCCGCGATTGCCGGAGTTCCGGTTGGCCTGTTAATGATGGTCCGTCCAGCCGCCGACGCGCGCACCTGGATGTTGATGTTTGCTTCCTACTTCACCGTCGTCGGGGTCTTTCGTGCTATCGCCGCGTACTGGCTGAAGTTCCCTAATTGGCCTTGGGCGGTGTTTGATGGAGTTGTCACAGTCGCGCTTGCTGCTGTTCTGTGGCCGGCACCGCTCTGGATGGCGACCTGGTTTCCTGGCCTATCGGTGGCACTATGCCTGATTCTGCGCGGCTGGTCGTCAGTAATGGTTGCGATGGGTTTCCGCACCGCACGCAAGTCACATCAATCTCATAGCCGATTGTCCGAGCGTCCGGCACGCGCCCAAGGGTCTGGCCATCTGAGCAGCGTTGGAGCAACCGATCGTTATTAACTTTTTCGCAACAATTCCAAATTCATTCTACGGAGGTGGTTCAATGTCAGCACAAAAAACGCAACCCCAAACTTCACAGTCAACTTCAGCAGAACAGCAACAGCAGAAGAACTCGCCAACCGGTCTGGCGGTCCGAACTGTTCTCCCATCCGTTTCCTCGCTCGTATTTGATCCTTTTGGTTTTTTCTCTGATGACGATCCCTTTACCCTGCTGCGAAGACTGCAGAGGGAGATGACCCGGGCAGTTTCGCAGACCGCTCTTCGCCCCGCAGACGCTGCGCTCAGCACGGCATGGGCGCCAGCGATCGAAGTCGCCTATCGCGATGGCAACATGGTGGTGTCCGCGGAGTTGCCGGGCCTCACCGAAAAGGATGTCCAGATCGACATCAACGACGGCTTCGTAAGCATTCAAGGCGAACGCAAGGTTGAGCACGAAGAAGACCAGGGCGGCGTCCACAGAACCGAACGCAGCTATGGAATGTTCTATCGCGCCATTCCGCTGCCGGAGGGAGCCGATACCGCGAACGCTCGGGCCAAGTTTGAGAATGGGGTCCTGCAAATTACGATTCCTGTTCCCCAGGCTCAGAACAACCAGCGCCAGATTCCAATCGAAACGACAGGCTCCGCTCAGTCGCAAGCAACACAACAGAAACCGGCAGCCTCCGAGACTGACACAAGCAAGAAGGCAGCGTAAGACCTTCCGCCAGAAACGAGTGCAATCCAGTATGAACGTGGCCTTTCTGATCGGAAGAATCATGATTGGAATGTTTTTTCTGATGGCGGGGTTCAATCACTTAAGAAACCTCAGCCCCATGGGTCAATACGCCCAAGCCAAAGGGACGCCAGCTCCGCAGCTAGCCGTAGCGGGAACTGGCGTCATGCTTTTGCTCGGTGGGATGAGCGTGCTACTGGGCGCATATCCCACCGCGGGTATCGTATGAATGAAGCTGGCCCCAAAGTTAAAGTTTTCGGGACGCGGGGCTCTGCCGAAGCTTATGCCATCCGCGACTTCCTGCATCGTTGCGATGTGCCCTTCGACTGGGTTGAGCTGACCAGTGATGAGCAGGCGCGAAGGCTGGCACAAGTTAGCGGACTCAATGATAAGCGCCTGCCGGTCTGCGTGTTCGACGACGGCACGCGGTTGGAGCACGCTCCAATTCGCCAGGTCGTCGAAAAACTGGGATTATTCACGAATCCTTCCCGATCGGAATACGACCTCAGCATCTACGGCGCCGGGCCCGCGGGTCTCAGCGCCGCTGTTTATGGCGCTTCGGAGGGTTTGAAAACGGTTGTGGTTGAGCGCTTCGCCGTGGGCGGACAAGCCGGCACCAGTCCCAAGATCGAGAACTACCTGGGTTTCCCGGCAGGAATCAGCGGAGCCGAACTGGCGGAGCGTGCGCGCGAGCAAGCCTGCCGTTTCGGTGCGGAAATTCTGATGCTGCGGGAAGGCGTTCGTGGTGAATTTATGCCGGGCAAAGGAATCGGCTATTTGTCGGACGGCACGAAAATCATCGCTCGTGCATCTATTTGCGCCACCGGCGTGGAGTACCGGCGGCTCGGCCTGCCAAACGAAGAACGCTTCCATGGAGCCGGGGTGTACTACGGCGCGGGCGCCAGCGAAGCGTCGTTGTGCGGAAGTAACGATCACGTGTTTGTGGTCGGTGGCGGCAACTCCGGAGCTCAGGCGGCGATGCACTTTTCTCGCTACGTGCAGAAGGTAACCATGGTTGTCCGGGATGACTCGCTGAAGAAGAGTGTCTCGCAGTACCTGGTTGACCGCATCCGGTCTTCATCGCGAATCGAAGTGCTGCTGCTCACCGAGGTTGTCGCGCTGCACGGCGACGTTCAATTACGCGCGATTACCCTGCGCAACAAGCAGACAGGAAAAGAATGGACCGAGGAGACGAATTGGCTTTTTCTCTGCCTCGGCGGAGTACCGCACACGCAGTGGGCCGAGGAAGTTGGCATCGTCCGCGATGAAGCCGGTTATCTCGTGACCGGTCCCGACTCTGATGAAAAACGGATCTCGCCCCAAAAACTGGACCCTTGACCGCGATCCCTACTACATGGAAACCAATATGCCCGGCGTGTTCGCGGCCGGTGACGTGCGGCACGGTTCTGTAAAACGATGCGCCTCGGCGGTTGGGGAAGGCGCGATGGCGGTGACGTTCGTTCACCGCTATGTGACCAGCGGCTGAACGGCCGTGTGCCCGAGAGATCGGACGGTTTGCCGGACATTCAGTGGTTGCGCGACCAGTCGAGGGTCAGGACGCTTTCTTCCTTTCTGTTGCTTCGGTCCCGATCTCTTTCTGGACCTGTGCCCTCACCTTATCAGCAATGGCTGGCACTTGCTCCAGTGGGATGTCGTAGATCCTGGCCACCGCCTCCTTGGGAAAGCCCTCTATGGCGTATAGCTCGAACACCGTGCGTTCGCGCTCCGGTAGCCGTGAGAGAGCCTCAAGGATTTGTGACACTTCCTCTTCCATCTCCAATTCTTTCTCTGGGTCGAGCTCGTACGCTGGCGCATTGAACTCTCGTGGTGGAATTTCGCTGTCATCCAGTTCTTCCGGAAACCAAACTTCGCCGTCCGCGTCAGCGGTAAAAGGGATTTCTTCCAGAGTGCGCAGCTCTTTCTGGTTCAGCGTTTCAAGGCTCCTGCGGCGCGCATCTTGTTCTTTGCGCCGCGAAATATACTTGTCCACCACCCTGTTTGCCAGCTGATACAGCCACTCTTCAAGCGTCAGGTTGGCGGGTTTGTTCCCATAGGTCTCATAGGCACGAAAAATGACTCGATCGAGAAGATCATCACTGGTGTAAACCGGAGTACGAATTTGGAGAGTCAGATAGGCCACTCGCAGACGACGCTTGATGTACGATCTTAGTGGCTGGAGTAGAGGTGTGATTTGGTTGAAGAACTCTCCCTTATTCTGCTGGGCCGCCAACCTTCCAAGTTCTGCTTCTTTTTTTTCCAGTCCTTCGCTTTGCTCGCTTCTCGTAATCCGAAGGTCCGCCTTGGATTTCTCTTTTTCGCTCAAATGGGCTCCTCAGCGAAAGCTAATACTGTCCAAACGCGTCATCGAGATAGCAATACAGCCACCGCTCTCCTGGCTCCGCCGAAGCAATCACGGGATGGCCGTTAGCGTGCGCATGCTTGCTCGCATGGCGATTCGGAGATGAATCACAACAAAGGGTCACGCCACAGGTTTGACATGTCCGCAAGTGAACCCACGGCGAGCCAATCTTGACACACTCTTCACAGACATGAACTTTCGCATGCTTGACCTTGGTGATGCCCTCAATGTGCGCACATACTTCGACTAGCATAACTTCCACCTCGCTGCTGACGGACAAATACTTATGCAGCTGATTTCACGAGCGCAAAACGTCTCCACATCGTACCGAGCTAAGCGCTCTTCCGGTCATCGACATCGATATATTCCGCGTCGACCACACCGTCGTCTGGCTTGCCCTTGCCATCAGCTCCCGGCGCCGGCCCCGCACTGGCTGGACCTTTTGGCTGAGCCGCGCGATACATCTCCTCCGCCAGCTTGTGCGATGCCTGCGTCAACCGTTCGCGCGCCTGGTTCATCTGGTTTTTGTCATTCGACTCCAGCGCTTTCCTGGCATCGGCCACAGCGTTTTCGATGTCTCCGCGTTCCGAACCCGAGATCTTGTCGCCTTGTTCCCGCAACATCTTTTCGACGTTGTAAACCATCGCGTCGAGCTGGTTCTTAGCTTCGATCTCCTCCCGCCTCTCTTTATCTTCGGCGGAGTGTGCTTCCGCTTCCTTCGCCATGCGCGCCACATCTTCTTTACTGAGGCCGGAAGACGAAGTAATCGTGATCTTCTGGTCCTTGCCTGTGGCCATGTCTTTCGCGGTGGCATTAAGGATGCCATTGGCATCGATGTCGAACGTTACCTCGATCTGCGGAACGCCGCGTGGCGCAGGCGGAATTCCGGTGAGCTGAAATTTTCCCAAGTTCGGTTCTGATTTGACATGGGACGTTCGCCCTGCAGCACGTGCACTTCAACCGAGGTTTGATTGTCCGCGGCAGTAGAAAACGTTTCCGTCTTGCGCGTCGGGATCGTCGTATTGCGCGGAATCATTGGCGTAGCCACGCCTCCCTGGGTCTCAATCGCAAGCGTGAGCGGAGTCACATCGAGCAACAGCATGTCCTTAACTTCACCCTTTAGTACACCGCCCTGAATAGCCGCGCCTACCGCGACCACCTCATCCGGATTGACGCTCTTATTTCCCTCTTTGCCGAACAACTCTTTCACCAGTTGCTGAATGCGCGGCATGCGGGTCTGGCCACCGACCAGTACGACTTCGTTAATCTTGCTGGCATCCACACCCGCATCTTTCATGCACTGTTTGGAGGGCGGCACTGAACGCTGGATCAGATCCTCGACCATTGACTCGAGCTTTGCCCGCGTCAGCTTCTTGACCAGATGCTTCGGGCCGTTAGAGTCGGCGGTAATAAAGGGCAGGTTGACCTCGGTCTCCATGACGCTGGAAAGTTCGATCTTCGCGCGCTCGGCGGCATCACGCAGACGCTGCAGTGCCATCTCATTGCCCTTGGCACGCAGATCCAAACCTTCGTCTTTCCTGAACTCGTCGATCAACCAGTCCACGATCCGCTGGTCGATGTTGTCACCGCCCAAGTGCGTATCGCCGTTGGTGGCTTCCACTTCGATCAAGCCTTCGCCAACCTGGAGAATAGAAATATCGAAGGTGCCTCCGCCAAAGTCGTATACGGCGATGGTTTCGTTGTTCTTTTTGTCGAGGCCATAGGCCAACGCAGCGGCAGTGGGCTCGTTGATGATGCGCTGCACATTCAGCCCGGCAATACTTCCCGCGTCCTTGGTCGCCTGTCGCTGGGCATCATTGAAATACGCCGGGACAGTAATCACCGCATCGGTCACTTTCTCCCCGAGATAGTCTTCGGCCGCCTTCTTCAGCTTTTGCAGAATCATGGCGGAGATCTGCTGCGGCGTGTACTTCTTTCCTTGGGCCACAATCACCACGTGATCCCCTTCAGGCTCGACCTTGAAGGGGACCATCTTCAATTCTTCCTTAACTTCTTCGTAGCGGCGTCCCATGAACCGCTTGATCGAAAAGATCGTGTTCTCTGGGTTGGTGATCGCCTGGCGCTTAGCCACCTGTCCGACCAGTCGCTCACCTGTTTTGGTGAAAGCCACGACCGATGGAGTAGTGCGGCTGCCTTCCTCGTTGGGGATGACTTTGGGCTCGCCAGCTTCCATGACCGCTACAACCGAATTCGTGGTGCCGAGATCAATTCCGATAGTTTTCGCCATGCTGCGAACCTCCTCCGAAAACAGTAAAGATAGAAAGTCAAATCTCCATCAGAAGCGCAAAACACCTAGTTTCAGGATCGCGGCGGAAAGTGATCAAACATTTTCTCTACTGCCTTCTCCAACTTCTTTTCATCCTTCTCCGGTTTGCCGGCTAGGACGTCGCTCGCTGAGCCGCGCCAGATCAGTTTCTTGGTATTTGTGTCGAACATGTCTACGATCAGTGTCCCTACAGCGTAGGTGTCTTCGTAGGTGGTGGCGTCACCGAATCCGCCCCAGCGCCAACCGGGGAAGTTATCGTAGAAAGTTCTCAGTGTTCGTTTCTCACGGGTGGTGCCCACCGCAACAATCGAAACGTCTCCGCCGGATGGAACCTCCGTCCAGCCTTTCGCTGCTAATGCACTCTCAATTGCTTGCTTGACGCGGTCATTCCAGAGGGGATCCGGGGTTTCAACCTTGGCGAATGAATAAGTCCTGTACTGGCTGAAGTTGGCATGATGGTCGAAGTCAGTTCTGACCTCTGTAGAGAATGCGGCCACGCTTGCAGCCAGCCAGACACCTACAAGCAGCAAACAGCAGTTTCGAAGTTTCATATGTCTCCTCACATGTGATGTCAGATTCGTCGGACCGGCGACCTGCAATTCCAGAAGCAGGAAACCGATGTCCGCACTGCATTGGAGGTCGAGTGCCCTCGTGGGGCATTTAACATCTCCAAGTCAACGATTGTTAACGATTGAGCTGACCCACAACAATTCCTCGTGAGGATGAAAGCCGATTGCGAAAAGACGCGTAGGAGCCGCTCCGACGCCAGGCAGACTCGCCTCTACCACCAAAGTCCTACGGGTGGCTTGGGCGCAGGATGCAATCGTGTTTAGCCATCCTTTCGCAACCTCAGCTCACCCTGATGACGAATTGTCAGCAACGTATCGAGTCCCTAGGATGCGCACAGGACCCCGCACTTGGAGCCCCTCGGTCGACTTCGACAGGGCAAACGGGAACACGACATAGAAGAAGGAGGTTTTATGAAAGTCGGAATAAGCGTGCTCGTATCGCTAATGGCGCTGTCACTTACTCTGTTAGGACTGACTTCGTGCGGTCACAGTAACGACACGCGCGCAGCCGAGGCGGCCACAGCAACGCAACCCCAGCCGCAGAGCAAGTCTGATCTTCAGAAGCAACTGCAGGATGCTGATCAGCAGGTGCGGCCCGACATCGAGAAACAGCGCGCGCAAGCTGAACAGCAGGCCAACCAAACGCTGGACAAAGAAGCGATCGAAGCAATCGACCAAACCCAGAAAGCCATCGATGCCATCGCTGCCAATAAGAACTCGGAAGCCCTTGCCGCGATCGAACAAGCCACCGGCAAGATCAATATTCTGCTGGCCCGCAACCCGGCAACAGCCCTCATTCCTGTAGCGGCAGTAGTAGCTGTAATCGACACCGCGCCCACAGACGACAAGGCCGTCACGCAACTCGGGCAAAGCGTGTCCAAAGCGGTAGGGGACAAGGATTTTCCGACAGCGCGAGTTCTGCTCTATGCCCTGATGAGCGAAATCCGAGTACGCACATCAAACCTGCCGCTGGCCAGTTATCCCGCCGCCTTGACGCAAGCCGCGCGTTTGCTCGATCAGAAGCAAACGACAGAAGCTGCGAATACGCTGTTGACAGCTCTCAACACCTTGGTTGTGGTTGATCAAGTGACCCCGCTGCCGCTGGTGCTAGCTCGAGCAGCCATCGATGCTGCCAAAGAGCAAGAGCAGAAGGACAAGAACAAGGCCCAAGTCCTGCTTCAAACTGCCCGGAAACAACTAGAGCGATCGAAGGAACTGGGGTACGCGGGACGGGATCCCGAATATGCCGCCTTGGACTCTGACATTTCGAACCTCGAGAAGCAGCTCAAGGGCAATGGCGACGCCAGTTCGGTCTTCGCCAAGCTCGAGAACAGGCTGTCGGCATTTCTTGGTAAGCAGCAGTCCGAGCGTGTGCAGCGTTGATACCACCGACCAGATCAATGCAAGTGAAAAAAGAGGAAGCCGGGCGGCAGGAATTTCAGCCAGCCCGGCTTTGATCGTAGGAGGCAAGCACGGCTTGTATTTCGGACTGAAGATAGTACCCATCGCCGATGGACGGAGCAGTGACTCTGTAGCTGGCCTCTCGCAGTAACCCACGCACTAACTCATATCCGGGAATCTGAGCCCGTTTTGCCAGTTCGAGAATGTCCCCCACCGGCATTTCGCCCGCCGCGATAAATGACAGCAAAAGCATGAGCCCGTCCGGTCCCACAAAACGTTCAAGGGGCAGCCCCTCGACCAGACTGCGGTCTTTGCGGAACTGGCGTCGCGCATCGTACCTGCAGGCGCGTGGCCCACGCTTTCCGGGGCGGGCGGGCAGCCGATGAACCAGTCTCAAGCCTGCGAGATGGGTCCTCCCCTGCTGGTCTTCAAAGGCCAGCCATTCGACCCAACCGTCTTCAGTTCGGGTGATCAATTGGCCGCACGTGCTGCACCTCCAACCAACCGAAACCCGAATTGGTATGGCAGATACTGAACTCATCACAAGGCCTTTCCAATATGTGATAAAAATTTCGCCGCAACGGATTGCAATTCGATTCGACGACATCGCGCTAGGTTGTTCTGGAACGAATCTGCAACACGATTCGTCCCAGAATGCGCCCTCGTTCGATGCGTGTATGCGCCTCGGCGGCTTGTGCCAAGGGATACTTCGCTGCAATCCGCACGCTGAGTCGAGCCTCGGTCACAGCTCGTTCCAGACGCGCGAACTCGCGCGGGCCGAAGCGGTCTTACCGCGTTCTTACCGCGGATGCTTCGCCAGAGGAGGAGGCGGAGGAGGCCGAGGCATCGGTCTTTCCCTGACGACCGGAAAGGGATGCGGCGGAGACTCTCGGTCTATCATTGGTCCGGCGGGTCTGCCAGCCCTCAAGTTGTCGAGTTGTGGTGGTTCGAGCGGCCGGCCGGGATGTTCCACCATGGCTTCACGCGTCGAGTTGAAGGACGGTGGCAGCGGCGGCGGTGTAGCCCTCGTTATCAATCTCGGAGGCGAAGTTGTCATTGGATGTCCTGGCGGCGGGACTCTCTGCGCGGCACTAGCCCTCGGCGGCGTCTTAGGGCCGGTCGCCTCGGGTGACGTTGGTTTCGCGCCGCTGCCGGGCCGCATCGCGGCTTGGCTGGCTCGGTTCGCGACCAAAGGATGCGATCGCACCGGAGGAGCCGCTACCGGCTTCCCTGGAGCCGCAGCTCTCGGGCTCGGATTAACCGGCGGATGCGGGATGACCTGCGCCTTTGCCAGTTGTTGCGGCGTGAGATGGACCATCTGACGCGCTACCGGTTGTCCACTGCTGAACGCACTCTTAGGCACAGCTGTTGTAGCGATATTCTGGTACTGGTAATGAATGTTGTTTATGTTCGTGACGTTGGTGATATTCGTGATGTTGGTCACGTTGCGGATATTGGTGATGTTCACTACGTTCAGGTAATTGCCGCCGTAGTGATACCAGGGGAAAAAGGGTTCGCGCGGTCCCAGCGGAAACCAACCAACCAAGCCGACTCCGACGCCAATCGAAAATCCTGGACCTCCTAAGAACGCAACAAATGCTGGGGCATATATTGGGGCAGCAACGATTGGCCCGGGGATCCATCCCCATGCAGCTCCGATAAAAACCCATCGGCCGAAGTGGAATGGACAGAAACCCCAAGGTTCATCTTCCACCCAAGTCCACCCCCAAGGGTCGACCCACGCCCAATGACCAAAACGATAAGGAACCCAGCCCACGGCAACCGGCGGATACCAAACGGGTCCGTAGTCAACCACCTCGGTCCAATGCCCGTACTCATCGAGATCCTCAAAACCCGGGGTTGAAGAACTGACGTACTTTGCCGAACCTGAGTCTCTCAGACGCCGATCGCGTTCTTCACTCCACGCGTCGAAACTGTCCGGGGGAGGAATGGGAATCGATTCCACTTGGATTGAGTCGCTGCCGGTCAATCTGGCGGCGGTTCCGGCTTGCAGCGTTTGATCCACTCCTCCGCCCGTTATCTCCAACCTGCCGCGGTTGACAGTGACCACGGTGGAGCTCCCGTCTGCTTCAGAGTCAACTCGATAGTTTCCCGGATCGAGAACGGTCAGGGCCCCGTTGGGCGTGTCCACTTCGACAGAATCGCCGTTATCCAACCTATAAATACTTAAGCGCAGCGTGCCTTGCTGCAATCCGAGCTGCATAATCTGATCGCTCAGGTTGGTGATGGTCAGATCGGTTTTGCTCGCCATGCGTACCGCGAAGGGACCCACCTCAAGTTCCGCTCTTGCGCCCTCGTCGGTATAAATGCGGTCCCCCGTGGTTGCCGGGAAATTCAGCGCCGCCTGGCTCCACTGGGTCAAGCCCGCTCGCAGGAAAGAAACATTGCCTTTCAGGTAGCTAAGTCGCGCCACCCTCGAGGGTGGATTGTCCGAAGTGTCCGAAGTGTTTTGATTCGAGGCCGTATTGTCCTGGGCCCCTGACCACCCGGGCCAGATCATACATATAAGGAGGAGGAAAACCCACGGACAGAAGCGTATTCGGGTTGTGACTTGCTCTTGCATGCGCCCTCTCTGGCAAAGCGCTGCCCCTCCGAGCTTGCTCGGAATCCAGCGGCCGGTCTCCTTAGACAGGGACCGGCCTCGGCGCAGCGACTGGGTTCGTGCTAGCCTCTATTTCTGGGCAATCTCGAGCTTTCCCTCGAGCTTCTCCAGCTTCGCCCGGGTCCTTCCGTATTTCTCAAACGACGAAATCGTGTCTGCCAACTCATGAGCGGTCTCGGCGTTTTCCTTGAGGTACTCGGGGTACGAGCCCGAGACCGGCCGGAGGCGGTTCTGGTTGAGGTGGTTTATCGCCGCAGTCGTATTGTTGGCAATCTCTCGTAAAAGAGGCAGCATGCGATCGATCGCCTGCTTTTGCCACGGAGAAGCCTGGTCCCGAGAGGCCTCGAGCTTGGCTGCGATGCGCCCCATCTCATTCACATGGTCCCTGATTACGTCCAGCATCGCGGCATGGCTCTGCCAACTTACGTCAGAGCGGGTTAGTGACTCCATGTCATCAGCGTCCTTGGCCAGTTGGGCTGCTTCGTCTCTCGCTGCGGCAAGCTCACGAGCAACCTCTGGGTTTTCGTCGTTGTTCTGCGCCACTACCACGGCGGGAAACAGGAACAGGACTACGCTAAGTAATGCTCCCGCCAGAAGGCCATACCTTCCTATAGTCGGAATGTGCATACTTTTCTCCTTTTGTGATTTGACTGACCTAAAAGCCTTTCGCGGCGAGCAGTCAAAGCACCTGTCCGCCGGCTGTCTTACCGACACCCGCGCGGCTTACACCTCCAGCGTGATCCGGTTGTCCACCTCCGTGATCCCCGGCGCCGACCACGCTACCCGCCCCGCTTCCTCCTTTTCTATCCAGGCGCGGACGGTCCCCCTTAGGATCGCCTTGCTGCCCTGTACCTCGACGCTGATATTTTTCGCGTCAAGTTGAGCATTGCGAATCAGCGCGTCCTCGATCTTTTTCTTGAGTTCCGAAGGGGAGGTGCTCGGCTTCACTATGATTAGGTTGGTAATCCCCTTGACCCCGGCCAGGCGGCGAACCGCACTTTCAGCGGCTTGCCTCTGGTATTGCCACTCGACCTCTCCTCTAAGGGTTACCCACCCTTTTGACACGG
Organism: uncultured Acidobacteriota bacterium; assembly: GCA_963716405.1. GTDB lineage: Bacteria > Acidobacteriota > Terriglobia > Terriglobales > Acidobacteriaceae > JABDBE01. The sequence goes on along the minus strand of CAVQTI010000006.1, from coordinate 68,779 downwards.
TGACCTGAACTTTGCCGGGAGGGACAGAAGTATCCCATTCCAGGGCGCGAACCGCGGCGGCCGCAATGTCAGGATCGGTCCGTTCAGTGGCCAATTTGACCTCCAGGTCGTTGGCGACAGCCTTCACGCCGGCGACCCGCCGCGCCGCATCCTCGGCGGCCCATCTCTTTAAGTAGGAATCCACCCATCCAGTAAGAGTTACGACGCCATCCTTCACGGCCACGCCGATTTCGTTGGGCTGGATCTGCGCGTCCCACCGGAGTTCCGCCATCACGTCCTTTTGGATCTCCTGGTCGGTGCGAATGAGGGTTGCAGTAGACATAAACAATTCCTCCCGTCCTTCTTTTCGGCCTTCTCTGCGCGCGACCGCGCTCGCTCAGATGTTTCCTGAACGCGATCCTAGCGGCTACCCCGTGGGCACAACAATTCCTCAGGAGGATGAAGTAAGATTCCCCGAGGACGTGTAGGAACGGCTCCGCCAGCAGTCAAAGGCGGCAGTACAACTTAAGCGGTAGGACTACGCGTATTCGCGTCACCAGGTCGGCGCAGCGCCCTGATCCGAGTTCCCCCGCAGCCGTGAATCGCTACATCCGAGGTATCAGGAGCTCATACAACTTGTCTCTCATTGATCCATCGGTGCCGGGTGTTGATTCTGAAGCATCGAGGAACGTTCTGTGAAGACGTCGCGTAAGCCAGCGCCCAATGCAGTGGTCAAGTCTCAGCCTGCCCTTTGCAATTCCGGTTGCATAACAATTCTGATTGCGGATGATCACCCCGTAGTGCGGGAGGGGCTTATATCGGCCGTCAAGCGGCAATCCGACATGCGGATTGTTGCCGAAGCCCGGAACGGGCGGGAAGCGGTCGAGATGTTCATTGCCCAGCGGCCCGATATCTCTCTGATCGATCTGCGTATGCCGCTGATGGACGGCATCGAAGCGGTGATGTCAATTCGTGAACAAGAGCCCACCGCGCGGCTGGTAATTCTCACCACCCATGAAACTCGAGAAGACATCTATCAGGCGCTGCAGTCGGGGGCGCACGGGTATGTGCTCAAAGAAGACGGCGTGGATGAAATCCTTGCCTGTGTGCGTTCGGTTGCGGCGGGCGACACCTGGATTCCGCCCGCGATCGGAGCTGCGTTAGCGACGCGGCTAAAGGATCAAGAGCTAACGCCGCGAGAATTGCAGGTCCTTCGTGCGGTAGCGACCGGAAAGAGCAATAAGGAGATTGGAGCGAAGCTCAACATCAGCGAGGCCACCGCGAAGGTACACGTGACGCATATGTTGGAGAAGCTAAGAGTCACGGGTCGTTCAGAAGCGATCAGCAAGGCTGTGAAGCGGGGACTTGTACGCTTGGATGAAGATGATGTGGCCTGATTTCATGGTAGTGGTGCAGTTTGCTTGTCATCCTGAACGAGCGCCCTTTGCGAAGTGAAGGATCTGGGCGGGCTGCGCGATGCGTCGCGCTCTTTGCGACGCAACAAACGCGCCGTTTAGCCCGCTTCCTTATCAAACTGCACCCTACCTGATTTCATGGCACAGAAGTGACGGCACTCGCATTTCGGTTTGAGCCACCCTGCGCTAAAAAATACATCGAAAGTCGTATAGCCACTCCGATTCTTATTGTTTAATGTCTTGCGATATACGCGAACTCTCCCCAAATTCGCCGTACGGCAATCTCGGCATGACTACAAAATAAGAACATGGGAGCTTGATGGGGAACACACGGATACTGATAGCAGATGACCATCAGGCCGTTCGCGAAGGGCTACGGTGGCTGTTGGAAAAGCACGCAGGGTGGGAAGTTTGTGGTGAAGCCGTGGATGGCTGGGAAGCCATAGTGAAAGCAAGATCTCTTAAGCCTGACGTGATTCTTCTCGACGTCCGAATGCCTAATCTCACCGGCTTGGAAGCTGCACCGGTGATAAGGAAAGAACTCCCTGAATCGCAAATCTTAATCATAAGCCAGCAGGAAACTGCGGAGAGCCTTCCACTCGCATTGCGAGCTGGGGCGGGAGGTTTCGTCTCCAAGTACGCCGTGGATACGGACCTGGCGCCGGCGATAGAGAATCTCATGCTGAGCAAGACTGGTTTTGAGCGATGATGGTTCCCTCGCCTGCTTCGCCAGCACCAGAGTAAAACACTCCGCGGGAGAATGTTTTCCAACTTCCAGTGGAACGACTCATAAAGGGTCCAGAACTCGAAAGCACGCGATCTGTTCAAGTTCATTGGTGGTTGCGTTTTCGGGCAGCTTCGAGCTCGGCGTCCGCCAGGAGTGCCCACGCGAGTTGGGCATCCCTCGTGCCAGTCCATAGAATGACTTCGCCCGGGACACCCGGAATTAACTGGCTGCTCACCTCGCAGGCAATCCCGTTGGAGCGGAGCAGCCCGCACGCAAGCTCAGCTTCGTACAGATGTTCAAAGCGGTCCAACTCGACCCGATCATTTAAATCGACGTGTTGGAGCGCCGGGTTGTCAGCGAGATTGTCTGCCACAGTCATTCTCCGGACTTTGCATTCCAAGCTGCCGCAGGCTCTCGGTCACCCACGTTTTTGCTCAGACTGACGTTTGAGAAACGCGCTCAATTTCTCTTTGAGTTTGGAAAAGGCCACAGTGGCGTCCTCAGGGCCCTTCAGCTGTTTTTCCAGACTTGAGATTTGGCGATTTAGTGCCTCATACTCTTGATCTTTTCCTGCGTACCCAAGTTCCCTGGCTCGCGCTACCTCCTTTTTTGCCAGCTCCAGAAGGACCTGTGCTCCATTCTTGTCTTGCTGGCTCTTGGTCTGCGCTTGAGTAATAGCCTCTCGGGCAAGAAGGAGCGGAACGGGGGTAACGTGGTCGATCACAACCAGCGTGTCGAGGGCCCTCAACAGTATCGAACTGGCGTCCTTCGTGGCCTTTTGATCGAGCAGACGTGCCGCCTTTTTCAGCGCCTCAGGGTAGGTTGCCAGCGGCAGGTTATACGTGCGCACACGAATCTCGCTCATCAGGGAGAACAGTAAAGCGCGGGCGGCGGGATAATCCTTTTCGTCCACCGCTCGAGACGCATCTTTTGCAATATCAAGCACAGCCTGGGAGTCATGCGGTGCCGTGTCAATGAGTTCCACATCCAGATCAACCGGGATGAGAGCGTTCGCCGGATTGCGCGCGAGCAAGATGTTAATCTTGCCCGTCGCCTGCTCGATGGCTGCGAGCGCCTCATCAGTTTTGCCCGCAGCGATGGCATCGACGGCTTTTTGAGTTTGTGATACGGCTGCGATCGCTTCCTGATCCAGCGTCTTTCTTGCTTCGTCTTCCGATTGTTTTCGTTCTTTCTCCACCTCTGGCCGTCCCTGTTGCTCGGCCTGTTTGCGCTGATTCTGGACCGCGGACGGCGCCTGAGTCGACGCTTGATCTTGTGTTTGCGAGCCAGTCTGGGATGGAACCTGTCTCGATTCTCTTGCGCCGCTGCCAGAAAACAACATCAGAGATTCCCCCGACGAGATCGCCACCAGAACGCTTCTAGAACTGCAAGAATTTTCCCGAACTCTTCCATGCTCAATAAGCCTGATCAATAACATGATCAATAAGGCGGATGAAGATGGCTCGTCCCTTACAGCACCAGACGAGCCATCGTTCCTACACCATCGCAGGTTTATCAGCTACAGCATCTCACTACTGTGGAGGTTCAACCTGGATCACGTGAATCACATTGTTGTCCGGATCGACATGGACGATAAGGGCCACGTGCTGATCCGCCATGCCCTGCAGCGCTTGTGGATTGTCCACGGTATAACGCTTGTCGTTCTTGTCGTTGGTCATGCTCTTACCATCGTGACTGACCTTCCCGGACATGTTCTGGTTGCCGGTCGCACTGGTTTGGCTTTGAGTATTCTGGTTGGCTTGGTTTCCACTTTGGCTTGTGCCCTGGTCCTGAGACCAAGCCACAGTCGCCAATGAGAACGCGAGACACAGGACAACTAATATTGAACTCTTCATGCCACACTCCTTGTCACAGTCGGCTGTGACGCCTTTGCTCAAACATGTGTCTAGGGTAGAGGGCTCGCATTTGTCTTTCAATCCTTCGGGGGCATGCGCTCAGGCTACGACTTTCGCTGTAAGGTTTCGGCGGCGGCAGCGGGCGCAACGATCATCGGCGCGCGCGGCCGCCAACGGTCGTGCTCCATGATGATTTTCTCTCAACAGTAGTAAGGCTGGACCCGGCTGCAACTTCTAGAGCATTTCGAGCGGCCGCTTGCGAGTAGGCGGCGGAAAGGCATCATCGAGATCAGCCAGATCTCGCTTGCTCAAATGAACATCCAGCGCCCCGCGGTTTTCGCGAACGTGCGCCGGAGTTCCCGCCCTCGGGATTGCAATGACTTTGTCCTGACGTAATACCCAGGCCAATGCGACCTGCGCGGTTGTCAGCTTGTGCCGCCTGGCTATGTGCCGCAGGACGGGATGCTCAAGCAGCCTGCCCTGCTCGACTGGTGAGTACGCCATGACAGGTATCGAGCGCTGAAGGCACCAAGGCAGAAGGTCATACTCGATTCCACGCCGCATCAAGTTATAGAGCACTTGGTCGGTAGCGGCGTATCCTCCGCCTTTGATGCGAAACAGTTGCTCCAGGTCGGAAACATCAAAATTGCTGACACCCCAGTAGCGAATTTTGCCGACTTGGACGAGTTCCTCAAAAGCCTGCACGGTCTCTTCCAGCGGAATCGATCCGCGCCAGTGAAGAAGGTAAAGGTCGATCGATTTCGTCTTGAGCCGCTTCAGGCTGCGCTCGCAGGCTGCAATTGTGCCGTTGCGGCTGGCATTCTCGGGAAGCACTTTAGTGACGAGAAAGACTTCGTCGCGTCTTCCCTCAATGGCTTCCCCAACCAACTGCTCTGCACCTCCGTCAGCATACATCTCAGCGGTATCGATTAACGTAATTCCCAAATCGAGCCCGGTGCGCAGGGCCGTGATCTCCTCGCTAATCGGGTGCTTCCCTTCCGCCATGCCCCAAGTACCTTGACCCAATGCAGGGACAAGTTCTCCTTGCGGAAGTGCGGTTGTGCGAACTACGGCAGCAGATAGCATCACGTCCTCCTAGGTGACAAAGCAGCGTCTCATTTCACGCAGTCTGTTCCAGGCCCGTCCCATTCAGAATGGGTATTGCCGCGGACTGTGCTGTACCGTTACCCAGTGAGGTACGGTGAACTCATCGATAATCCAGTCACCGCCGAAACGGCCGATCCCACTGTTTTTTACGCCACCGAAGGGCCCTGTGGGCGTGTCATCCACACTCGCATCGTTGACGTGCGTCATTCCCGCTTCGAGTCCCAGCGCGAAGCGCAGGCCGCGTCCCTGATCGCGAGAGAACACGGCGCTCGACAGCCCGTATTCTGTATCATTTGCGACTCGCAGTGCTTCCTCCTCACCATTTACTCTGATGATTGGCGCGATGGGGCCGAATGTTTCATTCTTTGCGATAGCCATATCATTGGTCACCTCGGAAAACACATGCGGTGGAAGCACCAGCCCGTCCGGATCTCCGCCAAGCAGCTGCTTTGCACCGGCCGATCTGGTTTCATTGATGAGCTTCAACATTTTTTCCAGTTGGCTGGAGTTGATGACCGGGCCAATCACGGTATCGGAATCGCGCGGGTTTCCAGCTTTTAGGGTTTTGACATGAGCAGTGAAGCGTTCGGCAAACGCACTGTAAATGGAAGCATCCACCAGGATGCGATTCGTACTCATGCAGATTTGCCCCTGGTGCAAGAACCTGCTTACCACGGCCGCGCGTACGGCCTGATCGAGATCCGCATCGTCGAGCACCACAAACGGTGTATTGCCCCCAAGCTCCAGCGCCAGGTGCTTGATCCGGGTACCACTCACGGCGAGCTCAGCGACATGCTTGCCGACCGCGGTCGAGCCGGTGAAGGAAATCAACGCTGGGGTGGGATGCTTAACGAACGGATCGCCGATCTCGCTGCTTGCGCCGATTACCACGTTCAACACTCCGGGCGGCAGGCCCGCTTCCTCGAAGAGTTTGGCAAGCAGCAAGCCTCCAGTCACCGGCGTTTCCTGCGAGGGCTTAAGCACCACAGTGTTGCCCAGGGCGATCGCGGGGCCAACCGAGCGCTGAGCGAGGTAAATCGGAAAATTCCACGGACTGATGACGCCGATGACGCCAAGCGCTTGGCGATAGGCAAGACTGTCCTTGCCTGGCTCGTCAATCGGAAGAAGGCGGCCGGCAGCGCGGTGAGGAAATGAGGCCGCCTCGACGGTAATCGCGTGGAGCATATCCCACTCCACCTTCGCCTTGATTCGCGTGCTTCCCGATTCACGAGTCAGCCAGTCGACAATCTCCTCCCGGCGTTTGGTCATCAGATCCGCACATTGATGCAGGACCTCGGATCTCTCCGCTGGAAGCGCACGCGCCCAGTCGGGTTGGGCGAGTTTTGCAGTCCGATAGGCCTCATCGAGATCAGACAGGTCTCCGAGTGCGATTTCTGTGACCACGTCGCCTGTGTAGGGATCGGTATCCTTGAGTGTTCTGTTCGCATGGCCTGGCCGCCAGTCCCCGCTGATGTATTGGCCGTCGAATCCCAAATACGGCAATATTTTCTTTGCAAGATGCTCAAGTTTTTCTGTGAGGGTTTCAGTCTGGGTGCTCATTTGTTACCTCTTTTCTTGATCTGATCCCGGCGGATTTGCAACACAATCCGCCCCAATAGGTGTCCTTGTTGAAGCCGCGCATGTGCTTTCGCAGCTTGAGTAAGTGGGTATACTTTCGCAATTGGGACGCGCAGACGAGCTTCATTGGTCGCGCGATCCAATTTTTCAAACTCGCGTCTGCCCGACTCGGCGTCATAGGCGATGAGTTGGAATGACGAACGTTTGTGCGGTTCGGGTTCGATGCCATTCGGGTACGCAACGCGTCCTCCGCGCCGTACCAGCTCCAGACATTTCTGAAGGACGTCACCACCCGCAAGAGCAAGGATGCAATCAATGCCACCGGGCAGCAATTCTTTCGAGCTGTTCCACAGCATCCTTGCGCCTTGGGTCAAAGACGTCGTCCGCTCCAAGCTGCAGCACCAATGCGTTCGCCTTTGCTCCGGAAGCAGTCGCCAACACCCGCGCTTTCCGCCGCTTTGCAAACTGCACTGCGAGAGTGCCGACCGAGCCGGTAGCTCCGAAGATCAGGATTGTTTCTCCGCGGCGGACTTTCAGGTGATCGTCGATGCCCTGAAGAGCAGTTAATCCAGGCACCGGAGCTGCGCCCGCTGCCAGCAGATCGAGCCGGCGAGGCACGCGTGCAACATTCTCCGCTTCCAAAACCACGAACTCCGCATAAAACCCACCCGCGTAGCGGACGCCGTACACTCGATCGCCAATGGCGAAGCTCCGCACGCCCGGGCCGAGTGCAACGACGGTTCCGGCGCCGTCGGTGCCCGGAATCAAAGGGAACTTCGGACGTCCGTAGGGTCGCCAGGATCCGTCCCGCACTGAGTCATCCCAGATCCCGACTCCGGCCGAATGCAACGCAATCAGAATCTGCTTCGGTCCGGGCTGCTTCACCGGAAGAGTGTGGATCTTCAGCACAGAAGGAGGACCGAAGTGATCGAGGGCCGCGGCCCGCATTGTCGGGGGAATGGTTTGCGTCTGGCGTTTTGATGCTTGGTAGTTGGTCACTAGATCCTCTGCTCGCGTTAGATTCGCGCATGCAGGTCTCGGTTGACACTGCGGATGTCGGGCAGATCAACAGAAGAAGAGCGTTCACGCCGCCTTTGATGGACACTCCGGACACTTTGCCTGGATTTCATCCTTGTTAATCTTCAGATAGTTCTCGAAAGACTCCCACCAACGGGGCTTGAGCAGAGTCACGCCCGAGGCGGCGTCCTCGGCACGCGCGACAGCTTTCGGACGCAAGGTCACCTTACCGCTGCCGGGCGCGGTATCGGAGAACACCGGCGCAATTCGGTTCGGAAATAGATTGGATACATCCGGCTCGTTCTCCTCTACTTCCCTGCTTTCGAAGCGGGAATTCTCCTGTGGCGCAGCCGGTTGGTCCGGCATCGTGATGATACGATCCGATCCCTTGATATGCATGACGGGTTCCTCGTCCCAGTACTGTTTGAACTCTGTCTCGTACCTGTTCCATTCGTCGCCCGACTTCTGCACCTGATTGTCGTAAGCGGGGGACTGTTCGATTTGTCCGTCTTGTCACGGCGGCGGCGAGATTGTTCTCATCATTCTCGTTCCGCGAAACAAGATCCGCCGGAAGAAGGAATGTTGCGGAATCCAGCCATCCTTCGCTTTCGACCACCAAATACCGGATATCCATCGTGTTATGGTCAACGATCACGTCAGATACTTCACCTAATTTCTCATTATCTGCCCCGCGAACTGTTGTGCCACGGATATCGCGAATGTCTTCCGGAACGGCCTGCGTTCCAATACTGCCGTTGTGGGTCATTACGATGCCTTTCTCCTGCCCGAATTTCCTGAAACTCGGCCAACAATTGCGCTTCTCATTGATGAAAGAGCGAGTACGTTGGCCACCCAAGAGAAGCTTGCGATGTATCAGAGAACAATTCAATTCCGCAGAGCGCGTAATCGTGCCTACATCTTCCGGATTAGTTGAGACTCGCGGCAGGGGTTCTCAGTCAGGCGGCTGAGCGGCGGCATCATCGGCATGTTTCTGATGAGTTGCTCGATGCGGAGCACTGGGTGCACATAGGTGGCAGCCCCGGGGGGGTGCCATGACGCTCTCCGCGCACTCTGCGGCTGTTCTCTGCGCTCTCTGCGTTTTAAGATTTTGACTCTGACAAAATGGAAAACCTTAAATCGCGGAGGTCGCCGAGAACAGCCGCAGAGTACGCAGAGAGAGTCTTGAGCGAGAAGAGGTTGTACAACCTCGGTCTCAGGAATGCTGCTGATCTTCGTGATGCTGCTTTGCGGCCTCGGTGTCTTGGAGATCCGCAGGGACTGGATGTACATCGGTGGCAGCCGGGGGGGCCATGACGCTCTCCGCGTGCTCTGCGGCGGTTCTCTGTGCTCTCTGCGTTTTAAGATTTTGACTCTGACAAAATGAAAATCTTAAATCGCGGAGGTCGCCGAGAACAGCCGCAGAGTACGCAGAGAGATGCTCTTGAAGTCGACGAAATCGAAAAGTGAACTGGACAGGTCAGGCGACAGCATCAAAGCCCAGTCGCACAAGTCCTCTCTTTAGCGCCACGTTAATCGCTTCGGTCCGGCCGGTGACCTTCAGCTTCTCCAGAATATGCGTCATGTGCACCTTGACGGTGGCCTCACTAATATCTAAGCCTACGCCGATCTCTTTATTGCTCTTGCCTGCGACCACTAAATGCAGAACCTCGGTTTCGCGTCGGGTTAATTCTCTGTCGGCGATACGTTTCGCCAGCATGGCTCCAACCTGCGGTGGTACCCAGGTATCGCCGCGCGCCACCGCGTGAATGCAGCGGGCGAGTTCGTCCGAGGCGGCATCCTTGAGTATGAATCCCAAGGCGCCGGCGCGTACTGCACGATAGATGTCCTCTTCGTTTTGGTAACTGGTGATGATGCCGATGTGTGCGGCCGGATCGCGCTCGCAAATCGACATGGCGGCCTCGATCCCGTCCATGATCGGCATTCGGAGGTCGAGCAGTACGGCGTCGGGACGCTCAGCGAAGAACTTCTCCACAGCTTCACGTCCATTGCCGGCCTCCCCGACCACGTGCATATCGGTCTCACGGTTGATCAGTGCAATCAGTCCTTCACGCACTACGGGATGATCATCAGCAACCAAAACCCTAACCGTCTTGGAGGGCTTTACCGCAGAGAGGGGCACAGGTCTTGCGGGGCAATTCACGTCAGCTCTCGACTCGCTGAGGCCAACCCTGTCCAGCCGAACTGATTGGTGATTGGGGTGCACCATCGCGTCGATTCGTGCTTCAACGGATGTACTGCCCGGCATTCGATTTACCCGACGCGCACGACGCGGACGCCACGGAACGACTTTCTGATTCGTGAGCATGAAAAGTTCCTCTTCGTTTGCTCTGTTCGGGCGGTTGGTTATTTCGGCGTATCGAAATACGTCGAGCTAGCAGATCTTCGATTGTTGCAGTAATTGACATTGCAGAAGCCGTGAACCTGATTGATGCAATTACATTTGATGCAATTACCTTGATGCCATTACGAAGACGCGTGGATAGATTTCTTTACGGCATTCCCGGAGTCGCGCATCCTCTGGGTAGGATCAGTGCTGTTGAGTGGAACCACACGCTGCTCCTTAACACTATTGGTAGAACACTATTGCTAGGTAAAGGTTGACCCGAGATGAGCAGGCGTTCTGTCAACTAGCGGACAGTTTCGCAAAGAAACCCACATTGTTTTTCACAGCGCCAATGTTTCTTTCTTGCTGGCTACGGAATTTCCCGGGCGCGACTGGTCAGCTTTCGATTACCGTGAAGGCTGAGAGAGTCCGAGGCGTCTCATGAGAACATTGACTCGTTGGCGGGTGATCCCCATCATTTCGGCGATGGTCTGTTGGCTGATTTTAGGGGCCCTCGCCCCTTTGCCCTGTAATTGTGCGAACGACGTAATGACGTGAGCCACGCTGTGCTCGGCAGAGTCCACAAGCCTGCTAGTAAGGTCCTCTTGGATCCGCGCGTTCTGTTTCAGGAGCGACTCGATGAGACTGACTGAAACATCCCCGCCCGATCGCATAATCTGTAGAATTGCCTTGCTGCCAAGTTTCAGTAGACGCGCATCGGTGAGAGCGATGGCGCTATGAAACCGGATTGGGTTTTCTAAAGAAATGCAACTCTCGCCGAAGTATCTACCCACCCCCACAATGGCGACGATCGCTTCCTTGCCTTCCTGTGACACCATCGCCAGCTTCACGACTCCATTTAAGACATAAAACATCGAATCACTTCGGTCACCTTGCGAGAAAATGATTTGTTTTTTTCGATAAGAGCGGGTCCTCGTTTCGCTTCCGACGGCCGCCACGAAAGAACCAACATCGAGAGTCTTGTTGTTTGCAAGTCTCATGTTGCACTTCCACCTGCTCTGCTAAATAATACGGCGGGCCGCAGTGGTACGCTTTACTACGTTCGTGCGCTTTTCGGTATTAATGCTCGATGGTTCCGGTATGATCGTTACGTTTGTGCGACGTCGAGCTTGAATAGCATTGCGGGGTGGTTTACTGCTCCGCTCATCGTCAGCTCAGAAAGGACGGGCTGGTGAACAAGAAGAAAGGTAGTCAGGCATCCGCCTCTCATTTTCCACGCATCCCGCTTGCGGAGGCCAACCGGCGTGCAGGCAAGCACCACAAGATTGTCTCGAACATCCTTAGCGACTTGGCGAAGCTCGATGCCTTCAGCGCAATCAAGATCAATCTTGCGGCAATCGGAAAAGAGAAAGCGGCTCTTCGCGCCGCGCTGCTTCGAGAATCGCACAAGCTGAAGGTACCGTTGGCCACGAGTTCGGACGAGAAGCACATGTACGTGTTTCGATCGTTGCCAAAAGCACAAGGCGGCGGGGACGTGGGAACGTAAGGTGTGACGCGAAGCTATCTGCGGATCAACTTGATCGACGCATGGCTCTCCCCGCTCACGCGGCGTCAGAGCCACGCCTAAACTTCGATCGTGATCCTGTTTTCGACGGACGTGATGCCCGGCGCCGACCATGCCGCTCGGCCTGCCTCTTCTTTTTCTGCCCAGGAGCGAACTGTGCCTGTCAGGATCGCTTTGTTACCTTGTATTTCAACCGTGATCCGGTGCGCGTCGAGTTCAGCATTACGCACCAGGGCGTCTTCAATCTTCTTCTTCAGATCGGATGGGGTTGGGCGCGGAGTGACAGAAATGAGATTGGTCACGCCCTTCACGCCGGAAAGGCGGCGAACCACTCGTTCGGCTTCCTGCTTCTGGTATTGCCATTCGACCTCGCCCTTCAAAGTAACCCAACCCTTCGAGACCGTGACGTGCACTTTGTCGGAAGGCACGAAGGCGTCCCATTCGAGAGCCTGAACAGCTGCCGCAGCGATGTCGGCGTCGGTGCGTTCCGTCGCCAATTTGATTTCAATATCATTGGCCACCGCCTTCACACCGCTCACGCGGTGAGCAGCCTCCTCGGCACTCCACTTCTTGAGATATGAATCTACCCAACCCGTGAGCGTTACAACGCCATCCTTCACCGAGACGCCAATCTCGTTAGGTTGGACCTGCGCATCCCACTTCAGCTCGGCCAAGACGTCTTGCTGAATTTCTTGGTCCGTGCGAACTAATGTTGCCGTTGCCACAAAACTTTCCTCCTTCTAGTTGAAATTCTGACCTGTGCTTGCGCGATGGCCGCAACCAGCAATACGGTCTCCAAGACATCGAGGCCGCAAAGCAGCATAACGACTATCAGCAGCATCCCTAAGACCGAGGTTCTACGGCCTTTTCTCGCTTCAAAACTCTCTCTGCGTGCTCTGCGGCTGTTCTCGGCGACCTCCGCGATTTAAGATTTTCCATTTGTCACAGTCAAAATCTTAAAACGCAGAGAGAGCAGAGAACCGCCGCAGAGTACGCGGAGAGCGTCACGGCACCCCCGGGGCTGCTACCGATGTACACCCGTCGCGCTGCGGATGTCTTTAGGGAATCTCAGTTGAATCGCAACTGCTGCTCCCAAAAGGGGATCCTAATTGGCAGCCAGATGAAGAACAATTCCTCAATAGAATGAACCAGGATTCCCCACCTGCGATTAAGAGGGGCTGCACCTCGGGTGAGAGCCTCTCGTACTACCTTCGGACTAGGATGCGATTGGGTTCCGCTGCGAATTCGTCAGCAGCCTAACTGGAGAGAGAGCCGGGCGGGAGCAAATTGGATGTTCGAAGATCAATGCGATGCGAAACGTTCATACACGCCGACGTTCCGGCACTAATCCAGCCAAGAGCGGGAGGGCGCATTGCTTGCGGATGGTCGACAAGAGGAGCGTGATTTCGGACGGCAGTGAGCCATCGACAGGCAGCGACAGTGCTATCTCAGAAACCACTTGTCGCAAGATACACAATCGTTGGTCCAGAGCTCCAATCGAGCAAACCAGCTGTTCGAGGCTGGCTGCCGGATTTCGGACCAAAATATCGAAGCTTGCCTTCAGGGCTGCATCGTATTGGTCGAGGCAATCGCGGATCTTGCGACCAAACCAAAAGCCAGCTTCAGCTTGTGAACCACGCAGCTTACCTTCGAGCTCACGCAGAAGTCGTTGCAATTTTTTTTGTTCGGTAACTTCTACAACCAGGACTCCGATATGCGTGATGCGGCCAGCGTTGTTCCTGATAGGAAAGTTGAAGTTCAAGGCCCAGTAGCGAGCCGTTTCAGGTCTGTAGGGTAAGGCAGCGTCTTCAACCTCGAACCTTGCGGTCGCGCCACTAGCCAGGACGCGATTATAGTGTGGTTCTGCCACGCTTTGAGCAAGGGCTCCGAAGATGTCGGCAACTGCGATTCCGAGGTGCGACTCTTCCGGCATTCCGTTGATATTTGCCAGAGAGGTGTTAAGTGCCTGGTACCGGAGTTCTCGATCCAGCACGGCGAAGCCAATTTCAGAAGCACCAGAAAAAGCTGTTACCAAGCGCTCTGTCCTGTCCGACATTCAGGCTACCCTTTTGCCGGGCAGAATCACTTTGATCTTCGTCCCGGCGCCGGTTGATTGGACATCAAATGAGCCCTTTAGCTGCCGTACCCTTTCCCTCATTCCCTGAATACCCACCCCAAGTTTTACATTTGGGTCGTCGATAGAGTTAAATCCCGGAATCCCGCGGCCTTTGTCTTCGATCTCGATGGTAATACCATTCGACGCGGTACTGATCCGTACTGCCGAACTCTTGGTATTTGCGTGGCGATGCACGTTCGTCAGGGCTTCCTGAACAATGCGAAATACCGTTGCCTCGACCTCGCGGGGCAGTCTTTCAAGAGCTGGATCGATTTGCAGCTCAACCGCCAGGCCGCTGCGGTCGAACAAACCCTCGACGTACTGCTGCAGAGCTGCAGCCAAACCGGCATCTTCCAACAACGGGGGATGGAGCAGGTGTGACACTGTGCGCAACTCTTGAGATAGGGAATCCAACAATTTGAGAGACTCATTTAGTCCCTCAAGCATCTGTCCCTCGCTTTCTCCCAGTCGCTGCGGCAGAGATCCCAATTTCCACTTCAACGCTACCAGCCATTGACCCGCGCCGTCGTGCAATTCCAGAGCGAGCCGGCGACGCTCCTCCTCTTGCGCCAACAGTAGCTGCTGATTCAGAGAGCGGAGGTCTGCCTGCGCATTCTGGAGTTCAGCTGTTCTCTCGCGCACCCTCTCTTCCAACAGACTTCTGACGAGTACCTTGTCCGTAACATCGTTGCCTTGAAACAAAAGGCCTTCAACCTCGCCGTCCGAATTGCGCATTGGCAAAACAGTGAAATCCACATATATCGTGTCCATCTTGCCGAGCCGGTTGAGTTTTACCTCTGCCTCTTTGCCGCCAAAGGCTTCGCCGGTCTCGTAAACCTTGTCCAGGATTTCGAAATAGCCTTGGCCTTCAATTTCTGGAAAGAGCTCTCGAACAGATCTCCCAAGAATGCCCTCCCGCGCGCGATCAACCAGGCTAAGGAACGCATCATTCACGAATGCAATGTGATGGGCAGGCTCACGAAAAACTGCGATTGGGGAGGGAGCGTGTGCGAACGCGTCCCGCAACCGATTTCGTTCGGCCTCCACCTCTACTCGGCGGCGACGCTCGGCATCGGCAGCCTGAACGCGAACCCGGGCCATTTTCAAGTGCGCTTCAACGCGCGCCAGTAGCTCCCCTGCCGTGAACGGTTTGACCACGTAGTCGTCGGCTCCCGCTCGTAGGCCTTCCACGCGCGATTTCTCGCCCGCGCGAGCGGAGAGAAGAATGATCGGTTTTAGCTTGGTGCCAGGATCTGCTCGCAACGCTCTTAGAAGACCGAAGCCGTCAAGCATGGGCATCATGACATCTGCCAGGATTAAGTCTGCACCCGATTCCCGAGCGATTTTCAAAGCCTCCGCGCCATTGGAGACAGCAACCACGCGGTACTGATCGCTCAAAAGGCGGCCAACATAGTCGCGCATGTCCGCGTTGTCGTCCGCCAGTACAATCAGCTCGGAACCTCTGGGTTTGGTAACGTCCACGAGAGCGGAGATGACCGAGGCGGTAGGGTCGGATTTGGTTTCAGCCGGATTGTTATCTACGTTCGTCGTCTCACCCGGCAGCCATCGCAACGCTTCTTCCACATAGCTCTCAGCTCGAACCGCACTCGACACCATCGTATGAGGTCCGCCGATTCGACCGTGAGGAATATGATCTTTTCCTTTGGGAACCGTCACAATAAACGAGCTACCCTTTCTTTCGGTGCTCTCCACACTTACGCGCCGCCATGGATCTTGGCGAGCTCTTGTACCAGCGCTAATCCTATCCCGGTTCCTTCGTGAGTACGCCCATGCGCACTCGCCACCCGATGGAATCGTTCAAAGATATGCGGTAGTTCGTGCTCAGGAATCCCTGTTCCGGTATCGCTCACCTGTAATTCGACGTGACCATCGGTTGATCTCACCGAAACTGACACTTTGCCCTGAAATGTGAACTTGAACGCGTTCGAGATCAAATTCAACACAATCTTTTCCCACATATCGTGATCGACGAAGACCAGTTCAGAAACCGGCCGACAATCCACTTCGAAGTCCAGGCCTGCGCGTTGCATCGCAGAACGAAAGGTGCTCGCCAGCTCGGCAGTGAAAGTTGCGATATCGGTAGGTTCATAGACAGCTTCGATACGGCCTGCTTCAATACGCGAAAAATCGAGCAAGGTGTTGACCAGCTTGAGAAGTAGTAGCTCGTTACGGTACACGAGTTCCAACTCGGAGCCGCGCAAGGCACGCTCTGGAGTATTTAGCGCCTCCTGGGTTGGTCCGAGAATCAAGGTGAGCGGCGTGCGAAATTCATGACTGACATTGCTAAAAAATACGGTTTTTGCGCGATCGATCTCAGCCAGAGCTTCGGCCCGGTTACGTTCTCCTTCATAGGCACGCGCATCGGACAACGCACTGCCGATATGGCGTGCAGCAAGATCAAGGAAGGTTCTGTATGCGGTGTCCAGCACGCAACGCGGGCCAACACCGACCACGAACACTCCAGCCAAGCGGTGGGGGGTAGTACGGGGAATGGGTAAGACAAGCGCCCTAGTCACAGGGTCGGGCCAGGACTTACCCACGACTCCTTGAGTCGTCTCGATATTCACTTCCTTCGGCCGTCCGTCGTGAAACACGGATGCGAAGGGCCAAAACGAGGAATCAGAGTCTGCTATTGTCACCGATTCGGGTAGGCGATGTTCCCCTTCAGGAAGGATTCCGCCGGTCATTCTCGCCGTCTTGCCGGTGTCATCGAGAAGGTAAATCGCTGCGAACGGGATATCTTTTGGATTCTCGCGTAGCACTGCTAAGTATTGCTGGCAGACTCTTTCAGGCGTGCGCCCTTCGGTCGAGCCGGCTCCAAGCCTGCGCAGCGTCTCCTGTCGTCGCCCACCCACGACTTTTTCGGTTACTTCGGAACAGGGGGAAAAGATGCCGTCCACTTTCTTGCCGTCCGCCGCCAGAATGGGAGCATATGTGAAGGTCATGTAGACCTCTTCGCGCGGGAGCTTTCGCACGAAGTACATTTCCAATTCCTCTGACCAAGTCGCCTTCCCGGTTTGCCGCACCCCCTCCAGCATTGGCCCGATCATAGGCCAAAGTTCGCTCCAACATTCTCGACCGCGTCGCGACAGAGCCCGTGGGTGCTTTGCCTTTAACAGCCAGGGAATATACGCATCGTTATACAGAATGTTAAAGTCCGGCCCCCACCACAAGACGATCGGGTACCGAGATTCAAGGCACAGACCCGTAGTCACTCGCAGATTTTCAGGCCAGGTGTCTGGGCTTCCAAATACCGTGCGGGACCAGTCGAGATCTCGCATGCGACCAGCCATCTCGCTATCGCCGGGAAATATGCGGCTGCGATCGACTTGATTTTCCATAACGCCGAAACTCCCGGCTCTCGCGGTCTCAATATTCTAACAGCGCTTCAACGGCCGGTATGAGATGGCCATCCATGTCGTACTTGGACACCAAGCCCGTGATGCCGAAAATACGAAAATTAGGAGGGAGGAGTCTGTCAGAACAATTCAGAATTGCGTGATTGGTGATAATGCTCGCAGTTGTCTTCGTCATCAACTGGATGTAAGTCGTAACAAGCTCTACGACTTTAGTCGTACATGACGGTAATCTTTCTCTCGCCCATCGCTCTGCTCCTGCCAGAATTCGATGTCGAACGAGCGGCTAAGGAATCTGTCCTCCACAAGTCGTGTCTTCCATACGGAGTGTCGACGTCACGTTGCTCACGATCGCGGGGCTTGCGTTCAATCGCAGTTTGTCGTTCGCGAGTGTGAGATCAAAGTTCGTGCCTACCACGTTGACGCCTGCAGCCGCGAGTCCGCTGCCTGGGCTAAAACTAGTGATCGTTGGCGCGCCGCTACTGGGCGTGACGGTAAAACTTTCAGTACTGGTGGCAGAGCCGTTCGGGCTTGTCACCGAAATCGGGCCAGTTGTCGCAGTGCTGGGAACAGTCACCTGAAGCTGATTATTCGTCGCAGATGAGACAACTGCAGTTAAACCATTGAACTTCACCGTATTCTGATTCGCAGTTATGCTGAAGCCGGTGCCGTTAATCGTGACAGCCGTGCCTACCGGACCGCTTTCCGGAGTGAAGTCGATGATTGTCCGAGCAACAAACTTAGAATTGCGTAAAACACCAATCTGCATATCTCGACCTCGCCGAAGTCCTCGCAGTTTCAGAAAGCGCACACAAGCTTCCAACGTGCGAAAGTTAGCACCTGTCCAATCAAACTCGCGACACCGCGCACTATCGGCCTAACGATAAAGTGGGTGCGGTTGAACTAACGGGGCTTTTTGCCTTCGTAAAGGTTTGCAGCAGGCCCTCCAAGAAAGAAAAAAATACATCAACGGCGTATCCGACAAGAAACGCGATTGCCAGGGGAGAAACCGAGGCGCTTTGCGTCAATGCAAAGTTGAATAGTCCGACAACTGCTCCACCAATTCCAGCGATGAGAAAACGCGCCCAGTGGGTTTTTGACGACGGCACAAATGTGAGTGTTCTTAACTCTTCCTCGAAGCCGCGCAGCAAATACGCACAGGTACCCAAAAGAGCGTACAAAATGGGAAGCAGGCACGCGGTAAGCGCACCAAAGTAAACCGACACCAGATCGAGGACGTCTTGCGCGAATGACCGAACATTCTGATAGGTGTTCGTCAGATCCTCCAGAGTTTGGGGCATGTTCACCAATGGCAGGGTAATTTGGAACTTCTTCTTGAGCTGATCCTGATTGTTCTCATTCCTTTGTTGGGCTTGCTGCGCCGTCTCTCCCGGCTGCTGCTTAGAGTTCCATCGCAAGTTCGCATATGGAACATGCTCAGCATTCAGCGCAAAGACATTCAGTTGCCGAGCTCGCGCGTCAATTGCGCGCATCGTGGAGGCATATAACTGAAGTTGCGTAATGACGTCGGCCTCGTTGAGTCCCTCGGGAAGAGGCTTTTCGAGAGTTCCCCCTTTTGGTGAAGCCGGTGACCCAAGCTCCGTCCTAAGCTTCACTGCGAGTTCGTTCGCCGTAGCAATGTCGGTCCGAATGGCAGCTGAGAGCGAGGACGAAACAAAGCCCAGTACCGAAAACAAAAGGATCGGAATTGCCAGTATGCACGTCCACCTTCGTAAGCTTTGGATGTCAGGATCGACAAGGTTGCCGTTTGATGCCCTTAGACTATCCGCTGTCACCGGCCTCAGCTTTGCCGCAAGTGTGCCGAGCGCCGCGAGCAACTTGGCTGCACCAGGATCGTTCCACTTGGGGTTAGCGGCGGCCCTTGCACTCAGTATGCTGGTCTGGGTTGTCTCGTCAACATCAGTCCCCGTCTCCGCGGCATGCGTGAGCAATAGCATGGCGTCATCTACGACATGCCCAAAATCAGGGATCGCCAATGGAGCCGACGAGACACGATCACCTTGGGTCTCTCGTGCAGATTGGAGTGAGGTGATATCGACTGTCGTCGAAACCGCCTTTGTATCAGGCATCGGAGTGAGTGCAGGTTGAGCCATTGGCTTGACCTCCCTAAGGAAACGTTGTGGTGCGTTACTCGACGAAGTTCCACGCCGACTTACGCATGATTAACTCCTATGAACCGGTTCCGCATTGCTGCAGCTCCACTTCCTTGTTCACGCAAGACTCGTCAGATCTTGCTCCGCCCGACTTGGCACTGCGCGATTGCGGAGCAAACCCATTCCACGCCAACCAAGTTCCGAAGCCGCGAGATCTTTGCACATGAGTTCTTTCTCGACGCATTCCAAAGCCAATCGTCAGTCCAACGAGGGCCGTGCCGAGCCACCCAGCAACGAACTGTTCATGTTGAAAATGTTGTGCTGGCCTTCCGGACCACCCCAGGCAAACATCATAGAGATCATCGGGAAAGCGCCAGCCCGCAGTGTCAGCCCAGCCGCAAAGCTGTGCCTGAGATGGCTAAACCCCAGATCGCCGCGCGTGAGCGCGACCCTGCCCTGATCAGCCATGAACTTCAACCCAAACGGCCCCCAGATCGAATGCTCGAAGCTTTCCTGCAAGAGCAGAAGATTGGGCGCCCGAAACCGGTAATCCTGATAGCTGCCGAGCGCCAACTGGCTGTTGATGTCCTGCCCGCCCAAGGTCGGCTGAAAATAGAAGGGCACGACGCTGGTTCCGGAAGTGATCGACTCCGAGAGCAGCAGCCGCACTCCAATTGAGCCATTCAAATTTCGCGTGTGTGGAATCTGCGGGCATTTGTCGTCGCCATGCGCGCAGGAATCGGGGCCGAGTTCCGCGCTCGGCGCCGACTGCGACGTTCCATACAGAGAGTAAGTGTGATCCAGATCCACCGTCCACCGCAGAAAAGAGTCGTGCGAGCTTGACGGCGCAAAGTACTGTTGAAATTTCCCCATGTAGTTCAGTTGCAGATTTCCGATGGCCGGCTTGATGCGCAGGCCTTCGCCAAGCTGAGCGAATCCCGGCTGACTGTTTAAGCCCGGCGCCGTCGCATCCGTATACAAGGTTTCAATTGAAGGCACGGATTGCCCATGCTCTCCCCGGATATTAATAAAACGCCCATTCACCTCTCCCAGCAAAGCGAGGTTCAGCCAATGAATCGCTTTCAACTCAAACACCGGTTTGATGGCGCTTACTCCCACGATAGTCTGGCTCATCCCGAACAGAGACTTTCCGGCCAGCGTGCTGTTATTGCCCAAGCCAAAGAAGTTGATCTTGTTCAGAGAAATTGACTGGGCGTAGAGATCAAAGACGGTGTAGGGGTGGGTGGCGCGAAGCTTCTCGTTGGCCGGAGTGTGCACCATCTTCATGTAGCCGCCCGCGCGCCACGCACCGCTGGTGGCGCCGACCGCATCGAAGTCCCAGCTCATTCGCCAATTCCGGGTATTCTTCGACCAGACGAATGCGCCGCCCAGTCCAAACCCATTCTGCGGAGGCATACTCCCAGCCGCGATGTGAAGTGGGTGATCGGTAAATAGCGCATAGGGGCAGTTAAAGCTGAAGCTGCTGCATGCCTCAGACACACGCGTTTCCTCGCCCCGCAACTCAGCGTGCAACTTACTTTCCTGCGGCCATGCCATCGTGCATGCACTTAGCACCAACAACGCCACGCGCCACTGCATGCGCATTGCCACGAGAATCTCCTCTACTTCTTTGCCCGCTTGCTGCTTTTCGTTTTGCCCTTCCGTTTCGGCTGTTCAGCGGCAGCGGCAATTTCCAGCCCGCGCTTGGGTGCCCGTTTTGCCCCTCGCTTCGCAGCGTCGGCATGGGCCTGATGAATTGCCTCGGTCACTTCGCGAATGTACTCAGCCGCCTCGCCTTCGGTCTTGATGGCGTGAATATAAATTTCGCTCCGATAGCGAAGCGGGAGCCGGCTCTCCGCCTGTTGTAAATGCGAGACCTGCGCCAGTATCAGCGCATTCGCTGGACGGTCCGGATTCATTGCCTTCGGCGATGGCCTGGGAACATGGATGACATTCATTCTGGTCACTCCGGTCTAAATATCAAACGTTGGACAGTCGTCCCGCATAGTCGCAAGCGAAAGCAGATTGCGGTTCGGATCAACCGGCTGCACATTCGGCTCTATAAAAACATCGGCGCTTGTTTCTCGTGGGGAGCATGGGGCGGCTACCTGAAAGAATTTAGCCACAGTCCCCGGAATCGAAGCGTGATCGAAAACCCGGTCCACGACAGTGTTCGCTGGGATCCAGGGCGAGATCAGGATCGCGGGCACGCGCACTCCCAGGCGATCGAACTTGAACTCCATCCCGGTCCCTGTGTTATTCGCCGCCGCCGTGAACTGGTCTGGAGCACACGCTGGCGGCACCACGTGGTCGTAGATGCCTCCATGCTCGTCATAAACCACCAGCAGGCAGTGTTCGGCCAGAGGTTCGGGTTCCGCCGGATGTGCGTGTACACCTCAGCAATCAAAAACTCTCCCGCTTTCACGTCGTGGTCAGGATGCTGGTCGCTCGCCACTTCCTCGCCGCTGTCAGTGTCGTGGTCGTTATAGTTCGGCTCGACGAACGAATACTCCGGTAGCAAATTCTTGTCGCAGTCGCTCAAGAATTGTTGGTAGGTTCCGAATAATTCCGGCTGGTTCTGCAGCAGGTTCACGACCTCCATGGTCGAGCTGGTCGTATCGTAGTAGTAGAGCTTGGCCGTGTGCTTCGGAGTCGCGTTGATGAGCCGCGTGTAAATGCTCTTGATAGGCTCGATAATATCGAAGGGATTCATGTCTACTCGGCCGAATGACGTCCCATAGTGCGCAAACGCCCGGTTGCAGATCGTTGGCCCAGGAATCGAAGCGAACCAGCGGTTGAACACCGCAAACTGCAAGGCCAGTTGGGTCAGCACCGGCAAGTCGCTTTGCTTGAAGTAGTACATGATTTTCTGCGAGTGCTTTACATCCTGCTGCTGATTGAAATAGCTCTTCACGAACCCCTGCATATTGGCTACCCGGGCCGCACTCGTGTCTCCGCCAAATATTTGCAGATCGACTGCGGGAAAGTGATGGTTGGGATCAGGATCGAGCTGTCCCTGGAAATCTGCCAAGGGTTGCGGCTTGACGAGCGCACCCGTCGTGTCCGGATTACTAAGCGTGCCAGTGATTCCGTCGATCTTCGGATTCACCGCTGTCAGCGATCCCAGCATGTGATCGAACGATCGGTTTTCCATCATTAGAACAACGATATGTCTGAGGTTGTCTAATCCGGGTGGCATAGTTCACGCTCGCGCTCTCGATGTCGAATACAGATTAGTGGTCCACTCTTTACCCGCGCCCTTTCCCAGAGATAGTGAAATGAGAGTAGCTTTCGTTTCAAGAGCCGGCGTTGGCAAGTCGCGCGACGGCCGGTCGCTGATAACTCTACGTAACCTTCAACCTCATATTTGCGCAATCCGAATTAATGCATCGGTCGGACTCTCCGGAGCCCTCACCGTCCGGTGGGCACGCTGGGTTATCGCAATGCAATTCTCCCGTCGGACAGGGAACGTTCTGTCGCACTTCCCACAAGCGCGTTTATGAGGACTCAACTCATCTCCTGTCGCTTGCCAAAAGCCCATAGCGCGCTATTACAGTCGTCGCTCTTTCTCCACCTGTGCCGTTTCTTCTCTTTTTCGTCAGGTGGATTAGCGTCGGCGAGGAAGTCTGTTTGCCGAGGCCTCGGACCCAGGTGGTTCACGGAACGGTTCCACAGCAATGCGCTCGTAACTCACTTCCAGCACGGTCAGGTATTCTGTACCGCCCGGCAATTGAAGGACTACGCTGTCACCCGCTGCCGACTTCATCAACGCGCGCCCCAGAGGTGACACCCAACTGATGTAGTTGCGGTCGAGATCGATTTCGTCAGTGCCAACGATGCTCACCACTCGCGATACTCCCGCGGCATTGGCATAGCGCACGGTCGCTCCGAAGAATGCCCTCGTTGCCGCCTGCCCCGCTCGCGGAGCTTCCGGGTCTACCACTTCCGCGGCTTCGATTCGCTTGGTGAGAAAGCGAATCCGCCCATCGATCTGCCGCAGCCGCCGCTTGCCGTATTGATAGTCGGCGTTTTCACTACGATCGCCGTTGCTGGCAGCCCACGCCACCACCTCCGTCACGGCCGGGCGTTCCCTGGTGAGTAGAAACCGGTGCTCATCTTTGAGGCGCTCCAGCCCGCTCGGCGTGATGTAGTTCTTGACTGGCGTCGCGGGCTCGTCCGCTTGTGGTTTTCTCGTAAACCCTTTTCGCATCTCGTAGTCTTTCTGGCGCGAATCCAGTGCGTCAGCGTCCGCTCCGCAAGAAGTACACTTGGTTGGTCCAGTCCATTCCCCCGGCCTCGTCCACGAGCGAAATTAGAGCACGGACCAGCGCTCCAATGTCCGCCGGCGAGATTGTCTTTTCATCGACAAATATCACACCACCATGCGATCGCTCTTCCTCTGCCCAGAGCTTTAACAATGGAGGAATCGTCCTGCGATCATAAGTAACCAGGGTCAAGCGTTGCTTCGCTGCTTCCAACAGGCAAACGGAATCTTCCTTCCCAAGGAAGTTTCCGTTCTCCCACTGCACCACGGAGTGGATCACTACCGATCGATTCCGACGTTGAACGCCATTCTTTACGTCTGGGGAGATGTGCTCATCTAGAAGTAGCTTGAGCATCAGCCTCGCTTGGTCGGTCTGGCGGCAAAGTCGACCGCTTGGGGAAGCATGCGCTTTAGGCTGTCGAAATCGATTGAATCGTTCTCTGCTATCGCGTCGTTAACCTCTTCGGGGAATGCCTCCGAATAGTACAGGGCAGCTCGAACCCTCGCTTCAGGCCATTTCAGATGCTTGGCCACGTCCTTGACATTTCCCTTGTAACTTCGAAGAAGCAACATGACCTCCCATATCGCCAGGGAGCTGCCTTGGATATAGGCTTGCCTGCCTGCCGGTGAATCGCGAAAATCCAAGAAGGCAAATTCCGACCGCCTTAAGCCCTCTTCCACCAGTCGCGCGCTAGCATCGCTCGGCGTCCACCCGTGCCGATTCGCGATGCGCTTCAGACGTTTTCCGCTCTCCACTGGCAGGCGCATACTGAGCACCATCGTACGCGATTGCTTCATCGATCCTCCGAGAGTGTAACTGTTGTAAGCATTGTATCACTTCATGAGTGGAAATCGCCGGGTAGCTTAGGCTTCGTGCAGTTCGAAACCTTGGGCACCCGGCAGTTTACGGCACCACCTCGGTCACGGCCGGGCGTTCCCTGGTGAGCAGAAACCGGTGCTCATCTTTAAGGCACTCCAGCCCGCTCGGCGTGATGTAGTTCTTGACTCGCGTCGCGGGCTCGTCCGCTTGTGGTTTTCTGGTAAACCCTTTCCGCATCTCGTAGTCCTTCCGCACGAATCCAATGGGGGCAAGCGTTCTGGGGAAGCGACCTCCGGGGTTCAACGAGTGCTACCCAGATTTTACGTCAGTCATGGTTGCCAAAGGGCCGGAAGACAAGTGGCAACTTCCACGCGGCGGAACGATTCAAAGGTTACCTTTTTCGGGCCGGACACTGGGAGTCTGATAATCGAACGTTGTTTCGTACTTGCCGTCGGCGTAATGGTTTTCAAAGCGCCACGTCTTCACATTCTCCACTGCAGCATCCTTCAATAACGTCGGACCCGACACCGCCTCAACGTCCGTTGGTTCAGCGCCGTTCGCCCCCAGAGCGAAAGTCAACTTCACGATTCCTCCAATGCGTGCCTGGCACGCCAGTGGGGGATGCTTTGGTATGTTTGCGGATACCAACACAGGCTCGCTCTGCGCCGCCATGGTTACCGAGATAGAAGCTGCGAAACAAAGGATTGTACAAATGCGGATGGTCATCGGAATACCTCTCGGTTGAGGATTGTACCCCGGTTTCGCTGATCTCCAGCGCGTAGGTGCTGTTACCAATGCCTCTGCGCTCAAGCTCCCCGCTAAGGGAAGATAAGTGAAATCGAGATATTTCAACAGTGAATGATATTCATTTACGGCTCGCGTTGCACCACCACCAAAAACACCACACCGACAATGGTGAACATTCGGAATGCTTCTTCCTGCCCATTCCACATTTTCGACTGCCACATCAGAAACCATTCGCCCCCGACATCGAGGAATGCCACCAACCACATCAGCAGGCTCGTCGTCAGCGCAATCACGGCGGCGTTCAGCGCAGCGGCGAATTGCGCCCTGTCCGCACGATACGATTTCAGCAACCGAACACCAGCCCACCAGCATAGAAGCATCGTGACTGATTCCCAGGCGATGATGCCGATGTAGAAGACCGTATGTACTGGCGGCGAATTGAGGGCGCGCCACATGAGGTGGTTCCCCGGAAAGGTTGAGTCCATCATCAGGATGTGGCGGACAAACTCATAGTTGGAGCCGTAATCGGTGAGGTTGTTCAGGACCAGAATCGTGTAGAAAAGTGCGATTGCAAAAACGAGAATCGCTTTGGAAACGCGAAGCGCCATTCCATTCCGCATAGGTTGTTGCACGCGGGAATTATATCTCTCGGGGGTTTACCGCGATCTTTCTTGGAGCGGGCACAAGTTCTGATTAACTGGGCAAAGCGGAAGTAACTGTTGCAATCAGGCGATGTACACTCGTTGAGAATTACCCGTCCGGGTTCAATGAGTGTAATGGCGATGTCACACCAGTTGACCGGCTTGGCGGGAGTTAGATAACAGAGCCGGGTCCACGGTGCGCGTGTGCTGCGATCCACACGGTAACCGTCGCTACCAGATAAACCGCCCCTGCATATGCAGAGAGCACGATGGGAAAAAAGATGCTTCCCCAGAACCAATTGTGCTCGCCGCTAAAGAAAATGAGCGGCACGCATAGACCATACGTCCCAAGCAGGACCAGCGGAGACAGGCTGACAGGCAAGGCGAGCGCGACCAGCAGACTGAACAACAGTCTGGTCTTGGCTTTTGCGATGCTGGGAAAAGTTCCGTCCGTACGACCTCTGAACAGCAGAAACAGGATCGTTGTGACAGCGGCAATCGTTGACAGTGTCCCTACCCAGCTACGCCAATCGACCACAACGTGGAAATAGGACGCTGGTGCCGTCACACATCCGACGAGGTAACATTCGACCGGTACTGCATCTGGCCGGATGAAAAAGAAATGACGCCCGAGCTGTTTTACGTATTGGCCATTAGTCTCATACCAGGGCGGGAAAAAGAAGACTCCCCAAAAGGCAATGCTGCTGATGGAGAGGATCATTTTCTTGGTTCGATTCATGGTTGTCGCCGCACACGGCGTCTAGATAATAGACACGATTCTACTGGGAACGCGCAGCTTTATCTTCGGTGCCGTTGGTAACTGTTGAAATCAGGCGTTGCTGTTGTCCCCAGGTCCCTCCCCTTGAGCTTTACTTTTTGGGCCGCGACTCCGGCGGCACAAGACCCGCGAGACGGTAGTACACAACGAGCTGGCCGTAGTGTTCACCGCTGTGTTCGATGATGCCGTACGCTATGTCGAGAACGCGCGCTTTCTGCTGGGGGAAATAAACAACCTCCGTCGTCAGACCTTTTTCACCTTTCGACTGGATGGCGGCTGCGCCGTCGGCGAAGGATTTCTTGACGAACGCAACGATGTCGGCCTTGGACTTGTATTGGTCGCGCTTCGGATCTTCCGCGGGAGGCTTCTGCCCCGTCACAGGATTAGTGAAGTAGTAGGTTGAACCCGCCGCGTGCAGCAACTGCTCGGCGAAGCTCCGCTGCGCGGGTGTCGGCTTGAAGTCATACTTATCCTCGGGAAAATCTTCGGCCATCGCCGTCAGCTTGCCGCCAATCTCATTCCAGGAATCGAGCACGACTTTCAATTCCGGATCGGCAGGTTTGACAGCTACATCTTTCTTCATCGCGTCCTGGGCATGGGCAGGAAATGCGAATGCCAGCAGGATGATAACGAGAAACGGTATTCTTTTCATTTCTTTCTCCAGGATTGAGTTTTCGCGAATCAAAGCTTGAGCTTCTTATTTCGCCTGCGCTAGCTGCGTAACCACTGCGGCAACTTTATCGAGTTGCTCATTCCAGCCCTCTAGTTGCCCGCTATTTTTTGCGTTCTCCATGGGTTCATTTCCAATGTGGGTGAGTTTCGTCTGGCCGTTCCCGAGATCCTCAAAGATGGTCACGTCGTACGCACCGTCGATGGCCTCATGTTCTATTCCTAATTGCTCTGGCTCAACTTTGTTTCCCTTCGAGTCCGAAAAGTACATGGAGGAGACGATCTTCTCGTGCAGAACAATCTCGTGGTATTCAACCGCATTCCAACACTCCTGCCCATCCGGTGTTCTCATACAGAGGAGAGATTTTCCTCCAACGCGAAAATCCATCTTGCAAACAGGCGCAGTAAAACCCTTCGGTCCCCACCACTGCATCACGTACTTCGGGTCTGTCCACGCCTTCCAAACCAACTCGCGTGGGGCATCAAAAACTCTTGTCACAACCATCCGCTCAATTTCGTTAACCGTGTTTTTTGTCATCTCTGACCTCCTGTTTCTTCATTTGATTTACAACTACATCCAGTTTGTCGAAGCTCTCTTCCCAGAAGCGGCGATAGCTAATCGCCCAGTCGCTGACTGTCTTGATCGCCGCTGGCCTAAGCGTGCACACACTCTCTCGTCCACGCTTCGTCTTGATCACAATCCGCGCCCGCACCAGATAGGCGATATGTTTTGAAATCATCTGCTGCGAGAGTGCAAACGGCTCCGTCAATCCATGCACAGAGGCAGGCCCACGGGAGAGTCGTTCGATCATTGCCCGCCGGGTTGGATCAGACAAAGCCGCAAATGTTGTACCCAATCTATCCACAACCATATGGTAGTGGATTATCTGGCAATGTCAAGTGTGAAGGGCAGGGACCATCTTCGCCTGGCACCATTCCCATGGAGGGGTACCCGCAGTTGTGGTGGCTTCTGCAGTTTGAAGGCCGGGCCACTCGCCCATGTTCAAGCTGCGGCTTGTCTTAAGAGATCTTCGATTTTCTTATCCAGATTCCGTGCGGCTTCAAGCGCGCCGTGATTGCCATAAGGCGCTAAGAAGCTTGCCATCCTGTCATATGACAAATGGACACCGTCGGCGCGCTCATCTACAAGAACGGTAACCGGCGCGTAAGAGCCGCCATCCGGAACGTGCTTGACCATTTCCTTCATGATGAGGGGATTGCCAATTA
Organism: uncultured Acidobacteriota bacterium; assembly: GCA_963716405.1. Classification (GTDB taxonomy): domain Bacteria; phylum Acidobacteriota; class Terriglobia; order Terriglobales; family Acidobacteriaceae; genus JABDBE01. The sequence goes on along the minus strand of CAVQTI010000006.1, from coordinate 40,478 downwards.
CGAAGCGAATCATCTTCGGAGTCTCGCGGCCCGCTTCTTTGCGCAGAATCGCCCGTCCAACTGCTACAGCATCACATCCTACTGTGCGGCTTCTCATCCTTTTCTCGGCAAAAGTCAGCGCGCTTCGCGAGTTGATCTCCCTCAGCCATTCCGCACGATCCGGCCAAGCACCGCTTTGGACTGTAATTCGAATTCTTGGTCGTCAGAACAACCGTGTCGGCTCCATTCGGGCGAGTAGATTTGGAAGCGCTCAAGCGACCAAGGCTCGGAGGAAAGGAGCCGACACAGTTATCTCGTCAGCCTTGAAGCCATCGCGTGTGTAGGCCACGTGGCTTGACTTCACCTCGACCGTCTCCGCCTTGGCGCGCTTTGCCATCATGCGTTCCTGGTCCGGATTGATCGATCGGTCTTCGGTGGCCACCATGTACCAGGTGGGCTTGTGCTTCCAGGCGGGATTCTTCACCTGATGCGTGAACGAGTCGGTGGAGATCGGCACCTGCGCTATTGCCATGAACTCCGCTTCATCCCGTGGAATGTCCGCTGCGAAGTCGGCGACGAAGTGGGCCTCGTCGATCCACCAAAGCCCATTGCTGTCCGCTTTAAACGCCTTCGATGCTTGCGGCAACGCCGTTTCGATTGACGCACAACTCTCGCCTTCATCGAGAGCAAATGCAGCAGTATAGACCGGTGCTCCGATTGAATTGTTTCCGGCCTCGGTGATGATGGACCCGCCATAACTTTGGCCGACCAGCACAACCGGCCCGCCCATGGCATCGATGGCGGCCTTCGTGTACTTTTGATCGTCGGCGTACGATGTCTCGGGAGGCTGTGCCACCGACACTCTGTAGCCATCATTCTTGAGGATGTCCGCGACCCTCTTCCAGCCAGAGCCATCTGCGAAAGCTCCATGCACCAGAACTACATTCTGAATATGCTGACTCACGATTATTCTCCTTTGCAGTAGAGATCCAGACGGATCATTTGATTTTTAATGTTGAACGCGTTCGCGCCAAATCGCTCTTGTTTCACGCGCGGGACGTACATTTCACTTGCAATGCAAAGACCTGTTCGCTGCTAGTTGGCGTGCGCGGAGGAAGCAGCCTCTTCGATGAGCTTGGCTGCTTCCTTCGGATGAGACATGTAGGCCACATGGCTGGCATTTACTTCGACCGTCTTGGCATTGGCGCGCTTGGCCATCATGCGTTCCTGTATCGGATTGATCGAGCGGTCTGAACTGGCCACCATGTACCATGTCGGCTTGTTCTTCCAGGCCGGATTCGTTACCTTGTGGGTGAATGCGTCGGTGGAGATCGGTACCTGCGATATGGCCATGAAGTGAGCCTGGGCCGGGGGAATATCCGCTGCGAAGTCGCCGGCGAAATGGTCCTGTACTATCCACCAGTTTCCGTTGCTATCCGGCTTGAATGCCTTAGAGGCTTGCGGCACAGCCGTTTCGATTGATGCACAACTCTCACCTTCATCGAGCGCGAAGGCGGCGATGTATACCAGTGCTGCAACGTTTGGATCGTTACCGGCTTCGCTGATGATGGACCCGCCGTAGCTATGGCCGACCAGCACGACCGGGCCGCCCATGGCGTCGATTGCGGCTTTCGTGTATTTCTGGTCGTCGGCGTACGATGTCTCGGGAGGTTGGGCAACCGATACCGTGTAGCCATCGTTCTCAAGGATCTTGGCGACGGCGTCCCAGCCGGAGCCTCGGCGCAGGCACCATGGACAAGCACAACGTTTTTAATGCCGGCTGGCGCTGCAGCCGCAACTCTAGCAGTAATCCCCAGTAGCAGGGTCAGGCTCACGAACACAGCAAGTAGCATTAGAAGATGATGAACTGTTTGTCGCTCAGATGTTTGTGGACAGCCGGTTTCAGCGCAACGGCATCGGCACCGAGGTGATGAGGCGACTGATTAGCGAAGCCACTGCGTTCAATCTTGCAGTACGCCTGAATGTAGTGAGAATCAATCCCGCTCGGCGGCTCTACGAGCGCCTCGGCTTCCGAGTCACACATGAAGACGATCGCAAGTGCTATATGAAGCGCGATGCCGATGTCGTTTGACGTTTTATCAAATTGACCCACCACGACGTCGCCGGATCACGGCCAAACCTTCAATAATCCAACTTGCCATCGTGGGCCCCCAAGTTTCCAGCCACGCTACACTGGAAGAGGCACCGTGCCGCGAGTTGCTCCTTCAAAATGATCTCTTTCTCAAACATCAATAAGCAGTACGGCAAGCAGTTGCTCTTCGTCGACGCTTCGTTTCAGTTGAATCCCGGCGAGAAAGTCGGTCTGGTCGGTCCCAACGGCTCGGGCAAGACGACGCTCTTCCGCATGGTCGTCGGCGAGGAAGCGCCCGACGAAGGCGACGGTCTCGGTCCCGAAGAAGCTGACCATCGGCTACTTTCGCCAGGACGTCGAGGAAATGCAGGGCCGCTCGGTGCTCGACGAAGCGATCGCCGGCAGCGGACGCGTCGGCGATCTGCACCACGAGCTCGAAGCCTTGCAGCGCGCCATGGCCGATCCCGAGCAGGCCGACGACATGGACCGCATCCTCGCGCGCTTCGGCGAAGTGCAGGAAGAGTACGAGCACCTCGGCGGCTACGCGCTCGAAGCGCAGGCGCGCGAAGTGCTGCACGGCCTCGGCTTCGAAGACGATCAGATCGACGGCGACGTCGGCGCGCTCTCCGGCGGATGGAAGATGCGCGTCGCGCTGGCGCGCGTGCTGCTCGGCCGGCCGGACGTCCTGCTGATGGACGAGCCGACCAACCACCTCGACATCGAATCCATCATCTGGCTCGAGCAGTTTCTCAAGTCATTTCCTGGCGCGCTGCTGATGACCTCGCACGACCGCGAGTTCATGAACCGTCTGGTCTCGAAGATCGCGGAGATCGACGGCGGCGAGATCATCACCTACTCGGGCAACTACGATTTCTACGAGCGCGAGCGCGCGATCCGCGAGACCAATCAGCAGGCGGCCTTCGCGCGGCAGCAGTCGATGCTCGCCAAGGAGCAGCGCTTCATCGATCGCTTCAAGACGCACGCCGCCAAAGCCGCGCAGGTGCAGAGCCGCATCAAGGCGCTCGACAAGATCGAGAAGATCGAGCTGCCGAAGAAACGCCAGGTCGTGAAGTTCGATTTTCGCGTCCCGCCGCGATCCGGCGAACAGGTGGCCGTGATCGAGGACCTGCACAAGAGCTACGGCCCGCGCGTCATCTACGACGGCTTCAATCTCACCATCCGCCGCGGCGAGCGCTGGGCCGTGATGGGAAGAAACGGCGCGGGCAAGACGACGCTGCTCAAAATGATCGCCGGCGCCAGCGCGCCCGACGCCGGAAGCGTGCGCCTGGGCGCCAGCCTGAAGATGGGCTACTTCGCGCAGCAGTCGCTCGACGTGCTCGATCCCGATCTCACCGTCATCGAACAGCTGCAGACAGGATTTTCCGCAGGACGGTCTCGGCTCGCTGCGTAACCTCGCCGGCGCGTTTCAGTTCTCCGGCGACGACGTGGACAAGAAGATCCGCGCGCTCTCCGGCGGCGAGAAGTCGCGGCTCGCCATGGCGCGGATGCTCTACAACCCGCCGAACTTCCTGGTGCTCGACGAGCCGACCAACCACCTCGACCTGGCGACCAAGGAGATGCTGGTCGACGCGCTGAAGGATTTCGAAGGCACCATGATCTTCGTCTCGCACGACCGCATGTTCCTGCGCGGTCTCGGCTCACGCGTGCTGGAACTGGGCGGCGAGAGCGGCACCGACCGCCATCCCACTGTGTATCCCGGGTCGTACGTCGAGTACGTGCAGAAGCTCGGACATGAGGCGCCTGGGATCTATTCGTAGGGCTTGGTGCGACGGGGTACGTCCCGCCTATCCCCATATTTTCGGGCGCTCATTCAAGCTCTCCAGGAAACTTTAAGTCCATTTGTAAATCGGATGTCAGTTTCATACCAAGCTGCGAAGGTTGAATCCTTACGCTAACTTTGCTCCATAGAATCGAACGAGTCCTTGTGAACTCAACAACAATCTTTAACGTTCGACTCTCCTCTTCGCTCAACGCTATGTCAACATCGGTGGACTGTCTTTCCGTCGTCATGCTGCTTAATTGGGATTCAAATGTCAAAAGCTCTTCCGGGTTTTGATCGACGCTGCGTCGGTCCGCACGCCTGTACGGGCGATTCGCTGGGATTTCACTTGGACGCTCAACCACTTCGATCCGTTCGTGCTCCTGAATGGAAAGCGCCAGTGAAACTTCGGCTTGAGGCTTAGCTCTTAAGGAACGTGGAGTAGACGTGCTCTTCAACATCAACCCTCGCACAAAACCACCCTTACGTTTTCGTTTTTCTGCTTTTTCGGCAATCACTTGCTCGGGTGGTACTTGGAGAGCGTCGCAGATAGCTCCGATTACCTCCTCTACGTCCGCCAGTTCGGCGACAATCTCTGGGCCCGATCTTGCATCTAACACTTCGAACGATTCTTCCACAAGCTTGCGCCGTAGTGCCTCCAGAAGCGCGTCTCCTTTCAGTCTCACAACTTCGACAGCCTCTCCCTTTCGCTCGATTTGGTCGGGAATTTTATCTCGAACGATTTTGTTATATTCAACGTCTTCCTCGTCTGCTCCAAATAAGTCGATGCACTCTGCATGAGCGCCATGCCGCTGCAAGATGAAATACGGCATGAGAGAGAACTCCTCCCGCGAGTTCGACGACAATTTTATTTTCCGCGGCAAATTCCGCTGAGATCGTGCGAAGCCTTGATTCCTGACGAGTTCAGGATCTTGGGTTCAAGCATCACTCGTTCGACTCTGTTGCCTCTGCGAACTTTCGACCGAAGATCTTCCCAATCCGCTACTGGTTCGATTTTGAAATCTGAAGCCATTGTCAGTTTCTTGCGCGGAGCAGCTTTAGGAGCGTCGATTGCTGATTCGGCGTGATACCGGGTAGATCGTGGTGCGGCGTTGCCCGTTGATCATTGTCAATAAACCACATCACTGCAACCGGATGCTTGTCGTGTTCTGCGACAAGCTTCGTCGTTGCAGCGATCTCCTGCAACCATTCCTTCTGAACGATGCTTCGCCCCCAATCGAACGGAGCTGAAGTCTGGTGCTGCACCCATTGGCCATTTTCAACAGGGGCGATAAACGTGCCCTTGAATCGAAGTCTTTTTCGGATCGAATAGTCGTTCGCGGTGTCAACTTCGAATGTGTCATGGGCGTGCCAGTAGAGTCCCTCTGGTAGGCCCCAGAGGGACTCAATCCTGACAAGGCTCCCTTCTGGCTCGGCTCGGGCCCGGCTGCGGCTACGGAAGGAATAAAGTGATGAGCAATTAGGCACAATGAGCAATTTGCGATTCCTATTCTGTCAATTTCCTTGGCGAATTGATCGACTAGCCATTTTTTCCCATCGTTTTCGTTGCACAATCCCTCACTACGCGGTAGCATCTCACGTTTTTCTTTGGGTATGCCGATCCCATCTGTCCTAATAATCAGCGGCCGCTTGGTCAGGATTTCAAGGTCTGGTTCAACTTGTTCGGGAATTTCAGCACGCAAAAGTCGTTGGATGACGCTCTGATCGTCAAGGACGTAAAAGACCGGCATTTTATAGCCAATTTCTTCGTAAGTCCGGGCATTGCGGAGCTTGCCGTACTTTTCGAAGTCAGAGGGCTCTGCAAGTCGAAATAAAAGTAGTGATTTCGACTCAACTTCTAGGACCTCTCCTCCGAGAAGCGTGCGAGGGTTAACTCCTCTCTTTGGCCTCGCAATATCGGCTTGAACTATCCACACCCGAGTTCCGCTCCAGACCCATTCGAAAAGCACGCGGGTAGAAAGAGCGGTGGCCCAAAGCGCTACAGGCCTCAGTTTTAAAGTCACTGCATGTTCGGACGTGGAGGATAAATCAAAATCGCGAACTGTAGCACCATCTCTCCAGTGGCGAACTCCCACTGGGACGGTGTAACCTGGGCGATCTCCGCTAAGCTCGAACTCAACAACAAAATCGCGCGGCTCGCGGCTTAACCGCCGCTCGTTCGAAAGATGTCCTTTCCGAACCGGTTGGATATACTCTTGCACGATCCAATTGACGTTCCCGGTGTCTGCAACAGAAAGGTTTTCTGAGAGACGTTGAATCGTGCTCAAAACCTCGGAACCAGAGCATGCCTCCGAAACAAGACGACCACGCTGCTCGATTGTTTCTGACGTACCACTTGACCGCACGAATACACCTGCACGACCGAAACCTAACCGACTCATGCACTCTGAAATCTGGGCTGCCAGTGCCGAATATTCCGCTCTACTGCCGATCGATTTGTTTTCTATCACAAAGAAGGGAGGTACCCACTCTAACGGCAGGCAACTCAACCCATAGGCCTTCCAACCCGCAAGATCAGGCGACATTTGATCCGTTGGGACGGAAACGATTTCGCCCTGCGAAAGAAGAAGGATACCGCGTACAGGTGAAAATCTCCGCACCGCGGCTCTGCGCACCCTCCTTGGCTCGTTAGGCGTCTCGGATCGACCAGACTTTCCCGCTTTGTGCGCCACGAAACTCCTTTCAACGGCTAGATTTTAAGCTCGCGTGGAAGCGCCGAGAGCGATCTATCGTCGGAGGAAAGCGATTCTAAGTTGTGGAGAGAAGAACATGATTTCTTTTCCCTCATGAGCTTTCCTAGCAGTGTGAAGAAGGCTTACACGTCGCGATCTCTGAGTCGGATACAATTTCCTAATTTCAGGAACATCATCGTATGAAACTATCCACTTGCAGCGAAACTTAAGAACTTTGTCTCGCACTTTCGCGTGGTCATCCGGACGGTATGCATTTAGATAAAGTCGTTGACCCGCGCGGTAATAGGGAGGGTCTAAATATATGAATTTCGCTTTACTTCGACAGTGATTCACGACGAATTTCCCGGCATCAAGATTCGAGAGGTGTATACGGTCGCGACAAGCCGCAATTTTCTGTATCCGAGATAGAAGCTCGGATCGATTGAACCGCGCGTCTGAGCTTCCATTCCCCGATCTGATCTTTCCCTCCAATCATCCCGGCATTCAGAATTCCAGAGTGATTGGTGCGGTTCAGAAAAAAGTCGCAAATCCGAGCTTCAGCCTCCCAGAGACAATGCCTTCTGAGTAGATTCGTCTTTGCCGTCGCCACTCTGCCGGAGTTATCGGCGTGTTTTTCAGAAGTTCGGCGAATTCTTCAGTCTGCTTTAAGATGCAATACCAAAACGAATAGATCGCCGGGTCGAGATCGTTCAAGAAAACCTGCGAAACCTTGTTCAAGAAAAGCAGACTTAAAGCGAGACTCGCACCACCGGCATAGGGCTCAACATATACCGGCGGACTTTCAAATTTCAGTGCTCTCAACCGCTCGAAAAATGGTGCAACTCTCCATTTCCCTCCGGGATAGCGGAGTGGGGAAGCATTCCTCATGGATCAACCTTTGGCGATTGATCGGTGCCTCCAGTTCCAGGCTCGTTCACTGAGGCGAGACTCTCCTTATGCTTCTCTTCGGCTCGTATTGTTCCAAAGAGAGTTTCAGCGACTTCGGTAAGCTTTGCAATCGCACTATCCGAAAAGTATCCAACTAAAAAGCCTAACCCTACTACCAGCGCGAAAGATTCCAGTCGCTTTGCTGTCGAAAATCCGAAGACCACCGGAAGCAACCAGCGCCAATACAAAAAAAGACAGGCCGCCTGATATGTGAGGTGTGAAAATGCGCCAGAGTCGCCTGTCCATATGCCACAAGCCTCTCGCGACGGTATGGTACAGCCACTTCAGATCGAAGAGGACCCCGCCCAGAGTGCCCGCTGCCCACGAGAATCCGTACTTGAGAATAGGTCGATACTTTTCATCAGAGAGATGAAGGAGGCGTTTAGGGTATTCAAGCCAAAGAGCCGTCATGACGGTCGGCATTCGCAAATAAAAGAACCCTTAAATGACCGCTTCTCGGCTCAGCCTTCCAATGTGAGTATTCCTCCCTCATGCAGCGATCCCGAAGGCGCTCATACAGACTATTGCGTCGGAGAATGAAGACATGATTCGGGAACGTTCCCCGCGGGTGGTCCCCTAGCGGACACAGGTCTTTCCCGGGTCGAACGAAGGCTATTTCATTCCGCGCACGTCGATTCGGCCCGAGAACAAGGATGTCTTTCGCACCCGCTCTGGCTCGCAAGCCGCCTATGGGACATTGAAGCGCGCCGAAAGGCTCGTGCTGTGCGGCTACAGTCTGTTCGGCCGTCGATGAGCGTGCGTGCGAGCTGCTCCTGAAAGCTCCTGGCCGCGTTTCCGCCGAAGTCACTACTAGTGTCGCGCAGTCCAGGGGCAGCGCATCGCGAGGCACCTCAAGGAATCTGGTTTCGAGAATGTAAAGCCCGTTGAGAGCGGGCACTTCGAGAGTTGGGAAAGGGGACCCGCTGAAAGTCGCCACCTTCAACATTAACAACATCAATAAGCGGCTCGACAACCTCCTGGCTTGGTTAGCGAAAGCTGAACCGGACGTGGTGAGTCTCCAAGAGCTCAAGGCAGAGCAGGAAGCCTTTCCCGTGAATGCCCTTCGGACTCTCGGGTACGAAGCGGTCTGGCAAGGGGAGCGCTCCTGGAACGGCGTGGCCATTCTCGCGCGAAACCACGTTCCCGTGCTGACTCGCACAAGCTTGCCGGGAAATCCTGAAGGGCATTATTCTGAAACTCGTAATCCTGAAATCGTAATCAGATCATTCTGAAGATCATCAAGCTCGCTACATTGAAGCGGCGGTTCAGGGAGTCCTGATCACTTCCATCTACCTCCCCAATGGGAATCCGCAGCCTGGACCGAAATTCAATTACAAGTTGGCCTGGTTTGAGCGCCTCATTGCCCACGCCGCCGAACTCATGGCGAGCGGCGCACCCGTGGTGCTGGCCGGTGACTACAACGTCGTGCCGACACCGCAGGACATCTATCCGACTCGATCGTTGGATAACAACGCGTTAATCCAACCCGAGAGCCGACAGGCCTTTGCGCGTTTGCTGGCTCAAGGCTGGACCGACGCCATGCGGAAGCTACATCCGGACGGGCCGCTCTGGACATTCTGGGATTACAAATTTGAACGGTGGCAGAAGGACAAAGGCATGCGACTCGATCACTTTCTGCTCTCACCGAATTTGTCAGACCGGCTCGTGGACGGCGGTGTTGACCGATGGGCGCGTGGGCAGGAAAACGCGAGCGACCACGCCCCAACATGGATCATGCTCGATCTCTAGACCAGAGTCGAGGTTCCAGCCAGCGTTTTTTGTCTGACCGCTCCCAGCAGCGTACAGAGCTGCGTTTTCCCGTCCGCCTATGCATTCGTGTCAATTCGCATCCACAATCTCACGCAGTGCACCCGGTGAGCAGATCTTTCCTCGCCACTGCTAAGTGTTACGAAACCACTCGCGCTGCATTCGCTCATGCAAATTGCTCATCTCGCTATTTTCGATCGTCATAGATTGTGAAAATAGCGCGGACCGCCATTTTCGACCCTAGAAGGGTCTATTTGTCGACGTTCTTTGAAGCAACAAGGCGAGACTACTACGATGCTTTGCGAGGGGTAGCGGGGCGGGGCAACCGGAACCGTCGGAGCAAGTTTCTCGAAGCCCGTTTCTGGACCACTTCGCGTTGCGGCAGGGTGTTGTCCAGTTTTAATCAGCCCACTTGCACTGCGAGCATCGAGACCGAACCGCCATCTACGCCCTCAACAGGAAATGTGAGCGGCTCGGATGGTGTGCGAGTGCCGGCAACGTAAAGCAGCGGCACATAATGGTCCGGCGTGGGCACTGCTAGTTCCGCTTCACTGCCGAGCTGATCCTCGTAATTCACGAGCGGCTTGTACTCTCCCGCAAGGAGCAGCTCGCGAACTCGAGTTTCAAACGAGATCGCCCAATCGTACGGCTCCGGTGCGTGCCGTCCCCAAGCATAGGCATGCAGGTTGTGCACGATGTTGCCGCTACCGAGGATGAGAATGCCTTCTTCTCGTAAGAGCGCCAGGCGCTTGCCGACTTCGTAATGGAACGAGGGCGGTTGCGTTTCGTCAATGCTGAGTTGAACCACTGGAATATCGGCTTGTGGATAGACGTGGCGCAGAACCGACCAAGTACCGTGGTCGAGACCCCAGCGGTCGTCGCGACGCACCGGCACATGAGCAAGCAATTTCTGGACGCGCGCAGCGAGGTCGGGATCACCCGGCGCGGGATATTGCACCTGATATAGCTCGCGCGGAAAGCCGCCGAAATCGTGGATCGTCCTCGGCGCGGTGCTCACGGTGACGGCTGCGTCTTCGATGTACCAGTGGGCCGACACCGAAAGTATTGCCTTTGGCTTCGGCAGGCTCGCGCCGATCGATGCCCACCGCTGCGTATAAGGGTTCACCAGCAGCGCATTCATCGGATTCCCGTGCCCAATGAACAACGCTGGCATCCGCTCGGCCATTGTGATCGCTCGTCTTTACGCCGCCTTTTGCTCTTGACTTGGCATCAGGCCTATTTGCTTCAGCATTCCCATGAGATCGTAAAAAAGATTCTCTTCCACGATCTGGCCCTGTTCGTTCCAGCGCGCAACGGTACAGAAATCCAAGTGGAAACTCTTGTTCGTGGGCTGGATCACCGTTCCGCCGGGCATCGTCATCGGACCTGTCATCGTTCCCCTGAAATCCGCCACAGTGCACGTCCATTCGCCCTGAGCAATCTCCACTTTATAAGGATGATTAATCAGATGATTGTCGGGGAACGTCTTGAAAAAGTTGATGGACTCCGCCTTGTGATTGTCGCGTCCTTTTGTTGGCTCGGGCTGACCAGGCCAAAAGACGGTGGTGTCCTTCGAATGCCGCTTTTCAAACGTATCCCAGTCCTGTGCGTTCCACGAATCGTCAAGTGTCCGCATGAGTTCAAGATTGTTCTGTGTCATGTGATCCTCCCAAAATACGAACTCGGACAGGTTGCCTACGCAGGTGCTAGCCATCAGCCTGGGTTTCATTCTATACCTGACTGGCACAACAACCGGACCGACCCACTCTTCGGCCAATCGACGCAGGCCGATTAGTAGAGAGGGGCAAACGATGATTCAATCCCGCCGATTCTGCGACTGGGCGACGGGCAAATGCCATCCTCGGTATATCGCCATGACTCGCAGCCAGAAGCAAAGTAGTGCGCCCACGGTCAACACCACAAAGGCCGGGTAATGCAATTCATATCCGATCACCACTACGAGGCCCGCGGCTAGGGCAGCAACAGCATAAATATCCGCTTCGAGCACGGTCGGCGTTTGGTTGACAAGCACATCGCGCAATATCCCACCACCAATGCCGGTTAGCACTCCCATAAAAATCGCCATCACCGGATTGAGTCCCGCGATGAGCGCCTTTTGTGTGCCGGCGACGGCAAACAGGCCGAGTCCCGCGGCGTCGAATAACAACACCAGCCTGCGACGTTTATCGATGTTTGGATACCAGAAGAACGTCACCAATCCTGCCAGAAGAGAAACCCCGAGATAGCGCCAGTCGCTGATGGCCGCTGGTGGCACCGCGCCAATCAGCACATCTCGCGTGATCCCGCCGGCATTACCGGCCGCGAACGAGAGTGCCATTAGACCGAACAGATCGAACCGGCTTTTGACACCCGCTGCCGCACCGCTCAGTGCGAAAACGAACGTGCCAAGCAGATCCACCGCATCCAGAAAAGGACCCGCTAGTTGATGTCCGTGTATCAGGATGTTGTTCACGAGGCCAGCCATGCATGCGCCGCAACAACCAGAGCCTTCACACCTGTCTCCAGAGTTGGGTGGATCACCGGTGCAAAGCGCGGATTGTGATTGGTCGGCAGCGAATTGAGCGTGCCATCCTTCTTCGCCTTGTCATATACCTCAGAATCGTCACCGCCAAAGAACCAGAACACCGCCGGAGCGTGCCACTCCGCCCCGAAGCATCCGAAATCCTCGCTCGCCATCGTAGGTTTAGTTTGCTCTACGGAGCCGTCAGGGAAGTTTTGGCGAAACGCGTCAACGACCTTCTCTGTCGCATCGACATCGTTGGTTACCATTGAATAGCGGTCCAGTGGAGTGATCTCCGGTACCCTCGGCGCACCTGAAGCTGCTGCTTCGGCATTCACAATTCGTTCAATCGCTGCAAGCACATGTTTGCGGACCCCCTCATCAAAGGTGCGCACGTTTAACTTGATAATCGCCTCGTCAGGAATAACATTCTCTTTCGTGCCTGCCTGCAGCGCCCCGATCGTCACCACGGCGGAATCTGTTGGAGCGACTTCTCGCGAGACGATGGTTTGCAGCCTCATGACGGTGGAGGCGGCCATGACAACGGGATCAATGCTGGCCTCTGGCATCGAGCCATGCGCGCCACGCCCAAACAAACGAATTTGCAGGCTGTCAGCAGCTGAGGTCACAACTCCTGTACGCCAATCGAGGTGCCCAGATGGCAAGCTCATGACGTGTTGCCCGAGCACTACATCGGGCTTCGTAAACCGTTTGAAGAGCCCGTCGTCAATCATGGCTTGAGCGCCCTGTGCCGTCTCCTCCCCTGGTTGAAAGACTGGCATCAACGTTCCATGCCAGCTATCGCGGCTTTTGGCAAACAGCGAGGTAGCTCCGATCAAGCAGGCCACGTGCATGTCGTGGCCGCAGGAGTGTGCCACCGGCACGGTCTTGCCATCAGGCCCTGTCGCTGTAACTGTACTCGCATAGGGGAGTCCAGTAGCTTCCTTGATGGGCAACGCATCCATGTCAGCGCGCAGCATCACGGTTGGACCGTCCCCGTTGCGCAATATACCGACAACTCCCGTCTTGCCGACTCCTGTGGTGACTTCAAAGCCGTTGGCCTTGAGATGATCCGCCGCAATTTGAGCGGTTCGTGTCTCGTGCATCGACAATTCGGGGTGGGCATGGATGTCTTTATAGACAGCCTCAAGTTCTGGAAGCAATGTGGCTAGACTTGCAAGGATCGCTGTCGGCTTGGTCTCGCTCATGAAAGTAGTCTCCTTTTAAGTTAAATCGCCACCACGTGAGTCGGGTAGCGAGCTAGCGACAAGTGCTGTTGTTAGCGTTGGGAATTGCCAGGAACGTAATGCTGGCTGGCGCGAAACTGATACGACCTGATGGCGTTGGCTGACCCACGAATTCCGGAACGTCGCCATCACTATTCAGCTGAAGAGTCTTCCCGTTGAGCTGCATTTCTCTGTCTTGAAGTTGCTTGGCAGTCAGCGTGTAGCGCTCTGCCTCGGGGACCAATGTGACTTCATGGACTTGTTGTGCGTCGGCACTCGACCAGTTTCGGCGCGCGATCCTGGTGCGGTCCGCTCTCGATATCTACACCGGACCCGTACCGTCTCATTCACTTTGGCACGACGATAGCGCCGTTCGTGATAAGTTTCGAATCCACCAGGCCGATCTCGACCCGGCGGTTGGCAGCACGCGCCTGTTCGTTGTCCCCCGGAACCCGCGGGTCGGATTTGCCAAAGCCCTTGGTGGTCATGATTGTCGCGGAAATTCCGCTCTGCACCAGGAAGTCGCGGACAGCTTCGGCGCGACGCTGTGAGAGTTGCAAGTTGTACTCCTGCGTGCCGATGTCGTCCGAATATCCGTAGACAGCAATCGTATATCCCTTAAGCGTCATCAGGATCCCGGCGATGCGATTAAGGATGTCGCGATATTCCGGTTTAATGTTCGCCTTATCAAAGTCGAAGCGAATCGACTTGCTGTCCAGCGTCATCACCAGGCCCATTGCGGTGCGATGCGTTTCGGCGATTTGCCCGAGAGCCTGTTGGAGCTGTGCAAGCTCCGTCTCTCGCTCTTGCCGATATTCCTCAGCCTGCTGTGTCGCTTGATCTGCCTTTTGCTGCTCGGCGGCGGCCTGCTGCCTCGCCAGTTGCGCCTGCGCCTCCGAGTTCGATTGATCCTGCTTTGCCAAGTCGCGCTGTTGAGCGGCCGCCTGCGCGTTTGCGGCCGCTTGCGAAGCCTGTTGAGCCAACGTCTGCGATTGCTCCTGTGCGCGCACGATCAGCCGGCTGGAACTTTCCGTCTGCTGGCTAAGCTGTGCCACCTCGCGCTCCAAGCGACGGACCGAGATTAGATAAACAAACCCAAGAACCAAGCTGAGCGCGATTGCGATCACTCCCAGAGCCAGCGCTAACTTTCCTTGAGATTTGCCAGGTGCATCCCCAGGTTCACGCTTGTCTGGCTTCAGCGCCTCGCGTGAAGATTCCATCATTTGCCAATCTTAGCGTGGAATTCTAGATTGAGGCAAAAGGAGGCAGCTCTCTGACCGTCGGCCAACGGAAGTTATCCAGAAACGGGATTGGAGGAGATCAATGGCTATCTCCCAGAAGCCGAACTGGCCCCGCAATGATTTCCGGGGTTGCCCGCGATCTCGGAGTTGTCGAACGGATGCTTCCAAGTCATGTCCGCGCCGAAATTTTCACGGTCAGGTTACCGGCCTCTAGGGAGTAAAGAAGATCAGGCTGTGCTGTTAAGAAACCGGGCAAAGTAGTGCTTCAACCTTGCTGTGCGCCGGAAACTCTAGGTGGGGATTAGCAGTGGCATGTTTCTGTCCTTCCCCCCAACGGTGTGTTCACTGCAGGACGCGGCTCAATAGATAAGCTTTAGCGAAAACTGAATTTGCCGCGAAGTTCCCGCGGTCTTGCTGATCATGCCAAACCCTGTACCCTCGATGATATTGGCAGGTAGCCCCATGTTGACGATGTTAAACAGATTAAATAACTCTCCGCGGAATTGCAGGTCCGCTCGCTCCGAACCGCTTTCGCGGTGGCCAATCGGAGTCGTCTTGATGAGCGCAAAATCGAAATCGTAATATGCCGGTCCGCGAAATGTATTACGGCCGAGCGTTCCAAAACGCCCGGAGTTTGGTCCGGTACCGCCTGCGATCCCGATGGGAATGGAAAAAAAACTTGCGTTGTTCGCGCCCCGCCCAAAATAATCGTCGCGCGGTCGCATTGAACTGCCGGCGCTCGAGAGGTCCGGCGTTCCGATCTGATCCGGCCGGTCGGCACCAATCGTCCCCGCGCCCGTCTGCTGGATTCCCGAGTACACCGTAAACGGCGACCCACTGGTGATCGTCGAGATGCTCAGCAACTCCCATCCCTTCGTCAATAACTGGGTTCGATCCGACTGAAGTCCCAAATGCTCAAAATGCAAATCCTGGGCCGCGCTCAACGTGAAGGCGTGCGTCACGTCAAAGCTTGACGGCCCTCTCTCCGCTTGTGTATTGAACGGGTCTTGCGGACTAAACTGCGTGACGGCACCGGTAGACCCTGCTCCTCCCAGGATGCCGCTGACATCATCCAATGATTTGCCCCAGGTGTAACCGGCTTGCAACGACGGACCGCCGTGCCCAACATTTCCCGCCAGTGAGGTCTGCAACGCGTTGTACGACGAGTGCGATGTTGCTGTCATCACCGACTCGAATCCGAACCCACCTGTCACCGCTCCGCTGCCGTCGAAGTTTGTAAACCGCGCAAATTCCGAATCCGCTCCGGGATATGCGTTTGGATATGACATTCTGGGAAGTCGAAACGCCGATGTTCCGACATACGCGACATCGGCTGTGAGGCCGCCGAAAGCCCGTTCCAGCCCCAGCGTCCAAGTTTGCAGGTAGCCATTGCCGAAGCGCCGGTCGATCCCGGCCAGACTCAGCAGCGAGAGTTGACCACTTGGCGCCAGTGCTGCCAAATCCTGTTGGTATCGATTTACGTCCATCACCGTGTTCGCCGGGACGTTTTTCGGATTGCCGCTGGCCAACACGTTCACGCCCGCGGTGTTATAGACAGGCGGCAATTCGTTCGGTGTAATTTGGAATCCGTAAGCAATCTCCCCGTTTTGCGCCGCATTGACACGTGGATAAACAACGTAAGGTGTTGACCCTGTCAGAAGATTGTCCTGCCAGATATTGGGCGGAATCACCGTGATCGCCCCGCCCATGTGCACATGCACTGCGTGCGGCGCATTCCAGTCCACCTGCAACACGCGGCCCCCAACCGTTCCAATCGGTTTGATAAGTAGGCTGCGGATTGATCAAGTATTCCTGCCCAACGCCCGCGGGTGGGAACGAATTCAGAAAACTCGACGTTCGGTGCGCCCGCTCCGAAATCGGCGTGTAGAGCTCATATCGCAGCCCATATTCGAGCGTCCATTGCGGATTGATTTTCCACGTGTCCTCGATGTAGGCATTCACGTCATTCCGGTTGATCGCCGCTGGCCCAATGTGCGCGCCATTCGATGCGTAGGGCGGCGCCACCGCGATCGTGTATCCATACGGATACCCGAGCAACAGACTGCTCAACGTGTCTGGCAGAGGCTGACCCGGCTGCACATCATGCTGTCCACTCGCGGAAGGAATGAACACGGGCGAATAAACTGTTCCGCCGCCAAAATCGTACTCGCCGTTAGGACTTATACCGAAGTATGTCGTGTCCCGGTTAAGGCGAGCTTCCGCACCCCACTTCACGGCGTGCCGCGGGCTCGTCAACGCAAAATTCAATTGTCCTTGGAACAAATTCCCGAACGCAGACATGACCGAACCCGCCGCTCCATTGAACGCCTCATAGAGGCCATCGATGAACTTTAAAGCTGGATCGGTGTGGTTCGGTGTCACAAACGAAGGCGTCGTCCGCGTGAAACTCACCGACGTCGACCAGAGAAAGTGCGGAGACACGGTGCGCGTGTAAGTGATAACCGCATTGCGCTGCCGGTCTACATACTGCACGCCGAAGCTCGGATCGAGCAGCGTCTGATCCGGATTTGTTGTCGGTCCAGTTAGATTGTCGTAATTGAATCGACCAAACAATTGTCCTTTTGCGCCAACCCTCTGATCGATGCGGATGGAAAACTGATCCGCATCCGTGTTTACGTTTGAAGGTGCAGCATAGGTTCGCGCACCATACGCGCCGGTTGGATTGTTGGGGAGCGGATAGCGGGCCAGCACCGCAGCGATTGCCGGATTCACCGGTACCTGCAGCGTGTCCGTGCTGCCGTCCGGGTACTTCACGATGTCCTGCCCCGCTCGCTCGGTTGCGGTTGGCACGGCCAAAACCTGGGTCGTTCCCAGCACCTGCCTGAATCCCTGATACTGCACAAAATAGAACGTCCGGTCGCGTCCGTCATAAACGTTCGGCAACACGACGGGCCCGCCGTTCGTAAATCCGAACTCGTTTCGCCGGAACGGAGGGATACGGCCCGGGTCCGCAATCGACGGGTGATCGAAATAATTCCGCGCATCGAGGGCAGAGTTCCTCAGAAACTCGAAGAATGACCCGTGAAAACCGCTCTTCCCGGACCGTGTCACGATGTTGGTGAAGCCTGCCGCGCCGCGCCCGATGTCCGCCGGCATCCAGCCCGAGCTTGACTGTAATTCCTGAATCGCGTCCACGTCGAAATTCGTGAACGTGCTCCCGCCCATCTCCGGATCGCTCACATCCGCACCGTCCATCGCGAACACTGCCTCAACGCCGCGCTGTCCGTTGATGGCAAACTGCTGGGTAAAATTCGTCTGCCCGTTCACGTCGGTCATCGTACCCGGCTGCCAACAACAACAGTGTGCTGAAGTCGCGTCCATTCAACGGCAATTCATTTACCTTTTGGCTGGAGAGTTTCTCCTCGCTCGTTCCGCTGGCTGCATTCGAAGTTGTGTTCGGGTTCCCATTCGAGACTCCTGTAGAAGTTTGCGGATTGGCTGCAATCGACAGCACGTTTTGATCGGACACCGTCAGCACAATTGTTACGCCAGTAATATCCACTGCCACTGGCGCTGTCGGACCTCGCCCGGGCAGTTGCACGCTCACGCTATGTGGCCCGAGTCGAATGTCCGCAATCGCGAACCTTCCGTCGGTTCCCGTAACTGCGGTTAGATTCTTTTTGGCGGCGGGTGTGAATACCGTTACCTTCGCTCCGGCCACAGGTTCACCTGCAGCCGTGCGTACGACACCGGTCCACGCTGGCGCAGCCGGAGAACTTTGTTGTGCTTCAAGCGAGATCGCGACCATCAGTCCCAGCAGCAAACACTTCTTTACCAGTCGGAAGGCCTTATGAAAGGTTAGAGCTATTGCGTGTTCGTTTGCGTAGCGGAATTCATACATGACAAATTTCCTCGAATGAAGACGCAATGCAATCGAGCGCATGAAGGACTTCAACGAAAGACTTCCGGCGCATTGTCCGAAGATGCCAGAAACAAGTGAAACGATCGAGCGCCCAATCGTTTCGGTTTACGTACTTGTGACTTTTATGCCTTGGGAGCGGTAGGGATTCAGGACCTCTTCGTCTGATGCATCGGTGATCAAACGTGTCAGTCGGGAAGCGGGACCGACCAGGTAAGGCAGAGATGTCCCCATTTTCCCAAGTGAAATCAGGCCAACCACTTCCCTTGAAGCCCCTATCATCGCTTGCTTCACGTACGCTTCTTCTCGGTCGCCGACAGTTATTCCGACCTCCGGGTGCAAACTGCACATCCCGAGAAAACATAGATCGGCGCGAATGGATTCGACGTCACGAATGGTTTCGATGCCTGTCGTGACCCGCGCCTCTTTAAGAAAATTTCCTCCGAGCATCAGCACGCTCAACTTCGGATGATCTGCCAACGCCAGCGCAAGCGGTGGGCTGTTGGTAACAATCGTCGCCGAACGCTCTCTTGAAAGGTAGGAAGCAATTCTTAGATTAGTGGTACCTCCATCAATCAGCACCACCTGACCGTTGTGGATCAATGCAGCCGCCGCTCGAGCAATTCCGATCTTGCTCTCCATGTCGATTTGTTGGCGTGACACGAAAGGAACGGCGTCGGCACGGCGAGGCAGGGCGCCGCCGTGTACCCGTTGGATCTTTCCCGAACTCGCCAATTCGCGCAGATCTCGACGAATCGTGTCTTCAGAGACCCTGTATCGATCGCTAAGGTCCGCGGCGAGGACTCGGCCCTCACTGCCAAGCAGCTCCAGGATGTACTGATGGCGCTCTTCTTTTAGGGCGATTTGGCCAGCTTCGGATTCTGGTTTCATTCCGCTTGCACGAGTGCACTTGGTAGTGCACGTATATACGTGTATTATCCGATTTATGCATGATACTGCCAAACCTAGAGCCATACAAGGTCTTTCACAAAAGCGTTCGGTTCGGGCAGTCGTCTTCGATTACGGAAACGTTCTTTGCCTTGAGCAAACGCTGGAGGATATGAAAGGTATGGCGCTCGTGTGGGGTATTCCCCATGAGCGATTCTCGGAACTTTACTGGAAGCTACGGCCGCCCTACGACCGGGGTGATATCGATGGAGTTGACTTCAGACCCGATTGAGATTCTCGAAAAAAGGTGAGTTGCGGCGTATATTCGCCGCAACTCACGAATAAGTCTAGATTGCAGCGATTCCGTTAAATCCCACGTCCTGCGGGAGACCGCCGACGGTACCCAGGTTGCTCAAGGTGCCATCCGACTGAATGCCGAAGATGCTAATCGTGCCCACCTTCGCATTGAGGCTATACAGGAACTTGCCATCGGCACTAATGGTGATATCCAGATTCGTAGCTCCGGTGGGGTTTGTCCCAACGACAGTTCCCGGCAACGCGGTCAGCGCCCCATTGCTGCCGATGGTAAAGCCGGAGATTGTTGAACTGCCGGCATTCGAGGTATAAACCCATTCGCCGTTTGGAGTAACCGCATTCCAGCACGTTGCCGCGCCCAGAGTCGGGACGCTGGTACTGATGGCGGAAAGCGTTCCATTGGAAGCAACTGCGTAAGACGAAATAGCCGAAGCGTTTTGGCCTCCGGTGGGCCCGGTTTCAACTACTAGTGCCGCACCATTCGGAGCAAAACTAACCGCGAAAGCTCCTGGGCCTGCACTTGGATTTATGACGATCGGCGACAACGTTCCGTTACTCTGTACAGCGAACACATCGAGGTCGTTCGTCTCTCGTTCGGTAACGACGAGGAACTGACCGTTGGGACTGAAGGCTAATGACGCGGCTCCCGAGGTATTGGTGGTTAGAAAACTGAGAGAATGAGGAATCTGCGAAAGTCTCCCGTCGTTATTGACGCGGAAACCCACCACGTTGCTGCTACCGCCGGTGTTGAGAACGTATACGAAGTGTCCATGCTGGGCTACCGCGTTCGGTTCACTTCCTCCTGAGAGTTCCTTGTCAGCCAGCGACAACTCCGAGCCGTAAACATGAAACACCGAGATCTCGCCGCTACCTGCGTTGACCGCAAACAGCAGGGTGTGATCTTGACTGAGGGTTAAAGATCCCTGCGATTCCAACGGATCATTGTTACCACCGCTGCCACGCCCGCCGGTTGCAAATCTGTGGCCTTCTTGTAACGAGCCATCTTCAGCTCTTCGAAAAGAAATGACTTCATTCCGGTCCGCGGCATTCGTCATAACGAAGACTGCGCCTGGGTTAGGACGTTGATTCTGTGCATTGCTGCGGGTTGCCGACACCACGCCAATCGCTAGCGCGACTGACAAAAGAGTGCGAACTACGTTTTGCATTTCGTGGCTCCTGTAAATTGACTGAAAGTGCGCGGCGCCGAACTCAGAGCACCTCGAACAAGGCATTCCCTGCAGTTCCGCGTCGCGTAGTCATGAGAGAGATGACTGGAACAAAAGTTTCAGAAGACGCTTTAACGAGTCCGCATTTATTTGTAAAATCTGCTTTGTTCAGATAACAGAGTTTTGTCGCTCCGGAAGCTTTTTGTCAAAACCGCGGATGGCCCGGTGTCATTGTTCGAGCGATGGGCGAAATTGATTCAGCCAGGCGTTATTGGCGGCGGTACCTAAGAAATCAAACACTGACATTCTGTGGGTGCATCGCATCCGCGCGGACCTGGCATCTCACGCCGACTTTTTCTCCGGCACAGGAAACTCAATGACTTTCCCGCGTTCATCGGATGGAACCCATCTCGCCGTTTTTCGGAATCGTTCCGGTATGTAATACTTAATTACTTTTGCCATTGCAGTTACCATTCCCCAACCGCGCTTGCACCGGACTTGATCGCATATCTGGTTTCCAGAAAACTCCTGCGAATGGCACAGCAGCGCGTGAACATAACCTTGTTATTAGCTGAAGTCTTTTAAGTGTTTTTCCTTCAGCTAAACATTGGAGTTAAAAACAGCCCGGCTAGGTGCGCTGAGGTTGTTAAGTGATTGTCAAAGGATTGTCATGGCACTCAGTGAAAGGTTCTGCGGTCTGAAGCGGCCTTTGGCTCTTTGTGGCTCAGCCGGGTAGGCCAATGCGGTGGACAAGGGTTTGGAAGCGCGAGTCGGAACGCAGAGGATCAAAGCCCGGCCGCAGCAGAACTCCCGGGTTAAATCGCTCCTCGTAGCCTTTTTCGAGCCAATTCATGGCTTGATCCTTATCTCCGAGAGACGCATAGACCATGGCAATCTCCGAAGCATTCGAGTAGCCAGGGTTTGCGCGTTTCTTCAATTCGCTCAGCAGTTCTAGCGCTTGGCTCCGCTTACCAGATACGACATAGGCGCGAGCCAGATTAGCTATGCAGGTTGGGCTGCCGCCGGAAAGCTGAACCGCTTTTTGCAGTTCTGCGACCGCTTCGTCGTACATGTGTTTTTGAAGGTACGCTTGGGCGAGTTGATTGTGTGCCAGTGCAAAATTAGGATCCATTTCGATGGTCTTGCGGCTCTGTTGGATGGATTCGTCATAGGAGTGCGCAAGGACAAGGAGCTCTGCCAAATCGGCGTTAATAATAAGAGAGAGCGGATCCAGGTTTAACGCTTTTCTCATTTCCGGAATAGCTTCGTCATAGCGACCCAATAGACTCAAATGCCAGGCATACCAGTGATGAGCGGTAGCGTAGCCTGGGTTGAGTTCAATGGCCCGACGGAATTCCTTGCCTGCAGAGTCAAAATCCCAATCGAAGCCATCCAAAACGAATGCCAGCGAGTTATGGGCTTCGCCGAGAGCGTTGTCCAACTCCAGGGCCTTGATTGCCGCCGCCTTGGCTTTGGGGAATGCGTCCTTAGGAGTCATCACTGCATACTGCCAGTCTCCTAACAAAGCATAAGTATCGGCCAGGCCTGAATAAGCCGGAGCGTATTTCGAATCTTCGTCGATGGCCTGATTGAAGTAAGCCAGAGCAACCTTCAAACCATCCGCCGTTCGCTTATTCCAGAAGTAGCGCCCTTTAAGGTAAGACTCGTACGCCTGCGGATTAACCACCTTTACGCTTTTCAGCGCAGCCTGTTCCTGCGGCGTCAAATTGATGCGAATTTGATCTGCAATGGCGCTGGCCACTCTGCTTTGCAGAGCCAAGGTATCGCGCAACTCACCCTCATAACTCTGGGACCACAAGTGCTTGTCGTTAGAGGCTTCGATCAACTGCGCGGTGATGCGAACCTGATCGCCGGAATGGAGCACGGTGCCTTCTACCACGGCGTCCACGTTCAGCTCGCGAGCGATCTGGGGCAGCGGCTTATGCGCTCCTTTATATACCATTACGGACGTGCGGGAGATTACTCGCAAAGCGCTGATCTGGGCCAAGTCAGTGATCAACTCGTCGGTCATGCCGTCGGCGAAGTAGTTTTGGGAAGCGTCACCAGAAAGGTTTTCCAGCGGAAGCACTGCCAAGGATCGGATGCCCGTGGGCGCGCGGCCACGCGGACGGAATAGCACCACAAAGATAATCAGCAGACTCAAGACGAGAGTAAAGGCGACGATGAGTCGAGGCGACGGCCGGCGTTTGGGTGCAACCGCCAACCCGCCGCTTTGAGGCTCATCTGAGGACCCAGTCTTACGCTCTTGACCGGGCCAATCGCCAGCCGCTGATTCCGGTTTTTTGGGGCGAACGTCTGTATCGGCCACCGAAACGTCGGCGATGAAGCGATAGCCACGTTTTGGAAGAGTCTCGATAAATCGCGGATTCTCAGCCGAGTCCCCCAATGCGCTACGAAGTTTCCCGATTGCGATATTCACAGCTTGGTCGAAATCGCCAAAACTTTCGTCGGTCGAGACCCGACTCCGTAGTTCCTCCCTGGTTACGACTTCGCCCGGACGCTCCAACAGTATCTGCAGCAGTTTCATTGGCTGCTGCTGAACCTTGATTCTCATCCCCGCTTTGCGCACTTCTCCCGACTGCAGAGAAACCTCGTAGGTTCCGAATCGAACGACGGACGTGGCCCGTACCGGTTCCATGGGTTGTAGGGCGTAATAAAGGAGTCTAGCACCTCACGCAACGAATATCGGCGGTGGGATATCTTCCGAGTTAAATCGTTAGTTCGCAATTATTTGCAAGGAAATGAATTGTATAGGCGAAGAAAATTCGCGGTTAATTGACGGCGACCCCACTGACGCGTCAGATTGCCTGCGACCGTGGGGTTCCACCCCGTTTCAAGCAGGAGAATAGATGTGTGGACGAGGTCATGCGCGGTTTGTAAAGCGCTTTTGTACAAACACCGGTTATGGGAATCCGTGCGCTGTGCCTGCGGATGGATCTGGTAGTGCGGCTAGCTGCAATCTGACGAAGACGAGACAAAGCTCTACGCCAACGAGATAGTACGCAAACGATTCTGGAGCGGGCAAATGAATGGTATTGGATCTGGGCTACAACAAATCGTCGGATTCGGGACTCCATCCACCGATGTCGATCAACCGATGGAAGGGTTCGAAGAACTGGCCATGCCACAGTTTTATTCTCTCTACAATTTCGCGCGCTGGCTGGCGCAAAACTCGAACGAAGCGGAAGATCTCGTCCAGGAAACTTATCTTAAGGCGCTGCGCAGTTTCGGATCGTTTCGGCAAGGAACGAATTTCCGGGCTTGGATATTCCGAATCCTGAAAAACACCTTTTTAAGTTCACGCTCGCGACTCGATCGGCGTATGACTGTGGAGATTAACTCTGATGATAACTCCCCAGCTTTACCTGCAAATTTCGCCACTCCTGAGTCCTTGCTGATCGACAATTCCACTAACAAGGCGGTTCAATGCGCAATCGAGGAACTGCCAGTCATCTTTCGCGAAGTCATTTTGCTATGCGACGTCGAAGAAGCGTCGTACCGCGAGATTGCGGAAATATTGTCGATCCCGATCGGAACTGTGATGTCACGCCTGGCCAGAGCCAGGAAGGCAGTTGGCGAGGCAGTCCGTAACCAAGAAACCTTGCATGCAGCAGAAGTCTGAGAGCTGAATGTGAATCGTGTTTGAACCGCTGTAGAAAGGACTTATGGCAACCGCGACTTTAACAGCAACGTTTGACTCTGTGATACCCGAGATACGAGCGACCGCAGTGGATCGGATTCTGGTTATTGAAGATGATCAAGCGTTGCGGAAGATTCTGCGACGGCTTTTCTCTACGGAAGGATACGATGTCGACGTTGTCCCCGAGCCCTACGGCGCTCTGGAGATGCTTCGCCAAAGGCCACCAGCCGCGGTGATCGTGGATCTCAAGCGTCCCGGAACTTCGGGATGTGATCTTTGCAAGGCAATCGCAAATCTGATACCTGGTTTGCCGCTCTTAATTCTGAGCGCGAGCTCGGACGTTGCCGACAAGGTCTTGATGCTGGAGTTGGGAGCCGACGATTACGTGACCCTTCCGTTCAGCCCTAGGGAGTTGGTCGCGCGCTTGCGCGCGCTAATCAGACGCACCTCGCGGGTCGGCCCGGAAAATTTGTGTCTCTTTGAAGACGTAGCGGTGGACTTTTGCAAGATGGAGATCACTCGGGGCGCGGAGAGAGTCCCGATGACTGCAAAAGAATTTAAGATGCTCGAGTTCCTGACAAAGAACGCCGAACGTGTGGTCTCGCGCGATGAGCTTCTCGATAAAGTTTGGGGATATCATGACTACCCCTGTACACGGACAGTCGATACTCACATGCTGCGGCTGCGACAGAAACTGGAGGGCGACCCGTCGCGCCCCTCACATTTTATAACCGTGCACGGACAGGGATACAAGTTTGTGCCTTAGACGATGAGTTGAATTCCATCTAAGACGCAGCTTTAAATAACTGGACGAGATTGCTGATATCGGCGCTGCTTGCGTCGCCAATTACGAAATAGCGAAGGCCGCCCTGGCTCCATGTCTCCATGTTGAATGGCAGTTTCTTCTGCGAAAGAAAACTCTGGTCCAACTTCGCCGGCAAGGAACGTTCCTGGAACACGAAGACGGAAATATGGTGCTTGCGGACATCGTAGATAAGATGCGCGCCCGGCGTTTGTTCCAGATAGGTCATCCGGCCGCCAAGCAGAGAGAAGTCGGAGTTCTGAAGTTCCGGCAAATTGAATGCGAAGGGAAGTTTTCCCTGGAACCAGGGTTTCACTGTGTGCCGGTCGGTGGAGATCACATCCACCGGCGATGAACTGGCCAGCGTCGCCACGTGCAAGTCTGCAATCTCACTGAAAACCTGACCTCCGTCCCTAGGGGCTCCCAGATACGTTAGAGTCAGCGCCCCGACGACGAGAATGAAGGCTGCGGCGGCAGTGAACATCCATACTCGACCAAAATTTCGTTGCCGTTTGGGTGCGATGGACAGTTGCACACGCTTGCGGAACTCAGTGCTCGGAGTGAAGCGTCTTCCAGCGAGTTGAATCGTGCGCTTCATCTGTACGCGTGTAAGGGTATCCATCGAGCAAGAGTGGCAGCTGCGGACGTGACGGTCGACGCTACGCATCTCCGCCTCTGAAAGCTCGTTATCAATATACGTATCGAGCTTTTCCTTCCAAGAATCACAAACCATAGTTCGTCCCCTTTGCAATTGACGTCCCTGCTCCCGGTTGCATATGTGGGCGCAGGCGCTCGGACAATGTTTTTCGTGCTCGCGATAACCGTGACATCACCGTTCCTATAGGAACCGACAGCGTTTCCGCAATCTCTTGATACGACATTTCCTCTACCTCACATAAAAGAAGGATCTCCCGAAAATGCACGGGGAGCTCATCCATCGCAGTCTGTAGCAGCTCACGGTTCAACTGTGCAAACAGGTACGTTTCTGGCGTGTCGCGCTCAACTGCCAGGTCAGCTCCGTCTTCCTCGGGATCGAGAGGAACGGTCATCGTGACTTTCAGCCCCGTGCGAGAAGTCAGGAACGTGTTGCGCAAAATGCGATACATCCAAGCCCGAAAGTTAGTTCCAAGCTGGAAAGACCCGAATCCTTTCAAGGCCTTAGCATAGGTTTCCTGGACCAGGTCTTCGGCCTCTTCACGATTGTGTGTGAGCCACTGCGCGAAGTTATACAGCTGGTCGAAGAGCGGCATTGCCAGCTCTTCAAACGACTCGAGTTGAAGATTCGCAGTTGACACGTCCAACGGGTATAACTGCGGGGACATCGCTTTATTCCCTGAAAGAAAAAATAATTTTGTGGAATAAATGCTGCCTCGGATGGAACCCGCACCTAGGCACACAATCCGTCTGGGATCATTTACCTTCTGCTGCAGCTTGCGCTAGACAAGAGAAACGAACCTGGTCATGCTTTCCGCCCCAAAAATAGTGTGCATGGGCTTCGCTTTTCTCCACTGGCAATTTTCCTAACGTCTCAATAACCATAACTATCCTGCTTTGTATCCACACCACAACTACCGGCGTAAGAAGCAACAGCGCGACATTAGCGAACGCTTCGACTAAGACCTTCATAGGAACCTGCGTCACCGATCACCATTTATGAAAACTGATGTGCGAGCACTGTATTCCACCAAGCGCGAGAATTAATCCGCTTGCCACTCAAACCACCAAGAAGGAATAAAAGGTCAAACAATTAGTTCCATGTGGTGAGACTACTTATTCTAAGGAGCACACGATGAACAATATCAGGACAAGCAAATTTCTCGGACTCAGTTCCGCAGTTCTAATGGTTCTGTTAGGGGCAACAACCAACAGTGTATCGGCAAAGGAGCACAAGCTGACTGGCTCTGGCACTGAAAGCCGCGTAATCGCTCACGTTCCTTTAGAGGGACCCTCAGCAGTCGATATGGCGATGCAGAGGCGAGTGAATGATAAGTATTATCTTTACGTGCAACACACAAATAATCAAGGCATCACGATTATCGATGTCAGCAATCCGGCACAACCTAAGTCCGTCGGGGTAACTCCCGGGCCGAACCCGGCTGTGTCGAGCCGGATGAACGTAACCGGTGATTTAGCGATTGTCGAAGAAAACGGAGTTCTTCCCCCGCGTCGCGCCTCAAATGATGACCTTGTACTTTGGGATCTGTCGAACCCTTCTGCTCCTCGAATCGTGCAAAAGTTCTCAGGAGTGGTCAAGTGGCTTCAGGACGAGCGGAGTTTTATCTATGTCCTGAATGGCGAAGGACTATGGGTTGTTTCAAACACGGATCGCGATTCCGAACAAACTAACAGTTCAAACAGCTATGGAGGGTAAGGCATTGCGGGGGAGCGATTCCACATGCTCCCTCGCGCACATCCGCAAGGCTAAGAAGGTATCTAATGGTAAATCCTTTCGATTTGAAGGCTGCAGTTCTCGCTAAGCACGCACAACACGTCGTGCTCATTCATTTTCCGATCGCACTGTTTATTTCTGCGGTGGTATTCGACCTTATCTCGCAATGGACAAATCGCCGCGACTTAGCGGACGCGGCCTATTACAACCTGGTAGGAGCAACGATCTCAACGTTGCCAGTTCTCGCCACGGGAATTCTCGCGTGGCAGTTCCAACTTGAGGGACAGAAACTAAAAGGCATCCTGCTAATGCATCTAGTGCTCGCATGTATCTCGACAGTGATGATC
Organism: uncultured Acidobacteriota bacterium; assembly: GCA_963716405.1. Taxonomy (GTDB): domain Bacteria; phylum Acidobacteriota; class Terriglobia; order Terriglobales; family Acidobacteriaceae; genus JABDBE01. Next base: position 12,783 of record CAVQTI010000006.1, on the reverse strand, counting down.
TGGTTTGTCTGGTGGTTACATTTTCGTGCGCGACGCAAGACAGTAGTTCTCCCACGCTACCGTCTGGCCCTAGAAGTTCTAGCGGTCGGTGTCATTGCCCTGACAGGACATTTGGGCGGCTTCCTCAGCGGCGTCAACATGCCAGGCTAGATGTTCAGGGCGGCAGGTCACCTGGCTGTTTAGCAAACTTGCACGGTCGGAAGAAAGTGGCGAACCCCGAAAAAGGCTCGCCATTTTTTGTGTCTAACGAAGGCTTAAGCCTGCAGGAAACACTCTCTCGTCCAGCGATCTGGAATTGTGAGCGATTAAACCAGATAAACCGCTCTCTTTGTCTCACGCAACTTGACGAGAGCTTGACAATCAAATGACATCCCGCCTGCATCCGGCCGGTGGCCGCCACGTCTAACGCACATAGATTGCATTGAACACTGAGGTCACGCCCTGGAATAAAGACTTGTCACCGCAGTTATCACTAGCGAAGTGACAGCTATATCCACGAGGAGAAGTCATGAAGAGCTCTTTGACCGTTTTACTTACTTTGGCTTGCCTGCTTGGATTGGGCAAAGCCGTCCGTGCCCAAGAGGAAAGCAAAATTGTTTTATGAAGCGACATTGAACCAAATCAAAACAAAAACAGAATAAGGAAAGATAAAAACAATGAAGAAGATTACATTTCATACAATCGCCGCACTTGTGGCACTCGGTCTAATGTGTTGCAGCAACTTAGCACAAGCCCAGGCCGGCAGTCTGGACACAACCTTCGGCACAGGTGGAGTCGTAACAACCAGCTTCGCCGACGGCGTTGCAGGAGTCGGCGGCTTCGAGCAATCGAACGGCGACATTGTGGCGGTCGCCCAAGTCAACTTTGTCAACAACGCGGGCACTGGAATTGGTTTGGTGCGCTACACCTCTGCCGGAGAGTTGGACACAACCTTTGGCGCGAACGGGATCACGGTCACCACATTCGCGGGCATTGCCTTCGATCCATTCGGATTTGCCGTGCAGAAGAACGGCGACATCCTCATCGGAGGCGTAGCCACGACAAAGTCGGGGCGAAATGAGTTCGGCCTGGCGCGTTACACCTCCAACGGCGTTCTGGATACAACCTTCGGAACCAATGGCCTCGTGGCCACCAAGGTCGGTACCCGGTCTGACGCTCCCAGTGCGCTGCTACTACAACCCAATGGCCAAATCCTCATGGGCGGCTTCGAGGTTGCTGGCGGCAATATTCCGGGGATGATGTCACTTGTCCGGTACAACGCCACCGGCGCTCTTGATACTACCTTTGGCAAGGGCGGACTCTCGCTGTCGAATGTCACGTTCTTAGGGCCTGAGACCCTGGCCCTGCTCTCGAACGGCGACTACCTAGCCGTGGGGCAGAATGCAAATGGTAACACCGGCATAGTCGCGGAGTTCAGCTCCAAGGGAGTGCTGCTGTCCAAGGTAACATCCGCAAAAGTTGTGGCAGCTCTCTCGACGTCACAAAGCGCAGTTGCCAACGTAATGTTCCAGTCCCCTACTATTTTCCAGCCAAACGGCCGCTATATTGTGGCCTCGACTTCCTGCACGTTTCACTCGGAGTGCCGCGGCACGAAATTCGCCATGAACCGTTTCCTCGAAACGGGGAAAACGGATACCACCTTCGACGCCACCGTCGAATCGTTCGACCCGACACAGACAACCTCGGTGGCTCAGACCGTCGCTCTGCAGGCGAATGGGCAAATCGTGGTGGGCGGCCTTATCAACCAAGACGCGCCAATTGTCGGCGGCTTGGTGCGGCTCGATAGCAACGGCGAGCTAGATACTACCTTCGGCACGGTCGACTCGTTTGGCGTCTGCTGCTCGGTGACGAGTAACCAGACGTTCTCCGGCCTACTGATCCAGACAGACGGAAAGATTGTTGCCATCGGTGGACTCGATGGAAATCTGGCCTTGGCGCGGTATCTGGCGAATTAGACCTGTTGTTTGGATCGGCGGATCCGCAATCCGGATAAGGTTCGTCGCGAACCGGTGCCGAACCTACCTGTAATCCGCCGCAGGAGAGCGCTGATCGCAACCACGGTCAGCGTTCTTTATGCAGGTGATACGAGGTTGTTCACAAGCGAGCCGTAGCCGTTCATGTGAATTTCGACTAGACCTGTCATTCGGCCTTGCAGGAATAAACACAGTTCGTACGAGTTATGAACCTTGAGCAGTCAAACTTCAGGCAATTATTTCGAGGAGAAATTGTGAAACTTACATTTAGCGCAGCGATACTTTTCGGATTGGCAGTGGCCATGTTTCACGCCACGTCAGCTCTGTCACAAACCAAACCAGGGTCAATCTTCAAAGCGGTACCGACCCCGAATGAGAACTTCAACAGCAATCTTTTTGCGGCGTCGGCGTCTTCGCCGAACGATATTTGGGCAGTCGGGCAGTCAACCATCCACTTTGATGGCACCAAGTGGACCGCGTTCAAGGCTCCCTTCATCAACGGTGAAAACACTGCTTTTCTGCAGGGCGTGGTTGACATTTCTCCGACTCTTGCTTGGGCCGTGGGAAACGAGAGCAACAACGGAGGGAGTCCGTTTCAGCAGGTCATCGAACGATGGAACGGAAAAAAGTGGAGCGTGTTCCCCAACCCTACCTTCCCGCCGAACTCTGAGGCGCTTCTCTTCGCCACAACCTCGATCTCGGCGAATGACATTTGGGCGGTTGGCGATCTGGTGCAAGACGTCAATGGTGGCGCGCTGAGCTTCAATCTTTTCGAGCACTGGAACGGCACCACGTGGACACCGACACTGATAAACACGAACGCCTTTGAGGCCCTGACCGGCGTGTCCGCCGACTCCACCAATGACGCCTGGGCGGTGGGCTGGGTCGCTCCTCTTACTGCAGGCGACACTACTACAACCCGCGCGATTCACTGGAATGGCACGGAGTGGACCGACGTAGCAACTCCACGCAACCTCGGGCACGGGCCAAACCTGCTCAACGCGGTGCTGACGCTGGCGCCGAACGATGCTTGGGCGGTGGGCTATTCCACGCCGGGGCAGCCAGAAGAGTCCGCAACACTCACGTTGATTCTGCATTGGGACGGCACCACTTGGAAGGTGGTGCCGAGTCCGAATATCGGGCCGAAGACTCGGAGTCAGTCGAATCGTTTGCTGGGATTGACGGCCAATTCAGCCAATGATATCTGGGCGTTCGGTTCATACTTCGCAGCCGACGGGTCTGGACACCAGATGACTCTACTTCTGCATTGGGACGGCACGAGTTGGAAAATTGCTCCCAGTCCTAATCCCACCAAAGGCAATTTCCTGGACGACGTCTTGTTCGCCGGAGTAACCCCGTCAGCGGGCAACGTTTGGATCTTCGGAGGCGAGGCTGAATTCCAGAACAATCACGGTATCGAGACACTGGCGCTTCATACCACGACCGGGAATTGATCCTGTTTCTACTTCTGGGCCGACGAACTGACGCGGCGGGCATGGATATTCGCCGCGTCGATTTTGTGCAAGCGTACCTCGGGGCGCCGAGACGGCTTGCACCTTCGAGATTTCGATCTTAAGTAACTCGAAATACTCGGCGTGCGTCCGGCGCAGACGGCTGCTTTCGGGAATAAAAGCTAACCGCACGAGTTACTCAGCTACGGTGAAAACCATAACTCTACCTAACACTCTACATAAGGAGAAATTGTGAAACTTACATTTAGCGCAATAATGTTTTTCGGATTGGCGTTTGCTGTGTTTCAAGGCACGCCAACACATGCACAAACTACGACACCTGGCTCGATTTTTAAGGTCGTCCCAACCCCGAATGAGAACACCAACAACAATCTTCTTGCGGCATCGGCGTCCTCGCCGAACGATATTTGGGCAGTCGGGCAGTCAACGATCCACTTTGATGGGACCAAGTGGACCGCCTTTCCAGCTCCCTTCATCAAGGGCATGAACACCGCCTCTCTGACAGGCGTGGTCGATATTTCTCCGACTCTCGCTTGGGCAGTGGGAAACGAGAACAACAACGGACAGAGTCTGTTTCAGCAGATCATCGAACAATGGGACGGAAAAAAGTGGAGCGTGTTTCCAAACCCCAAGTTTCCGCCGAACTCTGAGGCGATTCTCTTCGCTATGGCCCCGATCTCAGCGAATGATATTTGGGCGGTCGGCGATTTCTTACAAATTGACAAAAACCTTGACTTCAACCTTTTCGAGCACTGGGACGGCACCACTTGGACGGCGACAACTGTACGAGTAACCAAGAGCCCATTTGAGTCTCTCTCTGGCGCGTCCGCCGACGCTACCAATGATGCCTGGGCGGTGGGATTCCAGGGTTTTGCTCCCCAAATTCTAGCGAAGCACTGGGATGGCACCAAATGGAGGACTGCAGCAACTCCCCAAGTAGCGGGAAACAACAATAAGTTGAACGCCGTACTGGCGCTGGCGCCGAACGATGCGTGGGCGGTGGGCTTTTCCACACCGGGGAAGCCGGCAAACGCTGCCAGTCTGACCTTGATCCTGCACTGGGACGGCACCAGTTGGAAGGTAGTCCCGAGCCCGAACGTTGGACCGAAGACCCAATTTCAGTCGAACACTTTGCTGGGATTGACGGCCAATTCAGCCAACGATATCTGGGCGTTTGGTTTCTACTTAGAATCCAACGGGTCGGGACAGGCGAAGACTCTACTATTGCACTGGGACGGTTCCAGTTGGAAGATTGCCCCCAGTCCCAATCCCACCAAGGGCGATTTCCTGCTCGATTCTTTGGTTTCCGGAGTAACCCCGTCGCCAGGCAACGTTTGGATTTTTGGAGAAGAGGATGAAGTTGTTCAGAACAGCCCTGGTATCGGGACGCTGGCGCTGCATACCACGACTGGGAATTGATTCGGGTCCAGTTCTTGGCTAACGAGACGCGGCGGGCGTGGGCCCGCTGCGTCTTACCACTTAATAAAAATATTTTGCTGGAAGTGGGAATGTTGCTCGACCAGCGGGAGTTCTGCATACCGCCGGAGCAAAAACTTCCGCAAGTAAATAATTAAGGAGAATGGAATGAACGTCAAGACTCTGTCTTAAAGAAACGTCGCGGCATTACATCGGCAATATCGTGGGTCCTGCGCGGGACGGTGGCGGTTCTGGCAGTAACTCTGATTCTGATGCCCAATTCCTGGGCAGCCAGTCGCGAAAGTCTTGCACACTTTTAACATTGCAACCGTGGGAGACCCGGTCTCTGGCTTAGCAATGGACGCGAACGGTAACCTGTATGGCACCACTCGCCTCGGCGGTCCGAGAGGCTGCAGCTTGGGATGCGGAGTTGTCTTCAAATTATCCAAGAACAGCCAAGGCGGATTCGCCTATAGCGTCCTCCACACCTTCGCAGGGTTTCCTGACGGAGGCAATCCCTTCGGCGCTCCGATCGTGGACAGCGCCGGCAATGTTTATGGGACCACGACGGACGGCGGCAAAGGAGATTGTGGCATTGTTTACCGTCTTTCCCTAACCACCGGCGGAGAGTACAAGGAAACCATTCTCCACAGCTTCAACAAGTTTAATAAGAGGAATGACGATGGATGTAATCCCGAGTCCTACCTGGTTTCCGATCCGGCCGGGAGTCTGTACGGCACAACGAACAAGGGCGGTGGTGGCGGGGTGAACAATACCTTCTGCGTAAACGGCTGCGGCAGTGTGTTCAAGCTGGCGCCGAACGGAGATGGAACGTGTAAGCTTTTGAATATATTTGATTTGTGGTGGCCAGGGACGGAGTTGAACCGCCGACGCCAGCCTTTTCAGGGCTACGATCAACGGGCCTAACCACCCCTTCAATCAACAACTTAACTCGTCAAGATGGCCGATTTATTGTGACCATTCTGTGACCAGCGCCGATGTTCGCCTAAACGTCGGTTTTTGTCCTCACACGAATAAAATGATTGGTTCATGTCTGTGTTAGGCCTCCTCGCCGAAGTGCCCGTCGCTTAATGAGCAAAAAGAAGACTGGCACCAGGATCAGCACGTGAACGGTTGAGGTGATCATGCCGCCAACAATTGGAGCGGCGATTGGCTTCATGACATCCGATCCGATACCGGATTCCCAGAGTATTGGCGCAAGGCTCAGAATCACGGCTGTGACCGTCATCAGTTTTGGCCGCAGCCTCTGGACCGCCCCATCGACAGTCGCCTGTTCGACATCGGCCTCCGTCAGAAGCGTCCCCTCAGTCATTCGGTGCTGCAGAGCTTCGTGGAGGTAGACGACCATCACCACTCCGGTCTCGACTGCGATTCCAAAAAGAGCGATGTAGCCTACCCATACTGCCACGCTGAAGTTGTAGCCAAGTACCCACTGCAGGAGAAGCCCGCCTGACATTGCGTAAAGCGTCGGGAAGATCAGAACCGCCGCTTCAGTAGCAGACTTGAAAACGATGTAGAGCAGCAGAAAGATCACAAAGAAAACGATAGGCAGTATGATCTTCAGCCGTTCCTTGGCGCGCAGCTCAAACTCATACTCTCCTGCCCAGCGATACGTGTATCCCCCAGCGAGATCCAGCTTCGCCTTCAAGAGCCTGTCAGCCCGCCCCACAAATCCGCCATAGTCTTTAGTTTTCAGATCGAGATACACGTAGCCAGTTAGTGCTCCGTCTTCATCTCGAATCATTGCGGGCCCTCGCGAGAAATATGTGCGCGCCACTTGATTGATTGGAATTTGTGCCCCCGAAGGAGTGCCGATCAGGGCGCGGTTCAGCATCTCCGGGTTGTCACGGAAATCGCGCTCGTATCGAACGGCAATTGGAAAACGTTCACGGCCTTCCACATTCTGCGCGATGCTCGCTCCCCCAATTTCTGATGTGATCACCCGTTGTACATCTGCCACGGTTAGTCCATACCGGGCCGCTTCGGGTCGATTCACTTCCACGTTCAGATAAAAACCTTGCGAAACGCGCTCGGCAAATATCGAACTCGTGTCTGGCACACCTGAAAGGATTTGCTGGATCTGGGCACCGATATCCTGAATTCGCGCGAGATCGGGGCCCTGGATTTTCAAGCCGACGGCGGTCTTGATTCCCGTTAGTTCCATATCGAGCCGGTTCTGTACGGGCATTGTCCAGGTATTCGTGAGGCCGGGAAACTGGAGCTTGTCATCCATCTCCCGCATGAGCTTTTCGTATGTCATGCCTGTTCGCCACTGCTCTTGCGGTTTCAGCATGATCGTCGTGTCGTACATATCGAGTGGAGCGTTGTCGGTCGCGCTGTCGGAACGGCCTACGGTGCCGAAGACTGTTTTCACCTCAGGGAACGAGCGGATGATCCGGTCCTGTTCCTGCAATAACGCGCTCGCCTGAGTGATCGAAATTCCCGGTAGCGCACTTGGCATGTACAGCGAGGAGCCTTCGTACAGCGCCGGCATAAATTGGCTGCCCAGACGGAAATACAGAGGAATCGTCACGGCAAGGAAGGTCAGATTGATCGCGACGACCAGCTTCCAATGTCGCAGTGACCAACGCAACACCGGCAGATAAATCGCTTTGGTCATTCTGGCAGCCGGGTTTTGCGACTCAGGCCGGAGCCGTCCCCGAATAAATAGCGGCATCAGCGCCGGCACTAACGTGATCGACAGTAGCGAGGAAAAAACAAGCGCCAGCGTCTTCGTCCAGGCCAGTGGCCGGAACATGCGACCTTCCTGGGCTTCCAACAGGAATACCGGGAGAAACGACACAACGATAATGATTAACGAATAGAAGAGGGCGGGACCGACCTGCTTTGCTGAGAGAGTCAGGATTCGCCGGCGCTCTGAATCGTCGAGTGCTTTTGTATGCTCCCCGGCCGCCAGGCCGCTGCGCTCCGCGACATGCTTATATCCATTCTCCACCATCACAATCGCCGCGTCGACGAGGACGCCAATTGCCAGCGCCAATCCACCAAGCGACATAACGTTGGAACTGACGTTGAGGTAATACATCGGGATGAACGCTGCCAGCAGCGCAATCGGCAGAGTAATGATCACAACGAGCGCGGAACGAAAGTGAAACAGGAATGCGATGCTAACGAAGCTGACAATGATGGCTTCCACGATCAAATCCCGTTTTAAAGTCTTGATGGATTCATTGATCAGCCATGAGCGATCGTAGCCGGTCGCAATCTCAACCCCAGGAGGTAACGACGGTGCGATTTCGCGGAACTTGGCTTTCACTCCGTTGATTACGTTCAGAGCGTTCATGCCGTGGCGCATGACCACGATGCCGCCAACTGTCTCTCCTTCTCCTTGCCAGTCGGCTGCGCCACGACGTATATCTGGACCGAACGAGACTGTACCGAGGTCCCGGACTAATACAGGAGTGCCGTTCTTGGACGACACGGGAACGTTCTCTAAATCTGAGAGCGACCGCAGATAGCCGAGGCCGCGGACCATGTACTCAGCCCCGCTCATCTCCAACACATCGCCCCCGACCTCGTTCGTGCTCTCGCGCACACGTTCGATAACCGTGGATGCCGGGATGCCATACGAGAACAGCTTGTTGGGATCGAGCTTCACCTGGTACTGCCGCACGAATCCGCCGATGCTGGCCACCTCCGCGACTCCGGGAACAGTTTCGATCTGGTAGCGCAAATACCAGTCCTGCAAGGCACGAAGATCAGCCAGACTTTTCGTATGACCTCGATCAACGATTGCGTACTCGTACACCCAGCCCGCGCCGGTTGCATCCGGCCCGATTGCAGGGTGTACATCCGTTGGTAAGCGCCCGGCGATTTGTTGCAGGTACTCAGTCACCCTGGAACGAGCCCAGTACAAGTCGGTTCCATCCTCGAACACGACAAAGACGTAGGAGTCTCCAAACATCGTCTGTGCTCGAACGGCTTTGACTTTGGGTGCCGCCAGTAACGATGAAACGATGGGATACGTGACCTGATCTTCGATAACATTTGGAGGCTCCCCGGCCCATTCGGTGTGGATGATTACCTGCACATCGCTGATGTCAGGAAGTGCATCGAGTGGAACGCGCTGGAGACACCATCCACCCGCGATTGTTAGCAGGATTGCTCCGGTAAAAACAAGGAAGCGGTTGCGTTCGCACCAATCAATGATTCGGAAGATCATCACATCCCTCCCGTGGCGCTGACGCTCAGTTGTTTCGTAGCGATAGTCTGGCCACCGCGCTGAACAGTGACTGTGACCTGCCACGTACCTCCGGTTTGTAGCTGCAGTGGCCCTTCATAGAGTCCGTTGCCTTTATCGGCAAGCGTTGCCACATCTCGCATTGCCGCCATACCCATAGCAGGCATCGCAGCCATGAAAAACGTCACGCTCACCTCTGCTCCCGTGACTGGCTTGCCGTCAGCCCCCGTCAGCTTTATTCGCACCGCATTTGCACCTTTGTGCGGTGGATCGGGTTGTGTGCTCAGATCGATCCCAATTTGCTGAGTCGGTGCATTCATCGCCGCCGCCGCACCAGCACCGGGTGGTGGAGGCGCAAACGATCCCATCGCGGCCTGAAGTTGGGCCTCCGAATCCACGAGGAAGTTCGCTGAACTGACAACTCGCTCCCCCAAGCGCAAGCCTTTGAGGACCGCCACATGATCGTCAACTCTCGGCCCCACTTCGATCACACGGGGTTCGAGGTAGCCCTGCCCGTGATCGATAAAAGCAATCTGGCGAGTACCTGCTTGCAATATGGCTGAGGCGGGAACAACCGGCTGCCGTCCCAGAGGTACTCCGATGGTCGCGTTCACGTACATGCCGGGTTTCAGCACGACGCCAGGATTGCTGAACACAAGCCTCACTCGCACGGTCCGCGTCATCGGATCAACCTGGGGAAGGATCTGATCGATGCGACCGCTAAAGTGCCTTCCGGGATATGCATCGACTGTGACAGTGGCGGAATTGCCGGGCTTCAGCCGGCCCACGTCAGTCTGCGAGACATTCGCATAGACCCAGGCAGTAGAGAGGTCAGCGATCGTGTAGAGCTTGCTGTCAGCCTGAACATACTGATTTGGCAAGGCATTGCGCTCAGTGATGTAGCCGGAAACAGGCGAATCGATCTCAATGTCATGCTGCACTTTGCCGCCTTGTTCCAGGTTCGCGATCTCTCGTTGCGGGATATCGAACTGTCGCAAACGATCCGCCGCCGCCTGTAACAACCAGTCGCCTTCTTTGGAGGCTGCCCCGTGCATGTCATGCGTGAAGGCGTTCTGGTTCTGCTTGGCGAGCAGATACTCCTGCTCCGTACTGACGAGATCAGGGCTGTAGATGGTGAAGAGCGCCTGCCCCTTACGGACGTACTGGTAGGTTGCGTTGGCAAATACCTTCTGAATCCATCCCGGAAATCGAGTTTGGACATAAGAAAGCTGTTGCTCATTCACGTCTACGTTGCCCGGCACCCGCAATTCATCATTCAGCACCTGCATCTCGACCGCTGCCGTTTTTACGCCGATTGCTTGGAGGCGCTGGGGCGACAGCTGTACCGGCGTGAGAGTGGGCACCGAGTCCGCTTGCGCGTCATCTTTCATCGTCATTGGGTGCGCCGTCGCGTCTGGCCCTTTGGCCGGTCCTCTGGCGATGACCGGATCGTTTTCGTCGGTTGCAGCAGTTCTGTGATCGCGGAAAAGAACATATCCAAGGGCCACAGCCAGCAGAATGCAAATGGCAACGACCATGCCAAGAACACGTCGATAATTTTGTTCACTCATTGCGTCACCTCCGACGAAGATTTCTCTATTTGGTCAATCGGCGCGCCTACTACGAGTTCGAGATCAGCCAGACGCGCCTCAAAGTCGGCGACGGCTTGAACGTAGGCCAGATCCAGATCGATGACCGTCATTTGGCTGTCGAGTAGGTCCAGGAACTCAGTGCGATTGTTCTCGTACGCGATCACAGTCGAATGCAAGGTAGCTTCGGCCTGGGGACGCAAAGATTGCTGGTAGACGATCGCTAGCTTTTGCGCCGCGCGCGCTTCGACGAGTGCCTCTTGAATTTGGCCGAACGCGCTGTTGCGCATGGCGTCAAATTCCGCATCCTGTTCTGTGACTTTTGCTGAAGATTCAGCAATCTCGGCATCGTGTTTACGCCGATTCAACCAGGGCAAGTTGATTGATCCTTCCACCATGTAGTTGTTCCGAAACTCAGACCCGCGCGGCATCAGCATGTAGCCCGCTGCCACAGTGAAGTCCGGCTTATACGCCTTCTTGGCAAGAGTTTCTTCCCTGCGACTCTTGTCTGCGGCAGCCTGCATCTGGAGAAGATCAGGTCTGGATTGAAGGGCCGTCTTTTCGAGAATCTCGATTGACGGCAGTCGGGCGGAGATTGCGTGCTCCCCACGAACATCGATGGCTGCGCTCGGATCTCGTCCAAGCAGAGTATTCAGGCGCGCGCGTGCTAAGTCGGCATCCTGCTCGAAATGAATCAAGTGCTCAGCCAGCCGGGTCAGCGAGACCTCCGCCTTGAGAATGTCCTGTTGAGGCACTTTCCCAACTGCGTACTTGATCTTCGCTGCCTCTACTCCTTGGTGTGCGATATCGACGTGCTGGTCGTGAATCCGCAATCCATCCTCCGCCCGCAACAGGTCATAAAAGGCTTTTCGCGCTCGAATGCGGACATCGAGCTTGGTCACGTCTAGTGCAGCTTTCGCTTCGGCGACCTCAGCTTCAGCGACGTTGGTCCGAAGACCGCGCTTGCCTGGCCATGGCAGTGTCTGGCCGATCATGAACATGTTTTGGGCGGCGTTGTAGTTCCAAGGCTGACGCAGAGGAACCTGCCAACCTCGGTACATGAGTGACGGATCGTCCAACGCGCCGGCCGAGGGCACGTGCGCTTCAGCCACAGCAACTTTTCTGACCGCCACCCGGATTTCTGGATTCGCGGCCTGAGCCATTCGTTCAATCTCGTCCAAAGTAAACGTGGGACCAGACCGATCCGAATGGTGATGCTGCGGAAGCAAGCTCGCGACAACAGACAGCTTGTCATTGCCATCGTCTGGCGATTGCGCACGCGAGAGAATCGCCGATCCCAGAAAAAGGGACAGGCTAAGAACGACACGTATGGCCTTCATTACTCCTCCGTTTGGGTTTCAGGGACAGGAGCACAGCCGCGCGTCAGCGCCGCACGCACAAATGCGCACGGACAGACGACAGCCAAATCGGAGTAACGAAAAAGTTTTAGATTCGCAAAACGGATCTACAGCCGGGAGACGATTCCGGAGGCGGGGCTTCCAGTGCTGGCGAAATGGGCGAAGTTAATGCGGAGTCAACATGGACAATGGAACTTGGGGGAACAATCGCCAGGGCGAAAGGACGGTTTGGAGGATAAGTCGGTACGGGGCTAACGGCAGTGTCCCGTTGGTGTCCCTGGCAGCAGGAGTGGCTTGAGGGCATTACCGATGAACCGCATTGCTGCGCCATTTTGCGGCAGCACTCATGCTCCGCTGGCGTCATCTGGTGCATAGGCACAAGACAGGCGATGGCCGGGGTCACGGCCCAAAGGACCGCGATGGCGGTCATCGTTAGCGTGCCTGCTTTGTTCACTCTCATAAGTCTACTGCTTTTGCTCAGAATTGAGCATCTCTTGTTATTTGACCAGTCGCAGTGATCGGAGTCACAAGGTCTTGTGCGTATATTACGGGGTGTACGGCGCCTTCGGCGAATTTAGTCGCCCCTTAACGGTCAAAAGCGGACTGAGAGCGGACCAAGCGAAAACGCAGCCTCAACTAAGTCCTTCACTATCATGTGAGACCAAGAACCGGTTAGAAAGCGTGTCGCGGCAGCGGACTGAGAGCGGACCAGACGATCAACCGAGGACGCCGCTAAGTTGTTTGGAATGATGG
>CAVQTI010000005.1:0-5376 GCA_963716405.1 uncultured Acidobacteriota bacterium | reverse complement strand
GATGTTACGTCAATAATGGGTTTCGTGGAAATTTAGTCGCCTTCCTGTGTGGCGACGACGGACTCCTTGCGTCTCCAGATCGTCAGTCCGGGTGCTCCGATCGCGAGCGCTCCCAGCGTGGCAGGTTCGGTAGTCGGCATGATGACCGTTGCGTCCGACTCTTCGATGCTGGTGTCATCCGGCCCTTTCGTCCTGCCAGCGATGATCTCCTTGCCGGTGATGGTCTCGTAGGCGTAGCCCGTTACCGTAGCCGTGATGCGCGCCTCTACCCGATCAACGTGGACATTCAAGCGCGCCCAGCCGTAATGGGTCTTCCCTTTGATTCTGAACTTCAGCCCAAGATAGCGTTCCTCAACGTTTAGCCATGACCCACCACTCCCACAGCCGGTATCGGTGCAGAAGACGTCTGCCATAATTACCCCGTGAGAACCAGCAGAGTTCATGAAAGTCTGTCGCCCGTTAATGGGTGCGCCTTTCTCCAGCGCATCAGCCCAATCGCGGATTCCTTCAACACCGTCGCCGTATGGCGTCTTTGCAAGTAAGAAGTTGTGTCGACTTGCCGACGAATCCTGAATCACGAAATCGACGGTGCCATCGTGGTTGAGGTCGAGGGGATAGGCGTCGTTGGTACCGATAACGTGGTAAGTCTTGGTGTAGATGATCTTGGCTTCGGACGGCTGGGCCAAGGCCAACAAACCCACTCCGCCTGCGGTAGCCGCGAGTGCATAAGCATTGAGTTGGCGATGAACTTACTTGGAGAGATTAGCTGTCTTGCGGGGCCCGGAGGAACGTTTCATAAGGCCTCCTTGTAAAGTGGTTCATTATCCGTCCCCTAGGATCAAAGAGTCAACGCTGCGATTCTCAAGTGACGAAATCAGGCCATTACACTCAAAGCCTCTTCCCACCTCTTGTCCGTCAGTAGCGATCCTGCCCGACAGGGCAGGAGTGAAAGGTCAGGGATGGGCTCTTACGACTCAATACATGGCGTCGTATTTTGTGACGACCCACTCGCCATCTTGATCTTCGAGGGTCACTGAGAAAAGTTCTTTGTAGGTTCCGGACTGGCCCGGGCTGTTGCGGCGCTTGCCTCGATAGTGAAGGATGCGGAGCGGTGGCGCGTCTTCCCAATCGACTACATTCCACGAGATCAGTGGATGCTGGGCTTCAGAGGCGCAGATAAAAGCGGCATATTTTTTGCGGTAATCCTTTTCCCATGCGGCCAGCTGTTCCTGGCAGTGTCCGTCGCGCAAGGCATCGAGATATTTCGTGGCTACGCGTTCGGTGGTGCGGTCGCGTAGAGGATTTAGAGATATCGAAGTCGGGGTGCCCGAAAGAGGATCGCGCTCGTCGGATCGGGAAAGCACCGGACCTTGACCGTTGAGCCAAATCAGGTAGCCGAAGAAAATCAGCAGCACGAGCACGCCCGCGCCCACGGCAATGGCGATTTGTGTGCGGGAAAATCCCATCCTCCTGCAAGTGTAGCGTTACCAGAAGGGGACGCCAGATTACGGCGGTGACCCGCACAAGTACATGTACGAAAGGAAAAAGCGCACTTTTCAATTCAACGAAAGTGCGCTTCTAGCCCGGACACAGTTCAAATTGTCGGCGGCTGCGAGAACAATCTAGTACTGGCCGTAAATAAGCACGTCCAGGGAGCCTTGGGTGCCAGTGTTGCCGACACTATCGGCATAAATGCTGAGTTGAGTGCCAGGTACGTCGTACACCCGGGTCACTTGGGAATGCGGCGTCAACAAGATCGTATCCAGTTGCGCCACTAACTCCTCCCCTTCGGTGAAAGTCAGCCGCAATACGATATTGGACGTGGAATCGATGCGCTCATCGGTCACCAAGCGGATACGGTCGTACAGGCTGACGTCGACGACGCCGAGCAATTTGGTTTGTCCTCCGGGGATTGTGACTGCGCCTACCTGGGTACGGAATGCGAGTACGTTTTCGACGTTGTGAGTAAGATTAGGTTGAATAGGAGTCGGGGTGGGTCGTGCTGATGTCGCCATAAATTTGCCTCCATATCTGACGCGCCGCAGGGCGCGGATTTTTGTTTCATGCGATGGGGGAGAGCGCTTCGTTGCTTCATTAACAAAGCGGATTCTAGGTCTGGGTAGAGCGAAAGACAATGCTCGCGGATGAAAAATTCGAGCGGCAAGACCAAAATGGGAATGCGGCTTAGCGGAAGCAGAGCGCTGTTAGAGTTTGATTTACGACGAGTTCTTCCATTGTTTCAATTTTTGAATTATCGGTTCGCGGCGAACCTAGGCACTTATGGGATTAGCGTTGGAGCAGTGTTCGACATGCGGACCCCTCACCGCCGGATTTCTGCTCCTACCCCCCCTGATCTTTTGGAATCATGGGGTTAGGGCGAGACTGCGGTCAAAATCTTTGAGGAATAAGGAGTTGCAGGCAAAATATTTCGGAATAAGGACTTAGGTGGAATATTCCTGGAATGTGCTCCGACAGCTTCGGAGTTGAAATTATGAGTTGTCAATGAGCTAAGCTTACGTTGATACATAATATCTTCCAGGAGGGACGGTGTCAAGGCGAAAATGGATCGGGCGGTGGCGCGAAAAATGGGAGGCAGCGTTACACTGGCGCCCGCCCCTTGCGATAGAACTGCAAGGAGCGGGGCACCCGGTCGACAAAGGATCACTCTCCTCAAATCCTCCGTCTCATCAAGGACGCGGTCTCGAGCAACCAGAGGCGTCAGAATTGCCCGACACACACGCCATTAAAGACCGTTTTCGTCGTCTTCATCCTGATGCTGTGCCGGCTCGCTCCGGCCCGAACTGCCCTGCTGGCGAACTGCGCTCCAGGAGTGGCTTCCGCCGCCGTGTCCTTCACGTCCACCCTGAGGCTGCAGCGTGCCGTTCATTTTGTTGCCATCGATGGTGCCGGTAAAAGCCAGCGTCATGGCGCCGCGGCGTCCTTGCATTTGCACGTTAAACGCGATGTTGTTTCCGTCCACGCTGCCGGTTAGCGGAGACGAGCCGCGCGGGCCCTGAAACGTTCCGCTCAACTTGGAACCATCCTGCTGGATCTGAATCGCGGCTTGCTGCGAGCCGTCGCGGCCTTGCCATGTAAGCTGCCACGCTCCGCCGATATTGGTAGATTGCGATTGATTCGATTGCGCGTCTTGCGCCAGCAGAAGTGGCGCGGCCAGCAGACAGGCAAGAACAATGGGGAAAAGTCGTTTGATCAAATTAGCCTCCTGAAACAGATTCTTCTATGCAAACACACAGGAGACTTGCTGCGGGTAAAGAGTCGGTAAAACCAGGTAAAGTTTTTTGCTGGTGCGGGGCGGACATTCCTGGCCACCGCAGTTGATTTTGGGTATTTCTTGAGCAGCAATACCCCAAATTTCACCGAATCTTTATGTTTTCTTTACGAATATCTTGCTACGGTCGGGAGACGCCCTTGGGCGCGACTCTCCCGTGTACTATCGACGCCTGGAAGACAAAATCCGGCATCTCTGTTCACTTGCGGTCGCCGCGAAGAATGATGACGCGTGGCTGATTCTCTCGGAACTCCGCATTCTTATCCGTCAGCAGATTGATCACCTGAGAATGGTGGCGGCTGGCAAACTGTCCGGCGCCAGAGAATTTATGGAGCGTCGCGCCGACCGAAAGCCTCCGCAAAATTTGCCGGAGTAGAAGCCTGCCCATATTTCTCCAGGCACGTCGTGCTTTTCGACGTTAGGTTGGGGACGCTAATGTTGAGGACTACCGCCGACTCAGTTCTTGGCAGCGAAATAGCGCTCGTAGAAGCTGCTGCTGAAAATACCTTCGGGATCGAGCATCTTCTTCTTGGCTACAAAGTCATCCAGCATCGGATAGGCAAGCCTGATCTGTTCCCGGCTGGGATACTGCTGGTAGGGCAGATAGTACGAACCTCGATTGTGCAAAGCAGCGTCCACAAGTTTACGAGTCCATTGCTCCGCATGGCTCTTACCCTGAGCCGATAAAGGCTGGTTGATGTATAGCACCAGCGCAAAACAATCTTCCCGTGCATAAGACAAAAAGCTCTCCGAATCCCTCGGCACATAACGAATCGTGGCACTCAAGAGATTGACTTTTTCCTCGAGCAGGACCTTGCGGAAATCATCGATAGCGCTGACTAGATTACCGACAGGCACGAAGTACTCTTGCAAAATATCAGTATCCGACGGCGCGTCATATGCCAAAAACTTGACAGGCGGGCGCATCGCATTATTTCGCGAAATCGTATGGGTGGTCACCAGATCTGCGACGCTCTCTTGCAGAAACCACCGCATATCCTTGCCTAGCTCCGAGTGACGCGACATGGCAAGGGCCGTACGATTGAATTCGATCTCGCCTTCCTGCTGCAAATTAAGAATCCCGGTTGGGCGCTTCTTAGTTTTCGTGAATGTGTATACCGCGAAGTGCTGCAAAAAGTCTTTCTTGCGAATTGAGGGCCACGCATATTCCAGACCCACTTCCGGATTACCTTTTACACTCTTGAGGAAATATCGGGGATATTCGGTGTAGGACATGCCTTGCTCGTGCTTCTCGTAAACATCGTCGTCGGTCAATTGCAAGTCCACATCAAGTATCACGCCAAACAAACCGTATCCGCCGATCACCAGGGGAAACAATTCCCCATTGTCGTTCCGACTTACGTTGACCACCGAACCGTCAGCTTTCATGAGACGGAAGCCCCGCACGGTCTGAATGACAGGGCCATAATTAGGATCGCGTCCGTGGGCATTCACGCTTAAGGACCCTCCCACTGTAAAAATGTTGGACGCCTGTTGAACCTCGACAGCTAGGCCGTATGGATTTATATAGTCCTGAATCTGCTCCCAGGTCGCGCCGCTCTGTACCGTAAGGATCTTGTGTTGTTGATCGAGCCGCAATATGCGGTTGAAGGCCGTCATGTCCAAGACGACGCCCTGAGGATACGCGGTTTGTCCTCCCTGGCTGTGCCGTTTGCCCGCGATGGAAACTTTGATGTGCAACTTGGCCGCGGCCCGCAATGCCTCGCGGATCTGTTCAACGTCGTGAATTTCGTACACCTGCCGAACAGAAATCGGATTGAGGCGGCTGACGTCATTGGCGACAACTGAACCAGAGGGCGGAAGTGACTGTGAAGGACCGCCTGCCGCAGCAATGACGACCATGCCTAACGCGCAAAGATGACGCCGATAACTGTTCTTGGCTTTCATGGATACAAACAGGATTGTATTCGGGGTGTTTTTTCCTACGCCATGAAATTCGCCGGATCAGCCCATTCGAGGTAACGCTGATTCGAGGGCTTCTTATTTCCATCGAAAGTCCAGCGCGGACCTGAAACAGTAACCTTAAACCACTCCCGAAAATCCCTGCCGCGTGATATAATTCAGAG
>CAVQTI010000004.1:0-805101 GCA_963716405.1 uncultured Acidobacteriota bacterium | reverse complement strand
GTCAAAGTAAGCGAGCAACTCCTTGATGTCTTTAATTGTCAGAATTGCCAGTTACCCTTTTTTTTCTGCGGTCGGCAGAATGAGATGAAGGCTCCTATGAACCGCACGGTGGCTCCCGAAGCATCCCGACTTGACTTTAAAAATGTTCTTGGTCACAACAGCATCGCACCGTTGAAAGATCGAGTCTCCTCCTCACCGGCTGAGGTGTTCGATTTTGACCGATCGGTTATTCGGTAACTGTTGCAACATAGCCATTGCGCTCATTACCCGGCTACTTGGGTGATTCTCAGTGGGTGTCGGGATGATCGTGCATCTTCAACTTGTGCCAAGGCTTAAGATTACGGCTTCTCACTTTCACGACTACAGTATGTCCGGTATCGAACGTTAGACGGCCAGCAGCTCATAATGTGTCAGGATGCAGTCGCCCGAAAGGTGCATCATGGCATGCAACAACCTTCGTATTGATTTGGGTGATGGTTCTCCCGTGGTTGACTACCGGATCGAAAGAGACGGTGTGGAGACCCGTACTCTGAGAGCCGAAAACGAAAAGCCCTGGCAGCGGCTCACGCCCGAGCAACTAACCTCCCAGGTAATGGCGGACACCATCGTCGCGCACTGGCTGCGTTGCAGGATGGGAATTCACCGACTGCTCCGAGCATGCACTCACTCCTCATCGTATGCAATCAACAGTGCGAAAGATTGCTCAGATCGAACTGCAGCCTGAAGCTGGATGTCCAGTGTCGAATCGCAAACGATCGCCCCGATGTGCGCCCCGCAATAACTCGAAAACCGATGATCCTGCGTTCGCTTCCCCGCCAGTTCTGTTGTGTTGCTTTACGCAATGGATGACACAATTAATGTTGGGATTATGACCGCGCTCGTCAAGGCCCACGATCTTATGGGACAGCAGCAGATAGCACATGCGCGACTGGCGACGGCTTTTATCCTTGGCGAGAAGCTTTACCGGGAGGATCGTCGTCAGCATCAGGGTACGCCAACCTACTCAATGAAAGCTTTTGATGCACTTCAGCAGTTAGCATACGAATTGGACGCCGTTACACGTATTGACCAAAACGGAAGGGCAAACTTGCATGAATGCCTTCCATTTCACGGCGAGTTTGGCGAAAGAGGCTCCTTGTGGAAGCCCCTTCGTTCCGTTCAACAAGAAATCTATTTCAAAGGCTGAACGATGATGTCTTGCGCGCCGGGAATGGCGTACGGCGATCCTTGCGCCTTCTGGTGCGTGGTAGGAGTGATCGTGAAGACGAGTAACTCTGTGCTGCTGATGGCATAGAGGTGATTGTCGTTATCCCAGAACATCTGGCTGATCGGTTCTTTGGTAAGCAGCCCCGTGTAACGGGTGACGGGATTTCCACCATTGAAGTGGAAGACCTGTAGACCCTCTTGACCAGCCACAGCGAGCAGTTTGCCCGAAGGCGACATCTTCATGTCATAAGGGCCTTTAATCAAGGTCGCGGGCATATCCTTATAGGTGCTGTTCGTATGGATGTTGCCGTTCGCGCGGACAGTGTAAACGGCGATCTGCAAAGGCCCAGCGGCACATTCGGGCGCGTTAGTGGGCTGCTCGAGAAACGCAAGATGGTTGTTGGGATCGGCTACCGTGAGGTCCGGATAATAGATGCTTACTCCCGGGGGAGGCGTCGGCCAATTGAATTGAGTGTTGATGGAGTTTAGAAGTCCGCTGCTGTCGCGCTGAAATCCGTAAATACCGGGGTACATACAGCCAGACTGATCGGCCGAATATGCATAGACGTTATCGCCGATAAAAAATGTGGGCGTGAAGTCTCCTGGAAACGCACCGGTGACGGTGTAACCCAGATAGTTGAGGGCTCCCGAAGATTCATTCACGGCGAAAGACTCCGTGTTGTCATTCGATCCGTCGGACTCCATCACGTAAAGATCGCTGCCGGTATGGTCAAAGAACAAATTTCGTACGTACAGGCACGAGTCACCCTTCTGAACACACGGGGTTGAAGTTACATAGGTCAATGCGCCGTTCGATCCGATCTTCAAAGTGTCAATATTGGGAGCGTTCGAATTGTTAAGAGCCATGAGGTATTTTCCATTCACCGCCATGGAACTGACGTTCTGGTGGAAGGGCGAGCCAGGGAGGGGCGTGAGCGCACCCTTCGAGCTCGCGGAATATCCGACGATAACGTTCGGTTCATTGTTTCCGGGATAGCTGGCCACATAAACGTAAGCCACTGGGCCGCTGCCCGAAAGATTGGATTGTGAATCGGTCGACGGTGAAACTTGCGCAGAAGCAAAGGCTGCGCTCAAGGTTGCGCCGAGGCAAAGGATTGGGAAGAGTTTAAACATGGGGATAAGCTCCTGCTGGAAGGTGGTCTATCGATGACTTCGATGGCAAGAGATAATGCTCGGTTGTCTCCAAAATGACTTTGACGTGAGCATTTCGGTGACTCAGAACGAACATTCCGGAACTTACCTATCACATCTCGCACGTCGTCAAATGGCGATATATCGCAGTAACACCAACTACGCTCCGCTACGCGACCATCGAGCGAAAATATTGCGGGCTGCGGCCCACAGCGCCAAGGCGAGAAGAGCATAGATCAGGCAGTTGATGGCAAGGGCGCAAAGAATGATCACCGCACCGGGCACGCTTGAGTGCCAGCCTGTTGTGAGCAGGAAAAACGAGGGCCAGAAAACGGACGCTAGATCGACGCTGCCGACAAATAGAACTCCTGACACACCCGACCAAACGAGCGCCAGTATGACAGCGGAGACCGTAAGGCCCACCGCGCCACCCAGAATTGCAGCCTGACGTCCGGTCACAAGTACTTTCCTCCAAAGGATATGTTTATCACGATGTTGGAGGGTTCTAACGGTCACCGGCGTCGGTGTCCACCGGATAGCCGGCGAAAAATCCCTGTTACACTCATCGACCCTGTCCATCAATTCTCAAAACGTGTAATCGCCTGTTTGCGTCGGTTGAGATCGCAGCGTTGACTCCCAATCCGAGCAGACGGATAATGGACCGCCATTCGGAGGAGGATTTATGACCCGCTCTCCCCGGTCCTGCAAGACGATTTCCGATTCAGTTCACCGAGAGCTCAATATGTACGCACTGGCTGCGAGCGCAGCCGGAGTTGGAGCGCTTGCGTTAGCGCAGCCAGCAAACGCCAAGATTGTTTACACGCCTGCGCATCTAGTGGTGAAGGTAGGCGACCGTGATTGCGTGGACATAAACAATGACGGAAAACCGGACTTCTGCCTGGCTATGAGCAGCCACGAGGGCGGCTGCTTTGTGATGGCGCTCGGACCGTACACGCATAACGGCGTCGCTGCTAGCGATAGAGGCTTTGGCGCACTTCCTATACATGCTGGCAAGAGAATAGGCGGGTCGAGGAACTTCATCGATTCCACTCGTTTCCCACGAATGGTGAGCATGAATCGCTATTGTTTCTCATCGATATGGAGTGGCTTGTGGATAGCAGGGGGCAAGGGTAAGAAGGGACTAACAAACCGATATCTCGGAATAGAGTTCGCGAGTCGAGGCCAACTCCATTATGGGTGGGCGCGATGCTCTGTCTATCCAGGTAAGCTTTCCCATCCATTGATAATGACTGGCTACGCATACGAAACCATACCCGGCAAGCCGATCATTGCAGGTGCGACGAAGGATACGGACGACAACACTGTCGAACAACCGGATGCAGCGCTCACGAGTCCTATGGACGACACACCGCAGCTCGCCACGCTGGGCGCATTGGCACTGGGAGCTCCGGGACTATCAATATGGCGTCGCGAGGACTCAGTGGGCGCGGTGCAATAAGCGGCGTACCCAGCACGGGACCGAACATACTTGCTGGTTGTCCATTTTCCGGACAAGATCTGAAGGATCGGCAATTCTCAATGGGTGTAATGGCCTGATTACATCAGTTGACTGGTCCCTGCGAATGCGGCTTGGGCTCCAAGTGTCCGCAGTGTCCCTCCTCGAATTCCCATAAACACGCCCTCTCTCCCTCTTCAAGAGCTTGGTATACCGCATAGATGTCGACATGGGGTGGGACATCAATGGCAACGAAACGCCGAGTGGCGCGTTCGTAAGTGCAGCCGAGTTCCCCCCAGCCGAACCCAGTCTTTCAAGAACTTTGTTTCGGTAGTATCTTCTGGCAAAACTAGGCGGTACGTCGAGTGACCGCCACGCATAGCAACTCCGGTAACTGCTAGTGTCCCTTTGTCATCTCTTGCCGTTATAACATCCTGTTCGCTGAATCCGAACACTAGGAAAGGAACATTGCGCAGAAGGTAGCGGTCTTCGCCAACTGGTTCAGCCCACAGGCTCTCCGTCTTCAGAACTGAGCCATCTTTTTCAGGAACGTCGAATAGTAGCTTGACGAGTCCTTCGTTGGAGGAAGAGCGTTGGGCCACGCTCGAATTCTACGACGCCAGCCCATTTGGTGACCACTTGCAGTCCCGCGAACTGGATTCTGTTGCCACATCGCCGTTACACTCATTGACCTGCCCAGCCGATTCTCAAAACGTGTAATGGCCTGATTTCGTCACTTGAGAATCGCAGCGTTGACTCTTTGATCCTAGGGGACGGATAATGAACCACTTTACAAGGAGGCCTTATGAAACGTTCCTCCGGGCCCCGCAAGACAGCTAATCTCTCCAAGTCAGTTCATCGCCAACTCAATGCTTATGCACTCGCGGCTACCGCAGGCGGAGTGGGTTTGTTGGCCTTGGCCCAGCCTTCCGAAGCCAAGATCATCTACACCAAGACTTACCACGTTATCGGTACCAACGAAGCGCATCCCCTCGACCTCAACCACGATGGCACCGTCGATTTCGTGATTCAGGATTCGTCGGCAAGTCGACACAACTTCTTACTTGCAAAGACGCCATACGGCAACGGTGTTGAAGGAATCCGCGATTGGGCTGATGCGCTGGAGAAAGGCGCACCCATTAACGGGCGACAGACTTTCATGAACTCTGCTGGTTCTCACGGGGTAATTATGGCAGACGTCTTCTGCACCGATACCGGCTGTGGGAGTGGTGGGTCATGGCTAAACGTTAAGGAACGCTATCTTGGGCTGAAGTTCAGAATCAAAGGGAAGACCCATTACGGCTGGGCGCGCTTGAATGTCCACGTTGATCGGGTAGAGGCGCGCATCACGGCTACGGTAACGGGCTACGCCTACGAGACCATCACCGGCAAGGAGATCATCGCTGGCAGGACGAAAGGGCCGGATGACACCAGCATCGAAGAGTCGGACGCAACGGTCATCATGCCGACTACCGAACCTGCCACGCTGGGAGCGCTGGCGATGGGAGCACCCGGACTGACGATCTGGAGACGCAAGGAGTCCGTCGTCGCCACACAGGAAGGCAACTAAATTTCCACGAAACCCATTATTGACGTAACATCGCCGTTACACTCATTTGCCACAGCCCCAATTCTCAAAACGTGTAATCGCCTGTTTGCGCCACCTATCGTGCATTCGGCTCGGCAGAGCGAGCTGCTGGTGCCGGGTCGCAATGAGAAACTAGAAACCGCAAATACATCTCAGACGCTTGGCGCAGTTCGCCCGAAACAGAAGTCGGTATGAACGCAGGGTGATGACCACACACCAGTTCAGCGTTTCCCAGTTGGTTGTGGATGGCAGGCTCTTCTGGCACGTCCGTCTTGGAATCAAGAATCAGCATCTCCGGGGCGCTATCGCTGAACCGTTTAAGGAGCATCGCAAACGAGTTCCCTTCGTTGGTCGCGACCATCAATCCCTTGCCGCTAACCAGATGCGGCTTTGTGAGAGCAAATTGCAGGTCGGACTGCCTCAGTTTCTTAGCGAAAGGAGCCGAAGCGTCACGCCACACATGGATTACAAGAGGTGTGGAAGGCTCCGAACGCTTACAGCATGTTCCAACAGCCAAGAGAAGGACCGCCGCTAGGAAGAGATGGAGCCGAAACATACGCACTCCATCGTATGCTTTCGGCATTTCAGTGGTCTAGGTTACGCCAGCACAATGCTTTCCGGTTCACGTGAGGGCTGTTGGCGTAACCTCGCCGTTACACTCAGTGACCACGGTCAAAACGTGTAATCGCCTGTTTTCGTCAGTTGAGAATTTGACATTCTGGTCCTAGGGGCCGGACAATGAACCGCTCTTCAGGGAAGCCCTATATTGGGACTGCCTTGCTTTCTTATGTCTACGCGGTGCGTCAAAGACGCTAGCTACTGTGCGCTGGCGGTTTTGAAATCTCCCAGGAAGGAAATAGAATTCATGTACGCTCGCGATTATCTCAGCAAAAACCTACTGAAACTAGCCGTCACCATCACGCTTGCGGTGCTGTTGCCCGTTCTGTCGTATGCGTCAGATCCAGCTCCGGCGAATTGGACCAAGCTTTCGCCCGCAACCTCGCCAACCGCGCGGTTTGGCCACGCCATGGCGTATGACCCAGTCAGCAAAAAGATCGTTGTTTTTGGCGGCATTGGCAACACCTACCGCAACGATACCTGGACATTCGACGGAACTGCGTGGACCAAGGAGCATCCGCCGGTGGCACCGCCGGTCCGCACCGGAGCGGCCATGCTATTCGACAGGAAGACGAAGAAGGTCGTTATGTTTGGCGGCTATAACGGCGGGCACACCAACGCTTCATTTCTTCGAGACACATGGCTGTGGGACGGCGCAACTTCGACCTGGACAGAAGTAACGATGAACACGATGCCGGCACACGCAACCGGAGCTGTGCTATTTCATGATCCCCTGACCGGAGGCGTGATGATGTTCGGAGGCTGGAATGCCACTCAGAGAGTGCCGAACCTTCACGAGACATACCGCTGGACGGGACAGGAATGGCAGAAGCTTCATCCTAAGACTGTCCCCATCGGACGCGGTTGGGCAGTGGCTGTACTTGATCCCATCAGAAAGAACGTCGTCATGACTGGAGGAAGCGGCGACACCATCCGAACGGACAACACTTATACCTGGGACGGCAAGGACTGGACGCAGCAGTTCCCCACCACCCAAGTGGGCGCGCTGGTGTTTGCCGGGATTGTGTTCGACCCAACGTTGAAAGCTGTGGTAGTGTTCGGCGGATGGGATGAGGGACTCGGGCAGGACATAAACCAAACCTGGTCTTGGGACGGATCGAATTGGGTTCAATTAACTACGAAGAAATCTCCGCCGGCGCGTGAGGGGTTGGGAATGGCTTACGATCCGGCGACTCATGAAGCGGTGATGTTCGGTGGTCAGTTTGTTGGTAGCGGCCACGAATTCCGCGATACCTGGCGGTGGGACGGGAACTAGTTTCACCTCCAGATGTGCAGATCGGGTTCAGCCAACGGACGCCCTAAAGACTGGCTGTCGAGCAACATTCGCGCACAACTTCGGCTTGACTGGCGTTACTCCCGATAACGGCTCATGGACCCTTGGGCCGGGGGTTTTGAGTGCTAAGGCCTGGTTACAACATTCAGGTAATTTCACTCCTCGCTGGACTCGTGATTGCCTTGCTCGCTTGTCAGTGTTTTCGTTTTCCGGGATCGCGTCGAGCGTTCTCAACACTCCGGAGACTGCGACGAGTGGCCCAAGCGATAGCTGCAAAGATAGGCCCCCAAAGTAGGAGCATTCCGAGGGCAATCCTCCAAATCACGCCCTCATGGAACCCCGCAACTAAGACAACGGCAACGGTCCCCCACCCAAGGATCGCCATCAGAGCCAATCCGACCTTGGTTGAAGCATTGAAAGGCTGCTTCCCCAAGTTGCGCCAGAATCGGGCTTCGTTTTGGACGGTGTCCGGAAAAACGATGTTGCGCTGGCGAGCCCTGATGTCTTGCAGCCACTGGTCTTCTTTATGATAGTTGCTCATGGCTGTGAGCTTCCTCTATCTTGCCGCTTTTTGGGCCTACTCGCGATGAATTATAGGCTGAAGTCTGTGTACGATATCGAGTTTTTCGTCGGATAGGTGTTGTAACATCGCCATTCCGCTCATTGAGGGGATTTGAGGGCTATGGCCTAGCTTCGTCATTTCCCATGCAACCAACCGATTTTCGCATGCAACTAAATAATTAGTTGACCTTTTAGCCCCCTATCGCGTCTAATAATTATAAGAATGGAGACTGGCTTTTGCCCCCAACCAAATCACCAACTTTAACGGAAGCTGAACTCCGGCTTATGGATGTGCTATGGCAACAGGGCCCATCGACGGTTCAGCGGGTGCTGGATGCGCTCCCCAAGAAATCGCAACTGGCCTATAACTCGGTGTTGACCACCATCCGCATCCTCGAAAAAAAGGGTTACGTGCGCCATATAAAGGATGGCCGCGCGCACGTCTACCGGCCGCTGGTGGCGCGCTCTGAAGCCACGCGCTCGGAGATCAGTCATCTGGCGCATCGTTTTTTTAAGAACTCGCACGAGATGCTGGTGCTAAATATTTTAGAAGACCGTGGCGTCGACGCCGACGAACTGCAGCGTCTTCGCCAGTTGCTGGAACAGACGCAACCGCACGGAACAAAACGGGACTGAGTAATAAATGACGCAACTGAATCAACTGGCCCAACTGTCCGCCGAGCGCATGCTGAATGGCATGCTAGAAGGCATTGCCATCGGCGTGTTTGCCTGGATCCTGCTGCGCGTAACCGGCCGACGAAATTCCAGCACTCGCTTTGCCGTGTGGTTCTCTGCTTTGATCGCAATAGCCGCGCTGCCAGTGCTCAGCGCGGTCTCCAGTCACGCGGCAACTGGATCAGCGATCACTGTTCCTGGCTCTTGGGCGCTCGACATCCTCTTTATCTGGGCGGCAATTGCCAGCGTGTTGTTGCTTCGCGTAGGCATAGGCCTGATCCAG
Source organism: uncultured Acidobacteriota bacterium (assembly GCA_963716405.1). Lineage (GTDB taxonomy): Bacteria > Acidobacteriota > Terriglobia > Terriglobales > Acidobacteriaceae > JABDBE01. The sequence goes on along the minus strand of CAVQTI010000004.1, from coordinate 796,268 downwards.
TTGCGGACGTTGCGCGCAAGTTGCACCGCAATCGATCCCGCCAGCCTGGATCCTCTATTGCAATCCACGTTGCAAGAATTTCAAAGCGTGAGGCGTGTGACGTTATGTCACTCCGACCGCCTGCAAGTGCCCACAGCCATCGGATTTTTTAAGCCGCTGGTAGTGATTCCGTCGTGGGCGCTGCAGGAACTTTCCAGCACTGAGCTGGATTCGATTTTGATTCATGAACTAGCCCATCTGCGCCGCTTCGACGATTGGACAAACCTGGCCCAGCAGATCCTGAAAGCGCTTCTATTCTTCCATCCCGCGGTATGGTGGATTGAGAGCCATCTCGCTCTGGAGCGAGAGATGGCTTGCGATGATGCTGTCCTCGCGTTGACCGGAAACCCGCACGGCTACGCCCAATGCCTGGTGTCGATAGCAGAGAAAACTTTCCTCCGCCGCGGCTTAGCCCTGGCACATGCAATAGTAAACCGCATGCGCCAAACTTCGCTGCGCGTCTCGCGGATTCTCGACGCGAATCATTCCAGCGGAACCCGCGTCTGGAAACCGGCTTTGTACTCGGTAGCAGCAGCTTTCGCAGTGAGCGTCCTGTCGTTCTCCCACGCGCCCGAGTTGGTCGCATTTCAAAATTCCAACGATCTCATGTCGCGGGCCGCAGTCGCCGAAGCGTTGCCCGCTCACACGAACCTGGCGTCGGATATTCGCCGGTTCGAAAATAAACCAGTGGCAACGCTGGCAAGCTTCCATGAAAATTCCATTGTGACGGCCAACAGTCGGAACGCGAAGACATCGCCTAAGAAGATTCGCAAGAACGCAACTCCAGCCCGCAAGACTCTACTCGCGCGGCAAAATCCCGATCACTTCATTTCGCGTGACGACAAGACTGCGGCGCAAAAGCCTGCAAGCCTGCTGGAGGTCGAGTTCCATCAATCACAACCCGAAACTTTCACGCCGACAGTGCTAGTGACATTCGACGAAGCACCGACCAACCAGGCATTTTTTGTGGTAATGCAAACTGTGCAATACGAAAAAGCAGCGCCGATTTATGGAATCAGCGTTTGGCGCATAACCGTGCTTCACGCAACGCAAGCCCCGAATCCAATAATTCCCGCAAAACAAATTTAAAAAAGAAAGGAACATCTGAGAAACGAGTATGAACTCGGCACAAGGAACTAAATAATTAGTTGATGACGCAATAAACAACCCACAGGGCGCCCCACCCTTTTCGCGTTCTATGCGAAAGGTTGGGAGACGGCGCACAAATAACGCGTAGGAAATAAACGAATTCGAAAGCTGAGTGTGAAGTGAAGCTTTGAAGGCGCGCGGCTTCAGCCGCGCCAAAAGACCAACCCAAATTGAGGGGGCTTTAGCCCCCGATGAATGAACTCAAGGAGAAGCAACAAAATGAAAAACTGGATCACAAAAACATCCATCGGACGCATGGCCGTATCGCTAATTGCGATCGCAGCTCTCGCATCCGTGGTAACTTACGAAACCGCCAAACCAGCAGCTGCGCGAGCGGCAACTGCAGCCCCAGCGGCAGGGCCCATCGCCGAAAACAGCGTCGGAACATTACTCTCACTCGACCAAGCCATGGAAACTTTGGCCGCGCGAGTAACTCCCGCCATCGTCAACGTCGCCGTAACTTCACACAGCAAAGCTGACGCGGACGATCAACAGCAGCAAGAACTACCCGACGGCCTGCAGCAGTTCTTCGGACCCGGCTTCGGTCAAGGCTTCGGCCCACACGGCCGCCAGCAGCCGCAGATCGAGCATGGCATCGGCAGCGGCGTAATCATTTCGCCTGATGGTTACATCGTCACCAACAACCACGTCATCGATGGCGCAGTCGACATCCGCGTCACCATGAGCAACCGAAAAATCATGAAAGCCAAACTGATCGGAGCAGATCCTCTAACCGATCTCGCCGTAATCAAAGTCGACGGCGGCAGCCTGCCCAGCATTCCCTGGGGCGACTCAACCGAATTGCATCCCGGACAGACCGTGCTCGCGTTCGGAAATCCATTCGGCTTCCGCTTCACCGTGACGCGCGGCATCGTCAGCGCGCTCAACCGGCCCAATCCGTTTTCGGATAACGCGCGCAAGCCAGGCGAATTTATTCAGACCGATGCGGCCATCAACCCCGGCAACTCCGGCGGCCCGCTGGTCGATGCACGCGGCGAAGTCGTTGGCATCAACACGTTCCTCATCTCTTCGTCCGGTCAATTCGCCGGAATGGGTTTTGCAATTCCCACGCAGATCGTGAAGCCCACTGTGGATGAACTCATCCGCGACGGCAAAGTCACGCACGGCTACATGGGCATTGGCATCAGCGATGTCACGCCTGAGAACGCAAAGTTCTTTGACGTGAACGATGCCAACGGCGCGGTCGTGACTCAAGTCGAACCCGATTCACCCGCGAGCAAAGCCGGACTCAAAGTTGGCGACGTGATCACCGAACTCGACGGCAAAAAAGTCAGCGACGCTGGCGAACTGCAAGTCGAAGTTGGACAGAAGCGTCCGGGCACGACCATCAAGCTCGCAGTGATGCGCGATGGCAAGGACGTAAATCTTCCGGTCACGCTCGAAGCCATGGGCAGCCGCGACAAAGGCGGCAACGAAGTTGGCGAAACCGATCACGGAAAAATGCACTGGGGCGTTGGCCTCAGCGACATGACGCCTGATCTTCGCCAGCAACTGCAGGCCCCTCGCGACGTGCACGGCGCGGTGATCCAACAGGTGCAGCCGGGCAGCGCGGCCGACAACGCCGGACTGCAACGCGGCGACGTCATCGAGCAAGTCAACCGCAAGGATGTGCAAAGCGCGTCCGATGTTAAGCAGGCATTAGCCAGCGTGCCCAAAGGCAAAGACGCGTTGCTGCTAGTGTGGTCGAACGGCGGCAACACTTTCCGCGTGCTGCACGCGCCCGAAGGTTCGTAAAACTAAGTGAAGAAAAAGTTTCCACGTGGACATGGGGCAAGTTTGTCTTGTGTTCCACGTGGAACATTTATTTTTTATGCATTAGCTATAAGCTATTTAGTCAAAGTTATCTTGACTTTCTAATAATTATCGAACAGGAATTTGGGGGAATTTGGGGACAGACGGAAGTGACCCCAATTCTCCAGTTCTGGCTATGCGACAAAGGCAATCGTTTGTTGCGTCGAATCTGCGACTGGCTTTGGGCGACGACCTCTTTTGCGGGGCGCGAGCGAGCGAAGGGTAGCTTGTTCCAGTTGTGCGACAAAGGGGGCCGCTCCCAGAGGGCGACCCGTGTGGGTAAATTGGCGCAGCGCAGTCACTTCGTCCGGCGACTCTCCATCGGCGAGATAACAAATCCAGGTGTCGACTGTCCATCGCTTTTGCCAGGACTCGAGTTCCAGCCAGTGGGCGGGCGTGATTACTCCGCAGTGCGCGGCGGCGCTTGACCATCTCCACTGCGAGGCGGTATCCACGATGCCGGCGCGCACCGGGTTCAACTCCACATAGCGCAGCGCGGTCCAGAGATGCGTTTCGTCGAGCGGACAGGAATAGAAGCGTCCCTGCCACACGTGTCCGCTGGAAGACTGGCGGGCATTCCAATACGCGGCGTAGCGTCCGTGGCTCTGCTTGAGCGCCTGGGCCAGAGCTTCGACCGTGCGTGGAACGACGACCAGATGGACATGATTGGACATGAGGCAATAGCCCAGTAGAGAAAGGCGGTAGAGTTCGCAGTGCTGGCGCAGCAATTCCAGATAGGCGAGGCGATCGGAGTCGCCGCTGAAAATCGCTTGCCGGGCATTGCCGCGTTGCGTAACATGATGCGGAACGTCGACGACAACGACGCGGGGCAGCCGAGCCATAGCGACAACGTATCAGATGACGGTCGACGTTCGACCGCGGCGAAGCAATTTTCAAGAAATGAATTCCCGAATCAGAACGAATCAATTGGGGTCAGTTCCGTCTGTCCCCGTATTCCCCGTATTCCCACAAATTTTCGATTCGACACGAACCAGACGCCACCGGTTTAATTGTGGCGCCTGGCAATGTTGTCCATTGCTGCGTGATCAAATTCGACCGAGAACCAGCAGAATGACCACAATGAAAAGGATGAGTCCCACCCCACCAGTTGGGGCATAACCCCACTCCCGGCTGTGCGGCCACCGTGGCAAAGCGCCAAAGAGGGCCAAGACCAAAATCACGATCAAGATAGTTCCGAGCATGTCTTGCTCCTTAAGTTCCTACGATTCAGTCGGCGCGAGCCAAGAAGCGAGTGGGCTCCGCGGCGCTAGAGTTGTACGATGAGTTCAACATTGACGCCGGGATACACTGGGTTGCAAAGGTAATACACGCCGTTGATCTCGACCACGAAAACGTTTTGCGTGTAGAGCCAGTTGTTCGGCCAAGGGGCGGCGAATCCAAACCAGTAACCGCCGTATTGAAAGCGGTGATTATTGTAGTCGCCTTGGTTAACCCGAAACGTGTGTTCGCGTCCAAAGTTGGCCTTGTAGCGGTCGTCAGGAATGCGTCCGCGGTTGCCTTGCGCGCGCTGTGCCTGCTGTTCGTGCTGCGCGGCAGGCTTTTCCTGCTGTGGCTTCTGCTCTTGCTGTGCATGCTTCTCTTCTTGCTGCGCCGGCCTTTCCTGCTGCGCCTTTTTCTCCTCTGGCTGGGCGCGTTTCTCTTCTTGTTGAGCAGGTCTATCCTGCTGCACCTTTTTATCTTCCTGTTGTGCGTGTTCGTCCTGCTGGCCGTGTTCTTCCTGCTGCGCATACAGGGGAGCTGTAGCTCCCAAGGTTAAAGAGAGGACTGCGGTGCCGATAATTCCTACTAGTTTCATGGGTGTTACCTCCATTACTGCTCGCTGAATATTTCCTGCTTTACTGCAAGCTTCCTGTGGTGACGTTAGCCGGATTGCCAATGGCATCGCCGGATACCAGCAGCTCAACTCTGCGGTTCTGCTGACGGCCGGACGAGTTTTCGTTCGAGGCCACAGGCGAGCTGTTGCCGAAGCCTTTAGCGCTCACCGAATTCGTGGTTACGCCTTGTTGCACCAGATAGTCGCGTACCGAGGTTGCGCGATTCTCCGAGAGCTTCTGATTCATATCATCTCCGCCAACATTGTCGGTATAGCCGCCGACTTCAATGTTGAGTCCCGGATAAGCCAGCAGAATACCGGCAACTTTCGCCAGCTTCTCGCGTGCACCCGGCTTGAGGGAATACTGTCCGCTGTCAAATAACACGTCAGACATGCTGACGATGAGGCCACGAGCGGTGTCGCGAGTCTGAAGAATGGAATTCAATTGCTCAGACAAACGAGCGCGCATGGCGGCTTTATCGGTTTCGGCTTGCTGCGCATTCATCTGGGACTGCTGCGCGGCTAAACGGGATTGATCAGCATCAGCCTGAGCCGCGGTGACCGCTGCTGCCGATGCTGCCTGATTTGCCGCCATGTCAGATTGTGCCTTGGCCGCGTCAGCCTGGGCTTTAGCCGTATCCGATTGAGCTTTTTCTTTCTGCCGGGTGGCGTCGTCTGCCTGGGCTTGCGATTGCGCCTGGGCATCGGTCGAGGCTTGGCGTTCGTTAGCCAGGCGTTCGTCATCCATCTTCTTCACTGCGATGGCGCGAGCATCTTCGGCAGTTTGTACCGTGTCCCGGGCAACAGAAATCAGCGGCTTTGTCTGAACGTGTTTTCTGGTGGCATATCCGTCCGTTGTATTCATTAACTGGACGGCTTTTTGATAGGTGTCAGTAGCGTACTGTTCCGCTCCTTCAGACTGAGCGATCCGCAACGCGTTGCGCGCTTCAAAGAATTCCAATGGCAGCTTGGCATTCATGACTACCGGGTCAAACTTGTAGCCAGTGGGGATATAGCCGCCGCGTTCCATCAATTCGTACTTCGCATTGACGGTCTCGACCGTTCCCTCAGTATCCTTGCGAATAACATTTTCGAGTATCACCACGTTGCTGGGTTGCCGGACCGCATAATAAGGTTCTGCGGTCACGATCAAGGCGAACGCCTGAAGATCGGTAGTGACGTTCAGCTTGCTGCGGCTGTTCCCTCCCACTAACACTTCGCCCAGATTGACGGCGCGTCCTTCGGGTGATATTGCCCACAAAATGTAGGTCAGATATTCGTTGCCGAAGGTCGTGGGACTCTGTAAGTTGCCGAATTCCGCTTTGACCTCAATCGTTCCCCGCTTGCTGTTCACCTCGGCTTGGCCATCTGCCGTAGGCATGAGATCGGTGCCCGCGAAATCTACCTTCGTAGCGCCGCTGTGATGCCTGTAGTTCACCGCCGGCGTGGTGCGGCTGGTGACGACTACGCGGAATGTCGGCGTGCGGCTCATCGGCTCGAGGGCCGAAGTATTGGTCTGAGCTATTGCGCTTAAACTTAATACCAGTCCAGTTGCGAATAACAGTTTCAATTTCATCCTGTCTCCTTGGCAGATTTCTGCCGTATCTTCTAATTGATTAGATTTGTATGGAATGTATTACTTCTTGCCATCGCCGGCTTCGGCGATGCGTGCTTGCTGCCCTGCTCCGGCAACCGCATGAACAAAGGCCTCACCGCTCTTGGGCGTCGAAATTTTGCCCGCAAGGATGGCGCGGAATGCCTCGTCCTTGCCATAAATCGCGCGGGTAGAATCGTTATCTTCCTGGACGACAGCTCCTTCGAGAGTCAAGCCGGCGAAAACGCCCTTCGAGCGTGAATAAGTCAGCATTTCCGTATTCATCTTCCAGTCGGTTCCCGCAGAAGCGTGACGTCCTACCGGACCCGCTGCCACCGATCCTTCGCCCGTGAGTTCAAACTTGCTCGACAAGAGGTGCTGAAAACCCTGGTCGTTCATGACCAACATGACCAGGTCTACACCTTCGACTCCGATTTGCAATCCCCAACTCCCGCCGCCCACTGACACGAATGCAGGTGCGCTCCAGCCCTCAGAAGTACGGCAGGACGCAACGCCACGGCCATGCTTGCCACCAAAAATGAATCCGCCTTTGATTAAGTCTGGCACGACGAGAATGCACTTCGCACTACTCAACACTTCTTCCGGAATACCTTTGTCAGGTGTCGACATGATTGCGTGAAGCACATCTACAGAGTTCTGCAGCCGGTTAACTGTATCTTCGCGCGTCGAGCCTGCCAGCGCGTAAGTGCCAATCATGCCCATGAAGCTCATCAGCAGAAGTGAAGTAATCTTTTTCATGAATTTTCCCTTTCGCGGTTACGAAGCTAAGAGGAGAAGACTTCAGATCGCTGACTTAGCTCAGAGAAGCTGAAAAGAGACGAGGTACATGTCTCTAGCGTTATGATCCGCTACACGAAGAGCAATAGCTGGTCTAAATTGCTCACTTTGATGTTTCTAATTGCTGTTAGAGATTCGGAGCGGCAGCGATTGCATCGAAATAATCGGCTTCGGCCTGTGAATCTGATCACAATTGACCATCTTCCTGGCGAAGAATGTCTCATTATGCCCTCATGACAGGCAAGAAAAAGCTAGCTCTCGGGGTGCGATGCCCAACTTGTGGCGCTAAAGTGGGCGAGAAGTGTGAGCTCAGCAGCGGGCAGCCGCGGACAGAGCCGCATCGGGACCGGCGTTTGGTGGTTACGGAGAAGCAACTGGGGTGGTTTGTGAAAGTGGCTTGATACTTAACAGAAGAACTAATTCAAAGGCACAAGAGTCTGCGCGGCAATTGATCAAACGCCGTCATGCTCGGCCTCGCGTTGGGACTTTCGCCGTGCATTGTCGCCGTCAAGGTAACAACTCTGTTGGATGTGGCGCGAGTGCGCTGAAATGACAGTGTAGGGCACACCTAGAAATCGCTTGGCAGCGATGCCCGTCACCTCAAGACAATTAAAGTTCAACGGTTTCACTTTTACCAACATTCGCTGCAGCGCAGTCTGGATGCGCTCCGCCCCGAAGGCGCCGAAAAACATTACTTTTACTTCCGTAGCCATGAAGAAAAAGTTCCATCCTGCGGTTTGGACCGCGCGACCAATGCCTAAGCCATCGACCGCCGTGAGCACTCCCCAGTTGGCTGAATAGGGCGCGCTTTGCAGTCCCAGCCCCTTGGCCATTACTGGACGGTCTTGCATCAGGATAGTGCCGACTTCAACATTTGCTGTCATAGGTTCTCCAGACTTGTACGAAGTTATTACGTCGCTCCGAGCGATTCCCCACACTGTTTCCACGCGAGCGCCGCTGGTTGGGTGAGAGCAGCCACCAGAATCAGTATTAATACGGCGATCATGAGCGCGACACTTCCCGCCAGCACGATTTCGCTAACCAGATCCGCGCTCATTAGATCTTCGCAGCGCATTTCACTCCAGCTCCGATTGCTTAGGGCGTTCAGAGGTTCGCACATTCGCTGGGGGAATACTGTGCAAAATCGCTCACATTAACTGAACCAAAGGGAGGCAAGGAATGGCAGTCACTATTTGTGCCAATTAGCAGCTTCTTGCGCTAGAATCGAACCAATGAGTTCTACCGTCCCGGTTAACAAGAAGAAGCGCGACTTCGATCCCAACACCTTTCTCGCGACCATAGGCGAGGGCAGGAAGAGCGTGGCTGTCGACAAGAAGCAAGGCATCTTTACCCAAGGGGATGAGGCCAACGCAGTCTTCTATATTCAGTCAGGAAAAGTGAAGCTCACCGTCGTATCCAAGACCGGCAGAGAAGCGACCATCGGTATGCTAAGCGAGGGGAATTTCTTCGGCGAAGGCGCACTGGCTGGCCAGGCTTTGCGGATGGGGTCTGCCTCGGCACTAACGAATTGCGAACTTCTGCGAATTGACAAGAAGGCGATGATGGATGCGCTGCACCGCGAGCATGCGTTTTCAGATTTGTTCGTCACCTATTTACTGGCGCGGAATGTTCGCTATGAAGAGGATCTGGTCGACCAGCTATTTAATTCCAGCGAAAAACGGCTTGCGCGCGTCCTGTTACTGCTAGCGCATTTTGGCAAGGAGGGCGTGCCTGAGACCGTCGTACCTAAGATTAGTCAGGAAAGTCTGGCGGAAATGGTTGGCACCACCCGTTCGCGTGTTAGTTTTTTCATGAACCGGTTTCGAAAACTGGGCTTTATTCAATATGCGGGCGGCATCGAAGGCGGGTTGCAGGTCCACAGTTCGCTGCTCAATGTTGTTCTGCACGACTAGCGTTTCGTCTTTCCAGCCCGCACTCTGCTACTCGCCTGCCGTCGCCTTCCCCGACGAGTCCGCTTTCCAAACATACAAATACTTCTCGTCGCTCGAGGTTTCCACCGAGAGATTTTTTTCTCGCGTGACCCGGTTCAAAGCTGACCTCAGATTCTGCATCTTCTCGCCGTTTAGACTGCTGAGCGGGATCTTGATGGCTTGCCGGGGATTCAGCTTTGTCAGATCGCCCAGAATGTCCGAGACCGCTTTGCGATGCTTCCCTTTGCGACCCTGCGGAACCTCATCCTGATTCAGGGTCTCATAGTGGCTGCCGTTTCCGTTGCGTGCCATCTGGGTAGCCTCCTTTCCTTAGAATCGTATCCGTATGCGCGAAATCGTAGCGCAAAAAATCGTATGCTGCAACTAAAAATCTATGCGAGCCGTAGTCTTGTTCGGGCGGAAAAGCCTACCGCTACCGTAAGTTTCTTACTGTTCAACGAGATGCATGGATGCGTTGCTGTAAGAGTTGCTAAGAGTTTCCGCGAATCAATTTGGCCGCGCTAGTGTTGTGTTGGCACCAAACATGACTCCAACGGCAAGAACGACAAAGACCCGCGAATTCGACCCCCACAATTTCTTGGCGACCATTGGCAGCGGCAGGAAGTTCCTGGCGGTTGCGAAAAAAAACGCGGTGTTCACTCAAGGAGATGGGGCGGACGCGGTCTTCTACATCCAGACCGGCAAAGTGAGGCTCACCGTCGTCTCGAAGACAGGGAAGGAAGCGACCATCGGCATATTGAAGGAAGGCGATTTTTTTGGCGAAGGCGCGTTGGCCGGCCAGATTGTGCGCATGGGATCTGCCGAGGCGATGACGGATTGCGAACTGTTGCGAGTGGATAAGCAAGCCATGATGAATGCACTTCACCGCGAACATGCATTTTCAGATTTGTTCGTCGCCTATTTGCTGGCGCGGAATGTCCGCTATGAAGAGGATCTGGTTGACCAGTTATTTAATTCGAGCGAAAAGAGACTGGCCCGGGTTCTTCTATTGCTCGCTCATTTTGGCAAGGAAGGTGTGCCGGAGACCGTGATTCCCAAAATAAGTCAGGAGACCCTGGCGGAGATGGTTGGTACGACTCGCTCGCGAGTGAGCTTTTTCATGAACCGATTCAGGAAATTGGGCTTCATCCATTACAACGGCGGTCTACAGGTTCACAGCTCACTGCTCAATGTAGTTCTGCATGACTAGTTGTTCTTCGCGACAGCAATGGCCGACGCGAAGCGATGAGCAGCCTTCGCTGTCATCGCCCATTGCTTAGACATGATCTTCCGCGACGCCATCGCTAGTTACAGGGCGGACCGTCGACCGTCTCCTGCGCAGACATCGTAATCGCGCCATTACTGGCTAGACCCTTACCGCGAAACGTCCCGCCGTTGAGTGTAATGCTGGTCAGTGCCAGTATCTTACCGACAAAAATGTGCCCGGTTCCGATGGTAGCTGAGGAGCCAACCTGCCAGTACACATTGCACCCTCTCAAACCTTTGGCCCACAGTGGTTGTGGCAGACCGCGCCCCAGGACCATCACCACTTTGGAATTGGTCGCTGTTGTTAGCGTGCTGCCGATCTGGAAAACCCACTGGGAATCGGGATTGCCGTGAGCATCGAGCGTCAGCGTACCGGTCAATCCGGCTGACGACGAGAAGCAGTAGACTCCCGGTCCAAGCCGCATTCCGCCGAGATCCTTGCCCGTGAGGTCAGTGCCACAAGTCGTGCCAGCCGCTTCATCGTATGCCACGGTAAGATCCTTCTGTGCCTGAGCCGTCACCGGGCTCGCCTTGAGGAACAGACGACCCTTCACCTGAGATTGCAGTAAGTCCAGTTATGGCGGGTGTCGGAGAACTGCCGACATCGCCAATTATGTAAGTTTGAGCGCTAACGTTAGTGACGCCGGAGCCGCCCAGCAAGGCAAATTTGTCCGCCGTCCCCAGATTGATTTTCACTACCCCAGTATCCGTTTGGGCATGAGCGCCGACTCCCATAAGGCACAGAGCCAGCAAAGAAATCGTAAACACTTTCATATTGTGTTCCCTTCTTCGTTCCATTCGCAGACGTAACTTTCACCCGGCAACTCTATCCACGTGTGCTGTTCGCTGTCTGTATAGGATTGATCATCCTTTATTTAGTCCGCTATTCTCGCTTGGTAAAAAGCTGCCAGAATTAAGACTGGCTAGGCCATTCACACAACGGATTCTGATACACCGATGTTTTCGGACGACCTTATCGGTCCAGTAGCACTGCCATAGTGTCGTCCTCGCCCCAGGGCTTGACGTATTGTGCTTTTCCAATAGTCCGCGGACCGCTCGGCCCCATTTCGTAGTACACCTTTGCGTCGGACGGAAACTGTTTCAGGGCTTCTATCAGTTCTTTCACATTCCATTCTTTGCTTGTCATATTTTCTCTTTTTGCGCGACCAAGTCAGGAGGCGCGTGCTTTCGCTTCAGATCGGCACCGGGTTGCTAAAATTTCCCGCCGTGCAAAAAGGCCGAACCATAGAGGTCCGGCCTGTCAATGTGCGCGTTGGTTAGAAAAAAGTAGAGTAGGTGCGAGGGTCTGAACGTCGGTACTCCCAACACCAACCAAAGTCTAACGTCACCCTTTCGACACTAACCTTGGCGTTTCCGATGCTAATCCCACAACCACCCTAGTCGAGCAGATTGCATAATACGTTGCCCAAAATGGGACTGCTGGTCAGAATTGCTCAGCTTTGAAAAAGATCAGCCTCTAAACTGACCCCAGTTCGTTCTGGAGAAGGCGGTGCTGAATGACTTCGACCGAACCCCGGGCTGCCCACAGAATTTTGCTGGTGGATGACGACGGTGCCGTACGCGCCATGATGACTCAAGGGCTCGAACGCAAGGGATTTGAGGTAGTCGCTGCCGCCAGCGTGATTGAAGCTCTGAGACGAATCGCCGATGAGAGCTTCGACGTGCTCATCTCCGACCTTCACATGCCCAATCCAGGAGACGGTTTTACGGTGGTCTCAGCCATGCGCCATTCGCAACCCAATGCGCTCACCATGCTGGTCAGCGGCTACCCCGACGTGCAAAGCGCCATGGCCGCGATCCTTCTCGAGGCGGACGAAATTGTTGTGAAGCCATTCGAGATTGGACGGCTTAGTGAACTGGTCCGAGAAAGAGTAGTCAATCGCAGCCCGGTTAAACGGTTGCAGAAGGAGAGTGTGGGCGCAATCCTGCTGCGGTCAACTTCCGATATCGTCAGGGAATGGTTGACGCGGGCGAAACAGAGCAGTGAACTCAATTTCGTGCCGCTCAGGGATGAAGAGCGCACTGGACATCTTCCCAAGTTGGTCGAAGACCTGGCTCTTCGCCTGAGCAAGCCCCGCGCGGCTGACCAGCACAACGATGCCATCTTTTCCGCAGCAGCCGTAGCCCACGGGAGGCTTCGATATCTGCAGGGCTACAATCCCGCGATGCTGGTGCACGAATCGCGAATACTCCAAGTTACCATCTTCGGAACCTTGCAAAGCAATCTGAACTCTCTGGATTTCAGTCTGGTGTTACCAGACGTTATGACTATCGCGGATGAGGTCGACGCTCAGCTGACCCAGTCGATGGACAGCTACATGAAAATCATGCGAACGTCAGAAGCAGCGTAGCCCGATACCAATTGCCTAATTTATCTTGCGACAGAATTCCCTGCACTGAGGTTGCGCGCCTATTGCCCAATGGCGAACAGCTTAAAGGACTACAATGAAGATGTGAGATATTACACAACCAAATCGATGAACGGCGGCACCACCTTCAAATGTACCTTCTGCGAGCATAGCGTCACTACTCTTGATTTCGACCACGCCAATGGCAACCGCCGCACGCAAGCAGCGGCGATGATTAATCAGCATGCTGCGTCACTGCATTTGAGGGCGCACATACCAACCAAGGCGGGTACGCGTGGCGCGCTTTGAAATCCGCGCATCGCGGAATTCGAACATCATCACGCGACGAAGTTGATTCCCTCACTTGCGCTCCCTGGTCAGTCCCATTTTGGTTTCTGCTTTGCGCAGTCGGAGTCCAAACGAGCAAAATTGACCATCGGTCTTATCGTTAATGTTGGATAATAGCAGTGTGCAACCCGAGAAACTGTCGCTGAAGCGTATATTGTCCGTGCCTTGCCCGAGGTGCCGGGCCAAGCCAACAGAGAAGTGCACGCTAACTACGGGACAACCCTCTATCAAAACGCATGTCGACCGGGAACTGGCCGCTGCCAAGGCTGCCCCGCCTCAGACTTTTGGCCAATCAGGTTTGCGCATGCTGAAGGAAATTACCAGCCGAGGCCTGCGCGTTCTTTTCCAGCACAGGTAGAAGCGTCGGACTTAAAAAAAGAATTCATCTTCACTCATTCTTTCAGCAGACGGCCTCTACATCACACGACGGCCGCTCGCCAGGTTAATTATTAAAACCACTAGCGCGATGACCAGCAACAAGTGAATCAGGCCGCCGGCTACGTGAAGGCTGAAACCCAAAAGCCACAAAATCAAAAGCACCACAAAAATTGTCCAAAGCATATTTATCTCCTCTGTTTATTTTCGCTACTCACCATTGCCTTGCATCTTTGCGCTCCACTTGAGTGCCTCTTAACGACTTCCCACACTCCAAGCAAGATTGCCTGGCTCGTGGAGTGATCAAGCCGCAGAAGGGGCACATCCTTTGTGATCCGAAACCACCCTGCTTTCTTCGCAAACAGCTTGCGCAGTGATTCAACCATCAACCCGAGCAAGGCGCGAGTGCGGAAAAGAAAAGGATGCATCAGCGATTCCAAGTGCTCCTGAGAAACGGAAGGAAAATTCCCCAAGGCCCAACCTGATTCAAAGAGTGCACTCTTTCGCATCTTCGACAGGTTCACGATGACAGGTTACGGACAGCCATTCTGAGCAAGATTGCTCAATACAGCCAAGAACCTCCAGTGCGACGGTTCCCGTTTTGGTCCAAGTACGGCCCAAATCGCCCAATTGGGGACAAATTGAGCAATTCTGCTCAGACATCATTAAAACGTCCTGATAAATTTGGCCCTCAGTGTGGGGGAGGTTCTATGAATAGGTTTAGCATTTTAGTAGCTGACGATCACCCGATATTCCGTTTCGGCTTGTGCGCGCTTCTTCGATCCCATCCAGGTTGGGAAATCTGTGGAGAGGCCGCTGACGGACGGGATGCGGTACGGAAGTGCCGGCAACTCAAACCGGATCTTCTTATTGTGGATATTTGCATGCCAGAACTGAATGGTCTGGACGCAGCACGGCAGGTCCTGAAACATAACCCGGGCCAGGCGATTTTGGTACTTACCGCCGTGGATTCCGAGGATCTAATTCGAGAGTGCCTGGAAGCAGGTATTCGCGGTTGGGTTTTTAAGTCCGAGGCAACTGACGATCTAATGACCGCAGTGGAGGCACTGCAACAGCAAAAGACCATCTTCAGCCCGCGTGTGTGCGACATGATTATGGATGGTTACAAGCGGCATCGCGTTAGTCCAGTTCCTGACAAGCTGACCAGATTGTCACCCCGGGAGCGCGAGGTAGTGCAACTTGTTAGCGAGGGCAAAGCTTCGAAGGACATCGCCGCTATCCTGCACATGTCCCTCTCAACCGCGGAGACGCATCGAAGCAATATCCTGCGCAAGCTCAGGCTCCATTCCATCGCTGAGTTGGTGATGTATGCGGTTAGGAACGGAATTGTCCACGTGCAACTTCCGCCAGTGGTGCAAATCGCCAACCTCGGAACGAAACGTTTCGACCGCCCGGCAATGTCTGGCTACTTGACGCCTCCGGTCAGGAACGACTCATCCAGCATTGAAGCTGAGGGCGTCAACTAAGGCGCTGGGCGGGTGGCCCGGACAATACTCACCCTGCATTCGAGAAAGGAAACCAAAAATCTCAAAGGCCGGGCCACCCGTTCCCACACGATTGGTTAAATGGCCAACAACTTCTCATGGGGTGATTTCGAATACCGTGCCGAAACCGGATCCGTTATCCGATATTGATGCGGTGCCGTAGAGTTTGCCGTTGGGGGCGAATACCAGTGTGCTGTATGGTATTTCGCCGTCGCTGCCGCCGGTGAAGCTATGCAGAATGGTTTCTTTCCATCCGGTGCTGGTGTGGCTGAGTTTGAAAACCGTGCCGTAATCTTTCGCCGGAGGGTAGCCTTGGGTTGTGCCGTAGAGGTTGCCGGCTGCATCCATGGTAAGTTTGGCCCACGGACCAGGTTCGCCCCCCGGGCCTGGCAGAGCGTAGAGTGTGCTTAAAGTCCATCCACTCTTTGCGGGCGTGAGGCTGTAGACTGTGCCTCCATCTCTGGTGCCGCCTGCTGAAGTTGCGCCGATGAGTTTGCCCGACTTCTCCACAATCACCGCTGCTAAGGGAAATATTCCGTTGGTCGAACCATAAAAATCATGCACAGTGGTTTCCGTCCACGCGTTGCCCGACCGGGTCAACTCGAAAACGGCTCCGCTATTATTCATGCCGCCGTCGAGCGTGGTGCCGAAGATCTTGCCGGAGCTGCCGAGAGTTACTCCGCTGTAAGGATTGCCTCCGTCGGCGTTGCCGGTGAAGTTCCAGAGAGTGCTTTCCCTCCATTTGCCGGCCGATGGCTTTAACTCGAAAACGGTTCCGGGACCATCGCTAGCCTGGGTTGTGGTTCCGTAGAGATTGCCTGCGGAGTCGAGGGTGACTGGGCCGATGGGATAGAAACCATCGGTACTTCCCTGAAAACGATATAGAACGGATTCGGTCCAGACGCACGCGGTTTCGCAGGATGCTGCGGGCGGCTTCACTTGGTAAACCAGACCGCATCCGCTGGGACAGTTATTGACACCGCCGTCGACTGTGGTGCCGTACAGGTTTCCGTCTGGGCTAAGAGTTACCGGGCCATACGGACCTTGTCCATCGTTGTTACCGCGAAAGGCATAGAGACGCTGAAAAGTCCAGCCGGATTTGGAGTGCAGCAGTTTGAAAACCGTGCCACAGCCGATATTTTGCGGCGGGCAGGTTCCGCGTCCGCCGGTGTTGGCAGTGCCGTAGAGGTTTCCGCTTTGATCGACTGTCAAACCGGCGTATGGGTAGCCGCCGTCGGCGCCGCCGGTGAACGTGTGGATTACCTTGAACGTCTGGGCTGGGGCCAGGGCCGCGAGTAGCGCGAAAAGAATTGTTAGAGTGGCGTCGCGTTGCTTGTGATTTGGCACAGAACTTTCCTCGCAAGTTGTCTGGCTTTGGATTGTGCGGGGATTGGACGGGGTTGCTCGTTTGGGATTTGCGGCGCTCTTTTATGCTTTCAGGCAAAATTGGGCAAGCCGTCCGCGAGCGTTCCCGCCGTCGATTCCCTGGGTGCCTGAATCCATTGGGAGTTTTTATTGCAGGGCTGGAAAGTGCTGCTCCACCAAAATCGTTTCGGTGGGTATGCGCGAAGCGGGGGTGTCCCAATCGGCGAAATCTTCAAAGTCAACGTCTAACTCAACAGGCCTCCGGGTTTCGGAGGTAAGATATGTTGCAAACGAAATGGGGCTTATGAAAAGTGTTTCGTATAAGAGACAAGTCGCTCTCTGCCGCCTAGTTTTGCTCAGCCTGCTTGCGGTTGCGAACTTGGTTTTCGCGCAGTCACCTGCCTCGGGAGATGCCAAGGCTGGCCAGTACTTCTTCGTGTTGCTCAATCGTCCCGCCAAGGCTCCGCAACTAAGTAAAGAAGCGGGTGAAAAGCTTCAGGAAGGACACATGGCCAACATCCAGAAACTTTATGCCGAACACAAGCTCGTGATCGCGGGACCGTTCGAAGAGGACACAGCTTTGCGGGGACTGTTTGTGTTTCACGCAGACTCAGCGGCGCAAGTGCAAGACTGGGCCAATAGCGATCCGGCGGTAAAAGCGGGGCGTCTGAGCGCCGAGGTGCATGGGCCTTGGCTCATCGACTCGACCGCCATTCATCCGCCTGCGACTCCGGAGGGGATGGAGCAGTACTCGCTGGTGCTGATGAAGAGCGGGGACAAATGGAACCCTGACGCACCGGGGTTTATGGATGTGCTGAAGCAGCATTCAGCCTTTGTGAAAGAGATGATCGCTCAGGGTTACCTGGCCATTGCAGGGCCGTTTCCACTTGGCGATCAGGGCGAGTTGCGCGGCGTCGCCATCTTCCGTGTGGGGACGGAGCAGACCGCTGGGTTGGTAAAAGACGATCCGACGGTTAAAGCGGGGCTGCTTAGGCCGGAAATCCATCCGTGGATCACCGGCAAAGGAGTGCTGGCTCCGGGACAGCCAGTGCAATAGGAGAACATGGTTCAGGCAGGGGCATATCGCTTTACCGCGATGCCCCGTGCGTGCGCTCGCGTTTTCGCCACGTCATACGCGAGCTGCATCCGGAGAAGCTGATCCATGTTCGGGCCGAACGCCTTTTCGATGCGCAGGGCCATTTCCGGCGTTAGCGCGGCCTTACCGTGCAGAAGGTCAGAGAGCGTGGCGCGGCGCACTTTCAAAATCTCCGCCGCCTTTGACACAGTGAGGCCAAGCGCTTCGACGACTTCGGTTCTTATCAAATCCCCCGGATGGGGCGGATTCTTCATGGGCATTTCGGCCTCTCAGTGATAGTCGATCAGATCAATGTCGCTGGCGATGTTTATGTGCTCGTCGTAGCGGAAAACCAACCGCCAGTTCCGCGTGAAAGTCAGACTCCATAGTCCTTTCCGGGCGCCCTTAGGGGATGCAGCTTCCAGCCGGGAAAGCGGCTAAGCTGCTCCAGCGTCTCGGCGGTTTCAAGCGCGAACAAAAACTTTCGCAGTTTGTCGACCATTGCTGACGGTACGCCCCTAGCGTTCCCGTCTTCGTAGAGATGCCTTAGACCTTTGTGGCGAAAGTGGACAAGCATAAAGTGTTCCGATCTTCAGCCGTGCCGCTGAGGTTATTGCGCCTTGGCTTGACGGTGCGCCCTTGATGTATCGAGCCAAGAGCGGTTGAAGAGAGAAACACCTCGATCCTATATCTTAGTATGTACGGTTGCGCCGTACGTGTCAACTGATTTCTTCAGGGTGGCCCGTCCAAGCTCGCTTGGGCGGGGGTCTCTGTGGACCGATTGTGCCCGCAGCCTTCGCTACTCAGCCAAATGCTCCAGTCGCTCGAATGTGTCCGGATACCGGGCGGCTAGCAACAGTAGGGCGGCGGCTTGGGCGTTCGGCTTGGCGCGTCCCTGTTCCCATTTTTCCAGGGTGCGTTCGTTGGTGAACAGTTTGCGGGCAAACACGCTGCGGGAACAGTGGAAGAGCGCGCGAACCTGCTTGATCATTTTGGGTTTGACCTCAGGCAGCGCCCGAGCCTCGACTTTATAGGTCCGCAGCGTAATTTTCCCGGTTCGATGCGCCTTCATGGCGGCTACGCCGCCCATCAGCTCGTGGAACAGATTCCGCTTGTTTGCCATGGCCTCTGTCTTTATCTCCGTGTCCGCGATTTCTTTTCGGCGTCAATCGCCGCCTTCAACGTTTTTGTTTGCTCCGGCGTCAGGTCGGCAGCTTCGTTCTTGTCATAAACAGTCATCAGCCATACCTGATTTTGGCCGTCAAACCAGTAATAAATGACCCGCAGCCCGCCCCGACGGCCTTTGCCGCGGCGAGCATCCGCCCAGCGCAGCTTGCGGAATCCTCCGGTACCCGGAATCACGTCGCCCAATTCCGGCGCGGCGGCTAGGGCGTCCTGGAGCTTGCGGTACTGCTCGTCGTCCAAGTACTTGGCCAAGTGATGGGTAAATGCGGGCGCTTCAATGAACTCCATCGAACTCGATCCTACGCGACTAGCGTACCTCAGTAAAGTATACGCTAATAGCGTATGAAGTCAAGATTCGGCCGGTTGCCCGGCGGGTGGCCCATGCACTTAATTTTGAAGATGCGTTTCCCTGCCAGCATCCGGGAGGAAGCGGCGGCGACCTTTATTACTCCTTTGAGCTTCGTCGATCCGCTGGGCCTTTTTATGATTAATCCCTGCTACAACAACCCGACGCCCACGTCGGCGCCCAAACGCGAGAATCTAACGCGAAGGAGCCTGGGCCGGTTCGTCTGTGGTTTTCAGGCTATATTTCGACGCGGGCTGGCAGGTCCACTGAGCCTGCGGCACGGTGACATCCGAATGCGGGCTCTCGCGTTTCACCTCGAAGATGTGCATCTTTAAGCAGAACACATCTCCGCCGCGCTCCGGGTTGAAGCCTCGATAGACCCAATCCGAGCGATCGGGCGCTGGCAACTTCACGAAATCGTAACGGGGAACCGTGTAAGGGCTGAACCAATCTGCGCTCAAAGGACTGGCGGCCGTGGATGGGGACGAACCCTGCCACGCCGAGTCGCTGGCCCCACAAACCGAAGCCAATCCCCACAGCAGAATCGCAAGGAGGGCTGAAATCCGCATAAAGGTCACCTCCGACAACCTGAATTATAGCGCTGACCTGTCGGCAAGAAGGGCAAATCGATAGGGACAACAAAAGCGGAGCCCTTACACACTGGATGGGGAGAGCTTAATGCAGGGCCCCGCTTTGTGGAGCGACACCTTTATTACACCATCCGCTGACCAGAACAAAAACCCGTTGATCTTTGTTCTGTTTTCCGAACAACCCTGTCGTCCCATGGGGAGGGCCGGTCAATAGGACAGCCACGTCTAATCCGAACCAAGACGCAGCAAGAAGCTTTGCAACTCCTGCGGAAGCGGGCGGGCAAACGACAGCGCCTCAGCACTCCGAGGATGCTGCAACTGCAACCCCGCCGCGTGGAGAAAATTTCTGGGAAGAGAAATACCAGACTGGCTTTTGGCAGTCAGTTCGCGGGGTGCGCCGTATAGCGTGTCGCCCACCACCGGATGTCGCAGCGAGGCCAGATGCACCCGGATCTGGTGGGTTCGCCCAGTATCGATCCGCAGCTCCAACAGAGTGAATTTTCCATAATCCGAATTGATTCGTTGTTGCACGGTGTAGTGTGTGATGGCTTCGCGCCCGCCGGAGGTTTGGGTAGTCATTTTTGTCCGACGCACGCGGTCGCGGCTGATGCTGCTGCTGATCGTCCCGCGGTCTTGCTTTATCCAACCATGCACTAGAGCGATGTATTTCTTTTTGACCACCCGCCGGGCGAACTGCGCCGCTAACTTGCGATGCGCATCGTCGTTCTTCGCGACCACGATCAGCCCGCTCGTGGCTTTATCCAATCGGTGGACGATCCCCGGACGCAACTCTCCGCCAACGCCTGACAGTTGTCCGAACCGATGAAGCAGGGCGTTCACGAGCGTGCCCCGATTGCGTTCAGACTCGGTTGCGCCAGCCCCGGCATGCACCATCATGCCTGCGGCTTTGTTGATTACGGCCAAGTCATCATCCTCGTAAACGATATCGAGCGGAATATTCTCAGCTAGGGCGCGCAAAGGCGGCAGTTTTACGTCTGCAAGAATGGCTATTCGTTCGCTGCCGCGCAGCCGCAACGAGGCTTTGGCTGCGCCGTCATTTACCAAGACCTTTTCCTCCTCGATTAATTGCTGGATGCGAGCGCGGCTGGTGTCAGGAATCTGGCTGACGAGGAATTGATCCAGGCGCGTGCCTGCATCTCGAGACGCTGCAATGAAATGTTTCGGAAATGAGTTCACTGTGGCGAAAGTACCGGCCAGAATACTCTTTGTGTCGCGGTGGCGAAAAGACCTTTACCGCGCCGCTTGTGCCGGCGCCGCCTTCAACCCCGGCCGTAGCCACCAGATCAGGCCACCCAGCAGGACCAGCCCAATCGAAATCAGCTGGGTTCCGCTCATGATTCCGCCAAACACAGAGCCGCGTCCTGGATCGTCGCGCAGAAACTCAAGAAAATATCGAGCTACGCCATAAAGGAAGAAATAAGCGGCAACTACCTGTCCGTCGAACTTCTTGTGCTTCAAAAGCCACATCAAAATGAAAAAATTCGCCAACTCAACTGCCGATTCAAAAAGTTGGGTCGGCTCCAGTGGAACTCCCAGTGGCGTACCCACCCAGGCCTGGGCGATAGGATTAGTAAAGGTCACGCCCCAGAAGTGAGTAGTCGGTTTGCCATAACAGCAGCCCGCGGCAAAACAGCCTACGCGTCCGAGCGCGTGTCCAAAGGCCAAGCCAGGGGCGAATGCATCGCAGGTCGCAAGCGCGGGCATGTGCCGCTTGCGGACATACCAGGCCGCAGCCAAAAATCCGGCAATCAGCCCTCCTGAGAAAACACCGCCCGCCTGCAAAGTGCCGAAACTGAAAATCTCGCCCACATGGGCGCGGTAGTAGCCCCAGTCATAGGCAATGTACAGAATTTTTGCGCCCAGGATTCCACAGAGCACAACGAGGATTCCTAGATTCCACGCGTCATCGCCGTTAATTCCTTGCTTCTCGGAATTGCGCACGCTGATCCACAACCCGAGCAGCACGCCCAAGGAGACGAGCAGTCCGTAGGTGGGCAAACTGAAGTTGCCAATATGAAAGAGTCTGGGAAGCACTGTTTGTTAGATGCTAAGCACTGAGAATTAGTCACTGCTAGTGTAGCAGGGGGCCACAGAAGAGAAAGCAAGCCGACCCACCTAGCCGTGTGGTAGGCCGAGAATGAACCCGTCGGTAGACGATGGGAACCCGCCGCGACCCTTTAGGCATCTCCGCATGGCGGAGCATCGCACACCGGATCTATTTGTACGAGTCAGGCCCCCGTTCATTCGGTGTTGGTTCAAAAATCGGTTACCACCATCACCAACTTCGCAGGTCGGCTTTCAATCCGAATCGTAGGGAAATTCCGCTCGCTTGGCAATAGGGGATGCACAAATAGTTGGCACTCGGTTTGCCAGCAACTTTCGTGCGTGTCTGTCCCGGTCAAAGGATCTTTGACGCTTGCGGACCGGGCAACGCTGGATGCTCATTGCGAGCCTCTTCTTCGATGATCGCGTTGCGCTTGGATTTCCGATAAACATTTACCACCGCAATCGTCCAGAACGGGACCAGATCCACTCCGGGGACGAGCTTGACAAAAAACGATGGCAGAAACTCCCAGTGCCATCCAAGCAGATGAATCAGTGCCGCCGCTACGCCGAAATCCAGGATGTCATCGGCGGGCGAGAAACCACCCTCCGCGAACAGGGGAAGAAAAACGATTTGTAGCACGTCTGCAACGATGGCCAGCGCCATTGCGGCTTTAAATTGCGGACCTGGGGAGATTTCGATGTCGTCAGTCATGGCAATACTGCTCCTGCTTAGACTTATTTTAACCGATCTCCCTTGATCGCTGGTTTTGAAGTTCTGTAGAGACGTAGCTTGCTACGTCTCTACAGACCTGGCTTCTAGCGCGCGTGTCTGGGTCTGACCATGTGTGATGTCCAGCTCTTCTTGACTGTTAGCGCCATATGTCGCTATAATTGGCGACAAATGGCCAACGAGCTAAGATCCGTGATACGAGAGCTTGGCGGAGAGCGCGCTCTTGGACGGGCGATGATGAATGATCGGGATCTGCGAGAGGCGATTCGCGAGGGTTTTCCGCATGCCGTGCTGGAACAACTGATGCAAGCCGCGGGCTTAACCCTCAAAGAGCTGGCAGATGCACTGGACCTTTCTTCTCGCAGCTTGCAGCGGCGACGCAATGGCCGGCTGGCACGCTACGAGTCTGACCGGCTGTATCGTCTTGCCCGGTTGCTCGCGCTGGCCCGCGAAAGTTTGGGAGACGCCGCACGAGCAAGCCGATGGTTCAAGCGCACGAATCGCGCTTTGGGTGGAATTGCGCCTATCGCTGCCATTGATACTGAGCTCGGCGCCCGCCAGGTGGAAAATCTGCTGGGCCGGATTGCGTATGGCGGCATCAGTTGATCAGAGTTTTCCGCGTGCTGCGAGCGGCCTATGCGAGCGCTCCATTCGATGGGGAAGGCGCCTACCGGTACGGTGGGCGATGGTCAAGTCCCGGAACTCGACTTGCTTACGCCTCTGAACACCAGTCTCTCGCCATGCTCGAGTACTTTGTTCATCTGGATCCAGAGGATCCACCGGACGACTTAGTGTTGGCCACGGCCGATGTTCCTGAGGACCTGCGTCGCGAACGCGTGGAAGCCAGCGGGCTGCCAGCTAATTGGCGGGATGCTCCTCCTCCGCCAAAGCTTGCCGAGATCGGTGATGAGTTCGTGAGCGAGGCGAAGAATTGCGTTCTGCTCGTCCCTTCCGCTTTGGCTGTGATGGAAAATAACTGGCTGATCAATCCGCAGCACTCCGAGTTCAAGCGGATAACAATTAATCGAGCAGAGCAGCTCAGCTACGATCCGCGCATGTTTCACAAGACCGTGCGCCGGCGAAAGCATTGATCGTTATGGGCACGAACCAATTAAGCTTCCCCGCCAAAAGCGGCAAATCCAGCAAAAGTGCAAGCAAAAACTGCACTCACTCATGAGGGATTATCTTCGAGCTCTCCAACGAACTCGTGTGATGAACTCTAGTGCTGCTACATCTTTCCCGAAGGAACGGGGTGGGCGTGGGAAGCTTTCAGAGAACCAATACCGAAAGCCGGATTCGAAGGCAGCACGCTCGGTCTTGGCTCGTCCCCCGGCCTCAACTAATCTCCCCACGAAATAAAACCAACCGCCGTAGAGTTGCGAGGCACCGTTGGACGGCCCGTAATGGAAAACCTCCCCCTCCTTGGCGAAATCTATTCCGAGCTGACTCAGTAAGTTTATAAATTCGGGAGGGTAGGCGCGTGCTCGTTGCGGGATGAAGTTGCCGCAGTAAGCACAACCGCATCGTTCAGCGCCTCCGTTCGAGATTTCGGAGTACGCAGCGGCAGTGGCTTCTGTATCGTACGAGACTAACTGGTCGCCCAGTTCGAACTTCGTCAACGAAACCTCAAGCTGAAGCGGCTTCCTGATTTCCCAGGGGCAGAAAATATTGCGTTCCCTTGATCGGCGCGGAAACTTTTCGCAGCAGCTCTTGCAGGTCCTGGTTGCGTTCCACGAAATCGATCTCCGAGGTGTTGACGATCAACAGATCCGACGAGGTGTAATGAAAAAAGAAGTGTTCGTAGGCTTTGATTACTTCTTCTAAATATTCCTCGTTGATTGCCTTCTCTCCCGGCGCATTCTTTTTCTTGAGACGTTTTTTCAGGACCTCAGGAGTGGCCTGCAGATAGATAACCAGGTCGGGCGTGGGAAGTTGTTCGCGAAAGTGATTGTAATAACGATTATAAGTTTCGAGCTCCTGGTCGGTGAGATTGAGGCAGGCGAACAGCTTGTCTTTTTCAAAGACGAAATCTGTGACTACGGATTTCTGCGAGCGCGGTCCGAGGTCGAGTGCGCGAAGCTGCTCGAAGCGGCGGATGAGAAAAGCGAATTGCGCCTGGAAGCCAGCGCCGCGCTCGCCATCGTAAAAGGCGCGGAGAAAAGGATTATCGTCAGCCTCCATGACGCGTTGCGCATTGAGGCGCTCAGCCAGAATCCGCGTCAGCGTGCTCTTTCCAACGCGTATGGGACCTTCCACGGCGATGTAGCGGGGCAGTTCGAAAAGGTTGGCCATGAGCTAGAGGATCGGACTTCGAATGGCAGGATATCCCGCCTGAGCTTCCAGCGCAATTGAGGAAAGAGTAACCCCTGTTTCACTGCAGTGACTCAGAGGTCCAGAAAACAATTTACAATCGCGGCATTATGGGTAGCTTCGCCATCGGTGCTGGACTTACCGCGGCCGCCGTCGCCGCAGGCTATCAGTCTATGACGCCGCGTGGCCAGTGGTACGGAAAAACCTTCACCGGACTGCGGCCTGAGTCCAGGCAACTGGCTCTCACTTACGACGATGGCCCCAACGACCCACACACATTTCGTTTGCTGGAAGTGCTAGCCAAGCACAACGTGAGGGCAACATTTTTTCTTATCGGACGCTTTGTGAAACAAAGGCCGGACATCGCGCGCGAGGTGACGCGCGCTGGGCATGTGGTTGGCAATCATACGTTCAGCCATCCCAATCTGATTTTCGCAACCGCGGGACAAACTAAAACGGAATTAACGGACTGCGAACAGGCCTTGAATGATGCTGTGGGCGGACATTCGCGGTTGTTTCGTCCTCCTTTTGGCGGACGCCGGCCGAGTACTCTGCGAATTGCGCGGGAGCTTGGCTTGGAGCCGGTGATGTGGAGCGTCACTGGGTGGGATTGGAAAGGAAAACCTGCGGAGTACGTCGAGCGCAAAGTGGGCCGGCAAGTTCGCGGCGGCGACGTGATTCTGTTACACGACGGCAGCCATGCAGCGTTTGGCGC
Source organism: uncultured Acidobacteriota bacterium (assembly GCA_963716405.1). GTDB lineage: Bacteria > Acidobacteriota > Terriglobia > Terriglobales > Acidobacteriaceae > JABDBE01. The sequence continues at coordinate 770,865 of CAVQTI010000004.1, read as the reverse complement.
GGATCGCTCACAAAGCGTAATAGCAACCGATCACCTTATTGCGGGATATCGATCTGAAGGGTACGAATTTGTGACGATTCCGGAGATGATGGAAAAACAAGCGGTCAGCTCTCAGCTATCAGCTCTCAGCAAAGATTCCTAGCGCTGCGCAAGGTCAGCAACTACTCGAATTGTTTTCGAAACGTGGCGAGTTGTTGTTTCAAGTCGGCCATTTCTTTTCGGAGACTGGCAACTTCATCTTCCAGTCGCGCTATGCGATCGTTATCGGCTGGCGTCTCTTGAGCCAGACGAGGTTCGCGTCACCGCAACATCTGCTGCGACGTCCTCCGTGTCTCCCGAAAGCAGGTGCTTGTAGCGAGACTCTTTGGTCCCCGGCTGTCTGGGGAGAACTCTGGCTAAGGCGGGATCGCGCTGCATCAGGCGCTGCAAGCTGGATTGCACCTCGGTTAAATCTTCGAAATGATGCATGCGCTCGGTACGTCCGCGAAGTTCGCCGGGAGTTTGCGGACCTCGCAGCAGCAGCACGCAGAGAATGGCAGTTTCACCGCGAGTAAAGTTGAAGACCTCCTGCATGCGGTGTTCATATTTAGTGACGCGGCTGTCAGCGCTGCTAGTTGGCCCAGCAAGTCGTTTGGCCTGGAGAGTATCAAGCGCTTGGCGAACCGCGTCTTCGTGCAGCGTCATCACGGGATCGCGATTGTTTTTCTGGTTACAAGCGTTGACCAGCGCGTTTAACGAAAGAGGATAGTAATCTGGCGTGGTGACATCTTTTTCGACGAGTGAGCCGAGCACTCTGGCTTCAACTTCATTCAAAACTATATCCATTGCGAATCCTTCGAGGCATGCCGGGACCTAGAGATTGTATAGTGCGGGCATCCGAGGGCGCAGAGCGAGTCGACCTTTGCTCGACCGGCCAGCCGAGGGCGGCTGTCTCCACCCGAGCTAAGCTCACGCTGAATAGATTCCTTTAATCTTTGTCATAAGCTTTTTTGATTGGCAGCGGGTGGGGCTACGCGATACCCTACCAAGTTCTGATCATCCCCCGAAACACACCTGAGTTTTGTTACAAAACTTATAAGGAGATCCATGCCGACTGAACTGCGAAATTTTTTGGCTATCCCGTACGACGAACTGGAAGAGATGAATCTGAACGCGAAAGAACAGCGCCAGAATCGTGTTCCCATCCACAAGATTCAAGAGGAGCGCCTTGAATACCTCAGCGAAGAGAAACGGATCAAGGCCGTAACCGTGTTGTTCAGCGACCTTGAGGGCCGCCTGCACATGCTCGATTACGACAAGAAGTTTTTGATCAAGAGCTGGGACAATCTTACTTTCGATGGTTCTTCAATTCGCGGTTTCACGGCGCAACGGGAAAGCGATCTTCGTCTGGGCATCGATTGGGGCGCGTTTTACTGGGGTCCAGCCGACATTTTCGGGCCAGGCAAGGTGCTTGTGTTCGGCGATGTAATCGATAAGGGTGGTACGCCCTATAGCGCCGACATCCGCGGCATTCTCAAAACTTATGCCAATGGACTGAATAAAAAACATGGCTACACCCTGAACGCCGCCAACGAAATCGAAGGCTTCCTGTTTCTCGGCCCGGATGCGGAGCGGCGCTATCACGAAACGGGAAAGTTTGAATATGTAAATACCGGCGGCTATTATCATTCGCTGCCGGGCGATGTATTGCGCACGTTTATCGATACCACGGCGGAAGTGCAGCGCAGCATGGGTTTTCAGAATGAAAAGGATCATCCAGAAGTTGCGCCTTCGCAGTTCGAAATCAACTATGGCTACGGCGAGGTAGTGGCTGCGGCCGATCAGATCCAACTTTACAAACTGATCTGCCGCCAAGTGGCAACGAAGATGGGCTGCACGGCGTCCTTCCTTCCCAAACCCGTGGTGGGCGTAAATGGCAGTGGAATGCACACTAATGTCTCGATCAGCAAGGCTGGAAAGAATTTATTCTGGGACGCGAAAGGCGAAGAGAAGCTGAGCAAGATGGGTTGGGAGTTTATCGATCGCATTCTCACCCACGGCAACGATCTCTGCCTGCTGTTGAATGCCAGCGTCAATGCTTATCGCCGCCTGGACCCGCATTTTGAAGCGCCCAATCAGATCAAAGCCTCGCCGACCGACCGCGGATCGATGATTCGCATTCCGATCGGCAACGAGAAAAGCATGCGCGTCGAAGTTCGCTCGGTTTCGCCGGACGCCAATCCTTATCTGGTGATGTTGTCGATCTTCAAGACCGGACTCGATGGCGACACGGCCAAGATCAAAAACCTTCGACAGGCGCAGCGTTTCTTGCCGGATAATATTTATGACGCGCTGGCGAATTTTCGCAATGCCGATTGGACAACGAAATTGCTCGGCGAAGACGTGAAGGCTCGCTATGCAGATTTGAAGCAGGCTTCGGCTGATCGCTGTCCGCGATTGCTGGGAACGTTCGTGAAGGCTCCAGAAGTGCAGTACCACCACGATGTGTACAATCAGTTCTTGTGGAATTTGTTTTAGGGCGGGTTGCGCTGCGGGATTCAGATGACTATTTCCGAGGCCTGAACGCTGCGGCGCTTCGCTCCGCCTGGACGAGAGAGTCGGTCGTCTCCATAAACCAAATAGGATCGTGCTAGTACCTCCGTGCCGCACAAATCATTGGCGATAGAGCATGCGGCTGTCATAATCAGGACTGACGGAGCGTGCCTGCTGGCCATAACCTCAGTAACTTGCAAACCTTGGAAGAACGCTGGTTTCCCGCGTCCATTCTTTGCCTGCGCGATTACAGCCTGAATAAATTTCTGCACGACCTGATCGCGGGTGTAACCGTCGGATTGGTGGCATTGCCTCTGGCGATGGCGTTTGCGATTGCTTCGGGCTTGACTCCGCAAGCGGGAATTTATTGCGCGGTCGTGACTGGCTTTCTGATTTCCGCATTGGGCGGATCAAAAACGCAAATCGGCGGCCCGACTGGCGCATTTGTAGTGGTGATCGCGGGCATTGTCGCGGTGCACGGCGTGGATGGCCTCTTCATGTGCACGATGATGGCCGGCGTTCTGCTAATCATTTTGGGCGTCACGGGCATGGGCGCGGCGGTGAAGTTTATTCCTCGGCCCATTGTGATTGGTTTCACCAACGGAATCGCGGTTCTGATTGCGAGCACGCAGATCAAAGATCTCTTCGGATTGAAGATCGACAAGGTTCCGGGAGTGTTCTGGCTGCGCATGGAAACGATCGCAGCCAATTTTCATACTTTGTCGTACGCGGCGACAGTTCTCGGCACTCGCGACCCTGGTAACGCTATTAGCGTGCCGAGCATTTTCAAACCGCATTCCCGGTCCAATCGTGGCCATGGTCGTCGGGCACGCTGGCAGTGGTCGCATTCAAACTTCCGGTAGAAACCATTGGCACACGCTTCGGCGGAATTCCCAGCGGCCTGCCTCATTTCGCAATCCCGCACTTTCGCGCTGATCTTATTCATGGATTGCTGGGTCCAGCATTCACGGTCGCAATGCTGGGCGCGATTGAATCTCTGATGTCGGCGGTGGTGGCCGACCGGATGAGCAATGACCATCACAATCCCAACGTCGAACTGATGGCGCAGGGTGTGGCCAACATTGTCTCGCCGATGTTCGGTGGATTGCCCGCGACGGGCGCGATTGCACGCACCGCAACTAATATTCGCGCCGGCGCTAAGACGCCGGTTGCGGGAATGATTCACTCGCTGACTTTGGTCTGCGTGCTGCTGTTCGCCGCGCGTCTAACCAGCTATATTCCGATGGCCGCACTCTCAGCGATTCTGCTGGTGGTTGCCTACAACATGGGCGAGTGGCGCGAGATTCCTCAACTGCTCAAGCTCACCAGGACCGACATAAGTATTTGGCTGGTGACGTTTGCGCTCACAGTATTTGCCGACCTCACCGTCGCGGTCGAGGCGGGAATGATTTTGGCGGCGTTACTGTTCATTGGGCGAGTCGCGAACACGACGACGGTATCTCAAGTCACCGACGACTATGTGGAAGATGGACGCGTACACATTCTGCAGGACAAAGACATTCCGTATTACGCCACTATTTTTCGCATTCACGGACCGTTCCTGTTTGGAGCGACCGACAAGGTCTCAGCAATCATCAATAATATTCATGAATTGCCGCCGGTGGTCATTCTGCGTTTGCGCAATATGACTGCGATCGACGCCACCGGTTTATTCGCGCTGGAAGAGGTGGCGCGCGAATTACATGCCACCAAGCGCACTCTGATCCTCTGCGGCGCTCGAGAACAGCCAGCGAAGCTTATCCGGCAAGCCGAGTTCGAAGATGTAATCGGGCACGAGAATATTTGCGACAATGTTCAAGACGCCCTGCGCCGAGCGGAAGAGGTTTTTGAGGGACTTGAGAGTAAGGCCACGGCGGGCGCCTCCTGAGCCCGGCGCTCCCCCGAGGCCGAACTCATCCGCTTCGACGCCCGCCAAGACTCAGCGGAAAGTGAAATTTACTTGCCAGTGGTAGTGCCGGTGGCAGACGCCTGCGTTTTTCCCAGGTAGCCATCCACTGCTTTGGTGGACAAGTCTGTGATAACAGAAATTTGTGAAACCGACTGGCCTTCCGTGTTTAAAAGCCGGACCTGCGCGTCTTCTGAAAGCTTCACCGTGTATGCTCTTGCGTCAGTTTTGCTGGGTTGCTTGACTTCTGTTGTCGGTGCTGTATTTGTTTTCTGTGGTTGCGCTGCGGCGGCTTGCGGGGCGGCACCAAAGTCGAAATTGGTTCCCCCGGAAATTGGAGTTGCCATAATATTCCTCCTTCAACCTACCGTTATCTGGGATTATCGGCAGCTTCCCGTATAAACTTTAGGTCGTACTTAACCTATCGGAACGGTGCTTGTTCTAAAGCATTTAGAAGAATCGCCGACACAAGCACGGGCGAGGACGCCATGCCTACGCTATGAATTTCTAGCTCCTGTGAGAGCACGCCGTGTTGCCAGACTGGGGCTTGCAGCTTTATAGTCGATTTGCAGACGAGAGGAGTGTCCCATGCTCCGAATGCTTTTGCACTGGGTGGTGACGGCGCTGGCGGTTTGGATCACCTCACAGGTTGTACCGGGCTTTTATGTCCATGGCGCTAGCGCGGCGCTGATTGCCGCTATTGTCATAGGCCTGGTAAACGCGACCATCGGACTGTTTTTGAAGATCGTCACTTTCCCGCTAACCATCCTGACCTTTGGCCTGTTCTGGTTTGTGATCAATGCCATCATGCTGGAACTGGCGTCCGCATTCGTTCCTGGTTTTCGTATAGCGACTTTTGGAGCCGCATTCATAGGCGCGATTGTGCTCATGTTGGTGAATACGCTACTCAAGTGGCTGGTGATGCCGACGCCAAGTGCGTAATGTTTGTCGGGTAACTCAATCACCGCTCTTGGCTGGCTTGGCCGGTTTCATCGACTTCCATTCATCGTCAGTTAACAACCTTCCCAGGCTGGTGAATTCGCCTGCGCCCTGTAGTTGCTCACCGCCGTCCATGACAATGACTTCGCCGTTTATGTATCCGGAGCCATCGCTTACCAGGAAGGCTGCCAGATTTGCTAATTCCTCGACCGTGCCAAAGCGGCGCAGAGGATTTCGCTGCCGGACAAACTCTTCGAGTTCGGGTCTTGGAAGCAGACGTGAAAAAGCTCCTTCGGTGGGAATCGGTCCGGGAGCAATAGCGTTCATACGGATGCCGCGGTCTCCCCATTCGACGGCAAGGCTGCGGGTCAGCGCCACAACTCCGGCTTTGGCCATGGCGGAGGGAACCACGTAAGCTGAGCCGGTCGATACATAGGTTGCAGCTATATTCAGCACGGTTCCTGCGTGAGCTTCGTTCAGCCATCTTCGGCCGCAAGCCATGGTGACATTGATTGTGCCTGTTTGGACGATCCCCAGCACGGCGTCAAAGGCGCGCGGAGAGAGCTCTTCCGTGCGAGCCAGGAAGTTTCCCGCGGCATTGTTAACCAGGATATCGAGCGGGCCTGCATTCCAAATCGTCTCGACCATTTGCTCTACCTGCGCGAGGTCGCGGACATCGCAAGGGAAAGATTGAATTCTGTTGGGAGCCACGACGTTCAGCTCTGCTTCTGCGCCGGATAAAACTTCGCGCCTACGGCCGCAGATGTAGACAGTAGCTCCCAGCTGCAAAAAACGGTGAGCCATGCCTTTACCCAAGCCGGTGCCGCCGCCAGTGATGAGAATGCGTTTGTCGCGCAGAAGATCAGGTTGAAACATGGTTTGAGTTCTAACCGGACTGAGAGATTGTAATCCAGCAGCGCGGAGGATTGGGATCATAAGGACGCGTACTGTTTCTTCTTGCTCAGCCTGCGGCGAATGTCAGGCCAGAATTCCTTAACCACGATGGTGATGGTGTCATATCCAACCTGCGTTCCCCAGACACTGGCAGTGTTCGGTAGATTGCGATCGCCTTTCGGATGGTAGCTATAGGTGGAAATAGCCGCCGACAGCCCACTGCCGACGACCTCAGAGTAGTTAAATTGCTCGTGCCCGGAATCGGTGCGGGTGACAAAGATACGGCTGACTGCGTATCCCGTGCGATGCAAAAATCCGCCCTTGCCCGATTGGAAGAAGCGGGGATCCTGGCGGAGCAGGGCTGGAAGAACAACACCCGTCATGTAGTTCTCGATGGTGCCATCGGCAAAATACGCTCCCAATCGCTTGCCATAGCCCTCGGCGCCCTGTCCGTAACCGGGTTCGCTGTTCTCCGCCTGGCTAATGCCAGCGAGAAGTCCGTACCAGGGAATCTGGATGTAGTCGAATGAGCCGCGAGTAACTACCTTGAATTTTTGCCCGACGGTGAGGGGTGGAACCTGTCCGCCATTTTCGAGCGTAAGAAAATTCGGCAGGGCGTAAAAAAGCCGGTCATTCGACGTGCCCTGGTTCTTGTCAGTAGTTTTCGGGGTTTGGTTTTGGCTTTTGGTTTTGTCCGTCGGCTGAGTCTGCGGGGATGCAGACGCATCTGGCACTGGCATTTGCTGGGCGGCCGAAGTAAGCGAAAGGAGATTCGCAAGGAGAAAGCAAACAACGGTGCAGATCAAACGATTCAAATGAATACCCCTCCAATAATACTGATGAAGCCGGCGATTGGCGAAGCGAAAATCCTAAATGTATTGGGCCGGAAAATTTCCATTTTTTCTTGGGTTCTACCTTTTCCCGAAGAATACCCAAGGCGACTCAGGGTCGATGCACAAATTTGCCAAAACTTCGTGTCCCAAGATTTGGTGCCGGGTTAATTTCTCTGGAGTCCGAAGTCGCCTGCAATTTCCATTTCTAATTTAAGTGTTGCGCTTGCAGAGCTAATCTGTTCAAGACTAACAAATGGCGAACGGCAATGGAGAACACAGAAGCAACCTATCCCCACCTCCATTCGAATCTTGAGAATTGGCCGTATCTCTAAAAGGTAAACCCCTCGGAGCAGAATGCACTCGGGTTTTACATTACTTTACAGAATGTAGTCGTTCGTCTTTTGGCGATGATGAATCCTCGGACATCTTCGTGTGTTAGGGATGAGGCATACGACAAAAAGCCCGGCGTGTCATGCGCGCCGGGCGAGCAGTTTTAATTGTTTTATCGCGCTGTCATCCTGAACAACGCGAAGGATCCATGCATTTAGTCTGTGCGAGCGAGTACATAGATCCTTCGCTGCGCTCAGGATGGCAGCGCTTGAGCCGCTTGCTTATTACGGGAAGACTTTGAACAAGTCACTCAGATCTTTCTCGTGAGCGGCATTGTTGAGAAAAGGTTTGAGACTGAAAATTTCCTGCACAGTGCGCAGGGTTGAGCCATGCGTGTAGGCCACTGAATTAGAGTAGCCGTGACCCTTGGCGAAGGGCGACAGAACAAGCATGCCGATTGGGCCATTACCGCTATTGGCCTCATCCCAGGTTATGAAGATCGCGCCACCCTGCTTAAAGGCATTTGACTTGAGAATCATCGGGATATTCTTGGCGAGCCATTGGTCGCCATGCGCGATTGGATCTCCGGAGCAACTGTCGTGCATGTCGTCGCAGACATTCGGAGTGATGAAGTTGTACTTCGCCACCTTCCCGGACTTCAAATCGCCGCTCAACTCGGTGTAGGGACGAACATGCTTAATACAGTAAGCGGAGTGTGAATCCAGATTGTTGGTCACGTTGTTAAAATAGACAAATGGATCGTGGCGGACGCCGTAATAGGGGCTGCCGTCGGAATCGTTGCCACCACCGTCTACCAGAGGGCAGTCCTTACCGCTGATGTTCTCGTCGTAGGATTTCCACGCCACACCCGCTTTTTCCATCTGCGTCACCAGATGTTTTGTAGTGCTCTGATGGTTGTCGCTGGGAGGGTTGTCATTATAGATGCCAAAATTAGTTCCCGCCTCCAGCCATAAGTAATTGGGGAGGCTGGGATGATTGCTGGGAGGATTGTAATAATGCTCGGCGTGCGAAGCCATGGGCAGCAAAGTCTTGTTAATGTACGGAGCCGCGGAGTTGCCTTTGATATCGAGGCTGCCGTCGCCGGTCCAGTTGTGATTTTCCATTAGGATGACGAATACGGTTTTGATGTGATGAGCTGATTGAGTGCTTGCTGCCACGGGCTTGTCCGCTGCACTTGCTGAGATCAATGAACCCAGAACCAGGCACGTGGAGGTGAGAGCGGTCGATATACTGCCAATGCGTTTATGAATCATTTGCTTCTCCTGAATGCGTTTTCGTGACTTTCCTCCGCAAACCAGCGAAGCTCCACTTGACGTGACGGGATGGCCATTGTACCCGACGGCGCTCAAATACTTTACAGAACTCGCTGGCGGCAAGAGTTAAGAGTGATCGAATAGTACAACTTTCAAAACGGTCGCGCCCAGCGCATCTGCACTTCTGAGTAATCACAAGGGCGAGTTGATCAAACGCCGAGTTCGCGGTTGAAACAGGCGCTAGGCTCCGCACTTAACTTCAAACGCGAGGCGAAAATCAGATAGCGTTCAAACCGTTCGTGGGACATCGGAAGGAGCTCGCTGACGATAGAGTGACAGGTCAATTTGCCGTGACAACATCTTGCACTTCGGAGATCATTCACTGGCGGCGATGCGGAGACAAGATGATCACGCTCGGGCTCTGGTTCTTCTCTGCTGCACGAGTTGCGCGTAAAGGCTGCGGTGGCGGATGGCTTTGTCGAGGTCGCCGCCAGGTTGGCTGTGCAACGCAGCCAGCCAGCGGTGCGACGCTACGAGTCCGGGAAGCATACTGAGACTAGTCTCGAAGGCGAGCATTGCTCGCTGGCGATGCCCCAAACGCGCTAATGCAACCCCGAGATAAAAATGACCTAATGGCAGGAAATGCTGCAGGCCCACCGCTAACAAAGCTTGTTCAGCAGCTTCTTCATTTTGGCGCTGCCGCAGGCGCACCATGGCCAGACCGAGGTGGGCTTCCGGGCTGTCACCGTCAATGTCAAGAGCTTGCTGAAAGGCGCGGTCGGCGTCGTCGGTGCGCTTCTGCCGCAAATAGGTTTCGCCGATGCGCAAATGCAGGTTGGGCAGGCGTGGGTCGGATTGCTCAGCCTTGAGCAGGCTGGCCAGAGCGTCTTCCATGTTTCCTTCTTCAAAATGAATCACGCCCATCAGCAAATCTGCCCACGGTCGAGGGGTGGACCGTTCGTTGGTCGCAGGTTTTTCTGCAATCGTAGCTTCAGCAGCAAGTCCCGGCGGTGTTTCGGTTCGCGCGACTGTTTCCAAGGCTCCATCCGCTTGCGCTGGTTCCTTAGTATCTTCTACTGCAGGAGGATGCAAGTCGGCCGTAATCAGCGCCTCCAAAATTTGCTTCGCGTCTGCGCGGCGGCTGAGTGCGAGATAACACTGCGCAAGGTGCATCTGAAAACGAGCCTGCTTGGGATCATTCTTGACCAAATCCTCGAGCAACGGCAGGGCATCGTCAGGACGCCCGCAGTCCAGGAAATCGCGTGCCAGATTGTAATTGGCTTCGCGCACTGCGCTGGCCACTGCTTTGCTTTGATCCTCACTGGGCGGCTGAATGTAACCTAGCGCGACGAATTGTTGCAGGACGGCTTGTGCCGCGGCTGGATCCATGCGCAGATCGCTGGGATGCATTCCACATTCTCCAGGCTCCTGCTCCCAACTCGGAATGCGAGTAATCGCGGGCGGCTCCTCGAAGGCTTGCACCAACACGCGACCATCCATATCGGCGCCGACTGGCAATCCAAACAAAGTCAGGATGGTCGGTGTCACGTCCAGCAGGGTGGCGCCGTAAATGCGCTCGTCCTGCTGCACGTGCGCGCCTTTCATGCAGAAAATTCCGAACGGCCGATGCTGAATGGCAGGGCCGGCAGGCTCTGCGGGGATGCCGCGCGGGCGGAGGTGGTCAGAGTGAAAGCCGTGATCGGAAACCAGCAACACCGTGGCGTCCGGGCCTGCCAGTTCCAATAGCGTTTCAAGCATCATGTCATGGAAGCGATACGCCCCATTGACTACATCTTTGTAAATTTCGTACCGCTCCTCGGGAATTCCTTCCATGCGTGGCGGGTGGTAATGCATGAATCCGTGGCAGAAATGATCGATACCGTTGTAGTAAACGGCCATGAAATCCCAAGGCTCATTCTGCAGGATCCAGGTTGCGGCGTTATGGATGGAGCAGTTCTCCGACAAAATCTTGGCGAACGACATCAGGCCTTTATCTTTTTCCTGATCGATCTCCGCCGCGCGCGGAATCCAGGGAAGAATCGCCGCTTCGGTCACATCACCAGGATGCATGCGCAGCCCCGCAAAAGTATCGCGCAGACGCTCGGGATACACCGCACCCGGCGGCAGCGGCCAAGGCTTATCCGCTGGCGCAGCAGCATACGGATAAAGATCGGAAATCGAAATGCCATTGATTGGCTCCGCGGGATGACCGGCGAACCAGCCGAGAACATGAGTTTTGAACCCGCGCTGGGTGAGAATATTCCAGATAGCTTTCACCTTGCGCGAGGTGCTTGAGACCGGCCGGATGCCGCCGTTCTGCGGGTCCGGCTCCATGAACCCGTGAATGCCGTGCTTGTTGGCGCGCTTGCCCGTAGCAATAGAATTCCAAAGCATGGGCGAAAGGATGGGCCGCAAGGTCGCCAGATTTCCCATCACGCCCTGATTGATGAAACCGTCGAGCGTGGGCATCAGTCCCTGATCCAGCAGGGGATTGATGACTTTCCAATCAGCCGCGTCCCAGCCAATCAGCAGAACTTTTTTTGCCAGAGGAGAAGACATAAACAGCGTTTGTTCTTATGTTCCTGTTCCCAACAACGCTACTTTTTGCGGGCTACCGCCTCCGTCGTCGGGGCAGGCCAACATTCCTACTCCCGCCGCGCTTGCGGCAATGGCGTAGGAAACCAACCTTTTCTCCAGAAGCCAGTCGAGCCGGGCTACCGCCCGCTTCTGCGCTGATTTTCCATTTTGTAATTTTCGTCGATTCACGAATGACTCCAAACGGACGACTTCCGCCCCAGCTCCATTTTGCGAGGTTCAATAGCAGCCTTCCTTATGGGTGGCCCTTCACCGGCGGAAGTATACTCCGAAAGCAACAATTCGTAAGCAGAGTTTCTTGGACCATGACAGTTGGGTCGCACGCGGGATCATGCTCCTCAATCCCCACGGGAATAGGAGGTTCGAGATCGCAACGGAAAACACCAATCTCGGTGCCGGACAGCGGTGGCCTTTAAATCTTCGGAAACAAAGACAGGCGCAAGAAAAGAATAAGTCGACTCAACATGCGGCTGCGTCGCGCAGCCATCTGCGCTCGCAATGGTCACGCCGCTACCGCGGGTGAATTCTGAGTGCCGCTAGGCTGCCTGCCGTTTGGGATCGACGGGTAATCCGGCGTCCTGCCATGCTTGGAATCCGCCTTGAAGAGCCCACACATTCTCGTAGCCCTTCTCCCGAAGTTTCCGCGCCAAACTGGCGCTAGAGCCCTCGTCTGGTCAAGTACAGTACGCCACGATAGGTTTGTTCTTTGGGATTCCATGAAGTTTTTCTTCGAGCTTGTCCAGTGGCACTCGAATCGCTTCTGGCAGCATCGTGTCCGATTCCGCCCAAGCCTGAGGGTTACGAACGTCGATCACCGTAAAATCTTCTCCGGCGTCCATTCGCCTCTTTAATTCTTTGACTGTGATTCGCGGAGCATCAGCCATAGCCAGAACCTCCTTAACGGAATAGTAGATGCGAAAGGGGCGATTTGGGCTGCGTGACCCAATCACTATCGTGCGAAAACGACGCATTGAAAGTGATTAGTCGGTTATGCTGCCGACCCCCCATGCCGGGTGCTTTTTCGATCCACGGTACTGGACCGATGCGGTGTAGCATTGGCCATGACCACAACACATCCAGAATGTCGCAACTCCAGACCGTCTGGCTACTCAACTCCTGATTACTTGCTGCGACAAGAGCCAGATGAGGAAGAAGACGACGAAGAGGAAGACCAGGGCAACAGCAAAGATGATGACGATGATGAAAACGATGACGAAAACGATGACGGCTACTCGGAGTAACCGTCCAGACTGATGCCCTGGCGGGCGCTTCGATCATCTAGCCAGCAGTTGAAACTGGCGTGCGTCCACCATTTAGCCTGATCATTGTGACGCCGATGTGACCGGGTGATCGGCGAGCATTCATTCGGGTAGGCCCATTCCCCTCGCCGATCAAGCCCTCCTTGATGCCCTTCATAATCACGAGTGGCTCCATTTATCGAATCTTTGAAACGAAACCGGATCGGTTATGAATTGTGTTGACATGTTCCTCCCGAGGCCACACTATATGGAGCGGCTGTGCTGCGCGGTGACCGATGCCGGTCGGCTCTAGGACGCGCGTCACGGGCACTCTCTCCCCCCAATTCAGTACCGCCCTCGGGCGGCAATCTTTGCGAGTTCCGTCTATCAATGCGAACTTGCAAAAGGACAATACTTATGAAAATCCCCGTTCTGCTGGCAGTGGTAACTCTCGCTGTGTTTATTCCAACCATGGTTCTTGCGCAGAGTCTTCAAAGCGGCGCGCTGCTCTCGATCCAAAGTGCGGATGGGTCTTTGAAGTTGGCTGTATACGACAGTCAGATTCACTCTGGTATTTCTCACTCTTTCCCATGTGATAACAATCTCGTAACCGATGCCTACGTGTTGCAAGGAGGGTCGGCGATCGGTTGCGATCCCGGCGACGCCCTCGAGACTTCCCAAGCCCCCGGCATCTTCGAGTTCGTTGGGAGTGGATACAAATTTGACATACAGACTTTCTATCAAACCGGCGGCTGCAACACGGCCAATACAATTTGCGCCAATCCCGACACCGGATTTCTGACAGTTACCAATAATGGCACCTCGAGTTTCAGCGGGACGATTACTTTATCTGGCAACTCTTCCGGGATGGGAGCGCCGTACTGTGCGACCGGAGGGGCAGCCCTTGACACGTGGACTAGCGGGCTGGCTGCGGGCGCGTCAGTGACATTAGCGTTGGGCACCCCCAACGCCGAGAACCCTGACAATTCCGACAGCAGCAACTGCGGCGGATTCAACGCCCCGCAAACCCAAACGCTGACTGCCGGGGCAACCGCGATCTTCCCGGTCGGCACTGACGACTACGAACTGGCGGCTATTGATAATAGCGGGGGCGAGCAGATTACTATGCTGCCGATCCCGGTGCTGCAGACCTCGTCTGAGCCGGGCTCCAACCAATACAACACCTTTAATCCCGGGACAATGTTTCCCGCTTTTAGTTGCTCGCCCTATGGCGATTTCAACGAATCCAGCGCAAACCTGGAATGCGTCGAGTTCCAACTGACTTGTTCAGGGGCGTCGGATTGCGAGCAATTCCTGTACACGGCGACCACTCATTACAGTTTCCCCACCGGCTTTCCGGGAATTGGCGGTCCCGGATTCTTGAAGGCCAGCGGGCAAAGTTGCCCGACCGACCTCTTTAACCAAAATATTTTCAGTTTCTATACGCAAGACACGACTCATCAAGGAGGAGGCGGCGGACTGTCATGCTTGGTTGCCGCATATAATCCTAAGGACCAGATCGTCACCACCTTCAAAAGTTTCGACGGATTCGAATTTCCGTTCTCGGATACTCGTTTGAATTACATTATTGCGGGATTGCCTGCGCCCCTTTCGTGGGATTATCAAGCTCCCAACCTGACTGTTTGCAACAACGCCTCGGGCACGAATTGCACCGCTCCTTGGATATATCCGTCGTCGATCCAGATCGCCTGTCCCGGTGGCTCACCCGTACCGCCGAACCCGACTCCTATCTCTGTCAGCCGATTGCTGAACTTTGGGCAAGGAGAAAATGGGCTCACAGAATACTTCTTCTTCTGGAATACCCCGCGACATGCGAAGGGCTGTACCAGCGTCGTCATGACGTTTGACAGCGGCTTGTCCGTAGTTCCTGCCCAGTTCAAGTACCTGTTCTGATTTCTCGAAGATGCAGGCTGCGCGCAGCCTGCATCTTCATTCTTTAAATAAGGGGTCATTACAGACTGGCCAGAACCAGATTTAAATCGACGAAACGACGTGCCGCTTCGGAGAATGCAGCGTGACTTTCGACGTCGAGGTTGCTGCGATTAATTCTTGACCGACTGGGACCAGCGCATCGCTTCTTCGTCCATGCTCTTGAAGTCAGAGCGTTCCAGGATTTTGTCTGCACCCGGATCATCATGCATGGCGTCGATTAACTGCAGACTCTCCTGATAGTGCTGGAGCGCTTCGGCCTGGTCGTCTGACGCCCGAAAAATACCCGCCAGCAGGTAATGCGCTTTGGCGCTCAAAGGTTTCAGACCGAGTTTGTCGGCTTGCAGAAGCACCCGCTCGAGTTCCTGTTGCGCATGGGCGCTGTCTTTGATCTTTATCATTGCTTCCGCTATGGAAACTGAGCAGTCCACTTGCGCATACTTCAATCCAAGGTTCTCGGCTTGCTGCAGTAGCGGTCGTAACGTCGCGATAGCCTGCTGCGCCCGTCCCTCCTGGATCGCAACCTTGGCCAGACTGATGTTGGCAATCAGGATTTTCTCTGGTTCTTTGCTACGGTTGGCTGCTTGCAGCGCCTCTTCATACAAAGCTTTGGCCGCCTTTGAGTCACCGCGATAATAGGCGGCGTCGCCCTGAAAAGAGAGTGTCTGGGAGACCATTCCATCGTTCTTCAGTTCGCGTGAAAGATTCAAAGCGTCATCCAGGTAGCTCTTTGCCTCTTCGCCTCTACCGGCGAGAATGAGCGCCTGAGCATAACCACCAAGAATCTCTGCCATCCAGTAGGTTTTGTCTTTCAGGTCCTGGAAAGTCTTCAGCGCTGTCTGCTTGGACGTGATCGCGGCGCCGAATCGTCCCTGATAATCCAAAACCATCCCCAGGGTGTAGGACTCAATTGCCGCGCCGCGGCTGTCATTCATGCTCCGCCGCAGGTCCAAAGCCCGCATGTACTGGGCGAAAGCCTGATCGTAGTCACCCATCCTGACAGACGTTTCCGCGAGGTTGTGTACGGCCTCGACGATGTCTTCCGGGGCCTTGGATTTCTCGCGCAACTGCAGCGCTTGCAGGTAATAAGTTCGGGCATCTTCATACTGCCCTTTGGCAAAATAGACCCCCGCGATATTGTTCAGACAAGCCGCCTGCAAACGTTCGTTGCCGATATCGCGCTCGATCTGAAGCGATTCTTTATACATGTTCAGAGCCTGGTCATGGTCGCCGCGATCATCGTAAAAATTTCCCAGATCAATCAGAGTGTCGCCCAGGCCCCGCTTATCCCCGATGTCGCGCCGAATCTGCAAGGCTTCCTTAAAATTCTCCAACGCCTCCTTATTCTTGCCCAACAAAACCTCAGCCCTTGCAATTTCGTTCAAGCTTGAGGCAGTCCCGCGCTTCTGCCCGATGCTTCTCCAGATAGTCAGGGCATCCTCGCCATCGCGCAAACTGTCCAGCGGCCGGTTCAACATCCTGTAGGCCACCGCCATGGCGTGCAAAGTCGCAGCCTTTTGTTCCTGATTGTCCAGCTGAATGGAAAGGCTCAACGCGCGGTTCAAAGATTCAAGCGCTCCCTGTGCATTGTCACTTTTGATGGCGAGCCGCCCCATCGCCAGCGTGGCGTTAATGTCCTTGGGATTCGCTTTGAGAATTTGCTGGTTGTATTCACCAGCTTTAGCAAAGTCACCAGCTTGCTCGTAAAGAACCGCCAATGCCGACTGCACGTCTGCATTATCTGGCGCGGCTCTTGCGATGGTCTCGTACGCTTTGATCGCGCCGGGAAAATTCTTGGTAATCTGAGCCTGAATCGCAAGCAGCAAATATTTCTCTGCCTGCGGCAGGTTCTGGCTCAAACTCACCGCCCTTTGCGCTGCCCGCTCGGCCTCGGCATCGTAACCTAAATTGCTGTAGGACTGCGCCAGCTTGGAATAAGCCAAGGCAAAGAAAACGTCTTTTTTGGTAGCAGCATCGAAATGTTTCTTCGCTTCGAGATTCTTACCTTCTCGAAGCAGGACCGTCCCCTCGTTGTAGTCGCGCAACGCTTCAATCGAAGTTGAGGTCGGCTGATAGGAACTGGCCTTCAGTTCCTTCAACACATCCGGCGAGAGGGCGAGGTTTTGCCGGATGGAATCGGCGAGCTTATCGAACGCCGCTGGAATATCTTTTTCGCTCGCAGCATCCGCCTTCATAGAAGTGGTGCGGTTGTTTTTCAGATCCTGCAACGTCGCATCGATGCGAACCTGAGTACCGAACCGCGCGTACTGGCCGAATACCACCACATCAGCATTGCTGAACTCAGCGATGCGCTGGAGAACGGTCGGATCGAACGAAGTATTTGGCGCGATGTGCAGATCCTGCAGGACCTGGTGCAAGCGGTCGGGAGAAACTGTTCGCAACTTGGCCGACTGGCCGACGTCAGTATTCAGCATGTCAGCTAAACTAGGTCCCAACCAGTCGAAGCTCGGATCTCCCGAAGCGTTTCTAAAAGGCAGGATTGCCAGCGAAACAGCTGGAGCCCGCCTTGGCTCCCCCGGAGTGCGACGGAAATAAAGTGTCGCGGAAACGGTACCCTCCAATTGCGAGGATGATCGCGATTAAGGCTGCACTGATTATTGGCCAGGGAATCGTCCGGCCCCACGGACCTATCTTCGGCTCGAAGCTCAGCGTAGCGCCGGCACGCTTGCCTTGCCAGGTCTCCAAGTCAGCCAAGAGCTCGGCAGCGGTTTTGTAGCGCAGATCCAGATCGCGCTCCAGGCACTTGGTGACGATGTTGCTTACCGAAGTCGGGATAGTGTTATCGTGGTCCGAAACCGGCGCGACTCGCTCCTGCGTACGCCGAATCAGGCTGGCGATTGTGCTATCCGCTTTGAACGGCATCTGCCCGGTGAGCATTTCGTAGAAGATCAGCCCCAGGGCAAAGATGTCCGAACGCTGATCCAGATGCTTACCCAGGGCCTGCTCCGGAGACATGTACTCCATCGTCCCCACCAGAGCTCCGCTCTGGGTCATGCCATCGCCTTCGAGGGTGCGAGCCAGGCCGAAATCCATCACCAGGATTCGTCCCGTCTTATCGCGCATGATGTTCTGCGGTTTCAAGTCGCGGTGGATCACGCCCACACTGTGTGCAGCTTCTAGTGCCCTGCACACCTGCAGCATGATTTCCACTGCTTCTGACGGCGAAAACTTTTTCTTCTCATGGAGGAGGGTTAGCAGGTTTTCTCCCTCGACATACTCCATGGTGATGAACTTCATCCCATCAGCTTCACTGAGGTCATAAATGCGGATTACATTGCGGTGCGTCACCTGGTGGGACAACAGCAGTTCCTGCTTGAAGCGATCCACAATGGCTTTGTCGCGAGCCAGGTCGGGGCGGATTACCTTCACCGCTACGGTACGGTTCAACTCGAGATCCGTCGCTTTGTACACCGCACCCATGCCGCCTTGTCCGAGAATCTGCACGATCTGATATCTCTGTGCCAGCAGCATGCCCGGCTCGAGTTCGGGATGGTTCGAAACAACGAGTTTGGGTCGTTGCTCTCGGTTGTCTTTCGCCGGTGTGGCTGGAGACTTCAGCGGAGGTGTCGATCACTCTGGTGAAGTCCGGCGAAAAATCTACGAGGGTCGGAGAATCGGAAGGCAGAGTCCCATCAGACGAAGAAGTGCCTCCCTCTGACGGAGTACGTATGCCAGCGGCATCGTTTCCTGACAAGTCTGATTGCTGGCCGATTCTGGGGTTTCGTTCCATGATCTCGGCTCGGCAATGATAGCCCGAAACCAGTCCGGGCTGGCGGGAAAAATTGACAACAGCTCTGGATGCGGGTTGCGGCTCCCGAACCCAAAACCGGGAACCACGATCTCCGACCGGAAGATCGTGTGGTCACGGCCCCGAAGGCACTTTTGGCCCCGAATAGTGTCCGGGCAGCCCCGTCAGTCGTCCCCACGTGAAACCACGCATTATTATGGAGTGACTTGGCTAACTGTCTATGAATACTAGTCGCGCCCTCCGGGCACTCGCAAACGATCGCAGACTGCAGATCTTAAACTGGCTAAAAGACCCCACGAAGCATTTCCCGCCCGCAAGTTGACGGTGATTTGGTAAAGGATGGGGTGTGCGGGGTGCTGTTGGTCCGCTTCCCGGTAACCCGGTCGTCGTGACTTGGCGGCTGCGAGATCACCAGGAAACGGACGGGTTCGCCGGAGTGATTCCGAACGGAACTGTCGGTCTTACAAACCTGTCGTCTTTGATGGGAACGTTCTGCTGCATGTGTTCGATTTCAACGGTGAAGCGGCCGTTGGGGCGGGCGATGGTCCAGCGGAACGGAGTCTTCACACCACCCTGGTCACGATAGTCTCCATAATCAACTACTGTGGGGTTGCGGCCTAGCGGTGTTTCCACAAAACGCAAGACGCGTACCAGAAGCCCTGACTGCTGATCAAAATAAAGCTGCACCGGCGGCAAATTGTCCCTCGTCCCTGCGAGAACATAAGCTTCTCGTCCACTGATTTGTTCTTGCGGTTCCACGTGCAACTCTTTGAATAGCCCCTTCAGGCTGGCTGGGAAAAACAGTTCCGCGTCCATTCGGGCAGCATCCACTTCCGCGGGACTCATATCGTGCACCGCGTGACCGGGCGTGCTCAGCCAGCCCTCTTCGCCGTTGGTGCCGGTGACGCTATCGCCTCCGGGGAAGCGCACCGTGGTCACTCGTTTATCCGGCGCTTTGGCGACGACTTCGACGGGAAAGTTCTCCGAGCCTACAGTTAGCGTCCCTTTCTGGATGCGAGTTGAAATTCCGGTCGCAGCATCGACCCCGCCAACCGCCTGCAAATACTTTCCAAGGATTTGATCGGCGCTCGGCAGGCTGGCAGCATTCGGCTCGTCGTGGGGCATCTTTCCCTCAGCACCGAACTTGCCTTCTTCCTCGGTGACGATTGGCGTTATCAGCGGTTTGTGTGAACCCCGGTGACAAGCGTAGCAGGTCACTTTCTGCTGGCCGTCAAAGTTGTCTTTGTTGATTGCGAACATCATGCGCATCATCTTGCGCGCTGTCTGCTTGGTCTCCTTGTCATCCTTTTCAAACGCGTTTTCCAGATGACAGAAATCGCATTGCACTCCCAGGGATGCCGCGACAAATTGCATGGCGGGAACGAGTTGGTCGGATGGAAATCCTTTAAGCACCTGAATGTTCTTGTAAACTTGCTCTGTGGTTTTGGGCGTTGCGGTTTCAGTCGAAGGTTGCGAAGGCTGAGCCCACAGGGTGCCCAAGCCAGACCCAAGCACTGCTCCAGCTACACAAATGCTCAGCAGTATTTTCACGCGCATATTTTGTCCTCGACTTGATCTTCAGTTCTCGGCAGGAATGCTCTGCAGTTCCGGCGCCTTCGGCAAATCCAGAGCCGGACGGAAGCCTCGCGCCGCGAAATAGAGTACATAGAGATGGCAGAAGAAGGGAATCAGAAACGCATAGCGGATGTTGCTCCTATCGGAGATGTATCCCATCGCGGCCGGGAAAACGGCGCCGCCAATGATCGCCATTACCAATAAAGAAGACCCCATCTTGGTGTGTGGGCCGAGATCCTTGAGGCTGAGGGCGAAGATGGTCGGGAACATAATGGAATGAAAGAACCCGAGCAGGACCAGCGCCCACATAGGGGCCACGCCGGTTCCGAGCAGCACGATTGTGAGGCAAATCAAAGACGACATTCCGAACAACGAGAGCAGGCGGGAAGCGGCGACGTGCTTCATGATCGCAGAGCCGGCAAACCTGCCAAGCATGAATCCCAGCAGGTGCAACTTCAGATAATTCGCCGCATGTTTTTCCGGTATCCCCGGCATGCTGTACTGCGCAAAACGGATCACAAAACTCGCTACACCGACCTGTGCGCCCACATAGAAGAATTGCGCCAGAACCCCTTTCAGCAGATGTTTATACGGCCACAATCCCCGAAGACCCGTGGCTGCGACCGATTTTTCTTCGTCGCCATCCTCTTCCCGGACTTCCGGCAATTGGGAAAAGAAAATGAGGGCGGCTACCGAAAGGAAAAGAGCCGCGATTACCAGATAGGGCCCTTTGACCGTGGCGGCTTCGGCTGCCTGGTAAGCTTGCAGTTGGGCGGGAGTCATTGCGGATAACTGCGCGCGCGAATACTCCACTCCGGAAAGGATAAAAGCAGCGCCAAAAATTGGAGTGACGACGGCGCCGACGGAGTTGAAGGATTGGGCCAGGTTCAATCGACGCTCTGAGCTCTCAGGCGGGCCGAGGATGGTCACATAGGGATTTGCCGCCACTTCCAGAAATGCCTGGCCACACGCCATCACGAAGAGGGCGAATAAGAAAAAGACGTATAGTCTCACCGAAGCCGCTGGAATGAACAAGAGAGCTCCTGCGGCACAGGTCAGCAAGCCGACCAGAATTCCTCGCTTGTAGCCGATTTTCTCCATCAGCCAACCAGCCGGCAGAGCCGCGAGGAAATATCCTCCGAAAAATGCTGTCTGGATCAATGAGGACCGAAAGTCCGTAAGGCGAAATGCTTTCTTCAAGTGGGGAATCAGGATATCGTTCAAATTGACGCCGAATGCCCAGAGAAAGAACAGACTGGTGACCAGGATCAGCGGCACAACGTAGCGGCGCTCCGTAATTGGTACGGACGGTTTCGTCATATCCCTCCTGTCAGGTCAAGGCGCGGTCCAAGTGCACGTAGCCTCCATCGACGAACAGGTGCTGGCCTGTGATATGTCCAGCCTTCGCTGAAATGAGAAAGACCACCATTGCCGCAATCTCATCAGGAGTGGTCATCCGTCTCTCGAAAGGAATTTTGGCAACCACACTCTTCAGTTTTTCCTGTGGATCGGGAAACGTGTCGAGCCAATGTTGATACAGCGGCGTCATTACTTCTGCAGGGATAACCGCGTTCACCCGGATACTGTATGGCAGCAATTCTGCCGCCCATTCGCGGGTCAGGCCTAAGATCGCACCCTTGGACGCAACATATCCGGACGTGCCTCCCTGACCGGTGATCGCGGTTTTCGAACTGATGTTGACAATCGAGCCGCGAGTCCGCTTCAGATGCTGCAATGCGTGATGTGCCATGTTGTAGTAATGCAGAAGATTCCGCTCCAGGGAGCAGACAAATTCTTGGGGACTGCCGTGTTCGAGACCGATCTTGTCGTTTATGCCTGCGTTATTCACGAGAGCATCGATGTGGTCGAAGGTCGCAATCGCTTGCTGCACAACTGCTTTGCAGTTCTCGGACGACGAAAGATCCATCGCAATGAAACTGGTCTGGAGGCCCTGGGCGCTGAGTTCATCATGCAATTGCTGGCATGCCTGCGCGTCCCGATCCACCGCGACGGCAATAGCGCCTTCCTGAGCGCACGTTTTGGTGATGGCCGCGCCGATGCCTTTCGCGCCGCCCGTCACCAGCACAACTTTATCTTTGAGTTGCAGATCCATGGTGAAAGGGGCTCAATTTCTTGGCTCGGCTCTTTCTCGCGGGCAATAATTGAAACACTTAGCCGCGAAGATTCAGGAAACCTCCGTCAATCGGGTAGTCCGAACCTGTGATGAACGACGCTTCGTCCGAGCAAAGAAACAGTGCAAGCGCGGCGATCTCCTCTGGCTGCGCCATTCTCCCAATGGGTTGCGATTTTTCCAACTTCTCAAACATCTCCTGTTCTTTGCCGGGATAGTTACGGTGAAGAAAATTATCGACAAAGGGCGTATGCACTCTCGCCGGCGAAATGCAATTGCAGCGAATGTTGTGGGCCAGGTAATCCTTGGCCACTGAATACGTCATTGCTACAACGGCACCCTTGCTCATGGAGTAGGCGAAGCGGTCCACAAGGCCCGAGGTTCCGGCGATCGATGCCATGTTCAAAATCATGCCGCCTCCGTTAGCTTTCATGTGGGCAACGGAAGCATACATGCAGTTGTACATTCCCTTAACGTTGACGCAGAAAATGTTGTCGAAATCGTGCTCCGAGGTGCCCTCCAAGTTGCCAATGTGAGAAATTCCGGCATTGTTCACCAGGATGTGAACGCGCCCATCCTCGAATATCTGGTTGAAAACCGCCTTCACACTCTCCTGCTGGGACACGTCGCAGCGATAGGCTTTCGCGTTCCCGCCGCTGGATACGATTTCGCTGGCTACTGCTTTGGCGGCGTCCTCGTCGATGTCCAGCACGCGTACGCAGGCTCCGCTGCCGGCAAATCTTTGAGCCACCGCGCGTCCGATACCGCTGGCCCCTCCTGTGACCACTGCGAGTTTGCCATCAAGCCGAAATGTGTGTGAATTACCCTTCAGAAAAACCTCCCGGTATGCGATTCGATCCCCTCAGCATCTATTTGGCCTGCTCCTCATGCGTGCGCTCAAGCATCGCTAACGCGTTTTGTGCATCGGCGTCGTTTGGCGCCAACTGCAGGGCGGTACGCAACTCCTTCTCCGCTTGGCCGATGTTTCCCGTTCTCCCGTAGAACATCCCCAGGTTCTTGTGCAGGTGAGCGCTTTGCGGACACTGGCCGCAAAGCTGAATGGCCTCATTCATTTGCTCCACAGCCTGCGGCCAGTTCTGCGCGTTGGCCGCTTCCAACGCAAAGTTTCCGAGTTCGGAAACGCGATCAGCGATCTGCTGGCTCTTCTGCAGCGCGTCGAAGCGATCTTGATATTGCTTCGCCTCGGGATCATGAATCTTGTTCAGCGACTTGGCAAGGTTGTACAGGGCTTGAGAATGATTGGGATCGGCCTGAACCGCCGCTCTCCAGTGCTGGATGGCAGCGGAATTATCACCGGAATGCTCCAGGTTTTGACCGAGGAGATATTGCGCGTCCGCATTGTCGGGTTGAAGCGCGACCACTCGCTGTAACAGTTCGGTTGACCGTTCTGGTTGGTTTTCCTGTTTTGCCGTGAGCGCGAGAAAATAAAGTGCATTCGCATAATCCGGCTGTAAGCGAATTGCGGTCTCCAGTTCCTTCCCCGCGTCTTCGTACTTGCCTGTTTCGAAAAAGAAGCGGCCCAGATTGTAGTGAGCGGCGGCAAGGTTTGGATCCAATCGGGCGGCTTCAGAAAACTCCTTAAATCCGGCGGAACGATCGAACTGATCGACCAGCGCGATGCCCAGATTGAGGTGAGCCTGTGCGGATGCCGGTTCGAGGGTTACGGCCTTCTGAAAATTCTTGACCGCTTCCGCGCCGCGTCCCGTTTTAGCCTGCAGCATCCCTAGCGCAGCGTAAGCATCCGGATAGTTTGAATCAACTCCGATAGCCGTCCGAAATTGCTGTTCGGCTTCCGCCAACGCTCCCTGTTGCGCCAGAAGTAATCCATAGTTGACGTACGCCTTCGTGTATTTGGGGTCATTCTTTATGGCTTGCTGAAATAGCGCCGCAGCTTCTGAATTCCTTCCTTCCTGGCTGTAAAGCACGCCCAGGTCGCTCTGCGCTTCGGCGAACTTTGAATCGATTGCCAATGCCTTCTTGAAGCGCAGCTCCGCCTCCGCATGTTGCCCGCTGCGCAGGGCCAGCAACCCCAGCTGATTTTGCGCAACCGCGAGGTTGGGGTCCAGCTTGAGGGTTCTTTCCAGCTCTTGCCGCTCAGAAACGAAATCTCCCAGCCTGTCCCAGGCGAGAGACAGGTTGTAATGGAGTTTGGGGTCGCGCGGATTTAGCAACAGGGCTTTTTTGTAACTTTCCGCTGCCGCCTTCGCGTTTCCGCCGGAGAGATCCTGGCTGGCTTGCTGATTAAATCGGGCAATGGCATTTTCTTTGTCGCTCTTTGACTTCAGAGCTGAGAGCGTGTTCCTTTCGGAACGAGCACGCTCTTTGTCGCCGGCTTTCTCCAGCAACAGTGCAAGTTCCTTGTGAGTCTCAAGATCGGATGGACTGAGGCGCTCGGCCGCTTGCAACTGAACGATAGCTGCGTCCGTTTTTCCAGTGCTTGCCAAGACCATCCCGAGATGGAAGCGGATTGCGGCATCTTTTGGATCAAGAGTCGCAGCGCGCTGCAACGCATCGAGGGCCGTATCCGATTTCTTGAGCCCCTGGTATGCCACACCCAAGGCGTCGAAGCCTTGAGCATCCTTTGGTTGGCGACGGTTGTACTCCAGGAGAACAGGAACCGCGTCAGAATACTTCTCCACAGATATCAGCATTCGGCCCAATGCAATTCTGGCGACATCCATGCTGGCGTCAAGCCGCAGCGCAGCGCGGAATTCTGAGACGGCAGCTTCCTGGTCTCCCGACTGGTTTCTTCTGGCATAGAACAACGCCAGATTGAAATGGGCATCCGCAGAATCCGGTTGAGAAGCAACAAGATTTCTAAGTGTTGTTAGGGCCCGCTCCATGTCGCCGTTTTCCGCGTAAGCGAGGCCCAGAGCCGCTTGCACCGGTTCAGCCTGGTCCGGCGGAGCCTGCTTCGCTGCCTCTTCCAAACAAGCGACGGCCGCCTCTGGCTTGCCTTCGCTGATCAAAAGCTGACTGAGTTTGAGCGCACCAGCTGCGAAATGCGGATCAATTTTCAGAGCCGAACGAAATTCTTCTTCCGCCTGCCCTGGCTTTCCCACGTCTTCAAACAATGTTCCAAGCGCGAAATGAGAGCTGACCGAATCCGGCTTCTGCTGCAGTGCGGTCCGCAGTTCCCTTTCGGCTCGGCTTCGATCTCCTTTTTGTAAAAGCGCAAGGGCCAGATTGTAATGAGCTTCCCAATTCTGATTTTCCAACTTCAGCGAAGTCTCGAAAGCCACAATCGCGCATGTCACTCTGTTTGCCTGGGCGTACAGAGCCC
The DNA here is from genome assembly GCA_963716405.1 of uncultured Acidobacteriota bacterium. GTDB lineage: Bacteria > Acidobacteriota > Terriglobia > Terriglobales > Acidobacteriaceae > JABDBE01. The sequence continues at coordinate 745,595 of CAVQTI010000004.1, read as the reverse complement.
CCAGCGTGTTATAAGCGCCAGCGGTCGGATGATCCTGAACGGTTTCGAGGAGTGCCGAAATCTTTTCTGAAGCGCCGGTTCGAATGAGACATGAACTGGGCAACGCGCCTGCGTGTCGTTCAGCAGGGTTGTGGGCTGGGGCGGGATTCTGTGCAGCCACGCAAATTGAGCCCGCCAGTGTCGCCCAGACACTCAGCTTCGAGAGCGAAAATCTAGCGATTTGTGTCCCCACCCTGTACGTCTCCAGAGACTTTCAGGTTCGCTCGTCCTTCTGCTGTCAGATGAACACAAGTTACTGGCGATGAGTCAAAGAAAATTATGGCGGGCGCTTTCCCTATTTTCCTAGTTGGGTGCACGCCCGCCATGCTACGTCAATTGCCGCGTTCTCCTTTGCGGCGTTCAATAATAAAGCTTGAGGCCGAACTGTAACTGCCGAGGTACGTTGGCCGTATGCGTCACCGCGCCAAAGTTTGGAGCCTCCAAGCTCGACACTGGAATTGCCCAAACCGGAGTGTTGGTCGCGTTAAACATCTCGAAACGAAACTCCAGCCGGAATCGTTCTGTAATCGGGAACTGGCGGAAGAGCGAAAGATCCAGATTCTTGTTCCAGTCGGACCGCAGTGAATTTCGGCCCAGGTTTCCAAACGTAGCCAAAGGGGGAGTTTGAAATGCTGCGACGTTAATCCACTCCGCCGGACCCTTATTGGCAGGATATGGATTGCCAACCAGGTTGGCTCGCTCGTAGCCATATCCGTTGCCGTAGTTGTAATTGCCCGTTTCCGCGATGTCTTTACCGCTTCCTACATCGAAAGCAGTTCCCGAATTTAATGAAAGAACGCCGTTCAGGTTCCAGCCTCCGATCAACGCGTTTACAACCGGGCTACCCGATGACAGCTTGCCTCCCTTGCCAAAGGGCAAGGTATAAACCCATGCCGCGGAGAAGATTTGCGGCAGGTCAGTAGCCGCAGGACCCTTGTCGGCCTGCAGGTTGTAGGGGTTTTGAATGGAGCAGCCTTCTACTCCATACCAGCCCGAACAGCCGAGATCCAGGCTCTTCGACCAGGTGTACGAAACCAGGTAGGTCAGGCCGTGCTGCTCTCTGCCATTCAACGAAACTTGCAAAGCGTTATAGCTGCTCTTCCCCTGGCTACGGTCATAGGCAGTCGCTCCGATGTACGGGAATGGCGCGCCGCAATTAAAGTCGTTCGGGTTTGCCGCGAAGGACGGACAGTTCGCGTTTCCGCCAGGAGCCATAGCGACGTTGTACGCTCCTCCAATATCAAGGCGGCGACCGACTGAGCCGACGTAATTGGCGGTCAGCACCGCAGCGGAAGTTACTTGTTGCTGCACGCCGAAATTCCACTGGTCGGCATAGGGCCTCTTCAAATACGGATCAGCAAACCACGTCGATTGGGTAAAGGGCGTGGGGCCGCGTGATGGGACTTCCACTGCCCAGGCCGAATGGATCTTCCGCCTTCACAGTCGGATGGCCAGCGGTAACAGGGTTAATGTTGCTGGCTCCGAGTTGGTCCAAGCTCGGCCAGGTGCCTTCGTAGTTTTGCGCGGTTTGCGTGATCGCTGCCCAGTTATCGAAGAATCTGCCGTAACCCGCCCGCAATACCGTGGTTGGCCGCAGTTCATAGGCAATACCGATTCGCGGCTGGATATCGTTGTAGTCGTTGTGGAATATCGCAGTGCCGCTAAGAGGAGTTACGACCACGTGCGGAGGGAGCACGCCGCCGGGTATACATGGAGCCGCATTTGTCTGAGCACATGAGGGAGCGTTACGCGCCAGTATGTAGGTTCCGTTACGGAAATCCATGTCGCCCACATAGTTATTCGCGTTCGCGTTATCGCCATAAATCGGCATCAACGTGATGTCATACCGGAAACCGAAATTAATGTTCAGCTTGCTGGTTACCTTCCACTGATCCATGCCATAGAATCCATCAACCCAGCCACCGTGTTCGGTTTCAATCACATTTCGGCGTGAGGCATTATTGGGATCACCCAGAAGGAACGAAGCGATAGCGTTGCCTCCAGACAAGTCGAGAGGGTTGGCCGTATTCGCCGCGGCAAACTGGACACTTGAATTCAGATACAGAGCATTCGCGTTATTGCTGGCGAAATTTGCTCCCACTTTGATAGTGTGGCGCCCGACTGTTTTTGTCAGATCGCCACCGTATTCCCAGATGTTCGATACATGAGTATCGTCAACCTGGGCAGCGCCATGGGCGCTGGGATTGGGATTCCCGATGTATCCCTGAATTACAATTTCCGGAATCATCGAAACCCCGCCTCTGAAATTCCCCGCGAAGTTCGGGGAAAATCCCACCTGCGTGCCGAAGCTGGGTGGGGCATTCGCGAAGTTGGCCCCCTGGTCGATGTTCACGCTGGTGCGTCCGAAGTGGAATTCAGCCAGCATGCTTCCAGAAAATAAATGCGTGTAGTCTACGGCCACGTTGTAACCGTCGGTTACCTGGTCGTGCAACAGTCCGGCAAAACCACCTGATCCGGTGACCGGCTGCCGGAAGCTGGTATAGCGAGCCCACACACTGTCGTGCTGACCGAACTGGTGATCCAGACGTCCGCTGCCTTCGTCCTGGCGGGTAATTGTCTTGGTCGTGTCCAGACCATTGAACTGCGGATTGCCCGTGAGGTTCGGTGCCGGAAATAACTTTTGTGCATAAGTGACCATGTTCTGGTCGATCATGCTGGAAGGAATTTTGTTGCAAGGGGTACCCGCGCCTTGGATATTTCCAGGCGCAGGGAGTGGGTTACCGCTCGCGTCGCACATGAACGCCTGACCACTGAACGGATTATAAATTTGCCCGGCGATACCAGTGAGGTCGCCGCCCAGTTGCGCCGTAGTTGGCGTGGTGTAGAGGTTGGTCGCACCTGTGTGGTTGCGAAAGCCCTCGTAACTTAGAAAGAAAAATGTTTTCCGTGGATGTTCGCCAGGAATCGGAAGCGGACCGCCAAAAGTCGCGCCAAACTGATTTTGCTGGAACTGCGGCTGAAGGCTGGGCTGGATCAGCGGATTGAGCGCGTCAAGATCTTTGTTCCGCAAGAATTCCCACGCCGACCCGTGGAACTGCGATGTTCCCGACTTGGTAACCACATTGACGACTCCGCCCATCACGCCGCCGAACGATGCGTCGTCATTGTGCGATTGCACTTTGAACTCCTGAATTTCGTCGACAATCGGGGGCACGGCATAAGTGCTGCCGAACGAACCTTGGTTGTTAACACCGTCAAGCAGGAATAAGTTGCTTCGATTGGATTGCCCGTTCACCGATGGGTACGAAAATGTCCCGATCGGATTCGACCAGACGCCGCCGCTGGTAGCGGAGTTCTGCGACACATTCACCGTACTTACGCCCGGCGTGAGGTTGAGCAGTTGGGTGAAATTTCGTCCGTTCAAGGGCAAATCGTTGACCTGCTCCTTTACGACGGCGACACCTAGTTCGGAGGTCGAGGTCTCGAGTGCGACCGGGTTGGCTTGGACGTTGACGACTTCATTGACGCCCCCGGCCTTGAGCATGAAGTCATAGGTCGCAGTCTGGTTCACGACGAGAGTAAGTCCCGAGCTGAGTGCGGTGCCGAAGCCAGCTTTTACTTACCTTTAAGTCATAGTTGCCCGGTTGTACGTTCGGCATGACATAAGCGCCCACGCCGTTTGTGACCGTTGTGCGATCCAGGTTAGTGTCGTGGTTGTGCAACACGACGGTGGCATCGGTTATGACTGCGCCACCGGAATCGCGAACCGTGCCATTGATGGCGGCGGTGGCCTGGGCCCAAGCGGACGAGGCTGAGAGTCCGAATACCACTACGGCCGCGAGAATTAGCGTCAACATCCACAATCCACCGCTCATGCAGATTCGAGAAAACCTGACGTGTCATGGTAGATCCTCCCCGCATCAGGCCGCATGTTGGGCCTCTGCAGTATTCCCGCTGCTTGAGCGGCGTTTTCTTCTAGACGGATCGCCCGGCCTCCCCAGCGTGGCCGGGAAAAGAAACCCACATCCGTACAAGCTTCTAGTCTGCTTTTTTAATATTGTCAATCAAAAAATTTCATTATTGTGAATTATGTTTCACGGATTGAAACATAACTGTCGCTTTTGAGTAGGAAGTCGTGCTAGTGTTCTGCATGTTGAAACTAGATGTTAGACATCAACTAGCGTGAATAGTCCCCGAATAAACTCAGCAGAGAGACCGGAAAGTCGCAAGAGGCAAGCCATGCAGCGGGTTGCAAAAGCTAATTCAGGTGCGGCGTCTGTAGGCGTCATCTCTAAAGTTTTGCGGATTCTTGAAGCCCTGCAAGGCTCTTCTGCCGGGTTGGGACTGAAGGCTATCTGCGATCTGACCGGTATTCACAAAAGCACTGCACACCGATTTCTGAAACATCTGGAGCGCGAGGGCTACCTCATTCGAACCGAGGCAGGAGCCTACCTGATTGGTCCGCGACTGGCGCAGATGTCGGCGCGCGGTAACCAGGGAGCGACGCTGCAAGCGGTCGCCCGGCCGATACTCTGGGAGTTGTGGAAATCAACTCAGGAAACCGTGAACCTCGCGGTTCTCGATCAGGGAACTGTGCTCTACGTCGATGTAATGGAGAGCCCGCACGAATTCCGACTTTCATCACGCGTGGGCACACGGCGTTCGTTGCACGTGACTGCGCTGGGAAAAGCGTTGGCCGCTTTTCTGCCCGCGGAAGCGCGAGAAAGTATTTTGAGCACGATCAAGTTCCAGCCAGCGACGCCGAGAACCATTATGAACCTGGTGCAGTTCCGCCAGGAACTCGAGAAGATCCGGCGGCAAGGCTACGCGGTAGACGATGAGGAAGCCGTTCAGGGCGCGCGCTGCGTGAGCGCCCCAATTCTTAACGCCGACCATGAACCAATCGGCGCCGTAAGTGTCTCCGGACCTGTGACCAGAGTTAGCCCCAGCCAGGTGGCTGCGCTGTCAGGAGCAGTCACCGAAGCAGCGCGCGCGATTTCGGCAGCGATGGGATTCTCACGACGTGGACCCGAAAGATCAATCCTCGCCGCACCGACAGGCTCGGTTCAGCCCGGACCTGAACGCCGGGCAATGAAGACCAAGATTTAATTACGCGCTCCCGCCGGAACATGTTCACACCGCTTCGAGAGATTCCGGATCACGTCGTCTTGCGGAAATTTCTGCTTTCCCTGAGTAGCAACTTCGCAAGCTTCTTGCATTTTGTTGAGCGCAAAAAAGGTCTTTGTGCTCAGGCGATAGAGTTCGGCGTCGTAAGGCGCTACCTCCATCCCCCGCCGCAAGATGTTAATTGCATCGGATTGACGATCAGCCGCGACAAGCAGATTTGCCAGTTCTTCGAAGTCCTCCGACGCGGTCGAACCGTGCTGGATCGCATTCTGAAGATATCGAATCGCGAGCGTCGCGTCCCCGCTATTTCTTTTCGCCAGAGCTTCATCAGCCAGCGCCTCTAGCACGTGTACATTTTCCGGTTGAGTAGCCTTGAGTTGTTCTGCAACCGCCCAATAACGAGCCCGATATTCGGAATGCGCCAGCATGACTTGCCCATAAGCTTGCAGCAGCATCAGCGGCAATGGCGCATCCTGCTTCGCCGGATTGGCGCTGAGATACACGAGGTCCGGAAGCTGAGCTGTTGTCATGTGGAAAGCAACTTCGGGGAATGGTTCTTCGGCCTGAGCAACGATACGATGGTTGGTGAGAACGGAATGGGAGATCACGGTTACGTCCCGCTTGGGCATGTGACAACCGGCGCAATCATCGGGCGGGGTCTTGTGTTGCCGTAGAGACAGCGGCACTGCGCAACTTTTCTCGGTATGACAGGCCAGGCACTTCTGGCGAAAGTAAGCTGGAGCTTCCTGCTGCGAAGGTTGCAGGTGAGGATTGTGGCAACTGATGCAACTCAGACGGCCACTGCTCTTCAGATAACACTTGCTGAGGCGCATGGAGAGGTAGTGTTCCAGCAAATCATCTTTGGGCGCCGACTCGCGACCGAATGGAACCAGGAAAATACTGAGCGTGTCGTCCAGTTCAGCACCTGGGAGAAAGTCACGGTACGTTTTTCCCGCTCGCAATACGCGCGCGTCCCCAGTTTGGTGGCAAGACATGCAAATGTTATCCGCCAGCCAAGGCGAAAGCTTGGCCGGATTTGTAATCGATCCAAGCGGAGAACCCATCTGCGCGGCGGCCACGTGTGTCTGGCCTGGACCGTGGCAGTTCTCGCAACCGATAGCCAGCTCCATGAAAGGCGGATTTTGAAAACGGCCGTTTCCCTCCATAAGAGGTTTGGGCTGGCCACTGTGACACACGATGCACCCAGGAAGAATAGGACGATTGAAACCGTAGTCGCCAAATTCGAATCCGGGAGAGAGAGCCCAATCGCGGATCTTCGCGTAAAACGAAAGCGGGGCTTCGAAAAGGTAATCGTCTTCTCGGACGATGGCGCCGCTGCCGTTGGCGCCCGAACCAATGATCCATTCCACCTTGTGGGTATCGCGAAAAACTTCCTTTCCGTCAGCTAGCGCTTCGTACTCGCTTTGGTACAGGTTTCCGTCGCGTGTGTAGATCTCGAAATGGCGATTGAGTTTGGAGTCGAAGATGCTGGCTGATGCCGGCATTTTTTCGAGGAGTGAGGAGTTGACCTCCGACATGGAGCGCCCCATATCAGTTCGCGAGAAAGACTCATAAACGCTGGGGTGACATTTCGCGCAGGTTCGCGAGCCAACGTAGCCGCCATTGGCATTGGAATTCTGAGCGGCGGAGACGACTCCACCAAACAAATTCGTGCGGGAAGCAACGAACACCAACAGCAAAGTGCCCAAGGTTATCGCAGTCCAACTGGCGAGATGGTCCAAAAACTTCATGCGCGACGTCAGTCGCACCCGTCACACTCTCGAAGTTGGATTTGCTTCAACGCGCGTCGCAGCATTCAGCGCACTCTAGCCCAAACACCGAACCCAGCGCAATCGGATCTTGCTCCGAAGTCGCTTGACGACCAAGGGCGGCGTAGTCCATGCTGCAAGCCTTTACCCAGGGAGATCGAATGAATCAATCACTGCTGTGGGGAATCGGAATGGTTACGCTGGCCGGGATTCTCCAAGGAAGTTTTGCGGTTCCCATGAAACGGATGTCTGCCTGGCGATGGGAAAACAGCTGGTTGGTCTTCGCACTGTTCGGCCTGATTGTGTTTCCCTGGATTATTAACTTTGCCACCGTGCCGAATGTTACCAGCGTCTATGCCGCGGCCTCGACGTCTACGCTGGTGAAGGTGCTTGTGTTCGGGTTGCTATGGGGCGTCGGCGCGACGTTGTTTGGCCTCGGGATAAGCCGCGTGGGAATGGCACTCGGGTTCGCCTTGATCCTCGGCATTACCGCTTCGTTTGGCTCGTTGCTTCCGCTCGCGCTTCTTCATCCCGACCAACTGGCAGCGAAACATGGGCTGGCTTTAATCGTCGGCACTGCCGTTATGGTCGCGGGGCTCGTTTTTCTCGCGCTCGCCGGACGCACTCGCGAACATGACTTGGCAACCGCCCCAAGCGCGCGTTCCGGCTTCACCGCCGGGTTGGTGATCTGTATCTTTTCCGGGATTTTTTCTTCGATGCTGAACTTCAGCTTCGTCTTCGGCGATGAACTGAGGCTGCGCGCTCTGCAGGCAGGAGCGAGCAATGCGATGGCAGCAAATCCGATTTGGGGGCTCACCGTAACCGGCGGTTTTGTCGCTAATTTCCTTTACTGTGTCTATCTGCTGCAAAAGAACCGGACATGGTCGGTATTCCGTGAAGGCCGTCCATCCACCTACTGGCTGCTCGGCGTTTCGATGGGCTTGCTATGGTTCGGGGGAATTGTACTTTACGGAATGGGCGCAGCGTCGCTGGGCACGCTGGGTGGAATTGTAGGGTGGCCCATCTTTATGACGATTGATATTCTCGCCGCTTTGTTCTGGGGCGCCATCTCCGGCGAATGGAAGGGTGCGAGCCGCCGGGCTTTGGCGTACAACTGGGCCGGAGTCGCCTTACTGTTGGTTGCGATCGCGATCATTTCCGCTGGGAACGCAACCTAGTGCGGCCCGGCGGACTCGGCTACCTGGCATTGCTGACCGGCACCTCGATCCGCACCGAACTGACGCCGCGAGTCTTGCTTTGATCAACACCGCTGCCTTCCCGCACAACGTAGTACTGATTCACGGGAAGATCGGACAGCGTCTCGACTAATCCGCTGGGCCAGTGAATCAAAATTTTCTCAGCTCTGACGGACTTGCCCAAGCCAAAATGCAGCCTGAGATCACTCTGCGAAATGTAGCCATCCCCACTGCGCACTTCTTTCTCGTGTTTATCACTTCCGTGTTCCAAGGTCACCACTGCCCCTAAAGCTGCGCGATTCGATTTCACACCGACCAACTGTAGGCTGATCCAGTTCCCGACCGGCGCCGAATTGTAGTAGAGCGACGGCTTCTCGTTCATGTTGTTTACCAAGGCTTCCTGGCGACCATCGTTGAACAGATCGCCCAGCGCCATACCCCGACCGGAGTGTAGCTCCATCAAAACCGAACCCGATTCCGCTGTGATATTGGCGAATGTTCCGTCGTGCAGGTTGTAGTACGCAGCCTTGGGTTCGCGATAGCTGGTCCCCAATGCTTTACCTTCCACTTCCGGATACACATGACCATTGGCGATGAGGATGCCAGGCCACCCGCTGTTGTCGAAGTCGTAGAATTGCACGCCCCATCCGAGCCAGGTCTTGATCTTGCCAAGCCCCGCGCTATAGGTAACGTCATCAAAGTTGTTGTCGCCGCGGTTGCGGTAGAGCGTGGGAGTGTCGTCGCTGAAATTGGTTTTGACAATGTCCTGATAGCCGCTGTGAGTAAAGTCATCGGCAGAAAGCCCCATGCCCGCCTGCTCCGAGCCGTCTTCGTTGTAGGCTACGCCTGCTTTCTTGCCGATCTCGGTAAACGAGCCGTCGTGGTTGTTGTGATAGAGAAGGCTGGCGGTTGAGTCGCATGAAACGTAGATATCCGGCCAACCATCATGATCAAAATCTGCAGTCAGCGAGGTAAATCCAAAACATCCTGTGGTGTTGAGAATGCCGGATTTTTGCGAGACGTCAGTGAACGTACCGTTGCCGTTATTGTGATAAAGCGCATTCACGCCCGGCTTCAATCCCCGCGGCCCACACATCACGTTAATCCCTTTCCACTGGCACCATCGTCCTTGACCCGGCCGGGGAACGGAGTCGTAACTGAAATCCACATAGCGCACCACAAAGAGATCTGCCTTGCCGTCGCGGTCGTAATCGACAAAACTGCAACCGGTGCTCCACTCGTCTCGCGAAGTCTCGAGTCCAGCCTTGGCTGTCACATCGGTAAACGTGCCGTCGCCGTTGTTGTGATACAGCACATTTTGTCCCCAATACGTCAGGAACAGATCGAGATAACCGTCGTTGTCATAATCTCCGACGCAACCTCCTTGCCCCCAGCCGGAGCGCAGCAGTCCTGCGCGCGCGGTCACATCGGTAAATGTACCGTCGCGATTGTTGTGATACAGGTGTCCGGTCGGCGCTTGACCCTTTGGGAATCCCTCTACAGTTGAGCCGTTGGGAAGAAAAACGTCAGGCCAGCCATCGTTGTCGTAATCGAAAATGATGGCGCCGTTGCCGGTGGTTTCGATGATGAATTCTTTGTGAGTGTCACCGCCGTAGACGTTGAGGGCGCTTAGTCCGGCCTGCTGGGCAAGGTCTTCAAAGTGAACTTCGCCCGGTTTGACTCTCCCTGTTTCTGGCTTCTTGGCCTGCGCGACAAGCCATGTTGCCAGCAGTGAAAGCACTGCCAGAAGTAGAACGGATCGGGACCCTTTGACTTCGATAAGCGAAAACACTTTTGACATCTTAAAGCAGAAGTCGCTGCCCCTGGCCATGTCGCGGGAAGGGACTTAACCTTTATGGGTCGTTATCGCTGCCACGCGACCACCTTCTGTCGCGACTCGCCTAGCCGGTCGATTCCCCACTCAACCACATCGCCCGCTTTCAGATAAGGAGGGGGCGTCATGCCCAATCCAACGCCAGCTGGCGTACCGGTGCTGATGACATCGCCGGGTAGCAACGTCATGAATTGGCTGACATAACTGACGAGAAAAGGTATATCGAAAATCATCTCGCTGGTAGAACTATGTTGCCGGAAGACGCCATTAACCTTCAGCCACATTCCCAAATTGCTGGTATCTGTAATCTCGTCACGTGTCGCCAGGAACGGCCCCAGTGGGGCAAACGTGTCGGCACTCTTTCCCTTAACCCATTGTCCAGCACGCTCCAACTGAAACGCGCGCTCGGAATAGTCGTTGTGCAGAACGTAGCCGGCCACATATTCGAGGGCGTCTTCCCGCTCGATATAGCCGCCCTTCTTGCCGATCACGACCGCTAACTCGACTTCCCAATCCACCTTTCGTCCATTCTTCGGAATGACCAGATCATCATTCGGCCCGGCAATTGAGGTGGTAGCTTTGAAAAATATGACTGGCTCATCCGGGATTTCCATTTTGCTTTCTCGGGCGTGATCACGAAAGTTCAACCCGATACACACGATCTTGCTGGGACGGGCGATCGGTGCTCCCAGGCGTACGGATTGCGCAACCCGCGGTGCCGAAGCAGCGTTCTCGACTAACCATTGTTTCAGCCGGGAGAGTCCATCATTCGCGAAGAAGGCTTCATCATAGTCCGCCGCGAAGGCGGAAACATCCAGACGCGTCGCGTCCTCCGTGATAAGCCCTGGGCGCTCTTTGCCAAGCTCGCCGAATCGAATCAGCTTCATCAGATGAATTCCCTTCTTGGTCCGCGTGCGTTGGATTGATCAGCACCGTGCAAAAAAGTGGCAATCCTAAACCAACAGATTCAACTTCGCAAGTCCGGGATGTGAAGATTTCGAGAAAATCCGCCATGGTTTCAAAGGATAGAACGCATGGCAGCATAAACAATGGCTCGGCAACTTGCTCACGAAAGATTTTTTGCCTGCGCCCGTAGTTGCTGCTAGAGTTTGCGATTGCGCCAGCGAATTCGCGCGCCAACAGTTATGAAAAGAGACTCGGACTTTCCAGATGTTTTCCCGCATCTCGATTACAAACCGAAATTGCCGCAGCGCATGGACCACGGAATCGGCATTGTCGGCGCCGGTGGGATTGTCAACTATGCGCACCTGCCCGCCTACAAGAAAGCTGGATTCAAAGTCGTGGGCATCACCGATCGGAATCATGAGCAGGCGGAACATACCGCCAAAGAACATGGAATTGGCAAAGTGTATGCCAGCGTCGATGAGCTGCTACGTCAGCCTGAGATCGAAATCGTCGACATAGCTGTCTATCCCGCCGAGCAGTCCGCCATCGTCGAACAAGTCACGGCTGCCGGCAAACATCTGCTGTGCCAGAAACCGCTCTCCGATGAGTATGCAAAAGCAGTTCGAAGTGTCGAACTCGCGGAACGTGCAAAGGTGAAAATCGCGGTTAACCAGCAAATGCGCTGGGATGCGGGCATCCGTTGCGCTCGCCTTCTGATCGATGACGGCTGGCTCGGAACGCCCACGTACGGCGGCATTCAGGTTCACTGCAAAACCGATTGGAGTCTCTGGCCCTGGATTTATCAGGGCAAACATCTCGAGATTATGTTCCACAGCATTCACTACATCGATTCACTGCGTTATTTGCTGGGCGATCCAGCCTATGTTTTCACCAGCGGAAGTCGAGATCCAGGAGAAACCACGCAAGCCGAAACCAAAACACTCTCAATCTGGGATTACAAGTCCGGCTTGCAAGTTCTGATCGATGTTTGCCACACCACGTGGCAGGACGATCCTTATGCCATTTTTCGTTTCGAAGGCACTCAAGGGGTGATCAAAGGAACGATCGGTCTAATGTACAACTATCCTAAAGGCCGACCGGATACCTTGGAGTTCATGTCTAAGCGCAATCCGGGTTACTGGTTCTCCGCTCGTCTCGACAGCATGTGGATTCCGGATGCGTTTGTTGGCCCGATGGCATCCCTCATGCGTTCGATCGAGGACGGCTCCGAGCCCGAGACCAGCGGGCGCGACAACCTGCGTACTTTGCAGGTTGTGTTTGCTGAGTACCGTTCCATGGCCGAGAAACGCGCTGTCCGCCCGGAAGAGATCAGCGCGTGAGGCGGATTATGCTCCCGGCCGTACGCCTTTCAGATCGGAAGAGGAACCTGGCGCTTGGGGGCTCACATAGACGCCGTTCTCTACGCGAGCGGGATTCACGAAGTGCGTCTGGAGATGCGGGATGCACTCCAGGAATAACGCTTCGTGTCCGATGGCGATATGATTGAACAGCACCAGATGCTGGTGAATCTGTCCCATATCCCCAACATGAGGAACAACCGGCAAACCAAACTTCCGGGCCAGCAGGCTTACCGCGAGGAACTCGGAAATTCCGGCAACCCGCGTACAGTCTACCTGCACGATCTGCACCGCTTTCTCCTGCATGAAATTCTTGAACATGAGCCGGTTGGGAACGTGCTCGCCCAGCGCAATCGGGATTGGCTTGATCGCCTCGGCGAGCGTGCGGTGCGCTTGAATGTCATCTGGATGCGTTGGTTCCTCTATGAAGTAAGGAGACATTTCGCGAAGCTTTTCGCACATCTCGAGCGCTCGAGGAAGCGTCCACTGCTGGTTAGCATCGAGCATGATCAGCGCATTCGGGCCGGCGAGTTCGCGCAGCATGGATGCGCGTCGCACGTCGCGCTGGCCATCACGGGATCCGACTTTCAGCTTAAAAGCGCAAAACCCTTTCTCCATGGCTCGCCGCGCCAGGTCCTTCACTTGATTGTCTTCGTATTGGAACCAACCGACGGATGTGTCGTATCCAGGATATCCGCTGCGTAAGATGCCCTCCCGTGTTCGCCGAGAACTCGCCTGTTTGCGCAGCATAGCCTCGGCCTCATCCCGCGTGAGTACGTCTTCCAGATAACTCAAGTCGAGCAGGTCGACGATCTTTCCTGCATCGAGATCCAAAAGCAATCGCCATAGGGGCACTCCGCGGCTCTTGGCCCACAAATCGAAACACGCGTTGGTGAGTGAGGCGAGCGCGAGATGGACCACGCCTTTATGAGGACCAAGCCAGCGGAGCTGAGGATGTTGAGCAAGTTTCTGCGCGACCGTCCCAAAATCTGCCATCAGCTCTTCAATTTCCCGGCCAACCAGTTCCTCGCCAAGCCATTCAATCGCTTCACAAACCAATTCGTTCCCCAGGCCGAGCGTAAGCACGATGCCGGTGCCGAAGATTTTTTCGTCGGACCCGAGCAGTGTGGTGGCAAATGCATATTCGGCGCCTGAGTGCACCGCGTCGCTGCCCGCGCCTGCCTCCAGAGGGAAGCGCACATCGCGTGTTTCCAGTGAAGTAATCTTATGGGATGTCATGTCAGTTGCTGCGACGACGAGTCGCCTCGTCTCTCACGAACTATAGCCAGCTTTCAAAGGCATCGAATATAGTAGAGCGGCTTTAAGGAATGCAAACGCGTCTCTCGCTGCCAGTCTGAGTTGAACACTCGAACTTGCAAGCCGATTGGTGAAAGGACGTTGACATGAAGCGCTACGGTTCTGTAATCGGCGTAAAGCCGGAGTCTCTTGCAGCCTACAAGAAATATCACGCGGCAGTGTGGCCAGAGGTGCTCGCCATGATCCGGGCTTGCAACATTCGGAACTATTCCATCTACCTGAAAGACGATTTCCTTTTTGGATACTTCGAATATCACGGCACGAATTACGCCGCGGACATGGCGAAAATGGCGGCGGATCCGAAGACCCAGGAATGGTGGGCCATTATGATGCCGATGCAGAAGCCCTTGGAATCTCGCGCCGCGGGGGAGTGGTGGGCCAACATGGAAGAGGTTTTTCATTGCGACTGATTTGACAGCTTCGCAGGTGTGCAGTTAAAGTTTCCGCCCGGTCAAGCACTATGCAGATCATAGACACGCACCAGCATCTCTGGGATTTGGAGCTCTTTCGTTACTCATGGCTCGATTCGCTTCCGCAACTGAACCGCTCGTTTCGAATGCAAGACTATCTCACCGCGGCCAAAGGGCTGAACGTGGTGAAGTCGGTGCACCTGGAAGCCGACGTCGACGAACCCTACATGCTCGAGGAGACGCGGCATCTGCTCGCGCTTGCTGATCAACCTGACAATCCACTGGAAGGCATTGTGGCTTGTGGTCGGCCGGAGCGCGAGGATTTCAAATTCTATCTGGACAAGATCGCAGGTCATCCCAAACTCAAGGGAATTCGTCGCGTACTCCACACTCAACCGGATGAACTGGGGCAGGGAGTAACGTTCACCGAGAACGTCGCTGCACTCTCCGGTTACGGCCTTTCGTTCGACATCTGCGTTCTGTCCCGGCAGATTCCCATCGCGATCAAATTAATTTCCAAATGTCCGAATACAGTTTTCATCCTCGACCACTGCGGGGTGCCGCAAGTTAAAGAAAAACATTTCGACCCGTGGCGTTCTTACATGACGGAGATCGCGAAGTTCCCGAATGTCTTTTGCAAAGTTTCCGGGCTCGTAGCTTACGCGGATCCCGAGAAATGGACCGCTGAAGAACTGCGTCCCTTCGTCGAACACACAATCGCCAGCTTCGGCTGGGACCGCGTGCTCTTCGGAAGTGACTGGCCTGTGTGTACGCTCTCTGCCAGTTTTCAACAGTGGGTGACAGCGTTGCAGGCAATCACTAAAAGCGCCGGCGAGATCAATCAGAGAAAGTTGTTCCACGACAATGCTGTTCGCGTCTACCGATTGAAGTAACCAAGGCAACGGGCGCGAGCGTCCTCACCGCTGCGGCAAAATTCATACTTAGTCAGGTTTCTCCGAAAGTCCAAATTCCCTCTGAATAATTTCAGTGTGTTGCCCCACTCGAGGAGCGAGTTGCTCGCTAGTCAGTAGATCTCCGTCGAGGCGAATCGGAAGACGGGTAGTGAGAATCTCGATTCCTTGCCCGTTTCGCAGAGTTTGTACCATGGCAAGCTCTTCGAAGGCTTTACTGGCGCAAAGCTTGGGCCAATCCAGAATTTCCGCGCACCAGATATCGGCGGCATTCAAGATCTCCAGCCATTGCTCAGTAGTGCGCTCTTTGAGACGCTTAGCGATGGTTTGCTTAATCTCGTCGCGACGGCGAAATCCGTCGGCCGGATTCGAAATCTCCTGAAGCGCGGGCAAATCGAGCAACTTGCCCAATGTCGGCAGGTGGGTCATGGCCAGCGCCAGGTAACCATTTGCAGTGTCGTAAACTCCGTAAGGCGCTGCCAGATAGGCGTGGGCATTGCGGAACGAACTTCTCCGCGGCGGTCGTCGCCCGTCGTTCAAGTGCGTGGTGAGCACTTCGAATTGGAAATCCAGCAATGCTTCAATCAGACTGGTTTCCACCAACCCGCCCCGGCCAGTCACGCCGCGTCGCACCAAACAGGCCAGGATTCCCTCGCAAAGATTGTGTCCGGCCAGCATGTCGGCGATGGCCAAGGCCATCGGCGTGGGAGGATCTCCGTCATCGCCACTGAGCCACATGATTCCGGAACGCGCCTGCGCCAGCAGATCCTGCCCCGGCCGATCACGCCATGCTTCAGCATTTCCATATCCCGACACCATCCCGTATACCAAACGGTTGTTGATCTGCGATGCCTGCTCGTAGCCCAGTCCCAGCCGTTCCATTACTCCTGGGCGGAAGTTCTGCACCATCACATCAGCCCGCGCAATCAACCGGCGCAGTTTATCGAGGTCAGCGGGATTCTTCAGATCTGCCGCGTAGCTCTCTTTGTTGCGATTGATGGCGTGAAAAAGCGTGTTCTCGCCGTGCACATCGGTATCGCTCAAATAAATTGTGCGGCCCAGATCTCCGGCGCCAGGCCGCTCGATCTTGATCACGCGGGCACCCATGTCCGCCAGTCGAAGCGTGGCCAATGAACCGGATAAAAACTGGCTGAAGTCCAACACCAGAATGCCACTGAGCGGTCGGTTCACATCGTTGCGAGGAGCGGAATTGGTCACGATTAACGATTCTACTTATAAAATAATGTTTTCATTAGAAAAATAATGTAGTAGGCTAAGGCTGCGTTAAGACATGAGCATACGACATGCTCCCCCATCCCGGCGGCAAGCGAGTTCCAGGACGGTCCGCTACACAGCTCCAGCCCTTGAAAAAGGCCTGGACATCCTGGAACTCCTTGCTTCGGTCACAGAAGCCCTGACCCATAGCGAGATTGCCAACCGTCTTGGCCGCACCATCAGCGAAGTTTTCCGCATGTTGGTCTGTCTGGAGGAACGAGGCTACATCTCGCGCACGGGCGAGCGCTATCAGCTCACGCTGAAACTCTTTGAAATTATCCACCATCATCATCCGCTGCAACGGTTGATCACGCAGGCGCGTCCGCTGGTGCACCGGGTGGCGAGTGAGACCGGACAATCCTGCCACCTGGCCATGCTCAACCATGCTGAGGTAGTCATCGTCGCGCAGTTCGACGCGCCCGGGAACATGGGTTTCTCGGTTCGGCTGGGAGCGAACGTCGATCTCTTGAATACATCTTCCGGACACGTGATTCTGGCTTTTCAAAGCGATGAAGTTCGTGCCCGGGCGTTGCAGGCGTGGCGCCTCCGCTCTCGAAAATCGGTCCCGTCTGGCCTCTACCGCCACCTGGGCCAGATTCGCCGGCGCGGCTATGAGGAACTGGCCAGTTATCTGGTCCACGGAGTGGTGAACATCAGTTATCCAGTACTGAATCAGCACGGAGAAGCGATCGCGGCGATTACCGTTCCTTTTCTCGCGCGCATCGGCGCCAGTGTGGGCCCGCCGCAGGTCAAGGAGGCGTTGAGCCTGGCTTCGCGCGAGCTGTCCTTAGCCATCGGCGGTAAGCGGCTGGAGCTTTCTTCCGGCACGGTGCTGTCATGACGCGAACAGAGTACTTCGAGGACTACGTGGTCGGCGCGCAGCGAGTCACCTCGGGACGCACGATTACCGAAACCGATGTCGTCATTCATGCCGGGCACACCGGAGATTACTTCCCGCACCACGTGGACGCGGAATTTGCTCGCCAGACTCCCTTTGGCCAGCGCATTGCCCACGGCACCATGACCTTCGCGATCGGCATCGGCCTCACGGCGAGTCAGATCAATCCCGTCGCCTTCACCTACGGGTATGACCGGCTACGTTTCCCCAAGCCTGTCTTCATCGGAGACACGCTGCGGACTCGCGTTACCGTCCGGGAAAAGCAGGAAGACCCGAAACGCAAAGGGATGGGTCGCGTCGTTGAAGCGTGTGAAGTGCTGAACCAGCGCGATGAAGTGGTCTTGTATTGCGAGCACATTTTGCTGACGGAGAAGCGGCCAGCCGCTTGACCTGACGTGAAAAAAATCTTCTCCAGAGCGAGGCGTATGTGGGAATCATTCTCAAAGGGCTGACTTGGGATCATCCCCGAGGCTTCGCCCCCTTGCTCGGAGGAATTTCCGAATACGAAAAACAACATCCTGAAATCACCGTCCATTGGGACCGGCGAACTTTGCGGGAGTTTGGCGAAGCGCCCATCGAGCAATATCTGGAGCGTTACGATCTGCTCATCGTGGATCACCCGTTCGTCGGATTCGCCGCGGCTCACGGGGCCTTGGTTGACCTTGCTCCTTCAATCCGCGAAGCTGAGAAACTTCATTTTGCGGCCGACTCGGTGGGCCCTTCCTGGGAGTCGTACTGGTACAGTGGTGGCCTCTGGGCTTTGCCGATTGATGCCGCGACGCAAGTCGCCTCCTATCGGCCCGATCTGTTGCTAACGCTGTCACCCGTTGTCCCTGACACCTTCGAGGATGTTTTGAAACTTGGAAAGAATTCGCGCAAAAAGGGTAAATATATCGTGGTGCCTGCATGTCCGACGGATGCGATCAGTCTTTTTTTCACGTTGAGCGCGAATCTCGGCTTCCCCATCCCTGAGGAGGGCGAGTTGTTCGTAGAAGACTCCGTCGCCGGCGAGGTGCTTGATCGACTTCATGCGCTTATCGCACTATCCTATCCGCAGTCCGTGGAGTGGAATCCGATCCAGGTTTACGATTTCATGATCGACAGTTCCGACGCGGTCTACTGTCCGTACGGTTTCGGATACTCTAACTACTCGCGAGTTGGTAATTTCGTGCGATTGAAGTTTACCAATGCTCCGGCCGCTGGCCAGCGCGGATGCGCCGGGACGATGCTGGGGGGAACAGGGGTTGCAATCAGCAAACTGAGTGCGCATCCGTCGGAAGCCTTAGCGTATGCCAAGTGGCTGGCCAGCCCCGAACACCAGCGCGGCACTTATTTCCACGAAGGCGGGCAGCCCGCCAGCCTGGCTGCATGGACCGACCCGTCAGTTAACGCCGCCGCCGATGGCTTCTTTTCCGACACACTGCAAACCTTGCAGACTGCGTATGTCCGCCCCCGCTTCGACGGATTTGTTCGCTTCTTTGAAGCCGCAGGAATTGAGATCAATCGTTGCCTGCGCGGAGAGGTGCGGGACGCGGCCCTGATCCGATGGCTTAACGAACGCTACGCCGCACAGAGAGTGGCAGCACGCCAAATCGCATAACGACAACAGAGGAACCTGGTGAAGAATCCAAATCCTGATCCTGCTCAGCACAAAGAAATCCCCATCTGGAATGCCGAAGATTGGTTATACGAGGACTTCGAGGTAGGCAAGCGGGCGCGTTCGATCCGCCGCACGATTTCCGAAGGCGAGAGCATGTTGTTCAATGCCATGGTCCTCGACATGCATCCCTACGTGGCCGACGATGTCTTTGCCAAAGAAGAAGGAATCTTCGGGAAGCGTCTGGTCGCGGGTGCTATGGTATTCAGCCTGGGACTGGGGCTGATGGCGCACAACAACATTCACACTTTCAGTTACGGATATGACAGATTGCGCTTCATCAAGCCGGTTTTCGTGGGCGACACAATTTACACCATTCGCACGCAACTTGAAAAATGGCCAAAGTACGCGGAAATGGGCATGGTGAAAGTCTCCTACGAGGTGTTCAAAGTGCCGGGAGAACTTGTGCTTTATTGCGAGCACCTACAGACCGTGAAGTATCGCGACCCGGCGACGTTCAAGGACCAACTGCAGCGAAAATAGACACGCTCGCCGACAGATTAAGAGGCTGCTACTCCGGAAAGTGCTACGCTATTCGTGGATGGCGGCTGCCGTTCGGCATTCATCGACTCTAGTTGCAGTACGGTAAATTCTGATGCAAACCGAAGGCAAGTCACGGAAGTTATTGCGAATTCATCGCGACGACAACGTGCTTATCGTGGTCTCGCCGGTGAGGCCCGGGGACCGAGATGTAGTTGATGGCCATGAAATTGAATTCATGCAAAACGTTGCCATCGGGCACAAGGTTGCGGCACGCGACATCAAGGCCGGAGAAAAAGTGTACAAGTGTGGCGTACCGATTGGCTCCGCAAAAGAGATGATTCCGGCAGGCGCCCACATGCACCTGCACAACCTGAAGAGTAATTACATCGCCACTTACACTCTGGATAAAGATCATGTCTTCGTCAAATAAATCGCCCACACTGCAAGGCTTTCTTCGCTCGGACGGAAGAAAAGGAATCCGAAACTGTATCGTCGTCGCCTACCTCGTGGAATGCGCTCATCACGTGGCACGCGAGATCGTGGATTCTTTCAGAGGCCAACCCGTCCATCTGATCGGCTTTGGAGGCTGCTATCCAAATGCTTACGCCGACCGGATGATGAACAAGCTTTGTACGCATCCTAATGTTGGTGGTGCGCTGCTGCTGTCCCTGGGATGCGAAAGCTTCAATCGGCATCGCCTCGAGGACAATATTGCGAAGACTGGACGGCCCGTGAGCACCGTAGTCATCCAGCACACCGGTGGGACAAGAACATCCATAAAATCCGGAACGGCATGGGTTGAGCAGGCGTTGAAGCAAATTGCGGAAGTGCCGCGAACTCCACTGCGGGTGAATGAACTCGTAGTGGGAACCGTGTGCGGCGGCTCTGATGCGACCAGTGGAATCTCGGCCAATCCCGCCGTTGGACGCGCCTTCGATATGCTGGTGAAGCAAGGCGCGGCCACGATCTTCGAAGAAACTGGTGAAATGATCGGATTGGAAGAAGTCATGTCGGCTCGAGCGGTCACGCCCGAGCTCGGGCACGAGTTGAAGCAGTCGGTGGAAAAAGCGGCGTATTACTACAAGCAGATGGGCCACGCCAGTTTTGCTCCCGGAAACGCCGAGGGTGGGCTGACCACGATTGAAGAAAAGTCGATCGGAGCGTATTGCAAAAGCGGCGATGCGCCAATCGCCGGCCTGATTAAGCCGGGCGACGTTCCCCCAAGGGGTGGGTTGTATCTTTTGGACGTCGTGCCCGATGGCGAACCACGCTTCGGATTCCCCAATATCAATGACAATGCAGAAATTGCCGAACTGATCGCCTGCGGTTCCCATATGATTCTGTTCACAACCGGACGCGGCTCTGTTGTGGGCTCTGCGATTTCACCTGTAATTAAAATTTGCGCCAATCCCGAAACCTACGAGCGCATGCGCGATGACATGGACATTAATGCGGGGAAAATCTTGCGGCTGGAAGCTAGCGTGGACCAAGTCGGCGAAGAAATCTATGACAAAGTGATGGACGTGGCTTCGGGAACCCAGAGTTGCTCCGAGAGCCTCGGTCACCAGGAGTTCGTGCTCACATACAAGTCCTTTGAGCCCATAGGGCCGGCTTGCTTGCCTTCTTAAGGGGACGATTATCCGCTCTTTGCAGTGAACCCCTAGAGTGAGACACGGAGTTAAGTGGTAGGCGCTGTTCACCCGATCAGCTTGGTCCCGAGCACATTCGCGAGTATCAGGCCGCATTGTTCACGCGGTGGAAACTGGCCCCAATCACTGTGACGCAGCGGTTGGCAGCCGTTCTTTTCTTCTATGTCCAGGTGCCAGCCGGTAAGTTACCCTTTGAGTCGAGTCCGTGTCCCCAATTTTCATCAGCGGGATAAATACTTAAGGGACGTCAAGCGACGGAACGCAGGTTGACAGAGTCACATCGAGTCTTACGGTGCTACTGCAATTGCGACAGCGAGTTCGGCACTTGCGTACCCCTCGTCGTGTCTGGAGAGCTTTGGTGAGAGGCTCGGGAAATCCCGAGCTTCTGCATTTTATGAATGAGCGTGGTGCGCTTCAAACCGAGTTTCGCAGCTGCTCCTTTTGGCCCGCCGATTACCCACCTCACGGATTCAAGCGTGCGCAGAATCAGAATGCGCTCGGAGTCCTTAAGTGTGGTTGGGGCCGGGGAAGCAATCGCCGCCGTGGCGGAAGCTGTGCTACTCAAGGTTGCTCCCACAGGCAAAGGATTGGGAAGCACACCATCATTGGAAAGAATCACGGCGCGTTCGATCAGATTTTGCAGTTCCCGGATATTGCCCGGCCACTCGTAAGACGTGAGCGCAGACATCGTTGCCGGAGGAATGTGTTCGATCTGGCGACTCATCCGCCGCCCATAGATCTCAGCAAAGTGCGTCACGAGAGCCGGAATGTCTTCCCGGCGTTCGCGCAACGGCGGTAACAGAACCGGAAACACATTCAGACGGTAGTAGAGATCACTGCGAAACTCGCCCCGGTTCGACATTTCCAGCAGATTACGATTGGTGGCAGCCACCAGCCGAACGTTTACCTGATGAGTGCGAGTGCTGCCGAGACGCTCGAACTCCTGCTCCTGCAGAACGCGCAGCAACTTCGGCTGCAGTGCCCCAGGAATGTCCCCAATTTCATCCAGGAAGAGCGTGCCTTTGTCGGCCAATTCGAAGCGGCCAATCTTTTGAGCAATGGCTCCCGTGAACGCACCTTTCTCGTGGCCAAAAAGTTCACTCTCCAGCAGATCCAGCGGAATGGCGGCGCAATTCAGTCGCACGAAGGGACGCCCGCATCGCGCGCTGAGGTTATGAATGGCGTGCGCGATCAGCTCCTTGCCGGTGCCGGTTTCTCCTTCTATAAGAACGGTGGAATCGGTCGGTGCAACCCGTTCGACTTGTTCGAGCACCGATTCCAGAGCAGGACTATTGCCTATGACCTGTTCGAATCTGCGCTCGTAAGATGTTTGTTCCCCACTCGGAAATCTTTGGACGGTTGCCACAGAGATCCTCCCGCGCGCACGCTTGCGTTATTCGAATTAATTCGCCAGAGCTGCTCGAACACTTTCGAGTAAGACTTCATCATCGAACGGTTTGGCCAGGAACTCGACCGCACCTGCTCTTAGCGCCTGCATGCGCATTTTTGTGTCGCCATGTGCCGTGATAAAGATGGTTGGAATTCTGCAGTGTTCAGCGTTCAATTTGGCTTGCAGTTCAAGACCAGACATTCCCGGCATGCGAATATCCGCGATCAGACACGCAGTTTGCTGGCACTGGCCTGAGTTCAGGAATTCTTCCGCAGAGGCAAACGCCTGTGACGGCAATCCCACGGATTTCAGCATGCCCTGCAACGCACTGCGCATCAACTCATCGTCATCGACAATCGCGACCATTTTTGCCTTCCTCTTAACCACCATATTCACAAAGTATCGTTCCGCCGCCGCCGGCGCAATCATGCTTTAGGAGTCGGCAATCATACTTTGGTATGTGGGCGGTAACAGCTGCCGAGTTTGTGAGCTTATTCGTGAGCCTCGACTTTAGTGGGAAGGCTAAGGTGAAAGCTTGCGCCGCGCGAAGAGTTATCGGCGGCCCACAGGCGGCCGCCATGCGATTCCGCGATCGACCGGCTGATGCGAAGTCCCATGCCGGTCCCTTGAGCCTTGGTGGTAAAAAACGCATCGAAGATTTTGTCCCTCTGCTGCGGCGGGAGCCCCACGCCAGTGTCGATGACCGAGATCAACACCCGACCATCGTTGTCACGCTTCGACTGAACTGTGAGCACGCGCCTCCCATCCACGTCCTTCATTGCATCGATGCCATTCATCATCAGGTTCATCAGCACCTGTTGCAATTGCACGCGATCTCCTGTGACTTGGGGAAGATTTGGCTCCAGTTCCTCCCGCACCCATATGGAGTAAAAGGCTGCTTCGCTGCGCAGGAGAACGATCATCTCTCGAATGATTTCATTCACGTCGATCAACTCCTGTTCTGAGCTGCCCTTCTTGAACAGGAGGCGAACCCGCTTAATGATTTCTGCTGCCCGGGTTGCGTCCTTGACTACTCGCGAGGCAGCATCGCGGGCTTCCTGCAGATCGGGTTGATCGCGCGCAAGCCAGCGAACGCAGGTGTTAGCGTCGGCCACGGCCGCAGCAATGGGCTGATTCACTTCGTGCGCCAGCGACGCGGTCAATTCTCCCATGCTGCTCATCCGGTTGGCGTGGGCGAGATCCTCACGCGCCTGGCGCAGCGCTTCTTCGGCTTGTTTGCGTTCGCGATACCGCTGCTCGATGCCCCGTACGCGGAGGCGATAGATGCCCAACAGTAATGCCAGAAAAGCTGCCACGCATGACACACGGAACCAAGTGGTCTGGTAGTAGGCCGGGGCGATAGAGAAATCCAGGAATGTGCCGGCTTCATTCCACACCCCATTGTTATTGCAGGAGGTCACGCGGAAGCGGTAATTGCCCGGAGCGAGGTTCGAATACTGCGCTTCTCGCTCATTGACCACTTCCTTCCAGTCCGGGTCTTGGCCTTCCAGCCTGTAACGAAAACGAACCTTCTCCGGCGCGACGAAGCTTAGCGCTGTGTAATCGATCGTGAGATCGCGAACCAGCGGAGGCAGCTTCGGGTACGAGGAAGATGCATCGCCAGAGAAGTTCTGCCAGTAGGTTTTGCGGTCCGCGGTAACTTGCTCGATGTGCACCGGCGGCGGAAGTTGGTTAACGGACAGGTGATGCGGATCGATGACACTGACGCCGTCGAGAGGCAAGAACCACAATTTTCCATCCGCGAGTCTTGGCAACAAGCGGGGTGTAGCCGGTAGTGAGGGCACGGCTCCTCACCCCATCGGAACTGTCGAAAAGCGTGTTTTGGATCGCTCCGCTTTGGATCGGCGACCCACGCATCCATCTGCGTCTCTGCAATACGCACCAAGCCGCAGGCCATGTACAGCCAGAATGAATGGGCGTCGTCTTGCATCATCCAGAAAACCGTATCGCAGGGCAATCCGTTCTTGCTGGTGAGGGTGGCGACTCGGCCATTTTTCACGCGGCTTAGCCCACCTTCGGTTGCGGCCCAGAGCGTACCGTCCGAATCAAGGCTCAGGCTGGTGACAATACCCTCCCCTAAGCCATCGACGCCTGCATACGATTCGCGGACCTTGCCGTCTTTGAAATACGCCACGCCACCCTGCGAAAATCCAAGCCATAGACCGCCGGGCACGGGACCAGCGAATAGAGCCGTAGCCCAGTCCTTTCGTCCCAGCGTAGCCCAAGGGATCCGGTCGACCACACTTGTCCCACAGCAAATGAAAAAGGCCCTGATGCTGGTCGCTTATCCAAAGATTCCCGGAACTGTCCCCAGTTATGGAATGCACCTGCCCGCCGGGCGCGACCAATCCGAACACCGTGGTGACGTGTCGTTGGCGTCGGAGACTCATTATCGACGTTGGTACGGTTCGTTGTTACGGGAATAAACCGTCCATTCTCGAAGTAGGCTGCTCCATTCGCGGTGAACGCCCAAATTCGCCCGCCATCGTCCTGAAAGAGCGACTCGACACCGTTATCCGGCAATCCGCTCATCTGCGACTTCGCGCACATTCAGTTCTCGTTCTTGTTTGGTGCCGCCGCTGCCGGGGTGTGTGCCTCGCTTACGGTAAATCGTAATCTTCCCGTCCTTCCATCTGTTCAAACCATCAGGAGTGCCAAGCCAAACGCTGCCGTCCTTGGCCGCAAGAACGGACCAAACGATGGCATTCGACAAACCTTGCTTCACGGAAATCGTGGGGACGGCGAAGTCGCGAAAGCGGTCGAGGCCATTAAGGGTGGCGACCCAAATATTGCCTTCGCGATCTTCGAAGAGCTTGTTAATGTAATCGCCGGAAAGACCATCAGACTGCGTAAAACGATCTGTCCTTCCCTGATGTACATGCAAGAGGCCCCGGTCCGGAGTTCCGATCCACAGACCGCCATTGCGATCCCAGAGCAGCCGGGCGGTCTGGAATCGCCGCCCAGTACCCGGAAGCGAGTACGCCTCGGCCTTCCCGTCAACCAGCTTTCTGATTCCGTCCTGGGTGGCGATCAAGAGTGCGCCGTCCTTGCTCTCATTCAGAATTTGGGAGGAGGTGCCGATCAGGGCATCGGGCGTTGGATAGAGTTTCGGAGGACCAGGCTTCCATCGCCAAAGCCCGGTCTGCGCTCCCGCCCAAAGATTGCCTCGGCTGTCCTCATACAAAGATGCCACCCACAGGCCGAGACTGCCATCATCTCCGTAGCAATGGGCGCTGCCACTCTGAATCGCGCATAGCTTTCCACTGGAACCCGCATAACCACCGGCCCATACCGTGCCTTCACGATCCTCAACGAGCGCATCGACAGTCTGTCCAGCAAGCTCCGCGATACTCGGTCAACTTGCCGTCCTTCCAGCTTGCCAGCCCTTTATAAGTGCCAATCCAGAGACGCCCATCGCGTGCGGTGAGCAGGTTTCGAATGTAGCGGCTGGGAAGATGCTCGCCCGTGGTCTGGTCCCATGGGACGTTGCGAACGCCGTCGAAGCGAAGCAAGCCGAATTCCGTGCCCAGCCAGAGATAACCGTCGGGTGTCTGAGCGATTGAGGTGACTCTGCCCTTGGAAAATCCTTCGCGGATCCTCCACGCCGTGTGAGCGTATTGACTGATGTCGAGAGATGGATCTAGTGCGCAAGCACAAGAGCAACACGCCAGCAGGACGACTAACGCGACGGCAACTTTCGTTCGTTTGTGAGCTCTCCGCACCTGGGCACACTTTGTGGCGCTAACGGCTTCATTTCCGCGGGGTCCGGCCGGCGAAGGATTGTCATTAATGACAAATACTGAGGAAGCGGCGCCAAGCTTCATTCGTGAGCCTCGACTTTGGTGGGAAGGCTAAAATGAAAGCTTGCGCCGCGTGAGGAGTTGTCGGCGGCCCACAGGCGGCCGCCGTGCGATTCCACAATAGATCGGCTGATGCGAAGCCCCATGCCGGTTCCTTGAGGCTTGGTGGTAAAGAACGCGTCAAAGATTTTGTTCGCCTGCTGCGGCAGTCCTACACCAGTGTCGCTGATCGAAACCAGCAGTTGGCCGTCTTCGCTTGTCTGCGAGCGAATGATAAGTTCGCGTGGGCCATCTGTATCTTTCATCGCTTCAATGCTGTTCATCAGGAGATTCATCAGTACCTGTTGCAGTTGCACGCGATCTCCCATGACCTCGGGAAGTTCTGCAGCCAGCTCTGCCCAGACCGATATGGAGTAGCGGGCCGCTTCACCGCTCATGAGGGCCACCATCTCTCGAATGATCTCGTGCATATCGACCGACTCCCATTGCGGATTAACCTTTTTAAAAAGCAGGCGAGTTCGGCTGATGATCTCCGCCGCACGGGTCGCGTCTTTCACCATTCTTGATGCGGCCTCGCGAGCCTCGTCCAGATCGGGTTGATCGCGACTGAGCCAGCGTAAGCAGGTATTCGCGTCGGTGACGGCAGCTGCAATCGGTTGATTGACTTCGTGCGCCAGAGAAGCGGTCAGCTCTCCCATCGTGGTGATGCGGCTGATGCGCGCAAGGTCCGCCTGCGCCAGACGCAGGGCTTCTTCGGCTTGCCTGCGCTCTGTAATGTCGGTCGAACTGCCGACGAATTGCACCAGACTCCCAGACGCGTCCATGACAGGATGTCCGACACTGTGGAGATGTCTTATGCTGCCGCTGGGCAGAATAATTCGGTACTCAATTTCGTACTCCGATTTTTCATTTATTGCTCGATCGATTGCTTGTTGACGCCGGGCTCGATCATCGGGATGAATACGCTCCAGCCGTTGGTCCCAAGCCGACATGCCATCCTTCTGATCGAAGCCGTATATGCGATACCATTCCTCGGATAGATGTAACGCCCGTCTGGGAGCTACCTCCCACACCCAACTCCCGGTATGCGTAAGCTTCTGCGCTTCGACTAAATACGCCTCACTTTGCCGCAGGTTTTCTTCAGCATGCTTGCGTTCGGTCACGTCCATCACCGTACCTACGAATTCAACCAGCTCGCCGGACGGGCCGAGAACGGGATGACTTACGACGTGAATGTCTCTGAGCTCGCCGCCGGGATGAACGATTCGATAATGCGTTTCGTAATCCACCTTCTCGCGGCCGGCTTTTTCCGATAGCTCTCTGACCTTGGCTTGATCACCCGGATGGACTCGCTGCAAGAATGTTTCAAACCGCGGCGGTCCATCGTGCGGATCAAAACCCAACACCCGGAAGCATTCTTCTGACCAGTACCGCATCTCGCCGGTGGCAGAAACCCGTGCCCAACTGCCAGTTCCACTGACCTTCTGCGCCTCTGCTAAGTAGGCCTCGCTCTCGCGCAATTTCTCTTCCGTGCGCTTGTGCTCAGCGATCTTAAGGCTTAGTTCCTCATTGGCCCGAGTCAGATCTGCTGTCCGCTCTGCCACTCTAACTTCAAGGTCGCTTCGCGCCCGGTTTATGGCCATCATTAGAAAAGCAAAAATCAGAAATACGAGATCGTAGATCACCCGAGACACGGCTTGGGTTTCTGACCAATGGGTGTACCGGATGATGGAGGCAAGCAGCGCTGCCACGATGCCGGGCATATTGCCGCCGTACCAGAACGTAATCGCAATAGCGGAGAGCGCAAACGCGGCAAACGGCTGAGGCAGATGAAAATACAAAAACAGCCGCGCCAGGCCCATAGCTGCTGCGATCGACGCGAAGGCCAACCCGTAGCGCAGAACAACCGATGCCAGTGGGCGTGCAGTCCCTTTGCTTGTGGCCGTAACAGTCATCGTCGAGAGTCTGGTTAGCTTATGGATAAAGCCTTGCCCGTCAAAGATGCACCCTTCAATATAAAGAATCGTTACGGCGCGCTAACTATTTGTTGCCGCCATGACTCTCCAATCTCCCCGCCATCCTAACTAATTCTGCGAGTGAGTCAGCCTGCATCTTGTGCATCACGTGCCCGCGCTGGATCTTCACCGTGATTTCACTGGTGCCGAGCTCATACGCGATTTGTTTATTCAGCATGCCTGAAACCACCAGTCCCATGACTTCGCGTTCGCGGGCAGTCAGCGACTCGTAGCGTTTTCGCAACTCGCTCAGATCACTCTGTTGTTGACGTGATGCGCGGTCTCGGTCCAAAGCCTGATAGATCGCATCCAGCAGGTCCTGGTCGCGGAAAGGCTTCGTGAGGAATTCCACCGCACCGGATTTCATGGCTTTAACGGTCATCGGAATATCGCCATGACCGGTTATGAAGATGATTGGAATCCGGATCCCTCCATCCGCCAACTCGCGCTGGAAGTCCAGACCGCTGACGCCAGGAAGTCTCACGTCCAGAACAAGGCAACTTGGCGCGTCTGGGCGCTTGCTGCGCAAGAACTCTTGTGGTGTTGCGAAAGTCTCGGAACGCAAGCCAACCGACTTCAACATGCCTTGGATCGCGGCACGTACCAGGTCATCGTCATCGATGACGAACACCGTGGCCGTCGGCTGTGGGCCGTCATTCATGCGCCTCTGCGGCTGTGAGTAATCCGAAGAGATTTTACGCTCATCAACTGACTGGAAGATGACGATTTCCGCGAAAAGTAGATTCGACTTGTTATGACACACTCAAAAATGGCCGCTCGCGCGGACCCGGCTTCTTCAATTCCGGGCCCTAACGCGAATGCCACTTTTATTTCAGTTGCCAGCTCCGATAGTTTCGGGGCGGGACATAGGTGCTTGGTTTGCCACGACGGTTTCACGTTTGTCTTGTGCTAATTGCTTCTCTGTCTGCTTGGAATACACGAATTCGTTTCCGATTTCGCTTCCTGGATAGAACCACTTCAAAAGGACAGGCGGTCCTCCCGCTTCTGGCTGTGCGAACGTGAGCTCGACATCACTGGCCGGATCCTGAAGCTCGGTGGAACTGGTCAGAAAAGTTCCGTACAGAACCGTTCGGTCTGAACTGAATATCTGAACAACATTGTTTTCAGTACCGTGATCGCCCAATTCAAACAGATAGGTTCCGGTTGGCAATACCTGCCCCGGAATCCGGACCGGTTGAGTGAAAGTGATTACCGTGGCATGGTCAAACTCGTCAGCGTGAGCTGCGAGTTCGACGATTAGGGTAAAAGCGATGATCAAACCTATGACGATGTAACCTTTGTTGATTTTCATTGTTTTTCTCCTTTAAAACAGTATTGGTATTTCCAGTCGGATTAGAAAAGGAACTTCACAACTGCGACGCCTGCCTTGCCAGTCTCCTTTACGGAAACCTTCGCCGCTTTGTAAGTGTTCTTGGTTGCGGTCTTAGCTGAATGGCCTACAACGTCGGCTCCGAATGACGAGGCCGACATGCATAGAGCAAGAGTGATGAGAGCAAAAAGCTTCTTCATATTTCCTCCTTTGTTTTTCTCGCTGCGCGTGGCGGCTCTTACCTCGCCGGGAGTGAAAGCTTAAGAGCGAGACTGAGTCCGCCACGCATCAGCGTTGCACTTGCACCTTACTAAGGCACGGCAGATACCAAAGCAGCCCATAAAAAACTTTCCCAATAAAAGAGCGCCGACAGGCCAAATAGATCCCATTCGCTCAAGAACATAGGCCCCCGGAATTTTTCCGCATCCCACATTTATCAGAGTCGAGGCCACACCTCGTGGCCGTCCGAATATTGACGCACTATCAACCGGTCGACACGCGAGACTTTCCGATTTTGCTTAAGCTGCGCACAAACGCTTGCAAATCCGTATGCGCGCAGGAAATTGGAGTTTGGAGATGTGCATGCATTCAGTCGCACTGACGTAGCCGCCGAAAGCTGACGGCGTGGAGCAAGTGACCATGTTTCCCCCCCGCTCCACGGTCGGTACAGCCCAAGGGCGCTACGTCGAAAAATTGAGAGCGACCTGGAAAGGAAGGATCGAAATGGCAAATCAAGAAAGCAAGAAATGCGCGCACATACCGTGCCTCTGCGATGTATCGGACGGAGAAGAATACTGCGGAGATGCCTGTCGTGACGCGGGAAGCGAAGATGTGGAGATTGCATGTCAATGCAGCCACCCGGCATGTCCGCTCACATTTCGGCAGCTCGCATCTCTTAGCCGCGTCGAACTGGATTGCTAAGACCGGTCGTTTGTGTCGGCGCCCTTAGTTCGTTGGGAAGGATCTGTTGCTGATCATGCGATGGGTCAAAGGAGAATCGATTATGAAATTCATAAAACAGGGTTTGTCGTTTTTTCTCTCGTGTTGTCTTCTATTAGCTAATGTACCGGCAGGGTTCGCAGCGCAGGCGAACCAATCTGCCGCGCAAGCAGCGGTTCAACCCGCGATTCAGACGCCCGAACAGTTGCAACAACTGGTTGCGCCGATCGCATTGTATCCAGACGCGTTGGTAGCACAGATTCTTGCGGCCGCTACGTATCCCGACGAAGTGGTAGAAGCTGACCGCTGGCTGCAGCAAAATCCCAATCTCAAGGGCGAGCAACTCGGCAAGGAAGTCGATAAGCAGCCTTGGGATCCCAGCGTGAAAGCCCTCACTGAATTTCCTTCGGTGCTCGCCAACATGGACAAGAATCTTTCCTGGACTTCGTCGCTTGGCGATGCCTACGTCAATCAACAGCAGGACGTGATGAATGCGGTTCAGGTAATGCGCGACCGCGCGGAGAAAGCCGGGAACCTGAAGACGACGTCGCAGGAAAAGGTGAACAATAAAGGGAAGACCATCGTGATCGAACCTGCTGACCCTCAGGTTGTTTATGTTCCAGAATACGACCCGTGGCTCGTTTATGGAGAGCCGATCGGCATTTGGCCGGGTTGGTATTCGTACCCCGGACTCTACCTTGGAGTCCCGGGAATCGAGTTTGGCTTTGGCTTCGGAATCGGTTTTTTTGGCGGGTTTGGCTGGGGCTGGCACCACTGGGGATACGATTGGCATCACCACGACATTCGTTTCGATCGCCACAGTTATGTGTCGCACAGCAGAGTTTTCGCCAATCGTAGCAACTTCAATCGCGCCGGCGGATTTCACGGAGCCAACGGATTTCATGGTGGAGCAGAGAGAGGCTTTGCCGGTGGCACAGCGTGGATTCTCGGGCACCCATTCCGGAGCCTTCAGCGGCTTCAATCATGGAGGAGTGGCAAGAGGATTCTCCGCTCGAGGGCAATCGAGCTTTGGCGGAGGCTTCCATGGCGGAGGTTTCCACGGTGGTGGAGGTTTCCACGGCGGCGGAGGCGGGCGAAGGTAATTTCGTTCAACTAAGACCAACGAGACTGATGATACGGAGAAAGAACATGCACACAAACAATATGACGCTTGAAACGATTGAAACATCTATCATAAGACTTGCCTGTGGGTTCGCGTCCGCGGCTCTTCTTCTGCTGTTCCTGGTGATTGTTGTGGGTTTCGCCACGTCGAGCTTTGCTCAGGCACCACAACCAAGAATGTTCTCGTCTGCGGCCGCAGCTACCCATGCTCTTTTTCAGGCTGCGCAAAAACAGGACGAGCCGACTTTGGAATCTATCCTCGGGGCAGGGAAAGAAGTCACATCGTCAAGCGATGAAGAGGAAGACAAACTCGAACGCGAGCAGTTCACCAAGAAATACCAGGAGATGCATCGTCTGGTCGCAGAACCTGACGGAAGCACGGTTCTTTATATCGGCGCGGAAAACTGGCCTTTCCCCATCCCCTTGGTCTCGAAGAACGGTGAATGGTATTTCGATTCCGATCAGGGCAAGCAGGAGATCCTGTACCGCCGAATTGGAGAAAATGAGACCACCGCAATCGAAGTCTGTGAGGAGTTCGCAATGGCAAAGAATGCCCGTGCTGCAAAGGCTGCCAGCTATGACCCCATTACCCAATATGCCGAAAGCCTGGCTTCTGGCAGTACGGCGAATTCCGACAACAAAGAGTCCAGTCCTTTCCACGGGTATTACTTTCGAATTGTGACGAACAACTCGGCATCGCCTGAGAACAACCGCAGCAAAAGGCACGGATTGATTTTGTTAGCATATCCCGCAGAGTACCAGTCATCAGGGGTCAAGACCTTCGTAGTCACCTGGCGTGGGACTGTGTTCGAAAAGGATCTCGGGCCCAACACAACGACGGTCGCACCAGAAATAAAGGTCCGTGATTCGAACTGGCGACCGGCGGAATCAAGCTAAACACACGAACTCAACTGCGCGCGATCCCGCTGGTGGGCTCAAGTTGTCTTCTCGGCAGCATCGCGGAGAAAAGGAGATCGTGACGATGGCAAACCTACGATTTTTCCTGAGTGTGATGTTTCTCTCAACTCTTGGCTGCGCGCAGAATGTTTCGTTGCCGGAACCTCCGCAGGTACAAGCGCAAAATCACGTCGTATCACTTACGCTGCATGCGGTGAATGAGAATGGGCGGGACACTTTTTCTTTCGACGGTAAGGCCGTCGCCCCGGTTATCCGCGCTTCCCCGGGCGATACTCTCAAAATAACCTACATCAACGATCTTCCGGCTAAGTCTTCGGAACATTGCGCCGTGAATCCCTGCATGGACATGACGAATTTGCATTTTCATGGGCTCAGTGTCTCTCCGGATGCTCCGCAAGACGATGTTCTTACAATGCTGGCCAAGCCTGGCGAGGTGTTGCACTACTCAGTCGAGATTCCGCGCGATCATCCTCCAGGTCTGTTCTGGTACCACACTCATCCGCATGGCGAGAGTCACCGGCAAGTGTTGGATGGAATGTCAGGAGCCATCGTCATAGAGGGGATGGAGCGATACATTCCGGAAGTGGCTCGACTTCCCGAGCGGGTTATCGTGGTGCGCGGCCGATCCATCGAACATGATCCAAATGCAGCCGCGTTCAGACGCGAAGTCGGAATTTTAGCGAAGGGATGCGGAGGGGAAGCGGAGGCGACCCAGGAAATCTTTACTGTTAACGGAATAGTGCGACCCCAAATTGAGATCGCGCCTAAGGAGCGGCAATTCTGGCGAATCGTGAACGCTTCAGCCGATCGCTATTTGGACCTGCAGTTAGATGGACAGACTTTTGAAATTGTGGCGCTTGACGGTATGCCGCTAGCCTACCGCGATCCCAAGCATCCGACCAAGGTCAGCCATCACCTGTTGGTGTCGCCAGCGGGCCGGATTGAGGCAATTGTCACCGGTCCACCTCCTGGCACGCACACAGCCGTGCGTACGCTTTGCGTAGACACCGGTCCGGTTGGCGATCCCAACCCGGAGATGGTGCTGGCAGATATAGTCGCGCCAAGCTCAGGTCAATCTAATACGAAGACTCTGTCCATGCAGGCGCGTGCTATCGACGACCGTCCGGCGGTTTATAAGCCAGTTGAGGTTGAGCCGTTGAAAAAAACCGCACCAGACTTCGTCGTCACCTTCACAGAGGACAAGAACGGTTTCTACATTAACGGCCGCAAGTTTGCGTTGGACGACAGTCCAATGACAAGCGTTCGTGTCGGCACCTATCAGCATTGGCGTATTGTCAACGCCACTGGCGAACTGCATCCTTTCCACATTCACCAGGTTCACTTCCTGGCTTACGCGCAGAATGGCTCAGCACTTCCCGATCCCGCCTGGCTGGATACCGTGAATGTCCCAACTGCCGGCTCCGTCGACGTCATCCTGGACTTTACTGATCCCATCATCAAGGGAATGTCAGTATTTCATTGTCACCTGCTGAATCATGAGGACAAGGGAATGATGGCGAAGATCCTATTCAAATAATCTGTTGAGCTGACAAAAATGATTGGCGAGAAAAACGTAACCATGTTGTGAGCCATTGCATCAACCAGGAATATGGCAATTCGCCGGAAGCAAGGCTCGCCATCGCAGTCCCGCCGCCGCAGAATTTTCCACACCACTGCGAGGGCGCCTTGCTTCCAAGTTAGTAGTGCAAAGCGAGAATCCGTGTTTTCCTAGCCATCCACTCGGCTCAGAAATTCGACGCTGCCTGGTTAAACCCGAGTCTGTCGAAATACGGACAGTCCCGTCCACCGTGTGACGCCGCCCTGAACTACACAGAGCGTTCTGCAGCCGCATAGCTTCGTAGGCTGCACAAAATACGCAAGAAAGTCGATTGGTAGGCGACGTGCCTCCTTGCCTTGCAGGAGGAAATACCGTGCAAGAGGCGCAAGCATACTTCGGACGCGAACCCCGATTCACCCCCTACAGTGTCCAGAACGCGAAGGAGCAACTGAACGAGACTCTTTCGCGCTACCGAGCGGCGTTTTTCAGGCGCGCTTATCTGGTGCTGGAAAATGCAGCTGATGCGGAGGATGCGGTTCAAGACGCACTCCTGTCTGCCTACAAGCACATTGACCAGTTCAGAGGCGAGGCGCAGCTGTCCACCTGGTTAACCGCGATTGTCTCTAATTCTGCGCGCATGCAGTTGCGCAGGCGGCCACGCCACATTCACGTCTCACTGGACGAGCCCATCGGCGAGGAGCAGGAACATTCGGCGGCAGAACAATTGGCAGACCGCCGGCAGAGTCCTGAGGACGAGTGCCGAAGCACTGAGCTTCATGAGCGCCTGAAAAATCTTTTGCCTCAACTCCCGCCATCGTTGCGCAGGGTATTCCAGTTGCGCGATCTGGATGGTCTGACCACGCGCGAGGCAGCAAACCTTCTCGGCGTGGCGGATGGAACTGTTAAAGGCCAGTTGGCAAAGGCACGTGCGAAGCTGCGGAAATTGATGGAGCAGTCGCGCGATTCACAACGTCGTGCGCGTCGGACCTATACGACGACGCCAAGCATGTCTGAGAGATAAGGCTTAACAGGAAACTTTTATGTGGATCGTTCGACTAGCATTGCGGCGGCCTTACACCTTTGTGGTGATGTCCATACTCATTCTAATTATGGGCGGACTGGCGATTGTTCGCACTCCAACCGACATTTTTCCCAACATCAACATTCCTGTCGTCAGCATTATCTGGAGCTATAACGGCCTTACCCCTGAAGACATGAGTGACCGCATCATCAATGTCACCGAGCGAGCCCTTACCACCACGGTTGACAACATTGAGCACATCGAATCGCAATCTTTATATGGCATCGCTGTAGTTAAAGTATTTCTGCAGCCGAATGCGAACATTCAACAAGGTATCGCACAAATTACGGCGATTTCTCAGACTCAACTACACCAGTTGCCAGTGGGAACAACTCCGCCTCTCATTCTTGCCTATAGCGCATCGAGTGTGCCCGTACTTCAATTGGCACTTTCCGGACAAAATCTATCGGAACAACAACTCAACGACTATGGCCTGAATTTCATTCGCACGCAGCTCATTACTGTTCCAGGTGCTTCGGTGCCGTATCCCTACGGCGGCAAACAACGGCAAGTGGAAGTTGATCTCAACACAGCGGCTCTGCAGTCGAAGGGGCTGTCCGCGCTGGATGTGGTCAATGCGATCAGCCTGCAAAATTTGATCCTGCCCACAGGGACATCGAAGATTGGCTCCAGGGAATACGACGTTTCCATTCCCAATGCCGCCCCGCAGACGATCACGGACCTGAACCGCATTCCAATCAAGACGATTGGTAGCACGACCATCTACATAAAAGATGTCGCCTGGGTGCGCGATGGCTTTCCCCCGCAGACGAACATCGTGAAGGTCAACGGGCAACGCTCCGTATTATTGACGATCCAAAAAGCCGGGGATGCGTCAACCCTCAACGTAATCGCGGGCATCAAGTCCTTGCTCCCTCAAATTGCGACGACAGTTCCATCCGCAATTGAAGATGACGCCACTGGCCGACCAGTCAATTTTCGTTCGCGGTGCTATCAGCGGAGTGGTGAGAGAAACATTGATTGCAGCTTGTCTAACCGCTTTCATGATTCTCACCTTCCTGGGCAGCTGGCGAAGCACGGTAATCATCGCAACGTCGATTCCGCTGGCGATCCTGACCTCCATCATTGTGCTAAGCGCGATCGGACAAACCATCAACATCATGACCCTCGGGGGACTCGCTTTGGCGGTCGGCATTCTGGTGGATGACGCCACCGTCGAGGTAGAGAACATCAATCGCAATCGCGAGGCAGAGCCCGATAAAGACATGGACGAGGTCGTACTCGACAGTGCATCACAAATCGCAACTCCTGCATTCGTTTCCACGCTCTCGATTTGCATTGTGTTCGCACCCATGTTCTTGCTCTCAGGCGTGGCCCGATATCTGTTTGTGCCGCTCGCCGAAGCGGTGGTGTTCGCTATGCTCGCTTCGTATTTCCTTTCGCGAACCATCGTTCCGACTATGGCCAAGTATTTGTTGCGCGCAGAAAAGAAGGAAGCCGAGGATGCCCCTAGCCGCAATCCGTTAGTACGCCTGCAAAAGGGCTTTGAAGCGGCTTTTGAGAGATTTCGTAGCAGCTATCGCGGGCTGTTGGAGTTCTGCCTCCATCACCGACGCGCATTCCTCATAGTCTTCTTTGCAGCATGTCTCGGATCTTTGGCAATTCTGATCCCTTGGTTGGGCCGGGATTTCTTTCCCGCTGTTGACAGCGGAACTTTCAAGCTTCACATGCGCGCTCCCACCGGCATGCGCATTGAAGAAACTGCGAATCTTTGCGATCTGGTGGAGCAATCAATTCGAAAAGAAATTCCGGCGGCGGAGGTCAAGAGCGTCATCGACAACATTGGCCTGCCCTACAGCGGCATTAATCTTTCTTACAGCAATTCAGCGCCGGTTGGTACGTCGGACGCCGACATTCTTGTGACGCTGTCTGCAAATCACCATCCTACGGGCGACTACATTCATGCGCTTCGTCAGACACTACCGAAAAACTTTCCTGGCGTCACATTCGCTTTTTTGCCTGCTGACATGGTCGGGCAGATTCTGAATTTCGGATTGCCCGCCCCCATCGATGTTCAGGTTGTCGGGAATGATTTGCAGGGAAACCGGATCTACGCAGATAACTTGCTCGCGAAAATGAGATACGTTTCGGGAGCGACCGATCTGCGGATTCAACAGCCGTTCGACGAGCCCTACATCCGCATGAGAGTTGAACGGACCAAGGCTGAACAGCTGGGCTTCACGGCTCACGATATCGCGCAAAATCTACTGGTGTCACTGAGCGGCAGCTTCCAAACTTCACCTACCTTTTGGGTCGACCCAAAAAATCGCGTCAGCTATCAAATCGCGACGCAGACGCCGCAATATCGCACCGACACCTTGCAGGATCTTGAGAACGTTCCGATTACCGGCAGCGACCCAAACGCTCCTCCATCGCTCATGGCCAGTCTGGTATCGACCCAGCGCGGAGCGGGGATGGCTGTGGTCTCTCACTATGACGTTGCGCCAGTCATTGATATCTTCGGCTCCATCGCGGGTCGCGACCTCGGTGGCGTCGCCGGTGACATCAACAAGATCATCGACGCCAGCTCACACGCAACTGCCGCGCGGTTCTCGAGTGGTTGTCCGCGGGCAGGTTCAGACGATGCGGGCTTCCTACGTCGGTCTTCTAAGTGGACTGGTATTTTCGATCGTACTTGTATACCTGCTGATTGTAGTTAACTTTCAATCCTGGCTGGATCCTTTCATCATGATTTCCGCGCTGCCCGCCGCGCTCGCCGGGATTGCGTGGTTCCTGTTCATAACACACACGACGCTAAGCGTGCCCGCTCTGATGGGAGCAATCATGTGCATGGGCGTCGCAACCTCAAACAGCATCCTGGTGGTGAGTTTCGCCACCGAAAAAATGACAGAAGGAATGGATTCCATCTGCCGCCGCGCTGGAAGCCGGATTTACGCGATTCCGCCCGGTGCTGATGACCGCCTTGGCAATGATCATCGGCATGGTGCCCATGGCTCTCGGGCTGGGCGACGGTGGGGAGCAAAACGCTCCACTTGGCCGCGCCGTCATTGGCGGTCTGATTTTCGCAACTGTTTCCACGCTATTCTTTGTTCCGGCATTTTTCAGCGTTTTGCAAGGACTACGCCAGCATCGAGCCCAGCACAAAGCACCAAGCGTACGGGAGTGAATCATGTCGCTGCAACCTGAAGATAGACAACAAATCGACGATAAAACACCTCCAGCGAATGCTGACGCAGGAAAGCGTTCGCACAAACACTGGCTGGCCTTAGCGATTGCTGTGATTGCGGTCGCCGCGCTCTTGATATCCGGCATCTGGTCCCGCGTCAGGGCGCGTGCCGCACTAAAGACAGAGACAGCTCAATCGGCCCTGACGGCAGTGTCGGTAGTGTCGCCAAAACGAACTGCACCCGCGGATGAAATCATTCTTCCGGGAAACGTGCAACCGTACATCAGTTCACCTATCTACGCCCGCACCAACGGCTACCTGAAAAAGTGGTACTTCGATATCGGTGCACGCGTGAAGCAGGGCCAACTGCTTGCGGTAATCGAAACCCCTGAGGTCGATCAGCAACTCGAACAAGCCCGCAGCAATCTGTTGACCGCCCAGGCAAATCTCGAGTTGGCTGCCATCACCAAAACCCGGTATCAGGGACTTTTGAAAAGCAACGCTGTAGCGCAACAGGATGTCGACAACGCAGTCGGCACCTACAACGCGAACAAAGCTATCGTTGAATCTGATAAGGCTGCCGTGCAGCAGTATTCAGCGCTGGTCTCTTTCGAAAAAGTCTACGCACCTTTCGCTGGCGTGATCACCGCGCGCAACACTGATATTGGCGACCTCATCAATTCTGGAAGCAGCACCGCAGCGAAAACCGATCTCTTTCATATTGCCCAACCGGGAAAATTGCGCGTGTATGTAAACGTGCCCGAGGAATACTCGCGAGGGATCAAAGTTGGCATGACAGCGGATCTCGCACTTGCCGAATTTCCCGACCGCAAATTTCAGGGAAAAGTGGTGCGCACTGCCGATGACATCAACGTCGCCACTCGTACTCTGCTGATCGAAATTGATGTGGACAATCCAACGGGCACGCTGCTCACGGGTTCTTATGCAGAGGTTCACTTGGCGGTCCCGACACAAGCTTCCACCTTTTTGATTCCGGTCAACACTCTCTTATTTCGGACCGAAGGCTTACGTGTGGGAATTGTGAACAACGGAAAGGTCGTGCTGACGTCCGTCACTCCCGGTCACGATTTCGGCAACGAGATAGAGATCGTCGCCGGCCTAAAGTCGGGTGATCAGGTCATCATCAATCCTCCGGACTCAATTCTTTCTGGCCAGGAAGTGCAAATCGTTCAAGCAACATTGCCAGGAGATCCGAAGTGAAGCTGCCTCGAAAACAAACTTTCAGGAGCTCCTGGAAAACGGCCGTGCTGCTGGCCGTCGCCGCCTTGCAGTTGATTGGATGCGCTGTCGGCCCGAAGTACCATCCGCCGGCGATTCAGGCTCCTCCCGCCTATAAAGAGGTAGGAGACTGGAAGCCCGCCCAGCCTAACGACCAGAATCTTGGTGGCACGTGGTGGACGATATTCCAGGATCCGAAACTCAATGCGCTCGAAGAGCAGGTCAATATTTCGAATCAGAATTTAAAGGCCGCGCAGGCGCAGTTCCAACAAGCGCGAGCAGTGCTGCGCTACTATCGCGCTGATTACTATCCAACCGTGACGGCCGGGCCCGAAGCGACTCGGACGCGCGTCTCGGCCAACGCTCCCACGAACCTAACTTTGCGTGGAGCTACTTACAACGACTTTGTTTTGCCGTTCGACGTTTCCTATCAAGCCGATGTCTGGGGACGAGTGCGAAAAAACGTGGAGTCCTATCGAGAGCAAGCGCAGGCAAGTGCGGCAGACCTGGCGACGGTGAACCTCAGCATGCATGCCGATCTGGCCGTTGATTATTTTCAAGCCCGCAGCCTGGACGCTGAGGAACAACTCCTGAACTCGACCGTCAAAGACTATGAGCAAGCCCTGGACTTGACTGAAAGCCGCTTCCACGGAGGAATTGCGTCGGAAGTCGAAGTCGAGCAAGCGATGACTCAGTTGCAAACAGTCCGGGCAGAAGCGATTGATGTGGGAGTGCTGCGCGCGCAGTACGAACATGCGGTAGCAATTCTTATTGGAAAACCTCCGGCCGAATTCAGCCTTCCGCCGCTGCCTCTAACCGAACCACCTCCGCACATTCCGATCGGCCTGCCCTCGGATCTCCTGGAAAGACGTCCGGACATCGCAGCTTCCGAAAGACTTGTGGCGTCGGCCAATGCCCAGATCGGAGTTGCGAAAACGGCCTACTACCCGCTGATCAACCTGGGCGCTTCTGGCGGATTTGAAAGCTCAGCGATCTCGACGCTCATGAACGGTCCGAGCGGCTTGTGGTCTATTGGATTGTCTGCCGTCGGTACAATCTTCGACGTCGGGCGGACGACGTTCCCTGAACGACCAGGCGCGTGCCGCCTACGACTATCAAGTCGCTAGTTACCGCCAGAATGTGCTGACTGGATTCCAACAGGTCGAAGACAATCTGGCCGCGGTCAGAATATTGGAAAACGAGGCCAAGGTTCAGGATGAAGCGGTAGCGGCAGCCCAGCGATCATTGGAGCTTTCCACCACTCGCTATAAGGGCGGAGTTACCAGTTACCTCGAGGTCATCACTGCGCAAAGTGCCGCGCTTGCGGACGAAGTGACCGCAGTCAATATTTTGGGACGCCGCATGGCGAGCACAGTGCTGCTCATTCAAGCCCTCGGCGGCGGATGGGACCGATCGAATTTACCAGCGCGGCCCGAATGCTGCGGCAAGCTGGCCAGTAGTACCGGTGTACAGTAAATGCAGTGCTTGGGATTTGCGAGGAAGGCTCCGCCGGTGAATGGTATCCGCCTGTGGCTCGTGCGGTAGGCGGCATCGCTCCTCGAAGACGCCTTGGACCTGTCAATCGGCGGAGACGGCTGGTTTTCTTTACTTCCCGCAACATGTATTCCTGTTTCGAGCGCGGGAGGAACCGCTCAAGACTTTGCAACCACCGTTGCATAGATTTCAGCTTTAATGCAGACGGTTCGAACGCATGAACCGACTCGTGCGAAACAAGTAGACCTTGATCATGAGCTTACTTCTTGAGGGTGGCTCGGGCCAGGCGAAAACAATCTATTATATCCATGCACAGCCAATCCGAATTTGCGCTGCCCCCCGAACGCCCACTTGTGGAGGGATTATGATTCGACGTTTTCTAACTGTTGTTCTTCTTGCTATTGGCGCGAGGTTAATTCACGCGCAACCGTCTCTGCCATCTAGTTTTCAGGCAAGGGCGATTCACAGCCCGGAAGCAGCGGATATCTTCGTGCGTTGGGGAGGAAAGGGGCCGGTAGTGGTGCTCATTCACGGATATGCGGAGAACAGCGACTCGTGGGCTCCTCTGGCCGCGGATCTCATGAAGGATCACACCGTCGTGGTCCCGGACCTTCGTGGAATTGGGAAGTCATCGAAGCCTGCAGCTGGGTACGACAAGAAGACGCAGGCCAAAGACATTCGCGCCGTCGTGACCGCGCTGGGATTCGACAAGACCTTTGTGGTCGCGCACGACATCGGCAACATGGTGGCCTACGCCTACGCCGCAATGTATCCGGACAAGGTTGAGCGGTTGGTCGTAATGGACGCACCGATTCCAGGTATCGAGCCGTGGAAGGAGATTCTGCTGAACCCCGGAGTTTGGCATTTCAATTTTCATGGTCCGGATGCAGAACGGCTCGTGGCTGGCCGCGAGCGCATCTACTTCGATCGAATTTGGAATGACTTCACCGGCGATCCCTCGAAGCCAGACGAAGCGACCAGAAATTTCTTTGCCGCCACTTATGCGCAACCAGGCGGAATGCGGGCTGGATTCGCACAGTTCACTGCGTTTTCACAGGACGCAAAGGACAATGAAGTTTTCGAGCGTGTGAAGCTGACGATGCCGGTACTGGCTGTCGGCGGAGAGAAGTCTTTTGGTCCGCTACAGGCAGTGATCATGCGGCACGTTGCGACCAATGTTCAAGAGGCGGTCGTCAGTGGCTCCGGGCATTGGCTGATGGAAGAGCGTCCTGCGGAAACCGTGGCGCTCATTCGCGATTTCCTCGACTCTGCGCAAGTGGCTGCAACAACTAGCGCGGGAACCCCCTCAAACGACCTTGGCGAAGAGCGTCTCACTCCCGCCGAGTATGAGTTCCCGCAGCATGGCAATCCCGGGACCGGTAGTTCTGGGGTTGGAGGGATTCAGACTGTGGTGCTCAAAGGTGATCCGAACACAGCGGGCGTTTACACAATCATGCTACGCGTGCCAGCCCATACGAAGATTGCGGCGCACTCCCATCGCGATGACCGGGTTGCGACCGTAATCTCGGGAACCTGGCACTTTGGCTACGGAGAAAAGTTCGACGAGGCAAAACTTAAAGCCCTTCCTCCAGGCAGTTTTTATACCGAACCACCAAGTGAGGCGCATTTCGCAGAAACCGGCGACGACGCGGTCGTAGTTCAAATCACTGGCTTCGGCCCCTCTTCAACGGACTATGTTGACCCGACGCAAGATCCTCGCACGCGCAAATCAAAATAACTGCTTGAGGGATTGAAGCGGGGTTGTTTCTGAGCGGGAGAGATTAAATATGGATATGCGAGCAGTTCGAGGCACATTGGGATAAGCTGCTGTGGAAATTCAAACTGCGCCACTAGCCCATTTGGTCGAAAAGGTAGTTGCCTGGTGCACGCAGTATAATTTTCCGCTTAATTGCAGACCTTAGTCCACATTTGGACACCGCTTCCTGAAATGTGTCGATAGCATGACACCTAGAAGATGTAGTGCCACCCGTAACTCGGTGACTACACCAGATGTGGCGACATTCTCCATAGTTTCGGGTGGCAAGTGAACTGCTGATTACAGAAGGTCGGTCCGCGCGACTGGGATTCATCGGTGACAACGATATGGCAAATGCGATTCAGTTCAAGGTAAATGGTGTAGCGCACTCCTTCGACGGTGATCCGGACACGCCTCTTTTATGGTACCTCCGCGATAACCTTAGCCTGACCGGAACCAAGTTCGGCTGCGGCGTCGGCCTTTGTGGAGCATGCACCATACACAAAAACGGCGACGCTGTACGAGCTTGTATCACGCCTATGAGCTCCTTGGCGGGAGCCGAAATCCGGACGATTGAGGATATCGGCGCCAACGGGCTCCATCCCGTGCAAAAGATGTGGATGCAATTCAACGTTCCGCAATGCGGCTACTGCCAGTCGGGGCAGATCATGCAGGCGATCGCGTTGTTGAAAAGCAAACCCAAACCAACCGACGCAGACATTGACGACGGCATGGCCGCGAACATCTGCCGTTGCGGCACTTATCAACGCATCCGAGCGGCCATCAAGGCTGCCGCGCAGGAGCCTGCATGAGCGCGATTGAAAATGTAAGTCGACGCTGGTTTCTCAAGGGCATGGCTGGTGCGGGTGCGCTCGTCCTCGGCGCATATTGCGCGCCCGAAATTTTGTGGGGACAAGAGCCCGCTGATGCGCGCACTGACGCAGATAAGGCCACATTTCATCCCAATGTGTTTGTGGGTGTCGAGACGGACGGCACTGTTTGGATTGTTGCTCATCGCTCGGAGATGGGCACCGTAATTCGCACGACTCTGCCGCTGGTCGTCGCTGACGAACTGGATGCGGACTGGAAGCGCGTGAAGATCGATCAGGCGATCGGCGATCGCCGATACGGCGATCAGAACACTGACGGTTCGCATTCCGTCCGCAGTTTTTTTGACGTGATGCGGGTTTCCGGCGCTACCGCCCGGGTCATGCTGATTCAGGCCGCGGCCCAGCAGTGGGGCGTGCCTGTCGGTGAGTGTAAGACCGATGTCCATGCGGTCGTCCATTCCTCATCCGGCCGCCGCCTGGGATATGGCGAACTCGCGACGGCAGCCTCAAAGCTGCCCGTGCCGAAGAAGGAAGAAGTTCAACTGAAATCGAAGAGTGCCTGGCGCTACATCGGCAAGGGAATGACCAGCTACGACCTCGCCGATCTGGTCACGGGCAAAGCAGTTTATGGGATGGACGCTCATCTCGACGGCATGGTGTTCGCGTCGATCGAGCATCCGCCAGTGCTCGGAGGCAAGCTCAAGACAGTCGACAATACCGATGCGCTGAAAGTCGCAGGCGTATCGCAAACCGTGGTCATCGACCCATTCAAGCCGCCTCCGGCATTCCAGCCTTTAGGTGGCGTTGCGGTATTGGCCAACAGCACCTGGGCCGCGTTTCAGGGCCGCAAGAAGCTGAAGATCGATTGGGACAACGGTCCCAACGCAACGTACGATTCGGATCAATACAAAAAGGAATTGCAGGAAACTGCTCGAAAGCCTGCAAAGCTCATTCGCGGCCAGGGAGATGTGGATAAGGCATTCACTTCGACGGCCTCCACCTTTGAAGCCGATTACTACGTTCCGCTTCTCGCGCACGCTCCGATGGAGCCAATGGTGGCGCTGGCCGAGTTCAAGGACGGTAAAGTTCACGCCTGGGCGCCTACGCAGAATCCGCAGGCGGTGCAAGCTATCGTCTCGAGCGAACTCGGGATTAGCAAAGAGGACGTGATCTGCCACGTCACACTGCTGGGCGGCGGGTT
This sequence comes from uncultured Acidobacteriota bacterium, assembly GCA_963716405.1. Classification (GTDB taxonomy): domain Bacteria; phylum Acidobacteriota; class Terriglobia; order Terriglobales; family Acidobacteriaceae; genus JABDBE01. Next base: position 700,963 of record CAVQTI010000004.1, on the reverse strand, counting down.
CGGAAGGAAGTCTAAACCGGACTACGTCGCTGAAGCGGCCGTCCTGTCTCACAAAGTTGGACGTCCGGTGAAAGTTGTGTGGACGCGCGAAGACGACATTCAGTTCGATTACTACAATGCGGTTGCGGCGATGTACATGAAGGCCGCGCTCGATTCCAACGGCAAGCCAGTGGCATGGCTGCAGCGTTCGGTTTTTCCTCCGATCACGTCCATCTTCGACGTCAACGCGGTGTACGGAGATCCGCCCCATCTGGCGCAAGGCTGGACCGATATGCCGTACGACATTCCAAACCTTCGTATCGAGAACGGTCCGGCGAAGGCACATGTTCGCATCGGATGGCTGCGATCGGTGGCGAATATATATCACGGGTTCGCCGTGCAGACATTTACGATGAACTCGCGCATCGCGCGAAACGTGATCCCGCCGACTACCTACTTGAATTAATCGGGCAGGCCCGCACGATTGATTTCAAAGGTGTCGATTATCCGAACTACGGAGCTTCTCTCGATACTTACCCGTGGGAGACAGGGCGTCTGCGGCGCGTGACCGAGATGGTCGTTGAAAAATCCGGATGGGGAAAACGCAAGCTGGGCAAGGGAGCTGGCCTGGGCATTGCGGCCCATCGCAGCTTCCTCACCTATGTTGCCACCGTGGTTGAAGTCGAGGTGAACGACCAGGGAGACATTCGCATTCCACGCGTGGACTACGTGGTTGATGCAGGGCTGGTAGTGAATCCGGAGGTCACGAAAGCGCAGTTTGAAGGCGCTGCAGTATTCGGAACCAGTGTGGCCCGAAGCGGAGAAATCACAGCCAAGAACGGCGCGATTGAGCAATCGAATTTCGACAGCTACCCCGTTGCCCGCATAAACGAGGCCCCATATCAGACCAACGTCTATCTGGTTGAGAGCGATGCGCCGCCCGCGGGAGTGGGTGAGCCCGGCGTTCCACCATTTATCGCAGCGTTCTGCAATGCCATCTATGTCGCCACCGGCAAGCGGATTCGCGAGCTGCCGCTTTCGCGAACCAACTTGGCGAAGGAATCCTAAATGCGCGCGACTGAATCCAAATAGATCTGAAATAAATAATTCTGGAGGTTGTCGTGAATAAGCAAGATGTTTCTGCAAAGTTAGCCGGACAGGTTTCGTTAGGCAAGGAGCTTTCCGTTAATCGTCTGGGTTTTGGAGCGATGCGTCTCACCGGCGACGGCATCTGGGGTCCTCCAAAGGATCGGAAAGGTGCGCTCGCGGTTCTGCGCCGGGCGGTAGAGTTGGATGTCAACTTCATCGATACGGCGGATTCCTACGGTCCCTACGTCAGTGAAGAATTGATTGCCGAAGCTCTGTTTCCTTATCCAAAGGGATTGGTCATCGCGACCAAGGGCGGCTGGAATCGTCCAGGGCCAAACCAATGGACGCACGACTCAACGCCCGCTCACCTGCGCGAAGCGGTCGAAGGCAGCCTCAAGCGATTGAGACTGAACCGCATTGATGTTTATCAGCTGCACACACCCGATCCGGTCGTGCCCTTTGAGGCTTCGGTTGAAACGCTGGCCGAATTGCGAAATGAAGGAAAAATTCGGCTGATCGGATTGTCGAACGTGACGCGCGAACATATCGAGCGTGCTCGCAAAATTGTTCCTATTGTCTCCGTTCAGAATCGCTACAGCTTTGCCGATCGTGAATGGGATTACGTGGTGGACTATTGTGAGAGCAACGGAATTGCATTCATTCCCTGGTTTCCTCTGGGAGCAGGAAAAGTTGCCGGCGAAGTGCTCAACGAAATCGCACGGGCGCATCACGCAACCGCGAAACAGGTAGCGTTAGCCTGGCTCTTGCGGCGATCTCCCGTTATGCTGCCTATTCCTGGAACTAGCTCCGTCGAACATCTTGAAGAGAATGTCGCGGCGGCTTCGGTGCACCTTACCAACGACGAGTACGAAAGACTCGCTGAGGTGCCGGAGTTAGTCGCATCCAGATGAGGTACGGGCAACGCACCCACCCTATTCGCAAAGAACGCGAATAAGGGTGGGGCACCCTAACGGGAAAAATTCATCAGCGCCGCACAACACGGTTTCCTATCCGAGCCACTGGGGGTTCTGATAGGTACCGTCGAAATGGTGGCTGGTTTTGTACATTTCAAACTCCCCCGATTGAGCAGCCTTCGCGGTTTTTGCTAACAGTGCGGCCATCTCTTCTTTCCCCATCGGCTGAAAACTGCGCGCCGCGTCCAGAGCTTGCTGCAAGATCTTAAGGGAATCGCATCCCGTGATGACCACGCTTGTCGGCAGGTTCATGGAGTAATGCAGGCACTCGATCGGCGGTCACAGTCTTGCTCTGAAGGATGAAGGGATCGCCCATCGGCTTCATGCCCAGCACGCCGATGTTTTGCTTCTCTAAAACAGGAAGCACCTTCGCCTCGAAGCTGTTGAAATGGTGGTCCATCACGTTGAGAGGCATCTGCACAGAGTCGAATGTGAATTGATGAGCCGACGCAGTAGCCAGCATCTTCAGATGGATATCGGGGCTCTTGTGTCCGGTGAAACCGATGTAGCGGAGTTTCCCGGCTTTCTTCGCTTCCAACACCGCTTCAAGTGCGCCTCCGGGGGCGAAGATGCGGTCAGGGTCGGTATCGCGAATTACCTCGTGAAACTGCAAGAGGTCGACGTGGTCGGTCTGCAGGCGCTTCAATGAGTCATTGATCTGACTTGCGGCAGTCGCCTTGTTACGGCCGTCGATCTTCGTCATCAAGAATGCTTTTTGCCGATAGCCGTCGCGTAACGCTTTACCCATGCGGACTTCACTCTCTCCGTTGTTGTAGTCCCAGCAATTGTCGAGGAAGTTGATTCCCTGGTCGAGGCCGGTCCGGACAATGCGGATGCTTTCCTCTTCACTCACTCCCGGCCTGGCCAGGTGGTAACCGCCAATACCAACCATCGAGACTTTCTCGCCTGTGTGTCCGAGCATGCGCATGGGAACGCCATTCTTGGTATCTGCCGCCCACGCTCGCTTGTTGATTTGGGCGCTTATCATGGTCGCCGCTGCAACCCCGATGAATCTTCGTCTCGTAGCCATTTGCTCTCACCTCCTACTATTTTCGCTTGGACATTAGACCCCACTTGCATCCCCAAGAGTTGCAAGAGAAATGCCAAATCACATCCAATTGCTCTCGCAAACTTAAACAAAACATTAGTCACAAATTCAGTGTCGAAATGCGGACTCCAACGTCCACCAAGCGACAGTCAATGGAAGAGATCGTTTACGGGATTCTTATCACCGTTCACTAATCGCTTTTGGAACGGAGATTGTGAATGTCGGTAACTTCGCATCATTGTCCAGAGGCCGGCACTCTCGCAACGACTGTCTAACTTTGACGAGTTAACCTCGTAGTTATCAGGTAACGACAGTATTGTGCCGCCTGTTATTTCGAATGAAACTCGGCTCTTCTTCCTCGGGCGGGCATTAGGTGATAGTAAGCTGTTGCCGCACCCGACAAAATGTTTTTCTGGTGATCCAGATTTTCCGGACGCACCCAGCGCCTCGATCGCCTCTCTCTAGCTGACTTGTTGTTTTCCTCCGGTGTGGATTAGCCGATAGCAAGCTGTGCCGCAACCGGCAAGTATTTTTCGGTGATCCCGATTTTCCGACGCCCCTCGGCGCTCGATCACCCTTTCCCGCTTCAACGATTCAGCAAGTAACTCTATGCATGCCGTGGTCATTGGTTTGCTGTCAGTTGAACACCGCGGAACACTGCGGATTTGAAGTAGTGAGTGAGTAAGGAGGAACAAATGAGTCGAGTGAAACTTTCCGAAACATTCTCATTGCTCTCGAAGGCGGGCTTAACTGCGCTCGCTATTCTGACGATAGCCTCAACCGTCTCAGCACAGGCTATTCCGCCACCGCCGATAGTTGATTTTCCACTTCCCGTTGGCTTCCAGATTCCACCGTCCGATGCAAAATGCATACTGTCAGGCCACAGACTTGACCTGCAATGCATCATCAAAAATGATCCAGATGCAATCAGAATTCGCGCTGAAGAAGCCATGCTCGAAGCCCAGGCTCTGAAAGCGGCGATGTCAGGAAAACTGGACCCATACCATCAAGTCGAGACTCTGGGCCAACTTGAGATCTTCGACCCAAACCTCTCTGTCAACAGCAACCTTGCCTGCAGCTATTGCCATGACCCGATGGCGGGCTATGCGAACGGCGTATCCATCTTGAGCGTGTACACGGGGGGATCGAACCCGGGATCGGTTCCCATCACAGTGCATGGAGCGTATCCGAATAACCGGATAGCGAAGCGCAACCCGCAGAGCTACACTTACGCAGCTTACTATCCGCCTCTCCATTACAACCAAAGCCAAGCCGACTTTTACGGCGGCAATTTCTGGGATGGCCGCGCAACCGGGTACCTGCTGCAGAATTCGTCGGCGAATCAGGCCCAAGGCCCGCCCTTGGACACCCAGGAGATGGCCAATCCCGATCCCGCTTGTGTTATCTACAAGCTCTCCCTCAGCAAATACGGCTCCTTCTTTGAAAAGGTCTTCGGCGTCGGCTCGCTGCAAATTAACTGGCCTTCCGACGTTGCGACCATATGCAGTACCCCGGCGGGCGCCGCCGTACTGGGAGGAAACCCGACTCCGGTTCAGCTCAGTGCCTCAGACCGTACTCTCGTCACTAAAGACTTCGGCGAGTTCGCGCAGGCCATTGCCGCCTATGAATCGTCTGACAGCGTCAGTCCCTTCACGTCGAAGTTCGATTACTTCCTCGCGGGGAAAGCAACCCTGACCACACAAGAACAGAACGGGTATGACCTGTTCCGCGGCAAAGGCAGCTGCAACACCTGTCACCTGGATGGAAGGTCGAGTACGCTGCTGGGCGGAAGCGATACCGGCCAGGCGGCGAGCGTTCAGCCGCTGTTCACTGACACCACCTACAACAATCTTGGCCTTCCCAAGAATGTGATGCTCCCGTGGTATTCGGAAGACACTCCGGACCAATGGGGATTTACCGCGAACCCACTGGGCTTCGGGTTCATCGACCTGGGGATGGGCTTATTCCTGGATGGCTACTATGGCGCTCCTCCGAACTTGAGCTGGGCTGCGAAGTTTCCAACCTTCGAGGGCAAATTCCAAACCTCGACGGCGCGCAACGCAGCCATGGTGCCGCGCAAGGGCTTCGTGAAAGCTTACATGCACAATGGCTATCTGACGAGCTTGAAGGAGGTCGTCCACTTCTACAACACGCGTGATGTTTATCCTTATCACGTGCTGTCGGGGCATTGTCCAAAGGGAACCGTCGAAAAGGTGACCTGCTGGCCGGAGCCCGAAGATCCCGACAACAAAAACACGACGATAGGCAAGCTTGGCCTCACGTCGGATGAAGAAGACGACATCGTTGCCTTCTTGCAGACCCTCGTCGACGGGTTCAAGCCGTGATGATGATTCGCTAATACACGTGGGGCGGACCTTTTGGTTCGCCCCCGTCTTTCATCTTTATTCAAACGAAGAGCGAAGTTCTGGCGACACTTTACAGGAGACTCATATGATCAGAGCAATTAAATTGCGTTTCATAACTGCGATCGGCATTCTCGCCCTTGGCTTATTATTGTTGCAACCCACGCTGTCATTCGCGGGTGAGGGATCGAGCCCAACTGGAGCCATTGTCACCCCGACCGTCGAATCCGCCGCGGACACGTTCGCGTTTATCAGTTGGACTACACGCAATCCCCGCGGCACCACCCTGCACTACGCCGTCGTCCACTACGGCACAGATCCTAATCACCTTGATTTGACGGCAGTGTCTCCGACAAGAATCAATCCAGCTCACAGTGACATGGTTTTTCGGGTGAGCATGAACGATCTGCAGCCTGATACTAGGTATTACTACACGGTAAGCTCAACCCAGGCTGACGGCACTGCTGACCGCGTGACCAGCGCTGTGCAACAGTTCAAGACACGGTCAACCAATGAGACGAGCGCGGACAAATAGGATCGCAAAATGCAATTTTTAGATCTGACTGGGCAGGCGGAGTCCATCTGTCGACACCCGTCATCCAGCATCACTCGAAAGAGCGACCATCTCACATGTCCGGCTCTCACGTTGCGGAGTGACTTGGCGCGTTGGAACATGCATATTTTTCCTGACTTCGGTTCACAGCCACGTTTGGCAGGTCGCATGCACGGAGAACTAATGTGATGGATGGGGGTTTGAAATATATGTCTGACAGACTACTCGCAGCGACCCTGGCAATTGCAACGTTCGTAGCAGCCACAGCATGCTTTGGGTTCGGACAGGCGCCGAGCAATTCGGAAGCAAGCTTATACAAAACTAGCTGTGCCTCCTGCCACGGCCCGGACGGACGTGGAAGCGCGGTGGGGAAGAGCTTACATGCAGCGGATTTTCACTCGCCGCAAGTTCAACAGCAGTCTGATGAGCAACTGGCTCAGGTAATCGCTCAGGGACGAGGCAATATGCCTCCTTTCGGAACTCGGCTGAGTAAAGATCAGATCGACTCTTTGGTGAAGTACATTCGTACTCTAGGTAAAGCAAAATAAGTTCTTCATCTGAGAACGAAACGGCTCCCAAACTGCGTTGGCACCAAGAATACAAGGCAGAACTCGGATTACGGAGGAAGGCACTGTTATGAAAACTCTCACTGCAGATCAAGTAAAGGTAGGATTCATTGGTTTGGGCAACATGGGAAGTCGCATGGCCCGCCGCCTGCTCGATCACGGATACCACCTCGAAGTTTATGATCGAGATCCTGTCAGAGCAGAAGCCATGGCCGCAAAGGGCGGCGTGGTTGCGAAGAACATTTTTGAACTGGCGCACAACGTCGATGTGCTTATTTCGTGTCTGACTAATGATGAAGCAGTACACACAGTTTATATCGGGGCTGAAGGTTTTTTTGCAGCGGCACGAGCGGGAACCGTCGTGTTGGAGATGAGCACGATCTCTCCAGAAAGCTCACGCGAACTGAACAAGATTGGCGCGACACGCGGCATCGAGGTAATGGATGTTGCAATTTCAGGCAGTACTCCCGCGGCCGAGAACGGCACTCTGACGCTGCTGGCAGGCGGGAACCGAGAACTTTTCACCGCTGCCCAACCAATTTTTGAGTTGTTGGCAAGACAGTACTTCCTTCTTGGCGGCCCTGGTTCAGGGACGGCGATGAAGTTAGTCGTCAACACCCTCCTGGGCGTGGGCATGCAAGCGATCGCTGAGGCGGTAGTTCTTGGGGAGAAAGCCGGCCTCGATCGCAAAAACTTGCTCGACGTCTTATCGCAGACCGCAGTGATCACGCCGGCGCATGTGGGAAAGCTGGCCAGGATCGCGATCAACGACTACACTCCGCAATTTCCTCTCCGCCTGATGAACAAAGATTTCAAGCTGATTCTGGAGGCCGCAACTGAAGCGCGGATTCCGATGCCAGTGACAGAAGCTGCCTTTCAGGTAAACGCGGAGGAATTGGCTGGCGGAGAAGAAGAAGACTTCTCTGCTGTGGTGCGGAGGATGGAAGAAATTGCCGGTATCGCGGCTGATCGTGCGGCGCAGGTGGCAAGTTAATTTGCCACCAGATACCTTTCTCGACTCCACCGCTGCGGGGATCAGAGTCAATTACGAGAGCACATCCAAGGCAATCGAGCCTTCTCCCATCGGCAGTTCAACTGCGCATGCGCTGAGTTGCGTTGGTCGAAGCCCTTGAGTACGACTGGGAAGACACAGCGCGGACGATGTTCAATCGTGACCAACCCACTCGGTCTGCAGACTCGGCGGCCGCATTAAGGTCTGCATCACCACGCAATACTGTTCTGTTTTCTCTCGCAATCCGCGCAGTTGTTCCGGGGTTGCCTTAGGCGCAGCAACATCAAAATGAAGATGAATGCTCTCAAAGCCGACGGGCACGTCTTTTGATATGCCAAGGGTGCCTCGAAGATCCAAGTCTCCCTCCACCGTGACCTCAATGCGTTCGGTCGGTATGCCCATGGCCGCAGCCACCATCTGACAGGTGATCTGCGCGCAAGCCGCCAGAGCCCCAAGCAAAAGGTCACCGGAACAGGCGCCGGCACCGGCGCCTCCGACTCCCTTGTGGGCCTCGGCTTGGTAGATGGCACGTCCGATGTCGACCGAGCACGCCACCGGAACATCGGTCTGTCCACCTTTCGCCCGGATTGTGATTTGCGAGGCATTTGGGTCATTGCGATATTGCTCTTTCAGCGGCTTCTGAAGCGATCGAATATCCATGGCAACCTCGTTCCTTTTTGGTCTTGGCGATTTCGCTAACCGGGAGTGCTTCGGCCAAGCCGTCTTGAAGCCGCTCCATCTGCATGCTAGCATCTGTGGACACCAGGGGGATGCTCATGCCCAAATTCGTCATCGAACGCGAAATCCCGGGAGCCGGAAATCTATCCGACGCCCAATTGCGGGAAATCTCCCAAAAGTCGGTCAGCGTTCTGAAGGAAATGGGTCCCGAGATCCAGTGGCTCCATAGCTACGTAACCGGCGACAAGGTGTACTGCGTTTATCTCGCGCCGGACGAAGCGACCATCCAAGAACACGCCAGGCGTGTAGGTATTCCTGCCAATCGCGTCTCCGCCGTGCGCCGACTTATCGACCCGACGATGGCGGAGTGAGCGCTGGGTGAACCGTCCCGTCCCGATTCGCTTCGCCGTAAGGCGTCCGCGTTGGGAGCGCTAACGCGACGGAGATGCCGCCTCGGGCATCAGCACCTCCTCAACAGCTTTCTCGACCGGCAAAGCCCAACCTTCTAACCAGGCGGTTACGCCTGCCGTGTTACTCAACGCCTGCCGGGCCGGATGCAGACTTGCTTCCAGTTTGGCTTGTTCCGCCGGCGTGAGCGGAGCGCCAATATTTTGGCGCAGCGCAGCCGCGGCGCCCGCCAGCCGCAGCGAACGCTCTGCTTCGAGTTGAAGCAGCCGCCGAGCACGCGAAGCACTCCAGCAGACGTGCAATTCCGCGTTTATGGTCCAGTTCCTGGAAAAGTTTTATGCTTTCCCGGTACAGAGATAGTGCCGCGGGATAGTCTCCCTGTTCTCTTGCCAAATTCCCCAGATCAGCGAGTGTGCCGGCAATTCCCCAGCGGTCACCGAGTTCCCGAAAAATTGCCAGGCCTTGCTCGTACAAGGTCCGCGCAGCTGCGGAATCACCCTGATCGCGAGCCACATCTCCCTGGTAGTTCATCGACCAGGCGACGCCTGTCCGATCTCCCAGTCCCTGGAAAATTGAGAGACACTCTTCGTATAGGGAGCGCGCGCGGGCATGGTCGCCCTGCAATTTGACAATATTCGCCAGGTTACTGAGGGAACGAGCGACAGCCTTCTGATCGCCCAATTCTCTCCACAACGCCAGACTTTCTTCGAACAGAGAACGCGCAACCAGGAGATCACCCGAGTCCCTGGTGGTGATCCCGAGCGCGTTTAGAGAGACAGCGGCGCCCCGCTTGTCACCCAACTGACGGGCGATGTCTAGACTCTCTCTGATGAAGAGCATCCGCCGAAGTGTAATCTCCTTGTTCGCCGGCGAGCACGCCAGCGGCAAAAAGTGCGCGCGCGCGCGCCTTCGTCGGAGCCGCCGCGCCCGCAAGATTCAATACCTTGCCAAGGCTGTCCCTGCCTTCGGTGAGATACTCGCGCATCTCCCAAAATCGAAACAGGGCCGCACCGAGACGCAGGCCCCACTCCGCATCTCCGGTTTCTGTCAGCCACTCAAGCGCCGCGCGAAAATTGTCATGTTCACAGGTAAGGCGTCCCGGCCATTCCGTCCCTTCCATGCCGCTTTGCTCGGTAGCCTCTTCTTCCGCCAGCACCAGGCAGTAGGCGGCATGGGCCCGCTTCGTCGCAGCCGCCTCGCCGCTGGCGTCCAGTTTTTCCAGAGCGTACTCGCGAATTGTTTCCAGCATCACGAAGCGTGATTCGCCCAGCGTTTGGTCGGCTTGTTGTACCAGGCTCTTGTCCACCAGAGATGCCATGGCGTCGAGCAAATCCAAATCGAGATCGCTTTTGGTGTCGCATACCGCTTCCGCGCCTTCCAGAGTGCATCCGCCCACGAACACCGACAATCTTCGGAAAAGCTTTTGTTCGCCAGCGCTCAACAGGTCGTAGCTCCAGTCTATGGCGGCGCGAAGTGTCTGCTGCCGCTGCGGCAGGTCTCGGGCGCCACCCGTTAATAGTTGCAACCGGCTCGCCAGCCGAGTCAGCATGGAAGCGGGCGAAAGCACTTTGAGCCGAGCCGCCGCAAGCTCGATGGCAAGAGGCAGACCATCCAAGCGGGCGCAAATTTCGCTGACAGCTGAGGCGTTTTCTCGGGTCAGTTCAAAACCTGGCTTGGCCGCGACAGCGCGTTGCAAGAAAAGCGCGACCGCGGGGTACTGTGAAAGAACCTCAACCGGCGGAGATATGGACCGCGGATCCGGCAACGCAAGCGGCGGCACCGGGAATTCATGTTCTCCGTAGACATGCAGCGCTGCGCGACTCGTGACTAGAATTTTGAGACTAGGGCCCGTGACCAGCAGCTCTGCAACGATCGGTGCAGCCTGAGTCAAATGCTCGAAATTATCGAGCAGAAGCAGCATTGGCGCACGCAATGAATCTTGTAAATTTTCCTTTAGTATTTCGATTGGCGATTGTCCTCCTGCCTCCCGTAACCCTAACGTCTGAACGATTACAGAAGCGATCAAGTCGGGGTCGCTGAGGGGGGAGAGCGGAACAAAATGAATGCCCCCTGGAAAGTTCTCTAGCAACCGACTTGCAACCTCGACGCCAAGCCGGGTTTTGCCGATCCCGCCTGGTCCCGTGATCGTGACCAGCCGCACATCCTGACGCAGCAGGAGTTCTTTGGCGGCAGCCACTTCCTTCTCCCTACCCACAAACCCGGTTCTCTGTACGGGAAGATTGGCTGGCTGGGCTTCCAACTGGATAACGGGCTTGTCGGAAAAGCGGTCGCGGATGGCTGCAAGATCCTGCGCGAGATCTCGGGTGGAGGCATAACGCTTGTCCGGGTCTTTCGCCAGGCATCTCTCGATCGCCCAACACAGCGGAGCGGGAGCTTCGCGGTTCTGCACTGCGATCGGTTCGGCCTGTTCCCGCAGAATGGCTACCAGTGTTTCCGCTTCGGTGTTCCTTCGGAAGGCGCGCTTTCCGGTCACCATCTCGTAGAGGACCAAGCCCAAAGAGAACTGATCTGATCGGAAATCGGGGCGCTTCCCGCCAGCCTGCTCCGGCGACATGTATCCCACCGTCCCCAGAACCACGCCTGATGTAGTTAGCGACGTGGTGCGCAGTTGTGACAGATCTCGGCTGGGCGATTCAAGCTTCGCCAAGCCAAAGTCGAGGATTTTGACGAAGCCGTCGTCAGACAACATCAGGTTCTCCGGCTTTAGATCTCTGTGCGTGATGCCCGCTTCATGAGCCTTGGTCAGACCGTCTGCAACCTGCGCGGCAATTTCAATTGTCTTTCTTATCGGCAGCGAGCCGGAACCGAGCAGCGCGCGCAACGTCTTCCCTTCCACTAGCTCCATCGCGATGTAGTGGCACGAACCGTCCTGTCCGAGGTCGTGGATGGTAACGATATTGGGGTGATTAAGGGCAGATGCCGAGCGCGCTTCCCGTTCGAAGCGGCGCAACCGGTCTATATTTGTGGAAAGTACAGATGGCAAAATCTTGATTGCGACCGTGCGCTCCAGCCGCGTATCTTTCGCGCGGTATACTTCGCCCATCCCGCCGGCGCCCAGCATATCAATAATCTCGTACGTTCCGAGCTTCGTGCCGGAGGCTAGGGCGCGCGGCGTGGCCAGTTGCAGAACCTCCGGAGCGGCTGCATTCAAAAACTGGCTTCCGGCCTCCTCGTTAGAAGCGATCAAAGATTGCACTTCGCGGCGCAGATCGGCGTCCGTCCCGCAAGCCGCGTCAAGATAGGCTTCACGCTCCCCGGGCGCCAGCCGCAAAGCTTGTTCCAGGATTTCCTTGGTCCGTTCCCAGCGTTCCGAACTCATGTTGTCGGTCTCCGGGAAATTTCCCGATGCAGCCAGGCGCGGGCGGCAGTCCAGTCGCGCTGCACGGTGGCGGTCGCAATCCCCATCACTTCGGAGGTTTCCTGCAACGATAGGCCGGCAAAGAAACGCAACTCCACAACGCGGCTCTGCCGCTGATCGATCTCGGCAAGAGTGTTGAGGGCATCATCGAGCGCAACGACATCCACGTCTTTGCGCTGGGGCAGGGCCACGGCATCGTCCAGGGTGAGCATGCAGACGCCGCTGCCCCGTTTGGAGGCGCGATGGCGGCGAGCGTAGTCCACAAGGATCTGGCGCATAAGTTGAGCTGCGATGGCGAAAAAATGCGCACGGCTCTCCCACTCCGGCAGGTCCTGTCCAACCAGCCGAAAATAAGCCTCATGGACTAGCGCTGTACTTTGCAGAGTGTGATCGGGACGCTCGTTCCTCAAATGGTGATGGGCCAGACGGCGCAATTCGTCATACACCAAGGGAACGAGAGCGTCCCAGGCATTACGGTCTCCAGCTCGCCAACCCTGCAGCAACTTTGTGACCTGATTCGGAGGCTCATGCGCCACCAGATTCGCCTCTAGCGTAGAAGCACTTGGGTGTGTAGCGTATCCCTTCCCATTTCGCCTGTCAAACGCTGAAAAGGGGAGATCTGCGAGTTCCGGTGCTTAACTTTTCTATTCCGATGATCAAATCCGCCGCTATTTTTCGCCGTTACATATAGGGAAGATTTATGGCTCAGAACTAGAGGATTGCTGACACAAAATTGGAAAAAGGAGAATTGTATGAAACTCAACACCAGAATCAAGCGGGAAAAGTTGGCCGGAGAACGAAGGGGACACGGGATTCGAATGTTAACAATGCTACCTCTTGCAAGGTTCGGTTTGCTCGCTGGCTGTTTGATGTTCCTTGCCGCGAGCTACGCGATCGCGCAAGGAAATCCACCACGTCGAAGTCCCAATTTAAGCGGCAGTCAGGTCGTGGCTTTGGACGAATGCGATCCGACCACCTTCAATCAGGCGCTGGGGCCTGACTTCTGCAAAAACATCTCACTTGGATACTTCACAACCTTGTCCGATTTATTTTCCGAGGCAGAAAGCGGACATCCGGACCCGAACTGGGATTTCGAACCGGACACAGTCCACATCAATCAAGGAACCACGCTTAGGGTGGTCGACGAGGGCGGCGAACCGCATACTTTCACCGAAGTGAAGCACTTCGGTGGCGGGTTCATACCGCAACTCAATGGGCCTGGAGAGCAAACCATTCCCGAATGCGCCGGCGGTTTTGGCAAGGTCGCGGTAGCCAGGACTCGACTCCTGCAAGGCAGCCAACTCCAGGTCACAGGTCTGGCGCCGGGAGAACACCTTTTTGAGTGCTGCATCCACCCTTGGATGCGGGTGAAAGTCGAGGTGAAATGACGAATGTCGCCGTCGAGGAGAACAGTTCGATCCGGGGGTTACCCCGGATCGAGCTTCCTCGCAGTTGACCTCGAGCCACACCACACGACAAAGTGAGCCAGGTGTTGGAGAACTGCACTTATCTATCTTCGCGCGAACCCTTTGCTACGTGAACCTCTCAAGCCGGACCTCGCGCATCCAGTAGCACGAACAAGAAAAACCGCTTAAGATGTCCACTCCTTTTCTTTGGGTCGCCAACTGGCACAATATCCATCGGGTAGGAGGTTCACGATGATGACGAATGCGAGCCCCACGCAAAATGTGGCCAACCAAATGCCCGCGGCAAATGGGCTGGCAATAGTTCGGGTCACGATCGGCGCAATGTTGGTATGGGTCTTCTTCGAAAATCTGGGGAAGGGGCTCTACACTCCAGCCGGCTACGCGGGCCTGATCAATTACTACATCGCGCACGATCACGCGCCGGCCATCTGGAAGTCGGTGATGGCACTGGCCGCGAGTCACGCCGCGATGGCGGCTCCGATGCAGGCGCTGACCGAGATCTCGCTCGGGATCCTGCTCGTCATTGGTCTGCTGACACGCCCCGCCGCCTTTGTTGCGTTTCTATATCTGGGTAGCCTTTGGGTGTCTGAGTGGGGCACGGCATGGATTTGGGAGTTGCTGGTTCCGGTGCTCGCATCGCTTGGGCTCGCGGTGGGGCGGGCGGGACGAACTTGGGGCGTCGACGCGTGGTTAGCGCGGCGATGGCCTTCATCCCCATGGTGGTGAGCCTGCGCCCAGTGCGAGTGTCGGTCATCATCCCTACTTACAACGAAGCGCAGTCTATCGGCCGCGTCTTAGCTGATCTCCCGGCCGATATTGTCACTGAGGTGTTGGTTGTAGATAGCAATTCAACCGATGGCACTCCCGAGATCGCCGCGAAGGCGGGAGCCCGCGTCCTCCACGAACCTCGTCGCGGATACGGTCGCGCCTGTTTGACCGGACTGGCTGGCGCAAACAGCCCTGATATTGTGGTGTTCCTCGATGGCGATTACAGCGATCGGCCGGATGAGCTGCCACTGCTCTTGGCTCCGATCATTGATCGCCGTGCCGATATTACGCTGGGTTCGCGCCTGGGGAAGCAGAGTCTTCATGGCGCATTACCTTGGCATCAGGTGTTTGGTAATCGTCTGGCGGCTGGCCTGATCGGGCTTTTGTTTGGTCTAAAGATAAGCGACCTCGGACCATTTCGCGCCGGTCGAGCAGATGTCCTTCGCCAGCTAAATCTGCAAGAGACCACGTATGGCTGGGCGGTCGAAATGATTCTAAAAGGAATGCTCGGCGGATTCCGAATTGTTGAGGTACCAGTGAGCTATTATCCGCGCATCGGAAAATCCAAGATCAGCGGCACGCTGAAGGGCACAGTCGGTGCCGCTTGGTTCATTCTAAGCTTGATCGTGCGCTATTATTTCCGGCGTCAAAGAGCCGGGACACCACGGCCAGTCTAGGCCTGGACACAGCAAACCACATCCATACGAAGACGTGGGGAAAATCGGAGACGGAATCCCCCAAAGAAACTTGTGATCTTCGATCGTATGATCGCTTGAGAGTCGCTTAGACGAGTTCTAGCCGAACCTGACGACCGACAACGGCCGCGGCTTTTTGAAGAGTGCCCAAGGTCACGGCATCGTTCTCGGGATCAAGTAGCCGGTCCAGTGCGGCTCGGCTCGTATGCATCCGGCGCGCCATTTCGACCTTGGTCAGGCCTTTTTGCTGCATGGCAGCTGCAACCTGGCGGGCAACGACCCGTTTGATCGCGGTGGCGCTAACTTTCTCATAGAGACCTTCCTCGCGAAGCCAGCTGTCGAAGGTCGATCCGATATTCTTCTTTTTCATGATTCCGTCCCCTTCTTCCGTTTCAGCGCCAGATCGATTTCCTGTTTAGGCGTTTTTTGCGTTTTCTTCATGAAGCCATGCAGGAGCACCATACAATCTTTCTCAACGCAAAAAATCACGCGGGCGATTCGACCGTGCGGCAAGCTGCTTCGGACTTCCCACAGCTCGCGGCCGAGCGAGCGTACCAGCGGCATACCAATCGGCCACGAAAACTCGACATCCTTGATGTCTTCGCCGATGATCCTTCGATCCTCTGCGTCCAGGCTCTTAAGCCATTCCCGCACCGGCTCCCGCCCGCTATCGGAGCGATAAAACCGTGCCGGCAGCCGCTTTAGATCCCGTCCATCCATCGGGTAGTGTACCAATTATGATACATCGAGTCAAGAGGCTTGCTGCGCGGCCCGGGATGTCTGAACCCCGACTCAAGCCAAACCGGGCCTAAGCGGGCCACGTCGTAATATTATTGCTGAAACGATCTATGAACTCTTCACGCGAGACGGTAGAGCGTTCGTCAGACCAGCGACCGCGTGCTGGTGATCATGGCGAAGGCGCCGAGGCCAGGCGCGGTTAAAACTCGCCTGGCTCCCAGCCTTTCTCCTGCGGCTGTCACTGATTTCTATTGCTGCCTTCTGGAGGACACGCTGGCGCTGGCGCGGTCGTTAGGCGGTGTGGAAATTGCAATCATGTGTCCGGACTCGGACGTCAACGAACTGGCGCGGTTAGCAGGCACGCAGTTAGCAGGCAACGAAACGAGCGTAGTTGCGCAGAAAGGTGAGGGCCTTGCCGCGGGCCTCACTTCGGTGTTTGCGCACTTCGCGGAGGATCGTCGAACGATTGCACCTCGAACGAACGCACATCAGCGACGCATCATTGCCTTCAACAGCGACAGCCCACACCTGCCGCGTTCGGTTCTCGAAGACGCGTTCGAAACCCTAGCCGCACATGACGTAGTCGTTGGACCAACCCACGACGGAGGCTACTATCTCGTCGGGGCAAAGGCTTCTCATCCTACGCTTTTCGCAGGCGACGGAATGGGCACCAGCAGTGCGCTGGACAGACTCCTGGCGCGCGCACGAGCGCTAGAGCTATCCGTAGGTTTCGCAGATCCTTTTTACGACATCGACGTAGCTGAGGACTTGACTCGACTGGCAGAGGAGTTGCGTGCTGGCTCCAGCAAGGGCGCCACGGACGGCGGTATGGCTTAAAGAGTGGAATTCAACCGCTCATTGATCCGGAGGGTCGGGTAATTCTCAACCAGCGCCATGGCTTGTTCGCAGCCGGAATCCGATACTCACTTACATTTGCACCAAGGCGTTCGACGCGTGTCCCCGTGTAATTGCATACCTTGGTATCCATCGTAGCTCATACAGAGATCGGTGCTCTTGTACTCCGAGAACCTGAACCAGACGGATTCGATCGCTTTGCCGCCTGAATCGAGTATGACGAGAAGGTGTCGTCCACCGGCCTCAAGCGTGTCGATTTTGAGGCTCTTCTTCTGAGGCCACGCTATGGCTGGACGCTTGTCGATCTTGACTCGCAGCCCATGTGAATCGATTTCACCATTTCGAGGAATGGGCTCTTTCCAGAAAGGGTCATCAGCCCTCGATGCAATGCAGACACTTCCACTGCCTTGTTGCGCGCACGTAAGCCCGGAAACCAACAGCACCAGGGTCAATGCGATGAGCTGAGCTTTCACGACGCCTCCGAACCACAATCGAGAACAAGACTAGCAGTTAACGGCTCAACAATCGTCACTCACTGATCGGTTCCAGACCCAAGATTATGTCTTGGAAAAAGGTAAAAAAATGGTCACACTGTACAGGCATTTACGCATGTGGAGTCAGAGACTTCTAGCGGCTGGTGCCGGGAGCGTGAGCTTGCGGCGTCACATTTGCGGACGGGCACAGGAGAATAATGAAGCTCACCCCCGCGGGGAGAGTGTACTTTCTCGGCGCGACATTGTGCGTCGCGCTGACGATCTGCTCGCGCAACTTCGGCGATCGGGGTGGGCCATTCTTCATGGCCTCGTTGACGATCGCTGGGATCGCGTACCTCTTTGCCGTTCGTGAGTTCTTCTCCACGCCGATGTTCCCGCGACGCGTCGTCGTCTTCGGGCTCGTGTTGGCTGCACTGTGGCATATTCCATTTCTACTGACGCCGCCGGGCTCCGACGATGATATTCATCGATATGTTTGGGATGGCCGCGTGCAGCGGCTCGGCTATAACCCTTATATTGTCGTTCCCAGCGATCCTGCGCTCGGCGGGTTGCACACATCCGAGACCCGCACGCTGAACCATCCGGATTTACCGAGCCCATATCCAGCGGGCGCTGAGCTTTTCTTCCGCGCCGTAACCGCGATTCATGAGTCTGTCTTTGCGCTGAAAGTAGCGTTTGTAGTTTGCGATTTCGCGATTGTTTTCGTTTTGCTCGATATCTTGCGTCGCAGTGGCCAAGGAGCGCACTGGGTCCTGGCTTATGCCTGGAACCCGCTGCTAGCGGTCGAAGTGGCGGGCAGCGGTCACGTCGATATTGTCGGCGTGCTGCTGTTGTTGGTGTCTGCCGCCGCGCTAGGACGGCGCTGGCGTGCGGTTGCAGCCGCTGGCATTTGGGCTGGCGGTCGCCGTGAAATTTCTCCCGATTGTATTGCTACCGCTCTACTGGAAGCGTGTTCGCATTCGCGACGCCGCGCTGGCGGCAATCGTGGTCGGACTCCTATACGTGCCATTCTTGAATCACGGGCGGATTCCGACCGGCTCGCTCGGCACTTACGTGCACAGTTTCCGCTTTAATGATCCGGTGTTTGCGACACTCGAGCGAGTGGCGGCTCCACAGCTTGTAGCTGGGCTGGCAGTGCTCGTCGGCTTTCTTACCGCAATCTGGATGAGAAGAAAATCCGCGGCCTGGTCTGCGGACGCATTTGCCTGGCCGATGGCAGCATCGCTTCTATGTGCGCCGGTCGTGTATCCGTGGTACCTGCTCTGGATGCTGCCGTTCCTGCGGTCGGCCTCGACGCTGCCGATCATCATCTGGACGGTCAGCATTATTCCCACTTACTACGTTTGGCATTTGCGGATGCTTGGTCGTCCGTGGATCGTTCCGGGCTGGATTATGGTTGCTGGAATATGGGTGCGTCGCGATGGCCGCTGCAATTGTCGGGTTTCGCCGGCTGACCGGCAGGAAACCGATGCCGGATATTTCAAGTAAGCAATTGAAAATACAGTAACCCGCACCCCCCTTAGGTTGGATAGTTCAGACTGTTGACAACTTCACATATTGTGAAGTATCCTCGGATAAGTGGTCATCGTTACGCGAAAGCATCTGAGCGAGGCGATGGAACGCTATCCGGATGCGGCGAACGAAATCGCGGCCTGGGCAGGTATCGTCGCGGCGGTCCGATGGCACAACTTTGATGAAGTTCATGGCATGTTTAAAGATGCCGATAACGTGGATGGCTACGTAATCTTTGACATCAGACGGAACCGTTATAGGCTGATCACCGTTATCCACTATGCAAAGACCACGAAAGAAATGCAGACCAAAGGACACGTTTACGTCCGATCTTTCTTGACGCATAAGGAATACAACAACCGCAGCAACTGGGACAGGAGGTTTCGGACAAAATGAAGAGAATTCTCGCGAACCCGGCAGAAATGATCGCGCGCGGCGCTCCCCGCGTGATACACAATGACGCGGAACTTGAAGTGTATACGGACGCTCTTTTCCAACTGACGGCGCTAGAAAATCCCTCTCGCTCTGAATCGGAGGCGATCGAACTCCTAACCTTACTCGTGGAACGTTACGAGGAAGAGCATTATCCTATCCCTGCTGCTGATCCGGCTTCGGTTGTGCGGTTTCTCATTGAGAAGCAGAATCTCACGCAACGTGATCTCATTCCTCAATTCGGTTCGGAGAGTGCGGTTTCGATGTTTCTTTCGGGACATCGGAATCTCACCATCGAACAAGTGCGGAAATTAAGCGCACGGTTCAAGCTTCCCACTGATGTTTTCATCCCAAAGAGAGCTAAGGGAGCACGAGCCTAATACCAACAATCCCTAAATTGTCAGTCTGCTCCTCCCGACGAACACGATGACCCGAGCGGTGCTGTATAATTCGCAACCGACCGAAGAAGAGGTGTTGAATGGATGGCGTGAGCGAGGGTTACTAGGCCCTACATTCGAATCTTGTATCCCAAAGTTTTTATCCGTCATCCAACATTTCACCTGTTCAATTCACCGAGGAGCGAACTCCATGACAAATGCAAAGCGTCTACCGATGTTCCGCCTTCTGGCTTTCGTAGTGCTGGTTCTTACTGCAACCTCCTGGGCACAAAACCGCCCGCCCATTCTCGAACAGATCGCCAAGACCTATGGTCTCGATTCGTGGGACAAGTCGAGGCTATACGCTACACCTGGAATGGGGAAATCACCGGGCTCTTCAAAGCTTCTCGCACGTGGGAGTGGGAGCCCAAGACCGGCAAGGTCACCTTTGAGGGAAAGGACAAAGACGGTAAGCCGGTCAAGGTTACTTACATGCGCTCTGAGCTCAACGACGACACCAAGAAGCAAACTGATGCCGGTTTCACCAACGATAATTATTGGCTCCTGTTCCCGCTTACATGCTTACTGGGACACCAGCGCCACGGTGACCGATGAAGGTATGAAGAAACTGCCGGCGGGAGCCGGTTCAGCGAGGCTGGTCTCGGTGAAGTATCCTTCGGAGGCCGGCGGCTACACGCCCGGCGATACCTGGGACCTTTACGTCGGCAAAGACAACCGCATCGAGTACCTCGTGTTCCATCATGGCGGGGACAAGAAGCCGAGCCTCGTCAAAGCAACCTGGACGGGCTACAAGAAAGCCGGACCGCTGCTTATCTCGACCGAGCACCGTGGCACCGCCGACGGCAAGCCGCTGCACATTTTTATGACTGACGTAGCTGTTAAAGTCACGGGGTCAGATAAGTGGATGAACGCGCAGTGAGCAACTAACCGGCTCGTTCGCCGAAGCTAGGTGAATTCCCCATTTTTGCTTGCAGGCCCTCGGTCAGAAGCTTGGCGGCTCGCCTTGAAAGGGATGCTCCGGCGAGCCGCCTGGCGTGCTATTGCACGGTAATGTTGAGAATTACTTTGTGGAGCACCGGATACGGGCTGGGCCCGACGTCCTGAATGGTGAGTTGATGTGAACCGGCTGGCAGCGTGAAAGTCTGATTGATGAAGGTGCTGCTGCTGGCATATCCCTCGGGCGAATTTCCAAGCTTGGTGGAATTGCCGTTGAATAGATCCCAAACCTCCATGTGATCGATCTGTTGCGTGGAGCTCACTTGCTCGTACCCGTAAGCATTCACCAGAACGTTGGTGCCTTGGGTCGAATTATTGGCTGGCGAATTCACGTATACGTTGTTCTGGGCCACGATTGTGATCGGAAAAGTCGAAGTGTGGAGAACACCTGAAGTGGAGACATCCTCGACAGTCAGTTGATGAGTTCCTGGCGTCAACATGGAAAATGGGGATCCAGAATAATTTGTGTACCACTGACTGATAGTGGAACCCTTGGGCGAATCGCCGACTTTCTTTCCATCACACCAGACCTCAATATGGTCGATATCCGCAGTGGACTCGACTCCGTAAGCCTCTACCGGAAAAAGTACGGCTTGGTTGGAGCCACTCGCCGGCGCAGTGACGAACATGCCGTCGCTGCTGGAAATGGTGTAGTTGACGACTTCTTTGTGCAGAATCGGATTACCTGAGCCGGGCCCGATGTCTTGAATTGTCATTTGATGGGCGCCGTTGCCGCTGACGTTGTAGACCTGATCGATGTTGTCAGCAAACACGTTGCCTAGTTTCGTGCCATTGTCCCAGACTTCCATGCGAACGATGGACGAGCCTAGCTCGCGTGCAGCTGCGTTCACCAGCACCGCCGGTCCCTGCACGGAATTGTTGGCGGGGGAATTGACCACTACACTGCCGGCATTCGAGGAAAAGAAGTCCGCCATATCGGCGGCGTTGTTCGAGGCTCCGGGATAAGTCGTAATCCCGAGTGAGTCCAGCATCGTCCGCAAAGTGTTTTCATGTTTGTAGGAGAAGTTAGAGACATAGCCCTGCTTAACATTGGGTCCTATGAACGTAGTGAAGACGTTGCCTGCGCCGTCGCCGTTGCCGTTATCAAAAGTGACGATCAGCAGCCCGCTGCCTCCGGCTTGAAAATCGGGGAGAGTCAGCAGGTCTGTATATACACTGCCCGTTGCGTCGAGGTTGTATTTTAGAAAGTTGTCGGCATTTCCGACGCTGGCATCGTGGGCATCCGAAAGGCCGTCGGGCACTATGATGGCGTAACGCGGCAAGGTTCCATTGGCCACGTCGATATAGAACTGCTCAAAATCGACAAGCTCGCCCTGTGCTCCAAGCACATTACTCAGTGCCTCTGCGTACCACGTGACTGCATTGTGACGCCGGTAATAGTGGGTCACACCGCTAGGACTGTTGTCCGGTGCTGTTATGTAACCTCCCGCATTCTGGTAGGTTTCCGCGTAGACTTTCCAGGTAATGGGCTGATCGTCCGCCAGTTGAAAGATATTCGGGTTGGGGAGCGGCTGGGCGCAGTCGTTCCCGTTGCAGTTGTAGGGGCTGAAATTAAACAAGCTTCCGCCCGAAAGCATGAGATAGTCCAGCAGAGAACCGCTGGCGTCTGTGTTGTAACAGCCTTGGCCGGAGTATCCTCCCTTAGTTTCGGCCTCATTAACCAGCCATGGCATACCGCTGGGAAAAACGTTCCCGAAGGAGGTGTTCTCTTCGATCACGAGGATGACATGTTGGCCAAGGGGTACAGTGCCTCCGGTTGGTGTGGAACAAGTCGCCGAGGCAGGCAGCGAGGTAGACAGCAGAAGTGCGATCGACAAGGATAGAAGAATTCCATCCACGGAAAGTGAAAATGCGCATGCTTTCATCGAAATTTCCTCACTTAATAGGCAGGCGATGCGTTACACCGCAAAATAATGATTCGATGAACGCAACGCAGGTTGGCGTCTTAGCTTCGGAGGTCTTACCTGCCCCAGAGAGCTGCTTCGGTCCGAAGTTGCGTGAAACGACGACGCCTTTCGGGCTGGCAACGTTGCGGGTGACTCCAACGTAGACGTCAGGGTCCGGAGTGAGGTCGGATTGGCTGTCTACCTACTCACGTGCGAGACGTACAATGTCAGACAGTTTTTTTGCCGACAATCGGGTCGGTTCTGTACGCACCAGGCGCAACGACAGCATGAGCCCTTAGGTAGGAGGGAAGCGCTTTTACGACATGCCTTTATCCCCGGCTGCGTCTTTCGCTGCTTGACAACCGGGTGGCGAAAGCGTGGTTCCAGCTGTTTCGAAAGTCCAGTTCTTAGACAAAAACGTCGCCGAAAGGACCGCGGGGCTTGGGCGTTTCATTCGCCGGCATGAGCAATACCCGGCAAGGACAATGGCTGGACTCTCCAGGGATTTGTTGTCGTCCTTCACGAATCGCCTTCCCTGGCAATCACGACGGTGGTGCAGGAGCTGCGTAATTTTGGCAGATCGCGGGCAGCAGCCATGCGAATCTGCAGTCGCGGACGTTCCCCACGAATGATCGGACAATAATAATCGGGCTGCGGCAACGCACCTTGCAAGCGTCGCCGTCCGGCACAGCCGCCGTGGCAGGATTCCCGAAACTCGCAAGGCTCGCACGCGTCGGGGAGCGTGCGCGCTTGCTCGAAGGACGTGCGAGTCTAAAATGTCGAGCCCCATCGAAATCAAATCCGACAGCGGCTCGCCTGATCCTGGCCAATAGACGCACGGCTGTGTCGTGGCTCGCGGTGTAACTCGCACGGTGCTGACGCCACATCCTCCGCGGAGCGGCGGCAAGACCGGCCATCGCTCGAACCAGCGGCTCGCCGATGGCGATGACATCGGTTTCCGCAAACAGACGCCGGAACCCTTCCCAATACTCTTCGTAGGACAGCGCGTAGAGATCGGATCGCACCGCCTGGTACACGTTCACACGCAGGGGAGCGTGAAACTTCTTGGCAACACGCGCCACCTCCGCCAGACGCAGGTAGTTCGCTTTCATCATCACCGCGATGATAGTTACAGGCACGCCGAGACTTACGCAACGTTCTGCCTGTTGATGGATCAGCTCCCAATTTCCGTCTCCGCGCTGTGCATCCTGTTCAGCTTGCGTCGGGTAGTCGAGAGAAAACTCGATGTCGTGGAATGCGCGCAATTCGTCATCGTCAAGAACGGCAACGCTGTGGCCGTTGGAAGTGATGGTGAGTTTGATGGGCTGGGTTCGCAGGTAGCACAGTATCGCCTTGAAGTCTGGATGCATACCGTTCTCGCCCGTGCCCAGATTCACTGAGAGGACCGGCAAGCGTTCCATCACGGACTTCACTTGATCGAGGGAAAGACGATCAGTGCGAGCTGGATCTCGGTAGCAGAACGCGCACGAAAGATTACACTCGTTGGTCAGTCCTATCCCGAGCGAAATCGCGGAAGGCGCACCCCCGCCGGATCGGGAGGATGAAGTTTGGCCGCCGACGTTATTCATGGCCATTCTCTATAACCATCAAGGTAAACGTGCGAAACATTGTGTATAGCGCGCGACTGCGGCAAACTCCGGCCGGCTGCCCAGTTTGCGCTCCAGTTCGAGAATCCGCTCATACTCGTCGCTGCGAGAAATCCGCGACGGCAAATAGTCCGCCAGGACGCGTACACCTCGTTCGGCAATCGCCACCAGCGACGCCTCCGTCAGCATGGTCCGCAAGCCATTCGGCGTAAAGAGTCGCACCCTGCCTCCGTACAGCGATTCTTGTGCCCAGTCAGCCCTGAGGTTATTTTCCGCCGCTGCCAAATCGCCCGATTGAACAGCGGCCTTTAATACTTCGCCTGCCCGGTTGCGCACCAGGACGGACAGTATCGAGGATGAATCTCGCAAGCTGCGAGCCGCGCAGAGCAAGACAGCATCCGGGTCGTCGACATATTCCAGAATGTTATGGCAGAGAATCACATCGAAGGATCGGGCCTCGAATAAGTTCGCGAACTGCTCGGCGTCGCCAAGTTGCGGTGCGATCTTCTCCGTAACTCGTGCTTCCCGTACGGTGCGTTGCGCGATGTCCAGCATCGCCTGAGAGGAATCCAGCAGGGTGACGTGAATGCCAAGCCGCGCCAGGCGCACGGCCGTCGTTCCCGTTCCGCAGCCGACATCCAGTGCGCACAACGAGCCGTTGGCCTGAAGGGGAATAAAATCCTGCAGATTGTCAAAGGTCAAATCAGAGCGCAACCGGCCCTCTGGCGTCTCCAGGTAAGCGGCATACTTGTCCGCGCCGGTCTGAAAGCGTTCGCTGTCGGCATTGGCGGTCATATTCATGCAACACTCAGGCGAAGTCAATCGGCTTGCCAGCCTGGGGCACGGTACATGCTCATAATAACTAACACCACCAGGTTCACATATGACAATGCACTTTGACGCTTCCTGATGGCGCGGTGCTGAGGTATGGCTACGATGGCGATTCACGTATCAACAACATGAATTACCATTTGGCAACGACCACCGCGAGCATGTCGAATACCCGAACCAATCCCCCGCCAATAAATTCTCAGCTCTCGGTTTCGCGCTAAGGTGCTCGAAGAGTTTATTATCTATGCTCAATCCCATCCCTCCGTTGCATTCATGCCAAAAGATGAGATTGCGCGTTTTGCACTGGAGAGCTCTCCTTACCGTGCGGGAGGGGATTTGAACAATGGCTTCGTATCTCTTTTAGGGGTCCCCGCACTTGAACCAAGAATTTGGAGATCAGAAATCATGAGCGCATGCTGGAATGCTCGGCCTTGCATACATGCTTTTCTTGTGTTGTGCCTCGCATTCGGAGTGTTAGTGGTTCCTGTGGGAGCGCAAGAGAGCCTGGCTAACGACAACAAGTATCCGGACAGCCCGACGACGCAAGAGAATACGCCCTCGAAACCTAAGAGCCTGAGCCGGCTGCCAATCGAGTGGCTCATTGGTCCGTACATCCCGGTACAGGGGCCACTTGAGCCGTTATCGAATGCGCAGCGAGAGCAGATTTATATACGGCAAACGTTCCTTACCGCCGGAGCTTATCTGGCGAGGGCCTTTTCCGCTGGACTCGATCAGGCACGTGGTGAACCCCGCGGGTGGGGAGGCGGCTTTGGTGGCTATGGCAGACGCTACGCGGCGCGGTACGGAGAGTTTGTAATCCAGAACAGCCTGGTAGCTGAAGGGAATGCTCTGCTCGGATATGAGCCTCGGTACGACTTTTGCCGTTGCGAGGGATTCTGGCCTCGCACGCGTCACGCCATATCCAGAAACTTTGTCGCCTATAACCGAAGTGAGCGCGTTCTTCGGCCGCAAATCCCCACGTATGGCGGAGCCTTCGCAGCCGGAGTGCTGTACAACACCTGGCTACCAGGACAACACAACATCTGGACAGGCGGCGCATACAACATGTTGTCGCAGGCAGGAATTGGCAGTGGCTACAATTTCGTGAGCGAATTCTCGCTGGATATTCTGCACGCCTTTGGCCTGAAAAAAGCGGTTAGACGAGCGCCATGACCGCGGGGGTTTTACCGCAGCGGCGAATTTTCCAAAATTGCCGAGACATCGAGCTTTGTGGAAGACGCAATTACAAGATGCGGTCCTCAATCTCCTCTTTGCGTCACGTAACTTTCGACAGGCCATATGTCCACCATCAATAATTTCCATTGGACTCGGTCTGCGTATGCCCGTAAAGTTGCTTAGGGGATGAGGCACGGGCAAAGGCCAGTGGACTCAAGTGCGGATGTGTGCTTCGGCGGTTGGCGTGGCAGCATCGCAGGAGCGTCGTCAGCAGCGACGAGGACGCCAGACGACCGTTTCCGCAGGCTGGGTTGTGTACTACGCGGATGCTCCTCCGAGTGTGCTGGATAAAATATGGAACCAGAGAGCCTGGGATTGGAAGAAAATCAAAACGAAGTTCAAGACTTGGATATAACCGGCCAGATACGCGAGATCGCCCATGTCCTCCCTCTGGAGGAAATCGCCAACCTTGCGGCGGCGGAGGGTCAACCCGCCGAGACCTTGATGAACGTAGTCGCTTTGATTGCCAAGCGATTCGATACCGAGGTTTGTTCGGCATATCTGCTGGAACCGGACCGAGCCAACCTGGTGCTGGCGGCGACAGTCGGCCTTCGGCGGGAGTGTATTGGCAATCTGCGAATGGCAATCAACGAAGGGCTGGCTGGCCTGGTGGCGGAACAGGTGCATGCGGTGGCAGTGGAGCAAGCACAGAGTCACCCGCGCTTTAAGTACTTTCGCGAGGCCGGCGAAGATGCCTACCAGTCGTTCCTCGGAGTTCCACTTATCGACCGAGGGGTTCTGCAGGGCGTTCTGGTAGTGCAAACCGTCGAGCCTCGGATTTTCGGCGAAGACGAGGTTCACATGCTGGCCCAGGCGGCGGCCCAGGTGGCGCCGGTGGTGAGCGAAGCGCGCACACTGGATCGCTTCATCGCTCCTGCGCAGGAACGGCTTTGGGCACTGGCTCGCAACTTGTGGTGGAGTTGGGACCATGATGCCGCAAGCATATTCCGCGATCTTAATCCGGTTCGTTGGAGACAGGTGAACCAGAATCCGGTTTCGCTGCTGGCGGAGTTTCCGCTGGCGAAACTGGAGAGTCGCGCTGCGGAACTAGTCCTGCACAGCCGCATCAACTACGCTTGTCGCCGGTTACAGGAATATCTACAGGCGGACCGCACTTGGGGAACCAGGCACGCGGGAGTTTTGCGGCCCTCGCCGGTCGCGTATTTTTCCGCGGAATTCGGCTTGCACGAATCGCTTCCCGTCTATTCCGGCGGGCTCGGCGTCCTTGCCGGCGACCATATTAAGAGCGCGTCCGATCTCGGCATTCCGCTGGTCGGCATCGGCTTGTTTTACGGCCAAGGATATTTCCGCCAGCGCCTGGATCGCAACGGTTGGCAGCAGGAAGAATATCTTGCAACCGACGTCACGCAGTTGCCCCTGGAAGCGGCGATCGGCAAAAGCGGCAGGCCGGTAGTGGTGCAAATCGAGACTCGCAGCGGCGCCATTCATGCCAAAGTCTGGCGGGTGGCAGTTGGACGCTGCGATTTGTTCCTTCTCGATTCGGACGTAGAAGCTAATGCTCCGGACGACCGGGGGTTGACGTCGCGTCTGTATGGCGGAGACGCCCGCACTCGAATCCGGCAGGAGTTGGTGCTTGGGGTGGGAGGCTTCCGCGCGCTTAAAGCCATGGGCATCGCCCCCGGCGTTCTTCACTTGAACGAAGGGCATAGCGGATTTGCGGTGCTGGAAGCGATCCATATGCGGATGCAGGAAGAGGGCATCAGGTTCGACGCCGCGGTACCCCGCGTGTCGCGGGAAGTGGTCTTCACCACTCATACTCCAGTGCCTGCTGGTCACGATCGCTTCCATGCTGACCTTATTGAGGAGCATCTCGGGCCATTGCGAGAAGCAATGGGTCTCTCTCAGGAAAGCCTCATGGGTCTGGGCCGCGAAGATCCAAACAATCAGCACGAGACGTTTTGCATGACAGTGCTGGGCCTGCGACTCTCGCGCCGCGCCAATGCGGTTTCCGCCCTGCACGGCGAAGTGTCGAGAGCGATGTGGACCGGGCTCTGTCCGGGCAAGCCGGAAGATGAGGTTCCCATCGGTCACATCACCAATGGAGTTCATGTTCCTTCGTGGCTCGCACCGCAGATGTTCCGGCTCTACGACCGTCATCTGGGAACGAACTGGCACCAGCACAGCAGCGAAGCCCGCATCTGGGAAGGCATTGAGAGCGTGGACGACGGTGAGCTGTGGGAGACGCACCTTAGCCTGAAATCGCAGCTCCTCGAATTTGTGCGTCGCCGCGCGGTGGAACAAGCCGAGCGTCGTGGCGAGTCCCGCGAGGTTTTGCAAAGACTCGGCAAGGTACTCAGTCAGGACGCGCTCACTATCGGATTTGCCCGCCGCTTTGCGACGTACAAGCGAGCTAACCTGTTTCTGACGGACATCGAGAGCCTGGCGTCGATGGTGAACGATCCCAAACGCCCGGTGCAGTTTGTTTTTGCCGGCAAGGCTCACCCGAACGATGAGCCGGGCAAACGAGTTCTGCAGCAGATTGCCGAATTGATGCGCAATTCTCAGTTCGAAGATAAGTTCGTCTTCGTCGAAGACTATGACATCAACGTCGGTCGCCATTTCGTGCAGGGCGTTGACGTCTGGCTGAACAACCCACGGCGGCCCCAGGAGGCATCGGGTACGAGTGGTCAAAAGGTCGTCTTGAATGGCGGGCTGAACCTTTCTGTTCTCGATGGCTGGTGGGCTGAGGCGTTCGACGGGATGAATGGATTCGCCATCGGAACGGGCAGAACACACGCGAACATGAGTGTCCATGACGCGCGTGACGCGGAGGATTTGCGACGGGCGCTGCGCGAAGAGGTGATTCCGCTGTACTACCAACGTGATCGCGACGGTCTGCCGCGCGGCTGGATCAAACGTATGAAGCGAACCATTCGCACCCTCGGCTGGCGCTTCAATGCCGATCGCATGGTCATGGACTACACGCAAAAATGCTATGTTCCCGCGGCTGGAGGCACATCCAGTGACATGAGATCCGCCTGGTGATGCCGTTGTGCGGAACCTGTTCACATGAAGCGCGTTTAGTTTTTGGATTAGAAGGAGTTGCCAAATGCATAACGCCATCGTAATTCTGCAGAATGATCCTGCGCGTGCGGAGCATTTGGTCTCCAAGGTCAGATCGGTTTCCGAGGCTGTGTTTATCGTCAGGACGCTGCCAGAACTTCAAAAGCTGGCATCGCAGTTTCCCATCCAAATCGGAGTTCTGGACCTGGGTTTAATAACGTTTCAGGAAATCGTCCGCCTGCGCCATCAACTGGGCATGGAAATCGTTTGCACTCACCACACGCCAGACGATGTGATGTGGGCAGGCGCACTGGATGCGGGCGCGCTCGATTGTTGTTTCGATGATGATGGGCCAGCCATCTGCCGTGCGATTCAGCAAACCTCAACTGCTTGTAATGGGGCTGCCTCAAACTGAATCCTTTTCCCGCATACTAAAATCTATTTGGAAGTAAGTAGCATTCTGTCCTACGCTTCCCGCACCGCACGCCGGGCAGTTTGTTCAGAACTTCGGAGAATATATGGCGAAACGACTGATCGTTACGTTATTGGCAATGGCCGCTATCCTAGGGGCACTTGGATTCGTCAAATTCAAGCAGGTAAAGGTGGCAATCGCGCAGGGCGCGGCGTTCCAAATTCCGCCTACGGCGGTTACCACTGTGGTCGCTAAACGTGAGACTTGGCCTTCCACATTAACGGTAATCGGAACGGCGGCGGCGGTCGAGGGCGTAACCGTAAGCGCCGATTTGCCCGGCACGATCGACAAGATTCATTTCGACTCGGGCCAGTGGGTGCATCAGGGAGACATTTTGGTCGAACTCGACACTCGTCAGGAAAAAGCGCAACTCGCCAATATGGAAGCTCAGCGGGATCTGGCGAACATCAACTACGGCCGTGCCCAGGAACTGGATAAGGCCGGAGTGATTGCTCATTCGGAATACGACAATGCCAGCGCGCAACAGAAGGCGACTGAAGCTCAAGTAGGTGACATTAAAGCAGCAATCGCTCGCAAGACAATTCGCGCACCGTTCACGGGGCTGCTCGGCATTCGCCAGGTAAGTTTGGGCCAATATCTGGCCGCAGGTCAGGCGATTGTCGCGCTGCAATCTGTGGATCCTATTTATGTGAATTTCGGAGTCCCGCAGCAAGACGCAACCCAGATGAGGCCCGGTCGCGCACTGCGCGTTACTAACGGCGATTTGCCGGGAATGGCATTCACCGGCAAGATTACCGCGCTCGATTCTGTCGTAAATGAGCAGACGCGGAACATCCAAGTGCAGGCGACCCTTGCGAATAAAGGGAACAGGCTGCGCCCGGGAATGTTTGTCCAGGTTGAACTGCCGCTTGGACAACCTCGCGACGTAGTACCGCTGCCAGCTTCCGCGATCAACTATGCGCCCTACGGCGACTCTGTGTTCATCGTCACTGAAATGAAGGATGCAAAGGGAAACGCGTATCGCGGTGTCCGTCAACAAGTGGTGAAGGTGGAAGGCTCTCGCGGCGATCAGGTCGCAATCACTTCCGGCCTCAATCCGGGAGATGAAGTTGTTAGCGCCGGCGTCTTTAAGCTGCGGAACGGGGCCCCCGTCCTGGTAAACAATACGGTGAAACCGGAAAATAATCCGAGTCCCAAGCCCGAGGATAGCTAGACCCAATCGGCCATTTTAGGAGTGAAGTGTGAAGTTTACCGATCTATTCGTTAAGCGTCCCGTGCTGGCGATCGTAGTAAATCTGGTGATCCTCATCGCCGGTTTGCAGGCCATCCGTTCGCTGAGTGTGCGTCAGTATCCGCGCAGCGACATTGCGGTCGTGCAGGTCACGACGGTATATGTGGGCGCGAGCGCTGATCTGGTTCGCGGTTTCGTCACGACGCCGATCGAGCGGGTTATCGCCAGCGCCGATGGCATCGATTACATGGAATCGACCAGCGCGCAGGGGTTGAGCACGATCCAGGTGCACCTCAAAATCAACTATGACACAACGGCGGCGCTCACCCAGATCCAGGCGAAAGTGGCGCAGGTGCGCAACGATCTTCCTCCAGAAGCGCAAATCCCGGTTATCGATCTGGAAACTGCGGACACGCAGTTCGCGGCGATGTATATCGGAGTTTCTTCTGCTGATCTCGACCAGAACCAGATCACCGATTATCTGACCCGGGTCGTCCAACCCAAGTTAAGCTCGATCAGCGGTGTGCAACGCGCCGATATCCTTGGCGACCGTACATTCGCTATGCGCTTGTGGCTGAAGCCTCAAGAAATGGCGGCGCGCGGCGTTTCGCCCTCCGACGTGCGCGATGCACTGTCGAAGAACAATTATCTTTCCGCGCTCGGAGCCACCAAGGGCTCCATGGTTTCTGTCAACCTGATCGCAAACACCGACCTGCGCACTCCCGAAGAGTTTCGGCAGATGGTGGTGAAACAGGATAACGGAGTGGTCGTGCGTCTGGGCGAAATCGCCGACGTGCAGTTGGGCGCTGAGAACTACGATCAGGATGTTCGCTTTAACGGAGAAACCGCGACCTTCATGGGGATCTGGGTGCTTCCCACTGCGAATTCTCTGGAAGTAATTAAGAACGTTCGCAAAGAGCTGCCTGCAATCCAGCAACAGTTGCCGACGGGCATGAAGTTAGGCGTGCCCTACGACTCGACCGAGTACATTCAAGACGCCATTAACGAAGTGCTGCACACGCTGGTCGAAACTTTGCTGATCGTCGTCGTGGTTATTTTCCTTTTCCTGGGATCGTTCCGCTCCGTATTGATTCCGGTGGTCGCCATTCCAATCTCGTTGATTGGCGCCGTCTTCCTCATGCTCGTCGCTGGCTTCACCATCAATCTTTTGACTCTGCTCGCCATTGTGCTTTCCGTCGGATTGGTCGTGGACGATGCCATTGTCATGGTCGAAAACGTCGAGCGGCATATCCAACTGGGCAAAACTCCATTTCAAGCCGCGAGGGACGCCGCGCGTGAGCTGGTCGGACCGATCATCGCCATGACGATCACCCTGGCGGCTGTTTATGCCCCGATCGGAATTCAGGGAGGATTAACCGGGGCGCTGTTCCGGGAATTCGCCTTTACCCTGGCCGGCGCTGTCATTGTTTCCGGTATCGTCGCACTTACCTTGTCTCCAATGATGGGTTCGAAGTTGCTGCGCGCCGGCGACACCGATCGTGGCTTTGCTGGCATAGTCAACCGTCGCTTCGAAAACGTCCGAAATCTGTATGTGCGATTGCTGACCGGGACATTAAAGTATCGTCCTGTAGTGCTCACCGTTTGGGTGGTCGTTGCAGCACTCATGATTCCTTTGTACATGTTCTCCCAGCACGAATTGGCTCCGGCTGAAGATCAGGGAGTTGTGTTCGGCGTCATTCAATCCTCCGCGAATTCGACGCTCGACCAAACCAACCTGTTTACGACGCAAGTCTACGATGTCTACCACTCGTTTCCCGAGAGCGCGAGCATATTCCAGATCACGAGTCCCAGTGGCGGATTTGGAGGCATGGTCACGAAGCCTTGGAGCCAACGAAAGAAGACCGCTCAACAGCTGCTGGTGGAGTCGTCGGGGCCGCTGTCAAAGATTGCTGGCATCCGTGTAATTCCCCTGACGCCGCCGCCGCTTCCAGGAGGCGGAAATTTCCCAGTAGACTTCGCGATTGTGTCCGCAGCTGAGCCTGAGCAAGTCAGCCAACTTGCCGAGCAGATCGTGCAGAAAGCTATGGCCAGCGGCATGTTCATCTTTGCCGATACCGATGTGAAGTTCGACCAACCGCAAACCGAGGTCGTTTTCGATCGCGACAAGCTGCGTTCACAGGGCGTGGATTTAAGCCAGGCAGGAGCGGATCTTTCCACTATGTTGGGTGGGAACTATGTCAACCGTTTCAGCATTCAGGGACGCAGCTACAAAGTTATTCCACAAATAAAGCGAATGGACCGCCTAACCTCGGATCAGATCTCGCAGATCTACGTGAAAGGTTCCGCAGACAAGTTGGTGCCGCTTTCCACGTTCGCTACGCTTAAGACCACTACCGAGCCGAGGTCGCTGAACAAATTTCAACAGCTGAACGCGGTGCGGATTCAGGGTGTCATCCCGCCGAATGTTCCGCTGGATAAGGCTCTGACTTTTCTCGAGGACACGGCTAAACAGGTCCTGCCCCAGGGATTCACCGTGGACTACGCAGGTGAGTCTCGCCAGCTTCGGGTGGAGGGAAGTAAATTCCTGGGCACCTTCTTGCTCTCGGCAATCTTGATTTATCTCGTGCTGGCCGCGCAATTCGAGAGCTTCCGCGATCCCTTTATCGTTCTCGCCGGTTCCGTGCCGTTGGCGATCTCCGGTGCGCTGGTGTTTTCGTTTCTGAACTTCACAACTCTGAATATCTATAGCGAGGTCGGCTTGATAACTCTCGTCGGCCTCATTGCAAAAAACGGAATTCTGATCGTCGAATTCGGAAACCACCTGCAGGAAACCGGTCTCACCAAACTGGAGGCGATCATTGGCGCCGCAAGCACGCGGCTACGCCCCATTCTCATGACGACAGCCGCCACGGTTTGCGGCCACTTCCCGCTGGTTCTGGCGAACGGCCCAGGCGCCGGAGCGCGAAACAGCATCGGCATCATGCTGGTCAGCGGCATGATCATCGGAACGGCTTTCACGCTGTTTGTGGTGCCGTCCATTTACATGCTGGTCGCAAAAACCCATGTACCCAGCGAGAGCAATGATCAAATGGCAATCGATGAGCGAGCTGAAGCAATGGTTTAGTTCAGGATCTCCGCGTGGGAGAACTGGACAACTTGGTTTGCGGGGAATTCCCGGCCCGCATTATCTGGAGCTGTCACGAGGAAAAAGGAAATAGGTTATCAGCGCAAGTTTTCCACGGTGTAGAGGACGGACGAGTACTTCGGATAAGGATACGCATAATATTTCAGATTAGCTGTAGCGACAAAGAGCTGATTGGCGCGTGAGCTGTAGTTATCCGGAATACGTTTCCACGCTTCGCGATGGCCGCTCGCCACGTCGATCACGGTCAGCAGCAATTCGCCGCCAGTCTGATCGGCCACTAACAATGCCTTTCCGCCCTTCACGAAACGGATGGGGTATTCATTCCCAGCCGCTCCTTTCAACGCGACAGCCTGGCCTGCTTTCGTGGGAAACAGCACAATTCCGCCACGCCCTTCACGTAGCGCCACCACCTCGCCGGTTGGCGAAAGCACAGGATATGCTCCGCGGCCTTCTGTTTTGACCAGGGCGGGAGCTCCTCCGGCAACCGCCTGCGTATAGATGTTCCATTTGTTCTGCTCAGTTTCCGCTTCATAAACAACCTGCCTGCCGTCGTCGGACCAGACATAATGATCGAACGCGATCAGGCCAGGGGTGGAAAGGTCATGGGCTTCGCCCGGACCGATGGGCTGGAGCTGAAGCGGCAGCTTGGGGTTGACGTGATTCGAGCCAACCAGCACCCACTTACCGTCCGGAGAGATGGCAGGCGTACCAACTCCCAGACGTACTGGCGGCGAACCGTCCGTGGCGCGGTAATACGCGACGCTGTTATTTTCCAGAGCATAGACCTCTCCTGCCTCATACATCGAGATGATCCGCCCATCAGCCGAGATCCCGGTGACCTCAGTATCGTCGAGCCAGGAATAAGGATGTTCGGATTTGTCTCCAGGAAATAGACCTTTGATTTGCCGCCGCCAGGTTTCGCGTGACAACATCACTCGTCCGTCTTTGGAAATATCATGCAAACGCAGACGAGGGCAAAGTCAGGATGGTTCGTTCTCTTCCTGAGGGCGTGAGCGCAAAAATGGTGTCGGCCCATCCCCCTTCTTTGGTTGCGCCGCACCACACTTCTTTACCGTCGGGCCTCCAGGCCAAACCTTCCACGCTGGCATAACTCGAAAGTAGCGTGTGCTTGCCATTCAAATCCACCAGGTCGAGTGAGCCATCGTCGTTTCCTGAAATTGGGTGGCTCTCGAAGGCAATCAAACTTCCGTCGGGCGAAAATCGAGGATGCCCAATCCAACCCGCCTTCTGCTGAAAGATCACATGTCCCGGAGGAAACTCCAGCCGCGCCCCATCCGGTCCCAAAACCGCAATGACCATCCGTTTGCCATCCGGATGCCAGTCAGCTGCTGCAACATGCTCCGCCAGCGTTCGCGGCGATCCTCCGGCCAGACTTACGGTCGCGAGTGTTCCGCCGCAAGTCAGAAAATACACCTCATCGCAACCGAGAAATACGGCGAGTTCATCGGAGGGCGAAACCGCGGCGATTTCCGCCGATGTGATTCCTAAAGATCGCGATTCCGGACTGCCGATACGTGCAACCGAAATCTGCGATGGCTCTCCTTCCCAACGTCCGCTGAAGACGATGGTTTGACCGTCGTGCGAGAAGCGCGCTCCCAGAAGTGTTCCTTCACGAAAGCTGATGTTCGTATAGTGCGGTGCGACCCCTTGACGACGGTTCAGTAAAATGGCACCTACCGCCACGAGCATGACTATCCCGGTAACGATCCACGGTAGCGCTCGGGATAGGGGTTTCGTGGCCTTATCGGTACTCGCAACGGCGAGCTGCGGAAGGTCTTTAGCGATCCACTCCAGCGCAAGCCTGACATCGTGCGCAGTCTGAAAACGGTCGTCCGGATTCTTCGCCAGGCACGAATTCACTACGCGCTCGAACACCGCGGGAATCGACGCATTGAGCGTTGTGACAGGTTCTGGATCTTTTTCCAGAATTGCGCTGGCCAAGCTAAGCTGGCTTTTGCCCTCAAACGGCCGCCTGCCTGTCGCCATTTCATACAACACTGCGCCCAGCGCAAACAGATCGGACCGCGCATCCGCCTCCTTGCCCTCGATTTGCTCCGGCGCCATGTACTGGATAGTGCCAATCACCATTCCGGCGCTGGTCAGCGGCGATAACGGTGTGGCCTCTGACATGGTCTTCGCCGCCGACAAAAGCGGCGCACTCGACCCCGCCGAACCCAGGCCCGTAATGGCCGCCTTTGCCAGCCCAAAGTCCATCAGCTTGGCCCCATTCTTGGTCAGCATGATGTTCCCTGGCTTCAAATCGCGGTGAACGATTCCCGCTCGTTGCGCAGCTTCGAGCGCCTCACAGACTTCAATTCCAACCTTCAGCGATTCTTTCAGTCCAAGCGGCCCCTTTCGCAACCGCTCGGCCAGGGAAACGCCTTCCAGGCACTCCATCACCAGAAAGTCGACGCCGTCCTGACGGCCGACATCATGCAGCGTGCAAATCCGCGGATGGTTCAGCGACGAAATCGCGCGCGCTTCTCGCTCGAAGCGCTGCTTCAGATCAGGATTGGAGGAAAGATGGTGTGGCAGCACCTTGATCGCCACGATCCGATCAAGTCGCGTGTCGCGAGCCCGATAGACTTCTCCCATGCCGCCCGCACCGAGAGCGGTTTGAATCTCATAGGGACCAAGTTTTGTGCCGGGGGCAAGAGCCATGGGTGCGCCATTATAACGTGCGAGATCGGTAACAGCCCACGCCATAATCTCTGCATGTTTGTCGGCAACATCTGGAAGTGATCTGTTAAACGACAGAATTTGAATCTTTCAGAGCACTAATCCACGAATCTCCTTTTACGCGATCCTCTCTTGGATGAACGCCAACACTTCCATAGATTTTCCAAACAATTTCGGAGCAGTTGTGGTACACAATCACATTTGCCAGGAAGACGACTGCTCATGCCTGAGCGAAATCGAGCAACAAGGTACGCCGCCGCCAAGAGCGGCCAATTGGTCAAGAGCCTCGGGCCGCTCGATGCCACGATGATCGTGGCTGGCTCGATGATTGGCTCCGGCATTTTCATCGTGTCCGCGGATATCGCGCGGCAAGTGGGCAGCCCGGCATTGCTGATTGTCGCGTGGCTGGTCACCGGTCTGATGACGATGATGGCGGCTCTCTGCTACGCCGAGCTTGCGGCGGCCATGCCGAAAGCCGGCGGCGAATACGTTTTCCTGCGTGAGTCTTTCGGCTCGATGTGGGGTTTCCTGTACGGCTGGACGATGCTGCTCGTGATCCAGACGGCGACGATTGCCGCCGTTGCCATCGCGTTCGCGAATTTCACCGGCGTGCTGTTTCCACGGGTTTCCGCTTCGGCTTGGATCTGGAAGCCGGGAACCTTAGGCCCTTACAAGATGTGGTTCGGCATCCTGGGTCCGTATAGTCCTGGCTTGAACACACAGAACCTGCTCGCAATTCTCTCTCTGATATTCCTCACCTGGATCAATACGCGCGGCTTGCGGCTGGGCGCGAAGGTCCAGAACATTTTTACCTTTGGCGAAAATCGCAGCGCTTGGCGGCCTGATCCTTCTTGGCTTCGCTTTCGGGACGCGGGCTGTGCGGGCGGACAACTTCGGACATTTTTGGCGCGACGCCGATCTCTTCGGCATGCATGCGTATGCCGTCGGCCAGCAAACAGTCTGGGTTCATACGCTGACGCTGGTCGGATTGGCGATGGTCGGAGCTTTGTTTTCCTCCAGCGCCTGGACCAACGTCACCTTCACGGCGGCGGAGGTAAGAAATCCCAAGCGCAACTTGCCGCTCTCGCTGGTGCTGGGAGCGGGTATGGTGACGCTGCTCTACGCGCTGGCTAACTTTGCCTACCTGCAGGTGCTTCCACTAGTCGGAACCGCGACGGGCGGATCGCCGCTGGAACGCGGCATCCAGTTTGCGGCGGGAGATCGCGTGGGGACAGCAACGGCCGAAGCGATTCTGGGCACCAGTAGGCGCAGTGGTGATGGCCATTGCCGTTATGATTTCGACATTTGGCTGCAACAATGGGCTGATCCTCAGCGGAGCGCGCGTCTACTACGCCATGGCCAGAGACGGACTTTTTTTTCGCCAGGTCAGCACTGTAAACCGGCAGAACGCGCCCAGCGCGGCGTTGTGGGTTCAATGTATCTGGGCCTGCGCTCTTTGCCTCTCCGGCACCTACCGCCAGTTGCTTGATTTCGTGGTCTTCGCGGTAGTGATGTTTTACATCCTGACGGTCGCGGGACCTCTTCGTGCTCCGCATACGGCGCCCAAACTATGGAACGCCCGTATCGAGTGTTTGGCTACCCAGTGCTTCCCGGAGTCTATCTTTTGCTTGCGTTGTTCATCGAGGTGCAACTGCTGCGCTACAAGCCGCAGTACACCTGGCCGGGGCTGCTGATCGTGGCGTCAGGCATACCGATTTACGCGCTATGGCGGATGCGACAACCGCAAGCGACTTCTTTAGTGACGCGCGAGAGCGCTGAGACTAACCCCGGCCCCGCGTAGCGTGCGGGCAACGGCTGCGGCAATTTCTGGAGCGCCGGGAGTGTCGCCGTGAATGCAGAGAGTTTGCGCGTTGATGGGGACTTCGGTTCCATCGCACGCAATCACCGTGCCGCGCTGCACCATGTTCAAAGCTTGGCGGCCGGCTTCTTCAGGATCGCGGATCAGCGCGTCGTCGAACTTGCGCGAGCGCAGTGTTCCGTCCGGCTCGTAGCGGCGGTCGGCGAAGGCTTCGGCAGCAACCGCGAATCCGGCATCACGAAAAACTTCGAGCATCGGCGATCCGGCGAGGCCGATGAGCATAACGTCGCGGCGCCATCGCGCGACACCCTTCGCAATGGCTTCGGCAATCACGCGATTGCGAACCGCCTGATTGTAGAGTGCGCCGTGCGGCTTGACGTGTACCAAGCTAGCACCGTAGCGGGCGGCCACCTCGGCCAGTGCGCGAACTTGTTCGAAGACGGAATCCGCAATGGCTTCGGCGGGCATTTGCAGTTCCAGCCGGCCGAAATTCGCCCGATCGGGGTAGCCCGGATGCGCGCCCAGCGCCAGCTTCCAGCGAAGCGCCTGCTCGATAGTCGTCTTCATCGTTTGTTCGTCGCCGGCATGCCCACCGCAGGCGATGTTCACCGACGTGAGCGAGGACATCAGCGATTCCTGGGTGCCGTCGGCGATTGCCTCCGGCAGTTCGCCCATATCGCAATTGAGGTCGATGGACTTCATTCTCTGAATCAGTTCCTGCGATGCCAGCAGTTCTTCCTGCTCGTGGAGAAGAGATCGCGCCACTTCGAAGGTGATGCGCTCGAAATGAATCTCATCCCGCGGACGCAATTGGCCAACGCTGGAAAGATCGGCGGAAATCACATTAGCGATCTTAGGATAGCCTCCGGTAGTCTGCTGCTCCACAAAAAGAATGATTGGCGAACCTCCGCCTGGAACTTGGATGGCGCCGAGAGAAACTCCTTCGGTGATCATGTGTCCGCCGGAAGAAACGGGAATGGAAGGTCCTTCCAACCGGAGGCCCATGCGATTGGATTCCTCAGCGACGCGGTAGGTGCTGTCGTAGAACAGATGCTCGCGAGGATTCGGGGAACCAATCGCTTTGCGGGCCGGGAGTGCAGCGCAGAATTTTGCGAGGCGCCAGGCGCGACCAGATGTGCGGAGCTACCGTTCGCCTGCGGTAGGGCTGCGGTGTGCTCGCGATGCTCAGCACGTCGCCCTTGCGCAGTGGTCTGCCTTCGAAGCCGCCGAGACCGCTCAAGGTGTGCGTCGAGGCGCTGCCGAGAAAAGGTTTCACTGCGATGCCGCCTTGCACGCACAAATAGCTCCGCGCTCCCGAGCGCGTGGGCCCAAGGCGTAGCGTTTGTCCGGGGCGCGCTTCGAACCACATCCAAGGATCGATGGGGACGTAATCAAGCGTGGCACCGAAATCAGAGCCGCTAAGTGCCAGGATGGCGCCCTCGGGAAACAGGAATGCGCCGCCGAGCAGAGTCATCTCGAGAGCCGCCGCATCATCGCGGATTTCCGACCAAACGGTTTCCGAGGCGCAGAGAAATAGGATCGGCTGCCCCTGAGGGCGATACACCCAGGGGACCAAAGCCTTCGCGGCCCAGATCCTGCACCGTGGTGAAGAGGCCAGGAGCTTGAACGTGGATCGCCTTCATGCGTTCTCTAGAGCGGCGAATTGCTTGGGAGAAATCGGTGTGAAATGCACGCGGTCTCCAATCGTCAAAAAGCTCATATCGTCGCGGTCCGGACGAAACATCGCGAGGGGAGTGCGTCCAATCAGGCGCCAGCCACCGGGCGTGGCGAACGGATAGATGCCTGATTGCTGACCGGCGATACCGACGCTCCCGGCCGGGACTGTGCGCCGCGGTGTAGCAAGACGCGGCGTAACCAGAGCTTCGGGAAGTCCGCCGAGATAAGCGAACCCAGGGACGAAGCCGAGGAAATAGACAATGTAAGTGGCCGAGACGTGCAGATCGATCGCTTGCTGGACCGACAGGCTGTGCGTATCGCAAACCTCCGCGAGGTCAGGGCCATACTCTCCGCCGTAGCAGACAGGAATTTCCCGATGGCGAGGCTCGGGCAGAGTGACTTCATCGAGGTGTTCGAGATACGGACGGAGACGGGTCTCAAGTTCGTCATGGCGCAACTTGAGAGCGTCGAACTTGACCAAAACCGAGCAATACGCAGGATGAAGATTGACGATGCCGCTGAGAGGTTGCAGTTCGAGCAAGCGAAGCAGCTTAGCGACTTGCTGATGGGCGGTCAGCGATATCTGTTGATCGAAGTAAATGAGCAGAGAATTGTCGCTGGCGGGCCGAAATTGCGCAGTACCGTGTACAGATGCGGGCATCCGCGCGAATTATAGCGCACAAAAAAGCGTACACATCAGCTACTGCCCATCGGAGACTGCTCCGAAACGCTGCATGGCAAAGTAGCACTCACATGATGCAGCTTCCAATCCTGGCCGGTCGAGAATCGTCACCGCGCCGCGTACGTTCTCGATCAGTCCTCCGCGCTGCAGAATTCCCGCCGCCAGACTTACGCTAGGACGCCCCGTACCCAGCATCTGGGCAAGGAACTCATGAGTTACCAGCAGTGTTTCTGTGTCCACGCGGTCTTGGCACATAAGCAACCAGCGCGCCAGCCGCTGTTCAATTTCGTGCAGGCGATTGCATGCCGCGATCTGCGCGACCTGCAGTCCCTGAATGAGAACGTAGCGGTTCCAGATCAGGTGCAGGTCAGCGGCCGTCTGCAGTGTCTCCCGCAACACCGCTGATTTGACCCTTACTCCACTCCCGGCAATTTGCATGACAATGCGATGCGGCCCCCGGCTCAGTCCAACTGCCAGCGGTGTACCGACAATACCTTCTCTCCCGATAATCGCTACTTCTACACTTTTGCCATCGCTGGTCAGTACAACCACCGACGCCATTCCGTCATTCAGGAAGTAGGCAAACTCCAGCTTGGCGCCCGCTTCGTGCAGAATGTGCCGCTGCGGCAAATCTATCGGCTCAAGATGTTTGCGAAGAAGGTCGTATTCGGTGTCGGGGATTGACCGCAGAATTGAATTTTGAACTGGTCTGCCCGTGGAATCGGTTCGTGTGCCGCTTCGTTCTTTCCCTCTAGATTTACGTTCCACACCGCTCCCTTGCAAGCTTTCGCAAGCCTCAGACATGTTGGGCAGTGCACGTAGGCTATTGGGAAATAGTGGGTTTGTCTGTTCGACACCTTACGCAATGAGGCAGATAGGTTATTTTAAGCCAAGCCCGCCATTGAAGTGCTGGATCACTCCATAACATTCGCAGGCAGCCTGTTCGAGACTCTTGCGATTCAGAACCTTCACCGTGCCGCGCATGTTTTCAATCAAGCCGCTGCTCTCGAGAGCTCCTGCAGCTAAAGTCACGCTGGGGCGCCCAGTGCCGAGCATTTGCGCCAGAAATTCGTGAGTGAGAGGGAGCAATTCAGAATCCACGCGATCCTGGCACATGAGCAGCCAGCGCGCCAGGCGTTGATCGATGTCATGAAGGCGATTACAGGCCGCCAGTTGCGCAACTTGCAGTCCCTGCATCAGAGCGAAACGGCTAAGCTCCGAGCGCAACGTCGAGCAGCAAGGCGAAATAGTTTGAAAAATCTCCGCCGGTATTCGCGTCCCATTTCCTGACATCTGCATAATTGCTCGAAAGGTTCCTCGCAGCAGGCCCACCGTGAGGGAGATTCCTACCATTCCCTCCCTGCCGGTTATGCCAACTTCGACGCTTCTGCCGTCGAGGCTCATGGCAACCAGCGAGGTCATGCCCTCATTCAGAAAGTACGCGAAATCGATTTTCTCCCCGGGCTCGTGAAGTATCTTGTGCTGCGCCAATTCCACCGGCTCCAGGTGCGGACGCAGCAAGTTGTATTCCTCGTCCGGAAGTGACAACAGGATTACGTTATTGACTGCCCTCCCGGCCGCATCGCTACGGGCCCCAGGAAGTAACGGAGCCAAACGGCTCAGCCGCGCTGCCCCTTCCACCATGACGTTTCCGTTTGCCACGTATCCCTCCCACCAAGACATTGGATGCGACACCAAACCTTACTCGGAAAGGGAAAGACTGTAGGTTGAGTTGTAACTTCATTGAGATTTTTGGCGGTTCCTGGAGACACTAAGGTAGGAAAAGCGAAGCTTGCTCCCGATTCGAAACCTGGGTCGCTAAAACCACTGTAAAAGTCCCGTTCTGGGCGCTAAGTCAAGATATTTCTTCATCTTCCGGCGCTTTGCCGCAATTACTAAAGTTTTGAATATAAGCTCAATTTTAGGTACTTACCTAAGTGCTTTCCTGTATTGCTAATTCAAAAGGTGGCATAAACTCATGATTAATTCCTCTCAAAATTGTTTAGAAAAACTGCGGCATTGGGCGTCGTCGTTCGCCTTCGTCCCCCGTGACGGGCACTCAAACGCCATCCCCTTCAACTTCGTTCTTACCTTAGTTGTTTGTATCGGTTTCACTGTGGCGGCTCACGCAACCGTAGCGAACGTATCCGTCCAGTCTCCGAAGCTATCGACAACCGGCAGCACCAACGTGACTACCCCAACCCACTTCGCTGCCACGGCAGAGAGTGACCTCGAAATAACCGGATATGTGGTCTACGTGGACCATGTCAACGTCTTTCGCAACTTTAGCCCGTCTATGGACGCCTGGGTAGTTCTTCCGCCTGGCGGCACTCACTCGGTGTACATTACCGCCTGGGATTCCAGCGGCAGTCATCTGAGCACGGCAACCTACACCATCAACGTAACCGCGGCCGCTCCACCTACACCGCCAAACATCGCGACTCGAATCGCGGAGATCGATAAGCCTGCAACTTCCTACTGGACCGTGGATAACAACAATGGAGTTGGCGGCCAGTGCAACCACGGAAGCATTGGGACGTTCGATTCGGCCTCTGATCCGAATACCATGAATTCTCCCGATTTTGACG
This sequence comes from uncultured Acidobacteriota bacterium, assembly GCA_963716405.1. Classification (GTDB taxonomy): domain Bacteria; phylum Acidobacteriota; class Terriglobia; order Terriglobales; family Acidobacteriaceae; genus JABDBE01. Next base: position 657,758 of record CAVQTI010000004.1, on the reverse strand, counting down.
AAAACGGGCAACATTTCATGGTAAAGAGTCAGTGCACCTATGACGACAGTCTGTTTTACTGGAAGGATCCCGCGAATCCACAAAGCGGTTCAACGAACTTCCTGTGGGACTTCTGGTTCTACATTCCCACCACAACCCGCAACAGCACGGTGCAAGCTCTGGAATTCGACTTCTTCCAGGCCGTCCCGCTGAACGACGGCGTCCATGAATTCATGTTCGGATCGCAATGCAACTATGCCAGCAATCAGTGGCAAATCTGGCTTCCGGACAACGGCGGCCTGCGCTGGGTGAATGCAGGATTGTCTCCCTGTCAATTCTCCACCGGAACGTGGCACCACGCTACGTATTTCCTGCAACGGGTGACCAGCGCTGGATATCAGGAGATCCCGCGGCAGTTCGGTCCAGGCAGCGACAACAACGTCAACTTACGATTTGGGACACTGACAATCGACGGCAACACCGCTTACCTGGGCGGATTTTCCTATTCAACCATTCCGCATCCTGAGTGGGGTGCCACCATTGGCCTGCAACATCAATTGGATAGCTCGGCCTCCGGTGTAACCATCGAAGAATATGTCGACGAAGAGTCACTAACCACTTGGTAGGGTAACGCAGTAATAGCTGGGAAGGGCAGCCGCCAAGATTTAGCGGCTGCCCTGTTCCGTTTTTGGACACTTTCATCAAGACCTTACAGTCGCGTACTGTGCTAAAAAGCGGACAGTGGTACCAGACCCACCTTGAGAGCTTCAGAAAAACTCGGACGTTGTCACACTCCTGAAAAGATGAGGTTTTGAAAAGGCACGGCTTCAGCCGCGCCGTAAGTACAGGAAAATAAAAGGGGTTTGCATTTAGCCGAACAACTGAGGTTTCTGGTCCAGCAGCGTGTCTAGCGCTGCATTAGTTATCCTGATCAGCGAGGTTTAGGCCGCTGAGGTCGCCCGTCTTCAAGCCTAAGAATCGATGTTGCAAAGCCTTGCAACCGGTTGCAATAATTCTCAGTCTTGACAAGGTTTCCGATAGGTATAGACTCACGCGAGTAGTTCTCCGTGTAGATTGACGTCTTTATGAAACGCTATTTTAAAGTCGCGGCTATTTGTGGCGCGTTCGTGCTATCCGTTGCGATGTACGCCTCCGCTGGTTCGACCGATAATTTTTCCGGCCCGCTCACCGGCGCCTCTGGAACAGAATCAGGATCGTTCACATTTGATTTCAAAACCGACACGTTCTCCAACATCAAATTGTCGTTTGCTGGCAGCACCTTCGGAAATGTCAACACGTCAAACGGCGGAGGACAAGCAAAGTGTGCGAATGGTCTGTGTGGAATCTGGTGGCAGACAACAGTGGGTGGTGACACCGTCTGGGACGCCATCATAATCAACCTTGCCACGGGTCAGTTTGAGGACCTTGGATACATCTTCAACTCCAAGAACCGCGGTGGTTTTAACTACATGTCGGCTCCCGAAGGTGGTTCCCGGCTGGCCTATCTATTGATGTCAGCAGCTGCGGTCTTCGGTGCGTTCTTCATTTCAGGAAAGTATCGCCGCCCCATCCCTACTGCCTAGTTCAAATGAAATCCCGACTCGTTCAATTAAAGCCGGGAATTCTCCGCCCAGCCGCGCTTCGATTTAACTTACTTCAATCAACCCCCCTAAATTACTGCAGCCCCATACTTCCAGTAATATAGTCTCGCAGTATTCAAGAAAATCCTGGTTGGTGATTGGAGCTACATGCGACGTATTCTGTTTCTTCTCGTCCTAATGTTTTGCATTTTTGCCGTTCGGTCGCATTCTCAGGCTCAAAAGCCAACCCCCGCAGGTCATTATCTGTTTGTGTGGTGTGGTGACAGAGAGCTCAAGGGCAATGACTTTCTCGCTGTGATCGATGCCGACCCTTCATCCGCATCGTACGGGCATCTGGTTACCACACTCGCCACCGATCAGCAAACCATGCGCGTGCACCACACGGAGTACACCATGCCCGCCAGCGGTATGCTGTTTGCCAACGATCACGACGCTGGCCGCACTTTCATCTTCGACTTGCACGACCCGCTGCATCCAAAAATTGCCAACTCCTTCACAAACATGGCGGGATACATGCATCCGCACTCCTATGTGCGCCTGCCGAACGGCCATGTTCTCGCCACTTTTCAGCACGCTCACCACGGCCCCAGCCAAGAACCTGTGGGTATGACTGGCGGTCTGGTCGAGATTGACGACCAAGGCACAGTAATTCGCTCCGCCAGCAATGCCGATCCCGCCTTTGCAGGCGCTCTGCTCACCCCATACAGCCTGGTCGTACTTCCAGAACTGGACCGCGTCGTGTCTACAAACTCTTCCATGCACATCGACGAAATTTTCGCCGGCGTGACCTACCAGCTGTGGCGCCTCTCCGATCTAAAGCTGCTCAAAACCGCCTACTTCGATGTCGGAGAAAATCGCTACGCGCAGATCAGTCCGGAAGAGCCACGTCTTGCACCCGACGGATCGATCTTGGTGCAAACGCTCGGCTGCGGAATCGAGCGCATCACCGGCGTGACCACTGATCAGCCAGCATCACAACTGGTGTATACATTTCCGGGCAACTGGTGCGGCGTCCCCACAATCGTGGGGCACTATCTCGTGCAAAGTGCGGGCGCGACGCACGGTTTGATCGTGCTCGACATTGCCAATGCGGCCAGGCCAGTGGAAGTCTCGCGGCTGAAGCTAAGCGATACCTATCAGCCCCATTGGACCGCATGGGATCGAAAGACGCAGCGCATCGTCGTAACTTCCAGCATGACTCCGGGGGCGCCCGTCGAGCGGCTTTACCTGATGAAACTTGATGCCGCAACCGGCGCTCTCACGCTCGATGACACCTTTCGTGACAGCGACGGCAAAATCGGCTTCGGCTTCGCCGATCGCCAGTGGCCGCACGGATGGACTGGATCCGCTCTGCCCCACGGCGCCGTATTCTCGCGTTAACTAATCTGCAGATGCGCGCAGCAAATTGTTTTATTTGCTATCGTTATTCTCTCTGCACACTGCTGCACAGAACGACGCCAACTGCCGAGCCATGCTTCCGCGGCACATATGCTTAGAACGAACATCACTTTTATCAGGACAAGGACGGTGTATGCGAAAGTTGAGCACAATTGTGGGTTTTAGTTTGAGAAGCAGTTCGTTAGCACGCTTGCTGCTCGGGATGTCGGGTTGCCTGATCGTATTGGGTAGTTCCGTGTTGTGCGCGGCCCAGGATGCCCAGCCCCCACAATACCCCAGCCTGCCGAGCGAAATGCCCGCCAAAATTCAACCCGCTACCGGCAGCTTCGACTACAGCCGGAGCGAAGTAATGATTCCCATGCGCGATGGCGTGAAACTGCACACCGTAATCCTCGTGCCCAAGGGCGCGAAGGGCGCTCCCATCCTGCTCACGCGCACGCCCTACGATGCCAACAAACTAACCACGCACATCGACAGCTCTCATCTTGGACCCAGCTTATACGGCTACGACAATGCAACCGACGTAATCGTCGACGGCGGCTACATCCGCGTAGTTCAGGACGTGCGCGGCAAGTATGGCTCCGAAGGCGACTACATCATGAATCGTCCGCTGCACGGCCCGCAAAATCCTACGCCGGTCGATCACGCCACCGACACCTACGACACCATCGATTGGCTGGTCAAAAATATTCCTGAAACCAATGGCAAAGTTGGAATCCTCGGCATCTCCTACGACGGCTTTTTGCCGCTGATGGCGCTGGTCAATCCGCACCCCGCGCTCAAAGTGTCTGTGCCCATGAATCCCATGGTCGACGGATGGAAGGGCGACGATTGGTTTCATAATGGCGCGTTTCGCGAACAGGGTATGCCCTACATCTACGAGCAAGAAGCTACGCGCAAGAACGAAGCCAAATGGTGGACCGGATACTACGACGACTACGACATGTTCATGCAAGCAGGCTCGGCCGGCGAACTCGGACGCGAGCACGGCCTGGAGCAAGTGGGATTCTGGCGAAAGATTCTCGCGCATCCCAGCTACGATTCGTTTTGGCGCGATCAAGCGGTCGACAAAATTCTGGCAACCCAGCCACTCCAAGTGCCGGTAATGCTGGTGCGACAGCCTGTGGGATCAGGAAGACATCTACGGCGCCATCGCAGTTTATAAGGCGATCAAGCCGAAAGACACGAATAATGACAAAGTGTTTCTGGTCATAGGCCCCTGGCATCACGGCCAGGAAATCCTGGATGGCAGCACCCTCGGCCCGGTCAAATTCAACAGCGACACCGCACTCTATTTCCGCCAACAGATCTTGCTGCCGTTCCTCAACCAATATCTCAAGGACGGCGCACCCAAGGCCGACGTTCCGCCCGTGTCCGCGTTCGAAACTGGAACCAATACTTGGGAGCGCTTGCCCGCATGGCCGAAAGGATGCGCCAGTGGCTGCACCACTCGACCGACGCCGCTTTATCTCGCCGCAGGACCAAAGTTAAGTTTCACCGTGCCGAATTCTGGTGATGCGCCTTACGACGAATACACATCCGATCCGGCAAAGCCCGTTCCGTTCCGCGCACGCCCTATCGACGATGCCTCGTGGTCACGTTGGCTGGTCGACGATCAGCGCGAGATGTCGGGACGCACGGATGTCGCCGTATTTACCTCCGAAGAGTTGCGAGCGCCGATGAAGATCAGCGGAGAACCAATCGCAAATCTGGTCGCTTCGACCAGCGGAACGGACTCCGACTGGGTGGTCAAGTTGATCGACGTCTATCCCGACCAAGTCGCTGGCCAAGCGCCGATGGGCGGCTATCAACTGATGATCTCCGCAGATATTTTTCGCGGCCGTTATCGCGAGAGCCTGGAAACAGCTAAAGCGATTACCGCTGACAAGCCTCTGCTCTACCGCTTTTCCCTGCCCACGGCAAACCACGTTTTTCTGCCCGGTCACCGAATCATGGTACAAATCCAATCAAGCTGGTTTCCGCTCTATGACCGCAACCCGCAGACCTTTGTGCCGAATATCTTTTGGGCCAAACCAGCGGACTATCGCAAGGCAGTGCAGCGTATTTATCACACGCCGGGGGAAGCAAGCTTCATCGAGCTTCCACTCGTAACCAATCCGTAAAAGACACAAGTACTCGTGTGGCGCGGGCGCCCCCGCCCGCGTAACTGTCACAAAGTATGCGGAATCTTTAGCCGGAGCAGATCTTGCGCTGCCTGAGCAACATTTTCCGGCGTTCCCAGATCGCGCCAGTAATATTTGTCCGCGCGAAAGCCAAGAATTTTCTGCCCAAGCGCAGCCAGGCGCAGGTAAGAAGCGATGATGGAAAACGCGCCATCCTCGGTGAGCATGGAAAGCAAGCGAGGAGAAATTATATGGATTCCACAAAAGGCAAGAGCCTGCACATTTTGTGAAGGACGCACCAATTCGACGCTGGAATCCGCTCCAGATCGCCTCCCGCAAAGCTCAGAGTCCTGGAAAAGTAAGTACCGCGAAGTCTTTCGCTCTTGCACCGCGAGCGTTGCCAGAGCCTGATGTTCATTATGAAATCGCAGCATCTGCCCTAAATCAATGGTGCTGATCACATCGACGTTGTGCAAAAGAAATGGTTCTTCCGAATTAGCCGACTGGTCGAGAAAAAAGTAAGCTGCTTTCTTCAGACCGCCGCCGGTATCAAGCAAAATCTCCTCATGAGAGATCGCAACATTCATCCCGAAATTCTTGTTGCGCTCAAGATACTCCCGCACCATGCCAGCGAAATGATGAGTGTTAACGATTACGTCGATTATTCCGAAGCTGCGCAGGCGCGCCAGTGTGATCTCAAGCAAAGTGCGGCCCCCAACTTCCACCAGCGCCTTAGGCCGATTCTCCGTGAGCGGGCGCAGGCGCGTACCTAAACCGGCGGCCAGAATCATTGCCCTCACTTGGCAATCTTCTCCAACTCGAGATGCCGTACCAGAACCTGAATATCCTTCCTGTCGGACAAATGCTTGGCCAACTGCTCGGCGAAATAAACCGAGCGGTGCCTTCCGCCGGTGCACCCGTAAGAAATCATGAGATTGGAAAAGCCGCGCTTCTGATAATTATTGATGCTGGCTTCCACCAACGACGTCGTGTGCCCCAGAAATTCGTGTACGCCTTCTTGCTGATTCAGGTACTCAATCACGGGTGCGTCTTTCCCGGTTAGCGGCTTGAATCGGTCTTCCCGGCCGGGGTTTGGAACCGATCTGCTGTCGAACACAAATCCGCCGCCATTTCCGCTTTCATCTTTAGGCATTCCGTCGCGATGAAAAGAGAAGCTGAAAATTCGCACGATCAACTGTTTCGTCCCCGACATACCGCTTGACGATTTCGGCGACTCTGAATCGGAAGCCAGGTTCTGCAATTTTTCCGAACCCAGCATGTTTGTGAAGGCTTCCATCAGGGTGGGCAGCTCGACAGGCAATTCGACATTATGCAGCAGCCAGCGAACATTCTTTAACGCATAAGGCACGCTCTGCAGAAAGTGTGGCTTGCGCTCAAAGAATCCCCGAAAACCATACGCCCCCAGCGCCTGCATGATCCGCACATAAACGTACGCGTAGTAATGCCGCATGAACACTTTGCGATCAAGCGGAAGAAGTTGTTGAAGCCGGTCGAGATAATGATCCAGCAATTCCTGGCGAATTTGCGGCGGCAGATCGGCCTTGGCATCGTACAAAAGCGACGCAACATCATATTGCAGCGCGCCTTGGCGGCCACCCTGATAATCCAGGAAAAATGTTTGCCGGTTGCACAGCATGATGTTGCGGGATTGAAAGTCTCGATAAAGAAAATATTTGTGATCAGCGGCAAGCAAGAACTTCGAGAGCCGGGCGAAATCCCGCTCCAGGGCCGGTTCGCTGAAAGGAATTTCCGCCAGCCGCAGAAAATAATATTTGAAATAATTCATGTCCCAGGCGATCGACTGGCGATCGAAGCTCGCCCGCGGATAACACACCTTGTAATTCAAGTCGCGTCCAGCCTCGACCTGGAAGCGCGGCAAAATGGCTAAAGCCTGCCGGTAGGCGTCTATGACCGCCGGAGCAATCGTCTCGCCCTCACGATTTTGCGAAAGAAACTCGAACAGGGTGGTATCGCCAAAATCTTGTTCCAGGTAGGCTCCATGGTCCAAATCTTCTGCATAGATTTCAGGCACCGGAAGTCCATGACGGCGAAAGTGTCTCGAGAATTCGAGAAAAGCAACGTTCTCTTCGCGCAAATCGTACAAGATGCCAATGGCGCTGACGTCGTTTCCGGACCACACGAATAATGCGGCGGCCAGACCCTCCGAGCTGACCTTGCAGCGGTTGCACGCGCACAACCGGCGTGTGGAAATGCTCTTCGAAAAGTTTCTTCAGAACGTCCATAAACAAAAATCTCAGGCCAACACTCACAAAGATACCATCGCAAGCCCGCGACCTTAGCGTTCGCAATGCGCGCGCGATGGGTTAACAGCAAACCAGTGTAGGCGCGAGCGTCGTCGCTCGTGCTTTCGGGCTCGTGAGTTATGGCCGACCGTCACTCTCAACCCATCCCCGAAGGGACGACATAATTTAGCCCAGGGCGCAAGCCCTGGGGAAACGCAAAAGAAAAATTCAGGCCCCGCAGAAAACCACAATCTGATTATTAGGAGATAAGCTTCGAACGCCGCCGTAATTTAACCGATTCTTAATCAGCTGGAGGTTCCTCCTATCCGACCACAACGGATTTCCCCTCGGTCCAGAATTTCGTGATCTCTTCGAGCGATCGGCCTTTGGTTTCAGGAACCAGCCAACCGACGAGAACAATCGTCAGCAACGCCCCGGCGCTGAAAAGCCAAAATGTGCCGTCCGATCCGAGGTGCTTCTGCAAAATAGGAAACATTTGATTTCCGAGGTAGCCCACTATCCAGAGCGCTGTCGTAGCGATTGACATGCCGCGTCCGCGAACCTTCGTGGGATAAATTTCCGAGATGATAACCCAGCACGCAACGCCGTTGCCAAAGGCGTGTCCGGCGACGAAGCTCATCACAAAAATCAAAACTGCCAGGCCGCTGCCGTGAATGTGATAGAACCAGCCGACCATTGCGAAAGAGACGAATTGCACCGCTGTGCCCGCGAGAATCAGCGTTCTACGGCCAGCCCGGTCCACCAGCCACAAAGCGAAAAGCGTAAACAAAAGATTGATCAGGCTGACCAAAACCGACTGGAAAAACGCGTCGCTGGTCGCCGTTCCAGCGGCGCGAAAAATCTCCGGCAAGAAGGAAAATAGCGGAGTGATGCCACTGATCTGTTGCAAACCCGCCAGCATAATTCCAAGCAGTAGAGGCCGGCGAAAGGTCGTGAAGAGTTCGGAGATGTGGCCCTCTTCGCTGATCAGCGAATTCTCGATCTCAGTCGCTTCCCGCCTCGCCACATCGGGGCCATTGATCTTGACTAGAGTCTCGATCGCTTGCTCGCGGCGGCCCATTTTCATCAGCCAACGCGGACTTTCGACGGCAGGCAAAATCATCGCCCCAAAAAGAATTGCCGGCACTACGCCGGCAAAAAACATCCAGCGCCATCCATTGGATACGTTCCACGCTTCATCACCCATGCGTTGAATGAGCATGTTGACGAAAACAGCTGCAAGAATTCCCACCACAATACCAAGCTGATAAAGCGTCACGCAGCGGCCGCGAACCCGAGTGGGAGCTATTTCCGCAATGTAGTTCGGACAAATCACCGACGCCGCTCCAATGCCTACTCCGCCAATCAGCCGCCAAAGGACGAACTGATGCAGATTCGCAGCCAAGAGCATACCGACAGAAGAGATCGCAAAACAGAGGGCGCAAAGAGCGAGACCTTTTTTCTTCCCCAGATAATCGGCAACAGTTCCCGCTACGGCACACCCGGCAATACAACCCAACAGCGCGCATCCTGCAGCCCAACCCACGCCCGGCGCGTCGAGGTCAAACAACCGGCTCAAATATCCGATCGCCCCGCTGATCACAATATTGTCGTAGCCAAACAGAAAGCCGCCGAGAGTGGAGACGCTGGCGGCAATCACCAGAGGAGTGCGCGAGTACGCCGGAGCAGATGATGAGTTCAGCTTTTGTCTCCGTCGATAGGGACACGAGCGCCCTGCCCCGGTAGTTGGGAGGATTCGAGAACCGCTTTTGCCGCCAGCATAAACCCGATGGTGTGCGCCATTCCCGCGTGCCACGGCGCGGCGCAGGTCATTTGCGGAGTGTGGTCAGGAACAATCACGCCGTCGAAACCGTTTCGTTGAAGGATCCCGAGAATGCGAATCATGTCGACCTCGCCCTCATCGATGAAAGTTTCGCGATAATGCGGCACCTTGCCGGCGACATTGCGAAGATGGATATACGCAATCTTGCCTTGCCTACTGTATCGATCGACCGCGTCGTAAATATCGCCTTCCGTCATTTCCGCCATAGTTCCGACGCACAGCTCAAGCGCATTGCTGCGGCTGGGAGCCAGATCGATCAACTTCTGATACATCTGAGGCTGATAAACCAGGCGAGGTTGTTGCCGCATCGTAGGCATGGGAGGATCATCGGGATGCGCCGCCAGCCGCACGCCTGACTCTTCCGCCACCGGAATGACTTCTTCCAAAAATCTTTGCAACCGCTGCCACAATTCGTCATGCGAAATCGAAGGCAGAGCGCCGACAGACGCGTTGCGTTCGTAAACCATGTTCCAAATCATCCCATTCGGAATAGGCTCATCCTCAGCGGGACCATCCATGCCCAGAGTAATGGCGCGCCCGCGTCCGAGCGGCGCAGTTACCCGCCCGCAAACGCCCGCCAGACTGAAGTTATAGCCGAGCACCGGAATGCCTGCGTGGCCAAGCCGCCGAATCACGGTCTTAACTTTCTCGATCTGCTGCGAGCGTTGCGGCCCGTCGAGCAGAATATCGTGCCAGTGCGCGGGATCCAGATTCTCGATTGCCGCTAAAGCCAATCCCGCATCTTCAATTTCACTGCGAAGCGTCTTCAGTTCCTCAACGGTCCAAAGCTTATCCGGATCGCCAGCGTATCCCCAAGGCTCATACTTCGCGCCGCTAGGCTGGTTGTTCCGCGGATTCGAAGATCCCTGATTAAAATAATCAACCAGGTGAGCCACGATATGCGTGCAACCGACCTGCCGCGCAAAGTCATAATTATCCCGCGTCAGCATATGCCGATAGAGGCCCAGGCCGATCTTCATAATCGATTCCCGATGCCCGCGCCATAATCGGGGCTGAGAATCTGTCCATTGATTTCGCTGGCCAATGGCGAACAAAGAAAAACAAACGCATCCGCGATCGATTCAGGACTGTTCCTTCTGCCCAGCGAAACTCGCAGCACAAATTCCCGGTAAGCGGGGTCTTCGTCGAAAACTTTCAGCGAACTGCCCGCCGCAACATTTCCCGGAGAAACCACATTCACGCGAATCCCGGTCAGCGCATACTCGAGTGCCAGGCTGCGAGCAAAGTTTTCCAGCGCCGCTTTCGCCGACGCGTAGGAAGAAATTTGCGTATGCGGCATTCGCGCTACGTAAGACGATGTAAAGATCAGATGACCGGCAATGTTGCGCTCTACCCATTGCGCAAGCACCGAGCGTGCCAGATAGGTCTGCGCAAAATAATTGAAGCGAAAGATTTTCTCGTAATCGGATTCAGATGTACTCGCGAAGGGATGCAGCCCACAGCCGCCCGCATGGCCAATCACCGTATCCATCCCCGGAAATTGTTCAAACGCCGCTCTCACTACCGCATTTACCTGGCGCGAGTCGGTAATATCAGCAGCGAAATAAACGTATGACGACGCGGGAATGCTCCAATCACCAAGCGTCCGTCGGGCTTGAGCCTCCGCCTTAATGTCGGTCAGCACCAGCGATGCGCCGCTCGCAGCCAGCCTCCGCACCATGTGCTCCGCAATCGCACCCAAGGCGCCGGTGATCAGAATCGTTTTTCCAGAGAGATCAATCGTGATCACGATGTCCCGCTCCCGGTTCTCGAAAGCACTTCATGACCTGTTTCAGTCACCAGCACGTTGTCTTCGATTCTCGCGCCCGCGCCACGTTCGCGGACATAAACCCCGGGCTCGATCGTGATCACCATTCCCGGTTCAAGCACCGCCGATTCGCCCGGTTGAATTAGAAATCCCGGATCATGATAACGAAAGCCAACGTGGTGACCGGTGTGATGAGTGAAGAAAGATGAAAGTCCCGTGCGCCGCGATTTTGTCTCTAGCCATCGCATCGACGTGTCCGGCTGATCACTCCCGGAGATATCGCATCAATCGCAGCTTGCTGCGCATCTGTGGCAATATCCAGAATTTCTGCGGCTTCGGTCGGCGGGCGGCCCACTGCGACTGTGCGCGTCAAGTCGCTCCAATATCCGTTGACGCAAGTTGCCAGCTCGATCACTACCAAATCACCATTCATTAATTGTCGTCCAGTCGAACGATTGAATCGGCCCGCATCGGCGCTGTTGGGGCCAGACTGCACCATAGCCCAGCCTCGCGAATGAAATATTCCGTCCCGGCCTATTTGCTGGTAAATAATCGACTCGACCGCTGCAGCAACCTCCGCCTCTGTAACTCCCGGTTGCGAATTCTCCGCAAACACGCGCAGCGCAATATTCGCAACCCGGTTTGCCATGCGGATTGCCTCGATCTCCGCTGGAGTTTTCCGTAAATAAAGATTCGCAAAGGCCGGGTCTCGCTTCGCAGCAAGTGCAGACAAACGTCCCGCAAAATCCTCCGGAATAGGAATTTGCTCAGCAGCCTGAATCGGCAAAGAAGCTCTGAACGCACCCGGATTCATTCCGGCCTGTTCCGCATTGACTCCATTCTTCGCCAGTTGATCGCCCACCGCCGATACCAACTCAGAATACGGATCACCACATTTCAAATCACCCCACGGATATTCCTCTACTCGCACACCGCTTGGAATATGGTCTCGCGGTTCGATTTGCGGAACGAAGAGAACCGGCTCCGCATCCGCTGAAGTAAATCAGCAACGAAGCGCCCCAGAAGGGAAAATATCCAGACAACATGAGCAGTTCATCAGGCCGCCACGCAATCCAAGCCCGCAGATTATGCAGTTGGAGAAAACTCCTTTGCCTGTTCCTGGCGAGATGGCGGCCACTCAGTCTGCAGACGTCACTCACGATCGGGTCCTCTTTACATGATTCCGTACTTCGCAAAAGCATCCACCGCACTGCTTCCTTCTTCGATAGCCTTCCTCACCAATTTTTCGCCGCGAGCCTTTTCCAAGGCACGCGTAAATATTTCGGTCTCGGCCTCGGCGGGAACCACCAGCACTCCATCAATATCGCCAAATAAAATATCTCCGGGCCGGACGCGCACCGATCCAATCTCAACCGGAATGCGAAAGTCGACCACCTTGTAACGCGGCGCCGCGTCTTGCCCATAAGATCCGAAACCGAAAGTGGGAAAGCCCATATTCAAAATCGCCTTGGTGTCCCTGACGTATCCATTCAAGACCGCGCCCTGGCTGCCGAGTTTGCGCGCACGAGTGCTCATCAGTTCTCCCCAAAGTGCGTTGCGAGGCGAGGACCCGGTATTGACATAGACCTCGTTAGCGCGCAAATCGTCGAGCGCCTCCAACATTAAACCAAACGGTTTTTCCATTAACTTGTTCGCGCTATCGGAGATTTTTTCGGCAAACACATCCACCGCGAGAACCGGCATAGCGCGCCCAATCACAACCATATCTTTCTGCAGCGGTTGGATCTGCGGCGGCAGAAACTGATGCTGCAGGCCCATCTTGTCCATCACATCTCCCACCACGCAAGTGAATAGCTCACGCCGCGCAATGGCGAAAAGTTCGTCGTCCGCTTTCCACAGTCTTCCCGCCTTCGGTTTTTTCTTCATCGCGAACGCGCCTCTTTTATCTTGTCCACAAACTGCCGTGCAATCCGCGTGATGGATGCGAAGTCCCCCTTCTTGGCGGCAGCCGTAAGATTACCGCCCACTCCAACCGCAACCGCTCCGGCGTTGATCCACTCGTCAACATTTTCAAGACTGACTCCGCCAGTAGGCATCAGGTTCGCTTGCGGAAGCGGTCCCTTCACGGCTTTCACGAATGCAGGGCCAAGAATTTCTCCAGGAAAAACTTTCACAATGTCAGCGCCGCACTCCATTGCCTTGATCACTTCGCCAACCGTTCCCGCGCCGGGCATGTACGCCACCTGATAGCGATTACAAAGCCGCGCAGTCTCCGGGTTGAGCGCGGGGCTGACCACAAATTGCGCTCCCGCGAGAATAGCAATGCGCGCAGTTTCTGGATCGAGCACTGTGCCCGCCCCCAGCAAAATCTCCCCGGTAGAAAGTTTCGCAAGATGCTCGATCACTCCACTGGCTCCCGGAACAGTAAACGTGATTTCCAGAGCAGCCACGCCGCCAAGAGCACAGGCTTCGGCAATGCGCGACGCCTGGTCGGGACTTTCGGCGCGAATCACGGCTACCAAACCTGCCGCGGTAATTTTCCCCAACACTTCTAGCTTGGCAATCGACATAAATTTCAGCAGCTTTAATTTCGCTCGACGCAAAGCACCAACGACTCGCCATCTCACTCAAAAAATGGCTCTCCCCGGCGCGCATAACGGCGCGCTACTTCTTCGTTCAGCGTCACTCCAAGTCCGGGGTTTTCTGGCAGCTCGATAAACCCGCGATTGATAAGCGGCTTTTGCATTCCATCCACCAGATCATTCCAGAAAGGGACGTCTGAAGCATGGAACTCCAGAGCCAGAAAATTTGGAATCGCCGCGCACAAGTGGGCCGAAGCTAAGTGTCCCAACCGGACTGCTGATGTTGTGCGGAGCAACCGGCATGGTGTGCACATCGGCAAACTGGGCAATGCTTTGAGCTACAGCCAAGCCTCCCACCTTCTGCAAATCGGGAGTAACAATGCTGAGCGCGTGCTGCGCAATGATTTCCTGAAAGCCTTCGAATAAAAAAAGATTCTCTCCAGTTGCGACCGGCACTCGCACCTTCGAATTAACTTCCTTAAGCGCAGCAGTGTTGTTGGGAGGAACCGGATCTTCGAGCCACAGCAGCCGGAACGGCTCCAGTTCCCGCGCCACCTTTACCACATCGCTTGCGTTGTAGCGCCAATGGCAATCGACTGCGATGTCCGTATCTTTTCCCACCGCATCGTATACCGCGGCAATCAAACTCACCATGTAATCGATCGCGCGATTGCTCAGCCCTCGATTGTAAGGATCTGGGCCTTCGGTGCCGGGCACATCCAAATCAAACTTCAGAGCAGTGAAGCCCTCGGCTCTTTTTGCCAACGCTCGGCGGCGATAGTCTTCCGGCGAAGAAGGTAAATCGGCCGCAGCCTCGCCAAAATAATCTCTGGTCGTGTGTGCCGTCCTGTTTGTTTCCCACGACGCGGGCCGCGATCGCAAAACTTCGTCCAAACTTTCCAGCGCTTCGCCGCCATGGCAATCGGCGTAGACGCGAACCCGGTCGCGAAACTTTCCTCCCAGCAATCGATAGATCGGCACATCGAGCCACTGGCCGAGCACATCCCACAGCGCGGCTTCGATGCCGCTGATTGCGTTGTAAATGATGCCCGCAACCGAACCGGCGCCCGAAGTCGCCATTTGCAATTTGCGAAAGAGCCTGTGAATGTCACGGGGGTCCTCGCCAATCAGCAGCGGCTCCAGAGAACGCAAAATTGCAGTGAGTCCCGGAGCGAAGAAGCACTCGCCGAGGCCGCGAATCCCTTCGTCGGTTTCAATACGAACGAACGTCCAATCAAAGTTGCCCTCGACCACTGCGGTTTTTAATCTGACGATCTTCAAGTTATGCGGGGCGCCTGACGGGCGATTATACGCTGACCTAGTTTCACCGCGCTGAACGGGAAAGCCTGGAATGTTTCCGCAGCCAACCAGCTAGAATGCTGCATGGACTCAATCGTATTGAAAGCGGCCGAAAGCTGCAGGTGGGACTGCGTGAGCCTCGGCGAAGTCATGCTGCGGCTCGATCCCGGCGAGGAACGCATCCATACCGCGCGAACGTTTCGCGCCTGGGAGGGCGGCGGAGAATACAACGTAGCCCGCGGGTTGCGGCGCTGCTTTGGCATGCGCACCGCTGTTATTACCGCCTTCGCGAGAAACCCTGTCGGACAACTTCTGGAAGATTTGATACTGCAGGGAGGAGTCGACACGTCGCTGATTCGCTGGGTGCCCTACGATGGCATCGGTCGAACCGTACGCAACGGCCTTAACTTTACCGAGCGCGGTTTCGGCGTGCGCGCCGCAGTCGGTTGTTCAGACCGTGGAAATACGGCGATCGCGCACAGCCAGCCGAACGATTTCGATTGGAAAGAAATCTTCGCACACAGCGGCTCGCGCTGGTTGCACACCGGCGGCATTTTTGCGGCACTGTCTTCTTCGTCCGCGTCGGTCGCGAAGGCGGCAATTCAAGCGGCGCGCTCCGCGGGCACAGTCGTTTCCTACGATCTCAATTATCGCGAATCGCTATGGAAAGGAATAGGCGGCAAGACCAAGGCCCAGGAAGTAAACCGTGAATTGGTATCAGCCGTGGACGTCCTTTTTGGCAATGAGGAAGATTTTTCCGCAACCCTTGGGATCGAGATTGAAGGTGTGAGTGAAAATTTCAGCAACCTGCCGATGGCAAGCTATGAGACCATGTTGCGGCGCGTCTCCGAACTCTATCCCAACCTCAAGCTCATCGCGACCACCTTGCGCACGGCGCATACCGCAACCAATAATGATTGGGGAGCGATCGCACTGTATCAGGACAGAATGAGTCAGGTCCCGCAGCGTCCGCTGGAAATTCTGGATCGAGTTGGCGGCGGCGATTCGTTCGCCTCGGGCATGATCTATGGATTGCTCGCCGGCGGAGACATACAATGGGCGCTCGAATGCGGAGTTGCCCACGGCGCGCTCGCCATGACAACCCCGGGTGACACAAGTATGGCCACTCTTTCCGAAGTTGAAGCAGTGATGCGCGGCAACTCAGCGCGCATCGCGCGTTAAGATGCTAGTGCGGTTTCAGCTTCGGTAAATCCTGACTCACAGTGTCAGTTGCTTTGGAGGCTTTTTGACAATTTCTCCCGCGCTTAAGAAACGCGCCGCGCAAATCAAAGTCCTGCTCATGGATGTGGACGGTACCATGACAGACGGCGGCGTGATTTTGCTCTCACAGACTGACGGCAGTGCGCTTGAGATAAAAAAGTTCGACGCCCACGACGGCCAGGGCCTCACCCTCGCCCAAACCGCCGGATTGCGCACTGGCTGTATTACCGGCCGCGAAAGTTCAGCGCTCCTCCGCCGCGCCCGCGAAATGAAGATGGAATTTATCTACATGAAACAGCCAGTAAAGATACCGGCCTACGAGGAAATTCTCCAGAAAGCGGGCGTCTCCGATTCTGCAGTCGCGTTTATCGGCGACGATCTTCCGGACATCCCCCTGCTGCGCCGCGCCGGACTTGCCGTTGCAGTCGGAGACGCCGTACCCGAGGTCAAGCATGTCGCGCACTACACCACCAAAGCCCTCGCCGGCCACGGAGCCATCCGCGAAGCGGTTGAACTCATTCTCAAATCCAAAGGCATCTGGAAAGAAATGATCGACAAAGCGAGAGCGTAGCTGTCTATTGCAGCGGAACGAATTTCAAACACGTGGGTGATGGCACTTTGAGCATTTCGCCGCTCGAAGTCAGACGCCCGGTCTTGCGATCAATACTAAACACAACAATGCTGTCAGAATCCTGATTCGCGACAAGAAGCCACGAACCAGTGGGATCAATGGCGAAATTGCGAGGCGTCTTTCCGCCTGAAGGAACAGTTTCAATGTGCGTTAGCCCACCTGTTGCAGAATTAATCGCAAACACCGCGACGCTGTCTTCACCACGATTCGAGGCAAAAAGAAAATTGCCGGAAGGATCGATTTCTATTTCTGCGGCCGTGTTATTTCCTCTGAAGCCTTGAGGAAGCGTCGACACAGTTTGCAATTCATGCGGCGCACCGGTTCCGGCGTTATAGGAATAGGTCTCAATCGTCGACTGCAGCTCATTAATTACATAAAGAAATCGTGCATCCGAACTGAACACTAAATGCCGCGGACCGGCACCAGGTTTGGTCTTCACGACCTCAGGTTTCTCTCCCAAAGTCCCCTTCGCCGCATCGAACCGGTAAATCACCAACTGATCAAGCCCGAGATCTGCGACAACCGCAAAGCGATTGTCCGGCGACAGCGCAATAGCATGAGCATGCGGACCTTTTTGCCGCTCCGGATTTACGCTCGAACCCTCGTGCTGAACAAACCAAGAAGCAGCGGCTAGCCGACCATCTTCCATCACGGGCAATACCGCCACACTGCCCAATGTGTAATTAGCGACCAGCGCACTCCTGCCAGTTCGATCAAGAGCGATGTGAGCCGGACCCTGATCGCGCGAGGACACCTGGTTCAGCAGCGACAATTTGCCGCTTTCCGGATGAATAGCAAATGCGCTCACTGCGCCCGTGGGCTGTCCGTTATAGCTAACCGTCTCATTGACTGCATAAAGAAATCGCCCACTCGAATCAATCGCAATAAAAGACGGCTCGGCAGTCTCCGCCGCAAGTCCAAGCGAGGTAAGTTTCCCGCGAGATGAATCGAAACGATAGGCGTAAATCCCTTTACTGCCATGGTCGGTGTACGTCCCAACGTAAAGAAGACGCTCCTGCGATGCCGGACCCAGCCGCCAGCAATAACACTGCGAACGCGATGAGCGCCAGAACTGCCAGTCGGGAAATGTGATCGCAAAGTCATACTTTCTGTTGCGCTGTCTTCCTTTGTGTACCTTCGTGCCCTCCATGGTTGACGAATAATGCGAGAACTAGAAAGGACACAAATATTTCACGCTGCTTCCGGAATCGGCTCAATCCGCCCCAGCAAGAAAACATAACCCACGATCCCCAGCAGTAAAATTACGGTCGCGGTAACGAACGCCGCCGCGAACGAATGCGTTCCCGCGACGATATAGCCGGTAACAATTGGCGCCAAGATAGCTGCGATCTGCCCACAAAAATTTACCGCGCTGGCAAGTGTCCCCACAGTTTCCCGCGGAGCAATCAGAGATGGCACGGTCCACGCCACTGGCGCGGCCGCCGCCAGCCCGCCCAACGCAAAGCTGATCCACACCATCGCCGCCGCAGGACTATGCGCGCTCGCCGCCCCAAAAATGCAAAGGCCGAACATCATCCCCACCACCAGTACAGTTTGACGAACCCGATTCGCATCCCACCCGCGCCGAATCATATCGTCGACCAGCCATCCCCCAATCAGCAAGTCGGTCAATGCCGCAAGAAACCAAGGCGCGCTCGTGTAAAAAACAGAGTGCAGCAAATCCACATGAAGCGTTATCGAAAGATAACTGGGCAGCCAGGCCAGCAGCAAAAAGAAAGTGTAATTGTAGGCGCCCCATCCCAGCGCCAGCCCGTAAACCTTACGCTGCCTCAACAGATAACTCAGCGAACTGCCACGTCGTGCTTTTGCCTGATCTTCTAATTGCGCCCCACCGCGCAAAATGAAATCGCGCTCTTCAGGCGACAATTCTTTGTCTTCGCTGGGATTGCGATACGCCAAGTAAAACAACACAAAGTATAAAAAGCTGATAAATCCCGTAGCCGCAAAACTCCATCGCCAGCCAAAATAAAACAGCAACACCCCAATGAACGGAACCCCAATCGCAGTTGCCAGCTTCGCCGCGGAATCGGTGATCGCCGTCGCCAGCCCTCTTTCCTCGCGCGTAAACCAGTACCCAAGCGCTTTGGCATTCGCAGGGAACGTAGGAGACTCGCTCACCCCTAACAGCAGCCGCGCCCCGAAAAACCAATTTAACCCGGGCGCAATCGCCGCTGCGAACGACGCAACGCTCCACAAAAACGCGCTGATCCGTCCCACCCGCCGCACTCCCCACCGGTCCAGCAACATTCCGGCAGGCATTTGCATTAACGCATAAGTCCAGCTGAAAGCGCTGGAGAGATAGCCGAATGCAACCAGCGACAAGCCAAACGAAACATGCAGCGCGTCGCGTGACACCGACAAATTGATGCGGTCGAAAAAATTGACCAGGACCCCAAAGCCAAGCAGGAAGGCGATTCGCCATCGTCGACGGGGTACGTTGTTCGAAATGTATTCCGGCAACAGCGCTCCAGATTGCTGCACGCGAGATTACTGGACGCCAATGCCCGCAAGCAAACCGCCATCCACCAGGTAATCGCCTCCAGTACAGAATCCTGCCTTGTCCGATGCCAGAAACGCAGCCAGCTCGGCAACTTCTTCCGGCGTGCCAATACGCCCCAGCGGATGCGCCGCCCCAAAACGCGCGAACGCCTCTTCGACCGGCATATCCCGGGGCGAAGTGTGCGGCAGACCGCGCCAGCATGGGCGTGCGCACCGAGCCCGGACTGATCGAATTCACCCGAATATTATCGCTCGCATGATCGAGCGCCAGCGCCCGCGTCAGGCTGTGAATCGCGCCTTTCGAAGCCGCATAAGCCACCACCCCGCGCTGGCAAGCATGTCCCTGCACCGACGCCAAATTAATAATCGATCCCCCTCCGCGCTTTTTCATCTCCGGAATGCCCAGATGCGCCAGCACATAAATGCTGCCCACATTCACCATCATGCAACGATTCCAAGTGGCAAGGTCGGTTTCCACCACGGTCCCAAAAGGATGAATCGCAGCCGCGTTCACCATGATGTCAATTCCGCCAAAGCGTGTGACCGTCTTCGCTACAATCGAGCGCATCGCCTCAAGCTCAGTCACATCGCCGCTTTCAACCAGCACAGTCAAACCTTGTTCTTCGGAGTCTCCAGCCAGCGCTTGGTTTCCAGCCGGTTCGATGCCGCACGCCACAACCTGCGCGCCGCCCGCAGCCAGGCGCAGCGCAATCGCCCGGCCGATTCCCGTCGTACCCGTAACCAAAGCCACTTTTCCTGAAAACTCTTTCATAGGATTTGCTCAACCCCGCATGACCAACCGCGACTCACTCGCCCAATTCCGGGATTGCGTGCTTCATGCCCTGCATCACCCCGCGCAATTCGGCAAGGCCTTTCAACCGGCCCACCAACGAATAACCAGGATTAACTTTTTTTCCAATGTCGTCCGCCAGCAAATGTCCATGGTCCGGACGCATGGGAATTTCATGATCCGCGCGCCCCGCACGTCTGCGGTGCGCCTCTTCTTCCAGCAAAACCCGAATCACGCCCAATATATCGGAACTGCCGGCGAGATGCTCCGCTTCATGAAAAGATCCGTCAGGCTCTCGCCTAACCTGACGCAGATGCACGAAGTGAATACGAGAACTGAATTCTCGAACCATGGCCAGCAAATCGTTGTCCGCTCTGGCTCCGAACGAGCCCACGCAAAAGGTCAAGCCATTCGCCGGCGTGTCGCAAGCGGCAAAAATCGCGTTTACATCTGCTGCGGTCGACACCACTCGCGGCAGCCCGAACAGCGACCACGGCGGATCGTCCGGATGTATCGCCAGTCGAACCCCGACTTCCTGCGCTACCGGCGCAACCTCCCGCAAAAATGTGATGAGGTTACTTCGCAGTTCTGCCGGCGTTATGCTCTCGTACTCTGCGATCAACCTCCGAATCGTATCGCGAGTATAAGAGGCCTCAGCCCCGGGTAGGCCCGCGATGATCGTTCGTTCCAGTTCGTCCTTGCGGCTGTCGGACATGGAATCGTAACGTCCCCGCGCCGCCCGAATCCGTTCCTCGGAATAATCGCTTGCAGCTCCTTTGCGTTCCAGAATGCACAAATCGTAAGCGGCAAAATCTACAGCATCAAAACGCAGCGCGTATCCGGTAGTCGGCAGCCGCCACGACAAATCTGTCCTCGTCCAATCCACCACCGGCATGAAGTTGTAGCAGATTACTTTCACTCCAGCCTTCGCCACCGCACCCAGCGTATCTTTCCATGCATCGATGTAAGGTTGATAGCGTCCGGATCGAAGCTTGATCGAATTGTGAACGGGTATACTCTCGACCACGGACCACGCCAAGCCGGCAGCCACTATCTCATCGCGTCGTTTCAGCACCTCATCCAAAGGCCAGGGTTCCCCGCGATAAAGATGATGCAGCGCAGAAACAATCCCCGTAGCTCCCGCTTGCTTAACCTGATCAAGACTCACCGGGTCATCCGGCCCGAACCATCGCCAAGTCTCCTTCATGCTGTGATGTCGTCCGCTCCCTTATCAGGAAAATTACGCGAGAGTATCTTACAGCGCGAGTCCATTCTGTAGAGACGCAGCTGGCTACGTCTCTAATCCGCGGAAACCTCAACCCATGACGCGGTTTTGAAAGGCACAGCTTCGAGTGTGTGCGTGAGAACTAGAATTTCGACGACACGGTTGGAATAAAGACTGTGAGTCCGTAGCCGCGAAGCGGCGTCAGAATGCAGCCCACGGCGTAAGCCGTGGGAAAAGTGGAATGTTGACGAGCCCCAGCGGGGTGAAAGATCAGTTCTCACTCCCACTCGGGCTGCGCCGTACCGCAATCAAGAGAGACATTAAGAGTGTCGAAACCCTCGCCGTCGCATTTCCTTTTGAGTCGCAGCGCCTAGCCAGCTAATCGATGGTGCCCGGGGCCGGAAGCGGAACTGTGTTCAAGCTCACGCCTCCATGACGATGGGCAAGGCGGCGAAACGCCGAGAGAGATTCGTACGCTGTGAATGCCGGGGTTTGTCTCGCTGGGAGACATTTTTGCGCAGCCTTGTTTGAAGCCGCCGCTGTAGTCTTCTAGCATCCAAAGTCCTTCCCAGCCTCTCCCGCCACGTCTCCCATGAACGTCGTGAGACAAAGCCAGCCGGTTTTGAACTCATTTCTCGCCTTGAGACTGAAACCGGCCGTCCCAGTTTGGGACTGCTGCCTGCATTGGCCAGAAAACACACAACTTAACTTGTGGCCCAAATTGGCACCCTGCCTGCTAACTATTCTGCGCAAGCGTGTAAGCACCTACTTGCATACCGCGGTAGCTGCCCGAACCATTCAGCACGCGGCGTGGTTATACCGGCGACCGTCCAGTGTTACGCCGCGACCCACTTAAATTTCACTGATCAAAAAGCGCTACCTAAGCGAGAGGGGCGAAGCCTTGCCACAAATGATCGAAACAAATACAGACATGGCTGCCGCCACAAGCCCAGCCATAGCCTGCTGGCAGGACGCACCCGTCCCTCACTGGTATGCCATCTGTTCAACTCCACGACACGAAAAACGTATTCACCAACATCTGACATTTCGCAACATCGAATGCTTCCTCCCGCTATACCGCTCCCTTCACCGCTGGAAGAACGGCTGCAAACATCTCATCGAACTTCCGTTATTCCCCGGCTATCTGTTCGTAAAGATCGGCCTGCGCCAAAAAGTACGCGTGCTGGAAATCCCCGGCGTGCTTGCATTTGTCGGAACCAGAGTTGAACCCGCGACGCTCTCTGACTTTGAAATTGAAACTCTCCGATCCGGATTGCACCTCAAGAAGTTCGCGCCCTACAGCGATCTGGCGGTAGGAGAAAAAGTACGAATCAAGGCTGGCCCGCTGACCGGCCTCGCCGGAGTTCTGGTTCGCACCACCAACGGCTTTCGAGTAGTGATCACGTTGGACATGATCAACCAAAGTGTCGCGGTCGAGCTCGACGCAACCGATGTCGAACCACTCACGCCTCGTTGCTCTACTATCTCGCTGGCCCGCTAAATCCGAACTATCAAACTAAATGCCTCCCGTAAAAGACCGGACTAACAATCCAACCCAGGACCGCATCCTTGAAGCCGCCGTGCAGCTTTTTTCCCGGCAAGGCTATTCAGGAAGCAGCACGCACGAAATCGCGCGCCTGGCGGGCGTAAGCGAGGTTACAGTATTCCGCCATTTCCCTCGGAAACGAGATTTATTCTGGGCAGCCGCGGAATCGCGACTGCGGCGAATTCGCATGAGCCGCGAACTCCGTAATCGTCTGGAAAGCGACGAAAATCCGCGAACCGCGCTTCCGGGAATAATCGAATTACTGGTCGAAATTGTGTATCAGCATCCAGAAACCGTGCGCTTGCTCTATCTCAGCCTGTTTGAATTGGAACACGGGGCAGAACGCATTTTGCGCAAGCATCTAGTCCCACTCTTTCAGCCGCTCCGCGAATATCTCAGCCGCTGTGTGGCGAAAGGCTTAATCCGTGAACTGGATCCCGGAATAACCGCGCTCGGGTTTGCCGCATTAGTCGCGACCCACCAGGGATTGCAATTTGTTCTAACTGGAGACGAAACCCGCACCACTAATGTGGACGATGCAATCGCGACTTATACCAGTTTTTGGATGACCGCCATGTTGCCCGAATTTGTTTTCGCGGAAAGCCTACCCCAAGCCCTCCCTTCAATTTCACCTGCAGCCGACTAAGGATGCTATGACTGATAATTCCTTAACCATTAACAAGAAAATTGAGTTGGAGAAATTCAATTTCTCCGATCCCCGCGCCGCATTTATCGATTCTCAGGATGATCAGATTTCTATCGTCCAGTTCTGGCGCGTCCTGCAGAAGCGTCGCTGGCTTGTGCTGGGCAGTCTCATCGCCATACTAGTCGTTGTAACCGCAGTATCTTTCATTCTTCCCAAACGTTACGAAGCCTCAGCTCGCATCCTTCTCGACCTCGACGGAAACGATAACTTCGGCCTCGAACAGGTTGTCATGCCGATTGGGCTGGATCTGAATACCAAACTCGAAACCCAGATACGTATCGTGCAGAGCGACACCATCGCCACCAGCGTGATCAAGCAATTAAGCCTGCACCACAATAAAGATTTCGCTGGCAAGTTGACCGTTTCAGGCAGCCAGGACTTCGAAAACGTGGACTTGGAAACTCGCGCCAAGTTAATGAAGAGTTTTCACAAATCGCTGAATGTGCAGTTGATCCCAAAAACACAAATTGTCGAAGTACACTTCCGTTGCAAGAATCCTCGTCTCGCATCTGACATCGCTAACGCGGTCGCAAGCACATACATCGAACACAACTTCCAAACTAAATACAAAGCCACACTGCAGACTTCTGACTGGCTAACCAAGCAGCTCGACGATCTCAAGAAACATGCAGAGGAATCACAACAGAAGCTTACTGACTATCAGAAGAAAACCGGCATCCTAGGAACTGACGAAACTCATAACATCATTCTTGATAAGTTGGAGGATCTCAACAAAGGGCTCTCCGCGGCCGAAGGCGACCGCATCGTCAAGGAAGCAAAGTACCGCATCGCCATGACGGAGAACCCTGAACTTATCGCCAACATTGCTCCCGAAAGTGTCTTAGGCGCGCTGTACAAAGAACGCGCCGAGCTTCGCACCGAGTACGCACAGTTCGCTGCAAAGTATGGAGCGTCCTATCCGCGAGTAGTTCAACTTCAATCGCAACTCACGGAACTCGACGGCGCGATTCAGCAGGAGATCAAGAAAGTTGGCGACGCCGTTCGCGCCGACTATCAAGCATCTCTTAAAGCTGAACAGATGCTGCAAACTTCATTCGACAAGCAAAAGGGCGAAGCCTACAAGCTGAACGAAGACGCGATTCAATACGCCATACTTCGTCGCGACGTCGAATCCAGCCGTGACCTATACGATGGCCTGCTCAAGAAATTAAAAGAAGCCGGCATTATGGCAGGGCTGAAGTCCAGCAACATCAACATTGTTGATCAGGCCAGCCAGCCGATCGAACCAGTCGAGCCAAACATCCCTCTTAACATTGCGCTCGGCCTTATGGGCGGACTGCTTGGAGGGGTCGCGCTCGCATTCGTTGTCGAAAACATCGACAACTCGATTCGCACTCCGCAAGACATAGAAACCTACTGCCAGCTGCCGTCGCTTGGAGTAATCCCCAGCGCCACGTTGAATGGCAGCCAGAGTAAAGCACTGGCACGCGGCGAACGCCAGTTCATCCTTCCCGTCACCATGGAACATCGCAACTCGGGCAGCGCGGAAGCCTTTCGCGCATTGCGTACTTCTCTACTGTTGTCATCGCCCGGCGCTCCCCCTCAAGTCATTATGGTGACCAGCGCCATGATGCAGGAAGGCAAGAGTTTCAATTCTCTAAACCTGGCGGTAGTTCTCGCCCAGACCGGCCAGAAAGTTTTGCTGGTCGACTCAGACATGCGCCGCCCCGCGGTGCATCGCTATCTCGGCATTGGCTTAGGCAGTGGCCTCAGCGCTTGCCTCGCCGGAACACTGACAGCCGACGAAGCTCCGCTCGCCATCGAACAGATTCCCGGATTGCATGTGGTCACAGCCGGCCACATGCCGCCGTATCCGTCGGAAATGCTCGCCTCCGAAGCCATGCCTCAACTGGTACAGCGATGGCGCGAACAATTCCGTCACATCGTGATCGATACGCCGCCGGTGCTCGCCGTCACTGACGCGGTCGTGTGTGCCCGTATCGCGGATGTAGTCGTCCTCATTGCTCGCTCAGAAAAAACCGGACGCCAGTCTTTAATCCGCACTCGCGACATACTTCGCAAGGTTCGCGCCAACATAGCCGGGGTAGTCGTCAACGATCTTTCCTTCAACTCCGTCGAATATCGCCAATACTACGGCCACTACGGGTCCGAATATTCCTACTACTATCACGACAACCCCTCGGGCAATGGTAATGGAAATGGTAATAACGGCAACGTCAATGGCAATGGCAATGGGCATCATGCTTAGGAGCATGTCAATGAAGTGTTACGTCTGGATCGCGTTGATCACGGTGGGATGTGCGATGGCGCAAGAGCGCCCGCAGATGTCGATGACTCCCTCGATTCCTCCGGCGACTCTTGGGGGCGTTGGCTTCGGCAGCGGCGCCGCAGGCCCAATTGGCAACGGCGATCTTATCGAGATGTCAGTGTTCGACACGCCAGAACTCAGCGGTAAACTTCGCGTCAGCAATACCGGCGAGGTAATCCTTCCTCTGGTTGGCAAGTTGCACATCGCCGGCATGAAAGCAGAAGATGCGGCCGCACTCATACGGCAAAAGTTTGTCGATGGCGCATATCTCAAAGACCCACAGGTCACAGTCTTCATCGCCGAGTACGCCACGCAAAATGTTTCCGTGCTCGGCGAGGTAAAAAGTCCGGGCATCTATCCAGCGTTTGGCGCGCATCATCTTCTGGATTACATCTCAGCCGCGCAAGGTCTGACGCCGCTCGCCGGCACGCACATTACCATTACTCACGCGGCGAATCCCAGCACGCCCGAGCAAGTGCGAGTCACTGCGGGAGCAACACCGAAACCAGAAAACAACCCCGAGGTTTTTTCTGGAGACACTATCTACGTGGAGCGCACCGGAGTAATTTTTGTAGTAGGCGACGTCATGCGTCCGGGCGGCTACCCCATGGATCACGACGGACAGCTCTCGATCCTGCAAGCGGTCGCGCTAGCCCAAGGCATCAATCCAACCGCGGCGAAGTCATCTGCGAAACTGATCCGCACCACGACTGGCGGACGCCAGGAAATTCCTGTGAACCTAAAAAAGATTCTGCAATCCAAGAACACAGACCTCGCCATGCAAGACAACGACATCCTCTTCATCCCCACGAGCGCCGCGAAGAACGCCATGAAAGATGTTGAAGCCGTTCTGCCGACGGCGGCGGCGGCCAGCATCTATCGCGTGCCGTAGAGGTGCTTGTGTTCCACGTGGAACATTTCCACACAATAGCTTATAGCTATTACTGCGATAAACTTCTTGACAGTGATTAACGACAAGCCTTGATGCTTGAGCGCGACGACTATCATGGAATGTGAACTGGAAGTAGCGGCGAAAACGGAAAAGCCTGGAACGCCGCAAGACCACATGGCAAAAGTCGCGGGTTCTAAATCGACATCCGGGCTTTTGCTGGCACGCAACGCGATTTGGAACATTGTCGGGCAAACTGCCCCGATGCTAGTCGCAGTGTATGCCATTCCGCGATTGATCCGTGGCTTGGGAACCGCCCGGTTCGGAGTGCTTACGATCGCATGGATGGTGGTTGGTTACTTCAGCTTTTTCGACTTCGGTTTAGGCCGTGCGCTGACAAAGGTAGTCGCGGATAAACTTGGTTCGAAGCGAGAAAACGAACTGCCACAGTTAGTCTGGACATCAATCGGCGCTATTTTTTTTCTTGGGTGTATTGGAACGATGGCACTGGCGGGTGGCGCCCACCTGGCCGTGTACTCAGTCCTGAAGGTTCCTGAAGCAATGCGGCCAGAGACGCTGCGCAGTTTTTACCTTCTGGCGTTCGCAATCCCAATTGTGACTACAAGTACGGGATTGCGCGGCGTGCTGGAGGCGCACCAAGAGTTCGCGTTGCTGGCGGCGATTCGCATCCCTCTCGGGATGTTCACGTTTGGCGGCCCTCTCCTTGTGCTGATATTTTCGCAGAGCATGGTCGCCGTTGTGGCAGCGCTCCTCACTGCGCGGCTGATCACGTGCGTTGCACACATGGTTATCTGCCTAGTTAAGATACCGCAACTGCGCCACGATGGTCGTTTCGAAACCAGCTTATTGCGCGAAGTTCTCCGACTGGGCGGTTGGATGACGGTAAGTAACCTGATCAGCCCGCTGCTAGTTTATGTGGACCGGTTCATGATTGGAGCTTTGGTGTCGGTCAGTGCCGTGGCCTACTACGCGACTCCATTCGAAATGATCAGCAAAATGCTGATTGTTCCGCTAGCGATGATGGGCCCGTTGTTCCCCGCATTTGCGGTAAATGCAACGCAACGGGATCACTCCCGCAGCCAGTTTCTGTTGCGACGAGCGGTGAAATACATTTTTCTAATTGTTTTTCCAGTGACGGTGCTGACCGTCGCCTTTGCGCCTCAAGCACTCAGGCTGTGGCTAGGGCAGGGTTTCGCCGAGCACAGCGCACCTGTATTGCAGTGGCTCGCGGTAGGAATTCTGATCAATTGCATCGGGCAGGTTCCCGCAGGACTGGTGCAAGGTTATGGCCGTCCGGATTTAGCGGCGAAGTTCCATATGACGGAGCTTCCAATCCACTTATTGACGTTATGGCTTATGTTGAGATGGCATGGAATTGTCGGGGCCGCTATCGCGTGGACCGCTCGCGTCAGCTTGGATGCATGCTTACTGTTCATGGCAGCTATGCGACTTTCCGGAAAGCCCGTTCCTTTTTCGCAGCGCACCTTCGCAGTTTCGATGGTTGTCGTGGCGGCGTTGTCGCTCTCGGCGCTTTCACTGCCAATGATGATTAAATTGCCGATTGTCGCAGGTTCGCTGTTGGCTTACGCTGGCGGCGCGTGGTGGCTGCTAAATGTGCATGAGCGCGCCTTACTGCTCAGTCTCGGAGGAGGCGGTCGGGTGGCGACATCGCATTCAGCACAACTGTCAGCAGTACTGTCCGATTGAAAGCTTGACACTGCTCCTCTTAGATCGCCGCCCATGATATACGCCTTCATCATTGCATTTATTGTTCTGCTTCGACTCAATATAATGGTTTTTAAGTCGATCGTGGCCCCGGCTTCGTTGTTTGTGGCCATGTGGACGGCCACGTTAATTGCCCTGGCTCTGTGCGGCAACCTCTTTTACCCCTTGTCGGTCGACACTCTGACTGTATACCTCGTAGGTGGGCTTGCCTTTAGTGCCGGTGCAATACTGGCGATCACGGTATCTAGATCGCACAAGCGCCCCGCATACGCGATAAGTGCAGATCGTCACCACTATTGCCGTCTGTTGCTCGACCTTGGACTGGTAATTTGCTTGGTCGGTCTGCCGTGGTTTGCCCACAAGATGCTGGACCCAGTAGGCGGCCTGGATAACCCCACAGCCCTCCTTGAGGTCCGAGCGCGAGCGGTTGAAAGTAGTGGCCACGCCTCAAGTTTCAGCTTATTGAACAATTTAGCTGTGCTCGCCAGGTTCGTGGCGTTCGGGATGTTTCTTGAGTACGATACGAGCAAGTCGCGAAGGTGGCGATCATACCTTTCGTTGTTGCCCGCGTTTGCGTACGGCCTTTTGGAAGGTAGCAAAGGACCAGTTGTAATGGTACTCCTTACGGGCATGTTCATCCTTTTTCTGAAGCATCGCCAAGTCAAGCTCAAAACCGCGGTTGTTAGCGTTGTGTTGTGCCTGGTTTGTTTCTCTTTTGGGCTCCTTTATATCAACTTTGGCTATATGGATTTTTCTAATACTAATCACGCCTGGGATACGGTTGCCTGGGTTGTCCCGAGCTATTGGCTGGGCGGCCCTGTTGCCTTCGAGCGCATAGTTCAGGATCCGTATTCCGTTCCTTCGACGCAAAACATTAACAGATTTTTCTTGGAAACGGCAAACAGCTTGGGGGCACAGTTCGACGTCCCCAGCCGACACGCAGAATTTACCGATGTGTCCACCAATAACATCAGTTCAGACACCAATGTCTACACGATTTACTTCTCTTATTATAAAGACTATGGTTGGCTAGGGATGGTAGGCCTTATGCTACTAGCCGGTTTGTGCGTAACTCTGTTATATCAGTCAGCTCTTCGAATGGGTCCCGTGAGCATAGTACTTTGTGCGATGGCGCTGGTTGGAACGATATTTAGTTTTAACGCGGAGCACTATTGGCTGGAGCTAAACGAGTACATAAAGGCTGGATTATTTTTTTCTGTCTTGTATCACGCCCCGCTTGTGCGGTTCCGGTCCCCCCACGGATTCAGCATGTGGTTGCTTCCTCTTCCGGCACCCTCGCACCTTCTGCCCAGTTAACACTCTGCCCTTGAGGGCAATTCACAATGCAATTCACGTGTCGAGTCGCTGCCTTCACAGCTGGCAGAACCGCCGCGAGCGCCCGGTTTCGCGTGCGTCAATATATTGATGCTCTTCGCTCGCACGATGTACACGTGACTGAATACGCGTCTCGTTTCGGTTCCTATCCGCCCGTAAGTTCGATTGCACGCCCTTTCTGGGCGGCCACGACGTTGGCGAACCGACTCCCTGGAATAGTGGCATCTCACGGATACGATCTGTCATTGATTCAACGGGAGATGGTTTCAACGTTCGCGACGTTGGAAAGGTTTACGAAACGGCCTAGGGTGCTCGATGTTGACGATGCGATCTGGGTAAACCGCGGGGGGAGGGCGGCCAGGGCTCTGGCGAGGGCTTGCGATTCCGTCGTTTGTGGGAACGAATATTTAGCCTCAAAATTCAGGCAATGGAATCCTTCAGTTATTGTTATACCCACCGCAGTGAACACTTCTAGGTTCAAGCCAAAGCCCGAGCTCCGCGAACCGAGCCTTCGGATAGGCTGGTCGGGAAGTTCGGAAGCGTTCGCAGAACTTTACGCTATCGAAGAGGCTCTCGCGACGATCTTGCACAGGCATCTGAACGTCAAGTTGCTCGTCATGTCAAACGGGAAGCCGACGTTTAAAAACATTCCGGCTTCGCGGGTTGAAATGGTTTCTTGGTCTCGGGGAGTGGAAGTTGAAACGTTGCAAAGGATGGATATCGGTCTCATGCCCCTTCGTGACTCTGATTGGAATCGCGGAAAGTGCAGCTACAAGCTTTTGCTCTATATGGCATGCGGTGTCGCTAGCGTAGCCTCGCCGGTCGGAATGAATTGCCAGGTGCTGAGTTGTGGTGCCTGCGGACTCGCGGCCAGCACTGCCCGGGACTGGCATCAGGCTTTGGAAAAACTAATTACAGAGCCTTCTTTCCGCGGTGACATTTCGAGGGAAGGGCGCAGGGTGGTGCAGAGCAATTTTTCGCTAGAACACGTGGTGCCCAGGATTGCGAACCATTTCTTAGGCGCTGCTAGGCCGAACGGAATGATACGGCCCTTGTCTGCGGAGATGCCACCGCATGCCTAGTTCGGTGATGTTCTTGATAACAGGCCTATCAGGCAACGGCGCTGAGAGACAACTTCTCGCGGCCTCGCGGGAGCTACTTCACCGGCAATGGAAGGTATCTGTCATAGCAATGATTTCGGGAGGCGACTTGGCGAGGGATTTTGACGCAGCTGGAATAAGAACCTACGGTCTGGGAATGAAACGCGGTATTCCCGACCCCAGGTCGATATTTCGACTTCGCCGGATTATTCAAGGGGTATCTCCCGATATCCTCCATGCTCACATGATCCACGCCAACCTACTGGGACGCATTAGTCGCATTGTTACATTAGTTCCAGTGCTCATCTCGTCTGCTCACAGCATAAATGAGGGTGGCTGGTGGGCGGACCTAGCCTATCGACTGACGGATAGCTTGTGTGAGATTACGACTCAGGTGAGCAATGCCGCTGGTCGGCACTATGTGGATGCAAGGGTCGTACCTTCCCAAAAAATGAAAGTCATCCCAAATGGGGTAGATACTGGGCGTTTTCGGCCTAACCCGGAATCGAGGGCGAGACTAAGGCGGGAATTGCTTCTGGGCGATAAATTTGTCTGGTTAGCCGTCGGGCGATTCGATGGAGCAAAGGACTACGACAATTTGGTTTCAGCTCTCCGTAATCTACGAAGTAATAGTACCTGTCTAATCGCGGGGGATGGGCCTTTGCGTCAGTCGATTGAAAAAGCCGCCCACTCTTTCGGGCTTGCCGAAAGGATTCGATTTCTCGGAGTACGGAAGGATGTTGAGGCTCTGATGGCAGCGTGCGATGCGTACGTGATGTCATCGGCGTGGGAGGGAATGCCCAATGTCTTGCTCGAAGCCGCCTCGTCGGGCTTACTCATAGTAGCTACCCACGTAGGCGGCAATCCCGAAATAGTTCAAAACGAAGTCTCCGGTTTCCTGGTACCTCCAGGAAACAGTGTGATGTTGGCCGCGGCAATGCAGCACGTAGAGATAATGTCGCCTTCAACGAGAACTGCTATGGGGCGGGTTGCACGCCGCCACATTCAGAAGCATTACAGCTTGGGTTCAATCGTCGACCAGTGGGAGCAAACTTACGAGGCTCTGCTTTCCGCTAAGCTGAATCGACCGGCCAGTCCCAGACTGCTTGCAACATCGTAATAGTCACCGTCGCCCTTTCCATGCCAACGTTATTAATCGTAACTACAGTTCCTGCCATGTTGGAGGCATTTCTTTTGCCTTACGGACGCCATTTCCGGGCGCTGGGTTGGAGTGTGGATTGCGCAGCTTCGAAAGCGAGCGCCAGTGTTGATTGTCGAGCCGCGTTTGACAATGCTTGGGACGTCGAGTGGTCGCGCAACCCTTTTGATCTGCCAGCGGCGTTTAGAAGCGTTAGGACGGTCCGCAGGCTTTGGCAGCATCGCCGATATGATTTGGTGCATGTGCATAGTCCAGTCGCGGCGTTCGTCACGAGACTTGCGCTTAGGAAAGAGCAAAGTGAGGGTAGGACACGCATTATTTACACCGCACATGGTTTTCATTTCCATGAACGAGGCAGAAGCCTTGAAAACCTATTTGTGCGCTATTTGGAGCAGATCGCGGGCAGGTGGACGGACCGGTTGGTCGTAATGAATAGTGATGATGAAGTGGCTGCTCGTCGACTGTGCAGTCTCGGCTGCGACGCCGTTCGGTATATGCCAGGCATTGGACTAGATCTTAAACAGTTTGATCCCGGCCGCACTGATGTGGTTCCGGTGCTTAAGGAGTGGGGGGAGCGCGGCATATCTCCAGGGCAAAATGTGTTTCTTGTAATTGCCGAGTTTATTCCCCGGAAGCGTCATGCCGACGTTCTGAGGGCTTTTGCCAAGTTGCCGGGGAAAGACCATTTAGTTTTGGCGGGCAGTGGACCTTTGACCGAAGCGGTGAGAACGCTGGCGGGGGAACTTCGAATCAATGACCGTGTACATTTTCTTGGCCAACGAGGAGATATTCCCGCGATTATCTGCGCATGCAACGCAGTCGTGTTGGTTTCGGAACAGGAGGGTCTGCCACGTAGCATCATGGAAGCATTTGCGCTGGGTAAACCTGTTATTGCTAGCGATATTCGAGGTAACCGAGATCTGTTGCGCGACGGCAGAGGATCACTAGTTCCGGTCGGTGATGTCGACAAAATCGCGGAAGCGATGCAGCAAATTACTCGGCATCCAGAAGAGACCAGCGCGATGGTTCAGCGAAGCAGAGAATATGTCGAGCAATTCCGAATCAATAATCTTCTCGCTATGCACGATAAACTCTATTCGGACGTTCTCCGCCGACCCTACACTGCACAAGAAGACATGCGGAGGTCCCATGCAAGTCCGGACATTACTCTGAGGTATCGCGTCATGAGCTGCGGCGTTCTTAAGCGAGCGTTTGATGTGCTGGCTGCGAGTGTTTTTTTGATTGTCCTATCTCCGGTTATGGCGGCGATTGCGTTGGTTGTGCGGATACGGCTGGGGTCGCCGGTGTTGTTCCGGCAGGTGCGCCCTGGGTATGAGGGGCATCCGTTCATTTGTCTGAAGTTTCGCACCATGACGGATCGGCGAGATGAGAACGGGTGCTTGCTTCCCGACGCTGCGCGCTTGACTCCGCTGGGACAGTTTTTGCGCAGTAGCAGTCTGGACGAATTGCCGGAGTTAGTTAATGTAATTCGCGGAGAGATGAGCTTGGTGGGGCCGCGTCCGTTGTTGCCGCAGTATCTGGAACGTTACACGCCGGAGCAGAAGCGGCGGCATGAAGTGAAACCTGGCATCACCGGATGGGCGCAAGTTAACGGGCGAAACAATGCCAGTTGGGATCAGAAGTTTGCCTGTGACGTTTGGTATGTCGATAACCGATCTTTCTGGCTTGATCTCAAGATCCTGGTTCTCACGTTATGGAAAGCACTAAAGCGCGAGGGTATCTCTGAACCGGGGCATGTAACTATGCAGGAATTTCGCGGTGTGACGCGAGCGGAAAACGGGAAAATTTAATGGGCTTGCGACGCATCGCAATTGTTGGAGCTGGAGGCATGGCTAGGGAAGTGGCCTCGGCGGTTCAGTGGATCAATCGCGGGGAACGGCGTTTCGAATTTTTGGGATATGTGGTAAGCGACATTTCGAAACTTGGCGAGCGCGATAGTCGCGAAACCGTCATTGGCGATTTTGACTGGGTAGAAAAGCATCGACATGCAGTGGATGCGCTTGCAATTGGGGTGGGAACACCTTCGGTGCGTTTGAAGCTATCGCAAGAACTGAGTCAGGCATTTCCGGAAATTGAATGGCCGGCGATTGTGCATCCCACTGCGATAGTGGACTATGACTCGGCAAAACTAGGCGAAGGAATTTTTGTGGGAGCGGGGTGCGTTTCCACGGTTAATCTCGTGCTTCAGCCTTTCGCGTTGTGTAACTTCGGCACAACCATTGGACATGAGACTCGGATCGGTCGAGGATCGGTGGTTAATCCGGGAGCGAATATTTCCGGTGGGGTCGTGATAGAAGACGAGGTTCTTATCGGCACGGGCGCTCAAATTCTCCAGTATCTGAGGGTCGGATCGGGAGCAACGGTTGGCGCAGGTGCGGTCGTAACTCGAGACATTCCCGAGCGAATCACCGTAGTAGGAATTCCGGCACGTGAACTGAGAAAGACCGCTGCAGCGGCGGCCTCCCGCTAGCCCATCCACACTCACTCGACACTATGACTTCCACAGCAGTGCAGCCGGCCCTTCAGCCGGCCAGCAAAAAGCTACAGTTTGCCTCCTGGCCTTTTTTTGACTTCGAGGAGATTGAGGCTGCCTCGGCGGTTCTGCGTTCGGGAAAAGTCAACTACTGGACAGGGGAAGAAGGGCGCCAGTTTGAAGTTGAGTTTGCCGAATTCTGCGGTGCCAGACACGCTGTGTGTCTGGCTAATGGCACCCTCGCCCTGGAGTTAGCACTGCAGGCTATGGGTATCGGCGGCGGCGACGAAGTTATTACTACTTCACGGACATTTATTGCTTCGGCGAGTTGCGTGGTTATGCGCGGGGCGCGTCCGGTATGCGTCGACGTCGATCGAAATAGTCAGAACATTACTGCGGAGACTATTGAACGCGCGATTACGCCGCGGACCAAAGCTATTATTGCCGTGCATCTGGCGGGGTGGCCTTGCGATATGGACCCTATTCTCGCGTTGGCTGCGGAACATAAGTTGAAAGTGATTGAAGACTGCGCACAGGCGCAAGGAGCAACCTACAACCAGCGGCCGGTCGGCAGCATGGGTGATGCCGCGGCATTCTCATTTTGTCAAGATAAGATCATGACTACGGCTGGCGAAGGCGGGATGTTGGTCACAAACGATTCAGCGCTCTGGGAGCGTGCCTGGAGTTTCAAGGATCACGGGAAAAACTATCACGCTGTGCAACAGGCTAATCATGCTGGGGGCTTTCGCTGGCTGCATGATTCATTTGGCACTAACTGGAGGATGACTGAGGTTCAATCCGCCATCGGGCGGATCGCGCTGAGAAAACTTATGGATTGGGTGCAAAGGCGGCGGACGAACGCCGCTGTCTTGACAGAAGCATTTTCGCGTCTGAATGCAATTAGACTCGCTTCGCCAGACACGAACATTGAACACGCATATTACAAGTACTATGCGTTCGTCCGACCAGAGAGGCTTCGACGTAACTGGAGCCGGGATCGAATCATGGCCGCGATCGCTGAAAAAGGAGTTCCTTGTTTTTCCGGAAGCTGCAGTGAAATCTATCTGGAGAAGGCTTTTCCAACTGAGTGGCGACCGGACTGTCGTTTTTCCGTAGCGAAAGAACTTGGTGAGACCAGCCTCATGTTCTTAGTACATCCGACGCTCTCAACCTCAGACATGCAGGAAATGGCGAATGTTGTTACCGATGTGATGAATGAAGCTACCGCATAGCCCACCGAAATACAAATTTCTTACTAACCTGACTTCATACACAGAAAATCTAACCCAATCGAGTAAGACCTATGTCGCTTAACATACGCCGTACGGGAATTTTATTACTCCATGTCGTATTAGTGTTTTTGGCAGCGGTATCGGCCTGGGCTTTGAGGTTCGAATTTCACTTGCCTAATTTGCAACTTTTGCTGACTCTGCTTCCTATACTGATTGCTTATCGGCTGGCGGCGTTTGCGCGATTTGGCTTACTTCACGGGTACTGGCGCTATACCGGCCTTCATGACGGTATTGACATGTTGAAGGCGCTTCTACTTAGCTCTGCCGGATTCTTAGTTTGTGTGCGCTATTTTCTCAGAATCAAAGCATTTCCGCTGTCGGTTTATTGTCTCGAACTCTTGCTGGCGGCATTTGTGCTTTTGGGGGTTCGGCTTTTATATCGAGCGGTTATGCAAAGCAAGGCGGTTGCGCCGGGGCCTGACCGCAGACGGTCTCGCCGAGTACTGATCGTGGGTGCGGGATTTGCAGCGCAGTTACTGATCCGGGAACTCAAGCAGGCTGGGCCCGCTTGGATCGTTGTGGGCTGCGTCGACGATGAGAAATCAAAGGTTGGGTCGAAGGTTCATGGCGTTCCCGTGCTAGGTACTGTCGAACGGCTTCCAGAACTATGCGCCAGGAACCGCGCATTCGAGGTGCTGATTGCAATGCCATCCGCGTCGGCAGCGCAGATGCAGCGTGTCGTACAGATTTGTTACGGCGCGCGCTTACGGTATCGCACTATTCCGAGTCTGCGTGAGTTTGTAGCTGGCCAGTCTAGTCTCGGGCAACTTCGCGAAGTCAAACTCGATGATTTACTCGGCCGCGATCCAGTTCATTTGGATCTGGAGCCGGTTCGACGAATGATAAGTGGAACGCCGGTGTTGGTTACTGGCGCCGCCGGCTCCATTGGCTCAGAATTGACTTATCAACTATTGCAATATCGCCCCAGCGTATTGGTGTGTCTCGATCAGGATGAATCTGGTCTGTTCGAGCTTCAACAACGCTTGTCACATCTTGATTCAAATTCGAGGGTGGAATTTTGCATTGCGGATATCAATGACAGCAATCGAATCGAGGCAATTCTGTCGCGCTACGCGATCGACACAGTGTTTCACGCGGCCGCTTACAAACACGTCCCCTTGACTGAGAGTAATGTCTCGGAAGCGCTGCGCAATAACGTGTTCGGGTTGACTTCTATGTTAGACGCGGCCGAGACCAGCCATTGCAGTAGCTTCGTGCTCATTTCGAGTGATAAGGCAGTTAATCCCTCAAGTTTCATGGGAAGCACGAAACGGCTTGGAGAACTGATTCTAGCGGCGCGTCCTACAACGAATATGCGTTGCGTCACCGTGCGCTTCGGCAATGTGCTGGGGTCGCAAGGCAGCGTGGTTCCTCTCTTTCAACGGCAAATCCGGACCACACGCCGGATTACAGTCACCCATCCGGAGATAACCCGTTATTTCATGACCATCCCTGAGGCCGTGGCTCTGGTGTTGCAAGCCTTTGCCGCAGGCGAGCATCGCGACCTGCTGGTGCTTGATATGGGGAAACCGGTACAGATCGTGGACCTGGCAAACACCTTGGTCAAGCTATCCGGTATTCCGCAGAATGAGGTTGAGATTGCATTCACTGGCTTGCGTCCCGGAGAAAAACTTTATGAGGAACTCTTCTATGAGTATGAGGAGCCGAGCACAACCAGCGTTGGAAAAATCATGCGGGCCAAGCGTTCAACGATAAGTTGGGATACGCTTACCTGGCATCTGAATGCGCTTCACACTATGATTGGCAATGAGACTGAAGCTGCTATACGCGCTCGCGTTAAGCAAGTCATTCCGGAATACAGTTATACTGTAGCGGCAGAAGCGACGGATGCCAGTAACAGTATGATGCTGCCGTTGTCTGTGGCCAGCGCCGACTAGTCGTCCCTCCCGTACACTCCGCTTAATACCACGCTGAGCTAAACTTCCGCTTGCTCTCGAACGCCACAATGAGCTTTGTGGACTTCGTCCCTCCTGCATTAACCCTTACTTTTCTAAATCAGGCTGTGCATCTGTGTTTGCGAAGCGCACTGGCTTCGGTATGTGAAGCTTCGTTCTATTTCACGAACTCTCCTGTACCACCATGTTCCCACGGGTTGTAAGTAAGAGCGAAGCGTACACGATCCGCAATTGGCGGATGATCGTAATACAGGAACACATCGACCGGATTGGGATCGGGGTCGGCCAAATCAACTTCGCCCAGAACTTGAAAAGCTTGCGCCGCTACTTGTGCTGAGCCGGGCGTAAGTCCGTGAGTAACTTCCAACCCAAACTGATCTGCCTGATGTTCGAGGTGCCTACTAAATGCGCTAACCAGTGGGGTCGTCACGAAGAGCAATAACGACAACAGGAACAGAAGAACTGGCAGCGATGCCCAATCGTCTAACCTGGGAACTCCCCAGCCGACGCCCCACCGCGCTAACACCGATCCGATAAGGCGATGGACAACGTAGAAGAAAAGCAGGAGCAGAGCGGCGAAGAAGGCTAGTCCTTTCGGAATGTGCTGTAACACATAGTGACCGGTTTCATGGCCCGCTACATAAACAATCTGGCTGTTATTCATTTTGGCGATGGTGGTATCAAAAACTACCATCCGCTTGGAGGCGCCGAGACCGGTGACGTATGCGTCCAGTCCGGTAGTTTTTTCGCCAGCACCCATCCAGTACATGCGGTCTGGAGGAATGTTCTCGCCGGCCCGCTGCACCATTTGTTCCAGACGAGCAGTTAGAGCGGGATCCTTTACCTGCAATGGTTCGAACTTATGAAACATGGGATCGATGACCCACGGGCCAAGGAAAAAGATAAACACTCCGATAGGCAACGCCACCAGCCAGAAGTAAAACCACGCGCGACGCGGGCTGCGGCGAATCGCCATGTAGAGTAACCAGATGAAGATTGTCCCGATCACTATTGCGATCAGTTCTGCTTTGATCCAGTCCCGGCTCCACGAAGTCCAGCCTTGCACGGAGATGCCGTAGCGCTTCTCGATAACTTCCCCATAGATATCCAAAGGCAAAGTGAACACGGCGATAGTCAGCAATAGTAGAGGAGAGAAAATCATACTCTGTACAAAACGCCGGGAACTGGCGCGCTCGGCCCAGTCGCGATATTTTGCTGCCAGCTTCCAGCGCAAGATCAGCCACAGTACCAGCAAACCATAAACGAAACCGATTAGAGCCAACTGAAAATGGATGCGGCTGCGGTCATGGGCCTTTTTGTAAAGTTCAGGTGGCAAAGTGTAGGCGGTGATTTTTTTCTCTGCTCTTGCCGGTTCTTCTTGAATCGCCACGTTCGCGGCAGAAAGCGGTGACGGAGAGGGCTTCGGAGGCTGGCCCTGTGCCAGCGACCATGGGCATACGCCAACCGCAATAAGCAAAAGCACGGCAAATTGAACTCTGTTCATATATGGCTCCGTGTATTCGCGAGTTTGCCTTTCAACAAGGCAAGCCGTCAACCGCGGGAGCAAGGGATAAGGCCGTAGCGTGTAGAATTCG
Source organism: uncultured Acidobacteriota bacterium (assembly GCA_963716405.1). Lineage (GTDB taxonomy): Bacteria > Acidobacteriota > Terriglobia > Terriglobales > Acidobacteriaceae > JABDBE01. Next base: position 618,485 of record CAVQTI010000004.1, on the reverse strand, counting down.
AACGGTAACGGAGTGAGAACATGGTGGAGTTATCGATAACTGAAGGTAATTTGGTGTTGCATGTAAGAGGAGCTGACAAGTTGTGGGCGTTCAAGAGTTCGCTTGAAATTCCATTGGCCCATGTTGTGGAGATCAGAGCCGACTCGACCATAGCGCGAGGCTGGTATCACGGGATCAGAGTTCCAGGGACTAACGTTCCCGGAGTTATCACCGCGGGGACATTTTATCAGGACGGCAAGCGAGTGTTCTGGGATGTTCACAATCCAGAGAATACGGTCGTGATTGAACTGAGAGACGAACGATACAACCAACTGATTGTAGAAGTAGCCGACCCTGCGGCGGCAGTGGCATTGGTTAAGAGCATAGTTCACGGCGGCGCCTAGGTTTATCGCGTGCGCTTTGCAGATTCCTCCACTAGCTAAGATCGAACCTGGACGGTTTTCCACAGACGAATATATAGTTCGACCTGGTCGCGGAGAAATGAGGCATGGCCAGCGAACGACGCTAATGTCGTGTCTGTAGGCGGAACAGACCTAACGACGGTGAGTGCTGCGGGCCCATGGAAGTCGGAGACGGCTTGGGTGGACAGCGGCGGCGGCATCTCGCCGGATAAGATCGCGATTCCCTCATGGCAGAAACAGGCGGGTGTGATCAATTCCAGTAACAAGGGCTCGACCACGTATCGCAATGGTCCGGATGTGTCGGCTAATGCGAACTTCACTTTTTATGTCTGCGCCGATCAGACTACCTGCACGGCCAACGAGTACGGTGGAACCAGTTTCGCCGCGCCGATGTGGGCGGGATATGTTGCCCTGGCTAACCAACAACTGGTGGCCAATGGGTACGCGACACTTGGTTTCATCGAGCCGTATCTGTATTCGTTTGGCGTGGGTTCGAATTACCATACCGATTTCCACGACATTACCAGCGGCACGTCCGGCAGCTACTCAGCCGTGGCTGGATATGATCTGGTCACCGGATGGGGCAGCCCCAACGGGCAAGGGTTAATCAACGCACTCGTGAGCGAGAAGTAGAACTCGGCGATTACAAGCTTCAGACTGAAAGGCCCGGACTTACAGTCCGGGTCTTTTTTATTGCGGTGCAGCGTTTTTCCGATTCACGGCGCATGTATACTCGGAATCCCAGTTCTTAGTCAGGAGATTTTTATGCAGAGCCGCATTACTGGTACCACCATGCCCGTGCTCGAGTTCGCTCTTGAGCCCAATGAGACGATTATTTCCGAAGCCGGGGAATTGTCATGGATGGGCAGCACGATTCAGATGACCACGCATACTCAGTTCGGTGGGGGCGGAGGTCTGTTCGGCGTGCTCAAGCGTGTGGCTGGCGGCGGATCCATTTTTATGACTGAATACCGCGCCGTCGGTTCTGCGGGGGAGTTGGCCTTCTGCACCAAATTGCCGGGACACATTGTTCCTGTTGAAGTGTCGGCGGGACACGAATACATGATTCATCGGCACGGCTTTTTGTGCGCTACCCCGCAGATACAAATCAGCGTTGGCTTTCAGCAATCGCTGGGTGCCGGTGTTTTTGGTGGCGACGGTTTCCTGCTGCAGAAACTCAGCGGACAAGGGATGGCGTGGCTGGAACTCTCGGGAGAACTCGTCTTGCGCGATCTGGCCCCGGGCGAAAATCTGCGGGTTCATCCCGGGCATGTCGGCGCGTTTCAGTCGAGCGTTTCGTTTCAGATCACGACCGTACCTGGCATCAAGAATATGATCTTCGGCGGGGATGGAATTTTTCTGGCCTCGCTGACCGGGCCAGGAAGAATCTGGCTGCAAACCCTGCCCATTTCGAAGCTGGCGCACGTCATCGAGAGATATCTGCCGCACAATACTCAAAGACAGACGGTCGAAGGCGGCGTGGTCGGGGGAATCGTGGGATCGATTTTGGACAACATGAAATGAGTCGGTTCCCTCCGACCGATCATTCAGCGTCCGAGGAAGTGTTCTAGCGCTTCGACGTCGCTTTGCGCCATATCCATATATTTCCTGGCTCTCGTCAGATCTCCACTCTGAACTGCGCTCTGCGCTTTTGCCAGATTGTTTTTCATGCTGGCCTGGCGCGCGGCTATGTCACCGCGAAGGCCGAAACCGGCGGCGCTCTGTTGCTGTTGCAGATGGTCCAGACTGTTGTTGACCGCTGCTGCGCGGTTAGAGAGTTGATCCGTCTCTTGCTCTGCCGAATCCAAACTTGCCGTATCGTTAGCTGGCGGGGCGTTCGCGCCTTGCGCAGGCGGGACTGCGTCCTGGTTGCTGGCGCTATTACTTGGCGATATTTTGTGGGTGTGAACAACCGGCAACTTTTCGACTGAGGCAGCATTTCGAACCGGACTGGGGTTTTCAGGGGCCGGTGCGGTCGGAGTCGAGGTTTGCGGCTGTGCTGCTACTTGGCTCGGCGGGTTAGGAGCAGTTGCTGCCGGAGCCTCTGGTTGCGGCGGGTTTGTCGGTACCGGGTTGGACGCAGGCGGAGTTTGCGAACTGGCATTCGTACCATTACCTGACGCTGCTGGCTTGGGTCCTGCTTCAGTCTTACTGCGGCGGGGTATGTAAATTCCGGCGACCACCAGAACAGCCAGCACGATCAATGCTCCCAGTGTCATGTATAAACCGCGATGGCCGCCGGGTTGCGGCGGCGGAATGGGAAGTGGACGCTGCAGCTGGAATCACGGGCGCTGGCGGTGTTTTAGCTGGCGCAGCAAATGTTTGTTGCGGAGTTGCCGCAGCTGCGGGTTGCGATGCAGGCGGCAGAATTGTATCTACCGTCACATCCTCAGGCTTGCCCTGGAGCAATGGGTTGCGCTTGCGCAGGCTCGAAGCGCACGCTGCTCAGCGCATTGCGGAAAGCGTCCGCTGTCTGGAAACGCTGCGCCGGGTCCTTGGCGATCGACATAATGATGATTTCGTTCATCGCCGCCGGCAGCCCCGGATGCAGCTCAACTGGCGGCTTCGGCACTTCTTTGACGTGAGCCGCCATAATCGAATAGTCGCTGCTGGCTTGAAATGGACGCTGTCCGGTCACCATTTCGTATAACGACACACCCACGGAATATAGGTCCGATCGCGCATCCGTCGGCTCGCCTTTCACCTGCTCGGGAGACATGTAACCTAACGATCCCAGCGTAGTTCCGGTCATGGTGATACTGCGTTCTTCGCCAGCCCGCGCAATGCCAAAATCCATGAGCTTTACTACGCCCTGAGGAGTCAGCATCATGTTGGAAGGCTTGATGTCACGGTGAATCACGTGCTGCTGATGCGCATAACTCAGTGCGCTCAGCACTTGCTGGATATAATTCACTGCGTCGGGCGGCGCTATTGGTCCATGTTCGAGGCGCGCGGCCAGATCGATACCTTCGACGTATTCCATAATCATCACCAGCTGATTGTCGGCGGTGAAAGCGGTTCGAAGGGCAGCGATATTTGGATGGTTGAGGTTCGCCATCAGCTTGATCTCGCGCAGGAAACGAGCGGCGATGTCTTCCCGTCCCGCGAGATTGGGAAGCAGAATCTTCATAGCTTCGATGCGATCGGAGAGAACATTTCGCACCTTGTAGACTCGGCCCATGCCGCCGCTGCCAAGCTCGTTAAGAATCTGGTAGTCACCAACCCGCTTGCCGGTTTCTTCTGGCATATAAACTCCTCGCCTGCTTACGGAAAATCAGAGTTACCGTGCGTGTAAAAACAAGGCGGGCGCAATTATGCGTCGCAATGGGCCTAAGGTCAAGGTTTTCCATGAGTTTTGTGCGGAAGCGGAATTCATCGCTCGGAGGCGGACGGGTGGTGGGCTTGCTTGGCTTCCAAAGCCCATCGATACTGCATACTGTGTCGAGCTGAAAAAAGGCCAAGAAGCCCAAATGCTAGGCTTTTCTGTATTTGGTCAGCGGATACCACTGTGCGGACCTGCCGATCTTCTTGCAATTTTCGCACTCTGGCGCGGGCAAGCCTGGTTGCAACGTTTTCTCCGAAACAGTCACATCAAAAAGCGTACAGCGGGCGCAGCGGAATTTCCCCGTCTCGTACTTGCCCAATGGATCCACGATCTCTCCCTCGGCGTAGCCCCAAATGCGCCCCAGCGAACGATGAAATTTTTGGAACAGATCATCTTGTGCCAGCCTGGAAATGCTTGCGATCCTGTTTTTTAAGGGACACTGTTCAGGTCGTACAGGACGCAGATCGGTTACGTCAATGAAAGCCCCATCGAAATAATCGTGGTCTGGTAGTCGATAGAGGTTCGTGTACTTCCCTGCATTTAGGTTCCCTTGGTCGAGACCAGAACCATCGATGGGCCGAATCGGCCAAACCGTCCATACACCGCCTGAATCCTTCGCCGCGTCCAGATCACAAGTAGCGGTAATGACCATAGCCAAGCCACGCAAGACAGACATAACGGAGTACTCTGTCCCGCGCTCAAATGCATCATTCAGGACCCGCTCATCGACCAGTTCTGCCTCCCCAGGCACAAGATGGTCAAGCGGGAGCCTGTGATGTGATGAGCGAACGATAACCAAGGAATCCAGTGGGGGCAGGAGGATCAATGGAGTACCGCTTATGATGTCTCCCTGCTGTAAACCGGTAGGCAGTTCTTGCAGATAGAAGGCGTCAGAAAGAAGCGGCAATCGGCTTACTTCCTCTTCTTCATCACCATGACGTGATCCGCTCGCACGTGAGCCCGCAGTCCCGAGTCCTCAGTCCGACGAAAAGTTCCCTGAACATCTTCCGGATCAGATTTTTCATATAGATGCTAGTCCGCAGGCTATCCGGTCATGGATTCCCAGCGGGTTCTGGCCACGCTAAGCTTGTATTTGGCGATACTCAGGTTTTTCTTGGCTTTCTCCTGCATCTCTTTCCAGCTCTGAGGTTCAGCTGGGTTTCCACTCCGCAGGATTCTGATGTTGTTTTCGGCCTCTCCGGCGTACAACGAAGCAGCGCCCATGTTTTCGGCAACAATTTGATCGATAGCATTGGCCCGCTGGATTGCGAGGCTGAAGTCTTGCGGAAGAATACTGATTTCATCCGGCAGCTGCGGATACGCTTCCGAAGCCGATGCGTTTGAGCCAGTCCTCGAGCGTGTGCATCGCGACCTTGAGCTGCAGGTTTACCGTTGCCAGGTCCGCGATGCGTTGCTGGTCAAGCTGCTTGCGCAGAATCGATAGAGTCTCGGCGGCGATCTCCGCCTGCCGGGTTGCGGCTGCGACCTGCTCCAGACTGGCATCGGCTTGCCGCTTGGCATGCCATGCGTAGTTAATGTTGATGGCGGCAAGAATCAAGACGAGCAGCACGTTGGCGACGGACGCATAGGCCATCACTTGATTCGCGCTGAGTCCAAATGCTTGATCCGACATTGGTGCCCTCAATAAAACGTAAAGTATAGACGAAGCAGCGCGGATGCTACACTCTGTTCATCCTTGGCGATTGCCGGAGTTCCGCTTGGAATGCCTGAAAACAAGAATCCTACCGCGCGCACCCGGGTAGTGCGCGAACCTCACCGCGGCGTTTACGATCGAAAAACGGCTTACCAGATTCTGGACGAAGGCTTCATCTGCCATGTTGGATTCGTGGTCGAGGGACAACCTTTCGTGATTCCGACTGGCTATGGACGAGCGGGCGACCGCCTGTACATTCATGGCTCGGCTGCGAGCCGCATGCTGCGCCGCATCGATGAGGGGATTGCGCTGTGCGTGACGGTTACTCTGCTGGATGGGCTGGTGCTGGCGCGCTCGATTTTCAATCATTCCATGAATTACCGTTCGGTAATGATTCTGGGAACGGCGGTGGCTGTGAGGGACGCCGAGGAGAAGTTGCAGGCTTTGCGGTTGTTGTCGGAGCACATTCTTCCGGGACGTTGGGCGGAATCGCGCCAGCCGACCGAGAAAGAACTGAAAGCGACGCTGGTGATGCGGTTGCCCATCGAGGAGTTTTCCGCAAAGATGCGGCAAGGTCCTCCGATTGACGATGAGGAAGATTATAGTTTTCCGACGTGGGCTGGGGTCATTCCGCTGGAAGTGGTTCCGGGGAAGCCAATCAATGATTCCCGGCTCGATCCGGCGTGTGAAGTTCCGGAGTACGCGGTGAGCTATTCGCGAAAAAAGTAGGTGGGTATGCGGTTAGAATTGAAAAGCAAACTCGCATGCGCAGAGTTTTCCAATTCGATTCTCCAAGCGGCCAATATGTGGCGGATGCCGCCGTGCTATGTTGCTTTGATCACCGCATCAGCATGGCCGTGCGAGAGTTTCTGAAGCAGCAGGGAATTGAGCGCGCCGATATGATTGTCGTCGCCGGCGGGGCCAAGACGCTGGCTTCACCGCGCAATGACTTCGAGCAGGATTTCATTCTCGAGCAGGTCAGAATGTCGATACGCTTGCACGGGACCAAACGCGTGCTGGTCATGAGCCATTCCGACTGCGCGACCTATGGCGGCCTGGCGCATTTCAAGGGGGATCACGAAGCCGAGGCCGAACATCATCGTGCCGAACTGCTGCGTGCCAGAGACCTTCTTACGGCAAATTTCCCAAGCATTGTGGTCGAGCCTTACTTCGTGAAGTTTGATGGAGTATGGCAAGTAAACGAAAGTGGAGTGATTCCGCTAACCCCGGTGGCGATTGATGACCCGGGAGTCATGCCCTAGTTTAGAGCCTCCCGAGCACCCGCGAAAATATAGCCGCAAGCGCTGACCGTCAGTGAAGCTGAGTTTTGTATACACTTGATCCATGGTGAAAAAGGGCCAAACTGCCATCCGACCTCCCCGCAGCGAGACCAATCCGTTTGAGAAATACAAAGGGGCTTTGAAATCCTTTCGCAGCCGGAAGGAGATTAACGCGTGGATCAGCGAAATGCGTGATGGGGCGAAGTCCGAGGAGACTATTGGCCGAACACCTCGGGGCAGTCCACGACTCGGTCAAGGTCGACGATCTCGCTGAAAGTCTGCCGAATGTCGGCCAGCAATCTGAGTCCGATCCAGTCCTTCCACCACTTCTTCGACTGGGGACGGCCCTCGAAGCGAAGTGTTAGCAAGTCAGGACCAGAGGCAACGCAAATGGGTATGCCAACGAAGTCATCGAAAAAGTCAAAGACTTGATCGCCCCACGTCCATTGACGATTAGCAAGCACCCACTGATCCAGCCACGCAGTTACGCGGGATGCTAATGCCTGAGGTCCTGGAGTACTGACCCGAAGTGTCACTAGTACGCAGAAAGATCCGTCTGGCCTTCTTTTAGGAAATTTTATCGGCATCAGTGCCCCTTCCGCCTTTGGTCGGCGAGGGCAGGATGCCCTCGCGACAGCCGGCAAGATGCCGGCGCTACTTTGAGAAATTCGTCTCGCCCTATCGCTACGGGATCAGCAGCAACTTTCCGGTTGTTTTGCGGCCTTCGAGATCGCGATGCGCCTGTTGCGCTTCTGCCAGTGGATAGGTGTGCGCGATGCGGATCTTGAGCTTACCGTCTGCGATCATATTGAACACCGCGCTTGAGCGCATCCGCAACTCCTCTGTCGATGCGATGTAATGCACCAGGGCTGGGCGCGATAAATACAGCGAACCCTTTTGCGAGAGTTGAATCGGATCGAATGGGGGCACGGGGCCGCTGGAGCCGCCGAACAAGACCATCATTCCACGGGGACGTAAAACGTTCAGACCTTTCTCGAAGGTGGTTTTGCCGACTCCGTCGTAGACGACGTCCACGCCTTTGCTGCCGGTCAGTCGCTTGGTCTCAGTTTCAAAATCTGTTTTGCTATACAAAATCACTTCGTCGGCGCCTGCTTCGCGTGCGATCTTAGCCTTCTCATCGGTTGAAACTGTGCCGATCACGCGGGCCCGGAGGTTGTGAGCCATCTGCACTAGCAACGCTCCCACGCCGCCTGCCGCCGCGTGGATCAAGGCGGTTTGGCCGCCCTTCAACGGAAAAGTGTCGTATATCAAGTATTGCGCAGTCATGCCTTGGAGCATGGCGGCGGCCGCTTGTTGATCGCTGACGCCTTGCGGAACCTGCACCAGGCGCTCGCCGGGGACGGCCGCAAACTCCGCATACGAGCCCAGGACGCCGCACCAGGCGACGCGGTCTCCAGTCTTAACCGATTTCACCTCGGGTCCGACATCTGTGACAACGCCTGCGCCCTCCTGTCCCAGCACAAATGGAAGCGGAACGCTGTATCTGCCCTCGCGCTGGTAAACGTCGATAAAGTTCACTCCCGACGCGGCGATCTTGACTACGGCTTCGTGGGGCCTGGGTTGCGGAACCGGCAAATCCGCCAGTTGCAAAACTTCTGGTCCACCAGTTTGCTTCACTTGTATCGCTTTCATGTTTGACTTCGATTCGGGCAAGGCTATGGGAGATTCAGAACTGCGGAGACGGAAAGGAGTTCCTCGTGCCTCGTGGCCCGATGACCGCGCCAGATGCTAGTGAAGGGGGCCTTCGGAAAGACTTACTCGACAGAGGCGTCCAACCCAACGAATATCAATGGTTGCAGTAAGCAGAGCCGCCGAAGTAATATTCGGCACGGTTCCCAAAGTAACGTAATCCAACCGACTTGCGGATTGACCCATCAAAACGCGGGTAGTAGCATGAAATGGGCGTTTTCGAGCCAGATTCAGCGCGGTAAGTCGTAGAGAAATATGAGGATTCAGAAACTTTATTTTCTGATCGCTGCCGTTGTTGTCCTGGTTTCGGGCAACGCGTGTCAGACTGCGCAAAGGCCGGCCACGCTCGTGCCTACGGTTAAATCATCGGCTCCGCTGCTGAACACCAATTCCGCAACAGCTCAAGCGAACGCTCATCCGCAGGCTGTTCCAGCCTCGCAACCTGAGACTACGGTTAAGCCTGATCCCGTCGCTGAATTAATTGCGCAGGTGGAGAAGGAATACAAGCTCGGCGAGGAGAATTACAAAGCCGGACACCTCGAGGCTGCCAAAGAGAATTTCGATCGCGGCTTCAATCTTTTGCTAAGCAGTTCATTGGATGTCCGCACTGACGAGCGCCTGCAGCAGGAGTTTGATCGCGTACTCGACGGCGTAAACGGACTTGAGGTGCAAGCTTTGCAGGAAGGCGATGGCTTCGCCCAGCAGAAGTCTGAGCCGGCGCCGATCGACGAAGCCAACGAGGTCACGTATCCGGTCGATCCCAATCTGAAAGCTAAAGCTGAGGCCGAAGTCGCGGCTACGCATTCCGACCTGCCTCTGATGATGACTGATCCGGTGGCCGGGTACATCAGCTACTTCTCCAGCCGCGGACGACCAACCCTCGAGCATGCGCTGGCCCGTAGCGGACGTTATCAGGAGATGATCCAAAGAGTTCTCAGGGAAGAAGGCGTTCCTCAGGAATTGATCTATCTGGCGCAGGCCGAATCTGGATTCCATCCGCTAGCGCTGTCCCGTGCGGGAGCTCGCGGCATGTGGCAGTTCATGGCCAGCCGCGCCAAGGGATATGGCTTGGAGCGCGATTGGTGGGTTGACGAACGGCAGGATCCAGAGAAATCGACGCGCGCCGCCGCACACCACTTGAAAGATCTGTACAACGAGTTTGGCGATTGGTATCTCGCCATGGCCGCCTACAATTCCGGCCCGGGCACCGTCCAGAATGCGGTGAAGCGAACCGGCTACGCGGATTATTGGGAGCTCTACAAGCGCAACGTATTGCCCAAGGAAACCCGCAACTACGTGCCTATTATTCTGGCCGTAACCATTATGGCCAAGAATCCCCAGCAATACGGGTTGGAGACAGTGGTGACTGACAAGCCCGTGCCTTATGACACTGTAAAGATCGACTACCCCGTGGATCTTCGCCTGGTGGCAGAATGTGTGGATGTATCCGCCAGCGATCTTCAGGATTTGAACCCAAGTCTCTTGCGGCTGACAACTCCGAAGGATCGGGAATTCGAATTGCATCTCCCGGCGGGCACCAAGGATCGTTATCTGACCGCGATTACCGCCATCCCTCCGGACATGCGGGTGTGGTGGCGTTATCATAAGGTCGCTCCGGGCGACACTCTGGCCTCAGTCGCCAGCGCCTTCCATACCAGCCGGCAGGCAATCGTTCAGGCGAATAATTTGGACGGCGACAACGAGCTCAAGGCCGAGAGCGAGCTCATAATTCCGGTTGCGCCGGGTAAGCATCCGTCGGACGAAGTGGCCAGCTACTCCCGCCGGGCAACAACCTACAGAGTTCGCAGGGGAGACACGGTTGAAACCGTGGCGGAGAATTTCGGCGTGCCGCCAGCAATGGTGCGGCGCTGGAATCACTTAAAGAGTGACAGCGTGGCAGGGCGACATGTTTTGTACATCCATCTGCCGGTGGCCCCGGACGCTAGCGCGAAACAGCAGATTGCGTCCAAGCCTAGATCCAAGAATAGTTTACGAGCCCCAACCGCGGAGACTGTTGTGCATCACAAAGTACAGCGCGGGGAAACGTTGTCCTCGATTGCTAAGTCGCATAACACTACGGTGGACGCTTTGAAAGAGAGCAATCGAAATGTGGCCACTCTCAGGCCTGGCATGATTCTTGTAATTGCCAATCCCAGCCGGTAATCGAAATACTTCCTGCGGATTCATCTGCTTTTTTCACATCGCCAGCACTAAACCGAAACGCACATTCGGACTTCGGTGTAATATGCAGGGAAGAAAGCTGGAGAGCAGTCAGTTTTTCGTCACTGCTCGCAAAAAACTACTATGCTATAATCGCGGGCCGTTCCACTCCAGCGAGTAATTTTCAGTGGTCTTTTTAATTCTCAGTGCGAGCAGTGCGAGCAGCACCCGGCGCGATCCGCAGCCGGAAAAATTTCACAGGAGGAGCAATGAACGCTAACGAGACCCTCTACCTAAGAGACGACGAAATAGATGAATTTGGCGACAACAGCGCTTATGGCGAATCGCTCGAAGAAGATTTTGAAGAAGAAGAGGAAGAAGAGGAAGCAGAACTGCCGGGCGTAACTGGCTCGGAGGCAGGAAGCGAAATGCCCAGACCTGCACCACCGGCCATGGGCGGTGGCGGTGGGGGTGGCTCGTCCAAACCCGCAGCCAAACGGCCGGCTCCAAAAAAGGCCGCGCCAAAAAAGACGGCTAAGAAAAAGAGCGCGCCGAAAAAGAAAGCTAAGAAAAAGTCCGCACCGAAAAAAGCTGCGAAAAAGAAGGCCAGCAAGAAGAAAGCAGCCAAGAAAGCGGGCAAGAAGTCCGCACGGCGTCGGCGCTAGTCGAGTTAGAACCGCATACGCGATCAAGCCGCAGCCAATGGCTGCGGCTTGACTACTCATTGCGACGGAACTCGTCCGCCATAAAGCCCCGCTTTAATCGCGCTGTCGACCGTGACTCGCGAATTCCTTGAATATTTCCGCTACCTGGCATGCCGCACGGCGGTTAATTGCGCCTCCGAACCGCACCGCGTAACATCTAATCAGCATGCCGACAACTACCCCTACGTGTGCGGCGCCCACTCATCCTCCCAAGTTCGTCCTGGGTGAAATCTTCAGCTTCGCCTATGAGACCTTTTGTAGTAATAAGGTGCGATTTGCGCTGACTGCGCTGGGGATGGTTATCGGCACCGCTTCGCTCATTCTGGTGGTAACCATCGGCATGACCGGCAAACAATACGTCCTCAATCAGATCCAGGCGATCGGCGCGAACATGGTCTACGCGGAGTACCAGGGTGGAGCAACAAATCTCAATCCTGACTTCCTCACCATTGATGACATGCACGCGGTATTGGCGCAGGTGCCGGGCATTGCGGCCTCATCCCCGGTCATTCCGATCAATGAGCGAGTTCCAGTAGGAAATGGCAAAGAGCGCGACGTTCGCGTCCTCGGGGTGATGCCGCAGTACAGCGCGGTACGAAACCTGATGATTCTTTCCGGCAGGTTCTTCGACGCTGAGGACGAGCAGGCGCACAACAAGGTCGGAGTTATCACGCAAAAACTCGCGGAACAGCTTTACGGATCAACCGATGACGCAGTGGGAAAAATTCTAAAGCTGAGCGGCCTGCCCTTCACAGTGATTGGGACCTTCAAAGAGCGCGTGGACACCTTCGGGCAATCGGAAGTGACCGCCAACACCATGGTCATTCCGTATACGGTGAGCCGTTATTTCACCGATACGCTGGAAGTGAATCAGCTTTATTTTTCTGCGGTCGAGCCTTCCATGGTGGTTCCAATTACGGAACAGATTCACAAGGTATTGCAGTCGCGGCACCGGCCGGAGTCGGTTTATGAAGTGGACAATCTCACCGAGTTAGTCGCGGTTGCGGACCGGACGGCGAATGCGCTCACGCTGGTGTTACTGCTGGTTGCGACGGTGACGCTGCTGGTGAGTGGAATCGGAATCATGAACATCATGCTGGCTACGGTGAGCGCGCGCATCCGCGAAATTGGCATTCGCAAAGCCATCGGAGCCACTAATCGCGAAATCCGCTTTCAATTTTTGTCGGAAGCCATCCTGATTTCTTTGATCGGGGGCTTTGCTGGCGTCGTTATCGGGTTGGCGCTGCCTTTTTCGGTGCGCTTCCTGACCGAATATCGCATTCCGATTTCAGGATTGTCGGCGATTGTGGCTATCGTGGTTTCATCGTTGGTAGGGATTTTGTTTGGAACCGTTCCCGCGACGCGGGCGGCTAAGCTGGATCCGGTGGAGAGTTTGCGGTATGAGTGAGGAATGCAGCTTTTAGCTTCTTAGCTTTCAGCTTTCAGCTCTTTCGCTTCTCGCTTCACCGCCAGCTCTTGGCGGAGAACTTTCGGCGGCCGGGCCTTTCGCGCACGCCGTGAAGCCGAACCGCTTTGTAGCGACCTGCGGTATGCCTGAGCGCATACCTTATGCGAAACGCAAGGTTCGCAGGGAAAGTCTTCTAGCAAAAGCAAAGCCGGACTGGTTAGCCCGGCTTTTGTCTTTCATCACCCTGTGGGGACTGACTTGGTTTTGAGACTCCCCTCAGATCTTTTAAATTTCATCGCGCGGTTAAGCACGCGCGGTTAATGCCCCTTACATCACTAATGCGAGATTCTCCAACTCCGTTTGCAATACAGGAATCGAGCAGCCCGACATTTCTACTCTGCCGGCGGCATCGAAGGCCGCTTGGGGTGAAACGCCGTAGCCTCGTCCCATGAGGAATACCTGCAGGAGTTCGGCGGCTTCGCGCGAATCGATCAGGCCACCCTGCAACAGGTCGTTTCTCAAGGCGGTCAGTTCGGTCACCGAAAATCTCTCTTTGTACCGGTCATTCATGGTCGTCTCACCTCCGACCTTGCGACTGCATACCTATTAGACTCCGCTTGTGCCACCCACGTTGCATGCAATTTTGATGCCGCACTGCGATCATGTTCGAAACTTCTGGCACCCGCATCATCTATCTATTGAAACCCATGTGAGTGCAACAAGTTGCGCCGTCTGGCCCAGATTTGAACAGGGAGCCCATGGTCCGCAAACGGCTGGTTTCGGGGCCTCAGGTTGACACAAGGTGTCGTTCTGGCACAGAAAAGGGCGGAACCTGCCCGCAGTGGGCCAAAAAGTCAAATACGCTTCCGCGAGGAACATCATGGTTCATGAGGGGCGCGGTTCAAGACGGAGCATAGCTCAGGAAGGATCGGTGGCGGCTTGGTCAATCAGGAGAATCGGGATGTTGTCTCGCACCGGGTAGACTCGGCGACACTCCGTGCATTTCAGGCTTTCGCCGTTTTCCTTCCGCAGCTGCAACGGCTTTTTGCAGGCAGGGCAAACCAGTATGTCCAGCAGGTCTTGGGGAATCATGCCAAGTATTTTACGCCTACTCGGGCAAACGCACACAACCGTGAAATCCCGCGTCCAGCTTAGGTTTCATAGTGCGATGGTTAGGAGACGAAAGGCCACATTGACTTCACAGCTGGCTGCAAGTACATTTTTGCGGCGATTGTTTAATCGATTTACCAAGTCTCATCTGTAGCGGCCACCTGCTGAACTCCCCGTCAGAACCCGCCTATAGAGGACCCCAGAACCCAGGAGAGGACATAGATGAATAAGAGGATGAAAGAGTTTGGAATATCACTGCTCGCAGTGCTGGCTTTAGCACCAATTGCGGGCGCACAAAAGTGGCAGCCCCTCAAAACTCAGCCCAGCTTCCCGGTCGGCGCAATTGCGCTACTCACCGATGGAACCGTATTACTCCATGAAGAACAGGACTCGACTCCACAGAAATGGTACAAGCTGACCCCGGACAACACCGGCAGCTACATCAATGGAACCATTAAGCCAATCGCTTCGCTGCCCAGCACCTACGGTCCGTTTTATTTCGGCTCCGTGGTATTGCCCGACGGCCGCTATATCATCGAGGGCGGCGAATACAATAACGGCGGTGCGGCATGGACCAATCTGGGTGCGATTTACGACCCTGTCAAGAACAAATGGACATCCGTCAATCCTCCCCCAGGCTGGGCTAACATCGGTGATGCGCAAGCCATTCTGTTGGACGACGGAACCTACATGCAGGCCGATTGCTGCAATGGGGTTAACCAAGCTTCCTTCATTCCCAAGACCCTCAAATGGACCAACATCACCAACACCGGGAAAGTTGACCGGTTCGACGAAGAAGGCTGGGGTCTGTTGCCAAATGGGGATGTGCTGACGGTAGATGCCATCGATGCTCCCAACTCCGAAGTCTACAGTCCGACAACCAAGAAGTGGACCAGCGCGGGAAGCACAATCGTCCGCTTGGAAGATCCCAGCTCTCAAGAAGTCGGGCCATTTGTATTGCGCCCTGACGGAACCGTCTTCGCAGCCGGGGCTTCGCCTGCGGGAACTCCTGGACACACGGCGATCTACACGACCAGCACCAAGAAGTGGAAGGCTGGCCCGGATTTTCCCAAGGTCAATGGAACAGCTTTGGCCTGTGACGATGCACCGTCGGCGGTGGAAATCAACGGCAACGTGATCGTAATGACCGGCCCTCCGGTTTTTGGCACTGGCGCTGTCTTCTTTGAGTGGAACGGCAAGAAGTTGACCAAGATCGCCGGACCACCCAACGCAGCGAACGATGGCGCTTTCTACGGCCATTTCCTCGAGTTGCCGACTGGGCAGTTGATGTTCACTGACTTCAGCAACGATGTTGAAATCTTCACTCCGAAAGGAAACTACAAGGCGGCCTGGCAGCCGAACATCACCTCCGTGCCGTCCACCGTCACTCGTGGCAAGACCTACGTCCTGCAGGGCACCCAGCTTAGCGGCCTCACCAATGGAGCTGCATATGGCGACGACTTCCAGTCTTCGACCAACTATGCTCTTGTGCGTATAACCAACAATGCTACCAACCACGTTTTCTTCGCCAGAACAACGAACCCGAGCAGCTACGCTGTTCAAAGCGGTACCACGACAGAATCGACTCACTTCACCGTGTCGGCGGATACTGAGACCGGCCCCAGCACTCTGGATGTGGCCACGAACGGCATCCACTCGCCCGACGTTTCGATTACGGTGCAGTAGCTGGAACAAAACAGTTGTTAACAACTCAATTCACTCGCCCCGTCTGTACCGAGGACAGGGCGAGTGGATTTTTTCCGCCCCCAGCAAGGATAGTAGATGTTCAGCCTGCGGTTCCCTGCCGACCATTCGACAAACATTTCCAATGGCAGCTTTATATCGACAAAACATGCAAATGCCCTGTGGGGCATGGAGCACCCTATGAGGATTGCGTCCAGGTTTTTACTATCGTGTTTGGCCCTAATCCTGATAGGCATTTGCGCCAGCGGGGTCGCGTTCGGAGTCGGGAAGCCCCATTACGTTGTCACCAATGATGACGTGCCGCCGAACCTAATCACTAGCGTTAGCTTTTACACGGTAGCGCCCAACGGCTTATTGACCCTGAAAGCAAAAGTATTAATTGGCGAGGGCGGTATCGCGGGCGGCTACTTTGCGGCCAACCGGTTAAACGTGCTCGACAGTGGAAACGCGGAATGCGTCTACGCCTCGGTCGCGCAGTCAGGCGAGGTTGAGGGAATCGGTATCAAGACTCTACAAGTTGACGGCCATGCGGTGGGCTCGGGCAACGATACCGGCGCAGCCAACGGTGTTGGCTTGGCGATGAATGCCCAATATTTGTATGCCAGCTTCACCGACCACAGCACTATCGGAACATTTAAAGTGCTGCCGGGCTGCAAAATCAAGTTTGTCAGCGACATTACGGTTGGCGGCCTGCACGGGGGCACGATCGATGGAATGGCTATCCATGGAAACATGATGGTCGCGACCTATGGCGATGGCTCTATCGAATCCTTCGACATTTCCGGAGGCGTACCCGTTTCGAACGGCGATGAACAGAATTCCACCGGTTCGCGCGGCGGCAATACTTATCCGACCGGCGTTGACATCACCCGGGATGGACACTACGCCATTTTCGGAGATACCTCGCCATTCACCATCGTGGAAGTTTCGGATATTTCGTCGGGAAAGTTGACGCCGACGGTGGTCTATCATTTGGGGCGCGAGCTTAATTCCAGTAACGTTCTGCTAAGCCCGGATGAAACCCTCCTCTACATAACCAACAATCAATCCGGCACAGTCACCGCCGCTTTTTTTGACAAGAGTACAGGCAAACTTTCGAAAGGTTGTGTTTCCCGGCCGCTAAAGGGCTTTGTAAGCAACTGGTCGTACGTCGCATCTTTGGCCCTGGAACAAACCACGGGCACGGGAGGAGTTGTATATGTCGCCGAATTCGGAGCGCCGTCCTCCATCGCAGAGATTAACGTGAAATCGAGCGGCGGGAAGTGCACTCTGACGGAGTCGGCCAAATCGCCGGCCTTGGATGGGAACAGTCCGGGATTGTTGTCGATTGGAGCTTTTCCACCGCGGCCGTTTTAGTTTCGCTTCGCCCCCGGTTCGCGTCCCCAACGCGAAGCTGGGCACCAATTTTTCCAACCATGCGCACGGAAGACAAAGTTTTTACAATTCCGCAGTTGACTTCGGCGAGCGCAGAGTCTACCGTTTGGCGGCGAATCGTTCGTAGTGTGTAGCGAGGGCATCCTGCCCTCTACTCTGCGGGCGAGACGCCCGCAGGACAGCCGCCGGGACGGCGGCGCTACCAAAAGGAAAATATATGAACAGTTTAAGAATGCTTGGAATCACACTGGCCGGTTGCCTTGCCTTGACCTCAATTTCCGTCGCCCAAAAATGGCAGAGCCTGAAGCATCCGCCTCAATTCCAAACCGATACCGCTGTGCTGCTGACGGACGGACGGGCCATGGTGCATGAATACAATAGCCCCAACTGGTGGGCGCTTACCCCGGATAAAACCGGCAGCTACATCAACGGCACGTGGAACCAACTGGGATCGATGCCGTCCAATTATGCGCCGCTATACTTCGCCTCGGCGGTGTTGCCGGATGGCCGCGTGCTGGTGGAAGGCGGAGAGTACAACTTTCTCAGCCAGGACGAAACCAATCTGGGCGCGATCTACGATCCTTTGACCAACAAATGGACGAATGTAAACCCGCCAGCCAATTGGGGCGAGATCGGCGACTCGCCTTCAGTCGTTCTACCTAACGGCACTCTCCTGCTGGGGCAAAACTTCACCACCGCGAGCGCCGAGTTTAACGCCAAGACTTTGAAGTGGACTATCAAAGGCTCAGGCAAATCGGATGCCTACGCCGAAGAGGGCATGGAGTTATTGCCTGATGGCAAAGTGCTTCTGGTCGACACCCAAAATACTCCCAATTCGGAGATCTTCAACCCGAACACGAGCACATGGACCAGCGGAGGCAGCACGATTGTCGATCTTTCTATCAACGCTGGTGAAGAAACTGGACCTGCGCTGTTGCGGCCTGAAGGCAGCGTCTTTGCGATGGGAGCAAACGGCAGCAGCGGCGCCGGGCATACTGCGATTTATAACACTGCCACTGGCAAATGGGCAGCTGGCCCGGATTTCCCCAATGGCAACGATATGGCCGACGCTCCCGCTGCGGTCCTGCCGGATGGGAACATTCTTTGCGAGACCAGCCCGGGCGTTTTCAACCCTCCGGTTACCTTCTATGAGTTCAACGGAACCAAGTTCCTTAGCGCTCCATTACCCAAGCAGACCGGCAACCTCCACACTTCGTATCTTGGACGATTGCTGGTGCTTCCGACCGGGCAGATCCTCTACACGCTGGCGGACGGCGCAACGATCGACGCCGAGATTTACACGGCCAAGGGAACATATCAGAAGTCATGGGCGCCAGCGATCACAACTGTCCCGAGCTCCATTACTCGTGGTGACACCTACAAAATCTCGGGCACGCAGTTTAATGGCCTGACCCACGGCGCGGCTTACGGTGACGATGCGCAGATGAACAGCAGTTACGGCCTGGTGCGCATTACCAATAACGCGAGCAAGCATGTCATCTATGCTCGCACCCACAATCCCAGCACTATGGGGGTCGCCACGGGAACGAAAGTTGTGTCGACCAACTTTGATGTTCCGGCAGGTGCAGAAACCGGCGCCAGCAGTCTGGTGGTCGTCGCTAATGGTATCCCTTCTGCTCCGGTAAGCGTGACTGTGCAGTAGGGAAATTAACCGTTGTTGGTTTACAATGCCACTTCTCTGGTTCTGGCTGGGAAATTCTGCTCAGAATCCGGGAAGTGGCTTTTTGTTCTTTCTCAACTTCTTTGGTTCGCGCGTCCTCAAATTGATTTGAGGAGGGAAGCGGGTGAGAATCCCGCGCTGCCGCGCAACTGTAAGCGAGGAAATTCGCCGCCGGTCACTGGGTAACTCTGGGAAGGCCGGCTGCATTGGTCGGACAGCAATTGCTGTCCTTACTCGCAAAGCCAGGAGACTGGCGCGAACCGTCGACACCAACCCCTTTCGCGAAACAAAGGAGGAGTGCATGCGGTTCTTTCGTGTTCTTGCGAGTGTAATTTGCCTGCTGGCGGCAGCTTCAGCCGCCGAAATCAAAATCAAAGTTGTGGATCCGCAATCGGCGGTGGTGGCCGGGGCGCAGGTCGTCTTAACTTTCAAGAACGGCTCGACGCCGGTAGCGGTTGCGACCACATCGTCCGAAGGACTTGCGGTCTTTCAGAACGTTGCCGCAGGTTCGTATCACGCGCAAGTCTTGGCCGCCGGTTTTGCTCCTGCGGCAACCGACCTCTCTCCCGATGCTGAACTTGCCACCATAAAGCTGAGGCTGGCCGCTGCGGCAGAAACCGTCGTCGTGACGGCAACTCGTACTCCGGTTCCGACCGAAGCTGCGGGGGCCGACGTCGAAACTTTAAACGGCGCGCAGCTGCAAACGATGCAGCCGATCGCCTCTGATGATGCGTTGCGTTTTCTACCCGGCGCAGTTATCAACACAGCCGGACAGCGCGGTGGCCTGGCATCTCTCTTCGTGCGCGGCGGCGACTCCACCTACAACAAAGTGATCGTTGACGGGGTCACGGTAAATGAGCCGGGAGGAGCGTTTGATTTTGGCACGCTGCCCCTGACGGAAGCTGATCGCCTGGAATTTGTCCGGGGCGCACAGAGCACGCTGTATGGCTCCGACGCAATGACCAGCGTGGTGCAAGTTTGGACACGCCAGGGAACCACGCAGACTCCGGAGCTGCGTTTCGGCGCTGATGGCGGAAACCTCGGAACCGCGAATGGTTACGCGTCTCTCGCCGGAGTGCACGGGCGTTTCGATTACAACCTCTTCGCCGATCAATTTAACACCAACGGACAGGGCGTAAACGACGCGTATTCCGACTCCTTGCAGGGCGGAAATCTCGGCGTTGCGTTTACCGATAAAGTCGCGCTGCGGGTGCGCCTACGCCACTCGAACAGCCACACCGGCTTGCCCGGTGAGTGGAACTTTAATGGAGACCCGCTGGAACCGCCGGATCCGCATGAGTGGTCGCAGCTCAATAATCTGATTGGCAGCGTGGAGTTGACTGTTGCGGCGCCCTCTGGCTGGCAGCATCGCTTCACCGGCTTCGACTATAGCTATCGCTATAACGATGTGAATCTGACGGGCGATCCCGCGCGCGTCGACGACTTTCCATCGCATGGATATGACGACATCAATCGCGCTGGCTTTGAATATCAGGGTGATTACATTGAGCGCAGCTGGGCGCACACCACAGTGGGTTACCGCTTTGAAGACGAAAACGGTTTTGTTGGCGACCTGAACTTCCCGCCGCTAACCCACGGCCTGCGACTCAACCACGATGTTTACGGGCAGCAACAACTCACCCTGGGCCGTCTGTCAGTAATTGCGGGCGCGCGCTTCGTGCACAATGGCGCGTTTGGCAACACCGGTGTGCCGCGAGTCGCATTGACCTTGCTGGCGCGGCGGGGCGGCGAAGTATTTTCAGGCACGCGTCTGCGCTTTTCCTACGCGACCGGGTTCAAGGAGCCCAGATTGGAGGAAGCCTTTGCCGGTCCGCCTTACAGCATTCCCAACACAACCTTGAAGCCTGAGCGTAACCGCGCCTTCGAAGCGGGCCTGCTGCAAAATCTGTTGGGAAACAAATACTCATTTACCGCGACGTACTTCAACAACCTTTATTACGACCGCATAGACTACGCTTCGAATCCCGTGACCTTCATCGGGCAGTACGTGAATGTGGATAAGTCTTTCGCGCAGGGAGCGGAGACTCCAGTTGCAGGGCAAGATCCTGCCGCAGACTGTTCCTGAACACCGCTTACACCTACACATCGACGGAAATTCTGCAGGCTCCGGAGTGTACGCCAACCAATTTTTGCGATCCCACCGTGCTCGGAGTTGGAGAGCCATTGTTGCGTCGGCCGAAACATTCAGCCAACACGTTGTTGACCTATCTGGGAAAACGCTGGGGTGCGAATCTGGGAGGAAGTTTTGTGGGTCGGAGGAAGGACTCGGATTTCCTTGGATTCGGCATCAATCATGCCGCGGGCTATGTGCGCGTCGATATGGGCGGCTGGTACGCGATCACATCGAGAGTCACAGCTTACATCAATTTGCAAAACGCCCTCGACAAACAATACCAGGAAGTAGTCGGATATCCGGCGCTGGGCGCGAACTTCCGGGCAGGGATGCGCTTCCGAGTCGGAGGGGAGTGAAAAGGCAGCTCTCAGTTTGTCGGATCATCCGGAGCAACGCAAGGGATCTCGGTTCTTGCGGCCGCCTGAAGAAAACCTGGATCCCTCGTCGCGCGTCGGAATGAGAGTTAAAGGCGGGTTGTGTCTAGCCCTTAGCTTTTATCGGGCCGCGAAAATCCTTGTTTCGCGGTCGAGAATTTTCAGCCGACGCTGAATTCCCATTTCCCTGCGAACGACCGCCATTATTACCGCGAACGCCGCTGCAGGGCAGAGGAAGCACGGAGCTGGCTACTTGGTATTTCGTGCGCGCCAGCTTCAGCTTTTCGAGATCTTCTCCAGCCAAAGGCTGCTGGCGTCCCAAAAGATGCGTTACCAGCGCGATCTGGGCAAAGTGCTCGACCGTCTCCATCTTCATGTAAGCGTGGTGAAGGGTGTCGGCGTAAGCAACCACTCCATGATTTGACATGAGGATGGCATCGTACTGCGGAATCAGCGGCTCCAGCGCATCCGAAAGCTCCGGCGTTCCCGGAGTCCCGTACTTTGCCAGCGGGATGGAGCCCAAGCCAATCACCACCTCGCACACCAGAGGCTGGCTGAGCGGGAGGCCGGCAGCGGCAAAGCCGGTCGCTGTGGGCGGATGCGCGTGCACGATCCCCTTCACATCCGGGCGCAGCTTATAAATGAGCAAGTGCATGGCGAGTTCGCTGGACACATTGCGATTGCCAGCAAGGCGGCGGCCTTCCAAATCGACCACCACCATGTCCGATGCACGCAGCATGCTCTTGCTCATGCAGGTCGGAGTAATCATGATGCGCTCGTCATCCAGACGAGCCGAAAGATTGCCGTCGGTGGCAGCCACATAGCCACGCTGATGCAGCATATGGCCGAACCGAACCATGTCCCGACGATATTGGCGTTGGCTAGGCATTCGTGTGCAGGGCTGCCGGCGGAAAGCTGACCCGAGCTAGTTTGCGTATGGTATCGCAGAAACTTAGTGGAACACAACGCGTTTGTTTGGAAATGTTGTCGAAGCCCGTGGAATTTATAATTACTAGTGGTGCTAGTTTCAGAGTTCAATTATCAGCTTCCCGCCGAATTGATAGCCCAGGAGCCGCTCTCCGACCGGGCTGCGTCCCGTTTACTAAGTGTGCACCGCTCTGGTAAAGGTCTTCCTCGGGATGGCACTTTTAGTGACTTTCCTACATTGCTCCGTCCGGACGACTTGCTTGTGCTTAACAACACACGGGTCTTTCCCGCACGCCTCTACGGCAGCAGAAGCGGCGCCAACTCGCAGCCGGTCAGCTCACGGAACCCAGCCGCGCGCGAATTCCTAAAGGGCCAAATTGAGGTCCTGCTCACCCGGCAGGTATCGCAAGCTCCGAACGAATGGGAATGCCTGGTTCGTCCCGGCCGCAAGATCGGATTGGGAGAGCGCCTGTTCTTTGGCGAAAACAACCAACTCGAAGCCGAAGTTACAGCCAGAGGCAACTTCGGCGAACGCCGCATACGGTTTGCTTCCGTGGACAATTTCTTTGGCGTGGTCGAGCGGCTGGGACATATTCCTCTTCCGCCCTATATAAACCGCAGCGACCTCGCAAGCGATCGGGAACGCTATCAGACGGTTTACGCACAGGCGAGCGGTTCAATCGCTGCGCCTACTGCGGGACTGCACTTCACCCCGGAAATTCTGGCACGGATACGAGATCGAGGCATTGAGACGGCGGAGATCACCCTTCACGTAGGCCTTGGAACCTTTCAACCGGTCCGCGTAGACCGGGTTGAAGACCATCGATTGCACACCGAGCCGTACGAGATTTCCGCGGCAGCCGCCGAAACGATCAATCGTGCTCTGGATGCCGGACGGCGAGTTGTCGCGGTCGGAACCACCACCGTGCGCACTCTGGAATATGCGGCGCAGTCTGGAGACGGCTGGATTCAGGCTGGCTGTGGCGAGGCCGATTTATTTATCTATCCCGGATACCAGTTCCGCATCGTCAGTGCTCTGCTGACAAATTTTCATCTCCCGCAATCCAGCCTTCTTATGCTGGTGTGCGCGTTCGGGGGATTCGACCCCGTTATGCAAGCCTATCGGCACGCGGTCGAACAGAAGTACAGGTTCTATTCCTACGGAGACTGCATGTTTATAGAGTAAGCGTAGGCGCGGGCGTCATCGCCCGTGCTCTTGTTCGAGGCTATATACTGATCCACGCACAGGGGTGAGTCATGCAAACACAGGTGGTATCGAAACAAGTTTCTATAAAGGATTTCGTATCCGAGCTGCAGAAGTTTCCTGAGCCGGCGTTCGACCGCACGGATTCAATCCTTAAATTTCTGGCGAGGATCTCGGTCGCGCCCGACACTCTTGCTCCGTATCTAACCTGGGATCGACAACATTACACCCGCAACCTGATCGACAAAACTTCGCTCTACGAGCTGATTGCCGTGTGTTGGGAGGTCGGACAGGGAAGCTCGGTGCATAACCACCGCGACCAAAATTGCTGGATGGCCGTGCCCATTGGCCGATTGCTGGTCGAAAACTATCGTGTGATTTCGCAGAAGCTCGAGGCCGGAACGTGTGACCTTGAAACCGCCGACACCGTGGAGATGAACACCGCTCATCCCTGCGCCGTCGATCCTCAGGAACCCGTGCATCGCGTCTACAACCCACGCGAATTCGATCAGAGAGCGGTCAGCTTGCACGTTTATTCCCGGCCGTTCGATACCTGTGTCGTGTATTCTCCCGAGCAACACACCTGCGGCGAGATCAAGCTCCATTACACGACTGAGTACGGAAAACAGCGACAGTGACTTCGGTCATCTGTGCGCCGGGACGAAGGCTATAAGAAAATCAGGAGGTGCGGAAAACGCTGAAGGAGAGGGAATGAAGAAATACCCCGCCCTGCTAATACTTGGTCTGCTCTTATTGATTTTCGGCTTCCGAAAAAACATTATCCCGCAAGCAAAGTTGCCCAAGGTGGACCCGCCCCGAGCCGAACAGGTGGAAGAACCCGTAATAAAAGCAGCGACTCCTGAGGACCCGGGGCCGATCGCTACCGTAATCGTCCCTTTAGACATTTTAAAGAAACAAGCTGACACAGCTGACACCAAACCAGCGCCGACCCGAGAACCACAGGCAATCGATCATTTAGTTTCTATCGAGCCCGGAAAGCCAAAGCATCTTTTGCACAATGTATTCTCCGTCAACCGTCGTACGCAATTCGCGTTCACGATTCCGGCGCACCAGAGCAATGCCAAGCTGCACGGCACTTTTCGTTCTTTTACCAAACGCAACGATCCCGACTCCGGTGACAGAAGCGCCGACGTCGACTTGCTGTTATTGAATGACGAAGAATTCAATCAGTTTCAGCATGGCGAGCCGCAAAGCGTCACCTACGAATTGAATTCCGCTCATAATCAGATGGTCGATTGGTGGGTACCCGCAACGCGCGCAGAGGCGAAAACCTACCATCTGGTGTTCATCAATTCTGCAGACGATGTAAAGCTCAAGTTTGTTCAGGCCGATTTTACCCTTACTTTTGAATAGAAATCGGCGAAGCGGATTCAAGCAGCGCGGCATTCCTCCCTGATAAACTGATTAGTTGTCTCCTCGAAAGAAATCCCCGTCTGCTGCGGCCGAGAGCGCCACCATTGTGGCAATTCCGGAGACGCCGCCTGCTGCGCCGAAACCGAAACTGGTCGCAGCCGAAGCAGGCTGCATCTACCTGATTGACACCATGTCGTTTATCTTCCGTGCCTATCACGCCATGGCACGGCAGCGCGGCATGTCGACAAAGACCGGCCTGCCGACAGCAGCAACCTACGTCTTCGTAAATATGTTGCGCAAATTGCGCGATGACTTTTCGCCGGCATACCTCGCCGCCGTATTTGACGTGGCCGCGCCTACCTTCCGCGATCAGCAGGCGGAAGGCTTGAAGGGCGTGCGCCGCTTCGATCTGAAGACCCAGACCTTTCAGGAAATCAAATATCAAGGATACAAAGCCAACCGCAAAGAAATGCCCGGAGACCTGGCGCAACAATTGCCATACATCCGGCGGGCGCTCGAGGCCTATCGAATTCCTATCCTCGAGCTCGGAGGCTACGAAGCCGACGATGTCATCGGCACTCTGGCACGGAAAGCCGTCGCGCAGTCATATTCCGTGTACGTGGTCTCAAGCGACAAAGACATGCTCCAGTTGGTGAACGACCGCGTCTGCGTTTTGAATCCGCCCAAGGATAACCTGATCTGCGACGCTGCCAAGGTTGAAGAAATTCTCGGTGTGCCTCCCGAACGCGTGGTGGATGTCATGGCCCTGCGCGGCGATTCCATCGACAACATTCCCGGCGCTCCGGGAATCGGCGACAAAGGATCGGTTGAACTCATCAAACGTTTTGGCTCTGTCGAGCAGGCGCTCGATCGCGCAGCCGAAGTTGAAAAGAGAACATACCGCGAATCGCTGCAGAACAATCGCGAAAACATCCTGCTGAGCAAGACGCTAGTCACCATCGATTGCAACGTACCTATCGAGCTCGATGTAAACACAATGAAGGTGGGCGATCCCGACCTGGAAGCGCTTCGCGCTCTATTCACCGAACTGGAATTCACTTCGCTTTTGAAGGAATTGCTGCCCGTAGTTGAAGTGAGCGACGCCCATTACACCGAAGCGAAGACTGCAGCAGACGTTGACGCAGTGTTGAACGCCATGCCAGCCGGAGGTGCGTTGGCGGTCGCAGTCGAAGCGGAATCAAACGTAGTCGAAGAGGAGACACCGGAAGAGGAAGAATCTGAGAGCGGAATGCTGCCGCTCACGTCAGAACCTCTGCCGATCGAGCGGCCGCTCGACATCGCTATCTCATCGACGCACGGCGTAGCGGTCACTATCAGTGCTACGCCACACGAAGCAACGTTGAAGCTGAAGGCTGCTCTTGCAGACGCGACTCTGCCCAAAGCCATTCACGACTACAAATCGGCGACCCACGTCTTGGAACGTCAGGGGATCACGCTGCAAGGCGTGCGACATGATCCCATGCTGTATTCCTATCTGCTCGATCCAACTTATTCGTCGCATCGTTTGGCGGACGTGGCTTTGCGGCGTTTCAACCTCAAGCTAAGCGGAACGCTGCCCGAAGCCGCCGACATTGCTGGCAGGCTTGCAACCACACTGCGCCGCGAAGCCGAAGAAGCTGGGCTAATTAAACTCTACGAAGAAGTCGATCTTCCGCTAGTTCCGGTGCTTGCCCGCATGGAGCACGCCGGAGTCAAGATCGATCGCGCAGCTTTGTCGGACATGTCCGCTCGCCTGGAACGCGAGATCGATGCCAAAGCGAAGGAGATTTACCAGTGCGCCGGGATGCGAGTTCAACATCAGCTCGCCAAAGCAATTGGGCGATGTGCTTTTCAACAAACTGAATCTGCCGAAGCCGGTGAAATACGGCAAAGGGAAGATGATTTCGACCGCAGTTGACGTGCTTGAAGGATTGGCCGCGGAACACGATGTACCGCGCCTGGTGCTGGAATACCGGCAACTGACCAAGCTTAAATCAACCTACGTCGACGCCCTGCCCGCGCTGCTGAATCCCGGCAGTGGCCGCTTGCACACCAGCTTTGGTCAAACGGGAACGGCGACGGGAAGATTGTCGTCGGCCAATCCCAACCTGCAGAACATTCCCATTCGCACTGAGCTGGGCCGCGAAATTCGAGCCGCCTTCACCGCTGAGTCAGGTCACGTGTTGCTCGCCGCCGATTATTCGCAGATCGAGTTGCGCCTGCTGGCGCATTTCTCCAAAGACCCGCTGCTGGTCGAAGCCTATCGTCGCGGTGACGACATTCACACACTTACCGCGTCGCAAGTGTTCGGCGTGCCTCCGCTCATGGTAACGCCCGATCATCGCCGGGCCGCGAAGGTGGTGAATTTCGGCATCGTGTATGGACTGTCGGCATTTGGGCTTTCGCAGAAATTAGGCATTGAGCCGGCCGAGGCCAAGCAGTTCATCAGCGCCTATTTCGAAAGATATAGCGGCGTCCGCGCATTCATCGATCGCACTCTCGAGGAGGCCCGGCGCGAGGGAAAAGTAAAAACGCTGTTTGGACGCGTGCGCCCCATCCCCGACATCAACAGCAAGAACGCCAACCTGCGGGGATTCGCCGAGCGCACCGCGGTCAACACGCCATTGCAGGGGACTGCCGCAGACCTGATTAAGATCGCCATGATTCGCATCGATGCGGCGCTGCGCGAGCAGCGACTGAAATCAAGGATGACGTTGCAGGTCCATGACGAGTTGGTATTCGAAGTTCCAGAGGCTGAAATTGACGTGATGCGCACGTTGGTGCGCGAGCAACTGGAACAAGTTCATCCGCTGATAGTACCGTTGGTTGTGGACATTGGGGTGGGCGCCAACTGGCGCGACCTGGAATCCTAGTCACTCTGCCGGATGGTATTCGGCAGCGACACAGCTTCATAAACTGCAAATGAGTCTGGATTC
Organism: uncultured Acidobacteriota bacterium; assembly: GCA_963716405.1. Classification (GTDB taxonomy): domain Bacteria; phylum Acidobacteriota; class Terriglobia; order Terriglobales; family Acidobacteriaceae; genus JABDBE01. Next base: position 591,025 of record CAVQTI010000004.1, on the reverse strand, counting down.
GTATCGGAATAAGGCCTACCGAGAGTTATCCAAAAACGGCTCCGGCTTCAACCAATCGATATCCTCGATTTTCAGTCGCCAGCACGAGCGGGGACGCTCGCGCCTACATTAACGCTCCCGATTGACTTCCCGCTCCGCGGCCTCGCGCAGCATTCTACGATCGCGAGAAGTTGCAATCCTTCGCGCGCGGATGAGTCTTCGTAATCCAAACCAGTAGAAAAACCACACCAGCGTGCCGATTGCCGCCACTAGCAGCAACAGATTCCAGATTGCAGCGACATTCGACAACAGTGTCTTCATAGGTAGGAACAGTGCAAATAATCATCACGCGCCAAGCGCGTTCTTAATCGCACCAGCAATATTTCCCGCCAGCGCCTTCATCTTTTCTTCTGACTCAGCTTCAACCATCACTCGCGCCAGCGCTTCCGTGCCCGAGTAGCGGACAACCACGCGTCCATTGCCATCGAGTTCCCGCTCGGCCGCCTCAATCGCTCGCTGAATATCGGGCGCCTGGGAAAAGGGTACCTTTTCGCGAACCCGGATATTCTGAATCACCTGGGGAAGCACTTTGAGATCGGCGATCAAATCTGCGAGAGGCCTCCGGCTACGCCCCATAATTTCCATCACTCGCAGCGCGGTGAGCAGTCCGTCCCCAGTGGTCGCTTCCCCGTCGCGAAAAATAATGTGGCCAGACTGCTCGCCGCCCAGGATAGAGTTGGTCTTCAGCATCTCCTCGAGCACATATTTGTCCCCAACATTAGCCCGCAGCATGCGGATGCCAGACTTGCGCAACGCGATTTCCAAACCCATGTTGGACATGGTAGTGGCCACAATCGTCGACCCGCTGAGCGCGCCGCGGGATTGCATATCCCGCGCGACCAGCAAAAGCACCGCATCCCCGTTAACCACACGACCGTTGGCGTCGCTGAACAATGCGCGATCCGCGTCCCCGTCGAATGTGACGCCTAAGTCAAATCGACCTTTGTTCTCGGCAATTGCCCTGGCAAGCGCCTCCGGATGCAGGGCTCCGCAGTTTTCATTAATATTTTTCCCATCGGGACAAGCGTTGATGAAGGTTGCATTTATTCCGCAAGTGCGAAACAACTCGGGCGCCTCAGCCGTGGCCGCGCCATTAGCGCAGTCCACCATAACTCTCATTCCGCTGAGGTCAGTCTTAACATTGTGCGCCAGCCATTCTATGTACGCGTGGCGAAGACTTGCCTCGCCAGGTAGGCTGGGGGCGGGCTTTACCGACGCTTCGGCGTGCTGTTCAGGATTCTGCAGCAGAGCGAAAATTTCCTGCTCAATGGCGAGTTCGTGCGAGTCAGGCAATTTATATCCATCGCCCGAGAACACCTTGATGCCATTGTCAGTCCATGGATTGTGCGAGGCCGAGATCACCACTCCAGCAGCATATTTTCGCGAACGCGCGAGATAAGCCACTCCTGGGGTCGTAATGACGCCGGCGCTATGAACTTCACATCCGCTTGAAACCAATCCCACCGATACGCGGTCCGCGATCCAGCCACTGGATTCGCGCGTGTCTTGGCCAATCACCACCCTGGCATGCGCATCACTGCGGACCAAATCATGACCCAGTGCGCGGCCTATGAGATATGTGCTTTCCGGCGTTAAAGGGAATTCACCAGCTACGCCGCGAATGCCGTCGGTACCAAAGAGCTGTCGTGTCTGGCTTGTCATTGTGGTTTGGCGGATTGATCGCTGATAGTGCCAGAAGCTTTCTTCATAATCACCGTTACGCGCACTGGATCAGGGTTCGCAACCTGGATGAGAGCGTCAGAAACATAAGCGTGACGCGTGAAGGTCGCGCGGTTGATGTCGCCGCTCACGTCTACCGGGTCGGTAATGGCTGACTCCACTTCCTCCACATGTTTTTTCGGCCCGCTGATGGTGATGGTTGCTGGATCCACTGAAATGCGCTCTATGGAATAACCCGGAACAAACGTGCCGATGACGCGCGGTTCCACGGGAACTTGGCGAGTCAGACGAGCGTCGAACGTCAGATGGAACTGGCTGGGAACGACCTGCACCACTTCGAGCTCGGACGGTTCGTGAATCTGCTGCGCGGTTAGATCAAACGTGCGCTCCCCGGGCTTCGTGCCGCTCAGTTCGATTTCCGCATAAACATCGGCGGGCTGAAGATGACGCACTACACGCTCCGGACCGCGTAGGCGGATTTGTGCCCGGGGAATATTTTCCGAACTGATTTCCAGATTCTGAGGGATATTGTGAAACTCAATCGCCACGTCGACAGCAATTTCAGCCACTGGATCTCGCGCCACAGCAAGCCACAGTCCCACAGCCAAAGCCAGAGACATCAGCTTGAGTCCGAGATTATGGAGCACGTGGCGCTGCAGAAAGTCGCCCATGGCCTAACGATCCGTCCCTTGTTTCCAGCGCGCATCGCTCAAGCGCGAGTCGGCTGGCCGGGGCAGAGAAAGTCGCGATCCCTCTGCTTCGGAATTTTCCAATGCCTCGCTGCCGTTTGAAATCGGCGTAGGAAGAGTGGAGGGAGGCACGTATCGGCGCAGCAGTTCTCCCAGGCGATCGCGTAACTGCTCGACCGTCAGATCGCGCTCGATCTTTCCCGCAACTGCCAGGCTGATGCTGCCGGTCTCCTCGGAGACAATCACCGCGATCGCATCGGTTTCTTCAGTGACGCCAATACCCGCGCGATGCCGCGTGCCCAGTTGGGTCGAGAGAACAGGATTCATTGACAGGGGCAAAAAACAAGCGGCGGCGGCAACGCGATCATTCTGCACAATCACCGCCCCGTCGTGCAGTGGAGCGCTCGGCCGAAAGATAGTTGCCAAGAGATCGTAGGAAAGCCGGGCATCGAGCGGAACTCCACTTTCGATGTAAGTACGCAAGCCAATTTCGCGCTCGATGACGATCAACGCGCCGGTCTGGTTCTGGCAAAAAAGATTTGCTGCCAGCACGATGTCGTCGTAAGCATCCGCTTCCGAGCCTGCGGTTCGGCTCAATGTAAGTCCCCTTCCCAGCCGCGCCAGGCCTTGCCTGATTTCGGATGCGAAAACCACGATCAGCGCGAACACGGTGTAGGGAAGCAACGTGGTCATCAGCCAATTCAGCGCGGTCAGATTGCCCAACCGGGACACATAAAACGCCAGCGCCAGCGCACCTACACCAACCACCATCAGCGACGCACGCGTGCCCTTGATCAGGGCAAGGAATTCGTAAATGATGACGGCGACCAGCAGAATATCGATGACCGAAATCACCGACAGATGTGGCCACGGTGCTGAAAACTGCGTCACTCACGGCCCCTTTCGAAGTAGTATCCGCTTGGCCCAACATTTCATTGTAATCCAGGACTTATGAGGAGGACGCCTTGCCCGTCAGTTCAATCTGCATGCCCTCGGACGCGGCGCGCAGCCGGGGATAATAATCGCGAGCTTCTTTCACTACCTTGTCGATGCAGGCGTCATCATGATCGGGATCGTGATGGAACAACACCAAATCCTTTGCACCGCTCTCTATGACCACATTGATGGCTTCGCGCCAATGGCTATGTCCCCAACCCCGTTTGCGCTCGTATTCCTGGGGGAGATACTGCGCGTCGTAGATCAAAACATCGGCGCCAGCCGCGAGCTTGCGCACATTCTTGTCGAATAGCGCATCACCGGGCTCGTTATCCGTGGCATACACAAACACGCCTTCTTTTGTTTCCATGCGAAACCCCATGCAGCCCTGCGGATGGTTTAGCCATAGGGTTTGCAAAGTTACGTCTCCCAGCTGGATGCGACCCTCCTCCAGATCGTAGAAATTCTGGTGAGCCTGCATTTCAGTCAGTCCTACCGGGAAGTACGGCGCGGCCATCTGCTCTTCGAGCACCCGCTTCAAGCTGCGAGTGCGACTGGAGGAATGAAAGTGAAAACGGTTTTCGCGGTTGTCGTAAAGAGGACCGAAGAATGGAATGCCCTGAATGTGGTCCCAGTGAAAATGGGAGACGAAAACGTGAGCGGAAACCGCGGTCCCGTTGAATTCGTGGCGCAGCGCTTGCCCCAGAACCCGGAAGCCGGTACCGCAATCAAAGATGTAAAGCTCATTGCCAACACGCACTTCCACGCAGGAAGTGTTGCCGCCGTAGCGCATATTTTCCGGCTGAGGAGCGGGCGTCGACCCCCGAACTCCCCAGAACTTAATACGCATAAGCCCCCACGATGGATGCTGGCTAAACTGCCATCTTCCGCCGTACCGTCGAATACGTCAATTCATTCGCTGGTTACCGGAGGTTACGCAAGCGGGTGTACTCCTGACCTATAATGACAGGCGCACCACTGAAAGGGCTTAAACCAACACCCCTTGCTACGCCCCGATTACAGGGAATTTTCGCGCCTGGCCCGCGAGTTTACGCTGGTCCCGGTGGTCAAGTCGGTTACGGCCGACCTGTTGACGCCGGTTTCCGCTTTTCTCGCCGTCGCGGCCAACGAGCCTGACGCTTTCCTGCTCGAATCCATCGAGCGCGGAGAGCAGATTGGACGCTACACATTTCTGGGCGCCCGGCCTTACCTGCAGGTACGGGCACGCGGCGACGAGATTTTGCTGCAACGAGGCCGGAAGCGCGAGCAGCATAAGGGCAGCGTCCTCAAAATTGTGAAGGAATTGCTGCGGCAGCATCGTCCGGCGACTTTGGCCGGCCTGCCGCCATTTACCGCCGGAGCCGTTGGCTACTTCGCTTATGACGGGGTTCGCCAGTTGGAGAAAATTGGCGAGCACGCCAACGACGATCTTTCTCTGCCGGATTGCGTGCTGATGTTCTTTGATCGTCTCCTGGCGTTCGATCACCTGCGCCATCAGATTCATATCATCGCCACCGCGGATGTTTCGCGCGAGACTCCACGCCGTGGCTACGATCGCGCGCTTGCCGACATCGCCGTACTAGAGAAGAAGCTTGCGCGCCGCTTGCCCTCAACTCAGTGGCAGCATTCGGGCATATCGCGTAAGGGCAAGCTGAAAGTTCACGCTGGAACCAGCCGCAGCCGCTTCATGAAATCGGTGGAGCGCGCCAAAGAATACATTGCAGCCGGCGACATCTTTCAGGTTGTGTTGTCGCAGCGCGTTGACTTCGTTCCCGAAGTTGCGCCATTCAATATCTACCGCGCCCTGCGCACGGTGAATCCCTCGCCGTACATGTATTTCCTGCGCATGGATGACGTCTGCGTCCTGGGCTCGTCGCCCGAGATGCTGGTGCGCGTCACTGGCAGCAAGCTTGAATACCGTCCGATTGCGGGAACTCATCCACGCGGCCGCGATGAAGCTGAAGATGCGCGACTTGAAAAACAAATGCTCTCCGACGAGAAAGAACGTGCCGAACATGTCATGCTCGTCGACTTGGGCCGCAACGATCTGGGACGGGTGAGCGAATACGGCTCGGTAAAAGTCCGCGATCTCATGTATGTCGAGCGATACTCGCACGTCATGCACATCGTCTCCGCGCTCGAAGGCAAGTTGCGCGAAGGCCTGGATGCTCTCGACGCCTTCGCCGCTTGCTTCCCCGCCGGCACGCTCAGCGGCGCGCCGAAAGTTCGCGCCATGCAGATCATCGAAGAACTCGAACCGGTGCGCAGAGGCATCTACGGAGGCTCCGTCCTCTACGCTGATTTCGCCGGCAATCTCGACTCCTGCATTGCCATCCGCACCATGCTAATGAAGGCTAAGCAAGCCTATTTGCAAGCAGGAGCAGGCATCGTCGCCGATTCCGATCCCGCTAAGGAATTTCAAGAGGCCATGAACAAGGCTCAGGCGGTGCTAAGAGCAGTGGAGATGGCGCGAAGCGGGGGATAAATCGCTCTAATTCGTGTTAATTCGCGGCCTCCCGAGCCGTCATCCTGAAAGCGTAGCGAAGCTTGCAGTATCTACTGGGCAAGCGTGACTGCAACCGAATGCGTTTACGGGGTCAACTTGAACACGGTTCCGCAGCCGTCGCCCAAGAAGCCGCATCCAGCAGCGCCGCCAATCCCCAGCGTGCCGTAGAAATCGCCGGTCGGAGCCAGGATCGCGCCGAACGGGGAAGCTCCGTCAGACGAACTTGTGATGGGGAAATCGTAGAGGTCGGCGAAGTTCCCCTTTGCGTCTAACTTGAACAGGTAGCCCCCGGCGTGCGCGCCGCCCCCTTCGTTGGTGCCATAGAGGTTCCCCTGCGAGTCCCGGAACAGATTGTTGTACATGATCAACCCAGGAGACTCTGGATGGAATTTGTAGAGCACGCTGAACTTTCCCGTGTTATCGATCTTGAAAATGGATCCGCAACCGCGGAGTTCTGGGGAACACTTAAGATCTCCGCCAGAGTCGGTTATGCCATAGAGGTTGCCTGCACCATCGCCCACCACGCCCACGGGAAATGAACCATCCGCCTTACCGTGAAAGACGTGCAGCAAAGTGAAGTTACCGTCCTTGCCGATCTTGAAAACAGTTCCACAACCGAAGAAATTGTAACCTAAGCCGCACGCGGCACTGCCGCCGTAACCACCGAAGACTGTGGTGCCATATAGGTTGCCGCTGGCATCCATGACCAGGTTCCCGTTGGGATTTATCCCGGTCGTTTTGGACTTAAAGGTGTGGACGATTTTGAATGCCCCGATTTTACTGAGTCGGAAGATGAGGCCACACTCATATATTTTCCCTTTAAAGTGGCAATGGTCAAGGAAGGCGGCGGGTGTCGTTCCGTAGAGGTTGCCCTGCGCGTCCAGAAGCGGAGTGGAGTTTGCCGACCCGCCGACCCCAGCCTGGTTAAAATTGAAAAGCACGGTTTCATTTCCATTCTTGTCTACCTTGAACACCGTGGACGCCGCGCCAACGCCGCCTTGCCCTTGAGTCGTACCATAGAGATTGCCCCCGGCATCGCGAGCCAGGCCTGCCCGGGGAGCCGCGCCGTCGCTGCCCCCAAGGAATCTGTAGAGCACAGTGTATTGGCCATTCTTGTCGATCTTGAACACCGTTCCACAGCCCTGACCGCCGCAGTTCAGCCCGCCAAACGCAGTGGTGCCGTAGAGGTTGCCATCCGCATCTTGGATGACGCCCCCCTCGGGGTAGTTCCCGTCCGTTCCCCCCGTAAAGGTGTGCAGCAAGTCGAAGGTGAATTGCGCACTCGCTGGCGGAGTAACCATCGCTATCAGCGCGAGCGCGAGTAGAGCGGCAATCAGCATTTGTGGTTTTCCCATGGGTCCCCCTGCGGTGATCGCGGCCACGTCACAAAGATGGTTGCGGCCGATTTGCGACGCTGACAGTAACGCCACTGCGCTCTGAGTTTGTCACAGAAATGTAAAAAGTTAAGCAGCGCTGGAGATCGTGCGAGTCGGAAGCCATTCAGCGACCTGCCACAGGCCCACGCGGTTTTCGAGACTTGGTTTCCGCAACGTATCCCCGGGCCCCCAATTTACATGCGCAGGAAATTCGCTATTAATCTTTTCCCCTCGCCAGTTAGGACGCTTTCCGGATGGAATTGGACGCCCTCCACGGGGAACCGTTTGTGGCGCAGGCCCATAATCACGCGTGAGCCGCCGTTTTCCGCGGCGTATGCGCTGATCTCCAGCACCTCGGGCAGACCTTTTTCTTGCACGATCAGCGAGTGGTAGCGCGTAGCCGTCATGGGCGAACGCAGGCCACGGAAGATGGTTTTGCCGTCGTGCTGGACTTCGCTGGTTTTGCCGTGCATCAGCCTGGGAGCACGGACGATTTCACCGCCGAAGGCGGCGCCGATCGCCTGATGTCCCAGACACACGCCGAGTAGGGGAACCTTGCCGGCGAAACGGCGCACCAGTTCGATGCTGATTCCCGCCTCTTGCGGCGTGCAGGGCCCCGGAGACAGTAGAATCCGCTCGGGGTGCATGGCTTCTACTCCGTCCACATCTATTTCGTCATTACGACGCACTACGACTTCCGCACCCAATTCGCCCAGGTATTGGACGAGGTTGTAGGTAAATGAATCGTAGTTGTCCAGGACAAAGACCATGAGCGATGTGTTACCAGATTACCGCAAAGCATGAAGAATAGCGCAGTTTCGATCGCCAACCGGGCATTGTCCAAAAGTACAGTCTTGACACGGTGCACGCAACACGCCATGCTTTACACGCCTTATTGGAGGGCTCATGGCCGAAGTTGAGCAGGACAAACGGGGCACGCGCCGCTTTGCGTTGCGGCTGCCGGTTTCGGTTACCTATACCGAGGACGGAGTGCAGGAAAAGACCGCGCAGACTCGCGATGTAAGCGCTCGCGGCATTTGCTTCTATGTCGACTCGGCCATCGCCGCGGGTTCGACCATAGAGTTCACCCTGACTCTGCCTCCCGAAATCACCCTCACTGAAAGCATTCGGGTGCGATGCAAAGGTAAGGTAGTGCGAGTTGACGATGGCAAAGAAGGCCGGATCGCGGTGGCTGCGGTTATCGATGAATACGAATTTCTCTCCGAACCGTGACGCCCATGTCAGTTGATCAAGCCGCCAAATTGACAATGGCGCGGATTTGCACCGGCGTCCAGCCCGGCTGCGAGGAGCGGGACGCCGGTCTTCCATTGAGGCAAATTATCCCGGTGACTTTCGTGCTTTTCCCAGCACTTCACTCCATCACAGGCCAGTGATATCGTTAACTAGACAGCTAACCTTTCTAATGAAGTTCCTCCCTCGCGTTCGGAGCCGGTTGTTCTCGCTTGCGCTGATCACCACGTTGCTGGTTGTTTCGAGCGCATCGCAGTCGACTTCGAAGTTGCTCGGTACCACGGACGCGCCGGCAATCGTGCGCAGCGTGCGCGTGGTGCCTGGGCCGGCGATCGAAATCCTGTCCAGCCGTCCGCTGGTTCCCGTCATACGCAAGCTGGAAAATCCGCCCCGACTGGTTATCGATCTCCCCAATGCGAATGTAACGGCAGATTTGTCAAACATCGATTTGTCGAGTTCTGATTTGTTGAGTGCCGACTCGGCGGCGAAGAGTGAAGCTGCGGGCAAGCAAACCAGCCTTCCCAGCCAGGAGATTCGCAGGATTCGGGTCAGCAAATATCAGAATTCTCCACCGGTAACGCGGGTGGTGCTGGATCTAGTCACGCCCTTGGACAGCACATGGGACGCAGCTGGCAATCGCTTGATGGTCCGTCTGCATCCGCTGGACGATACGACGTCGCGCCCGCCGACGGTTGCCGCTTTCAGCAAGGGTGTTCGACCCGTAGCGAGTCCGGTGAGCGCCGGTTCATCGGGCAGGGTGGTTTTAGCGAGCGGCCGCTTGGACACGGGATCTTCGGTGACTGCGGGGTCTGAGACATCGGTGTTGCGCCTGGAGCGAGGCGGCGAAGTGCTGGTGTGCCCGGGGACGACGGTTTCGGTTACGTCGTCACAAAGCGGACATGCGCTCATGCTCGGCATGAGCACCGGAGCGCTCGAAGCGCACTACAATCTCGACGCTTCAGCAGATTCGATTCTGACTCCTGATTTTCGCATCTTGCTGGCCGGTCCGGGCGAGTTCCATTACGCCGTGAGCGCTGACTCGCGGGGCAATACCTGCATCCGCGCTTTGCCGGGGAATACTGCGTCGCTGATCGTTTCAGAATTGCTGGGAGAAGGAAATTATCAGGTCAAACCAGCGGAGCAGATCTTGTTTCACTCCGGCCGCCTGAATTTAGTAGATGCGGCCGTGCCTGCCAGTTGCGGCTGTCCGGCCCCGCCAAGTTCCGTGCTGCGAGCTTCGGCGGTGACGCCAATTTCGGATGCACCGCTGCCCTCGTCAATGCAGCTCGCGTCAACGGTGGACAAATTTGAGAACTCCAGCCAACTTCCGCCAGAGACAGCGGCACTGCCGCCGTCGAAGCCGCACGATGTTCATGTGCAGGTAGAAGCGCCGTTCGTATTTCGCGCGGATGAGGCACGAGCCAACAATCCGCCGGTGGCCAAGCCGGCGGTGATTGCTGAAGCTCAAGTTCCGCCGCGTGATTGGCCGCGTCCGGCGACTTTTCAGATTGGAGCTCTGCCTCCGGCTCAAAGCCGCATCAAGCCGAGCCACCATGGAGTTTTCGCCAAGATCAAAGGCTTCTTCTCCACGATTTTCAGCTAGAGTCGCGGTCGGTCAGAAGTTTCTTTATCGCCGCTTCATGGCCGCGGCCAGCGGACCCACGCGATCCCGCAATTGGTCCGCGATTTCCTGACCGCGTTCCAGTACGTCCTCGGCGACTTCTTTGGCTTCGACTTTCCAATCATCTAAGGTTTCGCGAGCATCATCCAATGTGTTGCGCAGATCCCTGCGAATTTGTTTTCCTGCCTTTGGCGCATATAGAAGTCCGATCAGCGCGCCCGCTCCCAACCCGATCAGCAAAAAAGTAATCGCGGTTCCTGCAGTGCCCGCGGAAGACTGGTATTTTCCTTCACTCATAAATGCTCCTCCCTGGTAATGCGAATCTCATACATGCGGATTCGCCAATTATCATTGTAGCTAAGGGACGAAGCCCGTGAAGCCGCATTTCACCACCTGGATCGGAGTACGATTTCCCATATTGGCTCAAGTCCTGTAAAATAAGCACTTTGGGCCTCGAGTCTGGCGGAAAATGTGTCCGCCCGCTACCCGCATTTAAAGGAGATTCATTTAGTAATGTCCATTCCTGCCACCCAGCTTCGCCCCGGCATGATCATTAAACACAACAATGATCTGCACTCGGTTTTCAGCGTGGAACATCGCACACCTGGCAATCTTCGCGCCTTCATTCAGGCGAAACTTCGTAACCTGCGCACTGGCGCCATGTTTGAGCACCGTTTCCGCTCGCCTGATCCCATTGAGAAAATCAACGTCGATGAGCAGGAGATGGAATTCCTGTACGCCGACGGCGACAGCTACTACTTCATGGACACGACGAACTTCGAGCAGACCCACCTGACTCGCGATATTCTCGGTGACGCGGTGGAGTATCTGATTCCCAACTTGCAGATCAAAGTTGAATTCTTCGATGGCAAGGCGGTAGGGATTGAGCTGCCGCAGACGGTTGAGTTGACTGTCGTCGAAACGGAACCTGGGCTGAAGAGCGCGACTGCTTCGAGCGTAACTAAGGCTGCGAAGACCGAGACTGGCTTGGTGGTGCAGGTACCGCCGTTCATCAACGAAGGCGAGAAAATCCGCGTGGATACTGCGGAGGGAGTTTATCTCTCGCGGGCGTAAAGGGCAGCGAGGTTGTTGCAGGGTTATTGCAGGTGCTGTATTTGCGGAATTCAAAATTAGAGCTGTAATCCTGAGCGCAGCATGATTCGCTTGCGAATCGCAGTGCGGAGTCGAAGGACCCCGATATTGTTCAGGCTATCGTTGCAGCTTCAGGGAATTCTTCCCGTACACGGTGCGCAAGAACGCCCTTACACGTCGCGGGCGGTGCCTGATTACGCGAGGTCCTTCGACTCCGTAGCTACTTCGCTTTGCGAAGCAGCTACTACGCTCAGGATGACAAATCTTGATGAAGAAATGGTAACGACCGACAAACCAGTTCTAGCCCGTCGCTTTGTGGTTCGCGGTCGCGTGCAGGGCGTGGGTTTTCGCTGGTTTGTGGAGCGCGAAGCGCACATTCTCGGCATCGCCGGATGGGTGCGAAACAATGCCGACAGCAGCGTCGAAATTTTAGCCATGGGCACTCGTGAGCAACTGACTGGATTGCGCTCGCGTCTGCGCGAAGGCCCACGCGCCGCCCGCGTGGATGATGTCGAGGAATCTGAAGCCAAACCGATTTCTGGTCTTAGCACCTTTCCGCATTGAAGGAGCCTGGTAAATGCCGAGCAACGCAGCATCGATTAAAGCGAGCGTGAATTGCGAGCCGCTGAAAAAGTTGATTCGAGAAGTTGCCGATTTCCCCAAGAAGGGAATTCTCTTTTACGACATTACTACGCTGCTCAAAGACAAGCTGGGGTTCGCGGCTCTCATCGATGGGCTGTCCGAGCATTATCTCGACAAGAAAGTTGACTTGGTCCTTGGGATGGAGGCGCGCGGATTCATATTTGCGCCTGCGCTGGCTTACCGGCTGAATGCGGGCTTCGTTCCTGTGCGAAAGCCCGGCAAGCTTCCTGCCGCAACTACCCGGTACGATTACGCGCTGGAGTACGGAACGAACACGCTTGAGATTCACCAGGACGCAATTCAGCAAGGCCAACGCGTCATCATTGTTGACGATCTACTGGCTACGGGAGGTACCGCCGAAGCCACGACCAAGCTTGCGCGAGCGCTCGGTGCCGAAGTTGTGGGCCTGGGATTCGTTGTGGAGCTGGATTTTCTGAAGGGCCGCGAGAAGCTGGCAGGATACGACGTTTTCTCGCTGCTGCACTACGAGAAATAACTGGAATTATCTAAGGAGGTGAGTGGCGGCGATTCCCGCTGCGGTCCAACTACCCCCGCAGATAACTAGTGATACTGCCACCCCCAGCAGTTTGTTCCAGTTGACGGAAACCTGGTGCAAGATTGTGATTTCCACTTTGTCGAGATCCGTTGAAATTGCGCATTCCAACCAGCGATACCTTCGGCCAGCGCTGGTGAAACTTACAAGAGGCGCGAATCCTGGGTGGGGGACCATATTTACGCCGGTTCTGAGATGCACTTAGGGTGGGATGAGTTTCCCCAGCAGTGATAAGTTTGTCAAACGTGGGGTGGTGGAGACCCGGCGGGTTCTCCGTTCAAGCTTTTGGGGTCGTCTCGGTCAATACTAGCGAGGCGTCTTTCGGAATGTAGCTCTTCCGCCGGAACCAGTCTTCCATGGCGTCTTTCAATTCAGTGAGCGGAACCTGGGTCCCAATTTCCATCTGACCGTCGGCTAAAGGCAGAGTATTGTCGAAAACCGTTGCATTGGTGAAATTGCGCATCGAGAAGCTATCCAGCCACTTTAATGCGCAAGGAATACGGCGCCCATTCTGCTCGTATTCCACACGAATCTTTCGGGCAAACATGAACTGATTAAACCACAGGAAACACACAGGCGTTTCGGATGCAACATCGCGAGCCGCGGCCGCGCAACCTAATGGGTAGGAGACGTGGGCGTCGTCGCCGGTGCCGGAGTTGCAGTCTCGGTGACTCCGCTGTTCACCAGATCTTTCAACTCCTTGCTCGGCTTGAAAAACGGAATCTTCTTGGCGGGGACTTCCACGCGATCGCCGGTCTTGGGATTGCGGCCCACCCGCGGTTTCCGTTGCCGGGTGCGGAAGCTGCCAAAACCGCGAATCTCGATTTTGTCGCCCACGCGGAGCGAGCGCACGATGCTGTCGAAAATGGTTTCGACAATAACTTCACTGTCTTTGCGGGTTAACTCTGCCAATTGGGATACTTCGTCAATCAGGTCAGCCTTAGTCATACGCCTCTTCGCTCCCTAACTGTCGTAATGAAAGTGGCTTTTACCGAGGCCAGGCTCCCGAGCCACATCAGGGCCTGCATAACCTTCTCAAATTTCAGGGGTTGTGCGCAAGTGGCATTTTGATTAATTCATGAAGACGGGCGCCCGATTCCAATTGGCAGGTCGATGGGGAAGTCAAAGCTGGAATCGTCGCAGAACCTAGGGGAACGATTGGCACACCCGGGTTCTGCGACGTTAAGTAAGGTTTCGCTAAGCCGATTTTCGAGTCTTACTGCTCCTGCCACCCGCTTCCGCCTCGGCGCCTTTACTGCGTGTCTTTCCGCTGCTTCCGTTGCCGCTTTGCGCTGATTCCATATTTTCCACGCCCTGTTCGAGTTCGGGCAGATTGACGAACTGCCAGTCACCTCCTTGATTCCAAGGGCCACGAGCATCCTGTTCGCCCTCGTCCCCGACTCCGGTGGAATCGTTGAAATATTGATTCACCAGAACCGGTGTGGGCTGAATTTTGCCGATCGAGAATGGGTCTTTGCCCAGGCTTTCGAGTGCCGCAGTGAAAGCCTTCATGTGAGTGATCTCACGAGTCATCAGGAATTGGAGAGCGTCCTTCGATCCGGGATCGTCACAAAAGTTGATAAGCCGCTCGTAAACGATTTTGGCTCGCGCCTCGGCGGCAATGTTGCTGCGCAGATCGACATCCAATTCTCCCGTGATTTTCAGGTAGTCGGCGGTCCATGCATCGCCCATGGAATTGAACAAGCTGACGCCGCCTCCGCCTGCAATCGCGACCAGCGGATCTTCCACGGCGGCATCGGCATTCTTTTTCATTGGTTTGAGGTGCATACGGGCGAGAGTGCCAACCACCTCCAAGTGGCTGAGTTCTTCGGTGCCGATATCCATTAGCAAGTCTTTGCGGTCAGGATCCTCACAGTTCAGACCCTGAATCGAATACTGCATAGCCGCGGCCAGTTCGCCATTGGCCCCGCCAAATTGCTCCAACAACATGTTTCCAAAGCGCGGGTCCGGCTCGCCTACATTCACCGTGTACATGAGTTTTTTTATGTGGTGGTACATAGATTTTCCTTTCGTAAATAGTTGTGATTTCGCAACTGATGAAAGATTTCGATGCGTTTAATCGACCCTATTCCGGCAGGGGTGAGCTCGCAATCGACCGGAAGCCGTAGGGTGTGGTCGAGAATACTGTAAGGTGGGAATTTATCGTTTTGGCAGAAAGATCATGGTTGCCAAGGTCGGCAAGCAAGGTGCGCACCAGTGTCAATGAAACACACGTAGCCCTACCCGTAAGATCAGTTCAGCGATTTAAAAAGAACGCTGGCTAAGCGCGGCACACTGCAGCCATAAGAAAGAACAAGAGGACCAACAACATCGGCTTGGGCAGTCGGCGCATGACTTTCCACACCACTATGCTCATTGACTCGATCCTCCGCGCGGGGGCACCGCGAATGAATTTGTCATTTAACGCCGTGTACAATGCGAATCTTGGCAACCGCAGGCGGTAATAGTTAGCGAACTTGGATACAAATTTTACGAAAAGGTTCTATTAGAGACAAGTTATGGCTTGGATACGCACGGTTCCGCTTGAAGAAGCTAACGAAAAGTTACGGCAAGCTCTGGAAGAGCAGAAATTACTCTATCCGAAAGAGTATGCGACGCCGGTGCATCCGTCGCCGGGCGGAGGGTCGTCGGACATCGTCGCCTCCCATAGTTTGATTCCCGAAGCTCTATATCATGCCTTCGCAACCTTCGGCGTCCTTATGTCACCCGACTTGCCGCTAACGCGCCGTCAGCACGAAATGATTACCACCATCGTTTCCGTGACCAACCGGTGCGTTTATTGAATCGAGTCACACGCAGAGTTTCTGCGTCGGGTAACTTTGGATGAAGGCCTGGTCGAAGCGTTGCAGAGCGACTACACGACCGCCCCTATAACCGAGTCGGAACGTGTGATGCTGGATTACGTGGTGAAGCTGACCAGGGATGCCACAAAGATCTCGCAAGAGGACCACAAACAGCTGCGGGACGCGGGATTCGACGATAAAGCCATCCTGCAGATTACCTTGATCGCGTCGTGGTTCAACTACATCAACCGTGTCGCGGATTCGCTGGGCGTTGGACGGTAGGGACTGGAGCAAGATCCCATGTCTCGCAGAAGCGGTCGAAACATGGGGCACCCCGTTTTCTTGCTGAAAGCTGATGGCTGATGGCTGAAAGCTTCAGTTAATGTCGAACTGCTCCTGGTGCAGCGCGGGATCGCTTTTCACGATTACCGTGCGTTTGGTTAGCTCTTCCATCTCGGTTAGGAAGCGTCCGTTGTTTGACTTCAGGGCTTTGGCGATTTCTGGATTTACGCGCAGCATTACGTCGGCGTGATCGAGGTGCTTCGCCATCTTTCGCATTTCGACGTAGATGTCATTGCAGACCGTGGTTACCGATTTTACATAGCCCGTGGATTCGCAATACGGACAGGGTGAGCCAATGGTACGCTCGAGCGATTGCTTGACTCTCTTTCGCGTGATCGCGACTAATCCAAAATCGTTGAACTGCAGAACTTTCGACGGGGCACGATCGCTGCGCAGGGCTTCTTCTAACGCTTGCATTACTTTTTGGCGGTTGCGGCGCTCGTCCATGTCGATGAAATCGATGATGATGATGCCGCCGAGATCGCGCAGACGGATCTGGCGAACGATTTCCTTGATGGCGTCGACGTTGGTTTTGACGATGGTGTCTTCGAGACGAGCCGTCTTACCGACGTACTTGCCGGTGTTAACGTCGATCGCGACCAGGGCTTCAGTTTGATTGATTACGATGTAGCCGCCGCTTTTCAGCCAGACTTTCGATTTCAGGGCTTTATTGATTTCGTCGTTCAGACCGAACTGGTCGAATAGCGGAACCTCTTTGCTATAGAGCTTGACCCGCCGCACCAACGCGGGCTGGAAGCGGTTGGCAAAGCGCAGGACGCGTTCGTATTCCTGCTCCGTGTCAACCCAGATGGCAGTGAAGTCGGAGGTAACCTGATCGCGGAGGACGCGCTCAACCACGTTCAGGTCGTGATAGATCAGCGTGGGCCCTTTGCCGTTGTCGGCGCGAGTTTTGATCTCAGACCACAGATTTTTCAGGAAGCGGATGTCGGCGCGCAGCTCTTCTTCGGACGCGCCCTGAGCGGCGGTGCGCACGATGAATCCGCCGTGTCCGTTCTCGCGTTCGCTGATGATGATGCGCTTGAGTCGCTGCCGTTCTTCCTCGGAAGAAATCTTTCGCGACACGCCAGTGTGGTTGACCGTCGGCATGTAGACCAGAAAGCGTCCGGGCAACGCAATGTGACTGGTGATACGCGCACCCTTCTTGCCGATTGGTTCTTTTGCGATCTGAACCAGAATCTCCTGACCTTCTTTCAGCAGTTCGGTAATGAGCGGGACGTTCTGCGGTTCCTGACGGCGAAAGCGCCGCCCGCCGCCACCGCGGCGTCCACGCTGCCCACGCCGGTCGAATGCGGGACGTGCAGCACGCTGGGTGTAAGCCGCAGTTGTCGCCGGAGCGCGCACTTCAACCCGGGCGTCGGCGGTGCCATCGCCGCGAGCTTCAGCATCAAGCAGCGCTTCCGCTTCAGCCTGGGCTTCCTCGAGTTCGGCTTCTTCGGCTTCCTTGGCTTCTTGTTCCGCGACCGGGTCGAATATTTCCTCGCCGGCGGCGGCTTCATCCATGCCACCTTCAATGACGAACGGTTCGGCTTTAGCCTCCGCTAGCTTCGGGGCTGGCTCGACGGAGGCAGCTATTTGTTGGGTTGCTTGCTCGCGGTAATCCTCGGCGTGCCGGGTTTCTTCTTCCAATTCCTCTTCTTCGAAGGATTCATCTTCGTCAAGCTCTTCGGTGTAAGAACCAAGTTCGACCTCGTCTTCCTCAATCTCTTCTTCCACCATCGCACCCTCTGCCGCAAGCGAGGGAGTGTGACTGGAGTAGTCAGCCTCAGAAGATTGGGTGCCCGCAACAAATTTGTTTTCTGCATCGCCACGTTCGCGGGCTCCGGAGCTTTCAACTGTTCGACCTCCGAACACGGCGGCAACATTCATTTCATGCAGACGTTTTTGTTCGCGGTCCCAGTCGGAAGAGCCGACTTGAGTATTCGCGGCCGCGCTTTTTGCCCGGTCGTTGGTTCGCGGTTGAGATTCCGGCATCGGTTGCTGATCCGTCTCCGGCGAAGCGAAAAGAGGTTCATCTTCAGGGAAGGCCGCCGCAATAGGGGATGGGGCGTCTGAACTCGGCGCGGCGGGTCTAGAACCTCGCTGTTGTGACGGCTGCGCCTGCGCGAGGCGCTGATATTTTGAGATTGACTCCCCAGGCAGGATGATCGGCTGGTATCCCGGGGGCGGGCCATATTCAGGACGCTCATTGCGCTCCGGGCGCTCGCTTCTTTCCGGGCGATCTGTTTTTTCTGGACGCGCGGTTTCGACGGCGGGGCGGGCAAACTTGGATTCGGGCATGCGTTCACCCGCGACGTCCGCGACGGCGACGACTGCGCCAATCTCCCCGACCCTCCCGGCTGGCGGAGGCGTTGGATTTGTCCTGACTTCCGCCGCCTGGCGCGCCTGACTCGGTGGGTTGTTCCGGGGCAGCATGCGGTTCGCTAATAGGAGTCACACCACCATGTTCAGCTATGGAAGCCTGAGACTCGGTCCGCGATGGCGATTGATAGGGTTGTGAAGGCGCGAGACCAGTCGGAATCTCCTCGACTTCGTCTTCGTCCTGCAATTCCATGAAATCGGAAACGTACAGGAAGGCGTCGCGTTCCAGGCCAATATCCACGAAGGCGGATTGCATGCCCGGCAGCACGCGGGTTACGCGGCCTTTGTAAATGGATCCAGCTAAGGTGTATTCGTTCTCGCGCTCGAGGTAAATCTCGGCGAGCAAGTCGTCTTCCACCAACCCCACTTTGGTTTCGTGAGGGGTAGAAGACACAAACAGTTCTTTTGTCATACAGACTCCGGTTCTGCGCCGTCAAGCGGCTGCAGGTTTCACCGGAACCAAGGCAGGGAAAGACCGGGAGAATCGAGCGATGCGATAACCGTCCCGCGCAAGGGACGACTGGGGCTACGGAGTTTTCTCCGAAGCCGTACTCGTAAGACAAACTTGGAAATTTTTAGCACTTATCGCATTGCGCTTGCCCAAGGTTTGTGACCTGCTCTCACAAAAACCGTCTCTGGTCTTTGGGGGGGCCGTTACCCGCCTGGCAGCGCCTTAGCTTTCAATCCTGCCCGGCCGTTCACTACTTTCTGGCCGGTGAGTACCCTCTTTACGCGAGGGCGATCGTAATCTTAATTTTGGGCCGCACTTGGCGAGCGCGGCAGATCTCCTTGCCTTCTTCCCCTGTTCAGTTCACAAAGCGGCGCATCCGTACATTCATCACAATTCCCAGCGCCAAAAACATAAACAGGACGGAAGACCCGCCATAACTCATTAATGGCAAGGGTATTCCGGTAACCGGCATAAAACCGACGACCATGCCGACATTGACCAGGATGTGAAAGCTAAGCACAGCCACCACACCCATCACTACGAATGTGCCGGCGCGATCAGGCGCCGTTTGCGCATTCTGCGTCAAACGCATCAGCACGATAAAGTATAGCAGCATTACGGTTAACGCGCCCACAAATCCATGCTCCTCAGCAAACGCCGCGAAGATGAAGTCCGTTTGTGGGACGGGTAAGAACGCCAAATGGGTCTGGGAGCCGGCGCTGCTGCCCCAAAGTCCGCCGGACCCAACGGCTATGAGGGATTGTATAACCTGGTACCCCGAGCCCTGACTATCAGCCTCGGGTTGCATAAAGCTGGTGAGACGGTCACGCTGATACGGCTTCAGAACATGGAAGGCCAGCGGCATCATCAGTCCCGCCAGCACAAAGACGGTTAAGGCCTGCCTCCAGCGAACTCCGCCCAGGAATAAGCCCATGATTGCTATCGGGATATAGGTCAGGGCGGTGCCGAGGTCGGGTTGAGCCAGCACCATGAGCATAGGCACGCCGACGATGGCGCCGGCTTTCAGGAAATCGGGCCAGGAAAGCTCCCTCTGGTGTAGGTCGGCAAAGTATTTGGCGACGGCGAGAATAAGAATGAGCTTCACCCACTCCGATGGCTGGAAGTGTCCGCCCCCGGGCATCTTGATCCAGCGCCGGGCACCCAGGTACTTCTGCCCGAATATGATGACCGTCATCAATGAAGCGATGGACACAATGTACATCCAGTGAACGGCGTCGAGCAGTTTCTGATAGTTGATGAAACTCATCAGGAACATGCCGACGATACCGCCAGTGATCCAATAAAGCTGCTTGATGTGAGCCCCAGCGAACTTGGTGTGCTCGGTGGCGCTGCGGATTTCCATGACGCCGAGACCGCATAGCAGCATGACAAAGATGAAGAGCAGCCAGTCGAAATCGCGAAATGAAATATAGCGTGACATTGTGTCGGTCGTTGGCTATTCGTCGTTGGTCGTTCGCTTAAAAAATCTGCCCGGGTCTTTCCGCGTACTCTGCGGATCTTCTCCGCGACCTCTGCGATTTAAGATTTTGCATTTTTCAAAGTCAAAATCTTAAATCGCAGAGACCGCTGAGAACACCCGCAGAGCACGCGGAGATTGCTTCTTCTCGAACTTCAATGCACGCCCGGTGCCGCCACGGCCAGCGGCAGACGCGTCTTCGGCACGTCAACCTCGAATCTGCCTCCGTGCAACGTGTCCTGATCTTCGCCGTCGGGGCTGTCTGAATTCCACACCGCTCCGATCTCAACTTTCTTGTCGCCTTGCGCAACTTTGGTTGGCTGTCGCCGCTGCTTTTCGACGTACGCTTTCACTACTTGGGCGGCGATGCGCGCGGCGAACTGGCCGTGCTCTCCGCCCTCGAACAATACGGCGACTACGATTTCCGGATTCCGCCGCGGGGTTACGCCGACGAACCAGGCATTATCTTTATATTTTGACTTGCCGTTGGCGGTTTTAGCTTTTAGGGCGTTGCTGACTGTCTGCGCGCTTCCAGTCTTGCCGGCAAAGTCGATGCCTTGCAGATGCGCGCTGCCCGCCGTTCCTAAGGGCGACGGCACATTCGACATCGCGTCGGTAATAGTCTCCCAATTTGCCGGATCAATCGGGATCTTTACTGGGGCAGTCGATTCCGCGGCGGGAACGAAATTAGCCGGCAGCTCTGCGGGATTGGTCACATGCGGCCTCACCAGCACGCCGCCGCTGGCAATGGCGCCGATTGCGCGCGCCAACTGAATCGGAGTTACGGCCACTGCTCCCTGGCCAATGCCTACCGAAATGGTTTCCCCGGCATACCATTTCTGTTTGAAGTTGCGCACCTTCCATTCTTCTGACGGCATTACCCCGCTAACTTCCTGTGGCAGGTCGATACCGGTTTTCTGTCCGAGGCCAAACATGGTCGCGTATTTCGCGATGCGATCGATACCAAGTTTCTCGGCCAGCGTGTAAAAGAAAACATCGCACGATTGGTAAATGCCTTTGCTGATATCAACCACGCCGTGGGTGCGGTGCTCTGCCGTAACCCAGCATTTGAAGTAGCGCCCGTAGAACGTCGCGCCCCCATTGCAGATCACATGCATATCCTGCGCGATGCCTTCCTGCAGGCCCGCAGTGGCCATAATAATTTTGAAAGTCGAACCGGGTGCGAGCTGAGCTTGAATTGCTTTGTTAAGCAAAGGATGATCGTCGTCGTTGACCAGCTTGCTCCATTGATCGCGCGATACTCGCACCGCAAAATCGTTAGGATTAAAAGTCGGGCGGCTGACCATAGCGAGAATCTCGCCGTTGCGCGGGTCCATAGCCACGATGGCGCCGTTCTTGTCTCCCAAGGCCTGTTCTGCCGCGATCTGCAAATCGAGATCGACGGTCAGCTTGAGTTGCCTGCCAGCTTCGGCCGGAGTCTCATCCAGGCGCTTTACTTCTCTTCCACGGCTATTCACCATCGCACGCCGCGAGCCGTTCTTGCCCATCAGAATTTGGTTGTATTGCAGTTCTACTCCGGACTTTCCCACCACATCGCCGGGATTGTAGAACTCCCAACGCGGCTGGTTCAGCATCTCCTCGCTGACTTCACCAACATAGCCGATGAGATGCGCCATGAACCCGTTGCGGGGATAAAGCCGGCGGTGGGCCACGATGGTATCGAGCTCCGGCAACTCATTGCGGTGCGCCTCGACGAAGGCCAGTTCATCCTGCGTGATGTCGTCTTTCAAGAAAATGGGCTGGTACTGCGGCATCGAGGCGAAGTGCCGAATGCGATCTTTGACATCTTTAGGATCGAGATGCAAGCCTTGAGCGATGAGGGGCGCGTCGGCGGTGAGGTCGCGGGAAGAGTCGCGCAACAACAATGCGGTGAATGAAGGATAGTTCTCGACGATGGTGCGGCCTTCGCGATCGAGAATTTTGCCGCGGGGAGCGAGAATGGGAACATTCCGTACGCGATTCTTTTCCGCGAGCGAGGCGTACATATCGCTCTGCACCACCTGCAGCCGCCATAATCCGTAGGCCAATATCATGAAGATGGCCAGGATGATGTACTGCACGCTGGTCAGGCGGACCTGCGATACTTTTTCGTCGCGGGCGATCATTGAGTTGAACGGGCGTCAGGTCTTAGGCTTCGCTCCCAAGGCACACCGCCGCGCGCTCACTTAATCCTTTCGGGAAGATGAGTTTATTGTAATGCGGTAAGCAGAGAAGTGGAGTGTAATTCCGGGTAACGGAAGGGCATAGACGGCGGGGAGACGGTGATCGTGGCAGAATACAGCCATGCCAATCGAGCAGCCTTCCGCAGTTCCTGATTTCCTTTACGGTACTGCCTGGAAAGAAGATCGCACCGTGGCTCTTACCGAACTCGCGCTACGCACGGGCTTTCGGGGCATCGACACCGCCAACCAGCGTCGGCATTACTCTGAAGCTGGAGTGGGCGAGGGTCTGGCCGCCGCTTATCGCGCGGGAATCGTAACGCGTGCGGATCTTTTTTTACAGACGAAATTCACTTATCGTCCGGGACAGGATCACCGGCTACCTTACGATCCTGCGGCCAGCCTTTCCGATCAGGTCGCGCAATCGATGGCAAGCTCACTTGAGCATCTTGGGACCGACCACGTCGACAGCTATGTTTTGCATGGTCCCGCCTCCGGATATGGGTGGACCGAAGCTGATAGCGAGGTTTGGATGGCGATGGTGAAGGAGCGTGATGCTGGCCGCACGCGTTTCCTCGGAGTGAGCAATGTTTCGTTGCGGCATCTCGAGCAGATGATCACTTCGCGCGCGGAACCGCCGGCATTTGTGCAGAACCGCTGTTTCGCGCGTCTGGGTTGGGACCGCGAGATACGACTTTTCTGCGCCGAGCGCAAGATTATCTATCAGGGTTTTTCGCTTCTCACGGCCAACCCGGAAGTGCTGCATCACCCGGGGATTCAACAGCTGGCAGCCCAGGCCGACGTTACCCCGGCGCAGATTATCTTCAGCTTTGCCCGCGCCGTTGGCATCCTGCCGCTAACAGGTACGTCCAACCCCGAACATATGAAGCAGGACCTCGCGAGCCTTAACCTGCAACTCCCGCCGGAGACCGTGCAGGCGATTGAGTCACTAGCTGGCTGACATCCCACAAGGCAGCCGCTTTTTTGCACTATATCGAACAATAAATTCGGAGTAAAATTCCCCGCACGTGCGTGGGACGACAATCTGCGGACGGGGAGATGGGGCGATGAAGACTTTGAAAACGAATCCTATCGGTGTAGGTGCGTGCAATTCTAGACTGCGTCGAGGCACCGGACAACTTTTGCTGTGGCTTCTTATTTGTGCTGCACTGGTTCCGGCTTGTATGGCGCAACAGAAGAAGCGCGTGGCCGTGCTTAATTTTGAATACGGCACAGTGCAGAGTTCGGTCTCCGCAATTTTCGGAACCAACCAGGATATCGGCAAAGGCATTTCAGACATGCTGGTGCAGAAGTTGGTGACGGATGGCAAATATTCGGTGATCGAGCGCAACGCCATCGACAAGGTGCTGGGCGAGCAGAACTTCGCGAACAGCGATCGCGTTGATTCCAGCACGGCAGCCAAGGTCGGAAGAATTCTCGGCGTGGATGCGGTAATTATGGGAAGCATCACGCAGTTTGGCCGCGACGATAAGAATATGACTGTGGGTGGCGGGGGGCTCGGCGGATACGGCAGCAAGTTTGGCCTGGGCGGAGTGGGGAAACATAATGCCAAGGCCGTGGTCGCAATAACCGGCCGCTTAGTAGACACGACCACGGCAGAAATTTTGGCTGCGGTAACCGGCAATGGCGAGTCGAGTCGTTCGGGAACGTCGCTGATCGGTGCCGGCGGCGGCGGTGGAAGTGCTGGCGGCGGTGGTATTGATATGAGCAGTTCAAACTTCGCCAACACCATACTCGGCGAGGCGCTGCATCAAGCCGTGGATTCGATGGCGACACAACTCGATGACAAGGCTGCGGCGATGCCCACACACAAAGTAGAGTTCACCGGCCTGGTCGCCGATGTCACGGGAAACACTTTGGTGCTAAATGTTGGCAGCAAGGATGGCGTAAAAGTTGGAGACACGCTCGATATCAGCCGTCCGGTCAAGACAGTCAAAGACCCGACTTCAGGAAAAGTGCTCAGAACCATTACCAACAAAATGGGAACGGCAACGGTCACTGACGTAGACGCGGGATCGGCTACGGCGACGTATACCGGAAGCGGCCCAGCCAAAGTTGGCGACGCGGTGAAGAGCCAGTAGCGTGCTTCACAGTATTCTCAGGCTGATTCTGTCAAAAGGGAGCTTTGGCTCCCTCTTTTGTTTAGCATCCTCTCCTGGAATGGTGCGGTCGACTACTTTATTGAGCTTTAGAGAATAGAGTAACAACCCACCTCGTGTCATTTCGAGCGGAGTCGAGAAACCTGCTTTTCCGCCTGCACCAGCCAAACAGCAGGTTCCTCGACTTCGCTCGGAGAGACAATGAGAAGCTAAATTTAACTATTGAAATCCTCAATGCGGTTGTCGTCAGGGTGAAAGGACAATGCAATGGGCATGAGCTACAGTGTGCCGGGGCGGATGGTCGCGCACAGCATGGTTACGACGCAATTCGAACTCGATGGATTTCGCGTGACTCGCACCCTCGGAGTGGTTCGTGGCATCGTCGTTCGCTCGCGATCGATCTTCGGGACGATTGGAGCGAGTTTGCAAACCATTCTGGGTGGGAACATCACGCTGCTCACCAATCTTTGCGAGAAGACCCGCGCTGAAGCCTTCGACTTGATGCTGCAACACGCCGCTGAGCTGGGCGGAAATGCAGTCGTGGGTGCTCGCTACGACGCCACCGAGATCATGCAAGGCGTCACCGAAGTGCTCGCATACGGGACGGCGGTAGTTGTAGAGCCGATGCGATAGACGGGCAAGTTACCCGCCTTAACAAACAGACCTAGCTAAGCATCTTTTCCAGCATCTTCTGCCGATACGCAAAGGTTTGGTTCAGTCCCGGCGCGATGAAAAGCGTTTGCGCCAGATCTCCGAGCAGCCCGAGCCCGGGGTCATATTCAATCAGGTCGCGAACGATCGTCCCGCTTACTCCGCCTCGCAAATCCACACAAAACTCATGGCGATGGTGAAATCGATTGAACGGTCCTTTTTTCTGGATGTCAGCGAAATGGTGGTTCCATTCGAATTCAGTAATTAACGCGATCCATTCTGCACGCCACGGAATAAAAGGAAGAGGACGAAACGAGGTCACTATTTCCGAGCCAACACCGGCGAGTTGGTCGACCGTCATCACTTGTTGTTCTCTACAACCAGCCGGAGGTATAAGCCGCAACGCCTCCAACTTCGTTGCGGTTTGCCGCGGCATGATGCACGGCAGGTTCTGCGGATTAGCGAAGAATAAAAAGACTTTCTCGATCGAGAACGGCACCCATTGCTCGAACTGAATGCGATGGATCATCGAATGCCGTCCTCATTTCCACAGCAATGGCATTGCAGAGTGAAAAAGTCAAGGGCGAACAATAGGAGAAACATGTCCCGCGGCATCAATACTATAAACGCGCCTAATTGTGGTCACCGAATCAGTTAGCCACAATTTATAGCGCTTTCCAATTAGCGGGTTAACGTAAGCCTTTAACCACTCAATTTTGTGTTGACAACAAAAGCCTTAGGCGTAAGATGTGGGCAGAAGTGGTAGAAAGTGGTCGAAACAGTAGAGGTCGTGGGCAAGACTGGAAACTGAGAGGCGCCAGTGGAATTTGAAGCTGACACCCCCAAAAATAGCCCTAACGAACCGCAATCGACCGGCATTGTCAGCGTTTTTACCTCCCTCGTTCTTGCGGCAGTAGTTGCCAAGAGATTTTCTGGCCCGATAAAGGGCAAAACAAATGTTTCGCGGCAATCACCCAACTCGCGTCGACGAAAAGGGACGGCTCAAGGTCCCGGCCGAGTTCAAGCGCGTGCTCGACGAGAAGTACGGACAGCAATTTTACATCACGAGCTTCGACGGGAAGGTTGCTCAAGTGTATCCCTTCGAGGAATGGGAGCGGATAGAGCAGAAACTGGCAGGGCTCTCCACTTTCAATCCTACGAAGAAAAAGTTTCTCGACCGGACGAACTACTGGGGACAGCAAGTAGAGATGGACGGTCAGGGCCGGCTCCTGATGCCGCAGTTGCTGCGCGAGTCGGCGCAGATCAAGGGCGAAGTGGCCGTAACCGGGCAGCTGACGTACCTGGAAGTTCGCAACCTGGAGCAGTACCGCCGGGAGATCGAGGAAGACAAGTTCACGCCTGAGGATGAGAAGACGCTCGACGAATTGGGCATCTAGTGGGCGAGGGTTCAACAGACACCCCTCAGGGGGTTGGGCATGGCAGTGGAAACAAGATGGGCCATGTTCCGGTTCTTTTAAAAGAAGCGATCGACTTTTTAAATATCAAGCGCGGCGGGACGTATATCGACGCCACGGTTGGCCTGGGCGGCCACAGTTACGAAATCGCAAAACGCCTCGGCGCACCGGGTCATTTGATTGGGCTCGATAAAGATCCTGCGGCGTTGGACATCGCGCGGGAAAAACTGGTCGTTGGTCGTTCGTCGTTGGTCGTTGGCGAAGAAGCTGATTGGCCGCAGATTACTTTGCTGCACCGGTCATTTGCCGAAATCGGCTATGACCAAAGTCCAGCGACCATCGATGGGATTTTGGCGGACATCGGCGTCAGCAGTTTGCATCTCAACGATGCCGCGCGAGGATTTAGTTTTCAGGCGGATGGACCGCTCGACATGCGAATGAATCCGCAAGCCGAGCTCACCGCCGATCAAGTGGTAAACCAGGTCGACGAGGTCACACTCGCCAATCTGATTTACGAATTCGGTGAGGAAAGGAGGTCGCGGAGAATCGCCAGAGCCATTGTCCGGTCGCGGCCGATCCGAACTACTGCACAGCTTGCAGATGTCGTATCAGCCGCGGCCCGGCCAATGAATCAGGCAGAAAGAAGAATTCATCCGGCGACCAAAACTTTCCAGGCAATCCGAATCTTCGTAAACCAGGAGTTGAACGACCTGCGGGCGCTGCTCGATGCAGCCCCGCGGGTGCTCAAACCGGACGGACGGCTGGTGGTGATCAGCTTTCACTCGCTGGAAGATCGCATCGTGAAAGATGCGCTTCGCGAGGGAGTGAAGCAGGGTCAGTACAGACTTCTGACAAAGAAGCCAGTCGTTGCCGGAGAAGAAGAAGTTGATCGCAATCCGCGGGCGCGCAGCGCGAAGTTGCGGGCAGCGGAAAGAGTTTAAGAAGAAGTTGTCATTCCGAGCGAAGCGAGGAATCTGCAGATCGCTTGCACGAGGAAAAATGCAGATCCCTCGTTTCACTCGGGATGACAAGGTGTTAGAGAAGTGAATAAAGATAGCGTAAACGGAGGCGGGCGATGTATACGGGAACACTGATCGACGATCTGATTTCTAGCGTGGAGCGGGCGGAGAAATACTCTCACCAGATGGCCGGCTCACAGGAAACGAGCCAAGGATATTGGTACACACCGACCAATAGCGATCGAGTATCGGACTCGAAATTACTCGGGGTGGCATAAATGGTGGCAGCAGCCGTGGCAGCTCAAGGCGTAGTTCGTGCTCGCAGGCGTAAACCATGCTGGACGGGCACTCCAGAGATTTACTTTGCCAAGCCGATTGACAATTCTCGGCTTGGTAAAAATTGAAGACCCACGGCGCGGCCGCGAAATGAGACAGTTCGGTGTGGCCTTAAGCTGCCTTTTTTTGCTCGTCATGACTTATACGTGGCAGCACTTCAAGGCCATCGAGTACGGCTACAAAATCGAATCGCTGAAGAACGAGCGCAACGGGCTTTCGGAGTTGAATCACACGCTGCGGCTGGAAGAAGCGTCGCTGCGCTCGCCAGATCGCATCGATCGACTGGCGCGACAGTATGGAATGCAACCGCCGCAGGCGGGCCAGATAATCCGCATGGATTCGGCTCCTCTGGATGCAAACACGCCGGAGATGGCGAGTGCATCGGTATTAGTGGTTTCACTGCCCTAAGATTGTGCGGAAAATTCAGCCGCGGATTTCACGGATGAACACGGATTACATGATAAAGAAGTAAGAAAATCCGTGAAAATCGGCGCAATCCGTGGCCGCAGTTCTGGCGGCTTTCGGGCCGCCATGTTCGTCTAGAGGCGGATTCGTGAGTGCCAACATACCTCGCAACAGCACCAATACCAGACTCTACCTCCTGGCCGGAATTCTCGTGCTGTGGTGCGGAGGCATCTGCCTTCGTCTCGTCTACCTGCAAATTTTCCGGTACGGCAGTTTCGAGAAGCGGGCAATCCACGAGCGCGAGCGCACGGAAGAAGTCTCCGCCAGGCGGGGAATTATCTACGACCGCACCGGACGCGAACTGGCGATGTCGATTTCGGTGGACTCCGCTTTCGCTGTCCCAACAGAAATTCCTGATCTCGCTGGAACGATTTCCCTGATTTCCAAAATCACGAAAACTGATCCTCGTGAAACGCTGGCGAAGTGCAAGGCCGCGAGAACATTTTGCTGGGTTGCGCGCAAGGCGGACGGCGAGATCGCCAATCGCATTCGTGCCCTCAATCTACGTGGAATTTACTTTCAGAAAGAATCGCGTCGGTTTTATCCCAAGCGAGAATTAGCCGCGCAGGTGCTGGGCTACGTCGGCATGGATGACGAAGGCCTGAGCGGGATCGAGCGCCAGTACGACGACAAACTACGCGGCAACCCAGGACGCATGTTGATCTCGGTGGATGCTCATCGCAAATGGTTCGCCAGCGTAGAGAAGCAGCCGGAACCGGGCGAGAATGTCGTCCTGACAGTCGATGAGCAAATTCAATACATTGCCGAACGCGAACTGGCGGCGGCCATGCAGCAAACCCACGCCATCAGCGGAACGGTAATTGTAGAGAATCCGCACACCGGAGAAGTTCTGGCGCTGGCGAATCAGCCCACGTTTAACCCGAACCTCACTCGCGCCATTACGCCCGAACGGCTCAAAAACCACGCCGTCAGTGACGTGTATGAGCCGGGATCCACGTTCAAAGTTGTGACCATTTCGGCGGCGCTCGAAGAAAAATTAACTCGTCCTGACGAGGTCTTCGATTGCCAGATGGGATCGATAGTTATCAACGGTATGCGCATTCGCGACAGCCGCCCGCACGGATTGCTTCCAGTCTGGGGTATTTTGGCCGAGTCAAGCGACGTGGGCGCAATAAAGATCGCCCTTCGCCTCGGCGAAGACAGATTCTACAAATACATTCGAGCCTTTGGATTTGGCCAGCAAACAGGAATCGAATTGCCGGGGGAAACACGCGGATTAACTAAGCCTGTGAACCGCTGGTCGAAAGTTTCGATTGGCGCAATTTCCATGGGTCAGGAAATCGGCATTACACCACTGCAGCTTTCGACTCTGGTTTCAACGATTGCGAACGACGGTGTCGCGGTTCCCCCGCGCATCGTTGCGGCGACCACCGATCCGCAGCCCACGCCGCAGACAATCGCGTTTCATCCTGCCGACGGACGGCGGGTGATTTCTCCCCTGACTGCCGCGCAGATGAAGCAGATGATGCAGAAGGTCGTGCTCGAAGGCACGGGGAAAAAGGCAGTCCTCGAAGGTTACTCATCCGCGGGAAAAACTGGCACTGCCCAGAAAGTGGATCCAGGCACCCACGCCTATTCGAAGACCAAATACGTAGCGTCATTTGCCGGGTTCGCGCCGTTGAATAATCCGGCAATTGTGGTCGCGGTGATTCTCGATTCCGCTGTCGGCCTGCATCAAGGCGGACAAGTTTCGGCACCGGTGTTTCAGCGAGTGGCGCAACAGGTATTGGAATATTTGCACACGCCGCATGATGTCGAACTGCCCAAGAGCCGGCAACTGTTGCTGGCTTCAAATCAGACGAAGGCGCAGGAACTCGCAGAAGGTTCGCCTGATCATCTGGGCGAGCCGCTCGATGTCGCGGATGCTTCGACGTCGAACCCGGCCCCTGCTGCAACAAGGACTCCTATCGGCACGAAACCGGAATCAACTTCTGGCGCTGTAGTTGCAGCCGCGCTCCGGCAGCGCGAAACTGTTGCGCCTTCTACCGGACAGGATGAGCATCCAAACAGTACTCAGCCAACAAGTGAGACCGTTGCAGAGCGGCCTCCATCGAGCGGCACGGTTGTGCTGGACGTAGAGCAGGGCGGAATTGTGGTGCCGTCATTCGCAGGCAAGAGCGTGCGCGGTGCCATTGAGTTAGCCGAGGATAGCGGCCTCGATCTGGACGCCGTGGGCAGCGGACTAGCACGCGAGCAGTCTCCGACAGCGGGATCGCATGTAGCGACGGGCGCAAGAGTGAAGGTAACTTTCGGCCGCTGAAGAGTGCTCACGTAGCCCCGGACGCCTCGTCCGGGTGGCGGAAGGATGCTGCCTCTGTGCTCACGAAATTGAGTTAAGACTAAGCTCACACTAGAATTTCCATGAATTTCTCTCAGCTCCTGCATGGTGCGGAAGTCCTCGCCCAGAGCGGTAATCCGAGCATCACCGGACTCGAATACGACTCGCGCCAGGTAAAGCCCGGCGATGCATTCATTGCCATGCGAGGCGAATTCAGTGATGGCAACAGATTCATTGACAACGCGATCGCGGCGGGAGCTGTTGCTGTCGTCACCGATTCTGCAAGTGAATCGCCGCGCCAAGAAGTCGCGTGGGTGCAAGTGCCCCATGGACGCCGCGCACTCGCCCGGCTAAGCGCCAACTTTTACAAACGCCCCGCTGAGCGGCTCGCGATTACGGGAATCACCGGCACCAATGGAAAAAGCACAACTGCATTTCTGCTGGAAGCGATCCTCTCCGCGGCCAATCGCAAAAGCGCACTGATTGGTACTATCGAATATCACGTGGCCGGAAAGGTTCTATCCGCGCCGCATACAACCCCTGAAGCGCTGGATTTGAATCGTCTTTTTGCGGAGGCGCTGGGCAATGGCGGGACGGAAGTCGTCATGGAGGTTTCATCCCACGCTCTGGCTCAACAGCGTGTCTATGGAATTCCATTCGATGTCGCTGTCTTCACCAATCTCACTCGCGATCACCTCGACTATCATCACAACATGGAGGAATATTTCGCTGCCAAGCAGATCCTTTTCGAAGGCTGCGGGACCGATCCGCCACGCGCGGCGGTGATCAATCACGAAGATGAATACGGCCAGAAGCTGGAGAAAGTCAGCAAGAAACGCGGGTCGGAAGTTTTGACTTACGGTTTGAAGAGTGGCGACTTGCACGCGGACAACGTCGACATCACCCCGCGAGGTACGCGTTTTGACTTGGTTACGCCAGAAGAAATCATTCCCGTCTTTTCGCCGCTGATCGGGCGGGTTAACGTGTACAACATTCTCGCGGCGTCCGGAGCGGCCTACGCTCGCGGCTGTAAACCCGATTCAATCGCCAGGGGAATTGCTTCTCTGGCCCGCGTCCCAGGACGTTTTGAGCGAGTGGATTGCCAGCAGCCCTTCACCGTGGTGGTGGATTACGCGCATACCGACGATGCACTACGCAATTTGACTCTTCTCGCGCGAGAGTTTGTCCAACGGGCAAAGCAAAAAGCGCGTGTCATCACCGTATTTGGGTGTGGAGGCGATCGCGATCGCGCCAAGCGTCCGCTGATGGGTGAGGCAGCCGGTCGCGGCAGCGATTTCGTCGTGCTGACCTCTGACAACCCACGCAGCGAGGACCCGATTGCAATTATTAACGATGCTACAGTCGGCCTGCAGCGTTCCGGTGTCAAATACATAGTGCAGCCAGACAGGAAACTGGCGATTGCCCTCGCTATCAGTGAAGCCGCGCCGGGCGACATCGTCTTGATCGCGGGCAAGGGTCACGAAAAGGTGCAGATTACGCGCGAAGGATCAATTCCATTCGACGATGTAGAAGTAGCACGCGGCATCCTGCGCGACGCCGGATACCACTGCGAAACCGCAAATGCAGCCGCTGGAAAGACCTCATGAAGCTGCCACTCTCTCGCGTCGCCGAATTTATCTCTGCCGCGGGTCACTTCGACCGCGAGGCAGTGGCGCAGGGGTATTCCATAGACTCGCGGACGATTCAGCCTGGAGAGCTTTTTTTCGCGGTCAAGGGCGAGCGAATGGACGGCCACGATTTTGTAAATCAAGCGCTGGAAAAAGGCGCGGCTGCTGCTGTCATCCGCAACGACCAATTGGGTCGCTACGCTTCCAAGTCGGGCCTGATAACAGTCGAAGACACGCTGGTGAGCTTACAGACGCTGGCGAGCGCGGTTCGGCGGTTATGGGGGAAACCCTTGATTGGGGTGACCGGGTCGACGGGAAAAACCACGACCAAAGAAGCTATCGCGCACGTGCTTTCAGCTCGCTTTCGCGTGCTGAAATCTGAAGGCAATTTCAATAATCATTTTGGCCTTCCCCTGATGCTGCTCAAAATCGAACCGGAGCACGATCTGGCTGTCATCGAAATGGGCATGTCTCACGCAGGCGAAATTGCTGCACTTGCGAAAATCGCACAGCCTGAAATTGGCGTGGTGACGAATGTGGCGCCCGTACACTTGGAGTTTTTCGATTCAGTAGCGGGATCGCACGCGCCAAGTACGAACTGATCGAATCCCTGCCCGCGAGCGGAACCGCGGTGCTGAATGCCGACGACGAATATGTATCGCAATTCGGCCGTGATTTCAAAGGAAAGATAGTTTTCTATGGCTTGCGGGCGACAGCAGATGTCCGGGCTGAAAACATTCAATCGCGAGGGTCGGAGGGATCCGCGTTCGACCTCGTGGTTGGGGGTTGCCGTGAAAAAGCGGTTCTGAACCTCGTGGGCGCACACAACATTTACAACGCGCTCGCTGCGGTTGCGGTAGGGCTGGAGCGAGGGATGACGCCTTCCGAGGCCATTTCCGCGCTGGCCACTCTCGTTCCATCCGACAAACGTGGACAGGTCGTCAAACTGGGTAACATCACCATCATCAACGATTGCTACAATTGCAATCCGAAAGCGCTCGAGGCCATGGTCGAAGCATTGGCAGCGATGCCGGCAAAACGGAGGATTGTAGTCGCGGGTGCAATGCTCGAACTCGGTCCAGCGGGAGAAGAGCTTCATCGCCAGGCGGGACGCCATATTGGCAGCAAAAAGATTGACTTCCTCTTGGGAGTGCAAGGTCAAGCTGAGCAGATGGTTGAAGCTGCGCAGCAAGCTGGAACGCCCGCGCTCTACGTTGCCACGCCGGAAGAAGCCGGCGAATGGCTGTCTCGCGAAACCCGCGACGGAGACGTGGTATTGCTTAAGGGGTCGCGCGGGGTGAAACTGGAGAAGGCGCTCGATAAGTGGCAGTCGCAACAGTCATCAGTCGCCCGTCATTAGTCGCAATTCTGCCAGCGACTAACGGCAACGACCAAAGACGAAACGGAGGCTGATTGCTTTACTGGCTGTTGTACGAAAAGCTATTTCACTATTTCCCGCCGTTTCGTATTTTCCGCTATTTGACCTTTCGTACTGCGTTTGCCAGCCTGACCGCACTGTTTACTGGACTCATCGTCGGTCCGCTCGTAATCAATCGTCTACGCGAATTTCAGATCGGACAATACATTCGCGAGGAGGGCCCCAAAGCTCACCAGAAAAAAGCCGGCACCCCGACAATGGGCGGCTTGCTGATAGCGATCTCCATTGTGATCCCAACGCTCTTGTGGGCCGACTTGAGCAACCGCTTTGTCTGGATTGCCGTGCTTGCCACCTCAGCCTTTGCCGCGATCGGATTCAGTGACGACTACATTAAAGTTGTCAATCGGCGGAATTTGGGTCTGACCGGCAAAGCAAAAATAGGATTTCAAATTGCCGCCAGCGTTCTAGTCGCGGTCGCCCTCATAGCCATGCAGACGCGCGGTCTCTATTCGACCAAGCTGCTGGTGCCTTTCGTAAAACAATTTCGGCCCGACCTCGTCATCGGAAGCCTGGAACGCTATCCGCATCTGTGGCCTCTGGCGTTTCTGCCATTTATCGCCTTCGTGGCGCTGGTAATTGTCGGATCCAGCAACGCGGTGAACCTTACTGATGGCTTGGATGGCCTGGCTATCGGCTGCACCGTCATCGCCGCCGGAGCGCTGGCCGTGCTCACCTATGTCAGCGGCCACGCTACCTTTGCGTCGTACCTCGAACTCGAGCGCATGCCGCAGGTCGGCGAGTTGACAATTTTTTGCGGCGCCATGGTGGGCGCGGCCATTGGGTTTCTTTGGTACAACGCCCATCCCGCGGAAGTTTTTATGGGAGACGTAGGTTCGCTCGCTCTCGGAGGCGCAATTGGAACGGTCGCGGTGATGATCAAGCAGGAACTGCTGCTGCCTTTCATCGGCGGCGTGTTCGTCATCGAGGCCATTTCGGTGATCCTGCAAGTCGCATCCTACAAACTTCGCAAGAAGCGTATCTTCAAGATGGCGCCCATTCATCATCACTTTGAATTACTGGGCTGGTCGGAGTCGAAAATCATTGTGCGTTTCTGGATAGCGTCGCTGGTGTTCGCACTATTCGCACTGACGACGCTGAAATTAAGATAAGCCTTTACCACAGAGACACAGAGTCACAGAAAAAGCAAAAGGTTCCCGGCTCAGCGTGCCACCGGGAAATTTAGACTTTTCTTCTCGTCTTCTCTCTGACTCTGTGGCTCTGTGGTGAAATAGAACCTCGTGGATGTGAACAACAAACGCGTGCTGGTGGTCGGCCTGGGTAAATCAGGCGTGGCCTCGGCGCTTTTCCTAAAGGCGAAAGGCGCGCGGGTCACGGTTTCTGATAGCAAGCCGCAAGACCAATTGAAGGATCAGATTCCGGTGCTGCTCGATAATGGCATTGCAGTCGAGACCGGAGGACACGGCGAGCGCACATTTGGCGGACAGGATTTGATCGTGGTCAGCCCGGGTGTACCGACCGATTCGCCTCCTCTGGTTCAGGCGCGAGCCCTCGGCGAAAACGTTATTGGCGAAATCGAACTCGCAGCTCAGTTTTTTCCCGGGCGCATCGTGGCCATTACCGGCTCCAATGGCAAGACCACGACCACGACTTTGGCTGGCGAAATTGTGGCCGCAGCCGGACATCGTGCTGCAGTTGGCGGCAACATTGGTACACCCGCCATCTCGCTGGTAGAAGCAGCCACTGCCGACACGATTGCCGTG
This sequence comes from uncultured Acidobacteriota bacterium, assembly GCA_963716405.1. Lineage (GTDB taxonomy): Bacteria > Acidobacteriota > Terriglobia > Terriglobales > Acidobacteriaceae > JABDBE01. Next base: position 555,975 of record CAVQTI010000004.1, on the reverse strand, counting down.
TTGGAAGTTTCAAGTTTCCAGCTGGAAACCATTCAGACTTTTAGGCCTCAGGTTGCGGTAGTTCTCAACGTAACCCCTGACCATCTTGACAGGCATCGCACCTTCGCTGCTTACGCGGATGCCAAGGCTCGCATCTTCGAAAATCAACGAGCAGGAGATTTTACCGTGCTTAACGCTGACGACCGGACCTGCGTCGAATTGGCAACTCGTACACGCGCACAAGTCTTCTGGTTCAGCAGGACCGCCGAAGTGAAGCAAGGCGCGTTTGTGCGCGAAGGACGAATCTTCTTTCGCGATCACAATGGCCAGCGCGAGATCATGCAGGTGTCGGAAATTTCCTTGAAGGGCGCGCACAACGTGGAAAATGTTCTGGCCGCAGTCTGCGTGGGCGCGCTGCTCGGTTGCGAACCTGACCGCATCCGCACCTCGGTTCGCAATTTTAAGGCGGTAGAACATCGGTTGGAACACGTGGCTACGATTCGTGGCGTGGACTATTACAATGATTCCAAGGCGACTAACGTCGATGCCACCATCAAGGCGATAGAGTCTTTTCCAGCAAACATTCACCTTATACTCGGCGGGAAGGATAAAGGAAGCGACTACAGCGTTTTGAACGACCTGTTACAGGAACGTGTGAAGCGCGTCTACACCATCGGGGCAGCGGCGGCCAAGATCGAGTCACAAATTGTTTCTTCGAAGAATGGCGGTCCCGAAATCGATCACTCCGAAACTTTGGAAACTGCGATCAGACACGCCGCCGAAGTTGCCATGCCAGGGGATATTGTTTTGCTTGCTCCCGCCTGTGCCAGCTTCGACCAATTCCGCAACTACGAACATCGCGGAAAGGTGTTCAAACAAGTGGTAGGTAGTTTGGCGGCTCAGGCGAACCAAGAGAGTTAAATTCCTCCTAAAATCATCTCCGAAAAGTCTCCGTGTCAGCTTGTCTCCGTGATGAAATGAAATCCTCTCCATGGCAAAGCGCGTCGCTGTCGATAGCTGGCTTTTTACAATCACCCTGCTCCTAATTTTCATAGGGCTGGTCATGGTCTTCAGCGCGTCGGCGGTGATGGCAAAAGAACGCTATGGATCCGGGTATTTCTTTCTGCTACGGCAATTGGGCTGGGCGACCGCCGGAATCTTAGCCATGGTGGTGGCGACGAAAATTGATTACCGCCGCTACAAACATCCTGCGGTGGTCTTTTCCTTGCTCGGCTTCACTACGCTGATGCTGATCTCGGTTTTCTTCCTCGATCGTGCACACCATACGCATCGCTGGTTTCATTGGGGACCGTTTTCCTTACAGCCGTCGGAAATGGCGAAGCCTGCTCTCATTCTGTTTCTGGCATTCTTTCTTGAAACCCGCACAAAATCTATGAAAGATTTGCGGAACACGATTTTGCCTGCGGTTGTACCGACATTGCTGTTCATCGCCCTCATCGTGTTCCAGCCCGACCTTGGCACCGCGATAGCCTGTGCCGCCATCACCGGCTGTGTTCTGTTTGTCGCGGGGCTCGACTTGCGCGTCCTCGGCTACGCATTTGCCGCTTCGCTGCTGCCGCTGTATTTCCTGATTTTCCATGTGGCCTATAGGCGCGACCGTATTCTCGCGTTTCTCGATCCATACTCCGATCCGCAGGGCCGCGGCTTTCACATCATTCAATCGTTGATCGCAGTAAGCACCGGCGGAATTACCGGTGTCGGCCTGATGGAGGGTAAACAGAAACTTTTCTATTTGCCCGAGCCTCACACTGACTTCATTTTTGCGGTCACAGCGGAGGAAGTCGGATTGGTAGGCGCGCTGATAGTCGTGTTGCTTTTCGCGGTTTTCCTGTGGCGGGGCATTCGCACTGCCCTGCGAACCGAAGACATGTTCGGGCGCTTTCTCGCGGTGGGCATAACCAGCATGATCGTAGTGCAGGCTTTCATAAATATCAGCGTGGTTCTTGGGATGATGCCCACCAAAGGCATACCGCTGCCTCTGGTTTCCTACGGCGGATCTTCTCTGATGGTCACATTGGCCTGTATTGGCGTTCTGCTGAACATCTCCAAGCAAGCGGAATAGCTGATGGGACTACGTGGGGACAACCGCCCACAGCCGTCCGGCCGAGCCAAGCCCGGCAAGATGCGGGAATATTTCCTTCAATCGCGCCATGCAGCTAAAAGGTTAACTTCTCGTATCGTTCACGCTCAACGTTCCAGTTTATAGTCACTGCATGCGGGCCATATTAGCGGGCGGCGGAACCGGCGGACACGTTATTCCCGCGCTGGCCATCGCTCAGCAACTTCAGAAAGATTATTCCGCCGAAGTGCTGTTCATCGGCACCGCCCGTGGAATTGAGAACCGGTTAGTGCCAGCTGCCGGATTTCCTCTGCGGCTCGTCCGGGTTGGTGCGCTGAAGAATGTCAGCGTGGCCACACGGATGAAAACAGCGTTCGACTTGCCAAGAGCTGTGTGGCACGCGCACCGCATACTTGCGGAGTTTCGGCCCGACATTGTGATCGGCGTCGGCGGGTATGCGTCCGGTCCGGCCATGCTGGCAGCGGTGCTGCGCCGAATTCCTACGCTGGTATTTGAGCCTAACTTTGTTCCCGGATTTGCCAATCGACTGGTCGCGCCCCTGGTTTCGGGAGCTGCGGTCCACTTCGCCGAAACTGGACGCTATTTTCGCCGCTGCGAAGTTACGGGCGTCCCCGTGCGTGAAGCTTTTTTCCAGACTGCCACCAAAAACTCGGCAGACGTGAGGCCCACCCTGCTCATCTTTGGCGGAAGCCAGGGTGCACACGCTATCAACAAGGTAGTCATGGACTCTGTAGCGCAGTTGCGCACCCGCATTCCTGGAATTCACATCGTCCATCAAACCGGCGAACGCGACTATAATGACGCTCAATCGGCCTACGCGAATTTGGGTGATTCTGTCGAAGTACATCGGTTTATCGACGATATGCCGGGATTGTTTGCCCGGGCCAGTTTGCTCATTTGCCGCTCCGGCGCAAGTACCGTGGCTGAGGTGACGGCGGCGGGGAAGCCGGCAATTTTTGTGCCGTTTCCGCATGCCGCCGACGATCACCAAAAACGCAATGCAGAAGCATTGCAACGCGCAGGCGCGGCAATCATGCTCGGGGAATCGAATCTAACTCGCGAAAGCCTTGTTGAAGCAGTTGGTTCGCTATTCAGCGATCCGTCGCGACTGGAACAAATGGGCGACGCTGCGCGCGAGCTATCGCATCCAAATGCAGCCCGCGATATCGCGGCCATGGCGGCGCGCCTTGCAGGAACGAAGAGCTAGCCACAGATTCGCAAGGATCTTCACGGATTAGTCTTTTGTCAGCTCCGCGTTCATCTGTGCAATCTGTGACGATGAAGTTCACTTAAATGTTTGCCAAAATTCAGCGAATTCATTTTGTGGGGATCGGCGGCATCGGCATGAGCGGTATCGCCGAGGTCCTGTTGAATCTTGGATACAAAGTTTCCGGCTCCGATCTCAAGGCCTCGCCGGTCACACTGCGTTTAGCCAGCCTCGGCGCTGCGGTATTCGAGGGACACCGTGCCGAAAATATCACTGGCGCCGATGTGGTTGTCGCGAGTTCCGCAATTGCAACCGACAATGCGGAAATCTCCCAGGCGCACACGCTCCATATTCCCGTCATCCAGCGCGCCGAAATGCTCGCCGAACTGATGCGCCTTAAATATGGCATTGCCATTGCCGGAATGCACGGCAAGACTACGACTACCTCGATGGTCGCAGCCGTATTAGCAGGCGGAGGACTTGATCCCACAGTAGTCGTTGGCGGCAGAGTCGACGCCATGGGATCAAACGCCCGTCTTGGCAAATCGCAATACCTTGTGGCCGAGGCCGATGAGAGCGACCGTTCGTTTCTCAAGCTCTCCCCCATTCTTGCCGTGGTCACAAATATCGATCGCGAGCACATGGACTGCTATCGCAACATGCGCAACGTCAAGCGCGCTTTTCTGGACTTCATGGATCGTGTTCCTTTTTACGGGATGGTGGTGGTTTGCAATGACGATCCACTCTTGCGCCGGATGCTTCCGCAAATTCAGCGTCGAACGGTGACTTACGGTACGCGCCGCGGCTCTGACTTTCACATCAAGCCAGTCGAGTGCGTGCTTAACCCTGGAGAATACCGGCCGACCAGCCGTTTCGAAGTAACTTTCCAGCGACAAACTTTAGGCGAGTTTCGGCTGCACGTGCCCGGCGTGCACAACGTGCTGAATGCCACAGCGGCGATTGCAGTTGGCGTCGGTCTTGACATCAGCGTCGAGCAAATCCGCACAGCCCTTGAGAACTTCGGTGGCGTGGATCGTCGCTTCCAGTTGCGAGGTACGATTGACGGGATCAGCGTGATCGACGATTACGGGCATCACCCGACGGAGGTTCGCGCCACCCTTGCAGCTGCGCGGCAATGCGGTTTTCGCAAAATTCACGTCGTCTTCCAGCCGCATCGTTATACCCGCACGCAGTCGCTCATGAATGAGTTCGTGCATGCGTTCGACGATGCCGACAGTTTGTTTATTCTCGACATTTATAGCGCGAATGAAACGCCAATCGAGGGAATAACTGCCGAGGCTTTGGCCCAGCACATTCATGATGCTGGAAATCACGACGTTCACTACGCCGCGTCCTTCGCCGAAGCGGTGACAGCGGTCGCCGCTGTCGCGCAGGATAGAGACATGATTCTCACACTCGGAGCGGGCACCGTCTCGCAATTGGGCCCCATGATTCTGGAAGAACTTCAGGTCAGGCAGAGCAGGTTCGCAGAATCTCCGTAGAAACAATTCGGGAGCCTCCAGTCCTGTACTTTGGACCATTGGCTCCCTCAGATTCGTGTGAATTGAGTCTGTCGATTACTTCACAGCGTCAGCGGTTTTATCCGCCGCTTTTTCAACCCCTTTACCGGTGTCCTTCGCACCAGTCTTCACTGCGTGTCCAGTTTTGTCCGCAGCCTTTTCGGTTGCGTGTCCAGTCTTCTTTGCCGCTACCTTAGTGTCGTGACCGACGGTCCTGGTGGCATGGGCGGTTTTGCTGCCAGCCTTATCCGCTCCTTCACGCGTGTCTGCTGCGCCAGTCTTCGCTGCGTGTCCCGTCTTCGTCGCCGCAGTCTTGGTCGCGTCTCCAGTTTTGTCTGCAGCCTTTTCCGTGGCGTGTCCGGTTTTCTGGGCCGCCACCTTGGTGTCGTGACCAGCATCTTTTGCCGTCTTGTCGGCGTCTGTGGCGACATCCTGACTAAAGACGAACGATGTCGCTCCTAATAACAGTGCGGCAAGAATTGTTGCCAGCTTGAATTTCATATGGCCTCCGTGGTGTAGGATTTAGCGGTTCGGGAAGTATCTACCATCTCGGGCCCAAACGCAACGAGGTTTCTCTCACACAGTGCGTGGAAATGTCGAATCAGAACGATTGACTCTCATTCCAACTCCCCTTCGAGTACGGTGAGCGTCTCATCGTCTACGTCCCACTTCTTGAGTATGGCGAATATCGTCTTCGAGGCAAACCCTGCTCGCACGAGTTGGCGAAAAATCCTGGCCGCTTGCTTTTGATCTTTGGGCTTTACTAGACGCTTTCGCTTCAGATATGCGCGCGCCTGAGTCTCATCGCTGACTTCGTCATAAACTGCGTCCACTGCTTTATCGATGACTTCGCTATGGACACCTTTCACCTTCAGATCCGTGATCACACGCCGCCGGCCAAATTTTTCATTATCGCGGCGGAAGGAAGAATACGCAGCCGCATACTGTGCATCATTCAAATAGCCCCGATCTTTAAGGCGGCGGATGACGAGTTCCATCAGCGTTCGCCCGTATTCCGTTTCTGCATCGACACGCGGCCGCAGCAGTCGTTTCAGTTCAGCAACCGAGCGTGCACGTCGGCCAAGCGCACCGACTGCATATTCGTAAAGTTCATTTTCGGATTCAGTCTTTCTCGGACGCGCAAAAGCCATGGCCTTAATACGTTACCTCGTCTGGATTTGGCGACGAAGGTGCATCACACTACGTTACAACTTTTTACCAGCGCTGTGGTGACATTGGGAACTTTACGGCGTCTATTTCCGTAATAAGAACAAGAGAGGAAGTCAGTCATGCTGAACATCAATGTAGAAAAAACGGGCGATGTCGCAGTGGTGAGATGCGCGGGGCGAATCGTGCGCGGAACCGAAGTTTTCACGCTGCGGAACGCGGTCTTCTCGGCGAAGGACATTCGCATTATAGTGATCGATCTATCGGACGTGGAAATGCTGGACGCGGGCGGTTTGACGGCACTGCTTTCTCTGCTGCAGTGGGCTCACAACCGTAACGTTCAACTCAAACTCGTAAATCCTTCGCACTTTGTTAACGAGGTGTTGACCCGTACGGGACTCGATCACGTATTCGAGATTTCGACGTTTGAGCACGCGCTCTTTGTTCTTGCCGCTCCGGAATGTCATCACTTGAAATACGCGGCGGTTTGCTGACTTTGTTCTTCACTGGGGCCGGAGCTGTCAGTCGGTTTGAATATCGATTCAGCTCTGGCCCGCCTCCGAGAATAAAAAAGGGCGCGTCCGGGCGCGCCCTGAATATTTCAGGAGGATAGAATCAGCGGCCTCCGTAGCCACTCTGCTGCATGGCATTTTTGGAGATATCGCTGGTCGAAGAGATACCCTGCATGCGCAATTTGAAGTCATCGGCATTGGAAGCGCTCTCCAACGCAGTTTCGTAGTTGATGAGCCCTGCCTGGAACAAATCCCACAACGATTGATCGAAGGTTTGCATGCCATACTGCGAAGTTCCGGCTGAAATGGCGTCACGAACCGCACGAGTCTTTTCCGGCACCAGAATACATTCCCGAATGTAAGCCGTGTTGATCATGACCTCGACGGCGGGAACGCGGCCGTCACCGTCGCAACGCCTGACCAGGCGCTGGCTGATTACAGCGCGCAGAACTGCAGCGAGCTGCAGGCGAATCTGTTTCTGTTCGGGCGGCGGAAACACCGCAATGATTCGGTTGATGGTTTCGACGGCATCCAGAGTGTGCAACGTGGAGAACACCATGTGGCCGGTTTCAGCGGCGTGTAATGCAGTGCCGATGGTTTCCACGTCGCGCATTTCGCCGACCAGGATGACATCCGGATCCTGACGCAACGAAGCCCGCAACGCTGCCGAGAAGGTTGGTGTGTCCACCTCGATTTCGCGCTGGTTTACATAGCCCTTCTTGTCGCGATGCAGGAATTCGATTGGGTCTTCAATCGTGATTATGTGTTCAGCGCGGGTAGAGTTTATGCGGTCCACCATCGCTGCCAGCGTGGTTGATTTGCCCGAGCCAGTAACTCCAGTTACGAGGATCAGGCCACGCGGCATGTCGCAAACCTGCTCCACAATTTTGGGCAGGTACAGTTCGTCCAGAGCGCGAATTTTGGTAGGAATCACGCGCAGCACCAATCCCACATTGCCTCGCTGCTGAAAGACGTTGACGCGGAAGCGGCCGAGTCCAGCCACGCCGTACGCCATATCAATTTCCGTGCTCTCTTTGAATTTTTGTTTCTGTCTCGCCGACATCATGCTGAATGCCATGGTGAGCATATCCTCAGCGCTGATGCGCGGCTGGTCCGTCAGTGGCGTGAGTTCGCCATCGATTCGTAAATGAGGATAATTGCCAACTTTGAGATGTAAGTCGGAAGCGCGCCGCTCCATGGCGATGCGAAGTAAATCATCAATATTCATTCAAGGGTTCCCCAGGGATCAGTTTCTATGATGAACCTAAAGCTCAGCCAGCCCAAGATGACCTAAGTAATGGCTGGCCGAAATGACAACTAAGAGAAGCATCGTTCCCAAGTTGGAAGTTGGAGCACTCAGCTGGATTCAGAGCTTTGGCTTTCCGATTGAACGCATTCGATCAATTGCTGCACTTGCTGCTTGTGTTCTTCGGTCCCGAGAGTGAACTGTACGCCCATGCCAAAGCCCGGATGCATACTTTGTACTGTTCCCTCGATTCGCAATTTAATGTCGTCCGTCCGCACTACCAATTGCAGTTCTGTCCCGCTGGGAAACGTCTCAGCGCTCTTGATGTAGCAGCCGCCAGAACTGATATCGGTCAAAGTGCAGCGGGTTGCGACGCTGCTATTCGTTCGGTAAAGTTCCACTCCCAGGCAACATGGATGCCTAACAATGTTGCGGCGATCGGCCGCGGTCACCGACAACATGCCCAAGCCAGCGCTCAGCCTCAGGGTGGGGTCGTCATCAGTTTTTGTAGCCTGTGATCCTGAACCTGCAGCGACGGCAGACGCGGCAAGTTGTGCTTGCAACCACTCGTTCATCAGCCGGCGCGATGTCTTCGGCACCTGGGCAAAACGGATTCCGACCCGCCCGGAAGGATCCTGCCACATGACTTCACCGGAAAGGCGAACCGGAGAGGTATTTCCCGGCAGTACGAAATGAAAATAAACTTTTGAGTAAGGCGGCAGTTTGTTCTTAGAGAGGATGGAAATGCCATCATCGCTGAGATTCACCAGGGCCGCGGGGACGTCTTCTTTATCGGCGTAGGTGATGGAAGTACTTGCCTGCACCGGCACGCGCGGCCGGATTCGCCTTTCATAATGCATCAGATCGCAGGCTGCGTGCATACTGTTGGCTGCCCGCTCACGCGAGATGGGTTTGTAAAGGACGAAGTTCGGGCGGTGCCCGGAAATCTCACCGGAGGTGTCGTTCGGTCCAACAATCGCGATTGCCACCGACGATTTGTTAGCCTCCGAATTTCGTGCCTGCGCGATCAGTTCGGCCGCAGCTGGCCTGCTCTCACAATCAACTAGCAGAGCATCGTAATGCCGCTCCTCGATCCGCTCCGCCGCTACGGATAGGTCGCCGCAGGATTCCACCTTAATCCCCAAATCTTCCAGCATTCGGCGTAGCACTTGGATGGTGGGCACGTCCGAGCACACCAGTAGCGACGTGAGCGTCATGGTCACGGCCATCTTAAATTTGCGCCGGAACGACCAACAAGTTACCTGAGTCATGGCAAATCAGCCGCCGTGACTTTGGTCATCTGGAATCTGCACGGGTAAACCGCTATGTTCGCTTGTAACCCTGAACAGGTTACTCACGGTTCGTGAGCACTGTTTGGTCGTCCCCCTGAAGGATTGAATCCATGTCCGCGAAAACAGCTAGCTGGATTATTGGCGCCGGCGTACTGATGATGTTTATTGGTCTCTGTTTCCTGCCTGGTGCGTTTGGCGCACATCCTGAGCAGGATATGTTGGAGATCGGGGCGTGCCAGTTCTCGTTGGGCGCTTTAATCGTGGCCGCAGGGATCTACGCCAAAGCGCGCGTGCTGCAATTTGCCATTGCCTCAGGAGAACCGCGGAAGGAGCCGGCGACCGCGAATCAAAGACTTCGCGGGGGTTGCGATTTATGCGGAACTGAGGCTCCAGTGGTTCAATGCAAGGTTCATCAGCTTCATCTATGCGGAACTTGTCTGGCGCAACACTACGATGTTCGTTCCTGTTCTTATGTACCTACCAGCCGCACTGCAAGCAATAAGGGAGGCAGGAAGTTAGCGGCGAACGCGCGCGGCGCATAGCCAAAGGCCTTCTTCCCCGAAGTACGCTGCGTTGCCAAAGTTACCGGAGTTATCAGGTCAAATTACGTTACGTAGGTCCAGCACTGCCGCCCCGCCCTTTAGTACTTTGACGCTCCTTGCTCCCCTCCTTACGATGAAGCTGCATGCGGGTTAGCCAGCGACGTTTCCGACGACGGAACCGCCTCCTTCGGCGTAACGCGCGATGAAGGATGCCAGGCTCAACCCCGAGATGGCAGATAACAAACAGGTCACGCGAAGCTTGTGTCTTAATACGGACCTCGGCAGAACTCCCCAGAGAAAGAAAGGGCTCATGTTGTCACGCAAAATGCGCGGATTCTCGCTGATCGAAATGATGATCGTGGTGGCCCTCATCCTGGTCGTGATCGCCTTTTCCGTAATGACGATTCGGCCCTCCCTACTGCAGAACGATCTGACCGAGGGATTCAATCAGACTTTGATGGCGCTGCGCCAGGCCCGCGACACCTCGGTGGCGCAACGGCAGATTTATTTCGTCACCTTTAACAATGCCGCTGTGCCGAACTCGATCACGATTACCCAGGGATCGACCGGAACCGTGACTAACACTTACTTTCTTCCCACCGATGTTGCTTTTGTCGCGCTGGCCGGCATCCCGATATCCCCGGCTGCGTTTCCCACGACGCCGGATGGCTTTGGTATAGGCGGAACTGCCATCGATTTCGATCAAGGCGTAGCAGGCGGTGTAAAGAACGTGATCTATTTCTATCCTGACGGCTCTGCCGAAGACATAATTGGGAACGTCAACAATGGGGTGGTCTATCTGGCTCTGTTGGGAAACGCCGGATATTTCAAAAGTTCGAAGGCTATCACTTTGTGGGGAGCCACCGGACGTTTGCGAGCCTGGCGGCTCCAGTGGGCCGCAGCCCCGACGTCTAGTTACTACTGGAGGCAACAATGAAAGCTGAACGCGACATAGCTTTCAATCCGCATATTAAACGAACGCAGCGAGGCTTCAGTCTGATCGAGGTCATGATTTCGATGGCCATTCTGACGATCGGACTGCTGAGTTTGCTGGGGGTTTTCGGCATAGCGATGGCGTCCACGCAAGGTTCGCAGGAGAACAACACTGCGAAGCAGTTGGCCAATGAAGCCATGGAAGGCATCCTGACCGCGCGCGAAACCGCGAACATAACCTGGGCTCAGATTAACAACACTGGATCGGGCGGCATCTTCATTCCGGGGTTCCAGCCGATTAATAACGCCGGCATCGACGGGATCATTGGTACTGCGGATGACGCGGCCGCTGGCCCTCAAACTCTAGAGTTGCCCGGTCCGAATGGAATCTTCGCCAATAACTGTCCTGGCGCCGGACCCGACACGTGCTTGCCACTTACCAATTTTACGCGCCAGATACAGATTTCGCCGATAGTACAGGGCGGGGTCACCCTCACCACGCTGCGCCAAGTCAATATCACGATTCAATACACCACTCCCCAGCTCAAGATTCCGAAACAATACGTCTTGAGCACATTCATTTCGCCGTTCCGGTAAACGAGGAGACTATGGCTCGCACATCCGAAAATTCGAGTGGCGGTTTCAGCTTGATTGAACTATTGGTCGCGCTTGCCGTAGGCACCATTGTGGTGGGGGCGGCGGTAAAGTTGTTCACTCAGGGGATGAACGCCACATTCGTGGTTTCGCAGCGGGCTGAGATGCAGCAAGATCTGCGAGCGACCTCGGACCTTCTGTTCAAAGATCTGAGCTTGGCGGGAGCCGGATTGCCTTCCGCGACCGGGATCGGGCTTGCCTTCGCAGGCGGGGAAACCCATCTACGGTTTCGCTCCCAGCTGCGCCGCCAAGAATAACTGCATACCCGGAAACGGCATTGCCTATCCCTGCTCGTCAGCGATCACACCGCCATGCGTTCCAACTCTTTATGGACTGATTCCCGGCTACCGCATGGGGATCGTGGTGCCAGGCAGCCCCAATCCTAGCGATGTGATCACGGTGGTTTATACCGACGTGGTGTTCGCACTGCCTTGCTATACGATTCAGAAGATGACCGCGACTGCGGTAACCGTGCAGTTGCCCCCCAATCCACTGCCAGCATCATGCATTCTAACTCCGCCCTTATTGGCGCCTCAGGCAGTCAATGCTCCGGCCGTGGGCTTAACCCCGGGCGACTTGGTGATAATGCAAAGCATAGTTGGCGGAAGCTCCGCGACGGCAGTAGGCGAAGTAACCAATGTCACCGCCAACGGAGCCGGAAACTACACCATCGCTTTCGCCGGCGGAGATCCACTAAACATGAACCAGCCCGCTGCTGCTTCCGGCGACTTGGCGCAGTTGGCATGCGGGCCCGCGCCTGCTACGGCCTGCCCCGCGACCGCTACAGCAACCCGAATTTTTGCCATTAGCTACTACCTATGGATGATGCCCGATCCGCTCGCCGTTGGTGTGGGCACTCCAACGCTGATGCGGCAGGTTAATGGACAATCCCCGGTACCGGTTCAAGAGAGCGTAGTGAATCTGCAGTTCACCTACGACACTTATAACGCGAACGGCACCCTGCTCAATGCCATCGGCGATGGCGGGTACTCTACCGGAACCTCCTTCAACCTGATTCGCAAAATTAATCTTGTCCATTTAACTACGCGCAGCCAGGTTTCTGGCGCTAAGAGCAGTCTCATGATCACCAATGGCTATCAGACTTTCGACACGCAGACTTCAATCAGCGCACGAAACCTGAGCTATCAGAACCGCTATGTCCTCCAGTAAGAACGTGACGGTAGAGAAATTGACCAGAGGAACCAAGCAAGGCTGTATGGCAAAGAGGAGCAACCCGATGCATGGCACGAAACTTGATTCACGAGGATTCACTCTGATTGCATCCCTGATGCTGATGTTGATTATGTCTGGGGTTGCGATTGGTCTGCTCATGATGGTGAACACCGAAGGCAAGGTGGGTGGCCAGGATGTACAGAACAATTTGGCCTTCCATGCTGCCGAAGGTGGTATCGAACACATGACTTCGGACCTCGCTAATATGTTTCAGAACATCCAATCGCCCACGGCAGCGCAAATTGCGGCCCTGAGTGCGGATGCGCCTCCCAACAGCGGAGTCATGAGCTATCCCGTCTATACCTTGACGGCAGCCACCAAGGCCGATGGAACACTGTCAACCAATTTCGGACAGATTACCTCCGGACCTTTCCAGGGCTTATACGCGCAGGTTATCCCTATCACCCTGCAAGTCACGGCAAGCACCTTTGCTGGCGCAGCCGGAAACGGGACGGTGGGCGATGAAGTGAACATGTCGCGCACCGTTGAAGTCGCGCTGATCCCGGTATTCCAGTTCGGCGTATTCTCCGAGAGCGACCTCAGTTTCTTCGCTGGAGTCAACCTCAATTTCGACGGCCGCACCCACACCAACGGGGACATCTATCTGTTGGCCGGGTCGGGCTCTACAACCACATTTCAAGATAAAGTCAGCGCCTGGGGAAATGTCATTCGCACCCAACTGGCCAATGGGAACCTCGCGACCGCCGCTCCCGCTCACCTCGGGATCGTAGATATACTGACCACGTCTCAGGGCTGCACTCCCCCGGTGACCGGTTGCCGGGCTATAGGCCAAGCCGAAGGCAGTGTTGTAGGAGGCCCCTCTTCTGCACAGAACCCGAATTGGAATCCCACAATTTCAGTGGGAGATTACAACAGCTGGATTATCGACGGGAATTACGGCAATCCGGGAGGTACCGGGGCCGTACAGCTGTCGCTTCCATTTATTAACAACGCACTCGGCGCCGGAGGGCAACCCCAACCCTTTGAAATCATCCGTCGACCCCCGGCGGGAGAAGTACCCACTTCCGCCCTCGGCGCGTCGCGACTCTACAATGAAGCAGAAATTCGAGTGTTGCTCGCGGATACGCCCGCAGATCTTCCGGGCGGAGTTGGAGATGCCAACAACATTCGCCTGGCGAACCCCAACGTCGCGGGAGCAACCTACCAGTACGGCGTACCCGCATCGGTCCCTGCGGGTCTGCCAGCCTTGGCCAGCGGCGGCACGTATAACACCTATTTCGCTGCCGCAACCACCGCGTATCCAGACACCAGCACCTGGACCAACACTGCACTCCCGCTGGCTGGACCGTGGACTCTGGCTCCCGATTGGCCCTATGCGCCGCTGCAGCCGATCGCGGCCGATATCACATTCACTAACGACCAAGGGCCACCTGCGGCGCCGCTGACCACGCCGCTGCGATCAGCAATAACGTCGGCCTGACCGCCGCCCCCGCAGTCCTTAACCCTGACCTCTTGCCCTGGCAATCCCCCGGTTTGTCCGGCAGCGCCGATTCCCTATTACAACGCCCCTTACCCTTATTACACGCCAACTGCCGCCGAACGCGACAACACCTGGAATCTGATCGACGGCTACCTTCGCGTGGAGTATCGGGACGCTAACGGAGCCTACCATCCGATCACGGCAGAGTGGTTGCAACTGGGATTTGCGCGAGGCACGACTCCTCCCAACTCCGCCCTCCTCCGATCACGAACCCGGTCAATCCGAATGCAATCCTGATCCTCCAAGAACCTGCGGATCGCAATGGCGACGGAGCGATCGACAATCTGGGAGCTGGACCAAGCTGTAGCAAGTCGGGCGGGGTATGGACCTGTATCAAAGCCAAGCCCCCCGAGGTTACGGTCGACTTGGCAACGCTGTTGCCATGGTACGGCGACAGCAAAGCCGTAGTCGCAAAGCGTCAGCATGAACAACTGGTATCCCATCAACTTCTACGATGCCCGCGAAGGCGAAGTCCGCGATGTGAACCAGGGAAATGCCAGTTGCGCACCCGCCGGCGTGATGAACGCAGTGGAAATCGATGTGGGCAACCTGGCGAAATGGCTGAACGGTAACGATTGCCGGCAGCGGAGGCCTGGTCGATCCCGTCTTTCAAAACGGATACGTTTTGTACTTCTCTGACCGCAGAGGCATGCTGCCCAATCCCAACGGCACTCCAGGATGGCAGGTTCCGCGGCACGAAAACCGGAGATTCCGGTCTGGAAGATTCCATCAACTCGGGCATCGCAGGTCGGTACACCCAACGGCGCGCTGGAGCCAACTCCACCGACCAAGCTCCAGTCTCCGGAAGATGTGAACAACAACGGAGCTTCTGGACAATTGGGGAGCAGGCAACCTCGGTCTGGGACTGGGCTACGTTGCCTTGCCTCAGCATATACCGCCGGCCAAAAGCGTGAACAGCCTGATCCGCAACGCTGCCGGCGCCCCCGATCCGTACTTAACCGCCGCCCGCATCCCGAACTGCAACGTAGGCCAGAGCAACTGGATCAGTGGTGCCCGCCACGCTTTGAAACTGGTAGACGGCTCGCTTGGATACGTGCCCGTCAGGTCAGACAACGGTCAAGGTGGTTTCACCGTGGCGTCGGAGAATCCGGTGTACGTTTACGGCAACTACAACTCGAACTGTACAGCCGCTGGTGGCGCGGGCTGTACTCCCGGCAACCCCAATTTCGACGGAACCTGGAATCCTCCGCCTTACGTGGAGCCGTTACACGCGGCGTCTGGCATCATTGCAGATGCGGTTACGATGTTGTCCAACAACTGGTCAGACCTCGCCAGCCTGAACTCTCCCAGCAACGACGGGGGACGCCCGGCTGCGACAACCTATTATCGAGTCGCTGTCTCCGGCGGAAAGAACATTAACTTCCTGGTCAACGTATGTTGTGCAGCGTGGGCAGTAGGCGACTGGGGCACCGATGGCGGACTGCACAACTTCCTGCGGCAACTGGAGAACTGGGGCGGTCAGACCCTTAATTACAAGGGATCTATGGCAAGCCTCTACTACTCCACTTACTCTACCGGAACAGACAAGAACGGCGGTGGCACTACCTACGAACCCCCGGCTCGAAACTACATCTTCGATCCGCTGTTCACGCAGCCACAAAACCTGCCGCCAGGAACGCCGTTGTTCCGCGACATCGACAACTTGAGCTACCGGCAAAGCTTTACGCCGCGCTTAACCAGCCAATACTAAACCGAAACGCAAGCCAACCAGCCCCGATCCTGCAATGCAGGGTCGGGGCTTTGTCGTGTAGGCGCGAGCGTCGTCGCTCGTGCTGGAATCAGATGCAAACCTTTCTTCGTCAGCTTGTAAGATATTCCAGTAGCTGCTGCCTTGAAGGAGGAACGCTTGGCGATTACTGCTATTTTCTGGGACGTTGGCGGCGTGCTCCTCAGCAATGCCTGGGACCACGAACAACGCCAAGGCACCCTCGCACGATTCGGACTGGATGAAGTCGAATTCGAAAGCCGCCATGAGATGCTGGTTTCTTCGCTCGAGCGCGGCAAGATCAGCTTGGACGAATATCTTGAGCGCACGATTTTCTACCGTCCGCGACCGTTTACCCCGGACGAATTCAAAAAGTACATCTTCTCTTTGTCGCAGGCGTGTAAGGAAACTCTGCAACTCGCTAAAGAGTTAGCCAAATCGAGCCGGTACCTGATGGCGACGATCAACAATGAATCGAAAGAACTGAATCTGTTCCGCATTCAGACTTTCGGCCTGCGCGACATATTCAGCCTTTTCGTGAGCTCGTGTTTTGTCGGACTGCGCAAGCCAGAGGAGGGAATCTATCGCCTCGCCCTGGACATTACGCAAAGGGTACCCGAAGAATGTTGTTTTATCGACGATCGTCCGTTGAACCTGGACACTGCGTCACGTTTAGGAATGCACGTCATACAGATGGATAACGCTGAACAATTGCGGCAGGAACTTCAGAAGATAGGCATCAGCTTGCCCTGAATTGCGTTTCTCGAACTATGCACCGCCTATACCCTGCCGACCTATACCCTGCCGACCCGCGCCAGTTCTAACACATTCCAAAGAGCATTGGCCGTCAGCAGCCCCCACACAGAGGCTTGTACCAACTCTCGGTGCCGCGTCTCAAGCAGGTCGGCCGCGACCCCGGCGACAAACACGAACCAGAACGGCGCTGCCATAAGTTGAAATCCAAAGCCGGGATAATGCGGCGTTCCCAGGCCTAGGAGAAGGAATAATGATGCAATCAGCAAAGGCGCGGTGTTGCCGAAATATCTTGGCCTGCGCCAGACGAAATATGTAATCAAAGTTACCGGAATTGCCAGCAGCAAGACCGGACCGCTTTGGCCAAGCTGTGCCAGAATTCGCATGTACGTCGCGGGAAGCAGGAATGCCTTCCAGGTGATTCCGAAAAACGTGGCGTGTCGCATGCCTTGCCAAAAAACGCCTGGACGGAATAAATAAGAAGCCATCAATAGCAAGAATGCCACTCCGCATGCAGCTAACCAGATCGCGAATGCTGCTCGCCGCCGGGTGGGCGCAAGATACAACATGAATGCGAGCACGATGGGAACCAGGATAATTAGCGAAAACTGAGATCCAATAGCTAGCGCCAGCGAGAGCCCCAGCAACAAAATTCGCCGCCAGTTCCATATCACAACCTCACGCGGAGCATACAAAGTGTGCGCCACGGCAATAGCAGTGAAAACTGTTCCAAATGCGCCCCAGACTGCGCCCATCTCCGGTGCCGCGGAATAGAGAGCGCTGCTACGAAGAATTGCCGGCGAGAAACAATACAAAGTTAAGGCAATGTAGCCGCCGGCGTTTCCGTAGAGTCTGCGGGCCACGTACCACAGGGATGCACCCAGGACCACGCCAAATATCAGGTAAGGTAAGCGCGCCAGCCATCCCCAGTAATAGAAGGATCCGGCTTCTGATGTTCCTGTCCAGCCCAATAGAGGCAATGAGGCCAACAAGTACCAGAGCGGAGAATGGTTCGCATCGTAGCCTTCGTTGTGGTCGATTTCAGGCGGGGTCGGAGTTCCCGCCTCCAAGCGTTCTACTGAAGGAGTTCCCGCAACCGATTGCCCGGTCCATTGTTGCAGTCCTTCCACTACCCGGAAAAGTTGCGAGGAGTCGATTTCTGCTGGCCGCGTACCGCGCACCAGCAACCAACCGCACTGCGCCAGAAACACAAGCAAAAGAAATCCGGCCAGAATCTGGGGGCGGCCAAAACGTTCGCGCGTAAGAAATTTACCCATGGAGGGACGGCGAGTGTTTTACCATGTCCGGGGACAATTGGGAAACCTCCGCGATGGACGAAGTGAAACAAGGGTCGCCGCCTGCGAATCCCAGCTCGCCAGAGCAACAAGTGACTCCGCCTGATGCCGAGTTGACTGCGCCATTGCACAATTCCTTGCTCGAGCCAATCAACACGATTTTCTTCGGGCCCCAAGGGTTGCGCGCCGGATGGCGCCTTCTGCTTTACATCGTCATGTGGAGAGCGCTTCGCATGCTCCTGGGCGTTGCGCTGGAGAAAATCGATCCCCATGTGCGGATCAAACTCTGGCTCGACCTGGTCACCGAGGTGGGTTCATTTGGCACGGTCGCTTTCCCGGCGGTGGCCATGGGATGGATTGAACATCGTCCATTTGGCGATTACGGGCTTCCCCGACGCGGCGCCTTTGGGAAGTCATTCTGGGCGGGCACGGGATGGGGTATCGTCGCCATTTCCGCCCTGATATTTGCCATAGACGGAGTGGGCGATTTTTCCCTGGGACGGCTGGCTCTGCACGGCGAGCGCATTCTTAAATTTGCCGCGTTTTGGGGAGTGTTTTTTATCGCGGTGGGGTTATTCGAAGAGTTTCTGCTGCGCGGCTATACCCAATTCACCCTGACTCAAGGCATCGGTTTCTGGCCTGCGGCCGTACTGCTCTCCACCATCTTCGCAGCTTTGCATTATGGGAATCCCGGAGAAACCTGGGTCGGCTTGCTGGCAGTCGCAGTCATCGGACTTTTCTTTTGTCTGACCCTTCGGCGCACAGGAAATTTGTGGTTCGCCGTCGGCTTTCATGCTTCGTGGGATTGGGGTGAGAGCTATTTGTACTCCGTGCCAGACAGCGGCGGCATGGTAACCGGCCACTTGCTGCGTTCATCGTTCCACGGTTCGCCATGGATTACCGGGGGTTCGGTCGGGCCAGAAGGCAGCGTGCTGGTGTTTGTGGTGATCGGACTGACCTGGCTGGCGTTTGATCGCGTGTATCCGGCGGCAAACTATCGAGCATGAAAGGTTTTCGCTTCACGATTTTGGACCGTGCTAAAATGTGTTCATGGCAAACACACGCAGCGCAACCCTTAGCGTACGGCTAAAGCCACAAACCAAGAAACGTCTGGCCAAGCTAGCGAAGGCCTCCGGGCGAAGTGCGAATTTTCTCATATCGGACGCCGTGGAAGCATACGTCTCCGACCAAGAGAGAATGCTGGCCGAGATTGCTCAGGCGGATCGTCAAATCAAGTCGGGGCACTATGTCAAGAACGAGGACATGAAGGCTTGGCTCTTGTCATGGGGCACAGATCGTGAGTTGCCGGTTCCAAAATGCGCCTGCGGCAAAGAACACGACGACGAGACGCTGTGCCAATAGAGATTGTCTGGTCCGTCTTGGCACGAACCCGATTGCAAGAAATTCGCGCTTACGTGGCGCGGGACAAGCCTGAAGCAGCGGAACGGCTAGCCACTAGGATTGTTACCATCCTCGAAGCTCTTGGAAGTTATCCGTACCTCGGTCGCGCCGGAACCGAGCCTGGAATCCGAGAGCTAGTCATCGGAGGTACCCCATACATCGTCCTATATCGCGTCCAGGGCCGTCGGGTTACCATCAGTACCATCTGGCATGCAGCTCAGCGAAGAGAAGTTTAGAGCTCACTTCCATATTTATGGCATCCATGAAATAATCGCCGTATGAAGCAGGAAAGTGTGCGCACCACGGTTGACATTCCGGCGCCCCTCTACCGGAAGCTAAAGGAGCAGGCGGCTGCGAAAGGCCACTCCGTCCGTGAGTTGGTCTTGGCGGGGGTTAGAAGCGTAATCCTTCAAGGCCAGCGTCCTCGGCCAAAGAGAGTGCGATTTCCGCTCATTGTTTCCGAAGGCCCCAAGGTGGACCTAAGCAGCGAACAGATATATGAACACGTTGAATTTCCTTGATGCAAACGTTTGGCTGGCGCTGCTGTGGAGCCGTCACATTCACTCCAAAAAAGCGAGGGATTGGTTTGAAGAGGCGAGCGAAGAGCAGTTCTTTTTCTGCCGCTTCACGCAACTCACAATTCTGCGGCTGCTGACAACCGAAAAGATCATGGGAAAAGATACCAAAACAATGTCCGAAGCCTGGAGTGTCTGGGATCGAGTGTGGGCCGACACTCGGATTGCCTTCCTTCCCGAACCGGATGAACTCGAAAAAGAATTCCGCACTCGTTCGCGGTTGTCAAGCCAGTCGCCGAAGGTTTGGGCGGACGCTTACCTTCTGGCTTTCGCTTCGGTGGCAGGACTGAAATTTGTGACTTTTGATCGTGCGCTTAGAGAACAGGGTGCGAACCTGCTTGTGCTCTAAGCCGCGGCGGATGAGGGCGTCCGCCCCTACGCAGTCAATGGCGGCGGACAGAAGTGTCCGCCCTACACGCGTTCATCAGATATCCAGATTCTTTACATCGAGCGCGTTGTCTTCGATGAACTTGCGGCGGGCTTCTACGTCTTCGCCCATGAGCGTGGTGAAGATGGTTTCACATTCGGCGATGTCTTCGAGTTTGACTGACAGCAGAGTGCGCCGCTCCGGGTCCATGGTGGTTTCCCACAGCTGCTGCGACGTCATTTCGCCAAGACCTTTGTAGCGTTGGACGATGTAATCCTTGCGGCCTTCTGCCAGGACGTAATCGAATAGATCGCGCGCGTTGGATTTTTCGACGAGTTGCGGCTCGGGCTTCTTCTTCGCGGCAGCTTTTATGGGCGCGTCTGGAACGGCCTTCTTCGACGTTTTATCCCCATCTCCCTCATTCTCGGTTACATCGTCAGCAGTTCCAGAAGAGCCCTTGGCAACCGTCTCGACGACAAACGGCGGTTCCATGTAAGGTTCGATCTGCTTGAATTTCGAGAGCAACTGCCTGTACTCGGCCGTGGAAGCCAGTTCCCAGTTGATCAGGTGTTCGGCGCCTTGCGAGTTCACGTAGCGCACCTCCCACAGATTGTGCTCTTCATCGAAGCGGCTTTCCACTTCCTTGAAGCTGCGCTCTTTTTGCAGCTTCTTCAATTCTTTCTCCAGCTTCTCAATCTTCCTGGAGGCGGTTTTTTTGTCGCCTTCGAAATCGACGCGCTTGGAAAGATCGAGCTTGGGCAGAATTTCGGTCACACGTTCGTCGCGCAGGCGTTTGTCGACCTTGTCGAACAGTTTGAGGTATTCGTCCAGGACGTTCATGAAGCGCGACAGATTCGCGCCTTCCAGCTTGGCCGCGCCTTCGCCGTAACGCACAATTAGACCGTCTGAAGCGCGCTTGACCAGGACTTTCACGTATTCGCGGTCATCTTTGATGTACTGCTGCGACTTTCCCTTCTTGATGGAGTAAAGCGGCGGCTGCGCTATAAATACGTTTCCGCGCTTGATCAACTCCTGCATGTGGCGGAAGAAGAATGTGAGCAGTAAGGTGCGGATGTGGCTACCATCCACATCGGCGTCGGTCATGAGAATGATTTTGCCGTAGCGCAATTTGCTGGCGTCAAAATCCTCTTTGGAGATTCCGGTACCCAGCGCCGTGATCATGGCGCGAATTTCTTCGTGCGCCAGCATCTTGTCGTAGCGAGCTTTTTCTACGTTAAGAATTTTGCCCTTGAGCGGCAGGATGGCCTGGAAACGCCGGTCTCGTCCTTGCTTCGCAGTGCCGCCTGCGGATTCGCCTTCGACCAGGAATAGTTCGCAACGCTCGGGTTGCTTTTCTGAACAATCGGCCAGCTTGCCGGGCAGGCCTCCGCCGTCGAGTGCACCCTTGCGGCGGGTCAGGTCGCGAGCTTTCCGAGCCGCTTCACGCGCGCGGGCCGCGTCAATCGCCTTGTTGATAATCTTTCGTCCGACGGTAGGATTCTGCTCGAGGTACGCGCCCAGGCGTTCATTCACGAACGCCTGCACGACGCCAGCAATGTCGGAGTTCAACTTGCCCTTGGTCTGGCCTTCAAACTGAGGTTGCGGCAGCTTGACGCTGATAACGGCAACCAGACCTTCGCGCACATCGTCGCCGGTCAGATTTTCTTTTACATCTTTGAACAGCCCCATCTGCTGTCCCGCGTAATTGATGGTGCGGGTCAGCGAGGTGCGGAAGCCGGAAAGATGCGTGCCGCCGTCGACAGTGTTGATGTTGTTGGCAAAGCTGAAAACGGTTTCCGAGTACGCGTCGTTATATTGCAGACCGATCTCCATGGCCACGCCCTCACGCTCGGCTTCCATATAGATCGGCTTGTCGTGCAGCACCTGTTTGCCGCGATTGAGGTGCTTAATGAATTCGGCGATACCGCCGTTGTACTTGAACTGCGCCGTCTTGGGGTCGCCAGTTTTCGGATCCGTGGTGCGCTCGTCGGTGAGCGTGATCAACAATCCCTTGTTCAGAAACGCGAGTTCGCGCAGGCGTTGTGCCAGGGTATCGAAGTTATATTCGGTTACGGTGAGAATGCTCTTATCGGGCAGGAAGTGAACTTTCGTCCCCCGCTTCGTCTTCACCTCGCCAGCTTTTTTCAGCTTGCTGGTCGGCTCACCCTTGGAATACGTCTGTTCCCAGGTAAAACCATCGCGCCAGATTTCGAGATCAAGTTCTTCGCTAAGCGCGTTCACGCAGGAAACGCCTACGCCGTGCAGGCCGCCGGAAACTTTGTACGAGGACGCATCGAACTTGCCGCCAGCGTGCAACGTGGTCATGACCACCTGGGCAGCAGGAATTTTTTCTCCGTCGATGTCCATCGAATCAACAGGAATTCCGCGGCCGTTGTCGACTACCGTAATCGAGTTGTCGATATGAATCGTGACATCAATTTTGTCGGCGTACCCCGCGAGCGCTTCGTCCACCGAATTGTCTACGACTTCATAGACCAGATGGTGTAGGCCAATCTCGCCTGTCGAGCCGATGTACATGGCAGGGCGTTTACGCACGGCTTCCATGCCGCCCAGCACTTTGATGGAATCGGCGGTGTAATCGCCATTACCGTTAATTGGGTTGGGGCCGCCGACACGATTCTTGGTATCGACGATTGCCGCGCTATCGATTTCTTTTGTCGCCATTCAGCTCCGGTGGAAAGGCCAGATTTGAGCTCTGGCCGGACGCGCATTCCCCTGTCCCTGAAATGAGGTCAAATGACTGAGTTTACTAACACTTACGGGACCAGGAGTTATAAGAAATTATACCACAGTTCGGCCCAACTTCAGAGTCGGTATCGAGGCGGTAAATGGTGACATACGTTTCATTTAGGGACGTGCCCTGAGTCGTATTCAGGCGCCCGAAGTCGAGCTCATTTGGAGGAGAAGGCAGGGGATTCTGTCCGGTCAAACTTTAAGCTTGCGACCAGCTGATCCACTTCACCCTCACTCCCGGCAATGAAAGTAAAGGAAACAATATAGCCTTTCTCGATCATAACCAGAGTGCTCTGGTTCATAGTCAACTTGCCGATGGGTCTAGTGAAGTCGCCGCGCACTGCTTGCGTGCCCCCGACGCGAAAGTCATACGGCTCGTTCAGCACGGTTAGGCCTTTGGCTTTGGTCAGCTCAGTCAGCGGTCCAAAATATTGTTCCGCGCTGCGCAGTCCGGGATACAACGAGGCAGGCTCAGCTGCGATCACGACCGCCGAATTGACCGAGTCTCCGGTGGACTCGGGAGGACGCTCGAAAACTCCGAGCAGCAAGACTGATTTCTTAGAGCCGGCAGAATCCGGAGCCGAACCGTCGGTCGAATCTTCGCTCATTTCCTTGGTTCGATCCACCCAGCCGAAGGGGATTTTGTAAGTGAATGCCAAAGAGATGTTGCGGTATGCATGATCAGAGATAGTGCCGGTATCAACGGTCGCAACCTTTGCGTTCGTGGGAGACTTGCTGGATTGTTTTAAGTGTTGTTGGGCCGGCACGGAGTGGACTAGCATGCATACGGCAAGAAAGCCCGAGGCCACGTACGCACGGAATCTCATTCCTTTATGTTACAGGGCCCGGGTCGGTGAACGGCGAATTATGCGGCTTCTCTTGCAATTTTCAGACGTTTGAGTCTGCGGTTTACTATTTCCGCGTTGAATAGTTCTGGGTTAAAGCTGTCGCCCAACCAATCTCGCTGTTCTTGATATTCCGGATGCTTTGGATTGAAAATAATCTCCAGCAGTTTTTGGTAGCCGTACGGCCCGCCACAATCCTCCGGGGGACAAGAGCGCTCTCCTTCGAGGCAGCGGACCAGTTCGGGCGGCCCTTCATGGATTTCTTCTACCTGTAGTTCGTGTTCCCAGCCATCCCCCATGTCGTAGGTGTAAATGAAGCGCGCACCTTTGCTTACTGCAATATCCTGCAGCATCACGCGCTTCGCGTTGACGACTCTTTGGTCAAACTCGGACCACTCGGACACACCTTCGCCGTACTGCTGACGTCCAGCTTCGAAAAGATAGATGTGGTAGTTTTCCCATCCCATCACCTTTTGCAGGATGCTATGCAGCTTTGCCAGGGTCACAGTTCCCGGCACGACAAACCGTCGCCAAATGGGCGGCTCAATTTCCAGTAGCTTGATGCTGAGTTGATAGTTCTTCATGCGATCTGTTCCTTCGGAGATTTTGCTCTCAAGACTTTACCGAACCGGTCAGGCTGCTATGCCCATCGGAACCGGTTGGGAGCAATGGGCGCAGCGTTTGGCATCGATAGGAATCTCGCTGAGGCACTCGGGGCATTTCTTTGTCGTGGGATCGGCGGGTGCTGGGGCCTTGCGCATGCGCGCGACCAGGAGATTAACTGGGGTCACTACAAAGAAATACACGGCCGCCGCCACCAGCACGAAAGAGATGGCAGCGTTGATGAAGTCACCGATGGCAAACATGCTGCCGTTGATGGTGAATTTAATCGCCGAAAAATCCGGCTTGCCGACAATGGCCGCAATCAGTGGCGTGAGCAGATCCTTGGTGAAAGCCGCAACGACCGAAGCGAACGCCGCTCCAATCACGACGCCGACCGCCATATCGATTACATTGCCACGAAGAATGAACTGTTTGAATCCGCTCAGCATAGGGAAGGCCCTCCATACGGTGTGGCGGCCACTTTACGGCGGATAAAGCGCTCTCGTCAAGCGGCGCGTCATGGAGAACGACCGTCCGCAGTTTAGGCGCAAAACATTTTCTTTGATTAGGTTGGGAAACAACGACAAGACGCCCGGAAACGGACGAGCGAGGACGCCATCCTCCATTTTTCAGATCCGCATTGGCATTACGATATAGCGGTACTTGTAATCTTCGCCTTCGGCAGGGCGCATCTGGCCGGCGGATTGGGAATCTTTGAATTCCAGCTTCACTTCGCCGCCGCCTGTTGCCTTGAGGAAATCCAGAAGATATTGCGCGTTGAAGCCTATCTGGATCATGTCGCCGTTGTAGTCAATTTCAAGCGAGTCTTCCGATTCACCGGTTTCAGTCGAGGAAGCTGAGAGTTTCAGCTCGCCCTTTTCCAGGCGCATCTTCACGGCTCGCGAACGCTCGTCGGCAAACTGAGCGACACGAGAAATAGCCGCGCTCAATTCTTCGCCATGCACGGTGATGCTTTTGTTGTTGTCCTTTGGCAGTACGGCTTCGAAGTTGGGAAATTGGCCGGTAAGTTGTCGCGAGGTCAGCAGCCGCTGGCCGATGCGGAAGAATAGTGTGGACTCATCTTTCGCGAACTCAATTTCTTCGGCGTCAGTGGAATCGAGCAACGACTTCAACTCGTCCATCGCTTTCTTTGGAACGAGCGTTTTCATCTCGCCGGAAACACCTGCAAACTTCTCCACGCTGCGTTCGATGTGCGCCAGCCGGTGCCCGTCGGTTGCGACCATCGTGATAGATTCCGGCTTAAGCACCATCAACGCGCCATTCAGCGTGTAGCGCGACTCTTCGCTGGCGATAGCGAATCCAGTTTTGGCAATCATGGAGCGCAGAACCTGCGAGGGAATCTTTACCACTCCCGCGGTCGGAAACACAGGCAGGCTGGGAAAGTTGGAGCGCGCCATGCCCACCATCTTTGTGTTCGACCGGCCACAGCGAATGCTGACCCAATGATTTTCCAGTAGCTTGATGGTGATGTCTGCGTCAGGCAGGAGCTTCACATAGTCATGCAGCTTGCGCGCGGGAATGGTGCAGGCGCCTTCTTTTTTTACTTTGGCCACACAGGAAGTTCGCAGGCTGAGATCTAGATCCGTGGCGGTGAGCGAGAGCTTATCGCCGGCAGCTTCGAACAAATAATTTGACAGTATAGGGATGGTGGTCTTGCGCTCGACCACGCCCTGGGTCGCAGTGAGCTCCCGCAGGAGTTCAAACTTGCTGACCGTAATTTCCATGGTGCTGGTTCCCGCCGCGGTTGCGATTGCTTCTACCGGCATAACCTGAATTCCCCCGGTCAAGTGGCGCTACTTTGAATACATCCGTTATATCAAAATAAAAACCTATAAAACCAGCAGTAACAGCGGGAAAGAGAAAAAAATGAGGTCCCAGCCGAAACCCGTGGTTTACCCTCCCAACTGTTCGGTCAATTTATTGAGCAACCGGTTCAAATCCTTGTCGGTTTTGCGGACTCCATCAATCTTTTCGACTGAGTGCAATACAGTCGTATGGTGCTTGCCGCCAAACTGGCGGCCAATCTCGGGCAGGGAGGCTTCAGTCAGATGCTTGGCTAAATACATGGCGATCTGCCGGGGGTAAACGATCGCGCGCGAGTTATTTTTCGCCTTGATCTCCACCAACCGCAATCCAAACTGCTCCGCCACCGATTTCTGAATCGACTCGATGGTGACCTTCCGGGCCTGAGAATCGATGAAATTCTTAAGCACCTGCTGGGTGTAAGGAAGCGTAATCTCGGCCCCGATCAGCGAAGAGTGCGCCACTAACCGGATAAGGGCTCCCTCAAGCTCGCGGACGTTCGAGCGAATATTCGACGCGATGTATAAAGCCACGTCGGTAGGGAGGCTGACCTTTTCCTGTTCCGATTTTTTCTGCAGGATGGCAACTTTGGTCTCTAAATCGGGCGGCTGAATATCGGCGATCAGACCCCACTCGAAACGGCTGCGCAAGCGGTCTTCGATCTCGGCTAATTCTTTTGGCGAACGATCACTGGCAATCACGATCTGCTTCATTGACTCATGCAGGGCGTTGAAAGTGTGGAAGAATTCTTCCTGGGTGCGCTCTTTCTGCGCCAGGAACTGGATGTCATCCACCAGCAACACGTCGACGTTGCGGAACTTGTCGCGAAAACTGGTCATCTTGTCATAGCGCAGCGAGTTGATCATATCGTTCGTGAACTTCTCGCTGGATACGTAGCAGATGGCCAACTGCGGCTGCCGCTTGCTGATCTCGTGGCCAATGGCTTGCATCAGATGGGTCTTACCCATACCAACGCCGCCATACAGGAACAGTGGGTTGTAAGCCTTCGAGGGACGCTCCGCGACTGCCTGGCAGGCGGCGTGAGCAAATTGGTTTCCGCTGCCGATGACGAATGCGTCGAATGTATACCGGGGGTTGAGCTGCGCCGCTCCATCCCAATCGAACCGAGACTGCGACGGATGAGAGGCGGGCGCGGGGAAAGCGGAAAGACCTCCGTTGTGCCGGACCGGCGTCTCGGCTGGATCGTCCCCGGGCGGAACGAACTTCACTTCCTGATATTCAAGGCCCAGATTGTCGAGAGCCTCTTGAATCAGGTCAGCATATTTGTCGCCCACCTGGCAGAACTCAGCTTTGGGCACCCACACAAAAAGCGTACCGCCGCTGGAGTGACTGTAACGGGTAGGCTTCAACCAGGTGTCGTAAGAGTGCCGGTTGATCTTTTTTTCTAGCGCATCCAGAATGCGCAACCACGGATTGGGAGCAAGCGTTGAACTTGAAACCGACATAGAAGATTCTTAATTGGTGCTTCCGCCCTAGGCGAGCGGGTTAGAAAATAACTGATTGCCGTAAGAAAGCGTGCGTTTCCAGCTACTCAAACCCCGCACGGCAGTGCGGGTTTCCCTGGAGCGCGCAAAATTTTTCAATGAGCAGGAACGGTCCGCATACTAGCACAAAAAAATTGGCTGGCGTAAAACTTCAAGAAAGATTTTTCTTTCAGTTCGAGAATTCAAAACGCGAAAACAAAGTCTGTCAAGTAGCGAATTTATAACTGCCGCAAGCATGGTGCATGGAATCGCAAAATTGAATGCTTCAAGAAATGTGCACACAATGAAATCGCATCGTGCGCTCCGATCCACTTTTGATAGTGATGCCAAGTTGCCCGTCTGCCCTGCGTCATTTATACTTCTCATTCGTCCTACAGCTATTATTGCACTGAAGAACTGAATTAGGAGCAGCGAAGTTTCATGCCCAAGAGGACATTCCAACCTAACCGACGTCACCGCTCGAAGACGCACGGATTTCGTACCCGGATGAAGACCAAGAGCGGCCAAGCGGTAATCTCGCGTCGGCGCGCCAAGGGGCGCAAGCGGGTGTCGGTTAAGCCCGGCTTCCGTGAGTAGTCGATTCCCTTTTCCGGAATTGATGGCAATTCCGCAACCCGAGTTTGAATCGTGAATGAAGTCGCCGCACTTGCCAATGCAGGTGTTAATTTGTCCGGACCCGGCAAACGCGCCAGATTTACCGACAGCATGCGTTTGCTGCGGCACAGCGATTTCGAACGGGTATACAAAAAGGGACGTCGCCACTTCGCCGCACACATGACCGTGTTCTATTTGTTGCGCGAACGAGGCGACGGATGGCGGGTTGGATTTACCGTAGGCAAGGTTTTAGGCGGAGCAGTGGAACGCAATCGCATCAAGCGAAGATTGCGCGAGGCGGTTCGTTTGCGATGGCCCGGTGTTTGTATTCCGGCCGACGTGGTTGTCAATCCGAAGAAGTCGGTGCTCAAGCTTGAGTTTTCTGAATTGGAGAATGAGATTGCCAGCGCTTTTGCGGTAATGCAAAAGTCGC
This sequence comes from uncultured Acidobacteriota bacterium, assembly GCA_963716405.1. GTDB lineage: Bacteria > Acidobacteriota > Terriglobia > Terriglobales > Acidobacteriaceae > JABDBE01. The sequence continues at coordinate 527,413 of CAVQTI010000004.1, read as the reverse complement.
TGGGCAGAAGGACCACCTAATTTCAGTTGTCATCCCGAATTCAGTTGTCGTCTTGAACTTAGTTGTGATCCCGAGCAAAGCGAGGGATCTCGGGTTCTTCGCGTGGGCAAGGAAACCGGATGAATCTTCCGAAGACAATCGTTCTGTTCTTGCTCCGAGCATACAAAGGAGCGATATCTCCCATGTTCCTGCCGGCGTGCCGGTACGTACCGTCTTGCTCCGAATATGCCATGGAAGCAGTAGATCGCTACGGAGTAGTGCGCGGCGGTCTGATGGCAATCGGGCGCGTGTTGCGGTGTAACCCGTTTGCGAAGGGTGGGCTTGATCTGGCAATGAAACCCGAGACACGGCTGCATAGTTCGGGTACAAGTCTTCCGCAATCCACAGACCTATGCAGTCATTGAGAAAGTAAATTTGGCAGAATTCCAAAATCCTCAGCAAGAACCAGGCATGGAGCGCCGACTGCTCCTTGTCTTTGCACTGACTTTTGTCGTTATCGTATTGTTCCAGCCGATACTCAAGAAATATCTTCCGCAATCTCAGGCACCTGCCCCACACAAACTCAAAATAAACCCCAGGCAGCGCCGCTGCCTGCTCCGAGTAACCAAGTCCCAGCCGCGCGAGCAGCGGTCCCGGTGCTCAACGCAGGCGCCACTAAGCAAGCGACTTCTGAATCGGAAACTGTGGTTGAGAACGATCTCTACCGGATCACGTTCACCAACCGCGGGGCGCAGGTTAAATCCTGGATTCTGAAAAAATACCACGACGACAAGGGACAACCTCTCGATCTGGTCAACAATCTCGCTGCGGAGAAGTATGGATATCCGCTTTCCCTGTGGACGTATGACGAAAGCCAACGAAACAAACTGAATTCCGCGCTTTATGTTGTTTCGAGTTCGCGCACTTTAAACGCCCCAGCAAAAATAATCACATTTGAATACGCCGACAGCGATGTAGCCGTCCGCAAGAGCTTCAGCTTTGACCACACCTACGTCGTGCACGTCGAAACCTCTGTCGTCGTCGAAGGGGAAGCCAAGTCCCGGCCTACCCGGCGTGGCCTGCGGGCTTCGGAGACCAGAGCACACTGGCCTCTTACCACTCCAGTCAAGTCGAGTACCAGTACAACAGCAACATTGAGCGGTTGGCGATCAAAAAGGTCAGCGGCGGCAGCACCCTGCACGTGCCGTTCAACTGGGCGGGAGTGACCGATCAGTACTTCGCTGCCGTTTTCATCCCGGACGACTCACAGAACTACGCTCTGGTCACTCTGCGTAACCCGCTCAACGTTCCTAAGAATCCGAAAAATCCGAATCCGCAGGATACTGCTCCGGTGGAAGTGCTGGGAGCTGCGGTCGGCAACCCCAGTGGGCCGACTGTGGCGCGAATGTATGTGGGACCGAAAGCGCTATCGACACTGGAATCGGTTACGGTGCCGACCATCGTCGGCGCAGAGCAAGATCTGCGCGGCCTTATCAACTTCGGCTTTTGGGGAGTGATTGCGCGTCCGCTTTTCCTGTGGCTCCAGTGGACGTACAGATTCGTCCACAACTGGGGCTGGGCGATCTGCATACAAACCTTGATCATCAATCTGGCGCTGATGCCGCTGCGTATTTCCAGCATGAAGTCGGCATTGAAGATGCAGAAAATTCAGCCGCAGATGAATTCGATCAAGGAAAAATATAAGAAATACGGCATGCGCGATCCGCGGCGGCAGGAAATGAATACGGAGATCGGCGAGTTGATGAAAAAAGAAGGCGTCAGTCCGGTAGGCGGCTGTTTGCCACTGGTCATCCAGATGCCGTTCTTGTTCGCGTACTACAGTATGCTGGGTTCGGCTCTGGATCTGCGGCATGCCCGCTGGTTGTGGATACCCGATCTGTCGTCGCCCGATCCCTACCATATACTGCCGATCGGAATCTTCATTACGATGCTATTCATGCAGCGCATGACCCCGCAGGCGGGAATGGACCCGTCACAGCAGAAAATGATGAACGTGCTGATGCCGGTGATGATGGGCTTCCTCAGTTGGAATTTCGCCTCTGGGTTGTGTCTATACTGGGCGGAAGGCAATTTGATTGCGATCATCCAGCAAATGGTAATGAACCGAACAAGTCTGGGCCGCGAAATGCGCGAGATGGCGGCCAAGCGAGCAAGGAAGAAAGAGAAATGAAGAAGCTGTTAGCTGTTAGCCTTTAGCTCTTAGCTTGAACCATTCTTCGAAAAGAGCGTTAGCTAAGAGCCAAGAGCTAAAAGCCAAGAGCTGCTTTCCTATGCCCATTCCTGACAAAATCGCAGCTGCGAAAAAAATCGATGCGCTGCTTCGCGGCGTCGTTACTCACGGCGGTCTGCATCTCAAATACCGCATAACGGTGGATCCGCCACTCCCCGAGGAACGCGACTGGGAGCGGCCGGAAATTCTGGTCGAGCTTTCCGGACCCGATTCTCCTCTAGTGCTGGAGCGCGGCGGCGAACTGTTGCGCGCTATTGAAACGCTTGCCATCGAGATGCTTCGCCTGCCTGGCAACGAGCATGAAAAGATCAACTTCGATTGCATGAATCAGCGCGCTCTACGCCTCGAAGAACTTCGCATGGCCGCCGGCGTGGCCGCTGACAGAGTCCGCAAAACCAACATGCCATACGAATTCGCACCCATGTCTTCGCGCGAGCGGCGCATCGTTCACCTGGCATTGCGCGATCAATCTGATCTGCACACGGAAAGCCAGGGCGAAGGCGGACGCCGCTGTCTGGTGGTTTATCCAAAAGACTACAAGCGCCCAAGCAGGCCTGCGCAACGGAATCTACAGTAGCGCCGCCGTCTCGGCGGCTGTCGTGGGGGCGTCTCGCCCCCACCCGCGTAGGCAGAATAGAACCGCTACAATCTTGCTGTGAACCTCGACGACACCATCGTCGCCATCGCCACACCTGCGGGACGCGGCGGCATCGGCGTAGTGCGACTGGCTGGCGCGGACGCGAAGAACATTGCGCTACCGATGCTACGTCTGAAGCATGATCTCGAGCCAGGACGGGTAGTGTTCGGAGAACTGATCGAGCCAACCAATGAAAACGTGGGGACAGCCACTCACGGCTGTCCGGCCGAGCAAAGCTCGGCAGACCGCATCGACGAAGTGGTAGTCACGTACTTCGCGAAACCTCACTCCTATACAACCGACGACATACTAGAAATCTCGGCTCACGGATCGCCCGTGGTCCTGCATCACATAGTTGAACTGGCAATGGCTCGCGGGGCGCGACTTGCCGAACCGGGCGAGTTTACGATGCGCGCCTTCCTAAACGGACGGATCGACCTCACCCAGGCGGAAGCAGTCCGCGATCTGATCGACTCGCAAACTCTGTATCAGGCCAAGGTCGCGGCACAGCAACTTGAAGGCGCACTCTCACGCCGGCTGCAACCCATCAAACAGAAACTAGTCGAGCTGATCGCAACCCTCGAAGCCGGAATCGACTTCGCCGAAGATGACATCTCAGTTCTTCCCGCAGATCAGATTCTCCAACGGATCGCCACTGTGCGCACCCCGCTGCAAGAACTAGCAGCGTCCTTCGCCTACGGAAAAATCGTGCATGAAGGTTTAACGCTTGCCATAGTGGGCCGCCCCAATGTTGGCAAATCGAGTCTGTTTAACCGGCTGGTCGAGCGCGAGCGCGCCATTGTAACCGCGACCCCCGGCACTACCCGTGATCTGGTCAGCGAGACTGTGGCCGTTGGTGGGATTCCAATCAAACTGGTTGACACCGCCGGCATCCGCCGCGCCCTGGATGAGGCCGAGAGCATAGGTATCCGCAAGTCAATGGAAGCTCTGGCGGACGCCGATCTAGTGTTGGTGGTGGTCGATGCATCCCAACCGCTCGCCGAGGAGGATCAGCAATTACTCAATCAGACGCAAGATCGCACAGCTATCGTCGTCGAGAACAAGTGTGATTTGATGAATCACGTGGAGACACTCAAGCAAAGCTCGGCAAATGGCGGCAGAGCCGTTCGCACTTCGGCAACCACCGGCAAGGGAATCGCCGAATTACGAAATGAAATTTTGCGTCATGTCGCGGGCGAATCCGGAGCACACGCCGAAACTGGATTCCTTACCAACCTTCGTCATCAGGAACGAGTACGAGAATCACTAACAGCCCTCGCCACCGCCAAACTGGCAGTCGAAAATAAGGTTCCCCACGAAATGCTCCTCCTCGATCTTTACAACGCACTGCGGCCCCTCGATGAAATTACTGGAGCTACAACTACTGACGACATCCTGAATCTGATCTTCAGCACCTTCTGCATTGGGAAGTAATCTGCATTCCAAAATGTTCGGCCCGATTTGCTCTGCCCCGCTTTCCCGGTACAATTCAACTCCTCATGCGCGTCGCCGTCCGATCATTCGCCAAGATCAATCTCGGTCTGCGCATTGGCGCGCTTCGGTCCGATGGGTTTCACGAACTGCGGACCGTTTATCAGACCATCGCGTTGCACGACATAATTCGCGTGCAGGTTGGGCGCGGATCAGGAATCGAGATTCGTTGCGAAGATTCTCGCGTGCCAAAAGACGATTCGAATACCTGCTACCGGATTGCTGAACGGGCAATGGCAACGCTCAAGGCGCGCGGACGGGTCGTAATCGGAATCGAAAAACGTTTGCCGGTGCAAGGCGGGCTAGGCGGTGCGTCCGCCAATGCGGTTGCTACCTTGCTTGGTCTCGAGCGCGCATTGAAGAAAACTTTGCCAACGCCTGAACGATTGCGGATGGCGCAGCGAGGTCGGCTCTGACATTCCGCTATTCCTGATCGGCGGTACGATCTTGGGTATTGGACACGGCGAAGAGGTTTATCCGCTTCCGGACTTGCCCGCGATTCCATGCGTGATTGCGACTCCTGAGATTGGAGTTTCAACGCCGAAAGCGTTTGCGGACTGGGATGAACTGATTGGGCGCGCCTCAAATCTTCACTCTGGCGCGGCTGCTGACCCCAAATTGACGCTTCCCCCTGCGTCCGATAGAATGAGTGAGTTCGGTCGCGTGCTTTCGGCGTGGCTGGGCGGTCTGTCCCAGAGCAAGCATAAGTCTGGGAGGGCTTCATCCGGTGTCCCTGTGAGCAAAGGCAGGGGCCGGGCCGAGACCCCGCTTCTCGACCTCGTCCGTACCGGGATCGAAAACGACTTTGAACGAGTCGTCTTTCCTAAGTATCCCGAATTGCGCGAGGTCAAGCGTGTGCTCGAAGGTGCAGGCGCGGTCTATGCCTCGCTGTCCGGCTCCGGCTCGGCGATTTATGGGTTGTTTGCGTCTCGAGAGGCAGCCGTAAGAGCTGCAACTCGGCTGCGCAAAGATGGCACCCCAGCAGTGGCCACGACCACGCTGACGCGCCAGCAGTACTGGAACCAGATTTTCGATTGAAGATTTCCGATTGCCGATTTTAAGCGGCGGGTTACACTAGAGAAGCCAGCCAATCGTCAACCGAGATTTAAATCTGTTTTCAGGAAAACTGGGCCGTCGACTAATGGTAGGTCAAGTGCCTTTGGAGCACTTTGTCTAGGTTCGAATCCTAGCGGCCCAGCCAGAAAAGCAGCTATCAGCTTTCAGCCGTCAGCTATCAGCTGGTTTGGGCTGATGGCTGACAGCTGAGAGCTTGAACTTATGGCAACTCTTGCGACAGCGACGGAAAAGAAGCCTCAGATGGGCGCCGAGGAAAAAACCGAGCGCAAGCCTCAACGCGGCCGCGTGGACGATAAGTTCAAAATCTTCTCCGGCACTGCGAACGAGGCCTTGGCCGATGAGGTTTGTGCGTTTCTCGGCATGAGCCGTGGCTTGGCGATGGTAACCCGTTTCGCCGACGGTGAGGCGTACGCGCAAATTCAAGAGAACGTGCGAGGCGCGGACGTTTTCGTGATGCAGCCCACTTCCCGCCCGGTGGATGAGCACATCATGGAATTGTTGTTCATGATTGATGCGCTCAAGCGGGCGTCGGCGCGCCGCATTACGGCTGTGATTCCGTACTTTGGCTATGCTCGGCAAGATCGCAAAGATAAACCGCGCGTGCCGATTTCGGCCAAGCTGGTTGCGGACTTGCTCACGACCGCGGGCGCTGATCGGGCGCTGATAGTCGATCTGCATGCGCCGCAGTTGCAGGGATTTTTTAATATTCCGGTCGACCACCTGTTTGCGTCGCCGGTGCTGGTCGATCATTTCAGAAAGCTGAACCTACCGAATCTTACGGTGGTTTCGCCGGATGCAGGCGGCGTGGAGCGGGCTCGATTCTTTGCGAAGAAAATGGACTCGGCTCTGGCCATCGTCGATAAACGCCGCGTCGAGATGAATGTTGCCGAAGTCATGCACGTCATCGGCGATGTGAACGGCAGGACTTGCCTGGTAATCGACGACTTGATCGACACCGCGGGCACGCTGGTAAAAACCGCCAGCGCTCTGATACAAAACGGCGCCAGCAAGGTTTACGCCTGCGCATCGCATCCCGTGCTTTCCGGCTCTGCGGTAGAAAACATTTCGAAGTCGCACTTCACGGAAGTGGTAGTCACGAACACGATTCCGCTGAGCGAGGCGGCAAGAAACGAGCCGAAGATCAGAGTTCTGTCAATCGCTGGGCTTGATCGGACGCGCGATTCAGTCGATTCACGAAGAAACGTCGGTCAGCAAATTATTTCTATAGATAGGAATCAAGATCATGCCAACTGCAATTGAAAATAATTTACTGGAAGCGCAGCCGCGGACGGCCGGCACCAAGAATGACGCGCGCCGCGTGCGTCGCGAAGGCAAAGTCCCGGCGGTTCTGTATGGCGCCGGCAAAGATGCCGTACCGGTAAGCCTTGATCCGCGCCAAGTCTCACGCATTCTGCACTCCCAGACTGGCTACAACACCATTTTTGATCTGGCTCTCGATGGTGTCGAGCGCACCAAAGCCATGATCGTCGATTGGCAATACGAGCCGATCAAAGGGGCGTTGCTGCACATCGACCTCAAGCGCATCGCGATGGACAGGAAAATTACCGTCAATGTCCCGATCGTGCTGAAAGGCGAAGCTGCTGGTGTTAAGCAGCAAGGCGGCATTCTTGAGCAGATTCTTCGCGAAGTCGAAATCGAATGCTTGCCGGGCGATATTCCAGCGTTCATCGAGGCGGATGTAAGCGAATTGGTCTTCGGCAAGGTGCTGCGCGTATCGGAACTTCCGCACGGGGACAAGCTTAAGTTCTTGACTGATCCGAACCAGCCGGTAGCCACTGTAATCTCCGTGAAGGAAGAAGTCGTGGCCACGCCGGAAGCAGTTGCAGCCGAAGCTGGGGTTGTTGCGGAGCCCGAGGTTATCAAGAAGGGCAAGCAGGAAGCCGGCGAGGAAGGCGCGGAACCTGCCGCCGAGAAGGCCGAGAAACCGGAGAAGAAGGAAAAGAAGTAAGTTCATTCACCACGGAGTCACAGAGACACAGAGAAAGCGCGACCTTGCAAAACCGAAAAAAGAAATTCTCTGTGACTCTGTGCCTCTGTGGTGAACAGGCGTGAAACTTATTGTGGGGCTGGGCAATCCGGGGATTGAATACCAGTTCACACCTCACAATGTGGGATTTCTTGCGATTGACCAAATCGCAAATGAATTCGGGGTTGATGTTAGAAATCGTCAGTGCCGCGCGCTGACTGCACGGGTAACAATTGGCTCGGAAACGGTTCTGCTGGCTAAGCCCGAGACCTTCATGAACTTGAGCGGCATCGCGGTGCGGGAGTTGGTCAGCAAGTATGAAATCAGGCCGGAAGAAGACCTGATCGTGATTCAGGATGAGCTCGATTTTCCGCTGGGCACGCTGCGTATTCACACTCGGCGGAGTTCAGCCGGGCATAACGGGATTGAGTCCATTATCAACGCACTGGACACAAAGGATTTTCTGCGAATCCGGATGGGCGTTGCGCCGGATCACAAGATCGAAGACGGAATGAGTTATTTGCTGTCGCCTTTTCGCAAGGCGCAGCTCAAGGTTGTAGACGAAATGCTCGACGTCGCAGCCGATGCGGTAAAGGCAATTTTGACCGACGGTGCGGCGGCAGCGATGAATCGCTTCAACCGCAAGGTCGAGACGGAAAAAGATTAGCCAGGGATTTGCGCGGATGAACACGGATCCGGAAGATCTGCGGCAGATGGAGAGAATGAATGAATCGTACTTATGAACTGATGTTCATCGTCCGGCCGGATATGCCGGAGGAGGAGCAGGACAAACTTATTTCCACGCTGGAGACGGCGGTCACTTCCTCGTCTGGGCATGTAAAAAGCGTGGAGCGTATGGGCAAGCGCCGACTGGCTTACACCGTGCGCAAATTTCACGACGGCATTTACGTGCTGCTCACCGTTGAAGGCGGCGGTGGCTTGATTCACGAGCTGGAGCGCCGTCTGCGCGTCACCGAGCCGGTGATCAAGTTCCTGACCGTGCGCATCGATGAAGAGCAGAAGCGCCTCGACAAGATCAAGGCGATCAAAGACGCGAAGCGCAAGGCCGCAGCGCCCGCGCCTACCGCGGAAACTGCCGGGGAAGCCCCGGCCGCAACAGCATAGAAACCGTCGTTGGTCGTTGGCCCGTGGTCGTTGGTGACTACGAAGCGGGAAAGCCAACGACCAATGGCCAATGACGAACGACCGATTTTAAGGAGCATCATGGCTGACGAAACTAGATCATCTGAATCATCTTCTGGCGGCGATCGTCCCGATCGCGGCGAACGCCGTCCGTCTTCTCGACCTGGCGGGCCCGGCGGCCGTGAGGGTGGAGGCGGTGGAGGCCGCAAGTATTTTCGCCGCAAGAAGGTTTGCAAGTTCTGCGTCGAAAAGATCGAGGCTATCAACTACAAGGACATTCGTTTGCTCGCGCAGTTTGTCGCCGAAAGTGGACGAATTGTCCCGCGGCGATTGACCGGCGTTTGCACGCCGCATCAACGGCGGCTGTCCCTGGCGATCAAGCAGGCGCGCAACATTGCGCTGTTGCCTTTTGCCGGACGCGCCGCTTAGAACGTGTGATGGCGAGCGACTTGCCCGTCTGATCTGCTAAGAAACGGCAGCGTGCAGGTGTCAGCAGTAGAAATTCCTTGAAACGGTACAGGTGGCACGGGCTTGCATGGGGTCCCTCACTTCGTTCGGGATGACAGGGTAATTTTGATGACGGCTAATTTTGATGAACAAGGTAATTTTAGAGATATCAGAAACCAAATTGGGAGTCATTTATGGAAGTTATTCTTAAAGAAGATGTGGCCAAGCTCGGTTCGCGCGGCGATGTGGTGAAGGTCGCTGAGGGCTTTGGCCGGAATTATCTTTTGCCGCGTAAGCTCGCCATCGAGGCCTCGACCGGCAACAAGGCAGTCATCGCGCAGATGAAAGCGGCATCTGTACGCCGTTCGGCTAAGGAAAAATTGCAAGCCGAAGAATTAGCCAAACAGTTCGACGGTCTCTCGGTTTCGTTCCAGCGCCGCGCCGGAGAGCATGATCAGCTTTTCGGTTCTGTCACTTCCAGTGACATTGGGGACGCGCTCGATAAAAAGGGCTTCAACGTGGATCGCCGCAAAGTCCAGCTGCACGAGGCTTTGCGGACCCTTGGTGAATTCATGATTCCGATCAAGCTGCATAAGGACGTAACCGCGCATCTCAAAGTAGTCATCGAAAAAGAAGCTGCAGAGTAAAAATAAGAAATGGAGGACGGGCGTCATGCCCGTCCTGAAGCAAAACGGGCGAGACGCCCGTTCTCCATCGAACCCCTTCTGTCAGAGCTGTTTATTGTCAGCAAGAATCCTTCCACACTCCTATAATTCCTGCTCACGGTTGGGCTTTTGGCCCGTCCATAGCTATGCGACCGGGAAGAACGGCAATGGCGTCCCGGCACATTCGAGGATAAAAGAAAAATATGCCGGCCGAAGCGTGGGCTGTACCTTTTGCAGTTGGCAAGTGCTCCTATCCGGTACGACGGGACCCGAGGGAAGTAGCTGGCGAAATCCAGGAACCCCAATTACGGGGCGATATGGCTAGTCAGGGTTCAGGGCGCATAGACGATACGTTATTGGTCCGCGACGCGCAGCGTGGCAATCGTGCTGCCTTCGAGGAGTTGGTGCGGCACTACGACCAGGCGGTGCTCCGGCTGGCCATGCACCTTACCGGCTCGGAGCACGAAGCCCAGGATGTATATCAGGAAGCGTTCCTCAAGGCGTACAAGAGCATTGCGAATTTTCGCTTTGAGTGCTCGTTCTACACGTGGATTTATCGCATCGTTACGAATCTCTGCCTCGATCATTTGCGCAAGCGGCAAGTGCGGAAGGAAGATGCTCCGGTTGCCACGGACGCGAGTGGAGAGCAGTACGATGTACTCGATCAAGTTCCTGACGGCCGGGCTGGCGCGAATCCGGAGCGCGACCTGATGCGCCGCGAGTTAGGCAAGCGCATTGGGCGTGCGCTCGAAAAATTAACGCCGCGGGAACGTATGGTTTTTGAGTTGAAACATTATCATGGCCTCAAGTTGCGCACGGTAGGCGAGGTCTTGAACACGACCGAAGAAACGGCCAAGAATACGCTGTTCCGCGCTACGCAAAAGCTCCGAGGAGCGCTGGCCGACATGCGATGAGAGTGTAGGCGCGGGCGTCTCGCCCGTGCAGTCGAGCGAAGCTCGACGAGGGGTGCAACTATGAAATGCGAGTGGGTCAAAGAAAACATTCTGCTGTACGTTTACAACGAACTAGCTGACGATGCGCGTTATGAACTGGAAGCACATCTGGCGCGCTGCAATGATTGCGCCGCCGAGCTCGATAGGACGCGCAAATTCCACGCCGTGCTCTCTGAGTTGCCGGTCGAGGAACCTTCGCCCAACCTGGTCACGGCCGCTCGCATGCGGCTGCAGGAGGGGCTTGAAACCGCCGAGCAGGACCGCTTTTGGCATCGTCTGATATTTGATCCCGCTGCCTGGCTTCGTCAAATTCGCTTTGCTCCAGCTTTGGCCGCAGCTATCTTCATTGTGGGTTTTGCCGGCGGGATCGGAACCACATACAAATTTCTAAACAGCACGAGCGGAGTCAGCCCGATTGCTTCCAGCGCCGCCCCAGCCGAATCTTCCATCACTGGAATTCAATCGATCACCCAAGATCCCGGATCAAACCACATCAGCATTAAGTACAACACTGTTTCCACTCAGGAAGCTCAAGGCTCGCTTAACGATCAGCGCATCCAGCAACTCCTGCTCTTTGCAGCCAGCAACAACTACAACTCCGGAGTGCGAATGGATTCTGTCGACCTGTTGACTCAGGAGCCAAATAACACTCACGTGCGCGAAGCCCTGATCTATGCTTTGCGCTATGACTCCAACCCCGGAGTGCGGCTGAAAGCCCTGGATGGCTTGGGCGCAAGCGTGAAGAGCGACGCCCGCGTGCGGAACGCATTACTCGAAGCGTTGGTGCAGGATTCCAATCCCGGGGTTCGAACTGAAGCTCTGCATTTGCTCGACCCGGTGAGAGCGGACAGCAGCGTGCGGTCGGTTCTGGAGAAACTCGCACAGAGCGACCAGAATCAGTACATTCGATCGCAAGCTCGTACCATGTTGTCGCAGCTTCCGGAATTTGATTGAGTCGACTGCGTCTGCGGCCGACAGCAACACCGATGCAAGAATAGGAAGGTAACATTGAAGCAAATATCTAAATTCGTGGCTGTCCTGTTATTCATCTTGCCGCTGGCAAATGCGCAACAGAGCCGCGTCTATGGCGAGGGCGGCAACTGGACGCAGGAAATCACCGGATCTCTTGCCGCGGTTAAGAATCTCAAGGTCAAGGTAGATATGGGTTCGGTGCGGGTACAGGGCGGTTCGCAGCAGGACGTCGGCTATATCATCCATAATCATTCTTACGGCGGTTCGGAAGACAAAGCCCGGCGCGACTTCGATTCCTACAAGATCAACGCGTACGTTCGCGGAGATACAGCGTGGATCGTAGGCGAATGGGAGGGCGGCAGACCGCACAAATTTTCTGGCGACTTCACTATCAACGTCCCGCGGCAAATGGATGAAATCAAAATCGAGACCGAAGGCGGCAACGTCAGCGCTAACGGAGTCAGTGGACGGGTCGATGCGCAGAGCGGCGGCGGCACCATTCGCGTCGACGACATCGGCGGCAAGGTCAACGCCGAAACCGGCGGCGGCAGCATTGAAGTGGGCAGTGTCGCTTCGGATGCCACCCTGCACACTGGCGGCGGTTCCATAAAAGTGAATTCAGCCAAAGGCAAGATTGAAGCCGAGAGCGGGGGCGGCAGCGTAACTATTGTTTCCGGTTCGCAGGACGCCGTGCTGGAGACCGGTGGCGGCAACATCCAAGTGGAGCATTGCAGCGGACGGGTGAAAGCCAGCACCGGCGGGGGCAGCATCGATCTCGGCGATATCGGCGGTCCGGTGGAAATGGAAACTGGTGGCGGCAGTATTCGACTGAGCTCCGCCAAGGGCACAGTCCACGCGGAGACCGGAGGCGGCAGCATTGAATTGAACGGCGTTCCATCGGCGCGCGCAGAGACTGGAGCCGGTGGGATCGTGGCAAAGTTTATCGGCTCCAACGGCGAGCGCCACGATTCACAGCTTGAAACTGCGGCAGGCGACGTCACAGTCTATCTGTCGCCCAACGTGAACATCAGTGTCCGTGCTTCGATCGACGTTGCCAACGGCCACAGTATCCGGTCGGATTTTCCCGAGATCAAGGTGATCAGCGAGGGCGGCGACTATGGTCCAAAGACGGTCACTGCCGAAGGAAGTCTGAATGGCGGCGGCCCAGAACTCAAAGTGAGCACCACGACTGGCGACATCTGTTTCCGCCGGGCGAACCACTAATTGTCAAGAGGTAGAACATGCGAACCTTAATCCTGATCACGGCTGTCATGCTGCCGCTTCTAGCCGCAACAAGCCCTGCTGCAGCGGCTAGCGCCGGCGATTTCAACGGTTTTTCCAGCGAGGATTGGGGCAGCGGTTCTTATCTTGGGGTCGACACGCGCGATGTCACTCCTGATCGATTGGCCCCGCTCCATTTGAAAGATGAACGCGGTGTGGAAGTCACCATGGTGGATCAGGATGCTCCTGCCGGGAAGGCTGGACTCAAGGAGAATGATGTAATCCTGACGATGAATGGAACCGACGTGCAGAGCGTCGAGCAGTTGCGCCGCATGATTCGCGAAACACCGCCGGGACGAGTGGTCACGTTGGGGATTAGCCGCGATGGTCAAGTCATGAGCATCAAAGTGGAGCTCGGTGATCGCAAGAAAAGTTTTGCCCACGACATGGGGTCTGACGGCAAGCAATTTAAATTCAACATGCCGGTAATGCCTGCGCTGCCGGCTTTACCGGACATGGATCTGCCCGTTTCCGTCGTGGTCGTGCACTCCGCCGCGCGTAGCGGTCTGATGGTGGAAAATCTCACCCCGCAACTCGGGGACTTCTTCGGAGCTAAGAATGGGCAGGGCGTTCTGGTTCGTTCGGTTGAAAGAGGAAGCCGCGCCGATAAGGCCGGCTTTCGCGCCGGAGACGTGATCGTCAAGGTCAACGGTGAACCGATTCATGACAGCGGCGACTTCAGCCATGCTTTACGCTCGCGTAAAGACAACACCGCCAGCATCAGTTTCATTCGCGACAAAAAAGAGCAAACTGTAACGATCACCTTGCCCGAGCATAAGCAATCGGAACTTCGCGAGAGCCTGGATATAGAAGTTCCGGTAATCGATGCCAAAAGCCGGGAGGAACTGAGCCGGCTCAACAGCGAAATGGCTCATCTCAAGCCGGAAATGGATGAGGCGATTAATCGCCAGCTTCAACAAGTTAAGCCGGAGATTGAACGGCAAACCAGGAATGCCCACGAATGTGCCCAGGATTTGCAGCGGCAGATGCGCGACCTGCGACGGGAATTGCGCGATCACCAGCGTGAGATTGAAAGAGAATTACGCCACGCGCTGGACGGATCCAGCAGCGAACTCTGATGAGGAGGGTGCGGACACTCCAGTCCGCCGCAGTCGATCCGATCTGTGAACTGCGAAAATCAAGTTCAAAAATAGCGGACAAGAGTGTCCGCTCTACACTCTCTGCGCCAACTTGAGTTTTGGAACCGGAGCCAGGCAAACTCGATTCCGCCCAGCCTGTTTAGCCGCATACAAGCCAGCGTCGGCAGCTTTTACTAATTCGTCGCGGGTGGTACCGTGCTCGTGGAAATTCGCCGTGCCCGCGCTGATGGTGACCCGTCGTGGAACCCCGGGAAACTGCCAGGCTTCCACTGCCTTGCGGAGCTTGTCAGCTATGCCTAGAGCATGTAGTGCATTTGTCTGAGAAAGCAAAATGGCGAACTCCTCGCCGCCGTAGCGGCAAAGAACGTCGATTTTGCGAAGCTGCTGATGGAAAATGGAAGAAACCTGGCGCAGCACTTCGTCTCCCAGAAGGTGCCCGAATTCATCGTTCAGGCGCTTAAATTTATCGATGTCAATCATCAGCACGGCCAAGCCAGTGTTGTATCTTCGTGCTCGATCGATTTCCTCCACAATGCGCAACTCAAAAAACCGGCGATTGAAAATCCCGGTCAATCCGTCCAAATATGCCAACTGTTTTACTCGTTCGACATAATTGGCATTCTGGATGGCGGTGGCACAGATGTCGGCGACCGACTCCAACGATTGCGTGTCGTTGGGGTGAAATGCACCCGGCTTTGCCGTGTCCAACACCAAAACACCGAGAGTCTGCCCGAAAGAAACGAGGGGAATGCACATGCTCGAGGCGGTTTCGAGGTACAGGCCGGGATGAGAGTCGCTCGTCATATCATTCTCAATCAGCGTCTTTCCAGCCGCCAGGGCGGTCTGCCAAAGTCCTTCTTCGGGCAGCGTTCCGCCCTCCAGATGTCGCGCTGTAAGCTTTCCATGGCTCGCCCGGAGCACCAACTCATCCTCATCTTTCAATAGCACGGATACATGACAAAGCTGGAAAGCCTCTTGGATAAGCAAACACACTTTGCCCAGCAGATCCTCCAAATCCAGCACCGCCGTCATCTGCTGAGCGATGGCATTGATGGCTTCCAGTTGCGAGGCACGGTGTCGCTCGAGCGCGTGCAGACGGGCATTCTGTAGAGCCATGGAGGCCTGCGTCGAAAACAACGTCAGCAAGTCGATTGTCTCCGAATCGAAATGACTGAGGTTTTCGCTCTGGCAATCGAGCACGCCTACTACGTCATCGCGCACCATAAGCGGTACCGCCAGCTCCGAGCGCGTGTTGCTGGCCGACAAGACGTAACGCCTGTCTTTGCTGACGTCGGCCGCATAGATGGGACGTTTCTGCTGAGCCGCGGCTCCGGTAATTCCGGTTCCGATCGGTAGTCGAACCTCGTCGTGACCCGCATCCCAGCCAACCTGGCGGCGCACGTAAAGTTCGTCCTTCTCGCGCAAAAGAATGGCAACATTCTGCAAGTGGAAATAATCGCGCGCGATCGTCAGTATCTGCTGGAATACCTCATCCAGATCAAACGTGGACAGCACCGCCTGGCTGGCGTCATAGAGGATGGATATCTTTTGCATTGGGTGCAGGCCAGATTCTAGCCTTCCCGATCCGTGTTATGGAGGTTCCGAAAGTAACCTTTTATGGATGGAGGTCTAAGAACCTTTGTCCAAAATCCAGACAGGACGGGGGTCTTACCACAGAGACACAGAGTCACAGAGGAACTTTAGATTTTGGTAATGGGTCATTCTGAGGCGTGTCATATACCGATCAGTCTGGCGACTGTGGAAATTCAAACTGATCCACTACCGAATTTTTGAATTTGCAATCCCAGGCTTTCCTCTGTGACTCTGTGTCTCTGTGGTGCATAATCCTCAACCTTTGCGCCGGTCGGAATCGCGCCTGCGTCCCGCTACCGTCTTGATTGTGCCGAACACTACCAGGCAGAACCAGAAATCCACCACCATCCCCAAATCCATGCGAAATGGCTCGTGGCGCGCAGCCTGCGGCAAATACCTCTCAAGCAGAAAGTAAATCGCATTCCCGGCGAGCACGGCCACCAGCGCGTGAATGAAGTTTCTTGCTCCTTTTGACATACGGACCCGACCCGGTAAAACTCCCGCGGACTATAGTACCCGCGATGGCTCCTGCTAACATCCCTTGAGATGCTGCAACTGGGTACCTCCGTTCAATACGTCAAGGGAATCGGCCCCCGTTTGGCTGAATTGTTGGCCGCAAAAAGTATTCAAACCCTTGATGACCTTGTACATTACCTGCCTTTTCGCTATGAAGACCGGTTGAACCCACGAGGCATCGCAGAGCTGCGCCCCGGTGAAATGGCCACCGTGATCGCCGAAGTTCGCACCTCGGGGCTGTTCCGCACCCGCCGCATGCCCATCTTTCAGATGACCGCGGGACAAGGCCGGACGCGCCTGAAATGTATCTGGTTCAACGCCGGGTATCTGCGGGACAAATTCAAGCCCGGACAAATCGTCGCTCTTTACGGCAAGGTCGAGGAGGATTACCGCGGCGGCGAACTCCAACTCACCCAGCCGCAATTCGAAATCATCGGCGAAGCGTCGGAGGACGGCGGCGCAGACTCTGCCGAACAGAAGCTCGCCGCATCGCTCGAAATTGGCCGCATCGTGCCCATTTACGAATCCGCCGGACAAGGCCGTCTGACCTCGCGCTGGTTCCGGCGGATTATTCATAGTGCGCTTGAAAACCTGCCAACCGATTTGCCCGACCCAATCCCGGCAATGGTGCGCCGCCACATGAACCTCATCTCGCCCCGCGAAGCGTTGCAGAAGGTTCATTGGCCTGTGCCTGGCGAAAGTATTCAAGACTTGCAATCTTCCCGCACCCCGGCCCACGTCCGTCTCATTTTTGAAGAACTGTTTTTCGTGGAACTGGGACTCGAGCTGAAACGCCGCGAACAAAAAGCCCAAACCGGCATTGCATTTAAGTTGGATGATCGCGCCCGCGCCGCCATCAAGAAAATTCTCCCCTTCCATCCCACACCCGCGCAAAAAAAAGTGCTGAAAGAAATCGCCTCCGACATGGAAAAGCCATACCCCATGCGCCGCCTGTTGCAGGGGGATGTCGGCTCGGGGAAAACCATCGTCGCTTTCGAAGCCGCCATCATTGCCATTGAAAACGGATACCAGGTCGCGCTGATGGCGCCGACGGAAATTCTCGCCCAGCAGCACTATTTTTCGGCTCGACGCATTCTCGAAAGCGCAGGCTACCGCGTCGTGCTGCTCACCGGCTCCATGGAGGACGACCGCAAACGCGAAACTCGCCGTCACATCGCTCAAGGCAACGCTCAGCTTGTAATTGGAACCCATGCCCTGATTGAGCAAAAGGTAGAGTTCGCGAAACTAGGGATGGTAATCGTGGACGAGCAGCATCGCTTCGGCGTCCTCCAGCGCTTCAAGCTGATGAAAAAATCAAGCGACGAGCGCGCAGTTCGCGTGGGGACTGGGGACTCGCCCGTCCAGGACGAGCAAAGCTCGGCAGTCACGCCGGAGCCGGATGTCCTGGTCATGACCGCAACCCCGATCCCTCGCACTCTCGCGCTCACCCTCTACGGCGATCTAGACGTAAGCGTGATCGACGAAATGCCGCCCGGGCGTACGCCAATCGTTACTCGCTGCGTATCGGATGAGCGCTCCGCCGAAGTCTGGGATTTCGTGCGCAAGCAAGTTGCTACGGGACACCAGGTTTACGTCGTCTATCCCGTAATCGAAGAAAACGAAGAGACCGAATTGAAAGCCGCAATGAAAATGTACAAGGAACTGAGCAAGCGCATTTTCCCCGACCTGCGGGTCGCCGTGCTGCACGGCCGCATGGAGCCCGACTTGAAAGAGCAGGTCATGCGCCTGTTTCAGAAAGGCGAAGTGGACATTCTGGTCTCAACCACCGTGATTGAAGTAGGCGTCGACGTAGCCAACGCCACCATGATGATCATTGAACACGCCGAGCGCTTCGGCCTGGCCCAGCTTCATCAATTGCGCGGTCGCATTGGCCGCGGTGCTGCGAAGTCCTATTGCGTCCTGATGACCGGAGGCAAAATTTCCGAAGATGGAGAACGCCGCCTCGACGCTATGGTGCGAACCAACGACGGATTTCAAATTGCGGAACTTGATTTGGAGCTGCGCGGCCCTGGAGAATTCTTCGGTACGCGCCAGGCCGGCATGCCCAGCTTTCAAGTAGCCAACCTCATCCGAGATCGTCAGTTAATCGAAGCCGCAAAACGCGAGGCCGCCGCGGTACTGGCCGGTCCAAATTCCCAAATCACGCAAGCGGAAATCGACGCGGCACTGCGTCATATGCGCACGCGATGGCACAAAAGTTATGGTTTGGTTGAAGTCGGTTAGTCCAATGGAGGACGGGCGTCTCGCCCGTCCGGCCCTCGGCATTTCGGGAGATGACGTGGCATAATCGTCGGCAGTGAAAGCTCAATCCCACACAGATCTGTACCGCAAGCTGCCTTCGGTAGACGAACTGCAGCGCAGCCCGCAGTTAGCGGAACTCGCTTCGAAAGAAGGCCAAGCCTCAGTGACAGACGCAGTCCGCGCGGTACTGGCATCGCTGCGAGAGGAAATAGCCCAGGGGCGGCTCGATGCGAAAGGGATCGAGTTGGCGGTTTCTGGGATCGAGGAAGCCGTGGCGCGCCGCGTTCGGCAAGACCTGACCTATTCACTGCGACCGGTCATCAACGCCACAGGAGTTATTCTGCACACAAATTTGGGACGCGCGCCGATCTCGCTTAGAGCGCTAGAGCACGTCCGCGAGGTTGCCGAATCCTATTCCAATCTTGAATTAAATCTGGAAACCGGCGAGCGCGGTAAGCGAGATGTCCACGTCGACCGCCTGTTCCAAAAACTTCTCGATGCGGAACGTGTAGACGCGGACGCCCACCCCCGTATCGCGCAGCCCACACTCTCCACGATCGTGGTCAACAACAACGCCGCCGCGGTCCTGCTTGCACTCAACACGCTGGCAGAAAACGGCGAGGTGATCGTTTCGAGAGGTGAGTTCGTTGAAATCGGAGGATCGTTCCGCATCCCGGATGTCATGTCCAAGTCGAATGCCATCTTGCGCGAAGTTGGAACAACCAATCGCACTCGCGTCGCCGATTACGACAACGCCATCAATGAGAAAACCCGCCTGCTGCTGCGTGTGCATCGCTCGAACTTCCAAATCACCGGTTTCACCGAGCAACCTCAAATCGAAGAACTGGTAGCCTTAGCCCGCAAGCGCAATATCCCGCTGCTAGAAGATCTGGGAAGCGGAGCGCTATTTGATCTGCGCTCGATTGGAGTAAATGATGAACCCGGTGTGCTCGACAGCCTGCGCCAGGGAGTGGATGTTGTTACTTACAGCGGCGACAAATTGCTTGGCGGACCGCAGGCCGGGATTCTGAGCGGACGCAGCGATCTCATTGCTCGTATGCGTTCGAATTCCTTGTTCCGCGCCCTTCGTGTGGACAAATTAACTTATGCAACTCTCGAAGCCACGTTGCTAGCCTACGTGAAAGGTAACCACGATACGGTTCCCGCGTTGCGCATGATGCGATTGTCGAAAGCAGAGATCGGACGGCGCGCTGAAGCCGTCGCGAATCGGGTGCAATCGGCCAAGCTGTCGCTGGAAGTGCGGGGCGGCGACTCCGTAATTGGAGGCGGTGCCGCACCTTCAGCCACCTTGCCTACGCGATTGCTGGCAATTACCTGCTACGGCCTGAGCGCAGACGAGATTTGCGCGCGACTGCGAGCCTATGACCCACCGATCATCGCGCGGGTTGAAGATGGGCGCGTGCTGCTCGATCTGCGAACGGTATTTCCTGAGCAGGACGAAATTGTTGCCAGCGCTCTCCAAAGAGTCGGCGAGAAATGATTGCAAGTGCGGCTACCGACAAGCCAGGTGCTGCGCTCTACACTATCGGCCATTCCACCCGCGCGCTGAACGAATTTATCGCAGTGCTGCAGGCCCACTCCATTCAGACTCTGGTCGACATACGCTCCCTGCCGATGTCGCGCCGCTTGCCGCATTTCAACCGCGAGGCGCTGGAGAAAACGCTGGCCGAGACCGGAATCCGCTACCAATGGCTCAAGGAACTGGGCGGACGACGCAAAAAGATCCGCGATGACTCACCCAACGTGGAACTGCGCAATGACAGTTTCCGCAATTATGCGGATTACATGCTGACAGAAGAATTTCAGCGCGGCGTATCCGAACTGATCAAACTTGCCGAGCAGTCGCGCACCGCGTACATGTGCGCCGAACGAGTCTATTTTCGCTGCCATCGCATGCTGGTTTCCGACTGGCTCGTGGCTCATGGCCACGAAGTGTCTTCATATCGACGGAACCGGACCAGTCAAACCACACAAGATGATGGCCGAGGCAAGATTGATTGATGGGCAGGTGATCTATCGCGGCGACAGGTTACTCTGAACGTGTCTGCGAGCGGTTTCCTGATTTAAACTTTCAATTGTCGTTGAAGAGGTGGATATGTCCGAACGTTCTCCGCAGATGCTTGCCAACCATGTGAGGATTGATCCTCCTTTTCACTATTTCGTGCTACCGGTCTTTGCGATCTCCTGGATTGTAAGCCTGATTTTCGTGGTGCGGCATCCGAATTTCCTGCATTTCTGGATCGTCGTCTTCAACACCGCTTTGCTTGTCGCGGTCACCCGCTTCCGTCAGTACGCTCTGAAAGTTCAGGACCGCGTCATCAGACTTGAAGAGCGGCTGCGGCTCGCAGCTTTGCTTTCGGATTCTCAACGCCCGCAAATAGCAAGGCTTACCGAACGCCAACTCATCGCGTTGCGCTTCGCCTCCGACGAAGAAATACCGATCCTCGTCGAACAAACTCTCTCGGCGAATTTGGCTTCTGCAGATATCAAGAAGGCAATCAAGACTTGGCGGCCTGATTATTGGCGGGTGTGACATCTTATGATCGTTGGCACCGGCATCGACATCGCGGAAGTACCGCGCATCGCAGCGTCCATCGCCCGCTTCGGCAACCGCTTTCTGCACAGGATCTTTACCGAAAGCGAGATGCGCTACTGCGAAGCGAAAGCTAACCGGGTCGAACGCTATGCTGCCCGCTTCGCCGCCAAGGAAGCCGCGATGAAGGCCATCGGTACCGGTTGGAATCACGGCGTAACCTGGCGCGATGTCGAAGTGTGCCGCCAGCCGGGAGGCCGTCCCACGATAGCGTTCCACGGGAAGGCGGCAGAATTTGCGTCCAAGCTGGGCGCGGTCCATGTTGCACTTTCACTCTCTCACACCAAAGAGTACGCCATCGCGCAGGTAATTCTGGAAAGCTGATGAGTGCCTGCTCACGGCTGAATGCCAACTGCTTTCTGTTAGACTGTCGCCTCCAGAGCGAACCCTCGAATGTCTGCCGTAAATGAAACTCCGATCATAAGCCAAGCCTTGCCGGCTGAAACCAGCCGCGAGCGCGCCATGCTGGCTGGCGTAGCCCTCAGCAGCTTCGCCGCACTGTTGCTCGAACTCGCTCTCACGCGATTGTTTTCGGTTGTGCTTTTTTATCACTTCGCGTTCCTGGCAATCTCCATCGCGCTGCTGGGTCTCGGCTCCGGCGGAGTGTTCGCATATTTGGGGAAGAATTGGCTGGGACGCTTCCAGACGCGCAGTCTGCTGTCCTGGCTGTGTCTCGGCAATGCTTTCGTTGTTCCCTTCGTTTTGGAAATCGTGCTGCACGTTCCAGTCTCGCTGAGTCTTTCATCAGCCAATTTTTTCCGTTTGACAGCAATCTATCTCGCTGCGGCGGTGCCGTTTTTTATCACCGGACTGCAATTCTCGATTCTCTTCGCCCGCGAATCGCGACACATCTCGCGCCTTTACGGAGCCGATCTGATAGGCGGCGCTCTGGCGTGTTTGGCTCTTGTCCCTCTGCTCAACTGGCTGGGTGGTCCGAACGCCGTTCTGTTCGCAGCTTTGATAGCAGCTATAGCGGGAGCGGTCTGGGCAAGCGACACCAAGATTCGCAAGCGCGCGCTCGGATTAGCTGCTGCTCTGCTGCTTTTGATCGCGGCGAACTGGTCAGGCAGATTGATCGACGTCGTCTATGCAAAAGGTATTTTTCGCGACAAAGCCTGGGTAGAGTTTGCCCGCTGGAATGCAATCTCGCGCGTAGAAGTAGATCGTCAGGGCCAGTCCAAGGTCGTTGTCATTGATGCCGACGCGTCCACCTACATAATGAACGCGGACCTCAAACAGTGGGAGGGCTCGGAATGGCAGGAAGACTTGATGTCAGCTCCGCCGGCGCTCGCGAACATTTTGCGCCCCCACGGGGATTACGCAATTATCGGGCCGGGCGGAGGCGTTGACGTACTTCGCGCGGTGGCAAATGGCAGCCCTGACGTTACCGGAATCGAAATCAATCCGATTATTGCAAACACGGTGATGCGCGGGCGCTACGCCGATTATTCGAATCATTTGTACGAGCGTCCCGAAGTTCACATTCAGGTCACCGATGGGCGATCGTTTGTCCGCAATGCGAAGCAGAATTTCGACGTAGTACAAATGACGCTCGTCGATACCTGGGCGTCAACTGCGGCCGGCGCCTTCGCCCTGAGTGAAAACAGCCTTTATACCGTAGAAGCCTTTCGAGAATATTTCGAGCATCTGAAGCCCGGCGGTATGGTCGCCATTACTCGTTGGGAGTTTCGCCAGCCTCGGGAAGCCTTGCGGGTAGTCTCGGTCGCCATGCAAGCTCTGCATGAGCTTGGTGTGCATGATCCCAGGCGAAATTTCATCGTGGTTTCCGAAGGAAAGCTGGACGAAGATGGACTCCCCGTGGTGGTGCTGGCGAAGAAAACTGCCTTCACTGCGGAAGAAGAAGAGACTGTTCGATCGCACTTGCGCAGCAATCCCGGTTTGATAGCGCTGTACCTCCCTTCTGAGCCCAAAGACAATCCATTCTCAGCCCTCATCGCGTGCAATGATCCATACGCTTTTGCTAAACATTATCCGTACGACGTCGCTCCGGTGAGAGACGATGCCCCGTTTTTCTTTTTCACTTTGAAGATCAGCCAGATCCTGCACAATGACGATTTGAGCCAGGGCATTGATTGGAAAGTTAATCTGGGGGTTGTGGTACTGGCAATGGTGCTGGTGATCTCTTGTCTCGCAGTCCTCGCCTTCCTGATTGTTCCTTTGGCGGTGCATGGCGGCCGCACACGACAACGCCCGATCCAGCTCTTTTATTTTGTCGCTGTAGGCTTGGGATACATTCTGGTGGAGATCGCTTTCATTCAGCGATTCGTCTTGTTTCTTGGGCATCCCACTTATGCTCTTACCGTAGTCGTGTTTTTGCTTTTGTTGTCCAGCGGCGCTGGCAGCCTCACATCCCGCAAATGGGTGGCCCACTCTAAGCATGCATGGCTTCCCCTGCTCTTCATCGCAGCCACTCTTCTGCTTTATGTCTTCATTTTGCCGGGACTTCTCAACAAACTCGTGGGTCTTCCCTTCGATGCGAAATTGCTGATCAGCGCTGTGCTGCTGGTTCCCATAGGATTTGCCATGGGAATGCCCTTCCCCACTGGATTGAGGGCACTGGCAAGCGTTCCCGTACCTGAGTTTCCTGCACCTGGCGAGTTCCCGGGAAATACAGTGGAATGGGCATGGGCCATGAACGCCGGTTCGAGCGTGCTTGGGTCCGTGCTGGCCATGGTGATTGCCATTCAGTTCGGCCTGAACGTCGCTCTGGCATGCGGAGCCGCGGCCTATTTGGTTGCCATTTTGTTCGCCCGCACGCTGCAGCCGCGTCCTGTCTTGCTGTGGTCATAGATCGTCACCTGCGATCTCACGCTTGAGCTGCGAGCCGTTGCGCAAATGCGGCTACGCGGTGCAGGCTGATACCTCATGCCAGAATTGCCGGATATTGTCACCTACATAAGCGCGCTCGAGCCGCGAATCGTCGGCCAGCCCATGGAGCGGATTCGGCTAAATAGCGCCTTTCTCTTGCGAACTGCGCAGCCGCCGCTTGCCAGCGTGGATGGCCGCATTGTCCGCGAGTTGCGGCGCGTTGGAAAACGTATTGCCATTGGGCTAGAGGACGATCTCTGGCTGGCTCTCCATTTGATGATTGCCGGCCGTTTGCACTGGCGCGGTCGAGAAGCGAAACTTGCGGGCCGCAACAGTCTGGCTGCTTTCGATTTTCCTGATGGCGCTCTTGTTCTTACCGAGGCGGGCAGCAAGCGTCGCGCATCGTTGCACTTATTCGCCGGCGAAGAGAACCTGCGGTCCTTGGATCCTGGAGGCATCGATGTTTTCACCAGCGATCTGGATTCGTTTCGTACCACCCTCAGCGCCGAAAATCACACACTGAAGCGGGCGCTTACCGATCCGCGCCTGTTAAGTGGGATTGGCAATGCGTATTCAGACGAGATCCTGCATGCAGCGCAACTTTCTCCGATCATGCTCACGCAAAAATTGGCCCCTCAGGAATGGGAAAGACTTTTCGCCGCGACTCGCAGTACGCTCGCGTTCTGGGTAGACCGGCTTCGCGCCCAGGCCATCAAAAAATTCCCTGAAAAGGTGACGGCCTTCCGCGAGGGCATGGCAGTGCATGGACGTTACGGAGAGCCGTGTCCAAGATGCGGTGACAAGGTTCTGCGGATTCGCTACGCGGACAAGGAAACCAATTACTGCGCGCGCTGCCAGACGGGCGGCAAGGTTCTTGCGGATCGGAGCCTGTCTCGGCTGCTGGGATCGGACTGGCCACGGACGCTCGAAGAACTGGAGTCTCTGAAGCGGCGATGAGACGCCAGCCTCGTCAATTTCGCTGGTCAATCTGGGCCGAAGCTTTATCGGCTGATCCGCGTTTGCTTCGTCTCCTGATGAGATGTCACAATGCTTTAATGCAAAAACTTTCGTACGGCCTGATAAATGTAGTCACTGCGGCGCTCATGCTCGCAGGGAACGCGCTGGCGCAGCAGTCCGCCGCCACCACACCTCAACCTTCCCATGCAGCAGGAAGCCAAGCTGGAAGCCAGAATACCTCTACCCTTACAACCCAAAAAGACAAAGTGAGCTATGCCATTGGGATGAACATCGGAACCAATCTGCATCGCCAGTCCGTGGACGTGGACCCGAAGATCCTGCAGCAAGGCCTGGAAGATGCCCTTACTGGCGGTAAGACGCTGCTGTCGGAAGATGAAGCCAAGGCAACGCTGACGCAATTTCAGACTGAAATGCGCCAGAAGCAGCAGGAGAAGATGCAACAAGCGGGAGCGACAAATAAAAAAGATGGCGAGGCATTTCTGGCCGCGAACAAGGGCAAAGAAGGCGTGGTCACATTGCCCAGTGGGCTTGAATACAAAATTCTGACTGCCGGTACCGGGCCCAAACCCACGACCAGCGACTCTGTGGTATGCAATTACAAAGGTACACTTATCGACGGCAAGGAATTCGACAGCTCCTACAAGCGCGGGCAACCTGCGACCTTTCCCGTAGCCGGAGTAATTAAGGGCTGGACTGAGGCGCTCCAACTCATGCCCGTGGGATCGAAGTGGCAACTGTTCGTTCCGGCTGATTTGGCTTACGGCGAACGAGGCAGCGGTCCCGACATCGGCCCAAACGCCACGCTCATTTTCGAAGTGGAGTTGCTTTCCATCCAGAGCAAAGACAAAGACAAGGCCGGAGACCAGGAGAAAAAGTAGGTCGGTGGAGCATTCCGTGGATCGGCTACGCGGAAGAACCGCGGATGCCGGCCACGCCCATCATTCTTCCCGTAATTCCCTTTTCCGCTCGATACGAAAAAAGCAGCTCAGGATGGCACGACGTGCATAGCTCGGAAGCGCTGATGTTTTTCCGCAAAACACCAGCGCTGATCAGTTGACGGCGGTTGGCTTCGACCAGATCCAGAAAAATCTTTGGTGGTAACTCACCGTGGCCCGGAGCCCGGGCGTTGAGAAACAGCAGCGGATACTTTTCGCGAACCGGGTCCGACTCCTTTACCTCGCGGAACAAATCCTCAGCGTAAGCGAATTGCGATTCGAACTGCTGGCGGACCTCCGAACCGACTTCATAACAGCAAGCATGAATGCCCGGACCGATTGCCGCCTTGATATTCCGGGGCAGCGTTCCAAAATAGCGGCGCATTTCTCCGACACCTTTTTCAACAATGCGCTTGACCGTGCCGCGCCATCCGGCGTGGAACACTCCCACAGCTTTTTGCTTTGGATCTACGAGAATCACCGGCAGGCAATCGGCGGTTTGGATGGCAAGGAGAGTGCCTGGCATGCGGGTGATGAGGCCATCGCCAACTAAGGCTTCCTTCGGCAATTCGGAAACACAATGGATGAGATCGGAATGAATTTGCCGCAAGGTAACGAGCGGCCACAGCTTCTTATCGCGGACAGCGCCCACTTGCTTGAAGAAGGCTTCTCGGTTGCGTTCGACTGCGCTGCGCGAGTCCTGCTTGGTTAATCCAAGATTGAGAGCGTCCCCTCCATAAACGCGGGAGAATCCAGCGGATCGCGTGCTGAACCCATGGATTAGCCATGGAATGCGCGTGAAATCGTCAGATCGAAGGACCGTCAGTCTTGCTTTGTTGCCACGCTTGATTGGCACCAGAACATACTAACAACCTGAATGCCTCCTCTAAGACTTGTGGGCGTTTCTGCGCGTATAATCCGCATGCGATTAAACGAAGTTCGTCCAGAGCGCCGAGAATAAATATGAGTCGCCCCGTACAAACCGTTAGCGGAATAATTTTTGCTCTCATTGCCTTTTGCCTGGGGACGTTTTTGTTATTACTCGATCGTTCGGCGGCCTTGCCCCAGCCCCAGAGCACCGTGCCATCCGACCCGCGTATGCAGAATGCTTACCGCTTTCAGCAAGGCGGATGGACATATGTCCACCTGGAAGGCTCGCCCGAGCGCATCGGCTTTCAGCACGGCTACCTGCTGGCACGCGAGATTGCCGATGCTTTCGCGGCAATCAAACTCGAGGACACCCACACCACCAAGCGCGATTGGGAATTTTTCAGAAAAGCCGCGCACGAAATGCTATGGCCGAAAATCGATGCGGAATATCAGCAGGAACTCGCCGGAATCGTCGAAGGACTCAAGGCGAAGGGCGTCGCCATGGATCTGGACGATCTGGTTGCGCTCAACGCCTTCGAAGAACTACCCGGCTACTACGTGCCATGGTTCGATAAGCAGCAACACGCTGCGGGCGCACCGAAGCTGTCTAGTCCCGGCAACTGCAGCGCGTTTATCGCAACCGGCAGCTACACGCGCGACCACCAGATTGTAATCGCGCACAATAACTGGACCAGCTACCTCGTCGGCTCGCGCTGGGTCATCGTCTTCGACATCGTCCCGGAACACGGCAACCGCATTTTGATGGATGGCTTCCCCGGCGTCATTACCAGCGACGACGACTTCGCCGTGAACTCCGCCGGAATCATGATCGCGGAGACTACCATCGCCCAATTTGTCGGCTGGGATCCGCATGGCAAGCCGGAGTTTGTGCGCTCGCGCAAGGCCCTGCAGTATGCAAATTCCATCGACGACTATGCCCGCATCATCAAAGACGGCAACAACGGCGGCTACGCCAACGACTGGCTGATCGGAGACCGCAAGACCGGCGAGATCGGATATCTTGAGCTGGGCTTGAAGCACACACCTATGTGGCGGACGAAAGACGGATACTTCGTCAGCTCAAACTTCGCCCGTGATCCGGCGGTAATCAAAGACGAAACCTCCGGCTTCGATCCGAAAAACGCATCTACTTCGCCCAATGCCCGCCATATCCGCTGGGAACAGCTCATCAAGCAATCCAAAGGGCAGATCGACGTCGGCATGGCGGAAAGTTTTATGGCCGACCACGTAGACAGTTTTGAAAAGAAAGAGCAAGCCGACGAGCGCAGCCTGTGCGGCCACGTCGACGCCTCGCCGAGGGGCGTAAAAATTTGGGATTGGGCACCTTACTATCCCGGAGGCGCCGTCCAAGGCAAAGCGACAGACAGCAGCCTGGCTGAACGCATGAGTTTTCAGGCGCGCGCCGGGCATCCCTGTGGCCAGGATTTCATCGCCAAGGATTTCTTGACTGCGCATCCAGACTACTCCTGGGAAGCGCCCGTGCTTCGCGACATGAAGTCGGGCCCGTGGACGCTTTTCCACGCCGGACAGCGCGAGGGACAGTAATCGAGCACGTTACGCCTCGACCGTTCTTGGACTGCGCTTGTGCCAATCCGTGGCCTGCTCGTAGGCATAGGCAAGCTGCAGAACCTTGTCTTCTCGCCAATGCGGGCCGATGATCTGCAATCCGATGGGAAGACCCGCGCTGGTAAATCCACAGGGAATCGAGATCGCTGGCAGTCCCCACACATTTGCCGGTCGTGTATTGTGCAGCAGCGAAAGCTCCCGCGGACGCAGCAGGTCTGGGTTCTCCTTCAGCTCGGCAATAGTGGGTGCCTGAATCGGCGTGGTGGGAGTTACAAGAACATCCACATTTTCGAACACCCGCGCGATTTCGCTACGTATCTGCTGCAGTTCGCGGCGCCGCTGCTCAATCTGTTCGAAGCCGATCCCCTCGCCCGTGCGGATACGGCGGAGGGTTTCCGGTTGGTACAGTTCCGGACTTCGGGAAACGAACTCGGCGTGATAAGCGTATGACTCGGCGGTTTGCAACCTGCGGTCAGTCGGGACATCAAGCTCGATCTCGTGCAAATCGCCGCCGAGGGTTCTTAGCACGCCGAGCGCGTCTTCCACGGCAGAAGCAATTTCCGGATCAAGATCCTCATAGAAAAACTTTCGAGGAATACCGATTCGTGCAGGCTTCGATTGTTGGCTAAAAACTGACAGATAGTCAGGCACTGGCATGTCAGCGCTGTTCGTCTCTTTCGCGTCGTAACCGGCGATGGCCTGCAACATCACAGCCGCATCTGAAACTGTGCGCGCGATCGGACCTACGTGATCAAGCGACCCCGAGAGCGGAATTACGCCGCGAACGCTGACGCGTCCAAACGTAGGTTTCAGGCCGACGATTCCGCACAACGCCGCAGGTTCACGAACCGAACCCGCAGTATCCGTGCCGATCGCGCCATAGCAAAGGCCCGCCGCCACCGCCGCCGCCGATCCGCCGGACGATCCGCCGGCGATGTAGCGCGGGATCCCATGGATTGCGAACTTCCCCGTAATAGCTGATCATCGAACTGCCGCCATAAGCAAACTCATGCAGGTTGTTCTTTCCAAGAAGAACGGCTCCAGCATCTTTCAGCCGCCGCACCACTTCGGCATCTTCCGCAGGAATCCGATCCTTGAATACCGCGCTGGCGGCGGTGGTGCGTATCCCGGCGGTATCGACGAGATCTTTCAAGGCGAGCGGGATGCCGTGCAGCGGCCCGCGCCAGTGTCCGCGAACAATTTCATCCTCAGCGCTGCGTGCCTGTGCAAGCGCCAATTCTGCAGTCACCGTGATGAAGGCATTCAGAACCGGATTCAGTTTCTCAATCCGCGCGAGACATTGCTTCGTCAATTCCACGGCAGACAATTTCCGTTTGCGCAACAACTCGCTGGTTTCCGCAATGGATTGCAACCTGTTCTCCCTTCCCTAATACGAAGTGAATATCAATTATCGTCCGACGTCATGCGTGGCCTGCTGCGAAAAGCCTATAATCTTTAATTCGCTTCCGGGAGGCATAAGAATTCCGCCATGGCCCAGATGACTGTAACTCCTGTCGCAACCCATGGATTTCTTCTCGATGGTAAATGGATCGAGCAAGGCGACCCGGTCGAGATTCGCGCACCGTACGACGGTAGCGTGGTCGGCCGCGTATTCCAGGCAAGGCATGAGCATGTCGACGCGGCTATCGCAGCTGCGGTGAAGGCTTTTGGAACTACTCGCCGGCTGCCTGCATTTGAGCGGCAACGCGTGCTGCGCCGGGTGGCGGAGAACATCGCTCATCGTAAGGAAGAGTTTGCTCACACTTTAGCCCAGGAAGCAGGCAAGCCCATCAAAGCGGCGCGCAGTGAAGTGGAGCGAACTATCTTCACTTTTACAGTAGCCGCGGAGGAAAGCACACGCATCTATGGGGAATATCTGCCACTCGATTGGCAGGAATACACAGCAGGACGTTGGGGAATTGTACGGCGGTTTCCGCTCGGGCCGATTGCCGGGATTACGCCCTTCAATTTTCCGTTGAATCTGGTTGCCCACAAAGTGGCGCCAGCCATTGCCAGTGGCTGCACTATGGTGCTGAAGCCAGCGCCGCAGACACCGTTGACCGCCTTGCTCGCCGCTGAAGCAGTGCAGCAGGCGGGATGGCCGGACGGTGCATTGAATGTTCTTCCCTTGTCGAATGACGATGCTGGGTTATTGGTAACGGACGAGCGCTTGAAGTTGATCAGCTTCACTGGCAGCACAGCGGTCGGATGGGACATCAAGCGCAGAGCGGGCAAGAAAAAAGTTGCTCTGGAGCTGGGAGGCAACGCCGGAGTCATCGTTCACAGCGACGCTGATTTGAACTACGCTGCTGAGCGGTGCGTGACTGGAGGTTTTGCTTACGCTGGCCAATCGTGCATTTCGGTACAGCGCATTCTAGTCGAACGCTCGGTTTTCGATAAGTTTCGTGACCTTTTGGTGGCGGGAGTGAAGAAACTGAAAACTGGAGACCCACTGCAGGAGGCAACGGACATCGGCCCGCTTATTCGTGAAAGCGACGCGATCCGCGCCAGTGAGTGGATACAGGAGGCGATTCGCGGCGGGGCCCGACTTTTGTGTGGTGGTCAGCGAAAGGGATCGATACTTGAGCCGGCCGTTTTGACTGGGACGCGCCAAGATATGAAAGTGAACTGCCAGGAGATTTTTGCTCCGGTGGTTACTATCGAAGCGTATGACAACTTTTCCGACGCGCTGAAGCAAATCAACAATTCCCCGTATGGCTTGCAGGCGGGGATCTTTACCAGGGATGCCAAGTTGCTGTTCAGCGCCTACGAAGAGCTCGAAGTCGGCGCATTAATAGCAGGAGACGTTCCAACGTTTCGCATCGATCACATGCCGTACGGCGGCATCAAAGACTCGGGTTTAGGACGCGAAGGCTTGCGTTCTGCGATCGAAGAAATGACGGAACCGAAGCTGCTGGTGATGAACCTGCGATGAGAGTTTGAATCGTTGTGGAGATCACGAGTACGACGCGAACTGTTATAATCACAAGTTTTCGTGCGAGACATCACAGCTACCTGTGATGCTCGTTCCAACGATGGCATTCAACCGGGGATGGATTACGACGTCCTGCTGCACCTGAAAGTCGATGCAGATTTTTCACCGCAGTACCAACACAATCTCCCGCGCCACCATTTACGGGGCGGTGTTCCTCGTGGCGGTGTTGCTGTGGGCAGTGCTCGAACTGCAACGTTCTCCCTACATTACTTACGCCAAGGTAGCGCGACCGCAACCCGTTCCGTTTAGCCATCAGCACCATGTTGGCGGATTGGGCATTGATTGCCGCTATTGTCATACCTCGGTGGAGAATTCCTCATTCGCCGGAATTCCTCCCACCAAAACCTGCATGAACTGCCATTCGCAAATCTGGCTGGGCGCACCATTGCTTGAGCCGGTCCGCGAGAGTTTCCGCACCGGCAAGTCGCTGGTGTGGACCCGCGCCAACGATTTGCCCGATTTCGTTTATTTCGACCACAGCATACACATCAACAAGGGCGTTGGCTGCAATACCTGTCACGGTCCGGTCGACCGCATGCCGCTGATGTTCAATTACGCCTCGCTGCAAATGGAGTGGTGCCTGGATTGCCATCGCGATCCGGCAAAAAACCTGCGCCCGCGCGATCAGGTTTTCAATATGCGATACGAGCAGCCATCGAGCGACAAGCCTCTAATGCTGGATGGCAAGCTCTATACCGATCAGCTTTCGCTCGGTACGGATCTGGTGAGGAAATACAATTTGCGAACGGTCACCGATATTACGAGCTGTTCAACATGTCACCGGTGAGGTTTACAGAGTAATGGAGGCCTGCCTCCAAGAACGAAGACTTTAATGCAAGAAGAAAACAAGAAGCCACACCGCGAGGATGTTTGTCCCGGCAAGAAGGACAAACTCGACCTGAAAGCGGTGAGCGCGCAAATCGCCGCGACTAAGGGTCCGGAGTATTGGCGCAGCCTGGAAGAACTCGCAGGCACCCCTGAGTTTCAGGAAATGCTGCATCGCGAGTTTCCCAAAGGCGCGTCCGAGTGGTTGGACGCGGTTTCGCGCCGAGGATTCCTGAAGCTGATGGGCGCATCGCTGGCAATGGCAGGAATGACCGCCTGCACCAAGCAGCCGATGGAACCAATTGTTCCCTACGTGCGCCAGCCGGAAGAAGTAATTCCCGGACGCCCTCTATTTTTCGCCAGCGCTTTCACCTTGAGTGGATATGCGACTCCGATCATGGTTGAAAGTCATCTGTATCGTCCCACCAAGATCGAAGGCAACGAGCAGCATCCCGCAAGCCTTGGCGGAACCGATGTCTTCACGCAGGCGTCGCTGCTCGGAATGTATGATCCCGACCGCTCCCAAACCATCACGTATCTGGGCGATGTGCGCACCTGGGGAGGATTTCTCGACGCAATTCGTGGTCCGCTGAACGCGCAGAAAGCGGTGCAAGGTTCGGGAATCCGAATTCTCACGCGCACGGTTTCGTCACCAGCGTTGGCCGATCAATTGAGGTCGGTGCTGAAGCTGTATCCGCAAGCGAAGTGGCATGTCTATGAGCCGGTGAATCGCGACAATGTGCTCGAAGGCGCGAAGATGGCCTTTGGCCAGCCGGTTGAAACGCAGTACAAGCTGGAGAACGCCGACGTAATCGTTTCCCTCGACGCAGATTTTCTGTATGCAGGATTTCCTGGGAACACGCGCTACATTCGGGACTTCGCCAAGCACCGCAATCCGGATGCGGGCAATATGAGCCGCCTGTACGTGGTTGAGAGCACGCCGAGTTCGACAGGCGTGAAGGCGGACCACCGCTTGCCAGTTAAGGCCGCGTTCGTGGAAACTTTCGCGCGGGCTCTGGCGACGTCCTTGGGAGTAAGCGCAGGCGGCGGAGAGCTTCCTGAAGAGCATAGCGCGCTGTTCGCCAACAAAGTGGTTGAAGAGCTAAATGCGCATCGCGGTTCCAGCGTCGTGATTCCCGGTGATCACCAGCGTCCGGCTGTACATGCGCTCGCGCACGCCATCAATCAATCTCTCGGCAATGTTGGCAAAACGGTTTTTTACACTGACCCCGTCGATGCCAATCCGATCAATCAAACCGACTCGATCAAAGATCTCGTCGCCGACATGCGCGCCGGCAAAGTGGACGTACTGTTCATCCTGGGCGGAAATCCCGCATACGATGCCCCAGCCGACCTAGGTTTCGCCGACGCTCTCAAGAGCACAAACATTCCCATGCGCGTCCATCTCGGCCTTTATCAGGACGAGACCGCTGAACTCTGCCAATGGCATTTGAACGAAGCGCATTATCTCGAGTCGTGGGGCGACACTCGAGCGTATGACGGCACCGTGAGCATCGTGCAGCCGCTGATCGCCCCGCTCTACAGCGGCAAGAGCGCTTATGAATTGACCGCCTTCCTCGCCGGGCAAGCAGACGCAAACGGCCATGAAGTCGTTCAAGGATATTGGAAAAAACAACATCCCGGCGCAGACTTCGATGCCTTTTGGCGCAAATCGCTACATGACGGATGGATCGCAGGAACAACATTCACCCCAAAGTCGATCAGCCTGAAGACCACAAATTTTCCACCGTTCACTGCCGGCGACACAAAATCGATTGAGATAAATTTCCGCCGCGATCCTTCGGTATACGACGGCAGCTTCTCCAACAACGGATGGCTGCAGGAACTGCCCAAGCCCATGTCGAAGATGACGTGGGACAATCCCGTGTTCATTGGCCCAGCCATGGCAGCGCGCTTGGGGCTCAAGAGTGAAGATCTAATCACGATAGAACTCAACGGAAAAAAGGTCACAGCTCCAATCTGGATTCAGGCTGGCCATCCCGATAATTCCATCACCGTTTTTCTCGGATATGGACGCCGTCGGGCAGGCCGCGCAGGCACCGGCGCCGGATTCGATATGTACCCGCTGCGCACCAGCGCGACTCCGTGGTTCACGACAGGTGTGAACATCACGAAGGCAGGAGGCACTTACAAGCTAGCGACAACGCAGGGTTACCAGACCATGGACACGCCAGTGGGAGCGCGCCCGCAAGTGCGAACCGCGAGTCTGGAAGATTATCGCAAAGAACCCGAATTCGCGAGAGACGAAGAGCCTCCCAAGGAATTGACTTTGTACAAGCCCTATCCCTACGAGAAAGAGCCATACGCATGGGGCATGGCCATCGATCTGAATGCCTGCGTCGGCTGCAACAATTGCATAGTAGCGTGCCAGGCGGAGAACAACATCGCCGTGGTCGGCAAAGAGCAGGTAGTAATTGGGCGCCACATGCACTGGCTACGGGTCGACACCTATTACCAAGGCGACCGCGATAATCCCAAAGCATACTTCCAGCCCGTGCCCTGTCAGCAGTGCGAGAACGCGCCGTGCGAAGTGGTTTGTCCCGTCGGCGCAACCGTCCACAGCACCGAAGGCCTGAATGACATGGTCTACAACCGCTGCGTGGGCACGCGCTACTGCTCTAATAACTGTCCCTACAAAGTGCGGCGATTTAATTTCTTGCTCTTTCAGGATTGGGAGACGCCGCAATACAAAATGATGCGCAATCCGGATGTAACCGTGCGCAGCCGCGGCGTCATGGAAAAATGCACCTATTGCGTGCAGCGCATCACCCAGCACCGCATCGATTCAGAGCGCGAGGATCGCAAAATTCAGGATGGCGAACTGCAGACTGCCTGCCAGCAATCCTGTCCGGCAAACGCGATTATTTTCGGCAACATCAACGATCCCAACAGCCAGGTTTCAAAGCTGAAGGGACTGCCGCGCAACTATAGTTTGCTGGCCGATCTGAATACTCGGCCGCGCACCACATATCTGGCAGAGATCCGCAACCCGAATTCAGAACTAGCAAGGCTAAAGCACGACCGCGAAATGGACGAACCAAGACAACCCGCAACCCTTAGCGATCGCGCTCCGGTAATCGAACCCGGGTACACCTTCGGTTCGGTTACGGACAAGATCAGCTCGATCGTGCTCACGCGGCCCACCTCCAATGGTTGGTTTCTGGGCTTCGGGATTGCGTTTCTGCTCACTATGATGATGCTCTATGCCATCGGATATTTATTTGTCCGCGGCGTTGGCATCTGGGGCATAACCATTCCGATCGGCTGGGGCTTCGCCATCGTGAACTTCGTTTGGTGGATTGGAATCGGCCACGCGGGCACGCTGATTTCTGCCATCCTCCTGTTGTTGCGGCAATCCTGGCGCAACTCGATTAACCGCTTCGCAGAGGCTATGACGCTGTTCGCGGTAGCATGCGCAGGCACTTTCCCGCTAATCCATATGGGCCGGCCGTGGCTGGCCTATTGGCTGTTCCCTTATCCCAACACCATGAATTACTGGCCGCAATTTCGCAGCCCATTGGTGTGGGACGTGTTTGCGGTTTCCACTTACGCGACTATTTCGTTCTTGTTCTGGTTCATTGGCCTGGTTCCGGATCTAGCCACACTGCGAGATCGTTCCACGAACCGCTGGGCGCAGATGATCTACGGAATTCTGGCCCTCGGCTGGCGCGGTTCGGCGCGCCATTGGCATCGCTACGAAACTGCTTATCTTTTGCTTGCAGGACTCGCAACTCCGCTGGTGTTGTCAGTTCACACCGTGGTCAGCTTCGACTTCGCCATCGCGATTGTGCCGGGCTGGCATACGACGATATTTCCGCCTTACTTCGTTGCCGGTGCAATTTATTCCGGCTTCGCCATGGTGCTGATGCTGGCGATTCCCATCCGCAAATTTTACGGCCTCGAGGATTTCATCACGGAACGCCATCTGCAAAACTCAGCAAAAGTAATGCTGGCGACCGGACTCATCGTCGCCTATGGCTATGCAATCGAAGCGTTCATGGGCTGGTACAGCGGCAACCGCTACGACACGTTCACTCTTTGGAACCGGCTGCACGGGCCCTACGCCCCGTGTTATTACGCGCTGTTGGCGTGCAACATCTTTATCCCGCAGCTGTTGTGGATCCGTAGACTCCGAACCAGTCCACTTGCACTGTTTCTGCTTTCCGCTGTCATTCTGGTCGGTATGTGGCTGGAACGTTTCATCATCGTGGTGGTCAGCCTGCACCGCGATTTCCTGACGTCGTCCTGGGGCATGTATTACCCGACGCGTTGGGACTGGATGACCTTCATCGGGACGATTGGATTGTTCCTGGCCGCGATGTTCCTGTTCGTGCGCATCCTGCCCATGATTTCAATCTTTGAAATGCGCACCCTGCTGCCCGAGGCGGAGGTGAAGGAATGAAGCGCTCCCGAATCTACGGCACAATGGCCGAATTTGATTCCGCCCAAGCTTTGGTGGACGCGGCGCATCGCACGCATGAAGCCGGGTATCAGAAGATCGACGCCTACAGTCCGTTCCCTATTGAAGGGTTGGCGGAGGCTATTGGCTTCCGGAAGAACGCTGTACCGTTGGTGGTGCTGATTGGCGGATTGCTGGGAGGGTTGTCGGGATACGCCCTGCAGTACTGGGTTTCCGTGATCAGCTATCCAATCAATGTCGGCGGAAAACCTTATCATTCCTGGCCTGCATTCATCGTCGTCACTTTTGAAATGACGATTTTGTTTGGCGGAATTTTTGCGGTGTTCGGCATGCTGGCATTGAACGGACTTCCCATGCCGTACCATCCGGTATTCAACGTCCCGCGTTTCGCTTTCGCCACAAAGGATCGGTTCTTTCTGATCGTGTTCTCGACTGATCACAAGTACAGCCCCAGCGGAACCCGCAGCTTTCTTGAAAGTCTGGGACCGCGTTCGATTTCGGAGGTGCCTGACTGAGCCATGTGGCGTCGCCGCAAAATCCGGCTTGGGAAAATGGAGACCGGGCGTACGCGCCCGGCGGGAGGCAGAAGAGGCTCGCCCCTAACGGTCTTAGTAATGTTGCTCCTGGCAGGCTGCCGCCAGGATATGCACGATCAACCGCGCTTCAAGCCGCTTGCCCAGAGCGACTTTTACGCCGATCTCCGATCGGCTCGCCCTCCGGTCGAGGGCACCGTGGCACGCGGACAGTTGCATGACGACACCTATTTCTACACCGGCAAGTTTGGCAACAATCCCGGCGACTATATGCCTTTTCCTGTAACCATGGATGTGTTGTCGCGGGGCCGGGAGCGCTTCAACATTTATTGCTCTCCCTGCCACTCGCGCGTCGGCGATGGCAAAGGAATGATCGTGCAGCGTGGCTACCGTGCGCCGCCGTCTTATCACACCGAGCGTTTGCGCAAGGCTCCGCTGGGATATTTCTTTGACGTGATGACTAACGGGTTTGGAGCCATGCCGGAATACGCTACGCAAGTTCCGACTCGCGACCGCTGGTGCATCGTGGCCTACATTCGCGCTTTGCAGTTAAGCCAGGACGCAACCCAGAGCGACGTTCCATCCGGTGAAAAAATGCCGTCGAACCCTCCCGTCTTCCGCGGCGATCCGGGCTCTGGCGCAACTTTGCCAGAACTGCAGCCAGGTGAGTCCAAAGGAGGAGAACAATGAGCGCGGCGCACGTGAATCTCGACCTAACGCCGCCTCCGGTGGTCAAGACCATTGGACGTCGCTCGCTGGTCATCGGCTTGATTTTCGCGGCGATCTCGCTGGTACTGGCTTTCATTCGACCGGATCAGTTTTTCCGCGCCTACTTGCTGGGCTACATGTGCTGGCTGGGCGTGGCTCTTGGATCGATGGCAATTCTAATGATTCGGCATTTGACGGGCGGCGGTTGGGGATTGGTGATCCGCAGAATT
The DNA here is from genome assembly GCA_963716405.1 of uncultured Acidobacteriota bacterium. Classification (GTDB taxonomy): domain Bacteria; phylum Acidobacteriota; class Terriglobia; order Terriglobales; family Acidobacteriaceae; genus JABDBE01. Next base: position 489,514 of record CAVQTI010000004.1, on the reverse strand, counting down.
ATGGGCGCGGCCATGCGGACATTGCCGTTGTTGGCGGTGCTGTTCATTCCGCTTCTCTTTGGAATGCCGAAGCTCTATGTCTGGGCGCGGCCGCTGGATACTATTGCCGACCCACATCTTCGCGAACATTTGCGCGACCTTTCCAAAAGCTATCTGAACGTGCCCGGCTTCATCATTCGCGCCGTGATCTATCTAGGAATCTGGAATCTTCTGTCGTTCCTGCTAACCAAGTGGTCGCATGAGCAGGACAAGCCGACAACCCGCGACAACACGCAGCGCTTCAAAGCCGTAAGCGGGCCAGGGCTGATTCTCTACGCATTCACTATTTCGTTTGCCGCCATCGACTGGATAATGTCCATCGATCCCAGCTGGATTTCGACCATCTACGGCTTGCTCATCCTGATCGGTGAGTTGCTGTCCGCCATGTGCTTTGCGGTCGTGGTCGAGCGAATTTTGGTGAATTACAAGCCGATGTCGGAGATGTTGAAACCCGATTTCGTTCACGATCACGGCAAGTGGATGCTCACCTTCATCATGGTTTGGGCATACTTTTCATTCTCGCAATGGCTGATTATCTGGGCAGGAAATCTGCCGGATGAAATCACATGGTACATGCGCCGCTTGTATGGTGGTTGGGGATTCGTTGGACTGACCCTGGTGATTTTCCAATTCGCCGTGCCATTCGTATTTCTGCTGTCGCGTTCGTTTAAACGCGACGTGCGGCGCCTGGTCTGGTTGGCAACCTGGATCATATTAATGCGGTATGTGGACCTTTTCTGGATCATTGAACCGAATTTCTCGCAAACATTTTCTTTGACAGTGGCGGACATAGTGGTTCCGATTGCGATCGGCGGAATCTGGCTGGCTTACTTTTTCCGCAACCTGAGTTCGCTGCCGCTTCTGCCCGCGTTTGATCCGTCCGCCAACGAAGTCTTGGAACCGGCACATGACTGAAGAAGAGACAAAACACGATCACGCGGAAGAGGCGTACGAACACCAGGATTTGAGCGCACAGGCAATTTATGCGTTCCTGATCAGCCTCTTGGTAGGCGGCTTGATCGTTTATTTCATTGTCTGGGGCATGTACCGGTTCATGGATGCGCGTATCAAAGAACATGAGCCTCCGCCGAACCCGTTAGTGCGGCAAACGGAAACCGATACTCGCGTAGTCTCGCCGGATGAGATTAAGAAGTTTCCCGAACCGCGTTTGGAAAAAAATGAGCGAGTTGAGATCAACGATTTCCGCTTGAAGGAAGAACAAACATTAAACAGCTATGGCTGGGTCGATCAAAAGGCCGGGATCGTACATATTCCGATTGATCGCGCCATGGAATTGCTGGCACAAAAAGGTTTGCCGACCACACCCAAAGCGGGCGCAACTCCGCAGTCAGAGGTGAACGTTGTCACTCAGGCCGCCGAACGTTCAGACACAAGCAAGGAACCGGCGAAGACCAAGCCGCAGAAGCCGAAACAATAGAGAGGATGTAAGAGTGCGCAGTAAAACCAGATCGAAAATCAGTGGGCTAATCACAGGAGTAATAGCGTGCATATTCGCGCTGCCCGCCTGGGGCCAAGGCCTAACGCAGGGCCCCCTGTCGCCGCCTGCGAACGTGCGTCCGCCAGGACTCAAGAATGTTGGTATCGAGCAGCGTCTGAACGAACAGATTCCGCCCACGCTTGCCTTTCGCGATGAGAATGGTAGAGCAGTCCAACTGGGAGATTATTTTGGCAGAAGGCCAATGATTTTGAATCTGGTTTACTACCAGTGTCCCATGCTGTGCGGAGAAGTCTTGAGCGGCCTCGAAAGTGCGATGCGTGTGCTGAAGTTCGATGCAGGGAAAGAATTTGATGTTCTTACGGTAAGCTTCGATCCCAAAGAAACTCCGGAAATGGCGTCCGCAAAAAAGGCCGAATACCTGAAGCGTTACGGACGCCCCGGTGCAGCCGCCGGCTGGCATTTCCTGACCGGACCCGCAGCTTCGATCGACGCGCTCACCAAGGCCGCTGGGTTTCAGTATCAATACGACCCCAAGAGTGGCCAGTTTGCGCACGCAACCGCGATCATGGTGCTCACGCCCGAGGGAAAAATCGCCCAATATTATTACGGTGTCGAATTCCCCCCCAAGGATTTGCGCCTGGGACTGATTCAGGCATCAGAAAACAAAATCGGAACCGTCGTGGATCAGGTCCTGCTCTACTGCTACCACTACGATCCCAACACCGGAAAATACGGAGCAATCATCAGCAGGGTTTTACAACTGGCCGCAGGCGCGACGGTATTGATCCTGGGAACATTTTTGATAGTGATGTTCCGCATGAACTCAACGACTGTCGCAGCCCGAAAATACGTCGGCGAACGGCCAACGACGAACGACCAACGACTGACTTATGTTTGATAACTTTCCACTTTGGCCCGCACGCGCCTCAGCCGGCGCCGCGAATGTAGACGCGCTCTTCATTTTCCTTCTGGCGCTGTCTGCCTTCATGTGCCTGGCCATTTTCGCCATGATTCTCATCTTTGCGACGAGGTATCGCCGTCGCCGGAACGTAGAAGCGGAGCAGATCGAAGGCTCAACCGAGTTGGAAATAACCTGGTCGATAATTCCGCTGGGAATCTTCATGGCAATTTTCGTTTGGGGCGCAGTCATTTACTTCCACGAGCGCACTCCACCTCGCGGCGCATCCGAAGTTTATGTCGTAGCCAAGCAATGGATGTGGAAACTCGAACATCAGGAGGGTCAGCGCGAGATCAACGAATTGCACGTGCCAGTGGGCCGCGACGTCAAATTAATTATGACTTCGCAGGACGTAATCCACAGCTTTTTTGTTCCTGCCTTCCGCATCAAGCAGGATGTGTTGCCCGGCCGCTACACGACCGCGTGGTTTCGCGCGACGAAGCCCGGCGTGTACCATCTGTTCTGCTCGCAATATTGCGGCACCATGCACTCCGGCATGATTGGTCAAGTCGTAGTGATGGAGCCTGCGCAATACGAAGCCTGGCTCTCTGGCGGAACCTCGGGATCGCTCGCCGCCAGCGGCGACACACTTTTTCAGCAATTGGGTTGCTCTACCTGTCACCGCTCTGACAGTCAAGGCCGCGGACCTAATCTGGTCGGAATTTTCGGCAAGCCTGTGCATCTGGAGGACGGACGAACTCTTACCGTCGATGAAAACTATCTCCGCACATGCATCTTGAGTCCGACCACGAACGTTCCCAGCGGATTTAAGCCCATCATGCCGGTTTTTCAAGGACTCGTAACCGAAGAACAAATAAATGCCTTGGTGGCATATATCAAGTCACTAAGCGCGCCGTCATCAGGAGCAGCAGGCGGACCCAGCCTGGCTCCAGCCGGCGCAAAACCTTAAGGAATAGCAATGGCAACCGTAGCAGTTACCGCAGAACGCGAAAATTACCTGAATAAAGAATATGGAATCCGCTCGTGGCTTCTCACGACCGACCATAAGCGCATCGCGCTGCTTTACCTGGCGTCGATCACCTTTTTCTTTTTCATCGGAGGATTCTTCGCGCTGCTGATCCGCCTTGAACTGTTAACCCCGGCGGGCGACCTCGTTCAGGCGGATACCTACAACAAGCTTTTCTCCATGCACGGCCAGGTGATGATCTTTTTCTTCTTGATCCCCTCCATCCCCGCCGTGCTGGGAAATTTCCTTGTGCCGTTGATGATCGGCGCCAAAGACCTCGCCTTTCCCCGCATCAATCTGTTGAGCTGGTATCTCTACGTCATCGCCGGCGTGATCTATATCCATTGCATCGTCACTGGCGGCGTGGACACCGGCTGGACTTTCTACACGCCCTTCAGCACCGCCTTCAGCAATACCAGGGTGATCGAAGCGGGAATCTCGATCTTCATTGTGGGATTTTCGTCCATCCTCACCGGCCTGAACTTCGTCGTGACGGTTCACCGCATGCGCGCGCCGGGCATGACTTGGTCTCGCCTGCCGCTATTCATCTGGGCCATGTACGCCACCAGCATCATCCAGTTGCTGGGAACGCCGGTGCTGGCGATTACTTTGCTGCTCGTAGTCTTCGAACGCGCCTTCAACCTGGGAATTTTCGATCCCGACTCGCGGCGGCGATCCGCTGTTGTTCCAACATCTGTTCTGGTTCTATTCGCATCCCGCTGTCTACATCATGATTCTTCCTGCGATGGCGGTGGAAAGTGAAGTAGTCGCTTGTTTCACCCGTAAACGCATTTTCGGCTACAACTTCGTCGCTATGTCCAGCATTGCGATCGCGGTCTTCGGATTTTTGGTGTGGGCGCATCATATGTTTGTGGCTGGCATCTCGCTTTATTCCGCGCTGATTTTTTCCATACTGAGTTATCTGGTTGCGGTCCCTTCAGCGATCAAAGTCTTCAACTGGACTGCGACCATGTATAAGGGCTCGATTTCGTTCACCACGCCCATGCTCTACGCCTTAGGCTTCATCGGCCTGTTCACCATGGGCGGGCTCACCGGACTATTCCTGGCCGCCCTGGGAATCGACGTGCACGTGCACGACACTTATTTCGTCATCGCTCACTTCCACTACATCATGGTCGGAGGCGCGGTGATGGGCTATCTCGGCGGATTGCACTTCTGGTGGCCGAAGATTTCTGGCCGCATGTATCCCGAAGGCTGGGGACGGTTAGCCGCATTGCTGGTCTTCGCCGGCTTCAACCTTACTTTCTTCCCCCAGTTCATCCTCGGATACATGGGAATGCCGCGCCGCTACTGGCAGTATCCTCCCGAATTTCAGGTGTTGAATGTGCTGTCCACAGCAGGTTCGACCATTCTGGCTGTCGGATATGTTCTTCCCATGATTTATTTCCTGTGGTCCATGCGATACGGAAAGATTGCCGAGGACAATCCGTGGGCCGCGGCCGGTCTCGAATGGAAGACGGCTTCGCCGCCGCCGACTTTCAATTTCGACGAAATCCCAGAAGTGACCTGGGAAGCTTATAACTACGAAGAGATCCCCGCTCCGCCGGAGGTGAACGTTGAGCGATAGCCCGATCGCGATCGAGCAGCACCCGGAACACCTGCACCATTTTGCCGACGCCGAGCAGCAGCGCGACGCAGCTCAGCTCGGCATGTGGCTGTTCCTCGCGACCGAGATCATGTTCTTCGGCGGCATGTTTTTGGCGTACCTGGTCTACCGTTCCTGGTATTACAACGAATTTGCTGCCGGCAGCCGCAGCATTAGCATCTGGCTGGGCACCATCAATACCGCCGTTCTGATTTGCAGCAGCCTGACGGTGGCGCTCGGCGTGCGGGCGGCACAGATGGGCCGGCGCAAGCTACTGGTTATCCTATTGTTGTTGACCATCGTTTTTGGGTTAGCTTTCCTTGGAATCAAAGGCGTCGAGTGGTATCAGAAATATGAAGAGCACCACGTCCCCGGCCGTACCTTCAGCGCAGACGATCTCATAAGAGACTATCCGCAGATTCACATCGACCCGCGCCCCGAGCAAATTTACTTCTCCCTCTATTTCGCCATGACCGGGCTGCATGCGCTGCACATGATCATCGGAGTGGGCATTTTTGTTTTCCTCACTTACCACGCGTGGAAGGGACGCTATACGCCGAAGTACTACAATCCGGTCGAAATCGGCGGACTGTATTGGCACTTCGTGGATATTGTCTGGATTTATCTTTTCCCGCTTCTGTATTTGATCGATCGCAAGCCGCTAAGGTGAGCCGCCATGTCTGAGCACGTAATGTCGAGCAAGATGTACTACACAATCTGGATCGCGCTGCTATGCCTGACCGTGATTACCGCAGCCGTCTCCTTCATCGACCTCGGCCGGTTTAATACCGTAGTCGCATTGGTGATCGCTACCGTCAAAGCTTTGCTCGTCGTTCTCTTTTTTATGCATGTAAAGTACACCAGCGAAAGGCTGACAAAGATAGTTATTGTAGCCGCAATTTTCTGGCTGTTCCTGTTGCTCGCCCTCAGCATGGCGGATTACGGCACCCGTCACCTGACTTAGAAGTGCCGCCGTCTCGGCGGCTGTCGTGCGGGCGTCTCGCCCGCACGCTTTTTGTAGCGCCGGCATCTTGCCGGCTGTCAGCCCGCACGGCGCTTCGGCAGAATTTGCGATATACTCCGCTCGACCGGAAAACTTCTAAAGTGTAGGCGCGGGCATAATCCCCGTGCTTTGTGCACAGTTTGATCGCACGGGCGGTGACGCCCGCGCCTACACTTTCTGGCGCGGGCGTAAAAGATACTGACGAGGTGTCCCATGGCTTTCTGCAATTCCTGCGGAACGACTCTCGAACCGGGTGCAAGGTTCTGTCCTAAATGCGGCTCGTCGATACCGTTGGCCGGCGCTATTGCGACGCCGCCGGTTGCTGCCGTCCCCACGCCGCCGGTCGCACATCCTCCTGCTCAGGGAGGCGGCGTACTCAAGATCATCTTGATCGTAATCGGTGTGATCTTTTTGCTTGGCGTTCTGGGAATCGGGACGCTGATATTCGTAGTCCGGCGGGTCGCCCACAACAGCCACTTTCAAAACAAAGACGGCAACGTTCGCGTCGAAACTCCCTTCGGCACCGTTCAGAGCACAAGCAATCCCGACGAAGCTGCGCGAAATCTCGGAATCGACCAGTATCCGGGGGCAAAGGTGATCAAAGGTAATTCCGCAACCATCGGAGGAATGCATACTGTCGACGCCGAATTTGAGAGCAAGGATTCGCCCGACAAAGTAGTGGCTTTCTACACGTCGAAATTCCCCAACGCCAACGTCAGCAACAGAGACACCGATGGTTACACGATTGTTTCCACCAATAACAACAACCTGATTACGATCAAGATTCAATCGGAAGACGGCAAAACCAAAATCAAGATTGCAAATGTGAGTGGGAAAAACATGATGGGCGGCAATTCCTCGAACTAGCGTCCATTCGCGTCCATGCAAGATTTCGCCGAACTCGCCCGCGCCGCTAAGTCTGCCGTGGTGGATGCGAGCGGACTTGCCACGGCGCTAACCCGCAAGCTGCGTGGCGAAGTGCGCTTCGACAACGGAAGCCGCGCTCTCTATGCCACCGATGGTTCGAACTATCGCCAAGTGCCCATCGGCGTGGTCATTCCTCGTGATGCTGACGATGTTGTCGCAACCGTCGCGCTAGCTCGCGAATATGGCGCGCCGATACTCTGCCGCGGTGCCGGCACTTCGCTCGCCGGGCAATGCTGCAACGTCGCCGTGCTGCTCGATTTCAGCAAGTACATGAACAAAATTATCGAGATCGATCCGGTGCGGCGGATTGCCCGCGTGCAGCCCGGGGTCGTACTCGACAACCTGCGCAATGCCGCGGAAAAACATCATCTGACCTTCGGCCCGGATCCCGCAACCCACGACCGCTGCACTCTCGGCGGCATGATTGGCAACAACTCCTGCGGTGCGCACTCAGTCATGGCAGGCAAGACCGACGACAATATTGAAGAACTGGAAATTCTCACCTACGACGGCGTGCGCATGAAAGTGGGGCACACGAGCGAAGCCGAATTCGAAAACATTATCGCTGCAGGCAGCCGGCGCGGCGAAATTTATGCCGGATTGAGAAAACTGCGTGACACCTACTCCGATCTGATCAAGCAACGCTACCCTCAGCATTCCGCGGCGAGTCTCCGGCTACAACCTGAATTATCTTCTCCCCGAAAACGGTATCAACCTGGCCCGCGCGCTGGTGGGATCAGAGGGAACTTGCGTAACCGTCCTCGAAGCCACATGCCGCTTAGTAGAAAGCCCGCCCGAACGTGTGCTCCTCCTCATCGCCTATCCCGATATCTTTGACTGCGCCGATCGCGTGCCCGAGGTAATGTCCCACCATCCAATCGGCCTCGAAGGCATCGACGAATTGCTGGTCGAATTCTCCCGCCGCAAAGGAATAAACGCCGAGGGAATCGCGCTTTTGCCTGCAGGCGGCGGCTGGCTCTTCGCCGAGTTCGGCGCAGACACCGCTGCCGAAGCCGAGTCTCAGGCGCGTCAACTAATGCATTCGCTGAGTCAAAGCGCAAGCCCGCCCAACATGCGTTTATTTACCGACAAGCTCCAGATGAAGCGAGCCTGGGACGTCCGCGAATCGGCTCTGGGAGCCACTTCCCACGTGCCAGATGAGGCGCCGGGGTGGGAGGGCTGGGAAGATGCCGCCGTCACCCCCGAAAAACTTGGCGGCTACCTTCGCGATCTATTCAAGATCATGAAGGGCTACGGCTACCGCAGCGCGCTCTATGGACATTTCGGCCACGCCTGTGTCCACATGCGAATCAATTTCGATCTGCAATCCAGGCACGGCATAGCCAACTATCGAAAGTTCGTAGAAGAAGCCGCGGATTTAGTTGTCAGCTACGGCGGATCGCTCTCCGGTGAGCATGGCGACGGACAATCGCGCGCCGAGTTGCTCCCGAAAATGTTTGGCCCCGAATTGATTCAGGCGTTCCGCGAGTTCAAAGCCCTGTGGGATCCGGATTGGAAGATGAATCCGGGCAAAGTAGTCGAGCCCTATAAGTTGGACGAAAATCTGCGTCTGGGCGCCGACTACAAGCCGTGGGAGCCGCAAACCCATTTCAAGTTTCCCGAAGACCATGGCAGCCTGGCGCACGCCGCGTTACGTTGCGTAGGAGTTGGCAAGTGCCGCCACGACGCAGGCGGAGTAATGTGCCCAAGCTTCCGCGCGACTCACGAAGAAGAACATTCCACGCGCGGCCGTGCCCACCTGCTGTGGGAGATGACCAAGGGCGACGTGATTCGCGACGGATGGCGCGACCAGCATGTAAAGGACTCGCTCGACTTATGTCTAGCCTGCAAAGGCTGCAAGAGCGATTGTCCCGTCGGCGTTGACGTGGCCACTTATAAATCGGAGTTCCTTTCGCACTACTACGAAGGCCGCTGGCGTCCCCGAAGCGCATACGCATTCGGCAATATCGACCTGTGGGCGCGCCTGGCGTCGCATGCGCCGGGGCTTGTCAATCTAACCACGCAATTGCCGTTGCTGCGCGACATCTCCAAACTTGCAGCGGGCATTCCGTCAGAGCGGAGCATCCCCGCCTTCGCGCCCCAGACGTTCCGGCAGTGGTTCAGACGTCGTCAGCCGCGAAATCGTGAAGCCGCACCTGTGCTCCTGTGGCCTGACACATTCAACAATTATTTTCTCCCCGATACTGCCAAAGCTGCCGTCGAGGTGCTCGAATCGGCCGGCTATCGCGTCGTCCTACCCAAAGCCAAACTGTGTTGCGGCCGCCCACTCTACGATTGGGGCATGCTGGATCGCGCCCAGCGTCTCCTTCACGAAATTCTCGACACACTCGACGACGAAATCGCACAGGAAATTCCGATGGTGGTATTGGAGCCAAGCTGCGCCACCGTTTTCCGCGACGAGATGCTGAATTTATTTCCCACAGATCAGCGAGCCCGCCAACTCTCCCAGCAGACGTTTCTATTGAGCGAGTTCCTGGAAAAAAAGGCGAAGAATTTTTCCCCACCGAAACTGGCGCGCCAAGCCCTTGTCCACGGCCACTGCCACCACAAATCCGTAATGAGAATGACCGACGAAGAAGCAGTTCTCCGAAAGATGGGAATTGATTTCGCAACTCCGGCCCCGGGTTGCTGCGGTATGGCCGGAGCCTTTGGTTTTGAAAAGGAGAAATACGACGTCTCTGTAGCGATAGGTGAACTAGAACTCCTGCCGGCAGTGCGCAAGGCTTCGGAAGCAACCCTAATTATCGCCGACGGCTTCAGTTGCCGCGAGCAGGTCGCGCAATGCACCAATCGACACGCAATGCATCTCGCAGAAGTTATCCAGATGGCAGCGCAAGAGCACAACCAATATCCAGAGCGACAGCAATTCGAAAAACAGCAGGCAGAATTGCGAAAATCTATGAAGCGGGCGGGCGCAGGCCTAATCGCAATCGCCGTCGGACTCAGTCTGCTGCGGGCGCTACGGCGAAGAAGTTAGCACTGTAACTTATTGATAAAACAGCCGTAGCCTCGCCAGATCCGCACAATTCTGGGAAAATACTGAGATAGCGCAGCCTACCTGCCGCTATCTTCAAAGCGGGTGCTGAGTATGATTCGGGACGTTGAACCGTCGCTCGCAGTCACTGATCCCGCGGCTCAAGCCAAATCCACTTCCGCGACCGAGACCCCGCTTCGTGGCTCGGTTCTCGTCCTGATCCAATTCGACGTTTGCGAAGAAATTCGCCTCGATCAACTACGCGGAATTTTTGGAGCACGCACGCTGGAACAACCCTCGCTCAAACATCCTGCGCCGGGATATGTGCGCTACCAGCGTCCGCCGGTGGTCGAGCCCATCGATACATTAGTTCTCGAAAGCGGCGAACGTCTCCAGGGCCAGATCAAGTTTTACGATTACGGCGTAGTGAGCGTAGTGCTGGAGCTCCCATTTTCTGGTGACTGGGACCGGCTAGTTCGCCTCGGCAGCCGCTGGGTTTGGGATGTAGATTTCGCCGGCCATGCCTCGCGCATCGCGCACCAGAAACTGGAACGCGCCGCTCCCGCGTTGGTGAAGCCGTATTCAGATTGGTTGAGCGAGGACTATTTCATTTTTCACGTGCGGGAGATCAGCGGTTCTCCATCCGCCGCGGAACTGGTCGCATCGCAGGGGCCGCGTATCGCCCAAATCGTTCGCGGAGAAACGGCGCAACTTTCTGAAGGCGAACAAAACGAAATTCTGCAGTCGCGAATTTCTTATTATCCCAACGATCTGACCGTCATCAGTTGGAACGCGGCTTTCCTATATGACAGCGCAACCGGCGCGGAAACCGCCATTCAACTCCTCGAGTACGCCAACTCGCAGCTACTCGAGTTCCGCCATTACGATGATTTCCTCACGCGCGAACTGGAAAGCGTCTATGCGTCTTTTGACGAGGGCACCGGAATGCTGGCGCGCTGGCGGCTGGCCCGAGCCGCCACCAAGTTGCACACCGTTTTGCTCGACGTAAACGAACTCACCGAGCACGCCGATAATGCCATAAAATTTCTTAGCGACATGTTTTCCGCCCGCCTTTACAAGCTCGCCGCATCCAAGGTGGGCGTGCCCGATTACAAAGATTTAGTCACCCAGAAAGTGCAAACCGCCGAAGAGCTTTATCGCTTCATGGTCGACCAATTCAACCAGAGCCGTGCCTTCGTCCTTGAACTTCTGGTCGTAATTATTCTGATAATCGAACTGGTCTACTTCTTCCGTGGAAAACCTATCTAGACGATGATTTGAAACTCTGACTTTGGATGGCGCAGCGCTTTCACAGTCTGAGAAAAAAGTACCGATTCGCATCAAAGTACCGCGTATCAAAGACCGATTCGTATCAGGGTACGCCTTCAGGCGTACCGTAATTCGTCGCAAATGAATTCGGCTTTAGCCGCCGAGGTAACAGGGGAACTCCCTCGGCCTATCCGGGAGAAACAATGCGTGGTCTCGAAGGAAAACGTGTCCTCATAACCGGCGGCGCCAGCGGAATCGGCGCAGCCACGGCAGCCCGTTTCCTGGAAGAAGGCTCCGCGGTCTGCGTGCTTGACCGCGACGCCAAAGGCCGCGAACACATCCGCAAGACATTGCCAGATTTAGCTGGGACAGTCGACGCCGACGTCTCCAACCTCGAGCAAGTGCAGGCCGCATTCGACGACGCGGTTCGCATCCTGGGCGGCGTCGATATCTTGATCAACAACGCGGGCATCAGCATTCGCCACGATTTCCTGAAAATCACACCCGCGGAATGGGACAAAGTCATCGCGGTAAATTTGACAGGCGTCTTCTACGTGGCTCAAATTGCGGCCCGCCACATGTGGGAGCGCGACGGCGGCGTCATTCTACAAACTGCTTCAACCAACGGCATAGTCGGCCAACCCTACTACGCGGACTACAACGCGGCCAAAGCCGGAGTCATCGAGCTGACTAAAACCATGGCTTTGGAACTGGCGCCGAAAATAAGGGTATGTGCCGTAGCTCCCGGATACGTTCTTACTCCCATGCAGCGAGCTGAGTATACAGACGTCATGCTGGAGGAGGTGAATCGCAAGATTCCGCTGCGGCGGCATGCGAGGCCCGAAGAGATCGCCGCCCTGTTCACATTTCTGGCCTCGGACGACGCAGCTTATATCACCGGCCACGTCTACACCATCGACGGCGCCGAGACCGCGGGTGGACTGGCCAGCCGGTAAGACAAACCCATTAAAACTGCCCTATAAGAATGGGGCACATGAGCCGCTCGCCCGCACTCTTTCGACGGGGACAACTTGTCCCGTTTACCGGGCAAACGATACATACCTCGTGTTTTCAGTAGTATACGCGGTCTACCGCCGCGCCCACAGGCCAATCTGTCCCCGCCGGGCCATCCATCGGATTACCGTAAGTCATTGATTATACGACTAGTTAGTCCAGTAATCCTTTGGCACCCCATCTGCATTATCAGTAGCGAAGTAGATTACTTTGCGAGGAGTGTTTACGTGCAAATGAAAAACAAAATTGGCTGGCTGGCGGCGTTAACGATGCTGGCCTATGTAGTCGTCCAAATCGTTCCCCACAGGATATTTAACCATGCTGTCTCGTTGATTGCATCAGCCGTTTGGGGCAGCTAACAACACATGACCAGTTATGGGAAGGATCGGAGCGACCCATCAATGAAACCGAGAAACTCACAAACTCAAAAATGGAAGGGCATGAGGACGACGCTATTGCGTTTAGCAATTCCAGTCGTCCTAGCTACGGCGAGCTTTGCAGTAACGCCGTCGCAGCTCTTCAACCAGGGCCCCGGCACAACGCACGGGAAGATTGCCCGCGACATCGATCGCAGTCATCCGAATAACCGGGTGGATGTGATCGTGCAGTACAAAGTCACTCCTACCGCCAAACATTACCGGACAATGACAGCTCGTGGCGCGAGGGTTAGGACCAAACTGCATGGCATCAAAGCCGCGGCTTTCAATCTTCCGGTGTCTGCTCTTGCCAAGCTCGAAGCAGATTCGGACATCGCCTACGTCACCCCGGATCGCAAAGTTACTCTCAAGGACAACAGTTACGAGAGCTTTGCTTCCGCAGTCGAAGCCGACGTAGCCGCCCAGCAATACGCGCTGGATGGAACCGGAATCGGGGTAGCCGTGATTGATAGCGGCGTCGCCGATCACGTTGACCTGCACAACGCCAACGGCAGCCGCGTGGTTTACAGTGAAAGCTTCGTGCCAGGAAATACGTCCGCGGTTGATGCCTACGGACACGGCACTCACGTGAGCGGCATCCTCGGCGGAAATGGCAGCGCGTCGGGCTTAGGCTCCGGTTATCCGTCGAAGATTACGGGCATGGCTCCGAACGTGAACATCATCAACCTCCGCGTGCTCGATCAAAATGGCGCGGGCACCGATAGCCAGGTGATCGCCGCCATTCAGCGAGCCATCCAGTTGAAGACGCAATATAACATTCGCGTCATCAATCTTTCGCTGGGCCGTGCGGTATTTGAAAGCTACACTGTCGATCCTCTCGACCAGGCTGTGGAACAAGCCTGGGCGGCGGGTATCGTCGTGGTAGTCGCAGCCGGCAACAATGGCCGGGATAATTCAATGCACACCAATGGTTTTGCCACCATCGGTTCTCCGGCTAATGATCCCGCCGTCATCACCGTGGGCGCCACCAGGACATTCAACACCGCCACACGGAACGATGATGCTATCGCCAGCTACAGCTCCAAGGGGCCAACCTTAGTTGACCACATCGTTAAACCCGACGTCGTGGCTCCGGGCAACCGAATCGGGTCCTTGCTGGCTAAGAACAGCACTCTCGACACTACCGACCCGACTCTCGAGATTGCGCCGAGCGGGCCCTGCGGTCCGGGCTGCAGCAACAAGTATTTTCGGCTCAGCGGAACAAGCATGTCGACGCCGGTTGTGAGCGGTGCGGTAGCGCTCATGCTGCAAAATGATCCGACGCTGACACCGGACACGGTGAAAGCTCGCATCATGAAGACGGCGTGGAAGAGCTTTGGCGTATATTGCCGGTCTTGGGATGTCTTCAACAACGAGTTCGACAACCAGTACGACCTGTTCACCTACGGTGCGGGATACCTCAACGTTGACGCAGCATTAGCCAGTACCGATGTTGCCAACGGCGTCGCTCTGTCCCCAACCGCGGTGTTCAACCCATTAAACAACACCGTCACCATCGTCAATACCAACTCAGTGACTTGGGGCACCTCGGTGCTCTGGGGTAGCTCAGTTGTCTGGGGCAACTCCATCATCTGGGGCAATTCGGTATTGAACGCGAATTCAATCGTCTGGGGAAACTCGGTGGTGTGGGGCAATTCTGTCACCACCGGCTTCAGCGTAGTCTGGGGAAACAGCATTGTCTGGGGCAGCTCCTCAGCAACTTCGGCCTACAGCGATGGCCAGGACGGAGAGAACTAGCCATGACAAAACTCTCGACAAACACCAAACTACTTGTCGGGCTCATGGTGGTCCTCGGCACTGCGATTCTTCTGCAGGTGCCGCTGACTTGGGGACACCCGGCCTACGGACGCTTCACCGGAACTTTCCTGGTCGCACTGTTAGCAGCGCGGCTCAGGGTCTCGCTGCCGCGGCTGACCGGATCGATGTCGGTGAATCTGCCGTTCATCCTTCTGGCGCTCAGCGAGCTCAGCCTGGCTGAAGCGCTTCTGATCACTGCAACCTCTACGCTGGTGCAATGCCTCTGGTCTGAGGGTGCCCAGCAAAAGCCGATCAAAATGATGTTCAACGTGGCCGTCACCCTGATCGCCGCCCAGGCCGCATGGTTCACCATGCAAGCCGTGGCGCCGAATTCAGGACTCGGCCTCGCCCTGGGAGCCGCAGCATATCTGCTGGTCAACACCATCCCGGTGGCGTCGATTATCACCTTAACGGAAGGCGGCAACGTGTTCGGAATCTGGAGACGGATCGTACAGCTTACGTTTCCTTATTTCGTACTCGCCGCGGGCGTAGCAGGCCTGGCCAAACTGGCCGCGCATGCCTTCGCCTGGTACATTCCACTGCTCATTCTTCCGTTAATGTTCTTCGTACAGCGCAGTTTCACCGTATACTTCCACGCGCTGCGTGAAGGCTCAGGACAGAAGAGCGCTTACGCCATGGCAGCCGGCACCGGCCGCGCCTGATGTAAGCAAAAAACACCATAGGGTGCCCCGTCCAAGCTCTCAAGCTTGGGCGGGGTTTTTTAATGTAGGCACGTGCGGTGACGCCAACGATGCAGGACGGTCATCCCGAACGATCGCACGTCAACACCCCGTTTCGCCACAAGCTAGGAGCTAGCAGCTAGTAGCTCCGATCTGCAGATTTCCGCGATCGGTTTTAAACTATATAGGCATAACCGGGAGATCACATGGCAACGGCTACCACGCGCGCAAACCCGCTCTCTTACCTCAGCGATCAATTGAACGACCTCAAAGCCAAGGGCACACACTTCCGTCTCCGCGTGCTCGAGGACGAACAGGCCCCAGTCTGCACCTTCGACGGCAAGAAAGTCATCAACCTTGCCTCCAACAATTATCTCGGCTTGACCACACATCCCAAACTGCGCGAGGCCGCCCTCGAAGCCACGCGCAAATATGGAGTCGGATCAGGCGCGGTGCGCACCATCGCCGGCACCATGAAAATCCACATGGAGCTCGAGGAAAAGATCGCCCGCTTCAAGAACGTCGAAGCCTGCGTAGTATTTCAATCCGGATTCGCCGCCAATGCCGGCACAGTGTGCGCCGTCTTGGGCAAAGACGATTTCATAATCTCGGATCAGCTAAATCACGCGTCCATCATCGATGGCGCCCGTTTGTCCCGCGCCAAGATTTTAGTGTTCGAACACAAGGACATCAGGCAAGCCGAAGAAAGATTAGCCAGCATCAAAGATCAACCCGGAAAAAAGCTGCTGATCACCGACGGCGTCTTCTCCATGGACGGAGACATCGGCCCGCTACCCGCGCTCTGTGACCTAGCCGAAAGATATGGCGCGATAATGATGGTCGACGATGCCCATGCATCAGGAGTGTTGGGCAAGAATGGTCGTGGCACGATAGATCATTTCAAAATGCACGGACGCGTAGACATCCAGGTAGGCACGCTCTCAAAAGCCATCGGCGCGCTAGGGGGATACGTTTGCGGTACCCGCGACCTGATCGATTTTCTCTACCACCGCGCCCGCCCATTCCTGTTCTCCACATCGCATCCGCCAAGCGTCGCAGCCACGTGCATCGCGGCTTTCGACGTCCTGGAAAACGAACCCGAGCGCATCGAAAATCTCTGGGAGAACACCCGTTTCTGGAAAAAAGAACTGGGCCTCCTGGGCTTCAACATCGGAGGCAAAACCACCCCAGCCAGCGAAACCCCAATCACCCCGATCATAATCGGCGACGGCAAACTAACCATGGACTTCTCCCGCGAACTCTTCAAAGAAGGCGTAATGGGCACCGGCATAGCTTTCCCCACAGTCCCCGAAGGCAAAGCCAGAATCCGCACCATAGTCACAGCCACCCACACAAAAGAAGAATTGCAGCAAGCATTAGAAGTCCTAAAGCAAGTAGGAAAAAGATGGCAATTGTGTAGTCAGCAGTCGTGCAGGCGTACCCGTGTGGGGACGGGCGCCTCGCCCGTCCGGGCCGAGCAAAGCTCGGCAGTAGATCGTCGGAATGCTGTCAGCGCAATGTTTGCTCGCTGATCTACTCCGAACGGTAGACAATCTTGCCGCTGACAATCGTCGCTACAACTTTTCCCGTGAGTTGCCAGCCATCAAAGGGAGTGTTGTGTGATTTCGAGCGGGAGTTGGCGGCGTGAAAGGTCCAACGTTTTTTGGGATCGAAAATGGTTACGTCGGCGTGGCTTCCGCGTGCGAGCGTGCCGCGACCTCGCAGATCAATCACGCGCGCGGGGCCGGCGGTGAACAGTTCGACGATTCTGGTCAGAGAAATTTTGTGCTCGCGATGCAGGCGGGTAATGGCGAGGCCGAGTGCGGTTTCGAGTCCCGTGATTCCAAACATAGCCCGCTCAAACTCGATGATTTTTTCGTGCCGCGCATGCGGTGCGTGGTCGGTCGCGATGGCATCGATTGTGCCATCGGCCAGGCCAACCAGAATGGCTTCGCGGTCCGCGGCAGAACGCAATGGGGGATTCATTTTGAAGTTGGTGTCGTAGTCGCCGACGTCAGCGTCGATCAGGCTGAAATGGTGAGGAGTCACTTCGCAGGTCACGCGAGCTTTGCCTCGCTTGCCGCGCCGCACGGCTTTCAATGCATCGGCGGTAGAAAGATGGGCCACGTGTATGCGGGCTCCGGTGAACTGCTGCGCCAGTTGTATGTCGCGCTCGACCACGGATGATTCCGCAACGTCCTTCATGCCGCGCAGGCCGAGGCGGAATGACGTGGGCCCTTCGTTCATCGAACAGTTTTCCGTCATGCGCGTGTCTTCGGCGTGTTGAATGACAGGAAGGTTGAGCCCCGAGGCTGCGCGCATCGTCTCGCGCATGATTGCGTCATTAAGAATGGGGCGGCCATCGTCGCTCACTGCGACTGCACCCGCGCGTTGCAAGGCTCCGAAGTCGGTGATCACTGCGCCTTTACTGGCGTGTGTGGCGGCGGCGATGGGGAACACGTTGACCACTGCGCCGCGCTCGGGTTGCTGAATCCAGGCGACCCATTCGGGTGAATCGACAACCGGAGAAGTGTTTGGCATGCAGCAGACGGAAGTGAATCCGCCGGCGGCGGCGGCGGCGGTTCCTGTTGCGATGCTTTCTTTGTAGCTTTGTCCCGGCTCGCGCAGGTGGACGTGCAGGTCGATGAAACCAGGCGCGACGATCAGGCCGCGCGCGTCGAAAGTCTTGTCCGCACTGCTGCGGATTTTATTTGGCGGTGCGAGTTCGGCTACGCGGCCGTCGCGTAGAAGCACGTCCATGGGCGCGTCCAGCTTGGCGGCTGGGTCGATGACGCGGCCACCTTTGATTAACAGCGAGCCTGATTTTGTTTTGCCGTGTGTCATACTTACGTCGTATTACGACATATTGCAAACTTCCTTACCGCGCCTTACCTGCTGCTTTGGCCAGGATTGCCATTCGCACTGGGACTCCGTTATGTACTTCTTCCACAATTACTGACTGCGGACAGTCCGCAACTTCCCACGTAAGTTCGAGGCCGCGGATAATTGGGCCGGGATGCATTATGATCGCATCTGGCTTGGCCATCTTCAGACGCGGGATGGTCATTTGATAGCGCGCAATGTAATCCTGCAAGCGAAGTTTGGTTCCTGCCAATCGTTCCTTTTGCACTCGCAAAACCATAATCGCGTCGGCGCCGCGCACGGCTTCTTCGACGGTGCGGGAAATGTGCACTCCTGGCGCGAGACTGGCGGCCACTTCGGGCAGGAACTCCGGTGGTCCACAAAGAGTGATCTGGGCGCCGAACTTACTGAGCAAGTGAATCTCGGAGCGGGCCACGCGACTGTGAAAAATGTCGCCCACGATCGCCATGTGCAAACCTTTAAGCGTTTTCTTATGGCGCAGGATCGTGTAGGCATCGAGCAATGCCTGCGAGGGATGCTCGTGCATCCCGTCTCCGGCATTAATGACTGGAATGTTGAGGTGCTGCGCCATCAGCAGTGGCGCGCCTGCGTTGGGATGGCGGATCACCATGACATCGGCACCCACGGCCTGGAGGGTGTATCCCGTGTCCAGCAAGGACTCGCCTTTTTCGATGCTGGAGCCGCTGGAGAGAACCAGAGTGGTCATGGCTCCGAGGGACTTGGCCGCGATTTCGAAAGAGCTGCGGGTGCGGGTGGAGGCTTCGTAGAAGAGCAACAGCACGCGCTTGCTGCGCAGCAGAGGGCGCGGCTTCTGCGGATTCATGCGCCGGGCGAGATTGAGGATGCTCAGAATCTCGGAGGCTTCGAGATGTTCGATGCCTAACAGGGAACCGCGTGCGGCTTTGTTCATGCGTTTTCTGCGAAGCTTGCGTGCTAAATCCCTAAAATCGTTTTTGAGCGGCGCGACTGCGCTACCTGCCACGACAGCTGCCGAGCTTTGCTCGGCTCTCCGGACGAGGGCGTCCGGGGCTACGTGGGTTGTTTTTCTACGAGCAGAACTTTTTCGGCGTTATCGATTTCGCGCAACTGGACCTCGATAATTTCCTGTTGGGAAGTCTGCACTTTGCGGCCGACGAAAGCTGCTTCGATTGGTAGTTCGCGATGGCCGCGATCGATCAGCACGCAGAGTTGCACTTGTCTTGGGCGTCCTTGCTTGAACAGGGCGTCCATGGCGGCGCGCACCGTGCGTCCGGTATAGAGGACGTCATCCACCAGCACGATATTTTTCCCGGTGATGGGAAATTCGGCTTCGGTTTTCTGCACCACCGGGGACGATCCCACGGTCGAGAGGTCGTCTCGATACAACGTGATATCGAGCGTGCCTACTGGCACTTGAGTTTTCTCGATTCGCCCGATCATTTGAGCGAGGCGTTGGGCCAGGAATACGCCGCGGCGGCGGATTCCGACTAAGCCGAGGTCGGTAGCGCCATTATTTTTCTCGATAATTTCGTGGACCAGGCGCACCAATGTGCGTTCGATTTCCGAGGCAGACATCAATTGCGATTTCTCTTTCAGGTGGGCCTGGCGAGGTGAGGGTCGCGGAGACATGAACGCTGCATCATACGTGGCCGAGGCAGGTCGGGGCAAGTTCGTGAACGCTACAATTTTTCGAGTGATGGTTGATTTGAAATTCTCCGCGCGGGATTCCTCGCCCCGCTGAAGAAAACGCGGGGCTTCGGAATGGCGGTTTAGTTATCTGGTTTCCAAGAATGACTCTACGATGGCACGGAATTCTTCATCGGTCAGAAGATTGCGCTTGGCTATGGAACGCTTTTTTACTTCGGCGAGTATTGGTGCTGCGATGTTCGGGCGTTATTGTCAGGCCGAGTTCTTTGGACTTGAGATCGATACTGTCCAGGCCGCTCTTTTTTCCCAGCACGATGTTGCGGTCCTGCATTTACCAGATCGGCAGAATACGGTTCGATGGCTTCGGGGAGATGAAATTGGGCGGCGACGGCGCCGCTCTCGCGGGTGAAAAGATTTCTTCCGACCAGCGGCTTCCAGGCGTCGAGCGAGTAGCCGGAAAACTTGGAGACTGACTGTGAAATCGCGCGGGCTTTGGTTAGATCGAGAGCAACGGACACGTCATACAAGACAGCGTAACGCGAGGGCGATCTCACAAATGTCTGCGTTGCCGGCGCGTTCGCCCATGCCGTTGATGGTTCCCTGAATCCAGGCGGCTCCCGCCCGAACTGCGGCGATGGCGCAGGCGGTGGCCATGCCAAAATCGTTGTGTCCGTGGAAATGGACCGGAATGCCTGGACCAACCCAATTGCATACTTCGCTAACCAGAAATTCGACGGCTTCGGGGCCGCAGGCTCCGATGGTGTCTACGACTACGATTTCGGCGGCGCCGGCTTCGAGCGCGGCCAAATTAATTTTCTTGAGGAATTCGAGGTCGGTGCGGGTGCCGTCGACGGCGAAAAACGCTACCGTGATTCCGTTTTGTTTGGCGAAAGACATCGCCTCGGTTACCCGTCGCAGCACGTCTTCGCGGGTGAGGCCGTAGGCTTTCAGCTTGATGTCGCTGGTGGGAGCTTCGATCACAGTGGCGTTGCAGACCGAGGCGGACTAACTCTTCTACGTCAGCCTTGAGGGCGCGGGAGAAGCCCCATAGCTCGGCCTTTAAGCTTGGCCTTCTGCATCAGTTGAATGGCTTCGGCGTCTTCGGGAGAGACGCGGGGGAATCCAGCTTCGATGCGGGTTACACCCAGCTCATCGAGTTGGCGGGCAATTTCCAGTTTTTGCTGCGGCGAGAGGACGACGCCGACGGTTTGTTCGCCATCGCGCAGGGTGGTGTCGTAGAAGTGGATTTTGGTTTGCGGGAAGGCAGAGCGGATTTCGGGACGGGTGTTTAGTTGGCTGACCCAGATTTTTGAATTCGTTTCCATTTCGTTCGGTTCACCACAGAGTCACAGAGACACAGGGAAAACATTTAGTAATTTGGAAATTGGGGAATTTTGTAATTGAAGGAGCGCAGAGTTGGCGCTTTTAAAATTACTTAATTACGCAATTACAAAATTACTCAATCCGTCCTCGGTTTTTGGCCGTAGGCGTCTTCCCAGGAAATCACAGGGTTTCGCAGGATGCCTATTTTTTCGATTTCGCATTCCATTACGTCTCCGGGTTTCAGGTACCAGGCTTTTGGGTCGCCGCTGAAGGCGGCTACTCCCGAGACTGTGCCTGTCGAAACTACATCGCCGGGACTGTATCCCATGGGCGAGTAGTGGGACAGAATTTCGGGAATTTTGACTGACATTTTGCTGGTGTGCGAACGTTGCCTGGATTCGCCGTTGACACGCAACTCCATGGCAAGATTGTGGGGGTCGGGAATTTCGTCGGCGGTGACGATCCAGGGGCCGAGCGGGCAGAAGGTGTCGATGCCTTTGCAGAAGCTGAATACGCCGGACTTCATTTCCTGGCGCTGGATGTCGCGGGCGGTGATGTCATTAAAGATGACATAGCCTCCGATGCGATCGGCGGCTTCTTGGGCAGAAAAATGCTTGCCGCCATTTTTCAGGACGACGGCGAGTTCCAGTTCGTAGTCGAGTTCATGGGTCAGATGCTGGGGATAGATTACCGGCTCATTGTGGCCGATTATGGCGTCTACGTTCTGAAAGAAAACGATCCAGGGCATGACTGGATGGGAGAATCCGGCTTTCGTCGCCTCTTCATGGTGTTCGCGAAAGTTGCCCGCGGTATGAAAGAACTTGCGCGGAATGATGGGAGCTTCCAGTTTGATTTCGGAGGCGGCGCAGAAGATGGTTTCGACCCGAGGACCAGTCGCACCTGGGTTACGCAAGGCGTGATCAAAGGCTTTGTGCGCGGCTTCGAGGCTGGTGTCGCCGCCTTCGAATAGCGCGAGCATGTTAGGCGGGACCAGAGCGTCGGCAAGGCGATAGAAGGCGCTTTCATTTTCCACTTCGGCGAGGTAGAGCGCGCAGGCGGAATTTAAATCAACGATTTGGCCGTCGTCGGTTACGGCGCCGATGCGGGAGCGCTGAGCTGCGTCTTCGAAGGTAACCAGTCGCATAAGGGAATGTTAGAAGTGTAAGGCTTGTTTATGGTGGCTGCAAAGTGTGTGGCGAGTAAGTTTAGAATTTTTCCACGCCAGATCCCCCTCGGCTTCGCTCGGGACAGGCTCTCGGCCCGCTGTAGAACGCGGGCTTCGGGATGACCGCTTATTTTTTTCGTTGAGTCTGCTACTTCGCCGTGGTAGCGTTCCTAGGCTGAAGTTGGCCCCGGATCGGGCTTCACAAGAAAAAGGAGAGTTTCCATGTTGTCCAAAGTACTACGCACATCTGCTCTGATTCTGGTTGCGTTGGTTGTGTCTAGCAGCGCCGTCTGGGCACAATCAGTTGATGTTGCCGCGGCCAATCCGGCGACGCACACGCTCACGATTAAGGTCAAGGGCACGATTGGGCCCGTTTTGTCGGGAAACGATCCTCTCGGCTTCGATGGGAAGAGTGGGACGGTTACCCTGATGGCAAGTGAGTCGCTCTCGCCCACCAAACACACAGCTACGTCGGCTACCTATACGCTTCCTCCGGGTGCGATCAAAGTTACGGCGGGAAGCAACAAGTTCACGACCACGTCACCGTCCAAGATGATTATCAACCTGACCAGCACGGCGGACATTCTGACTGTGATCGTCGTGGATAAGAGCACCGGTTTGACGGTGACGGATACGACCTATCTGCAAGCGGGTAGTTGGACCACGGCGGTGCTGAAGCATCCCGGAGTGTTCAAGCCCTCGCCGCAAACCCTGACATCGGCCACGACTGCTAATGGACCGGGGTGCAAAATCAAATACACGATCTTCGGATCGACTACGGTTCTCGGTTTCCACGGAACTGGGGCGAGCAGTTCTACAGTGGATCCGGTGCTTCCGGATGAAGATCTGGGAGAGAACGAGATCGAGCAGTAGAACAGCTGAACCGTTTGGGGAACGACAAAAAAGTAGCCCCAGGAATTCGAGAAATTCCTGGGGCTGTCTTTTGATTAAAGCAAAAACTGCGGGCTACTGATCCGACGGAAGGACGTAGCGTGCGGCGCCGATGGCCGTCCCCCAATTTCCGCCGCTATTGGCGTACTGGCCCGCGAACCACATCGATGGCAGGTTGGCGATGGTGAGATCGGGCGCGGTGGCCGTGTAGTCTCCCCAGCGTCCCTGGTTATAGAATGCCTGGCCTTCCTGAAGGAAAAATCCGTCGCCATCCATGAAGGTGTCACCAAAATTGACGCGACGGCTGGTGTAGGCCATGCTTGGGAACACGACATCGGTCGAGTATTCAAAAACCATCACGACGTTCCCTTCGGGGTCGGGCTGCAAGGTGGCGTAGAAGGCAGAGCCGTTATGGGCCCAGCCGTTACAGACGAAGCAGTCCTCCTGCCGTTCTTCAGCGGAGGTGATATTCCCATTTGTATCCAGGATGGGATGAACCTCAAACCAGATGGGTCCAGCTTCGGTGCTGTTGGGGATACCGGTGTTTAAAGAACCCCACAGGCTACCGGCGTTGTATTTCACCTGCCCGGAAATGCGGACGTCGCCGGTGTCGACGCAGTTTGAACAGACGCCGCCGCTGCCGTTTGGCTCGTCTGCATTCGGGGGCAAATAATAATTGTGGGCCGTACCGACAGAGACGCCCGAAAGCGCGCCACTGCCAAATGGATTGGAGATAGACCACACCCCGAGACCGTTACACCCATTGCGGCATTGCGTACCGCCCCAATCGATGTTGAACGAATTCACCAACAGCACGGCCGCGGGCTTGTCCGATCGATCCGTCATGTTGGCGGGCTGGATGGTGTCGACCAGAGTTCCGCCAAAGTTGAGGTTGGTCCAGGTGGGGGCGCCGAAGCCCGATCCGGTATAGATCGCATCGTTCGGAATGAGAAACACATAGTTTTGAATGAAACTGCCGCCGCTGAACTGGTTGAGGGACACGTAGGTTCCGCCTTTGGTCGCCCCACTTCCCCAGTTGGTGGAGTCGTGGCCGAGGCCAGGAAAATCCGTGCATTGGCCGGTTTTTCCAACCTGGAACGCAGGGCTGTAGGTGTACCAACCTCCGCGGGGATCATGAGTCACGCTTGTCGCGATCAGCAGGCTGCTCACGTCATTTGTGGCGCAACGGTTGGTATCCGTGATCATGACGAACACAAAACGGTGGCTGACCCAGTCGTAGAAGGCGCGAGGGTCGGTGGTGTACTGGCCGGAAGGCAGCCCGAAGAAGGTGTCGATGCTCTTGGGAAAGCCGGCCTGGATGTTCCCGCGCTTGTCATAGACGGCGATGAAGGTGTTCACTATCTGCACCACAAAGTTCTCACTCACAGCCAGCGCCATGTCCGGCGGGGTGCAACAGTTTTCCTGCTGGGCATCAAAGGCAACGTAGGCGCCCACCACTGGGGGGCGGGATTTGTTTTCAATGGCAGCCTTTCCCGCAGAGCTTCCGGCCCAGCGGGCGGCGGCGGCGCGCTTCACAGCGTCGTATTGCTGCTCGGTGAGGCCATCCAACGGACGACGGTCGGGCTCGTAGCGCGGTTTGGCGGCTAATTCGGCAGCGGTGGCTTGGGGCAGGTCCGCCAGATTTACCATTTTCGCGGGACCGACGGTGATGGGTGCTTCCTTCTGTCCGCCAGGTTGCCCTGACGCGGGGTTGGCCGGCCGGCCTGCGCTTGCCGCCATCAGGGCGGTTGAGAAGCCCAGGATCAGAAGCAACGCACTCTGCACTGCAAGCCGAGAAAGAAGGCGCTTGTGGTTCACATTTTCAGACATATCAATTCTCCTTGAGCGAATATTCGCAATCTGCGTGAGGGGCGGTGGCTATCAATAGCTGCTCGCCGCTCCATGGTTTTCATCTCTTGCGTGTATTCCGCGAGTCGATTGACTCCGGGGTTGCATTTCATCAGTTCCGAAGCCTCCGTAGCCTGATTACCTTTGTGGAACTGTTGGCCTCGCCTGTTTCCCCATTAGTTTTCCGGTGACATCGGGAAGCCGCGCGGAGTCGAATCCCTTGCGATGGGCTACGATCCGATAATCGAACTGAACGCTGGAGTTTCCGCTCTTGAGTTCGCGGACTTCAAAGGACGTGGCGGTGCGGTTGGCGATGTATAGTCCGTCGCAGTCGCCGGCGGGAGTCAGGAACACGTGGTAATTTGCTTGGCCGCTGATGGTTTTGGCAAAGCGAGGCTCCAGTGGGATGGTGGCTACGCCGCCCATAAGTGCGCCGGAACCGAAGTCTTCGATCCAGTCTTCGGACGATTGCATGGTGTAAAGACCAATTTTCTTTTTGCCTTGACCGTTGACGGCTGCTCCCAGGGTGCCGGTGCAGAAGAGGTTGCCGCTGACGTCGACTGAGCATTCGCCGGCAAAGCTGGGGCCCTGGACGTCGAGAGCGAGATCACCGGCATTGGTGGAGTCGTCATTTTCCACATACAGTGCCGGATGGTTGGAGACGGTGCTGGTGTTGAATGCGTAGAGAGCCGTGGCGTCGCCGTTGAAGGCGTCGAGAAAACCGCTGACGAACTGAGGAACTGAAAAGAAATTCTCGACGGCCAGTTCTGGGACGACTGTGGTGTCGATCCCCAACGTAGGACTCTGTCCACCGGTCGAGGTAATGCCCGATGAAACTCCCAGCGAGACAATGCCTGCGTTGCTGAGGGTGACACTGCCACCCAGCGACACCGCGCCGCCTCCGCTGAGGCCTGAGCCCGCAGTGACTGTCAGCGAAGGGTGGGCAAGCATGGTGTTGGTGACGCCGCCAGTGGCAATGCTCAGTGTGCCCGTGGTCGTAATCGGACCGCCGGTCAGTCCCGCACCGCTGCCTACGCTGGTCACGGTGCCCGCGCCGGGGAAGGTTTGACCGGAAACGAAGGTTACTTTTCCGGTGCTGCTGACCGCGAAAGCGGTCCCGCTCACAGAAAGTGTGGGGTGAGTTGATTTGGGAAACAGGGTGAGCGTGTCACGAACATCCCCGGTTCCACTGAGGTCGAGTTTAGCCGCTGGGGTTGTGGTTCCAATGCCAACGTTCGCGGCGGCAGTCTCAAAAATGCCGGAGTTGCCGATCTTAGTGGTTGTGATCCATTTGGTGATGTGGTTCGCCGTACCTGTACCCGTTAGTGGTGGAACCACGGGTTGCTGAGCAGCCATAGGCAAAACGAAGCAAGCGAGCAGAAGAAATGCGGAAACATATGCGCTGATGCGTAACATACAGCCTCCTTTTTGATTGACTGACTGAGTGCTGCGCAGACCTCCGCCTATTGGCGCAAGCCCACGCTCGAACCCTCACCCCTCCGAACGAAATGTGTCTAAAACGTTAGAAAAACGAAGAGAGTCATGGACACGCTTCCTTAGCCGTGTGCCAGATACCTGGGTGTTTTCGATGGAACGATGTTTAAAGTCGTTTCGCCGTCGTGACACTTGAATCACGCGGCGCGGGATATTTCCCCAACGGAAATTCCTTCAACCTGATCGCGACTTACAGTCGAATCACGACCCCAGGGTGCGCCTGGGGCCGTATCGCATCCGGAAAAACAACCCTCTCCCCCGAGAGCTCATTTCTCCGGAAAACTGTTGTTGCCCGCGACTCTTAACCGAGTGGTCCATACATCTGCTTTCCTCTGCATAGTGTCGTGGACGCCAATTTCGTTTCAGAAGTCGTCCTGTGAGGGCATCTGGAAGCACAAATCAGAGCGCCGTGCTAAACAGTGCAAGGACCTCATATCCTGTAAAGCGCAAAACGGAGGGAAAAAGGATCACCGATGTAAAAACATTTTTTTAGCTTCGCTCTATTTACAACCGAAATAGGCGCTGCACGGATTATGGCTTGCGGGCGAAGATATAGGCTCTATGGCTTGGGTACTCGACATCAGGGTAGGGTTCGCGCTCGATTACTTCTTCGATTGCGAAGCCGGCGGCTTCTAGATCAGACTTAATGGCTGGCGTGGGAAAGAGTAGAAAATCCATGGAGATTTTCTGTCCCCACAACTCCTCCTCGTGAAGCACTTCGTCTCCGATGTGAAATGCAAGTAGCAGCAGGCCGTCCGGGCGCAGCACTCGCTTGATTTCCTGAAAGACCAGCGGCAGAGACTGCCTGGGAATATTCACGATGGCATAAAAGGCGACTACGCCGGCCAGAGTGTCGTCGGAAATATCGAGCGCCATCATGTTTCCGGGGCGAAACGGAATTTGGGGATTCAGCTTGCGCGCCTGCTCTATCATGCCCGGCGAAAGATCGAGGCCGAAGACGGATGCGCCCGCGTCGTGCAGGTATCGCGCGACGTGACCAGGGCCGCAGCCCATGTCGCATATCTCGCCGTGACCCGCGGTCGCGCGGGCGAAGCGGTCGAGCAATTCGCGATCCAGCGGTTTGTGCTCGAGTTCGTTGGCGATTCGGCGGGCGTATTCTTCGGCGAGGCGGTCATAACTTTCGCGAATCGCTTTGGTCAGAAGATCGGACATGGGGAGAGACGAAGCTCCAGTTTAAAAGATTGGGCTTTTGTAGCGCCGGCATCTTGCCGGCTGTCGCGAGGGCATCTTGCCCTCGCAGGTGAGGGCGGGACGCCCTCACGACAGTCGCCGAGACGGCGGCGCTACGTTTTGTTTGGACCCGTCCGGAATTGTGAACTGCTGCTCCACTCACACCACAGCGTTGCTTACTCCAGAACGCTATCGTCCAATTTTTTTCTTCCCCAATCAGCGGCGGCTTGCACGAAGGCGAGAACCAGCGGATGCGGCTTTCCCGGTTTGGAGGAATGCTGAGGCTGAAATAGCGTGGCAATGTAGAACCGGTGCGTGGGCGATTCGATAGCGCGAATTTCACCCTGCGCTCCACGGGCAACCACGGGGAATCCAGCCTCCATGGCAGCCCATTCGTATTCTGGATTGACTTCGAAGTTGCAGAAAAACTCTTCGGTAGCGCTGTCCTGCGTGTAAAAAGATTGCAGATAGGATCCCGGGCGCAGGCGAATTTCCGGAATCAGGCCGGAAAGTTTGGGCGCATCTTTCTTGCGGTTGGCGACTGCGCAGGCCACGGGATAAATAATGACGTTCTTGGAACCCGAGTCGTTTTCAGCGGTGTCCGCATCTTTGATGCCCAGCACATTGCGGGCGCACTCGATAAGCGCATACTGGAAGCCTCCGCAAGTGCCGAGAAAAGGCCAGTCGTTGCGGCGGGCGAATTCGATTCCCTTTAACATCCCATCGAAGCTCTTGTAAGGACTGCCGGGCGCGGCCCACAGCCCGTCAAAGCTTTCCAGCAACTTCTTTCCGTCGGCTGCGAGCAGCGATGAGGTGGAAATCCAGGACGAATCCAGTTTGATCTGCAGTTTAGCGGCAGCGTGGACTAAGGCGTCATTGATCGCCTTGTGGCCACGCGATCCCGGGTCGAGATCACCCAGAATTCCAATGCGAACATCGTCGTTCACGGGTTAATTCTAATTGAGTTAGCTTGCCTTGTGACGGTTACGATGGTGCGAAGGTTGGTGACCGGGACAGGCTGGCTTCACGATATCTATTCGTCGCGCCGAAGGCCATGGGTACGTCGGCTTTTTCGGATGCTTCTACTTTGAACATTGGTTGCGGAGTCACGTTCATGAAGCTGGCAACGAATGCTGTCCGGCATCTGCTGGATGCGGATGTTGAAAGTGTTCACGGAGTCGTTGTAGAACTCGCGGCGGTCGGAGATCTGGTTTTCCAGATCCGTGATTCGTCCTTGCAGACGCATGAAATTGTCGTTGGCCTTCAGTTGCGGATAATTCTCGGCGACGGCTTCTCGCTTGACCGGTCTCTGGACCGGGTTGTTCGTCGGACCTCGTTGTCGGGGCAGTCCTGGCACGATGCGAGTTGACACTGCGGCCGCGCTAACCTTTACCGCCGCCCCTGGTCTGACTACCAGGGAGGTCCACAATGAGGCCGTCCGTAGCCACTCGGATGATCGTATTCGCAGCCTTATCCTTCGCCCTGGCTGTGCGTGCGCCAGCCGAATCCAAGCAGCATGAAAGTCTCCCGGCATCCGATTCGTCCAGCATCCGGGCGGTTCTAGAGCAGTATCGCAGCGGCTGGCTGAACAATAACGCCGATGCTGTCCGCAGTACTTTCACGAAAGATGCAGTCCTCATGCCGCATCACGGCCTTGCCCCGGTGGTAGGGATGGCAGCTATCAACGAGTTCTGGTGGCCCGCCAGCGCGACTAAGACGACCGTCACGAGATTCGACCAAACCATTGACGAGAGCGGTGTTGAGGGCAAACTCGCGTATATCCGCGGGAGGAGCGAGGTTGAGTGGAGCGTTGAAGATCAGGGGAAGGCGCAGCATTGGCATAACCGCGGCAACTTCATGGCGCTACTCAGAAAGCAGGCCGATGGCAGATGGCTCATCTCGCATCTCATTTGGGATGATCCGCCAAATCAGCTGCAATAGTGACGGTGAACGTAGATTCCTATCTCACCGTGACTGCGCGTTCCTTCAAGATTTCTTCTACCGCGGTGATGGCGGTTTCCAGTTCCTGATCGCTGTTGTAGAAATGCGGGGACATGCGGACGCCGGCTTTCGGGCGCCAGTCCACCATGATTTCGCGCTTCAGCAATTCGCGGCAGACTTCCTGCGAATCGGGCATATCAATGGAGACGGTTCCGCCACGTCGTTCGGGATCGCGAGGGCTGTTCACTCGCCAACCTTGTTTGTCGACCAATTCAATCAGGCGGGCAGTTTGGCGTATTGATTTTTCGCGGATTCGCTGTACGCCTACCTCGGTGATGATCTTCAATCCCGGCAGGGCGGCTTCGAGCGATGGAATGTGCGAGGTGCCGTTCATAAAGCGGAATGGCGGATCGGTGTAGCGGATTGGTCCGGTTTCGAAGGCCATCGAGTTCTGATGCGCGAACCAGCCGGTAAACCTCGGCTCCAATTTTTGGCCGAGATCTGGCCGCACATATAAATAACCGACGCCAGGACCGCCGCAGAGCCATTTCAAAACGCCTCCACAGGCAAAGTCGGTGTCAAGTGCTTGTACGTCAACCGGCACCGTGCCGAGCGATTGAAATGTATCGAGCACAACATAAGCGCCGACTTTGTGGGCTTTTTCGATGATCGCTTTGGCATCATTGATATACGCGCTGCGGAAAATAACGTGCGAAACCGGAACCAGTAAAGTCTGTTCGTCGATGGCATCCAGCAAACGCTCGGTGGGGACGGTGATTCCGTCGTCGGTCTTGACCATGTGAACGCGAGCTCCAAGAGGCCGTTGCGCTTCCCAGAAATACATCACCGAGGGAAAATTCAAGTCGCTATAAACCACTTTGTTGCGCTTGCCGGAGAAGTCGAAACACGAGGCAACCACGGCTTGGCACGTAGTCACATTCTGATGAGTCGAGACAGATCCCTTGGGCGCATTCATCAGCGCACCAATCTCGTCGCCCACTTCGGCGGCCAGCATCCACCAGCGCTCTTCCCATGCGCGGACGCCGCGCGTAGCCCAGGTTTCGGCATAGCCGCGCATGGCGTCGTAAACTCCGCGCGGCATGGCGCCCAGGGAATTGCTGATGAGGTAGGTGGTGCGCTCGAGGATGGGGAACTCCGAGCGGTAGCGGAGCAGGTCGTCAGTCATGGAAATATTGTACCGGGCAAATGGCCGCGATGCTAAGTCGGTGGATTCTGTAGATTCACGATCTGGCTGCGGCTGCATCGAACAGGTTCAGAAATCCCAGCTTCTTTTCCGCGGGCAAGAAATGAAGCCTCGAAACGAATTGCGCGCCAACTCGCGCAAGTGCTCGTCGGTAAAACCGAATGCCTCCTGCGCCAGCTGATATTCCCGGCTGAGCGAGGTCGCAAACATTGCGGGATCATCGGTGTTAAGCGTAATCATGACGCCTTGCTCAAAATAATTACGCACCGGATGCTCGGCTATGGATGGGCAAACGCCCGTGCGCAGGTTACTGGTGATGCAAATCTCGACCGGAATCTGCCGCTTGGACAGGGCTTCCACGAGTTCGGAATCCTGACAGGCGGTAAAGCCGTGACCGATTCGTTCGGCGGGGAGGTTGAGTGCGCCCCACACCGAGCCGGGTCCGGCAGTCTCGCCGGCATGCGCCGTAAGCCGAAGGCCGTTCTTAGCGGCATGGGCATACACGTCGCGAAACAATTCGGGCGCGGCTTGGCGCTCGTCTCCGCCGATGCCAAATCCGACCACGCTCGCGCCTTTATATCGTGCTGCCAGCTCGGCCACCCGTTGGGCTTTGTCCGCGCCGAATTGGCGCACGGCATCGAATATCCAAAGCAGAGAGATGCCGAAGTCGCGTTCGCCGCGCTCGCGACCGCGTTCCATCCCTGCGAAGATGGAATCGAAATCCTGTTTGCGCCACAGGCAGACGCCGACTGAAACGTAGACTTCAGCATGCAGCACGTTTTCCGCTTTAAGCTTTTCCATCAACCGGTAGGTGATGAGCTCGTAATCTTCGGGAGTCTGCAGTTCCTCGGTCACCGTCTTGAAGGCCATGAGAAACCCGGTGAAATCGTCGTACCGGTAGAGCGCCTCCACTTCGGCAAGGGTGCCGGCTTTGCCGTGGCGTTTTTTCAACTCAAGCACAGTAGGAGGATCGATCGAACCTTCGAGATGCAGATGCAGCTCAGCTTTAGGCAGGGCAACGATGAAGGCGTTTAGTGGCGTAGACGCCATAAGAGGATTCTACAACTCAGCGGCGCGCTAAAAAATTTGATTCGTTACTAACAATTTAAAGGGCTTACACAGGTTCGCTTATGGGATCGGCTTTCGTTTTAGTTGGCGGGGAGGCTGACGATCAGGCCTTTGGGTCCGACGGCGATGGCCTTCCCGGTTGGGCTCACGCTCAGCGCATTCAAATTTAAATTCCAGATTTTCTGCCATGTTGCTTTCGCGATGTCATCCGCGTAAGCGGCCCGATTGGATCCCACAACCACGGCTTTGCTTGCAGCAGGCTGCGCAAACGCGATCGCTGAGAAGTAGGCTTGCGGCGAGATGGGGGAAAGCTTCCAGGTCGCACCGCCGTCATCGGTGAAAGCGAGGTTGGGCCCGTCCTGCTGGGGATGCTTATAGTCTCCTCCCGCGATTACTCCATGAATAGCATCGCGAAAGGCGATGGAAAAAATTCCCGCGGAATCTGGTCCGTGGATTATCGGCGTGTCAGCGACCGTCCAGGTTTTGCCGCCGTCGGTCGAATGGAAAACCCGCGCGACTTTTCCTCCGGTGGCGAACCAGACGTTGGAATTACCATGAACTGCGATGCAGCTTCCGCTGGCCGCAAATGCGCCTTCACCCTCTACTGCCGCAGGAAGTGCGGCGGCTGGTATCGCCTTCCAAGTTTCACCACCGTCTTCGGTGGCGATCAATTCGAATCTGAGCTTGCCCGAACTATCGGGTACTGGGTCACCGACCGCGATGCCATGATCGTGATCCCAGAAAGCCACACAATCGAAAAAGCCT
Source organism: uncultured Acidobacteriota bacterium (assembly GCA_963716405.1). Classification (GTDB taxonomy): domain Bacteria; phylum Acidobacteriota; class Terriglobia; order Terriglobales; family Acidobacteriaceae; genus JABDBE01. The sequence goes on along the minus strand of CAVQTI010000004.1, from coordinate 456,964 downwards.
TTCGGATTCTTGTTGGTAAATTGCAGAGCCCAGTTTTTGCCTCCATCAACGGTCTTGTAGATCCGCGACTGCTCGCCTGGACCAGCGCTCACCAGGTAGGCGACGTTAGCGCTGAAAGCCTCGATATCGCGGAAGTCAAGCGACTCCGCGCCTGGGACTTGAGCTGCGCGCCAGGAACTTCCACCATCCGTGCTGCGGAGATAGGTTCCGTGAGTGCCGCTCGCCCAGACAACTTGGTCGTCCACCGCGCTGACGCCGCGAAGATTCTCCGTAGTGTTCGATTTGCGGACAGTAGGACCTTGGGCCAGAAGAGCACAGGTTAGGAACAACATCACGCAGAAAAGAAGACGTCGGAGATTGGTTGCGGAAAACCAGGAATACATGGATGAGATCTAAAAGAAAGCCTTCCTCAAATTACTTTTCATTGAATTCGACGAATGCTCCGGTACTCTCGTAGTAAAGCCGGATGCTGCACTGCTTGGGAGCGACATGTGCAAACGAAGCCTGCAGCCGCTTTGGAGGAGAGTTTACGCCGCCCATTTCCATGGGAGCGCGCACCAAGTCTTGTTTCTCGTCGTAGGTTTTAGGGCTGTTTACGTTCTTGCTCACTACCAGGATCCATTCTTTTTTAGGAATCACGTACATGCTATATGCCCCCACCGGGAGTTCGACGTGATTCAGCACCAGGGGAACCTGGGTGAACAGCGTCATCGGGGAACCGCCGGGCAGCCAGACTCGGCCATTGCGGGGTTGGTCTTTCTCGCTCATCGCCGAGTTGTTGTACTCGACGGTAATCTCATTGCCATCGGCAAAATCGCAGGTGATGGTTGCGGTCTGATCGGCTGCGTCCTCGGCGAACGCGGTTGTGCACAAAAACGACTGGGATATCAGGACTATAAAGACGGCTAGCACACGCATGAAGTGGTCCCCCGTGGACTAGACTTTCAACGTTCAAGCAGCCATGCCCGCCTCATTGTACGTCGATGAGGCTACGATTGCAGGTGGAATCGACGGTTCAAACACTATTTCCTGACCGAAGTTGCACCGCCGCAGTATTTCTCATACCACGACGCGGTTGCCGCCGAATAGTGACATGTCCTATTCGGACGTGGTCTTCGGTGACGTTCTCTTATCTCGCGGCCATTGCTAACGTGAAGCCAGACAGCAGAAAGGCTGCGCTCATTACCTCATGGCAAACAGTCAGAAATCGTCATTTCAGCTCAAGATTCTCTACGGCGAGGGAGACTCGGACGTACTAGTCTCGCAAGCCGCGTCGGTTCAAAAGGCTGGCCATCAAGTGGAAATGGCAGTAGGCCGCAAGGCTATCGTCGAGGCGGTGAATCATGGTGGATTCGACCTGGTAATTCTTGGTCCAACCTTGACCAGAAACGACCGGCATCATTTGCCTTATGTAATCAAGAAGGCGCAGGCCGCCACTCGCGTCCTGGTCATGCATACCGATGGGGAACGCCATCCCGCGGTGGACGCGAACCTCGATACTGGGCGGAGCATTGCCGACCTCGTGGCGAAAATCGCCTCTATGATGACCAGCGGCGACATTGTCGCCAATGGATTGGCCAAAGGCGCGGCGGCGGGCAAATAACTCGGCGCTCAAATTATGTCTCCGGTGAGGCGGCCCTGTTCCGGCCGCCTTTTTATTTCCAGCTCGAATCTCTCTGAATAAGACTCAAGTGAGTAACAAGTGGGATGCAGTCGTAATCTTCGCGCCGTTTGCGGCCCTTCTTTTGCATTGATCGCGTAAAATTGTCTGGAAAACTTAAATTGGGGACGAACTGCATGAGCACTAACGCGGGTAACGGCAGCGGACAAAAGAAAATCTATACGACTCTGACCGGTCTGCCGCTCTCATTTCATCTGGAATGGCCTTTTCGCAAATCCACTTCCGGCGCGGATTTTTACTTTTTGCATGGTGACATCCGGTTGGAAAACTCAGCCGGACTGCACGCGCCAGTCGCAGTGAATCTTTCGGCGACGGTACGCGAAGTGGTGCCGTCGCTCGAGGCGAAAGATATCGAAGCACCCGTGATAAATGCCTTGCGCAAAGAGGTAGATAGAAGGCAATTGGAGTTTGTGAAATCCGGCAAGCTTGTGCCGGTGCAATTTTCCAGCCGCCATTACGATTTCAAGCGCAATAAGTGGATGTTTGGCAAGGCGAGCGAGCAAGAAATAGAGTTGCTGCTGGCACGGAAAGTCTATTGGCAGACGCGGCTGGATGGCGGGAGTGCCTGGATTGGCGATCCCGCTGAGGCGTTGTATGTGGAGACGAGCTTGGATCACCTTCTGGATTTAGCCAGGAAAATGGCGGCAGAAAATTTGATCAAGCTGGAGGGCGAAAGGGCAACCGCGAATGCTTCGCTCATGGCGCAGGCGGATAAATTCGAAGCCGGCATGCGGACTGCTTTGGAAGAATTAGAAAAGAAGCACGCGTTTGAAAGAGGATAGTTGTGAATCGCGCGCTGTCATTCCTAAGGCGCCATTCCTTCTTCCATCCACCGCTTAAATAATGCAACCTGTTCTTTGGGCCAGGGGTCGTCACAAGGCATGCTGCCGTCAAGCACACGCGCGTAAATTTCTTCCGCATGGGTTTTAACACTTTCGTACGACGACAGATCAAGTCCGAAGTCCTTCATCGTGTCGACATCCGGAGTGTCGCGGAACAGCGGACGAACGTCTTTGGCAAAGCTGAGAGCCATGGATCCTCGTTACTCGGCTTTCATAGCGTCGATCAACTGAAAAAGCTGGGTGCGATCTACGACTTCCACGAACGGCTTGCCCTGAGTTTTATTGCTGACCACGTAAATGGTCGGAGTGTGTTCGAGGTGGATTGACTTTCCCAGGTCACGATCGGCGACGACCGCGGCTGCGAGTTTGCCTTGGGGATCGACCACAAAAGGCAAATCGATCTTATGATCGGCGGCAAATTTTTCTGAATAGGAGCGAAGATTCTCCGGCAGTAATTTCCGGCTGATGCTCGAATATGTAATCGCGATACTGGTTGCCCAACTGTTTGGAATGGATATCGAAATAGCGGGCAATCACCGCCGCATCGAACGACCACTTATGAAACGGCAAGGGGAAATCGTGGCGCACCACGGGAATCTTGTAAGTCTTAGCGGCTTCTTCCACCAGGGGCGCGGCGCGGCGGCAATCGGGACACTCCAGATCTTCGAAGACCACGATGGCGACTTGCGCGCCCTTCGGTGGCTTGAGAACTGGGTTGACTTCGTCCTGAGCGTAGGCGTGAGCCGCGAGCAGGAGGATTACGGACACAATGATGCAGCGAAGTTTATTCATAAGATGTGCTGGGCGCCACGGTTGTTCTATGGTAACCCAACGGCGAGCATGGTGTCAGGCAGCATCATCCGAAACAGTTGTTGGAGACAGATGTTAATGGTACTGTGGCGAACGAACTAAAGAAAACAAATGGCGTGAACAATTGTGACAATCGGAAAATGATAGCTTCAGTAATACCATTCGGACTTGGATCCTTCTTTCTTGCCAATCCTCAGAGAACCGTAGGACAGTCCGTCTCTCTGCTGGTTGGGCTGTGCACATTCCTTGCCATTCTAGTCTGGGCGGTTCGCCTTTTATGGGAACATCCGTCACCGAGAAATTGGCGCAGCATTTTCAAAGGGCTGATTTTAGGAACAGCGGCGGGCACATGCGTGGGCCTGGCTGGATTTTTTCTGGCGATTCCATCGGGAAACGGCGGGATGGGCGCAGTAATTTTCCTGTTGGTTCCATCCTGTGCCGGATTCGCGATTGCGATGGTTACGCGAGGGCCCAATACCGTATGGGCCGCGACACTGTTGGCCGCGTTAGCCTCGCTTTCATTCTTGGTTTCGGGACGGTTGGAAGGACTGCTCTGTGCAATCATGGCTTTCCCTCTTCTGGCGGCCGGCCTAGCCATTGGCGTCTTTTTCGGCTTATTGTTTCGCCGGTACGTTTTGGAACATGGTCGCCACCAGATCACCAGCGTGACTATTGTTTTCGCGCTAACACCGGCGATCATCCTGGCCGGTCATCATGCGGAGATGCCTGCGCTCGCCACGGTCCGTCGCGAGGTCGTTTCGAACAGCGTTTTGCTTCACGCATCGCCGCAAGAGGTTTGGGCGAACATCCAATCGATTGACAGCATTAACGCGACAAAGCCTTTCTTAATGCACTTCGGCCTGCCTGTTCCTTTGCGCTGCACCCTGGAAAGAAAAGGGGTCGGAGCTAAGCGCACCTGCTATTTCGAGAACGGATTCATCGAGGAAACGATCACGGAGTGGTCTCCGCCTTACTCGATGCAGCTAAACATCGATCGTACAAACATGCCTGGCCGACACTGGCTCGGATTTGAGAAGGCCGCGTACGAACTGCATCAGGAAGGAAATGGCACACGGCTGACCCGAACTACGACTATCACCTCACATCTTTATCCTGTCTGGTATTGGCGCTACTTCGAAAGGCTGGGAGTGTCCTCGGAGCACGATTATCTACTTCGTGATTTGTCTGACCGGCTGAATCGCTAATCGAGAACTTTCAGAGCAGCCGCAACTGACGCCGCTCCAAGGCAAGCAGCTTCTCTTTGATAGGTAGTCCGCCGCCGTACCCGGTGAGCTTGCCATTGCTGCCGATCACGCGATGGCACGGAATCACAACTGGGATTGGGTTAGAGCCATTGGCAAGACCGACGGCTCGGCACGCTTTGGGATTTCCGATTCGGATAGCGAGCTCGCCATAGGAGACAGTCGCGCCATAAGGGATTTCGCAGAGATTGCGCCATACTCCGAGCTGGAACGGAGTGCCCTCAGGCGCGAGTTGCAGATCGAATTTTTCCAGCTCTCCAGCGAAATAAGTTTGCAGCTGGCGGATTAGCTTCCCTGAAACGGCCTCACTGTCTTCTTTCCACGATGATTCCGGCTGTGCCGCGTGTCTTCCGTTGACGAAAAGGATTTGTCGCAGGCCGGCGTCATCAGCAACCAAGAGCAACGGACCTAGCGGGCTTTCGATTTGCGTGTAAAACATCACGCTCGTCGTCGCAGCGGGGAGGAACTTGCCGACTGGACAGCCGACGACTGCCCCCACGCGGTCACAGCGTGGCGGCTTGCTGGCGCCGCTTAGCCTGAATCTCGATGTAGACGTGCACCAGTGACACCGCAGCAGGAGTTACTCCCGGAATTCGCGAGGCGTGGGCCAGAGTGCGCGGCCTTATCTTTAATAAAGTCTCCTGCATTTCGCGAGACAGCCCGCTGACCGAATGATAATCGAACCACTCGGGGATGGCTCGCTGCTCAGCTTTCTTCAGGCGCTCAATCGCACGTTGCTGCTGCTGCAGGTAGCCTTCGTATTTAATTTCGGTTTCGATCGACTTGAGCTCGTTGCGTATTTCAGACGAAAGAGCGGCCGCGGATTGGCGCGGATTCGCACCGAATTCTTCACGCTCGAAAAATTGGGGACCGAGTTCTCGCAGAGCGGGAGCTAAATTCTCGATTGTGACTTCTGGGCGCCTGAGCAGTTGGGCATAGGTTTGGCCGAGCGCGGAAGCCAGCTCGTTGGTCTTAGGCGGCTCGTCGTTGGAACCGTCCGCGCCGTGGACGACGGAAACAGCAGGTCCCTCGACTTCGTTCGGCTTCGCCTCTCTTCGCTCGGGATGACAGTTTGAAAGGGTCCCTGCAGGGAAAAATTTCTCCAGCATTACACTTGTTAACCTGGTTTTTTCTAGCAGTTGTTTCATTTCTTGCAGGCGATTTTGTTTGGCTTGGAAGTCTGCCCAGGCTGCGTCTGAGATTAGTCCGATGCGGCGGCCGTGCGGGGTTAGGCGGCGGTCGGCATTGTCGATGCGCAGATGCAAGCGGAATTCGGCGCGCGAGGTGAACATCCGGTAGGGCTCGTTGGTGCCCTTGGAGATCAGGTCGTCGATGAGAATCGCGGTGTACGCTTCGGTGCGATCCAGGATCAGCGGCGGTTGATTTCTTACTTTCAGAGCGGCATTGATTCCTGCCATCAAGCCCTGGCAAGCGGCTTCTTCGTATCCGCTGGTGCCGTTGATTTGGCCGGCGAGAAACAGGCCGGCAATCTTTTTCGTTTCAAGCGTGCGCTCAAGTTCGGTGGGATCGATCGAATCGTATTCGATGGCGTAGCCGGGGCGCAGCATCTCCGCCGTTTCCAGCCCGGGGATTGACTTCAGTATCGCCAACTGAACCTCGACCGGCAGTGAAGTACTCATGCCGTTCACGTAAATCTCGTGCGTATTCAAGCCCTCGGGTTCCAGGAAAAGTTGATGCGTGGTCTTGTCCGGAAATTTCACGATCTTGTCTTCGATCGACGGACAATATCGCGGGCCGATCGATTGAATCTGGCCGCTATACATCGGAGAACGATGCACGTTTTCGCGGATGATCCGCTGCGTTTCCGGCGTGGTCCAGGCGATATAGCAGGGAACTTGCGAATCGTGATGCGCCACCCGCTTGGTGCGGAAGCTGAACGGGGTGGGATCAACATCGCCGGGCTGAAGCTCGAACTTCGACCAGTCGATGGTGCGGCCGTCGAGCCGCGGTGGTGTGCCGGTCTTCAGGCGGCAGCCGCGCAATCCAAGTTGCTTAAGCGATTCCCCGAGCAAAACAGCCGCTGGCTCGCCGGAGCGTCCTGCAGGATATTGTTGCTCGCCGCAGTGAATGAGCCCGTTAAGGAAAGTGCCGGTGGTAATGATGATGGCGCTGGCACCTACGGTGCGGCCGTCGCGCAGGCGGATGCCGCGGCAGAGGCGGTCGTTGGTCGTTGGCCGTTGGTCGTTGGCCGAAACACAAGGTCCATCGACTGCGTTCGGCCGCGCCTCACTCCGCTCGGGATGAGAGGTTTGCGGCTGATGGCTGACAGCTGACGGCTGATAGCTCTCGACGATCAGTTCGGCCACTTCCGCTTGCTTGATTTTCAGATTCGGCTGAGACTCGAGCACCTCGCGCATCTTCAGGCGGTAGGCTTGCTTGTCGCACTGGGCGCGTGGAGACCAGACGGCGGGTCCGCGCGAAGTATTCAGCAGGCGGAACTGAATGCCGACTGCATCAGTGATTTCGCCCATGATGCCGCCGAGCGCGTCGACCTCGCGGACCAGATGTCCCTTGGCGATTCCGCCGACGGCAGGGTTGCACGACATCTGCGCAATCAAGTCCACGTTCAGGGTAAACAGTGCAGTCTTCAGGCCCATGCGGGCCGCGGCCACGGCGGCTTCGCATCCGGCGTGCCCGGCACCGACAACTACTACGTCGAACTGTTCGGTGAACTGCATCTGCGATCTCTATTCTAGCAATGAATTGCCTGCGCACAGCACTGTCGCCAAGTGGGGCGTTGCCAGTTAGAACTGTGGACCACCAATGTCGGTGAACACCGCTTCTTGCCATTGCTCGGAAGGAAAATACCAGTTGCTGGCGCCGGCTTCGTGGTTGTTTCCACCTGGACCATAGCCGATGGTCGAATTACGCCAGTAATCCATTCCGATTTGCAGCAGGGCGCCAGGTGAGATCTTCACGCGCGCTTTGACGGTGCATCCTTCGAGGTTGCCGGAGGGCAGAGTGACGCGAGGCGACGCGCTCCAAAAGTGCCATACACGATCCCCGCGCTGCCCGACTGAGAGAGTGGTGGCATGACTAAGAAGGTCGTGAATCACCGGCATGGGATCGTGCTGGTCGGTGCCAAACCACGGGTTGCGGCGATACAGGCCGCCGCGAACTTCGCCAGCATCCTGGTTGAGAACTACATCTTCGCCGTTCACTCGGCAACTCAGTTGGATTGAGGCGATCTCCACTGTGGCCGTTTCGTAGCCTGGAACGCGGGTGTCGGCGATTGCAATTCCCCACAGCAAAGCAGATTTGAATTCTCGGGGTGGCGGAACCGGGTTCACGTAACCAGCTTTATAACTGACCTCGTCGGGAACACGCGGGTCATTCGAAACCACGAAAACAAAAGGACTCGAAGCGCGGCCTCGCGGCGTCACCACGGAGAAAGCGGACATGACGCTCTTATGTGGAACGAGCGCAACAATCTCTTCTGGAGAAACAATGCTGAAAGTTGCATCGCTGCCGCCGAACAACACAGCTGATGCTTCCTGTAAATTCTCGCCGATGATTTCAACCCGGGAGCCTTCCGGCCCACTGGTCGGAGTAATTCGTAATATCTGGGGGCGAGAGGCTTGCGCGATCGCAACCGCGCACAGCGCTGCTCCGCAGGCAATCATCACAATCGCAAATCGTTTTTCCATGTTTTGGGCTGGCGCCAGCACAGGCGAAGACGCCCGCGCTTACATTATCTGCTGGCAGCGGATCTCCATTTACTCGAAACAGCATTTGCCGTCCCATTGAATTCCCGGATTGGGTAGTGTCTTAACTCAACAAGGCCGAAGATTCCTAGCGCTTTTCTATCTCCGCGTACTCTGCGGGCCGTTCTTAGCGACCTCCGCGATTTAAGACTTTGTCTTTGCCGTGACCTCATCAACACCTTTAAAACGCGGAGACCGCAAAGAACTGCCGCAGAGCACGCGGAGAAAGCCGGCGAAGAGCAAATTCAGCCGCTACCCCGGATGGAGCTATTTGCATGCCTTCAATCGCGCTCGTATATTGGAGTGTTCTGTAGTGAAGTCTCGCTGGAGGCGCAATCATGAATACTGAACAATTCTTCGAGCAGTTGCATACGCGGATCGCGAAGTATGATCTGCTTTGCCATCCTTTTTATAAGGCATGGAGCGCGGGCGAGCTTACCCGCGAAGATTTACAGGCATATGCTCGCGATTACTATCATCACGTGGAGGCTTTCCCAATCTACTTGGCTGAGCTCGGTATTCGCCTTGACGAGAGCGAACTTCGCCAGGCAATTCTGGCCAACATGGCCGACGAAAAAGGCATGGCCGATGCCTCAGGCCGCACGCTAAAGCCGCACTCCGAGCTTTGGCTCGACTTTGCCGAAGGCATGGGCGCGAAGACGCGATATGCGGGGACACACCCCCATCCCCGAAATCACGCAGCTGATTTCATTCTTCCACGGAGTAGCAAGCGAGGGCACGCCGGAAGAGGCTCTGGCCGCCTTTTACGCCTACGAATCGCAAGTTCCTAAGGTCGCAAGAGAGAAGGCGCGAGGACTGCGCGAAATGTATGGCGCGGACGAAGGCGTAACCGCGTACTTCACTCTGCACACTACCGCAGACGTTTACCACTCACGGGTATGGCGACAACAACTGGAGAAACGTCTAGCGGAAAATCCTTATGTGGCCGAGAAGGCGCTGGCTGCAGGAGAAAACGCTGCCAAGGCGCTATGGCACGCACTCGATGGAATCGAGATGCGGCGGACACAAACCGCGGCAGCGTAGCTGGGATAACCGCGAATCATGAGCGGGCCAATGGTTCGGTGAATCATTGGCTCTTTCTTTTTTCGGAGATGCTTATGGCAAAAGCGATGCCCATCGGCGCGCGCGGAACAGCGGAAGAAACGGTCGAATTCAAGCATACGTTGAGTGCGCATCATGCTGAATTGCCTCCTGTTTATTCGACTCCTGACATGATCCGCTTAATGGAAACCGCCGCTTTTCATGCATTGCAGCCGTACTGCGAAGGCGACGAAATCACCGTGGGCACGGCGATTCACGTGGAGCATCGCGCCGCGAGCGGAATCGGGGCGAAGATTCGTGCGGAGGCGGTGCTGGAATCGTTCGACGGCAAGTTTTATGTGGTTCGCGTAACTGCCTGGGACGATGTTCAGGAAATCGGGCGAGGGACGGTGGGCCGCGCAGTGGTGAGTGTTGGGAAATTCGTGGAGAAGATGAAGCAGCGGAAATAATTTTAGACGCTGTCACTCTGAGCGAAGCGAAGAACCTATGTAACTTGCTGGCGCGCCGCAAATGCCGTAGCAAGCCGCCGCCCTAGTTGTAGTATGTTGCAGTGCCAAGTCTGTCCCAACGCATCTTCGACTACATCCGCAAACATGAACTTCTGAAGGCTGGGGATCGCGTGGGGATCGCCGTCTCGGGCGGCGCGGATTCGGTCGCTCTGTTGCGTTTGCTTCTCGAACTGCGCAAGGACATGGGCGCCGTACTTTCGGTAGTTCACTTCAATCACCGATTGCGTGGGACCGATTCCGATGATGACGAAAGGTTCGTCGCGGATTTAGCTCAAAAGCACAAACTCGAACTCCACTGCGGAAGCGGCGAAGTATCCGTTTATGCTAGAGAAAAACATTTGAGCCTGGAAACCGCGGCACGCGAAATGCGGTACCAGTACTTTCGCCAATTGCTGCGTGAAGGCGGATTAAGCCGCATTGCAACCGGGCACACGCTGGACGATCAGGCGGAAACGGTACTGCTGAAAATCATTCGCGGAGCGGGTGGACGCGGGCTTTCCGGAATCTACCCTAAGCTACCGGTAGTGAGCTCTCAGCTTTCAGCTGTCAGCTCTCAGCAAATCTTGATTATCCGTCCCCTGCTCGGAACTCGGAGGGCAGATCTTGAGGCTTACTTGGTTTCGCTGGGACAGAGTTGGCGTGAGGACAAGAGTAATCGCGACTTGCGGCACATGCGCAATCGGGTGCGGCATGGAATTTTGCCGCGCCTCGAACGAAACTTTAATCCGGCAGTGCGCGAAGCTTTGGCGGAAACGGCCGAGATCGCACGAGCCGAAGAGGAATACTGGGAAAAAGAAATTGCACGGATTCTTCCGCTAGTTTGGCAATCCAACGGCACGGAAGGCGTACTTAAGCTAGCGACGTTAACCAACCTTCCTCTGGCGCTGCAACGACGCGTGGTCCGCGCGGCAACCGAATGCCTTGGGTTAAGGCTGGACTTCCGGCATGTGGAGGAAATCCTTGCGCAAAGCTCGAATCGTATCGCCTCTACCGTGCTGCCAGGCGGCTGGATGGTTCAGCTTCAAAAGGGCGCATTGCGATTCGCGTGTCACAGCGGTTCGCCCGAAACATTGGAGTACGAATATCGACTTTCTGTACCCGGTTCAGTCGAAGTCCCTGAGACGACATCGCGTTTCGACGCAGTATTGGTTTCTGGGAGCGCTGCCAAAGGGTATAATCCCGAGGATTTGTTAGATCGAGCATTACTGGCTGCGGAATTGACGATCAGAAACTGGCATCCTGGAGATCGATTCTGGCCGGCGCATACTAAGGCCACCAAGAAGATTAAGGAGTTGCTGCAGGAGCGGCACGTAACCGGCCCGGAGCGAAAAGTGTGGCCTGTGATCGTGAGCGGTCAAGATGTGGTCTGGGTTCGGGGCTTTCCCGTGCCGACGCGGTTTCGGCCTGGCAGGGTTGATGACACGGCAGTTCTGCTACGGGAGGCCGCGCTGTGATGACCGGGTTGATTTTGGGAATCGAGAAGCTGGCTGAGAGCGGATGGGCGAGGCGCCTGTCGCCACATGGACACACATAGGCAACGCAAACAACATGAATGCCAATCCAAGACCTGAGCAATTGCGTACCGTGATTCCCACCGAGCAGATCCAGAAGCGTGTGCGCGAAATGGCGCGGCAGATCTCGAACGACTATCAGGGCAAAACTATTCACGCGCTTGGACTGCTGGAGAACAGCTTTATTTTCATGGCCGACCTGGTCCGAGTTCTCGAAGTGCCGGTCATTTGCCAATTCATCAAGCCACGATATCGGCAGGAACAACAGGACACCCCCGCCGGGTTCCTGGAAATATTTTTCAGTCATGACCTGGCTTTGTCCGGTCAGCACGTACTGTTGATCGAGGGCCTCGTGCACTCCGGCCTGACCAGCGAGTTCTTAATGAACGACCTGCGAAGACGCGGCGCGGCCTCGGTAAAACTGGCTACCTTGCTGGACCGGCAATCGGCGCGAAGAGTACAATTACAGCCGGATTACTTTGGCTTTCTAGTGGACGAAGCGTTCCTGGTCGGCTATGGATTGGGATCGCCCGAGCAGACACATCGCAACCTACCGTATCTGGCAGCCGCAAGCTGAGCTTGTGACTTAAGTTACAGCGAGAAGTCCGTCCTTTTTTCCACAAGAAGCGTTAGAATGAGAACGTTGGCAATTTCCTTCATCCAATTCCCGCAGCTGGCATCTAAATCTAGTGTGGTAGTCCAGTTGCGCCCTTTGGAAACAGGCGCAATTTTTCCAGGAGTTTCTAGGTGAATTCTACAGTTAAAACCGTGGTGTTCTGGCTGGTGATCGTTCTTTCGGCGTTCTTGCTCTGGCAGGTGGTAAAAGCAGGTGGCGCAGGGCAAAAGGAGAAGGATGTCAACTTCTCGCAGTTCATGACCGATGTGGACCAGGGAAACGTCAAAGACGTGACCATCAACCTGCAGGAAGTCCACGGCCATTTTCAGAACGACGGATCGAGCTTCCACACCACTGTCCCCACGAATTATCCCGATATGATCAAGTTGCTGCGCGACAAGGGCGTGAATATTAACGTCCGTGACGCCAGCAGCGGCAGTTGGCCCAGTTGGTTGCTGAATCTGGCGCCGCTTATTTTACTGGCTGCCCTGTGGTTCTTCATGATCCGGCAGATGCAAACGGGCGGCAATAAGGCGCTTTCCTTCGGAAAGAGCCGGGCGCGGCTGCTCTCCATGCAGCAGAAGAAAGTCACGTTCAAGGACGTGGCGGGCGTGGAAGAAGCCAAAGAAGAGCTGAAAGAGATCATCGAATTCCTGCGCGAGGCGCAGAAGTTTCAGAAGCTGGGCGGACGCATTCCCAAAGGCGTTTTGCTGGTCGGACCTCCGGGAACCGGCAAGACTTTGCTGGCGAGAGCAGTTGCGGGCGAAGCCAATGTACCGTTCTTCTCCATTTCCGGTTCCGACTTCGTCGAAATGTTCGTCGGCGTAGGCGCAAGCCGCGTACGCGACCTGTTTGAGCAGGGCAAGAAGAACGCTCCCTGCATCATCTTTATCGATGAAATCGACGCGGTTGGACGTCATCGTGGCGCTGGCCTCGGCGGTGGACACGACGAGCGCGAGCAGACTCTGAATCAGTTGCTGGTCGAGATGGACGGCTTCGAATCGAACGAAGGCGTCATTCTGATGGCCGCCACCAACCGTCCCGACGTGCTCGATCCCGCGTTGCTGCGGCCTGGCCGTTTCGACCGCCGAGTGGTTGTGCATCGTCCCGATGTTCGCGGACGCGAAGAGATTCTCCGCGTGCACACCCGCAAGATTCCTTTGGCCGACGATGTTGATCTCTCCGTGCTGGCACGCGGCACACCGGGCTTCTCCGGAGCTGATCTGGCCAACATGGTGAACGAAGCTGCATTGAGCGCGGCCCGGCAAAACCGCAAAGCCGTGCTCATGTACGACTTCGAATTGGCCAAAGATAAAGTTCTGATGGGCGTGGAACGCAAGTCGCTCATCCTCACCGAAGAAGAGAAGAAAGTAACCGCGTATCACGAAGCTGGGCACGCATTGGTCGCATCCAAGCTGCCCAACTCTGATCCGCTGCACAAAGTCACGATCATCCCGCGCGGCATGGCGCTGGGCGTGACCATGCAGTTGCCGATCGACGACAAGCACAACTACACCAAGGAATATCTGGAGACGGAAATCGCCATCATGATGGGCGGCCGCATCGCCGAAGAGATGTTCCTCAACCAGATGAGCACCGGCGCAGGCAACGACATCGAGCGGGCCACGGAACTGGCACGCAAGATGGTCTGCGAGTTCGGCATGAGCGATCTCGGTCCGCTGACCTTCGGCAAGAAAGAAGAGCAGATCTTCTTAGGCCGCGAGATCAACCAGCATCGCGATTACAGCGAAGCCACGGCGATCAAAATCGACGACGAAGTTCGCCGCATCGTGGGCCAGGGCTACAACACTGCGAAGGGCATTCTGGCGCAGGATAACGGCGCACTGGTCAGAATCGCACTGGCGTTGCTGGAACGCGAAGTGCTCGATGCCAACGAGATCAAGATGATCATCGAAGGCAAGGAACTGCCCAAGCTGACGCCTCCGCCGAAATCCGATGACGGCGTCCAGCAGGTGCTGAAGCCGGAACCGGGACGTCCAGGGATTGCCAAGGGTGGAGAAAGCCCCGCTCGAGCGTAAGAAATTAATTTATACAAAAAGGGGCAGCTTAGGCTGCCCCTTTTCTTTGCGCAACGTTCACGGTGCATCGATGAGTCAAATTCCTAATTGGTTTGAACGCAAATTCGAATTTTCGTTCCCGACAGAGTTATTTCCCAACCTCTGCATCCGCCTGCGAGGAACACCGGCAAGGCTGGAAGAGATTATCCGCGCTCATCCGTATGAGCAGCTTGGTGCAAAAGCCGGAGCAAAAATGGTCCGCTCAGGAGCACGCCGGACATTTGCTCGACCTGGAGCCTTTATGGCTGGCGCGAGTCAACGACTACACGACCGCAGCCGTTGAACTCACGCACGCCGACTTGAGCAATCGCAAAACACACGAAGCCGGACACAATGCTCGCAGAAGTGAGGACATCCTTGCCGAATTCCGTAAGGCCCGATCACTGCTCACAGATCGATTAACCCAACTCGAGCCCGCGTTGTTTTCCCGTTCCATCCCGCATCCGCGGCTTAAGACTCCCCTTCGACTCGTCGACCACTTGTACTTTGTTGCGGAACACGACGATCACCATCTGGCACGGATTTGGGAGCTGCTGAAATGACATCCCGGCGTAAAATCTGACAATCTGAAACGTTGTCATCAATTTCGCTTCGCATGAATGACATTCTCAGCTTTCGCTCAGCCGCCGAGTTTCGTAAATGGCTGACCGCAAACCATCGCCAATCCGACGGCATCTGGCTGCGTATTTTCAAAAAGGACTCGGGCGAATCCACCGTCACCTACGCCGAAGCGCTGGACGAGGCTCTCTGCTTCGGATGGATCGATGGTCAAAAGCAGCGTCACGATGAAGCTTCGTGGCGGCAAAGATTCACCCCGAGACGGCCGAAAAGTGGCTGGTCCAAGATCAACACGCAACACGCGGAAAGGCTGATTAAGGCAGGCCGGATGCATGAGGCGGGCATGTCCCAAATAGATGCTGCCAGGGAAGATGGCCGCTGGACGGCTGCCTACGATTCCCCAAGCAAGGCCACTATCCCCGAAGATTTTCTAGCCGAGTTGCGCCGCGATAAGAAGGCGCAAGCGTTCTTCGATTCGCTCAACAAAGCGAATCGCTACGCCATCGCCTACCGGCTGCAAACCGCGAAGAAGCCGGAAACCAGGCAGCGCCGCATGGAAATGATTCTGGCCATGCTGGCCCGAGGCGAGGCGTTTCACTAGACTGCGGGGACGACGGACGAATTTAGAGCTGAACTGTGATCAGCGGTTTGCCTGAAGGCAACACTTCGCCAATCTCAACGGCGGGAACTCCGGCCGCGAAGAGAGCTCTCGCAAGCTTGGTTGCATCCTCCGGCGCGACCGAGATCAGTAAGCCTCCGGCGGTTTGCGGATCGAACAGAATCGTCTTCACTTCCTCGCTGATTCCATCTTCGTACGCCACCACGCACTCGGCGAATTCGCGGTTGGCTTTCAGGCCTCCGGGAATGTGGCCGGCGCGAACGCATTCGAGCGCGCCTTCGAGCAGTGGAATGCGATTGGCATATAAGCGCAGCGAGACGTTGGAAGCCAGCGCGATTTCGCGAGCGTGTCCGATCATGCCGAAGCCGGTGACGTCGGTCATGGCGTGGACGGCGAAATGGTCGTTGGTCGTTCGTCGTTGGTCGTTGGCTCCGACCGGGTGCGGGATCAGGTCCCACACTGGCCGGATATTACCTCTGCGGCTTTTTTGTTCAGCGTGGTCATGGAGGCGATCGCGGCGTCGATCCACGACTGCTTCGCCGCTTTTTTCTTGATCGCGGTGGAGATCACGCCCGTCCCCAGCGCTTTGGTGAAAATTAGACGATCGCCTGGTTTCGCGCCCCCATTAGTGAGCACTCTGGCGGGATCGATCAGGCCTGTGACGGAATATCCAAATTTCATTTCTTCGTCGCGAACGCTGTGTCCGCCAATCACCGAGCAGCCGGCTTCGATCATCTTGGAAAGTCCGCCCGCGAGAATGCGTTCCAGAATCGCAAGATCGGCTTTTTCCGGAAAACATACCAGCGCGAGTGAAGTGCGCGGCTGGCCGCCCATGGCGTAAACATCGCTGAGCGAGTTCGTGGCGGCGATCTGGCCGAACGTGTAAGGATCGTCGACCATGGGCGTGAAGAAGTCCACGGTTTGTACCAGCGCAGCGCCGGGCCCGATTAGATACACTCCGGCGTCGTCGGCGTGATCGAAGCCGACCAGAACATTCGGGTCATGCTGCCGGGCTAATTTCCCAAGCACCGTGTCCAGCGCCGCCGGACTCAGCTTGGACGCTCAACCCGCAGCTTTCACCGACTCCGTCAAACGAATTGGCTTTGCATCAGCCATAAAGCCATTCTAAAGGAATTAAAATTCGGCCACGGATCACACAGATCAAGACGAAAAGAAAATTTAAAAATCAATCCATAATCCGCGAGATCGGTGGCCGAATCTTACTTCACCGCGACATCCGTCACTTGCAAATCAGGATAGGCCTGGTTCCAGTCGCTGCTGATGTGCTCGAAGGTGAGACGAAACGGTTTGCTCTGGCCCGGAGCCAGTGGCGACAAACTAAGGTCAACCGCATCGGGATAAGGTCCGCTGGTTTGCAAAACATGCAGAGGAACATCTTCGGCCTGGGCGGTTTCCCCCATGGAATTCTTGAAGGCGACATGCACAATCGCGTGCGTAACCGTTTTGTCCCCGGCATTGGTGACATTGCCGTCGATATAAGTCACGCTGGCTCCGACAAAGTTCTCCGCCGCGCTCATTTTCAGATCGGAAAGTCTCACATTAGAGGCGTAAGGATGTGGGGCGGCTGCGCCTCTTGGATTCCCCCGAGTAAGCAGCGCAATAGCTCCCACCACGATTATGACGAGCGCCACCCCCAGCAAGATGGGGCGCAAATTAGAATCGCGTTCTCTTGCGCTCAGCGGAGATGGCTCGATGAGGCCGCCCATGCGACGATTGTACTACTGGCTACGGGAAGCAAATCTCGCAGCACTACGCTTCTACATACGGACTAAAGTTATCGTCTTTAATGCCGAAAGAAAACAGCAGGAGGCTCTTACCAATGATCAGTCCCGTGAGTAGTGCAACCCATGCCCAACCCCAAGCTGCAGTCCAGCCGTCACAGGCGCGCCCACCAGCGCAGGCATCGGCACCGAAGGCCGCAGTCACTGATACAGTTCAGATTAGCAACGCAGCGAAAATTCTGCAGGAAGCAACCGAAACTCCATCTCAGACCGCCAAGGAAGCCGCGTCTGGTGATCGGCAGGCAAAGGCGCTACTGGCAAGGGAGGCGGCCAACAAGTAATTCTGGTACGTGCTATCTGCCACAGAGACACAGAGAACTTTCTCCGAAAATGTCTGTGACTCTGTGGTAGATGATTTCTGGTGGGCGGGAATTTACTCTCCGCCGACTGTGAGGCCGTCGACCCTTATGGTCGGACAAGCCACCGCGCCGCGGAACTCGAGGTCGTTTCCGATTTCGGAAATGTTGAAAAACATCTCCTTCAAATTACCTGCCACGGTGATTTCTTCGACAGGGAAGGCAAGTTCTCCACCAGAAATCCAGAGTCCGGAGGCACCGCGCGAATAGTCGCCGGTCACGAGGTTGGCTCCATGGCCGAGAAACTCGGTCACGTAAAGGCCGTCCTTTATCTCGGAGATTATTTGCTGTGGCGTTTTCGTACCTGGCTGCAGGAAATAATTTCCCGGACCAATTCCGGGCGTTCCTGCCAATCCCCGAGAAGCGTTGCCAGTGGTCTGAAGGCCGAGCTTTTTCGCGGTGTACGTGTTCAGCAAATAAGACCTGAGCACGCCATTTTCAATCACGATGGTGCGCCTTGTGGGAACGCCTTCACCGTCAAACGGGCTGGTGCCAAAACCGCCTCGGATGGTGCCGTCGTCGATCACGTTGACGCTGTCGCCCGCGATCTTCTGTCCCAGCTTGCCTGCCAGAAACGATGCACCGCGATAAACGGAGTCTCCATTCACGCCTTCGAAAATATGTTCGAGGATCGAACTGGAAACCATGGGATCGAAGATCACCGGGACTTTCGCGGTCTTCGATTTCCGCGCGCCCAGGCGACGTAACGTGCGCTGCGCGGCCGTCTTCCCCACGTGCTCGGGAGATTCAAGCCGGCTCAAGCTGCGGGCGACCGAAAACCAGTAGTCGCGCTGCTTGCCGCCATCTTCCGACTGCGCGATGGGCACTGCGGCGAGCGAACAATAAGAACGCTGGTATTCGCCCACGAAGCCGTTCGAATTGGCCAGAATTTTGTGTCCGGTCGCTGCTTCGAACGAACCGCCTTCGGAGTTCTTGATGCGAGGATCGTAGTCGAGCGCGGCCTTCTCGGCGCGACGGGCATAGCTGATGCGTTCTTCTCCAGGCAGCGAATAGACGTCAGCCGAGAACAGATCCAGGTCTCCGGGAAGCGCACCCAGCTGCGCAGCTTCTGGTATTCCGCCGAACGGATCTTCCGAAGTTATCTTGGCAAGTTCCAAAGCCGACTTTACCATGCGATCGAGACCGGCACGGGAGAAGTCACTCGAATAAGTGCTGGCCGCGCGTTTGCCGTAGAAGACGCGCATTCCGATTGCTTTCGAGCCGGATTCCTTCAGAGTTTCGACTTGCCCTAAGCGGACAACCGTAGAAAACTCATCGCCTTCGCGTACGACACACTCAGCAGCGCTGGCTCCGCCAGACATGGCGCGCGCGACAATATCTTGCGCCAGTTCGCGTAAATCAGTTTCAAGTTTCTGGTTTCGAGTTTCGAGTTGAGTTTGGGACATAAAATTATCTTATGAATAAGGTCCTTTGTGTACCTTCGTGTCCTTTGTGGTTGACGCACTTTAAAGGCATAAACCACAAAGGACACGAAGGTACACAAAGGAAAAAAGGATTTACTGCATGAAGCCGCCGGGATCTTTTCTGGCTGTTCCGCCGACGGTTAAACGATCGATTTTAATGGTCGGAATGCCGACGCCAACCGGCACGGCCTGTCCGTCTTTGCCGCAGGTGCCCACGCCCTCGTCGAGTTTCAGGTCGTTGCCGACCATCGAAACGCGAGTCAGCACATCAGGACCATTGCCAATCAAGGTCGCACCTTTGATCGGCGCCGTGATCTGACCGTCTTCAATCAAATACGCCTCCGACGCGGAGAAAACAAACTTCCCATTCGTGATGTCAACTTGTCCGCCGCCAAAGTTCACCGCGTACAGACCGTGCCGCACGGAACGAATGATATCTTCGGGTTGATCTTCACCCGCCAGCATATAAGTATTGGTCATGCGCGGCATGGGAATGTGTTCGTAGCTCTCGCGGCGTCCGTTGCCGGTATCAGCCATTCCCATCAAACGCGCGGAAAGTTTATCGCTCAAATATCCTTTCAAGATTCCTCTTTCGATGAGCACGGTATTTTGCGTGGGTTCGCCTTCGTCATCAACGTTGAGCGATCCACGCCGCCACGGCATGGTGCCGTTGTCCACGACCGTGCACTTTTCGCTGGCCACCCGCTTTCCGATCAGCCCCGCGAACGCGGAAGTCTGCTTGCGATTGAAGTCAGCCTCCAGTCCATGACCCACGGCTTCATGCAGAAGCACACCAGGCCAGCCGGGACCGAGTACAACTTCCATCTCGCCGGCCGGAGCCTCGCGAGCATCAAGTTGCAAGATCGCCTGCCGCGAAGCTTCTTTGGCAAAATACTCGGGAGTTTTTTCTCCGAAGAAAAAGTCCAGGGCAACGCGTCCGCCGCCGCCAGCACTGCCGCGAGCGGAATTGCCATCGGTCTTTGCGATGCAGGAGACATTCACCCGGGCGAGTGGCTGCGAATCCTCGGCAAAGGTTCCGTCCGAGCCGACGACCAGAATATTGCGAAGCTCATCCGCGTAGCTGGCACGCACTTCTTTAATCCGAGGATCGTACGCACGTGCCGACTTATCGGCGCGCATAACCAATTCGACCTTGGCATTGATCTCGGCATCCACCGAAGGCAGAGTTACGGGATACAAGCTGCGAGCGGGCTTTTCCTGAAAGCCAACCGTCGGCGTCTTCGCTGGCCCACTGGCGATCAGCGCAGCGGTACGGGCGGCGTGCAAAATGCGTTCCGACGAAAGATCGTCGGTATAGGCGTACCCGGTGCGCTCGCCGGCGATGACACGCACCCCGCATCCCGCCGAAATTCCCTGTGAAGCGGACTTCACCATGGACTCGTCAACCATCAGCGAAGTCGATGAAAGATATTCAAAATAAAGGTCGGCGTAATCGCCGCCGGCCGAAAGAGCCGCAGCCAGATAATGCTCAAGATCATGCTCGGTAAGGCCGTAATGCTGGAAGAAGAATCGATTTTTGTCCACAATAGTTAGATGTCCTTTGACCGTGAAAGACGCATCGATGGGATGTATTGATTATCCCACAAGCCCTACCTCCGCTGTGCGCGGTTAAGACCTGTTCATTCGTCACAGACGTAATTATTGATCACTGAAACAATTCCCCAATGACGCCGGAGTCCCTGGTACGCGCGGTGGAGGACTTTCTTACCTGCGCGCAAGATGCCGTTATCATCGAGGATGGCGCTGTAGTTTTTGACCTCGCGCAATCCAAATATTCCATCTCCGGAGAACGCAACAAATGCCTGCTGCATTTATGGTCTGATGAACGGAATTTCGTACGGCGAGTTCTGGAAGCCGAGGTGAAGAACGAAATCTTGCGGCTGACAGTGCAGCGTATTGGTCAGGCAAAACCTACAAAGCTCGAAATCTGCCGTGAACGTGATCGCCGCACTCCGACTGCTAAGCGGGCGGCACGAATCGCGTATCAACGAGTGCTGCATCGGGTGCTGCAGAGGCGTTTTGCCGGGTTCACCGTCGACCGGCTGAGCACATCGATGGATCTGGAGCGCTCCTTCGGGCCCGTCTACTCGCGAGGATTGCTGCACCGAGGGCGATCGGCATTTGCGGTGCTTGGCGTCAATGGGCAGGAAACTCAGGGCTCCATCGATGCCGCTTTAACGTTCGGGATTTTATGGCTCGATGCCTGCCGGGTTGCGAAAGCCGGCAAGTTCGCGGTGGAAGGTCTGAAATTATTCCTGCCTGCTGGCACTTCGGCGCTGACGCGGGAACGAGTTGCGCATTTGAATCAAGATGCGGCCAAGTGGCAACTCTACGAACTCGAAGAACGCGACGAAAACCTGAAAGAGCTGGACACCTCTGACTGCGGGAATGTGGCGACGCGGCTGGTTCACTCGACCGACGAACTAGCCGCAGGAGCAAGATTTGCAGTTGCCATCGCGCAGGTCCGCGCGCTGATGTTCGAAGCTGAAGTCGCAACGTTGTCGGCGGGCGAAATTGCTTTTCGATGCCATGGCCTGGAATTTGCGCGAGCTCGCCTGACCCATCAGCCCGGATCATTCAACAGCATTCCGGAAGTGGTATTCGGATTGGGCGCACAGGAAAGAATTCTGGGTGAGAGTAATATCGCGGACTTCGTTCGCCTGGTGCGAAGCATTGGCGAAGTACGGCACGCCGAGGGCCCGCGCGATCATCCGCTGTGGCGGCTGCATCCGGAGCGCTGGCTCGAATCGCTGGTCGTTCGCAACGTAGCCGCGGTCGACGAGCGTTTAGACACTGATTGCTTGTATTCGCAAGTGCCGGCGTTCTCGGCAGCGGACCGCGCCATGATTGACGTGCTCACGCTCACGCGGGATGCTCGGCTCGCGGTAGTCGAACTTAAGGCCGATGAAGACATTCATCTACCTATGCAAGGACTGGATTATTGGGCGCGAGTTGCATGGCATCATGCCCGTGGCGAGTTCCAACGCTTTGGATATTTCCCGGGACGAGAATTGCGCGCTGACAAGCCGCTTCTTTTCTTAGTTGCCCCGGCGCTGCATGTGCACCCTTCAACCGATACGCTGCTGCATTACATTTCACCTGAAATCGATTGGGTGTTGCGGGTATTGACGAGAGATGGCGCGACGGCGTGCGGGTTGTTTTCAGAAAGAGATCTGCGCAAAATACGCGGCTCACCAAAGCAGGCTAATTCAGTGATCGCTCTTTTCAGATCGGCGTTGATCCGCGCAAATCCGTGGCGGGTTTATTTCTCCGGCCACGCTCCCAACAGACGGCGCACGTCTAACATCTGCCCGAGGTGATACGCGTTGTGGTCGGCGATCAGCAGGGCTTCACGCAAAATGGTCTGGCCGTCACCCCAGGGAATTTTGGCCAAGAGATCGGTCTTAGAGTCCTCGACTAAGTGCTCCATCGCTTTCAAGTCTTGCTTGACTTGCTTGACGCTTGCGTTCCACGCGGATGCGCTGGGCGGGGCTTCCGTCTTTGGCCAATATCCTTCCGGCCATTTTGGAGAGACATGTTTCGGCTTGCGGCTAAATTCAAGAATGTCCCATTGCGCTATGCGCAGGTGTTCCAGCAACATCCAGAGCGAATGCGGCAGCCCGGCGGGCTTTCGTCCGAGCACTTCCGGCCCAAGCCCAGCCACGATCTCGTCAAACTTGGCATGCGCGCCGCCACCGCGAAGCAGCTCAAGCACATGCTGGCGCAGCGCCTTGTCCTTGCGATCTTCTTTCATATTTTGTCGTTCCTTTCAATGGTTGCGGATTCATCTGTGACGCGGGAAGCGTCGATGATATTCGTGGCATCGGGCTCTGATTTTTCTCCGCGATACACTCTCGCAATGCCGCGCACCACGCGGCGCATGGGCAGCTCCCCGTTGTTATCCGAAAAAAAGATTTCGCCTATTCGGCTGCTGCGATAGTACCAGCGCTTGAGCAGAACCAGATGTTCCATAGTCTCAAGCGCAGTGGTTGAAGTTGCGTCTGGAAACGACTCCAGCGTTTGTTGCAGACGCGATTCCATCGACTGCGACTTGGCATGTTCCGAGGACTGAATGGGAAAAGTCACGGGACCTGAAATCAGCCCAGCTTCGATCGAGAAGATGTTCACTGACTCCGGGTTGGCGCTCCTCTGCACCATCACGCCTGCAAGCCGATCAATGCGATTTACTATTTCCGGCCGCTGGCTCAGTACCGGTTTGAGCTTTTCCAGGCGGGCGTGCAATCCGGAAGCGTTTTCAAAGTCCAATTTGGCCGACGCTGCGTCGCGCTGGGCCGAGATTTCCCGGACCAACGATTCTCCTTTAGTGTCGAGATAAGCTTGCACGCGAGCTACTTCGCCGCGATATTCCTCGTCGCTGCAACCCTTGAAACAAGGCGCCAGACACATTTTCATTTCCGAGTAGATGCATCCCGGAAATTGGGGATCGGGATGCAGATCGTCGACGCAGCGGCGCATTTTGAAAAAATCCAGCGAATCACTGGCGAACTTTTCCGCTGCGCTGCGCGAAGCGAACGGCCCGTAGTAAACATTTCCGCCGCCAAGACGCCCGAGCCGCGTAGTAACGGAGGCACGTGGAAATTCGTTATCCAGATGCAGCTTGACCAAAGGAGCGAAGCGTAATCGCAGGCGACTGCTGTAGGTTTGTGGGAACGTAGTTCGCAGGAGCCGGTAAAGCAAAAATCCGGATTCAAAGTCTGAACCGGTGGGCGTGTATTCGATCCAGCGGACGCGATCCCGCAGGCTGAGTCTTTTGCTATGTTCCGCGGGCGCACCGAGCAAGCGTTGCAACCGCCGCCGCAGGTTCGCAGTCTTGCTTACGTAGGGCTCAGATTGCGGATCGTCGCCGCGAAGCAGAAAGACAGCAGGCGCCGCCGGGACAGAAGCAAATATCTCGGCATCGCGGGTAGGAATGAACTCTAGACCGCAAGTAAGCACAAGGCCATTCTAGTGCGGATTTCGCCATCGAGGCGCGAAGACGGAAGTACCAGATGTTCGTTAAGCTTAAATCTAGCCAGCCTGACAGGTCTAGCGGGATGTCGCTGCTGCGGAACTTCTGCCGATAATCTTTGCCGTTCACCAGCACCAGTCGGCACATTTCGAAGAGCCGGGAGCGCATGCGCTCACCACGATCTGCGAGTCACCTCCCAGTGTTTCTCCATCGCGCCTGCTCGTCGCGTTGAGCCGCTCGCAACTCTCGCCTCCGGCGCGCCGCGCTGGGCCATCCAGAAAATTGCTCGTGATCAGCGTGGTGCGATTATCGTTGTAGCGAGTATTTAATATTAGGCTAACGGTGTCCCATACCCATTCCGATGGCTTCACCGCGCCGAGATCATCCAGCAACACAACTTCGGTTTCGAAAACTGGACGCAACAGATCCAATTCAGTCGTTTGCACCGACGGGTTGTAAGAATTTTGAATCTGCTTCAATAGGTCGCGATAGTCGCAGAATGAGACAGTGAACACCCTTCTTCGTGTAAGTTGCTCTAAGGGCTGCGACCGATAGGTGAGTCTTTCCCAGTTCCGCTTGGGCCAATCAGAAGCAGGCCGATCCTATCCACAGGGTACTGTGCAGCCCAAGTTCTCGACGGTCATTTTAGCGAGCCGCAAGACCATTGTTACTGTCAGTCTTCTATTTAGCGAAATCACAGTCCGTGTATCGGACCGGAATTGCACAGAGCTTGAGTAATTGCTTTGCCTGTGCTTCGAAGAAAGCAATCACAGCGAGTAACTCGTCCTCTCGCACTGGACACCAGCATTTTTCCAACCCGTGCCGCCGCAGATCGAGCACACGTACCCGGTTCCTCATCTAGCTTGCTGATCCATTTCTCTCGGCGTAACATGCCCAGCAAGTTCCCCACTGCGTGAGACCAGAGTCTGGATGCACGTACACTCTTCTCGTCCATTTTCTTTCCTCCTCTCCCAGAACTCCGGCTTCTTCAAATACTGGCCTTCAGCTGTAGAACTTAACCGGGTTAGGAATAAACCGCAAATCGGTTGATGGCCAATTCGCTACTTTTCTCGCAAAACTTTCTAGTCCCCGAAAGAACCTGATCTGGCCCATCCTTTGCAATCGCTTCTGCAATTGCGTCTTGCTGCGCGCTGGGAAGTGAACGGCCTTTCAAATGGCTGTTCGCCGGATATAGATGTCCAATCTGCATCGACTGCTGAACTCAGATTGTCGATCATTTTCTTTTCTTCTTCAAATTCTTTTACTTCTGAAACAACTTACTCTGTCTTCCAATTTCATCTTTCATTTACTGACATCGGCGTGACACGAGTGTGACTGGATCGTTCTTTTCGTTTACGCTCTGTAGCTGATCGACGATTCTGCTCATCACGAACCATGCGTCGCGAGAAAATGGCCCCACGAGTATCTCGCTGGGCCACGCCCTTCGACACTAACTCCGCGATGTATCCTAAATTCGCACCGATGTCGCCACCGATTGCCTCTGCGAGTTCCTCATCGCTCCAAGGCTTACCGCTAGCATCAACAAACACGCCACGAACTGGGCATTCGAAAAGCAAACAGAGCATATCCATCCAGACACCCTTCGCCGCCTTTGAACAGCGGCGAAGGCAGGGTCCTTCTGCCAATCCCCAGGGTAAAACATGAAAGCGGGTAACTTTCCCATTCCTGCATTCCTCTGCATCCGCTGTGGACGGATAACAATGGTTTAATTTTGTTGGGGTGCGGATGGAAGAATGCCCGATGGTTCGTCCTCGCACAATAGAAAAAATCTCTGCAGCTGTGCACATACTGTGGAGATGTGGTCCAGGTTGTGGACGAGGGCGGAAAAGATAGACCGAGAAAAACTGATACACTTCGTTCAGCGTCGAGGATTATTTTGCATGCTTCCGCTTTTCTCTCGCGACACTACCCGCACTCGAATTTTCATTCGCCGCTTCCCTAACCATTTGCAGGAACGCGCGGACTTCTGCTCGCAGGGGACGATGGCGGGGATGGATTACATCGAGGCTTCGTCGCAGCGGTTCGGCGTCGAGCAGCTTCACCGTAGTGAGCTTACCGCTCCGTAGTTCACTTCCAACCGCCATTTGCGGCAAGAACGACAGACCCAGTCCCCGTTCCACCATACGCTTGGCGGTTTCGATGGAGTCAACTTCCAGCGCTATATTGGGAACCAAACCAGAAGTGCGAAAGAGACTCTGCGTCAGCGTCCAGTCGCTTGATCCTCGTTCATAAAATATCAGCGGCCAACTCGCTATCTGCTCGAGGCGCGCACGCGCCGGATGTTTAGGCCCGCGCTTAGGATGCGAAACCAGCAACAGCGGATCGTCCCGCAGGCTTATGGTTTCGACCTCGGGATGATGCAGCGAGCGCGCCAACCCAATCTCCGCCTTCTCGCTCAGGATCATCTCCAAGACTTCTTTCGAGTGGCCGGTGCGGATGCTGATAATGACGTTGGGATGAACCCGCTGAAAACGCTTGAGCACGTCGGGCAGAAAGTAGACCGAGATAGAGAGTGCAGTAGCAATCTGCAATGGCGTGCCACTGGCCGGCTGCGCGTCATGCACCGCCTGGCGGGCCATGGCCGCTGTTCGCAAGAGCAACTCGGCGTGCGGACGAAAGGTGCGGCCAGCATCGGAAACGACCAAGCCGCCGCGGGAGCGGGAGAAAAGCTTTACGGCAAGCGAATTTTCCAAGGCCTTGATGCGGGCGCTCACCGCGGGTTGGCTGATACGCAGGGCTTCGGCTGCCCGATGAAAACCACCGAAAGTCGCTACCGCAAGAAAAGTCTCAACTTGGTCAATCTCCACGATGTGCCCTCAGGCGAGTTCCTGCATCTAAGAACATCCTATTATCACAGGTCCTCTGGCTGATAACAATCCTTTATCAGCGCGATAGAAAGGTTCCGTTTGACCGGCTGCGGTTCGTACTCCACAATCCCCAAAGAGTAAGCTGCGGGTTGGAATGCTGCCGCGGAATTGGCCGGGTTGAAAACCGAGGCGGCAGTACAAAGGATGACAAATTATGGCAGTAAACGGAAATGGAAATAACTCAAAAACGGGTATGGATTGGAAGTCAAACACCCGCTGGGCTGGAATCACCCGGCCCTATACGCCCCAGGATGTCGATAGGCTACGGGGATCCCTCCACATTGAGCACACTTTGGCCCGGCAAGGCGCAGAGCGGCTTTGGAATCTGCTGCAAAGCGAATCTTATGTCCCAGCGCTCGGCGCCATGACCGGCAACCAAGCCGTTCAGCAGGTGAATGCCGGACTCAAGGCGATCTACGTCAGCGGGTGGCAGGTTGCGGCTGATGCCAATGATGCCGGACAGATGTATCCCGACCAGAGCCTTTATCCGGCCGACAGCGTCCCGAATCTTTGCCGCCGCATCAATCAAGCCCTGGCACGCGCGGACCAGATTCATCATGCCGAAGGCAAGAATGGCATCCACTGGTTCGCTCCGCTGATCGCCGACGCCGAAGCCGGTTTCGGCGGCAACCTCAATGCTTTCGAATTGATGAAGGCCATGATCGAAGCCGGCGCCGCCTGCGTTCACTTCGAGGACCAGCTTTCTTCCGCCAAAAAGTGCGGCCATTTGGGCGGCAAGGTCCTGGTGCCGACCGTGGAGGCAGTTCAAAAGCTGGTCGCAGCCCGTCTGGCGGCCGATGTAATGGGCGTGCCCACGCTGATCATGGCGCGAACCGACGCCGACAGCGCTCATCTGCTGACTAGCGACATCGATCCGCGCGATCGGCGAATTCCTCACCGGCGAAAGAACTCCAGAAGGATTCTTCGGCATTCGCGGCGGCATTGAATCGGCCATCGCACGTGCCGTCGCCTACGCGCCGTATGTAGAGCTCATCTGGTGCGAAACTTCGCATCCTGATTTGGAGGAAGCACGCCAATTCGCAGAGGCGGTTCATGCCAAGTTCCCCGGCAAGATGCTGGCGTACAACTGCTCACCGTCCTTCAATTGGAAGACAGAAGCTGGACGATGCCACCATCGCCCGCTTCCAAACCGAGCTAGCCGCCATGGGATACAGATTCCAGTTCATAACCCTGGCCGGCTTCCACGCCCTGAACCTGAGCATGTTTGAGCTGGCGCGGGGGTACAAACTCACGCGGCATGACGGCCTACTCGCGGCTGCAGGAGAAAGAATTCAGCCGCGAATACCAGCATGGCTACGAAGCGGTGAAGCATCAGCGCTTCGTTGGCACCGGCTACTTCGACGCAGTCACGCAAGTAATTGCGGGCGGAACATCGTCAGTGACGGCGCTAGCAGGCTCGACCGAGACCGAGCAGTTTGCGGAGATGAAGCCTCAAGTACGCCCCAAGAGCGGTCCTGATGCGGCTTGTCAGCCTATTCTCGGGGACTGTCCGTCAATCGGAGGGATCATTCAACTGCAAGCAGAACCGGGCCCAGAAGAAAGCTTAATGCCTTCCGGGGATTAGGCTCGACTACAATTTCGGACCGAAAGAGCCACTCCACGCGTCGTCAACCAGCGAGCAGAGTGGCTTTCGTTTTGTCCCAAATCCAAGCCCCACGGGCTTCGCCATGCACTAATGACTCAAACAAGGCATCCAGAGCCGATTTTCACAGTTGACATTCACAGTTGCCAGAGCGCTAAATAAGGTCCGCCGGGTTTCTCACTCAAAGAGTGCTCCCTAACTTGTACCCTGTGAGGACAAAGAAACCTGCCAGGAGATACGATGAATAAAGCCGATCTCATTGACCGAATCGCGTCTGGTAGCGGCATCAGTAAAGCTCAAGCGGCTACCGCAATTGACACAACCGTGGACAGCATCACGTCCGCGCTGAAAAAGGGTGATCGGGTAGCATTGATTGGTTTTGGCACCTTCTCTGTATCGCAGAGAAAGGCCCGCAATGGGCGTAACCCGCAGACGGGCGCCACCATCAAGATAGCCGCCCGCAAAGTAGCAAAATTTTCCGCCGGTGCCGAGCTCAAGAAAGCCGTCAACCGCGGCAAATAAGGGACCCCAAGTTTCTATCGACGGCAGGGGATCGGCCCTGCCGTTTTTCATTCTTGTGGACAATGAAATGACGGCGTCTCGTCCGTCCGTTCACCGGAACCGTGGTATGAGGAATCCCGCGTCCTTCCGGTACTCCTGATAATCGTCGTTCATTTCGGTGGCAAGCAGGGCTTCTTCTTTTGTCGCTTTCCGCGATAATTCCAAGATCGCTATTAAGACGGCGATCAGCGCGCGCCATTCGCCGATGACCAATGCGGTTCCAGCCATCGCCAGCAGCAGCCCAGAGTAAATCGGATGCCGTACGTACGCATAAGGACCAGAACGGATGAGCCGATGATCTACCTTCAGCGTGACGCGGCCGCTCCAATACTGACCCAAACAATACCGCGCCCAAATCGCGATTCCAGCGCCAGCAAATGTGAGGAAGATCCCGAAGTCTCGTAGCAACGAGTTTTCCGGAACAACACGTCGCCCTAAAAAACCCAGGTCGAGTCTATGCGAAGCCAGCAGCAGAAGCACCAATGTCATGACTGCCGAATGAAGCAGCCGTCCGCCAGCGCCTTCCTTGACCTTAGTTGGCTTCAATCGCAGCGCGCTGAGTACCCAATACACAGCAAGTGCGTACCACGGAGCAGTTTCTAAGTTCCATAAACTTGTGGCAGCGAACAGCATGATTGGAAGTTTATCCTGCTGGCCCAGCGTACTGTGGATCGAGTATGTATTTGCTGAATCCGGCGGGCATCCTTTAGAATCGAATGATTCGGAAAAGAGGTTAGGAGACCATGAAGGCAGCCATTCATCCCGCTTACAACGAGATTCGCGTCATGTGCGCGTGCGGCAACAGTTTCAGCACTCGTTCGACCCACAAGGGCGACATCCACGTAGAAATCTGCTCCAATTGCCATCCGTTCTTTACTGGCAAGCAGAAGCTGATGGACACCGCCGGTCGCGTCGAGCGTTTCCGCCGCAAGTACGCCAAAAAAGAAGCACCCAAGGCCTAAGTTCGTACAGCGACATAGGATTCAGAAAAAGAGCCTCCGTTTGCGGAGGCTCTTTTTTCGTGCTCGAATTTCAATGGAGGACGGGCGCCTCGCCCTGTTTACAATGAGACTCACTCATCTTCGGTCGGATTAATTGGCTCACCCACGATGTTGTAATAAACCTCTTTGGGCGGCTTCGGCTTCGCCGGCTTGGCCGCAGGCTTCGGAGGTGGAGGAGGAGCAGCCTTTGGCTGAGGAGTTGGTTCAGGAGGTGTCCAGAACTGTTCCGGCGATGGCTTCGGTAATGGTGGCGCAGGCGGAACTGGGACTGCCGGAACGTGACCGCCGTAGCCGGGACCGCCGCAATTACCGGAGGCGAAACCGAGGTTGCGTTTAACTGGCGTAACCGCCGTAGGCGGAATCGACGCAACGGACTGCGTCCCACGAGCGGCTATTCTGATCGGTTTACTGCGAGTCGATCGCGCTCTGCGTTGCACCCAGGCGTTCAAAATGACCGCCAAGATGCCGGCAAAACAAAGCTCCAGAACTGAGGTAAAAAGAGCAGGAACGTTGACCTCTCCTTTGCCCAGATAGAGCGGAGATTGGACGTCGCCGCCCATAGTCTTCGCTAGCAAGGGCAAAATAAAGTCGCGGGTGAGCGATACAATAAGGCCCCAGATCCCTTCGCCAAGGATCACAGCTATCAGCAACCGGCCCATCCATCTGCCAGTCTCCGCGGCGGGGGATTCTGGCGGAGCGTTTCTCGCGATTTCGTCCATAAGTTATGTGATGCAGATTGTGCCACGCTGTATGTTAAAAGCTACAAGAAGCGCATCGCTGGACGTCATTGGCGCGAAGAGTCATCGTCTTCCGGATCGAGCCGATCGCCAACCAAGTTGTAAAGAACTTCGTCAGTGCTCTCGGAATGAGGTGGCATTTCGGGCTCTTCCGGTCCCTCTACAGTAGTCAGGACTTTGCCCTCTCCCGGAGCGCGGTGGATCCAGCGATTCAGATAAAAAACAAAGATCAAAGCTATGGCGAAATCGAGCAGTGAACCCAATAGTGGCTGCCACGGAAATGGAGCCCGCGTTTGCGTTTCGAATAGAACTGATTCAGTATGTCCTTTCAGCACCATCGCGATAATCGGCACGACCAGAAACCAAGTGAGCGCATTCAAAAAGCGAAGGCATGCCTCGGCGAGGATGACCGCAAGTGCAATCTGACCCGCTCTCTTTTTTAAAAGCGAGGACCTTAGCTCTTGGAGAAATTGTACCGGTGTGTCGTCCACATTCGTAGCCTCGTTTGGCTGAGCAATTGTGCCATAGCTGTATTACTTGGGGAAGGCAGTAGAATAGCAACGTGCGCAAGTATTGGGAAAATCCGGTGAATGTAGGCTCGGGCGTCCTCGCCCGTGCGGTTGCGACTGTGCCTGCAAGGGTAATGATCGGAAATATTCCGATTGAGCCCGCAACCGTTTTAGCTCCCATGGCCGGCGTCACCGACACCGTGTTTCGGCGCTTCATTCGCAATCTTGGCGGATGCGGGCTGATCATGACCGAGTTCACCTCGGCTGATGGTGTTCTTCGGGCAAAAGATCAGAAGGCGAAGCGCTACCTGCATTTCTACGAGGACGAGCATCCGATTTCCGCTCAGCTTTTTGGCAGCGATCCCAAAGTGATGGCCGAAGCCGCGCGCATGGTGGAAAATCTCGGCTTCGACTTGGTCGATCTTAACCTGGGTTGTCCGGCGAAAAAGGTGGTCAAGTGCAACGGCGGATCGGGCCTGCTGCGCGATCTGCCTGCGATCGGCAAAATTTTCGAAGCGGTTCGCGCCGCCATCAAGATTCCTTTCACAGTCAAGTTCCGTGCAGGTTGGGATGACGAAAACATCGTCTGCGTAGAACTAGCGAAGATGGCTGAGGATTGCGGCCTTTGCGCCGTCGCTTTGCATGCCCGCACGCGCGAGCAGGGCTACAGCGGTCAAGCCCGCTGGGAGTGGATTGCCGCTGTCAAGCAAGCAGTAAAGATTCCTGTGATTGGCAATGGAGACATCCGCACGCCCGAGGACGCTTGCGCCATCGTGGCGCAAACTGGCTGCAATGCGGTGATGATTGGACGAACCGCGCCGGCGAATCCGTGGATATTCAGGCAAATCGCTCAATACAACACATGGCTGAGCTGCGACCACATTGAGGCGGACGCCCTCGTCCGCCCCTATGACGAACCCTGCTGAGGCCGACCGCTACCAGATGATCCGCACGTATTTCCAGATGCTGATCGAAGAAGAACTGCCCGACGCTGTAGGCAAGATGAAGCAGTTCGCGTCATGGTTTACTCACGGAGTTCCCGGCGGAGCCGGTCTTCGGAAAGCGATTTACGAATCCAAGAGCGCACCTGAAATTCTGACTCGAGTCGAGGAATTCTTTGAGCAAAGATTGTGTGGAGCGGGCGCCCTCGC
This sequence comes from uncultured Acidobacteriota bacterium, assembly GCA_963716405.1. GTDB lineage: Bacteria > Acidobacteriota > Terriglobia > Terriglobales > Acidobacteriaceae > JABDBE01. Next base: position 424,669 of record CAVQTI010000004.1, on the reverse strand, counting down.
CCGCTAACTATGGCGCCACGCCTCGCAACAAGTGAAACAATTTGCATGTTGACACACCCCTGAGAGGCGCACATAATTCCTGACGCGTCGTCTCGTCCCTTGAGCACTTCGAGCTCCGGACTCAGTTGGATCCTTTCCGTCTCTTATCGTCGCTGTCTTGTAGATTCTTGATCTGCAGACAGCACTTCGCTAACGGAGGTCAATTTCGTTAGTCACTCACTACGCGAGGAGAAAACCCAATGAAGAACTGCAAGTCAATACTTTGTGTGCTGGTGTTCACGGTGGTCGCCGCGACCGCAGCCGATGCGCCATCGCTAACTTTCAAGTTCACTAAGGCGAGCGTGCCTGGAGCCATAGCGACCGGTCCCGGCGGAATCAACAACGCAGGTATGTCAGTCGGGGGATATACGGACAGCAGTGGCGTCGGGCACGGGTATATTCTTAAAGGCAAGAAGTTCACCACACTGGATGACCCGAACGCCAAAGCTGGCACCACTTCAGCCAGCAATATCCAGTACAACGGCACGGCCGTTGTGGGGTTTTACACCAATTCCGCCGGCGTTTCGGTGGGATTTCTGTACAAAGGCGGAAAATTTACCGACATCCCTGGTCCTAAAGGGAACCTGGGTACAGCGGCCAATGGGATAAACGACGGAGGAGACGTCGTCGGCAACTACACAGACTCAGCCGGGGTAGTTCACGGATTTCTGTTAAAAGGTGGGAAATACAAGACCCTGGACGTGCCTGGAGCCACTGCAACAGTCGCCACCGGCGTCAGCAACAAAGACGTTATTGTCTTCTATTGGCTAAGTTCGAGCAACGTTTATGAAGCGTCGATGTTGACTGGCAAAAAGTATAAGACCATTAATGTTCCCGGGGCGACAAACTCCTACGCCCTGGACCTTGACAACGAGGGCGACGTTACCTATGAGTGGCTGGATTCCGCAGGGCTTATACATGCCGCTCTGCTTCATGCCGGGAAGTATTACAAGTACAGCTATCCCAAGGCGTATGAAACTTACGGCGGCGGGCTCAACGACAAGAGCATGATCGCCGGAGGGTACATACCTACGCAGGGCGCAAACTTCCAAGGTTTCAACGCGACTTACAAGTAAACGATTTTGACCGCGAACAAGCGTTCTCGGATCCGTGTATCAGCTGTTTCAGAATACGTTGAGCACGGGTTCGAGAACGCTATATTCCAAATTCGTCGGAAGCTTTTTGGTCAGGCACCTGTCTTCACCAACATTTTTCCTCTTTCATCTTTTTCTATGTACGCCCACGGGATATTCGGATCGTGGGTGAACATGGTTATCCACTTCTCCGGAATCGATTGCGCGTAATAGCGCTTGCGACTTTCGATGTTTTGCAGCGGCAGCAGATCGAAAGCCATGCCCCAAGTGAGATCGATATGCGCGCTGGTGGGAATCAGATCGGATATATAACAGGCAGTCTGGCCGCCGCTTTTTAAGATCACGGCTTGCATGTGCTCGGTGTGTCCGGGAAAAACTTTGACTGATACTCCGGGGACGATTTCTCGATCGCCTTGCAGCAATTCCATCTGCCCGCTCTTGATCAGGGGATCGTAGTTGTCGGACATGTAACTGATGGCGTCGCGTTCGAGTTGAAGGCGTCCGTGCTGCCATTCGCCTTCGGGAGCGTAGTATTTGGCTTTGGGAAATGTGGGCACGACTTTGTCTCCGACAATTATTGTGTTCCAGCCGCAGTGATCGAAGTGCAAGTGGGTGTTGATCACGATGTCGATGTCGTCCGGTGAAATGCCTGCGGCGGCCAGGTTGTCGAGCAACTTCGCAGGCTGACCGAAAATCTTGATCAATCTATCCGGAAGCTTGTTGCCGATGCCGGTTTCGATGAGAATCGTCTGCCGCCCGGTCTGCACCACGACCGAATTCAATCCGACAGGAACGTAATTCTCGGCGTCGGCTTTCACTTTCTTTCCCCACATGACTTTGGGAATGACGCCGAAGAAAGTTCCTCCGTCCAGCCGGTAAATGCCGTCAGAAACGGCGATGAGTTCGAATTCGCCCAGCGTTAAGCGGTGCATGAATCAGCCTCGTGCTTCCATCGATTTATTTGGCACGACTTTATTTTGCACCAACCGCCTCTGCGGACCACGGTTTACTTTTTCGTTAGCGGTACCCCCCTCCCCCTGATCTTTTGGAATCATTGGATTAGGGGCAGACTGCGCTCAAAATCTTTGAGTTAAAAGGACTTATATGTAAAATCTTGCTTACGAAAGAGTTAGCGCTCCCCTTGGTTATCTATAGGATAAATGTCCATCTATATGATTATCTTTAAGTGTGCACGAAGTCAAGTGCAAAACGAGAAAAGTCGAGAGCCATTTTCTGTTTGGGACGTGGTAATGGTGCAGTCACGGAGCGGCTGAGCGCCCAAACCTGTAAGTGATCGACAGGCTGACGTAGGACGGTATGCGGACGCCGACTACTTCCTGGATGTCGGAGGGATAAAAGTTTTCGGTAGTCTGGCCGGTGTAGCCGCTGGCGATGAGAACATTCACGCCGATGTTGATGCGATCGTTCAGAAACGGGCGAGTTACTGCGCCGCGAAATTCTTTTACAGACGAGCCAGTGCATTCCGCGGTCAAGACTGGTAGGCATCCTGTTCCCAACGGCTTCGAGCCGACGTATTCAAATTCTCCTTGTGCTTGCAGCCGAAATGGAAGCTGGACTGTTCCCAATAGATCGAAGATGGTCCTAGGCGCTTCTGGCGTGGGTTCGCCGGTATCGAGATCGCGGGCATCGGCTTTAGAAAACGTTGCCAGAAACGAGGCTGAGCGAAAGTTTCGGCGTACCGCTACGGTCATGAAACGAAGCCGGCTTGGCCCCTCGTTAATTTGCAGCCCGGTATCCGGATCGATCTTAGCGAGTTGAGCGCTGCTGGTGACGTGTCCAAGCGTGAGTCGCAGCTCGGTTTGGTGAATGGTCTTGCTGGCGACTAGTTGATAAGAGTGCGACGTGGCTACCGGAGTGCCCGCGGCGGTACCAGTTCCGATTCGCGGATCTTCGGTAAAGAACGCCTGGCCGAAACTGAGAGCAATGAGCGGAGCGTACCACGAATCTTTGGGAACAAAAGATATCGTCGCTTTCGGCGAGTTCACGCCTATCCATTTTTGAAATGAATTCTGGGCGCGGAGAAGATCGTCGTTGTCGAAATCAATCTGATCGCGGCGCCAGCCAAGGTAGTAGCGAAAATAGCGAGTGAGCGCGCCTTCGGCGGCAATATAGGGTGTAATCGATCCTATAGTGATGTTATTCGCGTCGACGGGCGTGAATGCGCCGTAATAACTCGGCACCGCGGGGTTAAAGAATCCGTAATGGTCGAGATCGTCGCGCCGCGGGGCTTCGCGCTCGTAGTCGAGGCCAGCCAACAAAGAAAGATATTCGGCAATCTTGTTCAGGTAATTCACGTTCGCGCCAGCGACTGTGCGGAACTCGCTTTGGCGGATCAGGCCCTGTCCGAAATCAGAAAACAATGACAGATTGTAGGTGCGAAAAAAGCCGGAGAGTTGCAGTTGTTGGCCCTTGCCGAATTGCCAGACATCGTTTACGGCTATCAGCGCGGTGTGCGTCTGATCTTTTTGCCGGGGATCGATGGTGTCTCCGTAATTGGGGAAGTTGGCGTCGGCGGAATTTGCTGGAAAGATCGGAACGAGGCCAGGAACATAGGAAAAACCGTAATACGCAAGGCCGAACAAAGTCAGCCGGTGCTGGCCAAAGTTAAACACTCGCTCGCCATTGAATTTGTATTGTTGCCGATGTTCGAGGCGATTGAGGAACCCGTTGCCATAGGAGGCTTCAAATGCTATCCACGAATTGGGGGCGGGAGTTAGGCCGGCGACCACGTCGATATCGCGATAATCTCCGGTAATCGTGAGAAAAGGATCGAGGCGTGAGCGTAGCCCATAGGTCGCGGCCATGTTTACCGAATGATTGCCTTCGCGAACGTTGAATGCTCCGCCATCGATTTGCACGCTCTCCAGAACTTCAGGAATAAATATGTTGGGATCGGCATAGCCATTGCCATGAGCGTTTGCCGAGAGATTATTCGATACAAGATAAGAACCGACGGCGATGTATTGAGCGATGGACTCGCCGTGATCTGCGGCTACGCCCGGGGCAAAATACTGCGGCGCTTTTATCCCGCCGGAGGCAGTTTCTATGGGATATCCGGGGATGGAAACCGGGGCGCCGGGACGGCCTGGATTGGCGTCGAGCAGATCTTGACTCACAAAAACCTTTTCGCCTGGATCCGGAGAAAGTACGTCGGATTCGTTCACGTCTGCGGTGACCGTAATATTTTCGGCGCGTGATGTCAGTTGAGTGAAACGAATTTCGATTGGGGATTTGCCGTTGGCATGAACAGTAATCGGTCGAAACCCGGGAGCTACAGCTTTGATCATGAAGTCGCCCGCTGATCCTGCCTTTAAGACGAACTGCCCATTGGCTTCCGAGTTCGCTTTCGCAATGACTCGATTGCGATCAATCAGTTGGACGGAGGCATTTGCTAGAGCATTTCCTTGAGGATCAAGCACGCGGCCTTTGAGCACGATCTCTTGCGCTTGCAGACCGCAGCTCGTTAGCGATAGAGAGAACAAGATCGAGAAAATGATGATCTTGATCCCCCTCATACTGGATTTCTCCTTCCGGCTCAGTGCTCGAACGAGGACAAGAGTAACAGGATGCACAGGGCGGTCGGGCGCCGTCATGGTCCATGTCAACGGGACAAGAGTGTCCGCTCTACATTACTTCAGTTCGTGCTCGAAATGGTCTTCGATCAGGTGGAAGAGGTGATCGCGATCGTCGGCGCCGCGAATGCTGTGCGTCTTGTTGGGATAGACCATGAAGCGGAACTGCTTGTGGGCCTTGATTAATCCTTCGACCATCTGAACGCTGTTTTGGAAGTGCACGTTATCGTCGCCGGTTCCATGGGCCAGAAACAATGCTCCGTTCAGCTTGTCGGCTACTTTGGGCAAATTTAGATCAGTGTAGCTGGTGGTGTCTCTGTCGGAGGGCAGGCCGTTGTTGCGCTCGGTATAAATGGAATCGTAGTTGCGCCAGTCGGTAACAGGCGCGACTGCGGCGCCGGCCTTGAATACATTCGAGTGAGTCAGCGCATAGATCGTCATAGATGCGCCATTGCTCCAGCCCCAGATGCCGACGCGGCTGCGGTCTAGCTGCGGATATTGATTGAAAAGCTGATCGAGCGAGGTGATCTGGTCTTTCAGTTCGATCCCGCCGTATTGATGGCGAACTGCAGTCATAAATTTGCGGTCGCGCGCCGGCGTACCGCGATTGTCGACGGTGAAAATCGCGAATCCGCGCTGCGCTAGAAGTTGATGAAACAGGCCGGAGGAACCAACCCAATCCTCGATCCACATATTTCTGACCAACTGCGCGGCTGGACCACCGTAGATATTTACGATCAGCGGGATCTTAGCCGCTGGCGTGCTTTCCCGGGGAAGAACGAGTTCGCCGTAAAGAACGGTTCCGTCGTCAGCTTTGAACTGAAGAAACTCCGGCTCAGTCAACCCATAATTGTCTACATTGCGCGAGTTCCATACTTTTTTGCAGCTTCCTTCAATGCTGCAAATCGAAACTCGCGGCGGCGTCATGAGCGCGGAGAATTCGTCTACGTAGTGCTTGCCGTCGTCCGCGAATGTGGGATTGTGGGTTCCGTCTTCCTCGGTAACCGGCTCGAAGCCGGAGCCGTCGAGCTTCACTGCATAGATCTGCCGCTCGCGAGGGTCGCCTTCGTTGCAGACGAAATAGACTACGCCATCGGTCTCGTTGACCGCCTCTACGCCGAGCATTTCGAAGTCACCCTTGGTGAGCTGGAGTTCCAGCTTGGCGTCGGCCGCGAGCGGATTCTCTTTGTCGAAGCTGTAGAGATAAAGCTGTGTATGCCCATCGCGCCAGCTTGACCAGAGAAAACGGTTGCCCGACTGCAGAATTTTCATGTCGTCATTTACATTGACCCAGGCCTTGGGAGTGGACTCGGTCAACACCTTGCGTGAGCGCCCGGAGTGGGCGTCGATGAAGTACAGGTCCATGTTGTCTTGCGCGCGATTTAATACTTCTGCCCAGAGAATGCCGTCGCGCACCCATCCGAAGCGGGGAATGTAGCTTTCGGAGTTATCGGTCAGTGAAATCCATTTAGTGTCGCCGCCGGAAGCGCTGATCACACCCAGGCGCACCACCGGATTAGGATCACCGGCCTTGGGATACTTTTCCATATCCACGGTCGGATGAGTCGGCATCCAGTCTGTGATTGGGTAAGTTGGCACGCGGGTTTCGTCCATCTGCAGATAGGCGATGCTTTTGCCGTCGGGCGACCAGAAATAATTGCTGCGAACGCTGAGCTCTTCGGCATACACCCAGTCGACCTCACCATTCAGCAGATTTCCTTCTTTGTCTTTATCTTTCTCTTTGTCGCGAGTGAGTTGCTTTTCGGTGTCGGCCGGAAAAGTGTCCACGTACAGATTGTGCTTGCGCACATAGGCCAAGCGAGTGCCGTCGGGAGAGAACTTAGGATCGCTACAGGGATCGGATGATGCGCTAAGTTGGACACCAGTCCCAGTTTCGAGCGAATAGAACCATAGCTGGCCGTGTGGGACAAAGAGCAAATGTTTGGAGTCAGGCGCCCAGTGATACGGGTCGACGTGGTAGCGGCTAATCCGTTCCAGTTCGCGCTCATCAGTTATTTTGCTGGGAGACGGCGCCAGCGTGGCCAGTTTGGATTGGCTAACCAGCAATGTTTTCACGCCCGTAATCGCGTCAACCGACCATAATTCGCCGTTCATGCCAGAATCGTCGCGCTGAATGAAGGTAAATTTCGTATTGCCGGTCATCCACTGCAGGGTTTCGGGTGGACGCCCGGTGATTCCACCCTCGGCGAAAATGGCTTCGATGGTGAGGTTTGTTTTCGCGGGGCTGCTGGGAGTGGTAGATTGGGCGACTGCCAAGGGGAGCAGCAAAGAATACAGCATCATTCGAAGAATAAAAGGACTCACGAAGCGTCTCCGGGGCATGAATTCTGTCCTTAAATGAGGTGAGGCTGGAAAAGTGTACACCGATAGAGCAGCTTAGCCCATCTCCCCCGTCATTCCGAGAACCGAAAGCGTCGAGGAATCGGGCGTCTGCGGGCCAGGAAAAGAACCATATCTCTCGCTCTGCAAGGGATGACTCGGCTTTAACTGTAGAGACGTTGCTTGCAACGTCTCGGAACGCGGGGAAAGGTGCGCGTGGTAAAATCAGGGCAGCGCTACACGTAAAAGATGCTTCCTGACGTACAAAACCTGATCGCACTGCAACAGGCGGACCGGGAAATCCTGCGTCTAAAAGAAGAAATCGCCGCCCTGCCTAAGCGGGTGGCCGCCATTGAAGAACGGCTGGCTGGTACCAGAGCGCTTCTGGAAAAAGCCAAGGCTGCGGTGAAAGGCCGACGAAGCGGCCCGGCGCAAGTACGAAAGCGGAATTCAGGACCAGCAGCAGAAAATCTCGAAGTATCGCGACCAGTCGCTCGCCGTCAAAACCAACGAACAATACAAGGCTCTCCTGCACGAGATCCAGTTTGCCGAGCAGGAGATTCGTTCCCATGAAGACAAAATTCTGGAGTTGATGGTCAATGCCGAGGTGCGCGAGAAGGACGTAAAGGCGGCGGAAGCGACCTTAAAGGCTGAAACCGCGGAGATCGAAAAGGAAAAGATCGAAGCGCGGCAGCGCACAGCAGAAGACGAAAAGCAATTGGCTGAGTGGAATGCCAAGCGCGATACCGCCCGGGCCGGCGTGGATGCAGATCTGCTCCGCCAGTATGATCGGGTGGCAAAGCATCGCGGGACGGGCATTTCAGAGGCTAAGGATCACAAGTGTCTGGCCTGCCAGGTCATGCTTCGTCCTCAGACTTATAACGAAGTGCGCGCGTCAACTCATGTCGTCACTTGCGAGTCCTGCCAGCGCATTCTTTACTACGATCCCTCAAATGATGAAGTGGCCGACCCAGCCGTGGTCGCGAGACGGCGTAGAGCCCATCCCAAGTTTGAATCGAGCCAGGCCTGGTATTTCCGGCCCAACTTTGAGGATCACGGGGAAGTGTTCGTGGTCTATCTCAATAGCAAGGGAGACTCGAGCCGCCACGTTTACGATGGTTCTTCCGGACGCGGCATTGGCGACATCGTGGTTCGCGAAGGCGAGTACCGGCTGGCCTTTCCCGAAGACTTTTCCGACGATGTTATTCGATTGAACGGAAATTGGAGTGAGTCGGATCTCGAAGAGTGGGGAAATGAGCTTCCCACGGCGACCCTGGACGCTCTGCATCGCGACCTTGATTTGGCGCGAGCGGAATCGCGTAAGCACAGGCACGCCCGAGAAGCGGTTGCCTCGGAGCATCCCGCCGCTAGCTGAGTTTCCAGTAAATCTGTCGTCAACTCATTCTGACCCCGCACGGGCGTGGACGCCCGCGCCTACATGAGCATCGCAAAGAGCCCCGCCGGGGTAAGATTCCTTCATGCCCAAAAAATCAGCGGACTTTCACGGAATGCCTCTGGTGAAAGTCTCTCGCCGCGGGGCCAACCGCCTCAAGGAGGGACACGTCTGGGTCTACCGCTCTGACGTCGTGGACGCGAACGGCGCCGCTCCTGGTGCCTTGGTGGCGGTGATTGACGAACGCGAAAAGCCGCTTGGCTCGGCGTTGTATAGCAACGCGTCACAGATCGCCATTCGCATGATTTCGACAGAAGCGGTGAGTGATCTTTCCGGTCTGCTGCGAAAACGCATTCAAGAGGCCATCGCCTATCGTGAACGAATCGTGCGCGACACCGACGCCTACCGGATCGTCTTCAGCGAGGCGGACTTCCTGCCCGGCCTGATCGTGGACCGCTACAACGATTTGATCTCATTGCAGGTGCTGACACAGGCCATGGACACAGAAGTCGCTCGCCAAGCCATCCTCGCCGAACTGACGGAGGGTTTGAAGCCGCAGTCCATTGTCGAGCGTGTCGATCCGCGGGTGCGGGAGTTGGAGCAACTGCCCGCTCGATCATCCAGTCTGCTCCTGGGCGAGAAGATGAGCACGGTGTTCACCATGAATGGGGTTCGCTTTCACCATGACGCCCTCGAAGGCCAGAAGACCGGAGCATTTCTCGATCAGCGCGAAAACTATGCCGCGGCGGCCCAGTACGCTCGCGGCGAAGCGCTGGACGTTTTTTGCTATCACGGCGGATTTGCTCTGCACCTGGCGCAGCAGTGCTCCAAGGTCACCGGAGTAGATAGCTCGCGACCGGCGCTCGAAGTTGCCGACCGCAATGCGGAGTTGAATGGGCGCGATATTGAATGGATCGAAGCCAACGCCTTCGACCTGCTGCGTGACTATGCCAGCGCCGGACAGCGGTACGACACCATCGTGCTCGATCCCCCCGCCTTCGCCAAGAGCAAAAGCAATCTTGACACCGCGCTTCGCGGATACAAGGAACTCAACCTCCGCGCCCTGCGAATGTTGCGGCCGGGAGGGATTTTAGTCACCTGCTCCTGCTCTTATCATGTCAGCTCCACAGACTTTCTTCAGGTCGTCAGGCAAGCTGCCAACGATACCCACCGCAAGGTTCGCTTACTTGAGAGCCGTACCCAAGCTAAAGACCATCCGATCCTGCTCACGGTCCCGGAAACCGCGTACCTAAAATGCCTCATCCTGTCCGCATCGTGATGAAATAAGTGCAGATAAATACATTGACAACGATACACTCATATTTTATGCTTGTTGTGCGCTAATTTGAGCGTCCAAGGAAGTGCAGGACGCCCCATAACCAAAATCACCAACTGTTTATAGGAGGAAATGACCATGACAGTTTTAACCCGCTGGGAGCCGTTCCGTGAGTTCACCACCTTGCAAGACCGTATGAACCGCTTGTTTCGTGATTCCTTTGCTCCAGAAGGCCAAGACCAGTCTCTAGCCACCAGTGCGTTCGTGCCGCCCGTTGACGTCTATGAGGACGAGCACAACGTTACTCTGAAGCTTGAAGTTCCGGGGATCGACGAAAAGGACATCGACGTCCGCATTGAGAACAACACCCTGACGGTGCACGGCGAGCGCAAGTTCGAAAAGGAAGAGAAAGAAGAGAACTTCCGTCGCGTGGAGCGGCAATATGGCAGCTTTATTCGCACCTTCACCCTGCCTCCGACCGTGGATCCGGAGAAGGTGACGGCCACCTATGACAAAGGCGTTCTGAAGATCAGCCTGGCGAAAAAGGCGGAAGCCAAACCCAAGCAGATTAAAGTCAACGTCGGCAGCGAGAAGCCGGGTAGCAGCGAAAAGACGCTGGAAGGCAAGGCTCCCGGCAAAGCCGCCTAAGTAAGAAATATGTGGCGATAGTCTCGGCTGTCTAGTCGAGCAAAGCTCGACAGTTTTGACGGGAGACGGCGAGTAACCGTCTCCCGTTTTGTTATGGCTAGAATGATCGCTTGGTTTCCCTCCGGGCGTGGTAAACAATGCTTGTAGGGAACGAAAATCGTGAAAGACCGCGAGACGGAAGCAGTTCGAAGTATTTGGAAGGCATTCATGAGTAAGCAGGAAATGCGCAAGCGGCTCGCGGCGCTGAGTTTTTCTGAGAAAGTCAAAATTCTCGAAAAACTGCGCGACCGCAGCCTCGCGCTGGCTGCAAGTGGAATGAGGCAGAAGGTGGTAACGGGGAGTAAGCCCCAGACATCCAAAGATGAGGAGCGAAATCGGGGAGAAGACGACTTAGCAAGTACCTCCAGGACGACTCGTTCAACGACCCTGCAGCGAAGGTGCATAGATTCTTCGCTTCGCTCAGAATGACAATTCGAATAATTTAAGGAATAAAGTTATGGCAATCCGATGGGATAAATTCACAGTCAAGGCGCAGGAAGCAGTCCAGCGCGCGAGCAGTCTGGCGTCCGAGCACGGCAATCCCGAAATCATGCCGGTGCATATTCTGGCCGCACTGGTCGAGGACAAGGAAGGCATCGTCCCGCCGGTGCTGGAGAAAATCGGCATCGGCCCGCAGGCCGTCTTGCATGACGCTTATCAAGTCATCGAGGGCTTGCCCAAGGTTTCGGGCAGCGCGGCTCAGGCAACACTTTCCAACCCCGCGAACCAGTTGCTGGAACTGGCTTTCAACGAAGCTGCCACCTTCAAAGATGAATACGTTTCCACCGAGCATCTATCTGCTGGCGGCGACCGAGCTGAAGCGTGACGCTGCCCGCGAAATCCTGACGCGGCACGGCGCCACCCACGAAGCGATTCTGAAGGCGCTGACCTCGGTCCGCGGAACGCAAAAAGTTACCGACCAGAATCCCGAAGACAAATACCAATCGCTGGCGCGCTATACCCGCGACCTGACTGAGCAGGCGAGGCGCGGCAAGCTCGATCCTGTAATCGGCCGCGACGAAGAGATCCGGCGGGTCATGCAGGTACTGTCACGGCGTACCAAGAATAATCCGGTGCTGATCGGAGAGCCGGGAGTCGGCAAAACTGCGATCGTCGAAGGTTTGGCCGAGCGCATTGTCTCGGGCGATGTGCCTGAAGGCCTGAAGAACAAGCGTGTAGTCGCGCTCGATCTCGGCGCGATGCTGGCGGGAGCAAAATACCGCGGCGAATTTGAAGATCGTCTCAAAGCGGTGCTGAAAGAGATTGAAGAGTCGTCCGGGCAGATCATCCTCTTCATCGATGAGCTACATACGCTGATTGGCGCCGGTGCGGCCGAGGGCGCGATGGATGCGTCCAACATGCTGAAGCCCGCGCTTGCTCGCGGCGAATTGCGCGCGATTGGCGCGACTACGCTGAACGAATATCGCAAACACATTGAAAAAGATCCGGCCCTGGAACGCCGCTTCCAGCCCGTATTCGTCGGCGAGCCCACGGTGGAGGACACAATCGCCATCCTGCGCGGCCTGAAAGAGCGTTACGAAGTGCATCACGGCGTGCGCATCAAGGATTCCGCGATTGTCGCGGCCGCAACCCTGTCGCATCGCTATATCACCGATCGCTTCCTGCCTGACAAAGCAATCGATCTCATCGATGAAGCCGCAGCCTCGCTGCGCATGCAGATCGACTCGCTTCCGACCGAGATCGACGAGCTGGAGCGTAGAGCCAGGCAACTCGAAATCGAGCGCCAGGCGTTGAAGAAGGAAAGCGATCCCAACTCGAAAGAACGGCTCGCGCTGATTGAGCGGGAGCTGGCGGAGATTCGCGAGAAAGCCGACGCGTTGAAAGCCAACTGGAAGCGCGAAAAAGAACTGATCGCGCGAACTCGCGCTCTCAAAGAAAAGCTCGAGCAGTTGAAGATTGAAGAGCAGTCCGAAGAGCGCAAGGGAAACCTGCAGCGCGTAGCCGAAATCCGTTATGGCCTGATACGCCAGACCGAAGAAGAGCTCAACAAGCTAACCGCGCAGATGGAGACTAAAGGCGCGGCGCGGATGCTGAAAGAAGAAGTTGACGAAGAAGACGTCGCCAAAATTGTTTCCAAGTGGACCGGCATTCCGGTATCGAAGATGCTCGAAGGCGAAGTCAAGAAACTGATCACCATGGAAGATCGCCTGCGGCAGCGCGTGGTCGGCCAGGACGAGGCGCTGGAGCGGGTTGCCAACGCTATCCGCCGGTCGCGCGCGGGTTTGAGCGATCCCAAGCGTCCCATCGGTTCGTTCATTTTTCTTGGACCCACAGGCGTTGGCAAGACTGAACTGGCGCGTGCGTTGGCCGAATTTCTGTTTGACGACGAACATGCCATGATCAGAATCGACATGTCGGAATACATGGAGAAGCACGCGGTATCGCGGCTGATCGGCGCGCCTCCGGGATACGTCGGCTACGAAGAAGGTGGACAGCTCACCGAGCAAGTGCGGCGGCGTCCGTACGCGGTCATCCTGTTCGACGAAATCGAAAAGGCGCATCCCGACGTCTTCAACGTGATGTTGCAAATCATGGACGATGGCCGCCTCACCGACGGCAAAGGCCGCACCGTCGATTTCCGCAACACGGTGATCATCATGACCTCGAACCTCGGGTCGTCTTTCCTGCAAGCGGAAGGGTTGCGTTCCGAGAAGGAATTCGAGGAGGCGTCGAAACAGGTGATGCTCGCTTTACACGCGCACTTCAAGCCGGAGTTCCTCAATCGTGTAGACGACATCATCATCTTCCGGCCGCTGGGAAAAGAACAGTTGGTCAAAATCATCGAGCTGCGCCTCGAAGACGTGCGGCGGCAGTTGGCCGAGCGAAAGATTTCACTCGAACTGACTGATGCAGCGAAAGAGTTGCTGTTCGCCGAAGGCTACGATCCGAATTTCGGAGCGCGGCCGCTGAAGCGAGCAATTCAGAAATTGATTCAAGACCCGTTAGCCCTGAAAATTCTGGATGGCGAGGTGCTACAGGGCGATCACGTCATCGTCGATGCCGATAAGCGAGCCGGCAAGATGAAGTTCGAGGTCAGCGAGCGCGTCGGCGAGAAACAACCAGTCAAGGCAAAAAGATAAAGTCAGCTACGGATTACACGGATTTGTGAGCGATCGAATCCGTGAAATCCGTGGCTAGTTTTTTACGAATGCTTCTTTCGTCGGCTCCTGAAACAAATACCAGACGATTGCCGCTCGAACAGCGACGCCGAGTCCCTGCCATAGAAGCGGCGCGCGAAAATCCACTGCGGCTGCGGATACAGCAGGGATCAACATCACTGCTCCGACGAATGCGGCAACCAGGGCCGCACGCCGCGCCCAGTTATTCAGGCGCAACAATCCCCATCCAATTAGCATTGCGACTGCTGCCGCGAGCAAAAACATGTAAGGACCAGCGAGCTCCAACCCGCTCAGCAGCGGAGCTCCCAGCGCCATGGAAGCTGTCCCCGGCGTAACCAACATAAGAACACCGATAGAACCTAAATAGGCCGCAACCAGGAAGAAGACGGTTGCGATCGTGGTAACTCCGGTGGGAAGCGAATGTGAATTGACTTTCATCTGCATACAACGCGAAAGACGTATGACGTTCGGACCGTCGTCGAAGAAAGGGAAGCCCAATATCCTGCCGATGGCGTTAATAGCGTGCTGCGGGGTAAGCGATGAAACTGAATGTCGTCTTGGGTATTTTGATCATAGCCTCCTTAGGATGCGGCGGAAGCCCGCAGAGACCGGTCCCCGCGGCCGGATTCATAAATCAGACGCAGCATTCTAATGTCGATCTGCAGTCGATCTGGACACAAGCTCAGCAGAGCATAGCGCAGCAGATAGATCTCAATCCGCTGCAAGTTTCTAAAAATGTTTCTCCCAAGGTACTTCCTGGCGACCCGCGCGCCTTACGCATAGAGCCTCACCAACTGTTGGTGGCTGCTGTCCCAGACGTTTCGTCGCAGCTTTTATTCGCTGCCACCGGCGAGCAGCGATCCAATCCAACCGGAATGATTGCCTGCCCGTCGCCCTGCAACGTACGTTACTCGACCGCGTACTCGTTCTACCAGCCTGAGCTTACCAAGTACGCGGCATCGTGGGAGTTCGATGGGAACAACTTCGAAATAATTCTGGAGTATGAGTTTGAAAATCACATCCTCAACGCGCTCGGATACGACATGAGGTGGAGGTAAGGTTTATTTTTTGTCCGCTTTTTTGCTGGGACCTTCTGACTTCGATTTTTCCCTGACTTGGAAGATTTCTCTTCCTTTTTCGAAGCAGAAGGTTCTTCCTTAGATCCAGATTCCTTTTTCGACGCAGCCTCGTCCTTTGACTTGGAGTCTCCGTTGGACGAAGAACCAGTCGCCGATGACTTCTTGGCGTAGTCGGTGACGTACCACCCTGAACCTTTGAACTGCACCGCTGGCGCGGTAATGGTCTGCTCGACCGGGCCGCCGCAGTCCGGGCACTTCTTCATGGGAGCATCGGAATATTTCACGATCCGCTCAAAGCGGTGATGGCACTTCTTGCACTCGTATTCGTAAAGTGGCATGGACTCCTGAAATGCAGCCAAAGGCCCCGAAAATTCTTAATTCAATTCTAGGGTTCCGTGCAGCTCCCGTCAATTTACGAGGCGGGTGCGCAGCGGATCAGTTTAAATTTATTATTCTCCTACGAGGCCGTCATCCCGAAACGCGGCGTACTTCAGCCGCGTGAGGGATCTCCCATAGATACGACCGGTACGAGATCCTTCGTTCAGCTTGAAAAACAGCTGCGCTCCGGATGGCACCGAACCATGCCTGAAAAATTCAAATTGAGCCACCACCAGCGGGTGCGCAGCCAGCAATGATAGACTCCGGTCCAAGGTAGCGTGAGAAATGCCGAGTGAATCCGCCGCTCTTATTGATTCCGGCCGCACCCTCGCGTCCGGCCTCTACCTCGTGGCAACTCCGATCGGCAATCTTGAAGACATTACTCTGCGTGCTTTGCGTGTGCTCAAGCAAGCCGACGTGATTGCCTGCGAAGACACGCGCCAGACGCAGAAGCTGCTCAATCACTACGGCATCGGCACGCGCACCACCAGTTATCACGAGCATAACGAGATGACGCGCTCGGCTGAACTCGTGCTCGAACTCGAACAGGGAGCGCGGATCGCCCTCGTAACCGATGCCGGAATGCCGGGCATTTCTGATCCCGGATTCCGCCTGATTACGCTGGCGATCCGGCATCACATCCCGGTAGTCCCGATTCCCGGCGCATCGGCATTTCTATCAGCGCTGGTGGCCAGCGGATTGCCCACCGACTCATTTCGCTTCAACGGATTCCTGCCAGCGAAACGAGGCCAGCGGCGGCAGGTAATCGAAAGTATTCGAGAATCAGAACGGACGCAGGTGTTTTACGAGGCCCCGCACCGAGTGACGGAAGCGCTCGAGGATATCGTCGAAATTCTGGGCGGGAAACGGCATATGGTGATCGCTCGCGAAGTTACCAAGATGCACGAAGAATTCTTGCGCGGACACGCTGCCGAAGTCCTGGAAACTCTGAAAGCCCGCGGCGATATCAAGGGCGAGATCACGCTACTCATCGGCAAGATGGAAGCGACGGTAGAAAAAGCATCGCCCAACCGAGTGAACGTCCGCCAGCGGATTAAGCAACTGGTCGCAGAGGAGAATCTGGACGAGAAGGCCGCGCTAAAGAAAGTTGCCAAAGAAATGGGAATCTCAAAAAGCGAAGCCTACAGGGAATTGCAGAGAAGTAAGTGACCGGACGGGCAAGGCTCCCGTCCCCCATCATTTCGGAGTCAGCTCGCGCTTCACCGCTTCGCTGACCTGCTTGCCATCCACTCGCAGTCCGGCGGCGTTGAATCGCGCCATGACGTTCTTCATCACCGTTCCCATATCTTTTATTGTAGGAGAGCCCATCTCGGCGATCACGGCTTTCACGCCTACCAGAATTTCGTCTTCGCCCGCCGCTTTGGGCATGTAACCTTCGATTAATTTAATTTCGGCAGCTTCTTTATCCGCCATTTCCTGCCGTCCACCCTTGGTAAACTGTTCGACCGAATCTTTGCGCTGCTTGATTAGCGTGCTCAGCACCTGTTGTGCTTCCTTGTCGTCCAGCGGCGCCATTTTGTCGATTTCGCGATTTTTAAGCGCAGTCTTCACCATGCGCAAAGTGGACAACCGCTGCTCCTCGCGTGCTTTCATCGCCGCAGTAATGTCTTTCTGAATCTGTTCTATCAGGCTCATGATGCGGCAATTATAGCGGAGTGGTTCGATCGCCATCCCCGGTCACATGTCTAGGTGTGAATACTTTCTCTTGTTTGCGCATCTCATGTTCAGGAGGCGAGATCATGAGCAAATTAGCTATTTGGGCACAGTTGGAAGCCAAGCCAGGCAAAGAAAAGGAAGTGGAAGCCTTTCTGAAATCGGCACAGCCGCTCGCGGAACGTGAGCCTGCAACCATCAGTTGGTACGCCATTAAATTGGGTCCCGGTAAGTACGGCATTTTCGATACGTTTGCCGACGAGAGCGGCCGAAATGCGCACCTGAACGGGGAAATAGCCAAAGCCCTGTTCGCCAAAGCCGATGATCTCTTTGCCAAGCCGCCGGAAATTGCCAAGCCTGAAATTCTGGCGTCGAAATCCGAGCCGCAGCTAATTTTTCTAAACTCGCCCGCGTGGCGCACCCTTGAAATACGCGGGCACGGTGCATGTCGGAAACACCAGCTTCCGATAAACTACTTGAGACCAACTTCTTCTTTACGATCTCAAGGACGTTATGGGAATGCTGCGCAAAAATCGACTGTTCACTCCAGGTCCGACCCCGATACTTCCAGCGGCTCAGACCGCGATGGCATCGGGCGCCATGCACCATCGCACCGCCGAATTCCGCTCTCTGTACACGCGTGTGCTGGCCGACATGAAGGATTTCATCGGCACCAAGAATGACGTTCTGGTGCTGGCTTCTTCCGGAACCGGCGTGATGGAAGGCGCAGTCTCGAACCTGACTTCGCCTGGTGACCGAGTGCTGGTACTGACCGCGGGAAATTTCGGCGAGCGCTGGCGCGACCTGGCCAAAGCCTTCGGATGCGCAGTCGAAATCGTCAGTGCGCCTTACGGCGAAACCTTCGCGCTCGCGGACATCGAACAGAAGCTCACGCCAGACATTCGCGCCGTCTACGTGCAGGCCACCGAAAGTTCCACAGGCGCGCGCCACGACGTTAAAGGCATCGCGCGATTAGTCCGCAAAGCGGGCGACGACACGCTGCTCGTCGTAGACGCAATCACCGGCCTCGGCACTACGCACTTTGATGTAGACGGCTGGGGCATTGACGTCATCATCGGCGGATCGCAGAAGGCGCTGATGATCCCGCCGGGTCTCGCCTATTGCGCTGTCAGCGAACGTGCCTGGAAACGTATGGAGACGGCGAAATCTCCGCGCTATTATTTCGATTTTCGCCGTGAGCGCAAGGCCGCAGCCAAAGGCGAGTCAGCGTACACCCCCGCAACTTCATTATTCGCCGCATTGGCTGCCGCACTCGATTTCATCCGGCAGATGGGCGATGGCAATCTCGCAAACGGTCGCAACGCGCTGATCGACAATGCCGAACTGGCAGCGGAGATGACGCGCGCCGGAGCTCAGGCCATCGGACTAAAACTGTTCGCACCCTCAGCTCCGGCCGCCGCGCTTACTGCGATTGAGTCGCCCGCAGGCATCGACTCCGGAGCAATCATCAAACAATTTCGCGAATCGTTTGCCGCAGTGGTAGCGAATGGCCAAGGCGAAATGAAAGGCCAACTGTTCCGCATCGCGCACCTGGGATACTACGATTATCTCGATACGGTTGGAATCCTGGCTGCGCTCGAGCAAGTGATCGCCAGCGTCACCGGGCAACCGATCGAATATGGTGCGGCGGTTCGCGCCGCTCAGCAAGTGTATGCGAAGTCATCGAAAATGGCGGTGGCCGTACACAATTGAGATCTCAAGGATCTGCGACGGATAACACAGATTCGAAGTTACTGGGCAACTCTATCTGTGAAATCCGTGAGAATCCGTGGCCGGCTTAACCAACTATGAAAATTGTCATCGCAGAAAAAATCTCCGCCTCGGCCGTCGATTTGCTGCGTGAGCCGCGCTGGACCGTAATCACGCCCGATCAGATGGATGGTGGCCTTGCGGCGCAACTGCAATCGGCAGACGCGCTGATTGTCCGCTCGGCCGTGCAGGTGAATGCCGAGCTACTCGCCAATGCCCGCAAGCTGCGCGTGATCGGACGCGCTGGCGTGGGCGTCGATAACATCGATCTCGAGCCTGCGACGCGCCAGGGCATCGCGGTCATGAACACCCCCGGAGCCAACGCCGTCGCCGTCGCGGAACATACTTTAGCGATGATGCTGGCTCTGGCACGCCATCTCTGCCGCGCCAACGAGTTGATGCACGCCGGCAAGTGGGAGAAAAAATCTCTGCAAGGCACCGAACTGCGCGGCAAAACCCTGGGCATTGTTGGCCTGGGACGAGTTGGCATGGAAGTAGCTCGCCGGGCTCGGGCATTTGGCATGGAGATCATCGCCCACGATCCCTTCGTTTCGGTCATGGTCGCCAAAGAGCAGGGCATCGCCATCGCCAAGCTGGATGAAGTTTACGCGGCGTCGGATTACCTGACTCTCCACGTCGGCCTGACCCCGCAAACCACCGGCATGATCAATGCCGCGTCCCTGAAGAAAATGAAGCGGGGAGTGCGTCTGGTGAATTGTGCGCGCGGCGAATTAGTCGACGAAGCGTCCCTCGCCCAAGCCTTGCGGCAGGGCCACATCGCGGGCGCGGCGTTGGATGTTTTCGCCGAGGAGCCCCTGAAGAATTCACCGCTCACAGAGCTGGACAACATAATCCTGACGCCGCACATCGGAGGTTCAACTCACGAGGCGCAGGAAGCTGTTGGCTATCAGATTGCCCTCCAGGTCAAAGAGTATCTCAAGCACGGCGTGATCCAGAACGCGGTGAATGTCCCCTCCGTCTCGCACGACGAGTATGTCGAACTGCAACCGTACATCGTGCTGGCGGAAAGATTGGGTTCCTTTCTGGCCCAGGTTAGCGAAGGCGCGCTGGAAGAAATTTCGCTGAGCTACAGCGGCCACATTGCCGAATGGAAAACCGACCTGATTCGCAATGGCGCGATTAAAGGCATTCTGAACGAAGCGCTGGAAGAAAAAGCAAACCTTGTGAACGCGGCTGCGATTGCGTCGTCTCGAGGATTACGCATTCACGAAGAACGCAAGCCCAAAGGTTCCACCGGAGGCGCAGGCAGCGTGCTTTCGATTGCGGTCAAAGCTCAAACTGAAGAGCACGTGGTCAAGGGCGCGGTATTGCACAAAAACGATCCGCGCTTACTGCATGTAGATGGAATCGAAGTAGAAGCTCCGCTCGAACGTAACCTTATTTACCTACGCAATCGCGATGTCCCCGGCGTGATCGGAAAAGTCGGCACGATTCTCGGCAATCACAAAATCAACATCGCCGATTTCTCCCTGGGCCGCCGCATAGGCAATGCGAAACCGCGCGAAGCCATTGCCGTCGTACACGTGGATGGAGCGGTCCCCGAGCCGGTCTTGGCCGAACTCAGAAAAGTCCCTGCCATCGAGCAAGCCAAGGCCATCCGCTTGTTCTAAAAAAAAGGGAGAAGTTTGGAGCCTCGCTTTATGAAAAAAGCAAAATCTGGCAGTCGTAAGCCCGCGCTGACCGGCAAAATCGCTCCGAACAATGTCGATGAATACCTTGCCGGAATCCCGGAACCCGCCCGCAGCACGTTCAATGAGCTTCGCAGGGTGATTCGGTCCACCTGCCCTCCGGAGGCTACCGAGGTCATCAGCTATCGGATTCCTGCGTTTAAGCACAAAGCAGTGCTGGTATGGTTCGCTGCATTTTCGAAGCACTGCAGTCTGTTTCCAAGCGCCGCGGTTATTAAAGCGTTTAGCAACGAGCTTAAGGAGTTCCACACATCCAAAGGGACAGTCCACTTCCCAATCAACACGCCACTACCAGTTGCGCTGATTAAGAAACTGGTAAAGGCGCGGATGGCGCAGAGTGAAACCAGGAAGCGCTAAGCGTTGAGACGCCGGTCAGCGCGCGGCCGCTCTCCATCGCGGTACAATAACCAATTGGGCGACACCCCGGTTTCGTAGTGGAGGACGGGCGTCCGCGCCCGTCCAGGTCGTCGGCCGGTCCCTACGCTGACAGACCCAAGAGGCTTAATGTTCGAAGTCACAGTTGACGACTCTTTTGCCGCGGGACATTACCTGCGCAATTACAAGGGCAAGTGTGAGAATCCGCATGGGCATAATTACAAAGTGCGGGTTACGCTCGCGGGCAAAGAGTTGGACAAGGCTGGCCTGCTACTGGATTTCAAGGACTTGCGCGAGGTAATGAAGCGCGCCATCGAGCGTCTCGATCACCAGATGATCAACGATCTGGAGCCGTTCACCGTGGTGAATCCATCGGCGGAAAATCTGGCCAAGTATTTTTACGACGAGACCAACGCCAAACTCGGCGAGGTAACGGCAGGAAGGGTGCGGGTGAAAAGGGTCACGGTTTTTGAAACGGACACGACCACAGCGACTTACAGTGAATAGACAGTTGCCAGTACCCAGTTGTCAGTTGCCAGATAGATAGAGCAGATGTGGGAACATCGTATCGCGATCTCGTGGCGTGGCAGAAAGCCATGACGCTCGTTACCAACACTTATCGAGCGACGTCGAAGTTCCCAAGGGATGAGCAGTTCGGCCTCACATCACAAGTTCGTCGCTGTTCGGTATCGATCCCAAGCAATATCGCCGAAGGGCAAGGGCGGCTTTCAGAAAAGGAATTCAGATACTTTCTCGGTCAGGCAAGAGGATCGCTGATGGAACTAGAAACGCAGTTTCAAATTGCACAGAACCTTGGATATTTGGGGCAATCAGAGGCCACGTCGCTATTGCAATCGTGCGCCGAGGTAGGAAGGATACTGAACGGCCTGATAGGCTCGATCTGTAAGCAGCCCTGAGAACTGAGAACTGGCAACTGAGAACTGGCAACCGGAACTGGCAACCGGCAACTGACAAACCGGCAACTGTTTTCCATGCAGATAACGGAAATCTACAAATCGATCCAGGGCGAGTCCACGCATGCTGGGCTGCCGTGCGTGTTCGTGCGTCTCACCGGATGCAATCTGCGATGCTCCTGGTGCGACAGCGAATACACGTTCACCGGCGGACATCGCATGACCATGGAAGAAGTCGCCGCAGAGGTCGAGATATTGAGTCCGGGCGGACTGGTCGAGATCACCGGCGGCGAGCCTATGCTGCAGGAGCGGGAAGTCGTGCCCCTGATGCAGCGTCTTCTGGACGACGGTTACACCGTGTTGCTTGAGACAAGCGGCGAGCGCCCATTGCATCGTGTTCCGAAAGGCGTAGTCAAAATCGTCGACGTCAAGTGTCCGAATTCAGGCGAATATGACAGCTTCGACATGCAGAATCTCGAAGCGCTCGATTCCGCGGACGAAGTGAAATTCGTGCTAAGCGACCGCACCGACTACGAATTCGCCCGCGACTTCGTTACTCGCCATCAGTTGGCCAGCCGCGTAACCGCCGTATTGTTCTCCCCGGCTTTTAGTAAAGATGCAGGCGGCCCGCGCGACAGCTCCCATTGTTTGCTCGATCCCCGCGAACTAGCCGAATGGATGCTAGCCGACAACGTCCCAGCTCGCCTGGGCTTACAAATCCACAAGTTCATCTGGGACCCAGCGATGAAAAGCGTATGAATTTTCACCACAGAGTCACAGAGACACAGAGAAATAAGAAGCAAAGAGCACCGAGCATTTCGTAGGGTAGCCGAGTCTCAGATCGTGGATAGTTTTATTTCTTGATTTCTCTGTGACTCTGTGACTCTGTGGTGCGATATTCGAAATGGTGAATGACAACAAATCTCGCGCAGTTGTCCTGCTTAGTGGCGGGATGGACTCGTGCGTCTGCGCCGCCCTAGCGGCACGCGACTTCGACGCCGCGGCCCTGCACATCAGCTATGGTCAGCGTACCGAACAGCGAGAGCGAAGCGCATTTCTAGGAATTTGCGATCGCCTCGGAATCCGCGACCGGCTGGTGGTTCGAAATGAAGCTCTGCGTGCCATCGGCGGGTCCGCGCTAACTGATCCCAACATCGCAGTTCCAGAATCACCTCTTGCCGGCCCCAATGGCCACGAAATCCCCATTACCTACGTTCCCTTCCGCAACGCGCATTTTCTGTCTGTCGCGGTAAGTTGGGCGGAGGTTTTGGGCGCCGAGAAGATTTACATAGGCGCGGTCGAACAGGACAGCTCGGGTTATCCTGACTGCCGTCCCGCGTACTATCGCGCCTTCAACGAAGTGATAAGGGCCGGAACAAAAGATGGCCGCATCGAAGTCGTCACGCCGCTGATTGGCCTGCGAAAGTCCGAAATTGTGACCCTTGGCCTTGAATTGGGCGCGCCATTCGATTTAACTTGGTCGTGTTACAGTCGGGAAGATCGCGCCTGCGGTGTGTGCGATAGTTGTGTACTTCGGCTGCGGGCATTTCAGCAGGCTGGCGCAGCCGATCCGATTCCTTATTGCGAAACAGAAAGCGTAGCCAGACCGTCATAAAAAGTAGAAGGACGCAAGCGGAAATTCAAGTTTGATCCGGAGGCAAGACCCATGAAGCAATATTTCGTCATGCTAGCGCTTTTGATATTCACCGCTGGTCTATGCGCAAGCCCAGCCTTTGCCCAGGACACAACCAGCGTGAAGGGCACCGCCAAGGACGCGCAAGGCAAGCCGATTGCCGGCGCGACAGTGGAATGGGTCAGTAACGAAACGGGACGCAAGTACGACCTCAAAACTAACAATAAGGGCGAATACTTTTCTTTGGGTATCGCCCCCGGCCACTACAATGTGACGCTCTTTGGCCCAGACAAAAAAGAGATTTTTCATTACAACGGGTTCACGCTCATGGGCGAGGAAGGCACGCTCGATTTCGACATGCAGAAAGAGGCGGCCAACGCTGCTAAGGGCGCAGGATTAACTCCCGAGCAGTTAAAGCAGCAGCAGGAGCAGCAAGCCAAGATTGCCCAGGAAAATAACACCATCAAGGGTTTGAACGAGAAACTGGCAGCCGCCAAAACGGCAGCCGACGGCGGCGACTTCGATACCGCCATCGCCCAGATTACGCAAGCGACGCAAATGGATCCGAACCGCGATTTGCTGTGGGCCAAGCTGGGAGATTACGAAATGACCTCCGCCACCAAGCAGACAGACGCCGCCGAGAAGACCAAACGCTACGACGCTGCGGTTACGGATTATCAAAAAGCAGTAGATCTCAAACAGAAAGCGCTTGACGCGGCACCCAGCGCGAAGACTCCCGACGCAACTAAAACCCTCGCCTCGTTCTACAACAATAAAGGCAAAGCCGAAGCTCAAATGGGCAAGACCGACGACGCGGTGAAGTCTTACAACCAGGCCGCGCAACTTGATCCCGCCGGCGCTGGCATGTACTACTTCAATCTGGGTGCGATTCTGACGAATGCCAACAACAAGAATGATGAGCAGATGCGCAAAGCCGCAGCCGAAGCTTTCGACAAAGCGATTGCTGCCGATCCCAACCGTGCCGACGCTTATTATTGGAAGGGCACAAATCTGATCGGCGCCGCCACGCTCCAAGGCGACAAAATGGTCGCCCCTCCAGGCACCGCCGAAGCCTTCCAGAAATACCTTGAACTGCAACCCACTGGTCCACACGCAGAAGAGGCCAAAGCCATGCTGCAGGGCCTCGGAGCAACGGTTGAAACCAGTTACGGCAAAAAGAAGACGACAACAAAAAAGCAGCAGTAGCGTAGGCGCGGGCGTCTCGCCCGTGCGGCGCTGCCGTGCGCTTGACGCTCATTTCAGGCACATCGATGGGCAAGGTGTGTCCTACAGCCCCGTAGGGGCGGCATAAATTAGCCCAGGGCGTAAGCCCTGGGTACGGCGAAAAAACCGACTCAGGCCCCGCAGGGAAAAACAAAGCCAGCCCCAACCAGAGCCCTTGTTACCAAGGTCTATGTCCACGACGTTCTTTCTAGAACCCTGCCAGCGATTTAGTTAGAGTAAATCTCAGTCCCCCAAAAAACTTATGGCAGCGCCCGGTAATGCTCCTATTTCTGTCGTCCTCGAGCCCTCGAGCGGCTCAGGCATTATCGCGCCGCACGCTCTATTGACGGCCATTCTGCGAGCAAATAGCCAGGTCAGCGATCTTATTTTCTCGCCCGGACGCCTGCCGCAAGTAGAAATTCACGGTCAACTGATCGCGATACAAGGCTCTGGCATCCGCCCCCTGACCGCCGATGACACCCGCCGCATCGCCTCCGAGTTGATTGGCGAAAACAAGCAAGCCATCAGCCTTTTACGCGAGCAGGGTTTCTGCGACGTCTCCTACGGCCTTCCCGGAGTCGCGCGTTTCCGAGTGAATGTCTTCATCCAGCGGGGCAGTTGCGCTGTCGTCATGCGGGTCATCGCGACATCGATTCCGGCCATGTCGTCGCTTGGCTTGCCTGCGCAACTCAAAAAAGTGGCCCACCTTCGCGAGGGCATCGTGCTCGTCACCGGACCGCGCGGTTCCGGCAAATCCTGCACCCTGGCCGCACTTCTCGACAGCATCAATCAGGAACAGGTCTGCCACATCATCACCATTGAAGATCCCATTGAGTTCCTGCATAACCACAAACGGGCTACCGTTCATCAGCGCGAATTGCACAGTGACACGCCCAGCGTGGCTTTGGCTCTGCGCGCGGCGTTGCGCCAGGCTCCGAACGTGATTCTGGTGGGCGAAACCCGCGACCGCGAGACCATTGAAATGATTTTGGAAGCAGCTGAAAGCGGACACGTGGTTCTCACCAGTATGAACACCGTTAGCGTCGCCAAAACCGTCGAACGCATCGTCAGCGCGTTTCCCCAGTCAGAACAAAGTTCAATTCGCAGCCGCCTCGCCCGCACCTTCCGCTACATTGTTTCCCAACGGCTGATTCCCCGCAAAGACGGGTCGGGACGGATCGCTATCGTGGAAATCCTAAACGCTCATCCCCGCACTCAGGCATGCATAGAAGTAGATGATTTCTCCGCGGACAACCTGCTTCAGGCCATGAGGGACGGCGTCTCCGAAGGCATGCAGCATTTCGATAGTGAGCTGGAAAAACTCGTGCGTGCGCAGGTAGTCGACCTCGACACCGCGACGACGTACGCAACCGATCCCCAACAGCTGCGCCAGAATCTAATGTAGGCGCGGGGTAGTGTAGGCGCGGGCGTCCTCGCCCGTGCGGAATCATAAATACAGATTCACGCCGCCCTCGCCCGTGCCAGCCTGATCGGTGCATCCAGCACTGGCGATGACGCGCCTACACCTGCCTGTCGTATCATCCCTGCATGTCCTCTGTTCTCAGCTTCGAAGATGCGCGCCACTTAGTTGAGCTGCACGCCGCAACCGCGCGTCCCCGTGGAAAGGAGCTCGTAGCACTGCTCGACAGCCGCGGACTAATTCTCGCCGAGCCTGTCCCCGCCGACCGCAATTTCCCTCCCTTCCCTCGAGCCACGCGCGACGGATATGCAGTCCAGGCCGCCGATTTAGAAAAGGTCCCAGCCACGCTCGACGTAATCGGAGAAATTCGCGCCGGCGCCGCCGCAGACGCCACCTTCAAAATCCAGCCCGGCCAAGCCGCAGCCATCATGACCGGTGCCCCCGCGCCAGCCGGTTCTGACGCAGTTGTCATGGTCGAATACACTTCGCGCGAAGCCAATCAAGTCACGATCACCAGAGACAATTGCAGTCGGAGAAAATATTGTTCCTATCGCAGCCGAGGCCAAGCGCGGCGACCGCTTGCTGTCTCCGGGAGTGCGCCTCGATCACGCCGCAATTGCGCTGGCAGCATCGGTAGGAAGGTCACGGCTGCTGGTGTATTCGAAGCCCCGCGTCGCCGTGCTGGCTACCGGAGACGAACTGGTCGACATCGACGTACCTCCCGAGCCCACCCAAATTCGCAATTCCAATACCTACTCAATAGCGGCGCAAATCCACGCCGCAGGCGGTGAGCCAGTGCTGTTACCCATTGCCCCCGATGAGCCCCAACGCCTGCGTGAGTTAATCGCCGAGGGCCTCGAAGCCGACTTGCTCCTGCTAAGCGGCGGAGTCTCCATGGGCAAATACGATCTGGTGGAGCAAGTGTTAGCAGAGTTCCAGGCAGAATTTTTCTTCACCGGAGTCCAGATTCAACCCGGCCGCCCAGCCGTCTTCGGCCGAATTCCATGTGGCGCGGGCGCCCTCGCCCGCGAAAGCCGGAACCACCAAGGCCGCTGAGATGCACAACAGCCGCATCGACCAGAACGCTTTGAAGGCGCGCGGCTTCAGCCGCGCCGACGATCCGCAAAAAGACTCGGGGCTTCAGCCCCCAAGCCGCACAAATACTTCTTCGGCCTACCCGGAAACCCGGTCTCGACCATGGTGACTTTCGAACTGTTCGCCAAACCAATGCTCGAAGCCCTCGCCGGAATGACGCCCAAAAAACTAATTTTCCTGCACGCCAAATTGAAATCCGAGATCAAGACCAAGCCCGGCCTGAAACGCTTCTTACCCGCAATTCTCTCCGGAGAATTCGAACAGTCGGAAGTGGAGTTAGTGCGCTGGCAAGGATCGGGAGACATTGCAGCAACCGCAACGGCGAACTGCTACATTGTGATCCCGCCGAATAGAGAGCGGATTGCCCCCGGCGAGTGGGTACCGATATTAATGAAATAAAAAATGAAGGACGGGCGTCCCCGCCCGTCCAAGCACGTCCAGCAGCAACGCTACTGCCCAGTACCGGTTTTATCCGTGGGTTTCTTCGGAGCCGCCATCGGCGCGGCCTTTGGCTTCCAGAACTCCGGATCAGCTTTCACCCAGTCATCCGAAACATAACTCATCTTCGGATTAAACATAAATAGATTCGACTCGCTCGACTCGATTGCCACCGCCGCGAGCTCATCCAGTTTCTTCATCCCATCTTCGCCCATAGCGGCTGCGAAATCTTTCTGTTGCATCATGTTTTTGTCGATCTCGTCCGCAGATTTCCGCGGTGTGATAAAAACATAAGTTCCTTCGGGCACGCCATAGACGGCTTGGTAGCAAGCCCAGCGATTGTCCGGGATTTTTTGCTCGGCCGCCAGCACCATTTTGAGCGCATCATCCCAATCCTTGTGATGGCCCGGTTTGACACGGTAGAGCGAAATTTCAAAGTAGCGCATGTGCGCGATGTCAACATTCGACCGCAAGCTGTACTCTTCGCGATATGCCCATGCACCCATATCTACCGAATCCAGCAGCTCGCCATCAACGACGCCCGCGTGATCCAGCGCGCCCGAAAGCGCCGCATTCTTATTGACTGTGGTTGCGTCCTTTTCCCACGCCGCGAAGGAATCGTAACCCGTAAAGAACAACACCCGCGGTTTGCC
The DNA here is from genome assembly GCA_963716405.1 of uncultured Acidobacteriota bacterium. Lineage (GTDB taxonomy): Bacteria > Acidobacteriota > Terriglobia > Terriglobales > Acidobacteriaceae > JABDBE01. Next base: position 396,745 of record CAVQTI010000004.1, on the reverse strand, counting down.
AGAAAGAGAATTCATCGCCAGATAGTGTGTCGGATACTTAATCCGCGCAAACGCCTGCACGAACGCGCTCTCCGCTTTGTCGTGCATCGCCCCGCTTTTACCGGGTTTCACAAACTCGCGCGTGACCATTAGCACTTTCGGCGGCCCCATTGATTGCTCCTGCGCCACCGCCACACCCAAGCTCCCGACCACAAGACAGCCCAAACACAACACGTCGCTGATTCTTTTCATGAACAGCCTCCTATGTCGCAAAATCAAAAGTCTTGATTTAAGGAAAACTCAGGGATTGTAGAAAATCGATTTCCCGAGTCAGCCGGAGACTAGTCCCACTCACATACCCAAGTCAAGCATGCGACCTCATCTCGGCACATCAATTAATCAATATGGCGGTCATTCCGAAGCCCCGCGCCTTCTCCAGCGGGGCGATGGATCTCGCGTGAACAAACTGACGCGCTACTGGCGAAAAGAACAGGCCGCGATGGTTTACAACAACAACTCAAAAATCCGAAACGCCCGCTCCCACTCCTCCGTCGCCGGATGCTTAAGTTCGGGATACATAATCTTGAAAGTGCGAGCGAATGCGAGACTCAACCCGCCCGCAATGGACGGCAGGCGAGCCTCAGTTTCGTCGCTATAAGGCAGATCAATCTGCGGCTCAGGAACGGCTTTCTCCAAAATGCGCTCGAGGCCGATATCCAAATCCATCGCCTCAAAAGCATGAATGCTCTCTTGCAGTCCCTTGGTGATGGGAAGGTCGCGCGGTTCGACGGTGACTCTGTCATTAGCCTTCGCCGTGTGCTGGGCCACGAGAAGCAAGTCGGCTATTTTCTGGTCGACGAAATCGTAGTAACGCTTGATGTCTTCTTTATCTACATCCAACTCGGCCGCGGCGCGAAAAAAACGCTCGATCTGGTGCGTGCCCTGTAACGTGTTTGTACGGCCTTAGATTATGTACGGGCTGCAGTGCATCTTGAGTCCCCATTTTTTGCCTCTGAAACTTAGATAATCGGGAACAAGCTCAATGACAAGCCGCCGTCCGAATCATCTCGAACTACGACTGCGGTCGTAGAGCCACGATTCAGTCTGATTAATCTCAGCATGAAACGCTCATTCGTGCGAAAAACGTAACTCCAGAGCGTCCTGATCCTCGGAGTTTCGCGGACTCCGCAAATCGCGAGCTGTGACTGGGAGACGCGAAGGCATGACCAACGAACGGGCCGCTTCTGCTTCGACACTAGTATCTGCGCCACGCCCTTTATGACTTGATGCGAGGATGGCCGTTAGATTGTGCTGCCCTTCGGGCGAACCATTTTCTGCAGCCAGGCGAAACCATTTCTCGGCTTGCGAGTAATCTTGTCGAACCCCTTGTCCATGGGAGTATGCAAAACCGAGCTGATTCTGAGCCGATGCTAATCCATGATCGGCAGCTTTGCGAAACCACTTGACTGCCTCGGGGAAGTTTTGCGGCACGCCGGTTCCGTGGAAATACATCTGACCAATTTCGAACTCCGCCGGAGCGAAACCGCCCTTCAACGCCTTTCTGTACCATCCCATCGCTTCTTTGGTATCAAGGGGAACCCCGCGCCCCGTGGAATACATAAATCCCAGGTTTGTTTCTGCTCCCGCGTACCCTCTCGCAGCGGCTTTGCGGAACCAAAATATGGCAGTTTCATTGCTCTGCTGAACGCCGCGGCCGGTCGCAAACATGAAACCTAAATTATTTTCCGCAGTGAGCTGACCTTCGGCAGCTGCCCGCATGTACCAGCGAAGTGCTTCGGTGTCGCTTTGCGGTAGGCCCAGACCACGAGAGTAAAGATTGCCGAGATTATTCTGAGCCGCAGGATAACCGCGGTCTGCGGCCTTCTTGTACCAGATCGCAGATTGCGCGTAATCGCGCGGCACTCCCAAACCACCTTCATACGCCAAGCCAAGACGGAACTGCGCCTCGGAGTCGCCGTCCTCCGCCTTCTGCAGCAATCGCGACAGATTGTCTGGAGCTTTTGCACGGCCCCCGAACAGTAGTTGAGACTTGCAATTTACAGCGATGACACAAGGAATTGCGATTAACAAAACCAGCGTCCGCGTGAATGTTTGTAATTTCATTCCGCACCTCACGCCTTCTCGAACTCATTTGCAGCGTTGGACGCGGACCGCGGAAATACGTAACGTCACTTCGTTAGTAACTCACAAAAATTTACATTTTGCTTCAGAAGCAACGGTCAACAATGAACAGACGTAGTTGGAAGTAGATGTGAGCTCATGCGTGTCTATGTTTGTCTGTGCGGATTTGTTTGAACCTTAGCGGGTCGCTGGCATATGTTTCGGCGTGCCAACGACCCGCCCAGAATCAAATCGTCTGTGAAATACGGAAGAGAGCTCCGCGGGCGACCTCATCTCGGCACATCAATTAATCAATATGGCGGTCATTCCGAAGCCCCGCGTTTTCCAGCGGGGCGAGGAATCTCGCGTGTACGATTCGAAGCTATCGATCGCATGCGCACGCGAACTGCCGCATCAGCGGGAAGGGGAACCACAAAAAGCTCACTACAATCCCGACCCAATATCGTCGGTGCTATCTCGTTTAGAGTGACCTCTAGTAAACTAATTGCTTTGCATGCCCAAAAAGCTCTCCCACTACGACAATTCCGGCAAAGCTCGAATGGTCGATGTCTCCAAGAAATCTCCCAGCCAGCGCGAAGCCGAAGCCAGCGCCTTCGTCCTCCTGAAACCCAAGGTTCTAAAAGCGCTGCCCAAAAATCCCAAAGGCGATCCGCTCGAAGTAGCCCGGCTGGCGGGAATCATGGCCGCCAAGCGAACTGCCGATCTGATTCCCATGTGCCATCCTCTCCCGCTTTCCCACGTTGATGTGCAAATGCGGCTGTGCGAGAATGGCGTCGCGATTGCCTCGAAAGTTTCAACCACGGCGCAGACCGGCGTGGAGATGGAAGCCCTCATGGCCGCCACCATAGCCGCCCTGACGGTATACGATATGACGAAGGCGCTCGACAAGGGAATCGAGATTCGCGAAATCGTGCTCGAACGAAAATCCGGCGGCAAAAGTGGAGACTACCGCCGCGCGCGAAAAAAGACGTAATGGCGAACAACGTAAGACTCCTGCTGGTAGATGACAATCCGATGGTGCTCGGCCTGCTTCGCGGTGCCCTGACGCCGCTCGCCCAGGTCACCACCGCGACGCGACGCCGCCGACGCGCTGCTCAAAGCCGTCGACGATCCGCCCGATCTGCTGGTCTGCGACTATCGCATGCCCGGCATGGACGGCCGCCAGCTGATCGAAAAACTTCGCAGCCGTCCCCGCACCGCCGATGCCGCAGTCATTCTCGTAGCCACCAAAACCGACATCAGCGAAAAACTAAGCACCGCCGATCTTCCTGTGGACGATTTCGTCGAAAAACCATTCTTCCTCCGCGAAGCCACCCAACGCATCAAGCGCGTAATCGACAAAATCGCGCTGGAGAAAATGGCCAAGACCGTTCCCTCGGACGGCGTGCTGCGCGGCAGCCTGCTGCAGATGAACGTAATCGACCTGGTGCAGTCGCTGGAAATGGGCCGCAAAAGCTGCTCTCTAACGCTCACCAACAAAGACGACAAGTGCCAGCTCTTCTTCAGCGAAGGTCAGGTAACCCATGCGACTTACGGCACACTGTTGGGAGATCCTGCCGTGTTCAAAGTTTTGCGCTGGACCGACGGAAATTTCGAAGTCAATTTCGAAGGCAAGACCAAGCAGCAGACCACCAAACTGAATACTCAGGGCCTGCTCATGGAAGGCTTGCGCCAGCTCGACGAAGCCCAGCGCGACGGCGGCAGCAAAGCTTCAAACGAGGAGGAAGAAGATGTCCTCCTCGACTCCTGAAGGACTAACCGCCGCGGTCCTCACCGTCAGCGATTCCTGCGCTCGAGGCGATCGAACGGATCTCTCCGGTCCCGCAGTCAGCGAGTTCCTGAGGAAAAAGAAATTCTCGCTGATTGGCACCGAAGTCGTTCCCGACGAGCAGGCCGCCATTCAAACCGCACTAGCATATTGGGTGAAAGAAGCGCAACTCGTAGTGACCACCGGAGGCACCGGCATCGCCGAACGCGACGTCACTCCCGAAGCCACGCGCGCCGTCTGCGAACGCCTGGTCGAAGGAGTCGCGGAACGCATGCGCAACGAAGGCGCCAGGAAAACTCCATTCACCGCCCTAAGCCGCGGAGTCTGCGGAATCCGGGAAAAATCTCTGATCCTCAATCTTCCCGGCAGCCCCACCGGCGCCATCGAGTCCCTGGAAGCCGTAATCGATCTCCTACCCCACGCCCTCCAACTGCTAAGCGGAAACACCAAACACGACTAGCAAATTTAATTTTACTTTTCCTGCTTCGCACCTAAACAGAGTTGCACCGAGAAGCTGTCCGCTGAAACCGAGCCCAGCGCATCAGCGGATGAACCCAGCCCTTGCATCAGCGCATGAACCGAGCCCCGAAGGGGCGGCATAAATTAGCCCAGGGCGTAAGCCCTGGGTCAGGCGAAAAAATGACTCAGGCCCCGCAGGGCAAGGCTAAGCGAGCCTTGAACCGAATTGCGCGAAAGAGAGTTCCGAAATTGTTCGGGTGCCCAACCCTTGTTCGCGCTTTTTGCGAACAGGGTGGGTGTCTCGATAAGACTGCGGTGCCACCTCAACCGTGCCCGTACTCCGTAATCTCACCATCCACCGCGACCGCCACATACTTATGCGATGCCACATCCCGAAACTGCACCACCTGATGCTTCTCCCGCGCCAACGTCCCCCACCGGCTGGGCTTCGCCGGATTCTGTTCAATAGCCTCAAACACCCGTCCATTCAACGTAAACTCCACCATCCGCAATCGCCCACTCCCGACCCGCTTCACCCGCAGCTTCTGATCATCCAACACAACTTCGTCGCCATTCATAAGCTGCATCGCCACCGACTGTAGAATCTTCTGTTCCGCCGTCATCGCCCACTTCCCGCCAAAACCCGTGTGGGGCGGGCGCCCTCGCCCGCCAAAACAAGCTGCTACGTCCCACTAATTACCTTCCTGATTCCTATCAACCTGTCATCCTGAGGAAGCGGAGTCGCTCGCGAAGCGAGCGACTCCCAACGAAGGATCTCTGCACCAGAGTTGGAACAGCTCAAGACGCAGAGTCGCAGCGTTGATAAACCAAAAGTACGCGCTACGCTCCACCTTCAAGACGACAGTTCCCACTTCACTGACAGAAATCGTCCCTCACAAAACCTCCGAATGCTCGATTGCCCGAGAATCAGAGTTCTCTATACCACAGTTTACAACTCGGGTTCGTACGACGACCGGGATAAGGGCATCGCACCACAGCCCCGGAAAAATTGAAGAGAGCTATGAAGCGAGAATTTCGGCGTGGATCAAAACTGCGAGTTTGTAGCCGAGAAGCGGCGTAAGAATCCAGCCCACGGCGTAAGCCGTGGGGGGAAGTTGGGAAACAGAAAAGCCCCGGGGGGCGAAAGACCAGCAATATTAGTTGGAGATTTCCCACTTCACGACTCCATTCGCGCACAGACGCGGCGCACGGAGATTAAAAATCCCATGCTCTCCCACAGGTGACTACTTGGATTCGTGCCAATCTGATTTCTGCAACGCTCACCAAAACATTTCCAAAACTGTGCGATTGTGATCATCAGCCACGCACGGAGGGGACGACCCTTTCGCCATCTTTAACGACGGCCCACCAATCCTCATTATTGGAAATCCGAACTTCTAGAAGGGAGATACGAATTGAAACTCAACTTTATCTATGCCGCACTCCTGGCGACCGCGATCGTCGTCCCCACATCAGCCCAGGTTTCGGTTTACATCGGATCAGCGCCACCGCCGCTCCGCATCGAGACGCGTGGACCAATGCCCGGTCCCGGCTACGCCTGGGTAGAAGGATATTGGGCCCCCAATGGCCACCACTACCGCTGGGTTCAGGGACGCTGGGACCGTCCGCCCTACGAGGGAGCCTACTGGAATCATCCGCACTATGACCACTACCAGCAAGGCTGGCAACTCCACGATGGACACTGGGATCACGAAGACCATGATGCCCACGCCCAAAACCACGGCCATGGCGAGGACCATCGCGACGAAGGCCACGACCACTAGCCTAAGCCTCACAACGGGGCAAGTGCCCCTTGTGTCTTGAACGTGCGCGGCTTGCACTGTGTGCGTGAGAACTAGAATTTTGACAATGCAGTAGAACAAGACTAAGACTCCGCAGCCGCGAAGCGGCGTAAGAACGCAGCCCACGGCGAAAGCCGTGGGTAAGAGCTTCTAGCCGCGCCGTAAGCTCGTTTCCGAAGGCTCTGCGACATAATGGGAAGCATGGCCCCGCAAGTGCGAAATCGCTAGCGATTCAGGCGCGATAACGAAATCCCACTTCTTAAACGCCAATCACTCAAAATCCCTGACGTCTCACACGCAACTCTAATCTTTCCTGTCGACGGTCCCACAGATTACAACGCTGATTCTTGACAATCTGAATTCGCAGCAGCTCCGTGTAATGAAAAAGGCGGCCTAAGCCGCCGTGCCAGCGACCAACGACAAACGACCAACGACCAACGACTAACCTTTGCCCTTCAACATTCCCACCACGCGATCAAAATCCTCCAACGTCGCATACTCAATCTCAATCTTCCCTTTACCCTTGCGATCACGAATCCGCACCCGCACACCCAGCGTCCGCTCCAGTTCCATCTGCATCTGGCGCACATTCGGATCCACCCAGCGCGCCGTCCCCGGCTGCTTCTCTTTTTCCAAAGGAACATTGGTATTGAAAACCAAGTCCTCGAGTTGCCCCACCGACAAGTGCTTGCGCACCGCCTCATCTGCAATCTTCGGAATCAGATTCGGATCGAGCAACGTCAGCAACACCCGCGCCTCGCTGAATCCCAACTTCCCTTCCTTCAAATACAGCGTCACCGAAGCCGGCAGCCGCAGCAGCCGCATGTAATTCGAAACCGACTCCCGCGAAACCCCCACCCGCTGCCCAATCTGTTCCTGAGTCAGCTTGAAATCCTGGCTCAACTTCGAAAATGCTGCCGCCTGTTCCATGCAATTCAGATCCTGCCGCTGCAGGTTCTCAACCACCGTCATCTCCGCCGCCTGCTGGTCGGAAACCTTGCGCACAATCGCTGGAATAGTCGCCCGGCCCGCAATCTTCGAAGCCCGGCAGCGACGCTCGCCAAGAATCAAAACATAACGGCCAGCCGCGCCCGGCCGAACCGAAATCGGCTGAATCACGCCATTCACCCGAATCGAGTCCGCCAATTCATCCAGCGTAGTCGCAACCGAGTCACCCGAAGCATTCGCGTCCTTGGCGAAATACCGCGTCTGGTAGGGATTCTCGTCAATCAACTCCAGAGGAATCTCGACAACGGAGTCGCCCCGCGTCGCAGTGGCCTGCACTTCGGCCAACACCGCCCCGTGTGGCGAGGGCGCAGTGTGTGGTGCGGGCGCCCCGCCCGCATTCCCCGAATCCACCACTCGCGGCCCCGGCAAAAGCGAATCCAGCCCCCGCCCCAAAGCCCGCCGCTTCTCCACAACCTTATCCGTATGTGTCATCGCAGTAGTCATTCTAGATTCACTTCCCCTTTCGTCCCGTTGCAAACTCTGTCCATCCCGTGCCAAACCCTGTCATCCCGAGCGGAAAGTAATTGTTCGCAACGCGAACAATTACTTGCAGTCGAGGGACCTGCTGTTTTTCGCTCTCCACGCATATCGATGCTCATCGATCTAATATATTGATGGTCGTCAATTTGTTCCGCTCTGCGATCCACCGCTTCCATCGCGGAGCATTCACCGCTTGCTTCTCCTCAAGCTCCTGCACGGGCGCGCCATGCCCCATGATTTCCTTAGCCAACTGCATGTAACTTTCCGCCCCGCGCGACTTCGGATCGTAAAGCAGCGCCGGCTTCCCATGACTCGGAGCCTCCGCCAGACGCACATTGCGCGGAATCGTAGTCTGGCAAAGCTTGTCGCCAAAGTATCGATTGAGTTCTGCCGTCACCTGCTGAGCCAGGTTGGTACGGTCGTCAAACATGGTGAGCACCACCCCCTCGATAGCGAGCTCAGGATTCAAAGACGCGCGAATGCGCTCAATGGTGTCGAGCAATTCAGACACACCCTCAAGAGCAAAGTACTCGGCCTGCATCGGAATCAAAATGGAGTCGGCCGCGACCAGCGCGTTGAGAGTAAGCAGATCCAGCGCGGGAGGACAGTCGAGCACGATGTACTGGAATCGATCCCGCAAAGGAGCAAGCGCATCGCGCAAGCGAAACTCGCGACGCTCTCCATCAATCAACTCCAGGTTCGCGCCGATCATATTCTTGTGCGCCGGCACGATCCATAGATGATCAAGCTCAGTCTTCTGCAAGGCCTCATCCGCGCGAGCCTCGGCCATGAGCAAGTGATAAGTGCTGGTTCGTTCCGGATCTTTTACCAGGCCCAGTCCGCTGGTGGCATTCGATTGCGGGTCGCAATCGACCAGCAGCGTTTCCGCACCCGCTGCCGCGATGGACGAGGCAAGATTGATGGCAGTCGTAGTTTTCCCTACGCCGCCCTTCTGATTGGCAACCGCGATGACGCGTCCCATTTAGTTTTTAGAGAATCGGAGAGACGCTTGCAGCATAGGCGCAAGCAACATCACTTGGCAATGACTGATTTCAGTGCAGCGAACCCAGAAAGACATTGCGCTGCTGCCACAAAGAGTTAGGGGCGCAAAGCGACCCGCCTTTCCACAAGTGCAGACATGAATTAATGCGATGTGTTCCACATGGAACATTTTCCCATTGCGAAAATATGCTCACGATGTTCCACGTGGAACACTGAGTGTTTCATCTTTGGTTTCGCGTAGTGTTCCACGTGGAACACTCGCTAGGTTTTCGAAAATGCTCACACGTGGAAACCAAAGCATCGTGTGGGGAGTTCGGAACAAATCTCTCCCGATCAAAAGCAATACTTTCCCACTTCAGCAATCAATCGACTTTCTGCAGAGTGTTTAGTCCTGTTTATTCGACGGCACGACCCACTATTACTGTCTTGGTTCCGAGCTACGAGGGCTTGGATTCTTTATGGTACGCGGATGCCTACCGCCAGGATGCGGTTGGAGCTTAGGGGAATCGGTATTGGTGATTTCCATGTGAAATTCGCGGTGTGTTTTTGGGCGGTTGCTAATTGGGCTTTGCTGATGAGGAGCGCCAGGCGGCCTTGGGGTGCGACGAAGCTGACTGCTACTGGCAGGATGGATTCAAATCGCTCGACTGCTCGTAGGGTCACTACATCGACACTTGGGCTTGGGTATTGTTCGGCTCGGCCTGCGAATATATTGATATTCATCAATGTTAGGGCGCGGATTACTTCGCGAAGGAAGGTGGCTTTTTTTTGATTGGACTCGATCAGGGTCAGGTGGATTTCGGGCTTCCAGATTTTTATTGGCAGGCCGGGGAAGCCGGCGCCTGAGCCCAGGTCGATGACACTCTGAGTCGAGTTGGGTGGTTTCGGGAACAAGTGGCGGGCGGCGAAGAGGGATTCGCCGAAGTGGCGGGTTACGATTTCTTCTGGTTGTCGGATTGCTGTCAGGTTTACGCGAGCGTTCCAGCGGAGTAATAGATCGATGTATGTCGATATATTTTCCAGTTGCGGTTGGCTGAGAGTGGCTTGGCTCCCAAATACAGATTCCTCGCTTTGCTCGGAATGACAACTTTTAATTAAATGTGAAGAGTCAGTTAGAAAAGGCTGGAGTAGCTCGGCTATGCGGTTGGTGTCCAAGTTAGTTAACTGCGTTTGCCGGTGACATTGGGGGAAATTCTATTTCAAATAGAACACGAAGATGCATCTCTTTATCAATTGCCTGGCTGCCAGTTCGGGGAGCGGACTGACTTATGTGCATAATATCGTGCCGCAGATTGCGGCGCGTCCGGAGCTGCGAGCCACTCTTGCTGTGCCTTCAAAATTGAGGAGCAGCCTCGGCAGTCCGAGGAATATTTCATTTTTCGAAATGGACATACCCGCAGGCGCGGCGGGACGATTCTGTTGGGAACAATCTTATTTGCGCGGCTTGGTGCAGAAGAGTGCGGCCGATGTTTTAATCTCCGCGGGGAATTTTGCTTTGTGGCGATCGCCAGTGCCGCAGATTCTTCTTTCGGGGAACTGTCTTTACACCTGTCCCGATTTTAATCGTGACCTGCTTGCGCGCAGGGCTTACCGCATCTGGCTGGACACGCGGACACGGGGCTTCTTTGCACGGCGTTCGGTTCGGTGGGCTGATTGCACGGTGGCTCCAAGCCAGACGTTCGCTGAGACGCTGCAGTCGTGGAATGCGGGCAAGGTGGTCGGAATTCATCATGGGTTCGATCAGGAAACATTTTTCGCAGACGGTGGCTGTTTGCCAGCGGCGATTCGGAAGCAGATCGATGCGGACGCGACATTGCGCCTGATATTCGTTAGCCACTACAACTATTATCGGAATTTCGAAACTCTGCTGCGAGCGGTGCCTTATATAAAGGAACGGCTCGGCACAAGGCGAGTGCAGTTGCTCCTGACCTGCAAACTGACAGCCAAAGGATTCTGCCTACTATAGCGCTCGGCAGGCACGCGGCTTGATTCGCCAGCTTGGGATTTCGGATGAAGTTGTCGAGCTTGGCGCGGTTCCATATTGCGTGTTGCAACACGTAATTCGCGCTTGTCATATTTATGTGACGGCGGCTTATGCGGAGACGTTTGCGCATCCGCTGGTAGAGGCGATGGCGTGCGGGTTGCCGATCGTGGCTTCGGATCTGCCGGTGCATCGGGAAATATGTGAGGATGCGGCGGTTTATTTTCCGCGATTTTCGCCGGAGATGTTGGCTGAGCGCGTGATGGATTTGGATCAGTCGTTCGGGCTTCGCGAGAAGCTCTCGGATGCGGCGTTGAGGCGGGCGCGTGATTTTTCCTGGCGCGATCATCTGGATCAGATCGTTGGGCTGGCGCGGAGTCTGAAGCGTGGCAGGGTCGAATACGCGCCCGCGGCGTGAGTAGCTTTCTAGGGAAATTACTTACTTGACTCGCCCACCGGTCTTGGTCGTGTCCTTCTTTGCAAACCATCGAAAACGGTTCGACAGATTGTCTACAAGTTTATGTTGCCGTCTCCATCTCTCGTACTCATCATGCAACTGGTCGCTGGCGGGATAACTATCCGCTGCCTGGTCCATGTCTCTCCTCAATTGATCGCCAAGGATGAACTTGAATTGGAAGCGTCTTGTACTAAGCAGAGTGTTCCATTGCGGCCTAGGCTTCGCCTGCTGGTTAAACAGGTGCGTATCGCAACGCTTCATCAGTTCTCTCGCCCAAATATCAGCCGCTTGGATTCCAGGTTCTCGGCGAGTTCCGAAACTGACCCGCTCTACAACGTCATTCTTGTAATGCGCTAGCCAGTCATACAGAACTCCAGCGTTGTACTGGGTTTCTTTGTGTTGGTCAAACGTGAACTCTACGCGGTCGCGAGGGACGAACATCCGGGCTAGATCGGACAGATACCCCACAGTTTTCACAAAGCAATCGTAATGGGGCATATCTGGAAACTGTTTTAATAGATGGGGTGCAACTCTGTGACTTCCTGCTAAATCAATCGCATGGCCATACCCCATAAGATTACTGTTAGCTACGATCTCAGTGAGATCGAGATGCAGTTGCAACCTCTCGGCTTCTGGCATGTCTTTGAAATCACCATGCCCTGACTCGCAATCGGCTGCATGAAAGATGAGTCCCTCAGGGAGGCGGTCTTTCCATTTTTCGCGAACTTCTGCCCACGTATCGCTGTTTCCAAGCAATCCAGCAACGACAAACACACGCTTCTTTGCGGCGTCGTGGCTTTCGTCTGCAAATACGGAAAGCATTACAATCTCAGCATCGCTCCATGCATAGGGCGATTCAAGTAAATAATTGCCTTTTTAGGAACCCAGGTTAGCGCCTCCGGAATGGACGCGAAGTGGGGGCACTAAGGCGTTTGCTATTGAAACATCGTGTCCGACCGTTCCCATGTCTCGCAAAAACGGCGAGACATGGGGCACCCGTGTACTTGCGCGGTCCGCTACAAACAATTCCGTAATTCGTTCTGTCATCTTTTCTGTCATATCCCCATAGTTGTCTCGACGGTAGACTTTTTAGGTGGTCGGTCACCTTGTTCGCGCGAGATTCCTCGCCCCGCTGGTGAAAGCGCGGGGCTTCGGAATGACCGGCGTTTATTGGAGTAAGAACTGATTGACCTGCTTTGCTTTTGGTTTGGTTTGAGTTTCGGTATGGAGATCGTCGAGGAATCAAAATTCGGAGTGAGTGCGCGTCGGTGTGGGTTGCTTCCGGTTAGCGTGATTATTCCTGTGCGCAATGAGGCGCGGAATTTGTTGCGTTGTCTGCAATCGCTTCGCGGAGTTGGCGAGATTTACGTCATTGATTCTGGGAGCACGGACGAGACTGCGGAGATCGCTCGCTCTTTTGGGGCGAAGGTTGTGCAGTTTCATTATCACGGTGGTTGGCCGAAGAAGCGGCAGTGGGCGATGGATACGCTTCCGCTGGCTTACGACTGGATTCTTCTTTTGGACGCGGACGAAGTTTTGACTCCTGAATTGGCAGAAGAAATTCGTCATGCGATTCAGGATCGGACGTGTGACGGTTACTACATTGCTTTGCGCATGCATTTTTTGGGACGAATGCTCCGCCACAGCGGCGCGAGCTTTTACAAGCTGTCGCTGTTTCGGCGGGGGCGCGGGCGGTTTGAATGCAGGCTCAAAGAGCAGGACGCTTCGATGTCCGACATCGAGGTGCATGAGCAGGTGGTGGTGGATGGGCAGACGGCGAAATTAAGAAATGCGCTGGTGCACGACAACGCGAAAAGTCTTTCGCCCTATATTCGCAAGCACGACGAATATTCGACGTGGGAAGCGCGGGTGTGGATGGAGGGTGACAGCAGTTGCCGCGATTTGCCGCCGTCGTTGTTTGGCAGTGATGCGCAGCGGCGGCGCTGGTTGAAGCGAAATTATCTGGGGCTGCCCGGGTCTCCGTTTTTGTTCTTTGTGTACAAATACTTCTTTCGGCTGGGATTTCTCGATGGCGTGCCAGGGCTGATTTATTGCGGCTTTCAGGGCATTCAGTTTTTTCATATCAAAGCCAAAATTTATGAATTGCGGATGGAGGGCAAATCATGAGCGCTGCTCGGCTAACGTCGCGGCGGATGCGGTCGCCTATCACGCATCTCTCGCGACGCAGTGGGAGCGGCGTTATCGAAAGCCTTCGTTTCACGCGCGCGAGGCGGTGTTGCTGCGGTCGCTACAAGGTTGGAATTTGGCCGGCACTCTTTGGCTTGATGCGGGTTGTGGCACTGGGGCACTTTCGCGCTGGCTGGCGGCGCGAGGCTGCGGTGTCCTTGGCGTTGATGCCTCGCAGGAGATGGTGGTCGCCGCGAAGGAGTCGGCACGGTTGCAGGGCTTTTCTGAGCGGCTCAACTTTGTGCGAATCACTTCCGTGGCGCAACTGGCGCTTGACGATGCTTCGCTTGACGGTGTTTTGTGTTCGAGCGTTTTGGAGTATGTGCCTGATCCAAGCGCGTGCTTAGCTGAATTTGCCAGAGTGCTTAAGCCGGGTGGGTTGCTGCTGGTATCGGTGCCGAATCGCAATTCGGTGGTGCGACGATTGCAGCTTGCTTGTCATTATTTGGGTGGCCGGGTGGGACAGAGTTGGTGCAAATTTCTGGACTATTCGCGTCATCAGTATTCGGCGCGTGAATTTGCGCGGTTGCTTTCGCTCAGCGGTTTTGCCGGACGGAAACTGGTGCCTTTTGGTGGGCCGCTACCCAGGTTGGTGCGACGAAGCCGTCGCTGGGCGCCTTTGCTGATGTTTGTTGCGCAGAAGTCTGTGTGAGATTCAGGGGCCGCGACTGAATGCTGATTCTGGGACTCAACATGTTTCACGCGGACGCCTCGGCTGCGCTGGTGCAGGACGGTGAGGTGGTGTTCGCCATTGCTGAAGAGCGGCTCAACCGCATCAAGCACTACGCGGGTTTTCCTTCGCTTGCGATCAAAGCTTGCCTGGATTTCGCTGGGGCAAAAATTACCGATGTCGATCATGTGGCCATCGGGCAGGACAGCGATGCCAATCTTGCCAGGAAAGTTCGGTATGCTCTGGCGAATCCCGTAAAACTTTTGAATCTGATTCATTTGCGTCGGCGCAAGCAGCCGATGCACGATGTGCGTTCGCTGGTGGCGAAGGCGCTTGATGTCGATGCGAAGACGCTGCGTTTCGTGGAGCACCATCTCGAGCATCACATTGCGCATATTGCCAGCGCTTATTATTGCTCGCCGTGGGAGACGGCTGCGGGCTTCAGTTACGACGGGTCGGGCGATTTTGTTTCGACGATGATGGCGCGATGCGAAGGGAATCAGATTGAAGTGCTCGATCGCGTTTTTTTGCCAGACTCGCTGGGCAGTTTTTATACCATGATTTGCGAGTTCATCGGCTACCAGCAATACGGCGACGAGGGCAAAATCATGGGGCTCGCGCCGTATGGCAAAGACACGCTGTGCGGCCGGCTTGAGGATGTTATTACTTTGCGAAACGGGAGCTTTAATCTTGACCGCAGTTTTTTCAAGCCGCTCGGGAGCAATCAGGGAATGCGTGTTTTGCCGGATGGCAGGGTGCGTTTAGCGCGGCATTTTTCTGAGCGAATGGTGAAAGCATTTGGCGATCCGCGGGAGCCGGATGGCGAGCTTACGCAGCGCGAGATGGATCTGGCGTATGCGATGCAGCGGCGATTTGAAGATGTTTTTTTTCATTTGCTCAATCAGCTTTACCGGCGCATGCGGTGTGAGGAGCTGGTGATGGCGGGCGGATGCGCGCTGAATAGCGTTGCCAATGGAAAACTTTTTGCGCGGAGTCCTTTTCGGCGCACGTGGATTCAGCCGGCGGCGGGTGATGAAGGACTGGCTATAGGCGCGGCTTTGCACACTTATCATGCGGTGCTTAATCAGCCTCGACGTTTCGTGATGAAGAATTCTTATTTGGGGCCGGAGTTTTCTGATGCGCGCATTGAGTCCGATTTGAAAAAGGCAAAATTGCGCTATCGGAAATTGGACCGCGAGCCGTTGCTGGATTCCGTGGCGGCACAAATTGCGGCGGGAAAAGTTGTGGGATGGTTTCAGGGGCGGATGGAATGGGGTCCGCGAGCGTTGGGGAACCGGTCGATACTGGCGCATCCCGGATTTCCGGGAATGAAGGATGTGCTGAATGCGCGGATCAAGCAGCGGGAGTGGTTTCGTCCATTTGCGCCTTCGATTCTGGAAGAGCGGCAGGGGGAGTATTTCGAGCATGATCATCCTTCGCCGTTCATGCTGCATGTGTACAAAATTCGCGCGGAAAAACGGGCGCAGCTTTCTGCGGTGAATCATGTGGACGATACCGGGCGATTGCAGAGCGTGAGGCGCGAGGAGAATCCGCTGTATTACGAATTGATTCGGCGGTTCGAGAGGAAGACGGGAATTCCGGTGCTGCTGAATACCAGCTTCAATGAGAATGAACCCATTGTGTGCCGGCCGGAAGAGGCTATCGATTGCTTCAAGCGCACGCGCATGGATGTGCTGGCGATTGGGCCTTACTTGAGTGAGAAAGCTGAAAACTGATGGCGGCTCATTGCAGTTACGCGGTTGGGACTGAGCGCCTGGAGCCGGTTTTGGTTGGGCGCTTTCCCCGGTTGCAAGTGCTGGCGTGGAGCGGTGATTGGTTGTATGCGTCGCGTGGATATAGATTGCTTCGCGCAAAGGTATCAGAAGTTGTCGAGTGGGAGCAGGTTGGCTCATTCCGGCCGGCGGCGTGGCGAGAGATCAGTTCGTCTTCGCGACTGGCGTCACGTTTTTTCCGCGATGGTTTTCATGCGCTTGGGGTGCTGCCTTCGGGCCATTTGATTGGCGCGGTGCCTCGCGCGATTGTTACGCTGTCGCCTGGAGAGACGGAATTTCGCGTGTCGCATCGACTGGTTCGTGGTTTGCGTCCGCTGCATATTGCTGCGACTCCGAGCGGACATGTTTTTTGGGGAGAATATTTCGATAATTCGCAGCGGGATGAAGTTCACGTTTATGGGTCAATTGATCGTGGTGCGCATTGGGAGGTCGCTTATACATTTCCTCGCGGCGTCATTCGTCACGTGCACAACATTATTTACGACGAGTGGGAGGATTGCTTGTGGGTGCTGACGGGCGACCAGGGCCGGGAGTGCCGGATTATTCGGGCTTCGTGCGATTTCAAAACGATGGACGTGGTTTTGGCTGGCAATCAGCAAAGCCGGTGCGGTGCGCTGGTTCCTGCACGCGAGTCGGTTTACTTTTCTACGGACACGCCGCTGGAGAAAAATCATATTTACCGTTTCGATCGGCGGAGCGGCAAGGTTAGCGCGGTTGCGGAGTTGAGTGGGTCCTCGATTTATGGATGTTCGGCCGGGGAAGCGATTTTTTTTTCCACCATGGTTGAACCGAGTGCAATCAATTCGGGCTGCGATGTGGGATTGCATGGGAGCCGCGATGGCATCGACTGGCAATGCCTGCAGCGATGGAAGAAAGACCGCTGGCCGATGGGATTATTTCAATATGGCAATGCGTTTTTGCCCGATGGCAAAAATATGAGCGGCCTGCTCGCGGTGACGACCGTCGCGGTGGAACGATCTGATATGGAAACCAGCGTTTGGCGTGTGTGAGCGAGGGGGAATCCTGCGCGCTACCGCTGCTGTGCTTTTGTCGTGCTAATGTCGGGTTGTGACTTCTTTGCACTACTATCGGCGCATTTTCAGCGCGTATTTAGTGCCTGGGAGAAGCCATCTCAGTTTTTGGCATGACACCCCGCGGGTAAATCCTAAGGTAAGTTTTCATCGGCTCGGCGAATACTACATGTTGTTTGACGAGAAGGCGAATTACGCTGGGCCGCACGATGCGGCTGGGATTCCGCAGCTTAACTACCGGGGCAAAATTGCCTTGCAGTATAACCCTATCGCGATTGCGCAATGGGGACTGGGCAATTACAACCGGTTTTGCCAAGGTCAGAGCGAGGAACGACGAAAGAAGTTTGTAGCGGCTAGCGATTGGCTTTGCGCTCATCTGGAACGGAATTCATTTGGGTTGTGGGTTTGGAATCACAAGTTCGATTGGGAATATCGCTCGACGTTGAAAGCTCCGTGGTATTCGGGATTAGCGCAGGGGCAGGGAATTTCACTGCTGCTGCGGGCTTATCGCGCGACTGGGACGGCTGCGTATCTCGACGCCGCTAACAAAGCGTTCAGTAGCTTTCTCAGATTCACCAGCGAAGGTGGCGTGGCATTTACCGATGCGCGTGGCAATATCTGGTTCGAGGAATACATTGTTTCGCCGCCGACTCACATTCTTAATGGATTTATCTGGGCGATCTGGGGCGTTTACGACTATTTCTTGGCGACAGAAAGCAGTGCTGCCCGCAATCTGTTTGCCCAAGCGACCCTGACGCTTCGCGAAAATCTTGCGCGTTACGATCTCGGGTTCTGGTCGTTGTATGAGCAATCCGGCACGCTGCTGCCAATGGTTGCGAGCCCCTTCTATCACCGATTGCATGTGATTCAGTTGCGGATCATGTATCGCATTACTGGGGATGAAATTTTCTCCCACTATGCCGATAAATGGGAAGGGTATGCGCGCAGCCGCGCCAAGCGGACGCGGGCGCTGTGTTACAAAGGCGCATTCAAGCTGGCGTATTACTGAAAACTTGTGAACATCCTTTACGTATCGCAATATTTTCCACCAGAAATGGGCGCACCCGCGGGCCGAGTCGCGGAGATGTCTCGTCTGTGGGTAGAGGATGGGCATGAGGTCACTGTGCTGACCGGATTTCCCAATCATCCGACTGGAGTTGTGCCGCTCGAATATCGACGTCGGTTTCGCCGTTTAGTGACGCGTGACTTGTACCACGGGGTCAATGTGGTTCGCACCTGGCTTTTGCCGTTGCCAAATCGCAAAGCCTACGAGCGCATATTGAATTACAGTTCGTTTTGCATTTCCTCTGCTACCACCGGCATGTTTCTGCGCAAACCAGATTTGGTAATTGCCACCTCGCCACAGTTGTTGGTGGGGCTTTCCGGTTGGTGGCTTGCGCGCGTTAGTGGGGTGCCGTTCGTTTTCGAGGTTCGCGATCTGTGGCCTGAGTCTCTGGCTGCGGTCGGCGTTGGTGGTGAAAATTCGGTGCTGCACCGGGCGCTGGCGGGGATTGCGGGCTTTCTCTATCGAAATTGTGATCGTCTGGTGGTTGTCACTCCCGCTTTCAAGGACTATCTGATCCGAAAGTGGCAGGTTCCTGAGGAGAAGATTTTTGTGGTCGAGAACGGAGTCGATACCAGACTGTTTAGCGGGCTTACCTCGAACATAGCGCTAAGACGTGAACTGGAAGCGGATGAAAAATTCGTCGTTTCTTACATTGGCACCATCGGGGCCGCGCACGGATTGGAAACCTTGCTGGAAGCGGCGTCGCGGTTGCGCAAGAGCGCGCCTAACATTCTATTTCTGATGGTTGGCGAAGGCGCTGAGAAACGGCGGATGATGTCTTTGGCGAACTCACGCGGACTTAGCAATGTGCGCTTTGTGGATCAGCAGCCGCGCGAAAAAATCCCCGCCTACATTGCTGCGTCGGACGCATGTCTGGTCCTGCTCAAAAAAACCGAGCTATTTAAAACTGTTTTGCCCACGAAAATGTTGGAATTCATGTCGTGTGCTCGTCCTGTGATTCTTGGTGTTGACGGGCACGCGCGCAGAGTTCTGCAGCAAGCGGACGCTGGGATTTTCATTGAGCCTGAGGATCCAGTTGCGTTGGCCGAGGCGATTATGAAGCTTGCCGCTGATTCTAGTCTATGTGAATCGATGGGGCGCAATGGCCGTCAGCATATTCTTCGCTATTTTTCTCGCCGCGACAGCGCCAGGCTGTATGTTGAGCTATTGCAGAATGTGTTGGGAACAGACGTGCGACGGGTGAAGGTCGCGGCATAACGCTAGTCAAAGATTGTCATCGCAGGCCAAAATGCAGATCCCTCGCTCCGCTCGGGATGACAAATGTGTTTGTGAGTCTATGCCTAAGAGTCTCGCTAGGGGATGGCTACGATGCTGGCTGCGGTGGCGGCTTGCATGGCGGCTTCCATGGCGCGTCCGGCGAACACTTTGGTCGCACTGGTGGGAACAAAAAGGATATCGTCCGGTTGCATGGTCAAGTCTGGAGCTTTCGCTCGCAGGATTTTTTTCAGTTCGACTGGAGTTTCGGTCAATCCGCCCGGGCCTCGGTGGATGATTCTGGTGCCGCCCAAATTAGCGGTGTGAGTTGTGCCGCCCGCCAGCGCGATTGCCTGAAGGACGGTAAGGTGCGCGCTATCCATTAGAAAGCCGCTCGGCCTTCCGACATCACCCACCACGTAAACCAAATCCGCTTTGCGAACAATGATGGTGTCGCCGGGCAGAATGGCTATGTTGCTTTCGGGATTGTCACTGATATTACGCGAGAGCGGAACGGTGACGGGTTTTTCTGGCTGATCGCGATGAGTGATGGTAATGCTCTTTCCTGCTTTTTCCGTGAACCCGCCGGCGGCGGAGATGAGGTCGAAAAGCCGTTGCTCGCCGGGTACCGGATAAACTCCTGGGCGAACGACTTCGCCTAAGATGCTCGCGCCTTGTGAAGCATATTGATCGACGAACAATGTGACGTGGGGATTTTTCACAAAGCCGCCGTCAGAGAGCCGCTTCTGAATCAGACCCTCGGCCTCTTCCGCCGTTAAGCCGGCGATGTGGACGTAATCAATCAATGGCAGGTAGATTTCGCCCTTGGTACTGATGCGCGCTTTGGTAGTTAGTTCGGGAACGTTGTAGACGGCTATGTCGATCAGGTCTCCGGTCTGCAGTCTCAGCGATGAAGGCGGCTGTGGCGGCACAGTTTCACTCGACTGCTCTGAGGGCGCCGGGACGTTCTGAGTTGTTATTTTTCCTTTTTCGTCTGCGACTGGCTGCTGAGCCGGAGTTCCTGGTGCAAGTGCTATCAGCAATAAAAATGGAAGGACCCAACCGCGGGCGGACCAGGATGGACTCCATCGCTTCGGCGATGTAGAAAAAACCATTGCCATTGTTGCGGAGTCTAGCACAGCATGACGGCTCGATGGACTTGTGTTCCAGCCCCGTACTTAGATGGCAAACAGCGGGAATCTCTGCAGGTTAAAGGTTTACCCACTCTGGTCCCGGTACCAAGGCAGGGAATAGTTATGCCACGGCAACGGTTGTAGGATTCGATTGAATAGGAGAGTTAGTGACACTTTTCTATCTCGGGACCTTTGTCGGGTCGGTGTTGCTCTCATTCGCGCTGACTAAGTACGTGCGCGATGTGGCGACCGTGCATGGTTGGGTTGCTGCCCCTGCCCTCGACCGACACTTGCATAGCCATCCCCTGCCGAGATTCGGCGGGGTGGCGATTTTTTTCTCGTTCGTCCTCACGTTCGCACTCGCGTTGATAGCCGGGTGGCATCATTTTGGATCAGGCTTGGGACTCTCCACCAAAACTTTGCTTACCCTTCTGCTCCCTGGGTGCCTGGTTTTCGGGCTCGGCGTGTACGACGATATTTATTCGGTGAGTCCGTATGGCAAAGTTGCGGTTCAGGCAATTGCTGGAGCGATGTTGTTCGCGGGCGGTCTTCGCATCCTCGATCTGCCAGTGCTTTTTGGTAGCCGCCATTTCTCCTGGTTCGTGGGGCTTCCGCTGACGGTGATGTGGGTGCTCGCGATCACGAATGCTTTCAATCTCATTGATGGACTTGATGGTCTGGCTGCGGGTTCGGCTTTATTTTCTACCATCGTTGTATTTGCCGTCGCCCTGGTTTCAGGTTCGTCCCTGGTTTCGCTGATGGCGCTGGCGTTGGCTGGGTCGATCCTGGGATTTCTGCGTTTTAATTTCAGCCCGGCGACCATTTTTCTAGGAGATTGCGGAAGCCTGTTCATCGGATTCATCCTAAGCGCACTTGCCCTGCAGGGCGCGCAGAAGGCGCCCACGATCATTGCCGTCGCGATTCCGGTTGTCTCTTTCGGCTTGCCCATTCTTGAAACCACGCTTTCGATTTTCCGGCGTTTTCTTGGCGGCCGTCCCGTGTTCACGGCTGACCGCGAGCACATTCATCACAAGCTTTTGCAGCGCGGCCATTCTCATCGCACAGTGGTCATTATTCTTTACGCGGTTTCAGCGTTATTTGCCTTGCTCAGTTTGTTTCTTCTCTGGCCCAGCGGCGATATGCTGGGCCTGGTTCTGGCCGTGCTGGGCGCCGGCATTTGGATTGGCGTGCAGCGTCTCGGTTATTTGGAATTCGGCGAACTCGGGAGAGTGGCGCACCGTACCATTGAGCGGCAGGTTCTAATTAATAATCTTGCCATCCGTAGAGCCACCGAAGAGTTGAAGGTCGCCTGCGATTACGCGCAACTCGGCAGAGTTCTGGTGGCGGCGCTTGCAGGCAATGACTTCGATGCTTTTGACTTGCGACTGCAACATCTATCCAATGACATTCCCGCGATCCATGGATTGCATGTGATGTCGGGCTGGGGAGAAATACCCTGCCTGCGCTGGACCAGGCCAGGCAGCCATTTTGCGCAGGAGTCGAACAGCGCGTGGTGCCTGACGCTTGACCTGGTTACAAGCCGGCACGGGCACTGCGGTTCCATGACCGTTTATCGTCTTTACAGTGGCCGGGAATTGCAGTTCGATATCAATCTGCTTATTTCGGAGTTTCCGATAGCTTTAGCCAACGCTCTGGATCGCATATGGGCATCTGGTTTGGAAATTTTGCCAGCGCCCCGCCAACCTTCAGAATTGATTGCAGCGCAAGCCAGCTGAACCCCATCGGTTTATTCACAGCCCTGAACCAGACGCGCCACTTCTGAAGCATCGTGCGGCCATTTACTTTTCTAAATTCGTTCGCGAAAAACATTCGGCGAGGAAATCGGAAGCATGACGGAAAAGCTTACGGGGCAGGACATCAGCTTCATCAGCCTGCCCACCGCCGTATTCTGCGTTGAATGTGAGTTGATCAGCAAGAACAACACTCCGCACTGCATGGCTTGCGGCAGCCGTGCGTTGTTGAGTCTGTCGCGACTGATGGGCGGTTCTTTGCGAGGTCAACAGACGGCGCACTTGATTGAAGATGCCGAGTTGGATCGCCTGGTGCGCGAGTTATTGGGTACGGTCCCGAGTTCAGAAGATCGCATTCCAGCTTCGTTCGCGACCCTCGCGCCTTCGCGCAGTCATGCTCGGGCTATGGATTCCGCGACGCAAAGGGTGGGGCACGTTTTGGAGCGCGGGCCTGATATTCATCCCGGCGAAATTGAATTGGAGCCTGCTATCAGCGTTATTGCGGAACGCGCTCAGGCTTTGACCGGGGCCACGGGTGCGGCCATCGCATTGCGCCAGGGAGACGAAATCATTTGCCGCGCGCGCACCGGCCGCACCGCGCCCGATCTCGGAGTGCGGCTGCAAACTAACTCGGGAATTTCCGCCGATTGTGTGCGCACCGGCGAGATCGTGCTCTGCCACGATGCTGAGAGAAATCCGTATGTCGATATTGCCAGTTGCCGACGTCTTGGCGCGCGATCGATTTTGGCGGCGCCGCTGCGGCATTTCCGCCGAACTTTGGGAGTGTTCGAGGTTCTGTCGGGCACTCCTCATGCGTTTGACAACGGCGATGTGGCTACCATGCAACTGCTTTCCAGCCTGATGGTGGCGGCCATCTCACGCTTGTCCAGCATTCGCAGTGAGCAAGATTCTTTGGCGGGCTGAGCTTGTTTCACTGCGGCGAGTAAAGTGAACGCTTGAGAAATTCTCCGGCGCCTGCTCGGCCTGTGAATTTGTCTCCTTCCACAATCACACGGCCGCGAGAGAGAATGACGTCCGGCATTCCGGTTACCTCAATCCCTTCGAACATGGAGTAGTCGACGCGCATGTGATGAGTTTTGGCGCTGATGGTGTGTTTGCGAGCGGGATCGAAGATCACCAGATCAGCATCGCTGCCTACCGCGATTGTGCCCTTGCGAGGATAGAGTCCGAAAAGTTTTGCCGGGGTGGTGGAAACCAGTTCTACGAAGCGATTCACGCTGAAGCGGCCCTGGGCGACGCCGCCAGAATAAATCAGGCTCATGCGATGCTCGATGCCGGGGCCACCGTTGGGGATTTTGGTGAAGTCGTCGCGTCCGAGTTCCTTTTGTTCCTTGAAACAGAATGGGCAATGGTCGGTGGAAACTACCTGCAGATGATCTCGCTTCAATCCGTTCCATAATTTTTCCTGATGCCATTTCTCGCGCAGCGGCGGCGTGAAAACGTATTTCGCGCCTTCGAAGCCGGGGACGTCGAAGTTTTCTAGGGAAAGATAGAGATACTGCGGGCAGGTTTCGGCATAGACAGGAAGGCCGCGATCACGGGCCTCGCGCACTTTTTCGAGAGCGTCGTTGCAGCTTAAGTGGACGATATAGACGGGTGCTCCCGCCATTTCTGCGAGGGCGATGGCGCGGGATGTGGCTTCTGCTTCTGCGGTGGTGGGGCGCGTCAGGGCATGATATTTCGGTGCCTTCTTTCCTTCGGCCAGGGCTTGCTGGACGATTACGTCGATGGCGCTGCCGTTTTCGGCGTGCATGCAGACCAAGCCGCCATTTTTTGACGTGGCGCGGAGGGCTTTGAAAATGCTGCCGTCGTCGAGCATGAATACGCCGGGGTAGGCCATGAAAAGTTTGAAGCTGGTGACGCCTTCGCGCACCAGGGCGTTCATTTCTTCTAGCTGCGCGTCGGCTAGATCAGTGATGATGCAGTGGAATGAATAGTCGAAGACGGCTTTGCCGCTGGCCTTTTGCATCCAGGTGTCGAACGCTGTTCTCAGGGTTTGGCCTTTGTATTGGATGGCGAAGTCGATGAGCGTGGTGGTGCCGCCAAAGGCGGCGGCTCTGGTGCCGGTTTCGAAATCGTCGGCGCTGTTGGTGCCTCCGAAGGGCATGTCGAGGTGGGTGTGAACGTCGATTCCTCCGGGCATTACGTATTTTCCGGCGGCGTCGATAATTTTGGTGGCATTGTCGCGGGGAAGATTTTGGCCGATGGCTGTGATCTTGCCGTTGGTGATGGCGACGTCGCTTGCATAGGTGTCTGTGGCGGTGACTACGCGTCCGTTTATGATGACCGTGTCAAAGCTCATTGGCTGCCTCCGACGGAATAGGAGCAGGCATTTTATGCTAAACTGCGTCACTTTGGGGCTGGGTTTTGCGTAGTGCTGGCAAAAGTCAGAACCTATAACCACAGCGGACACGAAGGTTCACAAAGGAGATCGCATGCGCTTTGGCATCACTCTAAAACCGGATATGCCGGTGGAGCGCATGGTTGCGCTCACGCGGCAGGCTGAGGCTGCGGGATTTCAATACGGCTGGGTCTTCGATTCTCACATTTTGTGGCTGGAGCCTTACCCTCTGTTGACGCTGATGGCTAGCAACACCAGGAACATGCGGCTTGGGACTTGCGTGACTAATCCGGCGACTCGCGACATCACCGTTACTTCGAGCTTGTTCGCCACGTTGAATCTGATTTCCGGTGGACGCATGCAGTTGGGCATTGGCCGCGGAGATAGTTCGCGGCGCGTGTTGGGCAAGAAGCCGGTTGGAGCGGGCGATCTGGAGCGAGCGGTAAAAACTTTCCGTGAGCTCACGTCGGCTCGGGAGATTGAATACGACGGTCAGCCCACGCGGATTTCGTGGGCGACGGGATCGCCTCCGGTGTGGATTGCGGGATACGGACCGAAGGTGTTGGATCTCGCGGGACGAGTGGGCGACGGAGTGATTTTGCAGTTTGCCGATCCTGACTTGATCGAGTGGTGTCTCGGTTTCGTGAAGAAGGGCGCGGAGGCTGCGGGGCGTGATTTTCGCAAGATTGAAGTGATGGCGGCGGCTCCGGTTTGGGTGTCTGATGATTTAAAGCTGGCGCGCGAGCGGGTTCGTTGGTTTCCGGCGCTAGTTTCCAATCACGTTGTAGACTTGATTTCGCGGTATAAGCCGGAGGAATTGCCGCCCGCGTTGACATCGTTCGTGCGCAATCGGGGCGCTTACGATTATGGGCAACATTGCGAAGTCGACAGCAGCAACTCGAAATTTGTTTCTGACGAAGTGGTGGATCGGTTTTGTCTGGTCGGGCCTGCTTCGGCGCACCGGGAAAAACTGCGGAAGCTCGCGAGTATCGGAGTTACGCAGTTCAATATTTATTTGATGTGCGGCGAGGAGGAAGCCACACTGGAAACCTACCAGCGGGAGATATTGCCGCAGAGCTAACTTAATTTCGCGTTCTTTCTGGCGCGGGCGATCCCCGCGCGCAGTCCCTTCTCGATGCTTCGCTTGTATCCCGACCTATCCATCGCCTGCATGGTTGCTGCGGCGGTTCCGCCCGGTGTCGCGGCTTCTTGAACAAGATCATCCAACTGTTCCTCGCCTTCGCGCCACGAGAGAATGCCATCGGCGAGCGCATGAGCAGCGGCAGTTAATGCGTTCTTTCCGTTTAATCCGAGTCGCTCGCCTGCTGTCGCCAGCGCCGCCAGAGCGTGGTAGCCGTGGCTGGGGGAGAAAGTAACGGTGAAAGCGTCGAACTGGTGCTCGGGAATTTCGAGCACCGGGCCTACCTGCTCGAACAGGTGTTTGACTTCGCTCTTCAGGCTGCGAGAAAAGGTTCGGGCAAAGGTCAAAGCCGTAAGCCCGCGCCCGATGCGACAGACCGGGCTAGGCATGGCTCGTGCCCATTTTACTTGGAGCCCGAGATGCGTCCCCAGTTTGGAGATTGGGACGCCGGCGGCGAGGCTGACTACGGTCAATGGGCTTTTAATTTTTATTTGCTGGAGGAGTTCGCTCACTGAATCCGGGCGTACCGCGATGATGAGAAGTCCGGCTTGCTCCACGGCTTGCTGCAGATTTGGTTCGACAGTCACGCCGTATTGTTTTTTGAGTTGCCGCAGTTTACTGGGGTGGCGGTCGTGCACGATGATTGGCGTTTCGTAATTCGCAAGCCGTAATCCAGCCACCAGGGCGCTGGTGATGCGTCCACCACCGAGAAAGACAGTTCGCCCTCACGAGAGATACGCGCAAGCCTGATCGGCTGCGTCCCCAAGCGCTGCCACATCTCTTCGGTGTGTGTTGTGGAGATGATCCAGTGCAGGCCGTTTGAGGGAGTCATGTAAATGCCGCGGTCGAGCAGCAGGTGAACGAACCTTGAATAGCGTAATGTGTCGACGTAAGTGCAGTAGTCGCGGTAGTCATGGATGGCGGCGCGTTCAGTAAAGTAAATTTGAAACATGGGTCCAAATCCCTGCACGATGGCCTTTATTTTGCGGCGACGAAAGACTTCACGCAAGCGCTCGATCGCCGCATCTCCGACCGCGTGCAGGTTGGGATAAGTCTCTTTGCGTGAAAGCAAGTCGAGGTTTGCGGCGACAACTTTCATGGTGAGCCGGTGTCCATTGAAAGTGCCGTAATGCAAAACCATGTTTTCGCTCCAGCGCATGCGCTCGAGAATCGAACGCGGGCCGGCGACGGCACCAACCGGAAACCCCGCTCCCAGCGCCTTGCCGAACGTGCTCAGGTCGGGTTGGATTCCGTAATATTGCTGGCATCCGCCGGGTGCGTAGCGAAATCCCGTGACCACTTCATCGAGGATCAGCAACGCGCCATAGTCCCGGGTCAGTTCGCGCAATTTCTGCAAGTAGCCCTCGCGCGGGAGGATGCATCCCATGTTTGCCATAATCGGCTCGGTGATGACGGCGGCGAGGTCGCGTCCATGTTTTTGCATGATGCGATCGAGGACCTCGACATCGTTCCAGGGGGCTAGCACGACATCGTCGAAGGTCGCGGGCGGGATGCCTTCTGAGTCGGGAATTCTTGAAGGAGTTTCCGGCGGGCCGAGTTGTTCTGGCGGATGCCCATGCGCGTTCAACAGAAACGGATCGTACCATCCGTGGTAATGGCCTTCGAACTTCAGAAACTTGGTTCGCCCTGTATGCGCACGCGCCAGGCGTAGCGCCAACATGGTTGCCTCGCTGCCGGTGTTGGTGAAACGCACGGTTTCCGCAGTGGGCACCATGCGGCAGAAACGTTCTGCCGCTTCAACTTCCGCGGATGTCGCGGCGGCAAAGTGGGAGCCCTCCGCCATGGCTTCGGACACGACGGAAAAAAGCTTGGGATGGGCGTGGCCGTGAATGAGCGCGCCAAACGACATCATAAAATCCACGTACTCGTTCTGGTCGGCATCCCAGACATGCGAACCGCTGCCGCGTTCCAGAAAGATTGGGCCTGGGTGAATACGTGGCCTTGCCACGCGACGGCGAGTTCACTCCTTCAATCAGGAATTCTTGTGCACGCTCAAAGTATTGCTGGGAGTGAGTTCGCGTTTTGGTTATCGGTACCATTTGGTTTAGTTCGAGTATAAGGTGTTCGCGCGAGATCCCTCGGCCCGCTGGAAAAAGCGCGGGCCTTCGGGATGACGCCTTCGATAAGCCATGGCTATTCCCAGTGCTCTGGGGTTATGCGCGTTTGCGTTATCTAGTTGCCCGCTCGATATTACGCGGACCCTGCGAGGCCTCCACCATCCACGACCAAGGCGGTGCCGGTGACGAATGACGACGCATCGCTTGCCAGATAAAGCGCGGCCTGCGCGATTTCGTCCGGCGTGCCAATTCGTCCCAAAG
This sequence comes from uncultured Acidobacteriota bacterium, assembly GCA_963716405.1. Lineage (GTDB taxonomy): Bacteria > Acidobacteriota > Terriglobia > Terriglobales > Acidobacteriaceae > JABDBE01. The sequence goes on along the minus strand of CAVQTI010000004.1, from coordinate 368,979 downwards.
GTCGGCGGGCGGAATCAATAAGGAAACTTGCTTCCGGCTGTCCCAGTTGCTTGGCTTCATCGCGCAACATTGCGCTATCGGTGTCGCCCGGACAAATGCAGTTGACCCGAATGTGTTGTGATCCGTGATCCACGGCCATCGCCTTGGTGAGCAGAACCACTGCGCCTTTCGAGGCACAATAAGCGGCGGCGCGGGCGCCTCCAGCCAGACCCCAGCCAGATGCTGTATTGATGATGGAACCGCCGCCGGCCTTTATCATGCCCGGAATCACCTGCCGGGACATCAGAAAAATTGACTTCACATTCACCGCCATTGTGCGATCCCAGTCTTCCTCGCTAAGCTCGAGCACTGAGGCTCGACGGATGATTCCGGCATTGTTGAAGAGCACATGAACTCCACCAAATTCTTGCAGAGTTCGTTCTACGGCACGCTGGCAGTCGGCGGTTCGAGTTACGTCGGCAGGCTCAAAGATAGCTTTTCCACCTGCTCGAAGGATCTCTTCCACAACGGATTGCCCAGCCTGGTTGACATCCGCGATGGCAACCGCCGCGCCTTCGCGGGCGAACAGCAAGGCGGTTGCGCGTCCGATGCCGCTTGCGGCGCCGGTGATGAGAGCAATTTTTCCGGTCAGGGCTGCGTGTTTGTCAGACAGAATCATGAGAACGGTGAACAGGTTAGAACCCGCAGCGCCTCCAAGGCGCTGACGTTTGCGCGAACCCCCTAGCTAACAGCCTTGCGCCGGAACTGAGACAGCCCGGCGGCGAGAAACAGCAAATCAAAGGCGGTTAGAGCAATCAACACGGCTAATACCGGGATGTGCGGGAATTGGGGTACGAGCGTGCCGCGCAGGCCTTCGCTGGCATAAACCAGCGGATTCACCAGCACGATTTTCTGCAGAATAGGAAAGTGCGCCAACGCGCTCCAGGGATAATAAGTGCAGCCAAAAAAGATCATCGGAGTCAAAACCATGCTGAACATGAGACCAATGTGATTTTGATCGATGCTGCAACCGAGCGCAAGACCACCGCAGGCGGAAAAAAGCGCCACCAGAACAGTAACGCAGGCGAAACTCAGCGGGGAGCGTAGGTTCAACTCCACTCCAGGCCGGAGAAGCAACCAGGCTGCCGGAATAACCACGAGGCCGGCGAACAGCGCTTGCAGTGCGCCGAAGAAGACCTTCTCGATGGCAAGCCATGAGATTTCTATTGGAGCAAGCAATCTATCCTCGATCTCACGGGTGAATTGAAATTCTCCAATCAACGGCATGGCGACCGCCCACACTCCGGTGAAGACCATGCTGATCGCCATGATTCCGGGCAGGAGTAAGCTCTTGTACGCGACCGGCATGTAGCCGCTGCTGACCATGACGCGGCCGAAGATGAAGACAAACATCATCGGCTGCAGGAAGGTTTGCAGCAGCAATGGAATGAGGTTGCGCCGAGCCACATGCGCATCACGCCCCAGCAGGGCCAGAAAAGTCTTCCAGTTCATTCGCGCAAGCTCCTTCCGGTGTGGTGCAGGAACAGGTTTTCCAGGCTGGGCTCGGAAATATGAACGTCGCACAATTCCGCATTAGCCAGCGCAGCGAGACTGGCTATCTCTGGAACCAGCGAGCCGCCGCGATCGGCGTAGACATCGGCGGAGTTGCTATCAGTCGCACGAACTTCCGTCACACCTGGCAGTTTCTGAAGACGCTGCAGCAAGTCTGGAGAAAGATGGCCGAATCGCAAGCGCAGCAGGTATCCGCCGGGTACAGCAGCCTTCAGTTCGCGAGGAGTGCCCAGGGCAATATTGCGTCCGTGATCGATAATGGCCAGACGCTGGCAGAGAGCGTCCGCTTCTTCCATGTTATGTGTGGTGAGAAGGATGGTTTTTCCGCTCTGGTTGTATTCTCGGATGATTTCCCAGAGCAGTAATTTAGTTTGCGGGTCGAGGCCCGCACTGGGTTCGTCGAGAAAAAGAACCTGAGGATCGTGCATCATGGCGCGCGCGATGGAAAGACGTTGCATCATGCCGCCGGAAAAACCGCGCACCAGTTGATCGGCGCGGTCGCGAAGTTGAAAGCGGTCGAGCAGCGCATCAGCTTTTTGGGATCGCTGCTGGGCATCGATGCCGAAATAAGCGCCGTGGAAGAGGAGAATTTCGCGAGCGGTTAAAGCGAAATCGAGATTGGGACGCTGTTGCACCACTCCAATCAATCGTTTGACTACGACCTGTTCCCTCCACACATCGTGCTCGCCAATCCAAGCCTGGCCGCTGGTCGGCCGTACGCGCGTGGTCAGAATTCCCACCGTAGTCGATTTGCCCGCACCGTTCGGCCCGAGCAGACCAAAGATTTCACCGGGGAGGATTTGAAGAGACAGGCCATCGAGCGCAACGATTTCTGGCTTAGGCTGCTTCTTGCCTTTGCCGCGCCCGAAAGTCGGAGAGAAGCCTCCTCCGCCCGAGGCAATCGGAGGTGGCGAAGTGAAGACTTTGCGCAGATCGAGGGTTCGAATTCCCGCCAGCATGGAATGGTCCTGGTGAAGGACGGGCGAGACGCTCGTCCTCCATTGAGTCCATCCGATAGAACCAGAGGGATGTGATGCTTGTCAATTCTTGAGAAAGCAATGATGGAAGACGGGTGGGTCTCGCCCGTCCGACTCAACGAGTTTCGACGGGTGCAGGTTGCGCGTTCGGGGACTGAACTTCGCGCAGCCGCCGCTCGAGATACCGGCGTTCGGCATCGTTGGTGACCAGCGCCAGCGCGCGTTGATAGCTTTTTGCGGATTCAACTGCGGAACCAAGACGGCGCAGCAAATCTGCGCGGGCGGCATGGAGCAGATGATAGTTGGCGAGATCGTCGGTGGCGGCTAATTGATCGATCAAGTCGAGGCCGGCTTGCGCGCCATCAGCCATGGCCACGGCTACGGCGCGGTTCAGGGAAACGATAGGCGAGGGCTGCACACGCTCAAGCAGATCGTAGAGGCCGACGATTTGAGGCCAATCCGTTTCTTCAGGCCGCGCTGCCTGACAATGAACGGCCGCGATTGCCGCCTGCAGCGCAAATGGGCCAGGTCCGCCGCGAAGAGCCTCGGCGACGAGCGGCAGAGCCTCCGCAATCTGACCATGATCCCAACGGCTCCGGTCCTGCTCTTCGAGAACAATGATATCGCCGGCATCGTCAACCCGCGCATCGCGACGTGCGTCGTGCAGCAGCATGAGCGCGACCAGACCTGTTACCTCCGCAGGCGGCTGCGGCATCATCAGCGACCTGACCAGGCGTCCCAGCCGAATAGCTTCCGCGCACAGATCGGTCCTCACCAGCGGCCCCACGCGAGTGGCCGCATAACCTTCGTTGAAAACCAGATAGATGACGGTCAACACTGCCTCGATCCGGGCAGACATGTCGGTTGTCTCGGGCACGCTGTAAGGGATGCCTGCGTCACGAATCTTGCGCTTGGCACGCACCAACCGCTGAGCCATGGTCACCGAAGGCACGAGAAAGGAGCGCGCAATCTCGTCGGTTTCGAGGCCGCACAGCGTACGAAGAGTTAGCGCTACCTGTGCCTCCAGAGCGAGCGCAGGATGGCAACAGGTAAAGATCAGGCGAAGGCGATCGTCGGGAATTTCGTTGCTATCGTAATCCGGAACTTCGACCGTTCGCACCAAACCGGAATTAACATACGAATCAACTTTTTCTTCAAACCTGGCGTTGCGCCGGATGCGGTCGATGGCTTTGTGCCGTGCTGTCTGAATAATCCATGCACGCGGAAACTCTGGCACGCCAGACACCGGCCATTGATCCACGGCAGCGGTGAAGGCCTCCTGCGCCGATTCTTCGGCCAGGTCGAAGTCGCCAATTAGGCCGATCAGGGTAGCGACAATCCGCCCCCAATCAGAGCGATACAGCGCGTCAACGACTTCGCGGGCTTGGAACGACATGCCTGATTGTAATAAGTTTTTAAGAGGAGTGTCGATTTAGACCTAAGCCGTTCGATTTACTGATGAAGGCAAACGAATTCAGACGAAATGGAGAGAAATAATGCGATGCATGGTGATAGTCAAGGGCAGCAAGGAATCCGAGGCAGGAGTTCTTCCCAGCCCGGAGCTTCTTAATGCCATGGGAAAATTCAATGAAGAATTGGTGAAGGCCGGCGTAATGCTGGCTGCGGAAGGGTTACAGCCGACTTCAAAAGCCAAGCGCGTAAAATTTTCCGGCGCCAAGCCCACCGTAATCGATGGCCCCTTCGCTGAGACCAAGGAACTGATTGCGGGCTTTTGGCTATGGCAGGTGAAATCGATAGACGAGGCTATCGAATGGCTAAAACGCAGTCCCTTTCGGCGGCGGCGCAGAGGTTGACATTCGTCCGCTATACGAAATCGGAGACTTAGATCCCGTATCCACGCCTGAGATCAGAGAACGAGACCAACGTCTGCGCGCGCAACTTGCTGGAAAGAAATAAGAGCCCCGACGGAACTATTATTATTTATTGCCGTCTAAGTAGTTCGACCGCGTCGCACGTCAAAATAGGCTGGTCCAAAAATATTTTCGCTGGATGTCGATCTGGCCATTCGCCGTTCGACTTATTAATGGAGGCGCACAAAAATGAAGTACATGTTACTGATCTATGGCGACGAACAGGCCTGGACCGAGGCCGAGCGCCAGCAGTGTTACGGCGAGTCCACACAGCTTGCCCATACGCTCAAGGCGAATGGCCAGTTTGTGAGTACTTCGCCTCTGCAGCCGGTATCGACTGCAACCAGCGTTCAGGTGCGCAATGGCAAGCGAGTGGTAACTGACGGGCCGTTCGCAGAGACGCGAGAACAACTGGGCGGCTACTACATGGTCGAGGCCAAGAATCTCGACGATGCCATCGACATTGCCGGACGGATTCCGGCCGCGCGCAAGGGCACGGTCGAAATCCGCCCGGTAGTAGAAATCCCGGGCCTGCCCGGGTAATTCAGCTCTAATCACAATTAAGGAGAAAAAATCATGGCAACAACACCTACGCACGAACAAGCAAGACTCCACCTGCAGGTCTTTGAAGAGCGCCGCGACGCCCGGCTCCGCCAGGCCCGCGACTGGTTCTTCAAGAACTACTTCGCCGATACCTTCGAAGACTCCATGCGGATCGCCGCGCCGATGACAGAAGGAGGCACCAATTTCATGATGGTGGTCAGCTATTGGGACCAGACCTGCGCGTTGCTGAATTATGGTCTGCTCCACGAAGACCTGTTCTTCGAAACTACCGGTGAATTCTTCGGAGTCTGGGAGCGTGTCAAGCCGATCATCCCCAAGGGTCGGGAAATGTTCAAGAACAAACAATTCCTCGGCCACCTGGAGAAAGCTGCACAGCGCTACGAAACCTGGATCGAAGCCCGCAATCCTGGAAATGTTGCCGCCATGCGTCAGTTTATGCAACAGATGCGAACGCAGGTTTCAAAAGCAGCCTAGAGGCTGATGCATTAGTCGAGCCTGGGCCACAAATCGCGATTGTGGCCTAGGCCCGCACTTCGAATCCCGTTTTTCAGGAGCGACAATGAGCTCAAAGATGAAAATAATATCGGGAGTTTTCGCGCTGGTTGTCATTCTTGCTGCCTGTGGGCAAGCGCAGGATTCGAAGACACCCTATCCCACCATGGCTCCGCTCGGCCAATATCTGATAACGGATCGCAACGCCGAGATGGCTTTGGCCCGCAGTGCAGCTCCGGATTCTATTTCACACGATGCCGCGGTTTTAGTTCTCGGACAGCATGGCTACGAAACCGCCGCCAAAGGCGAGAACGGTTTCGTTTGCGTGGTGCAACGATCATGGACCGCCGGAATCGATGATCCGGTCTTTTGGAATCCGAAACTCCGTGCTCCCATCTGCTTCAATCCCCCGGCCGCGCGATCGTACCTTCCCATCGTTATCAAAAAGACCGAGTTGATATTGGCGGGACAATCCAAAGCTCAAATGTTCGAGAGCATCAAAGCCGCCCTCGACAGCAAGGAATTGCCACGCATCGAGTCTGGCGCGATGTGCTACATGATGTCAAAGCAACAATACTTGAATGATAGCGCCGGGCAGTGGCATCCTCACCTGATGTTTTTCATGCCAGGAACGGACCCTGCAACTTGGGGCGCAGATTTGCCGGACTCCCCAATTCTAGAAACTAAGGACCCTGAGGATCGGCTCACGGTGTTCTTGATTCCAGTCGGCAAGTGGTCAGACGGAACGGCTGCACCGTGACGTCCGCTCTCGGTGGCACAGGCTCGCATTTATAAACGGATAAACATATGCAAAAAATAACTCCATTCCTGTGGTTTGACAGTAATGCGGAAGAGGCAGCAAACTTTTATACTTCGATTTTCAAAAATTCGAAAATTCTGAACGTTGCCCGCTACGGAGATGCGGGCCCTAGGCCGAAAGGATCCGCAATGACGGTAACTTTCGAGCTCGAAGGGCAACAATTCATAGCGTTGAACGGAGGTCCGCATTACACTTTTACACCGGCCATATCGTTCTTTGTGAACTGCGAGACGCAGGCAGAAGTTGACGAGTTGTGGAACAAGCTCTCGGCCGGCGGAAAAGAAGTGCAATGCGGTTGGCTGCAAGATAAATTCGGCGTGTCGTGGCAAATTATTCCGAAGCAATTGATGGAACTCATGAGCGACAAAGATCCGGCAAAATCGCAAAGAGTTTTCAAAGCCATGCTGCAAATGAAAAAAATTGACGTCGAAGGCTTGCAGCGAGCTTATCGCGGTGAATGAATAAATAAAGGAGAAGTGAAGCATGAGCAAAGTGCGAGTTCTGGTTGGCACACACAAAGGCGCGTTCGTTCTGACGTCGGACGGCAAGCGCGAAAAGTGGGAGGTAAGCGGTCCGCATTTTGCGGGCTGGGAGATTTATCACATGAAAGGATCGACCGTCGATCCGAACCGTATCTATGCCTCGCAAACCAGCGGCTGGTTTGGACAAATCATTCAGCGCTCCGACGACGGAGGCAAAACCTGGCATCAGCCGGGAACGCCCGCGGGTCAAGCGCCCGCAGCCCGGTCCGCCAAAGAGTGAGAGCAACAAGTTCGCCTACGACGCCTCCGAAAGCGGTAAGCCGCTCACCACGCATCAGTGGTACGACGGCACGCAGCATCCCTGGGAATTCAAGCGCGTCTGGCATCTGGAGCCGTCGTTGACCGAGCCGGATACGGTTTACGCCGGAGTAGAAGACGCCGCGCTGTTTCGCTCAACCGATGGCGGACAGAACTGGAAGGAACTCTCTGGACTGCGCGGCCACGGCACCGGGCCGAAGTGGCAGCCGGGCGCGGGCGGCCTGTGTCTGCACACCATCATTCTGGATCCGAGCAATCCGCAGCGCATGTTCATCGCGATTTCAGCCGCGGGTGCGTTTCGCACCGACGACGGCGGCAACACCTGGAAGCCGATCAATCAAGGGCTGCGTTCGCAATACATCCCCGATCCCAACGCCGAAATTGGACACTGTGTTCACCATGTCGCGATGAATCCGAAGCGGCCGGGCGTGCTGTTCATGCAGAAGCACTGGGACGTGATGCGCAGCGACAATGCCGGCGACTTGTGGCAAGAGGTCAGCGGAAATCTGCCGACCGACTTCGGCTTCGCGATCGATGTGCACGCGCACGAACCGGAAACGATTTACGTTGTCCCCATCAAAAGCGACTCGGAGCATTACGTCCACGAAGGCAAACTGCGCGTCTACCGCAGCCGCAGCGGCGGAAACGAGTGGGAGGCGCTGACCAAGGGTCTGCCGCAAAAAGACTGTTACGTCAACGTTCTGCGCGATGCCATGGCGGTCGACTCGCTCGACAAGTGCGGCATTTATTTCGGCACCACCGGCGGGCAGGTGTACGCATCGGCCGACGCGGGAGACAGCTGGAATCCGATTGTTCGCGATCTTCCGGCGGTGCTGTCGGTCGAGGTGCAAACACTGGCGTAAGGCGCCGCTATTACGTGATTGCCTCTCTTTCGGCGAAAGATATACAATGACAATGTAGATCATTTCGGTGTCGGAGGCGATATGCAAGTTTCCAGATGGGGCAACAGTCTCGCGGTGCGCCTACCGTCGGAAGTTGTGGAAGCTCTCAATTTGAAAGAGGGCGACCAGATCGAAATCAGGATCGCCAGCACGCGAGAATTTGAAGTGCGCCGTGACCCTGCCCGACAGCGGGCTCTCGAACGCTTACGCCGGCTACGCCGTCCTTTGCCGGCGGGGTTCGTATTCGACCGGGCAGAGGCGAATGCCCGCTAAACATTTTCTCGACACCAACGTATTGATATATGCGGTGGCGAAGAACGATCCTCGCGCGTCCAAAGCCGAGGCCCTGCTGGCAAACGGCAGCATGGTAAGCGTTCAATCGTTGAACGAGTTTGTTTCGGTGGCGCGTCGGAAGCTGGGTATGCCATGGAAAGAAGTGAAAGATTTTTTGGACCTTATTTGCATTTTGTGCCCTGACCCAGTTCCAATCTCGCTGGGGATGCACAAAGTAGCACTGGCCATTGCGGAAAGGTATGGTTATGGCATCTACGATGCGCTGGTAGCTTCCGCCGCTCTGGAGGCTGGGTGCAAGACGCTCTATTCCGAAGATTTGCAGGATGGGCAGATAATCAATCGGCAACTGACGATTCGCAATCCGTTTCGATGACTTTTGACGAGCGGCGTCTAGCGGACGACGTGCTAACATTCACGCATGGCCCACACCGACACCAGCCCTGCGGCGCAGGCTGTCCAGCTCGAAATTCTGCGGACAATGTCGGGAGAACAGCGGCTCCTGCTAGCGTTTGAGATGAGCTTGTTCGCGCGGGAACTTGCGAGGGAGGGGATTCGACGTGAGCATCCCGAGTGGCCAGAAGCACGCATCGCGCGAGAACTGCTGCGGCTGGCTTTCTTCCCAGCGCCACTTCCCTCCTGGGTTCCATGAGCGCATCGGAAGTTCTGCGAAGAATCACCACAGCCTTCGACCACGCCGGCGTCGCATACATGCTGACCGGCTCGTTCGCCAGCGCGCACCACGGCGCACCGCGCTCAACCTTGAATATCGACATGGTAATCGCGGCCAATCCATCGCAGTTGCCGACATTCGTTCGATCCCTGCCGAGCGCCGAATATTACGCAGACCTGGACGCCGCGCTGGAGGCCCACAAACGGCAGTCCTTGTTCAACGTAATTGATTTAGCGACAGGTTGGAAGATCGATTTGATCATTCGCAAATCGCGTGCCTTCAGCCTGCAGGAATTCGACCGTCGCCAATTGGTTACCGTGCAGGGCCTTCCTCTTTTCGTGGCTAGCGCCGAAGACGTTGTCATCGCGAAAGCGGAATGGTCAAAGCTGGCGCAATCGCAGCGACAGATTGAGGATGCGGCGACAGTACTGAGGTTGCGATGGCCCTATCGGGCTTATCTGGAAAAATGGATTTCCGAGTTAGACTTGCAAAACGAATGGATCCAGGCAAAACGCATCGCAGGAATCTCTCCGAGCGTCTGAGCAGGAAGGAGCGCGGTCAACAATGACGATCCGGGTCATGCTTCCGCAACATTTGCGAACGCTAGCGCACGTCGGTGCTGAGGTGTCGATCGAGATCGAGGGTCCGGCCACGCTTCGTTCTGCCCTTGACGCGCTGGAGGCTGCATACCCGATGCTGCGTGGGACGATTCGCGATCACGTCACACTTCAGCGTCGGCCATTCCTGCGATTCTTTGCCTGCGAGGAAGATCTCTCGCACGAGCCGCCTGAGACGCCGCTGCCCGTCGCTGTCGTGTCGGGTGCGGAGCCCCTCATCATTATCGGCGCAATTGCGGGCGGCTAATTTTAGCCTGTCATCCGAGCAGCGCGCGTTCACCTCCCTGGCAAGACGCAGCCAACACGAGTACCCTATTCATTCGCTATACGCCCAATCCATGAAGGAGGAATGCACGTGAAGCGATGGATCGTGTGTGCGCTTCTCGCACTCGCAGTCACGTCAATCTCTGCTCAACAAGCTACGAATACGAGCGATCCGTACAAGACAACCCTGGATCGTCTGGAATCTCTGACCAGCCTGCCCCTGCCCGATTGGCGATTTCATGCTGACCTACCGCATCCGGAGGACCAATCGGTCGATGATTCAGGCTGGGAAACAGTGCGACTCGGGGACAAGTGGTCGACCGGGCCTCGCGTGCTGCGCCGCTGGATCGAGATTCCCGAAAAGATCAACGGTTATTCAGTACAGGGCGCGCGCGCCAAGTTGGATATGAGGTTCGACTTCAATTGGAATAACAAAGGCCCCGTCACGATCGCGGTATTTTCCAACGGCTCGCTGGTGTCGCGAGGAGATGACGACATGCAGCAGCCGATCCCACTCACCGAGAACGCGCAGCCGGGACAGAAATTTCTGATTGCGGTGCGAATCGACGCGCCCGAGGTGGAGACATTATTTCATCACGCCCAATTGACGATTGAGCCAGTCGGCCGCCCAGACCCAGCGATGCTGCGAACGGAAATTCTCGCGGCACGCCAATGATTGCGGCCTATGAAGAAGGACGCGCGGAACGACAGCAGCAACTTGATGCCGCAGTCAAAGCAATCGATTTTTCACCGCTCGATAAGAATGACCAAGCTGGCTTCGATGCGTCACTGCGCCGAGCGCAGAGCCAATTGCAAGCGTTGAATCCATGGCTGAAACAATTCACCGTTCGTGCGGTCGGCAACTCGCATATTGATATGGCATGGCTATGGCCGTGGACGGAGACGGTCGAAGTGGTGCGCAACACGTTTCAGAGTGTTCTCGATTTGATGCGTGAGTATCCGGATTTCAAGTTCACCATGTCCTCGGCGCGAACTTATGAATGGATGCAGGAAAAATATCCGGACATGTTCGAGCAGATCAAACAGCGCGTGAAAGAGGGTCGTTGGGAGGTTATCGGCGGCATGTGGGTCGAGCCTGATCTGAATATGCCGGACGGTGAGTCGCTGGTGCGCCAGATTCTGGTCGGCAAAAGATATTTTCAGAAAAACTTTGGCGCCGACATCAAGATCGGCTGGAATCCGGATTCCTTTGGATACAACTGGCAGCTTCCGCAAATCTACAAGAAGTCTGGCATCGATTATTTCGTGACCAGCAAGCTGCTGTGGGCCACCGACTACACGAAATTTCCCTACCGATTGTTTTGGTGGGAAGCTCCCGACGGAAGCCGATTGCTGACATATTTTCCGCACGAATATGCCAATCAATTCGAAGCCGAGCAGATGACGAAGGATCTGGCGTTCTACGCTCCGTCGATTTACGGAAGCAAATTCAACGATTCGCCGCAGATGCTTTACTTGTACGGAATCGGCGATCACGGCGGCGGACCGACGCGCACCATGCTTGATCAGGCGAATCGCCTGCGCGATCCGAACACAGTTTTTCCCAAGATCGACTTCAGCACCGCCAAGGATTTCTTTGCCGACCTGAAGCAGGAGCTTCCAAATCTTAAAGTGCCGACTTGGAACGATGAGCTTTATTTCGAGTACCACCGGGGCGTGTACACCTCGCAGGCGGACACGAAACAGCGAATCCGGCGCGATGAAGAACTGATGCTGGATGCGGAGAAATATGCGTCATTGGCTGCACTCCTTGGCCGGCCCTACGCGCAAGATCAATTTCAATTGGCTTGGAAGAATTTATTGTTCGATCATTTTCACGACGTGATGCCCGGCTCAGGCATCGCAGTCAACTACCTCGACGCCAAGCGAAATTTGGAAGATGTTGCCCGCTCGGCGAATGAGATTACGGACGGGGCGCTCGACGAGATTGTGGCTCACATCAATACCCAAGGGGACGGTGTGCCGGTTGTGGTCTTCAATTCTCTCTCGTGGCCGCGAACGGAAGTGATCGAGATCGAAGTCCAGCTTCCCGGATCCGGCTAAACAGATCGAAGTAGTCGACGCGGCGGGCCACCGAGTTGAGTCGCAACTGCTCGCAATGGACTCAGCAACGAACCGGGCGCGTCTCCTCATCCTTGCGGCCACCCCTGCACTCGGCTACAAGACCTATTTTGTGCGTTCAGCCGCAGAAATCTATATGTCACGTATACAACGGACGCCTAATCGCCAAGCTGTCCGAGCCTCTGCCAGTACGATGGAGAATGGGTACGTTCGCGTCAAAGTCGATCCGCAAACCGGCTGCATCACCAGCCTTGTTCGATCTGCGAAATCAAACCGAAGCGCTTGCTCCCGCCGAAACCGATACGGAGGCCCAAGACCTTTGCCTGCGGAAATCTCTTGCAGGCTTTCTACGACAAACCGCAAAAATGGGACGCGTGGAACATCGACGCCGATTTCGAGAAGCAACATTGGGATTTGGATAAAGCCGACGAAGTGAAACTGGTCGAGGGAGGACCGTTGCGCGCCGTGATCCGCGTCAAGAAGCATTTCCAGAATTCAACCTTCGTGCAAGACATCACCATGTACGCTGGCGTGCCGCGGGTCGACGTTAAGATGCAGGTGGACTGGCAGGAGAAACATATTTTGCTGAAAGTTGCTTTCCCTCTGAGCGCGCACAGTGACAAGGCTACGTTTGAAATTCCCTACGGCTCGATAGAACGTCCGACCACTCGCAACACTCCGGCCGAACAGGCCAAATTCGAAGTTCCGGCGCAGCGCTGGGCTGATCTGTCTGACGCCAAACACGGCTTCAGCCTGCTTAACGACAGCAAGTACGGATACGATGTGAAAGGCAATGTGCTGCGTCTGTCGCTGCTGCGCTCGCCGGAATGGCCCGACCCGCATGCGGACGAAGGCCATCACGAATTCACTTACTCTTTGTATCCGCACGCTGGAAGTTGGCGAGACGCGCAGACCGTCCGGCGCGGTTACGAGCTGAATTACAAAATGATCGCTGTGCAACCGCACAAACATGAGGGTGCGCTTCCGAGCGAACATTCTTTCGTGGGAGTTGAGCCCGACAACGTGGTGCTGACCGCGATCAAGAAATCCGAGGACGATGACTCGCTCATCCTGCGCTTCTACGAGTGGGCCGGGAAGGAATCGGATGTGAAACTTCATCTTCCGGCTGGAGCGCAATCGGCGTCAGAAACCGATCTGATGGAGAAACCGATCGGCGAGCTTGCGGTGCACAATGATTCTGTCACGGTGCACACCAAGCCTTATGAAATCAAGACGGTAAAAGTCCAATTTGCACCGCGCTAGTAGCAGGCCGCTGCTACGGTCGAAAAACAACTTGTCATCCTGAGCGCAGCGAAGGATCTGTGTACTCGCTTGTGCAAACGAACTGCATGGATCCTTCGCTTTGCTCAGGATGACAGCAGCCGATGGGAGCGCACTCGAACCGCGCGCTACTGTCCCTCGCCTTTGTCGATTTTGCTGGCGACTTTGACTCCGCTCAGGCCGCTGACATATTTGGCGATGCCGCGGTAGAGCGATTCGGCAATCTTCTGGCGGTAGTCGGCAGTTTCCAGGCGATGTTCGTCGCCGGGATTGCTGAGGAAAGAAATTTCGGCGAGGATCGACGGCATGTTGGCTCCGATGAGCACGATGAATGGAGCCTTCTTCACGCCGCGGTCGCGTTGGCCGGGACTCTTCGCCGCCAGACCGGTGTGCAGGGAGCGCTGGACGTCGGCGGCGAACTCCTGCGACTCTTCGATTTTTTCCTTCAACGCGATTTTTTTCACCAGATCCTGCAACTCGTGAATGGATTTTTCTGAGACCGCATTTTCCCGGGCCGCAACTTCGAGCGCTTCGCGAGACGAAGTGAAATTCAAGTAGTAGGTTTCCACACCACGAGCATCGGGATCGTGGCTTGAATTAGCGTGCACGGAAACAAAGAGATCAGCGGACTCCTGATTCGCAATTGCAGTTCGAGTCTCGAGCGGTATGAAAGTGTCGTCTTTGCGTGTGTAGATGACTTCGGCGCCCAGCCGCGTCTGTAGCAGTTTGCCCAGGCGGCGGCTGACGTCGAGCACCAGATCTTTTTCCTCCAAGCCAGTGGGGCCGATGGTGCCGGTGTCGTGGCCTCCGTGGCCGGGATCGATTACGATTTTCCCAATCTTCAATCCGAGCGCGCGAATCAGCGAACGGTCTCCGCTGGCAGTCGGCTGGGCTTCACGCATGTCGAAGCCGGCGGCTGCAGATTTGCGTTTGCTTTTGCTGCTGCCCTTGGCGCGTTCGGGAGGCGGACTAGAAACTGTGTCGATGCTTGCGGGCTTGATCTTTCTGAGATCGACAGCGTCAAGCTTAGCCGGTTTTTTACTCTCCTGCGCGAGCGGTTCCGGTTGCTCCGCGCCGTTATCATCGGCGTCAACAATGGTCTTCTTAACGCCGTTGCTGATCACGACCGAGTTGCGGCGGGCAGATTTTTCAATGGAAACTTTCTCCGCTGATAAAGCCTCTCCGCTAATTGAATCTGGAACACCGTTCTCTGCAGAATGTTCGTCATCTGCAGTTGATCTTGCTTTCATTGCAGTTAAAGCGGTGAGCGGCTGGTTATGAATATCGATAATAAGCCGCGGCGGATTGTCGAGCAGCGACGCGTCGAACTCCGAAAGTTCATCGAGATCGAGCACCACTCGAGCCCGTCCGGCTTTGAACTGCGCGGTGCGAATGTCTTTTAACAGACCGTCGCCTACATCGAAAGTTCTGCCGGCCAGCTTGGGATCCAGATCAGTATTAAGCAGGTCAAAGAAGATGCGATCGGGCGATTCTATCCGTTGCGACTCGAACTTCACGCCCTGCTCAAGATCAATCGCCACCCGCGTGTAATCTGGGGTTGACCAGTGACGAATTCCGATGACTCGCGAAGGTTTTCCGGTCGCGGATTCCACCGCTTGGGTTTGGTTGACGGATTTATTTTGCGCAACTTCGATGCCCGAATCCGAATCTGCGTCCCGCAGTGACTTCGGTGCTTTCGAATCTTTGTCAGCAGCTTTTATATCTTTCTGTGCCCGGCGGCTGGGCTGTGGCTGGGCAAGTTCGGCGAGCGCCTGCCGGGCCGCGTCGGCGAATTGGTTGTGCGGATAACGTCGCACAAATTCTTCGAAAGTCGCATCGGCGTTTTTCTTGTCGTGAAGATCGTCTTTGTAAATCTCGCCAATCCTGAACAGAGCGTCGAAGCGGAACTTGCTGCCAGGATATTCGCGGCGAAGAAATTCATATTGCTGAATAGCCGATCGCAAGGCATCGGAATCGTCGAACCGCCGTCCCAATTCTTCAGTCATCTGGGCGGCGGCAACTACGCTGGGATCGGCGCGGCCGGAAGTGGGTGCTCCGAAGTAAATTCGGCGATAGGCATTGATTACGCGTTCATAATCAAGCCGCGTCCGCTTGTCGATGGGCTGACCCTCTAATGCCTCCTGCATGCGTTGCGCAGCGGCAAATTGCGAATCGGCCCAGGCGCCTGACCTGTGGACGCGCGCGTGGACAGCGAGCGCAGGCAGCAACAGCGCGAACACAGCCGCACTCCAGCGCAGCACGCGTTGAATTCGATTCTTCAATTGAACGGCCCGTAAATCGCTACTGCAAAATCAAAAACGAATCCCTGGGATATCTGGGAGTTGGCTCGCCAATAAACCGCTCGCTCTTATTCTGTATTGCTGATGTGAAGCACGCCCCGGGCGTCCCTCTCCACATGAATTGGATCATGCATGGGGCTATCCAGAAAGTGAGAACCTGGGTCCGATCCTCCGTAGTACAGTTGCGTGATCCGCTTGACGTAGTTGCGGGTCTCGGCAAAATGAGGCACACCGGCGCTGCGAGCCACCGCTCCCTGACCCGCGTTATAGGCGGCGAGAGTCAGTTTTACGTCGCCTCCGTAGCTCTCCATCAGCTGCTTTAAATGACGAACCCCGGCGTCGACATTTTGTTGCGGATCAAACGGATTTTGGACCTTCAATTGGCGCGCGGTTTGCGGCATCAGCTGCATCAGGCCCATCGCACCCTTGCGGGAAACCGCATTGGGATTGAAATTTGACTCCACCTTTGATGACAGCTCGCACCAGATTGGGGTCGACATTGTGCCGCGAGGCGGCTTCGTCAATTGCGCCATCAATGTCCTGTTGCGAAAACGTCTTTCCCGGAGCGAAGTTTGTCTGGTTGACCTCCGCAGCCGCCGAACGGGCTGCGCGGATGTTAGCGGAAGGCACCGCTTTCCAGCGATGTTCCGTCGCGCTCCAGAAGGCCAACGAATTCCGCGTGGGAGCCTCGGAGCGTTTGCTGTTAGTCACCGGAAACGATTCATTGACGTAGACTTTGCGGCCACTGTCGTCAGTGCTGCTCGTGATGACGGCATGCGCCGCCCCAGAAGCGGCTTCCGCCTGCAAATATGGCGTGGCGAGTGAAAGGAAGGTCGCGATTACGAGACTTGCCATCAAGGCGAGTTGCAGGTTTTTTCGCATAGCCGGGTGACGCAAATTCACAACCCACGATCACAACGCGAACACAACATCGCCGCGCCTGTCCACCCGCAACCTGAAGGAGAATGCAATAACCAGAGTGCAATGATTATAGGGGGCGGCGGTAGCCGCAGCAACTTACCAAAGGAGCGTTGAACCACCGTGGTAACCGCGGTAAGTATTTGAAAAATATAATGTTCGCTAGAAGTAACCTATCTCGGGGCGGGGCCGTCCAGCGGGCGCCCCGCTCCTGTATTCCGCGGCTAGACCAAATCGTCAAGCTTCAGTGTCTGGCTGCCGCCCTTCCACGAAGCCTCGAACTGCTTCTGGACAAATTCTGCGTCATAGTCGCGCTTCTGCTGTAGTAGGACCTGATGCAATCCCCATAAGGAGCGCGGATTTCGCGGGTTCCGCTCCAAGTCGGCGCGGAAGACCTGTTCAGCCCCAGCCGCGTCTCCGTTAACCAGAAGCGCTGCGCCTAGCGATTCGCGGACCGGGAAAAACCAGTCTGCCGGTTCGCCATATTTCAGCGCGTCCTGAACGGCGACGGCCTGGCGCAGCATCACGATTGCACTCTGATTGTCTTTCCTCGCCATAGCCAGCTGTGCGCCCAGCACATTCCTGGCGATCTGAAGAACGTCCTTAGTCTTGTTATTCACCGGCATCTGGAATATAAGATCGGGCGGCGTTGCCGCTTCCGCATCAGATACAATTTTGTATTCTGCCTCCGCATCACTCACCTTTCCCGTGCTGGCCAAAGCCATGCCGCGCGCGAAGTGCCAGAAAATCGTGGTCGTTTTCATGGCGGGATCAGGTTGCGGCATCTTCAGAATTTCATCCCAGTGGTGGAAGCGAACTTCCACTGCGGTCGGGATGGTGGTGAAACCTTCCAGCGGCGGCACCTCCTTTACATGCGGGGCCACGTTGGCCAGCAATAACTCCGCATTCTTCTTCGACTCCTGGTAATTGCCGTTCATCGCCGCGCACATAGCGATAAAGTGAAGATTGTGGCTGTAATACATCATCGGATAAATACCTTGCGCTCCGGTTGCCTGAATGTAAGCCCGGTCTACCGCTGCAGCCTGTTCGTTGGTTTGCACGGCAGCTTCATAGTCGCCGGTGCGAATGTAGACGTGCGCGGGCATGTGCACAATATGTCCCGCGCCAGGCGCCAGCGCAGCCAACCTGTTCGCTCCCGCCAAGTGCACGCTCGGGAGTAGGTGAAGCCTCGACAGCATGGATGTAATAGTGGACCGCGCCGAGGTGATCGGGATCGCGCTTGATCACCGATTCCAGTGTGGACACGATTTCGTCCGTGCCAGCCTCCGGAGTGCCGTCAATATGCCACAGTCCCCAGGGATGCAAATTCATTCCCGCCTCGGCAAAAAGCGTGGCGGCATCGAGGTCATCGGGAAATTCCGCCACTAACTGCCGCATTGCGTCCCGATAGTTTTCCGCCGCTTTTCTCAGATCTGAATTTGGGTCGGCAGGAAAGCGCTTGGCCAGTGCTCGAATGTAAGCCTGATCGCTGGACGAAGCAGCCGTGGAAAGATCGATTGCCTTCTGCACCGCCGCGTGCGCCTGCTTGTATCGGGCAGGATCGGCAGGATCGTTGTAGTTCGGCCCCACTGCCTCGGCAACGCCCCAGTATGCCATGGCCAACTTCGGATCCAACTCTGCCGCATGTTGAAACGAACGTGCCGCTTCATCGTGATTGAAGGCGAAAATGAAACGTAGCCCTTGGTCGAAAAATTGTTGCGCCTGGGCATTATTGGTAGAGACCGGGTGATGAAGGTTCCCCAATCCGGACACGAGGGTTACAGGCTGGGTCTGAGCATGGGAGTCATGTCCTTGGGCAATTGCGCCCACGCACAAAAGCACTGCGCAGAGAACGTGCGCTAGAATCTTCATTTGCAATTCCTCCTGAATTCGAAATCATAGGTGGCAAAGGAGAGTCACGGACACAGGCCTTTTTCCAAGTTGCACAGCTTAGTCCAAACGTAGAGGGCTTGCCAAGCAGTTTCGGAAGGCCACGGCGCATGCGAAACCAGAGTTTGCAAGACCTTAACAACGAGTATCCGTACTACTACAGCTCGATCCTCCCGAAGATGACCGGTCAGGTGGTAGTGCAGTAATAAACCGGGAGGACAAATGTGCGGTGTTGGTGCCTCTCTCCGGCGAGCATCATCACAGGTTTGTAACTTTTTTAAATACCTTTGCATCGTAAGGCCGGATGGCAGCATCTCTTGCTACAAGTGCGTTTGACAGATAGCGTGAACGCGCCCTAGAATCGACGACATAATGTCTAACCAGTACCAGAAGAGCTTCGACTGCATGTGCTGTTGTACTTGTTGTTGCGCAGTCGTGTCTTCTGGCGCCGGGAGGTTGCTGACTTAGAAAGTTTTTAGTAACAGCACTTATCCAACCCACCGCCAGCAGAAAGCTGGCGGTGGGTTTTTCTTTTTATGGCACAAACAGAAACGATTAAAGAGACGAAAGCCCAACGGGTCGAGCGCCTGAAGCGGGAGAAAAATCCGTGGGAGGCACTCGATGAGATTCGCGGCTTCGCGCACACGGGATTTGATTCCATCCCAGCGGAATGGCTGGGCACTTATTTCCGCTGGTGGGGCGTTTACACGCAGGGGGATGGATCTGGCGTGGTCGGTGGAAAAGGCGGCGAGGGCAAAGCTTTGCCCTGCTTCATGCTTCGCATCCGCATCCCCAACGGCATTCTGAGTTCCTCGCAACTGCGTACCATCGCTGATTTAACCCAGCGCCACGCTCGCGGGATTGCTGACCTCACTGTGCGACAGAACATCCAACTGCACTGGATAACGATCGAAGCGCTTCCCGAGGTTCTGGAAGCACTATGGGAATGCGGCCTGAACACCCTGGGCGCTTGCGGCGACGTTACGCGAAACGTGACCGGCTGCCCGGTCGCGGGTGTGGATGCCGACGAAATTTGCGATGCCTCCCCGCTCGCGCTGGCTGTTACGCAGATGCTCGCTGGCAATCCCGATTTTTACAATTTGCCACGCAAATTCAAAATCTCGATTACTGGCTGCCGTGTCTGGTGCCCCTACCCGGAGATCAATGACATCGGGCTGACCGCAATCTCGCGCACGCTTAACGGAAAACCGGAGACGGGTTTTTCGCTGCGTGTGGGCGGTGGCCTCTCGGCGGAGCCCCATCTCGCAGCCCGTCTGAACGCATTTGTGCGCTGGAGCCAAGTTGAGCCAGTCATCAAAGGCATCGCTGAGCTGTTTCGTGAGTCCACCCAATTGCGCGAGCACCGCGAGCGCGCGCGGCTCAAATTTCTGTTTCTCAAACACGGGTGGACGGCTGACGACTTCCAGAAAGAATTGGAACAACGCATCGGATTTCATTTGGATCCCGCCGTACGTGAACATGCGCCGGCTGACCTTTATCGCGACCACATCGGCATCCATCCCCAGAAACAAACTGGCTATTGCTATGTGGGAGCCGCGGTATTGCGGGGACGCATCACGGCAGACCAAATGCGGAACGCTGCCGATCTCGCAGATCGGTTCGCACACGGCGAGTTGCGCACCACCAACATGCAAAATCTGCTGGTGGTGAACGTGCCGGGATTGCAGGCGGAATCGCTCGCGAAAGAGCTGGACGCGATCGGACTGCGCGTCGGCGGCTCGTCTTTCTTTCGTGGAGCCGTTGCCTGCAGCGGCACTGAGTTCTGCAAACTCGCGATCACTGAAACCAAGAGTTTTTCCCGCTGGCTGGTCGAAGAATTGGAAGACCGGCTGCCTGGCTTCGAGCAGCACCTCAAGCTGCACGTCACCGGATGCCCCAACAGCTGCGGCCAGCACTGGATTGCCGACATCGGGATCGAAGGCAAGAAACTGAAAGTCGGCGACCGCATGCAGGACGCTTACTACTTCTGCCTCGGCGGAGCGGTTGGGCTGCATCAGTCGATTGCCCGGCCAGTTGGCTATCGCTGCCTCGCCACCGAAGTCCCGGATGCGATTGAGCGCCTGCTGCGCCGATATTCGATTGACCGTTCCAGTGGCGAGAACCTGCGGCAGTTTTTCGCACGCCACTCTGACGCCGACTTGCGCGCATTTCTGGCTGGAGAAGTGGTTGAGCCAGTGCCCCGCGATCTGTCGCCGGGTCGCGTGCCCCACGGAATCGAAGGCTGACCATGAAGACTTTGTTCCCCATGTTCGTGAAATTGGATGGCCGGGAGGTGCTAGTCGTCGGCGCGGGCCGGGTCGGTGAGCCTAAGATTCGCGGATTGCTTCCGACTGGAGCCGAAATTCGGGTGGTGGCGTGCGAGGCCAGCGAAGCCGTGCGGGAATGGGCGCGTGGCGGCAAAATCACGCTCGAGGAGCGCAGCTTTGTTACTTCAGACTTAGACAACGTTTTCCTCGTGGTCGTGGCCACATCTTCCCGCGATGTAAATCAGCTGATCTATGACGAAGCGCAGTCCCGCCGAATTCTGTGCAACGTCGTTGATGTCCCTGAGCAGTGTGATTTCTATTATCCAGCTGTGGTTCAGCGAGGCGATCTGCAGATTGCGATTTCAACATCGGGACAGAGTCCGTCTCTCGCGCAGAGACTGCGGCAACGACTGGAAAAACAGTTCGGGCCTGGCTACGAGCAGTGGGTCGCGGAACTTGGCGAGACCCGCCGAAGAGTTCTGGCAAGCAATCTGGACCTCACACGCAAACGAGATCTGCTGCATTCGCTGGCCAGTTCGGAAGCATTTGAAGCCACAATCGCTGCCGAATCGAAAAGAAATAGAAGGAGCGACGTTATATGACCGGCAAGGTGTATCTGGTAGGAGCAGGGCCCGGCGATCCCGAATTACTAACCCTCAAAGCCGCTCGCGTGCTGAAACATGCAGATGTCGTGTTGCACGACGAATTGGTTGGTGAATCGATACTTCGCCTCGCGCCGCCTCACGCGGAGGTTCGTAACGTTGGCAAGCGCTGCGGGAAAAAGAACATCAGCCAGGAAGAGATCAACTTTCTCATGGTCAATCTTGCAGCCGCGGGATTGCAGGTGGTGCGGCTCAAAGGTGGAGACCCGCTGATCTTCGGGCGCATCGGCGAGGAAATCGCCGCTCTGCGCAAAGCAAACACAGAGTTTGAAATTGTCCCGGGCATCACCGCCGCTCTCGGGGCCGCATCGACGGCGCAAATTCCCTTGACTCATCGCCAGTCTTCTCACGCCTTGGTTTTCCTTGCGGGGCATACGGCCAGCGGGGACGATCCAACCAATTGGCGGGCACTGGTGTCATTGCAAGCCACCATTGTGATCTACATGCCGGGGCACGATTATTCGAACATTGCCCGCAAACTCCGGTCTGCTGGCCTGGCGGATCAAACACCGTGCGCGATCATATCGCGGGCTACGACCACCGAAGAACAAGTATTCTCGACCAACGTAGAGAACCTGGGAAGCGCTCCCCGCCTCCCCACACCGACTTTGCTGGTTATCGGGGAAGTTCTGCGGCATGCCGGTCCTCGCTTGTCATCCCAGGAACTCGGGTTGCCGTACTGGTATGGGCCGGCCGCATCGGCTTCGCTCAATTCGACCGTCGGAAGCGGCGCCCTTGCCGCGCCGGCATCTTGCCGGCTGTCGCGAGGGCACCCTGCGCTGGCCGCTGGTGGCGAGAAGCCACGACAGATAAATGAGGAGCAGGCATCATGAAAGGAGCAGTGGAACGAATCCATCAATTGGTTGAGCAGTGGAATCCCGACGACTTGCTGCGTTGGGCGTTCGTGACGTTCGGGGGATATGTCGAAATCGCCTCGGGATTCGGCCCTGAGGGCATGGTGCTCATTGACATCGCCGCCAAGGTGCAACCGGAGTTCCGTATTTTCACGCTGGATACCGACTTTTTGTTTCCTGAAACCTACAGTTTGATGGAACGAATTGAAAAGCGCTACGGCATCAGAGTAGAGCGAGTCAGATCGTCTCTCACGCCTGAAGATCAGGAAGGTCTCCACGGACCCGGTCTCTGGGCTCGCGACCCGGATGCTTGCTGCAATCTCCGCAAGGTCGAGCCGCTACGAAAGAAGCTATCGCAATTGCGGGCGTGGGTAACCAGCATCCGTCGTGAACAGACTGTAGCTCGAGCGGGCGCGCTCAAGGTGGAGTGGGATGCGAAATTCCATCTAGTGAAGATCAATCCGCTCGTCGATTGGACCGCGGAAAAAGTCTGGCACTATATTCATGACCACGATCTGCCCTACAATCCTCTGCATGATCGCGGATATCCCAGCATCGGCTGCACGCATTGCACGCGAAGTGTGCAACCCGGGGAAGATGCGAGAGCGGGACGCTGGTCCGGATTCAACAAAACCGAGTGCGGACTGCATACCACGGCGAACACCACCTCCATGGTTTCGATCATTGAGGCGGCGCCCTAGTGTAGGCGCGGGCGTCCCTCGCCCGTGCGGCAGCGGATCAAACATTGTTTATGAAATATGTCGTCTGCGGGTGACAGCAAAAGAGCACGATCGATGATGCTCGCGCTTACACGAGCAAGGAAAGTCTCATGAGCAATCAGGAAACGCGCCCGCCACTGCCACCATTCAGTCGCGAAACTGCGGCTCAGAAGGTTCGCCTCGCGGAAGACGCCTGGAATTCTCGTGATCCAGAAAAGGTTTCCCTGGCTTATTCTCCCGACTCGCACTGGCGGAACCGTTCAGAATTTATCCATGGAAGGAAAGAAATTGTCGCTTTTCTAACGCGCAAATGGGCACGCGAACTGGAGTATCGACTGATCAAAGAGCTTTGGACCTTCGGCAACAATCGTATCGCGGTGCGGTTCGCGTACGAATGGCATGACGACTCCGGAAATTGGTTCCGGTCCTATGGCAACGAGAATTGGGAATTCCGCGACGACGGGTTGATGGAGGTGCGTTTGGCGAGCATCAATGATTTGCCCATCAAGGAGGCCGAACGAAAGTATCGCTGGATACTCGGTCGTCGCCCAGATGACCATCCGGGATTGAGCGATCTTGGTCTGTGAACCCGCGTTTACCCCCAACTGGCGAGTGCGCGAGTCAAGAAACTCATTCGTCGTCTACGTCGTCGTCAGGATCGGTCTGTGGGGTGGTGCGTTGCAGGAAATAGTTGGCATCGTATTTCGTGCGGATCCTATGAAATTTGCGGGGCGTAGTCAGGGTAAAGAAGGTGTGAAGATCATTGGCATAAGCGTCGGCGTAATCTCCCGGACCAATCGGACCCAAGGGAGATCCCGGGGGGCCGAAAACAGTCTCGATGAACCGCAGGATACTCCCGAAGTCATAATTCAAATTATCCACATAGCCCGCCGGCGTATAAGCGGACACGACCAGCAGAGGCACGCGGAAACCGTACACGTAGCTTGTGCCCCAGCCATTTTGTTGTCCTATGGCATATGGCGGAACGTGATCGTACCAACCTCCCCAGTCGTCCCAGGTAATGAAGATAGCGGTATTTTGCCAATATCCGCAGGTGCCGAGACCAATCGCGTTCACGATGTTCGCGACCCACGACGGCCCGGTTCCTTTGTTGCTTCCCGCATGGTCTGAGTCGCCTCCGCCGGGGATCACCCAGCTTACCGGAGCAAGGTTGCAGTTCTTGGCGTCGGTTAATATTGCGGTTTCCGGGATCACCACATGTGCGGTCCAGTCTGATCCTGCGCACACCAGTTGTCCGTTTACGATTTGCGGTTCACAGATGTGTTGAATGGCGTTCGGGGCCGTCCAGATAGAGCCAGGAGATAGCGTGTAGTAGCGCCAGTCAATGGAGCCCGACTGCGCGCCTTCCAGGACGTCGCTCAGGGTCGGATGTTCGAAGCAGGGGTACTGCGCGTAACCCTCTTTTCCAGTGGGATCGATTAGCGTGACGGTTTGTCCCGATGCCGCAAGGCAGCCTGTGGGCTGGCCTGGGAGCTTGGTGGGATCCTCAGCGGCGAATAAATCGCTGTCGGTAGTGGGTGCGGAGGTTCCAGAGAAGATGAACTGGTGCGCCGGGAAACTTCCTCCCTGGTTTGTCTGGAACATCCGGTTTGCCCACCCGTACTGGGTGGCAAGGTCGAAATATGGCTGAATTCCCCCGGTGGAGTTGTCCACATACTTGAACTGGGGATTTGCGGGCACCTGACATCCAGGATTGATCAGCACCTTTACTTTGTCGGCTCCATCCATCTTCCCGCCGTCGTATTGCTTCAAAAAAAGGGAGTGAACATGCCCGAGGTCGTAGCAGCTCGCCAGTGGGACTGGGCCCAATGGAATCTGTTGGCCCTTCGAATTTAGTCCACTAGTGGCAATATCAACGCCCGGCTCGAAGCTGGGGCTGCTTCCAAACAGATTGTCGGTAGTGCGGTTCTCCTGAAATATGACTACCACGTGTTGAAACTGGCCGCTTTGGGCGTAGGTGAAAGCCGAACCAAGCAGCGCCAGAACAAGAATTGAGCGAACTAGTTGCAATGAGGCGAAAAATGGTCCGTCTATGACATACATTTCCTGACGCGTGGCACCGTTTTGCTCCTTCAACATCCATGGCTGTCATAGTTCCTCCGCGTCTGGGCGCTTCTTTTCCTGAGTCGGCAGAAGCGGCGAACAGCGCGGCTTTGGCGGCGAGTGTAGCATTTCTGTGGTGGCCTAGCCATCTTTAAATGGATTTAATTGCGATGAGGGCAGAAGTTGCAATTTGTTGCATATCGTCGCACTGGCGCACCAGCCGGCGATGGTGCACGTGGGTAAAGATGGATGACCAATGCTGACAAGAGATTACCCTGCTCCTAATTTATGCGTCGCGAGTGGGGCAGCCTTTTTTGGGTGAGGCATCAAGAGAAGTTTTAACCGCAGCGCAGTGGCCAGTCCCCACCCGAAAAGAAGTATCATTCTAGGCAAACAAGGAGGAACCCTATGAAAATTCGCAATCGCAAACTCAGGTCTTACCTAAGAAAGCTTTCTTCCGCCGTCCCGCTGATTTCGCTGGGCGCGGCCCTGATTGTCGCTATGACCCAATTCGCTGCTGCAGCCACCTTGTGCGTGAATCCCGGAGGCACGCACGGCTGCTTCTCCAAAATCAACGACGCCGTAGCCGCGGCCAAGCCGCACGACACCATCACGGTCGCGACCGGCACCTACGCGGAAGACGTGGTCATCGGTAAACCACTTTCCCTGGTGGGAGAGAGTCCGACAAACACTATCATCGACGCGACCGGCCTATCGAACGCCGTCTACATCGACGGCCTCGACAACGCTAAGCTGCACGCTGTCGTTGTACAAAACTTCACCGCCGAAAATGCCAATTTTGAAGGCATCCTGGCTACCGACTCCTCCGATATCACGGTTTCGAACAACTATGTCTTGAACAACGATAAAGCGCTCAATGTCCAAAAGGGCACTTGCCCCGGCATACCTCCATTTGAGACGGCGGAGGCCTTTGACTGCGGCGAAGGTCTGCATCTCATCGGGGTTACCTATTCCACCGTCGACAAGAACACTGTGCAGGGAAACAGCGGTGGAATTCTCATCAGCGATGATACTGCCGCCATTCACGACAATTTGATTTCGGGAAACCTGGTGAGGGAAAATACCCTCGACTGCGGAATCACCATTGCCTCCCACCCGCCGTTCACCGGCTCGACGCCGTTTGGCATCTCCCACAATACGATTTACGGAAACGTTTCCACGGAAAATGGGAAGGCGGTCAAGGGGGCCGGCGCCGGCGTCGGTATCTTTGACTCGGTCCCCGGGACCTCGAATCACGGTAACGTGATCATCAACAATCGCCTGACCCGTAATGGACTCCCCGGTGTCGCGATGCATAGTCACACGCCCGGTCAAAACCTTGATGACAACATCATCGTAGGGAATTACATTGCCTTTAACGGTCCCGATACCGATGATGCTGCCACTCCGGGATCCACTGGCATTAACGTGTTCGGGGTTTCGCCCGTCTCGGGCACTGTGATTTCCCAGAACGTGATCGAGCACGAGGGCTACGATATCGTCGCCAACACCCCCGCCACGGTTATTGCGCATCTCAACAATCTGCTAGGTAAGGCAACCGGTGTTGACAACATCGGCAAAGGCTCGGTCGACGCTACAGAAAACTATTGGGGTTGCGCAAAAGGGCCCGAGGATTCGGCGTGCTCGGATGTGAAAGGACCAAAAGTCTTATTCACCCCGTGGCTGGTCAAACCTTTTTAGATGCGTTCAAAGATCACCTTTGGAGGCAATTCGAGGGCAGGCCATCCTAACGTCGTGCTTTTCGACGTTAGGATGGGAACCTGACCGTAGAAGCGATGCAGAATCGCCGGCTACGGAGGCGCGTACAACGATGGCGCGGCTTTCAATCGCGCCGTAATCGAAGTGCTCTTTAGAAGGAATGCCGGTGGAATTACTGCAACTTTTTGTACTCCGCTTTGGCTTGTTTCAGGATGGGGATATCAGGGTCGGCGTCTTTCCAGCGCGCGAAGAAATTCTGATATTGGACATTGGCTTTTGCGGTATCGCCGGTGGCGAAGTACGCTCTGCCCAATTGGAGGCGGGCCAACGGGCCCAGCACGAAATTTTGCACCACGCCGCTATGGTCAATGAACTTCTGAAACTCGGCCACTGCTTGCTGGGCGTTTCCATTTGCCAGGTACGCTTCTCCGCGCACATAGGCAGGATAGAGGGTGCCGCCAATCTGCGCCTGTGGATTGGGCTCGCCCAGCTCACAGGGCGAGGCCGACTGTAGCTGACGGATGGCATTCTCGGGACGATGGCGGCTTAGCTCCACGGTCGCACGGATCGTGGGCAGCCAGTAGCAGTTCGCCAGAGTGTTCGCCGGAGCACTGCGGCTCAATTCGTCGGCCATGGTTTGAGCTCGCGCCGCGTCTCCGGAACGGGCGAGCGCCAAAGCTGTCAGCACGCGGACATCGCGGGAAGGAGCCAGGGAACTGGCTGCGGTAATTTGCGCCCGCGCCTGTGGCGACGCGCCGACTTCGGCTTCGCGTAAGGCTGCGTTCAGCAGCCATTCGGCAGCGGCTTCATTTTTATCGTTTCGCCGGGCTGAGTCGGCCGCTTGCCGCGAGAGTTCGCGGGCGTTGCGAAAATGTCCGGCGTACGCCTCCGTGTCCGACTGGACGGAGAGCAGAAGGTCCTCGAGTCCCGCCTTGCCGGCGAGCGATGCCATTTGCCGCTGCATCTCTGCAGTGTCGTCACTGAGAAAAGCCACGCCGTAGCGATTGACGTGAAGAATAGGATGATCCAGCTTGCGCGCTAAGGCGGCATTGTAGCTGTCGGTTGCATCTTGTACGCGGTTCAAAGCAGCGTAATTGGCTATCAAGTTCAGATAGCAGGAAGAATTATTGGGATTGATGCGCAGCGCTTGCTGAAGCTCCGTTATCGCCTGGTCGTACTGCCCAACCAAATTGTGATTGAGCGCCAGCGCGACCAAGGGATGGACATCACGAGTGTAACTGTGCGCCCATTGTTCGAGAACCTCATTAGCCTTGTCCAATTCGCCGCTAACGTCCATGTAATAATTGGCGGCAATGTGGTAGCGCTCCGGTTCAGTGGCGCGGTCGCGCAGATCGTAAGCCTTCTGCATATTCTCGCTGGCTAATCCGTACTCGGCGAGATTGGAATAGGACGTAGCCAGACAGACGTAGGCTTTGACGAAGTTCGGGTCGAGTTCGATGGCGCGCTTGCAAAATGGGATTACAGCGACATCGCCTTGCTGGTTCGCGGCTCGAAGTCCGGCACTGTATTGACGCAGAGCTTCGAGGGATGAAGTGGTAGCCTGCTCCAGCGGAATGTCGTACTTCTGCACCGTGGCCAGTGACTCGCCCATCTCGCCGCGCAATCGGCTGGCGATGTGACCCAGCCCATCCAAAACTTTCTCCTTGGAAGGCTCAGTGATCTGTTGCTGCGCCAGAATTTCGCCGCTCTCGCAACTTACCGCCTTTAATCCCAGCACATATTCCGTGCCGAGGCTGGCAATGGCGCCCGCGATGTAGGCCTTGCTGCCGTTGCGCAAGCAAACTTCCCGGGCCACTTCAGGAGTCAATATTGTGTTTGGCGGACGCGTCATCAGTTTTAGCGTTCCCGCGGCCTTGTCGTCGGAGAGCACATTCAGGAATGGCGACTGTCGAAGGGCAACACTTAGCGCCTGCTTGAGTGTGTCGTCAAAGACTGGGTCGCCCGTAGAATTTACGAAGTCCGCGAGCACTACTACGTCTTTGTCCGTGAGCCGCGACGGACGACGGACATAGAAGTAAGCTCCCAGTGCCATCACGATTAGTGCAAGGACAACGGCAATAATCATCTTGGAGCGCGTGCCGTAACTGGATGCGGCTTTGGGCTGGGTGGGAATCGGCAACCGTGACGACTCCGTATCACGCTTCAGCCGTTGCAGGTCGGTGAGAATATCCGAAGCATGCTGGTAGCGCAGGTTGCGGTCTTTCTCCAGACACTTGACGATGATCCGCTCCAGTTCAGCGGGAACGTCAGGATTCAGTCGCACCGGCGCCACGGGTAGCCGGTTCAGGATGGACTCAAAGATGACGCCAGTGCTTTCCCCGCGGAAAGGCAACGTCCCAGTCGCCATCTCATACAGCATCGCGCCGAAAGAGAACAAGTCAGTCCGGGCGTCCAATTCCTTCACACGGATCTGTTCAGGGGACATGTAGGCGATCGTGCCCATTGCAGTTCCGGGGCTGGTCAGATGCTCTTCCATCGTGACTGTTGGGTCTGCCGTAACATTTTCCTGCGCGGCGCTGCTGAGCGCGGTCGTTACTTTCGCTAATCCAAAATCTAGAATTTTGGCGTGCCCTCGCTTGCTGATGAAAATGTTGCCGGGTTTAATATCGCGATGCACGATGCCGGCGGAGTGAGCAGCGTCCAAGGCGTCGGCGATCTCGATGGCGAATTGAAGAAGAATTTCCGTTTCCAGCGCACGCCCCGCGATGCGGTGTTTGAGCGTCATCCCTTCAAGAAACTCCATGGCGATGAACCATTCGCCATTTTGTTCGTCGATTTCGTAGACGGTGCAGATGTTGGGATGGTTCAAGAAAGACGCAGCTCGAGCCTCGCGTTGGAATCGTTCCAGCGCCTGCGGGCTACGCGCAACATTGTTGGGGAGAAACTTTAGCGCGACAAAGCGGCCGAGCTTCACATCCTCGGCTTTGTAGACCACACCCATTCCCCCACCGCCGAGCTTCTCGATGATGCGGTAGTGCGAGATGGTTAGACCAATCACGCGGACAGCCCCGTCCTTGGAGCATCATGTTATGGGCCGCGCTGCGGGCAAGTCAATGCAGCTGTGGGATGAGTTAGAAACCGCAATTGCCATCCAGACACGAATCAAATTTGCGCTTGGGCCAGATCTCTTCGAGGTCTTGTTCGCAAGCCAGCAGGAATGGCCCTTGACTGTCATGTGCAGTCGCAGTCTTAGTTCCAAAACAGGAAGCCGTCGAGTAGATTTTTTGATTGCGCTTGACACAAGGTTCAGGCGGCGTACTGTGGGAAAGGCGACAACCTCCCCCAAGTAGGAATCCGCTCTGAACAGGCCGTGACCTAGTAGGGCGTCCGGGCCCCGAAGAGTGAGGCTTGTCGCCGTCCTCCCAAATCAGCGCACGTGCAACGCCGGGAACGATAAGGAATAGCCTATGCGTGGTATAAATATGAAGGGCTGATCGTTCACGACCTTCGTCGGTCCGCCGTCAGAAACCTCGTGAACGCAAGCGTACCGGAACGAGTCGCGATGAAAATCAGCGGTCACAAGTTGTTTGACCGCTACCACATCGTCTCCACTGATGACGTAACCAACGCGATGCGCCGACTCGAATTAAACGGGAACGGTGAAAGTTTGGTGAAAGTTCCGAAAAAGCCAGCCCGGTCGACTTCCCACCAGTCGATAAAAGCAAAAGGTTCGGGCGCGTAGCTCAATTGGCAGAGCAACTGACTCTTAATCAGTAGGTTGAAGGTTCGATTCCTTCCGCGCTCACCATCTCTTAACGCTGCAATCACTTGCCAAGAAAACTGTGCCACACGTCAGTGTGATGATGGGGCCAAGACGTACTTATCTGTAGTCGTAGGTGTGAGGGTGGTCAGTAAGTGGATGTTCAATGGCTGAGTCTCGTTCCGACGCCGTTCGTCCCTTTATGCGAATGAGGAGCTTTTCCGTCTGCGGCGACCGTGCGGTCGAAATAATGAGGGCCCGAAATTCCGGCATAGGACGTCCTCCCTCATAGTGGTGGTCACATGATATCCGAGCCAGATGCATTTTAAAGTCCATATAGCTCGGTTGGCGCCCGGGGGGAGATCGGTTCGAGGATTCCCACCACGCTAGATTCTGGAATCCGAATTGCAAAGCTAGCAGAAGCCCCATGGGTTGACGTTCCGGCGATGAAGTAGCTTTTGCCGCAACCTCGGTAGTCGACCGCTCAAGGGAATGATGCATCTTGCCGATTCAATCCAGGCCACCGCTCGTGGCAGCGGCGTTCCCCTCGAACTCAAAGAATTCTGGGGATATCATGCGGGCGAAAGCTTCATGGTGTGCGGATGTGGCTCTTCCCTCTCTCACGCAATCGCGCCGGAGCGTTTCATCACGATCGGGGTCAATGACGTCGGGAGGCTGTTTCATCCCGACTATCTGGTGGTGTTAAATCCCCCGGCACAATTCAACGGGGACCGCTTCCGGTATGTCGAACGCAGCCGCGCCTCTGCCATCTTCACCCAGCTCGATCTCAAGCTTCCGCACCCACACATCGTAAAACTTCGATTGGGACAACGTGGGGGAGCGCATGTCTCCGATCCGAATTCCCTGCCCTACACGCGTAATTCTCCCTATCTGGCGCTCTGTCTTGCTGTGCACATGGGCGCGCGGCGAATTGGATTGATCGGAGTCGATTTCACCGACAATCATTTCTTCGCTGCCACAGGAAGACATTCACTTGCGGGGGACGTGGCGCAGATCGACCGGGAGTACCGGCAGTTGTACGCCAATTGCTCGCGCCAAGGCGTGGAGATTTTCAATCTGAGCGCGGAAAGCCGCTTGACCGGGTTGCCAAAGCAATCTCCGCAACAGTTTATGGAAGAAGCGCTTTCGCCAGGTGGCGAGCGCGGACGCAAGATCTTCTTCGTCAACTACAATTTTCTGAGTTGTGGCGACGTGTTTCATCATGGTCTGGCCCATGCAGCGGAAGAATTGGGTGCGGAGTGGAATGCGGCCGTTTGGGACGATCCGAAAATCCCGGAAAAAATCGATCGGTTCAATCCGGATCTTGTGTTCGTTGTGCACGGCAGAAAATTCAGCACGCGGTGGGTTAGTCTGCTGGAGCGGCGCAAGTCAGCCATATGGCTGCTCGACGAACCATACGAAGTCGACGATACCAGCCGCTTCTCGCGGCTATTCGGTACAGTTTTCGTCAACGATCCCAATACCTTGCACCGGCATCCCAATGCCCACTACCTACCGGTGTGTTATGACCCGAAAGCACATTTCTACCTGGCGGGTGAGGAGCGTACGTGCTCACTGGGTTTTATTGGCGGACACAATCCGCAGCGCGAGCAGGCGCTGTCGCGCCTGGCGCGGCGCGGGCTTCTTTCCTATGTGGTTGGCGGTCCGTGGAGCGATCCCGCGGTACAGGCCCTTTGCCGGTCGACAAACATACCGGCGTCCGAGACTGCTTCTCTTTATCGCACAACCCGTATTGTCGTGAACCTGTTCCGCACAAAACATCATTACAATCGCGCCGGAGAGCCCGCGACTTCGCTCAATCCGCGGGTCTATGAAGGGATGGGATGCGGCGCACTGGTGATCAGCGAACATCGGGCGGAACTCGACACACTGTGTCCAGAGATGCCGGTTTTCCACACCATGGAGGAAATGGAAGCACTCGTGGAACGCTACTTGCGGGATGAAGACCAGTTCGTACGAGTCCGGCGGGCGTGTATTCGCCGCTTCGCCCCGCACACGTACGCAGCGCGCCTGGCCAGCGTACTGAAAACTTGCCTTGGATCCGCGGAGTGCGCGATGCCGACTGCAGACCATGTGAAGCCCGCCGCCAGGGTCGTTGTCGAAGCGGTAGAGCCGCGAGTGCGCATGGAACCGCTCTCTGAAGAACTGGTTGCGGCCTGGGACGTCGACCCGGAGTGCGTGCGCCCATCTGCGGAAGGCGATTTTCTTCTGCAAAAACCACATGACCACGCTCCAGGCTCCGAACGCGGGCTTGTGGGCAAGGCCTCGATGCGAAACCTGCTTCTTGAATTCGATTTGCAGCTCGAAGCAGATTCGATCTTTGTGGCCAAAATCCATCAAGCCGAAGCCAAGAATCAGCTGAGCAACTCTTATCACGTCATGTGCCACGGTTCTCGGGCCTATCTCGCGCGCCACAGCCACATCTTTCATCAGTTCACGCTGCCGTTGAAGACATGGTTTCGGATGTCACTTTCCTATCTCGATGGTGAAGTGATAGTGCGTCGCCATGGCACGCAGCTGGCCCAATTCAAAGAACAGAAGCTGGAATGCGGTCACGCTTTCCTGGGGATCAAGGGTGGAACGGCCCGGCTGCGCGATATCCGGCTGCAAACACCAGAAGCGGTTGCTACGAGAGAAACGATCCCCGGCAACTACGAGATACTTCACGTGATGGCCAGCGATGCGCAACCTCGTGTAAGCATCGTGACCACGGTTTATGACCGCGTGCAATGCCTGGAGCGTTGCCTGCAGTCGGTACGCAAACTAAGCTTCCGCGATTTCGAACACATCATTGTCGCGGATGCCCCACCGCGGCCGATCATGGAACAGATCGTCAACCTTGTGGAGAACTCGAGTGTCGCATCCGATCGAGGCGCCCTCGCCAGACTAAAACAACGAAAGAATGATTGGGGGATTTCTCCCGCAGCGGCCGGAGTTTCATTGTCGCGGGGAAAGTATGTCTGCTTCCTTTCCGACGATAACGGGTACGTCCCCCATCACTTCGACAAACTGGTCGAAGCGCTCGATCACGACCCAAACCTGGGCTTTGTTTACAGTTCCTGTCTCTATGCCGGTCGCGCGACGCTGTGCTCGGCGGCTCCGCGCGCCGGAGGAATCGATCTCGGGCAACCGCTCTTTCGGCGGGAACTATTCACCCAATATCTGGGCGGGACCATTCCCTTCCACGAGTTTGGTTGGGACTGGAGAGTGATCGAAGCCTTTATGCGAAACGGGACGCGCTGGCGTCACATTGACGATGCCACATTCGTCTTCCGGCTGGCCAACTATCCCCATCTCCACGCGGAAGCGATACAAGGAGTGCAATGATCTCCTATTGCATCGCGTGTTATCGGCCGACTTACACCAAGCTGCTCATCGATCAACTGATCGCAAAGACGACTGCCGCTTATGAAATTCTCGTTTGGATCAACGTGCTCAACGAAGAGTTCGAGGCTTTTCTTGTAGACCGGACGAATGCCGGCGCGCCGATCCGTATCGTCGGACGAACGCCTGAGAACATCGGCATGGCCGCTTATGGTTATTTATTTTGCGCGGGCAAGTTCGAGATGGTGGTGCAGATCGACGACGATGTCGTCTTTGTTTCTCCCTTTATCGCTGAGCGGGCGCAAGAGATCTTCGACAAGTTTCCCCAGGTCGCGATGCTAACCGCCGACGTGTGGCAGGACGAATACACTTCGGGGGCGCGGCCCCCGCTGCAACATTACCGGGAAATTAACCGGGAATTCGGCCTCTACGACGGCCCTATCGACGGATGGTTCTCCATCTATCGCAGGCAGCCGCTCGTCGCGCATTGCGGCAGGCTCAAACCCGGTCGGTACCAGGCCATCGGATGTACGGTGAAGAGACTTCTTCAGGCCGGTGGAATGAGCGGGCTGCTTTGCCGCCGTCTGAAAGTTTTTCACGTCATTGGCCCGGCTTACGCCTCCCATTTCGGCATGCTCGATTTCGAGCTGGCGAAATATGAATCGATCGGACGCCGGGATATTGTTGACTGGTATAAGCGGGAGCGGCCGAGTTTGCCTTCGGCAGAAGAATTACATCGTCGAGTGCAGCAGATTCAGTTCGATCTGGCGTCCGCTCCTCAGCTGAGCTGATTCATGTCCTTATCGATATGCGCTCTCTTCAGGAATGAAGCTCCGTATCTGCGGGAGTGGATCGAGTTTCACCGCCTGGTGGGTGTCGAGCGGTTCTGCCTCTACCAGAACCTTTCGGAAGATGGCTGGCAGGAAGTATTGCAGCCGTATCTCGAAAAGGGCATAGTCGAACTTACAGATTGGCCTCGCCCGTCTCCGTGCCAGCTCGACGCATACCGTCATTTTCTCGACCGCGCTCGCAGCCAGCCGGGTTGGGTTGCGTTTATCGATTGCGACGAATTTCTATTTTCGCCGGTTTTCGCGACCATTCAAGAGGCATTACAAAATGTTCCTCCTCAGTGGGGTGCGGTCGGAGTGAACTGGCTTTGTTTCGGGGCTTCCGGCCGCGAATGCCAGGAAGTGGGATTGGTCATTGAGCGATTCACCTTGCGCCCTGCCGACAACTTCGGCTGCAACTTGCACATCAAGAGTATCGTCCGGCTGGATCGTGCCGTGTCAGTCGGACCCGACCCGCACCATTTTGAAGTCCACGGCGGCACCTGTGACGAATCCGGCGAGGCCGTGACGGGACCATTCACGAAGCGCCCCAGCCACCGCTGGCTGCGCGTCCATCACTACGTCACCAAGTCCAGGCAGGAATTCCTGCGACGTATCTCCGGGGGTCGAGCGGATGTTCCGACCCGCCGCGATCCGTCGGAATTTGAGCAATATCAGGCCGCCGATGTTTGCGATCAGACGATCTGGAAATTCCTGACCGAACTCAAAGCACGGCTGATCCGGGTGGAAAAAGCCGCACTTGTTCCAGATTCGTAAATTTCGATCTTCACAACTCGGAATTCCGCATCTCCTCGATTTTCTCCTGCACTCTCCGAACCGGGCTTGTAGATAGGGCGTTCCACACAGTTCGTCCTTCGCCCTGTTACGCATTCGGAACGAAGGCCCTCCCCTTGCATCGAAGGTCGATTCGAAGGTACACTTTTCGACACTAAATCTGTGTGTTGCACTGCCAGGTACAGTGCAACCCGCAAGCAATTTCCGCCCACATAACAGGGCGGGGAGTTGGGCCACTTCAGGACAAATTCTCGACTTCCCCGAGCCACAAGAATTGGGCGACGACCTTGGGGCCCTCCCCTCAGCCCTCAGGATTGCGATTCGCTCCGCATCCGTCTTGAGGAATTTGCCATGGATTCAAGCTGCCCGGCAAGCAATAAGAGTCAGGTCCTGAACAAACTCGTCGGCAAGGCTCCGGCACTGCTGCAGATGATCGAACAGATCCCCGCGGTTGCGGGCAGCGAAGCACCGGTGCTGATCGTCGGAGAAACCGGCACAGGTAAAGAACTAATAGCGCGGGCCGTACACTATTTGAGCCCTCGTGCGGAGTGCCCATTTGTGGCGGTCAATTGCGGGGCGCTGCCGGAGACACTGCTCGAGGATGAATTGTTCGGGCATGAGCGCGGCGCGTTTACCAGCGCCGACT
This sequence comes from uncultured Acidobacteriota bacterium, assembly GCA_963716405.1. GTDB lineage: Bacteria > Acidobacteriota > Terriglobia > Terriglobales > Acidobacteriaceae > JABDBE01. The sequence goes on along the minus strand of CAVQTI010000004.1, from coordinate 333,067 downwards.
CGCGGCGCACTGGGCTGATCGAGCAGGCGGAAAAAGGCACGCTGTTTCTCGATGAAGTGGACACACTTCCCGCAAAAGCGCAAGTGGACCTGCTGCGTGTATTGCAGGACAAAAAGTACCGCGCGATCGGAAGCAATCGCGAAAAAGAAGCAAGCGTGCGCATCGTTGCGGCGACAAATGTGCCTGTCGATCAATTGCTGTCCGCTCGCGCCTTCCGCGCCGATCTCTATTATCGCCTGTGCGTATTCTTACTCGAGCTTCCGCCATTGCGCGCGCGCAAAGAAGACGTGCCGGCGCTGGCCGAACACTTCCTGAAAAAGCACACGCCTCCAGAAAAAGCGGAGCTGAAATTGAGCGCAAGCGCCGCCGGCGGGCTTATGGCCTGGGACTGGCCGGGCAACGTACGAGAGCTGGAGAATTCCATCCTTCGTGGCATTCATCTTTGCCGCAACCGCACTATCGAACCCGCCGATCTGGGGCTGCTTTCGCCGCATCGGCCGGCGGCTTCACCGTCTCCCATTTTCGGCTGCGGAGCCTCGTTCCGAGCGATGAAGCGCGCGGCGATTGAAATCTTCGAGCGCAACTATCTCTCTAGTCTTATGTCGGAACATCGCGGCAATGTCAGCCAGGCGGCTCGCGCTTCGGGCAAAGAACGTCGCGACCTGGGCCGATTACTGCGCAAATATCAGCTCGACCCCAAATCGTTCCGGGTGCGTACGGCCGACTAACGCGCTCTTTGCGCCTCTCACAAGCGATCGCCGGAAGAATCTCTTCGAGTTTTCCTGGGTGCAAAATGCCTCACCCTGCCTGCTTGATTTCCCCCGCGAAGACAAGTCGTTCGGCGTTCTGTGCTTCGTGCGACTTTCCACGGATGCGGCTGCAACAAGCGGGTGAATGTTGACCCAACAGCCCTTCGAAAAGCTGAATGGAACATCATCCAATTCCATTTTTCGGGTACGAACTTTTGCACAGCCTGCGGCGACTCGATTGCTTTCCCGCATGCATCCGGGGGTGTCCATTGCCCGAACCACCGGGAATCGGCAGCGAGGACCTCGAACCGAAGATTGTTGCGTTTGTGATGAACTATTTCGCGCAGCATCCGCGCGCAATGGATACGGCTTCGGGTATCGCGGAATGGTGGCTGCCGCAGAACAGCATCCCAGACCTGCACACGATGGAGAAAGTGCTGGAGAGGCTGGCGGACGCAGGAAAACTGGAGAGGGTGGTATCGGACAAAGTGCATTACCGGCTGAAGAGCAGTTGAAATCGCGGAACGGCACGGTGAGTGCAACTACGAAATCGAAGGTGAGTCGATGGCGACAACACTTGCAGTGGGCAATGGCCCTTTCGAATTTACCGATGCGAACGGTCATCAGATTTCGATTCCGCTGACGGCATTCACATTCAACCCGGATGGAAGCGTGAACGTCGATCCCGCTTGGCAGCCGCTGACTAACGTTCCGCCGGCCAGCACGTTATTGAGCTACGCGCTGAAGCAGAAGCTGATCAAACCGAGGCCAGTCTCATCGCCGATTGCAGCGATGCTGATTCGCGCAGCCGATCCTGGCTCGGGTGGCAACAACATCACAGTCAGCGTCGTGCTCACACCCGTTGTCACTTCTCCTCCCTCGAATGATCCGACCATCGTTCCCTTCAATCTCACTGTCACTGAGATCGACACTTACCCCGGTCTCACCACCGCCACGATCGAAAGCACGCTGGGCAGTGGTTCGGGAAGCAGCGCGGTAGTAGGGTCGGCTCCGGGACTGGTGCAGATCGTCCATGGCTCTGTGGATGTTAGCGCCGTGCCCAATAATCTGTCTCCCACTTTCCTCACCGGCTCGCCAGCCGAACTGGATGTGACCGCCAGTGGATCTCCACCACTCGCTTTTACCCTTGTGGCGAAAAAAACCGGGGCCGACGGCCTTCTGACGAAGGTGAGCGTTGCGGCCGATACGGCGAGCCCTCCTAATCCCGGGCCACCGACATTCACGTTGGTGGCGCAATGGACAAAAACCGTGAATGGCATCACGCTTCCCCAACTCGACACGATGGCACAGGCCCTTGCATACGAAATCATTGTGAGCAAGCCGGGCACCGGAGCGTACTCGCTGCCGGCGAACACCACCATGCAACTCAGCGGCGGCGGCCCGGGAGTCAAGGCCACCGGCAGCCTGTTCACGTCGTAGTCAGAAAACTAACGATCGCAGCCATCCGCAAGCGGAGGATCTCAAATGCCGGTCACACCAACTTATCCGGGCATTTACATCGAAGAGTTGCAGAGCAACTCACACACAATCATCGCTGCACCCACCTCGATAGCCGTTTTCGTTGGATACACGCATCCTTTCAAGACCGATTCGGCACTCTGGGGCCAAGCGACCGAAATTCTCAGCTTCACTGATTACGAAAACAATTTCGGCGGACTCTACACCAGCGGCGTGATTGAATCGCACGTCGCGTATGCAGTGAACCAGTTCTTCCTGAACGGCGGATCGCAAGCCTACATTGCCGCTCTGCAGCCGAGCTATTACGACTCAAGCGGAAATAATCAGGGGCTGGTCGTGCCGCCGACTCTTGACATCGGTCCGCTCACGATTACCGGGCGCGAGCCGATCGACCTGATTCCGATGACGATCACCATCAACAACCTGAATTTAACAGGAGACACCGCCGATCTTTTGATCAGCTATGGCAGCCGGGCCGAGACTTACCGCAAGGTAAATTTAAAGAGTACGACCGACCCGAACTACATCGTGACGCGCATCAATGGCGTTTCAGGTCTGATCACTGTTGCTGTCGGCGGCGCATTACCGCAAACATTCACGGCGATTGGACAGGCTCCGTTGCAATATGCCTCGACGGTGCAGTCGAATTGGACGACATTTGCCGAAATCGATTTTACGAACGTCTTCCAAGAAGACACGCCCCTGGACAAAGTCTCGATATTCAATCTGTTGCTCGTACCTGGCGTGGCTGACAGCGGAATCTGGGGCGAAGCGCTCAGCTTCTGTGAAAGGAAACTTGCCTTCGTGATCATGGACCCGCCGGTTCAGGATTCTGCCGACGGCTACGGGTTGTTGAATCTTCCCAAGATTGGCGACGACATGGAGGGGGCAACGATTCCGAAGAGCACGAATGGTGCTTTGTACTTTCCATATCTGCAAGCGGACGATCCGTTGACCGGCGACACGGTCAATCTGCCGCCCAGTGGATTCGTGGCCGGCGTTTACGCGACCACCGACAACGATCGAGGAGTCTGGAAAGCCCCGGCCGGATATCAGACGGTGATTCCCACCACCACGGGTGTTGTCGACACCGGGCGTATGACTGATGCGCGACAGGGATTGCTGAATCCGGAGGGAGTGAATTGCCTCCGCGACTTCCCCGGAATCGGAACCATCGTATTCGGCGCGCGGACGCTGGTCACCCAAAACATGGCCCAGCAGCAGTGGTGGTACGTGCCCGTGCGGCGCATGGCGCTTTTTATCGAGCAGACACTACGCCAAAACCTGACATGGGTCATTTTTGAGCCGAATGACGAGCCGCTCTGGGTCGCGATACGCAATTCCATCGAGAGCTTCATGCTGTCGCTGTTCCATCAGGGCGCGTTCCAAGGCGACACGCCCAGCCAGGCATTCCTGGTGCTTTGCGACAAAACGACGACGACACAGGATGACATCAACGCCGGGAAGGTCAACATTCTCGTAGGGTTTGCGCCTTTGAAGCCGGCGGAGTTCGTCATCGTGCAGATTCAGCAGCTTGCGGGTCAGACTCAGACATCGTAGACGCAGCCACAGGAGGATGCGCCCATGGGAAAGCCATTCAGCATCAATACAACCCGGTTTGATCCGTACAAGTCCTACGCCTTTCTGGTGTATTTGGAGAACAGCACGACACCGGTGGCCGGACTCAGCAAGGTGACTGGCCTGAAGCGTTCGTCTGACCCTATCGAATACAAGGATGGTGGTAATGCGATCATCCGCAAAGGGCTGGGCCGAACCAAGTATGACGCGATCACGCTCGAACGTGGGATCACGCACGACACTGACTTTGAAGACTGGGCTAATTCGGCGCAAGTGCTGGACAAAGGCGCTCCGTCGACTTCTCTAAAAACTCTGCGTAAGGAACTGCGGATTGACTTTCTCAACGAAGAGCGGCAGGTCGTGCTGCGCTTCAACGTGCATCGCTGCTGGGTCTCGGAATACCAGGCGTTGCCCGATCTCGACGCGGGCACAAACGCGATTGCGATCGAGCACATCAAACTCGAAAACGAAGGCTGGGAGCGCGATCTCAGTCTTACGGAGATCGCTGAGACCTAATGTCCAGGCTCCCAATCAGCGGCTTGCAGATCCTCGTCAGGGAACCCACAGGAGCAGAAGATTTGTTGTTGCAGGAAGCCCGCGACCTCGACGCGAATCTCGCGCTTCAATTGTTCAGTCGGCTGGTGCGTTCCCCCGACGTGTCGGAGACGGATTGGCGCTGCCTTTCCGTCACCGACCACGAATCTCTGTTGCTGCTGTTGCGGCGCGCGACACTTGGTGATCTGGTCCGGGCTGAAACGAAATGCGGTGCTTCAAATTGTGGAGCGCGGGCAGACGTTTCGTTCGGCATCGGTGCTTATCTCGCAAGTTTCAATCCACACTTACCTCGTGGCGTGGTGAAAAGCGGTGAGAACGGCTGGTATCAATTCGTTGGAGACAATGTGAAGTTTCGCCTTCCCACCGGCGAGGATCTTGCCGCCTTGTCCTCGGGATCGAATCGCGAGCAGGAGCTTGTTCGCCGATGCGTGAAGCCTGCCAAGATTTCTGCGCGGGTACGGCGCAGAGTCGAGAGGGCCATGGAGACGCTGGCACCGGCTCTCTCGAAAACGTTGCAGGGTACATGCCCGGAATGCAAAGGCGAAATGAACTCTTATTTTGAAGTTCGGCCGTTCGTGCTGCGCGAGCTTCGCGACCACGCGTCCTTGGTATTCGACGACGTCCATCTGCTGGCGTTTTATTACAAGTGGCCCGAAGCTGACATTCTTGGCTTGCCAAGCAGCCGGCGGTCGCTCTACGCGGAAGCATTGCGGAATCAAAGGAGCGCCGCTTAGCGATGGCAGGGGCGAGTTATTTCGCAACGCTGGCGGGGCGTTGGCCAAAGTCCATCCCGGCGCTGAAACCGCCTCGGCGTTCTCCCTGGGAGCGCCCTCGCATCACATCATCTGGAGAGAGCGCTCTTATCGAAGCGAAATCGCCTGCGGCTGACTCGGACAATCTGAATGCCAATAACCTGCGAGAAGTAAGCGCACCGGCGGTCAAGACCACCGGGGATTTTTCCCCCACGCATCTCAGTCAACCAGACGAACACGAACAGGACGTTCACGTTGGACTTCAAGGTCCAACCATATCACCCGCCACGCCAGTGCAAAGGAACGAGCCCAGCTCGATTCTTGAGAGGAAGAAACCCGATTATCAATCTCCGCCGCCGACTGCGTCAGGAGCGCCACGCGAAGTTTCCTCACAACCAGAGATTTGGGTTGAGCCCGCGCTGCACACAAAGCCGGAGGTCGCAATAACATCTGCTGTCCCTGCGAAAACTGACCGAAACACAAGCCTGGAGACAACCCACCAGCCAGCGCGATCGACTCGTCCGACGGCGCCCAAGATTCCCCGCTCGACCGACAAACTGAACCCGGATTTTCGCAGAGAGTTTACACAACAAATCGCCGTATCACCTCTTTCGTATCAGGCTCGTCGAGCTGTTACCCCGATCCTGAACGCAGCGCCGAGCGGCAATTCAGTTCATATAGGCAAAATCGATATTCACATCGCTCCGCCCCCAGTTCTCGCTCAGCGGCAGGTCGCGCGGCGCACTACCGCGCCTGCAGTCACGATGTCTCGTGGTTTCGCGTCTTCGTTTGGACTGACTCAAGGATGAAACGGAGGCTGGATGCCACTTGAACCCATCGGAGTACTCGACCTTTCCATCGTGACAGGACTTCTCTGCAATACCCTGAACACATATTGGAACACGGCTCCGTTGTGGCAGACGCTGTCAGTCGGCTCGAAGTTCACCCCCAACGTCTCAGGTCTGACGCCCGACTCGGCCCGCCTGAACTCCAACGGACAGTGCCAGGTCACGTTATCCCTCATTCACATCGAGCCCGACCGCTACAATCGGAATTTCGTCCACCCGCCTCCGCAACAGCCGCCGGTACAGAATCCGCCTGCGCCGCGCGCGCAAATGATTCCCGCACTGCCGCTTGCGCTGGATCTTTTCTATTTCGTCACGGCCTGGGCTGATGGAAATGCGACCCAGGAACAGCAGGCTATCAGCATCGCACTCAATTGTTTTCATCAAAATCCGATTATTCGCACGAATGTCACTTTTCCCGGATCGCCGCCCACCTCGACGCAAGAAGAATTCACGCTCACCATGGAAATTGAAAGCGTTGACTCGATCTCGCGTTTCTGGCAGGCGCTCACCGTCCCATTTCGGCTGTCGTTGATGTACAAGGTCGCGGTCGTCTTTCTCACGCCGCCGGCACCGCCGGTAACCGCAAAGCAGGTCGAGCGTTTCGGAGTGGCAGTCGAACCTGCCGCGTTCCCGCTTGCTTCAAATGGCCAGCTTTTTGGCACCTCTTCGAGCCTGACATTCGTCGATCCCAACAACACGGCTTCGCCGCCGTCGACCGTGGATGTGAACTATTCGCCGGCCACGGTCGTTCCGGGACAAAGATTTTTTTTGTACGGCACGGGCCTTAACCAGGGGACGGACTACAGCGGCGCGCCTCCGAACCCCGGCACTTCGTATCGAGTCTTTTTGGCGCTCCCGCCCGACTACAAAACTCAGCAGGAAGTCACGGCTTGGAAAACAGCGGACATCGGTCCGCCATCCAACGCGATCCAGACCGGCAGCCGGGTCGTGCTTGATCTTCCTACAACTGTCGGGGCCTTGCCCGCGAACGCCCCGCAACCCGGGGTGTATCAGATCGCGGTCGGAAGCACTGCGCCCGGCGACGCTATTACGTACCAGAGCAATCCGACTCCCTTCAGCGTCGCGGCGAAGGTGAGCGCTCCGGCGCCACCGGCACTTCCCATCATTAAGCCAACTGGCGGACTCTACACCGTGACCGGCATCGGATTTGCGGCGGGGCAAACGGAACTGCTTCTCGACACCGATCCATTGACAGCGGTGACTGGGGCGCCCGGTTCCGGGCAGTTCCGCGTGGTCAGTTCCACAAAAATTACGTTTCGGACGCCGGTTGGATTGGCGACCGGAAAGGTCTACAGCGTGCGGGTGCGCGTCAATCAGGTGGAGTCGCCGCCGGCCCTGTGGATTCAGCTTTGAACTTTGAGATTTTTAAATGCTCGTAGAACACGATCCAACAACGAAGATCGACCTTGCGCAAAGCCATCACAGGGACATTGTGCTCACGCGCATTCGCCTGCGCTCGCGACGCCGCATACTTTGGATGAAGTCACAGCCGAATCAGCTTCGCGCCGAGGACTTCGTCGGACTCGCCATTTCTCCTGCGACCATCGAGCGCATTCTGGAAGACTCGGTCGAGGCTGCACCAAAGGAAGAGATTTTTTATGAATCTGATGACGCAGCGCGCGATCTGTGCGATCGGATCGCGGCCGCCGATCTCGCATTTTCCACCGATCCCGTATGGACTCATTTCCGCCAGCAGTTTGCTCTCTCGGATTTCGAAATTGATCTGCTTTCATTGTGCGTGGCTGCCGGCGCGGATCCTTCCCTTTTGCGCGTTTATGCCTATCTGCAAGATGATGCCAGCGCGGGATATGTGACACCGTGGCTAGCCGGCTGCCTGTTCCGGAACTTTCCTTTGGCACCTTTGACGCCGGAGTCTCTCCTTGTCAGATGGCATCTGGCGCGTCCCGCCGAACATCTTCCGAATCCGTGGGTGGCGAACGCGCCCTGGATCATCGATCCCCACATCATGCTCTGGCTGTCGGGATTTCCCTCCACGGATCCGGTGCTTGGTTCGGCGGTGCAATTCATCTCGAAAGATCAAAGTCAGGCAAAACTCTGTCTCTACCCCGAGCAGTTGACGGAAATGATGGAAGTTTTCAGCGCGGTTTCCGCGATGGGGCCGGGCAGCACGGGGAGATCAGATTCCATCGAGATTGAGCTCATCGCGCCCGAGGGTGCCGGAAAGCGAACTCTGGCGGCGCAATTCGCGGCCGCACTCGGCGTCGATCTGATGGTTGCCGACGCGGACACTCTGCTTGGCCCCGATGTCGTGAGTACAACGGCCGCTGAACGCGGTTTGCATGCGCTTCGATTGGCGCGACTGATGCCTTCTCTTCTTTATTGGAGGAACACTGAGCGAGTAAGTGCCCGCCTACCTCTGGCGGCCGATGCCGGTTTTCGCATCATGTTGTGCGGCGGCGCCGTACCGGCATCCGCGGCGGGCAAGTCTGCCACGGCGCGGTGGACTGTGCGATTTCCTCACCTGAAGGCGGAAACCAAGAAATCTTTCTGGCGCGAACTTTCCACGGAGCCTGCGCCGCCCTTGCTCGCGGAATGGACTTTGACCCCCGGAGAGATCGTACGTGCCGCGCAGATCGCACCGGCAGGAGAGCAGGCCGTCGTCGAATCCGTGCAACAGAGCTTCGCTCTTTTTCCCAGCGAGTTGTTCTCGCCCCTGGTCTGCCCTTTCGATTGGGACGACATTGTGCTCGCTTCCCATGTTCGCGAACATCTTGCCGAACTTGAAGGGCAGGTGCGACTCCGGTGGGCTGTTTATGAAGACTGGGGGTTCGAGCGACTGTGCCCAATGGGCCGGGGCATCACCGCATTGTTCTCGGGCCCGAGTGGGACCGGCAAAACCATGGCGGCTCAAGTTTTGGCGCGGTCCCTTGGCATGAAGTTGCTGCGCGTCGACCTGGCTGGCGTGATGAACAAATATATCGGCGAGACGGAAAAGCGGCTCAAACAGGTGTTCGACGCCTGCGAGCGCGCTAATGTTTTGCTCTTTTTCGATGAGGCGGACGCGCTCTTCGGCCAGCGTACACAAGTCAAAGATGCTCATGATCGCTTCGCCAATATTGAAATCGACTATCTGCTGCAACGGATGGAGCAGTTTGATGGTGTCGCAGTCCTGGCCACCAATCGCAAGAGCGATCTCGACAAAGCGTTTGTTCGGCGCATCCGTTTCATGGTCGAATTCGCGCCTCCCGGGCCGTCCGAGCGGGAATCTCTGTGGCGGCGGGCATTGCGCGCGAATTCGCCCCGCGGAGAAAAGCTACTGGATGACATTGACTTCGATGCTCTGGCCCAAAAACTGAATATGACGGGTGCGGAGATCGCGTCCGCCGCGCTGAGCGCCGCTTTTCTGGCGCGCAGCGAACAAGCGCACATAGCCATGCGCCATGTGCTGCATGCCGCGCGGCGAGAAATGGGCAAGCAAGGCATCGTGATGCGCGTCGGGGAGTGGGAGAGCTGACAATGACGGACTTAAATATCGATCGATTGAGCCTGCATCTCTCCGGCATGGGCGAGGCCGACGGGGCGCGCCTGGCGCGCCTACTCGCGGACGGTCTGGCCAATGCCTCGATGGCGGAGAGTGGCGGCGAGATCGGCGTGATGAGGGCGCAAGTCTCCGCGCCCACAGGGAGCAATTTGCAGGAACTCTCCGATCGCATTGTCGCCGACCTGCTAAGGCAGTTGGGCGGAGCGGTCTGAGTGACAGTTGAGTCGAGAGTGAGGGGGAAGGACAAAGAGCATATGCCGGGAAAGTACTTGCGGGGCGCGTTTATCCAGATGATGCCGACGATTCTTGTACCGCTGCCGAACGTAATCCTGTTTCAGTTCAACCCGGAGACGATGACGCACACTTGGGAGCCATCAGCACCAAACGCCACCGGTAGCGGGCAACAGGCGAACCCCCTCGCCGTGCAGGCATTGCCCAAGGAGAGTTTCTCGTTCACTCTAATGCTGGATTCCGACGACACCATCGCCGACATGAATTCGAACCCGGTTGCGACGGCGGCTGGCGGCATCGCCATTGCAACAGGACTGCACTCGCGGTTGTCTGCGCTTGAAATGCTGCTCTATCCCAGCGGGTCATTTTCGGGAGACAAACTCCTGGGGACGGTTTCGTCCGCAGCCTCCAATGCCGCAAGCAGCCTGATGGGCGGCGCAAATCCAAAAAAGAAAGCCAATGTGCCGCAGTTCACCATGCCGACCGTGTTGTTCGTGTGGGGCCCGTATCGCATCGTGCCGGTCCGCGTCAAAACGCTGACTATTACGGAGAAGCTTTACGATTCGCTCTTCTTGAATCCCACGCACGCGGAAGCCCAAGTCGGGCTGGAAGTCCTGACACCGGCTGAAGTGGTGGCACTCAAAGACAGTCTGAAGAAGGTCGCGGTTGTCGCCTATGACTACACGCTTGCTTTCCGCCAGGCGCAGGCATTGCTCAACCTTACCAACGGTGTCGATTCGATCATTGGCATGCTGCCGATTGGGTGACGAAACTGATCGGGAAAGCGGGGAGACGAAAATGTTTTTTACTGGATCGCGTTACATCAAACTAACGACTTACCAGGTCGTGAAAGCGGACGGCACGATCGTGAGCGTCACGCGACTGCCGCTGCCGGCAAATCTGCCGATTCTCGGCGCGCATCCTCGTCCGAACAGCCAGCGTCTCGATCTGATCGCTTCGCATTTTTTGAATGACGCCACTGCGTTCTGGCAGCTCTGCGACGCCAATGACTCCGTGATGCCCGACGCTCTGGGGGCGCACCGATTGATCTCGATTCCCGGGGAGGCAACTTCGTAGTCCGGCTATACGGTTTCTGCTTATGGGTGCAACGTTTCAATTTCTGATCAATGGCGACCCAGCCGACGACGATCTGCTGACGGTTATGGGCACGCTCGAGATTGAGGAGAACGCCGACCTGCCTGGCGCGATCCAACTCAGCCTTCCCGTGGATAGCGATGGCAACAACGACCTCACCTTCGTGAACGACTCGCGCTTTCAGCCATTTTCGAATCTGGCGGTCGTCGCCACTGCCGAGGGACAGTCCGACGAATGCATCTTCGACGGCTACGTCCTGTCCAACAAACTTCACCTGCAGCAAGGCCCGACCGGCTCCACGTTGCAGGTGTGGGGACAGGATGCGTCGTGGCTCATGAATTTGGAAGAGAAGACAAAAGAGTGGGTCGACGTCACCGATGCAGATGTAGCCAATTCCATTTTTCAGGACTACGGCATCACGCCCGATGACGATAACTCCGACGACGACTCGCCTTCGCACACCGAAGACACGCACACGCTCATGCAGCGCGCATCCGACATTCAGTTTTTGCGCATGCTGGCGCGGCGTAACGGCAAACTGTGCCGTGTGGTCTGTACCGACACTCCGGGCCAGCGTACCGGATACTTCGCCAAACCCAACCTCGATGGCGACCCCGCAGTAACGCTTGAGCTGGGCGATCCAGACACATGGACTGTCGATTCGCTTGACCTGGAATGGGATGTAGCCCGTCCCACAGAGGTTCTGGCAGCCCAGGCTTTATTCGATGACAGCGACGAAGACGGTACCAGTGTCGATGTCACAGATTCCGGTCTCGATCTTCTCGATGACCAGGGCCTTTCCGATTTTGCGGGAAAAACTATGTCGGTCCTTCTGACGGCCCCCGTTGATGGCGCGGACGAATTGAACTTGCGCGCACAGTCGCTTCTGCGCGAAGCAGGATGGTTCGTTCGCTGTTCGGGACAGGCCGATGTTTCGCGGCTCAACGCTGTACTCCGCGTGGGCACGGTAGTGCAGATCAACGGCGCGGGCGCTTTGAACTCGGGCAAGTATTTCGTGTGGAGTGTGCGCCACACCATAGATAAAGAGGCGCACAAGATGAACTTTGTTTTGGTCCGGAATGCAATCGGTTCTCCGCCGTCCGGCGCAGGCGGTCTTCTGGGAGGGCTTCTATGAGTCCGATTCACGAACAGGCAGTGCTCGATCTCGTTGAGCGCATGCGTTACCGGTTCTACGGCAAGTATCGCGGTTCGGTGACCGACGTGGACGCCGACACGCTGCGCATCAAGGCCAAAGTGCCAGCGGTGCTCGGAACTCAGGAGACCGGATGGTGCATGCCCTGCGTCCCCTACGCCGGCGACGGCGTCGGCATGGCATTTCTTCCCGAGCAGGGCTCCGGCGTCTGGATCGAATTCGAAGGCGGCGACGTTTCCTATCCCATCTGGGTGGGCTGCTATTGGCGCAGCGGTGAACAGCCCTCCGACGCTACGCCAACCGTGAAGGCCATTGTTACGAAATCGCCCCACAAAATTCTTCTGGACGATGACCAGGGCACCATCACGATCTCCGACTCGAACGAAAACACAGTCACTCTGGATTCTTCAGCAATCACGCTTGAGCGCGGTAGCAGCAGCCTGGAAGTCAACGACTCGGAAGTCAATGTAAATGACGGGGCTCTGGAAGTAACTGCATAGGAGTAACAAGGGATGCTGTTCGCGAGAACAAGTTCAACGCGGGGACGCCGGGACGCGAATCGGCCACGAACGCCGATCGACTCCGTCGCAGCCGCTGCTTCGCGCAGCCGGATGGCAACTCTTCAATCCGCGATTGGAAACCAGGCAATCCTTCGATATCTAAATTCGCCTGCACCGGTGCTGCAGCGGAAATGCGATTGCGGGGGATCGGGTACGGACTGCCCCGAGTGCAAGAAGAAGGAAGGTGAACTTCAACGGAAATCGGCGCCGACGCCACAAGCTCAAGGCGCCGTTCCGCCCATCGTCCACACTGTCCTGCGTTCGCCAGGGCAGCCGTTGGACGGTGGCACTCGAACCTTCATGGAGTCACGATTCGGTCAGGATTTCTCCAGCGTCCGCGTACACACGGACGACCAGGCAGCGCGCTCTGCCCATACGGTCGACGCGCTGGCTTACACAGTCGGACAACAAGTCGTGTTTGCCCGGAACGCATATTCTCCCACCAGCGCTGCAGGTACACGTCTGCTGGCGCACGAACTCGCACACGTGGTGCAACAGGGGAATGCCAAAACCTCGACGCCGCGCAGAATCGGCCCAGAAAACGATTCATCTGAGCGCGAAGCAGATACCGTGGCGAACCATGTCATGGAGCAGCCCACCCGTACCGGTCTCACGCAAGGTAATTCCGCAGAAGTATTGCAGAGAACTCCGGCACGAAAGGTAAGTTGTGCTCCCGGCCCGCTCCACCTTCCGGATGGCACTGTCATCGCCGATCCGGTAGCCGTGATCACGGCAGCGGAAAACCGTGCCAATGAGCTTCTAGACGCGGCGATCGGAGAACTGGACTTTACGCGACAAGCGATCTTGGGCGGCGCAACGATCAGTTTTCCGACCATTTCGGACGGCCTTGCATTCGCCATGCAGCTGATGGGACTTGATCCCAACAGCGAGCGCGTGTGGCGGCGGATCGGTGGGCCCGGCAACTATACCGCTGAACTGTTGCTCCGGCGTCTGAGAATGATTCGGAGCACGATTGGAGCGGGTAGCTTCTTCTTCACCTGCCTGGGCCCCCGGAACGGAACGATACCGGGGTGCCTCCCGGCCCCGTTGTGTGACGGGAATGCCGACGCTAGCTCCTGCCCCGGCTCGTTCCGAATCGTATTCTGCGATTCCTTCTGGCAGACCGCCGTCAACAATGCTGATGACCAGGCAGCCATCATCATTCATGAAACAGCCCACAACTTCGCCGACTTTATCGGAGACGCGGTACATCGAGGAGCGGGAGTCGCCGAATGCTACACCCGATTTGCACTGTTGGTGGGAGGCCCTAATGCTGCCGCTCAGCGGACAGATTTGTGCCCTGATCCGCCGTAGAGAAAAGCCGGGAGGAATAGAAGCATCTTTGGAGAAAACAATTTCATGGCAAACCTGCTCAATACATCCAGCGTTCTGTTGTGCCCGCATGGCGGTACTGTCGAGATCGTCAGCAGTAACACGCAGGTGATGGCGGGCGGCGACCCTCTGGTCACTGCGTCCGACACATTCACGATCAGCGGCTGCACGTTTTCCATTGGCCCAAATCCACATCCATGCGTGGAAGTGCAATGGGTCACTCCGGACGAATCCAGCCAGATCGGCGGCGACTTCACACTCAATGAAGACAGCGTTGGTCTGTGTGTCGCCGCCGACCAGGCTGTGCAAGGAGCTGTGGAGATTGACTCTACACAGGAGAGCGTGTCCGGTCTCTAAAAGGACGAATCATGATCCGCCACGACTACGCGTATCCATTTCGCATTGATCCGGCTTCCGGGCAGGCGGCGCAAACGAACTACGCCGCTCATGTCGATCAGATGATCCGGCAGATTCTGCTGACCGCGCCCGGGGAGCGCGCTGACTTGCCGGAATTCGGCTGTGGCCTGCGGCAATTGGTCTTCGCGCCGCACTCCAGCGCGCTCGACTCGACCACACAGATCTTGGTGCAGGAGGCGCTCGGCCGATGGCTTTCGGACCAGATCACCGTGCAAAAAGTTACCGTCCAGCCCCCGGCCCCCGGAAAAGAAGAACAGCTTGCGGTTTTGATCGATTACATCTTGATCGAAACGCAAACTCAGCAGCAGCTCACCATTCTATTGTCGTGATCTGCGGAAGCAGGAAGGAATGAGAGATGGGAATGCAAGATAAAAAGGCTGAGTAATTTATGACCACGTCCACGAAAGATAGGCTCAGCAAAATACTGGACCCGGCGAACACTTCGCTGAACGGCATTGATTTCGTCGAAATCGCGAGCCCGGGGGAGACGACCCTGCGCGTGCACTTTCTCAACACGGTCAATTTCGCTGGAAGCCCTCAGGGACCGGTCAGCCCCCTTATCTCGGGAGGGGAAACTATCCCAACGGTGCCTGTTCTTGCAATCAGCCCTACCGATTGGTCCGAAGATGTGGACGGACGTCCGCTCCTGACCCTGCACGTTGCTGCACCGGGTGATTTCTCGCAATACACCCTGACCATCGCTCACGACGGCATCGACCCATACTTCAATCATGCCCAGTTTTCGTTTAAGGCCTTGTGCCCGTCCGATCTCGATTGTGCCCCGCCCTGCTCGCCATGCCCGCCGCCCAACGGGAATCTGCCGACGATTTTTTACCTGGCAAAAGATTTCTTGAGTTTCCGCCAAGCGTTGTCAGACTTCTCCGCGTTCTACTATCCCGAGTGGCAGGAGCGATCCGAAGCCGACTTTGGCGTCATGTTCATGGAGGCGCTGAGCAGCCTGGCCGACGATCTCAGCTACACGCAGGACCGCATCGCCGCCGAGTCCGCAATCGACACGGCCACCCAGCGCCGTTCGCTCGTTCGTCTTGCTCGTCTCGTCGATTACGAACCGACTCCCGCCACCGCGTCATCGGTGCTTTTGCAACTCGAAGTCGGTGGCGGACCAATCCCTTCGGGACTTCTCGTGACCGCGCCACTGCCCGACGGTACTACGATTGAATTCGAGACCGGCACGGGTCTGATCAATCCAACAACCTTGCTGGCAAACCTGACGACCTATCCAGTAAACCCTCTGTGGAATCGCTATCTTCCCAACAGTCAGACTCCGAACCTCGTTCCTTATTACTGGGACGACAGCCAGCGGTGCCTTCTGAAGGGCGCTACCGAGATGTGGATCCAGGGTCAGGGCTTTCAATTGACGCCGGGCACACAACTTCTGCTCGACACGCAGGCGGCAACCACGGCGGATCCGCCGATTCGCGAAACGGTCACCCTCACCAGGATCGATGAATTGACAGATCCGCTATTCAACATTCCGGTGACGCACATCGTTTGGGGCAACGGCTTGGCCCAAAACCACGATTTGACGCGCACGCTAGTGGCGGGAAATCTTGTGCCCGCGACGCACGGACGGCGTTATATGGAAAGTTTTGCGATCGATCAGGCGCCGGCACTCTCGCAGACGCCGCTGGCGATCGTGCGCACCGGACCGAATGCGTCCACACAATATCTGCACACATTCCAGAACTCGCCACTGGTATGGCTGCAACCGCAGAACAGCGGCGCGAATTCCAAGCCGCTGCCTGAAATCATCCTGATCGAACAACCCGCCAATCCGATGCTGCCTTCGGTGAACTGGATGTTCCGCCGCAGTCTTCTCGACGCCGAAGAATTTGAAAGAGCCTTCACTGTCGATCCCGTCAGTTATCTGCGGCTACCGCAGCAGAATTCCGACAGCTCGGACACTTACGAATATGATGGCGACGGCGGAAGCTCAATTCGCTTCGGCGACGATGTATTCGGAGAAATTCCCGAAACCGGTTCTGTCTTCACCGTGACCTATCGCGTCGGCGGAGGCACGGCGGGGAATGTCGCCGCTGACACAATCACAAAAGTAGATCCCAACGCATCGTCATTCATCACCGGGGTTACGAATCCATTCGCGGCAAGCGGGGGCCGAGACGAGGAACCGGACGAGCAGGTCGTGCGGATCGCGCCGCAAGCGTTTCGAGCGGTGCAATATCGCGCTGTTCTTCCGCAAGACTACGATGCCGCAGCCGAAACTCTACCCTGGGTCTTGCGGGCGGGAACGGTATTCCGCTGGACCGGTAGCTGGCTGACCGTCTTCACCACTGCCGATCCCGAAGGCACCGAGCAGATTCCGGTCGGTGAACACATCGATCTGATCAACCTGCTCAATCGTTATCGCCTGGCAGGATACGAGTCTTACGTTCCCCCACCCAACTACATTTCCATCGATCTCATCGTCACAGTCTGTGCCTTGCCCACGGCTTTCCGCTCCGACGTGGAAACGCAGGTGATATCCGCGCTGAGTACTTCAAAATTTCCCACCGGGGCCACGGGATTCTTCTATTTCGACAACTTCACTTTTGGCACACCTCTCGAACGCAGCGCGCTGGAGGCGGCGATTCAAGCTGCTTATGGAGTGGCCGGGGTGGTCTCGATTCAATATCGCGAGCGCGGGGTTACGCCGAACTGGACCTGTCTCCCTGACTTCATCCACGTGGGGCCGAGCCAGATTCTGCGCATGGATAACGATCCTAGCCGGCCCAACCGGGGCACTCTGAAAGTCATAGTGGAAGGAGGCAAATGAACGGCTCTTCGTGCGCCTGTTCCTGCGGAACGAATTCGTCGAGCATCTGCCCCTGCGACATGCTTGTGCATCCGCAGGTGATCTGGAATCCTCCGGGCCGTTCGACGATCAGCTACCGGGTTGGCGACTACATTTCCTTTCGCGAGGCGCTGCTGCGCGCCCGTCCGGGAGAAGTCGAGCTTGCCAACTGGCGTCCAGGCGCTAGCGGCGATCTCGCGGTGCAGATGGTTGAGTGGTGGGCCTACCTCGCCGATATTCTCACCTTCTACAACGAGCGCATTGCCAACGAAGACTATTTGCGCACCGCGGTTTTGCCCGAGAGCGTCCAGCGCTTGATTCGCATTCTCGGATATCGCCCACGCCCTGGCATTGGCGCGACCGGTGTGCTCGCTGCGTTGATGGCCGGCAACAAGCCGCTCACGTTGCCAAAGGGATTTCAGATTCAGAGCAAGCCGGGGCCCGGCAAGCAGCCGCAAATTTTTGAGCTCGGCGCGCAGACCACGATCCAGAAGCTCGACATTATTGCCGCATTTCCGCCCGACAACCCGAGCCTACTCGGACCCGACGGCCATAGCGTACTGCTAGCGGGAGTCATCACGACCATCAAGTCAGGGACTGAAATGTTGCTCGTTTCAAAGACCTGGAACGCGACCGACTCCGGATATGCCGTGGTCTACGTCGGCTCGACAGCGTTAGAAAGAGAGCCGAATGGCCGCGTGAATACGCGTGTTTCGTTTCAGTCCGGGTCTGGCTTCTTTCGCCGAATATTGGGAAGTGTCGCAGAGAGATCGAGCGCATTGCCCTTCGAAACGGCGGTTTCACGCCAGCCATTGGCGGCAACTGCCCAGAGCATGAACGCCCGCGCGACCTTGACTCACGCAGCCGAGCAATTGCTGGTGAGCCAGCCGACGGCTACATTCCGAGCGTCATCTTCAGTAATCGAAACTGGCGGCGGTCAAGGATCGGCCAGTTCGAGCCCGACTCAGCCGACCCTCGCACAGCTCAGCGGAGCTAACGCCGCCGACTACCGCCTGATGAAGACGAGCCTCTCCACGCTAGTCTGGCAGTACTTCGACCTGAGTCGTGTCATTTACAACGATCCGCAAAACGGCCCGACCGTTCACCTCAATTCCCTCGCGCGCCAGATTCATGTGGGCGATGTCATTCTCTTCGACCAGGTAGGAGGATCTCAAGCGCAAGTCCTTGCCCTCGTCAACAGCTATACAGAAGATGTTTATTACGTGAATCCAGGGAGTTCCCCCAATGACCCTTCGACTCCGCCGCCCTGCCCGCCGACCATCCCCATACCTATTCCGCACAGTGTGATTGGCTTCACGCCGAGCGTGGCGATCTCGAACTGGAACGTCAGTCCTTCAACTCTCGTCATTCGTTATGCGTGGCAGGACGCCGGCACGCTCATCGGTACGCCACGGACTACGCTGTCTGGCACGCAGCTTACGCTGCCTTCGCCGTTGCCGTCTTCGATCCTTCCCATGACCGATCAGAAGATTCTGGTCAGCGACACGAATGGCAAGGGGGTCGAAGCGGAGGGCACATCGAGCACAGCAAATTCAACCACGGTGGGACTCTCCAGTCCGAACGGACCAAGCGATTCGAGCTGGGCCACGACGCTGGAGGAGCTTCAACTGCAATCGCCGCTCAGCGTACTTTTTGATTTGCTTCCTGTTTCGCGTGGCAAAACTCTGGCCAATGAAGTCCTGGGCAGCGGCGATGCCACCATCGCCGGACAGGAATTCCAATTGCAGAAATCGCCCCTGACTTATCTGAATAGTGCCCCTTCCAATTCCGGCGCTGGATATTCCAGCACGCTGCAGGTGTGGGTCGATGGCGTTCAGTGGAAGGAAGTTCCCAGCTTCTATGGTCAGGCCGCCAAGGCGAGAATTTTCGTGACGCGAGAAGATGAGAAGAATATCACGCACGTCCAGTTCGGCGATGGCGTCTTTGGATCGCGCCTGCCTTCGGGAACAAACAATGTTGTCGCGACCTACCGTTACGGCAGCGGAGCAGATTCGCCTGATCTCGGTTCGCTCACCGTAATTCTCAAGCCATGGCCGGGATTGAAATCCATTTTGAATCCGGTCCTCGTCGGGGGTGGAGCGGATCCTGACCCACCGCAACAGATTAAGACTTACGCGCCCAAATCGGTTCTGACCTTCGGACGCGCCGTCTCGGCCGACGACTACGAAGTCATCGCCGCCCAAGCGCCCGGAGTTTCCCGCGCACGCTCTTATTGGAGCTGGGACAACACACAGCAGCGGATGATGGTGAAGGTCTACGTGGGAGACGATGCCGCGGCTGTCAGCAGCGCGATCACGGCTCTTGCCGGTGCCAGCGACCCCAATCGTCCAATCAATGTGCTTCCGGCTCAGTCCGTTTCTTTGAATGTCAGTCTCACGTTGCTGGTCGATCCGAACTATGTGCTCGGTGACGTTGTGGCGGCAGCGACCGCGGCGCTCGTTGACCCCGATGCGGGATTGCTTGGCCGCAACGTTGTGCAGATCGGCCAGAGCATCTTTCAGAGCCAGATTTACAAGGTGTGCATGGGCGTTCCTGGTGCGCTCGCAATTCACAGTCTTACGGTGACAGGTGCAACCGGCGCGGGCTGCGCATGTTGCGCCGACGGTGACTATCGCTTCGATCCGGGCGAGGGCGGCTATTTCATTGTTTCCACAACGCCCGGTCAAATTATTTCTCCGGAGGTCGGGAATGCCGATTGACCCGGACCACTACGAAATTTATTACGCGGATAAGCTCTGGAACCTGCTGCCCGTCGTTTACCGCACGCTGGATAGCGATCAATTTGAAACCAACGGCCCCCTGCGCGAACTAGTCAATCGAATCGGCGCACAAGCGGCGATCGTGCGGCGCAGCATCGACCGGTTGTGGGAAGACCAGTCGATCGAAAGTTGTGACGACTGGGTCGTCGCGTACATCGGCGACCTGCTGGCGACGAATCTCGTGGCCAGCCAGGACGCTCGCGGCCAGCGTCTCGACGTGTCCAAGACGATTTACTATCGGCGGCGTAAGGGCACCGTGGCATTGCTGGAAGAACTGGCCGCGGACATCACAGGGTGGGATGCGCGCGTGGTTGAATTCTTCCGCCGGCTGGGGCGCACACGGCATTCGCTCGATCCGGAAATCGTTGATCCGAGTGCTGACTCCGACGACGATCACACCTTGCAGCTCGCCGAAGGGCTGGTCGGCCTTTGGACCAACACCTTCATCGGTGGCTGGGCCGATCTGCGCAACGCCTATGGCGCTTCCTTGGCACAGTCGCCATTCAGCGTTGTTAGTTCGCCGCGCGCTCCATCGGCTTTCGACGAATACTTTCATACCGCCGATTTCCGCGCGGCCAGCGGACGATCCGGCTGGTACAAGATCCCTAACCTCGGCGTGTTCGTCTGGCGCCTGGCAAGTTTTGGCGTCAGCCAGACCACGCCGGTGCAAAACGGCAACTGCTATACCTTTGACCCGACTGGACGCGAGATTCCGCTTTTCGCCGCGTCCACGCGGCCTATTGGGGACGGATGGGTCTCTCCTCAGGAGTGGCAACTTCCCAGCCCGCTCACGACTCCTCTGCTGCGCGCGGCGCTGGCCAATCCACAGAACCAGCCACTGTATTCCTTGTTGCAGCCTGATGGGGTGACCATCGCTCCGAATTCTCTCGGCGTGTTCACACAGCCAGGGAGCTTCTATGAACTGATTGACGTTTCGGAGATGACAACGTATCCGGAAAACCCTGCGAAACCTCACCAGGTCATGCTGTTCCCCGAAACCGGACGCTTCGGCGTGCTGCACCCGCCATTGAACGGCCCCGTCACCGTCACATATCAATACGGATTCTCGGCGCCGATGGGGGCAGGGCCTTACGACCGGCGAATCATCGGCCAGACACCGACTCCAACGCCGGCGCCACCGGTAAACATCAAAGGCGGGGCAGCAGCGTTTTCTACGGGAGGAATTGTCGGATCCACTGGTACGGTGAGCATAAATGACTCACTGACCTACAACTCCGCGCCTGATTTTCCGGCCATTCAGCAGGTGACGGTGATGGCACAGAACCAGTGTCGGCCAGTGATCCGATTCACGCCGACTCCCCCTGCAACCACACAGTGGATCTTCACAGGGAATCCCGACAGCAATCTCGTGCTCGAAGGACTCTTCGTCAGCGGGGGCGATGTCGTGCTTCGCGGTAATTTTGGCACAGTCACTCTAACCTGCTGCACCTTCGATCCCGGCAATGCGGCACGCGAGGCCACCGAGTCCGGGCCGACCCCGGACGTGTTCGCACAATCGATTGACGGCCGCGATCTCATTCCTACACGGCTATGGATCGAAGGCGAGATCCAAAATCTCAACGTCGACCGCAGCATTCTCGGACCGATCCGCACGCGTAACGGTGGGGCAATCGAGAACCTCTGCCTCAGAAACAGCATCGTGCAGGCAATTCCCACCGGCAAAACTACATCTCTCGCGACATCTGCTTTCAAGGACCCGATCGGCCTCGCCGTCCGCCTCAGCGGCCAGCATGATCCAATCTCGACATTTCTGTGGAACCATTTAACACCGGCTACGCGAGCCGCGCTCAACGTCAGTTTTGGAGCGACTCCATCTGCAGCCTTGCTCTCCGGCCTCGCCAACGATCTCAACAGCCTCATCGCCGGCCCGTCGATCTATGATCCCTCTCGCTTCAATCTGGTTGCTCTCTCGCCGGAAACGCAGACCCTGATCGCCGCTAACCCATCCGGTGCGGATTTACTTACGCTCAACCGTTTGCTTCTCGAACAGGCCTTCCCCGTCGCTCTGGCCGATCTCACTCTTGCCTTCGACGCCGGTGTGGCCAACCTATGCCGCTGCACCATGCTCGGGCCTATGTATGTGCATCGTCTCGAAGCGAGCGAGTGCATCCTCGACGATATAGCCGTCGTGGAAAACACGCAGGACGGTTGCGTGCGCTTTACCGCATGGTCGAGCGGAAGCGTGATTCCACGGAAATACGAGAGCGTAACCATCGACGCGAACGCACCGTTGTTTACTTCCCGGGACTTTGGGCAGCCCGGTTACGCGCAACTGCTGGAAGCCGTTGATCGGTCGATTGTTTCCGGAGGACCGGGCGCGAGCATTTCGTCCGGTGCAGAGAACAACTCCGAGATGGGTGCCTTTTCCAGTCAGGCCAGCTCCATCAAAGAGCGCAGCCTGCTTCTGAAATATCAGGAGTTTCTGCCTTTGGGCCTGAACCCAGTAATCATTCACGTGACGTGATGGTGATGAACTCGCGAACCAATTTGCGGAATTCGATGCAGTGCGAACGCCGTGCCATTTGCCTGGTCGGCGCTCCAGGAGGCACGTATGGGCAGCGATAGGGCTCGAGTCACTTACGATCCGAGACAACAATACAGGTCCGTGGTCATGCAACAGGGCCGCTTGACGCTCGAGGCCGACTGGAACGAAGCGTTTCAGATCAACAACGAATCCCTGCGCAAAGAATCTCTCGATTTTGTCGGACCGTGCGGCACTCCTGATGACGGATATGCCGTGATTTTGCCGACTGGACCAACCACGCCTCCCTACGATTTCTCCATCGGCCGGGGGACCATGTACGTGGGGGGCATGCGAACCCATCTCGATGAACCCGTGGCATACAGCAATCAACCTGATTGGCGCGATAACGACGCATCCGATCCTGACTGGGTGGACCTCGCGGGTTTTACCGATTCTCCTTCGAGTCTTCCCAGCAACGAATTTGTCTACCTTTATCTTCGTGAACAGGAAGTGAGTGCGGTCGAAGATTTCGATCTGAAAGATGTAGCTCTCGGCGGACCCGACACGGCACAGCGCACCCGGCTTCTGCAACGGTTCGTGCGCCTGGCGGCGCCGGGAACCGATTGTGCCAGCAGCCTGGCCGCGGCACAGGCGAAGTGGGCGACGGAAGGGCTCTATTTCGACTCGCACACGATGCGCCTGTATTCGTGGAGCTCGCTGCAGGTAAGTTTCTCGCAGCAGGGACCGAACACGGATCCCTGTCAGCCGCTGGCGCAAGGTGGCTATCTCGATCCCGACAATCAACTTATTCGCGTGCAGATCGCCGGAGTTGATTCGATGACCGGGAATCCCACGTTTCTCTGGGGATTCGATGACGCATCTTTTCTCTACCGGATCAGCGTTGATTCAAATAATCCGCAGAACCTCGTCTTTGAAAATGTACCCGTCGATTCGAGCCACCAGCCGCAAAATGGTCAGGTCGTCGAGGTGTTGCGCACCGCCGCCGACCTGCCCAATAGCGGAGAAATCGCCTCGCTTAGCGGCTCATACTACACCCTCGACAAGAATTACATTCCCGAACAGCAGATGGTGGTCCTGCCCACCGGCTACTCGCTGCCCGCGGATTACCTCAGCGCCGCCTCATCTCCATCGCGGCAGTTGTTCCTTCGGGTCTGGCAAGGAGCGGTAACGGTCGCACCAGGAACACCTGCGCCGCTCGGCGATACCGGAGTGCTGGTCACGCTCACGCCGCATCCCAACATGCCATTCCATATCGGCGACTACTGGATGTTCGCAGTTCGTCCCGCGACTCCGCAAACCGTTTATCCCGAGCGCTACCAGAACGCCCCTCAGCCTCCCGAGGGGCCGCGGCTTTGGGTCTGCCCGCTGGGCGTTATTACTTGGAACGAGCAGGTCGGAACGCTCGCTTCCGATTGCCGCAATCGCATGTGCAATCTGGTCGATCTGTGTAAACGCCAGCAAGGATGTTGCACCTTCACCGTGCGACCGGAGGACTTGACCGATACAAATACCCTGCAATCGATACTTTATCGGGCTTCGAGCCCGACCATGCTGGTGCAGGCCGCGACGGCGGGCGCACCTGGGAATAATATTCAGGTCGAGATTTCCAATCTCAATCTCAATGTCAGTCCACCCACATTTGATCTTACCGTCTACGAGACTGACGTCTACGCGGGGGTCTCGAATATCGTGCAGGATTCACAATTCGTCGGGAGTAGTCTCGGCACAGACGGGCTGGCGCACATGACGGGCAACTCCACGCAACTCGATCCGCTGAACAACCAACAGATCTCTTTCAGCGGCGGAGACGCGAATACAAAGGCGCAGGCCCAAATCCGCGACAGCCTGAACCAGCAGGTTGCGTTTATTCTGGAGGCACGCGGCACTGGGACTGACGGCAATCTCACTACTGCAAGCATCACGAATGTTTCCGGAAGTCCTTCGACCTTCGACCTCGTCGTAGCCTGGCAAAAAACACTGCCCGGCCTCAACATGGCGACGCTCTTTCCCAACATTCAAAACAGCCTGGGATACGAAATTGTTGCCACTCCGTCCGCGACGGTTGCTCCTTCCTTTCCCGCTGCCGGCATCACCCAGCTTAGCGGCGGCGCCGAACCGGTCGATCCGTCGGCGCCGCAGAGTGCGGCGACCGCACAAGCCAGAATCTTCGGCAACCCCTCGAAAATCTGTCTGGGCTCAGGAAACTACATTCTGTCGAGCCCGCTTGTCTTCGGACCTGAACAATCCAATATCACTCTCGAAGGCTGCGGCGGGGTCACCATCTCAGCCCAAGGAGATAAAAGCTTTTTTCTTGGAATGGTCGAACTGAACGCGGCCAACAACATTGTTTTCGCGAATCTCACATTCGATCTTCCGCGGATTGTCTTCTTCCAGACCGGCCGCACGCTCGGCGGACTGGACAAAGCCTATGTTGAAAACATCGGTGAAGTCGGGCTGCTCAGCTTGGACGCCTCGATTGGCATCAGAATTCTTGGCTGCAAGGGTGTGAACGTCGAAGACTGCAGTTTTGTTTTTCCCGAGACCAAAATCAATAATGACCTCTTCGCTGTCGCAATTTTCGGCGGGGCGGATTGCTCGGAAATCACGGTTTTGCGAAATCTTTTCCTCGGGCCTGCCGCACTCCAGTCACTCGCCACAACGGGAGTCTCTCTACCGACAAATTCCATCTGCGTCGGCTTTCTCCAGGCCGACAAGCTCGAATTTACTACTTTCAGCCCGGACCTAACGACGATCACTGGAGGCACGCTGGTTCCTTCGTCGCTGAACAACATCGTGGTCTCGGCGAACAGTTTCGATAATCTCGCTTTTCCTGTGGCCATCATCACTGCGCTAGGCAGCGCACGTTTTCAGGACAATGTCATTGCCTCCTGCTACACGGGCTTCACAATTCTTCCTCTGCTTGCCGGTGTTACAGGATCGACGCAAGCCGCGCTCGGGAACGACACGCGCTATCAGGTCCTGAGCAGCGCACTTTCTCAGCGGATGATCGCACTCGCAGTGGCGTACCCGCATCCTTCTTCGTTTGTACCCACACGCCAGGTGGACGCTGTCGCTATGGCGGCTACGCCCCCTCCCTCTTCTGGGCCAACGCCTCCCCCAGTGTCTCCGCCACCCACACCAGCCCCGGCTGCGACTACTCCTTCCGCTACCGTTTCGGCCGGTACGCCTTCGACAACATTTGTCCCGCGTACATTGCCGCCGCAAGCCGTTGCTGCTGCTACCGCTGCAGGACGCGTCGCGGCAGGAGTTGTCAGCATCCGTATTCCCACATCAGTCATTCGCGTGCCTCTGGCTCCCGTCGTTGTACCTCCCGCGCCGGCACCCGGAACTCCTACGCATCCCGCTCCCATCACCCTCGGTTCGACGTTGCGAAGCCTCTCTCCGCTGGCAACGCGTGTGAGCACATTCATGAACTATCTGGGATCTTTTGCAGAGAGCGTGTATCCCGCTCGTTTCATCACGTTGTTCAGCATAGTATTTTCTAACAACGACATCAGCACGATCATGCCCGGAGGAAGCCTTTGGACTTTAGCCGTTGTTGATATTGCAGCTTTGTTGTCTCTGCTGGGAATCAACGTCCAGTCCAACGAGGCCGAAGCAGGAAGCATCACGCTCACCGGCAATCGCCTTCGCAACGCCGCAATCGGCCTGTTCGGGTATGCCGTTTCCTTGATGGTGTTCTATTCGGCGGTAACAGGGAACGTCGTGATGAATCTCAATGGTGACAAGGGTGGAAGTTTGGCCATCTTCATCCCCAACAGCGATCGCAACAATGGAGCGATCGGGGCGATCACCGGCAACGTCTTGATTGGGACGTCGGTGTTGCCGCCGCGAACCGACGGACAGTACCCGGCGTGGCAGACTTACAACTACAACCCATAAATGCCGAGAACAGAGCTCGAAGCAGGAATAACCCAGAAACTCGAATCCAAATGCTACAGGCGCCGACCCCCGAAACGAAGAATTCCAGCGAAGCATCGCGCTCGTCTGTACCCGCTGAACCGGAACACGTGCTGCACCCGCGTCACGGGACCTTGCAAAACCCGTATGCAAACGGCACGCCCAGCGATTCCCGGTCCCCTCATCTAGCCACGCACCTGCAACGCCATATCTCCGGACTGCATCGCACGCTCGGTAACCAGGCCGTTCTTCACCTGCTTTCGCACCGCGCTCCCGCTCTGCAAACCAAGCTCACCATCAATCAACCGGGAGACCAGTACGAACAGGAAGCCGACCACGTCGCGGACCATGTCATGCGCATGCCCGATCCCGCCGCGGTGGCAGACTCGTCTCCACCGTCGGCGTCCTTCTCTGGATCAGCGTCCGTGCCTCATTTGCAGCGCAAATGCGCCTGCGGGGGCTCCACAGAGGCTGGCTCTGTCTGCCCGGAGTGCGAGAAAAAAGAACTCATGCGTTCGGCTGCGGGACCGGCTTCCGCCGCCGAGGCTCCATCCATAGTGCATGATGTCATCCGCTCTCCCGGCCAACCTCTGGACCACTCGACGCGCGCATTCATGGAACCTCGCTTCGGGCGTGACTTTTCCCATGTTCGTATACACGCAGACTCATCATCCTCAGAGTCCGCGAGTGCCATTTCCGCCCAGGCCTATACGGTCGGCCGCGACATCGTCTTCAATACGAGCAACTATTCACCACAAACCACCCACGGACTTCGCCTGATCGCACACGAGTTGGCTCATGTGGTTCAGCAAACAGGCGCAACGGCAAGACCTGAAAACGGGCGGTCGGTCCAACGCACGTGCCGTGAGTCCCTGGCCCAACATTCCTTCCGCTCTGCTGACGGCATGGCGCAACGCTCATGCCCAAAACCACCCACTCGCCTGGCTGATACCCCATTAACATTTGATAAAGAATGCGACGAGTCCCAGCAAAGTATTGCCGGTCAGATGTTCTTTTTCTGCGAGGACAGCGATGTCCTGACAGATGAATCTCAAGTCCGCATGGAATTGCTTGTTCCGGAAATCCAGCAGTTGCCCCACGTGGAAATCCACGGCTTCGCAAGTCCAGAAGGTCCGAAGGGCCGCGAGCAAGCGTATAACCTGACTCTGTCCTGCTACCGCGCTCGCGCCATCGAGAGCTTCCTTGTCAGCAAAGGAGTGCTGCCTGGCAGGATAAAGGTATTCAAACACGGTGGGACAGTGGAGTTTGGCAAGAAAGAAAAGAATCGCGTTGCGATCATTCCGAACGTGAAACTGATTACTCCGCAGCCGCTCACGAATCGTTTTCGTGTAGCAGCATTGAGTTTTCTGGCTTGCGCTGAATGCAACCCGTTCACGGACGACAGCTCGGTTACAACGAGCCCATTAAGTCCTCCCAAGGTCGAGCCTCCCTCCGGCAGCAGTTTTCGCATGAAGCATTGGATAGAAGTGGAGGTCATTTCCGACGACAGCATTCACATTAAATCCAGCAAGGTCGTTAGCGCAGGTCAGGAAGCGGGTCACAGTGGTTACTGCGGTAAGACCTTTCCTGGTGAAGTGTTGTTTAAGAGCGGCGTAGTCGGGCCAACATCGGGTACAGATCCGATTCATGGTGCGAGCGTAGAACTCGAAAGCGAATTCAAGACGCAGGTTGGCGCTGTTGTTCCAGCAACCTTACCCGACGCCCCCTGTGGCCCTCTTGGTAAAAGTCCCAAAATACCTCCCATCAGCAATCGGTTCCGCATGAAGATTTTCGCCGACGGCACGAAAGAAAGCGGCTTTGTATTCGCTACTAGTTTCCCATTCCACCATCTTTATGAGGACGGCAGCGTAAAGTTGTTCAAAGGAGTTCCGGTTCGTCCTGCGGTGGACTTCGATACGTGGGCAACTTCGACGGGGGTGTCGAAGATGGAAGCGACCGTCGGTTTTAAGGCGTTGAGGGTAGCGTGTTGCGAAGGATCAGTTCCCGGGTGTGCGGTCACGTGCAATGGCGGTGTCTCAGAAGTTCCGACTGGCGCTTTTGTTCCCAGCGGGGATCTGATTCAAGCCTGTCTGGGAGCAGGAGCTGCGCTGGCGATCAAGAGTTGTCCCTCACCCTGCGGTCCCGCAGGAACGAGTTGTCCAATTCCGACTTTGCCTCCGAATCCCTAGCTGACATTTGCAGGCGAAAGCGCAATTTATGATTCATGCACGATCTGCCAACTCGGGAGCGAATAAAGACTGGGTGCTGCAATATAGTTTCGACCATTGGGTGCGTCCGTGGATCGCATGCCTCAAGGCTACCGCGGCAACGCGATATCGCTGCTAGGGGCAGGTTGTTAGGGCACTCGAACGGTTAAGGAAATACACAATTGACTATGTTCCAAGGGCGAATCGTCGAATCCAAAAAGCCAGATGCGACGACTCGTGCTGACAAGCCGTCCCATCCCGAGCGCACAATGCATTCGGGGCTTCGCGGTGACGTCTCTCTCGCTCACTGCGTCTCACGAACAGGTAAGCCCCCGGGTTCGTATTATTCCGGGCTGCAACGCTTTGTCGGTAATCAGGCGGTACTGCGCCTGCTCTCACGATCCGGTCCTGCACTTCAAAGGAAACTGACGGCTAATGAACCCGGCGATCGCTTCGAACAGGAAGCCGACCACGCCGCCGAACAGGCCACGCGAGTGCCCGAAGGAAAAAAGGTCTCTCTAATTCCGCCGTCTGCTTCGCAACTACAGCGCAAATGCGCCTCCGGAGGCTCAACCGAGGCTGGGGCCGTTTGCCCCGAGTGCGAGAAAAAAGAACTCCTGCGTTCTGCCACCGAACCAGGCCCGGTCGAAGCCCCGCCCATCGTGCATGATGTCATCGGTTCTCCCGGTCAACCTCTGGACCCGGCAACGCGCGCTACTCTCGAACCTCGTTTCGGAGACGATTTCAGCCGAGTACGCATTCACGATGATGCGAAATCGAGTGACTCTGCCAAAGCCGTAAGCGCGCTTGCTTATACAGTAGGTTCCCACATTGTGTTCGACCGAGGACAGTATGCCCCCGCTTCTCAATCAGGACGACGGCTCCTGGCGCATGAACTCGCCCACGTCGTGCAGCAGCGGTCCTCGCCAATCGCCGTTCAGCGCCAGCAAGTAGGGCAGGTCGGCCCAGGCGCAGAAGATATCCCGCGCGTCAGGAACTGGCTTGAGCAGCATCAATTCGCCCCTCCCGTCGATCAACCCCGGGAAGGCGAACGGCATGTCCTATTGAATGGTGAAGAAATGACGATCTCGCAGGCCGCAAAATTAGCGGCTGACGCACTCGGATTGCCTGTCGACGGCGTAAAAAGGATCATCGACGCCATTCCAACGCCTTCTCCGATCTTTAGCGCTCGCTTTGGCCCTCATGTAGGTCGCGGCAATCTCGTGCCGGGACTCAAATTGTTTCCCGACACCTACCAGGACAAAGTGCCAATCTGGAAGGGCAGCGAGATGGACTTGATCGACCAATGGCTACATGACCACAACTTTAGCCCCCCGGAAATTCGCGACCCCACCGGAGACAAAGCAATTCTCGATGGAAAGGACGCGACAATTGAGGAGGTAGCCGATAAGGCATTAGCAACTCTCGGTCAATACCCCACATTAACTAGACAGGAAATTATCATCCACCTGCGTCAGCAATATGTGGGTGCCCGCGACACGCCGTCAAAACAGGTTGTCATTGGCTATACGCTTGTGCCGAAAAGCCTGCAGGCTGTTAAGCCCGATCCCGATACCAACAACCCGTTGAGGACCCAACATCAATTCTCATTCACCGTGACTCACGTTCGGCATCCGAATGACTCTCCCGGCGAGGAGCGTTCTGTGCAAGGCAGTGTAACCGTCAACGACGCCGGTGAGCTTGTCAATGTCCAGGCAGGAGTTCAGGAAGCGGTTGTAGCTCCTTTGTTGTTTGGGTGGATACAAGTCAGCGGACTTGCGCAAATTATGGGTGCGGTGAATTGGAGCCATACAGCCACTGGCACAGTCGTGGCGACGCCAGGAGTCCAGGCTGCGGTTGGCGGACAGATTCTTTTCATGCCGAATGTCCGCGGCGCTTGGCCAGTCTCCTTGCTTGATGGCCACGTGCAACTCCAGCCACCACAGATTGGAGTTCAGGTGCTAGGAACAGCTGGCATTCCTGATCTTACTCAACCAAAGCAATGGCAGGCAGGAATATCGGCGGGAGTGGTCGTAAACATTCCGTTCTCCCTGCTGTGACACGGTTGCATTTTCGGCGATCGACGCCGGCTATCTATGGGTCATCCCCCAATCACCGGACCTAAACCAACGAAAGACACATCGCGTACGCACGTTGCCGCGAAATCGCAACAGATCGCGGTCCATTCATCTCCGCGCGATGTCAAATTCTTCAGCGCCGGTTCAGCCTTTTTGAAGCCCTCCATTTCCTCCCGCCAATCTACCGAAATACTTCAACGCTCGCTCGGCAACCAGGCCGTTCTTCACCTGCTTTCACATGCTTCTCCAGTTCCGCAAACCAAACTCACCATCAGCCAGCCTGGAGATCTATACGAGCAGGAGGCCGACCGCGTGGCCGAGCAAGTTATGCGGATGCCGGAGCCTGGCACGACCACATCTGTAGCCATTGCACAACGAGCGGCGGTCGGATCCATCCAGAGGCAACCGTCGATGTGCGGCCCAACCCCCTGCCTGACTGATGACGAAATCTACGCAGACTATCGGCACTCCGAAGAAAGGATCGAGGAACAACGCATCGCCGAGTTTTCGGCGAAGATATATTCCGGGCGCTACGAAAGTCATACTGGCTACTTCTTTGCAGCATATTTTCCCAAGGCCTCGCAACTTCTAATCAACGTTCCGATCTCGCTGTCTTTCGAAGATTCCATCAGGAATTGGACTACGGTACAGGACCCGACAGGCCCGAAACCGCAACTCGTTCAGCACGAAGAACAGGAAAACTGGACGCCTAAGGAAAAGGAAGATTGGTCCAAGGATTTCAAGCACCTCGTTGAGACAACCTGGTCGAATAAGATCACGATCTACAGCAGTCGCCCAGGCTGGTACGCTGTTGCCGCTAAAGTCCAAGTCGTTGCTGACCTGGAAAGTGGTGATGACCGCGCCTTCCAGGTGCAAGTCTTCCGGGGAGATCTCCCGGACAGGTACGAGGGTCGATCGGTGGTCAAACCTGGTCATAAGGCAGTACTGGATTTCGAAGACACTAAAGGCGGAGCTGCCGCCCACGAGTTTGGCCACATGCTAGGCCTTGGAGACGAATACCAAGAAAAAGGCAAACCGGATTTCGCTAGCCATAGCGATCTTGTCGAAGAAGAGTTCGGGTACAAGGTGCCCAGGTTAGACGAGCGCCAAGATCGTTTCAAAGAGAGCATTATGTTTCACTCGACGGGTGGCCAAGTCCTGACCGAGCATGGCGTGATTTTTCTTGACGCGTTGCGGAAAATCACTCGCATATGGGAATGGACACTGAAAGGGCGACCGTAATTCCGACTCTGCGACACATCCCAAGGAACCGCTCGCGATGCTGACTTCCTATCATTAATCCCAGCCATCTTTGCCTCGGCGTGAATGGCTGGCAATGTCACGTGGGAAAGTCTTTTCCTTGTGAACATACTTTCATTGTTGTAATCAGTTTCCGAGTAGCGCACGTAATTCGTAACTCCACAAAGGTTACCTTCGTGCCATAGAAACTTGTTAAATCCCTATCTTCTCTGACGGTTCACACGCGAGCTAAATGCTTTCGCTAGTGCGGACTCTGACGCTCCGGCGCGGCAGGGAATAGGACCTCGCTGCTCACGCATTCCCTCATTGGCAGTGGCATCGCGATTGCCCATACCTTGCCTTAGTGGGGAAACCATAGTGGAGGGTCTGCTGTTTACATTATTGCCATCGCCGCAGTCACGATGGAAATCATTCGTGACGGGTTGGACTCTGCAGGTTCTCTCGCTGGTAAGTATTCTTCTGGTCTGCGCCCGATTTCACCAAGAGCTCATCCCGGCCGCAGACTATCGAGTGACCAATCTTGTGTCCTACGAACCACCGGTGCTCCACGAGCCAGAGCTGGTTATGCCAGCCGCATTGCCTCGGTTTGACTCAACACTGCAAAGCAAGCCTTCACTGGAAAGCAAGCCAACGGTTGCGACTCTTGTGGTCACACACCAGACACACACCTTATCAGAGCACAAGCTGCAGGCTGATCGCCCTGCGCCGGAACTGAAGCTGGACAGCAGCATGCCCGTGATTCCCGTTGCACCGACGTCGAAAATAGTTGCCATCGGCACCTTTTCCACCAGTAATCCGACTACAGCGACAGCCACAAAAGCAGGCCCAGCCGTTCAGACCGGCGGCTTTGGCGACCCAAACGGTGTTCCTGCGTCACAGCATCACGCAGCCGGCAATGTCGGCGAAACGGGATCGTTCAATTTAGCCATTGGATCGGACCATGGCAAAGGCGCGACAGGCACAAACTCGAGTGTGGTGATGAGTTCCGGATTTGGTAAGGGAGCGGTCGAGCCAATCGACGCCGCTGGTATCCATGCCAAGACCGCATCGCACCAGCCAGGCAACGGTGCCAATGCTCCCGTCGAAATTACTTTTGAGCCCAAACCCAATTACACCGATGAGGGACGGAAGCAAAAGATTAATGGGGAAGTCCGCTTAGAGGTGTTGTTCAGATCCGACGGGCAAATTCACGTGGTCCGAGTACTGCAGGGGTTGGGCCACGGACTGGATGAACAGGCGGTAAAGGCAGCCGAGCAAATCAAATTCAAGCCGGCTTTGCACGAAGGCCAGCCTATTGATTCGATGGCCCAAGTGCACATCATTTTCGAACTTATTTCGTGAGGAGTGTTATGCGCAGTTTCAGAGCGATTGTTTTCTTGCTGCTTGTATCCGCGACGGCCGGCGTTGCGGCCGAAAACTCCAAACTCTCGTCCGGCCTTTCTTTCGACCAAACAGTCGATCGGGTGGTGGAGCGCGAGCGTGGATTTGTTGTGACCATGAAAGGTATGCACCCTCTGGCTGAGACCTACATCCAGAATCTTCATGAGGACAACGATCATAACGTCGAGCCGGTTAGCGATCAGTATTTCCTGGGGCGAATCGATGTGAGCCGGGGTATCAGCGATTCAATCTTCCAGAGGCAGCGCGAGGGATTTCTGCGCCACATGTTGAACCCCATCTCGGCTGCTCTAGCCTACAAATTCCTGCCGCAGGGTTTCGCGCAGATGGTGGTGCTCGACCCGGACTTCCAAAAGAAGAATTATCACTTCACCTTTGTGCGGCGCGAGTTTCTTGGCGAAACGCGTTGCATCGTTATAGATGTCCAACCAGTGAAAAAAGCGCGAGAAGGGTCGTTTACCGGAAGAATCTGGGTCGAAGACCGCGACTTCAATATTGTCCGCTTCAACGGGACCTATGCGGGTCATTCAAACTTCACGCATTATCTTCACTTCGATGGCTGGCGTTTTAATCTGCAAGGCGATATGTGGCTGCCTTCCTACATCTATGTGGAAGAGTCGGGCACGAAACACAACAGCCCACTATTTCATGATTTATATCTGAAGGCCCAGACGCGCCTGTGGGCCTACGATTCGGAAACACTGAGTCACTCCGAAGAGTTTACCCAAATTAAAGTTGACAACTCGGTGGATGATCGTCCGGCGGCCAAAGACAATGCTCCCGTGCAAGCTCAGCGTATGTGGGAGCGGATGGCAGAAGAGAACGCGGTGGATCATCTGCAGAAGATCGGCCTAATCGCTCCTATGGGCGATGTGGACAAGATTCTGAAGACGGTAGTCGATAACCTCATAATCACCAACAAGCTTCAAATCGACCCTGACGTGCGCTGCCGTGTGCTGCTGACGCTGCCTCTCGAGTCTTTTACGATAGGGCACACAATCGTGGTCAGCCGGGGTTTGTTGGATGTCCTGCCGGATGAGGCGTCTCTGGCGATGATCCTGGCTCACGAACTGGGCCATATTGTGTTGGGTCATCACGTCGATACCGAACTTGCCTTCAGCGACCGATTCTACTTTGCCGATGCAAATGCTTTCCAGCGTTTGCATTTCGAGCGGGATACCGCCGACGAAAAAGCGGCCGACAATAAAGCCATGGAGTTGCTGCAGGAGTCACCGTACAAGGACAAACTAGGTAATGCGGGGCTCTTCCTCAAGGCGTTACAAGATCGTTCGCCAGTGCTCACCAACTTGATCAGTCCGCGGCTGGGCAGCAGAATGACCAGTGCAAACACCACCCGAATGCCTGCACTTTTTACTTCCGCGCCAGCTTTGGAGAAACAGCGCCTTGATCAGATTGCCGCTCTTCCTATCGGCAGCCGCGTCAAGTTGGATCCGTGGAGCAATCGACTGACCATGATGAATGCGAATCCAGTTGCGATACTGTACCCCAGGGAAAAGATGCCGTTCGAGGTCACTCCATTTTTCCCGTTTCTAACCTATAGCCAGGCAGAAAAAAAACTTGTGGCCGAGGGCTCGGTAAGTCCCTAAACCAGTTGAGGGGCGACGTTGCCTGTCCGTTGGGACCGCCGGATCAAAGCCTCTCCCTAAAACATACTGCCGAGTTACAAAGGATGCGATGGAGAACACAATGAAGACGATCGGAAGAATCTGCTTTTTCGGGTTGATGATGGTAGCTACCGCCTTGGCGCAAAGCCGCATGCAATCGGCGCCGTCACCTGCAGTCGCCGGGCCAGCTTTCGACGTGAGCGTCGGCTATAGCCACCTCACCATGCCGATTGCGTCGGCCGGGCATGCGGATTTGAACGGTTTGGATTTTAGTGGGAACATCGGTCTAAGTCAGCGCTGGGGGGCGACACTCGATTCCAGCTACTTGCGCACGTCCGACGTCCTCAGCACCGGGCACCAAGGCTATTTGCTGAGCTCTCAAGCTGGTCCAGTGTTCTATCCTGTCGCACACGGAAATACTCGCATGTTCGTGCGCGCGCTGGCCGGCGTAGGTCTAGTCGATGGCGCAGTACCAGTAAGCGAAACTCGGGATTTTCACGGCTGGTTGTTACATCCGTCTTATGTGTTTGGAGGAGGAGTCGAGCACTTCGTTTCGGGACAATTAGGCGTTCGCGTCAATGGAGATTACGTGCGCACCGAGTTCTATGATGCGGCTGGCACAGCGCAGCCCCAGAACAATCTTCGGTTAACCGTTAGCTTTGTCTTTCGCCTGAAAGAGCGTCCGCAGAGATCCAGTGCACAAGTACGGTAATGGAGTGGCTTGCGGACGCTGTTTTGTCTCCATCTCCGCATTTCAATGCGTATGCTCGCATTGGGAGTTTGGTTTTTTAAAATCTGGGTTTGTGATGATCCACAACAGTTACCACGTATTGTAGGCAGTGCCATCGCTGCCGGTGGCCGTCGAACCGCTGTGCACATCGTAGATGCCGGGTTCTTGCTGGTCGACGGTCGTGATGGTGTCGGTTTCTTCTTCTAC
The DNA here is from genome assembly GCA_963716405.1 of uncultured Acidobacteriota bacterium. Lineage (GTDB taxonomy): Bacteria > Acidobacteriota > Terriglobia > Terriglobales > Acidobacteriaceae > JABDBE01. Next base: position 297,271 of record CAVQTI010000004.1, on the reverse strand, counting down.
CGTCCAGGTATCGTTGCGGCCAGTCATTGGGTCATTGGGAATTTGTTTAAAATAGCCGGCGCTGACCAGGTCCTCCAGGGATTGAGGAGCTTTTTGCTTGTCGAGGGTGTATTGCGAAATTACTGAGCGAAGAGAGAAAAGATTCTGTTTGAGCACCGACTCGCGGGCGCGCCAGATCGATTGGTTATAAGCCGGCAGAGCGACCGACACCAGGATCAGAATGATGCTGATGACGATCATCAGCTCGATCAAGGTGAAGCCACGGCTCCGCTTTGTGCGCGATCTCGTCATCTACCAGTCCTTGTATTTTGTTCCGTCCAGCCCCGTGTCTTGCGATTTGGTATAGACGTCGAAAACGTTTTGCTCGCCCCAGGAATCCGAATCCGGATCGTCCTGCATGGAATGCATGCCCCACTCGGTGCTATTCGTCATCGGATCAATCGGAATTTTCCGCAGAAACTTTAATTTCTTGCCGCCCACGTCCACGCCCTTGACCAGCGTATCCAGATCCGGAGGATAATTCTCCGATCCTACCTTGGTCTGGAATTTGCCGGCGTCGGCAGCATCTTTGTAGCGATCGATGGCGTCGCGCAGCGCCCACAAGTCGCGCCGCAATTCGCGCTCCTTCTCGCGCTTGATCGTGACTCGCACCAGCGGGACCGCCAGCGTGCTCAGGATCAGAAGGATCGCGGTGGCCACGATTAGTTCGATCAGAGTGAAACCGCGAGTGCGTCTTTTTCTGGATGCGATTAACTGCATATGCAAACGAACAGTTTGTTACAAGTGAAAAATAGCCGGTTGGGCTTTGAAGGGGCGCGGCTTCCAGCCCGCCGGTTCTTTTGTTGACTCACGGCACGGCTGAAAGCCGTGCCCCTTCAAGACCACAGTGCCCCGGGGTTTTTTCCGCAGGCTGTTGAAGCGCTGCTCCCCTCAAAATCAAATGCGACATCGACTTTTCCGCGACCCTATTGGATCGTCACGTTCATGGCCGCACCGGCTGCCGGGGCGGATTGCATGCCGGGATCGCGAACGCCTCCTCTGGCAATCGTGAGCGTGGACTGCCCCGGGGCTTTCGCTACCAGGGTTAAAGTCAGGACTGTGCCTTGTCCGGAAATCCCGTTGGCGCCCGGCGGCCGCGTCGCTGTGATCTGCAAGGTTCCGGTGCTTTCGTCATCGCGATGGACAAGCGCTACCGCCTGGCCATCTTGCGAAAGGAAGCCGCCGTTCGACACGTTCACCACTTGCAACATTTTCGGGTCGTAACTTATTTGCAATGGCACTGAGTAGGCATTCTGGGCGCCACTAAGAATTACATTCACGGCAAAAGTCGAGCCCTTGGCCTGCGAAACGTTGCCAGGATCAAAGCTGAATGCGGCCGGGCCCATCGGAGTGGTGCTCGGCGGTTGATTTGCCGGAGGATTCGAGGGGGCGCCTTGTGGTTGCGCTGATGGCTGAACGGGAGGGGTCGACGGCATCTGATGGCTCACGCGCCGCAACTCGAGCGCGTTCGCGGTGCCGACGTCGAGCGCTTCCTGGTTCATATCGTTGTACTCGTGGTTGCGCACGATGTGAGGAATCAGGACGAAGACGGTTTCCGTTTCGGAGTGATCGGTGTTTGTCTGGCCGAAGAGATATTTCAGGATCGGGATCTGCGACAACCCCGGGATGCCGGTCAGCGACTTGGTCTGCGAGTCCTCAAGCATGCCGCCCAGCATGTTGACTTCCCCTTCCTTCAGACGGACTTCATGCTCGATTTTGCGTTGCCCAATGACCGGTTGGCTGATGCCGCCGATGTTCGAGGTACCGGTCACGGAAGAAATGTCCATCACGACTTTCAGCGTGACTTCTCCGTTGGAGTGAACTTTGGGTGTGATGTCGATGTTCACGCCGACATCCAGATATTGAAATTGGGTATTTACCAATGGGTTGATTCCGACGCCTCCGATGCCGGGCTGGAAGGAGCCGGTTGCCACGGGTACGCGATCACCAATCTTGAGCGAAGCTTTTTGACCATCGACGGCGCGAATCTCCGGCTTCTGAATCAGCTTGGTGCTGTTGTCACTGAATAGCGCGGTGGCTGTTGCCTGCGGAATCGTGATGGTGAAGTCGGTCGCGTTCAAATTGTTTATCTGGTTAAGGTTGAGCTGATTCGGCGTGCCCGTGGTGCTTGAGGTCGAGCCAGTAGTCAGGTTACTCGTGCTGCTGCCGGTGTTCGTGGTCGTGTTGGTGATGTTGTTCTGTAAGGCGACTGTCGCGCTGGTTGGAGGACTGATGCCCAGGGTCTTGGACTTATCACGGTTAATCTGCAGCACCGCAACATCGACAATGACTTCAGCCTTCGCTTTGTCCAGATCGCCGACTAATTTCTGCGCCAGAGCAATCTGGTCAGGAGTTCCGCGGACTACAATGGCGCCCTGAGAAGGCAAGGGCTGGATACGGGAAATTTCCAGAATCTGCCGCATCGCGTTGACTACATCCTGCAATTCGGTTGGCTGCGAGAGATTCGCCAGATAGAAAGTCTTGATCACGCTTTGTTCAAGATCCTTGCGTTTGGCGGGATTGTCAGCAGCGACGAAAATTGTGTTCGGGGTCACCGGCCGCCAAAAGGTTTTTGATTCCAGCGCGATAATTTCCAGGGCCTCTTCGAGCGAAACATTGTTCAGTTCAATCTTGATGCGGCGCGAAGTGTAGTCAGGATCGAACAGGACATTGATCCCTGCCAGCTTGCCTACGGTTTCATAAATGACCTTAGAATCTTCCGTGATCTTCAGGTTGATCGGAACGTTGGAGATGGCAGACAGCTCGACTGGGCCGCCAGCCTCGGAGAGACGTTTCTGCAGGGCGCTTGGCGGGGCACTCGCCTTGGGTGCGGCGTTCTTGGCCGCATCGATCATCTCTTTGGTACGATGGATTTCCTGTTGCGCGATGGCGCTTGAAGGATCGACCTCGGCGGCTTTCTGAAATTCGGCTAGCGCAGCATCCAGCTGACCTGCCTCTCGCAGCAACTGGCCGCGGTGCACCATCGATGCGCCGGCCAAAAAGCGCAAGCGTTCAAAAGCCGAGCGATATGTGAGGTCCCCAGGCTTGAGGTCATAAGCCTGCTTGTAGAAATCGTAGGCCTGCTCGTAGTTTTGCCGAGCCTCCGCATCCTTGCCTTTATTGTATAAAGTCTTAGCCTTGTCGGCTGCGATGGCTTGGGTTACGGCCAAAACCAGCAGCAACATCGCCGCCGCGCGGATCAAGCGTCTCATTAAAATTCCTCTTAAAACAGTTTTGTCCCGCCGTCCGGCTAGAACTCGGGCTAAAACTCTAAATTCACCTAAGATAGTGTTAGCTGGCGCGATTATAGCATCGCCTCGGAGGGTACCGAAGTTACTGTCATGGCGGCAGTTACACTCTTTGGTTCTACTACCGAAGATGAGATATTAAGAATCTCCGCCAATCCGCTTTTGCCAACATCAATCTGTGCTTCAACGACTCTCCGCGCCGGCATCGAAGGCTTGGGTTCGAGCTAGCCTGCTCTGGCATGAGATAAGCTATAAAGATCATGCCCCGCACGCAGCAAACCCGGCCCAATCCAGAGAAAAATCCGCGCCGCGATCCCACGGCCGCTGGGCAGCGCGATGCCTCTGTTAATAGGATCGCGTCACATAACTACTTCTTGCTGGAAAAATTTGAGTCTGGGGTCGTGCTGACCGGAACCGAGGTCAAATCGGTTCGCGCTGGTCGCAGCAATCTGAAGGACGCTTATGGCCTAATCAAAGACGGGGAACTCTGGCTGCTGAATTGTCACATCGGCCCTTACGAACACGGCAATATTTTCAATCATGCGCCGTTGCGCACGCGTAAATTGTTAATACATAAAGAGGAAATACGGAAACTGATCGGAAAAACCCAACAGCGCGGACTCACGCTCATCCCCACCAGGATGTATTTTAAGAATGGTAAGGTCAAAGTGGAGTTGGCCCTGGCTAAGGGCAAACAGCTCTGGGACAAACGTGAAACCGAACGCCGCAAGACTGCCGATAAAGAAGCGCGTGAAGCGATCGTGAGATCGCGAAAGAGCTAGCCCATGCCCGGTCGCATCCGCGCCTGGTTCCGAAATCCATTATTTTTGCTTGCCTTTGCCGCAGGGCTGGCCGCATTCGTCGTGCAATCCGGAGAACTCGGCTCGGCCGATACCATGCATCGCCTCCAGACGGCCCATTCGTTCTGGACTTCTGAACCGGCAGTCTTTCCCAATGAATATCCTGAATTCGGCGTACACGGCCGTGGAGGCAAACTCTACGACTGGTACGGCATAGGCCAGCCGTTGCTTATGTTGCCGGCGGATGTTATCGGAACTTATATCGAACGCCTGCCAGTTTTCGCGGACTACAACGGCAATGACCCCAGCGTGCGCGATATTGTGGTCAGCTATAGCACGAATATCCTGATCAGTGTCTTGACGGCGCTGGTGTGCCTCCGCTTACTACAGCTTTTGAACTTCAGCACCAGACAAGCCGTAGCTGGTGTGCTGGCGCTGCTGTTCTGCACCACTCATCTGCATTACACCCAGAACATGATGGAGAACAATTACATCTTGCTTCTGACCCTGACGGGATTTGCCTTTCAGTACGAATGGCTGCGAACCGGAAGCCGCCGCTCATTGCTCATCGGCTCTGCCGCTCTTGGACTGAATTTGCTTACGCGTTTAACCACTGGCTTGGACCTGCTGGCTGCAGCGGCGTTTTTATTTCTCGCGTTGTGGTTTGAGCAAGCGCGTGGACGCGGGCTGCAGGAGCGATTGCTGGTATATGTGAAGACCGCAGCGCCGGTCTATGCCGTGTTTTTGTTCATCGATCGGCTCTATCAGTACTACCGTTTTGGGTCGTTCTTCAATACTTACGTGCACTATTTCACCCTGGAGCATCGGCTCCAGGATCCGTCATTGCCCGCGAGTTATCCGTTCGAGACTCCGTTTCGCGTAGGCTTTCTGGGCGCGCTGTTCGCGCCGGAGAAGTCGATATTTCTTTTTGACCCGTTGCTGGTGCTCACGATTGTTATTGCCGTACTCGGTTGGAAACGCTTTCGGCCTGAGATCAAGGCATATCTCGCAGCCGCATTTTTACTGCTTCTCGCATACATCTGCTTTTATGCCAGGTACACCGTGTGGAGTGGCGATTTCGCCTGGGGCGACCGCTACGTCTCGACCGCAGCCGAAATGGCAGCTTTTTTCTCGGTGCCTTTACTTTTGCGTTATCGCGTGGAACTGGGGAAGTTCGTGTGGACGATTGGGTGCCGCGCTAATCACGGTAAGCGTTGCGATTCAACTGGCATCGCTTGCCTTTCTGGTTGCCGCTCGAGATTTATCAGATGGAAACGCTGGGTCATCCCACATTCGTTGTCGCCTTGCGCTTCAGGAATATAGTCGCGTTTGCATTGGGGAAAATGGACGCGTGGGGACTCAATAATCATGCCATGACCGAGGACTCGTGGGATTACGTGCACATCACCACTTGGAATTTTCTGCCGTTTGTATTGCGCAGGGTTGGAGAGGCGCCGGGGTGGGTAGTCAAGATTTGCTTCGAGTTGTGGATCGCTGGACTGGCAGCCCTGACTTGGACTCTTTGGCGGTTGCACCAGGTTCTGGGCGCACGTGATTCCGACGCGCATGCTCTTTCTATTGGAACTGGTGCCGAGGCGCGAAAATCAATGTAGGCGCGGGCGTCATCGCCCGTGCGTTCATACGCGTCAGAAAGCACGGGCGATGACGCCCGCGCCTGACATTCGTGCTTCAATTAAAGCTTCACTAATTCGGTATCTCACCGCACAATATCTCTGGCCAAAACCAACCATGAGCGTGGCAACCGCAAACCAGTCGCAACAATTGCAGCAGACCTCACCGATGCGCGCCGTCTGCATTGTCGGGCTCTCGTTGTTTGTTGCCGGGACGGTGTTGCCAATCTTTCTGCCCGGCCACATGTGGACTGCCGCTCTCCGCTGGGCCGGACTGTTGGCGATCGCATCAACCGGCCTGTGGCGGCAATCGCTGACTCGCTGGATTTTCTTTGCCATGCTGCTGGGCGGCGAAATTGGGATTGACCGTCCGCAATTCGCCGAGCACTTGCGTGTGCTTGAGTGAAATCTTTTTGCGGCTCATCAAGGTAATCGTTGCTCCGCTCATCTTTGGAACGCTGGTCACCGGCATCGCCGGACACGGCAACCTGCGCAGTGTCGGCCGCATTGGCATCAAGAGTCTGATTTACTTTGAACTCGTCACCACGCTGGCGCTGCTGCTAGGCGTGGCCGCTATCAATATAAGCCGGGCCGGTGAGGGACTCGCCATTTCGCAGACCGCGGCAACGACTGCGGCGCCAAATACCACCCCGCTTCACTGGGATGACTTTCTGCTGCACATCTTCCCCGAGAATATTGCCAAGTCGGTGGCCGAGAATCAGATTCTGCAAGTTGCGGTGTTCGCAGTTTTGTTCGGGATCGCCCTGGCGCGAGTATCTGAGACGAAGCGCGCTCCCATGCTGAAGTTTTGCGAATCACTTACGGAGACGATGTTTTCCTTCACCAACCTGGTAATGTACTTCGCTCCTGTCGGCGTGGGTGCGGCCATTGCGTACACCGTCGGGCACATGGGAATTAGCGTGTTGTTGCCGCTGGGGAAGTTGCTGCTCACCGGATATTGCGCGCTGCTTGCATTCTTGCTGCTGATCCTCTTGCCGATCTCGCGGATTGCGCGGATACCGCTGGTTCGATTCGTTAAGGCCGTGGCCGAGCCTGCTACCATCGCTTTCGCCACCAGCGCTTCCGAAGCGGCGCTGCCCCGCGCCATGGAAGCGATGGAGGCTTTCGGCGTGCCTCGCCGCATCGTTGCCTTCGTCATTCCCGCTGGTTACAGCTTCAACCTTGACGGCTCGACGCTCTATCTGGCATTGGCTTCGATTTTTGTTGCCCAGGCTGCCGGTATGCACATGGGATGGACCGAGCAACTGTTAATGGTCTTCACCTTGATGCTGACCAGCAAGGGTGTGGCCGGCGTGCCCCGCGCGGTTTTGGTCGTGCTTCTTGCTACTGCGGCAACGTTTCATTTGCCGACCGAACCGATCTTTATTATCCTCGGCATCGATGCGCTCATGGACATGGCACGGACCTCAGTCAACGTGATTGGCAATTGCCTGGCGTGTGCGGTGGTTGCGCGCTGGGAGGGCGAACTGGTCGACAATCCTGAAGTACCGACGGTCCTGAAGGCTGCTGTTCCGTGATCTTGGTTTAAAGGCCTACCGGAGGCGGTGTGGTTTTGACGGGGCACGGCTTTGACGCTTGCGGAAAGAGTCTCGCTTCGTATCAGGGTATGGCTTCAGGCAACCGCATTCCGCTGAAATGCGTCCGGCTTCAGCCGCTGAGGTCGCGGCTAATAGCCAGGTACCTGTGGGTAAGAATTTATCAAGCAATTTTGTACTCTTAACAGCGCATCACTTGGGCGGACCCGTCGGTTGCGCTTTTGGTGTGGGCACGATATTTTCCAGATATGCGCCGTCGTTTCCCATCACGATTTCCGCTTTGATCTGATCGCCGGGAGACAGCTTATCGAGCACGCCAGCGTCCTTCACTTGGTAGGGCATTGTCATTGCGGCCATAAATCCGGGAATCTCGTCGCCGTCAACATTAACCGAATGTGCGGCTTTGTCGATTGACACCACTTTGCCTGTCAACTTGTAGCGTTTTGTATCTGTTTCTTTATTTACAGTATTGGCGGTGGTAGCGGACTCCGTTTGTTTAACCGTTGGCGATGGCCCGCAGGATGGCCAAAGCAAGCAACCTAATGCTATGGCGATTGGAACCGTGATTCGTATCGAGGCCGTTGCGAATAATGCGTTGCAACACCCCCGCAATCCTATGGTGCGCGGAGGCAGGCTGGAGGAAATTGCGTACATTAGGAGTTGCCTCGAACGGTTCCGGACAATAACAAGAGGCCAGGGACGATATCGGGCACCTTGGCTATTTTGTTTAAGGATGTTCCAAAGAGATCGTTCACAAAACCCACGTGAGTTTAGATTGCCGCAGCTGTGCGCAGCTCGTCAAGGCGGGCGGTAAGAAAACTCAGATATTCGTCCATTCCCTCTCCGGTCTTGGCAGAGAGCTTGAAGACCGGCATGCCTGGACGAACCGCCTGAATGTTACCGTGCGCGGAATGCCAGTCGAATTCTACCGCGCTTGCCAGATCCATCTTCGTGACTACCGCAGCGTCGGCGCTGTTGAAGATTGTTGGGTACTTCAGTGGCTTATCCTCGCCCTCGGTCACGGAGATGAGTACGAGTCGCAAGTTTTCACCCAGGTCGTAGGACGACGGACAAACCAGGTTTCCAACATTCTCAATGAAGAGGAAATCGAGATCGTTGAGATCCCATCCCTGTAGCGCGTGCTGAACCATGGCAGCTTCGAGATGACATAGGGTGCCGGTGGTGATTTGTTTGACTGGAGCCTGGCTGCGTGCCAGCCGGATCGCATCGTTTTCCGTAGCGAGATCTCCGACCAGCGCGGCGACGCGATAACTCTGGCGAAGCAGGGTGAGGGTTTTTTCCAGAAACATGGTCTTGCCCGAGCCGGGGCTCGAAACCAGGCTGACGACAAAGACTCCTGCGTCGCGGAATTGCTCGCGTAGCGCGCGAGCTGCCACATCATTCTGTTTGAGAACGTTTTTCCTGACTTCGATTAAACGGGGTTGTGAGCCCATTCCTGCATCTCCAATGCAACCACTTCGATTTCTTTGCCTTGCACAATTTCAGATGTTGGTGTGCCGCATTCCACACAGCAAAAAAGTTGGAGCGAACTGAGAGCGCGCTGTGCCTGGCACTTTGGACAGAAAACCACGACGGGAACTTCTTCGATGATGAGGTGCGATCCACTGAGCGCAGTGTCTTCACATGCCATCTCGTAAGAAGATAGTAGGGCCTCTTTTACTACGCCGGACAGAGCCCCCAGCTTCAGATGGACGGCGCTGATTTGCGCGCCGCCACGCTGCTCGGCTTCTTCTTGCGCCATTTCGACAATGCTCATTGCAATGGAGAGTTCATGCATGATTCTGTTCTTCCCGGCTGCTATCGGCATCGCTAGTGCAACGGAATTGGCCAAAAGCCGCGAGGGCTGCCTGCCCCAGGCTAATCCCACCGTCGTTAGGCGGGACGGCATGATTGGTCCAGATTTCTACGCGGTCGGTTTCAAGCAATGATTTCAGGTCTTGCAAGAGCAGTTCGTTCTGGAAAACGCCTCCGGAAAGAACCACGATATCCAGATTGTGCGCTTGGCATGCGGCAACCAGCGCGTCGCGCAAACCTTGAGCCAAACCGCGCTGGAAGGCACGCGCAATTTTCCCCAGACCGCGACCTAGAAGCCGATCACGAAGTACAGATTGAAGCAAGGGACGAAAATCCAGCTCCCCGCCAGCGAATGGAAACGGATACGGCTCCGTAAAAGGCGCGCTGCGAGCGAGTTGTTCCAGCCACATCGCCGCCTGCCCTTCAAATGTGACCTCGCGAGTAAAACCCAAGAGCGCGGATGCTGCGTCAAACAGCCGCCCGATCGAAGTGGTGGGAAACGTCCGCACATTTTTGCGAATCAATTCCAAACCATTTCGATAGCGATGCGAAAAGCCGAAGGGCGCGGCACTCAAATCGGGCAGACTATCCAACTGCGCCAGAAAACCAGCTGAGGCTTGAACCGGATATTGGGCTGCCGCATCACCGCCGGGAAGCGACGCGCTGCGCAAGTGAGCGATACGTTCGAACCCCGTGTTAACGCTTCCCACAAAAATCTCGCCGCCCCAAATGCTGCCGTCATCGCCGTAACCGGTGCCATCGAAACTCACGCCCACAACCCGCGTTTCCCATTCGCCACGTTCTGCCAGCACTGAAGCAACATGGGCGCGGTGATGCTGAACACCCACTGGTGGCCGAGGTCCAAGCGTGAAAGCATGCGTGGTTGAGACGTACTGTGGATGAGAATCGTGAACGACGAGCAATTCCTCAGTACGAACCTCATACATCGAGATAAGATCTTGAATTGTTTCCTGGAATGCTCGAAGCGCCTGGTAGTGTCCCAGGTCTCCGATGTGCTGGCTGACGAATGCCTGTCCGTCCACAACCAGCGTGATGGTGTTCTTCAAATCAGCGCCTACTGCCAGGATTGGACGCGCGCTCGGAATCGTCGCGACCGCACCCGGCGCATAGCCGCGAGCCCGACGCAGAATGACTGGGCCAAACGCTCCACAGCGGGCTACCGAGTCGTCAACACGGCGTGCGATTGGACGCTCGCCAATCAGGAATGCATCAGCGATGCCGCTGAGGTGTTCAAGCGCTTCTTCGTCTTCATAGGCAATCGGTTCGCTGGAGCGATTGGCGCTGGTCATCACTAATATTTCTGGCGCACCCGCGGCGAATAGCAAGTGGTGTAACGGCGTATAGGGCAGCATCACGCCGAGTTCGTTATTGTCCGGAGCAATGCCGGGGATCTCTGCTTTCGCCGCCGCAAGGACAATAGGCCTCGCGGTGGATACCAGTAGAATTTCAGCTTCCTCTGAAAGCTCGACAATAGTGCGCACAACGTCGAGATTGCGCGCCATCAGCGCAAATGGTTTTTCCTTGCGGTATTTCCGTTCGCGCAAAGCCGCGACGGACGCGGAATTCCGAGCATCACATGCGAGATGGTATCCGCCGAGTCCTTTCACCGCGAGGATGTTGCCGTCGTTAAGCAGTTGAGCGGCCTTGCGGATGCTCGCTGCATTTCCATGTACGATCCCAGCTTCCGAGTGGAGCGAGTAATTCGGTCCGCACTCCGGGCAGGCAACCGGCTGCGCGTGAAAACGGCGGTTGCCTGGATCGCGATATTCCGCGTCGCAGTAGGCGTCCAGAGGCCAGCGCTGCATCGTGGTGTTTGGACGATCATAAGGCAGACCAAGAACAACCGTGTAGCGCGGTCCGCAATTCGTACAGTTAATATAGGGATACGAGTAGCGGGGATCAGCTGGATCAAAAAGTTCTTTCAGGCACGCATCACACACAGGAAGATCGGGCGAAATGCGAACCGTGGGACGGTCGCGACGTTGGCTTTCGCGGATGGTGAATTCGTTTAAGCCAACCGGGGCTGCGGCATGCACTTCGATGTCGGCGATGCTGGCGGAGGGCGGAGGCTGGGTTTTGAGATCTTGCACGAAAGCCCGCAGTCCTGGCTGAGCGCCTTCCACAAAAATTTCAACACCCTCCTCGTCATTCAGCACCCATCCGGCGAGCGTGTTGGCGCGAGCGAGGCGATAAACAAACGGACGAAAGCCAACGCCCTGCACCACGCCGCGAACTCGAATGGAACATGCACTGGCCATCGTCATTCCACATCCACCATGCAACTGCGGCCCTGCCAGCCGATTTGCACGACCTTCCCATCTTCGACCAACAAGGGCACGCTTCGTTGTCCCAAGGCCAGTATGCTCATGCGGTGACGTGCGGACGGATCGGCTTCAACGTCGTACTCCTCGAAGTCGCAGCGTTTCCACTCCAGCCACTCCCGCATCTCCTGCGTGTGCGGACAACGCGCTGTACCGTAGAGTTCAAGCTTGGCCACGACGCAGCACCTCCAACGTCTCGCGGATGATGTGGTAGATCGAAGCTTGCACTTCCTGGATGCGCGGGATGTAGTCGCATTGGACAACGATCGGGAATTCCGCCAATTGACGCCGCTTGATTTCGCCGCCGTCGTAACCTAACAATGCGACGGTCAGCAGATTCCGCTTGCGAGCTTCTTCCAGCGCCATAATGATGTTGCGCGATCCGCCGCTGGTGGAGATTCCGATAGCGATATCTTCCGGCCGCGCTTGCGCGATGAGTTGGCGAAGGAAAATCACGTCCGTACCTACATCGTTTGCAATCGCGCTGATATTCGCAGGCTCCAGCGAAAGCGATACTGCGGGAACGGGATGATAGCCCGATGGCGGGAGCACGCAGTCGATGGCCCAATCGTTGGCGTCGGTCGCCGAGCCGCCATTCCCGAAGAGGATGAGTTTGCCGCCGCGCAACAGGCGCTCGTGAATCGCATGAGCCGCATTGCTGATCTGTTCGGATTGTTCGCGAGCCACCTGCGCACGCAGCTTCGAATCATCTTGTACCTTCATGCAGATCGAAGCTGCGACTTCTGATACCAAATCGCCGGTCTCTTGTTTTTGCTGACCGAGGAATGGATAAAGGAATCCAGATGCTCCAACGTCATGACCGAGTTCGCGATGTTCCAAGAAAACATGCACTGTCTCCCATAGCGTGTGGTAAAGAATCTCAATCATCTCCTGATGAATGAATGGATCCTGCGTAAAAGCTTTGACAGCGTAGGAGCCTTCCTCGCCGGGAAGCGCGAAGGTCAGCGCATTTCTCGCATCGGCGAACTTGAGAACAGATTGAATTTCATCGTCTCCCTCAGGAGGCCCAAATCCCATTACGATATCTTCAGGATGAAGAATTGTTTCCAGCCACGGCCGGAACAGGATGGAAAGATCTAATGCGGGTAGCGCCCGTTTTCCCACGATTACGGGATGAACAAATTCGACGGACACGTGCTGCGCGTCGGTTGCGTAAGGGCCGCGTCCAAACGCAAGCAGGCGGCCTCCCTGGAGAAAACGCTCTGACATGGAGCGGCAAGCTTCAGCCAGCCGCAATGCCTCGCGAGAAAAAAAATCCTCGACAATCTGGTTGCGGGCGAGCAGCCGCTCTTCTATTTGAGTAGCCAACCCGCATATTATTGCCATGGCACTTCCTAATCCGCTTCTCAGCAAATGCGCGGGAGCGGATCCCCGACGAGCATATCTACAATTCTGCTTCCACCGTAACGCGTGGTGACCAAAACCGCGCCAGACGGCTGTTCGCGCACTTCGCCGATTATCTGAGCCTCTTGCCCTCCGGCGGTCAGGCTCAAAGTGTTGAGTGCAGCGTCCGCGTATTCAGGAGCCACTACCGCCAGGAATTGCCCTTCATTGGCAATGTGCAGCGGGTCCAGTCCTAACAACTCGCAAGCACCACGGACCGCATCATGCACGGGAATCATTTCTTCTGTGAGCACAATTCCAAGTCCGCAATCACGAGCCAATTCGTTGAGAGAAGTAGCCACGCCGCCACGCGTCGGATCACGCATCCAGCGAACTCCAGGACCCGCAGCCTTCACCAGAGCTTCAACCAGAGAAAATACGGAGCGCGTGTCAGAACAAAGATCGGCTTCGAGGTCGAGTTCACCACGCGCCAGACAGAATGGTGATGCCATGATCGCCGATCGGACCTGACAGCAGAATTTTGTCGCCGGGCCGAACTGATCGCGGATCGATCTTTAACCCGTGCAGAGGTCGTCCAATCCCGGTGGTCGTGATGTACATCGAATCGGCCTTGCCGTGCTCCACAACTTTCGTGTCGCCGCCGACGATCGTGACGCCAGCTTTGTGCGCAGCATTCGCCATGGCGCGTACCTCGGCGTCGAGCGCCGGCGTCGGCAGTCCGGCTTCGAGCACGTAGGTCACGACCATGGCTTCCGCTTTCGCTCCCGAAACCGCAAGATCGTTCACGGTTCCGTTCACTGCGAGTTCTCCAATGGAGCCGCCAGGAAAAGTTAGAGGCTTGACGACGAAGCTGTCGGTCGTAATGGCGATTCGAGTACCGTTGAAATTAAGATGGGCCGCATCTCCCAATGGTTCTGACGAGGATGAAAAAAGCAGCGGGGCAAAAAGACCTTCCACCAGTCGGCGGCTGGCCTTGCCTCCGGCGCCGTGAGCCATCTCGATTTGCGGCTCGCGAAAGCGGACCTTGGGCGAAACATCGGCGTCAGCAGCGTCTACGCCACCGACGCTATGCTGTTCACCATTGCCGTTTTGCGGTGTTCGTAGTTGAAGTACGCTGCGCATGATCCCTCGGATGAAACCATAAGTGCGCCAATCGGATGTTCCGGCGTGCACTCTTTGCCAAACAACTTGCACTGATGCGGTTTGAGCACGCCTTTCAGCACTTCTCCGCATTGCGCAGCCTTGGGATCGGTCACGCGCACGCCGGGAACGTGGAAACGCTGCTCCGCGTCCCATTCGGCATAATTTTCGCGGATCCGCAAAGCGGACTGAGAAATGAATCCAAGTCCTCGCCACTCAAAGTAAGGACGCAATTCGAAGACATCTGCCATCGCTCTCAGCGCAGCGTGATTCCCTTCCCACGGTACGACGCGTTTGTATTGGTTTTCGATCTTGGCTTCGTCAGCTTTCAACTGGCGCAGAACCATAACGATCGACTGCAGAATATCCAGCGGCTCGAAGCCTGAGACCGCAACTGGCTTGTGTTCGTTCTTAGCGATCCACTCATACGGCCGGCAGCCGATTACCGTCGACACGTGGCCGGGGCCGATGAACGCGTCGATACGCATGTCGGGAGAATCCAGAATCGCGCGAATCGCCGGGATGATCGTCACGTGATTGCAGAACACGGAAAAATTGTGGACGCCTTGAGTCTTTGCTCGCAACAGCGTCAGCGCCGTCGAGGGAGCGGTGGTCTCAAATCCGATGGCAAAAAACATGACGTGCTTGTCAGGATTTGTTTGCGCCAGTTTAAGTGCGTCGGACGGGAGAATAAACGATGCGAACATCCATCCCGCGGGCTTTGTGTTCGAGCGGACTTCCTTGCGTGCCGGGCACTCGCATCATGTCGCCAAAGGCGGCAAAGATAACGTCGGGCTGCTGCGCGATAGACAAACCATCGTCAATTCGTCCCATGGGAAGAACGCACACCGGACAGCCTGGCCCGTGAATGAGTTCGATATTCGCTGGAAGCAAATCTTTCAGACCAAAGCGGTAGATGGCATGAGTGTGTCCGCCGCAAACTTCCATAATGCGGTAATGGCGATTGGGATCGGCGAGGCGGCGGATTTCCTCCGAAGTTTTGGTAATCACTTCCGGATCGCGAAACTCATCGACAAACTTCATACCCAATCCTTTGTGCTCGCTGATATGCTTCACGAAGCTTTCTTGTTTTCAGCACTGTCCAAGCCATATCCTTGAACTTCTTGCATGGCAGCTTCAGCTTCGCCCAGCATCCGTAGCGTTCGCATCTGATCGATGGCATCTTCCTCGCTGATCTTGCTCATGGCAAAACCAACGTGGATGAGCACCCAGTCTCCCTTCACAGGCAGGTTGTCCTGCAAGAGTCCCAAATCAACTTTGCGGCGGACGCCCACTACATCAATCAGCGCGGTGTTCGGCTGGTCGGGAAAAAGTTCAACTATCTGGCCGGGTATCGCTAAGCACATGGCAGATCTTTTCTCCGTACTAAATTGTCTCCAGTCATGCGTTACTCTTTCTTTCGCGCCAGAATGTTAAACGAAAATTTCAGTTCATCTTTCACTTTCAGGGCACCCCCGGCGACGGAGGCTAATTTCAGGTCGTACTCGGTTTGCAGAAGCGTAAAAGTTCCAAATGCCCGCAGTGAATCCTCAGTCAGAGTGACTCGTGCTGGCAGAGTGTGCGAGCGAGTGACGCCGTGCAAGGTCAAGTCGCCAGTGAGGGTTACCGAGTACTGTCCTTCGCCGGTTTTGCTGGCGCTGATCTTTGTGCTCTCGTAAACGATCTCGGGATAGGACGCGGTCTCAAGAATCTCCTCGCGCATGGCCCGTTCCATCTCATGTCGATCCTTGTCGGAAACGTTGCCCGTGACTGTCAACGATTCCGCTTTGACCGTGACCCTCAACGAAGAGCGCTCAATATCATCGGGGTTCACTTGGGCATCGCCAAGAAAATCGCTGATGGCAATGGTTGGATTATGGCCGAAGGCCGACAACAATCCTCCGGAAAATACCTGCACCGTGAACTGGCTGGCTCTGGTGTCAGTGACGTAATGAACGCTGGTTTCCGTGGCTGATCCCATTGATATTGGCACTCACATGGCTCGCAGTTTCATGTAGCGATCAACGTCGGGCAGAGCAGCGAGGAGAAGATTGCCGACTCCCAACTGTCCCAGATAACGGCGGACAACCGGGTTGGAAAGAATCATTCCCGTCCCAAATAAAATAAGCGCTGCGCCTCCCAGCATATACAGCGTGTCCTTGTTGCTTCCAAACTCCGCATCTTCAGAGAATATGGCCACGGCAGTCTCCTCTCATTGAATGTTGTTTACGTTCTTTGCATCCGGTTCATCCGGATTCATCAGCTTTGTGATCAGCGACTCCACCAACTTTACCGCTTCATCGACGACAGCCTCGACTGGCTCACTGAGCCCCATCTGACCTTCCTCGGGGCCAAGCGTGCCCGGCTCACACCCCACCAGCAACACATGTTTCAGCGGCCCACCCATTGACGTCGCCAGGCGTAGCACATTCAACGGATTCATGCTGTGAGCCTCGACCGCGCTTTGCTGGTCTTCGGGGCTAGCCGATTCACTCACATCAGGCTCGATGACGTACAGCGTGCCTGCCGGCTCGCCGCGGGGACACGCGTCAATTAGGATCGTCGTATCGTAGCCATCGAGCAAAGCGTAGGCAAGGTCGTAGCCCCGAATGCCGAAGTCAGTTACACGAACATTCTTTGGAAGTTCATGCGTGGCCAAACGGCGTACGACTTCAACCCCAAAAGCATCGTCGCCGAGAAAAATATTTCCAATACCAGCGATGAGAATCCGGGGCATCTTCTGACCGGCATCTTCAGTATCGCCGGGGGGAAGCGGTTCAACTTCGTCCTGATCGAAGAAGAATCGGTGACCTGGTTGCCGCATCAGACCAATGTCTCTCCCCGGATCCTCATCCACCACAACACAAATGTGAACCTTGCCTTCGTAGTCCTGCTCGATGGATTCGATGACGGCGCTCTTACCCGCGAGCGCGATATCCATGACGTCGCCGCCGGCCCGCGGACGCAGCCTTACACGGCTGCCGGGCCGCACTTCGATACCAGAAATGCGCAGGTCGTCAACCGGCTTTTTTGCTTCCAGAAGTTGCCATTCCCATTCGTTCATGGCATCTCCTCTTCCAACGAGCGCAATTCTCTCAATGTTCCGTGGAGCTTCATGAGGTGCTCCATGGGCAAGCTTTCGGTTCGTTCGAGCATTTTGCGGGCGCGGTCGTCCGTGCTCCGCATTTCGCGCTTCTCTTCTTCCGTCATGGTCAGAATGCGAAGCGCAAGGATCTCGTCAATCTCCGTCCCATCGAATAAATCGCCCGGGCTTTCTGGGGCAATCTGCGGGTAATCATAAAGAATGATGGGTGAGGCAAGCATCGTGTCACGATCCCCAGCGTTCCCGACCAACACAGGCCAGGCTCCGACGTTCTGACAACTCGATGCGAGGTCTTTCAGATTCTCGGGTGGCTCAAGCAGAGATACAAACTGGCCATCTAAGACGCCGAGAAGGATGTGAGCCGAGACGAGGGATTGCGCCAAGGCTTCATCCCTCGTGTGGCCTTCGAATGACGTGAGGTTCTTCACCCGCACTTGCACTTTGTACAGTTGGTCGCCGGCATGCATCGCGCTAATCTCAACTGTTCCATGGACTGATTCCCGCTTCCGAATAATCCTTCCGACAACCTTATTGCTCGCATCGTGCAATGGCTCCGTTCCGTCTTTAGCGGGGAAAGCAAAGTCCCATCTGAGAGGCGCTGCGGTGAGCGTATCCAGATTGCAAGCTGGAACAGTCACTTCACATTCAACCGCCTCCTGCCAGGGAACGTATCGCTTGCCGTCGACTTCTAGTATGGGAACGGACTCGAAACTGATAGTGCCGTCTGGCTTTGAAGTGTGTAGCTCACGGACCGAACGATCCACCAACTTTAAAAACCGCACTTTTACTTCGAGTGACGAGAGACAAGCTCCCTCCACGAGACATTCCGTCTGCATGCTGCATGCGTCCGCCCCGCTCTGTTCTTCGCTGTCAGACTGCGGATAAAGCACGCCAAAGTTGAACCGTTGGCGGTTCTTCACCGAGGAACCGCGATAGGGGTAAAGCATGTACCCTTCGTAGAGCACGGCATTCGCGATAGCGTCGACGGATTTCGTATTCAACGCTTCACCGCCTCTTCAAGCGCAGGAAGTATTCTCTCTATCGCCTGCTCCCAGGTCGGAATGCCGTGCTCAACCTTGTATTGATAAAGCCGCTCGAAAACATCGCGGCGCAAACACAGCCATGCGGTGTTTGGGTAGTAAATGTCCATCATTTCGCGCCAAGCCTTTACAGGAAGACGGAAGCGGGCTTCCTTATCCCACGGAATGGGTGCTACTTGCAAAGCTCCGTCGCCATCCGCGTAAAAAACCGTGCCGCTAAAAAGAAAACAGAGTGGTACGTCTCCGTCGGACAGGCCATGAAAGTATTTTGTCGCAGCCACATTGAAATCGAAGGTGCAGGGCACGGGAAGATCAACCGCGGCACTGTCCTGAAACGCGGGAGCGACAACGCTGGCGTGAGTCCAGAGCATGGTTTTCAAAGTCTGACCCCAGCGTTCGGCGTCGCCGAAAAGATCGCGCAGCTGTTCTTGGTCTTCTGCGCTATATTGCCGCCGCGTGACCTCGAGCTGAATCTGGCAGCGTAGCGCGACAGAATGAACGGTTTCATTCGCCACAGCATTGCTGATGCGGAGTTTGAACAGAAGCGTTGGCGCAACCGTGAAGCGCTGCGGCTCAGCTTTCTCGATTTGGAAGCTTAGGTCAGGCACCGGCTTCCCCTTTCACTACCGTCGCACGTTGCTTTAGTCCGTCGAAGAATTGCCCAATCTCCTGCCAAACTTCGGTTCCACCGGAAAGGCCGCGCCAGTTGGCGCGAATCAGTCCGACCAGCTTGTAACATTCGTCGATCGGCAGCACATAATATTCTGGGACAGTAAATCCGCGGACATGTCCAATCCGATTGACGAGCAGAGCTTCAACATCAGCTTCCATTTCGGTCAAGACTGGATTGGCCGCTGCAATCTCTGTCCAGGTTTCAAGTGACAGCAGCGATTCAATCGCACCTGCCGGACTTGGATAAAAAGCTACTACTCTCGCATCCGGCGTGCTGCTGAAGAAAAATGCCATACTGATCGGCACCATCAGGCTGTCCCATTGTCCATCGGAAAGGCGGAAATCTGGCATGGCGAATACACGCCGGGGAACACGCTTGTACTTCGTTCCCATTCCGCTAAAAAGAATTGCGCAAGCATTGCAAGTGCACAGCAGCTTGCGGCTCTTCGGTTCAATCAGATGCGGATGTTCCGCAGCAACTTCGGCGCTGCACAACTCGCAACGTTCAGCCGCTCGTTTGCGCCGCACGAACTGGCGAAGCGCACCGAATGCATTCTCGTATCCCGGCTGAACGTCATTCATCATCAGGTCACGAACAATTCCCACCACCAGCTATTGGTGCAGAGCAGCGCCCGCAATTACGCCTCCCAGTTTTCCCAGGGGCACAAAGCCGGACGAGCCTGCCTGCTCCTCGAGTCCTTCGATCAGCAAGCCACTCATGTCGGGCGCGGCCTCGTACAGCGCATCCTCAACCATCGCTTTGAGAGTCTTGCCTGTGGAGCCGCACGCGTGTCCGGTGACTCGGAGATGCAAGCGGACCGTACCGCTCTCGATCCCAATCAGATCTAATTCGCCTCCGCCTTTGTGCACCCGCGGACGAACTTTTTCCACCGCCTGCACTACACGACTTTCCAAATCCAGAGGATGGAGACCGTACAAAACTAAAAGGCTGCTGACCAGCGGATCACCGCCCAACTCATCGATAGTGTGCAGTCCCGGCTCGCCGCTTTTGGCGACAATTTCCATCACTCGCTCAAAACCGGCGGCGTGCAAGTCCAGCACTAATTGCACCAACGCTTTCGCGCTAGCCCTGGCCTCTGGATCAACGATATTCTCCAGTTCACCGACCAATTGGCCGATGCGCTGGATCTTCATCTGGAAATCTTTGTCATCCGCCATGATCCTCCAAAGATGTGCGTGGGGCCCACTTGCTCACGCAAAGTCAACTGAAACCTGTAACAAATCAGCGCTGCACACCGAACATCGGGGAATGGTGAGTCTTCAACACCTTCCCGTTGCCCAGATACATGTGAACGCCGCACGGCAAGCACGGGTCGAAGCTGCGCACCGCCCGCATGATGTCGATGCCCTTGAATTTGTCTGGCCCGTTCTCTTCGAAAATCGGCGTATTCTGCACCGCGTCCTCGTAAGGCCCGGGAGTGCCGTAAATGTCGCGCGGATTGGCATTCCATGGTGTCGGCGGGTACGGGTGATAATTCGCAATCTTGCCTTTGCGAATGACGACGTGATGCGAAAGCACGCCTCTGACGGCCTCGTGGAAACCGCAGCCGATGGACTCTTCCGGCACTTTGAAGTCCGACCAGGTTTTAGTGTGGCCGGCATGCAGTTCCTCCATCGCCCGCTCCGCGAAGTACAGCGCAGCCGCGGCCGCGTAGGCCTGGAAGTAGGTTCGTGCCCGGTCGCGCTCAATGGCATTGCTCCACTGCGGAATCTTCCATTCGAATTCGACTTCGGGTTTTGACATTGTCTTCGGCAAATAAATCTTCACGCTCTTGCCGGTAGATTTGATGTAGCCAATGTCCACTATTCCCGCCAGCGCCGTCGCCCACAGACGCGCAATGGGTCCACCGCCGGTGTCGAGCGCAAGATGATCGCCTGTTCGCTTATCGAACCAGCGCGGCGACATTACCCATGTGTATTTGCCGTTGAAGTCTCGCTTCTGCGGCCGGGGTATCGTGGTCTGATTCCACGGATGGTTCTTGTCGACCGGATTTCCCAGCGGATCGGTTTTCACAAACGTCTCCGCATTCTTCCAATCGTCGTAATACGAACTGCCCAGCAAAATTCGAATATTCAAGTTGATGTCGACCAAATCGGTGGTGACCAGCTTGCCGTCGACAACCACGCCTGGAGTCACGTACATGGCGCGGCCCCACTTGGTCATGTTTTCGTATTTGTAATCGCAGACCTCTGGATTTTGGAACGATCCCCAACATCCCAGCAGAATCCGGCGGCGTCCAACTTCTTCATACCCAGGCAGCGCGTCGTAGAAGAAGTCAAACAAGTCGTCGTGCAGGGGCAGTACCTTCTTCATGAACTCGACATATTTCATCAGCCGGACAATGTAGTCGGTGAAAAGCTGAACGGTCGGCACCGTTCCCACACCGCCTGGATAAAGCGTCGAAGGATGCACGTGACGTCCTTCCATCAGGCAGAACATCTCGCGCGTCATTCGGCTCATCTGCAACGCTTCGAGATAAAAAGAACCGGTGAACGGGATTGAGCGCCCGCATAATGTCGGCGATGGTGCGGAAGCCGTGTTCATTGGAATGCGGTGCCGGAGTTGATTCGGCTTTCGCCAGCACCTTGGGATTAGTTTCCTTCACCATCTGCTCGCAGAAATCAACGCCCACCAGGTTGTCCTGGAAGATGTTGTGATCGAACATGTACTCGGCCGCCTCGCCGAGATTGACGATCCACTCCGCTATGTCCGGCGGCCTCACTCCGAACGCCATGTTCTGCGCGTAGTTCGCGCAGGTTGCGTGATTGTCGCCGCAGATGCCGCAAATGCGGCTGGTAATGAAGTGGGCGTCGCGCGGGTCTTTGCCTTTCATGAAAATGCTGTATCCGCGAAAGATGGAAGACGTGCTATGACACTCAGCAACTTTGCGAGCGTCGAAATCAATCTTGGTAAAAATGCCCAGGCTGCCCACGATGCGGGTGATCGGGTCCCAGTTCATCTCCACCAAATTCCTTGATTTGCTGGGAACATCTTTCGTCGGTGCAGTAATGGTGCTCATAGTTATCGCTCCTTAAATGTTCTCGTCACACTTCTCAGCCAAGGCGCTATAAGATCGCTGTTAATAAGATCGTGGATGGTACCCGGTGGTTAACTCCGGCTTCGGATGCCGCCACCTGGGTTCCTTGTTCAACGTGTTTTGGGTGATGGCTCGGAGCGACCGGATAGCACGGCCATACACGCCGATGCTGCCGGTAGAAACTCTCGCGCCCGGCGGCTCGTCCATGAACGGCATGAACTTATCGGGGAATCCCGGCATTGTGCAGCCGATGCAGATGCCGCCTACGTTTGGGCAACCGCCAATTCCCGCCATCCATCCGCGTTTGGGGACGTTGCAGTTCACGACTGGTCCCCAGCATCCGAGTTTCACGATGCACTTGGGTGAACCGTAGACCTCCGCGAAATCGCCCTGCTCGTAGTAACCAGCTCGATCACAACCGTCATGTACGGTGGCGCCGAAAAGCCAGGTAGGACGCAGTTGATCGTCCAACGGAATCATCGGAGCCAGGCCGGCAACTTGATAGAGGAGATACAACACGGTCTCCATAAAGTTGTCGGGCTGCACCGGGCATCCGGGAACGTTCACGATGGGCAATCCAGCCTTTGACCGCCAGTCCCAGCCGAGATAATCGGCCAGCCCCATGCAGCCAGTGGGATTGCCTTCCATGGCATGAATGCCGCCGTAAGTGGCGCAAGTGCCGATTGCGACTACAGCTAGTGCCTTCGGGGCCAGGCGGTCGATCCACTCGGTTGTCTTGATGGGCTGTTTCGTTTTCGGATCAGTTCCCATGGCAGCCCAATATCCCTCTTTCTTAATGCTCTCGTTTGGGATCGATCCTTCAACCACCAGAACGAACGGCTCCAGCTTGCCTTCTTCCGCCTGATAAAAAAACTTCATGAAGTCGTCGCCAACTTCAACGGCAAGCACGGGATTGTGCAAGTGCACCTTGGGCAACCCTGGGATCGCGCCCAACAAAACATCTTCAACGCTAGGTTGGGTGGCTGCAGTGATTGAAACCGAATCGCCGTCACAGCCAAGGCCAGCAGTAATCCAGAGTATGTGCACCTCTTTAACCGCAGGCGCCTTTTGCGTAGACCGACCATATGGAACCGTAGCTGTTCCCATAGCTAGCTGCTCCTTTCAAATCAACTTTGATTGCGCTCTGGTGACAAACGTATGTGCCCGTAAGTCACGACCATCACGAAGATTAAGAATTCCTGCGAACCTCAGAATCGACCCAGATGTGACACCGCGGCAAGGGCAGGCACCCTGTTTTATTTCGCCAAGGAAGTCCTACGAAGCGTATAGGGGATTCCCCTAGCGAGCGGGGAAGCGCGCGGGAATTTGAGTAAGGTCGATCTGCTCAGGGAACTTCAGGCCTCAGGATCGCCATTTGGCGGGGTTCGTGTAATGGGCTAACCAACATCACTTAGTTGTCTTCGGTGACATCTTCGAGTGTAGAATGTTGGCGCTCAGCTAGGCATTTTTCAGCTTTCCGAGCACTTTAGCGATGTGTCGACGAGGAGGATTTGTGTCAGCACAAAACGAATTCGAAGAGGCCTGGCCTACGTCATCCTGGTCGCATGACGTCATTCTTCTGGTGGCGCCGGGCAGGTGGGCCGCGAAGCAGCTACAAAACGTTACACGCCTTCACGGGGCGGCGTGGTGGAGAAATGCCTTATGGTGGCCTGATCTTCGACCGAGCAGGAAATCTCTACGGCACGACGTCGGGTGGCGGCGCGCAAGACGGCGGTACTGTTTTCAGCTGATACCGCAATCCGATGGAAGTTGGGCGGAAAAGCGTGCTTTATAGCTTCTGCTCCCTGACGGATTGCACCAGCGGTGGGGCGCCTGTCGCCAGCCTGACTTTCGACGCAGAGGGAATCTCTATGGCACGACGTATGGTGGTGGCTGCAGAGCCTTGCGGCAGATGTCGGGTACGTTTTCAAGCTTGCACGAAGTCCGACGGAAGATGGGCGGAGGTAGTGCTGTATAGCTTCTGTTCGGCTCAAGAGCTGCCCGACGGTGCGAGACCCCGAGGCCCGCTTGATCTTCGACGGGAGGGAAATCTCTACGGCACTACAGCAGGAGGAGGCAATGCCGGTTGAACGCTGGCGGCGGGGCTGTCTTTAAGCTGGCTCCGAATGCGGCGGAAGGTGGAAAGAAAGTGTGCTACATCGCTTCTGTCCGGTCAAGAACTGCCCCGACGGTGCCAACCCCGAGGGCAGTCTGATCGTCGACGCAGCCGGAAATCTCTACGGCACAGCCTAGCGCGGTGGCGATTCCGGTTGCGGTGGATTCGGCTGCGGTCTCGTGTTCAGCTCACGCCACAAGGTGGCGGAAGGTGGTCGGAGAGCGTGCTGCATCGCTTCTGCTCCGTCAGCAACGGTCGAAATGCCTCGACGGAGCCAGCCCTCGGAGGGGGGACCTTAATCTTCGACGTGGCAGGAAATCTCTACGGTACAGCATCGGACGGCGGCGATTCGAGTTGCAAGGGTTACGGTTTCGGCTGTGGCGTGGTGTTCAGATTGAGGCCGAACGCAAATGGAATACTGGAAGGAGGAGGTGCTGCGTGCCTTCGCAGACAACGATGGAATCTTTCCCTGGGGCGGCTCTGATCCTCGACCAGGCGGGAAACCTCTTCGGCACGACAATCTTCGGCGGTGCTCGCAATCTCTGCGATAGTTTCGGTGCTGGTTTCGGCTGCGGCACCGTCTTTAAGCTATCGCCGAACTCCAAGGGCGGATGGAACGAGACAATGTTGCACGACTTCTTCGACCGTCCCGGAGGGCTTCCGAATGGTGACCTAATCCTCGATGCAGACGGAAATCTCTATGGGACGACCCTCGGAAACATTACCTCAAGTCGTGGTTCAGTGTTTGAGATTAAGCCGTAGCGGGGTTCTACGCCTGTTCGCGGTTTTGACTAGGGAATGGCCGCACATGTGACGGCGGCTCATAAGTGGCCTAAAATCGTGATTCACAACAATATCAGTTTGCTCAATGAAATAACCGGCCTAATCCAGCTCACGCCGTCTTCTCTCGCACATTCCATTCCACCGCGTGCTGTACCAGTTCGCGCGCGCTTCGCAGAGACAGCTTCTCTTTAATATGCGCCTGGTAGGACTCGACCGTCTTTACGCTCAAGTGCAGAGCTTCTGCGATCTGGCGCGTTCCTTGACCCTCCCCAATTAGCCGGAAAACTTCCAGCTCACGGTCGGTGAGATCAGAGACCGACGTATGCTCTGAAACATTGGCGCCGCGAACGTAGTGTCGCAACATGCTATTGGCGATTCGATCGCTCACATAAATTTCTCCGCTCAAGATACGGCGAAGCGCCACGAGCACTTTTTCTGTCGCCTCTTGCTTCATGATGTAACCGTTGGCTCCGGCCCGCAACGCCCGTTCCGCGTAAATTGATTCGTCATGCATCGACAGGATTAGGACCGGCAGACGCGGCGAAGTTATGCGGATGTTTTTTAACAGCTCCAACCCATCCGGGCCATTGAGCGAAATGTCCACAATAAGTATGTCCGGCCTGGTCGCCTGAATCGCCGACAGCGCCAGTTGCATCTCTTCGGCTTCGCCGCACACCACGAGATCGGCTTCCCGATTAATCAGCAGCGTCAAACCCTGGCGCACAATAGGATGATCGTCAACCACAAACACTGTTTTCTTTTTAGCGGTGAAATTATTGTTGACCTGTTTCGCAATCATGAGCGAACCTTTCTCATCCTTTGCTCGCCTCGTAGAGGAAATTGACATGTGATGGCCAGCCCGCGCACTCCAGCGCCGCACTCTACTTTAAGCGATCCGCCAATCATTCGGGCCCGATAATTCATGATTTGCATTCCCATGCCTGAGCCATTCCGGGGAGGTTCCGCTAAATCCTGACCGTCATTTTCTATTTTCAAGGTACCGGATTCCTGACTGGCATAGAGACTGATTATTATATTTTTGGCCTGCCCATGCTTGATCGCATTATTGACCGCTTCTTGCGCAATACGATACAGATGCGTGGACATATTGGCGTCGTAAATGAGAACAGGTTCCGCAGCGCGCAAGCAGCAGGAGATGTTGAACAAGTCTTCGACCTCCAATGCCCAACGCTTCAAGGCTGACATTAGCCCATGAGCGTCCGAAATTACCGGTGAAACGCCCTGCGCCAACTCTCTAGTCTTATGAATGGCCTCGTTGACCAGAGCCACTATCCGGGCTGCTTCGGCCGCTTCCGCGAGGCCTTTTTCGGCAAGTTTCTGTTCCTGAACCTTACTCAGAAACGCAATGCCCGTCAGTTGTTGCCCCAGGCCGTCATGCAGATCGCGGCCTATACGACGCTGTTCTTCCGCGCCAATCTCGAGAATCGCTGTCTCGAGACGCTTCCGCTCCGTGATGTCGAGTCCGGTCGCGATAATGTACGCTGGCGTTCCGTCATCACCCGGGAGGATCGTGCTTGACCAGGCGATCAGCCGCCGTGAGCCGTCGCGCGCCACCCACGAAGTTTCATAGTCCTTGGACGCATGCTCGACTCGCAATTGTTCTATGAGAATCTTGAAGCGCTGTGCTTCCTCCGGAACCACACAGAGATCCCAAAAATATTTATCTTTTACTTCTGCAAACGAATAGCCAGAGACGCGCTCGCAAGCCCGGTTGAAGCGGACGATGCGGCCTTGCGGATCCAGCACCACCACCAAAGCTCCTACGGTGTGCAGAATCGCTGAAACCACATTTCGCTCTTCCTGCAACGCTTCTTCGGTTTGCTTTAGTTCAGTAATGTCAAACGCAATGCCATGGATAAACCATGGTCGGCCGTTCTTGCGCCGAATCATCTTGGCTTCGCAATGAAACCAGACTACCCTGCCATCGCGTGCAATTACGCGGTATGCGGACCGCAGCGGAGTGCCGGAAAGAAACATCTGCGCCGCTTCGACGCTCCAGCGTTGCTTGTCGTCAGGATGAATTTGCTGATACCAGCGAATCGGATCTTCCAACCATTCTTCCTGTGAATAACCCAGGCTGGCTTCAATCTGCGGACTCACGTAGGCTTCGCCGATGCCTCGGTCCAAGTGGGCCATGAAAACCACTGCAGGAATTTGCTCGACCAAAGCTCTGTAGATAGCGTCAACGTTCGGCAGTTGCTCTTCCGATTCGTAAGCGCTGCTGGCGGGATCTGACGCAACCGGCTGGGGGGAGTTGCTGAGAAACATCGCGGCCAGATCGGCAAGAAGCGTTTCCGCCTGCGTCACGCTGATGACTTCGCTGTTCAAGTCCTGGTGGGCAGTTCGTTCTGCTGTTCCGCCGTCGCCCCCGAAGACCATGTTGCCGCACCTCACAAAAAATCGAACCGAACTACGCGTTTGTCTTCGTGCCTTTTCGCCGCCAAATAGGCTCTTTGTTCAGCGACGCTTGCGTGAACCGGCGCAGCGCATGGATAGCTCTGCCATAAGTCATCACCGCATTCGAAGAGAGCAGCGACCCCGGTGGCTGATCCATGAATGGCATAAATTTGTCAGGGAAACCCGGCATCGTACATCCGATGCAAATACCACCCACGTTAGGACAACCGCCAATTCCGGCCATCCACCCACGCTTGCCCACATTACACTGGACCACGGGACCCCAGCAGCCCAGCTTCACAATGCAGAGCGGCGATCCGTATTCCTCCGCGAACTCGCCCTGCTCATAGTAACCGCCGCGATCGCAGCCTTCATGAACTGTGGCGCCAAACAGCCATGTCGGACGCAGCGCGGCATCCAGCGGAATCATGGGGGCACGCCCAGCAGCCATATATAACAGGTAGAGCAGCGTCTCCATGAAATTATCAGGTTGAACCGGGCATCCTGGCACGCACACAATCGGAATATTCGCCGCCGATTTCCATTGCCATCCCAGATAATCGGGAAGCCCCATACAGCCCGTGGGATTTCCTTCCATCGCATGGATGCCACCGTAAGTCGCACATGTTCCCGCTGCCATCACCGCCCATGCCAGGGGCGCGAGCCGGTCAATCCACTCACACGTAGTGATTGGTTGGCCGGTTTTCTGATCCGTACCCATGGACGCCCAGTAACCTTCTTTTTTATTGTTCTCGTTTGGAATAGATCCTTCAACCACCAGAATGAAGGGAGCCAGTTCGCCCCTGGCAGCGAGATGAAAATGTCTCAGAAAATCTTCCCCGTTCTCCTGAGCCAGAAAGGGATTGTGAAGATGCACTTTCGGAATCCAGGGCATCGCGCCGAGCACAATGTCTTCAATACTGGGCTGCGTCGCGGCAGTCATGGCGATGGTGTCGCCGTCACAGCCCAGACCGGCCGTAATCCAGAGGACGTGGATTTCTGAAATGGCTTGCCGAGCCTGAGAATTGCCTTCGCGAATCGTCGCAATGTCGGCCATGATTGATCGGCGTCGTCACCGAGATCATTGCGTATTTTACAGAATTCCCGACTGCACGATGTGCTAATTTGGAGGCAGACCAACCCAAAACATGCGGTAACCAGCACGCACGCAATGACGCAAGTGCATGATCTGTGGGCTTAAGCAGGCGCGAGGGACACTCGCGGGGCGGGACACTTTCGAGGGCAGATCACATCGAGCTGATCCTGATGTATCGTACCGAATCCTTAAGCGACATTAGGAATACATATCCCGCCAACAGCAATCCGGCCGTTCCCATAATGTTTCTAGCTACCCTAAGTGCGCTCATACCGTTATCCTCCAACCCGATTTGAATGCTTAAATTTGGATGCGGACGCTTCTGCAGCTGTTGGTTACAAAACGCGGTCTTTTAAATAGCCCGTTGGGCGGGACGGTGCCTATCTATGTTGTGCACAAATTATCGAACGGACTTATTTCGTCGTACTGCAATCTTGCCGGGTTGTTCCTGAGTTAAGGAAGCGATCCCTCGAACTGATCTCCCATGGCATCAGTCGCTTACTCCTTTATCGCCAAGGGATAGATGGTGACCTGCGACTGGCTACCACCGGGCGGACTGCCGGGTATCGAAACCCGAAAAACGCAACGAAAGCTATCCAACCCACACTATTAAATGATGATTTACCCAATTGACGGAGTTGAAGGGCCGAGGTATGCTTTGCGACCAGATTGTTCCGCTTGTGGGGTGGGCAGTGAGTACGGGTTCCTCGAAGCCAGTCACCGAGTTGTTGTTAAAGTGGAAAGGCGGAGATGCGCGAGCTTTACAAGCATTGATGCCGCTGGTCTACAGCGAACTCCGTCGGGTCGCCCACCGTTCCCTTCAGGGTGAACGCCCCAACCACACTTTGCGGAGTACCGAACTGGTGCACGAGGCATACCTTCGCCTGGTCGACCAGAAACCATCTGAATTCGAAAGCCGTTCACATTTTCTCGCAGTGTTAGCGCTATTGATGCGCGAGATCCTTGTCGACTACGCTCGCAAGCGGCGAGCTGCCAAGCGCGGCTATGGATGCAAAATCACGCTGGATCCCGGCCTCGCGGTTTCCGAGGAACAGGATCTCGACGTGTTAGCTCTGGACGACGCACTGAAAGAACTGGAGCATTTCGATCCGCCACAAGCGCGAGTGGTTGAATTGCGCTTTTTCGGCGGCCTTTCCATCGATGAAGTCGCTGGCGTACTCAAAATCTCTCCAGCAACGGTGAAACGAGAATGGGCGACGGCACGCGCCTGGCTCTATAGAGAATTGAACCGGACTGCAGAGGCGTAATGCAAGGATGCTCCGATAATTGAGCATAGTGTAAAACGAAGTGGCGGTGTTAGATGATCCGGGAGCATTGGGGAGCGGTTAAAGAAAAGCTGCAAGCGGCACTCGATCTTGAACCTGAGAAACGCCGCGCCTATTTGGATGAAGTTGCAGGTTCCGACCCGGAATTGCGCCGCGAGTTGGAATCACTGCTCGTTGCTCACGAGAAATCTGGCACGGATTTTTTGAACACGCCACCGGTACCCACCGTCGCGGTAATGGAAAACACGCAGCACCGTGAACATTTCATTGGACGACGCATCGGGCCTTATCAAATAACCAATCAGATTGGCGCAGGCGGGATGGGTGAGGTTTATCGTGCCTTCCGCATCGATGAGTACGAAAAGGAAGTCGCGATAAAGGTCGTGCGTGCGGGTCAGGAGTCGGGGTTCTCACTCAGCCGCTTCAAGAACGAGCGCCAGATACTGGCCAGGCTCGATCACCCTAACATCGCACGGCTGCTCGACGGCGGTACCACGGACGATGGTCTGCCGTATTTCGTGATGGAGCTTATCGAGGGGAAGCCGATCGACGAGTATTGTGAAAGTCATAAGCTTCCAACCGAAGATCGATTAAAGCTGTTTTCGCAAGTGTGTTCAGCGGTGCAATATGCGCATCAACGTCTGATTATTCATCGCGACATCAAACCCAACAACATTCTCGTCACCTCCGAGGGCACACCCAAACTGCTGGATTTCGGCATTGCGAAAATTCTGGACACAGAGACACCAGCAGGCCTATTTGAACCAACGCTCACTATATTTCGCGCCTTTACTCCCGAGTACGCCAGCCCTGAGCAGGTGAAGGGAGATCCTATCACTACAGCTAGCGACGTTTATTCATTGGGCGTCGTGCTGTATGAACTGCTCATTGGACGCCACCCCTACCGAAAACCAAATAGCAAGCCGCAAGAGATCTTCCGCGCGGTATGCGAAATAGAAGCGGAGAAGCCCAGCACGGCGGTTAAAAAGAAAGGCGTAAGTGCAAGCACTGGCGATCCCCGTTCGACTGCAGAAGGCCGCGATAATTCCGCAGAAAAGCTAAGCAAGAGATTGCGCGGTGATATAGACAACATCGTTCTGATGGCGTTGCGCAAAGAGCCACAGCGGCGCTATACATCAGTCGAACAATTTTCAGAGGACATCCGTCGCCATCTGGAGAATCTGCCGGTCTTGGCACGCAAGGATACTGTCAGCTATCGCACCTCAAAGTTCGTCAACCGGCACAAGGCTGGGGTAGTCGCAGCCATTTTGTTCACTCTCACTCTGATGGGCGCATTGGCAATCACACTTTGGGAAGCCCGCGTTGCCCGGCAACAGGCCGCAGTTGCGCGAGCCCAGGAATCTCGGGCGGAGCGGCGTTTCAATGATGTTCGCAAATTGGCTAATTCCCTGATATTCGAAGTTCATGATTCGATTAGAAACTTACCCGGGTCAACCCAGGCGAGGAAGCTCGTAGTCACTCGCGCGCTTGAATATCTGGACAGCTTGTCTCGTGAAGCCAGCGGCGACCCCTCTCTGCAGAGCGAACTGGCGACAGCGTATGACAGCGTTGGGGACGTTCTTGGTTCTTCAGATAATCCGAACCTCGGTGATTTCCAGGGCGCCGCGGCAAGTTACGCCAAAGCGCTAGCCATTTGGGAAGCTTTAGCAGCCGCGAATCCGGCTGATGTGAACGTACAGCTTGGTCTAGGGAGCGAGTATTTCAGAATAACGCAAGTGCTCGAGAATATTGGCGACTTTACCGCTGCCCGCGCCACGATGGAGCGAGCCCAACCCCTCGTGCAAAGAATGATGACCGAACAGAACAACCCCAAGCTGCAATTCCAACTTGCCGGTCTTTATTACTACACCGCTGGTGCACTGGAGAAGACGGGCGACCTCTCTGGTGCGCTGCAGAATTATCGGCAGGCGGCGGCTATTCTCGAACCGATTGCAGCCGCCCCCGGGGCCAACATTTTTGCGCGAGCTTATTTGTCGGCCAACTATGACGGCATGGCAAAAATGCTAGCGGAAACGGGCGAAATCGGTGAGGGGATCGCAATGGGGTCCAATGCCGTCCATACTCTAAAGATCTTGTCAGACGCTAATCCTAGCAATGCCACCCTTCGTGAGTATATGGCGGAGGCTTATGGTATCTCCGGTGACATTCTGGGGAAAAAGGGAGACTTGGAGGCGGCACTGGCGATGTATCGTCGCGAAGAGCATACCTGCAAAGAGTTGAAGTCCGCTGACGCCAACAATCAGCAATCGATTTTGAATTTGGGGTTTAGTAAAGCGGACATCGGCGAGATTCTCATAAGGCAGGGAAAAGTCTCTCAGGGCTTGCGCAGCATTCACGAAGCAATTACTGTTTTCCGGACCGCGCCGGGCTCCAAGAACCTGTGGGTCGATACTGGATTAAGTGAGAGTTATGCCGATATGGGGAAGGGATACCAAACTCTTGCTGAACAGCCCGTTTCTCGGCGCGAAAAACTCAAGTATTGGCGTGAAGCGAGATCATGGTATCAAAAAGCCCTGGAAGTCTGGACGGATAATCCGAAACCAGGCGCCCTTGACACCTCCGGTCACAACCAAGCTGCACAAATTATGCAAGAAATTGCAGAATGTGATGTGCGTTTGCGAACCCTAAACGCGCAGAATTAGCGAACTTTCTAGTCTGACGGTTATATCCCAATTGCCAATGTAAGAGTGCTGGACGCCCGGCGCCGGAGATGCTATCGTTCTGCGGCGTATCACGAGCCTGTGTAACTGGCTTGCAGTCGGGCAAAGGCAGCAATCCCCCGGAAAATCCAGGAGTGCAAATGCGTCGCTATTTTAATTATGTCGCGATGGGTCTGTTGGTCAGCGTGCTGTTGCT
Source organism: uncultured Acidobacteriota bacterium (assembly GCA_963716405.1). Lineage (GTDB taxonomy): Bacteria > Acidobacteriota > Terriglobia > Terriglobales > Acidobacteriaceae > JABDBE01. The sequence continues at coordinate 264,885 of CAVQTI010000004.1, read as the reverse complement.
CGGTGGAACCTCCTTCAGCCAGCAAACCAAGCCGCTGATGCTCGGCATACACGTCAATCATCAATCATCCTGGCCTCTGCAAGTAAGTGCGGATCTGTGGAGAAGTCTGAACTCCGGCACCGGGACCAAGTGGATGGACATTCAGCAAGGGCCGAACACGTACGACTTTAGCCAGATTGACAAAGAGTTGCAGGCTGCCGCCAAGTCGAACTTAATGGCCATGTACACGCCCTTTGCGGTTCCGGCATTTATCGCCAATAGCATCGGTTATAAACCGGATGACGACGGGACCAGAGACTGTACATGCGTTGGAAGCGTGGGACCGCGTGGTTGCTATCCACCCAAAGACATGAATGGTGACGGTTCGGGGACGGATGCCACTTGGATAAACTTCATTACCGCCCTGGCAACGCACGTTCACAATAATCACCTGCAAAACCCCAACGGCTATGCAGACATAAATTACTGGGAAAGCGGAAATGAATTTATCGTGCATCCCGCGCAGTGGTGTGGAAGCTACCTTCAGCTAGCCAGAATGATGCAGGACGAGAAAGCGATTGTGAAACAAATCAATCCATCGACGACGATGTTGACTCATGCCATGGCATGGTACAACCTGCCGGAGAATGTCGATTATCTGAATACGAAAGCTAATATCGACCAGGCGCAGACGCCCGCCGAAATGGCCGACATCATCGATTATCACTGCTATCATTACCCCACCAAGCCACCGGAAGGCATAATACAGGTCCTGGCCAACTTGCGGCAATCAACCGATTCGGTTCCAGCCGCTAAGGGGAAAACGATATTCTGCAGCGAAGGGGGATGGATTGCGTTTGCTCCGGACTCCTGGATCCACGGCGTGAATTGGTTTGCGCGATATCTGTTGTCGCTGACTTCCACGGGAGTCCGCGATTTCAATCTGTTCCAGTACGATACTTATGGTCTTAACAACGGAGATGGAAACCCATCCAGGCTTGTAGATTTCTGGGCGCCGACCACGGCGTACTCTTGCTACATTCCAGCGTCGCCCGGATTCTTCTGCCCCACTGTAAACGTCTGGGAACGCGTGTACCAATGGCTTGGAGGCATAACTTTTCAGGGTCCGTGCGTCACACCATGCCGCCAAGCAAGGAAAAATCTGGACGTGCGACCACACCAGCACAGGCCAGTACCAGACCGGCAAGTTCGTGTGGTACGACTCGCTCGATCAAACGTGGAATTATGTAGTTCCGCCGGGATATACGAAGGAGCAGGACATTAACGGGCATATCACGAATATAACTCCGGGAACTCCGATCGTGATCAGCAACAGCCCCGTATTGCTAATGTCGGGCTCCTGATTCGCCCAACAAAATCAGCTCCGGCTTACGCACAGCCCAGCCCGCACTTTTATTGTTTAACTAACTCGACGCGACGGTTCTGCGCGCGCCCATCTTCGCTGGCATTGTCAGCAACCGGCTGCGTTTGTCCCATTCCTTTTGCCTTCAATCGCGAAGCCTGCACGCCGTGCGCGGACAACCATGCCACGACTGCCTGAGCCCGACGTTCGGAAAGGGTCTGATTCGCAGCGGCGTTACCTTGATTGTCGGTGTGGCCTTCCACGGTCAATTTAAGATCCGCATTCTGTTGAAGCATCTTCGCAATCTGATCCAGGACATTTTCCGAATCGGGTGATATCGCCGCTTTCCCCGTATCAAAATGGATTCCGTACACCGCGACATGTCCCGATTTATTGATCTCATCAGACAAGGAGGACGCGTCCACGGTGACTTCCTGGTTCATCTGTTTTGTAGTGATGATGGTTTGGATGTAGTAGCTTCCCCGGTTATCGATGAAGATCCACGTGTCTCCTTTGTGAGCCACGATTTGTTCCGGGGAGTTTGCGTAGTCGATGGTGAGTCCGGCACTTTTTATTGCGTTTTGAAAATTACGGAACACCTGAATTTCACTGGTGCCCTCACGCGTTCCAATGTCCCAGGAATGATATTCACCCTCCAGGTGTTTTTGCGTTTCACCGAGCGGAAAATCGGCCTGCTCGTATTCCTTGTTGTCGCAGGAATGGATAATGCTCCCCGGAAAGCGGGTGATAAGCGGCGAATCTTTGCAGCCCTCCGCGTCCTTCGGGGTGTCGTCGTCCTGAGCCCACGACATGGTTGCGAACAAAAGCACGAAAATGAAGAACAACAATCGAATAGGCAATTTCACGAAACTCGCTCCTTTCCCAAAAAAATAGTCCGCAGTTTATACGATCAAACTCGGGGGCGCAACCCGGTGCAATCCGTATGGGGCCGGCCATTGCGCGATTCGATGTACCTTGACACCATTCCTTTTCTGAATGAGAATTGTCGCGCTCGAAATGTGCGATGTTTCACTGGCCGCACTGCTCGCAATCGGGCAAGACCCCGGGAGTATTCCGCGGTGGTCCCGTTGATTCCATCGAGGAGACTCCATGTCGCGCAAATCCTTCGCTCACGTCTGCAATTTCAACGTTGTCGTCCTCTTGATCGCTGTTTTCAGTCTTGCGGCTTCGGCCCAGGACTCGGGCGCAACTTCCGATTCTGATCGACCGTGGCAACATTTTGCACAGTTCGGTGCTGGGGAACCTCGGAGCCATCAAACCATTGTCCCGGCTGGAAAAGTTAGTTTTCGCCCAGCCGTGCCCTACACAACCAGCGGATACAATCCTTACTCGGTGGCAATTGCGGACTTGAATGGCGACGGCAAGCTCGATTTGGTTGTCGCCAATGAGCAGCAGAGCAAGAGCGATTCTCAGGGCTCGATAAGTGTCATGCTCGGGAAGGGTAATGGAACGTTTCATGCGGCGGTGAATTACAGCTCAGGCGGGGAAAGTGCCTATTCCATCAGCATCGCTGACGTTAACGGCGACGGCAAGCTGGATTTGATCGTGGCCAACGGGTGCTTCGGAAGCGATTGTTCGACTGGTAGCGTTGGCGTGCTGTTGGGGAACGGTAATGGAACTTTTAAGAAGGTGGTGACTTATAGGTCGGGCGCGGCTTCCGTTTTTGGAGCGCACGTGGCGGTCGGTGACTTAAACGGCGATGGCAAACTCGATCTCGCAGTCGCAAACACAGGACCCGGATGTGGTAATGGTTGTCCAGAGGGATTGATCGGCATTTTGTTGGGGAACGGTGACGGCACTTTCAGGAAGGCGAAGACTTATCGCACGGGCGGATTTGACGCCATCGGTTGGGTGGCGATAGCAGACGTCAACGGCGACAAGAAACCCGATCTGGTGGTGGCAAATTATTGCGCAACCGAGTGTAGTTATCCACCAGTGGAGGGATCGGTTGGCGTGCTGCTGGGGAAGGGCAATGGCACATTCGCGGCGGTTAAGACTTATCTTTCAGGCGGAGATGGCGCCGTTTCCGTAGCGGTTGCAGATCTAAATAAGGATGGCAAGCCAGACATTCTCGTCGCCAATTGTGGGCCTGAGGCGTGCGGCCCTGGTTCTCCCGGGGGGAACGTCGGAGTGTTGATCGGGAACGGCAATGGCACATTTAAGGCTGCGGTGAACTATCCGGCGGCGAATTCGCCATTCAACGTGGTTGCCGCTGATATGAACGGCGATGGGAAGCTCGATATCGTGGTGTCAAATTGGGGTACGCCGAACGCGGGCTCAAATGATGGTGCCGTCACCGTTCTGCTGGGCAAGGGCACTGGTACGTTCCAAGCCGCGCAAACTTTTCCGTCAGGCGGAGCCGAGGCACCGTCGGTCGCGGTAGCGGATGTGAACAAAGATGGTCGTCCGGACATAGTGCTGGCGTGCGTCGCAGACAGTCTGAATCAAAGTTCGACGGGCGTAGTCACGGTGCTGATTAACAATACTAAAAGCGCACTTCGTTTACGTGAGAGTGCGGTCAGACCGTAATCACTCCCAGAGGCGAGCGGCTCGGCGTCGTTCGCGCCTGTCTCGGGCTTGGCCGTTCCGTATTTGAGCCGTGATTCCTGAACCGGCACAGCCCACGATTAATCTTTATCCAGATATTCCTCCGGGACGTCGTCTTCCGGCACTTCGTGCGTCCGAACTTCCTTCTCGTCTTCGACACTTTCGACGCCCATGACGGCGTCAGCTTCGAACGCGTTTCCTTCCTCGATCAATTCATCAACACTCTCGGAATCCGCATTCTCCGCGTTCGACAGTCCTTGCAAATCTCCTGATTGCCCCGCTGACTGCGGTCTCACCTCTTGGGACGCGAACGGGTCCGCATTCGAGGACGAACGCTGGCGCAAGGCCCGTTTCTTGGATAAGCCAACAGGTTTCGCGCCCGCTGCCTTCTTCGGACTGCTGCCGGCTCGCGAAGACGCCTTTTTCAAATCGACTTTCTTAGCCGTAGTTTTCTTGGAGGTTGTCTTTTTTGCAGCCGGTTTCTTCCCGACAGCTTTCCGAGTTGGGCTTCTCTTTTTCGCGGGAACCCTCGTCAGCCTGGTGTTCCTTTTGGATTTTTTCTTGGCGGCCATAATCGCAGTCTACCACCGTCACAACCAAGCGCTCAAAACGCAGAGCGATCTTCAAAAAGCGAATAGAGGTGGTTCCGTGCAATTGTGAAAAGGGCGTACACTGGCGCAATCTTGTGAGCAATCTCAGAACCTAAAGCCTTCCAGCGGCATCCATAGCCTGAAATGAGAACGCCTTGCGACCAGGCCGCAATGCAATCAACCTCTGCCGGAATTCCCTGCAGAGCGGAAGCAAGAACCTGGATCCTCGCCGCAACCATTCTCGGTTCCAGCATGGCTTTCATCGACAGCACTGTCGTCAATGTTGCTCTGCCTGCGCTACAAGCTAGTTTTCACGCAACCGTGGTCGATGTGCAATGGGTGGTTGAGTCGTACGGACTTTTTCTGGGTGCGTTGATTTTAGTCGGCGGATCTTTTGGCGATCTCTTTGGCCGCCGTTTGATCTTCGTGGTCGGGGTCTCGATTTTTGCTCTCGCCTCCGCGGGTTGCGGCTTTGCCTCGAGCATCCATCAATTGATCATCGCGAGAAGCATTCAAGGTGTGGGAGCTGCGCTGCTCGTGCCCGGCAGCCTGACAATTATCAGCACATCATTCGACGAGAAGAGTCGCGGCCAGGCAATCGGCACATGGTCGGGCTTCACCGCAATTACCACCGCAATCGGCCCGGTTCTCGGCGGATGGCTGGTCGGCCACGCTTCATGGCGATGGGTCTTCTTTATAAATCTTCCTCTGGCGGCGGCCGTGATCGTCATTTCGCTTCGCTTTATTCCGGAAAGCCGTAGCAGCACTGCGCGGCGCGTTGATTGGTTGGGAGCGATTCTTGCGACCGTTGGATTAGGCGGCCTGGTTTACGGGTTCCTTGAATCTGTAAACCTCGGGTGGAAAAATCCTCTCGTTGTTGGAAGTTTGTTCGTTGGTTTCGCATGTCTTATTGGGTTCGTCTTAGTCGAGGCGCATGTCACCGGACCGATGCTCCCAATTTCGCTGTTCAAGTCACGCAGCTTCAGTGGCGCGAACCTGCTTACGCTTTTTCTGTATTCCGCGATCGGAATTTTCTTTTTCTTGTTCCCGTTAAATCTGATCCAGGTTCAGGGATACTCCACCACTTCGACGGGAGTTGCCGTAGTTCCCTTCATCCTGCTCATGTTCTTTCTTTCTCGCTGGTCTGGCGGGCTGGTCGCGCGTTTTGGGGCGAAGAGTCCGCTCATCATTGGCCCTATCATTGCTGCTTTAGGTTTTCTGTTGTTCGCACTGCCGTCAGTCGGAGACAACTATTGGAAGGCGTTTTTTCCCGCGATCATGGTTCTCGGCTTCGGTATGGCGGTCACGGTCGCTCCGCTGACGACGGTAGTCATGAATTCAGTCGATCAGGATCGGGTCGGCGCGGCTTCTGGAATCAACAACGCTGTGGCGCGGGTGGCGGGCGTTCTGGCAATCGCAGTTTTCGGAGTGGTAATGGTGAAAGCGTTTAGTTTGCGATTGAACCACAGCTTGGCTGGCTTCTCACTCTCGCCCGACATTCTGCACGATCTTCAGAATAATGAGATCAAACTCGCCGGCTTGCAGGTGCCGAGTGCCCTCGATCCGGCCATGAAAACAATCGTTAAGGAATCCATTAACGAGGCGTTTGTATTCGGATTCCGAGTCGTAATGTTCATTAGCGCCTGCCTGTCATTTGCCAGCGCTGCTTTCGCATGGCTTATGATTCCTCAGGATCGTGATCGCCGCGGGACGGTCGCGAAGGTTCGTTCTATCACAACGAACAAATGGTGAGCTTGACCTTGCAGGCCCGAAAGCGAAACCAACCATCAAGTCTGATGAGGAGAAAGGATTGCGCGACCAAATTCAAGTTTCTGTAGTCTAAAGAAGTCAGCGCCCCGATTCGTTGTCTGATTCTCTATTGCTCGATAGCCTTAAACCGGACGAAGTATGCCTAAACCAATATTGCTGAGTGTAGATGACGACTCTGATGTTTTGCGGGCGATTGAGCGCGATCTTCGCTCGCAGTACGGTGCGGAATATCGCGTGATCGGCAGTGATTCACCCGAGGGCGCGCTCGATTTGCTAAAGCAGTTGAAGCTGCGCAACGACAGTGTGGCTTTGCTGCTCGCCGATCAGCGCATGCCGCGCATGGATGGCGTCGAATTTCTGCAAGCGGCGATGGCTATCTACCCGAGTGCAAAGCGTGCATTGCTGACTGCGTATGCGGACACCAATGCCGCGATCAGCGCCATCAATCAGGCCAGCATCAACTTTTTTTTCTTGAAACCGTGGGACCCTCCGACCGAACATCTGTATCCGCAACTGGATGATTTGCTCGATGACTGGCAAGCTTCCTTCCGTCCAACCTTCGAAGGAATTCGGGTATTGGGAACCCGCTGGTCGCCCCGATCGTACGAGTTGCGCGACTTCCTGGCGCGCAACCACGTTCCCTATCAGTGGATCGACGTCGAAGGTTCCGCCAACGATCCGGAAACGAAGCGCCTCGTGGAAGCGTTGGGTCCTGAAGTGGCCAATCTCCCAGTAGTGCTTTTCCCCGACGGAACCAAGCTTCTGGAGAGTGTCCCCGCGGACGTCGCGCAAAAAGTCGGACTGCGCACCCGCGCTCAAACTGACTTCTATGATTTGGCGATTGTGGGTGGAGGGCCGGCTGGTTTGGCGGCTGCTGTTTACGGAGCCTCCGAAGGTCTGCATACGGTGATGGTTGAGCGCGAAGCGCCCGGCGGTCAGGCCGGAATGAGCTCCCGCATCGAGAACTATCTTGGATTTCCCACTGGGCTCAGTGGCGCCGATCTGGCTCGTCGGGCAGTGGTGCAAGCGCAGCGCTTTGGAGTGGAAATACTGGCGCAGGAAGCTGTCGGCGTTCGCATCGAAGGGCCATACCGGATCATGAAACTGGCGGATGGCAGCGAGATCTCATGCCACGCCTTGATGATTGCGACTGGTGTGCAATGGCGGCGCCTGGACGCTCCGGGCATAGCCCGGCTGCAGGGTGCGGGCATTTACTATGGTGGCGGCGCCACCGAGGCTTTGTCATGTAAGGGTGAGATCGTCTATGTCGTGGGCGGCGCAAACTCCGCGGGTCAGGCGGCGATGAATTTCGCTCGCTACGCCGAGCGAGTCGTTATTCTGGTGCGCGGCGAGTCGCTCTCCAGCACCATGTCGCAATACTTGATTGACCAGATTAAAGAGATGCCTAACATTCAACTGTGGACCCATGCCGGCGTTGCCGAGGCGCACGGCGAAACTCATCTGGAAGAGATTTCCGTACTTTGTTCCGATACCAACAAAGTTGAGCGCGTGCCGGCAAGCGCGATGTTTATTTTCATTGGAGCGTTGCCGCGGACGGATTGGCTGGCAGATCTCGTCCAGCGGGACGATCGCGGCTTCGTGTTGACTGGCCCAGATCTTCTACGTGACGGACAACATCCGAAGGGATGGACGCTTGACCGGGATCCGTTCCTGCTAGAGACCAATGTCCCCGGCATCTTTGCTGTCGGCGACGTGCGCCATGGTTCTATAAAACGCGTGGCTTCCGGAGTCGGTGAAGGATCGGTGGCAGTGCAATTCATCCATCAGTATCTGAGCAAGGTCTAAATGGTCGATAAATCCGAATTACGTCGTGTCCCTGTGTTCGCTGACTTGCCAGACGATCAACTCGACTGGTTCATCAGCCAATCGCAAGAACTGCGTCTTAAGGCGGGCGCCAGCTACTCTCGTCAAGGCGATCCCGCCGATGCAATGTTCGTGCTTCTTGAGGGCGAAATTCAGGGCCGCGGCGAACTTGCCGGCGACGCCGTTACCTTTTCCATAGCCGCTGGCAGCGTCACTGGAGTACTGCCGTTTTCGAGGATGAAGCAGTTCACTGTGAGCTTGCGAGCCGAAACGGATAGCCGCGCTCTGCGGTTTCCTGCATCACTGTTCCCAGATCTTATACAGAAGATGCCGGAGCTGACCAAGCGCCTGGTGGGCCTGATGTCTGACCGCATCCGCGAAACCACCCGGATCGAACAACAGCGAGACCGCTTGGCTTCTTTGGGAAAGCTTTCGGCGGGACTTGCCCATGAACTCAACAATCCCGCATCTGCCGCGAAACGCGCTGCCAGCCAGTTACGCACCATTCTAAAGAAAATCAGGGATGCGAGCCTTGAGCTGGGAAAACGCGATCTGTCGTCCGCGCAGAAATCTGAGATCGAAAAACTGGAAGCTTCCTTCATGCAGCCAGATGTCGTTCCGCCGGATCCCCTGACCATGAGCGACCTGGAAGAACAGATCGATTCTTTATTGCGCAGTCATGGACAGAATGACTTGTGGATGCTGGCATCCGGCCTGGCGCGGCGAAACATCAAGCCGGAAGTGGTCGAATCGTTGTTCGCGAACCTGGACGCGGATACAGCTCGAGCCGCGCTGGTCAGAATCGCCGCTTCGGTGGAAGTCGCGAGTCTGTTACACGAAATCGAAAGCAGCACCTCGCGGATTTCGGACTTGGTCGGCGCAATCAAGGAATACACCCACATGGATCAGGCGCCAGTGCAAAATGTTGATGTGGTTAAGAGCCTGGAAACCACGCTTACCATTTTGAATCACAAACTGAAAAAAGGAGTCGCGGTGCAGCGCGATTACCAACCCGCTCCCCTCCTTGTGAATTCTTTTGGCAGCGAGCTAAACCAGGTCTGGACCAACATCATCGACAACGCGATTGACGCCATGCACGGGCAGGGCGAGCTTCGCATCAGAACCTACCAGGACGATGGTTGCGCTGTCGTTGAGATTGGCGATAACGGTCCAGGAATTCCTGAGGAGGTTCAACCCCACATCTTTGAGCCTTTTTTCACAACCAAAGGAGTTGGGGAAGGCACAGGCCTCGGCCTGGACACTGTCCAACGAATTGTGAAGAAGCATCGGGGAAATGTTCAGGTCAGTTCCGAGCCCGGTCACACCCGCTTTCAAGTCTGGCTCCCTTTAGCGGACGCCTTGCGCTAGTCTGCAACGTAATGTACCGGTTCACTTCTTCGCGCCCGGCTGGCGCCGCGCAGATGCGCGCGTTTTTTCGGTACGTGCCGCGTCCAATCGCGCTGCCAACGGATCGAACGTGGATGTAGGGCCGCGCCATCTCAACTCGTCGACGTCGTCGAAGAGCTTGATATCAGTTCGGAGGGTGGCGAGTCTGCGAAAAAGTAAGGCATTGTCCCACTCGCCACAAAGAGTCGCAGCGAGGGCGCCTGCGTTTGTGGCATTCACTCGCCATTCGCGGCAGTCCTTGGGAATTGATTCAAGGTGAAGGAACTTGGCGAGCACAGCGGCTGACGACTTCGCTCCCCAACCGCGTAGCCCGGGGTAGCCATCGGCGGTGTCGCCCACAAGCGCCAGATAATCGGGAATCGATTCCGGTGAGACTCCGAACTTTTGGATCACGCCAGCCTCATCCATAATCACACGCGTCCGACGATTCAACTGAACAATGCGTGATCCGGATACGCACTGCGTGAGATCCTTGTCAGGAGTGCAGATGACCACTCGAGTGACATCGTTGCGTTTTGCTGCGGCGACCGCCGCTGCGGCGATAGCGTCGTCGGCCTCGAATTCGACCATTGGCCAAACCACAACGCCGGCTGCGGCGAGGACCTCTTCAAGCAGGGGGAATTGCGCCAGGAGATCGGGTTCGATGCCCTCGCCAGTTTTGTAGCCAGGCCATAAATCGTTGCGGAAAGACTCAATAATGTGATCGGTCGCGACCGCGATGTGGGTGACGCCTCCCTTGATCATACCGAGTACTGACGCGAGCACGCCGCGCACGGCAGCCACCTCGTGCCCATCCTCATCGCGTGCGGAGGGCACCGCATAATAATGGCGGAATAGTTCGTAGGTACCGTCGACCAGGTAAATTTCCAATCAGGCTCCCGTGGGCCGCGACCGAAATAAAAGCGACATCTCCATTTCTGAGGCACGCGGGCGAGGGCGCCCGCGCCACACGACGCGGACTACTGTTCGCGCATTTCCTCGGGCACAACTTTCAACTCCAGTTTCTCTGTGTGCCGCAAAACTGCGAGCGTACTCCCTGCTCCTACGCGCGCGTCGGTAAGCAGGCGATGCAGGTCGTCCACGCCGGCGATAGGCTTGCCATCCATAGCGACGATCACATCTCCTTCTCGCAATCCTGCTTTCTGACCCGGACTGCCGTTCGTGACCGATATCACGATAACTCCACTTTCGCGGGGAAGATCGTAGAAGCGGACCACACGGCGAAGCAAGGGCACGGTCTGAGCCTCGACGCCGATATAACTGCGGCGGATTCTGCCCTCGCGCAGCAGTCGTCCGGCAACAAATTTCGCGGTATTGATTCCGATGGCGAAGCACAAACCTTGTGCGCCCATAATTGTTGCCGTGTTCACGCCAATCACGCGACCGTCGGAGGTCACCAGTGGGCCTCCGGAATTACCCGGGTTGAGCGACGCGTCGGTTTGGATCACATCTTCAATCAGCCGCCCGGAGTAGGAACGCAACGAACGTCCTAAAGCACTCACAACTCCGGCGGTAACGGTGTACTGAAAACCATAAGGATTGCCGATGGCAATCGCCAACTGGCCAACCCGAAGCCGCTGTGAGTCTCCGAGAGGCGCCGCCACCAGTCTGGGAGCATCGTTGCTGGGCAAACCAATTCGGATCACGGCCAAATCGGTGGCGGCATCGTCGCCAATGATGTGAGCAGGAAAGTGCTGCCCATCTGGCAGCGAGACATCAATCCGGCTCGCTCCGTGCACCACGTGGCTGTTGGTCAACACTAGCCCGTCGGGAGTAAACACAAATCCAGATCCTCCACCTTGGCGCTCGCGAGGTTCTCCTGAACGGCTTCGACCCGGCTGCGCAACGTCAATCTTTACTACCGAAGAGCTGATGGCTTCTGCCGCGCTGACGACAGCTTGCGAGTATGCATCGAGCAAAGACGCGTCGTTCAGGGTGCCCACTTCTGAGGGCTGGACGATAGGCTGGGAATAATCCGCCACGGGAAAAACACTTTCTTGCTGAGTCATAGCTGCTAGATGAGGTTGATCGGACTCTGGATTCAGCGACGATGAGGTTCCTCCGTGTCAGGAAGTCGGAAAGACTTTTTGTTGCGAACTTCCGCTGCCTGTGCAGAAGGAACCATTCTTGAGAACTCTTCGAGACTAGAGTAGGTCTTGCTATGTAGACTGCTGAGGTACCCAAGCAGCAAAAAAGGAGAGACTAATGTCAAAACATGACACTGCCACCAAACGCCACCGACGCCCGAAATCAGGGAAGCGCGTGGACTATACCGCGCGGACCATGGCCGCTCTGAAAGAACTCAAACAAGCAGCGAAGGTAGGCGAATCTCGGAGGCCGATCCCGAAGGCCTTGTGACCGGAACAGACGCCCGCTCATCACTCGCTTGTGGGAAATGTCTCTCACAGTGACGAGTTAAATTGCGACTAATGTTGCCTCGGAACGCCACCCCTCTGAGGAGGATAATGGTTTTTTACAAGGAGTTCTGCAATGAGCACCCTGGCTGTCCTGCAATCACTTAAAGAAAGCATTCTCAGTCAAGCGAACGTGAAAGCCATTTATGGCGAACCCATCTCAGCCCACGGAAAGACAGTGGTACCAGTTGCAAAAATAATGTACGGCTATGGGGGCGGGGCGGGCACAGGCGGCGTCGGCGATACCAGTGCCCGCGGCGAAGGGGGTGGCGGAGGCGGAGGCGTGCGGGCTATTCCCGTGGGCGTGATAGAAATTAGTGACCAGCGAACCTGTTTCGTTCCGATTACCGACCGCAAGAAGCTGACAGGGACGATGATGGCTGGAATCGGTCTGGGTATGTTGCTGAGTTGGCGCTGGCGGCGGCGCTGAATCTGCCGCGGCATAAATTTGACGGCGACAAGACCGCACGAAGTTTGTTCGATGGTGGACGAGTTCTTATCGCCTGACGAGTGCAGTCCAACAAGTCCGCATCAATCCTGCGAGTCCTATCGTATTCGAAGTCTTTCCCCGACTGCTCCAAGGCCGGCAGTGACCAAAGTCTGTGGTTGCTGTTCTAATGCTCCCGAAATCCACATTTGAAGTGTAGGCTCAAGTCATGTACACAACGACCAGAAGAATTTTCGGCGGCACCTTTATGGTATGTAGTGACTGCGGGGACGCGATCAGCATGAACACGATTTGTAAGACGCCCCTTCAATCAGCCACCGACATGCTAAAACATATGGCTGTTCACAACGCTTCCCGTGCATTCGCCTCAGTTGACCAAGTTGCGCAACCGGAATCCGACCCCGACCTCTCCACTTAGAGAACCAGCCCGCGCTCTTTGCATCTCCTCGCGGTCTCCGTACTTCCGCACGCCCGAGCGCCTCCATTCCGGATCCCGCTGGTTGTTCTGTCCCAAGATATGTAAGCTCCAGCCTGATGGACGCCGGAACATCCGCATTGTGTCATTTGTGCCCAGTCTGTGAGGAACGCTGCTATGCTTTCGCTCCGTATCTGTCGAGTCGCTCTCTCGCTCTCGGCACTTCCGTGCACCTTGCTGTCCGCACAAAACAAGCCACAATTCACCTCGCCGCTGCCGACCGGCGTGCGACTCGATCCCGCCGGCCCGCTCGCCGCAAAGGCGCGGTCCGACTCGAAGAAGAGATGGTTGCCGCCCGGCGCCATTGAGTGAGGAACCAGATTGCAAAATGAGTTCAGCCAGGCTTAAGCAAGCTTTGAGACAATATCCTCGAGTTGTCATCTCATGCGCGTACTCCTGGTCGAAGACGAGCAGCGGCTTGCGGAGAACATTGTGGCCGCGTTGCGCGAAACCGGACTGGCAGTGGATCATGCTGCCGACGGAGAGACCGGTTCTCATCTTGCCGAGCAGGACATTTATGATGCAATCGTGCTTGACCTGATGCTTCCCGGCAAAAGTGGTCAGCGCGTTCTCCAGGACTTGCGTCGCAGAAAACTTCATACACCAGTCCTTATTCTCACTGCACAAGAAAGCAAAGAGTCGGTTGTGAGCCTGCTCAATGCGGGGGCGGATGACTATCTCAGCAAACCGTTCGATCTCGGAGAGCTCCTGGCCCGGATCAAAGCTCTCATCCGACGCGCGAAAGGTGTCTCTACGCCGGTGTTAGTGGTTTCCGATCTGGAATTGAATACGGTGCAGCAGACGGTTCGTCGTCGGGGACGGTTTCTCGATCTCTCGCCGACAGAATATCGTATTCTTGAATACCTCATCCACCGGCCTCGTGCCGTGGTTTCACAGCGGGAGTTGCTGGAGCATCTGTACGATTTCGATTGGGAACATCATTCCAATGTGATCGAAGCTCACATATCGAATTTGCGAAGAAAGCTCAACATCAACGGTACCGAGCCGTTGATTGAGACTTTGCGGCATCGCGGATACCGTCTGCGGGAGGGGGGCGGCGCACAATGACAAGGTCTGTTTCCATCACGCGCCGGCTTGTCGTCACTGTTCTTATTCTGGAATTGTTGTCCGCAGTCACCTTGATCGGGGCGATTACCGTTCATGAGTGGCGCGTGCAATTGAAAGTCTTCGATGCGTCCCTGGTGGCGACAGCCGAATCGTTAATGGGTGCGGTACAGGATACAGAGGATGAAGCGCGACAATGTCATGCTCGACATGCGCGGAGTGCGGGTTGCCAAAGATGCCGCGTTTCGCGTCGAGGATGAGCGCGGCAAGGTGCTTGGCTCTGTCCTTGATCCGCCACGTTTGGAGACGGACGCGTCCGGGGCACCGGTCTTTCGCAATGTCGAGTGTAAATGGCCTGGGTTACCGATTCCTAGTTCTCAAAGGCCTTCGCATCGTTGATCCGGGTCAACCGAACGGTGGAGTTCAACCACAGCATCACCATCGTTTACGGAACCCCTTTGCATCACCTTTGGCACGAGGTTCTTGAGGCTGTTCGGTTCTTCGCGATTGCCACAGCTCTGCTGATGGGCATCACTGCCTTCGTTATGGCGTGGCTGGTGCGAAAGGGACTGTCTCCAGTCCACGAGCTGGCGCGTGAAGCGGAGCGCATCAGTTCGAGCGATTGGCAATTCCACGCGCCGACGAGCGCCAAAGAAACGGTAGAGCTGCAACCGCTTGCTGCGGCTCTCGAAGCTGCGCTCGCACGTCTGCAACGTTCATTTGAGCAACAAAGACGATTCACCAATGATGCCGCGCACGAATTGAAAACCGATGTGGCCATCGTCAAGTCTTCGCTGCAACTATTGTCGATGCGGAAGCGCACTCTCGAAGAGTACGGGCAAGGTTTGGCCTTGAGTCTGGAGGATTTCACTCGGCTCGAGTCCACCGTGCAGAAGATGCTGACTCTAGCACGATTGGAACAACCCTTGGAAAGTAACAGCTCATCGAGGGCGCCTCAGTTTTGTTCTTTGCGCGATACGATCGAGGACGCTGTGCATCAAAGCAAGCCGTTCGCGGAGTTGACGGTCGATTGAAGTCAGGGTGAACTTCACCGGTGATGTGAAAGTGCCGATCGATAGCCGCGACGCGCTTCTGTTGTGTTCGAACATTTTGCTGAACGCATTGCAGCACAGCCCGGAGGGAAGCACCGTAATAATTGCGGTGCACGCCGACGAAGGAATCGTTCAGCTCACAGTTCAGGATCAGGGTGAAGGCATCTCGGAGGAAGACCGCGCTTCTGTCTTCGAGCCTTTCTATCGCGGTGACCCGTCGCGAAGCCGAAAGAGTGGAGGCACCGGCCTTGGGCTTTCCATTTGCAAGGCCATCTGTGAGCGGGTGGGAGGATCGATCGAGATCGCAAACCACCCGGCAGGCGGCGCTGTTGTCAGCGTGAGGCTGCCTGCGGAAGTGACGGCACCTGATTCCACACTCTCAACTTCGCTCAAAGCCGAATAGCGATTTTTTATCGAAACCAGTCGCGGCCTGTGATCTAGAATCACAACCTCGTCGCAATGATAGGCGGCATTTTCTCGTTCTATTTGACTCCCTTGTTGATCGCGCTAGCGTACTTCTTGGCCAGGCCATTGCCCACAAAGTCGTCGTAGATCCACATGAACCCGCCGATTATCCCGCATTCATTGTGCCAGCCCCGCATCACCGTCTGCACTTGGCTTGGGGTGTAGTTCTTGTCCCACACGCCCGGGAAAACCGGCACGCTTCCAAAATTCCAACCCGAACACGGATTGTTTCCTCCACCACCGGCATAGGCCTGAAGATGTACTCCGTCTACTGTGCCCGGGAGTTTCTTATTGATTCCTGAAACCACACTCTGCCAGTAGCTGGCATTGACATACGGATCCGGCAAAACGTGATAGCCGAGTTTGCCCACCATCACTCCGAACTTAACCGTAGTGCCGAGATCGTAGCTATTTTCGTCGTCAAAATCGAGGGCATCCAGAGCCGGGATGGCTTTTTTCAGGGCCTTAAAATCCTTGTACAGAATGCTCTTGGGGCCGACGCCTTGCGCCTTCACCAACGCAGTAATGTTTTCCCAGTCTCCGTAATTTGAGGAACCGATGCTGAAGGTGACTCGCTTGACCGTTCCGGCTTGCTTTAACGTCGCCATATCCGCGGCAAATTTCGGATAAGTCTTACCGCCCACATAGACGCCGTTCGAGGTCAAGGGAAACTCGCCGTTGAAGTTCAAGTCGCCTTGGCTATTGACTTCAACGCTCCAGACGATGGCTTCGGAAAAACCAGAGTGTTCAATTTCAGCGATGTCCTTCGGGATATTGAAGTTCGCAGTCTTATAAAACGGGCCGCCACCAAATATTCCGCTAAACCCCTGCGGAGCGGGCGCGGAGAGCTGCTGCAACGAAGTCTGCGCCAGGGCTGACCAGGCGAGAATCAGAAAGCAGATTAGAAGCTGAAATAACCGAAACACGAGACTGCGACTTCCTTGGCAAAGACTTCCTTGGCAGAACCTGGGCAACAATCGAGTCATTTGAGATTCCTTTGATATGAATTGGCATGTGTTGTTGATGAGCCGTCGGTGAAGTAACCTATAGGGCTTGGCAGGTTCCCAGGCGTGCGTGGCATGATTCCCCCAACTGGCAGCGTCCAAGCTATCCCCTGCGATGGGCAGGAGTCAACCCCTGCAATCGGGCGATCAACTCATTGACCAAGGTTGTCGAGGTGCCGCAATAGATGCAGCCTCCAGCACTTGGAGATGCGCCACTACATTGGGCTGAGTGTGGGCTTACCCGATTGCAGGACTTTTTTATGCCGCCTGGTGGCGCGAACGGGTGAGCAAGTAGTAAATTACTGGCGTCACAATCAGACTCAAGATCATCGAGATTGCAAGCCCGCCGATGACCGCGATGGCAAGCGGTTGCAGCATCTGCGATCCCGAGCCAAGCGCGAACGCTAGCGGCAACATGCCGCAGATTGCGGCCGATTGCGGTCATGAGAATTGGCCGCAGACGGCGTTGCGCGGCGTGAACCATGGCGTCGCGCGCCGACCCGCCTTCGTGACGATAGCGCTCATCCGCATCGAGCAGCAGGATGCCGTTTTTCGCCACAATTCCGATGACCATGATCAGCCCCATGAATGAGGCAACGTTGAAAGTCGTGCGCGTGACCAACAAAGCCAGAACCACGCCCGCGATCGAAAGCACCGACGAAGTGAGAATTGCAATGGGCGCCGAGAAATTGCGGAACTCGGCGAGCAACACACCGAACACAAGCGCTAGCGACAAGATCAGAACGCGCAGAAGTTCATGGAACGATTGTTGTTGTTCCTGATAGGTTCCACCGTACTCAATGCGAACTGTCACGGGGCAGATGCATCGCGGCGATAGTTTGTTGAACCTTCGCGATGGCGGTTCCGAGGTCTGAGCCCTCCAGCCTCGCCGTGACGGTGATAAGTTGCTGCAAGTTTTCTCGTCTGATCTCGTTCTGCGGAGGCAATTGCGTTATTTGAGCGAGCGAGCCGAGTGTGGCCAGCTTGCCGGTGGCGCTGTTGAAGATGGTGTTCTGAATCGTCTCCAGCGATTGGCGTGTTTCGTCTCCCAATCGCACACGAACCGTGTAGGGCTTTCCATTTGCAATCAGCGGGTCGGTCGTAGTGACGCCGTCAAGAATAGAAGTTGCGTCCTCCGCAATCTCCGTAGGAGTGAAGCCCATTCGGGCCGCAATACCAGGATCGATCTGGAAGTTCGGTTGCAGGGCCGCTGATGGTATTGTCGATTCCGTTCTGAATGTCTACAACGCCGTCAATTTTGGCGATGGCGTCACCGATACGCGGACCCAGATCATTCAGCAGCGCGGGATTGCTGGCGAAGATCTTTATTTGAATCGGCTCGGGTGCGTTCGACAAATCGCCGATCATATCCTGAAGAACCTGAGTGAACTCCACATCCAATGCTCCGGCTCGGTCTTTTTGATCTGCGCGCGCGCATCCGCGATCACTTCGTCGATTCCGCGGTCGCGCTTGTTCTTCAGCTTCACCGTGACGTCGCCGGTGTTTGCCTCAGTGACCGCCGCCAGCCCCATCTGCAGGCCGGTGCGCCGCGATGTGCTTTCGACCTCGGGCAGAGCGTGCAGAATTCGTTCCACATGCTCGAGCACTCGATTCGTCTCCGAAAGTGAGCTGCCCGCAGGCATGATGTAGTCGAGGATGAATCCGCCTTCATCCATCTCGGGCAACAGATCGGACTGCCGAGTGCCCGATAGCAAAAGAATGTACCGACCGCAAGCAAGGCGCAGATACCGAGAAGCATGAATGGGACGGCCGAGCGACCATGTCGAGGCCGCGCTCATGCCAATGCAGGACTTTCCGCATCAGTCGGCCATGCTCTTCGTGGCTCTTGCCATTGTCTGGATCGTTCTCGGCCTTGCGCTTCAGCCGCAGGAAAACCAGACTGAGCGCGGGTGTCCAGGTGACGAGCCAGCAGCAGTGAGGTAAGCAAGCGCCACCGTCATCGTGATTGCCAGCGCTCGGAAGAAGCTTCCGGTCACTCCGGTGACCGAAACCAGCGGCAGGAAAACGACAACCGGCGTGATGGTCGATCCGACGAGCGGCACGGCAATTTCTCGCAATGCAAGCCGAGCCGCCTGGGCCCGAGTCTCGCCGCGGTCGCGGTGCGAGACGATATTCTCCACCACCACAATCGCATCATCGATTACCAATCCAATCGCAGCCGCGAGGCCGCCCAGGGTCATCAGGTTGAAGCTTTCTCCAACTGCCCACATGAAAAGGATAGTGATGGCAACGGTTACCGGAATCACGAGGCCGGCGACGAGTGAACTACGTCCAGTCACTCAGGAAAAGAAAAAGAATGATGCAAGCCAGAATCAGGCCAATCAGAATCGCATCGCGAACGCTGCGAATGCTTTCGCGTACCAGTTCCGACTGATCGTAATAAGGTTCAAGCTGCACGCCTGGCGGTAAAGTTTTACGCAGTTGCTGAACTTGGGCCGCGACGGCATCAGCGACAGCCACCGTATTGCTGGAAGGCTGACGGGTTACGTTCAACAGAACCGCGGGGCGATCATTCGCTGTGACCGCGGTGTAGTGGGCAACACTCCATTCTGGACCGTCGCTACATCCGAAACGTGGACAGCCACTCCAGCCGCCGTGGTTTTCACCACCAGTCGGCCAAGCTGGTCTGCGTCATGCGCCTGCGCTCCAACCAGACCGAGTATCAATTGATGATTGGCTTCGTAGAGTCCCGGCGAATCGATGATGTTTGAGGCCTGCACAGCATTGACGAGATCGAGTATGGTCACGCCTGCGTTCTGCATCCGCGCCATGTTTGGCACGAGGTGAAACTCAGGTACCTTGCCGCCCTGCACCGTGACCGTGCTCACGCCCAGTACCCGATTCAGTGGCGGCTTGAGCTGATAGGTAGCCAGTTCCCAGAGTTGCGTCTGCGAAAGCCGGTCGGAAGTGAGGCTGTATCCGAGAATAGGAAAAGTAGCGAAGGTAAGCCGATTCGTAGTGATGACTGCGGTGGTGGGCAGCGTCTGCCGCACTCTGCTGATGGCTGCGTCCACCAACTGAAGCGTTCGAAACATGTCGACGCTCCAGTCGAAGAAAAGACTGATCTCGGCCGAACCTCGACTGGTTATGGAACGAACCGTCACCAGGCCCGGGACGGAGTTGACAGCATCTTCAATAGGCTTGGTGATGGTTACCTGCATCTGCTCGACCGGCATTACACCGTTGTCGACGCCGATCACCACACGCGGAAAATTTGTTTCGGGGAAGACTGAGATTGGAACCTGCTGCGCCGCATAAATACCCGCCAGCGAAAACACAATCAGAAAAAAGAAGATTGGACTGCGATAGCGAACGAGCCAGAACTCTTGTTCGACTTCAGCACGCTCGGTGGGCGGCGGCAAAAGGCGTTCCGTCACTTCGCCTCTCCGCCGGCGTGGTCCGCGTCGTCCGCCGGTTTGCCAACCTTCACCTTCGTGCCATCGTCCAGACCGTAGGATCCGGTAGTGATGACCATCTCGGAACCGCTCAGCCCCTTTGTGACCTGAACGTCCTCGCCGTCATTGATGCCGAGTTCGACCGGAGTTTTGTGAGCAGCGCCATCAGTGCCGACGACCATGACAGACTTTGAGCCATCCTGGGCGGTCAGCACAGCGGAAAGCGGGATCTTCACAGCCTTCTCAACTGTTCTTCCCTTAATAGAGGTTCGTACCGGAGTGCCAGCTTTGTATTCTCCGGCTTTATTGTTTACCCGGAGCCACACTTCGATGGTGGTACTGCCAGGATCGAGCGCGGGACTTATCAGATAGACCTTCGCCGGCACAGGCTCGTCTACCCCAGGGACAGAAACCGAAGCATCGTCCCCGACTTTCAATTGCTGCGCCACCGTTTGTGCCAGATGAACCTTCGCGATGAGCGAAGAAGTATCCATCACGGTGATGAGCGTGCTGCCGGAGCTTACCGTTTCGCCGGGAAAGAGCGGGCGATCAGTGACGATTCCTGTGATCGGACTGCGGACCTCGGAATAAGAAACCTGGGCCTCAGCTGCGAGGTACTTGCCCTTGGCGGAAGAAAGTTGTCCCTGCGCTTGCTCGAGAGAAGCCGCTCTGCTCACAGCTTTGAGCGACTCCAGATGGTTTCGAGCCACGTCATAAGCCGCCTGCGCCTGTACCAGGGCTGCCGCCGCAGTGTCGTAATCTCTACCCGGAATGGCTCCTTCAGCGAGCAGTTTTCGCCGCGCGTCTACGATCTGCTGCTGCAAATCAAGCTGCGCCTTGGCTTGCGCCACGTCTAACTCGGCCTTGTGATAATCTTCCGGCACTTGGGCCTTGGTCTGCATTTCGAATGCGGCCCGCGCTGCGGTGTACTGCCCTTGGTTGTCGAGCGCCTGAGCACTGAGATCGCGGTTCTCAAGCTCTGCGAGCAGCTGTCCTTGTTTCACCTTCGAACCACGCTGCACGTAAAACTTGCGCACCGGAGCTGTGATCTTGGGAGAGATCGCGGCCTCTGCCACAGCGGACAGAGTCGCATCTGCCGTGATGTGTTCAGAAATTGGGCCGATTTCAGGATGTTCCGCTTGCACCGTCACCTGAGCTGCTACGTCGCCTTCGTTTGCTTTCTTGCAGCCTGACGAAAGAGCAAGGCAGAACAGTACGATTGCCAGAGATAGCGCATAGGATGGGGCGGCTGATTTTCGACCAGAGCTGACGTTTGCAATCACAGTGTTCCACTCAGTAGTTGGAGTTCGGCTAGAGCGGCCTGATAGCGAACCGCTCCGTCCTCCCGTGCCGTTCCTGCAGAAAGGTATGCACTCTGCGCATCTACCACCTCAAGCGCAGTGGCTTCGCCAGCCGAATAGCGAAGCTTGGTCAACCGCAGACTTTCGGCGGCCGTGCGAACGCTCAAATCGAGGAGATCCAACTGACCTTGCGAAGCAGTCGCCTCTGCGTATGCCTCTTCCAGTGTTGCAATGACTTTCCTCTGCGCGGCGGTAAGCGTTACCTTTGCTACATCCCGCCGAATCTCGCTCTGCTTGATGCGTTTCTGAGTTGAGAACCAGTCCCACACTGGAATGTCGATCGTCCCGGTGATTGAATAGCCGATGTTCCGCACGTCAGAGGGCCCGTACTCGGCAAATTGCGGCGCGTCGATTCCGTAGCTGAAATTCAAAGCCAGGTCAGGAAAATATGCCGCTCTCGCCGATCTAACTTCTGCCTTACCGGCTTGCACCTCCGCTAACGCGCTCCGTATTTCTGGATTATGATTTGCGGCGAGCCGGTTCACTTCGTCTCGCGTGGGAAGCGACCCTGGAGGCCCGGCCGGTTCAGTTAAATAAGGCGTTCTAGGATCAGGGAAAAGGAGAACAGCTAGTTCCAGTCGCGCCTTGTCAGCCGCCAACGCTGCATCGCTGAGGTCTCGTTGACGCTGCTGCTGCACGCAGTTGAGCCTTCACCACATCGGCGTGCGCCACTTCACGCGCGGCCTCACGCTTCTGCGTCAGATCTGTG
Organism: uncultured Acidobacteriota bacterium; assembly: GCA_963716405.1. GTDB lineage: Bacteria > Acidobacteriota > Terriglobia > Terriglobales > Acidobacteriaceae > JABDBE01. Next base: position 242,975 of record CAVQTI010000004.1, on the reverse strand, counting down.
AAAGATTCAGCTTCATGCAGGCCTTCCGCCAGAAGACGCTGTTTAGTTTCAGAAGCTGAGACCGAGTAATACAGACTGACCACACTCGCGATAAGCCCGCGACGGGCAATCTCCAACTCAGCAGTTGCGCGGGCCGCATTCGCGGATGCTAGGGCCGCGTCAGCGAATTGCTTGAGCCCTACGGTTTCGTTAATCGATGCCTGACTGATGTATTCGTGAACGGCATTGTTCGCGATGAAAACCGGGGCTACCTGCGTGCCAGGTTGAGCCGCAGGATTAATCTTTCCGTTCGGTTCGCGTGTAGATCATCTGGTTGTGATAAACGGCGGAGGGAAGCAATGCGGCTTTGGCTATATAACGGTCGATGTTGGCGGATTTCTGCGCCGCCAATGCGCTCGCGAAAGCAGGCTCGTTTTGTTGCGCGCGATGAATTGCCTCAGGCAGCGAGATGACTACAGCGTTCGCAGGCTTCGCCTCTTGAGCGAAGGATGTTCCAGCGAGTCCGGCCGCACTTATTAAGACCAGAGCTCCCGCAACAAAGCTAATCAGATTTCGATCCATCCGGCTCATGCTTCGAAGACTAAAAGCGCAACCTTAAGACCTGCTGAAGCGCGGGAGGAGGACAGAAACGAACGGTGCGGGACTGGCGTGTCCGCGCTGCGGTTGATTGGGCCGATGTTCAGCATCCCCCTTAAGCCACCTTCCCCGTAGCAACTCCCGGTTCGCAACCAGCAGGGCGCGGAGTCGGGAGCTTGGGGCCGGTAGCGCGATTTCCAGCTTTCGCGCGTCGGTTCGCCGCAATTTTGGCGGTGATCAGGAGAGCTGACAAGCTTGCCAGGATTACAATAATCGCTTTCCAGCCCCCTAGGATCGGATCATTCTTCATGATGGTGAGTGCGATGAAGACACACAACAAGTGGACACAGAACACCGGGAGCGAGGCCTGCCCCAGCATGACCAGGGGCCGGGTCGCAAAAGATCTCAGAACCGATCGAAACCGGATGGCCAAGATTGCGACTGCGGTGAAATCGATCATCCTGCCGAATCCAAAATCCCACTTATCGAGCAGCAAGCCGAACCGTCCGAATGAGAGGATTCCGTTTAGTTGCGCATAGCGCAGCACCAGAAAGAAAAACGCTACTATCGCTGCCGGAATTGTCACTCGCTTCACCCAGTCGAGACGCAAGTCGTCCTTGGCCCAGCGCACGCCCAGCCACAATCCGACCAACCACCACAGCTGCCACGCCCAAAGATCGAATGCGCCCATTTCATTCAACGGGATCCGCATGCCAAAAATCCGGGTCTGCAAGTGGTATACGAAACTCCGGAGCCCAAACTGTGCGAGCAACCAGAGTGTGAAGCCTCCGGTAAGGGCGTACTTCCACCCATATCGCTCGCCCAGCACTATTGCGAACGGAGTCAGCCCAAGGAGAATAATGTAAATTGGCAGAATGTCTAGCAATGGCGGCCTGTAGATCATCAATGCCGCGTCGATGAAAGCGTGTGTGTGACCAGTGGAAAAGTAGAAGTTGAGAAGATTATGCACCGCAGGTCTGTTGCCGCGCGCCGCAATCGGAGCCTCTATTACGAATGCAAACGCCAGCAGCAACAGTTGGTAGACGTACAGCTTTCCGGTTCGAATCCATAACTTCCGCCACATCGCGCCGTAGCCGTCGCGCTCGGCGATGCGGAAATAAATGCGGCCGGTAAACAGCGCGGAAAGAAAGATGAAGCCTTCAGTTGCGGCGAAAAATCCAAACGGCTGATTCACGTATGTGCTCAGGATCGTGGGCAAATGGGTGCATGTGATCCACACCAGCATCAGGCCGCGAAGGGCATCGAGTTCTTCTATTCGACGTGGCATGTTGGCTCGTGATCACTTGTTGGCAAATCGGGCTGCGTCTCCGCTGTACTCCTGCAAACCATGGGACTCTACGTACTGCATGGCTTTCGGATCCTGCTTCAGATATGCATCCCAGAACGCCAGCGTTTCGAGCTTGGCACACTGGAATACCTCAACCCTATGGGTTCCACCCGGAAAAGGGGCAGCGAATCCCATATGGGTTCCACCCTCGAGTTCCACCTTATATTTGTTGCCGGCGGGAGCCTTTTCGAACGGCTCACTGCGCCAGACGGGCTCCTGGCCAAATGGCCCGAAATCGCGCGAACCGTACATAAGCAGCATTGGCACCTTGATCGCATCCCACGAGTGCGCGGTCAGACCCATAATGCCTTCGCCTTCAGGCGATAACATCACAACCGCGGAGACCCGTTTGTCGGCAAAACTCTGCGGCGCCGATCTACCAGGGAGCACAATTTGGGTGCCAGCGATCAGACCAGCCGTGTAAGCGCCAAACGAGTGTCCACCCACGCCGATATGCCGGAGATCGAGTTTGCCGGTGAGTTGCGGGGCAAACTTTTCAACATGCGCCAGCGAGTCGATAATGAAAGAGATATCTTTCGGGCGGTTCTCCCATGCGTGAGGATCACTGATCGCCTCGCGCAAGCTGCCGCGGAAGCCGGAATCGGCAGCGGAGTCGCCGTGAGAAGGATGAATGCTTACATATCCGTAGCTGGCCCAGAATTCGCCAAGCGCAGAGTAGCGATCCTTTGACGCCAACGCACCGTGAGAGAAGATGATCACAGGAAACGGTCCCGCACCAACCGGATAATAGATTTTGAGTGGGATGTCCTTATTGCGTGCGGGGTCGTGAAGCGCAATATTCTCGACCGTAAGTACCTTATACGGCCCTGAAGTTTGGGCGTACTGGCACCAAGCAGCACCTGACCACAAGAAAAGCATATTAAACGCAATAATTACGATCCAACTGGGTTTTCGACGACACACTATTTAGATTCCCTCCCACTTCCGCGACTCTTTCTCTTGAAGCTTAGATTGGCGCGCCGCAACGTTGGTTTCATGGAAACTGTCACAAGCGCGGTGCTTAGGTTCTCACTATAGATGCAACTTTTGGCAGGCCCTCCTGTCTTCTGCCCTGTCGATTTGGAGGGACCGCAGTCTAAACATTCTACCGGTATAAGCGACACGGCTGAGGAAAACACAACTTTGAACGTAATTTCGAGCCAGAAGATGCGATTTTATGCGGCAGAGGAGGCGCTTCTCAACTCGGGCCGCGCCGTGTTCTCGCTAGCGATCATCGCTTTGGAAATCGAAACGGCGATCGTGCAGGGCTTGTGCGCGGGCAGTAATCACCTTTCGAAAACGCAACCGTAAGCGAGGCTCGTATAATTGACAACATGATACCTTGTATTACATCATATAACGAATGAGTGGAGACGATCTCAAAAAACCAGAGGCTGGCGACAAGTGGGAGGTTCAGCTTCGCAAGGGATGTCTTGAACTCGCGATCCTGGCGGCGCTTTGGAACCAAAAACTCTATGGGCTCGAAATTCTGCGGCGGCTGGAAAGCGATTCCGACTTGATCGTATCGGAAGGAACCGTGTACCCGCTGCTCAGCCGGTTGAAGTCCTTGGGCCTCGTCCGGAGTGAATGGGTCGAATCGGATGCGGGCCATCCCCGCAAGTACTATGCGCTCACCGCTGCCGGCAAGCAGCGATTGCTCGATATGTCCGCGACCTGGGCGAAGTTCTCGTCGAGCATGAGCAAATTACTTGCACCGCTCAGGAAAGGGAAGTAGATGGCGATGGTAACTGGTGATGCACAACAGACAATCGAAACCTACTTAGCCAGATTGCGGGCGCGACTGCGCGGTATCAAGGAGCAAGATGTCCGCGAGATCGTCGAAGAGCTACGCAGCCACATTGTGGACAAGTCGGGTGCCGGCGGAGAGGGAGTGACGGTCGCTGGAGTTAGCGCCACGCTAGCTGCGCTTGGCAGTCCCGAGGAACTGGCAAGTGAGTACATGACCGACAACCTGCTGGCACGCGCCGAGATGAGCCGCTCACCGGTGCGGATTCTGGAGAGTTTGTTCCGCTGGGCGAGCCTGAGCGTTGCTGGATTCTTTGCCTTCCTGCTCTGCAATGTGGGGTATCTACTGGGAGTGAGTTTCGTTTTATGCGGGCTGTTGAAACCAATTCATCCGCTAACCGCTGGATTGTGGATTCTTCCAGTTGGTGCGAATGACTTCATGATCTCTCTCCGATTAGGTTTTGGCAGCGCACCGCCGGGCGGCAGAGAGGTGCTCGGTTGGTGGATAGTGCCGATCGGGCTGGTGGTGGGCTGCGGGCTAGTGATGTTGACTACGCGACTGGGATTGTGGTGCGTGCGTCAATATCGCAAGTCGCGTACTGCCGACAGATAATCAGTCGGCAATGACCAAAGGAGGGAAAATGGCCGAGTCGATCAACACAAGCCAGGCAGTTGCGCCTCAGAAACTTTATCCGATCCTTCCACAGAAAAATCTACTGACTCCTTCGCAGCGGTGGTTGTCTCTGGCCGAACTTGCGATCGGAAGTGTGATCGTCATCGGCCATAACGTCTATCATCGCATTCCGAATGAAGTACCCATCCTGTTTGTGATTGGTCTTCTTTCGCTTCGGTTACGAGGAGGTTCATGGGCGGCCACGGGTCTGAGGTTCCCAATCTCCTGGCGCCAAACCGTTCTGTTTGCATTAGCCGCGGCAGCTCTAAGAATCGTGCTTGGTTCCTTGCTAATTGAACCCCTTACGGCTCACTTCTGGCCGCCGGCAGTGGCGCCAAGTGGCTCGGATCAGATTACTGGACATGCGCTGGTTGCAGTCGAATGGCTTCTGTTGATCTGGACCTTTGCCGCCTTTGGAGAAGAGATCGGATACCGCGGTTATCTGCTGACGCGCGCCGCGGAAGTCGGCGGCCGATCAAAAGCAGCCTATTGGGCTGCCGTTTTCGTTGTAGCGGTGCTCTTTGGATATGGTCATTATTACAAGGGTCCGGCGGGAATCGTGGACTCGGGCATGGCCGGGTTGATTCTCGGGGCCGCCTATGTCTTGTCCGGACGCAATCTGTGGGTCTGCATTTTGGCCCATGGATTCATAGATACTGTTGGAGTAGTCGCCGCATTTCTCGGCTGGCAATTGTAAAGATGCAGCACTGGGAAGCAGGCTTATCAAGCGTAGATTACGAAGCCTTGTCAGATGCGCTATCCAACCTGCGTGTGTTCAGGCGCGAAAGCTGGATTTTCGCCCACCGATCCTGAGCTGAAAGATCCCGACACCCTGGCTCCGCACCATTAAACCGAGCTACTGTTGCGGTACCGTGGTGGGCTGCCCCGCCGGCACCGTCGTCTGATTTGATCCGGGCTGCGCTGGCGGAGCCTGATTCGGAGGGTTCGCTGGCGCCATGGAATCACCGTTTGAATTAACATTTACCGACCCGTTTTGGCCGGTTGCCTGGCCAATTGACGAGCCCGAAACCACCATTTCGACTCGCCGATTCTGTTGCCGGCCGGACGCGGTTTCATTCGAAGCGATGGGGTTGCTTGGGCCAAATCCTTGCGTAGTTATTGTCGACGAGTTTACGCCCTGGCTGCCCAGGTAACTACGAACAGCTTCGGCTCTCTGCTGTGAAAGACGCTCGTTGAATTCGAGGCTGCCGGTGCTGTCAGTGTAACCGTCAATTTCGACATGGATGTCTGGGTACGCGATAAGAATGCCGGCAACTTTTGCAAGCCGTTCGCGCGCCGATGTTTTGAGATCGGCCTTCCCAGTGTCAAACAAAACGTCAGGCATGTTCACAATCAAGCCGCGTGCCGTGTCTCTCGTCTGCAGCACCTGATTCAACTGCTGCAACATGCGAGCGCGCATTTGCGCTTTATCGTTTTCCGCTTGCTGCCGCGCCTGTTCTGCCTGTTGACGTTGCTGATCGGCCTGCTGGCGCGCCAATTCCGCTTGCTGTGCCTGCTGCGCAGCTTGCTGCTGGGCTAATTCGGCCTGTTGCCGGGCTTGCTCGGCTTGTTGCTGGGCCTGTTGTGCCTGAGCCGCTTGAGCCGCGGATTGTTCCGCCTGTGCCTGCGCCTGAGCAGCTGCGGCCTGTTGTGCTTGCGCTTGAGCTTGTGCCTGCGCTTCCCGATCAGCTGCGGCCTTGCGCTCCAACTCAGCCCGTTCTTCTTCTTCGCGCTTGATGGTCATCACCCGGGCTTCTTCCGCGGTCTGAGCTGCCTCGCGAGCGACGGTTCCGATGGGGCCGCTGCCTTGCTTTCGCCGATAGTAGTCTTCAGCGCGATTCAACAGATCCTGCGCCTTCTGCAATTCGCTGGGCGCATATTTGTCGGCGCCAGCGTCTTTGGCGATTCGCACTGCATTTCTGGCTTCGAGCAGATCGAGGGGCGTCTTGTTGCTTACGTCGTATACCGTCGAATTGATCGGCTGGACTTGGGAATTGTAGGTGTCACGGGAAATAAGTTGAAAGGTGACATTTACCGGCTCAATTCCCCCTTTGGTGTCGCGCCGGATTTCATTCTGCGCCACGATTAAATCGCTGGGTTGGGCGACTGCGAAATCGGGTTCCGCGGTTACTATGAGCGCGAATGCTTGCAAATCGGTAGTAGTGCGCACGGAGCTCTTGCCGTCTTTGACGATCAGTTCGCCTAGATTTCGCGGCGCGCCCTGCGGCGTGATCGCCCAAAGGACATAAGTCAGATATGCCAGTCCGAAACTATTCGCTGGCCGCAGATGCTCAACGTTGGCCTCGACCTTCACGCCTCCGGCTGCGCCTTCTACCTTCGCCTCTCCCTTCACCTCTGGAGCAAGATCAGTACCTCGTAGATTTACCTTGGTTGAACCTTTGTGGCGATAGTCGACCGCCTCTGTACTTCGTGAGACTATTCTCATGTGATATCCGGAAGTTTGGTCTCCAGTTATAGCGGGTCCCTGTTGGCACAATGCCGGGAACGCCGAAGTCAGTACCAAAGAGATTGCGAGCGCAGAATAACTTCCGAATTTAGACATACACGCCTCCAAGCGACAGAAACACGTGGGCAGATGCCCAATTAAGAATGAACCAATACATCTTTTATCCCAATCAGGGGTTCACCTTAGGTTTTAGAAATTAGTAATGCAGATGGCTGGCACGGATCATGCCAAATAAAAGCGAGGCCGGAATTTCCGGCCTCGCTTATCGGAACAGTTATTAGCTGGCGCGCGGCAGGGGTTTGTCGGTCTTTTGCCAGTCCGCTTTAGATTCGCCGGTGGAGGCAACATCCGTGGCGCCGGTTCGCTCCAGGATATCTTTTGCCTTCTTGGTCCAGTTCGAATCGTCGCTATGCACGGAGAGCAGGATTCCGCCTTCCTTGATCCGGCCTTCGTAGCGCTTGGCTTCATATTCGGGGATGCCCATGCCAATGAGAGCTCCCGTGATGCCGCCAATCGCACCGCCTACGCCGACTCCGGTTAGAGCAGCCACGATCGGGCCAGCCGCAATCAGTGGCCCGACGCCGGGAATTGCCAGCGCACCAATACCGGCCAGCCAACCGAGGGTTCCGCCAACTACAGCGCCGGTGGTGGCGCCGGCGGCGGTTCCTTCGGGTGCCTTCGTATCTTTCTTAACTGCGAAGTCTTTCGTGCCCTGATTCTCGGGAAACAGAACGGAGATGTCAGTATTGCGAAAGCCTTCCGCACGGAGGAGGTCGACCGCGTATTCCACGTCACCTTGAGTGCGATAAATTCCGAATACCGCTGTGTTTTTTCCAGCCATTATCAAGCTCCTTTTAGAGTAATCGTTCTTAATATGCGTTCTTTTGCAGCATCTAGGATGGCGGGCACAAGATTGGGGATGGCCAGGAATGGCTGGAGTTGAGTTATTTGCAAGGGGCCGAACTTAACGTACACGATTGCCGAAGTTTATCTACTGCGTAGAACCTACTTGGCTTGTTGCAGCAGGTTTGACGCAGTGTTGGCAGGATGTTCGGTGACGCTTGCTTTCAGCTTGTCTAACTGCTCTTGTGTTGTTTTCCAAGCTTTCGCGTTTTTCTTGGTAGCGACTTGCGCGTTCGGATCCCCGTAGAAACTAAGAATGTTCTGCCGCAACTCGGGAGACGCCTGATCGAAGTTGTGCTTGGCCAAATCGTCGAGCAGGTGCGCATAGGTTTTATCCGCTAATGAATATTCACCCGCGCGGGTAGGCCGTCCGGTATCAAAATCCATATCTGCGAGTTTCAGGTCGCCAGCTTTTTCCTCGCGAAGCTGAGCACTGTAGTCATCGACAGTCTTGTTTATGCTTTTTACGTACATATCTTCAGTCTGCGTAGTTGGAACTTTGAAGGCAAGCGCTTTAAACGGTCCGACCTTCGGAACGATCTTGAGAAAAAATGCCAGCACGCGCGTTCCGAAGCCCGGCTTGCGATATCCGTTGCCCCATTCCTTCTGGTAGCTGGCGCGAGAAAGATGGTAGAGGAATTTCTTTTCGTTGAAATTCGGGGTGTCGCGGACGATCTCATCACGCCGCGACACCAGCGCTACGCGAGTCATCTCGGGAACAATTTGACTGATGGCGCGGCGAAAGGTTCCAATTGCCAAGTCTTCGTTGTGCATGACATCCTGAAGTTGAATGCCGTAGGTTTCTGCGAATGCGCGTTCGAGCACAGGCTTGGAAACATTGAAGCCGATGAAATCATGAAAATTGTCTGAAGTGTAGCGGTTTTTGGCGACCTGCTCCATGTCGAATCCGAACTCAGTGCGTATGTGCGCTTTCGGATCGTCCACGTAAGTTACTTCCTTTCCATATTTCTTGCCCAACTTTGGAAAAGTAATAGCCACGACCTGGTTGATAGTGGGATGGCCGGTATTGTCCGAGGCGTAATGGGCCAGGGCTCCCAATGCAAATGCGTATTCGTTTACGTTGGAAGAATCTCGAACCAGTGCCATTACAAAATCACCGGTGCGAACGTAGTGAACCAGATCGCTGAAAAATTTGTTGCCGAACGGATAGTACCCCATGTCCTGAACCACGCTGCCGCCGTAAGCGTACCCATGCGCCTGTTTTAGTTCGTCCTCGGTCGCCTGGGGAAAACGCGCCACCAGCATGGGGCGAAGCTGATCCTTCCACACCAAATCTATGATTTCTTCGTGCGTAAGTACCGAATATCCGTTTCCAACTCCTGAGCACAGAAAGATGAACAACAAGCTGGCCATGACTTTGGGAAACAAACTGCGGATTGACATAAGCTTCATAGGATGCATTCTGCAGTATGGACGACGAAATGGAGTCTACTAATTCCTCAAACAGAGTTTTTGATTCCCGCAATGGATTACGCGTTGGACTGTTTCCTATTAGGCCATTAGCTTGAAATCATGTAAGAACCCAGCGACAGTTCTTCCCGAGCAAGCAACCGCGGCAATTCCCTCCACATCGTAAAGTTCGGCATAGCTTAGGGAGGATTATATGTCACGTTTTGTTATCGCTCTGACAGTGGCGCTTTTTGCTGTGACGGCGTTCGCAAGTGATCCCAGCAAGGAGTTAGACAATGCCGCAGTAGTCATCCGCAATATGACTGCGTCGCACCAGATTCCACGGTCGGTGCTCGCGCAAGCGCAGTGCATCATGACGCTTCCCGCAGTGAAAGAGGCGGCCATGATCGTCGGCGGCAAACATGGCGACGGCGTCGTGAGTTGCCGAACGAGTACAGGCTGGAGCGCGCCTGCCTTCGTGACGATTACCGGCGGCAGCGTAGGGCTGCAGGCAGGTTTCGAACACCAGGACTTGGTCTTACTCATGAACAAACAGGGCGAGCAAGAGCTAAGTCGCGGAGAATGGAGTCTCGGCTCGGACGCGAGCGCTGCAGGCCCGATGAGTTCGTCGACCGGCGGTCCGGAAGCCAACGGCTGGAAGACTCCCGTGCTGGTTTATACGACATCCACGGGCGCCTATGCGGGTGCAAGTCTTGAGGGTTCCAAGATCAGCGTGGATACGGAGAATATGCGGAAGCTCTACGGAGCGAATGCCAGCCTGCAGGCGGTTCTGAACGGCGAAGTGCAGCCTCCGGGGCCGGCAAAGTCATTCCTTGCTACTCTCAACGAAGTCACGAAGTGATCGATCGGCGCGCTCTCGCGAGACTAGGCGCAATTAGGCGCGGTGTTTCAGGCTGCGAGCGAAAGTCCCGCGTGCACGCAATTCTTTAAGGCGTGGAGTGCGTACAGCGCGTCATCCAATGCTTCTTCTTCTTGAATGTTGTCGCCAGGAGCTTTAAACAGTTCTCTCGCCCGGATCAAGATTGCGTGTTCCGCGTCCGCAATGCGTGCAGCGGTTTTAGCTCTATCCGCTTCCATCAGAGCCGTGAGGTATAAGTCTCTCCACGGCCAGACTGAAGGGGGATTTCCAGATGGGACCATATTAATCCTTCCGTTATTCACCTAAGGCGAACTATGTGGATTATTAAGAAATACTGCAGGATTCCGGGAGGCACAATACAGCAAATACTGTATGCGTCTTTATGGTTAGACGCTCGAATCAGGCAATGTTTCCCGGTCTTTTTTTCACTTTTCCAAATCCTGCAAGTCAGGGGCCGAATTGCGATGGCGAAACTGAGGATATTAAATGTCGTAACTAACTGGCTAACACTAATTTAAAGCACACGCTAATCGATAAGCGCAAATCCTGTGGAGAAATGGCTCAAGAAAACGCGGCCAGCGTCAGGGATTATGTTGAAATCGAACGCTTGGTCGATCAGTCCAATAAACATAACAAGTCTAGAACGGACAGCTTTGCGGCCCGCATTAGTGACAGAAACGGGAAGTCGACCACTCTCGAAATCATCCAGTAGCCTCGGCGGGCGGTGGTCTTCGCGCTTATTTGTACCGTGAGTGAGACTCGTGCCCCACAATCCAATCTGCCCTGCCTGGATCCAGAGCAGAAACAGCTAGGTCGTCAGTTTTGCGGATGCGGCTCCAGATGCCACCCTCGCCTCATTTTTTCAGCTTATTTGCAAGCACCCTTATCTCTTTTTCCCGCGCGATATTCACGATACCTTTGGCATCGTCGTAAAGACTTTCGCGCAACAGGTTGGACAGTCTGGCTTTGAGTTTCGCCCGCTCCGCGAACGGATGGGGAATGAGCAGTTTTTGCGAATCGGAACATGTCAGAGCGCTCCCCGCAAACGTGGTTGCCGCAAACGTAGTTGCCGGATTAGGCTGCGGATCTCGTAACGTTTGGCCAGTTGCTTGTACAACACAAAAAGTAGAAGCAAGGGCCAGGGTAAGCAGAGCAAAACGAGTGTTCGCCACATTTCCACCCCTGTGATCGTCACCTTCGGCGGCCTCGAAATCGTACGCAGCCTACGAATCGCCTACAGGGATGGTGCTCTCTTGATCGAAGGTTGCCGTATACACGAAGGCCGAAGTCGCAGCTACTGACTTTGCCGTAATTCGAAGGACTCTGTAGTGAGTTGTGAGATTGTGGCGTTTTACCCAATATTGATAGTGCTGGCGACTATTGCCTTAGTCCCATCCAGCGCTCAGAGACGACGATCGAGTTCCCCGGATTGTGGGGGTCGTAACGTACCGACGTAGGCAGGCCGAGACGGCAGGAATGAAGGTTGATTAGCTGTCTGAGATAAGTGACGTCCTGTGAGGCTTCGTAAGATACTCCGGCCACGTCGTATTGGAAAATCAGGAAGGTCGCGGGCTTTCGTCCCTCGGGATTCATTTGCTGAACGTCGATGACCGTCCCGTCGGTAATGCGGCCAACCCGATCGAGCCATGCCCGGCGTTCCCGCTCGATTTCATCGGGGCTCTTAGGCTTGCGACGCAATAGCAAGTACGCGGCCAGCAACACGCCGGAGCCACCACAGATCGCTGTATAGAGACGGAATGGAATCATGACTTGGGAAGAGCCACGCGGGCAATTGTAAGTGTCTTAAACAGAATAAGGCTTGAGGGCGAATCGCGGAAGAGCTTAAGAGTTACGAAAGTGAAAGTGGAATCAAGAAGGCTTTTTGAGCGCGCTCCAGCAAGTAAGCCGCAGCCGACAGAAAAAATAGCAGCAACGCATACTGCCGTACCTCGGCGGAAAGCGCGATCAGGGGCAGGATAAAACTTACCAGGATCAAACCAATGAGACCCGTTAGCCTGCCGAAAATCCGGCTGAGCCGACGCTTCGCACTTCAGAAATTACATACAGTATCAAGATGCCCAGTTCTGGTTCGATGGGATGCCGGTACCGCGGATGCGGAAAGACTAAGTAGTAGACGAGCGGATAGATGAGAACGAGCCAGAAAAATAGCCATGCGCCGGGCCTGTGTCTCTGCAGAGCGCGACCGAGTCCCCAGAAGGCAAGCACAGAGGAAGCAAGGAAAAGAGAATTCCGCAAAAATCCCAGCATCGGATTTTCCGACGGTTTGGGCAGCCCATCCCAGTAATAAATAAAGCGTTTCACGCACAGTTCGGCAAATCGCTTGTAGTCGGTGCGGATATAATCCAGCGCTTCGCGTTTGCGTTCGGCCACATAAGCGAGTTCACCCAACTCCTGATAGCGACGCATCTCGGAAACATTCTTAGTGGGATGAAGATAGTCCATCCAGGTGCCATCTGCTCCGGGACCGTTTCCTAACCGAAGCTCAGCGCCAAAATTCGAGCGGATGAAAACAAATTGCCCGAACGTACGGTGGTTTCGTATTAGCCAGGGCGTTACACATGCAGCGAAGATCAGGGTAGCGAGAACAACTCCGCCGAGCGAACTTTTGCCAGCCTTGGCGCGGTGGTACCAAATCCACAATCCGGATATAGGCAGAAACGACAGCAAGGCAGTATTGGTTAACGCGGCAGTGCCCCAGAGCAGGCCAAACTCGAGCCATGGCCTCATCCCGTCTCTATCGGCCATAGTGAGGGTTAGCCAAAAGATTACTGCCAGTAGCAATGCGGCGAGGCTAGTTTCCCATACCCATCGCGTGCACCAGAAAATTACTGACGGCAAGAGCGCCCATGTCCAAGCCGTAAACATCGCGACACGTTCGTCAAAACATCGTTTCGCGATCAAAAAAATCGGAATGCAGGTGAGCGCGGAAAAAATACTGTTAAGACTTAGCAGGACCAGAGCCGAAGCCCGGCTGTAAACTCCGAACAGTTTGAAAACCCCCGCGATCAAGAAAGGATAGAGCGGCGGTTCCCAAGCCGTCGGCCCAGTAGTTTCGTTAAAGGGATTGCTGAACCCTTGGCCGTTGGCGAGTGAGCGACCAATGCGGCCCATCTCGAAGCCAAAGTCAAAATTCTTTTCGTTGGCGGCGGCGACTACATGCTTACGCGAGGTGAAATCGTAGGTGTGGCCGATAACGATGTAGCCAAAGCGCACTCCAAAAGCTACGATCACCATCCAGAAAAAAGAGGTGCGCGCCTTTGCCCACCAGCGTCGGAGGACGCTTAATTTTGCCGGCCTAGGAGTGGTCGTCGTGGCATCCACAGAGGAGTTAAGGCATCAATCAGCAGGGACGGTTCAGTTGTAGCTGATAGAATCCTTTTCAGCAACTTTCGCGGCCTGCAAGGAATGCCGGGTCGCCTTGACACCCCACTCCTGTGGCCTTTATCCTTTAATTTCGCTCCTTGGAGAACTACGCCTCTGAGCGTGCTTCCGCGTTCCTTCGCGGTATGAATTTTTGGGCGCGGAGATCTCGATGCTTATCGAAATCAAAGATTTGGAACTCCATCCTATTGATTTTGAGGAGGAGTTTCGTCCAGGCGAGCTTGATCTAGGGCCTGACCTTCAGCAGAAGACTGCGCTGCACGCAGCCGGACGCGCTCAACTGATCGAAGAGCATCACGGAAAGCATGAGCGAATCAAAGATATACGGGTAAGCGGCGAACTCTCGACGTCGCTGGAATTGCCTTGTGCTCGTTGCCTTGAACCTGTAACTCAGGATGTAAGCCGTAAGTTTGACTTGTTATATCGGCCGCTGGGTGCGGATGCTGGGCGGGAAGAGCTTTCAGTAACCGGTGCGGAAGCCGAGATCAGTTATTATCAAGGGGAAGGTTTGCTGCTCGAAGATGCTATACGCGAGCAGGTTCTGTTAGCCGTCCCTCTGAAAGTGATCTGCCGTGAGAACTGCAAGGGGCTTTGTCCGCATTGCGGAGCAAACCAGAATGTCGAGGGTTGTTCTTGCGCTGAGCCAGTCGAAGATCCCCGCTGGACGCCGCTGAAAGATCTTCGCAGCAAGTTGGGAAATTAGTTCAAGGTGCGCGAGCGTGACGCTCGCGTCCACACAAAGGAATCCATAATGCCAAATCCAAAACGGCGACACTCCAAAGCACGCACCGGAAGCCGGCGCGCCCATGATTCGCTGAAAAGTCATTCACTATCTGAATGTCCGAACTGCCACGAGCGCAAGATGCCGCATCGGGCCTGCCCCAAGTGCGGCTACTACAAAGGCCGCGAAGTTCTCGACGTCGAGGAAGCCAGCTAGTCTGCCACTCCCATGCCAAGCGTCATAGCCTTGGACGCGATGGGTTCTGACCGCAGGCCCAAGCCTGAAATCGAAGGCGCAATTCAGGCGGCGCGGCACTACGATGTCCATGTGCTTTTAGTTGGTCCGGAGCCGGCTCTCCGGGCCGAGTTAGCGCGTTATCCCGCTGCAACCGGACTTCCTATTAATGTCGTGCATGCCAGCGAAGTCATCGGCATGGATGACAAAGCGGTGAAGGCTGTCCGCGCCAAACGCGATTCGTCCATGCGCGTTGGGCTGCGGCTGGTTCGGGACCGCCAAGCCTCAGGTTTTATAACCGCAGGCAATACTGGCGCGGCGATGGCTACGGCGAAAATGGTGCTGGGCGCCATCCCTGGCGTAGACCGACCCGCACTCGCGGCTATATTTCCCACCGCGATTGGCACCGTCGCCAGCTTGCTCGACGTCGGCGCCAACGTGGACAGCAAGCCACATAATCTTGAACAATTCGCAGTGATGGGCGAAATTTATTTTCGTGCAATGTTTGGAACCAAGCGTCCGCGGGTGGGATTACTTTCAATCGGCGAGGAAGAAACCAAGGGCAACGAACTGACCCGAGATGCTTTTCAGCTCCTGCAAAAGCTGCCGCTGAATTTTGTCGGGAACGTCGAAGGCCGCGACTTGTATAACGGCAAAGTCGACGTCATTGTCGCCGACGGATTCGTTGGCAATGTAGCACTGAAGATTTCAGAAGGCGTCGCCAACCTGGTTCGTTCCACATTGAAAGAATCGCTCAAAGCGACTATCACACGCCAAGTGGGAGCGCTGCTGTCGCGCAGCGCCTTTGCTGATTTCAAGAAACGTCTAGACCATACGGAATACGGCGGTGCGCCTTTGTTAGGCGTGAAGGGAGTCTGCTTTATCACGCATGGCTCGTCGAACGCAAATGCGATTAAGAACGCAATCCGCGTGGCCGCGGAGTTCGCCGAGCATCCGATTAATTCCGAGATAGAAAGAACGTTGATTGGAATCCGTGCGGCGAGATCGGCGCGCGGCGGGACCGAAGACGTTGCGAGCAACCCTTCTACGGTGGGTTCCACTGTAACCTAGTTTCACGCCTACGGCGTGGCGTATCAACTATGACAACTCTTTCGAACACAAATGGTCCCATCGCATTTCTTTTCCCCGGCCAGGGATCGCAAGCCGTCGGCATGGGCAAAGAACTCGCAGAAAAATATCCTATCGCCAGGCAGACGTTTGAAGAAGCAGATGAACTGCTGGGCTACAAGCTCTCCCAGCTCTGCTTTGAAGGTCCCGAGGACCAACTTCGTCTCACCGAAATTACTCAGCCGGCAATTCTGACCGTATCTGTCGCGGCTTGGCGCGTATTGAACGAGAAAGGTCTCAAGCCCAATTTCGTCGCCGGACACAGCCTGGGCGAATACTCCGCTCATGTCGCGGCTGGAACCTTCAGCTTCGCCGATGCGGTACACACCGTGCGGCGTCGCGGCAAATACATGCAGGAAGCTGTGCCGGTCGGCGTAGGGACGATGGCGGCGATTCTCGGCATGGAACTCGATAAAGTTACCGCAGTCTGCAGGGACGCCGCGCAAGGCGAGATCTGCGAACCTGCAAATATCAACTCGCCGGAACAGATCGTCATCTCAGGTCACACTGCAGCTGTCGAACGAGCAACCAAACTCGCGGACGAACGCGGCGCGAAACGGGCGAAAGTATTGCCAGTCAGCGCTCCATTTCATTGCTCGCTGATGAAGCCGGCGCAGGATCGTCTCGCCATTGATTTGTCCTCGATCGCGTTCAGCAAGCCATCCGCTGGAGTCGTCGGCAATGTCGATGCGGTTTTGCTGAATGAACCTGATCCCAGCCGCGATGCTCTGATCCGTCAGGTAACGGGCGCGGTGAAATGGGAGCAATCCATGCGAGTGCTGATTGCGCAAGGTGTACAGACTTTTGTCGAAGTCGGTCCGGGCAAGGTGCTCTGCGGCCTGATGCGCCAGATAGACCGCTCGAAGACATGCGTCAATGTAGCCGACGAAGCATCGCTGCAAAAAACGCTGGAACAGCTTGCGGTCCGAGTCTAGTCGGATTACTCCGTAACCCAAGTCCACCAATTGCCGCACTGTATTTCGTTAGGAGAGAAAGATAGGGTCCGATTGGATTTTTCCACCCACATGTAAGCGTGTTCCATGCGAGCGTTCACCGTGACTTGAACGATGACACCGCTTCCACCTGGAGGGCTCAGCGAACAATCGACCGAATAAGATTTCACCAGGCCCCATTCTCCGCCGGGGCCCCAGTCACGATAAAAATCGTTATATGCGTATTTCGAATATTGGCTGGGGTGTTGCTTCCAATCAGGGTCGCGGAACCATATACCGTAGGCCGCTTCGTAGTCCTGTTTCTGCAGCGCAGCGAAAAACTTGTTCACTGCATTGCGCTCGGGGTAATCGCGATAGTGGTAGGCGACCCACGCGGCTAGCAGAATAACGATAATCCCGATGACGATTCGCCTCCGTCGCCGACGGTCGCGCGACGGGTCGTACTTTTCCGCATCCATCAATGTCATGCTTCTATAAGCATAACGGAAACCAGATGAGAACAAAAAGCTCCGAACGAATTGGGCAATTTAGTAATCGGTGATTGAGTAATTAAAAAGGCGGAACGGGAAGCTTCTAAAATCTCCAAATCACCCGATGCCGCTACAGGGTCCTTTTGAAGAGCGGCGTCGCGACCGCCAGCGTGACGAACGCGAAGATAGATAAATAAAGCATGTCCGGCCAAATGGCGGCCATTCCAGTTTCCTTCAACAACACCGACTTGAAACCGTGCACCGCAAATGTGAATGGATCCACTTTGGCAATGCCGCGCAACCACCAGGGAAAAGCTTGAATCGGATAGATCGCTCCACTCGGGAAAAACAACAGCGTATTCAGAATGCCGAAGATTGCGCGTGGCACGAGCGGATCTTCCACTCGAACCATGAGCAGAAACATCATGGTATTGAAGGCAATCGAGGTCAACAAAATCATGACCATCAACTCCAGCACCGTGGCTGGATTGAACACCGTTCCCACGCCCGCCAAGAGTGAGCCGATCACGGTGATTACGACTCCAGTCATTACCGCCTTGATAGCCCCGGCAGCGTTGAGTCCAAAAACCAACTCGGTTTTGGTTATGGGTGTAACCAAATATCCTTCGTGCACACCTCTGGCTTTGTCATCGATATAGAGCATGCCGCCGCCGATCATCACGGAAACAAACATCGCCAGCGTTATCGATCCCGGCAAAAGGTACTTCATATATTCGATGTACGGATAAAGCTCCACTATCTGCAGCACCGTCTGCTGCAGGATGCGAGGTTCGACCGTAGGCTGGTTAAGCGCGTTGGTGATGCTGGTGA
The DNA here is from genome assembly GCA_963716405.1 of uncultured Acidobacteriota bacterium. Taxonomy (GTDB): domain Bacteria; phylum Acidobacteriota; class Terriglobia; order Terriglobales; family Acidobacteriaceae; genus JABDBE01. The sequence continues at coordinate 225,233 of CAVQTI010000004.1, read as the reverse complement.
GTTCGTCCTCAAGCGTCGAACTCATGAAGTTGTCGCTGTTGTCGACCACCAGCGCGATGCGTGGCTGATCCTGCTCATAGACTCGCCGCGAATATTGTGGCGGGATAATTACGGCGCCCTGAATTTTGCCGTTGCGCACATCTTCCATCGCCGTCTTCGGATCGTGATAGTAAACCGGCTCGAAGGTTCGCATGTTTGCGCGAACCGAATCGAATGCTTCGCGAATCTTGAGCGCCTGCGTTCCTCCGTCCTGATCCACCAGGCCCAGCTTGGCATCGCGAATCTTCCCGCCGAACGCATTGCCCAATACGATGAGTTGCACCAGCGGAAAAATCATTGACGCCATCATCAGCGCCGGGGAGCGGAAGAACTTCCGCATTTCGCGTTCGACAATGGCAAGGATATGATTCATGGCTGCAACCCCGGTCTCGGTGGCATCACGAAGGCGTGCGCCTTTACTAACTCATCGCGCAACTGCCGCCCGGTGTAGTACACGAATACGTCGTCGAGCGTTGTGTTCTGTACCGAAAGCGATCGGATCTTGACGCCGCCGTGCACCGCCGCCTCCACCAGTTCGGTTGTGGTCCGCGATCCGTCTCCGGTCAGAATGCGATACATACCGGCGCCCTCGTGTTGGACGGAGGTCACGCCATTTAGCTTCTTCAACCGTACTTCCCAATCCGGGGGTGCGTTATCGAACTGCGCTTCAATCACGTTCGATCCGGGCACGCTGGCTTTCAGTGCTGGCGGCGTGTCGAGCGCCACGAGTTTGCCGTGATCCACAATGGCGATTCGGTCGCACAGCCGGTCAGCTTCATCCATGTAGTGGGTGGTGATCAGGATTGTGAGCTTGCGATGGCTTTTGATGTTGGTCAGCATCTCCCAGACCGCGACGCGAGATACGGGGTCGAGGCCTGTAGTGGGCTCGTCGAGAAAAAAAATTCGTGGACTATGTACCAGGCCGCGGGCAATTTCCAGCCGCCGCCGCATGCCTCCTGACAACGTTTTTGTCTGCGCTGAACGCCACTTCGTCAGATCCACGAGTTCCAGCAGCTCATCAATCGCCGCTTTGCGCTTTTTCGCCGGAACGTCGTAGAGCTTGGCATAGATATTGAGATTTTCCTCGACGGTCAGATCAATATCGCTGGTAAGGGCCTGTGGAATTACACCGATTGCGCGCCGAACCCCATCTGGATCCTTTTGCACATCGTGACCGGCTATGCGGGCTGTCCCTGCTGTAATCGGAATCAGGGTGGTCATCATCCGAATGAGAGTGGACTTGCCCGCGCCATTCGGCCCCAGCAATCCAAAAATCTCTTCTTCCTTTACGTTGAAAGAAACGTTGTCGACTGCAGTGAAGTCGCCATACTTCTTGACGATGTGGTCCACCGCGATGGCATTCGATACGGCAGCATCGCCAGCCTGGCCATGCCCGTTGCTGGGAGCGCCTGCACTCTGTCCGTTGCTGAGGTCGGTGATCATGGGCGTGTGTTCCGCCGATGACATTTTCTCGCGCCGTGCCCTTGAGTTGATCCGGCGAAACCAGCACTTCCGCAGTCATTCCCGGAACGTATGCGCCCTTTGGGATTGTCCAGCCGAACTTTCAGCACGATGGTTCTGATATCGCGCTTGCGCCGGCCGACGTCTCGTTGAGTGGCAAAGTCAGCTTCGGCGGATTTGAAAAACACCTTGCCTGAAGTAAGCGTTCCACCGGGAAGACGTACACGCAGCGTGTCTCCCAATCCGATATGATCCGCATCGGTCTCGGGAATCGCGGCCCGCACCCAGGTGTCGCCGAGGTCGACAATCGTCACAATCGCCTGTCCCGCATTCAGCACTTCGCCTTCGCGAGCGGCGCGTACGGAGACAGTCCCATTCACGGGAGCATAAATCTTGGTGTAGCCCAAGCGAACCTCAGCTTCCTTAAGCATGCTTTCCGCATTGGCAACTTGGGCACGCGTCGATTGGACCGTATTCTGAGCAGCAGTAGCCTGATGGGTGTTCGCGATCGCTGTATTCAAATCAGCCTGGGCAGCGCTGACCTGCTCCTGCAGCGATTGCACCAGCGCTTTCTGCGCTGCCAGATTCGTCTCTGCCTGCACGCGTTCTTGATCGGAGGCGACTCCCTGTTTCGCTAACTCAATCATGCGGCGGCTATCGCTCTCGGTGCGCTCGAGAGTTGCTTCAGCTTGCAGTAGTTGTGCGCGAGTGGACTGCAGCCGGGCCTGCGCATTCAGCACGCTGCTCGAAGTCGATCCCTTGGTTGCTTGCAAAGTGGACTGGGTCTCAGCCACTTTTGATTTCAGACTGTCGATAGTAGCGGCGGCGGCGCGTTCTTCCGCCTCCAGTTCCGAGGGGTCAAGAACTGCGATGAGATCGCCTTGTTTTACCTGCGTGCCTTCGTCGACAAGTAGTTTCGCGAGTCGCCCTCCAATTTGCGGGCTCACAATTACTTGGTTCGAATCCACTGTGCCGATCAAAATCAAGTCCTTATTGCTGGGCGTGGAAATGAGGTAGTAGGTCAGCGATATGGCGAAGATCACGCCTAGAATGATGAGGAATTTGTTACGTACGCTCATGGTCGTGCTCCTCGGGGTTTTCCTGGCTCTTGAAACAAGGAAGCAGAAATCAAGTCCAACACCGCTGCCCGGCGCGCCGCTACTCGCTCCGGAGACATGGGGTCGGTGCCGATCATAAGCCGCATCACCGGCGCGCTGGTGAAATAGAAAACAATCACCGCGATCATGGATGGAATAAAATGCAGCGGATCAACAGGCCGAAATTCGCCGGTGGATTGTCCTTTTTTTAACACTTCCGCTATCCGTCCAAACAGCGGCCGGAAATACTTTTTGACGATTCGCTCCAGATGGTTTGCCCGGCTGCGGCCGACGCCCATCATTTCGCCCTGTACGATGCGCGGGTAGAGAGGGTGGCTCGCAACATAATCGAAGTGCGCGCCGGCGTAGGCGAGAATTTTTTCCCGGGGCGGAAGGTCGCGCGAGAAAACCTCTCCCAAATGCGCGACTAAACCTCCAAAGACCTGATCAAGAGCCGCTCCGTACAAAGCTTCTTTATCCTTGAAGTAGTAATACAGTAGAGCTTTGTTGACCTTGGCAGCGCGGGCAATGGCATCGGTTCTGGCCCCGGCAACGCCCTCCCGCGCAAACTCCCGTACCGCCGCCTGCAGGATTGCCGCTCGGCTTTGCTCGGGCCGACCGCGAGATCCCAATCGTGATTTAGTAGACGTTTCCCATCAGGCATTAATTAACCGGTTAGTTAGATTGTATCAATAGGAGAAAAGATACACAAGTGGAGGCAAGAGAATAGAAATTTGTGGAAACGGGGCGACCTCGCCCTCGAGGTGAAACTGCTCTGAGTTCGAGATTAGTTCAGTGGGCTCTAATCCGCCACTCGCAAAATCATGCGCTTGCCGTTCTCAACACCCGACGCCGCAATATCGGCCAGCGAGGCCTCGACGGCTTTACGCGAGACAGAATGGGTGAGCAGTCGAACTTGATGCTTCGCGGAATCATTCCGCGCCCAGACCGCCGCAGCCCGCGCCACTCCTACGCGGTTTCGCTGCAAAATCGTTGTGATCGGACCGATAGCCGCAGGATCGCTCACTGAGAAGCGAAGATAGTGGCTGCTCTCGCCAGCGCAACCGGAAGCGCTGATCCGGCCGCCGGGGCTCATGGAAAATCCGCCTTTATGACAGGCAATGTCCACCACGTCGGAAAGCACAGCACTGGCACTCGGCAGAGAACCTGCTCCTTTGCCGGAAAAAAGCATTTCGCCCACCGCATCGCCACGGACCAGCACGGCATTATTCTCGTCGCGAATTCCCGCCAGTTGATGCGACATAGGTAGCAATACGGGAGCGCAACTCAGCGACACCGCATCCTTACTCAATTCCGCAGTCGCCACATGCTTGATCACGAAACCCAGTTCTCGTGCGGCTTGCACGTCGTCCGCAGCAATGTCGCGAATGCCCTCAACTTGAACCGCGTTGGCATTTACCTGCGCGCTGAACGCCAGTTCGGTCAGAATTTTCAGCTTCTGCGCGGCGTCGTGGCCATCGATGTCGAGTGTGGGATCAGCTTCCGCGAAACCTTTTGCTTGCGCCTCGCGAAGCGCATCCTCGAATTCAATCCGACCTTCAGTCATGCGCGTCAGAATGTAATTGCAGGTGCCGTTCAGAATGCCGCTGAGTCTTTGAATATTGTTTCCGACTAATCCATTCCGTAACGCCCGAATAATCGGAATACCGCCGCACACGCTGGCTTCGAAACCGAGACGGACTTTCTTCGCTTCCGCCGTCTTCATCAAACTGAAACCATCCAGCGCAAGCAGCGCCTTGTTGGCGGTCACGACGTGTTTTCCACGCGCCAGCGAGTGCTCGATAAAACTTCGCGCCGGCTCGATCCCGCCAACGAGTTCGACCACGAGATCGCAACCGTTGTTCAGAACCTTGTCGGGTTGCGTGGTCAGCAGCGCGTGATCGACGCCATGGCGCTCTTTATCGAGGTCGCGAACCAGTATCTTCGTAATCCGCAACTCGACGCCAGAGCGCTGGCGGATAAGCGCGTCATTCTTTCCGACCAACTCGACCAGGCCGCGGCCAACCGTTCCGCAACCCAGCAACCCGATTTTTAATTTGCGAGACATGACATTATTCGAACTTATGGAGGTCCGAGCGTCCTCGCCCGGCCGAATATTTACGAAGCGCCGCCCGCAATCGACGGCACCAGCAAAACCTCATCTCCATCCTGAAACGCGTAAGTATTGCCGCCGAGAAAGCGAATGTCTTCCTCGTTGACATAGACGTTCAGAAACCGGCGAACCTCGCCAGCCTCATCGCGCAAATGCGATTTCAGATCCGGAAACTGCTGATCGAGCGCAGAAAAAAGTTCTCCCAGGTTCCCAGCCGAACATTTAACTTGTCCGGTTCCTGATGTCAGGCGGCGCAGCGCTGTTGGAATTTGTACGGTAACTGTCATTTCATGCCTCCACGGTTTCTGGAATGTTTTTCTCCGCTGTGTCCAGCGTTCTTTGCAAGTATGTTTCGAACTCCGCGATCTTGGGACGAATTGGCTCCTCCGCTTCGTACTTGCCGGCGAGCACATCAGTGGTTTTTAAGCCGTTGCCGGTGATGCATAGCACGGTTGTTTCTTCTGGCGAAATGCGGCCATCGCGGTAGAGTTTACGTGCACATCCCGTCGTCACGCCGCCTGCGGTTTCGGTGAAAACACCTTCCGTCTCCGCCAGAAGCTGGATGGACTCGATCATTTCAGTGTCAGAAACATCCTCCGCCCAGCCTCCGCTCTTTGTGATGGCCTTGATGGCATAGTGCCCGTCTGCCGGATTGCCAATAGCCAACGAGCGAGCCAGCGTGGCCGGCTTCTGAGGCTCTATATCGGCATTTCCAGCCTTTACTGCAGTCGAAATCGGAGAGCATCCGGTCGCCTGCGCGCCGAAGAATTTCACCGCTTTCGCTTCAACCAGGCCCAACTGAATCAATTCGTCGAAAGCCTTCCTGATTTTCGTGATTAACGATCCGCCGGCCATGGGCACAACCACGTTGTCAGGCAATCGCCATCCCAGTTGTTCGGCGATTTCAAAGCCCACGGTCTTCGAGCCCTCCGCGTAATAAGGGCGCAGGTTCACGTTGACGAATCCCCATCGGTGTTCGTCAGCGATCTGCGAGCACAGCCGATTCACCTGGTCATAGCTGCCCGCAATGCGAACCAGCTTCGCACCATAAATTTGCGTGCCTAGAATTTTTGCGGGCTCGAGATCGGCGGGAACGAAGATCCAGGCTTTGAATCCATTGCGCGCCGCCTGCGCCGCAACCGAATTAGCAAGATTCCCTGTCGAAGAACAGGCTACGGTGTCGAAGCCGAAGTTCCTTGCCTGCGCCAGAGCCACAGCGACCACGCGGTCTTTGAAGCTGAGCGTGGGCAAACAAACGGCGTCATTCTTGATGAAGAGATGTTTGGCGCCAAGACGCGCGGCAAGCTTGGGCGCGCGAAGCAGAGGCGTAAAGCCAACCGGCAACGTTGCCTGATAGTTATGCGGCAGAGGCAGCAGTTCCGCGTAGCGCCACATATCGGGAGCGCGGCTCGCGATACGCTCATGCGTAAACTTGCCGCGCAAAGCGTCGTAATCGTAGAAAATTTCCAGCGGAGAGAAACAATCGTCGCAAATCGACTTAGGCTGGTTTCCCCAACTTTTGTGGCACTCCCGGCAGCGCAATTCGTACTTGGAAAGGTCTGGTGCAACGGTTAGAACTCGGGCGGCAGCGCTCATCACCTACTCGCTTTCTGTTGCCGAGGGGACGAGCCGCGAAACACCGAACCGAGAATCTCTTTACCGGAAAAATTAATGGGAGGAAGAAGAACGAGATGCTGAACTGCGGGCACCCCGAATCTCATGTCCCCCGTTTCCGGGTGAGAGTTGACACCGGGCGACCGGGAGATGACTCCCGATCCGGTTGTCGTGGCTTCTCAGGGCTCGTCCCTCAGCCACTCTTCATGAAATCCAAGGTCTGCTCCGAAGAGCAAACTTGATTCAGATACTAACGCGACGAATTGCTCCCCGTCAAGTTCGAAGTCAAAACGTCAATCACTTCGAGGGCAAAGCCGTAGGGTGTTTTGGCTGGTACAGGCCGATTTTTCCGCCGCCGGGCAGACTGATTTTGGTAATCGATCCCCAACGCTCGTTGTGAATATCGGAGCACGCCACGCCTTTTTTCTTGAGCGCAAATATCTCGGCCCTAAGGTCGTCGCACATGAAATAAAGTTCGTGCCGATCATTTTCCTCGGCGGGATGGAATGCGGCTTCGGCGGGAGGCAAAGCAAAAATCAGCCATCCGTGGCCGGCGTCAACGGACGTGAATCCGAGAACGTCGCGGAAAAAAACACGATCAGCCTCGGCATCTTGGCTGTATACGATGACATGCGCCCCAGAGATCATCGGAATGACCTCTCTTTCTTGACGATGCTTTTCGCTTCGGATGTTCGCAGCGATTTCATCGTAGCACTCAGGTAGTTGGTGGCGCGACGTCGGTGCGAAGCTTGAGCGTCGGCGTGCCTTGTGCCGCTGATTTGTGCTGAACGTTCTTGAGGGCGTCGAGCAATTCGTGGGTGATGCGGTCATCGATCTCGGCTGCATTCTGCAAGGTTACGGGATAGCGGATGACCGCTTCGAGGCCATTGCCCGTAAAGGCGAGCCGAATTCTGGGACGAAATTCTGCGGTCGAGGTCGATCCCAGCATATTTTCCAACTGGCGGCGCTGGCGTTCGATGTCGTCCTTGTAGTCGGCAAAAACCTGGTTCACGACGTCCGCGAGATTTTTCTGAACCTGGTGATAGTCGCTGTCACCGGGCAGCGTCAATGTGATCTCGTGCCACATGAAGTTGGTTCCCGGAATCTGCTTGAAGAGGCCGGAGGTTGGCTGGAAGACGATCGAGTTGGAAAATGCAACCACGCGGCCGGTGGGGATTTCAGATCCGGTGCTGGTCAATTCCATCAGTTGCAGGCGAACCAAGCCTACCTCGACGACTTCTCCGGTGACCCCGGCAATCTGCACGCGGTCGCCGACGCGGATGCCGAATTTCCCAATCAGAAAGAAGTAGCCGGCGACGGAGAGAATCACATTCTGCAGCGCGACCGCCACACCCGCTGTGATCAGGCCGGCGAAAGTGGCAACTGAACCCAACTGGCTGGCAAAAGCAAATGCCACCACCAGGACGACGGCGAACCACATTACGATTCTGCGGATCAATAGGAATTGATAGCGGCGGCGGCCCTCATGCACATAACGGAAGATGGCCCTGCGCCAGAGCTCCGCGGCAGCGAACACAATTCCCAACGCAAACGCGAGTACGAGAAGCCGAGCCAAGAGGCCCCTCAGATCCGAGCGATACCGAGCCTTCACGCTGCTCTGCCAGTTCTGCAAATTTCTTTTGTAGAGATCCAACAAAATGGATTGCTTGCTAAGCGGAAGCACAGCGGCGGAGAGCTGCTTGAATTGCGCAGTGAGCGAATCCAATTGTTTTTTCTGCTGAGCCAGGGTTTGGGCGTCCGCGCTGTCGGCCTGCTGGGCGATAACGTCGCTTTGCTTGGTCAAATCCTTCAGCCGGGAAACCAGCGGATCAAGCAATTGCTTGTTGGCGTTCGCGAGGGCATCCGTAGCTTTTATGCGGTCGCCAACAGTGTGAAGCTTGCCGGAGAGGGAAAAAAGATCGGCAGTCAGGCCCCAAAGACCGCTTGGTTCGGGCTTGCTGGCGGCGCCGGCCGGAGCAGCGTGAGACGGCGCAGTAGTCGACGGAGTGGACGATGAGCTGTTGGCGTAGCCTGAGACCTCCGGAGGCAGGGTGCGGGCAAGTGCATCTATTTGCCCTCGCAGACTGCTCGTTCCCAAACCGTTGGTACTCGACCCTCCGACAAAGTCTGCCATTTTTTCGATAATGTCGCGGCGTGCATTGGCGAGATCGATTTCGCTTTGCAATTCGGAGATGGTCGCTTCCATGTCCTGGCGTTTCTTGCCGGTCAGATGCTCCAATTTCTGGCGATCGGACTGCAATTCCGCCTGCGTATCTTTGACCTGCTGACCGAGCTTGTTGGCTAATTGCAGCAGCGACTGGTAGCGTCCGCCTTCGGGGTTCTGCGCCTGACTCGAGTCTGTTCGTGTCTGCACGGAAAAATCGGCTTCCGCTCTGGCGAATTCGAAGGCGTGACGCACGATCTGGTCAGCCAAGGCGCGATCGTCGTCTACCGCAATGATATCTTCGGGCTCGGTTGCGATCTGGCGTTCGACGTCAATCTGCCGGTACCAATTGATCGTCTGATCGAGAAACTGCAGGATCTGTGAGCGGTCGGAAGCTGGCGCGTTTTGTGAGACGGTGGGTCCAACGCAACAGATCAATAATGAAAGAATGATCGCGATGCGCGGAAGCATCAAAGGTTTGTTTATAAGGGTTCGCGGCCTCGCGTATTTATTGGGGTGAATGGATTGCATGCCATGAACGTCTAACAGAAACTTTAAGTCTAATTGATTCGACCGGACCATACTGCGGTTGCATCGCCTTCCAAACAAATGCTCCCTAGAACTTCCTTCGCAGGAATTCAAACAGCATATAGCCGATGAGCGCGGCTGTAACCGCAATGGCAAAATTCGAAGTGGTAAGAACGTCTCTCATCGCCCACGCCATCCCTCGCTTATGCCCCAACCCAGAGCGCTCGAATTCTCCCATTAACAGATTGGAATAAAAAAGGAAGACGATAAAACCAACCTCGATCAATGCCCTCCAGACATTTTTCTTCACGCCGACTCCTCTGTTGCGTATGCCCGCAACCACGCAGGCTCTTTAATCTGAATTGGTGATAATCTTCTTGCGCCCATGAAAAACTTCACCCGTCGCCGATTCAATAAAACTTTGGCCGGTACTGCCGTTGCCGCTTTTGCCAGCGCATCTTTGCCGCGGATCGTATTCGCGCAAACGGCCACAGCGAGTTTACAGCGATTTCCCTCTAACTTTCTTTGGGGATGCGCTACCGCTGCTTATCAGATTGAGGGCGCAGTCAATGAAGATGGACGGAAACCGTCTGTCTGGGACACTTTCTCGCACACGCCAGGCAAGACTTTTCAGGGCGAAACCGGCGATGTCGCCGATGACTCCTACCACCTCTACAAAGAAGACATACAACTGCTCAAGAATCTGGGCGTGAGCGTCTACCGTTTCTCCATTTCGTGGTCGCGCATTTTTCCTGATGGGACCGGCCAACCGAATGAGAAAGGCCTCGCGTACTATCAGCGCGTCGTCGACGAGCTACTTAAAAACAATATTGCTCCGTACATTACGCTCTTTCACTGGGACCTCCCTCAGGCTTTGCCCGGAGGCTGGCAGTCGCGCGATACATCAAAAGCATTCGCAGATTACGCGGGCTACGTTTCCAAGCAGCTTTCGGATCGCGTCAGCCACTTCTTCACCATCAATGAGTTCAAGTGCTTCACCGACCTAAGCTATAAGACCGGCAAATTTGCCCCGGGCATGAAATTGCCGGACGCACAGGTAAACCAGATCCGGCACAATGCTGTACTGGCGCATGGAATGGCAGTACAGGCAATCCGCGCCAATGCGAAAAGCGGAACTCAGATCGGGCTTGCGGAAAATGCCAATGTCTATGTTCCCGTAATCGAAGATAGCGAGCAGATCGAAGCTGCGCGACGCGCCACCCGCGAAGAAAATGCGCCTTTCCTTACGGTGGTCATGGAAGGAAAGTATACCGACGGTTATCTTCAGCGCGAAGGGGCAAACGCTCCCAAGGTCGAAGCCGGCGATCTGAAGATCATCGGCAGCCCGCTTGATTTCGTCGGGCTCAACGTTTACACGCCGGAATATGTCCGCGCTGACTCATCACCAGCCGGATACGCCATAGAGACTCGCCAGTCTTCGTACCCGCGTATGGCTTCGGACTGGCTGTACATTGGTCCCGAAGTAATTTACTGGGCGGTTCGCAACGTGAGCGATATTTGGAAACCGCGGGCGCTTTACATCACGGAGAATGGTTGCTCCGCGGACGATGTGATTACTGCAGACGGCCGCGTCGAGGATACGGACCGCGTGATGTATTTGCGCAATCATCTTACCCATCTGCATCGCGCCGCTTCAGAAGGATACCCAATCAAAGGCTACTTCCTGTGGAGCCTGCTCGATAATTACGAATGGGCCGATGGTTACAGCAAGCGATTCGGCATTCACTACGTCGACTTCAAAACCCAGAAGCGCACTCCTAAACTCAGCGCGGATTGGTACCGCGAAGTAATTTCGCGTAATGCTGTCGAGTGACGCTGTGATGGCGGGCCTTGACGAGCGGTCCAGCCTGGCCGCAAGCTAAGGCAGGAAACGACTCGTGCTGACTTTTTTTTCTATCGTCGCGGTTGGCTTTTTTCTGGGAATGCGGCACGCGACCGATCCCGACCATGTGGTTGCGGTCACGACCATTGTCAGCCGGCAGCACAACCTGCTGAAGGCCGCGATGACCGGCATCTTCTGGGGCATCGGTCATACCCTGACGATTTTTGTCGTCGGCACCGTCATTATTCTTTTTGATGTTGTCATTCCTGCCCGAATCGGCCTCTCCATGGAGTTTTCGGTAGGTTTGATGTTGATCATCCTTGGGGTGATGAATATCGTCAGCTTTATTCGCTCCGCACACTCAATCGCTCCGCAGCAGTTTGGCGTGCTCCATCAGCATCTCCACACACACGGCGATTATGTGCATAGCCATGCCCATGGACATGCGCCGGAGATTCATTCTCACAACCAGACGCCGCTGACTTGGCTTGATCGGCTATTTGGCAGAATCGGTTTGTACCAGCAGCTTCGTCCATTAGTTGTAGGGATAGTTCATGGGCTGGCCGGTTCAGCGGCGGTGGCCTTGCTGATTCTGACCACGATTCGAAATCCTCACTGGGCGATGGCTTACCTGCTGGTTTTTGGGCTGGGGACGGTTGCTGGCATGATGCTGATCACGATGAGCATCGCTTCGACATTCAACTTTTTCGGGAAAAAGCATCCGCGATTTTCGCAACGGCTGGGGCTGGCGTCAGGCTTGGTCAGTTTGGCCTTTGGAGTCTTCCTTGCATATCAGATAGGCATTGCCAATGGGCTATTCACTGGCCATCCGCAGTGGACCCCTCGCTGAGAGCGGTATGCAATTCGTTCTCTACACTTCCGGGGACGCTTGAATGTACGCTCGCATCATTCGAACTTCATGATCCTTTTCGTTAAGATCGTGAAGCAGGATGTCGCGCAGCGACACGATTCCCCGCAGTTGCTTGCCTTCGCAGACTGGTAAATGGCGGAATCCGTGGCGACTCATCAGCAGCATGCAGTTCTCCAGGCTCTCATCCGGACTGACTGTTAGCGGATCCTCCGTCATAACTTCTTCAACGCGGGTGGTTCGGCAGTCGCGTCCTTCCACTACGACGCGTCTCATCAGGTCGCGCTCAGAAAATATTCCGACCAGAAGTCCGTCGCGAAGTACCGGCACCGCGCCGATATTTCGATCGACCATTGCCACCGCCACGTCAAACGCGAACTGCTCGGCATCGGCGCGATAAGTATCCTGATTGGTAATTAAATCGTAAACGTGCATCGGGGCTCCCTCCGTGAACTTTCAAAGCAAACCGCGTGAGTATATGCCCAAATGTAACGGATTTAAAGTGCCAGAATCATGTATCCGCCGCGAAAAATTGGGGTAAACGGCAGGCGCTTACTTTGGGCCTATGAAAACAAAGTACGAACAGGCCCATAGCGCCGTGGGAATACTGCCCCGGGCCCGGGTCGTAAGAATAATGTTGTAGTCGTCGGAAGGCTGGAGACTTTCGACCACGGATGGCAACGTCTGCGGCTGGGCAACCGCCAGGTGGGCCAGAAACCGGTAGATGTCGGAACCCCCTTTGTAGCCTTGAGAGACGAACGAGATGTCCGTATTCTCCTGGGCGAAGTGCCAGCTCAGCGAAGCCGCGAGCACAATCGCGTTCTCGTAGGCGTCTTCCGACACCGCACCTTTTGCAGGATTGTCGAACACGATGCGCAGCTTGCGTTCGTCCTCACGGCTGAATTCGCGCACTTTAAGCGAACCCGATTTTGCCGTCGCTTTCCAGTCCACATGCCGGGCCGAATCCTCCGGCAGGTACTCGCGAATCAGATACAGATCGTCGCCTCGTCCGCGCACGAAAGTTTCGAATTCGCCCGTGATCATGGGCAGAACTTCAAAAAATTCATCCGCAGGTTCCACGCGAGGATAAACAATGATTTCGCGGGCAAGCGGTACTCGTCTGGTCTTGGTAAGAAATGCAAATGGAAAGCGGGTCGCCAGGCCGAAGCTCTTTTGCTGATAACATCCGCGGCGCTCGAAACAAAGCTCTATGTCGGCGCTCAGTTCAGTGCCTGCGGATATGTAAGGAAAGTACGTTGCTCCCTCAAAGATGGGAGGCAACACTGCCGTCTTAGAAACTCGCTGCAATTTGTAATCGCGAAATTGCAACCATTGCCTTTCAGGCGGTCGCCCCGGCGGGACCCCGAACCTTGCCGGCATCCACTGCCAATGTTTGCCAGAATTATCTTTCTCGACCGCAACTACATTCACGGAAAATGACGGCAGCCAGCGACCTCGATTTCGCAACGCGATTCGGCCCACCATCGGCCGGCCTGCGAATACGTGCTCGGGAAGGCGAACGTTGAGTTCCAAATTGCGCAGTACCATGGCCGATGCAATCCCAGAAACCAGGATTGCGGCCAGCATCGCCGCCACCACGATGTAAAGCAGATTGTTGCCGGTGTTGAGGGCGGCAATCCCGATCAGCAGTACGATGGCGACGTACACAATTCCAACTTTCGTGACGTCGAAGTCGAAAGCGTCGCGGATTCCGGCTCCGGCGACCCTGCGGGCGAGATACGGCACCGTAGTCAATCCCACGACCACTGCCAGCACCAATGCAGTGGAGGCTAACAAAACAGTCGCCCACAAATTTCCCGACTCTCTCGAAACGGTAGAAAAAAGCGCGGCGCCGAAAGCCAGGACTAATCCCACAATCGCCAGCAGAAAACGTACCCAAACCTCCGGAATATCCAGGTGCAGGAAGCGGGAGACTTTCTGAATCATGGAATGCTGCGCAATGTTGGCGGGCTTCATCTGCGGATTCTGGCTTCGAGGTTAGCACCGGCCAGACCGGGCATCAACGAGACTTTGGTACCAGGAATTCGATCAGGGCGCGATTGAACTCCTCCGGCACTTCTTCGTACGGGAGGTGTCCAACTCCCTCGAACATCACCAGCCGGCAATCGCGAAAACATCCCTTGAGCTGCGCGGCTGACGCGGGGTCCACCGCCGTGTCCTTTGTGCCCCAGGTGAGCAGGGTTGGAATGTTCGCAATGCGCGGCAACGCCGATTCTAATTCTTCCAGGTCCCGATTCCAGGAACGGACTACCGACAATGCATAGTCGTAAGAACCCGGCATACGCAGGGGCTTGCGGTAGCCTTCAAGGCTGTCCGGCGGAATGCGCCGCGGATCGCCGAACATGCGCCGATGATAGAATTCCTGCAGGCTTCGAGCGTGTGGAGTAAAAGTCGCAAATAGCGGCGCGATTAGCGGGTTACTGAGGAAAGCTGTCAATCGCTTTCCGTGCGCAGACCAGGGATTTACGGGATCCACCAAAATCAGCTTGCGAATCCGATCCGGCGCCAGTGAGGCCGCAAACATTGACACTGCCCCGCCATGCGACGTACCCAGCAGATCGCACGAGGCAACGCCAGTCTTATCCATGAACTGCAACAGGCGCTGCGCGCTTGCTTTGAAAGAGCAGTCAAGCTTCGCAGGGCGATCGGAAAAGCCTGTTCCCAGCAAATCGACTGCATAAACCGTCGCGTGCCGCGCCGAGAGCAGGGATACAGAAGCGCCAGGAGAATGAATACCCCAGCAAGCCGTGGACGAGAAGCAAAGGCTTCCCTGCGCCCGCCTTCAGATACCGAATGCAGTTGTTGGGGGTGCCATTCCACAGTGACTCGGTGTTCTTCAATTGTAAAGTTTTCTTGCGTTTTTTCTGCCTTCAATGCTCTGTGCATGGGTACATTTTTTTGCGGTGAGACAACTTTTTATTGGCCTCAGGCTTCTATATAAGAGTATCGCCTCTGTCGCTTATTGAGGGAGAGTTTCGGCTCTCCCTTATTTTTCTGCTCAATAGTTCGAACCGTCAAAGGTCACTGCGTGCTCTTCTTTGCCATACCTCGGGAACATGGTGATCGCATCGCATTCTCTACCAGCTTCAGCCCGATGGCCCACTGTTGGCGTGCTTGAACTTCGTCGTCTCCGTATCCGAAAAGGTAAAACGTGATGTAGAAGCCGTCACGAATCCCTTCTTCATCGTGGTAATAACATCGACGGATGAGAAACTCAACCGCGGCCGGGATTTCCGGAACCTGCTTCAAAAGTCCAATCAGCATCTTTGCCAGTTGCTCGTGCTCAGCAAATGAAAAGCGGGAAGCCGTGTCAGTAAAAAGCAGATCAACGTACGAGCCGAACTTGTGCGTGGCTTCGAAGATTTCTTCTTCGGGGCTGATTTCCGTACTCGACCACAGATCACACTTGGCAGTTTCGAGAGTGCCAGCCGGAGCATTCATGGCGGAAAGGAACTGACGCATCTCCGGCGCACCCTGAGCTTCCACAACGTTCAGCAGAAGCTCGGGTGGCGTTTTACATCGTAATAGCGTGGGCCGCCGCCTTCGGCGGCCCAGGGCATTTCGAGGGTTTCGTCATCAGCGCCGAGTTCGACCGCGAAGTCGGCTTGCACACTACTTCGCGGGTGCAGGCTGTGGGGCTGCCTGCGGTGCCGCGTTCGGAGTGGAGAAGTTCACCTTGGGAACCTGGCGCGACTCCTCGCTAGCGGCAAAGTATGCTTCGTTCGGTTTGAAGCCAGCCCAGCGGGCATAAATGTTATTGGGAAATGTCTGCACATAAGTGTTGTAGTCCTGCAGTGTGTCGTTGTAGCGTTTGCGTTCGACGGCGATGCGGTTTTCAGTCCCCGCTAATTCATCCTGCAGACGCAGAAAGTTCTCATTCGATTTCAATTGCGGATAGTTTTCGACTACTGCGAGTAGGCGGCCGATGGCGCCGTCCAGTTGTTGATTGGCAGCGATCTTGTCCGCCGGAGCATTGGCCGAGAGCAATCTGGAACGTGCGGCCGCGATATCGCCGAACACCTTTTGTTCCTGCCCGGCAATGCCTTTCACGGTTTCCACAAGATTCGGAATCAGGTCTGCGCGCCGCTGCAGCGCGATATCCACCTGTGACCACGCGGTTTTAACCGCCTCATTTTTTGCCACCAGCGTGTTGCGAACACTTACGTATTGTCCGAACGCAACCAGCGCGATCAGCACCAGGACAACAATCACAATCAAAGCTGCCTTCATCGTCAGTCTCCTGTCGAAGCGTTGAACTTATGCACTGCGTGGTTCAGGCGAGTCTAGCATTTTATCCACCGCGTCAGTTACTTGCTGCACCGCTGCCAGATAGCGGGCAAAAACGTCGTTGACATCGGATTGTTTAGTTTCAGCTTTGCGCTCGCGAATGTCGAGCAGTAACAGGAACGCGGATGGATCGAACGGAATGCGCTTGGCCAGCGCCTGAATCGCTTCCCGCTTGGGCTTGGGCGGAGCTTCGCCTAAAGCAATCAAAGCGTGGCGAAACAAGGTTGTAAAGGTTGATAACGAACCCAGCATCAACTCCCACAAATGTTTTTTGTTATTGGGAGAGGCCAGCAGGCGGCCGCGCAGAAGAATCAGTTTCTCGCGCAGCTCATACTCCAGCTGCGCACGATGCAGGTGCAGGGGAACGTTAAGGCCGCTGAGGAGGTCATCGCCGTAGAGAAGGCGATGGCGCTGTTGCATATCCAGAAGCTCGATGGAGAAAACATCCGTGGAACGCTGCAATTCTTCGCCCGTTAGAATCAGAGGCGCATGATGCTTCTTCTTCGTCCACCATTCGACTGCGGACGCGATTGCAGTAAGCGCCGCAAACGAGCTTTCCCGCAAAATGCAAAGCAGGTTGACATTGGAAAAGTCGGGATGAAATTCTCCATCCGCGGCGGAACCGTAGAGGATCACGCTTTGGAGATTTGCTCCGGCTGCCATACGCAGCCGGCTGACGAATTCGTTAATTTCTTTTTCCGCAACCATAATGCCTCGTTTCGAACTACCAGCTTCCACTGGCGCCGCCGCCGCCCGAACTGCCACCGCCAAATCCACCGAAGCCGCCGCCACCACCACCGCCAAAACCTCCGCCACCGCCGAAACCTCCGCCACCCCCTCCTCCAAACAGCAAACCCCAGAAGAGCAGCCGTCCCAGCGGCGTGAACAGCACAATCAAAGCAATAATGATGATGGCGATAATCCCACCAACGGACAGCCCAGTGCTCGGTTGTTGCGCCGGGGGCGCGGATTCGGCCGCACCGGTTAACTGGATACCCGCATCCTGCGCAATGACCTGTGCAACACGGGTCGTCATCAGTGCGACAGCGCCGTTGAAGTCATTCTGTCTTAGTAGCGGAACGGCTTCGCGTCCGATCGCACCGACTTTCCCATCTGGCAAAATCGGTTCCAGTCCGTAGCCAACTTCGATCCGGTAACGATGGTCTTGAGTCGCCAGCAGGATCAGCACACCCTTGTCTGTGGCTTTGCTGCCGATGCCCCATTTGTGGAAGAGATCGACCGCATAGCTCTCAATGTCGGACCCGTCGAGCGACTTAATAGTGACGACGGCAATCTGTGCATGCGCCTTCTGGTCGATTTGCTGACAAATATTGTCGAGCTGCGCGATGGTGTTCTGGTCAAGGACGTGGGCAAAATCGTTGACGTAATCCGTGGGTTTCAGTTGCGATACGGGCTCGGCATGAAGAAGAAACGCCAGCGAAACCAGCAGCACTGCAGCTAACGCAACTTTAGCCCCAGACTTCATTCGAGCTGATTGTATAGGAGAGAAGTGGAGCTTGACGGATGGTCGAAGCGGCTGTCCCCGTGCGGCTAGAAATCGCGGAGGAATTCCACTACCCGGCGCTCGGCCCAGCGGCCATCGTCGTCATCGGGCTTGGCCAGAAATGAGCAGTGGCCGCCGTCCTCGGTTTCAACAAATGTGATGTTGGGATTCGTAAGAATCTTTCGCCGCGTCTCAGGCAGAATGCGGATGAAGGGATCGTTGGCCGCGTGAAGGATCAGCGCAGGTACCGCAATGCGATCAACTACGTTGGCAGCGGCTGAACGTTCGTAGTAATCGGACGCCCCATCAAAGCCGCAATAATAAGCTGTAATTTTGTCGTCGAACTCGCGCAGCGTTTTCACTCCGCGCAACCGCGAAAGGTCAAAGAGGTCGGGGAACAGGCGCGCCTTCATCCTGAGCCGTCGACGAAGTTGCCACATGAAGTAATACTCATACACGCGATTGTGCGCCAGATGCAGAGCGTCGGCAGAGGCGGCGAGATTCATCGACGGACAAACAGCTACAACCGCGCGAAACTGCGGCGGCGCATCGCTTCCCCATTCCCCGGCAAGTTTGAGCACGAGATTGCCGCCCATGGAGAATCCGGCAAGGGCAAGTCGTGAAATCCGGTCTTGGCGCAACAAATTTTGAGCTACGGCGGCGATATCCTGGGAGCGCCCCGAATGATAGAGCGTGGCGGACAAAGCGTCCGTTCCGCCGCAATTGCGCTGGTTCATGCGCACCACGTTCATGCCCGCCGCCATGCCTTTGGCGGCGATGCCCAACATGTATTGCGATTCGCTCGAGCCCTCGAGGCCGTGCACAATAATCGCGGTCAGCGCTTTTTCCCGATCAGCCTGCCAGTGGCAGTGGCACAGGACCTGCACGCCGGGTTCGACTTCGATCAAACGCTTTTCGGCTGGAGGAAGTAGAATTCGCCGCGGCAGAAAAAAGCTCGCCAGGGTTTGCAGATGGCCACCACGCATACCGCGCCGCCCCACAAATGTTCGTGCCGACGTTTGCGTAAAGTCCACACTCTGATTTTAAATGGAGACGAGAAACCAGGAGTCGTCATGCCGATCTTTGAGTATGTCTGCAAGGAATGCGATCACCAATTCGAGGCGTTGATATACGGCAGCAAGAAGGCCGAATGCCCTAAATGCCAGAGCAAGAAATTGGCGCAACAGCTTTCGGTTTTCGCGATGTCAGCCAAAGGCTCAGCGAGTTCATCTCCGTCAGATCGGAGCTTGCGGAAGTTGCGGCGACCCGCGTGGCCCCGGCGCGTGCTCAATGCCTGATATGGATTAGTGGATGGTCTGAGTTATACTTCGGCCGGGGAAACTTATCGAGTCGCCATTTCCCTGGCGACCAAGTGCTCGACGGCCCGGTCGACAACCGTCTGCATTTCACGTGCGTACTTTACTTCGCGGCCTTTAGCCAAAATCTTTTTGGCGTCATCAGCGCTGAACCAGGTTGGGTTGCGCTCAGGTTCGTGCGACCCGTCGATCATTTCCACTTCCATCAAGAAAGCCTTGATCACGAATTCGCGCACGCCCGGTGGTTTCCAGAAGACGCCCTTGGAATGTAAATAGAGATGAAAGTGCCGCGGCTCGATGTGCCCGCGCACTCCAGCTTCTTCCCAAGCTTCGCGTTCCGCGGCCTGGCTGTGCGACATTGACTGCTCCGGATCACCTTTCGGAAATGTCCACTTCCCACCGCCATTGGTGTTGACCAGCAGGAACTCGATGGATTGCCCTTGCCGCCGGTAGCACACGGCGGCTACTTGCAGCGGGAGAGCCGATCGTGAAAGCCGCGCCGACGCCATGCGCCCACCCTCAATAGATACTGACCTCTTCATGGTAATTGCAGAATATTGCAGGAATGTTAATTGCAGCGAAAAAGGTGCAATTACGATGGTACCAAAGTTCTAATTAGGGAAAGTGCCTTGCACAAGCAGGGCTTCACTTTATCCAGACCTTAGGCTCGACCGACATTCCTGGACGCAGCACGTGCTCTTTAGTTTCACCTCTATCGAAGGTGATTTTCACCGGAATTCTCTGTACCACTTTGACGTAGTTGCCGGTCGCATTTTCCGGAGGCAGCAAGCTGGTGATCGCGCCGCTGGCGCCGGCAATACTTTGCACGTGTCCGTTGTAGTCCTTGCCATTGGTATCGACGTGAATCGTGGCTTTTTGCCCGACTTGCATGTGCCTGAGCTGAGTCTCCTTGAAGTTCGCCGTCACCCAGATATCGTCAAGATTGATGACTCTCATCAACTCCTGGCCGATGGAAACATTTTGTCCGATCTCGACCGTGCGGCTGGTCACCACTCCGTTTACTGGGGACGTAATAATTGTGTATTGCAGATTCAACTGCGCCTGCTCCAGTGCGGCTTTCTTTTGGTCAGCCTGCGCCTGGGCGGATTGAGCACGCGATCGAATGCTGGCGATTTGTTGAGGACCGGTGGCGGCGGCGCGAAGGTTGGCTTGCGCCTGTGACAGTTTGCTTTGTGCCTGGCGTACCTGGTGCTCCGCGGCTGAAGCCGAAGCCCGAGCCGCATCCACTGCCGCAGCGCTGGCGTTGGCGGCAGCTACAGCCTGATCGTATTGCTGCTGCGAAATTTCCTCTTTGGCAACCAATTGTTGGTAGCGCGCCAGATCGCTCTGCGCCTTCACATTATTAGCTTGCGCCTCAGCCAATTGCGCATTCGCCGCCGCATATTGCTGGCGTGCAGCCGCGATTCCGGCGGTGGCGTTTTCTATGTCCGCTTGCGCCGTAGAGGTTTGACTGCTGGTGTTGACCGACGTGATAGGCACATTTACCCTGGCCGCTTCGGCCATGGACACGGCGTCGGTGTAATCCGCTTTCGCTTTATCCAGTGCTACCTGATAATCCTTGGGATCAATCTCGACCAGCGGAGTTCCGGCCGCCACATATTGATTATCATCGACCAGCAGTTTCAGAACATGACCGGAAACCCGCGCGCTGACCGAGTTCAGGTGTCCGTCGATTTGTGCGTCGTCGGTATCTTCGTAACTGTTAAGGTAGCGCCATACGAAGAAGCCGACCACCAGCAACACCACGATTCCCAGAATCAGAAACAGGCGAAACCGGGGATTGTTTGCGCGTAGGCTCTTCCAACGGGGATCTCTTTCTGAAGCGGGCGACGGCGTCGGCTGGTCTGTAGCACGGCGGGTTTGCCGCTGATCGTCCCGCACCATCGTGTCTGTATTTTCTGCCATGATTTACTTACCTTGCAGGTATTGCCTGACACCCTCTTCGGCAAAGCCTATAGCTTTTGCCAACGATATCTTGGCTACATTATGCGAGTAGAGACTGGAAATATAATTTTCATTGGCCGACGCCAGGGCCTCTTGCGCCTGCACTACTTCCAAGTTGTCAGCCACACCAGCGGCGAAGCGGTCGCGCGCTTGCCCGAGTGTTTGAGTGGCAAGTTCCACTGAACTGCGCGCGACTTCGACCTGATCGGCCGCGGCAGTAAGGTCAAGACGGGCGCTGCGGACCTCATAATCGATCTGGCCGCGCAGGTTCTCCAATTGCTGGCGGCTTTGCCGAAGCGAAGCTTCTGCGTCCAATACATCCGCATGGGTTTTTCCGCCGGCAAAGATGGGGATATTCAATGTCGCGGCCACTTCGAATACGCCGTGCGAATCTCCCGGACGAATTCCCGCCACTCCATAATTTCCCGCCATATCGAGCGTGGGATAGTGTTCGGCAGTTGCCGCCCGGCGAAATTCCTCCGCAGATCGTACCTGCTGCGCAGCAGCCAGATAGTCCGGACGCGAAGCATAGGCTCGCTGCAAATCCTCTTCGAGCGGCTCCGTCGCCAGCGGCGCGTAGGGGGCTTCGGTGGTCAGAGTGAATTCCTGCCCTGGCGGTAGCCCAATTACCCGCGCCAGCATAAGCTTCTGTTTCGCGTAATTATTGCGGGCGACAATCAATTGCTGCTGCCGGCTCTGTAGTTCCACGTGCGCGCGAAGCGTATCAATCGCGGGATTCACTCCCGCCTTCTGCTGGTCGCTGGCTTTGTCATACAGGGCCTGCGCCGTCTGCGCATCGGCTTGTGCCGTAGATACCCTCGCTGCCCCGGACAGCGCAATCAAATACGCGTTTCCAACCGCCAGCACTACCAACTCGCGAGCATTTTTCAAAGAGTACTGCACTGACTTCTCGTTATAAGAGGCTCCGCGTTTGCGCTCGATGGCATGGTAATCGAATAGGGATTGCGTCAAATAAGCGCCCGCCTGGAAGACGCCGACAGGGCCGATCACGTTGGGTATCCCGGGAAAGTTAAAGCGAAATCCTAAAGCTGCCAAGTCGATTTGCTCCGCTGTTTCGGAAACTGCGGCGTCGACGTGAGGGAGCAGTGCGCTGAGTTCGTTCCAGCGCTCTCCGCGAGCGCTCAAAGTGCTGTCGCTTTGCAGCAAAATCCCCAGATTGTTTCTCAGGCCATGATCGATTGCATCCTTGAACGAAAGCGGCAATATCTCAGCAGTCGCTTTGCCCTGGGGAACACTGCCCGAAAATGGACTCTGACTAAGGGCTGCGCCAGGATTGTTCGATTGGCTAGGGCCGGTCGGGGAGTTGTTGTTGCGGCTTCTATTGCCACTGTAGGAAGACTGGTTGGACGGTGAGGATGGCCCCGATGGCAAGGTCTGACCCATCGCGGATCCACAAAAACTAAGAAGATTAAGAACGCACGGAACTACCAGACAAGCGAAAAGTATCCCTCGGTGCCACAACTTGTTCCTCGAGATCGGGTCGTTCATAGATGATTAAGAGGCGCATACGCAGCCCAGCGATAACTTCATGTTGATTCAGGCCGCTTCCTTATAGATGCAAACCATTGTAGTGTTGTGACCCGACTTCGCCGCACAACGCAGAATTCTGGACGTTAATGAATCTGGGATTATGCAGTCGGGTTCCCACTTCTAATTAATGAAATTCCAGGGTGACAAACTTGGCTTCCTCTTTGCCCGTGTTAGTCAAAGTATGCGTGTAGCCACCGGGAAGCCATTTCACGTCTCCAGACTTGAAGTGCCCGGGCATAGGGCCTTGACCCTCGACATCGCTGCGTACATCAAGGTCGGTGACGGCCACCATCAGGTGAGGGCCAGAGTGGTGATGGCTGGGTAAAGTCGCTCCCGGCTGCAGGTCGATTTCGGAGACGCGCACCCCATCCTGCACGAACATGATGTCCTGCGTGCCGCCGGGAAGGATGTGGAGGCCGCGTTCTTCATCCCACTTTGCAGGCGGATTTTTGTGCGCGGCTTCGTCCTGCAGAAGCTCGATGGTGACGTTGCGGAATGGCGTGTCGGCCAGATTGCGGGCGATGTGGGCGAAGTTGCCCGCCCTGAACCGGGTTTCGCCGGCTTGCAATTTCAAGGCGACCGGCGGCTCGCCTTTAACCTCGTTTGAAATTTGCGAGGGAACGAGGGTGATGTAGACGTAATCGTGGCGATGAATGTGCATCAGCGTGGCGTCATGGGGTGCGACCTCCACCTGGAAGACGCGGACGTATTGATTTTCGAGCGCCAGGTGGTGACGCGGCTCGGCGGTGATTTCCACCTCGGAGTGCTTTGCGCAACCAAAGCGATGGCGCAAAGAACGAGTGCGGCGAATATGAGACGGCGTTTCATGAAAGCCGATTTTAGCATCGTCGGCGAATGATGGACTGTGAGGCATAGAATATAGCAGTGGGAGACTTAGGCAAACTGCTGGTGTTGCTCGGCGGGGCAATCGTCATAATCGGGCTGGCCATGGTTCTTCTCGGACGCACCAATCTTCCGCTTGGGCCGGCTTCCCGGCGACATTATTTATCGCGGGAAGAACATGACCTTTTATTTCCCGCTGGCCACTTCGATTCTGGTCAGCGTGGTGCTTTCGATTCTGCTTTATGTGATCGGACACTTTCGGAAATAGACGTAACCAATCGCCCTAACCCTGCCTGCGGTAAACTTCTCTTGCATGGCTTCTGCGGATCAGCTTGGATTCAGCTTCAGGCCGGCGGAGCGCCGCACCTGGACGGTGCGCGATCTGGTGGCGGCGGTGCGCACGCACCTTGAACGGGAATATGGCGACGTCTGGGTGGAGGGTGAAATTTCGAACTTCCGGGCGCATGACTCGGGACATCTTTATTTCACTCTCAAAGATCGCAACGCGCAGATTCGGGTGGTGATGTTTCGGTCGTCGGCGCGCTTGTTGCGCTTTCGTCCTGAGGACGGTCTGCAGGTCGTGGTGCGCGGACGGGTCACAATTTATGAAGATCGCGGCGAGATGCAAATTTCGGCGGAGTATGTCGAGCCCAAAGGCGCAGGCGCGCTGCAGATCGCGTTTGAACAGCTTAAGGCCAAGCTCGAAGCGGAAGGACTTTTCGATTCGGCGCGCAAGAAACCGATCCCCACTTTGCCGGCGAGAATCGGCATTGTGACTTCGCCGCAGGCCGCGGCGCTGCGCGACATCCTGAATATTTTGCGGCGACGTCACGATACGGCGAGCGTTCTGATATTTCCCGCGCAGGTGCAGGGCGAAGCGGCAGCGCTAGAAGTCACGGCGGGGATTCGCTACTTCAACAAGGCGCGCAACGTGGATGTGATCATCGTGACGCGTGGCGGAGGATCGGCGGAAGATCTGGCTGCGTTTAACCACGAGGGTCTGGCGCGTGCAGTTGCGGCTTGCGAAATTCCTGTGATCTCGGCCGTGGGACATGAAACCGATTTCACCATCCTGGATTTTGTTGCCGACCTGCGAGCGCCCACGCCATCGGCGGCGGCAGAGTTGGTCATACGCTCGCGGCAGGAAGTGGATGAGCAATTCGGCGGGCTGCAACGGCGGCTGGAAAAGGCAATGCGTTATCAGTTGCTGATGGCTCGCCAGAATCTGTCGGAACTGGCGCGGCACGGCGCATTTGCCCGCATGATGGACCTGATCCATCGGCGCGAGCAGCGCCTGGACGATCTCGTCAATCGGCTAGCCCATGCCCAGCGCGATGTGATCGAAAAGCAGCGTCGGCGCTTCGAAACTTTGTCAGGCGCGGTGCGGCACTACGATGTGCGGCGCGTGCTGGGCGGCATGAAAAAAGATTTGGATGCGCGGACTATAGCGATTCTGTCGGCGATCCGCAACCTGCTGCTCGAACGCAAGGTTCGCGTGGAGCGAATGGATACGGCTCTGCAAGCGCTCTCTCCGCTGGCGATTCTGGAGCGCGGCTACGCGCTGGTCTTCGATGCTTCGGGGAACTTGCTGAAGGATGCGGCGAAAGTGAAGCCCGGGGATGAGATTTCGGCGCGGCTGGCGAAGGGAACGCTGGAGGCCACGGTGAAGAAGAGTCAGACGTGAATGGTTTCTCGGCCACTTGGCGGTCGGAAAAGGTCCAATTGAATGCCCCTTTGTGCCTTGACCCTGAGTTGAGGTGGGCATAGCTTAGGATTGCTTGGCAAGCGTGCCCAAAGATTCAGGCACTGAGTTCGAAAAGCCCCATCTAAGTGGGGCTTTTGCTCTTTTCTTTATTCGGGAACTCTGTCGAGCCTTTGCTCGGCTTGAACGGCGAGGACGCCCGTCCCCTATTGGTTTCCCTTGCTTGCCTCGGTGCTGGTGCGCTGCTTATACTTCTTGGGTTTGCCCCATTTTCGCAGAACCTTGGTGGGAACCGGCACGATACCCGGCTCTCGGATTACAATCATCGAGCTATCGAATTTTTCGATAGCTGCCATCGGATTGCTTTCTTTAATGTGCCATCATCAAATTGTCCCTATTGGAGACCTTTATGACCACCGCCACTAAATCGGTTTCGCTGGAGCAGGAACTTAATCCTACCGAGGCGCAGACCGCGCGATTTGATCTGGCCGCGCAGAAACTAAATCTGGATGAGGGCATATGGAAGGTGCTGCGCTATCCCACGCGCGAACTGATCGTGCACATTCCGGTGGCCATGGACAACGGCACGCTGGAGGTTTTTACCGGCTTTCGCGTCCAGCACTCGATTGCGCGCGGTCCGTCGAAGGGCGGCATCCGCTATGCCCCCGACGTTACGCTCGACGAAGTGCGCGCGCTGGCGGCATGGATGACCTGGAAATGCGCGGTGGTGAATATTCCTTTTGGCGGGGCAAAGGGTGGAGTAATTTGCGATCCGCATAAAATGTCGATCGGCGAATTGGAGCGAATGACGCGTCGCTACACGGCTGAGCTGTTTGAATTTATCGGGCCGGAAAAAGACGTGCCCGCGCCCGACGTCAACACCAACGAACAAACCATGGCATGGATCATGGATACGTATTCCATGCACATGCGGCAGACGGTAACTGCGGTGGTCACGGGGAAGCCTATCAACATCGGAGGATCGCGCGGACGCCGCGAGGCGACGGGACGCGGCATCATGATTGTTTGCGATGAAGCAATCAAGAAGCTGGGACTACGTCCGGAATCCACGCGCGTCATTGTGCAGGGGTTCGGTAATGTAGGCTCGAATGCGGCGTTGCTCATGGCGCAAGCCGGCTACAAGATTATCGGAATAATCGAGGTGACTGGCAGTCTTTATAACAAGAACGGAATCGATGTTGTCGCACTCTCGGCATACCGGCAGAAGCATTCAACGCTGGCGGGGTTTCCGGAAGCGGAATCTGCCGATCCTGCGGAACTGTTGGTCACTGATTGCGACATCCTTATTCCCGCAGCTACTGAAAATCAGATCACCAGCCGCAATGCGGATCGGATCAAATGTAAAATTCTCGCCGAAGGGGCCAACGGTCCGACGACGGCGTCCGCGGATGAAATTCTGGCGGACAAGGGAGTATTTGTGATTCCCGACATTCTCTGCAATGCCGGCGGCGTGACGACGTCTTACTTCGAGTGGGTACAGGATCGCCAGGGATATTTCTGGAAAGAATCATTCGTGAACGAACAGCTTGAAACCATAATGGTGGCTGCGTTCGAAGACGTGGTGCGGTATGCCGAAACTCACGGCGTCAACAATCGGATTGCCGCTTATATGCTGGCCATTGATCGCGTGGCGTATACCATCCGGCAGCGCGGAATTTATGCGTAAGCGCAAAAGCTGTAGCTGGGAAAAAACGGTCAGCCTGAAAATCGTAGTCATCTTGTTGGCCGCTTTGTTCGTAGGCACTGGGGTTGCGCAAACCGTTTCTTCGGATTCGCAAGCGACCTCGGCAAGCCACGCGAAATCACAATCCGGCACTCCTTCGGCAGCCGACATCGCAGCGGCTAAGGCCAGCGGAAAAGTCTGGGTGAACCTTGACACTGGGATTTATCACAAAGGCGGTCGCTGGTACGGCAAAACCAAGAACGGCAAATTTATGAGCATGGACGAGGCCAAGAAGGCGGGCTACAAGGCTGCGAAACGAGATTGACGCTGCTGCCGGTTCGCGCTCATTTTATTGCTTCGCTGTTCGCAGTGGAGGATAATTCAGTATCGGCCGGTTTTTGGTGAATCTTCCGAACTCCATCACGCTGACGCGAATTTGCAGCATCCCGCTGCTGATCTGGATTCTTTCTACCAACCATTTTCAGAGTACCGGCGGCGAGAAAGAGCTGCTGGCTTCGGCTTTGTTCATCGCGGCCTCGATTACCGATGGCATTGACGGATACCTGGCGCGCAAGCGCGGGCAGATCACGACCATGGGCGTGCTGCTCGATCCTCTGGCCGACAAACTCCTGATCGCTGCCGCGTTTATCACTCTTGTGCAGTTCAATCCCAGCATGGTTCCGGCATGGATCGCGGTGATTATCATTGGCCGCGAATTTCTGGTGAGCGGTTTGCGGTCGATTGCCGCGTCCGAAGGATTCGCAATCGAGGCCAGCGATCTGGGCAAGTTTAAAATGCTGGTGCAGATTGTTTCCGTGGTTGCAGTCATTCTTGATCACCGCTGGAAAGAATGGCCCATCTATGGCGGGTATTTTTTTCCCGTGCATTGGATCGCGCGGCTCGCGATCTGGTTCATGGTTTTGCTGTCTCTGGTATCGGCGGGCGATTATTTCATTGCCTTCTGGTCAAAGATTGACCGGCAGATGGTGAAGAGCCGCCGCCGCGCGTTTGTCCTCAGCCGTCGGAGGAAGCGCGATGTTGCCGCAACCTGAAGAACACGCCGCAAGATCTTCTCTGACGCAGCCTGAATTTGCGCCTGAAGAACGCGCAACCTTGTTGAAGCTGGCCCATGAGTCGATTCTGTCGGCTCTGGAGCACCGCGACATTTCTCTGGATCCGCCTTCGCCGCATTTCTCCGAACCACGAGGCGCATTCACCACCATCTATTTGCAGGGTCGGCTACGTGGTTGCGTTGGCTACGTGCTTCCCGTAATTTCGCTATATCGCACGGTGGCTGAGACAGCGCGCGCGGCAGCCTTCGAGGACACCCGTTTTTCACCGGTAACTTTAGCGGAAGCTCGGGCGCTCGAAGTTTCGCTGAGCATCCTGTCGCCGCTTAAGGTCATCAAGCCCGAGGAGGTCGAGATTGGAGTCCACGGGCTTGTAGTCTCGTATGGCGGACGCCGCGGGCTGCTGTTGCCGCAGGTGCCGGTTGAACACGGGTGGGATCGTCTGACTTTCATCGAGCAGACTTGCCAGAAGGCGGGGCTGCCGCTCGACGCCTGGAAAAACGGCGCGACACTGGAGGCGTTCACCGCCGAAGTGTTCGGAGATTCGAGTGAGGTCGCACGCCCCAGCGAATGAATTCTTCCATGCGGCTCTTTTCGCGCGTGATTTGTTGGCGCGTCCTTTGTTGGGTAGCGCCGGCATCTTGCCGGCTGTCGCGAGGGCATCCTGCCCTCGCCAGTGCGGGCAGGACGCCCCACGACAGCCGCCGAGCCGGCGCTACACTTAACTCAATAGGTCGCTGAGAATCCGCTCAGAATCCCATTGTCGTCGGTGTAAGCGCCGACGATGACGTTGTGATCGTTGATCCCATAGCCGAAAGTTCGGTCGCCTTTAGGGACGTGAAACTTGTAATACTTGCCACTGTGCTTGAGCGCTCCGCCATAAGTGTCGCCCGAACCTTCCCAGGAATAGACAATATCGCCCACATTGTTGATGCCTAATGCGTCCGAGTCCGGTTCGCCGGGCACATTGATGGTCTTATAAGTCTTGCCATTGTAGAGCGACGATTCTGAATTGAAGGTTGAGTCCAGCCACACTTCGGTGAGGAGGCCAGCATTGTTAATCGCTCCGCCGAGTGTGGCTTGCGCGCCTGGCACGTCCAGGGTGGTATAAGTTCCGCCCTTTAGCAGAAAGCCATGCGAACCCTTTGCATCGGCGAAATTCCCGTTAATATCGCCGTGGTCGTTGATCCCGGTAGCTTGCGATCCAGTCGAGCCTGTGGGGCTAATGTCGGTAAACTCCCCTTTCGCATATAGGAAAGCCTGCGCGTTGTGGCTTGATGTCGCGTAATAGCCGACAATCGCTCCCGCTTTGTTGGTCGCAAAACAATAAGTGTCCGTGCCATTGGGATCATCGATCTTAACCACTTTCCCTTTGACGAGCCTGAAGCCATGGCGCACACCCCCGCTGTCAACGTACGATCCAACCATCGCACCCTGGTTATTGATGCCATAGATGGCGGTGCTTTGTGCTCCCGGAACTTTGATGGTTTTGAATTTGAAAGTGAGCGGCGGCGCGTCTGCCGCAGTTGTGACAGCGGACAATAGCGTCAAGAAGAATACGACGCGAACCTGACCTAAGATGCCATGTCTCATAAAATCGCTCCTCGTCAAAGATTCGTTCAGATGCGGCGCACGGAACTATACGTGATGTCGACCGCTGTCGAATAGAGCCTAATATCCCTATTCGGGAACTCATCCCATCTCCCCGGAAGGCCCCTTTCGCGTAGACTGCTAGTCGCAGCGCTTGAAAACCCTCAAACACATCCTTTCTCGATATACCGCATTCCTGTGGGCACTCCTGAAGCCTCTGGGGGCTTGGGGTGTGCTGGTGGCCGGGGCGGTGGACGGCGCCTTTCTCGGTCTCCCCGTGGACGCGGTTGTCGCCGGTTACGTCTATCAGAATCACGGTCGGTTCGTACTATACGCGCTAATGGCTTCGGCGGGATCGGCGCTGGGCAGCATCGTAATTTACGTCATCGGGTACAAAGGCGGGGAAGAACTGCTGCGCAAGCGCATCCCGCCGGCGCGTTTTGAGAAAATTCATACGGCATTCGACAAGCATCCCTTCTGGAGCCTGATGCTGCCAGCAATGCTGCCTCCGCCAACGCCTTTCAAGTTGTTCGTGCTGGCTGCGGCGGTTTCCGAGATGGGATTCGCTCGCTTCCTGCTGGCGATTTTCTCGGGACGAATGGTGCGTTTTCTGCTGCTGGGACTGCTAACTATAAGATTCGGCCCGAATGTTGTCCATTTATTCGGGACGGTTTTCCGGCAGCACTATTATTTGATCCTGGAAGCGATCATCGTGGGATTGGTCGTATGGTTCGTGATGCGAAGAAGAAAGCGCGGACGGCAGATCGCAAACAGTTAAGAGTGGATTCTCTTTTCCAAGTTATTATCTATGCCGCTGCCTGGGTGTCGCTTGGATTGCCTACGCCGGAAAGTGCGCGCAAAGCCATTGGCGTGGCAAACATTGCAAGCGTGAAAATGAGATCGCCGGCGAGCGCGTTTCGGAAGAATGGCAGCGCGGCGACGTACGACATCATCACCCCGCTAAGGTTTTTCGGATACATATCCAACCAAGCCCAGGCTGCGAGATTAGTTATCAGATAAAACGAGACCGAACTGGCGAGTGCAGCGCCGATCACCGGAACGAACTTCGTCTTCGCGCCCAGCCTTGTGCCTAGCCACAGAACTGCGGCATACCAGGCGAAGGTCACGTAGTGGTCCGAGGTGAATGGATAGTTGTAGACCAGTTTCGTCAGCAATACGTCGGATGCAGCCAGCAGAGCGAATGGGATCCAGATGTGGCGGCGTGGTCCGCGTGCTCCGAAGAATAACAGCGAGCCGACTACAGGAGTAAACATCCAGGGATGAGGCATGAATCGGACAGCCACCGCGAGAACGACGAATATGTAGGCCAGCATGTGGAACACCTCGATGTAAAACTCTCAAGAAGATTGTGGCCTGTGTGGACGACGGCGTCAAGTCGAACGAGGTTTTATGAAGGACGGGCCTTTGGCCTGTACAACCGGCGAAACACCCAGTCTCCATTTGCTAATCCAAAGGCGCGGATTTGGGTGGGCCGAAGTTTTCTTCCACAACATTCAGGTTGCGATCAAGTTCGACATAGGCCGAGAGGACGCTCCGGCTGGGACGTCCGGGTTGCTGAAAGCGCAGGTCTTTGAAGCGCACGATGTAGCCCTGTTCCCCAGCCGCGAGTGGCTCGGTTTCAGTAATGGGATACTTCGCCCAGTCGAGATAGACGCGTCCCAGATAAGAGCGCTTAGCCGCGAGTGTTACCGGAGTTTCCTCCGGCTTGTAGAAAATCTGCATTTCGCCGCCGGGGTCAACCTCGGGAGTGCTCGAATCAACCATCATCGTGGCGTAGAAATTCCTGGTTTCCACCACGCCGACCCAGCGAAACGGATTCCACCACAAAGGGTAGGCCGATGAGCGAAGCGGGTCGGCGTTTTCGTAGGTGCGGGCCTCGATCGCGTTCACGGCGCGCTGGTGCTCGTAATTGCGAACGCCCCACAGCGCAACCACTCCAAGTAACGCGAGGGTTGCGCCCCAGCGGCCTGCCGGAACTTTTCGGCGAACGCCGATTTCGCGATCGATAAAGGAGAACAGCGCCGGCAGTAACAATCCAGAAACCAGCAGAATCAGAATGACGGGATCGACGATGAAAACAATATCCCACGAGTACCATTTCTCCGAGAACGGCCAGAACGGGCGCACGCCATAATTATTTGTGTAATCCAGCAGAATATGGCTGAGGCCGGCGAGATAGGCGAAGCCGAACAGCAATCCCCAGCGCGGCGGCAGATTTGGATTCTTGATCTTGCGTCCCCGAAGGCGCCAGACCAGATATACGAAGCCGACCACAACCGCGGAAACAATCGCAATGCCCAGAAAAGAATGCGTGAATCCGCGATGATGTGCAAAGGCGAAAACCCGGCCTTTGACCTCGCCGAGCACGTCCAAGTCAGGCGCTTCGGCAGCGAGAGTAACCGTGGCCGTGGCCAACGCCGTTTTTCGATTGAGTCCGGCGCGTCCCAAGCAGGCGCCAGTCAAGAAGTGAGTAAGGGGTTCCAAAGTGTGTTACGGCCTGGTTCGTGATCGGAGTTAAGAATACATTACGGAGTCGTTGTTGCCGGGCTGCAGAATGTGGCTAGGCTCCAGGATAAATCAATCGCACCAGCCAGAAAGCTACAGCGGCTACCGCGGCGGCCGCCGGGATGGTAAGAACCCAGGCCCACACAATGCGTGCCGCCACTCCCCAGCGCACGGCGGAAAGACGATTTACAGCGCCCACGCCGACGATTGCTCCGGTGATGGTATGGGTTGTACTGACAGGAATTCCGGCCAATGCTGTTGAAAAAAGAGTGATGGCTCCGGCGGCCTCGGCGCAGAATCCTCCCACCGGCTTGAGCTTTGTAATGCGCGAGCCCATGGTATGCACAATCCGCCAACCGCCGAAATATGTTCCCAAGGCGATCGATAAATGTGCCGCCAGGATTATCGGCCAATGGAATTTTCCCCAGTTGCCCGCCAGTTCCTTCGAGCTTAGATAATGGGCTCCATATAACGCGCTGGCTACGATTCCCATGGTCTTCTGCGCGTCGTTGCCGCCATGGCCGAGACTGTAAGCTGCCGCCGACAACAGTTGCAGTTTACGAAACCAGGCATCGATTTTTCGCGGGGGCTTATCGCGCAGAAGCCAAAATACGACAACCATAAACGTAAAGCCGAGAACGAGTCCCATGACAGGAGCCACGACAATGAAGATCAGGGTTTTGGTCCAGCCCGCAGGAATGATCACATGCCAGCCGGATCGCATAATGGCCGCACCAGCGTAGCCGCCGATCAAAGCATGCGAAGAAGAAGTCGGCAGCCCCCACCACCACGTGAGCAGGTCCCAGACGATGGCGCCGAATAGTCCGGTGATCACGACATACTGGGTCACCGTATCAATCCGGATCATGCCTCCGCCGATGGTCTTGGCGACTGCCGTCCCCAGAAGAAACGCGGCCACAAAGTTGAAGAATGCCGCCCACAAAACGGCTAGCTTTGGCGACAATACGCGCGTCGACACTACCGTAGCGATGCTGTTGGCAGCGTCGTGAAATCCATTGAGGAAATCGAAGATCAGAGCGACCAGTATTGTGATGATCAGCAGAAGCAGATCAGACTTCACCAGTTTTCCTATTTCCGGGGTAGAGGATTAGGACTTCATGTGCTTTTTAACACAACCGTTTCCAGGACGTTGGCCACGTCTTCCGCTTTATCGGTAGCACGCTCGAGGAATTCTAGCAATTCTTTGATCTTGATGAGGTTGATGGGATCTTTTTCGCGTTCAAACAGCCCGGCTATGGCCTGCTGGCATACTTGATCGGCTTCATTTTCCAGACGGTTAATCTCCACGCAATGCGCCAGGATATCGCCATTCTTCTGCATGAGCGATACAGCTTTCTGCAATTCCTGGCATTGGTGCAGGATAATCGCGGCCAACTCTCCAGCCGCCGGCGGAGGAGCGGTGATGCGATACATCACGACGCGGGCCCCGGAAGCATTGATGAAATCCAGGACATCATCAAGCTTCGAGGCCAGTTGGTGAATGTCTTCCCGGTCGAAGGGGGTGATAAATGTCTGGTTAAGCTTGGTCAGAATGGCATGCGTGAGTTCATCGCCCTGACGTTCGATGCGCCGAATCTCATTGATCTTCTTTTCTACATCGTGATAGTTCGAAAAAAGATCGACCAGGGTGTTAGCCCCGGCAATGAGATTGTTAGACATTGCCGAGAACATTTCGAAGAAGCTGTTATCCCTGGGGATGAGGCGGATCATTTTGGAAGAAAAAATAATCTGAATCTACACGTACAGTCCGTTGCGGTGATAAGAGCAGGTCACTATCTCATGGGGTGGCAAATTCAGTCAAATGGGAACCGGGCAGAGGGGTAGGTTGTCTCTTACGATGGAGCGCGAGCGTCCGATTCAGCCGTGCCTAAGACGGCTATGGCTTTACTGAGAGGTTCGACGACTGGCGACGTTCGCTGCACGGCGGGGAGTTCTAAGCCAGACCACCAGCAGTAAAACAAATACCACTGCCGCTCCTACGGCAATGCGCTGGAGGAAGTCGAGGAAGAGAAAATTCAATCCCATGGAAGGATTGTGCAATCAGGAAGAAGTAAGGGCGAGATGACATTGGTACCACGTACTACTGTGCTGGGGGTCGGGATTTGATTCGGGCTTACTCCGTCTCAACCGTCGCTACGAGGGCAGCATGCCCCGAGCTTTGTGGTTAACTTTGCCGGCATTCCGGGCGGACCATCGGCCCGTCCGGTTTGCAGGTTTAGCAGTTAACACTAAGCCGCGCGCCTACTCTTTTTCTTGCTGGCGCTCGCCTCTTGTTCAGATTCCTCTTGTTCTGCTCGCTCATTCGCTTGCGGCATTGATCTGCTGAGCGAGTTGGGTGAGCTTTTCATCGGTTTCTTTTTCTTCCTCGAGAGTTTCGTTCAGCAACGAGTTCTGTTCGGACTCTCCAAGTTCCTCGGCGAAGGCGCAAACTGTTCCGTATGCCGCAATTTCGTAGTGCTCGACCCGTTGAGCTGCGCCGATAATAGCCGCGTCCATCAGGGCGCCTTCGAAATCCTCTTGCATCACTTCCGAGCCTTCCTCCACCAAGCCTTCCATACCCTTGCATTTCTTTCCTTTAGGGCTTTCTCCTAACGCCTGGAAAATCTGCTCCAGCCGTTGTACGTGGCCTTTGGTCTGTTCCAGATGCTCTTCAAATCCTTGTCGAAGTTCGTCCGACGAGGCTGCCTTAGCCATCTTGGGCAGTGCCTTGACCAGTTGGTTCTCTGCGTTATAAAGGTCCTTCAACTCCTCTATGTAAAGTTCTCTTAATCCTTCCGCCATTGTTTCCTCCAAAAAAGTTTTTTCCAACGCATGAGATGCTTGCGCGGCGGACGGAGTAGCTTCATATTGCAAAGAACTGGAAGGCGGTTAAGCGGCGCGCTGTGAGGGTTATTCTTCAACGTTGGATCATCGGGTAAAACCTGTACAGAAACGCCGACGAACCTTGAGTAGGAGGAATAAGTCGGCTGAAATTGCATCCCGGTAACCTTAGACTGGAGCGAGCATTCATGTTCAACTTCGATCAATCTGGTACTGTAGGCGTGGGCGTCATCGCCCCTGCTGGATGTACCGAATGGGCGCTCATGACGGGCAACTTGAGCCCGCTAAGCACGGTACATCCCCTCGGTCCGATTCACCGTGAGAAGGTATAATTGACGCAGCACTTATCCTGATGAGTTCTTTGCATTGTGGAGGAAGTTCTATGGATCCGGTTGCCAGCGGTTTCTGGGCGCGGCTGAAAGCCAACCGCCCTGCATACGCGCTCACGATTTTGATCACATTAGCTGTCGGTATTCTCATTGGAACCGTCATCTCCAAGGGAGTAAAAGGCCAGGAGAGAAAGAGTTCTGATGCGACTCCGTTGACCATCCCCTCGCCGCAGAAGCTCTCGAACGAGTTCTCGCAGATCTCCAAGCAACTGGAACCGACCGTGGTCAACATCAATACCGAATCGACCATTAAGAATCCGCATCGGCGGCGCGGCGGAGGAGGCAATCCGGATCAGCAGCAGCCCGACGACCAGAATCCCTTCGACGATTTCTTTGATAAGTTTTTCGGCGGGCAGGGACAGGGCAACGGTCCGATTCGCGAACATTCGCTCGGCTCGGGCGTGATTGTCGACGCCAAAGGCTACATCGTTACCAATCGCCACGTAGTGGAGAAAGCTGACCGCATTCGGGTGAAGCTGATGGACGATCCGCCGGGAGTTTTACATGACGCCAAGGTGATCGGCTCCGATCAGGAAACCGATTTGGCGGTGATCAAGATTGAGTCCGAAAAGCCGCTGCCCTTCGCGAAAATGGGCAACTCCGACAGCATGGAAGTTGGCGATTGGGTGCTGGCCGTGGGCAGTCCGTTTGGACTTTCTGAGACGGTGACTGCTGGAATCGTTTCCGCGAAGGGCCGCAACATCGTGCCCAACCGGCAATTCCAATCGTTTATTCAGACTGATGCGGCCATCAATCCCGGCAATTCCGGAGGGCCGCTGGTTGACATGTCAGGCGAGGTAATTGGCATCAACACCGCGATTCTCACCGACACCAATGCTTATGCTGGCGTCGGTTTCGCCATGCCTTCAAATACCGTGGTGAATGTTTATAACCAGCTGATCGCGCCGGAACATCGCGTGGCGCGCGGGTCTATCGGCATCATGTTCAACGCCCAGGAGAATCCGGCAATCTCGCGTGTCTATGGCGCGGGTGCGGGCGGGGTAACGGTTTCGGATGTCACGGCGGGAAGTCCGGCGGAGCGCTCCGGAATTAAAGTGGGCGACACTATTGTTTCCGTGGATGGCAAGCCAGTGAAGAATGGCGACGATCTTGTTTCCGATATCGCCAGCCGCAAGCCGGGAACTAAGGTGACCATCGGCTACGTCCGCAATGCTAAAAAACAGGAAGCCACCGTCACGGTCGCTGACCGGGCGAAGTTGTTCGCAGCCCGCCTCGGTGACGAAGAAGAAAATGGCGAGGAAGCTGGCCCCAAGGAAAGCAAGCTGGGACTGACGGTTCGCGCGGTAACTCCTGAAATGGGGGAGCGGTTGGACATTCCCGCCGGCAAGGGTGTGATCGTTCAGGACATCAAACCATCATCGTTTGCCGACGATGTGGGTCTTACCCGCGGCGATGTGATCCTTGAGATCAACAAACAACCGGTGAACTCCGAGGATGACTTTAGCCGCATTTCCTCCTCCTTGAAGAGCGGACAGGATGTCGTATTCCTGGTCCGGCAACGGGGAGCGGGCAAGCAGGACGGAACCATCTTCCTGGCCGGTACACTTCCGTAACTGCGTAGCACTATCGAGACTGGCACTGAGCGTCCCAATCGGGGATCATTACTCAGTGCCGGTTTTGGTGTGGGATTAATTTAGTTTGGCCTTTGCATGACAAGATTTTGGTTCACGCTTTCGTCGGTGGGGTGCGCAGCGCTGCTTTCGGGCGCGATCGCTTTCGCCACTGACACTAAAACTGACAGCAACACGTTGCCTCCACCGCAAACTAAAGCGCCGTCATCCGCTTCTGCAAAAAAGTCTTCGACATCCACCACGACAACGCACGCCACTACTCACAAGGGAAAGAAGACGCGAAGATCGGCGTCCCGTCATCCTCGGGGACAGCAAAAGATAGACTCGCAGCGTGCGTTGGAAATTCAGGAAGCTCTGATTCGCGAGCATTACCTGACAGGCAAGCCTACTGGCGTGTGGAATGACGCGACCCAACAGGCGATGCAGCGTTATCAGGCTGACAACAACTGGCAGTCGAAGACCACTCCAGATGCGCGTGCGCTGATCAAACTGGGCTTGGGCCCGGATCATCAACACCTGCTGAATCCGGAGAGTGCTATGACCAGCCAACCAGTGAGTAGGCAACCGCAGTCCGCAACTCCCGTCAGCGCAGCTGATCCCGGCAAAGAACAACGATAAAGCGCCACGGATCTTCACGGATTACGCAGATAAAAACAAAAAGAAATAAAGAGAAGAATCTGTGAAATCCGTGGCTAAGCTTTTAAGCCTTGGTCACGGGATTGGGAAAGTAGGGCAGCGGCTTTCCACTGACGATTGCGCGGGGATTGCCATCCACCAGCGCACGAGCTACATCCTCTCCGCAAATTTCCGCAGCGGCATCGCGGGCGGTGGAAAGCACCGGCGGACGGCGCTTGAGTGTCGTGGGCGTCGGTCGCCAGCACATGCACGGCATCGCGTTTGAGCAGCCATTCAGCCGTTCTCCATGCGGCTTCGCCCCATTGTCCGGTTAATGCGGAACCCGTCACTTGAATGACGCAGCCAAGTTCCACCCATTGCAAAATCCGCTGCGGAGTGCGCTGCATAATCGGATTGCGTTCCGGATGCGTAATCACGGGGGTAAGTCCCTTTTCCAGCAGTTTGCTGAAGTGTTCCTCCATGTGAACCGGAACGCTGTAATTGCTCAGTTCGGCCAGCAAATACCGGCTGCCGTCGATGGTATAGCGCTGGGGAAACAGCATCGCATCCTGCAAATTCTCGTAGGAAAGATGGAAATCGCAGCCCAGGCTGAGAGCTGGCGATGGACCGACGCGCTGCCGCAGAAAATTGAGGGTCCGCGTCAGGAGTTCGCGATCGTAATGGTAACGGTCATTGGCGTGCGGCGTGGCGACAATGTGCTCGATGCCATCGGCAGCCGCCATGCGGCACATTTCTTCGGCCACGTCCCAGGATTTGGGGCCGTCATCTACTTCGGCGAGGATGTGGCAGTGAATGTCGATCACGCTTGATTTCTCAGGATCTTAACAGATTGCTGCAGG
This sequence comes from uncultured Acidobacteriota bacterium, assembly GCA_963716405.1. Classification (GTDB taxonomy): domain Bacteria; phylum Acidobacteriota; class Terriglobia; order Terriglobales; family Acidobacteriaceae; genus JABDBE01. Next base: position 187,150 of record CAVQTI010000004.1, on the reverse strand, counting down.
GTCCTTACCGCGTGTCACCACAGAGACACAGAGTCACTTTTAAGTTCTTTAAGTCTTCTTTCTTCTGTGGCTCTGTGACTCTGTGGTTCAGCATTCAGGTTCTCTGCTTGAATCGATCCAGCAGGGCGAACAGGATCACGGCCAAAAACGCATTAGCCAGTGCCGACCCCAGTTCGCGCGGCCAGCTCCATTGCAGCGTGAGTCCAACTAATCCGCGGGCAACGGTGAAGTACACGATCTCGTGCACCACGTAGAAAAACAGCGTGACCAGAAACCGCGAGCCGGCATTTTCCACGTCGAGCTTGACGCCGAGCGACGAGGCGCCGTAACCCACCACTGTCTTGGCGATCCCGTATAGGCCAAGCGGGTGGCCGGTGAGCGAATCCTGCAGCAAGCCGATGGCGGCGCCGGTGAGCAATCCCGCGACTGGGCTGCGGCGCGCTACCGCGAAGAAAATCACTACCAGCAGCGGTAAATCGAAAATCGAGAAAAAATGGAAGCGTAACGGTATGAAGGCCTGCAGAAATAACGCGATCAACGGGATCAGAATGGCTGCCGGAAGGCTGAACCGGTAAACCTCAATCTGCTCATTCGATGTGTAAGTGATCGGCACGCTATTGAGGAGGTTCCTGGGTCGGCGCCGTCGTGGTTGATGGCGCCTTTGGTTGTGAGGCAGTCTTCGAAGACGTCGGCTGGGGTTGACTGTAGGCTGTGTTGGTGGCGTTGTGTGAAGTTTGCTCCGCAGGAGCGTGCGGATTTTGCGGCAATACCGGCTTCGCGGATGATCCGTCTGGCTTTGTTGTGAAAGTCGTAATTACTGGCGTGCCTGCCGCGTCAGCATGCGGTTTTGGATTCGCCACGCTTGCACCCGAGCCATCAGGCTTTGCACCTGCCGTGCTCGGAGTCGCCGGACCAGCGTAAATTTTCAGTCCACTGGTCGGAGGTGGGGGCGCATTTGGATCATCGGGGGGCCGGTCCGGAACCGAAGGTAGACGCTGCGCCAGAATTTCCGCCGCCCGCATCGGCAATGCGCCGTCTGAAAGCCCAGGTTCCTTTTCCAGTTGCTGGGTAATCACCAGCACTTCTTCCAGCCGGCTCAAGTCGGCTGCCGGCCTCACGCGGATATTAAGAAAAAGCTCTGAGCCGGGCGAAACTTTCGTGACCGTGCCCACTGCCAAGCCCTTGGGAAATATCTGATCGCCACCGCTAGTTACAACTTTTTCTCCCGGCTGAACGGCTTCATCGGACATTACCTTTTCGAGCACTACCTCGCCAAGCGGGGTTCCACGCAGCACCCCTTGCAGCCGCGACTTTTCCAGGATCGCTCCCACGCCGCTGGTCTGATCATTGACCAGCAGCACTTGCGAAGTGGTTCTGAAAACCCGCAGCACTTTGCCTACGACGCCATCGGCGGTGATAACCGCCATATCCGGCCTGACCCCGTCATGCGAGCCTTTGTCGATGTAAATCGACCGCGACTGCTCGCTGCCGCTCGAACCGATGACCTGCGCGGGCAGTGTCTTCGAGATGAATTGTTCCTTGAAGCCGAGCAACGCTTGCAGTCGCCGAGCTTGCTCCGCGTCCTCGTTGAGGCGAACCTGCTCGATGCGCAGGCGTTCGATTTCCAGCTTGAGGTCACGATTCTCCTGCCTGACGCCACGCAAATAGAAATAGTTATGCCAGAGGCCGGATATACCGCTCTGGAACCACACAATGCTTTTTTCGAGTGGAGTGACTGCGTCCACCGCCCAAACCCGAATCAGTCGAGTTGATTCATCCTGAGTGGAACGCTTGACTTGCATCGCTAACGCCAGCACCTGGGCAAATAAAACGACCATCAGGATGGTGACGTTACGGTAGCGGGTGACGAGGTTTTCCATAAAAACAAGCTGTCAGCCATCAGCTTTCAGCTTCACACATCAATTCTATAGAACATGGCATCCCAGCGTGTCCGCAAATCTGGGGCAGGTGTATAAGAATGGCCGGCGATTACGTGAATCCCTGCAGCCACGGTTTCTTACTCGATAGAAATTTTGCGCAACAGTTTGAAGTCGCTCAACATTTTGCCGGTGCCGAGCACCACGCTGCACAGCGGGTCATCGGCGATGGAAACTGGCAGCCCAGTTTCTTCGCGGATGCGCTTGTCGAGATTTTTCAGCAGCGCGCCGCCGCCGGTGAGCACGATGCCGCGGTCGCTGATGTCGGCGGAAAGCTCGGGAGGCGTGCGCTCGAGCGCCACGCGAATCGCGTTCATGATGGTCGAAACACACTCGCTCAGCGCTTCGCGAATTTCACTATCGTCGACGGTGATGGTCTTGGGAACGCCTTCAATCAGGTTGCGTCCCTTGATCTCCATGGTCAGCGGCTTGTCCAGCGGATAGGCCGAGCCAATTTCGATCTTGATCTGCTCCGCCGGTACGCTCGCCAATCAGCAGGTTATATTTGCGCTTCAGATAATTCATGATGGCTTCGTCCATCTGGTTGCCGGCCATGCGCACGGAACGCGAATAGACGATGCCGCTGAGAGAAATGACCGCGATGTCGGTGGTGCCGCCGCCGATGTCGACGACCATGTTGCCGCTGGGTTCGGTGATGGGCAAGCCCGGCGCCGATGGCCGCCACCATGGCTTGCTCGACCAGATGCACTTCGCTGGCCTTGGCGCGATAGGCCGAGTCCATGACCGCGCGCTTTTCTACCTGCGTGATTTCCGAGGGCACGCCGATCACGATGCGGGGATGCACCAGCATCTTGCGGTTGTGCGCCTTCTGGATGAAGTAGTTCAGCATCTTCTCGGTGACTTTGAAGTCGGCGATCACGCCGTCCTTCATGGGCTTGATGGCCACGATATTGCCGGGCGTGCGGCCCAGCATCTCCTTGGCTTCCTTGCCGACGGCTTCCACTTCGCCAGTGTTTTTGTTGATGGCCACGATCGAAGGCTCGTTCACCACGATGCCTTTGCCGCGCGCGTACACCAGCGTGTTGGCCGTGCCCAGGTCGATAGCGAGGTCGCTCGAGAAAACGCTAAACAGCGACCGCAGATTGTGCCAGCGTGATGCGCTCGAATGAAAGCCGTTATTAGATGACATGCGAAACTTTTCCCGTCAGTTGGAGTCGGTTTTTTCCGTCTTTTATCCGGTTATTCTGGAATTGCTCTATCCTTAATTCTATGAGTTATCGCGGTTGCTTTCATCAAACCAAAGTGCTGGGTCTTCAGCGTCCGCGTTCCATTTCGGTTTACTCACTGAATTACTACTTTCTTCTGCAATGTATTCACTCCGCCTTTGGCATTCTGCGCGGTAATGGTGATCGTGCTTTCACCAGTCGCCAACGGAGGCGTGAAGTAATGGAAAGCACCATCCGCTCCCACCACTGGCACTTCGCGTCCATTTACCATGACCCGCGCGCCAGTTTCGGTCTTGCCGGTTAATTCGATTACGTGACCGTGCTGAATGAGCGGATCAAGGTCCAGATTGATGGCCGCTGTGTCGTTTCCTTTGGGGATAATGGTGAAGCGATTTTTTTCGCTCTCTACCGACTCCTTGCCCGCGGCATCCTGGGACTGTACCACCCAGTAATATGCTCCCTGCTCAAGGCCGGATACCAGCACATCCGCAGTATTCACTTTGCGATCCACGATGGTCGAGGAAAAATATGGATTGCGCGAAATGCGCAACCGGTAGCCTTTCGCATTCGCCATCGGAGTCCAGGAAAATTCGATTGGTTTGGGATCACTCGACACGAACATGGGCATCATGTTCGCCGGAGAGATCGGGGTCGGGGGACCAATCTCCTTCAGCTTTTCCATGCGCGGCGCTTCAGCCTGGAAACTGACTTTTTCCCAGTCAGCCAACCGCACGGTCTCGCCATTGCGGCTGATGTCTCCAGAGCCCTTCTTCAGCAGGATTTCATGCTGATCGCCCTTGGGGTCGTTGTGCACCATGGCAGCGCTATCCGGAGCCAGAGACGCTGTGGCGCCCGCCACAATTACCTGGGACTTCGAACCTTGCGAATAGGTCGCTGTAGTCAGATCCACCGTGCCGGTGCTGACCGCCACTGCGACGCTGGTCTGCTGCTGATCGTTGGTCGAGTTCTCTTCGATCACGATCAGCGAATCCTGTTTCACGGTGTAGTTCGTACCGTCATTGAAGACGATCTTCGCCATGCCTTCCGAACCGGTCTGCACTACATCGCCTTTTTCCAGCGGGACGCTATAGTCCGCGGCTCCCCAACTGTTGCCGTTGGCTTTTTTCACTCGCACCGTGCCGTCAAGCGCAGTAAAGTGCGCCTGCTGGGAACCTGCTCCCGGCTTGACTTGATTTGACGCGGCCCCTGCTACCGCCTCCAGTAATTTGCCTCCAAAACTGTCGGCTGCGTTAATGGTGCTCTGCGTGAACTGCGGAAAGGCGAAACGCAAGCTCACAAAAAATATCCCCAGGCCCGCCAATACCAGCAGCGCCACGCTGCGGTAGGTGACCGTCTTCCACGCGATGTGGACTCCCGGTTTGCTGTTTGAAGACACCAAGGGCACAAAGAAACCTTGTTAAAGTCCAGAGAATATGGGGTGATTGGAGACTACCACAAGGGAAATGACGGTCAAAACGGGTAATCGATTTGGCACATTACCTTGGTGCCGCCCGCGCGAAGTCGGACATCTGCGGATGCACTTCTGAGTATAAAACTGGGCAGTTTTGCTTGCGATTGCGAATATAGCTCCTTAGAATTCAATCAACCCAATACAGACCTGCGCTTCGTCTGGCACATTAAACCCAGGAGTGTTTCATGCGGTTCTCCCTACGCATTTTTGCGTTCGTATTTCTACTTTTCATCTTACTTGTGTCGATTGGATGCGGCGGCGGATCCATGTCCACCAACAGCACCCAGCCTGCGATTACGCTTCAAGCTCAGCCCAGCACCGTGTCCAGCGGCGCCCCGACTGTACTCAGTTGGAATGCCAGCAATACAAACTCGGTGAGCATCGCCGGAGTGGGTACATTCCCCGCAACTGGTTCCACTAAGGTGACCCCGACCGCCAGCACAACCTATACCGCGACTGCCACCGGACCTGGAGGCACAACGAAATCGTCCACAATGGTAAGCGTCAGCGGTTCCGCATCGTCGGTACCAACAATTGCCTTAACCGCTCAGCCCAGCAACATTGCTAGCGGCGCGACCTCGACACTAAGCTGGACGACGACTAATTCAACCTCGGTGAGCATTGCGGGCCTCGGCAGCTACCCGCCGACCGGATCGGTACAAGTTACGCCTAACTCTACTGTCACTTATGCCGCTACTGCGACCGGGGCCAGCGGAACCGCCGCATCGTCGGCCACCGTGACCGTGTCGGCAAGCGCGGCGCCGACGATCACATTCACTGCTCAACCTAGTAGCGTCCCCGTGGGAACCAAGTCTATTTTGAGTTGGACCACCACAAATGCAACCTCGGTGAACATTCCCGGCCTCGGTTCTTTCCCGGCGAGTGGATCAACCAGCGTGACGCCGAGCACCACTACCACTTACACCGCTACAGCCCAGGGGGCTGCAAGCACGACCCAGGCTTCGACTACCGTAACCGTGCAATCGAACGGAACGCCTCTATCCCATCTGCAGGCAAGCGGCGGATGGCAAAGTTGGGGTGAATATCCGCCCGGCTATGGCATTTGTAACTATCCCTGCCCGGGGATTTCGTGGTCGATGAAACAAGGGATCAAATCCCCTTCACTCAGCGGAGACGCGACCCAGTTTAATATTGGCGGCTCAAAACCTTATGCTGACGTGTTGTGGAGCAATCCTTTGATCGGCAACGCCTCAACCCAGGGTCTCCCGGACTCGGGTCACACGCTTCTTCCCACCATCCACAACTTCACCTATGACGTTTATTTTTATCCCACGAACCTCGGAGTTACGCAGGTCCTGGAATTCGACATCAGCATGTATTTCAACGGGCTGGGTTTGATCTGGGGCAACCAATGCAACATTCTTGGTGGACACGTGTGGGATATCTGGGACAACGTGGGCCAGAAATGGGTATCGAGCGGAGCCGCCTGTAATCCCGTGAACAACGCCTGGAATCATTTGACCATTCATGCCCAGCGAGAATCTGACAACTCGCTGCTGTTCCAATCGATAACTTTGAACGGTGTGACCAGCAACATTAACCGGACGTATCCGCCGGGTTCTGCCCCCGGTAGTTGGTGGGGCGTTACGGTTAACTTCCAGATGGACGGGAACGTCAATCAGTCGGCGTATACCACGTATCTGGACAACTTCACTCTCAGCTACTGGTGAGATCCAATAGCCGCCATCTTGCCAGCTGTCGCGAGGGCATCTTGCCCTCGCCAATGCGGGCGGGACGCCCCCACGACAGCCGCCGAGACGGCGGCGCTACATTCCGAAGTTTCGCCACGCCGCGACCGCACATGGTGAGATAAAGCCTTAACGTGATAGTGCACTCGCGACGATGCACTTTCGACTAATTGTTATGCGTTTTTTGCTTGCGATCGATATTTCGATCTGCTTAGAATCCGAGTCAACCTAAGTATTAGCCCTGGTCGCTTCGCCTGACATTTTCAATAAGGAGTTTTCTATGCGGTTCTTTCTTCCCATTTCCGCAATGGCATTCATTTTTTCTATTTTCATTGCCACCATCGGGTGCGGCGGCGGGTCTACGTCCTCGAATCCCACTCAACCCGCGATCACGCTGGCGGCTCAACCCAACACTGTAACTAGTGGTACGTCTACTGTGCTGAGTTGGAAGTCAAGCAACGCGACCTCAGTGACCATCAATGGACTGGGCACGTTTCCTGCCAACGGTTCGGTGAAAGTCACTCCCACCGCCACTACTACCTATACCGCAACTGCAACGGGACCGGCAGGTACAAGCGTAACTTCGACAGTGATAACCGTAACTACCTCGGGCCCTAAGCCGACGATTGCATTCAACGCTCAGCCAAGCAGCGTTCCTCCAGGCACACCAGCGGTTCTAAGCTGGACGACAAGCAACACCACTTCGGTGACTATCGCCGGCATGGGAACGTTTGCGCCAACCGGATCGGCTCAGGTTTCGCCTGCTTCCACCACAACGTACAACGCAACTGCGACAGGACCGGGAGGAACAACTCCCGCATCGACCACAGTAATTGTGTCTCAAACTGCTTCTCCCACGATTTCAATCAACGCTAACCCAAACAACATCGCGAGCGGAGGGACAGCAGTTCTGAGTTGGACGACCACCAATGCAACCTCGGTAAACATTCCGGGAGTAGGTAGCTTCCCGGCGAATGGTTCCACCAATGTTACGCCGACCACCACCACGACCTACACCGCAACCGCCACAGGAGCGGGCGGCACGGCAAATGCACAGACCACGGTAACGGTACAAGGAATTCCAACGTTCGGACACGTGATCCTGCTTATGGAGGAGAATCACAGTTATTCCAGCGTGATTGGAAACTCATCTATGCCCTACCTCAACAGCTTGGCGCAGAAGTATGGGCTGGCTACTTCCTACTTCGCGAATACGCATCCGTCGATTGGCAATTACTTTGAACTGACGACCGGTCAGATTATTACCAATGACGATGGATACACCGGAACGGTGAGCGCCGACAATGTGGTTCGTCACTTATTGTCCGGGGGCAAAACCTGGAAGGCGTACCTTGAGAGTCTGCCCAGCGTAGGCTACATTGGCGGAGACGTTTATCCTTACGCGAAGCATCACAATCCATTCAGTTATATTACGGACGTGGTCAATAGCCAGAATCAACTGCAGAACCTGGTTCCGTTCTCCGAGTTTGCCGGCGATCTCAACAGCAGTCACCTTCCGCAGTTTTCCTACATTGTTCCGAATATGCTCGACGATGCCCACGACGGAAGTCTCTATCAGGCCGATGGCTGGCTACAGGCAAACATTGCGCCGTTGATTGCCAGCGCCACGTTCCAAAAGGACGGATTGCTCGTAATCGTGTTCGACGAATCCTTCGATAGTGACACGTTGCACGGCGGTGGGCAGGTTGCGATGCTGGTGATCAGTCCCTGGGTCAAGAAGGGTTACAAGTCGACAACTTTTTACCAGCACCAGAATACTTGCCGGCTATTGATGCAGGGATTGGGGCTGACAAGCTTCCCCGGCGCGTGTGAAAGCGCGGCTCAGATGAGCGACTTCTTCTGAGTTCTTAATCTCAAACTGGTCTCGAGAGACGTGGCAAGCCACGTCTCTACGGCCGGGACTATGCCGTCCCCGCCGAAACACTGTTTGTTTGCCGCGTTTTCCGCCTAGGCTACGCGGCGGCCGCTTACCAGATTGATGACCAACACCACCAGCGCCACTACCAGCAGCAAATGAATCAGGCTGCCGGCTACGTGCAGACTGAAGCCTAGAAGCCACAGAATCAGAAGCACAACGAAAATCGTCCAAAGCATGTTCATCTCCTCGGGTCATTTATCGAATTGCTCCTCAATTGCGTCGCGCAAGTTCCAGGCAAATGCCTGGAACTGCTGCTGAGTGAGTCTACGACAAATGCCGCAAAGCACAAGCCGAGATAAGATGCACAGAAGCCGTTAGGGGGCTGTACAGGTTTCTCCGGAAGGTTCCTTAGAGAACTGATGTTGGTATCTGCTTGGGCGGGCGTCAGTTGGAAGCGGGAACTGCTTCACGCAGATGGGCCCTCGCCAGCTTTAGCGGCGACAGCTTTAGGTTCTACTTCTTCGTTAGATGGTTTTCCAGGTTCGACCAGGTGGGCACGTTCCAGCGCCCGAAAATACTCCGGGCGGGAATGGCGGTAATGATCCGCGGGGACTTTGCCGTTGATCCAGGCGGTATCCATCGGGTAGACGAGCGGGTCGAAAATCACCATGTAGAAGTGCCACAGCAGGATGGAGAAGGTGGCGAGCAGCGCCTCGTAATAATGTATGGCGGTGGCCGCATCAGAAATCCACTTGGGGAAGTGGCGCAGCGTAAAATTATTGAACCACAGTACGAAACCAGAGACCGTCATTACCACCGTTCCCCACATGAACGCCCAATACTCTACCTTCTCCGCGTAGTTGAACTTGGCGAATCGCGGTTCAATTTTGCTAAGGCCAAGATTGTAGGCGAAGACGTGTACCAGATCGGTCGCATCTTTTACTTGCGGAAGCATGGCTTTGAGGAAAATCCTATCTTTCCGGACTATAGCGAGATGAATGACGTGGTAGATGGTAGCTGCGATCAGCACAATCGCGGCGCTGCGATGCACTAGCCCGCGAAAGGCAAAATGGCCCTCCCAAAGCAACAACGGACGCGCCCACCACGCCTCAGGATATTTCAACGCAAAGCCAGTAAATACGAGAGTGGGGAAGCTGAGTATCACGCCGGCATGGGCGATGCGGAAGTTTCGATTCATGCGAGAAACTTCGCCATCGGTTTCGTGTCGCGGGTGCCGGCGAATCAACTTGGCGAGAAAGTCCGCCAGATTGTGGATGACCATGAAACCCAGGGTGAGAGGGATCAAAAGCCAATAGGTGCCGCGAATCCACTTTACGACTGGGTGAGCGGGTCCCGAGGCAGTCTGCACGTGCACCGGGCCGATAACGAAATGATTTCCGGCACCGGCATGACAACTTCCACAGGTTTTAGGAAGATTGACTGCATTCACCGTCGAGCGAGCATCGCTTGATCGAAAAATGTTGTGTACCCCGTGGCATGACGCGCAGTTAGCAACGCTCTGCGAACCGCCGCGCATGGCAAGACCGTGATAACTGTCGGCATAGGACGGTACCCGATCCGCAGGCAGGTTGTATCGCAATGCCAGACGCTCATCGCTGTGGCAGCGGCCGCAAGTGGCCATGGATACGCGTCCCGCGTTCACCAGCGATCCCTGATCCTTCGGACCGAGGATCAGGTGCTCTCCGTGGCAATCACTGCACACGGGGGCGCCGGAGACTCCGGCTTTCATCGCCTGCCCATGCACGCTTTCCAAATAAGTCTTGCTGATTCTCCGAGTGGCACTGGCCGCACGTAGCCGGAATATTCCAGTGATTAACTTTGGAGCGCGAGTCTTTCGGCGGCAGAATTCCGTGGCTACCGTGACAATCGGAACAGGTTGCAGCTGCGCCGTCTCCGTCCACCACTGCTCGGCCATGCACACTTTGTTTGTAGAGTTCAACAGGATGAGCAAAGGGAATCTTGTGCCGCGAAAGAAACTGCGGGTTGCTGTGACACGATGCGCAAGTGTCTGGCAGATTTTTTTTCGCTACGAACGCAGTCGATTCGCCCGAGGATTGAATCTGATGCACTGATCCGTGGCATGACATGCAGTTCGGCGCATCGGGATCGCCCGCTGCGGCGGCTTGTCCGTGAATGCTTGAGCGAAATTCTTTGACCTCATCGGCGTGGCACTGGGCGCACTTTGCCGGCGCGGTTTGCGCTGCCACAGCTACTTCATGCGGATTGCCATGGCAGGATTGACAAGCCTCTTCGCCGAGCGCGGCGTGGATGCTGCCGCCTACATGCGAAGCCTCATCGGAGTGGCAGGATAAACATTGAACCTTGGCCACCTTGGCGGGATGGGGGAAATCCTTGATGCTGCTATGGCAATCGGTACAGCCCAAAGTGCCGTGGACGCTGGCCGCATGTTTTGCAGGGTCGATAGAGATGCTCTTGCCGGTGGACGCGGTCATTCCTGCCTGGCCGTGACAGGCGAGGCAGCTTTCATCCTGCTTCAGAGGATGAGCGGTTTTGGGTTGAGCGCTGGCGCAGATCGAAAATACGAACAACGAAGCAATCAATAACGAAAGCGGCAACTTCCTTCCTCTTACACCTGCCGCGACTTTCGTCCTGCCCAGCAACTCGTTCTCCTGCTTCTGACTGCTACTTCATTCCCAAGTCCGTCAAGATTTTGGGATTTTCTTCACCCGCTGCCAGAACCTGATGACAAGAGGAACAGTCATTGGTAATGGTCTGCCCATCGGCGCTGGTGTGACTGCCGTCGTGGCAGCGGAAGCATCCAGGCGAATCATTGTGTCCAAGGTTGTTGGGGTGCACGCCCCAGGAAACCCGCATGTCCGGAAAAATATTGCGCAGGTAGATGGCTGAAACTTCTTCGCCCGCTTGTTGCACCAGGGAGCGCCGCGTCTGGTAAATCTGCGCATAGTTGCTGCGATAGAAATTATTGATCTCGTCGCGAATGCTCTGCTGCGCGATCTCCCGGCTGGGATAGTTGACTTTAAGAACTTCGACCGCCTTTTTCCTGATGTACGGAAGCTCGGGGCTTATCCGGCCGACCGACATTTGCTTGTCCACAGCGTTTTCGGGCAAGTCGAATGCGTGCGTGGGGCGGTTGTGGCAATCCACGCAATCCATTACGCGATGTTCTCCCTTGTCCAATTGCTGCTGGGTGGGCTTGGCATCGGTGGAAATGAACTCGGTGGTCTTACCCTGATCGTCGGTGTAATAAACGACGGGGATGGTCTGGCGCTCGAAGTCGGTGGAAATGTAACGGATGCGCGCCGTGTCGGCGAGATGGTGTCCGTGAATGCCGACCGAACCCTGCGAGTTCCGGCCACCCACTTTCAGCAACAGGACGTCGGTCTGGGGAGTGTTTTTCTCGTCGTCCTTATAGGTGGTGTTCACCAGGAACTTGTCGCCGGTAAAACGCTGCGGCCAATGGCAGTGCTCACAGGTTTCCCGCGCCGGACGAAGATACTTTACCGGCGAGGGAATCGGACGCGAATAGGTGTGAAAGGTGACTGCGAACACCTGCCGCAAGCCAGAGACTTTGGAGCGCACAAACCAACCTGCGCCCGGGCCAATGTGGCATTCGACGCAAGCCACGCGGGAGTGCGGAGAATTTTGATAGGCGGTGTATTCGGGAATCATCACGCGGTGGCAGGTCGTCCCGCAAAAGCTGGTGGAATCCATGTATTCAACGCCACGATACGAAGCAGTCCCGACGATCAACAGGTTTAGCACGGTCGCCAGCGCCACCCATTCCAGCGTGCGGCGCACCACCGGCAGTCTCAGATCGATGGCGGGAAAGATTGTGGGCAGCTGACCGGCTTGCTTCAGACCTCGTCGTTTCAGCAAGATGCCAATTGGAATCAGAAGCAGGCCAAGCACAAAAATGCCGGGCAGGATCAGATAGATCAGAATGCCGATGTATGGATGCGGCGGCCCGGGCAAGAAAACGTCATAAAACCAGAAGGCGATGGTGGTGAGCGCTGTGCTCGTGGTCAGTACCGCGCCAGTCAGTGTTACGGGATTCTGCCCCAGGAAGTAGATCGGCTGTAACCACTCTCGAATGCGTTCTCGTGAAGTCATTTGGGAAGGCTAGTCTCCTGAAGGCTCAGAATCACAACAAATGGTGTTGCAATTGCCAACACTTTGACACTTTGTACACCATCGAATTGTCAGTTCGCTCACCATCAGACTGCAAAAATCCTTCGAACTGCTGCCATTTTGTACTGTTTACTGAGCGCGATTCTGTGACCAGTGTCACACGTACTTGTTATTGGAATAATCTGTGGACAAAGCCGGTCTGCCTTTTCCCAGCCATTTGTCCACGACAGTGACAGACCAAGTTCCTGAAATGCAAGCTAACGAAGGCGGCTACATCCAAATCTGCCAGGTGACTATTCTCACCGCGCACTGTGACATCGGTCACGGCATCGCCGTCCGGAGTGGTGCAAACTATATTCTGAAGGTGAGCCTATGGCAAAGGATGGTCGCAACCTATTAGAGGTGCTCAAGTTTGAATTGGAGTTTCTTGAGCAAGGGGGTTACGGGCGGTTGCCGCGTGAATCCTGGCGTCCCCGGTTTATTTTCGAGGACTCTCCCACCTGCATGAACTTTAATTCCAAGGATCGCGAACCGTGCGAAGAGTGCCTGTTGATGCAATTCGTCCCTGCGGAGGCGCGTGAAGAACAAGTCCCGTGCACTCATATTCCTTTGTCGTTGAATGGAGAGACGCTGAACTCTTTGTATCGCACGGGCACACAGCAGGAGATTGAGGAAGCGCTGGGGGCGTGGCTGCGAGCGACGATCCATCGGCTCGAAGCGGAAAAAGCAAAGCAGATGGCGTCCGCCGATTTGTCGTCGTTGATAAAATTCAATTTTGATGATTTCGCTTGGTTGCCGCACTCGGGATCAGTCTGGAAATCAGGCGCTCTTCAGGTTAAGAAAAGCCAGGTGAACCCCGGTTTCGTCGGCGGGCTCAACCCGAAAACCTAGTTTCTCGACTAAGCCGCGCATCTCGACATTTTCGCGCAGCAGGTAGGCCTGCATCGACTCCAGATGTTCGTCACGCGCCACCTGAATCAAGCGCCGCAGCAACTCGACTCCCAGCCCGAGACGCTGGTACTGATCCCGCACCAGCAGCGCCATCTCTGCGGTGCTCCTGCCATGAAGCTTGCTCAGTCGGCCGACGGCAAGGATTTCGTGCTCGCCGGTTTCCGGCGAAGTGTGATCAGCGACCAGCGCCATCTCGCGATCGTAGTCGATAAAACAGATTCGCCTCAGCCGGTCATGTGCAACTCGCTGGCTAAGTTTGGACCACTGAAAGTAGCGAAGAAAAACGCTGCGCTCTGAAAGTGCTGCATGAAACTTCACCATAAGCGGCTCATCTTCAGGACGAATTGGACGCAGGGTTACGGGAGTGCCGTCCTTCATTGTCCACGGGAAAACGTACTGCACCGGATAAGGTCGAATCGCCGGCTTAGGTAGTTCGCTGGCAGCTACATTTTTGTCATGCAGAACAAATCGTGCGTCGAGAGCAATTATCTCGTCGGCCGAGGCGACGAGCGGGTTGATGTCCGCCTCTTTGATGGCTGGGTTTTCTACGATGAGGCGACTGAAGCGCACCAGCAAAGCTTCAAGAGCTGCGATGTTCACCGGCTTGCGCCCACGCACTCCGGACAGAGCCTTGAAAATCAGAGTTTGCTCCAGCAGACGATGTGCCAGGGTGGTGTTGAGCGGAGGCAACGCCAATGCCCGATCACGATACACTTCTACCAATTCGCCGCCTGAGCCGAAAGCTATGACTGGACCAAATTGCGCGTCGGTGGCGCTGCCCACGATCAACTCATATCCACCCGTTTTCCACATGGGTTGAACCGTGACACCTTGAAAGCTGTCGCGGCCCGCGCGCTCGGTGACGGAAGATTCAATGGCGCGGTAAGCCTGGCGCACTGCATCTGGATCGGGAAGATTCAGCTTCACGCCCCCGACATCGCTCTTGTGAGAGATGGTTTCCGAATGCAATTTCACTACCACCGGAAAGCCAATTGCGCTTGCTGCGGCAATGGCTTCTTCCTCGTTGCGGGCGATCCGGGTTTCCACTGCGGGGATTCCGCATAGGGTGAGAATCTGTTTTGACTCGTACTCGGTGAGCAACGTTCGTCCCCGGCTGCGAGCCTGCTCAATTATGGTGCGTATCTTTGCGCGGGCTTCGCTATCCTCTTGCGGACCATCCGTGAGCACCGGAGTTTCATAAATGCCGCGCAGGTTGTAGGAGTAGCGCCACATCAGGGTGAAGATTCGCGTGGCGGTGTCGGGATAAGCGAAGGTGGGAATTCCCGCGGCACTCAGTATGGCGTCGCCGGCGGCAACGCTTGCTCCGCCCATCCAACTGGCAAGCAGTGGTTTTCCGTGGGCATGGGCGTGAGGTTTCAAACGTTCCGCAACTTCGGCGGGATTAGTCATGCCTTGTGGCGCGAGGATCACAAGCAAGCCGTCACTATTCGGGATCTGCAAGCGCAATTTCTGCGGCGCGCCGATAGCGCTCCGGATCAGCGTCGCCCAAAATGTCAATCGGATTGCCATGGCTCCAGTGCGCGGGGAGAAACTCATTCAGCGCATCGAGCGATTTCGGAGAAAGCGCGGTAAGTTCGCCGCCAACCGCAATCAAGCGCATCTGTAGCCAGCACCGCTGGCCCTCCTGCATTGGTTAGCATCGTGAGCTTGGGCCCTCGCGGCCTGGGCTGTTTGCTTAACACCTCTGCCATATAAAAAAGATCCGCAATACTGCCAACACGCACCACGCCCGCCCGGCGGAAGGCGGCCTGCAGAACGTCATCACTGCCAGTAAGAGCTCCAGTATGAGAAGCTGCGGCTTTCGACGCGGCTGCTGAACGTCCGGCCTTCAGCACAATGATCGGCTTGCTCAGCGTTACTTCTCGCGCCGCAGATAAGAAAGCCCGAGCATCACCAATCGACTCCATATAGATGAGAATGCTCTGCGTATAAGGATCGTCGCCGAAATAATCGATGAGGTCGCCCCAGCCGATATCGAGCATCGAACCGGTAGAAACGAATGCGCTGAAGCCCACCTGTTCGCGCAGGCTCCAATCGAGAATCGCGGTCTGCAGCGCGCCACTCTGACTCAGAAACGCGACATTTCCCGGACGCGCGATGGTTTGCGCAAACGTTGCATTCAGGCCAAATCGCGCGTTCATTACCCCAAGACAGTTAGGGCCGAGCAGTCGCATGTGTCCGGGTTTCAATTTTTCAGTGATTTCCGCTTCGAGCGCCTGACCTTCAACTCCGTGCTCACGAAATCCGGCAGAGATAACAATCGCCGACTTCACCCCCGCGCTAACACATTCACCGACCATCGCGGGAACTGTGGCCGCGGGAGTCGCGATTACAGCGAGATCGACGCCCTCAGGCGCGTCGCGAATGGAGGGATATGCCGCTAAGCCGAGGACGGTCGAGTGCTGTGGGTTGATGGGATAAACCTTGCCCTGAAAGGCAGGGATAAGAAGATTGGATAGAAGCGCGTGGCCGACGCTGCCTTCGCGTTCCGTCGCCCCAATCAGGGCGACGCTGCTGGGCTTAAACAAGGCATCGAGCGGGCGTGTTTCGGAACGCAGGACGTCGTGGGACTTATCTTGTACTGTCGGCGGCAGCGCAGCCACATTCTCCGTCACAAGATTCTCCCAACTGACAGGCTTCCGCGAGGTCCTGCTCGATTTGATTGTACAGGTGCATCCGTGCAAAGAGTCGCTAATGGAAGTGAACATGCGCTAAGCGTATATCCCATGCCCAAGTTCCTTGCTTGCGCAAACGGGATTTGGCTGTGAAACTGTGGTCGTTGCCTGACCTATGGATGAGGGAACGATGTAGCGTGCGCTATAATTCGCAGGTTTGCCGTCGTCGGCCTTTGCCGTTCAAACCGATCTCACGTTGCGGATCGCTTCAGGAGACAACAATGTCCCACGTTTCCAATCACCAGCACGAAAACCAATCTCCATCCCACCACTCTTGCGGGAATCTCTTCGGATGCGGCGAGGAGCAGGGTACCGGCGTGCTCCGCGAAGACATCAAGGACGCCGCCTTCACTAGACGGACGGCGGACCGCCTTCTGCACATGGACGAGATGAACCAGGCGCAACTTGACGGCTATCTATCTGCCCGAGGCCATTCGCGTCGCCGGCTGTTGCGGGCCAGCAGCTTCATGGGTGCGCTGGCCGGCATCGGACCATGGTTTACCAAACTTGCCCGTGCAGCGGACGCGTTAGAGGTCGGCAGTCCGGCTGCGAATAAAGACGATGAAGGTCACGTACACGTGGTCGAAAGTAACGATAAAACCGTGCGCTTGGGCGTCTACGACACCACACTCGATCCCATCCTCAAAATCGATTCCGGCGACACCATCAGCTTTCCCAACACATGGTCGCACTTCTTAAATCAAATGCAGCCGGGAGTTCCCATCGAGACTCTGGCAAAGCTCCGTCTCAGCAATCCGGGACACGGGCCGCACTCGATCATTGGCCCCATCTACGTCAACAACGCCGAACCTGGCGACGTGCTGGAGGTCCGCTACAAACGTATTCGCCCCTTTGATTGGGGAGCGGTGTTCAACAATCCCGGGATCGATTGGAACCGGTTTGCTGGCCCAGGATTTTCCCGAAGGACAGGTGAAGTATCTAAAACTCGACGTTCCCAACATGACCGCGGAATTTAACCGCGACATTCATGTGCCGCTCAAGCCCTTCCAAGGGACGCTGGGCGTGGCTCCGCCCGACGGCTTCTATCCTCCTTTGAGTACGGGGGTGACCAGCTCCGTGCCGCCAGGGCCTCATGCCGGCAATACCGACCTCAGCGAAATGATCGAAGGCTCGACCATGTTTATCCCAGTATGGAAGCCGGGCGCGCTGATCTTCACCGGCGACTCTCATGCCGTGCAAGGCGATGGCGAAATAAACCTTTCAGCACTGGAGACTCGCATGCAGGAATTGCGCATCCAGGTGGTGCTGCACAAACAGAAGAATTTTGCCTGGCCGGTGGCGGAAACTCCGACCCACTGGATCATGCTGGGCTTGGACAAGGATCTGAACGTGGCCATGACTCTGGCGGCACGCAACGCCATCAACTTCCTGTCCACGCACGCCGACCTCACCAAACTCGACGCCTACGCTTTGTGCAGCATCGCCGTGAGTTTCCGGGTGACGCAGGTTGTCGACATCGTGCGCGGGGTCCACGCCATGATTCCCAAAAACCTTTTCGCAACTGGCCTTCGCAACAAGATCACCGTCGTTTAGTCCATATGGACACAGAAGATGGGCATGCCGCGCGCGGCAGAACAACGCTCTCACCCGTACTCTTCATCTCAAGAGCCTGGCAGCCACTTTGCGTTGGTGTGCTTTAGGAACCTCTCGCCGCCAGAACGGACAAGATGAACAAAAAGCAAGACAAGGATGATCTGCCTTCGCAAGAAGGAACCATTACAACCCGGGCTGAGAAAAAGCAGGTGGAGGAGCGCCTCGCCATCGGCGCCCACGTAGTTTACGAAACTATTCGACGGGAGGGCGAAGAGGAACTCGCACGGACCGCGGCTTCGTTGTTCTGGTCGGCCCTGGCCGCGGGGCTGTCCATGGGCTTTTCATTTATTGCCGAAGGTCTGCTGATGGCCCGATTGCCCGATCAACCGTGGCGGCCCTTAATCTCACGCGCCGGGTATTCGATCGGATTCCTCATCGTCATCCTGGGACGCCAGCAATTGTTTACCGAAAACACTCTCACGGTGGTCTTGCCACTCCTGCTGCGCAAAGACTTATCCACATTGGTGCGAATGCTTCGTCTGTGGGTGGTCGTGTTGACCGGAAACCTGATAGGAACATTCTTGTTCGCCCTGTGCCTGGGAAAAATCACCATCTTCGATGCGCACACGCAACAATGTTTAACCGACATCGGCTTTTCGCACCTCGGCGCAGGCTTTGGCACGGTGATAGTCCGTGCGATTTTCGCCGGGTGGCTGATTGCATTGATGGTATGGCTTCTGCCGGGAGCAGAATCAGCACGAGTCAGCATCATTATTATCATCACTTACCTGATCGGGATCAGCGGTTTCAACCACATCATTGCCGGCTCGACGACGATGTTGTTCTTGGTGGTCACGAAATCCATCTCGTGGGGAACCTACCTCGTGAAATTCTTCCTGCCGACGCTGATAGGAAATGTCATCGGAGGACTGGCTCTCGTAGCTGCGCTAGGCCACGCGCAAGTAGTCGCAGGCAAGGAAAGCTAGCAGCCAATCGCCCCGCCGACCGCGAGGAGACTTCTCCCGCGAGTCCGAGAGGCTAAGACCCACGCAAGGTCAACGCAATGTCCGCTCAGGGGCATGGATTTGGTGGTTAGGCGGGATTTTGAGTGTAATCGCCTGATAACAGAAGTTGACCGCACGCTCATGACGGAATGGTCCCTATTACAGCGCGCAAACAGAATGGCCAGTTAGTTAGAGACCTCGCCAACAAGATTAAGATCAATCGCAACGTCATTCTCAGCTTTCCAGAACATGAAGCTCGGGTTCTTGAGACCCCACTGAACATAGGGAACTACGAGTTGCGCTCTCGCCGTTGCCTTCGATCCATCCATGTGAATCTGCATCGGAATCGTCAGGTCGTGAGAATTGCCGAGTAGGATGAACACTCCGCTCACCCGAATGTTTGAGTCGCCAGAGGGCGCGATTGTCCCAGTATAGGTTTTAGGCGCAAACGAGACGGTCGCGTACTGATCCACCTTGAGAATGTCCTTATTCATCTTCTTATCGCGCCTGTCGTTACCGGTCTTCCCGCTGCCGGCCAGTACGGCCACGGAACCCGACATCTTAGGATCGCTGCGGTCAAACTCAATCGATCCCGATCGAATGTGAAACGTGCCGTGAACGACCTCGTGGGTCGTGTTGAGGGTCATCTTGATCTCGCTGGCATCGGGGTTGACGGCGAAGGTCTGATGCTGGGCGAGAGCGGCTGGAGCGACTATGACCGCGAGGGCAAAGACTGCTAAGGATTTCATTCCATCTCCGCTCAGAGGGCTTTGGCTAACGAGAGTTGTTTCGGCGTGGCTCGATTTCGGCTCGCGACTGCCTGTGGAGCAACAGGGGAGTGCTGGGCGACCCGAGTTAGCCCAGCCGTCACGCGCATAACACCGGGCCAGACCCTGAGGCAAAACGGCAATACGGCGCGCGCGAGTGAGTTGTTCAAGCCATCCGCGGCGAACTCAGCAAGACGCATCTGGGACAGCAGTGAGGAACCCAGCTCAGCCTGGAAGAGCGGGGCCGGCTCTGTTGCAAGATAGGCAGCGGCGGCACAGCGTGCAGTATGCAGCGCGATAGATATGCCGTCACCGGTGAACGAGGGGATGACGGCTGCCTGATCGCCGATGCAGTAGAGCCCATCCTTCGTCGTGCGACGGATATAACCATACGGGATATGGGTGATGGCGATCGGCTTGGCCAGCAGCGGCTCCGCACCGGCAAGCCTCATAGCCAGGTGTGGACAGTCCTGTTGCATCTTCGCAAGGAAGTTTTCCCAGCGATGGCCCGCACGTGCCAGATGCCGCCGTTGTACGACGCAGCAGAGGTTCGCAATGCCGCCTTCCACCGGCTGGATACCACCGTAGCCTCCGGGATAGAGCATCAATTCGGAAGCGTCTGCTAGCTCTGCGGCCTGCGCGGGAGCCAGGCGAAAATACATCTTGAAGGCGACCCACTGCTCCGGGTCCTTCGGGCGCGCGTGGCCGCGGATATCGTGCTTGCCTGTGGCGAGAAACACTGTTGCGGCTTCGCGGGTGGTGCCGTCATCGAGCGCAGCCTGCCAGAAGTTGCCTGTGCGGCTGAGCGACTGCACACTGCGACCGTGCTCTACGCGGACTCCAGCCGCGACGGCCTCGGCAAAGAGCGCTGTATCAAGCGCCTTGCGCGTGAGTGAGGCCGCGGGAAAAGGCAACGGAGCCTCCGCGGCGCGCCTGGCGGCAGCGAGGCGAACGTAGTCGATGGGCACGGCGCCAAGCGAGGCCACGTCGATGCCGAGCGCATGCAGGTCCTCAAGGGCCTCACCGCTTAGAAACTCTCCGCAGACCTTATGGCGCGGTGTGGGCTCGCGTTCAATCAGCGTGACGCCTCGTCCCATTCGAGCGAGCGCGATCGAAGCGGCACAGCCTGCCACTCCACCACCGAGGATCAGAACTTCGTCTTGCAAAGCATTGCTCCTAAATTCATTTGGATGTTCAATCAATTGCAGCGCGATTCCCTATCTCGGTTAGATGCCCAAAAAACAGTTCGGCACGTCATTCTGTACAAATCGTCATTTTGGAACCAGTAAGGAGTTGGCTGGACGGATGCACATGCCGAGGTGAGAATATGCTGGATTCACCAGGGGTCGGTCCCGGAACGCGTCTAAGTTTTAGAACGCGGTATTTGATGGAGCGAAGCAATTTCTTTATAGCCGCTCTTTTGACGATAACGTTGGGCACCGCAGCGCTGGCAGAACCAATTTCAGTGAAACATATCCAACACCCGATAAAAATCTCATGGCCCCTAGCCGACGATCAGTCGCGACGGGTAGTGAGCTCGCGCCAGTTGAGGCCGAGGTCCACGATCAGCAGCGAGGCAAGTGTGAAGGCAATCACGCCGACGGCGGCTAAGACGTCGCCCAGGTGACTCCAGTAACGCGGCCAGAGGTTGAGCACGCGGCTGGAGACGAACGTAAAGGTAACTGCATAGGAGCGCGCCATCCATTGGCGATGCTGTGTGAAGTGGCGGTTGCGCGCGGTGATGAAGGCTGCGGTGGTGCAGACCATCCAGGCGGTGGCCTGCATGGAGGTTCCGGGAAGACCCGGGTGACCGGTTGCGAGAGCGATTCCCGTGAAGGAACCAATAAACACAGAGATGACATAGATGCGGCCGAGGATACGATGGAGTTGGAAGTGACGCTGGCGGATCCGCGAGGAGAAATTGATGGGGCCGATCAAAAGAGCGAAGATTCCGGCGAGTGTATGCGGGATGAGGAGATGGCGGTCGGCAATGACCTGCAGACGGTAGGCGTGGTACATCGGATAGTCGGTGATGAGGAGCAGCTCTGAGGTAATGAAGACGAAGAGTACGATGAGACCAAGCGAGACCCAGAGAATAGTCTTGAATCTCGAACCGGCGGTACTGGGCGCTAGCAGAGTGGAAGCTGGCATTATTCGCCTCTCATGGTTAGATGCGATGAGATGCGCCACGAGGGCGAAGGGGGCGATAGGCTTAAGTCAATTGGCGTAACATCGCCATAGCGCTCATTGACGCGGTCATGAGCTTGGCGCCTTAGCTTGGCGCCTTTCTATATTGCCGGATCTGATTGTACTTCGCCTGATTTGGCCACTTCCACGCACGCTGCTTACAAGAAGGCTTGGCATTTGCTGCGCTGGGAGTGAGTTGCTTGGGGCTTCCGACCGACGCTACGGTCTGGTGACGACTTCGTTTGGGGCTGATGGCAGCACGAAGTTTACGCCGCTGGCGTGATTGGCTTGGATGGTGGCAGGGATGTCGAGTGACGAGAGTTGAATGTTTTTCGTCCACTGTCCGCTCTGCCAATAACTTCCTGTGGCGTAGAGAGTGCTGCCCACGATTGCGTATTCGGGAATCTGTTCGCGATGGCCATCACGAAAGATCAACACAGCCGGCGGCAGTTCAGGTTGTGCTGGGCGTTGCGGGGCTGATGCGGAGTTGCTCGCTGTGTAGTCGGGCGCCGAATTCATTCCTCGTTCTGCGGATTGCTGCGTGCCTCCGAACCGAACATAGCGATTTCCCTGCAACTCAATCATCAACGGTTCGGATTTTGGTTCTGGTGCAGCTTCGATTGTTGTCGTCGGCTGGGTCACCACGTACTGCGGAGGAATTGTCACTGGCGCAACTGGATAGTCGGCGTAAAAAGGATCGCCGAGGAAAATCGCGCCGCGGCCGTACGAGTGCGAAAACGGCCGTCCACCAAACGAAACGCCCACGCCATGCCCGAAGCCGGAGTGTCCGCCTCCGCGCTGCGCCATTGCATCCGGCATGAGAACCGTCAGCACTGCGGAGATCAGCGCGATCAGCAACCGCTTGGACATACGCTAATTCGCCTGGGAGGTCGTGGGAACCTGGAAATCAATGCCGCGATCGTCGTTCTGCTTCGATGTCGCGCTCAGATCGAGATCGGACAGCGAAATTTTCTGCCGATGTCCGGAGCTCAAGTCATACAGCGTGCTTCCCACAATCGCATAATTGGCAACTTCGACTTCATGTCCATCCTTGAAGACCAGCACAGTTTGCGGTTGATCGGAATCTGATGCGGCGTCAGATTGCATCAGCGGGTTCGGCTTGCGAGCTGTAGCTTCTCGGACGGGCAGGATAAGACGCCGAGGGGGACGGAGCTGCACCGGGACCGCGCCGGTCAAATATTGTGGGACCGACGTTGTATTGGTCGCCCGACGGATCGCTAGCTACATCTTCGCCAGAATCGTAATATCCGTAATATGGAGCTGCGTAGACCCCGCCCCACGCCAGATTTCCGTTGCGTGGATGATGTCTAAGGTCTGGATTGGGATGTGAGGTTGCGAATCCTTTTGGAGGGGTCACGCCGCGGAAGCAGCACACCGGAGAAGCCGGAGTGTAGCCGCGTGGGCCGAGAGAGGTAACGCTGGGGGCAACGCCATTCACCTGACGGCCGCCAAATCCAGGCGAAGTGACCGAGGCAGGCATTCCGTTGATCTGGGCGCCTGCGGTTGCGGTCAGCGTCAAAGCGATAAGGCCGGACGCAAACAGTACAGGTGCAAGACCCGCGCCTATGGCTCGATTCACCAATCGCACGAAGCGATCATACCCTATTTTGCGAAGCATGGCTCACTCCTCTTTATATTAGAACATGAGAGGCAGACTCGGACTCGACCGAAAAGTAACCGCACGGAGAGTTACGCAAGGGTGTACTTTCAACCATCGGAATCGGCCCCACATAATTGGATGCGCATTGAAGCGATTTTATTGCCACTCAGCTAAATCCCGGTGCGGAAGGAACTTAGAGCATGACCGCGGTACGAATCGATAAGTGGCTTTGGGCCGCAAGGTTCTTCAAAACACGAGCCTTGGCCTCCCGGGCGTGCGACTTAGGCAGGATCCAATCTAATGGGCAGCCAGCCAAACCGGCGCGCGACGTCCGGGTCGGGGATATGTTGCGAGTGACGAATGAAGGCGGCGACTTCGAGGTGGAAGTTCTGCTGCTCAGCGAAGTACGCGGTCCCGCTTCGGTGGCGCAAACGCTTTATCGCGAAACCGAAACCAGCAAGGAGTTGCGCCAGAAGGCGGCTGCGGAACGTAAAGCGATGAGGCAATTCGAAGAGTTGCCCGCCGGCAGGCCTTCTAAACGTGATCGCCGGCACATTATCAAGTTTCGCGGGAGAAACTGAACAAGCTAAAACTGAACCGGAGCAGGTTTTCTAGTTCACGGAAACGCTCGGGTAGTAACCCGGAGCGCTCTCTCTTGCGGCGAGCAAAACCCGCATTCGTTCTTTAAGGATTTCAAGCTTGGCAGGGTCTTTCTCCTCAGCCACTCTCTGGCACAGCGTACGGAATGTTTCGACATCAAGCACGGACAGCCTCAAACATCACTCTACACACGAAATAGTCTGCGCCAGTGTTCAAAATTGCACAGATTGCACAGTTATCTAAAATATTTAACAGGCGATATTTAGGTCGAAAGGCCTGCGGATTGGCGGTTTTGCAAGCACGAGGGGTGCAACCACAGCTTCAGGTTCCGTATCAAACTGCATAGAACTCCGTAAACCTGACGATGGTAACATCGGTTTGCGCGTCGGTATGTTATATAATCCGACGAAGTCAGTAGTGCAATGACAGCTCAATGCAATCGTTGACACTTACAGATCGTAAAGTTGATGCGCGCGGATGGCGAAGCGCCCTGATTGTAATTGCCATCTGCTCGCTAACGGTCAGTCTGGCAACCCGATTCTGGACCCCGCCAACATCGCACACCCAGATCGTAAAATCTGTTGACCATCGGTCGCTTGATCCCAAACGGCAACATCTCAACAAAGACGCATCCCGGTGGGTGTCTCCATCTGCATGTTTTAGCGTCATCGCACCCGCCACCATTGAAGCCAGTCTGGCTCCTGCAGTCCCCTTACTTCCGAAACATGTTTTCAGTGACCCCCTCCACAATAGGCCCCCTCCGTCGTTCGCATTCTTCGTTTAATTCTTGTTCGCTTAAATTCCTGTGGTTTGAGTAGAGATGCTGGACAGCTCTTTGCTCTCAGCTGGTATAAGCCAATTGGTTGATGCTGGCGTAAGCGAATCGACTAATCTTGGCGGGATAAAAATTAGTCGATAATTTTGGGGAAAGGATTCGCATGGCTCTTGAGCCTGTATCCGCCGCGGAGCTTGATGCTCTGCGGCGGTTGGACACCTGCACGGTTTCAAACGCAATTGAAACCTTCGAGGTCAGGTTGCGCAACACGGGTTTTGCCGACTCGCGTGTGCGCTGCATGTTCGAAGACTTTCCTCCCATGGTTGGCTATGCAGCCACGGCTCAACTGCGTACCGGCGAACCTCCAATCGCGGGCCGAATTTATTCCGATCGCACGGACTGGTGGAAGAGCATTCTGCAGGTTCCGGCGCCACGGGTTGTGGTGTTGGAAGACCTGGACAAGCCTCCGGGGCTGGGGGCTTTTATCGGAGGCATGCAGGCTGCGATTCTTAAGGCACTCGGTTGCGTGGGATATGTGACCGACGGCGCGGTACGGGAACTGCCTGGGATAAAAGACAATGGCCTGCAGTTGTTTGCGGGCAATGTTGCCGTATCCCACGCCTACGCTCACATCTTCGATTTCGGATCCAAGGTCAAGGTGGGCGGCCTCGAAGTGCGTCCGGGCGATCTGTTACATGGAGACCGGCATGGGGTGTTGACCGTTCCCAAAGAGATTGCAAGAGAAATTCCGGCGGCTGCAGCCAGGTTGCAGGCGGCCGAGCGAAGGGTCATCGAGTTTTGCCGCTCGCCGGAATTCTCGGTAGACAAGCTGCGGCAGGTTCTCAAGGAATTGACGTAGGGAGACTCGGATTGAGTATGAATGTCGACTGGAGAGCGATACGGGCGTGGAGGTTTACGCCTACTTTGGCAAGTTGTGGACGGTTATTGACGACACGCGGTGGTTATACGGCACTGGGACTTTCCATTGTGCTGGCGCTCGGACTGTCCTCATGCAACGGCGGACGCAACGGGAAAGTTGAGGCGGACGCCGAGCAGACCGTCACCGTAGGCGTCACCCATGTAGTGAAAAAAACCTTGAGCCGGCAAGTTACTTTGTCGTCGGAGCTGGTGCCCTTTCAGGAAATCGACGTTTATGCGAAGGAATCGGGTTACGTGCAGAAGCTGAATGTTGATTATGGAACCCACGTGAAAACGGGCCAGGTGATGGCGACGCTCGAGATCCCCGAACTGCAGGCGCAATTGCAGGAAGATGAAGCCGAGATCAAGAACGCCATGAATCAGGTCGGCCGCGCCGACAACGAATTGAAACGCTATAACGCGCAATATAACGCCCTTCATCTTCAATACACACGATTGAATGGAGTCTTTCAAACCCAGCCGGGCATTGTGGCGCAGCAGGAAGTGGACGATGCGCAGGGCAAAGACCTGGCTGCGGCGTCGCAAGTGGATGCTGGAAAAGCCGCGCTGGATGCGGCCGAGAGCCAACTGGGAGCGGCCAAAGCGAAACTGGTTCACGATCAGTCACTCTACGACTATTCGAAAATTACCGCACCATTCTCCGGAGTAGTGACCGAGCGCTACGCGAACCTGGGCACTCTGGTGCAGGCCGGGACCAGTTCGAGCACGCAGGCAATGCCGATCGTAAGACTGTCTCAGGACGATCTTTTCCGGCTGGTGATTCCAGTTCCAGAATCCTACGTCCGCTACATTCGCGTGGGCGATCACGTGGATGTTCGCGTGCCCTCGCTGAACCGTACTTTCCCCGGAAAGGTTGCGCGCTTCTCGGTAGACGTGCGGGAAGATACTCGCACCATGCACACCGAAGTGGATGTGCCGAATCCACAGCGGGTGCTGATGCCGGGACTCTACGCCGAGGCCAAAGTCATGCTCGATGAAAAAGAGGATGTTCCGACGGTGCCGGTGCAGGCCATCAATCACGAAGGCAATAAAACAACCGTGTTCGTGGTGAATCAGAATAACCAACTGGAAGACCGTCCGGTACAGGTCGGTTTGGAAACGGCAAGCGACGCGGAAATTATTTCTGGACTAAATCCAGGAGAACTGCTCGTGGTTAGCGACCGCAGCGGATTGAAAGCGGGTCAAAAAGTTCACCCGCAAGCTCATGACGGTGATGCAGTACCAGGAGCAAAACACGCAATAGAAAAAGTTATGCCAAGATTTTCAATTCGTAATCCGTATCTCATTATCGTGATCTGCCTGATGCTGCTGGTGATTGGCGTAACCAGCATTGCGCGTATGCCAGTGGATTTATTTCCGCCCATCAACCTTCCGGAGGTTGTGGTCGCCACCTTCTATTCGGGCATGCCTCCGGCAGATATTGAAACTGACATCACCGATCCGCTGGAGCGTTTCTTCACCCTGGCTGCCGGCGTCGATCACATGGAGTCGCGATCGCTGCTGGGCGTGAGTATCATCCGCGTGTATTTTCAGCCGGGCACGAGCCCCGATGCCGACGTAACTGAATTGTCAAACCTGGCTCTTGCGGACTTGAAGCGGCTCCCGCCGGGAACGCTGCCGCCGGTGGTTTTGAAATTCGATGCCTCCAGTTTGCCGGTGGCGCTGGTCACGGTGAAAGGTGAGGGCCTGAACGAAACTCAGCTTCACGATTATGCGCAGTTTCAGATTCGCAACCAGATTGCGAGCGTGCCCGGGGCCGAAATCCCCGGCGTATTTGGCGGAACCTACCGTCAGATCATGGTCTACGTCGATCCCTACAAATTGCTGTCGCGTCAATTGAGCCCGATGGACGTGGTGGATGCGGTCAACAACTCCAACCTCATTCTTCCCGCCGGCGACGTGAAGATGGGGCCATTCGACTACTTCGTTTATTCGAACAGCCTTGTCGACAACATGAACGAACTGAACGAGCTTCCTATCAAAGTGAGAGGAAACTCCTGGGTCACGGTAAACGATGTCGGCAAAGCAGAAGACTCGCATCAGATTCAAACCAACGTGGTGCGCATTGACGGGCAGAAATCTGTTTACGTTCCGATCATGAAGCAGGGCGGCGACACCAACACGATTGCCGTGGTCGATGGTCTGCGCGAACTGACCAAACATCTGTATGACATTCCCAAGCAGATGGTCACTAGCATCGTTTTCGATCAGTCCGTGTACGTGAAGGAAGCAATTGACACTGTGCTGCACGAGGGATTTCTGGGCCTGATTCTTACCGGTCTGATGATCCTGGTTTTTCTGGGGAGCTTTCGGGCGACGTCGGCCGTGCTCCTTTCCATCCCTTTATCTGCCCTGGCGGCGTTCGTTGTGCTGGCTTTGATGGGAGGCACCGTCAACACGATGATCCTGGGCGGGATGGCTCTCGCCTTTTCGCGCGTGATCGATAACTCGGTTATTTCGCTGGAGAATATTTATCGACACTTAGAGATGGGGGCCGCTCCCATGGTCGCTGCGGAAGTTGGCGGGACGGAGGTAAACCTCGCCGTACTCGCCGCTACTCTGGTAAACGTTGTCGATTTCTTTCCGGTGATTTTTCTTTATGGAGTTTCGAAGTTTCTGTTTACCGCCTTGGCCGTGGCGTTCTGTCTTTCGCTGGTCGCATCGTATGTCGTAGCTATGACCGTGATTCCCCTGTTTTGTTCGCGCTTCTTGAAGGCGGTGCCGCACGCCGCGGAGCATGAGCATAAGGAATACGAGATCGAACCTGACAAGGCGGTAAGCCACTCCTGGATGGACAAATTCAACGCCCGCTTCAATCGGATGTTCAACAAGGTCTTGGATGTTTACGAGCGCAACGTCAGGCGGGCGCTGGTGCGTCCAGGTTTGACGGTGCTGGCGTTGACCGGCCTGTTTCTAATTAGTCTTGCGATTTATCCTCTGCTCGGCTTGGCGCTCTTTCCGAAAACCGATGCGGGACAGTTCAGCATCAACCTAAAGGTTCCCACCGGAACTCGTATTGAAGTAACCGATCAGTACGTCGCCAAAGTTGAGGACCTGATCCGACACACAGTAGAGCCGAAAGATCTTAAGCTGATCGTTTCGAATATTGGTATCGTGCCTGATTTCTCCGCCTTGTACACGACCAACGCCGGCCCCTATACCGCGACCGTCCAGGTGCAGTTGAACGAACCGCACCGCCTGAGCAGTTTCGAGTACATGGATCGTGTTCAAAGCCGGATCGCCAAGGACTTTCCCGATATTCGAACATTCTTTTCCAGCGGCTCGATGGTGGATGCGATCTTAAATACCGGTATGCCGGCGCCGATCGATGTGCAAGTAAGCAGCCCTGATTTGCACCAGATCTATGGCATTGCGCAGAACCTGGCCACGCAGATTCGCCAGATTCGCGGCGTCGGCCAGGTTTACATCCCGCAAGACATGAATTACCCGACGCTGCGGCTCGATGTTGACCGGGTGCATGCGGGAGAACTCCACCTGACACAAAAACAAGTAGTGGACAACGTGATCACCGCGCTCAATTCCAATTACATGATCGCGCCCAACTACTGGGTCGATCGCAAGAGCGGCAACGATTATTACTTAACCGTACAGTTCTTCGAACACGGACAAGCTGCCATTCATGACATGGCTGACTTGGGGCAAATTCCCTTGCGCGATCCGAACGGCCCGGGTGGCATGAACTGCGGTCCGACAGGCCCCGCCCGTCCTGGAGGGTCGTCACCGTCTTGGGCTTGCGGCGGCCAGGGACGGCCGATTACGGTGCTTAACAATGTGGTGAGTGTGAAACAGGTGCAGACGCCGACGGAAATCGATCACTATCAGATTCAGCGGACCATGGATGTTTACGTCACGCCGACCGGAGAAGACCTGGGCCGGGTCACGAGTTCCATCCGTGACATTCTGGCGAAAGCTCGCATCCCCGGCAACGTGCGCGTCAATCTGCGAGGGATGGTGCAAGGCATGGAAGCTTCGTTCAAGAACTTTGCCCTGGGATTTCTGATTTCTTTTCTGCTGCTGTTTCTGATTTTGACGGCGCAATTCAAATCGTTCATCGATCCGTTACTGATCATGCTGGCGATCCCGATGGGATTCATCGGCGTGCTGGTGATTCTGCCGCTCACCCATAGCACCTTGAATGTGATGTCGCTTATGGGAATGCTGATGCTGATTGGCATTGCAGGTTCCAACAGCATCCTGATTGTCGACTTCGCTCACAATTTGGAGAAGGAAGGCTTATCTCCGGAGGACGCAGTTATTACCGCGTGCCGGGTGCGTCTCCGGCCGATTTTGATGACTTCGTTAGCGACCATCATCGGCATGATTCCGATGGCGCTGAAACTAGGAACCGGCGCGGAGCAGTACACGCCCATGGCCCGCGCGATCATTGGCGGATTAACTTCGTCGGTTCTGTTGACCATATTTATCGTGCCCGCCGCTTATTTGTTGGTTTATGGCCGGGGCAAGCAGGAAACCAAGGAGCCAGCATCATGAAGCCGGTGCTAATAAAGTCCGAGAGTCGTTGTTCGATCCGTGGTGAAAGTTTTGCAGTGGCATGGCTAAGAAGATTTGTTTTTGTGCTGCGGTATTGATGATTCTTTTACCCAGACTCCACGCGGCGAAGAAGGATAGTTCTAGCTCTTACGTCGAAGGAACGGTTGTAAAAGTTCAGGGGCAGAAGGCTTATTCGCCTGGTGTGACGGTCGGCGGGAGCAATCCATCGGACGCGCCGCTGACCTCGCGATTTTATGCTTACGAAGTCGCTATACGCGTTGATTGCAACATCTATGTTGGACGGTACGAGACGCCGTTTAACTATTTGCCGTCCGCCTTTACTGCTGATCACCCGATCCAAGTTCGCTTGACCAAACATGTCATGTACTTTGATCTGCCGAATGATCCGGATATGAGGATGGGAATCGTTCGCCGCAAATCGGAATGCGGCCAAGATCGCCAGTGAAGGCGGCTCTCGAAGGTTTTTGGAGGATGGCACATAAGGATGGGAACGCTGCTTCGTCAAGGGATGTTCATGAAGCGAAGGCATAAATTTACTATCGCGGTTTTGTCGTTGTTAGTTTTGCGGTTAGCTTGTCTTGCCCAGGTCCGCAATCTGCAAGCCGCGCCAGGCCTGCCGCCAGCGCCAGTGCCGCAAACTGATTCGATGCCCATCAGCTCGCCGCTAGCTATCTTGTCACAGGCAAACTTGCTACAAGCGGTTTCTGCGCAAGCTGGCTCGGCCCCACAACCTGCGCCATCAACCGGTTCGGGCGCGCCCGCCAATCCGCAAACGCCATCTCCGGCAACTGGCGCGCAGTCTTTAACGCTTCAGCAAGCCCAAGCGTACGCGGTAAAAAACAACCCCGAAGTTTCCGTCGCGCGCTTGCTGGCTCTCGCTTCCCAGCAAGTCACTCGTGAAGTGAAATCGAATCTGTGGCCGAGGGCCACCGGCGACCTTACTGGGGTTGATGCCCAGTCTGGCAGCCGCATCACCGCGGGCGCATTGAACAATCCGATCATTTACGAACGTGCCGCAGCCGGACTGACGGTTTCGCAATTAATCACCGACTTCGGGCGCACGGCCAATCTGATTTCCAGCGCAAAGTATTCGGCCAAAGCCGAGAACCAGAATGCGGTTGCGACGAAAGAGCAAATTCTCCTCGCCGTGAGCAAGGCTTTCTACAACGCGCTCCAGGCCCACGCGGTGCTGACGGTGGCGCAACAGACGGTGAATGAACGCCAGACGGTAGCTCATCAGGTGGAAGCGCTTTTCAAAAACAAACTGAAATCCGAACTGGACTACAGTTTTGCCAGCGTAAATCTGGCCCAGGCGCAACTTCTGTTGCTGGACGCGCAAAACAACGAGAATGCTGCTTATGCAACGCTCTCCATGGTGCTCGGTTTCCCGAACCTGCAGGCTTTTCAGCTTATAGGAGATACAAATCCGCTGACTCCGCCGCCCGGCAGTGTAGACGATCTGATTGCTCAGGCTTTTTCCGCGCGGCCGGAAATACTCTCGCTTCAATTTCAATACCAGGCAGCCAAGAAATTCCAAATCGCAGAGCGAGATCTTCTCTTTCCTAATATTCGCGCGCTGGCCGCAGTTGGAGACACGCCAGTGGGAAATCCGGCGGTGGCTCCGAGCCCGAGTGCGCTGAACAATACTTATGGCGCTGTAGGCGGCAATGTTGAGATCCCAATATTCAACGGCTTCCTTTATACGGCCAGAGCGAAGGAGGCGAATCTGCGCGCCCAAGCCACGCAAGAACGCCTGCAGGATATGCGCAACCTGATCTCGCGCGACGTTCGCACCAGTTGGCTGAATGCAAACACGGCCTACCAGCGACTGGCGGTTACGCAGCAGTTAGTGCAGCAGGCCAAGTTGTCGCTCGATCTTGCGCAGTCGCGCTACAACCTGGGTCTGGGATCGATCGTTGAACTAAGCCAGGCGCAGCTGCAGCAGACGCAAGCCGAAATTACTTTCGCTCAGGCTGGATATGACTATCGCCTGACCTTGGCAGTGTTGACCTACGAGACCACTGGGATCTAGGAGAGATGGTTTCGTTCATTCGACAAGCATTGAGCGGCAGAAGGAAGCCCGATGGACCCAGCGTTCGCAGGCGCCGCCGCAAAGAGTTGCCGCTCAGCACGCGGCAATGGCTGGTTCTTATTTTTGTCATTGCCACGCTGGTGGGGACTATATTCATACTCGCGCTCTACTACCAGCCTGGCAGGTGATCACTGGTATTTGAAAAGGAGTCTTATGAATCGCTCAACGAGGTTGATAATCATCGCATGCGTGTTCATTGCTGTTGCAGCAGTCGCACAACAACCATCGACTCCGCCGGCATCGACGGGGAGTTCGTCCAACATAAGCACGGTTCGCGGGTGCCTCGACGGCCAGCGTGGGAATTACATTGTGATCGAGGATAAGACCGGTTTGGTATACGCCCTGAAAGGAGTCGGCTACAAGCTCGATGGCCAAGTTCACCGTGAAGTCGAAGTGAAGGGACGCGTGCGGCCCGGGATAATCAAGACGGGGATTAATCCGGCGAAGGCCGGCAGCAATCCCAGCGACACAGAACATGGCGTCGATGGGGTCCCGCTGGAAGTGGCAGACGTGCACACCGACATTCGTACCATCGCGAAGCACTGCAAAGCCGCAGACCAGCAGTGATCTCAATCGATTCTCGCCGTAGAAACGTAGCTGGCTACGTTTCCACATATTACAGCGCCGCGGCTTAGTGGCCGTAGCCGCCATCGAGCGAGACTTTTCCGCGGAACATTCGGTACACGATAATGAAATAAATCAGCGCCAGGCACATTCCAAATGCCCACCAGATCAGCCCTACGTGAAGCGTATGCGGTCCCGAGAGAGCTTTGGCGACCGTGATGTCATACTGTGATCCAGTAGTAGCCGGTAGCAGGCGCGGATAGAGTCCGACGGCTGCTCCGACCATCATCACCGTAAGATAAACGCAAGAACAGGCGAAGGCCCTGCGATCGTCTCCCTTACGAGAGAATAGAACTATACCGGACAAAGCAAGCAGAACCACAACTGGAACTGCAAACGCGATCGGATACGCTTTGTAATTTGTCAGCGTGTCGGGCCGGGCAATCATAGATGCCGGCAGGCTCACCAGAGTCACCACGAAGAGCACGGCCCACAAACGCTTTGCAAAACTCCGAGAGCGCGCTTGCAGATCGCCGTCGGTTTTGATTGCCAGGTACAAAGCACCATGCTCGGCTAGGGCGACAAGCGCAACGACTCCACCAATGACGGTGTACCAGTCCAGAATTCCGGGCTGCGGCCCGATACGCCAGTTGGTCCAGAGCGGCAGAAAGAAATAACCATCTTCGCGGAGGGGGACGCCACGAACGACGTTAGCCAGCGCCGCTCCGTAAAAGATAGCCAGCACCGTGCTGGAGAAAAAGAACAATCCATCGAAAAATGTTTTCCACACTCCGAAATCGATTTGCATCCGCAGTTCGATGCTGGCGCCGCGCATAATCAGCAGCCATAGAACAATCATTAACGCCAGATAGAATCCGCTGAACGCGGATGCATAAAGAAGAGGAAAGGCAAAGTAGAGCGTGCCGCCGCCAGCGATAAGCCAGACCTCGTTGCCGTCCCAGACCGGGCCGATGCTTCGCAGCATAAGCTGACGCTCTTGCTCGTTGCGCGCCAGAAATGGATGCAGAATGCCGACGCCGAGATCAAAGCCGTCAAGCACGACGTACGCGACCAGCATGACCGCGACTATCCAAAACCAGATGAATCCCATCTTCTTTCCTCTACGCAGGCGCTACCATTTGCGATGCTGGCTCTAACGGGCCGACAGTAGGACCTTTGTCAATGATGCGATATATAAGCACGATAAAGAGAATCGAAGTCACGGTATAAAGGCCCATGAATCCGAGCAGGGTGAACAAGCTGTTGCCGGGGCCGACATATTTTGAATAACCCGCGGAAGTGCGAATCAATCCGTAAACTATCCAGGGCTGCCGTCCGAGTTCTGCCGTCAGCCATCCCGCGGTGTTCGCGATGTATGGAAAAGGAAAGCTGAGCATCAGTGCCCACAATACCCAGCGAGTCTGAAACAACTTGCCACGCCACAGCAGAAACGCCGCAATCACCATGATGAATGCGAAGTATGTGCCCAATCCCGCCATGATGTGATAGCTGTAGAACAATAGCGGCAAAGGCTCGGGCCATTGATCGCGGGGAAAATCGTTGAGGCCCTGCACTTCAGCTTTCGTAGTCCCGTAGATCAGGAAACTCAACACATCATTCACCGCGATGGGATTATCAATGGTCTCGTGCTCTTCGTCGGGCTGGCCGATGAGCACGATGGGCGCGCCCGTGCGCGAGCGGAACAGGCCCTCCATGCCAGCAACGGCGGCAGGTTGGTGCTTCGCCGCGAAGCGGCCTTGCAGGTCGCCGGTGGGAAAAATTTGCGCAATAGAGGCGATCACCCCAGCTACGACGCCAACCCGCAAAAAGATCTTGCCATGTTCGGCGAATCGATTTTCCAGCACGTAGAACGCACCCAACGAGCACATCACAAAAGCTCCGGTAATCACAGCTCCAGACATGTTGTGCGCGTATTGCAGCAAGGCCCAGGGATTGGTAAGAAGTTTCCAAAAGCTGGTGACTTCATAAACTCCATTGGGAAGGACCCGGTAGGCAACGGGATGCTGCATCCAGGCATTGGTGACGATAATAAAAAAGCCGGAAATCCATGAACCGACGAAGACGAGAAATGCCGCGCCCCAATGTTTCCACGGCGACAGCCGTTTTTCGCCAAACAGAAACAGTCCGAGAAATGCAGATTCCAGAAAGAAAGAGAACACACCTTCCATCGCCAAAGGCTGGCCGATGACGCCGCCAGTGGTGCGCGCGAACTGCGACCAGTTGGTGCCGAACTGAAATTCCATGGGAATGCCAGTTACGACTCCGAGCAGAAAGTTGATGGCAAGAATCTTCCCCCAGAAGCGCGCAGCCTGGTTGTAGCGCTCGTCTCCGCGACGGATGGCAATGGTCTTGAGCACCACAATCAGCAGTGCCAAGCCCATGGTCAATTGCGGGAACAAGTAGTGGTAGACAATGGTAAAGGCAAAATGAATTCGGTGCAGCAGCATTGCATCCATAGGCCGGCCTTACTCACCTGCGGATTACTATTCAACTCTGATTAGTAGATGAGCAGAGTCAGACTAAATTGTAGACCTGCATCGTTCTGTGATTCTCGTCACAGTGAAAAAACTTAGGAGATTGTGCCAAAATAATTTGGCTGGAGCAATGCGAGTTGCTGGTATAGAGTTTCGCCAACTACTACTGAATCAGCGTCCCCCCATTAGTCGGCTCTTCTTCTGGCGGAATCACTACCGCTGCGGCTACTCGGTCTCCCGCCTCGATATTCAGCAGGCGGACGCCTTGCGCCGACCGTCCTGACTCGCGGATGAACTTCGACTCAATCCGGATGATCTTCCCGTACTGACTGATCAGCATGACCTCGGCATCTTCCGTGACTTGTGCAATGCCCACCACTTTGCCGTTGCGCTCTGTGGTTTTCACGTTAATCACGCCTTTGCCGCCGCGGTTGGTCAGGCGATATTCGTCGGCGGCGGTGCGCTTGCCGTATCCGTTCTCGGTAACGGAGAGAATGAGCGATCCTTTTTTGCCAACGTCTTCAACCACGTCGGTCGACGGAACCGGCGCGTCAGCCGCGACCACACTCGGCTTGGCTGGAGGCTCTGCGCCTGGTTTTGCCGTAGTGGCCATGCCCACGATGTAATCTTTCTCATCGAGGTTCATCCCGCGCACGCCAGTAGCGTTGCGGCCCATAGAGCGCACGTCGGTCTCCTCGAAGCGAATAGCTTGGCCATCATGCGAGGCGAGGAAAACAATCTGCACGCCGTCGGTCAGCCGCGCAGCCACCAGTTCGTCGCCCTTCTCGATGTTGATGGCGATAATCCCTCCGTTGCGCACGTGGCAGAAATCTTTCAGGTCAGTCTTTTTGACCGTGCCATTGTGCGTGGCGAAGAAAACGTATTTGCCTTCTTCTTCGAGATTGCGCACAGCCAGCATGGTGCGCACCGTCTCACCCGGTTGCAGCGACACCAGACTACCAACGTGTTTGCCTTTGCCGGCCGCGCCCACGTCAGGAATTTCGTAAACCTTCAGCCAGTAGACGCGCCCAGTATTGGTGAAAATAAGAATGTAAGCGTGCGTCGACGCAATGAAAAGATGCTCGACGAAATCCTCGTCGCGCGTCTTCATGCCCATGCGCCCCTGGCCTCCGCGGCGCTGATTGCGGTAAGTGGAAATCGCGGTACGCTTCATGTAGCCGGAGTGGCTCACGGTGACCGCCATCTGCTCGTCGGCAATCAAATCTTCGAGATGAATTTCCGCAGCTTCATCTTCAATGACGGTGCGGCGTTCATCGCCATAGAGCTTCTTAACTTCTTCGAGCTCTTTCACGATCACACCGCGCAGCTTTTTCTCCGAACCCAAAATCGATTCGTAATCAGCGATGTTGTCGCGAGTCGACTTCAATTCTTTATTGATTTCATCAATCGACAGCCGCGTCAAACGATGCAATTGCAATTCAAGAATCGCGTCAGCCTGAATCCCAGTGAACGGCTTCTCCGGATCAAGTTTGGGCGCGCGCCCGGTAGTGTTGATATCAATCTTCCGGCCACCAAAATAAGTAATCAGGTTGTCACGCGCATCCGCACGGTTGGCGCTAGCGCGAATAATGGTGATCACGTTATCGAGATGATCAAGCGCCGTGAGATAGCCTTCAAGAATATGCTCGCGGTCTTTAGCCTTAGCCAACAAATAAGCCGTGCGCCGCCGAACCACATCCACTCGATGATCAATAAAAAGTTGAATCGCCTGAATCAGCCCAAGTTCTTTTGGCTGTCCATTCACGACAGCCAAAAAGATCATGCTGAAACCTTCCTGCATCGAGGTGTGCTTGAACAGCTGGTTAAGCACGATTTGCGGCTCGCCGCCGCGCTTGAGTTCGATCACAATGCGCATGCCATCGCGATCGCTTTCATCGCGAATGTCGCTAATATCGTCGATGATCTTGTCGTTGACGAGCTGGGCCATTCTTTCGATCAGGCGGGCTTTGTTTACTTGGTAGGGAATTTCTGTGACGATGATTGCCTGCCGGTCTTTATTGAAAGTCTCGATCGCAGCCTTAGCGCGCATCATGAAGCGCCCGCGCCCGTTTTTGTAGGCATCGAGAATTCCGCTCCTGACCGTGAATAATCCCCGCCGTGGGGAAATCCGGTCCCTTCACGATCTGCAAAATCTCCGCCAGCTGCGTATGCGGATTGTTCACCAGCGTAATCGTCGCATCCACAATTTCCGTCAAATTGTGCGGCGGAATTTTCGTAGCCATTCCCACCGCAATTCCGTCCGATCCATTGACCAACAAATTCGGAATGCGCGTCGGCAAAACGTCCGGCTCGATCTCATTGCCGTCATAGTTCGGACGGAAATCGACCGTCTCTTTATCCAGATCTTCCAGCAAAGCCGAAGCCACGCGCGTCAAGCGCGCTTCGGTGTAACGGTCGGCCGCCGGCGGGTCTCCATCAACCGAGCCAAAATTCCCCTGCCCATCGACCAGCGGATAGCGCATAGCAAACGGCTGCGCCAGCCGCACCAACGCGTCATACACCGCCAGGTTGCCATGCGGATGGTACTTACCCATGACTTCGCCGACGATTCGAGCGCACTTGCGCGTCGAGCGATTCGGGGCCAGCCCCATCTGCTGCATGGTGTACAAAATGCGGCGATGCACCGGCTTCAATCCGTCGCGCACATCAGGCAACGCGCGCCCAATAATCACCGACATCGAATAGTCGAGGTACGACCTCCGCATTTCTTCCTCGATATTCACCGGTTGAATATTCAGCGCGCCGGGATTGCCGCCCTCGCCAGGCGGTGGCGGAGTCAATGGCAGTTCAGGATTCTGATCGTCAGGCATAAGTACGCTTCTGGCTCCTAGCTGCCAGCCCCGAGCTGTGAGCTCTAAGTTGGCAGCGTTTAGCTCGCCGTAAACTATTGCATTTACAGGAGCTTAATGATATTTCGGATACTTTGAATTATATCACGCCGCAGGCGCTTTTGGGGCGCGTTTGACGTTGCTGTTTCAGGTCCGGATTTGGTTTCGCCGACGTCAAGTATCACGCGCGTTCGACAACGGTAGTAGTCCTAAAGCAGCGATCACGTTCAAGCCATTCGTGCGAGCCAGTACGCCAGATCGCATTCTGTAGTCGAATCGCATCTCCCCGCTCTCGTAGTGTTCTTTAAAGTGCACGTTGATTGCGCGGCAACCGAGATCCTCCACAACCTTGGTAAGAGCTAGGTCATGAGTTGTCACGAGGCCGACCGCGCCGCTTTCGGTCAGTTGTTCGACGACCGCTCTTGCTCCAAAGAAACGGTCATTAGAATTAGTTCCGCCAAGTACCTCATCTAGTAGAAAGAGCGAATTTCTGGAGCGTGACAGAGCAAGTATCCGCTTTAGTCGCTCTACTTCAGCCTGGAACCGCGATTTTTCTTGCAAAAGAGAATCTTGAACAGCAATCGAGCACGCGACCTGTAATGGCGGGATTTGCAATCTAGCGGCACATACTGGAGCTCCCGCCAGCGCCAAAACCGAGTTCACGCCCACCGAACGCAACAATGTACTCTTGCCTGCCATGTTCGAACCGCTGACCATAATCAATTGTGTCCCCCGAACGTCAAGTTTGAGGTCGCACCGAACACAAGTCTTGCAATCGAGTAACGGATGGCCCAGACCTTCGGCCCGAAACAGTGCAGCGGGCTCCGGTATCACGGTCGCAAAAGTATTATCTGGATTCTCATAAGAATACCGGGCCAAACAAAGCAATGTCTCGAACTGACCGAGGGATTCCAGCAATGTCGCCAGTCCTTCCCGGTTTCGCTGACGCCAGCCTTCGATCAGAATCGCGAGATTCGTACCCCACAAGAAAAGAGAAGCAAGAAGCGCGAAGTGCTCGCTGCGGCGTAGATTCAAAAGCCAAACCCACAGGCTCAATATGTGAATTTGTTCCGACGGGCGGCTCGGCGAAGCAGTGAGTCGCGACTGCAGCGATCTTAGGAATGTACACTCGAACTGCTCAGTTTCAAGTCGAGCCATCAAGGGAACAAGCAGCGTGAGTTCGAACGACGGCAGGACGAGGTTGGCAGATATCGTCCTGGTTTTCTTTAGCAACAAGGCAGCCAAGACTGCTTGCATCCCGAGGGCAACGGCGGCGACCCAAAGCCAGTTATGTCCGAGGAGAGCAAATATTGACAAGCCCATCCCGCAGATGGGTAGCGCTATCACGAGCCCGCGCACGTATAACGGAAAGGCGACGCTAGGAGTGTCTGCCCAATCGCGTATAGCCGATGGACTGACCTGATCTAACCCATTTCCCCCGACAGATGCCCAGTATTCTCGAAGATCGATCATGTCGCGAAGTTCGGCAACAGCGAGTTGACGCGCGGCGACCTCGTTGCATTCCGCCGGATTGAGCAGCCACTTCGCGAGCATAGCCCGTCCGACGCCCGTCCGAGCCGTGCAGAGCAATTCGAATAGAGATCCTGCGCCAAAAATGTCGAGATCGGAAGCATAAAGATGACTGTTGGGCAGGAATTCCTTACCGTCAATGCCTCGTCCTTGCCATTGGTGGCGTAAGCGCGCCAGGCCGAGCTCGTAAAAACTTACGATCCGCAGCAACCGGCTATGCGTGCTTGCGTTTTTTGCAAGTGACTGGATGATGAACGGAATGACTACCGACGGCAGCAGAAGCCAAAGAGCCGAAATCAGGTGCAACGAAACTGTTGCGTAGGTGATCGCGATGCCAGCCAGCGCGACGACGGTGAGGTAGGTCCAAAGGCGTTGGTGCAGAACTCGGACACCCGCAAGCTGCTCTTGTCGTTCTCCTAAACGGCGGGCATATTCAGTTTCCGGCAATTGGGATGGTAGGGCGGTCGCAGCAGTACTGGAAGAGTTGCCGCGTCGTGCGAACTCGGAGTTGTTCATGGATACACACCATCTCCTTCGGGTGAAGAGCCCATCGGGCCATAGGACTGGACAAAGACCAGAGCATGGCTATCTAAAACCGCGGTATGCGCTTCAGTTCAAGAGGGCTACAACGAGAGGACGGGCGGGGGTCGCTGAAAGAGCGGTGACAGACTCGGCTCGTTCGGAATGAGGATATTCGTTTGAGATCGACCTGTCCGTCGCCCATCGACCATCAAGGGAAAGACAGGGATTGGAAGAGGCCGGAGGAAGGCCGCTAGCAATTTGTACATATTCGGCAACTGAACGACGACAAAAGCAAGCAGACAAACAAGCGCCAGGGAAATGATTAGCTTGAAGACGCCACCGATCAGAAGCGGACGAAGGTCCGCAACGCAAAATACCAGTAGGCAGTATGCAACGTTCAAGACTGTTTGGTAGCACCGATAGCGGCCCATGCGCGCCTCTAACTCGCTAAGTATACAGCTGCCAAGGACGGTTTCCCCAGTGTCGTCCTAATTCCATGATTCAAAAGATCAGGGGGTAAGGTCAACTTTAATCCCGAAAGGAAGACTGGGGGGATGCGCTTTTACTCTGGCAAATTTTGCGGAGGCTGTAGGTCGGAGCGACGCTCCATGAATTCTCTGGCGCCGGATAGCTTGCCAGCGGCCACCATTCTCAGGTGATCAATGTGCTGACGGATAAGAATGCGGAGTTCCGAGAGAATCAGCCACGCGTCATCGTTCTCCGCAGCGACCGCAAGTGAACAGAGATGCCGGATTTTGTCTTCCAGGCGTCGATAGTACACGGGAGAGTCGCGCCCAAGGGCGTCTCCCGACCGTAGCAAGATATCCGTAAAGAAAACATAAAGATTCGGTGAATTTGAGGTATTGCTGCTCAAGAACTACCCAAATCAACTGCGGCGGACAGGAGTGTCCGCCCCGCACAAGCAAAAAACTTTACCTGGTTTTACCAACTCTTTACCCGCAGCAAGTCTCCTGTGTGTTTGCATAGAAGAATGAGTTTCAGGAGGCTAATTTGATCAAACGACTTTTCCCCATCGTTCTTGTCTGTCTTCTGGCCGCGCCAGTTCTGCTGGCGCAAGACGCGCAATCGAATCAATCGCAATCTAGCAATCTCGGCGGAGCGTGGCAGCTTACATGGCAAGGCCGCGACGGCTCGCAGCAAGCCGCGATTCAGATCCAGCAGGATGGTTCCAAGTTGAGCGGAACGTTTCAGGGCCCGCGCGGTTCGGCTCCGCTAACCGGCAGCGTGGATGGAAACAACATCTCGTTTAACGTGCAAATGCAAGGACGCCGCGGCGCCATGACGCTGGCCTTCACCGGCAGCATCGATGGCAACAAGATGAGTGGCACACTACAGCGACAGGGCGGGCATGAGGGACGCGGCGGCGGAAGCCACTCCTGGAGCGCAGTTCGTCAGCAGGACAGTTCGGGCCGCAGCGAGCCGGCGCAGCATCAGGATGAAGACGACGAAAACGGTCTTTAATGGCGCGGGTGTCGAGCAATTCTGACGCCTCTGGTTGCTCGAGCCCGCGTCCTTGATGAGACGGAGGATTTGAGGAAAGTGATCCTTCGTCGACCGGGTGCCCCGCTCCTTGCAGTTCTATCGCAAGGGGCGGGCGCCAGTGTAACGCTGCCTCCGATTTTTCGCGCCACAGTACCTCCATTTTCGCCTTGACACCGTCCCTCCTGGAAGATATTATGTAGCAACGCAAGCTTAGCTCATTGACAACTCATAATTTCAAGTCCGAAGCTGTCGGAGCACATTCCAGGAATATTCCACCTAAGTCCTTATTCCGAAATATTTTGCCTGCAACTCCTTATTCCTCAAAGATTTTGACCGCAGTCTCACCCTAACCCCATGATTCCAAAAGATCAGGGGGGGTAGGAGCAGAAATCCGGCGGTGAGGGTCCGCATGTCGAACACTGCTCCAACGCTAATCCCATAAGTGCCTAGGTTCGCCGCGAACCGATAATTCAAAAATTGAAACAATGGAAGAACTCGTCGTAAATCAAACTCTAACAACGCTCTGCTTCCGCTAAGCCGCATTCCCATTTTGGTCTTGCCGCTCGAATTTTTCATCCGCGAGCATTGTCTTTCGCTCTACCCAGACCTAGAATCCGCTTTGTTAATGAAGCAACGAAGTGCTCTCCCCCATCGCATGAAACAAAAATTCGCGCCCTGCGGCGCGTCAGATATGGAGGCAAATTTATGGCGACATCAGCACGACCCACCCCGACTCCTATTCAACCTAATCTTACTCACAACGTCGAAAACGTACTCGCATTCCGTACCCAGGTAGGCGCAGTCACAATCCCCGGAGGACAAACCAAATTGCTCGGCGTCGTCGACGTCAGCCTGTACGACCGTATCCGCTTGGTGACCGATGAGCGCATCGATTCCACGTCCAATATCGTATTGCGGCTGACTTTCACCGAAGGGGAAGAGTTAGTGGCGCAACTGGATACGATCTTGTTGACGCCGCACTCCCAAGTGACCCGGGTGTACGACGTACCCGGCACTCAACTCAGCATTTATGCCGATAGTGTCGGCAACACTGGCACCCAAGGCTCCCTGGACGTGCTGATTTACGGCCACTACTAGATTGTTCACGCAGCCGCCGACAATTGAACTGTGTCCGGGCTAGAAGCGCACTTTCGTTGAATTGAAAAGTGCGCTTTTTCCTTTCGTACATGTACTTGTGCGGGTCACCGCCGTAATCTGGCGTCCCCTTCTGGTAACGCTACACTTGCAGGAGGATGGGATTTTCCCGCACACAAATCGCCATTGCCGTCGGCGCGGGCGTGCTCGTGCTGCTGATTTTCTTCGGCTACCTGATTTGGCTCAACGGTCAAGGTCCGGTGCTTTCCCGATCCGACGAGCGCGATCCTCTTTCGGGCACCCCGACTTCGATATCTCTAAATCCTCTACGCGACCGCACCACCGAACGCGTAGCCACGAAATATCTCGATGCCTTGCGCGACGGGCACTGCCAGGAGCAGTTGGCTGCATGGGAAAAAGATTACCGTAAAAAGTACGCCGCGTTTATTTGTGCGTCCGAGGCTCAGCATCCATTGATTTCATGGAAAGTAGTCGATTGGGAAGATGCCCCTCCGCTCCGCATCCTGCATTACCAGGGCAAGCGCCGCAATGCCCCGAGCCAACCTGGAACCTACAAAGAACTTTTCTCAGTGACCCTCGAAGATAAAGATGGCGAGTGGGTCGTCACAAAATACGACGCCATGTACTGAGTTGTAAGAGCCAATCCCTGACCTTACATACTGGCCTGTCGGGCAGGATCGCTACTGACGGACAAGAGGTGGGAAGAGGCTTTGAGTGTAATCGCCTGTTTGCGTCGGTTGAGATCGCAGCGTTGACTCCCAATCCGAGCAGACGGATAATGGACCGCCATTCGGAGGAGGATTTATGACCCGCTCTCCCCGGTCCTGCAAGACGATTTCCGATTCAGTTCACCGACAGCTCAATATGTACGCACTGGCTGCGAGCGCAGCCGGAGTTGGAGCGCTTGCGTTAGCGCAGCCAGCCAACGCCAAGATTGTTTACACGCCTGCGCATCTAGTGGTGAAGGTAGGCGACCGTGATTGCGTGGACATAAACAATGACGGAAAACCGGACTTCTGCCTGGCTATGAGCAGCCACGAGGGCGGCTGCTTTGTGATGGCGCTCGGACCGTACACGCATAACGGCGTCGCTGCTAGCGATAGAGGCTTTGGCGCACTTCCTATACATGCTGGCAAGAGAATAGGCGGGTCGAGGAACTTCATCGATTCCACTCGTTTCCCACGAATGGTGAGCATGAATCGCTATTGTTTCTCATCGATATGGAGTGGCTTGTGGATAGCAGGGGGCAAGGGTAAGAAGGGACTAACAAACCGATATCTCGGAATAGAGTTCGCGAGTCG
Organism: uncultured Acidobacteriota bacterium; assembly: GCA_963716405.1. Classification (GTDB taxonomy): domain Bacteria; phylum Acidobacteriota; class Terriglobia; order Terriglobales; family Acidobacteriaceae; genus JABDBE01. The sequence goes on along the minus strand of CAVQTI010000004.1, from coordinate 143,237 downwards.
AGGCCAACTCCATTATGGGTGGGCGCGATGCTCTGTCTATCCAGGTAAGCTTTCCCATCCATTGATAATGACTGGCTACGCATACGAAACCATACCCGGCAAGCCGATCATTGCAGGTGCGACGAAGGATACGGACGACAACACTGTCGAACAACCGGATGCAGCGCTCACGAGTCCTATGGACGACACACCGCAGCTCGCCACGCTGGGCGCATTGGCACTGGGAGCTCCGGGACTATCAATATGGCGTCGCGAGGACTCAGTGGGCGCGGTGCAATAAGCGGCGTACCCAGCACGGGACCGAACATACTTGCTGGTTGTCCATTTTCCGGACAAGATCTGAAGGATCGGCAATTCTCAATGAGTGTAATGGCCTGGTTTCGCCAGTCATGGCTCGGCAAGCCAAACGGCGTTACAATCCGGATCATGAGACCGGATGTCCTGCTTGGCGCGATGCTTGTGTTGGCTACAACGTCTGTCGCCGCTCAGACGGCAACCGGAATCCATCTCGCCGATGTCCGGTTTATAGGCGACACTCAGCTGAACGACGTGAACCTGACTAAATGCGCTGCCGACCTTAAATCAGAGACGTACGAAGGCCCCGACTGGTCTGATGGTCTCACGGAACGTGTACACGTCCTCTGCCTTCAAGACAACGGTTATTTCAAGGCGGCAGTTAAGCCCTCCACCGAACAACTGTCGGACAAGCGGGGGATCCATCAGTTCATCATCACATTCGACATCGACGCAGGGCCGCAGTATCGCGCTGGCGAAATCGGCTTCAAGAACAATCATGTCTTTCCCGCCGACGAACTTCGCTCGATGTTTAAGTTGGCGTCCGGCGACATCTTTAGCGTCATGAAGATTCGACAAGGGCTGAATCAGATGCACAGGGCCTATGCAGAGCGCCACTACCTTGATTTCACGGTGATGCCGGATATAAGCGTCGACGACTCGCGTCATGTCATCAGCGTCGTTTTCGACTGCGATGAAGGGAAAGACTTCCGCTAGAGCCCCGTCAACTGTTGAAATATCGCCGTTACACTCATTTGCCACAGCCCCAATTCTCAAAACGTGTAATCGCCTGTTTGCGCCACCTATCGTGCATTCGGCTCGGCAGAGCGAGCTGCTGGTGCCGGGTCGCAATGAGAAACTAGAAACCGCAAATACATCTCAGACGCTTGGCGCAGTTCGCCCGAAACAGAAGTCGGTATGAACGCAGGGTGATGACCACACACCAGTTCAGCGTTTCCCAGTTGGTTGTGGATGGCAGGCTCTTCTGGCACGTCCGTCTTGGAATCAAGAATCAGCATCTCCGGGGCGCTATCGCTGAACCGTTTAAGGAGCATCGCAAACGAGTTCCCTTCGTTGGTCGCGACCATCAATCCCTTGCCGCTAACCAGATGCGGCTTTGTGAGAGCAAATTGCAGGTCGGACTGCCTCAGTTTCTTAGCGAAAGGAGCCGAAGCGTCACGCCACACATGGATTACAAGAGGTGTGGAAGGCTCCGAACGCTTACAGCATGTTCCAACAGCCAAGAGAAGGACCGCCGCTAGGAAGAGATGGAGCCGAAACATACGCACTCCATCGTATGCTTTCGGCATTTCAGTGGTCTAGGTTACGCCAGCACAATGCTTTCCGGTTCACGTGAGGGCTGTTGGCGTAACATCGCCATTACACTCATCGACAGCGCGTATTCACCGCTTCGTTCTCCGATCAGGATTTGAGCCGCGTACTACTTGTGGTAGTATTCGCTGGCTTTGAAAGGAGCCTTCATGAAGCGCATCAACTTTTTGATTGGGGTCGCATTGGCAGTGATCGTAGTTCTGGGCGGGTTGGGTAGCCGGATGTTGAGCGCGCAGGACAGTTTAAAGGGCGGCACGGTTCTGCAGCGAACGGAACTGAAGGGCGCGCCTGGATGGGAAGCGATCCTGGTGGAGCGCATCCTTCCGCCGGGCGCAGAGAGCGGAAAGCACACGCAATCGGGCAACGAAATTGTGTATATCCAAGAGGGCTCGGTGACGTTTGAAGCTCAGGGCAAAGCCGCTGTAACCCTCAAACCGGGCGAGGCCTTCACCACCGTAGCTGGCGAAGTCCACAACGTCAAGAACGCCAGCAGCAGCGCGCCTGCGAAGGCGTTGGCTTTCTACGTTGCTAAAAAAGGCACTCCACTCGAGGACCTCTCGGTTCCGACGAAATAAAAATCGCAGCTGCGCATGGGGAGACCGCGCACCGAGGGATACGTGTCCCATCCCGCGAGTCAGTAGTCAACTTGTGCTCCATCTTGGTTGGCGAAAAATCGTCGTAACGCAAAAAAGCGCCTAATCAGGTCGGCAAGGAGGGACAATGAGAGGTATGGCAAGAAATATTCGTTCTGTTCGATATATGGTGCTAGCCACGGTGTCCGCAAGGTCGAGCTCAAACTATTCCTGAGCCAATCCGATGCATGGGTCCTCAATCCCCGGCAGCGATCATTCTCCGTGGTTTCCAATTCAGAAAGAGAAATATTAGAATCTGCGCGGTCAACGCCGCACAACTGTCCAAGACGACATCGCTGAATACGCCGGTTCGCGACGGAATAAAAGTCTGATGCCATTCGTCCAGGCTCGCCACCATGGCGGACATGGTGAAAGCGATTGCCGCCCAGCGCAACGCCCATCGCGGAGCCCACGGCAAATGCAGCGTGGCACGCCAGGCGCGAAACAGAAAAAAGCTCAAAGTGAAGTAGCCCACAAAATGCCCGACTTTCCTGATGTAGTGATGCACCACCGCGAAGCGGGCCAGATCCATCCCCATCAAATAATGGAGTAAAGGATACAAAAGCCTGCTCGTGTGCTCGGCTGAAAGCATGTCGGTGGACTCGATCGCGATAAGCAGCATCCACAGCCCCGCAGCGATCCAGGTCTTGACTATTTCTTTCCGATCGGACGTCAAGAGCGATCGTACCCCGCTGGATGAACACTAGAGAATGTCATTATCGAGCAAGGTTTACTCGACGGCATAGTTGGGAGCTTCCCTGGTAATCATCACGTCGTGCACATGACTCTCCCGTAAGCCAGCGCCGCTGATGCGCACGAAGCGCGTCTTCTGCAGCAACTCGGGAATGCTCGCGCACCCGCAGTAGCCCATCCCAGACCGCAATCCCCCAACCATCTGGTGGATGATCATGGAAACGGAGCCGCGGTAGGGGACTCGGCCTTCGATGCCTTCGGGAACGAGTTTTGCCAGGCGGTTGGATTCTTCGCCGATCGCCGTTGAGGAGTCGCCGTCGGTGTTTTGGAAATAGCGTTCGCTGGAGCCCTGGGCCATCGCGCCCAACGATCCCATACCGCGATAGGATTTGAAAGTTCGGCCTTGATAGAGAATCAGTTCGCCGGGACTTTCGTCGGTTCCGGCGAACAGAGATCCAATCATTACGGCGGCTGCGCCTGCGGCCAAGGCTTTAGTGATGTCGCCTGAATATTTGATTCCGCCGTCAGCGATGACTGGGATGTTCGCGTCTTTGGTGGCGCGATAAGCTTCGGCGATGGCAGTAATCTGCGGCACGCCTGCGCCGGTTACAACGCGCGTGGTGCAGATCGATCCGGGGCCGATGCCAACTTTTATGGCATCCGCACCTGCCCGGGCCAGTTCGCATGCACCGTCGAAAGTCGCGACGTTCCCGACAATTAAATCCACTTGCGGCACTTTGGATTTCACTGCTTTGATAGCATCGAGCACGCGCGTGGAATGGCCGTGGGCGCTATCGATCGCCAGCAAATCCACTTTACAATTTGCCAACTCCTGAGCCCGCTCCAGAAAATCGCCGGTAGCGCCGATGGCGGCGGCCGCGCGGAGCCTGCCATGCGAGTCCTTGGCGGCGTTGGGATATTTCAGTTTTTTCTGGATATCTTTAACGGTGATCAGGCCCTTCAGATTGTATTTGTCGTCGACCACCAAGAGCTTCTCGACGCGGTGTTCGTGCAGAATTTTTTCTGCTTCTTCGAGCGTAGTTCCCACCGCAACCGTGATGAGGTTTTCCTTGGTCATGACCTTGCTGATGGGAATGTCGAATCGGGTTTCGAAGCGCAGGTCGCGATTGGTCAGAATTCCTACCAGCTTGCCGTTCTTGGTGATGGGCACACCCGAAATCTTGTACTGGCGCATGACGTCGAGCGCATCGGAAACTTTTGCTTCGGGCGCCATGGTCACGGGATCGACGATCATGCCGCTTTCCGAACGCTTGACTTTGTCGACTTCGTTGGCTTGTTGCTCGATCGAGAGGTTGCGATGAATAATCCCGATCCCGCCCTGCTGCGCGATGGCAATGGCCATGTGCGATTCGGTAACCGTGTCCATGGCTGCGCTGATGATCGGAATATTCAATCGGATATTGCGCGTTAGCTGCGTCTGCGTATTGGTCTGGGTCGGAATCACGTCAGAGCGAGCGGGCAGCAGCAACACGTCATCGAAAGTGAGCGCCTCAGGAACGGGAAAATGAATCATATTTTGTCTCGGGAAACGGTAAGTTCTATTCTAGAGAGAGCGAGCGGTTGAGGCAAATAGAGGAAGACGCACTCCATTAAGGCAGGCCAATAACGAAAGGTAAGGTGGGGGACTGAAATCGGCCTAGCATGTGTGATATAACATTTTTCGCTGGTTCGCCACCTCTAGTCCGGTTCGCTGGGTAACTGCAAATGATTAAGGCCGTACAAACGAATAATAAGGAAAGGCGGAGCCTGCCCAAGGCATCCACCGGCATTCAAGGACTGGACGAGATCACACAGGGCGGGTTCCCACGCGCTCGGCCGACGCTGATCTGCGGTAGCGCTGGTGCCGGCAAGACTCTGCTGGCCATGGAGTTCATGATTCGCGGGGCGACGGAATACAACGAGCCCGGCGTGTTCATGGCGTTTGAGGAGACTGCGCCCGAGCTAATCCAAAACGTTCGCTCTCTCGGTTTTGATCTCGATGAATTAATCAAAGACAAGAAGGTAGTCGTTGACTTCGTTCGCATCGAGCGCAGCGAGATTGACGAAACCGGCGACTATGATCTGGAAGGGCTGTTCATCAGGCTGGGCGCGGCCATTGACGCTATTGGAGCGAAACGCGTCGTCCTCGACACCATCGAAAATCTTTTTGCCGGATTGCAGAATCAAGGCATTCTGCGAGCGGAATTGCGCCGCCTCTTCCGTTGGCTTAAAGACAAGGGCGTGACCGCGGTTATCACGGCTGAGCGCGGCGAAGGCGCGCTGACCCGGCACGGCCTGGAAGAATATGTTTCCGATTGCGTGATCCTGCTGGACCATCGGGTTACGGATCAGGTTTCAACTCGCCGGCTGCGCATTGTCAAATACCGAGGCACCGCGCACGGCACCAACGAATATCCCTTCCTGATTGATGAAGACGGTTTCAGCGTGCTGCCGGTTACGTCCCTGGGGCTGCAACACGAAGTGAGCGACGAACGGATTTCCAGCGGCGTCCCGCGGCTGGATACGATGTTAGGCGGCGAAGGTTTTTATCGGGGCTCCACGATTTTAGTTTCGGGGACAGCTGGCACGGGCAAAACCAGCCTGGCTGCGCACTTCGTCGATGCGGCATGCCGGCGAGGCGAGCGTTGCCTCTATTTTTCATTCGAAGAATCGCAGGGCCAGCTTACCCGCAATATGCGATCCATTGGCTTGAACCTGGAGCAGTGGAGCAAGAAGAAACTGTTGCAATTTCATTCCAGCCGGGCGACGTTTTACGGGCTGGAAATGCATCTGGCGATCATTCACAGAATGGTGCAGAACTTTCAGCCCAAAGTAGTGGTTCTTGATCCTGTAGGCAGCCTGATACAAGCGGGCAACTTGCACGACGCGCACATTATGTTGATCCGCTTGATCGATTTTCTGAAGCAGCGAGGAGCAACCGCCTTTTTAACCAATCTGACATCGGGAGGCGAGGCGCTGGAGAGAACCAACGTCGAAATCTCGTCGATTGTGGATAGCTGGCTTTTCATGCGCGATATTGAACTGAACGGCGAACGCAATCGGGCTTTGTATGTTCTCAAGTCGCGTGGCATGGCGCATTCGAATCAATTGCGCGAATTCCTGATCACTCCTCAAGGGGTCGATTTGTTGGATGTGTATGTTGGGCCAGAGGGGGTGCTGACCGGGTCGTCACGTCTGTCGCAGGAGATGCGAGAGCAGAGTGTGGCTCTGGCTCGCCAGCAGGACGCAGAGCGCAAGGAGCGCGACCGGGCGCGTAAGCGCGAAGCGCTGGAAGCGCGCATCGAGGCGCTGCGCAAGGAGTTTGAAGTGGAAGAACAAGAGGCTGAAACGTCGGGGCGGCTGGACCTTCTGCGGGAAGATACCAGCGCCGAGAATCGCGAAGCCATGGCTCGCAGCCGGCAGGCCGATGTTGTAAACGGATCACCCAGCAGGAAACGCAGAGGATAAAATGGCGAAATCAAGCAAGAGCACTTCGTCCGAGCCTCTCAGTTTGCAGGAGATTGCCGACAAAAACGATATCCCGGCAAACGATGTATGGGAGCTTCGTTTATACGTGGCGGGGCAGACTCCGCGGTCACTGGCCGCTTTTGCCAACCTCAAAAGAATATGCGAGGAACATTTGCCGGGACGCTACAATATAGAGGTTGTCGATCTGGTGAAGCATCCGCAATTGGCTGTGGGCGACCAGATCCTGGCCATCCCCACACTCGTGCGGAAATTGCCTCAGCCGCTGCGGAAAATTGTAGGCGACCTTCGCGACACCGAACGTGCCCTGGTGGGTTTACAGCTGCGTCAGGCAAAATGAGGTCATTATGAGTAGCGAGAATCCGGAGATTCTTCGTAGTGCGCAAATGCTGGAAGAGGCGGAGCAGACTTTACGCGCCATCCAATATGGCGCGGTCGACGCGTTCGTCATTGAAGAAGCGGAAGGCCACCGGGTTTATACGCTGGAAGGTTCCGACCTGCCGTACAGTAGCCTGGTGGAAAGAATGCAGCAGGGCGCGGCCATGCTCGACGCTCGCGGCTGCATTGTTTACTGCAATCCCAGCCTGGTGCGGCTGCTGGGTGTGCCGCGGGAAACCGTGACGGGCAGCGTCCTGCAGGACTTTCTAGCGCCGGCTGATCAGTCTTCTTTTCAGAAATTACTGGGTGAGGCGAAGACCGGATTTAGCGAAGGCGAAATGGGATTGCGGCTGGCCGACGGGAGCTGTAATCTCTGCCAGTTTTTCATTCAGTGTGCTGACCCGCGACAAGTCGGCCACCGGAGTGCTGGTGACGGACCTGACATCGCAGAAGCAACACATGGAATTCGCGGCTCGTTTGCAGAACTTGCAAGACGAGGAGCGCCGGCGCATCGCGCGCGAACTTCACGATAGCGTCGGGCAATTGCTGGCGGCAATCGGCATGAACATTTCGCTGGTGCAAGCGCAGGCGCACAAACTGGACGCGAGGGCGGCGGGTGCGGTTTCCGACAACGTGGCGCTGGTAGAACAGGTTTCGCGCGAGATTCGTACGATCTCGCATTTACTGCATCCTCCGCTGCTCGATATTGCCGGACTGGCTTCGGCGCTGCGCTGGTACGTGGATGGCTTTTCGGAACGCAGCAATATCAAAGTAGATGTGGACATTCCAACTGATTTAGGCAGGCTCCCGGGGGAGATGGAAATTGCCATTTTCCGTATTGTGCAGGAATGCCTGACTAACATTCATCGTCATTCCGGGAGCGATGTAGCTGCTATACGTGTTTTTCAGGAAGGCGATCGTTTGATCGTTCAAGTTCAGGATAACGGCAAAGGGATTCCGGCGGAGAAACAACGGCAGTTGATTGATCTGGACCGCGGCGGGGTTGGATTTGCCGGGATGCGCGAGCGTCTGCGACGACTGGGTGGAACTTTGCAGATCGAGTCCAAGGAAGATGGGACCGTGGTCAGCGCGATTCTTAGAGTGGCGTAGCTTCCCTGCTTTTCGTTGTGCACGCTGGATTCCTCGCCCCGCTGGAGAGCAACGCGGGGCTTCGGAATGACCGACGTCGTTTTTTTCTTTCATTACTCTGTTGCTCCCGCCTTGGCCATGAAACTGGCCTGATCGTTCTTCATCTTTTTCAGCGAGTCCGTGGGTAGGTACACCATGTGTCCGGCGTCGTAAGTGGCGAAGGAAATATTTTGCCGGTATTTTCCTCCCAGGTCCAAGTGATCCATGGTGTAGTTGGCGGCGTAATATGGAGTCGCCAGGTCGTAGTAGCCTTCCATCACCAACACCTTGAGATACGGATTTTTTACCATGGCCTCGCGCAATGTGCTGGCCGTGTCGGGAAAGCCCTGGATGCCGGAGCCCCAATCCCAGTGCTCGACTCCTGCGTTTCTGGCGAACACGCGGTACGGCATATCGGTTTGGTAGCCTAATTCGCTGCGCACATAATTATTGAAGACCGATGTATAGGGCGGAAGAATCGCCGACTGGGTTGGATCGTAGAACGGAGTGTCGAGCAAGCCTTCGGGATCGGGGCCAGTGAAGCGGCCATCCAAGCGGCCGACGCGCAGCTTCTGATCGAGCAGCAGGTTGTGGGTGAACTCCTGCACATTGACGCGCAGATTGGCGTTGTCAATGAGTTGCGGGTTCAATCCGGTAAAGCGCGCCATCTGCGCGATAACTTTTTGCCGCTCATCCTGCGTAAGGGCGTCTCCTTTGGCCAGTGCTGACGCATATTCGTGGGATGCCCACTGCTCCGATTCTTCCCGCGCCTTGTTCATGTCTGAGCTCAAATCCTGCGGCAGTTTGTGGTGGAAACCTGCGATCGTAGTGAACGACGGGATAAGCAGGACGAAAGGCAGGTCGTTGGTTTTGTTGTCGGCGATGGTTTCGAAACTCAGCACGGTGGAAACCAATGTAATCCCATTGAAGGCGATGCCGCGGTCGGCGAGATAGCCGGAAATGCCGGCGGCGCGCGTGGTTCCGTAACTTTCGCCCAGCAGGAAAAGCGGCGAGGTCCAGCGCTCGTTGCGCGTGAGATAAAGACGGATGAATTCAGAGAAAGCTTCGATATCGCCTTTCACTCCCCAGAATTTTTTCATGAGTTCGGCGTCGGCGGCGCGGCTGAAACCGGTGCCAATGGCATCGACCAGCACGAGGTCACTCTTGTCGAGCAGCGTGTAGGGATTGTCGGCGATGCGGTAAGGCGCGGCGGGCATGAAGCCGTCGGGTTGCAGCACGACCCGTTTGGGGCCGAGCGCGCCCATGTGCAGCCATATCGATGCCGAGCCTGGGCCGCCGTTGAAGGCAAATGTCAGCGGGCGCTGGTTGGCCTGCTGACCCTCGAGGGCGTAGGCCACGAAAAACATTTCGGCCTCGATCTTGCCGTCTTCGCGCTTGATGGGGAGGCGTCCGGCGGTTGCCGTATATTTCAGCAGCTTGCCATCGACCGTGATCTGGTGATGAGTGACCACAGGAGGCACTTCGCTGACGTCGTAGTGTTCTTCTTTGTCGGTGGAGGCGTCTTTGGCAGCGTCCGGTTTATGCTCTTCCGGCGCGGGAGTTTCGGCTGGCCTGGCGGCGTTGTCAGGTTTCTTTTCGTTTTTCGCCGCTGGCGGCTTTTTCTGGTTGGCCTGATTGGAAGAATCTGTCTGCTGAGCCAGAGCGGGCGAAAACAGCGCGCACATCAAAATAAAATTCGCGATAAGAAAACGCATTCTGATCTCCTCGAATTTATCGGTCAAACTGTAGCCAGCTTTGCCAACGTCTGCAAGTCAGGAACTTCAAGGTCAGGCGTGGCCGTGGCGGCTTTGGCGGCGCCTGCGCCGGGACGAGGCGAGCGGCGGTTTACCCAGACTGTCGCCAGACCTAATGACTGTGCGGGAATCACATCGTGATAGATGCTTTGACCGACGTGCAGCCATTGGTCGTGATTCACGCCGATGCGTTGTTCAGCCAGTTTGAATATATTCATGCACGGTTTGTAGCAGCCGGCTTGTTGGGCAGTGATTACATTACTGAATGCGACTTCGAGTTTAGACGCTGTGGCGGCGAAAAGGTCGTCATCTATATTCGACATCACCGCGAGCTGATAGCGTCCCTTTAGTTTGCGCAGGGCTTCCACCGTATCAGGAAATGGCTGCCAAGCAGCCACCGATTCCGGCAGTGAACGAACTTCTGCATCGGTGGGAGAGAAGCCGAGACGCTGGCCGAAGCCGCGTACTACCGACTGCAAGACGTCGCGGTAGCGCAGATATTCTCCCTGCTCAGCTGCGAGTTCGAGTTCGGCATATAAGGCCAGGAGCGCGGAATCTGACAGCATCTTGTCATGCGCGGCGAGGATTGGGCGCAGCGCGGAAAAGATTCCGCTCTCCCAATCGATCATAGTGCCATAGCAGTCGAAGGTTAGAACCTTGAAGCGAGTCAGGTCGAGCATCGTTCACCGAATGGCTCGCGGAGCAGACAATTAAAGATCATTGCTGCTGAACTTCCAGGGGCTGCGACAGGGTAAAGGTGAGCGCAGACTCGGCCGGAAGAACGATGTCTTTGTTGCCAGTGAACGCCGCGCCACCCGTACCCGCGCCGCCGCCGGCGAGCGCGCCAATGCCAGCGCCTTTGCCTCCGCCAGCCAATCCGCCAATCAGTGCGCCGACAGCGGCACCGCCGCCAGCAAGCACAGCCGTGCGCTTGCCTTTGCCTTTCTCCACTTGCGTCACCGAAGAAGTTTTGATCGGTACATCGTTGCCATGGATATCGACTGAGTTCAGCCGCAAGGACAAACTTGCGCCGCCAGCGAAACGGCCGAGAGGCTTGGCATCGACCACTATTCCACTGACCTTAGCGCCAGCGGGAATCGCTGTTCTGCCTCCAACCACGACGGGATCAGCGACGGTCCCGGAGAAGCTCTGTCCGGCCTGACTGATTTTGGATCCGACAGACTGCGCCAGACGCACGGTAACGGTCGTGCCTGCGGGAACGACAATTGGCGGCGGAGGCGCAGGCGCAGCGGGCGCGGGCTGGGCCGGCGCAGGCTGAGTCTGCGCGGGCTGTGTCGAGGTCGAAGTCGACTGCGCCGGATTCGCTGTGTTATCGGCGGTTTGGTCTTGCTTTTTGCTGCAAGCGACAAGCATCAGCGAAAGAAAAAGTCCAAGAGCAATTACCGTTACGCGGGATCTCATAATTCCTCCATAGGGTGAGTCATCAAGCGAAGTTTAGTGGAGTTTGTCACGCCTGGGCAAAAAAAATTTGCGAGTACGATCTCTGGCACTGTTGAAGCCCGGCACTTCGCACTCAAATCCGGCACTCTAAATAAAGATAATCTGCGTCGATTTCAAAACTTGTCCGGGTGCGTGGCCACCGGTGTCTCGTCGGACGTAGTCTCGGCGAGCGGAGATTCCACTGGTTCTGCCGCATTATCCACTTTCAATGCCTGCGATTCCGGTGATGACGCGCCGGCGTTTGAACTGGCAGCCGCGGCCACAGCTTTCTTCTCCAGAAATTTTGCCGAGTTCAACAGCGGACGGCTCAAAGATGAGTTGTAGCCGGTCCACGGCCCCACGGATGCCGCTTCGCGTTCGAAGTGCGCGCGCATGCTTTCCATCTTGGAGTCGAGGTTGTCCAGATAATGCAGCATCAGCGCTTCGGGAAACATGGGCAGCTTTGGCGAGCCAAATTCATATTCCCCGTGATGGCTAATAATAAGGTGCTCCACCAGGACTTTCAGCTCAGTGGGAAAGTCGGGCAAATGCGCAAGTTTGGCTTGCAGCATTTCCAATTCGATAATCATGTGCCCCAGCAACTGGCCGCGCGTGGTGTAAGAAAAGGAGCGGTTATAAGTGAGCTCGTGAATTTTCCCGATGTCATGCAGAAACGCGCCGGTAAGCAGCAGGTCACGATTAATCTGCGGATAATTCTGGCATAGAAGATCGCACGAACGGAAAAGCGAAACCACGTGATCCAGCAATCCGCCAATATAAGCGTGATGCAAAGTTTTGGCCGCGGGCGCGTTGCGATAGGCTTCCGCAATTTCCGGATCAGCCATGAAGGCTTCGACCAGCGACTTGAGATTGGGATCGCGAAACGTAGCGACGAACGCCGCCAGTGTTTGCCATTGCTCGCCGACGTCTTTGGTGGTCTTCGGCAAATAATCGGAGAAATCAATTTCCGAATCGCCCAAACGGCGAAGTTTGTGAACGGTGATCTGGAAGCGGTTCTTATATTTATTGAGCAGGCCTTTGACTTTTACGAAATCGTCTTGCTCGAAGGCGTCGATTGCGTCCTCGACGTTGTCCCACATCTTGGCGTCGAGCTGGCCGGTGCGATCACCCAGAATAAGCGCCAGATAAGGCTCTCCGGTCTTCTTCGGCTTCACTTGCTTGGAAACGACCACGAAAGTCGAAGTGATGAGTTTGTTTTCGTGGTGGCAGCAATCGGATAAAAAGAATTCCTTCATTGGTGTTAGCCTGGAATCAGAGACGCATGATTGCTGTCCGCAATGGGCGCCTAACCGGGAAATGCGTTCCTCAGGTTCAGGCCAAGCTTAACCTAAAACAGCCCCAACTTTTTCTTCTTTTTGAGTTCCTTGGCGTTAGGCTCTTTGGTCGCCGTTTCCACAGGTTCCGTCTGGTTTGGGCTCGCGCCAGTATCTACATAGCCGGCATAAACTTTAATGTACGCATCCTCGCGCAGCTTGGTGAGATATTCCCGCAGCGCCGGCTGCAACCTTTTCATGTACAGCGCGTCCTGAATTCGCGGCTCGATCTCGCTCAGCGGCGGAATGCCCGCGCTGCGATGCGCAGTGACTTTCAGAATGATGAAACCTTGCTTGGTATGAATTACGTCCGACACATCATTCGCTTTCATGGCGAAGGTTTTTGCTTCGATTTCCTTGGCCAGCGTGCCGCGTTTGAAGTCGCCGAGATCGCCGCCCTGTGCGGACGTTGGCCCGTCCGAACTTTTCTTGGCCACGTCTTCGAATTTGGCGCCTTTGCGAATCTGGGCAAGCAGGTCATCAGCCTTGGCCTGTGCGGCTTCATCACGCTTGGCTTGGTCACCGGAATCATTCGGCTTGGCTTCGGTTGAAACCAGAATCTCGCTCAAGCGCACCGACTCCGGCTGCTCCAGTTCGGCTCTTATGTTCCTCATAAAATTTTTTCTCGTCATCTTTATTGATGACCAGCCTGGAGCCAACTTCTTTACCGATGACTTGCTGGGTGATGATTTGGTTGCGCAGGTTCTGCTTGAAATCCTCGAATGAGATGCCCTGCGATTGCGCCGCTTTTTCCAGTTCTTCCATGCTGTCGAGCTTCATGTCCTTGCGCATTTCGTCGAGCTTTTTTATGACTTCGGTGTCGGCCGTAATACCAAGGTCTTTGCCCTTCCCCAGCAGCAGTTCCTGATCGATCAGATCGCGCAGCACGTCTTTATCACGTTCGGCGACCAGTTTGTCTGCATTCACGGGATCCTGTTGCAGCGCTTCTTTCCTGAGTTCGTCTTTGCTGTGCAGGAACTCGCTGCGAGTGATGATCTGGTTGTTCACGCGGGCGATAATCTCTTCGATAACGTCATCGGCGTGAAGAGAGATTGGCAGGCAAGCAATAGAAACAAATATTAAAGAGGAGAGAAGTTTTCGCATAAAGATTCCACGGGCTGAGCTGTATCTTGCAACTCAGTGATGTTCAGGTAATTTGTCAGGCCGACATGTTTGGTAAATTGTAACCCGGAAGGCCGGCACGAGGCTACCACAGCGGCCGCCATCGCAGCGGCCGCCAGTTAGACCGCAGGATCGCTTTAGCAACTATCGCCGTAGAGACAGTCGCCAGCAACGTCTCTACGGCTGAGCACGTGTCGAAGGCAAGGGATCTGAACCCGATTGAGAAGTGGTAGACTAATGCGGAGTCGTCAACCAATTATTTCTGCCCGCCGGAGAGGTGGCCGAGTGGCCGAAGGCGGCGGTTTGCTAAACCGTTATACGGGCTAACACCTGTATCGAGGGTTCGAATCCCTCCCTCTCCGCCATTACTTTTGTTATCTAGCAGTTGCAAGGGCTCCTACCACACACTCATACCAGTGGAGGAGGCCGTTGCGAAAAATCAAAGTCAATCTCACCGAATACGTGGCCACTGAGGCCCGATGCGCTACTGCCCAGCCGTCATCACATCGAATGGCTGCATCGCGAGCGAGTATCGCAGCAAATACGGGCCCGGAGCGGCACCTTTTGACAACGCCGGGCTTTGCCTTTGCCAACCTGCCGATAGAGTGTGACTGCCATATTGCCTCCAGTGACTAATACCGCGCGGAGGCAAATGATCGGAATTTGGCAGTCAGTTAGTAGTCATGTACCGTAAATAGCAGAAATCAAAGGTCTGGCGGAGAGGGAGGGATTCGAACCCTCGATACCCTTTCGGGTATGCCGGTTTTCAAGACCGGTGCCATCAACCGCTCGGCCACCTCTCCGTAGTAATAGCTTTCGTGCTGGTCCTCACAGTTTACATCGCACGACTAGAAACGGTTCAGCGTTTAGGGCTATTCTGACATTACGCAGGCTGGTTCTGCCAATTGCTGGCATGCTCGACGCGTGAGATTTCATGAAATTTGATTTTCAATCTCGTTTCTGCTGGCTGTTCAAAAGCCTTTTGTTTTCTCTCATCGTTTGCCTTCCTTCAGGGTTTGCATTTGGACAGGCGCAGAGCGGGGTTGGCACGTCCAGCGATGACTCAAAGCAATCCTGGACGGCCACCACTCAGCAGCAACTGCCTAGTAATTTAAATCCGACGAGGACTTCCGAAAGCCACACCCAGGCTGGCGGACGCACCGTCGACAATCAAAGTGTTCAGGCGATGGGAACTGACGGGCACTATTCGCCCTACTTGGACGTGCAGAAGGAAACGGTCAAGGTTGATGCGAATACGGTGCGGACCATTGAGCGCAGCTTTGGGAGAGATTCCGATGGCCGCAAAACGCTGGTCCAGGTGACAGAGGAGGAGAAGCACAGTTTGCCCGGAGGTGAGGTCAAGGTCACGCGCTCGACCTCCGATCCCGACGCTAATGGTTCTTTGCAGTTGGTTCAGCGGGAAGTTCAGGACGTTCGCCAAATCAGTCCTACTGTGCAGGAGACAAAGAGCACGCTGCTCACGCCATCGTCGAATGGCGGTTTAACTGCATCGATGCAAACCACCGAGCGTGAAACCAAGACCAGCGAGCACAATGTGGAGTTTCGCAAATCTACTTTGTTGCCTGACTCCAATGGCAACTGGCAAGTGAACGAAGTCAGAGAAGGAACGATTAAGGAAGACGGGAAGAATCGCACAAAACAAGAGAGCGTGCTGCGCCCGGGGACCGACGGGAACCTATCGGTGGTGGAGCGGACGGTGAGTAAGGAATCGCAGAATGGCGCCGGAGAAAAACGTGGTACGGTGGAAACCTATGCGAGCGATCCCGGATCTCCGATGGACGGCTTGCGGTTGGAGCAGCGGGTGACAACGGTTCATCGTAAGAGCGACGATGGTGTGCAATCTACTGATCAGCGGATCGAGCAACGAAATCCAGGGCAACCAAGCGATGGCTTGCTGGTTACGGAGCAGGCAATCGATATTGTCCGACCCGGAACTGGCGGTGCAACTCGCGAGACGCAGACGGTTCGGTCGCTGGATTCGAATGGGGAGCTTGGAGTCGTGTCAGTTGACACTCGAAAGCAAGAGAACGCCCCAGCGGTTCGGGTTGAGATAGCTCCGGCTAAGACGCCGGCAGCAGGCCCAAGCCACTAGGCTGCTTTGAGTCTGCCAGGGCAGGATGCCCTCGCGACAGCCGGCAAGATGCCGGCGCTACTAAAGTTCAACTACTTCGTTACTACTCCGCAGGCAATGCGATCGCCCGAGTTTCCTGATGGATCAGTCTTCATGTCATCCTCTTTGGCATGAATGATGATGGCCGTTCCACCATTGCTGAAGAGCGAATGGCTATCGCTCGCGTCTCCCAGATTGACGTCAGCGTCAGTGAGTTTCATGCTGGCTTTGCCGTCTTTGTTGACGGTGAGGTTCATCATATCGCCAGCATGATGGCCTTCGGGATTTTGCAGGCCGTGCTTTTTTCCATCGGGATTGAAGTGCGGTCCCGCGGACTTGAAGTCGGGACCATCGCACTTGGCGTTCTGATGGAAGTGGATGCCATGCGTGCCCGCTGGCAGATCGTGCAGTTTTATATCGAGAACCACTCCTGCTTCCTTGGCGCCGCTTTTACTTTCTGACAATGTAATCGTGCCCACGCTCTTGCCTTGGGCATCTTTCATCTCAACCACGGTTTTGGCTGCGCTGGTGAGCGAGCAGAAAGCGGTGGCGAACGATACCGCAGCAATGAACAGTCGTTTGTGTTTCATGGCTCCGAATTATAACTAAGCCGAGGCCGGTGCGCTATTTGATATGCGCGAAGAGAAGCGAATATTGCTTCAACAAAGAAAAACGCCGACACCCAACAATTACAGGCGCCGGCGTGGGAAAGCCTAATCGGGGAAATCTACTGCTTGACCGCGTTAGCTTGAGTGGTGGTTCCGTGCAACTTGTCTTCAAATACCATTTGTGCGGTCTTACCGTCGGGCGCGAGCGTCATTTTCGAAACGCTAATTACCTTATCGCCGCGCTTGTCGGTTTCTACCAGAGTATCCTTGCCCATCATTTTCACTGAAACGCCATCGGTTCCCGGATCGCCTTTGTAGGGTGCGTTCGTGCCATCCAGTTTCGCCGTATAAGATTGTCCGGTTGGCGAGGTCATGGTCAATTCGTTCCCGTTAACTTTGTACGTAAATGTAATTCCGTTGTCGGACACGGTATCGAATTTTGAGATTCGCCAGGAACCAGAAATAGCATTCGAACCGGCAGGGCCTTTGTCTACGCGGGTTTCCTCACCCTTGCCGGTAACTGGCTCGGCGTTGCTGTTACTGCTGTCGGTGTATTCGAAGGTCAGCGTGTTGCCGTCCGGCGCGACTGTCGTCGTCGACGTCGCGACCGTCTTGCCATTCTTCTTGTCGGTTTCCTCGATCTGGTGGTCGCTGACGACCTTGATCGCGGCAGTGTCGTAATACGGGTGTCCTGTAACCGTCTGGTCCGTCCCGTCCGCTTTAATCTTGACCGGCGGAACGCATGTCTTGCATTCGTACATACCATTTTGCAGCAGGTAGACATCCGGCTTCTTGGGAAATTGCGCGCTGTTCATGTCAATCTTCCACGTTCCATCGAAGCCGTTCTGGGCCAGCATCAACACCGGCGCGAACAGTAATATCAGCGATGCAGCAAGAAAAAGTCTCTTCATGAGGTATCCTCCATCGGTTTGAACCGAGATCTCTTGAAGTCACTAACCGCAGAATTGTACGCCGAGTGCCCGGGTCCTTGCTTTTTTTTCAAGGGGCGGGTGTGCATGTAAAGTTGGACATGAGGAGATGGGCGACCTTTCAGCAGTGCTGCCAGCGACGCGACTTTGATCCTGAGCTCTGCTTACTGAACGCGAACATTGGAGCCATCATTGCGTTAGCGAGGGGCACCAAGCCGCTGTCGGATTGCAGTCCTAGTGTGGGACATTGGTCGGCAGCCACTGAAGGTAGCCTCCGCGCACATATTTAATATAGGTCTCTAGTCCATTAGGGTCGGTAATTTGATTTTCCAGAATAACGTTGCGTTCCCCGAGAAAGTATGCGTATCGAAACCTTCGCCCGTCGGCCATAACCTGACTTTTGATGTAACCGTCGCTGAAATACTCGTTGGTCAAAATTGGTTTTTCGGTTCCGTGAGCGGTTGTCAGCAGCTGCCCCTTTTCGTCATACGTATACGAGTCTACGTGTCCGTCTGAATCGGTGGCGCGGAACATCCGCCCGCCGGAATCGTACTCGTATTGCACACTCCGACCCGCCGAAGAAGTGATTTTGCGAATCCGATGCTGCGAATCATTCTCGAAATGAAGCCAGTTGCCGGAGGGACTTGCAATGTCCATAAGGGCGCCAAAGCTGTCGCGCTCCATCTCGTATTTGTGTCCTTGGGGATCGAGGAAGCCTGTCAAAACGGTAACATTCTGCGGTAGAGCTCGCGGTCGGTATGGAAAAATGTACGTCCAACCATCGGTGGTTTTGACATTCCAGGAATCTCCAGCGAAGACGGCTTGGGCACGAACAAAGCGGTCCACGCCGTCGCGGACGGCCAAATAAGTATCCCCGGTCTGAGTTGCGTTTGGCTGCTGGTGAACAAAGTGGGTCCGGGCTCCGTCTTCCATGATCAGATCGACGGCGACACCCATCTCTCCTCCGAGAAAAATATCGAATGAATTTGAGCCCCCAACTCCGAAGGCGCGAGAGAGATCATCCTGGTTTCGATCAATGCGGGAGAATTGCATCGCAGGATCATCTTCAAAAACAAAATCGGTCGTGCGCTCAACGAGGAGTCCGTTGGTCAGGGAAGCGCAGAAGGTGTGCGAATTTGTATCCGCCGGCGCAGCACCTGAGTAGGCCATCCTCCACAGCATGGTTTTTCCGGAAATATCGTAAATCGTGACTGATGGTCCCCCAGTCTGGAGGAGCGGATCCCATCGCCCCTCGGCACCGATGATGTCGCCGGCCATTTCATCAATTTGAGTACCCGAGAGGACTCCGCTGCTTAACAAGCTGGTGTAGTCGGCACTCATTGGCAAATCGAAATAGAGGAGGCCGATATTTTTGGTCAGGAGTTTTTGCACGCGCGAATTTAACCATTCAGGATTCCACAGCCCCAGCAACGAAGGCTGCAATCGCGCGGACGAAATGATGGCATAGCGGCTGTCCCTGCGCGAGTTTTCCACGTAACTCGATTCGAGATCAGGAATGTAAAGGTCAGCAGAAGTTACAGCTATTAAGAGAGAGGAGGGATCACGCGCAATCTCCGGGTGCTGCTGTTTCATAAAATCAAAGCACTTGTCTGAGTTCAGTTGATTCCGTTCCGGATCAACAAGCTTGGGATCCAAGGGAAGTGGCGGGAGCACAGCGACGTCTATTCCTAGTCTGGCCCGGTAGTAAGCTGGCGCCCAGTCGAGCGTTTCACCGTCATCGAGACCGATGGGCACAAAATAAACATGCTTGGCCGGTACCGATGGAAGTCGCAATCGACGAACCGGAGTAAGCTCGATTTTTTCTTTTGTGTTGTTTGGATGGAACGCCAGCCGGGAAAAATTCCAGTCCCCATTGACCTTATTGGCCACTCCATACAGATGGCCGGTGCCGCGCTGTCCGGTGAGGACCACCGACCACTCTGCGAATTGCGAATGCCTCAGAGGCAGGGTGTAGCCGAACACTGGCTGTTTAATTCGAATGCGGCCGCCAATCGCACTTTGGACCTCAGGCGAAGACAATGCAATCTTTAACGAGTCTTTGTAGGCGTCCGACTCGACGAGCGCAATGTTCAGGTAGACAAAAACTGCGACCGCGGAAACGCTGGCGAGTAACAGCACGATTGCGACGGTCCACACTTGCAAAGAGCCAGTAGGAGCCTGGCGGGGGCGGGCCGTCTGTTTATAGCCACAATGCGAGCAAGTCGGTTGACCAAAAAGGAGTGGAGCCTTACATATGAGGCACACTCCGGCTCCCGTTGAAGTTTTCACACTCGATAATTAACACAGCGCCTTCAACATCGCCGGTTACGTTAGTGTCGCATTCGAGATGAGACGACGGGTGAACCTCACAGGTTTTCCACTTTCCTTTGCAGCTCTTTCGCAATCTCCTCGGGATCATGGTCCGCCAATTCAACCGGGGCGCCGATCTTTACTTTGATTTGTCCTGGCCGAGCAAACTTTTTTCCTGCTTGCTTCAATTCGAAGAGCCCATCGATGCGCATAGGAATTATTGGGATTCGCAGATTGTTCGCCAACAGGCCGATCCCAGTGCGGAAGGGAAGCATTTTCCCGTCGGTAGTGTGGCGGCCTTCGGGGAACACGAGGATGCTATAGCCACGATCGACGGATTCGCCGGCGTAGGCGAAGCTCTCACGAAGTCCGCCTTCGCGCGGCAAGGGAAAAAGATTTAGCAACGACACTCCCAGAGTCCACTTCACGCGATCATAGGCTCTTCCCAATTTCCCTCGGTTTGCTGGTGGAGTGCGCAATATTTCCAGCGCCTCGCCTCCAGTGGCGATCGCCAGCTTATGGCGTAGACGCGGCGGCAGCGCGGTCAGTACGAAGCCAGGATCGACGTCTCCGATGTGATTGCAGACCACAAGCACCGGCCCATTCACTCCTCGTAAATTCTGCCGGCCTTCCACGCGCGGCCAGCCCAAAAGAAATACAGCCGGTCGCAGCAACAAATAGTGCACGGCAAGACGGATCCAGGTGAACGGCCAACGCTGTACCCAACGCGGATAATGATATGGCGTGCGTTGCGGAGGCTTGCCATGCAACATCTGTTCCAGTTCGCCAACCGTAGTCACATTGGTGAACCGGGTTTCGCTGAGATCGATTTGATAGCGATCTTCGAGTGCGCTCAGCAATTCCACTCGATCAAGCGAGCTGAGATTCAATTCGGATTCGAGATTCGCCTGCGACGAAAGTCGCGCTGGCGTTCGGCCTGTGATTCGTCCGATCAAGTCCGCGAGCGGACTTGAAGTCATAGGATTCGAAGGTTCCTGGGACAAATGCGCTCGCACCGCTTTTTGGATTTCACTTCGCAACGGTTTCTGGGTGGAAGTGCGAGGAAAGTCTTCCTCGGGCCAAACAACCCAATTGTTCATGCGTTGATATTCAGCCAACGATCCGTTGGCACGATGTACGACAGGCTCGGGATTGGTTGCGCTATCGCGTAGAATGAGCGCGGCGCAAGGTTCAGCGTTACCGTTGCGCGGCAATGCGACCACTACAGCATCTTTCACCTCGGGTTGGCGCCGGAGAGCGGCTTCCAGATCATCGGGATAGACGTTCATACCCGCCGGAGTGACGATGACATCTTTCTTTCGCCCTTTGAAGTAAAGGTTTCCCGTGGAGTCGAGTTCGCCGACGTCGCCAGTGCGATACCAGCCGTCCTCGGTAGCAACAGGATGAAGTTCTGTTCCCTGCCAGTAGCCGGCGGCCACTCCGCCGCCGCGCACCAGAATTTCTCCGTCTGGCGCGAGTTTGATTTCGCGTCCGGTGAGAACTTTTCCAATTGATCCTTTGCCCAGACGAAAAGGGTGGTTCACGCTTATCAGCGAAGTAGTCTCGGTGAGGCCGTAGCCTTGAATGGCGGCGTATCCGAGGCGCCCCCAGAATTCTTCGGTATCGCGATCAAGAGCAGCGCCGCCGGAGATGAATGCCCAGAATTTCCATCCGAACTGACGACGGATGCGCCGGAAAATCCACCAGCGGTGCAGGAAGTGTTTGCTCTCCGAAGTCCGAAACAATTCCCGAAATCGTTCGGCCCCGCCTTCATCTTTGAGATCACGTTCGATCTTTTCTTTAAGCGATTGCAACACCCGCGGCACCGCGACTAAGACAGAAACACGGTGCCTGCGAATAGTTCCGATTATTTCCGCGGGTTTGAATGTGTCGTGAAAAATCACCGTACCGCCCATCAAGTGCGGCAGGAAAATTCCCAGAAACTGCCCAAAGACGTGGCTGAGCGGCAACAGATTTAGAAATCGAACCGGATGCACCCACCGTTCGTACTTGAGATATTTTCGAATCTCGGCTTCCAGCGGTGCAATATTTGCAAGCACATTGCCATGCGTAATCACGACTCCCTTGGGCTCGGCGGTGGTCCCGGAGGTGAATACGATCTCGATCGGGTCCGCGAGTCTAATTTCGGTGGCGGGCATACCCGCTTGAGGAGTGCGCTGCCAGCGCTTGGGGCAAGCCATCGAGCGTGAGGCTGGGAATATCCTGCTGCAAATGTGCCTGCGAACACACCATCAACTTCGCGCCAACTTGCTGATACACGCGCATTGCAAAATCGCTCGTGGCAACATCGTCCATGGGGACGACGACTACTCCGCGCAAGGCGCATCCGAGGAAGACTGTTACCCACTCTGCCGAATTGGGGCCCCATAGCAGTATGCGGTCGCCCTTGGCAATCGCTCGCGCATCCAACTCCCGGGCAAATTGAAAAGCCGCGCCAGCGACCTGCTGATACGACCAGCGCACCGTCCGGTATCCGCGGCGCTGCACGTAGGCAGTCTCCGAGCCTCTTTGCAGGAAAGCACGGACATAGTCGGCAATCGAGCGCTCCACGTAGTTGATGTTATCGCCTAATCGCTTGGGCTCGTGAATGAGATCAGATGTGCGTGATCAAAATATGAGGTTGGCCACAATTGCCACTGCCGTAAGGCCAAACTTCTTTTCCTGATTAGTCAGGGTTTTAATTCCGAGTGAACATCCCAGCAAAACTGTAACCACAGAGCAGACCTACCAACCCCAGGACGACGGACGCTCCCAACATATGCTGACGCGCATTCCGTGAGATATCAAGCTTCTCGCGAGTAGCATTAATCTTCGCCTCGACTTCCGACCTCAACTCCATCGCGGTCGTGTGAAGCCGATTCCGCTGTTCGAGAGCACGCGATTCCAAATTTTCAACCGGTTGTGTGTTCATACGTGGTTTCTTACCTCAGCTTCAATCCAGATTTTGTCGCCCTTGAGCACTTCAATAGTTTTTTGCGGCAGTAATGTATTCATTTTCAGTTCACGCTTGGCAAAGTAAACAGCGATGCCGCCGAACACAGCCCAAGCGAATCCAACGATCAAGAAGGCAAAGAACCAGCGATAAGGATTGCCCTGAAACGCCACTACCACCAAACTTACCAACGCCAAAGTGCATAACAGGTAGGCCGTTCCCAGTAGCAATGCTCCCAAGGCGCCGAGCGGAGCGGCGGACTTGAGGATTTTCAGCTTCTCCTGAAGTTCGGTTTTCAGCAGTTCGATTCTCGTATCCAGAAAATCCAGCAGCTCGATTTTCATTTCCGCCAAGGTAGCGGCTATACTGCGGCCATTATTCACGTCGGTATTCATGATGACTTCGACCTCCAAATCCTTACAGCCATGCCCAGCACAAACGCCCCAGCCGTAATTCCACATAAGAGTTCCAAGGGATGTTCCTGTTTGATCTGCTGTGTCCGATTCCGCACACGGTTGGCAAAGTCGATGGATTGGCCAAGAGCGTGACTGCAAGCGTCGCCAGCCACAAGGCGCGCCTGATCAAGCACGGGACCCAGCGACCGCACCGCGCTCGCAACCGCTTGGCCTACTTGTTCTTCCCAACTTTCGGTTCTGCTGGTTGATTGGAACTGCGTCTCGTATGGGCTACTAGAGGATGCTGCTGTCAGGGGCACAACTTTGGCAGGAGCGCGGGGCGGGCCAACAGGGTCCGTTTTTTCTAGGGGTTGTGCCATATTGTTAGCTCCAAAAGGCAGGCTTTGCCTACATCTACTGTATGCACGGTACACCTATGTTTTGGAAGGCTCTATCCGGTCGTTCCTGTAAATGAGAGCAAGAAAATGCCCACGACTAACTGCTGGGCCCGGTTTGGGGCGCGGAGGATGCCAGCGGTTGTATCACCAGCCAAACAGAAAGGGCACAGAAATCCACCCACAGTAGGATTTGTAAGAAAAGTGGTAGGCCCGAATGGACTCGAACCATCGACCTCTTCCGTGTCAAGGAAGCGCTCTAACCAGACTGAGCTACGGGCCTACAGGCAAACGGTTGTGGTTTCAATTCTAATGGCGGCGGATGATTCCGGCAACGTTAGCTCGCCAGCTTAGTAATTGCGGTCCAGTTCCCACGAGACCCAGCTGCGTTCCTTTGGCGGCTCGCTGTATTGCCAGCGACAGAGCTGTTCGTTCAGTTGACAACACGGTTAACTATGCTTAAGTCGTATAATCTCTCCCAGTGATCACAGTTTCCAAAGAAGATTATCTGAAGGCAATTCTTGCCGCGGAGAGCGAGGGCGAGACTGTTATTTCGGCGACCCTCGCTCACTGGCTATCGGTATCGGCGCCTGCGGTTACCATGGCTCTTCGCCGCTTGAAAAAAGACGGACTGGTGCGCGTGCAGAGTGACGGGCACGTCGGACTGACCGCGGCGGGGCGCAAGATTGCGCGCCGGCTTACACTTCGCCATCATCTTATCGAACGGATGTTGTCGGAAATCTTTGGGATGGAGTGGTACCGGGTACACGATGAGGCCGAGCGGTTGGAACACGCGGTTTCGCCGGACTTTGAAGCCCGACTGCTGGCCAAGTTGGGTCGCGGGGGAGCCTGCCCGCACGGCAATTTAAGCGAACTCGAGAGCCCGGGCAGCCGGCGTCGACGGGGGTTGGTGCTGCTCGCTAACGCCGAAGCTGAGAATGACTACGTCGTCAGTGGCATTTACGAGAGAGACCGGCACCTGCTGGAATTTCTCGAAGGGCGCGGTATTCGTCCGGGTGCGCGAGTGCATGTGGCGGGACGGAACTACGATCAAACATTGACCTTGGCGACCGATGCTGGAACGGTCGCGCTCGGCCATTCCGCGGCTGAAAAAGTTTGGGTGACCGGCGGGTCAGTTCGGCAGGTCGCCGGGCGATCCAAATCATAGTAAACCGATTCGTTTCTGACATTCTTAACCGTAGTTTACCCCCTAATGTATACTCAGGCTAATTGATTTCCCCATGAGTGTAGATTCACAGCTGCCAGAGACCGTCCGTGTCGCCAACGCGGCCGAGACCGTCGTAATCACGCACGAGGACGTGGATCGGGCGCATGATCGCGTTCGTGTCTCGGCGGCGCGGGCGCGGCGTGGTTTTTCATCCAATGCGCGCTTGCTGTGGCTGCTCGTCGGACCGGGCGTTCTGGTGATGCTGGGCGAGAACGACGGGCCCAGCATGCTCTCTTATGCGGCCACGGGAGCCAAGTTTGGCATCGGATTTTTCCTTCCCTTCGTTGTGCTGACGTTTTGCATGGCGATTGTGGTCCAGGAGATGACTGTGCGCCTCGGCGCCGCGACCCACAGGGGACATGCAGAGCTGATTTTTGAACGCTTCGGACCGTTCTGGGGCTGGTTCTCAATGATTGATTTGGCCATTGGAAACTTTCTGACCCTGATCACCGAATTCATTGCTATACGCGCGGGCCTGGGTTTTTTCGGAGTGCCTCCGTGGATGGCAGTTCTGATCGCCCTTGTGATCCTATATGCGGCTCTGATGAGCCATCGTTATTGGACATGGGAACGCATCACTCTCGCGGCGGCTGCATTCAACCTGGTGTTTATTCCAGTTGCGCTGATGACCCATCCCGATTGGCATGCGGTGGGCCGCGCTTTTATCACCTGGCAGCCGGTCCCCGGTTTTAACAAGGACACGCTGCTCATTGTGCTGGCTGATATTGGAGCTACCGTCACTCCGTGGATGCTTTTCTTCCAACAGAGCGCCACTGTCGATAAAGGTCTCACCACCAAAGACATTCGTTTCGGCCGCATCGATACCGTGCTGGGTGCGGCATTGGCGGCTGCGGCGGCTGTAGCTACTATTATCGCTACGGCGCCATTGTTCGCTCACCACATGACCGCTGACAGTTTTCAAGCGGCCGAATTTGCCCAGGCTCTGCAGCCGCTGATCGGCCGCTTCGGCGCTTCATTGTTCGCTCTCGGCATGGTCGAGGCCGGCATTGTGGCCTCCATTACTATTTCAACTTCATCGGCTTACGCGTTCGGAGAGGTCACTCACAAACCGCATAGCCTTAATCTACCCTTGGGACAAGGCAAGTCTTTTTATTCGGTGTTGACGCTGTGCGCTGTTGCCGCGGCAGCCATCGTCCTCATTCCGGGGCTGCCGCTGGTCTATGTAGTTCTATTGGTTAACGTCGTTGCGGTCTTGGCCATGCCGCCGGCACTCGTATTCCTCTTCATGCTGGTGAATGACAGGGAGATCATGGGCGATCTGGTCAGTCCGGCGTGGGCAAACCTATTATCCGGCGGCGTTGTACTTGTTCTGACTTTGGCAGGCGTTCTATTCGGCGTAAGTGTTATTGCTCCCAATATTTTTGCGGCTTTAGGTGGTAAGTAAGTATGGTAACGAACAAACAAAATCCAGTAGACCCGTCCGATCAAACCTCTGAAAATAATTGGGTTCTATCTTCCCTTGAGCACGACCAACTGGTAAGGGCAAAGAAGCATCCGATTCTGAGACGACACCTGAAAGGTACCGAGCTGACTGTGTTATGGGGGCTTCGCGTTTACCTTTTGTTCATGATGGCAGTCGTCTTTTATCAGGTTTGGACCGCCGCCCGGTAGGCTGGTTAGGGCAATCACAAACGCAGGAAAACTAAAACTGATTGGGGCTCGAAGGACGGACAATTGTTATGCTAAGGAAGAGTATTTTGCAGCTAGTAGTTTGCGTGGGCGTTTCCTTAACGCTCGGTTTCAACTCGGCCAGTTCGGAAGGCCAATCTCCAACGGCCGATTCCGAAAATCTACCTCCAACCGCTAACGCAACTGGGATCAACAAGCTAAACCACATCATTTTCATGGCGCAGGAAAATCGTTCGTTTGATCACTATTTTGGGGAAATGCGCCAGTACTGGGCCGACAACGGTTACGCCGATCGATCCTTCGATGGCCTGCCGCAATTCAATCCGTCGAGCGGCTTGCCGCCTTACTACGGACCGCCGCCGACCAATCCAGGTTGTGATCCGGCCGATCCGCCGCCGAAGGATTGCACCATAGACGGAAGTAGCCCGAAAGTTCAGTCGTTCGAATTGATCACTCAGTGCACGGAGAATACCAGCCCGTCGTGGAATGAAGCCCATGTGGATTGGGACTATTACGACCCGATGGGCAAGTCCGCAGCCACGCTGAATGGTTTCGTTTATACCGCAGCGCACGATGCCAGAGCCGATCATTTTTATGATTACGATGGCATCCGCGCCATGGGCTACTACGACGGCGGTGACCTGAACTACTACTACTTCATGGCATCGAACTTCGCCACTTCGGACCGCTGGTTCAATCCGGCCATGGCCAGGACCCATCCGAATCGCGAATATCTGGTGTCGGGTACTTCGCAAGGAGATGCGTATCCGATCGGGACCGACAGCGGAGACAAGAATTTGCTTACCGCCACAACCATCTTTCAAGAACTGATAAACGCGGGCGTAAGTTGGAAGATCTACGTGAACCCTACGAATACCGGTTGCAACGGGCCACCCTACAACCCAGCCTGCTTGCTGCAAACCAGCTACATCAAATATTTCACCTGGGGACAAACCATTCCCACGAAATATCCGAAAAACATTGGAACCATCGGCGTGACAAACTCTGATTTCGAGAACGACGTGCGAAACGGCACCCTGCCCGCCGTCGCGCAGATTGAACCTGCGACCGACGCCGGGCTGGATGAGCATCCTTCTTCTTCGGACTCATCCCCAAGCAAGACTCAGAACGGGGCTTTGTACGTCTCTGAGATCATCAACTCATTGATGGCCAGTTCTTCCTGGAAGGATTCCGCCTTTATTCTCACTTACGACGAATTTGGCGGAATCTACGACCATGTCTCGCCACAGAAGGAACCGAGCCCGGATGGCATTAAACCCAAGGATCTTCTGCCCGGTGACATTTGCAACAAGGGCCAGACTGGACCGACTTGCGACTTTGTCTACACCGGATATCGGGTTCCGCTAATCGTGGTTTCGCCCTATGCCAAGAAGCACTATGTCTCGCACACGGTGGCGGATACCACAGCGATTCTTAAATTGATAGAAACCCGCTTCAAGTTGCCATCGTTAACCAAGCGAGATGCCGCGCAGATGAATATGACCGAATTTTTCAACTTCGCGCATCCAGCCTGGCTGACCCCACCGACTCCGCCAGTGCAGAACACAAGCGATTCTTGCTATCTCAACAAATTGCCATAGGCAGTTTGCCGGGGCAGGGCCGTCACCCGATTGAGCAGATAGCGCGGTTGCGAAAAAACAGAAAGAGCCCGCCGTGGAGGGGTTCCGGCGGGCTCGAAAGACGAACATGGGCTCGTCTTCAGGGCCCAGTCCTTGCTTTTGAAGCATTCTGCCGCTTGCGCGCGAAAAAGGTAATTACACAGATGGCGAGTCTCAGGTGCATTAAGCCAGGCAGGCTTCACGTCCGTATAAACGAAGCCTACTAAAGTTTAGGCTTGGGCTGAGGGATGCCCAATTTCTCAGCCATTCTCACCAGCTCAGGCAGAGAGTCCGCACCCATCTTTCGCATGAGTTGGCCGCGATGGACTTTAACCGTGGTTTCGCTGGTTCCAATCTCGGCGGCGATTTGTTTATTGGGCAGTCCGCGAACCACATGCGGCAGCACCTCTCTCTCGCGCGGTGTCAGCCACTCGAGGCGATCCTGCAGTGTGGCAATTTCCTTCTCTTGTTCGCGCCTGGCGGTGTCGCGCTCGATGGCTTGGTGAATCGCATCCAGCAAACTTTGCTCATGCCACGGCTTGGTCAGGAACTCCACGGCTCCCGCCTTCATGGCACGGACTGTCATGGGAATGTCAGCGTGCCCGCTAATAAAGATAATCGGAATGGAGACTTTGAACTCAGTCAGCTTGCGCTGGAAATCGAGGCCGCTGATTCCTGGCAATCGGACATCGAGGATCAGGCAGCTGGGCAAGTCGGGAGGTTTCGCTCGTATAAATTTTAAAAATTCCTGGGTTGAGCTGAAAGTTTCGACCCGGTAGCCGACGGAGCGGATGAGACTGTCGAGCGCTGTGCGGACGGCTGCGTCGTCGTCAATGACGTACACGATGGATTGGGGTTCAGTCATTCGATACCGTTCGCCTTAGGCAAAACGAATTGAAAAATTGCTCCGTGCAAGGGAGCTGGAACGGCTCGTAAGTGACCGCCGTGCGCTTCCACAATAGACCGGCTGATCGATAGTCCCATTCCAATCCCCTCAGGCTTGGTGGTGAAGAAAGAATCGAAGATGCGGGATGCTTGCTCGGGATCGAGTCCCTCGCCGGAATCCTGAACTTCGATAACCACGCCCTCCGCGTTTGTGGCCGACTTGATAACCAGGGTCCTTGGGCGGTCGTGGACGGTGCTCGTGGCGTCAATGGCGTTCATGATCAGGTTCAGCATGACCTGCTGCAACTGGACGCGGTCGCCGAGCACGGTGGGAAGATCAGGCGCCAGTTCCGTGCGGGTGGTAACGCCGCCGGTGACAAGCTCCCCTTGGGCCAGGGCTAAGACATCCCGGATGACTTCATTCACATCCACGGGCCGCAGTTGAGGAGGCACCTTCTTGAGCATGGTTCGAAGTCTCTGGATCACGCCACTGGCGCGGTTGGCCTCATTCATGGCATTGGCCATGGCCTGCCGCGCTTCGTCCAGGTTGGGGGGCTGAACGGCGAGCCAATGCAGTGAAGCACTAGCATTCGCGGCTACTGCTGCAAGGGGTTGGTTGATCTCGTGCGCGATGGAGGCGGTTAACTCTCCCATGGTTACAATTCGAGACACGCGAGTCAGTTCCGCCTTCGCCTCCTGAAGAGATTGCTCGTTCTTTTTCTGATCCGTGATGTCGATGCCGATCCCAACCATGCGGGGTGATCCGGCAGGAATTGCTACGCCGTGAGCGTCGATCCAGCACATGGTTCCATCCGGGCGCACAACCCGATACTGGGCTGAGAACTCTGAGCCGCCCGAACGCGCTGTTTGGACCGCGCCCTCGACAAGGAGCTTATCTTTCGGGTGAATCCGCAACCGCGCATCTTCGCCCCGTCCGGAAAAGTCATCTCGTGAAAAACCCCACTGACGGTAGGTCTCGTCCGACCAAACCACCGTGTCGGCAACCATGTCCCATTCCCACAGTCCGATTCGCAGGCCGACCCTTTGTGCCAATTCCAGGCGGAGTTGCCATTCTCGAACCGCCTCCTCCGCCCGTTTGCGCTCCCTGATGTCGCGCGCCACCACCTCGATAGCAGGCAAACCTTTCCAGTTAATGGGAAACCCGGCCGACTCTACTTGTACCGAGGAACCGTCAAGCGCGACCAGAAAACATTCCTGTGGGGAAGACGCCGTTCCGGTCTCGTAACAGCGTTGGATTCGCTGCCTTATGAAGTCCCGATAATCGGGATGAACAATCTCTAAAATGTCCTTACCTACCAGTTGCTCGGGCTGTTGCGCCCCCAGTAACCTCATGCCGAAGGGATTGACAAAAACGATCTTCCCGCCGCTATGGACGTACAGCGCGTCGGGGAGCGCTTCCACGAGCTTCCGAAATCTCTCTTCACTTTCCGCAAGCGCAGCGTTGGCGGCTGAAAGTTGGCTGGTTCTTTCGAGAACCCGTCGCTCCAGTTCTTGGTTGAGCCGCCCGAATTCCACAGTCGTGCGTGTGTCGACAGACGATGTCACCATGGCCGCCACCAGCACGATCAGGGTGACAATACCGATTGCATTGTTGGCCACCGCAGAAATGCTCAGAGCATGGGTCAAATCTGGAGACGCGGCGGGTATGAAACTTGCCGCAGCCATGCCGGTATAATGCATCGCGGAGACGGCGAGTCCCATCACGATGCCGCTACCAATCCGTCGCGGAACGGTCCATCTGGTCTCCTCTCGCAGATCGAATGCCATCAACAGCGCAATTAGAGAGAACACGAGCGCAAGCAAGAGGGAAGCGGTAACCAGAAGCGGGGAATACCTGGTGATGGCGGGCAATCTCATTGCGGCCATGCCGATGTAGTGCAGGCCAGCGATGGCGGCGCCCATAATGACGCTGCCGGTCAAGGCTTCACGCCAGCTCATCTTCTGGCGGCTCGCCACATACAACGCGAACGCGGATGCGAAGATGCCTACCAAGAGTGCTGCCAGAATTGTGGGCCAGTGATACCTCACGGGCACGGGCAGGTGGAAGGCCAGCATGCCCTTGAAGTGCATCGCCCAGATGCCGATGCCCATCGCAATGGCGCCACCGCTCAGCCAGGCCATGCGAACCCGGCCCCTGGCGACCGTTACGCGTCCGGTAAGGTCGAGCGCGGCATACGAGGCAGCGATGGCCACCAGCACCGATTGGGCCACCTCGCGGTAGTCGTAATAACCGGTCATCGGCGCGATCGCGGAGACTGTCACAGAGAATCTCCCCGGGGCCCGTTTGGAGGCGGCTCCAAACTTAAAACACAAAGTGTCGCATCGACTTGCCAGTATTCATGAGCCGGCTCAAAGCTTCGACAACGCCCATCGCATGGGGCGCTTCAGGCTTTTAGCAGCCAATCAACCAGCAAACGGTGACTCTTCGCGTACAGCTTAATTTTTCCGCAGTCTTCACAGATGGCCGCCGAGACCGTCCCTGAATAGGTGGGACCATCAACGTCATCCGGGCGGACGAAATCCAATTTCAAAAGACTGCTTACCACTTTGGAGTGCTGGCATTTGTCCGGAGCCATTTTCCCCCCTCGGGCAACCGGTTTTATACCGCATGCTCGTTGTTTATGGCGCCAGTTGAACCTGAGAGATGGAATCAACTGAATTAATAATTGCGGCTAATCTACACCTAATAGCTGGCTTGTCAAGTTTTCTTCCAATTTAACTGACTCTTTGAATGATGTTAGCGGCTTGCCGGGCAAGGTTGGCCGTGGATTCTGGGCCGGCGACCCCATCAACTCTCAGGGGTAATCCCCAATCTAAACCTTAGTACAGCTTTCTATGCAAAATCGAAAAGCCAGGTGCACGAAGGCAGCATGGATTCTCGACCCTCTCGGTGCTACTTTCATAACGAAAAGTTCGATTGACGCGGGAAAGCCCTCCCCCAAAGGCTGATCAAGAAAATCCCGTGAGGTGAAATGAACGACGAACGCTCGCGATCCAGCCTGGATGAGATCATAGGCGACACGCCGCAGCTCAAACAAATGCTGCAATTGGCAATGAAAGTGGCTGGTACCGACGCTCCCGTGCTGGTCCTTGGAGAGGCGGGATCAGGTAAGCGGTTGATTGCTCGGGCAGTGCACCGGATAAGCGCCAGGAGACACGAGGGTTTCGTCACGGTTAACTGCGCGGCGCTGGATGAGAATAGCGTGGGGACGTACATATTCGGAATAGGGGATCAAGCTGAAAAACCCGGCCAGCTTGAAGTGGCAAATAAAGGCATACTTTTTTTAAACGAAATCGCCCTCACTCCGCTCGGTGTTCAGCGCAAGCTGCTTCGCTTGCTGGAACGCCGCGAATTTGAACGCGTGGGTAGTACGCAGACCATTCCAGCAAATGTGCGCCTGATCGTTAGCACCAAATACGATCTTGGGGAGCGAGTCGCTGAAGGACTGTTTCACGAGGATCTGTATAATCACTTGAATATCTTTCCCATCAGGGTTCCACCGCTGCGCGAACGGCGTGACGACATTCCCTTACTGGCAAACTACTTCGTGCAACGCTTCGCTCGCCGCATGAATAAAACAATCGACTCGATCCCCGATGAGACTATCAGCACCCTGGTTAATTCCGACTGGCCGGGCAACATAAGACAGTTAGAAAATATGATCGAGCGCGCGGTAGTTCTGGCCGAGGGTTCGGCATTGCGAATTCCCCCCACCTTGATGCAGCTACAGTCGTAGTCACATGCAAGTCAAGCCCCTGAAGTCGCTCGGTGTGCCGCGTCAATCTCTCTGAGATTGTCCGTGCCGAAGCAACTTTCGCCAGGCCGCTTTTGTCACAGCAAAGACTCTTGACTCCGTCTATTCTTATAGAGCTTGGAATTCTCGACTCTGAAGAACTGCGTGTGGGATTTTGACCGAGACCAACTCTATCTGACTACGAAATCCCTCGCAGAACGACTAAACTAATTAGTTGGGATTTGCTTTTCAGGAAGGCAATCTTTATGAACAGCTTTGGCAGCCGTTCCACGCTTCGTGTTTCCGGCCACGATTACGAGATTTATCGCATTGACGCGCTTGATAAGCAGGGCATCTCGACCACGCATCTGCCTTTCTCGCTGCGCATTCTTTTGGAGAACCTGCTGCGCACCGAAGACGGGCGAAGCGTGACCAAAGAAGATATTCGCGCGCTGGCAGCATGGAACAGCAAATCGAAGCCGGACAAAGAAATTGCTTTCACCCCAAGCCGAGTCTTGATGCAGGATTTCACGGGAGTGCCGGCGGTGGTGGATCTTGCTGCTATGCGTGATGCAATGAAAACGCTCTCCGGCGATCCCGCATTGATCAATCCTTTACAGCCAGCTGAGTTGGTTATCGATCACTCAGTGCAGGTGGACGAATTCGGCACTCCGCAAGCCTTTCAGCTGAATGCCGAACTTGAATTCCTGCGCAACAAGGAGCGCTACGGATTTCTGCGCTGGGGACAAACTGCTTTTCGGAACCTGGCGATTGTCCCACCCGACACCGGCATCGTCCACCAAGTGAACCTCGAGTTCCTGGCGCGGGTTGTTTATGTGCAGGAGTCAAATGGCAAGCGTATGGCTTATCCCGACACGCTCGTGGGCACCGATTCCCATACCACCATGATCAATGGCCTGGGCGTGCTGGGCTGGGGCGTGGGTGGAATCGAAGCCGAGGCTGCGATGCTGGGTCAGGCCGTCTCCATGCTGATTCCGCAAGTGGTTGGCGTGAAGTTGACCGGCAAATTGCGCGAGGGCGCGACGGCTACCGATCTGGTGCTGACCGTTACAGAAATGTTACGCAAGCACGGCGTAGTCGGAAAATTCGTAGAGTATTTTGGACCTGGCCTGCAGGAGTTGCCGCTCGCCGACCGCGCAACCATCGCCAACATGTCCCCGGAATACGGAGCTACTTGCGGCATCTTCCCCGTCGATAAAGAAACGCTCACCTACCTGCGCTTGACCGGGCGCTCCGACGAACAAATCGCTTTGGTTGAGGCCTACTGCCGCGAGCAGGGATTGTTCCACGATGAGAAAACTTCCGAGGCGCAGTATTCGGAACTGCTTGTGCTTGATCTGGCGACGGTGGAATCCAGTCTCGCCGGCCCCAAGCGTCCGCAGGACCGGGTGCCGCTACCCAAGGCGCGTGAATCGTTTGAACAGGCACTACCTTCTTTGATAAAGCCAGGCAAGGGCGGCGCGAAGCCGAGCTGGATCCGCCAATGGCAATGGACATCTTCACCACGGCAGCGTCGTGATCGCCGCCATCACCAGTTGCACCAATACTTCCAATCCTTCTGTGATGGTGGCTGCTGGCCTCTTAGCGAAGAAGGCGGTCGAGCGCGGTTTGCAGGTTCCGTCTTGGGTGAAAACGTCGCTGGCTCCCGGTTCGAAAGTGGTTCGCGATTACCTGGAACGCGCTGGCTTGACTCCCTATCTCGAAAAACTGAAATTTCACATCGTCGGCTACGGATGCACCACCTGCATCGGAAACTCGGGCCCCCTGGCGGAGGAAATCTCCAAGGCGATCGACGAGCAGAATTTGGTCGTCGCTTCCGTGCTCTCTGGCAATCGTAACTTCGAAGGCCGCATCAATCCCGACGTGCGCGCCAATTATTTGATGTCGCCGCCGCTGGTTGTCGCCTTCGCGCTGGCCGGACGCATCGACCTCGACTTGCGCAAAGACGCAATCGCAAACGATAAGGATGGCAAGCCAGTTTATCTGGCCGACCTCTGGCCTTCGCGCAGCGAAGTCGATGACGCAGTGAAGAAATCCATTTCCGCGGACATGTTCCGGCGAAGCTACGGCGAGGTTTATCGCGGAGACGAACGCTGGCGCGGCTTGCCTGTGCCCAAGGGCGAGACCTACGCATGGGACAAAGATTCGACTTACATCCGCCGAGCGCCGTACTTTGATGGCATGACGCTGAAGCCAGCAGCGGTAGGCGACATAAAGAACGCGCGCGTGTTAGCTGTGCTGGGCGACAGCGTTACCACCGATCACATTTCACCTGCCGGTTCCATCAAGAGAGATAGCCCTGCTGGGAAGTATCTGATCGAACACGGCGTGAAGCCTGGCGACTTCAACTCTTACGGCTCACGCCGGGGCAATCACGAAGTCATGGTGCGCGGTACTTTTGCCAATGTCCGTTTGCGCAACAAGATGGTTCCCAACCTCGAGGGCGGATTCACCCGTCACCTGCCCGATGGCGCGGAGATGAGCATCTTCGAAGCTTCGGAGAAATATATTGCGGAACGCGTTCCGCTGGTGATTCTCGCAGGCAAAGAATATGGATCCGGTTCATCGCGCGATTGGGCGGCGAAGGGTCCGCTGTTGCTTGGAGTACGTGCCGTTATCGCCGAAAGTTACGAGCGCATTCACCGCTCGAATCTGGTCGGCATGGGGATTCTGGCTCTGCAATTTCTCGAAGCAGAGAATGCGCAGTCGCTGGGATTGACCGGCGAGGAAGTGTTCGAGATTACTGGCATTCGCGATCTCATCGGCAGCTTCGCTCCGGGGCGGCAGGTTGCGGTGCGCGCCAGCGCGAGCGGCAAGACCAAAGAGTTTAAGGCACTGGTTAGGATCGATACGCCTCAGGAAGCGCAATATTACGCGAACGGCGGAATCCTGCAATTCGTTCTGCGGCAATTGCTCTCGACCCGACCGGCCGCTGTGCACGCGTAAAAACTCGTATCTATACGTCATCGTCCACAATTGCTGCCGAGTTTCAGTCGGTCCGAAGGCCGGGGGCGACCGTCGCCACGTGGTTCTTGAAGGCACGCAGGGAGTTTGGATTTGACCGATCATCTCTCGAAACGGGGTCCCCTCCTCGACTGAAATCCTGCGGTACATCAACGACGGCAAATACGAACAAGTCGGAGAGACGTGGTCTTTCGGATTGGGCGGCGACACTTCTCATGAACGGTTGAACAAGGACGAGGCCGTCTTTCGAAAAATGCGCCGACTGGTTTACGACCACGTTGCCCGCACTACTGCCCTCCAACGCACATCACTCTCTACACCGCCTACGGTAGATTCTCTGGCGGATGAATTCAAGAAGTTGATGGATGAACTAACCCCGGGAACTCGCGAAGCTTTAGGCCAGGCAATCAGTCCAATCGCTTCGGGTCATGATTCACCGGCGAGCGACCTTGCCGCGCCTAATGACCAGTTAGACGCGCTCGATCGCTACTACGCGGAAGAGATCCTCGAAAAGCTGAACGGGATTGTTTCTCGTGCCTCGGCACTTGGCCGCATGGGACTGGAGATTGTGCCGAACCGTAGAGTCCAATTTCTTTTTGAGGAGGCCCACCGCTGCTATCTATATGGTTTTCACCTGGCGTGTGCCGTCTTCTGCCGCGCCATTTTAGAGGGCGCACTTAAAGAGGTCGCGGATCCGCACAGTGAGACCAATCAGTCGATCCATGAAATGATCGCCATGTCAGTGGAGAAGAGCATTCTGACCGATGACCGCCCGCGGTGCGCTCGCGAAGTGGCCAAGGCGGGCAACCGTGCAATCCACGATCCTGAAATGTTCGATCGGGATTATTCCGCGGAAAAAGTTCAAGAGGTTCTGATCAATACGCGGAAAGTGTTGCAGGAATTGTATCGGCTGCCTGCATGACTTGAAGCCTTGTCTGGCTACCGCACGAGCGGGACGCTCGCGCCTACACTAAAACATTTTGGATCGAATCCAGCAGAATCGTTACCGGACCTTCATTTACTAACTCCACCCGCATCATTTCCTGGAAGCGGCCGGTTTCGCACGAAATGCCTGCGGCCCGGATGCGTTCTACAAAATGTTCGTACAATTGGCGGGCACGTTGGGGCGGGGCTGCTGCATCGAACGACGGGCGCTTGCCGCGGCGGACATCGCCGTAAGAGCGTGAACTGAGAAACCACCAAAATCTGACCTCCAATCGAGGCGGCATCGAGATTCATCTTTCCGTTCTCATCTTCGAAAATACGCAACCCCGTGATTTTTTCGGCCAGATAGTCGGCGTCTGTTTCGCTGTCAGTGTGGGCCACGCCCAACAAGACCAGCAGACCGCGGCCTATCTCGCCAACGATCTCTGCACCCACTGTGACTTGGGCTCGGCTGACACGTTGTACCACCGCACGCATAGGATTTCTCCACAGCCTCATTTCGGCGCTTCGATTTTTTTTAGCGTAGTTGGAAGACATCATACCGTTTGTGGTGTGCTGGACTTCGGCATCCGAACAACTTCTTCTTGCGTGCGATCAATTTCTGCCGCCAGCACGGGCGAGGGCGCCCGCGCCACACAGGCCAGTTGGGCTACGTTGACCCCGGTTACTGCCAGCGATTAGGATTCTTATGGGCCTTTTCAGAGTCGACCGCTGTTGCAGCGGCTGCACTCGCCTTTACAGCGATTCGTGCTGGACAGTACACTACTCATTCTCTTCTCATTCTTCGGAGGTGAATCGCAATGGCTGCTGGAGACAAATTGAAAGAAACTACTGAAAAAGTAAAGCAGATTGTAAGCGAGCAACTGGGAGTCGATGAAGCCGAGGTTACGCCCAGCGCTTCATTCGTGGATGATTTAGGCGCTGACTCGCTCGATCAGGTCGAACTGGTAATGGCGCTCGAAGAAGCATTCGATCTGGAGATTCCAGATGAAGATGCGGAGAAGATTCGCTCCGTGCAGGATGCGATCGATTACATAGATAAGCACGCCAAAGTGGCAAAGTAGAGTGCATTTTTCGATGGAGCACGGGCCTCTCGCCCGTCCAGTCGGGCGGGGACGCCCGGCCTCCATTATTTGGAATTAGTCTGACTCCCGTTTAATTCGAAACCGCAAGGAGAATGCATGGCAGCCGTTGACGAAAAAGTAAAACAGATCATCGTGGAACAACTGGGAGTGGACGAGGCTGAAGTAACTCAGAACGCCTCTTTTGTAGACGACCTTGGCGCCGACTCTCTCGACACCGTGGAGCTGGTCATGGCTTTTGAAGAGGCCTTCGAAATCGAGATTCCCGACGAAGACGCCGAGAAAATCCGCACCGTACAGGATGCGGTCGATTACATCGGCAAACATGCGAAAGGCGGGAAGTAGTTGGCGAGACGGGTTGTAGTTACTGGCATTGGCCTGATCTGCGGGGTGGGCAACACCACGGAAGAGATTTGGCGAAACCTGCTGGCCGGTAAGAGCGGGGTGGCCCGCATTACACAATTTGATCCGACGCAATTCGCGTGTCAGATCGCGGCTGAAGTCAAGAACTTCGATCCCCTAAAGTTCGTCGACAAGAAAGAGCTCAAGAAAATGGGCCGCTTCATCTACCTCGCGCTGGCGGCAGCGGAAGAGGCGATGAGGGCTGCCGGCCTGCAATTGACAGACGAGACTTCGACCCGGACAGGGGTGCATATCGGATCCGGAATCGGCGGGTTCGATGTGATTGAGCGCGAGCATATAAACCTGCTCAATGGCGGCCCGCGCAAGATCTCCCCTTTTTTCATTCCTGCGTCAATCGTCAACTTGGCCGCCGGACACGTGAGCATCCGCTATAAGGCCAAAGGTCCGAACGAGGCTACTTGTACTGCTTGCACCTCCAGCGCACACTCTATCGGCGATGCCTTCAAGATCATCGCGCGTTGCGACGCTGACGCCATGATTGCTGGCGGGACAGAAGCTGCCATCACTCCCATGGGGGTCGGCGGTTTCGCGGCGATGCGTGCGCTTTCGACTCGCAACGACGCGCCTGAGAAGGCCAGTCGGCCGTGGGATTCGGGACGCGATGGATTCGTGATTGGCGAAGGCGCCGGCATTCTTATTCTCGAAGAATTGGAATTTGCCCGCCGCCGCGGAGCCAAGATTCTGGCTGAAATCGTCGGCTACGGAATGAGCGGAGACGCGCACCACATCACTCAGCCAGCAGAAAACGGCGATGGCGCTTATCGCGTAATGTTGAATACATTGAACGATGCCAAAGTGGCGCCGGAGAAAGTGGACTACATCAATGCGCACGGCACTTCGACGGATCTGGGCGACAAACTGGAAACCATTGCTATCAAGCGTGCCTTCGGCGATCACGCCCGCAAGCTGGCGGTGAGTTCTACAAAGTCGATGACCGGCCATCTTCTTGGTGGTGCAGGCGGGTTGGAAGCTGGCATTACCGTGCTCGCGCTGCGCGATCAAGTTTTGCCGCCGACCACCAACCTGGATGATCCCGACCCAGAGTGTGACCTCGATTATGTCCCGAACCATCCGAGAAAAGCCGATGTGGAATACGCCATGTCCAATTCCTTCGGCTTTGGCGGCACCAATGGCGCGCTGCTCTTCCGCCGCTGGACGGATTAGGTTTTCCAATCCATCTACATCCCTAAGTGCGTGACCAGCGACCCCGGCTTGACCTGCAACGCCACTCTGTCGAAAGACGCTAAGGAAACCCAGCACTTCTGCCGATAGGAAAGTTATATGTCACGCCAGGGGCCAAACCGCGTCCGGTGCCTCGCGCTTCGGCTTGCCCCGGTCCTTCTTCGCGCGCTCGTCGGCCATAGCGATAGGAAGCCAAGAAATGACTGACCTCATCCGCATTCCGGCAACCTACGACCATCGTCTGGTGGCGGTTTCGATAGCGATAGCGATTTTCGCCTCCTACGCAGCATTAGACCTGGCCGGACGCGTAACTGCCAACCGAGGTCGCGCCCGTCTGGCGTGGCTGGCCGGAGGCGCGTTTGCCATGGGAAGTGGGGTATGGGCTATGCATTACACCGGAATGCTAGCCTTCCGCCTGCCCATCCCTGTCTACTACCACATTCCAACGGTAGCTGTATCGCTCTTGGCCGCCGTGCTGGCCTCTTTTGTCGCATTGTACGTCGTCAGTCGCGAGCGGGTAACGCCGCTGCATGTTGCGGCCGGCAGTCTTCTGATGGGCACCGGCATAGCGACCATGCACTATACCGGTATGGCAAGCATGCGACTCGCCGCAATGCACCATTACGAGCGCGGCCTCTGGCTTTTGTCCATCTTTCTAGCCTTAGTGATCTCTTTCGCGGGCCTTCTGCTCCTCTCCTATTCTCGGGACGAGAAGCGCAGTTGGCTGCTTAAGCTTTTGATCGCCGTGGTCATGGGCTTGGCGATTCCCGCGATGCATTACACCGGAATGGCAGCGGTCATCTTCACGGCCACCAGCATGACGCCGGATCTGTCGTGGTCAGTGGACATTTCGTCGCTCGCCAGCTCTGCCATACTCATCGTGACTTCTGTCATCCTCAGCATCGTGTTGGTCACTTCGCTGGTGGATCGGCGATTCTCCGCCCAACAGGCGTTGCTGAATAACGAGCGCCTGACACTGCGCTCCCTGATCGATAACGTGCCCAATTTTCTGTACGTAAAGGACACCCAGGCCAAGTTCGTTGTAGCCAACTTGCACTGCGCGCTTCAGTTGGGTTTTAAAAACACTGATGAACTGGTAGGCAAGGGTGATTTTGACATTTACCCGCCAGACCTCGCCGCCACTTACTACCAGGACGATCAGACCATCATTGCTTCGGGACAACCCTTGATCAACCGCGAGGAAATGGGTGTCGACCACCAGGGAAATGCCACCCAAATCCTGTCCACCAAGGTACCAATCCGGGATAAGGACGGGCGGATAACCGGATTGGCTGGTGTCGGCATAGATATTACCAGCCAGAAACGTGCGGATGCGGAACTGCGCGCCAGCAGAGAGCTGTTCAGGTTGCTGTTAGATTCAATCCCCGAGGGAATCTATGGTATCGACATTCAGGGTAACTGCACCTTCTGCAATCCCTCTTGTACTCGGTTGCTGGGTTATGCGGGGGCTGCGCAGTTGCTAGGTAAGAACATGCACGTTCTGATGCACCATACGCGCGCAGACGGAACCCATTACCACGCGGAGGAGTGCCACATCTATGAAGCTTTTCGCCGTGGTGAGGGCACCCACATTGATGACGAAGTTCTCTGGCGTCGCGATGGTACGAGCTTTCCTGCCGAATACTGGTCTTACCCCATGCTCCGAGACGGGAACGTGGTTGGCACCGTTGTGACCTTCATAAACATTACGCAGCGCAAGCAAGCCGAGAAGGTTTTGCATGACGCCCGACAGGCTGCGGAAGCAGCCAACCGTGCCAAGAGTGAATTCCTCGCCAACATGAGCCACGAAATCCGCACGCCGATGAACGGCATCATTGGCATGACCCAGCTAGCGCTTGACACCGAACTCGACCACGAGCAGCGTGGTTACTTGAATCTGGTCAAGAGCTCCTCCGAATCGCTGCTGGTGCTGCTCAATGACATCCTGGACTTTTCCAAGATCGAAGCCGGCAAGTTGGACATCGAGATTATCGAATTTAATCTGCGCGACTGCCTGGGCGACACCATGAAAGTCATGAGCATGCGCGCTCACGAAAAAGGACTTGAACTCGCCTGTCACATTCTGCCTGAGGTGCCGGACGCACTGCGAGGAGATCCTACCCGATTGCGGCAGATTGTCACCAATCTCGTCGGAAATGCCATAAAATTCACTTCCCATGGCGAAGTCGTGGTGCGTGTAGAAACGCAGCATAAGACAGGGGACGACACGACACTCCATTTTTCTGTACGTGATACCGGACTCGGCATCCCACGGGAGAAGCAGGGCGCGATCTTTGAGGCCTTTACGCAAGCCGATAATTCAACCACGCGCAAGTACGGCGGAACTGGTCTCGGCCTCTCGATATCTACGCGCCTGGTGGAGAAGATGAATGGCCGCATGTGGCTGGATAGCGAACCAGGCCAGGGAAGTACATTTCACTTCACTGCGTGTTTCGAATCGCAGAAATCGCTGAGTGGTAAGCGAGCGACCGCCGACCTTGATAGTCTTCGCGACCTGTCAGTTTTGATCGTGGACGATAATGCGACCAACCGCCGAATTCTCAAAGAAATGCTGGATGGATGGAAGATGAAGACCATCGAGGCGGAAGGCGGACGCTCAGCTCTGGCCCTGTTAAAACAAGCCTGTGCGGAGGGAAGAGCATTTTCACTGGTACTGCTTGACGCCCAAATGCCGGAAGTCGACGGCTTCCAGGTGGCCAACCAAATGATGCAGGACCCTCAGCTCTCGTCCTCGGTTTCGATTATGCTCACTTCGGCTGGCTTCCGTGGTGATGCGGCGCGCTGTCGCGAATTGGGCATTCAGGCCTATTTGCCCAAACCAATTAAACATTCGGATCTTCTTCAGGCCATTCAAACTGTGCTCAACTGTGCCCGAGATACGAATAGTGAGAAGCCGACAAACTCGCCGCCAGACACAGAATTGCCTGCGCTGATCACGGTTCATTCCCTGCGCGAGAGTCGCAAGCATTTGAACATCCTCTTGGCTGAAGACAACCGTGTGAATCAGGTTCTAGCAGTTCGCCTGTTAGAGAAAAGAGGGCACACGGTGGTGCTGGTGGAAACCGGCAAAGCAGCGCTGGAATCCTCGCGGAACGTCTCTTTCGATCTTATCCTCATGGATGTGCAAATGCCGGAGATGGACGGGCTCGAAGCTACTGCGTGCATTCGCGAAGGCGAAAAGACTACTGGAAAACACATCCCGATCGTAGCCATGACCGCGCACGCAATGGTTGGTGACAGAGAGCGCTGTCTGGAAGCCGGAATGGATGCGTACATTTCAAAACCTCTCTCCGTCACAGAGCTCTACGCGACTATTGAAGGCCTGAGAGCAACTGCTGCGGAAATTCCGAAATTAGTCGTTGGTCATTAGCCATTGGTCGTCAGTCAATGGCCCGGGGCCTCTCGGATTGGATTTTGCCAACGACCGGCGCCGACCGACCATCAGCGACTAGCTTGGCAAGGAACCTTAGGACGCCTCCGTTTACGCCTGGTAATGCGACCTTCGTACTCAGGGATTGGCCTTCTTCTCCTTTGCCAATGCCGATAGTG
This sequence comes from uncultured Acidobacteriota bacterium, assembly GCA_963716405.1. Taxonomy (GTDB): domain Bacteria; phylum Acidobacteriota; class Terriglobia; order Terriglobales; family Acidobacteriaceae; genus JABDBE01. The sequence continues at coordinate 100,599 of CAVQTI010000004.1, read as the reverse complement.
CAATACAGAATAGATTCCAGCCAGAATAACTTCGTCTATGGACAAAGCTTTCGGAACCCTCGTAATGCCTGCCCTTTCGAACAAGAAGGCCTCGGCGCGGGTAGCTCTTGTCGACATCAAAGAACCGTTCCGCAATACCCTCGCGGAATGCTTTCGGCAGTTTGGCATAGAGAGTGTCCCGTTGAACGGAGACGCTGCGGAACGCCTGAAAAAAGAGAAATTTGAGGCTTGCGTGGTCAAGCTGGGCCCGGGTGCACAGGAGGTGATGGAGTCCGCACGGACTTCGCCTTCTAACAGCCGCATCGTTCTGTATGCCGTGGGCGGTAGCGCTCAGGATGCGATTCGCTACTCGAAGTGCGGAATCAATGCCATTTTCCACGAGCCGCTCGAACGCCAAGCCGTGCTGAAATTGGTGCGGGCGACGCAGATGCTCGTGCTGCACGAAATGCGGCGGTATGTGCGCATTCCGGTGATTACGGAAATTACCTTCGTGGCGAGCGATGGCCGCAAGATCACGGCAACCAGTATTGAAATTAGTTCCGGAGGAATGTCCCTGCGCAGCGCCGAGGACATCGCCATAGGCCTTTCCGGAGAAATCTCATTCGCTTTGCTGACCTTGCCCCGGATATGGGTTCGCTGCTCAGTTAGCTGGCGCAATCCCAGTGGCAAAACCTTCGGCATCCGCTTCGACAATCAGGACGACCGCCGTTTCAGAATCAAAGAGTGGATCGACGCTTACCTGGAAGGTTAACCGGCTTTTACCACAGAGTCACAGAGAAGGCACTTGATTTTTTAAACGCGCTGATAGCGTCAGCGGTTCTTACAAAGAGTTACGGGTTCTCTGTGGCTCTGTGTCTCTGCGGTGAGTTGTATTCCGCCACGCTTCGTGAATTGCCAATCGGACATGTAGAATCGAATGAGATATGGCAGGAGCTTCTCAGTTCGTACAGATCGATCTCGCGACGCCGATCCGGCAGCCTAAGCCGGAGTGGCTCAAGGCAAAGGCTCCGGTGGGCGAGAACTTCCATAACCTCAAGAAACTGGCTCGTGGATTGGGATTACACACGGTGTGCGAGTCAGCGCAGTGCCCCAATATTGGGGAGTGCTGGAATCACCGCACAGCGACATTCATGCTTTTAGGTGACATCTGCACCCGGCGCTGCGGTTTTTGTGCCGTTCCCAAGGGCAAGCCTGGACCGATTGATTGGGACGAGCCGCGACGAGTGGCAGAGGCAGTGGCAACGCTTGGCTTGAAGCATGCCGTCGTGACCAGCGTGAATCGGGACGACGATAATTTGGGTGGGGCCCGAGTCTTTGCAGAAACAATACGTCAGATTCGCGAGTTATCTCCCGAATGCCGTGTCGAGGTTCTAATCCCGGATTTTCAGGGTATTGACGACGCCTTGCGGATTGTTCTCGATGCCCAGCCTGATGTTCTTAATCACAATACGGAGACGGTGCCGCGACTTTATAGAGTAGTGCGTTCTGGCGCTCGCTATGAGCGTACCTTGCGGTTGCTGGAGAATGCCAAGAAGTTCTCTCCGGGGATGGTGACCAAGTCCGGAGTTATGGTGGGCTTGGGCGAAACCATTCCCGAGTTGGTGGAAGTGTTTCGCGATCTTGGGTCGCGTGGTGTGGACATTCTGACGGTGGGCCAGTATTTGCGACCTTCGCGCGATCATCTTCCTATTGCCCTCTTCTACACGCCGGATGAATTCCGATACTTGAAAGATGAGGCTTTGCGCTTTGGCTTCCGCCATGTGGAATCGGGGCCAATGGTACGCTCCAGTTATCACGCCCACGAGCAGGCCGACTCAACATCCCGAGACGTCCACATCCGACCGAGTGTGGTTTAGATCTGCTTCATTCTTGCCTCATCCCATTGTCATGAATTGTCATCCCGAACAGCGCGGAATCTGGGTGGTTGCTTGCATTCGACCGCGTCGAACTTCCCGGACGAGGCGACCGCAGCTACGCAAGCATGTGGCGAAAATCAGAAAATCTTCAAATGAATGGTCAGATACTGTTTTGGATTCTGACGGATTGCTTTAATCAGTTGCTGTGTTTCCACCAGTAGTTCGCTGGTATGGTTGTAGACCGTCGGATCCTGCAGCAGCTTTCCTATCGTACCCTCGCCCGAGTTCAGCCGGTCGCTCAGATCCGAAAGTTTACTCATGGTGTTTTGCAGTTTGTTGGCGAACTCTTCGTTCTTGGCCAATACACCTATCGCGCCTTTGCCAGCATTGACATCGTCAGTTAACTTTTTGACGTTGGCAATGGTGTCATTCGCCGTGTTGTAGAGAGCTGGATCTTTCAAGAACTTCCCCGCCGTTCCCTTGCCTGCGTTCAAGTCGTCGATAATCCCATTCAACTTGTCGATGGTCGAATTTGCGTTTTGATAAAGCTGATCGTCGACTAGCAGTTTGCCGAGGCTGCCTTTGCCCGAAGTGACGTCACTTACCAAGCCTTGGAATTGACTGACCGTGGCATTCAGCCGATTGTAGAGGCTGGCATCGTAGATCACCTTGCCAATAGAACCCTGCCCACTCTCAATGAAGGCAAGGATACGATCCACTCGCTTCTCCAGCGCATCCAGATTTTGCAGTGTGCCCTGGCTGGCGCGCACCACGTCCTGAATGTCCGGTGTCTCGCGGGTAGGCAGCACATCACCAGGCACGACCTGAGGTCCGCTGGCTTGTGAGCTGTCAATGTCAATGTAGGTTTCGCCCAACACGCCCGCAGTCGCAAGCAGAGTGAATGAATCCTTTCGCAAATTAGCGTGATATTTGGTGCTCACCTTCATTGTCACTTCAACCGGAGTGAGCCGGTGCGCGGGCTCAGATACTACGCGGATTGCGGAAACGTTGCCGATGTCCACGCCTTGAAGCCGCACCGGTGCGCCTTCGCGCAATCCTCCGGCATTGTCGAAATAGGACCTCAGAGCAATTTTTTTGGTGAAAATACCACCGGTACCGCTCATAAGCAGAATCAGCACGCCTAAAGCGATGCTGGCTGCCAGCACCGTAAGCCCGACCTTCAGTTGAGACCACTTCAACTGTTTCTGGCTAGGCACCGATTCTCCCGAAGTGAGTCATAGCATTATTCTCGACAGCATTCGAAAAACTGAGCGAATCTCAGCATAATAGCAGACCGTGTTCGGGATCACATCGAGGGAAGTGCAAGTTATAAATGGCAGAGCGTATTGGATAGGAATCACACGAGTAATGCTTTGGGGGGTCGTGCTATGGCCGGTGGCGCTGCGCGATTGAGTAATCGCGCTAATCCGCGTCGTAGATACGTAGCCGGCTGCGTTTCTCCAGAAGAACCGGCGCTCAGCTGGCGCTGGCGGTTTGCACTTCCTTGTCATACTCGAGATCGGACTCCGCGGGCAGCAGAACCCAAAGAGTGTAAATGCCCAGCGCTGTACCAAACGGAACGTTAAAGAATAGGGAAGGAAACGCGAGCACAACCGCGAGCGTGCGGGCCCACGGTTCGCGTTGTATCAAACCCCAGCCGGTGGCAAACCCGGCAAAGGCTTTTATCACCACCAGGATTCCGATAAAACTCAGCAGTGGATGCAAGAATGTCGGTCTCTCCGGATGAGTGCCTAGGTTGAAAACGGTATTGGCTACGATATAAGATGCAACTCCCATCAAGCCATCCAGCGCCGACAGCGCCAGCCAGAAAATTCCCAGAAGCCGAATATGTTCGCGGACTCGACTGCGTCGCGGATAACCTGTAATCACCCCTGCGGCAACTTCTTTTCCGCAGCGGCTGCAAAAGAGCTGGTCCGCCTGAAGGGTGGCGCCGCATTTATCGCAAAACATGAAATCCTCCCAACGAACCAACAGCCCCACGCTAGCAAGATACGAAGTGTATCGCATGGCCGTTCCAACAAAATAGGCTGCGCTGATTCACTCTTGAAGAAAGAAATGCGTGTGAAATCGCAAGAAAAACGAAAAGGCCGCCCGGCAACTTGGGCGGCCTTTTCTTTCAAGGGAGAATAGTTCTAACGGAGATCAGGCCGTCAAAACTTTCTGGCGAAATCTTATGAGCCGAAAAAGGGGGGTGTCAAGTTATATCTAGGAAATAAATGTCTTCATTTTCAATAGCTTAGTGAACAGGTAAATAAATATTCTAAATTGGTCAATATGAGACGAACTTGCTGTTGGTTCCATTAAAACCTTTTAATTTAAGCAGTTACGGCGGTATCTACCTTTCGGGTGGCTTTTCCGACAAGTGCAGCGCGATAAATTCCCGGTTCTCCGCCCGTTCGAAAACCCGGCCGGGGAACATCCGTCTGGCGAGTATTCGAATGCCACCGAAGGCCACTCCTGCGACCAAAGCGAAGCCAATGATGATGAAACAGAGAATAATTACATTCACCAGAAGGTTTGCGAGATTGTCCCGCTTGGTGAAGTGTGTATTTTCGTTCCAGGTGACGTTGGCGTCATAATTCACTGACGCGAGTAGCGACTTGGCCTCTGCCTGCGAGAGTGGACCAGCGACCACCACCACGATTGGACCGGTACGCTTGTCGAAGATTGGATTGGCAAGCGTCGGAGCCGAGTGCGCCGTCGCTCCGTTATTCTGAGGATTCGTGTTCTGCGGACTGGCAGCCTCGATGCGGCGCAGGTGGTCGGCTGCAATCTGCGGCGTCGGATAGGAGATCAGCATCAGCGTTGCTTCTCCACCCGAGCTGTTGTAATTCCCCAGTACCACCTCGGCCCCGGAGCTGAAGTCCACCAGCGAAGCTGGAACCGGAGCATCCAGGTTTTGCAGCGCCACAGATCCCAAGACATATTTTGCCGTGTTCTTTACGTAGGATTGAGGCGGCAGATAAGCGGGCAATCCGGGCAAATTGCGGGTGTTGCCGGCAGGTAGAGGAAGACTCTGTGCCAACTCGCGCAACTCCGCCGCAGACATTGCCGAGAGCTTCTGAAATACGGCATCCACCAGAATGTTGCCGCGATAAAACAGGACGCGCTCATTCATCGAAGCGGCGCCGTCGCCGACCTTTTCGATCAACATGTCTGGCGTTTTGTAATAGGTATAAGCGCCGTATGCGCCGCTGGCATCGCCGAATCGGGCGGCGCGCAGAGCGAGCTTGCGACCATCGTCCCGCGAATAGGTGGCGGATTCGAAGCTATTAAAGCCGTATTCTTTGAGAACTGCCGCGTTGACCGGGTCGGCGGCCGCAGGGTCACTGCTGGTTCGCGCCGGGCCGGACATTTGCCAACCGCCGAATTCTTTGGGAAGAATAGAAGCGGACCAAGCCGGTTCGCTGGCCCGTGCAAATCCGGCGACCAATACGACGAGCGCAAAAGCGGAGATCAGCTTAAAGAGTTTCATGAAAACGCGATAGGCAGGCAATACAGGACCACCTACCAATTAGACTACCGTTGGGGCGGGAAAGTTTCCAAGGTCAAACCGCCAGATAGCCCCCATCAACCGGGAAAATTGAGCCTGTCACCCAGGAAGACTCATCGCTGGCCAGGTAGACTGCGAGTCCCGCAATATCTTCTGGCTGGCCAAGGCGGCCAAGAGGGTGCACGCTGATCCGTTCTGCACGCACGGAATTGGGGTCTGGGGCCTTACTGATAACGGCGGCGGTGAGATCAGTTTCGACAAACGATGGGCAGATCGCGTTCACGCGGATTTGTTCCTTCCCGTAATCGATGGCCATGCACTTGGTGAGCAAAACCACCGCGCCTTTTGAGGCAGCATAAGCAGCCCGGTTGCGCGCCCCGTTGATGCCGAGGACTGAGGCCATATTTATGATGGAACCGCCTCCGGCTTTCCGCATCGCAGGCAGCACGGCGCGCGAGAGCAGCCAGACAGCGCGAACATTGGTGTTGAAGGTTTCGTCCCACTGCTGTTCCGTAATCTGCTCGGCGGTGCCGATGTGAAGTACCCCGGCGTTATTGAGCAAAACATTCAGGCCACCGAAGTGGGAGACTGTTTGTTCGACGATTCTTTCAGCTTCGCCCTTTTTGGAAACATCCGCCGTCAGGACAAACGCAGAGTTGCCGATTTCAGTTTCAACTCGATCGAGAAGGTTCTTGCGGCGGCCCACCAATGCCACGCTCGCGCCTTCCTGCGCAAGTGCCAGGGCGCACGCGCGGCCAATGCCACTGCCAGCGCCGGTGACGATGGCCACCTTTCCTTTCAGGCGAGAGCTCATGAGCCCTTAGTGTAGATGATCGCTTGCCCTGGCAGAAGAAAGCGCGCAAATATGCTGTGTGTCTTTTCTTCGAAGTGTTCTAACGAAGATTGCTTTTACGGCGCTCCCGTTCGGCGCGACGAATTTCCCGGCGCCGTCCGGCATCGTCATAGCGGCGGCGCTGATCGTCGGTCTCCGGAATGACCGCCGGCACTTGGACATGGCGTCCAGCTGCATCGATGGCCACAAACGTCAGGTAAGCTGATCCGACGTGATGGCAGTCGTCGGCGATGTAATTTTCCACCCAGACTTTTACTCCGACCTCCATTGAAGTGCGGAACACACGATTCACCGAGGAGCGCAGAATCACCAGATCGCCCACGTGCACAGGCACCCAAAAATCCATGTGATCAATCGACGGCAGTGACAACGTAATTGCGGGCGTGCCGATGCGCGGCCATGGCTCCGGCGAGGTCGATCCAATGCATCAGTCGCCCGCCCAGCAAAGCTCCGAGCGGATTGGCGTCGTTCGGCAACACAATCTCCGACATCTCGGATTGCGAATCCCGTACCGGGCGCGGCAGCATAACCTCGTCGTTATGGTTGATAGGCTTTTCTTTCATAGGGTTTTGATCGTGAGTTATGCTCATCGAATTCAGCTTGGCATGGAAGGCGCAGGCTGCGATCCTGCGGGCTAAATACGATTGCAGATAACAGTCTGCCATTTTCTGAATGCGCACGTCGGAATGCGATGACACCCACCGTCCAAGCGAGAGATCGTATTCAAGTGTTCCGTGTCCTGCAGGGCGATGCGCAGATTCGCATATGACCCAAACCTGCAGCCGGTCACCCTGGTCGCGAGCAACCGAAAATCTCACAGCATCGTAAGCGCGTTCCGCAGGCAGTCGCCGGCAGCTCGCGGCGTAACCTAGATTGCAGAAGTCGTGCACTTCCTGGCTGGTTGGTTCCGTACCTTCATGTCCAGGCGCGCCGCAATGGCCACTCCATCCGCCTCCCAAGGGCAACCGCGACGGATGCAACCAACCGCCGTCCTCCAATTTGCTCGTCGGCATAAAAAATGGGCAGGCCACTCGCTGAAACTCCTGTTAAGAGATGAAGGCATTGTACTCAGCAAGGAAATGAACCGCCAGTGTTTAAAGGGACGTGGCTTCCGGGCGCAGCGTATCGTGTAGTAATCTCATGTTTCAGATTGTTTGGCTGAAAGCTGAGAGCTGATTTCATGGACCGACTGGCAATGCTCAACGAAATTCTTTCGCAGAACCCTGACGACGCCTTCGCGCGCTACGGGCTCGCCATGGAGTACTCGAAGTCCGGTGACGTCGAACGCGCGTTGGAGCGAGTTCGCAAAGTTGCTGTCCACCCATCCCGATTACACAGCCGGATATTTCATGGCTGCGCAGACGCTATCGAAAGCAAATCGACTCGACGACGCGAAGAAAATGTTGGTAGAGGGAATTTCTTCAGCGAGGCGCACCGGCAATAGTCACGCGCAATCGGAAATGACGGCCATGCTGGACGAACTGAAGTCTTAGTAGCGCCGGCATCCTGCCGGCCCGGTTGCGGGCGAAGCCCGCTTTGACAGCAGGGCGCTAGGCACGCTGTCTCGCCATCTTGACCATCGACCATTCCACCAATCCAGGGAAAAGCTGATAGATCTTAATCACGGGATGCATGGTCCAGGGAACCACGACTTCCCGCTTGCCTTTCAAATATCCTTGAAGCACGGCGTTGGCTACGCGCTCGGCAGTAATACCACGAACGCGCGCGGGTCGCACCTGCTTTTGATCCGTGCCTTTAACCGCATTCGCGCCGAAGGCCGTGCGCACGTAGCCCGGGCAAACCGTCATCACATTGATCCCCGAAGCTTTCAGTTCGATGCGCGCGCCTTTGCCGATCGCGTTCATGGCAAATTTGGTAGCGCTGTAGATCGCATGAAACGGCAACGGAATGTGCCCAGCAACGCTCGAAATATTGATAATCGTGCCCGAGCCTTGCTCGTTCATCACCGGAATCACAGCCTGCATGGCTTCGAGCGCGCCGAAGAAATTGGTTTCAAAAGTCTCGCGGCAGGCGGCCATATCCACGTTCGTAACTGAATCCAATATGCCGTGGCCGGCGTTGTTGATCCAACAATCGATGCGCTTGAAATGGTGCAGCGGTCAAGGCCAACAACGCGATCAATCTCCTCGCGATTGCGCACATCGCAGGCGAGCGCCAGAGTACGCTCCTGGTGGCCGATTCGTGTGCGAGCGGCTTCCGTGCGTTCCGCGTCGCGCGCAAGCAACACCACGTTGGCGCCTGCGTCAGCAAAAATCTTGGCGATGGCTTCGCCGATTCCCATGGAGGCTCCAGTCACCACCACAACCTTGCCAAAGAGTTCGGCTTGGTGCATTCCCATTCGGAGCTTCTAATCTTCTATCGCTCCGAAGTCAAGCAGGCTGAAGCCAAAGCTCTGACGTACAATCAAGAAATTCGGATTGCACATTATCTCGGAGGCTGTTCTTGAGCGCGCTGCTGCCGCTGTTTCCGCTGGACTTGGTTCTGCTTCCCGGGATGCCGCTGCCGCTGCATATTTTCGAACCGCGCTACCGCGAGATGATCTCTGAATGCCTCGACCGCAGCCAGCATTTCGGCGTGCTTAGAGCCAAGGAACAGGAGTTCGCCGAGATCGGGTGCACGGCGGAAATCCTCACGGTCACGAAGAAATATGAAGACGGACGCATGGACATCGTCACCGAGGGACGCGCGCGCTTCGAGGTTTTACAAGTGAATCAGGAGCGCTCATTCTTGCAAGCCGAGGTGATCTATTTGCGGGATGAGCTCGGCGCCGCGTCACAGGAAGAAATAGCCCAGGCTCTGAAATTGCACGGGGAAATTATGACTCTGGCCGGAGCCGAGCCGGAGCGATCCTCGGAAGTTGACGAAGGCCAGTTGTCATTCCATCTGGCGGGTTCGCTTCCGCTTGATCTCGACTTTAAACAAAGTCTGCTGGGGATGAAATCGGAGGCCGAGCGCCTGCGTGCGATTATTTCGTTCTTTGAAAACATTTTGCCGGCAATGCGCCGCACTGTCCACGTCCGCCGCAAAGCCGGAGGCAATGGCCATGCGGGATGACAACTGAGCTCGGCGTATAATCAGGCCAGAGCGCAGTGGGGGATTTTCTATCATGAGTTTTCCTCGGACGCTCGGCGAGTTGCGCCACAGTCCATTTTCCGAAGAACAATTGCGAAGCCGGCGCGTTAAGGACGAATTGCGCGACAATCTGACTGCGAAGCTTCGCCAGGGCGGCCCGATCTTTCCCGGAATCGTTGGCTACGACGACACCGTGGTTCCGCAGATCATCAACGCCGTTCTCTCGCGCCACAATTTCATTCTGTTGGGACTGCGCGGCCAGGCCAAGAGCCGAATTCTGCGCGCGCTGACCACGCTGCTCGATCCGCAAATGCCATACATTGCGGGCTGCGAGATTCACGACAATCCCTATTCGCCCATTTGCCGTCGCTGCCGCGACGAGATTGCGAAGCACGGAGACAACACGCCGATTGCTTATCTCACGCCAGGACGATCGCTATGTGGAAAAACTGGCCACGCCGGACGTGACCATTGCTGATTTGATCGGCGACATCGATCCCATAAAGGCGGCACGTGGCGGCCACGAACTGGGCAGCGAGATGACCGTCCATTACGGATTGCTGCCTCGCGCCAATCGCGGCATCTTCGCCATTAACGAATTGCCCGATCTCGCCGGAAAGATTCAGGTCGGCCTGTTCAACATCATGCAGGAGGGCGATGTGCAGATTAAGGGCTATCCCATCCGCCTGCCGCTGGACGTCGCGCTGGTATTCAGCGCCAATCCCGAAGATTACACGGCCCGCGGCAAAATCATTACGCCATTGAAAGATCGCATTGGTTCTGAGATTCGCACGCACTATCCGGCCTCGGTTGAAGAAGGGATTGCCATCACGACACAAGAAGCGTGGACCAAGCGCGACGGTTACAAGCTGCATATCCCGAAATACGTGCACGAAGTGATTGAGCGAATTGCCTTCGCCGCGCGCGAGGACAAGAAGGTCGACAAGCGCTCCGGCGTAAGCCAGCGCCTGCCCATTTCCACCATGGAGAACGTGATCTCGAATGCAGAACGCCGCGCCATCCGGCACGAAGAAAAATTGGTAGTGCCCCGCATCGGCGACGTTTATGCCGCCATGCCTGCTATCACCGGCAAACTTGAACTGGAGTACGAAGGCGAAATGAAAGGTGCCGACCACGTGAGCCGCGAGTTGATTCGAACCGCCATCGCCAAAACTTACGATATATATTTCAAAGGCACCGACATGAATCAGGTCGTGCAGTGGTTCGATCTCGGCGGCGAAATTCAACTGGCGGACAGCGCCGGCGCAGTCGAAGCGCTGCAATCGCTGCGCGGCATTCAAGGCCTGATGGAGAAGTTGGTTAAGCTCAATGTTGGACCGAAGGAGACTCCGGAGACGCAAGTTTCAGCTGCTGAATTCGTACTCGAAGGCCTGCATGCGCACAAGCGTATCGGACGAAACGAAGAGCGGCTGTTCAGCGCGGGAGAAAAACCGCCGAAAGTTGCGGAAAAACCTTTTGAGCGAGAGGATATGCCATTTCGCGGCAGAAGATCGTTTAATTAGTCGTTGGTCGTTCGTCGTTCGTCGTTGGTCGTTGGCAAACGACAACAAACTTAATTGTCATTCCGAGCGAAGCGAGGAATCCGCATTTGATTTGGCCAAAGACCAACGACTAACGACCAACGACTTTTTCTATGAAACGCATCCGCTACAGCAAATACGTTCCCGACCCGGCCGGCGAAATGAGCATGGAGGACTTGCTCAGCGCGCTCTCTGACTATCTGCTGCAGAGCGGCTTCCAGAATTACATGTACGACGATTTCGGCAGCGGTGAGCAAACATTGGACGATCTGCGCCGCGCCATCGAGCAGGCATTACTCGACAGCAACTTGCTGGATGAGCAAATGCGCCAGCAGCTTCAGCAGATGCAAATGGACGGCACACTGGATGAACTGATCGAGCAACTGATTCAGCGCATGCAGCAGGAAGATTACATCAGTATCGACGAGGCCCACGATCCTTCGCGGCAATCGAGCGTCGGCGGGCAAGTCGGCGAAGCGCAGCAGCAAGTGAAGTTTGAAATCACCGACAAGAGCCTGGATTTTCTCGGCTTCAAAACCCTGCGCGATCTGATGGGGTCGCTGGGAAAATCGAGCTTCGGACGCCACGATACTCGCGACATGGCCACCGGCATCGAGGCCAGCGGCGCATCAAGACAATATGAATTTGGCGACACGCTCAACCTCGACATCACTGCGACTCTTTCCAATGCCATTCAGCGCGAGGGCATGGATCTTCCGCTGAACATCGAATATTCCGACCTGCAGGTGCATCAGTGCGAATACCAGTCGTCGTGCGCGACTGTGCTTATGCTCGACTGCTCGCACTCGATGATTCTTTACGGAGAAGATCGCTTCACTCCCGCAAAAAAAGTAGCCATGGCGCTGTCGCACCTGATTCGCACGCAGTATCCTGGCGACTCTTTGTCTTTAATTCTCTTCCACGACTCGGCCGAAGAAGTGCCTTTGTCGCAACTAGCGCGCGTGAAGGTGGGGCCGTACTACACGAATACCCGCGAGGGCTTGCGCTTGGCGCAACGCATTCTGCAGCGGCAGCGTAAGGACATGAAGCAGATTGTGATGATCACCGACGGCAAACCTTCCGCCCTCACGCTCGAAGACGGGCGCATTTATAAGAATGCGTTCGGACTCGATCCGCTGGTTGTGAGCCAGACCCTGGAAGAGGTTTCCAAGTGCAAACGCGCCGGAGTCCTCATCAATACGTTTATGCTGGCTTCGGATCACGGGCTGGTGCAGTTCGTGCAAAAGGTCACAGAAATGTGCCGCGGCAAGGCGTACTTCACAACCCCGTACACATTAGGTCAGTACCTGCTGATGGATTACATGTCGCGCAAGACTAAGACAATCCACTGATAAGAGTTTTCCGTGTTCCTGGTTTTCAACCCGCCACTCACCTTGGTAACTTGTCTGCGCACGAGGGCGTCCGCTAGTTTGTAGATTCCCATGGGAGTGGTGTGCGCAACCCAATTTCATTTCCTCGATCACCGCAGAGCCGCTCATTGCCGGCCCTTTGCGTTGCCCTGCTAGTCGGTTTTTCAGTGCTGACCGCTTCCATCGCGCCATCAGCGCACGCTCAGACCGAAAACCCAGACAGAAAAATTGTCTACCGGGTTGAGCCTGATTACCCGCCGGATCTGAAGCGTGCCGGCATTGGCGGCTACGTGCGCCTGGAGGCAACTATCACGTCGAGCGGAGCTGTCGAGGACACTAACGTGACCGGGGGAAATCCGATTCTTGCCGATGCTGCAGTCAAGGCGATTAAGAAATGGAAGTATGAGCCCACAGCTTCACGAACCAAGGCGAAACTCATTTTTCACTTTGTTCCGTGATTCCAACAATCCACACTTTGACTTCGTGTACTCAGTTCAGCTTTCCGCCTTCTTCACCGCCAGCTCCGCGCCCTGGAAGCCAATCTTGCTGTGTGTCCCATCGCAAAACGGTTTGTTAACAGATCCGCCGCAACGGCAAAGGGAAAAAGCGGGCTTGCCGGTGAGATCGTACTTAGTGCCGTTGGCGTCGACCAATTCGACCGCACCTTCAGGAGCCTCCACGCGATAAGGGCCGTTGGGTCTGACGGTGATTTTGACTGCAGCCATGAGTCCTCCAGATGAATTGTGTTGAGTATGAAGATTATCAGGTTTCGGCTGCCAGCTTCTAGCTACGGGCCTAGCCACAACACGTTGTTGTGCATCAATGTGGTCCTAAACGGAAAAGCTGCAGATTGTCACGGAGAGTTGCAGGCTAGAAGCTACAGAAGCTAGAAGCTTTCTACGCCACCGCCAATTTCGCTCCCACCAGGCTGTGATACAACTTCACGTATTCATCGATCATGCGCTTGGCGGTAAAACATTCGCGCGCCCGCTGGTAGGCTCGAGTTGCATAGCCGCGGCAGAGATCGCGGTGCTCATGCATCCGGCGAATCACATCGGCCAGGCTCGACGCGTCATTGGCCTCGAAATAAATTGCCGCATCACCCCAGATTTCGCGGAAACAAGGAATGTCATTGGCCACGATCGCGCATCGCGAGAACGCGGCTTCAAGCGGCGCCATGCCGAACGCCTCATATCTCGATGTGGCTGCATAAATGGATGCGCGGCTGTAAAGCGTGCGTAACTGTGCTTCGGTCTGCGGCCCTTTCAAAGCTACGGTGACGCAGTCGATTGCCAGCTTGACATCGGTTCGAATGGGAACCTTGGCGTCGGCGACCGCTGCTTCCGCCCCGACAATGCACACTGGCAGTGGATGGATATGTTGAGTCAACAGGCTTACTTGCTTGCCGGCATCGCACAGGCGCCCCACCGACAACACGGAATCGTCCTTGCTCACGTAGGGATTAAAGAAGGCGGGATTGCGCCCGTTGTAAATCACGGCGTCGCGTCTGGGACGGGCGTAGCAATCGCGAATGGCATCCAGCATCCACAACGATGGCGCTACCACGGCGTCGGCATGCCACAAGCCGCGCATCACCGCCTCGCGATACCAGCGCATCCAGCGACCCTCGCGCGGTTCGTGTCCGTGTACTTCCTTCCACCAACTGATTAAATCACCATGAGCCACGACCACGCGCGGAACGTCGACCGGAAGGTTCCCATAGCACAGTTGATTCAAGTGCAGCAGATCAGGCTTGAGTTCTTTTACCAGCGCAGTCAGATACGCGGATGAGTCTGTCAGGTCTTGTTCCGCTTCCTGCATCCAGTCCAAACGAAACGCAGTCGGAATATATTCGAGGCCCTGAAGATCATCCATCCATGAGGTCTGATGAGGCAGGGGAATATCGCCCAGGCTAACCAGCGTGACCCGCACACCACGACTGACCAGTCCGGTGACCAGTTCCTGCGTGTAAGCCCACACCCCGCTTAACGTATCGGTGGTCACCAGAACGTGCACAATTGTCTCCTGTCAGTGTGGGCGGGCGTCCTCGCCCTTGCTTACCCGTGCTGTATACCCGCTGTCACCCGTCGCTTCGCTCGGGGATGGCGAGGGGACGCCGAACGGCACCATTTTAGTGCGAAACCGGCGGTTTGTTAAGGCAATAACGTGTCCGCTTAAATGACAACGCAAGATGTTGCATACTTGAACCAGAAATCGGCTCACCATAACCAACAAGTTACAATAAATCCATGCTGCGATTGATGTGCGTCACTGCTCATCCCGACGATGAGGCTGGAGGCTTTGGTGGTACGCTTCGCCTTTACCACGACCGGGGCGTCGAGACCTGCGTAATCTGCCTCACTCCTGGGCAGGCGGCGAGCCATCGAGGTAGTGCGGCAAATGACCAGGAACTAGCGGCTGTGCGACGCCAGGAGTTTGCCGCCGCTTGTGAAATTCTGGGAATTACAAGTGGAATCGTCTTGGACTATCCCGACGGTCAGCTCTATCGGCAGGATCTTTATAAAGTCGTATGCGAGTTGACCTTGCATATCCGTCGTGTTCGTCCGCAAGTCTTGATTACCTTCGGCCCCGACGGTTCCGTGACCGGCCACATCGATCATTCCATGGCTTCAGTTTTCGCTACCCTCGCGTTTCACTGGGCGGGACGAAACAACCGGTATCCGGATCAGCTTGTTGAAGGAATTACTCCGCACCGAACTCAGAAACTTTACTATGGCACAGTGGATTTCAACCTGCCTGACCGGCAACCAGTCACCCTGCCTCCCGCAACCGCGATCATAGACATAGGGAATTACGTTGAAACCAAACTTGCGGCGTTCCGCGCTCATACCACGCAAGCGCCATTGTGGCCTCTATTCGAGTCTCACATGCGCGGGCGGGGGCGCCAAGAAATGTTCCATCTGGTTGCCAGGATTACGCCGGGGCTGATTGAGCAAGAAACAGACTTGTTCTCTGGAATTGAAAAGAGGATTTAGATGCGAGGCTCCCTAGCGGGCAAGAAGGTAAGGTTATCGATAACTTCCGGATTGCCGACCAACCGTCAACAATGATCGTGTTCGCTCGTTGGTGAGGTCTTTCCAGTGGAACCGCCTCGGACGAAAGGAGCGAAGATAGGCCGGGAGCGCTAGTTGGATCTTAGCTGCGTGACATTCGTTCTACTTCAGACCATCTACGACGTACAAGTCAGAAAGGATTCGAAAATAGTCATACGCATAGGATTTGCGATCGGAACTGAAGCGAACGCCTCCCACAGTAACAACGCCCGCTGGATCGGACGGGGAGAAAGTCTTTACGTCCTCGACTTTCGAGGACCCGAGATATACGCGAAAAACTTTCGCCGGAACTCCGGCTCTTAACACGAGAAGACTATTGCCATCTTTCTCCCATTCGATAACGTTCGTCACCTGGAGCGAGCGTGGCAGTAAACGGCTGGCGATCGCCGCCTTCGAGGGGATATAACCAGCGCTTTCTCTCCGGGTCTGTGGCCAGAACGAACTTGCTGTCGGGTGATACTACGAGTCCAACAGTGCCTTCGGGGGTTATGGCTCGCGTTTTGCCGCTCTCCAAATCGAGCCAGTATGTGCGGGGCGGGTGATTGGCCTCGTAAGCGTTGAACAGAAGACCGTGTCCGGATGGAAGCCAGCGCGCCCGTGTGTGCTCCAGAGAATCGTTCGTGACGACCCGCGACTGGCCCGCACCGGTGGGCAGCAGCTCAATCTGCGCGGGAGAAGCAAGATTAATGGCAGCCACCCACTTGCCGTCCGGCGAAAGAGAGGGAAATGCACCGCTGCCCAAACGCACGGCCGGACTTCCATCCATTCCGCGCATGAACACGGAATAATTGCTGCCTACACCTTCTCCACTTTCGAAAAAGACGAGGTTCTTGCCGTCAGGCGAGACGTCTCCGATCAAGCTCCAGTCAAACCAGGAGAGGTCTCGTTCATTTTTATCGCCATCATGGAAGCCAAGAATTCCGAAATTATCGCTTTCGATAGTTAAGAGGGCTCGACCGCTCCGTGTAAGATCCTGCAACGTGAGAACCCCGGGAACGCGCAGCACCAGGCGTTCCTTTCCGGAGAGATTCATCGCGTAGAGAGCTCGCGAGCTTCCTTCTTTTGAAGCGGTGAACCAAACCTCCTTCTCGTCCGGCGACCAAGCCAGGCCTTGAACGGTG
The DNA here is from genome assembly GCA_963716405.1 of uncultured Acidobacteriota bacterium. Taxonomy (GTDB): domain Bacteria; phylum Acidobacteriota; class Terriglobia; order Terriglobales; family Acidobacteriaceae; genus JABDBE01. Next base: position 84,177 of record CAVQTI010000004.1, on the reverse strand, counting down.
ATAAAGAAGCTCGATGCGACCTTGATGTTGCCATTCCGGTCGAGAATTACGACTCGACCATCATCGCCCGTCGGCACATGGTCTTCGATGGCAATCAAGTCGCCACGCGGAGAGAAACGCACATGGCTTACCCAGCCCCGAGGCTGGTAAATAATTTTTCCCACGGGGAACTCAAGGTGGATGCTACCGAGCGGTGGCCCTAGCCACCGCGACATCAGAACCGTCGGGTGTCCAATCTGCCCAAGTGACTTCCTCCGCAACCTCACGCGGCGCGCCGCCCGCGAGGGGCACTCGTCCCATGGTCCCCGCAGCCGTAAATGGTGATATTTGGTGCTGATCCATGCTCACGGCGAGTTCGCCATTGGCTGACATGCTCAGCAGTTGCGTTTTCTCCAAGCCTAGAGAGCGGGAGTCGGTGCTGTCGAAGCGAGTAGTGAATAATTCCGTCGGCCGGCCCTCAAGCGCTGCGCCATAGATGATGGTCTGGCCATCTGGCGAAAACCGGGCGGAGAGGATGGTGCCACGCCGGAAAGTTAGACGATGAAAGTGGGGGATCGACGCGGCAGCAGAATGTTGACCGGCAAGGTAGACGGCCGCCAATACAACGCAAAGCGCAATTGCAGCGCCTACCGGCAGCAGCCATCCTCGTCGGTTAGGTGCGGGTGCTACTCGCTGTGCGCCTGATGTGGTGGTGGACGAGATACCGGTGAGGACTTCCAGACCAAAGGCGACATCGCTGATGGAATGGAATCGTTGCGCCGGATTCTTCTCCAGGCAGTGGCGCACAATGCGTTCCAGTGCTGGCGGAACATTGAGGTGGGGATCGGCGAGTTCTGGCGGCTCCTCCTTAAGGATCGCGCTCATGGTGTCAGCTGCGGTTTCACCATGAAATGCACGTTTCCCAGAGATCATTTCGTACAGAATGGCGCCGAAGGAAAAAATGTCAGAGCGGGCGTCTGCGTCTTTCCCTCGGACTTGCTCTGGAGACATATAGCCGACCGTTCCCATGACCACGCCGGGTTCGGTGGCGACCTGGATGGTGGGGGCATCGCCACTTTCGCGCGCTAACTCGGGGCCCGTCAGCTTTGCCAAACCGAAATCTAGGATTTTTACGCGGCCGTCATCGGTGATGAACAGGTTTTCAGGTTTCAGGTCGCGATGGACGATGCCCTTCTCGTGCGCGGCTGCCAATCCGCGCGCGACCTGCAATGCATAGTCAATGGCTTTTCGGAGCGATAGCGGGCCACGTTTCAGGCAGTCTCGGAGAGTCTCTCCCTCCAGCAATTCAGAAACGACATAGGGTGCGCCGTGGTTATCGCCGATATCGAAAATCGAAAGGATGTTGGGATGATTGAGCGCTGCGGCGGCGCGCGCTTCTTGCGCGAAGCGTTGGAGTCGATCACGGTCCGCCGAATAAGAAATCGGCAAAACTTTGATTGCTACTGTGCGATCAAGGCGAGCGTCATGTGCGCGATACACTTCGCCCATGCCGCCCGCACCGATGAGTGACTGTATTTCGTAAGGACCGAGCTTGATCCCTGCACTGAGAGCCATAGGTCGCTCGAATTATAGTCCAACAGCAAAGGGAAAATCGTCTGAGGCTCAGAATCCGGGACTTAGCCATATGTCCCGAATCACGGGCTACTCGGAAACCGACCCACTACCGAGAATCTACTTGATATCGTCTGATCTGAGAGTCGAAAAAACTTCAAAATGGCCTCACTGTCCCCGCAACTCGCGAAACACTTGCAGCAATGAGCTATGCGCAAACGGCGCTGGGGCCAGCGTCAAAATGAGCATCAACAAAGCGAAACCGGCCAACCAGCGGCGAAGCCCGGTCACCTCCGGCCATTCCGCGACCATGGGATGGCGCATGCCGCTGATCTTCAATAAAATCGCCCAGATCAACCATCCCGCCCAGAAATAAAGTGCCATGGGAATAAGCGCGAGGATGGTCAAGCGCGACACCATCTTGTGCGCCCGCGGAGCCAGTGCAAACACGATGTGTCCGCCATCCAGTTGACCGCCGGGAAGCAAGTTGAGCGCGGTTGCGAACATTCCCACCCAGGCCGCGATCGCGGTGGGATGAAAATAAATCGAGTGCAAAGCAGATCCCGAACTGGCTTTGAGCTGTGCAAGCGGGAGAATGTACCAGACCAGGCGAAAAACCAGCGGGTATCCCAGTTGAATGTCAGAACCCGCGGCATCAAGTGGCATCGGCTTCGAGAGCGGCAAGGCAAACATCAAAACGGTTACGGCAACCACGAATCCCGCGATTGGTCCCGCGATTCCAATATCAAACAACGCGGCGCGGGAGCGAATTGGTGAGCGAATGCGAATGAATGCGCCAAGGGTGCCGATTAACGTAGGCGCTGGGATGAAAAAAGGCAGAGTCGCATTCACGCCATAATAGCGGCAGCAGAGGTAATGTCCCATCTCGTGCGCCAGCAGAATCAGCATCAATGTCGACGCGAAAGGCAAGCCCAGCAGCAGTCGCGACGGTTCATTCAGCACCCATCGCACGGGAAAGAACGGAACGGCGTCATCGTTCAAGGAAAAAGCGGGCTGGTTGTGCTGGAAATTGTATTCCATGCGCGCGCCCACCACGAGAGTAGTGAAGATCGTCGCCAGCAGGAGGATGACGTGCAGCCAATAGCGTTGCTTCGGCGGCGCTACAACAAACACTTCTACAGGACGGTAATAATCCGTCGTGGTCGAAGAAACTGGGGGAAGAAATTCAGGCATCAGGATTCGACGGTTCGATAGCAAATGCAGGCGCTAACGCCCGTATCTCCATCGTACCGGAGAAATCGACCTCAGTCGATGGACTGCAACTCTTTGCCAGGTTTGAAGCGCACGGCCTTGCCCGGCGGAATTGAAACTTCAGCGCCAGTGCGCGGGTTGCGTCCGATTCCGGTCTTGCGCGGCCTGACATTGAAAACGCCAAAGCCGCGCAGTTCGATGCGGTCGCCTTTAGCGAGCGATCGCTTCATACTGCCGAAAACCGTTTCCACCGCGAGTTCGGCCTTGGTCTTGGTGATTCCGGTTTTGTTGACCACTTCGTTGATGATGTCGAGCTTGATCACAGGTTAGCCCCCGGAAAGGTTTGCATCAAGTGGTTGATGCTAAGGGAGATAAGGGGGATTGTCAACAGGCTTAAGGTTGCCGGCTTTAGTTCGCAGGCTCCAGGCCAAAGACTGCGCGTGGGTCGGAAACACTCTTCCCGCTTAAGATTAATATCGGTTTTATGTGTGAAATCCTTTGGCGAGATGTTATGTGAAATGAAGCAGCCCCTGAAACCTAAAGTTCGGAGCCTAAAGCCTGGAGCCGCTTACTTCCTGGCGTTCTCGCCTTCTTTGTACATGTATTTGATGGCAGGCTTGTAGATCATGAGATTGGGGGCGCCATTGCAATTTATCTTAAGGCAGCTCTTGTCGTACCATTCGATGACGCCGCGGATTTGTTCGCCATCGCGAAGAACAATCACCATCGGCGTTCTCGCCTGCATTTGCTTTTGATAATAAAAGTTTTCTGCATTGGTCTGTTCTGGTGGAGGTGCTTTGCGGCTGCCGCCATTGCGGTCGCCACGGTCATTGCGATCATTACGTTCGGCCGAGCGCTCGGGACGGTCACGGCGTTCAGCGACTAAAGACCCAGAATGGTTATGGTCGTTGCGAGTTAAGGAGGGGCGAATCAGCTTTCGGTTGGCAAAAGTTTCCGGTTCGATGGGACGTTCGACCGGCAAGGAATCAACCGCATCTTTCATAGCCATACACCACCTATCCGACACGCTTTTTATTGCGGGCCACAACGCGGCGCGACTGTGTTGTGGATTGAAGGCGTGAACTTTCAACTACCGTAGCATATCAGCGGGAGAGATGACAATGCTCAACTTGTGCGCTGTAGTTCAAGCAATCGATGACCAAGTTAAAATCCACAAAGGCGCTTCGCGTTCGCATTTTGCAGCCTCATATCATTTTTCTGGAATGGCTCAATCCGCTCCGCGGACGCCCCTTTGCCACTTTTCCGCAAACTTTTTTCACTGCTAAGGCCGGCCCAAGCAAAATATGTACTTTCTTAGTTGAACTAGCTGCGACTCATGGTTAAGCTTGTTTGGCGCAATTCTTGCCTCGGAATAGTGTGACAAACCTCCCTTTAAGTCTAAGTTGGCGCACGTGGTCAGGGATATTATGTGGGGGGAAGTGCAGGCTTACCGAGTCTTCCGTCGGCTGTCGCTGACGCGAAAAACTTCACGCCTTGCGATAGGGACGTTTCCCAGCGGCCTTTTTGACAAGAGATAAAGGAGTTCAGTATGCGGTCTTTGTCCACATATTTGCTTGCAACCTTGTTCTGCTTATTTTCTTCCCTGTGGGTTGAGGCGCAGTGCCCGGCGCGCCCCAATCCCGGCAGCGTGGTTGCGGATGCCCTGAGTATCAATAGCGTGAACGGCGTTCTCGATGCCGAACTCACCATGCGCCACTCGGTGGATAGCGGTGGATTCAATCACTATTGCATGAACTACGCAACCGGCAAAGGAGAAGTTGAGGCTCCGACCTTGCGCCTCAATCAGGGCGACCGCTTGATTCTTGACGTCAAAGACCGCATCGAAAGCGATGACGACTCCTCCGGAATGGCAATGGACATGTCGGGCGTCCCGGTTTGCGGGGACACGGGAACGCCGACGTTGTCTTCAACCAACGTTCACTTCCACGGCCTGAATGTTCCACCCATTTGCCATCAGGATGATGTGCTTACGACTTTGATTCAGCCCAACAAACCTGCATTTCGATTTGACATGCAGATCCCGATAAACGAGCCGCCGGGATTGTATTGGTACCACCCCCATGTGCATGGGTTCACCGAATTCCAGGTGAATGGAGGCGCTGCCGGCGCGCTGGTGGTTGAGGGGATGGAAAAAGTGCGTCCGGAGGTAGCCGGACTTCCAGAGCGCGTCTTTGTTATCCGCCAGCAGTATCTGGTTCCATGGGTGCCCGGACCTTACCAGCTAAGCGTCAATTATCAGGTTGCGGCTTTTCCTACTTTTCCGAGTCCAATCATTCAAATGAAGGCCAACCAAAAGGAATTCTGGCGCGTGGCGAATGCCACGATCCAGGATTTCATGCCGCTGCAGGTGCAGTTCAATGGCAAGCCGCAGCAACTTGAATTGATCGCTCTTGACGGCTATCCGCTGGCGAAGCCGAGATTTCAAGACACTATTCTTATACCGCCAGCTGGGCGAGCCGAATTTATCGTTAAGGCTCCTTCACAAGACAACGTAGCCACTTTCATATCAAATTCTTATGCAACTGGTCCTACAGGGAACCCCGATCTCGAGCAGGAACTGGCCAAAATCGAGGTCAGCTCGGATGCCGACGAGACGCAAGCGAGGAAGACCCCGGAGGCCGACGAGCGGCTCCCCGATTGGCGCCATAAAATTCACCGGATTGGACGCAACTGAAGCCAACTGCAGCGCGCAAACTTTATTTCTCCGAGGAATTTGGCGGCACCAACGGGCCCATCCAGTTCTACATCACCGTCGACGGACAAAAGCAGAAAGTGTTTGAACCGAATGAAAAGCCGGTGATCACGACTCACGTGGGCGCTGTCGAAGACTGGACCGTGGAGAATCGCGCGCTCGAGACGCACGCCTTTCACATCCACCAGATTCACTTCAAAGTATTGGAAGTGGACGGAAAGCCGGTTGCGGATCAGGATCTGCGCGATACCATCGAGATTCCTTTCTGGGAAGGCCCCGGCCATCCTTACCATAGCGTAAAGATGCGCATGGATTTTCGCGATCCCACAATTGCCGGTACGTTTGTGTTTCATTGCCACATCCTGCTTCATGAAGACTTGGGCATGATGCACAAAATTCTGGTACTGCCAAAATAAGCGCCGATAGCAGAACCCAAACCGGCCAAAATTAAGAGTGAGGAGAAATGCGAAAGAGCATTCTGTTCGTCATTAGTAGCGCATTGTTGTTGCTGGCTGGATACATGATTGGAAGCAGGAACGTCGTGGCTTATGCAAGGCAACAAGACAAGGACGCCGCATACGCTACTCCGCCCAACTCGAGGGAGTGTTCCTAAATCGTATGGCCGTCTGGTTACCGCCATTTCCGATTCCATTGGAACCGGCCTGGTTTTCGAAGACGGTCAAGGCGTGATCCGGTTCGTAAGCATCACCGGAATGAAAGAAGGAGAATTACCACGCTACGATCAGACCCCAACCCGTGGCGGCATTCCCAAGTCCTACGGTCGCCTGGTTACGGCAGTGGTGAACTCAGAGGGAACCGGATTGATTTTCGAGGACAGCGAAGGCGTAATTCGATTCGTCACGATAGCCGGTAAGAAAGAAGGAGAGCTGACTCGTAACTAACGCCAGCGCCCGTAGCGCCGCCGTCTCGGCGGCCCGAAAGCGGGCTCCGCCCGCCAGGGGCCGGCAAGATGCCGGCGCTACGATCACGGCCTCGGCGGCTTATGCTCACAGCTAGCCGTATTAATGCAAGAATCCTTCATCCTCAGCCGCTCTACCGGTTTGCCTTCCCTAATGTGACTCTCGACGATTTCATCGACATCAGCCAGGGTCACTCCGCCATACCAAACCGCGTCCGGATAAACGACGATGTTCGGTCCATGTTCGCACTGATCCAGACAGCCAGATTGATTCGCTCGCACCGTACTTTTTAATCCGCGCTCCGCCAGCGTCTGCTTAAACAATTTCTGCAGTTCCGCTCTACCCGCAGGATCGCAGCAACCACGCGGATGACCTGGCGGCCGCTGGTTCCCGCAGATGAAAATGTGTTTCTCAAACTTCGCCATGTAAAAGAATGTAACAGGAATGCGTCAACTGATAGACAGGCAAGCCCTGCAACTTTTTCGGTGCTACAGAGTTTATACACACAGGCAGGCGCTTCAGACGAACTGAAGCCTGAAGGCCTCCGGATCTGTCGATCGCTTGATCACAGATCGGGAAAAGGGAGGTCACAATGCGTTATTTAAGATATCTAGCTTTGCTGAGCATTTTCATGGTCCCGGCGGTTCAGTCACAGGCCGCAGTTGCGGTTGGCGTCGGAGTAGGCGTCGGTCCGGCTTACGGCTATGTCGGTGCCGCACCGTCATGCGCTTATGGCTACTATTCCTATTATCCGTATGCGTGCGCGCCTTATGGCTACTACGGTCCGCAATGGTTTGTAGGAGGCGTGTTCATTGGCGCCGGTCCCTGGTATCACGGCTGGCACGGCCCGTACGGTTATTACGGACATGGCCCATACGGCTACGGCCGCGGATATTATGGTCGTGGATACTATGGTCGCGGATACTACCGGCCGGGCGCCTATGCATACCGTGGCGGAGCTGGCTACGCCCGTGGTGGAGTTGGCTATGCGCGTGGTGGTTTCGCCCACGGGGCGGTGAGCGGCTTCCACGGTGGTGGCGGACGTCGCTAACATTCCCAGATTAAACTGGCCGAAAGCGGCTGGCAGCAGAGTCTGCCAGCCGTTTTGCTTTCTGGTAACGCGCCCTTCAAATCGCTCCTGCACCGTGAATATACTGGACTCTCCATGGCCGTGCTTGTTTCCATGCTTCGTGGCATTAATGTCGGAGGCCACAACAAAATCAGCATGGGTGAGCTTCGCACGCTATATGAATTTCTCGGATTGCAAGATCCGGAAACTTATGTGCAGAGTGGCAACGTCGTTTTCCGGACCAAAGAACGAAACGTCGCTGCTGTGGCTAAGCGGATCGAGGATGCTATCGAGCGGCGCTTCGGTTTTCGCGTCGACGTCGTAGTTCGCACCCCTTCCGAACTCAGGGATGTGATTGCCAGAAACCCATTCGCAAAGCGTCGGGCCGTCGATCCCGGCAAACTTCTGGTTACGTTTCTCGCCAGTCAGCCCAGTGCGGAAGCTCGGGATCAGGTTCTTAAGATCAAGACCGCTCCCGAGGAACTGCACATTGACGGCCGCGAGGTGTACATCTACTTTCCTGACGGCATGGGGCGCTCAAAACTCGCGTGGCCGACTATAGGAAAGAAACTGGGGACAACTGGAACGGGCAGAAACTGGAACAGCGTTACCAAGCTGCTTGAGATTGCGGCGCGGCTCGAGGTAGAGACGTAGCTAGCTACGTCTCTACCTCTACGGCTAAGGCTGCTCTTTGCTGGATTGCGGGATCGTCGCCGAATCCTTCCAGCCAGGTTACGTCGGGCTCTCGCCGGAACCAGGTCATTTGCCGTTTGGCGTAATTGCGATGTGCCTGCTGCACCGCCTGCGGCGCTGTCTGCGAATCAATTTCGCCGCGTAGCAGTTGAACTGCCTGCTTGTATCCCAGCGTGGAAAGTGGTCGCGCGCCATCGCCGTACTTTTCCAGCAGTCGCCTCGTTTCTTCGACCAGTCCCGCGTCGAACATGTGTCGTGCACGCTGATTGATGCGGGCGTATAGCGCGTCACGGTTGGGATTTAGTCCCAAGCGCAAAACCCGGAATCCGGTCAGTGGATCCCGCCCTTGCTTCCACATCTCGGTCATCTTTTGCCGCGAACTAAGACAAACCTCAATGGCACGGATGAGCTTTGGAATGTCATTGGCGTGGATATTGGCCGCCGCCTGGGCATCGAGATGGCGCAACATTCCGTGCAGATACTGCGGCCCTTTTCTTTCTGCGCGATCACGAAGTCTCTCGCGCAATTCTTCCGAGCGCTGTGGACCGGGGAAAAGGCCTTCGAGCAGAGCGCGGAGATAAAGCCCAGTGCCTCCAACCACAACCGGCAACCTGCCTCGCGACTTAATCTCAGCGAGCGCCTCCCTGGCTAAACGGGCATACTGACCTGCGGTTATGAAATCCATGGGGTCTGCAATATCAAGCAGATGATGCCGAACCCGTGCGCGCTCGGAAGCGGTAGGCTTGGCGGTTCCGATTTCGAATTCGCGATATAAGGCGACCGAGTCGCAGTTCACCACTTCGCCGAGAAAACGTTCGGCAAGCGCCAGGGAAAGCGCGGTTTTTCCGCTGGCCGTTGGGCCCAACACCACAACCAGCAACGGATCGCGAAGCACGATCAGCGCGCGCTCCAGGCAATGTGATGCCAGTAGCGGACGACGGTAAGGATTAGAATCAAGGCTGCAATCACCAGCAAGCCTGTGGCTTCCAGCGTATAGATTTGCGGCGTGTGATGGTGCTCGGAAGACGGTTGATCGGGCGGATGTGAATCCGGCTGGCGTTTGGCACCCGATGCAGGCATGGCACTATTGTAGCTCCGTCAAGAGCAATGTTTGCCTGAAAGACGTAGCAAAGATGGCTAACTTTTGGGGAACTTAAGGAGTTGCCACTGCGTATCAATCCTTGAAAGTCGCGGGTAGAATTCTGCCTCCAGGCCTGAGGAGAACAACAATGAATCGCTTTGCGTTAGTCGTATTAGGAGTTTGTCTGGCCGCTGCGCCGTTTGCCCATGCTGATGAATGGTCGAAAACCTACACCATTACAGGAAAGCCCGATCTCCGCGTTGAAACCTCCGACGCTGACATTCACGTTGACACCTGGGACCAGAAGACGATTGAGGCGCGCGTGACGTCCGATCGTTACAAGATTGGCGGCCGCGGCCTGAAGATCGAGGAGCATCAATCGGGGGATTCAGTCGAACTGCAAGTTCATTTCCCGCACGATGTTCACATCATCACCTTCAACTTCCACAATCGCGTCGATGTCGAGATTCACATGCCACGGGAAGGCCGAGTCAATCTGCACACCGGAGACGGCTCCATCCGGCTGACAAATTTCAAGGGCGAAATGGAGCTGCAAACCGGCGACGGGCATCAGGAAATTGAATCAGTGGATGGCACGCTGCGAGCGCGCGCTGGGGATGGCCGCATCACGGCTTCGGGGCGATTCGATGGGCTCGAGCTCGGGACGGGCGACGGTCGCATCGAGGCTCGCGTCACGTCCGGTTCAACCGTGACCTCAGGCTGGACACTGCACACCGGCGACGGGAGCGTAACCTTGGAACTGCCCGCCAATTTTGCCGCCGATCTGGATATGCATACCAGCGATGGGCACATCACGGCTGACATTCCCCTCTCCGTCGATGGACGCCTGAGCGAGAAGAGCGTCCACGGAAAAATCAATGGCGGCGGGAACCTGATTACCATTCATACCGGCGATGGTTCGATACGTTTGCAGAAATCGTAGCGCGCCTGGCTAGCATGTGGCCCAATTAATTTGTTGAAACAGCCGCTTGCAGAACGTAATCCACGATCAGTTTGTCGCTGAGCGCACCCGCACCATCGACGTGATAATTGGTGGTCGTAACGACTACAACTAACGATTCGTCCGGAAAGACCAGAACCTTGTTCCCACCAGTACCGTACATCCCATAAGAATGCAAAGAACGGCCGTGGACATGGAACGTCTGAAGCCACCATAAATATCCGTAGTCAGTTTCCTCGCGAGCGTTTGCGTGTGCGCTAATTGAGGCCTCCACCCAAGTGGGAGAGATGATTTGGCGGCCATTCCACTTACCCCCGTCCAAATAAAGCTGGCCGAGTTTAAGCAAATCCCTACTGCGTAATTCGAGCCCACCACCTGTCATGGCTGTGCCTAGCGGCTGAGATTGCCACTTCAAAGACGTTATGCCCATGGGTGCAAACAACACGTCTCGCGCAAAATCCTGCACCGGTTTCTTCACTGCTCGTTCCAGCACGACACCCAAAGTGGTGACGCCAGCCGTGCAATAACTCCAACTCCGGCCATAAGGTGAATCTTTAGGTTTAGCCTGCCAACCAGGAAATCCGCGAATAGGTAAGTCGAGCGTGAACTTGGCCCAATCTTCTACTAGATACATGCGTTCCTCGTTTCCACGCGAGAATGAATTCTCGTCATCGCACTCGAGCAGCGAACTCATGGTCAGGAAATCTTCGATCGTAATCTGGTTTTTACGCGGGTCAGGATTCTGCAGCGGCAATTTGTCGTGTAAATAATCCAGCACATGCGCATCTACGCTGGGAATCAAATGCCTGTCGATCGCGGCCCCGATCAACATTCCGGTGATTGTCTTTGTGGCCGATCGTGTATTGCGGAGCGCGTCAACGCCATCGCTGTCGAAGTAACGTTCGTAAGCCAATTTGCCGTGCCGCGCGATAAGTACGCTGGTGACGGCTTTGAAATCCCCGGCTTTAATGGCCTGCTCCATTTGTCCGAGCCGCTGGGCAGAGATGTCAGCCGAAGAAGTATCAATGGACGACCAATCATGTTGATCGGTGGATTGACCAGCGCTTAGAGGAGCGAAGAGAGCGACCGCAAGGCAAAGAATCGCTAAGGTTCTTACCGACGTTGACAACGCACCATCTGCCATCTGTCAATTATTCTCTACCTAGAGGCACTCTTGTCTTGTCAAAATGCAACATCGTGCTTCGCCCGAACACGCAAGCTGAGCCTTCTGTAGTTGCCGGGCGGCGTGCCATACATTCGACAGAAAGCCTTGGTAAATTGCGCCTGATCCGAATAGCCGGCCGCCAAGGCAATTTGCGCAATGGACATTTTGGCAGACAAAAGCAATTCTGCTGCGTTTTCTAAGCGGCGGGCATGCAGTAGATCGCCTGGCGAACAACCAAGAAAAGAACGAAACACGCGAGCAAGGTGAGTGGGATGAACCCCGACCAGGTTTGCAATTTGTCGAATGCTGAGATCATTCAAATAGCAATCTTGGATTAACTCGCATGCAGCACGCAACCACAGCGGCCGAGACCGGCCTACAGGAGTGGGACGAGGCGATGTTGCTGCAATAAGCTCGAAGTAGAGCGACTCCGCCTTTAGCCGTGAGCTTTTATTCCATCGCGCGCACTCTGTAAGGAGCGCCGTGGCTAGACCACTTGCACGGTCATCGTCGAGATGGATCGCGACCGCTGGCAATTTCGAGTCGCTGCTCTCCCCCACGTGTTGCGATGTGACAGAAATTGTAAAGAAACTTCCCTTGCCCTGATAAAAATGATCGCGGTGAGTTGTTCCCGGAGGATTGTAGATCAGGACTCTTCTGTGCTTGGGAGTACCGCCGGCGGAAGAAACATAGTGCCCACTTGTGACCAGCACAAAGTGTGCGTCCACGTGAGTGTGAATTGCTACCTCGTCCGGCGGAGAGTTGGCGACGCGATGTGACAGCGTGATACCGTCGAGCGTTCTGGTTGATCGCAGATCCCCGAAGAACATGTCATGGGTCAAGAGCAAGGGACGCAGCGCACTTGCCGCTGCTGCATATAAAATTTATGATTCTGTGGATCCATGCCATTCTCAGCATAAAGATTATCGCCAATCGGACGATTGTTTGGACAATTAGCAAAAGAAATCACATCAAAAAAAACAACTGCGAGGAAGGAGCGCTTCCTCGCAGCAATAGTTATTAATGTAAGTATGAGTTAGTTGATGGTGATGGTTACAGGGCTGGTGTGGTTCAGCGCGCCAGATGTACCCGTCACCATTAAAGTGACCTGTGCCATTTGCGCTTTCGGACTGTTGGAACTGCCGCCGCATCCCAGGGTGAACATCGAAACCAGAAGCAGCAATCCCAGAGCGCTTGTCCAGAAAACGCCACGACTAAGCCGTTTTACTTTTCGAGCGAGAGCAGTACCGAACAAGCCAAGGCCAGGCAGCAACCCTACGCCGATCAAACCGTATCCTGTAACCGGAGGCGGAGTCGCCGCCGCAGTCACCGTCAAGGTGGATGACGCTGCACTCGATCCGGGCGAAATCGTCGTCGGATTGAAAGCGCAGGTGAGGCCGGCGGGCGCAGTGCAGGAAAGCGAGATTTGACTGTTGAATCCGCCAACTGCGCTGGCGCTGACCATTAAGGTAGTCGAACCACCCGCCGCGACGGTTGCGCTTTGGGCCGAAAGATTCAGCGAGAAATTCGGACTACCAGCCGCAGTTGCCGGAATCAGGCTGGCAAACACACTGGTGGTATTGCCTCCCGACGGAAAGTTGGGCTGGTTGCCGCCTCCAGCAGTGATATAAAGCGTGTTCGGATCACCCGAGGGTCCGCCTTGGCCGAAAGCCATATCCCACAATCCAGGATTTACCAGTACTTTGTTCGAAGCATCGGTCACTTGCCCGAGAAACTTTCCGGTCGTATCGAAGGCATTAATGGTGCCGTCGCCAAAATTTCCCACCAGGATTGCGTTCGGGAACGCGCCGAACGTAGCCGTCGTGGCAACAAGTCCCCAAGGCGCATTGAGCTGAGCGCCCGCCGCAACGAACGTGCTGACGAAATTACCGTTGGTGTCAAAAATATCTACCTGTCCCAGACCGGCGCCGGGCTGAGCATCGTGCTTGGCAGCATCCTGCATCGCGTAGGCGACAAAGATCTGGTTCCCGATCACGTGAATGCCGTGCGGAGCAAGTCCCGCCGGAAGTTTCGGATCGGTGAACGAACCACTCAACGTCGTGGGATTAAAGTTGCGATCATAAACGTCAACTTTGCCACTATTGAAGTTTGCCGCCAGGAGAGTCGTGCCATTCAGCAAGGCGAGACCTTTGTAAACCGCGCCGCTGGCGGAGTTATCAAAAGCTATTACTGCGCTGGTGGCGCCGGTCCAGTTAGCGATGAGGCCGTCTTCAGTGTCAAAGATGAACGTTCCGCCGGAGAAGTAGCTGCCGTTCGTGTTTGCCACCGTTCCCGTAGGGCAGCCCGGAGTGCAGTTTCCATTTGGATTGCTTGCCGCCCCCGGGATAGTAACCACGAGCGCGTTTTTCGTGCCCTTCGAGTCATAGAGCGTGGACACGCCTGCATTATTGTCGGCGATCCAGAAGTCTTGTCCGGGGAAGATCGAAATCCCCCACGGGTTTGCCAGTTGAGTATCTGTAGTAGTGCCTACGCCGGCAGTATTGGAGACCAGGTTGGTCTGGGAATAGCCGGCCTGCTGAGCCCACAACCCCGACGGTATAGCCAACGTCAAGAATAGTGCGAGTAGCGATAATGCTTTTTTCATGATATTCTCCATAACCTTTTTCGTAATTTGAAGACGTTGGACCGGCAAAATTTCTCTTGACCGCCCGCAGTCGAAGAACCGCCATAGCGGTGTTCGTACTTCAGCCACTTACGCCGTACAGAGTGCGTGAGTGTCTTCACTGAGCTCAGTTGTAGGGTTAGACGCAGCCGGAGACGGCCAGATGCGGCGGGAATGTCATTTGATTGTCAACTGTTTGTCGAGTGTTTGTCATGCGCTGTTAGGCGCTGTGCGTGATCTAACGTCCGCGTTGCTAAGTCTAAGAATTTCGAGCGAGGACGAGCGCGGTTACGTCGTTGTGAGTGGGATTGGCATGCATGAATTGCTGCACGTGATCCAGGATGGACGCGCACAGTTCTTTTGCACTCGCCCCAGCGGGCGATTGTTGAAGCACATCTTTTACGCGTTGCAATCCGAATTCTTCGGATTTGTATTTTGCCTCAATGACTCCACGCGACACTAGAGCAAGAACGGCGCCAGGTTCGAGCGCAACGATAGAAGCATCCGAGGTGAGGTGAGAGAACAGTCCTAACGGCAAGCCAGTAGCGCCAAGTTCAACTACACCATTGCCGTCCCGCGCAAGCCCTGCGGTATGACCCGCGTTGAAGTAACAGACCAGGCCGAGAGTCTCGTCGTAGCAGCCGGCAAAGGCCGGACAGGAGTGGACTCCAGTCGCTGCGCTGATTACGGTACGATTCATTCCCTGGCATAGCTCAATCATCGCGTCGGTTTCATTGATTTCCAGCTGCGAAAACAATTCACTTCCGACGCCACGAAAGGTATGTTGAGCCGCCGTGAGGATGGCACGCGTCTGCGTCAGACCGCCGGCCGCATCAAGCAGACCGAACATGACGCGGTGGGGACTCACGCGAAAGAAGTCGTAGAAATCGCCCGCGATTCGCTGGCTGTGGTACACCGAGGCCAACTCCGCCCCGCGAACCTCCGGAGCATCGGCGTGAACCGGAACGCTAACCGGCTGGGGCGCTTCAGAATGATGGAAGAAAGAACGCATCGCTCAAATCGAGCCGAAATGGTACCAGACAATTGGCCGAAGAACCACTACCCTAATTTCCGTATTTGCTGTTGAGGTACTTGCCAATTTCGGTTTCCAGTTGGCCGTAATCGGAGTGGATGGTGGCGCGGAGGGCAGCTTCGGTAGAGCTTCCCTGTCCCAGTCTTTCGAGGACTCGTTGCAGATCGCCCATGCCGTACGTGTCGCTGATGTATTGCACGGCCGCGAGAGATTCTTCATACGCTACAGTGGCCTGCACGCTGGAGAACGCCATGAAACTGCCTTCCAGTGCGTTGAGCGGAATTTCACGCTGCGTGCGGAACAGCTCAGCCAACAGCTTTCCATGAGAAAGCTGCTTCGGTTCGAGCGCCTGGGCAATGCCTTCGTTGAGCCACTGCGGGCAGCGTCCGTTGGCAAGCTGGCTGATAAATGAGTGAGTGAGTTCGTGTTTAAGCACTCGCGCTAGCTCAGGAGTGACCGACGTCAAGCCGCTAACCGGGATGCGTAGCTTTCCATCAAAAACCGCTCCACTCCACGAGGGTGCCTGCGTGACATCGAAAAAGCTTTGCTCGGTGTAGAGCACTACCAGAATGCTGTTGCGCGGAACGATGCCCAGCTCGCGCACCAAATCGTCATATTCCGATTCCAAAGTCGCGATCAACTGGGCGCGCAACCCATCCGATGTTTGCTTGCCTTCGTATTTCAGGACGAAATGGTTGCTCTCATGCTGCGTATAATCGGCTTCGGCTGTAGCATCGCGCTGAGCTTTCGCCAGGTATTTTTGTACCGTGCTGTCTGGACGAAGCGCCAAAGAATGTTTCCATGTGCGGATAGCGTCGGCCGTGTGGTCGTCGGCGAATTGCACGTAGCCGAGAACCGTTAATGCATCGGGCGAATCGGGAGCAGCGTGAACCGCGCGCTCGGCATAGGGCAATGCCTCCGCCGCATTTCCTGTCCTGGCCAGCAGCGCGGCATAGTAGTTAAGAATGGTGGGATTTTCCGAATCGAAGCGCAACCCCGCCTCCAGGTAGCCGCGGGCTTTGCTGAAATTTCCATGATCTAATTCGTGTTTGCCGGCGATAAAGTACCCAGCGGCGGTCGCAGAATCGTTGCCCGCTTGCTCAAGAGAATATAACGCGTCAGGATCGACTCGACCGCTCTGAATGATTTTCGCTATCAGCGCGGGATCGTATTTCGAGTTATCGGCAGGTGCAAACTCCGGGAGATCGCGTGCCTGCTGCGCGCCGTTCCCGGAAGACGAGTACGCGGGAGGAACTCCGCCAGCATCGATCTGGTCGACTAGCGATTTCGGAATCGCATATGTGTTATCGCCAAGATCGTACTCGATATGCGTTCCGGTATCGCGAACATGATCAGCCCAGATAGTACGGCCATTCTTGAGGCGGATAACTTCCGCGGACGCACACACCGCAACCGAGGCCAGCAGTGACGCCAGGAAGAACCAGCAGATGACAGGTTTGCGCACTTAGGCGCATTCTAGAAGACAGAAAGCAGTGAGCGTAGGTGACCAGGGTAATCTCAAAATTGCGGAGAGGCTTGCCATCTTTACCCGGCCTTTTGCTGGTTCTTGCCGCCATGCTGCCGCTGGCCCGTAGTCAAGTTGCGCCCAAATCCGCCGATGCAATCACGCTCGGTGCCAATACTGCCGCATCTCAATCTAAGCCCGCCGAGAATCTCTACATGCAATTGAGCGCCGTGGGGCTGGACAAGTTGCGAGTCTTCCGCCTGCGCGACGTCCCTATCGACCGGGCGGCATTTCACATCACGTTGAACGATGGCCTCATCGCTTTTACCGAGAATGTTGCCAACCACGTCACTGGAG
Source organism: uncultured Acidobacteriota bacterium (assembly GCA_963716405.1). Lineage (GTDB taxonomy): Bacteria > Acidobacteriota > Terriglobia > Terriglobales > Acidobacteriaceae > JABDBE01. Next base: position 67,334 of record CAVQTI010000004.1, on the reverse strand, counting down.
CCTTTTTCGAAGGCGATGGCGAAATCCTTTTGTCGCCGCCTAACCAGTACGAGCGCGCTTCCATGGCGTTGTTCACCGGCGAAGCCATTCTGGAGGAGCGTTTCGTTACCGCATACTTCCGCTTCAACGATGATACTTTTGCCGACATGCGGCCCTCGCTTGAGCCCGTGGAGCATCCCGAAGCGTTTCTGTCGCAGTGGAACGGGACCGCCAAAAATCTTGCTGAAGGTGATGCTCTGCGCCTTCTGATGACCTTCAGTAAGTTTCTCCCGATCGAGGGTGAGCTGGCCGAAAATACTTCGCCCTCGTCCCCTTCGGTAAATGGCCAAGACCGCTTTCTGCACGCGCGGTTGCAAGGATTAAGACTGGGAACGTTTGACATTTACTTTGACGCCGACGCGCCCGAGCAGATATGGGCAGGACAGTTGAAGACCGTCGAGGGCGCAAGCTATTACGATGTCTGGACGTCGTTTTCGTCAGCAGAAGCGAACCGCGAAACTGAAGCCGTCAACGCTACGGTAGGCGAAGGCGGCAAGGCCGATTCACTCGCCATATCTCACTACACAATCCGCACGAAAATAAAACCGCCCACCGAAATTGATGCCGAGGCTCTAATGCAAATGGAGGTCCGGCAGGGCGGTGAGCGCGCAGTCTTATTTGAATTGTCGCGCTCACTTCGGATCACAGAAGTGGAAGCTGATGGCCATCCGGTTGAGTTCATTCATAATCCGGAAATCGAGGGAACGCAACTCGCGCGGCGCGGAAACGACCTGCTCGCGGTTGTCTTCCCTAAGCCGCTGCGGACTGGGCAACGATTGGAATTGCGGTTTGTCTATGGCGGGGCAGTGCTTTCGGAGGCTGGAGCAGGCCTGTTGTACGTTGGGGCGCGAGGCACGTGGTATCCCAATCGCGGACTGGCGATGTCTAACTTCGATTTGGAATTTCGTTATCCCATGGGCTGGACACTAGTCGCTACGGGAGAACGCACGGATACGAAGTCTGGCACGCCGCTTGGGGAAACTCTGGCGCCCGGCGAACAAGTGAGCCGCTGGGTTTCGCAACGGCCAATCCCGCTCGCCGGATTCGATCTGGGGAAGTATGAACGAGTGGTAGCGCACGCCGGCGGTGTCGCCGTCGAGACTTATGCAACCTCAGGTATGGAACGCGGATTCCCCAAGCCCCCACTCGAAGCCGTGCTCCCACCGCCGGTGATCCGTGGCATCCCCCGGCGGCCTTCCCTGACTATCGTGCCTCTGCCGCCTTCTCCGGCGAAAAATGCGCAAATGGTTGCCAACACCTCCGCACATGCCATCGAATTTTACTCTCGCCGTTACGGGCCGTATCCCTACGCCGATCTTAAAGTTGCCCAAATGCCTGGCGGATTGAGTCAAGGCTGGCCCGGCTTGATCTTTCTCTCCAGCACTTCCTTTCTCACGGCAGAAGAAAAATCAGAACTACATATGACCCCGGTCGAGAAAACTCTGATCAGCCAAGTCATCGCGCATGAAACTGCCCACCAGTGGTGGGGCGATCTGGTCATGTGGAGCGGCTATCGCGATCAGTGGCTGGTGGAAGCCTTGGCAAATTACAGTTCAATGATGATTCTTGAAAGCGAGAACCCCGCGCAATTTCGTGCCGCCATGGAGAAATATAGAGATGATCTTCTGCAGAAGAACAAAGCGGGTGTGCGGCTAATGGAGGATGGGCCCGTGACTTTAGGGACACGCCTTTCTAATTCGCAATTTCCCGAAGGCTATGAAGCGATCAGTTATGGTCGGGGCACCTGGCTGTTTCACATGCTACGGTCGATGATGCGCGATGCCGAGAGGACTGGTGGTGTTCGCACGCGTGATGCGGGGCAGACGGATGAGCCTTTCGCCCGGGTTCTTCGCCGCATCAGGGAACGTTACGAAGGAAAAGCCATTACTACCCGTGAGTTGTTGCAGGCTTTTGCAGAAGAATTGCCGCCCTCGCTAAGGTACGAGCACCATAAATCGCTGGACTGGTTTTATGAGGGCTGGGTGAATGGAACTTCTATACCGCGCTTTGAATTGCGCGGAGTGAAGTATTCAGAGAAGGCCGGCTCAACCGCAATTACTGGAACGATTCTGCAAAAGGACGCGCCTGACGATCTGGTTACCTCGGTTCCCTTGTACGCATTGGTCGCGGGCAAGATGGTATTGCTGGAGAGGGTATTCGCTGACGGACCAGAAACTTTCTTTCGCGTGACCGCACCGCAGGGGGCACGGAAGGTCGTACTGGATCCGGAACAGACGTTGCTGGCGCGATCGCGATAGACGCATCGCAGCAGCGGCAACCATTTCAGAACGTATTCCCGATATTTCCATCTGTTTTTCCCGAAACGATTATTTTTGGCGTGAGTTAAAGCTGTCCTCTGCGCTGCATGGGCCGTCCGCAGTCTCTAACTCGCAGTGAAATATAGTCGCCCCAGTTTGCCGCATGCAGCATCAGCAGTGGACATGCGTGTGCATATACGTTTCGTGGTTGGAGGGCAGACCCAGTGAACCATGCACAATCGTCCACCGAAACGGCGCCAGAACCGGCCGCGATCATAGACACTAAGGCTTCACTTCGGGTACGCGGAACCATCCTGCTGGTGGAAGATGAACAGTTTCTTCGCGATGTGACTTGCGAGATTCTGGAATCCGCTGGCCATCGGGTACTGAAAACTGGCAACGCTGCAGAAGCGTTAGCTGCATTCAAGGAATTCGAACCCATTATCCGACTGCTGCTGACGGATGTCGTTTTGCCAGGACAGAATGGCCGCGATCTGGCGAATGAACTGCGGGTCGTTTGTCCTAAGCTGAGCATTATTTTTATTTCGGGATAATTTACGTAGACGTCTACGACATTCGTACAGGTATCAAAGGACAAATTCCAGACATGCTCGATGATCATGGCGCGCGTGATTCGCCGCCCGGCGTTCCGCATCAAGTATTCAAGCAGGGCAAATTCCTTACCGGTCAAATCAATGCGCCGCCCCGCCCGCTCGACTCTGCGCTCTACCCGATCAAGCTTCAAATCTTCCACCGTTAATACCGATTCCGCCGGCAGATGGCAGCGCCGCAGCAGTGCGCGAATGCGGGCGGAAAGCTCTGAGAACGAGAACGGTTTGCTTAAATAATCGTCCGCACCCAGGTCAAGACATTGCACCCGGTCTTCCACCCGCGTCCGCCCCGTCAATATGAGGATAGGCATGCTTGGCTTCCGGGTACGCAAATAGCGCAGAATCGACACTCCATCCAGCCGCGGCAAATTGAGGTCGAGCACCACCAGGTCATAATCAAATTCTCCGGCCATGGCGCGGGCCTGTTCGCCATCATTCGAAACATCTACGGCGTAGTGTTCAGCATCGAGACCCTTTTTTACGAAGCTGGCGAGTGCGGAATCGTCTTCAGCGATAAGAATGCGCATAAGGTTTCTCTAACTTTCACCTTCGATTCTAGCCACGAACCGGGCCGAGATTAGAAATTACCGGGTGCACGAAGGGCTCTGTCTTCCGTAAACGGGAACACGAACCTGCGCTGACACTCGCTGCCGCTTTGTTCCGCCGACGATAATTCCTTAGCAAATGTTCAGGCTATAGGGATCAGGCCTCGCCGTGGATATTGGAAGTAAGGGAACGTTGAAATCCCTGTTGGTGCCAGGAGGCATACTGCTGCTCGCCGCAGTGGTTTTGCTGTCGGGCGGATTTCTGTCCGTCTCCGCCGCCGCAGTTGACTTCTCGTACTATGCGGTTTTCGTTGCCGGAATTCTGCTGGCATGGCGCTTCCACGCCAGCCGCATCCTTTTCGCTCTGGGCATGTTGCTGCTGGCGCATCGCGCTGTCGAATTTTTTTCCGCCGGACGCGCCGTGTCCTGCCGGACCGGGCCGCATCGCCTTTGAAGCCATCTGCTTTCTTGTGCCCCTGAACTTCATCGTTACTCCGCTGCTGCGCGAGCGCGGTTTGGGAATTCCCGCTATTACTCCGCGAGTGCTGTTGTTGTTTCTTGAATCGGTGTTCGTCGCCGTCATCTGTCGTCCGGGAGAAAAAAACAGCCCCGCATTTCTTCACGCTGCATTTCTGGACCGTTCGTGGTTCCATTGGACGAAAATTCCCCAACTCGCTTTGCTGGCGTTCATCGCCGCTTTTGTGGTGTTGCTTGTCCGGCTGTTGCTCTATCACAAGCCGCTGGAGAGCGGGCTGCTGTGGGCGCTAGCCGCGACTTTCCTTAGCTTGCAGACCAACCCAGTCGACCGCATCGGCGTTGCTTATTGGGCGACAGCCGGTCTGGTACTCGTCGCATCGATCATCGAGAACAGCTACTTCCTCGCTTATCACGACGAACTGACTTCGCTGCCCGCGCGCCGCGCCTTCAATGAAGCCTTGCTGCGCCTCGAAACGCCGTATGCGATTGCCGTCGTTGACATCGATCACTTCAAGAGCTTCAACGACACTTACGGTCATGACACCGGAGACCAGGTTCTGAGCATGGTGGCTGCTCGATTGGCGCGGGTGAGCGGAGGCGGGCAGGCGTTTCGCGTCGGGCGGAGAAGAGTTTTCCATTTTGTTTCGCGGAAAATCCATGAAGGAAGTTGTGCCTCATCTCGAGGCGCTGAGAATTGCGATTGAGGAATCGAAATTTCGGGTTCGCAGCGACACCTGACCGCCGCAGCGACCTTCGCGACGGAGGCCGCAGAAAAGAAGATAAGAAAGCCACGGAAAGTCGCTCGCGATCCGCGGCGCGCAAGCTTCCAGAATCGGCAACCGGCGATTTATCTGTCACCGTCAGCATCGGAATCGCAGAGCCAACTCCCAAAGCGCAGGAAGTCGAGCAGGTGATCCAGGCGGCCGACAAGGCGCTGTATCGGGCCAAAAAAGCTGGACGCAATCGCGTGGAAACCGCAGGCGAGACTCGCAGCCGCACTGCACGCCTGAAGCGAAACATCGCCTGAAAAGAAGAATTTCCGACCTCGCAGCTTCAACTTCTCCACTTCAACGTTACTGGACCGGCCATGGGATGCCTCATCTCGCCGCCATTGCGGCTTGATTCTAGATATGCGGCTTTCAACTGGAAGTACCATTTTGCGGGACGGTCGGCGTCGTCGATGAGCATGAGATGCGGGTTGTGTTTCAATCCTTCCGATTGATTCGCCATCGTCTGCCGGTCTTGTTCGACGAACTTCGCAAAGACAAACTTCAGCAAGGACACTCCAAACGGCATCCAGCGAAAAATATTCCAGCAAGCGACCACGTCGATGCGGCATTGATTGCGCGTGATTGGCGTCACCGTGGTGAGGCTCGAAAACCAGTACTTTCCTGCGCGAATGGTTTCCAGGCGCAAGTTGGGTAGAACAAAATCGATGGTCGTCGTAATCGAGTCCGCGTCGGCGTACAGCCGCAGCAGTTTGTAAGGAGCGCTGTTTGAGCTGGGCGTGTGCGCGCTCATGCGAAAGCCCATCGGGATTGGCTCGAAATTCTTTTGCTTCTCATGAATGCTGTGGCGGCTGCGCCACCACCACGCCTGATGCACAAATGGTCCGTGCGCCGGATCCATTAGGCCGATGATGCCGTGATCCACGCTGCATGGCAGGTCGGCGCTCAGGCGGGCGATCTTGTAGCTTCCGCCGAAAGTTGGAACTTGCGGAGCGCTCGTCGACGGCTGCGCTGCCTTGCCAAAACCTGCGCCGGGCGGAGGCGGCTCGGGAATAAATACCCAGATGAAATCGTCGTGCTCCTCACAGGCGTAACTGCCGGCGTAGATGCGATCGACTTTCAGTTCCTGGTCGGAAGTCAGCGACGGAATTAGCTGGCACTGTCCGCTGTGCGCGTCGAACTTCCAGCCGTGATAGCTGCACTCCAAATTCTGCCCATCAAACCGGCCGCAAGACAGCGGCATTCCGCGGTGCGGGCAGGCATCGCGCAACGCGAAAGGCTTGCCTTGCCGGTCGCGGCCTATAACTAAAGGAGTCTCTAGCAACATCGCTTTTTGCAGACGATCCCGAGTCACCTGTGCGCCGGGCAGAGCACGATACCAGAAGCTGTAGAGCATCAGCGAATCCGGCGTTTGCCTTTGGGATGTTTCCACTTCATTCATGGGGATCAACAGGCAGCGTACTACAGCCATGAAAGTTTGTGGAGGACGGGCGTCCGCGAGACTGTGTCGCTCCTACTCTTTCGCCCCGCTGGGGCTCAGCCACCTCCCACTTGCCCCACGGCTTGCGCCGTGGGCTGCATTCTTGCGCCGCTTCGCGGCTGACGATGGAGATCCCGTTTCACTTTTCGAGCGCCCTGTAGTTGTGCTCCCTCCAAAGCAAGAGCAAGCCTACATTTTCAAGTCCGATTTTCGCGTTGAGGAGAGTCTTGTAGCGCGATCCCCCAGCCACGCGCCGCGTTTTTAACCATCTCTCGTATCTGCATCATCGTCTGTTGCTGTTTAGTTGCGATAGTTTCTTCCGCGGAGGCTTCCAAATTTACGTCCTGGTCGCTGGCCTCGAGTTGCTTCGAGTCTTCGGCGCAAATATTTTCTACGAAATCTTCGCGACGCCACAGGTCCTCGCCTAATACAGTTTGGTCTACCGTGCTGGGGTCGATGACGACATGAGGTTGGTATGGTTCGAAATGGGTGCGCCTGAGGTTGGACGAGGCAGTCTGCAAGGCGTAGAGCAGCAGGCCGGCAGTTTTGGGCTCTACTTGTCTGGCGAGGATGAGGCGCATGATCTGCATGAGCGAGACTTGGACAGCTTCGGCGTCCTCGAGCACGGGCATATCGACGAGGGAGCGGCCGAGGCGGGCGCGGGTGTCGTTGACGTCGATGCGAGTGTCGCGCCAGCGCTTGTGAAAGTAGCAGAAACGCTTGCCCCGGAGGGCGGGCGATCCGCACTGGGTGCCGTTGGTTTTGATGTGTTCGCAACGAGCAATATTACTGGGATAAAAAGACATGAATGGTCTCCACCCCCCTCCCCCTGATCTTTTAGAATCAGAGCGGTAGCGGGGATCTAAGGTTGAAATCTTTGAGTTTAAAGGAGTTACAGGGAAAATCTTGGAAAGAAACGGGTTGTGGATGGGAGAGGGCATTTCTACTTTACGAGCTATATAATTGTTGGAATGTATATCTTATAGTGAAGTAAAGAGAATTGTGGGGAAAAACGGGAGGCTGTCCCGGAATGGGAAAGGGCCACCGCCTAGGTGGGCCAGCCCCGACTGAGAAGACGGAGCAACCTGGGTAGTTCCGCCTGTTGCAAGGATTTCCTACTTTATACATCTTGACAGACAATTTATAGTAGATCATACTTATGGGCATTAGTATGACTGAAAAACTCGAAACCGTATGGTTCACGACGAAGGGGCAGGTCGTCATCCCACTTCGCCTGCGCAAACAATTCGACATCGAGGACGGGACAAAGGCCGTGGTCCAAGCCACACCCGAGGGAATCCTTCTCAAGCCCATGACCGCGGCGCTCATCAAGCGCGGGCGCGGTATCCTAAAGCGCACGCCGGGAGGCAAGCCGCTGACGGAGGACTGGGCCGAGCACAAGAAGCGGGAACGGGCACTCGAAGAGCGCCATGCCGGCTAAGGTGCTCGACAGCTTCGCACTTATCGCCTACTTCCGCGACGAGCCGGGCGCGGAGACGATGGAAGATCTGCTCGTCTCCGCCGGTAAGAAGGACAGCCCGCTCCTCATGACCGATGTGAACTACGCCGAGGTGAAGTACTCCATTGTGAAGAAAGACGGCGCGGAGGCGTGGGCGGAGGCCGCGAAGGTTCTTCAGGGCCTGCCAATTGATTTTCATTCCACGACCCGCTGCGCTGGCCGACACCGCGGCCGATTTCAAGGCGCGTTTCAAATTGAGTTTGGCCGACGCCTTTGCCGCCGCGCTGGCAAAGGAAAGAAGGGCGGAACTGGTCACCGGCGATCTGGAATTCAGGGCGCTCGAAAAGGAAATCAAAGTTCACTGGCTGAGATGATCACAGCCCCAGGAAAACTATGGCGCACGAGGAATTGTTGGGAAATATGGGCACAGACGGGACGTTCACCTAATTTTGCTGCCGTGAAATTGGGGTCAGTCCCGTCTGTCCCCGGTTTTTCCGCCCCCGGTTTTTCCGCCCGGTTTTTCCATGGATTAGTGTTTTACTATGGCGCATCTTGGGGCTGAGGCATGGGACCAGTCCTCTTGCCGCTGAACCATTCTTCAATGCGCGTCAAATCGGTGGCTTCTCCTTCGTTCTCCCGTTCAGTGCCGAAATAGATTGTCATCACATCATCAGGGAATTGCCACCCTGTGCTTGCATCAGGTTCGATTCCCAGATTTTGGAATGCCCTCTGCACGGTCAATAGAGTGGGGTCGTGGATTGACATCCATCCTCCGACGTTCCAGTCATACGGAGTTTTCGGCTGCGCTCCACCTTTGCGTAAGAACCATACTCCGGGTTTTGGCCTCTGAAATGTGTCTCTCTCCACCTCAGTCTTGACCTTCCATCCCGATTCACCAAAGATGCCTACAAACTGAGTTGCGAATTCACACGGCTTCTCGTCGGTAGTGGGGCAGGCAAAGTGTATCTCTTGCTGGTCGGTCTTCTGGGCTTTCAAAGGGGCTTCAAACTGGGCTCGTTCTTTCGCAGAAAGGATGTGTCGGTGGAACGAGGGCCAAACATGTAATGCGAGTAACGTCATTCCCGCAGTCCATACGATCATAGCCAGTACCGATCGTAGCCATTCCCATTTGATCTTTTTCAGTGCCCAATCGCCGAGATGAAGCATGGGATAAATGCCAAGTGCGAAAACGACTGCAAGCCAGAAGCCCGTAGCCCATTTGGATTGTGGTGCGATCAAGACAAGCAGTATGGTGATGACAGTTGCAGCAAGTGCGAGGGTCAGTTCCGCGCTGAACTTGCCTTTTTCGGGGATGCGTTGCCTCACTAACTCTTTAGCGAGCTCGCGAGCAGTTTCTCTACGTTGGCGGCGATTTCCTCTACCCCAGGATTGACCTTCGGGCATTTGATCTAATTGTATCGCTGCGTGCAATAGGGGCGCTGGCCCACCTTTGCGGCCCTTGTACAGGTGGGAACGACGCGGTCGGCGGTTACGGGGGAAAAGCGGGATGCAGGCTGCATTAGTCCCCGGGACACTTTGTAAACCATGTCATGAGACTAGACACAAAACACGCAAGGGTGGGCCAGTCGCGGTCACAAGCTAAACGGGGAAGGTCAAAATCCCCACCCTAACGTCGCAAAACCACAATGAGGATGGGTTGGACTATTTCCGCGACGTTAGGATGGGGCACCCGCCGCCTTCCGATGCGTAGAAACGCGAGGTCTCTCCACTCCACAGATCATCGCTTTGCGATGATCTGTTCCGGTCGAGATGACAGAGTTGGGAGAGCTGATGACAGAGTTGGGGAGGATGGAGCAACGCTCGTGGTGATCAGTCTGCCCAATCGAATGATTTGCTTACCGCGCGCTTCCACTTGCTGTAGAGTTCTTGCCGCTGGAGATCTGTCATGTTTGGTTTCCAAGTGTGATCGACCGCCCAGTTGGCGCGCAGATCTTCGAGGTCCTTGAAATGGTTGACTGCGAGTCCGGCTGCATACGCGCATCCCAGCGCGGTGGTGGCATCACGCGTGACCGGACGAATCACCGGCAAATTCAGAATGTCAGCCTGGAATTGCATGAGCAGATCGTTCTCTACCATGCCACCGTCGGCGCGTAGTGCATGGAGCGTGATCTGCGAATCTTTTTCCATCGCCTCCAGAACGTCGCGGGTTTGGAAAGCGGTCGCCTCCAGCACGGCGCGGGCCAGGTGTCCCTTGTTCGCATAGCGGGTGAGGCCAGCAATCACGCCGCGTGCGTTGTCCTTCCAATAAGGAGCGTACAGACCGGAGAAGGCAGGAACAAAATAGACGCCGCCATTGTCGGGAACCGATCGGGCCAGAGACTCTATGTCCGAGCTCTGCTGGATCAAGCCAAGGTTATCGCGCAGCCATTGCACCAGCGCGCCGGTGACGGCGATGCTTCCTTCGAGCGCGTAGTGGGCAGGTTGCTCGCCAAGTTTGTAGGCTACGGTTGTGAGCAGACCGTGGTTGGAATGGACCAGCCGGTCGCCGGTGTTCATCAGGAGAAAGCATCCGGTACCGTAAGTGTTCTTGGCCTCTCCGGGACGAAAGCAGGTCTGTCCCACCAGGGCGGCTTGCTGATCTCCGAGAATCCCTGCGATCGGTACATCTTTTAAAGCCGGCTCTTTGGCGTGCGCATAGAGCTCGCTGCTGGAGCAGATGCGCGGCAGCATTTCCTTAGGGACGCCGAAAGCATCGAGCATCTCGGGATCCCACGAGAGAGTTTCGAGATTCATCAACTGGGTGCGACTGGCGTTCGTGACGTCGGTGACGTGAACGCCGCCATGGGGGCCTCCGGTCAGGTGCCAGACGAGAAAACTATCGATGTTGCCAAACAGGACGTCTCCGGCTTCAGCCATCTCGCGGACGCCTTTCACGTGTTCGAGAATCCAACGGATTTTCAAACCGCTGAAATAGGTAGTAAGCGGTAGCCCGGTTTTGCGGCGAAAGCGATCCTGCCCGCCCGCTTTTGCCAGTTCGCTGACGTAATCCGCGACTCGGGTATCTTGCCAGACGAGCGCATTGGCTACCGGCTTGCCGGTCTTGCGATTCCACAGCACAGTGGTTTCGCGCTGGTTGGTAATTCCGATCGCCGCCAGATCGGAGGGGTGAAGCTTTCCCTTGGCCATGGCTTCCGCAATCACTTCGCGGGTACGTTGCCAGATCTCTTCCGGGTTGTGCTCTACCCAGCCCGGATTCGGGTAAATCTGCTCATGCTCTTTTTGGGCGGCTGAGATGACGCTTCCTGAGCGGTCGAACACTATGAATCGTGTGCTGGTGGTTCCCTGATCGATTGCGCCAATATAATTTGCCAAGTACTCCTCGATAGCGTCCGAGATGGCCAAGTGAAAAGATAATATAAGAAGCTGCCGATAACGGTTCAGCGGTGTAGCTGGAAGCCGTGGCAAAATTCATAGTGCAATGGACAGAAGAACATTTTTAAAACGGGGCGTGACGCGCTCTACAGAGAATGCTGTACGAAAATCCCGCCCGCTTCGTGGAATAAATCAACACCCGAGACGCGAGTCCTAAAGATGGACAACCGCGCCTTAACCGAGCAGTTCTACCAGATATGACAGGAAGATTTGCAATGCGGGCTTTGGAACGGTTCGTGCTGCAAGTTTGTTGAAAGTGCTTCCGACTAGGAGGGCACGATGATTGCTAAGCAAAAAGAGAAGTGGATAAAGCTTTGCGAACTTGCGAACATCGTGGGGTGAGTTATGAGCAGTCGATCTTGCGTGCTCTGCCGCATATGCCGCGAACCTGTGAGCCTTAAATCAGACACGGTTACGGATGAAAATGGCAAGGCCATTCACGAAGACTGCTACGTAAAGGAAGTCACGGGAGAGCACGACCCTGCGGCGGAAGCGGCTAGGATTTTGTCGATTCGTCGTCTGGCATGAACAAAGCATGGCGCTTTTCTCTAGTCATTTCTTGCTTTAAGAATTTCTTGTGCGGCATTCCGTCGGTTACCGGCCTTTCTCATCCGTCTATTTACAACACTTATTTGCCAATCTGCTGGTCTTGCGCGTAAAAGCAATACTAAGTCCTTGGGCGGGGCTTGCCGAGTACAGGCGCAACTCCCGCCGGCAGTGCTTCACGAACCTGGTAGCCGCTGTTTTGAGTTTCCATCATTAACGCGGCCAAATTTAGAATCCGCTGGGCAGCATACTCTGGGCTTACGCCACGAGCGTGGATGTTCGAAATAAGATTTCGATCGGCGTCGCTGTGCGACGATTTTGGCTGGTATGCCATGTAGGCCGAGAGACTTTCATCCGTTGCCAGGCCCGGACGTTCGCCGATCAGGAGCACGACCACCCTTGGCTTCAGCAACTCGCCAATGTCGTTAAGAATGCCTACCCGGCAATGACGAATCGCAAATATCGAACCAGTGCTCCATCCTCGGGTGCGTGCTCCATCATAAAGGAGTGGCAACAGGCGAGGAACTTGCACGGCAACCGCGGTTACCGAGAGCCCATCGCCGATCACGATCTGCAAGTCGTTTCCGGACGCGCAACGTCGACTAACTTCGGCGCGAGATGCGTCATGCAGGTGACGGCCCAAGTCGGGGCGCAAAAGATACTCGTCTTTGCTGCCAGCCTGGGAACAGACTTCAAACAGATTCCACTTCCTTACAAGGTTATCGCCAAGGTCGGTAAGGAGATTCAGTTCCGCCCGCACGGCGTCGCGTGCCGCGGCATGTGCCTCACGCAGCTTGAGTTGGGTATTCGTCCGATACGATGCTCCGCTGCGGCCTTCCAGCAGGCGCGCGGGCGTCCGCAGGCGAACTTTCTTTATGATTTCGGACAAGTCAAAGGTGGTCGCGAGTTTGTTTTCTCTTGCGTCGTCTCCTGGATCCATTCAGACGGTCCCCTCCAGCGACAACTCCAAACCCTGCATGAGTTGGCGCCGCGCCGACGGATTGAGAGATGCCGGTTCTTTATCACGATAGATCCCTCGATTCTGCAACCACGCGAGAAACTCCGGTGCGGGCCGCAGTTGGAAGAGGCGTCGTGCGGCCAATGCGTCGTGATAGCTGGTGGACTGGTAATTCAGCATAACGTCGTCGGAACAGGGAACGCCCATAAAATAATTGCAGCCCGCAGCAGTCAAAAGTAGCAGGAGGTTGTCGGCAGAATTTTGATCGGCGGCGGCGTGATTCGTGTAGCAGACATCGCAACCCATCGGCAAACCGAGTAACTTACCCATGAAATGATCCTCAAGTCCGGCGCGGATGATCTGCCTCTCGTCATACAAATATTCCGGGCCGATGAAGCCGACAACGCTGTTGACGAGGAAAGGCTGGAACGCTCGCGCAACCCCGTATGCCCGCGCTTCCAGCGTCAGTTGATCGACTCCGTGATGTGCCTCCGCGGAAAGAGCGCTACCCTGGCCGGTTTCGAAATACATCACGTGATCGCCTTCCCAGCGGACATCGCGTTGACGAGTGATGTTCGAGAACCCGTTCGCGGCCTTCACGCAGCATGGTCAGAGTAATTCCGAAGCTTCGGTTCGCCGCTTCGGTCCCGGCGACGGATTGGAAGAGAAGGTCGACCGGCGCGCCGCGATCCAGTGCGGCCAGTTGCGTTGTGATATGCGCCAGGCAACAGGTCTGCGTGGGAATTTCGTAGGCGTCAACCAGGCGGTTCAACCCCATCAGAATCGCACTGACTGTCTCCACCGACTCCGTGGCTGGGTTGACCCCTATGACTGCGTCTCCACAGCCGTAAAGCAATCCTTCGAACGCGGCCAGGAGAATTCCACCGACATCATCGGCTGGGTGATTGGGTTGCACGCGAATGCCTAAGACGCCACGCTCTCCCATGGTGTTGCGGCAACGGGTGACGTTACGAATCTTTGCGGCCGCAAGCACCAGATCCTTGTTGCTCATCAGCTTCGCCACCGCAGCCGCGATTTCGGGGATGATCGCATTTTGCAGCGAATGCAGTTGCGTCTCTGTCGTTTCATCGTCGAGTAGGAACTCGCGAAACTCGCCGACTGTCATGCTCGCGACCGAGCGGAATGCTTGCTGATCGAATAAGTCGAGGGTGAAGCGCGTGACGTCATCGTCGTCGGGATCGATCAGCGGCTGTCGGACAATTTCGCCGAGCGTCAAATCGGCGAGTTTACGTTTCGCCGCGACTCGCTCCCGTTCCGATTTCGCGGCGATGCCCGCCAACTGGTCGCCGGACTTTTCCTCGTTGGCCTTGGCAAACAGTTCGCGGAGATCGGAGAAGTCGAATCGCTCAATCACGGGATCCAGTCCGCACGGTGACCCCATGTTATCTAAAAATCCGCCGGGTGATGCTAGAGTTTGTCGGAATCTCCGGTCTATCGCTACTTGGGAGAATTGGAAGACCCCGCGCGGACGGATGTTCAATCGTGACCAACCTACCGGATCTGCAGAGTCGGTGGCGCTACAGCGTTCCCCGTGGCGGGAAGACGATTTATCATTCACAGCCTCCGCAATGAATGCGGGCCGGAGCTACGAAGATGAACTGAAGAACCTCTGTAGTTCCGCATGCAAAAGGGCCGGTACTCCGGCCCTTGGTTATGTTCAAGTATTCGCATCTGACTTGAGACTGCCTACTGCACATGGATCATCTTGCCGCTGGAATCGAGGGTGCCATGCACGCGAACTTTCTTGCCTTCAAACTGCTTTACTTCGTTCTGATGATCGATATCGTAAGTGGCGTTGCTGGCGGAATCTTGCAACACGTATTTGTCACCTGATTTCACGATCGTACCGGTGAAGACCTGAACTCCGGCGGACTGCGACTGAGCCTGGGAATCTGGCGTCTGTGCTGATTGGTCCGGTGCCTGCCTAGGTTGCTGCTGTTGTGCCGGATCCTGACCGGGCTGCTGGGTTGGATACTGCTGTTGCGCGGATGGCGCGGGATGCTGCCCGAAGAGCTGAACGCTCGTAAGCATCATCCCACACACGAGAAGAGCCATGGCAAAAAGCCGCGTAGAGTCTGTATGTCTTGTTCCTTTCATGAGTCCTCCGAAACGGGTTAGTCGATTCAGTAGTGCGCAGCAAACTGCTTGCCAAATGTTCCTCCGGTACTGCGATTTGTCGAGAGTGGCAGTGCGGGCGTTCGATTTACAAGCTTTAGGGTGGATCGGAGCTGTCCACGAAGAATTGTTAGCTAAACAACCGGACATTTCTGTCAGTGCAAACTACAGGGAAGACTGTATGCGATCTGTTGCTCGACGTGATCCTCGAAAGCAAAGAGAGCAAAATTTGCTCGGTTGTAAGCGTGTTCGCGCTTGTGCCATAGCTCTTCCTAAAAGTGTGAAACCCCGGTTCATTTCAGCTGACCGTTGTACTTCGGCCGCGAAGCCGAGAGCCATTGGCTGCCCTCGCGCTCGCGCATAGAAGGCGGCCAGCCCCGCAGCAAGTCCAAAGCTAAAGGTGCTTTCCCACTAACGCTGAGCATCCCTCCACAAACTCACGCTCTTCCTGGTCGAACGTGTCCTTGAAATAACTATTGATAGCGAGGGCGGCGGCCACGCGATTCAGAAGTGGACCCGGGAGGCTCTGCGCCCAAGGATTGTGGACGAGCACCGGCACAACGATTTCTGATTTAGTGTGCTCCGAGCCCATGAGATATCGCGGGTCCGCGGACACGTCGTTCACCACAACCGTTTTGCCGGTCGTTGCCGCTGCTCCGCACAATCCCTGGCTCAGCGGAATCCGCGTGTGCGGCGTGTCGGCCCCAGAGAAGGGGCCGAGCACAAGAACCTTCGGGTCCTTCTTGTCGATCAGGTAAAATCCCACCCAGTTGTAGCGCACCAACTGCTCGTGTAAACAGTCCGAGATGTGTTGCATCAGCGCTTCCGCGGTGGGGCGGGACCGGGCAAAGCCTTCGAAGTCGGCCAGGAGTTGTCGATGCTGACTCGGGCGCGCGTTGGTTGGCAAGAGCTTGGGCATGGACGAGCTAAGGCTAAGGAATGACGAGCTTAAGAATAGAGTCTCGGGCTGGTGAGGCATATTAATGCCATTGGTTCAGGGTTAGGGTGAGGCGAACTGTTTCAAGTTCTTCCTACGGCGTTCAGGGTATAGAACCATCAGGCCGGAATCCAGCATCATAGCTAGGCTACTTTTCCTATGGCACTTCGTGACCCTCGAAGCCAAAATCCGGCAACTCTGTGCTCGGCTCATCGCGGCAGAAAACGCAAAGAACGATGAAGCCGCAAAGATGATACTTCAGGAAATGAGACTCGCCCTCCACGATTACTGCGAAAGGCTGAGGCTGAGAGTGGCGCGGGAATATCCCTTCCATAAAGATGACATGGCCGCAGACTGACTAAAGTCATCATGCGTCGAAACCCTTCTACGGTAAGTACTGTATCGAACATGAGCGCGATTTGTGAGAGGCTATTCGCGTCTTTTTCAGCCTCTGGCCCATGTTTCGGCGACTCGAAGATCGGATCAAACGGCTCTGCTACAAAGCTGCAGCGACCCCACAGTCTCCCGAGTTGGAACAAGTTCTTCACCGCCTGAAAGCTGCCCTCGCAGAACACACACGACGCATGAGAGAGTTGGCAGCCGGATTTCCCGGCATGGTCCGTCCCGAGCGGCGACGCACTGACACGTCGCCTCCGAACACAATGGAGGCTGAGAGCAGCTACACGGACCAATCCTAGACCGCGGCAAGTGGGCAACTGGGAGTGATTCCGAGGTAGCAATATTTAAGGGTGTCTCTACGCCCCGGAGGACGGTCATGGTCTGGGACAGGAAAGAAAACTGGATGGAACTGTGCGAGTTGGCCGCACAGGAAGAAGATCCGACAAGACTGATGGCGTTGATTGTAGAGCTTGAGCGGCTGTTGGAAACGAAACAGCAAGCCGTGAGGAAGCCTCCAAGTTCAGCGCTTGAAAATCCCACTGAGAAAGCAGAGTAGCGGATTGTCACTAAACGTGACTACCGTATTCCTTCGTCAGAGGCTTCGTGCGGTTGATTAGCGGCACTGTGATTCGCGGAGCCTCAGTCATAGAGAAGCTCTGTAGCGGCTTCCCGATTCGCCGCGATTGTGCCAGGCGAGCAAATGGCTTGACGCCATTCCCGCTCGCCTTCATCCAATGCCCTGATCAATTCCTGAACCAGAGAATCAAGTTTTTTGGAGTCGACTTCGGTCGTTACGGCAGCACATAGTTCGCGCCAATCCCTCTGCTTGCGTCCGGCCATTTTGCGCCTCCAGTCTGGAAGAGTGAATGTACTTCCCGGTACAAACAGCATGTCATTTGCCAAAATGCTAAGTGTTTGTAAATGCGGAAGGTGGTAAGAGCCCGCGTGTAGTTTTGTCCTTACTCGTGAAGCAAATACATTCCTCAAACGAGCGAGGCCTTCAGTTGCTCCGTTCCTGTGTTGAAGCACAGCGTGCGCTAACCACATTTCATGCAACGATGCCACGCGCACCTTAGTAATGGCACCGTAATGACCCACACGGTATCTTTTCCCACCTGCTGCAACAGCTAAGATGGCTTTCACCAAAGGCGAGTCGGATTCATACGGTTTCCCCGGAACACTCACCCATGAAAACTCTGCAACCCTTCCGCACTTTGCAGAGGAGCTAAAGGAAAAATTGGACGCAGCGCGAGCACGCGGTAACGAGCCTCGGATAGAGGCGCGAGCCGAGCACTGGACTGGAGAACTAAGATGAAACGCTACTTGTGTACCTTGCTCTTGTTTGTTTCCTCGCTATCTTTCGCGCTCACTCCGGTCACCATTAACAGCGCGTCCATCAATTACACGACCCACACGATTACCGTTGCCGGGTCAGGCTTCTGCACCGGCGCTGTGCCGGCAGTCACTTTCAACACGACGCGACTTAAGGTGACATCTGCATGCTCGTCTTCCGTGGTCGTGGCTAGTCTGCCTGTGCAGGCGGCAGGCTCTTACAGGTTGATAATTACCAACACCAGCGGAGGCTCGTTCACATTCTATGTGACTTACGGCGCTGTCGGGCCCCAAGGGCCACAGGGTTTCACGGGAGCGACAGGAGCCACCGGCGCAACCGGAAGTCAAGGTGCAACGGGCGCAATCGGTCCACAAGGTCCGATTGGACTGACGGGAGCGACAGGAGCAACCGGGGCAACTGGATCACAGGGGCCAATCGGGTTGACGGGTGCGCAAGGAGCGACTGGAGCAGCGGGCCCTCAAGGACCAGCGGGCTTGAATGGCACGGGCTTCAACTTCCGTAACGCATTCGATCCCACGGCGACCTACGCGATCAATGATGTTGTGACTTACAGTGGCTCGACGTACCTGGCGAATGTGGCCAATGGCCCGAACACACTCACCCCGGACGCGAACACAAGCGCATGGGTTGTGATGGCGCAGCAAGGCGCAACAGGTCCAGCAGGGGCGCAAGGTCTTACTGGAGCGATGGGACCCCAAGGTTCACAAGGAGCACAGGGCATTGCTGGCACTAACGGAACAAATGGTACCAACGGGATAGATGGCATCAACGGAGCACAAGGGATTCAAGGTATCTCCGGAACGAATGGAACAAACGGTACGAACGGGACGGGCTTCAACTTTCGTGGTGCTTTCAACGCGAGCACTGCGTATGCCACCAACGACGTCGTAACTTTCGCTCCCGCTGCTAACAATATCACCTACAACGTCAACCTGACCTTCGGTTCCGCTGGTTCTATGGTCGGCACGATAACGACTGACGGCACCCTGGGCGTGCTGAACACTTCCAACATCGTCTCGTGGAACCTCACGCTGGCAGACAGTCCCACGAACTCGACACTTCTGACGCCGAGTAATTCCGCGTTCAGTTCCGGCAACTACAACACAGGTGGCCAACCCAACAACGACTTCACTGCCACTTCGACCACCCTGACAATGACCTACAGCAACGGGGGGTTCTGGGGCGTCAGCGGAGCATCTGGGCAGTTCTGTATGACGGACTGGTCTAACTGCTTCGGACCCGTTGCCTACGGAACGTGGAGCATCAACGGTGATAACTCATACTCGGAGTCTGCGGCGGGTGCCGGGAGTGCACAGATAATCGGCGCTGGCGGTACGGTTGCGGCCAGCGGTGCGTCCACCTATGTCGCAACAGGCCCCGTAGCAGCGGGGACTGCTACACCGGGTACGTCTCCGTGGGTAATGATGGCACAAGCGGGCGCTGCTGGCCCCGCGGGAACAGCTGGTGCAGTGGGTCCGCAGGGGCTAATCGGTTTGACTGGTGCACCGGGTCCAGTTGGGCCAACGGGACCAGCGGGTCCACAAGGCAATTCCGGACCTACGGGACTTCAGGGTCCGCAAGGGATTCCCGGATCACAGGGCATTGCTGGCACCAACGGCACCAACGGCACGGGCTTCAACTTTCGTGGCGTTTTCAACACCAGCACTGCGTATGCCATTAACGACGTCGTAACTTTCGCCCCCAGCGCTAACAATATTACCTACAACGTCAGCCTGACCTTCGGTTCCGCTGGATCTATGGTCGGCACGATAACGACCGATGGCACCCTGGGAGTGTTGAACACTTCCAACATTGTCTCGTGGAACCTCACGCTGGCAGACAGTCCCACGAATTCGACACTCCTAACGCCGAGTAATTCCGCGTTTAGTTCCGGCAACTACAACACAGGTGGCCAACCCAACAACGACTTCACTGCAACTTCGACCACCCTAACGATGACCTATAGCAACGGGGGCTTCTGGAGTGTGAGCGGAGCATCCGGGCAGTTCTGTATGACGGACTGGTCTAACTGCTTCGGACCGGTTGCCTACGGAACGTGGAGCATCAATGGTGATAACGCATACTCGGAGTCCGCGGCTGGTGCCGGGAGTTCACAGACAATCGGCACTGGCGGTACGGTTGCGGCCAGCGGTGCGTCCACCTATGTCGCAACAGCGCCCGTAGCAGCGGGGACTGCTACACCGGGTACGTCTCCGTGGGTAATGATGGCACAGGCGGGGGCAGCGGGAGCGGCGGGCACCAACGGCACGAATGGAACCGCCGGCATCAATGGCATCAATGGTCTTCCCGGAGCACAAGGACCACAGGGATTACAGGGGGCAGCGTCAACCGTACCCGGACCGCAAGGACCGCAAGGAAACCCCGGCACGAATGGCACAAACGGACTCAATGGAACGCCCGGTCCGTCATTGGCGGAAATGCGAGCGGCACTCATGCAGTGGTACCCGCAGACCTACCCAGCTGGAACCAACCCGGCTGCGATAGCATTCGATGGAAGCAACCTCTGGATCACAAATTACACTTCCAACGTGGTGACCAAACTGCGGGCCAATGATGGTGTTATCGTAGGCACCTACTCGACGGGGGCGTGGTCTCTCGGCATAGCCTTCGACGGAGCCAACATCTGGGTCGTAAACTCAAACAGTAACACCGTGACCAAATTGCAGGCCAGTGACGGTACGCTCGTTGGGACCTATCCAGTAGGATCCAGTCCTTCTGAAGCAGTGTTCGACGGAGCCAATATTTGGGTCACAAACACTTGGAGCAACTCGGTGACGGAGTTGCGAGCTACGGACGGCGCGGTCATCGGTAGCTATTCAACAGGTACCAATCCCAAGGGCATAACGTTTGACGGCACCAACATCTGGGTCTCAAATTACGGTTCTAACAACATGACCGAGTTGCGGGCTAGCGATGGCACGGTTCTCGGTACCTTCTCGCTCGGTACGGGTCCCTACGGCGTAGCTTTCGACGGACTCAACGTCTGGGCAGTGAACGGTAGCGACAACACCGTGACCAAGTTACGGGCTAGTGACGGCGCACTTGTCGGCACCTATCCGGTCGGTCATACTCCTTATTTCATGGCGTTCGATGGGAGTAACATCTGGGTCACAAACGGCGGTGACAATACGGTGACCAAGCTACGCGCCAGTAGCGGGGCACTTGTCGGTACCTACCCGGTTGGATCGAGGCCCGACATGGTGGCGTTCGATGGAAGCAATGTCTGGGTCACAAATGATGGTGGAGGAGTGACCAGAATAGGCGCAACCAAATAAGAAAACGCCGGGTTCCGGATCCGTCCGGGGCTTGGCTGAGCCAATGCGAATCGGCCAGGGACGAATCTGGGCTTCTCCGCAGAAACTCCGCAACTTGGTCGTAGGCCTCCCTGTTCCACGCGAATGTTGGTCAACACGGGAGGGATATTCGTATCGAGCTTGGGACGGAGAGCGTCCCTTCGTTGTCAGTTCCAAACTGATCGAACAACTTGACTTCGAACGGGGCTGTGGAGTAATCGCCATACCGCGCCGGGATAGGTTTTAGTCCCCCGGCTTAGACGCCTCGCACATCAACTTCAATATGCGCTGCAGGAGCATTTCTTCACGTCATAAGCTGCTTGTCTAGCCGATCTTCTGGTTCTTACCTAACCATCTGGCGGATGCGCCTCCGATCCCTATCCTCGATCATGATCTCAGAGTTCAGGAAAGGGGTTTGCTAGACATGGCCAATTCAATACTAGAAACAATTTCAAACGAATTTGCTTCTGCTGCGGAGAAGGTGGGCAACAGTGTGGTTGCGGTCCATGCCCGACGCTGGATGCCGACGAGTGGCATCGAATGGAAGAAAGGCGTGGTTGTTACAGTTCATCACGGCGTGCGACGCGACGAAGACATCAAGGTGCTGCTCGGTTCTGGTCGCGCAGTTGCCGCAGAACTGGCAGGACGGGATCCGAGTACAGACATAGCGGTACTAAGAATCGATGAAGGATCTTCCGGCACGCCCCAACTCGGCGACTCGACCACCCTCAGGCTCGGCCATCTTGTTCTTGCGCTCGGGCGTACGCGACGCGGAGATGTAGTGGCAAGCAGCGGGATTATTGGCGGCATCAGCGGTGAGTGGAGGAACCGGCGGGGTGGAAATCTCGATCAGCACATCCGGCTTGACCTCGCTTTGTATCCGGGATTTTCCGGCGGACCTCTCGTGAATTCCAGAGGCGAGGTCGTTGGCATTAACACGCGGGGACTAGGGCATGGGCGAGCTGTGACCGTGCCGGTCGCGACCGTCAATCGCGTTGTCGAAGAACTCTTGACCAAAGGGCATATCGCCCGGCCTTATCTAGGCATTGCTATGCAACCGGTCGAAGTTCCAGACCATATGCGCTCCAAGCTGCCTGCTGAAACTCGAGTCGGACTGCTGGTCACGCACGTCGAAAATGGCGCGCCCGCAGAAAAGGCCGGAGTGTTGCTGGGGGACGTTGTTTTCGAAGTGGGGGGAAAGATAGTCGAGCACGTGGATGCGATCCAAGATTCGCTTGCCACAGCAAAAATTGCTGATGTTCTGGAGGTGAGGCTCATTCGAGCCGGCAAGATCACGCCGGTTTCAATTACGCTGGGCGAGAGGTCGCGATAACGAATGTCAAAGCGAAGCGCTGGAGGCGCCATCCGAGTTGCGGTTGCGGCGACCTCCGCGGTTCGCCGGGCCGGGCTCGAAAGCATCGTCCGCGGCGACGCTGATTTGCATCTGGCGGGAAGTTTTGGTGCTTTGGCCAGGTTGGCGTCGTTTGCGCGTGGCACAGAACTGGATGTGATGGTCATCGATTCCGATTCGATCCGCGATTTATTGCATGTGCCGGCACTGGACACCGCGATCGTACTGCTCACGGGGATCAGCGACGCGCGATCAATCTCGCGCTTGTTACGGAGCGGGGTGCGCGCAATTCTGTCCAGTGAGAGTGACGAGGACGATCTTCTCTCCGCGATTTACGCCGTCCATGACGGATTGGTGTTACTGAGCGCACCGACTGCAGAAAGTCTGGCAGCTGTCTACGGCGATCAGCCACTTGATGTTGGGGATGAACTCTCCGAAGAGATCACTTCTCGCGAAACCGAGGTACTCAGAATGTTAGCGGAGGGACTCGTTAACAAAGATATCGCGGTGCGTCTCGGCATCTCCGAGCATACGGTCAAGTTCCACATCAGCTCGATTCTTGACAAGTTCGGTGCTTCCACCCGCACCGAAGCGGTTAAGATAGGAATCCGGCGCGGGCTAATTTCGATCTGAAACGCCGGGTTCTCAACGTTGACGTAATCAGCTACACGATCGAGCTGAGGAATTGGGGGCACGGCGGGTTCACGTAAGACTTTTGGCGGGATGCCTGCTAGACTTCACGTCAGGTGCGCACGATAGGATGTGTCCGAGATAATCAAGTAAAGGAGCTGACATGAAACGGAGTATGACAGTCGTGTTGATTCTGGCATCGGTAACAGCGATTGCTTTTGCACAGGACTGGTATCACGATCGGGATGAGCGCTACCGTGGCGACCAGTGGCGGCCCCATGTGTTCTCTCATGTCAGGGAAGATCTTGACCATATCTGGAGTGCTCGAAACGCGAGTGAAAAAGAAAAGGCGCGTCTTGACAGGACCAAGGAGGAACTCGCCAAAATGCAGGCCGACCTCGATCAAGGCCGTTTCGATAACGGCCTTCTGAACGATGTCATTGATTCGCTCAGAAAGTCGGCTAACGACCAACGGTTGTCTCCTCGCGATCGAGACGTGTTGAACGACGATGTCAACCGACTCCACGATTACCAGCGCAATCACAACCATTGGACCCGTTAGTTGAAGGTCGACTTCCCAATCCTGAGGTCAAGGACGAGGAAACGTAACCGGCGGCGCACGCGCACCGCCTCCAGCGAAATATCGCTAACATCGGCTTGGGCACTGCGTGAATGTCGCAACCAAGCGATGTCAGAAGCTCCCGCCGTCCGTTCGCCTCTGACTGGAGTTTTGAGTGTAATGGGGATGTTTCACCAACCACGCGCCGATACCCGTCGGGGTCTGATCTCGAAGAACCTGCAGCGTCACCAAACCGACATTTGGGCACCGTGTGCAGATGGCAAAAGACCGAGCTATGGGCTAGTTTCAAATATTGATCCGAAGGTCTCCAGGCCGTCACTAGTATTCCCAGCGGTAGTCCCATAGAGATTGCCATTGGCGTCGAAGATCAAGGGGGCATCGGGAACGGCTCCTGGATGGTCCTTGAACGTATGCACCACGGTCAGGTCCCAGCGACCGTTAGCAGGCCTTAGCCTGAAAACAGTACCCACGAAATACCTTCCGCCGATTCCTGCTGTGCCGTAGAGATTCCCCGCCGTGTCGAAGATCAAGCGGGCGCGAGGATATGCGCCATCCTTGCCATTGAAGCTATGCAGTAGCTTCTCCGTCCAAGTTCCGTCCCGCTTAGGGCTCAGCTCGAACGCCGTGCCATCGTTCCCGGCACCGCCCCCCAAAGTGGTTCCGTAGAGAACGTTAATGTACAAAGATGTCGCGTCATCGGGGACGGAGTTTTACAGTTTGATTCCACAGAGCACCACCGGGTACCGCCTGATTAACAACACGATTGTCAGCACGAATGTAAATGCGACGCGGCCGTGGTCGCCGACGGATTCAACACGAATGCCGGATCATCAATAACATAATCGTCGCGCCGGGGACGTCAGCAGCGCTGAGTTGCAATCCGATCTACTGGTATGGCCCGCCGATTGTGAAGTTCAATGATGCCTGGAGCCCGCAAGGGATTTGGTACGGGGGAATGTGCGCGAGGACGGGGGGATTAAGGGCAACATTTCGGCCAACCCGGATTTCGTGAGCTCGACAGATTTCGAGTTGAAGAACGCTTCCCCGGCCGTAGATGCGGGCACGACTTCAGCACCCGATTTGCCTAGAAAGACTTTGCCAACAGGCCGCGAATTGAGGGCGGGACTATCGACATGGGCGCTTACGAGAATCAAAAAGTCTCGGCCCGAAAGCTTCGAATAGAAACCCCGACATTTCCAGCTTCGAACAATAAGGAGAGGCCGAGATAAAAAAGGCCTTTAGGGCTGAGTTCCTAGAAGATCATTGATCGTGAACGGCGTTCCTCCCCCGTCCTCAGGAACCGCGCCATCTGGGCCGACTACAAAGAACTCGTTCGCCGATGTGACGGTCACGTAACCGTAGTTGTCAGCCGTGATAGAAACTGGGGTCTGGGAGATGATCGTAAGTGAAGTAATCTCGTAGGTATGCTTATTAATTTCGACTGGGACGGTGCTGTTGCTGGTTCCAATCACAAGGTACCCTTTGTTCGCGCCCAAGAATACATTAGCTTGACTCCCACCAACCAAGGGAAGCGAGATAGTCTTTTTCAACGTAAACGTGGTGTGATCATTCTCTGACGCTATAGTATCCATTCTCTGATAGACATAAAGCGCCACACCGTTTTGACCGGAGCCATAAGCCTGGTCAACTACATACAGAAATCGCGTGACGGTACCTTCTCTAACATCGTAAACCCTGGAGCCCTCAATGATGGAACCGATCTGCCCGAACGGGTCCCAACTGTCACTGCGCTATAGCAACCGTCACCGCTCCCAATCGACCCGCATACAACCCAATAAAGTGTGGTCTTTGCGGCGGTCGTGTAGGTTGTGAACAAGCCGGAGTCCATTCTCGCTGCCCAGCAGAACGTGCTGCCAATCAGCAGCAACAACGAAGTCATCATAAGTCGTCCGACGAACATGGAAGGTCCCCCTCTTTCTGCAGAAAATGTGCTTCAGCTTCGTTGCTTTGTTGCAGACCGCTTTTCGCCAAGAGTGGATCAGAACTTGACTCAGACGAGATTCCATGTCCACGCTCTGGAGCGGGTGTCCAAAACCGAGCGAGTTTATGCCGATGCCGAGTGTACAGGAATAGAACATGGAGTGCCATCCCTCTCTCAAAGGAGAGTGCTGATGGCTGCTGTAAACAGGTGTTTACACGTTTTGACCGCCGGGTCATTGAGTGTGACCGCGATTTTGCAAACAGTTAGGCAGGGAGAGCGCCCGCGTTGCCGCTCTTCGAGACAGGTCCGCACTAGCCGCCCTTACCTGCAGCGGTGGCTTAGGGCACGTACGACCAGACCGTTCCGTAGGTGTTCTCGCAGCACGGAGGACTTGGAGTTAATGTCGTGCCGAACAGCGTGCCCTTGGCAGTCCGCAGCACTTCGCCGATCGGATTGCTACTGCTGTCTGAGCCGCCAAAACTGTACAGCAGACTTAGCGTGCCGTCCCGCGCTCAACTCGTACAACGCTCCGTCGCCGTTAGCGCCGCAACCATAGGTGACCCCATACAGATTGCCCTTCGGGTCGCGAGTCACACCAGCGGCCGGATTGCAGCCGTCCGACGTGCCGCCGGCAAAGCTGTGCAGGATGGTTTCCTTGCCTGTCTTGCTCACTTCCCAAATAGTCCCGGCCTTGCTGGAACCGCAGTATTCGGTAGTCCCATAGAAGGTCCCAGCCTTGTCCTGCACCACCGATCCGCTGGGGGCGCAGCCGTCCGAGGTGCCGCCGGCAAAGCTGTGCAACACCCTAAACGTCCCGCTCTTACTCAACTCGTACAGCACTCCATTACCATGAGCGCCACCCCCTGAAGTCACGCCATAGAGGTTTCCGGCCTTGTCCATACGTTAAATGCCCAAAGTATGGATATGCCCCGTCTGACGATCTCCCGGTGAAGCTGTGCAGAAGGGTAAAGGCCCCCGCACTGTTAACTTTGAATATCGTCCCATAGCCGGAAGAGCCGCAGGAGCTGGTGGTGCCATACAAATCTCCGGCCTTGTCCCTCACCAAGCCTTGCCATGGATAACAGCCGTCCGAGTTGCCCGTAAAGCTGTACAGCACTGTCTCCGTGCGGGCCGTGTCAATCCTAAAGACGGTGCCATTACCGCTGGAGCCTCCATAGGAGCTGTTCCCATAGAAATTGCCAGCCATGTCTCGAACCACCGGTCCGACGGGGTTCGTCCCGTCCGGGCTGCCGGAGAAGGTGTGCAGCACGGTTTCCGTTCCGGCGGTGTCCAGCTTGAATACCACACCGCAGCCATAGCCATACCCAGGGGTGCAGTTCGAATCGCCGCCGAGGGAGGTACTTCCATAGAGGTTGCCGGCTGAATCTTGAATCACGCCCGCGTAGGGCCCCCACCCGTCCGAGCCGCCGGTAAAGTTGTAAAGTGTGGTGAAGGTTTGCGCTGGTGCGAGAGCCGCCAACACTAGCACGACCAGGAATGTCATTACATACACTCTGTTGGTCACGATGAAAGCCTCCTTCGTTCGGGTTGTTCCATGACAACGTCCTTAGCGGGCGATCTCCTGGGCCGCACTGCAAGGACTGCGGCGCCACTAGCGCAGCAATCAGCCAACCAACAACCGCTACATCGTGGGCAGAACAATCACCTGAGCCCCCGTCACCTGGTTTATCAGGTGAGGCGAGCCTTGTGCCTGGCGGTAGCTTGTCGGAGTAACGGTGAACACGAACAGCTTGCTGGATTTCGAGCTGATGGCGTACAGGTGATTGTTGTTGTCCCAAAGACACTGGTCAATCTCATCGTTGGTGAGCAGTCCGGTGTAGGGTGTAATCGGGTTGCCGCCGTCGAAATGAAATACCTCCAGACCGGCGGTTCCAGCAACTGCCAGAAGCTTGCCGGATGGCGATATCACAATATCGTTAACCCCCGGGTTCGCGGTCGTGGGCATGTTCCAATAGCCGCTTTCGGTGGTCAGACTGCCGCCGGTGCCAATCGTGTAGGTGGCAAGCTGCGGAAGTCCGTCATTGCCGAATTGGTTGAAGGCCTGCACGGCGATGGCTACGTGATCGGTGGGATCCGCGCCAGCATAGACGGCCAGGTAGGCATCCCCGTCCTTAGGCGTCGGAGGGTTTCCGCCCGCCTGTTTAGCTGCAGTCAGCTTCCCCTTACTGTTGCGGCGGGCTCCCAAGACACCCCAGGAACAGCTGAAGTAACAGAAGTTATAGGCCTGATAGGCAAAGAGATTGTTCCCGGCGAAGCTCATCGCGCCCCCGGGCTGACTATCGTACCCCACATTGTAAGCGCCAAGGTGAGTGAGTTTGCCCGTAGACCTATCAATGCTGAAAGACTGATAGTAGCTGTTGCTGCCGAAGTCCTCCTCATAGTCATACAAGTCTTCTGCAGTGCGATCGAGGAACAGGCCGAATAATCCGGCGTATTCGCCCGCGGCCTTGATCTGGGCGACTTTCGTGGGCACGCCAGTGGACGAAACGGAATACGAGTCGATGTATGTGGCGTTGCTGGTGCTATTGGTGCCAAACAAGTAGCCGTTCTTCCCAGCCCAGTACCCGACATTCGCGAACCCAGTGAACGGCGACCCTGGGATGCCAGTAAGGCCACCCTTGGAATTCGCGGCGAAGCCGTAGATTTCGGCTTTGTTGCCCTCCGCAACGTTGACGTAAACATACGCCACCGGCGATTTGTTGGCTTGGGGCCCGGTGGCGGCCTGAATTCCGGAGATGGGCACCTGGGCGAATGCCGCTCCGGTGCAAAGCACGGTGAGCAACCAGAAAATCTTGCTCTTGCGCGTCATAGTTTTCACTCCTTGAGTTTCACAAACGCTGCCCCAGGCCGGGTCCAGCTTGTACACCACGCCGCAGCTCCAAGACGGGCTCTTGGCAGCTTGTTTAACATAATCGAGACCTTTAGTTCGGATTGAACATATGCTTTGTCAAGCGAGGAACGGGAACCCTTCGGACGGCGGGTTCAGATGCCGATGGTGGCTGAGGAGTTGCTTGCCTTCGGCATCCACGGTCTGCGGGGCGAGTTGCATGTGAGCTGGGAAGAAGGGGCCGGGCGTGGCCCGCGTGCCGAGCTGCTCTATGAGCAGTTGGATGGATTGCAGGGGTTGCGACGAACCCTGCGCCCGAAGTTATTGGCGGAGAGCTGGAAACAATGCAGACGATGCTGTAACCCCGCCGGAGAATCAGTACTCGCCGTGGGAATCTTTTATTTTGCGCTATCCTCCTCGATGTCTTCAAATGTCACGTTAGAGCGGGAATCAGTCCAAACCAAACGGAACTGGCCCGAGGAATCAACTGCGCTTCCCTGGTAATCTCCATACTGGTTGCCCTGATCGGTTCCCGACCGGGTTTCATCCGACTGCGCCGTGGTGACCCGCTTGTTGGCTTGCCAGGTCTTGCCTCCGTCCGTCGACAGGCTCACGAACCGGTCGGTCTTTTTGTTGTTCGGATCGCGACGCGTATCGTAAAACGAAACCGCGACCGTACCGTCGGCTGCGACGGAAATGGCATTGTGAAAATGGTATGCATGGTTGGTGTCGTCGTTGACCTTAGACTCAGCGGACCATGTCTTGCCGCCATCATCCGAAGATCGGACATAGATGTTGGTGTTGCTGCCGTTCGGGTCCTGATCGAAATAGCTTACATAGACACGGCCGGCATTGGGACTTCCCGCCGGGGCTACTGTCGTAAAAGGCATGGGCAGCACGCCTCGGCTGGCTTGGGGCGGGATGGAAATAAAGAATGTGGTGGTGTTGATGCGGAAGTTCGTGACCACGTGGGCTGTTTTCCAGATCGCGCCGCCATTGGTTGATTTGGCGGACCAGAGCTTTTGGCCAGAATAGTCTTCCCAGGTGGCATACACCGTGCCGGTCGGCCCCGTGGCCACGTTCACGCCAATAGTCGGCGTGCCCTGGGTGGAAATTTGAGGGCTGCGCTGCCAGTTGTGGAAGCCGTTGCGGGAATACAGGACGTACGGGGCGTTGTTGCTCCCATTGTCGTCATAACCGATGTAAACGCTGCCCTTGAATTTGCTGGTGGACGAGTTATCGACGGTAACCATGTCCCGATCTGGAAAGCCACCGGCATTCGTCAGGGTCGTGCTGGTCCAGCTATTTTGGCCCTTTTTCTTGTAGGCGATGTTTTGATTGGAACACTGGTAAGACATAAAGGCGTCGCCGGCTGTGTTAAAGGCGAGCCAGGTGTCGTAGCAGAAGCTGCTCGAGTTTTGATTGAAACTGTTGAAAGTCTTCCCGCCGTCTGTGGACTCCCACACCACCGCGCCTGCTCCTGTGGAAACGCTTAGGTCGTTCACGCTGAACAGGAGATGGTTTGAATTGGTGGGGTCCACAGACACACTGGTCTCGCTCTGTGGTCCGTTTTCCTTGTTGACATCGACGTTCTTTCCAACCTTGATCAGCCCGGATCCCTGACCGAAGGAGCCTGCTTGCGAGCTCATCACCGGAACGGTATTGAAAACTCCGGGCTGGGTCGCTTGCGCGCTCGCGCAGGTCATGAATGCGCTGACACACGACAACCCCGCAGCGAAGATGCTGCAGATCACAATTTGCTTTTTCATTAGTCTAGTCTCCTGAATAAACAATTCGGATCAACTTGCCGCAGGGAGGTTGAAGCAAGAAGAATCGATGACTACCGTTGGTAGTAGGCGAGACTCTACGACCGGAGAGCGGCAAGAGTCAAGATGCAAGAATTTGCGGTCAAGTAAGCAGGCGGAAAGGTTACACCTACCTCGCCTGCAATGAACTCAGTCGCCTCGTCACGCTAGTTTGTTTTCGCCATCGCAACTTCCTGGTCGCAGGTTTTAAGATCACCGAAAGCATAACGCTGGATGCCTGTCGAAATCGGCGATTACACGTTTTGACTACTGGTCAATGAGCGCTATGGCGATGTTACGATAGTCATGACCCACAGCGCTGCCTGACGGTGTCTAATCTTCGTAAGGTGTGTTGTGTACTCGGAACTGAGGCTGTGTGTTGACGCGCTTGGCGTTGTTTGTGCCGTCTGGGGCCTTTCTCTATTCACTGGCACCAAGCGCGAGACTTTGTGGGATCGGGACAACATTGTCGGACTGCTCCTCATAGGAATCGCGTTATCGACACATGGCGACCTCGACACGATCTTGCGATCCAGCAGTCACGCTACGTTCTCAGGCTACGTACTTGGATGGAGCCGTTCGTCAGGAAAGGTGGCTTCTGCCTCAGGATGGATTTGGTTGTACGACCTCGGTTATCCAATAGGGAAAGACTTAGGGGACGCTCCTGCTGGTCGCGCTGTCTATATACCTGCGAATCGTAACGTACCAGACGCAGCTTGGAATACCGATAAGGTCTGGCTACTTCGGACGACGTACCGCACTCGCGACCTTCAGGCTGTGAGGATCGAGGGCGAACCCGTTCCATTGGCAAAAGCATCGGGAATGCGAACATGGACTTGGCAGTCTAACGAACCTCTTTTGCGCCCCGCTGTCGAGGCCGCAATCGGTATCGCATTGATGCTCGGAGCAGCGATTGGACTCCTTACCAGAAGGGTTCGTCTGATGCATCATCGCTCCACATCACCCATTTTTGGATGACCCTCGGCGATACTGGCGAAACCAGGCGATTACACGTTTTGAGAATGGCCGAACCCGCGTCCCGGGTCAATGAGCGCTATGGCGATTTTACGCTCGTTGACAACGAGGACACACAGTGGACGCCGCATACCCTCGGGTGTAACATCGCGAAACGCAACGCTGCTTCTGGCGTCCAGCTAGGAGGGTTGAAAGAAAACAGGAGGTTGACATGAAAACCATTTCTGACAGTATCTACTGGCAAATGTTGGCGCTCGCGTTACTAGGAACAACGATGGCAGCGCAGACCGCCGCTCCCCCACAAACGCAAGGCAACAACCCAACCACAACCTCGGCGCCCCCAGCACCGCCGATGGCTCCGGCCCCGCCAGGGCTTGGGCACGGAGCTTTTCCGGTGAAGGTAATCAGGCCGCTGGACTCCAGCAAGCTGAAGCCGGGTGACGTGGTTGAGTTCAAGACAACGGGGGCATTTGTCCTTCCTAGCGGGACGCGAGTGCCTGAGGGAGCGAAAGTGACGGGACACATCACGGAAGCGAAGGCGCGCTCCAAGGGTGATTCCCAGTCGGATCTGGCGGTTGTTTTCGACCAGATCAGTCTCAGTAACGGTAAACACCTAGCCGTTAAAGGGACGATCCAAGCTATAGCGGCGAGTGAGCCCGAAGAAGGCCCGGGAGTGGCCAATGGGCCAACCATGGGGAAAAGCTCGGGACCTGGTGGAGCGGGATGGATGCCGACCACAGATGTCAAGTCGGGTTCGAATTTGAACACTACGGACAACGCATCGCCCCTGCTCACCCCGAAGTCGACGGGGGTGCAAGGAATGCATGGTCTCCAACTGGGATCGGGCGGCCTTCTCACCTCCGATGGCAAGCACGTGAAGCTGGACACGGGAGTGCGGATCATCGTAGTTGGTCAAATCCAGGAGTAGCTTGGTGTGTCGTGGAGGTTCCGATGCCAAGTATGAGAACCCTGATTGTGGCATTTATCGCCTTGATTGCCGCGCCAACCCGTTTTCACAACCTCGCCTTCGCTACTAGTCTTCGCTACTAATCCCCGCTAGTAATAAAAGGAGAGCATCTTTACAACTTTTGCTCCAAAGCTAACTGCGATGACGGTCGCTACCCGCTGGGAGGGGTGGTTGTTGACTCGGCTGGAAACCTAATTGCGAAGCTGAGATCTCAAACCTCTTACAAAAAAGCGTCTCCTATCCAGCGAGGCGCTTTCCCACGTCAAAGCAGGATGCCACGGTAGTTCGATCTTACTGGCAGATTCCGCTGGGACGAGTCGGGGTTCCGGATTCCTGAGTCGGGAGGGCCTGCGTGACTGGCACGGTGTAGGGTATCGTTCCAGCCAGGTTCTCCACACATTGCAAGATCGTCTGCGGATCCCCAGGAAGTGTGGATGGCAGATTCGGGATCGACCCATCAGGGTTCTTGAAATTAAACGCGCTGGTCAAATCTCCGACCGTGGAGCGGCGCCAGGCGCTCAAGTTGGGTACCTCGGCGCCGAAACGCGTCTCGAGGAATCGCAATACCGAAGTGTGATCGAAGAGATCCGACGACACGAACCCGCCACGACTGAACGGCGAGACGATCAATGTGGGGACGCGAAAACCTAGTCCAATCGGGCCGCTAATCGCCGGATTGCCGATTACCGTCGGGTCGGGAACCGGGGGCGCGGTTACATATTCGCCCGCCGTACCGAGCGGCGCCGTCACTGGTGGAACATGATCAAAAAAGCCGCCGTTTTCATCGTAAGTAACTAACAAGACCGTCTTAGCCCACAGTGCCGGGTTCGCGGTCAAGGCGCCGACGATGAGCGAAAGAATATTCTCCCCAAAAAGTGAAGGAGCAGGCGGGTGATCCGAAGTTAGGATCGACCCCACCAGCCAGGAGACTTGGGGCAAATTCCCAAGCGCCACGTCAGTCAAGAAGTCGACGGGAAACTGCGGCCCGAATGCGTTCTGATGCAGGACGGATGCAGGGTCCTGAAAATTCTTGAAGTAGGAAAGAACATTATCTGAGAGAATCCCGCCGAGAATCATCTCATCGGGCGACGAGTAGACCTTCCAGGAAATTCCCCGAGCCTGCAGTTGTTCGGGCATGGTCGTATAGGTCAGATGGCCATAAAAGGCGGCGCGATTGGTGACGATGGTCTGCAAAACCGGTCCACCATTTTTTCCATCTGGGTCGAGCGAGGCCGCCATTGTGTACAGGCGATTGGGGTCGGTCGGGCCCATTACTGAGCAAAAATAGTTGTCGCAGATAGTGAAGCCATCAGCCAGGGCATAGTAATAAGGAAGGTCTGCGCGAGTGTAGTAGCCCATGCTTAATACTGCGTCGTTGGAATTAATCGGTAGACGCGAACTTACAAAACCGTCCATCGCACCGCTGTTCCAGCTCTGATGCTGCGGCACCCAATCGTGGCTGATGTCAGGCGTGCAGGTTGCATTTGCTTTGGAACTGTCCAGATGGAAGGGCAAGAGCTTCCCTATCGGCGAGATGGTCGTGTTGGCTGGATCCGGTTGCTCGAATGCCGCGCTCTGATCGGAAAATCCGCGCACGCCGCGGTAGCTTCCAAAGTAGTGATCGAAGGACCGGTTCTCCTGAATCAAGATCACCACATGTTCGATATCAGTTAGTTTGGAACAACCGCTCGGAACGGAAGAGACCAAGTTGGAAATGCCGCAACCGTCCAAACCCAAAGAGACAACAGCCGCACTTCCGAATTTAAGCAGTTCTCGGCGAGTGAAATTGTGCATAGGTTACAAGTTAAGATGCGCTCTCCGGAGCAACGGTAGGACCGATTTATAAGTTTAGTCGGCAAAGCACAATATGTGTAGGAAAGGCAGAAACTAAAGACATCAATCAGAAATCACGACTTTCATTATCAGGCGGTCGATGCGCCTTTTTCCCATCTGGGCTGAGGCTCGTCAGAATCTTCAATCGATGTTGGCGGGATTTTTCTCGTGTTTCTCATCCACTCAGCTGCTCGTTGTTCCGCCGCGAGCAGTTGCGTGCTCGGCCTGCTCGTCGGCATTGTTGGCTGCGTTGTTCTCCGCGAGCTTGTTCCTCAATCACGAGTTCGCAACAGCGGAGCACGGATAGTTTCTCGCGCGGAATCTGAGCCCGCCAAATAACCACCCGTAGTTAGCTATGCGAGATCGCAACCGAGCGAGAAGCGCAAAGCGGCACAGATGTCGTTCATCCGTGCAGACCCCAAGTGAGCCACTCGCTTCCCCAATCGCTGCTGAGAGACAGTGACCGCGTTGTGCAGGTTCACTGCGCAGGGTGCTTTCATGCCATCCTCTTCATTCAAGACCACCTCAGATGGCACACCACGGATGGCGGAGGTGATTGGTGCGATCGTGACAGTCCCCAGATACGCTATGGCGCTGTCGCGAGTCAGCACGAGCGCAGGCCTCTTCTTGTCGGGAGGAGCAAACTGGTAAAGCCGTACGTCCCCTCGGGCTATTCTGGCGGCCACGCCGCCTCCAGTTCCCAAAGATGCGATTCTTCCCGCGCTTGCGGCTGTCGCGAATAGCCGTCGCGGTCTCGATCTTCCCTGGCTCGCACCGCTAATTTCCGGAGATGATCTCGCAGCGCATCGCGCACTAATGCAGAACGATTCCGTTTCGTCCGACGTGCAGCCTGATCGGTGGCACGCAAAAGCTTCTTATCAAGCACAATCTGTACGATTTCCATATGTGGAACCTATTCCACAGTATACTCCACATCGCAATTATAGGTGAAAACAAATCACAAAACACGCGCTTGAGCTGGGATGGTTCCTTGTCATCATCGCCGCCGTAGAATCCGTCGGTGGTGTTAGCCTTGTCTTGTGGCAACGGAATCGGCCAGCAAAATTCTGTCGATCGACGGGCACGAAGTCCAGATCACGAACCCCGAGAAGTTGTACTTTTCTTCGCAAATAAAAGTCACCAAGCTCGAACTTGTTCAGTACTATCTCTCCGTTGCTCCGGGTGCGCTGGCGGGGATCCAAGATCGACCAATCGTCCTAAAACGTTTCGTCAACGGCGCCGAGGCGGAGGCGTTTTATCAAAAGCGCGCTCCAGAGAAACGACCAGCCTGGTTGCGTACGGTCACTCTGTCGTTCCCGTCCGGCCGAACTGCCGAAGAAATCGTGGTCGATGACACGTCCGGACTTGCCTGGATCGTAAACCTCGGATGCATCGAACTACACCCGCATCCGGTGCGCTCCGGCGACCTCGATCATCCGGATGAATTACGCATCGATCTGGATCCGATTCCCGGCGTCAGTTGGGATGATGTTCGCCGCGTCGCACTGGAAGTTCAGGGCTTTCTCGATGAAGTCGGCCTTCGCGGCTGGCCGAAAACCAGCGGCTCGCGCGGCATGCACGTTAATGTACGTATCGAACCGCGTTGGACGTTCACGCAAGTTCGCCGAGCGGCTGTTGCCTTATCGCGAGCGGTCGAGCGCCGCGCCCCAACACTGGCCAGTTCGAAGTGGTGGAAGGAAGAGCGTCATGGCGTCTTCCTTGACTATAACCAGAACGCGAAGGATCGGACGACCTGCTCTGCCTATTCAGTGCGTCCGCTGCCAGATGCTCGCGTTTCGACTCCTCTTTATTGGGAAGAAGTGCCCGATTGCAATCCAGCGGACTTTACCATCTTCACAGTTCCTGAGCGCTTCCTGAAAATCGGTCATCCGCATGCCGAGATGGATGCATTCCCTGGCTCGCTGGAAAAATTGCTGGAACTAGCCGATAAAGATGAAGCCGCCGGTATCGCCGACGCACCCTGGCCTCCGCACTTCCGCAAGATGGAAGGCGAGGCTGCGCGGGTGATGCCTTCCCGCGCGAAATCTGCCGCGAAGAAGACAGCAATAAAGAAGCCGCGCGTGAAGATGCCGTTGATTACGGTCGCGAATTCGCCTGATAAAGCGGCCGCGCTGGCGGGTCTTGAGCGATGGAAGGCTAAACATGCGGATATCGCGAGTCTGCTCGCCGTGGACGATGTGTTGGTCGATTCCATGCGAGGCCGCTCATCCACGTGGACCCGCATCCGCATCAACCTGCGTCATGTCCCCGGAGAACAACGGCCGCCACAGGAAACTCCAGATCCCGACGATGATCCCACACGGGAGTGGCGAGAGCGTTGGAAGAGGAAAAAGACAAATGAGTAAGACTCATCGTCCCTGCGGGAAAATTGCGGCTAGTTCCTGGGGAGCAACAACTTCAAGCTGGGCATAGGTACAATCGCTGGGCTTTTTGTCCGTTCGCCATCTGCGGAATTGCGCCGTGTGTCGGAAGCGATCTCCCTGCATGTGGTCATAAGCAACTTCTACAATTAATTCAGGCCGCACTGGCTCCCACGACAAATCTTTGCCTTGGCTCCAGCGACTCTGTCCGCCAGGCATTCGCTTGATGCCCTCATCATCATTCTC
Source organism: uncultured Acidobacteriota bacterium (assembly GCA_963716405.1). Lineage (GTDB taxonomy): Bacteria > Acidobacteriota > Terriglobia > Terriglobales > Acidobacteriaceae > JABDBE01. The sequence goes on along the minus strand of CAVQTI010000004.1, from coordinate 31,142 downwards.
GGCCGCACGCTCAGCCCAAGCCTTCCACGGATGGTTCATCAGCGCATCTTTTCGATACGGCTTGAGAAACTCCACCAGCTCTTTTCTTTTTGCCGTGCTAAAGCTCGCACAGACTCCGACGTGTTGCAAAGCGCCGGCATCGTCGAACAAACCGAGTAGCAGTGAGCCGACCATTGTGCGCTCGCCTTTTTTATGCCAGCGGAATCCAGCAACCACGCAATCGCAGTCGCGTTCGTGTTTCACTTTAAGCATCACTCGCTTATTCGGCTCATAAGTTCCTGCCGGATCCTTGGCTATTACGCCATCCAAGCCTGCGCCTTCAAAGCGGCGAAACCAATCAGCCGCAATACTCCGATCGCTGGTTGCAGGTGTGAGGTGAATCGGCGGTGAAGCTGAATCAAGCAGCGACTCCAGTTCGCGTCGCCGCTTTTGAAACGCCTCGCCGCGAAGATCGCGATCTCCAACGCAAAGCAGATCGAAGAATACAAATGATGCGGGAATCTGCCCTGATAAAAGCTTTACGCGCGATGCAGCGGGATGCAGACGTAATTGCAGCGCATCAAAATCAAGACCATGATTTTTGACGATGACCATCTCTCCATCGAGCACACAACGTGCGGGCAGCGCAGCGCGCAGTGGTTCCAGCAACTCAGGAAAGTAACGGTCGAGTGGTTTTTCGTCGCGGCTTTGGATGAAAATCTCATCGCCATCGCGAAACATCAGCGCGCGAAAACCATCCCACTTGGGCTCGAAAATCCAATCGCCCTCGGCGGGCAATTCGTCTACTCGTTTTGCGAGCATCGGCAGGATCGGCGGATTTACTGGAAGGTCCACACCCCATGGTATAACGTGGCTTCATCTTTTGATCGCGGCTGAAAACGAACCCTGTCCGATGAATCTCGACTACCTTCGCCGTTTTGCCGTCAACCAAAGTCTGTTCGCACCCACCACGCTGAAGCGCGCGCTGCACAGATTTGGCTTTGTGCAGGCTGATCCGATCCGCGCGCCAGCCCGCGCGCAAGACTTGATCCTGCGCCATCGTGTGAAGAATTACCGCGCCGGAGATCTTGAGCGCAACTACACGAAACTCGGTATCGAGGAAGATTTTTTCGTCAACTACGGCTTCGTAACCCGATCCTTGCAGGCACTGATGCATCCGCGCTCGGACAACTGCGTTGGCCAAGGACAGCTCCCCTGGCCCGCTGCGCGCAGAAAACGCGCGCAGCTTTTACTCGACTTCGTTCGCGAACGCGGCGCCGTACACCCGCGCGAAGTCGATGAGCATTTCTCTCATGGCAAGGTGAAGAATTATTGGGGTGGCTCATCGAACGCCACGACGAGACTGCTCGACGCCATGCACTACCAGGGTCTGCTGCGCATTGTGCGCCGCGATGGCGGAGTTCGCATTTACGCCGCGCATCAGCATGAGCCGAGGCTAGCCGATGCGGATATCTGCCGCACACATCTCGATACCCTGGCTGACATCGCGATCCGCATCTATGCGCCATTGCCCGCAAGAAGCCTTCCGTCCCTGCTTCGGCGCTTGCGCTATGCCACCCCGCAATGGGAGAGCGAAGTGACTGCTGCTATCCAGCGAGCCAAACAACGACTCTTACATGCGCACGTCGAGGGCATCGATTGGTATTGGCCGGCCGAAGTAGATGCGGCGGGCAACATGTCACAAGATTCAGTCCGCTTGCTTGCCCCCTTCGATCCGGTAGTCTGGGACCGCACCCGCTTCGAATTACTATGGGGATGGGTCTACCGCTTGGAAGCTTACACGCCGCCCGCGAAACGCATACGCGGCTACTATTCTCTGCCGTTGCTTTGGCGAGATCGCGTGATCGGTTGGGGGAATTTAGCGGTAAAAAACGGTGAGCTACATTCAGAGCTCGGATACATTAAACCGGCGCCACGTGATCCCGCTTTCAAGCGTGAACTTGATGCGGAAATGAGCCGGATGCAAACGTTTCTGGGTCTTTGATTCTACCTCGCGAGAGCTCGCGAAAATCCTTGCTGATTCATGGTCCTTGATCGAGCCGTCGAATGCCTTGCGCTTCAAGGCGGTACAACTGGTTGAGCGCTACGACTTGCGAGCCGCCTATTCCCGCTGACGAGTGAAGGTATTAAGCGGTCGATGCGCCTGTTTCCCATCTGGGTTGTGGCTCATCAGGATCTTCGATTGATGCGGGGGGAATCTTTCTGGCGTTTCTCATCCACTCGGCTGCTCGCTGTTCGGCCTCGAGCAGTTGCGTGTCATTCATAATCCTTCGGATCGATGGCCATCATTGTCTGCGGTGACCTTTGCCTGAGTTACGCATTCGGAATATCGAGGCGCGGATTGTTCACTTATAGATAATTTGCTAGGCTTGCCTATAGCATCTAGCTCGTATAATCCCGTGCCTCGACCGACACGGGTATCTTGCTGGCGTAACTTGCGCAAGACCGAGAGCGTTCCTTCAGCGGCGTATTCAGTTTCAAACTGATCGAACAACCTGACTTCGAACGCGCGCGGTGGAATGATCGCCATATTCCGTCGGGATAGGTTTTAGCCCACTGGCCAAAATCCAGCCTTCTGCAATCTGACCGCGGCGCAAAGAGAGCTTATGTTCGATTTTCTGATTGAGAACCTCCTTCGCCCGGTATTCTTGCCGGCCAAACTTGTAAATCAAGTTTCTCTCATCGAAAGACTCGGCCACAATCTGATCGTCCCAGGTAGTGCTGATTTCACAATGAACTAGAGTCAGACCAGACCGCAGCGCAGTTATACGCGCTAGCGCAGCGTAATAAATTCCGCCGCGCGCGGGCTCGAAGACGATGCTTTCTGATGACAGCATTATCTCAACGTCGCGCCTTTCCGCAGTTTCGCGCCATTCCTCGGGGATTTCTACATCTCGGCCTTCCGCTTGCAGTTGCTCCAAGCAATGCAAATACATTGCTTGTTTCTCTCGACTCAGCCGGACTGGCATTTTTTCTCCTAAAAAAACAACAATAACTGCAGAAACTACTCAACTACCCTGCCTTCAGCCACTTGTATCTCCTGGCATTCGCTGCAGTTTCTAACAAACGACAACTGCATCCTGAACTGACGAGCCGCATAATGTATCTCTGCGTGGCTTTCTGCAAACCTCAATTCTTTGCCTTTGCCAGTTCTGCTGGTGGATAGGCCGAGATTGTGCAGTTTCCAGCCGATTTCCTTGACGTTGTATTCATGATTCAAACCTCGAGAGAGCAGGATGGCGTTGACGCGTTTGGCAATTTCCGCCACGCTCATCTGGTCCTGCTGGTGGGAAGGTGTCCAGATTGCTTCGAGGGTCGCGACCCTGGGATCACGGGAGCGTTGCGTCGAAATATTTTCGTGATGCGATTCGAAGAGCGGCGTGAGCATGGCGACAATTTCAGGATCTTCTGGAACGCATACCCCCAGGTTGCGTGCGAGCGCAAATTTCGCCAGCGGGTGGGACGGAGAGGAGAACTGATCTGTACCGCTCAGCAGCCGCAGGCGAAACATCTCCAACTGCGGCTGCAATTCGTTAGCAATAGCCATTAATGCCTGAGTCGCTCAGATCGGGTATTTCGGATTGTGACAACGTCAGATGCATGGCCTCCTCGCCCCATGCGTCCGGAGAGTCTTCTGGCCTGACCAGAATGATCTTTGTGCCGCTTAATTGGCACACGGTGTCAGCTGTTCCCGCAACGAATGTCCCCGGTCAGTTGGCCGCACGCCAAAAAGCCCGATCATTCGCCGAGATTTGCGGATCATTGACGATCAGGGTTGGACGCAAGGCGAACGGAAGGTTGCCGACTAAGTTTCGCTACCAAAAGTCCGCGACGGCACAGCACACGGAGCAGTCGGAACAATTTGTGAACTTCGTGCATGGGCGCACCGCCCACGCAAAGAATGAGTGGAATCAACAGCAACTCAGGCACCCAGGTAGCGAGGGTCCAGCAGGTTGCAAACGCAGCTGAAGCTCGCAGGCAGCCCTCCGCTTTCCCGCAAGAGGCTCCAGATTTTTCCGAAAAGCGAGGCGAGGCTGCCATAATGCTCCGCCCCTCTCGGAAAAATCACTGCCTCGCGCACGCTCGGATGCAAGTCAGGAGCTTGATAAATCACGGAACCGCATTCAATCAGCGGTGCAACCAGCAGGTTGTCGGGGCTCTTCCAATGAATGAGTTCGAGTGGCGCTCCCTCTTTCGGTGCGACGGCGTCCACAACCGATTCGTCGGCCAATTTTTCGCCAAATGTGAGTCGGAGTTGCGGCGCGGCAAACTCCATCTTTCTGTTCGGATCGTCCAAATCTGCCTCCATCCGCTAACAGTCGGCAGCCCAGGGATGCGCGAATATGGGGTCGACGCACAAGGCCACGAATGCCAGCAGTTAAATTTTTTGGGATGAAAAGCTAGACGAACCAAACAAAAGAAGATTTACTCACCGAGACGTTCAGAAGCGCTGATGATGATTATACCCCAAAGTTGCAGGATGTAATATTCCATAAGATGCAAGCCGTTACTAATGGTTGCAGTTGAGTCGCTGACTTTCGCCGCGATGTCGGCCTGGTCGATCCACCGGCGGTTGTTGACCATTGCGCGGCTTAAAGCCGGAATCGCACGCTGTCCCTGTCAGCACGCAATAACTCCGCAATAGTCGCACGATTTTTGATGAGTGCCTTCCTCAAAATACGATTAAGTCTGTCATGGTCCAGAAACGGGCTTGGAGGGATTAAAATGGCGATCTCCCCGAAGCCGACTTGTCGACAACGTCGGAGTCCGCGCTAAACATAACTTCCGGTTAGCCCCGTTATCCAGCCAGAATCGTCGGCTGGTTTATCACGCCAATCGCCACGCCTAGCGGACGACGTGAAAGGACTGGTTCCTTCTGGCAGCCTCTATTACAACTTCGCGTACTCTGCCTTGGCCTGCTTGAGGACAGGAATTTTGGGATCGGCGTCTTTCCAGAGGGTAAGGAAATCGCTGATAGGCGGCTTTTGCGTTGGCGACGTCGCCCTGCATGGCATACGCTCGACCCAGTTGGAGATGAGCCAGTACGCCGATGGGATCCCCGACCATGATCCCGGGGTGATCCAGAATTTTGTGAAATTCCCTAGCGGCCTCAACGCCTTGGCGCGCGGCCAAATACGCCTGACCACGCGCATAGATGGGATAGAGAGCCCCGAAGAAACCCGTTTGAGTGCTGCGTGGCTGGCCCAGTTCATAGGGAACGGCAACTTGGAGAATTTCGATCGCCTTTGCGGGATCGCCGTGGTTCAGCGCAAGAAACGCACGCACGGTTGGCAGGTAATTGAACTTAACTGACGTATCTTCGGGGAAGCTGCTTTCCAGATCGTTGGTCAGCGTTTGAGCCTGCGAAGAATCCCCCGCGATAGCCAGGGCGAGGGCCGCGCCATACTGCACCTCCCGGTTCTTGGCCAAGCGCAAGGGCTGCCATTGCCGCCGGCTTTGCGGTGAGCTTGTCTCCGTAGAAGGCTTCCCACAGCGCCGCTCGGGTTTCAAATCCAGCCGCCTTCTCTCGATGACCCGCCTGCTGCGCCAAATCGCTTGCCCGCCGTAACATCTTCGTGGCCTCTTGCAGGTGACCGGCGTATGCGAGGGCAAAGGCTTGATGGTCAGAAATTAATTCTTCGACTCCCGATTTCCCCCGAGCCGCGTCCATTTCACGCTGCATGCCCCCGATGTCGCCTTTCAAAAAGGCGACATCGTATCGCACGAGGGCTAACAGAGGGATTTCAATTTTTCGTTCGGAGGCTCTGCGAATCGCGTCTTCGGCTGCTTCCAGGCGATCGAGGCTAAGAGAGTTGGACCCAAGAAGGGCATAGCCCACGCCAAAGTCCGGAGCCAGTTCAATCGCCTTTTGGGCCTCTTCGGCTGCCTTTTCATGTTCGCCGAGCACAGGATAAATGAAGCCCGCTAAGAAGGAGTGCGGTGTCCACTCACGAGGATAAGCTTGTGCCCACGCCTCGCAGGTCTGCTGCGCTTTTTTCTGGTTTCCTGTCGCCCGTCCATCGTAATAAGCGGTGATAAAGAACTTCTCGTTGTCGCTGGCACGGTCCCGCAATTCGTAGGCTTTTCTAGTGTTCTCCGTACCAAGTTCGGTTTCGCCACTGGAACCGTACATGAGCCCGAGCGACGCGTATGCGATGGCAAATTTGGGATCGATCTCGACGGCATGTTTAAAAAAAGGAACAGCGGCGTCTCCACCGGCGGAGGCTGTAACTTTCCAGCCCATGCTATAAGCCTTTAAGGCTTCCAGTGACGCGGTCGTAGCCTCGGCGAGCGGAGTGTCGTGTTTTTCAACTGTCACCAAGGATTCTCCGACTCGCGTTCTGAACTTACTTGCAATTTGAGTCAGAGCATTCAATACGTCTTCCTTCCTTGCCACTTCTACCTGCTCTTCATCGAGGACGTCCCCTGTGCGACAGTTCTTTGCGCGCAGCCCCAATACGTACTGGCTTCCGAGATTGGCAATGGAGCCGTCGAGGACGGCGGCGCTCGCGGTGCGCTCGCAAACTTCATGGGCGAGCTCTGGAGTAAGCCGCGCATCGGAGGCCTGCCCCATCAGGGACAGCGTGTGCAGGATGCGCTGCTCTGAGATGAGGCTGAGGAAAGGCGACTGTTCCAACTGCACGGCGAGACCTTGCCGCAGCGTCCCGTCAAACACGGGATCGCCCGTCGTGTTTGTGAAATCGGCCAGGACGATAGTGTCCGTGTCTGTGAGCTTTGGGTGTTGCAGGAGATAGAAGTAGGCGCCCCCTGACAACACGACTACTGCCACGGCAGCAAAAATAATTGCCTTCCATTTTCCAAGACCAGCCGCGGACGGGCGAGACGCCCGTCCTCCATCAGCTCCTTTCTCTGCACTTATCACTGTCGGAGCCGAATCCGTGTCTCGCTTCATCCGCCGCAAGTCGGCTCGGATTTCCGAGGCATGCTGGTAGCGAAGATTCGAATCCTTCTCTAAACACTTACCGATGATTCTTTCCAGTTCGGGCGGCAGGTCCTCATTCAATCGCACGGGAGGTATAGGCGCCCGGTTCAGGATGGATTCAAAAATCATTCCTGTAGTTTCTCCGCGGAAGGGCAATGTTCCGGTTGCGGTTTCGTAGAGCACCACACCGAAGGAAAACAGATCGGAGCGGGAATCCAATTCTTTTCCGCGAACTTGCTCCGGCGACATGTAGGCCACCGTCCCCACCGCCGTGCCCGGGTTCGTAAGAGCGTCCTCCATCGTCGAGTTGTTCAGTTCCATGCCTGCGTCGTTGAGTGAAAGCTTGGCCAGCCCGAAGTCGAGGACCTTCGCGTGTCCGCGCTTGGTGACAAAGATGTTTGCAGTCTTGATGTCGCGGTGGACAATGCCAGCGGCGTGAGCGGCGTCCAGTGCGTCAGCGATCTCGATGCCCAGCGACAAGATCAAGTCGGTTTCCATGGGACGCCCTGCGATGCGATGCTTCAGGGTCACACCGTCCAGGAACTCCATCACGATAAAGGATTGCTCACCGTCCCTACCGATTTCATGGATGGTGCAAATATTGGCGTGATTGAGTGCGGATGCCGCTCGTGCCTCGCGGCGGAAGCGTTCCAACGCTTGCGGATTGCGGGACAGGTCCTCGGGCAGAAATTTTAGTGCTACAAAGCGGCCAAGCTCAATGTCTTCGGCCTTGTAAACCACGCCCATCCCACCGCTGCCGAGCTTTTCTACAATGCGGTAATGGGACACGGTGCGGTCGGCAGGAAAATCTTCATCGTCGTGCGTTTGCTTGCGTTGGTCCCGCGCGATGGCCAGTGCGGCCGCTTCCATAGCGGGACTCTCCAGAAAGCTCCCCGCCTGATGTTGTGCCCTAAGCAGCGAGCGTACCTCGCGTGCAAGCGTGTCGTCGCCCGCACATGCACTCCGCAGAAACGCATCGCGCTCCTTAGGCGGACGCTCCAACGCTGCCTGAAGTAAGTGATCGATTTGTTTCCACCGATCAGGGTCCATCGGTCGCCTCGCCAGTTAGTTCACGATAAAGCCAGGCCTTGGCGGTACTCCAGTCGCGCATTACGGTGACGGGCGAGACCTTCAACACCTCCGCCGTCTCCTCGACGCTGAGTCCGCCAAAAAAACGCATCTCGACGACTTGCACTTTGCGCAAATCAATGTGGGCCAGCGCATCCATCGCGTCATCGAGTGCGACCAAGTCCGCCGCCCGGTCGCCGCCCACCATGGCGGTCTCTTCCAGAGAAACATGTTGCACGCCGCCCCCGCGCTTCAGATTGTGGCGTCGCGCATGGTCAACCAGAATGCGCCTCATCAGCTGTGAGGAAACCGCAAAAAAATGGGCGCGATTCTGCCACTGCATACTCTTGTAATCAGTAAGGCGCATGTAGGCCTCGTTCACCAAGGCCGTCGTTTGCAGGCTGTGGTTGGGGCGCTCGCCTCTCATGTACCGCCCCGCCAGGCGGCGGAGTTCGTCATAAACGATGGGCGTTAGCCGGTCGAGCGCGGCTCGATCTCCGTCGCTCCAGGCTCGGAGCAAGCCGCTCACTTCCGCATTATCGGAAGCTTGCGCCTCTCGGTGCGCCGGTGGCTCAAAATTCCCCATGCCTGCACTCCGGGAATCATACGCTGCCCGGCCAGTCCTTCAAAAATAAAGAGATCCGCGGATGATAGTTTCGCGCCGGGGATTGCGCCTACTTAGATAAGAGCGAAATGCGTTCAAAGATCGAGCCGCATACAACTCGGACAAATTTTAGGAGGCCACATGAAATCCCAATCTCTGCTGTCGCTTTCGGCGTGGTTACTCGCGGCGCTGGCGGTTCCACTGACCGCTGCCGCGCAGGACACCCAGCAACGTCCAGCCGTCCATTACACCGTGACCGATCTCGGCACGTTGTCTGGCGGCAATTTCAGCCAGCCGTTCTTCATTAACAGGTATGGTTTAGTGAGTGGCTCGTCGAACCTCGCGGACGGCAATCAACACGCAACCCTTTGGCTGGAAAAACTGAAGGTCGACATCGGCGCACCCGGACTCGGGGGACCGAACAGCATCGCGTTTGGCGACAACGAGAGATTCCAGTCCGCCGGTGAAGCTGAAACCTCCACTCCCGATCCCAACGGTGAAGATTTTTGTGGATTCGGTACCCACCTCACCTGTTTACCTTTCCTATGGCAGGACGGGGAGATGATTCAGCTCTCGACCCTGGGTGGCAACAATGGCGTGGCGTGGGCGATCAGCAGTCGCGGAGAAGTAGCCGGATTTGCGGAAGACTCGACGCCGGATACAGGCTGCCCAGCTCCCCAAGTTCTCCACTTTGAGCCGGTCGTCTGGGAAAAAGGAGTGATTCACAAACTGCCTACGGTTGGAGGCGATCCGGATGGCATCGCGCAAGAGATCAATGACAACGAACAGGTTGTCGGCGGATCGGGCACTTGTGCAACTTTCAACACGAATTTTCTGTATAACCTCGTGCCGGTTCATGCGCTGCTCTGGGAAAAAGGCAACGCGACTGACCTCGGAGATCTCGGCGGAAAAACGGGACAGGCGGGCGGAAACATCGCCTATGGCATTAACAACCTGGGCCAGGTGGTCGGTAACTCGGACCTGCGGGGCGACCAAACTTTTCACGCTTTTCTCTGGACCAGGAAAACTGGCATGCAGGATTTGGGCAAACTCTCCGGGGACGTGGCGAGCGTTAGCATCAGCATTAACGACGCTGGCTCGATAGTTGGCGCGTCCCTGGACAAGAAATTCAATCCACGGGCGTTTCTGTGGGAGAAGGGCGTGATGACCGACCTCAACACTCTGGTTGCGGGTCATTCTCCCTTGTATCTACTAACGGGTTGCTCCATCAATTCGCGCGGGGAGATCACTGGCTTGGGTCTGACCAGCACCGGCCAAACTCACAGCTATCTCGCGACCCCGACACACGGTGTTGCGAGCGGTGAGAGTACCTCACAAGGCGCGATCAGCCGGAGGATCCTGAGCGACGATGCCCGCAAGCAGCTTCAGCAACAACTGCGCTTCGCCCGATCCGGAGCCCGGTTTATGGGACTGCAACAGTGATGTCGGCTTTAAGCGCCAGTGTCTAATGGCCGAGCAGCGAGGGAAAGTCGCCGCCGTTCAGAGAGCAGGAGAGTGTCCTGCTCTCTCTTCTCTCGCGCGGTACCGAGATCGCACCCTGATCGAAGGAGGCGAGCGACGGGGGATCCGGGCGGATTGTCCGCCAACAGGAAGTTAGCCAGAAACGTGCTTCGGGGAGATCAACCGAGCTAAGCGCAGCAGTACTGCACTTCTCCTTGTTAGGTAGAGGCTCTTAACCAATCGAGCTAGCCAGGATAAGCCTGGGGGGAAAATAAAACACGACCAACATGGTCATGTCAGCTCATTGGGCTGAAATCGACGAAGAGAGGGAGTCCCACAATGTTTTCCAGTCCTCCGAGCCGGCGCCATTCCTGCCTTTACCCGTTCCCGCAGCAACTCGCGTTCAAACTCCGCAACCGCTCCCAGAATTTGGACCTCAATCTTCCTGCTGGCAGAGTCGTGTCGATATTCTGTCAGCGAAACTGAATCGACATGCAGAGACTGAAACTCCTCGCTGATTTCTCTGGAAAACACCTAGTTACGTACTTGTGACCTCTATGCGACATTTCTTGACTACTGTACTTGGAGGCGTCAGGAGGAATTATGGGTGAAACACGACCGTTGGTATCCAATATGTCGCATCGCAGTCATTATTGCTCCCCACGTGTTGGATTACAAAGTGAAGTTGGTCGTCGGCACTGACAACGGCAGTTACACCTGGGAAAACATACTTGGCCCCATTGGCCAGGCTCTTCCAACCCGAGGACGGCCAGATCTGGGTATCGTTTTGCAAAATGCGGATCCTTACCCCGCTCCCGCCGCAGCCGGTTTGGACTGTAATTGGGAGATCAGCACGAATGATCGCGCTGCCTGCATTTTCGGCTGTCCAAGTGAGTACAGCATCGCAGGAAGTACCGCCTGGCTGCTCCCAACCGGCGCCGACCAGGCAGTAGGGTTCGGACCCGTTCCATTGCTGCGTCGTTTCCTTCCATCTCATGCCCAAGAACGACGATTCGCCGTTGATCGAGTAGAGGTACGTCCATTGACTGCTCGTGTGGCCGGCGGGAGTGAAGTCAGCTCGCTCCTGTGAGATTGACGTACCTGTAGTTTCCGTGGAGGCGGTGTCAAAGCCAGTGGAACTCCGCCAACTAGACAGACTTTTGTAGTTTGCGCCGTTGATTGTGCCTGAAAAGCCGGTACCGTTGCCGCTGTAAAACTGGTTCGCGTTAGCCTTGGCCATTACGCCGTAACCGTCAATTTCGAGGTCATAGGTCCAAGTGCTTTGCTGGAGCAGGACATAGTTGTCGGTGTAACGATCGGCAGTCCAGGAATATCCGCTGGTGCCGTGCGTAGAAAGGCCTGTAGAGACGGAAGCTGCGAGCACGATTACGTTGTGTGTAATTGTGGCATTGGTGATGCCATGTAGAACCCCATCACCGAAATCGTCCAGCGAGATCTGTCCTGGTTTGTTATCCGTCGTTGCCGCGTTGTTGTAAATGCGGTTATACGCCAGGGAGGTGTGGTCACTGGATAGAACCTCGATTCCGGGACCTTCGTTGTCATGAAGGTAATTGGACTGGACGGTCACATAGCTGTTGTCCCAGTCTACGTCGATTCCGGCGGCATCGTTGCCTGTACTTCCATCCGAGCTGTTATACACCTCATTATTTTGAAGAGTCGTGTGCGAACACCCCAAGCTCCATAACGCTACCGGACCCCAACTTTCTCCCGAGCCTTTGTATTGACCGGTATCGTGCACGAGGTTGTCTTGGATCTTGCCGTTGGTGACGGCAGCGATCTCAACGCCTTGCAGGGCCGAATTGTAGACAGTATTGCCGGTGAAGGAGACGTTTACGTAGCCTCCATTGATATAGGTCATGTTCTTGCCATTCACTATGCCGTTCACACAGACGAGGCAAACGCCGCCATCGTAAATAGTGTTGTCATTAATCGTGAGTTTGGTCGCAACCGTCGTGGAGCGGTTGCTGTAATTGGCTAATATGTAGAGCAGGAAATTGTTCTGGCCGGTTCCGGTTCCATGAATCTGGTTCCCGGAGATTGTGAGATTCGAATAGGGGCCAGTTCCGTCGTAATAGATGAGAATCGCACTTGATGTCGGTGTCTGGTTGGTCGGGTCAAACGGTACCGTGGACTTATCTTCGATCTCGAGCCCATTAATCGTCCAATAGCTGATGTTGGTGCCCAGAATTACGTCTGTGCCCGGCGTGCTGGTGCCGTAAGCGATCTTGGGTTTTGAGCCCGTCCCATACGAAGCCAGTTTAATAACGCCGCCACTAGCGGAGCCGGAGCCATTCAGGGTTACTGCCTGGTTCCAGCTGTCGCCGGCCTTGAGATAGATGGCATCGCCGGGCTGGAATGTGGTGGTGTTAAAAGTGGTGAAGTCGCACCAAGGCTGGCTCTTCGAGTGTGCGCCGTCGTCGCTGCATGAATTGGTGGAATTGTCGATATAGTAAGCCGTGCCATGCGCGAAGCAGGGGAAAAGGAGTGCCGCCAAGAACGCGGTCGCGAGCCGCTGGAATGACGGTCCTGCAACGGTAGTTCCGCTGTTAGCTGCGTTCCGCGAGACTAGAATCTTCATGCAAAACCATCCTTGAAAAGTAGCAATCGGACTCTCTTTTTGGCTCAAAACGGCACTAATCCTACACCCATATCGCTGTTTGCCGATAGTGTTAAACAATCGGATACGGATCGTCCTCAAGGGTTCGGACATACGAACCCACATTGCCGCAATTGCCCGATATCCCGTCACTTTTGCAACACTTCTGCTCACTTCAACTCGCTGTAAACTGATTCTGAACAACCGCCAACTGCGCAGCTTCCAGCCGGATCAATCGAAGGTCGGCGGTCTCACTGTAGCCGCCTGTCAATCGTTCGCGCACAAACTCAAAGCTGATGTGCTTCTCGATAGCCAATGCAATCTGGGTGAAACGGCACAAAAAGAAAAGCCGCCCTAATAGCGAGCGGCGAGGTGTTGGTTTGCGATTCGATTTATTGACTCAACAAGAAGCCGTGAAGCACGTTTCCCGAATCAACGTATAAGCCCACGATCGCCCCAACCGAGTCTATAACTAACGCCTCGGTCCCTTGGCCTTTGCCTTTTCCCGCGCCCGGAACGTTTATCACGCTGAATTTGCCACCACTAGTGCGGGCGAATCCGTGAAGCACAGTGCTTGAGTCCGCATAAAAACCTGTGATTGTATTCGAATCGTTCACGTCGTCGGGGATCGTGCCCTGGCCGGAGCCCTTTCCCGCGCCGGGAGCATCGAAAGTTACGACAGTGCCGTCGGAAGTGCGCAAGAAACCATGGTTCACGGATTTCGAATCAAGGTATTGTCCGGTGACCGCATCCGAGTCATTCATACCCTCGGGAAAAACGCCCTGGCCGGAGGTCTTTCCTGCGCCCTTAACATCGAACTTCGTGATGGTTCCGTCGGGAGCACGCAAAAAGCCGTGACTCACCTTGTTGGCATCGATATAATACCCGGACGTTCCACCTTTCTCGTCAAGGCCAAAGCCTGAGGTTAGTTGCGTACCCTCTCCGGCACCTTTGCCTGCGCCGGGAACGTTTACCTTCATGATGGTGCCATCGGGAGCACGCAGGAATCCATGGAACACATTGCCGGAATCGATGTATTGTCCAGCGATTGCCACTGCCCGATTGATATCGTAAGCCTGGACACCCTGACCTGCGCCTTTGCCTGCGCCTGGAATTCGAAACTTAGTGGTTGAGCCGTCGTGCGTACGTAGGTAACCGTGAGACACATTGTGAGAGTCGATATAGTATCCGGTAACGTCCCCGGTAGAGTTTAGGCTGTTGCTGAAAGTACCCTGCCCTGCGCCCTTGCCTGCGCCCGGCACGTCAATGATGGTGAAGGTGCCCTCCTTGGCGCGGAGGTAGCCATGGAAAACGTTGTTGGCGTCGAGATAAAAGCCCATGATCGTCCCCGCCGAGTTTATTCCATTGGCGAGTGTGCCCTGGCCGGCGCCCTTCCCGGCGCCCGGAGCGTTGAACGTGATGATTTTGTCGGGACTGGTCTGTGCAGACGGTTGAACCGTAAACGCCAAAACGGCGAACAACATCATTGTGGTAAGACAAACCAAAGTTCTGGAATTCATTGAACTCTCCTTTTCCTTCCTTGCCGGTTTCACTTCGAGATCAAACATAGGTGCAAACATGGGAGTGCTCCCTTTGCCAGGATGGCAAGCGTTTCTAGGGCGGCCAAATGGCCCAACAGTCGAGGTTAAATCGCTATCTTTTCTTGCATTCCTCGGTAACCGCTCCTACTATGTAATGCGCGAATTGTTCGAAAAAAGGGACACGCTCAAACTGGCGTGGCCGGTCAAAATCCCCGATGCAGAAGCAATCCCCCGCTGCGACAGCTTACGAATCGGCAAAACGAGATTCGAATGGACTTAGCGAGATTCGAAGGCGCACCCGCGAAGGATCGAGTCACAGAGCTACTGGTTCGGTTCCGACAGGGCGATCGCGAGGCTGAGGCTCAGCTGATCCCTGCAGTTTATGCAGAGCTGCGGCGATTAGCGTCCCTCTGCCTCAACCGCGAACGGCGCGACCACACGCTGGAGCCCACCGCACTCGTCCATGAAGCGTTCCTGCGTATGACCAATGAGAATCAGCCCCAATGGCAGAATCGTGCGCACTTCTTTGGAGTAGCCGCTCGCTTAATGCGTCAAATTCTCGTGGACTACGCACGCCGCCACCACACGCGCAAACGGGGAGGGGGTCAAGAGAAACTCACTCTCGATGATGTACTGTCGTTCACCGAGCAAAAGTCAGCCGAGGTAGTGATGTTGGATGAAGCTCTCGATCGTTTGTCGGGACAAGATGAACGACAGGCCCGGATCGTTGAAATGAGGTTCTTTGGAGGCCTCAAGATGGAAGAGATTGCCGAGGTGCTGCAAATTTCTCCAAGGACCGTGAAGCGCGACTGGACCATTGCTCGCGCATGGTTGCACCAAGAGATTACAAAATAAAGGAGAGGGCGCAGGTCCTGGAGGAAGGGCCACGAGAACCTGCGTGCCAAAGGCATTGAACCCACAACGCTGGGAGCGAATCAAGAACCTGTTCGAGGAGGCACTGGAGCGTCCCGCCGAACAGCGTCCATCGTTTCTGGCCGCCTGCGGAGAGGATGAAGTGCTGCGGGCTGAAGTTGAGGCACTTCTTCAACACCATCAGCGCGCGGGAAGCTTTCTGCAAGAGAGTCCGGCGGAGAAACTTTCCGCGATCACTCCGCCAGTCGTGGCAACCTACACATTCTCAACAGGCGAGATCATCTCTGGGCGCTTTCGAATCGCTGATTTCATTGGGCGCGGCGGGATGGGCGAAGTCTATAAGGCCGAGGACATGCGGCTGCATCGTCTGGTCGCCCTCAAGGTTCTTCCGGAGGCGGTCGCCAATAACCCGCAATACTTGAGCCGCTTCCAACGTGAGGCTGAAGCGGCCTCTGCCCTGAACCATCCTAATATTTGTACGGTGTATGACATCGGCGAGCAGAACGGACGATCTTTTATCGCGATGGAGTTCCTCGAGGGACAAACTCTGAAACATGTGATCATGGGAGGTCCGCTCGACCTGGAACGACTGCTGCAGATTGGGATCGAAATAGCCGATGCAATCGATGCGGCTCACGCAAAAGCCTCATTCACCGCGACATCAAGCCAGACAACATTTTCATTACTAGCCGGGGCTATGCGAAGGTCCTCGATTTTGGCCTGGCAAAGCAGCAGGGAGAAAAGGCAGCATTAGATGCAACCGTTACAGAAACAGACGGGGTGACGCGGCATGGAGTAGCGATAGGCACAGTTTCTTATATGTCTCCAGAGCAGGCCCGGGGAGAGAGGCTCGACGCCCGCACCGATCTATTCTCCCTTGGTTTGGTCATGTACGAGATGGCCACTGGGCGGCGTGCGTTCTCAGGTGCCACCTCTGCAATCATCTTTGCTGCGCTCTTGAAAGAGACACCCCAGCCGCCTTCGGAGATTAATCGAGCTATTCCAGGAGAACTGGAAAAAATCATCAGCAAGGCCCTGGAGAAAGATCGCACGCTGCGGTATCAGCACGCGTCGGAGATGCGAGCAGACCTGCAACGGCTCAAGCGGGACACGGACACGGGACGGGTGGGAGTTGCCAGTTCCCGCGCTGCGATTCCCGTGGAGAAGATTGGGCTTCCGGCGGTCGCCGCTACACCAATACCCGTTTCGGGGTCGGCTTCTGCCGTTGCATCATCTTCATTGGCCGCCGGAAATGCGATCGAAATTTCTGAAGTTGAGCAAAGGAAGCTCCGGAGAGTGATTGTCCCCGCAATCGTGGTACTAGTGGCTGCACTCATCGTTGGTGGTCTTTACTTGTTGCGTTCACGTTCAGCCGCTCCAGCGAGGAAAGCTACACCTCTCACCGACAAAGATACCGTTGTGCTGACTGACTTCGACAACAAGACAGGCGATACCGTCTTTGATGACGCGTTAAAGCAGGCGCTAGCTGTGGAACTTGGGCAGTCGCCGTTCTTGAACGTGCTTTCTGACAGGAAGGTCAACGAGAACTTGCGGATGATGGGTCGCCCGACGAATGAAGGCATCACAGCGGATGTCGGGCGTGAACTTTGCCTGCGCACGGGAAGCAAGGCCTTGCTGGGCGGGGCGATATCAAGCTTAGGCAGCCATTACTTGATTGCAGTGAATGCTGTGGCATGCAACAGCGGCGACACCTTGGCCAAGGAACAGGTCGAGGCCACAAGCAAGGAAGACGTTCTGAAAGGCTTGAATCGAGCCGCCTCTAGTCTTCGTGCCAAGCTAGGAGAATCGCTGCCCTCAGTACAGAAGTTTGATATTCCTGTTGAGGCGACCACGTCCTCTCTCGAAGCCTTGAAAAACTACAGTCTGGGCATCAAAACAGCTCGTGAACAAGGGGACGCACCGAGCATCTTGTTTTTCAAGCGAGCCATTGAACTCGACCCCAATTTTCCCATGGCCTATGCAGGGTTGTCGCTTCGCTACGCCAACCAGGGACAACCGTCACTTGCCCTGGAATATGCCCTGAAGGCATATAGATTGCGAGACCGGGTCAGCGAAAGGGAGAAGGTTGACATTTCTGCGAATTATTTTTGGACAATGGGAGAACTGGAGGAATCGACGCGGACCTACGAACTGTGGACAGCCAGCTATCCTCGCGATCCCCTTCCGCATCGCGGATTAGGTGTGAATTATGTCTATATCGGGCAGAATGAAAAAGGGCTCGTGGAATCTCAGGAAGCATTGCGGCTTGAGCCGGACGACTACATCAATTATGCGAATCTCGGGCAGACTTACCTGTTCTTAAACCGACTAGACGAAGCAAAGGCCACTTTCGATCAAGCGCTGGCACGAAGTCTGGATGGTGGAGTGCTGCACTGGTATATGTACTATCTGGCGTTTCTACAGGATGATTCGGCAGAGATGCAACATCAGTTGGCTTGGAGTGCAGGTAAGCCCGGTACTGAAGACACGCTGTTCTGGGCCCAATCCGATACCGAGGCCTATCACGGACGGTTCAGCAAAGCGCGGGATTTTTCACGCCGGGCCATAGAATCGTCAGTCGGTGCCGGCTCCAGAGAGTCGGCGGCTGGGTCGCAGGTGAGTGGTGCGCTGCGCGAAGCAGAGGTCGGCAACGCAACAACCGCAAGGCAAGGTGTCACGGCGGCACTGGCACTCTCCCAGGGCGAGATGTGAAAGTTCTTGGAGCCCTCACTCTGGCACGAATCGGCGATGTCGCCCGAGCCAAGACTTTGGTTCAGGAATTGGAAAAAAGCTACCCTTTGAACACGATGTTGAAAGTCTATTGGATTCCGACCATCAGCGCTGCCATCGAGCTCAACAAGAGCAATTCATCCAAGGCGCTAGCGTTGCTGGAAGCCGCCGCTCCTTACGACCTGGCCAGTCCGCCACAGCAGGTTTCCGGGACGTTGTACCCCGCTTATCTGCGCGGCGAAGCTTACTTGTTGGCGCACAATGGAACCGCGGCCGCCGTCGAGTTCCAGAAGCTCCTGGGTCACAGAGGAATCATGGTGAACTTCGTGACTGGCGCGCTGGCCCATCTGCAACTCGGTCGTGCATATGCCATTCAAGGCGACACCTCCAAATCGAGAGCGGCATACCAGAACTTCCTCAGCCTCTGGAAGGACGCCGACCCCGACATCCCGATCCTGAAGGAAGCCAAAGCGGAGTATGCAAAGCTGCGATAGCGAAACGAGGCACCGTTGCAAAGAATTATCGGCGGAGGGGACCCGCCGGGCACGGCAGCGGGGACTTATCCACTGACGGTCACTGGCAAATATAAATCTGCAACAGGAACATTCACGCAGACAGTTAGTTTTGACTTGGTGGTGCAGTAAGCAGCCAGATCAAGATGCTTGGTGATGCGGATAGTTGCGTGCCTCTGCCTTTTCCCGGTTGCTTTGCGACAGCGGTGGAGAGGTTAAGCCGTCGACGCGCCTTTTTCCCATCTGGGTTGTGGCTCATCAGAATCTTCGATCGATGAAGGTGGAATTTTTCTCGTGTTTCTCATCCACTCGGCAGCTCTTTGTTCAGCCTCGAGCAGCTGCGGCATGGTCATGCTTTTGTTGACGTGGTTTTTGGCGTGCGAGATTTGTTCGCTGGCAATCAAGAACCACATATAAGCGAATACAGAGTCCTTGGGACTTGCTCGTCGAGCGGAGTAGAGTTGTGCCAGCGCGAGTTGCGCGGTGGGCAAGCCTTGTTCAGCAGCTTTTTGACAGACGGCGAGCGTGGCTTCGTCGTGCTGACCGCCATTCGCAGCGTTGCCGAGCAGAGTAGGAAGTAAGGATTGTGCGGGACTGGCCTGGCTTAGAGTCATGATCGGCTTTAGCTTGTCAGGCCAAAGCCAACTTACACCCTCTCGCCTTTTACACAATCAAATTTACGTCACCGGTCAAGAGTTAAATTACCGGAGGGAACTTATTAGCAAAAAATCGCCGCAACGGACGGCTCGCCACTAGGTGGTTGGTCGGCCAACCGGAAGTTACTCCGCGGTCACCTAGCGTCTCAATTGGCGAAACATCGCATTACACTCAATGATCCGGCGGTCAAGACGTGTAATCGCCTGGTCGCCAGTTAGGAACCTTCAACGCTTCGATTAAGCGATAATCGCACCATGCATGGAAAGCAATTGAAGGTGCTGATGATCATTGCAGCGATAGCTCTAATCGGACTTAGCGCGTGCTTCATGAAACATGTGCGAGAGCGGCATAAAGTGGCGGAACGCGAAGCAGAAATGTTTCCCCCATTAAGCACTCAAGGCAAGCTGATGCGATAGAGGTTACGTTGCGTGCTTATCCGCCAGAACGCATAGGTTGAAGCATCCGGTCCCGGGAAAACACTTGGAAGATCGATTACATGAACCCCCGGCATTCGCAGCAACTTCGGGGCAGTAACTAAGTCACTTGAGGACTCAGGGAAAGCCTCGCCAGGCTTTAAAGGAAATACAATCGTTTTGGGTTTATCGCTCGATCCGGTGTGCGCCAAGGATATGTACATCGACTTCTGGTCCAAGGACCAGCTAATGATAGGCGGATCAATTTCTATGCTTCCGATAGCGCACACTCGGCACAAGACTCGTGATGGTCCCCCCCCGATCGGATAGCCAACGACAGTTTCCGGCCTCTCCGGGTTATCGGTCTGAGTCGACGCCACGATCCAGCGTGCATCCGGAGACAAGCTAATTAGGCGGTTTATGCGGGCCGGAATTGCTTTGCGTAATTCTGTGCCATCTGCCTTCATTCGAAAAACGTAAGACGCTCCGCCTTCCTCTCGCATGAAGAAGATTTCACCGTCACGAGAAAACATGGGAGTATCAGCATCTGGGCCTGCGAGTTGCCGCGGAGAAGAGTGCCGATCAAGAGGCCACATCCAGACGCTCGAATCGCCACCACTGTCAGCTCTGGTAAACACTACACGTCCGCCGTCGGGCGAAATAGTGTAACGGGCAATGGGAATCCCCGGGACCAACTGCTCCTTGTGCCCCGAATTCAAGTCCACCGACCACAACTCCCCGCTCATGAACCTGCCCACATTGTTACGCGCAAGATAGTACAATTTGTCGCCGTCGGGCGACAGAGAGGGCATGTATGCGAATCCCTCAGATGAAATCTGCTGCTGTCCTTTCGGAGTGTTGACCCAAACTGTGCTTTGCTGCGCACCAACCGACGTGACCAGCGACTTACCATCGGGCGCCACTGCAATCCCACGTTCTTCGGTCGCGCCGAAAGTAATTTGCTCGGCGACACCACCTGAGAATCTTTGCCGCCAAAGGTGAAACCCCATTCCCGCATTGGCCGCGAAATACATCCACTGACCATCCGGGGACCAGCCCGCTTCGGTACACTCACATGGCACGGGTCCGACTTCCTTACCCTCCGATCCGCCTGCAAACGGAACCAGACGGCACGGCCCCCAACC
This sequence comes from uncultured Acidobacteriota bacterium, assembly GCA_963716405.1. Classification (GTDB taxonomy): domain Bacteria; phylum Acidobacteriota; class Terriglobia; order Terriglobales; family Acidobacteriaceae; genus JABDBE01. The sequence goes on along the minus strand of CAVQTI010000004.1, from coordinate 10,578 downwards.
CTTATTTTCCGACTCCATCTCGGCAACAAGGACCCACTTGGAATCGGGAGAAAGGTAGGAACGGTGTGCCATCTTACCCGCCTTCGGAACATATACATCGCGTTCGTTAGCCCGACTCTCACCGCCGGTCACGATCTTCATAACATTCCCTATCTCAGAAAACATTACCTGATGAGGACCGACCCAAGTCAGAGCCGAGCCATTTGGGAGCAGTTCCGCCGGCTCTCCGCCCAGCACAGGCACGGTCCACGTTTGCCAATCCCACCCTTCCCCGCGCGTGAAGCCGATTCGCGAACCATCGGAAGAGAATACGAGGCCCATCTTGGGATGATCATCGTGCGTGAGCTGTACTGGTTCTCCAGCAAGGAGTAGCTTCAGATAGACATCGCCCGGTCCAAGAAAAGGGCTCTCGCCACGGATGAATGCCAGCATGCGACCGTCGGGGGAAAGTGCTGGGGAGGTGGCTGAGTCAACGTAGTTCGTGAGTTGCGTGTATACCACATTGGCCGGCGCAACAGTGCGGCCATTGCGCCTGCCAAACCACAGAAGGAAACCAGCACCAAATACGAAGGCAAAGAGCACAATGTTCACCCACGAAGGCCGAGCCCGAATATGTCGTCCCGGGAGTTCATGAGGTTGTTTAGCCCAAACTGGATTGACGGCATCCGAAACACGCGCAGTCGCAGGACCTCTCTCCGCCTGCCTCTTAACTCGTTGCAGGTCGGTACGAATGTCGGACGCGTGCTGGTACCGCAGCGTACGGTCTTTCTCAAGGGCCTTGCAGATGATTTTCTCCAGCTCCCTTGGGATGGCTAGATTAATCTCCGAAGGCGGCTGGGGCGTCTCCTTCAAGAGTGAGGCAAAGATGATTGCGGAAGTGGCACCGGAGAACGCGCGCCGCCCCGTAGCCATCTCGTATATCACCAGACCACAGGAGAAAAGGTCGGTGCGGGCGTCTAGCCTCTCTCCACGCGCCTGCTCTGGCGACATGTAAGACACGGTGCCTAGTGCTACACCGTGCTGCGTCAGTCCGTCTGCCTCAGTAACCGTTGCATATTCTGATGCTGTTACTCCCTGCTGCTTCGCTAGGCCAAAATCGAGGATCTTCGCGTCGCCCCGGCTGTTAATGAATATGTTCTCTGGCTTGATGTCCCGGTGAACGATGCCTTTTGCGTGAGCCGCATCTAGCGCATCAGCTATTTCAATTCCGATCTTCAGCAGTCGTTCCAGGTCGACCGGACGTTCCATGATCACGTGTTTCAGAGTTTGTCCGTCCAGGAACTCCATCGCTATGAAAGCTCGCCCGTTCTGCTCGCCGATGTCATGAACGGTACAAATGTTGGGATGGTTCAAAACAGAGGCCGCCTCCGCCTCACGTTGGAAGCGGCTCAGGTAGTGGGGGTCTTTGGCTATCGCATCCGGCAGGACCTTCAGGGCAACGGGACGATGGAGTCGCATGTCTTCGGCCTTATAGACCTCGCCCATCCCGCCGCGCCCAATGAAGTCAGTAATTCGAAAGCGTCCAGAGATGATCTCGCCTGAGGAGAACGTACGGGCAACAGCGATTCGCGGAGTGGAAAGCCTCTGCGCAGGGTTCTCTTGAAGAAAGCTTCCCGCTTGCAGGTGGTGTTGGAGAAGGGCTTCAACTTCAGCCTGCAGTGTTTTGTCCTCTCCGCACGCGGCCAAAAACAAGGGGCGCTGCTCGGCAGGAAGCTCCAGTGCTTCTTCAAAGAGCGTCTTGATTCGCTGCCAGCGCTGTGGGTTCAATGCCTTTGGCACGCAGGCTCCCTTAAAGGTGTGCTCTCCTTTATCTAGTCATCTCTTGGTGCAACCATGCGCGGGCAATGGTCCAGTCGCGCTTCACGGTCCTCGCAGAAATTTGCAGCACCTCGGCGATCTCTTCAAGCTTGAGACCGCCAAAAAATCTCATTTCCACAATCCGGGCCTGGCGCTCATCTTGTTCTGATAAGCGGTGGAGGGCCTCGTCCAACCTGACTACGTCTGCTGACTTTTGCTCCGTCGACAATAGGACACCATCGAGAGTAAGTTTTTCTTGATCCCCTCCCCGTTTGCGCGTGTGGTGGCGGCGAGCATGGTCCACGAGAATTTGACGCATTAGGCGAGCAGCCACTCCGAAGAAGTGAGTGCGATTCTGCCATTGGGGCTGATTCTCGTTGGTCATCCGGAGGAAAGCTTCATGGACAAGCGCAGTCGGCTCCAGTGTGTGATCACGTCGTTCGTGGTTGAAGCAGACAGAGGCTAAGCGGCGAAGCTCCGCGTAAACTGCAGGGATGAGCTGAGCCTCAGCCTCGCGATCGCCCTGTCGGAACCGAACCAGTAGTTCTGTGACTCGATCCTTCTCGGGTGCGCCTTCGAGTCTTCCTAAATCCATTTAAATCCTATTTTGCCGATTCGCTAACCTTCGGGGGGTTGCGTCACGGACAGGCCAGTCGAGAGCGTCCCTTTTTGTCGACGATTCGCGCATTACATAGTAGGGGCGGTTACCGGGGGAATGCAAGGAAGGATAGCAGATTTAAGTCCCATCCGTTAGCCATTTGTCCCCCGCTAGAAAAGGTTGTCATCGTCGCAAGGAAAAGGAGCACCACCATGTTGACACGTATTTTTGATTTCGCAGTGAATCTGGAAAAGGGGTCCTCGATTAATAGTGATTGCGTCCCGACACACTCAAAAGTAGCCGACCACAACTTCAACGCATGGTTCGGCAACGGAGACAATATAATGTTCACGCGTCATTTCTGGGCAACCGCGTCCATCGGCTTAGCCCTTTTGTTCTTGGGGACATTGTCTTCCGCTACAACTTTCAGGGTTGGAAAGCCCAATACCGCTTGTCCGACTGCTCAGTACACGACGATCACCGCGGCAGTAAATGCTGCCGCTTCCGGTGACGTGATCGAGATTTGTCCGGCCCTCTATCCAGAACAACTTATCATTACAAAGTCGCTTACGTTGCGGGGTGTGCTTACCCACGTGAATATCGAGAAGTATCTCCCTTGCTGCAACGAGGTCAAGCGGGTCCTACTCCAACCAAAAATGACGGACCTGCAGAATCTACCATTCGAGGCGGTCATCACCGTGATGAACACCGAGGACGTCACCATTGACAACCTCGCCATCGACGCCAAGAAGAACACGGTGGCGAGCTGCGACATTGGTCTATCCGCAGTTCACTTCTACAACGCTTCCGGTGTCCTGAAGGATAGCGCCGTTTTGAATGCGAAACTGCCGAACCCGAAGGACTGTATGACATTCTTTGGGAATGGCTTCGGAGTTGCAGTCGATTCCAGCGAAGCCGGCCCATTCCACGTCAAGATCGAACACAACAGCATTCACGATTTCCAGAGGGACGGCATCGAGGTCAGCAATGCCGGAGTAAACGTGGAAATCGAGGGCAATAACATCTCGGGGTTGGGGCCTAGCACCGGAATCAATCAATTCGGGATTTTTCTCCTGAGTGGATCGGTCGGTCAAGTCAAAGGCAACATCATCACTGAAGGGACTTGCGGCAAACTGTCGGCAACCGATTGCGTCAACTTGCGGAGCGAAGGGGTCGTGCTGGCACAGGTTGGGGACGATACCGTGGTCGACCACAACGTCATCAACCATGTCCAGAGCGGCATTTTTCTCAATACTGTCAACCGTGCCCGCATAACTAACAATCTGATTGGCAATATCGACGCGCTGGATGGTATCGATATGGAAAGTACGTCAAATAGCTCAGTCGATGGTAACACCATTTTCAACGCCACTCCCCTAGAGAACTTCTCTGAGGGAATCTTCGAGGTTTACGGAGGAGGTGAAGGTAACAATGAGATTTCCAATAATACCGTGAACGACGCATACTGCGGAGTGGGTTTCGTCGCTAGCAGCCACGTGGAGCACGGGACATACTTCAATGTCCTTTACCCCGAGTTGCTAAGCAATGGGAATCCTGGCCCACCTCCGACGGAGCCTCCGCTTCATTAATAAAGCAAGCTGGAACATCGGCTCTCAACCCAGAAGCCCCGATTTTGCTCTAGCAGAGTCGGGGCTATTCTCGAACAAGTTGCGAACACAGAACTGTGTCAAAACCAGCTTCTCTAGGCTTGTTCTGGTTCCACAGCGCCGCCAGTGACATTATCGCGGCATTCTGCCAGAGAAGGAGTTGGATTAAACTTCTTGCCGAGCGAGAGGCCAACCACCTCGCTATAGCAGTCAGGTGGACCTCTGCGAAAACTTCGATTGTTTTATGGGCTTCGCAGTCCGAGATTTCGCTGGTTGGTGAAACGTTCGGCCGATTGGTTCAGCGTGATAATCACTACGTCGCTGATCCCGGTCGAGATTACGAGATCTATCGCCATACAAGTGCGATCAAGTGCTTGGTCCTCATTTTGAATATCGCCGTGGCGGTATACCTTCTCAATCGAATGCGCAACGAACGCCCGGCGATGAGAAGTAGTTCGCGGAGAAGCCGCATTCGTGAAGTCACCGAGCCCTGTTTCCCCTTGTTGCGGGTCGCCCGGTCGCAGCGAATGTACACTGGCGGTGACATCCTCTTCGCAACTCCGGGCGGGGGGTGAAAAGCTCTTTAGCCTGCGTTCCAGCTCCGCTTCGATGAATCAGGCGGTGGATGCGCCTTTTTCCCATCTGGGCTGGGGCTCGTCAGAATCTTCGATTGATGAGGGTGGGATTTTTCTCGTGTTTCTCATCCACTCCGCTGCTCTTTGTTCCGCCTCGAGCAGTTGCGGCATGGTCATGCTCTTATTGACGTTGTTCTTGGCCCGCGTGATTTGTTCACTGGCAATTAAGAACCACATATAGGCGAACACCAAGTCCTTGGGACTTGCTCGTCGAGCGGAGTAGAGTTGTGCCAGCGCGAGTTGCGCGGTGGGCAAGCCTTGTTCAGCCGCCTTTTGACAGACGGCGAGCGTGGCTTCGTCGTGCCGACTGCCATTCGCAGCGTTGCCGAGCAGAGTAGGAAGTAAGGATTGTGCGGGACTGGCCTGGCTTAGAGTCATGACGACCTCGGCGACTGCGGAAGCATCGCGGGTAAGTTCAAGAGTGAGGGCGATCTTCACGTTGTCCCGGACGCGACGCGTGGCAGGATCCGATCCTGGTACTCTTCAACGTCACCCCAGGCGACGGGCGAGAAGAGACGACGACCGGTGTGCTGGTGCATCCCGTTCCGTGATATTCCTCGCCGATGATGGCGGGTTTATGGCAGCTCTTGTCGTCGAGGACAAGCGGCCAATTTCGATTGGTCACCGCTTCGAAGAGCCCGGGAAAATCCTCGGTCCTGATGCCGACAGATCCAGCGAGTTTCAATTCACGGCTGCTCCCAGCCTTGGCCTCCGCAGCGGCAACGTTTTGAAACACAAAAGTCACTTCGCGAGTGGCGCTGCGCACTTCGGGTTCGCCATACACAGGTCCGCCATACGCTTCACTGTAGGTGACGAGGTAAGGCCGCTCGAGGTGCGAAAGCGTGAGAGCACCAGTTACTGCGAGATCGCTGTCGCCGGTAAGGATCACTTGTTTAGATCGGAAGTTGATGACGGTGGAGCGAGGCACGTTCGAGAACTCGGCGGCATTCAAGCTGCCGTCTTCATTGATCGAGGACGGGCCCTGATCCGCGGGATATATCGTGAAATCAAACCAGGAATGCGCAGGCGAGCCCCCATTCAAACGCACCGACCCCTTCACGCGTGCAATGCCGGCAGCAAATCCTGCGTTTGGGCCGGCGGTGGAACTGATAGAGAGCCGGCCGGCGGAATGTTCGGAGTTCAATTTCCAATTTGTGTTCTGGGCGAGCGCCGGTGCTGCCAATCCTGTGACGAGTATCGTAGCCACCGCGAACTGGCTAACTTTGTTCTTCATTTTCTTCTCCTCATGTAACGAAGCACATAAGGCGCCCAATTATTTGGATGTTTCGGGGAACCGTTCGGTCTCAACTAGCATCGAGTACAAATTGCAGTCGCAACCCGCTGGCCGCACATAGAGTTGCAGCGAAGAAGAGAACCGCTTCGGCACTATTTCTCAATTAGTCTTGATGAGGGCGTACGCGACTTGAGGCGATACACTCCGCGTGAGAAATAGGATGTTTGTGGGTCGTGACTTTAGCCACGACATAACACTGCAGATTCAGGGCAGCTTGGCCGCTGAAGTTGCAGTGTACGTTCCACCGGCTTCAGAGCCGGCGAAGGAACTCGATCATCGCGTCGTTCACCTCGCGCGCGCGTTCCTGCTGCGTCCAGTGGCCGCACCCGGGGAGCATGAGGGTGCCGCGAAGCTGCGGCACGAAATGCTTGAGGCTGGCGATGATTTGCTCCATGCCGCGAAAACGCACCACCAGGTCGCGGTCTCCCGCGATATAAAGTGCCGGAACGCTGATGTGACTGCCGGCGTAAGGCGCGAGGAGTTCCCAGCTGCGGTCGATATTGCGATACCAATTCAATCCGCCACGAAATCCGGTGCGCGTGAATTCGTCCACGTAGAAGTTGACGTCCTCTTCGTGAGCCACGCCGGCAGTGACGCCGGATCAACCAGGCGGTCAAGGAAGCCGCCATCCCGCGGCACCATTCCAACATCGCTGCCCGCAGACCCGGCGCCGTCGCGGCGCGGTGCGTCACCCGAAGCCGAATACAGCAAGCTGCGAATGCTGCGACGCACGTCACGCTCGAATTCCGCCTCGGCGACACCCGGCGCCTGAAAGTACAACTGATAGAAGATAGCGTTGTCGGTTTGCGGCATCACACTGGTGGGCCGCACAGGAAGTCTCGACCAGAACGGCACACTCAATCCGATCACCGCGCGAAAGCGATCGGGACGCAGCAACGCGCAATGCCACGCAACAGGAGCTCCCCAATCGTGGCCTGCGATCACCGCGTTTTCGGCGTCCACAGCGTCGAGCAAACCAACCACGTCTCCAACTAAATGCAGCAGCGTGTATTGATCGATGGCCTCGGGCCGGTCGGTCTGGCCGTAGCCGCGCATGTCCGGCGCGATCACATGAAAGCCGGCCTCTGCGAGCTCTCGCAGTTGATGCCGCCAGGAATACCACGACTCGGGAAATCCGTGGCACAAGACCACGAGCGGACCTGCGCCGCACTCAGCAATGTGCATGCGTATGCCGTTCGTTTCGACGAATCGGTGTTTCAGTTCAGTCATAGTGCCTTTCGCTCGAGCTGATGACACCCTACGCCGCAGCCGTCGCCATCGCGGCCTTCACGCGATCCGCAATCGAGGCCCTCGGCAACCTTTCAGGGGATAGCAGCTGATGTCCAGCAAATTTCGAGGTCTAAGTCGACGATGCCCTTACCGCTGAGGCCTGGGAGAAACCTATCTTCTTCACTAGCTCCTGAAAGCGCGGATCGGAGCGCAGAGGGTCCAGTTCTGGATCGTCGAGTAGCCACAGCACCTCAAAATGATGGTTCTCGTAGGATTTGTTAAGCGCTGCCAGGGCCCGGTCCCGGTCTCCTAAGTCCGCATAATCTCGCGCAAGATAGAGCCACGGCCGCTCAGAACGCTCATGGATCTTGATGCACTGGCGCAAGTAGCCTGTCCTACCGCCGTTTGAGTACGCAGCCGGAAGCTGATCCACAAGGGCCATCCAATCATCGTCGCTCTCGGACCACGACTGCACGGCAGCGCGCAGGGGTGGAATGGACTCCGCGAACTTGCCTTGGCGGCGGTAAATCCAGTATATGGCATAAAACGGAAGTGAGAATTTCGGATCGATCTTGAGCGCCTCGTTGTATTGCTCTAAAGCTTGGTCATATTCACGCGCCTGTTGTAACGAATTACCTAGCTGAAGATGGACGACGGGCGAAAGAGGGTCCAGAGCCAAGGCCAACTGCAGCTCGTGCACGGCTTCGCTGTGACGCGCCATGATGGACAAAAATTCGCCATACCATTGGTGTGCAGTGGAGTAGTTGGGATTGAGATCGAGGGTCTTCTTGAATTCGCTCTCCGCTCCGGCAAAGTCCCAGTTCTGGTAGAGCCTGATTTCAGCGGTCGCTAGGTGCGCTTCCGGCAGCGAGTTGTCCAGAGCCAAGGCCTGGGCGGCGGCGTCGTGCGCTTTCTGGAAGTCCTCGTCTTGCGAAGTCTTGGCCACCATGGGCAGCACGACGTAGCACTGAGCCAGGCCAGCATAACTGCGGGCGTCGCTGGGATCTTCCTGAATGGCGCGGTTGAAGTAGTCAATGGCGGTGGTGAGACTTTGGCTGGTCCGCAGCGCCCAATAGTGACGGCCTTGGAGATAGTCTTGAAATGCCTGCGGATTCAGCGTGCGGTTGCGCGCAAGCACCTGCTGTTGCTCGGGCGTTAGCCGGCCCGAGATTTTCCGGGCGATATCCTGCGCGAGGTCTGCCTCCAGCAGCAACACGTCGCTCAACTGACGATCGTAGGTTTCGGCCCACAGATGCTGGTCGGTCGCTGCGTCAATCAATTGGACGCGAACGCGCAGACGGTCGCCGGAGCGCTCCACCGAGCCTTCTAATATGGCGCCCACATGAAGCTCGCGAGCAATTTCAGGAATCGTCTTGCTCGTCCCTTTGTATTGCATCACGGAAGTGCGCGAGATTACCTTTGGCCCTCCCAGTTTGGCCAGGTCGGTGATGATCTCATCGGTAATGCCGTCAGAAAAATATTCCTGAGCTGCGTCGAAAGAAGAGATGTTACGCAAAGGCAAAACGGCGATTGCCTGTACGGAGTTGAATCGCGCGACCGAAGCCGGCTTTAGACGCGCCCTGATGGCAAAGCCAACGTATAGCAACAGCACCGCCAAAGCCGCCCATCCAAGAACACGAAGTTGACGACGAGAAGTATTGGAAACGTGCACGGGCGCAGCGATAACGGGAACGGGGGTGTTAGCAACTTCAGGCGCAGGCTCAGCAGACTGGGAAGCCTCTTCGTGAACCAGAGCGACGAAGCGATAGCCGACGCGGGGAAATGGCTTCGATGCAACGCGGATTATCGGCGCTATCGTCCAGGACGGCGCGTAGTTTTTTCATCGCGGTGTTGAGGCCGTGCTGCAAGTCAACGAAGGTGTCGGCGCCCCAGAGCCGTTTCTGAATCTCGTCGCGAGTGATGATCTCGCCGGGGTGTTCCAGCAGGATTAGCAGGATCGAGAGAGCGTGCCCCCCAAGGCGGAGCGGCACACCGTGTTTGCGAAGCTCCTTCGAAGAGAGCTTCAGTTGAAAGGCGCCGAACCGAAGGACCCCCGTTCCCATGAAGAGCCTTGCTGTGCCGAGGCGGCGGGGTTGCCTCCTCGTCTACGTGAAAGGGTTCGACCGCTTACCTGTCCAGAGAAGTTGAATGCTACCTGAACTTTACACACTCATCAACAACTTATCTCCGCGTGCATTGCCAACTCCGGGTCTGCCTGCCTAGTGTGGGGCACTAATCTCGCGGAGGAACCAAATCATCAGCTGGAGTTTCTGGGCCAGTCCAGCGAGGAATGCCGGCACAGCATTGCCAGGCAATATCTTCGTGTCGAAGGTCATCCGCTCAAATCCGTTGAGTGCTTCTTCCACAGACCGATATTCGGAGGAAAGGTGACGGACGGTAGGGATAAGCAGATGAATTTCGTCCGAGGGGCGCGCTTCTGCCTGCGGACCCTGTGATAAACGACAAGAAGTTGCCAAGAACGCAGCAATACGTGCTGGCCCTGCTCGCGTTCTCCGTCTTCATCAACTACATCGATCGCGGCAACATCTCCATCGCCGCGCCCATGCTGAAAGATGAGCTGGGGATGTCCGCCTCCCAACTCGGACTTCTCCTCTCGTCTTTCTTCTGGACGTTATTCACTCTTCCTGATTCTGTCGGGGTGGCTCGTTGACCGAGTGAGCGTAAGTTGGGTGATGGCCATGGGGTTTTTTCTCTGGTCAGCAGCTACCAGCGCCACCGGATTTCTGCATGGATTCACCGCCTTGCTGGTGGTACGGCTTGTTCTCGGCATCGGCGAGTCGGTCGCGTATCCGGCGTACTCGAAAATACTCGCGAAGTATTTCCCATCCTCCCAACGTGCTTCCGCAAATTCAATCATCGCCTCGGGGCTGGCCTGCGGTCCCGCCTTCGGCATGTTGCTGGGCGGTGTGCTGATGTCCCGGTTTGGTTGGCGGTCCTTTTTTGTGGTCGTCGGTTTCATCAGTCTGGTCTGGCTATTGCCTTGGTTCCGGTGGATGCCGAGCGGACCGGGGATCGCCACAGAGATGCAATCGGAGTCCGCGCCGACCACTTTAGAAATTTTGAAGCAGCGGCCGGCTTGGGGAACATTCATCGGTCTGTTCTGCAGCGCCTACTCACTCTATTTCCTAACGGCATGGTTGCCGTTTTACCTGGTTCGCGAGAGGCATTTCTCCATGGACGCAATGGCCAAAATTGGCGGCGCCGTGTTTCTCGCCCAAGCCGTGTCTTCGACTATCTCCGGACGGATAGGCGACCGCTGGATCGCCGCTGGGGGCACTCGAACCAGAGTGCATATGACTTTCATGATTGCAGGCTTGCTTGGCACTGGCGGATGCCTCCTGGCCAGTTCGCTGTTGGCCCCGCTCTCTCAGTGGGGCTGTTGTTGCTGGTGGGTGC
>CAVQTI010000003.1:0-6064 GCA_963716405.1 uncultured Acidobacteriota bacterium | reverse complement strand
CACATCTTGATGAATTGCAGAAGCTGCCAGTCGAAACAGCGCACGAAATGATGGATTTGTCGCAGAAAATCGAATGCGTGCTGCGGCACTTATACACTCCCGATGGCGTGAACCTTGGGATGAATATCGGCAAGGCTGCTGGGGCGGGCGTTGCCAGTCACATCCACATGCACGTACTGCCACGCTGGATAGCTGACGCGAATTTTATTTCCGTGGTTGGGGAGACACGGATACTGCCGGAAAGCCTCGACGTCACCTACAAGAGAATTAAAACGGCGCTCGAATCGCCGGTACCATCCTGAGCAAAGGCTTTCGAAGGGAAAGAAATCCTCGCTCAGGATGATCGCCGGTAAACGCAAGGAGCGCACAATCGCGACACCTCAGAATGCCGCGATGCTCCCTATGCGCCCATGCGCATGTCCAAAAAACCGTGTTCGCGCGAAAAGGTGTTGTCATTTCGCTCCCCCGAGGAAGGACAACTGGTGAGCAAAGATAGCCTATCCACGGCTGCGGTTGTCACAAGGATGTCAAGAGTTTGTAAGGTTTTGCAAAGAGTAAAAGAGGAAATGCCACGAGGGTATTGCGCCATCAGTCTTCGATTAAGTCCGCCAGATCTTTTTCCCCAATGACGGTTACTCCCAGCTCTTTCGCTTTGTCGAGTTTGGATCCCGCATCGGTTCCTGCGATCACATAGTCAGTTTTCTTGCTGACGGAGCCCGATACGCGTCCCCCGGCCGCTTCAATCGTTTTCTTTACCTGGTCTCGTGGAACAGTGAGCGTGCCGGTCAGCACGAAAGTCTTGCCTGCGAATTTCGTACCGCGTTCTTTTCTGATTCCTTTGAAAGTCAAGCCGGCTTGGCGCAGCCGCTCAATCAGCTCACGATTTCGCGGTTCCTGAAAAAACTCCGCAATACTTTCCGCGATTCGTGGCCCCACCTCGTTGACCTGTTGAAGCTCTTCCTGGCCCGCGTCCATAAGCGCGTCCATCGACCCAAGTTCCTCGGCCAAAAATTGCGCGGTGCGCTCGCCTACAAAGCGAATGCCAAGGCCATAGATCACACGTTCGAGGGGCAGCTTTTTCGAAGCCTCGATTTCCCGAAGAATGTTCTGCGCCGACTTTTCGCCCATGCGTTCGAGCGATAAGAGATCCTGTCTGGTCAGCTTATAAATGTCCGCGACGTTCTTCACCAGACCGCGATCGGTGAGCTGGTTTACCAGCGCTTCGCCCATGCCGTCGATGTTCATTACGCCACGCGATGCGAAGTGCAAAATAGTCTCGCGCAGCTTGGCCGGACAGTTGGCGTTCACGCAGAAATAATCGACCTCGCCCTCTGCTCGAACCACCTTCGTGCCGCACACGGGACATTTGTCCGGTACATGGACCAACTCGTGGCCACGAGGATGATCCTTGTCATCCACGACGCGCGTGACTTTGGGGATCACGTCGCCGCCGCGCTCGACCTCTACCCAGTCGTCAACCCTTACGCCCAACCGTTCGATTTCATCCGGGTTATGCAGCGTGGCGCGGCTGACGGTGGTGCCGCCGATCGGTACCGGCTTCAGCATCGCCACAGGAGTTAATTTTCCCGTCCGTCCGACTTGCCATTGAACGCCTCCAATCTGCGTAATGCCGGCTCGGGCCGCGTATTTGTAGGCGATCGCCCAGCGCGGGGCTTTGCCCGTATAACCTAGTTCCTCTTGCAACGCAGTTCGGTCAACTTTGACCACGATGCCATCAATTTCGTACGGAAGCTTTTCGCGCTTGGTTTCCTCCTCTTCGATGAATGCCCAGACGTCCTCGAAGTTCCTGGCTAGCTTACGGCTGGGATTTACCTTGAAGCCAGCTGCATCCAGAGCGTCCAAAGTCTTCCAGTGACGGTCGAAAATCGTGCGTCCACCTTTCAGCAGCATGTAGGCAAAATAATCGAGCCGCCGTTGCGCAGTGATGCTGGGCTCAAGTTGACGAACGGTTCCGGCAGTAGCGTTTCGCGGGTTGGCGAACAGCGAAAGCCCGTCCTTCTCGCGCTGCTGGTTCATCTTCCGGAACGCCGCCAAGGGCATCAGCATTTCTCCACGCACTTCAAAATCTGGTGGAATGCCCGCCGCCTTAAGTTTTTCTTTGGGAATTGAAAGCGGAATCGAACGCACCGTTCGCACATTCAGCGTTACGTCCTCACCAACGACGCCATCGCCGCGCGTAATGCCCCGCACCAGCCGCCCATCCTCATATTGCAGAGCCAGCGACATGCCATCCAGCTTCAGTTCGCAAGCATATTCGATGTCCTTGTGTCCGCTCAGTTCGTGAACCCGACGCTCCCAGCTACGCAACTCGTCCACGCTATAGGTGTTATCGAGAGATAGCATGGGCGACGAATGGCGTGCCTTGACCACCCCTTCGCGCGGTTTCCCGCCAACCCGTTGTGTCGGAGAATCGGGCGTGATCAGTTCGGGATGCTCAGCCTCAAGCTTCTTCAACCGGATCATCAGTTGATCGAACTCGGCATCGCTGATCTCGGGATCATCAAGCACAAAATATCGATACTCGTGATGCCGGATCTGATCGCGCAACCCTTCGATCTTCTTTTCCAGATCTTTTTTCATCGAAAAAGATTATAGGCGAGAAGTGCGTGCGGATAGCCGCCACCGGCTGTCCAGTTGAGCAAAGCTCGACGCCGGAAAGAAGTCACCAGAGTGAATCTGCTACATTACGTTTACGCAATCAGGCGTGTAGACCCGTCTGTGATCGTGTGTAGGCGCGGGCGTCCTCGCCCGTGCAGGAGCAATTCAGACTCCTCCATGCGCAAAGCAATCCTGCTCTACAACCCGCTTTCCGGCCGCGGCCACGAGCGCCGTCAGGCCGACATAGAGGAAGCGCTATCCGTCCTGAAGAGTGCCGGGATTGAAGCTTCCGCCGCTCCCACCCGCGCCGCATCGGATGCGACCGACCAGACTAAACACGCCATCGCCGAAGGGTGCGACACCGTATTTGCCTGCGGGGGCGATGGCACTGTTCACGACGTATTGCAGGGGCTGGTGGGCAGCCAGACGGCCCTGGGCATCATTCCGCTGGGTACTGCCAACTCGCTGGCCCATGATCTGAAGCTGCCCCTTTCTCCTGCTGGCGCTGCGCGGGCTGCGCTGATCGCGAAGCCTCGCCGCATCGCCGTCGGCCGACTGACTTACCAGGATTTAATGGGAAAAGAAGGGCAGCGATATTTTACTGTCACGGTAGGGATCGGGGTCGATGCACACCTCTTCTACAAACTCGACCCGCTAATAAAACGCCGCCTGGGAATGGCAGCGTATTGCGCGAAAGCAACCCGCCTGTGGCTGACCCACAAGATGGAAAATTTCTTGGTAGAGATCGCGGGAGAACAGGCAGAAGTATCTCAGCTGCTGGCCGTCCGCATCGGCAACTTTGGTGGAGTTCTGCGCCAACTTGCTCCCGGTGCATCGCTCGAACGCGATGATCTTCGCTTTGTTCTCTTTCATACGCGCAGCAGGCTCGCGTATTTACGCTATGTACTGCGCGGACTCTTCGCCACTAATTGGAAAGTCCCTGGAATCGAATTGGTGCACGGCACCGACGCAATCTGCCGCAATTTACCGTCATCTTCGGCTTCGAGCCCTCGCATCTTCGTGGAAGCTGACGGAGAACTCTTAGGCACGTTGCCCGTGAAGATATCCGTCCTCCCCGACGCACTGACTCTGTTAGTGCCGGACGCTAGAACCTAGAAAATCAATTTCAGAGCGAACTCAAGCTGGCGCATGCCGGTGGCAGAACCAGGAGAAGAGTCAGCTTCGATGTTCGTGATCTGGCCATTGCCGGCACAGTCGATACAGGTGCCGGTTCCACCCTGGTTGTTGTTCCAACCCAAAACTGGGTGATTGAATACGTTGAAGGCATCCATGCGGAATTGCAGTCGGAAGCGTTCAGTCAGCCGGAAGTTTTTCAGGATCGTCGCGTCGCTGAAGAATGCGCGGGGACCGCGGTAGCTATAAACGCCGATGTTCCCCAAGTGCCCGGCCCCAGGATCACTGAAGGCCTCCCCGGGATTGGTAACGATGTTAGGTATCGGCGTAAAGAAAGGTACCTTGTGTGTGACCGGATTAAATGAACCTGCTCCAATTTGGAAGGAGCCCGTTCCCTTGTTAGGCCGGCAGATGTTTACATCCTCCTCAGAGGAGCATTCTCCATAACTCGGAGTCCACGGCAGGCCGCTGGCCCACGTGGTGGTTCCAGAAATCTGCCAGCCGCCGATGAACACATTCTCTATTCCGCTGGCGCCGCTGCCAAAAGGTTTGCCTCGACCAAACGGTAACTCATAGACCAGATTGTTTACCCAGACATGATTTCGAACCTCGTCGTCGGGACCGTATGCCAGACCTGGAGAATCGGCGTAGTAGTTGTTGTCGTACTTGTAGGCGTGAGCAAATGTGTAGTGCGAGAGAAATTGAAATCCATGAGAAAAGCGCTTCGTCACTTCGACCTGCGCAGCGTTGTAATTGCTGCTGGCGTCGTTCCCAAGATAGTTGTTTTGGTCGGTCGAGCAGCACATCAGGGTTGTGCCCGTCGTGGGGTCAATGAAGCCGGGATAACTGAATCTGTTGTAAAGCGGCCGTCGCTGAACTAATGGGGTAACTGGCACAAAGGCACCGTTGACAGTCGTTCCCGGTCCGATTGCAGGATTGTTTATGTTGTAGGTCGGTCCATCCCCTGCGAAAACGTGCGTGCCTTTGTTGCCGATGTAGGCTATTTCGATGCCCGTTGTGTTGGTTATCTGGTGCTGCACAGTTAAATTCCAGGCGTCCAGTTCGGGCAGACGCTGAAAAGTCGGGCGTATGTGAGGTTGCACGCACAGCTGAGTGTTTGCGCCGTTCACGAAAAACGCACTCTGATAGCAATTGGGTCCTGCCACGGGCAGCGCTCCGCTAGCCGGTATTGGGGGGAAATTAAACACAGGCGGGCCTTGCGCCAAGGTGAACGCAGTCAAGTTCGGCGACGAGTTCTGCGCCAACTGGGCGGCGAGTACGGGCAGAGTCTGAGTTACCGTGTGCCCGAAGTTCGAGCCGAACACGCCCATATCGTAACTGCGGCCATAGCCCATACGCAGGACCGTCTTTTCGGTTAATTGATAGGCAATTCCGACGCGTGGCGCGAAATAGTGCCAATCGTTGGAGATGTTTCCGTTTAGACCGTACGGGCCGTATCCAGCGACGCGGTCCAGACCCTGCACGAGATTGGCAAACCCTCCGTTGCCTTTGCCGTTCACGTATTCGGGGAAATACACCTCCCAACGGAGTCCATAATTCAGCGTTAGCTTTGGAGTTACTCGCCAAGTGTCTTGCCCGTAGTAGAACATGCGGTGCTGACGTTCCGCCGCATTCACGGTAGGACTGACATACCGGCTCATCTGCGTGACATCGCCCAGCAAGAACGTTGCCCAGTCGAGTCCGCCGCCACCACCGTTGGATGTGGTGCGGTAGTCGAAGGTGTAATCACCGGCCCGGTTGGCATCGCTCGGCACGCGCAGGTTCATGGCATAGCGGATGTCAGCGCCAAATTTGAATTGATGGTTCCCCTTGATCTTTGTCCAGTTGGTAACCCACTGGAATTGCTGCTCGCTCTCCAGCAGCGGACAATTGCAGCGACCTACTCCCAGGCCGTCGCCCCAACTCACAGTTGGATTGCTGAACGCGCCGGTATTTGCCGAAGAACTGGATACAGTCTGATTCAGCAGGAATCCGCCGAGACCAGAGGTGAAGGCAGCTTGCGGGCCGGTCAGGTTAGCGTTGGGAATGCCGAAGCTGGTCGATGGGCGTCGTGCCCGCATCCGGCTTAAAGGTACTCGGGTTGTATTTGAAATATCCAAAGCGAAAATCGGCAAGGAGGATTGAGTTGACCGTCTTGGTAACGCCGCCAGCAATGCTGTAGTTATGTGTATTCGAGCCGCCCGCCAACCCACCGGGACCAAAGCCGACGCCGCCCAGTGCCCCGTAGGAGCCCGCGCCCAAGACGTGGAAGTAGTCAAGGCTGAAGCGCCCAAACACTTGCACTGTGGGA
>CAVQTI010000002.1:0-285360 GCA_963716405.1 uncultured Acidobacteriota bacterium | reverse complement strand
GTCAAAGTAAGCGAGCAACTCCTTGATGTCTTTAATTGTCAGAATTGCCAGTTACCCTTTTTTTTCTGCGGTGGGCAGAATGCGATGAAGGCTCCTATGAACCGCACGGTGGCTCCCGAAGCATCCCGACTTGACTTTAAAAATGTTCTTGGTCACAACAGCATCGCACCGTTGAAAGATCGAGTCTCCTCCTCACCGGCTGAGGTGTTCGATTTCGACCGATCGGTTATTCGGTAACTGTTGCAACATAGCCATTGCGCTCATTGACCCGGCTACTTGGGTGATTCTCACTGGGTGTCGGGATGATCGTGAGTCTTCAACTTGTGCCAAGGCTTAAGATTACGGCTTCTCACTTTCACGACTACAGTATGTCCGGTATCGAACGTTAGACGGCCAGCAGCTCATAATGTGTCAGGATGCAGTCGCCCGAAAGGTGCATCATGGCATGCAACAACCTTCGTATTGAGTTGGGTGATGGTTCTCCCGTGGTTGACTACCGGATCGAAAGAGACGGTGTGGAGACCCGTACTCTGAAAGCCGAAAACGAAAAGCCCTGGCAGCGGCTCACGCCCGAGCAACTAACCTCCCAGGTAATGGCGGACACCATCGTCGCGCACTGGCTGCGTTGCAGGATGGGAATTCACCGACTGCTCCGAGCATGCACTCACTCCTCGTCGTATGCAATCAACAGTGCGAAAGATTGCTCAGATCGAACTGCAGCCTGAAGCTGGATGTCCAGTGTCGAATCGCAAACGATCGCCCCGATGTGCGCCCCCGCAATAACTCGAAAACCGATGATCCTGCGTTCGCTTCCCCGCCAGTTCTGTTGTGTTGCTTTACGCAATGGATGACACAATTAATGTTGGGATTATGACCGCGCTCGTCAAGGCCCACGATCTTATGGGACAGCAGCAGATAGCACAGGCGCGACTGGCGACGGCTTTTATCCTTGGCGAGAAGCTTTACCGGGAGGATCGTCGTCAGCATCAGGGTACGCCAACCTACTCAATGAAAGCTTTTGATGCACTTCAGCAGTTAGCATACGAATTGGACGCCGTTACACGTATTGACCAAAACGGAAGGGCAAACTTGCATGAATGCCTTCCATTTCACGGCGAGTTTGGCGAAAGAGGCTCCTTGTGGAAGCCCCTTCGTTCCGTTCAACAAGAAATCTATTTCAAAGGCTGAACGATGATGTCTTGCGCGCCGGGAATGGCGTACGGCGATCCTTGCGCCTTCTGGTGCGTGGTAGGAGTGATCGTGAAGACGAGTAACTCTGTGTTGCTGATGGCATAGAGGTGATTGTCGTTATCCCAGAACATCTGGCTGATCGGTTCTTTGGTAAGCAGCCCCGTGTAACGGGTGACGGGATTTCCGCCGTTGAAGTGGAAGACCTGTAGACCTTCTTGACCAGCCACAGCGAGCAGTTTGCCCGAAGGCGACATCTTCATGTCAAAAGGGCCTTTAATCAAGGTCGCGGGCATATCCTTATAGGTGCTGTTCGTATGGATGTTGCCGTTCGCGCGGACAGTGTAAACGGCGATCTGCAAAGGCCCAGCGGCACATTCGGGCGCGTTAGTGGGCTGCTCGAGAAACGCAAGATGGTTGTTGGGATCGGCTACCGTCAGGTCCGGATAATAGATACTTACTCCCGGGGGAGGCGTCGGCCAATTGAATTGAGTGTTGATGGAGTTTAGAAGTCCGCTGCTGTCGCGCTGAAATCCGTAAATACCGGGGTACATACAGCCAGACTGATCGGCCGAATATGCATAGACGTTATCGCCGATAAAAAATGTGGGCGTGAAGTCTCCTGGAAACGCACCGGTGACGGTGTAACCCAGATAGTTGAGGGCTCCCGAAGATTCATTCACGGCGAAAGACTCCGTGTTGTCATTCGATCCGTCGGACTCCATCACGTAAAGATCGCTGCCGGTATGGTCAAAAAACAAATTTCGTACGTACAGGCACGAGTCACCCTTCTGAACACACGGGGTTGAAGTTACATAGGTCAATGCGCCGTTCGATCCGATCTTCAAAGTGTCAATATTGGGAGCGTTCGAATTGTTAAGAGCCATGAGGTATTTTCCATTCACCGCCATGGAACTGACGTTCTGGTGGAAGGGCGAGCCAGGGAGGGGCGTGAGCGCACCCTTCGAGCTCGCGGAATATCCGACGATAACGTTCGGTTCATTGTTTCCGGGATAGCTGGCTACATAAACGTAAGCCACTGGGCCGCTGCCCGAAAGATTGGATTGTGAATCGGTCGACGGTGAAACTTGCGCAGAAGCAAAGGCTGCGCTCAAGGTTGCGCCGAGGCAAAGGATTGGGAAGAGTTTAAACATCGGGATAAGCTCCTGCTGGAAGGTGGTCTATCGATGACTTCGATGGCAAGAGATAATGCTCGGTTGTCTCCAAAATGACTTTGACGTGAGCATTTCGGTGACTCAGAACGAACATTCCGGAACTTACCTATCACATCTCGCACGTCGTCAAATGGCGATATATCGCAGTAACACCAACTACGCTCCGCTACGCGACCATCGAGCGAAAATATTGCGGGCTGCGGCCCACAGCGCCAAGGCGAGAAGAGCATAGATCAGGCAGTTGATGGCAAGGGCGCAAAGAATGATCACCGCACCGGGCACGCTTGAGTGCCAGCCTGTTGTGAGCAGGAAAAACGAGGGCCAGAAAACGGACGCTAGATCGACGCTGCCGACAATAGAACTCCTGACACACCCCACCAAACGAGCACCACTATGACAGCGGAGACCGTAAGGCCCACCGCGCCACCCAGAATTGCAGCCTGACGTCCGGTCACAAGTACTTTCCTCCAAAGGATATGTTTATCACGATGTTGGAGGTTCTAAGAGTCACCGGCGTTGGTGTCCACCGGATAGGGGCGAAAAATCCCTGTTACACTCATCGACCCTGTCCATCAATTCTCAAAACGTGTAATCGCCTGTTTACAGAAGTTACGCGAGTAACGTGCTCATAGGCGAATGCATGCATTCTAATTGTGGCATGAGCGAACCTAAGCGACGGCTGTTGGTTCTGCTGAGTGGACTAATACTAGCGGCAATCGCACTCGTCGGAATCAAACATCATTACGACACGATGGAGATGCCATGGGCACTCATCTGGCCAAGGCAAGAGATCCAGCTAGCTACAAAAATGGCGCAGCTAAGGAACAGCGGCCGTTTTGATGAAGCAATCGACCTGGGTTTGCGTTCGGTTACGGGACGCGAGGGAGACGACTCCATTTATCAAATCATCGCGACCACTTATTTCATTCGCGCTCTTCATGATAAGAACCAGAGCGGGAAATGGACGAGGCTCGGCGCGGAATACTCAGAAAAGGCTCTCGCCGCTAATCCAACAGACATTTCAAACGTTTTTAACGTCGGCGTGAACTACATGATTGTGGGCGACGATCTCGATACGGGCGGCTGCGAATATTACCGCAAGGCACTATCGGTCTTCGAGGGCCTAGTTCCACGTTTGCAGGGGGAGCATACCGAAACACAGGGTAGAACAGTCGAACTGGCGCCATTCAGGAAGTATAACGAGGAATACCGTTCGAGGTTGAAGTCAAGTCTACGCCGGTGCGAACCGACCAGCGGCCAAAGTTGATTCGCGTAACATCTCCATTTACACTCACCGAGCAACAGTCAAAACGTGTAGTGGCATGTTTACGTCAACCGACACGGGGGGAATCACGATTGCTGAGAGTTACTCGGCCTAACGACCTCTGAAATGTATAAACACGTATGTGAGCAGCGCCACGATTGCCAGGCCGAGCACAGAAACCGTCAGTGTCGGAATCCAAAATAAAAATACTCTCAGGATTTTGTTTCCGAGTCGACTGGCCGCAAAAAACAGTGCAAAGAACAAAAGCGCGACGGACCAGAAGAGAGGCGAAAAGGCACTCCCCGTGAGTCCAGCAGCGACGGCGCCCAAGCCCGTTGCCTTCTGCTCACTAATCCCCTTAAACATTGACCAAGGACCTGGGACAAACTCCGCGAGGAATATCGCGGCTAATCCGCTCAGGATGCCTTTGACGTAATTCATAGAGTTTTTTCGGTCGAACGCCGAATTATATGCTTCTCTGCGGCCTTGTCCGATTGACTGTTGTAACCTCGCCGTTACACTCAGTGACCACGGTCAAAACGTGTAATCGCCTGTTTTCGTCAGTTGAGAATTTGACATTCTGGTCCTAGGGGCCGGACAATGAACCGCTCTTCAGGGAAGCGCTATGTTGGGACTGCCTTGCTTTCTTATGTCTACGCGGTGCGTCAAAGACGCTAGCTACTGTGCGCTGGCGGTTTTGAAATCTCCCAGGAAGGAAATAGAATTCATGTACGCTCGCGATTATGTCAGCAAAAACCTACTGAAACTGGCCGTCACCATCACGCTTGCGGTGCTGTTGCCCGTTCTGTCGTATGCGTCAGGTCCAGCTTCGGCCAATTGGACCAAGCTTTCGCCCGCAACCTCGCCAACCGCGCGGTTTGGCCACGCCATGGCGTATGACCCAGTCAGCGAAAAGATCGTTGTTTTTGGCGGCATTGGCAACACCTACCGCAACGATACCTGGACATTCGACGGAACTGCGTGGACCAAGGAGCATCCGCCGGTGGCACCGCCGGTCCGCACCGGAGCGGCCATGCTATTCGACAGGAAGACGAAGAAGGTCGTTATGTTTGGCGGCTATAACGGCGGGCACACCAACGCTTCATTTCTTCGAGACACATGGCTGTGGGACGGCGCAACTTCGACCTGGACAGAAGTAACGATGAACACGATGCCGGCACACGCAACCGGAGCTGTGCTATTTCATGATCCCCTGACTGGAGGCGTGATGATGTTCGGAGGCTGGAATGCCACTCAGAGAGTGCCGAACCTTCACGAGACATACCACTGGACGGGACAGGAATGGCAGAAGCTTCATCCTAAGACTGTCCCCATCGGACGCGGTTGGGCAGTGGCTGTACTTGATCCCATCAGAAAGAACGTCGTCATGACTGGAGGAAGCGGCGACACCATCCGAACGGACAACACTTATACCTGGGACGGCAAGGACTGGACGCAGCAGTTCCCCACCACCCAAGTGGACGCGCTGGTGTTCGCCGGAATTGTGTTCGACCCAACGTTGAAAGCTGTGGTAGTGTTCGGCGGATGGGATGAGGGACTCGGGCAGGACATAAACCAAACCTGGTCTTGGGACGGATCGAATTGGGTTCAATTAACTACGAAGAAATCTCCGCCGGCGCGTGAGGGGTTGGGAATGGCTTACGATCCGGCGACTCATGAAGCGGTGATGTTCGGTGGTCAGTTTGTTGGTAGCGGCCACGAATTCCGCGATACCTGGCGGTGGGACGGGAACTAGTTCACCTCCAGATGCAGATCGGGTTCAGCCAACGGACGCCCTGAAGACTGGCTGTCGAGCAACATTCGCGCACAACTTCGGCTTGACTGGCGTTACTCCCGATAACGGCTCATGGACCCTTGGGCCGGGGGTTTTGAGTGCTAACGCCTGCTCTCGACATTTGTCGAAAATTGCGGCAATATTCAAAGCGAATGCCAGGGACGAAGCAACTCGAATTCCCAGGCGGTAGACCGACTGCGTACACGGTACTGTCGGCCATAGCGTACTGTGTGTTCGCAACTGATGTTGCCATCTGGTACCTAATTCCAAAATATTGGTCGGCAACAGTCGCTGATTCAGTCCATTCGGTGGCAATCCGCATCAACGTGTTATCTTTTACGTCTCGACAAACTCACACTGGCTGTTGAAGGGGTCATTCGTCGCCACCTTAGTCCTAATTGTTGCTTCCGTAGAGGTTGCCATTGGTGTCCAAAGCAGGAGTTCCGTCGGGGTGGCAACCGTCCGTGGTTCCCCCAGTGAAGCTGTGCAGCACCGTAAATTTACCGCTTTTACTCAGCTTGTACACCAGTCCACATCCATTGCGACGTTCACACCCAGTCCCGCCTGCGTCGGTGACGCCGTAGAGATTTCCCTTGGCGTCCATGAGCAAACTTGCTTGAGCTGGATTTGCCCCATCGGCACCACCACTGAAGTTATGAAGCAGGGTCTCGTTGCGCGCCTGTCCAACCTGAACACCGTTCCAAGGCCGGAGGCGCCACATTCCGAGGTTGTGCCGTAGAGGTTGCCCGCCTTGTCCAGGAGCAAACCTGCAAGGGGATAGCATCCGTCGAACGTTCCTCCGGCGAAGCTGTACAGCACGGTTTCGTAGCCTGCTCTATCCAACTTGAATAGCACTCCGCAGCCGTAGGAGTAGCCGTTGTAGCAACCAGACCCAAGACTTCCGCCTGCCGAAGTCGTGCCGTAGAGGTTCCCGGCAGCGTCCTGGATTAAACTTGCGAGGGGCAATATCCCATCCGTGCAGTCAGCAGCGGGGCAGAAGTTATACAGCACAGTCTCCTTGCCGGTCTTACTAACCTTAAACACCGTTCCGCAGCCTGGCGCGCTACAGATGGATTTGCCGCCATTGAAGGTGGTGCCGTACAGATTCCCTGCCGCGTCCTGCACCAAGCCCGAGCCGGGATAAGCCCCGTCTGGCGATCCTTTGAAGTTGTGCAGCACCGTGAAAGCCTGCGCTTGCGCTGATTGGCTAGTAATTAATCCTAACGAAAGCCCGAGCGCCAACCCTAATGTCGCACTTGCCGCTCGTAGGTTTATGCTCGGAATCCATCGCCGCTGGTGCCCCGAGTCCGCCATAAATCGCCCTCCGTTAGCCAACCATACTAGGCTTTCGGCACAAGATGTCAACGGAGGCTTTCGGCCTATGTCTCTTAAGCAGAGCTGGACATTACCTATGTCTTTGGGGCGAGCATCAACGCTGCAATTTCTCAAGTGACGAACCAGGCCATTGAACGTTTTGAGAATTGGCTGGGCAGATCAATGAGTGCAAGTGGCGATGTTACGCCAGGTGTCTCGGCAAGTTTGGGCGTGGCGCAAGAGTCTAGCCAATATCGATTGTCAGTCATAGCGCCGCTAGGTTCGTCCGCAGCCGCGTCACCCGTGCATTCCATCCAATCCTCGCCGCCAGCACTCCGGTTGACCGATACGCCGCGTGGCGGCTTTAGTCTGCGCGAACAGCATAAGAGTCGACGCCGTCGTGAACACAAGCCCCGTGTGCTTCAACATTGGGGTCTCCTTAATAGCCGACTCACGTCCTGATATCTGATTGCTAGCTGGCGTTCTCGCCCTTGTGGACATGCTTAAAATGGCGATCAAACTCTTGTTGTAAGTTCTTGCCGTATTCCTCGCGGGTGGGACGGTGGGTGATTGGCTTAACCTTGAACGTGACTTCGGCGCAGGCCGTACACTCTCCCTCGACCGGAATGTCGCCTAGCCATTTCGTGACGCGTAATGAAGGTTTCTTCATAGCTTCTACAGTTTCCCACGTCCCTGAACGGATTACCAAACTGTGGATTCCAAACTGAACCGCAGCTTAATCCATACGCGGAGCCGTATTGCGGGCCTTGCGTTTGGCGTGGTTTCTTGCCAGAATCGGGTTGATGAATCTGGTCATTAATGGACAGCGGACTTCACTCCTCCGCTCGGATTTGAAGACTTGTCTGCAACGCACTAACATCTAATCATGCCGGTTGAAACCGAAATTACTCCAGCGACCTACACGCCAATCCGCGCCCCTCGCGGCACCAACATTTCCTGCAAAGGCTGGCAGCAGGAAGCAGCCATGCGCATGCTCATGAATAACCTCGACGAAGAAGTCGCCGAGCGGCCACGCGATCTGGTCGTTTACGGTGGAACCGGGCGCGCGGCGCGCAGCTGGGAGGCCTACCACGCAATCGTCGCGTCTTTAAAGAGCTTAGAGAACGATGAAACTCTGCTGGTGCAATCCGGCAAACCGGTCGGCGTGTTCAAAACGCACGAGTACGCGCCGCGGGTGCTGATTGCGAATTCGAACCTGGTCGGACATTGGTCCAACTGGGAGAAGTTCAACGAACTGGAGCGCGCGGGCCTGATGATGTATGGGCAGATGACCGCAGGCTCGTGGATCTATATCGGCTCGCAGGGAATTGTGCAAGGCACCTTCGAAACTTTTTCCGCGGCGGGAGAAAAACATTTCGCGGGCGATCTTGCCGGCAAGCTGATCGTGAGCGGCGGCATGGGCGGTATGGGCGGAGCTCAGCCCATGGCAGCCACGATGACTGGCGCAGCTTTTCTGGGCATTGATGTGGATCCCGAGCGCATCAAGAAACGCCTCAAGACCGGCTACTGCGATTTCATGGTGAGCACGCTGGATGAGGCGCTGCGTATCCTGAAGAACGCCGTACGCAAGAAAGAAAACGTCTCGGTCGGATTGGTGGGGAATTGTGCCGACGTGATTCCAGAGTTGGCCGAGCGTGGCGTGGTCCCGGACATTCTTACCGATCAGACTTCGGCGCACGATCCGTTGAACGGATACGTGCCGAATGGCATGACTCTGCAAGCGGCGCTGGAACTGCGCGCGCACGATCCGCAGAGTTATCAGGAGCGATCGCTGGACGCGATGGCGCGGCACGTTGAAGGTATGTTGCGGCTGCAGAAAATGGGCGCGGTAACTTTTGACTACGGAAATAATATTCGGACGTTCGCGTTTCAGCGCGGAGTAAAAAACGCCTACGATTTTCCGGGATTTGTGCCCGCGTACATTCGTCCGCTGTTCTGCGAGGGCCGTGGACCGTTCCGCTGGGCGGCGTTGTCGGGTGAGCCTTCCGATATCCATGTCACCGATGAGTTAGTGCTGGAACTGTTTCCAGAGAATAGAATTCTGCGGCGCTGGATTGAGTTGGCACGCAAGCGCATAAAGTTTCAGGGATTGCCGGCGCGAATTTGCTGGCTGGGATACGGCGAGCGCGCGCAGTTCGGTCTGGCAATCAATGATCTGGTCAAGGCCGGCAAAATTAAAGCGCCGATTGTGATTGGCCGCGATCACCTCGATTGCGGCTCAGTCGCATCTCCATACCGCGAAACCGAAAGCATGAAAGATGGCAGCGACGCGGTCGCCGATTGGCCGCTGCTCAACGCTTTATTGAATACTGCCGCCGGAGCTTCGTGGGTTTCGATTCACAACGGAGGCGGTGTGGGCATTGGCTACTCGCTGCACGCCGGACAAGTCACCGTCGCCGACGGAACCGATGCAATGGCCAAGCGCATCGAGCGCGTGCTAACCACTGATCCGGGGATGGGCGTGGTTCGTCATGTGGACGCGGGATATGACGAGGCAAAAGAGTTTGCCCAGGCGAAGGGCATAAAAGTACCGAAGGTTTGAAAAGTGACGATCACGATCGCCGATGGCGAACTGAATCGGGGTCAACGCCGAGTTTCCGCACCACCCTTCTCGCTTTGCGGTAGTCGGCATTGGTAGTCGCAGTGGAAAGAAGAAACTCTGCTTTTCGCTCGGGGCTGTATCGTTCCACGCGTGTAGGAATGACGGGACGAATCAGGATGCCGCCCCCTTTTTCCTCGGCGACGACGATGCTGCCTTCCTCAATACCAAGCCGCTTGCGCAACTTCGCCGACAGAACTATTGCACCGCGCTTTCCGACTCGTGCCGATTCCAACAGCTTGTCCCCTTGAATGCCTGACTTTACCATCAGCCTGACGGTCAGGCAATTCTTCGATATTCGTATGCTGCTAGACTGCTTTTAACATGCCATCATTGCGAAAATTGAGCGACGCGAGCGTCTGCTGCTGATCAACATTGGCCAGCTACTGACGCTACGATCTGGTTCGGATAAAGCGGGTCCACGTCGCGGTGCCCAGCTCAACGAACTGGAAATTATGGAAGACGCTGCCGTGTTGTGCCTGGAAGGAAAGATCGTTTCCGTCGGCAGGAGCAGGGATGCGCTGCGCGATTCGTGGCTCAAGAAGAATCGCAAAGAACGTGATCGAAGTCGATTGTGAACGTCAGGTTGTGCTTCCGGGATTTGTCGACTCCCACACCCATCCGGTATTCGTCGCGCCGCGGTTGATAGATTTCGAAAAGCGCGTTGCCGGTGCTACCTATGAGGAAATTGCAAAAGCCGGTGGCGGCATCCGCTCTAGCGTTGAGGGCGTACGTAAGGCCGGAAACAGCCGGCTAAGCGAAAGCGTGCTGCAAGCGCTGCGTGAAATGTCCGAGCAAGGCACTACCACAGTTGAGGCCAAGTCAGGTTACGGGTTGACTGTCGAATCGGAATTAAAGTCACTCGATGCAATTCGGGATGCTGCCGCTGCGTGGCCGGGCACGGTAGTGGCTACGCTTCTCGGTGCCCACGTGGTTCCCAAAGAATTCGAAGGCAAAGCCGGCAAGTACGTGAATGAAGTATGCGAAAAGATGATTCCGCTGGCTGCGAAGCGAAAGCTCGCGCAGTTTGTGGATGTGTTCACCGAACGCGGAGCCTTCAGTATCGAAGATACCGCGACAATTTTTGCTGCTGCCGAAAAGCATGGCTTGGGCGTGCGCGCACACGTGTGCCAATTGAGCGAGAGTTCTTTAGAGCCGCTCTTGGGCTACAACGCGGCATCGTTTGATCACCTGGATCACGTGAACGATGTTGATATTCGTGAACTGGCGCGACGCGACACGATTGCGACGCTGGTGCCGGCAGCGAATTATTTCTTGGGGTCTGGAGAAGTTTCCTCCGGCGCGAAAATTGATCGACGCAGGCGTGCCGGTGGCTTTGGCCACTGACTACAATCCGGGTTCCGCGCCCACGCCCAGCATGCCATTCATACTGTCGCTGGCCTGCACGCACATGAAGATGTCGCCAGCCGAAGCAATTTCTGCCGCGACCATAAACGGCGCGTATGCGTTGCGACTCGGCGAGCGCAAGGGTTCAGTCGAACCGGGCAAGGACGCCGACTTGGCGGTTTTCGAGGCTGACGATTATCGCGAAATTCCCTACTGGTTCGCGTCCAACCGATGCGCGTTCGCGGTTTTGAATGGGACTCTGTTTGCGTCTTCCGGCTCTGCGGTATTGGGCTGACTCTTAATCCGTTCCGTGAGATTCCCGATATGGATTGAGCACTGTCCGTTTTTTGTAACAGGCGCAAAAACCTCTTGCTTTCTGATTACTCTGCTGCTAATTTCGCTGGCATCTAACGGGCCAGCAACTGATTCGTAGGATTTGCAGAGAGCTCGGCTCCTTTCCTGGGTGGAGTTTCGCAAGAACAAACTCCGGCTGTAACGCTGCACTGCTTTTCTTCACCATCAGCTAGGTCCAACAGAAAAGGAGATCTATGTCGTCTACTCCGAAAAAACCGCTAGCAGGTAGTGAGCGCGCTCCGTTGGAAGGGGCGCGAGAAATAGGTCCAGCCAATCCTAATGAAATGGTGGACGTAACCATTCGCCTGCGTTCGCGCGCGGGAAAGAAGCCAATCGTCAGCGCCGATGCATTCACTCAGCCGGTTGAAAACCGCAAGACCATGAGCCGTCAAGAATTTGAACAAAGCCACGGGGCCGATCCACAAAGCATCGCCAAGGTCGAGGCTTTTGCCCACGAGCACAAACTCAACGTAAAAGAAACGAGCGCCGCACGCCGGACGGTCATTCTCTCCGGACCTGTCGCCGCCATGAACGATGCCTTTGGCGTCCAGTTGAAGGAATACCAGCATCCGAACGGAAAGTACCGCGGTCGAACCGGGGCTGTGCAGATTCCCGTCGAACTGCAGGACGTGATCGAGGGCGTCTTTGGCCTCGACAACCGGCCGCAAGCTAAACCACATTTTCGCAGGCGGAAGCAGAATCCCAAAAGTTCGTCCTACACACCCCTGCAAATTGCCGAACTCTACAAGTATCCGACGGGCGTCGACGGATCCGGAGAATGTATCGCGCTGATCGAGTTGGGTGGCGGATACAATCCGACGGATCTCAGCAACTACTGGAGCGAGCTCAAACTGACCGCGACGCCGACCGTATCGGCGGTTTCGGTGGGCAACGGCAGCAACAATCCCACCGGTGATCCGAATGGACCCGATGGCGAAGTGATGCTGGATATTGAGGTTTCTGGCGCAGTCGCACCCGGAGCCAAAATTGTCGCTTACTTTGCGGACAACACCGATGCCGGTTTTTTAAACGCAATCACCACAGCAGTACACGACAGCACCAACAATCCCTCGATCGTTTCCATCAGTTGGGGCGGTCCAGAATCCTCGTGGACGCAGCAGGCAATGACTTCCATGGACGAAGCTTTCCAGGCTGCCGCAGTCATGGGAGTAACGGTTTGTGTTGCTTCCGGCGACGATGGTTCGACCGACGGGGTTAACGACAAATTGAACCACGTCGATTTCCCCGCTTCGAGTCCTAATGTCTTGGCTTGTGGAGGAACAACGTTGCAGGCTTCAAACGGCAGGATCACCGGCGAGACCGTATGGAATGAACTGGCGCACAATGAAGGTGCAACCGGAGGCGGGGTCAGCGACGTGTTCGGCTTGCCAAGTTGGCAGAGTGGGGCAAAGGTGCCTCGTCCAACCAATCCCAAGGGTGGGCGCGGCGTGCCCGACGTATCTGGAGACGCCGATCCAACAACCGGCTACGTTACCCTTGTCGATGGGCATTCTGGCGTTATCGGAGGGACGAGCGCCGTCGCTCCGCTCTGGGCTGGACTGATCGCGTTAATCAACGAGAGCATTGGAAAGCCTGTCGGCTTCATCAATCCGTTGCTCTATCAGAATGCCAGCAGCGCTGGCGATTTCAATGACATCACCTCGGGCAACAACGGAGCTTATTCCGCTGGCCCCGGATGGGATGCATGCACCGGACTCGGTTCGCCGATTGGGAGTGGGGTGGCGGCCGTGTTGGGCGCTCCGCAGCAGGCACAAGCTAGAAGAACGGGTACTTAGACGCGGCAAGAAATGGCGCGGCTGAATGAGCCGCGCCATTTTGTGTTTGGGAACGATGTCGTAACTTCTATTCCAAACGATTGCTCCTTGCGTCGATACCGGCGAGACGCGGGTTCTCCATCAGGAAGGTTTTGTGAAAGTTCCGCGGCCTAGCATCGTGGCTGTGGGCGTGCATTCCGAAACTGCGGGCGATTGAATACTTTCGCGGACTTCCTGAATGCGGGACGTCACAATGGGAGTCCGATACTCGGGATGACAAAATTCCAAGTGCATGCCGCGGCCGATGTAGCGCAGCTTCAGCATCGATCCTCCCCAGGTTGAGCCAGCGATGGCCACCAGCACAGGCTCAGGGCAGTATTCGGGATGGCCGGAAATTAACGCCTGACTTTCGCCGAGGAAGACGGCGGTGTAACGATGGTGCTGAGTCTGGATCTCCAAGACTGTGGAGGGTGGCAGGTCTCCGAGCGAAACACCGCCTTCGATTTCGGATCGGACGATGTTGGCATTCACTTCGTCGCTGAGATTGGCATGCGGTATGAACATGGTAGCCAGTCGCCCACCCCGAAACCCCGTCTGAAGATAATACCAGAGGATGGCCGATGCGGGACATTACTTCGGATAGAGGGGAAGCGGGACAACGTTTTCCCGGTTTCCGGATTAGACAGCCAGGCAACGTGGCACCTGGAAATCGATTGACGCCTTCTTCGCCGGAACCGTCCCTAAAAAAACGGCCAGACCTTCCCGGTCTGGCTCTGCGCGCATGAATCAAGTTTGGTCTGCGGAGGACTATTGGCCAATCGAACTGGCTACCGACGAAAACACATTATTTGAACTGCCTCCGATCAATCGGATGGTGCCAACCACTAACACCAGGATCACTGCCAACATCACTGCATATTCGGCGATGTCCTGTCCTTCATCGTCTGACCAAAGCTTAAGCAACGTCTGGATATTCATCCGTACTCCCTTCTGACACAGTGTGCACAGTGTGCTCCCGGCGGTGCGAAATTACAAGTGTCAATTCAAGTTTTCGCAGTGGAAAAAATAACAGCGCCTGAGGTTTCGGATAAACATAAAAATATTTTTTCCACGGTGAGAACTGTTTCGATAATTATCAGTCGTCTGCAAAGTCACTGTCCGGCGCGGGAGCAATCCGTTATTCTATTGATTGAAGACAATTCCCTGGACAGTTTTTGCCATCGCTCTTCAAGGCATTCGAGGTATGCAAAAGTCGTCGACGCGACGTTACGCGCGCTATCGTACAGAACTTCCCGTGATCGTCAAGGTACTGGCGAAGGATGGCTACCTTCGCATACATGGCCGCTGCTTCGAGCTCGCGGAAGCGGGACTGGGCGCGGTTATTACCAGTGAATTGAATGCGGGAGAAATGGTGACTCTGGAATTCTCCATTCCCGATGCTCCGCAAGTCTTCGTGATCCGATCGGTAGTGCGGCACCGCATGGGTTTTCTGCACGGATTCGAATTTATTGGTGCTCTGCCGGAACAGATCGAAGTCATCCAGAAGTTCTGCCAAACACTGGAGCCGTCGTAAGTGATATTAACCACGCTTGACGGACTGCGATCTGCTCGATGGCGTCCCGCCTGAAGAGGCCTGCGAAAAAAAGTTTGTTCCCCGCCAATAAACCGCGAGCCTGATATGATCGTTAGTTTTTCAGCGACCGGTGAAGTTCGGAACAGAGCAGCGACTCCTCGCAAAACGGCGTGGCATAATGAAGGGCAGATCGCATTGGCCCCGTAGCTCAGTTGGATAGAGCAGCGGTTTCCTAAACCGTTGGTCGGCGGTTCGACTCCGCCCGGGGCCTCCATTGGAATTCCAGCGGACGCTTCCTTTTGGCTATGTTAGCGGTGACCAGCGGAAGGCGGACAAATTCAACAGGTTCAGGCGGATCGCAATTCGCTGCTCAGCTTCTTTGCGCTAAAGTCGGTTCGTTGAGGAGGGAGCGCAGTGGCTTTTAACGGATCGTTAAGGGCCGCGGCCGTCCGCTTACATAACCAGAACATGACGAGCACAGTGGACAACCCGAATGATAGCCATCCCAACAGGAAGATCTGCAGCCAGTGCATATTTTTCAATTCCTTCGCGATGCGGGGGAGCATCGACTGGTGAGAGCGCGATTATATGAAAAATCTGTTGCCTTGGGAATGGTGCAAATTTTTTCGCTTAAACTGCAATTGCCGCGACTGCCTAACCGATTTATCACGCGACAAATGCGGGCATTAAAAAGGCTTGACACCTTTTTACGTTGCAATTGGATGCAAGTGGTTTGATAACAGTTATCCGGCTCTCGGTTGCATCTTTGGGTACTCGCTTTTGGCCTACGGCAGGATGGGTGTGCCGGAGGTAGCATCTTTCCACAGAGCGAAAAGTCCTGATAGGCTGTGCGTGCCTTCGCCCGATTTTCCTGCAACCTGTAATCTCGCAAAGCCTCGGTAGCTTCGTGCGGCTCAAGCCGCCAAGTACTGGAACTTTCATGGGGTTTGCGGGGTCTATACTTCCAGGGAAATGGCGGGTTTACAGGCAAGTCAGAAGGGCGCTATGGCTCACATTTTGACCAAGGCTTGTGACCGAAAAGCACTTATAATGGAGCTTAGGCCATGAGGGTGATGGCAGGAGCAGCCACTGTGGGTGATTTAGCGGGAGCAATCGGGGTCCGGACGGCGGAAGCCGCGATCGTAGCCGAACTTAAGGCGGGGTCGGAGGAAGCGTATGCTTGGCTCATCGGAGAATTTCATCAGCCGATCTATAGTCTGGTTTACCGAATGGTAACTGATCCGGCTGACGCTGCGGACACCACCCAAGAGGTGTTTCTAAAAGTATTCCGCGGAATGAAACACTTCAACGGACAGTCAAGCCTGAAAACCTGGATTTACCGTATTGCCGTGCATGAAGCTTCGAACCGGCGGCGCTGGTGGTTTCGACATAAATCTAAAGAGACATCCATGGAGCCGTCGCGGATTTCTCCCGACGCCGGCTTCGTGTCAGCAATAAAAGATTCGTTGGTCGACGGCGCTGACTCGCCTTTCGATCGCGTAGCTCACGAAGAAGTTCGGGCGCGGGTTGAACAAGAATTGCGTAAGGTTTCCGAACCGTACCGGACAACGCTGATTCTTCGCGACCTCGAAGAGATGTCGTACGAGGAGATTGCCGAGGTCACACAGGTTTCGCTGGGCACTGTGAAATCACGATTGACCCGGGGGCGAGAAGCGTTGCGGCAAAGACTCGCAGCGTATGTGCAAGAGGTCGGAGCCGAGCTGGGACTCCAGGGTGCGGAACGTCAAACGAGACCCGCTTCCCGCGCTCGCGTGTCCTGCAATGGGCGAGAATTCGAGGTTGCATCATGAAGTGCACCGAAGCTAAATCGATGTTCTCGCCTTATCTTGATGGCGCGGTCACTGGAACAGAGATGCTCAGTCTGAGCCGGCACTTGGACCGCTGTGTGGACTGCCAGCGGGAATATGTTTCGCTTCGCCAGACCCAGCAACTGTTAGCAAAGGTGCGTCGCCGAAAAGCTCCCGAAGATCTGTCACTAAAATTGCGCCTCGCGATTTCACGGGAAGTGGCGAGGGCAAGTCGTCCCCACTTCGACGATTTCCGCATGCGAATTGAGAATGCGGTGCAGAGATTCATGGTGCCTGCGACTGCTGGTTTGGCAACAGCAATCGTGATTTTCGGATTTCTGTTGGGCTTCCTCGCTTTGCCCTTGCAGGCGGACAATGCCGACGTTCCTTTGATGTTGAACACCGCCCCGCAACTGCAACAATCGGCGTTTGTCCCTCCAATGGAATCCATCGCAGATGATTCGCTGGTGATTGAAGCGTATGTGGATTCGAACGGCCGAGTGCAGGATTACCGCGTATTATCGAGTCCACAGGATACAAAGGGCTTGCCGCCGCAAGTAAAAAACATGCTCATCTTCACCACTTTCCGTCCCGCGACATTTATGGGTCAGCCAAGATCGGGCCGCGCGGTTTTGTCGTTCTCCAAAATCAGCGTGAAAGGCTAGGAGCTATCAGCTGTCGGCTCTCAGCTTTCAGTTGTATGCCCTCAAACCACGGATCGATACCGAAGGCTGAGAGCTAATCGCTGACGGCTGACAGCCTCCTGACATTGACCCTCCGCTCGGAACCTCTTAAACTGACAACGTAGCCTGTATATTTCGCGCGTTCTGCAGGAGGACTCCTGGTTCATCAGTTTCGGGTTTCGCTGTTTTTGGCTGTGCTGGGGCTGGTGGCACAACTGTGCGCTGCTGAAAATCAGCCAAAGGTCGCGCTCGATAACAATGAAGCTTTGTTTACTGTGCTGACCGCGATCAATGCCTGCGGATACGATTCGGAACTGAGCCTATCTGACCCGCTGCGCGCCGAAATTCGTGGTGAAGTCGCCAAAACGATTGAGGCTTCGGCTGAGGCGAAAGAGTCGACCGCAGTAATGTGCCAGTTCTACGCCGAGCATCAGCAAGACGATCCGGCTCGCACCCTGGCGCAATACGTTTCATTGGCGCTCTATCTCAATCCGCCGCCCGAACTCGCGTTGAAAGTAAAAGAAGCCGAACTGCCGCCGGACGCCAGCTTCGTCTCCGGCTTCGTGCCGCCTGTGCAGAAGTTCTATGGCGAAGCTGGGCTGCATGCCATCTGGATGCGCCATCAGGCGGCCTACGCCGATCTGATCGCCCGCTATCATGAACCTTTGTCCAAGGTGCTGTTCGATACCGAGGTTTATCTGAAACTGCCGTCCGCCGGATTTCTGGGACGCGCATTTACGGTTTATCTCGATCCCATGGGATCTCCCGGGCAAGCGAACGCGCGCAATTACGGGGCCGATTACTACGTGGTGATTTCTCCCGGGACCGGTTCCAGCCTAAAGGTAGATCAGATCCGGCACACTTATTTGCATTACCTGCTCGATCCGCTGGCGCTAAAATATCCCGCTGCCATCAGTCACTTGAAACCGCTGTTGGACAACGTTAAAAGCGCTCCCATGGACGAGAGCTTCAAGACGGATGCTTCTCTTCTCGCCACCGAGTGTCTCATCCGGGCGATAGAAGCGCGCACTATCGGGACCAGCAAGACTCCTGAAACGCAGCGGCAGCAGTTAGTGCAGCAATCGGCTGAGCAGGGCTTCATTCTCACGCCTTACTTTTACGAATCGCTGTTGAAGTTCGAAAAGAATCCGGCGGGATTGCGCCTCGTGTATGGCGAATGGATCAGCGGCATCGACGTGCACAAGGAACAAAGAAACGTAGCCCAGATAAAGTTTGCCAGCAAGGCGGATCCGGAACTGTTGCATTTATCCCGTCCCGCGGACACCAAGCTGTTAATTACGGCCGAACAACGGTTATCTACGGGGGATCCGGAGGGTGCAAAGAAACTGGCGCAACAGGCTCTGGATGAGAAGAAAGAAGACCCAGGCCGCGCGCTTTTCATTTTGGCGCAAGTGGCTACGATGAATCGCGATATACAAGGCGCACGCAATTATTTCCAGCAGGCTTTAGGGGTTGCTCACGAACCCAAGGTATTGGCGTGGTCTCATATTTATCTGGGACGAATCTTTGACCTGCAAGAAGACCGGGAGGCGGCTCTCGACCAGTACCGGGCGGCGCTGAGCGCGGGCGGATCATTGCCCGAGGCTAAAGCCGCGGCTGAGCACGGCATCCAACAACCTTATGAGCCGCCCAGCCATCCGCAGCAGTAAAATTACCAGAGACAGAGGAGTATTCAAGGAGAAAGCATGAAGCGATCAGCCATTATGTTGGGAATGCTAGCGGTGGCGGCTTTTGCGGTTGCGCAGGCTCCGAGCCAACCATCGCAACCTTCGGGAGCGCAGGGCGGGGCTCAGCAAGGTTCGGCTCAATCTGGTTCTGCCACGACTGCTCCGCAAGGTAAACGACCTCCACAAGCCAAGACACAGCCGGAGTTCGACGCCTATAACGCCGCCATGGTAAATCAAAAGGATCCAGCGGCTATGGAAAAAGCGGCTGACGATTTCGCGACCAAGTTCCCTGAAAGCGAATTGCGCGTGCTGCTGTACAAAGCTGCCATGCGCGGATATCAGAACGCCAACAACGGCGACAAAATGGCAGAGATGGCGCAGAAGCTGCTGAAGCTCGATCCGGATGATCCAGAGGCGCTCATTGCCTCCGCCGAAGTGCTGGCTGAGCACACGCGATCGACCGATCTGGATAAAGCTCAGCGGTTCGATCAAGCTTCGAAATATGCGCAGCATGCTTTGGAAACCGTCGACACGGATGTGCCTGCGCCAGCCAACGTGCCGCAAGCTCAACTGGACGCGTATAAGGGACTTCTACGGTCCACGGCTTACTCGGTGCTGGGAACCATTCAGTACGATCAGGAAAAATATCCCGAAGCGGAAGGATATTTTCGCAAGTCGATCGACGCTTATCCTTCGCAGCCAGACCCTGTGGTGGTGCTGCGTTTGGCGTTGGCGCTGGATAAACAGGGAAAATATTCGGACGCTCTGAACGAGGCTAACAAGGCGGTCGAATTGACTCAGGAAGGAACTGCGGCAGGAACCACCGCGCGCCACGAACGTGACCGCTTAATGCAGTTAACCGGGAGCGTTATTCCCAGTGCTGGCAGTTCGACCCCTGCGTCTAAGCCACCAACCCCAGCCCCTGCCACTCCCAACGCAACGCAACCTCCTCATTAACCAGAGGAATGCACGCCGAGAGGAGATGCTGCCGCGAGACCGAGGTATTAGTGCGACTTCGCGTGGAAGCAGCAATTCGCCACAGGATTTCACTGAAGTTATGAAGCCACGAGACATGTCGGAGTTGGAGCAAGCTCTGGGATACCAATTCTCGCGTCCGAAATTACTTGAGCAAGCTTTAACTCACAGCTCGCAGGCGCGCGAACTTGAGTCGCTGCAAACGCAATCGCCAGCGAGGGTCGAAGACAACGAACAGCTTGAACTCCTGGGTGACGCCGTGCTCGGGCTGATCACGACTGAGGAGCTGTTTCATCGCTTCCCTCATTTCCGTGAAGGAGAGCTGTCGAAACTGCGGGCACACCTTGTCAGTGAAAGACATTTGATTCAAGTAGCGCGCCGCTTGGAACTCGGACATTATTTGCGGCTAGGCCGCGGCGAAGAAAAAAGCGGAGGCCGCAATAAAACTGCGCTGTTAGTGGATGGACTGGAAGCGGTGCTCGGCGCCATGTACGTAGACAGTGGGCTGGAGACGGTGCGGCGCATCGTGGTGCAGCATGTAGTCGTTCCAGAGTTAGAAAATATGGCGCGAAACGGCAGCAGCTTGCCCCTCACCGATTACAAATCAGCTCTGCAGGAAAAGCTGCAGGCGACGGGCCGTCCTCAGGCATCTTATGTGTTAGTGAAGGAGTTGGGACCGGAGCACAGCAAAACTTTTACGGTTGAGGTTCGGCTGCAGTCGGCGGGCAATCACGGCGAGACCGAGTTTGTTGGCCGAGCCGAAGGTTCCACCAAAAAGAATGCCGAACAAGGCGCCGCCCAGCAAGTGCTGGCGCACCTCACTTCGCTTTCTGAAGATTTGACCGATAAGATGCCCGGCAAAGGACTCTCCATGCCGGAGCGGTGATGGGTAAAACGCCACATCCAGATTGGTTGGTCTCACTGCAATCGCTGTTAACCACGGTCGTGATTGCGGTTTTCGTAATTACCTTCATCATTCAGGCTTTTCAGATTCCCTCGGAATCCATGGAGAATACGCTGCTGATTGGCGATTATCTGTTAGTGGACAAATTGTGTTATGGCGGCGGCAGATTTTTGGATCGCATTCTGCCATACCGCACCGTGCACCGCGGCGATATCGTAGTTTTTCACTATCCGGTTCATCCCAGTGAGCACTTCGTTAAGCGCGTGGTCGGGGTGCCGGGCGATCGCATTCGCCTGGTCAATCGGCAGGTATATATCAACGGCGCATTGCTGAGAGAACCTTATGTGCGGTACAGCTCGCCGATGCATGACATATTTCGCGATGAGTTTCCCCGTACGGATATCCCCGTTCCCGGCCTAGAGGGCGGATGGTGGTTGCAGATGAAGAAACTGGTCGAGGATGGCGAGCTGATTATCCCCGAGGGGCACTACTTTGTGCTCGGCGATAATCGTGACGAAAGCCTGGACAGCCGCTATTGGGGCTTCGTGCCGCGGGAAAACATCATTGGACGGCCTTTGCTGATTTACTGGTCGGTGCGCAGCGCGGAGGATGATATGCCGGTTTCTTCCACACCGGGTGATAAACTTTATCACTTCGCCTACGCGGTCAGCCATTTGTTCCAGCTCACTCGCTGGAACCGGACATTTCGAGTAGTTAACTAAGGGCGATATATCGCCCATTAACGGGACAAAAAACTAGTGGCTAAGAAAGAAATTACCCAGGCGGAAAAACCGCGCGAAACTACGGTCGAGTTTCTTGCGTCGCTCGCGGCGGTGTTGGTGACCGGCCTCTTCATCATTACCTTCATCGTGCAGGCGTTTGAGATTCCTTCCAGCTCAATGGAGAACACGCTGCTGATCGGCGACCACGTATTTGTCAACCGCGAGCAGTTTGCGCCGCGAACGAAGTGGCTCGGCCCTATTCTTCCCTACCGGCAGATACACCACGGGGACATCGTCGTGTTTCTTTCTCCGGCTGAACCCGGACTCTACGTGGTCAAGAGAATCATCGGCATCCCCGGCGACCGCATCCATTTGCGCGATGGCGTCGTCTACCGCAACGGGGAGAAGCTGAATGAGCCGTACGTGATTCATCAGGGAGGCGAGGCGAGCTACAATCCTTATCGCGATAATTTCCCGTCGGTCCCGCCAACAGAGTTCAGCAATGTAACTCCGGAGTGGGAGCTGTCTTTGCCGCAGCATATTCAGGGCGATGACGTAGTGATCCCTCCCAATAGCTATTTCGGCATGGGGGATAATCGCGATGTGAGCCTGGACAGCCGCTATTGGGGTTTCATTCCGCAAGAAAATGTGATCGGGCGGCCGATGTTTATTTACTGGTCATTTGAGACGCCGCCCGGCCAGTATTTGGAGCGGGCTGTCAGCCAACGAATCGGCTTTCTGGTGCATGTGGTGGTTCACTTTTTCGACGAAACCCGTTGGCGGCGCACCTTCAAAATAGTTCAGTAAGACGGTCAGTAGGATGGTTCCGTGAGATTTTGGCGATCGAAGCGCGCGGTCATTGTGTTGGTTGTCATTCTTCTGGCGCTTTTTCTTATCCGGCCGGGCGCCAATCGGCTGCGAACGCGCATTGTGACCTCCATCAGTCTGGCGTTGGGACGTCCGGTCGATGTTGCGGCAGTAAAGCTGCGTCTGCTTCCCCAACCTGGATTCGATCTGCAGAATTTCGTCGTGCATGAAGACCCGGCTTTCGGAGCTGAACCGCTGCTTCGCTCCTCCGCCGTTACGGCATCGCTCCGGATGACATCATTGCTACGCGGTCGAATTGAGATTTCGCGCCTGAACCTCACCGAGCCCAGCCTTAATCTGGTACGGAATTCAGCGGGACATTGGAATCTGGAAAATTTGATCGAGAGGGCCGCCCAGGTCCCGGTTGCCCCGACCAGCAAAGCGAAGACTGAAAAGCGTCCGGGCTTTCCGTATATTGAGGCGGACCGAGGCCGTATCAACTTCAAGTTCGGACCGGAGAAAAAACCATACGCGTTGACCGATGCCGATTTCGCTTTGTGGCAGGATTCGGAGAATGCTTGGGGCATGAGGCTAAAAGCGCAGCCGGTGCGGACCGATTTCAACCTCAGCGATACCGGAACACTGTCCGTCGATGGGACCTGGCAAAGAGCCGCATCACTGCGCGACACGCCCCTTCAGTTCACGCTGCAATGGAATCGTGGGCAACTCGGCCAATTGACCAAGCTCGCGTATGGCAGTGACAAGGGCTGGCGCGGTGGTCTAACTGTTTCTACCACCCTGGCCGGTACGCCTGCGAACCTCGCGATAGTGGCGGCGGCATCAGTGCAAGACTTCCGCCGCTATGACATTTTCGGCAGCGGCAATTTGCGTCTCGCCGGCCAGTGCAGTGGCCGTTATAGTTCGCTCGATCACATCTTATCCGACATTTCCTGCAACGCCCCTGTGAGCGACGGGGCTGTGACTCTCGCCGGCAGCATTTATGGGCCCTTCTCCTCACGAAGCTACAATCTAGCGGTGACCGCGCACCAGTTGCCAATTCAATCCCTGGTTGCGCTCGCGCGGCACGCGAAACAAGGAATGGCGGATGATCTAATCGCAGCCGGCCGGTTGAATGGAAATTTGAAGCTTGAGCGCATCGTCGACGCGCGAAAGAGCGGCTTGGTCTGTGAGGGTCGCGGCGAGGCTTCCGGCGTTGAACTCGAATCAAAATTCAACAAAACGCAATTACTACTGGGCAATATTCCTCTTGTCGTGTCCGCCGCGGGAACTAAATCAGCAGCACGAGTCTCGCCGGAGACGCGTCTGGACATCGGTCCATTCAATTTGGCTTTGGGCAGAGTCGCGCCTGCCATTGTGCGAGGCTGGGTTTCGCGATCCGGATACGGCTTCGCCATCCAGGGTGATGCGCAGTTGCAACGTCTGCTGCAAGTCGCGCGTACAGTTGGAATTCCGGCGCATCAGCCGAACGCTGAGGGCCAGGCTAATGTCGATCTGCAGATTGCGGGCAGTTGGTCAGGATTCACCGCACCTAGAGCCATCGGCAAGGCGCAACTTCATTCCGTTCATGCAACCGTGCGCGGGTTAAACGCGCGGTTAGAAATTGCATCCGCGAACCTCATTTTGACGCCAGAGCAGATCAGCGTGCAAAAGCTGACAGCTTCGATTGCGGATACTTCCTGGCGCGGATCGTTGACTCTTCCGAGGCAGTGCGCTGTGTCCGAGTCCTGCCCGATGCGATTCGATCTGCATGCTGACGAAATTTCAACTAATCAGCTCAATCAGGTAATCAATCCGTATGTCCGCAAACAGCCGTGGTACCACTTCCTTTCGTCACCCCCGGCTGGAATTCCCTACCTGCTCACGATTAACGCAGTGGGCACGCTCTCGGCGAATCAAGTGGTGGTTCGCAAACTTGCGGGAAGCCGGGTTTCGGCAAAGCTAGAACTGGATAAGGGCAAGCTGCGAGTGTCCGATCTGCGGGCTGATGTGTTGGGCGGAAAACACGTCGGCGAGTGGGAAGCCGACTTCACCGCGAAACCTCCGCAGTACGGTGGAAAAGGCGTATTCGAAAATGTTGCCCTCGATCAGCTTTCTGAAAGCATGAACGATGACTGGATCACGGGTTCGGCGACGGCCACGTATCGAGTGAAAACGTCAGGTCTCGACGCGGCTGAATTGTTTGCATCAGCCAGCAGCACATGGAAGGTTGAGGCTTGGGACGGCCTGTTGCGCCACGTTGCACTCACCGAGGGCAGCGGCCCGCTGCCTATGCATCATTTGTCTCTACAATTAGCAATGCACGACGGCAAGTTTGAAATTGAGGACGGCAGCCTCGACAGCGCATCAGATCTCTATCGCGTAAGCGGCAGTGCGTCCATGACCCGTGCTTTGAATGTGAAACTCATGCGCGAAGGCGGTCGGGGCTTTAATATCACCGGCACGTTGACGGAGCCGCAGGTCTCGCCGACCTTGCCTTCGGAAACCCAAGCCGCTCTTAAACCCTAAGCTTTATAGTTCTGGTAGTTTCCTTGCTTCCTTAGTTATTGTTGCACTCATTTATAATGTTATATTGTATAATGTTATCTATATGAGGAAAGCTAAGACCTTTACGGTGGAAGAATCTCTGTTAACCCTTGTCGAGCGCACCAGGGGTGATCGATCCACGAGCGAGCGCGTGAATGAATTGCTGAAGCTAGCCCTTGAAGTGGAACAGCGCAACAAATTGGAGCATGAGGCCGCCCTGTTTTATTCAACCGTTAAGCACAGCGACAGGCGCGAGGAGCGGGCATTCGAAAAGGCTTCGCTGCGTTCGTTCGAAAGGGATTAATATGAGGCCGCACTCCGTTCCCTTAGACTGGTTTCCTCGTCGCGGTGAAATCTGTTTGGTCGGCTTGGATAAGGCGCGACCGGCCCTCGTAATCTCGAGCGATGCGCTGAATCGGCATGCCCTTGACGTTTGCGTCGTGCCGGTCACATCGGTCGAACACCGTCGGTTCTCGATCAGGGTAGCCGTCCCGCGAGGGGAGGGCGGGTTGGATCGCAACTCATGGGCGAAGTGCGATCAAGTCACGACATTGTCCAAGAGGCTCATCCGCTACCCGCCATTCGGTCGCTTAACGGATGCAACAATGGCGCGGATCGCAAGTGCCATACGGTTGGCATTAGACCTGAATTGAAAAGATAAAATGGGATTTCAGGGAACGTACCCTTGCCCACGCAGTACCTTCCCTGGCCTCTCTCCCGTCATCTTCCCTTGATCAATCACGGCGACGCCGTTCACCAGCACATAGTCCATTCCTTGCGATAACTGATTGGGATTATCGAAGGTAGCCACGTCGCGCACCGTCGCTGGATCGAAAACTACCACGTCAGCCCACATACCTGCCTTCAAAACTCCGCGATCAGTCAGGCGCATGCGTTGAGCCGGCAGCGCTGAAAATTTGCGGATGGCATCTTCCAGGGTTAAGTTTTTTCTCTTCGCGAACATATTTGCGAAGGATGCGCGGAAACGTGCCGTAAGCCCGCGGATGGGGATGTTCCTGGCCCAAAATTCCCTCCGGCGACGTTCCTTCCGAATCATTGTCGATTGAAACCCATGGCTGTTGCAGAGCCAGAGTAACGTCCGGCTCTGACATGCCAAAAACCGCGACTTGAGTGAATGCGTTGTCTTCGATGAGCAAATCGAAAAGAGTGTCCATCGGATCTTTGTTCCAGATTTTTGCGACATCCGCTAGCGTCTTTCCCTGGAGAGACAATAGCTTCGGATTCTGTACCACTCCAATGAGAACCGACTCTGGTCCTGGAATCTCCTGCCATTCGTTCTGCCAGCTATTCGAAGATGTAAGTAAATCTTTGCGGATGCGCTGCCGCATCGTCGGATCTTTTAAGCGCTCGACCAGTTTGGCATCACCGCCGTCATGCGCCCAGGGTGGAATAAAAGCAGACATCGTATTGAACCAGGCGGTGTAAGCGTAGGTATTCGCACTTATGTCGACGCCCGCGGCGCGTGCTGCATTAATCTTCGCCACTACCTCGGGCATGCGTCCCCAATTTTCTTTGCCCGCAACCTTGATGTGCCAGATCTCAACTGGAATGTGAGCTTCGCGGCCAATGCGCAGAGCTTCATCGATCGCGGGAATCACGCGGTCACCTTCGTCGCGCATGTGCGTGGCATAAATGCCGCCGAACTTCGAAGCTTCCCCAGCCAACGCGATCAATTCTTCGGTTTTCGCATATGGCGCGGGAGCGTACTGCAAGGCGGTAGAAACGCCGACTGCACCATCGCGCATCGCCTGTTGCACCAACGCTTTCATTTGATCGAGTTGCTCTGGGCGTGGGCTGCTTGTCGTCGTCTCCCAAAACCATGCGGCGGACCTGCGTTGCGCCGACGTAGCTGGCCAGATTGATTCCCATGCCCTGCTTTTCCAGACGCGCGAAATACTCGCGGAAGGTGCGCCAATCGGGAGTGATGTGGTAATGATCGTAGCCCGCATGATCGGCGCGAATGATCGCGTCATTCAGCGGCGCCGCCGATCCGCCTTCACCGGTGATTTCTGTCGTGATGCCCTGGTAGATTTTCGACGGCAGGCGCGGATCGACCAGAATGGTCAACTCCGATTGGCCAAGCATATCGATGAATCCCGGCGCAACCACTTTGCCAGCAGCATCGATGGTTCGGGTGCGTCGCGCTGCGTCGAGATTGCCGATAGCCACAATCTTGCCGTCACGGATTCCAATATCTGCCGGCGTACCAGGGCGAGCCGGTGCCATCGATGATGTGGCCGTTGGTGATGACAATGTCGAAGGACTGCGGTGTGGCGGACCAGAGCGACGAGCAGCTTAGAACGATAACAGCGACCAGTAGGACGTGGGAT
This sequence comes from uncultured Acidobacteriota bacterium, assembly GCA_963716405.1. Taxonomy (GTDB): domain Bacteria; phylum Acidobacteriota; class Terriglobia; order Terriglobales; family Acidobacteriaceae; genus JABDBE01. Next base: position 258,473 of record CAVQTI010000002.1, on the reverse strand, counting down.
TGCAAGGTTCGCATAAGTTTTTCCATTATTGTTTTTACTCTTCAGAGGTCACAGCCATGGATTCTTGCCGCCGGCTCAGGCTAATTCCGATCAGGCTCCAGATCGCCAGCGCCAACCATTCGTACACGCTGAAATGACCAGGAATGCCGGGAGCAATTTTCATCAAGATCATTAGGAGTCCGACAGTCACGCCCACCACAGCGACGAAACGTTTGCCCAGTGGCGGACCCATGCGATAGTACGCCGCGCAAGCCGCCAGCCATCCGATTGCGGAAGCCACCGAGCCCACTTCGGAAATAGGGCACGAGCACGGCATCGCCCAGAAACATGCACGCCGCAGTCGCCAGTCCAATGCAGAGCACAGCAACCGAAGGCGTCTGATTGCGCGCATGCACATGCCCCAGACGATGGATCCACCAAGCCGCGCCGTCCGATGGCGAACAACAACCGGCTGGCGGCAATAAAATTTCCGTTGAACACTTTGAACAGCGAAAGCAGCGCGGCCGCGAGTATCACGCTTACGATCCAACGCGATCCTACCGCACGCTCAAACGCAACCGCAGTCATGAATCTTTCGTGCGTGAGTTGCTTCCAAGGAGCAACATATCCGACCGCTGCAATTACGATTGTGTAAAAGAGAATGCCAACCACAATCGCCATCCAGATGGCCTTGAAGAAACTTCGGGAGCGGAATTCAGGACTGGCTTCTTCCGCACCTTTCACCACCGATTCGAATCCGGTCATGAAATAAGGAACGATTTGCATGACCAGAAGCACCGACACGAATGGACTATGCGTGAACAAAGGAGGAAAGTTTCGCGCTGAACCTTTGCTCACTCCAATGCCGACAAACAGCACGAACAAAGCCAGCGTTCCAAAGGCCGTCCAGTTCTGGAAAGTGGCGCTCAATCGGATGCCGCGATAATTCAGCAACGTAATCAGTCCGGTCAGGCCCAGACCGATCAGCAAGTGCGGCAGGTAAACCGGATGGCTGCCGACGCGGTAAACTTCGATCGAATCCAGCGCGAGGGAAAATGTATCCCGCAATCTTGCCAACCGCAACCGCCTCCCACGGACACACGATGAAATACGCGAGGATCATCATCCAGCCGGTGGCAAAGCTGACTGATCGCGGGAAAACTTTGGCGGTATATGCGACCTCGCCTGCGGCATCAGGAATCGCGCTAACCAGTTGGCCGTACACATAGCCGATGGGCAAAAGCAGCGCTCCGCCAATTGCGAAGCCAAGTATTCCGCCCAGAACGCCGCCGCGCAACAGCCAGTCATCCATCACGACCAGCCATCCGACGCCCACCATCGTGCCCCAGCCCAGGGCAAAGTAATCTACCAGGCGGAGTTTTCGGGCAAGAGTGATCACGCGGCGCGAATTATAAAGCATTGCAAAGCCGTGGTGGTCTACTCACTAATGCCGCACGATTAATTTCATACGCAAAATCCGCTAGCAATCGACTCCGCACAATACGACTACGCCGCTGAAGACACGGCCCTCGCCTCCCGCCGGATATCCGGACTTGCGTGTTAGTATCAGATTCAAACCTGATGAACCTGCAGCACGTTGACATGCTGTTTCAGCTGATTGTTTTTTTGTTCGCGATCAGCATCCATGAATCGGCGCACGCCTGGATGGCGAACCGCCGCGGCGATCCCACTGCGCGCATGCTCGGCCGGGTTACGCTGAACCCACTTAAGCACATTGATCCGGTGGGCACAATCTTGCTACCCGTGATTGCGATGTTGACTCACCTTCCTGTGATCGGTTGGGCCAAACCGACTCCGGTTGATCCGCGGAATTTCAAGAACCCTGTGCTCGATGACATCCTCACCTCCGTAGTCGGACCGATCAGTAATTTTGTGGTGGCGTTTGGCGCAGTGCTGGTTTTGATATTCGTTGCTCTTAGCTCGCAGCTCGGAGCCAGCATTGTCCATCTGATTCCTCTCGTATATCCGAGTCATTTGGCTGTGCTCGCCAATCAGACTGATTCGTTCCTCATGCCGGTCAGTGTGCTTTTCTACGAGTTGATGGTGATCAACATTATTCTCGGCGTCTTCAATCTGATTCCGGTTCCTCCGCTGGATGGCAGCCACGTTCTGCGGCACTTTCTGTCTCCCAGCGTGCTGCGAGTTTACGATACGGTGGGAATGTTCGCTCTCATGGCGCTGGTATTTTTAGGTGGTGGACTTTTGGGCAGGCTGATTTTTCCCGTGATTGGTATTTTTAACTCCATTCTTTTGAGAATCTGATGGCATCTGGATCGAACCAAGGTAAGCGCGTGCTCAGCGGGATGCGTCCGACCGGCAAATTGCATTTAGGCAATTATGTCGGCGCGCTGCAGAACTGGGTGGGCATGCAAGATCAATACGAATGCTATTTCTGTGTGGTCGACTGGCACGCGCTCACGACCGATTATGCGGATACGTCGCGAGTGAAAGAAAACTCGATTGAAGTGCTGTTCGACTGGCTGGCAGCGGGACTTGACCCCGAGCGTTGCACCATGTTCATGCAGTCGCATGTGCCGCAGCATGCGGAGTTGCATCTTCTGTTCTCTATGATCACGCCGCTGGCCTGGCTGGAACGCGTGCCTTCATACAAAGAACAGCAGGCGAATCTTACCGAGAAGGACCTGAACACGTATGGTTTTCTCGGATATCCTTTGCTGCAGGCGGCGGACATTCTTATCTACAAAGCCAACTTTGTTCCCGTGGGCGAGGACCAGGTGCCGCACGTCGAACTGACTCGCGAGATCGCGCGTCGTTTCAATATGTTTTACAAACTCGACGGTGCCGCGGTCTTTCCAGAGCCGCAACCGCTGTTGACGCGCACGCCGAAGCTGCCGGGAACCGATGGCCGCAAGATGTCGAAGTCGTACGGAAACACGATTATGCTGGCCGATCCTGAGCCGGTGGTGCGGCAGAAACTGAAAACCATGGTCACCGATCCTGCCCGCGTACGGCGCAGCGACCCGGGTAATCCTGATGTTTGTCCGGTGGGCGACTTGCACAAAATTTTCAGCGACAAGGCTACTATCGCAAAAGTGTACGAAGGTTGCCGTTCAGCTGGCATCGGCTGCATCGAGTGCAAAAGCTGGGTGGCGGATGCGCTAGTTAACATCTTGAATCCCATGCAGGAGCGGCGTAAGAAATATGAGGAGAATCCGCGGCTGGCGTGGGATATTCTGGAGGCTGGCTCGGCACGGGCACGGCAGGTCGCCGAGGCTACGATGACCGAGGTTCGCGAGGCCATGGGAATTTCGCTGGACTACGAACCTTCGCGGGTTCCTCAGGCTTCGAAGTAGAAAATGGGCGAAGAAGCAAAGAACGCTTTCGACGGTACCGCGGCGTTGGATCTTGGCCCCACGCTGGTGGAGAACTTTGCTCCGCGCGAAAAACCAAAATCCAGAAACGATGAAAGTGACTTTCCCTTCGCGGTTAGCGTTGCCGACGTTTACGAAGGGCCGCTCGACTTGCTGCTGCACTTGATCCGCAAGCAGGACATCGACATCTACGATATTCCGATCGCCAAAATCACCGCGCAATATTTGGCTTACGTGGAAAAACTGCGCGAGTTGGATGTGAACGTAGCGGCTGAGTTCATCTACATGGCCGCGGTTCTGATTCACATCAAGTCGAAAATGTTGCTGCCGCGCGATCCTGCTGCGGCTTCCGAAGCGCAGGATGATCCGCGCGCCGAACTGGTTAATCGGCTGATTGAGCATGAGAAATTTAAGTCCGCCGCGCAGATGCTTCTGCAGAAACAGCAAATCGAAGATGCAGTCTGTTCAAACCCGGCGCTGAAAGAGTTTCGCGATGCCGAAGGCACAGAGCCAGAAATGGCAGCCGACGTCATCGATCTGGTGAGAACATTCCAGCAAATTATCGATCGAATTCGCAACCGGCCCATGATTGAGGTGGACGAAGAAACCGTCACCGTCGGCCAAATGATCGAGTATTTGCGCCGCCGCTTGTCGATGGAGGACCGTCCGATCCGGTTGAAACAGATGTTGCGCAACGTCGAGTCGCGCCAGGCGCTGGTTTGCATGTTCCTGGCGTTGCTCGAAATGGTGCGGCTGCAAGCCATCCAATTGCGGCAAGACCGCTTGTTCGGTGAAATTCTGCTGCGCAAGCACGTCGGATTCGAAGCGGTCATGGCGGAACAGGCCGCGGTACGCGACGATTGGCGGTAACGGCAGCACCAGGAAGTCAGGAGCCCATGAGCCTTAAAGCCAAACTCGAAGCCATTATTTACGCGGCGGAAAATCCGGTGACTTTGGACCAACTGATTGAATTAGTCAAGGAGTCGGTAACCAACGAAGGCGCAGCCAATGGTACGGAAGTCAAGTCGAGGGTCCGTCTCGCGCTGGAGCAACTGATTGTCGATTACTATGCTCCGGATCATGGTATTGAAATTCGACAAGTCGCGGGCGGATATCGAATGTCGACCAAACCGGAACACCACGACATCGTGCGCGCCTTTGCCAAGAGTCTCAAACCGCCGATACGACTTTCTCTGCCGGCGCTTGAGACGCTGGCAGTAATCGCGTACAAGCAACCGGTCACCGTGCCCGAGATCAGCGAAATTCGCGGCGTAGATTCAAGCGGAGTGATTGCAACTTTGCTCGATCGCAAACTGGTTACAACTGGCGGACGCAAGGCAGTGATCGGGCGGCCAATTCTCTATAAAACCACCAGAGAGTTCCTGATGCGTTTTGGGTTGAGAGATATTGGCGAACTGCCCAGCATGGAGGAATTCGAAAAGCTGGTCGCGGAATCCTTCCAAAGCGATTTGCTGCCGGCCGAGAATGCGGCAACCGATGCGGTTACAAACGAAAATGCGTTGTCGCGGCAGGATTCGAACCCAGTGGAAAGCGAGAATTCCGTGATGGCGCCCGTAGAAAACGAACACTCAGACGAAAGCGATTCGGCCGCTTAAAACGTTAGCTAATCCTGCCACTCTGCCTATTCGACCTTGAGTTCCTATGCCTGCTGAACGTTTACAGAAAATTATTGCCGCTGCTGGAATCGCATCCCGCCGCAAAGCCGAGGAACTGATTACCGGCGGGCTGGTTTCAGTAAACGGACAGATAGTCACCGAACTTGGCACTAAGGCCGATCGCGACCGCGATCACATTCGGGTGAACGGAAAGCTTCTGCACGGTGCAGAACGGCACGTCTATCTGTTAATGAACAAGCCTAAAGGTTACGTCACCACATTGCGCGATCCGGAAGGGCGGCCTACGGTCATGGATTTGCTGCGTGGGGTAGGAGCGCGGGTTTATCCGGTCGGTCGCCTGGATTACGCCAGCGAAGGCTTACTGCTGCTCACCAACGACGGCGAGTTGGCGAATCGAATGATGAAAGCCGCGTCTCATGTTCCGAAAACTTATATGGTAAAGGTCGCGGGCAATCCGACTGGCGAAGGCTTGGGCCGCTTGCGCGAAGGCATTTCCATTCCCTCCAATCGCGGTAAGCGAGTGAGAACGGCGCCTGCCAAGATTCGAGTAATTCGCGAATCGGCGAATCCATGGTACGAAGTTACGCTCATTGAGGGCAAGAATCGCCAGATCAGGCGCATGTTCGAAGAGATCGGACATCACGTCGAGAAAATTAAGCGTGTTCGCTACGGCCCACTCGAGTTGGATGTGCATCCCGGGAAGTTCCGCAAGCTGACGGCCGAAGAGGTATCAAAGCTGAAAGCGCTCGCTAAAGTCTAGGCCCGGGCGTCCCGTCCGTGCTGCAGTATCAATTAAAAACTCCCCGACGTTCTTGTTGTCCCTGCACGGGCGATGACGCGATGACACAGGCGCCCACACTTGAGATGACAGTTTCCTGTCTACATGTAAAGATTAGAAAGCCGAAAGATGACTGATTACAGCCAGCTTGTACCCGAACACGTTCGAAACCTGGGAGGGTACACGCCAGGCAAATCACTGCGCCAGGCGCAACGGGAGAGCCGCGTGAACTGCATCAAGATGGCCTCGAATGAGAATCCGTTTGGACCATCTCCAAAGGCCGTGAGAGCGATGCAGGCGGTGATGCCGGAAAGTAATTTCTATCCCGACAACGATGCCGGCGAGTTGCGTCAGCGATTAGCCGAGTTCCATAAAGTTGAACCGGAGCAAGTTGTTCCTACGGCGGGCTCGACCGCGCTGCTGGGCATCGTCGCGCGAACTTTGCTTTCGCCGGGCCTTAACGCCATCACCAGTGAGCGTTCGTTCATCGTTTATCCCATTGCTACGCAGGCGGCAGGCGGACATCTGATTCGCGTGCCAACACTAAACGATGGATTCGACTTGAATGCGATTGCCGCTGCGGTCGATCGGCATACGCGCATCATTTACATTGCGAATCCTAATAATCCTACCGGCACGCTTATTCCCGCAGCAGATCTCGATCGCTTTCTAGATAGAATGCCCGAGCACGTCATCGTAATTCTCGACGAAGCATATTACGATTTCGCGCAGGACTTTGCTGCAATTCGTGGCGTGGACTATTCGCGTGCCCTCGAGTATGTGAAGCAAAGACGCAAAGTGGTTGTGCTGCGCACGTTTTCGAAAGCACATGGCTTGGCGGGAGTGCGCGTCGGCTACGGCATTGGCCCTTCTGAATTGATGTCTTATTTCGCGCGGCTGCGCACTACATTTTCTGTTTCTGCCGTGGCGCAGGCCGGTGCGATGGCCGCTCTTGAAGACCAAGCGCATATTCACAAAACAATTCGAAACAACTCCGAACAAGCCGCACGGCTAACGGCAAAGATGACTGACCTGGGCTATTGTCCGTTGTCGACGTGGGCGAATTTTCTATACTGCGACCTGGGCGATGATGCGGGCGCCGTCGCCACGCGATTGCAGGCCGAGGGAGTAATTGTGCGCCCGTTAGGTGCTTGGGGCGCAGCCAGCGCGATCCGCATCACCATTGGCACGCCGGAGCAGAACGACGTTTTCATTAATGCGTTCAGGAAAGTGATGGAACGGGCTTCAGTAAGATGAAGACTCAACCTTACTTCTGACACTTGGGACAATAGTGGCTGCTGCGGCCGCCGATCACGATCCGCTTAATCGGAGTCTTACACACCAAACAGGGCTCGTTCTCCCTCCCGTAGACGCGATGCTGCAATTGAAAAAATCCCTCTTCCCCGTCGGCATCCACGTAGTTGGAGATTGAAGAACCGCCTGCAGAAATGGCTTCCTTGAGCACTTCCTGAACGGCTGCATAAAGCAATGACAGTTCTTTGCGGGTGAGCGATGCTGCTCTGCGACGCGGTCGGATACCGGCGCGAAATAATGACTCATCCGCGTAGATGTTCCCTACGCCGCTCAGCAGCTTCTGGTTTAACAATGCACTTTTGATCGGAGTTTTGCGGCCGCGAAACAATTCAACAAAGCGATCCAGCTCAACTTCAAGCGGTTCCGAGCCGGGGGCCGCAAAACCGTGGGTTACGCTTAACCGTCCAAAACGTCGCGGGTCCACAAACCTCAGTTCACTGCCCGATGCCAGGCGGGCAACGGCATGGGTATGTTTTTCGATTGCCTCGTCGGATTTGCAAACCAGCATTCGTCCGGTCATGCCCAAATGCACGATCCATTGCGCTGTGACCGGAAGCGCGGTCTGTTCCGCTTTTGAAGATTTTCGACCGGATTTTTTCGGGACGGGCGAGGATGTGCCTCCTCCATCCTCCAGATCGAATACTATGTGCTTCCCCACGCGACGAACGCCAGCAATTCGTTTGGATTCTAGCGTTGCGACAATCTCCGATGCTGCTGATTTGAGCGGTTCTGGCTTGGATCCCAGCCAAACCGATTCAATCACGTCACCGGTAACCCGGCTAGCCAATCCGCGTGCAATGGTTTCGACTTCGGGAAGTTCTGGCATGAGCTTAGTTTACAGGCTCGGCGCAGGCTACCGGCTACAGGCTTCGGGCTTCAGGGAACGCACACTTGCGGTTTAAATTTGAAACCAACCCCTGAAGCCTGACGCCTCGAGCTAAGCTTGCCCCGATTGCCATCTCTTGCCAGCCGGGGTTATCATTACAAGTACACCTCTGCTCCGCTTTTTATCCTTGTAATTCAGCGCTCGATTCTGCATTGCGGGCGACGAGTGTGTGCGACCCCGCAATAGCGGCTGGGGCAGCCGCTCAATTCAGGTCCGAGGAGTTTGCGTTTGAAGAAGGGAAAAGCTGCGGTCATCGTAGGCGCGCAATGGGGCGACGAGGGCAAGGGCAAGATTGTCGATGTGCTCTCCGAGAATTTTTCTATCGTGGCGCGATATGCAGGCGGACACAACGCCGGCCACACTGTCATCATCAACGGCAAGAAGTTCGTTCTCCAACTGGTGCCGTGCGGAGTGCTGCGTCCGGGCTGCCGCAGTGTCATCGGCAACGGCGTAGTGCTTGATCCCATGGCGTTCCTCAAAGAAGTTGCCGCTTTGCGCGAAACAGGTGTCAAGGTCGATGGCAGCCTGTTCGTCAGCAATCGCGCTCATGTCATTTTGCCTTATCACCGCTTGATCGAATTGGCGTCCGAAAACGCGCCGGGGCGGGTGAAAATCGGCACGACTTCCCGCGGCATCGGTCCGACCTACGAAGACAAGATGGGACGCCGCGGGCTACGAGTTGCCGATTTGCTCGACCTGCAACTGCTGAAGACCCACATTCAGAACGCGTGCCACGAAAAAAATATGATCGCGCATGCGCTGTTCAATTCCGAACCGCTTGATGCCGACAAAATGTACGAAGAGTACGCAGAAGCTTCGGGAAAGATTGCGCCCTTCGTGTGCGACACGGCTTCACTATTGAACAAAGCTTTAGCTCACGGCGACTCAATCGTATTCGAAGGTGCGCAGGGCACCATGCTCGATATCGATCACGGCACTTATCCGTTTGTGACTTCTTCGAGCGCAACTTCGGGAGGAGCGGTCACCGGCAGCGGCGTAGCTCCCACAGCGATCGATACGGTCATCGGCATCACCAAAGCTTATTGCACGCGGGTTGGAGGCGGGCCATTCCCTACCGAAGAACAGGGCGCAAACGGAGATATGTTGCGTAAACGCGGCAACGAATTCGGCGCGGTGACGGGACGGCCTCGCCGTTGCGGCTGGATCGATTTGCCACTCTTGCGATACGCTGGCATGATTAACGGCATCTCCTGGCTGGTGGTTACCAAGCTGGATGTGCTGGACGAATTGGCGGAGATTCCGGTGTGCGTCGGTTATAAAATCAACGGCAAAGAAACCGATGAAGCACCCGGCGCAGGATAGCGGTTACGCTGAGATAAAATGCGTCTATCGCAAAATGCCGGGCTGGCGCACCGCGACCCAGGGGATTACGAAACTGGAGAAGTTGCCAAAAGCGGCGCGCGAATATTTGGCCTTCCTCGAGAAGGAAAGCGGGGCGCGCATCGGCATGGTTTCGACCGGACCGGGTCGCGAGGAAACTATCTTCGTCGATGATTTCGCGGCGAAACTTCAGGAATTGACAGGATCGAAAACCCGGGCGCAGGCAAAAATTTAAGAACGGAGCTGGCAATGGTCGTTCTGGTTGTGACGTGGATGGCGAAGGTCGGTCGCGAGGCTGATGTGATCGGTGTGTTTAGCAAGCTAACCGAAGAATCCCGCAAAGAGCCCGGATGCGTGGCGTACCAGGTGCATCGCCATAAGACCGAGCCTCGGCGATTTTTTATCTATGAACAATACAAAGATGATGCTGCGCTCGAAGCCCATCGCGCTGCGCCGCATTTTCTGCAGTACGCGAAGAAAGAGCTGCCCAAGTTAGGCGAGCGCATAGAGGGCCAGTTGTACGAACCGCTGGGATGAGTGCTGGCGCGGCGCCCTCGCCCGCGATGCCAGTCCTGAGCTGTCACTTTCCTTTGTCCGCCATCAACACGCCTCCCGACGCATAGCTCTCCTTCGAGACTTCATGGAAAGTCACTACGACGGCCTCGCGATGCGCGCCTGCTTCTTCGACCATGGCATCGGTGATCCGTTTTGCGAGCTTACGTTTCTGATCTGCGGTACGTCCGGTCAACATGGTGATTTGCACTAGAGGCATGGGTCAATTCCTGGACAAGAACCAAGATCCTTGTCATTTAGCCAATTCGTATCCGGCAAAAAAATAGCTCAACTCGAAGCGAGCGGTGTCGTCGGCGTCCGAGCCGTGGATGGCGTTGTGTTCGATATCGCTTGCCCACTTCTTGCGGATCGTACCTTCCTCAGCGTTGGCCGGGTTTGTGGCGCCCATAAGCTTGCGCAAATCGGCGATGGCATTTTCCTTTTCCAGCGCCAGAACCACGATTGGCCCGCTCGACATGAAATCGGTCAACGAACGGAAAAACGGCCGCGTGGCATGGACGGCGTAAAACTGCTCCGCCTGATGTTTGGAAATTTCAAGCATCTTCATGGCGAGTATTCGGAAACCGTTTTTCTCGAACTGCTCGATGATGTCGCCAACGGCATTTTTGGCAACTGCGTCGGGTTTGATGATGGTAAGAGTGCGTTGCAGAGTCTTCATAGTTCAGTCGTTCGTCCTTGGCCGTTCGTCGTTGGTCTTCGTTTCGATCTTTAAGCTTTCGCTGTGACACCCATCGCGGCGACAACTGTCTCGCCAATATCGGCGGGCGATTTGGCCACGCGAATGCCCGCTGCTTCCATGGCTTTAATTTTTTCAGCGGCGGTGCCCTTTCCCCCCGAGATGATGGCGCCCGCATGGCCCATGCGGCGTCCCGGAGGGGCGGTTTGTCCGGCGATGAATCCGACTACCGGCTTTTTCATACGGGACTTCACGTATTCCGCGGCAGTCTCCTCGGCATTGCCGCCGATTTCGCCGATCATTACTACCACTTCGGTTTGCGGGTCTTTGTTGAACAGTTCAAGCGCATCCAGAAAATTCGTCCCGATTATTGGATCGCCGCCGATACCAATGGCGGTCGATTGCCCGATGCCACGTGTAGTAAGTTGATAGACCGCTTCGTAAGTCAAAGTGCCCGAGCGCGAAACGATTCCCACCGAGCCTTCGAGGTGAATCCGCGCCGGCATGATTCCGATTTTGCATTTGCCGGGAGAGATGATGCCAGGGCAGTTGGGTCCGATGAGCCGGGAGCGCCGGTTTTGCAAGTACTCCCAGGCGCGTACCATATCAAGCGTCGGAATGCCCTCGGTGATGCACACGATGAGTTCTATCTCGGCATCCGCCGCTTCCATAATTGCATCGGCCGCGAAAGGCGGCGGCACGAAAATTATCGACGCATCGGCACCAGTCTTGTCGACTGCCTCCTGCACCGTGTTAAAGATGGGCCAGCCTTCGTGAGTGGTGCCGCCTTTGCCGGGCGTAACTCCGCCGACGATTTTGGTTCCGTACTCCGCGCAGGCCTTCGCGTGAAATGTGCCTTCACGGCCGGTTAGCCCTTGCACCACCACTCGTGTCGATTTATCTACCAGAATGCTCATAAATTCTTTCTGTAGCGCCTTCGCGACAGCCGCCGAGACGGCGGCGCTACAATTACTTGGCCGCAGCGACCACTTTTTCGGCTGCGTCTTTCATGGTTTCGGCCACAATAAAATTCAATCCTGATTGCTTCAGGATTTCCCGCCCGGCCTCGACGTTGGTTCCTTCCAGTCGCAGCACGATGGGCAATTGAATCTGAGTTTTTTGTGCGGCCTCGACGACTCCTGTGGCCAGCGTGTCGACGCGCAGAATCCCGCCGAAAATATTGATCAGCACCGCCTTCACGTTTTTGTCGCTCAGCAGAATTTCGAAAGCATGCGTAACCTGCTCGGCATTGGCTCCGCCGCCTACATCAAGGAAATTCGCCGGCATTCCGCCCGCGTATTTGATGATGTCCATGGTCGCCATGGCTAGCCCAGCGCCATTCACCATGCAGCCCACGTTTCCGTCGAGCTTGATGTAATTGAGGCTATACTTTGAGGCTTCGACTTCGAGCGGGTCTTCTTCGGTAATGTCGCGAAGTTCGCGCAGATCAGGATGCCGGAATAGCGCATTGTCGTCGAAATTCATTTTCGCGTCTAAAGCAAACAGGCGGCCATCGCTGCAACTGACAAACGGATTAATTTCCATCAACGAGGAATCCGTTTCTTGAAAGGCGCGGAAAAGTCCCGCCATGAGACGAACGGCTTCATTAATTTGGGAGGGCTTCAGACCAAGCTTGAACGCCAGCTTGCGCGCCTGGAACGCTTCCAAACCCATCCCTGGCTCAATGTATTCTTTGAGAATTGCGTCTGGGTTTTCCGCCGCGACTTGCTCGATTTCCATGCCGCCGGCCGCGGACGCCATGAAGACCGGCTTCGCTTCTACACGATCGATCACGATTCCAAGATAAAGTTCCTTTTCGATCGGCAAGGTTTCTTCGATCAGCAGACGGCGCACCACGCGGCCCTCGGGGCCAGTCTGATGCGTGACTAGCGTCATTCCTAAAATGCTGGAGCCGAGCTCAACCGCCTCATCTACAGATTTTGCGATCTTCACGCCGCCGCCTTTGCCGCGGCCTCCAGCGTGGATCTGAGCTTTCACCACAACTCCGCTCGCGCCCGAATCGAACAGTTTCCTGGCAGCGGCTTCGACTTGCTCGCGGGTTTCCGCCATTTCGCCGCGTGGCACCGGGACTCCGTACTTCTTCAGGATTGCCTTCGCCTGATACTCATGAATTTTCATAACATTCCAGATTCACTATGATGGCAGGACGTGCTTGCAGCTTTAGAATGCGGCAGCAAACATTTGATTCTATAGAACGCTCGATCATAGGGCAAACACCTTCATTAAGGGCTCAGACAATTTAGTTTCAATTTGGAGCATAAGTGTTCGCCTTCGATCAAGCTTCAAGATGCTACTCTGGTCCATCGACGATGACGATGAAGATTATCGACGCGCTCCATCGCATTGCCAATCACCGCCAATCGCTCTCCCGTGAAGAGGCGCGCGTGGTCATGGCGGAGGTGCTGGCGGGCACGTGCACCGACGCTCAAATTGCCGCACTGCTGGTCGCGCTGCACATGAAGGGCGAGACGGTCGAGGAGATTGTTGGTTTCGCGGAAGCCATCCGCGCTGCGGCAGCCCCGCTTGGTCTGCCGCCAGATCATACTCTGGACGTCAGCGGAACTGGACGCGATGCCTTGGTGGACACTTGCGGCACAGGTGGCGATGCCAGCGGCACTTTCAACATTTCAACCGCGACTGCGCTGGTGGTTGCCGGCGCAGGCGTCCGCGTAGCCAAGCATGGGAACCGCAGCGTGACCTCGAAAGTGTGGTTCGGCTGATGTAATGGAGACGCTGGGTGTGCGTATCAATTTGCCTCCCGCGCGGCTGGCTGCTTGCCTCGAACAGGTCGGGATCGCGTTTCTCTTTGCTCCCGCGATGCATTCGGCGATGCAACATGTGCAATCCGCGCGGCGCGAGTTGCGCCTGCGCACGGTTTTCAACTTGCTCGGACCGCTGACTAATCCGGCGCACGCCTCAGCTCAAGTGGTCGGAGTATATTCCGCCGAGCTGGTAGAAACATTGGCGGAAGCGCTCAGCATGCTCGGTTTGCACCGTGCTTTTGTCGTCCATGGACTGGATGGGTTGGACGAAATCACCATCACCGGCCCTACTCGAATTGCGGAGGTGCGATCAGGGACGCTGCGCACCTATGAAGTCACGCCTGAAGAGTTTGGCATGAAGCGCGGTACGCTTGATGACATTGCCGGCGGCGACGCGGCGGCAAACGCCGCGATTATTGCCGAGGTTCTCGCGGGCAAGAAATCGGCTCGGCGCGACGTGGTCCTGCTCAACGCAGCCGCGGCACTGGTAGCTGCTGGCAAGGCTGACCATCTGGGAGATGCTCTTCCGCTGGCAGCGAACTCGATCGATTCAGGCGCAGCCGCGCAAAAACTACGCGCCCTGGTGCAATTCACGAATGCCGAGCAGTGATTACGTCTTGGCCTGATTTTTCAAACGCTCAATTTGGGCGAGATGATTCTCGCCATGAGTTCTCATTTTTTCTACGTAATCCGCAACTGTGACGTCGTGCTTCAGTTCGGGATGGTAGGCGGATTTCTCCAGGTCTCCAGCGTGCAGGCGGCGCAACAATCGCACATTGTGATGGCGGTTCAACCCATAGAGCGCAACTAACTCCGGAGCTGGCGTTTCCATGTAGCCGAGATTCCGCGCCCACGCATCCTGATCCATTGGCGCGATTACAGGCTTGTTGTCTGCGAGCATTTGCCGAAAACGGTGAGCGAACACGATTTCAATGTCTGCCAGATGGCCGAGAACCTCGAGGATGCTCCACTTCTCGGGCGATGGCTTATAGCGCAACATCCCATCGGGCAAGCCCGAAACCGCCATTGCAACCTGTTTGGGACTCTGCTCTGCTGCGTCCAGATGTTTTTTGAGTTCAGCTTCTGTCACGGAATGCCTCGCCAATTGCTAATCCCTGAGTCAAGCTTAAATCATCCACGCAAGATTTCTCGCCCTGCTGGAGAAAACGCGGGATTTTGGAATGACTTTTATAAAAATGCAATCTACGACGCGGCGCGAGTTTCGCGGCCTTTGCTTCGATCGGCGCGGAAGCGCAGTAAGGCTGCAATGTTTCCTGCCCGGTCAAAGTCCGGGTCATCCTTCACATAAAGCAACTCAATGTCGCGCTGAACGGCCGCCGGGATAATTGCTTCGGTCACGTCTTCGATTTCGCGGGTTTCCTGGCCGCATACCGGACACTCTCGCACCATGTGCACGTCGAGGTGGCCACAGTTCGTACACTCGGACGCCAGATGGGAAAACTTGTCTCCAATCAGCAAGGTTTGCACTTCTCCCAGTTCCAGCGAACGCAATACGCGACGCAAACCGGTCACGCCGCGGGCATTGCTCTTGGCCTGGCTGAGGGCTTCACGGGCGAGATCTTTGCAGCGTAGATCGATTGACTCGCGCAGAATGCGGTCAGCTTCTTCGCGTATTTGATCATTGGTGATGCGATTGAGATCGGCCGAAAAGTGACCGAGCAAAATTTTCTTCACGTAGGGATGCAGCTGCGCATCGAGTTCGTGCCAGCTGGTTTCATGGCACCCGATGATAAGCTTCTCATACAACCCTTTTTCCAAAGTTGCACTGAGGTGCTCCGCCACAGCCTTGAAGTGATGCAAGAATTCATCGTCGATGCGGCGCTGGGCATGGCCTCCATCGTATCCCGCGAAACCATCGCTCCGCCCTGGACGAGCCGGAAGCGTGCGAAACATTCCTTCGCGCTCTTTCAGTTCATCCACTCGCAGATCGAAGAAGCGCGCTTTGTGGTGGTCTACAAGCACAACGCACAGTCGAGGCTGTGCGCCTAGCAGCATCGCCAACGGCTTTAAATGAAATTGCCGGTTGACGAAAAGCTGCGTACCCGGCAGTTGCGAAGGCAGGTCGAACTCTCGCCAGAAATTTCGGCTGCCGCACGCGAATACTGCCCGGGCACGAGCTTGATTGCCGTGCAGGTTTTCCGCCAGTTCCAGTATGCGGTTCAGGTCCGCGCGAGTGCTGCCGTTCTTGCTGTTCTTCTCTGCCTCGCGCAGGGCTTTGCGAACCAGATCCTTGGCCAGAATGGTTTCTTCGCGGTGAGATTTGTTTTGCGGCGTATGCGGTTCGAAATAGAAACTGAGGGCCCAGCCTTCTTCGCCATTTGTACGAAATTGAGCCAGCTCACGGATCTCTTCGCGGGTAATCATCACAAGGTCTCCTGAGTGCAACCAGCAGTTTTAAGCCTTCGCTGAGGCCAATCTTACCGACTTCGATTTAAAGCGGTTGGCCAGCGGAGCCAGATGCCGCAGATGTTTACGCGCCTGTTCGATGGAAGATCGCACCTCGTCCGGTTTGCGGTCGGTAATGATGCCGATTTCATCCAGCGAAAATCCTTCCAGAGCGTGCAGGATAAAGGCTTCACGATCGGCGCGGTTTGCATTCCCGAGAGCAAACTGCACCAGCGTAATCATTTCGTCGGATGACGCGATATCTTCTGGCGTAGACGTGCGCCGGTCGGCAATCACATTTTCACCGGTCAGAGTTTCGTCTGGTTGATGGAATTGCAGTTCGGGTTCGTCACTGGCACGAACGTTGGGACGGCGCGCCGAGTCCTCCAAATGAACCGACAGCAGGCTCTCCGGACTGCGGGCCGAAAGATCATCGATGGCTCGCAGCGCCAACCGGTATAGCCAAGGCTCTAACGCGATGCTTTCGGGCTTCTCGCCGCCAGTCGCTCCGTCGCTCAATGCGCGCGCAATGGCTTCGTCGATGACTTCTTCTTTGCTGACGAAATCTACCGTGATCTCCTCGGCAGTTTCGCGGAAATAGAGCTCGCGCTCGACGAAGCGTTCCAGCCGTCCGAGGCTGGCATTCACATAAGAGCGAATGTCATCGGATGAGGCCATGGGCACGTGTATAGCGGCTACAGTATCTTCGAAAGCGACCTGTGACTGAGGGCGGAAATCCGCTACTCGGCGGCGCTGCCACTTATGCGAATTGCGCAGTAGATCCTTATGTTTGCTGATCTGCTGCAGCAGGTCATCGAATGCAACCTTCACAGCCGAGGAGGCGTTCGAAGCAGATTTCTGCGCAGCCATCTGTCCGGACGGCAGACGCAGGTTCAGGGATACAGTTATTCCCTCACGCGCCGAACTCTGTTCTACCACCCCGCGCAAATGCACCAATTCCGGCCGGAACACCTGCAGCCGCTTGCGCAGCTTGTCCACCAGGTGGTTGATTTCTTTTTCAATGTCGGGGGTTTTACGGTCTTTATAGCTGATATGAACATTCATTCTCAGGCCTCGGATCACGAAAGAGATTCCGTGAAGAATTCCGGTTCCTTACACGCCTGATTCTACACCCGCGTCGTAGGCGGCAAACACAATTTGCACGAGCAAAAACGTTTTTTAATTTCTACGACGACGCACAGTTATACATCGAAACCTGTATGTGCGATGAAAAAGACCGGGGGTGAGTTCAATGCAACGGCAGGCACCGCCTGCGATTCTAATTAAATCGTTTGCGAGTTTAATACGATGAAATTCTTCACATCATTTTTCCTGTTATTTGTTCTTGCACTCAGCGAGGCTGCCTGCGGCGGAGGTTCAGCGCCGGCCACTACCGCAAGCGGAACTCCTCCCAGCAGCGGAGCCAGCACCGTCCCGGCGTTTGCCCATGTCTTTGTAGTGGTGGAAGAAAATCATAGCTATGGAGACGTGATCGGCAATACCAGCATGCCTTACTTCAACGGATTGGCGACTTCCTACGGTCTGGCGACTCAGTATTATGCCGACGCCCATCCTTCTCTTCCCAATTACTTCGAATTGACTGCTGGAGAAGGCCTTTCAATTACCGGCACGGAGGGCGACAATTTTCCTGGCCCGGTGACACAAGATAACGTTGTCCGAGCACTGATCGCGGCTGGGAAGACCTGGAAGAGTTACGCTGAGTCGCTGCCTGCGATTGGCTATCTCGGAACCGACAGCGGCGAATATGCCAAGCGCCATAATCCGTTTACCTATTTTTCAGACGTGATCAATAGCTCTACGCAAGCTGCCAACATCGTACCGTTCAGTCAACTTGCTACCGACATCGCCAACAACACAGTTCCTGACTATGCGTTCATCGCTCCTAACCTGAGTGATGACGCGCACGATTGTCCTGCGGGATTGTCGACCTGCACTGATTTGCAAAAGCTCGCGGCGGCAGATAACTGGTTGCAAACCAACATCGACCCGGTGATCAAGAGCCCGGCTTTTCAGGATGCGGTCATGATTATCGTTTTCGATGAAGGCGACATCACGGACCTCGCTAACGGCGGTGGCCACGTTCCAGCAATCATCGTGAGTTCGAAGAGCAAAGTGGGCTATCAATCCACAACTGTCTACCAGCATCCGAGCACGATGCGTTTATGCCTGAAGGCACTTGGCGTGACTGATCTCCCCGGGGATGCCGCAACCGCGACTGACATGGGGGAATTTTTTCAGTAGCTCGGCGCGTATTTATACGGCAACTGTGACCGACGTTTCCGTACGAATCACAGGACGATACAAAGTGTCGCGCTCGATGGGTTCGCGTCCGGCTTCGCGGATCAGGCGCACCAGTTCCTGCACGGCGCATTCCCTGCGGAGTGGTCGCGCCCGGCATCGTGGTAGATCTTTTCTTCGATCACGGTGCCGTCAATGTCGTCGGCGCCGAAGCGCAACGCGATCTGCGCAATCTTCGCGCGTCATCATCTGCCAGTAGGCTTTGATGTGGGGAAAGTTGTCGAGCACCAGGCGGCTCACAGCGATCTGCTTGATGTCGAGCATGCCGCGTGGTCTTGGGCAGATGCTGCAGCGGCGTGTTCTCGGGATGAAATGCCAGCGGAATAAAAGTTTGAAAGCCGCCGGTTTCATCCTGCAGGGCGCGCAGTTTCAACAGATGATCGACGCGGTCTTCGTCGTTTTCCACGTGGCCGTAGAGCATGGTCGCATTGGATTTCAGCCCGATCTGATGCGCGAGCCTGCGCAGTTTCCAGCCACTGATCGCCATCGATTTTGTGGTCACAAATGATGTGACGAACCCGATCAGCGAAAATCTCAGCTCCTCCGCCGGGCAGTGAATCCACCCCGGCAGCCTTCAATTGCTCCAGCGTCTCGCGAATGGAGAGCTTCGCACGCTTCGCCAGATAGGCGACCTCGACCATAGTGAACGCCTTCAAGTGCACCTGCGGAAAGCGCTGCTTGAGGCCAGAGATCAAGATCGAGGAAATATTGAAATGGCAAGATCGGGATGCAAGCCGCCGACGATGTGGAATTCTGTAACTGCTTCGCTGTAGCCTGAGGCCGCGGTTTGGAAAGCCTCTTCGAGCGCCATGGTGTAAGCGCCGGGAGTGTCTTTTTTTCGGCCAAAGGCGCACAGCCGGCAAGCGGCCACGCAAACATTTGTGGGATTAATGTGGCGATTGACGTTGAAGTAGGTCTTGTCGCCATGCATGCGCTCGCGTACGGAATTCGCCAGCCATCCGACCGCAAGAATGTCGCCGGCGACGATAAAGCGCAAGCGCGTCGTCCGCGCTGAGACGCTGGCCAGCCACAACTTTCTCCTGGACGAGATATAGCCTCGGGTCGTCGCTCTGAAAGGCGTGACTCTGAGAAGCATGGCTCTGATATGGGGGCGCGCTGGACATTGTTTTGATCATACCGCACAAAAGTGCCGGAAGTCACAGTGGTGATATAGATCCCACTCTTACAATTCGCCGCGGCGTTCGAGTTGCTTGTAGACGACTAGCGAATACACAACTGGGACAAGCGCGCTGGCCATCAGGGCGGCAAATGGCAGCCAGCCCTTCACCCCGATTGCGGTGAGAGCCAAGCCAGTCACGCCGCCTAGAACGAAAGTCTTTGCCGCAAACCGGTGGGTGGCATTCCACACCCGCTCGTTGGCTAACGCCCAGGGAGTTCTGACCCCGATGTAGAAATTGCGGCGTACCTTCCCCATGACGTTGCCGAGGAGAGCAAACAACAGGCAAATCCCACCGACGATGGCCCGGTCGACATTTGCGGCGTAGCCAAGGGCGACCCATAGGCTTACCCCCGTGAAATAAGCCAGCATGCTGACTAGAACCACCATGATGTACAGGTAGGTGGATCGGAAGGTGTCTACCTCCCAGTGTTTCGGGGACAGCCAGGGCAGAAAGGTGAACAGCAGCAGAATCCCAGCCATCAAGCCGGGGCCGATCAAGAAAAGCGTCCACTTGGCACTGTAATCGTTGGCCTGGCCTTGCATGTTCCAGTGCGTCGGGACCTGGTTCGGAAGCTGGGGATAGGCGATCAGGATTGCCACGAAGACGGCCGCGGTTAGCACTATCCCGATGAAATAATATTTGCGTGTCATGGTTGTTTACCTCCGGGTTCTTTACCTCGGCGCTTTTTGTGGGTGCCGATTCCGTCGTCACCGATTAAGTCCATGGCCCAGGCCATGAGATCCTGCACTACGGTTGTGTTCAGGCCATACCAGATCTGCTGCCCTTCGCGGCGGCTGGTGAGGAGATCGGCGTCCTTCAATACCGCAAAGTGATGCGACATGGAAGGCTTGGTCATGTCGAATTTTTCGGCGAGATCTCCCGCCGTCATTTCGCCTTGGCGGAGAAGGCCGAGGATCTCCCGGCGAGTTGGGTCGGCCAGCGCCTTGAATGCTTTATTGCTACTCACGAGATAATTAGATGCATGTTTAATTAGATGGATTCCTAATTATTCAGCCCTACGAGTTCGGTGTCAATGGCTCACCACGATGGACATCCTCGGCTTCGCGCAGGGCAGGCTGCGGTATGCAAAGGAAGGCTTTGGACGGACGCCTGTTTCTTGTGGTTATGAAGTTAGGGCATACCCGCGAAGATATCTTTTGGTCGGAGAATCACTTGCGCAATAAGAGATCTCCGGCGACGAAGAAGAAGAACACTACCGAGATGACGCCGTTCATGGTGAAGAATGCCGCGTTGAGCTTTGACAGGTCGTGAGGTGAAACCAGCGAGTGTTCATAACTCAAGAGCAGTGCCACGACTACGACTCCCACCATCGCCAGCTTGCCCAAGTCCGAAGACTACAACCAGGCTGATCAGCAGCAGCAGCATGATCAAATGGAAGATTCGGGAAATCCAAAGTGATTTGCCGATGCCGCAATAACGCGGAATGGAGTGCAGCCCGGCCTGTTGGTCGAATTCGAAATCCTGGCAGGCGTAGAGCACGTCGAAGCCTCCGCCCCAGAAGGTGACAGCGGCGGTCAGCAGTAGGATGCGCGGGTCGAGCGACCCGCGAACGGCGATCCACGCAGCCGATGGCGCGATCCCCATGGCAAATCCCAAAACTAAATGTGACCAGCGTGTGAATCGCTTCGTGTAGGAGTAGAGCAAAACCACCGCCAGTGCGAACGGCGAAAGAATAAATGACAACCGGTTGAGCTGCGACGCGGCGAAAACGAACAGTGCGCAGGAGACCAGCACGAACGTGATTACAAAACCGGGAGTGAGCGTTCCTGTCGGAAGAGCGCGCGTCTGGGTTCGTGGGATTGGCAGCGTCAATCGAAGCGTCGGCATACCGGTTGAACGCCATGGCGGCCGATCGAGCAGTCACCATGGCAACAATGATCCAGGCCAACGCGTGTGCGCTGGGCAGACCGTTCGCCGCCAGCATGGCTCCGCACAAAGCAAACGGAAGCATGAAGATGGAGTGCTCCCACTTGATCATTTCCAGGGTGATGCGGAGGTTCTGGAGAATCGGCAAGACTAAATTGTAACCTTACACGCCAACTACTTGTGATTGAATAGGGTTGCTTCGGCATTGGGTGCACCCAGCCGCCAAAATACCGCCAAAACGTTGAGGCCGCGCATGTCGCTGGTAACCCTGGGACCAGTGCCTTCCGTCATGTGATGCAGGGTTCCTTCCCCCGCTAACATAGAGCCTGAGTGTTCGCGGGGGATAACTGCATGAAATGGAAGCTTGACCGCATCATCAGCATCGCCACGCTGGCCGCGTCTTTAATAGCCATAATTCTG
Organism: uncultured Acidobacteriota bacterium; assembly: GCA_963716405.1. Classification (GTDB taxonomy): domain Bacteria; phylum Acidobacteriota; class Terriglobia; order Terriglobales; family Acidobacteriaceae; genus JABDBE01. Next base: position 236,940 of record CAVQTI010000002.1, on the reverse strand, counting down.
GTCTTAAAGAAACCGCAGCCGGTCGCGCCGGTGCAGTCGCCCGCTGCGGCGGCCGCTAATGTTCAATCGCTCGAGAACAAACTTGAGCAACTGGAACAGCCCAAGAATCCTGGCGACGCTCCAGCCCAGGTGCGATTCAGTTCCGACGAAATCACTGCAGCGCTGGCGCAGGCTGCGGCCGCGCTTCCCGCAAACATTCCTGCATCGGCCGCAATGAATGCTGCGCAGGCGATGCAAGGCAGTCCAACTCTGCCCACGACCGTGCCGTCTTCACCGGATGCGGCTATCGGCGAAGGCCAGCCTGAGGTAAAGGACTACAAGGTTAACTTCGATGGAGACCTCGCTCGCGGACAGTTTGTAACCCAGATTGGCGGGAAGGGTGTGTACGTTACCCTCGCCGGACACCTTGGCTCGAAAGACGGCTATGCGACTTTCGATCCCACCGAATTCAAAGTCGGAGATTTGAATGTTCCGGTATCGCTGGTGAGCGGCGCACTGCAGAAGAAACTTTCGGAACAACGCGATCGTTTGAAGCTGCCGGATGATGTTGGCGATATCCACGTTGAGAACGGGCAATTGGTTGCCACACAGAAGTAAATGGCTCGTTCGGGGGTTTTTTCCATTGAGGAAAAATCTGAACTCCATAAGTACTGTATATTGCCAGCAAAATCTGAGAAACAATCAAAGTTTTTCTCCTGCCTGCGCAGATTATGATCATCCAAGGTGAGAATAAAGTTATCCTCTCGCGCGTCGCCACCGGGAATGAACTGCAAACCTAAAGTGCTTGCGATTGTGAGTTTCCTCGTAGCGATGGAAGTTGCGGCCCAGAGCAATATTTCTCACCCGACCCCATCGAACTCGTCATCGAAGCCCAGCCCCAGGGAAAATTATGTCGGCGATGATGCGTGTCGCAGCTGCCATCAGGACAAAGTCGAAAGCTTTCACCAAACCGCTCACTATCTAACATCGCGGCTTCCAGACAGAAATTCCATTCTCGGCAGCTTCAGCCCGGACGCTAACGTTCTCAAGACTTCTAATCCCAATCTATTTTTCCGGATGGAGGCAAAGCATGATGATTTTTTTCAGACAGCCGTCCAGGGAGAGCAGCCATATATAAGTTTCCGCAGCGAGCGTTTCGGCCTGGTGGTTGGATCGGGAGGCAAGGGGCAGAGTTTTTTGTTCTGGAAAGGCGATCTGCTCTTTCAGTTGCCCGTGTCTTACTGGAAGGAAGTTGGATGGGTGAACAGCCCCGGGTATCGCGACGGCATTGCCTATTTTGATCGGCCAGTGATTCCACGTTGCCTTGAATGCCATGGAACCTACTTCGAGTCGCTCGCACCGCCTCCCAATCGTTACCGCCAAACCGGATTTGTGGCAGGCATTACCTGCGAAAAGTGTCACGGACCAGGCCGCGCGCACGCCCAGCGTTACGCCTCGAAAGCGGCCAACGTCGCATCGGACCCTGCCATTCTCAATCCCGCGCGATTCTCGCGCGAACGGCAGATGGATCTTTGCGCCTGGTGCCACGCGGGGCATGGCGTGCCACTGTTACCGACGTTTTCTTATATTCCCGGCGAACCTCTGGACAAGTACCTTGAATTGCCGCAACTCGCACCGGACGAGGCGGTAGATGTCCACGGAAGCCAGGTCGAACTGCTCAAGAAAAGCCGCTGCTTCCAATCATCAACGATGACTTGCCTGACTTGCCACGATGTTCACCTGACCCAGAACGATGCAGTTGCATTCTCCCAACATTGCTTGAGCTGCCATAAAACCGGGAGCCATCCTAAAATGAAGCGCCCAATCTCGAGTAATTGCATTGACTGTCACATGCCGAAGCAACAGACGAACCTCATCGTTTTTAGCTGGAATGGCCGCAAAGTAAGTCCGGAGGTAAGAAATCACTGGATCAAGATTTATCCAGAAGCTTCTGCGGCGGAAGAACAAAATCGCAAGCCATGACCAATCTCGTGGCTGGCTTGCTATTGGGGCGTGCCTTGGAATAGCGGGTAGAGCCGGTCTCCGATTACACGATAGATCACGAAGGCGCTGCCGGCGTCCGAGACCTGGCGAAAGAGGAGTTCGGCTCGGCCGTCGCCATCGACATCGACAGCATCAATCAGTTCTAGCCGCGGGATTACATCCAGGTGCTGGGTGTCAGTCACATTCGCCAGTGACTTATGTAGATCCCCATTCACATCTTCGCGAACCACTAACGTGATCATGTATTGCAGATCTTTATATTGCGAATCGGGGCTTGCACCTTCGCCCTTGCGCGATGGGTTTGGCATACGGGCGTTTGCTGTCAGCACCAGTTCGGGCTCGTTGATATCCGCGAGGTCAAAAACTCGCAGTTGAACGTCTTCAAATGTAGGTTGCAGTGGCTTTGCGGCTGCAGCTTTGCGGTGCTGTACAGTAGCGTGCGTGGGTTGGGGGCTGCTTGTGCTTGCCGCACCAATCGCAGTGGCCCGGGCGCGAATTTCGTCGGCCGCTATGGCTAACATTTTCTTGCGGAATTGTTGCTCCTCTTCGGGCTTCATGCTGTAGGTGTAAGGCAAGGAATCGGATCCGTTCGAGTCTGAAATGGCGGGCACTAACTGGATCTGGTTCGCCGCCTGCGCACCAGATTGCAACGCTGAGGCAGGCGAAGCGTTGGCTGGAGTAAGTGCCGCATGGCCAGCCGTTTTTGCGGAGGTGTCCGCTGCCGCTTTCTTCTGAGCCTCTTCAGCCGACGCGGCGCCAGCCTTGCCTCGCTTCAGTGCAGGGCGGTCCTTATCCTCTGGGGACTGGTCTTCCGCTGCCGGTTGCGGCGACGGAACTGCAGGCGCGGGAGATGAAGGTGTCGCTGGTGGGGCCGCGGCAGGCGCCCCGGGCTGGGGTTGAGCAGTCGTCGTAGGCGCAGTTGGAGACTCCGCCGGTTTGGGTTTTTCCGTACTGCGGCGCAGCAGCACCGGAGGACCTTCATCATCACTCATACCGCGCGGGATCGAAGGCACAGACTTTTTCACAGCCTTGGCCTTAACTTCGCTGGCCGTCTGCCAAGTGCCTTCGGCTATCCATTCCATGCCATTGTTTGGATCTTTGGCTTGCAGCGCCCCGGTCACGGTAAACAGTCCGAGTGAAACCCCGGTGCGCACGGCTTCATAGACGGTGTCGCTCCACAGCGCCATGGGCACGGGCGCGGCCTTGTAGGCACTCGCGTCGTAATATTTTCCGTCAATAAGGATAGTGATCGGAATCAAGTGGGCTTTGCCCTTCGGCGGCAGTTCGAGCAACCCCAGGGCGCGCGGGCCTTTGCTGGTCTTGGGACGACTGCTCGGCGCGGGCAAGGTTTGTGTGAGCGCAGTTTGAAGGGAAATGAGCAAAGCGCAAATGCTGAAGATGACGCGCCACCGCGCGGTGCGGTATAACGTTGATCGAGAACTTGATGGAAAAGGAGAGGTGGTCATGAATATCAATATCAATGATAAAGCCCCGGAGTTTACTTTGCCCGATCAGAATGCCGAGCCAGTCTCGCTGAAGGATTTTCGCGGAAAGTGGGTCGTGCTTTATTTCTACCCTCGGGCCGACACGCCAGGATGCACCATTGAAGCCTGCGAGTTCCGCGATTCCCACAAGAAGACTGAAAAGAGCGGCGCCGTGGTTCTGGGGGTTTCGCCGGATGAACCCAAAGCGCTGAAGAAATTTGAAGACAAGTTCGACCTGCCATTTACGCTGCTGGGCGACGCTGACAAGAAAGTTTCCAATGCTTACGGCGTGATCCAGGAAAAGAACATGTACGGTAAGAAAGTGATGGGCGTGGCGCGGACGACGTTCATTATCGGGCCCGATGGAAATATCAAAAACATCTTCCACAAAGTGAAGCCGGAAGGACATGCCGAAGAAGTGCTCACTTATCTAAAGAGTGCGGCAAAAGGCGCCGCCTAGCACAGACACAAAAGGACATTCATTTTGAGTGGCGCCATTACCCGGTTTCAGAAATCACTGCCACGCGAGTTCTACGATCGCGATCCGCGGCGCGTATGCCGTAAATTACTTGGCAAAGTGCTGGTGCGGAGAGAACGAAGTCAGTTGCTCGCCGCCCGCATTGTGGAAGTGGAGGCTTACCTGGGCGAAGACGACCCTGCGGCGCATTCATTTGCCGGACGTACCATGCGAAATGCCGTGCTGTTCGGGCCTCCCGGATACGCTTACGTTTATTTCATCTACGGCAATCATTATTGTTTGAATGTGTCGTGTCTGCCTGATGGCGTCGCAGGCGGCATTCTCTTCCGCGCGCTGGAACCTTTGGCTGGCGTGGAGGAAATGGCTCGGTCTCGGAATGTAACCATAAACTCAACTCGCGACCTGCGAAAGTTGACTAGCGGACCCGGACGGTTGGCCGAGGCGTTCGCCATCACTCGCGAAAGGGACAACGGGAAAGACCTGACCAGCGCTCGATCTGACCTCTTTATCGCGGACGATGGATACCGCGTTCCGCATGTCTTGACGACCGCGCGAATCGGGATTACCAAGGCAGCCGCGCTTCCGCTGCGATACCTGATTGCAGGGAACGAGTTCGTTTCGGGGACGAAGAGTCGAAACTTGCCCGTCGCTTCTTAGTGCTAAAAACACGGGCGATGATGCCCGCGCCTACACTGGTAGGACGATGTTGTCGATCAGGCGGGTATTTCCTACGATTGCGGCTACGGCAACCAGCGCGGGCCTATGGAGCAGTGTCACCGGGTCGAGCGTAGATGGATCGACAATTTCCAAATAATCGAGACGCACGCCGGCTTCGCGGGATAGCAGTTGCTTCCCGGCTGCAATCAGCTTGGCGGTGCTACGCTCGCCGAGATCGAACCGATTCTTTATCTCCGTCAGCGAGCGATGCAGTACCAGGGCGGATTTGCGCTCTTGCGGCGTGAGATAGGCATTGCGTGAGCTCATCGCGAGACCATCGGGTTCACGCACGATGGGGCAGACCACGATCTCGATGGGAAGATTCAGATCCTGCACCATGCGGCGAATGATCGTCGACTGAGCTGCGTCTTTTTGACCAAAAAAAGCTGCGTCCGGCTCCACGATGTGAAATAGCTTGGCAACAACTGTGGTCACGCCACGAAAGTGTCCGGGACGGGACCTGCCGCACAATTTGTCGCTCAAGCCTTCGACCGTGACATAGGTTACGGCTCCGGCGGGATACATTTCTGCTGGAGTGGGGGCGAAGATAAAATCGACAGCCTCGTTCTCTAGCAATCCGCTATCACGTTCAAAAGTTCGCGGGTACTTGGCCAGATCTTCCGTAGGACCGAATTGCAGCGGGTTCACAAATATAGAAACCGCGACCACATCGCACGCTGATTTCGCCGCACGCACCAGCGATAAGTGGCCTTCGTGCAGTGCACCCATAGTGGGGATAAAACCTAGACGCTTTCCCGCACGCCGCGCCTCTCGCCCGGCCCAGCGCATTTCGTTGATCGTCTTGCAGATTTTCATCGTTTAGCATTCGCAGCTGACGCAGCAGCCATCCCAAGCGTCAGTGTAACGCTAACACGACGAGCGACCACGCTCGAAGAAACCACAACAGTTGCTGCCCTCTTTTGTTAGAGTCGCTGGTGGCTCTTAATGGACTTGTGAGGCGACATGGGATGGATTGACGTTTTATTCGGGCGGCCGCTCGCTTCTTGGGAAGACAAGGGTGAGCGTATTTCTCCTGTGCAAGGGATCCCTATATTTGGATTGGACGCCTTAAGTTCGGCGGCATACGGGCCTGAAGCGGCGCTGACAATTCTCTTACCACTAGGTTTGCTGGGGGTTCGCTACATTGTTCCGTTGACCGGCGCGGTGATCGTGCTGCTCATCATTGTTTATTTTAGCTACCGGCAGACAATTGCGGCATATCCCCAAGGCGGCGGTTCGTACACGGTGGCGAAGGAAAACCTGGGCGAGGGTGCGGGATTGCTGGCCGCTGCGGCGCTGATGATCGATTACCTGCTGAATGTCGCGGTGGGAATCTCGGCGGGAATTGGAGCGTTGGTTTCCGCCGTGCCGCGGCTGCTGCCGCACACTCTGGCGATGTGCCTGGCAGTGCTGATTATATTGACAATCGTCAATTTGCGGGGCCTGAGGGAAGCGGGGTCGGCCTTCGTGGCTCCCACGTATTTATTTGTCGGAACGCTTGGATTGGTAATAGTCATTGGACTTTATAAGGTTGTCGCGTCAGGCGGACATCCCACGCCGGTGGTAGCAGTGCCACACCACGCGACCATGGCGATGGAAGCAGTCGGTGCCTGGATTCTTGTGAAGGCTTTTGCCAGCGGCTGCACGGCACTGACCGGAGTTGAAGCGGTCAGCAACGGGGTGCAGGCATTCAAGGAGCCAGTGGTTCCGGCAGCGCGCGCTACGTTGACAGCGATCATCGCAATTTTGATTGTTTTGCTCGGCGGAATTGCTTTCCTGGTTCGGTGTTACGAAATTACGGCGACGGATCCGGGGCAGCCTGGCTATCAGAGCGTGCTTTCGATGCTGACTGCCGCGGTGGCGGGAAAAGGAATTTTCTACGACATCACAATGTTTTCGGTGTTGTTGGTGCTCTGTCTGTCTGCCAATACATCCTTTGCCGATTTTCCGCGGTTGTGCCGGATGGTGGCTCGCGATAATTATCTTCCGCATTCGTTGACTTTACGCGGGAGGCGATTGGTTTATTCGCAGGGCATTGTGACTCTGGCGATTTTAGCCGGCTTGCTGCTGATCTTATTTGGAGGAGTGACAGACCGGTTGATTCCTTTGTTTGCGGTGGGCGCGTTTTTGGCCTTTACGTTATCGCAGGCGGGAATGGTCGGGCACTGGCGACGCACCGCGAAGGGAAAAGCAATACACAACATCCTGATCAACGGCGTCGGCGCTGTGGCAACCGGAATCACGATGCTGATTATCGTGGTGGCCAAGTTTGCAGCCGGGGCCTGGGTGGTTGTGTTGCTTATTCCTGCGCTGCTGCTGTTCATGACGAGGGTGCGGCAGCATTATCTGAGGGTGTCGGAGGAACTGGCGCTGAAGAATGGAATGGTGTTGAGTGCGAAAAATCTGACGCCCCCAATTGTGATTGTTCCCGTTGACCAATGGAACGCGGCGACCGCCAAAGCAATGCGCTACGCCATGACGCTCTCTCCGGATGTGCAGGCAGTGCACGTGGCTTGCGATGCGGATGACGACCAGCCTACATGGCAATGGGCGGAGGGCGAACCGAGCGGGGCGCAAGTTCCAAAGCTGGTGACGTTGCCCTCACCCTACCGGCTGGTTTTGCACCCGATCGTGGACTATGTATTGAAAGTCGAGAAGGAGAATAAAGACCGTTCGGTTGCGGTGGTTATCCCGAGCATGGTGGAACGGCACTGGTACCATTATTTCTTGCACAACCAGCGTGGAGAAGTGCTGACAGCCCTTCTGCTGCTCAATGGCGATCAGCGCATCAGCATTATCAATGTGCCCTGGTACTTGAAGTCGTAATCGCTCTAATAGAAGACGGGCGTCGCGTCCGTTCAGCCGGGCGAAGGCCCGGCCTCCATCAAAAACTCATAAGAATTGGGTCCAGAGCTCAGGGAATCCCCAGCTTCAAGTGTGAAAATCAAGTCTGCTGTGGAAAAGAATCAATACAGTTAACCGGGCGGCTGCGTCAAGATCGGATGATCGCCTGCAGATTTCGCCCTGCACAAGAAAAAATTGCAGGGATAATAAAATTTCTTCCCATCCGGAACGTCACAATTCCCGCGTAAATCAGCTCAACTCGAACTTCGTCCGACAAAATTACACTCTTTAAATAACTTAATCGGAGAATTGTCCGTTCGTCCCAATACGGTAGCAAATTTCGTTTCCAGAAACTTCAGTAATGTACTTCTGACATCTAGGGGGCATACAGCGAATCCTGTAGTTTGCTTTCAAGCATGACCGCTTCAAAATTCCTCGGCAAGATTTCGGAGACGATATACATGAAGATCGTGCAAAAAGTTCTCGTTGGATTCTACCTCGGCCTGCTATTTTCCGCGTTGTCGTTAGCTCAGACGCCTAACGATCAACAGGTTACTTCATATGATGTCGATGACTCGATGAGTGGATGGAAGCCAGTTTGTGTTTTGCCGAGTTGCAATCCCGGAGGAAGCGGACGCCCAACAAAAGTCTCACAAACCGTTAACCATACCAGCCCGTCCAAGGACGGGCACGCCATGGAGTTTTTGATCGCCGGTCCGAGCTACACTAATGCGTTGTGGAGCTACAAGGCTGGCGCCGACGACTCCGCTACCTCTTTCAGTATGACTTTTTGGGTTTACCCCACGGCGTCCGCTTCAGCGGCAGGATCGTTCGAGTTCGATCAATATGACTTTTCCAGTTCGACCGGGATTGAATTCATGTTCGGAACGCAGTGCAATCAGGTCAATAAACTTTGGCAAGTCTTCGACCAACTCCATGTGCACTGGATGAATACCGGAGTTGGATGCTCGCTGCCGGCGAATCAATGGTCCGAAGTGCGGTGGGACGCTCACCGCGTATCCGGAGACACGAACCGATGCGATGGCATGCCTTGCATGTATTACGACAGCGTGACGGTTAATGGAACTGTGCACCCGGTAAACGCGAAGTATCCGGCTGGCCATCTGCCTCATGGATGGTCGAGTGGGGTGGGCTTTCAATTTCAAATCGATATAGGTAAGGTCGGGTCGAACACTACCGTAGAAGAGTTCGTTGACTTAGCCAGCTTCTCCGCAATCTAAGAACGAAAACACTAGCAGTAAAACCAAGCGGTCATCAGTTTAACTCGCAAAGCCGAGGGGGGACTGATGGCCGCTTCGCTTTGTCCGGAAGAATGGGCTGCACTGGTGAACACAGTGCGACGGGGCAAGGTCTTCACAGATCAGCGGATGAAAACGGGGGATCAGCGGGTGTCGATATCGAATCCGAGGATTGCGTTCACTTCTACCGGTTGGTCGCCGCGAAATACGGGACGGAATTTCCAACCGGTTAACGCCGCCAGAACTTTTGTGGTCATATCAGCCCGCCCGGGTTCCAACACCTGCAGATTTCGTAATGATCCCGAGCGATCGAGGATGCAGGCAATCACCAGCCGCGACGGCTTCAAATTAGCCGGCAAGTCAGAACGCATGGGTTGCGGAGCAACCAGATCTTCGGCGTAAGGATGCGTCGCAGACGCTGGGTCCGCGTACTGCATGACCGCTGTTCCTAACACTGTATCGATATAAATTGTGTAGTTCTTGTCTCCGATCAGCTTGCCGTAGAAGTTGAATGCGCCGCCGGAACGCGCGCTGCCGACGACGGTAATGCCCGGTCCCTCGTGATCCTTACCGGAGGACGATCGGTTGGCAACGTTGGGCCCGGCTCCCTCGCCCGCAAAACTTGGCAAAGTGACAATGTTGCTGCCTCCACTGACGGAGACGCCCGACATGGCTGGCTTACCAGTGGTCCCGTTGCCGGCGCCGCCGGGACCCGGGTAGGGAGAAATTCCGCCACGTGCCATGGTTTCAGATCCCCGGCCGGCGCCCTCTTTGGCCGCGCCGGTGCCTTCGCCGGATAGACCGCTGCCCGGCCCGGCGCCGCGGCCAATGCCTGCACCGCCGCCTGATCCGCCAAGGCCAGGTTTATCTCCTCCCGATGGCGACATGGCAAGCGAGCCGGTTCCCGCGTTACCGGGTAAACCGATCTTTGATCCCGGTTGACTGGAAACCACGATCCCGGTTCCTTTGCCGCTGCCTCCGCTATTACTCGGAGGCGCGGTCACCGAGCCTGCGTCCATCGGCCCGCCCAAGCCAGCGCCGCGATTTCCTCGACCCGAACCCGAGAGTGAATCACTCGACATTGACGGGGGTGGAGGCACGGCTGATACTCCGCCTCCAAGGCCAGTTATCGTGCCACGGTGGAGCGAGCCGCCGCCTACCTGAACTGGCGGCGGAACAACATTTGCATTGCCCAAACCGGCGACGGCGCGAGTTCCGATCGCAGCGCCGTTCAGCTGAACTGGGGGCGGCACCACAGCAGCGTTGCCTATGCCGTTGAACGAGTGGTGTGCGGTAGAAGAGTCTGCCATGGAAGCTGGAGGCGGCACTACCTGAGTTTGCAAGGCGCCCTCGCCAAATCCCGGCCCTCTAGGATTGATCTCGCGCGCAATCTGCGTGGGCGGAGGCGCAATCACCGATTGTGCTGGAAGAGTGAGCCGCGCATGCTGGTTGGTGACCTGCTCCGGCGCGGACACCGGAGGCGGAATTACGCTGACAGCTTGCGAACCGGCTACGGGAACGAAAATATCCCGCCGCGGCGCGCTGGGACTGGGAGGAACAATGGCGGCGTTCAAGGCAACCGCGGGCCGCATCTTGTCGCGTTGCGCCTCGGGCGTTGGTGGGATGATGTTGGCGTTCAACACCGGCGCGCGCTGGGCATTGTCATTACGAACGTCTGGTGTGGGGGCAATCGCGGCTTGCGTGATCGCCGGCGCGCGTAGCGAGGATTTCAGGCCTTCAGCAGGTGCAACCCCGGGGATCGGTTTAAACGCCAGCAGATTGGCGACAGCCGAATCTGACTGCGGCAGTTTCAGCTTAGGAGCATCCACAACTTTGTCGCGCAGGGATTCGCCACGTGCCACCCGGATGGTCTGAGTTCGGTGATGAGCCTCGTGGCCTCCGGCGTGGCCCGATCGGCCGGCTTGCGCGCCGCCCGCATCTTCTGTTCGGGGCAGTTCCTCGCCGGAAAAGTAAATAACGTCGTACTTCGGCAAGGCCGGTGTTTCAGAAGGTCCCAGCCTGCCGATTGTTTGACTCAACATGATCGCCAATGCAAACAATGCGCCTTCCACGATCCAGGAAGCGAACATTCCACGATAGGGAACCAGGCCGGTCGGTGCTTCGCCATCCAAAGGTTCCGGAGAACGGCCAAGAGCGGGTCGAATGGCGGTGAGGAACTCCTGCCACGGCGACGACCACTCGACTAAAAGTTTAAGCTCGTCGTTCACGCCGTGGATGCCTCCGATGGCTGTCTCTTCGTGCTTAAGCTCAGTGCGATCTCGATTTCATCGCCGACCACGGTTCCGCTCGATTTCAAAGTGTTACCGGGCAACTCCAAAACCGACGCGGTCTGCAGGCTCACTTTCGCTACGCGCCAAGGTTTCAAATTCTCCTCTACATGAACTACATGTTTGTCACTATCGAGGTAGAGGACGTCGATGGGGAATCTCATGGCGAGGGTATGCACACCGCGTGAAGGAATAATCCAGAGTCCATCACCGGAGGGGAAACTGGCGGCATCTTTGCCCATCAGTCCGCGAAGCCGCGACCAATGGGTTGCGGCCATGGACAAGCGAGTGGCCAGATAGGCATTGCGCGTCCGATTGAATGCGTATCCCGTGGATACCGCTAACAACATTACAACTCCCGAATTCGGTCTTAGTAGCCCCGGCATCCTGCCCTCGCCGGTGCGGGCGGGACACCCCCACAACAGCCGCCGAGACGGCGGCGCTACATTGTCCGCGGCGTATCAGTGCCCTGCAACCGGCGCCAGTGTCCGTATTAACTCGATAATCGCTGGGCCGAGCGTAACAAAGATGATCGAGGGGAGGACAAATAGAACCAGGGGAATTACCATTTTAATGGTCGTCTTGGCAGCTTGTTCTTCCGCCCGTTGCCGGCGCTCCGTGCGCAACGAATCCGAGTGTACGCGCAACGCCTGAGCGACACTGGTACCGAAGCGATCTGTCTGTATTAAGGTGCCCACCAGAGAACGAATATCATCAACCCCGGTGCGCTCCACCAGGTTGCGCAAAGCCTCGGCGCGGGGCTTGCCGGCTCGCATCTCCAAATTTACCATGTGGAACTCATCACTCAGCTCGCCGTGGGCGTGATGCAAATCCTGTCCAACTCGCATCAGGGCCTGGTCGAGAGCCAATCCGGCTTCGACGCAAATCACGGTGAGATCCAAAGCATCCGGCAGCCCTAGCTTGATCCGCTGCTGGCGGGCCTTGATCATCCGCTTCAGCATGAATCGCGGTAGAAAGAAACCGAAGGCGGTTACGCTCACCAGCAAAACCGGTGAATTGAAAGCGCTGGTTGCGACTACAAGCATGAATCCCAGAAGCGCCATGGCCAGACGGCTGCCCACGTACACCGTCATGTGACGGGGTTCGCGATAGCCAGCCTGGATGAGCCAACGCCGGGCTCGCGAGACTTCGCTGGGAGAGAGCGGAATTGCCTTGCTAAAGGGATCAAGTGCCTGTTCCAGACGCTGTTTGAGTGCAGGCTTCTCGGGAGCTTTGGCGCGTTGCCAGCCCAGTGCCCGCAAGCGTGTGCCGAGCAGCGACGAGGGTGCATACGCTGCCGCCCCGAAGGAAAACACGACCAGGGCGATGGTCAGAAACACCACTATTGTGAGAATAAGCGCCATGCATCAAACCTGAATCTGAATGATCTTTCGAATCACGAAATAACCGAGAGTCTGCAACACAATGCCGGCCACGACCAGAACGTGCCCGATGGGATCTGCAAACAGCGGATGAATGAAGGCCGGGCTAGTCATCAGCATCGTTACTACGATTACCGGAGGTAATCCCATCAGAAGCAGCATAGTGAGACGTCCCTGCGCCGTGTATACCCGCACCTGTCGCATGATCTTGAATCGTTCGCGGATCACATAAGAAAGGTTATCGAGGATTTCCGCTAGATTACCACCAGTTTCGCGCTGGAGCATTACCGCCGTAACGAAAAATTTTACGTCGACCAGAGGCATGCGGTCGGCAAGATTCATCAGAGCATCGCGGACCGGCAGGCCGAATTTTTGTTCTTCGAAGAGCTTGCGAAATTCGGATGCGACGGGCTCGGAGAGTTCGTTGGCAATCAACTCCAAGGCGGTGGTAAAAGCATGTCCGGCACGCACCGCGCGGGCCAAGGTATCGATGGCCTCGGGAAACAACTCCTCAAACTTCTGGAAGCGCTTGTTGCGGCGGTATGAAGCGTACGAGTAGGGAAAAAATCCGCCAATCACAAGGCCAACAGCGGCAAACAATAAGGCCTGATTGGGCGGCAGAGAGCCCGCCAATATGAACCCTACGATGGCCATGGTCACCGCCGAGACCACGCAAAGAACCAGTATGTTTCCCGCTCGTATCTTGAGGTCCGCCTGTTCGAGGAAGGGCTGCAGATTCGAGATTCGCGAGGAGCGGCGAAGTAAATTGTCTATCGCCGGAATTTTGCTCAACATCTCGTCGCGCAGCAAAGCAAGTTCTTCGCTGGGCTGGCGAGATGCGGCTTCCTGCACAGTTGCCAGACGTTCGCGCAGCATCCGGGCTTGGGAGCTGCGCTGGTCCATTAGAGAGGCCACCACAAAAACGCCCAGGGCGACTACCACGAAAATCAGTATGGCAATAATCGCTAGCATGATTTTCCGTTGACGGACTTCGAGAGTGCTTAGACCTCCACGCTAGAATCAAACAGTGCTGCCCGCAGGCGGCAACCCCCGGTGGCCAAACGCTCGGCAAATTTAGGCCGGATGCCGGTTGCGCGGAACTTGCCCTTCACTTTCCCGCTTTCATCGATTCCAGTCCGCTCGAAGACAAAAATATCCTGCATGGAGATGACTTCGCCTTCCATGCCCGTAACCTCGGAAACCGAAATCACCTTGCGGGTTCCGTCAGAGAGACGAGCGATTTGCACTATGGCATGTATCGCAGATGCGATCTGCTGCCGCATAGCCCGCTCAGGGAGATTAAGATTGGCCATAGAAACCATGCTCTCCAGCCGGGCCAGGGCGTCGCGATGCGCGTTAGCGTGAACCGTGGTCAGCGAACCCTCGTGGCCGGTGTTCATGGCCTGTAACATGTCGAAGGCTTCTTCACCGCGCACCTCGCCGACCACAATGCGATCCGGGCGCATACGCAAACTGTTAATCACTAACTGTCTCTGCCGCACCGCGCCCTTGCCTTCGATGTTCGGCGGACGGGTTTCCAGGCGCACCACGTGTTCCTGCTTCATTTGCAGTTCAGCAGCGTCCTCGATGGTGACCACCCGCTCAGAATTTGGAATGTAGCCGGAGAGCACATTGAGCAGAGTGGTTTTGCCGGCGCCGGTTCCACCGGAGATCAGCAGGTTGAGCCGTCCTTTAACCATGGCTGAGAGCAATTCCAGCATGGGTTCGGTCAGGGTCTTGTTTTCGATCATGTTGCGCGCGGTAATGGGATCGCGGCCAAAACGGCGGATGGAAAGGCAGGGCCCATCAATAGCAAGAGGCGGAATAATGGCGTTCACACGAGAGCCGTCGGGAAGACGCGCGTCGACCATGGGCGACGACTCATCGACGCGGCGTCCGACCCGGGACACAATGCGGTCAATGATCTGCATTAAATGCGAATCGTCTTTGAAACTCAAACCGGTAGGTTCGAGCTTGCCGGCGCGTTCTACGTAGACGCGGTCATAACGGTTGACCAAAATATCCGAAACCGTGGGATCTTTGAGCAGAGGTTCGAGCGGGCCCAGGCCGAAGATTTCGTCCAGGATTTCCCGCGAAAGCCGTTCCCGTTCGGCGAAGCTGAGCGGTACGGCTTCGCTGTTGACGGTATTTCGGATTAGGAGAAGAACTTCGTCGCGGGCGGCATCGCTGGGCGTCCTGCCCAGTTTCTCGAGATCAAGACGATCGAGAATCTTGCGATGAAGATCCGCCTTTACCTGCTGGTATTCGGTTCTTTCGAAGGTTTGCAAATTCGCCATGAAGTCTTAACCCTAAACCGTCTTGAACAAAGACCAGGCTTTGCGCTTTACGTCTAAATCATTTTCTGTGAGCCGCGCTGCCAGACCGGCAAAAGCACGCGCAATTTCTGTATTGTTTTGAGCCATCACCGGCACGCCGCGATCAATCGCCGTCGATACCGCAAAATATTGATTGGGGATCTTCCACAGTAATTTCACACCCGCGGCAGCTTCTGCGTCGGACTCGCTAAAGCCTGGTATTTTGCGAAAACGATTCAGCACCAGACTTATTTTTTCGCGGTCGCCAGCTTCCGCCAGATACTCGTGCACCCGGGCCGCGCTCCATAAGGAAGTAACATCGGCGTTGACCACCATCAACACCGATTGGGACAAAGTGCAAATGAGTCGCGATGTCGGATCGATGCGTGTAGATGCGTCAACCACGACGTACCGGAACTGTCCCATCAGCATGTCGCACAAACGCGCAAAATCAGCCGTCGAAGGCTCCACGCTTACCGGGGCGTTGGGACCGGCGAGCAGTTGCAATCCGCCGCTGTGGCGGGTCATGAAGCTTTCGAGCAGGGAACTGTCGAGGCGATGAAGGTTGCGGATCGCATCCGTGACATTGAACAGCGGCTTGAGATTCATATGCAGCGCCGCGTGTCCAAGCGGTGCCATGTCGACCAGAGCCGTATTGCCGTGGGCGGCCTGCAAGGCCAAGGCGAGATTCACGGCGACGGTGGTGGCGCCATTGCCGCCTTTGGCATTGATAACGCTGAAAAGTTTGCCGCTTGACCCTTCCTTGCTGACTTTTCGCTTTATCGCGGTCAGTCGCACAAATGCTTCCAAAAGATCGGTGGTGGTGGTAGGACGTTCGATAAACTCGCGAGCCCCGGATCGCATGGCGCCGACGATTACCTGAGGTTGCAAGATGCTGCCAATTGCGAATATCGCCAACCCAGGGATTTCCTGATGGATTATCTCGATTCCGCGTAAAGCCTGAATCGCATTGTCTGTAGGGATGTCGACCAGAACTACATCAGCCTTCGTGACTTGGATCCGGTGCATCAGCGGGTCGGCTGTAGATACCGGAAAATTGCCATGCGTATGCACTACGCGAGCCACGCTGGTACCTTCCACCAGCACCTGCAATACAGCTCGCTGCTCATTGTCTGGTGCGACGATTACAACTGAAAGTTCAGGCATGACGCTGCCACTTCTCCGCGATTTCCCTGCTAATCAAACCACGGATTCGTCCCGCGGATTGCTTTTATTTGTTGGCTCCTGATGGTTTCTTTCCATCAAACTTTTCCTTATCCAGAAACGGCTGCGGGTCGTTAGGCCCGGCGGGCGGCTGGTTGTTGGGCGAGATGCGATGAACTGTGCACAACACCATCAGCTCCGTTTTACTCTTTTGCAAATTCTTGCTTTTGAACAAATTGCCTAGAATCGGAATATCACCGAGCCCGGGAATTTTGTTGGCAATCTCAGTTAGCCGATTGTCCATCAACCCGGCGATCACGAAGCTCTGCCCATCCTGCAATTCAAATTCGGTATCCGCGCGCCTGGTGCTCAATGCCGGAATGTTGAAGCCGGCAATAGTAAGCCCGTTAGTGAAATCCAACTCACTAACTTCTGGCACCACCCGCAGGTGGATATTCCCATTGGGCATAATTACCGGCGTAAAGCGCAGTCTGACGCCGAATTCTTTGAACGAGAT
Source organism: uncultured Acidobacteriota bacterium (assembly GCA_963716405.1). Lineage (GTDB taxonomy): Bacteria > Acidobacteriota > Terriglobia > Terriglobales > Acidobacteriaceae > JABDBE01. The sequence goes on along the minus strand of CAVQTI010000002.1, from coordinate 220,509 downwards.
GGTCACTGCGGTGAATCCCTGCCCCGGTTGCACAATAGGAAAAGGAAATTCTCCTCCCGCCAGAAAGCTGGCTTCCTTGCCGTTCACGGCTATCAAGTTGGGTTCGGCGAGAATCTGCAACAGGTTCTTTTGCTGCAACGCCTGAACCACCACTCCAAAATTGATATCGCTGCGGAAGAGAAACAGATTCAATGGATTGCTGAGGTTGATGCTAGGGGGTGTGGCTGAAGTGGAAGTTGTCGTCGTGCCACCAGTGGTCGTAGTGCTGGCAGTTGTCGTCGAGATGCTAGTGCCTCCGAATTGACCCGTACTTAAAGTTCCTGTGGTATGCCCAGTACCGGGCGCGAAGTAGTTGACACCTAGCTGCAGCGCCGCGCTGCGATCCACTTCGGCGAACTTTACTTCCAGCAGAATTTCCTGCGCGCCTACCGGACCGAAAGTGAGCACGTTGACCACATTCTTCGAATAGGCGGCGGCGATCATCTCGGCCCGCTTGGCAATATCTTCGGTAGTGACATGACCGGAGAGCACGATGGCCGAACGCGAGGGAGTGACCGTGATTTGCTCGTCGGGGAAGACTCGCCGTTCTTCTTCGGCTGCGGCGCTGACGTCTACATCGACCCGCAGATCAAAGCTCCTGGAGCGCTCCAATTCATCCCAGATCAACAGCGAAACTTCACCGGCTGATCGGCCGTGTACCAAAATTTGCGTGGGCGTTACCACGATTGCGTCTGCGACCCCGGGGTCGGTCACGGAGACTCGCTTGAGCCTCTCGGTGGTGTTGATGAGTAGCGATTTGCCTACCATCACCCGCAGCGGGGCTGCACCGTGCGATTCCGCTTCCGACGGAATCTGAGCCGAAGCCGCCGGACCTTGCTCAGGAGCCGATTGCGTCGGCGAAGCTGGGGGCACGGATTGCTGGGGAGGCGGGGCCTGGCTCTCTGGCGGCTGTTTGGGGTACGCACTTTGCGGCGCAGCCGGTTCCTGCAATGCGACGCTCATAGCGCAAAGCAGCAACAGCGTGCCAGCCATCACCCCTAGAAACCGGCTGGCTCGCATTTCACATTTCTCCCACTTTCGGGAGCAGATCGACATGTTTTGTTTCCTCTTGTGCTTAGAACTTGTCCTCTTCCTTTTTGTCTCCCTTGTAGACTTCCACCGTGTAAGCACTGGGAATCGAAGGAGCAGCCGGGGCCGCGGCGCGTCTGGGCTTGCTGCTGCGCGACGGTCCCGGAGTTGGCTCGGACACATATTTATACAGAGAGTTCACTTTCACGGCAGCTACGTCTGATTGTTTGGTATCGAGCGGATTGCGCAGCGCCAACTGAATATGGCCTTGCGAGCTGGCCAGCGTGATTCGTTCAGCGTCGTCTGGCGAGAGTAAGAGAGTCACTACCGGAGCACTCTGCGATTCGCCGGCCAAGTTGCGTTCCAACTTCGTACCAGTAGCGATAACGGCAACATTTTCCAGAACCGTGGTGGTTTGCTGTTCATTGGAACCTTGCGGGTTACCGGTTAGCAATACGTCCACGCGGGTACCGGGCTGAACAAAACCAGAAACCGACGTCGTGTCGTTTACCCGGACAGAGACTGCTCGCATACCCGGGGGAATCATGGCCGGCAAACCAGAACCCGCATTTTCACCTGCCAGCTTATTGGTTAGAACGAATTCCGATCTGGCAATGGGCAAAATGATTCCCCTGCCCACCACTTTCGATCGCTGATGGAAAACTCCGGCGGGCAAATCGGCGCTGGGGAAGCGGACCAGTCGGATGTCCTTATCCTCAATTTTCGTGCCAACCTGCAGATCATCCGCCGCGACCACTACTTCTTCGCCCGGCGGGATTTTTGACGAAGTTCTCGATTGCAGCGTGCGATATACCACAAAGCTCACGAATGCGCCCAGTGCCAAAGCGATGAAGCCAATTAACAAGAGCCGGTTACGATTCATCACCACTCCTCAGGAATCGAACTCGCGCTGGTGCCCTGCCATGGCCGAGCAGCCAAAGTGCAACCGACAGTCGAACTGTCCGTTGTGCCAAGAGAAATCGGAAACCAATTCCTCCGGAACGCTGCGAATCGCGATCCTATTGCGCGATTGAACTGGCAACGGAAGAGAAGACATTATTAGCATTACCACCGATGAGACGGATAGTACCGACAACGATGACCAGGATCACTGCCAGCATGACTGCATACTCGGCAATATCTTGCGCTTTGTCTTCTGTCCAGAGACTAATAAATTTTTCCTTCATATCTACTCCCTGCACTCGTCAGGCGGACGCCTACCGTGCGTGCTGTGCAATTCTATGCGCACTCGGCGTCCACTGCATAGATGACTTGTTTTTTTGAATCAAAGGCTTACAAGGAGGAAAGATTATCCCAAGTCCCCTCGCCCATAATACCCCTTAGGTATATGGGCAAAGCAACAAATTGCACACCTTGCCTCGCTTGCGGTGACCATAGTTTCTCACGTAATTGCAGGTTATAGGGGTATTTTTATAGGATTTTTCCGCGAAAGTGCACGCTTTCTCGGGGCTGAGAAATCGAAATTACCTGGTTTTTACCCAGGTGTCTCCGACAAATGGAGCGGCGCCGTTTTACCGCGCTTTCCTGCTCAAAACGACCGCCTGCTTATCGGAATAGATCGTTTCCCACTCCGGCAAAGCGCGCAGGGCTGTCGTCAGCGGAGCGTCTGGCGGAAGAGCGACAGTTCTGATTCCCCATCTGGCAAATTCGCTTTGCCAGGCATTGCCCTTAAGGTAGTAGACGGCGGCTAAATTGTTCATGAAAGCATCGCCGTAAAGGTCGGCCCGGCCGTCAATGTAGACCCGGTAATCGGGATAGAGCTTCCAGATGAAATATCCGCCCCAGTTGTAATGGTTCAGCATGGGAGGAGGCGGGCGATGTGCCGCAATGAACGAGACAGCAGCTGCGGGAAACTCCTTGGCTTCTGCTTCAGTCTGGTGTTGGGTGACGAAGCGCACCCGCACCACCAAGAACACTAGAAACCCTGCCAGCAGAAGCGCATTGAACGTGGCTTTCGCTGTGGTCATGGGAGTTGGCTTCGTCTTGTCCGCTTTCGCATTCGCCCGCTCTTGCAACCAGGCCTCGACCATGGCGCTCAGGATCGGAATTGCAATCAAGGTGTAAAGCGGTATATGCCTCACCGAACGCAAAGCCGCATAAGTGGCAACTGACAACAGCAGTAATTCTCGTGGGCGCAAACGGCGAGGGGAAAGCGAAGGGAGCACTAATGTTGCCAGGATCATCGCCAGCGTTGGCAAATATCTGAGTTGATGAAAATCGGGCGAAGCCCATTCTCCGATGTAACTCTGCATGGCTCGCGACCGGAGCGTCTCCAGAGGATACGCATACATCGCTGTACCGTACGGGTTGAGCATGACGGCAGCCGCGCAAACCACGATAACCAAGGCTAAAGTCCGAAAGCGCAGGGTGCGTGCAGAGTGGTCTTTAAGGGCGGAGTTCGCGACGCCAAATGCAACCTCGAGCGCGTCACCAAACAGAAATAATGCGACAAGCGCGATTCCCAGAGCATATCCCGCATGCAGGTTCACCCACAGCAGCATGAGGGCAGGCGTCCACCACAAAAGTGCGGGACTTTTATAGGATCGTTCCAGTATCACCAGAAGCACACTGGTCAATAACAAAGTCAGCATCTGCGGGCGCACACCCCAACTGGGAGCGGAGGCGAATGCGCCGAGTAACGTGATCACTCCGGCAATGTAAGGACGGCCAGGAGAACGAAAGAAAACCGCCATGAACGCAGCCGCAATTACCGCGCCGAATACGACAGTCAGGCCTCCCCAGCCCGCCAACTTGTACACGCCGAAAATGAGCAACTGGGATAACCATTCGTGGTCGATCCAGGGTTGGCCAAATCGCGTGAACGAGTAAGGATCGGTGTGAAAAAGCGCGTGGTTCTGGACCATGAGTTGTCCGGTGCGCAGGTGCCACCACACGTCGGGATCAGTCACGTTGCGCGCCGCCATGGCGAAAAGGCCCAAGGCAAGGATGGCGACGAACACCCTCCGGGTTTGGAGCAGTCCGATCACGCGTGTAAGGATACACTGCGGTTTTGATCACAACGTGGTGCTGGGATAGTGCCCGTTCAGTTTCGCCGGCGGATGGATCTACCTGGACTTCGCAGCGCGGCTAACCAGCCTTCGTCCCTGAATTTCGAAATTCCCAGCAAGCACCATATTGATCGCCTCTGTATAAGCGATGTGCTCCTGTTCGAGGATACGGGCGGCGAGTGTGCGCTCATCGTCGGAATCGAGTACAAGGACAGCCTTCTGCAGAATTATCGGACCATGGTCGAGTTCTTCGTCGACGAAGTGCACGGTGCAGCCGGAAACTTTCACCCCATAGACGAAGGCTTGCTCCTGAGCTTCCAGTCCGGGAAACGCGGGCAATAGCGATGGATGGATGTTAAGAATGCGTCGTGGAAACTGCTGCACGAACCATGGCGAAAGCAACCGAGTGTATCCCGCCAGACAGATGAGGTCGATGTTGTGCTTTTGTAGCGCAGTCACCACTTCGCGATCATGCTCAGCCCGCGGCTTGCCCTGCGACGGAATTACCAGCGCCGCGAGTTTTAGATCCCGAGCAGTCTCCAGTCCGGGCGCGTTCGCACGATTAGAAATGACCAAGGCGATGCGAGCATCCGGAATTCGCCCATCGGCGACATTACGTGCTATGGCTTCAAAGTTGGAACCGCGCCCGGAGAGAAGGATGCCGACATTTTTCATCGAAGCTCGTGATGACTATAATAATTCAGCAATTCTTTAGCGCCTGTTTTTTTCGTACCGCGCGAGCTACCTCACCCAGCCTGCGACCAAAGGGCAGGACACCGAGTCGGTCGGGGCTTCGAGTTTGCCCCATTTCGTCCGGGTTCGATATAGTTTCTTCAGACAACATGTACAAAGACTTCCATGCAGTCGATCGCTGGACCAAGAAGGAAGTGCACTGTATTTATCAGGCGCTGATCGTGGCCATTGCCACTCGACACGCCGACGCGGTGGACATCAAGTTCCTGGTGGATGGCAGTCCGGTATGGATCGCGCTGCCTCATCCCGCCTGGGTTGAATATCACAAGCGCACCGGAAAGTGGATTACCGACGCGCTGGCGGTAGAGATTGCGGGACATTACCTCAAGAGCGCGTTGGAATCCGGCCAAGGCGTGGGACAGGAAATGTATTCTCTGACGGTGGAACAGACGCTTAAGCATCTCGCAGACGCAGTGGGAGAGACAGTCGACACTCAACCTGTTGCATAATGCGGTGGATTCACAGGCCTGTTCTGGCCATTATCCAATCAACTCGTTGTTTTTCTTCCGTGCGTCTTCGGATGATCACTTTTTTCAAGCTGAAAATATTCGACACGAGGAAAGAATCAGCTATGATGTCGAGTTTGCAATCTTTGTGCATTCTGCGACATGAGAGTGATCGGCCATAGATGCGCTACGGTTTTGTCATAGATCAGGACCGTTGTATCGGGTGCCATGCTTGCACGGTTGCGTGCAAAGAAGAACATCAAGTACCCGTGGGCGTTTTTCGGACGTGGGTTAAGCACATCGAAAAGGGAGAGTTTCCGCATACGTCGCGCCATTTCGGCGTGATGCGGTGCAATCACTGCGATGATGCTCCGTGCACGGAAATTTGTCCTACCAGCGCACTCTACCGGCGCGCTGATGGAATCGTCGATTTTGACAACCGGCGTTGCATCGGCTGCAAAGCTTGCATGCAGGCTTGTCCCTACGATGCCCTGTATATCGATCCGAACAACAACACGGCGGCTAAATGCAACTTCTGCGCCCATCGAGTGGAGATGAGCCTTGAACCAGCATGTGTGATCGTCTGTCCCACGCAGGCAATTCTGGCCGGAGATTTGGATAACCCCGGCAGTAACGTCAGCCGCACCATCGCGAACAAAAAAGTTTCGGTACGCAAGCCGCAAAAAGGTACGCAGCCCAAGCTGTTTTATGTTGGCATCGAAGGCGACTTGCTCGAGCCCAGCAGAATCTCGCGAGGGGATACGTATTTCGCCGCAGATCGCCGAGAGGAGGCGTTCGGTGGTGGAAACGCCGATGGCATCAATCTGGCAGGATCTCTGGCGCGCGAAGTATACGACGTGGCTCACCGCGAGCGATGGGGATGGAAGATCGCTGCGTATCTATGGACGAAGGCGATTTCCGCTGGCGCGCTATTGGTCGCCGCGATCCTGTTAAGTTTCGCAGGTCAGTCGGCTTCGGTGTTACTTAATATCGTTTGCCCTGCAGTAGCTCTCATTGCTTTGGCCGCAACTTCAGGCCTGCTTATTTTCGACCTCAAGCGTCCCGATCGTTTTTTCTATCTCATCACCAAGCCGAACTTTCGCTCCTGGCTCGTCATCGGGAGCTACTTTCTGATGGGCTATGGAGCCCTTGCAACCGCCTGGTTGCTTTGCGGAATTTTCGTTGGCTCGGTACCGATGGTCGTTCAATGGCTTGCCGCGGCGTTCGCGATTGCCAGTGCATGTTATTCCGCATTTCTGTTTGCTCAAGCCAAAGGCCGCGACTTGTGGCAGAGCCCGCTATTTTTGTGGCATTTATTAGTCCAGGCGCTGACCGCTGGCTCAGCGACGATTTTAGTCGCGGGATACTTTGTTGAAGTGCCGTTCGAGATTCGAAACGCGACAATTCTGACTCTGTTAATTTCCCTGATCATCAGCCTCGCTATGATCATGGGGGAAATTGCGCTGCCGCACATCAGCGAAGATGTAAGAATCGCGACACAAGCGTTGATCAAAGGAAAACTGAGCGGACGATTCTGGGGATTGGTTGTGAGTCTCGGAATGATCGCGCCAATTATTTGCGCAGCTATCGCATATTGGTCTAACGCGTCGGACCTGTTCTCAATTGCCGCTTCAGTGTTGGCATTAGCCGGCTTGTGGTGGTTCGAAGATCTCTGGATCAAAGCGGGACAGTCTGCCCCGCTTAGCTAGCCAATTTATGAAAGAGCATTTGCCTCTGAATCCGCAAGCGCTGGACTTGGACGAGCCCGCCGGAGGACTCGCCAGCTATCCTCCTGCAGACCGATGGGACGACTGGACGGAATACGATCCTGCGCAGTGGCCGAAAAAAGTCGAAAAGCATTATTCATTAATTCCCACCATCTGCTTCAATTGTGAAGCCGCGTGCGGACTGTTGGCCTATGTCGACAAAGAAAAAATGCAGGTGCAGAAGTTTGAAGGCAATCCGGCGCACCCCGGCAGCCGCGGCCGCAATTGCGCCAAGGGTCCGGCGACCATCAACCAGATAAATGATCCCGAGCGCATTTTGTATCCCCTGCGGCGAACCGGCAAGCGAGGAGAAGGAAAATGGGAACGCGTGAGCTGGGATGAAGTTCTCGACGACCTCGCTGCGCGCATTCGGCTGGCTTTGCAGGAAGGACGCAAGAACGAAATCATGTACCACGTTGGGCGTCCGGGGCATGAACTCATTTACAACCAGCGCGTGCTGCACTCGTGGGGCATTGACGGACACAATAGCCACACCAACGTTTGTTCTGCCGGCGCCCGCACTGGATACGCCTTCTGGCACGGTTTCGACCGGCCATCGCCCGATCATTCGCACGCTCGCTTCATTCTGCTGCTGAGTTCGCACCTCGAAGCGGGACACTATTTCAATCCGCACGCACAGCGAATTATCGACGGCAAAATGGATGGAGCAAAAGTATGCGTGATCGATACGCGCCTCTCGAACACCGCCTCGAAGGCCGATTACTGGCTGTCGACGTGGCCGGGAAGCGAGTCGGCGGTGCTGCTTGCGATGTGCAATGTGCTGCTTCAAGAGAACCTGATTGATCGTGAATTTGTACGTCGATGGGTGAATTGGGAAGAGTATCTTCGTGAGGAGCATCCGGCCAAGCCGCAAACCTTCGAGGCGTTTCTGGAAATCCTCAAGCAGACTTACGCTCGCTACACGCCGGAATTCGCGGCCCAGGAGTCGGGAGCAGACGCTCGCATGATCGTCGAAGTGGCGCGTGAAGCGGGTCGCGCCGGCTCTGCGCTGAGCACGCATGTGTGGCGAAATGCTGCCGCTGGCAATCTCGGAGGCTGGCAAGTGGCGCGGGCGCTCGAATTTCTTGCAGTGCTGGTGGGCGCAGTCGGTACGCCGGGTGGAACTTCTCCGAGCGCCTGGAACAAGTTCATTCCCACCCCGCCGATGATGCCGCCTGCCCCAAACGCATGGAACGAATTAATGTGGGCACGAGAATATCCCCTGGCATTTTTTGAAATGAGTTTTCTGTTGCCGCATTTTCTCAAGGAAGGTCGCGGAAAGCTCGCGCTTTATTTTTCCCGCGTTTATAACCCGGTGTGGACCAATCCCGACGGCCTGAGCTGGATCGAGGCGCTGACCGACGAGAGCAAAGTTGAACGCCACGCCTGCCTCACTCCAACCTGGAGCGAAACCGCGTGGTTCGCCGATTACGTTCTGCCCGATGGGCCACGCATCCGAGCGGCACGACCTGATGAGCCAGGAAACGCACGCCGCGCGATGGATTGGTTTTCGTCAACCGGTGCTGCGCGTGGCACTCGAGAAGCGCGGCAAGAAATTCAACTTCGACTTATGAAGCGCATCGCGAAGCCGGACTCGGCGAGGTCTGGGAAGAAGATGAATTTTGGATCGAATTGTCGTGGCGCGTCGATCCGGACGGATCGATGGGCATTCGCCGCTACTTTGAGTCGCCTTACCGGCCCGGAGAGAAAATTAGAATCGATGAGTATTATCGCTGGATTTTTGAGAACAGCGTTCCCGGGTCTGCCCCAGGCCGCTGCCAGCGAGGGGCTCACGCCGCTCGATTACATGCAGAAATATGGAGCCTTCCTGGTTGAAAACAACGTGTACGAATTGCATCGGAAGGTTCTCAAGCCAGAAGAAATGCAGGGAAGCACGGTCGATCCGGTCACGCAGGTCGTCAAGAAAAACGGAGCGCCGATTGGCGTTCAAATCGATGGCAAGCCGGTCGCCGGTTTCCCCACGCCATCGCGCAAACTCGAATTTTATTCCAAGACGTTGAAAGATTGGCACTGGCCGGAGCATTCAATTCCGGGCTACATCAAAAGCCACGTTCATCGCGATAACATCGATGCCGCCAACGGCGAGATGCTACTTCTGCCTACGTTTCGCTTGCCAACGCTCATCCACACGCGATCGGGAAACGCGAAGTGGCTCTACGAAATCTCGCACAAAAACCCCGTATGGATACATCCGCAAGACGCCTCGCGAATGGGCATTGTCACCGGCGATCTGGTGCGAGTTCAGACTGCGATAGGCTATTTCGTCGACAGAGTATGGGTAACGGAAGGAATGCGTCCCGGCATCGTTGCCTGCTCGCATCACCTGGGGCGCTGGCGTCTGAAAGAAGATTTTGGCGGAGAACGCTGGTCCACAGCTTTGGTCGATCTAAAGAAGGTTGAACCCGGCAAATGGATGATGCGCACCATCCACGGCATTCAGCCCTTCGAAAGCAGTGACCCCGATTCCTCGCGCATTCACTGGGAAGACGCGGGCGTGCATCAGAACCTAACTTTTCCCGTTCAGCCCGACCCGATTAGCGGCCAGCATTGCTGGCATCAAAAAGTTACGGTGGCTAAAGCTGGCGCGGAAGATCGCTACGGTGACGTTTTCGTCGATACCAATCGGGCTCACGAAGAGTATCGCCGCTGGCTGCAGATGACTCGCGCTGCTCCCGGCCCTGACAACCTTCGGCGGCCACTGTGGATGATTCGCGTCTATCGGCCCGCGCCCGAAGCTTTTTACCTTCCCTGAGAAAGGATATTATCCCTGCACTATGAAATGGGCAACCCTTTTACTATTCGCAGTGCTGACTGCCGCGGGTTCTGCACAAACTTCTACAGCCTCTCACGAAGTCGACGCGGTCTTCTCTGACTCGCGCGCGTTCTATGTGGATCTGCATCACAATCCGGAATTGTCGTCCCACGAAACGCAAACTGCGGCGAAGCTGGCAAGCCATCTTCGTGCTGCCGGTTACGAAGTGACCGAGCATGTCGGCGGCACGGGAATTGTCGCCATTCTAAGAAACGGCGCCGGCCCGACCATCATGCTTCGCACTGAACTTGACGCGCTTCCGGTTGAAGAAAAAACTGGCCTTCCCTACGCCAGCAAAGTCCGCGCGCAAGACGACTCGGGACGCGACGTGCCTGTCATGCATGCTTGCGGACACGATCTACACATGGCCACTCTGCTCGGCACCGCCGAGATCATGGCCCACAGCAAAGACACTTGGCACGGAACTTTGCTGCTGATTGGCCAACCGGCTGAGGAAACCGTCTCTGGAGCGAAGAAGATGGTTGAAGACGGCTTGCTGACGCGTTTTCCCAAGCCAGACGTGGGAGTGGCTTTACACGTTAGCAACAACTTTCCGGCCGGAATCGTTGGGGTCACGTCCGGATATTCATACGCGAGCGCGGACGCGCTCCGCATCACTATTTATGGAAAGGGCGGACACGGCGCTGCTCCGCAAAGCACAATTGATCCAGTCGTGATCGCCGCCCGGACGGTTCTTTCGTTGCAGACAATTGTTTCGCGCGAGGTCAAGCCCGGGGAAGCGGCAGTTCTCACCGTGGGATATATTCAAGCAGGGACAAAAAATAACATCATTCCTGATCAGGCCGAACTGGGTCTGACGGTGCGAGCCTACAAGCCGGAAGTTCGCCAGCAGATTCTTGCTGCTATTGCGCGCATCACCAAGGCCGAAGCGGACGCTGCCGCTGTTCAGCGCGAACCTCTAATTGAACAGCTGGGGTCGACCAATGCCGTGTATAACGATCCCGCACTAGCTCAGAAACTCAAAATAACTTTGGAAGGCGCCTTGGGAAAAGACAATGTCGAAACGGGCGAACCGTTGATGGCCTCTGAGGATTATTCTTATTTCATTGAACAGGGGATTCCGTCGTTTTACTTTGCTCTGGGCGGGGCAGACCCGCAGAAGTATTCCGAAGCCAAGAACGCCGGGACACAGCTTCCCAGTAATCACTCTCCGCTGTTTGCGCCCGACGTTGATCCGGCGCTGCGTACCGGCATTACTGCAGAAGTTGCCGTGCTTCGTGATCTTCTGAAAAATCCGTAAGCCGCCCCACGCTCATGCCGGACAACCGGGACACTGAATTCGCCTGGAAATATCACAACGCCACCAAGCATTCGCATGCCAGCGTTCGAGCCAATCCGCATTTCTTGGATTTTGCCAATCAGCCGTTGCCCTTCAAGATCTACCCGTCGCTCGAGCCGATGCGCTTGCCGAGCGAGATGCGCCAAACCGGAGTGGCTGCCCTGTCTGCTATCTGCAGCAGCATACCGGACCAGCAGTAACGCGGCGCCGGATTTAGCGGCGATAGCGCAACTCCTCTATCTTTCCGCAGGCATTACCCGGCAGAGAAAGTTTTCTGGAGGTGAAATATACTTTCGCGCCGCGGCCTGTACCGGAGCGCTCTACGAAGTCGAACTCTATTTGGTTTGCGGCGACCTTGCCGATCTTTCAGCAGGCGTCTATCACTTTGCGCCAGCTGAGTTCGGCCTGCGCAAACTGCGCGACGGCGACTATCGTAGCGTTTTGAGTCGAGGCCGCCGGCGGTGAGTCCGCCATCGCTCACGCGCCACTGACCATCGTCTGCACCTGCACTTACTGGCGTAACGCCTGGAAATATCAGGACCGCACTTACCGCCATTTCGGCTGGGACAACGGCACCATGCTGGCTAACCTGCTGGCAGTCACTACCGCGCTGGGCCTGCCCGCCAAGGTGGCGTGCGGTTTTGTGGACGAAACGGTAAACCAGTTGCTGGATGTTGATCCGCAGCGCGAGGTGGCTTTTTCGTTAGTCGCCGTCGGCCAAAGTTCCGCGGCTCCGCCGCCATCTCCCGTGAACGTGCCCGCTCTCGGTCTAGAAACCGTTCCGCTTTCGCGGAGCGAAATTGATTATCCGCTCATGCGCGAAATGCATGCTGCCTCTTCGTTGCACTCGAAGGAGCGAGGTCGCCACGTGGCGTGGCCGCGCTCCACTCATCAATTTGCCGCCGCCTGCCGGGCCAGTTGTTCAGCTGCAGACATTATCTGACGATGAAATGCCTCGCGACCCCATCGAGCAGGTTATTTTGCGACGAGGTTCCAGCCGGAAGTTTGCGCGCACGCCGATCACTCTGCCGCAACTCTCGACAATGCTGCACCGAGCTACGCGCGGCGTGCCCGCAGACTTTCTTGATCCCATGGGAACAGAACTCAACCATCTCTATCTGGTAGTCAATGCCGTGGACGGTGTTGAACCCGGAGCATACGTCTTCCACCGCGACAGTGGACTGCTTGGGTGCCTGAAGCCGGGGAACTTTCGTGAACAGGCGGGTTATTTAGGATTGGAACAGCAACTGGCCGCCGATGCCGCGGTAGACATTTTCTTGCTGGCAGACTTGCATCCGATTTTGCAGCGCTTTGGCAACCGCGGATATCGTGCCGTGCAACTTGAAGCTGGCATCCTCGGCGGTAAGCTGTATCTGGCAGCGTATGCACAGGGTCTGGGTGCGACCGGCCTCACTTTCTACGACGACGATGTAATCCGCTTTTTCTCCCCACACGCCGAAGGCAAGAGCGCAATTTTCCTGGTTGCCATCGGCCACAGCGCGAAGCATCAACTTTAACCCTTTCGGCAGCCTTGCTATTGCAAGTCGCAACCAGAAAATTGACACTGATGGCATGAAAGTGATCGCAGTCATTCCGGCAAGGCTCGAATCCACCCGGCTGCCGCGAAAAATGCTGCGCCAGATTGCCGGGAAGTCTTTGATTGCCCGCGTGTACGAAGGCGTCCGCTCGTCCCCGCTCCTGAACGACGTCATCGTCGCCACCGATTCGGACGAAATTATGCAAGTGTGCCGTCAGCACGGGTGGAACGCGCGCATGACTTCCGCGAAGCATCGCAGCGGCACCGAACGGGTACGCGAAATCTCGGATTCGGTCGAGGCCGATATTTATCTCAACGTGCAAGGGGACGAACCGCTGACCAGGGCCGAGCATATTGCGGCGCTGATCGATTTGATGAAAGCCCCGCAAGCGCAAGTCGGGACATTGAAGACGCCAGCATCAACTGAAGACATTAACAATCCAAACGCGGTGAAGGTTGTCACCGATTCTGCAGGGCGGGCGCTGTATTTTTCACGGGCTACGATTCCCTTTGATCGCGATGGCTCTCCGCCGAGCTACTTCAAGCATCTTGGCTTCTACGCCTATCGCAAGGCGGCTCTCGACCGCTTTTGCGCGCTGCCAGAGTCGTCACTGGAAATCAGCGAACGGCTCGAGCAGTTGCGCTTCCTGGAAAACGGGATTCCAATTCAGGTCGGCGAAACTCCTTACGACACGGTTGGAGTCGATACGGAGGAAGATCTGCGCAGGGTGGAAGCGATTCTGCGGCAGCGCAAGACCTAGCAAGCTACGTCTCCACGGCGCCTTCATTCACAGATCTTATTTCTGCGATGCGGCGGGCGTTTGTAACCTCGCCCAAACTTCCGCCGCCGTTACGCGCCGTGAAATCGCGGGATGCGATTGAAAAAACCATTCCACCCACCGCGAGGGAGATCGCTCGGCCAGATTCTGGTCCGCCAATTTGTTCATGGATGAAATAAACGGCCCGACACTGGGGATGGACTGAAATGCGTAGCGATCAGCTTGCCGTTCGTTGTAACGGGAATAGGCATTTAAAGCCGGCAACAAGAGGAACGACAGGACGGTTGCAACCAGCACCAGCAGCGGCAGATTGGCGAAGTCAGAAACGGTTACAAACATGTGGGTTCGGTCAACCGCATAGTGAAGAACCCAATTTGCCGCCCAGAATCCGACTAACGTGATCCCTGCCTGAACCGCAATACTTTTGAGAATATGCCGGTGCACGTGATGCCCGAGTTCGTGCGCCAGCACGGCTTCAATCTCGTCGGCAGAATAATTTTCCAGCAGAGTATCCGCGAGGATGATCCGCCGGGTGTTGCCGAGTCCCGTTAAAGCTGCGTTGGCTTTCTTGCTCTTCTCCGAAAGATTCCATTTGTAGACGCCGCGCACCCGTGTTCCGGCGCGTTCGCTGAGCCCGACCAGGCGGGATTTCAGGTCGTCATTGTCGAGCGGTTCAAACTTATAAAAAATGGGGAACAAAACTACGGGAGCAAGTTGCGCCATCAGGACGAACAACCCTAAGAATGCCGCCCAAGCGATCACCCACCAATTTTGCGGGAATTCGCGAATTATGAAGTAAAGTATCTCGACTACGATGGATGCCAGCACGACGCCGACGAGAAAGCCTTTGGTTTCGTCCCAAATCCACGCCTGCAACTTTTGGTTTGACAGATTGTACCGGCGTTCCAGTCGAAACCCATAGTAGTCAAGCCCCAGGCCGAGCAGTTTGCCGATCAGCATGAGCATGACGACATAAAGAAAGACGGCGACCGTGTAGTGCTCATAGGCGCCGTGCATGGCAAGATCGCGTAGCGTACCATTCCATCCTGTGGCAAGGAGAACGATAAGTAGGATAACCCCGAGAAGAAAATCCGCAATACCGAGCCATCTTCGAATACGGTTATACCGACGCGCTTCAGGCGAGTCGGTTGGCGCGGGCGCGGTTTCGAATGCGTTACCCATTTGTGCTTAATATTATTATCGTGCCCGGCGGCGTTAATTGCGAGTCACGTAAGTGCGGTGAACGGCAGATTGAGTGCTTGCCCTAGGCGCTTTTCACAAATGCCTCAGCCTTCGACAAGATTTCGGTGACCAACGCTGCCGATGCGGCCTCCGCATACACGCGCAGCAGAGGTTCCGTCCCCGAGGCTCGGAACAATAGCCAAGCTTCGGCACCATTGCAGTCGGTGGGCGCATCCAGGAAGAACTTTATTCCGTCGAGGCTCTCCTTTTTTAAGACGGCATAACTTCCCAAACGGTTGGTTTGGTCGGATCGTGCGCGTTGGATGGCCTGTTGCTTCACATCTTCCGGGATGTGAAGATCGCGCCGCCCGTAGTAGTGCGGACCGTACTCATGTTGCAAATCCGCCACCAGTTGACCGAGAGGTTTCCGTTCGTCGGCCATGACATTAGCCAGCAGCAGCGAATTCAGAAGACCATCGCGTTCCGGCAAGAATCGCGAATAGCCAATGCCTCCGGACTCTTCGCCACCGATAACAATTTCGCGCTCCATCATCAGGTCAGCGGCGTACTTGAATCCGATGGGACATTCATTCACTTTGCGGCCATGCTTTGCCGCAATGCGGTCGATCATGCGCGTGGTGTTGAAAGCCCGCACCACCTCTCCCGGCCACTTTTTTCTCACCAGCAGCCATTGCAGGAGAACGGAAATAATCTTGTGAGAATCCACGAAGCTGCCATCCTCAGCCACGGCGCCGATGCGATCCGCGTCACCGTCGGTCGCGAGTCCGGCATCACAGTGCTCTTTCACGACGGTGTCCTGCAGCATAGCTACGTGCGGCTCGATAGGTTCAGGATTAATGTCAGGAAACAGCGGGTTCAGCTCCTGACGAATAGTGACGTGTTGAATGCCACGATGGCTGAAGATGCCCGTCAGCACGCCGCGTCCCGAGCCGTACATTGAATCCACGGCAAACTTGAATTTCGCTTTGGCAATGGCGTTAAGGTCGGCGAAATCGCTGATCGCCGCGGTGTATGGTTGTTTCAAGTCGACTTCTTCAATCGCGGCTTTCTGGCCGGTAGGCATGGCGCCCGCGGCCAATTCCTCTTCGATCGCTTTCATAATCGCCGGCGTGCCCGATCCGCCAAACTTACCTTTGAACTTCACCCCATTCCAGTTCCACGGATTATGACTTGATGTGATGACCACCCCACCGGCGGTTCCGCGGTGTTTCACGGCGTAAGAGATGGCAGGCGTGGGCGTGTAATCGTTGGCCAATTTAACGGGAATGCCCGCCGCGGCCAGAACTTCCGCAGCGACTCGGGCTGCGTGCGGCGAGGCAAAACGCGTGTCGTAGCCGACAATCAATCCGCGGCGCGCGTCTTCGTGTTTGAGAACGTAGGCAGCAATCGCGCCAGCTACACGGCGCACGTTGTCGAAGGTGAAATCGTCGGCGATGATGCCTCGCCAGCCATCGGTACCGAATTTTATGGGAGCAGTCATGAGTTCAGTCGTTGGCCGTCCGTCGTTGGTCGTTGGCGAGATCGTTTTTGCTTTGCCGACTAGCACCGACTCCTATACCAGTTTATGCAGCTTTTTCTCATCCAGATACTTCACAATTTTGCCGACGTCCTGCGCATGCTCGCGGGTGGTGATCAAGAGCGCGTCATCCGTTTCTACGATTACCAGATCGTTCACACCTACAGCAGCGACAAATTTGTTGGGGGAATGAACATAATTACCGGCCGCATTCAGCGCGAAAAAACCTTCGCTTGAAATGAGATTGCCGTCCGCCGGTTGTTTTTTGGCGGTGTGGTGTTCGTGCAATGCGGTCCACGATCCCAAATCGTTCCAGCCGAAATCTGCAAGCAGGCAGAAGATGTTGGAATTCTGTTCCCCTTTGGATGAGCGTGGCTCAAGCACAGCATAATCCACGCTGATGTTTTCGCATTTGGGATACAGATGGCGAAATGTTGCCGCAAACTTCCGCGTTCCGAATGTCTGCGCGATTTCTTCAAGAAGCGGCGCGGTTTTCGGCAAATGCTCGCGCAATGCATTGGTCAGAGTTCGCGCGCTCCAAATAAACATGCCGCTGTTCCAGAAATAATTTCCCGCTTCGACAAACTGGGCTGCGCGCTCTGCGTCAGGTTTCTCGGTGAAACGGCGCACCCGGCGCGCAGTGCGATCAACCGCTGAGTCGACTTCGATATAGCCGTAGCCCGTTTCAGGTCGCGTGGGGCGAATTCCGAGCACGACAATATTCTCGCCCGCCGCCGCGATTTTGATGCCTTCCTGCAAGATCTGGCGATAGCCTTTTTCGTCGGCAATAACGTGATCCGACGGAAACATTCCAATCACTGCCTCGGGATCGTTTTCAGCCAGGATGAAAGCGGCCAACCCGATAGCCGGCGCGGTGTTTCGTCCCACCGGCTCAGCGATGATCTGCTGTTTACCGAGCCGCGGAATCTGCCGTGAGAGCTCGCGCTGAGAATCTTCGTTGGTGATAATCCAAAAACGTTTCGCCGGAGCGAGCGGCAGCAGGCGCGAAACCGTCTGCTGGATCATGGTTTGCTTGCCGTCGAGCGCGAGCAGTTGTTTGGCCCGGCGCTTGCGGCTTAGCGGCCAAAACCGGGTTCCCCGCCCACCGGCGAGAATTACAGGATAGAAATTCGACTTTGTTTTGGCCACGGATTCAGGATTTTGTTTGCGGCGGCTCATATTCTGGTTTCGGGCTCCGGCACGGCGCTACCGGGCAATGAGGCCTTTAAGAATTCCACCGTCCACTGCGGGCGCACATGGAAATTATCAATCGACGCGGGCACGACCACGGCATCACCCTTTGCCAGCGTGACCGGCTCGGCGCCGGGCGCTTCGACCGCCGCGCAGCCCTCCACAGCAACCAATATCTGAACCGAACTCTTGCTCTCTTTCGTTTGAATATCTTTGGTTCGAAAATTCTGGCCTTCTTTTAGTTCGAACATTTCCACCACGAAAAATGGCGAAGCTACCAGCGGCGACCATCGATTCCTTGTGCCATTTAACATAGCAGGAGCCGGGCGGATTACCTTTCCCGAAGCCACTTTTTCTTTCACGGCCGCCAGGCCTTCTTTCAAATGCAATTCGCGCGGCCGGCCGTAATCATATAAACGATAAGTTGTGTCCGACTGCTGTTGCGTCTCTACGATAATCGATCCGGGACCGAGCGTATGCACCGTGCCGCCGGCGACATAAATCATTTCGCCGGAAAATACATTGATCCAATTCAGCAATTCTTCGGCGCGTTGTTCGTTGATTGCTTTTTCAAATTGCGCGCCTGTAACTCCCGGTTTGAGGCCGAGAGCGATCTGCGCTCCCGGCCTGGCGTGGGCCACGTACCAGCACTCGGTCTTGCCGCAGGGTTCGCCGACGCGGCGCGCGGCCTCGTCATCGGGATGGACCTGCACCGATAGTTTTTCATGGGGAAACAGAAACTTGGTGAGCAGCGGGAAGCGGCTGGAATCCTTAGCCGCATCTCCAATCAATCGCTTCCCATACTGCGTGCTCAACTCGGCTAACGACTTCCCTCGCAGCGGCCCGTTCGCCACTTTGCCAGCGTCTCCGGTAAGCCATGACTCTCCGATTTTTTCCTCGAAACGATGATTGGGATAAATAGGAGACAAATCCAGCGTACCCCAGGGACGTGGGTCAAAGACGGGCGACATTAGCAGCGGGTAGAGATCGGTCATGGCAGAAAACATATTGAGGAATGGATCGCAGGACCAAGCTCAGTAGCGCCGGCATCTTGCCCTCGGAAGTGCGGGCGGGACGCCCCCACGACAGCCGCCGGGACGGCGGCGCTACTAAGGATCACAGTGCGGCGAGAAACTTCCGCACTCGCTGCAATCCGCGGTCCAGTTCCGCCACCGAAGTTGCGTACGAAACTCGAATATGATCGCGGGTTCCAAAGCCTTCGCCGGGAACCGTGGCCACATGCGCTTCGCGCAATAGCTTTCCCGCCAGGTCGGAAGCCGATTTCACGCCGCTGCGGCCAAAAAATGCGGACACGTTCGGATACGCATAAAACGCGCCTTCCGGCAGCGTGCATTTCACCTCAGGAATCGAACGCAGTCCATTGACAACATGATCGCGCAAGTTGATGTACTCAGCGCGCATGTCAGTCACGCATTGCTGCGGACCTTTCAGCGCGGCCACCGCCGCCTTCTGCACAATTGACGTCGGGTTCGAGGTTGATTGGCTTTGCAGCTTCTGCATAGCGCTGATCACGGCAGTCGGGCCCAGCGCATAACCTAATCGCCAACCAGTCATTGCGTAAGTTTTGGAAAGCGATCCGATGATCACCATGCGCTCGCGGTAGTCGCGCAGCGCTCCCACCGAAAAACGCTTTGCCGTGTAATTCAGGTACACGTAGCATTCATCAGAAATTACCCAGATTCCGCGCTCGTGCGCCAGACGCACCACTTCGGTGAGATCTTCCGGCGACATCACCGCTCCTGAAGGATTCGACGGCGAGTTCAAAATGATGAGTTTTGTTCGCGGCGTGATCAGCCGCTCAATCATTTTCGCGGTGACTCGAAAGCCTTGAGTCTCGTCGGTTTCGAGCAATACGCAATTTCCGCCCGCGTATCGCACAATGTCTTTGAACGAAACCCAGTAAGGAACCGGCAGAATAACTTCATCCCCGTGATCGACCAGGACCTGCACGGCGTTGAACAACGCCTGTTTGCCTCCGGTTGAGGCAATCACTTCTTCGCGGCGATAATCCGAATCGAAATCAACCGCGTGGCGATGAGCGAGGGCATCACGTAGTTCGGTAGTGCCGCTGACCGCGGTGTATTTTGTGAAGTTACCCTCAATGGCGGCGATTCCGGCATCCTTGATGTGCTGCGGAGTGGCGAAGTGCGGCTCGCCGGCTCCGAAATCCACCACGTCAATTCCTTGCTGGCGCAACTTGTCGGCCTCGGCCACCACGGCCATCGTGGCGGAGGGCTCGATACGGTTGATTCGGTCGGTGAGTTTTAATGCGAGAGTTGCTTCCGTAACTGCAGTCATACTCGTTTCCTTGATTTCGGGTTTCTGGCGTTTGCCAGCTTAATAGCGGGGTCTAGCTTGTTTTTGAGCCGTTGTTCAACCATTTCCGGAACTAAATCTTTGACCGATCCGCCCAACTGAGCTATCTCCCTCACCAGACGTGAACTCAGATAAGAATACTGTTGCGCGGGCATCATGAAAACAGTCTCAAGCTCTGGATGCAATTTGCGGTTCATCAAAGCCATCTGCAATTCATACTCGTAATCGCTGATGGCGCGGATGCCGCGCAGCACCGCGCTGGCGTTTACTTTGGCCGCATAGTCCACCATCAGGCCGTCGAACGTATCTACGCGAACGTTCTTGAAATCGGCAGTCATTGCCTCAAGCATCAGCAGCCGCTCGGACAGGTTGAACAAGGGATCCTTTTCCGCATTGCGCAGGATCGCCACAATCAGTTCGTCGAATATCTTGCTGCCACGCGCGATCAAATCGAGGTGCCCGTTAGTCGGTGGATCGAACGACCCGGGATACATCGCAATGACTTTCTTCAATCAGCCTCTTTCGATCAGCCTCGTGGTGAAGCTTCTTATGCACCAACGTTAACAGAGGATTCTATGCGTCCAGCAAAGGCAATGGCAATGCTTGTTTGCCATCTCTTTCAAATGGCGCCGATTGCCGCGCTGGTGGCCGGGTCCAGTAGTACAGGTAACGGGCTCGGCGGTTACCCCGACTTTTGATATAGCACAATAGTGGTAGTTCGTAACTTGTCGTTTTCCGTCCGCGAAACTAGCCTGATAGTTGATGCCAGTCTCATTGTTGTTCTCGTGCGACCAGGAAAGCTCGCGACCGCTGGTTCAGGCTTTCAAAGAGCTGGAACTCGAGATTGAATACTGCTCAGACATTTTTGCCGCCATCGAATGGCTTACCAGCCGCAGCTTTGACGTGATTGTGGCGGACTGCGATAGTGGCCCGGAAGCGGCGTTTCTGCTGCAAAACGCACGCGAATTGAAGTTGAACAAAACAGCCTTCACGCTTGCGCTCACCGCTGGAGCCCCGAAAATCGACGCGCAGGATGGTCCTGATCTCGTCTTGACGAAGCCGTTGATCTCGGATCAAGTGAAATATTCCGTGCTCAGCAATGACCGATTTCTGACCTGCATGCGAGCCTGGGTGGCAAGAGGCGATTTCGTTCAAAGGCCAGCGTCGCCGATGACAGCCGCGGAGAAAATCGAGAAGCTGCCGATACAGTTCGAAGAGACCGCTGCGACAATCGCGCAGACCCGGTTATGCCCTCCCCATCGCCTATCCCCGCCGGCAGTCGGCCTGACGCGCCGGTCCACCTTACGTTTGCCACCCTGGACCGGGGCTTGTTCCGCTCGATTGCAGCACGGATTTCCGGAGCGCAAGGTTCGGGCCTGGTCAAAAGATATACCCGTAAGCGACTTGTGGGGTCCGCTCTCCTGGGCTTGGTTTTTGTTGCTGCCGGCTCCCTTTATGGCTCGCCATTGCGGGTTCAGACCGTATTTGCCAGCGTGGCTACCGCATACCAGCAGGCGGCAACGCGACTGGCCAAACAGCGATCGCCTGCGATTGACGTCGCTTCCGTGGCCTCTGCGCTGACGCAAGCTGCTACGCAAACTCCCGCAAGCCATAGATCGAAAGTGCGGTTAACCGCCAGTCAAACGATTTTCTTGACCGATGAAACTGTAGTCCCTCCCTCTGAAACCGCGCAGGCTAATGACAGTTCGGATCAAGGTCATCCGTCTGTCCAAGCCGCGCGACTCTTGATCCCCGAGAGCCTATCCCGGCCGCAACCGGAGACTCCGACACTACAAACCGTGAGTCTCAAACGCTCGCCCGGCCTGCTGAGCCAAGTTGAACCGGTAAACCTGGCCGAGGATTTATCCCAGGCATTGCTCTTGCAAAAAGTCACGCCCAGCTATCCGGCGCAAGCATTAAAAGCCGGGGTTGAAGGTGCGGTGATTCTGCAGGCGTGGATTGGCAAAGACGGAAGCATCCGCGATCTGAAACTGGTGGATGGTTCCCTGCTGCTTGGCCGGGCTGCGGTTGAAGCCGTCAAGCAATGGCGGTACAAGCCTTATCTTCGCAATGGCGTCGCGGTGGAAGCTCAGACCTACGTGACCGTAAATTTCCGGCTGCCCTAATTCCTCAGTTCCCCTCAAGCGCATTTCGCGCGGGCATCTCAAGAATCAACGAGTTCACAACTTTTTACTTGTTTTTACCCAGGATTGACACATCACTGTGCAGGGTTCAACTATGTTTACATCCGGGCTGATCCAGTGGGCGCATCCCGGATCAGGAGACCACGATGAAATTGAAGCGGCGATGGAACGAGCGAACCCGGTTGATGCTGACTCTGGAGCTCGCCGTGGTTCTGCCCGCCGCTGCTCTGGTCATCCTTAGTGCTGTGCATTTGAATGCGATCCAGCGCGACCGAGGCGTCGAAGCTGCCTTCCAGCGCGATTTTAACCAGGTGCTCGCGATTTCCGAAAAGGAGATCAACCAAAAAGCCTACGACCTCGCCGACGATGTGCGCAGTGACTTCCCCAGCGCTGGCGAGGCTTGTGTGGAAACGATGGACAGAATTCTCTCCACCCATCCTTATATTGCACATATTTTTATCTATGAACCGGGCAGGGGATTGACGTTCCGCTCCCAGCCATCGCGGCTTAAGGAACCTTTGTTTCACGGGGAAGCCGATGATTTTTCCAGCATGACCAGCGGATGGATGCAGGTGGAATACAAGGATGAGGTCAAGGGTCTCGAGGAGATGTCGAAGCACGGTAAAACCTATTCCTTTTTTAATAACTGGGCTCCACGAGGCGAAAAGCACTTATATCAAAACGTCGCTCTTTTCCTGGCAAAGGACAGCTCGGGAGGGCACAAGGCGATTGCCGGGATGGTGTTCGATGCCGAGTACCTGAGCGATCGGTTTTTTCCGGAAATGCTGGAGACGCTCTTAAGCCACCAGGAAGAGAAAGGCGAGAGGAACCATGTTGTGCTGATGATCCATCCCCGGCATGAATCCGCGCCATTGGCGGCTTCGGTGGGATGGGATGGCGGTGAGCCCGAGGTGGAGCGAAATCTCGAGGGCGCATTCCCTGGGCTGACACTCGCCATCAAGTTGCACGGGACCACGCTGGCTACGCTGGGCCAGCATTTTGTTCATACCAGCTTCCTGATTCTTGGCGCCATTTCTTTACTGCTGACCGGCGGCATTGTAATGACGCATCGGAATATTTCGCGCGAGATGGCGTTGGCACGATTGAAGTCCGATTTTGTATCCAATGTTTCTCATGAATTGCGGACGCCGCTTTCGCTAATCCGGCTGTATGCAGAAACTCTGGAAATGGGAAGACTGAAATCGCCTGACAAATATCAGGAGTATTACAGCATTATCCGCAAAGAGAGCGAGCGGCTCAGCGCGTTGATCAATAACATTCTGGATTTCTCGCGGATTGAGGCTGGGCGTAAGGAATACGAATTCCGCCAGACCGATATGCGCGAACTGGTGCGCAACACGCTCGAATCTTATCGCTACCAGATCGAGCAGAGCGGATTTGCTTTTGAGGAGAAGATTGCCGAAGACGTGCCGCCACTTAGCGTGGATCGCGAAGCTATGGCGCGTTCCCTGTTAAACCTGGTCAACAATGCGCTCAAGTATTCGCACGACCAGAAATATATTGGCGTGAATCTGTTTCGCGACAATGGCTCGGTGAAGCTCGAGGTTGTGGATCATGGCATCGGAATTCCTCCAACCGAGCAACAGAAGATTTTCGACAAGTTTTATCGCGTGGGCGATCCGCTGGTTCATAACACTAAGGGCAGCGGCTTGGGGCTGGCACTCGTGCGCCACATCGTTCGAGCGCATGGTGGCGAGATTGTGGTGGATAGCGTGCCCGGTCGCGGCAGCAAGTTCACTATCAATCTGCCTGTAGCAAACGTTAACAAGGCGGCACTGGCGTAAGAGGCGGAGATTCAAAGCATGGCCAAAATCCTTATCGTCGAAGACGAGCCCAACATGGTGTCGGGGCTGCGCGACAACTTCGAATTTGAAGGCCACCAGGTCATTACCGCGGGAGACGGGGTGGCCGGCCTGGAGCGCGCGATCGCAGAGTCTCCGGACCTCGTCATCCTCGACGTCATGATGCCACGCATGAGCGGCTTGGACGTATGCAGGCAGCTGAAGTCCAAACGGCCGTCAATTCCAATCATCATGCTCACGGCCCGCGGACAGGAAGTAGATAAAGTGGTCGGACTTGAGTTGGGCGCTGACGACTACGTAACCAAACCATTTTCCATTCGCGAGCTTCTGGCGCGGGTAAAAGCAGTTTTGCGTCGATCCCGCACCGTTCCCAAGACCGACGAAAAATATTCTTTCGGCGAGATTGAAGTGAACTTACGCAGTTGCCAGGTATCGCGCAAGGGTCATGCGTTGGATTTTTCGTCGAAGGAGTTCGAGCTGTTGAAGTACTTCCTGATTCATCCCGGCGAAACTTTGACTCGGGACCGGCTACTCGAGGATGTCTGGGGATACGATCGCTTTCCCACCACGCGTACCGTGGATGCCCATATTGTTCGCCTCCGGCAGAAAGTGGAGCCCAAGCCGGAGGAACCTCGATTCATTCTGACCGTGCACGGCACGGGGTACAAGTTCGTTGGTTAAAGCTTGGGAGAGATACCGTGGAAAAAACTCTACAGATTCGATGCCATTCTCCAGAAAAAATCAGCGCCGCTCGCGTAGATGATACTAGTCTCATCAAGGGCGCACAGTTGGGCGATACCGCCGCCTTCGAAGAACTGGTGCGGCAATACGATCGTCCCGTGCTGCGTCTGGCCATTCATCTCACCGGATCGCAAGAGGATGCACGCGACATTTATCAGGAAGCGTTTCTCCGCGCCTACATCAACATCGGCAGCTTCCGTTTCGAGTGCTCGTTCTATACCTGGATCTACCGTATTGTGACGAATCTGTGTCTTGATCACTTGCGAAAGCGCTCCTCGCGTCATCGAGACGTGACCACCACAGTTTCGTCCGAAGGCGAGGAAGAACAGGTTCTCGATCGAATTCCCGATCAGCGCGCGGGCGCCAGTCCCGAGCGCAACATGGCGAGCCGGGAGTTGCGTGTATGCATCGTCCGGGCCATGCAAAGACTGTCGCCGCGCGAGCGAGTAGTGTTCGAACTGAAACATTACCACGGCTTGCGCCTGCGAACCGTGGCAGGCATTCTGAACACCAGCGAAGGCACGATCAAGAACACATTGTTCCGCGCCACTCACAAACTGCGCACCCAGTTGGCTGCCGTACGATAAATCGGGCAACGTCAATTCTAGGAGACTCATTGAATTGATTTGCTGTCTCCGCGTACTCCGTGGCTGTTCTCACCGATCTCTGCGTTTCAAGATTTTTGTCGATTTTCGGTGAACGCAAAGGTCTTAAATCGCAGAGGTCGCTGAGAACAACCGCAGAGAGCGCAGAGACAGCGGCGAGGGCGAAAACTTGGACAGTCTCCGGCCTTTTTGCTGCAGGTGATCAGCCCCCGAAAGACTCTCGTCCTTCCGTGACTAAAATCCCCAACCGACTATGGTAGATTGAAATTTGATTGCGGATTTTTCTTCACTCCTCGGAATTGCCCCGATCAGGAAGCCTGGAGCGGCGCAGCCCTGATTTTCACGCCCACGCTGGCGTGTTTCTGCTCACGCTCATAGCCACTGTCAGCTTGGCTGAAGCGGATGTCCATTCGCCTCCGCAACTTTCCACCGAAGTAATCGTCCAAAAACTGATGGCTGCGAATGCGGAACGCGCACGGAGCCTGCGAGGATACCGTGGCAAGCGGGTTTATCACGTCGACTATCACGGCATCTTCGGCAGCCACGATGCGGGATTGCAAGTGGAGGCGACGTACACCGCTCCCGACCACAAGGATTTCAAGGTCATTTCTGAAACCGGTTCAAAAATCCTGATCAATCATGTGTTGTTAAAATTGCTGAGCAGCGAACAGGAAGCGCAGGAAGAACAGAATCGGAAAGAGCTGGAAATCAGCCCCAAGAATTACAATTTCGTTTGGGCTGGGACTGAACACACCCCGCAGGGCGATTTCTACGTACTGTCGGTCAGTCCCAAGGGCAAGAGCAAGTATCTCTACCGCGGCAAACTATGGGTCGACGCCAAGGACTTCGCCATAGCCCGCATGCAGGGCGAACCCGCCAAGAATCCCTCCATCTGGGTTAGCCACACCCAAATCGAATATCGCTGGTCCAAAATCGGAGGCTTCTGGCTCCCATCCCACAATGCGTCCGAAACCGATGTCCGCATGGGCGGCAAAGCCGTCCTGACTATTGATTACAGCGACTACCAAATTACCGGCGTAAATCGGTCAAGTGCGCACCCTCCGGGCGATAATTCGACCCTGCCGGATCCGTCCACGGTCACTCCTGATCCCCACTGATCGCTGGCTACGCGAGGTAAGTCCTTGTTTCTGAGCAGAAAGATCGTGACAAGGCGCTCACAACTTTTGCGAACTAGTTACCGACGGGCGCATTTTACGGAAGCAAATCCCGAGAATTCGGCATCAAACCAGATATAATGGCAACACTTCCTCAGGAAGTGACTTCCTTTCCGAGAAAACGAATCCGATGTCGATAAAAACCAAGGCTGTGATTCTAGCGTTATCCGCATTAGTGCTGATGTTCATGGTGGTTGGGGGAATGGATGGGGTTCGCGCCTCAAGCAACGACGGCGCCTACCGCCAGCTCCAGGTGTACAGCGAGGTGCTATCGCGCGTGCGCAGCGAGTATGTGGAAGAGCCGAACATTCCCGTTGTGACCGCGGGCGCGCTGCACGGACTGCTCGAATCCCTGGATGCGAATTCCAGTTACCTCAGCCCCTCGGAGTATGCGGAATACAAGTCTCATCAAACCGGAGCCAAGGCCGACATTGGAGCAGCGATCTCCAAACGTTTCGGCTACGCGTCAGTAATTTCGGTTATTCCTGGCGGACCAGCTGACAAAGCCGGGCTTCAGGACACTGACATCATTGAAGCCATCGAGAACAAGAGCACCCGCGAGATGTCGGTTGGCGAAGTACGCAGCCTGCTTTCCGGACAGCCAGGTTCGAATGTGACTGTGTCCCTGGTGCGCGCCCGCCGCGCCGAACCGCAGAAGGTCGTGATCACCCGCGACATCGTCACCATCCCACCAGTGACCGATAAGATGGTCGAAGACGGAATTGCCGAAATTCGCGTCGATGCTTTTACCAAAGGCAAGTCTCAGGAAATTGCCAATAAGATCAAAGCGCTGCAGAAGTCAGGGGCAAAGAAACTGATTCTGGATTTGCGGAACTCAGCCGAGGGCGATGAGTCCGAAGGCATTGCGACGGCGAATCTTTTTCTGAATCACGGCACCATTACCTATCTTCAAGGACAGAAATATCCGCGCGAAGCGTTTAATGCAGATCCTTCCAAAGACATCACCACTCTGCCGGTAGTTGTCCTGGTCAACAAAGGCACCGCTGGACCAGCGGAGATTGTCGCCGCAGCCATTCTTGAAAACGCACGCGGCGACGTGGTAGGCGACAAGACTTTTGGCGATGGTTCGATTCAGAAAACCATGGAATTGCCAAATGGCTCGGCGCTCATCCTCTCCATCGCGAAGTACTACACACCCAGCGGCAAGGCGATTCAGGACACAGCTATAACTCCAAATGTAATGGTGGCTGACACTGAGGAAGAGGGGCCAGTACCGGATGAGGACGAAAACACCACGCCGTCTGATGACGCTGTCAAAAAGGCTCAGCCTGCACAACCGGATCAGCAGATGCTGAAGGCTATCGAGGTTCTTAAGAGCAGAACAAGCTAAAAAGACAAGTTGGGGACAGCCTTAGCTGTCCCAACTGAGTTTTGCCGAAAACTTGTCAAGCCCCCTTGAAGGCCCATTTCTCCTCAACCCCTTGATTCTATTCCGAAAATAAAGTTTAAAATTTGGCGGGTTTACCCCCTTGAATCTGTCACACTAGAAGTAGAGTAAGAAACTACAAGAAATCCTTCGCCGTAATCCCTTAACAAAATTTGTTTAAACACAGGATCGCCACCGGAGGGAAATCTCCGCGACGATCCCTTTAATCGCCTTCGGGTGAACTATCCCCGCTCGGTCGGAAAGGTTCTCATGCTAAGAGTGCAGCATCACACGCCGCGGCTCGCGATCGCCTACAAGAACTTCGCTGCCGCACAGAACGTAAGCCATATCGGGCTGGGAGTGAGCGCTACGCAGAATGCCAAAGCGCTGCGCGCAGCTGGATACATCGTCGAAATCTGGCCGATCAATTCTTACCCGGACCTGCAAACTCTGATGCGCGCTGAGCAGCAGGCGCGAACGATGGCGCATCACATCCCGCTCTCGCATCTGGTGATCAGCGCCCCTTGGATTGCGACGCCCAATCTGGCAAGCCTGGCATCGCAGAATCCAGACCTGGAAATTGCCGTCGTCAGCCACAGCAACATCGGATTCCTGCAGGCAGATCCGCGTGCCATTGAGCTTCTGCGGCAGGGCGCAGAGCTCGGGCAGGGCTGCCCCAACTTCCATATCGCGGGCAACTCGCAGCGGTTTCAGACCTGGTGGCAGGCCACCTACTCGACGGCGATGACACTGCTGCCGAATATGTATCCTGTCGGCAGCGGACGGCCGCGGCCAATGTGGCAGCGCGGGACGCTGCGCATGGGATGCTTCTGCGCCATACGTCCGTACAAGAACGTACTAACGGCGGCGGCAGCCGCGCTCGAAGTAGGACAACGGCTGCGCGTCTCCGACTTGGAGTTCTGGATGTCCGGCGGAAGGCGCGAAGGCGGTGGGCAGACTATCTTCGCCGCAATTCAGCAGATGTACTTAAACGTTCCGCGAGCCAGGGTGGTTGAGCGCAACTGGCAATCGTGGCCGCAGTTTTTGGATACGGTCGGCTCCATGGACCTGTTGCTGCAGCCATCTTATACCGAGGGCTTCAACATGGTGACGGCCGACGGGATCGCACAGGGCGTGGCCTCGGTAGTATCCGACGCAATTGCATGGGCGCCGCGAAACTGGCAGGCCGCCACCGACGACGCTTCCGACATCGCCAACAAAGCGGTCGCATTGCTGCACGATCCCACCGCCGTGCAGGAAGGAATATCCGCCCTCGAAGATCACAATTCTCTGGCTCTGGTTTCATGGAAAAAATTCCTACAGCTGTTCCCATAAGAAAAGTCTTGGCGTTTAGCTCTTGGCTTTGGCTAAGAGCTAAAAACCGAGATGTAATGACTCTGAGCAACCCTGCAATTCATTGGCTGGTTGACGGGAACATGCAGTATTCTTTGTTCGTTACCTTCGATACGATAACTTGGGTAAGGGAAGCGTATTCTATTCGTATGGACGCCCGAACGCCAGGCAACAACGCAAAGAACCGAGAGCTGAGATTTCGGTTTGAAATCGACCGCGAATCCGATGGTCGCTGGATCGCTGAAATCCCTGAGATACCTGGAGCAATGGCTTACGGCACCACGGTCGAAGAAGCGAAAGCAAAAGCGTATTCGCTGGCGCTATACGCGATTGCAGATGATATTGAACATTCCAAAGATATCCCTGACACTATCAGTGTCCTGCACGTTCCTGCTTGAGTGAATGGCGAAGTAGCAAGGCGCGGGTCGTCCTTCGAGCGCTGATTCGCAAAGGTTGGGTAGTCGGTTCTCAAAAAGGTTCGCATATAAAACTGCGCCACCCTACCCAAGGCAGTTACATGTTCGGATTTCACGACAACGAAGAACTTGGACGCGCAATTCTTTCCAGAATAGCCAAGCATACCGCTCTCACACCTGAAGATCTGTGATAGCCGTTTTTCTCCTCCCTGAAGGGCTAAAGAAGTTTTGGTCAATGGACCTGTCGCAAATGACTAAAATTCGCCCGAAGCCGCGTCAAACACTAGTCACGCGATCAAGCCAATTCTTACTAGAATCGAACGCGATGATAAGATTAACGCGATTCGCGTTTCAATCGCTTATCATGCGCTTCGTTTGATCGCTGCTGGGCTGCGCGGAAATCCATCACACGATGATTTTGGCAGGCGATGTCGGGGGAACGAAATGTAGTCTAGCTCTGTTCGAGAAAGATGGCAGATGTCTTCGTTCGGTGTTCCAGCGCCGGCTTCCGACCCGAAACTACGCGGGGTTCGAAGATCTCATCGGAGATTTTCTCGAACTAGCGCAAGCTCTCGACAATAACGCGAGTCCACCAGAAATTGAGGCGGCAGGATTCGGGGTAGCCGGAGTGATTGTCGACGGCTCGCTTCGTGCCGGAAATATTCCCTGGGTGTTAAGCGGATCGGCGATTGCGCAAAAGTTGCATCTGAAAAAAGTCGCACTGCTTAACGATCTCACTGCCACGGCTCTGAGTCTGGAGCATCTCAGTTCCTCCGACTTCGAAGTTCTGAATGAAGGAATTCCTCAGCCTAATGCGACGAAGGCGGTGATTGCAGCGGGAACCGGCTTAGGCGAGGCCACTCTTCACTGGGACGGGCAGCGGTATCGAGTTGCACCGTCGGAGGGCGGACAAGCGGAGTTCGCGCCGCGCGGCGAACGTCGAACTTCAACTGCTTAGTCATTTGAATGATCATTTGCCCCAGGTGTCATGCGAGGACATTATTTCCGGCCGCGGCTTTTGCAGAATCCATGAATTTCTAAATCCCTCCGTGCGGCATGACTCTTTCGACTCGCCGGACGGAGACTCCGCCAAGGAAATCACGCAGCGAGGCTTGGACCAATCTTGCGCGGTTTGCGTTGAAAGCCTTAGGTTGTGGATAGAAATGTATGGGGCCGAGGCAGGAAATATGGCGTTGCGCACGCTGGCTTTCGGCGGAGTTTATGTAGCTGGGGGCATCGCTCCGAAGATATTGCCAAAGCTTCGAGATGGTGTTTTTTTTCGCGCTTTCTGTGGCAAGAGCAAATTCGCGGAAGTATTGGCGCGCGTTCCACTCGCGGTTGTCGTGAACGAGGATGCTCCGGTCTGGGGCGCAGCCTACCAGGCGCTTAGCGACTGCAAATCGTGATTTAGCGAAACCTTCGAACCAACAAATTATATCGGTCTGATCGATACAGGCCCAACACGTAGAGCGTTGCCTTTCCCTGCGTCGAATAAATTACTTGTCGGATGCGAAGCAAAGGATGGCCGCGTGGAACCTGCAGAAGATTGGCTGTGGTCGCTTCAGCCGCGGCAGCATCAGCTTCTTCATCGGCGTAAGCCAACTGGATTCCGTAGTCGCGCTCCAGAATAGAGAACAGAGATCCGCGTGTGAACGAAGCACGGGTGAGACGGCTGTATTCCTCGGCGGGCCAGTAGGAAGTTTCCAGAGCAAACGGTTGGTCAGCGCCCAGCCGCAGCCGCGACAATTTGCTGAGCGCAGTATTGTCGGCCAATCCCAGCCGCGCCGCCACCGCTTGTTCGTTATCGACAACACTGAACGACAGAACTCGCGAACATGCGCTTAAATTTCGACCTGCCATCAACTCATTGAAACCCATCAGCTTGTTGAAGTGGATTTTCGGAGGCGCGACAAAAGTTCCGGCGCCGCGCCGGCGTTGTACCATGCCTTCGCGCTCGAGCGCGGTCAGGGCATGGCGAGCGGTCATGAGACTCACTTTGTGGATTTTCGCAAGTTCTCGCTCGGACTCGACAGCATCGCCAGGTTTCAAATGTCCGCTTTCAATGCGCTTCATTATCGTCGCCTGAATCTTCCTGTAAGCGGGCATTCCGTTTGCATTGTTCGGCATTAATGTCTCCGAGTTATTCGGCTACAAAATCATCGAAGTTTATAGCACGCTTATGTTAAGACCTAATGAAAACTTCGATCAGCTTTGCAATTTTCCTCTGCTATAGAGCTAGAGCCCAACAACCATACCCTTTCTGCATTGCGATAGGTCTTGCTCGTTTGCCTCTGTGCTATAGAGCGTACATTTATATGCTATAGAGCGGGCAATGTGCAAACGCAAACTATGCATTAGCGCTCGCTGGCGATTCTGACAAAGCGCGCGGCAGTCGCACGAATACTGATTTCCACAATAAATCTTCCATTTCCTGTATGCCAAACGTCCGAGTTTTCCACAGCGAATCGGAAATTTGGAAACCTGCCATCAGGGGCTCCTGAATAGACAACTGCTATAGATCGATAATACTATTGACGACTGCAAAAGTTTCCTCTTCATTGCATTTTTTTCTTGACGATCGTATGCCGTCTACTATATAGCATTGGCCTGTCTTCTTTTCTTGTTGCGGAGTGTATCGTCAGGTTCTCAGCATTGGTAATTCATGTGCAGAAGTTTTTCTGCGGAGGCGTGTGATGCGTAAATCTATAAAGGTTGGCTTTGTTCTTTTGCTGCTGGTTGTACTTACAGGAGCATTCCAAACCGCGTTAGGCCAGGAAGTCACAGCGGCAATTGTGGGAACGGTTGTCGATCCCAGCGGCGCGCCCGTAAAAGCTGCCGCGGTGATTGCCCGGGACACGGAGCATGGCACCCTCTATACCGCGCAGACTAACGATGATGGCGCCTTCAATCTCACACACCTGCCCATCGGCACCTACGAAGTGAAGGCGACGGCGCCCGGATTCGATACTGCCGTTCACACGCCCTTTACTTTGGTGCTCAACCAGACTGCGCGTCTGACCTTTCAGATGAGGATCGGCAAAGTTTCTGAGACCCTGGAAGTGACCGGCTCCGCGCCGGTGCTGCAGACAGAAAATGCCCAGGTCAACAACGTCATCGACTCCAGAACGGCCGACAACCTGCCGCTCGAGACGCGCAATTATGTGCAGTTGACTTTACTTTCTCCGGGGGCTGTCTCGGTCGATCCCCATGGCATGAATCTCGGATCGAACACGGCCGAGGAATCTGGCCGTCCTTATATCAACGGAAACCGCGAGCAGGCCAACAACTTCCTGCTGGACGGCATCGATAACAACCAGACGTCGGACAATCTTCTTGGCTTCACACCCTCTCCCGATGCCATTGGAGAGTTCAATATCATCACCCAGAACGCTTCCGCGGAATTTGGCAACTACAACGGCGGAATCATTAATGCCACGATCAAGTCAGGCACCAACCGCTACCACGGAGATGTGTTTGAGTTCTTCCGCAACGACTTTTTCAACGCCAACCAGTGGGAGAATGGCCTGACAAGAGGTACTCCGACCGGTGTCCTGCCCACGCCGAAGTTGCGCTGGAATATGTTTGGTGGCACCTTCGGCGGTCCGATCATAAAGAATAAGCTGTTCTTCTTCGCCGACTACCAAGGTGGACGTCTAGATCATCCGGCCTCCTCTACCACCTTTGACGTTCTTACTCCCGCCGAGATTGGCGGCAATTTTAGTGCTCTGGGCACAAAGCTCTACAACCCATGCGCTCCCGGTACCGGAACCTCCGGCACCCCTTGTTCGATCCTGACTCCCGCTGCCAGAACGCTTTTTCCCGGCAACATTATTCCGGCAAACATGCTGAATCCTGCATTTACTGCACTGGTCACGAATGCTCTGTATCCAAAAGCCGTGGCTACTCTCCCCAACGGATTTGGGCAAGCCGTCAATGTCATCGACCAACAATTCAATTCCGATCAGGGCGACCTCAAACTCGACTACAACGCGTCCGACAAGAATCACATATCGTTCCGCTATTCGAAAGGCAACCAGAACGATCCTCTGGTCAACTCCCAGCCCTTGTTGGGCAATATGGTGAACCAAGCGTACCTGCAGAGCGGAGTTATCAGTTGGAATCATACTTTTTCGTCCAACCTGCTCAACGAAGCACGTTTCGGAAAGAACTACGTCAGACTGCCTCACGGTCTGACCACGTTCGACCCGTCCGTGGGCGCCTTGGGGAACACGATTGGCCTGCTGAATGGCAATCCCACCGGAATCGATGGTCTTCCGGAGTTTGGGTTTGCTGGCGGTTCGATTACCAACATTACTGCGGGGACGTTGCAAAATCTCGGATCCGCGAGCGTTACAGAGAAATTTTCTTCCACCGTGACCCAGTTTGATGATGTGCTGATTTACACGCACGGCCGTCACGTCATCAAGACTGGCTATCAGATGAATCGTTACAACATCAACGTGTTTTACAGCGGCAATAGCGGCGAACTGGGTGCCATACTTTTCGGCAACGGTCCCGGCGGCAACTATTCAGGGAACGGCACTACCGGCAGCGGCGATCCGTCTGCCGACTGGGCTCTGGGGATTCCCGAAGACGTTGGACGGGGTACAAGCTCTGGAGAATGGCATCAGCGCGACTGGCTCTTCGCCGGCTTTGTTCAGGACGACTGGCGGGTGAGCCACAACCTGACTTTGAATCTCGGTCTGCGTTACGAAGCCCGCACGCCTTGGGTCGAAATGAATAATCGCCAGGTCGGAGTGAATATCGATACCGGCGCGCTGGAATTCATCGGCAACACGCCCGTGCCCGCTGGCGTTGTGGGAAGCAATGGGTTCAGCCGTAGTCTTTATAAGACCACCTACGGATTGCCGGACTATCAACCTCGTCTCGGCTTCGCCTGGAGCCCCGGCGAATCAAACAAAACCGTGGTTCGCGGCGCTTTCACCGTCTCGTCTTATCTGGAAGGCACTGGCACCAACCTGCGTCTTCCCCAGAATCCGCCTTATACCGCTCCGCAGATCGAGGCCAACAACGTTGCGACGGGCTCGGGATACAGCACGGAAACCGCCTTCAGTACCGCCGCGCCGGCAGCCGATCCTTTCATCGGGGCCACCATGCTGGCTTGGACCGGCACGGTCCAGCCTGCCGTCGCAAACCAGTGGAACCTCTCGGTGCAGCGCGAGCTTGCCAACAACACGACTCTTCAGGTGGGCTACGTTGGCCAGAGCACAACTCACCTGATGGTTCCCGAATGGCTGGCGCAAGGCGATCTGCAACCGAATGGCACCGTGACCTATCCCTTGATCGGTGGCCAAAATCCGAAGGGAACAGTCATCAACGGCATTACAACGACGACGCCAACTTTTGGTCCCAACGGATTCGGCAATGTGAAAAACACTGCCTCCGTCGGCAACATGAACTACAACGCCCTGCAGGTGGTGCTGCAGAAGCGATATAGCAACGGACTCGAAGGCCAGCTTTCGTACACCTTCCAAAAATGCATGACCAACGACGACGGCTATTACGGTACATGGGGCAGTACCACCCAGGGTGCGCCATCAGGTAACTACTGGCAAAACCTCTATAACCCCGCTGGCGATTATGCGCGCTGTTATTGGGACTCGACCCACGTGATCAGCGCCTACGCCGTCTACGAGCTGCCCGTTGGCCGGGGCAAACAGTTTGGCCACGACATGCCTGGGGCGCTGAATGCCGTGGTCGGCAACTGGTCGATCAACCCCATTGTTACCTGGCATACCGGTTTCCCCCTCACTATTTCTGGAGGCAACAGCTCCGGAACTAATAGTCCCGAGAATCGTCCCAACTGTGACGGCCCCGTCAGCTACCCCAAGACGGTTAGCGTCCAGGGTATCCAGTGGTTTAGTCCAAGTGCATTCTCCACTCCCGCGGCGGGCACTTTTGGAGATTGCCCAGCTCAAGGCCCGGTCATCGGCCCAGGATACGTCGATGCCGACATCAGCCTGCAAAAGAACTTCCCGATCAGCGAGACCATGAGATTTCAGTTCCGTACTGACTTCCTGAACGCGTTCAACCACCCCAACTTTGCGGTGCCGAACTTCAGCTTCGGTGCTGCAACGTTCGGCGTGAGCAACGCCAGTCAGGATGCGCGACAATTGCAGTTTGCTCTGAAGTTTTACTTCTGAAGATAAGTTGTACTATTGGGGCAGGTGGCTCCCCCGCGCCTGCCCCATTTATGTTTAGATTTCGCCATACAATTCTGCTTGGCATGCTGCTTTGGGGATCGCTGTCCCTTGCCCAGGCTCCTAAAAAGACGCCGTCGGCTGATACCAAGTCCTCCGCTGAACGAGCTGTGAGCCTCGCCCAGTCCGGGCACTGCAAGGAAGCTTTGCCACTCTTGAAGCAAACTACTTCGCACACTGCCGACAAAGATCTCAAGCGCAGCGTGGGTTTTGCTGGCGTACGCTGCGCCATGATGACGGATCAGCCCGACGCAGCTGAAGACTTTCTTCGTCTCCTGAATCGCGAATTCCCGAGGGATCCCGAGGTTCTCTACTTATCCGTGCACACATATTCCGATCTCTCGACTCGCGCTGCCGCTGAGCTGGCTACTACCGCACCCAAATCGGATCAAGCGCTCGAGCTCAACGCCGAGGCCTTCGAGTCGCAAGGTAAATGGGACGATGCCGCGAAGCAATATCGGTTGATCTTGCAACAAAACCCGCGTATGCCGGGAATCCATTTCCGCATCGGGCGACTGCTTTTGTCCAAGCCTAATCCGCCCCCGACTGTGGCCGAAGAAGCAAAGAAAGAAATGCAGCAGGAGCTCGAGATCGATCCTTCGAATGCGGGCGCGGAGTACGTGCTGGGAGCGCTGGCGCAACAGAATCAGCAATGGGATGAGGCGATCCCGCATTTCTCGCGAGCTGCGAAGCTGGACCCCAGCTTTGGCGACGCCTTTCTTGGGCTGGGAGCCTGTTTGGGTTCAGTCAAAGAGGTATTCGGAGGCGATTCCCCCTCTGGAGACGGCAGTCAAACTTCAGCCCGATAATCCGTCTCCACATTATTTGCTGGCAATCGCCTATAGCCGTACCGGTCGCAAAGAAGACGGCGACAAGCAGTTTGCCATTCAAAAACAGTTAACGCAGAAAGGCGCCGCGGGCGAAGATAATTCTCAGCCCCAGGCGAAACCGAACTAGTGTGGCGTTACGATTTGCGTTGTCATCCTGAGCAACGCGAAGGATCTATGCATTCTGCCTGCAGCACCGATCTTCACCCCGCGTGCAAAGGTGCGGACTTGTACCTTGTTACAGTGATGCCAAGCCGCCTATAAAATTTAAACTCGTGACTCCGTTTCCGATTCTAGAATCGTTGCTCTCCCGTCGTCGGTTTCTCCGTGGACTCGCCACCAGCCTTGCCATTCCGGCTGTGTCCAGACTTGCGCGCGCACTGCCTGAACCGGTTTACCCCTTCGAGGAAGTTCCTCCGGCAATGAGCGGTATCACCTGGAAACACACCGCCGGGAAGTCACCGCAGAAATATCTGCCGGAGACCACTGGCGCCGGTTGCGCGTTCCTCGACTTTGACAACGATGGCTGGATGGACATTTATCTGGTCAACAGCGGCCAATGTGATTTCTTCAATCCGAATCCTCCGCTCCGCAATGCCCTGTACCGAAATAATCGCGACGGAACTTTTACTGACGTGACCGTGAAAGCGGGCGTGGCTGGAGGCGGTTACGGCCAAGGCGTAGCCGTGGGCGACTACGATGGTGACGGTTTCCCCGATTTGTACGTCACGCAGTATGGCAAGAGCATTCTGTACCACAACAACGGCGACGGCACTTTCACCGATGTGACCGAGAAAGCCGGTGTGGCCGCGCCAGGATGGTCTTCGAGCGCTGTCTGGTTCGACTACGACAACGACGGCCGCCTCGATCTGTTTGTCTGCCGCTTCGTCGATTTTGACAAATCCAAGAATTTGCCCTGTGCCGCCGGCGACAGCCCCGGCTACTGCATTCCGCGGCTGTACAAACCAATGGCCAGTTGGCTGTTTCACAACAACGGCGACGGAACTTTTACCGACGTCAGCAAAAGTTCCGGCATCGGCAATCACCTCGGGAAAGCATGGGGAGTGGTTGCGACCGACATTAACAACGACGGCCTCATGGACCTGTTCGTTGCCAACGATACGGTGCAGAACTTTCTGTACGTCAATCGTGGCGGCGGAAAATTCGAGGAGATCGGCGCGCAAGCCGGAGTCGCCTACAGCGAGTTCGGCCGTCCACGCTCCGGCATGGGGCTCGATTCAGCCGACTTCAACGAAGACGGATGGATGGATCTGTTCGTCGCCAACATCGATCACGAAATGTATTCGCTCTATCAGAACAATGGCGATGAGACTTTCGATGACAAAGCTGGAGCTGCCGGGATTGCTTCGGCCACACGCCTCATGAGCGGATGGGGGTTAAAGTTTTTTGACTACGATAATGACGGCAATCTTGATTTATTTCTCTGCAATGGCAATCCCGATGACCTGATTCAGGTCCTGCGCAAAGACGTGGGCTACCAGGAGCCGATGCTGCTGTTTCACGGCAATAGCAAGAGTTTTCAGAACGTAAGCGCTGACAGCGGGCCGATTTTCTCGAGGCCGCTCTCCGCACGTGGAATGGCGATCGGCGACTTTGATAACGATGGGGCGGTCGACGTGCTGGTCTCCGTCAACGACGGTGCGCCGCTTCTATTACGAAACAATGCGGCCAGGAAAAATCATTGGCTGGGCGTCAATCTGGTTGGGACGAAGTCGAATCGCGACGCGATCGGCGCGCGCCTCACCTATCAAGCTGGCGATATGAAGCGTCACCGAATGAAAGTCGGCGGCGGCAGCTTTCTGTCTTCACACGATCCACGCATGGTGCTCGGGCTCGGCGATCGCACAAAGATCGACTGGCTGGAAATTAAATGGCCGCTGCCCGGCGGCGCTACAGAACGCTTCACCGATCTTCCGATTGACCGCTACATCACCATCGTAGAGGGATCGCCAAAGTGGAAGTGAAAAATAGAAGCGGCGTCACCGTCCCGTAATTTCGTTGTCGGTAACGTTGGAAGTCAGATCGGGCGGCCTAAATGGCGCCGCGGGGACAACACTACCGTTTGTTCCGGCCATCTCCGGCACAGTTCCGGTAAATTGAAAGCGCCCGTCAGGCAGGAGTTTGTAACGGCGCCCGCGCCAATCAATGGTGCTTCCAAAGAAACCCGCGATCCACACCAACACGCTCATTAGATCTTGAATCGGAATGAGCCACCATCTTTGGCGGGTGAGCGGGTCGTGCAAAACCGACTCCGCGGTACTCCATGCAGCCAGCGTACGAAAAAGTGCAGTCACCGCGACCAGCGGCCATAGCTTGGGCTGTGCAAGCCAGAGCAAAATGGCGAGTGGTATCGGATTGGTAAAAATTTCTCCCCAATATCCAGCGGGGCGCGACCGTCGTGTGCTACGCGCCCAGCGCAGCCGGTGCTGCAAGTTTCGTTTGAAAGGCTGGCTGCCGATGCGATGCTCGATCACGCAGGAAGACAGGACTACGTCGTATCCCAGTCGCGACGCAAGGTTGCCGATTACAAAATCTTCCGCCAGGTAGTGACCGAGTTCATCGAAGCCGCCCATGGCTTCAATAACCTCGCGGCGCGCAGCCAGCGTCGGACCGAGCGCGAAGTCCATCTCCCCGACCAGCCACGCCACCAGCACACCCGCAAGAAATTGTGTGTTCATCCCCAGGGCTTCAAGGCGCGACCAAAATCCTTTTCCCGGCACGGCGCGGTAGGGACAGGTAACCACTCCGACAGTTGGGTTCTGAAACTCAGCTGCGATGCGCCGCAACAGCCCGGGCGGTGCGTGCACATCGCTATCGCTCATAACCAGAATGCTGTGCTGAGCGCGCGCAACCAAATGTCCCAGGCTGTGAGCTTTGGCATTTGGTGCGGCTGACTCGCCAGTCTCAACCAGATGTACTTGCGGACCGTGGGGAAACTCACGGCAAACTTTGTTTACGACGGCGACGGCAGGGTCGGACAGTGTGTGGACGGCAAAAAGAATTTCATAGTCCGGATAATCCTGGGTGAAGAAACTGCGCAGATTTTCTTCGAGACAATCATCTTGCCCGCAAAGCGGCTTGAGCACGCTGATGGGTGGCGTGGTCTTGAGCGCAGGGGGAGAAATGGCCAGGTGACGGCGAGCCGCGATCGCGGTTAGCACGCAATAGACCCACGAGCCTACGAGCAATAAAACCAGCAGGCCCACCAGGGATGTGGTTAACAGCGCCATATCAATTTCCACAACAGGTCATTTGCCGGACAGCACATGTGGAATGGTTGTCATCTAACATATCCGGTTAAACGTATCCGGTAGAAGTCTGCAATAGCCCAGAGACGGCCCAAGGGTTCTCATTGCAGATTGCATTTCAGTATAAGTGGCCGCGGACAGAAAGGGCACCGTCCCCGGCTAGCATCGGCTTTTGCGATGAGAATCAACCCAGCCCCTTCCGTTCTCGTCGTCGTACTGTTCCTGTCGGCGGTGTGTCTTGGTCAACTGCCATCCTCTCGTTGCGATGTAAGCAAAGTCGCTCTTTCAGACTGCACTTTCCTGACAGGGTCTGAGCCTGTACAAATTCAAACCTTAACACTTCAAAGGAGTCCTCTAAATCGAGGTGAGAGTTCGGGCGCGCCGACCGACGTTGAAGCGGCCGTGCGTGGAACCGTTATGGTTACCGTCCGAATCGAGAAGGAAGGTTTTCATTGGCGACAAGCGTTAAAAGAATCGCTGACGTTTCTCGTGATCGAACAGGCGTATGTAGTGCACACCGATTTCAATTGGGTGGTGTCTGAAAACGGAGTGCCATTCAATCACTATTGGCGCGACTACACACAGTCTCTCTCAGAATGGACACATTCCGGATGGAATGACGGAGACCCCAATTGGTTTGGCTATGTCGGTCATCCGATTCAGGGTGCGTTGACGGGATTTATCCAAATTCAGAACGATCCGGCGTCGGAGAAGCTGGAGTTTTCCCGGACTAAGGCCTACTGGTGGAGTCGGTTCAAAGCGGCGTTGTGGAACGCGGCTTACAGCACGCAATGGAATCTTGGGCCTGTCAGTGAAGTCACCGTGGAAAAGTACGGCACGAAAGATCGGCCACCGTGGAATTACAACGGCTCGTTCCCTTGTTCCCGACATTGCGTAACCGGTGTAGGTCAGATTGACATTGTAATGACACCATTGGGCGGTACTGGCTGGTTGATCGGCGAAGATTTCCTGGACAAGAAGATTGTGCGACGCGTTGAGGGCGCCACGCAGAACCGGTTCATCGTCGATTCTGTCCGGGTTGCCCTCAATCCCATTCGCGGCGGAGCGAATGTGCTTCACGGAAAGCCCTTGTGGTACCGGGCTTCCCGCGATGTTCAAGAAACCAGTCGCTTACGCGATCAGAAAACTCCTATCGCGAAGGGTGACATCCCGCAGGTAGAAGTTTTGAATCGCGGCGATATCTTCTTGGGATATTCGCACATGGGTGCGCCCCACTGCGAAGTTAATTTCTCGGGTGCGGCTGTCGTCTGCGATCCGCTTTCTGCCAGGAGTGCGAGCCTCACTGGCTGGAATGTGTCGTTAGAGAAAAAGTATCTACGCTATTTCGGAGCAGTCGCCGATTTCGGCGGGCAGTATGGCGGGGCGAGCCAGCGTAATTTGTTGTTCGGAATTCGCGGAGGCGCCTCGATTGGGAGGATTGGGGCGTTTGCGGAGGCCTTGTTCGGAGCAGTACATTCTCAGGAAAATCTTTCTTCCGCTACAAAATCGGACACCTCCTTTGCCGAGGCACTGGGCATTGGAGTCGATCTGCGGCTGATCCGGCGACTGGG
Organism: uncultured Acidobacteriota bacterium; assembly: GCA_963716405.1. Classification (GTDB taxonomy): domain Bacteria; phylum Acidobacteriota; class Terriglobia; order Terriglobales; family Acidobacteriaceae; genus JABDBE01. Next base: position 179,219 of record CAVQTI010000002.1, on the reverse strand, counting down.
TTGGAGAACTCAGATTGATGATGTTAAAACAGGATCTCCCGCTTTTGAACGCCGTAACCTGCGCCTGTCGTCTGGAGTGGCGGTGCGATTTTAGCTGGTCGCAATGCGACGTGTGCCAAAGCCATCTCTGTTCTAAGAACAGCTGAGCCAAGAACGGGCAGACTCTGCGTACGGGCGAACTGTTCCGGCGTCGGCGAAATTTCTCACTGATTCCCTAAGGAAATCACGGTATTCCAACTCCGAGAGGACTAGGTGATCCTATTGTCTAACCGGAGGGGATGCGAATATTAACTGCTATCTTTCTCGCATTTTGCAGCGAAAACAGATATCCTTGGGTGCTACAAATAGCTTCATTTTTTTAGAGCACCAAAAACATCGCGTGAGGGGGCGCATGCGAAAGGGTTGAGGTTTGTTATGAGTGATTCGATCGAGACCGTACAAGTCTTCATCTTGGCCGAGAACCGGCTTTTGCGCGAAGCCCTAACGCGCATTCTCAGCAAGAAGAATGACATCAAGGTGGTGGGGGCATGCGCTTTCGCCCCCGATGTCGTAGAGCAAGTCTGCAGCGTCGCACCAGACGTCTTGTTGTCTGATTCGGCTGCAGTTGCCCTATCGGACCTTCGGTTGATCACGGAAGTTCGCACGGCCATCCCCGGACTCAAAGTGGTAATGATCGGAATGGATGCGGACCAGGAGACTTTTCTGCGAGCTGTGCGGGACGGAATTGTGGGCTTCGTATTGAAAGACGCTTCCGCCATGGAAGTGGCGACTGCAGTGCGTTCCGTGGCGAATGGCGAAGCTGTCTGTCCGCCTAGTCTTTGTTTGAGTTTATTCGAGCTGGTGGCAACTCAAAACAGCCCTCCTGCGAGCTTTGTCATCAAGCATAATCTCGGGCTCACGCGCCGCGAACAGCAATTGGTTCAGATGATTAGCCGGGGCCTCACAAATAAAGAAATCGCTGTGCAGTTGAATCTCTCGGAGCAAACGGTAAAGAATCACGTTCATCGCATGTTGCGTAAGCTCGGGGCAACTGATCGGTTCAGGGCGGTCGAAATCTGCCGGAGCCCGGGAGCCGTCGCATGAGGCAATGCTCAATTTTGCGGCTGGTACTTATTAGGTACGAAAACTACATGGAAGTGGTCCGACATTCGTCGCTGCACGAACCTTCTTGGTACTGTCTGCTTTAAATCACTGGATCTGATTTGGGTCTTACTTTCTGGGGCAGAACAGGAGAAACTGTCCAGCACGGAGAGGGTCGTGCAAAAAATCAGAGTGTTGGTTGCAAACCGGCCGCGCTTGATGAAGGATTTGGTCCTTGCCACGATTGGGGATCAACCCGATATCGAAGTCGTTGGCGAAACCGAGGACGAAGCCGAAATCACGGAACTGGTTGAACGCACTCGTCCTGATTACTTAATCATCGCTTTGGAAACTCCCGAAGCTCGGCCGGGCCTAAGCGGATTCTTGCTGGGCCGCTATCCTGAGATGAAGATTCTGGCGCTCGCCGCAGAACGCAATAGCGGCATTTTTTATTGGGCTTTTGTGGATATCCGCTCACGCCATGTTGAATCGTCCGAGCAAGGCATTTTGAGTGTTTTGCGAAACAAACCGGCGTTGGTAGAAATCTAGACGCGGGGATGCGGACTAAATATAGAACCCGTTCAGGACCAATTAAGCTTGAGGGAGTAATTTCGCTAGCTTACCCGGGGTTTCCAGGTCGCGGAGTTTGTAAGCCGCTGGTGCTCACCTCTCCGCGACTTCGTGTGTAGTCAGGGGTTTTGATAGGCGTCGGCTCGGGCACTATGCGGTAAGGCACAAGCAGACGTAGCTTAGATCAGATGCAGTTGCGCGGGTTAGCTCACAGATGCCCTGTAAGTGAGGGGGCGAAGCTGCAACTGGAGTCTGACAACCCTTAAAGGGGTTCAGTGAATTTTGACGGACAGTCCTGATCTCGTTTCCGTGGCCAGATCAGTAGCAACTGGTCCGCAGCCGACAGTTCAACTGCAAGCCCACTGGTACGCCGCACATGTCTGTTCCCGTCACGAAAAACAAGTCGCGAGGCAATTGGAAGAGCGGCGCGTAGACTGTTTCTTGCCCGTGTACCGGAGCGTACGTCGATGGAAAGATCGGCGCAAGGAACTGGACCTGGTGCTTTTCCCGGGATACGTTTTTGTTCACCTCGATCTTAAAGATCGCTTGCGTGTGTTGCAGGTTCCCAGCGTCGTGCGGTTCGTCAGTTTCAATGGTCATCCTGCGCCGCTGCCCGATGCCGAAATCGAGGTTCTGGTCAACGGATTAGCTAAGGGGATTCGCGCCGAACCACATCCGTATTTGAAAGTCGGACATCGAGTGCGCGTGAAATATGGCCCCCTGGCCGGCACTCAAGGTATCTCTGGTGCGCAGAAAAGATAAGTTCCGCGTGGTTCTTGTCGATCGATTTGATCATGCGTTCGGTCGCCGTTGAAGTCGACGAAGCGGATGTCGAGCCTAGCTGAACTAATGAAGCAATGTTTCCGCGGACCGATATGTCTAAGCGCACAGTTCCTGAAAAAGATGAAGTCCCAGTTCTTTGCCGGCCGCGCAGAGGTGTTATGAACAAATTTTTTCCGATTTTTCGCCGCTCTATTTCGCTGATCTTGCTTGGAACACAATTGTTCCCCCCATTCGCATGGAGCCAGCAGCCGGCCACCTATAGCCGCAGCACCGCGATCGATCAGGCGAACTCTCGCGCGGAACGTGAGGCGGAGCAGATGGTTTCGTTCTCCGCTGACAGGATTCTCCCTTTGCTTCGTCAAGAACCAGGATTGCTGCTACAAGTTAAAAAGGCCGTGGTTCGAAAAGCCTTTGAACGGGGACAGATACTCAATCCAAATGATCTTTCCGACGACGCTTTATTTGACCTGATTAGGAAGGACGACAACGTCCGGATTATCGCGACTCACGAGATCGTGGATCGCGGCTACATCAAAGCGAAACCGAGGCGCGAAGAGCTAGCGAAAAATTTGCCTTGCCGCCAGCCAGAATCGACTGGCACTGAAGCGAAGCAGCCGGATCAATCATCACTTACGAATTCAAAACGTCCTCCGAGCCAGGAGGAACTTTATTGGGCGAAACACGAGAACGACTTAGATTGTTACTTGACCCAATATCTTCCATCGGGAGTGACCGCCCTACGGGTCGACCCAACCACAATACACACAATCGCCGGTTCAGCAGCAACAGTACCCGGGATCACAATATCCGCGCCAACAGCAGCAATATCCGCTGCAGCAATATCCCCAACAATCTTATCCCCCCGGCCAGGAGCAACCTGAACAGAATCCCTCGACCGACTATCGCCGTCAGTTGCAGATGACGCAGGCACAGCCATCGCAAGGATATTTTGGGATGGACAGTGATCAGAGCGAAATGGCCAGCATCCAGCCGAGTGACCTTCCCAGCTTGATGAACGCCAGCCAGGCAGGTGGGATGTTGGGTCGATCAATGAGTGACGGCGAGAATGGGATGGGGGCTCTGGGTTCAATGCGTCCGCCGAACCTCGGTTCGTCGCCAAACTCGCCTTTGGGTTCTATTAGTTCTATGCTTGGAAATCAGAATCAGGCGTCAGGATTTCCTCAACAGGCGCGTCTCGAGAATCGGTACCGTTTTCCGCTGCAGCAGTATTCGTTTCCCAAGCCAGCGCAGCAACCCATGTTGCGTCATCGCCCTAATCCGTATGCCGACGTGCCCTCGCTTTATGATCTTGTACGCGCAGTACTCCAAGCGTTCACCGAAGCTCGAACGCTTCGGAGAGGATGTTTTTCGTAACGGCACCGGCAACCTGGACGAGCTTCCTATGGACTTGCCCGCAGGCCCCGACTACGTGGTGGGGCCCGGCGATGGGCTAACCATCAATCTCTCGGGAGGAATATCGCAGCGGCTGCAGCGAGTCGTTGATCGCGAAGGCCGTCTTGTATTGCCCGAAGTTGGAGCCGTCGAAGTCTCCGGACGCAGTTTAGGAGACGTGCAACACCTGGTGCAAACCGTTCTGCGCGGGCAGTTCCGCGGCGTTGACGCCGACGTCTCTCTGTCACGCATTCGCACGGTGCGCGTCTACGTGACCGGCGATGTCGAGCGTCCTGGCGCCTACGACGTCAGCTCATTATCGACTCCGCTCAACGCTCTTTACACAGCGGGAGGACCAACCTCTGGCGGTTCGTTACGAATTCTTCGCCACTATCGCGGGAGCCAACTGATCCAGCAAGTGGACATCTACGACTTGCTGTTGCATGGCATTCGCGGGGATGTGCAAAGATTGCAGGCTGGGGACACCATCCAAGTCCCGCCTCTTCAAGGCGAGATCACGATCGAAGGCATGGTACGACGTCCAGCAATCTACGAATTGGATGGCGAGAAAAATCTCGCGCAAGTGTTGGAATTATCCGGAGGCGTCCTGCCTACTGGCACGCTGCGTCACGTGGATGTGGAGCGAGTTGAAAGCCACGAAAGCCGCACCATGCTTCGTCTTGACATTCCCGAGACTGACAGCGACGCCAGCGTCAACAAAGCGCTCGAAGATTTCACCGTGCAGGACGGAGATAAAATCAAGATTACGCCCATCCTGCCTTACGCGGACAAGACGGTATACGTTGACGGCCATGTCTCGCGGCCCGGCAAATTCGCCTATCGCGACGGCATGAAAGTTACGGATCTGATCAGGTCTTACAGAGACTTATTGCCAGAGCCGTCAATCACTCATGCTGAAATCATCCGGCTCTCGCAACCCGATTTCGCACCTGAAGTCCTGACCTTCAACCTGGGCGATGCACTCGCCGGCAAAGATCAAGATTTAGTGCTGAAACCTTTCGATATCGTTCGCGTCTTCGGCAGGTTCGACTTCGAAGATCCGCCAGTGATTACGGTCACAGGCGAAGTCAGAGACCCCGGCGATCATCTGACCAACGGAGCGGCGCACCTTCGCGATGCCATCTACATGGCAGGCGGAGCCACTGGCGACGCTTTATTGGACGATGCGCAAGTGTTCCGCAAAACCAACGATGGCAAACTGGAAGTGCTGAATGTGAATCTGGCCAAGGCGCTCGAAGGCGATGCCAAGGACAACATCGCTCTAGAACCTAAAGATCGGATTTTCATCCAGCGCGATCTCAACAAACTTGATCCGCCGACGGTAACCATCGAAGGCGAAGTGGGCCGCCCAGGACAATATCCGCTGGGCGACAACATGACCGCCGCTACGCTGGTGCGTCTGGCTGGCGGATTTACGCGTGGCGCGTACACCGATGAAGCGGACCTCACCCGGTACGAAGTGGCGCAAGGTACGAAAATCGTCAGCGATCACGTCTCGGTTCCAATCGCGAAAGCGCTAGCCAGCGAACCGGACGCTGACGTTCGCCTGCGCGACGGCGATGTGCTAGCGATCCGGCAACTGACAGGCTGGAAAGATGTAGGCGCAAAGATCACAGTCGGCGGTGAAGTCGTTCATCCCGGCACCTATGGCATCCAGGAGGGTGAGCGTCTCAGTTCCATCATTCAGCGTGCCGGCGGTTTCCGCAACGACGCATACCCGTACGGAGCGGTGTTTGAGCGGAAGCAAATTAAGGAACTGGAGGAGAAAAGCCGCGCTGACTTGCTCGATCGAGTGCAAGGCGAAGCGGCCGATATCAAAGGTATCCCCGAGAACAATGCGCAAGACACATTGGCCAAGCAGGCGGCTGTCGAGCAATATCAGGCCACGATACAAAAGCTGCAGAATGCTCCTCCACAAGGTCGCATGGTCATACACATTTCGAGCAATCTGCATCGTTGGACGAACACCTCGGCCGATGTTCAGGTGCGTGCGGGTGACTCCCTTTATGTTCCCAAGCGGCCCGGTGTCGTGTTAGTGGATGGCGCGGTTTACAACCCCACGGGAGTGACTTTCAAACCTGGCAAGAGCGCGGGATGGTATCTCAACCAGGCTGGCGGCCCCATGGGAACCGCGAACAAAAGAGGTGTCTTTGTGATCCGGGCTGACGGATCGGTGGCGGGCGGAGCGGCCGGTCTGTTTGGCGGTGGGGCGGAGAGTGTAGCCATGCAACCAGGGGATATGGTAGTCGTACCAGAGAAAATATTCACTGTCAGTCGCGCATGGCAAAACACGGCAACCGCCGTCCAGATTGTCAGCGCGATTGCTCTCAGTGCCGCATACGCCAAGAGCTTCTAGTCAGTGGGACCCGGTTTGATTCGATCGCAGGCTAAGCATGCGCTTCTTCAGTTCGCGATACTATTACCCGTGATGATGGGTTCTGCCGCAGCACAAAATGCCACATCCGGCACGCCCACCGCGTCGACCCAAAAGCCGGACAGCAGAACTGCGGCGGTCAATTCAAACGCCGTAAGCACAAACAGTCCTGACGACCGATACGCACTTCAGCCGGGCGAGGATCCTGACAACCGTCTAGTCTCCCCGTTCATAAAACACATTGTGTCTGATCAAAAGGAGTTCTGGACCAGTCCGACCCGTTTTCGCACCAAAGACCTTAAATGGATTCTGCCGAGTGCCGGTGTGGTGGCAGCTTTCATTGCCAGCGATAGCTGGTGGTCAAAGCAGGTGAATCCAGCGCACATGCAAACCAGCCTGCATATTTCAGACTACGGCGCATATTCGATGATCGGTTTAGGCGGAGCGTCTTTTCTGTTCGGTGAGGTTACGCATAACGATCATCTCCGCGAAACGGGGCTTCTGGCGGGTGAAGCTGCAATCAACAGCACCGGAGTGGCGTATGCTGTTCAAGGAAATCACACAGCGACAGCGTCCACTCCAGGGCAACGGCAACGGTGATTTTTTCAAAGGCGGCGCGTCATTTCCCTCAGAGCACTCCGCGATCGCGTGGTCCATCGCGAGCGTCTGGGCACACGAATATCCGGGATGGCTCAGCCAAACCGCAGCCTACGGGTTAGCGTCCGCGATCACCGCTACCCGCGTGACCGCTAAGCAACACTTTCCTTCCGACGTAATCGTCGGCAGCGCCCTGGGATGGTACTTCGGACGCCAGGTCTACCGCGCCCACCACGATCCAGAATTGGGCGGTTCGCCGTGGGGAAATCTATTCGATCAGAAAGCTGGCGACAGGGTCCGCAATCCAGCCTACATGGCTTCGCCTTACGTACCATTGGAAAGCTGGATTTATCCCTCGCTGGAACGGCTTATAGCATTAGGCTACATGAAGTCCAACATGCTGGGCATGCGCCCATGGACTCGTCTGCAGTGCGCTCGGATGGTAGACGACGCCGGAGAGAAGCTGGGAAGCGGCGAGGATGATTCGGTGGAAGCGAGGAGGATTTACCAATCCTTGGCGCAAGAGTTCGCTCCGGAAATCGAACGTTTGGATGGCGCGCCGAATGTAGGAGCGCGAGTTGATTCCATCTATACTCGAATGACGGGGATTTCCGGAACTCCGCTACGCGATAGTGCGCACTTCGGGCAAACCATCGTCAACGACTATGGGCGGCCCTATTGGACGGGTTTCAATAACATAACAGGCCTAAGCGCCGAAGCTGAATCGGGTCCTGTCGCGTTCAATCTTCAGGCCGAATACCAACACGCGCCTGCCATGCCTTCATACTCGTCCGGCAGTGCTGTCGGCGATAGCAGCGGCCGATGGCACACCACCTCTGCCCAACGGTACACAGCAAGTAAATCAGTTTCAGCTACTCAATAGCACGGTTTCGCTCAACATCAATAATGTGCAATTGTCTTTTGGAGAGCAGAGCGTGTGGCTCGGATCGGGGGAATCGGGAGCGTTCCTTATGAGCAACAATGCGCCCCCGTTTCCCATGTTCAGGATTGACGACATCCAACCTCACGAAATTCCTGGGCTCTCCAGAATATTGGGTCCCTTTCGCACCGAATTCTTTATCGGCCAGCTGTCAGGGCATCACTGGGAGGCCTGCATCGTGTCCAGCTGCCAGACCTACCCCGGTTACCTCACAATTGTCGGCCCGAATATTGTTCCCCAACCCTTCATCCATGGAGAAAAGATCAGCTTTCAGCCCACTCCAAACTTCGAGTTTGGTATGGGAATTACCGCCATGTTCGGTGGGCCCGGTCTTCCTGTAACCTTTGGCAATTTTTTTCGCACCTACTACGCCCACTCGAACACTGCGGCGAACAATCCCGGAAAACGAATTTCCGAGGCTGATTTTTCCTATCGCATTCCGGGCTTGAGGAATTGGCTGACCTTCTATTTTGATTCATTGGTTACGGACGAAATTTCGCCGATCGGTTCGACCCGAGCGAATGTGAATCCCGGTATTTACATGCCGCGCGTACCGAAAATCGCGAAGTTAGAACTGCGCGCGGAAGGATTTAACGAATCCCGAACCAAGGAATTCTCGCCGGGGTTTGTTTATTCGGATAATCGTCGCTTCCTTAATGCATATACGAACGATGGGTATTTAATGGGTACTTGGATCGGTAGGGCCGGTCGAGGTGGGCAGGGCTGGCTCACCTACTCATTTTCTCCCAGAAACAAAATCCAACTTGGTTACCGCTTGCAGACAGTCTCGCCAGCCTTTATTCAAGGAGGCAGGCTGGCTGACTATTCCGTGCAAAGCGAGTTCAAGGTTGGACCCGATCTCTCGGTGTCAGGTTTAGTTCAGTATGAGCAGTGGAAATTTCCTGTGCTCAGTCCAACTCGACAGTCAGACGTAACTGCTTCGTTGCAGTTGACTTTTTACCCGCATTGGCGGATTCAATGACGGTCCGGATGTATTTGCCTATGAAGGTTGCTAGCCTATATTCCGCAACCGAATCTTGAATGGTTCTATGGGTGGACAGTCTATAAAATGAAATCTATTACATCTATCCGAATGACGTTGTGGCCGGAGGGGGGTAAAGGGTAGTGAATCCTCAATCACAACAATCAACCGAGCTCTTTGAGTCACACGAGCTTTCGGATTTCGGATCGTCCACACATGGAGATGTCCTGGGGCCGGGGCATGAGAACGGAGCGCAAAGTCGGGTTGAAGCCCTCTGGGATGCCCGCGCCTTTATTTTGCGATGTGCCAGTGTTGGAGTTCTGGTCTCCATTCTAGTCGCGCTCATGATCCGCCCTAAATACGAATCAGCGACGCGGTTGATGCCTCCGGAAGGCAATTCCGAAGGCTTAAGTATGCTAGCGGCATTGGCTACCAAAAGCGGTGATTCCCCCATAGGCGAGATTGCAGGGGACGTTATGGGAGTAAAGAATTCAGGGGCGCTATTCGTTGGAATATTGCACAGTAATACTGTCGAGGACGCCGTTATTCAACGTTTTGACCTGCGTAAGCTCTACCGGTCGAAAACTTGGGACGGTGCGCGAAAAATGCTGGAGAGGAGAACCGTCATCTGGGAAGATCGCAAGAGCGGAATCATCGAAACTCGCGTGCGGGATGAAAGCCCGCAACGTGCTCAAGAATTGACGCGTGCCTACGTCGAAGAGTTGGATCGGTCAGTAAGCAGGCTGAGCACGTCGGCGGCGAGGAGAGAACGTGAGTTTCTGGAAGGGCGGCTTGTAGGGGTAAAGAAGGACCTGGATCAAGCTGCTCAGGATTTCAGCCAATTTGCCAGCCGAAACACCGCTATCGACATTCCTGCTCAGGGAAAGGCCATGGTTGAATCCGCTGCTATATTACAGGGCCAGTTGATGGCCACGGAAGCAGAGGAAGAGGGGCTCAAGCAGATTTATACATCGAATAACGTGCGAGTTCGCTCTCTCGATGGCCGGATCTCTGAACTTCGTCATCAATTAGAACTATTGGGAAAGGCTGGAACTGGTCAGGATGCGCAAGCGGATTCGGACTCGGAACCGTCTCTCTATCCCTCAATACGAAAATTGCCTATTTTGGGAGTGACGTATTTCGATTTATTCCGGCGCGCAAAGATCCAGGAGTCTCTCTATGAGGCGCTAACCAAGCGTTATGAAATGGCTAAGGTGCAAGAGGCAAAAGAAATTCCAACCGTTCGCGTGCTCGACCCGGCGGATCTTCCGGAGAAAAAGATCAGTCCGCAACGATCACTGATCGTTTTTCTTGGACTTATGTTCTCATTAGCTGCCGGATGTGCCTGGGTACTCGGGAATGCCGCGTGGGGAAGGTTGAATTCTGAAGATCCGCGTAAATTATTTATTTTTAGAATTGCAGCCGACTTTAGACGCGATTGTAATCGCGTTCGGGTAAGGCTGTCTAAAGGCTTGTCTGCGATCAAGGAACGGACGTCCAAGCGCCAGTAGAGAAACGACGCGCAGGAAGAGCCTCACAAGTATCACATGCCCCACCTGACATCTCGTAATTGCGGTTCTGCGGGGAGAGCATGAATGTCTGAGATTGGCGGCCCAACCTGCGCTGTCAAACCGCCAAAATACTTAGTCTGGTCTGGAGCTGCGCAGGTCAGTGCAGCGCAGACGATTCGACGATCAAGTCGCCTGATTTTCTTCTTTGTCGCGGCGAGGAAGCTTGGTCCTGAGACTTTCGGTTTGTACGCCTTTCTGTTAGCAGTTTTTGAAACTCTCGCCTTAATCTCAGGAGAGGGATTTACCGAATATCTGATGCGTGAGTTGTCGAAGACCCCCGCAGCGGCAGGAGCACTGTATTCGCGGGTTTGTCTTTTACGATGCCTTTACATAGTTATTCTTTTCGCTCCAGCCATCCTCTTTCTTCACGTGCTGGGGCATCCAAAGCCGATCTTGAAAATCGCCTTTTGGTTGTTCATGACTCTTTTCCCCCGCGCTTTCCTAGGGGTAGGTCAAGGTGTCATAGGTGCGGTTCGCCACTTCCGCTCCTTGGTCTGGCTGGAAGGCGTTCAAGGGGTTGGGCTCTTGGCTGTGGGAATTGTATTGTTGATTAAGTCGCCCACGCTTGGCAACGCAATTTGGGCAGAAGTAATTTCAGTATTCGCCGCAGCGCTGGGTTCGGTCCTGATAGTACGCCGGTTTCTGCACGGGAACTGGGAGGTGGTGCCCTCCTGGCGCCGTATCCTGAAAGAAACCGCATTCTTCAACCTTTACCCTCTCATCATCAATATTTACGACCGCATTGACGTGGTGCTGCTGTCGGTTCTTGCTGGTAACTTTGCAGCTGGTATCTACGCGGTGCCTTATCGAGCGCTCGGAGCATTACAGATATTGCCTTTTGGAATCAAGACCTCCGTTCTGCCTTCAATCAGCAACAATGTTGAAGGGACACAAAGCGACAAGCAACTTTGCTCGCGCTTACTGAGCGTCATGTACTTGCTCGCTTTGTTCCCGGTGCTTGCACTGACTTTGTTGGCTGGTCCTTTAATCCTCGTACTCTTCGGTAAGAATTATTCGCCCTCGATACCAGTACTCCGCATTCTCATTTGGGCAGTTGTCCCGATGTTCTTGAACTACGGTCTAAACACTTTTCTGTTAGCCAGATGCAGGGAACGAGTTTTTGTCTGGACCGGTTTGATCTGCACAGTAGTTAATGTCGTCGCTAACGTGGTGCTGATACCGCGTTACTCATACTACGCGGCTGCTGCAGTCACAATATTGACTGAGACCGTGTTGCTCGCACAGAATCTTTTCATCATACGCAAGATGTTTGGCTTTTTCGCACTCCCGCAAAGGTTTTGGCAAACCTCGATGATTTTCTTGCTGTTGATCGCCGGGGGACTCGCGGGAAATGCTTACGCGCCCTCGATACTCTCGACGACTATCACCTTTCTAATGTTTACGACTTACCTCTACCTCAATGGATACCTTCACTCTATTCGTGATTGGACGAGGCACGGAGCTTTTACCGGTTAGCTGGCATTCTGTTGAGAGTCTTTTTTCCTTGGGACCACATTGATTATCGCGTTCGATACCTTTTTTCTAGCAAAGCAGTTTAGAAACGTAGGTATTTATGAATATGCGAAAAACCTGCTGCAAGAATTTGGCAAGATACCAGCCCAAGATGACTCAATGTCTATCCGGTATTTTGTTTCGCCGGGTTACACGGATGACTGGGTTGGCTTAGAACCTCAGAATAATATTTGCGAGGCGGCTGATACGTCACTGTTAAATCACGGCCGCTTATGGCGGCTTGGTTTAGTGACGGCAGCCTCATACCGGCTTGGCGCCGATCTTATTTTTACTCCGTCGCCCAACATTTTGCCTCTTGGATCGATACCGGTGGCAGTGACGATCCACGATGCAATGCCAAAGCGACTTCCCGCTGAACTAGTCGAAAGAAGTTCGCTTTTAAAAGCGGCTGCATGGGTTGCTGCCAAACTCTCGCAGAAGGTCATTACGGATTCCGAACACTCTAAGAAAGATTTGATCGAGATTTATGATTTGCCGCCTGACAAAGTATCTGTGGTGTACCTGGGTTACGATCGGAATACCTTCAATTCTTTATCGGCCGATTTCACGGCACAAGAATCGCTGTTGAAAAGACTTGGAATCCGCCGTCCTTATATCCTTCACCACGGCATGGTCCAGTTAAGGAAGAACGTGGGGAGGCTGATTTGCGCATATGAGCTCTTGATGGAGAAACAGCGGGATCTTGATCTTCAGCTTGTCCTCGCCGGTCCCTTGGGCATGGGCTCGGAGCAAATCCGCCAACGCAGTGATAAACAAGTACAAAACGGAAACGTCATCTTCACCGGCACGTTGGAATCCGGAGATTTGGCCATGCTGATTAAAGGCGCGTCGCTATGCGTCATACCCTCGTTATATGAAGGCTTCTGTCTGCCTATGGTTGAAGCGATGGCTTGCGGCGTGCCTACAATTGCAGCTAATAGTTCCTGTCTGCCAGAAGTCTCAGGAGGCGTGCTTCGATACTTTGATCCATCGTCTGAAGAAGATATGGCAACAACCATAGAACACGTACTGGGTCACTCTGAACTGCAGGAGGAACTGTCGCGGCGAGGGTTGCAACGAGCATCCGAATACAGTTGGCGGCGCTGCGCGGAAGAGACCCTTATGGTTTTAACTGGTGTCAAAGCTAGTAACCCAATTAGCGGTGGTGTAGGGTCGCAGGTAGAAGTTGGTGGACGCTGATCGAACTTTGCATTGCCGGCATGGTGTTGAGACGCTGGCTCATCAGCGTGAAAGGTGCACCCACTAATAATGAAGATCGGGATTGACGCTCTTCCGTTGAGAGGACCACGCACGGGAATTGGGAACTACATGGAGAGTCTGGTGCAGTCGATTCCAGAAATCGCTCCCCAACATGAGTATTTTTTATATTCGAACGAAGCGATAAAGTGTGCTCCCCTTTTTCCCGATAAGTTAGTCCACCAGCGAATAAATAGTTCCCTCAGTTTCTGTCCAGGCGCTTTGTGGCTGCTGGGCCGAGGGGCGGCACTTGCGAGAACCGACCAAGTCGACGTTTTCTGGGCATCTACCTCAATTTTGCCGATTGGACTACCCCAAAGCATGTTGAAGATTGTCACCGTGTATGACATGGTTTGGCTCCGCTATCCGGAAACTACGACTGGATACAATCTTTTTCTTCAGAGAGCATTCGCCCGGAGAGGAATAGCGGAAGCTGACATCGTCATAGTCATTTCACAGTCGACGCAGGAAGAGCTCATACAAACCCTGGGAGTTGCACGAGAGAAGACCAGGCTTATCTATCCGAGCATTGCCAAGAGATACAAACCAGAAGACCCGCAGGAGGCTGCGAAGTACATATCGACTAAATACGGTGTTCCCGATCGTTATATGGCCACGGTAGGCACCGTTGAACCGCGTAAAAACCTGAAAGTGCTCATCAAGACTCTAAAAATCTTAAAAGATAACGGTCAACTCGCCTGTCCTCTACTGGTAGTGGGCGCGAAAGGCTGGAAAAATTCGCACTTATTTCAAGAGGTCAAAGACTCAGGCCTGACCAACGACGAGATCCGCTTTGTTGGCTACCTGCCGGACGAGGATATGCCGTTCTTCTACTCCGGCGCCCAGGTCTTTTTGTTTCCCAGCATGTACGAAGGTTTTGGCTTGCCTCCAGTAGAGGCCATGGCCTGCGGTGTGCCGGTGATTGCGTCGAATGCGCAATGTATGCCCGAAGTACTGGGAGACGCGGCGATCTTAGAGTCATTGGCGAATGCCGATGGGTTTGCTGCAGCAATCGTCAGGGTGCAAACGGACGAAGCTTTGCGTCATTCAATGCGGGCGCGTGGCATACGCCGTGCGCAAAGGTTCGGTTTACAAGCCTCGGCCCAGCGCCTGGTGGATGTTTTTGAGAATCGATGCTGCCGAGAATTGTATGCTTGACTATAAAGAGCTGGGTACGAGCACGTTGCCTTCCTCGGACCTTGTGCGGGAATCGGAGTGCCCAGGGTGTCTGGAGGATGCGCTATTCGTAGTGCAAGGCCGCGAGTTTCTGTCCCGCTGTGATCGCTGCGGTTTGATCTTCGATAACCCGCGCCCTACGCCCGAGGTGGTGCTTGCCTACTACAACCAGGCCGATCAGTATGACAGTTGGCTCAAAGATTTGGATTGCCGACGTAGGCTTTGGCTGAGACGCATCCGCAAAATGCGGGCTCACCGAAGTCCTGGTAGTCTGCTTGATATCGGCACGGGAATTGGTCAATTCCTGAGTCTTGCTAGCGCCGAATATGCTCCTGTAGCGGGCACCGAAATCTCTTCGAGGGCAATTGAAATCGCCGGTCGACTTTACGGTTTAGAGATTCTGAACGGCACAATTGAATCACTTTCAATATCAAGGCAGTTCGACAATATTACCGCCTTCCACGTGCTCGAGCATGTCCATTGGCCTTCCAAATTTCTTCAGCGCTGCCGCCAACTCCTTAAGAAAGACGGTCGATTGTTTCTCGCGGTCCCGAATGAATTAGAAATGCTGGGAGCCAGCACCAAGAAACACGCTCTAGCTCCTGTTACGCTGCTCAGTCCAGAGATTCATCTGTCTCACTGGAATAGTCAAAGTCTAACCTCACTTCTAAGTAGCCACGGCTTTGAGACCGTGCACGTATCGCTCGATCCCTTCTGGGTCGCGTCACTCTCCAGGGAATGCTTTCAATGGATCCGGTATTTTTCCATGACAATGATGCAAAGGCTGACTGCCAATAACGTCTATCCAACGATCTGGGCTGTAGCGCGAAAACTCCAGTGAACTTTCCCTTCGGTTTGAACAAGTCATGGAGATAACCCCCATCGGATGGGCCATGCTGCCGGTCGGCTTCTCCCTGTATTGGCTAGCACCAGAGTACTTGTATGTGCTAATGGTGTTCTTCCTGCCCTTTTCAGCCACCGCCATCGTGAATATTGGATCTCCAGACTCAGCTTCGGGGGTTCAAGCATCCATGCTATTTGGTTCGCTGTGGATGCTTAAGGAACTGCCCGCATTAGGCCGGACGTCACTCCGCCCGTACTGGCAACGTTTGCACACTCCGGTTCGCCAACTGAACCTTTTCACCTTGGTTGTCATAATGTCGTTGTTTATGCCTTTATGGATCAATGGTCACGTAGTTATTGAATCGGCGGATCTCGGAGATTCAGGCTCTGCACCTCTACAGTTCGCCGGAACCCACATTACCCAGACCATTTATCTGATCTATGGTGTCCTACTTGCAATTCTGGT
This sequence comes from uncultured Acidobacteriota bacterium, assembly GCA_963716405.1. Taxonomy (GTDB): domain Bacteria; phylum Acidobacteriota; class Terriglobia; order Terriglobales; family Acidobacteriaceae; genus JABDBE01. Next base: position 163,655 of record CAVQTI010000002.1, on the reverse strand, counting down.
AGCACTCAAAAATTCTGAATTGCCACAGCTGATACGAAGTATAAGAATATTTCTCATCTCCGCTATCTTTGTCAGTCTCTGGGGAGGGGTTCAATTATTGTGTTGGTCCTTTAACATCGACTATCCGGCGTATCTATTCAATACGAGCTCAACAGAAAGCGCCCAAGGATACACGCAGATAATTCAGGAAGCAGGGTTAAAGCGAATTTCTTCCGTGGCCACCGAGCCTTCCATGTTCGCCCAGTCCATGCTTATAGCCGCCGTTATTGCCCTCTTCGCGCTGCTTAGCCCGCACCCAGTGATCTCGAAAACGTGGGATCGATTGGCTGTCATAATAATTATCGGGGGGCTGTTAATTTCGACTTCGACGACCGCCTACATTGGTCTGGTTGGTGTTTTGGCTCTATATGGATTAGGTCTGATATATCTAAGAATTCGCCGCGGTCAGTACTTACTTTTTCTCCTCCTTTTTGTCGGGTTCTTGTTTTATGCTCACTCCGGTTTTACTCCCGCACAGGACTTGTTCGAGTCAATGATCATTGGTAAGGGGGAGTCGTATTCGGCGCTCGCGAGACTCAACTCCATCCTGTTAGCGCGTGACTATTTTCTCCAGTACCCCATTTTGGGGTTGGGGTGGGGGAGCGTAACCTCAAGTGATCTGGTATTTAAGTTACTTTCCAATACCGGCCTGGCAGGACTGCTGTTTTTTTCACTCTTCGTAGCGACTGCATCGGCCCGTCTGTGGCGAGCCTCCCGCGCCGCACAAAGCGTACCGGCGGATAAAAAGTTGTGGCCAGTTTGTCTACTTGCCGCCTTGGTGATGCTAATCTTTACGAATGTTGCAGGAGGTTTCGCTTTTACCTATGGACATCTCTGGTTTGTGTTTGGACTAGCTATGTGTGTACCCACGTTGAACTACGCGACTACAAATGGAAGTAATGGGCTGGAGAATCTCTATCCGCAAACAGGGGTTGTCGGTTGAAAGTTGTACTGCTTTGCGGTCCGTGCCCTGCGGGTGGATGCGGAGTCGGAGACTATAGCCGCTGTCTCGGAAATGCGCTGAATAGTATTGGCATAGAGAGTCATGTGATTGCTGCCGGGGATTGGAGACTGCATAGTGTTCCGGAACGCCTTCGCAGCATTGGTACTCTGAACGCGGACCTGGTACATATCCAGTATCCAACTGTTGGCTTCGCGAGATATTTAGGACCGCAAGCGCTCTCGATACTAAAGAGGTGCGTAGCGACGATTCATGAAGTCAGTCAAGCGCATATTCTGCGGAAGTTGGCCCTTTATCCATTCAGCTTTCGAGCGCGACATGTCATTTTTCCCAGCAACTCCGAACGTCAGTTCGCGATCAAGTGGGCGCCATGGATCTCCAATCGCAGCTCTGTAATAGCTGTCCCCAGCAACATTGCTGCGGGCGCCAAGCGAAAACGTAATCCTGGGGAGATCGTTCACTTCGGATTGATCATGCCGGGTAAAGGTCTCGAAGAAGTGATCAGATTGGCTAGCCTGATTCAGGTGTCAGGGCAGGCATTGCGAATACGTATTATAGGTACGGTTCGATCCGAACACGCCGCTTACTTCGAAGCTCTTCGTTCGGAATCCTCACGTCTCCCCATTGTTTGGGAAAATGGGCTGGACAAAGAGCAGGTTGAAGATCGATTGGCGGCAAGCGCGGTTGCGTATCTTCCCTATCCAGATGGCGTTTCGGAAAGACGAGCTACCCTAAAGGCAGCTCTGATTAACGGGACAGCAGTAATCACGACCCGCGGCGCTCAAACTCCTTCCGACCTTCAAGGCTCTGTTTGTTTCGTCGAGACCGCGGAGGAGGCGCTGGCGGCTGCTTTAGATCTACTTGTGAGTGCAGAGAGAAGAGACACATTGACCAGCAAGGGAATGGAGTACGCGGGTCGATATAGCTGGGAACGAATCGCTGAACAACATTCCGCGCTTTACGGTGAGATTTTAGTTGGGCAGGGGCGGAGAGAAGTATTTCCTGTCGAGAATACCAAACCGCGGGAATCTTCTTCGTCGTGATTGCAACGGGTCAATCACCAAGGTATCGCAGGCATTAAACGGGCAGCTGCGGCCCAATCTTCGGCGCTCAAGCAATAATTATGAAGACCGCTGTCCTCCATGACTGGCTCTTGACGTATGCAGGCGCCGACCGGGTACTTGAGCAAGTTCTCGCTTGTTATCCCAATGCCGATCTTTTCAGCCTGGTGAATTTCTTACCTGCGGAACAGCGCACTTTCATCCTGAACAAAAAGGTTCATACGACTTTTGTGCAACATCTTCCGCTAGCGCAAAAATGGTTTCGCAAATGCTTGCCTCTACTCCCATTCGCGGTTGAACAGTTTGATCTCGCACCATACGATCTGGTTATAACGAGCAGCCACTCCGTCGCCAAGGGAGCAATCACCGGTCCGGATCAGTTGCATATCTGTTACTGCTATTCTCCGATGCGCTATGCGTGGGATCTGCAGCACCAGTACCTTGAAGAATCAGGTTTGGACGGCGGTCCAGCTGGGTGGATTGCGCGATGGATGTTGCATAAGGCTAGAATCTGGGATGTCAGAACCGCAAACGGAGTCGATGAGTTCGTTGCAATCTCGAATTTTATCGCTCGCCGTATTTGGAAGGTATACCGGCGAAAAGCCACGGTCATCTATCCACCTGTGGATACGGATGCGTTTGCAATGAGCCGGGGAAAAGATGACTTTTATCTGACTGTGTCTCGCCTGGTTCCGTACAAGAGGGTCGGACTGATCGTGGAAGCGTTTAACAGGATGCCTGGAAAAAGGCTGATCGTCATCGGTGAAGGGGCCAATTTCAAAAGCATAAAAGCTGCAGCTCGAGAAAATATTACGATGATGGGCTATCAAGACTTTGATGTAATGCGGCAATATATGCAACGAGCGCGAGCCTTTGTATTTGCTGCCGAAGAGGATTTCGGTATCAGTGTAGTGGAAGCGCAAGCATGCGGTACTCCCGTAATCGCGTTCGGCAAGGGAGGCGTGCTGGAAACCGTACGCGGCCTTTCGGACCCGGAACCGACAGGCATGTTTTTCCATGAACAAACCGCCGACGCCATCGTCGAGTCAATTCGCAATTTCGAGGACAATTCAATGCGTTTTGATCCAGTTGCCTGCCGTAAGAACGCTTGCCGTTTTTCGATCCAGCGTTTCCGAACCGAATTTACGGAATTTTGTGAACGGGCGGTTGCAAACCACAAACTGGAAAGTGATATATCGTATGAGAGTACGGTATCATCCGATACCACTGCCAATGTTTGAAGCGAGCCAGTTCATATCATCAGTGCGACGCTTGCCACTGGAAGCCGAGGGGGAGCCATCTCCATACTGGCGTGACCCAATCCGCGTCGGCCTGAAGCGGGCCGCGGACGTTCTTATTTCCGGATCGCTTTTAGTTTTGCTCTCGCCTCTCCTGTTTGCATTATCCGCGGTTGTGAAACTGACTTCCCGCGGGCCCATATTTTATCCGTGGAAGGTGGTTGGCAAGAGTGGCCGTAGATTCACCGGTTACAAGTTCCGGTCCATGAAAGCGAATGCCGACCAAATCAAGAAACAACTCGAACATCTCAATGAAATGAGTGGCCCGGTGTTCAAAATCACTAATGATCCGAGGGTCACAACGGTGGGATCCTGGATGCGGCGCTATAGCCTAGATGAACTGCCCCAACTCTACAGTGTGCTAAAAGGGGATATGAGCCTGGTCGGGCCGCGGCCTCCGTTGTTTACTGAGTACGTGCGATTCAACGACTATCAGATGCAAAAGCTCACGGTAAAACCTGGCATGACCTGTCTATGGCAGATCGGCGGGCGGAACGATGTTAAGAATTTTGACGACTGGGTAAAGCTTGATCTGCAATACATTAGCCGCTGGAGCCCAAAGTTAGATTTCTGGATTCTTATGAAAACGATCAGGGAAGTATTTTCCGGATCGGGGAAGTAAGGCTGTTAATGTCGACAAATTCCTTCGGAGAGCGGCCCAGATGAGAGTTTTAGTAACTGGGGGAGCGGGCTTCATCGGCTCCCACATGGTTGATCGATTTCTGCGCGAGGGTTTTCAGGTCCGCGTCCTTGATTCACTTGACCCCAAAGTGCACCCTAGCGGGCGTCCAAAGTATCTTCCTGCAAACATTGAATTCATTCATGGAGATGTGACAGATGGCGACACCCTCTTAGCAGCCCTTCGTGATATAGACGTGGTGTCTCACCAAGCTGCATACCAAGATTACATGCCGGATTTTTCGCGCTTTTTGCATGTGAATGGTGTAGGCACGTCGCTGATCTACGAACTTATTGTACGAGAACGACTGCCCGTCAGAAAGATTATCGTCGCGTCCTCTCAGGCTGTCTATGGTGAAGGTCAGTATGCTTGTCCGGAGCATGGATTGTTGTTGCCAATGCCGCGCGCTCAGAGACAATTATCCCAAGGCACCTGGGAACTAACCTGCCCTAAGTGCGGAGATGCAGCAAAGCCGCTGCTACTTGAGGAAGAACACACGAACCCTTATAACCAATACGCTGTTTCAAAGCTGACTGAAGAGAAAATAGCTCTTGGGTTAGGATGGATCTACGGAATTCCGTCCGTAGCTTTGCGTTATTCGATAACGCAAGGACCTCGCCAGTCGCTATATAACCAGTACTCGGGCCTTTGTCGAATCTTTGTGAGCCGGGCCTTGCGAAACGAGCCGCTGATCATTTACGAAGATGGGCTCCAGACCCGCGATTTTGTTCACGTTCAAGATGTAGTTGATGCGAATATGCGGGTGCTCGAGGAAGACGTAAATTTTGAGGCCTTTAACGTGGGAAGCGGGAAATCCACGACCATTCTGGAATACGCAAATCTCGTCCGTAGTAAACTTTCTGCTGCAGTCAGTTTTAATATTCCTGGGGAATATCGGCGTGGCGACAATCGTCACAGTGTTTCGAGCGTTGACAAGCTTGAGCGCCTTGATTGGCGTCCGCGACGGGATCTCTCGCAGATATTGGACGATTTTCTCAATTGGATCGACAGTATAGGAGGGGTGTCAGATCGACTTCCCGACGCGTATGAGGACATGAAGAAAGCTGGGGTAGTACTAAATGCCGACGCTGCGGTTCAGGTTTAATCGCGTAGGAGAACATTTGCGCAACGTTGACTCTGCAGAGCATTCCCGTAAATTCTGAGTACGGAGTTCTAATTTGAGAAGCGGAATTTCCAATCACGCAACGAGTCTCGAAATTTCAAATCCGGCCGATTACGCAGAAGCCGGTGCCTATTTGCGCGGTGTCAGTGATATTTTGTCGGAGCTTCCCATTTCTGAAATCGAGGTAGTAATCGACCAATTGTTCAGTGCGTACGCGCAGGGGCGCACCGTATATCTGTTCGGAAACGGAGGAAGCGCAGCGCTCGCCTCTCATGCCGCCTGCGATCTGGGGAAAGGCACGATGGTTTCCGGGAAGAGGGCGTTCCGGGTAGTCTCCTTGTGTGACAATATCCCTCTCATGACGGCGTGGGCAAACGATTCAAGCTACGCTGATATTTTTTCGGCGCAACTGCGGCCATTGCTTGAGCCCCGGGATATAGTATTTGCCATCAGCGGTAGTGGAAATTCACCTAATGTGCTCAATGCTCTGCGTCACTCTAAAGAACTGGGTGGCGTCAATATTGGACTGACTGGATGCGGCGGCGGCAAAATGAAAGCCTTGTGCGACGTCTGTGTAATTGTACCGTCAGGACAGATGCAACAGATCGAAGACTCGCATGTTTGTGTTATGCATGCCGTTTTCTTTGGATTTCGTCGACGACTGCAGAATGAAAACCGAAGCAGGGGAGCCTCGGCAGGAAATTACGGAATTCCGACTAGAAACCTTTAATCGGGCGATACGCCTTTTATAATCGTTCACCTGTCCAGTATATCGCTCTAAGACTCCCTTTCCTTCCAACGCAATTGCTACTCGAGAGACCCTTGTGAAAAAACAAAAGCTCCAGTATTGGATCTTAGCGGCTGATCTCATATGGGCCTCTATAGCGATGTTTGTCGCTTATCTGTTGCATTACGGATTCAGTTGGCACGGCCGCAGCGACGGATCGTTGATGACATACATTCCGTTACTGCTGATTTCGCTGTGCATTTGGCTTGCGATTTTCTTTTGGATGAAGTTGGACGGCTTTCGTCGTGGTTGGCATATGCCGGCGATCTTCTCCCAACTCTTTCTGGCGGTAGCCTTCTTGATGATCGTTTTGTTCGCGTGCGGCTACCTGTTCCGTGTCTTCGTGTCCCGTCTGACGTTTATTTACTTTGGTTGTCTTCTTTTGGCAGGATTTCTGATTGTTCGATATATCGCGCATTCCATTTTGAGCTCTAGTTTTTTGATGAAGGCGAATCGCAGGGTTGTAATCGTCGGAAATGGCCCGGTTGCGCGAGAGATGGCGGCAAAGATCGAGAGGCACCCGGAAATGCTTTGCCAGGTTGTCGGCTTTCTTTTCTCAGCGGACAGTTCCTTCGACATGCGTACGCCTGGAATTGCGAACGAAGCATCGATGGTGCAAAGTCTGGGCGTGATTGACCTGCTATTGGATCAGCAGGTCAATGAAATCATTATAGCTAGCTCGAATCCGAGTGCTCCGGAGGTAATGAATCTAGCCGCTCGGTGCAGCCAAGCGCAAATCGGAGTTAGCGTAGTTCCCCACCCCTATGAGTTATATCTGTCAAAACCGCAACTGTTGGACATAGGAGGGTTACCAGTGCTCCAGTTGCGGGAGGCGAATGCGAACTTCGCCAAGAGCCTAGTCAAACGTGGTTTGGATTTGGTAATAAGCTTGGTTGTTTCGCTGTTGTCAATTCCTGTGGTGATTATGGGTGCCTTGCTGTTATCGCATAAGACGGGAGGGCCATTCTGCCGAGAACCTCGGTGCGGCCGAGGAGGCAGGCTTTTTGGCATGTGGCGGCTAAATTCCGATCGAGATTGTAAGAGTTTGCCACGTTTCGAAGTTATCCTGCAGCAATTAAGCATCACGGAACTACCGCAACTTTGGAATGTTCTGAGTGGCGAGATGAGTCTCGTGGGTCCGCGGCCCGAATCGCCGGAACGGGTGAAACACTATTCGGATTGGCAACGTCGGCGGCTTAATGTTAAGCCTGGGATGACAGGACTTGCCCAAGTGCATGGCCTTCGCGAACAGCACTCCTCGGAGGAGAAGGCCCGGTTCGATTTGCAGTACATGATGCAATCCTCATTTTTCTTTGACATCTCGTTGATGCTGCAAACATTGTGGACTTTAACGGGGAGGTTGTTGCACCTTTACAGTCTGGGTGCGACGGCTAAAGAAGAACAGCGAATTACGGATCAGTTTTCAGAAAGGACATTTCCAAGTGCTCATAGTACGCAGTCCAGTGCGGATTAGCTTCGGCGGCGGCGGCACAGACCTGCCCGCCTACTACGAACAGTTTGGCGGTGCAGTACTGAGTGTTGCTATTAACAAGTACTTCTATACAATTCTGCGCACCCGCGGTGATGGACGAGTTCAAGTCATCTCCTCCGACTTACGGGTGTTCGAGAACTGGCAAAACATCGCGAATCTGCCAACCAAAGGCAGCGAACTGGAAATTCCATTGGCGGTGTTGAAGGAATTGGATTGCAAAGTCTCTGTGGATTTGTTTTTGGCTTCTGAGATTCCGCCGGGAACTGGTCTAGGATCCTCTGCCAGCGTCTGCGTGAATATTCTGAAAACTCTTACGAATTACTTGCAGAAGCCGCTTTCTAAGTACGAACTAGCAGAGCGGGCCTTCCACATCGCCAGAGACGTGCTTTGCAAGCACGTCGGCAAGCAGGATGAGTACGCTGCGGCGTTTGGTGGCTTAAACTATATCAGCTTTCATCCGGATGGCGGCGTAGAAGTAGAGGCTTTGGATTTGGAAGCCGATCTGATGCGGGAGTTGCAATCGAAAGTAATGCTGTTCTTCACCGGCTCGGCTCACCATTCTTGGGACATTTTAAGGGAACAGGAGAGTTTTACTCGGTCCCATTCGGGTACGACGGTGGATGCCCTGCACGAGGTCAAGGCGCTAGGGCTACAAATGAGGAAAGCGCTCAGAGCGCGGAAAGTTACCGGTTTTTGGAGAGCTTTTGGACGAAAGTTGGCAGGCCAAGAGGAGGGTTTCGAGTAAGATCACAAATCCTCGAATTGACGAGCTCTACGCTCTGGCTCGCTCCCATGGTGCGACAGGCGGTAAAATTACTGGAGCGGGAGGCGGTGGTTTCCTGATGCTCTACTGTGAAAAACAATTTCAACAGCCGGTCAGGCAAGCACTTTCATCAGAAGGGGTTCATGAAATGGCGTTCGCGTTCGATGCCCAGGGAGCCCAAGTGATTGTTAACGATCCTTTTATCGACGGTGATCACGGGGGCGGTTCGCGTTGGGTTTTCGTCCCTACCGCATCCGCTGTCGCGGGAAACCGAACATAGAGTGAACTGGAGTCAGGACCTTCGTTGAAAGCTTTTCTTCTCGCCGCCGGTCACGGCACCCGCCTGCGGCCTCTAACTAACGATGTGCCGAAGTGCCTGCTTCCTATCTGTGGCATCCCAATACTCCAACTCTGGCTACAGGTTTGCCAGCATTTCAGGATTGACGAGATCCTGATCAATATTCACGCGCACGCGGAATTGGTCCGGCGTTTTGTTCACGAGCACGCCGGCAACATCAAAGTTCGAGTAGTCGAAGAGACACACTTATTAGGCAGCGCTGGAACCTTGCTGGCTAATAGTGCATGGGTTCAATCGGAAGAGCTTTTCTGGGTTTTCTATGCTGATGTTCTGAATCGGGCGGACCTCTCAGCCATGTTGCGTATACACCGGTCTCGAAATCCTACGGCGACCTTGGGAGTGTACAGAGTCCCCGACCCAGCTCGTTGTGGGATCGTCGATGTGGAACCGGACGGAACGGTTCGGCGGTTTGTGGAAAAACCACCAAATCCCAGCAGCAACCTGGCCTTTTCGGGACTGCTAATTGGCACCCCGCGATTGCTCGACCAGATTCCCCGGAAGATCCCTGTCGACATTGGTTTTGATGTTTTACCTCTGCTTGCTGGTAAAATGGTCGCTCACGTCATTTCTGACTATTTGCTGGACATAGGTACGATGGAGAACTATGAACGGGCACAGACAACCTGGCCGGGACTCTAAAGGGAGGCTTTTACCCACACCTGAAGGAGTGATCTTCGACATGGATGGCGTGCTTATCGATAGTCATTCTTTCCACCGAAATGCGTGGCGAAGATTTCTGGCATCAGTCGGGAAGGATGTTGGAGACGAACAACTCGATTATATTCTGGAAGGAAGAAGGCGGGAAGAGATATTGCGTTATTTTCTGGGAGACCTTCCTCACGAAACCCTGGTCGAATATGGTCAGCAGAAGGGCCACTTTTTCCAGGAAAAGTTAGAAGAGGTTCGACTGATCCCCGGCGTTAGAACTTTTCTGCACATCCTCGAAGCTGGCGGAATAAAGACTGGAATTGCTACTTCGGCAAGCTCCTACCGTACATGGAAGACGCTGGAAGTTCTAGATTTGAATAAATTTGCATTTGTCATTACGGGCGACGATGTTCCGAATGGCAAACCGGATCCGACGGTTTACATGCGCGCCTGCAAGGCTATGAATTTACCCGCGGAAAAACTGCTGGTATTGGAGGACGCACCATGTGGTGTCCAAGCGGCAAAAGCTGCAGGAATTCGCTGCGTTGGTGTGAGTAGCAACGGCCGTGCTGTTGCGCTCAGCAATGCTGGTGCTGATTACGTGATTTCAGATTTCCGGGATCTATCCATCGAAAAGCTTTCGGCCTTGTGGCACACCATCACTTCCAACGGCGTGGTGTCGGCGTCTTGAGTTCAGCGGTTTGGTTTGACGGCGTGGTCGACTGGCTAAGTTCCTTCTTAGCTAGTAATTTGCCAAATAACTGGAGGACAAGTTGAAGCGTCGAGCGTTGATTACTGGCATTACAGGTCAAGACGGTTCCTATCTGGCAGAACTACTTCTGGCCAAAGGCTATGAAGTCCATGGCCTTGTGCGACGGGTTGGAGTAGAGATTCCAGAGCAAAGGCTTTCACGTATTCATCATTTGCTGCCGGAGTTGCAGCTACATGGGGCTTCGCTGGAAAGCTATGCCAGCCTTTGCAAGCTGCTGCAAGATGTGCAACCGCATGAGTGTTACCATTTGGCCGCTCAGAGCTATGTGAGCTATTCCTTTGATGACGAGTTCTCCACTATGCGTCCGAATGTCCAGGGAACCCACGAGTTGCTCGCGGCTCTAAATCAGATTGCTCCTGCTTGCAAGTTTTACTTTGCCGGATCTAGCGAAATGTTTGGCAAAGTACACTCGAGTCCACAGAATGAAAACACTCCGTTTCATCCACGGTCAACTTATGCCATCTCGAAGGTTACGGGCTTTTATCTCGGCCAATACTATCGTGAAGCCTACAATCTATTTGTCTGCAATGGCATCCTATTCAATCATGAGTCACCACGGCGCGGGCTGGAATTCGTAACCCGAAAAATAACCGTCCAGGCAGCCAAGATCAAGCTGGGCCTGTCCAAAGAGCTACGCCTCGGCAACCTCGATGCCAAGCGAGATTGGGGACATGCCCGCGAATTCGTCGAAGCCATGTGGCTGATGCTGCAGCAGTCACAACCGGACGACTACGTTATTGCAACGGGAGAGAATCACTCAGTTCGCGAGTTTTGTGAGCTTGCCTTCAGCCATCTTGGATTGGACTACCGAGATTGGGTGAAGGTGGATCCTGCTTTGTTTCGTCCGGCTGATGTTGAGATGCTTATTGGCGATTGCACGAAAGCGCACCAAGCCCTCGGATGGCGGCACAAAGTGTCTTGGAGAGATCTGGTGCTGGAAATGGTGGACTCTGATATGGAACAGGTCCAACGGACTGTACGAGCCGCCAAAGGCGAACAACCAGTCCGCACCATGGCAGCTAGCTAGTCTTGCTTCTCAATGGCGCAACGGGCAGATCATGGCAGCTACAATTGAGCTGGTAGGCAAACACAGTGCGGAACTGATCTGGAACAAAGGCGTTGCTGCCTTGTGCGACCGCAGGATTCCAGATGAGTTTCCCGACGGAACGAATTACGCTCACCAGCCGACTTTGGCAGGCGCGCTGTTTTCTGCAAAATTGCCTGATGACTTGATCGCAAACGCTACAAGCTTTGCGAACATACGGGATGGAGAATTGGTTTGGGTGCGGCTTTCGTGGCTGAAATCATTCGTCAAACAAGTCTTGCCTCTGATTCATGCCAAAATTGTCCTAGTGACCGGAGATTCAGATAGTTGTGTTCCGTCCGAAGTTGGAAAGCTCGCTCAAGTGATCGTTGAGTCGCCGAAAATCATTCATTGGTACACACAGAATTACGATGGATTTCTGGCTAGAGACAGAATATCTGCTTTGCCGATCGGCATCGATTTTCATATGCTAAGCGAGAAGCCAATGTGGGGAGAACATCTAGCACAAGCTGGGGAGCAAGAGCAGGAGCTTCTCACCATCCGGCAAAATCTCCCACCGCTGGTCGAGCGTATTCCTCGGGTTTATGTAGACTTCTCGTGGCAACGATTCCATCCCCGTCACCACAGGCTTTATCATCCGCTTAAGGGAACCGAGTTGCGCGAAGGCAGATGGCGACTGGGCAGAAAGATGCGAAAGAACAAGCTGGCCGTGTGTCAAAGCGGTCCCTTGCGTCGCAGTGAGATGTGGCGCCAACGGGGACAATATGCCTTTGTCCTGAGCCCACATGGAAATGGCCTTGATTGCCACCGTACCTGGGAAGCGCTTGCACTTGACCACATCGTGCTGGTCCCATCTTCTTCGCTGGATGAGCTCTACGCGGATTTGCCCGTTGTGGCGCTAAAATCGTGGGACGAGATAACCTCGGAAAATCTCACACGGTGGATGACTTACTACGCGCACCGGGCGGGCACGCACGAAAGATTCACGCACGAAAGATTAAAGAGCAAGTTCTGGATTGAGCAAATGAGGTTGGCAGCAAAGCAAGGACTTGCACAGAAAGCCCACCAGTTGTAACTAACAACTGCAAGCAGCGCATCTGACGGCTCCCGGCTATAACCGCTCTTACCACTCCCACCGTTCCGTCCTCCACCCGACCACCTAGTTAGTCAGCCCATCTACTATTTCTCATTCATTCGTGTAAAGCCACGCAGTCCACCGTCGCATACTGTGCTGACGCGGGCGTCGCTGCGACTGTCTGGAATGTAACTGAGTCTGGAGTCTTATCGGTCACCCCTCCACTGAGCGGTACTCCAGACTTGACAACATCGCCATTGCACGCCACCGTGTAACTCATGTCGGGGAAAGGATTATCCCACGTGACCGTGGTAGTGCAGGTCGCGCCCGCTGTGGCCGCTGTCGAGCATGCTGACACACGTTTGGACTGAACGTTCGAACCCTTGCTGTTTGACAAGAGGACAGTGCCGCTAGAATCGGGGAAAGTCCATGTTCTAGATGCACTCAACGGGGCACTCACAATTGATCCATTAATAGTAGGACTGCCACCCAGGATGATGGGTCCACCGGCAACGGTTAATGGCTGATACTGACGAGGATTCATGGTAACAAACCCAGCGAAAGTGCCACCGACCCATTGCGTGATCGCGTTCTCCTTGTCCGCTCCCAGGACGGTGACCGCGTTAGCAACATTCGTGGATGTGATTGCCTGCGGAATAGCTTCGGCCGCCAGGTAGATTCCTCCTACAATCGTGAGACGAGAACCTCCAGCCATGCTGATCAGCTCTGAACGACCAGATATGGCGTATCCTTCGTAGATATCGCTGCCTGACAAAATAATGTGACACGAGATACAGTTAGAACCGATGGTGAGTAGATCGAGGGATGTGGGGGCAACTGAATTCTCCATATGTGATCCGGAGAACAGAAATTCTTGTCCCCCGGAAATATTCAAGGTCACTCCGCACTGGTCGAAACTGATGTTGTAAAACGACATTACAATTGCCGACCCTCCTTCAATATCGACGCAGTCAGTACTGAAAGAAGGAAGCAAGGTTGACTTGTTCGTGAATGTTCCGCCGAAGAACGCGATGTTTTCTCCAGTAGATGTGATTCCGGCGGGGGCATAGATCGCTTTTCTATTGTCAAAAAGCTGCAGGTTGTAAAAGTTTTCCAGATAAACGCTACTACCAAGCTCCACCCCCACGTTAAATCCGGAGATGAACAGATCTTTGTAGCTTTGTTTAATTGCAAAATTTAGCATCAAACCGATCGCCGTGTTGGAGCCACTAAATCCGGGGCCCAATAAAGTGCAACCTCGAACACCACTGCCAGTACCGCCGTCGGTGTTCATAGTTATGGCGGCGCCAGATGTGCCAGTGTAGTTCAGAGTAGTCGTACCGTGATCGTTGCTGAGAGTTTCCGTCGTGCCCGCGTCACATTCCAGTACCACCGGCTTGTTCGGCGTGGTAAAGCTAATCGGGGTGGAAACCGTGTAGCTTCCAGCGGGGATTCTTATGTGGCATCCAGAAGAAGGACAGGATGTATAAGCTGCGTTAACCTGTGCGCCAAAATCAGATTTGCCGCGGCAGCCGGGGCTGGATGGGCAGGGAAACTGATCTGCGAAGCGAACGTTTTCCAGATTCTTCATCACCACCACGCCCCCGGAGTCTTTGATAGGGGAATTCCGGATCACGCTGCTGCTGGAGAACTCGGGCACAGTCCCGGCAGTTCCACCCGGGGTGGTAACAGTCTGAGAAGACGCTGACTCGATACTTTGCGTACCCACGGCGGCGACGTTTAGCGTGGCGGCGGCGACCGAAGGTCCGTCCGGATTCGCTTTCAGAAACGCGGATGGCGGCAGGCCGCCCACAGTATCTGCGTCTACCGCCTTCAATGCATAAGGCACGCTGCTGAGAAATGCTCTGGATTGTTCCTCTTCTCCTGGGGCTAGAATCCGGACGCCAAGCCAACGAGGCTGGCCCGAAGAAAAAATCTCCGCAGGTATGCCAGTGCTGCGGCTCTGGCCCAGAAGAGCGGTATATCGTCCTTGCGAGAACTGGACGTTCTGGGTTTCCTCCCAAAGCGGTACACCACCACTGGACTCAGCGTAAACCGCGAAGCTTATGCCAACGGTTCCGTTCAGCAAGTTCCCCGATGCGTCCTTCAGCACACCGCTGAATTTCACCATGCGAGGCACTCCGGCAGACTGCGGCGTTGAGTTATTTTGTCCAAGAGCCAAAACTGAAAGGCTAGACGCGAAAAAAGCTAGCATGACAAGAACAACAAACCGGCAATGTTTATTCATAGAAATGTGATAGTGCGAAACTCCGAGGACTGGGGTTGTACTGCGCCTTTTCTGCAGCTCCAACTCACTGCTGACGGAGCCCAGACTCCGAGCAGGTTCCAGCTTCAAATCGAGCGTCGGCAAAACATAATTTCGCGTCGACAGGTGCTGGTACCACCCTATTAGCCATGTTAGGCTAACACATTATGAAGGTTACAGGTCACTCGACAGGGCAACTCGACTGCGGCCAGAGTCCAAGCTACCTGCCGAAACTAAAGGAATATTACAAGCAGTCCGAAGGCTACCGCGAACACCTGGAGGCGAAGGGACCGGCCTATTTTGAGCAATTCGTAAAGGTTGTCGTGGCGAACAGTTCGCCATCGGATCGTATTCTCGATGTGGGGTGCGGCACGGGTGAGTCCAGCCGCGAGATTATGCTGCGCCATCGAAATGTCGTCGGCTCTGACCTCTCCAGATTATTTATGTCTCCGACCGACAATGCCGTGCGGCCTCCCTTCGTGGCATCCGATGCTTCCCAGTTAGGGTTTGCCGATCAAAGCGTCGATGTGGTTTGCGCGATGGAGTTTATCGAACACATATGGCCGGTTTCTGCAGTGTTGAGCGAAATGGACCGGGTCTTGAAGCCTTCGGGAAGAATTGTGCTGATGAGCCCGAACCTGGTATCGCCCCTGTGGCCGCTCATAGACATAATCGTGAATCGTCATTTCCGCCCGCCCCTTTATAACTCGTATCGCGAGGCGGCTGTTTTTTTTGCCGAAGCTTGCGGTCTAACCCTGAAAAAGATGTTTTCACGGGAGCCGCAATTTCTCTCGCGAGAACCCGACCTAACTCGGGCGGATGGAGGCGGGGACTACGATGCCGTTTACCGCAGTAACGCGCGAGACATTATGCTCTTTCTGAGAAAACTAGGATACGAAATAAGTTTCGAGGCCGCTGAACATGCCTCGCTTCGCAGGCGGATTCACAGATCTATAGCGAGGGGATTCGGGTCTCTTTGGACTTCTTTTCTGCTGAAAGCGACGAAACCGAAAGCCGCTTGATCAACCCTGCCGTTTCTTTTTTTAGGACCCGGAAGCTTGCGGTCATAAGCGTACTCAGTGTTCTTTAGTTCGTTCAGTCGTCAGTAAATTCGAGTCTCTTCATAATGGACGACGTAACACAGTTTAACGCGCTACTGGAGCGACTCGACAGAGTCAATCAGGCTCTTCAAGGACTGATACAGGCCCAACTGGAAGCAAATGTAGCCAGCGATAAACAACAACAGACCCCAGAGGTTCTGCGGGCCGAGCTCAAAATTCCGCATTCCGAGAAATATGCAAGCGAGACCCACGCCACCCGTCAGTTGCTTACGGACGCCATTAAACTTTATGTCGAAATCCTCACTCTTATCGCGGTGCTTGCCTATACAACTGTCGCTGCCCTCCAATTGCGAGAAATCATCAAGCAATATCCCAAGATTGAGGAATCCGCTAAGGCTGCGAGCGATGCGGCTGGTGCGATGAGTGACCAACTCGACCTGCAGAGGAATGTGGTTAGGCTGGAAAAAGGCGGCGCCCAATTGGGGATACTTAATATTTCATTGTTCCATGAGCAGCGGGAGAATTTGTCAGCTGGATTTCTGATAAAGAATAACGGGAAGTACGCTGCCCGGGAAATATCACTCTGTTTTGATATAAGGTTTATTAAGCCGCTGCCAACCGAGGATCCGCGTAACTGTAAATTCTACAATCCTGCAAGTGTTGCTCGGCTGCCACCGTTTAAGAAGAACCCCGCAAACTTTGCCACAATCACTTCCGATACTAAATACCGGGTTCCCTCAGGTTATTCGGGACAAAACATCTACATACGAGGTGGTATCAGTTACACCGATGAGCTTACCAAAGGTAAAATCCTTGACCCGTTCTGCCAGCGCGTTTCCGCGAGCGCCGTGTTTGGTAGTAAGTCGGGCGGCGCGGGAAATGGCATCTCCCTGGGCGCGATAGATTTTCCCGACTGCGACGATGAAATACCCAGAACAAAAAAGTAGCGGCTCACCCACGGCAACCAGTGCTATGCAACATGCGTTGAGGGAGTTAAGCGCCCAAATCCTGACGGTGCCAAGCTTACTTCCAGGTTACTCCTGGATATAGGCTGGGAATGCGGTACCCACGATATGCGTTTTCACCGGTGAGGTTTAACTGCCACACGACCTGGGGATTATCGGTGCGAGTTACCTCTTCGATTATTGATTGGTCCGCCGCTCCGAAAGGAGTGGTTTGGTCGAATTCGACGTCTCCATTATCTACGGTTCCGATACTGCCTCCCCAAAACGAGTAAAAACCTGGCAGATCTTGCCAAATGAGACTTGCTACTTTTGTACTTTGGTCTATCTGGAAGATGGTAGCGCGACTGTAGCATGGTGAGTTTCCGCACGCTATCCCGTCGGGACCGATCCGACCGTCTCCGTTGTCCCAAATTGCAAAGGTTGTTTGGGTTCCGTCATCGGAAAGAGCATCAGGGTAGTGTTCGGCATAGAACCAATCGCTGACATTGTCCTGAGAAAGTGCGAAATCGCCTTCGTAACCCAGTCGCCAAAGGATATCTCCAGTGCCTTGTCCGTTTTCGTAATCAATCTTAAGAATCCAGCTCTGATTTCTCATCGACAGGAAAAGATTGCCGTCAGCTGAAGAGAGAATGGCATTGCTATGAGTCCAGTCGGCTCCTGCACCCTCAAAATCGGCCAGGCCCATTGGGTGGCGATTAACGTCGAGGTGATCAAAGCCTGACCACGCCCAGACCACATTGCCAGAAGGATCGATATCAACCAAAGCGTCGCCCAGAACGTGAGTCACACCTGGATAGCCCGGGAGATTCGTGAAGTCTTTGGTCGTATTGCACAAGGCGATCCAATGACCATTCGGTAGCGGTAATAAATCGTGGTGAAATTGAGTGATGGTAAACGAATAACCGTTATTCTGAAGCGATGTATTGATTGCTTTGTAGTTGATGTCCCGAACGATGTTCCCCGCCAGATCGATTTCAAGCAGATCTCCGACGTTGAGAACGAAATCCCCATTCTGCAGAGGTTTCATCGGCACCGGGTCGCCGTTTCGCGGACCGGGATCGTAGTACCAGATTATGTTGCCTTGTAAATCCGTTACAAATGCCCTCAACATATTGCTATTTCCAGGCTCGACGAGGTTAAACAACTCGACGCCTCCCGCAGGAGAAAGACCAGGTGTGGGGCGCGAAACTGTGATGGTTGGCGCAGTGAGGGCAGTTGTCGTATTCGCGGAGACCTTCGGTAATGGCCCCGTCGTAAACGCGCGATCAGGCTCTATCCAGGAACCACTGGGCCAATCGACGTGTGCACGCATATGGTATGTCGTGCTCGGCTTCATTCCTGCTACGAGAACGGTCAGAACTTTTCCTAAACCTACGGTGGGCGGAGTAACCGATGTTTGCCGTCCGTAGTTTATGTCCTCTCCAAATTCAACCCAGGCGGTCGAACCGGGGCGGCCTCCAATACTGTATTGCGCCACCAGTGGGTTGTTCGTAGCAGCAACGCTTGTTGTGGGATCTGGCCAGCCGCCTCCGCCACCGCAGCCAAGCAAAATAAGAGCTGAACAACATGCAACAGAAAGGCCACAGTTAGCGACAAATCGAGCACGTCTCACCGTATTTAGTCCCCCTCAAGCTACGTTTGGCGGAGAAAATTCTCCCGCGCAACCACAGCGGGTCAGCTATGCAGAATGCAGGGAATATTACACGCGGACCGTAAGATGTCAAGAAATAGTGAGTTCCTGGCCCACAAAATAGAGGCATCGATATTTTGCTCAATCCTGACATTCAGGCATTAGATCGTCGGTACCGCGACGTATGGGCTTTGTCCTTGGGCAGGCAATGCTGCACACATCCCGAAATAAATTCGCAACTAAGTTTCTAGCTCTGGGTTAAGATTGGGCGTTGTTTCCGCGCCCGCTTCGTCCCGGTGCGGCCTGGGACCCTGGTTGCTCGATCGTTTCAGGAGTGTGCGCCATGAAAACTTCGCCGCTCGCGGTAGCTGCAAGCGTTCGCTTACTGGTTATTCTTTCATTGCTGGGCGCTATCGAGACAACACTGGCCCAAGCTCAAGTCAGTTTCTTCACGCCTCCCACAGACGCAGGCAGTGGGCCTATTTTTGTCGCCGATTTTAACGGCGACGGGAAGCCTGACATTCTGGCTTCAGATGGAACTCTGAATCTGGGCAATGGCGACGGAACTTTCACGACCGGCACTCCCGTGACGGGTACGCCCTTGGCGGTGGCTGATTTCAATGGGGACGGCAAACCCGACGTGCTGGAACAGGGCACTGGCACTCTGCTGGTGCTGCTCGGAAATGGCGATGGCACTTTTCAACCGCCCATTAGCACCAATAGCGGCGCCAGTTTGTCTTCGGTCATCGCCGGTGACGTGAACGGCGATGGTAAAGCAGACGTGCTGGGACTCTTCAACAACAATCTCGTGGTTTACTTGAGCAAAGGCGACGGCACTTTTGCTGCGGGTGTTTTTTATCCGGTTGGGAATACTGGGTTCAGCGACGAGGGCATCACGCTGGGTGATTTTAACGGCGATGGAAAGGTCGACGTTACAGTAAGTCTCTCCGGTGACAACGTGCTGGGGCAAGAGGTAGTGCTCCTTGGCAACGGCAATGGCACTTTTCAGTCTGGCAAGACTTCAGCCGGCGTTTACTATCCAACGTCAGTAGTCGCAGGAGATTTCAATAATGACGGGAAATTGGACCTTGTCATCGCGGGTCAGCCCTCTTGCAACGGCAGTTGCACGCCGGTTATAACCTCTATCCTTTTGGGAAATGGGGACGGCACATTTCAGACCCCGACTACGATCTTTTCCAATAATGGAACTTTGGTGGCGGCAGATCTCAACGGTGACGGTAAACTCGACTTGGTGCTGATGAATGGTGTGGTTCAGATATATCTCGGCAAAGGCGATGGTACCTTCGTAAATACCCACAGCTATCAGCCACTAGGCGGGCCTCCCCAAGGGCTAGCGGTAGCCGATTTCAATCTCGATGGAAAGCCAGATGTCGCAGCGATTGGCAATATTCTACTGGGAAATGGCGACGGTACCTTCAAGGGGGTGTCAGCGGTGCCGGTATCGCTACCGGCTTTCGGAGCGCCTCCTATCGCCGTAGGCGACTTTGACAAGGACGGTGCCCCGGACCTTGCTGTGCTTCCGACCAATGGCAGCAATGCGCTATACATTTTCACCAATGACGGGACTGGGTCGCTCCAGTTGGCACACACCTATACTCTGCAGCAGCCTTGCTACGGCATTGCAACGGCTGATCTGAACGGAGACGGGAACCTCGACCTGATTGTAACCAGCGTGGGACCGAATTCCCAAGATTGGGATTATAGCGTGCTGCTCGGCAACGGCGACGGCAGCTTCCAGTCCCCGGCATTTTACCCGCAGAACGTCCCTGGTCAAACTCCAGCGATAGTTATTGCTGATTTCAATAACGACCACAAGCCCGACTTTGTAGTTACGGCTGGAGATCAGGTTGCGGTATCCATCGGGAAAGGCGATGGAACATTCGCTTCGCCCGCGTACTACTTCGCGGGAGGCGATTCAATAGCAAGTGCCGACTTTAATGGGGACAGCAAACTCGACCTCGCGGTCGGCGGAGGTGCCCTGGCAATCCTTTTTGGCAATGGCGACGGGACATTCCAACCTGCGGTGTTTCCCTTTACCACTCCATTTTCCACTGTGTTCGCCGCGGATCTGAACGGCGATGGCAAGACTGACCTAGTGAATAGCGAGCCCGCCCAAGTGTACTTAGGCAACGGAGATGGTACGTTCCAGCCCCCAATCCCTATAGGGCAGACATTCCCTCCCGCAGTTGTGAGCCTTTTGGCCGATATCAATGGTGACGGAAAGCTGGACGCAGTTGGTGGTCGGATATTCTCGGCACAGGGTGAGGACCGGGGTATGTTCCTTGGAAATGGAGACGGTACCTTTGGCCCCTACATACTCCTGCCCTACGTGTTCGCTGCAGATAACGCGACAAATTTTGTGCAGGCCGCGGACATGAATGGCGACGGCAAGCAAGACTTGATCATGGCCGACGCATACAGCATCTTCGTTCTCATTAACACGACTGCTTCAGTTCCAGGGACGAGTTTCGCGCCCGCTGCGGTAACTTTTCCCTCACAAGCCGTCGGAACCACTAGCAACCCAACGCCAGTAATGCTGACCAATACCGGAGCAGTAGCGTTGGCAGTGAAGAGTGTATCTTTTGGCGGAGGCGATGCAGGGGAATTCAAACAGACCAACAACTGTACCACGGTTGAACCGTTAGAGAGCTGCACGATCAACGTGTCATTTGCACCAGCCATGACTGGAGGCTCAACCGCCAATCTTATAGTCGTGGACAACGCAGGTACAGGCTCACAGCAAGTTGTCGTGTCCGGTACCGGTACCGCCGCTTCCGATTTCACGGTTGGTATGGCCAAGGGATCGCCGAACTCTGCAACCATCACAGCAGGACAAACGGCATCCTTCAATCTTGCAGTTACGCCCGCAGGATCATTCAGCGGGATGGTAAGTCTGAGCTGCACGATCACGCCTGCGGTGACACCAGCGCCCGTCTGCAGCGTGCCAACCTCGGTGAATGTGAATCAGGGCACAGCCGCGCCTGTGGTTGCGAAAATATCGACGACTGCAGCAGTGACCGCGGGATCAATCTCGCCGGCCAACTTCACGCCTGGCGGAACGCCCATCCAGTGGACAATAGCTCTTCTCGCCTCTGGCTTAATGTTCGCAGGCTACCGGCGACGGAAGCCAGTTTTGGTGGTTCCGCTGATTGCTGTAGCGCTCTTCGGCATGGCAGCATGCGGAGGCGGGTCGTCGACTACAACCACTTCGCCGGGTACGCCTGGCGGGAGCTACACGGCTACGGTCACCGCTCAGTCGGGAAGCTTGAAAAGCGTTGTCGGGCTTACGCTGGTCGTCCAGTAAGCGAGAAAATCGGCCGCGGTCGTACTGGATGTCCGCGTAAGCGGTGCTAGCCGCAACGGCAAGCGCAATGCGATACAAAGAACCGAAGCTGAAGACTGACTTCCGTGTTGATTGCCGAGATTGCGCTGTGTCGTGCGTCGTCTTATAATGCTGTCATAAAGTAAGATGTTTCAAATGCTCCCAGCAGCAGCGCGCTTTCGGGTGGGTAGCCCTATTTGTGCCGCGTGCTCCAAGCCTGTAGTGCGCGCCGAGCCGTGAAAACCGGAAGTTCTGATGGGGGGCGAGCCGGGTCTGCGGTATGGCAGAAGAGCAAGTCAGGAATCTCAGGTTTATGAACGCTGTTTATGGACGTGCCAGCCTTTCGCCTGCCGACTGGGAAAGTGTACCCGCATCACGTCAGCGGCATTCTTTGCGCTTGTGCCGATGCTGGTACTGGGCTTCGCTCTTCAGATCAGCATGGCTTTCTCAACCGTAAAGGCATTGATCGGTGTGACCACGTCCATAATTTGTCCGCAGCGGGCTCTAGCCTGTCCGCGTGTTGCACTGCTGGTGCCGTTTAGCAAATCGACTCTGATCCGTCGAACTTTTGTCACCCTGCTGGCTATCTACCTCGCCGTCGGCATCGCGGGTTTGAGATTCCATCACCCGCCAATCGACATCCACGATCATGGAAAACGATTCCGTGCATGCACTCTTGCACGGCGTCATCCATACGAGCGAAATACTACCCATCAGGACCTCTATACTCCGCAACAGGCAATATACGGTCCCGGTCTCGAAGTGAACGGAAGGGTGAAGAGTGGGGTTTCCATACCCGCCACTGACGATACTCTCGATCTTACCCGGTTATCTTCTGGGAGATGTCCGCTACTCATTCTTGATTGCGGTCGTCCTGACCGCGGTGATTGTGTTTTACATTGAACCTGGACGTGAATGGTCTGGTTGCGGCGATTCTGCTTCTATTCATCCCAGATACCCCGTACATTCTCAGCTATGGATGGACAGAACCCTTGATGGTTATGACTCTTGCCGCAACCGTTCTGGCTGCTAGACGAGCCCCCAAGTGGCTGCCGGTGGCTCTAGGGTTATTCTTCGCATCGAAACAATATTCCTTTCTTGCCGTACCTTTGGCGGCCATGTTGATACCAAGATTTTCGTGGAAAGCATACTTGTCTATGCTCGCACGCGCGGTTGCGGTCGCGGCACTCGTTACTGTGCCTTTTCTCTTGTGGGATCCACGAGGTTTCTGGTGGAGCCTGGTGGGCTTTCGCCTTGCAACCCCATTGCGCCTGGACGCCCTTAGCTTTTCAGCGCTCCTCGCGGTGCATGGCTTTCATGTCATTCCGCAGTGGGGAGTAATGTTGGCGGTGATTGCAGCGGTCGGCTTTGCATTAAGAAAAGCATCCAGGACCCCCGCGGGGTTTGCTGCCTCATTGGGGCTGGTTTCTTTGATATTTTTCGTACTGAACATTGCGGGGTTTTGCAATTATTATTTCTTTTGCGCTGGAGCGCTGTGTCTCGGCGTATCGGGCGCACCATACGAGCCGCGGGAGAATCTATTTGCAATCTGTGAAATATCTCACTCGGCGATAACCGCACCTGGAAACGTGAGCTCAGTCTTTGAGCCAACCGCAATCTTTTGAAGAATAGCATGAAGAAAAAGTGAGGAGAAAGTTCGGTTGCGCAGTGGATCAATCGACGTAGGTCGCACCCGG
The DNA here is from genome assembly GCA_963716405.1 of uncultured Acidobacteriota bacterium. Taxonomy (GTDB): domain Bacteria; phylum Acidobacteriota; class Terriglobia; order Terriglobales; family Acidobacteriaceae; genus JABDBE01. The sequence continues at coordinate 140,592 of CAVQTI010000002.1, read as the reverse complement.
TAACCGACTTCTCCGTACAGGAGCGCAGAAGAATGAGTTTTGTGGACACAGTTCTTGAGTATCCCCTGGTTTATCGGCTCTGGATGGCTCCGTTTGCCGAGCAAAAGTTCTCAGCTGTTCTGGCGCATAACGACTTGAGCCGCGTAAGGCGGGTATTGGATGTGGGATGCGGACCAGGAACAAACACCCATCATTTCGCGAAGTCAGATTATCTCGGGGTTGACCTCAACGAGCGCTACATTCGTACGGCTCGGCAGCGCCACGGACGCAATTTCGTCGCGGCCGATGTCAGGAGCTATCGCGCCAATCAAGGAGATCAGTTCGACCTTATTCTCGTGAACAGCTTTTTACATCACGTGGATACAAAAGCTGTGCTGGACATTTTGACTCATCTCCGATCGCTCTTGACCGAAGACGGTTATATTCACATCTTGGAACTGGTCATGCCGAGTGAGCCCTCGATAGCGCGGCAATTGGCGCGCTGGGACCGTGGCAAGTTTACGCGTCCTCTCAAGGAGTGGGAAGAAATTTTCTGCGGGACCTTTGAACCCGTCGTATTCGAGCCATATCCTCTGACCGGGATGGGTGTGACGCTGTGGAATTTTGTGTACTTCAAGGGACGGTCTCAATGACACGGGGACAGCGGGTTTCAGTAGCGATACCGGTGTACAACGAAGAACTTGTCATACCGGAACTAGTTCGGAGAACCACATCCGTTCTGGACGCAATCGAGGGCGGTCCGCACGAGATCGTTTTCGTTGACGATGGTAGCTCGGACCGAACCGTGGAACTACTGGAAAGAGCAGCAGAACAGGATTCGCGGCTGGTGGTAATTTCCCTGTCACGAAACTTTGGTCATCAAACCGCCTTGGGATCTGCACTAGACCATGTCAGTGGGGACGTGACGGTGCTGATGGATGGCGATTTGCAAGATCCTCCCGAAGCCATACCGATCCTCTTAGAATGGCACCAACGCGGCTACGACGTCGTTTATGTCCAGCGGGTGAACCGCAAAGAATCCTGGTGGTTGCGCCTCTGCTATTACCTCTTTTACCGACTTGTCGCTGCTCTCTCTTCGATCGAGTTGCCTCTGGATGCAGGTGACTTTGCCCTGATGTCACGCCGGGTCGTCGAAGAGATTCGCGGTATGCCTGAGCATCACCGGTACCTGCGAGGTTTGCGCAGTTGGGTTGGCTTTCGCCAGGTCGGCGTGCCGATTGAACGCGCAGCGCGTCAGTCTGGCCGCACTAAGTACGGTCCGCTCAAGCTGCTAAAATTGGCTTCTGACGGTATTTTTGCTTTTTCCATCGTCCCGCTCCGGGCGGCCTCAATTATCGGAGCGATTGCAGTTGTTCTGTCGTCTCTCTTCGCCGTTTACTCCCTGTTTGCCAAGTTCCTGCTGCACCAGTCTCCACGAGGGTTCACGGCATTGATCTTCGTTATTACCTTCCTTTCCGGCATCAACCTATTTTCTCTTGGGATCATCGGGGAATATGTAGGACGGGTGTACGAGGAGACAAAGGCTCGACCCCACTATGTCATTCGGAAGTTTGTGGGCCGGTCGGCCAGCCGCAAGACCGAAACGACGATTCTTGACGCTGGCGACGACCCTGGGAGGCGTTTCCACTCACCGACCGGCACCGATGGGTCTCGAAGAACCTGAAGTAGCGAACCTAAATGATGATGACGAGTCTCGGACAGAGCTGTCCTCATCGATTCTAGCTGCCACAGTAAAAGGCATCCTTCACTCAGTCATCGTCAGGATCTGTTGAGGGCCTCTGGTCGTCGAGGAAATGTTTTGCGCCCAGCGGTGCCGCGACCGGGTGAAATTGATTGGGCGGCCGATGATAGTCAAAGCAGTCGGAGAAGTCATCGGCACGCGAATCGGCGTATCCGAGCGATGGCAAACTGTAGGTTTCTTCGATGAATTTGAGAATGCTACCGAAATCATGCGTAACGTGGGAGACGTAACCTGGTTTCACGTATGGTGAAACAATGATAAGGGGTACGCGAAACCCGTATTCATAAGAGTGTAAATCGGAGGCGCCACGTGATCGTAGAAGCCTCCCCAATCGTCCCAGGTAATGAATATGGTCGTGTTCGACCAGTACTGGCTGGTGCCAATAGCATTGACGATTGACGCCACCCAGGAAGGACCAGAGCCGTCATTAATTTTCGGATGGTCGGAGGAACGACCATCCGGGGTTACCCAGCTCACTGCTGGCAACTGGCCATTGGCTATATCCCTGAACAGTTGCGTGTTCCGAGGTACGACCTGCGACCAGTCTGGACCGAAGCGAAGGTGCCGAATGGCACTAGGTCCGTTCCACAATGAATTCCAATAGGTTCCGACTGAATAATACCGCCAATTGACGTGTTTGGCGTCCAACAAGTCGATCAGTGTCCGATGGTCAAAACATGGCCTCTGAATTCTGGACTCGTTACCGGTGGGATCGATGAGATTAACGAACACGCCACTCTGCGCAGTGCATCCCCATTGTCCGAACTTTCCCGGGGAACCGCTCAGTTGGACGGGATTTTCCGAGGCGAACAAGTCGCTATTCGCGGAAGGCGCAGAGGTTCCAGAGATGATGAACTGGTGAGCGGGAAAGCTCGGGCCCTGATGCGTCTGGAACATTCGATCGGCGAAAGTGTACTGTTCGGCGAGTTCAAAATAGGGTTTCACCTCCGAAGGGTCAACGTACACGAACTGCGGATGTTGAAGTGCGCACTCTCCCCGCGGCTCGGAGCAAGTCGCGAACACTTTGTCGGCTCCGTCCATTTTGCCGCCGTCATACATGTTCAAGAAGGCCCAATGGGAATGGTCCAAATCGTACGGAACTTTCAATGACACAGGTTGCAGAGGAATATATTGTCCTTTGGAATCAAGTCCGCCATTTCCGATGTCGGCATTTGGCAAACCATGGAATAAATTGTCGGGTGTGCGATTCTCTTGAAATACTACAATGACATGGCTGGTATTCTGACGCTCGGGCGGGGGGTATGTAAGGCCGTGGGGCCACCAAAGCGCAAGGTTTTGCCGGCTACTACGATCCACGGGCAGATTGTCAGGCTCTGCACCGCATCCCGATTCGAAATACGCCAACTGGCAGATGGCCAACAAGAATACAGCGCCGCGACAAAATACGTATATAAAACGCTTCACGATTACGGCCCGGCAACACACCAACTGCCAGCAGTTCAGAGGCAGAGAGAGGTCCTAGGGTTGCCCCTTTTGGCGTATCACCTGCTCCCAGGGCATCGGACAAAAATTTTATTGGTCTGAAGCCTTGCCCATCGCCAATCTGCAGCCAGCTTGATTTGTTGAAAACGCTTGATGGTGCCGCTCCGAGCCGGGGATTCCTGCACGTCCCCCTTCTAGCCAGTCGGCTCCTTCCTCGAGTCCTGACCGTCAGCTTCCTCAGCTGCTACCGGATCTCTAGCCGGGACTTCGGGAGTCGAAGCTTGCGGACTGACCACTGTTGCGGGGGAGACTCCAGAATCATTCGTTGGCACCTGTTTATTCTGCGATTGTTCTGCTGTCGTTATCTTCGACCGAACGGGCTGCTTCTGCTCTTGCACTTCACTCTGTTTGCACTGAGTGCTACTGCGTTGTTGCGTCATGCTTAACTCCCAAAGGCATTCGTTTCCGTTGCCGGGGCATTCTAGCAAGCAGGAAGAACGCCGCTGGGCGAATCAGGAATGATCCGGTCAGAGTTCTCTTCTGATCAGCGTCACTGGGCGGGGCCTCTGCAGCTGTGCACTGGTGTATTCTCCGGTTCCAGCGGCGGGGCCGAAGGCAAGGTTGCGGATCCGTCGGAGAAACCTTCGACGGAAATTTCCGGCGTTGGGTTGTCGAGCGAGGCAGTTAATTCCGCGTTAGTGGTTACGAGTCTATCTGCCATCTGTGCATTCGATGTTTGCCGATAATAAGCAGCCTCCTCCTCGAGCAGCGGCGCTCCTGCTGTACTCACCGTAGCTGCACTTTCTGCCGACAAGACTTTCCCTGGAAGGAGGGAAGATCGCACGAGTCGCAGGATTCCCTCGGCCTGTCGCAGATTGATCGGCCACGTCATCAGGAAGTCCGCTCCCAAACGAAGCGCGTTCGCGCCCCTTTCCGGGTGGACGACGGCGACAGCTAAGGCTGCCTTATTTCTAAGTGAGCTGCGCGCATTTTTCAGAAGAATTCTGGCAGTCCGCTTATCTTCGTAATCGATGATCAGGAAATCGAAGTGCTCCGCCATCAGAGCTCTCATCGCCGAGAACACTTGCGTTTCGTGTCTGACAACAATATCTGGTCGTTGAACGAGCGGAATTAATGCGCCCGCCGAGGTTTCGTTTTGGCAGAATAGCAAACATTGATAGTGATCCAGAATGTAGCGTAGAGAAGGACGTGTGGTGGGCACAAGTTACTGAGGTCATCGGAATACGACTGCCGTGGATGCGGTATAAGCACCAGATCGTGAGGAGAGGGAACCTTATGCAACGGTTGCGCTCAGTTACAGATCTGACTCTTAACAGATTCGCTTGTTATTCGCTATTAGAAAATGACATCCTGGTGCGACGAGTTGCTGAGTCGCAATGGCGCTGAGACTCGCCTTTGCCTCGTCACAATTCTGTCTGGATCTGAAATCAACAACATCAGAAGGCAGCCGACAATCCGATCTACTGTCAACCTGCCCCATCCCTCCAGAGCCCAACGACGACTTGATTTCATACGGCCCGAGTTTTGTACCGACCACTAGAGCCATGTGCGCGCGCAATTATAGCCTGTGGCAGCAGGCGCAGATGATGTACACCCATTCCGGACGGTTTAGTCGGCAAACCTTCCTTCATCAGCTTGTGGAAGAGGTCCCCGTAATGCAGGCACAACCACCAAATTCTATGCATCCCTAATTTCAGAGACAACATTATTCGGACAGGTGGATGCGGCTCAGTAGCTTCTGGAACCGTGGGTCGGAACGAAGCGGGTCGAATCGCGGATCCATTTTCAAGTAGCCGAGAAGCGTCGAGCGTTCGTTATAGGCCCCTTCGAGGGCGGCGAAGGCCCGTTCATTCTGGCCGAGGCCCAGATAAATCACCGCGAATTGATAAGACGAGACATATTCTGTTTTGGAGCGAGCCGTCAACTCGGCCAGAATCTTCTGAGCTTCGGCGCGTTGACCCGCAAGGCCGAATGCGTGAGCGAGCGAGGCGATTCCGTTCGCGCCCCTTCCCGACAGCTCGATGCCCTTTTGGAACTGCGCAAGTGCTTCTGGGTATTTCTTCAGCTGTTCATAACACATGCCGATTCCCCAATACGGCACTGGGAACTTGGGATCAAGCTTAAGAACTTTTTGGAGTTGATCGAGAGCATCATCGTACTGCCTCGCAAAGTAGGAGACCATTCCCACATTGGATTGAATACCCAATGACAATGGGTCGAGTTCCTGCGCGTGGCTCAGTTCCGCCCGTGCCTCGTCCGACGCGCCCGATGGACGCGAGAAACCGGCCATATGCGTGGTGCGCGGCGGCATCGTTTGGGTCGAGTTCGAGCGCGCGCTTGAATTCCTGCTCGGCGCCGGATCGATCCCAATCGTAATAATTCAAAATATACGCCATCGAGGCATGCGCCTCGGCTCAGTTGGTTCGAGTTGGAGAGCTCTTGCTGCCGCCTCCTTCGCTTTGGGGAAAGCCTCGCTGGGACGCGTGTCCGTGTAAAAGGGAAGGCGACCGTAGGCGTCCGCCAACCCGGCGTAGAGCGGAGCATATTGAGGATCCTTCTCGATTCCTTGACGGAAGTATACAAACGCAAGATTCAAATCGTCCGCGCTATCCTGATCGAGCGCGTAGCGGCCCTTTAGGTAGAGATCGTACGCTTCCGGATTGATGCTCGTGCGCGTTCCCGGCGACGAAGCAAGTTTTAGCCGGATCTGCACCGCGATCGCATGCGCCACTTCATCTTCGAGAGCGAGAACGTCGGTAAGGTCCCGATCGAAGGTTCCCGACCACAACTCACGTTCGGACGCGCCGTCATAGAGTTCCACTGCGATCCGCACCTGATCCCCCGATCGTGCGACGGAGCCTTCGAGCAGTGCAGTCACCTTTAATCCCGCGCAATCTGGGGAAGCGGCGTGTGCGTTCCTTTGTAGCTCATCACAGACGTTCGGGAAACCACACGAAGCTGCGCAATTTTGCTAACCTCACGGATGAGCTCGGCAGTCATGCCGTCCGCGAAGAAGTCCTGCGACGCATCGCCAGATAAATTCGCGAGTGGCAACACCGCAAGCGAACGGATTTCGGGAGCCGTGCTTGGGTGCACGAGCCGCTCGCGCAATCCGCCGATGTTCAAAGCGAATAGAACCACCAATGAGGCGGTCAAGCCCACGATAACCAAAGTAAGCAGCGCCATCCGGGAACCTACGCTCGTTCGATCCACAGGTGGCGCTGGTCTCGAAACTGCCGTGGACTCGAGCGTTTCCAGCGCTGACCGGACTTCGCCGGCATTCTGATAACGAGCTGCGGGATCCTTCAACATGCATTTCCGAATTACAGCCGCGAGTCCGGCGGGAATATGATCGGGCAACGGTGGCGGCGGATCACGAAGGATTGCGGAAGTCAGCTCAAATCCCGAACGCCCCGAAAACGGTCGATGGCCGGAAGCCATTTCATACAAAAGAACGCCGAGTGCCCATATGTCGGAACGCGCATCAACGGGGTCGCCCTCGGAGTTGTTCCGGCGCCATGTAGGGCAGCGTCCCCGCGAGGGGCTCCGCTTCACCGAGTTTCACCTGTGAGACTGTCACTGCCTCCAATTCTTCTGTGCGGAGCCTCGTCGCCAGACCAAAGTCCAGCACCTTCGCAATCCCGTCTGGAGTCACCATCACGTTCGCAGGTTTCAGATCGCGGTGGACGATGCGACGTTGGTGAGCATGGGCCAGAGCGTCGGCGATCTGTGTGCCGCAGCGCGCGACCTGCTCGGTTGGGAGGCCTTGCGGCGGAATGATCGCGCTCAGCGACCTTCCAGCAACATACTCCATGGCAATGAAGGCGACGCTGTCTTCTTCGTTGACTTCGTAGATCGTGCAAATGTGCGAATGGTTTAGTTGTGATGCGGAGCGTGCTTCTTCAAGCAGTCGGTCACGAGCCCGAAGGTCATCTTGAATATTTGGAGGCAGAATCTTTATGGCAACTTCACGGTCGAGGCGTTCGTCGCGTGCGCGATAAACTTCGCCCATGCCGCCAGCGCCGATCCGCTCTAGTAGGCGATAGTGTCCCAGACGCTTGATCGCCATCCGGAAGGAACCTCAGTGCGTCGCATGCTAGTTCACCAGCGCACGTAAGTCAACGCGCCGTCGCGGTTCCGACTAAGGGTCGCTCGTTCCGACAGAGTCCGCACGGAAAGATTCATTTCCGAAGTATCTCGGACGTATGTCCGCCAACCTTACCTACCGGATTGCTAGCGCGGAATCATAGTCGGCTTTTACCAAGGTTCGATAAATGCCTTAGTGGGCAGGGCCGAACTTCCTGTCTCCTCCCTCTGCCGTCTGTAGCATTCTTGGTCGCGTTGACGACGTCAAAGCACAGGAAGGCACCCTCGCACGACGAAGACCGACCTGACTTACGTGCGCCGGTACTGCTGCAAAATAATTCTTCCGCAAACCGAACAGCGTCCGGAACGACATTCGAGCTGGGTGAACCTCATAGCTTGGCGAGAACTTCCTGCGCGAGGGTCTTTTCTTTCGCTTTGGTTTCCGCCGCTGCTATTCCGAAAATCTGGACACGAAATACAAAATCGCCCTTTTTCACATACAGCGCAGTGCGACCGCCCCCTGTCTGAACATAGACTGCATCGTCACCGATTCCGCTGGCCGGCTCCTTCGTAATCCCTCTGACTGGCAAAGGTGTTTTGACAGTGTTAAATCGATCTGCCGGCGTTGCGCTGCCCATCGGGCCCAGGATCTCGAGCAAGACGCTTCTGCCACGCAGGGCACCGCCTGGTTGTGACCATTGGCAGTCGGCTTTACCTGACTGCTTGCCAGTTCCAACCTCGACGCCGGCCGCTGCGCTCACCTGCGCTTGCGTGAGCAGCGTACACGGATCGGCGGCCGACGCAGCGTACGCGGATCGGGCAGTTAGAGCAAGAGCTAAAGAGCTCGCAAAAACCAACCACAATCGTAATTTCTGGTGTTGGACGGTTATCAGGGTGAACAGGGCCGCTGCGCAGCGCAACACTTCCGAGGCTGTTTCGTTTTCAGTGTGCATCATATTCAGGCTCCTATTCCTGCTGCTTCCTGCTGCAGTTTATTGGTCCATATGCATCGCGAAACTCACGCTGGTTCAAGCCGGGTATCACAGTTATGAATCATTGCTTGGCGAACTCGATGCCGGTTCAGTGCCCTTCCGTTTGCGGTTGCGTTGTCTGCGGCTGGACGGTACGCATTAGTCAACTCCCTTTGAACTTTTGGGTTTTGTTTCGGTGCGTTCTACAGCGCTAGACGATTTGGTAGTGCCGCAATCTGAACTGATCCACTTAGCAGTGTAGGTTGAATCAGCATTCATGTCGCGAGCGCCATCAGTGTCCGCAAACTCGGTCTTCGCTTTGACATTTTCTGAATCAATCGCTTCGAAATGGGCCGTTCCGTTCAATTTCATTCCATTTTGCGTGCATTCCAGGCGCATTTGTTCCTGGCTTGTTGTCGAGGACACAACCGTACTGGTACATAGATTTCGATCTCGATCCTCAGCAAACGAGAATCCCTTGTTGATCTGTTCTTGAGTTACACAAGTTTTGTAGGTGATTGGCTTTTGCGACTGGGCCGACCTGGCGTTCATCCGCTCTTCCAGTCGGGCGCGTTGTTCTGGAGTTAGCTTTCCCAGCAAGCCGGCGGGAATCTGTCCGCTCGTTGCTGTTGTCTTGGTCACTGCCCAGAGGCCAACTTTGACGTCCATGGGTTGAACTCTATCAGCGGCCCAAAGGACGACAAACGATGTGAAGATTAGGGTAACCAAAAGTGTTGGTCGCATTGAAGCCTCCTCGGATTTATCTGCTGGTTCTTGCGTCACGTATGTTGTGCCTTCAGCGTTTCGCTTACTTGACGGACCCAATCAACCGGTTCACTCCGATGGGAAGAATAGGTTGGGGTGTCTTGGCCGGAGCAGAGGAAGATGGCTGCTTTGGCAAGGATGGAAGCTCTGTCTTCGGGTGCGTTTTTTCGAACTGCTTGCGGGCTTCCACTCGAGCCGCCAGCAGATCGGACTCCCGCTTCATGGTGGCGAAATCCTCGGTGACGTCCTGCATGCGAACCGTTTCGAAACCTTTGCGGCGCGCCATGATGCGGTAGTCGAAGGCAATGTTCGACTTTCCGCTGTGCAGTTCATGCACCTCAAATCCCTGAGCACCTTTGTGAGTTACGTACAGGCCTTCGCACTCGCCATTTGGAGTGAGGAAAACGTGGTAGTCCATGTCTCCATTTATGGTTTGGGCAAACACTTGGTCGAAGGCTATGGTTACCGAACCGTTGGCTAGCTGGCCGGATCCGGCATCTTCAAACCAGTTGTCCGCGGCTTCGACTGCATAGAGACGCACCATGCGATTGCCTTGGACCGGAACCGCGGCTGATTTCGTTCCGGTGCAGATCAAGTCGCCGGTTCCGTTATCCGCAGAATCGCGCGGGATATAGCAGTACGTCGAAGATCCTGGGCCGGCAAAGCGAGCTGCTAAAGGCGTGCCGCCGTTGAAGCCGGAGTCATTCTCGACATAAAGCGTCTCGTGGTTGAAACTGCCGTTGATTCCAAACAGGGCATTGCCGTCATCAGCGGTACCCAAGGTGCCAATGCCTCCAGAAACGTCCGTATCGCCCCATGCGCCCACGCCAGTGAATCCGGAACCCGTTGTGCTTGAAGCCAAGTAAATTCCATTCAGGCCAGCGGCCCCATTGCCAGTTCTCCCGACCGCACCCACTGCAAAATCTGATTCACCCACTATCCCAGGTCCATCGCGCGATTCAGCCAGGACCCCGATGCCGCTTGACGAATCTCCGAAAACGCCAACAACAATATCCGACGACCCTACTACTCCGAAACCGCTCGATGAATCGCCCCAAACTCCTATTCGGGTAGAACCTGCTCCAATCGTGCTTGCAGTTTGCCACCTTCCGTAGACTCCGGCGCCGGAACTGCCAGTTTCATAGGCGTAGAGACCGAATCCCGATGGGGCTCCTGAGTATCCCACGAGCCCCATTCCCGCACCTACGGTGTCCATGGATTGCCCGAAAACTCCCGCTCCGTTCGGAGCCGAAGAAACCCCAGCTGTACCGATGGCAATTGCGCTACTGTTGGTGTTACTTGCAAGTCCGACCACGCCTGCGCCTTTTGCACCTGTAGTTTGGCCCTCGATAGCGAATGCGGTAGACCCAGCAGTGCTGCCGAAAATAGCCGGGGCGGGAGCGCTTCCAGTAGTGCTCGCAGAGAGTGCGGAACCGCTGCCGGATTGGGTAACGTTCACAACTTGCGTGCTATTGTTGGCGCTGAAGATGCCCATCTGTCCCGTGATCGAGCCGGTTGCGCTGATGTTGCCGCTATCGCTCACATTGCCGTTGATGGTCTGGTTACCAGTGAAAGTGTTGGCGGAATTCAATTGCGGGACTTTGGTGTTGTCCACATTTAGGGTGACGTTGCCGCTGTTGCCGCCGCCGGTAAGATCGGTTCCCGCAGTCACGCCGGTGATGGTGCCATTGCCAGTTCCTGGAAATGTCTGTCCTTTGGCAAACGTGATCTGCCCGTTGCTGGCAACGTTCAGCCCTGTCTCTGAAGGTTTACCGGTGCCTTGTCCGAACAAAAGATTCAGCGAGCCGGTTGCATTGCTGGTGTTATTTGCAACTGGCTCCGCCTGCCATTGGAAAGTTTGGCTGACGGCTGTGCTCGTGCCGCTGTTGAAGACGGAAGCCGCTAAGTCGATGGGCTGCGAATTGAAGCCGGTCGTGCTCGTCGCGACCCCGGACGGGGGCAGACTGAACAGGCCGCGCACCGTGCCACTGCCATTAACGTCCAGTGTCGACGCTGGTGTGGTCGTGCTAATGCCGACTTGTGCTGTGCTGCCTTTTCCCGATTGAAACAGTACGGAACTGCCCAGAGTGGTTCCATTGGTCCAGATGGGAAGATACTTCGCCTTGCCACTCCCGCCTAGAGGAGGCGCATTAGAGTTAGTGTTGAACCCAGAGGATGACAAGGCCGAGGAGTTTGCATTGGGTGAGGTAGCCAACACGAAAGCCGCAGGCGAGAGACCACCCACGGTCTGAGCGTCTCCAGCCTTCAGTGCATAAGGCACGCTGAGCAACAACACCCTGGGTTGCTCAGCTTGCCCTTGCGCTTGCACTCCCAACCAGCGCGCCTCCCCCGAAGCGAACAGGCTGGTGGGCAATCCCTGACTAGTCGTCGAGCCGAGCACGACGGTGAAGTGTCCGCTCTTGTCAGCCGTGACATTCTGCGTTTCCACCCACAGTGGGGATCCGCCTTGCTGTTCTTTGTATAAATAAAAGGTGACGCCGACCGCGCCGCTCAGCGGTTTGCTGTTGGAATCTGTCAGCGTGCCGCTGAAATTTACCTGGGTGGGTACGACTGAACTGATTTGCTGTGCAAGGACAGGAGGCACGATAACCAGCAGCAGAAGCAGAACAGCGAGCAGCGGATTCACAATGCGCCTTAGAATGCGGTTTTTCATCTCGCCTCCGTGACTCAAAATGAGGTTTGTTCGATCTATTTGTTTGTCGGTTTCACGACCGGTGTGGTCAGCGCATGTCGTTTCGGGGGCAGGAGCTTATTGATGTCGAAGTGATATGGAGTTTCCCGCTTTACCCTTTTCATTGGGACGGGGTCATGGGTGTGATCCGCGAACCGGACATTCTCATAATTCTTTCGCAACGCCATAATTCGATAACCGAAGCTGACACTGGCAGTGCCGCCACCCAGTTCGTGCACTTCGAAGGAGTTCGCTGTCCGGTTTATGACATAAAGCCCCTTGCAGTCGCCGTAAGCAGTCAGAAACACCTGGTACTCGATTTCGGTGTTGACAGTCTGAATGAAATCGGGGTCGATGGCGACGACCGCGGCGCCATTTGTCAGGCTGGTTGAACCGGCGTCTTCGAACCAATTTTGGGGGGACTCGATGGCTGCAAGCGCGACTTTGCGCTGACCGCCATCAATGGGGACAACCGCGTTTTTTGCCCCACTGCAGTTTAGGTTGCCGAGATAGTCGATGTTGCAATAGCTTCCCAGTGCATTGATTGCATAGAAGAGAGGACCGAAGCTGTTCTCGTTATGAATTTCGACCGTATAGTAGTCGCCTGAGTTGTTGGCAAAAAATGCCGCGGCCAGATTGTCGGTAGTGCCCATGACTCCTACCTCGGCGCTTCCACCATCGCCCCAAACCCCAGTACCGAAGCGGAAGCCGCTCGCGCCAGTCGCGCTTTGCGTGCTTTGGTTTTGGCCGTACACCCCCGCGCCAACGACGCTGGCGGTTTCACCAAACACGCCCACGGTCGCTTGTGTTGTTCCGTACTCCGTTCCGAAAATGCTGGGTGCGAGATAGGAATCTGTGCTGCTATCGCCTAAGACCCCCTCGAGAGGACCGGCGGTGCCCCATAAGGGGATGGTGCTGCCGTAGGCCTCGATACCTAAGTATCCGCCGGTAACGAACATTCCGATTGCGCCCCCGTTGGCGAATACATCCAACGCATCTCCGTTACCCGCATTGGCAACCTGCAATGCCGTTTTCGAGCTATTGACGCTGACTGCGTTGTTATTGGTAAACGTGTTTGCTGATGGCAATTGAGCAAAAGCACCCGCCGGCAAGCCGCCGAGTTGGGCGGCGTTGACGTTGGTGAGGGACGCGCCATTGCCGGAGAATGAGTTGGCTGCAACACTGCCGCTAACGGTTTCATTTCCGCTGAAGCTGTTGTTGCCCGCAAGCTGCGGGACCTTGGTCGTATCCAGGTTTACGGTGACGTTACCGCTGTTGCCGCCGCCGGTCAGATCCGTTCCCGCAGTTACGCCAGTGATGGTGCCGCTGCCGGTGCCTGGAAATGTCTGTCCTTTAGCGAACGTGATCTGTCCGTTGCTGGCGATGTTGAGGCCGGTCTCTAATGGTTTACCGGTGCCTTGTCCGAACAAAAGGTTCAGCGAGCCGGTTGCATTGCTGGTGTTGTTGGCAACTGGTTCAGCTTGCCATTGGAAAGTTTGGGTGACGGCTGTGCTGGTGCCGCTGTTAAAGACTGAAGCGGCGAGGTCCATGGGCTGAGAGTTGAAGCCTGCTTTGGCGGTCGCGGTCCCGGTCGAGGGAAGGCTGAACAGGCCGCGAATGGTGCCTCCACCGCTGACGTCAAGCGTGGACGCCGGTTTGGTTGTGCCGATTCCAACCTTGGCCTTTCCTCCCGTGCCTGCCTGGAATAGAACGGAACTGCCCAAAGTTGTAGAGTTGGTCCAGATGGGCAGGTAATTCGTCGTCCCGCTGCCGCTCAGCGGCGGAGTATTAGGGTTGGAGTTAGAGGACGATGTTGTTGAAGTCGAATTCGCCGCGGCCAGCACGAAAGCCGAAGGCGAGAGACCACCCACGGTCTGAGCGTCTCCAGCCTTCAGTGCATAAGGCACGCTGAGCAACAAGACCCTGGGTTGCTCAGCTTGCCCTTGCGCTTGCACTCCCAACCAGCGCGCCTCCCCCGAAGCGAACAGGCTAGTGGGCAATCCCTGACTAGTCGTAGAACCGAGCACGACCGTGTAGCGTCCGCTCTTGTCAGCGGCAACGTTCTGAGTTTCCATCCACAGCGGCGACCCGCCTTGCTCGTCTTTATACAAATAAAAGGTGACACCCAAGGTGCCAGTGAGCGGCTTGCTGTTGACATCAGCCAGGCTGCCGGTGAAATTGACCAGCGTAGGAACGGCTGAGTTGGTTTGCTGTGCAGCACAAATGGTCACGACGCAAGCAACGAGTAACGCAACACGAACCGCCAATTTCATAACTGAACGAAGATTTCCGGCCTTCATCTTTCCCCCGTGCTCAAGTGCTCAAGCGTCATCGCTAACGCGAACGGAGAGTGCGGCAAAAATCCGATTTTGTCAAAAGATTTGGCCGTGATGTCTGTGTGACCGAATTAATCGCTCGGTTTCAAGCGTTTGGGAAAATGTCTGACCCGTCAAACCCGCTTCCGTGCTAAACTCTTGCGCCAATAGGTGGGTTGTACTCCGGTCCTTTATGCCTTTGGCCCAATCCAAGCGCAGTTATCGTTTTGGTCTATTCCAGGCAGATCTCGCCACCCGCGCACTGCTGCGCCAAGGGGTGCGAGTCCGGCTCCAGGATCAGCCATTCCAGATCTTGACTATTCTTCTAGAGCGTACGGGCGAGATCGTGTCGCGTGAGGAGCTGCGGCAAAGGCTTTGGCCCGCCGACACTTACGTTGAATTCGACGGAAGCCTCAACGCGGCGCTGAAGAAACTCCGCTCGGCGTTGGGAGATTCCGCAGACAACCCGATTTTCATTGAGACGGTTCCAAAGCGAGGCTACCGTTTCATCGCCCCGGTCACATGCGAGCATGACGCCAGCGCTGCAAGCGGACGAGAGCCCGCGAATTCCGAATCCCTCGCTTTACCGGTTGCAAGCGACTCCCGTGCGCCAATGCCTCGCTGGCGAAGGCTAGGGTTGGGTCTGGCGCCGCTGCTGTTTCTAGTTTTGTTGTTGGGATGGCTGTACAGAAAGAGAGCAATACAGCCCTCACCGGCCCTGGCGAAGGTGATCGCGGTTCTCCCCTTTTCCAATGAGGGCGCCGGACCCGACTACGATTACTTGCGCTATGCCATAGCAAACGATCTCGTAAGTGATTTGACCTATACCCACGCTGTAGCGGTGCGTCCATTTGCCGCGACCAGTCGGTTTGGATTGCAGCCCGCCGACCCAGCGACGATCGGAAAAGAATTGCGGGTCACCCACGTAGTCGCCGGAGGTTTTCTGCTGGACAAACAGGGCTTGCGAGTGACTTTGGAATTGGTCGACGTCGCGCTGAACCAGGCGGTTTGGCGCGCCGAGGTCACGGCGTCGCCCCAGGAACTTATCTCCTTGCATGATCGCCTCGCCGTTAGTGCCGCAAAGGGATTACTGCCGGCTATGAACATTTCCGGGGCCGACGCAAGCGCAATGCCCACTCCGAGAAATGAACAAGCGCTAGGTCTATTTCTGCACAGCCTGAGTATCCCGCTCGATCCCGAACCAAATCAGCTTGCCATTAAGAAATTGGAAGAATCCGTATCCCTCGACAGCGGCTATGCGCCGGCGTGGGAGGAATTGAGCTGGCGATACTACATCGATTATCACTATGGCATTGGAGGTAATTCGGCACTGGTGAAAGGCTTGGAGGCTATTCACCGCGCCCAACTAGATCCGAACAGCACCGCAAACGCCATTACCCTTCGTGTCGAGCAAGGAGACTTGAATGGGGCCTACGATGAAGCGGTCGACCTTCTGCGACGGCGGCCGGACGTCGGGGGGCTCCATTATGAAATGAGTTACGTACTGCGCTATGCCGGCCTGCTCGAGGAAGCCGGCAAAGAATGTGAAAATGCTCTGGCTATCGATCCTGGTTATAGTGCCTTCCGCTCTTGCGCCGTTCCTTTCATCCTGGCGAATGATTATGCGCATGCTCTCATTTACATTCGCCTTGATGAGAATTCAGGATTCGGGGCGGCATCGAGAATATTAATGGCGCTTCGCAGCGGGAACCGTGCAGCGGTTCTAGCGGAGTCTGGGGCAGCTTCACAAAACGGGTTTCCGTTCGCGCGCGTAGTTCGTCGTTGTATGAACCGTATGCCGGAAGCAGAATTAAGTAAAGCCGTCGGCGAACTCGAAACTAGTCCTATCGCAGCGCGGGATCCTGAAGTGTTGTACAACAATGCCGAGGCTTTGATGTTCTGCGGGCAACCCGATGCGGCGCTCGGGCAGTTGCGCAAGGCTATCGCCGGGAACTACTGTTCCTATCAAGCCATGGAAAAGGATCCGCTGTTCGATCCGATTCGCCAGCGGCCCGAATTTGGCGAATTGCGGCAGGCTGCCGTCAATTGCCAGCTAAGATTTCAAACTCACCGCCAGCAAGTACGTGAGGCTCAACCGGCCGCTGGCAGCTGACGATAGCGTTAGATGTTGCTGGTGAGGCGCATCGCCACGGTCCCCCAAGGACCGATGGCGTGACCAGAGAAAGGTCCGCTTTCGGCTCCGGCTTATGAAAGCAGCGTGAAGCAAGTCCAGTTGGATGAATCCGCTCGCAGCAGCTCATTCGGGTCATATTTTCGCGTCTGGCTGGCTGCTGTAGCTGTTGAAAAATCGCGTCTCTGAGAATGTCGGCCCGTGTCAAGCACTTTCGAGCACACTGCAGCATGCACTCAAAGAAGAGCGCCATGGATGGTGTTACCTTTCCAACCGTAGGCTCGCTCGTAATCGTTTTCAGGTCAGGACTCAGAGTCCGACCCATGCATCTCTTCGGTCGCAACCCCGATCATGATTACTACTTCGAACTCCTCGATCAAGAGGAGCAGGACGCCCAATCAATAACTCGGTGTTCGACTACACACCATGGCGATGTCCGGGCTGTCCTGGTGCGAACCGAACTTGTTCCACTGCTGATAGTCCCACCCCTGGCGCATCATCCACAGCAAGTACACGCGGCGCTCCCAGGTCATCGGCCGCCAGATGGAGTTGAAGTTTCCTATCTGGACCCTCCACGTTCCGCCGCCCGAGAAGATCACCGTCGCCGACATCCAGCCCGTGCTCGACACGATCAAGGCGCGCTCGAAGAAGAAACCCCAAAAGGTACGCGCCTAAAGTCTAACCGCAAAGAACGAAATGTGGGCAGAGATAGTCCGCTGGCTCTACCAGACTCGGCGCGAACGACTTCGACGGCGATACCGCGGAACGATCCATACGTCAACCGGGCGCTTCCAGACACCGAACTTTCGTTTCGACGTGGGTCAGGCATCGTGAATCTTCGATTATGAGTTCCCATGGGCCGAAGGCCCATGGGAATTCCGGCTCAGGATTACCTGCAAACCGCAGATGTAGCGTCGCAAACGCAAACTCTAGCTTCGTTTAAGCATTCTGGATTTGGCAGACAGAACATTGCCGCTGAGGCGACGAAAGTTCAGGCAGATGCTTTCCGAATTTGGGTGTGTTTAAGGCGGAAGCGACGTATTGGTTCTCCAACAGCAGTGATGATCAGCACTCCCACGACTACGGCCATGGCCGCCTGACGAGTCTGCATTGCTCCCAGGGAAACCAGCAGCGTCGTCGCCAACGCAGCGGGTTGACCCGCTTTCAGGATCAAGGTCAAGAATGTGGTGAGCGTTGCTGCGATCGTCGTCGCCCACAGCCGTTGGCTGGAGACAACGCCTGCAGCCAACACGTTGGGTGCTGTCCAGGCGTTTTAAAACATAAATCGCAAGGAAGCCCGCACCCAAACCGATCAGGTGTCCAACCACTATGTTGTAGCTTCTGGCGCTCTTCAGTTGGGGCTGTTCCACTAGTTCGTACGCGGTCGGGCCCAGACTGGCAAAGATCAACGGCTGTTTCGTAACCCACCCGATTGCCGCCAGAGCAAGTACCAGACCACCCTCACCCAAAGTTGCCCAAAATAAATCGGCGCGCTTGTTCAAGTTCAGACCTCCATAGACAACAGTCTGCCGTATTTGGGATTTCGCGAGGCCAGTCTGGACCCGATGACTTCATCGATGCATAGCCTTTTCGGACTGAGCAAAATTGACCGGCGCTTCGAAATGTCATACGTGGCAAGCCGCTAGCGAGTTACCCCGCACGGGGCGCTAGGTGCTGTTTCTTTGATGCCGCTTCTACAGTGCCATCAGTATTCCCTGCGTATTATATATCGTGTTACGATATGTTTTGGAACCGGAAGCCACAAGAATGAATTACCGTTAAACAAACCGCACTTAGAATTTAGAAGTGCGAAGGATTCACGGAGTGCCCGCGCTCGACAATCCTGATAACTGGCAAGACCTCGCCCGAGAGGTCTGTGCTGAAAGAGATCCGAAAAAGTTCGAAGCATTGATTCATAAACTGGTCGACGCTCTGGACCGAGAACACTCCACCTGTGTAACGCCCGATTCAAAAGTTGCGTTTGAGAGTAAACCGGCGGAAATGATCTCTAGAACAAAATCGACGACGCGTGGAGGCAATCTCGAAGACACGGACGCCAACCCCTATTTTTCATCTCCGCCTTCGGCCATCTATCAAGATCCAAAGGATAAAACATGCTAGCCAATCGGAAGATCCGATATTCAACCAGGGTTTCAACCGACAGTGCCCTCGCAGCAAGCATCAACTTTCTTGAACATCTATTGCTCTCTTATCCGCGTCGCGATTTCCGAATTCAATTTTGGGACGGAACGAGCAGGGGAGGAACAAATTATCGATATACCTTAGTTCTGAAACATCCCGGAGCGCTGCGAAGGATGTTTACTTCTCCAAACGAATTGACGCTTGGAGAGGCCTACATCTTTGGAGATTTCGATATTGAAGGGGATATCGAGGCTTCGTTTGATTTGGCCGATTTTCTCTTGTCCCAAGAGCGGGCGATGACACAGCGTTTGTATCTGTCCATAATGTTGGGCAAGTTGCCGACGACGGGGCGTCCCCAACTCGTTCCCCGCCCGCTTCATTTGCGAGGAGGAGTTCATACGGTGTGCCGGGATCGAGACGCGATCCGTTACCACTATGATCTTCCTCCCGAGTTTTACTCACTTTTCCTCGATAGCCGGATGCTCTACTCTTGCGCGTACTTTCGCACGGCTGAAGACGGATTGGATCAAGCGCAGGTGCAGAAATTGGATTACCTCTGCAGGAAGCTACGACTTCGTCCCAATGAGCGCCTGCTCGATATCGGCTGCGGTTGGGGGGCGCTAGTGGTCCATGCGGCTGCTCGTTATGGCGTGCGCGCCCTGGGAATTACTTTGAGCGAACAACAGGCGCAGGTGGCACGAAAACGGATTCGCGATTCTGGCCTTGAGGACCGCTGTCGCGTGGAGGTGCTCGATTACCGAGATCTGCGAACAGATGAGCACTTTGACAAAATTGTCAGCGTCGGAATGTTTGAACATGTCGGCGAAGAGCATTTGGCTGAATATTTTTCCCGCATTCGGCAATTGTTACAGCGGGGCGGGGCATTCTTGAACAGTGGGATTGCAGCGTCAGTCTCCTATCATCGGCAGGGCCCATCGTTCATGGATCGCTACGTTTTCCCGGACGGCGAAATGGTCCCCATTAACGCCACCCTCAAGGCAGCAGAAGGAAACAGCTTTGAAGTGCGAGATGTCGAGAGTTTGCGCGAGCACTATGCATTGACTCTTCACCACTGGGTGCGCCGCCTGGAGGCGCATGCGGAAGAAGTGCGCCGCGTTACGGATGACATCACCTACCGCACTTGGCGCCTCTACATGGCGGGGTCGGCACATAGATTTCGAGCAGGAAGCATGAACCTCTATCAGATCCTGCTGGCGAAACCTTTTATCGGAAAAAGCAACATGCCACTGACCCGCGAAGACTGGTACGGCACACAGAGACGTTTGCAAATCTGCAGGCCAAAAGGAGAAAACTAAATGTTGGGTCTTAAATTGGTTCGACTCATAGAACGGAATTCAGAGAAGCTGGCTCTTGGGTTAACTGAACGGCTCGGGAACTCCGAACGTGCCTCTGACTTTAAGAAAATTCCAGCAGAAGAGCTCCGCTCTGCGGCCTTCGACGTTTATCACAACTTGGAACAGTGGTTAATGGAAAAGCAGGAAGACGATATCGAGAAGCGGTTTCGAAGGATCGCAGAGCGTAGGGCTTCTCAAGGTGTGCGACTGTCTCAGTTGGTGTGGGCCCTGGTGATCAGCCGCAATCATCTGTGGCGTTTCCTGCAACGCGAATGTTATGTGGACAACCCCTTCGAGGTTTTCGGGGAACTGGAAGTACAGCAACTGCTGAATCAGTTCTTCGATCGGGCGGTATATTTCTCGATATTGGGCTACGAGGATCTAGTTGGGCAGAGCGCTGCCGATCGCATAAAGGAGACCGACCATCCATTGTCAGTACATCGGGCTCGGCATCACTTCGCGGCACGAAAGGAATTGCATTTAGAAACAAACCGGTGAATTGTCGATCCTTAATTTTGCTGTTAGCCCTCATATTACCTGCCTGGTCGATGGGTGAGAACAATGCGGATGAGATCATCCAGCGATCGGTCAACGCCCTCCGGCGCGACTTCGAAGCTTCGCCTAAGTTTGACTGTCTTGAACGTGATCGCGTTAGGGGCGAAACTAAAACATACGAAGACACAATGATTCTTGGCTCGCCCTACCAACGGCTCATTGCGGTGAACGGTGAGCCGTTGACATCGGCACGAGTGGCGGA
Source organism: uncultured Acidobacteriota bacterium (assembly GCA_963716405.1). Classification (GTDB taxonomy): domain Bacteria; phylum Acidobacteriota; class Terriglobia; order Terriglobales; family Acidobacteriaceae; genus JABDBE01. The sequence continues at coordinate 120,173 of CAVQTI010000002.1, read as the reverse complement.
AGAACAACAGAAGTTGAACAAGGTTCTGTCCGAGAGGAAAACTGAGTCGCCACAAAAGCGGACTGAGCGCATTGCCAAATATGAAAAAGAACAAGAACGCGATCATTCGATGATGGAGGAAATGGTAAAAGCATTCGAGTTTAGACTACTGCGGGAAACCAAACTGGCCGGACACGTCGTGTATGTTCTTCAGGCGACCCCACGGCCGGGATATCAGCCGCCGAATATGGAAACACAAGCATTGACTGGAATGAGAGGAAGGCTATGGATCGATAAACAAACATTCCAGTGGGTAAAAGTAGAAGCCCAGGTGATGCATCCTGTATCGATCGAGGGATTTCTCGCACAAGTCGAACCCGGTACACATTTCGAATTGGAGAAAGCTCCGGTGGCTCCGGGTATCTGGCTACCAACACACTTTGTGATGCGGTCACGCGCGAAAGTTTTGTTTCTGTTTCCGAAGAACGGTCAAGAGGATGACACTTATTTCAGCTATCACATGCGCACAAGTAATTAGCCTGCGTGGGGTGGGTGATCCAAGCCTTCGAGCTACAGCCATACCGGTATCGACTTTCTGGCCTGCCGAATACACAATAATCATATCGTGTCACGACGTATACGGGCGTGCCATTAATGATTCCGCTAGCGGATTTCGAACGCAAGAATTGGATAATAGCGGCACTGCGGGCCCATAAGATCGATGCGTTCATGTGTTCCCTTCCCACCGAGGTGCTTCTGTTAACCAGTTACTGGCCGGTGATGGGAACAACCATAGCTATATTTACCGCGGAGGGAGAGACTCATCTGCTGGTACCCGAAGATGAGGCAGAACTTGCCGAGCAAGCCTCGTCATGTGAGCGAACACTTTTCAGGCCTGGGCGATTGGACATCATCACAGATGCTCAGAGCTCCATCCGCGAACCTCTGGTGAATCTCTTTCGAAAACTTAATCTCCATCACGCCCGTATTGGTGTTGAAAGCCGTCAATCTTTCCAGCCCTCGTGTTACGCGGTCGTGAGTCTTTATCTTTCCGGACTGCCCGAGTTTTTGCGTGGTGAGTTTCCGAATTTAGAACTAGTAGCGGCGGACGCTATCTTTGAGCGCCTCAAGGCTAGCAAGACGACGCGGGAACTGGCGAAGATCCGCGATGCCGCGAGGGTTGCGGGGGCGGCGTTTGAGAACGCAAAAACTCACATCGCGCCGGGCAGGTCTGAACCGGAGATAGCTTCGTCCTTCCAATGCGCCTTCGAACGGACTCGGCCCGCACCGAACACTCAACGAAGTTATGGCTATTTTTTCTGCATGTCCGGCCCGAACGCGGCAAAAGCAGACGCCGCTTATGCCCGCACCCGAGAGCGGACAATCGAAGACGGTGACCTTGTGATGATCCACTGTAACTCCTGCGGCGATGGTTTCTGGACTGACATTACGCGAACCTACACCGCAGGAAAAGCCGACGCCAAGCACGAGGATATGCGATCAGCAATTATGGAGGCGCGTACAGCCGCGATTTGTGCCATCAAACCCGGAGTCGCAGCAAGAGATGTGGACTGCGCTGCCAGAAGCGTCCTAACGCAGCGAGGATTTGGGGAACAGTTTAAGCATGCTACCGGCCATGGCGTTGGCTTTGCGGCAGCCAACCACAACGCACTGCCGCGAATCCATCCTAAGTCGCCTGACGTGCTAAGCGTTGGCATGACCTTCAATATTGAGCCCGCAATTTATCTCGAAGGCTACGGCGGTATGCGGCACTGCGATGTGGTGGGAATCATCGGTAACGGAGTTGAACTATTCACTGACTTTTGACTAGGCATGAAAGCGAAGATCTCAAAATCGACGGTTGAAGTCTATACAGTTCCTACTGATTTCCCCGAAGCGGACGGAACCTTTTCTTGGCAAGAGACGACTCTAGTATTGGTGAGCCTTTGGTCGGGAAACAAGTCCGCAATTGGTTTCACCCATGCGGATGAAGCGACGGCCAAAGTGATTGAAAAACTACTGCGCGAGGAAGTGACCGGCAAAGATGTCTGGGAACATGGCGTAATCCTGCAGCGTCTGTGGCGTGCGGTGCGCAATTTGGGGGCAACTGGAATTTGTGCCATGGCGATTTCTGCGATCGACAATGCGCTCTGGGATCTACGTGCGAAGCTTCTCTGTATTCCGCTGGTCGACCTTTTGGGCAAAGTTCGCGATGGCGTGCCCGTGTATGGAAGCGGAGGCTTCACGTCGTATTCAGATCAGCAACTGAAAGCCCAACTCGGAAGCTGGGCACATCATGGATTCTCGATGGTAAAGATGAAAGTCGGCACTCATCCGGAACTCGATGCTCACCGCGTAGAAGTTGCCAGAAGCGCGATCGGCAATGACGTAAAGCTATTCGTGGACGCGAACGGCGCCTATACCGTGGAACAGGCGCTTTCGCTGGCGACCACCTTCCGTGAATTTGGTGTGGAGTGGTTTGAGGAACCGGTAAGCTCCGACAACCTTGCCGGTCTACGTCAGATCCGCAAACGTGCACCGGCCGGCATGGATGTCGCGGCTGGCGAATACGGATACACCTCCTGGTACTTCGACCGCATGTTGTCGGCCGGCGCAGTGGATGTGCTCCAAGCGGACGCAACTCGATGCGCTGGGATCAGCGGATTCCTCGACGTGGGCTCACTGTGCTGGGCTAAGAATGTGCCGCTGTCCTCTCATTGTGGGCCAAGTATGCATCTGCACGTCTGCTGTGCCGTTCCACGCGTGATTCACATGGAATTCTTCCACGATCATGTGCGGATTGAGCGCATGTTATTTGATGGATTTTGTGAGCCAGTTCGAGGTGTGATGTCTCCAGACTTGTCGCGACCTGGGTGTGGACTGGAACTGAAAGCGGCCGATGCCAAAAGATTCGCAGCATAAAAGTTAGAACTAAACAAGTGAGGAGTGTATATGGCGAAACAAGTTTCGGATTTGCTTGTTGATCGGATGGTGGAATGGGGGATTGATACCATTTTCGGCTTTCCCGGCGATGGGGTTGATGGGTTCTTCGAGGCTCTCCGAACCCACCAGAAGGAGTTGCGTTTTATCCAAGTGCGGCATGAAGAAGCTGCCGCTTTTGCCGCGGTCGGTTATGCAAAGTATTCCGGACGGCTTGGAGTCTGTGTTGCGACTTCGGGTCCGGGAGGCATTCACCTTCTGAATGGCCTGTACGACGCCAAATGTGACGGGGCGCCAGTGCTGGCCATCACCGGCCATACCTTCCACGATCTCATCGGTACTCATTATCAGCAGGACGTTGATCTGGACAAGCTGTTCATGGACGTAAGTGAATACAACGAACGGATCATGGGGCCGGCACACGCAGTAAATGTTCTGGATGAGGCGATCCGCACCGCTCTTGTTCGCCGCGGCGTAGCGCATATCACAATCCCCAAAGACATCCAGGAATGGAAGGTCACCGACAATAATCGATCGAACGCGAATGTTAAGAACCACAGCGGCGACTGGTATGCCGCTTCAACCGCGCATCCTACCGCCGAGGCATTGCAAAGGGCAGCCAAGGTCATTAATGAGGGGACGAAGGTTGCGATCCTGGCGGGGCGTGGCGCGCTCAGTGCCGGCCAGGAAGTTTTGCAACTGGCGGAAATTGTCGCCGGCCCGGTTATCAAGCCGCTACTTGGCAAGGCAGTGTTGCCGGATCGCAGCCCCTATACAACCGGAGGCATCGGATTGTTGGGAACTGCTCCTTCGCAAGAAGCAATGGAAGAGTGCGACACGCTCATTATGATTGGCACCAGTTTTCCTTACATGGACTTCTACCCGAAGCCCGGTAAGGCCCGGTGCCTGCAAATTGACTTGGACCCTGCCCGTATCGGACTGCGACATCCCGTCGACGTTGGTCTGGCCGGTGACGCGAAGGCAATTCTAAAAGCTCTTCTACCCTTGCTGAAGGCGAAGGAAGACCGGAAGTTTCTCGAAAAAGCGCAGTCCCGCATGAAGGATTGGAACGAAGTCCTGGAGAAGCGCGGCACACGCATGGATATGCCCATGAAGCCGCAACTCGTCACTCATACGCTGAATAGATTGCTCGATGACGATGCAATCGTCTCCTCTGACAGCGGCACTATTGCGACATGGGCGGCCCGATACATAGAGATGCGCGGAACAATGAAGTTTTCTCTATCCGGCTCGCTTGCCACTATGGCGAACGGCTTGCCCTACAGCATTGGCGCAGCTGTCGCCTTTCCGGGAAGGCAAGTGGTATGTGTCGTCGGCGATGGCGGGCTCACCATGCTCATGGGAGAGTTGGCCACATTGAAGAAATACAACTTGCCAGTGAAGGTAATCATTATCAAGAACAATGTTCTCGGACAGATCAAGTGGGAACAAATGGTCTTGGACGCCAACCCAGAGTTTGGGGTCGAACTGGAGCCTATCGATTTCGCCAAAGTAGCTGAAGCATGCGGCGTCGCTGGTTTTACTCTGGAACATCCAGGCGATGCGGAACGAATTCTCTCTCAAGCTCTTCGTCATGATGGCCCCGCGGTGGTGCAGGCTTTGGTGGATGCAAATGAACCACCCTTGCCAGGAAAGATCAAAACGGAGCAAGCTCTCCATTTTGCCGAGGCTCTGATTCGAGGAGAGAAGGATCGCATGAAGATTATAAAGACCGTTCTCGAAGATGAGGTCAGAGAGGTAATTTAAGCGGCGATGGTTTCCTTCGCGACCAAGATTAATTCGGCGCCCCGAGGAGGATGGCTCTCCGCCTCCGGCCCAGTTCATGATTTTCATGCCGTAAGCAAGCTTGTGAGTAACGACGTTCGTGAAGGCCGCTTTCAACGCAGTCTGTGCCTGATCTCCGGAACCGCCAGCCTGGTGAGCGGGCTGGAGGTCACTTATGAACATTACAAAGGCAGCTACGGCCGGCGAATCATGTACACCCCGGTAATTTTAAGCGGTGCATTGTTCGGGGCCGGAATTTGGGGTTTTTTCAGCAGAAGCGCGGCGCGCACGGTGCTGCGCACGATTTCCGCAATCACTCTGGCTGACTGCGTAATCGGGTTTTATTTCCACGTGCGAGGTATCCAGCGGAAGCCCGGAGGTTGGCGGTTGCCGCTAACCAATATTGTGATGGGGCCGCCCATCTTCGCACCACTATTGTTTGGAACGAGCGCCTATCTGGGATTGATTGCTTCCTTTCTTCAACGCGAGGGGGAAGGTGTTGCGAGACAGCAACCCGCTGAGCAAAAGTCCTTTCTTGAGAGTATTCTCCCGCGGAAATTAGAAAGAGAAATGATTTCGTTTGAACAGGACCTACGCGAAGGCCGCTTCCAAAACCAGATGGCGATCGTCACCGCAGCCAGCGCCCTGTTCAGTGGGTTTGAAGCCTGGTATTCCCACTACAAGAATAATTTTCGCTACGCGGCACAGTGGACACCGATTGTTGTCGCGCCCCTGCTGGCTACGACCAGCATTGCCGCGATAAAGAATCGAAAAGTTGCAACCCTGGCATTGCCGATTGTTTCAGCTGTTGCCGGCCTTGACGCGGCCGTTGGTTTCTTTTATCACGCTCGCGGTGTTGTGCGGAGGCCAGGCGGAACCAAACATCTCATTTACAACATTCTCTACGGACCTCCGATTTTCGCTCCTTTGCTTTTTGGAGCTGCAGGCATGTTCGGGCTGCTGACCAGCCTACTGCGAAGGAGTAAAGCATGAAGTCTTCGTTGCATGAGCACTCAATAGCACAGGATTCTTCAGAACAAAACGAACAATCGCCGACCCGTAAGCAGCCCGGTTACTATTCCGGATTCAGCACCCTCAGTCAACAGTCATTCTGGGATGAAGCTACGCGCAGGACGGTGACAGATCGAGTCAAAAATATTCCTCCAATCCGTTTCTTCCAGCCGAAAGAAGCCGAGTTCTGGAAAACCGTATTCGATCACCTCCTACCGCAGGATGATCGTCGCGAGGAACGCCAAATTCCGATCCTGAATTTTGTGGATCAGCGTTTATACCGCAATCAGACTTCCGGCTACCGATTCGAAAATATGCCGCATGATCGCGAGGCTTACTCGCTCGGTATGAGCGCGATAAACGAAGAAGCACAGCAGTTGTTTGGCATCGAATTTGTTCGCTTGACGTACCCGCATCGGGAGGCCGTGTTAAAGGGTATCCACGGCGGAGAGCCGCATTCCGCAAAAGAAATTTGGCGAAAGATGTCGGTTCATCGCTTCTGGCAATTGATCATGGGCGATGCCATCGATGCTTATTACGCACATCCGTGGGCTTGGGACGAGATTGGGTTTGGAGGTCCGGCTTATCCACGCGCTTACATGAGACTAGAACGTGGCGAGCCGGAACCGTGGGAAGTTGAAGAGCAGCGCTATGAGTGGGAAGCTCCGCCTGGAACATTATCCGATGAGACAGAAGACGTGCATGAACATTCTTTGGAATCGCTACAACACATGTCGCATGCAAAGCGTTTGCGCACGAAATGAGGGTGTGAAGTGAAGAGCCCTTTGTTCGGACTTTTTAAGTCCCAGCCAAACGGACGACATAGTCTCGGCCCAATGCAGCATCTTGATTCGCAGATGCGGCGCTTCAAAGCGAATGACGAACTGGACTACCTGATTGTCGGCGTTGGATCTGCTGGCGGCGTTCTTTTGCAGAGACTCGCGCGGGCGGGCTTCAAAGTAGTCGGGATGGAGGCCGGGCCGTTCTGGGATACGGAGCGCGACTGGGTCAGCGATGAAGCTGGTTCTCACGGACTCTACTGGGAAGATCCGCGCGTCACCGGCGGTACGGATCCATTAGCGCTCGGCGCGAATAATTGCGGGAAAGGTGTTGGAGGCGGGTCGGTGCATTGGGCGGCATTCACGCCGCGGCTGCACCCATCGGATTTTGAAGTTTATACCCGCGACGGAGTAGGCGCGGACTGGCCGATGAAATACGAAGAGTTGCTTCCTTATTATGAGCAACTGGAACTGGAGATGCCGGTTTCGGGGCCAGCATATTTCCCTTGGGGACATCCGCATGGCTATCCGTACGGCCCACATCCCATGGGCGGAGTCGGTAACGCTTTAATTCGCGGCTGTAGCGCGCTAAACATTCCAGTCAGCATTGGCGGGCCGGTCGCGATTCTCGCGGGATCCCATGGCGATCGCCCGCACTGTATCTATCGCGGATTTTGCATTCAAGGCTGCAAGGTGGGCGCCAAAGCCAGCACGTTGATTACTCACGTTCCAGACGCGATAGCGAACGGTGCGGAAGTAAGAGATTTATCGATGGCGGCGCGAATCGAGCTTGGCAAGAACGGGCGCGTAACCGGCGTTCACTATTTCGACGATCAGGGCGGACAGCACTTCCAGAAGGCGAAAGCAATTATTGTCTCTGGTTATGCGATCGAGACCCCTCGCCTCTTGTTGAACTCGGCTTGTCCGGGATTTGAAAATGGATTGGCCAATTCCAGCGATACCGTCGGACGCTACCTGATGGCCCAAGCCGGGAACGTTGTACTCGGACGATTCGAACAACTTGTTCGGATGTACAAAGCTCCGCCTGCGCATGCCCTAACCGAGGAGTTCTACGAGACCGATCCGAGACATGACTTCGCGCGCGGCTTCGCCATTCAAACGGTCGGGCCACTTCCGATTGCTTTTGGTAAGCAGATGATGATCGCGAAAAAAGCATGGGGATGGGGAATGCGTCGCGAAATGATGGACTACAACCATTGGGCGGCATTCGGCGTGCTTGGAGAGATTCTGCCGTGGCCGGAAAATCGCGTGACGCTTGCTCCAGATGACAAAGACCGTTTCGGTTTACCAGTAGCGCACGTCAGCTTTAATCTGCACGAAAACGACAAGAAACTCATTAAATATGGAAAAGAAAAAACCATGGAAGTGATGTGGGCCGCGGGCGCACAGGAAGTGGTGCAAGAGGCTCGTTACGCCCACCTCGTCGGAGCGGCTTGCATGGGGAGTGATCCGCGCACATCCGTGGTTGACAAATTCGGGCGGACCCACGACATACCAAATTTATTTATTTGCGATGGCAGCATCATGCCGACCCAAGGCTCGGCAAATCCCGGACTCACCATCCAGGCCTTGGCCGCGAGAACCGCGGACTACCTCATATCTCAACGCGAAAGAATTTTCTCTTCGAATCAGCGCGATATGAGTATGCCGCCGTGTCGAAAAAATCTTGCACCGCCTGCTACCTGGGGCAAAGGGGTTCCGCGTGTCCTCTAACAAGCCATTGATTAGCGTACAGGTTGCAAATAAGATCGGCACTGCTAACGCGATATATTTTCTGCAACGGTTTGTCCTGGGACGTCGTGGCCGATTAGAACGTACTTGCCAAAGAAACGTACGAATGCCGTGACCTTCAGAGACGTATGCAGCCACATTCCCTTCACTTCCGCAAATTGCAGCGTAATGTAGAGTCTTTTGATCCACCAGGACGGCGTCCGTGCAGGGGTACCTTCGATCCGCCAAATGCGAAATGTCTTCTGGTCCACCCAGACAAAACCGTTCAATAGACCGGTCTGTTTCCGTTTCGGGATAAGCCGCAACATGTATGTACCTTGACCGTTCACGTTCTCCTGGCGGACAAAGACGAATTCATAATTTCGCTCGCTGATGTCGCTGTACTGATTGCCTTTGGTCGATCTTGTTTCCCGATCGAGTATCTTGCGCACGATTTTTTCGACCCTTGAGTTACCACTGGCGTGAGTGATTTCATATGTGCTCCTGCCTCCTGGAACGAAACCGATCTGAGCTGTTACCTCGGAGGTCGGTTGTTTGCTGTCTCTACGAAATACGCTATATTCTCGGGTCACTCTATAAGGTCGCAGGAGAGCGGAATCCCGCCGGCGCGCATCACCCAACGATTGCACTATGCTCCTGAGATCAGGCCCGGTCGGAGCTTGCAGTTGGGTGGACTCTAATGTCAATGGCGCCGTCACCAGCAAAAGGAGAAGGGTCAAGTCCCGTTTCTGTAAAACCCAACCTGAACGCATCGTCGCGTCCGCGTCTAGTAGAATTGGCTCCGGATTGATTACGAGGTCAGAGATCCCCCGGCCAACCACCCGCTGCTTTGATGTACTGTTGTCTCACTTCGGGTGCCTGGAATTGCGGCTGGTTTTGCAAAAAACGGTTGGCTTCAGTTGAATGGGTGAATTGCCACGTCACCGACCAGCGCTCGCTGTCTCCGGCGCAATCAGGGATGAGACCTGTCTCTCACAAAAACAACGCATACAACAACAGGCCGATCCAAACGGCAACTGCCACGGCGCACATCAAATAGCATGCCATCCGCATGGCCGTATCGCTGTCAGGAAAGTGCTGTGCATGAACCACGATAGAAAACTCTCACGGGATGCCAACGTGGACGATCTCTACTTCGACGATCCTGCGATGGTTTCGTGTTGTCTTGCCTGTTGCTATAGCAACCGCAGCCAACGCTCCGATTACAGTATCGAATCGATTGTCACATTATATCGTAATACGATATATATGAGATAAAGACATCGGAATTGAGGAGGATAAAGTGGCGGAACTTATGTATCGAAATGAGAACAGTCGAATTAGGCACACCCAATGGGGTGCTATCTGGGCGGGGCTTTTCACTTTCATCGCTATCTGGTCTGTATTTGGTCTCCTTGGACTGGCTATATTTGAGAGTGCGGCAACTCCCGCAACCGGAACTGCTGCAGCCGGAATGGCATTGGGTGTAGGAATGGCCATCTGGGCAGTTGTGTTAACCATCATTGCTATGTATGTCGCCGGGCGCGAGACTGGTCACCTGGCGGCCGTGACAGACCGTCATGATGGTCTGCTTCATGGCATGATCGTGTTCGGATTATCTGTCGGTGCTCTCCTGGTGGTCGCTCTTGTTGCAGCAGGCGGCATAACTGGCGGTGCAGGAAATGAGGTCGGAACGCATAGCCGATATTTAGTAGACAGTTTGGCGAACTGGGGATGGACCGGCTTTCTCGCGTTGTTTCTTGGATGGCTGGCAGCGATGGCGGGAGCCTCAGCTGGCACCCAGCGCAGGGTTAAGCCTGAGCAACGAGTAGTTCAGGAAATGAGGCCTGCCGCTTAATAGCTGGACCAAGTCTTTCTGCGGCCTCCTGAGTTAGTACGCCCGCGCGAATCCAGCAGGCTGGGATTGCGGATGCGCGCGAGCGGACTCCCCAGAGGCTCCGGCACTAGCGAACTTACCGTGCCTTCGGCCCCGTCGGATACTTCTTTGAAAGTTCTTTAACGATGTCATCGGGTGGATTGCCACCTTTGCACGTCGGATGTCCGAATCCGCTCGGACTATTGTTGTTCGCCCAGTCGAGAATCATATTGTCATTGTGATCGGGCGACGGGCCCATCGGCACAGCATCAAGTTGCAGTTGGTGTCGCACCTTCCAGGCGATGATGTGATCGGCACAAGAGGTGTCACCGCTGAGACCAAGACCGCCTACAATTTTTCCTCTGGAGTCGTAAAGAGGCAGGCCTCCGCCGAAAACGATAACGCCCCCGATTGGCTTACCAATCAGTGGATCCTCCGGAGTGCCGAACGAGGGGGCGGGTCCGAAGACCGCTTGTGCGTTCGGCGGAGCGCTGGTCGCAAGACTGTAAAGGCTTTGTCCCGGCTGTGAAGCGGCATAAAGATTGGCCGTGGAAAGAGCGTAGTCCGACGAGCTCAGGGCGTTTGCGGTGTTTGCTTTTTCGGCGGCGATAGCGCGGCTGCCGGGCCACTGCTGTCCACGATCGTTACCGCTGAAGACCACAGCGCAAACAATGCCGTCGCGATTCACAACCACTGCCCACTCCTGATTTCCCAGCCCGCTGTTGCCGGTCGCGCCTTCCTTGATGACGGACTGAAGGACACTGCGCAGTTTGCTGTGATCGGGAAGCGAACCGCAATCCGGTTTGGACTGCGCGATTGCGGGTAGGGTAAACAGTAACAATGTGGCAATTGAAATAATAATCAGTCGATGGAAAGCAGCGAGCAAAGCCATGTGAAACCTTCCTTTATCGAAGTTGTCGCAAATAAGCGACTAAGTCTCGTAACTGTTGACCATTGAACTGTGTGAGATCCGGCATAGCCGCCTCCGGCTTAAGCGATTGGGCGTGCGTGATCCAGGCTTCGAGATATGCATCGTTGTTCGGATATGAATTGGCAGCAATATACAAGCGGCTGCCGATATGCGTCAGATCGGGGGCGACGCGGCCTCCGGCTAACGTGCCGCGAACCTGATGACACATCGAACATGCCCCAGCCATGAAAATCTGTTCGCCACGTCGGGACTCCTCGGTGGCAGGTTCAACGCCAGAATGCAATTGTCCCTGCACCCATGCTTCGTAGTCGGAGGATTGTTGGGCGACCAGGAGCAACCGCATGTGAGCATGCTGAGCGCCGCAATACTCGGCGCAAGTGCCGCTGTAAACTCCTACCTGGTCCGCCTGTATCCGTATGAAGTTGGGATGGTCGGGAACCAAATCCACCTTCCCATGCAAGCTCGGTACCCAGAACGAATGGATTACATCAAGCGAACGCAGTTCAATATCGACGGGACGGCCAACCGGAATATGGATCTCGTTGGCCGTGGTGAACCGTTGCGCGGGAGCGCCCAGGTATTGAACCTCCCACCACCATTGATGGCCAATGATGGCGATCGTGGGATGAAGGTCGTGATGATGGCTGTCATGCACAGGAAAACTTGCCATTAATCTCAGACCAAGAATGAACAGGACGCATAACACCGCCAAAGGGAACGCGAGTCCACCCCATGCAACCCAGCCTTGTCCACCACCGACATCAACGGGCGCATGCTCAGCCAGAGTGCCGCGCCTGCGAGACATTGCCCAAGTAAGCAGAATCCACATAAGCAGCGTGATGGCGAGGAACAGGATCAGCATCAACCATGACAGGTGCGCGATCCTGTCGGCGGCCGGACCTTTGGGATACAGGGTAGACTGCGATCGCTGACATCCAGAAAGCAGCAGCAGCGACAATAAGAGCCATGCTCGCTTCATCTGCTCAATCCTTCTGCGCTGCTTGCGTGGGGTGCTTGATCGCGGGAGGCGCGACTTGTTCGTGCGCTGGCATTTCTGGCGGATCGGGTTCCTGTGCCGTCCTCATCGACTTGACGTAAGCTACCAGTTTCCAGATTTGATCTTCCGGAATCTTGCTGGCCCAGGACGGCATACCCTCGCCTCGTCCTGCAGCAATCGAATCGAAAATCTGATCGTCGCGATCGCCGAAGAGCCATACCTGATCGCGCAGGCTTGGCCCCATTCCGCCGCCGGCATGGCCGCCGTGGCAGCCCGAGCAGTTGTACCAGTTGAAGAGTTTCCGTCCTTCCTGTAGCGCTACGGGATCATTTGCGAACGGGTTCGTGCGGAAGCTGACGTTCTTGCCAGCCCCGGCTCCGGGTATCGGCCCCACCGCAGACCGCACTGGCGGCATTGAGCCTTCAGCCGCTCCAGGTGATGAATTGTTCTGACATCCCAGAGCACCTAGGAGCGGAAACAGCAATAGTCCAAAAATGAAGATATTTCGTTTTCGCATATTGTTACACCTCATTTGCACGGCTCCTCTGGAGCGCTGACCAGGGGAACGGCATATGAGTCGAGTAATTGCCGAATCTCGGAACGGCGACGAAGAATGAAATCATTCAATTTCTGTCGCAAGCTCTCATTGGCAATGCGCACCCCCATGGAGATGTCGAACGAAAGTGGAAGCTGCCGATCGGTGGGACCCGCGCACACCGGCGTGGCTTCCAGAGATTCAGAAGAATGTTGGGCAAAATATCCTCCCAATGGACCCCAGACAACGGCAACATCGATTGCTTTGTCGGCGACAGCGCGGACGATGTCGCTGCCCGGGTTTTGTTCTGAGAGATTTCCGAAGATGCTGTAACCTTCGAGGTTGCGTACCAGACCCCGTTTGAGCAGTGCAGCCGTTGGAGGCATCTCTTCGTCGTTTTCGCCGGTTAGGTGAACGCCGATGCGAAGGTCTTTCAATCGTGGATCATCGAACGAACGAATGCGCAGATCACGATCACGGCGCGACACAAAAACGTAAGTCGATCGGTAGTACGGAATGGTTGTGCTGGCTACGTCGATGCCGGTTGGAACCTCCATTACCACATCGCATGCTCCGGACTGCAAAGTGTTGCGGAAAAACTTGTGGCGTTGGGGAAACCAGAAATAGGACACGCTCATTCCCAGATCTTTTGCAACCAGGTTCGCGAGCGCGTTTTCAAACCCTTGCTGTTGCTGGTTGGAGTAGGGCAAATTGTTGGGATCAGCGCAAACACGCAATTCAGAAGTTGCGGCCAAAGCTGGAAGACACCAGCAAAATAGGATTGCTAAACAAACTTTAATACCCGAAGACATAAAGCTCTCCTCCGGGCGCCGTCATTTGCTTGATTTTCTTCATAGCTCCAACTACGCCGAGCGCCGCGTAATCGTCGTCAGTCGAAACGCTGGGAAGCGCGACAGCGCCCATCCAGCCGCCGATGCCCGCATAAACCGCGACATATTGCTTGCCGTCGGGGCCAACGAACGTCATAGGATTTCCGATAATTCCCGGAACTCAGTTTCATCTGCCACAGAACATTTCCGCTGCGAGCATCGACTGCTCTGAAATAGCCGTCCATGGTTCCGTAAAACACCACATCTCCGGCCGTCGCCAACACACCGCTGTAGACCGGCAAATCAGCTTCTTTAATGCTCCAGACTTTCTTGGCATTGGCCACGTCCCACGCGATAAATTCTCCTTGATATCCACCTGGTCCGGGATACATGCGCACACTGGCCCCCAAGTAAGGAGTGCCCGCAATGTAGTTAACCTCTTCCCCTGAATAATCCATGCAAGTATTGTGGGCAGGGATATAGAGATAACCAGTCTTCGGTGAAAAGGCAGAAGGCACAAACTCCTTGCCGCCTGTAGAAGACGGACACACCCCGCGCGCGTAGTGATTGGTGTGCGGGCGCTTGTCGTCATTCTCGATGGGCAGACCGGTTTTCAGGTCGTAACCTTTTGCCCAGGTAACCGGCTCGAAGTTTTCCGCGGAAAGCACCTCGCCCGTTTCGCGATCGAGCACAAACATGAAACCGGTGCGGCCGGGATGAAGAAGCAGTTTTCGCGTCTGGCCTTTCCACGGCATGTCTACGAGAACGTTCTCCATGATCTCGTCATAGTCCCAGCCGTCGTGAGGCTCAATTTGATAGGCCCATTTCGCATCACCAGTTTCGGGGTTACGCGCCCAGATCGTAATCGACCATTTGTTGTCGCCGGGACGCATGTCGTCATTCCACACGCCGGGGTTACCAGTGCCGTAATAGATCAGGTTCAGTTGTGGATCGTAGGAGATCCAGCCCCAGATCGTTCCTCCGCCCATGTGCCACTGATCCGGCGTCCACGAGGTCACGCCCAAATCTTTGCCCTGATCTTTCGGATAGAACGGTTTGAAGTTCGAGCCGATCAGTGCGTCCTTGTCAGGTCCGCTGTTGTAGGCGCGCCACAGGATTTTGCCGGACTTCAAATCGAGCGCGGTGAGCTTGCCGCGAACCCCAAGTTCTCCACCACTGTCGCCAACAAGAACAACGTTCTTCACGACGATAGGCGCCATCGTGACCGTCTCACCCAGATCTTCGTCGCCAACGCTCGTCTTCCACACCAGTCTTCCTTTTTCCGCATCCACCGCGACGGTATTGTCGTCAAGCGTGTTGTAGATAATTTTTCCGTCGGCATAGCTGGCGCCGCGGTTCACCACATCACAACATGCGATTCCGATTGATCGCTGATCGGGATTGGGCTCAAACTTCCACTTCATCGGATAGCCCGGTTTGGTCAAATCAAGCGCGATCAGGTAATTGGGAAATGGAGTGACCATGTAAAGAGTCTTGTTGACAACCAAAGGTCCACCTTCATGCCCATGGGGAATTCCATCCGCCATCATGCCCACGATGTGAAGATTCTTTACATTGCCGGTATTGATTTGCGTGAGCGGGCTGAAGCGTGTATTCGCGTAATCTCCCGCAGGCATGGTCCATTCGCCGGTGGGAAGCGGACTGACCAGATGGATCCCAGGCTGCGAACCCGGAACATCGCTGGCGCTGGGACTGTTTTGTCCCAACAACGAGATCGTCACGCATACCGTGAACAATAAATATTTGAAAACGATCATTGCTTTACCCCGATCCAATGTTCATCACCGCAGCGTGTATAAGTACGCGGCTGCATCGCGTGCCTGTTGATCGTCCAGTCCCAGGTTCGGCATCGCTGTGCCCGGTTCTACCGAAGGCGGATTCTTAATCCATCGAATAAGATTGTCCGGCGTGTTCGGCAACTGTCCCGCGATCATGGTGCGGCGGCTAAAGAAATACAGCGGCGGGCCAACTACGCCATTCGCCGCATGAATTCCTGGAATGGTGTGACAGGCGCCGCAACCAGATGACTGGATTATCTGGCGGCCCTGATGCGCATCGCCTCCGGTCGATACCCGGTAAGGTCGGACCATTTTTCCTCCCGTGCATCCGAGCAAAAGGACAATGGGCATCAGGGCCATAGCGTGTGCCGCTTTCATCTCGCCCTCACACACAGTTCGATGATGGCGATCGGAATCCCCAGCCAGATGATTCCGATTCCTAACGTGAAACTAACGAAGACGCCGATGAGCGCCATGTATTCTTCACGGCCGCGCCCTTCGGCATCGGAAATATCTCGGTCACGCGAGAGCACGCGCCAGTTGCGAAAAGAGACACCTCCAGCCACGACGGCAGTTATCAGAAGAGCGAGCGTAACGAATACGTAGAGCGCTTTGAATCCTGGCTCAAGATGCGCTCCTCCGTACTGCTCTTCTCCCAGACACGCTTGCCACGTGATCAGGAGGTCAGCGATACCCAGACCAATCCAAGCCGCTGCGGATCCTGCAAAACCGAACCACAACCGTCCGGGAGATATATGCTGACGAGTTTCAGTCTCGTTTTCCATAACAGTTCACAAATGCGGACCCACATAAAGAATTCCAACTACAAAGAGCCAGACCACATCTACGAAGTGCCAGTACATCGCCGCAACGTGATAAGGACGGTACGGCGACTCCAAGGCGGGCGCATATCGTGGCAGAACCAGCACGTAGATCAGAATCAGCAGACCTACAATTAAATGCGCAGCATGGAAACTGGTAATGGCATAGAAAATCGACCCGTAAGAATCGGTGAACGGAGTTAGGGTCTGCCAGTGCTCGCGATATTCAAAAACCGATAAGGTTAAGAAAACGAGTCCAATCAAAATAGTGAATGCCAGCCCGATTCGCGCCGCCGCATAGCGTTCCTCTTTCAACTTCTTCTCTCCCCAATGGAGGACCAGGCTGCTAATAATAAGGACGGCCAACATCGGCAATGCAAAGTGAAGCTTCGGTAATTCCTCGATTCGCCAACGATCTTTATTTCCTCCCAGCATGAAGTAGCTGGCAAACAGGGCCAGGAACAGGAATGCTTCCGTAAGGATGGTGCACCTCATCGCGTAAGTCCCGCGTTCGGTTTCGAGCGGAATCACACGCGTGGGAACGTAGGTACTGCTCATGCCAGTTTCTCCTCTGGTTGGGGCCACAGCCAGTAGTAGCTGGCGAACAAAGTAGCCACTATCGCCGCTAGTGAAACCCACATCAGCTGAAAAATTAGAGCGATGAAGAGCAGCATCAGCGCCAGCGCGACCAGCAGCGGTGCGATCGTGTCCTCAGGCATTTTCATGATTGACCGCGGATTGGCATCGAGCCAGGTGGTCGAGAGCGTTTGCCTGCCATCATCGAAAATGCGTTCGCTGTCGGGGTCGTATTCTTCGTCATGATCGTCCCAGAGCGGATGTCGGGAGCAGACGGTGGGGATGTGCACGGTTGCGTAGGGAGCGGGAGGAGAATCGGTCTCCCACTCCAGCGAGTCTGCGTTCCAGGGATTTTTGCTCGCAGTCGCTCCCACTCGAATGCTCTGAAAAAAATTGATGATGCTGAGCAAAATGCCAACCCCGAAAATGAATGCGCCGATGGTGGCCGTCATATTCAAACCGTCCAGCCCCAGGCCTGCGGGATAGGTGTAGATTCGCCGCGGCATTCCACCCAGTCCTGCCAGGTGCATGGGGAAAAAAGCCAGGTTGAAGCCGATGAACATAATCCAGAAACTCCATTTGCCGAGCCGCTCATTCATCATTTTTCCCATCATCTTCGGCAGCCAGTAATAAAAAGCCGCGAAGACCGGAAAAACGTTCGCGCCGATGAGCACGTAATGTAAGTGAGCCACCACGAAGTAGGTGTCGTGCACC
Source organism: uncultured Acidobacteriota bacterium (assembly GCA_963716405.1). Lineage (GTDB taxonomy): Bacteria > Acidobacteriota > Terriglobia > Terriglobales > Acidobacteriaceae > JABDBE01. Next base: position 102,869 of record CAVQTI010000002.1, on the reverse strand, counting down.
TGCCAATCCACCGGAATAATTGCGGTGAAAATTCCATTCAAGCCACCGATCACAAGCAGGGCGATAAATCCCATGGCGAAGTGCATCGCGGCGGTTGCAACTGGCCGTCCCTTCCACACGGTTGCAATCCAACAGAAGACCTGCACCGCGCTGAAAATGGAGATCGTCATGCTGCCGGCACTGAAAAAACTCATCGCCATGTCAGTCATTCCCACCGCGAACATGTGATGAAGCCAGACACCAAACCCGACCACGCCTGTTAAGACGGTGGAAATCGCAACATAGGGATAGCCGACGATAGGCCGCCGCGAGAAAACCGGAATGATCATCGAAGCCATGCCGGTGGCGGGAAGGAATACCACGTATACCCAGGGATGCCCAAAAAACCAAAACAACTGCTGCCACAATAGTGGGTCGCCGCCAAGACGCGAATCGAAAAAATGCGTGCCCCAATGTCGGTCCAAGACCAGGAACACGCAGTCGACGGTCAGCGCAGGTAGCGACATCAGAATGGCGAACGAGATGGTAAGAGTGCTGTAAAGAAAAAGAGGCATGCGGCTGATCGCCATGCCGGGGGCGCGCAAACGAAAAATCGAAATGATGAAATTCACCGCTCCGACGGTTGTAGAAATTGTCAGAAAAATCAGTGCAAGTGCGTAGAAGTCCATGCCATATCCAGGGGAATAGCGCAGATTGGTATAAGGGACATATGCAAACCAACCCCCATGCGGCGACTGTCCCAGGAAAGCGCTGATGTAGAGCAGGACGCCTGAAAGCAGGAAAGTCCAATAAGAAAAAGCATTCAGGCGCGGAAAGGCCATGTCGCGTGCGCCGATCATGAGCGGAATCAAATAATTTGCAAACCCAGAAAGTATGGGCGAGGCATACCAGAAAATCATGGTCATGCCGTGCATGGTGAAAAGCTGGTTGTAAGCTTCAGGTGTAAGCCAGGATTGATCAGAATGCGCAAGTTGGATGCGCATAATCAGGGCCTCGACGCCACCGATGATCAGAAAGATAAACGCGGTTGCCAGGTAACGATGCCCGATCTGCTTGTGGTCTACAGTGGCGAACCAGCCATGGATCGTCTTAGGTGTCTCCCATATTCGCTGGAGCCGCTGCTCCACAGCGGTCGTGCTCATTTGCCTTCTCTCGCCCCACTAACGAATGCGTAAAAACACCTCTGATGCTGCACCAATCAAAAGCGCTGCCTCAGCGACAGGACAACCGTTGCTATAGCAACAGATTCGGAAGGTTGAAGGGAATTTGGGTCGGAGACTATTTTGGGTGGTTTGCTGCCGATTCAGTCAAGGATGCTCTCATGGTTTCCGCTTCTTTGGCCGCTTGACACACACGAGTGCACAACTGAAGGAAAAGGTCCCAGTCGGAGTCGCCCAGCGCAGACCTCATACGACGCTGAGCCGACTCCCAGTGTAGGGACGTGGAATAGATGACTGACTTGCCTGCCGGAGTGAGAGTGTAAAGCCTGCTTCCACGTTTGGCGATTCGTAAATCGACTAAGCCTCTTTTCTTCAATCCCGAAAGGCGGCGTGACAGAGTGGCTGACGCCACTGACAAGTGCTTAGCCAATTCGTGCTGCGATATCTCCTCTGCCTCTGCAATCGACTGAAGCAATATATATTGCGTTGCTCTCAGCCGGCAGGACGAAAGAACTAAATTGTATAAATTGGAAATCGCCCGGTCGGCTCGACGTACGCAGGAAAGCGCAGAATCTTGCATTTGCTTGTTTGCCCCAAGGCCTTTGCACGAATTATAGCGGCAGGAGTAGCCACATCCAACTGGCGCAACTATATCGTGCGAGATCGCCAATCCTCGGCTCGTCCCAGGAAAGAAACCTAGCTGGCTGTTCAAACATTGTTCAGCTGCTTTCATCAAAGGGCAACCCTGATTACAAAGGCAAACATCTACGTCGAAAGACGGGCACATTCTACGCGGCGCAGCGCTGTTCCACCAAAAGGGATGCGAGTATTGTCACGACATCTCCGGATTCGGAGGGCATCGCGGTCCCGATTTGAGCAACGTGGCAATCGTCTGACAACCGCTCAGATGACAATTCGTATCTTAAATGGAGGAGAAAACATGCCAGCTTTTGCGGGCAATCTGAAAGCTGAAGAACTCAACGATGTCGTAGCGTTTCTAGGTTCGCGAAAGTCTCCAAGTGGCCGGATGATTTCGGAGTCTCACTAGGACAATGCAACTCGGGATAGGGCAGAAACAAAGATGAATCGAAAATCCACAAAAACGCGCAAAACGCGGCGGACTCATACATGGCAGGTAGCTGATCCGAGCAATGTGGCCAATGGTGATTTATACGAGAAAGCTGGAGAAACGAAAATCGCACATGGTCTTCGGGCGGAGGCTGAAGAGCTTAGAAAACGGTTTGAGCGTGATTTCTGGCTTGAAGATAAAAACATTTATGCGATCGCTCTTCAAGCTGGCAAGCACCCCGCGGCTGTGGTCTCCTCTAACCCAGGCCAAATGCTATGGTCAGGGATCGCCGACCCCGGTAGAGCTGCCACGACGGTGGAGCATCTGATGTCGCCTGACATGTTTAGTGGTTGGGGCGTTCGAACGTTGTCCAGCAACGAGCGTAGGTACAATCCGGTCGGGTATCACCTGGGTACGGTCTGGCCCCACGACAACTCCATCATCGCGGCGGGTTTCCGGAATTACGGACTGGATGATCCTGCGTGCAAAATCTTCAGTGGCATCGTAGGAGCAGCGAGCCACTTTCCTCGGCACCGCCTTCCGGAGGTGTTTGCTGGATTTTCGCAAAAAGAGTTCCCCACTCCTGTGCGATATCCCGTTGCCTGTCATCCCCAAGCATGGGCTGCTGGTTCCACGCCATTCATGATCGAAACGTTGCTCGGACTAGAACCCAATGCATTTGAAAACAAATTGCGAATTGTGCGGCCTGTTCTTCCCGCCTCTGTTCAACACCTTGAACTTCATGGATTGAAGGTAGGCGACTCCAGCATAGATATCCAATTTGAACGCAAACCGGGTGGCCGGATCGCAACGAATGTCATCAAAATTCAAGGGAATATCGAAGTTAATGTTTCGGGGGGGGATACAAAAAGCAGCATAGAGCTTTTGAACTTATTAAATCGAGGGTGTCATTTATGAAAAGTGAAACGGTTGTCGTTACCGGTGCTTCAGCCGGACTGGGGCGGGCCATTGCTCGCGAATTTGGTCGTCATGGAGCCCGCGTTGGTTTGCTCGCGCGCGGCGAAGACGGCCTGCAGGGGGCAAAGAGTGAAATCGAATCCATGGGCGGAAAAGCGATTGTACTGACAGCCGACGTTGCCGACGCCGATGCAGTGGAAGCGGCCGCTGCCAGGGTCGAGCAAGAGTTCGGACCGATCGACGTTTGGGTCAACAACGCAATGGCGTCCGTGTTTTCTCCGGTCAAGGAAATGAAGCCGGAGGAATACAAGCGAGTGACCGAGGTGACATATCTTGGCGTGGTCTATGGAACCCTTGCCGCTCTTAAGCGAATGCTGCAGCGCGATCGAGGTACGATTGTGCAGGTCGGCTCGGCCCTTGCCTATCGCAGCATTCCGCTCCAATCTGCTTACTGCGCCGGCAAGCATGCCATTGCGGGATTCACCGATTCACTGCGCTGCGAACTTATTCATGATCGGAGCAAAATTCATTTGACGATGGTGCAAATGCCGGCGCTGAATACTCCCCAGTTCGGATGGGTGAAGAGCCGCTTGAAAAATAAAGCCCAACCGGTGCCGCCCATCTTCGAGCCTGAGGTCGGTGCGCGAGCAGTTTACTGGGCAGCCCATCACCACAGGCGCGAAGTGTATGTGGGCTCGCCTACGGTGGCGGCAATTGTTGGTAATAAGCTTGCACCTGGATTACTCGATCACTATCTCGGCCGCACAGGGTACGCATCGCAGCAAACCTCGCAGCCAGAGGATCCGAACCGCCCTGATAACCTATAGAAGCCGGTGGAAGGAGATCATGGTGCACACGGCACCTTCGATAGCCGCGCACACCGGCACAGTTTCGAAGTGTGGACAGATCTGCATCGCTCATGGATCGGGCTCGGGCTCGCAGTAGCTACCACCGCCGGTTTTTTACTCGCACATTCCCGGAACAAGCAGCGGTCTGCGCGAAAACGATTTGAAAACACGAAGCTTCACCGTGCGCTTAGCAGTTGCAGTGTCGGAATTTATTGTGCGGATAAATAACGGTAGACAATATCCGTCGTGACCGCATATACGAGGTGCTCGCCTAGAGAGTTTGCCTGCGCCTGAAACGAGTAACACCCGAGCTTGCGAGAAAGTCCCAGAGAGGGCATAAGCAATTCGTCAGCAATCAACCACAACCCTAAGCCAAAGAATGCGCCCGAATGGTGTGTTATTACCGAACGATGGTGAACGAGAATCGCATAAGAAACCCCAGCCGCGCTGCCAACCCCGGAGTGAACGATAGCAGCTCCTGTTTTCTTTTCTTCCAGGGTAAGCCGGCGACTCAAAGCTATTGAACCAAGCGTGGCAGCAATTCCGCTCGTGCTATCCCACTCCTGACTGCTATAAGGGAGCGGCGGTACGGGAGGTGAGTTCGCGCACGATCGCGGAAGCAGAAGACCATTCCACATTTTCGTGAACTGCGTCATAGCCCATGCTCCTGCTAGCCCTGCGGCGGCTCCGAAAAACACAAGCCTGGAAATCGAAACGTTTTTGCGTTGACTCATCACAAATCAGCTCGACAGTCGTCGTTGTCGTGCGGGACCGGCCTAAGAAAATTATATGCGTTGGCCCACGCGCAGATCTTCGCATAAGCGACGGCTCGCAAGCGCCTTTGACCAAGCGACCGGCGCTGCTTACGTGTTCGTCAAACCAGCTAGCGGATGGGGAAACATGACGCAGACGGCTACGTTGATGGCCTCGGATGACGGGGCTGGATTTGGACCTCCGTCGCAGTCAGTGGCGATACGGTCGTTGTGGGTGCTGCCAATGCCTCGAACCAGAAGCAGGCTCCGCCTTCATTGAGTCCAACCGACGAAACTCCAAACGGACGAAAGCGATAGGCTTGGCACGCTCCACAGTGGGAAGTCGATAGTTCAAGGGGGGTCGGCGGCTTGTCGGGCGCGCTTCCGTTGATGGATAAGCTTCCCGAAAAGAGACGGCGACCTCGAAACCATCCAAAGGTGCCTAGTGTTTTCATGGATAGTTCTCCGTTGCGCTCGGGCAGTCGCCCTGGTTGCTCGAACGCCGATAAATCTTGTGAGCTACGGAGACCAATGACGAGAGTATAAACACCAACTGCCTTAGACTGGGGACGGACGCCGCCGTACTCTCCGGTACACGAGCAACATCGCCAGAAGGAAAGGCAAGAACGCAGGGAGGGCATACTGCAGGCCATCCACAAAAAAAGTACTCGCTGTGATACTCAGCAGGGCGGCGATGCCGATCCAGTTGGAATACGGTGACCACGCTAACTTGATGGGTAAGCGGGAGCGGGCCTCGTGATTAAGCGACTTTCGGAAGTAAACGTGGCTGAGAAGAATGACAATCCATACAAAGAACATCCCGGCAACCGCTACCCCGTAGAGCATCAAAAAGGCGCGTGAAGGCGCATAAATAGCCAGCAATATCGCCGCGATCATGCCGGCCGTCGAAACACCAAGCGCACGATGAGGGACTCCGTTGCTGCTCAACCGGGAGAGCCAGGCGGGCGCGTAGCCGCTTTGCGAAAGCGAGAACAGCATCCGGGTGGTCAGATAAAGATCGGCATTGCAACTGGAAAGCGCCGCGGTGATTACCACCAGATTCATGATGCTGGCAGCATATGGGATTCCGACACCAGCAAAGGCGCTCACGAATGGACTCCCGCTAAGTCCGGTTTCGCTTCCCACCCGGTTCCAGGGAGTCATCGCTAACATCGCGGAAATCGCGAGAACGTAGAAGAAAATCAGCCTATAGACAATGGTGCGCATCGCGCGGGGAATCGTGCGTTCGGGATCGCACGCCTCGCCGGCTGTGACGGCGATAACTTCCACGCCCATATAACTAGTCAGGGCGAGTGTAAGCGCCAACCAGACACCCTTCAGGCCGAACGGCAGGAAGCCGCCATTGGCGAACAGATTCGAGAGTCCGAGCGCCGGCCTTGGACCGGCTCCAAATATCAGCATCGCGCCTATGGCGATAAAAGCGACGATGGCAGACACTTTGATCAAAGCAAACCAATATTCAAATTCGCCAAACCGTCCGACCTGCAGGGCATTGATCGCGACCAGCGCGAGCGATGCGCCCCCAACCCAGACCCACTGCGGAACATGGGGAAACCAAAATCCGCAGTAAATCGCGACGGCGGTCACCTCCGCCCCGATCGCGATAATCTGCACGAGCCCATAGGTCGCACGCACCGCGAACCCTGACCATTCACTGAGATAAGTCTCAGCGTACACACCAAACGCACCCGCCACCGGATGAATCACTGCCATCTCCGCCAGCGAGTAAGCAACGATCATCGCTATGACTGCCCCGAGAAGGTAGGACACAATCACTCCCGGTCCCGCAAGCCGGATCGTTATGCTGCTGCCCAGGAATAGACCAACGCCGATCGCTCCACCCAGGGCGAGCATGGTGAGTTGGCGCTGGGTGAGCCGGCGCTGCAGGTTCTCGGGCACCGGCGAAACGCTTGCACGTGAACTCTCGAGAAGATCTGCTGGCCGAGGCGCTTCAGGCATAGCGGCTCATTGGCAGGATTACATCACGGAAGCGATGGATTTCCTCTACCGTGTTGTAATGCACGAGAGACACTCGGACCACCCCGGACTGCGGGTCCAGACCCAGCCTCCGCATTAGACGTGGTGCATACATGTGCCCATCGCGAACTCCGATGCCGGCATCCGCCAGTGTCTCCGTGACGCGTGCCGGATGCCGTTTCTGAAGGTTGAAACAGAAAGTGGGGACGCGTTCGTGCAGGCGCTCTTCATCGCGGATGCCATAGATTGTGGCGTTGGCCTCTTTCAAAACGCGCAACAATTCCAACGAGAGCGATGCTTCGTAAGCTCGCACTGCGTTCATGGCAATCACGAGGTTACTGCGCCTGTAATTTTCGGAGGCGCGGTTCAAATTTCCGCCGAGACTGGCCCCTAGCCTTTCTAGGTAGGTTATGGCTGCATCCAGGCCGGCAACATTTTCATAAACGAACGTACCGGCTTCAATCTTTCCCGGCGGTTCGTCCGGAATGAAATCTTCGCGAAAGGTAGGCAGACTTTTCAACAGCTCCCGCCGGCCCCAGAGAAATCCCATGTGCGGCGAGAATATCTTATAACCCGAACAGACGAGGTAATCGCAGTCGAACGCCTGCACATCGATGGCTCCGTGCGGGCCGTAGTGGACACAATCGAGAAAAATCTCCGCGCCCGCGTGATGCGCAATCCTGGCTGCTTCAGCCACATCCACGATCGAACCAAGCGCGTTGGAAGTAACGGTGCACGCTACCAGCCGCGTTCGTGAAGACAGAAGTCTCTGCAAATCGTCTGCGTGTAAATTTCCGTCTTCCCGTATCTTCCACCAGCCGAACTTGGCATTGGGGAGGGCCAACCAGGTGGCGATATTCGCCTCGTGGTCCATGTCGGTAACAATTATCTCGTTGCGTTCACCCAGCGTTTGACCAATCGCCAAACTGATCAGCCTGATGAACGAGGTTGCGTTCATTCCAAATGCGATCTCACTGGGATGCCGCGCATTGATGAGTGCAGCAACACTCTCCCGAGCGCGCGCGACCATTGCATCAACTTCCTGGCTCTTGGCGTATCGTCCACCCCGCTGGACATTATTTTCGAGCAGGTGCTTGTTGACTGCATCGAAGACGACCTGCGGCACCTGCGCTCCGGCTGCGTTGTCGAAGAATATGAAATTCTCACCGCGACTCAGAGAGGGAAACGCGCGGCGAGCGGTCTCAACCGGAAATTGTCTGGTGGTATCGCCAGTTTTCGCCAAGAGAATAGATTTGTTCATTCATCATCCACCGCTCACTCCAGGGAGGCATTCGTGAGCGGCTAGAGGCGGCTAGAATATCACAGACATACCAGCTGTATACTGCTTGCTGCAAATGAAATGCGTAATGGCGCCCCTCCTAACCTTTTAGACATACGGTACTCGTTGACATCGCAACGACTCTCGGAAACAATTAGTTGTTTTGTGAGTGGAGGAATTCTTGCCAAAGACCGCGACCTGGAGCAAAGGATATCGGATCCTGGCGCACACTCTTTCTTCTTTATCGCAACCGCATCTGATTGGTACGGTCCCCGCGACCCTGAGCGAGAGAGTATATTCGGCATTCAAACGCGACATCATCCAGGGCATTTTCCAGCCGGGCGAAGCCTTGAGCGAGAAAGATCTCGCGCGCCGCTATAAGGCAAGCCGTACACCTGTGCGTGAAGCCGCGGTCCGGCTTCAAAATGACAGGCTGCTGCGTATTGTTCCGAACCGCGGTTATTTCGTAGCTCAGATCACGCTGCAAGTTCTGAATGACATTTACGAATTCCGCAGCGCGGTCGAATGCGCCGCGGCTGAGCTTGCCGCCGCAAAGGGAGGTACCAGCGAGGCCTTGAAGGAATTGACCAATCTCGCCAAGGCATCGTGCAGCCCCGATAACCGCGCGAGTTGCGCGCGCTTTATCGAGGCCGATACCGCCTTTCACGTCGGTATTGCGCTGTTAGCGCGTAATCAAATGCTGGTGAAGGCCGTCAGCGAAGCCCGCAGTCAGATGGAACGAATTATGTTGGCCGCCATTGACATTCGCTATTTTGGCGAAGTCCCCGGCCGCGAGCATCTTGCGATTCTCACCGCGATCCGCGAACGCGATTCTGAGCGCGCGCGCCAGCTTATGCACGACCACATTATGCAATCGAAAGACAAGGTCATGGGAGTGGCTTCTGTTCTGCCCATTCGCTCGACAATGCGATAGGCCGCAGATCTTATCCCCCATTTCTTCTGTCGCGCAGGTCGATCCTAATTTACCGGCTCGGTAACTCATGAACCATGGCGTCCAGGATGTTTTCAAGGAACTCAGCCCACATTTCAAAGGAACTCTGCTTCGGCCATGCGACGCCGCTTACGGCAATGTCGCGCCTGTGTGGAATGGGATTTTCAATCGCAGGCCAGCCTTGGTTGCCCGCTGCTTTGACGTGAACGATGTCCAAATGTGCGTGCGGGTTGCTGCAACTTCGGAGGTCGTCACGGCTATTCGCTGCGGGGGCCACAGTCTGGCAGGCTTCGGCACATGCGACGACGGATTAGTCATCGATCTTTCTTCTCTGCGTGAAGTTCATGTAGATGCTCATTCCCGGAAAGCCTGCTTCGGAGGAGGGTGCCTGTTGGGTACGGTGGATGCTGCGACGCAAGCGACAGGTCTCGCGTTTCCGGCCGGAGTTGTGTCGCACACGGGGGCGGGCGGGCTTGTCTTGGGAGGAGGTACCGGATGGCTGAATCGACTGTATGGCTTATCTTGCGACAACGTCGAAGCTTTCACGCTGGTCGCGGCCGACGGATTAGTACACCAGGCGAATGCCAAAGAAAATTCGGACCTCTTCTGGGCGCTTCGCGGGGGTGGCGGCAATTTCGGCATTGTGACGCAATTTGAAGTCCGGCTCCATCCCGTAACCCATGTCTTGCTGGGGAACGGACTTTGTGTCGGTGAGAACATTTTCGGCCTGCTCCAGCACTGGCGGGAATTTATGCCGGAAGCTCCAAACAATCTGCGCTGGGGCTTTTCCTTGCGCATTGCTGGCGACGGGCCCGGTATTCCGCAGGAGGTTCGGGGAGCGCCGGTTGCGAATTCTTCGGTGCTTTGGATTGGCGATCATGACGGAGGACTTCGTCATATCGATCATGCGCTGACCGCTGTGGAACACAAAGCGATAAAGGTCGAGGAGATGTCGTTCCTCAGTTTGCAGACGATGGCGGATTCCGATTTCCCGCACGGGCGCCGCTACTATACGAAGTCGGGCTACTTTCAAGTCTTGGGCGACGACGTGATTGGTCTTCTTATCGACGCCCTAACAACAATTCCATCTGGCTCCAGCGAAATCGAATTGACCTACCTGGGCGGCGCAGTCGGACGGGTGCCTCCGGAGGAAACGGCATTCGGCAATCGTGGAGCGCCATTTGTTCTAAACATTCTGAGCAACTGGACGGAACCTTGCGAGGATGCTGCGAACATCGACTGGAGTCGAAATCTGTTCTCGCGCTTGCGTCCACTTATGGTTCATGGTGTCTATGTAAACTTCATGAGCGGCGACGAAGAAGAACGTGTTCCCGAGGCTTACCCGGGAAGATGGGAGCGCCTGCGGAATATCAAAACCAAGTATGACCCTCGGAATGTCTTTCATCTGAACCAGAATATTCCACCTCATCCTGCTCCTGTTCGCAACTAGTTGGCCATCAGCCGTAAGTTCAACTTGACGTCGAGCTGACGCAAGACTCTAGATAAACATCGCGAAATTCGGATCCTTTTGACATACGATCTGAATACCATTGACATACTTGTAGCTTACGCGATAGCATGCGCCGATTAACGGCTGAGGGGGGAAATAAGGTGAGGAACTTTCACGCGATTCGATTCATAACGTCGAGCATCGCTTTTCTCGCTCTTTGCGGTTCGTTTGCCGCGGCCCAGTTTTTTCCGGGTCGAATCACCGGAACGGTGCGGGATGTTCAGGGTGCTGCGGTATCCGGCGCAACCATCAAACTTTCAAACCCCGCCACCGGCCAGGAGCGGACGCTCGCCAGCGATCCAAACGGCGAATTCAATTTCCCGGAGTTGCCACTCGGCACTTTCCGGTTGACTGTGAGTAAAGAGGGCTTTCGCACCACGATCATCAACGAGATCGCGACCTCCCAAGGGCAGGTAAATAATATCAACCCCGTGCTGGCGGTCGGAACCGTTACATCGCAAATTGAGGTGACCTCGGCGCCGGCTCTGCTCCAGACTGAGACGAACGAGGTTGGCGGTCAATTGAGCGAGGTGCAAGTCGAGGCGCTTCCAATCGGCAACAGTGACTACACGAGGCTTGCTCTTGTCTTGCCCGGAGTCACCCAAAATAGCAACTTCGCATTCGCACAATACACGATCAACGGCTCGCGCGCGCGCTCAAACGGCTTCAACATCGACGGCGTTTCCGACACCGACCCTTCGACCTACCTTCCCTCCATCAATGAAGGTGGAAATTCGGCGACCGCGGCGACGCGCCTTCCTTTGGACGCAATTCAGGAAGTCATCGTCAGCGCGAACGCCGGAGCCGATAGCGGGCAAAATTCCGGCAGCGTAATGAATGTCATCATTCGCAGCGGCACGAATCAGATTCATGGCTCCTTGTACGAACTGCATCGCGATGCTGCTCTGGATGCGGCCAACTTCTTTGAAGATCTACACGGAGTACCAAAAGCGCCATTCGTTTGGAATGAGTTCGGCGGAACGATCGGCGGCCCGATCGCCATTCCTCACGTATACGATGGCCGGAACCGCACGTTCTTCTTTGCGGGCTATGACGGAAGCCGTCTCAGGCTGGGTACCACGCTCAACGGAGTTGCCCCAACTTCGGCGCAGATCGCGACGGCCACTGCTTTGGTACAGGGGCAGGGCATCACGCCGAATCAGCTAGGGCTCAATATTCTGGGACTTTATTCGAATCTGGGTTTATCCGGTCCTTTCGCGGTCGACAATCGAGGTCTTCAAACACCCAACAGCGGGGTTTTGAAAATCGATCACAGCATCTCGACCTCCGATTCGCTTTCAGCCCGCTACCTTCATGGAAAGGGAGAAGACGAGTTTCCTGGCGGCGGACCTGGCCCGGGCGGCGGATCTCAGCTAGGCCCGTGGTTTGGTGTGACCCCCACCGTAGCCGACAACTTCGCGATCAGCGAGGTTCACATCTTCAACCCGGGTTTGATCAATACAATCCGGCTCGGCTGGAACCGCTTCAGCCAATTCCAAAGAGGCCGCGACTCGGACGTCAACCCATCCACGATCGGCTTTAACACTGGCGTGAGCCCGACCAGTTACGGCATTCCGGAGGTCGATGTATATGGTTTCGCGAACCTCGGACTGCAGTATGGCGCGGGTGGTCGCGTCGCGACCAGTTATCAAATCGCTGACGAAGTCAATTGGACTCGTGGCGCGCATGCCTGGAGGTTCGGGTTTAACTTCCTTCACAATTATTCCGATTACACCCTAGCCGGGGGACGCGGCATCTTTTCCTTTACCGGTTCACAGCTTGGAAATCAGCTAAATCAGAGCGGGGGGATGGCGTCTCTGGTCGACTTGCTTGCCGGTCTTCCTACGCCCGGCAACGGCCTCACGCAAATCACTCGAGTCGGCAGCCCCCGCGCCAATATTGATCAGAACATCATCAGCGGCTTCGCCGTCGACACGTTCAAGGTTAGTCCCCGCCTTACGTTGATTGCGGGGATGCGCTACGACTTCTTTACGACCGTGAACGAATCGCGCGGGCATTTCTCTGCATTTGACCCCAATCTGGGACTTGTCCCAGCCTCGCAATTGCCGGGGGGACAAATTTACAACACTCCCAAGGGCAACCTCGGCCCTCGCGTGTCGCTTTCCTGGGCCCCTCAGTCCCAACTTATCTCAGGACGCCAGACAGTTGTCCGCGCCGGATTCGGAATTTATTACGATACGATTCCACTCAATAACTTCGAAGAAGGGCTGGCGCAGAATCCCATCGGGCCGACGGCCGGCTTCACGATCGTGCCAAGCCCTCCCATCCCCTTCGGCGTTGGAGTGCCAATCTTCGGCACGGGCGCGCCCCAGCCGCCATTTAATATTGCAAGCATTCAGCACAATTTGAAGACGCCAAACACACAAGAATGGAATTTGAACCTCCAGCAGGAACTCAGCGATAAGGTCGTCTTTCAGATTGCATACGTAGGGAACCACAGCATCCACCAACTGCAACTGCTGGACATTAACCAGCCGCCACTGGGGGCCGGCTACGCTCCCGGATGTGCGCCCCCGTTACCCAATTTTACGTGTGAGCAGGACGCGCGCCCGTTTAACGCGAAGTTCCCCACCTTGTCGCAGATCAATACAATTTCCACGCCTGGTTTTGCGACTTACCACTCTTTGCAGGTTTCGCTGAAATCGAATAACTTTCATGGCTTGACGAGTCAGGTCGCTTTCACCTGGTCTCACAACCTCGACACCGCCTCCGAAGTGGAAGATTTCTTCGGCACCAGCGGATATGTGCCGCAAGACTCGACAAATCTGAGGGGCAGTTACGGCAATTCAGAATTCGATCAGCGCCGTGCCCTCATCATCACCTACGTGTATGCCATCCCCTCCCCTAAAACTGGCAACGCGTTCGCCTACGTGGCAAAGGATTGGCAAGTCTCCGGGACAACAACTTTTCGTGACGGTTTTGCTGCACCGCTGTTGACCTTTGGTGACGAGAGCGGCGTGGGCAATAATCACACGCGGTACAATTGCGTCGGGCCGATTCACTATCAGTTAAGCAACTTCTCGCTGCCGTACGCGTCGCCCAGTTCGTTTCAGGAGCCCGCGCCGGGGACGTTTGGCAACTGCCCGCGCGATCCGCTGGTTGCGCCAGGTCTGAACGCGTGGGACATATCGCTGCAGAGAACATTCACGCTCGGCGAGCGCTTTGCGTTCCAATTCCGGACCAGCTTCTTCAACGCATTCAATCACCCGAACTTTGCCGAGCCCTCCCCCGGTCCAGCAAACGCCACGTTCATCACCGCTACCGCAGATGATGGCAGCTTCGATTCGCACTTTGGCGTCGGCGGCCCGCGCAACATTCAGTTCATGGGCAAGATCACGTGGTAAGCATTCGCTGGTTTCACAAGACCATGATGTATGGCCGGAAGTTTGCGAGCCTGTTTTGTCTGGCGATCGCGTTGGTTGCGCCCCTGTGTGTAGCGACGAGTGCGGCCGCAGCTCCGGCGGGCGCGATTGCGATATCCGTCGATGCGACGCAGATCTCGCAGCGGATCCTGCACGCGAAACTCGTATTGCCGGTCCATCCCGGGCCGCTCACGCTCTACTATCCGAAGTGGATGCCGGCAGACCACTCCCCAGACGGACCGGTCTGGAACCTGGTGGGACTCAAGTTTTCTTCCGGTGCGCAGGAGATTGCTTGGCAACAGGATGACGTGGATATGTATGCCTTCAATCTCAAAGTGCCTGCCGGAACCACCTCGATTGACGCTGCACTGGATTTCCTGATTTCGGCTTCCGGCCCGACGATTGATTTCAGTGCCTCCGGAGCTGCCAATCTTTTCATCCTGATGTGGAACCAGGTTCTTCTTTATCCAAAAGGCTGGCCCGCAGGTGATCTCATCTTTCATCCGACTCTAACGCTGCCCCGCCAATGGAAATTCAGCACCTCGCTACCGGTCAGCAACCAATCCGGCAGCACCATCTCATTCTCGCCTGTCCCACTCGATCTGCTGGTCGATTCGCCCGTGCAGTCAGGTGAGTTCATGCGGACTTTTCCTCTCAATGCAAGCGGCACCCCTCCCCAGGAATTGGATGTGCTTTCTGATGATGCGTGGGCGCTCGATGTTCCATCCGGATTGATAGAACGTTACAAACAACTGGTAGCGGAAGCAGGTGCTCTTTATAAGTCCCATCATTTTCGCGATTACCATTTTCTGCTGACCCTGAGTGACAACGTAATGGAACTTGGGCAGGAGCATCACGAAAGCAGCGACGATCGCGTGAAAGAGCACACGCTGGTTGATCCGAATGCGCGCCTACTGATGGCGGGACTTTTTCCCCATGAGTTTTCACACTCTTGGAATGGGCAATACCGCCGGCCAGAGGGTTTGGCAACGCCGGATTTCCAGCAGCCGATGAAGGGCGAACTTTTGTGGGTCTACGAGGGTCTCACGGAATATTTGGGCACAGTGCTCACCGCTCGCAGCGGACTTATGACCGCAGCTCAGTCGCACGACCGAATCGCGCTGGTCGCGTCGACAATGGAGCACCGGGCTGGCCGTCGCTGGCGTTCACTGCAGAACACGGCGAATGCCGCACAGATTTTGTATTTCAGTGTCAAAGAGTGGTCGTCGTATCGTCGTGGAACAGATTTCTATCCTGAAGCGGTTCTGATCTGGCTCGAGGTGGACACAACCCTTCGCAAGCTTACCGGCGATCGAAAATCCATGGACGATTTCTGCCACACCTTCTATGCCGGACATGAGGGTCAACCTGTGATCGAGACCTACACCTTTGAGGATCTCGTATCGACCCTGAATGGCATCGCTGCCTATGACTGGGCATCGTTTTTCCGCTCGCGCCTGGATTCTACCTCTGCCAATGCCCCGCTGGGCGGGATTTCCGGCGGAGGCTGGCGGCTCGTATACAACGATGATCCAAACGAAATTCAATCGGCGGAGGATGACGTATCGGGAAGCGGCGACTTCACATCTTCGATTGGACTCTGCGTAAAGCGCGACGGTGCAATCGTTGACGCTATCCCCGGCATGCCCGCATTTGAGAGCGGACTTAGTCCATACTCAAAAATTATCGGTATCAACGGGCTCGCGTTTTCCGTGGAAGAGATGAAGCGGGCGATTCGGGATTCCAAATCGAATTCCACTGCGATCGAGCTTCAAATGGAGAAAGCCGGAAAGTTAGAGCAATACAAAATTGATTATCATGGCGGCAATCAGTTTGCCCACCTGGAACGGGTAAAAGATACTCCGGATTATCTGGACGAGATCCTCAAACCGCTGACTACAGAGCCGGCTGTGAATTAGCGGCAGGGACTGTATTGTTCCAGGTGAAGCAGGTTTGTTTTGTGGCAGGGCTAACAGTTGGCGACCGGCGTTTCCTGGTTCAGAATAGCAACCCAGCGAGCGCCTCGCTTGATCCAGGTTGTGCTCTCGATCACTAGCCCTTCGGGGAATTTATTGCCTGCTTCTTCGCCCAGGCGCAGAGCCTCATAATAGAGGATTACGGTTTTCGAGTTTGGCATAAAGCCGCGAAAACGGCGGAGTTCATAGCGCGAGATGGTTCGTTCATTCATGGTTGCTAAATACTCTGGCTGAGACACGACTCCCGTTTGGAAGATCATGATGGCATCGGCGGGAACAAGTTGTCGAAATCGATCAGCATCTCGCGCCTGTGCGGTCTTCCATACGCCCTTTTCAAGGCGGATGACCTTGTTCACGATCGCACGCTCCGAAGGCGTTTTGTTTTTTCGCGTTGGCTCAGAGTAATGGCGTTTCATTCGAATCTCCCGTCGTTTCTTATCTTGATTAGAGGTTAAATATTTGTCTACCGAAATTGAATCCGCCCGTGCACATTTTCCCATCTTCAAGAACAAAATTTACTTGAATTCCTGTTCGCAGGGGGCCTTGAGTGATGCGGTGGAAGCTGCGCTGCAAGCGCACATCCGCTCCTGGCACGAAGACGGATCCCCATGGGACCGCTGGGTCGAGGAGTACGAAGCAGCGCGTACTGCATTCGCGCGCTTCATCAGCGCCGCGCCCGAGGAAATCGCGGTCGTCACCAGCGCCTCCGCCGGGATCAATTCTATTGCGAGCGCCCTGGATTTTGGCAAGCGTCGAAAAGTTGTCATGGGCGAATTTGAATTTCCCACGATGGGGCAAATCTGGCTCGCTCAGGAGCGTCGGGGCGCTGAGATCGAATTCCTCGACGCGCAGAATGGCGAGATATGCCCGGACTGTTACGCGCGCGCGATTGATGACCAGACACTCATCGTGCCACTGACCCACGTCTGCTTCATGAACGGCTTTCGGTCGGAGGTAGTCCCCATCGTCAAGCGGGCCCACGAGCGTGGGGCTCTAGTCATGCTCGACGACTATCAGGATTGCGGAACTCGTCCGATTGATGTCAAGGCGCTTGATCTGGATTTCTACGTTAGTGGAGCGCTGAAATATCTTCTTTGCCCATCCGGGATCGCGTTCATGTACGTGCGGCCCGAATTGATCTCCTCACTGACTCCGACAATCACGGGCTGGTTTGCCCAGCAGAATCCGTTTGCCTTTGACGTCAAACATTTCGATCCGTCCACCACTGCCCGCCGTTTTGAAACGGGCTCTCCTTCGCTACCGCACGCTTACGCCGCAACGGCCGCCCTCAAATTGCTCGACGATTTTGGCCGCGAAAAGACTGCACAGCATATCAAGGTTCTGACCCGCGCGCTGTCGGACGGCGCTCGTGACCTGAAGATAAAGGTGAAGACACCGGCCGAAAGCGTCGGCCCCTTGGTTGTCCTGCAAATGAAAGATGCGGACGCGATGGTAAAGAAGATGGCGGCCGAAAATATAGTCGTATCCAATCGTATGGATGGCCTGCGCGTGTCTTTCCATCTGTACAACACGTTGGACGACGTGCACGCTATTCTTGGTCGACTGGAGAAAAACCGAACCCTCGCAGTCGTCGAATGACGCGCAAGCCTCCAGGAAAAACATAGGCCTCACTCGCTCGGATCGCGCCAAACGACATCACCGCTTGAAGCGCGAGCAATGACAAGATTGCGGATCGAAGAAAAGCCTTGCACTTCTTTCCTGACTAGGCAGGGAAAAGAATTTTCGGGATGCTTATTTGCTTGTTCTGCTTAGCTTACGGAATACTAAGCTTCTTCTTCTTCCTATTAGTCAGGATTGTTAAGTCCGCGCCGACGCCCCTTGAGCGAGTGTCGTTTTCCCGACCCTTATCGTCGGAGAAATTTCTTCGAACCCACGTTAGCCTTGTGGTTCGTCTCATTCTCAATTATCCTGCCGCCGGTACCCGGTCTCAACAGTCGAGTTCAAGATACTTCGGACGTCTCACCCTCTCCTCTGCTGCCATGGAAAGTGGCGTGGCATGAGAAACAAAGCGTAATAAGGTTCGCCTCCGAATCACCGCCGGACTGGCTGCGGAATTCTTGGTGATGAACCTCAAGGTTCGACATCGCGCCGCAAGATTGGCATTTCCAGCCATCGCGACGTAGCACCTGGTTGCGCAGAGTGGCGTACAACTCGGGATCGAGGCGAACGCGTATTTGTTTCGGTTGGACTCGACTCATGACGCCTTTTGCGTCACCTGGTGCAAAAACGCCTGCCTCTCTTCGCCAGATAGGAATTTGAACAGCCGTATGGCCGACTGGAAGAGAGCATCAGAATTTTCACTTCCCAGGTTCGCTCCCGCCAGGAAATCTGCGCAGATCATTTCCAGACAGTAGCCCCGGGATTTATCGCTGCCCAGCATCAGAGCTGCCGTCTCGATCGCCTGGTCAATGACCGGGATCTGGCTTTTATAAAGCTTGAAGTAGATAATCTCCCACGGCTCGGTATCCTTTCCGGTCAGTTCCCGCTCGACCTCCTGCTTAAACTGCTCCTTGGGCATTTCTCGGGCTTTGTGCAACCAGGTTGCACAATCGAAGTGCTGCCGATCCCGCCTGGCCACCTTCGCCAACTCCAGCCCTTTGGTCCATCCAACTTCCTTCAGCTCCCGTCTTGCCTGCGGAGGCAGATGTTCATGAATCGACATCAGGTAATAAGCTTTCCGTCTTGATTCCGGAAAACGTGTTTCCAAAAACTCGTCGAATGACTTTACCTTTTCCACCCGCCAGTACTGTCCTGCCCGCACTTCGCACAAGTAACGCCCGAGCTCAACGAACCGGGTGTCCCGCTCTGCGTCCTTCTGCTTTTCCCAGACCAAGATTTCATCGATTTTGGTGAGCACGAACAGCGCTCGGCGACGATTGAGCTTGGGCAGCATGGGCGGATTCTTAGTAAGTAAGTTCGTCAAGCCAACCAAGCTTTTCAGCTCCCGGCCGCCGGACCAGCGCAGCATCGACCAACGGTTGCTTCCCCAGGCAGAGGCCTAAGTAGGGGCAGGTACTGCACGGATTCTGCGGGAAGCGAATGCCGCTGTGGGGCAGAAACTGGGCGGATTCGATTCGCCCGATCGTGTCCTCGACAATTTGGCCAAACTCCTCGCGCTGTTCTTTGCTGATAATGGTGCGCAGATATTGGATCTCGACCAGCCGTTTGCGGACGAAGACCACTTGAGCGACTTCAGAAATACCCGTCATCCACGAGTAACAAACCAGTTGCGGATCGAGAGCCAGCAGCCCTGCCGGCTCCTCTGGGTAGCGGCTGGAAGTAGTCTTCCATTCCAGCAGACAGCACGTCCCGTCCAGCTTTCCGACGGCGTCGATATAGGACACAAAATCATTCTTGGGGAAACTTGTCGCGTGGATTTAATCTGCAGGTTGCGGCGCGCCTGAAGAATACGAATGCGGTCGTCTTGGCAGAAGCGGTCCAGAAGTTGGATGCCTTGCTGCAGCATGCGATCCCAGGTATCACCTTTCGAGTAGTGCAGGCCCTGGTTCTGACATGGCGCTCCATTCGCGAAACAACACTGCGGCCGTATCTTCGCGCAGAAAGTAGGCAGACAGGGCACGTTCAAAGGCTCGCCCGAAGAGCATGGCTGCGCGCGTATCTTTTTCCTGCCAGCCATCCAGATAGCGATGGCGATAGCGCCGCGGGCAGGTCAAGTATTGGCTGATTTGCGTGTAGCTGTAAGTCATCAGGCCACCTGCGAACCATCGAGATTGGGCGAGAGTTCCTCCCAGCGACTGGCGGCGGCAAAACCATCCAATCGGAGCAGAGAAGTGCCGTTGAGGACCACATGACTGACCTTCACTACGTCGGTCAGACCGATTAGTTGTGATTCATCGACTTCATCGCGGCCTAGCAGTTCGACATCGTAGCCAAAGTCGCGGAGGAACCAGTTGAACTTCCACAGGGCTCTGGCATTGCAATATAGGCGGGTGGAGATAACGTGGGCCGAAAATCGACGCGGCTCCAGAATGTTCAGATTAAGCGTGTAGTAAGGTTTTTCTCCTTGGCGGCGAAACTGAACTTTCTGCACGCGGACCAGAAAAAGTGCATCGGGAATTTGGTCGGCGGCAGAGCGATCGGCTGCATGCAATCCGAAAATCTGGCGTTTCATGCTACACCTTCCTTCTTGATGACGTAACTGTTGAGCTGGCAGAGCAGCGCGTCTCGATCTTTCTCGGCGCGGTCGGCCAAACGAACGACGAAGTTTTCGACCTGCTCGCGCGTCGCATCGCGAAGCGCCTTCACGCCACAGAAATCGGTGGCGTAGGATTTGACCAAAGTGGCGTCAAGTTGATGCTGACGAATGAGTTGGCAGAGCCGATCACGGACTGTGCGCCCGCCACGGTTCCCGTTGGCAGGCTGCGGAGGAAGCTTCTTAGCCTCTCGACGAGAGGATGGCGACGGTTCGGAGAGGGAACCGATTTCCTCGACGGAGCAGATGCCGATTCCGTAAGCTTTGCGCAGAGCGCGGTTGACAGCGCGAGTTTCGGCGACACGCATTTCGGCCCCCTGGACAAGGAAGGACACATTGGAGGGATCTGCGTCACCGTAGCCGACGAAGCCACGACAGGCCTTTGACTTATAGACAGTAGCTTCGAAAGCCCAGCGCGCCTCTTTGGGATCACAAAACTCACGCGCTGGCTGGACTAGAATACCCTGGCATCGCTTTCTCCGCGCTAACCGTATGAGGCCCGAATGCGTTACATACCAGCCTTTATCAAGCAGTAGCAGATCCCCGGAAGAAATGGAAAAACGGAAGTCTTCAGAAAAGCACGCCAGCGATTCCAGCACCTGTGGATTCAACGCTGAACCCCACTTCTGACGCGCAAGTTGCCGATTGTGGCGCAACAGTTTATCTGTCGAAATTGGCAAGACGTACCTCCATAATCGTAATGCAAGCATAATGCATAATGCATAATGCATTACATGTCAACGAAGGAAGGTACTCGATCTTGACCGCGGTCCTAGCCTTCTGTAGCATCGCCTCGGAGCCGATGCACCTATGGATAAGAAGGAGACGCTAAACTTCCGGGTTTCCGCTGACTTCAAGCGACGGCTGACGGAAGAGGCTAGGAAAGAGCGTCGATCACTTACAAACTATTTGGAAACCACCCTCAGTAGGCTTTGGGAAGAAAGAGAACTAAGTACAGTAAGAAAACGAGAATCGAAGAAGCCTTGACTGACTACACGTCTCCCGACTTGAAATGCTGTTCACTTCGCATTTACAGGTGCGCCACAACCTATCGATCGCTTGAGCGTTCGCGCGCGTGCGCGTTTCCAGGGTGGCGAGAACGCTTCTCATTCTAAACCTATCATCATGGATTTTTGTGGCAGCTGACCAACTCTGTTAAGACAAACGGAAATTTTGGGCTTGACTATGTGACGATAGCCACTAAACTACAGATAGTGGGTGGTCTTGTTTCGAGACTGACTCGTTAGGTCTGTAAACTCTTCAGAATTGGTCCTCAAATCCTTTTCCCTCGGTTATTAGAGCCTTCCAAAATCAATAGGCCCAACTGCAACCATTGTTGCGGATTTGGCGCGGAGGATCAAATGGGAAAGGCTAAGAACCGCAAGAATCGCAGTCTGGCCGCTGCCTTCGTCCGGAAATGGGTGCTAGGCCTACCGTTTATATTCGGAGAGCTTGAGCTGACACCAACAGCCGGCGGGCGGCTATCCGACGCCAGCCTGATTGAACTGGTAAAAGAGTCATCAGAGGCAGGGGAAGTCGTTCTCCTGCATTCCGCTGGAACGCATACGACAACCTCTCGCCAGATTGACCACGCTGGCAAGCACTTTATCCCAATAAACATGGATCCCGGCCTGGTGCAGCAGTTGCGCTTGCCAACCGAAAATCTTCCATATGGCTCGACGGCGGAATTGGTCACCCAGATTTCATCGATCGTCATACAACTTTCCGAGTTGTCGGCAGACTATGCGTTCCTATGCGCGCTCTTTGTGATTGCCTCATACTTTGCTGACCTGCTGCCGGTCCAACTATGCCTGTGGCTGTCGGGTTCCGCAAATGCAGAGGCCATGTGTTTATTGCGGTTACTGATCTGGTTCTGCTGGCATCCGCTAGCGCTGGTTGACGACAGCGGAATTGACGATTTGCCCCAGAACCTAACTGTCACCCGATTTTTCTATACGCCTCAGCCAAGCACCAAGCTTTGCAAGCTCATCTCTAATTCGAATGCGCTTGGTTTCGCAGTTTTCCGCGCTGGCTCATTACGAGTGCATCGTGGCGCCATCGTGGTTTATCCGGGGTCCGCCGATCTAGGCGGCGATTGTGAAGACACCTGCCTGCGCATACCAGTGATACCCGGAGGGCGGTTGCTGGGACCAGGCGACGAAGAACGCTACCGCGCTGCCGTGAAAGAAGTGCGAGCCAAATTATTCAATTACCGACTTGCGCACCATGAGGAGGTTCAAAGTTCGCAGTTTGATGTTCCGGATCTTACCGGATCAACCCGGCAAAACGCGCGAGGACTCGGAGCATGCCTGGTGAATGCACCTGATCTTCGAAACCGTCTCATCGCGCTATTGCGGGACCAGGATGAAAGCGTGCGGGCGGAACAATCAGCCGAGATGTCGCCGGTTTTGGAGTCTTTGCTGGTGGTTTGCCACGAGCGCAGGAAGAACGTGCATGTCGGCGAAATTGCAAAATTAGCAAGCGAGATTCTCGCAGTCAGGGGCGAGCGGATTGG
The DNA here is from genome assembly GCA_963716405.1 of uncultured Acidobacteriota bacterium. Classification (GTDB taxonomy): domain Bacteria; phylum Acidobacteriota; class Terriglobia; order Terriglobales; family Acidobacteriaceae; genus JABDBE01. Next base: position 80,275 of record CAVQTI010000002.1, on the reverse strand, counting down.
GCTGAGCCCCAAGGAAGTCGGAAGCAAGCTCAAGTTGCTGGGCCTCCGCACCTGTCGTTTGGACGCAGGCGGCCGTGGATTCAAACTCACACCGGAGATTTGCGCGCGCATTCACCAAACGGCAAAAGCATTTGGAGTGCCGGCAATCGAGAATGGTTTGGAGGGCTGTCCTCATTGCCGGACAATTCTCGAAAACGAACTTTAATTCCATACATCGTGCACGTCATGCACATGATGCACGTGTTCTGAGCGAACGAGGGATGCGATGAAACTTAGCGCTGATAAGAAAAGAAGAGTTGTTGCGCGGTTAGGAGCGGCTGGAGTTTCGGTGCCAGCACCACCTCATTCATGCGCTGAGCCCGACCTTCGAATCGAGTCGCTGCCCGGCAGTCGAGCATTCGATCTGAAGACAGAGTAGTGAATACCTACTCCGTGTAAGAATTTCCAACCTTTCTTACGGCCCGTTGCAGCTCTACGACCCACGTGCAAATTTGTTAGATGAAGATTGGCAGTTTAGCTTTCACGGGGATGCACGGCAACACGGACCAGAACGGAAAATGTACCGCATGCTGAGCGGCAGGCGCATTGGATACGATTCGGTTCTAAATCATCGCTTAAGTAGCCAGATTGCGCCCGGTGGCAGCATCGAAGGATGGCTTTTGGCGTTCAATCTCGACGAGAAAATCCCGTGGCACTATCTTGATCGCCAAATGGCACCGTTGGAACTGGTCTTGACCGATCAGTACGGCAGGAAGCACGAATCGATTTGTGAGATCACGGTCGACCGAACCGATACGATGCCCAAACCGCTAATCGCTGGGCGAGTGGGGAGAAGTTTGTACCGATATGGGTGCCCGCGAGCACCCGAGTTTGATCATAGCCTTAAAGCACGAAATGCAGTCTCGAAAGGAAAGGCGGTAGAAACTGCAGATACACCGCGCGTGATCAAATCTGTGATGGCGCGGCTGCAATGTCCAGACCTCGAGTACATGATGCAGGAGTGTAACGCGATGGAATATTCGGCTGACGTCGAGGGCTAAAGTTAAAGAGAGTACAAGGGATATTATTATATCGTAATACGACATAATTACGGAATCCGTTACGGGTGGGCCAAAGCGCCGCTCGACGGGATGTAAAACTGGCTATCGGCGAAGTTGTCTGTACTCTGCGGTTGAGGTTGTGGGCGGTAGAAATGGGTTGGTTTTGACGAAGGCGGTTTTCAAGTGAATCAGGCTGCGAATGGTATCTAGTAATTCATCCAGAGTTGCGCCTCGTCCCAGGTGGGCGTCTACGAAGTTCAATTCAAAGGGAGGCAGGGCGGAGAAGCCGGAGATTAGCACGATTGGCGTGTCAGGCTTCGCGCTTTTTATTTTCTGGGCTAACTGCGAGCCGGTCAAATGTGGCATCTGATAGTCGAGCAGGGCTAGGTCGAAACTGCTTTTCCTGATCCGCGATACTGCCTCGATGGGGTCTCCAATACTCAGCACGTCGAATCCGCAACTTCTTATAACGCTCGTCAGAAGCCGTCGCGACTTCGGATTGTCGTCGACATAAAATATCGTTCCATGATCCACCATGACCGTCCTCCCGGTTTTGCTAGATGTTTGCTGTATACATTCGGAGAACGGAAGAAGGCGGAAACGCTTGCGTCGACTCTTGTAAAGATTCTGTCACGGAAAAGTAAAAGTCGGTAAAAAACGAGGGGAGAGGCTGGTCAAATGCGCAAAATCCGAGGACATGCTTTCCTGGAGCGCTATTTGGAGTTTTGCTGGCGGCGTTTGGCGATGTCGCTCAAGTGCAAGACTGCGGCTGCGGCGGTGTATCTGACGGCGTCCTTATCATCCGACATGGCGGGTACGATACGCTTGATGATTGCGGGGTTTCCTCGCTGCGCCAGCGAATCCAGCGCCGCGATTCGAACCAGCTGATTTTTATCCTCAAGCGCCGTCCGTATCATTGCCTGCTCGATAACGCTGTCGTGATCCTCCGATAAAACCTTCAGGGCTGCGGCTCGGACGGGGGAGTTGTCATCTTTCATGACAGTTCGTACCGCGCTGTATCCAATACCGGCGAACGGGACAAAGCCTATTCCCTCCTGAAATCCAAGAAGCGCCATCTTCTTCGGATCCCGAAGCGTGTCGAGTTCTCCCGCTACCAGACCTTTGTTGCCCTTGCGCTCGCCGGTAAGGATCTCGTAGTAGACATCGTAGGCGCGGGGATCTTTCAGGGTAAGCAGAGAATGGGCGGCCGCGAGCATGACGGTTGGTTCCTTGTCGGACAGCGCTTGTGCCAGCTTTGGAATAGCGGATCGGGCGTGCATTTCGCCCAGCGCCGTGGCTGCGGCGACCCGCACTAGAGGCTTATCGTCGGACAATGCGTGGGTTGCCAAAGCCACGGCTCGACGCTCACCCGTCAACAAGGAGAGTGCGCGCACAGCTGTGGCGCGCTTTTCAGCGCCGCTTTCATTGATGCCGGCGAGCAGCACATCCCACGCCTGCGTTCTCAGAGTTACTTTGGAAGAGATTCCGGCGCGTATAGCTGCTGGTTGGTTGCCGGTTGCGGCGGCATCTATGGGGCCCGAAATTTGCGCGACGAGCGATAAAGGGAACAAGGCCCAGAGGAACAAGAGATAAAGTCTCGTCATATTGGACCATCCCTTCAGCCGCCATAAACGCCGCTAGCGCTTTACCGACTCCGTCTCCGGCGTGCTTTTGTGCGCGAGCGGGTTTTGCCGAAAACTCGGGCAAATATTTTGTCCACGTTGCGCAATTGGCGGTTCAAATCGAAGGCATGCTCGATCGTCCGGCGCGGGACCAGCCGGGTGATCTGTGTGTCTTTGAGAACCAGATCGCGAAAGTTCAAATCGTCTTTCCAGGCACGCATGGCGTGTCCTTGGACCATCCGATAAGCGTCTTCGCGCGACACGCCGTGCTCCACCAGATCGAGCAGAAGCTGGCCACTGAAAACCAGCCCTCCGGTACTTTCAAGGTTGCGCATCATGCGCTCCGGATAGATGAACATTGTCTCAATAAGGTTGGCCGTCTTTTGCAGCATGTAGTCCACCAGGGTAGTCGAGTCAGGAATAATGACGCGCTCGACCGACGAATGGGAGATATCGCGCTCGTGCCAGAGCGCGACGTTCTCAAACCCAGCTTGCGCATTGGAACGTACGACGCGAGCGAGTCCGCTGATCTGCTCGCAGGTCACGGGGTTGCGTTTGTGCGGCATGGCCGATGAGCCTTTTTGCCTTTCGCTGAAAAACTCCTCGGCTTCGCGAACCTCGGTGCGCTGCAGGTGGCGGATTTCAGTCGCCATCTTGTCCAGCGTAGAGGCGATGACAGCTAACGTTGCGAGGTAATAGGCGTGACGATCGCGCTGGATCACCTGCGACGAAACCGCGGCCGCCTTTAATCCGAGGCGGGCACAAATCTTTTCTTCCAGATCGGGGCTGAGATGCGCCAGGGTTCCAACCGCCCCGGAAAATTTGCCCACCCGCATATCCTCAGAGGCTTGCCGAAACCGGTCGACATTGCGCTGGGTTTCGGAAAACCAGTTGGCAAGTTTGAGCCCGAATGTAATCGGCTCGGCGTGAATACCGTGAGTGCGCCCGACCATCGGGGTGTCTTTGAATTCCCAGGCGCGGCGTTTTAAGACTTCGGAAAGACGATCGAGATCAGCGGCAATAATCGAGGACGCTTGGCCGATCAGCAGCGCTTGCGCCGTATCAACCACGTCATTGGAAGTCAGCCCGTAGTGAAACCAGCGCGCTTCCGGGCCCACGATTTCCGCGACTGCGGTGGTGAAAGCGATCACGTCGTGGCGCACTTCAGCCTCGATCTCGTGGATGCGCTGCAAATCGAAATTGGCGCGCTTGCGGATAGCTTTGGCCGCGTCCTTCGGCACCATGCCAGCCTCGGCAAGAGTTTCGGTGGCCGCCACTTCCACGGTCAGCCAGGTGCGGAACCGATTTTCATCGCTCCAGATGCGGCTCATGTCAGGACGTGTGTAGCGTGGAATCATGGTGGCGTTACCTCCTCAGTTTCTACAGGGGACGTCTTCATCCCAAATTGGCGGGCGAGCCCGACGTTCATTCAAGTCAAATGGAAGGACTAGGGATTCTAAATGGTGAGGAATCCTTGTGTCATTTCTGTCTGAAAACATCCTTCCGAAAATAGATCCGTTCCCAAGTGGTGATGGACGTGGTAATTGATGTATATATCGTGACACGATATAATCAAATCGTGAATCGCTCATTGCCATCGACAGATTATGAATCAATCGCAGAACTGCGCTACCAGATTCGCCGCTATCTCCGCTTTAGCGAGGAGGCTTCGCGGGCGGCTGGGCTGGAGCCGCGACAATACCAGCTCATGCTGGCGTTGAAAGGATTGCCACGGGGGACGCGGCCGCGGATCGGCGAACTGGCGGAGCGTCTGCAGATTCGACATCACAGTGCAGTCGAACTGGTGAACCGATTGATGGCCGGCGGCTACATCCGGCGATATCAAGAGGGTTCGGACCGGCGCGAAGTGCTGGTTGCCTTGACTTCCAAAGGTGAACAGCTAGCTGCGAAAACTTTTCCTGCATCACCGCAGCGAACTCCGTCAGCGAGGTCCCGCGCTAATCGCAGCTCTCAGGAGTGCAATAAAGGTGAGCAAGAGGCTCGATCAGAGCCAATAATCCGTTTTCGAAGAAGAAAACCATTAAGGTCCGGGAATGAATATCAGCAACGGAACTCCGCCTCCGGCCACGATCAGTGCCACCGGGGCACAGGTTGGCGATGTGAGGATTGCCGAGCCGGCGCATTTCCGCATGGTACTGGTTTCGTTTCTCGCAGCGGGGATAGGCCTTCTCGCTGGGCTCATTGCATTCTTCCTGTATAAGTTGATTGGCCTGTTCACCAACATTTTCTTTTACCACCGCTTCGCCGCCGAGTTCCTCAGTCCGCGCCACAACCAGCTTGGCCTATGGGTAATTCCCATCCCGGTGATCGGCGGAATTATTGTCGGCTTCATGGCGAAGTATGGGACGTCGAAAATTAAAGGCCACGGCATTCCCGAGGCTATGGAAGCGGTAATGGTAAATCGCAGCCGCATCGAGCCGCGAGTGGCGATTCTGAAACCGATTTCCGCCGCCATTGCGATTGGTACGGGTGGTCCATTCGGCGCGGAAGGGCCAATTATTCAAACTGGAGGCGCCGTCGGCTCGCTCATCGGACAGGCATTTCATACAACTGCTTCCGAACGAAAAGTTTTGCTGGCGTGCGGCGCCGCAGCGGGCATGTCGGCGACTTTCAACACGCCCATCGCCGGCGTGATTCTGGCCATCGAACTTCTTTTGTTTGAATTCAAGGCGCGGTCGTTTATCCCCTTGGTGATCGCGAGCACTCTTGCCACTGCTGTCCACATGCAACTGTTGGGCGTTGGTCCGATGTTCAAGGTCACCCCCATGGACTTCGGCATCCCGCACGCGCTCCCGTTCTATTTGTTACTGGGACTGCTGTGTGGATTTGCGGCTGTCGGGTTCAGTAAGTTGCTTTACTGGACCGAAGATCAATTCGAAAAATTGCCGATCGATGAACTGTGGTGGCCGGCGATCGGCGCTTTGGGTCTGGGCATCATTGGCTACTTCGTGCCGCGGGTGTTGGGCGTTGGCTATGACACTATCGGCGACATCTTGAACGCGAATCTGGCGTGGAAGTTGCTGCTGGTGGTGATGGTTGCCAAGGCGGCAGCGTTGGTTATTTCCCTCGGGTCGGGAACATCAGGTGGATTGCTGGCGCCGATGTTCATGTCGAGCGCGGCCATGGGCGGGGTGTTTGCCATGGGCGTGGATCGCATCTTGCCAGCGGCGAATCTTTCCGCGGGAGCTTTTGCGCTGGTGGCGATGGGAGCGGTGTTCGGCGCGGCATCACGGGCTACGTTCTCATTCATTATTTTTGCCTTTGAAATAACGCGTGACTACAACTCGGTTTTGCCGCTGATGCTGGTTAGCGTGATCGCCGATGGCATTGCCATGTGGCTGATGCCGAGAGCTTCGATCATGACCGAGAAGTTGGCGCGGCGTGGTTTGCATATTCATCAGGAATACGAAACTGACGTGCTACAGCAAGTCCGAGTTTCCGAGACCATGGAACAGGACGTGCCGAAAATTCCCGCTTCTATGAAAGTTGGAGAACTGGCTGACATGATTGCGCGACGCGACCCCTCTGTGAGCCGGCATCAGGGCATGCTTGTTCTTGATGCCGATGGCAAGCTGGCCGGCGTGATTACGCGAGGTGACGTGCTGCGCGCTCTGGAGACCGACCCCAGTGGCGTCTCCACGGTGCTCGAAGCCGGCACGCGCGACGTTGTAGTCACATATCCTGACGAGACGTTGCACGAGGCGTCTGCAAAGATGCTCCGCAATAATATTGGACGGCTTCCAGTCGTGGATCGTCAGGACGCCCGGAAAGTGGTTGGTTATCTGGGCAGGCCCGGCATTATGGCAGCGCGTTTGCGGCGACTTGACGAGGAGCAGGTTAGAGAACCCGGCTGGATCAAAATGCGTCGACCGGTAAGTAAGTGAAGGTACCGTGAGACGCCGCTAGCAGCCTGCCCGGGCACTCGCTCTTTTGCCATTCCCGCTCCCTGTTTTCCCCTTGTAACTTTCCCCCCGCACAGCTGCGAAACTCTTATGGCGCTTTGTCAGAAGACGGACTACTATTTACCTGCTCACCCCCGGCGAGTTCGAGTTGGTGGCGGTTTGTGGAGGTTCGGATAATCAGAGCAGAACTTGACCCGCATGACGCCCATTTCAAAATCGGAGCCGCCAGGAACGAAACCTGCCGATTGCGGGCTGAAATATTTTCGATTCGCGCTTGTAGTTATTTTCTGTCTTATCGCAGTTGGGGCCGGCGCGCAGTCTCAGCCGGCACAAGCAGCGCCTGCGCAGGGTGCGCCGGCCACGCCGGATAACTCCGATCAGAGTGCGGCCGAAATCGTTTCGCACGATGAAGCGACCACCTTCAAGGTAAACGTCAAACTGGTTCTGGTCCGGGTAGTGGTGCGTGACTCCCAAGGCCACGCTGTCGGAACTTTGCATAAAGAAGATTTCCAACTGTTCGACAATCGCAAGCCGCAGATCATCACCCATTTCGTCTTGGAACGGCCCGGGAGCCAGGTTGCCAAGGAGCGGCAGACTTCGAATGAGAGCGGCGTCGATAAATTACCATCCGTTCCCGAGCGATACATTGCTTTCGTTTTTGATGACATCCATTTGAGCTTTGGCGATCTCGTGCAGGCGCGAACCGCGGCCGAACATCATCTGGCAACATTGCAGCCGACGGACCGAGCGGCGATTTTCTCGACCTCCGGTCAAACCATGCTTGACTTTACGGATGATCACGTAAAGTTGCACGACACGCTGCTTCGGCTGCAGCCGCGGCCCATCGCCCAAACGGGGACCGCCGACTGTCCAGACATTAGTTATTACATGGCGGATTTAATTCAGAACAAGAATGACCCTCAAGCTCTACAAACTGCCATTCAGGACGCCGTGACTTGTCTGCGTCTGCCGACGGCGACGCCCCAGCAACAGCAGGCTGCGCTGCAGACGGCAGAAGCGGCGGTGCAGGCGGAGACGTTCCAGCAACTTGGGCAAGGCAGCCAGGAGAGCCGAGTTGCGCTTTCAGTTCTCAAGGATGTAGTCCGAAGAATTTCCGTCATGCCGGGACAGCGAAGCATGGTAGTAGTGTCACCCGGATTTCTTACTCCTGAGACCAACATGTTTCAGGACTACATGGATGTCATAGACCGCGCGCTGCGCTCTCAAGTGATCATCAGCACTCTGGATGCTCGGGGTCTGTACACAACCGTTCCTGGAGGTGACATCAGCAAGGGGATAACAAATCCACTCTCGGTCGCAGTCGAACATCAATATTTGACCGAGAGTGATCTGGCGCAGTCTGAGATCTTGTCCGATCTGGCCTATGCAACCGGTGGGAACTTCTTTCACAACAATAACGACCTCGACGCAGGATTCAAGAGCGTGGCTTCGACGCCGGAATACTTTTACACGTTAGGTTTCGCGCCACAGAACCTGAAACCGGACGGCAGCTACCACACTTTGAAAGTTTCGCTAAAGGAGCCGGCAAAGTTGACTCTGACAGCCCGGCGCGGCTACTACGCTCCCAAGCACGCCGCTGATCCGGCAGAACAAGCGAAGCAAGAGATCGAAGAAGCGGTCTTTTCCCAGGAAGAATTGCATGATCTTCCTGTGGAATTGCATACCCAGTTTTTTAAGCCGAGCGACGAGGAAGCTAAACTCGCCGTGCTGGCGCATGTGGATGTCAGACGCATTCGCTACCGCAAAATAGACGGCCGCAACACCAATGAACTGACGGTGGTTGCCGCACTTTTCAATCGCAATGGAGTTTTTGTGCAAGGCATGCAAAAGAATCTCACTATGCGCTGGAAGGATGCCACGCTCGATAGCAAGCTCGGATCCGGCATCACCCTGAAGACAAATTTTGATGTTAAGCCGGGCAGTTATTTGGTACGGCTGGTGGTGCGAGACCGGGAAGGGCAAATGATGTCCGCGGAAAATGGTGCCATCGAGATTCCGTGATTTTGAGGAGAAAAGTTATGCCATCTCGTCCCCTGATACGCTTCTTCGCAACGATCCGCAAAGCCATTTGCGGCCTGGCTCTGCTTCCGTGTTTGACACAGGCACAACAACCGGCTGCCGCGGCGCCAGACAACGGATCACCCACCATTCACGCAGAAACCCGCTTGGTTGTTGTGGATACTGTGGTGACCGACAAGAAGGGCAATTACATCCGCGATCTTACCGCCAAGGATTTCAAGGTTTGGGAAGACAATAAGGAACAGCCGATCAAGAATTTTTCCTTCGAAGAGGATTCTGCATCCCCGGACAAAGCGCAGAAGCGATATCTGGTGCTGTTTTTTGACAACTCGACTATGGACGTTAGCGATCAGATGAGCGCCCGGCAGGCCGCATCTAAGTTTATCGACGCCAATGCCAGTGCCAACCGTTTGATCGCCATTGTTGATTTCGGCGGGACGGTGCGCGTTGCGCAGAACTTCACCGCAGACGCAGCGCGGTTGAAACAAGTTGTTGCCGGACTGAGGACCTCGGCAGTTTCGCCGAACGCACCGACAGTGGAAGTTGCTTCTCTCGGCCCGTCACCAATTGGTGCGCCGTCTTTCGGCATGCCTTCGCTAAGCAATGCAGAAGCTGATTTTGGGGCACGCAGCGTGATGCTGGCGCTTCGCAGTTTGGCGAAAAGTCTCGGCACCATACCGGGCCGCAAAACCCTGGTGATGCTGACTTCCGGTTTTCCTATCACCCCGGAAATTCAATCGGAGCTGACTGCGGTAATCGCCGTTTGTAATCGCTACAATGTTGCGATTTATCCAATGGACGTTCGCGGTCTGGTTGCGCCGGGAAACGCAGCATCACCGCAGGGCTCGCTGACGCGGCCTCCATTGCGTCCCGGCTTTGGCCAATTTGGGTTCGCAACATTTACATACGCGGGAACGTGGAATCCGAACTACCCACTTAAGCTCGCTTACTTTGATCCCGGCCAGCGTGGCGGTGGAGGTGGGGGCGGTGGTCACGGTGGAGGAACTGGCGGCGGCACCGGCGGCGGCACCGGGGGCGGCACCGGCGGAACTAAGGGCGGAGGGACTGGTGGAGGGCACACCGGCGGCACGGGGGGCGGAACTGCCGGAGGAACGCGTGGCACTGGAAATACTAGCCCCGGAGTCATCAATCCCAGCCAAATGTATGGAGCCAATCAGTACAGTCAACCTCGGCTGATCGTTCCCCAAATCCCAGATGTCGCCAGCAACCAGCAAATCCTTTATGAGTTGGCTCAAGGTACAGGCGGTTTCGTCATCGCCAATTCTAACGACCTGCTAGGTGGCATGCAGAGGATTGCCGATGATCAATCGCAGTATTACGTCCTTAGCTACACCCCGCCCGAATCATCCGAGGGCAGTTGTCATACTTTGCGGGTAAAAGTGGATCGCGGCGGAACCCAGGTCCGTGCCCGGAGTGGATACTGCAACGAGAGATCAAAAGATCTGCTTGCAGGAAACCCCATCGAAAAACAGATGGAGACTCGTGTCTCTGGAGAGATGGCCGGAAACGTTACCGGATCAATGGAGGCGCCGTACTTCTATACTTCGCCGAATACGGCGCGAGTCAATCTCGCGATCGGTATTCCTTCAAACGCTTTGAAGTTTGAAAAGGTTAAAGGGAAACAGCATTCGGCGGTTAATGTGCTAGGCATCGCCTACAAGCCAGATGGCACAATTGCTGCGCGCTTCAGTGATACTGTGGACTTTGATTTTGAAGGAAAGAAGGAAGTGGAGGAATTTCAGAAGCAGCCATTCAATTATGAAAACCAGTTCGATGTTGCCTCCGGCCAGTACACGCTCAAAGTAGTGTTCAGCTCGGGAAACGAAAGTTTTGGCAAGCTGCAACTGCCGCTGGTCATTGATTCATACGATGGCAAGCAATTCAGTATGAGCGGCGTGGCGCTCAGCAACCAGATGCAGCGCGTTGCTGATTTGTCGACCGGTCTCGACTCCGAATTGCTTGGAGACCGGACACCGCTGGTGGTGCAAGGAGTTCAGTTGGTACCCTCCGCCTCGAACCGTTTTAAGAAAACCGACAATGTCGGTGTCTATGCAGAAATCTACGCGCCGCTTCTGACCGGGCCCAAACCTCCCCAGGTTGGAGTGGAACTCATAGTCGTGGATCGCAAGACGGGAGAGAAAAAAGTGGACGTCGCGTCTCGGGCTGCGACGCAAGCGGGAAGCGCCATCGCTCCCGTGGGACTTAAAGTGCCAGTGGCCACACTCACACCTGGTTCCTATCGGGTCGAGCTGCGAGCCCTGGACTCAGTTGGAAACTCAGTCAAGCCGCGCACAGCCGACTTCGAACTGGAATAAAGTGTAGGCGCGGGCGTCATAGCCCGTGCGGTGCAAACGTAGCCCCGGATGCCGGTGAGAGAAACATTCGGAATTAGGTTTCCATTGTGGACTAATGCGTAGGTCCTCTCCGGACGAGGCGTCTGGGGCTACGTGTTCATCGTCGGCGCTTCACTTGCTCCCGCCTCACTGCGGCCTGTAGCATAGAGACTGTCATTCTTTCCTCAGGTATTTTCGTAATCCCAGGAGGCTCTATGCCAACCGATCTATTAACCGGACCGACCATTCTCGGGGCTGCTACTCGTACCAAGGTTTACAAAAACTTTATCGACGGCGAGTGGGTCGAAGCTTCTACCGGACAGACTTTTGAAGATCGCAATCCCGCTGACACGCGCGATGTGGTTGGAATTTTCCAAAGATCCGGCAAGGAGGACGTCGACAACGCCGTCGCGGCAGCAAAGCAAGCCTTCGCCAAGTGGCGCCTGATCCCTGCGCCGCGTCGTGCCGAAATCATTTATAGCGCCGCCGAGATGCTGATGGAGCGCAAGGAAGAATACGCCCGCGACATGACCCGCGAAATGGGCAAGATTCTCAAAGAAACCCGTGGCGATGTGCAGGAGGCCGTGGACACTGCGTATTACATGGCCGGCGAAGGCCGCCGCATGTTCGGACCTACCACGCCCTCGGAGTTGCCCAACAAGTTCGCTATGGCCTTGCGCCAACCGATCGGCGTCTGCTGGAATGATTACGCCATGGAATTTTCCCATGGCGATTCCGTCGTGGAAGCTTTTGCCGGCGCTGGTGTGCGGCAACACGTGTGTGATCAAGCCGGCGCAGGATACTCCGCTGTCGACTTTCAATCTGGTGCGCGTGCTTTACGATGCCGGCTTGCCGAAGGGCGTGGTTAACATCGTTACCGGCTTCGGCTCCGAGGTTGGCACGCCCCTTACCGAACACGCCGATGTGCGCGTCATTTCTTTGACTGGTTCGAGCGCCGTAGGACGCATCGTGGGTACGACTGCGGCCAAGAGTTTCAAGCGTTGTTCGCTCGAACTCGGCGGCAAGAATCCCATGATCGTGCTCGACGACGCCAATCTTGATCTCGCGATTGAAGGTGGCCTGTGGGGCGGTTTCGGAACCACGGGACAACGCTGCACTGCAACCAGCCGTATCATTGTGCAGAAGGGCATCTACCAAGAGTTCGTGGAGCGCTACGTCGATCGCGCGAAGCGGCTGAAAGTCGGCAATGGTCTGGATGAAAGCGTCGAGATGGGTCCAGCCATCAATGAGAGCCAACTGAAGACCGACCTCAGCTATGTTGACATCGGAAAGGATGAGGGCGCTCGCTTGAAGTGCGGCGGCGAATGTCTTGGATAAAGGCGTTTATCAGCATGGCTTTTTCATGGAGCCAACTGTTTTCGCCGACGTCGACCCCAAGATGCGCATCGCGCAAGAGGAAATTTTTGGCCCGGTGGTTTCGATCATCCCCTGCGATGGCCTTGAAGACGCGATCGAGATTGCGAATGGCGTCCAATACGGATTGTCTTCTTCGCTCTACACGAAAGATGTGAACAAGGCATTCGTCGCCATGCGCGACCTGGATGCCGGAATTACCTACATCAATGCGCCAACCATCGGCGCGGAAGTGCATCTGCCTTTCGGCGGGGTAAAGGCTACGGGGAACGGTCATCGCGAAGGCGGCATAGGCGCGATCGATTTCTACAGCGAGTGGAAGTCGGTCTACGTGGATTATTCTGACCGGTTGCAGAGGGCGCAGATTGATCGAGTGGATTGAAAGATTTTCATCGCCGAGTTCGCTGAGAAGATCCGCAGAGCACGCAGAGGATTTGTGGTGTTCTCCGCGACCTCGCGGATTTTCTCAGCGAATTCTGCGATAAGCTTTGTCGTATTTGTCCGGACTTCAGTCCCGGACCTGGAGCATTCATGCCCATCACGCAAAGCCGCGAAATCGCCGCCGCCTCCCGCCTCGATAATGTTCGCTATGCCATTCGCGATCTGGCGTGCATCGCCGACGAAGTCATCAAGCAAGGCCACGCGGTCCTGCCGCTCAACGTCGGCGATCCCAATATTTTTGACTTCAAGACTCCGGCTCACCTGATCGACGCCGTGCACAAGGCCATGCTGGATGGCAAGAATGGTTACGCGCCTTCGTCGGGAATTAAGGAAGCGCTGGATGCGATTCGAGGGGAAGCCGCGCGCAAGGGAATTTCTACCGTGCAGGATGTGTTCGTCACAACCGGAGTGAGCGAGACCGTCGATCTCTGCCTGACCGCGCTGCTCAATCCCGGAGACGATCTGCTCACGCCGTGCCCGGATTATCCGCTGTACTCGGCGGTGCTGGCCAAGCTTGGGATCGGGCTCAACACTTACTACCTCAACGAGGAAGATGGCTGGCAGCCGGACCTTGACGACATCAAGCGAAAAATCACTCAGCGTACTCGCGGCATTGTGCTGATCAACCCGAACAATCCAACGGGTTCAGTTTGCTCGCGGGCGATGCTCGAACAAATTGCTGAACTGGCGCGGCGGCACAATCTGGTGATCTTTGCCGACGAAATTTACGACAAGCTGATTCTAGAAGACGACGAGCATGTGGCGATGGCGTCGGTCGCGCCGGATGTTCCTGTTGTTACGTTCGGCGGACTTTCGAAAAACTATCTTGCTCCCGGCTGGCGCATAGGATGGGGAATCGTGAGCGGCGAAGCTGGGGCGGTAAAGCAGTACAACGAAGGTATTCAACGCCTGCTGCGTTCGCGTTTGTGTGCCAATCATCCCGAGCAGTACGCGATTAAGGCGGCGCTCGAGGGATCGCAGGATCATTTGATTGAAGTCCGCAAGAAGCTGCGCAGCCGTCGTGATCTTACCGTGCAGTGGTGCAACTCGACTCCGCGCGTCAGTTGCGTGTCGCCGCGCGGGGCGTTCTATGCGTATCCTCGAATCGACATTCCCGAGGGCGACGATGTTTTTGTGAAGGAACTGATTCTGCAGAAGCACGTCATGGTGGTCCACGGCTCCGGCTTCGGCCAGAAGCCTGGGACCAAGCATTTTCGAATTGTCTTCCTGCCGGATGAGCAGACGCTTATCGAAGGCCTATGCGGCGATTGGCGACTTCATCAGCAGCCGATATCGGTAGTTCCATTCAGGCGCAAGTGTTTGAAAAATGGCCCCGGAAATCGGCCAGGTCCGGGGCCACGGAGGAGTGAAGAAAACGCAAGCAGTCTGTTACGCCCTGATTGAATTCGCCATTTACTCAGCGGGAACGGCGGCCACGATGAACTTTAGCGTCGTGCAGCCCAGGGCCTTGCACTGTGGCTTGGCCGGAGTAGATGCACGTCGACGCCGGATGCCCGGAGATGACCATAGTCGCATTTTGAGTAGCGGTGGCGAATTGCGCCGTGATCAGGTCATCAGTCGACTGGTTGGAGAGCTGTGTGCCGCCGCTGCCACTGGCGAACCCGGTCGCACCCCCGTTTACGAACCACAATGACCCTGATACTGCCGGAAAGAAAGCTATCCTGGAAAGGCCACCGCTACAATCCACTAGTACTTGTCCCAGGTTCGGGATATTCATGAGCAGAACGCCCGTGCTAGAAGAGGTCGCTTGGTATCCAAAGACCATGTTGGTGCCGAGAACGGCATAGGAACCGGCGGGCTGGAATGCGCTGGCGGCAGACCCTCCGAGCAGACTGGCGTTCAGGTTTGATACCTGAGTGGTCGAAGTAACTTGCAGGGGAGCCGTGCCTTGCGTGGCAGTCGAGACTAGTTGCGTGGCGCTAACTACTCCGCCGGTCACGTTTCCGCCCGCGCTGACGTTTCCGGCGGCGCTGACGTTTCCGCCCGTGCTGATGTTTCCGCCCGCGCTAATGTTCGAGGTTACGGTCTCGCTGCCGGCCACGCTAATGGTCGACCCAGATTGCTTGATGATTGAATCGTCGACTTTCGCGGCACCGCCATTGCTGGCAAATAGGGGGATGCTACCCTTCTTGCAGCGCCGTGCCTGAAGAGCAGGAAATGGTGTTGGCCGGTGGTGCCTGAGCCAGTGCGGGAAGCGTGAGGCAGACGATTAAGGTCACACTTACAACGCTAATGCGAACCATAGAACCTCCTTTAAAGTTAGTTGGCTAACGGCAGCCGGTCTATCCCGTAACGCATCGTCAAGGCTCGGCGCTCGGCAACAACCATGCGAAAGGATCAGTCTGCTCGTGACATCCGGCACCATTTCCATCGCGTAGGGAACTCCCCAGCGAAATTCCAGCCATAGACACGAGTTCCTAGGGTGTAGAATGTGAAGCGCCCGGAGTACTTCGCCCGGTCTGAACCCTCCCCCGTTGCGCCCCGGACACTAGCCCCAAAACTGATCGCTGGTCTTTAGGCCTGCATAAAGTTTTTCTAAAGCTTTTGTGAACGCCCTATGTCCACAGCAAACAAAAGCGATTTTCGAGTTCGGTCCGTTTCGCTTGAATCCCGCCGAGCGGCTCCTGCTTCGCCATCAGGTTCAGGTACACCTACCCCCGAAGGCGTTCGACGCCTTGGTCGTCCTGGTTGAGAATCGGGGACACTTGCTCGAGAAAGATGAATTGCTGCGAAAGGTCTGGCCGGACACCTTCGTCGAAGAGTCGAATCTTGCCCAGCACATCTCGGTATTGCGCAAAACATTGCAGGACGGGGAAGACGGCTCTCGCTACATCGAAACCGTACCTACGCGGGGCTATCGTTTCATTGCCGAGGTTCGGGATGTTGGCGGCGTTGCTCCGCATGGTGATGTTGCGGCGGCAGGTTCGACCCCAAGCCACCGATCGCCTCCAGCGGTTGCTGAAAGTGCAGTTCCTGAGAGTGGCGTTGCCGAAACTGGAACTACCGAACGTGTCCTGCCGCGGCGTCGCTTCCCAACCTTGACTTACACAATTGGTACGCTGGCGTTACTGCTGACGGTTTTGATCTTGGCCCTGCCAGTATGGAAGCGGCTCCGCAATGCCGCTCCCGAGGCCATACAGTCCCTGGCAGTGTTGCCGCTGCGGAATCTCTCGGGTGACTCTGCGCAGGATTATTTCGCGGACGGCATGACCGAAGCCTTGATTACTGACCTGGCCAAGATTCCTGGCCTCAAGGTTATCTCTCGTACCTCGATCATGCAGTACAAGGATTCGCACAAGAAGCTTCCACAGATCGCTCGGGAGCTCGGCGTCGATGCCATCATTGAAGGCGCTGTGCTGCACTCCGGGGATCGGGTCCGTATTACCGCCCAGTTGGTGCGCGCCGCAACTGATCAACACATCTGGGCTGAGTCGTACGAGCGGGACCTGCGCGACCTGGTCGCCCTGGAAGACGAAGTCTCTCGAAGTATCGCCACCCAAATACAGAAGGAGATCGCTGCGCCTCGGGCGCAGCAGCTGGCGACCTCAGCCACCGTTAGTCCCCAGGCTCGCGAAGATTACTTGAAAGGCCGGTACTTTTGGAATCTCCGTACGGAAGCGGGTTACCTGAAAGCAATCGACTATTTTCAAGCGGCAATGAACGAGGACCCGCAATATGCGCAGGCCTACGCCGGTTTAGCTGACGCTTACGCCCTGCTTGGTTCTCTGCCCGATTCAAAGATCCGCGATACGGCAATGCCCAAAGCAAAAGAAATGGCACTTGCGGCATTGAAACTTGACGATTCGCTGGCGGATGCACATACCTCGCTTGCTTTTGTGGAAATGCATTACGAATGGAAATTCCCCGAGGCCGAACAGGAATTCAAGAGCGCCATTGCTCTCGACCCCAACTACTCTACCGCCCATCAATGGTACGCAATTGATCTGGCAGCGTTGGGACGGATGAACGAGGCCGTGGCGGAGGTGAAACGTGCTCGTCAGACTGATCCGGTTTCGCCAATCATCAATACCGATGTGGCGGAGATGCTGTTCTGGGCGCGCAGATATGACGAGGCGCTGCAACAAGCCCGCGCCACTATTGATCTGGATCCCAACTTTGCCCATGCGCACCGCGTGCTGGGGCTCATTTACCGAGAGAAGAACATGTTTCCCGAAGCCATTGCCGAAGGACAGAGAGCGGTCGTGCTCTCCGGAAACGATATTTGGATGTTGATTGAACTCGCCGGCACATACGCTGTGGCTGGCAAGAAAACGGACATGCAAGACTGCCTGGACCGAGCAGCCAACCTAAGCCCGGGTGGTGTTTTGCGTGACAAGGGGGCAGAAATCTATGTGACGTTGGGAGAAGTTGATCGCGCTTTCGAGGTATTGGAAAATGCTTATCGTCGCCGCGAGGGCGGACTTATTCTCCTGAATGCCGATCCGCGCGCCGACAGTCTCAAATCCGACCCCCGCTTCCAGCAATTGTTGCAGCGCATCGGACTGCCGCACTGAAGCTGCGTTCTGTCGGCTAGTGGACGCCGGCGTCCTCGCCGGCTGGACGACTCTAGACACGCCGGCGAGGGGCGAACCTGAAGCAATAAATCAGACCGATCGCCAGCAACAGCGCACCCCACCAAACGTTGGCATGCAAATTGAACAGCACCACGTCAGGACTCGCGGGCGGATGAACCAATTGGTAAATTCCCGCAGCCAGGATCAGCGCGCCGTTTACCGCCAGCGAAATGCCGATGAAAAACCAGATTGAAATCATGCTGTGCACCTCCGCAACCTCCCTCACCAGAAAATAATGTTCAATATGAAGAAAACGACAATCACCACAGCCGCCCAAAATAAAGGCCTCTCATAAAGCGGCACGTTGCCCACCGAAGGAACGTCGGTCAATCCGTAGACCAAACCAGTCAAAGCGCTCTCGGGCATGGGTTTGGTTGCCAGACTTACTGCTACCGTCACAATCACGCAAACTAAGAACGACCAGAGTCCCTGATACATATCCTGAGCTAGCGCCTTGGCATGCGGCGACAGCGCGACATACCGCAAGGCCGAAGGATCAACCTTTACCCAGGCCCACATGCTGATCGAAGAAAACGTTCCGCACAGCAGTCCCCAGAATCCGGCGGGGCCTGTTGCTCGCTTCCAAAGCATTCCTAACAGAACCGTTCCGAACAGCGGAGCAATGAAGAAGCTGAACAGCGCCTGCACGTAATCCATGATGCTGGCAAACTGCATTACGAGATACGCTGTGCCTACGCTGATGAGGACGCCGATGATCGTCGTCCAGCGCCCCATGTTCACGTAATGATGGTCGCTGCCCTTGCTGTTGATCAGTGGGCGGTAGATGTCGTAGGTCCAGACGGTGGTGAATGCGCTCACATTTCCCGCCATCCCAGACATGAAACCCGCGATCAGCGCGGTAACCCCGAGGCCGAGCAATCCGGGGCCGCAGTAGCGCGCGAGCATGAGCGGAAGCACTTCGTTGTAGCTATGGGCGCCGGTGATAGCTGCGACTGACTCCGGAACCAATTTTTCCGGCAACACGGCCAAACCGAGAAGTCCGGGCAGAATCACGATGACCGGGACCAGCATCTTGAATCCGGCGCCAATAATCGGAGCCATTTCGGCGCTGCGAATATCTTTTGCGGCCAGAATGCGCTGCACCACCAGGAAGTCCGTCGTCCAATAACCCATGGACAAAACTGCCGCGAGTCCGAATACGATGCCAGTCCAATGAATTCCCATGGGATTAGTCGTGAACGATCCCAATCCCGACCACATATGGACGTACTGCTCGGAGGTTCGGTGGGCGATCTGCAGTTTGAGATTGGTCCAGCCGCCCGCCTCGTAAAGCCCGAGGATCGGAATCAGCAGCGCGCCAGCCCAGATCAAAAAAAACTGCAACACTTCATTAAAAATTGCCGAGCGCAGGCCGCCAAGCGTCACATAAATCGCGACCGTCAGACGACGAAACCCAGATGCTGAAGTTGATGTCCCATCCCAGGACGATCTGCATGACCTTCGCCATGGCAAACATGTTGACGCCGCTCATCAGCACGGTCATGAAGGCGAATGAGATCGCGGACAGAGCGCGGCTGGGCTCGCCAAAGCGCAACTTCAAATAACCCGGCACCGAATGAGTTTTGGAAATGTAGTAGAACGGCATCATGACCAGCGCGAGGAAAAGCATCGCCGGAATGGCGCCGATCCAATACCAGTGCGTGGCCAGAATGCCGTACTGGTATGCCGACCCCGCCCACCCCATCAATTCGAGCGCGCCAAGATTGGCGGAAAGAAAACTGAGCCCGGCAACCCAGGCCGTCATCTCGCGTCCGGCCATGAAGAAGTCTTCGCGCGGTTTGGGCCTTTCCTCTTAAGTACCAGCCGATGCAAAGCACCAGGGCAAAATAAAAAACTACAATCACAATATCGACAGCGGAAAGATGAACCAGCCGGGTTGGAACTTCACTAGCCAGCAGTAGCGCGCTCATTCTCGTGGAGCCTCGTCAGTCCAGGGTCTAGCATCGGTTGACCGAAATGCGGTCAGCGATTCTTGAGCATATCTTGTTTGTGAAAATATGGTCGGCTAATGGCGTACATTTTTATTTCCTCCCGCCAGGGCGGGCATATTAATATTTCCTGTCTGCCCTCAATTATGTTGCCCATTTCCGAGCCTTTCGTTGATACATCGGTTGAACCGAACGTTCGCGGATTCATTCATCGGCCTGCAACTCCGGCGGGAGATGGTCTGGTACTCACCCATGGAGCCGGATCGAACTCGCGGTCTCCACTGCTGATGGCTCTCGCCGAAGGGTTTGCCATAGTGGGCATGACCGTGCTTCGCTGCGATCTGCCATATCGACAAAGCCGGCGACACGGGCCACCGCGGCCCGGAGATGCCGCTCGCGATCGCGAAGGTCTGCAAAATGCTGTGGGCACTCTACGCAAGATGGTTCCGGGACGCATGTTTCTCGGTGGGCATTCCTATGGCGGACGCCAGGCGACAATGCTCTGCGCGGATCAGCCGGAGCTTGTCGACGGATTACTGCTGCTGTCGTATCCGCTGCATCCGCCACGCAAGCCTGAGCAGTTGCGCGTCCAACATCTGCCTAAGCTGCACACGCCTGCGCTTTTTGTGCACGGAACGCGTGATCCGTTTGGCACAGCGGAAGAGCTAGAGTCAGCCCTCAAATTGATTCCTGCGAAGGTACGCTTTCTACGGATTGAGGGAGCCGGTCACGATCTTGGATTCAAGGGAAAGGCAAATCAGGATGAATTGCCCGCAGTCGTGCTGAAAGAGTTTCGTGCGCTATTCGGATGACGGCTTGAAAAAAAAGAGTGGTATCCGTGGGATCGGTGAAAATCAGTGGCGCTCTTTAATTGACCCAGCCAGATTTCGAACCGCCATTTTTCTTGTCCACGTCATCAGGCGGAATGTAATTTCCGTTTTCGTCGAAGGTGCCGCTTACTGTGCGATTCTGCTTGCGCATAAATACTTCGAACTTGCGCGCTGCCCGGCGACGTTTCCAGCGATAGTAGGAATTTCGCACGCCGAAATAATGTTCGGATGCTCCGAATGAGAGCCCTTTCTTGGGTAGAAACTTGAGGTAAATGAATCCGAAGAGCAGTCCACCTAAATGGGCGAAGTAAGCGACGGCTTCTCCGCGGCCCGGTGCGGCAGCGCCAATCGCGCCTATCAAGGCGACAAATGCGATAGCCGCGACAAAATATTTGGCGCGAATCGAAAACGGAATCGGAAACAACATGATTTCGCGGTCGCCATAGATCATCGCAAATGCCATCAGGATGCCGTAAATTCCGCCTGACGCGCCCACGGTGGTGGTGGCGGGCGTCACCCCACCAAAGTGAGAGTAGGAGACTGCTACGGTCGTCAGTGCCGCTCCCACAACGCAGAAGAAATAAAACTCCAGAAATTGCTTATGCCCCCAATCCTGTTCAAACTGCGCGCCGAACATCCATAGCGCAAGCATGTTGAAGAGCAAGTGAAAAAGCCCTGCATGCACGAAGGAATACGTAATCAATTGCCAGATGGCGCCGTGTGTAACCAGATACGGAACCAGACCCAGTAAATGGACGGCCTCAAAACCCAGGTCAGGAGTAAAAACCTGCAGGAGCGTGATCAGCAGATAAACCGCAGCATTGATGATGATGAGCCACTTCACCGCCCTGGTGAAAGGAGGCAGACTGAGCGAGAAGGTTCGTCCGCGATACATAAGAGCAGTTTTCAGTAGCCGGTTGCCAGTGGGGCTGACAACTTGAATAGCCAAAAAGTGAAACAGGCTATCGCACATTCTAACAGGTTGTCGATTTACCGCTCTGGCAGCGGGATCACTGCCAGGCTGCGATGTCCTTCAGCATCTATGGCGCGCACGGCAAAGATTACATTGTCCTTCGAGACGGGTATCGTGGTCCGAGTCGCATTTCCCACGGATTGCACGTGTTCCCACGCAGGGCTGGTAGTGGCGCGCCACATTACCTCATAGCTTGCGGCACGGCCGGCGGGAGATTGATCCCAGGTCAGGGTAGACTCGTTTTCCAGTTTCGCAGTTAGCAGACGCACCTTAGCTGGGGGAGCGGGCGCCGATGCCAGAGAAGCCAACGTAGCCGCATTCAAACGCGCGACATTAGCCACGTAGTCGAAATTTACGAACTTGGGCAGGTCGCCGAATTCGACGCCATTTTCGGTACGCACATTCTGGTGCTGATGGTTGAAGTCTTCGCGAAACTCAGTGAAGCGCACAGCCGCGTAGCCCTGTTCATTGAAAGAAATATGATCTCCGCCGCGCAAATAACGGTCGAGGCGAAATATCAGCGTTGGTTTGATCCCTGTGGCGTAAGTGTGATCGACATCGGCGATGTAGCGCGCAAGCTGCCGCGAGGGGGAATCACTCTCCCCGCCAAGGTTGCGGATCTGCCGCAGTTCTGCCTCGCTGGCGGCGGTGGGCACGCCTTCAGAAAACACTCGGACCAAACCGGTCTCCTGGTGCGGACTTCGGTCGCCGCCCACAATGTCATTATTCAACGCGGCTTCGATGTCCCAGCCCCCAGATTTAGCCATTTGCGCGAAATGGTGGCTGCCGTTTAGACCCTGCTCTTCGCCAGCGACGGTGAGAAAAATGATGGTTGCGGGAAACTTCAGCTGGCTGAGAACGCGTGCGCACTCTAAACTCACGGCGGTTCCGCTGCCATCGTCGTTAGCTCCGGGTGCAGGATTGGTGATGTCGGCGTTGTCGCTGTTGCGCGAATCATAGTGGCCCGTCACCAGCACGATGCGCTTGGCGCTTTCGGGATCAGACCCCTTCATCACCGCGTAAACATTGCTGATTTCGGTCGGTCTTGGAATCCGTCCGCCCGGGACTTCGGTAAAAGTGTCAAGCTTGACCTCGAGGCATCCTCCGCAATCGTGGGAGTAGCGTTCGAATTCGGACTTAATCCACTCCCTTGCCGCGCCGATACCGTGGCTGGCAGCGATCGCCGCCGGATCCTGAGCGGAAAGAGTAGAACGCGTCTGGAAGCTGACGAGTTTATCAATCGTCGCCTGAATTCGTGTGCTGGAGATCCTCTGCAGAGCGGTTGCGATTTGCGCGTCCGCGGGGCTCGCAGGTAAAACGTCTTGAGCGACGGCAACGGTCGTCGCCAAAAATGCAATTGCCAGCAAGGCGAGAAGGACTGGCGACGCGGCTCTGAGGCAAAACCGAAAGTTTATTGCCGCAGAAGGATTGATTGCATCATAGCGCTGAAGTCTCATAGTGTTTTTTGAAATAGCCATAAGCCAAGAGTTTTCGGAATCGAGGACTTGACCTTCGGCTCCGGAGACACTAAATATTATCAAGGGAGTCTAAATATATGGAGGCCTCTGTGGTCCATTGCCCGGAATGTGAAACCGACCTCGATATCGACGAAGATGAGGTCGACGAGGGAGAAATCGTATCCTGTCCAGAGTGCGGTACTGATTTCGAAATAATAACGGTCAGCCCCATTGAGTTGAAACCTGTCGATGAGGAGGTGTACGAGGAGGACGACGAGGAAGAAGTCGAAGACGGTGATCTCTAGGCCGAGCACGCCTCTGCCCCGCCGGATAGGGTTGGCGTGCAGTATGGCGTTTCTGGGGGTCTGCTTCTTTGTGATCCTTGACGGCCCTGATCCTGCTGCGGGTAGCTGGTTGTCGCCGCAAAACCGTCATGACAAGCCCTATGCTGTAATTTTCGGAACGGTATGGGGGCCTGACGATCATCCGGTTTATGGAGTAAAGGTCAAAATTCGACGCGAGAATGAAAAGAAAGCCCGCTGGGAGTTATATTCCGATCATAATGGCGAATTCGCCCAGCACGTTCCGCCGGGCAACCAGGATTATGTAATCTGGGCAGATACCAAAGGTTACAAATCGGCCAGCGGCAAACGCTTGCAAGCCGAAGCTGTGAAATTGCATATCGACGGCGATGAGCGCGTGGACACAGGCCTGCATCTCAAATAAAAGAATAGTTTCCGGTAAGCTAAGAGTGAGGAACCCATGAGAAGATACCAAGTTCTAGTCTCGCTGGTGCTTCTCGGCTGCGTTGCGGTCGCGACTGCCCACGCGAAAGATAAAGATAAGGACAAGGAAAATGCCGGCCGTATGCTGACCGGCAAGGTGCTCGATCATCACGATAATCCGCTACCCGATGCTGTGGTCTACCTCGCCAATACTCGCACCAGAGCGGTGAAAAGTTACATCATCGGAAGCGATGGCGCCTACCACTTCCCGGAACTCTCTCCGAACATCGACTACGAGGTCTACGCGCAGTTCAAAGGGCAAAAGAGCGATACCAAAACAGTAAGCCAATTCGACGACCGCAAGACCGTGAACATCATTTTGCGGATCGATGCCAAGTGAAGAATCCCACGCCCAGTCTCACAATCGCCTGAGTGCTTGACAACGCTATCCTGCGGCTGTGATTTAATCTGCGTAAGACGGGCCCTTTCAGCGGCTAATGTGATTCTTAAGAACTTCGAAGGATGAAATTGCATTCGTTTCGGTATCTCGGCCCAGTTTTCTCGATCGCGTTTATTTGTTTGCTCCTGGCCAAATGCAACAATAACTCGCAAAAGACATCGCAGCCGCCACCCCTGCCGCCGCCCGGCACATCCGGAACCAACGTGACCACGTATCACAACGACAACGCCCGCAGCGGACAGAATCTTACCGAAACGACTCTCACTCCTGCCAACGTTAACTCTTCCAGTTTCGGCAAACTGTTTGTCATCGCGGTCGATGGAAAAGTGGACGCTCAGCCGCTTTATCTCGCGAAGGTAAGCATTCCCAACAACGGGGCACACAATGTTCTGTATGTCGCAACGGAGCATGGCAGCGTATACGGTTTCGATGCCGATAGCGGTTCGATGCTCTGGCAGGTCTCGACCCTGGCCGCTGGCGAAACCACCAGTGATAATCATGGCTGCGGCCAGATAGTGCCAGAGATCGGGGTCACTTCGACTCCTGTCATCGATCCAAAAGCCGGGCCGAACGGGACGATCTATGTGGTCGCGATGTCCAAGGACGGAGCCGGGAATTATCACCAGCGACTGCATGCCTTGGACGTGACTACCGGTGCGGAAGAGTTTAGCGGCCCGCAAAACATCCAGGCGTCTTTTCCGGGAACCGGCGACAACAGTTCTGGAGGGAACGTCGTGTTTGCTCCCGGGCAGTACGCAGAGCGAGCGGGCCTGCTCTTGCTGAACGGCGTGGTATACACGGCATGGACATCGCATTGCGATATTCGGCCATACACCGGCTGGATCATGGGATTCAATCAAACAACGCTGGCGCAGGTTAGCGTTCTGAACCTCACGCCGAACGGCAATGAAGGTTCCATCTGGATGAGCGGCGCCGGGCTTGCTGCCGACACTTCGGGAAATATTTTCTTGCTCGACGCCAACGGCACTTTTGACTCCACTCTTAATGCGAATGATTTTCCAAGCCAGGGCGATTTCGGAAATGCTTTTCTTAAAATCTCAACTGCCAATGAGTCAACTGTCGGTGGCTGACTACTTTGAAATGTTCAATCAAGGCACGGAAAACGATTCAGATGAGGATCTTGGGTCGGGCGGAGCACTGGTGCTGCCCGATCTCACCGACGGCTTGGGTCACACACACCACCTCGCGGTCGGAGCGGGCAAGGACTCGAACATTTATGTAGTCGACCGGGATGTGATGGGAAAATTTAATCCGAACGCGAACCACCTCTACCAGGAGATCCAGGGCGCGCTGTCAGGTTCGATATTTTCTATGCCAGCATATTTCAACAATACGGTTTATTACGGAGCGGTAGGGGACAACATCAAGGCTTTTGCCATCAGCAACGCGCAGCTTTCTTTCACGCCGACTTCGCAAACGGGCAATGCTTTTGGATATCCCGGTGCAACCCCGAGCATCTCCGCCAGTCGAACAAGCAATGCAATCTTGTGGGCCGCAGAGAACGGCAGCGTGGCCGTTCTACATGCTTACGATGCAACCAATCTTTCGCGCGAGTTGTACAACAGCAATCAGGCAGCAGGTGGAAGAGATCGATTCGGCACGGGGAATAAGTTTATTACGCCTATGATTACGAACGGTAAGGTGTACGTGGGTACGACGAATGACGTGGGGGTATTCGGGCTGCTGCGGTAGGAACCCTATGTCGGGCGGACACTCCTGTCCGCCGCCTTTAGCGGGACTCCTGGTCAAAAAGCGGACAAGAGTGTCCGCTCTACACAAGCTGACTAGTTGTTCTCGCTCCCCGCGCGCTTCCACGACATCAATTCACCGATCGTTGAACCACCCGTGCTCGACACTGGATGTTTATAGGCTTCCACTTCGGTACGCGAAGCTTCTTCGCCGACGGCTTTGATGCTGAGTCCGACTTTCTTTTCTTCCTGATTCATTTTGATGATTTTGAAGTCGTGCTCCTGTCCGGGTTCGAGAGTCAAGGGCTGGCCATTGGCATCCACTGCCTCGGAATTGTGGCACAGGCCCTCGACGCCTTCCGCGATTTCCACGAACGCGCCGAAACTGGCCACGCGCAGGACTTTTCCGTGCAGCACATCGCCCACTTTGTGCTGGCTGAAGAAGCTCTCCCACACATCTGGCTGAAGCTGCTTCACCCCCAACGAAAGCCGCCGCTTGTCAGGTTCGATTGCCAACACAACCGCTTTCAGCCGATCACCCTTCTTCAAAATCTCGGACGGATGCTTGACGCGCTTCGTCCAGCTCAAATTGCTGACGTGGACCAAGCCGTCGATGCCATCTTCGATTTCGATAAACGCGCCGAAGTCGGTCAGGTTTCGCACCCGGCCTTCGACCGTTGCGCCCACCGGATACTTCTCGTGCAGAGCGTCCCACGGGTTGGTTGCTAGCTGCCGCATGCCCAGCGAAATCCGGCGCTCTTGTGGGTGCACGTTCAATACTACACAGTCCACGTGATCGCCGACGTTTACCAGTTTCGAAGGATGCTTCATGCGTTTCGACCACGTCATTTCGCTAACGTGCACTAATCCTTCGATGCCCTGCTCCAACTCAACAAATGCGCCGTAATCAGTTACGCTGATAACGCGTCCGCCCACGTGTGCGCCGACAGGATAGCGATGTTCGGCGTCCAGCCACGGGTCCGGAGTCAGCTGCTTGAAGCCCAGCGATACGCGCTGTTTATCCTTGTCGAACTTCAGCACCTTGACTTGAATCTGATCGCCCACATTCACCAGGTCGCGGGGATGTGTGAGGCGCCCCCAGGACATGTCGGTAATGTGCAGCAGGCCATCGATACCGCCGAGATCGACAAAGGCACCGTAGTCGGTAAGATTCTTCACCACGCCGGTAAGGATCGAGCCTTCCTCAAGGTGTTCGAGAGTCTTGGACCGCTTTTCACTTTGCTCGCCTTCCAGCACCTGCTTGCGTGACACGACAATATTGCCGCGTTTCTTGTTCAGCTTAATGATGGCAACTTCGAGCGTCTTGCCCTTCACGGCATCCAGATTGCGCGCCGGACGCAGGTCGGCCTGGGAGCCGGGAAGAAATGCACTGGCGCCCATAATGTCGACGGTGAGACCACCCTTGATACGTTCCACTACTGTCGCGCGAATGGCCCGCTTTTCGTTGTAGGCTTTCTCAATCTCGTCCCAGGCGCGCAGCTTCTGCGCCTTCTGGTGCGAGAGATTGATGTAGCCTTCCTCGGTCTCGCCCTTATCGCGCATGACGTCGATTTCGTCACCGGGCTGGAACCTGGGCTTGCCCTCGAAATCCAGCACTTCGGACAAAGGCAACATGCCCTCGGACTTGGCGCCGATGTCGACCACCACGTGCGTGGCGGTGAGCTTGAGCACCGTGCCTTTAAGAACTTTGTCCTCGCGGACGGCTTCTTCGCTTTCCGTCGTGAAATTTTCCAAAGCTGAAGCGAAATCCTCGGCAGCGGCAGCGCTGGGCTTTTCTTCTTGTGGGTCGGTTTGAGTCTCGGCCTGGAGCTGTGGCTCGGGAGCGGAAGTCTCGGGCGTTGATATTTCCGGCGCGGACTCAGGGTTTTCAGTCATAGTTGAGGTGGATGATTCTGGGTTGTGGGGAGTGTTGTCGTCGAACAAGGTTTATCGCCTCTCTGCTGTACTCGCGCGTGCGCGAAGGATGCGGGAATGCTTCAGGACAGCTGGCGTGAGTCTTAGGTTGTGTGGAGCCCGTCCTGGCGGACGGACCTGAACAATCCCAGCGGTCGGACGTTTCCAAAAAGCGAACCCGCGTCCAAAAGGGAACCTCTCGACTATAGCAACCGCTCGCAAACAGTGTCAAACCCCAAACACAGAATAATTGGGATTCATGAAAATGCCGCTAAAAAGCGGTGCCAGTGATTCGTTTTCGAGGGGTTCCTGCAGAAAGATATTCTCCGAGAGTCCATAAAGTGCAACCTCTTTCGTTACTAAGATTTCACCAAATCAGCTTATATACTGCGACTAACCTGAACGTCCTCAACCGCATCAAATCGCCGGCAGTTGTGTTTGTATTTGTAGAGCTTTGATTATGATGACGCGCCTGAAATTGGCGGCTGTGTTTTTATTCCTCTTAAGTGTGGGATCGCAGGCGTATGCCGGTGTCACGCTTCTGCTGGAAGAACCATACAGCTATGACGGGACCTACGGTGGAACCGGGCATGCAGCCGTCTATCTTTCCCGGATTTGTGCCGAGTCACCGATCATACTGCGTCGTTGCGCACCGGGAGAACTCGGTGCGGTCATCAGCCGTTACGATGGCATTGCAGGACACGATTGGATCGCGATTCCGCTCATCCCTTATCTGTACGCGGTCGACAAAGCGGAGAATGTTCCTCTGTCTGCGGATCCCAAGCTCGTCGATTTTCTCAGAGATCAATATCGACGTGATCATCTTGAAGCCATTGCGCCGGACGGTCCGGAGGGCGAAGCCCCAGCCACCCGTTGGCCGGAATTGATCGGGGCTGGATACCGCCGAACTATCTACGCTTTTCAGTTGGACACTACTGACGAACAGGACGACAGACTAATTCGAAAGTTCAATTCGGACCCGAACCAAAAGCGCTTCAATCTGGTAACCCACAACTGTGCGGACTTTGCCCGCGACCTGATCAACTTTTACTATCCGAAAACCCTTCATCGTAATGTGATCGGCGATCTCGGCGTCACCACTCCGAAGCACATTGCAAAATTATACGTCCACTTCGGTGAGCGGCATCCGGAGCTGCATTTGTCCAGCTTCGTGATTCCGCAAGTTCCCGGCACCATCCGACGAAGCGCGCCGGTACACGGCGTCGCCGAATCTATACTCAGAAAGAAAAAGTACACCGTCCCGTTGCTTTTTGTACATCCGATTCTGACCAGTTGCCTCGTCATTGCCGCCGTGGGGCCTGAGCGTTTCAACCCCGCGCGCAATGCAATGGTGTTCGAGCCGGGCCGGGATTTGGAGCCCCCACTCGCAGCCGCACAGCGGCGCTTATATCAAAATTGGTTGAAATCTCTGGAGCGGCCACTCGCGGAAGACAATGCGACTGCAGCTACCTGGCAGCAAGTGGAGGCGGCTGCCGTGGCGCATTTGGACGACTCAGGCAATCCAGTGCTCGAAGTAAAGCTGGGTGAGGGAACGGTCGATCTCGGAGTTTCACGAAGCAATGTCCTGCGAACTTCGGCTCCCCCCGAGTTGGTAGCGTCCATGCTGATCGCCCGGCTGCGGGAAGAACTACGCAACGGCGGATCTCCGAAGGCCTCAGAGCGCGATGTCGCGAATGATTGGGAATTATTACAACAGGTTCTCATCGCCCGCCATAGAAAATCGGAAGCGGTAAGCGCTCGCCTCACCGAGATGCGTTCCAACACGCCCTAGGTGTGGGCGTGGCCGTGTAGGCGCGGGCGTCATGCCCGTGCCGGTTAACTACACATTCCGAAACTCGCCGCTATCTGCTACTCTGCCCTGCGATGGATTATCTCTGGACCCCATGGCGTTACGCATTTGTCGCAGGCCCCAAAACTTCCGGCTGCATTTTCTGCGATCTTCCAAAGCTTGGTGACGATGAGAAGGCGCGCATCGTCCACCGCGGCGAAAGCTGCTTCATCATCCTTAACACTTTCCCCTACACGCCTGGACATGTCATGGTCGTGCCTTTTTCACATCTTGATGAATTGCAGAAGCTGCCAGCCGAAACAGCGCACGAAATGATGGATTTGTCGCAGAAAATCGAATGCGTGCTGCGGCACTTATACACTCCCGATGGCGTGAACCTTGGGATGAATATCGGCAAGGCTGCTGGGGCGGGCGTTGCCAGTCACATCCACATGCACGTACTGCCACGCTGGATAGCTGACGCGAATTTTATTTCCGTGGTTGGGGAGACACGGATACTGCCGGAAAGCCTCGACGTCACCTACAAGAGAATTAAAGCGGCGCTCGAATCGCCGGTACCATCCTGAGCAAAGGCTTTCGAAGGGCAAGAAATCCTCGCTCAGGATGATCGCCGGTAAACGCAAGGAGCGCACAATCGCGACACCTCAGATGCCGCGATGCTCCCTATGCGCCCATGCGCATCTCCAAAAAACCGTGTTCGCGCGAAAAGGTGTTGTCATTTCGCTCCCCCGAGGAAGGACAACTGGTGAGCAAAGATAGCCTATCCACGGCTGCGGTTGTCACAAGGATGTCAAGAGTTTGTAAGGTTTTGCAAAGAGTAAAAGAGAAATGCCACGAGGTATTGCGCCATCAGTCTTCGATTAAGTCCGCCAGATCTTTTTCCCCAATGACGGTTACTCCCAGCTCTTTCGCTTTGTCGAGTTTGGATCCCGCATCGGTTCCTGCGATCACATAGTCAGTTTTCTTGCTGACGGAGCCCGATACGCGTCCCCCGGCCGCTTCAATCGTTTTCTTTACCTGGTCTCGTGGAACAGCTGAGCGTGCCGGTCAGCACGAAAGTCTTGCCTGCGAATTTCGTACCGCGTTCTTTTCTGATTCCTTTGAAAGTCAAGCCGGCTTGGCGCAGCCGCTCAATCAGCTCACGATTTCGCGGTTCCTGAAAAAACTCCGCAATACTTTCCGCGATTCGTGGCCCCACCTCGTTGACCTGTTGAAGCTCTTCCTGGCCCGCGTCCATAAGCGCGTCCATCGACCCAAGTTCCTCGGCCAAAAATTGCGCGGTGCGCTCGCCTACAAAGCGAATGCCAAGGCCATAGATCACACGTTCGAGGGGCAGCTTTTTCGAAGCCTCGATTTCCCGAAGAATGTTCTGCGCCGACTTTTCGCCCATGCGTTCGAGCGATAAGAGATCCTGTTTGGTCAGCTTATAAATGTCCGCGACGTTCTTCACCAGACCGCGATCGGTGAGCTGATTTACCAACGCCTCACCCATGCCATCGATGTTCATCACCCCGCGCGATGCGAAGTGCAGAATAGTCTCGCGCAGCTTAGCCGGACAGTTGGCGTTCACGCAGCGATAGATCCACTTCGCCTTCGGCTGCGAATCACCTGGCCGCCGCATACTGGACACGTGTCCGGCATGTGGAATGTCTTCTTACCGCGCGGGTGATCTTTATCATCCATCCACGACGCGAGTAACCTTGGGGATGACATCGCCGCCGCGCTCGACCTCAACCCAATCGTCGATCTTCACTTCCGAGCGTTCGATCTCATCCAGATTGTGCAGACGTGGCTCGGCTGACGGTGGTGCCACCAATCGGTACCGGCTTCAGCACCGCTACAGGAGTTAATTTTCCTGTCCGGCCGACCTGCACACGAATGTCTTCAATCTGCGTAATGCCGGCCCGCGCGGCATATTTGTACGCTATCGCCCAGCGCGGCGCTTTGCCCGTATACCCGAGTTCCTCCTGTAACGCCGTTCGATCCACCTTCACCACAATGCCATCAATTTCGTAGGGAAGTTTCTCGCGCTTCGTTTCTTCCTGCTCGATGAACCCCAAACCTCGTCGAAACTTCTCGCCAGCTTGCGGCTGGGATTAACCTTGAAGCCAGCTGCATCCAGAGCGTCCAGGGTCTTCCAGTGCCGGTCGAAAATCGTGCGTCCATCTTTCAGCAGCATGTAGGCAAAATAATCGAGCCGCCGTTGCGCAGTGATGCTGGGCTCAAGTTGACGAACGGTTCCGGCAGTTGCGTTTCGCGGGTTGGCAAACAATGACAGACCCTGCTCCTCGCGCTGCTGGTTCATTTTCCTGAACGCTGCCAAGGGCATCAGCATTTCTCCACGCACTTCAAAATCTGGTGGAATGCCCGCCGCCTTAAGTTTTTCTTTGGGAATTGAAAGCGGAATCGAACGCACCGTTCGCACATTCAGCGTTACGTCTTCACCAACGACGCCATCGCCGCGCGTAATGCCCCGCACCAGCCGCCCATCCTCATATTGCAAAGCCAGCGACATGCCATCCAGCTTCAGTTCGCAAGCATATTCGATGTCCTTGTGTCCGCTGAGTTCGTGAACCCGACGCTCCCAGCTACGCAACTCGTCCACGCTATAGGTGTTATCGAGAGATAGCATGGGCGACGAATGGCGTGCCTTGACCACCCCTTCGCGCGGTTTCCCGCCAACCCGTTGTGTCGGAGAATCGGGCGTGATCAGCTCGGGATGCTCGGCCTCAAGCTTCTTCAACTGGATCATCAGTTGATCGAACTCGGCATCGCTGATCTCGGGATCATCGAGCACAAAATATCGATACTCGTGATGCCGGATCTGATCGCGCAACCCTTCGATCTTCTTTTCCAGATCTTTTTTCATCGAAAAAGATTATAGGCGAGAAGTGCGTGCGGATAGCCGCCACCGGCTGTCCAGTTGAGCAAAGCTCGACGCCGGAAAGAAGTCACCAGAGTGAATCTGCTACATTACGTTTACGCAATCAGGCGTGTAGACCCGTCTGTGATCGTGTGTAGGCGCGGGCGTCCTCGCCCGTGCAGGAGCAATTCAGACTCCTCCATGCGCAAAGCAATCCTGCTCTACAACCCGCTTTCCGGCCGCGGCCACGAGCGCCGTCAGGCCGACATAGAGGAAGCGCTATCCGTCCTGAAGAGTGCCGGGATTGAAGCTTCCGCCGCTCCCACCCGCGCCGCATCGGATGCGACCGACCAGACTAAACACGCCATCGCCGAAGGGTGCGACACCGTATTTGCCTGCGGCGGCGATGGCACTGTTCACGACGTATTGCAGGGGCTGGTGGGCAGCCAGACGGCCCTGGGCATCATTCCGCTGGGTACTGCCAACTCGCTGGCCCATGATCTGAAGCTGCCGCTTTCTCCAGCTGGCGCTGCGCGGGCTGCGCTGATGGCGAAGCCTCGCCGCATCGCCGTCGGCCGACTGACTTACCAGGATTTAATGGGAAAAGAAGGGCAGCGATATTTTACTGTCACGGTAGGGATCGGGGTCGATGCACACCTCTTCTACAAACTCGACCCGCTAATAAAACGACGCCTGGGAATGGCAGCGTATTGCGCGAAAGCAACCCGCCTGTGGCTGACCCACAAGATGGAAAATTTCTTGGTAGAGATCGCGGGAGAACAGGCAGAAGTGTCTCAGCTACTGGCGGTCCGCATCGCCAATTTTGGCGGAGTTCTGCGCCAGCTTGCTCCCGGTGCATCGCTCGAACGCGATGATCTTCGCTTCGTTCTCTTTCATACGCGCAGCCGGCTCGCGTATTTACGCTATGTACTGCGCGGACTCTTCGCCACTAATTGGAAAGTCCCTGGAATCGAATTGGTGCACGGCACCGACGCAATTTGCCGCAATTTACCGTCATCTTCGGCTTCGAGCCCTCGCATCTTCGTGGAAGCTGACGGAGAACTCTTAGGCACGTTGCCCGCGAAGATATCCGTCCTCCCCGACGCACTGACTCTGTTAGTGCCGGACGCTAGAACCTAGAAAATCAATTTCAGCGCGAACTCAAGCTGGCGCATACCGGTGGCTGAACCAGGAGAAGAGTCCGCTTCGATGTTCGTGATCTGGCCATTTTTGGCACAGTCGATACAGGTGCCAGTCCCACCCTGGTTGTTGTTCCAACCCAAAACTGGGTGATTGAACACGTTGAAGGCATCCATGCGGAATTGCAGCCGGAAGCGTTCAGTCAGCCGGAAGTTTTTCAGGATCGCCGCGTCGCTGAAGAAGGCGCGGGGACCGCGGTAGCTGTAAACGCCGATGTTCCCCAAATTCCCTGCTCCAGGATCACTGAAGGGACCGCCCGGATTGGTAACAATGTTAGGTATCGGAGTAAAGAAAGGTACCTGGTGTGTGACCGGATTATATGAGCCTGCGCCCACGTGGAAGGTGCCGCTTCCCTTGTCAGGCCGACAAATGCCCACATCCTCTTCGCCGCCGCATTCTCCATAACTCGGGGTCCACGGCAAGCCGCTGGCCCACGTGGTGGTTCCAGAAATCTGCCAGCCGCCGATGAACACATTTTCTACTCCGTTAGCCGCACCGCCAAAAGGTTTCCCTCTGCCAAACGGAAGTTCATAAACCAGATTGTTTACCCAGACGTGATTGCGAACCTCATCGTCAGGTCCGTACGCTAGTCCCGGTGAATCGGCATAGTAGTTGCTGTCGTACTTGTAGGCGTGAGCAAAAGTGTAGTGCGAGAGAAATTGGAATCCATGCGAGAAGCGCTTCGTCACCTCTACTTGCGCCGCATTGTAGTTACTGCTGGCGTCATTGCCCAAGTAATTGTTTTGATCGGTCGAGCAGCACTGTAAAACGCCGGGGACGATTCCCGGTGCATTGGGAAAATTCGCCAGTGTATTGGTTGGGTCCGCATACCCGGGGTAGGTGAATTTGTTATACAGCGGCCGCCGGTACAGCTGGGGCGTAACCGGGACAAAGGCAGTCCCGACGGTGGTTCCTGGGCCAATGGCGGGATTATTTATGTTGTAGGTCGGGCCATCGCCCGCGAACACGTGCGTCCCTTTGTTGCCAATGTAGGCTATTTCTATGCTGGTGGTGTGGTTGATCTGATGTTGCACAGTTAAATTCCAAGCATCGAGCTCAGGCAAACGCTGGAATGTGGGTCGGATGTGCGGCTGTACGCACAACTGGTCGTTGTTGCCCGTTACAGGATCGGTGAGCGCCTTCTGATAACAGGCTGGCCCTGCGACAGGCAGCACGCCGCTTGACGGTATCGTCGGGAAATTAAATGGCGGTGGTCCTTGCGCGAGATTAAAGGCCGGTATCTCCTGATTCTGGCCGACAGCCAACTGAGCGGCAAGTACGGGAAGCGTCTGGGTCACGGTGTGCCCGAAGTTCGAGCCGAACACCCCCATGTCATAACTGCGGCCATACCCCATGCGCAGGACTGTCTTTTCGGTCAATTGGTAGGCAATCCCGACGCGCGGCGCGAAATAATGCCAATCGTTGGCGATGTTCCCGTTTAAACCATAGGGGCCATATCCAGCAACCCGGTCAAGACCCTGCACGAGATTGGCAAATCCGCCGTTGCCTTTGCCGTTGACGTATTCGGGGAAGTACACTTCCCAACGAAGTCCGTAATTCAGCGTGAGCTTTGGGGTCACTCGCCAAGTGTCCTGCCCGTAGTAAAACATGCGATGCTGGCGCTCCGCGGCGGTGACCGTAGGGCTGACGTATCGGCTCATCTGAGTGACATCGCCGAGCAGGAAGGTCGCCCAATCGAGTCCACCGCCGCCGCCGTTTGACGTGGTGCGATAGTCGAACGTGTAATCGCCGGCGCGATTCGCATCGCTCGGCACACGCAGATTCATTGCATAGCGGATATCAGCGCCAAACTTGAATTGGTGGTTGCCTTTGATTTTCGTCCAGTTGGTGACCCACTGGAATTGCTGCTCACTCTCCAAAAGCGGGCAATTGCAGCGGCCGACTCCCAAGCCGTCTCCCCAGCTTACGGTCGGGTTGCTAAAGGCGCCGGTGTTCGCCGACGAACTGGATACAGTCTGATTGAGCAGGAATCCGCCGAGACCAGAAGTGAAGGCGGCTTGCGGCCCAGTCAAGTTGGCATTGGGAATGCCGAAGCTCGTCATCGGCGTCGTGCCCGCATCCGGCTTAAAGGTACTCGGGTTGTACTTGAAGTATCCAAAGCGGAAGTCTGCCAGGAGAGTGGAAGTGAATGTTTTGGTGAGCCCGCCAGCAACGCTGTAGTTGTGCGTATTAGAACCGCCCGCCAATCCGCCCGGACCAAAACCTACGCCGCCCAATGCTCCGTAGGAGCCAGAGCCCAGGACGTTGAAGTGGTCGAAGCTAAAGCGCCCGAACACTTGGACCGTGGGAGCAGCATTGAAATCAATGCGAGTGTCGAAGCTGTTTTGGCTGTATGAACCGGAGCCTGAAGCAATGTAATTGTTGCTGATACCCGCGCCGTTATTCGGAGCGGGGAACAACGCCAGGATTGCTGCGGACGGGCCAGAAATCTGACCGATCGGAATGTGGTTCAGCGGGTATGCCGTTCGGCCTGAACCTTGGGCATTGCCGCTCGATGGATTGTACGCTTGGCCGCCGCCATTCTCCGCGCTCGTCAGGTATTCGCCCAAATCACAGAAGCCGGTGGTATTGGTCTTCGGGTTGCAACTTTGAGCCATCAACGCAGTCGGTACGGTGAGCAGGTTCGTGGTTCCGTTGGTTTCTCTTGTGCCTTGGTAATCGCCAAAGAAGAATAGTTTGTTCTTGATAATAGGTCCGCCAAGTGTCCCACCGAACTGCTGCCATTTGTCAGAGGGGATAAATTTGCCGGTGATGGGATTCGGCGCAAATTGCGTAAACGGATTGCGGGCGGCGGTAGCGTCGGTTCGCCGAAACCAGAAGCCATCACCGTGAATGTCATTGCTGCCGGACTTGGTCTGCACCGTGACTACGCCTCCGAGCGCCTTGCCAAACTCGGCGTCGTAATTTTGCAGTGTCACTTTCGTTTCTTGGATCGCGTCCAGATTGGGGTTTACGACGATAATCCCCAAAATCGGATCCTGATTGTCGGTTCCGTCCAACTCGTACGCCGTGCCGCTGAAGTGCTGCCCATTCACAAAGATCTGCTGGCTGCCTTGCGGGTTTTCGGTTACGGCGTGGCTCCATCCCACCATTTTCTGCGTGCCCGGAGATAGCAACTCGAACGACGTGAAGTTGCGATTCATGATGGGCAAGTCTTCGACGTACTTCTGATTGAACTCGATGGAAACGTCAGCCCGGTCGGTTTTCAACTGCGGAGCTTCGCTAGTGACTTCGACAGATTCGGCTGCGGAGCCAACTTGGAATTGCCCGTCAACGCGGGCGGCGGCGTCCGCAGAAACGGTGACATTGTCCTGCTCAATCGTCTTGAAGCCCGGGCCCTCGATTCGTACTTTGTACGTATCCGGGATCAGGTGCGTGACGGAGTAGTTGCCACTCTCGTTAGTAGTCGCTTCGTCGGTGGTCCCCTTGGCGACGTCCGTGACGGTTACCTTCGCGTTGGGAACAGCAGCGCCGCTGGGATCGGTGACGGTGCCAAATATGCTTCCGAAAACGGCTTGGGCCGGAGCCGCTGGAACCCATACGACAAACAAAATTGAGAGCACCGCAAGACCGGAAACGAACGACTTTCGCATTACATTCCTCCCGCGCTAGCAATTTGGAGTCAGTGCAGGCTTGCGCACAAACAGCTTGGAGACGGCACAGAACTGCTGCTTAATCCCGGTGAGTGAAGTGAGCTGCATTTAGATAGACGAACACACCCGTCCGCTCAACTTGACGCAGTAGTACAAAAACACTACCACCGGCGAAGAAATAAGTTTCAACAGGTTTGATACAGTGACATGCCGATAAATTCTAGGCTTGCAGCGAGATACACATCTTGTTACTGTAATGTTACATGGCTGTAAATCGGGCCCATCTAGCGGATCGGGACCAATACCTGGAGCAGATCGACAGGTTAGCGGGCAGCCATACCCTTCACGGCTCCGAATCCTTGTGCAAGCTCCTGCGTTATTTGGCCACGCATGCCTTGACTCGTGCCGGCGTTCCGCTTAAGGAATACGAGATTGCGACTGAAGTTTTTCATCGTCCCCCCGATTTTGATCCCCAATTGGATTCGACGATCCGGGTTCAGGCCGGACGCCTTCGCCTGAAGCTATCGGAATACTACGGTTCGGAAGGCGCAGCGGATCCAATTCTGGTTGACCTGCCGAAGGGCGGGTATCTGCTTACCTTCCATCATCGCACTCCGGGATCCCAGACGGGGCTTTCGGTTGCGCCCTTGAGCAGAGAACGGCGGCAATCAGCCAACCGGAAGTGGGTCACCACTGCGCTTGTGCTCGTGGTTCTCCTGGCGGCGGCGATAGGGGTCATTTTTACTATGGTCGCAAATCGCACTTCCGCCGAAGCGACCGCCAATCATGCGGAGACCGTGCCTGCCGCATTTCGAATTTTCTGGGGAAGTTTTCTCTCTGGACCGCAAGAACCTTGGGTCATCTTCAGCAACGGTGCTTTTGTGGGCCGGCCAGAGACGGGAATGCGTTACTTCGATCCGAAACGCGATTCACGCAGCTTGATTCTCGACCATTACACCGGTGTCGGCGAAGTGTTGGCCGTTCACGCGCTTGATAATGTCTTCGCGCAGCTGGCCCGGCCGATCCTGGTGAAGCGAGCAAGTCTGCTTTCGCTGGACGATGCCAAGAACAACAATTTGATCTTCCTCGGTTCGCCTGCGGAAAATCTGCCGCTACGGGATATTCCTAACACTCGGGAATTCATTTTCCAGCGGCTCGCATCCGGCCCGCGAAAAGGAGATTTGGCGATACTCAACATGCATCCCCAAGCGGGTGAGCCGACTACGTTTCTGGCCAGTCCTTCCAACCAACCTCTCACCGAGGAGTATTCCGTGATCGCTCGCGTGCGAGAGGGAAACCCCTCGCAGTCGGTAATGATCTTGGCGGGAACGACCACTATTGGCACTCAAGCCGCAGTCGAGTACATTTGCAC
The DNA here is from genome assembly GCA_963716405.1 of uncultured Acidobacteriota bacterium. Taxonomy (GTDB): domain Bacteria; phylum Acidobacteriota; class Terriglobia; order Terriglobales; family Acidobacteriaceae; genus JABDBE01. Next base: position 42,010 of record CAVQTI010000002.1, on the reverse strand, counting down.
GCCGCAATCGTTGCAGGATTTACTGCAAAGGCTCGGCGTTTCGAAGCCCGAGGATTTGAAGCCGTTCGAAGCCGTTTTGCGAGTGAAAGTCACGCGCGGCGTGCCGGTAGCCATGGAACTGGTAACCCTGCGCAAAACTGGATCGTAGAGCGTCATTCGGTTGACGACTTAAAATGCGGGTCCAACTCCGCAGCCTTTTGCAATTCGGCCTGAGCACCTGCCTTGTCACCTTTTCTTTTCAGCGCTAAAGCGAGCTGGTAATGGGCGGGAGCGTAGTTCGGCTGGGAATTGATAGCGGAACGGAACTGGGATAAAGCGCCCTCCAGATCTCCGGCCTCAAGAAGACGCCGTCCCGAGTTGGTGGTAAAGGTAGCGGCTTGAAGACTGGTTTTCTGCCGGCTGATCTCCGCGCCAGCTTTGCTCTCAGCGGACGCTCCCTGACTATCGCCGAGTTGACGCAGTACGGCGGCGAGCGTGGTATGCGCTCCGGCAAAGTCTGGTTGCAAACGTAGGGCTTCGCGAAGCGCGCTGGCGGCTTCCGGCAGTTTGCCCATTTGTTTGAACACCGTACCTAAGGTGTAATAAGCCTCGGCATAATCGGGTTTCGTGCGGATGGCATCTTGCAGGCGTTCCACTGCCGCCGCGAAATCGCCACTTTGCCAGAGCGTGACGCCATAAGTGTAATAAGCATCCGCCAAGCCAGGATCGAGGCGGATTGCTTCCTTCAATTCTGCGATGGCGCCCGCCAAATCGTCTTTTAGCTTTAACGCTACCGCCAAGTCATAGTGGAGATGAGCCTGATTGGGCGAGATAATTAATGCCTGACGCAATTCTCGTGCGGCTGCGTCGAAATCAGACTTCTGCAAATACGCAAGCCCTAGATTTCCGCGGATTCCCGTGTCCTCGGGATGCAGTTTTAACGCGATCTGAAACTCCTTGATTGCAGCATCGCCCTGACCGTATTGCATCAATGCGAGACCCAGGTTGTTATGCGCCTCAGGATCATTGGGACTGAGTTCAGCGACTTTCGCGAATGCGGTCGCAGCTTTCTCCGGGTCGCCCGAACGCTGCAGCAGCAAGCCGAACCGGGTTTGCACCACAGCCACATTCGGAGTCAGTTGCGCGGCTTGTTCGTACGCCCGCAGTGCAGCCTCATTGTCCCCTTTTGCCTCGAGTGCGGTGCCCAGGTAATATCTTGCGGTGCCGTCTTCGGGATCCAGTTGAGCAGCTTGCTGGAGCGCAGCGATGCCTTCGTCTCGCTCACCTCCATTCAGCAAAGCAACACCAAGGTGCATCTGAGCGGGTTCATATTTTTGATCTGAGTGCAGAGCCGCTCTGAATTCTTTCTCGGCATCCTGCAGTTGTAACTGCTGAGCCAGCAGCACCCCCAGGTCATCGTGCAAGTCTGCTCGGGCAGGCTGCAGGGCCACGGCTTTTTTCATCTCGGAGATGGCATCGTCTGTTTTTTGTTGCTGGCTCAGCACCCGCGCCAGCGCCAGATGTGCGTCAGCCTGCTGCGGCGCCAGGCGCACCGCTATCCTCAATTCATGCGCGGCTTCATCGAGCGAACCCTTGGCCGAAAGTGCCTGCGCCAGATAGGCGTGCGCAATTGCCAACCCTGGCCGAAGCCGCGTCACGACGCGAAAATGTTCTATCGCACCATCCACATCGCCTTGTTGAAGCATTAGCTGTCCCAAGGCGTTCTGCGCGTCGGCGTTGCGGGGATCAAGTTTAATCGCCTGTTGAAAAGCGGAGCGTGCTCCAGCCGCATCACCCTTTTCCATGGCCGCCTGTCCGCGCTGATAAGCGGCGACGGAGCCCGAGGCCGTCTTCTGCGCCTTTGACCACACGAATGTGCTGAGCTGTACGATGAGGACAACAAGCCAAAATCGAGCGCGGAAGCGCCTTCCGGCGATTGCGAATACCACAGTGAAGATAGGTTACGTGTTATGCTGCAGTCCTTCAATACCGTGAGAAGCGATTTGGTCTCTCACTTTGCCATTTTGTCGAATGATGCCGGATTTTCGGGTAGGCCGCAGTTGTTAGCCCCGGTCCGGATTGCAACTCTCGTGGCGACGATCGTCTGCATCAGCATGTACGGGATTCTTGCCCAGTCACAAATCGCGCCACAGCCGCAGCATCCATCTCAAGAAACACAATCTGGTTCGCCCACTTCCGCTTCGATCTTCGAGGCCGCTCGCAAACTCCTGGAAGAAGGTAAGTACGACGAAGCACTTTCCCAACTGCAAGCGCTTGAAGTGCAGAATCCAAAGCTGCCAGGGCTTTCCCATCAACTGGGTGCGGCGTATTACAAGAAAGGCGATTTCCAGAAAGCTATCGGCTACTTGAAACAAGCGACCGAGGAAAATCCGAAAGACAATGAGGCCGTGCAACTTCTGGGCCTTTCGTATTACCTTGCCGGACGCCCTAACGATGCTATCCCACAGCTGGAAAAAGTGCAGACCTGGTACCCACTGGCGAATGTGGACGCGGCTTACATCCTGGGCGTCTCTTATATTCAGGTGAAAAATTACCCGCAAGCTCGCAAGGCCTTCGCGCGAATGTTTGACGTGCCAGCAGACTCCGCTGCCAGCTATTTATTCACCGCGCGAATGCTACTGCGGCAGGAATTTGATCCAATTGCGGAAGAGTACGCCCAAAAGGCCGTCGCGCTCGACCCCAAACTTCCGCTCGCCCATTTTTTGCTGGGCGAGTTGTATCTATACAAATCGCGAGTCGAAGAAGCTATTGCCGAATTCGAAAAAGAAAAAGCCATCAATCCCGCCCACGCGCCCACGTATTACAAGTTGGCGGATGCGTATTCGCGCATTCAGAAGTACGACGACGCTGAACGTTTATTGCAGCGCTCCATCTGGCTCGATGCGACATCCACTGGCCCGTACATTCTGATGGGAAAAGTTCTGGAGAAGAAAGGCGAGTTCGATCTGGCCGTGCGCGCCCTGCAGCGCGCGGTGGCGATGGATCCGAATAATTCCATCACTCATCATTTGTTGGGCCAAGCCTACCGCGACCTGGGACGAAACGAAGAGGCTGAGAAAGAATTGAAATTAGCCGAGCAGTTACAAGAGCGCGACAACAGCAAGTAAACCCACCCGACCTGTCATCCTGAGTCGAAGGACCTGCTGGCCTTCTCCAGTTGCGTAGGCGATGCAAGGTATTCTCACCGCGCTCTACTCGAGAACGCCTTGCATCGTTTGTGCATGGCCAACGGCGTCGAGATCCTTCGACTACGCAGCTCATGCGCTTCGCGCACGAGCCGCTGCGCTCAGGATGACAGAGTTTCTTAGAGTAGAGACGAATCAGCCTTACTAATGGCCAGACGACAACGCGTCCTGTTCCCTCGCCAGTTTATCGACCATCTGCTTCGGCAGTTGCTGCAACAGTTCGAGGAAAACTCCATTGGTCCAGCCAAAACCGACCACGTTGGCCTGATATCCAGCGCTGACGTGGGCCTCCGAAGAACGTGATACCACGTCATATTTTTCGCGGATGGTTCCTTCGCGCCGAAAATTGTCGCTCACGGTAGAAAGAAAGTTATACGAAATTCTGTCCGCGTCAGCTGTGTTGCCGTAGCGTCGGAGCCCATCGACGGCAAGCGATTCGAGAGGAGCCCACCCGTAAGGATAATCCCACTGCCCGCCGGAATCGGTGGTGCTGGTAACCAGCCCGCCGGGCTGATCGAAGAGTTTCACATTTCGCGCCACCGCCTGCGCTTGCTGCGGGCTTGCCAGTCCCGCCCACAGCGGATAAAACGCAGTCACATACTGGTAAGTCGATTTCGTTCCCGTGCGCAGGTCGTAGTCGAAGAACAATCCCCGCTGATCGTCCCAAAGATATTTGTTGATTCTCTGTTTGCGGTCCTCCGCCCGTTGCTTCCATTGAGCAGATTCCGCGTTCTTGCCAAGTAATCGGCTGATTTCTTCCAGGTCCTTTTCCGTCTTGTAAAGAAGACTGTTCAGGCAGACCGGAGCGAAATGATGAGTGGCTGCGCCATAGGGTTCGAAGCGAAACGAAATGTCGAACCCCGATTCGCGCATGCTGCGATCTCCCTTGTAATAGTCGGCGCTCAACTGCACCGTGCTGGAGGTGTCGCATCCCGGATGCGCCATCGTCCTCGCCACATCGCAAACTTCCACCGTGTAATCGGGTCCAGCCGCCTCCTGCGCACTTTGCTTGCTGTCCTCCGCAACCACATAAGTTCGATCGAGTTGAGGATGAAGAAGAAAATATCCAATAACTTTACGGCGAAGTCCGGTTTCATCCTGCAGGCTTTCGGGAGCTGGACCGTGGCCGAAATCGTAATAGCGCGAAAGGCCGGTCGAGCCTGCCAAGTGAGGATCGCGCATCCACATTTCGTGATCTCGGGATGCAAAATCGTAGGCACGGGCCAGCCACTCCTTGTCTTCCTTTCCGGCGGCCTTCTCCGCGTTATAAACCTCCATAATCATCGAAGTGAGAAATGGCGGCTGCGAGCGCGTCAGGTAATAAGTGCGGTTAGCGTTCAACACGGTTCCATAGTGTTCGATTTCAAAGAAAAAATTCTCTACTATTCCGCGCGCCAGATCGATTCGCTTGTCGCGCACCAGCCCGAGAATAATGAAGTAACTGTCCCATCCATACATTTCGTTGAAACGGCCCCCGGGTACGACGTAGCTGTTTGGCAGAAATAGCAGCCCTTGCGGCGAGATTGCTTCCACCCCGGATTCGCCCGGATGCTCGATGACCATGGGCAAGTGCTCAACTCGCACCCTGCATGCCTTTTCAAGCTGTTTTACCGAATCAGGTTCGGCGAAATCTGCCGGCAGATAAAGTAGCGCGGCCTCCGGCAACTTCGGGTCGACGATGCTGTCACAACGGGTCATGGAACGTGTCAGCACGTCCCAATCGGAGTGGATATATTGCAGCACGGCAGTCAGGCCGTCAGCGGAATTCGCCGCGGAAGAACATTCGACTAACGGATGGCAAAGCAGAACTACAAGGGATATACAAATAGAAATCGTCCGCTGCGTTCGAACCATGATTGCCGAATCCTACATCGCTTAGCTACTGCTGTGAAGTGGGGACGCTTGAAAATATTTCTAATCTTTGCATTTTCGGGAACCGGAATTCAGCCGTTGTAGCAGATTCTTGGCTTCCGGCAGATCAGGATTGAATTCAAGCACGCGCAGAACATAATCCCGCGCACTGTCTGGCTGCACGGTGTTGCAATAAAGCCGGGCAATATTCATCCCAATACGGCTTTGGCCAGGAGCGCGCATGAACGCGTCTTGCCAAAGCTTGAGCGCTTCATGCACATGCCCGCGATTTGCCTCGATCGCGCCCAGATTCGTGGCCGCATCGATCAAGGTAGGATCAGCGGCCAGCGCTCTTTGATACAAGTCCCGTGCTCGATCCAGTTCGCCTTTGTTCTGGGCAGAATATCCCAACGCTGAGAGCAGGACCGGATCGCCCGGCGATTTTTCAAGGGCCGAACCAAGCAGCCGTTCAGTCTCCTGAGTGGCCGCCGTCATGCCACTGTTGACCAATGATTCCCATGCCAGTGCAAGATCGCGCACATCGTCATCGTTTTTCAGCGAAGGAAACGGAACCAGCCGCGGCAAATTTACCTGCGCGCTTCTATCTTGCAATAACTGCGGCGCGATCTCTGGCCGCCGCCGAATGCGATGATCCGTCACTTCAGTGTGGGCCACGTCCGTACTCAACGACGAAGGCATATGGCATGAAGTACAGTCGGGCTGATCCACGTGATGCGTGCTTCCAAACTTCGCGCCGTGGCAAGCCAGACATTTCTGCCGGTAGTAAGCAACGCGCTCGGCGGCGGACGGCTCGCGGTGTGGATCATGACAACTGGTGCAGGACATAGCGTCGCCGGATTTTTTCTTGCAGGCACTTTGTGCCAGCGCCTCGAACTGGCTAACTGCTCCCAGTCCGCTACCCTGCTGATCGGCAAACACAAAGTAGCGGATGTAGTCCGAAAGCTGCTCCCCAGGCTGAAAGTCATAGATGTGCCGCCCGGGCCGCTCAATCGCAGCCTTGCCCTCGAGATGGCATTGCATGCAGACCGCATCGCGGCGCGCCGCGTCGAGCTTAGCTGGATTGACGATGGCTCCGCCATTCACGTGCGCTGCTCCTGGTCCGTGGCATCGTTCGCATGTAACTCCAGATTCGGAAAATGGCGGAGACGGATAGTGGTTTTCTGTTCCCGCAAATGGAGGCCGCATCCCGCTGACGTGGCAATGCAAACAACTGGCAAAAGCCGGCAGATTCATTGGCATTTCACTGGCATTACCAAACGCGGGCGCCATGTCCCAGCGCTGCCGGTCTGTATACCAATTCACCGGCGACTCGAACAAAAATCCGTCCACGGCAAACAAATAAGTTCGTCCGCGACGCCCGGACCCAATGTAATAGAGCAACTCTCGCTTGCCACGGACAGTTGCGTCGTTCGGACGCTCAAAGCTGAGCCAGACTTTCCCCTGATCGGAGTAAATGCGATAGTGCACCCCGGATTTCTGATGTACAAAATCAGCAGGAAAAAAATTGTTGATCGCAGGCCCACTGGCCTGCCCCATGGAAGTTTTCTCGTAGGAATTGTAAATAGATGAATGGCAGCTCGCGCAGGCTTGATCTCCCGCATATCCGGCGGAGCCAGAATTCGCCGTGCCCCCTGCAGTCTGAGCCCGCGAAGTGGTTGCTCCGCACAACAGCGCCCACAGCAAAAGTCGAAGAAAATGGCCCATTCAATAACCAGTGCAAATCGCCGCTTCAGACTAGTGGTTGGCCATCGCGCTTTGCAATTGTTGCAAATTCTCCCGTGCCAGAGCATGTGCCGGATTGATCTCGAGAGCGCGTTCGAACTGTTCTTTAGCTTCGACGAAGTTCCCTAATTCAGCCAGCGCACTGCCCAGGTTTGCATGCGCATCAGCATCATCCGGCCTGATGCGAACGGCCGCTGCGAATTCCCTCGCGGCTGCACGGAAGTCGTCGGCGGACGCCAGCGCATTTCCTAAGTTGTAGTGCGCATCGAAATAGTCAGGCGAAGTCTGCGTCGCAGTCTGAAAGTAGAGCATCGCGCGGCCAGCCTGTCCCGAAGCGAGCAGCACCGCGCCAAACGCGTTATTCGCAGTTGCATCCTCGGGGCGAATCTGCAACGCCGCCTCGTACTCCGTCTGCGCGTCAGCAGTATCGCCGCGCGCCTGCAGCATGGATGCAAGATTGTAATGCGCGGCAAAGTCTTCGGGATTATTGCGGATATTGTGTCGCGCAAGCGCTTCCTGCAACAACATCCGCGGATCGCCCGCGTGCGAGTCAAAGTTGCGCGGCAGCACTTGCAGCCACAGATGCGCCATCTCATCCTTTGAACGATTCCCGCCGCGCACCCGCTCGGGAGGGTGATTGGGATTCAGCGCATTGTCCTCCGAATTATCGTAGACATACCGCATGCTGATGGTAGTTCCCTTGGGCAGCGCCACCGGCTCCGCATAGCGGTACACAGCCTGCCAATTCAAATTCCATTGCGCGATGTGAATTAGAGTTTTCGTGCTGCCGTCAGGCAACAGTCGCGGTAGCTAGCATGTCCTGGCCCAGATAATGCGCATGTGGATAAATGGCAAGCAAATCCACATCAATCGGAAGCGTGAGTTCATCGCTTACTAGAAAATTATTTGCTCCTGCTGGAATATCAAGCTTGGAATCGTTCTGCAACTGCAGCAGCATGGGAAATTTCGTGGCTGGTTGATCAGTAAAGTACAACCCGATAGTCGGCTGAATCGTCTCCGGTTTGCCAGTCGGCTGCAGATGGACGTTCAGCACAAGGTCGGTTCCTTTGTCCAAGCGCAGCGCCATCCCGTCCGGTTCCACGTAAGGAACCGTGCCCGGCTTCCAAAACAAAAAATGGCTGTCGGGATCAAACGCCTCCGATTCGATTTTGATCTCCATGCCCTCAAATCCCTCGCCCGGCGTTTTCTCACGCTGCCGCGAATTCTCCTGACGGTCGACCAGAATATTCGCGTGGTGGACGAAGCGTTTATCTCCCGGCCGGATCTCGACCGCCCTAACCCAACGCGTGCGGTCAATGGGCACGGGCAAAATAAAATTCCAGTACATGTCAGAGCCGCCCGGCGGCAACTGGTAAGGCTTTTCAGCGGTGAGCACAAGATCAGGCTGACCCAATTGCCAGCCTTCTACCCACTTCGGCTGCGTCGGCAAATCCGCCGGATTTCCTTCCGGCGTGCCCGCGTCTACCCATTTTTTTATAGTCGCAATCTCATCGTCTGAAAGCCGCATTTCATCGGCGAATTTCAGACTCTGCGGTTCTGGCAGCCACGGCGGCATGAAACGATCTCGCGTGACCGCTGCAATTTGTCGCGCATGTTTTTTCACATCATCATAGGTAAGCAATGAAAATGGTCCAGATTCCCCCGGACGATGGCATCTCGCGCACGATTGAAAAATGATGGGAGCAATATCGCGGTTGAATGTGACTTGCTGTTCCCCTTTCGATTGCGCATCGACTCCGCCAGCGCGAAGTGCAATCGCAATCGCTAACACAAATCCGACTCCAGCCAATGAATACAGCCGGTTCATTGCAGATCCGAAATGTAACATCCCACGGCTGCGACTTCTTTATTTGGCAGTGCGTGGCCGCTCAAGGCAGCCTGGAGAGCGTCCTCCAGTTCGTGCGTGGTCGGCGCGGAACGCGAGCGTGCGAAAGATTCGTAGAGATTGTCGATGCGTCCGTGATACACAAGAGCGCCTTTGGCATCGAACACCGCAGCCTCAGGCGTGACCTTCGCATCCGCCTCCTTCACCAATGCATGATCGGGATCTCGCAGGCCATGGATTGAATAACGGAATTCATGCAGATACTTGCGCACATCCGCGGCTGATTCGGATTTGTCAGGGAAGACCAGATAAACTCGCGCATCCTTCTGATGCTCGTCGCTGATTCGCTGAATCTCGGGAGCATAGCGCGCCGAGATGGGACAGTCTTCACGCACAAACACCAGCACCACCGGCCGGCCCGCGTTTACTTTTAATGGATCCACGCTTTTGCCGTCGAGATCCAACGCGCTCTGTTGAGCCGTGCAAATCAGTGGTAAGAACGCAAGCACGGGCAACGCACATTTGTGAAGAAGGTCCCGAACCATGGCTACAGCAACTCCGGTGCGCCCACAATTGTAAGGCAAAAGGCATTCGTGGCCTTTAGAATTTCGGCTACACGTCCAAATAAAATTTGATCCTCTGCATGTAGGCTTGCAAATCAGGCTGTCGTCCTACAGAATTAAGGCGAACTCTAGCCAAACTAAGAGGCGAACAGGTACTTCCTTTTGCAGTTCTCACGCCGCAAGTTTCTACGATCCCTAAGCCGGTCTGCGCTGGTGCTTTCGTTGGAGAATGTGCTTTCTCTGGCGCGTCCGCTTGGACTGCATGCGCTCTCCGTCCCGGACGAAAAAGATCAGAAGCCGACCGATTTAGGCGTCAACTTCGTAGATGTCGGCAACGAAGCCGGCCTGAACGTAGAAACCATCTTTGGCGGCGAACACAAGAACAAATATCTGCTCGAGACCACCGGCTGCGGCGTGGCTTTCTACGATTACGACAACGACGGCTGGCTCGACATTTTTCTGGTGAACGGCTGGCGTCTCGAAGGTTTTCCCGCGGGACACGAACCCGCATCGCATCTCTTCAAGAACAATCGCGACGGCACCTTTACCGACGTGACCGCCAAAGCTGGATTGAGCCACAGCGGCTGGGGCCAGGGCGTTTGCATCGGAGACTATGACAACGACGGCTTCGAAGATTTATTTGTAACCTACTACGGCAAGAACGTTCTCTATCACAACAACGGCGACGGAACTTTTACCGACGTGAGCGAGAAGGCCGGAGTCGCCGGGAAAAAGACTCGCTGGGGCACCGGATGCGCGTTTGTCGACTATGACCGCGACGGCCATCTCGATCTTTTCGTCGCCAACTATATCGACCTCGATCTGGCCACAGCGCCCGTGCCCGAGTCCGGCCCCTGTCTTTATAAGAGTGTGATGGTGGCTTGCGGTCCGCCCGGCTTGAATGGCGGCAAAAACATTCTCTATCACAACAACGGAGACGGCACTTTCACCGATGTTTCCGAAGCCGCCGGAATCACGCGAACCAATGTCACCACCTACGGCCTTGGCGTGCTGGTGGCCGATTTCGACAACGATGGATGGCCCGACATTTACGTAGCCAACGACTCGACGCCCAGCGCCCTGTATCAGAATAAGAAGAACGGCAAGTTCGAAGACATAGCCATCGAAGCGGGATGCGCCCTGAGCGCGGACGGCAAACCGCAGGCCGGCATGGGCGTCTCGGCGGGCGACTATGACCTCGACGGCAACCTCGACATCGTGAAAACTAACTTCGCCGGAGACACGCCTTCGCTTTATCACAATCGCGGCGGAGCAGATTTCGACGACGCAACTTTCACCGGCGGATTAGGCATGCACACGCAATATCTCGGATGGGGTTGCGGATTTTTTGACTTCGACAACGACGGCTGGCCGGACATTTTAATTTGCAATGGCCACGTTTACCCTGAGGTCGAGCAACTGCGGACCGAAGCCGGTTATGCCCAACGAAAGTTGCTGTATCGTAACCAGCGCAACGGGCATTTTGAGGATGTCTCGCTGAATGCCGGCCCTGGCATTTCCACGCCGAGCGCGTCGCGCGGTTGTGCCTTTGGCGACTTCGATAACGACGGTGACATCGATGTCGTCGTCAACACCATCAATGGCAGACCGCAGCTTTTGCGCTGCGACTCTCACTTAAAACACAACTGGATCAAAGTTCGGACAATCGGAACCAAATCCAATCGCAGCGGCATCGGGGCGCGTTTGAAATGTGTAACCCACCCACCGGATGAGACCAAACCACATCAGCAGATCGACGAAGTCCGCAGCGGCGGCAGCTACATTTCGCAAAACGACCTGCGAATTCATTTCGGCCTCGGCCAGGCTGAAAAAGTGGATCTGCTGGAGGTTCACTGGCCCAGCGGCCAAGTGGATACGATGAAAGACGTCAAGCCGAATCAACTGATCTACGTAAAAGAGGGTGAGGGCATTGTGCGCACCGTCGACTTCGACCGGGGAAAGCAGAAATCCTGAACAGCAGAACGCCTTTTTTGTCACCAGATCGTGTGAGGTCGGTCAGGGAATTTCCTTTGACACGGACCTCGGTCGCGGAATATAAAGCTTGAACGGCCCAAGGTGACGGGCTTCGCCGACGTTCCGGTCGCATCGCTCGTCCGTCGATCCTCCCGCCCAACCGTCGTTGCCTGTTCAAGCACGCGAGGATTCGTTCCGCCAGCAGAACCCAGCGAGGCGAAATAAACGAGCAATTCGTTGGCGCTTTTCGGATTTTGATAAGGAGAATCTGATGAAAACCACAGCCGTCTGTCTGGCACTCATTTTGCTCTTTACCGCGGGTGCATGGGCGGGCACAGAGAAGGTGCTGTACGCCTTCTGCTCCCAAGAAAACTGCGCAGACGGTGCCTATCCGTACGCCGGCGTGATCGCTGACAAGGCGCACAATCTTTATGGCACGACCGCGCAAGGCGGCGACAATTTCAATGGCGTGGTCTACGAACTCAAGCACACTAAGAGCGGTTGGAAAGAAAGTGTGCTTTATAAGTTTACCGGCGGCGCCGACGGAGCCGCTCCCACGGGACAGTTGGTATTCGATAATAACGGCAACCTGTACGGCATCGCCAATGGCGGCGGCGTCGGCTATGGCACGGTGTATGAACTCAGCCCCGCAAGAGGCGGTTGGGCTTTCAAGGTGATCCACACTTTTCAGGGAGGAAATGACGGCGTTGTCAATATCGGTGTTAGCGGTCTGGTGCTCGATAAAGCCGGCCATCTTTATGGCGTGACGGAGATGGGCGGTACTGCGGGCTACGGCACCGTTTTCGAACTTTCGCACGCGGGCAGTAAGTGGAACAAGAAAACGCTTTATAACTTCGCCGCTGGCGCTGACGCAGAGGATCCATTGATGGGTCTGACCTGGGACGACGCCGGTAATCTCTACGGCGCTACCGTGGGTGGTGGTGCCAATGGCTGCGGCGCGGTTTTTGAACTCGCGCACCGGAAGACGGCCTGGAAGGAAAGCGTGATCTACAACTTCACCGGCGGCAGCGATGGCTGCTGGCCGGAATTCGGCTCGATCACCATTCCTAAGTCTGGCGAAATCTATGGCACCACCGGCGCAGGGGGCTCTGACAATCAGGGCGTGGTTTACCTGCTCAAACGCTCCAACGGCACTTGGAGCGAGACCACGCTGTACGACTTTACCGGCGGCAACGACGGAGGACAGGTGTTCGCGGGCGTCACCTTGGACGCGGCCGGTAATATCTTCGGCGCGGCTGCATACTACGGATCGGGTAATTACGGAACCGTGGTCGAACTGACAAAGCAGAAGTCGGGTTGGCACGAGAAGACATTGCGCGACTTTACCGGCAGCAACGGAGGATATCCCTATGGGAACATCATGGTTGACGCCACGGGAAACCTCTATGGCACGACGTTCCGCGGCGGCAACCTCGGTTGCAACACCGTGCAGCAAGGCTGCGGCATCGTTTTCGAGATGAAACCGTAGATCACGCCGCTTCTTACAAGACGCAGAAAAGCAATAAGTCAAGGAAGATGTTGTTCGCTGCGCTTTGAGCGCCGTCGTGGCGTAGTTTTGCTGTGGGAGAGTTCCGCTAGGTGGTCGCAGGCAGGATTTATCTTGGTCCCTGGCTGAGGGAGCGGACCAAGCGGTTGATGTTTCGCGATGACGTCAAGGCATTGGACCTATTGCAAGTCGTTAAGAATCCTGGTGGCGGCGCGTGGACTCGAACCACGGACCTACGGATTATGAGTCAGGCCACTGACTCTGAAAACAAAGAAAATTCAGCACTTGCCCCAGCAGAGTTCGGCAAAGTCCTGCAAAATCCGCAACCCCCGCGCAACAAGAAAAGACGGTGAATGATGGTCTCGAAAACAACAACGGCGCCAACAGTGGTGGTGGGGGTATTCCCCCCTACCTAGGTAGGGTCCGGAGGAGCTAGTGCCAAAGAAGTGCGAACTGCAGAAGCAAAATGGCAAACGCTGCGGCGCTGATGCGCAAACAGGGAAGAATCTCTGCGTCTTTCACGATCCGGAGAGAGCAAACGACGGGCATAGGGCTAGACAGGCGGGCGGGGTCCATCGCAGCCACACGGCCGCAGTACTACCATCCGACACACCGGATCATCCCCTCGGCGACACAAATCAGGTCTCCGTCTTGTTGGCAGACTCCATCAATCGGCTTCGCCGAGGGCAACTCGATCCGCGCGTAGCAAATGCGATGGGTTACCTGGCAAGTGTTCTACTGAAGGCTCTCGATCAACCACTTGAAGAGCGCCTCGCCCATCTGGAAGCAGTCATTTCTGCCAAGGGAGAAAACGAATCCCAGGCTTTTGAGTTCCGACCCGCGAAAGAGTCGACATATGAAGAATCGTCAACAGCGCGTCAGAGCAATTGAACTCTCGCTGACGCCACAGCAGGTGGTGATGGTGTGGCTCCGAAATGCCCAAGCATATACCTTCGAGGACGGTGCTCGACACTCGCCGCCATATCGTGGCGCGATCGCGAATGAGGTCCTCCGCAGCGTACGAAACGCCATGAAGGGTCAATCGGAACTGCTGGTCGAACGCGCCGTACTCCAAGCCCGCCAGGAGGCCGATTTGCTGTACAACCTCGTTGTTAATGCGAACTCAGATGTCATGGCAAATAGCGCGCACAGCGAGCGCGAGTACGTTCTTCTATTGGGATTCTTGAGCGCTGAGATGCGTGCAGGCGTAACGAAGCACAAGGTCGAGATCCTGCGCTTGTTATTTGTGAATTTTATCGAGACTGTAATCGTCTTGGATGCAGCCATAGCCCAGATTGGGTCAGAACGTCTCTGTGGCCAACCAGTGTTGTTTCGCGATACCTCGGTCATTTTGGCAGAGCAACTGCAAATGGCGAGTGATTTATCAAAGTGGTTCAACGAGGCGGCGGTCAGCGTTGGCATCGCCCAGATAGATCTGGAAAAGCTGCGAGACAGCCTTCAATCTGAGATTGATCGCCAGATTTCTATCTGCTTCCATCTCGCCCGTGTCCAGGCACTCGATCTATTCGGGGACGAGACGAAGAGGCATGCCGCGATGGAAAAAGCTTTCCTTTTTCTCAAATCGAACTGTGGCGAGGCATCCGACAATTTTGCTCATGGAGTCACACAGTGAACAGTCGTCAACGGCGCGTCAGAACAATTGAACTCACCCTGACGCCGCGGCAGGTCGTGATGCTGTGGCTCAGAAATGCATTGCAGGAGGGGACCCTGGAAGAATTAGCCCGAACCCGACACTCACCACCGCATCGTTTCGCAGTTGCGAATGAGGTGTATGACACCGTGCGAAGTAGCATGAAGGGTCAACCGGAGCCACTAGTGGAACGCGCCATCCGCCAAGCCCAGCGGGAGGCCGATTTGCTTTACCTTCTTATCGTTTTTACAAACATCGCAATCCTCGAAGATAGAGAGCAGCGAAGGCGCGAGCACGTCTTCTTGTTGGGATACCTGAGTGCCGAGATGAATGGGGAGACCACGAAGGATCGGGTCCAAATCTTGCGCTTGGTCGTTCTGGCATTTCTCAAGAGCGTGATCATCCTGGATGCTGCGATCGCCCAAGTTGTGTCGGAGCACTTCGACGGTCAACCGATCCTGTTCCGCGATTGCGAGGCAAGACTTAGGGAACAGGTACGACAGGCCGAGAAAGTTGCAGAGATCTTCAATTCCTTGGCCAGTTCGCTGGGTAGCGCCAGGATAAACCTCGAAGAGCTCCGGAAAAGTCTTCAATCGGAAACCGATCGCCAGCTTTCTCTTTGGATCAGTAATACTCATATGAACACACTCAGTGCACTTGGCAACTCTCAAGAGATGCGCGCGGCAATGGATCGGCATCTCCTTCTGTGCGAACCCAGATCAGCCGAACCCAAATCAGTCGAATTCTGCATCAACACGGCTGGAGAGATCACTGGATCGTACATTGACGTGAACAATGCGCATCATCGCTTCGTATACGATGCCAATGGCACCCGAACCGAGTTCGATGCTCCGGACGCAGTCGGCTGAAAGATGAGCCACAGTGTAGCGATGTACGGTTGGGACTTCGCCTGTTCTTCACTCATCAACCCTCAATAAGTGAAATGGCGATTTATCGCCAAACATCGGTTCGTAAAGTCAGACGCCCTCTGGTGCACCCACGGACTCCTCGCGCCGCCAGACCGATAGTCCCGGCGCTCCCAGCGCCAACACACCGAGTGTGGCCGGTTCAGACGCATTCGACTTGAACGACGCACCTTCAGGTTGATTTTCATCATCAGCGTCTTTGGTCGCACCGGCGAAGATGGGCTGGTTCGGAATCGTTTCGTAGGCGTAACCGGTGAGCAGCACGCTGCTGATTTGGGCACGTTTGGGGTCATTGATCGTGATCGTAATGCGCGCCCAGCCAAAGTTAACTTGGCCGTTTATCTTCAATTTGATTCCCAGATAGCGGTTCTTTACTCCCTTTCCTTCGTCGGCCCACTGTCCGCGCCATTTCGCCTTTTCCATGGTGCCGGTTGTGCTTCCGACCGCCAGTGTCGGTTCGAAGGAGCTGCTTTCGACAAAATGTCTTGATGCGCCGATTCTTGCTCCGCGAAACATGGCTACCGCTAGCCGGCGGTTGTCTCGTATGGCTGCAACGCCGTCCCTACCGGAAGCCCATACGAAGCTGGCGTAGGTTCCAGTGCCTCGGCCCAGGGAAATATCGGTCGTGCCATCATGATCGAGATCGATTCCGTAAATTTGATGTGGCACAACCTGAACGTGAGCAGGGGTGTAAATAATCTTTGCCTCGGCTGCCGGTGGTAGCGCAAGTACGGCGATTCCAGCGGCATTGGCACAAAGCGCATATGTCTTGAGATGTTGCTCAATTTTCTCGGGAAGGTTAACTGCCTTGCGGGGCTGGCGAGGCTTCATAAATTCTCCTTCGAAGAGCCTCATTATCCCTCGGGCCAGATCGAAAATCAATGCGGCGATTTCTCAGCTGTCACAACCAGGCCATAGCACGTTTTGAGAATTGGCCGGACCGCCGCTTTTGTGGGTGTGCGTCTTTGCACCACTAGCGGAAGAACTGTTCACCCGTGGTTGGTTTCAGAGTTCATATCTACGCGCAGTCGGCGTGGCAGGGCCCACTTCGGCCATTCTGGCGAGTACAACATTGTTCGCAGCAATGCACCTATTCGTCAGTGCTTCATTGTTGAGAAATGCGGTGACTGTCGTGGCGGCCTTCCTGAGCGGATTGATCTATGGACGTGTTCGCGAAGCGTCAAGCAGCTTATTTCCCGCCGTTATCATGCACTCCGTCTTCAATGCCTGGGGCTGGCTCATCGTACAACCGATTTGGTTCTTCGTTCTCAAAAGGTAATCTCAACTCGAAGGGTTGTTGGCGAAATCAGGCGATTACACGTTTTGAGAAGGCGGGGCGGGTCATTGAGCGCTATAGCGATGTCACTCCAATTGTCGTTACGAGAGTGGAGTTTGACGTATCGGGGCCTTCCATTGGGCGATGTGCGTGACCCGAAACGCCCGTCCCTCCAACCTCTCACGTCTGGCAGCACTCAACGTGTAGAATGATGCCGATTGGAGGAGGCGTGTATGGATTCGAGATGTTTTGCAACGGTTGTTTTTCTCTGCACTCTCAGCCTGTGCAGTTCGCGCGCGGCGTATGCTGTGCCAGCGAGCGATCCTTGCGCTCTTCTTACGCAGCAGCAGGTCAGCGCCGTACTCGGCACAAACGTCGACGCCCCGCACCGCATCGCGCCCAAGTTGTGCGAATGGTCCGCGCCCGACCAACCGAACTCAATCAATGCGAAGAAAGTTGCGCTCACCATTTCAGACGAGCGAGCATTTGGCTATGCGAAGACGCCGGTCGTCAGCAGCGTCAAGACTATGCCTGCGAGCGGCATTTGTGATGATGCCGTCTATGCGGTAACTCCCGGCGTCACCGCCGGCCTGGGCACTTCTTTGTATGTGAAGAAAGGCAGTTCGTATTTTGTTGTTCATGTTTACGGCTTCCCGGAGCAGACCAAAGCCATGGCAATGGAAAAGACGCTTGCCATCCAGGCCTGCTCCAAGCTATGAATGCGCACGGAATCGTTTCATGACTGAGCAGCGAAGCTTCGGAGAGCACGACCCCACAAATGTTGCTAACAGGCGATTTCACTCATAATGCCAGCAGACCACGAATGCCCTTCCGTTCAGAAGCGAGCGGGAGGGCATTCGCTCCGATAGCAGCGTTCGAGGAGATGATCCTTTACTGCTTGTCGTACACTGCGGTGCTCTTGTATTTCTTGCCCTGTGCATCGGTTCCATCGACTGTGACGGTGCGAGCTTTTGCCGTCGGCCGCGACCACTACGTGGGCCGTAAGAACAACCTTACCGCCTTTTTTTGACGTTACGTGAAGCGTGTGGTCGTCGATTTGTTTAACTGAGCGCATGTCTTCGTTCGGATTCCCGGTAGAGGGATAGTCTTTACCATCGAACTTACCCGTCCACTCACTGTGCGTAGCCGTCCCGTCCGGTGCGTTGCCATCAATAGTGACTTTTATGCTGTCACCGGCAGCTTCATAGACAACCGTGCTGTTCTTGGGTGTCCCAGCAGCGATTTTCGATTTCGCCTCGTTCAACTTCCAGGTGCCCATTACGTCTTGGATGCAGCCATAGCCCAGATTGGGTCAGAACGTCTCTGTGGCCAACCAGTGTTGTTTCGCGATACCTCGGTCATTTTGGCAGAGCAACTGCAAATGGCGAGTGATTTATCAAAGTGGTTCAACGAGGCGGCGGTCAGCGTTGGCATCGCCCAGATAGATCTGGAAAAGCTGCGAGACAGCCTTCAATCTGAGATTGATCGCCAGATTTCTATCTGCTTCCATCTCGCCCGTGTCCAGGCACTCGATCTATTCGGGGACGAGACGAAGACGCATGCCGCGATGGAAACGCGACGACGTTCTCATGGACGCCGCCAAACGCTACCGAGTGGATACTGAGAAGCTGCAAAAGGCCGTGGCAGAGGAACTTGCAGCGAAACGTGAGAAAAGGACGAAGGCGGGAGCTGAGCCGAAGAACCGCAAGACGGCGTAGGCCAATACCCTTAGATTCCCGGCGGAGTGCTTGTTCGCATTCCGCCCATTTTTTATGGAATTTGAGCCCGGCGCAGCGGTGTCAACGGTCCAACCCCGCCCTTTGAAGCTTCCTTTGGCAACAATCTGCTCGATATGAGTACGAAGTGGGAGCCCTCCACTACAGCCGAAGGCGTTTCCGAAGGTCTGTACGAAGGGCGCGACCGAAAGACGAACGAGGTAAAGTGGACCGCTACCCGGGTAGACTTGATCTTCGGTTCGCAGTCGCAGCTGCGTGCTGTCGCCGAAGTCTATGCATGCGAAGACTCCAAGGAGAAGTTTGTGAAGGACTTCGCGACGGCGTGGAACAAGGTGATGAACCTTGATCGCTACGACCTTGCTTAAGGTCGGTCGAAAGCGGTTCGAGTGCTAGAATCTCCCGGTAACCCTCGTAACCTGAGAGATAAAGGCAGTTTGGCTGTATGCTCCATGTAACGGCAAAACAATTGTGAACGTTCTCAAAAGAACGGCTGCGGCGAAATGGCTGGCTCCCGTGTGTGTCGCGTTGCTCCTTGTCGCTACGGTGGCGCAGGCAGCGCATTTCTGCGGTTTCCAGTCGTTCGACCTGTCTGACGGCGGGACGCAGTTGAGGGCGGATTCACCCAACACCACGCTCTGCCTCGTTTGCTTGCTGGCGCAGTCGGTTGCGGCAATCGTGCTGTCCATCGCGTTTTCCTCTTTCTTCCGCCGTCGCCTCCAGGTCTCTCTGCCGCAGATGCATCCCCGGACTTTTCTCTCATCCTTCCAGTTGTACGTACGTCCTCCTCCAATTTTCTAGCGCTTTCTGCGCTCTTCTTTCTCGGTATTCGCGAAAAGTGATTCGAGTTTTTTCCCTACGCCTTCAGGCGGCTTGCAAAAGGGCTGATGGCTAGCGAGCGACTTGGTCGCTTTCGTTGAATGTTGGCGTCCCACAAGTTGCACTGAGGATTTGGAATTCGAATTGAGATTACGCCGCTTCAAAACGCTTTCGCCTGGCGGGCATCTGCCCGTGAGAATCCACCGCTTTGATGTGATCGGATTCCAACGATTTCTCGCATTCGCGATTGTGCCAGTCTTTTTGTTTCTGACGGTCCAGCAGAGTGCGGCGCAAGCGGCGACTCTGATTGGTCTGGATCAAGCCATTGATTTGGCATTAGCCCACAACCATGCGCTCAAAGCCACGCGCATTCTGATCTTCGAAAACCAGGCGCAGGAGATTACCGCCAACCTGCGTCCCAATCCTGTCCTCGGAGGCGATGCTCAATTCATCCCCATCTTTAGTCCTAGCGATTTTTCCTCCGAGGATCTGGATCTGACCCAGCAGTTCGATCTCGGCATCTCGTACCTCTTTGAACGCGGTCACAAACGGCAGAGCCGTCTACGAGCCGCGCAGGATCAGACCGCGGTCACCCGCGCTCAAGTCACGGACGCCGAGCGCACGCTCGCATTCAACGTGGGACAGCAGTTCGTCAACGTCTTGCTGGCCGAATCGACACTGGCGTTCGCTCTGGAGGACCTGAAAGGCTTCCAGACGACGGTCGATATCGCCGAAGCACAGCTCAAGGCCGGGGCCATTAGCGAAGGCGACTATCTCAAGATCAAACTTCAGCTCCTGCAGTTTCAAACTGATGTGTCATCCGCCCGGCTCGCGAAGGCGCAGGCGCTGGTCGGCTTGAGGCAGTTTCTGGGATACGATGCGGTGCCGGCCAACTACGACGTCATTGGTGACTTGGCGTATCAGCCGTTGAAGGCCAACCTTGAGGACTTGCAGGTGAAGGCGCTTAAAGGGCGCCCCGATTTTCAGGCCGCCCTGCTCGGCGTGACCGCTGCGCAGAGCCAGATTCGCCTAGCGAAGGCCAACGGCAAAGTCGATGTAAACGGTACCTTCGACTTCACCCACGCTTCCGGTCAGAATACCGCTTCAATCTTCACCAATTTTGAACTACCAATTTTCAATCGCAATCAGGGCGAGATCGCCCGTACGACATATGCCCTTACCCAAGCCCAGGAGTCGCAGCAATCAGCCAGCGATACGGTTCTCTCCGATGTTGCCAATGCCTATGAGGCTATGAGGAGTAATGACGAAGTGCTGCAACTCTATACGTCCGGGTATCTTAAGCAGGCGCAGGATTCGCGCGACATCAACGAATATGCGTACAAACGCGGGGCCGCCAGCCTGTTGGATTTTCTCGACGCCGAGCGCAGCTACCGGTCTGTGCAGCTGGCCTATCGCCAGGCACTGGCCTCTTATATGATCGCGTTGGAGCAGTTGAAGGAAGCGGTGGGAACGAGGAACCTGCCATGAACTTTCGCAAGGAGCTTTGGCGGCGGTTGGCCGCATTGGTTGCCGTGTCGGCGATCGCGATGGTGCTCGGCAGTTGTCAGGGGTCCGGAGCGAATGCCGGCAACTCGACCGGCGCAACGAACTCAGACCACCCAGAACTGTTTACCATTCCGCCGGAACAGATGTCGCACGTACAGGTGCTAACCGTTCAACCCACGACGCTGACTCGAACCCTCCGGCTAACCGGGGCCGTGGCTTACAACAGCTTTCGCACCACGCCGGTCATCACGCAGGTAAGCGGACCGGTCAGCCGCATCGTGGTGGTTCCCGGGCAGAACGTACATCAGGGCGAACCCATGTTGTACGTCGCGAGTCCAGATTATTCGCAGCTCCGCACCAACTATCTGAAGGCCAAGGATGCATACGCTTTGGCACAAAAGGCCTACGTCCGAGCGCAGGACCTCTATGAACATCACGCGATTGCCGAGCAGAATTTGGAGCAGGCACAGGCGGCCGAAGTGCAGGCGAGCGGTGACCTGGTGGCCGCTCAAGCCGCATTAAAGGTCATGGGAGTCACTGATCCCGACGCGCTGGTTCAAGGTCCACCTTCTTTTGAGGTTCCGTTAAAAGCGCCGATTAGCGGTCTGGTCGTCGAGCAGGATGTGTCTGTCGGACAACTTATTCAACCCGGCACCACCCAATGTTTCATGATTTCCGACATCAGCACCGTCTGGGTGCTGGTCAATGTCTATCAGAAGGATTTGCCATACGTGCGTGTAGGAGACCAGGTCACAATTCAGACGGATACTTATCCTGAAGTGTTCCACGGCCGCATTTCGTACGTCGCAGCCTCCCTGGATCCGAGCACACGGACCCTTCAGGCGCGCATTGAGACGAACAATCCCGGCGAAAAACTGAAGAAAGATATGTACGTGGTTGCAACCGTAAACGCTGGCACGATCCCGAATGCCATTGCGCTCCCGGATGCCGCCGTACTGCGCGATAGCGAGAATCAGCCTTTTGTGTATGCCGAGGCATCTGCGAACCAGTTTGGCAGACGCTCGGTGACGCTCGGAGAAAGTTTGAATGGAGAGACGGAGATTACCAGCGGCCTGAAAGCTGGCGACCGGGTCATCGGAAATGGCAGTTTGTTCCTGCAGTTTGCGAACTCGCTGCAGCGCTAACCGGATCGAGCAGGCTTTTGAGTAACGTTTCAACAAACTCTGGCATGAAGAGTGTTCACCACATCTGAATGATCCACCGAATCGTCCAAGCGGCGCTGCGTCAAAGATTCCTGGTGCTGATGCTGACCGCTTTCATCACGGTCGGGGGCATCCTCTCTTTTCAGCGGATGCCCGTGGACGCCTATCCCGATCTCTCGCCTCCGCAGGTCGAAATCATCACCCAGTGGCCCGACCATGCCGCGGAAGAAGTCGAACGGCTGGTCACGCTTCCTCTTGAACTCGAGATGAACGGCGTCCCGCACATGGTGGTGATGCGTTCCATCTCGCTCTATGGACTGTCCGATGTCATCCTCACCTTCGAAGAAAGCACCGACGATCTATTTTGCGCGGCAAATCGTTTTTGAGCGGCTGGCTCAAGCCACGCTGCCCACGGGAGTAACTCCGAGCCTCGCGCCTCTGTTCAGCCCGAGCGGCCTGGTGTATCGCTATGTGCTGGAGAGTCCCGACCGCACTCCGCAGGAGCTAAAGACGATTGAGGACTGGGTGGTGGAGCGAGCCTATCGATCGGTTCACGGCGTAGCCGACGACTCAGGCTTCGGCGGAACGGTGATGCAATATCAGGTGCTGCTCGATCCGGCGCGCATCTACGGCTATCACCTGACCATTCCTCAAGTCACGGCTGCGCTTGGCGGCCAACAACGCGAATGCTGGCGGCGGTTTCTATTCTCAGGGCGGACAGTTCTACTACGTTCGCGGCATCGGGCTGGTGCGCAACACAGATGACATCGGAAACATCGTGGTTGGCGCCAACAAGGGCGTGCCCATCCGAGTGCGCGATGTTGGAGATGTGACGATCGGGCACGCGCCGCGCCTGGGCGAATTCGGCTTCCAGAAAAATGACGATGCGGTCGAGGGCGTCATTCTCATGCTGCGCGGGGAGCAGACGCAGAACGTCCTGAAGGGAGTCGAAGCAAAGACCGAGGAACTGAACCACCAGATCCTGCCGCCCGACGTCAAGATTCATCCTTACTACGACCGCAGCGAATTGGTCGACCTGACCACCGACACGGTGGAAGCGAACCTGCTTCGCGGCATGGTGCTGGTTCTGGTCGTGCTGATTTTCTTTCTGGTCAGCTTCCGCGCTGCCGTCATTGTTGCCCTCACCATTCCGCTGTCGCTTTTGTTTGCCTTCATCGTGCTCCATGCGCACGACGTTGCCGCGAATCTGCTTTCCATCGGCGCCATCGATTTCGGAATTGTCATCGACGGCACCGTGGTGATGATTGAAAACATCTACCGCGAGCTGGCGCTGCGGGAGGGACAGCAGTACAACCTGAACGAAGTCATTCTGGCGGCCGCGAAAGATGTGGATCGCCCGATCTTCTATTCGGTGGCCGTCATCCTCGCCGGTTATCTGCCGATTTACGCGCTGAGCGGGCCCTCGGGAAAGCTGTTCCACCCCATGGCCGAGACCATGTCGTTTGCGCTGGTCGGCGCGCTCATCCTGACGCTCACGCTGATTCCTGTGCTCGCCTCCTACTGGTTCAAGAACGGCGTGCGCGAGAAACCGAATCGCGCATTTGAATGGATGAAGCGGAAGTACGCGGTCCAGTTGGATTGGGCGCTCGACCGGCCCAAGACCACCATGGCGATCGCGACCCTGATCTTTGGGGCGACCCTGCTGCTGGTGCCGTTCATCGGCGGCGAGTTCATGCCTCACCTCGATGAAGGCGCGCTCTGGGTGCGGGCGACGATGCCGTACACCATTTCCTTCGAGGAGGCCAGCAAGATCGCTCCTCAGATACGCGACATTCTGATGTCTTATCCGCAGGTCACCGTGGTGGGTTCAGAGTTGGGACGGCCCGACGACGGCACCGATCCCACCGGCTTTTTTAACTGCGAGTTCTACGTCGGCCTGAAGCCCTACAAGGACAAAGCATGGAGCGGCGAGATCAGCGACAAAAAACAACTGATCGAATCGATCAACAAGAAACTCACCGCCTTTCCCGGAATTATTTTCAACTATACCCAGCCCGCGGAAGATGCCGTGGACGAAGCACTGACCGGCCTCAAGAGTTCTCTGGCGGTCAAAATCTATGGCGACGACCTGAACGTACTTCAGGACAAAGCGATACAGATCAAGAACACGCTGGCCAGTGTGCCCGGCTTCACCGACCTCACGGTGGTGCGCGAACTTGGCCAGCCCAGCCTGCTGGTCGATGTGGATCGCGACAAGATTGCACGATACGGGATCAACGTTGCGGACGTGGAAGCTGTGATTTCGGCCGCAGTCGGCGGACAGGCGGTCACCCAGGTCATTCAAGGAGAGAAGCTGTTCGATCTGGTGGTCCGCATGCAGCCTCAATTCCGCAGCAGCGCGCATGAGATCGGAAATCTGTTGGTGGGCACACCCGACGGGCAGCAGATTCCGCTCAGCCAGCTCGCCAATATTACTCAGGGAAACGGTGCGTCCTTTATTTATCGCGAAAATAACTCCCGCTACATCGGCGTGCAGTACAGCATCGAAGGCCGCGATTTGGAGCGGGCGGTGCGAGACGGCCAGGCGGCAGTCAAGAAGGCCGTGACACTGCCGCAGGGCTACCGGATGGAGTGGGGCGGCGAATACAGCCAGTTTCTCGAAGCCAAGTCGCAGATGTATTTTATCGGTCCACTTGCCGTAGTGCTGATTTTCATGATCCTGTTCGCGCTCTACGGAAATTTCAAATTCCCGGTCACCATTGCCCTGGGCGTGATCATGACCGAACCGGTGGGCGCGCTGGTTGCGCTGAAACTCACGCACACTCCCTTCAGCGTTTCCTCAGTCCTGGGCCTTCTGGCGTTGCTCGGGGTTTCAGTGGAAACTGCCGTCATTCTCGTCTCCTACATCAACAAGTTGCGCCAGGAGGGAATGGGCATTCGCGCGGCCACGCGAGAAGCTTCGCTGCTTCGGCTCCGTCCGATCATGATGACGGCCCTGGTGGCCTGCCTGGGATTGCTGCCGGCCGCCCTTTCCACCGGCATCGGATCGGATACGCAAAGGCCGTTCGCCATCGTCATCGTGGCCGGTCTCGATCTCCCGCCTCTTCATCGGATTCTTCGTCAATCCTGTGTTGTACGAGATGGTCGCCCGCGAAGGCGATGTGCTGCAGGTCTAGACGAAAAACAGCCGCGGACTCCCGGTCCGATGGTCACTCTCAATCACGCGATCGCAGCCGCTATATCCAAGCAGGGCTAAATGGGTGCCATAAACCGGCTCAACAGCGAGTCCAGGACTCTCTCCTTTTTCTGCAACGAAAGTTTGAAGTCGCGATGATCGGTGTGCCAGATTTCCCGAAGCAGCGCCGTGTGACGTTCCTCAAGGATTTCAAACAGCAGCTCTTTCTCCTCATGGCGTAGCGTCAGGGTGACGGCAGTTACGCTCATAATCCACCTCCCAACATTGTTCCTGTAGGCCATCGATCAAGGGCAACGGAAAATGGCTTGTCGGCCTATCCGGAAAGACTTTCATCGTTTCTCTCTCAGAGTCCGAACCACTACGGTGTCGTTCGCCAAAATTCCATCACGCCATGAAATCAACAGCCTGGCACAATTTCCTCAATCCCGAATCTGCTACAAATGTGCCATGTTACGCTTCTTCCGGCTTTCGCTCGGAGTCATCGTTCGCCTTTTTCGCAGTCGAAGAACATTGCTGCTGGAGAACCTGGCGCTCAGGCAACAGGTCTCGGTACTGAAGCGCAAGAACCGGCGGCCCAAGTTGACCAGATTGGACCGCTGTTTCTGGATCGCAATCAGTCGAGCATGGTCGGATTGGAAAAGTTCGCTCCTCCTGGTGAAACCCGAAACGGTTGTGGAGTGGCATCGTCGAGGGTTCCGGCTCTATTGGCGGCTCAAGTCCAAAGCCGGCCCGGCGGGAAGAAGTCCAATCTCGCCAGAGCTACAGCAGCTAATCTTCCGCATTGCCCGTGAGAATCCGACGTGGGGCGCGCCGCGCATTCATGGTGAACTCTTGATGCTCGGTTTTGATGTGGCGGAACGAACGATCTCCCGCTGGGTGCGCCGGTGTCCCAGGAAACCAGATCCCAGTCAGCGCTGGTTGGCATTTCTGCGCAACCACCGAGAAGTCATCGCAGCCATGGATTTCTTCACCGTTCCGACAATCACATTTCACGTCCTCTACGGTTTTTTCATCATTGCGCACGGCCGCAGGAGGATCCTGCACTTCAACGTCACTGCGCACCCGACTAGCATCTGGGTCTCGCAGCAGTTGCGCGAAGCATTCCCGTATGTTGCCAATACGAATTACCTCATCTTGGACCACGATGCGAAATACGGATTCGAGGTGTCTGCGGCAATTAGAGGCATGGGCATTGAACCGTTGCAGACAGCACCCCGCAGCCCCTGGCAGAATGGCGTGGCCGAACGGTGGGTTGGAAGTTGTAGACGTGAGTTGCTGGACCACGTGATTCCGGCGAACGAGCGCCATCTGCGGCGGCTTGTCTCGGATTATGTCTCTTACTACCATGACGATCGAACTCACTTGGGATTGAATAAGGAAACGCCGAACAGGAGAACTCGCGCGCCCGGTCGCGCCAAGGTAATTTCGTTCGCGCGACTCGGTGGTTTGCATCATCGCTACGAACGGGCGGCGTAGGATTTGGATCGTCCATCCTGAATATTGCCTCAAGTATCGTCTTTCTTTCGTTCCCAGCCAAGGAGCGCTCACTAGAGACAACTCCCACCCGGACTCTGAGCCTTCATTATCTCCTTGATCAAAAAGCAGTGGACATCCGCCAGGATGTAAACCAGGAAAGTCGGTGCCCAGCAGATCCAGCGCACACAATGGAATAATGGCGAATCACAACGGCTGGCACGCTGCACGGCGGGGGCTGGGGACGAACCTATACCGCCTAGCGTACCGGAAAAAACGATTCAGGCCATCCTTCGCCATGCAAACGTGTCCACGACCAACACGTACTACATCAAGAGCGCCGCGGACGACACACGCGCAGCGATGGCGAAGCTAGAACGGCTCGTGATTGGCAATGAGCCCTCAACCGTAACAGTGGAGCGCAAAGTTTTCGCAAGTGGCAACGAAGTGGCAACAGAAGCGACAGAAGCCAACCCTGCGGCAATCCAGTAAACGCTCTGTTTACTGTCGTTTGAATCTTGGTGGCGGCGGTTGGACTCGAACCACGGACCTACGGATTATGAGACCGTCGCTCTAGCCACCTGAGCTACGCCGCCACGGTACGATCGACGACCAACAAAAATTGGTAAAACCTGTTGCTCCGTGTAGATACAGAATGGCTCTACGATAGAGATAACAGAGCTTTTCCAGTATCGCACAAATCAAGTTTGAACCTTGGTTCTCGCTCCGAAGATTGCCGTACCCACGCGCACGCAGGTTGAACCTTCTTCGATTGCGACTTCAAAATCGTGCGACATTCCCATGGAAAGCGTAGATACATCGAGGGCGGGCAATTTTTTCGCGGCAATCTGATCGCGCAATTCGCGCAGTTGACGAAAATACGGACGCGCCTGCTGCGGATCGTCGCCAAACGGAGGCACGGTCATTAGTCCACAGAACTTGAGATGCGGCAATGCCTGTGCGCCGGAAAGAAGTTCTTCGAGTTCGCGAGAGCCTGGAGCGACACCACTTTTCGCTGTCTCGCCGCCGACATTGATCTCGATCAGCGCCGAGATCTTTTTCCCGGACTGCTCTGCGGACGCATTCAGCTTCTGCGCCAGACGCAGGGAGTCGACTGAATCCACGGCGGCGAACAATTCAACAGCTTTGCCGGCTTTGTTGCTCTGCAGATGCCCGATCAGGTGGAATTCGGCATCCCTCAGATCGCGCAGTGAATCGATCTTGCCCGCAAATTCCTGCACGCGATTCTCACCGAACAGCCGCACTCCAGCCTCATAGGCTTCCCTGATGCGCGCTGCGGGAAAAGTCTTACTAACCGCCATCAGCGCGATGTCCCCCGACCGACGTCCGGCGCGGTTTGCGGCCGCATCGATCCGCTCGCGCACCTCGGCGAGGTTATCTGCAATCGACATTAGAGCTTGAACCACAAAGGACACGAAGGTTCACAAAGGAGAAAACTCTGCCGACTCCTGGTTTCCTTTGTGTACCTTCGTGCCCTTTGTCGTTAAAAGAACTTACATGATGGCGGTCGGCGGCGCCGGTTCATCCGGGCTGCCAGCATTCGCGAGCGGCACTCTCATCATGACAAATATCAGCACCGCCATACCGATCAAGCCCGAGAAGGCAAAATCTCCCACATCGATATGCCAAAGCTGATGATTGCTCCCAACCACGCCGGCGATCACCAACCCGCACAGCGCCTCGCCGGCAATCAATCCCGATGCAGTCAGCACGCCCGCATTATCGACACGCGCCTTCTGCGCCGTCGTTGTAGCCGTGCCGGTCGCGGATCTTGTCGGTAAGCCAGCGAATCACACCGCCCACGAAGATGGCGAAGTCGTTTCCAGCGGCAGGTACATGCCAACGGAAAACAGCATGGGACTTTTTACTTCCACCAGGATCATGGCGAAGCCCATCAGGATGCCGACGACAACCAGCGGCCACGCCATGTTGCCGCCAACGATGCCTTGCGCCAGCATCGCCATGAGGCCGGCCTGCGGCGCGGGCAGAGCCGCGCTGCCGAAGTGGTAGGCCTTATCCAGAATCATCAGCGGGAAAAATAAAACCAGCGAAGCCACGATGGTGCCCAAGATATCGCCCATCTGCATCTTGGCCGGCGTGCCACCGAGAATGTGGCCGACCTTCAAATCCTGCAGCATCTCGCCCGCAACCGCAGACGAGACGCAAACGACCGCCGCCACTCCCAGCACCGCGGCCACACCGCCAATGCCCGAAACGCCCATCGCAACCATTAGCAGCGCCGCGACCACCAACGTACACAGCGTCAGTCCGGAAACCGGATTGTTCGACGAACCGATCATGCCGACCAGATTGCCGGAAACGGCGGCGAAGAAGAATCCGAGAACGATCATCACTGCCGCGGCCACAACCGCACCAGCGATGATCTTGCCTCCGCTCAAATTATGCGCGCCCGCAATAAAGTGGTAGTAGAGGCCGATCATCGCGATGAACACCAGTCCGACACCCGCAAAAACGACTTTCGCGTTGAGGTCGCGGTCCGTGCGGCTGGTCGCTTTGTGCGCTTCAGCCGATTTCTTCAAATCGGAGACGGCGCGCGCCATGCCGGCCATCAACTGCTTGCGCATGCGAAAAAGCGTGAACCACGCGCCGACCAACATGCCGCCCACGGCAATCGGACGCACGATCGAATACCACACGCTGAAAGCAATGCCTCCCCAATACGCGGCGGGGTTTGCGCCCGCGGCCATTGGCGGCAGGGTCGGCCCAAGAAAATAAATGAGGAGCGGAACCAGCAATCCCCAGGCGATCACGCCGCCGGCAAAGTTCAGCGAAGCCAATCGAGGCCCGATAATGTAACCCACGCCCAGATAAGCGGGACTGACTGCGGGCGAAGTGAACTGCGTCATTCCACCGGTA
Organism: uncultured Acidobacteriota bacterium; assembly: GCA_963716405.1. GTDB lineage: Bacteria > Acidobacteriota > Terriglobia > Terriglobales > Acidobacteriaceae > JABDBE01. The sequence continues at coordinate 12,739 of CAVQTI010000002.1, read as the reverse complement.
GCTAGCATCGGCGCGGCCGTGCCCCGTCCCAGGCGCAAGCCCGTCGCCATCTTCGGAATGTTGATCAGCACATTTCTCGTGTACCAAAACAAATTGACCTGCGACAGAAAGTACATCAGCCCGCCGAAGCCCATGTTGGCAAAAAGAATTTTCGCCGCCTTCGATCCCTGCTGCCCCGCTTTGTGAATTTCCGCCGCTGCCACCGACTCGGGATAAGGCAACTCCGGATCTTCCACCATCACCCGCCGCAGCAGCGTGACGAACAATATGCCCAGCAACCCGCCAATCACCATCAGCGCCACGGATTGCCAATAGCGTTCCATGCTCAAGCTCGGCCATAACCCCGCCAGAACAAATGCCGGAATCGTGAACACCGCGCCCGCAGCCACCGACTCGCCAATCGCGCCCACGGTTCGCGCGATGTTTTCTTCGAGCAGCGATCCTTTCATCAGCCGCAGCAACGACATGCCAATAACCGCGGCAGGATAAGTCGCCGCAATCGTCATCCCCGCCTTCAGTCCAAGGTAGGCATTAGCGGCGCCCAGAATGCCGGTCATCACCAGCCCGAGCATCACGGCGCGGAAAGTGAACTCCCGCATTTCCATGTTCTCGGGAACGTACGGCTTGAATTTCTTGGGCGCTTCGGTTGGGTTGATGGTGCTCTGTGGGCTCATGGTAAGAATCCTCGAAAATGGCTAGCGATCAATATATAGGACGGCGCACGTTAGCACGCGCAGCGCTTATTTTACAAGCAGAGTTCTGACTCAAGCACTCGCGGCAGCTATCACATAGGGCGTGACTATCCAATGACCGCGCTCATTGCTTCCAACCGCACGCATGGCTATACTACAGAAGATTCGTTCGGTCAGAGCCCCCATAGCCAACTGGACGAGGGAGGAACGTCTTCAGCAGTAAGGGGACCCCAATTCGGGCCAGCGGGACCGGGGCTGCTGGGCAAGATACACACCTCGTCTCCTGGGCCAGCGGCATTGCCGCAGGCTTGTTTGCCACTTTATTTCCTTCCGATTGCCGTTTGTGCGGCACGCCCCTGATAAATATTTCCCGTCTGCCAGTCTGTGAGGATTGCCTTTCGGCAATGCGTCCGATTGCAGGGGGACTGTGTTCCATCTGCGGCGAACGGCTGGTAAGCCCGTTCGCATTTGCTGCAGAACCCGTCCAATCGTCGGCCGAATCCGGCGAGACGCGGTGCGGATTGTGCCGCCGGTTGGAACCTCCATACATCAAGGCCACCGCTTACGGCAGTTACGACGGCGGTCTGCGCGAACTGATCCACTTGCTCAAGTACAACGGCGTAAGACCCGCCGCGAATGTTCTGGGACGAATGCTGGCCGAGGCAATGGAAGATTTACAACCGCATTTTTCGGACACTGAAATTCTGGTTGCGCCCGTTCCGTTACACGCCAGGAAAGCGCGTCAGCGAGGATTCAACCAGTCTGAACTCATTGCTCGAGCGGCCATAAAGCTGAAGACCGCTGGCGGCCGTTTCTACCTGAGCGCAAATTTGCTCGAACGCTGCCGCGAGACGACATCGCAGATCGGGTTATCGCGCCACCAACGCCGGGAAAATATCCGCGGCGCATTCCGGGTAGCAAATCCGGATGAAGTGACTGGACGCGAAGTCCTTATCGCGGATGACGTCTTCACGACCGGGACCACAGTTTCAGAATGCGCGCGCATTCTGCGCCGCGCCGGCGCATCAAAAGTATATGTAGCCACGGTAGCCCGCACACTGAAAACCGAAGCCCAGACCGCGATGAGGGAATCGGAAACAGAAGTTCGCTTAGCCATGGCAGCCGCAGGATAAAAATCACGTGGGCACAGCCGTGCGAAAGCTCGGCGGCTTGAGACGCATATGTCAGGGAAGTGGAACAATTCGATGGGTGGCATGGGACGCGCTCACGTGTCCCCGATAGTCGCCGGAATGCGCTCCGAGGGCGACGGCCCTCACGTGCTGCACGCTCCAGTCCTGGTGCTCAACGCCTCCTACGAGCCCATCAACGTTTGCGCTGCACGCCGCGCCATCGTGCTGGTGCTAAAAGGCATCGCGATGACTGAAGAAGAGAACGGACACTTCCTGCATGCTGCCCGGGTCGCCATGCGCCTGCCGTCGGTGATCCGGCTGCTCGAGTACCGTCGCATTCCGCATCAGACCCGCGCCCTGTCACGCAAGAATATTCTGCTGCGCGATCGCAATACCTGCCAGTTTTGTGGAGAAGTCCTGGCCTCAGGCGAACTCACCCTCGACCACGTGGTCCCTCGTTCGCGCGGAGGCGCGTCGACATGGGAAAATCTCGTTGCCTGCTGCCACCCGTGCAATCGCCGCAAAGGCAACCAACTTCCCGGCGAAGCCGGAATGAAACTCATGCGCGAGCCCCGCGCCTTCAATCTCCATACCAGCCGCCACATCATGCGCCTGATGGGCCGCTCCGACGACAAATGGCGCAAGTATCTTTTCTACTGAACCCATCCTTTAACTGAACCCACCCCTCAACGAAACTGTCATCCCGAGCAGAGCGAGGATCTAGGTTTTAGCCTCCGCAGACAATACTGTAAGCGGCGGCAAGAACCCAGATCCCTCGCGTTGCTCGTGATGACAGCAGCGTTGTGTGGGATGTTGCTGAAAAGCGCGCTGCTACTTCGGCTGCGGCGGATTCTTACTCTGATCACCCTTCTGCACTTCCCTGCCGTCGTACGTAATCTTCGAGTTCGCGCCGAATTTCTTGTAATTCGTATACTTCACGATCTCCCGAATCTTCACGTCTCCGGTAGAGAAGTGCAGCGTATCGTCTGCGCGCGTATAGACGGGAAACCAGTAAGGACCATCGACAACCTGTTCCCGGTAGGTGGTGAACTTAGGAAACAGATTCTCATTGTCTTTCTTCTTGCGAATATCCGGCACGGTCTTGCCGTAGGTCTTTCACGATTTGAAAGTCCTTGTCATCAACCCAGATGCGTCCCTGAAAATACCGTTTCTTACCTTCGATTTGTTTGGGCGCAATGTCAAACACATAGCAGTGCAGATCGTCTTCCTGCTGCTGGCCGGCGTACAGAATGCTGTACTCATTAATTTCATCGCTGGTGAGAACGAACGGCAACCGATTCTCGATGTCGTCGATATCCTGCTCAGTCATCATGATGCGCTGAAGCGACGATTGCGGCGCGAAGACCACGTTCTTAACTTTCTTCCCCTGATCGTCGAATGAGACATCGAACACTTGCTGGTATTCGCCATCGACAGTGTCCCCATCGACAGTTTGTACCTTCACGGTCTGCCGGTATCCATACTGGTCGAGCGCAATCTTGAATTCTTTTTCCTTCGCGGCAAAGCGCTGAATGATTTCCTCCGACGTTACGCCCTTGGGCTGGGCCGGATCGAGCGGACCTTCGTCAGCGAAAGCCCGCAGCGAGACCAGGCCGCAGCAAGCGATAGCCATCACTATGGCAAATGCAATTCGAATGGACTTCATAAAGAATAGTGTAGCGAAATCGGGCCGGGAATTCCTGCCAAGTTAGATTGTAGGCGAGGACCGAACGGTTGCCGCAACGGATCGAAGATTCGGGATTGAAGACGGTCATACCGCGCTTTCGTCACTGTGGCGAGACCATGTTCCGAGCGAAGCCGAGCGGAATCGCGCGTGAACCATCCGAAGCGACGAAACTTTCCGGCCAACCGTTGTAAGATGTCCTACGAGTTATGCCTCCCACTCCGCGCGCTGAAGTTCCGCTAGTCTCCGCCACGATCCAGCAAGAGATCGCGAGTCTTGGCCGCGCTTCCCGCGACCCGCGCCGCGTTCGCCTGGTTTCGCGCCGAGGAACCCCAGTTTGCCGCATGGCAACTCGAGATGGCGCGCATCCCCGCTCCTCCATTCGGAGAGGCAGCCCGCAGCGCCTGGCTTCAGGAACGCTTTCGCGCCTTCGGACTGAACGACCTCCATGCCGACGAGGTGGGCAATGTGTTCGGCGTTTATCCCAGCAGGCAGCCGACCAAATCGCCGGCCAGGCAATATACCGCACTCAGCGCCCATATCGACACGGTTTTTCCCGCCGGCACTCCGCTCAACCTGCGCCAGCACGGCAGCCGTCTATACGGGCCGGGAGTTTCGGACAATGGAGCCGGAGCCGCAGCTCTACTGGCAGTTGCCGCCGCGCTTCACGCTGTCAAGATTGCGCTGGCTACCCCAATACTTTTCGTCGGCAATGTGGGCGAAGAAGGGTGAAGGCGACCTGCGCGGCATGCGCCACATTTTTTCCCAGCCCCAGTGGAAGGATTCGATCCGCCACAGTTTGATTCTCGATGGCGCTGGCTCCGACACCATCGTCGCCGAAGCTCTGGGCAGCCGCCGCTTCGAAATTATTGTTCGCGGTCCGGGCGGACATTCCTGGAGCGACTTTGGCATGCCCAACCCCATACTGGTTTTGGCCCATGCCATTCACGCGTTTTCTCAAACCGTGCTGCCAACCTCTCCTCCGAAAACCACTTTCAATGTCGGCGTAGTTCGTGGAGGCACCTCGGTAAATTCCATTCCCGAATCAGCCAGCATGCGAGTCGACATTCGATCAACTTCGATGGCCGAGATGGAGCGTCTGGAAGCTGCGTTGCGGTTCGCGGTAGAACAGGCGGTCGAAGCGGAATCGCGCACCAGCGAACGGCGAAGTCCATCGCAAAAACGTTCGTCCGGCCTGACGTATGAAGTTGTTCCTATCGGCAACCGTCCCGCAGGCGAACTAGGCAGCAACGCTCGAATCCTGAAAGTAATCCGCGCCGTGGACGCGCATCTGGGCAACGCCGCCCAAATTCAACGAGCCTCGACCGACGCCAATATCCCGCTCTCGCTCGGCCGCGAAGCCATCGCCATAGGAGGTGGCGGCGTAGGCGGCGGCGCCCACACCCTGCAAGAGTGGTTCGACTGCACCGGCCGCGACCTGGGACTAAAGCGAATATTGCTAACCTTGTTGGCGCTGGCAGGCGTCGCGGAGTAACGCCACGGATTTCAAAGATCCTCACTGATATACCTTTTTTCTTTTCTCTTGATCCGTGTTGATCCGTGAAATCGGTGGCGAGGGTCTTAGAACCCGGCCTTACGCATAGGCAGGAATGGAATCATGACCACCGTTTGCAGCGCGACCGGATCGCCATTTTTCGTGGCCGGACGAAATCGCCAACGCGACAGCGCGGCGCTGGCATACTGATCCAGACGATCGTCCACTCCCCGCAGAATCTTCACATCACTCACCGATCCGTTGCTGTGAATGACGGCAGAAAGAATAACCGTGCCGTGAACCTGCTGCCGCATCAACTCCAGCGGATATCCCGGGTCCACTTCCTGCGTGGCCACAGGAGCAACCAGTTCGCCCTGCGTCTCGGCGTCTTTCAATTCGGCGAAGTGCATTACCCAGCTTCCACCCGCGGAATTGAGGTTGGGGACATTCAGAGTCATGGCATAAGATTTTCGTCCGCCAAAAAACTTGCGCTCAACTTCACTCTCAGCATTGGCCGGCATTTCGGAAGAACGCGGTGTAGCAGAGACGCGCGGCCGCGTTGCATTCGCCAGCAGTGTTGAGCTGTCAGAAGACCGCGGGTTAGTTCCGCCTGTAACCGTGGCGGTGCTCTCCGCGTTCGGACTTGCGCCAACATAGAGTCCGGGCGGCACGCCGTTTGCCTTGCCGCTAGAGCCAGCCGTATTTCCACCTGCTACCGCGCGATGATTCTGAGCCGGAATATCCGGTGTTCCCGGCTGCGCCAGCTTTGCCCTTGGGAGTCGCCGCAAAAGTTCCGCGCCGATTGCCTGCAGGCACTTCCGCCGGCCGGCCGGGCGCTGCGGGATGAAGGTTCAGCGCAATCAGGCGGCCATCGCGCGAAGTTCCAGATCCCTGAAGCGACGGCGGAGGCGGCACCACGACAGTGTGCGATTTTCCTCCCAGGACCATATTCGCAGCGCGTTGTTCGCCGAGCGGCAACTGCGGCGCGGGCGCGACCACTTGCGCATGTCCTATATTGATGTCCGTTAATCTGCTCGAGCGCGAATTCTCAACCTCGCGCGGCGGCTCGACAATCGAAGGCTGTGGGGCCGAAACGTCCCGCCTCGAAATCGTTCCATTCACTTCCGGCGCCGGCGCGACTACCGCCTGCTGCAAAGCCAAACTTTGCTTCATCGTACTGTTTACATCCGGAGCCGGCGCAATCACACTCGTGGGCAGCACCGGCAGCTTCAAATTCGATGGCGAATCAGCCACCGCAACTGGCGGGATTGTGGGCTGCGGACGCGCCCAAGCCACGATGTTCGGCAACGGAACGTCGTGATCTAACTTCACGTTCGGGGGCGCAACAATCGTCTGCGCGCGATTATCCGCTTCCGGTGGTACAGAGATGATGGGCTGCGTCGCATGCTCCGGTTCGCCCTTCTTCGGTGAAGGCGATTGCGTTCCTCCAGTATTCAGTGGCGGCAGATACTCGGCTGCGTCGTAGTAGATGACGTCAGAGCTATGAAATACGTTTCGCTGCACGATCTGCGTGGGCTGCGGCCAAAGTTGCGGCGCGAACCGCGTCCATGCAAACATGACGGCGATCAGCGCGAGGTGAGCCGCGGCCGACTGCAGAAATCGCCTCCAGGGCCATGGCGAGACGACGAAAACATCCTCCCAAAAAGTTGCCGGGCGCGAAACCAATACCAGCGGCGCTTTTGGACGACGCCACAACAGGTCCTTCAGGTTCCTGAAGAAGACTCGGCCGCGCGGCTCCAGCGTGATCAGCAAGGTCGGCGCAGGCAGCGGGATCAGCTTGCGCTGGCGCGAGGTGTCGATCAGCAGAGGGCCTTGTATCATGCTTCCACTTCTTGTGGCGGGAGTGATTCATTATAGCCGGGGCAATGGCCTTCGAGTCACACCACGTATGCTCGCGAAAAGATTTTCCGTGCTTTAATACCGATATGAAACTGGCAGTGGTCTTCCTTCTTATATTAGTCGCCTGTAGTTTGCCGCTCGCGGCGCAGAATCCCGCGCAAGGCTCGATCACCCCTAATGCGACCGAGAATTATTCGGGCATGTACAGCTTTCTGCAAGACGGTGAGTTCGTACAGGTCACAGTCGAAGACGAAGGCCGGGTCACGGGATTCATATCACGTTATGGCGATTCCGAAAGCGATCGCGGCGCATTTCTCGATCAGTTTTTTAAACAGGGCAAGCTCGACGGAACCAAACTGATTTTCACCACCGAGACTGTACACGGCGTCTGGTACGAGTTCAAAGGCACCATCGAACGCGGCGACGGCAAGACTTTAGCAGACCAGTCATACTACATACTGAAAGGCACGCTCATTGAGTACCGCACCGACGCCAATAAAAAAGTTACCTCGAAGTCTCGCGAAGTCGTCTTCAAGTCTTTCCCGCGAGAGGCTTAGGCTCTCGGGGTTGGTTAACTCAAGCGTTAACCTTCTCTGAAGCAGATTAACTGGTTGGTGACAGGTATATACCGCAAAAATTGCGTTTTCCCGCGAGATCTATGAAAACAAAGGATCTATTTTCGAGATACCCACGTAAAATATCCCTTTTAAAGGACTTAGCAGGAAGGCATTCTGAATGGTTGTGACATAGCTAAGTATCTGAAAACAATGACTTGCCTCGAGAGTATATTCTAAAATATCCCTTCTAAAGGACTTAACTCGGCCGGAGGAAAAATCGCTTAAGTTGTCAAAGAGCTTGCCGGGCGACGCTGTTATCAAACAGCTAAGTTAGTTGGTGGTATGTTAGCTTATTGGAAGACTCCGGGTCAATGGGAAAATGGCGGTGTTCTACGGGGGCTTTCTAGGGCTGCTTGACCGTGGCCGGCTTTGTTGATAATGTCTGGTCCGCTGTTCGGGCCTTGATCTAGTTCCCGCGTTTCTGGAGGCCTTCATGTTCTCCCCGTCGTCGTCCGGACCTAACGCGCCCTTGCGTGCTCTACATTGGCGAAAGGATGCGACGATGAAGGCCGGACCTTGCGTCTTATTGGTTCTCCTTCTGGTCTGCGTGGGGAATTTTCTGATTGGTAAAGCGCACGGGCAATCGACAGAACGCGCGACATCCGTCCCGCCACGACTCACCTGCTCCCCCGCCCCGTGTGTGCTTCCGCCTACGCAAGCCTCTGAGGGCGGGGGCACAGTGACGGATACTCCGATCGTGCCAATCCCCTGAACGAGAACGACCTCTTGCTGGGCAGCGTCGACTACAACTGTCCGCAGCCTTCTGCCGTAGGCTTCCATCTTTCCACCGATAGTGGCTCGACCTGGGAGCGCGTCGAATGCATGCCTGTGATTTATAAGGGCATATATTGGCCGCTCGATGAGCCGTCGGTAGGCTACGACCGAAATGGGAACGCCTACGTTGCCGGGATCTACTTCAAGAGGAGGGCGCCAGCGGTCTCGTCGCCGTCCAGAAATCGGCAGATGGAACCCGCTGGAGCAAACCAGTCGTGGCGTTGCGCCACCCTGGCCCGGCCTTTCCGTTCGAGACCCCGCTGACGGTTGATACAAGCCCGGGCAGTCCCTGGGTCAATGGCCTATACGTCTCCGGCGTCATGGTGTTGGGCCCGGGTCACGGTAAGAACCAGTTCCAGTCGCGCACTCCACCGACGGTGGGCGCCACCTGGACGCAAGCCGCAGTCGATCCGGTGCAACAATACCCGGAAGAAAACAACTTTACCCGCATGGCCGTAGGCAAAGATGGCACGGTCTACATAACATGGCTGCATTGCCGGGGAAAGAACGGGTCGGGGGCGATTGCCCCACCGTCCATTTCATGCTCTCGAAATCAACAGACGGGGGTAACACGTGGTCCGCGCCACAGCGCATTGCGACCATTAAGATGCCACTTCTGGCTACTGCCCATCACGAAAGAGCGAGTGTACAACTATCCGGCCATCGTGGTCGACGACAGCGACGGCCCCTACAGCGGGAATCTCTACGTCGGCGATGTACAACTGGACTGGAACCTATCTTCAGGCGCAAGTGATCCGCTCGACTGACGGCGGCACCACCTGGTCGCAGCCTGTTCCGCTAGCGCCGAAGAGCGACACTCACGATCAGTTCTTCCCGTCAATTTCCGTGAGCTCGACTGGAAAAGTTGGCGTGAGTTGGCTCGACCGTCGCAACGACCCAAACGATGTCGACTATCAGGCATTCGCCGCCATCTCCGAAGACGGCGGCCAAAGCTTTGGCGCCAACTGGCAATTGACCACGGCCTTCTCCGATCCCAGAGTGAACGGCACCGAGAACAACTGGATGGGCGATTACACCGGCAACGCCTGGTCCGGCGACACCTTCATCGCCGCCTGGATGGACAGCAGCAACGGTGTAGATATGCAAGAGGTAGTCGGCGGCGTCCGGCTGAAGTGAGCGGGTCTCACCGTACTCTTGGTTTCCTCTAAAAGATGGGGAACACACAATGCAAGGTCGTTTATGCCCCGCACGGACGTGGACGCCCGCGCCTACACTAGCCGACCTCGGCGAACCTAGGGCAGCTACACCAGGCAAGGCGTACGCATTTTAGTTCTTTTCAGATTTGGCGGAGGCGCTAGTGAACGTGGGCGAAGTGGTCCAGCAGGAACATGCATCCTACTCCCAGGAAGACTACCAGAGCCATTTTTGCTCCGGGCTCTCGATTTACTTCCGGTATGAGGTCGGAGGCGGCGACGTAGATTGTTACTCCGGCCGATAGCGGCAGTCCAAAACTCACTTGACGCTGGAAGACTGCCATGGTCGCCACTCCCGCAAAGGTTGCGGCACCCAGAAGCACGGACGCTCCCCAGGCCATACGGCGGCTCTGGCCGCTGGCTAGCATCACCGAGGAGATGGTGAATCCTTCGGGAATCTTGTGCAGGAAGATAGCCAGGAAAATTATCCATCCCAGAAGTTAGAAACCAGAAAGCCGGACGCGATGGCGATGCCGTCAAAAAATGTGTGAATGATCAGGCCGATGAGAATCGAGTACCCCTTGTGCGTGTGGACGAACTGATCTTTGTGGGTCTCTTCTCCGAAATGGAAGTGTGTAGTTACGGTGTGCTCGAAGAAATGAATGATCAGGTAGCCGCACGAGCACCAGAAAGGCCGCGCTCTTTCCGCGCAACTCCAAGGCGGCGGGAAATACTCGACGATGGCCGTGGCCAGCATGAAGCCTGCGCCGAGTGCGACGAAATATCTAAGGTAGGAGCGATCCCAATGCTTCTGCACAATAATGGCGCCGCCGAAGATGTTGGCGGCTGCGGCCGTGAGGCCGAGAAGCAGGCTGAGAACGAGATCGGATACATTTGCGGAGGATGATATCAGTACCCCAGTCCGAGTTCTCAATTGGACCGCAACTCTCGGCGGCAAAAACTATAATTCTGGCAGGTTTTGGGAAGGGTTCCCGACTTCAGTCGGGGCGCACAGTCGTTGAAATGTGAAGCCGCGCCCTTTTAGAGCAACCCCTGAAGCGGTGCGCGCCTTTAAGTCCAACTGAGGTAAGAATCTTTTCTTATCAGACCGTGGAGGAAAAACGGGCGCCCGTTACGACAATGCAAAATCTTTCATCTGTTGAACCACAATAAAAGTGTCCCCCTGAAACCACATTAGAAATGTCCCCTTTTAGAGTTCCTTTGACGAGGAGGAACCGAGATTTGGGGAGAACGGGATTGAGCAGGAAAGAGCTGAGCCGGGTAGAGGTCATGGGACGAGTGAAGGGCAGGCAGCTTGGGCTTGCGCGAAGCGGCCAAGTTGTTGGAGTTGAGCTATCGGCAGGGCAAGCGGATCTGGGCGCGGTACCGGGCGGGAGGAGCCCCTGGTGCGCTGCAGCATGGCAACTGCGGTCGGGTTTCGAACCGGGCCTATGCGGGGCAGTTTCGCGCGGCCGTGCTGCAACAGGTGAAAGCCCGCTATGAGGATTTTGGGCCGACGCTGGCGAGCGAGCACTTGGCTAGCGATGACGGACTGGCAGTGCAGGCGGAGACGCTGCGCCGGTGGATGAAGCAAGCCGGGTTGTGGCGGAGACAACGGCGGAGAAAACCGTATCGGCAGCGGCGGGAACGCAAGCCCCACTTTGGCGAGTTGGTGCAGTTGGACGGAAGCTTTCATGAGTGGCTGGAAGAGCGCGGGGAGCGCGCTTGTCTGATGCACATGGTGGACGACGCTACCAGCACGGTGCTGGGTCGGTTCTCGCAAGAGGAAACCACCTGGGCCGCGGCGCGGGTGTTGCGGAGTTGGATCGAGCGCTACGGTGTACCGCGAGCGCTCTACACCGACTGGAAAAACGTATACGTGCAGCCACCCAACGCGCAAGAACGGCAGCGCGGAGAACCAGCGGTGACGCAGTTTGGACGCATGTGCGCGCAGTTGGGCATCCGCATCATCGCAGCCAGTTCGCCGCAGGCCAAAGGGCGGGTGGAGCGGACGCACGGTACCCATCAGGACCGGCTGGTGAAAAAACTGCGGCTGGCCCGGGATTGCCAACTATGACCAAGCCAATGCGTATCTGGAGGAACCTTATCTGGCGGAGCACAACCGGCGCTATGCCCTGCCGGTGGCGGCAGAGGCCGACTATCATCGGCGACGGCCGACGGCGCGGCAACTGGACCAGGTGTTCTGGCTGGAGGAAGAACGCGTGGTCAGTGCAGACTGGGTGGTGCGCTACAAAAACAAGCTGCTGCAACTGGAGCGGCAGAGTCAGCACTGGGCGCCGGCTAAGAGCCGGGTGCGGGTGCGGGAGAATGAGCAAGGCGCCATCGCGATCACCTATCGCGAGCAGTCTCTGCCCTTCACCGAGATTCCGGCTTCGACACAGCCGCGCAGGGGAAGGGGCTCTGCCCCTTCCCCCGCACCCCCATCCCCGAGCCCTACGCGTTCTCACTTAAGAAGCCCCAGCAGCCCATCACCCTTGGTGAAAAGGCTGGCAGCAAATGAAAACTCCGGCCTTTTCCGGGGCATGGTGAAAACAAAATCAAGGGGACATTTCTATTGTGGACAAACCGGGGACACTTCTAATGTGGTATGACATGCAAAATCTTTCATCTGTTGAACCACAATAAAAGTGTCCCCCGAAACCACATTAGAAATGTCCCCTTTTAGAGTTCCTTTGACGAGGAGGAACCGAGATTTGGGGAGAACGGGATTGAGCAGGAAAGAGCTGAGCCGGGTAGAGGTCATGGGACGAGTGAAGGCAGGCAGCTTGGGCTTGCGAAGCGGCCGAGTTGTTGGAGTTGAGCTATCGGCAGGGCAAGCGGATCTGGGCGCGGTACCGGGCGGGAGGAGCCCCTGCGCTGCAGCATGGCAACTGCGGTCGGGTTTCGAACCGGGCCTATGCGGGGCAGTTTCGCGCGGCCGTGCTGCAACAGGTGAAAGCCCGCTATGAGGATTTTGGGCCGACGCTGGCGAGCGAGCACTTGGCTAGCGATGACGGACTGCAAAAGTGCAGGCGGAGACGCTGCGCCGGTGGATGAAGCAAGCCGGGTTGTGGCGGAGACAACGGCGGAGAAAACCGTATCGGCAGCGGCGGGAACGCAAGCCCCACTTTGGCGAGTTGGTGCAGTTGGACGGAAGCTTTCATGAGTGGTGGGAAGAGCGCGGGGAGCGCGCTTGTCTGATGCACATGGTGGACGACGCTACCAGCACGGTGCTGGGTCGGTTCTCGCAAGAGGAAACCACCTGGGCCGCGGCGCGGGTGTTGCGGAGTTGGATCGAGCGCTACGGCGTACCGCGAGCGCTCTACACCGACT
>CAVQTI010000001.1:10000-130731 GCA_963716405.1 uncultured Acidobacteriota bacterium | reverse complement strand
CGCGCAGATCGTCGTCGTTTTCCGAGCGCCGGCGAAGACAAACTCCTGGCCCTTCGCGGCCTCCCTCGCCGCGCTCGATGCCGCGGCCGCCAAACTCTCGACCCATTTCACCGCCCTCGCGGCCGTGCGATTGTAAACCGTGACGTCATGGCCCTTCGTCTTGAGGTGCCAGGCCATGGGATAGCCCATGACGCCGAGGCCAGGAACGCGACTTTTGCCATGGATTCCTTTACCGCGCGATTACCAATAAGGAGGATCGCGGCTAATCGATCTTGACAGAGAGTCGAAATATTTGGCTCTAATCTTGGCAAATGCGCCGTCCCGCGACGCAGAAGTCCAGCGCCTTCTCGAACATGGCTTTCAGTGCCTTGTCCTGCTCGCGAAGAGCACGATGCCGATCCCATCGCCGAAATAAGCCGGATCGTGCGGCACCGTCCGCGCTAAGGACGCAGCATTGCGCTTCCTTGCGCGTTTTCATGTATTCGGCGATGGCGTCCTTGTCCGCCGATGACGGCGTCGAGCCGCCCTTCGCCGAGATCGAGGATGGCTTCCTCGAGCGTCGATAGGGGTGGATTTCCGATCGTTTGTAGACATCTTCGAGATAGGCCTGCATCGGTGCCACCAACTCGACGCCAATTGCTTTGCCATCGAGGACCACCAAACTCGTGTTACCAGGGTAGACTCCTGGCTTTAAGGTCATGAAAGCGGAAGGCATGCGGATGTATGGTTTGGTGAACGCAATTTTTTTTTGTGCGTCGCCGGTGATTTCCATCACCACCATGATCGCATCGTAACGACGCGCGAGAAGGCCGGGAATAAGCCCGTCCCAATCCTGCCGCGATGAAGCTGCAGGATACCTTCATGCGGGCGCATAAATCGCGCCCAAGGTCGATTTCGAAACCGGCGAGTTTGTTGTTTTCGAGATAGTTGTAGGGAGGGCGCGCGCCTTCGCTCGCTATCCTAACCGTTCGCCAGCCGCTGCGGGAAGCATCTACGGCTAGGCGGCCAACGGCCAAACGAAGGATCAGGATGACGAAGCCGCGAAGCAGAGTGCCAACGGCCAGGCGGTTCGCACGCGGCCTATGTGAACACGTAAGGAGCAATGGCCTTCTCCATGCGTCTCATTGGGAAGCCCCACTTGGTCGAGGTGATCGATGTAACTGTTGGTTGGCTGACGGAGCACTTGTACACAATCCCGGTTACGGCAATAAGGCAAGTCTCTGTCCAGCTTTTCAAGGGATGGATAGGCGCGGGCCTTGCTTGCTGGCAAGCGGCGGACAGGGCATCCGCCTCGGCCGCGGGGAGGCGAGCTTGACTAAGCTAAATCGTTCTTAATTGAACCCGGCCGGGATTTTTTCATACTGCGACGCAGGAGTTTCCGGGTCATGCGCAAAGGCAAGAGTTTCAGATGCGCGTTGCTCGGGCTAGTACTCATTGCCGCGACGGTCGCGGCGCAGGCGCGATCGTCCTGGCCAATAAACACATCCCAAACGCATGTGCGCTTTTCGGTCGATGCGGTTGGCTGGCCGAGAACCACCGGCGAGTTCAAATCATTCGAGGGCCCCATCGATATCGACTTTGCAATTCGGTTGCATGTCGCGGCTGCCCTAAAACACCATTTTACCGACAAGGACACGGTCCTCCTGCGCATGCTGCCATTCCATTATGGTGACAAACACCCATGAATGACAACCTCGGCTACATACGGAGAATGGCGGCCGGCCTGAACAACGCCCCGGCCCCACCGGGCAATCCGGCATCGATTGTCGTGAACGCGGATTGCGGCGTGCTCAGGCTTGCGCAATCCATTGTTGAACAAGGGCGCGAGGCCTGTTCGCCGATCCCATACAGCGTGAAACATCAACGAGTCTCAACGATTGGAGTGGGTGTCGCGGATGAAACCGAAACGCAACGATCGCGAGATTGAACAGACGACTCGGAAGGCCTATATAATTGGCCGCGATGCGGCAAATGGAGAGTGCCTGAAGAATGGTCAGCGATCAAGACGTTCTCAAGGCGCTTCAATCGGTTCCGGGTCCCGATGGCAAGACGCCGCTGCCGGGGTCGGGCGCGCTCTCCGGTCTCTCGATCAAGGACGGAAAGGTCTATTTGTCGATCGTGATCGATCCGCGCCAATCGGCGGCGCTCGAGCCGATGCGTGCCGCCGCCGAGGCCGCGGTCAAAAAATTGGCCGTTGTCGCCGATGTCTCGTCAGTCTGACCGCTGACAAACAGAGGCCGCCTAATCTCTCCCCGCCGAAGCCCACGCCACCACGCGGCATTGCCATTCCGGGGATTTCCAACATCATCGCCGTTGCCTCGGGCAAGGGCGGCCATGGTCGGCAAGTCCACGACCTGCGTCAACCTTACGCTTGGGCTTGCCTCGCTCGGCTGGCGGGCGGGCGTCCTCGATGCCGATATTACGGCCCGTCGGTTGCCGCGTCTTCTAGGCCTCAAGGGACAGCCTCAGTCCGAGGGCCGTTTTCTCCGGCCGCACATCGCTTATGGCGTCAAGGCCATGTCCATCGGCTTCCTAGTCGATGAAGAAGAGGCGATGATCTGGCGCGGGCCGATGGTGGTGTCGGCGATCCAGCGATTGCTGCGCGATGTTTTGTGGGGCGAGCTCGATTGCCTGGTTGTCGATATGCCGCCCGGCACTGGCGACGCACAACTGAGCTTGGCGCAAAACGTGCCGCTCGCCGGCGCCGTCATCGTGTCCACTCCTCAGGATACTCGCTCTCATCGACGCGCGCCGCGGCGTCGCCATGTTCCGGAAGGTCGCGGTGCCGGTGTTGGGCATCGTTGAAAACATGAGCTATTTTATTTGTCCGCATTGCGGCGGCCGTTCGGATATTTTCGCGCACGGCGGGGCGCGCATTGAGGCCACGAAATTTGGCGTGCCCTTCCTCGGCGAAGTGCCGCTCGATATCGGCATCCGCGAACAATCCGATTCAGGGCGCCCCGTCACAGCCGTCGATCCCGATGGCGAACACGCCAAGATCTATCGCACCATCGCCGCGCAGGTAAAGGCGACACTCGAAATGGGCCGTGCCCGCGCCGCGCCAAAAATCTCGATCGAATGATTTTTGGTCCAAACCCTTGGACGCTACGTTTTACGGCGAGATGAAGGGTGGATTACTTGTCCGGCGTTACTTTTTTCAAGACCGCGGCGCCTAGTTCCTTCGCATGCTCCTCCATCGCGGCGAGCTGCTTCTTCACATATTCAGACTGATGGGCGAGGATTTCCTGCGGGTTCTTCGCTTGAACGAGGTTCTGGGCGTGATCGAGCGCTGCCTTCACATGCGCTTCGGTGAAGCTGAGCGCCTTCGCGCCGGCCTCTTTGGCGCTCGATTGTAGCGTGGTTGCGGTACCTTCCGCCTGCGCGGTCGCCTTGTGCGCCGCCGCGATGAAACTTTCGAAGGCTTTCCGGGCCTCCTCGACGCTCTTCGCGGTCAAGTCACGGATTTCGGCTGGGATTTCGTAGGGGATTTTGGTCATGACCTGCTTCCTTGGTTAGAATTCGAGGCTCATTGGAAGCGGACGAAATTGCCCGCCGAGCCGACGAACCATCTCCCTGCTAGGGACCTTTATAGAGTAGCGATTGTGGGGCGGCAACGGCACAACAATGTCTCAACGCCACAATCTTTAGGCGACAGCGCGCGAATGTTTTGAATTGATAAAACACTAAAAAGAAATATTCACCCCAAATTCGGCGCCAAACTGTGGCGCGGAGTTCGATATTTTGCGGGTCAGTCCAACAAGGGTATGATGAGGTCATCATCGATAGCTATTTGGGGAATGCCGAATGAAACCGTTGGCCCTTGATGCCTTGTTCGGACCGGCCGAATTCAGCGGCCCTGCGCCCGGCAAGACCGATCCCCAAACATGAAAAAGACCGGCAAGACCAAGGCCGGCGCTGGCGCCGCGAAGGCGCCCGTGGCAACCGCCAAGGCAACGCGCAACCGCCCGCTGGCCGCGACCAAACTTGCCGAGCTGAAGCGCCGCCTGCTCGAAATCAGCGATCTTGCGGGGGCGGGGGCTGTGCTCGGCTGGGACCAGTCCACCTATATGCCAATAGGCGGAGCACACGCGCGGGCGCGCCAGGGCGCAACGCTCAGCAGGCTTGCGCATGAAAAGTCCGTCGATTCGGCACTGGGCAAACTGCTCGACGCACTTGAGCCATATGCCGCTGGCCTGCCTTATGATTCCGATGAGGCGAGTTCTGATTCGAATCGCCCGGCGCGACTTCGAGAAGGCCATCAAGCTGCCCAGCGCTTATGTCGCCCGGGCCAGCGCGCTCGGCTCGGCGTCTTATGACGCCTGGACGCGGGCGAGGCCGGCGAACGACTGTGCGGCGATGCTGCCGTTTTTGGAAAAGGCGGTCGATTTAAGCCGCGAATATGCTGGCTATTACGCGCCATACAAACATGTTGCCGACCCTCTGATCGATGCCGCCGATGAAGGCATGACGGCAGATTTGGTCCGCTCTCTCTTTGCCGGACTCAGGCGCGAATTGATACCGATCGTGCGCGCCATTTCCGATCAGCCCATTCCTGGCGACGACTGCCTGCGTGGTTTTTTCAGCGAGTGGGCGCAGCTGGATTTTAGCCTTTCGGTGGTCAAGCAATTCGGCTACGACACCGGTCGCGGCCGGCTCGACAAGACCCATCATCCTTTTTGCACGAAGTTTTCCCTGGGAGACGTCCGGATTACCACTCGCGTCGACGAGAAACATTTTGGCGACGCGTTGTTCTCGACCATGCACGAATCCGGTCATGCGCTTTACGAGCAGGGCGTCGCCGCCACGCTTGAGGGCACGCCGCTAGGAACGGGGACATCGGCGGGCGTGCACGAGAGCCAATCGCGGCTTTGGGAAAATGTGGTCGGCCGAGGCCGCGCGTTCTGGGAGCATTTTTACCCGGTTCTGCGGGATACTTTTCCAGATCAGTTCCGGCAGACAGGGTTCGAGGCCTTTTACCGCGCGATCAACAAGGTTGAACGCTCTTTGATCCGCACGGATGCCGACGAGGTCACCTATAACCTCCATATCATGATGCGCTTCGACCTCGAGCTGGAATTGCTGGAAGGCCATCTGCGGGTCAAGGATCTCCCCGAGGCTTGGCGCGCCCGCATGCAGGCCGATCTTGGGGTTGCTCCTGGCGACGACCGCGATGGCTGTCTGCAAGACGTGCATTGGTATGGCGGCACAGTCGGTGGCGGATTTCAGAGCTACACCATAGGCAATATTCTCAGCGCGCAGTTCTATGCCGCCGCCCTCAAAGCTCATCCTGACATTCCACGCGAGATCACAAAGGGGGAGTTCGGAGCGCTGCACGGCTGGCTGCGCGAACATCTCTACCAGCATGGGCGCAAATTCCTGCCGCGCGAGGCCGTCATGCGGGCGACAGGCGGGCCGATGAGCACCAAGCCCTACCTCGCTTATCTTCGCGCCAAATATGGCGAGCTTTATCGCTTGGATTTGGCTCCCTGAGCATCAGTCACACTGAAACCGCATTTGCATTCTGGAACAATGGCATAATCAACATAACAAAATCCATATGCCAACAAAAATGCCAACAATGTACGTCGGCATGTTACCAGTTTCGATGGATGTCGAGCCGTTGAAGTTGTTGTCTGTCTCTGGCGCTGTCAGTTAGAGCTAACGACATAAGCATAGCTTTCTCATTCCGGAGGAGTGCGTGATCAAGGTGCTCGAAGCTACGCAATTGGCTGAGAGGTGCTTTCTCTCTGAAATCTTGTATTGGCTTGCCTTTCGACGCCTCCCAATTAGCAAATTTACCCTAGACGGCGAGGAAGCTCGATTCTCGGGAGACGAATTGCCTGCGTCGTTCGACGACGTGGTTACGGATACGGAATGCGCTTTTGCGGGCCTCCCGCCCAACCCTGAATATGCAGCCATGCTGGCCGACCCTTGGCCCCACGGCCTCGACTACTACGACGCGCTGCTGAGGTATGATCTGGAGGAGACGGAGTTAAACAAACTCAGACTAGAGCGCGCCGAGGCTGTGGAATTCCACCATAATGTGGCAGTGTGGCAGGCCTCTTGTGATGCCTATCTAGAGTATTTCAAAGCACGTATTTTCGTTGATCTGCGGGAGGGAAAAATCCAAGGTTCTGCGGTTGAAGTCCCGCAAAAAGACGAAGGCGAGGCAATCGAATTTTCAGAAGGTATCAATCTCGCGAAGCAACCGATTGTCCAGCTTCCTCCGGAAATTTGGAGAGCCAGTGAAATTGATTGGGAAAATAGCGCAATTGAAGCAAATAGCAGCGTATTCCACCGGGTTCATTTCTCAACGGAAGCGATGATCGCTGCCTATCCAATTCCGTCTTCGCCAGCGATCGGGAAGGTCGTTCCCGTCGGCGACCTCTATGTGCTGGACGCCCCGGACCACGCAGAACTCACCATGCCTAGCCGCCGTGGGCGTCCGCCTCTCCCCTGGGATCGCTTCCATCTTGAGGTTGCCGCTCTTGCCAAGGCAGATGCCCTGCCACGAAAGAAGGAAGCCGCCATTCACCAATTTATGGAATGGTTCCGAAATGAACTCGGGATAAGCGTCAGTCGCTCGGCGATTGGGCAAAAGCTAGCGCCCTATTACGATCGCTTCGTCCATTCAAAGTCAGAAAATTCCCCGGGCTGAATTTCTGACCATTCGATAACGATTTCTGGGACGCCTTTGCTGGATCGCTCGATCCGGCAAGAGACAATGACATCCACTAATGGATGATTCGTCCCATGCGCAACTCGTATCCGCTTCCCGAAACCGGCTTTGTCCGCCTCGCCAACCTTCTCGCTCCCGCCGGCCCGATCCCTGTCAGCAAGTCGACCTGGTGGAACGGTGTCAAGACCGGCCGCTTTCCGAAACCGATTAAGCTCGGTCCCCGAATCACGGTGTGGCGAGTTGAGGATATCCGCGCGCTGATCCGTGAGGGGGCGCTATAGGGGTCCGAGCTGCGCGTCCTCCTTGAGGCGAGGCGCAAGCGCGCCAAGCTCCCCTGCCCGCCGGGCTTCATGTTCTGCCTAAAGTGCCGCGAACCGCGTCCCCCGGCCGGGCGGATGACCGATTACGCGCCGATCGCCGCGACCTCGGGAAATCCTATTGGGCTCTGTCCCAAGTGCTCCGGCCTCAAGTTTCGCCGCATCAAGCAAGCGGACGTTGCGCGGTTTCAAGTGGCCTTGACGGGTGGCGCTGACGCACCCATCGCAGCGCCATCCTCGCCGAATAGTCCCGCGCCGAGACGCCCGTTCCGGCGAATGACATCGCGAAGCCTGCCACCTCGGATGCGGGCGAGGCACCGCTATGACCGCTGAGACCATCGCCAAGGCCCTCGGAGGGCGAAAGGCGGGCGGCGGCTGGGTGGCGCGCTGCCCGGCCCATGACGATCGCGTGCCGAGCCTGTCGACCAGCGACGCCGGCGACGGCAAGGTGCTGGTGCGCTGCCATGCGGGCTGCGACCAGGGACGGGTTATCGCGGCTCTCCGGTCGCGCGGACTGTGGGAGGAGAACGGTCATCGCCGGCTCACGCGCGCCGCGCCGCCTGTCGCTGCAAATGACCGACGGGATCGCGACGACGCCAAGCGCACCGAGGCCGCGCTCGCCATCTGGCAGTCTGCGACGCCGCCAGACGGCACGCTTGTCGAGGCTTACTTTGTCGCGCGCGGTCTGCGACTGTCGCCGCCATCGAGTTCTTCGCTTCCATGCTGGGCTGAAACACCGCTCGGGCGGCCGCTGGCCCGCGATGGTGGCACTGTTGACCCGCGGTGCGGACGACGCACCGATCGCGATCCACCGCACCTTCCTTGCCCGCGACGGCGCCGGTAAGGCGCCGGTTGATCCCGCAAAGATGATGCTCGGCCCTTGTCGCGGCGGCGTGGTGCGCCTCGCCTCACCCGGCGATGTGCTTATGGTTGGCGAAGGCATTGAGACCTGCCTCGCCGCCATGCAGGCGACTGGACAACCGGCATGGGCGGCACTCTCGACATCGGGGCTGCGCACGCTCGATCTTCCGGCCGAAGTGCGCGACGTGATCGTGCTCGCCGATGGCGATGAACCCGGCGAAGCGGCGGCGAGCGATTGCGCCTGGCACTGGAAACGGCAAGGCCGCCGCGTGCGCGTCGCCCGCCCGCCGCAGGGGATGGATTTCAACGACCTGCTGATGGTCCGCGCGCCCCGCATCGAGGAGGGCGCGCTATGAGTAGTGCCGACAATCTGGTCGAACCCGAAAACCTGATCGCCACCGTCATCGATGCGGCCGAGGACATCCGCGATCCGCTGGACGGGCTGGTCGAAAGGACTACCGCCGATCCCGGCGCGCCGTTCGCGCCCGAGGCACTGGAGCGGCTCGCTGCGCTGAAAAAAGAGAACTCCGCTGGTTTCGAGGCGCTGCGAGCGCAGCTCAAGAAGGCGCGCTGCCGGGTGACCGTGCTTGACGAGGCGATCGCCGAGGAGAACGGCGAGGCGGGCGGGCGAGGGCCGACCCAGGCCGACATCCTGATCGACCTGGCGCAATCGGCCGAGCTATTCCACGGCCCGGATGGGACCGGCTTTGCCGACCTCGACATCAACGGCCATCGTGAGACATGGCCGATCCGCGCCAAGGGCTTTCGCCGGTGGTTGGCGCGCCGCTTCTTCGAGGCGACGCAAGGCGCGCCGAGTTCGGAAGCGCTGCAATCCGCGCTGAATGTGATCGAGGCCAAGGCGCATTTCGATGCGCCGGAACGCATCGTTTATATTCGTGTGGGCGGGCTTGACGGAAAACTTTATCTCGACCTCGGCGACGAGAAATGGCGAGCGGTTGAGATCGACGCTCAGGGCTGGCGGGTGATCGACAACCCGCCGGTGCGGTTCCGCCGCGCCGCCGGTATGAAGCCGCTACCGATCCCGGTAAAGGGCGGATCGGTCGAGACACTGCGTTCCTTTCTCAACGTCCAGTCCGACACCGATTTCGTGCTGGTGGTCGCCTGGGCGCTGGCGTGCCTTCGCAATCGCGGCCCTTATCCGGTGATCGTGCTCTCGGGCGAGCAGGGTTCGGCGAAGTCGACCTTCTCGGCGATCCTGCGGGCGCTCCTCGATCCGAACACCGCGCCCTTGCGTGCTCTGCCGCGCGAGGATCGAGACCTGTTCATCGGCGCCAGCAACGGCCACGTGTTGGCCTTCGACAATGTATCGGGCTTGCCCGCGTGGATTTCCGACACGCTCTGCCGACTGGCCACCGGTGGCGGCTTCGCGGTGCGCCAACTCTATACCGATCAGGACGAGGTGCTCTTCGACGCCGCCCGGCCGGTAATTCTGAACGGCATCGAGGACATCGTGACGCGGCCCGACCTCGCCGACCGCGCGATTTTCCTGAGGCTGGAGCCGATCCCGGAGGAACGCCGCCGCCCCGAGGCGGAACTGTGGGCCGCCTTTGAGGCCGAACGCCCGGGCATCCTGGGCGTGCTGCTCGACGCCGTCGTGCAGGGCCTCAGGCGGCTGCCAGAGACACGGCTGGACAAGCTGCCGCGCATGGCAGATTTCGCGCTGTGGGGGACGGCCTGCGAGGCCGCGCTTTGGCCCGCCGGTACCTTCTGGTCGGCCTATTGCGCCAACCACGACGAGGCGGTGGAAGGCGTGATCGACGCCGATCCGATCGCCGCCGCCGTGCGCGCCGTGATGGCGACGCGGACGGAGTGGACGGGAACCGCCTCGGACCTTCTGGGCGCCCTAGCCGAGGCGGCGGGCGAGCGTGTTGCCAAGTCCAAGAGCTGGCCCGATAGCCCTCGCGCGCTGGCAGGCCGCTTGCGCCGGGCGGCGGCCTTCCTGCGCAAGATCGGCATCGAGATCAGCTTCGGGCGCGAGGGCCGGGCGCGGACCCGCACCATCACCATCGTTTCTGAAACAGATTGGGTAGGGAAATTTGCGTCCGCACCGTCCGCGTCCGCGCCGAAATCCAATCCCGCCAACGGCTTCGCGGCTCCGCCCCTGCGGACGGTCCCCAATGATGCGGACGGTCCGGCGGACGATAGCGGAAAGAGCGGCGCTTCGACCGTCCGCGCCAACCCCTTGAAATCCAACGCCGAGACCGCTGCAGACGGTGCGGACGCAAATCGCCCGCTCCAATCCGCGCCGGAAAAAGCCGGCCCGCCGGGCTGGAGGGCGCGGCTATGAGCGCGGCCGAAGCTCTCAAGGCGGCGCGCGCTATCGACATCCGCGCCGGGATCGACGGCGACGAGCTGCTGCTGGAGGCATCTGCGCCGCCGCCGCGCGCCCAAGCCGAGGCTCGCGCATTCGCCTGCTGCATCGGGGAATGGCTGAACCGCAACCCCGTGCGCTCGCCGCCGGGGCGTTGTCTTGGCTTCGGCGGTGGCGATCATGCGCATGATCCGCCGCCCTACGGCATGGAGAGTACCGGCCATGCCTGGCTCCATTCGCGCTGCTGGCCCGCCCGGTACGCGGGCCGGAAAGCCGAGGCCGTCGCGGCGCTGGCGGCAATGGGGATCGCGGCGTCTGCCGACTTGCCAGACGATTTCGGAAAAAACGGGAGCGCGTGATGGGCGGGTTGGGATCGGGCCGGCCTGCGGGCCTCGGCCGGGATAGGGTGGAATTCTACCGGTCACTAGACGTGAACCGGCTGCAGAAGACGGGCTGCCTCAGCGCTGGTTGGTCAGGCGGCTGGCAATGGACACGCGACGGCGAGAAGGTCGCATGGATCAACTTACGCGCCGAGGCCGACCGGCTGCATCTCGCCTATCGCGTGCGCATTGCGGGCGGCGAGTGGCAAGACGTTGAGGAGGCCGTCCGCATAGTCCGCGTGCCTTGCCGCCTTGGTGGCGCGCGGTCCTATTTCATCTGTCCTGGTGTGGTGAACGGCGTCGCCTGCGGGCGGCGCATCGCCAAGTTACACGGGCCAGGGCGCTATTTCCTGTGCCGGCATTGCTATCGCCTCGCCCATGCCAGCCAGAGCGAACGCGGATGGGATCGGGCACTGCGGCGCGCGAACAAGATCAGACATCGCCTCGGTGGCGATCCCGGCATGGCTGCGCCTTTCCCCAAGAAGCCGAAGGGCATGTGGCGGCGGACCTACGAGCGGCTGCGCGAGCAAGCCTTTGAGGCAGAAATGCTGGCCGACGAGGCCTTCGCGGTCAGCGCGGAACGTCTCCTGGCGCGGATCGACAACCCGAAACGAAAGAGGGCATTCTGGCGATGACCCAGACCAAACCGGCCCCGTCGGCCGAGACCGGCGGCACCGAGGTCACCCGCTTCAACGCGCTACGCCATGGCATGTTATCGCGCTACACCGTGTTGCCCTGGGAGGATGCGGAGGAGTACCACGCCCTCGTCGCGGCGCTCGCGGCCGAGCATGCACCGCAGGGACCGACCGAGGAGCACTTGGTCGAGGAACTGGCCGGCATATTGTGGCGGAAACGCCGCCTGCGCCTGGCGGAAGCCGCTGCCCACCGGCGCGGGCTGGACGGCACGCTCGCCTCCTATCGCGAGACGGTGAAGGTGGCGCTGGTGCACCTCGACGACGCCGGCCAGTCCGAAAGCGTCGTCGATGCTATCCGCGCCATAGCGACCGACACTGAAGAAGAAATGGACGACATGGCAGCTGACGAGGCGATGACGCGCCATGCCCTGGGCCTGCTCGGCACAAAGCGCAACGACGCGTATGAGGCCGCGCTGGCGGCGCTGCGCGAGGATACGCAAGCCTGGTGGACGGACATGCTCACGCGCAACCCCGACGAACTGGACGAGGGCGAGGCGCCCGCCACCGCCGACACCGAGGGCCTGCGCCGCTTCCTCGAAGGCGAGGTGCTGTCGTGGTTCGAGACCCGCAAGAAGGAACTGGCGAACCGGCCCCTGATACGCGAGCAGGCATTCGGCGAGGCGCTGGACGCCGACAAGCTGGAACAGCTCGGCCGATATGAGGTCCATCTCGACCGCAAGCTCGAACGGATGCTCGCCATGCTGCTGCGCCTCAAGGACCTGCGGCAAGGGGCGATCGAGGGCTAATCCGTTTGGCAAAAAAGGCTAAGCATGGGTCCTCCTGGGCCAATGCCCCGCCGGGGAGCCGGGCGCGGGAGACGGCCAAACTCCGGCCGGCACCCGCCTAAACTCAACCTGTCCTGGCCGCGTGGATCCTTCCCGGCGGCAATCCGATGTGG
Source organism: uncultured Acidobacteriota bacterium (assembly GCA_963716405.1). Lineage (GTDB taxonomy): Bacteria > Acidobacteriota > Terriglobia > Terriglobales > Acidobacteriaceae > JABDBE01. Next base: position 118,569 of record CAVQTI010000001.1, on the reverse strand, counting down.
CGGCAAAGGGGCGGCGCTTCGCCACTGGCAGGGCAATTTTTCGGGATTATCCCCCGGCGATCCCGCTCACTGTTGCATATTCGGCCATATTCGTCACAACTGGCCAGGAGCAACACGGGGTTCGGATGAGAGCCCTGACGGCGAAGGACGCCAAGTGCGGCTTCGGCCGGCTGATCGACCTTGCCAACGCCGCGGCGGTGGCCGCAGGCATGGCCGGCCGGTTGTCGTGGTGATGGCAGCAGAGGCCGCAGGCGCTGGAAGCGCCGACTACCGTCCCCGCAAGCGGAAATAGGATCGAACGAAGAGGCGCGCAATGGCCGATCAGGCACAAAAGGACAGGTTTGTTAAGGCGTTGACCGCGCTTGGTGGCTCCGCAGGACACGGCCGCCTTCGCGAAATTCTGCAATGGGATGAAGCGACCTATAATGCCGTCAAGGGGGATCTGTTAGTCGAGGGCATCGTTACGCCTGGGCGAGGGCGTGGTGGTTCTGTGTCTCTCAGCAACGTTGCCGAGGCCGAGGCTGAGGAAGCTGCGCCTGTGGCCGCACGCGTGAAGCCTGCGCGCGTCAACGGCAACAGCAACGGGGGCAATCTCGGCTTCGAGGCCGAACTCTTCAAGGCGGCCGACAAGCTGCGCGGCAATATGGAGCCGTCGGACTATAAGCACGTCGCCCTGGGTCTGATCTTCCTCAAGCACATTTCCGACAGCTTCGAGGCCAAGCGCGCAGATCTGCTCGCGGGATTACTCCGACGTCGCGGAAGACCCCGACGAATACGCCGCCGAGAACGTCTTCTGGGTGCCGAAGGAGGCGCGCTGGTCGCACCTGCAAGCGAACGCCAAGCAACCTTCCATCGGCAAGCTGATCGACGAGGCGATGATCGCCATCGAAAAGCGCAATGAAAGCCTCAAGGGCGTTCTACCAAAGGATTATGCTCGCCCAGCTCTCAACGCCGTCATGCTCGGCGAACTGATCGATCTGATCTCAGGTATCGGGCTCGGTCAGGACAAGGGCGAGGCGCGGGACGTGCTCGGCCGCGTCTATGAGTATTTTCTCGGTCAGTTCGCCGGGTCGGAAGGTAAGCGCGGCGGCGAATTCTATACGCCGCGCTCTGTCGTCCGCGTCATGGTCGAGATGCTGGAGCCGTACAAGGGCCGCGTGTACGACCCGTGTTGCGGCTCAGGCGGCATGTTTGTTCAGTCCGAAAGGTTTGCCGAGGAGCATGAAGGCCGGATCGGCGACATCGCCGTCTATGGCCAGGAGTCGAACTATACCACCTGGCGGCTGTGCAAGATGAACCTCGCGGTTCGCGGCATCAACGCCGATATTCGCTGGAACAGCGAGGGTAGCTTTCACAAGGATGAGCTGCGCGACCTCAAGGCCGATTTCGTGCTCGCGAACCCCCCGGTCAATATTTCTGACTGGGGCGGTGACCGGCTGCGCGAGGATGTGCGCTGGAAGTATGGCGCGCCCCCCGCCAGCAACGCCAACTTCGCCTGGGTTCAGCACATCGTGCATCACCTCGCGCCTACCGGCACCGCGGGCGTGGTGCTTGCCAATGGCTCGATGTCATCGACCCAGAGCGGCGAAGATACGATCCGTCGGGCATTGATCGAGGGTATCGGCGGGGCACCTGGCGTGGTCGATTGCATGATCGCGCTGCCGGGCCAGCTGTTCTATTCGACACAAATTCCCGTCTGCCTCTGGTTCCTCGCCCGTGACAAATCGAACGGTATTGCCCGCAATGCCAAGCTGCGCGACCGGCACGGTGAAATCCTGTTCGTTGACGCCCGCAAGCTCGGGCACCGACCATGGCGACTGGTCCTGTGATCTTCGCACCGCTCAGAGCCTCGATTTCGATCTTGGATTGATCGGTTTTGGCGCTGATGAACTCGCGGCGCTGATGTTCGACAAGAATGCTGGCCTGACTGACCCGGACGAAGCGCCGGAGGCGCCAGCCGTCCCGGTAAGCGAGCTTGGCGACATTTGGCTGCTTGGCAAGCATCGGCTGGTTTGCGGCGACTGCACCGATCCGCTTGTGGTCGAGAGGGCTTTGGCCGGCGTCAAGCCGCATTTGATGGTGACCGATCCGCCGTATGGGGTCGAGTATGATGCAGCGTGGCGCGGGCACGTTAGGACCGCAAACGGCAAGCGATTATCTCTTGGTGTCCATGCCAAGGGGAAGGTCGAAAACGACGGGAAGGCCGATTGGCGCGAAGCGTGGGTGCTGTTCCCTGGCGACGTTGCCTATGTGTGGCACGCGGCCATGCGTGTGGGAGAATCGAAGGAAATCCCTCGAAGAGGCAGGTTTTGCTCTGCGCGCGCAGATAATTTGGGCGAAAAATAACTTCGCAATTAGCCGCGGGCATTATCATTTCCAGCATGAGCCGTGCTGGTATGCTGTCCGCGAGGGTTCCACGGGACACTGGTGCGGCGGTCACAAGCAAACGAGCGTGTGGCACATCGACAAACCGCAAAAATCCGAAACCGGCCACAGCACGCAAAAGCCGGTCGAGTGCATGAAGCGGCCGATCGAAAACAATTCCTCGCCGGGTCAAGCGGTTTACGATCCTTTCGTCGGCTCTGGCACCACGATCATAGCCGCGGAAATGACCGGTCGCGCCTGCCATGCGATCGAGCTGAGCCCGGCTTATATCGACGTCGCCGTGACGCGCTGGCAGAATTTCACCGGGCATGCAGCCATCCTTGAAGCGAGCGGCGAATTCATCGAACTTGTGGCAAATCGATTGTCAAATCAACGTATTAAGGCTAAAGGAAATGGCGACCGAAAGGCGCAAGCCAACGGCAGAAAAGCAGCCGCCCGGTAGGCCAAGACATGTTCCTACGCAAAAGGTTTCGCCTGGTCTCGACTAATTGCTCGTCAACCAGTTGCTGATAACCCTTCAGGACCGTGAGCGGATTGACCCGATATTCCGCCGCGACATTGCGCACCGACGGCAACGGATCGCCTTCCTTGAGCACGCCGTCGAGAATCATCGCGACTACTCGGTCTCTAAGCTGGCGATGGATTGGCTGACTGTCGTTCCACTCACGATCCATTAGGTTTTCCAGATAAAGCTAACGCCACAATTCAAAGAACAACTTCTGCTTGTTTCGGTTTGTAAAAATAGTTCACAAACACGTATCCCCACGGCACAGCAACGATCGGCAACAGCACCCACAAGAACTCCGACGTGATGCCTTCCGCTGGTGAACCTGCTAATGTGCCCCTCGACCACAGCGGATACGCCACCAAGAATCAGCCACAGCACTTTGTAAAAAATCTCCAGCAGCACGATCGGCAGCATTTTCACCGGACGGATGATTCCTATGCCCGCCAAAGTCGCGAAGGCCGTCCACACGCACCACGCCACGGCATTGGTCGGGTCCCATGGCCCCTGATGAGTGAGGATATGCGTCCAAGTTTCTTTGCCCAGCACGAAGAACATCAATACGTAAAGAAGCCGCAAGAGGTAAATATTGATGCTGCGAACGCCTTCGTATTTGTCGTTCCGTTGAAAAATCGCTTTGGGGTTGATGGTCATAAGAATATCCTCAAAGTCATTGCGCCCGTTTACTTAGCCCTTTGCAGGTCGAAGTGCGCTTGCACCGGCTTGTCGCCCGGCCGCAAGTAAGTCCAGTCCTCGGTGTGGTGATTCGCATCGATCACGGTGAACACTGCATGCTGCATGTGTCCGTACTTCAGATTGCCGGTCACGTCGAGAGAATCGAATTCCACCGTCTTCCCATCCGCCGACATTCTGCCAACCATGCGCGGCCGATTATCCGCATCACAATAGTGGGTCAGCAACAGGCGATCTCCTTCGACCACGAACATGGTGATGGGATCGTCGGGTCGTCCAGCTCCGGTTGCCTCATGCATGAGCGTGTGGCCCATGGAAGTCACACGAAGTGTGACCTGCGAGGGCTTGCCTTCTATATCGGCTTCCGGAGGGACGCTGGTCACCCGCCCCTCCCAGGAACCGGCCAAAGTTTTCATTTCGTCGAAGGCTTTTTGCGCATCGGACTTTGGCACGTCAGTTTTTTGCGTGTCTTTCTTGCCAAAAGCCAAGGTACAGAGCGACATCAGAACAACCGATAGCATTAACCGAAGCCATCTCATTTTCATCTCCTTCGTCGTTCCCTTCGAATTTCCCCTTACTTTATCCGCTGCAGATCCATGTGCCCACGCATCGGCTTGTCGCCAGGCGTCAGGTAAGCTCTTCCAGTCTTCGGTGTGATGGTTGTCGTCGATAATGGTCAACACCGCATGCTCCATGTTTCCGTACCTGCGTGCTGCCGGCCACATCGACGAAGTCGAATTCCACCGTCTTTCCGTCCGCGGCACGTTTTGGCCGCCATGCGAGGCCGGTTGCCAGCGTCGCAATAATGCGTCAGCAGCAGGCGATCGTTGTCGAGATAAAACATCGGTGACCGGATCGCGTCATCCTTGGTCGCATCGTCTCCGTCTCCCGCGCCCTTCATCTCATGCACCAGCGCGTTTCCCCGCGAGGTCACGCGCAGCGAGACCTGCATGCGCGTATCGTCCCCCATCCCCTCCATCTTCGGAACGGTTGAACAGCGCCTTCCCAAGTACCGGCAAGACTTTTTATTTTGTCGAAAGATTTTTGCGCGTCGGATTGGGTGGCAGTGGGTGCAGCGTCAACTGCGAAAGCGGCGGCGGCCAGCAGAACGAATGCGATGGAAATTGCGATGCGTGATTTCATTTGCTTCTCTCCTTTTTCCCAGACGGTGCCGAATTTTTCCCAGACAGTGCCGAATTCTTTCTTCGGTCAATTTCTAGTGATATAGTTAACTATAACACTATATCAACTGTCAAGTCTTTTTTTGATTTATTCTTAATGCAGCCGCTATCTCACTGATAAACAGCGGTTTGCGAAGGCAAACTAAACAGTATGGACGCGAGGGTCGTCGCTGGGGGGACTTGGAGGCGTCACAGCTCTCGAGGATGACGGATTTTCGGCGAGACCGGAAGATTGAATCGAACCAGCCCGCGCAAGCATCTGATGAAACATAGTAAGTGTCTTTGTTACATATATTTACATTAGTCAGGAAGGGCGAACGTGGAAATCATCACCAGATTGAATACAGTCGAATCCCCAGCCGAGCGTCAACTCGACTTTGATCAAGTCGAAGACCTGCTGAAGCTGCAAAAAGCGGCGCAGAAGATCAGCTCGATCCTGGAGCTTGATCGCCTCATCGACCAAGTCGTGAACGATGTCGCCGTGTCGTTCGGTTGCGTCGAGTCAGATATTTATTTGTACGACGAAGAACGCGGAGAACTAGTTCTGGCCTGCGCGCACGGCTGCGCTGGCTGCGAGGTTTGCGGCAAAGGCAACAGCCTGAAGCTTGGCAAAGACGGCATGGTCGGCTACGTCGCGGGCACGGGCCAGATGCGCTACGCGCCCGATGTGCGCAAGGACCCGTACTACATTGGATGCGACGAATCCACGCAATCCGAGGTCGCGATACCGCTGCACGTTGAGGGAAAACTGATTGGCGTCTTCACCGCTTCGCATCCTGAGTTGGATGCGTTCCCTGCGCAGCAACTTCGGCTCTTGCAATCACTGTGCAGCTATGTGGCAGTCGCGGTTCACAATGCGCGCCGCTTCCAGGAAGAGCAGCACCAGCGACAGAAGATGAGCCGCGAAGCTAACGAAGCCCGCAAAATTCAGCAGGCATTGCTGCCGCGCAGTTCGCCATACATTCCGGGCTTTATCATCTCCGGACTCTCGACTCCCGCTGGCGCCGTGGGCGGAGACTGGTACGACTTCATCCCTTTCAGCGACAGCCGCTGGGGATTGGTGCTCGCTGACGTTTCCGGAAAAGGCATGGCCGCTGCGCTCCTGATGTCGGCAACGCGCGGCATGCTGCGCTCGTTGGCCGAAGCATCCTGCAGCCCAAGTGAAGTGCTGACCAAGCTGAATCAGTTGCTGGTCAATGATTTTCCTTCCGGCCGCTTCGTCACCATGGTCTATGCGGTGCTGAATCCCGAAACCCGGACGCTGACCTTCTCGAGCGCCGGACACTTGCGTCCGCTACTGATCGAGAACGCGAAAGCCCGCTTCCTCGACACCGAGCGTGGCTTGCCACTCGGCATCGGACCCGGCGATTACTCCGAGGCGCAAATACACCTGCCCCAAGGCTCACGCCTGCTGTTCTACAGCGACGGCATCACCGAGGCGACCGATCCAAACGACGAAGAGTACGGCGCGGATCGCCTAGCAAAACATTTCGGTCAGAGCGACGCATCAGCGGAAAGCATTCTCCAGGATGTGCGCACATTCGCCAACGGCGCCGGCCTGCACGACGACGCAACGGTAATTCTGCTGAAGGCGTAGTTCCGTTTCACTACGCACCGATGTGGCGACTGCGGACACCCAATCTGAATTGTCGCTAAGGTCCGGGCAGTCGGCACTATAATCTTCTGATGGAGAGGGGGCCATACAGGAGGGGAGTGTATGCCCAGCAAGAAGGCCCTGCAGGATATTGCATTGAAGATAACCGACTACCGTAAGGGGGAAATTAACATTCCCGACACAGATCACGTCAATGAATGGATATCGCAATTTGACGCCGACGTTCAAGACCCCGTCTTGCGGGAAATGAGCCACGTTCTAGAACGAACATACATCACTCGACGCGCGGTTAATGATTTTCTGAAGGAGCTTTCCAGTCATCAGGACCTTACTAATGGGAAGCCAAAAAAGTTCTGGAAAGAGGCGACTATCCTCAACATCCAGCATGCTGGGTCAAGCCAAAAGGAAATGCTTACGCTGTTTGGTGAGATTCTCAGAAGGAACACGGCATAGACATTGAGGACGGACCTGACGACAGCCAAGACGCGATCTACATAGACGATGTGGTCTTCGGCGGAGGGCACGTCCGCGGAGATTTGGTTGAATGGGTGAAGCAGCAAGCACCAGAGAAGGTGCGCATACACATCATCGTAGTTGCGTACCACTTGGGTGGGCAGTGGTTCGCGGAACAAAAGATCATGGAGGCCGCAAAGAGCGTCGGTAAGAAAGTGGAACTGCGTTGGGCTCGAATTTACCAAATTGAGGATCGAAAAAGTTATATCGATAAGAGCGATGTTCTGCGCCCAGTGAGGATCCCTGATCACAAACTGACGAAAGACTATGCGAGGGCCTTAGCGGATCAAAAGTTTCCTCCGATTCTCAGAGTGCCCGGTAACATTGGTCCGGCAAGGTTTTACTCTGGAGAGGAAGGAAGGAATTTGCTTGAGCAGCAGTTTCTGATGAAAGGCACTGAGATAAGGAGCCAGTCCCAATACTTGAACGAATATCAGCGCCCTTCGGGTAACATGGTGCTCAAGACTCTCGGCTTTGGCGCAATGCTCGTGACGTTTCGAAACTGTGCTAACAACTGTCCGCTTGCGTTGTGGGCCGGAGATCCATGGCATCCATTGTTCCCACGAAAGATAAATTGATGAGCGGTCATTTGGAGCAGCGCACATACGTACCCGCAGAGGCTGTCGTTTTTAGGAAAACGAAAGAAAGCTTCGGCGGGTTATCAAACATGGCGCCCGGATTTCCCGTGGTCGTTAATAATGTCCGATTTTGGACCTGTGAAGCCCTGTACCAGTGCTGTCGTTTCCCAGACGCACCCGAAGTTCAAAAAATGATCGCATCACAGCCAAGTCCAATGACAGCCAAGATGAAGAGTAAGAAGTATCGTGACAGTACACGCCCCGATTGGGACCACATCAGGGTTCTTGTGATGCGGTGGTGTCTAAGAGTTAAACTTGCCCAGAACATGGCCACGTTTGGAAAGCTATCTACTGTCGACGGGCGACAAACCTATTGTTGAAGAGTCAGCCAAGGACCTGTTTTGGGGAGCCAGGCCCGGCAATGAGAATACCTTGACCGGAGCCAATGCATTAGGGCGACTGCTAATGGAATTGCGTGAGCAGTTGCGCTCGTCTCCAACTGGGTTTCAGCGGATACTTACTCCAGAGATACCGAATTTCCTACTGTTCGGGTGTCCGATTGAACCGGTAAATGGTAAAGCCTTCGTAGTCGATAGCCTTGCAGCTTGCGCCGCACAGAAAGACACTGAGCACCCTCGGCGCAAAGCCACCCTGTCCGGCAGCCTCGATCGAACTGACTGGGACAACTTCATGCATTTGCTCGTGGCTACGAAGGTTTCGCCCGATAAAGCCGTACTCAATATGGAACTGATGTTGTCCCCCGAATCGCCAGACAATCGGCGCATGAAGATGCTGGCCGAATTGGCGAAGAAGCTTGGTTTGAACTTTAAAGTTGTGTAGGGCGAGCCCTCGCTATTCAACTGCTTGACCATAGCCTTGGCATTCGGCCCGCGGCCCTTCGGCTCCGCTCGGGGTGACACGTATCGTATCCTGCATTACGTTCCACAATGGGAACGCCCGATCGACTCTTTTACTTCTTCGCTTGATTCTCTCTATCCACTTAAGCTAATCTGTCTAATTATAAAGTAGCTTAATGAGAACATAATAAGCGCTAAGTCCCGTGTCCAGAATATTTTGCGTATAAACCCTTATTCCTGAAAGATTTTGGCCACAGTCTGGCCCTAATCCCATGATTCCAAAAGATCAGGGGGGAGGGGGTAGGGGGTATACCGTGGTACAGACCGGGAGCATCCCTGACAGAATAGACCGGGAGCATTCCTGACACTGCAAACGATGGCGAGCGCGAGATACAACGGAACGCATGCCATGGAAAGCGAGCAGTGTGATGGAGGAGAAGCTACGGTTTGTCTTGGAGTATGAGCGGGATGAGCAAACCATGACGGAGCTGTGTGAGAGCTTCGGGATTGCGCGAGAAACCGGGTACGTTTGGCTGCGGCGGTACCGGCAATCGGGGTTGGCGGGACTGGCCGAACTGAACCGGAGAGCGGAGCGGCATGCCAACCAGACACCGGGCGAGATCGAGCAGCAGGTGCTGGAGTTGCGGCAGGCGCACATGCGCTGGGGACCGCGGAAGTTGAAACGAGTGCTGGAGCGCGACGAAGCGGGACGGAGATGGCCGGCGGCCAGCACGATCGGCGAGATGCTGAAGCGGGAAGGGTTGGTGGTGGCACGCAAGAAGCGGCGGAAGACGGCGCCCTACAGCGCGCCGCTGGCGCATGCCGATGGGCCCAACCGGGTGTGGTGCGCGGACTTCAAGGGCTGGTTCCGCACGGGGGATGGGGCGCGCATCGATCCGCTGACGATCTCGGACGCGCACAGCCGTTATCTGCTGCGCGCGCAGGCGGTGGCGAAGACGGACACGGCGCGGGTGCAGGCGATCTTCGAAGCTGCCTTCCGCCAGTATGGATTGCCGCAAGCCATCCGCACCGACAACGGAGCGCCGTTCGCATCGACGGCCATCGCGGGACTGTCGCGGCTGGCGGTGTGGTGGATCAAGTTGGGGATCGTGGCGGAGCGGATCGAGGCGGGACATCCGGAGCAGAACGGGCGGCACGAGCGCATGCATCGCACGCTGAAGCAGGAGGTGGCGATGCCGCCGGCCGAAGATCGGCGAGCCCAACAACGGGCGCTGGAGAGTTTCCGCCAGGAGTACAACGAAGTGCGGCCGCACGAAGCGCTGGGGATGCAGACGCCGGCGAGCGTGTATGAGCCGTCGGAGCGGGCCTATCCAGCGAAAGTGCCGGAGCCGGAATATCCCTCGACGATGCTGGTGTGCAGTATCCATTCGCACGGGCATTTTCGCTGGAAGAAACGGCACGATATATTTCTGAGCGAGGTGTTGTGGGGCGAGCGCGTGGGCCTGTTGCCGATCGATGAGCGCTGGTATACGGTGTACTTCGCCGAAGTTCCCCTGGCGCGGTTTGACAGCTGGCAACGGCGAGTCGTGCCGCTGCCGGCAAAGAAAAATCGCGAGGGTGAGAGCGCCGCCGAAGCCAGCAGCTTCTACGTGGCCGGAGCAAGGGAAGGGGAAGTTTCCCCTTCCCCTGCACCCCATCCCCTCACCGGGATGCAAAGCAAGGAAAAAGTGTCAGGGATGTGCCCGGTCTAAAATGTCAGGAATGTCCCCGGCTGTTCAACCTCAGTCCGCTGAAGCGGGGCACCCTAATCTTGGATCGTTTCTGCGAACCGTCGTTCTTTCTACCAATAGGTGAAGGTGAAGTTGTCCAGGTACGTCGTGTACGCCGTTTGTTTGGAGTTTCCGTCCATCTGGTAATTCACCGTGATGCCCCACCAGTTCGGAGGAACGTGACCCGGTGCGTAGTATTTGTTAATCGGAGTCGTCTTTCCGTTGAGCGTTATCGACTGGTACAACAGCGAATTATCAGATTGGCGCTGCACCTGAAGGGTGACGTGGTTCCAGGCGTTGTTTATTGGATAGCACGGAATGCCGGTCGAAACCCAATGGTGGTTGACGTTGTCCCAGATGTCCCATGCGTGTTCGCCGAGATTGTTGCACTGGTGCCCAAAAATTAGTCCCAAGCCATCGAAGTACATGCTGATGTCGAGTTCAAGAACCTGCATCAGGCCGAGATCTGTGGGATAAAAGTAGGCATCGTAGGTGAAATTGTGCAGAGTCGGAATCAGTTTGTGATCGCTGTCAGGCAAGCCTTGCGTCGAATACGCGCCGATCAGAGGATTGCTGAATAGAACATCTGCGTAAGGATGCGTGCCGCCGAGATAGAACTCAGTCGCGTCTCCGCTGAGCGATGGCGAAGTGATACCTTGCTTCATCCACCAGGTGACGCCGGGACACGGATATGAACAGATGCCGTAATTCGGAGGCAATTCTCCCCAGCTTTTCCATCCTGCGCTGGCTTGAAGATTTGGTAGACGGAGTGCCGTTCGCTTCTACGGTAACCGTGGTGGATGCTTTTGCCGTCCCGCCCGCTCCGTCGGCGGTTGCGGTGTAGATAGTCGTGGTGGTCGGCGTAACGTTGGTCGAACCGTTCGCCGGGAAACTGCCTAATCCCGGGATGTTCACTGAGGTTGCGTAGGTCGTCGTCCAGGATAAAACTGCGCTTGCGCCGATCTTTATCGTGTTCGGTTGAGCTTTGAAAGAAATCGTGGGCGGAGGATTCTGACCCGACGTGACATTGATGGTGGTATTGGACGAAGCTGTTCCGCCGGCGCCGGTCGCAGTTGCGGTATAGGTAGAAGTCGATGTGGGCGTGACTTGCGCCGATCCGGTTGGGCCAAAAGTTCCGACCCCGGGGATGCTGACGGATGACGCATTATTTGCGGTCCAACTTAGAAGTTGCCGATTCTCCGGCCGTGATGCTACTTGGCTGTGCGCTGAAAATAAGCGTGGGTTTTTCCGTTGGAGCCATTACATGCACTACGACGGTGGAGGCCGACGTTCCCTGTGGTCCAGTTGCAGCAGCCGTGTAAGCCGTCGTGACGGTGGGAGTAACTTTGGCCGAACCGGCCGCGGGGAATGTGCCCAGCCCACTGATGCTTACCGACTTCGCGTTGGTGGCCTTCCAGGTAAGCAGGGTTGCAACACCGCTCGTCACTGTGCTCGGCGTAGCTGCAAAGATGATTGCGGGCTGCACGCTCGAATTATTTTGCGAAGTCATCGATCCGCCGCCGCATCCGATGCCAGCGATCAGGACGGAAAATAAAAAGACAAGTATGAATATGCGTCGAACGAATCGCATGTGTACTGCCTCCAAATCAAAATGTGCGGTGGATCAGGGAATTACATGCGTGGCGTAATGCATTCCGATGATTCCGGCGAAAGTTGTCTTTATTGAAACGTGACAGAGGTATCAAGCGAAAGTTACGAAGGGATTAGAATTGTTGGTTTAGGCAAAGCTGGCGAAGCAACACTCTTTTTTCAAACTGATTCCGCCTCGTCCCACGTTTCCGTACGATATAACCAGTGAAGAGAAACGCCTGATGGACGAGCACGGCCGCACCGCCCGCGCTAAAGAAAACTAAGTGGCGCGATTTGCAAACATTCTTACTGTGATTTCTTGGTGCCCGCGTATTTCACGGCGAGAATCGAGGTTACCGGACAGAACACTCGTGAGCCATCTTCTTCGTTCCAATGTGCCCCGTTGGAAGGAATCAACTCCTCCTGACCGCCCTTCAAATGCATTACGGGGTTCTGTTCAGGCTTGGGCGGTTCCTGGAATTCGTAGGCGCCCATTCCGAAGGACGACCTGCCATCACCGACTGGAGCCACTTTGTGCCATCCATCGGCCAGCAAAACTTGCGCGACCTTTTCCACGTCGATGCCAAGACTCATCAGATTCTCCGCGACTTTAGATGCATGGTCGCGTAGGAGAAACGCCTCGCATGATCCACGGCCGTGCGCCAGTTGCCTACGATCGCTTTGGTCATCACGAGCGAAGCGAGAAATCCAGGTTTCTCTTGCTCACAGCGAGAACCCGGATTCCTCGCTTGCTCGGAATCACAATGGCTTTGGGTTCCGGGGTACTGTTTTTACTTTAATTATTCTGGTCCCCTGCTAAATGCGGAGCGGTTTCTACAAAGAATACTTGATTGCGACACTTACAGCTCGAGCGGCAAAATTGGCGTAGAGCGTTGTGGGGCGCTCATTCCAGCTGTTGAATACCATTAATTGGGGTGAATGAGCTTTGCTCGTCGAGACAGAGAACGACCGCATTTCCGGCTGTGAGCTCCACGTTCCGCTTAAATTGGGCGTTTTGGCGTCGTTGGAAGGAGACCTTACATGCCTGAAAAACGCATAGCGACGGGAATCGCGGGCTTGGACGACATCCTGACAGGCGGATTGCCAGTTGGACATCTTTATCTGATAGAGGGCGATCCCGGAACTGGTAAAACGACTTTAGCCCTACAGTTTTTGATGGAAGGGGTAGCTGCCGGCGAATCCTGTCTTTACATAACCTTATCGGAGTCGAAGTCCGAATTGCTGCTGGCTGCTCAATCGCACGGATGGGATATTGGCGGTCTGGAGATTTTCGAACTGCTTCCCGACGAGAGCAGTTTGCGCCCTGAGGGCCAGTACACAGTCTTCCATCCGTCCGAGGTCGAACTTGCCGACACTACCAAGAAAGTGTTGGAGCAAGTGGAGCAGCTTAAACCTCAGAGAGTGGTCATTGATTCGCTTTCGGAACTGCGCATGCTTGCCCAAGATCCGCTGCGTTATCGCCGGCAGATTCTCGCCTTTAAGCAATTCTTCGCTGGCTCATGCTGCACCGTTCTTTTGCTGGACGATCGCACTAGCACCGACCGCGACTTGCAACTGCAAAGCATCGCTCACGGCGTACTCTCGATGCAGAATCTGGCCAGAGAATATGGCATCAAGCGCCGGCGCATGGAGATAATAAAATTACGCGGTTCGAGTTTCCGCGAGGGATTTCACGATTACAGCATCCGTAAAGGCGGCCTGGAGGTTTATCCCAGATTAATTGCCGCCGAACATCATCGCGGTTTCAAACAGGAAAAGGTGCTTAGCGGCGTCGCGGAAATTGACGCGCTCTGGGGCGGTGGAGTGGACCGCGGGACCAGCACGCTGATTATTGGGCCGGCTGGGTGCGGAAAATCCACCATAGCGGCAGGCTATGCCATCGCCGCCGCCAAGCGCGGCGAACATGCCGCCATCTACCTCTTCGACGAAGGAATCGACACTATGCTCGCCCGGCTGGCAGGGCTCGGCATGAGGGCTGATGAGCAAATAGAATCAGGAAGGCTTGCGATCGAACAGATCGATCCTGCGGAATTGTCCCCCGGCGAGTTCGTGGCGCGGATACGGCAAAGGGCAAAGGATGGCAAGACGCGAATCATCATCATCGACAGCCTCAATGGTTTCTTGAATGCCATGCCGGGGGAACAGTTTCTCGCCATTCAATTGCACGAGTTGCTCACCTATCTTAATCAGCTTGGTATGGCCACTTTCATGGTACTGGCACAGCACGGGCTGATTGGGCGCGAGATGGAGAGCGTGGTTGACGTCAGTTATCTGGCTGATTCGGTGCTGTTGCTTCGATATTTCGAGGCTGACGGCGAGGTTAAGCAGGCCATGTCGGTGCTAAAAAAGCGATCAGGCGGACACGAGCGTTCTATCAGGGAACTTAAACTACATCATGGCATTAAAGTTGGCAAACCGCTTCTGGAATTCAGAGGAGTTCTCTCCGGAATTCCCGAACGCGACGAGCACAGAGAACTCGCAACCGCAAAGACTCGCAATGGCCGAAAACGCTGAGCCGCACTTCGATATTCAGGTTTTGGCCGCTTTGGTGCGTGACGCAGAGTTGATCTGCGAGAGCCTGTCCACGGCCGGAATCGTGTGCCGGGTCAGCGAGTCGGTGTCTGCTGCTGCCGCGGACATTTCCGGACGGACCGACATCCTTCTCTTGTTCGAAGAGGCCCTGGATGGAAATTCCATCGGCTGCCTGGCAGATGCTTTAGGCAGGCAACCACCCTGGTCTGACCTTCCGGTCATCGTGCTCACGGGAGGCGGCGCAGCTAACAGGGAGACCGAGAGACTGGCAAGGATGCGCGAGCCGCTGGGAAATGTCACGCTTATTGAAAGACCGCTGCGCACAATTACGCTTGTCAGTTCTGTCCGCGCAGCTATTCGAGCCCGGCAGAAACAATACGACATCCGCAATCACCTGGAAAAACTCAAGCAGGCCGACGAAGCTTTGCGGCGCAGTAATGAAAGGTTGGAAGGTCAGGTGGCCGAACGTACCGCGGCGCTGCGCCAGCTTTCTGCCAGCCTCATACGTTCTCAGGATGAAGAGCGAAGGCGTATCGCACGTGAGCTACACGACAGCCTCGGACAATATCTTGCGGGCCTGGCGATGGAACTCCACCAACTCGCTGAAAGCGGGAATTCGCAGCTCCTGGGAGCTGCGCTCAAAACGCTTGACACCTGCATCAGTGAAACCCGCACTCTTTCTCATCTATTGCACCCGCCGCTGCTCGATGAAGTCGGCCTCACCTCGGCTGTGCAATGGTATGTGGAGGGTTTCGTCGAGCGCAGCGGAATTAAAGTCACTCTGGACATCATTAAGATACCGCGACTGCCAAGCAACATCGAGACTACAGTTTTCCGGGTGTTGCAGGAAGCGCTGACCAACATCCATCGCCATTCGGGCGCGAGAACAGCGGAAGTGTCGCTGACGTATTATCCTTCGCAAATCGTGCTCAACATTACCGATCAGGGTAAAGGGATTCCCAAAGTTCACTTCGACCGTTTTCAGAGCTCCGGAACAGCGGGGGGAGTGGGGCTGGCAGGCATGCGGGAACGAATAAACGAAGTCGGAGGTGAACTTCGTCTACACCACGAACTCGAAAGGGACCCAGGTTACTGTCGCGATTCCGCTTAATCCAGACGGAACCGGCTCATAGCTGTGGAGCGTTCTCTCTTGTCCCTATTTACTCGGACGGTCAAAAGCTGAAGGCGGTGAGCTGCCTCCTACTTAATTACCCCACGCTCTGACGCTTCAATGAACTTTATCAGCTGTTCCACATCTTCTCCGTGGTCCGATTCTGCTTTCAGTTTTTCCAGCGCTTGCGAGGTGTTCAGCTTCGACGCCAGCAAAACTTTATAAGCGTGGTGAATCTTGCGAATCCGCTCCGGGCTGAAACCACGGCGCTCGAGTCCAATCGCATTCAGCCCGTACGCCTGCGCATCGCGTGAGGCGGAAGTCTTCGAGAAGGGAAGAACATCGCGGGTAATGGTCGTGCCGCCGCCAATGAACGAGTGCGCCCCGATGCGAACAAAATGGTGCACGGGACACAGCGCGCCCACCTGCGCCCACTCCTCCACCTTCACATGGCCGCCTAAGGTCGCCGCGTTGGCCAAAATAACGTGATCGCCGATCTCGCAGTCATGCGCGATATGCGTGTAAGCCATGATCAGGATATGGTTTCCTACGCGGGTTACTCCGCCACCTTTTGCCGTGCCGCGGCTAATAGTGACGAACTCGCGAATCTCGTTGTGATCGCCTACTTCAAGACGGGTAGTTTCGCCGGCATAGGTCAGATCCTGCGGCGCCATGCCGATCGAGCAAAAGGGAAAAAAATGATTGTCTTGCCCAATTGTCGTCGGACCGTTGATCGCCACGTGCGAAAGCAATTCGCACCTTGCTCCCAGTTCCACATCCGGTCCAATCACGCAATAAGGACCGATTTTGCAACTGGCATGAACCTTGGCGCCGGGATCAATGATGGCTGTGGGATGGGCTTTCATCTTCTGCCAGCATGGCTCCTAGGGTTCCGTTATTTTTTGCGCTGGCGTTTTTGGAGTGCGCACCCGGTCAACGAGCCTGCAGCTTACGAGAGCCTCAGCGGCGCGCTGGTCGCCGACGTACGCTGTTCCCTCCATGCGACCGGCATTGCCGCGCCAAACTCTTACGTCGACTTCTATTCGCAATTGATCGCCCGGAACCACCGGGCGCCGAAACTTCGCTCGCTCAATTCCGGTGAACAGCACCAGCTTGCTCTCACGGTCTTCCACTTCGGTGAACAGCAGAACTCCACCGGCCTGGGCCATTGCCTCAACAATCAGCACACCCGGCATTACCGGTGCGCCGGGAAAATGCCCGGCGAAGAATGGCTCGTTGATCGTAACGTTCTTAATGGCCACAATCCTCTTTTTGCGCTCTAGGTCGACGATGCGGTCGATCAGCAAAAATGGAAAACGGTGCGGTAGAAGACGCTGAATGTCGTTGATGTCCAGCGTAATCTTGGCCGGATCGGTACCTTCGGGTGCCTGAGCAATATCGGTCATTCAGTTTCTCGTCACGATAGATAACGAAAGCTAGAGAGCGAAGATTATACTGTACGGCACGCCGTAAAAAAGATTGCATGCCCAGAAAAGCCTCGAAAACCCGTGACATTAATGTCCAAAGCGAAATTGCAAACCGGTTAAGTTATTTCGAGGAACGCTTGCAGCAAATAGTCCAGACCATCCGCCAACTGGTGGAGATCGAATCACCGACGGACAACAAGCAGGCTGTCGATCAGTTGGGCGTGCTTCTCGCCGGAAGATTTGAAGCCCTTGGCGGACATGCAAAGTTTCACCGGGTGCAGAACTTTGGCGATCACCTGCAAGTAGATTTCGCCGGCGCTCGCGGCGGCAAGCCGGTGCTCTTGCTCGGACATTTGGATACGGTCTATCCAATAGGCGCGCTAACAACTATGCCATGTCGGGTTACCGATGGCCGTTTGTGGGGGCCTGGCGTCTTCGATATGAAGTCGGGAATCGCATTCATGCTGCACGCAATTGAGGCGCTGCGAACCTGGAACGAAGACAAACTGCCACGGCCGGTCACGGTTCTGTTAGTTTCCGATGAAGAAGTGGGTAGCGATACATCGCGGGTGATCACGGAAAATTTAGCAAAGAAATCTGCAGCCGTGCTCGTCCTGGAACCTTCGCATGGACCCAAAGGCGCCGTAAAAACTGCGCGCAAAGGCATTGGAGAATATGTTCTGAAAGTCGCCGGCAAGGCCGCGCACTCGGGCCTCGATTTCGAAAAAGGGCAAAGCGCAATTCTGGAACTGGCGAGGCAAATCATCGCCATCTCGAAAATGATCGACGTGAAACGCGGCCTTACACTTAACGTTGGAACCGTGCAAGGCGGCACGCGAGTGAATGTTATCCCCGCTGAGGCAAGCGCTGTGCTCGACGTGCGTGTCGCCCGCAAACAGGATGCCGCAGTGATTGATCGCAAGCTGCACTCGCTAAAGCGGTTTAATCGTAAATGCAAAATCGACATCAGCGGTGGCATGAATCGTCCGCCGATGGAACGCTCAGCCGCCGTGGCTGCGCTCTACAAAAAAGCCGCCGAGATCGCCAGGCAATTTGGCTGGAAACTGGAAGAAGCAGCGGTCGGCGGCGGTTCGGATGGAAACTTTACCGCGGCTCTGGGCATCCCGACGCTAGACGGATTGGGCGGCGTCGGCGAAGGGGCACACGCTGCGCATGAATCTGTTCTTATATCGGAATTGCCAAGGCGAGCGGCACTCCTGGCGGCCCTCATCGAAGCTATCTAGCACACCTGTCCGCAAATCAAAACTACCGTATTTCCCCGCTCGTACTCAGACTTTTCCTGATTCACGAAAATCCCGACTGAGCGCACTATGAAAGTCGGAAACCTTCGTGGGGGGTGCGACATGACTCGAGTTTTTCTCTATTTAACCCTAGTGGCTTTCGCCAGCCTTTGTTGGGGTCAGAGTAACGATGCATCCCAGCCTTCTTCCACTACTGGAAGCGTGGCGGCAAACGAGAACCAGGATTCCAGCGCTGCTCCGGTCGATCCGCAAGTTGCGGTGCCGGACGCGAAAGATGGAGTGGATCCATACGGACGCCCAATAGAGCCCGTCGCGACTGAGCGAGCCAAAGAGGCGCCTCTAGTGCCGCCGACCGAGCAGGAACAATTTGTTCAGAACGTCAAGGACGTTTATTTCGACTTCGATCGGTCGGAGTTGAAGCCCGAAGATGAGACCACGCTTCAGCAGGATGCGGAATGGCTGAAATCGCATCCCAATGTGATGTTCACCATTGCCGGGCAGGCCGATCCGCGGGGAGACATCGTTTACAACGTATATCTGTCTGACTTGCGGGCTCTAGCGACGCGTGATGCGCTGGTGAAGATGGGAATTCCGTCGCAGCAAATCCTGTTCGCCGAAGGCTGGGGCAAATTGTATCCAGTCTGTCAGCAAGACGATGAATCCTGCTACGGTCTCAGGATCGCCGTGCGCACCTCGCGCCGTGGTCGCCGGAGGCGGGTCCAGAAACTTCCGGTACTGCCAGCGGACTGGAATAAAGTTTGAAGGTCTGCCGAGCCAGCGGAGCTTTCGAGTTCCGCTGGCTCGCGCTTCAGCTTCGTGCAAGTTCTCAACCTCAGGGCGCGGGTTCCGAGTTCTTCAAGGCGTCGTCGAGAGTTTGATCGTTCTTCGGTGCGGTGGCTTCGACCACCCGCCAACCATCGTCATACTGGCGAAATCCCACTGTTGATCGGTACTGCACGCCGCCTGCATACAGCGCGGCGCCGACTTCGTTGAGCGGAACCCACTTCCACAGAAATTCCACGTCCGCGCTAGGGCCGCTCCTGCTGATTCCCGATATCCCAATCAGTTGCCTGCGGGCCACGGGCACGCTGAAATAGCTACCATTCGCATCGCCATTGGAGATCAAATCATGAAAAGTGTCGACCCCGATGGGCGTGAGTTCGACCTGCCAACAGGGTGGAGGCGCTACGTTCGGCAGGCAAGCGTGGGCTGCGCCGGTAATCCAGCCATGGCGCTGCAGCACCAGATACTCGGGAGAAATATAGTCTTTGTTCGACATGACGCCGGTGCGCAGTCCGAATTGCTCAGTGGACTTGAATGTGTCGGAGGCGGCGATCAAATCCGCGGCGAGCCGCCGGGTGAGGAAATCGCGAGGCGAGCAGGCGGCAGCGAAGAACAGGACTCCGAAGATCAGCAAGAGGCCGGAACAACGCCCACGTCGACCCGGACGCCTTCGTCCGGGTAGCCGAGCAAAGCTCGGCACGATTCCAGCGAGCACCGTTCGCAGTTTCCACATGAGTTAAGAGTTGAGCCTAAGTCGGAATTGTAACCAAACGCGAGCCGCGGCGCGGCAAGAAAGGACGATCCGTAATCTGCCCCTCGAATTTGGCAGACCAGCGCCCGGGAATCGCCGTCTTGCAGGATGGACAGCGGCCGTCTGGCGTTAAACGGTACTCTTCGACAAAGTAGCTGCTGCGCTTGATCAAGGTCGCATCGCAGTTCGGGCACTTTGTATTTTCGTAATCTCCCACCACGCCGGGCAAGTTTCCTGCGTAGATGTAACGCAAGCCGGCTTGCTGGCCGATTTCGACGGCGCGCAGCAGGTCTTTCGGCGTGGTGTTGTCGGGGATCATCCATTTTGTAGTCTTTGTGGAATGCGGTGACGTGCCAGGGAATGTCGATGGAGATGCCGGCGAGAAATTCCGTCAATCCGCGCAGCTCTTTTTCCGAGTCGTTGAAGCCGGGGATCAGCAGGGTGACAATTTCCAGCCAAATACCCATCTGATGCAGGCTGCGAATGGTATCTAGAATCGGTCCGATGCGTCCGCCCAACTCGTGATAATGGCGGTCGTCAAAACTCTTCAAATCGACTTTGTACAGATCAATCCAGGGACGCAGGTATTCCAGCACTTGCGGCGTGCCGTTGCCGTTCGACACGAAGCCGGTTATTAAACCCGCTGCTCTGGCCTCTTTGAATACGGCGACAGCCCATTCGCTCGTGATCAGTGGCTCGTTGTAGGTGCTGACCAAAACCTTTGCGCCTTGACGAAGCGCATCCTGCACCAGCGCTTTCGGAGTTGCTTCGAGCGGCGGCGATACTGCGTTCGGATCGCGCAACGCTTGCGATGTGACCCAGTTCTGGCAATAGGCGCAGTGCAGATCGCATCCCAGCATTCCGAAGCTGTAAGCCAGCGCACCCGGGTAGGCGTGGAAGAATGGCTTCTTCTCGATGGGATCGCACTGCACGCCGCCGACGTATCCCCAGGGCACGTAAAGCGTACCGCCGCGGTTGTAACGCACCTTGCAGACGCCGGGCTGACCATCCGGGATGGGGCAGCAATGGCCGCAGGCGAAGCAACGTACGCGATTGCGATCTAGCTTTTCGTAAAGATCGCCTTCGCGCACCTGCTGATCAACGATTTCGCGCAGAGTAGCCACGATACCTTTATTTTAAACCTCAGTATCAGAGCTTGGAACGGCGATTCGACCACGCGGGCGGGGCGCCCGCGCCACACCGGCTCAAAAGGCTCAGGCGGTCATTCTCGCGTCGAGGGTCTTCATGACATTCAAAATCATGTTAATGACAGCCTGATCGCCAATCGCGGTGTTTATCATGCTGTGGTAAATGGCGCGGTCAGGCCATTCAACATTGAAATACTTCTGAATGAAATCGGCGCGCTCCCGATCGACGGTATCCACTAGCTCTTGGGCTTCTGTCTCACTTTTGCCGCGAGCCAGCAGTCGGCGCACTTTGTCTTCTCTCGGAGCGTAAAGAAACAGACGCAGCGTGTCTGGGCGGTTTCGCAGAAACTGCTGCGAACCTCGTCCCACGATGACCGAGTTTCCGGTTTTCGCCGCATGCTCAACTACCCGTTGTGTAATCTTTAAGATACTTTCGCTGTCCACCACTTTGAGTTTATGCGCGTTGATGCTGCCTTCGTAACTTCCGCGCAAGAAGGACTTGAATAAGCGGTAGTACAGGGGATCGGTGCGTTCCTCGCGGCGCTCGACAACCGCCTTGGGGCATTCGGCAAGCCGGGCGATCTCTTCCGTCAGCAACTGATCCCAAAGCTTCCAGCCAAGCTGCTGGGCCAGCAGTTGAGCGATTTCTCCGCCGCCGCTTCCGTATTCGCGCTCAATGGTGATGATTTTTATCATCTGTGCCCTTTGTTACCTTCCAAATTACATCAGATTCATGACTACTCCGCCACCCTCACGCCACCAGCCCCAGGATCATTCTTCTTCAAAACAAAAGCCAGAAAGAACATGATCGCCGCGCCCACGCAAAGAACCATGAAAGTATCGATGTACGCCAGGCTTGCGGCCTGTCCTTGCAGCGATTGATAAATCCTGGCGTAAGCCACTGCGAGCGCCTCGCGTCTGCCTACGCCGGAGATGGCCAGGTGCTGGGCCAAGCCGTTTGCCGCATTGGCAAAATTGGGATTGTCGACTCTGGCGTGTTCCACCAGCCTGGCCTGATGAAATTGCGAGCGCCGCGCAATCAACGTGGTGACCAAAGAAGTTCCCACGCTGCTTCCCATATTGCGCATGAAGTTGATGATGCCCGCGACCGAGTTGTTTTTCTCCGGCGCAATTCCAACGTAAGCTACAAGCGTGATCGGCACGAACAAGAATCCCAAACCAATTACCTGGGTGATGCGCAGCCAGGTGGCTGCACTGAAGCTAATCTGCAGGTCAATTCGCTTCGTGGAATAGAACATGGCGATGGAGAGCGCCAGCCAGCCGAAGGCAATCAGATAGCGCGCCTGAATCTTGGTCGTCAGTTGACCCATGATTGGCATTTCAATCAGCAAAACGAGGCCTCCGGCTGAAAGCGCGAGCCCTGCCAGCTGCGAGGTGTAGCCCACGAGCGTCTGCAGAAACTGCGGCATCAGCACCAGGCTGCTGAACAACATGATTCCGAGCATGAACATCATCAGGCTCGAACTGGCGAAATTAAAACTCTTGAACATACGGACGTCGATGATCGGCGCCTTTTGATACCACTCCCAGATAACCAGCGAGATCAGGCACACGGTCGAGACTACGACCAGAGTCGTGATGAAACGCGATCCGAACCAATCATCTTCCTGGCCCTTGTCGAGCAACACCTGCAACGCGCCAACGCCGAGCGCCAGGAAAGCGATGCCGATGTAATCGAGCTTGACGCCCGCCGCTTTGATCTTAGCCAAGTAAGGAGGATCTTCGACGAAGCGCCGCACCAGAAACCACGTAATTATTCCGACCGGAAGATTGATGAAGAAAATCCAGCGCCAGGAATAGTTGAAGGTAATCCAACCGCCCAAGGTTGGACCGATCGTGGGCGCCATAATCGCCGTGATGCCGTATAACGCAAATGCCAGGCCTCGCTGTTGCGGTGGAAAAGTATCTGCCAGAATCGCCTGAGCCATCGGTTGTAGTCCGCCGCCACCTGCGCCTTGCAACACCCGGAAAAAAAGAAGAAAGCCAAGACTCGGTGCGATACCGCAGAGCAAAGAGCTCACGGTAAAGACACTCAAACAGGTCATGAAAAAACGTTTGCGCCCGAAGGCGCCTGCGAGCCAGCCGCTGATCGGCAAAATGATGGCATTCGAGACCAGGTACGAAGTCAGCACCCACGTACTTTGATCATTGCTCGCGCCGAGATTCCCGGCCATGTAGGGCAGTGCGACATTAGCGATGCTGGTGTCCAGCACCTCCATGAAGGCTGCCAGCGCGACGACAACAGCAATGAGCCAAGGATTGTACTTGGGTTTCCAAACGTCCTGATCGAGCGTGAGCGCAGCCGTACTCATTTGAGGAAGCTTTCGAACGAAAACTTATTGCAGATACACGTCAGGCACTACGTTCATACCGGGTCGCAGCCAACGATCCCGGTTTTCTCCCGGCTCAAGGACGATCTTCACCGGAATCCTCTGGACAATTTTCACGTAGTTTCCCGTGGCATTTTCCGGCGGCAGCAGACTAAACAGCGGTCCCGTAGCTCCGGCAATGCTGTCTACATGGCCCCTTAAAGTGCGGCCATTTGAATCGACGTGAATATCCGCTTTCTGTCCCACGCGCATGCGCTTCAGCTGGGTCTCTTTAAAATTGGCAGTGACCCACACCTCATCGAGCGGGACGACGGTAAGCAGTTGCTGGCCTTCTTGGACGTTCAGCCCGACTACAACGGTCTTATTCACTTCACCAGTCACCGGAGCATGGATTTTGGTGTAGGCGAGATTCAGCTCAGCTTGTTCCAGTTGGGCGCGCTTTTGTTCAACATCAGCGATCGCGGCCTGCACGCGGGCCTTGGTCGATGACACTTGCTGTGGCCCAGTCTTCGCAGCTTGGTTGTTCGAAATGGCTTGTTCCAGGCGGCTCCGGGCCTGCCGGACAGCTTGCGCCGCGGCGGACTCGTTTGCGGTCGCTGCTGCTACTGCGGCAGTGCTGGATCTGGCCGCGGCCAGTGCCTGGTCATAAATTTGCTGCGATACTTCCCGCTTGTCGACCAACAGCTTGTAGCGCTTGAGATCGTCTTGCGCTTTCACATCATTCGCCTCGGCAGACTCAACTTGGGAATGAGCGGCTGCCAGTTGTTTTTCGGCGGCATTGACCCCCGCGTTAGCGTCCTCGATACCGGATGCAGTGAACCTCAGTTGGGTCGAAGTGTTCACCGACGTGATCGGCACCGTGATATTCAGCGACTGCGCGGTCGCTTCCGCATTGGCAAGGCTGGCTTGCGCCTGCGCCACTGCAACCTCATAATCTTTCGGATCGATCTCTACCAGCACCGTGCCTTTCTCTACCCACTGATTGTCGTTGACGTTGACCCGGATCACGTGCCCGGAAACACGAGCGCTCACGGGATAGAGGTGAACATCTGCCTGGGCATCGTCAGTCGATTCATAGCTGCTCAAGTAGCGCCACAAGAACAGGCCGCCGATGACCACCACCACAATGACGGCCAAAATGATGATGTTTCTGCGGTGCTTGGGACTTCGACGCAGCGGCGTTCGATCTCTGTCGCTCAAAGGCGACGGGTCGGCCGAGGATGTTTCAGGCAGTGGACGAGGTGGGTTTCCTTCCGCCATGTTCATTTTCCTCTGAAATATTCCCGGACGCCCTGCTCAGCGATGCCTAGAGCACGAACCAGGGAAATTTTCGCGTAATTATAGCTGTACAGACTCGATATGTATTGTTCGTGCGCACTGGCGACGGATTCCTGCGATTGCACGACCTCCACCGTATCGGTGACACCTGCGCTGAAACGATCGCGCGACTGTTCCAGCGTCCGTTCCGCCAAATCGATGTTGCTGCGCGCTACATTTACTTGATCTGCCGACGACTGCAGGTTCAGAAGTGCGGTGCGCACGTCGGCGTCGATCTGCGCTCGCAGATTGTCCAGACGCTCTCGACTCTGCTCGAGCCTTGCGTCAGCCTGCAAAACATCGCCGTGAACGCTACCGCCCTGAAATATCGGAATCGACAGCGTTCCGCGCACGTCGTATACCGATGTTGCTGTGGAAGGATGAGACCCTCCCGCACCATAATCTGCGTTAAAGGCAAGCGAAGGAAGATAGCCCGACAAGGCGGCCTTTTTGGCGTATTCGGCAGCGCGTACATCGGTCATCGCTGCAAGGTAATCGGAACGCGACGCGTATGCGCGTTTCAGAGCTTCGTCAACAGTGACGACTTCGAGTGACTCATACGGTGACTTGTCGCTGATTTCAAATTCCTGACCGGGAGCCAATCCGATCACTCGCGCCAGTGTCAACTTCTGGATGGCAAAGTTGTTCTTTGCCTGGATCAACTGTTGTTGCCGGGTCTGGAACTCGACTTTAGTTCGCAGACCGTCGATGTCCGGCGAAGTGCCGGCATTTATCTGATCTGTTGCCTGATCGTATAGTGCCTGCGCAGTCCTGACCTGCGCTTCGGCGGTTTCAATGCGCGATTCGTCGGCGATAGCCTGCAAATAGGTATATCCAACCGCCAGCACAACGAGATCACGAGCGTCCTTGAATGTGTACGTGGCGGATTTCAAATTCTGGTTAGACGCACGAGTCGCGTTGATTGACTTCCAATCGAACAAGCTTTGGGTCACAGCCGCACGCGCGTCAAAGTACGAAAATGGACCGACGGACGGCGGGAGTTTGACTCCACCAAAACTTGTGAGACCGAGTTCGGCGAGGCTTAGCTTAGAGGCCTCAATGTAAGGCGCCGCCGTTACATGCGGTAGAAGGGTGCTCAATTGTTCCCAGCGCTGTCCCCGAGCCGAGCGAATTCCGGCACTCGAAAGCAGGACTCCTAGATTCTGCTTCAATCCGCGGTCGATGGCATCCCGCAAGGACAGTGACAAAACTCCGGGAACTAACTTTGCCGGCACGCTGCCCGCGAACTGACTCACTCCGCCGGTGCCGGGGATCGCCTCACCGGGGGAACTCGGACCGGGTGATGATTGGGTTTGCGCCACGGACACAGCCAATCCACAAATCAAGACTCCAGCCAACAGGAAAACATGGTTTTGTTCGTAACTGAGTCTCAAGGTAGTCTCCTTGTTTCTTTTAGGATTCTTTTAGGAAAACTAAGTCTTGTACTCCAGAAAGCGAGGTGGATGAGAATATACGCCTCGCAGGTGACACGCATGCACCTAATCATATCGTCGCGCCTCGGCAAAACGATCCTGGTCTTCAATGACAACTTGCAGCGACTCTCAGCAGCTTGTGACTGTATACAGATCACCTGGGATGGCAAATAGACTCACTATCTGGGTCAATAAGAAGAGTCGATTGCAACGCTTCGTGATCGAAGGTAGAGGCCAGAAGCTAGCCGTTCGCGTGCTATTCTGAGCTTTCTCCCATGAAGGCTATCTATCAAGACCTTCCTCCGGCGGACGTTGCCCGACGGAAACTGGTGGGCCGCGTTGTATTTGGGCTGCTGATGTTAGTGGCTGCTCTTGTGGGGGCGACCGCTGGTCTGCTACTCGTTTATTCCACTGACCTTCCTCAGGTCGAGCAGTTGGAGCATTATCGTCCCAGTTCCATCACCGAACTGTACGACGGGCGAGGCCGTATCATCGGCTCGTTTGCGCTGCAGAGACGCGTAGTGGCTTCTTACAACGATTATCCGCAAGTGTTGCGCGATGCTCTGATTTCCATTGAGGACAAAGACTTCTATCGTCACTGGGGTATCAATGTTTGGCGGATTGCCGGCGCGGCTTACCGAGACATTCAATCCGGCGGGAGAGTTCAGGGCGCATCGACTCTCACCATGCAACTTGCGCGCAACCTGTTTCTCTCGCCTGATCGGTCGTTCCATCGTAAGATCGAGGAAGCCTTGCTGGCTATTCAAATCGAGCGGCGATTTACCAAGGAGCAAATCTTCACCCTGTATGCCAATCAGATTTTTCTCGGACACGGCGTGTACGGGTTCGAAGCTGCGTCGGAATATTATTTTGGAAAGCCCGCAAAGCAGCTTACGCTCGACGAAGCGGCTTTGCTGGCGGGATTGCCCAAGGCTCCGGGCCTCTATTCGCCAATCAATCACCCTGACCGCGCAACTCGCCGCCGCAATCTCGTGATCAACAGCATGTTGGAGGATGGCAAGATCACAGCCCGCCAGGCGGTCGAGGCGCGCAATGAACCCATCGTCCTGCACTTGCAGCACGATCCTAATTCGCTGGCGCCGTATTTTGTCGAGGAGATCCGGCGTTATCTGGAAAACAAATATGGCAGCGATCAGGTTCACGAGGGCGGGCTGCGGGTTTACACCTCGCTCGATATGGACCTCCAGCGAACCGCGAACCAGGCGGTGCTCGACGGTCTCGCGGCCTATGAACGCCGTCACGGCTGGAAAGGGCATTTGCAAAATGTATTAGCTGGGAATGAAACTCTGGACTATCAGCATTCAGATTGGGATGAAGAGCCTGAGGTCAGCGGCTACATCCATGCGTTAGTTCTGGCGGTCGCGCCCGGTTCGGCGGCGTTCAAGTTCGGACGCTATAGCGGAAATCTCACGCAGGCTGATGCCGCATGGACGCAACACAAGCTTCAGGACATAGTTGAAGCCAGGTGATGTGATCTACGTGAAAATTGCGAGCCTCAGTGGCGACGGCAAAGCGCGAGTAAGCCTGGAGCAGGATTCAGGGGCGCAGGGCGCATTGATAGCGATTGACAACGCAACGGGCGAGATTAAGGCGATGGTCGGCGGACGCGACTTCGAGCTTTCCAAGTTCAATCGCGCGACGCAGGCGCTCCGGCAAGTGGGATCGTCGTTCAAACCCTACGTCTATACCGCCGCCATCGATCAAGGCGCGCGACCCGACGATACGATTGTAGATGCGCCCGTAACTTTTCAGACCGAGTCGGGCCCTTACACTCCGCATAACTACGATGAAAAGTTTGAAGGCACGATCACGCTGCGGCGCGCGCTGGCGCAGTCTCGCAATATCCCGGCTTTGAAGGTCGCTGACCACATTGGAATAAAAACCGTGATCGACTACGCGCATCGCTTTGGGATTACGTCCAACATACCGGCCTACTTGCCGGTCGCGCTGGGCGCTGCTGAAGTCACTTTGTTCGAGCAGACTTCCGCATTCAGCGTGTTTCCCAATGACGGCGTCCGCATTCTGCCGCGCTACATTACCAAGGTCGAAGACTACGAAGGGCGCGTGCTGGAAGAAGATTTTCCCGACGTGAAAGACGCGATCAGCGCTCGCACGGCGCGGATTATGACCTACATGCTCCGAGAAGTTGTGTTGCATGGCACTGGGATTGCCGCAGCCGGTATGAAATATCCGCTAGCCGGGAAGACTGGCACGACGAACGATTTCACTGATGCATGGTTCATTGGATTTTCACCGTCGCTCACGACCGGAGTGTGGATAGGTTATGACGAGAAGAAATCCCTCGGAGCCAAAGAAAGCGGAGCCCGCGCCGCGCTCCCCATCTGGATGGATTTCATGAAGGTTGCCCTAGCCGGGAAGGACCCGGGAGAATTTCAGCCGTTACCTGATCTGCCATCCAGGCCGGTACACGTGGACACAATGGATACCGCGCCAGCGGCGGAAGAATCGCACTAAGACGTGTAGTGCCGCCGTCTCGGCGCTGTCGTGGCGGCATCTTGCCGCCGCCGGCGAGGGCAAGATGCCGCCGCTACACGTTCAACGCTGCGAAGCTCTCGTCCAAAATGCGCACCGCTTCGTCCACATCTGTCTTCGAAATGTTCAGCGGTGGTGACATGCGAATAACATTGCCGTAGAAACCGCCTTTGCCGAGCAGCAAGCCGCGTTTGCGAGCCTCTTCCATCAGAGTAGTTGTGCCCGCTGCCGAAGGCTGCTTGGTCTCGCGGTCTTCGACTAGTTCCAGTGCCTGCATCAGACCCATTCCACGGACATCGCCAATTAGCGAATGCTTCTCCTGCAATTCTTCTAGCTTGTTGCGAAAATATTCGCCAACTTCAGCGGCGTTAGTTCGCAGGTCATCTTCTTCGATGACGTCGATCACAGCCTTTGCCGTGGCGCATGTGACGGGATTGCCTCCGAAAGTCGAAATTGTCAGCCCTTGTAGGGAATCCGCGATCTCGGGCTTCGCAATGGTCAAGCCAATGGGCACGCCATTTCCCATGCCTTTGGCTGCCGTAATAATGTCGGGCTCAACCTCCCAGTGTTCGATGCCAAACCATTTGCGGCCGGTTCGCCCCCATCCAGTTTGCACCTCGTCCGCGATGAAGTCGCCGCCATATTGTTTGACGATGCTGAATGCCATCTTGAAATATTCTTTTGGCGGCGTGACAAAACCCGCGACGCCTTGAATGGGCTCGGCGAGAAACGCGGCGATGCGTCCTGATGTCGAAAACTGAATCGTGTTCTCAATATCCTTGGCACAGGCTACTCCGCAATCGGGATATTTCAAACCGAGCGGGCAACGGTAGCAGTATGGATTCATGGCATGAACGATGCCTACTTCGATCGTGCCTCGCCGCCAAGTGCTCATGCCATTCAGCCCGCGTGCCAGCGACGAACGTCCGCTGTAGCCATGACGCAGGGCGACCACTTCGAAATTTCCGGTGTGCATGCGAGCCGATTGGATCGCCGTCTCGTTAGCTTCAGTGCCGCTGTTAGTGAAGAATGATTTTTTCAAGGTGCCCGGCGTGATCTGCGCCAGCTTTTCCGCAAGCGTCACCATCGGCTCATTGGGAAAGCAAGTAGAGACGTGCTGCAGGCGGTCGATCTGAGTTTTGGTGCGCGAGATGACTCGCGGATTACAGTGGCCCACGCTGATGGTCACGATGCCGCCAAAGAAGTCGAGGTACTTTTTGCCCTCGACGTCCCACACATGCTGCATGAAGCCATGATCGATGGGCAGCGGATCGGAGAAATAGTTCGTGACCGAAGGAAATATGTATTCCTTCTGTTTGCGATTGATTTCTTCGCGGCTGAGGCCGGTTTTCTCTGCGGGAATGGTAGGAGCGCTCATAGCAAGTCTCTCCGTTTGGAACTGGAACAGCTTCATGATAACCGAGGATTCCGTTTGATGGTGCTAGGCGGTCTTTACTTGCTGCTGGCGCAGTTGTGCCGCTACCAGCCGTATTTCTTCATAAGTAATTTCCGGCGGCAGTGCCTCTTTGATCGGCTTCATGCGCTCCATCCCCAGACGGGAGCAGGCCTCTTCGATGCTTCCGCGCTTGCTATCGTCAATCCAACTGTTTTGGAATTGCAGTTCGCCTTTTTCTACGAGCGTAGCCACTAGATCGATCACTGACCTGAGTTGGCGACCGCGAATAGCTGCAATCTCTTCGAAGGAACGACCCTCGGCTAGAAGACGAATAGTGTCGTCGGCAGGCCTGGATTTTTTCTCAGCTGACACAACTGCCCGTGCTCCATTGCGAAACTGCTCCAGGGCGTCGAGAATCTTCTGCCCGTAACGTTCAGTTTTGCGTTCGCCGAATCCGGAGACGCCGCGAATTTCTGCCAGCGATGCGGGACGTTTGCGGCAAATTTCTGCCAGAGAAGTGTCGTGCATGACGACGAATGCGGCAACATTCTCCTGTTTCGCAACTGTGCTGCGCCACTGCCGAAGATACTCGCGCAGTTCGGGATCGAAATCCGCTACAGCCAGCGGTTCTGACTGAACTGAAGGTTGGGCAACGGTTTTCCCCACTGCAGTCGTTGAAGACCTGGCTGTTTTTTGCTGTACAGATTCTGACAACCACTCCGGCGTGCCGCTACAGACATCGCAGGCGCTGCATTGTATCCACTTGGGAGTCTCTCCAAAATGCAAACAAATCTGACGATGGCGACAGGCGTTCGACTCAACGAATCTGCGAATTGTGTGATAGCGCTGCCAAGCGCGCTCTTTTTCCGCGGGATCCTCGACCTGCTCGATGAAATGCGCCAGCAGCCCAGCATCGCGCTTTTGCCACAGTAAAATGCAATCGGCGGCAAGTCCGTCGCGTCCCGCACGCCCCGCTTCCTGATAATACTGTTCGATGGATTTCGGCAGCGACAGATGAATGACTGCCCGCACCGACGCTTTGTTAATGCCTAATCCGAACGCAATCGTTCCCACCAGCACGCGCACTTCGTCCGCCATCCAGCTTTCCTGATTGCGCCGGCGCAGGTCCGCGTCCATCTTTCCGTGATAAGCGATGGCAGGAATACCATGCTCCTCCAGGAAATCCACAGTCTGTTCGACTCGGATGATGGTCGGGGCGTACACAATTACGTTGGCGCCGGAATGATTTCGCAAGATGCTCAGAAGCAGGCGCGACTGCGAACGCGAGTCGCATTCTTTCACGACGTATCGCAGATTATCCCGATGGAAACTGGCGATATACTTTGCCGGGTCACGCAATTGCAGTTGGTTGAGAATGTCGTGACGAACCCGCCGGGTTGCGCTTGCCGTGAAGGCCGCAATCGGATGGTCTGGAAAGTGAACTCGCAGACTGCTCAGTTGGCGGTATTCGGGCCGGAATTCGTGTCCCCACTCCGAGATGCAGTGTGCCTCGTCGATGGCGAAAAATGCGATGGGCACTCGCTGCAACCAGCCGATCGTATCCGCCCGCGCTAGCCGCTCCGGCGAAAGATAGAGCAGACGGTATTCGCCGTCGCGCGCTTTCCGCATCACTAAAGATTGCTGTTCATTGCTGAGAGAACTGTTGAGCACCGCGGCGGGAATCCCCATTTGCGCAAGCTGGGCTGCCTGGTCCTGCATCAACGCAATCAAGGGCGAGATGACGACTGCGGTTCGTCCCAACACTAGTGCAGGTAACTGGTAGCACAGCGACTTGCCGCCCCCAGTGGGCATGACCACGCAAGTGTCGCGGGCAGCGACCAGGCTGCGCACTATTTGCTCCTGTAAGGGGCGAAACGAATCGTAGCCCCAGTAGCGCAGCAAGGGCGCGAGCAGATCCATGTCGCCGGACATTTCAACAGTATAGTGGGCCGTGCCTGGCTAATATGTGCGAGGCCAGTGGATAATTCAAGCCTTCCCAATAAGGGCGACTATAATAATCAAACACACAAAATGAAATCATTTTTCCGATTCGTTTTGCTGGCGCTGGTTCTGCTGGTGGTCGCGCTGGTTTCCGCGTTGACCGCAATGCGCTTCGCAATTCACGGAAGCGAAATAGCGGTGCCCGACCTGGTAGGCAAAACTCCGGTCGAAGCGCGGAGAATTGCGGACGCGGCTGGTTTTCAGATGGAGGTCGAACGCCAGTATTACAGCGCCAACATCCCGGAAGGCAGAATTCTTTCGCAAGTCCCGGTTTCGGGGACGCAGGTGCGGCGCGGCTGGCAGATCCGAGTCGCATCCAGCCTGGGTCCGCAGAGAGTAGAAATTCCCAACGTGCTCGGAGAAAGCCACCGCGCCGCTGAGATCAACATACTTCGCCGCGGGTTGGATGTAGTCGCAATTGCACAGATCGCAATGCCCGGAGCACCCGCGGAGCAGGTACTTGGACAAAGTCCGCCGCCAAATGCCAGCGGCATTGCCGCTCCCAAAATCAGTCTGCTGACTAACGTACCCGCGCCACCGCAAGCGTTTCTAATGCCCAACTTTACCGGCCAGGCGTTGGGCGGAGTAACTCTGGTTTTGCAGGACGCGGGATTTCGCTTGGGAAACGTCAGCGTGAACCCACCTGTTGCGTCGCCACAGGTTCCATCAACATCCCCTGACGCGGCGCTGAACGCGGTGCCCGCGCCGCCTCCGCAGCCTACTCCCGCCAGCATTGTCGTGTTGCAGAATCCGGCACCAGGAGCGAAGATCGTAATTGGGGCGGCGATCGACTTGGAAGTGCGTTGAAAGACTTAGCCACAGATTTGCACGGATCAGACTGATGATGAAACCGGGTTTTTCAGTGTGTATCCGCGAAGATCCGGCTAGCTTTTTTGAAGGATTGCCGCGAAGAAACCGTCGCCGGGATGCGTTCCGGACACTGTCCGCAGATACGGACCATCAGTTAATGAATCAAGATTTTCCCAGCGCAGTTCGCCCTCGGTCCGCAACTTTTTCAGTTCACTCCGGCAATCGACGATGCGGAATGAATCGTCAAGCGACATTGCTTTCTCCACCACTGCTGAATTTTCTTCTTTCTCCAGAGAGCACGTGGAATAAACAAGCCTACCGCCCGGCGAAACGCGCTGCATGGCAGAAAGCAGAATGCCCAGTTGACGAGGTTGAAGGTCTGCGAGGTCGTCTAGGCTAAGCCGCCATTTAATCTCAGGATTGCGGGCTAGCGTACCTGTGCCTGAGCAGGGAACGTCAGCCAGGGCGCAATCGAAAAGTGCGGCTGTGGGAAGACTCCGAGCGTCGGCGCTAATCACATGAACGTTACTCGCGTTGACGAGATGACGCAACATGCGCGCACGGTGCGGATGCAGTTCCATCGCCACGATCCGCGCGCCAGGATTGCGCTCAGCAACCGTTCGGGTCTTTCCACCAGGCGCGGCGCAACAATCGAGAATGCTTGATCCCCGGCCCACGAGCAGCGCAACCAATTGCGACGCTTCATCCTGGATTGTTAGCCTGTTCTCACGGAACGCGTGCGTGTGGGTAATATCACCAGCAACTACGCGATAAGCCGACGTCAGCAAACGGCCCGGAGAAAGGTCGATCTTCTCGCGCTTTAGTTCATCAACCATGGCGGCATCCGTGATCCTGAGGACAGTTTCCGGAATTCGCTGGTCGTGAACACAGATTTGCCGAACAGTATCGAAACCGAATTCTTGAACCCAGCGTTCGACTAACCAAAGTGGATGCGCTGATGATTCCGCCAACTTCTTTGCCGTTTTGCTTTCGCCGATCGCGGAAACAATATCCTGCATTCTCTGCACTCCAGAAAACTTTCGCAGCACGGCATTGGCAAACGGAACGGCGGAGCGCTTCTTGGCGCGCTTCACTAGCTCCACGCTTTCATGAACGGCGGCGCGTTCAGGCACACGATCCAGAAACAGTAATTGGTAAGCGGCAAGGCGGAGCGACGTGAGCACTTCTCGATCTAAACGAGAAAGCTTCTGCGATGAATGTTTTGCAATCCGTTCGTCCAGAAGTGATTGCCAGCGCAGAACACCCATCACCAACTCAGTTGCGAGGCCATGGTCGGCAGCGGATAAATTCAGATACCGCGAAGCATGGAGCAATTCGACGGCGTAAGAGTCTTCCCGCTCTACGCGAAGCAGTATGTCGAATGCGGCGATGCGAGCGGGAGAGATGGGCATCGAGATCCAGCTTTAAGAACCTAACTTCTCTCCGGGTTGCGGTCGTAACCGGGAATAAAGTCGCGCGCGGCCATGCGCTTCTTGCCTTCCAACTGTACTTCTAGAACTTCGAGCGAACCTCCTCCACACCCGATGAATAAGCAATCCCTCTCAGCGAGAAGTTCTCCGGGAACGAGCGAATGCTCAGACAGTACCGCATTCCAAACGTGCAGGTTCTTGCCCCGAAAAGTAGTGAAGACGCCCGGCCATGGCTGAAACCCACGCATGCGATTGCGAATCTCCTGGGCGGAGAGTCGAAAATCGATTCGGCCCTCTTCTTTTTTCAGGATCGGCGCGAGGGTTGCTTGCGCGTCATCTTGGGGATGGGCTTCAATACTGCCTGCCTGCAGCCCGCGCAAGGTTTCGACGATAAGCTCCGCGCCGATCGCAGCCAGCACTGGGGCAAGCGTCTCAGCCGTATCAGTTGCGCCGATTGGCATTTCCTTTTGCAGCAAAATATCGCCGGTATCGAGGCCAGCATCGATGCGCATGGTGGTGACTCCAGTCGTGGTTTCGCCGCGAGCGATCGCCCACTGAATGGGCGCCGCGCCCCGGTACTTCGGGAGCAAGGATGCATGCAGGTTAATGTTGCCAAGACGCGGCAAGTCAATCATCCATTGTGGAATGATGCGTCCATAGCCGACTACGATAATTGCGTCAGGATTAATGGAAGCAAGCTGGGACTGGAACTCGCCATTATTCTTGATGCTGTCCGGTTGCGTGACCGGCAAATTGAGCGAGAGGGCAGACTGCTTTACCGGCGATGGGGTGAGCACAAGGCCGCGTCCGCGAGGTTTGTCCGGTTGCGTAACCACCAAGCGAACCGGGAAACCTGCGTGGACCAGCGCTTCCAGCGTGGGAACGGCGAAGCGAGGCGTTCCGCAAAAGACAAGGGATGTCATCGAAAAATTGAGTAATTTAGTAATTGAGAAATCGGCGAACGATGCCGAACCGAACTGCTCAATTACTAAATTAGAAAATTGTCCGATTACTCAATTTCTACCACTCTCCTGCCTTCATCAGTTTGCGGATCTTGCGCTTCATTAAATCCCGCTTCAAAGCGCTCAAGTGACTGATATAAAGTTTGCCATGCAAGTGTTCTGTCTCGTGCAGGAAGGCCCGGGCCAGAAGTTCTTCGCCGGTTTTCTCGTACCACTTTCCATTCGCATCCTGGGCTCGAATTGTCACCTTGCGGGGACGAGTCACGGGCTCGCGAAATTCGGGAATGCTGAGGCATCCTTCGGGCTGTGTGTGTTTTCCCTCAGAGCGGAGGATCTCGGGATTAGCCAGGACCAGTTTGGCGTCTGGATCCTCTTTAAACGTGACGTCGATCACAGCGAGTTGTTTCGAGATACCGATCTGCGGCGCGGCCAAGCCTACGCCGTGGGCCTCGTACATGGACTCAAACATGTCCGCGACGAGTTTTTTCAATTCGTCGTCAAAAACCGTAACGGGTTCTGCCGGTTTTTCCAGCACAGGATTTCCAAACTTCACGATTGGATAGATCATTCCGTAGTTAGTACTCTCTTAACTGCTCCAAATATCCGCGGTAGTTGCGCAAGGTTTCGGTCATGCTGTCGCCGCCAAATTTTTCCAGTGCGCAGCGTGCCAGGGTAAGAGCCACCATGGCTTCGGCTGCCACGCCTGCGGCCGGGACCACGCATACATCTGAGCGTTCGTAGGCAGCCTTAACCGGTTCGCGTGTGGCAAAATCGACAGATTGCAGCGGACGGCGCAAAGTGGAAATCGGTTTTAAATAACCGCGCACGCGGATGTCTTCTCCATTGGATACGCCGCCTTCGATTCCACCGGCATTATTCCGAGCGCGCGTAAATCCGGCGAAGCCGGAAGGCGCGCTGTACCCTATTTCATCATGCACCGCAGAACCGAGGGAAGCTGCGGCAGTGATGCCGGCACCAATCTCGACTGCCTTCACGGCTTGCAACGACATCACTGCAGCAGCTAACAGAGCATCCAGGCGCTCATCCCACTGTGCATAAGTGCCCAGTCCCGGCGGCACATTGTGAGCTACCACTTCAAAAACGCCGCCGACCGAGTCTCCGGTCTTAAGCACTCGGTCAACCTCTTCCTTCATACGCGATTCTGCGCCGGCATCGGCACAATTGAGCAGCACCTCATCGCGCCCGCGAAGCACGGCGATACGCTCCCACGGAATTTCGGAGCCCTCGATCGATGCTTTGCCTACTGAAATTACGTGGCTCAGCACTTCGACGCCGAATTCGCGCGCCAGCAGTTTCGCTAAACCTCCTATCGCCACGCGGGCGGCGGATTCCCGCGCAGACGCCCGTTCGAGCACGTAGCGGCCGTCGGGAAAATTGTACTTCAGAGCGCCCGCCAAATCCGCGTGCCCGGGGCGGGGCGACGCGACCCGTTTGTGTTTGGCTGGATCGCCTGCTTCCACCGGAAGCGATTCCTGCCAGTTTTTCCAATCTTTATTCTCCAGGAGAACAGCAATGGGTGAGCCAATCGTCATCCCGTGCCGCACTCCGGAAAGAATACGCGCGGTATCGCGCTCGATCTTCATGCGTCCGCCGCGGCCGTAACCCTGCTGACGACGCCAGAGTTCGCGATCTACAAAGCTCTGATCAACTTTCAACCCTGCCGGCATGCCGGAAAGGAACGCGACCAGAGCTTCTCCGTGGGACTCTCCTGATGTAAAGTAACGGAGCATCGTTCTGGATTGTATCCGATGAAATAGAAAAAGTTAGTCTTGCGCTTTCAGATTGAGACGAGATGCAAATGATTTTTTCCGTGACGAAGGGGACACGAGGCTTGTACAATACTTTCAAAGCAGAGAAGGTCTCAGGCCGTCTGTCGTGGCTTCGGTGAGCCCGGGAAGGCTATTTTCCGCGGTTTAATTTCTTACAGGGAGTGGTGTCTGTGGAGCAGAGCTTGAACTTACGTCGTTCTAATCTTACGCCTCGCGAGCGTGAAGTGGTGAGGATGATTGCCGAAGGAAATTCAGCAAGGAAGATTGCGGGTACGCTGGGCCTTAGCGTGAAGACAGTGGAAGCCCACAAGTTCAATCTCATGCGAAAGCTCGATATCCACAACAAAGCCCAGTTAGTGACTTACGCCATCCAGAAAAGAATTGTGGCCCTGCCCGCCGAGGCATAGCTTCGGTAATTCCTACATTTTTCCGTTGGGATAGACCAGAATTTTGCTGGCTTCCCCGGTTTTCAGCCGCTCCATCGCCTTGGAGAAATCTTTCATGGCAATACGATCGGTGATTACCGGATGCAGGTCGAGCTTTCCATTCTTGAGCAATGCTGTCATCTGATACCAGGTCTGGTACATGCGACGGCCGTTGATTCCCTGAACTGTAATTCCCTTGAAAATAATATCTTCCGAGAAGTTCAGCGAGATGGGCTTGGAGGTAAGGCCCAACAAAGAAATGCGCCCGCCGCGGCGGACGATGTCAAAGGCAATTCGAATGGCGTCGGGATGGCCAGCCATTTCGAGGACCGCATCGACGCCGAGGCCTCCGGTTCGGTCCATGATGATTGACTTCACATCTTCTTTCGATGGATCGAGCACCACATCTGCGTGCATCTTTTTCGCCAGTTGACGCCGGTGCTCGTTCACCTCAATAGCAAAAACTTGCGCAGCACCCACGGCTCTCGCCACAGCGATGGAGAACAAACCGATAGGACCGCAGCCGGTGATGGCCACGGTTTTTGCGGCGACTTCTCCCGCCAGGACGGTGTGAACGGCATTGCCGAGCGGATCTAGAATCGAGGCGTACTCCTGCGGTATGGCGGGATCGAGTTTCCAGATATTTGATTCCGGGATTACGACGTATTCAGCGAATGCGCCATCGGCATCGACACCAATAATTTTCACGTTCTGACAGATGTGGGCTTCGCCAGTGCGGCATAGCAGACACTTGCCACAGGCTACGTGCATCTCCGCCGAGACGAAATCGCCTTCCTTGACGCTGGTAACCTCATCGCCAAAAGCGACGACATTGCCGCAAAACTCGTGGCCGG
Source organism: uncultured Acidobacteriota bacterium (assembly GCA_963716405.1). Lineage (GTDB taxonomy): Bacteria > Acidobacteriota > Terriglobia > Terriglobales > Acidobacteriaceae > JABDBE01. The sequence goes on along the minus strand of CAVQTI010000001.1, from coordinate 80,604 downwards.
GAATGAGTGGTGGATGAATGCGATTCTGCGCCCAGCGATCCCATTCGTAAATGTGCAGGTCGGTGCCGCAGATGGATGCGACTTTCACCTTCACCAGAACGTCATTGCGTCCGAATGCGGGGACTTTTACCTCTCGAACCTCAGCGCCGGGTGCGGGTTTCGCCTTTACCACCGCCAACATCGTGTCAGCCATGAACCTGCCTTTGCCTGGAATTTCGGATTCAAAACCAAAACTCTGAATTCTAGCATCCGGAGCTTGGGCTCTGCTGAGGCGGCGTTTTCATTGCCGTTTAGCGCGCATCAGGACGCTCGCGCGGCACCCCTTTCTCGTAGGTCCGAGCCATGGCGTTGAAGTCTTTTGATTTTCCGCGTGGAACACTGAGTGTCTTCCATTCGCTCGAACGGAAATGTTTCGCCAGAAACACGATCTGCCCGGTGTGCTGTGCGTAGTGCGCAATCTGCCGGTTGATAGCTTGCAGCACGGAATGGGGTTCGCCGCGAATCGTAACCGTCCGCATGACATCCTCTGGCTTGAGCGTTTCGATCGCCGCGAAAACGTGTGCCCATCCATCTTCCCACCAGCGCATGACGTCGGCGCGGGTTGTCGCCGGAGTTATTTCGAATTCCTGATCGCGGTTCCGGTCAGGCTTTTCTCCGTCGGTAGTCAGAAAATCCGTGAATCGCGAGCGCATATTACCCGCTAAGTGCTTGATCAGGATTGCGATTGAGTTTGACTCCGGATCGAGCGCCACAAACAGTTCCTCGTCCTTCAATTGAGCGATGGCGCCTTCAGCCAGACGTTTGTGCCCCCGGAACTGGCGGCGGGCCTCCTCAAGATAATGAGCGGGAATGTCGACATTCATTTGGCATCTCCTGACGAAATGATATTTAAGTCCGACCTCGTAAGCGACCGATGCTTAAGCGCAGTGTACGGCAGCGGACTGACCAGGCGTCCAGTTACATACCCCTGCCACATCGAATTGTGTTGACAATGAAATTAATAGTCATCAATATCTTGTGGTGGCAGCGCCGCACCTACTATATTGGGCGGCAGTTGCGAATCTGGGCCCTTCAAGGGAAAAAATTGTTCACGGAGGAACTTCATGGCAACGAAGAAAAAGGCCGCCAAGAAAAAGAAGCACTAACATACGCGGTTTATTACCTCGCACGAACGTTAAAGTTCAGAAAAACCTCTCGAGAGAAGCACCTCTCCTGAGGTTTTTTGTTGCTCCCGGACGACAATGGACACGGAAAATGCTGAACTCGAAAAATGAGGGGTTGTCCGGAACGCCCGGTCGTGCTAGAAACGCGATAGGGAGTGAGGCGAAGTCCGCGATGTCAGCCACTTCTAGGCCCCCGATGAGTTCCCGCAACAAAGCCGCGTCGAAATCGGTTAAGACCGTCGATGTCGTAATTCCCGACAAACTTTATTTTCGGATTGGAGAAGTTGCCCACCTGTGCCGTCTACCTGCTTATGTCCTTCGGTTCTGGGAAACTGAGTTTCCGCAACTCCGGCCAGTCAAAGGCAGCACCGGACAGCGCATGTATCGCCACAAAGACGTGGAGAACGTATTGCGTATCAAGAAACTTCTTTATGAGGAAGGCTTCACTATTGCTGGAGCCCGCCAGCATTTGCGTGCGGAAAATAAAGTAGACAAAAAACAGACTCCCTTGCCATTTCCCGAACGGACTGCACCAGACTTAAAGCAGATCCGGCAGGGACTGCGTGAAATCCTCGCCATGCTTTCTCCCCGGCAAAAACGCGCGTAATTTCGCCGACGCTCAGAGTCCGCCGTTAAATTTCAGTTCAAGTCACAGGCCACACGAAATCCATAGTCGGCATACTGGAACTCTGGGGGAATGCTGGATCGTGCGGCACACCGCGTAACTTTAATGTGGTGACGCCATGAGCCGCCGCGAGAAGCACGGCGTTGGCCACCATCTGCCCCCCGCGGATTGCGCTCCGGAGAGTGCGCATAATAATCGGGCTGATACCAGTCACTGCACCATTCATGCACGTTCTGGCAAATGTCGTACAGTCCAAACCCAGTGGGCGGCGAACGTCGTACCGGCTCCGGACCGGTCTTCCAACGCTCGGCATAATTCGGCAATGATTCTGGTGGGTCGTCACCCCAGGGAAAAAGTTTGCCTATGAAGTCCACCGCGAGCGGCCCGCTCCCACTCAGCTTCCGTCGGCAGACGATATTTGCGGCCGCTGATTCCGCTTAGCCATTCGCAATATTTCACTGCCTCGAACCATGAAACTGAGACCACGGGCTGTTGGGGATGATTAAAATTTGGATCATTCCAGAGTGGCGGGGCGGTTTCCCCAGTTGTCCTCAGAAAATCAGCGTACGCCGCATTTGTGACTTGGCATTCGCCCAGATAAAAGGAATCTACCCAGACCTGATGGACCGGACGCTCGTTTTCTTGACCAACTTCCGATCCCATAGCGAAACAACCTTCGGGAATGAGCACGAGATGGGGTTCCTGCCGCGAAGGCTTTATGACCGCAATTGCTGTTTGTGACTCGCTCATCTCTTGATGAGCCTAGCACAGGCCTCGCCCGGTGCTCAGTTCAGAGCAATCCAATTTCGACTTGCACCCACCCATCGACCAGCTTATAGTCTTTCCGCGAGATTGCCAGGAGGATGTTGCCAGCGTGAAGAAGCTCGAATAACAGCACCTACGAAACGTAGCTAGCCTCTCAAACGCCGCACTACTTCCGCGATGTCGTTCTCTTGAAACAGCCGGATCGCGGCAATGCCGGCAGCGCCGGCAGCCATGCAGACGGCAGTGTTTTCCAGCGTGATGCCGCCGAGCGCGAACACGGGAATGCTCTGCCGGCAAGCTTCACGCAGTTGGTCCAGGCCGGCAGCCTTAGTTTCAGGAAAGTCCTTTTTTTCAAATACCGGGGCGAAGACTGCGAAATCGGCGCCCCCAGTCGCGGCTGGCGCAACCTCAGCGGCGGTATGACAAGAAACGCTGACCAGCGGCCGGGAAGAATTTCCTGCCTCAATCCAAATTTTTCGCACTTCCGACGGCGAAATGTCATCAGATCGCAAGTGAACTCCATCGGCACCGCAGGCCATGGCGACATCGCTTCGCGAGTTGATCAACAAGCGGGTTACCGGGTTGCCAGCATTTTCGCGGACAACCTGCACGGCAGCGTGGGCAAGAGTTTCAAGCTCACGAGTAGAAAGATCTTTCTCCCGCAATTGAATCAGGTCAACGCCGGCGCGAGTTGCTTCGGCGATCTTTGCCAGCAGAGCGTGCTGGCGCGCGCTTTCGTTGTGTGGAAATTTCGTGCGATCGGTGATGTAGCAAAGGAGCAAGATTTACGGGTTCGTCTTCGCGATCTCGGGAACCCGTTCGCCTTCGCCTTTATGTTTGGGTTCCGCGAGATGATATTTGGTCAGCCCATCGCGGAGAAATTCAAATCCTTCTTCTGGCGAGTCCACGATCTTGAAAAGCTCCAGGTCTTCGGGCGAAATTGTTCCCGCGTCCACCATGGTTTGGAAATTGATCAGCTTGTTCCAATATTCGCTGCCGTAGACCACAACGAGAATTTTCTTGGCCAGCTTCTGGGTCTGCGCCAGGGTAAGAATTTCGAAAAACTCATCCATGGTTCCGAATCCGCCGGGAAAAATCACCAGCGCTTTCGAAAGATAGGCGAACCAGAACTTGCGCATGAAAAAATAATGGAACTCAAAATTCAGCGATGGGGTAATGTGCGGATTAGGCATTTGCTCGAAAGGCAGCGCGATATTCAAGCCTATGGTCTTCGCGCCCGCTTCTCGTGCCCCAAGATTGGCCGCTTCCATGATTCCCGGGCCGCCGCCTGTCGTTACTACGAAACGTCTACGGCGGGCTGGAATCTGAATTGACCACTTGCTCAGCAGAAAGGCCAGCCGTCTCGCATCCTCGTAGTAGCGAGACATCTCGACACCCGCGATCGCTCGTTTCAGCAAAGTTTTGCGCTCGCCTTCTGAAAGCTGCACCGCAGTTGACTTCAATTCAGCCAGCTTATCCTCAGCGATGGCCCGGCTATGAAATCGAGCCGATCCGAAGAACACCACCGTGTCCTGAATTTGCTCCCGCCGGAAACGCGCAATTGGTTCCATATACTCCGACAGTATTCGCAGGATGCGCCCGTCCGGACTATTTACAAAGTTTTCGTTTGCGTACGCGAGGGGCGCGCGTTTCATTTCGTCTTCATTCATAAATACATTTCTTTCCGAAAATTAATTAGCCGGCAGCAGGTGAGTGCGTTCGCCGGCAGGACGTGCTTGCTTAGGGGCGCTTTTCCTCGTGGTAGTGAATTGCTTCCGAGAATCCAATCCAGATATCGAGAACTCCGAGCCCGCTGCACAATCCGCGTACAAACCCGTTAGCAATGAATGCTCGCAACCCGGGAAATCCCATCAGAAGATGGTTGTCGGTCCATTCCGGTCTCCACGGAAGCAGGACGAGAAGCACGCCGACGACCGCGCAGACCAGTCCGAAGGTCAACACTGTAATCCGATGCAGCCAAAGCTCAACGCCAACGTACCGGCGTCCTTCGGGAAGACCGGGAGGCGTTTCCAGCGCGGTCGCGGAAGCATCACTGTGGTCCGAAGGCAGCTTGGCCCCCAATGACCTTGGAGGAATAGCTTGGGGTGTATTCGGATCCGCGGTCACCGCACGCTCCGGAAGATCGTGAGCGATGCAGGCCGGGTTTTGCAAAAGCGCGTTCCCAGCGTAAGAGCGTAAAAACCCATCTGGGTATTCTACGACTTCAGGGTCTTAATGCGCTCGCCTACATCCCTGTAATCGATGTTGCTGCCATACACTTCCATGAAATGGTTCAAGGCAGCGGTTTTATCCCCGGCAGTTTCGTAAGAGGTCCCCAATTCGTAATGTAGCGCGGTTCGCGTTTCCGCATCGATGGTCGGCAGCTTGAGCGCCTTTTCATACCAACGGATAGCCGCCTCCGGAATGCCTTTATCGAGGAAACACTGCGATAGCCAGGTGTAAGTCTGCATGATGTGCGGGAAGGAGTGCCCGCGATCCACGGCCTGGCATACCTTCTGCAACTCGCCGATTGCTTCGTCTAACAGTCCCATCTCACGGAAAGCCACGCCGAGGTTGTAATGCGTCTCCGGGTCTTCGTCGGACTTGGCTGAGTCTTCCTCAAGTTCATGCTTCAACTCGCCGAACATGTCGCCCAGATCGACTGCAGGACCAAGGTCGAATTTTGCTGAACTCCCGCCCGTAGCCCCTGCTGCTATAGGCCGTCCGACCGGAGCGTGATAAGTAATAGCTGGTGATGCGCTTACCGCATCCGGCGATGGTCCGGACTGGGTCGCGGCCGCAGCCATTGCAGCCGGAACTTGCGCAGCCGGTGTGCTGATCGGGGCCGCAGTTTCGGCCTTCGCCGCAACCAGATCGGGCTTCGATGGCGGCGTACTCGGGATCTTAGGTGCTTCGGCAAGAAAGCTATCGCCGAGAGATGCTTCCAGGTCAGATACAAAACTGTCCAGCTTCCCGCTGGGATGAGATTGGCCTTCATGAGCCGAGGCAACTTCAACGGTTGGCTGCGGCTCGGGTTCTGGGGTCACTTCGTGAACCGTAGTTTGCGGGAGGAATCCATCTCCCAGCGATGATTCCAAGTCGCTGACCAGTGCGTCCAATATCGCGGGCTTAGTCTCAGGAACGGCAGACGCTTCCTCGGCCGGTACCGCAGGGATGTCGGCAACCGAAATTTCCTCGATCGCCTCCGGCTCCGGAGTCCGAGCTTGCGCAGCGGCGGCCTCGATCTCGTGCCGCACCCCTGACAATAAGGACGGCTCCGGCCTCAACCGATAGAGCTTGGTGTAAGTGGCGCGAGCCTCCTCCTGCATTCCATTCGAAAGATAAAAACGGATCTCTTCGACCGCTTCTTTGATTGCCTCTGCATCGGGCTCGGTATTGGTCGCAGTAACTTCCGTAGCCGCTTCTTCAGGAGCAGGAGCCTCGGTCTCTACAGCGAGCGAATCTTCCCACTCGGACGACAGGTCGATCTCATTTTCGGATGCAACCGGCTCTGCTGCGGCGGAGGTCGCTTCAATGACAGAGCGGATTTCAAAATCCGCAGGCTCTTCTTCTGCATCCGGCGTCGCGGCAGTATGTCCGCCAGCCACGACATCCTCATTAGCCGGAGCGGCCTCTTCAATCGCTGCTTCTAACGTGATATCGGTGACTGCAGCTTCAGACTCCGCAGCCTTCGGCTCCGCGTATGCCGGAACGCTGTGAGCGGGCACGGCGGAACCGCGTTCCTCATACTTCCCCGCCAGATCGCCATAGCGGCTCGCTTCGTCGGGAAATCCGGCGTCGTGGTAAACGCTTTCTAACGTACGGCAGCAAACTGCTGCTTCGGTGAATCGGCTGGCTCGCGTGTGCAAAGCCGCCAACCGCTGGTTGACGCGCAGATCGCGGGGCGCCTGGGGCAGAGCGGAAAGCAGAGGACCCAAAGCCTTCGCCGGCATGTTATAGGAAATGAAAAGTTCGGCATCGGTCAGCGCAGCGCGCACGAAAAGCGCCACATCATCCGGATAACGCTGATCAATGAAGGGCGCGGTGGCTTCGAGTTCATCCACCATCACCGAGCCTTCTTCAGGTGTGATCAGCCGCGATCCCGTCGGACCTCCCAGCTTCTCAATTACCTGCTGATAGTTGCGGGCGTGTAACTGATTCTCAGGCTCGAGTTGAGTGAGTTTCAGATAATAGTCGCGGGCTTTTTCCAGCTCTCCCGCCTGCACATATCCGTGGGCGAGAAGTTCGTAGACCTCGGTCAGATGTGTATTGTCTGCTGCCTTGTTCAACAGAGCCAGCACCATTTCCAGGGCTGGCGTGTTTTCCTGCACATGGCCGATCAGGGAATGCAGGTTTTCTAGAATCTTCCCCGAATCCGCGGCCAGCAACCGATCAGAGTGTTGCCGATACAACTGCAGAGCGTCCTCGAATTGTCCGGCTGCAATCAAGGCGTCGGCATAAGACAGGATCGCACCAATATCGTTGTGGACGGTGAGTAACTTCGCCGCCAGAGTTCCCGCCTCGGGCAAACGCCCGGTCTGTAAGTAAGCTTGCAGCAGGGTTCGCAGCCCATCGGGATGAGTATCGAGGTCCGCAACTTTCTCTAGAAACTCGACCGCCGCCGCGACATCACCCGCATCGAATGCGTTCCGGCCACGCAGCAACAAGGCATACCCGTTGCCCGGATCGAGCGTGATCATGCGCTGCAGAATTTCTTCTGCCGGACCCAGTTGTCCTTTAGCCGCGTAAAGTCTCAGCCGCCGCTGAAAAAATCTGCCAGGCTTCGGTCTTCTTCCCCAGACGAACGTACACCTCGGCCAGGCGCGTGCGCATGGCGACGTTCTCGGGATCCATTTCCAGAGTCTTCTGGAAGATCCGGACCGCCTGCTCCAGTTGGCCTTCCCGCAAGAATTCTTCCGCGACTTGCAAGTATTGTGCTCGGGCATCATTAAAAAGGCCCTGCTGCGTGTAGAGCTCAGCCAGCCTCAGGGAGCACTCCAGCGACGCCTTCAGCTTGCTCAGCTTCTTGTACATGGCAATCGCTTTCACCGTGAAGCCTTGGGAGGCGTAGGCATCGCCCACGCTCTTGAAGCATTCCACGGCTTTTTCGCTATTGCCCAGACGCGAGTAAAGGTCGCCCACGGTGTTCATCACCGTAAGGTCCTTAGGGTCGGCTTTGAGGACTTTTTCGTACTCAGTGATCGCGTTTGGCAGCTTGCCCTGTTGGACGAACTTCTCCGCAGCACTGAGAACCTTCTGCTTGTTGAAGCCAAAACCAAACGCCATGAGTGCGGACTCCAGCTCCGATTCGCCTCCCGTCCTAAAACTTTATCTACGTGACGAGAGTTCGTGCCCAATTAAACCATTCCATCGGCTGCGCGCCCATAATCAGGAGATGGTCTTTAGGACAAGGGTAATTGTACGGCGGGGTACTCAGAATCGTATGGTTACTAAGGGTTACCGAAAGGGAGTGTACGACCGGGTAATGTAGGCGACGCGCCTTTTGTAGCGCCGCCGTCTCGGCGGCTGTCGTGGGGGCGTCCCGCCCCCACCGGCGAGGGCAAGATGCCCTCGCGACAGCCGGCAAGATGCCGGCGCTACCAGCAATAGCTACCGCTCACTTCCACAAATAATAAAATCCCATCTGCTGATCGAGCAGATTTTCCTTAGTCGGCAGCCATTGGGAAATGTCTCCGAAAAGTAAGTCAGATAACGTTTTTCGATCTTTCTCAGGATGCACCAGCACCGGCTCACCTTTAATCCCGACCGACTTCGCAGTTTCGTCCACTGCCGTCTGGAAATCGCCGATTTGATCAATCAGGTGCATGGGCAAAGCTTCCTGCCCGGTCCAGACTCTGCCATCCGCGATCGCTTTGATGTCATCAGTCTTCGCGTGCCGCCCATCGGCTACGGCCTGCACAAACTGGCCGTACATATTATCAATTAGCGATTGCAGATAAGCGCGCTCAGCCGGAGTCATGTCGCGCATCGGGTTGCCTGTATCTTTCAGCGCCCCGACCTTTAGAACCTCGGGCTTCAGCTTAGCCCAGCGCATAAGGTCGCCGTAATTCACCCACTCGGCAATCACTCCGATCGAGCCAACTACGCTGCCGTTGTCGGCATAAATTTTGTTGGTCGCAGAAGACACATAGTATGCGCCGCTGGCGCCTACTGTGCTGATGGAAGCCACAATGCGTTTGTGTTTTTCGTCGCGCAGGCGTTTGACTTCGCGGTAAATTTCCTCTGAGGCGGCAACGCCACCGCCGGGAGAATTCACTTTCAAAATGATGGCTTTGATGGAATCGTCGTCTCCGAACTTCTTAAGCTGAGGCACGATAACGCTGGAATCCAGGATCACGCCTTCCAGTTCGACGACTCCAATTTTGTCGCCGAAAGTGTGCAGCGAAGCTTCCTCACCGCCTGCGTGCAGCGCGAGATACACCAGCGTAAACACCGCCAGGACGAAGAGGAAAAACACGCCTCCGCCGATTACGATCCAGAGCGCGGTGCGGGAACGACCATTCTCAGCCATACAGTGAGGGTAGTTTAGCACCCGCAGCAGGTTAGGGAATAATCACTCGCAGAGCCTTCCGCACCACGCCGACCTCGATCGGCGTCCGGCAGACGTATTCGCCATCGGCATAAACCTCAGTCAAAGAATCTGTTTCGACTCGCAGCCGCTCCGTTTGAAAGTACTCCACCTGCGGAAGGCGCAAGTGACGTCCGAAATAGATGGTGGGAAAAAGACAAACCAGCGCCGATTTATTGATGTCGCGAACGATGCAAATGTCGAGACGCCCGTCGTCAAGCCTGGCCTGCGGAGCGATTTTCATGCCATCGCCATACGTCGGCGTGTTGGCGAATGCAGCGACCATGATGCGTTTCATAGGCGCAGAGACAAACTCTTCACCGCTGAACATAGAAACCCTCGCTGCGACGGGTGCGAACTTTAACAATGCGGGCAGCAAACTGAAAGCGTATCCGCCATGTGCACGAAGCCAGCGAGGAAGCAGGTTGGCCCGCCGTGCGATTTCCGCATCCAGGCCAACGCCAGCCACACAGCAAAAAAGATGCTCATGTGGCGCGGGCGCCTCGCCCGCGCAGTTCTTATCGGCAAGTGGGGCGATCAAACCTAAATCAATGTCACGCACATTCTTACCGCCGGAAGAAAATCTGCGCCAAGCGGCCAAAGAATCTTGAACACTGCGAAGTCGTAGCGCCCGCGCGAAATCGTTTCCACTGCCCGAAGGAACCACCAGAACCGGAAGTTGCAGTCTCGCCAATTGCGGCAAATGATGGTGCACGGTACCGTCTCCACCAAAAATAATGATCGCGTCGACTTCATTGCGCGATGCCGGTAGTCCAATAATCCAATGCGACTGTGAGTTTGCTTGGAATGGGCGCAGGTCTGTGATTGAACATCCGGGCCCGAAGATGGCGGCTACACGCACTTCTGCCGGAGATTACCAGAAGCTCAATCCCGAAGGACACAAAAGAAACGAACGAAAGCTTCATCAATAACAATTCGCATCTCGCCAGGCCTTCTCACGTCTAAGTAAAGCGATTGTCGAATGCCTGAGGAGGAGAAATGCCTGCAAACGAAAATGGCCTGGTACATGTCGCGAGTGCGCGTTCCGTGCCAGAAACTTTGAAGAACCTTCAGACCACGATTGAAGCTCGCGGACTGAAAATATTTGCTCTAATCGATCACAGTGGCGAAGCGGAAAAAGCCGGTCTAACCATGAGGCCCACTCAACTCCTGATCTTCGGCAGCCCCAAAGCTGGAACTCCATTAATGGTCGCCGCGCCGACGTTAGCCATCGATTTACCGCTCAAAGCGCTCGTTTGGGAAGACGCGGATGGCAAAGTCTGGGTCTCCTACAACAGCCCGGATTACCTGCAGCAGAGGCACGGCATCCCCGCAGATCTGGTGAAAAATATCGCGGGAGTTGGTGCGCTGGTCGAGAAAGCGGTAGAGTAATCGGTCGCGAGAATGGCGCTCAATTTATTGCAGGCCGTCATCCCGAGGGATCTCGCGAGAAGAATTGAGGATCGCGACCGATGGCGAATGATCGAAGAACAAGTGATCTGGAAAAAGCAGCCGCGGCCCGTGCCAGCCTGCGTTTCGTTCACGACGGCAACATCGTCGGACTAGGGACTGGCTCCACTGCAGCTCACGCAGTCCGCTTTCTGGGTGAGCGCGTCCGGGAAGGATTGAAGATTCGTGGCATTCCAACCTCAGTACAAACCAGAGATCTGGCCACCAGCGTGGGAATTCCATTAACTACACTCGACGAAGTTCAGCACCTCGGACTACAGCCGATCGACGTGACCATCGATGGAGCCGATGAATTCGATAAGCAACTACGCCTGATAAAAGGCGGGGGAGGCGCGCTGCTGCGCGAAAAAGTCATAGCTTCGGCATCGAAACAAGAGGTCATCATCGCCGATTCCAGCAAGCAGGTCGCAGTACTGGGAAAATTCCCTCTTCCCGTCGAGGTGATTCCCTTCGCTCAGTCATTAATAGCAGCGCGAATTACAGCCCTCGGCGCGACGGTAAAGCTTCGGAAAGACACCAAGGGAAATCCCTTTATAAGCGATGAAGGTCACCACATTCTCGATTGCAGCTTCGGCCAAATCCCCGATCCACGAGCATTGGCGCGCACGCTAAGCGATATGCCGGGTATCGTCGAACATGGATTGTTCATCGACCTCGCCACCGTGGTGCTGGTTGCTAAAGGCGAGAATGTCACGGAACTCCGGCGCGGAACCGCGTGAGCCCTCACTGATCCCGCACTGGGCGGTGACGCTCGCGCCTAAATAACTTCTCGCAGCGCCGCAACGAACCGTTCAACTTCTTCCGCCGTGTTGTAGTGAGCCAGTCCGATGCGCAGAAATCCGCCATCTTTTTCTACATCGAGTCGTTCGGTAAGGTTCAGTGCGTAGTAATTTCCGTCCCAGGTGAAAAAGCCGCGTTCGCCAAGTGCGGTAGCGAGTTCGAGCGGCGTGTGTCCCTTGACGCGCACCGCGAGAGTCGGACAGCGCTGATCGAATAGCTTCGGATTACTGATGCCGTAAAGTTTCAGCCCAGGGATGGCGACCAACCCTCGGACTAGGTTCTCCATCAATTCGTGCTCATGTTTCTGGATTGCCTCGTACGCGGCCAGCACCGCTGCCCGGCGAGTGGATGCCGACGGATTCACGTGTCGTCCAAGATCAGCCAGATAATCCACGCACGCAGTGATCCCGGCAATGCATTCATGATTCAGCGTTCCCCACTCCCAACGGTTGGGAATCGCATTCGTGTTGGCGCGGACTTTGTACGGCTCCAGCCGCTTCAAGTGCTCGCGCTTTCCATACAGCACGCCCATGTGCGGCCCGAAAAATTTATACGTCGAGCAAACTAGAAAGTCGCAGTCGAGCGCGCGAACGTCGATGGGGCCATGCGGCGCGTAGTGGACAGCATCAATGTAAGCCAGCGCGCCACGTTGGTGGGCAAGCTGGATAATCTTCCGAACGTCGTTGATCGTGCCCACCGCGTTCGACGCGTAGCCGACCGCAACTACCCTGGTGCGCTCGGTGAGCTTACCCGCCAAATCGTCCATGTCGAGCGTGCAATCGTCCTCGTGGATCTCAGCCATGCGGATGGTCACGCCGCGTTCTTCAAGAGCTCGCCATGGAGAAATATTGGCATCGTGATCCAGATGGGTGAGCACGATTTCGTCGCCTGGGCCAAGCGCGCGTCCGATGGAACGGCTGATAGCGAACGTCAGCGAAGTCATATTGGGTCCGAAGACGACTTCGTCGGGATCGCAATTCAGAGAAGTCCGCCATCGCCGAGCGTGCGCCCGCAATCATCGTGTCGGTGCGACGGCTGGTGGCGTACGCGCCCGCTGTGTTGGCATTGTCGAGCTTCAAATAATCGGAGATTGCATCGATCACGCGCTGCGGAACCTGCGTGCCACCGGGACCGTCGAGAAACACCGCAGGCTGTCCGTTGACGGTTTGCGCAAGCGAGGGGAACTGGGAGCGAACCCAGGTCAGGTCCAGCGCATTTATAGTTTCATTCTGAGCAGTCAGCATAGATATCTTCATTTACCCTGTAGAAACGTAGCTCTGCTACGTCTAGCTTACCGCGCGGACGAAATCAGCCAGCATTCCATACGCGGTGGCTTCCAATCCTGGATTGTTCTCAGTAATCGCCAAGCCCGGAAAGATGTCAGTCTCAAAATACACGATCGACGATGTTCCAGCGACCCATGCCAGAGGATCGCTCAGCGGCACCTGCTCCGGCCGGACACTAGCGGTCACGCCCTGTGCGCCACGCTGAGCGCGGCATACCAGCTTGTATGGCCGGCCCTCATTACGTGCATCGCGAATAGTTTCTCCTCTCAGTTTGCCGATGCCTTCCCGTTGAATATCGTTGAGCCTTATGGGCACACCCATGAGCACTCGAATCAGCGCCGCGACCTTCACTGCAGCATCCCAGCCGTCGACGTCATTGCTCGGATCGGTTTCGGCAATGCCAATCTGCTGTGCCTTGGCCAGCGAGTCGTCAAAACTCAGACCGTCTTCCATACCGCCTAGGATTACATTGGTGGTCGAATTCAGGATGCCGTGAAATCCGCGAAGCTCAATCGCAGGCAAATTGTCACGGAACAAACTAAAGATTGGCACGCCATCCATCACCGTAGATTCAAAAAGAAATCTTCGCCCCTTCGCCAAAGCCAGCGAAGTCAGTTGTTCGTAAGCGTGCACAATCGGACCTTTATTGGCGGTGATAGCGTGTGCGCCCATTTCGAGCGCCGCGCGAATATGGTCAATCGCTGGTTGGCCGTCGAGTGGACTGAGTGAAGTGGCTTCGAACAAAACTTCGGCTTTCGCCGCGCGCAACCAGCTGCCTACGTCGAGCGATGGAGAGAATGCCGACCGGGACGATTGGGCAGAACCCAGAAGAGCTTCCACGTCCACTCCGCCAGCGTCCGCAATCCAACCCAGTCGTCGCGTCGCTACCCCGGTGATCCGCCATGCAATGCCGCGCTCACGCAGCTCCGTCTCTTTCTTCTGCAGCAGCCGAAACAAAGTCCGGTTGACGTTTCCCAAGCCGAGCAGGCACAGATTGTATGTGCGAATCAGTTATCTCCTGAAGACTCTTCTGGACAAATGGAAGCCGGGTGTCCTCGCCCGGCTGAGCGGGCGTGACGCCCGTCCCCATCGCTCGGGTCAGCCCATGGTGGTTATGTGTTCTGGCAGAATCTTGTAAATCACACGCTGTTCCGAAGGCTGTCGATACGGATACTTATCTACGCCCAAGTATTTCTTAGCCAGCTTGTCGATGTGCGCGTCGGCGCCTTCCTCGGTAATTTCAACCACACGGCCGCGAATTTCGATGTAACGGTAGGGATTGTCGGGATCGATGACTGCCATAGCCACGCGAGGATCACGACGCACATTGCGATCTTTCTGGCGGCCTTTGGCGGAGTTGAAAACCACATAGTCGCCTTCCAGGTCGCACCACACCGGCGTCACCTGCGGACGCCCGTCTGGCATCAATGTCGCCAAACTGGCAAAGGCGCGCTTACTGAATAGATCGCGATATTTCTCCGGAATAGCCTCAGGCATCACTTCCTCCTTACGGTAGTATTGCCGAGCAGACTTGAAAGAATTATAGACGAAATAAAATAGTGGAGGACGGGCGTCCCGCGCGTCCAGGGTCGTGTCACGCGGGCGCCCTCGCCCGCGAAGCTAGGCTTTGGTGTCCACAGCAATCTCCGGCAAAACTGCATGCAACAGCGCCACGAAATCACCTTTGACCCGCTCGCCAGTCTTCAGCACCTCCTCATGGTTCAGCACTTCATCGGATATGCCCGCGGCCATGTTGGTCACACAGGAAATCGCCAGAACTTTTAATCCCATGTGGCGCGCCGCGATGACTTCGGGAATAGTAGACATACCGACGAGATCTGCGCCGATGGTGCGTAAACAGCGAATTTCCGCCGGAGTCTCGTAACTCGGTCCCAACAGCCCCGCGTACACGCCTTGGTACGCCATTTTGCCGTGGCGCCGGGCCGCGCGAAGCGCAATCTCGCGATACGGTTTCCAGTACGCTTGCGTCATGTCGGGAAATCGCGGTCCGAAGCGCTCATCGTTTTGTCCGATAAGCGGGTTCGTTCCTTGCAGATTAATGTGGTCGGTAACGACCACCAGCGCGCCCTGTTTGTATTCAAGGTTGATGCCGCCGGCCGCGTTGGTGAGAATGAGCGCGCGAATCCCCATCCGCCCAAACACCCGCGTGGGAAACGCGACCTCTTGAACGGAATAGCCTTCGTAAAGATGCACGCGCCCTTGCATGGCCGCCACGGGAACGCCGCCAACCTTTCCAATTACCATTTGCCCCGCATGGCCTACCGCCGTGGAGCGAGGAAACGAGGGAATATTCGCATACGGAATTCGCGTAGCTTCGGAGAGGTCGTCGGCAAATCCGCCCAGACCTGAGCCCAAAACCAGCCCGATCGTAGGACGAAGCGCAGTCTGCGAAAGCAGAAAGTGCGCCGCGGCCTCAGCACGATCGAAGTCAGAATTCATAATCACCTTTGTAGCGCCGGCGTCTCGGCGGTTGGCGGCGTTGGCCCGCCTTCGGGCCGCCAAGATGGCGGCGCTACCAAATCAAAACTTCTTTTCAAAAGCACCGAACTGCTCTTCGAGTTTCCACTGCAGCTGCGAACGCTGGTTGGCATCGAGGAACTTCTGACACGAGCTAGAAACTTTCCCGGCTGGACTCGTCCCGCAAGCATCCACCATGCGGGATTCAGAGGCCCACAGACTCGCTCCCGCAAGAAAGCTATGTTCCAGGCTCATCCGGGCCATGCGCTTCAATTCTTTGTAACCGAGGAAATCGTAAGTTTGAACTGCCCGCAGATATTCGTGCGTCATATCGGAGCGCGAGACGCCTTCGTCGTCGGTAGCCAACGCAACCGGAACCGCATAGCGAAGATAGATCGGCAAGGATGCGCATCGCCCCTAACTCCCAGAATCACGTCATTCGAAGTGAGGCAGATTTCGACCAGAATCTTTCGCGAGACATTTCACGCAGCAGATCAAGCGGACGGTCCTCATTCATCACGGACACGCCATGCCCGATGCGTTCCGCGTGTCCGCGCTCAATCGAATCGCGTATGTGAAAACGCAAGCCCTCCGGCGGCACCAGGCCCATAGCCAGCTCCCCGGCATGCAGGCTGATGTGCACCTTCGGATACAAGCCATGCAGATAGTCGAGCATCTTCATGTGCAATTCGAAATCGTGCATGGGCACGTACCAGTCTTCGGGCATCACGAGATTCAAGCCGACGAAACGCGGATCAGCCTGGGCCAATTCGAAGCCAAACAATATTTCGGCGAAGACCATCTCCCGTGGCAGCCCGCGCAGCACCTGATAAAGGTACCGAACCTTGACCTCGCAACCGGCATTCGCCTGCGGAGATCCGCACTTGAGCACAGATCGCATCGTGCTCTCGTCATCGTCGAGATGTTTGCGGGTTGAAGTAACAATCTCTTTCAATCCACTGCTCAACAGCTTCTCCCGCATGCGGGCGAAATCGTCATCCCATCCCAGCTTCGCGCCTAATTGACCGGACTGCACGGAATCCGCGGTATGCATGAGCTCGAGATATTGAAGGTGGTCTTCCGCCGCACGCGACGCCGCTTCTGCAAGCGCGTCCCCGATGTGATTGTGCGTGGCCAGCGAGAACTTGTCGAAGGTCGCAAAAAAATGATCGTGCCCGGATTCTTCGCCTGGTTCCCAGTTACGCATTGACCAGGCATCGACGATTGAGTTGTAGAGAACATGATCGCCGTAGGCGCAACGGATGGCAGGCTTGCTTGTGTACTTCTCGCAGGAATCATCACACGGCGGCGCAATGAGAATCGACGTCGTACGATCGACGCACAAATTGTCGCTGGCGGCATAGTCGATCAGATTCTCCGCATAGAGCGCGCCGCTGAGGTGGACATGCAGATCGCCACCTTTCGGCATGTCACGCAGGAAAGCTAACTGAAGCGAAGGTTGCCGGCGGATAGATTCGAAATAGCGCGACGTGCGCTGCTCAGCGCTGGCTGTGGACTGCGCCGACGCCATTGTCGTGAAACCGGCGACGATCAAAAGAACAAGCGACCGAGCCATTCGCGCCACATCATCTCCTTAAGGTATGTTTCTTGGAAACGGGAATTCTACCTGACGCACATAGAACATGAAACAGCGCAACTGTAGAGACGTAGATTGCTAAGTATCGTCCGTCACCATCCTCCTACCATTCCGAGGAGCGAAGCGACGAGGAATCTGGTTTCACAGGGCCAAGCGAAAACCTATATCCCTCTTTCGTTCGGTTTGACAACTGAGACGGCCCTGGAGGCCAAGAATACGCGAGATAGGCCGTCCAGCGCGGCTTCGCCGAGATTTTCACAAACACAGCTCAAGTCTGTTCACAACCTGCAACCGCATCAGACACGAACATCCAATTAAATCGCGCATCGGCGAATGTCACAAAATTGTGTGACAAGAAAACTGCACCAACTTCGCTACACCAGCCTGTGAACCGCCTGCACTCGATTGAAAAATCGATACATACGCTGCCGCGTTTTTTATTGACTCTAAAAATAAAAAGAGTAAAAAGATAATCGTTCTTTGACAGCTTCTGAAGTTTTCCCGGTTGGTGCGGCGTCCGGGGCTCAAGCGAAGTCACCCTCTACATTGCAAAATGACTGAGGGAGGGTTAGCAAGGGTCTATAGCAAAGTGCTGGTCGAGGCGAACAAGAAGATTTGTCGAAGGCAGGATAGAGTCCCGAGGCGTTGGGTTGATTTATCCGGTTGGCGGTAAGCCCGGAGCCCGAGCAACGATCGCGAGTTGCCATCCGCAAGGACCGCAACTTCGGCAGGTCGGCAAGGGTCTAAAGCGAGCTACTGGCCGAGACGAATGATCTCAACACCACCTCGGGACTCTTAATTTGTCTGCAGCAATCAGGGGCGGTGGTTGACTTTGGCTGCAGCTCTCCCCCAAGCTAGCTGCGAAACTTCAGCAGAAAGTTACGCCGCCCACTGTTTTCTACGGCCCTTGCTGAATTTGAAATCTTTCTTTCGGCACCAGCCGCGCCCGATAAATCGAGTTCGTCGCCGCCACCTCAGCCACCACGTCTGCATCCAGTTCATACGAACCAAAGGGCAGATTCTCTCCAAAAGGAATCTCTAGCTCCGCAGTGCCTTTCTTCAAGTTAATGCGCTGGTAGCCGATCGCTGTAGCTCGTCCAATCTCATTCACCGCCATCACGATTGCGGTCAAATCAAAATCCTGCTCGGTCTGGTTGGACACGATGATCGAGCCTTCCAGCCTTTGCCCGTTAACCTGGGGATAGCGTCCCCACTGCGCAAGCAGCGGCGCCACCACGGTAAGCACGAACTGCTGATTGCGTTGCGCGGCCGGTCTGCCGCTGTCGGTCACCTTCACCGTAAATTTGAATTCGCCAGTTTCGGTAGGAGCACCGCTGAGAGTTCCATCAACTCCCAACACGATACCAGGGGGTAGGGCGCCGTCGCTGATTTCCCAACGCAAAGGTGTGATTCCTCCGCGAGCCTCTAAATGAGTTTCGTAGTGCTGATGAAGAAACGCCTTAGGCAAGCTTGTGGTTTGAATCACCAGTGGTTCGCCCGTGGCAGCACCCTGTTGGGCAAAGGCCGGCCCTGCCAGCAGCGCGAACAGTAATACGAAAATCAGGCTACTTCGATGCATGCAGGAAATCATCCACCGTCTGAATAAACATCCCGGTATCGTCCACGAAAGTCATATGTCCGGCTTTGGGGAAGACCACGATCTTCGATCCCGTGATCTTTTCATGCATCGCCTGCGAAAGCGACGGATCAGCCTCGTCGTGATCACCAACCAGAATAAGTGTTGGTACTTTGATGCCCGCCAACCGGTCGGTGTATTCGACCGATTTCAAGTTGCCATCAATGACGAACTCTCCGTGCTCTCCCCACATTTCGCGGTACAGATCCCACGCCATCTTGCCATTGTCGACGGGATCGTAATTCGGATCCGGATGGTTCTGATAAAGGTACGGAAAATAGCCTTCGCCCCAGGCCGCAATCATATAGTCGTTGGTGTATCGGTTCTTCTCGTAGTCCTTGCCGTGTCCGAACAATCCCGCCGCTTCGAGTTTGTCGATGCGCTCGCGCAATTCCGGAGACATGTTCTGTTTCATCTTCACGAAGATTTCGTTGAGCGCTTTTGAGCTCGACCAGGTGCTGCCGAGAATCAAGTGAGTGAGGTTCGCCTGATATTTCAAAGCGTAGGCCTGCGCTAAGGCTCCACCGTAGGAGTGTCCCAGCAGACTGATCTTGCCCAAGCCCAGCGCTTGTCGAACCCCCTCAACATCTTCGACCATGTTCTCGATGGTGTAGCCGGAAGGATCCTCAAGTTTCTGCGACCGGCCAGAGCCGCGTTCATCTATGAAAACGACTTTGTTGTGGCGCGCAAGAGGCAGCAGGTAAGGCAGAAAATAATCGTGCGAAGCACCGGGGCCACCATGCACGATCATCAGCGGCGCGCCACGGCCCAGCATTTTGTAATAAATCATCACGCCGTTGGCGTCGACAAACCCTTCCTGCACCGGATATACATTCGAAGCTGACGCCGCGTGGACGACAGGCTTATTCGCTTGCGCGTCGACGGTGACAGCGAGGCTTAAGAAAAAAAGCAGCAGCCAGAAATTTTTCATGATTCCGGCTATCGTAATGCGCGGTCATCGCAAGAGCAAATCGCCATACAAGCTTTGTGCTGGTCAGTTTGCTCTCCGCCACGGGTTTCTCCGCGTACTCCGCGGCCGTTCTTTGCGGTCTCCGCGTTTTAAGGTGTTGATGAGGCCGCGTCAAAGACCAAGTCTTAAAGCGCGGAGCTCGCTGAGAACAGCCGCAGAGGACGCGGAGATTGAAAGGCGCTACCAACGAATCTTCAGCTTGTTGGAATTGAGACACTCCCCAAGTCCACCGTTCGGTTGACAGTTCTCGCCGTCTTCGATTCAATAACTCAAGTGACTACAGGTCTCTCGGCCGATTCTGAAGACGCTGCCGCCCGATGATCGTTAACTTCGCTGAACGGGCACACAACCACAACTGGGAACTCGATCCGGTAACACGGTCCTTGCTCGATACTGATTTTTACAAACTACTGATGTTGCAGTTTATCTGGAAGCATTTCCCGAAGACTCATGCTTCCTTCTCAATTTCGAATCGTTCTTCCCAGGTGCGTCTTGCGGACCAGATTGCCCTCGAGGATCTGATCCACCAACTGGAACACGTCCGAAAACTTCGTTTTCGAAAATCTGAACTGGTGTGGTTGGCTGGTAATACTTTCTACGGACGCCGCGGAATATTCGAACCCGCATTTCTGGAATGGCTGGACCGCGATTTCAGGCTGTCCGACTATCATCTCTCGGTCGTGGACGGCCAGTTTCATCTTTCCTTCGACGGCCTGTGGACTGATACCACCATGTGGGAACTGTACGCGCTGTCCATCCTCGACGAATTGCGGACTCGCGCGAACATGAAAAGGCTGAGCGAGTTTCAGCTCGACATTTTGTATGCCAAGGCGAAGACCAAGCTGTGGAGCAAGATCGAACGCCTGCGCGGTGTTCCAGGATTGAGCATAGCGGATTTCGGAACCCGGAGGCGGCACAGTTTTTTGTGGCAGGAATATGTCGTCAACGCCATGGATTCAAATCTCGGCCCAAGTTTTATCGGAACTTCCAACGCGCTCCTCGCCCACAAGCATGACCTCGAGGCGATTGGCACCAACGCACATGAAATCCCGATGGTTCTGGCTGCTCTAGCGCCGGATGACGAAGCGCTCAAAGCTTCCCAATACCGTGTGCTCGACCTATGGCAGAAAACCTACGAAGGCGCGCTGCGAATCATGCTGCCTGATACCTTTGGCACCACCCAATTTCTTGAAGGTGCTCCCGACTGGGCGGCCGATTGGACCGGGCAGCGTATCGACAGCAAGGACCCGTACGTGGCTGGGGACGAATATATCGAATGGCTGAAGGCGCGGGGCCGCGTCACCAAAGACAAACTGATCATCGCGTCCGACGCACTTGACGTCGACGAAATACTCGGCCTGCATGCGTATTTCGGTGGCGCGCTTCAGCCCGGCACAACCACAGCGGAATTCTTTAATGCATCTGACTTTCTCGATCCGCGCAAGTGGATTCCCGGTCAAAGAATTCGATTCAGCGCCGGATGGGGCACGCTACTCACCAATGATTTCCGCGGTTGCGATCCCAGCGGCGGCAACGATTTTGATCCCATCAGCTTGATCGCTAAAGTCTCCACCGTGGAAGGACGGCCCGCGGTCAAGCTTTCCGACAATTCTGCGAAGGCGCTCGGTCCACCATCTGAAATTCAACGCTATAAGCGCGTGTTTGGGACTGCGGGGGTCCGAAATGCTCCCCTGATCACGTAACACAAACGCCAATCAGAGGGAAATCCCAGCACCCAACCCTCCGCTCCTCGATTCGCGCCAAGTTCTCAACAGGCGCACCAAAAGAGACAACCTCATTCTCGCGGCGAAACGGCCTATGATGCGTTAGGACCAATCAGCAGGAGGTATTCACACATGGCGGCGAATCAGGTAGTGCTTTATTTCGACAAGCAAGAAGACGCCTTACTTTTTACCCTGGCTGCCAGCTCGGTTATGTCGGCGGAGGGGCCCGTCCGCAGCAGCGACGCGGTCGTCAAAGTTGCGCGGGAGATTTGCAAAGCCAGCCGCATTACGGCTGAAGGGGTTCTGAACGTCACCTGAAGGATGGCGCCATGAAGATGCTTAGAAAAGCCGTGCTGCAAATAGGGGCTCCCGCGCTAATCGCGTTTATGGCATGGAACGCGTATCTCGCTGTCAATCATTTAAAACAGATGCAAAAAACTGCGGCGCTCACGCTGGAGAGCTCCGCGATCCAAGCGGATATTTCCGCTGTGACGACAGATTTGACTGATATGGAAACCGGTCAGCGCGGGTATCTGCTGACCGAGGATACTTCCTACCTGCAGCCCTACACCGACGCCAAAAGCAAAATCGCAACTGATCTCGCCGCGCTACGCAAAGGGTTGGCTAATCGCTCGGATAGCGAACGGTCGCTCGAATCGCAATTGGAAGCTCTGGCTGGCTCCAAGCAAGCGGAAATGGAACACTCCATCAATTTGCGGGAGCGAGGTTATCGTCACCGCGCGTTTATGCTCGTGGCCTCGAACGAAGGTCAGGGCTATATGGATAAAGCTCGCGCCCTGCTGACTTCGCTTTCCAACGCCGAAGCCAGCGCTTTCGCCAGATTCGATCAGGAGAGGAATGCCAGCCTTAGCAAAGTTTTGAAAGAAACCATTCTTTCGAACTTATATCTGCTGGGACTGACAGTATGTCTCTTTGGACTTATCCGCTACCACGGGCGATTGCTTGAACAGGAAGCGGCCCAGAGCAGGCGGGAACTCGGCATGCGCGATTTGCAGCTGGAAAAATTAACCTCGGCTCTCACCAATCAAGCCCGTTCCAAGACCTCGGCCATCGAAGTAAATGCGCGTCTGCTGCTGCAGAACTATGGAGGATTCCTACCCCGCCAAGGCCACGAATATGCAGAGCAGATAAAGGAAGCATCCGCAGAAATGGAGCAACTTCGGCAAGATCTGGTCGGCGCGCCGTGCGGGAACGGCGACCAGAAAGCCGCGTAGCGTGTGCACTGGCGACCTAAGTTGCGCCTCAACTGCTTGCCGAAGCATAGAATTCGTATCGGGGCACGCCCTAAGGCGTGCCGTATTTTTCACAACCCTTCAGCCGCTGCCGATTTCGTTCAAGACTCTCTCTAAAGTAACTTTTGTATGTGTTCCTAGGGACGTAGCCTGAGGAAGCAGACACAATCAGAAAACCAACCCATGCAGAAAACGAACTGCGTTGCCGTGCTTTCTCTGCTGATCAGCACGGTCGGTCGACCGGCCTTAACGCAGAACCTGCCCGCGTTACTCGTGGTTCCGAACAAATCAGTTATGTTGGTGGGCGAGACCCGTACTTTCCGCGCCGTGGGGAAGGACGGCCGCAAGCAACAAAATGTCACGTGGAGTGTCTCATCAGAGCACGCCGCTGCACTTACGTCGGACGGCGACGAGGCGACTCTGCACGCCACCGAGCCATACGCAACCGTAACCCTGACCGCTCACGCCGGAACCGATTCCGCCGAGGCCAGCGTCGAGATTCGCCCCGGCACCGACTTGCCGGCCGGGACGGCCCTCTGGTCCGTCAGCAGCTTGCCCGGTTGCGCCACTACAAAAATGTCGCAAGCAGTTCCAACCGCAAACGGCCCCGATCTCTACATTGAAGAGGCGTGTCCGGAGGGCACCTTCATTCGTGCCATGACAGCGGATGGCCGGGAAATTTGGCGCAGGAGACTTGGAGACTACTCGGCATCCCCGCGACCTCGCCTCACCGCGAAAGAGAAGATACAGCCCGCCCAACGCCTCAATCTTAACGCCAGTTCGCTGTGCGACGATGTTTCTTCCGGCATGACCAAAGATGCCGTATCAAAACTAGTTGGAGATCGTAATGTCATGCTGCAGGCGAAGGAGCGGGAGCGCGACAGTTGGGCCATCGAGGAACCAGGTTTCTACTGCAAGATTGTGTTTAATGAGAGCGGAATCGTGGTGAAGAAGAAAAAAACTATCATTACGGATTAGCGATATCGAATTTATTACACACAGCAATTTTCAACTTAGAGGGCGCCATCGACCCGAGAATGCATGGCATAAGTTGGTAGACAGTGCAAGACTCGAACCTGCGAACTCCTGCTTGTAAGTTTGGTACTCCCTTGTAAGTTATTGAGCAAACTACCAAATCATCCAAGCATTCCGAGTGTATAAAGCAGGAAATCATATCCCGCTACTGCTGACCCAGCTGCTGAGTTAGACATTCTTCTCGCGTAGTCATTCTTCGTAGACGATCTTCGTCATCCGCAGGTTCGACCAAATCAGAACCGAAGGAAGCCAACGATGCCGATCTATTAACATTTGGATTCTTCGAACCAGAGAAAATGGATGCGGTAGGTCCTCATTCGGCAATGTCTGAATAAAGGCAGCTAAACCGATCTTGAAGATTGAGAGAAACAGCCAAGCAAAGCAACTGCGCCCGTATAGATTTTCCTCACCTTAAGTAGCGAGAACTGGCTTGTACCAATACCCCACAAATAAATATTCACTATGAGAAGACCAGTGAGGTAACTTGCTGCGATTGCCAGTGCTCCCAGTTTCGAAACTAGTTCGCCCGCTTGAGAAGAATGTTCAAAGAACAGTCTCACGCTTTCTTGAATCGTCCCGGTTGGTGCTGGCGTAGAAGTGGCCATAGACTGAACAGGCTTCCTGGTCAGATCGATCCTTCAAATAATACTCCGCTCGTTGCGTGCCCAAGACTTGGCACTGGCGGCCGAATCCAATCTCCAATTAAATAACTGGTTCCTGCTGCTAGACTGGCGCGTGCGGCGTTTGATCGTCAATGCGGATGATTTCGGTCTCACTCAAGGTGTGAACCGCGCCATCATGGAAGCGCATAGCCAGGGCATCGTAACCTCCGCAACGCTGATGGCAAATGGTCGGGCCTTCGATGATGCGATTCAACGTGCGAAGTCTGCGACCCGGCTGAGCGTGGGTTGCCACGTCGTACTGGTTGACGGTTCACCCGTATTTCAAAGAAAACCGACAACCACGACTCTGTCGAATGAACAATTCGACGATGGCCGCTTTTACGACAGTCTGAATGGTTTCGCCCTGCGCCTCGCCAGGGGCCGAATCAATGTGGACGATATCGAAGCCGAAGCCACGGCGCAAATCCGCAAGCTACAAGCGGCCGGCATTGTCGTCTCCCACCTTGACACCCACAAGCACACCCACATAATTCCGCGGGTGCTGCGTCCGTTGTTGCGTGCAGCACGAGCATGCGGCGTACCGGCTATGCGCAATCCCTTCGGACCAGTTCACATATCTGTTGTCGCCAAGCGCCCGCGCTTGTGGAAGCAGTTCAGTAAAGTCACGCTGCTGAGCCGACTGGGCAAGTCTTTTCGAAAATCGGTTGCCGGTGCGGGCATGCTCACTCCCGACGGAACCGTAGGCATTGTGGCCACCGGTGCGATGGATATCCCATTGTTCGAAAGCATCGTAAAGAGTCTTCCCGAAGGCACGTGGGAACTGGTCTGCCATCCCGGCTATAACGACGCCGAACTTGCGGAAATCCGCACCCGGCTGCGCGACTCACGGGCACAGGAACTGCAGCTCCTGACTTCGCCTGAGGCTCGAGAAATATTAGCGGGAAGCGGAGTTCAGCTTACTTCATACCGCGATCTGGTCTGAGCGGCTTCACTGATAACCACCGAACGTACACGGCCTTTGGATAGGGGCCATGCCCCAAATTGCTGCAACACAGGCGCAAGCAGCAAGTTATGATAAGCCATCCCCTGAGAACACGGCATAAGACAGCAGAAAAACATGGATAGAAGACCGGAAATGCGGCTTGCGACGGTCATCCCCGTGCGGATATGGGGTATGGACGCGGACGGCCATCCATTTTTTCAGAACGCCAATGCCGCCAACCTCAGCAGCGAAGGCGCAACTTTCTCGGGGATCAGTCATCCTCTGAAGGCTGGGGATGTAATCGGCGTGCAATACGCCGACAAGAAAGTCCGCTGCAAAGTAATTTGGGTGATTGACTCCGGCGTCGAAAGGCAGATTGAAGCTGGGGTTGAAGTTTTGCCCGGCCAGCAGAGCCCATGGTTGGAGCTCACGAAAGAAAAGAAAAGTGAAGTCGCGGCGTCCAAGAATAAGCGGCGATGGGTCCGTCATAAAGTTTGGTTTCCGCTCGAGATTGGTTTCGAGGACGCCCGCCGCACTCACATGCAAACAAATGCCACTGACATTGGCGGTCGTGGTTGTTATGTAGAGACCTTGCTTCCTTTGCCCATGGGCACGAGGGTGAAAATTACCTTCTGGATGGACGATGAAAAGATCCAAACCAGCGGCGTCGTCAGGGCCAGCGATGGAGGAGTAGGCATGGGCATCGAGTTCACCCAGCTCGACGATCATGTTCAGGAACGGCTGCAGAAACACCTGGAAAAACTCGACGAGGGCCTTCAGCGCGCCGCCAAGAGCGCCACCACCGCCGACTCGTAGTTTTAGTTCTTATCTCCGTTCGTCTCCCGCTCAAAATCTGAATCCCGCCACAGCGGTCACCATCGAATCAGAGAGTCGTATAGGCTGGTTGTGAGAGGATTGGGATGAAGATTGGAATCACCTGCTATCCGACCTACGGTGGCAGCGGAGTGGTCGCGACCGAGCTTGGCGTCGAACTAGCCGAGCGCGGACACGAGATCCATTTTATTTCCTATGCTCAGCCTATTCGTCTGACCGAACTCCATCCGAATATTCATTATCACGAGGTGGACGTCTCGCGCTATCCGCTATTCGAATATCCCCCGTATGACCTGGCCCTCGCCACGCGGATGGCGGAGGTTTCCGAACTTTACGCTCTTGATCTTCTGCATGTACATTACGCGATCCCGCATTCTGTAAGCGCATTGTTAGCTCGTCAAATGCTGGCCGCCAAACCCATGGGACAAAAGCTGCCTTTCGTGACCACGCTTCATGGCACTGACATCACTCTGGTGGGACTCGATCGCTCCTACTTGCCGATTACTCGCTTCTCCATTGAACAAAGCGACGGCGTTACTGCCATCTCGCAATATTTGCGTGAGCGCACTTTGCGGGAGTTCGACGTAAAAAATAATATCCAGGTCATCTACAACTTCGTGAATTGCGACGTCTACGTTCGCGATCCGGCAGCGGCGCAACGCCGGGCCGAATATGCTCCAAACGGCGAACGCATTCTGGTGCACCTGTCGAATTTTCGTCCAGTGAAACGCATTACCGATACGATCGAAATCCTGGATCGAGTGCGCAAGAAGTTTCCCGCAAAGCTGCTGTTGATCGGCGATGGACCAGATCGCTCGCGTGCTGAGTGGCTGGCCGTGCAGAAGGGCATTCACAACGATGTCCTTTTTCTTGGCAAGCAGGACAATGTTCACGAAAAATTGGCGCTAGCCGATCTCATACTCATGCCAAGTGAACTTGAATCTTTCGGCTTGGCTGCACTGGAAGCGATGGCTTGCGAAGTCGTGCCCATCGCGACTCGCGTAGGCGGCGTGCCCGAAGTGATCGAGCATGGCAAGAGTGGATTCCTGGCTGACGTGGGCGATGTGGAGGCGATGGCCCGCTATGCGATCGAATTATTGAGCGACGACGACCGTCTGCGGGAAATGGGCAAGGCTTGTCGCGCGGTAGCGCAATCCAGATTTTGTTCTTCGAAGATTATTCCGCAATATGAAGATTTTTATCGCCGCGTGCTGGAACGTTCTTCGTAGAGTGCGACGACCAGAGAATCTTCGCTCGGCAGAATAGGTAAACGCAAACGGATCAAGGTGCCCTTTCCTTCCCGGCTGTCGATGGTCATGCGCGCCGTTTCTCCGTACAAAACTTTCAATCTCTCGGCGACATTTGGCAATCCGATCCCGGTTCCGCCCAGTCCCGTTGGTTTTTCCAGGAAATTCGCCGCGCCCATGCCCACACCGTCGTCTTCCACTTCAATAATTACCTGCGAGTCGGTTAAGCGGCTTCGCAGGAAGATGCTGCCACCTTCAATCTTGGACGCTAGGCCATGCTTGATCGAATTTTCCACCAGCGGCTGCAGAAGCATGCTGGGCACCATCACGTCGAGCGATCCCGGCTCCAACTCCTTCGTGACCTGCAACTTGTCACGGCCGAAACGGACCACCTCGATATCGAGGTAATTGTCGATGAACTCCAACTCCTCGCGCAACGGAACAAAGGCGTCTCCGCTGCTCAGCAGCCTTCGCAAAATCGTGGCCAGCTTGATGATCAATTCGCGCGCCGTGTCGGGATCGAAGCGCACCAGTGATGAAACTGAATTCAGAGTGTTGAACAGAAAGTGCGGGTTGATCTGATTTTGCAGCGCAGCCATGCGGGCGTGCAAAAGAAGCCGTTCCTGTTCTTCGAGTTTGATCTGAATACGCACACTGTTCCAGATTTTCAGTTCAGTCCCAATCGCGATAATCGAAGTGGCATAAATCGCGATCCACACCCATGGATTAAGACTTTCGCGGCTAAGGCCTTCAAGCGTGAAAGTGGCGTGCGGAAGAAATCGCGATAGCTCCGTGAGCACAAAGCGCAGCGCTACGATAGTCACAAAAAACAAGACCTGCCAATCGAACAACCGCGGCGTCGGAAGATTGCGCCGGATCATTCGGTAGACGCTGAGATCTATAAATGGAGAGAACGACCAGATATCTTCGCGGTCAGGAGCGAGGGTGCGCAGTTGTCCCGCGATGAATCCGCAAAGGACGTTAAACGGCAGAGTCGCCCATTCTCCGTGCAGCAACGCCGGCAGCGCGATAAAAGCTCCGCCCACCATGCCGGTAAACCGCCCCGCTATTACACCCAACAAAATTGTGGTTTCAAACGACAGGTCTCCTGCCAGAAAACTATTTTGCATGAAGCGGATCCATACCGCGGCGCTGAGCGGAATGCCGATCCACAACACCAGATAAATTTGCTGCTTCAATGAACGATTTTCGCGAAACAACAACGATTTGAATTCGACAGAACGCACAAGCGTGCTGGCAACGGCCGCGGCGACGCCGAGCTTAATCAGAAGATTTACGAGGATGAGCCGCTGTTCCATTTTTAACCGATCATGATTGGCCGAATGAAGCCCGCTGAGGAGAATGTAGCATGAAGCCGTGATCAAAGGACGTGCCGGGCTGATTCAGATCTTGTAGCGCCGGCATCTTGCCGGCTGTCCCGAGGGCATCCTGCCCTCGGGGTTGCAACGCTCCAGTTGGCCTTAGCCGCGAAGTCGTGCCGCAAGATTGCTGAGTGTAGTTTCAAGTCCTTCAATCTGCGCTGGGCCTCCCTGCGCCATGTCCTTGCTTCCGCCTCCGCGTCCGCCAAGTCGCGCAAGTATTTCTTTCATGAGCGCTCCCATATCGAACGGCTGACCCGCAGACTGGGCAAAAACTAATGCCGGCTGATCAGAAGTGGTGCCAAGAAATGCAATCGCCTCCGCGCTCTGGCGAGTCAATCGTTGCGCCAGTAGCTTGATGAATGTGAGATCGCGATCGGAGAAAGTGCGAACGATGAATTTGCGCCCGTTAAGCTCGGCCGCTTCGCCGAGCAACCGCGCGGCATACAAATCAGCCAACTCTTCCATTAAGTGTTCGCGTTCTTTCCGAGAAGCCCGCGACTCATCCTGCACCTTTCGTACCTGTTGCGGAATATCCCAGATGTGGCTCGAAAGCAGACCGCCAGCTTCCGCTAGCACCGTGTAATCATGTCGAGCCGTCGCCACAGCGCGCTTGCCAGCAAACGAATTCCACTCGCCATCCTTGCCGCGTTTTTTCAGTTTTTCGGAGCAGGATCGAACCGATCTGTCCGGTGAACGAAACGTGCGTGCCGCCGCACGCGGTCAGATCAAAGTCATTCACCTCGATGAGCCGAAGTTGGTCTCGCTCGGCTGGCGGAATCTTGCGCAGTCCCAGACCGCGCGCTTCTTCCTGCGTCACAAAGCGAATACTTACCGCGCGGTTCTCCATGACGACATTGTTCGCCAATGCCTCGGCAGATTCGACCTGCGCGGAGCTCAGGTTCTTCGTATCCAGGTCAATCGAACAAGACTCCGCGCCCATATGAAAGGAAACCGTGAGCATGTTGAACAGACGCAGAAACGCCGCCGAGAGAACATGCTGCCCCGAATGCTGCTGCATATGATCGCGGCGACGATCGATGTCAATCAGGCCGCGAACACGAGCGCCCTTCGCAAGGGACGGTGAATTTTCGAGGATATGCAGGATTTGACCATCCTCTGTTTCTGTCACCTCGATCACGCGCAGCTTGCCGTCCGTAGCGTCGCGAGGACGAATCCATCCTGTATCAAAAACCTGCCCGCCACTAGTCGGATAGAACGCAGTACGATCCAAAATCACAGCCGGACGCGAATCAGTCGCGGAAACATCCACCACTTCCGCATCAAACTCATTGAGAAAAGAATTATCGTAATAAAGACGCTCAGTCATATTTGGTAGCGCCGGCATCTTGCCGGCTGTCCCGAGGGCATCCTGCCCTCGGAGGGCGCCACTAATAAGGTCCAATAATTCCAGCGATGTGCCGCGATGCAAGGGCCGATTCGCGTTCCGACTGCGTATGGCTATCGATCACATCCAAATATTTCAATCCCGAGCCCGTATTGAACAGCACCACAGTGTCATCAGGACCGAAGAAAGTATTGGCGCGCAACTTGCGATACGCCGCCAGCGAGGCCGCGCCTTCCGGCGCAGCAAAAATTCCCTCCACCCGAGCCCATTGGTGAAACGCATCCATAATCTCATCGTCAGTCACGGACAGCGCAACCCCGCCGCTCTTCTTGAGGATATCGAGAATCAAATAATCCCCATATGCCTTAGGCACGCGCAGTCCGGCAGCCAAAGTTGAGGCGTTCGTCCAGAATTCGGAAGTAGGAGTCGCATCATCCCAAGCTTTCGCAATCGGGGCGCAGCCCGCCGCTTGCACTGCGATCATTTGCGGACGCTCCGCACCAATCCAACCCAGATCCTGCATCTCCTCAAACGCTTTCCACATTCCAATCAGACCCACTCCGCCTCCGGTCGGGTAAATAATTCCCTGCGGCATCCGCCATCCCAACTGTTCGGCTACTTCGTATCCCATGGTCTTCTTGCCTTCCACGCGAAAAGGTTCTTTTAGCGTGGACATATCGAACCAGCCTTCTTTTTCCTTTCTCTCCGCCACCATGCGCGCGCAATCACTGATCAGTCCATCGACCAAGGTAACGTGTGCGCCATAACTTTCGCATTCCACTCGATTCGCCAGCGGCACATCTTTGGGCATAAAGATATAAGCCTCAATTCCCGCCGCAGCTGCATAAGCCGCCAGCGCACTGCCTGCATTGCCTGCAGAAGGAGCAGCTAATTTTTTCAGGCCATACGATTTCGCCATCGTCACCGCGACCGACATTCCCCGAGCTTTGAACGAGCCGGTCGGGTTTAACCCCTCATCTTTTATAAAGACATTGGGAAATTCGCGGGACGGCAACATAGGAGTGAAACCCTCGCCCAAAGATACGGCTTCAGCGTCGGGCAAAACTTCCGCATAGCGCCACATGGTTGGAGTGCGCCCGGCGAGCGAAGCGGCGGTGAAGTTAGATTTCAGAGCCGAAAGTTTGTAGCGGACGTAAAGCACACCGCCATCTTTAGGGCAGAACGTCTGGGGACGCGCAGCATCAATCGATGCCCCACATTTTGTGCATTCGAGATAAGCAATGCGAGCCACGTTCAAAAGTTTAGCATCGGGGCTGGCTTACTTCCGCGGAAACCTAGCGTCCAGATCAAGATTCAGCTCAAGCACATTAACCCGCGGCTCCCCGAGCAGGCCTAACTGGCGCGGCTGAGTGTGCTGTTGAATTAGCTGTTTTACCTGATCCTCAGAAACTCCACGTTGCTTAGCCACTCGCAGAACTTGAAACTCGGCTGAAGCGGGAGAAATATCGGGATCAAGGCCGGAACCCGACGTAGTTACTAAATCAATCGGCACTGGCTGGCCGGGATTGTCTGCCTGGTTCGACGCCACGTCAGCTTTCACGCGATCAATAAGGTGCTGATTGGTTGGACCGAGTTGGGAGCCGTTAGAATTGGCCGCATCATATCCATTTCCAGCCGCAGAAGGCCGCGGATGAAAATACGCGGGACCGACAAAGGCCTGCCCAATAATTCGCGAGCCTACCACTTTTGCCATTTTGCACGATGAGCTGCCCATTGGCTTTGTCTTTGAAAAACAACTGCGCCAGCCCCGTGACCACTAACGGATAAATAATTCCCAGCAGAATCGTGGTTGCAATCGTCATCAGCACCGAGATTATTAGATTCTTTTTCATAACAACCCTCTCAGGCCATGCCCACGCGCGTGATGAACATATCGATTAACTTGATTCCGACAAATGGCACAATGATGCCGCCAACGCCGTAGATCCAAAGATTCCTGCGCAGCAGGACCGCCGCCCCCATGGGCCGATATTTCACGCCGCGAAGTGCCAGCGGAATCAAAGCCACAATGATCAGCGCGTTAAAGATGACCGCTGACAAAATTGCCGACTGCGGAGTTTTGAGCTGCATGATGTTCAGCGTGTTGAGCACGGGGAACGTGGCGGCAAACATCGCCGGAATAATTGCGAAGTATTTGGCAACGTCGTTCGCGATTGAAAACGTAGTAAGGGCGCCACGAGTCATCAGCAACTGCTTGCCGATTTCCACAATCTCGATGAGCTTGGTCGGATTGGAATCAAGATCGACCATGTTGCCCGCTTCTTTCGCCGCCTGCGTTCCGGTATTCATGGCGACCCCGACGTCAGCCTGAGCCAGTGCAGGAGCGTCGTTCGTGCCGTCGCCAGTCATTGCTACGAGCTTGCCTTGCTTCTGTTCGCCACGGATCAAATCCATTTTGTCTTTCGGAGTTGCCTCGGCAAGGAAATCATCCACTCCTGCTTCGCGCGCGATGGCCGCCGCAGTGAGGGGATTGTCTCCCGTAATCATCACGGTCTTGATTCCCATAGCACGAAGCTGGTCGAAGCGCTCACGCATTCCACCTTTCACAATGTCCTTAAGGTGAATGACGCCCAGGGCGCGACGATTTTCAGCTACCACCAGCGGCGTCCCTCCTGAGCGCGCGATGGTTTCGACCGCAGCTTGAATTTCTTTGGGAAGCACGGTTCCGTGTTGACTGAGATACTTTGTGATGGCGTCCACCGCGCCTTTGCGGATTTCGCGGCCATCCAAGTCAACCCCCGACATGCGGGTCTGCGCGGTGAAGGGAATGAATGTGGCTTCCTGCGAGGCCAACTCCCTACCCCGAAGACCATAGTTTTCTTTGGCCAGTACGACGATCGAGCGGCCCTCCGGAGTTTCATCTGCCAGTGATGAAAGCTGGGCTGCGTCCGCCATTTGCGCTGCAGTGATCCCGGGTGCAGCCACAAATTCCGAGGCTTGCCGATTTCCTAGAGTGATGGTTCCAGTTTTATCGAGCAGAAGCGTGTTGACGTCGCCAGCAGCTTCTACAGCGCGTCCTGACATGGCCAACACGTTGTGTTGCACCAACCGGTCCATGCCGGCAATTCCAATGGCAGAGAGCAGTCCGCCAATGGTGGTGGGAATCAGACAAACCAGCAGTGACACCAACACGAACACTGTCTGCGGTGAGCCGGAATAAATCGCGAACGGCTGCAGCGTGACCACGGCGAGCAGAAAAATAATGGTCAGGCCGGCCAGCAGGATGTTCAGCGCGATTTCGTTTGGCGTCTTCTGACGCTCGGCGCCTTCGACTAACGCAATCATGCGATCGAGAAAAGTCTCGCCAGGGTTGGACGTGATCTTGATCTTCAACCAATCGGAAAGCACGCGCGTACCGCCCGTCACCGCCGAGCGGTCGCCTCCGGCTTCACGAATCACAGGTGCGGATTCTCCGGTGATTGCGGATTCATCCACCGAAGCCACGCCCTCGAGAATTTCTCCGTCACTCGGGATGAACTCGCTAGCGATCACTTTTACCAAGTCGCCAGAGCGCAGTTTGGAGCTGGCAATTTGTTCCGTGGTCCCGTTGGGTAAGAGACGATTGGCAATCGTCTCGGCGCGAGCTTTGCGTAGAGATTCGGCTTGCGCTTTGCCCCGTCCTTCAGCCATGGCCTCGGCAAAATTGGCGAACAGGACTGTAAACCATAACCACAGCGTGATCTGCAGATTAAAACCGAAAGCTCCTTGATGCCGCATCGCGTCGCGAATCAGCAGAATGGTGGTCGCAACACTGCCAACTTCGACCACAAACATCACAGGATTCTTCATCATGTTCCGCGGGTCCAGCTTAACCAGCGAATCCAAAGCCGCGCGGCGCACGATTTTTATGTCCCAGATCGATTTTGATTTCCGTTCCGCCATATTTCCTCAGAAAGTCTTGCCGACTGACATCAACAGATGCTCTAACACCGGCCCCAAACTCAGCGCCGGGAAAAACGTGAGCGCACCAACAATCAGAATCACTCCCACCAGCAGCACGCTGAACAACGGCGTGGTCACTGGAAAAGTACCCAGCGATGGCGGCACATATTTCTTCTTAGCCAGATTGCCGGCGATGGCCAGCATGGGAATGATCATGAAGAATCGGCCGACCAGCATGGTCAGTGCGCCCGCGCTGTTGTACCACAGAGTGTTTCCATTCAACCCAGCGAAGGCCGAGCCGTTATTTCCTGCCATGGATGTGAACGCATATAGAATTTGCGTGAGTCCATGAGGGCCGGGGTTGCTGATGCTGGAAGTGCCAAAGCCCTGCACCGAAGAAATTGCGGCCAGCACCAGAATCACCATGGGAAAAACCAGCGTGACCAGCATCGCCATCTTCACGTCATAAGCTTCAATTTTCTTGCCCAGATATTCGGGCGTGCGGCCAACCATCAGCCCCGCGATAAACACCGCCAGCACAACGTAGATGAGAATGCCGTAGAGGCCAGCACCTACGCCCCCGAAAACGGTTTCGCTGAGCATGATGTTAGCCAGCGGAACCATTCCGCCGAGCGGTGTGTAAGAATCGTGCCAACCGTTGATCGCTCCGCAACTGGCATCGGTGGTGACAGTTGCAAACAGCGTGGAGTCGGCGATGCCAAAGCGTACTTCCTTGCCTTCCATATTGCCGCCAGACTGCATTGCGGTAACGCGCTGATCTGCTCCCTTCAGCAGCGGATTGCCACGCGCCTCCGCCCAATAAGCAGTTGTAACTCCGCATAAAAATAAGAAAGCCATCGCCGCCCAAACGGCCCATCCATGGCGTTGCGATCCAGTCATACGTCCCAGGGTGTAAGTTAATCCGGCGGGTATCGCGAAAATCGAAAGCATTTGCAAATAATTACTGAGTGGGGTGGGGTTCTCGAATGGATGCGAACTATTCGCATTGAAGAAGCCGCCGCCATTGGTGCCCAGCATCTTGATGGCTTCCTGCGAAGCAACCGGCCCCTGCGCAATGGTCTGATCGGTGACAGTGTCCATCACCGGCTTGCCATCTTGGCCGACCATCGGCTTTCCGTCCGCGCTGGTCTTCTGTACTTGCTGAGACTCGACCAATTTCGCCGTGTCGTACGGTTTCAGGTTCTGCACGACCCCTTGCGAAACCAGCGCCAGAGCGTAAATAACGCACATCGGCAGCAGCAGCCACAGCGTAGACCGCGTCATGTCCACCCAAAAGTTGCCAATCGTTTCTTTTTCGCGCCGTGCAATGCCGCGCACGAACGCAATGGCCAGCGCAATGCCCACGGCTGCAGAAACAAAATTGTGATATGCGAGTCCCGCCATCTGGGTGAGGTAGCTCATCGTGGTCTCGCCGGCGTAATTCTGCCAATTGGTGTTAGTGGTGAACGACGCGGCGGTGTTGAAGGCCAGGTCCTGCGCAACCGGCCAAACTTCTGCGGATTCAACGGCAGCCACTGCTGCACGCGCTCGATCAAGTACAGCATTAGCATCGAAACGCCGCTGAACATCAGCATGGCGACGGCGTACTCTGTCCAGCGCATTTCGTGGTTCTCGTCGACCCCGGTCACGCGATAGAGCAAACGCTCGATGGGCCGGGCAACCGGATCAAGGAACGTGCGCTCGCGATTGAACACTCGGGCCATGAATACGCCCAGTGGTTTCGTCAATACGAGTATCAATGCCAGGAACAGCAGTATCTGAACCCAGCCATTTGCAGTCATTAGAACTTCTCCGGCATTAAAAGCGCATACAGCAGATAAACCATCAGCAAAACGCAAACAACCAGCATGAGGATCGATTCAAGACTCATGGCAAATCCTCCTCAGCGAATCCGATCGCAAAATCGCACGTAGCCAATCGCAGCAGCAAAAAATGCCAGCGTAACGGCAATGAAAATAAAGTCTTTCACGAATGTTCTCCCAAACGAACGTTTCCGATTGAACTCACCAGGCGCCCTGCTTTCGTCCCCACCACCAAACCAATCCGAGCGTCGCCGTATTTTGTTGTTTGCTCAGCACACCTTGGGTGCTGGTCAGGAATGACGGCTGATTCGAGAAATCGCGCCGCCACTCATACCGCATCAGGAAGCCGTCTGCCACGTTGTAATCGAATGTCGCGGTAGTTTCCTTTAGCGCCTGTGTCAGACCGCTAAAAAATCCGCCGCGATCGGACATAAACTCCGCCCGGCCGCCCAGGCTGAGTCTCGGGTTAAGCTGATATTTCAGATATGCTGCGCCGCCATCCACATGCGACGGAGTTGACGATTCTCCCGGCGCAGAATTTCTCCACAGCCGTTCAATGACGTAATCGCCTTCCACGGCAAGGCTGAGTTTGGGGGTGGCCTGCCAGTTCACGTAACTGTCAAAGATATTCAGCCGGCCATTGGGCGCTGGAACAATCGCTGCGAAGCTGAGGCCGGGCTGCACTGGGATCGGCGAAGTCGGTGGCACGTTGACGCGATCTGGATGGTCCTGGCCCAGGTAGTAATTCATCGTCCAACTAATCTTCTTGTTTGGCGTCGCTGTCCAGCCAAACAATTCGTCCTTGAAACCATTCGTAGGTTCGACCTGATTAGTGCCGTTAACAATCCAATAATTAAACGCGAGACGATCGCTGATCGGATAACTAACGCGGACACCCATATGATAGAAAGGCAGATAGTCAAACCAGAATGATCGCGAGTAGTTGATCTGATCTTTGGTGTAATTGCCTTCGATTCCAATCGAACTCGCCCATTTTCCGAAATCCACATTCAAGACCGTGGCCGAGCGGAACAACGTATGTTCCATAGGCCTGGAAAATATTTCGATAAATATCCGGACGCGGTTCATTAAGAGGATTCCCCTGCAGCGTATCCGTCGCTTGACCAAATTGGAGATCGAGACGGCCGCCCAGACGCCGTCCATTAGCCACATCCGTCGGGTGATCGAAGATCAAGCTCGCCTGATTCAAACTGAAACTGTTACTCAGAACATCGTAAGCGCGCAGCAGATTCACACGACCGACGGGAGCGTTGAAGTTGTACTCGTAATATCCATCCAGCCCGATGTTAATGGTGGTATCGCGCAAAAACGCCAGATTAGCTTTGTCCTGTGGAGTGAGTGTCAACGCTTCTGCAGTCTGGTCCGCGCTTGATCTGCGCGGCGCGGTCGGACTGCGTCGCCGTGCCGCGTCGCCGGCTGCGAATTTGTTTGTAGTTCTTTCACCATGCGCTTCAACTCTGCGACTTCGCTCCTCAAGTTCACCCACGCGTTGTTGCAGCCCTTCTGCTGTTTGCGTTGCATCAGGAACCGCGTTTTGTCCGAGTGCCCGCTGAGGCAATAAGCATTCGACAGCGACCATCATTAATAACATCGCCCATGCAGCCCGGCTGACAACGCTACTTACAACATCCAAAACTTCATAAGTCATAGCTATGCTCCTGTCGAAAGATCGCCAGCAGCATAGATACTAGAACTTGACCAATATCTCCATATCCACGAACTGCTCATCCCGGCGCAAATCGGGGAACCATACGCTGCTGCCCTGAGCGCCACAAGCCGTTTGCGCGGCGCTGAGGGTAAATGCACCCGACGTGTTTCCGTCGTTGCAGGCAAAAAATTGCGGATATCCATTATTTGTGTAAGGCACTCCGCCCGAACCCGGCGGGGTAA
Source organism: uncultured Acidobacteriota bacterium (assembly GCA_963716405.1). Lineage (GTDB taxonomy): Bacteria > Acidobacteriota > Terriglobia > Terriglobales > Acidobacteriaceae > JABDBE01. Next base: position 43,183 of record CAVQTI010000001.1, on the reverse strand, counting down.
CTCCGTTGCGGCCCGACCAGTACGGCACATTGGCGTGGCGGTAATCGTATTCCCAGCGGAAAGTGAGGTACTGGCTGGGCATGTAATCAAACGTGAGCGACGAATCCCAGGCCTTGAATGGGTCCGAGGGATTTCCAGTAAAGTAGGGTGCATTGATCGCCGCCGACTCTGCCGTCTCGCCGTTGATGGGAGGGTCCAGAACCAGATAGCGTCCGGGATTGTTGATCTGGCCACCGCCAAGCGTCAAGCCGAACCGGTCTCTGTGGAACCAAAAGCGGTTGTAGAGCATGTAACCGATAAAACTCTGCTTTGGATCAATTCCCGCCTTAAAATAATCGCCCCCGACGGATTTCGCATCCTTTCTATTCGGTGAAACAGCCTACGCCCTGTAGGTAGGTACCTGCGGACGTGGTCGTGGTCGGGCCGAACTCGCATCCCAAGTCGCCGGTAAACGAAAACGCCATCTTGTCGAGAGTTTTTTCCGGATGGTCGTAATACTTTATCTCGAGACTGTCGTCGGTGTGGATGCGGCCGCGGTTGGGTATGTAAAGGTCATCGTGGCCGAGCCCGTAGTTGTTCGAGATGACATTCATCCAAGGGTACGGAGTCCATTTAATCTGTCCACCTAGACCTTTCCTTGAGTTTGCTGAACCGTACGACTGCCATCCATTGATGAGCCATGGCTCAATCTTTAAGTGCGGGTTGGGAAAAATCTGAACTCTCAAACCGTTAAAGAACCAGGGTGTATTCGATGACACATACGACGGCTGATACGCCCAGTTGTCGAAGTTGTAATAGCTAAACAGCCCGATGTAAGAAAGGAAAATGCCGGCGTCGACGTTGATTCCGTCGAGTGCATTGAAGTGGTACCCGCCGTATGCCTCCGAGAGGTACCGATAAGCGGTATCGAGGTCCCATTGGCCCTTTGCCGGACTCGGATCATTACGCGGCGTAGTTGCGGAATACATGCCGAACTGTGTCATGAATCGGGCGCGAACATTGTCATAGTGGAAATCGCCGCCGACTCCAAGTTGCTCCAACTGGACCTCGTTCGACCGAAATATTTCGCTTGACCCACTTATCGTGTTGTCTTTCGGTTTGTTGAAATCGTAAGTGTAAGTAACGTCGGCCCGGATTTCCGGAGTGAAGAATTTCGAATCGAATGCGGCTTCTTTGGTGCGCGGATTGCCGTTGAGCCAAGTCCAGTCCCAGTCAGAGAAAGGTGCGATCTTTCCGGCGTTTGCGACGGTGGCGTTTTCGCTGGCGGGCTGCGTGACCGCTGCTTCCGCCGGTACTGGAGTCGGATGCGGTGCCACCGGCGTCGTCCCCTTTGCGCTTTGAACCACCGTGGTCGGCCGCTCCGCGGCCTCATGCTGCTTAAGCGCAGCCTCAAGCTGCTCGATGCGTTTTTTCATCGTAGCCAGCTCTTGTATGATCTCTTCTTGGGTTTCTGGTGTCGTGGTTGCGGTCGCCTGCTGGTCGGGCGATACGGAGACGGGGGCGGGCGCGTCAGCAGCGGCGTTTTGGCCATGAAGCAGAGGCGTCAGTAGTAGGGTGGCCACCACAATGAAGGCAGCCCGCTTGATCGTCAAGACGATCGTCTTTCGTATAACGCTTTGTGAATTCATGACGATAAGTTCTCCTTGCCGCTTGCGTGGATTGAGTCTCGCAAAATAGATGCTCAGCGGTCGTTGCGAGGTATTGCTTTCTTTCAGAAGGGCAACAAGAAAGCACACCATAAAAACTATCGCGCCCGCACACATGGAGATGAAAACCAACTGCATTGCTGATCGTCCATTACAGGGATACGTCCAGGACTTATTTGACAACCGCTGACGTAAGGGTTGGCTAAAGCTTCCGTAAAGACTTCATAAGGAAGCCACGAACCTGAGAACCTAGCAGCCCCAATCTGCTTCGCCGGGGGTGGCGAAATACTCACGATTGCCTTGGCGGGTCTCCGACGTGGCCGCTAGTTCGAGTAGGGTCAGCCGGGCGGCCGCAATCATCAATTTGCGTTCGTTTTGCGGAGCTTGTTCCCAGGAAAAATCTGCCTGCCGCGCTAGCGTGGCCGTGGAAGTCATTTTCCAGCGCCTCGTGATAATGATGAAAAACTTTTGCCAGATCTTCCGCGGATACATTGTGTAATGTACACATAAGCTGCTTTGCCTTCTTATTTTCCCCAGCAAGCAGAATCATCCATCTTCGCTTGCTCTGTACCTGAATGATTGGATAACGAAAGGCGTAAGGATTGAATAAAGACTTCGTAGAATGTTCGTTAAGAGGAATCCGCTTTGGAAAACGCTTCACTCGCCCGGCTCAAAGCGGTATCCAACCCAGGGCTCGGTAACGATGTAACGCGGCGACGATGCTTCCGGCTCCAGTTTCTTGCGTAACTGGCCAACAAATACTCGCAGATACTCAACCTGTTCTGTACTCTGCCCGCCCCAGATCGCGCTAAGCAAGGTCCGATGAGTTATTACTTTTCTGGGATGGCGCGCCAGATAAACCAGAAGATCAAATTCCTTAGGCGTCAGCCGCACTTCGCGATCACGCAATGAGACTTTATGGGCCGCCAGATCGATGCGGAAATCACCCACTTCAATGAGCGTCGACTCATCGCTCTCGGCGGGAAGGCGGCGTAAATTGGCGCGCACCCGCGCCAGCAATTCCTCGATTCCGAACGGCTTGGTAACGTAGTCGTCGGCGCCAGCATCCAGCGCTCGCACTTTGGTTTTCTCCTCGCCTTTAACCGAGAGCACGATGATGGGAATCTTGGTCGAAAGCCGCAATCGCCGGCACAACTCCAGTCCATCCATGTTGGGCATGGAGAGATCGGTAATCACCAGATCCGGCGTCCAGTCTTTCATGATCTCAAGCGCTGTCTCGCCGTCATTAGCCACGCGAATATCGTAGCCGTGGCTGGAAAGACTGGTGCGCAACACCCGCGGGATCTGAGGTTCATCGTCCACTACGAGAATACGGCGATGTTCATTCATGGAATCAGGCAGGTTCCTGGGTAACGATGTGTACATCGACTGCGGGCGCATCGCGCAGGAATTTATTGATGGCCGTCAGATATAAATATTTTCTCCATCCACCTGTGGCTGACCGTCCAAACACAACCTGAGTGACGTGTTTTTCGCGTACAAAATCAGCCACTGCATGAGCCACGCTGCTAGCTTTCAGCTTGGTTATTTGCGCGCCCACGTTCGTAGCGAAATTCAGATTCGCGGCCAAAGTTTTCTGGTTGGGCTCATTGTCATCCTGCCCGAGATCCACATACACAACGTGCAATTCGCCGCCCATAGCTTGAGCCATGCGGGCGCCGCGCGCGATCAGATATTGCGCTGCGGGATTTGAACTGATGCAAACCGCAATCCGCTCGCGCACCGGCACACTTCCGCTGTCTTCATCTTTTTCGCGATACGATTCCAGGCTTTGATCGACTGCCTGAGCGACCTGGCGCAGTGCCAACTCCCGCAACGCGATCAGATTCTCCGGACGAAAAAAATTACCCAGCGCCCTGCCAACCCGGTCAAGCGGATAAATATCCCCGCGGCGCATGCGGCTCTGCAACGCTTCCGGAGTCAGGTCCGACATCACCACTTCATTGACGCGTTTCAACACCCAATCTGGCACCGTCTCCCGAACTGTAATTCCCGTGAGACCCTGCACCGTCGGAGTCACGCTATCCAAATGCTGAATATTCATGGTCGACAGCACATCAATCCCGGCGTCCAGCAACTCCAGCACATCCTGATATCGCTTTGCGTGCTTGCTGCCCTCAACGTTGGTGTGCGCCAACTCGTCCACTAATGCGACGCTGGGTTTTCGCGCCAGGATGGCGTCGACGTCCATTTCTTCGAAAATGGTGCCTTTGTATTCCAACTTTTTTCTGGGAACAGTTTCGATTTGTGATGCCAGCTCCGCAGTCGCCTTGCGCCCGTGCGTTTCGATCACTCCGATCACCACGTCCTCGCCGCGCGCATGGCGGCGAATCGCTTCACTCAACATGCTGAAAGTCTTGCCGACACCCGGCGCGTATCCCAGAAAAAGTTTGAATACGCCACCTTTCTTTGTGGGATCGGCCTCTTCCAACCATTGCTCAGGAGTTTTCGGTCATCGCGGCTATTGTCGTCGAGCAGATTCAAATTGTCGAATATAGGCACGAGCGTCCGCGCTCGTGCAGACCCCGAAGCATCCTCCAGAATTCATACTTAGTCGGAGTCCCCCGAAGATCAGCTACAATCGGCGGCGTGAATCAAGCGCGACTCAAGTCCGCCATGCGCTATGCCGCGACAGCGGTTGCTGTGCTGGTCCTGGTTGTGCTTTATCACCTCGTAATCAAGGTCAATCCCACCACCGTCGCCCTGAGTTTCCTGATCGGCGTACTGATCGTCTCAGCCAACTGGGGCTTGCGGCCCGCCGTCTTCATGGCGCTGGTTGCAACCCTGGCTTTCAACTACTACTTCCTTCCTCCTGTCGGCACCTTGACCATCGCCGATCCGCAGAATTGGGTCGCCCTGCTTGCCTTTCTGGTCACAGCCATCATTGCCAGCCAACTTGCGGAGCGAGCCCGCCGAGAAGCAGAAAGAGCGAACGAGCGCCGTCGCGAAGCCGAGCGCCTGTACAGATTCAGCCAGCAACTGCTTTCTAGCGACAACGTAATCGAACTGCTGAATGCGATCCCGCGATACATCGTGGACTCTTTCGGCGTTAAAGCTGCAGCCGTCGCATTGCCCAATCGGACCGACGTCTACCGCTCAAGCCCCGCCATTCACGACTTGGAGCGCCACGATCTGCAATTGGTGTGCATGCGCGGCGAGCCCATGACCAACCCTGAAAAACACGTGGTAGTTATACCTCTCCGCATGGGCCTTCGAGTCGTCGGTAGCATGGGTGTTTCCGGCGCGCTGCTCTCGCGCGAAACTCTGGAAGCCATGAGCAGCCTGATTGCGATTGCCATCGAACGCGCCGGCGCGGTAGAAAAATTAAGCCGCGCTGAGGCTGCGCGTGAAAGCGAGCAACTGCGCTCGGTTCTACTCGATTCAGTCACCCATGAATTTCGCACGCCACTAACCTCCATCAAAGCCTCGGCCACCTCAATGCTCTCGAATCCTGCCCTGGACGCGGCTCAACGCCTTGAACTGCTCACCGTAATTAATGAAGAAAGTGACCGTTTGAACCGCCTGGTTGGCGAAGCTGCAGAAATGGCGCAGCTTGATGCAAACAAGGTCGAGCTTCAATTAGGCTCACATCCGATTCAGAAAGCCGTCGATGCGGCACTTGAAAAAGCAAAACCCGCGTTAGGACAGCATCGGGTTGATGTCCGGCTGCCAGCCGACTTGCCGCTAGTTCGAATGGATGAAGGCCGCGTCACCGAAGTCATAACTCAGCTCCTCGAAAACGCCGCTAAGTACTCTTCGCCGGAATCTCCGATTCAAATCACCGGAGAAGTAAATAACCGAATGGTAATGACCAGCGTTGCCGACCAGGGCCCAGGAATCGACGACTTCGAACAATCATTGATATTCGAAAAATTCTATCGCGGTAGAGGTCAGCGCTTGCACGTTCAAGGCACAGGCATGGGCCTGGCAATCGCCAAGGCAATCGTCGAAGCCCACGGCGGAAAACTCGGTGTTACCAGCCAGCCCGGCCATGGGTCTGTCTTCTACTTCACCCTGCCAGTAGCATGAAGAAAGTGTAGGCGCGAGCGTCCACGCTCGTGCGGCACCGAGCAAACCTCAAGTCACTAAGAAAAATAAATCCCCCGCCTAAGCGCCGGAAAAGACGCAAAGGCGAGGGATCTGTCTCTATGGCAAGTAATAGCGGAACGAGGTCAAGAACATATTCTCCGTCGCATTCGGAGTTCCACCTGTGCCACGCCAAACATTGCGGTCAATGTAGGAATACTGCGGTCCCCATTGAATTCTCCCTTTCGGGCCACTGTAGAAGCGATACCAGAACCCGATTGTGCCTTCAATAATGTCCCGCGTATCGCCGTTGCAATTGGACAATCCGCCCGGATTGAATCCGCCAGTCAGAGGCGTGCCTACAGAACCGGGAACCGGAATTGTGGCAGTGCCGGTCGTAGTACTGCCTGCCGGGGGAGGGGTGACAACCGTGACGGTAGTTGACGCCGGAACCGTCTCAGTGCCGCAGCCCGAGTTGTTGAACAGCGGTGATCCATAGCCAACGCCCTTTCCAGAGCTGCTCAGGAATGCAGTCCGGTCCTCATACTCTGCGCCAACGTTGGCATAGACATCCAGCTTCGGAGAGTGCCATTCGAGCGTGCCTAACGCTTGATAGTTCCTCACCGGAACCAGAACGCCGTCCGGACGAGCAACAACGTCGACGAGTCCAGCAGTGCCGTAACGTCCAGTGCCGTTGCCTCCGAGGAAATGCACGCCAACATCAACGTGCTTGGCGATGGTCCCGCGTATGTTAGCGCCAATACCGCCGTCAGGTGCTGAGTTGTTAAACGCACCCACAGCGGAAGGCTTGCTGGCGGTCGCCAGCGGATAAATCCGGTCGCGGAAGTCGGTGAACACTCCGAATACCTCGAAGTGTCCCCAACCCGGCTCGAAGGCAAGCTTGCCGACGAAGTCCGGCGAAGGATTGAACGAGTAGTTTGCCGTTGGATTGTAAAGACCGCCGCTCGCGCCCTGCGAGCCGATGAGAAAGTTGTTGCTGGCTCCGTGACCGCCAAGCGTCGCCTGGGCATTTTCTACTGAGAAGCCCAGCCATGCCTTATTGCTGATGTTTTTGGTCACCCGGAAGCCATACTGCCGGGCCCAGCTAAAGCCAACGTTATACTGCGGATCGATCGTCATTGGCAGCGCTTCCGAGCGATTGTCCAACCCCTTCTTGGTCTCGGTGACCAGGCTCCACATTTGCCCGCCGGTAAAACTCCAGCCATTGTTCAATGCCGCCTGAGCCCAAGCCTGCCGTACACGAAGCCCGTAGCTATTGCTCTCATTGTTATTCGAGGTAATTCCGGCAGTCAGGAAATCCGACTCATAGTAACCAGTCAGCTTGGCGCTGTTCAGTTTGCCCTCTGCCAGCATCGAAATTCGCGACTGACGGCCTGACCCAAAAAATTCCGATATGTTGCTCTGCGCCGCGCCCGGGAAGGTTATCGAGTTGAACGGCGTATTGATGTCAGCGCCAAGAGCATGCTGGCGCCAGACGGTTTCTGCCGCGATGAAGCCACCCGGAGTTATGGTGATCCCTTTGTAATGGATGGCGAGCGGGCTTTCAATTTCAGTCCGGAGGTTCTTCTGCGTCTCCTGTAACGAAAGCGCAGTGCTGGTGGCATTCTGCTTCAGATCAGCCACATCCGTGTGTAATGCCGAGGCCTCCTGTTGCGCCTGCGAGGTTTGCGAGACTGCAGCATCCGCCTTCTGCGCTGCTTGGCTCGCCGCGCTCTGTGCTTGGCCCACCTGCTGTTGCAACTGCTGAATGGCCACATCCCGGCTTTTCAATTGATTCATTAGTTGTAGGATTTGCTGCTGTTGCGCATCGATCGCCTGTTTCATTTCAGTGAGCTGGGTCGAAACGCTGGGCGCCGACTTCCTTGCGGCTGCTCGTTTCTTTGTGCTGGCACTACTTCTGCTGCTTGTATCTTGCGGTGCCGCCGCTGCGAATGCGCCAAATACCATGGCAAACGCCAACGCCAAAGCCATTCCGTGCTTCATTTTTCCTCCGAGTAGATTCAAAATGGATAACCAGCAAAAATATTGATGCAACGTCTTTTGCAAGACGTTTGGGACCGTTGATGCTATCGGGCATTTATTAAAAATTGATGAATATCCGATAAAAGTTGGGTGAATTGGCGGCTGGCAGGAGTTCTGACGACGCCCACGTAGCCCATGACGCCCTCGTCCGGGAGCAAGGAAGGCCGGCGCAAAGCTCTTTTCGGCGTCGCTTACGCAACTAAACAATTCGCTAGAAATAGCGGTTCGTATCAATATATGCCCTTCAGGCCATATCGGGGATTCGCTGAAATGGCCTTCGGCGTTAAAGCTTGGAGGAAACATTTCCTGGCGTTGTAGCATCGAAGGCCCACCGCTTTCGCCCGTGCGGTAACGCATTTAAGAATGACTTCGGCGCGGCTGGAAACAGCTTGCGGAAAAACCTTCGCTTCCGCGACTGGGGTTTCGAAGCGGCGCGGCTTTCCAGCCGCACCTTACATCGTTTTCAAGACTTACGGCACGGCTGAGAAGCCGTCCCTTTCATAACTCCGACACTGGGCATTTTTCCGGAAGCTGTGCAAATCCGCGCTCTTTCAAACCTCAACCCCCATTTACGAAGTTTTTCCGCAAATTCAATTGAGCAACCCCAGAACGTCCAATTCGCTGGCGGTACCGACATACACTTTCCCATTCATAATAGTGGGCACGACAAAGGTGTCCCCGACCCCAAGCAGGTCTCGTTGTCCCGCTTGTTTCGAGTTATAAAGCTCCTTGGAGATCATGGTGGCAGCGTAGGCGTGCAGTACCGCAGGCTGGGCTTTGTCCTTTATTAACGGCTTTTCGATGGCCCACACAATCGCATTGCTCAATCCGTTGGCCGAAATGGCGGGCGTGGTGGTGAACTTTGTCGAAGATTGAAAAATCGGGTGGGTAGAAAGCAAACCCTTCGACAGCGCATATTGACTTAGAAAATCGGACTTTCCCGCAATATAAACTCGCTTGTTCCAGTAAGCAGCGCTGCCGTGATAACCGTTTACGGAACCTGTTACCGTCTGAATGACGTTATTCTTCTGGCTATTGAACTTACCCATGTTCAAGCGATTCACTACGTAGATGAGCCCTTGTTTTCCCGCAGTGATAATCTCGTCGGGAAACTCTCCCGTCTGAGTCGGCACGATCAATCCCGCTCCCGATCCCAGATCGAGATCGTCCTTCGACAACTTCGCCTGATCATTCGGTGTGAAATAATCCTGCACCGCGAGCGTGGCATCAAACCTAAGGAAGCTGTCTCCCCAGTCGGTGCCTCCTTTGTTGATGTCGAATGTCCCGTTGCCCGTTATCAAATAAATGTTACCGGCCGCATCCACCGACGGGGCCGCGCCGCTCTGCCAAACGCCCCCGTCAGAACCGTTTGGCGTACTGTTATAGACCGCCGTCTGAGCCAGAGTCGCAGCGTCGTAACCTAAGACCCAACCATGGAACGGAGCAACGTCACCGTACGAGGCCCAGCCGATATAAACAATTCCATTCAGCAACAACAATCCGGGCCGCTGTAATTCGTGATGGGCATCGAAACTTATCACCCCGTGCTTGTTCCCCGAGCCCGTTCCATTCACCGACGCTGCAATCTGGACCGGGCCGCCGAACTTCTCCGCGCCCGTGGTGATGTCCAGGGCATGAAGCCGGTTCACATACTTGCCATTCTCCTTAGTCGCGGCGATCAGGTATAAAGTCCCGCTACTCGGGTCAATTACCGGCGTCCCGGTAATTCCAATCACGGAGGCGAAGGGACAAGGATCAGCCCCAGTGTCTGCGCACGGAATCGGCGTGATGCCTTTACTCGGATCAATGAAACTGTCATACCACAGGGCGCTCGTGTTCACGCCATCCGCATCGAAGGCGTACACGCTGTCATTCTCGGTCGTCACGTAGATGACGTTATACGTCCCTTTGCCCGGAATCGACACGTTGTATACATAAAGCGGCTGGCCGAAGATTTGCCCATCCACTGCAAACGAAAACAGTTTCCCGAAGGTCTTGGAATTGACGTTGGCCAGGGTTAGAACCGTCTCCTGCAGATTCTGCCCGGTCCGAGCCAGATCATTGTGCCAGGTCAGCATACCCGAGTAATTCTGAGCGTGAATGGCGCAAACACTCAACGTGTAGAAGCAAACAACCAGCAAAAGCTTGCTGAATGGGTGGAACACTCGGCTGAGCGGTGTTCGCTCATTACAACGGGATTGCATGGTCCCTCCCTCGCATGGCTGTCAGGCGCGCCTGCTGTCGCAGGGGAACAGATTCGTAGGGGTCCCGAACTGTCGGCCATTCTGAACCTGTGCCTGTTGGCTGTCAAGGCAAGGGCGTCCGCGCTACACTCCTTAATTCGCCAAATGTGGCACACTCTTACAGCGGGGCGACGATGAACCATCTCGAGTTCACTCTTCTTGTCGCGGCGGGATCTTTCGTAGCCGGTTTGCTCGGATCGCTCACCGGTCTCGGCGGCGGTGTCGTTCTCGTGCCTCTGCTTACCCTCTTTTTCAAAGTCGACATTCGCTACGCCATCGGAGCCTCCCTGGTTTCCGTCATCGCGACCTCCTCCGGCGCAGCCGCCGCCTACGTGAAAGAAGGATTCTCTAACATCCGCATCGGCATGTTCCTCGAGATTGCCACCACCCTGGGCGCACTCGCCGGAGCCTTTCTGGCTGCATTCATCTCCACCCGAACTCTCGCTGTCATCTTTGGTGTCATGCTGCTCTATTCCGCATACCTGTCCAGAAAGCCGCGACCGAGGGCACAACGTAATCTTCCGCAGGATTCTCTGGCGACCCGCTTGCGCATGAATGGAGACTTCCCCTCAGAAGAAGGAGGAATGCGGCACTACAATGTCCAGCGCGTTCCCACGGGTTTCAGCCTGATGTTCGGTGCTGGCGCGCTCTCGGGACTGCTTGGCATCGGTTCAGGAGCAGTAAAAGTTCTCGCCATGGATCAGGCCATGAAGATTCCCTTTAAGGTTTCGACCACCACCAGCAACTTCATGATTGGCGTGACAGCCGCCGCCAGCGCTGGAGTCTACCTCAACCGAGGTTACGTCGATCCCGGACTAGCCATGCCAGTAATGTTGGGCGTTTTGGCCGGTTCCATGTTGGGTGCGCGCATCCTGATGAAGGCAGAAACGAAAGTGTTGCGAGTCGTCTTCAGCGTGGTAATCGCCATTCTCGGCCTGCAAATGCTCTACAAAGGCCTGACCGGAGGAATCTGAATTGGCACAAACCGCAGATCAGCACGGTTGGACAGATCAGAAGCTGGAGAACATCGTCGGCAATCTTCTTCGCGCCGGAGTGTCGCTAGCCGCTCTGGTCGTGTTCATCGGAGGAATAATTTATCTGAAGCGCCACGGCCGCGAGCCCGCAAATTACCACGTCTTCCAAGGCGAACCCACCGACCTCAAAACCGTTCCTGGCATAATCCGCAGTGCCATGGGATTGCACGGCCGCGGCATAATCCAATTCGGACTGCTCCTGCTGATCGCCACCCCAGTCTTCCGCGTCGCTCTATCCATCTGGGGATTCGCCGCCGAAAAAGATCACATGTACACGCTCTTCACTATCATCGTATTGATCGTTCTTCTCTACAGCCTGCTAGGCTCCGGCTCCGCCTTCTAAAACATGAAATCCAAATCTCCTACTGGGGATGGGCCTAGCCCGTTTGAGCCAGCGGTGTCCATGTGTGGGAACGGGCGCCTCGCCCGTCCAGGCGGAGCAAAGCTCCGCAGAGCCTTAGCACGTTGGAAATAACCCGCACCCGTTTGGCTGCCTCAAGGAATTTCTCCCCAATCCCGCGATCCATGCGGACTCGCCCGCCCCGCAAGTTACATTTTTAACGGCCCTGCAAACGTCTTTAAGAGTAAAATGTTGCCGCCTTTTGTTATTCCGCAAAGTAGTCAAGGAGTTAAGCGTTATGAAACGTTTGTGGATCGCAGCCTGTCTGGTTCTTCCCCTGGCCGCAGTGATGGCGGTCGAGTTGCCCTCCGGTGATTCCTGGCCGCAGTGGGCGAAGAATCCTCAGCATACTGGGTTCATTCAGATCAGCGGGCAATCAGCAAGCCACAAGCTTGCCGAGATTCGCTACGATCCTTTCGTGAATCAGGAAAAGCGCGACGACTTCGGGGAGTTGATCGTGCATTACCAGGTCCCGTTGATCGAGGGCAACACCGTCTACATGGAATTCAAAACTGGCAAATGGATCCCGTGCAACCCTCCCACCGCCTGGACGATGGGAGCAGCATGCGGTCCCAATACCTGGGACAAAGAAATTTGGAACGAAAAGCGTCTGGACTGGCAGCAGGGGAAACTGGTGGAAAAGTGGAATTACGAAAGCGACTGGAAGCCCGAGCCCAACGCTGCCGAGACTGGCCTCAGTGGGTGGGAACCTGTTTTCCATCCGGTACTGACTGGCGATTTCATCTACCTGCCGGGATTCGGCGGCACCGTCTGGAAGGTTAACAAGAGCGACGGCAAGGCGGTTGCGCGCTTTAACCCCTTTGGAACGTCGATCGATGGAAATAAATATGTCTCGGGCCCGCTCACCGCGGACGCACAGGGAGATGTGTACTACAACGTGATGAAACTCGATCCCTCGAATCCGTGGACAGCCGACGTTCTCGGCTCATGGCTGGTCAAGGTCGCGGCGGATGGTACTACTTCAACCGTAACCTTCGAGAAATTGACCAAAGGAGCTCCCAAGGGAACCGATAGTTGTCCTTACATCTTCTATCAAGAGAAGACCCTGCCCTGGCCTCCGAGCAAGCATGCCAAGCCCGTCAAGATACCCTGTGGCACGCAACGGCCAGGGGTCAACGTGGCGCCAGCCATCGCGCCGGACGGGACGGTTTATACCGTGAGCCGCGCGCACATCGATTTGACAGTTGGATACCTGGTGGCCGCGAATCCCGACCTGACGCCGAAATGGCACGCTTCGCTGGCAAGGCGTTTGCACGATGGCTGCGGTTTTCTGGTGCCGATCGCCACCCGTAAAAACCAGCCCGACGCCTGCCGCGAGGACACCACGCCGGGAGTCGATCCTACCACCAACGACTGGGGCTCGGGAGAAGTCTACGATCAGGCTTCCTCCACTCCCACGGTTTTGCCCGATGGAAGCGTGCTCATGGGAGTAATGACGAACTACAACTCTTTTCGCGGTCACCTGATGAAGTTCAGCGCCGCGGGCCAGTTCGTGGGCTCCTATGATTTTGGTTGGGATTCGACTCCCGCCGTCTATCCCCACGACGGCTCCTACTCGATTGTGATCAAGGACAACCACTATTGGGGCGGCCTCTATTGCAACTTCCCCCACAATCCCATTTGTAAGCCGCTTCCAGCCGGTCCTTACGACGTGACCCAAATCGGCGCCGATCTTAAGCCAGAGTGGAGTTTCAAGAACACGACCATCGATAAGAAACACCCTCACGGCTACGAATGGTGCATCAATGCGCCCGCTATTGACGCGAACGGAGTGGTTTACGTCAACAGTGAAGACGGACACGTGTATGTCGTGGAACAGGGTGGCAAGCTGCAGTCCAAGCTATTTCTGCAGTTAGCAATCGGAGCGGCGTACACCCCACTGTCTCTCGGACCCGACGGCAAGATCTACACCCAAAATGACGGCGAGCTTTTTGTGGTAGGTCAATAGCCGGTGCCCCAGGTTCACGTCCGTTCTGTGGACGTTAACCTGGGTCAACCAAATTCGTCTAATTGCATTTCCTCTTAGCCCGACCGAATAACCTCTCTTATTCCACGGTGTGCTTCGCCGTGTACCCTTCGCGCGCGATCACCACATACTTCAGGTCTTTCCCCTTCTGATCCCTGATCTTCAGCGGACCACCGTCGGGCGCGACCACTTCCACTTTCAGTTTGCGGTAACTGCCGTCTAGCTTGGGATTAGTAGGATGGTAGGCGATGCTGTATTGATTGCGAATATCGCCGCCGATTTGGTGAAAAATTTCCGGGAACTCCGCCTGAAAGCGCGGAAAGTAAGCGCGCCCGCCAGTCAAACGGGCAAAAGTATTCATCTCGTTGTCAGCCTGCAGGTAATCCATTTGATTGATCGGTATGCCCATCCCGTGCGGCGCCGCCCCACCCCGCGCTTCGAAATATTCCCTGATCGCCCATCCCACGCTGATGGGGAAAATGGTGACATCCTTCGTAGACTTGATTTTCTTCGTGATCTGGTCAAGGTTCAGCTTGCTGAAAGTATCGATTCCGGTGGTAACCAGAATGATGTACTTGTGCCCTTCAATGCGGTCTGTCCGGTCCAACGTGTCATAAAGCGCGTCAAACAGATTAGTCTCGGTAAAACCCGGGATGCGCAGTTGGTTCAGCGCGCCATAGGCCTCCTGCTTGTTCTGGGTGAAGTCGGCCAGAATGTAATCCCTCATGTCATAAGAGATCACCGCCAGCCAATCGTCTTTCTTCAGCGTGTTCACGAATGAATAAGACGCATGCAGAATGTCGTTCATGAAAAAGTAATCGCCAGCCGCAAACTCGACCAGCAGGACAGCGGTAATGGGCGCTTCTGAAATCGTGAAGTTACTGATGGTCTGTGGCGCTCCATCCTCACTAATATGAAAATTCTCCTTTTTCAAGTTGGAGATGAACTGTCCATCTTTGGTCGTGACCATGACTGGCACTTCGACCAGCGGAATATCCACGTGGATCGAATAGTCCGGCATGCCCTCGATTTTTTTCGGCCTCTCCGGAGGCGGGGGTGGCGGCGGCTCGTCTTTCTTCTTAGGGATGGCGTATGGGCCAACATCCGACTGCGGACCGCCCGCCGCATCAGGAGGCTCGGTTTGGCCTTTCGAAGGTGCCGAGGACCCCTGGTCCTGAGCCAGAGGCAACAAATTAAAGGTTCCAAGAATCAAAATCAGTAATAACGAGACGTGGCATAGGTACTTTCGGGCCAGGCCAAAGCAAGAAAACATTTGATCTCCTCGGAAAACCTTATGCTAGTATAGACGCAGAGTTTCGCGATTGGGATGTTTTGCTCGGCTTTAACCATCCTCCTCCTTCCCGGCAGATCGCGAACAAAACATGAAGTGTAATCTGTTTTTTTTGAGGACCGGTTGGCGGTTCTCGGGGAAAAGTGTGGGTGAATCGTGGGCCTAAGTGTATCCAGACGAGCAGTTCTCGCCCTTGTAGTTCTTTGCAGTGTACTGTCTTTCGCAAGCCCCGCCCAAACTTCCAAGCCAGTTGAAACCATCCCCATCGAGCAGATCCACGCCGGAATGCACGGCGTCGCCTACACCGTATTCGAGGGCACAAAGCCCGAAGCCATGGACGTTGAGGTGCTCGGTGTCCTGCAAAATGCCAATGGCCCCAAAGGCGATGTAATCCTGATTCGCCTCGGCGGCGCCAAGGCAATCTATAACGGCGTAGTCGCTGGAATGAGCGGCAGCCCTGTGTACTTGAACGGCAAACTCGCGGGAGCCGTTGCCTTCCGCATCGGCGAGTTCTCGAAAGAACCAATCGCCGGCGTGACTCCGATCGCTGAGATGCTCGAGATCAGCGCGCTCGATCGCAGTCCGGCTTCGGGGCCCATTGAAGCTCACTCCGCCGCGCGTTCTCCCAGCAAAACTGCAAGCCCTGGCATTGCCAACGTGCCTGCGCAGGATTCCGCTACTCAAGGTTTCACCAACTATCTCAAGCCCATCGAAACCCCGCTGGTTTTCACCGGATTCTCCGAAGACACAGTGCAACGCTTCTCATCTCAATTCGCGGCCGCCGGAATCGTGCCAGTGATGGGAGCCGGCTCCGCCAGCAACGCCAAGCAGCCTGAGCCCATGGAACCCGGCTCTGCAGTCAGCGCAATCCTGGTTCAGGGCGACATGAACATCGCCGCCACTTGCACCGTCACTTATATGGACGCGCAACATCTGCTCGCCTGCGGCCATCCGCTGATGCAATTCGGCGCGGTCGATCTGCCCATGACCAAAGCGACCGTGCTGGCGACTTTGCCCTCGCCGCTCAATGCTTTCAAAATCGTGAACACCACCGAAACCGTGGGCTCGTTCGTGCAAGATCGCCACAACGGCATCCTCGGAGAATTTGGCAAGAAACCGGAAATGATTCCGGTCACGCTCACCATTCACGGTGAATCAGCCGATAAACAGTTTCACTACGAAATCCTCAACAACGCCCACCTAAGCCCCGTAGCAATGATGGCTACGGTCTTCAACGCATTGCATGGCGTGAATGAGTACGGCGAGGAAACTACGTACCGGATGAACGGGAGCATCAGCGTGGACGGGTACCCGGCCGTCACCATGCAGGATATGTTCGCCGCCGTCGATGGAGGGCAGCCTGGAGCCATGCTAGCCGCCTCCGCGCTGGGCGAGCGCTTCAGCCGCATCTTCGACAATCCCTACAGCATGCCCGAGATTCATGGCGTGCAACTGGATTACACTATCGTCCGCGAACGCCGCTGGGCTCGCCTTGAAAGCGCCCGCACCGATATTACCGAAGCCCGGCCCGGCGATGATATTACGATCGAAGCCATGCTGCGCCCGTACCGCGGCGAAGGCGTGGTGCAGCACATTCCCATCCACATTCCGCCGTCTACTTCTAAAGGACAATTGCGCATTCTGGTCAGCGACGGTGACACCCTCGACCATTTCAGCCGCGGCTCGTCGCTTCTCGGACGCAGACTCGATCTGGCCTCAACCATCGCCGCGCTCAACAAAGAACACGTCAACAACCGCGTCTACGTCTCCCTGCTCGAAGCCGATCCCCAAGCCATGGTCGCCGACAAAGTCATGCCCACGCTCCCGCTCTCCATCATGAACGTAATGGACGGAATGCGCGGCACCCAGGACATGGTCGTCTCCAACGAATCGTCAGTAAACGAAGCCGCCACAGCCCCGCTCGACTACGTAGTCGCCGGCGCGCAAGTGCTGACCATCACCATTAAGTAATTTCGTCCCCGCTATCCGCCGTGTCGTTCGCGCAGGATGGCTGCGATCACACGCGGGCTTCGGCGCCCGTGAAGTACCGCAATCACCACTAGCGGCGTTTCGTCGGGAGCGTAAGCAATCAGGTAGTCGCGCACCCTTTGAAATCGGAGTGGCCGCAAGGTGAGGTCAGGCCGTTGATGGCCTTGTCGCGGAAAAGCTGTCAACTTTCGAATCGTCTTCAGGATATCCTCGCGCACTCGACGAGCAGCGGGAAGATTGTCATCGGCAATGAATTCCCAGATATCGGTGATATCTTGCGCCGCACCAGGGTGAAGAAAGAAAACCTGCTCAGCGCTCATTTCGAAGAACGCTGTTTCAGCAGATCATCCTCTCGGCGTCGCAAGCTGTCAAAGAAAGCTTCGCCGTCCACTGGCTTCACTCGGCCGTTCTTGAGGTCATCGTAACGGTTATCCAGCAAGGCCCGTACCTCCGCTACCTCGGAGAGATATGCCGCCATTGCATCCTCGACCAACTCGTCAGTCGGACGTCCGCTTTGCGAGGCCAGTTGTTGAAGCCGGGATTCGGTCTCGGGCTTGAAATGTACTTCCATGTTGGCCAGTCTAGAAGCCGAGACTCGCCCTGTCAAAACAATCGTAGCAGGGCACATAACTCGCCGGTTTCTGTGGCCCTCGCCCTCGTCGTGATAACCTGAATTCTCCGCCCAACATTTTTGTATAGAGGTATTTCAACTTGATTCGTTTTCGCCGGCTGTTGGTTATTTTTCCTATTCTTATTCTGATTTCTCTCGCCCTCGCCGAAGGCACCCGTACTTGGGAACAATCCAAATTCGATGAACTGATCAAGGGCACGCCCAAAGGGGTGGCCATACGCAGCACCGGCGGATTGGAACTGGCTCCCGCTTTCACCGCGTTGTACACGACTCCATCGACCTATATCTGGTCAATCGCCGCGGATCGCGAGGGCAACATTTATGCCGCCGCCGGCTCGCCGGCGCGAGTCTATCGAATTACTCCAGACGGAAAGTCGTCAGTAATTTTCGAGCCGCACGAATTACAAGTTCAGGCGTTGGTTGTCAGCGACAGCGGAGTCATCTACGCAGCCACCAATCCCGACGGCAAAGTTTACAAAATCGAACATCACGCAATTGCCGCAGAGAAAGGTTCCAAAGACAAGAAATCCGCCGACAAAGCAACAATAGATACTCCGTGGAGCTCATCCGTTTATTTCGAGCCGGGCACCAAATATATTTGGAATCTCCTGCTCGACGACGCCGGCAACCTGTTCGTAGCTACCGGCGATCATGGAGAAATCTTTCGCGTCACCCCAAAAGGCGAGCATTCCGTCTTCTTCAAAAGCGACGAAGCCCACATCCGCGTAATGCGGCTCGATGCCAAAGGCAATCTGATCGCCGGTTCCGACGGAAGCGGCCTGGTCTACCGAATTTCTCCGGCTGGAGAAGGGTTCGTACTCTACAGCGCTCCCAAAGAAAGAAATCACCGCGCTGGCCATCGACAAAATGGGAAACATCTACGCCGCCGGAGCCGGCGAAAAGCATGGCGGAAGCGCCGCGCCCAGCTTCTCCGCGCCAATTTCGATTCCAAGTTCTCCGTCTTCATCGGCCAGCGGCCAAAGCGGGATCGTGATCGGTAGTTCTCCCCCCAGTTCGTCGCCTCCATCGGTCAGCTTTTCATCGTCCGGTTCAAGCGCAGCCGGCGGTTCAGAAATCTATCGTATCGCGCCGGACGGCTCTCCCAGCCGCTTATGGAGCTCGCACGAAGATCTGGTCTACGCTCTCGCCTTCGATCAGAACGGCCGCCTGCTGGCCGGCACGGGAAATCGCGGGCACGTCTTCGCCATTCGCGGAGAAGACGAATTCACCGACCTGATCAAAGCCAGCGCAACCCAGGTGACCGCCTTTGCCGAGGCTCCTCACGGCGGCCTTTACGCATCGACCAGCAATCTCGGCAAAGTATTTCTGCTGAGCGCCACACCGGCATCGGAAGGCAGTTACGAGAGCGATGTTTTTGACGCGCATATTTTCTCGCGCTGGGGACGCGCCGAATTCCGCGGCGCCGGTAATGTTGAACTCTTCGCCCGCAGCGGCAACGTCGACAATCCAGACCGTAACTGGAGCCCATGGCAACAAATCGATCTGCACAACGACAGCCCGGTCAGCGCCCCTCCAGCACGATTCATTCAGTGGAGAGCTGTGCTGCGCGCCGGAAATCCCGCACCGCGCCTGGAAAGCGTCACGCTCAATTACCTGCCCAAAAACGTACCCCCGGATTTTGACGACATCACGGTGCAGACCGGAGTGCGCTACCAGCCACTGCCCAAGACCGCGGGTCCCGACCTCGGTGGAGCAACCGGCCAGCAACCCCACTTCGACCCGCCGCCTCCGCCGCCCATGCATGATCGCGAATCTATTGGCGTGAAATGGAGTGTGCACGACGATAACGACGATCAAATGGTGTACTCCGTCTACTATCGCGGCGATGCAGACTCGCGATGGCTGTTACTGAAAGACAACTTGACGGAAAAGTTTTATTCCTTCGACGCCTCGCTTCTTCCGGATGGCCTATACAGGATCAAAGTTGTAGCTTCCGACGCTCCTTCGCATTCGCCAGGAGAGGCGTTGACTGCGGAGAAAGAAAGCTCGCCGTTCGAAGTTGACACCACCGCGCCGCAAATCGAAAATCTTGCCGCCTCGGTTGAAGGCAATCAGATTCACGTCACGTTCCGTGCCGTAGACAATTTCTCAACCATCAAGCGCGCGGAATATTCGGTCGATGCGGGTGAGTGGCAATTCGTTGAGCCGGTCGGCCAATTGTCAGATTCACGGACCGAGAGTTACGACGTCCGCATCCCCGTCCCGGCAGCCTGTTCTCCGTGTGCGAACACGAAGAACGGCACTGCGGGACAAATCGAGCACGTGGTTGTAGTTCGCGTCTACGATCAATACGAAAACATGATTTCGGCAAAAACCGTTATTCGGGCCAAGTAGTGACGGTTTTGGCCATGAATCGGACAACCAAACGGTTCCGTCAGCACCGTCCTACAATTCACCGGCTGCCCGCAAATCGGTAACGGTCGTCACCTCCACGCCGCAACTAGTAAATTACAGTTTCTTGTAGAAACGTTAGTTGAAACGTTTCCGGCGCAGCCGTGTTTTAATGATTGGTGGTATTTCCTCGGGTGAGTCGGGTAGATGAGTACCCGGCAAGCCTGCATTCCTGAGACGGAGAGCACCACCAGTGCATCTAAGTAATGAGCCGTTATTAAGGATCGAGGGTCTTAAGAAGGTCTTCCGGTCCGGCAAGTCAGATTTGGTGCTCTTTGAAAACTTGTCGTTTCAGGCTGATAAGGGCGAAATGCTCGCCATCGTCGGCGAATCAGGCGCCGGGAAAAGTACCTTGCTGCACATTGTTGGCACGCTTGATCGACCTTCCGGGGGTGACGTGTACTTCGCCAACACGCGACTGAGTTCGCTTTCGGAAAACGCTGCAGCCGAGTTTCGTAACCGCGAAGTCGGCTTCGTCTGGCAATTCCACTACCTGCTGCCCGAGTTTACGGCGCTGGAGAATGTGGCGATGCCATTGCTGCTTCGAGGTCGATCATGGTCAGAGGTGCAGGCAGAAGCTTCGCGATGGTTGGGTGAGGTTGGTTTGGACCAGCGGTCACATCATCGTTCGGGCGAGCTTTCAGGCGGTGAGCAACAACGGGTTGCTCTGGCGCGAGCTTTGATCACCAAACCCAAACTTCTGCTAGCCGACGAGCCAACCGGGGATCTCGATAGCCGCACCGCGGATTCGGTTTTCGAGCTGATCGCCAGGTTGCATCGCGATTACCAGTTGACTTCCCTTATCGCTACCCACAACTTCGCGTTTGCGCGCCGATGTCAGCGCGTCTTGCGGTTGCAGCAGGGAAGAATTGAAGAAGTAGCGCCGGAGACGCTGCCGGCATAAGAACTAGCATGGCCAGGCGATCTTCGATTTGCTGGGGTGAGTGTTAAAAGTGGCACCTAGAGGCAATTGACTTTTGTCGCACGACGTGTCGGAATGATAAAAGAGATAACAGAAAGGATGGCAGCTGAAAGCGCCGCCAGTCGGGCAAGCGGGAAAGTTGCAATCCCTTGCCGAGAAACGACAAGTAAGTGTCTTTGGTAACTGATAATTGCGCGCCAAACCCGCGATATAAAGGTGTAGCGGTTGGCACGTCGATTGCACCATTAACTGAGGGTCAGGGAGATTCCGAGGAGCAGGGCCGCAAGATTGACCCACAAAGCTTCCCGAGAACTCTGGGGAGAAGGCCATATGTTTGAACGCTATACGGAAAAGGCAAGGCGCGTCATCTTTTTCGCGCGCTACGAAGCCAGCCAGTTCGGGTCTCCTTACATTGAGACAGAACATCTGCTGCTGGGACTTCTGCGCGAAGATAAAGCCCTGACCAACCGCTTTCTGCGCTCCCATGCTTCGGTCGAATCCATCCGCAAACAGATCGAAGGTCACACCACCATTCGGGAGAAGGTTTCCACCTCGGTGGACCTGCCGCTGAGCAACGAATGCAAGCGGGTGCTGGCCTATGCCGCCGAAGAGGCGGAACGGCTGTCCCACAAGCACATTGGCACCGAGCATCTGCTGTTGGGTCTGCTGCGCGAAGAAAAGTGCTTTGCCGCTGAAATTCTGCACGAGCGCGGCCTGCGGCTTTCGACCATTCGCGAAGAACTGGCTCGCACCAGCCAGGAAAAAGCTCAGCCGCAGCGTCAGCGTGAGTCTTCGCTGCTGAGCGAGTTTTCGCGCGACCTGACCCAGGCCGCGATGGACAACTCAGCTTGATCCGCTGGTCGGACGCGATGGCGAACTCGAACGCGTCGTTCAGATTCTCTGCCGCCGCACCAAGAACAATCCGGTGCTGATCGGCGAGCCCGGCGTGGGCAAGACCGCCATCGTCGAAGGCCTGGCGCAGCGCATCGCCGACGGCGAAGTTCCGTCGTTCCTCGCCGACAAGCGCATTCTGGCGCTCGATCTTTCGCTGATCGTCGCCGGCACCAAGTATCGCGGCCAGTTCGAAGAGCGCCTGAAGACCATCATGAAAGAATTGATGGAGTCGCAGAACTCCATCATCTTCATCGACGAGCTGCACACGCTGGTCGGCGCGGGATCGGCGGAAGGCTCGCTCGATGCCGCCAACATTCTGAAGCCGGCGCTGTCGCGCGGCGAAATTCAGTGCATCGGCGCAACCACGCCGGCGAATATCGCAAGTCGATCGAAAAAGACCGCTCGCTCGAACGCCGCTTCCAGGCGGTAAAAGTTCCGCCGCCGAACGAAGCCGACGCCATCAAGATTCTGTTCGGAATCAAAGACCGCTACGAGAAGTTTCACGCCGTCACCTACACCGACGACGCCATCAACTTCGCGGTATCGCACTCGAACCGCTACATTCCGGACCGCTTCCTGCCGGACAAGGCCATCGACCTGATCGACGAAGCCGGCGCGCGCGTAAAGCTGCGCCAGACTTCGCTGCCCGAGGAAATCACCGAGGTGCAGAAGCGGATCAAGTTCATCGTCCACCGCATGGAAAACGCCATCGCGAACCACGAGTTCGAGAAGGCCCGTTTCTATTCGGACGAGGAACGCAAAGAGCGCGAGAACCTGCGCGCTCTTCGCGAAAAATATCATCTGGACGAATCCTCCACCGGCGTCGTCGGCCGCGAAGACATCGAAGACGTGGTCTCGCGCTGGACCGGCGTGCCCGTCACGTCGATCAAGGAAGAAGAAACGCCAGAAGCTGCTGCGCATCGAAGAAGAGCTGCACAAGCGCATCATCTCCAGGACAAAGCCATCGGCGCGCTGGCCCGCGCCATTCGCCGCAGCCGCGCCGGCCTGAAGAGCCCGAACCGGCCCATCGGTTCGTTCCTGTTCCTCGGTCCCACCGGCGTCGGCAAGACCGAAGTCGCTCGCACCCTGGCGCAGTTCATGTTCGGCAGCGAGAAATCGCTGGTCCGCTTCGATATGTCGGAATTCATGGAGAAGCATTCGGTCTCGAAGCTGATCGGCTCGCCTCCGGGATACGTCGGCTACGAAGAAGGCGGTCAGCTCACCGAGCGCGTGAAGCGCGCGCCCTATTCGGTCGTCCTGCTGGACGAAATCGAGAAAGCGCATCCGGATGTCTTCAACATCCTGTTGCAGGTATTTGAAGACGGACAGCTCACCGACGGCCTGGGCAACACGGTGGACTTCAAGAACACCATCATCATCATGACCTCGAACATCGGCGCGCGTCACTTGCAGACGCCGCGAAGGTCTGGGCTTCCAGTCGAGCAAGGAAGACATGATCTCGGAAAAGGTCGAAGACCTGGTGAAGAACGAAGTCAAGCGCACCTTCAATCCAGAGTTCCTCAACCGCCTGGACGAAATCATCCTGTTCAGCGCTCTGAGCGAAGGCGATCTGATCCAGATTCTCGAACTCATGGTCAGCCAACTGAACCAGAACCTGGCGCAGAAAGCGATCACGGTCACGGTGACGGACGAAGCCAAGAAGTGGATCCTCAGCCAAACGCTGGTGGATCGCAGCTACGGCGCGCGTCCGCTGCGCCGAGCGTTGCAGAAATACATCGAAGACCCGCTGTCGGAGGCGCTGATCCAGGGCACGATCGCAACCCGGCCCGCGTTCATCGAGGTCTTCCTCGGGGATAACAAGCTGTTCTATCGCCCGGTGGACTCGAAGGAAACCGAAGGCGTGCTGCTGTACGGAAACTAGAAAAAATCGTGTAGGGACGGGCGCCTCGCCCGTCCAGGCCGAGCGAAAGCTCGGCAGCGGTTTAAGCCGTCAGTCAAAAGCTGGCGGCATTTCTTTTTGTCGCTAGAAAAGCGAGGGGTCATTCCGAAGCCCCGCGTTTTCACCAGCGGGGCGAGGAATCTAGCGTGAACAACTTCAAACCGACCAGCACCAATTCCACGGATGCTAAAATCAAACTGTCACTGATTAAATCCCAGCAAATGCTGACTGGCTCCGCAAATTCGCCGTAAATTCCTGGACTATTTCGTCCAGCGCGGACACAAAGAGGTCCACTCGTCCTCGCTCGTCCCGGCGAACGACCCCACGCTGCTCTTCACCAACGCCGGGATGAATCAGTTCAAAGACGTCTTCCTCGGCCTCGAAACGCGCGACTACAACCGCGCCACAACTTCGCAAAAATGCGTCCGCGCCGGCGGCAAACATAACGACCTCGAAAATGTCGGCTTCACCAACCGCCATCACACGTTCTTCGAAATGCTGGGCAATTTTTCCTTCGGCGACTACTTCAAAAAAGACGCCATCGCCTACGCCTGGGAGCTGATCACCTCGAAGGACTGGTTCGGGATCGACAAAAACAAACTCTACGTGACGGTCTTTAACGGCGAAGGTGGCATGCCGCGCGACGCCGAAGCCTATGACCTGTGGGCAGCGCAAGGAGTACCGAAAGACCGCATCTTCGAGATGGGCCTGAAAGACAATTTCTGGCAAATGGGCGACACCGGCCCCTGCGGCCCCTGCAGCGAAATTCACTACGACATGGGCCCGGCAGCCAGCGAACAAGGCCACACCGATTGCGCCTTCACCTGCGACTGCGGCCGCTACGTAGAAATCTGGAACCTGGTCTTCATGCAATTCGACCGCGACAGCAGCGGCAAGCTGAACCCGCTGCCAAAGCCCTCGATCGACACGGGCATGGGCTTGGAGCGAGTGACGGCGGTCCTGCAAGGCGTAATTTCAAACTACGAAACAGACCTGTTCACCCCGCTAATAAAGCGAGCCGCAGAACTGACAGGAACCGCCACTGCATATGTGGGGACGGGCGCCTCGCCCGTCCGGGCCGAGCAAAGCTCGGCAGAAGCCGGCCACAAGTCTGCAGCCTCGCTTGCGAGTGATCGCCGACCACTCGCGCGCAGCAACGTTTCTCATCTCCGATGGAGTGCTGCCCTCAAACGAAGGCCGCGGCTACGTGCTGCGAAAAATCATCCGCCGCGCAATCACCCACGGACGCCTGCTCGGCCAGACGAAGCCATTCCTGCACGAGATGGTCTTCGCAGTTCGCGATCTGATGCAGGATGCCTACCCGGAACTAAAAGAGACCGCGGATCGCGTTGCGAAGTTTACTGGCGAAGAGACGCGGTTTGCGCACACACTGGACCTGGCCTTGAAAGATTGAAGGACGATCGTCTTGATAGCTAAGAATCACGATCTGAGCTCGAATGGCGTTACTGCAGGCAATCTGGAGAGGACGTTAGGCGAAGACGTCGCATTGGGTCGTTCGACGCAAGACATTGCACTTATCCTGGCTCAGGAGACGCGCTTTCAAGCTCTACGACACCTTCGGAATGCCGCTCGATTTCATGCAAGATGCGGCCCGCGATCAAGGCATCGAATTCGATCAAGCCGGCTTCGACCGTGCCATGACCGAGCAGCGCGAGCGCGCTCGCGCCTCCTGGAAAGGCGCAGCCAAGCAAACCGCCAACCCTGCCTACCAGCAGCTTCCGAAATCAGAATTCGAAGGCTACCGCCAAACTCGCTCCGACAGCTGCGAAGTGCTCGCCATAATCCACAACGGCCAAGGCGCGCAGCAACTCAAGCCCGGCGACGAAGGCGAAATCATCCTCGATCACACGCCGTTCTACGCCGAATCCGGCGGCCAGGTCGGCGACCGCGGATGGTTCTACTCCGACGATCACAACACCATCGTCGCCGAAGTGAAAGGCTGCTACGCTCCGATCCAAGGCGTCCGCGCGCATCAGGTCATCGCCAAGCAACCAATCCGCGTCGGCGACAAAGTCGATGCCGTCGTTAACGCCGACATCCGCGAGTCCACCATGCGCAACCACACGGCCACGCACCTGCTGCAAGCCGGCCTGCGCGAAGTTCTGGGCAAGCACGTGAAGCAGGCAGGATCGCTGGTCGCACCCAATCATCTGCGCTTCGATTTCTCGCACTTCACCGGCGTAGCCGACGAAGAACTGCAAGACATCGAAGACCTGATCAACAAAGAAGTCCTCCGCAACGAAAAAGTCGAAGTCATCGAAAACGTACCCATCGACGTCGCCATCAACGAATACAAAGCCATGGCGCTGTTCGGAGAAAAATACGGCGACCGCGTCCGCGTAATCAAAATCGGAGACTTCTCCACCGAACTCTGCGGCGGCACGCACACCGCCGCCACCGGAGAAATCGGCCTGATCAAAGTTCTGAAAGAAGGCAGCGTCTCCTCCGGAGTCCGGCGCATCGAAGCTGTCACCGGCGAAGGTTCGCTCAAGCATTTCCGTCAGGACCATCAACTGGAAAGCGTCGTAGCAAGCTTCGTCGGTCCCACCCTTTCGCAAAAAACGCGAAAGGATGGGGCACCCTCGTCTCCGGATGAACCGGCATCTCCCGCCGAGGCCCTGAAGCTCGAACTCGACAAAAAAGATTCCGAAATCAAGCGCCTGCAGCGCGAACTCGATCAGGCCCGCATGAAGTCGGCTTCATCGACAGTCGCCTCGGTCACCGACAAAATCAAAGACGTCCACGGCGTCAAAGTGCTCGCCCACCGCGTGGACAATCTCGAACGCGCGCAGATGCGTACTCTGGTCGACCAACTCCGCGACAAACTCGGTTCCGGCGTAGTCGTGCTAGGCTCGGCCACAAACGGCAATGTGGCACTGATCGTGGGCGTCACCAAAGACCTGACGCAGAAAATCCAAGCTGGCAAGGTCATTGGCAAAGTAGCAGAGAAAGTCGGCGGCAAAGGCGGCGGCCGTCCCGATCTGGCCGAGGCCGGCGGCAAAGACCCCGAAGCCCTCGACGCCGCACTGAGCGAGGCCTACGGGGTAGTCGAATCAATGCTCCGCTAGGCGCTCCCTTTGACATAGCTATCTAATGATGGTCATCATATTGAAATGCAAGTCAGCGTCGCCGACGGCAAGAACAACCTTCCCGAACGACCAAAGCCGCCGAAGATGGCGAACCAGTAACCATCTGGCGCGGCGTCCGGTAGTACAATCGTCCGCACCAAGAAACCAGCCGCAAAAGCGCACGCTGGGAACGCTAAAAGGAAAAATCAAAATCCTCGATCCGAATTGGTGGAAACCGATGACGGACGACGAAACGGAAAGTTCCCCGCATTCCGGTCGTCACACCCGACGAAAAATTCAGGCTCTACCCGGGGCTTAAGGTGGTGTGGTGAGCATCCAAACACTGGACGTCGCACCCGCCGAGGTGTATAACCCGCCATATCGGCCCCGTTAAAAATCCGGCTCCGAACTGCCTATGGATGACCGCATTCGCTTCATCGTGCATAAGGGCAAGAAGATTCTACTCGTGGATATTTCCCACTGTTCGCCCGCGGAAGTCCTCAAAGTTACCCGCGTCGTTCCTCATCATGTAATGACCCAGCCCCGGGAATCCGTCCTGCTGCTCGCAGATTTCACCGGATCCGAGTTCGATCGCGAAGCCATCACCAGCATGAAAGAGAGCGCAGTCTTCGATCGTCCTCACCTCAAAAAATCAGCGTGGGTCGGAACAGAAAACTTGCCGCGCGTGTTCTACGAACACATCAAACTTTTTTCTCAGCGGGAATTGCCGACTTTCAAAACCCGCGAAGAAGCCCTGGACTGGCTAGTGAAAGACGAATAAAGCTACGAACTGCCAATCAACACACCAGTAATAAAGACCAGCGCGCCACCTAACGCCACCTGCAGTGCCGCGGAAACTGTAGGCGTGTCCATATAGCGATGCCGAATCCACGTGATGACACCGAGTTCGATCACCACTACCACACAAGCCAGCGCCAGCGCCATGCGAAAGCTCGGCATCAAGAACGGCAAAGTGTGGCCCACCCCACCCAGAGCGGTCATAGCGCCGCAGATCAATCCCCGCACCCACGGATGCCCGCGCCCGGTAAGGCTTCCATCGTCCGAAAGCGCCTCGGCAAATCCCATGCTGATGCCCGCCCCGAGCGACGCGGCCATGCCAACCAGAAACGCGTCCCACGGATTACGCGTAGCAAACGCCGCGGCAAACACCGGCGCGAGCGTTGATACCGACCCGTCCATCAATCCCGCCAGCCCCGGTTGCACAATCTGCAACACGAAAAGCCGCCGCCGCGCATGCTCTTCGTCAGCCTTCACGTCAGGCCGCAATTCTTCTTCCTTAAGTTCCTGCGCGCGGTCTTCGTGCGCCCGCTCTTCCTGTGCCAGATCGTCGAGCAACTGGCGAATGCTCGCGTCTTCAGTTCGCCCTGCGGCTTTTTCGTAAAATCTGCGAGTCTCAACCTCAATCGCACTGGCTTCCTTGCGCACAATGTCGAGGCCCAGCGGCCGCGCCAGCCACACCGGCGTCCGCTGCACAAAACCTTTTACATCCTGCCGCCGAATCAAGGGAATGTGTTCGCCAAATTTTTGCTGGTACAACTCAATCAATCTTCGCCGGTGTCCTGACTCTTCGGCTTGCATGCCTTCAAACACCGCCGCCGACGCGGGAAAATCCTGCCGCAATCCTTCCGCGAAATCCGCGAAAATGCGTTCATCTTCTTCTTCTAGGGAAATAGCCAACGCCAGAATCTCGCGTTGCGTAAGATTCTCAAAGTTCTTCATGGCGGATAGTGTAATCGGAACAGAACGATGCACCAACCCGGAAGTGGGGGCGAGCGGGCGGTACCCTAGCTGCAACTGGATCGCGTGAGGAGAATGGCAGAGCCTGCGGATCAGATAGACAGCAATGTCGCGGGATGAAACCCAGTGAACCTCGGTCTACCCGAAGTTCACTGCGAGTACTCACATTTAACTAATACGCCCAGAAAGGTCCGGTTGCAACGTTAGTGATGGTCGCCCGTTGTCGATCGCGGTATACACGTTACGGCCGTAGAAGAATGGCAACCCCAATCGAAGCTGTCCGGTGAGCGGCCCGGCCAATTGCTGAGGGCAAAATGCGGTGGGAAGTCATTGTGGAGCAGGGTCTGAGCATTATCTACTCCAAAGGTTACCGTATTTGTCGCACCATTCGCCCCGTATTAATCGCAGTGAGACCGGACAAATTTGACGGTGGACAGTAAAACGAGGACAGATCAACTGGCGTCGTGGGACAGACCGGTATGGTGGCGTCCGGAAAGAAAAGCCCATTCGAACCGCTGTCAATGAAACTGTTGCTGTAGGCCTGGCCCTTATACGTGGTCGTAAAGTTGTCCGTGTTAGGCTCAAACGTAAACACGGTGGCCGTACCCAGCGCGTTGTTGGACTGCGTGCCGATGCCAAAAATCATGCTGCCGCTAACGGTAGCGGCCGCGTCCGCGACTGCTCGGAAGCTGGATAATGACGCCGTTGTTGTCCCCGCTAAAGTTGAATACAGGGTTGGTCACCTGTTGATTCGAAAAGCTGGTGTCCCCGCAAAAGCTGCCGCAAGAAACAGGAACCGGGTGCAGCCGGCAGCCGTTGAGCAAGAGAAATACGGAAGCGGGGGTTGCCCGTTAGTCGCGACCGTTAGCGGATCGCAAGCCGCGCCGCAATCAAAGGGTTCCGGACCCACGCCCAGAATGCCATTTGCGCCCAGCGCATCTGGGTGTCTTCGTTCAGCCTGTGCCGTTGCTGCTTGTGCAGCAACCGGAGGAATCGAGTACGCGGTTGGCGTTGCGATGAGTTGAATCGAACGTTGCACTCGCCACTTCACTCGCCATCTTGACGTCGACCGGAGCGACTGTTCCCCAAAGAAAGCTATTGTCGTGGAACTGGGCGCAATCGTTCAGGGTGATGCCGTTGCGATCGGTAAGCGGAGTGAGGAATGGTAACCTGCGAAGCTAAAAGGCGCAGCCCGAATGATCCCGTATCCACTAGGACGTCATCGATCGTCTGACAAGTGGAGGTGCCGGGAACGCAGACATTCACGCTGACAAATGCACCGTTCGGGGTAGCGTACCATCGGGCCGCCGTTCACTGCGATGGGCACAACATTTTGCCCGGCAGGCGGTGGCGTCGGCACGCCCACCGGTGTGCTGCCTTCGCTGCCGCCGCAAGCTGTCAGGAAACCGAAGGTACCCACTACAAGTAACATCAGAATGCTGCGCACCGTTATTCTCCTCATTGGATTTCATCCTTGGTAACGCCCTGCGGCAACATCGTCGGGACGTACGCTTTGCCAAAGTACGAACGCATGTGCCCGCCATTGTGAAACACTAAGCCGGGTTGATTGATAGTCACTGGGCGGTGGCCGGGACCGCTTTCCCTTTGCGCCTTCGCCGCTGCCGCAAACTGGTTGAAATATGTTCCCAGAAGCTGCTGCATGTTGGGAATAAATTGTCCATGCCAAGTAACGGCAAAAACCTTCCCCGCCGGCGATACATACTCCTTTATCACGATGTTGCCTGGAGCCGTGATCTCATGGACTGTGTAAGCCGCCGCTTGCGTGGTCTTCAGCGTTCCCTTCATCTGCGCCTTGTCTTGTTGAACCGAGCTGACGTCGCCACCTAACGCGGCCAACGCCGGGAGCGAAAACACCAAGACCAAAAGTGCAACACATGTCCATGACATTCGTGAGATTCGACAGTCTGTTTTCATGAGAGACTCACTCCATTTTCTGTAATGCGCAAGGCCGGCACGGGTTCGCTCGATTAAACACAGGAGATGTTTTTAAGTTGCGGTCACCAAGTAAGATTTGCTCGGCAGCCGCCAAGCTTGCTGTACCTCGCGTGGACGATACTCCCGCTGCATCGCGGGTGCCCATGTCTCGCCGTTTTTACGAGATATGAAACTGGCACTGCGATTATCGGCTCAAATCACCAAACGAGATATGACACATTTTATTCCTTTTCCGCCGGTTCAAATGTAAACGCTTTGTAAAGTTAATTTAACTTTCGTACGCTCATCGAGGTTGGCATGAGTACTTCAGCAATTATTCGGGGCGGCGAAAGACGCTGTTACGAAACTCGATCAAACGCAGTTACGGTGAGGCAAACTCTGCTCCAGCCGCGTAGCGGCGATATGCGATAGCCCGGCAAGGCAGTGCGGGGAAAGCGAAAGTGGAACAACCGAGTTCGCTTTTAGCGGACGGTACCAGTTCGTAGCAACCTCGAAAGCCGTGGGTAAAAGTCGGAAGCCGACGAGCCCCAGCGGGGCGAAAGATTACTTCTCACGCATACACTTCCGGCAGATTGAGTTTTTCAAACTAATCAGTGAACGCAATCGGAACCAAATCATTCTGCTGCAAGTGTCGATTGAGTTGCGGCAGCCAGTTTGTCTTCACGTGATTCCATTCAGCGACGCGCACCTTCAGCGCCTCAGCCGATTCGCGATACAGAGCAACGGCCTGCGAAGGCACCGGCCGATCGCTGCTCTCCACCACCGCTAACGCGGAAGCCAACCCCGTGCTCGCACCTTCCAGACCCCTCGGTTTTAGCCGACGCATCATCACTCCCGGCCAGTATTTTTTGGATTTCACTTTCGAGTTGCAGAACCGCCGATTTCAAATCCGCATGACCATCAAGCTTTGGCTCCAACTCAGTCAATTGTTTCTGCACCGCCTTGATCTCGGACAAAACCTTCCGGCTACTGACAGCTTCGGCGAAAATCTCCAGTCCCAACCTCAGCTGCTCTTCAAGATCGCGAGCAGTCGCGGACGATCGCGGGTCCATAACCAGCTTCAGCGGCTGAGAAAATGTCTTGCCATCAATCGTCAGACGCACCTGGTAAGTCCCAGGTACAGCACGGGGACTCCGCAAAGTCCGATATTCATCTCCGTTAGGCGGCCCTGCGGCGTCTCCCCCGGGGTTTCCCCAAGCTAAATTCCATACAAAGCGATGCATGCCCGCGGCAGTCTCAAGAATCTCCGGCTTCGGCAACCAGCGCTCAGCGATAGGACGCAAAGAAGGTTTCTGCTCCCTGACCTCATCAGAAGAAAAGCTGCGCACCAGCTTTTGCTTCTCATCAAAAATCTCAAGCTTGATGTGTTGCGCGCCGCTCGCCAAGTAATAGTCAATAACAGCTCCATCAGGAGGGTTTTTCGCAGTCGGCTCCTCTGGCGGCAACGGAGACCCAAGAAAACTATCGTGGTCAACCCGCACGGCCGTCGCTGGCCGGTAAAACCACGAACCTCCAGCCGTCACCGCATCATGCACTTGCCGCAGTGGCGTTATGTCATCAAGAATCCAGAACGCCCGCCCATGGGTCGCAGCCACCAGATCATCTCCATGAATGACCATGTCCTGCACAGAAACTGTGGGAAGATTCAGTTGCAGCGATTGCCAGTGATCGCCGTCGTCGAATGAAACGTAAGCCCCGAGCTCGGTTCCAGCAAAAAGTAATCCACGGCTCTGCGGATCTTCGCGCACCGCCCGCAAAAATGCCGACGCGCCAATGCCATCCGTAATTGGCTGCCACGTAGCCCCAAAATCGCGAGTCCGATAGAGATAAGGTTTCTGATCATCCAAACGATGCCGATCCACCGCCGCATAAGCTTCCGCCGGATCAAAATGTGAAGCCTCAATCAGCGAAATTTTGCTCCAATCCCCAAGCCCGTGCGGCGTAACGTCTTTCCAATTTTTCCCGCCATCGCGTGTAACATGAATTAGCCCCGTATCGCTGCCCGCCCAAATCAAATTTCCATCCAGCCCAGACGGCGCAATCGTATAAACCACGCCATACCCGCGCTGCTTCGAGTTCTCTACCGTCGCCGGACCCTCCGCCTTTTTCAGCTGCGTCGCTCCCGTCAAATCCGGCGAGATCGTCTCCCAATGCAGCCCGCCATCCAGCGTCTTCATCACGTACTGCGTGCCTAGGTAGAGCGTCTTCTTATCAAACGGAGACATAACCAAAACCGGCGTCCAAGGATCGCGATACTTCCGAATATTTACCTCCACGCCAAAATTAAGCGCAGGCCAAGGCGTAATGTCCTGACTAAAAGAAGTCCTCCGGTCAAACCGGCTAACATCCCCATAAGTCCCGCTCAGATAAACAATGTTCGGATCCTTCGGATCAATCGCAATGTACCCACTCTCGCTGCCGCCCGTCGGAGACCAGTCGCGAGGCGTGATCAACCCCGAATCGCCGCGGCTCCGCACCGCCGCGCTTCCCGTATCCTGCTGCGTCCCATAAACCACATAAGGAAACTGATCGTCCGTGATCACGTGATAAAACTGCGCCGTCGGCTGGTTGTACCAACTGCTCCAAGTCTCCCCATAATCCACGCTGATAGTCGCACCCTGATCGGTCCCGAGAATCATCCGCGCAGAATCCTTCGGATCAATCCATATCTGGTGATAATCGTCCCCGCCCGGCGCCCCGCGCACAATCGAAACAGTCTTGCCGCCATCCTCCGAGCGATAGAGCGCGACGTTCGGCATATAAATCACGTCCGCATTATTCGGATCGACGGTGATATTTCCGAAGTACCAGGCCCGGCTGGTC
Source organism: uncultured Acidobacteriota bacterium (assembly GCA_963716405.1). Taxonomy (GTDB): domain Bacteria; phylum Acidobacteriota; class Terriglobia; order Terriglobales; family Acidobacteriaceae; genus JABDBE01. The sequence continues at coordinate 10,118 of CAVQTI010000001.1, read as the reverse complement.
AGCCGCTTGTCCTCATTCTGCAGCGTCCAAGTGTTCCCGCCATCGTCCGAGCGATAAAGCCCCGGCTTCTTGCTACCGCTGACCAGCGCATACACTCGCCTGCCATCGCTAGAAACCG
>CAVQTI010000001.1:0-5000 GCA_963716405.1 uncultured Acidobacteriota bacterium | reverse complement strand
GATGACAATTGAAAAGTTGCTCATCGCGGCGAGAGCAAGCTGCCGTGTGTCGAGTAAATTTTATGGTCAAGCTACTAAGGGCGCATGGTGGATGCCTTGGCAGAAGCAGGCGATGAAGGACGTGGCAAGCTGCGATAAGCCTCGGGGAGCCGCAAGCAGGCATTGATCCGGAGATTTCCGAATGGGGAAACCCACGTGGGTAAAACCCATGTACGGCCCGATGAATCCATAGTCGGGTACGAGCGAACCCAGGGAAGTGAACCATCTCAGTACCTGGAGGAAAAGAAAGAAACCTCGATTGCGAAAGTAGTGGCGAGCGAAATCGCAACAGCCTAAACCAGTACCACCCTCGGGTGTTACTGGGGTTGTAGGGTCGACAATAGTAGAGTTACCAATCCAGTCGTTAGTCGAAGCCCTCTGGAAAGAGGGGCCATAGAGTGTGATAGCCACGTAGACGAAAACGAACTGGACTCGAAGTCGATACCTGAGTACCGCGGGGCACGAGAAACCCTGTGGGAAGCTACGGAGACCATTCCGTAAGGCTAAATACTAGCTTCTGACCGATAGTGAACCAGTACCGTGAGGGAAAGGCGAAAAGAACCCCTGCGAGGGGAGTGAAATAGTACCTGAAACCGTGTGCCTACAAACGGTGGGAGGACTATGCGGCGTAAGCCGAAAGTCTGACCGCGTGCCTATTGCATAATGAGCCGGCTAGTTATTCTTGTCAGCAAGGTTAAGCGAAAGCGAGCCGTAGCGAAAGCGAGTCCTAATAGGGCGAATCAGTTGGCAGGAATAGACGCGAAGCGGGATGATCTACCCTTGGCCAGGCTGAAAGTAGGGTAAAACCTACTGGAGGGCCGAACGGGTGTTTGTTGAAAAAAGCTCCGATGAGCTGAGGGTAGGGGTGAAAGGCTAATCAAATTCCGTGATAGCTCGTTCTCTCCGAAATAGCTTTAGGGCTAGCCTCGGATGATTTGTCGTGGTGGTAAAGTACTCGATGGGCTATGGGGCTTTCCAGCTTACAGAACCCAACGAAACTCAGAATGCCATTGAACAACCAATCCGGGAGTCAGACGGCGGGGGCTAAGCTTCGTCGTCGAGAGGAAAACAGTCCAGATCGCCTGCTAAGGTCCCCAAATCCAAGCTAAGTGGGAAAGGAAGTCGGAACGCCCAGACAGCCAGGAGGTTGGCTTAGAAGCAGCCATCCTTTAAAGAAAGCGTAATAGCTCACTGGTCAAGCGGTCCGGTGCCGACAATATAACGGGGCTCAAGCTTGGTACCGAAGCAGCGAATGCATCGTGTAACAGCCATGCGTGGTAGGAGAGCATTCTCAACAGTTTGAAGCTAGACTGAAAAGACTGGTGGACGGTTGAGAAGAGACCCTGCCGGCATAAGTAGCGATAACGGAGGTGGGAACCCTCCGCGCCGAAAGTCTAAGGTTTCCTGAGAAAGGTTAATCCGCTCAGGGTCAGGCGGTCCCTAAGGCGAGGCCGAAAGGCGTAGCTGATGGACATCCGGTTAATATTCCGGACCTCCCTTGTGTTCGTTATCACGATGGGGTGACGCAGGAGGATAAGCAGGCCGTCCTATGGCTATGACGGTCGATGCGTGTAAGGTGTTTCTCGTAGGCAAATCCGCGAGGAAGTTATCACTGAGACGCAAAGCAGTAACCCGTATGGGTGAAAGCTGCCGATTCCACGCTGCCAAGAAAAACCTCTAAGGAGAACGTAAGGGAACCGTACCTCAAACCGACACAGGTAGACGAGGAGAATATCCAAAGGCGCTCGTGAGAACACTTGTTAAGGAACTCGGCAAATTAACCCCGTAACTTCGGGAGAAGGGGTGCCGCATTAGGGTGTCAAAGCCCGAAGCGGCCGCAGAGAAATGCGCACTGCGACTGTTTAACAAAAACACAGGTCTCTGCAAAGTCGAAAACGACGTATAGGGGCTGACGCCTGCCCGGTGCTGGAAGGTTAAAGGGAGAGGTCAACCGCAAGGTGAAGCTTCGAACTGAAGCCCCAGTGAACGGCGGCCGTAACTATAACGGTCCTAAGGTAGCGAAATTCCTTGTCGGGTAAGTTCCGACCTGCACGAATGGCGTAACGAAAGTGCGACTGTCTTAATGAGTGACACGGCGAACTTGTAGTGCCGGTGAAGATGCCGGTTGCCCGCAACTAGACGGAAAGACCCCGTGCACCTTTACTACACCTTTACTATGAACTATGGCACTTGCTGCGCAGGATAGGTGGGAGGCTTTGATTCCAGGCTCTCGGGCTTGGAGGAGCCACCGGTGAGATACCACCCTGCGAGTTCTGTGGTTCTAACTTACTCCCGTGAACCGGGAGAAGGACATAGTAAGGCGGGTAGTTTGACTGGGGCGGTCGCCTCCTAAACAGTAACGGAGGCGCGCGAAGCTACGCTCAGGCTGTTTGGAAATCAGCCGACGAGTGCAAACGCATAAGCGTGGTTGACTGCGAGACCTACAAGTCGAGCAGGTACGAAAGTAGGCGTTAGTGATCCGGTGGTTCTGCATGGAAGGGCCATCGCTCAACGGATAAAAGGTACGCCGGGGATAACAGGCTGATCGGAGCCAAGAGTTCATATCGACGCTCCGGTTTGGCACCTCGATGTCGGCTCATCGCATCCTGGAGCTGTAGAAGGTTCCAAGGGTTAGGCTGTTCGCCTATTAAAGCGGTACGTGAGCTGGGTTCAGAACGTCGCGAGACAGTTCGGTCCCTATCTGTTGTGGGCGCAGGAGATTTGAGAGGACCTGTCCTTAGTACGAGAGGACCGGGATGGACGAACCTCTTGTGTTCCAGCTGTCGTGCCAACGGCATAGCTGGGTAGCGAAGTTCGGTAGTGATAACCGCTGAATGCATATAAGCGGGAAGCACTCCTCGAGATGAGATCTCCCAACCCGTAAGGGATAAGAAGGGCCCAGGAAGACTACCTGGTTGATAGACGGGAAGTGAAAGCGCAGTAATGTGTGAAGCTTACCCGCACTAATCGCCCGTTCGGCTTGACCATAAAATTTACTCGGAATAGCAGTCGTTGGTCATTCGTCGTCGGTCGTTGGTCCGAACCTGGATCAAACGATCGCGAGAGTTTTCTCCCGCCAGAAACTGGGCGGAGAGAAAATGCAAAATGACCTTCGGCTGTACGCCGATAAAAGCCGAAGTAATGAAAGACAGCTATCAGCTTTCAGCTCTTAGCTGTCAGAAAGTCCAATCTATTCAGTTGTGAGGTTTCGTCCTCACGATCTTTGAAAGTTTGCAGCGAGGTTTTTGGCCAACGACGAGCGGCCAAAGACTAACGACCGCTGCTACGATTTGTCGGTGATCTTACCGCGGGGGCTCCACCCGTTCCCATCCCGAACACGGAAGTTAAGCCCCGCAGGGCCGATTGTACTGCACGCGAAAGTGTGTGGGAGAGTAGGTCGTTGCCGGCATTAAATAAAGGCCAGTCTGAGAAATCAGATTGGCCTTTTCCTTTTTGCTGATGGCATGTGGGGTGGAAATGTGTGGAGCGGGCGCCCACGCCCGCTGCTTTTGCCCTGGTCGTTCTGGGAAGTGGGGCAGTGGTGAGCCTCTGGAATTATTTAGTCAGTATTCGTCCGGAGAATGTAGTTTCCTGCCGCCGGCCTTTCGCGGGCGAGGGCGCCCGCGCCACACGGGTGTGGGAGAGTAGGTCGTTGCCGGCATAAAATAAAGGCCACGTTCAGAAATGAGCGTGGCCTTTTCCTTTGAGGGAGGAACTAACTGCGTGTCTTCACATAGCATGCGGATTCGGCTTCTCGTGTGTGCATGTTGCGCTGGGATGGCGATTGCCGGGCATGAAGCTGCGGCGTCCGACGAGCGGATTGCCGACTTCTTGCAGGCGGCACAGGTGGCACTGCGTCAAGGCGGTTCTCCCTCGCTCTTTGTGGGCCGGATCGCTGAAACGGATGCCGGCCGATTACCTTGCGCAACTCCCAGCGGGCAGACCATCACTTATTCGGTGGAAACGGTTCTATTTGGGTTCGCTCCGCCCAATCGGGTAAAGGTGGCGTATCCGAAATGCGGCCGTTTTGGGAGCGGTTTTTCTTCCCAGGATGAGCTTCTGGTGCTTGCCGTGCCTTCCGGCAAAGACTCCTGGACGAGCCAGAAGGAGTTGATCCTGCCAGCGACCCCGGCGAATTTGCAGAAGGCACAAACATTTCTCAATGCAGATCTGAAGAACAGGATTTCACGGTACATGCGTCATCACGGTCGCCCGTATCATAACAATCGCGTGGTTGTGTTTGTGGGAACGGCGCGTGAGCCGGTTCCTCATCTGCAAGAACCAATCGTCTGCAAGGTACAGCCGATTTTTCCCATCAACTATGACCTTGAGCAAGTTCTGCACGGCGAGTGGACAGATAAGAAGATAATCGTGCACTTCGGCGCTTGTTTCAACCTGCCGGACCCGCCAATTCGGGCCGGGCAGCGCATGATTGTTTTTGCAACTGTGTCTCAATCGCGATCGCAGGTCTATGGAGATCTTAACTTGCTGTTTGCGCCAGAACAGATGGCGCAAGTAAAAGCTGCGTTGAGCTTGCATTAGCGTTTCCAACGGCCGACCTAGCACGCGAAAGTGTGTGGGTGAGTAGGTCGTTGCCAGTTTTTTGAATGTTTGAATGTGGCGCGGGCGCCCTCGCCCGCGAAAGCCGGAGTCGGCAATTAAAGTCTGCCATTTTGGCCGCTGTTAACGGTTCTTTGGACAGTGCCGGCAAAGTCAAAGGCCGCGGGCGAGGGCGCCCGCGCCACACGGGTGTGGGAGAGTAGGTCGTTGCCGGTTTTTTTTAATGTTCAAATGTGGCGCGGGCGCCCTCGCCCGCGAAAGCCGGAGTCGGCAATTAAAGTCTGCCATTTTGCCCGCTGTTCACGGTTCTTTGGACAGTGCCAGCAAAGTCAAAGGCTGCGGGCGAGGGCGCCCGCACCACACGTGTCAATCCTTCAGTTCGGGCTCGATCCACAGCCAGG